>NZ_CP142360.1:0-5468924 GCF_035918355.1 Mycobacterium sp. 3-98 | reverse complement strand
CCGGCCGCGGGGGCGTCGAATCGGTCCGCGTACCGGGCGATGTCGGGGCGCCCGAGCTTGAGCCGCATCAGCAGAACGCCCGAAGGTCGGCACCGGCCGCCATGAGGCGATCGCGGACCGCGGTGGCAATCCGCACCGCCCCGTGCGAATCACCGTGCACGCAAACCGATTCCACGCTCACCTCGATGTGGCTCCCGTCGATCGCGGTGACCTGTCCCGAGGTCACCATGGCGGCGACGCGCTCGGCGATCGCGCCCGGATCGTGCAATACCGCGCCGGGTTCGCGGCGGGAGACCAGCCGCCCGTCCGGGCGGTAGGCCCGGTCGGCGAACGCCTCGGCCACGGTCCGCAGGCCGCGTCGGGCGGCCTCGTCGAAGAACGCCGACCCGGCCATGCCCAGCACCGGCAGGCCGTCGTCGACGAGCCGCACCGCCTCGGCGACCGCGGCGGCCTGCTCGCTGTTGGTCACGATCGTGTTGTACAGCGCCCCATGCGGTTTCACGTAGGACACGACAGAACCGCACGCGTGCGCGATCGCTTGCAGCGCGCCGATCTGATACACCACGTCGGCGATCAGGTCGTCGGCGGCGACGTCGATGAAGCGCCTGCCGAACCCGGCCAGGTCGCGGTAGCTCACCTGCGCCCCGATGCGCACCCCGCGCCGCGCGGCCGAGGTGCACACCCGCACCAGTCCGGCGGGGTCCCCCGCGTGGAAACCGCACGCCACGTTGGCGCTGGTGACGATGTCGAGCATGGCGTCGTCGTCACCGAGGCGCCAGACGCCGAAGCCCTCGCCCAGGTCGGCGTTGAGGTCGATACCGGCCACCCGCCCAGCTTATGGGGGCGGGCTATTGCCCGGCGACCTTGGCCGCGATCTGCTGGGCGATGTCGGCGGCGGACCCGCCGGCCAGGAAGGACGCGCACGTGGCGACGTCGATGGCGATGTTGTTGCGAACGGTCAGCGCCCGCTGGCACGTCCAGCCGTCGCCGCCGTCCTGAGCTGTCGACGTGCTGAGTGTGCCGCCGACTTTGTGGGCGTCGCCCGCGGTCCACACGATCTCGGGCTTGCCCGGGGGACGGTCGACGAACTTGCGGTTGGCGCAGGCGAACCACCGCCGCACCGAGGCGTCGTAGAAGGTGTTGGCCTGGCGCGCGGTGGGATAGGCGATCACGGCCTCGGCGGCGGAGTCATTGCGGACGGTGGGGTCGTCGTAGTTGTCGTCCAGTTGTTGGCCGCGCATCGCGGTCCAGCCGGTGTCCGCATACACGGCTTCCTGGGCGGGACCGTCCAGCGCCAGGCAGCTCTTGTCGCTGAAAGTCGCGCTGGAGTCCCACATCGCCTGTGTGCGGTTGCGGACCCGCATCCCCGCGGTGAGCACGGAGTTGATCTGGCCCTGGTCGAGCAGCAGTCCGTCGAGGGCGGCGACGGCCACGGGGGGCTGCGGCAGCGGGCCGGAGGTGTCTGCGGGCGTGGCGCTTCCGTCGACGACGGTGGTGCAGCCGACCGCGAGGGTGGACACCGCCGCCTGCACCAGGACCGCGATTCGCCTGCGCGCCATGGCCTCCGAGCCTTCCCCGACGTGGGCCGATCTGTGCGACCAGCTTAGGCGGACGCCTCGCGCCGGCGCCCCACCAGCCAGCAGACCAGGTAGATCAGAAACGAGATGCTCGCGACGAAGACCGACACCGGCACGCCCGGCGCAAGCGATAGCACGATCCCGCCGACCGCGGCCACCTCGGCGAACACCACCGAGGTCAGCATGGCCGCCGCCGGCGAGGTGACCACCCGGGCCGCCGCGGCCGCCGGCGTGATCAGCAGCGACATCACCAGCAGCGCCCCGACGATCTGCACCGCCTGGGCGGCCACCACCCCGACCAGCGCGGCGAACACGATCCCGAGCGCGTGAACCGGCACGCCGCGGGCGGCGGCGACGTCGGGGTCGACGGTGGCGAACAGCAGCGGGCGGTAACACGTTGCCAGCACGGCGATGACGAGGAGGCAAACCAGCGCCAGCATCGTCAGCCCCGTGTAGCCGACCCCGACGATCTGGCCGGTCAGCAGCGCGAAGCTGGTCGCCGTCCGGCCCGGGTAGAGGTGGATGAACAACACCGCCAGGCCCAGGCCGAACGCCAGGACCACCCCGATCACCGAATCGCGTTCCCGGGCGCGCCGGCCCAGCACGCCGAACAGCGCCGCCGCCAGGGCGCTGCCGATCAGCGCGCCCAGACCCACCCCGAATCCGACGAGCAGCGCGAAAGCGGCTCCGGTCAACGACAATTCGCTGGACCCGTGCACGGCGAACGACATTTGCCGCATCACGATGAACGGCCCGATCAGCCCGGCCACCAAACCCAGCAGCGCGGCCGCCACCAGCGCCTGCTGCACGAAGTCGTGGCTGAGCAGATGCGCGGTGATGTCGAAGGAGAACAGGTGGTGTCCCACGTCGGCGAGCCGGTGCTCCATCAGCCGTGCCCGTCGGTGCGCTCGCCGGCCACCACGTAGCCGTCCCTGACCTTCACCACCTGGATGTCGGATCGATACAGCGCCGAGAGCGTCTCGCTGGTCATCACCTGCTCGACGGTGCCGATCCTGAACCGGCCGTCGACCAGGTACAGCACCCGGTCCACATACGGCAGGATCGGGTTGATCTCGTGGGTGACGACGATGACCGTCGTCCCCGCCTCCCGGCGGCGCCGGTCGATCAGCGCCGACACCAGCTTCGCGTTCGCCGGGTCCAGCGTCAGCAGCGGTTCGTCGCACAGCAGCAGGGTCGGGTCGCTGACGAGTGCCTGGGCGATGCGCACCCGCTGCAGCTCGCCGCCGGACATCACGCCGACCCGGACGTCCGCCAGGCGTTCGCCGTTGACCTGGCTCAGGGCGTGGGCGACGGTCGCGCGCCGCCGGGCACGGTCGCGGGACCGCAGCGGGACGGCGCCCCAGCGCCCGCCGTCGACACCCAGCCGAACCAGGTCCCGTCCCCGCAGCATCACGTCGCGGTCCAGCGGGCGATGTTGCGGCACATAGCCGATGCGCCCGCTGCCCGACGTGATCGGCCTGCCTTCCACCAACCCGACGCCGGCGCTCAGCGGCAGCTGCCCCAGGAGCACGTTGAGGAGCGACGTCTTGCCGCTGCCGTTGGGGCCGAGCACCGCGATGAACTCGCCGCGCGAGACCGACAGGTCCAGGTGGTCCCACAGCACCCGGTCGCCGAACGCCAGGCGGGCGCCGCGCAGCGACACGGTGTCCGGGTGCCGATCGACGGCGGGCGCCGTGTCGATGCTCACGGCTGGACGGGCCGGCTCGACTGCAGCGCGGCCAGCAGCCGTTCGACCGTATTGCGTTGCCAGCTCAGGTAATCCGCCCCGTCGGGTAGGGTCTCGGCCACCTCGGTGACGGGCACACCCGCGCGACGCGCGGCGTCGCGCAGGCTGGTGATCGCGGCCGCGGAGGTCTGCGGGTTGACCACCAGCGCCGACACCTGAGCCCGGTCGATGAGGTCGAGGACCGACGCCAGATCGGCCGGCGCCGGGTCGGTCTCGTTCTCGATCGCCGCGGCGAACGAGGGCGGGGTGCGGTTCAGCAGGCCCGTCGCCTTCAGCAGGTAGAAGGCGACCGGTTCGGTCGCCACGACCGAGGTGTGGGGGTAGGCGGCGGCGATGCCGTGTTCGGTGCCGGCGATGGCGTCGGCGCCGCGCCCGAACGTGGCGGCACTGGCCCGGTAGTCCGCGGCGTTGCCCGGGTCGATCGTCGCGAGCCGGTCGGCGATCGTGGCGGCCACCGCCTTGGCGACGCTCAGGTTGTAGAAGACGTGCTCGTTGCGGGGTTGCCCGTCGTTCTCGAGGAACGAGTAGGCGTTGACCGGCCTGGCGCCGGGCTGGCGGGCCAGCACGTCGTCGACCCATCCGTCGTAGCCGCCGCCGTTGTAGACGACCAGGGCGGCGTCGGCGATGGCGGCGGCGTCCGAGGGGCTGGCCTCGTAGGAGTGCGGGTCGGTTTCCGCGCCGCTCAGGATGGACTTGACCGCCACATGGCTGCCGGCGACGGCGCGCGCGACGCTGCCCCACACGTCGGTGGAGGCGACGACGGCAGACGCGTGCGGGTGCGCGGGGTGCCCGCCGCAGCCGGACAGCACCGCCGAGCCGGCCACGGCCAGTGCGGCCGCCAGCCCACGCGTCAGTGCCATGCGCACGTCCGATTTCCTCCCGCCCGCCAGCAAGCCGATCCACAATACTAATGAAAATCGTTTCCATTACAAAGCCGCGGTCGGAAGCGCATGGGCCGCGCACCGATCCGCTGTAGCGTCACCGAACGTGAGCCCCACACCGCGCCGGCGTGCGACCCTGGCGTCGGTCGCGGACGAGCTCAACGTTTCGCGCACCACGATCTCGAACGCCTTCAACCGCCCCGATCAACTCTCCGCCGACCTGCGTGAACGCGTGCTCGCGACGGCCAAGCGGCTCGGCTACGCCGGCCCCGACCCGGTGGCGCGCTCGTTGCGGACCCGCAAGGCCGGCGCGGTCGGTCTGGTGATGGCCGAGCCGCTGACCTATTTCTTCAGCGACCCCGCCGCCCGGGATTTCGTCACCGGGGTGGCGCAGTCCTGCGAGGCGGCCGGGCAGGGGCTCCTGCTGGTGGCCGTGGGGCCCAGCCGCAGCCTGAAAGAGGGAACCGACGCGGTGCTGTCGGCGGGCGTGGACGGTTTCGTGGTGTATTCGGTGTGCG
Source organism: Mycobacterium sp. 3-98 (assembly GCF_035918355.1). Classification (NCBI taxonomy): domain Bacteria; kingdom Bacillati; phylum Actinomycetota; class Actinomycetes; order Mycobacteriales; family Mycobacteriaceae; genus Mycobacterium; species Mycobacterium sp. 3-98. The sequence goes on along the minus strand of NZ_CP142360.1, from coordinate 5,464,201 downwards.
ATGACGATCCCTACCTGCAGGTGGTGCTGCAGCGGCGGCTGCCGGTCGTGGTGGTCGATCAGCCGAAGGATCTCGCCGGCGCCTCGCGGGTGGGCATCGACGACCGCGCGGCGATGCGTGAGCTCGCCGACTACGTGCTCGGGCTGGGGCATCGCGAGATCGGGCTGCTGACCATGCGGCTGGGCCGGGACCGGCGCCACGGCCTGGTGGACGCCGAGCGGTTGCGCTCGCCCGCCTTCGACGTGCAACGCGAGCGCATCATCGGCGTGTGGGAGGCGATGACGGCCGCCGGCATCGACCCGGATTCGCTGACCGTGGTGGAAAGCTACGAGCACCTGGCCGAATCGGGCGGCGCGGCCGCCAAGGTGGCGCTGGAAACCAATCCGCGCATCACCGCGCTGCTGTGCACCGCGGACATCCTGGCCCTGTCCGCCATGGATTACCTACGGGCGCATGGCATTTACGTGCCCGGCCAGCTGACCGTCACCGGATTCGACGGCGTGCCCGAGGCCATCAGCCGCGGGCTGACCACGGTGTCGCAGCCGAGCCTGCACAAGGGGCGCCGCGCGGGCGAGCTGTTGTTGAAGCCACCGCGGTCCGGTCTGCCGGTCACCGAACTCCTCGACACCGAGCTGATCCGCGGACGCACCGCCGGCCCGCCCGGGTGAGCGCCGCTATTTGGAGTCTTGGTCGCCGATCAGCAACCGCACGGCCAGATCCAGCCGCTTGCTGACGTCGGTGGCCGAGGCGCGGCGGGTGAGCCAGGCGAGCAGGTTCGACAGCCACACGTCGGAGATCACCCGGGCGATGTGGTACTGGTCCTCGGTCGGTTCGCCGTCGGCCATCGCGCGCGCGAACATGGAGTCGATGAGCTTTTCGACCTGGTCGACCTCGCTGGCCGCCGACGCGTCGGCGAAGACGTAGGCGCGCGTCATCGCCTCGGTCAGCAGCGGGTTGCGTTGCATCGCGCGGTTGAGCTTGCCCACCATGAAGTTCAGCCGCTGAAAGGGTGTGCCGCCGGTCATCGCCGAGCGGTCGGTCTTGGCGTCGATGCGGCCGAACTCGCGGCCCAGCGCCGACACCAGCAGGTGCACCTTCGACGGGAAATACCGGTACAGCGTCCCCACCGCCACGTCGGCGCGATCCGCGACCGCACGCATCTGAACGGCCTCGTAGCCGCCCTTGGACGCGATGGCCATGGTGGCATCCAGGATGCGCTTGCGGCGTTCCCGCTGCGCCTCAGACCCGAGTTCGGACTCCGCCAGAACCGCCACGTTTATGACCTCACGCGGCTGCGAGTCGGAAACGCGGCCCGAACTAGCCTTGGAAGTGGCCTTGGCATTGGCGCTGGCTGGCATGTGATGGTTTGCTCCTGTTCCGGGCGGTTCGTTTGCAAACGATACGCATTCTGCGTGTGAATTTCCCACCTCCATACCGCCGGGGACAAGCGCATGTGCTGCTGCAATGGCGTTCGACTTGACGGTCGATCACTGGCACTATTAGAACACGTTCTAGTCTTCGGTGAGCGGGTTGCGCGCCAACTGGTGGTGGGGATGTCCCCGCTCGCGCAAGATCGGACAATCAGGACACGGGTGCCGGCCGGCCCCGTGTCACGTCGAGCCAAGGACGCGGAGGTCCTCTCAGGTGGTAGCGACCGTCACCGATGAGCAGTTTGCCGCGCGCGCCCTGGTGCGCGATTGGGCCCGCAATGCGACGTCGGGACCGGGTGGCACCGCGGCGATCCGCGAGGTCGAGCAGGGCAAGCCCGACGCGTGGCGGCCGGTGTTCTCCCGGCTGGCCGAACTGGGAATCTTCGGCGTCGCGATCCCGGAGGAATCCGGCGGGGCGGGTGGGTCCATCGAAGACCTGTGCGCGATGGTCGAGGAGGCGGCCAAAGCGCTGGTCCCCGGCCCGGTCGCGACCACCGCGCTCGCGACGCTCGTCGTCACCGACCTCGAACTGCTGGAGGCGCTGGCCGCCGGGGAGCGCTTCGCCGGGCTGGCGCTCGAAGGCGACGTCCGACTCGACGGCGCGACGTCGACGGCGTCGGGCACACTTCCGTTCGCGCTGGGCGCCGCCGACGATGGCGTGCTGCTGGCGCCCGCCGACGGCAAGTGGCTGCTGATCGACGCCGCCGGCGAGGGCGTGCGGGTCGAGCCGCTGCAGGCCACCGACTTCTCCCGGCCGCTGGCCCGGGTGGTGCTCAGCTCCGCCCCGGCCACGGTGCTGTCCGAAACCGGCACGCGCGTCGAGGAACTGGCCGCGACCGTCCTGGCCGCCGAGGCCGCCGGCATCACCCGATGGGCGCTCGAGACCGCCGTCGACTACGCCAAGGTCCGCGAGCAGTTCGGCAAGCCGATCGGCAGCTTCCAGGCCATCAAACACCTGTGCGCCGAGATGCTGTGCCGCGCCGAGCAGGCCGAGGTGGCCGCCTCGGACGCGGCTCGCGCCGCCGGCGACGGCGACGCGTCCCAGTTCTCCATCGCGGCCGCGCTGGCCGCCAGCACCTGCATCACCACCGTGAAGGCCAACGTCAAGGACTGCATCCAGGTGCTCGGCGGCATCGGCTGCACCTGGGAGCACGACGCGCACCTGTACCTGCGCCGGGCGCACGCCATCGGCCGCTTCCTGGGCGGCCCCGAGCGCTGGCAGCGGCGCATCACCGCGCTCACCCAGGACGGCGTGCGCCGGCGGCTGGGCATCGACCTCACCGAGGTCGAGGGCCGGCGCGCCGAGATCGCCGCGGCCGTCGCCGAGATCGCCGAACTGCCGGCCGAGAAGCGACAGGTGGGTCTGGCCGAGGCGGGCCTGCAGGCGCCGCACTGGCCCAAGCCGTACGGGCGCGCCGCATCCCCGGCGGAGCAGCTGCTGATCGATCAGGAGCTCGCCGCGGCCGGCGTCGAACGGCCGGACCTGGTGATCGGCTGGTGGGCGGCGCCGACCATCCTCGAGCACGGCACACCGGAGCAGATCGAGCAATTCGTGCCGGGCACGTTGCGCGGTGAATTCCTGTGGTGCCAACTGTTTTCCGAGCCCGGCGCGGGCTCCGACCTGGCGTCGCTGCGCACCAAGGCGGTCCGCGGTGACGGCGGCTGGCTGCTGACCGGCCAGAAGGTGTGGACGTCCGCGGCGCACAAGGCGCGCTGGGGCGTGTGCCTGGCGCGCACCGACCCCGATGCGCCGAAACACAAAGGCATCACCTACTTCCTGGTCGACATGAAATCGCCCGGCATCGACATCCGGCCGCTGCGCGAGATCACCGGCGACTCGCTGTTCAACGAGGTGTTCCTGGACAACGTGTTCGTGCCCGACGAGATGGTGGTCGGTGAGGTCAACGACGGCTGGCGGCTGGCCCGCACCACGCTGGCCAACGAGCGGGTGGCGATGGCCAACGGCACGGCGCTGGGCAACCCGATGGAAGAGCTGTTAACCCTCTTGGCGGCAAGGGAACTCGACGTCGCCGAGCAGGACCGGCTGGCGCGCCTGATCATCCTGGCCCAGACCGGCGCGCTGCTGGACCAGCGCATCGCCCAGCTCGCGGTGGGCGGCCAGGACCCCGGCGCCCAATCGAGTGTGCGCAAGCTGATCGGCGTCCGCTACCGCCAGGCGCTGGCCGAATTCACCATGGATGCCGCCGAAGGCGGCGGCCTCGTCGACCGCCGGGCCGACGGCGACCGGGCGGTGTTCGATTTCCTCAACACCCGCTGCCTGACGATCGCGGGCGGCACGGAGCAGATCCTGCTGACCGTGGCGGCCGAACGCCTGCTCGGTCTGCCGCGCTAGCCGAGATCGGCCGCGGCGGCGTGTAATTCGTGCAGCGCGTCGCATGCCATGGCGCCCAGGTCTCGGTCGTCGCCCGGTTCGCTCCAGCGTGCGTAGGCCGTCTTGAACGCCAGCGCACCGAGTTCGGCGGCCAATACCGCCGTCGGCTCGGGTATGCCGCGCGCCTGGAGTGCCTCGGCCACCGCGCGCGCCAGCCCGATTTGTTTGAGCGCGTTGCGCTCCTGGAGTTCGGTGCTGGCGGCGATCGCGGCCTTGAGCCTGGGCGCGAGCTCCCGGTTGAACGACGTGAACGCGGCCGCGGCCGATTTCAGCCCGGAGCACACGGCGGCCAGCGGCGTCGCGTCGGCCGGCGCCGTGGCGATGCCCTCGCGCAGTAGTTGCGCGATCGCGTCCTGGCCGGCCGCCAGCACGTCCCGCTTGTCCGGGAAGTGCCGAAAGAACGTGCTTTTCGTCAGGCCGGCGCGCTCGGCGATCTGCGTGACGGTCGTCTCGTCATAGCCCCGTTCGTTGAACAGGTCCAGTGCGGCGGCGACCAGGCGTTCGCGCGCATCGGGTTCCCACCGGGCCATGGCCCCAGCCTAGTGATGCGACCATAGTCCCGTCACGGGTGTAGGGTGATGGGACAAATGTCTCATCACATGGAAGGAGCTGCTCGTGCGCGTATTCGTCACCGGCGCCAGCGGAGGAATCGGCTCGGCCGTCGTCACGGAACTGCTCGCCGCCGGCCATCAGGTCGTGGGCCTGGCCCGCTCGGAGGCCGCGGCGGCGACCATCGGCGGACTCGGGGGCGAGCCGCTGCGCGGCGACGTCACCGACCTCGACGTGTTGCGGGAGGCGGCCGGCGACGCCGACGGCGTTGCCTACCTGGCGTTCTCGCACGACTTCGCCGGTACCGGCGACGTGATCGGAGACGCGATCGGGGACGAGGCCCGCGCGGTCGCCGCGCTCGGCGACGCGCTCGTCGACACCGGCAAGCCGCTGGTGCTCGCCAGCGGCACCCCCGCGGTGGCCGGTCGCGCCAGCACCGAGGACGACCCGTTCAACACCGAGGGGCCGATGGCCGGGCGTGGCCGCACCGGACAAGCCGTCATCGACCTGGCCGAGCGCGGTGTCAGATCGGCCGTGGTGCGGCTGCCGCGGTCGGTCCATGACGCCGGCGGACGCTACGGCTTCGCCGGCATGCTGATTCAGCTCGCGCGCCGGCGCGGGGTGTCGGCCTTCATCGGCGACGGCGCGCAACGCTGGCCCGCGGTGCACCGCGACGACGCGGCGTCGTTGTTCCGGCTGGCCCTCGAGCAGGCCCCGCCCGGCTCGGTACTGCACGCGGTGGGTGACGAAGGCGACCCGATGCGGGCGATCGCCGAGGTGATCGGCCGCCGGCTCGGGGTGCCCGTCGAATCCGCCCCGGTCGAGGCCTTCGGCCCGCTCGGCGCCATCTTCGCCGCCGACCAGCCCTCGTCCAGCGCGCTGACCCGCCAACGATTCGACTGGAAACCCACGGGCCCAAGCCTTCTCGACGACCTCGAGACCGGCGACTACCCGGACTGAGAGATCAGGAGAAGGTGGTCTGCGCGCAGGTGCTGGGCGAGGTGATGTTGACCCCGGAGTAGACGACCTGGATGTGGGTGCAGGCGATGACGTTGTTGTCGGTCTTGGGTTGCCCCGTCTGCCAATCGGTGGAGTCGATGCGCCCGTTGGTCTGATACTTCTCCGGGGGACCCTCGCCCATGTAGATCGTGGTGATCTCGTCGGAACCCATCGACTTGTGCACCCGCTCGTACTGGCCGTCGGCGTGCGCGTCGAGGTAGGCCAGCCGGTTCGAGGAGCGGATCTCGGTGGTCTGACGGGCCCACAGGCCGGGCGGGAAACCGGTCACCCCGTCGGGCGTCAGCATGTCCGCGCCGGCGGTGAAGTCGCAGTGGCCGTCGGATTTGAAGCAGTTGAGGATCACCCGCGTCTCGAGCTGGTTGGGCCCGTCCAGCGGGAACAGCGTGGTGGCCGTGTTGCTCGCCGCCGCGCACACCCCGGCGGGCAGCAACATCGGCAGCGCCGCGACCACCGCGAATCCCGACACCAGCCGCATCATCGACGCCATCCCTTCCCCGTTGCTGACCCCAAGGGTGAACCTAACCCCGCGACTACTCGTCGTAGGTCACTTCTACCGAATCAGATTCGGGGTGGGATTGACAGGCCAGGATCAGGCCCTCGTCGAGGTCCTGCTGCTCGAGCACGTCGTTGACCTCCATGTTCACCTTGCCGCTGCGCAGGGTGCAGGCGCACGCGCCGCAGTGACCCTCGCGGCAGGAGAACGGCGCGTCGAGGCCCTTGGCCAGCAGCACGTCGAGCAACTTGGCGTTGCGCGGCCATGACACCGTGTGGGTCTCGCCGTCGAGCTCCACCACCGCGGTGGCCGGCGGCTGGTCACCCTCGGGGGTGTCCTCGATCTTCACCGCGGCGAACGGATCCGATTCCAGCGACTTGAACACCTCGATATGTATTTGTGGCGCAGGCACTTTCAGCGTCTCCAGCGCCTCCTTGGCGGACTCCATGAACGCGCCCGGGCCGCAGATGTACACGGGCCTGTCGGTGTAGGGGGCCGCCAGCTTGGCCAGCGCGGCCACGCTGGGCAGGCCCTGCAGCGATTCCAGCCAGTGCACGACGGTGAGCCGGTCGGGGTATTTGGCCGACAGCTCGCGCAGCGCCTCGGCGAAGATCACCGAATCCTCGTCGCGGTTGGCGTAGACCAACGTCACCTGTCCGCCGCCGTCGGCCAGCGCCGACTTGCAGATCGACATGATCGGGGTGATCCCGCTGCCCGCGGCCATCAGCAGGAAGTCGTCGCCGAGCGTCTTCGGCACGAAATTGCCCGACGGGGCCAGCACGTGGATACGCATGCCCGCCCGCGCGTTGTCGCACAGCCAGTTGGAGGCGTACCCGTCGGCGGTCCGTTTGACCGTGACGGCCAGGGCGTCGTCGGTGAACGGCGAGCTGCACAGCGAATAGCAGCGCGCCACCGACCCGGTGCGCTCGCTGGGGACGCGCAACGTCAAGAACTGGCCCGGCGAGTAACGCAGTCGCTCGGGCGGGATGCCGGGGTCCCCTTCGTCGTCGGGCACCGCGAACACCAGCGACCGCGCATCGTCGGTCTCCGCGATGACCTCGGCGATCTGCAGTTCGAGGACGTGGTCACCGAGTGGCTCGTCGGGTACTTGGTCCAGATCCGCCTCGGTCAAGGCCCGTGCCTTCCTGTCGTTGCAACTAGAACATGTTACAGAAAAGTGGATTCGTATCGCTACCAGCCGCAGGAATACCCTGCTCGACACAAATCGGAACGTGTTCTAGTCTCTGGTGTAAGTCCGCTGTGTAAGTCTGGCCCAGGAGGCAAACTTAAGTGACGTCCATTCAACAGCGCGATGCGCAGTCGGTTCTGGCTGGCATCGATGATCTGCTCCCGCAGATCCGGGAGCGCGCTCAGGCGACGGAGGATCTGCGGCGGCTGCCCGACGAGACCGTTCAGGACCTGCAAGACGTGGGCTTCTTCACGCTGTTGCAGCCCGAGCAGTGGGGCGGACTGCAGTGCGATCCGACGCTGTTCTACGAGGCGGTCCGGCGGCTGGCCAGCGCCTGCGGCTCCACCGGCTGGGTCAGCTCCATCATCGGCGTGCACAACTGGCACCTGGCGTTGTTCGACCAGCAGGCCCAGGAGGAGGTCTGGGGCGAGGACCCCAAGACCCGGGTTTCCTCGTCGTACGCCCCGATGGGCGCGGGCGTGGTGACCGACGGCGGCTACCTGGTCAACGGCGCGTGGAACTGGTCCTCGGGCTGTGACCACGCGACGTGGGCGTTCCTGGGTGGCCCGGTGATCAAGGACGGCCGCCCGGTCGACTTCGGCAGCTTCCTGATCCCGCGCAGCGAGTACCACATCGACGACGTGTGGCACGTCGTCGGCCTGCGCGGCACCGGCAGCAACACCGTCGTCGTCAAGGACGTCTTCGTGCCGCGGCACCGGTTTTTGTCCTACAAGTCGATGAACGACGGCACCGCCGGGGGTTATGAGACCAACACCGCGCCCGTCTACAAGATGCCTTGGGGCACAATGCATCCCACCACCATCTCGGCGCCGATCGTCGGCATGGCCTACGGCGCCTACGCCGCGCACGTCGAGCACCAGGGCAAGCGGGTGCGCGCGGCGTTCGCCGGCGAGAAGGCCAAGGACGACCCGTTCGCCAAGGTCCGCATCGCCGAGGCGGCCAGCGACATCGACGCGGCGTGGCGCCAGCTGAGCGGCAACGTCGCCGACGAGTACGCGCTGCTGTCGGCCGGCAAGGAGATCCCGTTCGAGCTGCGCGCCCGCGCCCGTCGCGACCAGGTGCGCGCCACCGGCCGGGCCATCGCCTCCATCGACCGGTTGTTCGAGGCGTCCGGTGCCACCGCCCTGGCCAACGACCAACCGGTGCAACGGTTCTGGCGCGACGCCCACGCCGGCCGGGTGCACGCGGCGAACGACCCCGAGCGGGCCTACCAGATCTTCGGGAACAACGAGTTCGGGCTGCCACCCGGCGACACGATGGTCTAAACCATGCGCGCCGACGACGATGCAGAGCGAAGCGATGAGGAGGAGCGGCGCTAAGTGACCGCGACAGAGGAACTCACTTTCGAGTCGACCTCGCGGTTCGTGGAGGTGGACGTCGACGGACCGCTGAAGCTGCACTACCACGAGGCGGGGGTCGGCAACGACCAGACCATCGTGCTGCTGCACGGCGGCGGACCCGGGGCGGCGAGCTGGACGAACTGGTCGCGCAACATCCCGGTGCTCGCCGAGCGGTTCCACGTGCTCGCCGTCGATCAGCCCGGTTACGGGCATTCGGACAAGCGCGCCGAGCACGGGCAGTTCAACCACTACGCGGCCAGGGCGCTCAAGGGCCTCTTCGACCACCTGGGCCTGGGACGCGTTCCGCTGGTGGGCAATTCGCTGGGCGGGGGCACCGCGGTCCGGTTCGCCCTGGACTACCCCGACCTGGCCGGGCGCCTGGTCCTGATGGGGCCCGGCGGGCTGAGCATCAACCTGTTCGCCCCGGACCCCACCGAGGGCGTCAAGCGGCTGGGCAAGTTCTCGGCCGAGCCCACCCGGGAAAACCTCGAGGCGTTCCTGCGGGTGATGGTCTACGACCAGAAGCTGATCACCGACGAATTGATCGACGAGCGGTTCGCGTTGGCCAGCACGCCGGAATCGCTGACGGCGACGCGGGCGATGGGAATGTCGTTCGCGGGCGCCGATTTCGAGCTCGGCATGATGTGGCGCGAGGTGCACCGCCTGCGCCAGCCCGTGCTGCTGATCTGGGGGCGTGAGGACCGCGTCAATCCCTTGGACGGGTCGCTGGTCGCGCTCAAGACCATCAAGCGTGCGCAGCTGCACGTTTTCGGGCAGTGTGGGCATTGGGCGCAGGTGGAGAAGTTCGACGAGTTCAACAAGCTCACCATCGATTTCCTGGGAGGTGCGTGATGAGCATCCGTTCGCTGGGCTATCTGCGCATCGAGGCCACCGACATGGCGGCCTGGCGTGAGTACGGCCTGAAGGTTCTCGGCATGGTCGAGGGCAGCGGCAACACCGAGGGCGCCCTGTATCTGCGGATGGACGACTTCCCCGCGCGGCTGGTGATCGTGCCCGGCGAGCGCGACCACCTCATGGAGGCCGGCTGGGAGTGCGCGAACGCCGAAGGCCTGCAAGAGATCCGGGACCGCCTCGACGTCGAGGGCGTCCCCTACAAGGAAGCCACCGCCGCGCAACTGGCGGACCGCCGGGTCGTCGAGATGATCCGGTTCTCCGACCCGTCGGGCAATTGCCTGGAGGTCTTCCACGGCGTCGCCCTGGAACACCGCCGGGTGGTCAGCCCCTACGGGCACAAGTTCGTCACCGGTGAGCAGGGCCTGGGGCACGTGGTGTTGTCCACCCGCGACGACGACGAGGCGCTGCACTTCTACCGCGACGTGCTGGGGTTCAAGCTGCGCGACTCGATGCGGATGCCGCCGCAGGTGGTGGGCCGGCCCGCCGACGGGGCCCCCGCCTGGTTGCGTTTCTTCGGCTGCAACCCGCGCCATCACAGCCTGGCCTTCCTGCCGCTGCCCACACCGAGCGGCATCGTGCACCTGATGATGGAGGTCGAGAACGCCGACGACGTGGGGCTGTGCCTGGACCGGGCGCTGCGCCGCAAGGTGCCCATGTCGGCCACCCTGGGCCGTCACGTCAACGACCTCATGCTGTCGTTCTACATGAAGACACCCGGCGGATTCGACATCGAATTCGGTTGCGAGGGAAGGCAAGTCGAAGACGACGACTGGGTCGCCCGGGAAAGCACCGCGGTCAGCCTGTGGGGCCACGACTTCACGGTCGGCATGCGCGGCTGACCATGTCGGCGCCCATCGATCCGCGGACCTTCCGGCAGGTGCTGGGGCAGTTCTGCACCGGCATCACCATCATCACCACCGTGCACGACGACGTCCCCGTCGGCTTCGCCTGCCAGTCGTTTGCGGCGCTGTCGCTGGACCCGCCGCTGGTGCTGTTCTGCCCGACCAAGGTGTCGCGGTCCTGGAAGGCCATCGAGGCCTCCGGCCGGTTCTGCGTCAACATGCTGACCGAGAACCAGAAGCACGTCTCGGCCCGGTTCGGCTCCAAGGAGCCCGACAAATTCGCCGGCATCGACTGGCACCTTTCCGATCTCGGTTCACCGATCATCGACGGGTCGCTGGCCTACATCGACTGCACCGTGGCCTCCGCGCACGACGGCGGCGACCACTTCGTGGTGTTCGGTGCGGTGCAATCGCTTTCGGAGGCCCCCAAGATCAAGCCGCGGCCGCTGCTGTTCTATCGCGGTGAATACACCGGCATCGAGCCGGACAAGACGACGCCGGCGCAGTGGCGCGACGACCTGGAAGCGTTCCTCACCACGACCACCCAGGACACCTGGCTGTAGGGGTTCTCTTCGCCGTAACGCCACGGCGACTTCGCGCGCGTTTTTCCGCCGTGGCGTTACGCCCGCGGGACACCCGGCCGCCGTAACGCCCCGCATGGGGCCCAGAATGGTTTCATGACGCTGGATCTGGGCGCGTACTTCGACCGCATCGACTACCGCGGTGCCGCCGAGCCGAATCTCGAGGTGCTGCAGGATCTGATGACCGCGCACACCGGGTCGATCCCGTTCGAGAACCTCGATCCGCTGATGGGGGTGCCGGTCGACGACCTGAGCCCCGAAGCCCTCACCGACAAGCTGGTGTACCGGCGCCGGGGCGGCTACTGCTACGAGCAGAACGGCCTGATGGGTTACGTGCTGGCCGAGATCGGGTTCCGGGTGCGCCGCCTGGCCGGGCGGGTGGTCTGGATGCAGCCGCCCGACGCGCCGTTGGGAGCCCAGACGCACACGGCGCTGGCTGTGACGTTCCCGGGCTCGCAGGGCTCCTATCTGGTCGACGTCGGTTTCGGTGGCCAGACGCTGACGTCCCCCATCCGCTTCGAGACCGGAAACGCCCAGCAGACAACGCACGAGCCGTACCGGCTCAACGACCGCGGCGACGGCCTGGTGCTGCAAGCCCTGGTCCGCGACGAGTGGAAACCGCTGTACGTGTTCGGCACCCAGACCGTGCCGCAGATCGATCTGCGGGTGGGCAGCTGGTACGTCTCGACGCACCCCGAGTCGCACTTCGTGACAGGGCTGATGGCCGCCCTGACGACCGCCGACGCCCGCTACAACCTGGCCGGCCGCCACCTGACCGTCCACCGCGCCGACGGCAGCGAGAAGATCCGCCTGGACGACGCGGCGGCGGTCGTCGACGTGCTCGGTGAGCGATTCGGCATCGATGTGGCCGGCATCGGCGAGCGCAGTGCGCTCGAGGCGCGCATCGGCCAGGTGCTGGACGCGTAGGCGCGGCGCGGCTAGCGGGCCGAAAGCCACGGGCCGAGCCGTCGCACCGCTTCCTCGATGTCGGCGGTGGGCCCCGCGAACGACAGCCGGACGAACGAATTGCCGCGGGTGGTATCGAAGTCGATGCCGGGCGCGATGGCGATGCCGGTCTCTTCCAACAGTTTCGAGCAGAACTCCATCGAGTTGTCGGTGAAGTCCGAGACGTCGGCGTACACGTAGAACGCGCCGTCGGTGGGGGCCAGGCGCTCGACACCGATGCCGCGCAGCCCGTCGAGCAGCAGCGAGCGGTTGGTCGCGTAGTGGTGCAGGTGGCCGTCGGCTTCGGCGGTGGCCTCCGGGGTGAAGGCCGCCACCGCGGCCAGCTGCGAGAGCACGGGCGGGCAGATGGTGAAGTTGCCGGTGAGGCGATCCACCGCGCGGCGTAACTCGGCCGGCACCAGCAGCCAGCCCAGCCGCCAGCCCGTCATCGCGTAGTACTTCGAAAAGCTGTTGACCACCACGGCATTTCGCGATGTCTGCCACGCGCAGCTGGTCTGTGGCGCGCCCTCGTAGACCAGCCCGTGGTACACCTCGTCGCTGATCAGCCGCGCCCCGGAGGCGTCGCACCAGGCGGCGATCGCGGCCAGCTCCTCCGGCGCGATGACCGTTCCGGTGGGGTTGGCGGGGCTCGCCACGATGACGCCCTGCACCGGGGGGTCGAGCTCGGCGAGCATCCGCGCGGTGGGCTGGAAGCGGGTCTGGGGCCCGCAGGGGATCTCCACGACCTCACATCCCAAGGCCGACAAGATGTTTCGGTAGCACGGATAGCCGGGGCTGGCCAGGGCCACCCGGTCGCCGGCGTCGAAGCAGGCCAGGAAGGTCAGCAGGAAGCCGCCCGAGGAGCCCGTGGTGATCACCACGGCGTCGGGTTCGACGTCGAGGCCGTGCTGGCGCCGGTAATCCGCGGCGATCGCGGCACGCAGCTCGGGGGTGCCCAGCGACACCGAGTAGCCCAGCTGGTTGGAATGCACGGCCGCCGCGGCGGCCGCGCGCACCGGCTCGGGCGCCCCGACGCTGGGCTGGCCCGCCGACAGGTTGACCAGATCGCCGTGGCTGCGCTGGCGTTCGGCGGCCGCCAACCAGACATCCATCACGTAGAACGGTGGGATGCCCGCGCGCAGCGAGACACGATCGGTCACGGCGTGTTGAGTACCTCGGATTCCAGCCGGTTAAGCAGCTCCTGCGGCGTGTCCAGCAGGTGCGCGCTGCCGTGGGCGCGTTTGAAGTACAGGTGCATGTCGTGTTCCCACGTGATCGCGATGCCGCCGTGCAACTGGATGCCCTCGGCGGCCACCGTGTTCAGCGCCTCGGTGGCGGCCAGCCGTGCCGCGGCGGCGTTGGTGGGTGAGGGGTCCTCACACGCGTCGGACACGACGGCCTTCGCCGCGGCGACCGTGACATACAGGTCGGCCATTCGATGCTTGAGCGCCTGAAAGCTGCCGATCGGCCGGCCGAATTGCACTCGGTCCTTGGCGTATTCGACCGTCAGCTCCAGACAGCGTTCGGCGGCGCCGATCTGCTCGGCGGCCAGCAGGACGGCAGCCTTGTCCGCCAGGCCGGGATCCGCGCCGATCGCCTCGGCCTCCTGCGGTTGCACCCGGGCCAGGCGCCGGGTCGGGTCCATGGTGGTGCCGGCCTGCGCGCTGAAGCGGGTCCACCTGCTCAGCCGGCCGTCCTCGACCGCGCACACGACGTCGGCGATGTCGCCGTTGACCACGTAGTCGGGATCGAGCACCAGCGCGCCGATCGCGGTGCCCTCGGCCAGGCCCGCCAGCGTCGCGGCGTCGGGCTCGGCGGCGCTCAGCAGCGCCAGCTCGGCCAGCGTGGTGCCCAGCAGCGGGGAGGGCACCAGGGCGCGGCCCAGCTCCTGCAAAACCGCTGCGGCGTCGGCCAATTCACCGCCGGCGCCGCCCAACTCCTCCGGTATCACCAGGGCCGCGGCGCCGACCTGCTCGCACAGCAGCCGCCAGAGCGATTCGTCGTAGCCGCGGTCGGACTCCATGGCGGCGCGCACCGCCGCCGGGCCGGCGTGCTTGGCGACCAGCGCGGCGACGGTCTCGCGGAGCAGCTCGCGTTCCTCAGTCATGGGCGCCGCTCCTTCTCATCGCTACGCTCTGCATCGTCGCGGCGCGAGTCATGGGCGCCGCTCCTTCTCATCGCTACGCTCTGCATCGTCGCGGCGCGAGTCATGGGTGCCGCTCCTTCTCATCGCTACGCTCTGCATCGTCGCGGCGCGAGTCATGGGTGCCGCTCCTTCTCATCGCTACGCTCTGCATCGTCGCGGCGCGAGTCATGGGTGCCGCTCCTTCTCATCACTAGGCTCTGCATCGTCGCGGCGCGAGTCATAGCGCCTCCAGCACTCGTCGCCGATGTTCTTCCGGTGTGCCCCAGGCGGATCGCAGCGCCTGCACCCGCAGCAGCAACAGCGACAGGTCGTGTTCCTGGGTGAACCCGATCGCGCCGTGGGTCTGCAGCGCCGACCGCGCGGCCAGCAGGCCCGCGTCGGAGGCCGCCGCCTTGGCCGCGCTCACGTCCCGGGGGTCCAGCGTCAGCGCCGCGCCGTGCACCAGCGGCCGGGCCAGTTCGATGGCGATGTGCACGTCGGCGAGCTTGTGCTTGATCGCCTGATACGAGCCGATCACCCGGCCGAACTGGGTGCGTTGCTTGGCGTAGTCGACGGCGGCGTCGCGCAGCGCCTCGGCGGCGCCGACCAGTTGCGCGGCGGTACCCAGCGTGCCGAACTCGTAGGCGCGCTTGACGTCTGCTTCCCAAGCGGCGCCGGTCGGGGTCACGTCATACAGGTGGCGGCTGGGGTCGACGGACTCGTGCTCTTCCCCCGCGGTGGCTTCGGTGACCCCCTCGTCACCGGCCAGCAGCACCAGGTTCGCCACGTCGGCGTCGACGGCCCGCGGCACCCGCGGCGGCAGCGCGACCGTGGCGATCAGCTCGCCGGCCGCGAGCCCGGCGCACCGCTCGGCGTGATCGTCGGAGTCGAGCAATACCGGTGCCACGGCGATGGATTCGACCACCGGGCCCGGCACGCACCAACGCCCGAGGCGTTCGAGGGCGAGGACCAGGTCGATCGGGTCCGCCCCGATGCCGTCGAATTTCTCCGGAACGGCCAGGGCGGTGACACCCAGGTTGGCCAGCTGTTCCCACACCTTGCGGCCCGGCGCGGTGTCGCCCGCCGCCCACGCCCGCACGGCGCTGGGCAGGTCCGCCGAGCCGAGCGCGGCGTCGATGCTGGCCGCGAAGTCACGCTGCTGTTCGTCTAGCGCAAATCTCACTTCTTGCCCCCGGACTTCTCGCGCGGCAGGCCCAGCAACCGCTCGGAGATGATGTTGCGCTGAATTTCGTTGGTGCCGGCATAGATCGGGCCGCCCAGCGCGAACAGCAGACCTTCGGTCCACGGGCCGGCGAGTTCCCCGTCCGCGGCCAGGATGTCGAGCGCGGTCTGGTGCAGTTCGACGTCGAGGTCGGACCAGAACACTTTGGTCACCGACGATTCGGCGCCCAGCTCACCACCGAGTGCCAGCCTGGTCACCGTGCCGAAGGTCTGCAGCCGGTAGGCCTGCGCCTTGATCCAGCCGTCGGCGACCCGGTCGGCGAACGCGGCGGGTGCGCCGGCCTCCTTCCAAAGCTGCACCAACCGTTCCGCCGTCGCCAGGAAGCGGGCCGGGCTGCGCAGCGACATGCCGCGTTCGTTGCTCGACGTGCTCATCGCCGCCCGCCAGCCCTCGTGCGGGGTGCCGATCACGTCCTCGTCGGGGACGAAGACGTCGTCGAGGAAGATCTCGCCGAATCCGGTGTCGCCGCCCAGTTGGACGATCGGCCGCACGGTCACGCCCTTGGCCTTCAGGTCGAACATGAAGTAGGTCAGCCCGTTGTGGCGTTCGGCGCCGGGGTCGGAGCGGAACAGCCCGAATCCCCGCTCGGCGAACGGCGCCCGTGAGCTCCAGATCTTCTGCCCGTTGAGCAGCCAGCCGCCGTCGGTCGCCGTCGCGGTGGACCGCAGCGACGCCAGGTCGCTGCCCGATTCGGGCTCGGACCACGCCTGCGCCCAGATCTCCTCGCCGCTGGCCATTTTGGGCAGGATCCGGTCGCGCTGCTCTTCGGTGCCGTGCGCAAACAGCGTCGGGGCCAGCATCGAGGTGCCGTTGGCGCTGGCCCGGCCGGGCGCCCCGGCACGGAAGTACTCCTCTTCGAACACCACCCAGTGCAGCAGCGGCGCGTCGCGGCCGCCGTAGCGCTTCGGCCAGGTGATCACCGAAAGCCCGGCGTCGAACAGCACCCGGTCCCAATGCCGGTGCTGCTCAAAGCCTTCGGCGTTGTCGTATGACTTCGTCGGGATCGACTCGGCATTGGCCGACAAGAATTCCCGGACCTCGGCCTGGAAAGCCAAGGTGTCGTCGTCTAGATCCAGATCCATCAGTCCAGCTCTCGCAGTTGTGGTTTGAGCACCTTGCCGCCGGCATTGCGCGGCAACGCGTCGACGAACCGCACCGACCTCGGTGTCTTGAAGTTCGCCAAATGCTCACGGGTGTATGCGATCACAGATTGTTCGTCGAGTTGTGCCCCCGGGCGGGTGACCAGAAACGCCCGGCCGACTTCGCCGAGTCGCTCGTCGGGAACCCCGATCACCGCCGCATCGGCCACACCGTCGAGCCGGGCCAGCACCTGCTCGATCTCGGCGGGGTACACGTTGAATCCCCCGCAGATGTACATGTCCTTGAGCCGGTCGGTGATGCGCAGGTTGCCGGCCGCGTCCAGCACACCGATGTCACCGGTGTGCAGCCAACCGTCGGCATCGATGGCGGCGGCGGTGGCCGCCGGGTCGTCGAGGTAGCCCAGCATCACGTTGGGCCCACGCAGCAACACCTCTCCCGATTCGCCGGATTCCCCGGAGTCGATGCGCAATTCGAAGTCGGCGAACGGGCGCCCGCAGGTGGTGGCGACGGTGACCGCGTCGTCGTCGGCGCGGCACATGGTTCCCATGCCGTTGGCCTCGGTGAGGCCGTAAGCCGTCAGCACGATGTCGATGTCGAGTTCGGACTGCATGCGCTCGACCAACACGACCGGCACGGTGGCCGCCCCCGTCACCGCGAAGCGCAGCGAGCTCAGGTCGTAATCGCCACGAGCCGGATGATCGAGCAGGGTCTGGTAAATCGTTGGCGGACCGGGCAATACGGTGATGCGGTGTTGCTCGATCGCCCGCAGCGCGCGCAGCGGGTCGAAGGTGAGGTGGGGGATCAGCGTCGCGCCGGTCTGCAGGCACGCCAGGATGCCGGCCTTGTAGCCGAAGTTGTGAAAGAACGGGTTGATGCACAGGTAGCGGTCGTCGGCGGTGATCTTGCCGTTGGCGGCCCACGACGCCGAGGCCGACAGCGACTGCCGGTGCGCGCACAGCACGCCCTTGCTGCGGCCGGTGGTGCCCGACGTGAACAGGATGTCGCTGACGTCGTCGGGTGTGACCGCCGCGGCCCGGGCGGCCACCGCGTCGAGATCGGCGCCGCCGGCGATGAATTCGTCCCAGGTGCCATCCGCGGCATCGATCGGTATCCGCACGATGTGCCGCAGCGCGGGCAGCGCCGCCCGATCCAGGTCGGCGACGCGGTCGTTGCCCAGGAACTCGCCCATGCCGAACAGCACCGGCGCCTCGACGCGGGCCAGGATGTCACCGGCCTCCGCGGCGGTGTAGCGGGTGTTCAGCGGGACCATCGCGGCGCCGGCGTGGTGGATCGCCAGGCAGGCCACCACCCAATGCCAGGTGTTGGGGGACCAGATCGCCACCCGGTCGCCGGGCTGCACGCCCAGCGCGATCAGCGCCGCCGCCGCCCGGTGCACCTCGTCGCGCAACGCCGCGGCGGTGAACGACCGGTCCTCGGTGACCAACGCGTCGTGATCGGGGAGTTGGCGCGCGAAACGATCCAGCGCCGCGGGCACGGTGCGGGGATCGGTGGTCATCGGCGCTTCTCCTACGGCGGCCTAACAAAGCAAGTGCTTGGTAGGTTAGCCTACAAGGCATGCAGGACGTCGAGGAGTTCCGGGCCGAGGTCCGCTCTTGGCTCGCCGACAATCTGGTCGGTGAATTCGCAGCTCTCAAGGGTCTCGGGGGCCCCGGCCGCGAGCACGAGGCCTTCGAGGAACGCCGGGCCTGGAACCAGCATCTCGCCAAGGCCGGACTGACCTGCCTGGGCTGGCCGGTCGAACACGGCGGCCGCGGCCTGTCCACCGCGCACCGGGTGGCGTTCTACGAGGAGTACGCCCGCGCCGACGCCCCGGACAAGGTCAACCACTTCGGCGAGGAGCTGCTGGGGCCGACGCTGATCGCGTTCGGGACGCCCGAGCAGCAGCAGCGTTTCCTGCCCAAGATCCTCGATGTCACCGAGCTGTGGTGCCAGGGCTATTCGGAACCCGGCGCCGGCAGCGACCTGGCCAATGTGGCGACCACCGCCGAACTCGACGGCGACCACTGGGTGATCAACGGCCAGAAGGTCTGGACGTCGCTGGCGCATTGGGCGCAGTGGTGCTTCGTGGTCGCGCGCACCGAGAAGGGCTCCAAGCGGCACGCGGGGTTGTCCTATCTGCTGGTGCCGCTGGACCAGCCGGGCGTGGAAGTGCGGCCGATCATCCAGCTGACCGGCGACTCGGAATTCAACGAGGTGTTCTTCGACGACGCCCGCACCGAGGCCAACCTGGTGGTCGGCGAGCCCGGTGACGGCTGGCGGGTCGCGATGGGCACGCTGACGTTCGAGCGCGGCGTCTCGACGCTCGGGCAACAAATCCGTTACGCCCGTGAGCTTTCCAACCTTGCCGAGCTCGCCCAGCGGACCGGCGCGGCCGACGACCCGTTCATCCGCGAGCGGCTGACCCGGGCGTGGACGGGCCTGCGGGCCATGCGTTCGTACGCGCTGGCCACGATGGACGTCGAGCAGCCGGGCCAGGACAACGTGTCGAAGCTGTTGTGGGCCAACTGGCATCGCGATCTGGGCGAGCTGGCGATGGACGTCGTCGGCAAGCCGGGCCTGACCCTGGCCGACGGCGAGTTCGACGAGTGGCAGCGGCTGTTCCTGTTCAGCCGCGCCGACACCATCTACGGCGGGTCCAACGAGATCCAGCGCAACATCATCGCCGAGCGGGTGCTCGGCCTACCCCGAGAGGTTAAGGGATGAGTCTGTCCGAAGCTCCCAAAGAGATTGCCGGACATGGACTTCTGCAGGGCAAGGTGGTGGTCGTGACGGCCGCCGCCGGCACCGGGATCGGCGCGGCGACCGCGCGGCGGGCGTTGGCCGAGGGTGCCGACGTGGTGATCTCCGACCACCACGAACGGCGCCTGGGGGAGACGGCCGAGCAGCTCGCCGCGCTGGGGCAGGGCCGCGTCGAGCACGTGGTCTGCGACGTGACCTCGACCGCTCAAGTCGACGCCCTCATCGCGTCGACCACCGCTCGGATGGGCCGGATCGACGTGCTGGTCAACAACGCCGGGCTCGGCGGACAGACGCCGGTCGTCGACATGACCGACGAGGAATGGGATCGCGTCCTCAACGTGACGTTGACGTCGGTGCTGCGTGCCACGCGCGCGGCGCTGCGCTACTTCCGCGAGGCACCACACGGCGGCGTCATCGTCAACAACGCCAGCGTCCTGGGCTGGCGGGCCCAGCACTCGCAGTCGCACTACGCGGCCGCCAAGGCCGGCGTGATGGCCCTGACCCGGTGCAGCGCAATCGAAGCCGCCGAGTATGGGGTACGGATCAACGCGGTGTCGCCGAGCATCGCGCGGCACAAGTTTCTGGAGAAGACGTCGTCGGCCGATCTGCTCGACCGGCTGTCGGCGGGCGAGGCCTTCGGCCGCGCCGCCGAGCCGTGGGAGGTCGCGGCCACCATCGCCTTCCTCGCCAGCGACTACTCCAGCTACCTGACCGGCGAGGTCATCTCGGTATCCAGTCAGCACCCGTGAGAGCCGGCCCGCTGGCCAAGCAAGCGCTTGGTTGATACTCTGGTCGGGTGGACCGAGTGACCGGTCAGGCCAACAGCCGGCGAGACGAGTTGCTGGAGCTTGCCGCGACCATGTTCGCCGAGCGCGGGCTGCGCGCCACCACGGTGCGCGACATCGCCGACAGCGCCGGCATCCTGTCCGGCAGCCTCTACCACCACTTCTCGTCCAAAGAGGAGATGGTCGACGAGCTCTTGCGCAGCTTCCTGGACTGGTTGTTCGCCCGGTACCGCGAGATCGTGGACGGCGAGGCCAACCCGCTGGAGCGGCTCAAGGGGCTGTTCATGGCGTCGTTCGAGGCGATCGAGCACCGGCACGCGCAGGTCGTCATCTACCAGGACGAAGCCCAGCGGCTGTTGTCACAGCCCCGGTTCTCCTACATCGAGGACATGAACCGGCAACAGCGCAAGATGTGGCTCGAGCTGCTCCATCAGGGCGTCGACGAGGGCTACTTCCGTCCCGATCTCGACGTCGACCTTGTCTACCGCTTCATCCGTGACACCACGTGGGTGTCGGTGCGCTGGTATCAGCCCGGCGGTCCGCTCACCGCGCAGCAGGTGGGTCAGCAATACCTCGCCATCGTTCTTGGCGGGATCACCAAAGAAGGAGTCTGAAATGCCAGAGGCCTACGTCATCGACGCCGTGCGTACTGCGGTCGGCAAGCGCGGCGGATCGCTGGCCGGAGTGCATCCGGTCGACCTGGGTGCGCTGGGATGGCGCGGACTGCTCGACCGGGTCGACGTCGACCCCGCCGCAGTCGACGACGTGATCGCCGGCTGCGTCGATGCCATCGGGGCGCAGGCCGGCAACATCGCGCGCCTCTCCTGGCTGGCCGCGGGCTACCCCGAAGAGGTGCCCGGCGTTACCGTCGACCGCCAGTGCGGCTCCAGTCAGCAGGCCATTTCCTTTGGCGCACAGGCGATTATGTCCGGCACCGCCGACCTCATCGTCGCCGGGGGCGTGCAGAACATGAGCCAGATCCCGATCTCGTCGGCCATGACCGTCGGCGAGCAGTTCGGCTTCACCTCCCCGACCAACGAGTCCAAGCAGTGGCTGCATCGCTACGGCGACCAGGAGATCTCGCAGTTTCGCGGCTCGGAGCTGATCGCCGAGAAGTGGAACCTGTCGCGCGAAGAGATGGAGCGATACGCGCTGACCAGTCACGAGCGCGCGTTCGCGGCGATCCGGGGCGGCCACTTCGACAACGAAATCATCACCGTGGAAACCGAATCCGGGCCGTTCCGGGTCGACGAGGGCCCGCGCGAATCGTCGCTGGAGAAGATGGCCGGCCTCAAGCCTCTGGTCGAGGGCGGCCGGCTGACGGCGGCCATGGCCAGCCAGATCTCCGACGGGGCCAGCGCGGTGCTGCTGGCGTCCGAGCGGGCCGTCAAGGAGCACAACCTGACACCGCGGGCCCGCATCCACCACATCAGCGCACGCGCGGCCGACCCGGTCTTCATGCTGACCGGGCCGATTCCGGCGACCCGCTACGCGCTGGACAAGACCGGGCTGTCGATCGACGACATCGACACGGTCGAGATCAACGAGGCGTTCGCCCCGGTGGTCTTGGCCTGGCTCAAGGAAGTCAAGGCCGACCCGGAGAAGGTCAACCCCAACGGCGGGGCGATCGCGCTCGGGCACCCGCTGGGCGCCACCGGCGCCAAGCTGTTCACCACCATGCTCAACGAGCTCGAGCGCACCGGCGGCCGTTACGGCCTGCAGACGATGTGCGAGGGCGGGGGCACCGCCAACGTCACCATCATCGAGCGGCTGTAGCTCGCTCGGCCTTCTCGCCGCTCGGCTACGGGGTCGCCAGAACGAGCCCGATGCCGCCCAGGGCGAGCAGCCAACTGGTGAAGCTGCCGACGAGGAAGTACTCGGTCACCTCGTCGATGCCGACGTCGCCGTTACCGCCCTTCTGCGCGTTCAACTCCGGGAAGCGGATGATCCCCTTGGCGGCGACGACGGCGCTCGCCGCGGCGACCTGCCCGCCGACACCGAGGCTCAGGATCAGCAGGCGTTCCATCGGTCCCAGCAGTCTGCCGCCCTTGAGCCGGTCCGACGGCTGCGGCTGACCTTCCGGGCGCATCGCGCCCACCGAGGCAAGAACCAAGCGCACCAACTGATTTGCGGTGGCGAACTGGGCCAGGACGACGCCGACGATCATCAGCAGCCGGGTGGGCGTGACGTGGGTGAGCGGCAGGTGCACCCAGGACGACCATCGAGCGATCGCGCCGTTGGTCGGCGACGACCACCCGGACAGCAGCATCAGCAGTGCGAGCGCGGCGCCGAACACCGCCAGGGCCGCGCCTTGCCGGCTACCGCTGTGTTCGCTTCGCGCGCACAGCCATTCCCAGGCCACTACCGCCGCGGCGGCCAGCACCAGCAAGGGGATGTCGCCGGCATGCCAGAGGGCTCCCGCTGCGGCGCACGCCACCACCACGACCGGCCCGATCACGAGCGACGGCCATACCGTGCGGAGCGCTCGCCGACCGAGATCGGCGACTGCGAGTGCCGTGAGGAATACCGCGACGGCGCTCACGGCAGACTCCGAAGATAGTGGCTGGCAAGGACAATCAGATCCAAACCATCGCGGCTCGCGCGCTGAGACACCGCGGATGGACTGATGCCCTCGTCCGCGGCGAGCTCCTTTTTGGTTCGGCCCGTCATCAAGCCCCTCACGATCCGCAACGATCTTTCGTCGAGCGATCCAAGCAGATGGTCCCGACAAATCAGCGCCGCGTTGACCGCCGCGGCGTCGGTGCGTGTGTCACCGTCCGCCCGGAACGTCGTGCGTACCAACGCGAAGCCGGGTTGCCGCTGGGCCTCTGCGGTCTGCTGGATGGCCGCCCGTGCGCTCCACCAACCGGGCCCGTCCTGAATTCCCGCGTCGGCATCGAGGATGGTGACCGCGCCCAATCCGATGCCGAAACGGACGTCGATGTCCGGGGCGAGCAGCAGGCGGACGGTCAATGCCGCGTCGATGGCGGCCCCGACGGTGGGGTAGCTGCCCTGGAACTCGTCGCCGACGGTGAAGGCGGGCGGGTCGATCGCGCCGTCGCCCACTTCCCGCAGAGCCGCGGACAGGGCGCGGTGCAACCCGGGGCGATCGGTGGCATGCCGGGAACCGACGACATCACCGATCAGCGTCGCGCGAGATGAAGGCTGTGGCTTCATCCGATCCATTTGAAGAGTATAGCTTAATTACATCAAGATTCAGCAAATAGCTTCACAAGCGGCGCGTGGCTACTCGTGCACCAGGGCGGATGCCGCCCGCAGGTGCTCGATGGCGTCCCGCACGATCGAATCGATCAGCTCGGCGCACGACGGCAGATCCTCGAGGATGCCCGCCACCTGCCCGGAGGCCAGCACCCCGGCCTCCGTATTGCCGTCCACCAGACCGGCTTTCAACAGCATCGGGGTGTTGGCCGCCATGACGACCTGCGACCAGGTCAGCTCCTTGCCGTGCCGCATCGCCAGGCCGTCGCTGATCATCGACCGCCACGTCATCCGTGACATGTGCTTGAACTTGGCCGCGTTGCGCACCGCGGCGGTCAGACCCCGCACCGGCGAACCGTTTTCCAGCTTCTCGACCAGGCCGGTGCGCAGGACCCGGTGCGGCATGCCGTCGACGCGGGTGGTGACGACGGTGCCGTCCAGCGCCGCCTCCAGGTAGCGCCGCTTGACCGCGTCGGGCACGGTCGAATCCGAGGTCAGCAGGAAACGCGTGCCCATCGCGACACCGGCGGCGCCGTAGCTCAGGGCGGCCGCCAAGCCGCGCCCGTCGAAGAATCCGCCCGCGGCGATGACGGGAATGCCGGTGCCTCGCACGGCGTCCAGCACCGAGGGCAGCAGCAGCGTGGTGGCGACGGGACCGGTGTGCCCGCCACCCTCGCCGCCCTGCACGATCATCGCGTCCGCACCCCACCCGGCGACCTTGCGGGCGTGCTTGGCCGCGCCGATCGACGGAATCACCACCGCGCCGGCCTCTTTGAGCCGGGCGATGAGCTCCTGCTTGGGCGCCAGGGCAAAGGACGCCACCTTGACGCCTTCGCGGATCATCAGATCGACCCGGTCGCCGGCATCGGCCGCGTCGGCGCGGATGTTCACGCCGAACGGCTTGTCCGTGGCGGCCTTGACCTTGGCGATGGCCGTCGCCAATTCGTCCAGCGTCATGGTGGCCGACGCCAAAATGCCCAGCCCGCCCGCGTTCGCGGTGGCCGACACCAGGCGCGCCCCGGCCACCCAGCCCATCCCGGTTTGCACCACCGGGTGCTCGACACCGACCAGCTCGGTCAGCGGCGTGCGCAACCTGGTCATCAACGTATCTCTCGGTCGCGCAACGACTTCGGATCGATCGTTTCGCGGATGAGGCGCAGTTCGTCCGCGGTGGGCAGCCGGGTCTCCTCGGCGTCCTCGAGCCCATGGATCTCGAACGAGGTGGCCTCGCGGACCTCGTCCGGCGAGACCCCTGGGTGCAGGCTCAGCGCCCGCATGGTCCGGTCGGGCCCGCCGAAGTCGAAGACGCCGAGGTTCGACACGACCCGGTAGGTGTTGGCGAACCGAAACGCCGGATTGTCGGCATCGACGTTGTCCCAACCGATCCCGCAGACCACGTCCACCTTCTCGCTGAACACCCGCTTGGAATGGTTGCCCACCCAATAGCTGGTCGCGTGGTTGATGGCGTTGCCCGGGGCGCCGCGCACGCCGAACATCTGGCGTTTGGGTTGCTGCAACGGGCCGAACGCCGAGATGTTCTGATTGCCAAACCGGTCAACCTGATTGGCGCCCATCACCACGTGGCGGCGCCCCCAGGCCAGCGTCTCGAACACCCGGCCGAACGGCATCCAGCCCTCGACGGTACCGGTCGCGCCGAGCGCCGGGGTGTCGGCCAGCAGTTGGGCCTCGCCGTCGGTCAGCAAGATATCGGGGGAGAAGGTCAAGCGGGCTAGCCGCGCCCCGACGGAGGCCATGTTGGTCATCGGGCTGACCATGATCTCGCCCGCGTCCCTGAACAATTCGGCACAGGCGACTGCGCACACTTCGGCGCGGGTGCTGCTCACTTTCAGGCCTCCTCTGCGAATGCGCGAACCGCCGCCTGGTAGTCGTCTTCGGTGCCCGACAGGTAGGTCTGGGTGAACTTCTGCCAGCCCTCGTCGGTCGACGCCGCCTCGGCGTAGTGCCGCTGGAACTTCTCGTCGCGCCCGTAATCCGGTGCGGCGGTGGTGAAGTGGGCACCGTTGGGCGCCTCCACGACGCTGTCGACCATCATCCGGTTGACCAGCAGCGCCTGCGGCGGCACCGCCTTGATCAGTTCGTCGGTGGATACGATGCGCTCGACCGACAGGTGGCGCCTGTCGGCGGCCATCAGGAACAGATCGTCGAAGTAGGGGTCGATCCCGGTGTAGGCGGCGTTGCCCCGGCTGTCGCCGAGGTTGAGGTGGACGAATGCGGCGTCCAGGCGCAGCGCGGGCATGGCGATCAGCGTTTCGTGGCCGCCGTCCGTGGGGTACGGCGAAGTGACGGTCTGCAGTTCACCCTCCCAGAAGTCGGGCACCGAACTGCCCAGCCCGGCCCGGATCGGCAGGAACGGCAGGCGTTGCGCGGCGGCCTGTAACCCGCAGCGCAGCATGCCCTCGTCCATTTCGCGGGCCTCGATCGCCCCGGCCGCCCGGGCCTTGGCGAACCACGGGTCGTAGAACGGCGGGGAGTCCAGCGAGACGAACCCGTAGTAGACGCGCTTCACCTTGCCGGCCGAGCACAGCAGCCCCAGGTCGGGCCCGCCGTAGGTGACCACGGTCAGGTCGGTGACATCGGTGCGCAGCAGGGCGCGCACGAATGCCATTGGCTTGCGCCGAGATCCCCATCCGCCGATGCCGATGGTCATGCCGCTGCGCACCTGCGCGACGGCCTCGTCGAGGGTGGTTCTCTTGTCGCTCACGCGTCCTTGCCCTTCGTCGTGCCGGCGAACGCGTCGCGGTGCTCGTCGGCCACCCCGGCGAGATTGAGCTCGAACGTAAAGCCTTGCTCCATCCGGTAACTCGAGTTGACGCGTTGCACGTCGATGAGGTTCAGTGCCTCCTTGGCCGCCCGGATGACCCGGGTGTCCTTGGCGGCGATGTCGCGCGCGACCCGCAATGCGGCCTCGTCCAGCTGATCCCGCGGCACGATCTCGTGCACCGAACCGAAGTGGTGCAGGGTGGCGGCGTCGACGGTGGCGGCGGTGAAGAACAGCCGTCGCATCAGGTGCTGGGGCACCAGCCGGGACAGGTGGGTGGCCGCGCCGAGCGCGCCGCGCTCCACCTCGGGGAGCCCGAAGGTGGCGTCCTCGGAGGCGACGATGACGTCGGAGTTGCCGACCAGGCCGATGCCGCCGCCGACGCAGAATCCGTTCACGGCCGCGACGACGGGCACCGCGCACTCATAGACGGCGCGGAACGCGGCGAAGCAGCCGCGGTTGGCGTCGATCAGCGCGGTGAATCCCTCGGTGCGCTGCATCTCCTTGATGTCGACCCCGGCGTTGAAGCCGCGGCCCTCGGCCCGCAGGATGACGACGTGGGTTTGCGGGTCCTGGCCGGCCGCGGTGACGGCGTCGGCCAGTTCGAACCAGCCGCGCGACGGGATGGCGTTGACGGGCGGGTAGTCGACGGTAACCGCGACGATGCCCGGTTCGGTGGTTGTGGATGTGATGGTCAAGGTGCCACTTCCTTGTGGGGTAACTACCTAAGCAAGCACTTGCTTGGTACGCTAGCACAGTGACTCGCGCCGAAGCATGCCCCCCGTTTGCAGAAGCCATGAACTTGGGGCTGGCCGGGCGGGTGGTTCTCGTCACCGGCGGCGTTCGCGGGGTGGGCGCCGGAATCAGCGCGGTTTTCGCCGCGCAGGGCGCCACCGTCGTCACCTGCGCGCGACGGCCGGTCGAGGGATCGCCCTATGAGTTCCACTCCTGCGACGTCCGCGATGACGACGCGGTCAGTGAATTGATCGACACCGTCGCGGACCGGCACGGGGGCCTCGATGTCGTCGTCAACAACGCCGGGGGATCGCCCTACGTGCTGACCGCGGAGTCCAGCGCCAAGTTCAACCGCAAGATCATCGAGCTCAATCTCATTGGCGCGCTGTCTGTTTCGCAGCACGCGAACGACAAGATGCAAGCCCAGCCGCGCGGCGGGTCGATCATCAACATCTGCAGCCTGTCGGGGCGTCGACCCTCCCCGGGTACCGGCGCGTACGGGGCGGCCAAGGCGGGGCTGGAGAGCCTCACCCAGACCTTGGCCGTGGAATGGGGACCCAAGGTCCGGGTCAACGCCTGTGTGGTCGGCATGGTGGAGACCGAACAATCGGAACTGTTCTACGGCGACGCAGAATCGATCGCCGCGATCTCGAAGAACGTGCCGCTCGGCCGGCTGGCCAAACCGGACGACATCGGCTGGGCCGCGGCGTTTCTGGCCTCGGACGCGGCCTCCTACATCAGCGGCGCCTCGCTAGAGGTGCACGGCGGCGGCGAGCCCCCGCACTACCTGGCCACCACGAACGCGAACGCGATCAAGTAGAGGAGAAAACAACTATGGGAGTGGTTGACGGCCGCGTCGTCATCGTCACCGGAGCCGGCGGGGGTATCGGTCGCGCGCACGCGCTGGCCTTCGCCGCCGAGGGTGCGCGGGTGGTGGTCAACGACATCGGGGTGGGCCTGGACGGTTCACCGGCGGGCGGCGGCAGCGCCGCCCAGGGGGTGGTCGACGAGATCATCGCCGCCGGGGGCGAAGCCGTCGCCAATGGTTCCAACGTCGCCGACTGGGACCAGGCTGCCGAACTGATTCGGACCGCCGTCGAAACATTCGGCGGCCTGGACGTTTTGGTGAACAACGCCGGCATCGTGCGCGACAGGATGATGGCCAACACCAGCGAGGAGGAGTTCGACGCCGTCGTCGCCGTGCACCTCAAGGGCCACTTCGCCACGATGCGGCACGCCGCGTCGTATTGGCGTGGGTTGTCCAAAGAGGGCAAAACCGTTGACGCGCGGATCATCAACACGAGCTCGGGCGCCGGCCTGCAGGGCAGTGTCGGGCAGGGCAACTACAGCGCCGCCAAGGCGGGCATCGCGGCGATGACGCTCGTCGGCGCGGCCGAGATGGGCCGCTACGGCGTCACCGTCAACGCCATCGCTCCCTCGGCGCGCACCCGCATGACCGAGACCGTCTTCGCCGAGATGATGTCCACCCAGGATCAGGATTTCGACGCGATGGCCCCGGAAAACATTTCCCCCCTGGTGGTTTGGCTGGGTAGCGCCGAATCGCGCGACGTGACCGGCAAGGTGTTCGAGGTCGAGGGCGGCAAGATTCGCGTCGCCGAGGGCTGGGCGCACGGGCCGGAGATCGACAAGGGGGCGCGGTGGGATCCCGCGGAGCTGGGACGCGTCGTCGCCGACCTGCTCGCCAAGGCGCGCCCGCCGGTCCCGGTCTACGGCGCCTGACGCGGCGCCCGCGCCGAACGTGCACTCACGGCGATGATTTCGCCGATTCTTCGCCGTCGGTGCACGCTCGCCGAGGGGGTTCGCACACCACGAGCGGGATGACCCGGTCGGCGGCTTCGCGGTACTTGCGGTAGGGCGGGTACATCCGCATCAGCGGCGGCCAATAGCGTTCGCGCTCGGCGTCGGTCGCGTCGCGCGCGATCAATTCCAGGCGCTGAGCCCGGATCTGCACCCGCACCTCGGGATTCTCCCGAAGGTTCAGATACCACACCGGGTCTTCGTCGCGGCCGCCGAACGACGCGGGCAAAATCACCCGTTCACCGTCGCGCAGGTAGAGCGTCGCGGTGGTCCGCGGCCGGTTGGACTTGCGTCCGGTCGTGGTCAGCAGCGCCGCCGGGAATCGCAGCAATTTCGCGCCGATCCTGCCGTTGGTTCGACGGTACACCCAGATGTGCAGGCGCGCGAAGTACTTGAGCAGCAGCGCAATCGGGCGCGAGTTGCGGATCCAGCGACGGTCGGACATCTTGCCCAGGATGGTTCCCCATCCGGGCGATTTGAAACTCTAGGGGTCGCAGATGACGACCGGGATCACCCGATCGGTCCAGGACCGGTAATCGTCGAACGAGGGATACATGGCGTCCAACTTCGGCCAGTACTCGGCCCGTTCCGCCTCGGTGGCGTCGCGGGCCTGCAGGTGAAGCACCTCGTCCTTGATCTGCACGGACACTTTGGGATTGGCCTTGAGGTTGAGGTACCACAGCGGGTGCTTGTCGCTGCCGCCCTTCGATGCGACCAGTACCACCCGATCGCCCTCGCGCAGGTAAAGCAGCGGGCTCACCCGCGGTTCGCCGGTCTTGCGTCCCGTCGTGGTGAGCAGCGCGACGGGGGCCTTCTGGAAAGTGCCGCCGAATTTTCCATTGCTGCGTCGGTATATCCATGCGTTGCCCTTGGCCATCCACTTGATGATGAAGGCGACCCAGGGTGAGTTCAGTGCGCGTGGCTTCGGTTTCGGCATGATGTTCCTCGACGTCCCTAACGCTGGATGAAGGGGTGGAAGCGAACCTTGATGTGGTGGATTTCGGCTTTCCCGCTTGCGCTTTCGGCCGGAATGACGAAGGTCTCGGTGACGTGCGCCGCGAGCCGACGCCCGCCCAACGCCGCCTTGGTCAGCACCTGGTACGCGGCGTGCACGTCGTCGCCGTCGATGCGGTACTCCGGCGTCGTCGTGTGCGCCAGCAACCGATACTGCGGCCCGCGATTCAGGCTGCGCCGCAGGTGATTTCCGGAGAACCCGTTCTTGATGCCCTGCTCGATGCGGGTGCAGCCGGCCGCGAACGGGACGGTGTCGCCGTCATGGCTGACCAGCGCGTCGATATAGGACTGCGCCGCGGCGATGCGGCTCTCTTCGGAGACGAGCAAGGGGGAACTAGATGCGCTCGATGATGGTGCCGGTGGACAGGGCGCCGCCCGCGCACATCGTGATCAATGCGGTGGTCTGGTCGGTGCGCTCCAATTCGTGCAGCGCGGTGGTGATCAGCCGGCTGCCGGTCGACCCGACCGGGTGGCCGAGCGCGATGGCGCCGCCGTTGACGTTGACCCTGGCCATGTCCGGCTCGTGCACCCGCGCCCAGGACAACACCACCGAGGCGAACGCCTCGTTGATCTCGACGAGGTCGATGTCCCCCATCTTCATGCCGGCCTTCTCCAGCACCTTGGCCGTCGACTGCACCGGTCCGTCGAGGTGGTAGTAGGGCTCGGCGCCGACCAGCGCCTGGCTGACGATGCGGGCGCGCGGCCGCAGGCCCAAAGCCTTGGCCTTGTCCTCGTCCATCCACAGCACGGCCGCCGCGCCGTCGGAGATCTGCGACGACGTTCCCGCCGTGTGGATCCCGCCTTCGAGGACCGGCTTCAGCGCGCTCAGACCCGACAGGGTCGTCTCGCGCAGGCCCTGGTCGCGGGAGATGGTGACGCGCTCCGACGTCGGCTGCTTGTTCTCGTCGAGCGCCGGGGCCTCGATCGGGGAGATCTCACGGTCGAAGCGGCCCTCGTCCCAGGCCTGCTTGGCCCTGGCCTGCGAGTTGAAGCCGAACTCGTCGATCTCCTCGCGGGAGATGCCGCGCCGCTTGGCGATCCGCTCGGCGGCGGTGAACTGGTCGGGCAGGTCGATGTCCCACGACGCGGGCCGCAGGATGCTGCGGTCGGGGCCCGCGTTGGCGCCGAGGCCGACGCGGCTCATGGCCTCGATGCCACACGCGATACCGATGTCGATGGCGCCGGCGGCGATCAGCCCGGCGACCAGGCCGTTGGCCTGCTGGCCGCTGCCGCACTGGCAGTCCACGGTCATGGCGCCGAC
Source organism: Mycobacterium sp. 3-98 (assembly GCF_035918355.1). NCBI lineage: Bacteria > Bacillati > Actinomycetota > Actinomycetes > Mycobacteriales > Mycobacteriaceae > Mycobacterium > Mycobacterium sp. 3-98. The sequence goes on along the minus strand of NZ_CP142360.1, from coordinate 5,433,644 downwards.
GTGCTCGGGCAGACCGGCCACCAGCCAGCTGACCCGGCTGATGTTGTTGGACTGTTCGCCGTACTGCGTGACGCAGCCGCCGATGACCTGTTCGACGTCGCCGGCGTCGATGCCTGCCTTCTCGACCAGCGCCTTCTGCACCGCACCCAACAGCTCGGTGGCGTGCAGCCCTGACAACCATCCATTGCGCTTGCCGATCGGGCTGCGAGTGGCTTCGACGATTACCGGGTTACCCATGACGCCAGGCTAGAACACGTTTCATTACTATGACAAGCGAGGATGCGTCGCCGCCTTTTGTCTGCGGTGGAGGCATGTTTTACTGGCACCAGAGCATCACTAGGACAACTAGTGTCCTGGGATCGCAAGTCATCGAGGACTGTAGTTAGGAGAAGTAGCGTGCCCAGTCCGAATCTTCCGCCCGGGTTTGATTTTCTCGATCCGGACGTCAGTGTCAAAGGCCTCCCGGTCGCGGAGTTGGCCGAAGTGCGCAAGTCCGAGCCGATCTTCTGGGTAGACGTCCCGGGCGGCACGGGCGGTTTTGGCGACAAAGGCTATTGGGCCATCACCAAGCACAAGGACGTCAAGGAGATCTCTGTGCGCAGTGACATCTTCTCGTCTCAGCAGGACTGCGCCATCCCGGTGTGGCCGCAGGAGATGACGCGCGAGCAGATCGACCTGCAGCGCAACGTCATGCTCAACATGGACGCCCCGCACCACACGCGGCTGCGCAAGATCATCTCGCGCGGCTTCACCCCGCGGGCCATCGGACGGCTGCGCGACGAGTTGGACGCCCGCGCGCAAAACATCGCGAAGACGGCCGCCTCGTCGGGCTCCGGCGACTTCGTCGAGCAGGTCTCCTGTGAGCTGCCGCTGCAGGCCATCGCGGGTCTGCTGGGTGTTCCGCAGGAGGATCGGGACAAGATCTTCCGCTGGTCCAACGAGATGACCGGCAACGAAGACCCCGAGTACGCGCACATCGATCCCGCGATGTCCTCGGCCGAGCTGATCATGTACGCGATGAAGATGGCCGAGGAGCGCGCCAAGAACCCCGGCGACGACATCGTCACCCAGCTGATCCAGGCCGACATCGACGGCGAGAAGCTCTCCGACGACGAATTCGGGTTCTTCGTGGTCATGCTGGCCGTCGCGGGCAACGAAACCACCCGGAACTCGATCACGCACGGCATGATCGCGTTCGCGGACAACCCCGACCAGTGGGAGCTGTTCAAGAAGGAGCGCCCGGACACCGCGCCCGACGAAATCGTCCGGTGGGCAACGCCGGTCACGGCGTTCCAGCGGACCGCGCTGGAGGACTACGAGCTGTCCGGAGTGCAGATCAAGAAGGGCCAGCGGGTCGTGATGTTCTACCGTTCGGCCAACTTCGACGAAGAGGTCTTCGAGGACCCGCACAGCTTCAACATCATGCGAAACCCCAACCCGCACGTGGGCTTTGGCGGCACCGGTGCCCACTACTGCATCGGCGCCAACCTGGCCCGGATGACGATCAGCCTGATCTTCAACGCCGTGGCCGACCACATGCCGGACCTCAAGCCGATCTCCGCGCCCGAGCGGCTGCGGTCGGGGTGGCTCAACGGCATCAAGCACTGGCAGGTCGACTACACCGGCAAGTGCCCGGTGGCGCACTGATATGGCGGCCGAAGCCACGATGGATTTCGATCTCACCGCGACACAACAGGCGGTCGCCGACGTCGTGACGTCGGTGTTCGAGCGCGAATTGAGTTGGGAGGCTTTGGTCAACGGCGGCGTGACGGCGCTGCCGGTGCCCGAGCGCCTCGGCGGTGACGGGGTGGGATTGCCCGAGGTCGCGACCGTGCTGACGGAGATCGGTCGCCACGGCGCGATCACGCCGGCCCTGGCCACCCTGGGTTTCGGTGTGCTCCCCCTGGTTGACCTGGCGTCCGAGGACCAGCAGGAACGGTTTTTGGCGGGCGTCGCCAAGGGCGGCGTGCTGACCGCGGCGCTCAACGAGCCCGGCGCCGCGTTGCCGGACCGGCCGTCGACCACGTTCGCGGGCGGCCGGCTGTCGGGCACCAAGGTCGGCGTCGGCTATGCCGGACAAGCGGATTGGATGATCGTCACCTCCGACAGCGCGGTGGTCGTGGTGTCGCCGAAGGCCGGCGGCGTCGAGGTGGTCCAGACGCCGACCTCGAACGACTCCGACGAGTACACGGTCACGTTCACCGATGTCGCCGTCGAGGACGCCGACGTCTTGGCCGGCGCCACCGCGCAGCGCGTCAACCAGCTGGTGCTGGCTTCCATCGGCGCCTACGCCGACGGGCTGGTGGCCGGGGCGCTGCGGCTGACCGCCGACTACGTGGCCAACCGCAAGCAATTCGGCAAGCCGCTGTCGACCTTCCAGACCGTGGCCGCACAGCTCGCCGAGGTCTACATCGCCTCGCGCACCATCGATTTGGTGGCGAAATCGGTCGTGTGGCGGCTGTCGGAGGGGCGGGATGCCGACGACGACCTCGATGTCCTGGGGTATTGGGTCACCTCACAGGCGCCGCCGGTGATGCAGCTCTGCCATCACCTGCACGGCGGCATGGGCATGGACATCACCTATCCGATGCACCGGTACTACTCCACGATCAAGGACCTGACCCGGTTGCTGGGCGGTCCTTCTCATCGTCTCGATCTGGTGGGAGCGCAATGTTCATAGACCTGACCCCGGAGCAGCGCCAGCTGCAGGCGGAATTGCGGGAATACTTCTCGAACCTGATCTCGTCCGACGAGATGAAGGCGATGGAGCAGGACCGTCACAACGAGGCCTACCGCGCGGTGATCCGCCGGATGGGCCAGGACGGCAAGCTCGGCGTCGGGTGGCCAAAGGAATTCGGCGGCTTGGGTTTCGGCCCGATCGAGCAGTCGATCTTCGTCAACGAGGCGCATCGCGCCGACGTGCCGCTGCCCGCGGTCACGCTGCAGACGGTCGGTCCGACCCTGCAGCAGTTCGGCAGCGAGATGCAGAAGAAGAAGTTCCTGCCGGCGATCCTCGCCGGCGAGGTGCACTTCGCGATCGGCTACACCGAGCCCGAGGCCGGTACGGACCTGGCGTCGCTGCGGACCACCGCCGTGCGTCACGGCGACGAGTACATCGTCAACGGGCAGAAGGTCTTCACCACCGGAGCCCACGACGCCGACTACATCTGGCTGGCCTGCCGCACGGACCCCGAAGCCGTGAAACACAAGGGCATTTCGATCCTGATCGTCGACACCAAGGATCCCGGTTACTCCTGGACGCCGATCATCCTGTCCGACGGCGCCCACCACACCAACGCCACGTATTACAACGACGTGCGGGTGCCCGCCGACATGCTGGTCGGCGAGGAGAACGGCGGGTGGCGGCTGATCACCACCCAGCTCAACAACGAACGCGTCATGCTCGGCCCGGCCGGGCGTACCGCGGGCATCTACGACCGGGTGCACGCCTGGGCGTCCAAGCCGGGAAGTGACGGGGTCACCCCGATCGACCACGCCGACGTCAAGCGCGCGCTCGGCGAGATTCACGCGATGTGGCGGATCAACGAGCTGCTCAACTGGCAGGTGGCCGCCGCCGGGGAGGACATCAACGTCGCCGACGCGGCGTCGACCAAAGTCTTTGGTACCGAGAAGATTCAGTACATCGGCCGGCTCGCCGAGGAAATCGTCGGCAAGTACGGTAACCCCGCCGACTCGGACACCGCCGACCTGCTCAACTGGCTGGACTCCCAGACCAAGCGCAACCTGGTCATCACCTTCGGGGGCGGCGTGAACGAGGTGATGCGCGAGATGATCGCCGCGGCCGGACTCAAAGTGCCGAGGGTGCCTCGATGACCGATATCAAGGAAGCGGTTGCGGAGATCACCGCCACCGTCGTCGCTGCACCGCGCGAGGCCCGGGATCCGGTGAACCAGCCGACGATCAACAACTGGGTCGAGGCGCTGGGCGACCGCAACCCGATCTACGTCGACGAGGCCGCGGCCAGGGCCGCCGGTCATCCCGGAATTGTCGCCCCGCCGGCCATGATTCAGGTGTGGACGATGTTCGGCCTGGGCGGGGAACGCCCGACCGACGACCCCATGGGCCCGATCATGCAGCTGTTCGACGAGGCCGGCTACATCGGCGTGGTCGCCACCAACTGCGAGCAGACCTACCACCGGTATCTGCGTCCCGGCGAGCAGGTCACCGTCGTGTCCGAGATGCGCGACGTGGTCGGCCCCAAGCAGACCGGGCTCGGCGAGGGCTGGTTCATCAACCAGCACATCACGTGGCGGGTCGGCGACGAGGATGTCGCCGAGATGGCCTGGCGGATCCTGAAATTCAGGCCCCGCGAGGATTCCGGCGCGACCGCATCGGTCCCTCAGGACCTGGACGCCGACGCCATGATGCGTCCGGCGGTCTCACGCGACACCGCCTTCTTCTGGGAGGGTGTGGCGGCGCACGAGCTGCGTATCCAGCGCCTCCCCGACGGCGCCCTGCAGCACCCGCCGGTGCCCGCGGTGTGGCAGGACAAGGCCGAGCCGATCGATTTCGCGGTCGCCAGCGGCCGCGGCACGGTGTTCAGCTACGTGGTGCACCACGCACCGAAGGTGCCCGGGCGCACGCTGCCGTTCGTGATCGCACTGGTCGAACTGGAAGAGGGCGTCCGGATGCTCGGCGAGCTGCGCAACGTCGACCACGCCGAGGTCAAGATCGGAATGCCGGTCCGCGCAACCTATATCGACTTCCCGGCCGGTGAATCCGGGCCCGAGTGGAGCCTCTACGCCTGGGAGCCCATGGGAGACGAAGCATGAGCGCACCCGTTGTCGAAGTGGGCACCACCCTGCCCGAACTCAAGCTGCATGGCACGCCGACGTTCATCATCTCGACGGCCCTGGCCACCAGGGACTTTCAGGACGTGCACCACGACCGGGACCTGGCGCAGGCCAAGGGTTCCAAGGACATCTTCGTCAACATCCTCACCGACACCGGGCTGGTGCAGCGCTACGTCACCGACTGGGCGGGCCCGACGGCGCTGATCAAGTCGATCGGCCTGCGCCTGGGTGTGCCGTGGTACGCCTACGACACCGTGACGTTCTCCGGTGAGGTGACGGCCGTCGACGACGGCCTGATCACGCTGAAGGTGTTTGGCCGCAACAGCCTTGGCGATCACGTCATCGCGAACGTGACGCTGACGATCGGGGGCGCATAGATGTCAGCGGGCTTATTGAACGGCCGAGCCGCGATCGTCGGGATCGGCGCTACCGACTTCTCCAAGGACTCCGGCCGCAGCGAGCTGCGGTTGGCCGCCGAGGCGGTCCTGGATGCCCTGGACGACGCCGGGCTGAGCCCGTCCGATGTCGACGGGTTGACCACCTTCACGATGGACACCAACAACGAGACCGCTGTGGCACGCGCGGTCGGCATCGGTGATCTGAAGTTCTTCTCGCAGATCGGTTACGGCGGCGGCGCCGCCTGCGCGACCGTTCAGCAGGCGGCGCTCGCCGTGGCCACCGGCGTGGCCGACGTCGTCGTCGCGTACCGGGCGTTCAACGAGCGATCCGGCATGCGGTTCGGTCAGGTGCAGACCCGATTGGTGGGAAACGCCGGCGTGCAGGCTGATTCGACGGCGGCGGACAACTCGTTCTCCTACCCGCACGGGCTGTCCACGCCCGCCGCACAGGTCGCGATGATCGCCCAGCGCTACATGCACCTGTCCGGGGCGACCAGCCGGGACTTCGGCGCGATCTCGGTGGCCGACCGCAAGCACGCGGCCAAGAACCCGAAGGCCTACTTCTACGAGAAGCCGATAACCATTGAGGACCACCAGAATTCGCGGTGGATCGCCGAGCCGCTGCGGCTGCTGGACTGCTGCCAGGAGACCGACGGAGCGGTGGCGATCGTGGTGACGTCGCCCGAGCGGGCAAAGGACCTCAAGCAGCGGCCGGCGATCATCGAGGCGGCGGCGCAGGGCTCCAGCCCCGACCAGTACACGATGGTCAGCTACTACCGGCCCGAGCTCGGCCTGCCGGAGATGGGGGTCGTCGGTCAGCAGTTGTGGGCGCAGTCGGGGCTCAAACCGAGCGACATCCAGACCGCCGTGCTGTATGACCACTTCACTCCGTTCACGCTGATTCAGTTGGAGGAGTTGGGATTCTGCGGTCGCGGAGAGGCCAAGGACTTCATCGCCGACGGGGCGATCGAGATCGGCGGCCGGCTGCCCATCAACACCCATGGTGGCCAACTCGGCGAGGCCTACATCCACGGCATGAACGGCATCGCCGAGGGTGTGCGGCAGCTGCGGGGCACCTCGGTGAATCCGGTGCCCGACGTCGAGCACGTGCTCGTCACCGCGGGTACGGGCGTGCCCACCTCGGGCCTCATCCTCGGCTAGGTCTCCTTCCCCCGCCTTTTCCGCCTTTTTCGCGAATGCGCGGCCAGCCGCACATTCGCGCGTCGGAGTGCGGCCAGCCGCACACTCGGCGAGTGTGGATAGCCGAAGTGACGAGCTGAGTGCTCTCTGCGACGCTGCCTTCGTGCGGGAGCCATTCATCGGCAGCGAGGCCATAGCCGCGGGCGTCTGGACTAAGACCCAACTGGCTACCCGGTGTCGCCGTCTGTTTCCCGATGTATATACGGAACGTGATATTGAAGTTGATGCCGCTTTACGTGCGAAAGCAGGGTGGCTTTGGACCGGACGCCGAGGTGTTGTCGCGGGGTTTTCCGCCGCAGCTCTACATGGCAGTAATTGGGCGAACGACTTCCAGGCAGTGGAGTTGATTCACGATAATCGGCGGAGTCCACCTGGAATCCAAACACATCGAGACCGTATCGAGGCCGACGAGATAGAGACGGTTGCGGCCATGCCGGTTACTTCGCCGACCAGAACGGCCCTGGATTTGGGCTGCTGGTATCCCATCACGACCGCCGTGGCAGCTATCGACGCGCTTGCCCGCGCCACTAACGTCAAAGCGGCTGATGTTGAGCTGCTGGCTCGCAGATATGCTGGACGGCGAGGGATCGCGCGAGCGCGTGAAGCGGTGGACCTATTCGATGCCGGCGCGCAGTCACCGAAAGAGTCCTGGCTACGCCTCGTGCTGATCCAAGCGGGCTTGCCCAGGCCACAGACTCAGATTCCAGTTGTCAACGAATTCGGCAGCGCCATTGCATATTTGGATATGGGCTGGGAGGACGTCAAAGTCGCGGTCGAGTATGACGGCGAGCAACACCGCAGCGATCGACACCAGTACAGGTGGGATCTCCGTAGATCAGAGATATTGCAGCGGCGTGGCTGGATCGTTGTGCGAGTGGTCGCCGGTGACCGCCCGGCCGAGGTCGTCAGGCGTGTTCGCGACGCGTTGGCCGGCCGAGTGTGCGCATAGCCGCACAGTCGAGACCGAATGCGCGGCTAGCCGCACACTGACGCGAAGCAAGGGAGGAAGCGCGCCGGAAGCCGCTAGGCCGGGATGAGTTCGACCCCGGAGAGCACGACGGCGTTGTCGCGCGAGGGCGCGACAACGCTGGCCAAAAAGCGGCCGCCCTCCTTCCAGATGCCGACCTTGAGCGTTTCGCCGGGGAATGCCACCCCGGCGAAACGCGCACCGTAGGCGGCCACCGCGGCGGTGTCACCGTCGAGCAGCGCGTCGGTGATCGCCTTGCAGGTCATGCCGTACGTGCACAGCCCGTGCAGGATCGGCTGCGAAAAGCCTGCGGCAGCGGCGAATTCGGGATCGGAGTGGAGCGGGTTGCGGTCGCCACACAGCCGGTAGAGCAGCGCCTGCTGCGGCAGGATCGGCACGTCGACCTCCAGGTCGGGGGCCCGCTCCGGTGCGGCGTCACCCCCCGACGGGCCGCGCTCACCGCCGAAGCCGCCTTCGCCGCGGGCGAAGATGGACCGCCGTTGCGTCCACAACAGCGTGCCGTCGGGCGCGGTCACCGTCGTCTCGCTCCAGATCACCGCGGCCTTGCCCTTGTCCCAGATGTCGGTGAACCGGGTGACGGCCTTGGCCGAGCCCGACGGCGGCAGCGGCCCGGGCACCTCGACCCGCTCGCTGGCGTGCAGCACCTTGCTCAGCTCGATGTCGATGCCCGGGAACTGCACGGTCGGCGGCTTCGTGGCGTGGAACGTGGCGGCCACGTTGCCGAACGTGGGCAGCACCTGCGGGGTGTCGTCCACCAGGTAGCGCAGCTCGCGCGGATCCATCGGATCGGCGCCTGCGCCGAGCCCGAGGTGGTAGAGCTGCACATCGCTGCTGGCCCAAGAGAATTCGATGGGATCCAGCTCGGCGTTCAGCGCGACGTCTACGTCGATGGGCATCGCGGTTATCTTTCCCCGGCTCCGCCGGCAATGTGCAATGCCGCCAGGTAGCCGAACGTCATGGCCGGGCCGATCGTGCCACCCGGACCGGGGTACGTGTGGCCCATCACCGGCGCGCTGACATTGCCGGCGGCGTAAAGGCCTTCGATGATACTGCCGTCGTCGCGCAGCGCCCGCCCGTGGACATCGGTCCGGATGCCGCCCTTGGTGCCCAGGTCGCCGGGCACCATCTTGGCGGCGTAGTACGGCGCGTGGCTGATCTCGCCGAGGTTGGGGTTCGGCTTGTTGGTCGGGTCGCCGTAGTACCTGTCGTAGGCGCTCTCGCCGCGGTGGAAGTCCGCGTCGACGCCGGAGCGCGCGAAACCGTTGAAACGTTCCACGGTGGCGGTGAATTCGTTCACCGGAAGGCCGGCCTTCTGGGCCAGCTCCGCGAGCGTGTCGGCCGTGATGATGACGCCCGACTCCAGCCACTTGCGCGGAATGCGTTGTCCGGGCTGCAATCCCGCAAAGATGTAGCGGTCGCGGTACTGCTGGTCGAAGACCAGCCATGCGGGGATGTTCTCGCCCGGCCCGGGTCCCTGGCCATATTCCCCGCCGTACATGTGGTGGCAGGCCTCGACGTAGGGCATCGACTCGTTCATGAATCGCTTGCCGGACATGTTGACGATGATCGATCCCGGCGAGTTGCGCTCCGACAGCGCGAACCACGGCGCGCCGACCAGCGGGACGGTCGGGCCCCACCAGGCGTCTTCCATCAATTCCAGTCCGGCGCCCAACTTTTCGGCGGCGACGATGCCGTCGCCGGTGTTCGCCACCGCGCCCACCGTCCATTCGGTGGTGATCGGGGCGCGCTGGTATTTCACCCGCATTTGTTCGTTGTGCTCGAACCCTCCCGACGCCAGGATCACCCCGCGTCGGGCCCGGATCAGCCGGGGCTCACCCGATTCGGCATCAGCGGCGCCGCGCACATAGACTCCGCGCACGACGCCGTCTTCGACGTACAGGTCGGTCAGCGCGGTGTTGAGCACCACCGGAACGCCGGCGCGTTGCAAGCCGATCCGCAGCGGTCCGATCAGTGCCCGTCCCATGCCGACGAGGTTCTTGCCGGTCGCCTTGGCCCACATCGTGCGCGCGCCGACCTTCAGGCTGCGCAGCACGCCGCGCGGGTGACGCTTCAGTTGGTTCAACCGCACGTAATCCTGTTGCATCACCACAACGTTGAGCGGCACTTTGCCGTACGCGGGCTCCAGGCCGGACTCGTCGGCGCCGAGCTTGCGGGCATCGAACGGCTTCGGCTCGATCGACCGGCCTTCCGCGCGCCCGCCGGGCGACTCGGGGTAGTAGTCGGAATACCGCGGCACCCAGCACATCTTCAGCGGTGTGTGCTTGAGCACGAACGACAACATCTCGGGCCCGCGCTCGAGGTAGGTGTCGATGCGTTCGGGTTCGACGACGCTGCCGACGATCCCGTGCAGATAGGTGCGGGCCGCCTCGGCGGTGTCCTTGACCCCGTCACGCTTGAGCACTTCGTTATTCGGGATCCAAACGCCGCCGCCCGACCGCGCGGTCGAGCCGCCGAAGTGAGGGGCCTTTTCGATGACTATGGTGGAAAGACCCCGGTGAGCGGCGGTAAGGGCGGCCACCATGCCGGCCCCGCCGCTCCCGACCACGACGACGTCGTACTCCTGCGCTGACATGTAGAACACGTTATAGAATTGCCCAGGGCGGCCGCTACTGGCCCGGGTCGACCGTACGAGGAGACGTAGAAAAATGCTCAGTGTTGCTACCCGCGACGAGCTGGCTGCGGACTTGGCGCAGGCCGAGCGGAGCGGTGAGCCGATCGCCCCGCTGACCGCGGCCTACCCGGACATCGACGTCGTCGATGCCTACGAGATCCAGCTGATCAATATCCGGCAGCGGGTCGCCGAGGGGGCGCGGGTGCTGGGCCACAAGGTGGGGCTGTCGTCGAAAGCCATCCAGCAGATGATGGGCGTCGACGAGCCGGACTACGGGCATTTGCTCGACGAGATGCAGTTGTTCGAAGACACCCCCGTCAAGGCGAACCGCTACCTGTATCCGCGGGTGGAGGTCGAGGTCGGCTTCATATTGAACGCCGACCTGCCGGGAGCCGGTTGCACCGAGGACGACGTGCTGGCGGCGACCGAGGCCTTGGTCCCGTCCATCGAGTTGATCGACACCCGGATCACCGACTGGAAGATCGAGCTGTGCGACACCATCGCCGACAACGCGTCGTCGGCCGGTTTCGTGCTCGGCGAGGCCCGGGTTTCCCCCCGCGACATCGACGTCAAGGGGATCGACGCGGTGCTGCGCTGCAACGGCGAGGTCGTCGCGGAGGGCCGCACCGACGCGGTGCTGGGCAACCCCGTCACCGCGGTGGCGTGGCTGGCGCGCAAGGTCGACGGGTTCGGTGTGCGGTTGCGCAAGGGCGACGTGGTGCTGCCCGGATCGTGCACGCGAGCCATCGACGCGCACCCGGGCGACGAGTTCGTCGCCGACTTCGCGGGCCTCGGTTCGGTGCGTTTATCGTTCGAATAGGCTCGAATTAAATCGACTAACTTAAATCTCAGCAGTTCGAAAAGGGGCATCATGCCGTCTAAGGCGAGTGTGGCCATTGTCGGGTCGGGCAACATCAGCACTGACCTGCTTTACAAGTTGTTGCGGTCGGACTGGCTGGAGCCGCGCTGGATGGTCGGCATCGACCCCGAAAGCGAGGGCCTGGCGCGGGCCCGCAAGCTGGGTTTGGAGACCACCCACGAGGGCGTGGACTGGTTGCTGGCGCAGTCGGACAAGCCCGATCTGGTGTTCGAGGCGACCAGCGCCTATGTGCATCGCGACGCCGCGCCCAAGTACGAGGCCGCCGGCATCCGGGCCGTCGACCTGACGCCCGCCGCGGTGGGTCCCGCGGTGATCCCGCCGGCCAACCTGCGCCAGCACCTGGATGCGCCCAACGTCAACATGATCACCTGCGGCGGGCAGGCCACCATCCCGATCGTGTACGCGGTGTCGCGCGCCGTCGCCGACCTCGGTGGGGTGCCGTACGCCGAGATCGTCGCCTCGGTCGCCTCGCTGTCGGCGGGGCCGGGAACCCGGGCCAACATCGACGAGTTCACCAAGACCACCAGCAAGGGCGTGGAGACCATCGGTGGCGCCAAGCGCGGCAAGGCGATCATCATCTTGAACCCCGCCGATCCGCCGATGATCATGCGCGACACCATCTTTTGCGCCATTCCCGAGGACGCCGACCGCGACGCGATCGCCAAGTCCATCCACGACGTGGTGGCCGAGGTGCAGACCTACGTTCCCGGCTACCGGCTGCTCAACGACCCGCAGTTCGACGACCCGTCGATCAACTCTGGCGGCCAGGCGCTGGTCACCACGTTCGTCGAGGTCGAGGGGGCCGGCGATTACCTGCCCCCCTATGCGGGCAACCTGGACATCATGACCGCCGCGGCGACCAAGGTCGGCGAGGAGATCGCCAAGGAATCCTTGACCGCGACGGCCGGAGGAGCGCAATCATGACTACCGACATCTTCTTCAACCCGGTCTGGGACGTGCGGATGACGGACACGTCGCTGCGCGACGGCTCACACCACAAGCGCCACCAGTTCACCAAGGACGAGGTCGGCGCGATCGTGGCCGCCTTGGACGCCGCGGGTGTGCCCGTCATCGAGGTCACCCACGGCGACGGACTGGGCGGCTCGAGCTTCAACTACGGGTTCTCCAAGACGCCCGAGCAGGAGCTGATCAAGCTCGCCGCCGAGACCGCCAAAGAGGCCAAGATCGCCTTCTTGATGCTGCCCGGCGTGGGCACCAAGGAAGACATCAAAGAGGCCCAGAACAACGGCGGCTCGATCTGCCGGATCGCCACGCACTGCACCGAGGCCGACGTCTCGATCCAGCACTTCGGCCTGGCCCGCGAACTCGGCCTGGAAACCGTCGGCTTCTTGATGATGAGCCACACCATTTCGCCGGAGAAGCTGGCCGCCCAGGCCCGCATCATGGCCGACGCGGGCTGCCAGTGCGTCTACGTGGTCGACTCGGCCGGGGCGCTGGTCCTCGAGGGCGTGCGCGACCGCGTCGCCGCGCTCGTCGCCGAACTCGGTGACGACGCCCAGGTCGGCTTCCACGGGCACGAAAACCTCGGACTCGGGGTGGCAAACAGCGTCGAGGCCGTGCGCGCCGGCGCCAAGCAGATCGACGGCTCGTGCCGCCGCTTCGGGGCTGGGGCGGGCAACGCCCCCGTCGAGGCCCTGATCGGGGTGTTCGACAAGATCGGCGTCAAGACCGGCATCGACTTCTTCGACATCGCCGACGCCGCCGAGGAGGTCGTCGCCCCAGCCATGCCCGCCGAGTGCCTGCTCGACCGCAACGCCCTGATCATGGGCTACTCCGGGGTGTACTCCAGCTTCCTCAAGCACGCCATCCGCCAGGGTGAGCGCTATGGCGTCCCGCCGCATGAGCTGTTGCACCGGGCCGGCCAGCGCAAGCTCATCGGCGGCCAGGAGGACCAACTGATCGACATCGCGCTGGAGATCAAGCGCGAGCGAGAAAGCGGCGCCGCCGCCGCGCGCTGACCTGCCGCTTCACCCAGGGCGCGCACAGGCTACGCAAAGGTAGCGCGCGTAGCCTGGTGGGCATGAGCACATCCAAGACAGTCGGTACTCGTGGCCGCGGACTCTTCGGCCTGCTCGCCGGGGGGTTACTGACCGCGACCGCCGCGACGATGATCGCGCTGCCAGTGGCCAGCGCGGATCCCGGGTGCAATCAGGACGTGGGCAGTTCCATCGACTCGTACCTGCAGCGGCACCCCGACCTCCATCAGCAGCTGATCGACAAGTCAAAGGGCGAGGGGGGCAACGGCAGCGTGATCGACTACCTGAACCGGCATCCCGACGTACGCCAGCACCTGATTCAGCTGTCCCACGCGTGCCCGCCCTAGCGAACCCGCATCGTCGTGCAACCCCGCAGCCGACGCGCGGGAATGTTCGCCATTGACGAAAAAGTAGAACACGTTCTAGCGTCTAGGCGTGTCCGTAACTTCCTTTTCCGGCCCGCTCACCCACGCGATCGCTGAGGCCGAGGAGCTGGTGGCCGCCGCGCCGCACATCGAGTCCGAAGCCGACTTGCTCGAAGGGCTCCAATATCTGGCCGGCTGTATCGCGGCCTGCACGCATCTGGCCTTCGACTACGACCGCGACCACCCCTTTCTGCAGTCGGGGACCGGGCCGTTCACCAAGATGGGCCTGGACAACCCCGACACGCTGTACTTCGGCACCCGGGTGCACGCCAACCACGATTACGTCGTCACCGGCAGGCGCGGCACCACCACCGACCTGAGCTTCCAGCTGCTCGGCGGCGAGTACACCGACGACAACGTGCCCGTCAGCCAGGCCGCGTTCGACGACCGGGAGCTACAGATCGCCCCCGACGGCAGCTTCGAATGGCGGTTTCGGCCGACCGACCCCGGACAGCTGGTCATCCGCGAGGTGTACGGCGACTGGGCCGCGCAGCGCGGCACGCTGGCCATCTCCCGGCTGGACACCGCGGGCACCGCGCCGCCGCCGCTGAGTCGCGAAACCATCGAAAAGCGTTTTGCCACAGCGGGAAAGCAGCTGGTTAACCGGGTGAAGACGTGGCTGCAGTTCCCGCAGTGGTTCTATTTCAACATCCCGGTCAACACGATGGTCGCGCCACGGTTGACGCCGGGCGGCCTGGCGACCCAGTACTCGTCGGTGGGGCACTACGAGCTGCGGCCCGACCAGGCGCTGGTGATCAACATCCCGGTCACCGACGCCCCCTACCTGGGCTTCCAGCTGGGCAGCCTGTGGTACATCTCGCTGGACTACATCAACCACCAGACCTCGCTGAACAACACTCAGGCGCAAGCGGATCCGGACGGCAAGGTGCGCATCGTCGTCGCCGACCAGAACCCCGGCGTGACCAACTGGGTGGAGACCCTCGGGCATCGGAAGGGCATCTTGCAGTTCCGCTGGCAGCGGGTGTCGCGACAACTCACCGACGTCGACGGCCCCACCGTAGAGCTGGTCGACATCGACGCCGTGCCGGCGGCGCTGCCGTATTTCGAGCACAACAAGATTTCCGAGGACGACTGGCGTGCGCGGATTGCGCTGCGCCACCAGCAGATTCAGGCAAGGATGTTGGGATGACGAAGTTGCTCGACGGCAAGGTGGTGGTGATCAGCGGCGTCGGCCCGGGTCTGGGCACGACGCTGGCGCACCGATGCACGCGGGAAGGCGCCGACCTGGTGCTGGCCGCCCGCACGCCGGAACGCCTGGACGACGTCGCCAAACAGATCGCCGACCTCGGAGGCCGGGCGACCACGGTGCGCTCCGACATCACCGAGGACGACCAGGTGAGCAACCTGGTCGATGCCACCTTGGAGGCCTACGGCAAGGTCGACGTGTTGATCAACAACGCGTTCCGCGTACCGTCGCTGAAGCCTTTCTCGGGCACCAGCTTTCAGCACATCCGCGACGCGATCGAACTCAGTGCGCTGGGCGCCCTGCGGCTCATCCAGGGATTCACGCCGGCGCTGGCCGAGTCGAAGGGCTCGATCGTCAACGTCAACTCCATGGTGCTGCGGCACTCGCAGGCGAAGTACGGCGCCTATAAGATGGCCAAGTCCGCGCTGCTGTCCATGTCTCATTCGCTGGCCACCGAGCTGGGCGAGCAGGGAATCCGGGTCAATTCCGTTGCACCCGGCTATATCTGGGGCGAGACGCTGCAGGGCTACTTCAACCACCAGGCCGGCAAGTACGGCACCACGGCCGAGCAGATCTACCAGGCCACCGCGGCGGGCTCCGACCTGAAGCGGCTGCCGACCGAGGACGAGGTGGCCTCGGCGATCTTGTTCATGGCGAGCGACCTGTCCAGTGGCATCACCGGGCAGACCCTCGACGTCAATTGCGGGGAGTACCACACCTGATGGCTGAGCGTACCGACGTCGGCACCGTTGACGACCTGAAGGCGTCGGCCAGCAAGATGATCGGGCTGGACGATTTCGGCAGCAACGACGACAACTACCTCGAAGCGCTGGAAGTGCTGCTCGACTCCTATCGCCGCGACGCCGACTTGACGCCGTTGGGCAGCAAGATGAATCGGTTCTTTTTGCGCGGTGCGCTGGTGGCCCGGCTGCTGTCCGAAGCGGCGTGGAAGCAATACCCGCAGCACGCGGACGTCGTCATCGAGCGGCCGATCTTCGTCACGGGACTGGTGCGCACCGGCACCACCGCCTTGCATCGGCTGCTGGGCGCCGATCCCGCGCACCAGGGCCTGCATCTGTGGTTGGCCGAATTCCCGCAGCCGCGCCCGCCTCGTGAAACCTGGGATTCCAACCCGTATTACAGCCAACTGAACGCGCAGTTCGAGAAGCATCATGCCGAAAACCCGGACTACACCGGTCTGCATTTCATGGCGGCGTACGAGCTGGAGGAGTGCTGGCAGCTGCTGCGGCAGTCGCTGCATTCGGCGTCCTACGAGACGCTGGCGCACCTGCCCACCTACTCGCAGTGGCTCTCGCGGCAGGACTGGACGCCGTCGTACCAGCGGCACCGCCGCAACCTTCAGCTGATCGGACTCAACGACGCGGACAAGCGGTGGGTGCTGAAGAATCCCAGCCACCTGTTCGCGCTGGACGCGCTGATGGCGACCTATCCCGACGCGTTGGTGATCCAGACCCATCGTCCGGTCGAGACGATCATGGCCTCGATGTGCTCGCTGGCGCAGCACACCGCCGAGGGATGGTCGACGTCGTTCACCGGCGCCCAGATCGGCGCTGACGCAATGGAAACGTGGTCGCGGGGCCTGGAGCGGTTCAACACCGCGCGGGCCAAATACAGCCCGTCGCAGTTCTACGACGTGGACTACAAGGAGCTGATCGCCGACCCGATGGGCACGGTGGCCGACATCTACCGGCACTTCGGGATGACGTTGACCGAAGAGGCCAAGGCGGCCATGGAAAAGACCCACGCCGACAGCCAGTCCGGCGCGCGGGCGCCCAAGCACTCGTACTCGCTGGCCGACTACGGCCTGAGTGTCGAGACGGTCAAGGAGCGGTTCGCGGGGCTGTAGAAATCACAGGCGCCACAGGAGTTTCCGGTCCGATGGACGCGCCTTTTGCCCACCTCCGAGCGACAAAGCCGCGAATCCATCCGCGCCAATCCATCCGCGCCCCCTGCCGGTTGTCGCTCGGAGGTGGGCACGACGCCCATGGCTTCCGGCTCGGGTCCGACGGGCCGCTATGACGAACGAGACCGTCGCTCAGTGCTCGTCTGGCTCGTCTTCGAGGTACCCCTCGGCGACCGCATGCTCGATGCTGTCGCTCAGTTTGGGGCAGGACCGGGTGCGCGCGGTGTCGCCGCCGGACTCGCGCACCTCGGTGAAGTGCGCGCAACGCTGCCAGGCCTCGGTATTCCATTGCACCGCAGTGTGTCCCGGCCCGAGCCTGCGCACCGTGACGCGGACGTGGCAGAAACGGCAGTCCACCGGCAACAGACCCGAGTTGAGATAGCGCTCGCGGTCAGCGCGGCTGGCCTCGGCCACGGCGGCCGCGCGCTGGGGATCGTTGGCGAAATCCCTTGACTTCGACCACGATCGGGACCCCCCGCCGTTGCCGGCCGGCTTCTCCTCGTGGTCGTGATGATCGCCGTGCAGCTGCAACATCGACCGCGCGAGCCGATCGACGTCAGGTACCTGCGGCTGATCGTCGGCCATGATGCCTAGTGCTGCTCGGCCGGAACGTCCTCGGATTCCTTGGCCTTGAGGTTCTCGGAGACCTCGGAATTCCAGTACTCGTTGGCGCGGGTGGTGTCGACCTCGATCTCGAAGCGTTCCACCATTTCCGGCTCGATGTCGGCGACGTCGACATAGAACTGCTGATACCAGCGGCGTAGCTGGTAGACGGCGCCGTCCTCTTCGACCAGCAGCGGATTGTCGATGCGGGTCTTGTGCTTCCAGATCTCGACGTCCTGCAAAAAGCCCTTGCTGACGCCCTCGGTGAACACCTTCGACAGCTTGTCGGTCATCTTTTCGTCCATGCCCTTGGGCTTTTCGACGATGACACCCCACTGCAGCACGAACGAGTTCTGGGTCACCGGGTAGTGGCAGTTGATCAGGATCGACTCGGCCTTGTAGCCGCCGTAGCTGTTGTGCAACCAGTTGATCATGAAGGAGGGCCCGAAGTAGGACGCCTCGGAATCCAGGTGCGCCTCACCGTAAGACGTGCCGAGGTCGTTCACGTCGGGCCGGCCCACGTTGTGCAGGTACTGCGAGGCGATGTGTCCCTCGAAGACGTTCTTGAAGTACGTCGGCAACCCGAAATGGATGTAGAAGAAGTGCGCCATGTCGGTGACGTTGTCGATGATGTCGCGGCAGTTGGACCCCTCGATGAGGATGCTGTTCCACCGCCAATCGGTCCACTCGTCGCTGTGGGCCTCCGGGATCTCCGGGATCCGCACGGCGGGGTCCGGCGGATTGTTTTCGTGGTCGTGCCAGACGAACAGCAGGCCGCCGCGGACGTCGGTCGTCCACGACCGGGTGCGGGCCGTCTTGGGCGTGCGCTTGGCGTACGGCACCAGCTTGCAGCGGCCGTCGCCGCCCCAGCGCCAGTCGTGGAAGGGGCAGGCCACCTCGTCGCCCTTGATGGTGCCCTCCGACAGATCACCGCCCATGTGCCGGCAATAGCCGTCGAGGACCTTGATGTCCCCGTGGGAGTCGGCGAAGACCACCAGCTTGGTGCCGAAAGCCTCGATCGAATGCGGCTTACCGTCCTGGAAGTCCTTTGCGACGCCCAGGCAGTGCCAGCCGCGGGCGTACCTGGTCGGCAAGGCGCCGGGATCGATCTCCCGGATGCCGACCGCCTTGGTGTCGGTACTCACCTGTCCACCTCCAACTAATAGCCCTCTAACTAGAACACGTTACAGTTTTGCGGCGGGGGCGCGCAACGACGGCGAGCCTGGCTGGGACATATGCGTGTTGGGGTATACGTAGACGATGCCGCTGTTTGCATTCGAGGGCCGCGCACCACGGGTCGATCCCACCGCTTTCGTCGCCCCGACCGCCACTTTGATCGGTGACGTCGTCGTGGAGGCGGGGGCCTCGATCTGGTTCAACGCCGTGCTGCGCGGCGACTACGGGCCCATCGTGGTGCGGGAGGGCGCCAATGTGCAGGACGGGTCCGTGCTGCACGCGCCTCCCGGCATCCCGGTGGACATCGGTCCGGGCGCGACGGTCGCGCATCTGTGCGTCGTCCACGGGGCGCACGTGGGACCGGAGGCGTTGATCGCCAATCACGCCACCGTTTTGGACGGGGCGGTGATCGGGGCGCGCAGCCTGGTCGCCGCGCACTCGCTGGTCACCGCCGGCACCCAGATCCCGGCCGGGATGCTCGCGGTCGGCGCCCCGGCTCAAATCAAGGGCCCGGTGGCCGGCACCGGCGCCGAGATGTGGCTCAAGCTCAATCCGCAGGCCTACCGCGACCTCGCCCAGCGGCATCTGGCCGGGCTGGAGCCGATCTAGACCTTGCGGGTGTTGGCCGCCGCGCGGTCCATCTCCCAATACGCGCGCAGGGCCACCAGCTTGCCCTCGTCGTTGGCCTTGTAGGTGAACACGCCCTCGGCGGTCGTCTGGTATTCGCCCGTCGTGATGAGGATGTGCCCGACGTTGGCTTCCTCGTTGCCGCACTGATAGGTATCGCGGAAAACGAACTCGATCTTGGTGGTCGGGGCGATCGCCTTGTCCCAGAAGGCCGAAATCGCGTCACGGCCCCGATGCCCTTTGCCCTCGGGGTCGAACGCGGAGGGGCCGATCGGGTCCTCGACGATGGCGTCGTCGGCGAACACCGCCAGCCAGGCATCCTTGTCCCGGGCCGCCACCGCCTCGCGGGAGCGGCGGCCGGCCTCGTGCGCGGGATGCTTGGTCATCGCGTGCTCACGCGTCGACTTTTTGGGGCGTCGGCTTGTCGGCGCCGACCACCCACATGGAGTAGTACTGCGAGCCGCCGCCGTAGGCGTGTCCCAACGCCTTTCGCGCGTTGGGCACCTGGTGGTCGCCGCCCTTGCCCATGACCTGGATCGCCGCCTCGGCGAAGCGGATCAGGCCCGAGGCGCCGATCGGGTTCGACGACAGCACGCCGCCCGACGGGTTCACCGGTAGCCGGCCGCCGATCTTGGTCTCGCCCGCTTCGGTGAGCTTCCAGCCTTCGCCTTCGGGCGCAAACCCGAGGTTTTCCAACCACATCGGCTCGAACCAGGAGAACGGCACGTAGATCTCCGCGGCGTCGATCTCGTCGATGGGGCTCGTGATGCCGGCGGCCTTCCACAGCGCGGCGGCCGCGTCGCGGCCGGCCTGCGGGCTGACCTGGTCGCGCCCGGAGAACTGCAGCGGTTCGGTGCGCAGCGCCGTGGCGTGGATCCATGCCACCGGATTGCCCTGCGCCAGGCGGGCTTCGGCGGCCTCCTCGTTGCCGATCACGACCGCCGCCGCGCCGTCGGAGGACGGGCAGGTCTCGTCGTAGCGGATCGGGTCCCACAGCATCGGCGACGCCATCACCTTCTCCACGGTGATGTCGGGCTGGTGCAGGTGCGCCAGGGGGTTGCGGGCGCCGTTGAGCCGGTCCTTGACCGCGACGATGGCACCGATGTTGGTGGGCGCCCCGGAACGACGGATGTACGAGCGCACGTGCGGGGCGAAGTAGCCGCCCGCGCCGGCGCCCACCGGCTTGATGAAGGGAATCGGGATTGACAACGCCCACATGGCGTTTGACTCCGACTGCTTCTCCCAGGCCATCGCCAGCACGCGCCGGTACTTGCCGGACTGCACCAGACTGGCGGCCACCACGCCGGTGGAGCCACCGACCGATCCCGCGGTGTGCACCCGGATCAGCGGCTTGCCCGTGGCGCCCATGGCGTCGGCCATGAACAGCTCGGGCATCATGACGCCCTCGAAGAAGTCCGGCGCCTTGCCGACCACGACGGCATCGATGTCGTCGAACGTGCAACCCGAGTCGGCCAGCGCCCGATCGATCGCCTCGCGCACCAGGCCGTTCATCGAAACGTCCTGGCGCTTGGCGACGTACTTCGTCTGTCCGGTACCCAGTACCGCAGCGATGTTTGGCCCTGCACCGGCCATTAGTTCTTCCCTTCCATGACCGCGACCAGGTTCTGTTGTAGCGCAGGCCCGCTGGTGGCGTGCGCGAGCACCCGCTCAGCCGAACCATTCCAGATGTGTTGTGCTGCAAAGCCGATGCGCTCGAGGCCGGCGACGAACATGGGATTGGCCGCCAGCGCGCCACCGGACGGATTGACCTTGGTCGGTCCCGGTATCCGGATGGCTTCCTCGATGATCAGGTGCTGGTGGGTGAAGGGCGCGCAGATCTCCGCCACGTCCAGGTTGTCGGTCCTGCCGCCGGTGGCCACGTGGGCCGCGGCCTTGGTCGACGGGGATTCGGTGAGGTCGCGCGCGCCCAGCGACGGGGTCTCGATGCGGTGCTCGATTCCCGTGATCCAGGCGGGGTTTTCGCGCAGTTCGCGTGCCCGGTCGCCGGCAGCGAGCACGATCGCCGCGGCGCCGTCGGTGATCGGCGCGATGTCGTGGCGCCGCAGCGGGTCGGCGAAAAACGGCCGTTCGAGCAGTTCGGCCACGCTGATCGACCCCTCGACCTTGTCCACCCGCCGCGCGTTCGCGAAGGAGTCGAAGGCCACGCGCGCCATCTGCTCCTCGGTCCACTTGCCGCTGTCGAGCCCGATGCGGGCCTGCAGCCCGGCCATCGAGATCGAATCGGGCCACAACGGCGCGACGGTGTAAGGGTCGGTCTGCCGCGACAGGATCTGGCGCAGGACCCCGGCCGAGGACTTGCCGAAGCCGTACACCAGCGCGGTGTCGACCTCACCGGTCAACAGCTTGATGTAGGCCTCGTAGAGGGCCCAGGCCGCGTCCATCTCGACGTGCGATTCGTTGATCGGCGGAACGGCGCCGATGGAGTCGATCGCCGAGATGAACGAAAAGGCCCGTCCGGCAAGGTAATCGGACGATCCGGAGCACCAGAAGCCGATGTCAGTCCGCTCGATGCCCAGCTCCTCGTAGAGCTGGGCGAAGCACGGTATCAACATCTCGACGCCGTTGGTGGTGCCGTCGGTGCGGCGGACGTGTGGTGCGTGGGCGAAGCCGACGACCGCAACGTTGCGAGCGCTCATAGGTAGGTAAGCCCTTTACAGGTGGTGCTTGTAGGTGTCGTAGTCGGCGTCGGGTTCCCCGGTCGGCCGGAAGTACTCGATGTTGTCGATGCCAAAACCCCACTCCTCGCGGGGTTTCCACACCGCTTCCACGCGCATGCCCATCCGTACCTCGTGCGCGTCGATGTCGGCGACGAGATGCAGGAACGGGATGTCGGCCCCATCGAGCAGCACATAGGCGGCCACGTAGGGCGGCTTGATGCGCTGGCCCTGGAACGGGATGTTGATGATCGCGAACGTCGTCACGGTGCCCTTGTCCGGCAGCTCGACGAAGTCGGTGGTCGGCTGGCCGGTCGCCGGGTCGGCGCCGTGGGGCGGGAAGTACACCTTGCCGTTCTCGCCCGTCTTCGCGCCCAGCAGCTTGCCCTGGGCGATGGCCCGCAGGTAGGCGCTCTCCTCGTGCGAGGCGCTGTGCTGGATGGTCAGCGAGACGGGCGTGACGATCATGGTCACGGGGTCCTTGTCGCCGTCCGACTGCTCCGCGACGGCTTCGGCTTCCTCCCCCAGCTCGAAATAGGCGATGTCGGTGATGGCGCCCACCGGTTCGTCCACCCAGTGCACGTGCACGCGGGAGCCGGTCTTGATGGCCTTGGGCTCGCCCGCATCCACCGCATGGATCAGCGGGGTGTCGGCGCCGTCGAGCTTGATCAGCGCCCAGGCGAACGGCCGGTCGAGCGGCTGGCCCTCGATCGGTTCGGGCTGCCAGGTCCACGAGACGACGGTGCCGACGCTGGATACCGGTACCATCTCGCCCAGCGGCTCGTAGGTGACCGGGTCATATTCCGGCGGCGGCACGTGCACCCGGCCATCCGACCCGCGCACCCCGAGGACGTGGCGGTCACGCAGTGCGGTGAAGAACTTGCTCAGCGTGGGGCCGACCGAACGGGTGTAGTCGAAGGCCAACGTCAGTGGCGCGGAGAGCGGTGGCTCAGGGTGATCCATCAGGGGCGGGCTACTCGAGCTGGCTGTCACGCCATCGAGTAGAACAGGTTCTAAGAACGGATTCAACATCGGGTCTGCGGAAGGGTGACGACGATGAAGCTGGGACTGCAGCTGGGATATTGGGGCGCGCAGCCGCCGCAGAACCACGGTGAGCTCGTCGCCGCGGCAGAGGAGGCCGGCTACGACGCCGTCTTCGCCGCCGAGGCGTGGGGATCCGACGCCTACACGCCGCTGGCCTGGTTGGGTTCGTCGACGTCCCGGGTGCGGCTGGGCACCTCGGTGGTTCAGCTGTCCGCGCGGACCCCGACGGCCTGCGCGATGGCGGCTCTGACGCTGGACCACCTGTCCGGCGGCCGGCACGTGCTCGGCCTCGGCGTCTCGGGGCCGCAGGTGGTCGAGGGCTGGTATGGCCAGTCGTTCCCCAAGCCGCTGGCCCGCACCCGGGAATACATCGACATCGTCCGGCAGGTGTGGGCGCGGGAGGCGCCGGTGACCAGCGCCGGTCCGCACTACCCGCTGCCGCTGACGGGCGAGCGCGCAACGGGTCTGGGCAAGCCGCTCAAGCCGATCACTCATCCGCTGCGGGCCGACATCCCGATCATGCTGGGCGCCGAGGGGCCGAAGAACGTCGCGCTGGCCGCCGAGATCTGCGACGGCTGGCTGCCGATCTTCTACACGCCGCGCATGGCCGATACCTACAACGAGTGGCTGGACGAGGGGTTCGCCCGCCCGGGCGCGCGCCGCAGCCGCGAGGACTTCGAGATCTGCGCGACGGCCAACATCGTCATCACCGAGGACCGCAGCGCCGCGTTCGCGGCCATGAAGCCCTATATCGCGCTCTACATGGGCGGCATGGGCGCCGAGGACACCAACTTCCACGCCGACGTCTACCGCCGGATGGGTTACGCCGAGGTGGTCGACGACGTGACGAAGCTGTTCCGCAGCAACCAGAAGGACAAGGCCGCCGAGATCATCCCGGACGAGGTGATCGACGACGCCGCGATCGTCGGCGACATCGACTACGTGCGTAAGCAGATCAAGGCCTGGGAGGCCGCCGGCGTGACCATGATGGTGGTGTCCGGGCGCAGTACAGAGCAGGTCCGCGAGCTGGCGAGCCTGATCTGACCCGTACCCACCACGGACTAGAACACGTTCTACTTTTCTTGCCAGCGGCTGAGAACGCGTTCTAGATTGTCCGGATGGCGCGCCCGACGACGATGCAGAGCGGAGGGGAGGAGCCGGGCGATCGACACCGGTCCGGCCGGTCAGCCGAGCGGGTGGGCGTCGCCGAATGTCATCTCGACGTGGCCGACGGATCCAGAGATCATCGCCCGCTTCGGCAGGCCCAGCGACGCCAGCTCCTTGGCGTAGGCGTGATCGCCCAGTCGCAGCGTCGCGCCGCCGAGCTGACCGCGCAGCCCGCGCACCCGCATCTCCCAGGGCACCTCCCGGGTTGTGCCGTCGGCGTAGGTGTAGGTCTTGAGGACCTGCGGACGCGAGGTGAACACCGATGGCACCGGCAATCCCCGGGCGAAGTCGATGCCCGCGATGTGCGCGCCGTCGGCGCTGACGTCGAATCCGAACCGGCCCTGCTCGCGAACGGTGAAGTCGGCCATGATCTTCGGGAAGCCCCAGATGGACCGTCCCGCCTCCAGGGTGAAGCTCTGGTCGACCGGCAGGTGGTGGATGAACGCGGCCGCGTCGCCCAGCGCCCGCCAGCCGCTTGCCGTCGAGCCGGGGGGATTGACCATCACGCAGGTGCCGAATTCGTGGTACTGCCCCAGGTCGCCGTCGATGTAGCGGGCCAGCATCAGGTTGACCACCGCCCGGCCCGGGCGGTGCTGGCAGACTTTCAGACCGCTGTAGTCGATAAGGCGTTGGGCCGCTTGCGCATCCACCGAAAACATCGCGGTGTGCACGTCCGCTTTACGTATCCGCACCGGCATGGTGAGGACTGTCCCCGCAACGATGTGTTGTGACTCAGCCATGCCGGTTACTGTAATCCGTTCGTCAACACTTGGAGGCTGTAGATGACTTCGACCATCCCGGAAGCAATCTCGAACATCGACCTGACCGACGGCAATTTCTACGCCGATCGTCACACCTCGCGTGAGGCCTATCGCTGGATGCGCGCCAACCAGCCGGTGTTTCGCGATCGCAACGGGCTGGCCGGCGCGACCACTTATCAGGCCATCCTCGACGCGGAACGCAATCCGGAGCTGTTCTCCAGCACCGGCGGCATCCGTCCCGACCAGCCCGGCATGCCCTACATGATCGACATGGACGATCCCGCACATCTGTTGCGGCGCAAGCTCGTCAACGCGGGCTTCACCCGCAAGCGGGTCAAGGAGAAGGAGCCGTCGATCGCGAAGCTGTGCGACACCCTCATCGATGCCGTGTGTGAGCGCGGCGAGTGTGACTTCGTCCGCGATATCGCCGCCCCGCTGCCGATGGCGGTGATCGGCGACATGCTGGGCGTGCTGCCCACCGAACGCAGCATGCTGTTGAAGTGGTCCGACGATCTGGTCTGCGGGCTGAGTTCGCACATCGACCCGACGTCGGAAACGGCCCAGGCGGTGATGGCCGCATTCGCGGCGTACACCGAATTCACCACGAGCATCATCACCAAGCGGCGCGCCGAACCCACCGACGACCTGTTCTCCATCCTGGTGAACGCCGAGGTGGAGGGGCAGCGGATGTCCGACGACGAGATCGTCATGGAGACACTGCTCATCCTCATCGGCGGCGACGAGACCACCAGGCACACGTTGAGCGGGGGGACCGAACAGCTGGTGCGCCACCGCGATCAGTGGGATGCCCTGGTGCGCGACCCCTCGTTGCTTCCGGGTGCGATCGAGGAGATGCTGCGCTGGACGTCGCCGGTCAAGAACATGTGCAGAACCCTGACCGCCGACACCGAATTCCACGGCACCTCGCTGCGCGAGGGCGAGAAGATCATGCTGCTGTTCGAGTCGGGCAACTTCGACGAGTCGGTGTTCGAGGATCCGGACAGCTTCGACATCCGGCGAAACCCGAACAGCCACATGGCTTTCGGCTTCGGAACGCATTTCTGCCTGGGCAACCAGCTGGCCCGCCTCGAGCTGTCGATGATGACCGAGCGGGTGCTCAAGCGACTGCCGGACCTCAGGCTGGCCGACGACGACTCGACCCTGCCGCTGCGACCGGCGAACTTCGTCAGTGGCCTGGAGGCCATGCCGGTGGTGTTCACGCCGAGCGCGCCGCTGCTGGGTTGATCGCGTTAGAGCCATCTTTCGCCGAGCGTGCACACATGGCGAGATTTCGTTTGATTTCCCGCCCTGAGATCACGTTCGGCGCGCCCACGCCGCTGCCACCCTGGCGATGACGCCGCCCGGCGTGTCTTCGATCGTGACGCGAACGACCGTCCAACCAATCTCCGCCAGGGTCTTCGCGCGTCGAATGTCCTTGTTGAATTGCCGCTGATCGGTGCGGTGATGGTCGCCTTCGTACTCGACGGCCACTTTGATGTCCTGCCAACCCATATCGAGACAGGCGATCAGAGCGCCGTAGTCATAAACCGGTATTTGAGTCTGCGGCCGCGGGAAACCCGCGCGGATCAGCAGCAGCCGCAGCCATGTCTCGCGGGGAGATTCGGCGCCCTTGTCGACAAGCGGCAGCGCGACGCGCGCACGCGCGATGCCCCGTCGGCCTCGGTACCGCTCGCCGAGTGAGTCGACCTCGCTCACCTTGAGATCGGTTGCGCGCGCGAGCGCGTCGATGGCTGCGACCGCCCGATCGACGGGATATCGGCAGGCGAGGTCGAGAGCCGTCCGCGCGGGCGTCGTCACCCGTAGGCCGGCGATCGTTTGTATCTCGTGCTCAAACAGCGAATCCGACCACGTGTCAATACCGGCCGGCGGGCGGCGGTGTTGATAGACCAACTGCGCGGGCGCCCGGTGGTCGACCCATTTGGCCCCATGCAGTGCCGAGGCGGAGCGCCCTGCGACGATGCCCCGTCGCCGCGACCACAGCCACGCGGCGCATGCGCGTCTTGTGGCGGTCAGTTCCGTGGCGGGGTCCACGTAGACGTCGGGGTGCAACGCGACGAACCGGCTCCGCAGCCGGTACCGGGTCAGGGTGCCGGCTGCGAGCGCCTCGCTGCCGATGAAGGGTTCGCGCACGCAAGCAGTGTGGCGTCAAGGACTGACAGCGACGCCGAGCGTGACGGCAGGGCGAAAAATCGGCCGAAAAGTCGCCGTGACGTCACGTTCGGCGGAGAGGGGACCTAGCGGTTTTGGAAGTTGGGCTTGCGCTTCTCGGCGAACGCCCGGGGGCCCTCCTTGGAGTCCTCGGACAGGAACACCGGTATCCCGTTTGCGGTATCGGGCTTGAAGGCCTCTTCCTCGTGCATCCCCTCGGTCTCGCGGATCGTCTTGAGGATCGCCTGGACGGCCAACGGGCCGTTGTTCTCGATGACCTCGGCGATTCCGAGGGCCTTGGTCAGCGCCTGCCCGTCGGGAACGACGTGGCCGATCAGGCCCACGTCCTTGGCCTCGGCGGCGGTGATGTGCCGTCCGGTCAGCAGCAGGTCGCACGCCACGGTGTAGGGAATCTGGCGCACCAGTCGCACCGCGGACCCGCCCATCGGGTACAGGCTCCACTTGGCCTCGGAGATGCCGAATTTGGCGCTCTCGCCGGCCACCCGGATGTCGGTGCCCTGCAGGATCTCCGTACCCCCGGCGATGGCCGGGCCCTCGACGGCGGCGATCAGCGGCTTTTTGAGCCGGCGGCCCTTGAGGAGGGCGTCGATCCGCGACGGGTCGTAGCTGCCGTCCTTGAATGACTCACCCGGCGGCTTCTGGGTCGCGGCCTTGAGGTCCATGCCCGCGCAGAAGTAGCCACCGGCACCGGTCAGGATGCAGCATCGGATGTCGGGATCGTTGTCGACGCGGTCCCAGGCCTGGACCATGATTTCCATCATTTCCGTGCTCAGGGCGTTGCGGCGGTGCGGCCGGTTCATGGTCACGATGAGGGTGTGACCACGCTGTTCCACGAGCGCGTCAGGACCGGTTTCCTCGTTTGCTGGCGCCTCGGTCACGGTTACCGCCTTTCCCTCGACAATGGACACGAGCTTGCCTCGAAATGTAACACGTTCTAATTTGGTGGCCGTGGCCTTGAATATTGCCGATCTAGCAGAGCACGCCATCGACGCTGTGCCCGAGCGTGTCGCCCTGATCTGCGGCGACGAGAAGTTGACCTACGCCCAACTGGAGGAGAAGGCCAACCGCCTTGCTCACTATCTGCTCGAGCAGGGGGTGAAAAAGGACGACAAGGTGGGCCTCTACTGCCGAAACCGCATCGAGATCGTCATCGCGATGCTCGGCATCGTCAAGGCGGGTGCCATCCTGGTGAACGTCAACTACCGCTACGTCGAGGGCGAGCTGCGCTACCTGTTCGACAACTCCGACATGGTCGCGCTGGTCCACGAGCGCCAGTACTCCGACCGGGTGGCCAACGTGCTGCCCGAGACTCCCAACGTCAAGACGATCCTGGTCGTCGAGGACGGCAGCGACAACGACTACCAGCGCTACGGCGGCGTCGAGTTCTACTCCGCGATCGCCCAGAGCTCACCCGAGCGCGACTTCGGCCCGCGCAGCGCCGACGACATCTACCTGCTCTACACGGGCGGCACCACCGGATTCCCGAAGGGCGTGATGTGGCGCCACGAGGACATCTACCGCGTGCTGTTCGGCGGAACCGACTTCGCCACAGGCGAATTCGTCAAGGACGAGTACGACCTGGCCAAAGCCGCCGCGGCCAATCCGCCGATGGTCCGCCACCCGATTCCGCCGATGATCCACGGCGCCACCCAGTCGGCGACCTGGATGTCGATCTTCTCGGGTCAAACCACGGTGCTGGCACCGGAATTCAACGCCGACGAGGTCTGGCGCACGATTCACGAGCACAAGGTGAACCTGCTGTTCTTCACCGGCGACGCGATGGCGCGGCCGCTGCTGGACGCGCTGCTGGCGCACCAGGAGAAGGGTAACGAGTACGACCTGTCGTCCCTGTTTTTGCTCGCCTCCACCGCGGCGCTGTTCTCGCCGAGCATCAAGGAGAAGTTCCTCGAGCTGCTGCCCAACCGGGTCATCACCGACTCGATCGGATCGTCGGAAACCGGATTCGGCGGCACCAGCGTCGTCGCCAAGGACGCGCCGCACAGCGGCGGCCCGCGCGTGACGATCGACCACCGCACCGTCGTCCTCGATGAGGACGGCAACGAGGTCAAGCCCGGCTCCGGCGTGCGCGGCTTTATCGCGAAGAAGGGCAACATTCCCGTCGGCTACTACAAGGACGAGAAGAAGACCGCCGAGACGTTCAAGACCATCAACGGCGTGCGCTACGCCATTCCCGGCGACTACGCGACGGTCGAGGAGGACGGCACCGTCACGATGCTGGGCCGCGGCTCGGTGTCGATCAACAGCGGCGGCGAGAAGATCTACCCCGAGGAGGTCGAGGCCGCGCTCAAGGGGCACCCCGACGTCTTCGACGCCCTGGTGGTCGGTGTGCCCGACGCCCGCTACGGCCAGCACGTCGCGGCCGTCGTCCAGCCGCGGCCGGGAACGCGGCCCCCGCTGTCGGAGCTGGACGCCTTCGTGCGTTCCGAGATCGCGGGATACAAAGTGCCGCGCAGCCTGTGGCTGGTCGACGAGGTCAAGCGCTCGCCCGCCGGCAAGCCCGACTACCGCTGGGCCAAGGAGCAGACCGAGGCGCGCCCGGCCGACGACGTGCACGCCGCTCACGTAACTGCATGACGCGCTCCAAGCGCTAGGACCGCGCGAGGCGTGACCGACTTCGTCAAGCACAACCCGGACGCGCCCGCCCGGTTCTTCGCCGCGGAAGCCGCTGGCCTGCAATGGCTTTCCGGCGCCGACGGCGGCGTGCCCTGCGCGCAAGTCGTCTCCGTCACGATGACGAGCCTGACGCTGCGCCGCCTCGGCTCGGTGTACCCGACCCCCGAGGCGGCGCGTGAGTTCGGTGGCCGACTCGCCGCCACGCACGACGCCGGCGCCGCCGGCTTTGGCGCCGGCCCCGACGGGTGGGACGGGCCCGGCTTCTTCGGACCCCTGTCGCAGCCCCTGCCGATGTCGCTGCGACCGCACCGACGCTGGGGCGAGTTCTATGCGCAGGAGCGGCTGGCCCCGATGGCCGAACTCGCCGCCGCGCGGCTCGACTCGTCGACCCGCGAGGTCGTCGACGCCGTCGCGGCGCGTTGCCGTGCGGGTGATTTCGACGACGACGACCCGCCGGCCCGCCTGCACGGCGACCTGTGGAGCGGCAACGTGATGTGGACGCCCGCCGGGGTGGTGCTGATCGACCCGGCCGCGCACGGCGGTCACCGCGAGACCGACCTGGCGATGCTCGCGCTGTTCGGCTGCCCGCATCTCGACGCCGTCATCGACGGTTACCGGCGGGTGCGGCCGCTGCGACCCGGCTGGCGCGACCGTGTCGGGCTGCATCAGCTCTTCCCGCTGCTCGCCCATGTCGTGCTGTTCGGCGGCGGGTACGCGCGGCAGACCGACGCCGCCGCCCGCGCCGCGCTGGCCGCCTGAGCACCGCCCGCGGCGGCCGGGCTACTGTCGATCCCGATGACGATCGACGTCTGGATGCAACACCCGACGCAGCGGTTCCTGCGCAGCGACATGCTGGCGTCCCTGCGCCGCTGGACGGGCGGGTCGATCCCCGACACCGAGATCCCGATCGAGGTGACGCTGGCGTCGATGGATGCCGCCGGCGTGCAACTGGGCATACTCAGCGCCTGGCGCGGCCCGAACGGCCAAGACCTCGTCTCCAACGACGAGGTGGCGCAATGGATTGCCGCGCATCCGGACCGGTTCGCCGGGCTCGCCACCGTCGACCTCGACCGCCCGATGGAAGCGGTCCGGGAGTTGAGACGGCGCGTCGCAGAAGGATTCGTCGGCCTGCGGGTGGTGCCGTGGCTGTGGAACGCCCCGCCCACCGATCGCCGCTACTATCCGCTGTTCGCCCAGTGCGTCGAATCCGGCGTGCCGTTTTGCACCCAGGTCGGCCACACCGGCCCGCTGCGCCCCTCGGAGACCGGGCGCCCGATTCCCTACATCGACCAGGTCGCCCTCGACTTCCCGGAACTGGTGATCGTCTGCGGCCACGTCGGCTACCCGTGGACCGAGGAGATGGTCGCGGTGGCCCGCAAGCACGAAAACGTCTACATCGACACCTCGGCGTACACGATCGCGCGCCTGCCCGAAGAACTCATCATGTTCATGAAAACCCGTACCGGACAACGGAAGGTGTTGTTCGGCACCAATTACCCGATGATCGGCCACGAGCACGCGTTGGCGGGGCTGGACGACCTCGGGCTGTCCGACGAGGCCCGCCGAGACTTCTTGCGCGGCAATGCCGAACGACTGTTTCGACTGGAGGCAACCACGTGAATGGCGCCCAGGCCCTGATCAACACCCTGGTCGACGGCGGCGTCGACGTGTGTTTCGCCAACCCCGGCACGTCGGAGATGCACTTCGTCGCGGCCCTGGACAGTGTCCCGCGGATGCGCGGCGT
Source organism: Mycobacterium sp. 3-98 (assembly GCF_035918355.1). Taxonomy (NCBI): domain Bacteria; kingdom Bacillati; phylum Actinomycetota; class Actinomycetes; order Mycobacteriales; family Mycobacteriaceae; genus Mycobacterium; species Mycobacterium sp. 3-98. Next base: position 5,402,558 of record NZ_CP142360.1, on the reverse strand, counting down.
GCTGGCCTTGTTCGAGGGGGTCGCCACCGGCGCGGCCGACGGTTATGCCCGCATCGCCGATCGGCCCGCGGCCGTGCTGCTGCACCTGGGCCCCGGATTGGGCAACGGCCTGGCCAATCTGCACAACGCGCGCCGCGCCCGGGTCCCGATGGTGGTGGTGGTCGGTGACCACGCCACCTATCACAAAAAGTACGACGCCCCACTGGAATCCGACATCGACGCCCTCGCCGGCACCGTCTCGGGTTGGGTGCGCCGAACGGGTGACGCCTCCCAGGTCTCGGCCGACGCCGTCGAGGGCATCGCGGCCAGCCGGTGGGGTTCACAGATCTCGACGCTGATCCTGCCCGCCGACGTGTCCTGGTCCGACGGCGCCCAGCTGTTCTCCAACCTGGACGCACAGCCGGCGGGCGCCGACCCGTTGCTGGCCCCGGAAGTGGCCGAGGTGCTCGGCTCCGGAGAACCGACGGTGATCATGGTCGGCGGCGACGCCACCCGCCACGCCGGCCTGGCCGCGGCCACCCGGATCGCCGCGGCCACCGGCGCGCGGGTGCTGTGCGAGACCTTCCCCACCCGGCTCGAGCGCGGCGCCGGGATCCCCGCCGTCGACCGGCTGGCGTACTTCGCCGAGGCCGCCACGGCCCAGCTGGACGGCGCCAAACATCTGGTGCTGGCCGGCGCCAAGTCGCCGGTGTCGTTCTTCGCCTACCCCGGCATGCCCAGCGACCTGGTGCCCGCCGGTTGCGAGGTGCACGTGCTCGCCGAACACAGCGGCGCGGCGGATGCGTTGACCGCCTTGGCGGATCAGGTGGCGCCGGGAACGGTGGCGCCGGTGGCGGCCGCGTCGCGTCCCACGCTGCCGACCGGCGCACTGACGTCCGCGTCGGCGGCCGACGTGATCGGGGCGCTGCTGCCGGAACGGGCGATCGTGGTCGACGAGTCGAACACCTCCGGCCTGCTGCTCGCCCAGGCCACCGCCGGGGCGCCGGCGCATGACTGGCTGACCCTGACCGGCGGGGCGATCGGCTACGGCATTCCCGCGGCGGTCGGTGCGGCGATCGCCGCCCCGGATCGCCCGGTGCTGTGCCTGGAATCCGACGGCTCCGCCATGTACACCATTGCGGGGTTGTGGACCCAGGCGCGGGAGAACCTCGACGTCACCACCGTGCTGTACAACAACAGGGCCTACGACATCCTGCGCATCGAGCTGCAACGGGTCGGCGCCGGCTCGGCGCCCGGGCCCGAAGCACTGTCCCTGCTCGACTTAGCCGATCCCACAATGGATTTCGTCAAGATCAGCGAGGGCATGGGGGTGCCGGCCCGGCGCGTCACCACCGCTGAGGAGTTCGCCGACGCGCTGCGCGCCGCGTTCGCAGAAGCCGGACCGCACCTGATCGACGCCGTGGTGCCGTCAATAACGGGCTAGGGTCGGCAGCCGGCTCAGCAACCAGTCCGTCATCGTATTGACCACGTCGACGCCGGTCTCGAACGCGCCGTCGTGCGCGTCCGCCGCCAGTGCCACACCCCACTGCCCGGACGGGGTGGGGACGATCCCGAATTGCCGGACCAGGTACTCGCCGTGCACTCCGGGCCCCCAACCCCCTTTCGCGGCAATCCCTTTGGCGGCCAGCCCCCATTGGTCACCGCTGCTGAGTCGTTGCATCAGGTCGATCACCTCGGCGGCGTCGGGGATGGTCGGCAGCTCCGCGGCGAACCGCGCCTGGCGCTGCAGGTTCCACTGGGTTTGGCCGAAAGCGGTGAAACCACGGCGAAGTCGGCGCGATTCGACCACCGTCGCGGTGTCACCGCCCTCGGCCACCACCGCCTGAACCTGCCGTGCCGCGTCGGCCGGCTCGCCCAACTGCGACCACAACTGCTCGGATGCGCGATTGTCGGATTCGGTGATTGCCTTCACGGCAAAATCGCGGGCGCCCAGCCAATCGTTGCGCAGCGCCGCCACCGCCAGGGGCACTTTGATCGTCGACCATGCCACACCCGACCACCAGCTCCCCAGCGAAAATGTCCGGTCCGGCCGGGCGATCGCGATGCCGACGTTCGCCGGCGCCGCGGCGGAAAGCTGTTCGAAGCTGGCTTCCAGCGCGAGCTCGAGAGGCCGAGCCGTCATGCGCCGGTTCCGCTATCGGCGCGAATGACCGCGGCGCCGGGACGGGGGACCGGCGCATCAACCATCGCGTCTCCTTGTCGTTGCGGCATGTTCAGCGCGGCGGTAGCGGCGCGCCCTCCTCCGGCGGGGGAGGAGCTTCCCACGGTTCGGGGTCCGGCGTCGGCGGTGACCACACCAGCGGCGGGGGTGGCGGTGGCAGGGGAGGCGGCGGGGGCGGGTCCGCCGCGGCGACACCGGCACCCAGCCCGAGCGCGGCCCCAGCCAGCGACCCGACCAGGAGCGAGCGGGCGATCATTTCGCGGATTTTCATCGAGCGCTGAGTTTACTGCCTGGACGCCCACATCCCGCGATAACGCCCGTCCCGGGGCCCTAGCGGTGGATCTTCCAGACCGGATCGCCGCAGTCGACGCCCTGAGCGGCCAGTTGCCGCTTGAGCACCTTGAAGGTCACCGTGCGCGGGAGTTCGGTGCTGACCCGTACGTATGACGGCCATTGCTTGGGTCCCAAGTCCGGTTGCTCGGCCAAGAAGGTGCGGAACTTCTCGTCGTCGAACTCGGTGCCCGGCGCCATCACCACCGCGGCCATGACTTGGTCGCCGACGATCGCGTCGGGCACCGGGTACACCGCGACCTCGGTCAGGTCGGGGTGGCGCAGCAACACCCGCTCGATCGGCGCGGCGCCGAGGTTTTCGCCGTCGACGCGCATCCAATCACCCAGCCGCCCAGCGAAATACGCATAGCCGGCGTCGTCACGGTAGGCGAGATCGCCGCTGTGGTAGACCCCGCCGGCCATCCGCTCGGCCTCGGCGGCGGCGTCGTTGTAATAACCCTCGAAACGGCCCGGCCCGGCGACGTTCACCAGTTCGCCGACCACGCCCGGTGGGCATGACGCGCCGGTGTCGGGATCGACGATGTCGATGCCCGGCGGGAGGGGGCCCAATGAACCCGGCGGTGTGTCCGGCGTGCGCGCGATGGCCACGCCGCCCTCGGTGGAACCGAACCCGTCCTGCACGACACACCCGAATCGGCGGGCGAAGCGCTCGATGTCATCGGGCACGCCTTCGTTGCCGTACACCGCGCGCAGCGGGTTGTCCGCATCGTCGGGCCGCTCGGGCGTGGCCAGTACATACGACAACGGCTTGCCGACGTAGTTCGCGTACGTGGCGCCGTAGCGGCGGACGTCGACGATGAAGTTCGAGGCGGAGAACTTGCGCCGCAAGGCCATTGAGCCCGCACACGCCGCCGCCACCGCCCAGCCGACCAGCACCGCGTTGGAATGAAACAGCGGCATCGACACGTAGCAGACGTCGTCGGGGCCGAGGCCGAAGCGCTGCGACATCGTCACGCCCGCGATCGCGACCTTGCCGTGGCTGCACTTGACCGCCTTGGGCTCGCCGCTGGTACCCGACGTGAAGATCAACATGAACAGATCCGCCGGCGCGGCGTCCTGAAAAACGATCGGGGCGTCGCGGTGCGCGGCCAGTTCGTCGGCCCACGCGACGGAGTCGGCGTTCAGGTGCTCGATATCACCCAGCGTCTCAGACGATTTGGAGTCGGCGAGCACCAATTGGCAGTCGGCCCGGGCGATGTCGCGCTGCAGCGCCTCGCCGCGGCGCACCGGGTTGAGCCCGACCGGCACGATCCCCGACATTCCCGCCGCGACCAGCATCGCCGAGAAGAAGGGCGTGTTCTCCAGCAGCACTCCGACGTGGGGTGGCCGGGTGGGGTCGAGCCGCTCACGCAGCGCCGCGGCGATCGCGGCACCCTGCTGCAGGTGATCGCGCCAGCTGGTGAACGAGTCCTCGAAGTAGATACCCCGGTCGTCGATCTCGGTCAGCGGCGCCAGCAGCTTGGTGACCGTCAGGTCGTCGGTGAGCTCCATTTCGCCTAGGCGGGCGTCTCCGCCAGCTCGCGCCCGATGCGGCGCAGCTGCCCGGTGGCACCGCCCAGCGCGAACTCAATCTCCTTGGCGGCCAGGAAGTATCGGTGCGCGGGGTGATCGGTGTCGACGCCGACGCCGCCGTGCACGTGCACGATGGTGTGCGCCACCCGGTGACCGGCGTCGGCGGCCCAAAACGCCGCGCTGGCGACGTCGATCTCCGCCGGAATGTCCTCGGAGACTCGCCAGGCCGCCTGGGTGAGCGTCAGCCGCAACCCCTTGACGTCGATGTAGCCGTCGGCCAGCCGCTGCGAGACCGCCTGGAAGCTGCCGATCGGCCGGTCGAACTGCTCACGTTCGCGCGCGTATTCGGCGGTCATCTGCAGGCCACGCTCGAGCACCCCGAGCTGGAAAGCGCTGCGGCCCAACGTGCCCAGCGTGCCGAGCCAGGTCGCCACCTCGGCGCCGCCGACCCTGCGGCCGCCGTCCACCTCGGTGCCGTCCAGTGCGAGGTGCCCGACGCTGCCCAGGCCGGTGGTCTGCAGGGCCGTCACCGTGACGCCGGGATCGTCGGCGGCAACCAGGAAAACCGCCGTGCCGGCATCCGTTTCGGCGGGGACCAGGAACGCGTCGGCCACCGGGCCGAAACCGACCTGGGTGCGCGTGCCGGTCAGCCGGTAACCGGCGCCGGCGCTTAGCGCCTGCACCGGGCCCTCGCCCATCTCGCCGTCGAGCGCGATGCTCAGGGTCTTCTCGCCGTTGACCGCCGGCACGCCCCAGTTCTGCTGCAGCTCTTCGGAGCCGAACCGGGCCAGCGCCCCGGCGCCCAGCACCACCGACTCCAGGTAGGGCACCGCGGCCAGCTGATGGCCCAGCGCGACCAGGATCGCGATCTGCTCGAGCGCGCCGAAACCGTCGCCGCCCAGCGATGACGCCGACGCGCTGGACAGGATGCCGGCGTCGATCAGCTTTCGCCACAGGTCGCGATCGAACCGCTGATCGAGCCCGTCCAGCTCGCGCTGGTGTTCGGGGGTGCACACCGAGTCCACGATCGTGTCGACCAGGTTGCCGAGGTCGTTCGCCGCTTCGGTTGTCGTGAAATCCATGAACGTCCGTCCTTCTATTACGTAGCGGCTCAGCGGTTGCGGGGCAGACCGAGGGCGACCATGCCGATGATGTCGCGCTGAACTTCGTTGGTGCCGCCTCCGAAGGTCAGGATCAGGCAGGCCCGGTGCATCCGCTCGACCCGGCCCCGCAGCAACGAGCCCGGCGAATTCTGGCGCACCGTCGCCGCGGTACCCAGCACCTCCATCAGCAGCCGGTAGGCCTCGGTGGCCAGCTCGGTGCCGTAGACCTTGGCCGCCGACGCGTCGGCGGGTGACAGGTCCTCACTCGCGGCCGAGGCCAGCTCCCAGTTGATCAGCTTGAGGACCTCGGCCTTGGCGTGCACCCGGGCCAGGTTGAGCTGCACCCACTCCGAGTCGATGAGCCGGGCGCCCCCGTCGTCCTTGGTGTTCTGCGCCCATTCGCGAACCTCGCGCAGGGCCAGGAAGATCGGTTGCGGCGACACCAGGGCGACGCGCTCGTGGTTGAGCTGGTTGGTCACCAGCTTCCAGCCGCCGTTCTCCTCGCCGATCAGGTTGGTCACCGGGACGCGGACGTCGGAGTAATAGGTGGCGCTGGTGTCCACACCGGCCATCGTGTGCACCGGGGTCCAGGAGAAACCCTCCGCGGTGGTCGGCACGGTCAGCATCGAAATCCCGCGGTGCTTCTTGGCGTCGGGGTTGGTGCGCACCGCCAGCCACACCCAGTCGGCGTAGGCGATCAGGCTGGTCCACATCTTCTGGCCGTTGATGACGTAGTCGTCGCCGTCGCGCACCGCGGTGGTGCGCAGGTTGGCGAGGTCGGTGCCGGCGCCGGGCTCGGAGTAGCCGATCGAGAAGTGCAGCTCGCCCGCGGCGATCTTGGGCAGGAAGAACTTCTTCTGTTCCTCGGTGCCGAACGCCATGATGGTCGGCGCGACGCTGTTGATCGTCAGGAACGGCACCGGCACGCCGGCGATGGCGGCCTCGTCGGTGAAGATCAGCGAGTCCATCGGCGAGCGGTCCTGGCCGCCGTACTCCTTGGGCCAGTTCAGGGTGAGCCAGCCGTCTTTGCCCATCTGCGCGACGGTGTCGCGATACGCCGTGCCGGTACCGACCTCGCCGCCCCCCGAGGAGGTCAGCGCCTCGCGACGCTCCGGGGTCATCAGGTTGGTGAAGTACGACCGCAGCTCGCGACGCAGCTCTTCTTGCTCAGGGGTGTAACTGATGCGCATTTCAGCCGTCCTTCAAGTCAACGACGTTTCCGAATACAACCCGCGTCACAGGCTGCAGCTCGACCAACGGCTACCCATTCGTCTTCCCGGTTGTAACACGTTCTAGTCTGGGAATCCAGCGACCGTTTCCCCAGCGGTGTCGGGGTCTTATGGTGGACCTACATACTGATGAGGCGAGTCCTGCGGTGAAGGCCAGGTTCAAGGAGGGTGCTGTGCGGGTGATCGTGGACCGTGACCGGTGCGAAGGTAACGCAGTGTGCTTGGGAATTGCCCCCGATATCTTCGACCTCGACGACGAGGATTACGCCGTGGTGAAGCTCGACCCGATTCCCGCCGATCAGGAGCAGTTGGCCGAGCAGGCGATCGCCGAATGCCCGCGCGCCGCGCTGTCCCGCGGCGACTGATCCGAGCCTAGAGCGCGCAACCCGAAACTAGAGGTATTCATAAATTGACTAGCAGCACGAACGCGACCGATCTCTCCGGAAAGGTCGCGGTGGTCACCGGTGCGGCCGCGGGCCTGGGACGGGCCGAGGCGCTCGGCCTGGCACGCCTCGGAGCGACCGTCGTCGTCAACGACATCGCCGCCGCGTTGGACGCCTCCGACGTCATCGACGAGATCAACTCCTCCGGTTCGAAGGCCGTTGCCGTGGCGGGCGACATCAGCGAACGCTCCACCGCCGACGAATTGGTCGCCCAGGCCGACGGGCTGGGTGGGCTCGACATCGTGGTCAACAACGCCGGCATCACGCGCGACCGGATGCTGTTCAACATGTCCGACGAGGAGTGGGACCAGGTCATCGCCGTGCACCTGCGCGGCCATTTCCTGCTGACCCGCAACGCCGCCACCTACTGGCGCTCCAAGGCCAAGGAGGCGGACGGCAAGGTCTTCGGCCGGATCGTCAACACCGCATCGGAGGCCGGCCTGGTCGGCCCCGTCGGGCAGGCGAACTACGGCGCCGCCAAGGCGGGCATCATCTCGCTCACCCTGACCGCCGCGCGGGCGCTCGGCCGCTACGGCGTGTGCGCCAACGCCATCTGCCCCCGCGCGCGCACGGCGATGACGGCCGACGTGTTCGGCGATGCACCGGAGGTGGAGGCCGGCGGGGTCGATCCGCTGTCGCCAGAGCACGTCGTCAATCTGGTCAAGTTCCTGTCCTCGCCGGCGGCTGCGGAAGTCAACGGCCAGGTGTTCATCGTCTACGGTCCGCAGGTGACACTGGTCGCTGCCCCGACGGTCGAGCGCAAATTCAGCGCCGACGGCGCCGCTTGGGACCCTGCACAGCTGAGTGCGACGCTGCAGGAATACTTTGCTGGACGTGATCCTGAGCACAATTTTTCGGCGAGCGCACTGATGGATCAATAGCCATTTGGGGCTAGTCGATCGGGGGGAATCGGCAGGTAGAACGTGTGTCAGTTTGACACGTGACAAGTGCGTCTGACCTGGCGAATTAACGGTTGGGATAAGAAATGCTGTTCATTGACATGGTGAACTTGTTCTGAGTTAATATGATCCGGCTCACACCGAGCCCCATGCGACCGTAGACAACGCAAAGGCCAGCCATAGACTTCGCCGAGACCAGCCGAGGGGGGACACCGAGTTGAGGGAGCAACTTGCCGTTCCCGCCCGCGCCGTCGGCGGATTCTTCGAAATGATGATGGACACCGGCCGGGCAGCTTTTCGCCGGCCGTTCCAGTTTGGCGAGTTTCTCGATCAGACGTGGATGATCGCCCGCGTGTCGCTGGTCCCGACGCTGCTGGTGTCCATCCCCTTCACGGTGCTGGTGGCCTTCACCCTCAACATCCTGCTGCGCGAGATCGGCGCCGCCGACCTGTCCGGCGCCGGGACGGCGTTCGGCACCATCACCCAGCTGGGTCCGGTGGTGACCGTGCTCGTCGTCGCCGGTGCCGGCGCCACCGCGATCTGCGCCGACCTGGGCGCGCGCACCATCCGCGAGGAGATCGACGCGATGCGCGTGCTCGGCATCGACCCGATCCAGCGGCTGGTGGTCCCCCGTGTGCTGGCGTCCACGGTGGTGGCGCTGCTGCTCAACGGCTTGGTATGCGCCATCGGGCTTTCCGGTGGCTATGTGTTCTCCGTCTTCCTGCAGGGCGTCAACCCAGGCGCGTTCATCAACGGCTTGACCGTGCTGACCGGACTGCGCGAGCTGGTACTCGCCGAAGTCAAGGCGCTGCTGTTCGGTGTGATGGCCGGGATGGTGGGCTGTTACCGCGGCCTGACTGTCAAGGGCGGGCCCAAGGGCGTCGGCAACGCGGTCAACGAAACCGTGGTCTACGCCTTCATCTGTCTGTTCGTGATCAACGTGGTGATGACCGCCATCGGCGTGCGAATTTCGGCGAAGTGATGAGACGGGTGAGCACGCGATGAGTTACGACGCCACACTGCGGTTTCGTCGCCTCTTCTCGCGGCTGCAGGAGCCGGTCGACGACTTCGGCGAGCAGGCGTTGTTCTACGGGCAGACCGTGCGCTACGTCCCCAACGCGCTCACCCGATACCGCAAGGAGACGGTCCGGCTGATCGCCGAGATGACCATGGGCGCGGGGGCTCTCGTGATGATCGGCGGCACGGTCGGTGTCGCGGCGTTTTTGACCCTGGCCTCCGGCGGTGTCATTGCCGTGCAAGGGTATTCGTCGCTGGGCAACATCGGCATCGAGGCGCTGACGGGATTCCTGTCGGCCTTCCTGAACGTCCGGGTGGTCGCCCCGGTGATCGCCGGCATCGCGCTGGCGGCCACCATCGGCGCCGGCGCCACCGCCCAATTGGGCGCCATGCGGGTGTCCGAGGAGATCGACGCCGTCGAGTGCATGGCGGTGCACTCGGTGTCCTACCTGGTGTCGACCCGCCTGATCGCCGGCCTGATCGCGATCATCCCGCTGTACTCGCTGTCCGTGCTGGCCGCGTTCTTCGCCGCCCGCTTCACCACGGTGTACATCAACGGGCAGTCAAAAGGCCTCTACGACCACTACTTCAATACGTTCCTGATCCCGTCGGACCTGTTGTGGTCGTTCCTGCAGGCGATCGTGATGTCCATCGCGGTCATGTTGGTGCACACCTATTACGGCTACAACGCCAGCGGTGGTCCCGTCGGCGTCGGCATCGCAGTCGGCCAGGCGGTGCGGACGTCGTTGATCGTCGTGGTCGTCATCACTTTGTTCATCTCGCTCGCTGTGTATGGGGCGTCCGGTAACTTCAACCTCTCCGGCTAAGAGGACCGCTTAAAAGGACATGGCAGAAACAGGCGCGCGACGCACGACCGTCCGGCTGGCAGCAGCAGTGCTGGCCGGCCTCATGGTGGCTTTCGCTGTGCTGACTTACCTTTCCTACACGGCCGCCTTCGCGTCGATCGACACCGTCACCGTGTCGGCGCCCCGGGCGGGGCTGGTGATGGAGAAGGGCGCCAAGGTCAAATACCGGGGCATCCAGATCGGCAAGGTCGAGACCATCGACTATTCCGGCGACCAGGCGCGCCTGACGCTGGGCATCAACAGCGACGACATGCATTTCATCCCGTCCAACGCGGCGGTGCACATCGCGGGTAACACCATCTTCGGTGCGAAGGCGGTGGAATTCATTCCGCCGCAAACGCCGTCGCCGACCTCGCTGCGTCCGGACGCGCACGTCGCGGCCTCGTCGGTGCAGCTCGAAGTCAACACCTTGTTCCAGTCGCTGATCGACCTGTTGCACAAGGTCGACCCCGTCGAACTCAACGGGACGTTGAGCGCGTTCGCCGAAGGCCTGCGTGGCCACGGCGATGACCTGGGCGGCATCCTTTCGGGACTGAATACGCTGACGCGCCAAGCGAATCCGAAGCTGCCCGCCTTGCAGGAAGACCTCCGCAAGACCGCGGTCGTGGCGAACGTCTACGCCGACTCCGCCCCCAATCTGAACACCGTCTTCGACAACCTGCCGACGATCAACAAGACCGTCGTGGACCAGCAGAAGAATCTCGACAAGACCCTGTTGGCCACCATCGGCCTGTCGAACAACGCCTATGACACGTTGGCGCCGGCCGAGCAGGACTTCATCGACGCCATCAACCGGCTGCGGGCCCCGCTCAAGGTGGCCGCCGACTACTCACCGGAATTCGGCTGCCTGTTCGCCGGAATCGAGCGCGGCATCAAGGAATTCGCCCCGCTGCTCGGCGTCCGCAAGGCCGGCCTGTTCACGTCGTCGAGCTTCGTGCTGGGCGCGCCGTCGTACACGTACCCGGAGTCGTTGCCGATCGTGAACGCCTCCGGCGGCCCGAATTGCCGTGGGCTGCCCGACATCCCGACCAAGCAGACCGGCGGCTCGTTCTACCGGGCGCCGTTCCTGGTCACCGACAACGCCAACATCCCGTACGAGCCGTTCACCGAGCTGCAGTTCGACGCGCCCTCGACGCTGCAGTTCTTGTTCCACGGCGCCTTCGCGGAACGGGACGATTTCTGATGCCGGACAGTTCGGGCATGCCGTCGCACCGCGAGATGATGATCAAGGTCAGCATCTTCGCCGTGGCCATGCTGCTGGTGTCGGCCGGGCTGGTGGTGGTGTTCGGCGACTTCCGGTTCGGACCCGAAAGCACCTACCACGCAACGTTTACCGACGTCTCGCGGTTGAAGGCCGGTCAAAAGGTGCGCATCGCCGGGGTGCCGGTCGGTGCGGTGTCGGACATCAAGCTCAATCGCGACAACACCATCGACGTGAAGTTCGGGGTCGACAAGCGCTACACGCTCTACTCGTCGACGCGCGCGGTGATCCGCTACGAAAACCTCGTCGGTGACCGATATCTGGAGATCACGTCCGGCCCTGGAGAGCTGCGAAAACTCCCCGCCGGCGCGACGATCAACAGCCAACACACCCAGCCCGCACTGGATCTCGACGCGCTGCTGGGCGGGCTGCGGCCGGTCCTCAAAGGCCTCGACGCCGACAAGGTCAACACCATCAGCAGCGCGGTCATCCAGCTGCTGCAGGGCCAGGGCGGCGCGTTGTCGAACGTGCTGGCCGACACGAGCGCGTTCTCCTCGGCGCTGGGCCAGCGCGACCAGCTCATCGGCGACGTGATCAACAACCTCAACACGGTGCTGACGACCGTGGACCAACGCAGCGCGCAGTTTTCGACAAGCGTGGACCAGTTGCAACAACTGATCACCGGGCTGGCCGAACACAAGGACGACATCGCGGGTGCCATCCCCCCGCTGGCCTCCACGACGACGGATTTGACCCAGCTGCTGAAGAATTCGCGCCGCCCGCTGCAAGGCGTTCTGGAAAACACCCGTCCGCTGGCCACCGAGCTGGACAACCGCAAGGCCGAGGTGAACAACGACATCGAACAGCTGGGCGAGGACTATCTGCGGTTGGCGGCCCTCGGCGCTTACGGGTCGTTCTTCAACATCTATTTCTGCTCCGTGACGATCAAGATCAACGGCCCCGCCGGTGGCGACATCCTCCTGCCGCTTGGTGGCCAGGTGGATCCCAGCAAGGGGAGGTGCGCTTTTGCCAAGTAACGCAACACATGAGCGCGATCCGCTGCGCACCGGCATCTTCGGCGTGGTGCTCGTGGTCTGCGTCGTGCTCATCGCATTCGGGTATTCCGGGTTACCGTTCTGGCCGCAGGGCAAGATCTACGACGCCTACTTCAGCGACGCGGGTGGAATCAATCCCGGCAATGCCGTTTACGTCTCGGGTTTCAAAGTCGGCAAGGTGACCTCCGTGGGTCTGGCCGGCGACAGCGCCAAGATCAGCTTCAGCGTCGACCGCCACGTCGCCGTCGGCGACCAGTCGCTGGCCGCGATCCGCACCGACACCATCCTCGGTGAGCGCTCCATCTCGGTGACCCCGGCCGGTGGCGGCAAGGCAACCACCATCCCGCTCAGTCGCACCACGACGCCGTACACGTTGGCCGGCGCGCTCGAGGACTTGGGTTCCAATGCCAGCAACCTGAACAAGCCGCAGTTCGAAAAGGCGCTGAACGTGTTGACCGACACGCTGCACGACGCCACCCCCGAGCTGCGCGGTGCGCTGGACGGCGTGACGTCGCTGTCTCGCACCCTGGACCGACGCGACGAGGCGTTGCAAAGCCTACTGGCGCACGCGAAGTCGGTCACCGGCGTGTTGTCACAGCGCGCCGAGCAGGTCAACAAGCTGGTCGACGACGGTAACGAGTTGTTCGCCGCGCTCGACGAACGCCACCGCGCGCTGGGTCAGCTGATCTCGGACATCCAGGAGCTCTCGGCGCAGATTTCCGGCTTCGTCGCCGACAACCGCAGGGAATTCGGGCCCGCGCTCAACAAGCTCAACGATGTGCTGTCCAACCTCAACGAGCGCCGCGACTACATCACCGAGGCCCTCAAGCGGCTGCCCACCTACGCCACCGAGTTGGGCGAGGTGGTCGGTTCGGGTCCCGGCTTCAACGTGAACGTCTACGGCGTCATCCCGGCGCCGCTGCTCGCGACGATGTTCGACTTCTTCTATCAGCCCGGCAAGATGCCGGCCAGCCTGGCCGACTACCTGCGCGGGTTGATTCAGGAACGCTGGATCATCAGGCCGAAGTCACCATGATGCAGCGGATCATCCGCAGCAGGGGGCTGCGCTACGCCACCATCATCGCGCTGGTCGCGGTGCTGGTGGGCGGCGTGTATGTGCTGTCGTCGCAAGGGAATAACCGCAAGATCGTCGGCCACTTCGCATCGGCGGTCGGGTTGTATCCCGGCGACCAGGTGCGCATCCTGGGTGTCCCGGTCGGCACCATCGACACGATCGAGCCGCGGCCCTCCGACGTCAAGATCACCATGTCGGTGTCCAAGGACGTGAAGGTCCCCAAGGACGCCAAGGCCATCATCATGTCGCCAAACCTGGTGGCGGCCAGGTTCATCCAGTTGACGCCGGCCTATACCGGTGGGCCGGAGATGGCCGACGGCGCCAGCATCGGCCCTGACCGCACCGCGGTCCCGGTGGAGTGGGACGAGGTCAAAGAGTCGCTGACCAAGCTGGCGGTCCAGCTCGGCCCGACGGCCGGGTCGCTGCAGGGCCCGTTGGGCGCGGCGATCAACCAGGCCGCCGACACCTTCGACGGCAAGGGCCAGTCGTTCCACAGCGCCTTGCGCGAGCTCTCGCAAGCCGCTGGGCGACTTGGGGATTCGCGCGGCGACATCTTCGGCACGGTCAAAAACCTGCAGGTCGTGGTCAACGCCCTGTCGTCCAGTAACGAACAGATCGTCCAATTCGCCGATAGCGTCGCCTCGGTGTCGCAGGTGCTCGCCGACAGCTCGCGCCATCTCGACAACACCCTGGGGACCCTCAACACGGCGCTGTCGGACATCCGTGGGTTTCTCCACGAACACAACTCGACCATCGTCGACACGGTCAACAACCTCAACGATCTCGCGAAGACACTGAGCGACGAGAGCGACGACATCGAGCAGGTGCTGCACGTGGCGGGCCCGGGTATCGCCAACTTCTACAACATCTACGATCCCGCGCAGGGCACGCTCAACGGTCTGCTGTCGATACCGGAATTCGCCAACCCCGTGCAGTTCATCTGTGGGGGATCCTTCGAGACCGCGGCCGGGCCCAGGGCGCCGGACTACTTCAAGCGTGCCGAGCTCTGTCGTGAGCGGCTGGGTCCGGTGCTGCGCCGGCTCACCGTGAACTACCCGCCGCTGATGTTCCACCCGCTCAACACGATCACGGCGTACAAGGGGCAGATCATCTACGACACCCCGCAGACTCAGGCCAAGGCGGCGACCCCGGTTCCGGAGCTGACGTGGGTGCCGGCCAAGGGCGCCCAGACGCCGGCCACGCAGAACCCGGCGGATCTGCAGGCGCTGCTCGTCCCGCCGGCCCCGCAGGCCGGTCCGGGGCCCGGCCCCGCGCCGGCCGGCGCCGCTCCCGCCCCCGGTCCCGCTCCCGGAAGCGCGTTCGGGCCGCGGCCGGGACCAGCTCCGGCCCAACCCGCGCCCAACGGGCCCGCGGCCGGCTTGGGCGGTGGCGGATGAACCGAATGTGGTTGCGCGCCAGCGGATTGGCCGCGGGCAGCGTGCTGCTGGCCGGTTGCCAATTCAACGGCCTGAACTCGTTGGCGATGCCGGGCACCGCCGGCCACGGCAGCGGCGCCTACTCGGTGACCGTCGAGCTGCCCGACGTGGCGACGCTGCCGCAAAACTCGCCCGTCATGGTCGACGACGTCACCGTCGGAAGCGTTGCCGGCATCGCGGCCGAACAGCGCGCCGACGGATCGTTCTATGCGGCAGTCAAATTGGCGCTGAACAAAAACGTCGTCCTGCCCGCCAACTCGACCGCGACCGTCGCCCAGACGTCGCTGCTGGGTTCGATGCACATCGACCTGGCCCGGCCGAAGAACAAGCCGGCCGTGGGCCGGCTGACCGACGGGTCGAAGATCACGGAGGCCAACACCGGCCGCTATCCCACCACCGAAGAGGTGCTCTCGGCGCTCGGCGTTGTGGTGAACAAGGGCAATGTCGGTGCGCTGGAAGAGATCACCGACGAGACCTATCGGGCCGTCGCGGGCCGGCAGGACCAGTTCGTCGACCTGATCCCCCGGCTGGCGGAATTGACCTCGGGGCTCAACCGCCAGGTCAACGACATCATCGACGCGGTCGACGGATTGAACCGCTTCTCGGGAGCACTGGCGCGCGACAAGGACAACCTGGGCCGGGCGCTGGACACGCTGCCCGAGGCGATTCGCGTGCTCAACAAGAACCGCGACCACATCGTGGAGGCCTTCGGCGCGCTGCACAAACTGGCCAACGTCACCTCGCACGTGCTGGCCAAGACCAAGGTGGACTTCGCCGCCGACATGAAGGACCTGTACTCGGTCGTGAAGACCCTCAACGACAACCGAAAGAATTTCGTCACCTCACTACAGCTGTTGCTGACGTTTCCGTTCCCCAACTTCGGGATCAAGCAGGCGGTGCGGGGTGACTATCTCAACGTGTTCACCACCTTCGACCTCACCCTGCGCCGGCTCGGTGAAACGTTCTTCACGACGGCCTATTTCGACCCGAACATGGCTCACATGGACGAGATCCTCAACCCGCCGGACTTCTTGACCGGCGAATTGGCCAACCTGTCCGGACAGGCCGCGGATCCGTTCAAGATTCCGCCCGGCACGGCTTCGGGACAGTAGGGCGGGCGCACATGCATGACAGACTGACCAGGATCCAGCTGGCGATCTTCGCCGTGATCACGGCGATCACCCTGACTGTGATGGCGATCTTCTACCTGCGGCTGCCCGCGACCTTCGGCATCGGAACCTACGGTGTGAGCGCCGATTTCGTTGCCGGCGGCGGCCTGTACAAGAACGCCAACGTCACCTACCGCGGCGTTGCCGTCGGCCGCGTCGAGTCGGTCGGGCTGAGTCCCAACGGCGTCATCGCCCAGATGCGGCTGAACAGCGAGACGGCCATCCCGTCGAACGTCACCGCCACCGTCAAGAGTGTGTCGGCGGTCGGCGAGCAGTACATCGACCTGGTGCCCCCGAGCTCGCCCGCGTCGAGCAAGCTGACCAACGGTGCCCGCATCGAGCGGCAGAACACCCGGATCGGCCAGGACGTCGCCGATCTGTTGAAGCGGGCGGAGACACTGGTCAACAGCCTGGGTGACACCCGGTTGCGTGAACTGTTGCACGAGACGTTCATTGCGGCCAACGGGTCAGGCCCCGAGCTCGCCCGGCTGTTCGAGTCGGCCCGGCTGCTGGTGGACGAGGCGAACGCCAACTATCCGCAGGTCTCGCAGCTGATCGATCAGGCCGGCCCGTTCCTGCAGGCCCAGATCCGCGCCGGTGGCGACATCAAGTCGCTCTCGGATGGGCTGGCGCGGTTCACCTCCGAGGTCCGTCAGGCCGACCCCCAGCTCCGCGACACCCTGGCCACGGCCCCCGGCGCGACCGACGAGGCCAGCACCGCGTTCTCGGGCATCCGCCCCAACTTCCCGACCCTGGCCGCCAGCCTGGCCAACCTCGGCCGGGTGGGCGTGATCTACAACAAGTCGATCGAACAGCTGCTCGTCGTGTTGCCGGCGTTGTTCGCGGCCATCACCACCGCCGCGGGCGGCGGGCCGCAAGATGAGGGCGCCAAGCTGGACTTCAAGCTCGACCTCAACGACCCGCCGCCGTGCGCCGTCGGCTTCCTGCCGCCGCCGCTGATGCGCACCCCGGCCGACGAGACGGTGCGCGAGCTCCCGAGGGACATGTACTGCAAGACCGCGCAGAACGATCCCAGCACCGTGCGCGGCGCGCGTAACTACCCGTGCCAGGAGTTCCCCGGGAAGCGCGCCCCCACGATTCAGCTCTGCCGCGACCCGAAGGGCTACGTGCCGATCGGTCGCAACCCGTGGCGCGGCCCGCCGGTGCCCTACGACACCCCGATGACCAACGGGCTGAACGTGTTGCCGCCCAACCACTTCCCGTACATCCCGCCGGACGCCGACCCAGATCCGGGCACTCCGATGGTCGGGCCGCCCCCGCCGGGTGTGGTCCCTGGACCCGGTCCGGCGCCGCACCAGCCGGCCTTCGCCCCGCCGCCGCCCAACGACAACGGGCCGCCGCCGCCGTTCACGTCGTGGCAGCCGCCGGGGGTGCCGCCGGTACCGCCGCAGCTTCCGTATCCGAAGTGGCTGCCCCCGCCGGCGCCGCCGCTGGGGATCAACCCGCCGCCGCCGGGCCCCGGACCGGAGAAGCCGTGGGGCCCGCCGCCCGGCGGGCAGCCGCAGGCCAGCGGGCCGGCGTATGCCACCTATGACGAGAAGACCGGCGCGTTTGTCGATCCGGCAGGAGGCACTGGTATCTTCGCCGCCGGCGCCACCGGAACCTCCGGCGCCGAGAATTGGGTGGACCTCATGCTTGATCCAAGGCCTCTGTAATGGACGCTGACATAGCTGACATAACAGACGAACAGACAACCAAGCCGCGCGCTCGTCGTAAAGCCTCGCGCGCGGCGGGTCCTGCCAAGAGCGAGTCGACGCAGGACGTCACGGTCCAGACGGAGGTGCCGGCCGCGCCGAAGCCGTCGGCGAAACCCGTGGGGAGCCTCAAGTCCATCAAGCCGCCACCGCGGCGCCAGCCGCACCGCGCCCTGGTTGTGTGGATCTCCTTCGCGGCGGCACTGGTGGCGGTAGGGGCGTTGGCCGGGTGCGTGGCCCTCCTGGCCGTCCAGCACCGCCACGCCGCCGCGGCGCAGGCGCGCGACCAACGCTTCGTCGACACCGCGACGCAGACGGTGGTCAACATGTTCAGCTACAAGCAGGACAACATCGACGAGAGCGTCAACCGGTTCGTCAACGGGACCAGCGGTCCGCTGCGCGGGATGCTCAGCGCCAACAACAATGTCGAGAATCTCAAGGGCCTGTTCCGCTCCACCAACGCGACATCGGAAGCCGTCGTCAACGGCGCCGCGCTGGAAGGCATTGACGCCGTTACCGATAACGCGTCCGTGTTGGTGTCGGTGCGCGTCACCGTCGCCGACATCGACGGCGTCAACAAGCCGTCCATGCCCTACCGGTTGCGCGTCATCGTGCACGAAGACGACTCCGGACGCATGAGCGGCTACGACCTGAAGTATCCAGACGGGGGTAATTGATGCGATGGCGGCGTTGGCTGCTCATCGTCGCGGGTTACCTTCTGGCCGTGGCGTTCGTCGGGTTGTCCGCGGCGGCCGGCTGGATGTATTGGGATCGTGTCGAGGTTCGCGGTGAGCAGGCGGCGCGTGCCGTGCTGCCCGGTTTGGCGGCCAAGGAAATCCCCGAGGTTTTCGCCTACGACTACCAAACGGTCGAACGCAGCCTGTCGGCGGCGTACCCGTTACTGACCCCCGACTATCGCGCGGAGTTCCAGAAGAGCGCCAACACCCAGATCATTCCCGAAGCCAAGAAGCGCGAAGTGGTGGTGCAGGCCAACGTCGTGGGTGTGGGAGTCATGTCCGCCCAACGGAATTCGGCGTCGGTGATGGTCTACATGAACCGGACGGTCACCGACAAGTCACGGCAGCCGCTGTATGACGGCAGCCGATTGCGGGTCGACTTCAAAAAGATCGGCAAGCAGTGGCTGATCGCCTACATCACGCCGATCTAGCTCAGTAGCACATCGCAATGCCGTTGCAGTACAACGGGTAACGCTCGATCGGGCTGGGCGGCGGTCCGGTCATCGCCAGCGAAAAGGGTTGCTTCTTCATCTCCGGCTGCAGCCCGCATACCGGCCCGTGCAGCGTGGTGTGGGTGCCGCTCATCGTTTCGTCGCTGAACGCGAAGGTTTCGGTGGACGGCGCGGTGCCCCCGCCCGGGCAGGCCACGCCGTTGTCCTTTTGCACCTTGAACGTCCACAGCATGCTGGACATGCGAGCCCGGCCGCTGAAGTTCTGCAGCTTGTCGGCGGCGCTGATCTGCTCGTTCGTAGAGCTCACGATGTTCAGCGCGCAGTTCATCGCGAAGACGATCGGGTCGGAATAGTCGTTCATGTTCCGGGTCCCGGACGGCTGGTCACACAGTGCGGAGATGGTCCAGGTAACCCCGGAGACGCCCGCCTCGTTGTAGGCGTAGGTGCCGTCCGCCGGCGGCCCGAGCGCCTTGGCCGGTTCGCCGGATTGCAGCGCGATTCCCGTTGCGACAGCCGTGAAGACGGCGGCACCCGCGGCCAGTCCGTGACGGAGCTTCATGTGACTCTTTCTCCTTCGCGTGCGACGCTGCACCCGAGTATCACAGCGTTGGCGCGCCAACACCATGGGTCCCCGGGGCATCCGCGCTAATCGGCGTCATGGGGCCGCGCCTCGGCGAGCGCATCGAGGAATGACCGTGCCCAGCGATCGACGTCGTGGGCGAGCACCTGGCGGCGCAGCGACCGCATGCGCCGCCGTCCTTCCTCGACGGGCTGGTTGAGGGCGGCCTCGATGGCGTCCTTGACCCCTTCGAGGTCGTGCGGGTTGACCAGGTACGCCTGGCGCAGTTCGGCGGCGGCGCCGGTGAATTCGGACAGCACGAGCGCGCCGCCGAGATCGCTGCGGCAGGCGACGTACTCCTTGGCGACCAGGTTCATCCCGTCGCGCAGCGGGGTGACCAGCATGACGTCGGCGGCCACGAAGAACGCGATGAGTTCGTCGCGCGGGACCGGCCGATGCAGGTAGTGCACCATCGGATGCCCGACTTCGCCGTATTCGCCGTTGATGTGGCCGACCTGGCGTTCGATGTCGTTACGCAGCTGCTGGTAACTGTCCACCCGCTCGCGGCTCGGCGTCGCCAGCTGGATCAGCACCGTGTCGTCGCGTTTGGCGCGACCCTCGGCGAGCAGCTCCGAAAAGGCTTTCAGCCGAACGTCGATGCCCTTGGTGTAGTCGAGCCGGTCGACCCCGAGCAGCACCTTGCGGGGGTTGCCGAGCTCGGCCCGAATCTCCTTGGCGCGGCGCCTGATATCGCGGTGCCGGGCCGTTTGGTCGAGCGCACTGGAATCGATGGAGATGGGGAAGGCGCCCACCCGGACGACGCGGGATTCCAGCTCCACCTCGCCGTACCGCGACCGCACCCCGACCGCCCCGCGCGTGGTGTTGGCACCGATCAGCCGCCGGGAAAGGAACAGGAAATTCTGCGCGCCGCCGGGCAGGTGGAATCCGACGAGGTCGGCGCCCAGCAGGCCCTCGACGATCTCGGTCCGCCACGGCATCTGCATGAACAGCTCCACCGGCGGGAAGGGGATGTGCAGGAAGAAACCGATGGTCAGATCGGGCCGCATCTCGCGCAGCATCGCCGGGACCAGTTGCAGCTGATAGTCCTGCACCCATACGGTCGCGCCCCGCGCGGCGGCACGCGAGGTGGCTTCGGCGAAGCGGCGGTTGACGACGACGTAGCGGTCCCACCATTCGCGGTGGTACAGCGGCTTGACGATCACGTCGTGATACAACGGCCACAGCGTGGCGTTCGAGAAGCCCTCGTAGTACTCGGCGACGTCGTCCGCGCTCAGCTTGACCGGCCGCAGTTCCAGGTCCTCCTGGACGATCGGCTCGTCTTCGTGGTCGACGTCCTCGTCGACCACACCGGGCCAGCCGACCCACGCGCCGCGCCGACGGCGCAGTAGCGGCTCCAGGGCGGTGACCAGTCCCCCGGGGCTGCGCTTCCACGCCGTGCTGCCGTCGGGAAGCAGCTCCCGATCTACCGGCAACCGGTTGGCGACGACGACGAAGTCGGAATCCCCGAATTTGGCCGCCTTGGAGCCTCGCCCTCCCCCGGGAGCCATTTACGCGTCGAGTTTCGCCGGCCCAATACCCAGCATGGACAGGAAGACCCGGCATTCGTCGGCGTCGTTGGCGTACGCCGCGACGACCCGCCTGGCCTGGCTCGCAGTGCTGTCCGCCACCGGCTCGACGTCGCCGATTTCGCCAGGATCAGATTTCGTAGGCATGACTTAACTGTAGGCGACGCGCGTGATCGGCCGCAGCCCGTCTCACCAGCTAACGGGCGTCGGGCGCATTTATGGCTGGTTTGCAGGGACTCGCCGCGCCGCTCGCGAAGACACGACCGGCCGGGGCGTGCCGCCGATCAACGGCTCGCGGCGCGTCCCCCCGGCGCGGCCCGATTACACACTGGCCGTAATCTGTAAACAAGGCCAAATCAACGACGAACGAGGTGGGCGGAATGACAGTCTCCGAGCAAGCCGACACCGGGGCGGCCGACGCCAACACCCCGGAGCTCGTGGCCTACGAAACCCTCGACGAGGGCCGCATCGCGCGGATCTGGCTCAACCGGCCCGAGGCCCACAATGCGCAAAGCCGCGGCCTGCTGGTCCAGCTCGACGAGGCCTTCGGCCGCGCCGAGGCCGACGACACCGTTCGCGTGGTGATCCTGGCGGCGCGCGGCAGGAACTTTTCCGCCGGACACGACCTGGGTTCCGAGCAGGCACTGGCCGAGCGCGCACCGGGGCCCGGGCAGCATCCGAGCTTCCGCTCGCGCGGGGCCACGCTCGAGCCGATCATGGAGAAGCTGTACCACCAGGAATGGCACTACTTTTTCGAAAACACCTGCCGCTGGCGCGATTTGCGCAAGATCACGATCGCCCAGGTGCAGGGCAACGCGATCTCGGCCGGTCTGATGTTGATCTGGGCCTGCGACCTGATCGTCGCCGCCGACAACGCGAAGTTCAGCGACGTCGTCGCGGTCCGGTTGGGCATGCCGGGTGTCGAATATTACGCTCACCCTTGGGAATTCGGTCCGCGTAAGGCCAAAGAGCTGCTGCTGACCGGTGATTCGATCGACGCGGACGAGGCGCACCGGCTGGGCATGGTGTCCAAGGTTTTCGCCGTCGACGAATTAGAGGAAAAGACACTCGAATTCGCGCGACGCATCGCCGAGCGGCCCACGATGGCGTCGCTGCTCATCAAGGATTCGGTCAACGCCGCCTCCGACGCGATGGGTTACACCGAGGCGCTGCGGCACGCCTTCCACGTGCACCTGCTGGGGCATGCCCATTGGGCGGCGTTCAACGAGAACCGGTGGCCGGTCGGCCAGCCTCCGCACGTCGAGGATTGGCGGGACGCGAAGCCGACGAAGGTGGCGCGCCGCGATACGCCGTAGCGCCGCGCAGCCGAGGACCTAACGAGACCGGGGGTAGCGATATTCCCCCCGAGGGCACATGCTTCTATAGCTAGAACCTGTTCCAGTTTGAAAGGGCCTCGCGTGCAGCTTTCTTTCCAAGACCGGACATACCTGATCACCGGCGGGGGTAGCGGGATCGGCAAAGGCGTGGCCGCCGGGCTGGTCGCGGCGGGCGCCTCGGTCATGATCGTCGGCCGCAACGCCGATCGACTCGCCGGGGCCGTCAAGGAGATCGAAGCCCTGCCCGGCGAGGGCTCGATTCGTTATGAGCCCGCCGACGTCACGAACGAGGACGAGGTGGCCCGCGCGGTCGACGCCGCGACGGCCTGGCACGGCCGGCTGCACGGCGCGGTGCATTGCGCGGGTGGCTCGTTGACCGTGGGGCCGATCACCCACACCGACTCGGAGGCGTGGCGAAACACCGTCGACCTCAATGTCAACGGCACCATGTACGTGCTCAAGCATGTGGGGCGCGAGCTTGTGCGCGGCGGGGGCGGCTCGTTCATCGGGATCTCGTCGATCGCGGCCAGCAACACCCACCGGTGGTTCGGCCCGTACGGGGTCACCAAGTCGGCGATCGACCACATGATGATGCTGGCCGCCGACGAACTCGGCCCGTCCTGGGTGCGGGTCAACAGCATCCGGCCGGGCCTGATCCGCACCGATCTGGTCGACGCGAGCGTGATCCAGTCACCCGAGATCAGCGGCGACTACGCGCTGTGCACCCCGCTGCCGCGGGTGGGTGAGGTCGAGGACGTGGCCAACCTGGCCATGTTCCTGCTCAGCGACGCGGCGGCATGGATCACCGGCCAGTGCATCAACGTCGACGGGGGACACATTCTGCGCCGCGGCCCGGATTACTCGTCGATGATGGTGCAGATGTACGGCGAGGAAGCGCTGCGCGGGGTGGTGGCACCCTGACCCGTCGCCGCGCCTAGTGAACGGGAGAAGCGATGAAGCGTCTCGAGGGCAAGCGGATCCTGGTGACCGGCGCCGCGTCGGGGATCGGGCAGGCGACCGCGCTGCGCCTGCTCGACGAGGGCGCCGCCGTCGCGGCCTCCGACATCGCGGCTGAGGGCCTGGACACCACGCGTGCGCGGGCACAAGAGGCCGGCGCCGCCGACCGGTTGAGCACCGTGCCGATGGATGTCGGCAGCGAGGATTCGGTGGTCGACGGGGTGCGCCTGGCCGTCGAGCGGCTGGGTGGGCTTGACTCGCTGGTCAACGCGGCGGGCATCCTGCGGGCCGCGCACACTCACGACACCACCCTCGAACTCTGGAACCGAATCGTCGGCGTCAACCTGACCGGAACGTTTCTGGTGGTGCGCGAGGCGCTGCCGGCCTTGTTGGCGAACCCGCGCAGCGCGATCGTGAACTTCAGCTCCACGTCGGCCTCGTTCGCCCATCCCTACATGGCCGCCTACGCCGCGAGCAAGGGCGGCATCCAGGCCTTCACCCACTCGCTGGCGCTGGAATACGCCAAGAAGGGCCTGCGCGCGGCGTGCGTCGCGCCGGGCAGCATCAAGTCCGGGATCACCGATGCCACCGGCGGATACATCCCGCAGGACGCCGACTGGGCGCTGTTCTCGCGGCTCATGCCGGTCCTGCCGACCACGACGGAGTCCAGCGGCACGGGAATGGCCGGACCCGAAGCGGTCGCCGGGGTGGTCGCCATGCTGGTATCCGACGACGGCGCCTGGATCACGGGCACCGAGATCCGCATGGACGGCGGCACGCACAGCTGATGGCCTAGTTGACGCAGGGCACGCCGCCGCCGTCGATCGGCTTTCCCTGATCGGGCGTCGGGTACGTCGTGGTGGTGCCGTTGTAGTAGTAGGTCTTGGCCTTGGTCGACGTGGTGGTGGTGCTGGTGCTCGTGACGTCGTCCATCTGGGTCTCGTCCGGCGTGGGAATCGAGAAGTTGGTGTCCACCGTCACCCGGATGTGGCCGGGCTGGACGCCGGGGCTGGGCTGGTTGGGAGCGTCGAGGCCCAGCATGGTGGCCAGGTTGCGCGCATCGCTCTGCGCGCCGGCGCCGTACGCGATCGAGCTGGTGGTCGGCTCGCCGGACTCGCGGTCCCGGACCTGGCCCGGGGTGTAGCCCTTCTTCTTCAGCGCGCGTGATACCTCGGTGGCAAGCCCGCTCATGCTGCCCGAGTTGACCACGTCGACGACGGTGGACGGATCGGGCTTGACGGCCGTGGTGGTGGGCGCGGTGGTCGGTGCGTCGGTGCCGATCGCCGCCGCCACCTCGGCCTTGATCGCGGCCGGGTCGACGATGTTGACGTCCTGGCCATCGATGTTGTCGTAGCGCACCACCGGTAGCGTCCGGAATTCCAGGTTGCCCCCGGCGAGCCCGCCGAGCCGTTGGATCATGTCGTCATTCCAGCCGGAGGAGAGCACCACGTCCTTGCGCGCCACCGCCATCAGGTTCTTGAGCTTGTCGATGTTGGTGAAGGTGCCCGCGGCCTGCAGCTCCTGCATGACCGACGAGATGAACGCCTGCTGCCGATGGGTGCGGTCCAGGTCGCCGTTCTCCAGGCCGTGCCGCTGCCGGACGAACGACAGCGCCTCGGACGCGTCCAGTCGCTGGCGCCCGGCCGGGAAGTCGGCGCCGGAATACGAGTCGTAGACGGCGTGGTTCAGGCACACCTCGACGCCACCCAGCGTCTGCGCCAGATCGTAGAAACCGGCCAGGTTGACCTCGGCGAAATAGTCGATCGGCACCCCGGTCAGGCTGCGCACCGCGCGCAGGGTCGCCGCCCGCCCGGCCTCGCGGCCCTTGGTCTCGAGCTCCTTCTGACTACTCGTCCCCTGGTTGGCCAGCTTTTGCGCGACGTACTGCTTGGTCAGCCCGTAGGCCTCTTTGATCTTGATGTGGTTGTATCCCGGGACCCCGGTGAACGGCACCCAGTCGTCGCGCGGGATCGAGAACGCGACCACTTTGTTGTCGGCGCTGACGTGCACGAGGATCAGCGTGTTGGTGTTGTAGCCGCCGTCGTCGGAATCACCCGCGTGCAGGTGCTTGAGGATCGAATACGGCAGGTCGTTGCCGTCCTGATCTTTGCGCGAGTCCAGGCCGATCAGCAGGATGTTCATGTTGTCGCCGCTGGACCGCGGATCGTCGGGCTGCAGGGCGTTGGAAACGGTGATGCCGCCCAGCGCGCCGTGCGCCACGTAGTACCCGGCGCCGGTCAGCCCGACGGCCGCCACGGAAACCAGCGCGCCGAGGGTGCGCGTCAGCCCTTTGCGGAATCGAGAGGGCTGACGGACGGCTCGATGACGGCGATGGGCGCCGCCCGAGCGGGCCATCACAAACCTCTGCCCACACCCAGCGCATCACCGGGCCCCGCAACGGCGGTTAGCGGCGATGTCGCTTCGAGCATGGTGACAAGTATGCGTTAGCCAGCTGTGAAGGCCCCAATCGAGAGCGCCCGCCGGCGGCCGCCGTCACCGGAATCAGCGGGCCCGCTCGGCGCGATTCGCGGTCGCGATCGCCGATCTACCTGCCTGTTTTGGTCGGGCGGTGCCGGTGTGCGCCCCGGATGACCCCCGCCCGGTCTCGAGCGCGAGACGGATCGAGCCGAACTTGTTACCGCACGGATATCGGGCACCGCACCGACCGCCCGGGACCGGCAGCAAACCGTCGCCGTCAGCAGTACAGGTACTCGATGCGCCATCGACCGTCGACGTAGTCGGCGCGGTATTGGCCGCCCAGCGCCGGGTTGGAATCGTGGATGAGGCCAGATCCGCCGACTCCCGGCGTGAAGCCCGGCGGATCCCACGCGATGGACACCGGGTGGGGCGGCATGGTCGGCGTGCATCCGACCTGCTTCTTGACGTAGCCGTCGATGATCGCACGCTCGGCGGCGGCCTGGTCACCGCCGTCGGCCGCGGGGGCGTTGGTGCACAACGCATTTGCGCTACAGGGGCGTTGGCCCACGGCGGCGAGTGCCGGCGCGTTCGGGTGCAGCATGGCCGCTGCGAGCACCCCGACGGCCGCCGTGATCCGGGCAGTTGCGCCGATGCGCATGTCGTCTCCCTGCAGTGCTATCGGGCTTTGACCAGGTCCTCGCCCGCGGAGTAAAAGAGCGTGATGTTGGTGCCCGTGACGATTTCAGCGAGGTAGACGCCCGCCGGTTCGACCTCGTAGTAGTAGTGGGTGTTGCCCTCGTTGTCCAGCGTCGACGCGCACGGGTAGCCCGGCGCCCCGCACCGTTGCTTGATCGGTATCGCGAAGACGGCGAGCAACACGACGACGGCGATTCCGATGCCGAGCGGGACTTTCTTCACTGCCGACCTCGTTTGCGCCAGATCTACCACGGTTGGAGTGTAAGCGGCCGGGCCGCCCCCGGCACCCGGTGCGCCGCGGGCGTTTTTCCAGCCCGGCAGCGTTTGGAGGCCCGGGTGCGGCGGGTACGCGGGTTTGAGCCGATTGAAGGACTGAGCATGAGCGATACGGACCTCAGGCCGCCTTCGGCGAAGCGGCCAGGCGATTCAGAGCCACCCGAGCCGGGGACACCGGGCGAGACGCCGGAGCGGCTCACGCCCACCGAACCGCCCGAACGGCTCACGCCGACCGAACCGCCGGAGCGCTTGACGCCATCGGAACCGCCCGAGCGTCAAATTCCGGAATGACAAACGCGACCGAGCAGGATCGGAGGACAGACATGCGCGCCGAGGAAGGCGACGAATCGGTCAAGGACTACGCGAAGGAAGGCCGGGAAACCCTGGGCCGCATCAAAGCTTCCCAACATGCGGGGGGCCGGCTGGGTGACATCGCCCGTCGGTTTGCCGGGTTGTGGCGGGGTCAGCGCGGCCAGCAGGGCACCGAGCCGCCAGCTGAAACCTCTGACGGCGGCGGCTAATTCGTGCCCGGGGCCGGGTATCGGTGAGCCCACGGGTTCGCCTCTTCGAGTTGGGCGGCCAACTGGAGGAGCTCGCCGTCGGCGCCCAGCTTCCCGACGAACTGAACACCGAGCGGAAGGCCGTTCTGCGTCCAATGCAGTGGGACGCTGATCGCTGGGCGCCCGGTGAGGTTGGCCAGCTGCGTGTAGGGCACCCAGCCCAGGCTCTCCTGGATGAGGTCGTCGAGAATTCCGCTGAGCCCCATGAGTTTTCCCGCGCGTAGCCTGCTGATCACTCGGGCCGCGCGCTGCAACACCGCCGACGTCGCGGTGGCACCCACCTCCAGGGGCGGGGTCGCCAGAGTGGGGGTCAGGAAGTAGTCGTAGGCGCCGTGAAACTCGGCCAGGGACTGGATGTAGTTGTTCCTGTTTTCCAGCGCGGACATGACCGCCAGGACACCACCGGATCGGCCGAGTTCGCTGACGGCCAACGTGTCGGCCTCAAAGTCGCTGTCGCGGGCGCCGGTTCGCCGCTTGATGTCGGCGACCTGGTGGTGAAGCTGTGCGAACCAGATGGTCAGGAAGTCACGGCCCAGTGCGGCGTCATCGTACGGCGGCGCGACCTCGTCGACCTGATGGCCCAATTCGCCCAGGAGCACCGCCGTCTTCTCGACCGCGGCGACGGCCTCGGCGCTGGGCCGCGGGTTGATCGCCGAGCGCGCCGAGTACCCGATTTTCAACCGCTCCGGACGACGCTTCACGAGCTCGCTGAATGGCTTGTGGGGCAACGCAACTCGGTAAGCGGAACCCGGATGGTGCCCGACGATCGCGTCGTAGAGCGCGGCACTGTCGCGCACGGTGCGCGACACCACCCCCTGGGTCGCCATCCCCAACAGCATCTCGCCGGTCTGCGGGCCGTAGGGAGCCAAGCCCCGGCTGGGCTTGAGGCCGACGAGTCCGCTGCAGGCGGCGGGGATTCGGATCGACCCGCCACCGTCGTTGGCTCCGGCGGCCGGAACGA
Organism: Mycobacterium sp. 3-98; assembly: GCF_035918355.1. NCBI lineage: Bacteria > Bacillati > Actinomycetota > Actinomycetes > Mycobacteriales > Mycobacteriaceae > Mycobacterium > Mycobacterium sp. 3-98. The sequence goes on along the minus strand of NZ_CP142360.1, from coordinate 5,374,787 downwards.
TGCCGGCGGCCACCGCCGCACCGGATCCGCCCGACGAGCCGCCTGGTGTGTGCCGGATGTTCCACGGGTTGCGGGCTGGGCCCCAATAGTCGGGTTCCGTGACACCCTTGGCGCCGAATTCGGGCGTATTGGTCATCCCGAAAATCACCAGGCCCGCGTCCAGAAACCGCTGCGTGATCAGCGCGTGCCGGTCGGCCACCTCATTGGCCAGCGAGCGCGATCCGCACGACGTGGGAAAGCCGCGGTACTCCTGGCCCAGGTCTTTGAGCAGGAAGGGAACGCCGGCGAACGGGCCCTTCAGGCTCGGATCGGCGGCCCGGGCGTCGGCGACAGTGTCGAGGCGACGGACGATGGCGTTCAAGTGCGGGTTCACCGCGTCCGCTCGTTGCCGCGCCAACGTGAGCAGTTCGGCCGGGGTGACCTGCTTGCGCTCGACCAGCTCGGCCAAGGAGGTCGCATCCAGCGACATGTACTCGTCGAGATGCATGCCTTCTCCTTCGCTTCGGTCCGTCGCTGCGGCGCCGCCCGCCCTCTAAATTGACGCCGCTGCACACCAGTGGCGTCAAGCGAGCGCGGGCGCCGGTTGCGGGCGCCTTAGTATCACCTGGTGCCCACGGCAGCTGAACCGTTTACGATCCGGGGTCCCGGTGGGGTCCAGATCGTCGCCGACCGACTCGGGGATCCTCATGCGCGCGCGGTGGTGTTCCTGCATGGCGGCGGTCAGACGCGCCGTTCGTGGGGCAAGGCCGCTGCCGCGGTCGCCGCGCGGGGGTGGCAGGCCGTCACCGTCGACCTGCGCGGCCACGGCGAATCGGACTGGTCGGACGACGGCGACTATCGCGTCGTCAGTTTCGCCGGCGACGTCCAAGAGGTGCTGCGCACGCTGCCTCCGCGACCGGTGCTGGTCGGTGCCTCGCTGGGCGGGTTCACATCGATGCTGCTCGCCGGGGAGCTGTCCCCGGGCATCGCGAGCGCGGTCGTGTTGGTCGACATTGTCCCGAACATGGACCAGTCCGGGGCGAACCGGATCCATGCCTTCATGGCCGAGCGGGTGGAATCGGGGTTCGGCTCACTGGACGAAGTCGCCGACGCGATCGCCGAGTACAACCCGCATCGGCCGCGACCGACCGATCTGGACGGCCTGACCACCAACCTGCGTCGCCGCGGCGACCGCTGGTATTGGCACTGGGATCCGCAATTCATCAGCGGCACAGCGGCATTCCCGCCGTTCGAGGTCACCGACCCCGATCGGATGCACGCGGCCGTGGAGGCGATCCTGCGCGGCGGGGTGCCGATGCTCCTGGTGCGCGGGCAGATGAGCGACCTCGTCAGCCAGGAGCGCGCCGACGAATTCCTGGCGCGTTTTCCCCAAGTCGAATTCACCGATGTCCGCGGCGCGGGACACATGGTCGCCGGTGATCGCAACGACATCTTCGCTGGCGCCGTGCTGGACTTCCTTGCCCGGCACGTCGACGCCGGATGAACCGGCCGCGCGGAACCGGCTGGCCGCCAGCGCATTCGAGGCGAGTGGCGCTGTTACTATCTGCCCGGCACAAACGGAGGGGGACGGCGTGAACATGCCGTGGTTGCGGGGGCTGGGACTCGTTGGGGCCGTGCTGGTGGCCGCGACGACGCTGGCGAAAACCGCTGCGGCGGCGCCGCCGCCGGCCCTGCCGTCGCCGCCCCCGGCACCGGGCATGGGAGTCGATCATGAATCCGGCAGGTGCACAGCGGGTTTCGCGGCACAGGGCGCCGACGGCAGCTACTACCTGATGACCAGCGGGCACTGCGACTCGCACGATGGCGCGGAGTGGACGTACGGCAACGATGCTCCGCTCGGCAAGATCTCGGCCAGCGAGCATGAAGGGGTCAAGCGGGACGCCGCGATCATCCGCCTCGAGCCGAGCATCGGCATGCCGGTGGGCGACATAGCCGGCAGGTATCAGGTTCGGGATGTGTTGAGCCACGCGCAGATTCAACCCGGTATGCCGTTCTGCAAGATCGGTGCGGTGACGGGTGAGACGTGCGGCGCCATCAAAGGCATCGACGGTGACGTGGTCGAAGCAAGCGTGTTCAGCCTGGACGGCGACAGCGGCAGTCCCGGCTTCGTGATGAATCCCGACGGCACCGTGAGCGCCGTCGGTCTGTTGATGTCCTCGCCCGACGGTGACGACTACACGACCTATTTCATGCTGATCAATCCGCTGCTGGACAGGTGGGGCCTGCGTGTTCTCCCGTGAGTGTCGTAGCGTTTGCAATTCTGACGTACCGGGTACCGACGCCATGGTGAAGCAGCGGAACCGGCGACACGAAGGGGAAGCAGTAGTGAAGCGTGGGATCGTAGCCGGCGTTGCCGGTGTGGCCCTGGTGATCGCGGCCGGCGCGGGGTGTTCGAGCAACAAGTCCGGTACGTCGCCGTCCGGCTCGTCTTCGCCGGCGGGTGCGGCAGGTCCGCTGGTGATCGTCGACGGCCAGAACCAGAACGTCAGCGGGCAGGTCACCTGCACCGCCGCGGGGGACAACACCAACATCGGCATCGGCGACCCCACCGCCGGGCTCGGCGCCGTGGTCAGCAATGGCAATCCGCCCCTGGTCCATTCGGTCGGGCTGGGCACCGTCAACGGGGTCGCGCTCGGTTTCTCCGACGCCGCGCCCAACCAGGGCGGCAGTGCCGGGGCCGCGGTAAACGGCAAGACGTGGGCGATCAAGGGCACCGCTACGGGTGTCGACATGAGCAACCCGCAGCAACCGCAGCAGGTAACCAAGTCATTCGAGTTGGACGTCACCTGCCCGTAGCGCAGGCCATCGACACCCGAGGGGAACGCAGCTATGTCTATGAAACGTGTCGTCGGCGCTGCCGCGGTGGCCGCCGGCCTGAGCATCTCCATGGCCACCCTGAACGCCGGGACGGCCTACTCCGCGCCACTTGACCCGCCTCCGCCCTGCCCGGGCTGCCACGGCGGTGGCGGTGGTGGCGGCGGCGGGGGCGGCAACCCCGGCGGCCCGGGCGGCGCGCCGGGCGGCCCGGGTGGACAGCCCGGCGGCCACGGCGGTCAGCAGGGCGGGGGGAACACCCCGCCGCAGGGTGGGCAGAATGGTCCGCCGGCGCAGGGTGGCCAGAATGGTCCGCCGGCGCAAGGTGGGCAGAACGGTCCGCCGGCGCAAGGTGGGCAGAACGGCCCGCCGGCGCAGGGTGGGCAGAATGGTCCGCCGGCGCAGGGTGGCCAGAACGGTCCGCCGGCGCAGGGTGGCCAGAACGGTCCGCCGGCGCAGGGCGGCCAGAACGGCCCGCCGGCGCAGGGCGGCCAGAACGGCCCGCCGGCACAGGGCGGGCAGAACGCCCCGCAGCCGAATGAGCGCGGTCAATACCCGCCGCAGCCGGGGCAGAACACCCCGCCAAATGAGCCCGGTCAGAACCCGCCGCAGGGCGGGCAGACCAACGCCCCGGCGAACACGCAGAATCCGCCGGGGAACGAGCGGCAGCGGTACGCCTCGCTCAACCCCCCGAGCACGCAGCCGCCGCACCCGCCGTACATTCCGCCGCGCGGGGTGTATGCCAGCGGCAACGCCGAGATCGGCGGGCCGGTGGGTCTCGACACCGGCTTCAGCGTCGTGGGCCACGGGGCACCCCCGCCGCCGCGCCCGCACAACTACGGCTGGAACGACGGCCCGGCGCCGGGCCACCCGCCGCCGCACTGGGTGGGCCCGCCGCCCCCGGGGGGCTGGAACGGTCCGCCGCCTCCGGGTGGGTGGAACCGGCCGTGGGCCGGACCGCCGCGTGACGTGCTGGTGGCCCGGGCGGACTTCGGACCGTTCAACTACAACACCTTTACCGTCGTCCCGGTCTTCAACTGGCAGTACGGCGGTTGGGGTTACTGGTTCTTCGGTGTCTGGGTGCCCCTGTACTGAGCGCGTATTACTGCGGGTGGGCCGCCACGTAGTCCGCGGCCGGGATCGGTGACGACGCGTCGTAGCCGATGGGCAGCACGACGTCGCCCGCGGTGGTGCGGCAATAGACGTCCCACCGGTAGTACGCGGTGAACGTGGCCGGATCGGCCGCGATCAGCGCCGCGTATTGGTCGACCGCGCGCACGTATTCGCCGGCGTGGTTGTAGCCGTAGATGGCGCGATCCCGATCGTTGGCAAAGCCGTTGGCGGCCAGGTAGCGGCCCGCCGCCAGGATGCTGTCGCGCGGGGAGTGGATATCGCCGCCCTGTCCGTAACCGGCGAACGTCGACGGCAAGAACTGCATGGGGCCCTGTGCCCCGGCGGTGCTCGCGCCCACGATGCTGCCGAAACGGGTCTCGATGAAGTTGATTGCGGCCAGGTAGTTCCAGCCGACGCCGGATTCGGACTCCGCCTGGTGGTAGTCGCTGAGCAGCTCGTCGGCCGGGGCCGGCGGCTCGATGCGCCACGCCGGCAGGGTGTCTCGCACCGGGGTCAGCGCGATGAGTTGCCGACGGGCGTCGACGTTGCGGTCGTACACCTCGGCCAGCTCTGCCGGGATGCGCGGGCGCGTCGTCGCGTCCCATTCGGGATGGCGTGCGATGGCCCGGTAGGCCGCCTGCTCGCGGTGTGCCGCCGCCGTCAGCGTCGGCTCCGCGGTCCCCGGGTCGCGCAGGGCGCGCTCGTCGGCGACGAGGTCGTCGGCCAGCTGCACGGGATCCGCCGCCAGCGGCGGCTGCGCGCCGCCGGGCGTCCCGGAATCCACGGGCACCACCCGGGTCGGCGCCGCGGTGGCGGACGTCGTCGTGGCCGCCGGGGAGGCATTTTTGGGATGCGACGCCGAACAACCGGCGAGCGCGACCATGATCGCGGCGAGGACGAGCGGCGCGGCGCGTCGGTTACGGCCCACAGTGATCACATCCGTCCATCGCCTCGATCCCCCACGGCTCCGGCTGGTTCGCCTCACAGCGAGTCTGTCGCATCCGAGCGCGTGACATCAATGCCGATGAAGGCTCAAACTGGTTGATATGCGCGACCGCGAGACGATCGACTCAGAACTGCGGCGCATCGCCCTTGGGCGACGATCGATCCGCGAGCAGGGTGGCCAGCCGTCGTCCCAAGAGGTCGACGAACTGCTCGACGAGCTCCTGGCCCACAGCACCGGGGCGACGCTCGTGAACGCGCCCAGCGCCCCCGAAACCCCGGCGGTCGCCGCCGCCCGGCGCCGGCACGACACGGTCACGCTCCTGAGGCCCAGCGGCGTGCTGCGCCGGCTGGGCCTGGTGGCGGCGTTGCCGCTGTCACTGGTGGCGATCGCCGCCGCCGCGATCGCCATATTCGCCGTCCGCCACCAGGATTCATCGGCGCAGTCGACGGAAGCCCCGCCGCCGGCCGCGTCGTCACCCAGTCGACCGGTCGCGTCGCCACCCGCTCGCATGGCTCCCCCCGCACCCGCCCCGCGGATTGGCGTAGCCGACACGGCGTTCATCGCCGCGTTGAAGCACGAAGGCGTGCCGATTCCCAGCGAGGATTACGTGATGGCCCAGGGGCACGCCGTCTGCGACTTCCTGGCGCACCAACACAACTTTTCCGACGCGGTCGGGTTCGTGCAGCGATCGTCGATCTGGGACGCCGATCAAAGCACCCATGTCACCGCGGGCGCCATCGTCGCGTACTGCCCCCAGTCCCTACCCTCTGCCTCAAACGAGATGCAGCCGTCCTATCAGGATGCCCTCTCCGATTTGCAGGCCATCGAAGGAAAACTGCGGGACATCCAGGGAGATCTGGACAACCTTCCGGGCCACCCGTGAGCCGGACGGGACGCCATCCCGCGTCGGATCGAGACCCGTTGCCCTGCAGGGTGTTACCTCAACGCAGTGTGGAGCGCATGCAACCGTGACCCTGCTATTTCTGGTTCTGAAAGTCGCCCTGATCGCCTTCGTCGTCGGAGGCACCGTCGCTGTGATCACCCGCGGGGTCAGACGTTCACGCGCGAACAGACTGGATCCGCGGTGGAAGGGACCCGGTGGTCAACCCGGGTATGAGGCATCCGCTTTGGGCGCCATGCCCAACACGCCGCTTCCCGAATGGGCCTACTGGGGCGACGAGGAGGACGACGACCACGGCGATGGCAGGGCGTGTTGAGCGCGCCAACGCAGGATTGAGCGCTTACCAAAGCGCTCCGTTTCGCGGGCTCCCGCCCTACACCCGCACCTCCGCCGGCTCGAGTCGACGCGTAGCTCGGACGGCATCACCCCTGCCGTAGAATCGTCGTGGCTTGTCGAGCCACCCAGGCCGCGTTAGCTCAGTTGGTAGAGCGTCGCTCTTGTAAAGCGGATGTCGAGAGTTCGAGTCTCTCACGCGGCTCCATTCCTGTCGGTACTCACCGATAGCGTCGCCTTATGTCCACGGTTTGTCGCAGGTGCGGAGTCGATTTCGACGGCCGTCGGCGAAAGGTGTTCTGCACCAACGCATGCCAACAATCACACCGCCGACACTTACGGCGTAAAGGCCTAACCGGTCACTGGTCGGTGTCGATCACGCGCGCCGAGCGCACCGCCCGTGACGAGGGCCGCCGGCGCCCCGGCAGCGGGATCCGATCCGCGATGTTGCTCAGCGGGTTGACCACCATGGTGAGCGCGATGACGGCGTCTTGCAGGGTGGCGATGGCGGGCTCGAGCGCCTCCATCCCCGGGGTGAGCCGCGCCAGGGTGTCGGCGACGTCGGCGAGCTGGTCCAGCGGCCCGTGTTTGGCGGTCAGCTTGTCGACCAGGCCGCCTTCGCTGAGCAGGCGGTCGGCCAGCCCGTCCTCGGCCAGCAGGCGTTCGATCAATCCGTCCTCGGCGACCAGCTGATCGGCAAGCCCGCCCGGCTGCAGCGTGCGCTGCAAGGCGCCGCCCTCGGCGGTCAGCCGGTCGAGCAGGCCGCCCTCCGAGGTCAGCATGTCGACGACCCCACCCGGGCGGAGCAACCGATCGAGCGGCCCGTCCGGGGCCACCGCCCGACCCAGCGGGGCGTCGTCGTCGAGCAGCCTGGCCAGCCGGTTGGCGCGCACGAGCGCGTCGTCGAGACCCAGCATCGACGTCATCGGGTTGGTGCCGGCGGACCCGTTCTCGCCCAAAGCCCGCTTCGCCACGCCAACGGCCGCGCTTGCCACGCCCAGACCCGCATCCGCCGCGGCCAGACCGACCCGCGCGGGAGCGGTCGCCGCCGACACGATGCTTTTGGCGAGGTTCATTCTTCGAGTCTATGCACGGCGCGGCCTGCGAAAAGGCCGATCCGTCTCAAGGCAACGCGCCGATGCCTGGCAGACTACTAACAGACGGTTGACACTGAGCTTTCAGGAATCACACAATTTTTCCATAGGTAACTTCAAGTAAGGGACAGCAGCACCTGATGACATCGCCAACTCCCAGCGACACCAAACCGGAGGCCCGCGTCCTCGTGGTCGACGACGAGGCCAACATCGTCGAACTGCTCTCGGTCAGCTTGAAGTTCCAGGGCTTCGAGGTCTACACGGCAACCAATGGCGCCCAGGCGCTGGACCGGGCGCGCGAAGCCCGTCCCGATGCCGTCATCCTCGACGTGATGATGCCCGGCATGGACGGGTTCGGGGTGTTGCGACGGTTGCGGGCCGACGGCATCGACGCCCCCGCGCTGTTTTTGACGGCGCGGGATTCCTTGCAGGACAAGATCGCCGGCCTGACGCTGGGGGGCGACGACTATGTGACGAAGCCGTTCAGCCTCGAAGAGGTCGTCGCGCGGTTGCGGGTCATCCTGCGGCGCGCCGGCAAGGGCGGGGCCGAACCACGCAGCGCCCGACTGACTTTCGCCGATATCGAACTCGACGAAGAAACGCACGAGGTGTGGAAGGCCGGTCAGCCCGTGTCGCTGTCGCCGACCGAATTCACGCTGCTGCGTTACTTCGTGATCAACGCGGGCACGGTGTTGAGCAAACCGAAGATCCTCGACCACGTATGGCGCTACGACTTCGGGGGCGACGTGAACGTCGTCGAGTCCTACGTGTCGTACCTGCGGCGCAAGATCGACACCGGCGAGAAGCGCCTGCTGCACACGCTGCGCGGCGTGGGTTATGTGTTGCGGGAACCGCGCTGAGCGCGTGCGCGGTCGTCAACGGTAGCGAAGAATTGGGTAGATGGTCACTCAGCCTCGACGCGGATTGCCGCTCCGAATAGGGCTCGTCGCCGCCACCTTGTTGCTGGTCGCGTGCGGCCTGGCCGTTTCCGGTGTCGCGGTGACGTCGATCCTGCGGCACAGTCAGATCAGCCGCATCGACCAGACGCTGCTCGACGCATCCCACAGCTGGGCGCTGGCCCCGCGTCGTCGGTCACCGCCGCCGTACGAGGGCCCCGACCCGGGCCGGCCACCGTCGAAGTTCTACGTGCGCGGCGTCGGCACGGACGGCATCCCCTTCACCGCCATCAACGACCGCAACGCCGAACCGGCGCTCCCGGCCAACAACGACGTGGGTCCCAACCCGACGACGCTGCCCTCGGTGAATGGCTCGAACATCCATTGGCGGGCCGTATCGGTGCGCGGGCCACAGGGTTTGACGACCGTCGCGATCGACCTGTCCGACCTCCAGCACACTCTCCGCTCACTGGTCTGGCTGCAGGTCGCCATCGGGGTGGGGGTGCTGGTCCTGGTCGGGATCGCCAGCTTCGCCGTCGTCCAGCGCAGCCTGCGGCCGTTGGCCGAAGTCGAACGAACGGCCGCGGCCATCGCGTCCGGCCAGTTGGATCGCCGTGTCCCAGAACGGGATCCGCGCACCGAGGTGGGCCGGCTCTCGCTCGCCCTCAACGGAATGCTGGCGCAGATTCAGCAAGCGCTGGCGTCCTCGGAGTCCTCGGCCGAGAAGGCCCGCGGCTCCGAGGACCGGATGCGCCGCTTCATCACCGACGCCAGCCACGAGCTGCGCACCCCGCTGACCACCATCCGCGGTTTCGCCGAACTGTATCGCCAAGGCGCCGCCCGCGACGTCGCCATGTTGTTGTCGCGGATCGAGAGCGAGGCCTCCCGGATGGGTCTGCTGGTGGACGACCTGCTGCTGCTGGCCCGCCTCGACGTGCAACGACCGCTCGAGCACAACCGGGTGGACCTGCTGGCGCTGGCCAGCGACGCCGTGCACGACGCGCAGGCGATCGATCCGGGGCGAACCATCACCATGAAGGTCCTCGACGGCCCCGGCACGCCGGAGGTGCTCGGCGACGAAGCGCGCATCCGGCAGGTGCTGAGCAATCTGATCGCCAACGCCTTGCAGCACACCCCGGAAAGCGCCGACGTGACGGTGCGGGTCGGCACCGACGGCGACGACGCGGTCCTCGAAGTGGCGGACAAGGGCCCCGGCATGAGCGAGCAGGACGCGTCGCGGGTGTTCGAGCGTTTCTATCGCACCGACTCGTCGCGGGCGCGCGCGAGCGGCGGGACCGGCCTGGGCCTATCCATCGTGGAGTCGCTGGTGCGGGCGCACGGCGGTGTCGTCAGCGTGACCACGGCGCCGGGCGAGGGCTGCTGCTTCCGGGTGACGTTGCCGCGCATCAGTGACGTCCACGCGCAGCACGCGGTTCACGCCAACTGAGCCAGGGCCGCCTTGATCTTGGCCTGGGCCTCGTCCAGCGATTCCGGTGAAGGGTTGCGGTCCACGTTGGCGAAGCCGAAGTCGCTGAGGCTGCGGGTGGGGAAGACGTGCACATGCAGGTGCGGCACCTCCAGTCCGGCGATGATCAGGCCCGACCGTTCGGTCCTGAAGGCCTTGCAGACGGCCTTGCCGATCAACTGGCTCACGGCCATCACCCGGGCGAAGGCCGCGCCGTCGACGTCCTGCCAATTGTCGATCTCTTCGCGCGGCACGACGAGGGTGTGTCCCTGGGTCATCGGCTCGATCGTCAGGAACGCCACGACGTCGTCGTCCTCATAGACAAAGCGGCCGGGCAGTTCGCGGTTGATGATCTTGGTGAAGATCGACGCCATGGGCACTCACTCCTCCTTGCCGAACTGCATCATCTCCAGGTTCCAGTAGCCGCGCATGTTGGTGATCAACCCGGCGTCGTTGACCTTGTAGGTGAACACCCCGCGCACCGAACTGGTCAGGCCGCCCTCGAATTTGCTGTTGAGCACCAAGATGTGGGCGATCTCGTCGGGGGAGCTCGACGGGAAGGTCTCCTCGCAGGTGATGGAGAGCTGATTGGCCGCGATGTTGGTGTCGAAGAACGCGCCGACGGCCTCCTTGCCACGGACACCGGTGCCGTCGGGGTTGGTGACGGACTTGCCGATCGGGTCCTCGATGACGACGTCATCGGACATCAGCGCCAACCAGCCCGCCCGGTCGTGCGCCTGCACGCACCGCCACGAGGACTGCGACGCGGCCAGGGCCGGGGATGCCTGGGATTCTTGCGCGGCTGCGGCTTCGGTCATTTCTTCTCCTGTCACTAGTTTGCGCACCCGGTGCCTCGGAACGAGTCAACCCGATGGGCGTCCGTGAGCCGATTGCGTTGTGGCACAAGGAGGGAGCTCGACAGCACACCGCCATGGCGCCGGTTCGCCCCGGCGCCATGAGGTGGCGGAAAGCCGGTCACAGCAGACGCGGCTGATGACGGGTGGTTTTACCGGTCGGCGTCGGTGTAGCGGATGACTCCGCGAATGTTCTTGCCGTCCAGCATGTCCTGGTAGCCGTCGTTGATCTGCTCGAGCCGGTATTGGCGGGTGATCATGTCGTCCAGGTTCAGCTTGCCGGCCTTGTACATCGACAGCAGCTGCGGGATGTCGTACTGCGGGTTGCCGCCACCGAAGATGGTGCCCTGCAGGTTCTTCTGCATCAGGGTCAGCATCGCCAGGTTGAGGTTGACGTTGGTGTCCAGCAGGCTGCCGATGGCGGTCAGCACGCAGGTCCCGCCCTTTTGGGTGATGTTGAGGTAGTTGTCGACGTCGGCGCCCTGCAGCTCGCCCACGGTGACGACGACCTTGTGGGCCATCAGGCCGTAGGTGACCTCGGCCATGCCGGCCATCGCGGCCATGATGTCGGGGTAGACGTGGGTGGCACCGAACTTCAGCGCCTGGTCGCGCTTCCACTCCACCGGGTCGATCGCGAAGATGTAGCGCGCGCCCGCGTTGACCGCGCCCTGCAGCGCGGCCATGCCGACCCCGCCGACGCCGACGATGGCGACGTCTTGGCCCGGCCGGATGTCAGCGGTGCGGACCGACGACCCGTAGCCGGTGGTGACACCGCAGCCGACCAGCGCGGCGACCTCGAACGGGACCGACGGGTCGATCTTCACCACCGAGCTGCGGTGCACGACCATGTAGGGGGAGAACGTTCCCAGCAGCGTCATGGGGAAGACGTTCTGGCCGCGGGCCTGGATGCGGAAGGTCCCGTCGGACACCGCGGCGCCGCCCAGCAGGCCGGCTCCCAGGTCGCAGAGGTTGCGCATGCCGGCCTGACAGGTCGGACACTGCCCGCAGGACGGGATGAACGACAGCACCACGTGGTCACCCGGCGCGATGTCTTCCACGCCCGGCCCGACCTCGGTGACGATGCCGGCGCCCTCGTGACCGCCCAGCACCGGGAAACCGGCCATCGGGATACCCCCGGTGACCAGGTGATGGTCGGAGTGGCACATGCCCGCCGCTTCCATCTGGATCTTGACCTCATGCGCTTGCGGGTCGCCGATCTCGATTTCCTCGATGGACCAGGGCTGGTTGAACTCCCAGATCAGTGCGCCTTTTGTCTTCACGATGGTCCTGACCCCATTTCGCCTTTGGAATTGATCAGCGCTGACCGGCCCTTCATGCCGGCCAGCTAGGTGACGGATGCCACAGGCACCCTCGTCGCGTCAGCATAGCGCGTGCAACAAATCAAATGCTTGGTTGGCTCCCCGCGGCGATCGCAAGCCCGGCGTAGCCGGGGCGCAGCGGGTTGCCGGCATTGCTTCGGTCACCAGATGGGGACCGGTGCTTCGCCGAGCGGGTAGTAGCCGGGCAGCTTCTCGCCCGCGATGCTGCGTTCGATGCGCCGCTGCATGCCCTCGCTCAGGTCGCCGGACTCGATGAGCTTGCCGTACATGTACGCGACGTGTCCGAAGTCGAAGAAGTCGCGCTGCCACTCGATCAACAGGTCGTCGTTGAGCCGGAACCAGCTGCCGCCGATGCCGTAGATCTCGCCCTGGGTGCCGTCGGCCTTGTTGACGATCTGCTTCCAGAAGCCGACGATCTCGCCCTGCTTCTCGTCGATGAGCACCTTCTGGTACTCATACACCCAGTTCTCCAGGCCTTCCATCTCCAAACCCAAAGCGATGTCGCGGATCTCGTCGACGCCGACGCACATCACGTCTTCTTTGGGGCCGATGTTCCACCCGTAGGTCGCGTCTTTGGTATAGAAGTCCGCCAATGGCCGCCAGTCACCGGCCTTTTCGCAGTCCTTGTTGGCTTGCAGCCAGCGGTCGACCCATGCCTCGAGCTCTTCGCGTGACGCCACTGTCAATCTTCTTTCTCTTTGATGAGTAGTGCTTGTGTTGGGCACATCTCGACCGCGCGTTCGACTTCGTCGCGGGCGTCTTCGGGGGGCTCGGGGTCAAGGATCTCGACCTTGCCCCGCTTGGGCACCTGGAAGTAGTCGGGCGCCTCCAGTTCGCACATGGCGTGGCCCTGACACAAATCCAGATCGGCTTCGATTCGGAATCCGCCCATCGGACTTACTCCTTACGCGTTGCGCTTGCGGTAGCGGACCTTGGCCGGCCGGGCGAGCTGCACGACCATCTTCGAGTGATCGTTGTGATAGCTGTCCGCCGGTTGCGCCATCTCGAAGTCGTACTCGCGCAACAGCACCGAGAAGATCGCCTTGATCTGCATCTGGGCGAACGCGGCGCCCACGCAGCGGTGGCGACCCGCACCGAACGGAATCCAGGTCCACCGGTTGACGATGTCGGCCTGCTCGGGCTTGTTGTAGCGGTCGGGCCGAAACGCGTCGGGGTCGGGGAAGTCCTCGGGAATCCGGTTGGAGATCGCCGGGGACGCCGCGACGTAGTCGCCGTTGTGTATCGGGAAGCCCTCGACCTCGAACTCGCCCTTGGCCACCCGCATCAGGATGATCAGCGGTGGGTGCAGCCGCAGCGTCTCCTTGACCACGTTGTCCAGCTTCGGAATCGAGCGCAGCGCATGGAAACTCACCTCCTGGCCGTCGGCGTAGAGCTCCTCGAGCTCGGCCAGCACCTCGGCGTACACCTCGGGATGGCGGATCAGCTCGATCAACGTCCAGGCCGAGGTCCCCGAACTCGTGTGGTGCCCGGCGAACATCAGCGAGATGAACATGCCGGTGACCTCGTCGGCGGAGAACCGCAGATTGCCGTCCTCGTCCTTGATCGACACCAGCACGTCGAGCATGTCGCGATCGGCCTTGTCCTTCGGCGGGTTGGCCAGCCGCTGGTCCATGATCTCCTGAACCACCGCAACGAGTTTGACGCGGGCCTCGTCGCGGCGCCGGAAGCTGTCGATCGGCAGGTACGGATCGACGTAGCACAGCGGGTCGGTGCCGCGTTCCAGCTCGTGGTAGTACTCGGCGAACCGGTGGTCGAGCTGCTCGCGGAACTTCAAACCGATCAGGCAGGCCGTCGAGGTGTAGATCGTCAGCTCGGCGAAGAAGTCGAGGAGCTCGATCTCGCCCTCGTCGCCCCAGTCGGCGATCATCTTCTTGACTTCGCCCTCGATGGTGCTGGCGTGGCCCTTCATCTGCTCGCCGCGCAGCGCCGAGTTGTGCAGCATCTCCTTGCGCCGCTCGGGGCTGGCGTCGAACACCACGCCCTTACCGAAGATCGGCGTCATGAAGGGGTAGGCCTCGGCCTGATCCAGGTCTTCGTCGGCGGAGCGGAAGAAGAACTCGTTGGCGCCCGCGCCCGACAACAGGATGACGTGCTTTCCGGCCAGCTGGAACCAGCCGACGTCGCCGCACTCGTCACGGACGCGTTTCATCAAACCGATTGGGTCGGTGCGGAATTCCTCGAGGTGGCCGTGCTCCTCTTCACCGCCGGAAACCCGGGGCACGATCGCGGTGGTCATCTGCTCACTCCTCCTCGGCGCGCGATGCGCGCCGCATCGTCGATTCGCGAAGTGGTCGTCATTGTCCTGGCATCCCCTCTTCGCCGAGTGCGAGCTTCTGGCGATCTTTGTTGTCTGCTAACGGCGCCTCGGGCTGGAGCTCCATGTTGGCGACGAAGCCGCCCCGCGGCGTCTCCGCGACGAACGTAATCGCCCGCGCGAGATCGGACGCCCGCAGGAAGTAGTCGTGGCGGGCCTGCCCCCACTTGGCCCAATCTTCCAGTGCGGGACCGATCTTCTCGGCGGGCAGGCTCCACCCCATCGACGTCTTCGTCGGGCCGGGATGCACGATCGAGGCCCGCACGCCCGTGCCCTCGAGCTCCATCTGGAAGTTGGTGACCATCGCCACGAGCGCGGCCTTGGCCGCGCCGTAGGCCCCCATGTGCGGCCGCTGGCGCAGGGCGACATCGGAACCGACGAAGATCAGGTCGCCCCGCTGGCGCTCCAGCATGCCCGGCAGCACCGCGGCGGCCAGCCGGTTGGCGCCGACGAGGTGGATCTGCAGCTGGGACTCGAATTCGTCGGTGGTGATCTCGGCGAGCTTGCCGAAGTACGTGTCGCCCGCCCCGGCCACCAGCACCTCGATGTCGCCGAGCGCGTCGACCGACTGGGCCACAAAGGATTTCACCGAATTTGGATCGGTCACATCGAGGTGAAACCCGACCGCCTCGCCGCCGTCGGCGTTGATCTTGCCGACGATGTCGTCGAGCTTCTCGACCCGGCGTGCGCCCAGGGCGACCGGGAAGCCGTGCGCCGCGAGGTCGATGGCGGCGGCCTCCCCGATGCCGGAGGACGCGCCGGCCACGATGGCGGGCCGGCGTTCGGGCAGGGGCTCAAAGCGGGGCATTCAGCGGACCTCCACGCTCATTGGTAGGTGGGCGAATCCGCGGACATTGCTGGAGTGGACGCGGACGGCGTTGGCCTCGTCCACTTCATAGCCGCGGATTCGCTTGAACAACTCGGTGAGCGCCACCCGGGCTTCCATCCGCGCCAGATGCGCGCCCAGGCAGAAGTGTGCGCCGCTACCGAAACTCAATAGCTTGGGCCCGATTTCGCGCCCGATCACATAGTCGTCAGGGTGGTCGAAGACCCGCTCGTCACGATGGCCCGAACCGGGCAACAGCAACAGGACGTCGCCGTCGGGAATGGTGGTGTCGTAGAGGGTGAGCTCGCCGGACACGGTGCGGGCCAGGATCTGGCTGGAGGTGTCGTAGCGCAGGGTCTCCTCGACCCACAGCGGCACCCGGGACAGATCGTCGTAGACCGGAGTCAGCTGATCGGGGTTCTTATGACCCCAAAAGGCGGCGTTGGCAAGCAGTTTGGTGGTGGTCTCGTTTCCCGCGATCACCATCAGGAACATGAAGCCGAGCACCTCGTCGTCGGTGAGCCGGTCGCCGTCGATCTCGGCTTCCAGCAGCGCCGACGTCAGATCGTCCGTCAATTGCTCGCGCCGCTCGGCCACCATCTGTTGGTAGTAGACGATGAGGTTGAGGGAGGCCTCGACGGCCTCGGGCGGCACGTCGGTGACGCCCTCGTCGCGGTGCATCACCCCGTCGGCCCAGGCGCGGACCTGGTCTCGGTCCGGCTCGGGCACACCCATCAACTCGGAGATGACGTCCATGGGCAGCTTGCCGGCGAACTCGTCGACATAGTCGACGGTGCCGTTCTCCGCCTTGGCCAGCATCGTGTCGAGGTGCTGCGTGGCGATCTCGGTGACCCGGGGTTCGAGTTCGCGAATCCGGCGCGGGGTGAAGCCTTTTGAGACCAGCGTGCGCAGCCGCAGGTGGGCCGGATCGTCCATCGCGAGAAAGCTCATCGTCTTACTGGCGTGCGGGCCGCGCGACGCCGGATCCAGCGAGACGCCGTACTTGTTGGACAGCGTGGTGCTGTTGCGGAATCCCTGCAGCACGTCTTGGTGCCGGGACAGCGCCCAGAACTTCAGTTCTTCATTGCGATACAGCGGGGCGTCGTCGCGAAGACGCTTGTAGTACGGGTACGGATCCTCGTGGAAGTCGTAATCGTACGGATCGAGGACCAGCTCGTGGTCGCCAACGTGGACGGTCATCGCTTAGGTTCCTGCCTCTGTCTCTGGGCTGGTGTCTTTGGCGCCGGTCAGGATCAGCCGGACCACGTAGGCCAGCCGGTCGGCGATCTCGCGGTAGCTGAATTCGCCACTGCCGCCCTGGACCAGCGCGCCGAAAAAGGACATCTCCAGTGCGGACACGGTCGTGGGATCGGCGTTGGGGCCCATCGCGGATGTGATCCTGCGGTGGATCTCCACGCCGATGCGGTCGCGGGCGGCGCGCACCGCGGGGTCCGCCCCGCCGCTGAGCAAGGCCGTCGTGCAGGCGGCGCTGACTTCGGGCTCGTCGGCGACCACCAGGGCCAGATGGCGCAGCACCTGTTCCACCCTGCTGGGCATCGGGTCGTTGACGTCGGTGAAGTAGGGGACCTGCCGCACCAGGTCCAGGTAGACCTCGGCGATCAGGTGATTCTTCGACGAGAAGTAGGTGTAGGCGGTGGCGGGCGCCACCTTGGCGCGGGCCGCCACCGCGCGCACGGTCAGGTCGGCGTAGGACTTTTCGCGCAACGTTTCGATGCCGGCGGCCAATACTTTCCGGAAGGTCTCCTCTTGACGCCGGTTGCGCGGCGTCTGGCCGGTCTGACGGTCGGCGTCGGAGGTGATCGCCAGTGCATCGCTGGACACATGTCCAAGCTAGTGGATGGTGTCGGCGCGAAGCAAGTCCGTCCGGGAAACATTGTGGTTAATCTGCGGTTTTGGGGCGAGTATTCCAGCCGAACGGGATCCGCCCTTGCACCGCCGCTGGCCAGGAGACTATGGTTCGATCGGACGATATCGGACAACTGTCCACTAGATTGGCGTGCCGGGTTGACCGCGCACAGACAGGAGCGGGACATGGCCTTGCTGGCCGGCGGCGTGAGCGAACTCTTCATCGACGGCAAGATGTCGGCCGGGAGCGCCGGCACCTTTGCCACGGTCAACCCGGCGACCGAGGAAGTGCTCGGGGTCGCGGCCAACGCCGACGCCGCCGACATGGACCGCGCGATCGATGCCGCGCGGCGAGCCTTCGATGAGACGGACTGGTCGCGCAACACCGAATTGCGGGTGCGCTGCGTGCGGCAACTGCGCGAGGCGATGAAGCAGCACCTCGAAGAGCTGCGCGACCTGACCATCGCGGAAGTCGGGGCGCCGCGAATGCTCACCAGCATCGCCCAGCTCGAAGTCCCGGTCAACGACCTGGCGTTCGCCGCGGACACCGCCGAATCCTACGAGTACAACCAGGATCTCGGCGAGGCGTCGCCGATGGGCATCCCCACCAGGCGCACCATCGCGCGTGAGGCCGTCGGCGTCGTCGGCGCCATCACCCCGTGGAACTTTCCGCACCAGATCAACCTCGCCAAGATCGGGCCCGCCCTGGCCGCCGGAAACAGCGTCGTCCTCAAGCCGGCACCCGACACCCCCTGGTGCGCCGCCGTGCTGGGGGAACTCATCGCCGAGCACACCGACTTTCCGCCCGGCGTCATCAACATCGTCACCTCGGACGACCACGGTGTCGGCGCGTTGCTATCGAAAGACCCACGGGTGGACATGATTTCGTTCACCGGGTCGACGGCGACCGGGCGCAGCGTGATGGCCGACGGCGCGGCGACCATCAAGAAGGTCTTCCTCGAGCTGGGCGGCAAGTCGGCGTTCATCGTCCTCGACGACGCCGACCTCGGCGGCGCGGTGGGCGTGGCCGCGTTCTCGGTGTGCATGCACGCGGGGCAAGGCTGCGCGATCACCACCCGGCTGGTGGTGCCGCGGGAGAAGTACGACGAGGCCGTCTCCGTCGCGGCCGCGACGATGGGCGGCATCAAGGCCGGCGACCCCACCGACCCCGGAACCATCTGCGGGCCAGTGATTTCGGCGCGCCAGCGTGACCGGATACAGGGCTACCTCGACTCGGCGATCGCCGAGGGCGGGACGTTCGCCTGCGGAGGCGGCCGGCCGGCCGACCGCGAAGTCGGCTTCTTCATCGAGCCCACGGTGATCGCGGGGCTGGGCAACGACGCGCGCTGCGCGCGCGAGGAGATCTTCGGCCCGGTCCTGACGGTGATCCCGCACGACGGCGACGACGACGCCGTCCGCATCGCCAACGACTCGCCATACGGCCTATCGGGCACCGTGTTCGGCGCTGACCCCGACCGGGCGGCCCGGGTCGCCGCGCGCGTCCGCGCGGGCACGATCAATGTCAACGGCGGCGTGTGGTACTCGGCCGACGCGCCCTTCGGCGGTTACAAGCAGTCCGGAAACGGACGCGAGATGGGCCTGGCCGGTTTCGAGGAGTACCTGGAAACCAAAACCATTGCGACAGCGATTAACTAGAGGAGCCTCAAGAGCATGCGATTCGAGAACAAGGTCGGCATCGTCACCGGGTCCGGGGGCGGCATCGGGCAGGCCTACGCCGAGGCCCTGGCGCGCGAGGGTGCCGCGGTGGTGGTCGCCGACATCAACGCCGAGGCGGCCGAGTCGGTCGCCAAGCAGATCGTGGCCGACGGCGGAACCGCGATCAGCGTTCCGGTCGACGTGTCCGATCCGGCGTCGGCCAAGGCGATGGCCGACCGCACGCTGGCCGAATTCGGCGGCATCGACTACCTGGTCAACAACGCCGCCATCTTCGGGGGCATGAAGTTGGACTTCTTGCTCACCATCGACCCGGAGTACTACAAGAAGTTCATGAGCGTGAACCTCGACGGGGCGTTGTGGTGCACGCGTGCGGTGTACAAGAAGATGGCCAAGCGCGGCGGTGGGGCGATCGTCAACCAGTCGTCCACCGCTGCCTGGCTGTACTCGAACTACTACGGCCTGGCCAAGGTCGGCCTCAACGGCCTGACGCAGCAACTGTCCCGCGAGCTGGGCGGCCAGAAGATCCGGATCAACGCGATCGCGCCCGGCCCCATCGACACCGAGGCCAACCGGACCACCACCCCTCAAGAGATCGTCGCCGACATCGTCAAGGGCCTGCCGCTGTCGCGAATGGGCACGCCGGCGGACCTGGTCGGCATGTGCCTGTTCCTGCTGTCCGACGAGGCGTCGTGGATCACCGGGCAGATCTTCAATGTCGACGGCGGACAGATAATCCGGTCATAGCCGCCGGCGACGATGCAGAGCGAAGCGATGAGGAGGAGTGGCGCATGACTGAAGCGCTCAAGCTGGGCTATATCGGGCTGGGCAATATGGGCGCTCCGATGGCCACGAAGATGACCGAATGGCCGGGCGGGGTAACGGTTTTCGACATTCGGACCGATGCGATGACCCCACTGGCCGAAAAGGGCGCCCGCCTGGCCGACAGCGTCGCCGACGTCGCGGCCGCCGACATCATCCACATCACCGTGCTCAACGACGCCCAGGTTCGCGAGGTGGTCGGCGAGCTGGCCGCGCACGCCGAGCCCGGGACGGTCATCGCCATCCACTCGACGATCAGCGACACCACGGCCGTCGACCTGGCCCGCGATCTCAAAGAGCGGGGCATCCACATCGTCGACGCCCCGGTCAGCGGCGGCGCGGCCGCCGCCGCGAAGGGTGAGCTCGCCACCATGGTGGGCGCCGACCGCGAGGTGTACGAGCGGATCAAGCCGGCGTTCAAACACTGGGCGGCCGTGGTCATCCACGCCGGTGAGCCGGGTGCGGGTACCCGAATGAAGTTGGCCCGCAACATGTTGACGTTCACCTCGTATGCCGCCGCGTGCGAGGCCATGAAACTCGCCGAGGCGGCCGGGCTGGATCTGCAGGCGCTCGGACGGGTGGTGCGTCATACCGACGCTCTCACCGGTGGCCCTGGGGCGATCATGGTGCGTGAGGACATGAAAGACCTCGAGCCGGACAACTTCCTGTACCAGCCGTTCCTGCACACCCGGGGGCTGGGGGAGAAGGATCTGAGCCTGGCATTGGCCCTCGGCGAGTCGGTGTCGGTCGATCTACCGCTCGCGCAGTTGGCCTACGAGCGATTGGCCGCCGGCCTCGGGGTGCCACACACGAAGAAAGAGGCGTAATGGACGAGCTGCGCAGCAAGGGTCTCGCGAAGATGAACGAGGTCTACGGCTGGGAGATGCCCAACGTCGAAGGCGACGCGTACTTCGACCTGACCGTCGATCACCTGTTCGGCAGCATCTGGACGCGGCCGGGATTGTCGATGCGCGACAAGCGCATCATGACGCTGACGGCCGTGACCGCGATCGGGAACCGCGACCTGGCCGAGATCCAGATCAACGCCGCGCTCCTCAACGGCGAACTCTCCGAGACCGAACTGAAGGAGATGGCCGTCTTCCTCACCCACTACCTCGGCTTCCCGCTGGGTTCGGCCCTCAATGGCGCGGTCGACGCCGTGGTGGCCAAGCGCAAGAAGGCGGCGGCGAAGGGGGGCGGCGAGGACAAGAAGGCCAACGTGGATGCCGCGCTGAAGATGCACTCGGGCGAGTGATCGGTCAATCTCAGTACGGCTGAACGCCTTCGGGCATCACGTATTCGGAGATCGGCGCGGAGACCCCGTTGATCGTCGTTCCGCCGTTGATGATGCCCGGCGCCAGCTCCAGCATGTTGTGCGGGAAACCGAGCCTCGGTTTGGTCAACGCGTCCAGCCGAGCCAGCTCGTTGGCGCCCAGGTTCACGTCGGCGGCCCGGACGTTGTCCTCGAGCTGGGAGAGCCGCCGCGCGCCGATGATGACGGACGAGACGGCACGCTGCGCGCGGACCCAGGCCAGCGCCACGCTGGCGACATTCGTCTCGTGCGCTCTCGCGATGACCTCGAGTTCATCGATGACGGCGTAGGTCTTCTCGTTGAGAAAGGCATCCACCATGGCGCCGCGGTCGGCGTCGTGCCGGCCGCTGTTGGCGCGGGTGTACTTGCCGCTGAGTACGCCGCCCTTCAACGGCGACCACGGCGTGATGCCGAGGCCGAATTCGGACGCCATCGGCACGAGTTCCTGTTCGATGGTGCGCTCCAGCAGCGAGTACTCGACCTGCAGCCCGATGAACGCCGACCAGCCGCGGAAGCGCGCGAGGAGGTTGGCTTCGGCGATCTTCCACGCCGGGGTGTCCGAAACCCCGATGTAGCGCACCTTGCCGGCACGCACGAGGTCGTCGAGTGCCGCCATGGTCTCCTCGATCGGGGTGTTGGCGTCCCAGATGTGCAGCCAGTACAAATCGATGTAGTCGGTTTGCAAGCGACGCAACGAATTTTCGCAGGCGCTGATCAGTGATTTGCGGCCCGAGCCGCCGCCGTTGGGATCACCCGGATACAGGTTGCCGCTGAACTTGGTGGCGATCGTCAACCGATCGCGGCGGGCGGGGTGGCGCCCGACGTGGTCACCGATGATCTTCTCGGAATGGCTTCGGGTGTAGAAGTTGGCGGTGTCGATGAAATTGCCGCCGAGTTCGATGTAGCGGTCGATGATCTGTTGTGACTCCTCGACACTGCTGCCCCAGCCGAGGTCTTCGCCAAAGGTCATCGCGCCCAGGCAAAGGGGGCTGACGCGCAAACCGGAGCGTCCGAGTGTCACGTATTGATCCAGCGGCATGTTGCCCACTTCCTGGTAGATTGTTCGACCATGAGGTTGTTCATAACAAAACTAGTTTATGTCTGAACGATCTGGCAAGTCGTCTGCAGTGGATGCGGCCAAGATCTGGTCGCTGAACTATCGGGTGCTGCTGTCGGTCATCTCGTGCGCCGAGGCGGACATCTGCGCGCTGGGCCTCGAATCCAAGGAGCTTTTCCTGCTCGCCGAGATCGACGAGCATCCCTATCCGGCCGAGCTGGCCGCGACCCTGAGCATGCCCAAGGCGACGGTGACGCTCTACCTGAAACGGCTCGAGGCCGCGGGGTTCGTGCGCCGCGAGATCGACCCGTCCGATTTGCGCCGGCACCGGCTGCAGCTCACGACGACCGGGCGCCGGGCCGCCAGGGACGGCCTGAAGCTGCTTTCCGACGAGTTCGACAAGCGCCTCGGGCGGCTCACCGTCGCCCAGCGCAACGACCTCAGGAGCCTGCTCGAGAAAATCCTCTGAGCGTGGGGACTGTGGGCGTGAGCAGGTTGGCCCGGCTAGTCTGACGTGTCGTGCGCGTCCTGGTGATCGGTTCCGGTGCCCGTGAGCATGCGCTGCTGCTGGCGCTGCGCAAAGACCCGCAGGTCACGGGGCTGGCCATCGCCCCGGGCAACGCCGGCACCGCCCGGCTGGCCGAGCAGCACGACGTCGACGTCACCTCGGCGGAGGATGTCGTCGCCCTGGCGCGAGCGGTGCGCGCCGACCTGGTGGTCATCGGTCCCGAGGTGCCGCTGGTCCTCGGGGTGGCCGACGCGCTGCGGTCGGCCGGCATCGTCTGCTTCGGCCCCGGCAAGGACGCCGCCCGCATCGAAGGCTCCAAGGCGTTCGCCAAAGAGGTCATGGCCTCGGCCGGCGTGCGCACCGCGGCCACCGAAATCGTCGACAGCCCCGCACTTTTGGACGCCGCCCTGGACCGCTTTGGTCCGCCGGCCGGCGATGCGGCGTGGGTGGTGAAGGACGACCGCCTCGCCGCCGGCAAGGGAGTGGTGGTGACCGCGGATCGCGGTGCGGCGCGAGCGCACGCCGCCGGGCTGCTCGAAGCCGGCCACCCGGTGCTGCTGGAGTCGTATCTGGACGGTCCCGAGGTGTCGCTGTTCTGCGTCGTCGACGGCGCGACCGTGGTGCCGCTGCTGCCGGCGCAGGACTTCAAGCGCGTCGGCGACGGCGACAGCGGACCCAACACCGGCGGCATGGGCGCCTACGCGCCGGTCCCGTGGCTTCCCGACGAGGTCTATCGCGACATCGTCGGCAACATCGTCGAACCCGTTGCGGCCGAGATGGTTGCGCGTGGCTGCCCGTTCAGCGGATTGCTGTATGCCGGGCTCGCGATCACCGCAAACGGGCCCGCGGTGGTTGAATTCAACTGCCGCTTCGGCGATCCCGAGACCCAAGCGGTGCTGGCACTGCTGGAATCGCCACTCGGCCAGCTCCTGTACGCGGCGGGCAGCGGCACGTTGACGGAGTTCGGCGAGCTGCGCTGGCACGACGGTGCCGCGGTGACGGTGGTGCTCGCGGCGGAGAACTATCCCGGGCGTCCTCGGGTGGGCGACGTCATCGTCGGCTCCGAGGCCGACGGGGTGCTGCACGCCGGAACCGCGCGACGCGAGGACGGCGAAATCGTCTCCTCGGGTGGCCGCGTGCTGTCGGTGGTGGGAACCGGCGCCGACCTCTCGGCAGCGCGAGATCACGCGTATGACGTCCTACGTTCGATTCGACTGCCGGGCAGTCATTTCCGCAACGACATCGCCCAGCTGGCGGCCGAAGGCCAGATCCGCGTCTAAAAGGCGTTAGAAGGCGACCGCCTGTCCGTCGCGGCGCGGATCGCTGGCAGCGAAATAGCCGCCGTCGAGCCGCCAGATCGCCTGGCAGCTGCCGAATTGGTTGTAGTCGTCGACGGCGACCAGGTCGTGCCCGCGCCGGCGCAATTCGTCGAGCGTCGCAGCGGGGAAACCCTTTTCGCAGCTGACCTGCGTCCCCTCCACCCACCGGAACCGCGGGCCGTCACACGCCGCCTGCGGGTTCTGCCCGTGGTCGGCGATGCGCACCATCACCTGCACATGTCCCTGCGGCTGCATCATTCCGCCCATCACCCCGAAGCTCATCACCGGGGCCCCATCCTTGGTCACGAAGGCCGGAATGATGGTGTGGAAGGGGCGCTTGTTCGGGCCCACGACGTTCGGATGGCCTTTCGTCGCAAGGAAATTCGCGCCCCGGTTTTGCAGCGAGATGCCGGTGCCGGGCACCACCACGCCGGAACCGAATCCCATGTAGTTCGACTGGATCATCGACACCATCATCCCCGCGGCGTCGGCCGCGGTCAGGTAGACGGTTCCGCCCGTCGGGGCGCCCGCGGAGGCCGGCTTCGCCCTCGCGCGGTCGATCAGCGCGGCGCGCTGCGCCAGGTAGTCCGTGTCCAACAGGTGTTCGGGCCGCAGCGGCATGTGCTCGATGTCGGCGACATACGCCTGGACGTCGGCGAACGCGAGCTTCACCGCTTCGATCTGCAGGTGCACGCTGTCGGCGGAATCCGGTGGCAGCGACGCCATGTCGAAGCGCTCCAGGATGCCCAGGGCGATCAGCGCGACGATCCCCTGCCCGTTGGGCGGAATCTCGTGCACGGTGTATCCGCGGTAGCCGCCGTCGACAGTGCCCACCCAGTCGGCGCGGTGCGCCGCGAGGTCGCTACCCCGCATGACACCGCCGTGGGCCGACGCGTGCGCCTCGAGTTTGGCGGCCAGCACCCCGCGGTAGAACGCCTCGCCGCGGCTGGCGGCGATCGCCTCGAGTGTGGCCGCGTGATCGGGCAGGCTGAATCGCTCGCCGGGTTTCGGCGCCCGCCCGCCCGGCAGAAACGCCTCGGCGAAACCCGGCTGCCTCTCGAAGAGCGGCACCTGGGCCGCCCACTGCTCGGCCACCGTCGGCGAAACCAGAAAGCCGTTGCGGCCGTAGGAGATCGCGGGCTCGAAGAGCCGCTCGAACGGCAGCTTGCCAAACTTGGAGTGCAGTTCGGTCCACGCCGACACCGCGCCCGGCACGGTCACCGAATTCCACCCGAAGAGGGGAACGGCTTCTCCGCCAAAGTATTCCGGAGTCCAGCCCGCCGGGGAGCGGCCCGATGCGTTCAGCCCGTGCAATTGCTTGCCATCCCACACGATGGCAAAGGCGTCCGAGCCGATGCCGTTGGAAACCGGCTCCACGATCGTCAGCGTGATGGCGGTGGCTATGGCCGCGTCGACCGCGCTGCCGCCCTCGGCGAGCATCCGCAGGCCAGCCTGGGCGGCGAGCGGTTGCGATGTGCACACAACATTTTCCGCCACGACGGGCTTGCGGGGCCAGGCGTAGGGGAGGTTCCAGTCGAACGGTGCGCTCATCTCCGCGAGCGTAACGCCATGGCGATTTCGGACGCGATGCTTCGCCGTGGCGTTACGCCCGCGGGGCGGCGGCGCAGACCCCTCACGCCGTCAGCAGCGGTGCCATCCAGGTCAGCTCGGCGGGCAACTGCGAGCTCCAGAATCCCCCGTCGTGCCCACCGGGTGAGAAGCCACCGGCCGGCGGATTGCGCAGTTGCGCGATGAACTGCTTTGTCGCGCTGTAAAACGGATCGCTGTCGCCGCAATCGATCCGAATGGGGATCGAGGCCAGGGCGGGCATGCCGAACACCGAGTTC
Source organism: Mycobacterium sp. 3-98 (assembly GCF_035918355.1). Classification (NCBI taxonomy): domain Bacteria; kingdom Bacillati; phylum Actinomycetota; class Actinomycetes; order Mycobacteriales; family Mycobacteriaceae; genus Mycobacterium; species Mycobacterium sp. 3-98. Next base: position 5,349,465 of record NZ_CP142360.1, on the reverse strand, counting down.
GCGGCGAAGTCGTCGGGGCCGTCGAAAGCGCCGGGTGCGGCCGCGCCTGACGACATCCACAGTGCGGGGCTCACCGCGCAGATCGCCGCGGTGCGGCCCGGTCCCAACCGACCGCCCAGCAGCAATGCGCCGTAGCCGCCCATCGACCAGCCCAGGAACGCCACCCGTGAGGTGTCCAGATTCTGGTTGCCCAGCATCGGGATGAGCTCGTCGAGCACCATGGCGCCGCTGTCCTCGCCGGAAGACCGTTTGTGCCAATAGCTGCCGCCGCCGTCGACGGCGACCACCGCGAACGGCGGTAGTCCGGCGTCGACGGCCTGCGCCAGACCGTGTTCGACGCCGCCCGCCATCACGGTGGACGCGTCACTGCCCTTGCCGTGCAGCGCGATCACGGGTCGCAGCGGCTTCGTCTGGCCCGGCGGACGCGCGATGGCCCAATTCGTGTTCACGCCGCCACGCGCGGCGGAGACGAAGGAACCGGTCACCATGGTGGGCGCGGCCGCCGCCGGGGGAGCCGGATCGCTAGGCGGGCTCGGCGCCAAAGGCACCTGGGTGCCGGCCGTCGACACCGGCGTGGCATGAGATGTGCGTGGCTGTAACAGGATGTCGAGTCCGTACGCGCCGACGGCGCCGAGGGCCGCACCGGCGCCGAGACCGAGCACGGCGCGGCGGCTCAAGTCGGGCATGCGGGCCATCATGCCATGTTCGTTCGGCGGGCCGTTTGGCCGAAATGGCAATGCAGTACCACTTTGGCTGGCACGATGGCTACTCGTGACTGCAGCGGTTACTCCGAAAGGAGAACGTCGACGGTACGCGCTCATCAGCGCCGCCGCCGAGCTGCTCGCCGAGGGCGGGTTCGAAGCGGTGCGCCATCGGGCGGTCGCCGGGCGGGCCGGATTGCCGTTGGCGTCGACCACCTATTACTTCTCCTCCCTCGACGATCTGATCGCACGCGCGGTCGAGCACATCGCGATGATCGAGGTGGCGCAGCTTCGCTCGCGGGTCACCGCGTTGTCCCGGCGGCGCCGCGGGCCGGAGACCATCGCCGAGGTGCTGGCGGACCTGCTCGTCGGGGACGTGTCCGGCCCGGGACTCACCGAGCAGCTGATCTCGCGCTACGAGCGACACATCGCGTGCACTCGCCTGCCCGCGTTGCAGGAAACCATGCGACGCAGCCTGCGTCAGCGCGCCGAGGCCGTTGCGGAGGCCATCGAGCGCTCGGGCCGCTCCGTGCATATCGAACTGGTGTGCACGCTGATCTGCGCGGTCGACGGGTGTGTGGTGTCGGCCCTGGTCGAGGGCCGGGATCCGCGCGCGGCGGCGCAGGGCGCGGTGGTCGATCTCATCGAGGTGCTCGCCCCCATCGATCAGCGCCCCGTGCAGATCTGACCCGGCAGCGACGGCGTCACGATGCATCCGCTGTCAACGTCGCCGTAGATCGTCATCCCGGCCGGGCGGCGCTGCGCGTACAACGCCACGTAGGCACAGACGACCGCGTCGACCGGATCCTCGGCGCGGCGCAGCTCGCATTTGCGGTGCGCGGCGGCCACCGCCGCCCGCAACGCGACCCAGCCCTCGTGCGCGGCGACGCGCAGCGGGATCGGGGCCTGCGCGAGCCGTTCGAGCCCGTCCATCAGTACCAGAAGCTCGGACTTGAGCCGGTCGACGCTACGGCCCGGCTTGGCCTTGTACTTCAGGGTTCGCTCCAACCCGAACAGCGCGACTGTCGCCGCATGCGGGTAGACCTCGACGGCGCGACGGCCGACCGGTGACCGAGGATCCAGGTCGAGGCCGAGCGCCGCGGCCAGGCGTCCGCCGCGCGGGCCGTTGGCGAATTCGGGCTTTCCGGTGTTGCAGGGGTGGGTGCCGGCCTCGAACCGGCGGAAGTCGCGGTTGAGCGCGGTCTCGGCCGGACGCTGGCCGGTCGGGTTGTTCACCACCAGAGGCGCGTCGAAGGCGACGACGCAATCGCCCCACACGTAGGGCCGCAACGCGGCCAGGATCTCGTCGTCGTCGCGGGCCGCGCCCACGCTCACCAAATCGCCGTCGGAGTCGACGACGGCGACGCCGGTCGGGTTGCGACCCGCCCAGGCGAGGTCGACACCGGCGAAGTACATCCGCACAGGGTATGACCGCGACGCAACGAGGGTATGGCGGCATCGAATGTAACGCCACGGTGATTTTCGGCCCGATTTTTCGCCGCCACGTTACGCCCGGTGATGAGAAGACCCGGGCGCGACGACCGTAAGCTGTGTGTTCGTGAGGACCAAGTGAGCATTCCGAATGTGCTGGCCACCCGGTACGCCAGCGCCGAGATGGTCGCGATCTGGTCGCCGGAGGCCAAGATCGTCGCGGAGCGGCGGCTGTGGCTCGCGGTGCTGCGCGCGCAGGCCGAGCTGGGCGTCGCGGTGCCCCCCGACGCGATCGCCGACTACGAGCGGGTGCTCGAGGACGTCGACCTGTCGTCGATCGCGGACCGTGAACGCGTCCTGCGCCACGACGTCAAGGCCCGCATCGAGGAATTCAACGCGCTGGCCGGTCACGAGCATGTGCACAAAGGCATGACCAGCCGCGACCTGACCGAGAACGTGGAGCAGCTGCAGATCCGGCGGTCGCTGGAGCTCGTCTTCGCGCACGGGGTTGCGGTCGCGGCGCGGCTCGCCGAGCGGGCCGTCGCCTATCGCGACCTGGTGATGGCCGGACGCAGCCACAATGTCGCCGCCCAGGCCACCACGCTCGGCAAGCGATTCGCGTCGGCGGCCCAGGAGACGCTGATCGCGTTGACCAGGCTGCGCGAGTTGATCGACCGTTATCCGCTGCGTGGCATCAAGGGACCGATGGGCACGTCGCAGGACATGCTCGACCTGCTGGACGGCGACGCGGCCAAGCTCGCCGAACTCGAGCGGCGCATCGCCCAATTCTTGGGTTTCGCAACGGTTTTGACCAGCGTCGGGCAGGTGTATCCGAGGTCGCTGGACCATGACGTGATTTCGGCGCTGGTGCAGCTGGGCGCGGGAGCGTCGTCGATGGCGCACACCATTCGGCTGATGGCCGGCCACGAGCTGGTCACCGAGGGGTTCGCGCCGGGCCAGGTCGGCTCGTCGGCGATGCCGCACAAGATGAACACCCGCAGCTGCGAACGGGTCAACGGCCTGCAGGTGGTGTTGCGCGGGTACGCGTCGATGGCCGCCGAGCTGGCGGGTGCGCAGTGGAACGAGGGCGACGTCTTCTGCTCCGTGGTGCGCCGAGTGGCATTGCCGGACAGCTTTTTTGCCATCGACGGGCAGATCGAGACCTTCCTGACGGTGCTCGACGAGTTCGGCGCCTATCCGGCGGTGATCGCTCGCGAGCTGGACCGCTACCTGCCCTTCCTGGCCACCACCAAGGTGTTGATCGCCGCGGTGCGTGCCGGCATGGGCCGCGAGGCCGCGCATCACGTGATCCGCGAACACGCGGTCGCGACGGCGCTGGCCATGCGGGAACGCGGGGCCGAGCCCGATCTGCTGGATCGGCTGGCCGCCGACGACCGGCTGCCGTTGGACCGGGCGGCCCTGGACGCCGCGCTGGCGGACAAGAAGGCGTTCACGGGCGCGGCCGGTGACCAGGTGGACGAGGTGGCGGCCCTGGTGGACGCGCTGGTGAGCCGCTACCCGGACGCCGCCAAGTACGCCCCGGGTGCGATCCTGTGACCCTGGCCGGCGCACTCGCGGAGATCGATTTCACCGATCTCGACAACTTCGCCGACGGGTTCCCGCACGACCTGTTCGCCATCCATCGCCGCGAGGCGCCGGTGTACTGGCACCCACCGACCGACAACACCCCGGACAACGAGGGCTTCTGGTCGGTCGCCACCTACGCGGAAACGCTTGAGGTTCTCAAGGATCCGGTGACGTACTCGTCGGTCACCGGGGGCGAACGGCCCTACGGCGGCACGCTGTTACAGGACCTGGCGATCGCCGGGCAGGTGCTCAACATGATGGACGACCCCCGGCATTCGCAAATCCGGCGACTGGTCAGTTCCGGGCTGACGCCGCGGATGATCCGTTTAGTGGAAGACGATCTGCGGACCAGGGCGCGCCGGCTGCTCGACGCCGTGGTGCCGGGCGAGCCGTTCGACTTCCTGGTCGACATCGCCGCCGAGCTACCGATGCAGATGATCTGCATCCTGCTGGGAGTCCCTGAATCCGAACGGCATTGGCTGTTCGACGCGATCGAGCCGCAGTTCGATTTCGGCGGTTCGCGCAAAGCGTCGCTCTCGCAGCTGTCGGTGGAAGAGGCCGGGTCGCGCATGTACGACTACGGCCGGCAATTGATCGCGTCCAAGCGTGAGAACCCGACCGATGACATGTTGTCGGTCGTGGCGAACGCGATGCTCGACGATTCGGATGCGTCGGCCCTTTCCGACCTCGAGCTGTACCTGTTCTTCAGCCTGCTGTTCAGCGCCGGCGCGGAGACCACCCGCAACGCGGTCGCGGGCGGGCTGCTGGCGCTGGCCAACCATCCGTCGCAATTACGTTCCCTGCGTGAGGATCTCGGTGCGCTGCCCACCGCCGTGGAGGAGATGGTGCGGTGGACCTCACCCTCGCCGTCGAAGCGGCGCACCGCCACCCGCGACGTCACGCTGGGCGGCCGGCCGATCGAGGCCGGACAGAAAATACAGATCTGGGAGGGTTCGGCGAATCGCGACGCCAGCGTGTTCGACCACGCCGACACATTCGATATCGCCCGGAAACCCAACCCGCACCTGGGATTCGGTCAGGGCGTGCACTACTGCCTGGGCGCCAACCTGGCCCGGCTGGAACTGCGGGTGCTGTTCGAGGAGTTGCTCTCCCGGTTCGGTGCCGTGCAGGTGGTCCGGCCGGTCGAATGGGCCCGCAGCAACCGGCATACCGGCATCCGGCACCTCGTCGTGGAGCTACGCGAAGACCAGTGACGATCCGGTTCGCCGATATCGAGCCCTCACCCGATGTGTTCGCTGCGGTGATGGCGACCGGCATCTTGTCGATCGGTGCGAAAAATCACGGGTACCGGTTGATCAGCGACACGATGGGTGTCATCGCCACTTTGGGTCTGGTCCTCCTGGTTGCCCTCGTCGTCGCGAAGGGTTGCGCCACCGGACACAAGCTGCGCTGGGATCTGACCGATCCCGACGTCACGCTGCGGATGATCACCTTCGTCGCCGCCTGCGCGGTGATCGACACGCGCCTGTCGTCGAATGTGTGGGTGGCGCGGGTGCTCGGTGCCGTCGGGCTGGCGTCGTGGCTGGTGCTGATCCTGCTCAGCGCGCGAAACATGTTGGCGCACCGCTGGTCCGCGCTGCGCGACCGCGCCCACGGCGCCTGGCAGCTGGGCAGCGTCGGAACATCGGGTTTGGCGATCGTGATCGCCCGGGCGGCCCGTCACACCGGTCATCACTGGTGGCTCGCGGTGGCCGTGGCCGCGTGGGTGGCGGCGCTGTGCATCTACGGCCTGATGACCTGGCTGACCCTGTGGCGCGTGGTCAACGAACGACAGGACCGCGACGGCTTCGAACCGGACACCTGGATCCTGATGGGCGGCATGGCGATTGCGACGCTGGCCGGCGATAACATCCACGCCGTGGCCCCCGCCTGGCTGGCCGGCCCGGTGCGCGTGGTCACCATCGTGACCTGGGTGACGGCCACCCTGTGGATACCGCCGCTGATCTACTTCGCGCTGCACCGCATTCGGCGGTATCCGAACATGCTGCGGTTTGCCGGCGTGTGGTGGGCGTTCGTGTTCCCGCTGGGCATGTATTCGGCGGCCAGCTTCGCCATGGCGATCGAGATCGGTCAGCGATCGCTGCTCACCGTCTCGCTGGTGTTCTTCTGGGACGCGTTGGCGGCCTGGTTGATTGTGGTCGCCGCGGGGCTGCTCCTGTTGTCGCGGGCGCTGCTGCTAAGCCCCGCGGATCGCGATACCCGCCGAGCGTAATTCAAGCGCGGCCAGGGCCCCGATGGTGACCGGGTCCTCACGGCGCCACCCGCCGACCGGGTCCGCGCTGACCGCGATCAACTTGCGTGGTGGGCGGTTGGTCAACGCGCGCAGCGCGAGCAACTGCGCACCGGCCGGGGTTGCGGCCAACGCGGTCACCGTCAGCTTGCGCCGAAAGAAGCGAACCCGCAGAAACAACCACGGGATCACCGCGACGAGGATCGGGAGCGCGACGACCGCCATCGCCAGCAGCACCGCGAGCCAGCTCGCCGCGGTGTCCAGGTCGTGGCCCGCACCCGCGATGTCCAGCGCGGCCTGGCTGGCGGAGTTGAGCGGCTTGCTGACCGTGTCGCCCACCACCGGGATGTGCTGGGCGCCGTGGCCGGCGGACGCGAGGTTGCCGGCGATGCCGTCCGCGCCGCTCTCGACCTGGCGGCCCGCGTCGGCGATGGTCGCGATGGCGTCGTAAACCGCCAGGGCGACGAGGAGCCACAGCGCCGTCCACACGACGACGGCGAAGTCGCTGAACAGCTGGGCGGCCAGCCGGCCGGGCCTGGTGGAGTAGGGCAGAAACCGCGGTGTCATAGCCCGATCCCAGCACAAGCCGCGTCGTCAGGTGCCCGATAGGCTGACCGGATGCCCGCACTGTCCGACTACCAGCATCTGGCCAGCGGCAAGGTCCGTGAGCTGTATCGCGTCGACGACGAACACCTCCTATTGGTCGCCACCGACCGCATCTCGGCGTACGACTTCGTCCTGGACAGCACTATCCCGGACAAGGGCCGCATCCTGACGGCGATGAGCGTCTTCTTCTTCGGTCTCGTGGACGCCCCCAATCATTTGGCCGGGCCGCCGGATGACCCGCGCATCCCCGACGAGGTGCTGGGCCGGGCCCTGGTGGTGCGGCGGCTGGACATGCTTCCGGTCGAATGCGTGGCGCGCGGTTACCTGACCGGCTCGGGGCTCCTGGACTACCAGGCGACCGGCAAGGTCTGCGGCATCACCTTGCCTCCGGGACTGGTCGAAGCCAGCCGGTTCGCCGAACCGCTGTTCACCCCGGCGACCAAGGCCGCGTTGGGGGACCACGACGAGAACGTCTCGTTCGCCCGCGTGATCGAGATGGTGGGCGGGGTGCGCGCCAACCAACTGCGCGACCGCACGTTGCAGATCTACGTTCAGGCCGCCGACCATGCGCTGAGGAAAGGAATCATCATCGCGGACACCAAGTTCGAGTTCGGCACCGACCGCGACGGCAACCTGCTACTGGCCGACGAGATCTTCACCCCGGATTCGTCACGGTACTGGCCGGCCGACGAGTACCAGGTCGGCGTGGTCCAGAACAGTTTCGACAAACAGTTCGTCCGCAACTGGCTCACCAGCCCCGACTCCGGGTGGGACCGCCACGGCACGCTACCCCCGCCGCCGCTCCCGGACGACATCATCGAGGCGACCCGTGGCCGCTATATCGAGGCCTACGAACGCATTTCCGGCCTGAGCTTCGGCGACTGGATCGGCCCCGCCGCATGAGCGAGTCGCACCTTGCCGGTCCCGTGCCACCCGTCGCCAAGCGGGTGGACAGCCGGCGCGAGCACCACGGTGACGTCTTCATCGACCCCTATGAGTGGCTGCGCGAGAAGACGAACCCCGACGTGATCGCCTACCTCGAGGCGGAAAACAGCTACGTCGACCAGATGACCGCCCACCTCGAACCGTTGCGGCAACAGATCTTCGACGAGATCAAGGCGCGTACCAAGGAAACCGACCTGTCGGTACCGACGCGGCAGGGCCAGTGGTGGTACTACGCCCGCACGTTCGAAGGCAAGCAGTATCGCGTCCAGTGCCGTTGCCCGGTAAGTGATCCCGACGACTGGAACCCGCCGACCCTGGACGAGAACACCGACATTCCCGGCGAACAAATCTTGCTCGATTCGAACGTCGAAGCCGAGGGTCACGAATTTTTCTCCCTGGGCGCCGCAACCGTCAGCCTCGACGGAAACCTGCTGGCGTACTCCGTCGACACCCTCGGCGATGAACGCTATACGTTGCGGTTCAAGGATTTACGCACCGGCGAGCTGTATCCGGACGAGATCGCCGACATCGGCGCGGGTGCGACCTGGGCCGCGGACAACCGCACCGTGTACTACCTCACCCTGGACGCGGCCCATCGCCCCGACAAGGTGTGGCGGTATCGGGTGGGCTCCGGTGCGGAATCGGAGCTGGTGTACCACGAAGCCGACGAGAAGTTTTGGCTCGGCGTGGGACTCACCAGAAGTGAGGCCTACGTCTTCATCGCCTCCGGTTCCTCGATCACCTCCGAATTCCGCTACGCCGACGCCACCGATCCGCAGGCGCAGTTCACCGTCGTGCTGCCGCGCCGCGAAGGCGTCGAGTATTCGGTCGAACATGCGGTGGTGGGCGGGCAGGACCGGTTCTTGATCCTGCATAACGACGACGCGGTCAACTTCACGCTGACCGAGGCGCCGGTCAGCGATCCCACCCAGCAGCGCACGCTGATCCCGCACCGCGACGATGTCCGACTCGACGGGGTGGACGCCTTCGCCGGCCATCTCGTGGTCAGCTACCGGCGTGAGGCGCTGCCGCGGCTCGCGCTGTGGCGCGTCAACTCCGACGGCACATACGCGGAGCCCGAAGAGGTTTCGTTCGATTCCGAACTGATGTCGGCCGGCCTGGCCGGCAACCCGAATTGGGGCGCGCCCAAGCTGCGGATCCGGGCGGGGTCTCTGGTCATTCCGGCACGGGTCTACGACATCGACTTCGTCACCGGCGAACGCACCCTGCTGCGCGAGCAACCCGTACTCGGCGATTATCGCCCGGACGATTACGTCGAACGGCGCGACTGGGCGGTCGCCGAGGACGGCGCCCGGATCCCGGTCTCGGTCGTGCACCGCTCAGGAATCGAATTCCCAGCGCCCGCGCTGGTTTACGGCTACGGAGCCTACGAGATCTGCACCGATCCGAGTTTCTCCATCGCCCGGTTGTCGCTGTTGGATCGGGGAATGGTGTTCGCGATCGCCCACGTCCGCGGCGGCGGCGAGATGGGCCGGCTGTGGTATGAGCACGGCAAGCTCTTGGAGAAGAAGAACACCTTCACCGACTTCGTCGCGGTGGCAAGGCATTTGGTGGATTCCGGAGTAACCCGCCCGCGCCGGCTGGTGGCGTTGGGGGGCAGTGCCGGCGGACTGTTGATGGGGGCGGTGGCCAACCTGGCGCCGGAACTCTTTGCCGGAATCCTCGCGCAGGTACCGTTCGTCGACCCGCTGACCACCATTTTGGATCCCTCCTTGCCGCTGACCGTCACCGAGTGGGACGAATGGGGAAACCCGTTGGCGGACAAGGACGTCTACTCCTACATGAAGTCCTATTCCCCGTATGAGAACGTCGAGGCAAAGCCGTATCCGGCGATCCTGGCGATGACCTCGCTCAACGACACGCGGGTCTACTACGTGGAACCCGCAAAATGGGTCGCGGCCCTGCGACACCTCAACGCGAACGGCAGCCCGGTCCTGCTGAAGACCCAGATGAATGCCGGGCATGGCGGCGTCAGCGGTCGCTACAAGGGTTGGGAGGAAACCGCGTTCCAGTATGCGTGGCTGCTGGCCACCGCCGACGGCGACCGTTATGGCGGCGGCCGGGACGGCTAGCTCGAGGATCAGCCGAGCCGGGCGCTAGTCGTCGCCGACGGGCGGGGTCGCCAGCCTCCTGGGCAGGAAGGATGCCGGGACGACGGTGAACGCCACCAGCACGACCGCCAGCACGAACACCGTCGTATAGGCGTGCGCCAGGTGGTGCGACACGTGGCTGGCCAGATCGGGCGTCATCGTCTGCCCGGGAAGGGCCGACGGGTCAATGCTTCGCTTGCCGGCGGGCGGGCGCACCCCGGCCATCTCGTTCGCCGCCATCAGGGCTTCGTTGCGATTGAACTGATTGGTCAGGATCACCGCCATGAGCGCGGCCCCGATCGACCCGCCCACTTGCTGATTCACGCTGATCAACGTCGTCCCGCGGGCCACCTGACGCGGGGTAAGCGCCTGCATGAGCGCCGCGGAAAGCGGCGTGGTGGTCAAGCCGGCACCCAGGCCCATGATCGCGAGCCCGGACACCAAGACCGGCGAGTATTCGGCCTGCGTGGCGACGCCGTAGGTGAACACGCCCAGACCCGCTGCCATCAGGGGCAGGCCGATCAGCACGATGTTGCCGGGACCGTGCTTGTCCATGAAGGCCCCGCCGATCGGCATCGTCAATACGGCCCCGATTCCGATCGGCAGCATGTGCAGCCCGGACTGCATCGGCGTCTCGTGGCTGACGATCTGGAAGTAGCTCGGGATCAGCAGCCCTACGCCGACTGAGGCGGCCCCGAACACCAGCATCGTCACGTTGACCTCCGTGACCACGGGGTTGCGGAACAGCCGCAGGTCGATCAGGGGGTGATCGGTGCGATGCCACGCATGCACGATGAACGCGCCGATCAATGCCAGGCCGAGCAGCGCCGGCCCCAGCACGTAAGGGTCGGTGATCGTGTGCCGACCCGGAATGGAGCACACCCCGCACAGGAAGATCGCCACCCCGGGGGAGAGCAACAGCGCGCCGGTGATGTCGAGGGCCTCCGAGGGGGCCGAGCGATCCTTCGCGAACATGATCGCGGCCAGCGCGAACGCGGTCAGCCCGATCGGCAGGTTGATCAGGAAGATCCACTTCCAGCCATACGCACCGATCAGCCAACCCCCCAGGATGGGCCCGCCGATGGGGCCGAGGAGGATCGGGATTCCCCCCACCGCCATGAGGCGGCCGACCCGTTTGGGCCCGGCCTCACGCGTCAAGATGACGAAGCTGAGCGGCAGCAGCATGCCGCCGCCCACCCCTTGCACCACCCGGAACAAAATCAGCAGCAAGATGTTCGGTGCCACCGCGCACAGCAGCGACCCCAGCGTGAAGATCAGGACCGAACCCATGAAAAGCCGCTTGGTCCCGAACCGATCCGCCGCCCATCCGGTGATCGGGATCACGGTCGCAAACGCGAGCATGTAGCCGGCGATGGTCCACGAGACGACCGCCTGAGTGGACCCGAACTGATCGATGAAGGTGCGTTGCGCGACGGCGACGACGGTGCTGTCCAGGACGGCCATGATGCAGGCCAGGCCACAGACTCCGGCGATCCGGAACAGTGCTGCGTCGAGCTTGTCCGGGTACTCGTCTGGGTGCCGCGACGGACCCGGCTCGATGGGCAACGGAACGGTGAAAGATGCGGAACGGGTGTTCTCCATGGCGCCGCTGAGCATATCCACCCGGCTAGCCGCGCTGAGGCGTTTTTACTCGTATTCGCCGCTATTACCACGCGTGTAATTCCTGCCGCGCAGAGGCGGCGCGGACGGCAGTTTAAAGCGAAAAAATCGGCTTTTCGCGGGCGACAGGGCGCGAATGCGTCATTCGCCGGCAGTTTCGCTTGCCGGCTTTTTCGGCAAAAAGGACGCCGGAATGATCGTGCAAACCACCAGCACGACGGCAATCACGAATACCGCGGTATACGCGTGGGAAAGATCATGCACCACATTCCCCCAAAAGCCCGGGACAAGGGCCTGCCGGGGGATTGCGGATTGGTCCACCGGCACCCCGTCGACGGTCGCACGCTGATGCAGGACAGCAACCTTGTTTGCCGCGACGATATTTTGGCTCCGATTGAACTGATTGGTCAGGATCATCGACATCAGCGCGGTCCCCATCGAGCCGCCCACCTGGTGGTTGACGCTCATCAAGGTGGTTCCCCGGGCGATTTGATGCGGTGCCAGCGCCTGCACGGCCGCGACCGACAACGGCATCATCGTGCAGCCCATGCCCAGGCCCGTGACCGCCAGCGCCACCAGCAGCACAGGTAGATAGTGCGCCTGCTTGGCCACCCCGAACGCGAAGGCCCCCAGCCCGGCCGTGATCAGCACAATCCCGACCAGCACGATTTTGCCCGGCCCTTGCCTGTCCACCAGCGGCCCGGTCAGCCGCATGGTCAGCATGGCGCCGAGCCCCTGCGGGATCAGGTGCACGCCCGCCTGCATCGGCGTTTGGTGCAGCACCTGCTGGAAGTAGCTGGGAAGCAGCAGGCCGGCGCCGAAAAAGGCGGTCGCGAAGACCAGCATCGTCACATTGGCGTGGGTCAGCACCGGATTGCGGAAGAGCCGCAGATCGATCAACGGATGATCCGCCCGGTGCCAGGCGTGCGCGACGAACCCCGCGATCAATGCCAGTCCGATCGTCGCCGGGATCACCACATGGCGGTCGGCCACGGTGCCGCGGCCCGGGACGGACGACACCGCGAACAGGAACATGGCCAGGCCGGGGGAGAGCAGCAGCACGCCGACGGCGTCGAACGTTTCCGACCGGACCGGATGGTCGCGGGGGAACACGATCGCCGCGAGAACAATGGTGAGCAGTCCGATCGGCACGTTGATCAGGAAGATCCATCGCCAGCTCGAGGTGTCGATCAGCCAGCCGCCCAGGATCGGGCCGCCGATCGGGGCGAGCAGCATCGGGATGCTCAGGATCGACATCAGGCGCCCGAGCCGGGCGGGGCCGGCCTCACGGGTCAAGATCATGAACCCCAACGGCAGCAGCATGCCGCCGCCGACACCCTGAACCACCCGAAAGATGATGAGCTGCAAGATGTTTGCGGCAATCGCGCACAGCAGTGATCCGAGCATGAAGGCCAGCACGGAGCCTATGAAGAGCCGCTTGGTGCCGAACCGGTCGGCGGCCCACCCGGTTATCGGGATCACTGTCGCCAGGGCGAGCGTGTAGCCCGTCATCGTCCAGGCCACGACCGCCTGCGAGGACGCGAACTGATCGATGAAGGTGCGTTGCGCGACGCTGACCACCGTGACATCCAGGATCGCCATGACCGTGGCCAAGATGCACACGCCGGAGATCCGCAACAGCTCGGCGTCCAACTTGTCGGGATACTCCCGTGTGTCGGCGCCCGGCTGCTCCGCGGGGGCATGGGGCAGCGGCGCTCCGGCCGCTGCGTAGGAGGCCTCGTCCATGGCGTTGCTTAGCATATCGAACAGATCGTGTCCGCCGGCGCCGGTGGCCGTTTGCTGGACCGCCCCTGAAATTCCGGTCGCCGAACCCAGTTATCGCTTTTGGGTGAGCGCATATACGCCTGCTGTCTGCGTGTCCTTCACCGTTCCGACACTTGCGGTCGGCAAACTGCTGGTGTGTCTGGAAAATTGATCGTTTCGGTCTCGGGGATCGGGGAACGCACCCTGCCCGACGTCGAGGCGTTCTGCGCACAAATGGATGCCCGTGAGGTACCGGTTTCGCTGCTGGTGGCTCCCCGCCTGTCCGGCGGCTACCGACTCGACAGCGACCCGAAAACCGTTGACTGGCTGACCGCCCGCCGCGCCGGTGGCGACGCGATCGTGTTGCACGGCTACGACGATGCCCTCACCAGGAAGCGCCGCGGTGAGTTCGCGATTTTGCGGGCGCATGAGGCCAATCTGCGCTTGATGGCCGCCGACCGGGTCCTCGAGCACCTCGGTTTACGCACGCGGCTGTTCGCGGCTCCCGGCTGCGTGGTTTCGCCCGGCGTCGTCAAAGCATTGCCGGGCAACGGTTTTCGGATGCTGGCCGATCTGCATGGGATCACCGACCTGGTGCGGCACACCACCGTGCGGGCGCGGGTTCTCGGCATCGGCGAGGGTGTTCTCGCCGAGCCGTGGTGGTGTCGCACGGTCGTGCTGTCCGCCGAGCGGATCGCCCGGCGCGGCGGCATCGTGCGGGTGGCGGTCGCCGCGCGGCACCTCCGCAAACCCGGACCTCTGCAGGCGATGCTGGACGCGGTCGACCTGGCGTTGATGCACGACTGCACACCGACGGTGTATCGCTGGCGTCGTGACAAGGCCTTGCTCGACGCCGCCTGACGAATCGACTGCCTGACCTGCTGTCCGGGGCACTACCCTGGACCGACATGAGCGTTTCTTCGGTTGCCGGGTTCGGCGCTGATGCCATCGTCGTCGGAGCGGGGCTGTCCGGCCTGGTCGCCGCCTGCGAACTGGTGGATCGCGGCCTGCGGGTGCTGATCCTCGACCAGGAGAACAGCGCCAACCTGGGCGGGCAGGCGTTCTGGTCCTTCGGCGGTCTGTTCTTCGTCGACAGCCCCGAGCAGCGCCGGTTGGGCATCCGCGACAGCCACGAGCTCGCGCTGCAGGACTGGCTGGGTACGGCGGCGTTCGACCGGCCCGAGGACTACTGGCCGCGCCAATGGGCCCATGCCTACGTCGATTTCGCCGCGGGGGAGAAGCGCAGCTGGCTGCGCACCCGCGGGCTCAAGCTTTTCCCTTTGGTGGGGTGGGCCGAGCGCGGCGGGTATGACGCGCAGGGGCACGGCAATTCGGTTCCGCGCTTCCACATCACCTGGGGCACCGGGCCCGCGCTGGTCGAGATCTTCGCCCGTCAACTGCGCGACCGCTCCACGGTGCGCTTCGCGCACCGCCATCAGGTCGACGAGTTGATCGTCGAGAATGACGCGGTGACGGGCGTCCGGGGGACGGTGCTGGAGTCCTCAACCGCGCCGCGCGGCGTCGCCTCCTCACGAAAGGCCATCGGGGAGTTCGAGTTCCGCGCCGCTGCGGTGATCGTGACGAGTGGTGGCATCGGGGGGAACCACGAGCTGGTGCGCAAGAATTGGCCGAAGCGGATGGGCCGCGTGCCCGAGCAATTGCTCAGCGGCGTGCCGGCACACGTCGACGGCCGGATGATCGGCATCACGCAGAAGGCCGGCGCGCGGGTGATCAACCCGGACCGGATGTGGCACTACACCGAGGGCATCACCAACTACGACCCGATCTGGCCGCTGCACGGAATTCGCATCATCCCGGGCCCGTCGTCGCTGTGGCTGGATGCGAACGGCAAGCGGTTGCCGGTTCCCCTGTATCCCGGTTTCGACACACTTGGCACGCTCGAGTACATCACCCGATCCGGGTTCGACTACACGTGGTTTGTGTTGAACGCCAAGATCATTGAGAAGGAATTCGCGCTTTCCGGGCAGGAACAGAATCCCGATCTGACCGGGCAGAGCGTGCGCGAGCTGCTGCGGAACCGGGCACGCTCCGGACCGCCGGGGCCCGTGCAGGCGTTCGTCGATCGGGGCGTGGACTTCGTCAGCGCGGATTCGTTGCGGGACCTGGTGTCCGCGATGAACAAGCTGCCCGACGTGCAACCGCTGGACTACGCCACGGTGGAGGCCGAGGTCACCGCGCGGGACCGGGAGGTCGCCAACAGGTTCAGCAAGGACGGCCAGATCACCGCGATCCGCGCGGCCCGCGGCTATCTGGGCGACCGGCTGGGCCGGGTCGTGGCGCCGCACCGGTTGACCGATCCGAAGGCCGGGCCGATGATCGCGGTCAAGCTGCACATCTTGACGCGAAAGACGCTGGGCGGCATCGAAACCGATCTTGCCGCACGGGTGTTGACCTCCGACGGCACTCCGCTGAGCGGGCTGTACGCCGCCGGCGAGGCGGCGGGCTTCGGCGGCGGGGGCGTGCACGGCTACCGCGCGCTGGAGGGCACATTCCTGGGTGGATGCATCTTCTCGGGCCGCGCCGCCGGCCGCGGCGCCGCCGACGACATCACCTAGCTGCTCGCGCTAGAAGGTGACGGCGTCCTCTTCGGGCAGCACCTGGAAGTCGGTGCTGGTCATCTCGGTGAGCCGGCCGTAGTAGATGCCACGTGCATCGGGGGCGATGATCCCCTGGTGGATGGGGACGGCGCGCGCTGGTGCCACCGCGCGAAGGTAATCGACCGCTTCCGAAACCTTCATCCACGGGGCCGCCGCCGGGGTGGCCAAAACGTCCACCGGCTCGTCGGGCACGAACAGCGCGTCGCCGGGATGCATCAACCGGGCGGGATGCTCGCCGTCGCCGATGAGAAACGAAATGTTCTCGATCACAGGGATTTCCGGGTGGATGACGGCGTGCTTTCCCCCCAAGGCCCGCACGGTCAGCTCACCGATCTGCAGTTCGTCGCCGACGTGTACCTCGCGGCAGGGCGCGCCGAGTTGCGCGGCGGTCTGTGGGTCGGCATACAGCGCGACATCCGGGTTACCCTCGAGCAGTGCCGGCAACCGTTTCCCGTCGACGTGGTCGGGGTGCTGATGAGTGATCAAGATGGCGGTTAAGCCGGTGATTCCCTCGAAACCGTGGGCGAAGGTACCGGGATCAAACAGCACGCGTGTCTGGTCGAACTCGGCGAGTAGGCACGAATGACCGAAATGCGTCAGTTGCATATCTACGATTGTGCCTTGATGGACAAGCTGCCGCTGCGCGTGATCCTGGCCACGATGCTGGTCGCCGGCGGCCTCGCGGTCGCGCTGGTCGTCGTCATCCCTGCGCACGGTGAGCCCGAGACCTGCCCCGCCATGTGCGACCGGATCCCCAACACCGCGTGGATCGATCAGCGTGCCGTGCCGCTGGACGCGGTGTACCACTGGCCCGCGCTCGCCGGTCAGGCGGTCCAGACGACGGGCTCGGCGCCCGGCCCCCGGTTTCGGTTCGAGGAGCTGTGCGCCACGCCGGCCACCGCTCGGGACCCCCGCGACTCGGCGGTCTCCGCCCGTTCGACGGTGCAGCATCCGGACGGTCAGTGGCAGTTGCAGGCCCAAATCCTGCATTGGCGCGGTGATACGGCCCGCGGTGGCGAGATCGCGGCCGAGGCGTTCCGTAGCGCCGTCGCCGCGTTGCGGAGTTGCCAGCAGCGTGCGCCGCAGCAATCGCCGTCGTTGACCAGCGACGACACCAACCGCATGGCCGCCGTGATCAGCGGCCCGGTGGTGATGCACACCTACCTTTTCGCCCACCCGGCCAGCAGCACGGTCAGCGAGGTCACGCTCTGGTCGACGTCCCCGCCGCAGGCGCCCTGGCCGGCGATGGCCGACGACCCGGTGCTGGGCGCCATGGGCGCGCCGCTGTGTGAGGCCTACATTGCCTCGTGCCCGTGAGGGCGAGCTGCGGTTTCGCCGGTAGAGTTGGCGGCGAAACGCCAACTGAGGAGGAGCGCCGGTGGCCCGGGTGATCGTGAACGTGATGCCCAAAGCGGAGATTCTGGACCCGCAGGGTCAGGCGATCGTCGGCGCGCTGGGCCGCCTCGGTCACCCGGGGATATCAGATGTCCGGCAGGGCAAGAGGTTTGAGCTCGAAGTGGACGACAGCGTGGACGACTCGGCGCTCGCCGAGATCGCCGAATCGCTGTTGGCGAACACCGTGATCGAGGACTGGACGATCAGCCGGGAGACGACGTGACCGCACGCATCGGGATCATCACGTTTCCCGGCACGCTCGACGACGTGGACGCCGCCCGGGCGGCCCGCCGCGTCGGCGCGGAGCCGGTCAACCTGTGGCACGCCGACGCCGATTTGAAAAGTGTCGACGCCGTGGTGGTTCCGGGCGGCTTCTCCTACGGTGACTACCTGCGGGCGGGGGCGATCGCCAGGTTCGCCCCGGTTATGACCGAAGTGGTGGACGCCGCGCGGCGCGGGATGCCGGTCTTGGGTATCTGCAACGGTTTTCAAGTGCTCTGCGAGGCCGGCCTGCTGCCCGGTGCCCTGACCCGCAACGTGGGTTTGCATTTCATCTGCCGCGACGTGTGGCTGCGGGTGGCGTCGACGTCGACGGCGTGGACGTCGCGTTTCGAACCGGACGCCGATCTGCTGGTGCCGCTGAAGTCCGGCGAGGGCCGCTACGTGGCGCCCGCCGAGGTGCTCGAGGAGCTCGAGGGCGAGGGGCGGGTGGTGTTCCGGTACCACGAGAACGCCAACGGTTCGCAACATGACATCGCCGGCGTCAGCTCCGCCGACGGCCGCGTGGTGGGCCTGATGCCGCATCCCGAGCATGCCATCGAGGCGCTGACCGGGCCCTCCGACGACGGCTTGGGCCTGTTCTACTCGGTGCTGGACGGGGTCCTCGCCGGCTGATCGGAAATGCCTGCGGCACAGCATAATTCGTCGAAGGCCGCGCTGATGGCGTCTGTCGCCTCATGCGGGTCGTCGAACGTCTGATCGTCGGTCAGCACCGCGACGCCGAGCCGGTCGACGTAGCTCCACACGGTGATGTTGACCGGGGCGCCGGGCGAGAGCACACCCGTGGAATAGATCTCGCTGACGGCCGCGCCGCCGAAGTGGCCCCGTTCGCGCGGTCCGACCACGCTGGATACGGCGACGTTCATCAGCTTGTTGGGCATGTCGCGCAGACCCAGCCAGCGAAATGCCGCCGGGGCGAAGGCGGTCGGCAGGTAGGCCATCATCTTCCCGTACAGCTGCGGGCCGAGGATCTCGTGGTCTTCCTTGGCGATCCGGGTGGCCACCGAGATCAGCCGGGCCCGTTCGATCGGGTCGTCGACATGCACCGGCAGCGAAATCATCAGCCCGCTGATCTCGTTGCCGGTGATCCGGTCCGACTTGTCGGTGGCGGTCGGCACCGACGCGATGATCGGGCGGTCGGCCGCGCCGTCGTAGGCCAGCAAGAGCGTTCGCAACCCGCCGGCCGCCGTCGCCAGCACCAGATCGGTCATGGTGATGCCCAACGCTTTTGCCGTCGCCTTGGCCTGCGGCAGCGGTAACGACGTGCTGGCGAACCAGCGCCGGGGTGAGACCACATGGTTGAGAAACGTCGGGGGCGCGTCAAAAGCATCGGCGAGGTCGGGGTGGTCTCCGCGCTCGCGGGAGCGACGCCGCACCCGCATCAGCCCCACGGCCGCGTCTTTGAGCAGCCGTGGCAGTTGCGCGAGTTGCCGGACGTGGTCGCGCGCGGCGGCGCGCAGCAGGTCGGCATCGGAAACCGTGACACCGGCTTCGTCGTTGTCGCGCTCGTCGGTGAGCCCGTCCCGCAGATCCATCGCGCGCGCCAGGAGGTTGACCGACGCGACACCATCGGCCAACGCGTGGTGCACCTTGCCGATCAAGGCGAACCGGCCGTCGGCCAGTCCCTCGGCGAAGTGAAATTCCCACAGCGGCCGGGTGCGGTCCAAGGGGGTGGACGCCACCTCGCCGATGACCCGATCGAGCTCTCGCCGCCCGCCCGGCGCGGGCACCCGGACGCGACGGAGGTGATAGTCCAGGTCGACCTCACAGTTTTCCTGCCACATCGGGTGATGCAGGTGCCACGGAATGTCAACGAGCTTGTAGCGCAACGGTTCCAGCAGGTGAAGCCGCCGGCGCACGTGGCGGCGGAACGCGTCGAACCCGAACTCGCCGTCGCAGTCGGCCGGGTCGATGATCGCCACCTTCAGCGTGTGCGTGTGCAGGTTGGGCGTCTCGCTGTAGAGCAGCATGGCGTCCATGCCGTTGAGTCTTTTCACACGTCACCTCGCCCTGCCGACGCGACCAGGCCAACAACTATGCCGCAGGGCGCCGGCCGCCGGCGCGGATTGGCGGCATCCTCAGCCGAGGATCGGAAACCGGCGCTGCTCGGCCAACCGCTTCAGCGCGTCCTCCATGACGGCGCGGACATGGGCGTCGACCTCGTCGATGTCGGGGTCCTCACCGAAGCGCGCGGTGACGTCGATCGGCTCGAGCACCTCGGTGACGACCTTTGCCGGCAGCGGCAGGTTGGGCGGGAAGATCACGCTGAGCCCGAACGGGAACCCGACGCTGACCGGCAGGATGTCCATGCGCGCCTTCGTTAGCCCCAGCTTGCGGGCCAGCCAGTTGCCCCGGGTCAAAAACAGCTGGGTCTCCTGGGCGCCGATCGACACTGTCGGCACGATCGGCACGCCGGCTTCGATCGCCGTTCGCACGTAGCCGGTGCGCCCGTTGAAGTCGATGGTGTTGGCGCTGAACGTCGGGCGGTACGAGTCGTAGTCGCCGCCGGGAAACACCAGCACCACCGCGCCCGAATGCAGGGCGGCGGCGGCGTTTTCGCGGCTGGCCTCGATCACCCCGAGGCGGCGCAGCCAGCCGTCCAAGGGCCCCATGAAGATCCCGTAATGGCCGAGCGTGTAGACGGGGCGGTCGTAGCCGAACCTCTCGTGGAAGGCCGGGGAAAAGATCAACACGTCCGGTGTCAGCATGCCGCCGGAGTGGTTGGAAACCACCAGCGCCCCACCGGACGGCGGGACGTTGTCGATGTTTCGCACCTCGGCCCGGTAATACCGTTTGATGGCCGGCCCGAGCGCGTTGGCGACCCGTTCGGTGAAGGCCGGATCCCATTTGGCGGTCTCGTGATTGTCCGCCGCGCCCGCACCGCTGCCCTTCATGGCTCCCCGCTGTCGTGATCGTGCCATTTGCTATTGGTTGCCGGCGTGACGCCGGTCTCAAACCTCAGGCCATGGATGACATATGATACTTTCGAATTTGGAGAATGTCATATTCGTTTGCTGGGGGCGACCCGGCGCTGGGGGATCATGTCCGAGAAGGTTCTTGTCACCGGGGGTTTCGGGCTCGTCGGCTCACAAACGGTGCGCCGGCTGGTCGCCGACGGCCAGCGCGTGGTCGCGACGGATCTGGGCACCCCCACCCAGCGCAAGGCGGCGAGGACGCTGCCCGACGGCGTCGAGGCGCACTGGGCCGATCTGACCGACCCGGGCCATGTCGACCGCCTGCTCGCCGCGACCTCACCCACCGCCATCGTCCACCTGGCCGCGGTGATCCCGCCCGGGATCTACCGCAGCCCCGCCCTCGGGCGCCGCGTCAACGTCGACGCGACCCTCACGCTGCTGCGCGCCGCGCAGGCCCGGCCGCACCCGGTGCGGTTCATCCAGGCGTCGAGCAACGCCGTGTACGGGGCGCGCAACCCGCACCGCAACGCCGAGCTGTTGCGCGCCGATTCCCCGATGAACCCGGCTGATCTCTACGGCGCGCACAAAGCCGAAGCGGAACAGCACATCCGGTCCTCGAACCTCGAATGGGTGATCTTGCGCCTGGGTGGGGTGATAAGCGTCGACCCGGAGGCCATGCCGTTCAGCGTTGACGCACTGTTCTTCGAAAGCGCCCTGCCGACGGACGGGCGCATCCACACCGTCGATGTGCGCGACGTCGCCCGTGCGTTCGCCGCGGCGACCACGGCCGACGTCGTCGGTGAGACCCTGCTGATCGCCGGCGACGAGTCGCACCGGATTCGGCAGGGCGAGGTCGGCAAGGCGCTGGCCGCCGCCCGGGGTCTCGTCGACGTCCTGCCCGGGGGACGTCCGGGTGATCCCGACAGCGATGACGACTGGTTCGTCACCGACTGGATGGATACCGCTCGCTCCCAACAAGTCCTGCAATTCCAGCACCACTCGTGGCCGGACATGCTCGACGAGATGCGCGCGACGGCGGGGTGGCGGCGCTACCCGATGCGGTTGATCTCGCCGCTGGCGCGGCGGTTTCTCGAAAGCCGTGCGGCCTACCGGGATACGCCCGGACGCTACGCCGATCCGTGGGGTGCCATCCGGGCGAAGCTGGGTGAGCCGCGCCCCGATGCCCCGGGTGCCGCGAGCGGCCCCTAGACCGGGCGTGCGTCAGCCGGCGTGACGCAGCAAGGACCGCTCGGCGGACGGCAGGCCGGCGGCGGGGTCCAGCTCCTCGAAGAGCTCGGTGGCGTCCGCGATCGTCAGGTCGACGAGGGACGCGAATTCGGCGAAGGACACTTTGCTTCGGATCCATTGCGACTTGCGGGCCACCACGCCGATGCGCTGCGGATCGCATGAGCCGTGCACGATCGCGGTGACGTGGCGGTCCTGGCGGTTCCACGTGTCGGCGAAGTGCGTCAGCCAGGGGCGGTCGACGGCCGGAAAGTAGCACCCGGGAGTGACCCGGATGATCAACACGTCGTCGTGCGCGGGCGAGATCTCGAAATGAATGTGCAGCCGTCGCGGAGCGCCGGTGACGAAGAAGTGTTCGCCGTCGCGGTGCCCGCGAAAGTATTGCCGTCCGCGGGTGCGCAAATAGCGTTCGACAAGGTTCGCGCACATCTGCTCGTTCGTCATAGACGTATCGTGTCGCCGGCGACTTTGCGGACGCTGGGAGCCAAGCGATGTGGCGCCGAAGAATCTGTTGAGAATTCGCTGAGTGCCCCGCTGCCCGTTTATCGAGGCCCGTCGAGCGGATACAGGGCGGGAAGATTGATCACGATCGCTTCCTGGGTGCTGCGGGCGATCACGACCTCGGCCGCGGTGTCGGGGTCGGGGTTTTCTTCCCGGTGCGGAAGATACGGCGGAATGAAGACGTAGTCACCGGGTTCGGTGGCAATACGTACCTCTTGGGTGCCGTCGTGAAACACGAACTCCGGGTGGCCGCTTCGCACATAGATCGCGGTCTCCGAGTCACCGTGGTGATGGTTGTCCGAGGCGGATTTCGGCGACGCGTGCGTCTCACCCATCCAGAGCTTTTCCGCTCCGACCGACGCGCCCGATAGGGCGGCGAAGCGCCGCAGCCCCTCCGACTGTGTGGTGTCCGAGCTGATCTCGGACGCCTTGATGTGGCGCACTCGGTTGCGGGCGACCGGTGCTGCCGTGTCGTCGAAGTCGGGATGGAATCCGTCGGAGGTGGCCATGGGTCAATTATCGTCCCGGCCATCCCGATACGCTTCGAGCAATCTCAGCCACAGCTCGCTGATCGTCGGGAAGCACGGCACGGCGTGCCACAAGCGGTCGACGGTCACGTGGCCGGCGACGGCGATGGTCGCCGAGTGCAACAGCTCGGTCACGCCGGGGCCGACCATGGTGACGCCCAGCAGCCGCCCGCTCTCCTGGTCGACCACCATTCGTGCGCGGCCGGTATAACCGTCGGCGTAGAGTTTCGCCCCCATCACCACGTCCCCGATCTCGATATCGACGGCTCGGACCCGGTAGCCGGCGTCCCGGGCTTGTTGGCTTGTCAGTCCGACCGCGGCCGCTTCGGGATCGGTGAAGAAGGCTTGTGGCACCGCGTAGTGGTCTGCGGTGGTCGCGTGTGCACCCCACGGGCTGGTGTCCAACGGTCTTCCGGTTGCGCGTGCTCCGATGGCCGCGCCGGCGATGCGGCCCTGATACTTGCCTTGATGCGTGAGCAGGGCGCGGTGGTTGACGTCGCCGGCGGCGTAGAGCCAGCCGTCCTCGACCGCGCCGCGCACGAGGCAGGTGTCGTCCACCTCGAGCCAGCTGCCCGGCTCCAATCCCACTGTCTCCAAGCCGATATCGTCGGTCAGCGGTGCCCGACCGGTGGCGAACAGCACCTCAGTCACGGTCAGCTCGCTGCCATCGTCCAATTCGAGGACAACGCTCGTGTCGTCCTGACGCCGCAGCGCGCGCACCGTGACACCTACCCGCACATCGACGCCGGCGTCGCTGAGCCCGCGGGCGATCAGCTCGCCCACGAACGGTTCCATGCGGGGTAACAACCTCGACCCCCGCGACAGTAGGGTCACTTGGGAGCCCAATCCCTGCCAGGCCGTAGCCATTTCGACACCCACGCCGCCGGCGCCCACGACGGCCAGCCGCTCCGGGACCGCGCTGCTGTCGGTGGCGCGCCGGTTGGTCCACGGCTTGGCCTCTGCCATTCCGGGCAAATCGGGCAGGGCGGGACGGCTTCCGGTGCACACGACCACCGCATGCCGCGCGGTGAGCCCGACACGCTCGTCGCCGGTGGTGACGACGACTCGCCGGGGGCCGTCCAACCTTCCATGACCGCGTACCAACGTCGCGCCGATTCCGCTCACCCAATCGGCCTGGCCGCTGTCATCCCAGTCGGTCACATACCGGTTGCGGCGGCCGAAGACACCGTCGGCGCTGATGGATCCGGTGATCGCTTCCCGAGCACCGTCGACACGTCGCGCGTCGGCGAGGGCAATGACGGGACGCAGCAACGCTTTACTGGGCACGCACGCCCAGTAGGAGCACTCGCCCCCGACGAGTTCGCGTTCGATAATGGCGACGCGCAGGCCCGCGGCGCGGGCGCGTTCGGCGGCGTTCTGCCCGATCGGTCCGGCGCCGAGCACGATGACGTCGAAGTCTCGTTCGCTAGCTATTGCCACTCTTGGCGATCCCTTCGGTTTGGGTTAGGCGCTCGGCCAGCTCGCGAAGGTTGCCGGCGACGATATTCGGCTGCGGCAGGCTGCGGACCGGTAACGGCGCGTTGCCGCGCCGGGTGATCAGAGCCCCACTGAACCCGACGCTCTGCGCGCCGAGGGTGTCCCACACGTGTGCGGCCACCATCATGCAATCACCGGGTGTCACACGGAGCTCGTCGCACACGTACCGATAGACGGCGGG
Organism: Mycobacterium sp. 3-98; assembly: GCF_035918355.1. NCBI lineage: Bacteria > Bacillati > Actinomycetota > Actinomycetes > Mycobacteriales > Mycobacteriaceae > Mycobacterium > Mycobacterium sp. 3-98. Next base: position 5,325,291 of record NZ_CP142360.1, on the reverse strand, counting down.
CGACGGTTTGAAGGCGCGGCGGGCATCGACGCTCAGTTGGCGCTCGAAAAAGCCGGCCAGCCCCGAATTCTGTAGCGCCGTCGGGCCGTCCGGGTTGGGTGGGGAGTTCGTCAGGGTTACCAACCGAAAACCGTTGTCGCGCAATGTGGCGAGGCCCTCGGCGGCATCGGGGTGTGCCGGCATGGTGAGCAACCCGGTCGTCAGGCGATCGAGGTGGTCATCGGTGACGTCCACCCGGTGGACGTCACCCAGCATGCGCAGCACCGCCTGAGCGAGAACGGGGAACGGCACGTACTTGCCGGCCAGTGTGATGGTCATCGAGTACTGAATGAGCTGACCGAACCACTCGCGCAGCACGCGTTCGTCGCCGAACAAGTCCGCGAAAAGCGGTGCGAGGGACTCGATGTCGATCAGCGTCTCGTTGACATCGAAAACGAGGACGGATGATGTCGTCATGCTAGGGCTCGACCTTTTTAACGTTGGGCACATCCGGCCGCAGATACCCCGCCAGACACACGCAAATCAATACCATTCCGACGGCCGGCCACCAGAATGCGACGACTGCCGCCGCCGCGAAGACGCCGATCGTGATGAACGACCGCATGCGTAGAAGTCGGCGCACTCGCTGGGTGAGGTCCTCGTGGGCGGGCCGATCGACCACTTCCTGGCACAGCGCCAAGTAGGTGATGTTGACGAGCACGAACACCGAGGCATACAGAACAACCGGTGCGGCGGCCAGCCTGCTGTCGGCGATCCACTCGGTGGTGATCGGAATCAGCGACACCGAGAACAAGTGTGCAAAGTTCGACCACACCAATCGTGGCGTCGCCACTTGCGCGTAGCCGAACAGGTGGTGGTGGTTCACCCAGACGATGGCGATGAACACGTAGCTGACCACATAGCTCAGTCCGGTGGGCCATTCCGGTAATAACGCGTTGAAGGTGTAGGACTTCGGCGGCTTGAGCTCGAGGACGAGGATCGTGATGAGGACCGCAAACACTCCGTCTGAGAATGCGCCCACCCGGTCTGGACTCGTTTTCCGCGCGGCCACGACGCCTCCTCAACCCCGCTGGTGGTTTCGTTCCTGCAAGACCCAGGCGTTCCCGTCGGGATCGCGAAAGTCGGCGAAGCTCGCGTAGTCACCGCGATCGGGGTCGGTACCCGGGAGGAACCCGCCTCTCCAGCCGCCGTCGGTGTCCTTGTGGCGGATCTCGCCGACGGTTACGCCGCGACCGATCAACTCGGCGCGGCAGGCTTCGATGTCCGGGACCACGAGGTATAGGCCCCGCACCGAGCCGGCCGGCGCGTCGGTCAATCCCACGCCGAATTGGATTGAGGCGTGCGATCCCTCGGGCGTCAATTGGATGACCCGGAACCCGGGCGCGGGCGCGTAATCGACATCGAGGGCGAAGCCGACCTGGTCGTGGTAGAACCGTAGTGACCGGTCGGGATCGGCGACGGGCAGGATGACGACTTCGATGGACATCCTCATGACGTGCCCCTTACCGGATTCCTTCCTAAGACCTCGTCGGTGTCCAACCCGCGGTCGACACCGTGCGGGATGACGGTTTGGCCTGGTTCCAGCCGAAGTTGCTTGCCGTCGAGGTACACATTGATTTTGTCCGGTTCGAAGGACACCAGGTTGCGGACGCGCGACACTTCGGTCCACGCATCGACGTAAGACCACGCTGCGTGCTGGTGGCCGCCGATGTCATAGTACGAGCAGATTCCTTTGTATGGGCAAAAGGTCTGGATAGCAACGGGTTTGAGGGCGGACTCGTCGATATCGTCGCGCTCGACGTACCATCTGGGCGCGAAGCCGGATTCATACAGGGCCACGGGTCGGCGAGTCTCGGCGATCACGCGCTCTCCATCGCGGACGACGAGATGCCGTGCCGTGGAACGGATGTCGATGCGGTGGTAAGCGTCCGCGGCGTGCCCGACGATCCGTTCCTCTTCTTCATAGAAGGCATCCATGGCGCGCCAGGCAAAAGCCACCCGGCCCTGCAGGACGGTCGCATGCGCGGGCAGACCGGTATGTTCCCAGGCGCTGTGGGCGGCCTCCCGCCCCGGTGCCTTGACAGTGAACCACTGCGTGTCGCCGAGGTCGCGGTGCTGCGTCACCCGATCCTCGGCGGTCAACGTCCCCGCTTCGATATCCCCTGACGGAAAGTAGGCCACCGGGTAACGGCCGGGCTCGTGTAACAGGAGCACGTCCTCGCTGTCGGCGATCCACCGTTCCGCGAAGCGCACCCGCATCCGGCGGCGCAACGGCTCGGCAAAGAGCAGCCGCGACGGCATCGGCTGCTCGGTGAGGAAGTGCCCGATCGACCCGGTTGCCAGCGGGCCCTGCTGCCATGCCAGTCCCATGTGGACACCTACCTTTCCTGAATCCCCCGCGTGCCACGGTGTTTCGACAACACGTCACTCCAGCACTACGACCATCTTGCCGCCGGCCTCTCCGGCCTCCATCAGCCGGTGCGCCTCATGAATCTGGTCGAAGGAGAAGACCCGAGACGGTTTCGCCTCCAGCGTGCCGTCGGCGACCTGTCCGGCGATGTCCCCCAGCGGGACGTCGGACAGCGGGAAGCCCGGCGTGCCAAAGACGAAGCTGCCGAAGAAGTTCCAGTTCACACCGGATGCCATGCGCAACAGCGGGTTGAAATCCCCGATGGGCTCCAGCCCGCCCAGCCAACCGGCCAGGCAGGCCGTGCCGCCGCGGCGCAGCATGTCCAGGGAGTCGAGGATGGTGCTGTTGCCGACGAGATCGAGGACGGCGTCGATCCGGCCGCTCTCGGGAAAGTGGCCTGCCAGGTCGCGCCGCTCCAGCTCGATTCGCGACGCGCCCAATTGCTCGAGCATCGCGAAGCGTCCCCTGCTGCGCGCGGTCGCGATGACTCGTGCGCCGGCGGCCACCGCCATCTTGAGTGCGGCCTGCCCCAGGGACGACGTGGCCCCGCGTAACACCAGTGTCTGCCCGGCCTTCAGATCCAGATTGCGGAAGAGGCATGTCCAGGCCACCGCGAACGTTTCGGGCAATGCCGCCAACGCCGCCCACGACAGCTCGGAGTCGATGAGGGCGACGTTGGCCGCGCGCACGCGCGTGTATTGCGCATAGCTGCCGTTGATGGTTCGGCCGAGGCCACCCATCAGCGCGGCCACCTTGGCGCCGACCGGGAACTCACCGCCCGGGCACGAGTCCACGATGCCGACGCATTCGATGCCGCTCACCTCCGCGGCCTCGGCCCACTCGCCCCGACGCATGTGCATCTCGGCGTGGTTGATCCCGAAGCCCTTCACCGCGATGACGACTTCGCCGTCTTTCGGCAGCGGCTTGGGGAGGTCGTCGTAAACCAGGTTGTCCAGCCCGCCGAATCCCTTCAGGATGATCGCCCGCATGGTTTCCCCGCCGGGGCGCTCGCGCACGACGGCCGGTGCGGTGGGCAGCTCTGGTGAATCCGTGACGGACATGGACTGCCTCTTTCGACATCGTTGGCAGCGCGATACGCCGGTGCCTGCCGCACAATAATGGGCCAACTGACCCAGTATTATGTTCGAACGTTTCCGCCATGTCCAGGGCGGGCGGTCAGGAGTTGCGCTGACCGCGAGGCGCGCGGGGTCCGCCCTTGCGCGGCGAAACCGCGAACGAACGCACATAGTCGACGGCGGCGGTGACGGCGGCCCGCAGCGGCTGCGGATCGCCGGTGGCGTGCGTGAGCAGTGCGCCACCCTGGTGCGCGGCAACCAGTGGCACCGCCAGGTGGCGCGGATCGGCGTCGGGGCGCAGGTCGCCACGGTCACACATCGCCTGCAGGCCCGTGCGGAACAGTTCGATCCATTGGTCGTATCCGGCGGCCAGGTCGTCGTGGATTTCGTCGTCGGCCTCGATCAGCTCGCCCGCCAAGGACCCATAGACGCAGCCTCCGACCCGGTACACCGGATCGATGTCGGAGACGCAGGCATCGGCCCACGCCTGCAGCGCATCGAGGCTGTCGAGCGCGGCGAACTTCGCTTGAGTGTGGAAGTCCCGCACATTGTTTCGGCGTACGTCGACGACGTGCCGGGTCAGGTCGCGCTTGTCGTGGAAGTAGTGGGAGATCTGGGATCCGCCGACTTCGGCGGCGCGCCGCACCTGGTCGATGCTGGTGTTGGCGACGCCGCGCTCGAACATCAGCCGGGCCGCGGCCTCGATGATGCGCGCACGGGTCGCCAGACCCTTGTGCGTGTACCGCGGCGAGGGATGTTCAGTCACCTGGTGGCCTTGGGCGCGGACGGATCCGCCGGCTTTGCGCGGGCGGCGGCTCCGCGCCCGGCGCGGGGGCCGCCGCGGAACCCGTTCGGCACTGTCGGTGGCGAACATCCGCAAGTAGTTCACCGCGAAACGAATCGCATCGGCGTGCGGCCATTCCTCTTGGTAGGTGAAGGCCAAGATTCCGCCTCCTTGATGCGCGGTGATGATCACCAACGCCAGCTGCCGTGGGTCGGCATCCGCAACCAGCAGCCCGTCGTCTTTCATCCGCTGGATTGCCTTCTCCACCAAATCGATCCACCGGCGGTAGCCGGCCGCCAACGCGTCGCGCGTGGCATCGTCCGACTTGGCGAGCTGGCCGGCCAGCGCGTGATAGGTGGGGGTGCCGACATAGCCGATGCGTCGCAGGTAGCGCATGTTCAGGTCGATCCACTTTTCGAAGTCGTCGAACGAACTCAGGCCTCGAAGCGTGGGTTGCCGGTGAAAGTCCAAGACCACGCCGATTTGGTGTCGGATCACCGCCCGAATCAGCGCGCCCTTGTCGGCGAAATAGTGCGCGAGCTGCGAGCCACTGACCGAGGCGGCACGCCGCACGTTCTCCATGTTGGATGCGGAGAGTCCCTCGGTGACGATCAACTGCGCCGCCGCCTGCACGATTCGGTCGCGGGTGGCACGCCCCTTGGCGGTCAACCGTTGTTCGTCACGAACATCGGGATGGGCCATCGAGTCAGGCTAACCCGTCTGTGCCCCCAGTTATGGGATCTCCAGCCCAGACGACGGGATCGCCATGGCTGGTCGCCGCGCACCTCGCTGCCGGTCATCACACAGTGAGCTGCTTGGCGAGGAAGTTCCGGATCAAGGGGGTGACGTCATCGAGCGCGGATTCCAACAGAAAGTGCCCACCGTCGAGCAGGTGGATCTCGGCGTCGGGCAGGTCATCGGCGAATGCTTCGGCTCCGGCCGGTCCGAAGATTTCGTCGCCGCGACCCCAGACCGCCAGCAACGGCACCCGGCTGGCCCGGAAGTATTCGTGCAAGCGCGGATACAGGGGCGCGTTAGTGGCGTAATCGCGAAACAGCTTGAGCTGCACCAAGTCGTTGCCGGGACGGGAGAGCAGCGCGTAGTCGTGATGCCACGACTCGGGATCGACCAGGGTCTCGTCGGCCACACCGGTCACGTACTGCCACCGGGTGGCGTTCAGGGTGAGGAACTGGCGCACCGGGGCCTCGGTGTCCGCGGTGGGCTCACGCTGGTAAGCCTGCACGACCTTCCAGAAGCTCTCGACGAATCCCGCGTCATATCCGTTGCCGTTCTGGGTGATGATCGCGGTGATCGCGGACGGGTCGCGCAGCGCCAGGCGCCAGCCGATCGGGGCGCCGTAGTCCTGGACGTACATGGCATACCTATCGACGCCGAGGGTTCTCAGCAGGCCCGCCGTGAGGTCGGTCAGCCCGTCGAAGGTGTAGTCGAACTCCTCGACCGGCGGCGTATCGGAGAGTCCGAAGCCCAGATGGTCCGGCGCGATGACGTGGTAGCGGTCCGCCAGCGCCGGTATCAGATCGCGAAACATGTAGGAACTGGTGGGAAACCCGTGCAGGAGCAGCACCGAGGGAGCGCTCGGGTCGCCGGCTTCCCGGTAGAAGAGCCGGTGGCCGTCGACCGTGGCGTATCGATGATGAACAGGCGGCATGACATTCCTCCTGAGCCAACGCGATTCGCGCTCGAGTGCCGCGACCGCGTTCGGTAGACGTCGGCGAAACCGGGGACGACGTTATTTTTGGGTTGTGCAACCCATTATGCACCAAAGCGGGTTCGGTGCAACAGCCCGTGCGGCCGAGGTGTTGCCGTGCGGATCGGGCTGCAATATTCTGGGCCAACCATCCCAGTTGGGTGGCCGGTGCCATGACGAGCTGGTTCGAGGTGACATGGTGGGCACGCTTGTTTCGGTGAACGTGGGCATGCCCAAAGACGTCCGATGGCGAGACAAAACGGTCTTCACCGGCATCTGGAAGACACCGGTGCAGGGGCCGGTCATGGTGCGTCGGCTCAACATCGACGGCGACGGCCAGGGTGACCTCGCCGGCCATGGCGGGGAACAACGGGCCGTGATGGTGTACCAGAGCGAGTCCTATGACTTCTGGAAGACCTACCTGGGCCGCACCGACCTGCGGCCCGGACATTTCGGCGAAAACTTCACCGTCACCGGGCTTGCTGACCACGAGGTATGCATCGGTGACCGCTATCGCATCGGCGACGCCGAATTCGAGGTCACCCAGCCGCGAGTCACGTGCTTTCGGGTGGGTCTTCGACTCGACGAGCCCGACATGCCCAATCTGCTTGTCTCCCAGCATCGTCCGGGTTTCTATTTCCGGGTCATCACCGAGGGCCGGGTGCGGGCCGGAGACGACATCCTCCGGACCCGCCGCGGCCGTCATCAGCTCAGCGTCGCCGAGGTCGACGCGTTGCTCTACCTGCCGAACCGCAGCGTCGAACGGCTGCGCGAGGCCGTCGATGTTCCGGCGCTTAGCCCGGGATGGCAACAGTCTTTTCACGACATGCTGGGCGCCCACGATGGTGCGGCCGCGACGGCCTCCCCCGCCCCAGTCGAGCCTGGATGGAAGGGATTTCGAGACCTCCGGGTCACCGACGTATGCCGGGAGAGCCCGCAAGTGCTCTCGATCCGGCTGCAGGCCGACGACCGGGATCCGCTGCCACCGGCGCTTCCGGGGCAGTACCTCACGGTGAAGATTCCCGGGGCCGGTGACCCGGCGCCGTTGCGCAGCTATTCCCTGTCGGGCGACCCGTCGGCCGGGTACTACCGCATCAGCGTCAAGCGGGAGGATCACGGATTGGTGAGTGGCTGGCTGCACGCCCACGCCCAACCGGGGATGCTGATAACCGCCGCCGCCCCGCGCGGCGACTTCTGCCTCGCCGAGGACCGCCGTCCCGTAGTGCTCTTTTCCGCTGGAATCGGCGCGACACCGGTGCTCGCGATGTTGCATGCACTCGCCGTGGAGGGCAGCGGCCGTGACATCTGGTGGCTGCACGCCGCTCGCAATCGCCAAACCCAGCCCTTTGCAGCGGAAGTCGCGACGCTGATCGAGTCGCTGCCCCACGCCCGGCAGCAGGTCTTCTACACCGAAACGCAGGGCCGCCTGACCCGAGATGCCGTCGCGGCGTTGGGGCTGCCGACCGATGGCGTCGTTTACCTCTGCGGGCCAACACAATTCATGACGGATATCCGCGCAGAGCTGGTCGACATCGGATTCGCCCCCGCTCTGATCCACAGCGAGCTGTTCGGTGCGCTGCCTGCGATCAATCCCGGCGTCGTCGAAACGGGCACGCGCACACCGCCCCATCAGCCCGCCGGGCCGCCGGGCACGGGACCACCGATCACGTTTGCCCGCAGCGGGTTAACGGTCAATTGGTCGCCGGGCTACCGCAGCATCCTCGATCTCGCCGAAGCCTGCGATGTGCCGACCCGCTACTCCTGCCGCAGTGGCGTGTGTCATGTGTGCGTTACCGGAATCGTCGCCGGGACGACGACCTACATTCAGGAACCGCTGGAGCCGCCGGCCGGCGAGACGGTACTGATCTGTTCGGCGGCTCCCGAAACCGAGGTGGTGCTGGACCTTTAGCGAAATGCCGACGACGTTTGCTTCTACGGGCTCAGCGGGACGGACGCCTCGGCGGTGTAGCACAGGAAGGTGAGCGTCTCCTGTAGATACAGCTGCACGGTGTCGGCATCATGGCTGGTGTAGCCGATCGTCACGTCGGTCCCGAGCTGCAGGTCGAAATCGCCGCCGCGGGTGGTCAGCACGAAGGCACCGTCGATCGCCGGGGCCCAGATGATGTCTCCGGGAACCAGCCGGTCGATGTGTTCGAGGATCGGATATCCGTGTTGGGTCGTCTCGCTGACCTTTGTGTAGACGTCGGCGGACAGCAGCACAGAGTAGGGGCCGTCCACACCGGCCAGGCGGAGCTCGGAGATCGCCTGGGTGATGACGTCGGGGATCTCGCTGGGATCCGCCGGCAACGTCAGCGTCTTGTTGGAGCTGGCCGAACGGATGCCCTCGATCGATGCCGCGGCGTACCCCTCGAAGATGGCGCGGTCCTCCACGAACGCGAGTTTCTTTGCCGCCGCCTTGACCGGGTCCCAATCGGAGTCGTTGGCGCCGCGCTCGACGTTGTCGATCTCGTAGCGCGACAGCGTGAACGGAACACGAAGCCGTACAAGGGGTTTGCTCTCGCGCAGGTGCGCCTCCACGCCCTCGGTGGGCGAGGCCACGTTGGCCAGCCGACCGGTGCTGATCGAGGCGGCCACTGGGCCGCCGGGCTCGCTGACGTCGACGACCCGGCGCCCGGCGATGTGGCGCTTGAATGTCCGGGTCGCCTCCAATTCGATTTCTTCCCAGGCGGCTTCGGTGATCGGCGCCAGGTCGCGATAGAGGTTGTTCATGAAGTGGATCCTTTCAGACTGCCGATCGAAAGTGAGCCGTCCTGTGCAACAGACGTTTCCGCCGCCAGCGGTGCGGGCAGGGGCGGGGGGTCATCGAGGAAGTCGACGGTGGGGGAGAAGAACAATCCGCCGGTGATGGCGGTGGAGAAGTCCAGGATGCGGTCGGTGTTGCCGGGCGGGTCGCCGAGGAACATGTTGCGCAGCATTTGCTCGGTGACTTGGGGCGTGCGCGAATAACCGATGAAGTACGTGCCGTACTCGCCCTTGCCGAGCTCGCCGAAGGGCATGTTGTGCCGCACGATTTTCAATTCGGTGCCCTCGTCGTCGGTGATGACGTTGAGGGCGATGTGGGAGTCATCCGGCTTGACGTCGTCGTCGAGTTCGATGTCCTCCAGCTTGGTGCGGCCGATCACGCGCTCCTGTTCGGTGACGGATATCGAGTTCCACGAGGGCATGTCGTGCACGTACTTTTGCACGTGGACATAGCAGGAGCCGGCGAAGTCGGGATCCTCGTCGCCGATCGCGGTGGCGCTGACGGCAAGTGGGCCGTCCGGGTTCTCGGTGCCGTCGACGAATCCGAGCAAGTCGCGGTTGTCGAAATACCGGAAGCCGTGCACCTCGTCGACCACGGTGACCGCGCCGGCCATCGATTTCAGGATGCGGTCGGCCAGTTCGAAACAGACGTCCAAACTCTCGGCCCGGACGTGGAACAACAGGTCCCCGGGGGTGGCGGGAGCGTGGTGACGTGGGCCCTTCAGCTCGACGAACCGGTGCAGCTCGGCGGGACGCGGCCCGGAAAACAAACGGTCCCAGGCATCCGAGCCGATCGAGGCGATCGCCGACAACCGCTTCTGCGGCTCGCGGAAACCGATCGCGCGCACCAGCCCGGAGACGTCCTGCAGCGCGTCGTGCACGGTCGCCTCGCCGCCGTCGTCGATGGTCACCACGAGGAAGATCGCCGCGGGCGTCAGCGGCGCGAGGATCGGTTGCGGCTGGACGGGGGGCACTCTGGTGACCCTAGCGTGGCGACGGTGAGCGCCGGAAGCGGCGCGAGCAAGGAGCGCGCAATCGGGGGCAGCGTGGCGACGGTGAGCGCCGGAAGCGGCGCGAGCAAGGAGCGCGCAATCGACCCTAGCGTGAGCCCCGCGGGGCCGGACAGCCATGATGTTCACCATGTCCGGCGGGCCTCGAAACCAGACGAAGTCCTCAGCGAGCGCGCAGGGTCTCTGCGAGTTCATCGACGCGTCTCCGTCGCCATTTCACGCCTGCGCCACGGTGGCCGCCCGGCTGCTCGCCGCCGGGTACATCGAACTGAGCGAGGCCGAACCATGGCCGTCCGAACCCGGGCGCTATTTCACGGTGCGGGCGGGCTCGCTGGTCGCCTGGAATTCGCAAGCGCCCGACGGGCCGTTCCGGATCGTCGGAGCACACACCGACAGCCCCAACCTCAGGGTCAAGCAGCACCCCGACCGGGTGGTCGCCGGCTGGCGCGTCGTGGCGCTCGAGCCCTATGGGGGCGCGTGGCTCAACTCGTGGCTGGACCGCGATCTGGGAATCAGCGGCCGCCTGTCGGTGCGGGCGAAGGATCAAAGCACCGGGATCGCGCACCGCCTGGTCCGGATCGACGAGCCGATCCTGCGGGTGCCGCAGCTCGCGATCCACCTGGCCGACGACCGCAAATCGCTGACCCTGGACCCGCAGCGACACGTCAACGCCGTGTGGGGTGTCGGTGAGACGGCCCGGTCCTTCGTCGATTACGTCGCCGAGCGCGCCGACGTGGCACCCACCGACGTGCTGGCCGCCGACCTGATGACGCACGACCTGACCGCCTCGACGGTGATCGGCGCGTCGGACAACGGAACTGCGGACCTGTTGAGTGCCCCCCGGCTGGACAACCAGGCCAGCTGCTACGCGGGGCTCGAGGCGCTGCTGGCTGTGGCGCAGGGCGCGGGCTACCTGCCGGTATTGGTGCTCTTCGATCACGAGGAGGTCGGCTCGTCCTCGGACCACGGCGCGCAATCGGACTTGTTGGGCACCGTCCTCGAGCGAATTGTGCTGGCGGCGGGCGGCACCCGGGAGGACTACCTGCGCCGGCTGCCGGCATCCTTGCTGGCCTCCGCGGACATGGCACATGCCACCCACCCCAATTACCCGGAGCGGCACGAGCCCGGCCACCCGATCGCCGTCAACGCGGGTCCGGTGCTCAAGGTGCACCCCAACCTGCGCTACGCCACCGATGGGCGCACCGCCGCGGCCTTCGCGCTGGCCTGTCAGCAGGCCGGGGTTCCGTTGCAGCGCTACGAGCACCGGGCCGACCTGCCGTGCGGATCAACGATCGGACCGTTGACCTCCGCGCGCACCGGCATCCCCACCGTCGACGTCGGCGCCGCGCAGCTGGCGATGCATTCCGCCCGCGAGCTGATGGGCGCGCACGACGTGGCCGCCTATTCGGCGGCGATGCACGCGTTCTTGTCGCCGGCCTGACGGCCTAATCGGGCTTGGTCGTGGCCGCGCCGTGCAGGATCGCGTCGAGCAGCCCATCGAAAGTTCGCGGTCCCTCCGCAGCGAAATCGGTTGCGCCCCCGTGGGTTAACGCGCGAAACAGCATGGTGCCGATCAGCGCCTCGGCGATCGCGTCGAGGTCGGCGGCGGCGCTCAGTTCCTCGTCCCGGACGGCCCGGCGAAGTCGCGTCGTCAACCCGTCCAGCTGGGGCGCGCTGAGCTGCTGGTAGAGATCGTCGCCATCGGCCGGGCGGGCGGCCGCCGCGGCGATGAGCGCCCGCACCAACGCGGCGTTCGACGGCCGCGCCAGGAAGTCGGCGTGCTCGCGCAGCCACGCCTGTAGGTCGGCGCGCAGGTCCCCGGTCTCGGCGACGGGAAATGATCCGGTTCCGCCGTACGTCTCCAGGACGGCCTCGGCGACGAGCGGGGCTTTCGATGGCCAGCGCCGGTAGAGGGTCTTCTTCCCCACGCCGGCGCGCGCCGCGATGCTTTCCATCGACAACTCGGCGTAGCCGCCGGTGGTCAGGAGTTCGCGGGTGGCATCGAGGATCGCGTGATGCAGCCGGGTGTCGCGGGGCCGTCCGGCCCGCTCGTCTGACATGTGGGCCGAGCCTAGGTGCGGCCGGTTGCGGCGGCGAACCGATTCGGGACTGGCGGGCGGGCGTGCGCTCGGGTTACCTTCACCGGGACAAGTGTAGGAAACGATACGTGTCGTTTCTATGCCGGTGATCCGTGACGAAGGAGTCCACCCATGAATGCCCCCGCGTTGTCGGTGCCCACGACCTGGGATGACATCTCGCCGCAGTGGATGTCTGCGGCGCTGGCCGCCGCGCATCCCGGCGTCGAGGTGGACACGGTCACCGTGGAGGTTCGCGACGACGGCACCAACCGGCGCGCCCGCCTGGGGGTGACCTACCGCAACGGCAGCGGACCGGCGTCGGTGTTCGTCAAGGCCGCCGACCCCGACCACAAGGAACTGATCCGCATGACCAGCGGCATGTTTCACGAGCCGCGGCTGTTCACCTGCGGGGTCGATCTGCCCCTCGAGCACCCCCGCGTCTACACCGCGTTGATCGACGAGGACGCCTACGACTTCGTGATGGTCATGGAAGACCTCACCGCGCGCGGCGCCGATCCCCGCGACGCCACCAGGCCGATGACCGTCGAGCAGGTCGCCACCGGCGTGCGCGGCCTGGCCCGCATGCACGGACGGTACTGGGGCCAACGGGTTCTGACCGAGCCGGCGCTCGATTGGCTCGAGCCGTTCCTGCCCTGGGACGGCATGGAAATGGCGCCGCTGCCAGCCGCGCTGGAACGCCTCGGCCCGGACGCCCCCGAGCAGGTGACCTCGCTGACCATCGACGCGCTGATCGAATCGATCTGGAAGCCCTACATCAGAACGCTGACCGCGTCGCCGCAGACCCTGCTGCACGGCGATCCGCACATCGGCAACACCTACCTGCTGCCCAGCGACGAGGTGGGGTTCCTCGACTGGCAGGTGGCCCGGCGCGGCAACTGGTCACTCGACCTGGGCTACTTCCTGCAGGGCGCCCTGACCGTCGAGGATCGCCGCCGCAGCGAGCGCGATCTCCTCGAGGAGTACCGCGGTGCGCTCGGCCTGCCGAAAGCGGAGATGCCGAGCCCCGATGAGGTCTGGCTGCGGTACCGGGCCTCGGTGGCGCACGGGCTGACCCTGTGGCTGTGCACCGCCAGCGCCGGGGAGCTCTGGCAGCGCCCCGACATCGCGCTCGCGCTGGCCCAACGGTATTCGTTCGCCTACGCCGACCTGGATACGGCCGCGGCGCTGGCCGAGATCGCCGGCTAGAGGCGCTTGGCCAGCAGCTGTTCCGCCATCTCGGCGCCCTTGCGGCTGTCTGATTGCGCCTTGCGGAACAACTCGGCCACGTCCTTGTCCCCGGCGCGCTCGGCGTCCTGGATGTAGGTCTCTAACCGCAACGCGTTGTCGAGGCACTTCTCGGTGTACCAAATCAGGTTGTAGTTCTTGTCTTTGGTGCCGGTGATGTGTCCGGTTTCAACTGTCATTTCGTACTCCGGTTGATTGATCTTCGGACACTGTGCGGCTACCCGCCGACTACAGGTGCAAACGTTCGTCGCGCCCGGTAGGGCGGCGAGAGCGCCTTGCCGATGTCCAGCCCTAGACTGTGTCCCGTGACTGTCTCCGGGACGAGTGCGCGCACCCACGCGATCGACACCGTCGAGCACGCCGCCTCCACCCCCGACGAGCCGCAGCCGTTCGGTGAGCTGGGCCTCAAAGACGACGAATACCAGCGCATTCGCGAGATCCTGGGGCGTCGCCCCACCGACACCGAACTGGCGATGTACTCGGTGATGTGGAGCGAGCACTGCTCGTACAAGTCGTCCAAGGTGCACCTGCGCTACTTCGGCGAGACCACCACCGACGAGATGCGCGCCGGCATGCTGGCCGGAATCGGCGAGAACGCGGGCGTCGTCGACATCGGCGACGGCTGGGCGGTCACCTTCAAGGTGGAATCGCACAACCATCCCTCCTACGTCGAGCCGTACCAGGGCGCGGCCACCGGTGTCGGCGGCATCGTCCGCGACATCATGGCGATGGGCGCGCGGCCGGTCGCGGTGATGGACCAGCTTCGGTTCGGCGCGGCCGACGCGCCGGACACCCGCCGCGTGGTCGACGGCGTGGTCCGCGGCATCGGCGGCTACGGCAACTCGTTGGGTCTGCCCAACATCGGCGGTGAGACCGTCTTCGACGCGTGCTACGCCGGCAACCCGTTGGTGAACGCCATGTGCGTCGGTGTGTTGCGGCAGGAGGACCTGCATCTGGCGTTCGCCTCGGGCGCCGGCAACAAGATCATCCTGTTCGGGGCGCGCACGGGGCTGGACGGCATCGGCGGCGTGTCGGTGCTGGCGTCGGACACCTTCGACGCCGAGAACTCGCGCAAGAAACTGCCGTCGGTCCAGGTGGGCGACCCGTTCATGGAGAAGGTGCTCATCGAGTGCTGCCTCGAGCTGTATGCCGGGCACCTGGTGGTCGGCATACAGGACCTGGGTGGTGCCGGATTATCCTGTGCCACTTCGGAATTAGCGTCGGCTGGCGACGGTGGCATGGCGATCCAGCTCGAGAACGTGCCGCTGCGCACCACCGGCATGACGCCCGCGGAGATCCTGTGCAGCGAGTCCCAGGAGCGGATGTGTGCGGTGGTCACCCCGGAGAACGTCGACGCCTTCCTGGCGGTATGCCGCAAGTGGGACGTGCTGGCCACCGTGATCGGCGAGGTGACCGACGGCGACCGGCTGCGGATCACCTGGCACGGTCAGACCGTGGTCGACGTGCCGCCGCGCACGGTCGCCCACGAGGGCCCCGTCTACCAGCGTCCGGTCGCTCGCCCCGACACCCAGGACGCCCTGAACGCCGACGCCTCGACGCGGCTGCCGCGGCCCGCCACCGGCGACGAGCTGCGCGCGACTTTGCTTGCCCTGCTGGGCAGCCCGCATCTGTGCAGCCGCGCGTTCATCACCGAGCAGTACGACCGGTACGTGCGGGGCAACACCGTGCTGGCCGAGCACGCCGATGGTGGCATGCTCCGCGTCGACGAGGTCACCGGCCGCGGTATCGCGCTGTCGACCGACGCGTCCGGCCGCTACACCAAGCTGGATCCCTACGCCGGCGCCCAACTCGCCCTGGCCGAGGCCTACCGCAACGTCTCCGTCACCGGCGCCACCCCGGTCGCGGTGACCAACTGCCTCAACTTCGGGTCGCCCGAAGACCCCGGCGTGATGTGGCAGTTCTCCCAGGCGGTGCGGGGCCTGGCCGAAGGCTGTGCGGCCCTGGGGATTCCGGTCACCGGCGGCAACGTCAGCTTCTACAACCAGACCGGGTCGACGGCGATCCTGCCCACCCCGGTGGTCGGGGTCCTCGGCGTCATCGACGACGTCGGTCGCCGCATCCCCACCGGCCTGGGCACCGAGCCGGGCGAAACGCTAATGCTGCTGGGCGATACGCGCGACGAGTTCGACGGATCGGTGTGGGCGCAGGTGACCGCCGATCACCTGGGCGGGTTACCGCCCAAGGTCGACCTGGACCGCGAAAGGCTGCTGGCCGAGGTGTTGCGCTCGGCGTCGCGCGACGGCCTGGTGTCCGCGGCGCACGACCTGTCCGAAGGCGGCCTCGCCCAAGCCGTGGTCGAGGCGGCCCTGGCCGGTGAAACCGGTTGTCGCATCGTGCTTCCCGAGGGTGCCGATCCGTTCGTGCAGTTGTTCTCCGAGTCGGCGGGCCGCGTGCTGGTGGCGGTGCCGCGCACCGAGGAGAGCCGGTTCCGTTCGATGTGCGAGGCGCGCGGTCTGCCGGCGGTGCGCATCGGCGTCGTCGACCAGGCCTCCGACGAGGTGGAGGTCCAGGGACTGTTCACGGTTTCCCTCGCCGAACTGCGCGAGACCTCCGAGTCGGTGCTGCCGCGGCTCTTCGGATGAGCGCCAGCATCGAATCCTGATGCCTGCCAGGCGTTCTCGTCAAGCTTACGCCCTGTCTTTGGCCGCCGCCCTGGTCGGTTGGAGCTTCGCCGGCCCGCGGCTGCCGGCCCGGTGGCGGGTGGCGCTGCAGGCCGGCCTGGGGGGCGCGCTGGTGCTGGTGACGCGGGCCCCGCTGGGCCTGGGGCCGCCACGGTTGTGGGCCGGGCTGCGGCTGGGGTCGGCGGTCGCGTTCTCGGCGGCGAGCACGGTGGCCGCGACCACCCGCCTGCCACCGGTGCGCCAATCGATGGCCGTCCGGGAAACGCCCGCCTCCGCGCGGGACTGGCTGCTGGTGCGGATACCCGTGGGCACGGTGTGGTCCGAGGAGTCCGCCTTCCGCGCGGCGCTGGCCACCGCCGGCTCCGCGGCGTTCGGCAGACGCGGCGGAAGGGTGCTGCAAGCCATCGCTTTCGGCCTCTCGCACATCCCCGGTGCCCGCGCGACCGGTGAGCCCGTGGCGGCCACCGTGCTGGTCACCGGCATCGGCGGTTGGCTGTTCGGTTGGCTGGCCGATCGCACCGGCAGCCTCGCCGCACCGATGCTGGCCCACCTTGCCATCAACGAGGCCGGCGCCCTCGCGGTGTTGGCCGCGAGGTCTCGGGGCGCCGTCAGGGGTTGATGGTGTAGTCGCCCAGTTGGCGGCCCCACACGAAGTCGACCGCGAGCGGTGAACCGACCTCGAAGTGGTTGTAGGGAGCCATGCTCGCGCCGGTGTCCATGACCAGGAACGGGGCGGGCCACAGTTCTCGCGTGATCTTCTGCCAGCACCCCGGTGTCCCACCCGGTCCGCCGCGGGCGTTGGTTCGGGGCAGGTTCTCCGGCCAGATGTACGGATTGGGTGCGCCGGCGATAGCGCCCGAGGCGTGGGCGCCCAGCGAGTACCCGTTGTCGCCGAGCGCGTTGTGGACCCTGGGCGCGACTTCATCGAAATTGTATATGGTGCAATAGATTTCGGGGCTGTACTCGTCGAGCAGCTGGCTGCTTCCGACCAAATCCGCGGCACCGCGCGCGAAGTACGGCCCCGCGCGACCGAGAACATCCGCGCCGGCGTTGCTCAATCCCGCGGCCGCCAGCAGCGCCTGATCCAGATCGCGTTGCTGGCGGTTGAGCGTGCGCGCTGCGGTCACCGCGTGGTCCAGCGCGTCCCATAGGTCGGGGGAGGCGTGCGCATAAGTGTCGCCGAGGGCCGCCAGCTGCGCTATGTCGGTGCGCAGCGCCGGCATCCGGGGGTTCACGTCGTCGAGGATGGCGTTGCCGTCGATCAGCGACCGGCCGAGCTTTTCACCCAGTCCGGTCAACGCCTGCGCGGCCGCGCTGAGCGTCAGGTTCACTTTGACCGGATCGACCTTCTCGGCGATCGAGGTGACCGTTTCGAACAAGGTGTTGAACTCGGTTGTCACCGAAGTCGCGTCGATCACGATGGATGGCGTGATCGAATGCGCCGCAGGGTGATTCGGCGCGCTGAGCGCAACGTACTTGTTGCCGAACACCGTGGTCGCTTTGATGTCGGCGGCGACGTTGGCCGGAATCCGCTTGACGTACTTCGGGGTGATGTCCAGCACCACTTTCGCGGCCGGCTTGCCGCGATGGGTGACCTCCGAAAGGCTCGACACGCGGCCGATCTGGACCCCGTTGTAGGTGACCTTGGACCCGGGGTCCATCACCAGCCCCGCCCGCGGGGCCACCATCGTCAATTGCGTAATGGGCGTGAGGTCGCCCCGGAACTGCCCATACAGCAGCAACACGATCAGCGCCATGACCACGATCGTCACCAGGCCGACGGTCTTGTACGGTGGCCGCTCCCGCAAGCGACGGGGCTCCATGGTTTTGAGACCCTAGGGTATGGCGCCGCGCGACAAGGCCGATCCGGCCAAGACCCGGCAGGCCGTGTTGGCCGTGGCGCAATGGTTGGCTGACGAAACCACTCCGGCACCGAGCCGTGACGAATTGGCGGCGGCCGTGCGGCTCACCGCCCGCACCCTGGCCGCGGTGGCGCCGGGACGAAGCGTGGAGCTGCGGATCCCGCCGTTCGCGGCGGTGCAATGCGTCGCCGGCCCCACGCACACCCGCGGCACTCCGCCGAATGTGGTGGAGACCGATCCGCGGACCTGGCTGCTGCTGGCCACCGGCAAGTTGTCGTTCGCTGAGGCGAAGGGCACCGGTACGCTGCGTCTTTCCGGCTCCCGAGCCGGTGAGATTGACCACTGCCTGCCGTTGTTCGATGTGGGCTGAATGCAACCCTGAACTGCATCTTTAGGGTTTGGTGCGGGTATTTCGTCGCTCAACACGCCTGGTGGATTCGGCGGCTCGGCCCCGGTGCCCGTAGACTCCCTAGCGTCACCAACCGTTCCCCGGGGAGCCGCCGAATCGTGACCGCCCAAGAGCCCGACGAGGACTTCAACGCACCCCGTGAGGAATGCGGCGTATTCGGGGTCTGGGCCCCGGGCGAGGACGTCGCCAAACTCACCTATTACGGCTTGTACGCGCTGCAGCATCGCGGGCAGGAAGCCGCCGGTATCGCCGTCGCCGACGGGTCGCAGGTGCTGGTCTTCAAGGACTTGGGTTTGGTCAGCCAGGTGTTCGACGAGCAGACGCTGGGCGCCATGCCGGGCCACGTCGCCATCGGGCACTGCCGGTACTCCACCACCGGCGACACCACCTGGGAGAACGCGCAGCCGGTGTTCCGCAACACCGCGGCCGGCACCGGGGTTGCGTTGGGGCACAACGGGAATCTGGTCAACACCGCCGAACTCGCCGCCCGCGCCCGCGATGAGGGCCTGATCGCCAAACGCGCCCCGGCCCCGGCGACGACGGACTCCGACATCCTGGGCGCGCTGCTGGCCCACGGCGCCGCCGACTCCACGTTGGAGCAGGCGGCGCTGGACCTGCTGCCGACCGTGCGCGGCGCGTTCTGTTTGACCTTCATGGACGAGAACACCCTGTACGCGTGCCGCGATCCGCATGGGGTGCGGCCCCTTTCGCTCGGACGGCTGGACCGCGGCTGGGTGGTGGCCTCCGAAACGGCCGCGCTCGACATCGTCGGCGCCTCGTTCGTGCGCGACATCGAGCCGGGTGAATTGCTGGCGATCGACGCCGACGGCGTCCGCTCCACGCGTTTCGCCAACCCCACCCCCAAGGGCTGCGTCTTCGAGTACGTGTACCTGGCCCGGCCCGACAGCACGATCGCCGGCCGGTCCGTGCACGCGACCCGGGTGGAAATCGGCCGCCGGTTGGCCCGTGAACGCCCCGTGGAGGCCGACCTGGTGATCGGCGTGCCCGAGTCGGGCACCCCGGCGGCCGTCGGCTACGCGCAGGAGTCGGGCATCCCCTACGGCCAGGGCCTGATGAAGAACGCCTACGTCGGGCGCACCTTCATCCAGCCGTCCCAGACCATCCGCCAACTCGGTATCCGGCTGAAGCTCAACCCGCTTCGCGAGGTGATCCGCGGCAAGCGGCTCATCGTCGTCGACGACTCCATCGTGCGCGGCAACACCCAGCGCGCGCTGTTGCGGATGCTGCGCGAGGCCGGCGCCGTCGAGGTGCACGTGCGCATCGCGTCGCCCCCGGTCAAGTGGCCATGCTTCTACGGCATCGACTTCCCGTCGCCGGCCGAATTGATCGCGAACGCGGTCGAAGACAAAAAGGAGATGCTCGAGGCGGTGCGACACGCCATCGGTGCCGACTCGCTGGGCTACATCTCGCTGCGCGGCCTGGTCGCGGCGTCCGAACAGCCGGCCTCGCGGTTGTGCACCGCCTGCTTCGACGGCCAGTATCCGATCGAGCTGCCCGAGGAGACCGCGCTGGGCAAGAACGTCATCGAGCACATGCTCGCCAACGCCGCGCGCGGTGCCGGGCTCGACGATCTCGCGGCCGACGAAGTGCCGGTGGTGCACTGACTCGGTTGCGCTCCTTCGCCGACGTTTGATACCGGCGGTCAGCGCCGCCCGGTAGCCTTTATCGCGATGACGGATCCCGGAAAGAGCCCCGCGCGCCACGCAGGCAGTCAGGGCATCACCTACGCGTCGGCCGGGGTGGATATCGAAGCCGGCGATCGCGCCGTCGAACTGTTCAAGCCGCTGGCGACGAAGGCCACGCGACCCGAGGTGCGGGGCGGCTTGGGCGGATTCGCCGGCTTGTTCGCGTTACGCGGCGACTACCGCGAGCCGTTGCTCGCGGCCTCCACCGATGGCGTCGGAACCAAGCTGGCGGTCGCGCAGGCGATGGACAAGCACGACACCGTCGGGCTGGACCTGGTGGCGATGGTGGTCGACGACCTCGTGGTGTGCGGCGCGGAGCCGCTGTTCCTGCAGGACTACATCGCCGTCGGCCGCACCGTGCCGGAACGGTTGAGCGCCATCGTCAGTGGCATCGCCGAAGGGTGCGTGCGGGCCGGCTGCGCGTTGCTCGGCGGCGAGACGGCCGAACACCCCGGCCTGATGGAACCGGACCACTACGACATCTCGGCCACCGGCATCGGGGTCGTCGAGGCCGACGACGTGCTGGGGCCCGATCGGGTCAAACCCGGCGACGTCATCATCGCGATGGGATCGTCGGGCCTGCACTCCAACGGGTATTCGCTGGCCCGCACGGTGCTCCTCGAGATCGACCGGATGAACCTGGAAGGCTACGTCGAAGAGTTCGGCCGCACCCTGGGGGAAGAGCTGCTCGAGCCCACGCGCATCTACGCCAAGGACTGTCTCGCGCTGTGTGCCGAAACCCACGTCCGCACCTTCTGCCACGTCACCGGCGGTGGACTGGCCGGAAACCTGGCGCGCGTCATCCCGCACGGGCTGGTCGCCGAAATGGACCGCGGCACCTGGACGCCCGCGCCGGTGTTCGCCATGATCGCTCAGCGCGGCCGGGTGACACGCGAAGAGATGGAGAAGACGTTCAACATGGGCGTCGGCATGATCGCCGTCGTGGCCCCGGAAGACACCGACCGCGCGTTGGCCATCCTGACCGCACGGCACCTGGATTGCTGGGTGTTGGGCACGGTCGGCAAAGGTGGAAAGGCGGGCCCGCGGGCCAAGCTCGTCGGTCAGCACCCGAGATTCTGAGGGCCCCGGACTTCAGCTGAACTGATGCGGCGCCGGTGCTCGAGGCATCGGCGCCGAGGCGTTGGTTCTAGCGCCGCCAGCTGTCCTGGTCGTCCCAGGATCCGTCGGCGCCGTCGGTGTCCAGTTCGGTGGGCTCGTCGGAGCCAGTCCCGGACAGCTCTTGCTGAAGCCGCTGGAAGTCGGTCTGCGGAGAACTGTATTTGAGTTCTCGAGCAACCTTGGTCTGCTTTGCCTTAGCCCGGCCGCGGCCCATGGGGGAACCCCCTCGCGCAATAACGGAGCGGCCTAACGAGTAGGCGGCTCCGATCTCCTGGTGTCGTATTGTCCTGCCAACAGTTTACCGTGCCCCGCCAGTGGGCGTCGGTGCCCCCTGCTCGCTGTGGCGGACGTTACCGTTCATTATCCCGCACCGCCCCGCAACCGTTCAACGGCCAGTCGCCCGGCGCCGATCTGTTCGGTGGGAGGCAGGGAATCGACGTCGATCACGGCGGCGACCGCGGCCTCCGGACCGGTCGCCAATTCCGTCTCGGCGGGCAGCCCGCGCTTGAGCAGCGCCAGCGCGATCGGTCCGAGGTCGACGTGATCGACCACGGTGCCGAGCCGGCCGACGGCACGTCCGCCGGCCAGCACCGGGTCGCCCGTCGACGGCCGTTCCACCGAGCCGTCCAGGTGCAGCAACACCAGCATCCGGGGCGGCCTGCCCAGGTTGTGCACCCGCGCGACGGTCTCTTGCCCGCGGTAACAGCCTTTGTCCAGATGGACGGCGCCCTCGCCGGGGCCGCCGATCCACCCCACCTCGTGCGGGATCGTGCGTTCATCGGTGTCGACGCCGAGCCGTGGCCGCACTGCCGCGACCCGGTGGGCTTCGTAGGCCCACACGCCGCCGGGCCGCACCCCGGCCTGCGACAACCGGTTTCGCCAGTCACCGGCGTCGCCGCGCGGAACCACCAGGTCCAGTTCGACCGACCCGGCCGGCGTGCCGGGCATCCGTCGCACGAACCCGCCGTCGAGGGGAACCGCGGACAGCTCGGCGGGCAGCGCATCCACTCCGAGCGCGTCGAGCATCGTTTGGTCGGCCAACCGCGGGCCCAGCAACGAGAGCACGGCCAGATCGGCGTCGCTCGGAGTGACCTCGGACCAGAACACCATCTTGCGCAGGTATTCCAAAAGCGGCTCGGCGCGCCACGGTTCGGTGTCGAGGTAGGTGGTGCCCCCGAGCTCGGTCTGGATCCAGTGGTCCTCGACGCGGCCCTGACCGTCCAGGCTCAGATTCTGCGTGCTGGCGCCCTCGGGAAGGTTGCTGACGTGCTGCGTCGAAATGCTGTGCAACCACGTCTGGCGATCGTTGCCGGTCAAGGTGAGCACACCGCGGTGGGAGCGGTCGACCACGACCGCGTCGGTTTCGGCCGCGCGCTGCTCGCCCAGCGGGTCACCGTAATGCCAGACGGCGCCGGCGTCGGGTCCGGAATCGGGTGCGGGGACGGGGTGGCTCACACGTCAACTCTACGGCCGTCGAGTGTGCGCCCAACGAGTGTGCAGCCCGCCGCACGTTCGTCGACGACTGTGCGGCCGGCTTCACATTCGGCCCGGGAGCGGTGAGCCGATAGGCTTCTCCACCATGGCTGGCCCCAACGGTGTGATCGTCACGCTGGACGGCGAAATCCATTCGCCGGACGCGCCGCTGTTGCACGCCGACGACCTGGCGGCGGTGCGCGGCGACGGCGTCTTCGAGACGCTGTTGGTGCGCGACGGCCGGGCCTGTCTGATCGAATCGCATCTGCAGCGGCTGACCCAGTCGGCCGTGCTGACCGATCTGCCCGCCCCGGATCTGCCGCGCTGGCGTAGTGCGATCGAGGCGGCCACGCGGCGGTGGTGCGCGGGCACCGCGGACGAAGGCGCGATGCGGCTGATCTACAGCCGTGGCCGGGAGGGCGGTTCGACGCCGACGGCCTACGTCATGGTCAACGGCGTTCCCGAACGCGTCACGGCGGTCCGACGCGACGGACTGGCGGCCATCACCCTCGATCGCGGCCTGCCCGCCACGGGCGTCGACGCGATGCCGTGGCTGCTGGCCGGCGCCAAGACGCTGTCCTACGCGGTGAACATGGCCGCCCTGCGCCACGCCGCCCGCCAGGATGCCGGTGACGTCATCTTCGTCAGCACGGACGGTTACATCCTGGAGGGCCCACGCTCGACCGTGGTGATCGCCACCGACTCCGATGCACCCGAGGGCACGCCGTGCCTGCTGACGCCCCCGCCGTGGTATCCGATTCTGCGCGGCACCACCCAGCAGGCCCTGTTCGAGGTGGCCCGGGCCAAGGGGTACGACTGCGATTACCGGGCGCTGCGCGTCGCGGATCTGGTTGCTGCGCAAGGTGTTTGGCTGATCTCGAGCATGACGTTGGCCGCCCGGGTGCATACCCTCAACGGATTGCCGCTGCCGCGGTCGCCGATGGCGGCGGACTTCGCCGAATTGGTCGACGCCGCCATCGTCAGCGATCGCTGAGCGCTGAATCCTGTTGTCGCCTCTGCGATTCGCGGGTACGGTCGGCCGTACACAAGGAAGGAGGTGGTCCGAGAAATTGATAGCTTCATGGACATGTGAGGTGGCTGCGCGCTAGCTGCATCGGCTCGGAAGAGCCGGCGATACAGATGCGCTGGCGAATTCCCCGCAGTCACCCGGCCCCCGAGCTTCCGGTTTTGTCCGACCTGGAACACGGCTCGGGGGCCGCTCCATGTCGGCGGCCGCTACCGAGCTGCTAGCCGGCGAACCGGGACAACCGCGCCGAAAGATGCGGCACCAGGCCGCCGTCGGCGTCGACCCGCTCCTCGACATAGGCCAGATCGCCGCCCTCGACGATGCCGTAGAGCCGTTTGGCGCCGCCGACCAGCACGCCGGATCTGCTGCGGGCCAGCGCATCGGTCACCAGCTCCCACGACGACTGGGTGCGCGGGCGCCCGTAGAACAGTTCGACATAGCCCGCCGAATGGGCCAACAGCAGCTCGATCGCCTGGGATTCGCTGGGGTCGTCGGGATCGTTGACGAAGCGCCAGAAACCGGTCTCACGCAGATCGCGCTCCTGGTAATCGCCCGTCGCGCTCAGCCGCCAGGAGCGCGATTCCCAGTTGAGATAGTCGCCGCCGTCGTGAGAGACCACGATCTGCTGGCCGAACCGGTAGTCGCCGTCGTGGCCGCGGCCCTCGCCTTCGCCGCGCCACACGCCGACCAGCGGCAGCAACGCCAGCAGCGCGTCATTGAGATTCGCGCCCTCGCGCAGGTTGGCGGTGTCGGCGGGCAGGGGCAGGTCATCGAAGGACGGGATGTTGCGGCCGGCGGTCACCTTGGCGCGCTCAGCGGCGGCGGCCACCGCCCGGTCGCCGGAACTAGCCGCACTCAACGGTTCGTCGGAGGTCATGGTCGCTCCTCCCCATCGCTGCGCTCTGGATCGTCGCCGGCGGGGGTCATGTGCGCCGCTCCTCCCCATCGCTGCGCTCTGGATCGTCGCCGGCGGGGGTCATGTGCGCCGCTCCTCCCCATCGCTGCGCTCTGGATCGTCGCCGGCGGGGGTCATGTGCGCCGCTCCTCCCCATCGCTGCGCTCTGGATCGTCGCCGGCGCGCGTCACGACTCGTCAGTGATGAGCCGGTAGAGGGTGTAGAGGGCGAACCATGAAATCACCACAACCGCCACAACCAGCATGATCTCGAAGAACAGCACCACGGGGACAAGTCTATTCGTCCCGTCGCGGCACAGTCGCGGGCAGCTGGCCGATCAGGCGATCTTGACGTCGACCTCGTGGATGCCGGCGCCCGACGGCGTCACGACGGCGTTCCCGTTGCCGGCCGCCGACAGTGCGCGCAGCGTCCAGGATCCGGGAGCGGCGAAGAACCGGAAGTCACCGGTGGCCGAGGCCACCACCTCGGCGGTGAACTCGTCCGACGAGTCCAGCAAGCGGACGAACGCGCCACCCACTGCCTGGCCATCGCCGTCCACGACGCGGCCGGTGATCACCGTTTCCTTTTCCAGGTCGACGCTGGCGGGCAACGTCAGTCCTTGCTTCGGTGCAGAGCACATATCAGCTTCCCAACTCGATCGGGGCCCCCACCAGGGAACCGTATTCCGTCCAACTGCCGTCGTAGTTCTTGACATTCCTGTGCCCGAGCAATTCGTAGAGAACGAACCAGGTGTGCGACGACCGCTCGCCGATGCGGCAGTAGGCGATCGTTTCTTTGTCGCCGTCCAGGCCGGCCGCGGCGTACAGCTCGGCCAGCTCCTCGTCGGACTTGAAGGTGCCGTCCTCGTTGGCGGCCTTGCTCCAAGGCACGTTGATGGCGCCCGGGATGTGGCCGGGCCGCTGGCTTTGTTCCTGCGGCAAATGCGCGGGCGCCAGGATCTTGCCGGAAAACTCGTCGGGGGAACGCACGTCGACCAGGTTCTTGACGTTGATGGCCGCGATGACGTCGTCGCGGAACGCCCGGATGCTGTTGTCCGGTGCGGCCGCCGTGTACGACGTCGCGGGCCTGCTGACGGTATCGCTGGACAGTGCGCGGCCGTCGAGCTCCCACTTCTTGCGGCCGCCGTCGAGCAGCTTGACCTTCTCGTGGCCGTACAGCTTGAAGTACCAGTACGCGTAGGCGGCGAACCAGTTGTTGTTGCCGCCGTAGAGGATCACGGTGTCGTCATTGGAGATGCCGCGCTCGCTGAGCAGTTTCGAGAACTGCTGGGCGTCGACGAAGTCGCGCTTGACCGGGTCCTGCAAATCGGAGCGCCAGTCCAGCTTGATCGCGCCGGGGATGTGACCGGCGTCGTAAGCGCTGGTGTCCTCGTCGACTTCGACAAAGACGACGCCGGACGCGTCGAGATTGCTCTCAGCCCAGTCGGTCGAGACCAGGACGTCGGAGCGTGCCATGGAGTGGGTCCTTTCGATCACTTTTGGTTACAGCAGGTCAGGTGGGGCGCGCGCCGCCTCGCAAGCGGGCCACCAGTGGGTAGAGCTGGCAGCCCAGGCAGATTCCGAAGGCCGCGTTGAGGAACGCGGCCGCCAGGGCGGCCGCGGTGGCGATGACGCCGACCAGGACGGCACCGGCGGCGAAACCGGCCGTACCCAGCACGGCGAAGATCAGGCCGACGAGTTGGGCGAACTTCAGCGGCGCGGCGGGTTCGCGGTCCTGCACCGGGTCCAGCCGGGGCGCGACGACGGCGGCGAATATCCGGCCGTAGGGGTGCTGGCGGGGCCCGGCGACGGCGCCGATGGCGAAGATGACGGCCTGGATGGCAAGGATCGCCGCCGCGGCGGCCGGGCTGACCGCCGACACGACCAGCGTCAGGATCAAGACCCCGGTGGTCACCCACGCGGCAAATCGTGGTCCACGCACGTCGACGAGGTCGGGCTGCGTGGCGGTGTTGCTGCTCGGCAAGGTGTTACTCCTCGAATACCCCTGTTGCTGACGGAAATGACGATTGGAGAGGTGCCACGGTCGGGATCCGGGCCCGCTCCGAGTGCTACGCGAAGGCGCGGCTACTCAGCAGCAACAGCAACAACAACAGCCCGCGGTGCGGCACAGCGCAACTGCGCGGCGCTTGGTGAGCATGGGCTCGAGGCGGGCTAACACGTCGGTCAGCTTACCCAATGACACCGTGGTCAAGCCAACAGCGGTTTCAGGGCGGACCGCAGGTCGGCGGCGCTGGGCACTCCCGAGGTCCGGTAGCGCTGCCGCCCGTCGATGTCGAAGATCAACGTGGTGGGCAGGGACAGCACCGAATAACGGCGCGCGGTCTCGGGATTGGCGTCCAGGTCGACCTCGACGTGGGCTATCGGAGATCCCGGGTCGCCCAGGTCGTCGCAGACCTGGGTGACGACCCGGCGCACCCGGTCGCACGGCCCGCACCACGGGGCGCTGAAATGCACGACGGTCGGGCCGCCGCGGGAAAGTCCCAGGGCTGCGACGTCGGCGGCGGGGTCGCGATCCGGCCCGGGATCGATTTCCCGGATGCTGCCGGAGCGGCGGGTCAACAGCCAGCCGAGCAGCGTCGCGACGGCGAGCGCGGCGACGGTCACCACGATCACCGTCATCATGCGCGCCACCCCTGGCCATCGCCGCGTTCGGCGGCATCGTCAGCGTGCGTCATGACCGTTTAAACCCATCGAGGGACACCGTTACTCCATAGGTGATGCCCTCGATGATGACGTCGGAGCCGCGCGCGCCCTCGGTGGTGGGCGCGACGCCGAAGGGAAGCCGCTGATCGGGAAGCCTGCCCGCGAAGGCGTGCAGCACCGCGTAGTGCTTGTCGGCCGGGACGGTCTGGTCGGCGGTGTCCGGCCCGGTCAGCACGCCGGTGGGGGTGAAGACCAACGTCGCCGGGTCGTCGGGGGCGATGGACAGGTCGACCGAGACGCTGACGCGGTGATCGAAGCCGGAGGATTTGGGCGTGCCGGTGAACACCAGCCCGTGGCTGTCGGAGATGCCCGACGCGGTGACGCCGCCGGTCGAAGTGTTGGTTTCCTTGGGCGGGGCCTCGACCATCAGGTCGCTGATGCCCAGGTAGCGGCCCAGGTGGGTCGAGTCGATGATGATGCGGCTTTCCAGCTTGTGCACCGCGAGCTTCGCGTCGCGCGTGATCAGCCACGACGCACGCGCGAGATCCACCGAGTACATCGTGGCCTCGAGGGTGGCTTTGCCGGTCATCGCGTGTTCGACGGCGTTGGCCTTGATCTCCACCTGGTCGTAGTTGCCGCGCATGGCCTGCGGAATGAAGGGAAACGCCACGATGGCCACGAACGGGTCGCTGCCCAGGTTGGCCGCCTTGCGCACGCTGGCCGACAGCCGGTATTCGGCATAGATGCTGGTGCCGTAGTCGACTCCGATCGCGCCGAGGGCGACCACGGCCAGCAGGATCGCGGTCGCGGTCACGGCAATCAGCACCTTGCGCACCCGCATATTGTGGCGTAACCCCCGGCGGGGCCGGATCGCCCGTGGCGGGGCTCACAGTGGCTCGTCCGCCACGCGAAAAAACCAGGTAACACGTTATCGTTAGATGACCTGGTAACTAACGCGTGATGGCGTTGTGAATTTGGGAGATGCCGTTCCCCCGAGCTGGAGGGACTAGTTGGAGCTTTTACTGCTGACCTCGGAGCTGCATCCCGATCCGGTCCTGCCCTCGTTGTCGCTGCTTCCGCATCCCGTGCGGACGGCGCCGCCGGAACCAGCTTCGCTGCTCGAGGCCGGGACGGCGGACGCCGTGATCGTGGATGCGCGCACCGATTTGTCGTCCGCGCGTGGGCTGTGCCGCCTGCTGAGCACCGCCGGCCGGTCGGTTCCCGTGTTGGCGGTGGTGAGCGAAGGCGGGCTGGTGGCCATCAGCGCGGACTGGGGTCTCGACGAGATCCTGCTGCCCACCACCGGGCCGGCCGAGATCGACGCGAGGCTGCGGCTGGTGGTCGGCCGCCGCGGCGGGCTCGCGGACCAGGAAAGCGCCGGCAAGGTGAGCCTGGGCGAGTTGGTGATCGACGAAGGCACCTACACCGCCCGGCTGCGTGGCCGCCCGCTCGATCTCACCTACAAGGAATTCGAGTTGCTCAAGTACCTGGCTCAGCACGCCGGGCGGGTATTCACGCGGGCGCAGCTGCTGCATGAGGTGTGGGGGTACGACTTCTTCGGCGGCACCCGCACCGTCGATGTGCACGTGCGTCGGCTGCGGGCCAAACTCGGTTCCGAGCACGAGGCGTTGATCGGCACGGTCCGCAACGTGGGTTACAAGGCGGTCCGCCCGGCCCGCGGCCGCGCTCCGGCGACCGACTCGTCCGACCCCGACGGCACGGATGGCGGCGAATCCGGTGCGGAATCCGACTCCGAGGACGTCAAAGATCCGTTGGTCGATCCCTTGCACACTCAGTGATCCCGCCCGACTGGCGCCGGACGCTGACCGACGACGAACAGCGGGGCGTGCGCGAACTTGTCGGTGCTGCAACGGAATTCGATGGGGTGGCGCCCGTCGGCGAGCAGGTACTGCGCGAACTCGGACATGACCGCACCGAGCACCTGCGGATCACCTCGGACGACGCCGGCGCAATCATCGGTTATCTCAATCTCAGCCCGGCCCGCGAGGGTGAGACGGCCATGGCCGAACTCGTCGTGCACCCACGGGCGCGTCGGCGCGGGATCGGGGCCACGCTGATTCGCGCGGCGTTGGCCAAAACAGGTGCGAGCAACCGGTTTTGGGCGCACGGCACGCTCGAGCCCGCCCGCGCGACCGCGTCCGCGCTGGGCCTGGCGCCCGTGCGGGAACTGATGCAGATGCGACGCTCGCTGCGCGATCTCCCCGACACCGCGCCGTCGGTGCCCGGGGTGCGGATCCGCACCTATTCGGGCACGGCCGACGACGCCGAGCTGCTGCGCGTCAACAACGCCGCGTTTGCCTACCACCCCGAGCAGGGCGGCTGGACCGACGTCGAACTGGCGGAGCGGCGCGACGAACCGTGGTTCGACCCGGCCGGCTTATTTCTGGCGTTCGATGACTCCGCCGCCGATCAGGGCGGCAGGCTGCTGGGTTTTCACTGGACGAAGGTGCACCTCGATCGGCCCGGTTTGGGGGAGGTGTACGTCGTGGGCGTCGATCCGTCGGCCCAGGGCCGCGGACTGGGCCAGGCGTTGACCGCCGTCGGCATCGAATGGTTGGCCCGCCGCCTGGCCGACACCGCCGATCCCACCGTGATGCTCTACGTCGAGTCGGACAACGTCGCCGCCGTGCGCACCTACCAGCGCTTGGGGTTCACCACCTACAGCGTCGACACCGCATACGCGGTCACACCCGCGGCCAACTGACCGCGGGTACGCGGGGCATCGAGCCGGATCGTTAACCTGGTCCTTGCTACCGAGGCGTTGCTGCGCGCCGGGGCGGCGCATACTTTCGCCGCGACGGGCAACCTGGCAGGGGATGACCAGCGGCGCCCACATGCGTCTTGAACGGTGTCATGAAAGCGAGATCGGTGAAGCTCGACAGGCAGGGCAGGGCGGCGGCCGCGGTGGCGCTGGCGACGGCACTCGGCGTCGCGGCGCTGACCGCCTGCGGCAGCGACGAGAACCGTCCCGGAGCCGCGGCGCCCAGCGTCACCGCCCCCGCGGGCACCGCGGGGTGTGGCGGCAAGAACAACCTGACGGCGGAAGGCTCGACCGCGCAAGCGAACGCCATCACCGTCTTCAACCAGGTGTGGGGCCAGTACTGCCCGGGCAAGGGTCTGGCCTACAACCCGACCGGGTCGGGCGCCGGTCGCGAGCAGTTCATCGCCGGGCACGTGGACTTCGCGGGGGCCGACTCTCCTTTGGTCGCCGAACAGATCGGACCGGCCGCAAGCCGGTGCGGCGGGAACCCGGCGTGGGACCTGCCCCTGGTGTTCGGCCCGATCGCGCTCGCCTACAACCTGCCGGGGAATCCGGCCCTGGTGGTCAGCAGTGACGCGGTGGCCAAAATTTTCACCGGCAAGATCACCACGTGGAACGACCCCATCCTCGTCGGGCTCAACCCGGGTGTGGCCCTGCCCGACACGAGGATCACGCCGATCTACCGGTCCGACTCGTCGGGAACCACCGACAACGTGCAGAAGTATCTGACCGCCGCCGCCCCGCAGAGCTGGGCCAAAGGGGTCGGTACGGAATTCCAGGGCGGCGTCGGCGAGGGCGCGGCGAAGTCGTCCGGGGTCATCCAGGCGGTCCAGACCATTCCGGGCGCCATCGGATACGTCCAGAAGGGCTTCGCCGACCAGGCGCGCATGTCCTACGCCAAAATCGCCACCCGCGGCGGGGTGGTCCCGCTTACCAACGACACGGCCGGAAACGCCATCAAGGCGGCCAAATTCCTCGGCGAGGGAAACGACCTGTTGCTCGACCTCAACGCCATGTACGGCTCGCAGGAGCCGGGCGTCTATCCGCTGGTGCTCGTGACCTACGAGATCGTCTGCTCCAAGGGCTACGACGCCGAGACCGCCGGGGCAATCAAATCGTTCCTCTCCATCGCCGCCACCAGCGGGCAGGCCGAACTTTCCTCGGCCGGTTACATTCCGCTGCCCGATAAGGTCAAGGAACGACTGGTCGCCGCCATCGATGCGCTGCAGTGACCAGGTGAGATCGCAGTGACGGAGTTTTCGGGGCCAAACCCAATCGACTCGGGCGCGGGCGCGGTCCTCGCCACGTCCATTCCCGAGTCGCCGACGACACCCACCAGCCCGTGGGGCGAGGCCCGACCACATGTGGGAGACCGGATATTCCGGCGGCTCGCGCAGACCTCGGGCGTGCTGATCATCGTCGTGATCGCCGCGATCGCCGTCTTCCTGATCGGGCGCGCGGCACCGGCGTTGCAGCGCAACCGCGAGAACTTCTTCAGCTACGGCGGTAACTGGGTCACCACCGACCCGTCGGCGATGCACTTCGGGATCGCCAGCCTGTTGCCGGTGACCGTGTTCGTGTCGCTGTTCGCGTTGACCTTGGCCATGCCCGTCGCGCTGGGCGTCGCCCTCTTCATCACCCAGTACGCGCCGCGGCGCGTGGCGACGCCGCTGGCCTACGCGGTCGATCTGCTGGCCGCGGTTCCCTCGATCATCTACGGCGCCTGGGGCCTTTATGTGTTGGCGCCGCAACTGCGGCCCATCGCCACCTGGCTCAACCGTTCCGTGGGCTGGTGCTTTCTGTTCGCCGACGGCAACGCGTCGGCCGCCGGCGGCGGCACCATCTTCACCGGCGGCATCGTCTTGGCGGTGATGATCCTGCCGATCGTCACCGCCGTCACCCGCGAGGTCTTCGTCCAGACACCGCAGGACCAGATCGAAGCCGCGCTGGCGCTGGGCGCCACCCGATGGGAAGTGGTCAAGACCGTCACCCTGCCGTTCGGGCGGTCCGGCTACATCAGCGGCGGGATGCTGGGGCTGGGTCGCGCGCTGGGCGAAACGGTCGCGCTGCTGATCATCTTGCGGGGCACCCAGTCGGCGTTCGGCTGGTCGCTGTTCGACGGCGGCTCCACCTTCGCCACCAAGATCGCGGGCGCCGCGGCCGAGTTCGACGACCGGTTCAAGTCGGGCGCCTACATCGCCGCGGGCCTGACACTCTTCGCGCTCACCTTCCTCGTCGACGCCCTGGCCCGGGGCGCCGTCGCCGGGGCCGGCCGAAAGGCCGCGCGATGACGTCGATGCTGGACCGCCCGCTCAAGTCGCGGACGTTCTCACCGCTGTCCCGGCGCCGCCGTACCGCGAATCGTGTTGCGACCGTACTGGTTTCGCTGGCATTGCTGGTGGCCGTGGCGCCGCTGGTGATGGTGCTGTGGTCGGTGACCGTCAAGGGAGTCAGGGCGATCACCTCCACCGTCTGGTGGTCGCACTCGCAAGCCGGGATGACGGCCTTCGTGACCGGCGGCGGCGCCTACCATGCGCTGGTCGGCACCGTGCTGCAGGGATTGGTGTGCGCCGCCATCTCCATTCCGATCGGTCTGATGGTCGCGATCTATCTGGTCGAATACGGCGGCGGCACTGCGCTGGGCCGGTTGGCCTCGTTCATGGTGGACATCCTGAGCGGGGTGCCCTCGATCGTGGCGGCGTTGTTCGTCTACGCGTTGTGTGTGGCCACGCTGGGCCTGCCCCGCTCGGAGTTCGCGGTATCGCTGGCGCTGGTGTTGCTGATGCTGCCGGTGATCGTGCGGGCGACCGAGGAAATGCTGCGGGTGGTTCCGGTGGATCTGCGCGAGGCCAGCTACGCCCTGGGCATCACCAAGTGGAAGACCATCGTCCGGGTGGTCATTCCCACCGGGCTGTCCGGCATCGTCACCGGGATCTTGCTGGCGATGGCACGGGTGATGGGGGAGACGGCGCCGCTGTTGATCCTCGTCGGCTATGCGCAATCGATGAACTTCAACATCTTCAGCGACTTCATGGGGACGCTGCCAGGCATGATGTACAACCAGACGTCGGTCGGCGCGGGCCTCAACCCCATCCCCACGGATCGGTTGTGGGGTGCCGCGTTAACCCTCATCCTGGTGATCGCCGCGATCAATATCGTGGCTCGAGTGATAGCGAAATTCCTTGGCGCCAGAAAGTCATAGGCAGGAGCAGTAGTGGCCAAACGGTTGGACCTCAAGGGCGTCAACATCTACTACGGGTCGTTTCACGCCGTCGCGGAGGTGACGCTGACGGTGTTGCCGCGCAGTGTCACCGCGTTCATCGGCCCGTCGGGGTGCGGCAAGACGACGGTGCTGCGCACCCTCAACCGCATGCATGAGGTGGTGCCCGGCGGGCGCGTCGAGGGCAGCGTGCTGCTCGACGACGAGGACATCTACGGCGCCGGTGTCGACCCGGTCGGTGTGCGCCGGGCCATCGGGATGGTGTTCCAGCGTCCGAACCCGTTCCCCGCCATGTCAATTCGCGACAACGTGGTGGCCGGCCTGAAGCTGCAAGGGGTGCGCAATCGCAAGGTGCTCGATGAGACGGCCGAATACTCGCTGCGCGGCGCGAACCTGTGGGACGAGGTCAAGGATCGGTTGGACCGGCCCGGTGGTGGTCTGTCCGGCGGGCAGCAGCAGCGGCTGTGCATCGCCAGGGCCATCGCCGTGCAGCCCGACGTGCTGCTCATGGACGAGCCGTGCTCGGCGCTGGACCCGATCTCGACGATGGCCATCGAGGAGCTGATCAGCGAGCTGAAGCAGGACTACACGATCGTCATCGTCACCCACAATATGCAGCAGGCGGCCCGGGTCAGCGACTACACCGCGTTTTTCAACCTGGAAGCCGTCGGGAAACCGGGGCGGCTGATCGAGGTCGACGACACCGAGAAGATCTTTTCCAACCCGAATCAAAAGGCGACCGAGGACTACATCTCGGGCCGTTTCGGCTAGCTGGACGGCGGTTTCGCCTCTTCCTCGGGCAGTCTGCCGGTCGCCTGGAAAATGACGCGCCTGGCCACCTCGACGGCGTGGTCGGCGAAACGCTCGTAGAAGCGGCCCAGCAACGTCACGTCGACGGCCGCCGCCACGCCGTGCTTCCATTCCCGGTCCATCAGCACCGAGAACAGGTGCCGGTGCAGATCGTCCATCGCGTCGTCTTCTTCGCGGATCCGGGCCGCCTTCTCCGGGTCGCGCGACAACACCACTTCTTGGGCGCTGTTACCCAATTCGACTGCGATGCTGCCCATTTCGGCGAAGTAGCCGTTGACCTCTTCGGGCAGGGCGTGCTGGGGATGCCGCCGCCGGGCGATTTTGGCGACGTGCAACGCCAGCGCACCCATGCGGTCGATGTCCGCCACCATCTGAATGGCGCTCACGATCGACCGCAGATCACCGGCCACCGGCGCCTGCAAGGCCAGCAGCACAAAGGCGCTTTCCTCGGCGCGCGCACTCATCGCGGCGATCGCTTCGTGGTCGGAGATCACTTGCTCGGCCAGCACCAAGTCGGCTTGGAGCAGGGCTTGGGTGGCCCGCTCCATGGCGATTCCTGCCAAGCCGCACATCTCGCCGAGCCGCTCGGATAACTCCGAGAGTTGCTCGTGGTAGGCGGTTCGCATGTCGTCAAGGATACGTTCCCCGCGTCCGCGACAGGCCGCGGAGCGCCGTCAAAACGGCTTATTCGCAGGTGGTGTCGGCCGCGTTGGTGACGGTCAGGTCCTCGGGAAGCTTGGCCGGTGCGTTGCTCGAGCCGCGTTCGATCTGCAAACTCATCGACGAGCCGCTCGGTGAGGGAGCGGTGACCGACTTGAAATCCGGGCCCAGCACCACCTGTACGACCTGCCCGTAGCCGGAAACCCGCTGGACCTTGGCGTTGGCGAACGAGGACGCCACGGTGGCCGCGGCCTCTTCGTTGCCGGGCGAGAACAGCACCGTCGTCGCGGTCACCGAACTCGGGTAATCGTCGGGCGCCATCACGTTGAAGCCGTCCCGTTTGAGCTGGGTGGTCGCGGTCGCCGCCAGGCCGGTCTGCGTGGTGGCGTTGGAAACCCGCACGGTCACACCGCCGGGCGAGGTCGTCGTGACCTGTTGGTGTTGAGCCTCGGGCGTGGGGGACGGTTTCCTGGTGGTGGGGGCCTTCGACGCGCCCGTCGTCGTGCCCGAGGCGGACGAGGCGCTCAAATTCTTTGCGTTCTGGTCGTTTTCCTCCGGCAGCGGGTCGTCGTTGATGATGGCGTCGAACAGCGCCCGCATGTCGGACATGCGCGGCGGTTCGTCGCCGTTCTGGTCGGTGACGCCGGTCGGCACCGTCACGAACGTGACGTGGCCGGCCGCCATCCCCTGCAACGACTGACCGAGCTGCACCAGGTCCTTGGACTTCACGTTGTCGACGACGGTGTCGCTGATGAACATGTTGACGACGTTGTTGAGTTTGTTGAGGTCAAGCAGCGTGTCCGCCGAGATCAACGACCTCAGCAGCGACGACAAGAACAGCTGCTGGCGTTTGATACGCCCGTAGTCCCCGTTGAGTTCCGTGGTGACCTGGCGGGCCCGCACGTAATTCAATGCGGTGGAACCGTCGAGCATTTGGCGCCCGCTGTGTTCCAGCACGGTGCCCAGCTCGTAGTCGTGCAGCGAGGTGCTCGAGCACACCTCGACGCCGCCGAGGGCATCGACCATTTTCGCGAACCCGGAGAAGTCGACGGCGATGAAGCGGTTGATGCTCAAACCGGACAGCTTCTGGATTTCCTTCACCAGACACTTCGGACCGCCGAAGGCGAACGCCGAGTTCAGTTTGGTCTCGGTGTAGACCATCTTCGGTCCCCACGTCCGCGTCTTCGCGTCGTAGAGCGGGCCGTACTTGCCGGTGCTGGGGTTCCAGGCCTCGCATTGCATCGGGGTGATCGCCAGGTCGCGCGGGAAGGACACCGCCACCACGCGTTTGCGGTTGGCCGGGATGTTGACCAGCATCACGGTGTCCGAACGGGCGCCGTCGGCGTCGTCGGTGTCGCCGGCGCCCATGTTGGCGTTGTCGCCGGCGCGCGAGTCGAGACCGACGATCAAGAAGTCCTCGTCGCCGTACTGTCCGTTCGCGTCGCGGATGTCGTCCGAGTGCGGGTCGAGCGCGTTGATCGTGTTGAGCCGGGCGTTCTTCGACGTGCTCCACTGCCAGGCCCCGCCGGTCATCACCAGGGCCAGCACGGCGGCCAGCGCCGCTACCGAGCGGCCTGCCAGCAGCATCGGGCGGCGGCGTTTGGGCTCCTCGGGGGAGGCGTCGACGGCGTCGGAAGGCCGCTCGTCGGGCTCGTCGTCGTTGGGGTAGTCGGCGGCCATGAGCTCGCGAAGCTCGGAGACCGCGTCGAACGAGTAAGCGAGCTCGTCGATCACCTCTGTTTGCTGCAGCGCGAGCGGCGGCTCGGGCCCGGGCTGGAAGGCCTCGGGGCCGGGTTCAGAAAATTCGGGCTCGGGCGGCTCGGGCTCGGGTGGCTCGACCTCCGGGGCGGCGCGCCGGTGGATGGGCCGGTCGGGGGCGCCGATCTTGGCGATCAGATCGGCGACGCTGACCCCGCCCCCGGCGTGGCTTCCGGTGTGTTCCTCTTCCTGCGGCGGGGCGGGCTCGATGGCCGCTTCCGGTTGCCATCGGTGGATGTTGTCGTCGGGCGGTGGTTCGAAGAATCGCTCCCAGGGGGCAGCGCCCAAGCTCGGCGACGGGCCCGTGGGGATCGGTTGGGCGTGAGCCTCGCCCGGTGCGTGCCGACCGTTACGAGTGGCGTCGCGCTCGCCGTCACTCATGTCCTACCGGCCTCCGAAGCTCTGACGCAGACGTCAGCGTGTCCGTGCGTCGTGGCAGCGCAGCGCCGCTGTCGTCGGCGCGGCGGCTCGTGCCATCCGTTTTCGTTGCGCCCGTGCGGCGGCGCGAAACTCATCCGCCATCCAAGCGCTTGCAACAAAGCCCACATCGTACTGAGTTATCGCTCCGGAAGCGATTTCGAGCTGGTGGACTCAGCCGCCGGAGTGCATGACGTCGGCGCCGGCCGGCACGGTGCAGTCGTCGGGGTCGTCCAGCCAGCCTTCCGGGAGCACGACCCGGGCGGGTGAACCCTGCCGGCCCCGGGGCCCGCTCGCCTCATCCGGGAAGGGCACGCCGGCGTCCAACCGGTCGAGGAGGCGGTCCAGCTCGTCGAGCGTCTTGACCATCGCCAGCGCTCGGCGCAGCTCGGAGCCGGCGGGAAAGCCATGCAGGTACCAGGCGATGTGCTTGCGGATGTCGCGCATGCCCTTGTCCTCGCCGAAGTGGGCGGCCAGCAGCTGGCCGTGGCGGCGGACGATGTCGGCGACCTCGCCCAGCGTGGGCGGCGTGGGTGGCGGGCTGCCGGTGAAAGCCGCCGACAGCTCGGCGAAAAGCCAGGGCCGGCCCAGGCAGCCGCGGCCGATGACCACGCCGTCGCACCCGGTGGCGGCCATCATCGTCAGCGCGTCACTTGCGTCGTAGATGTCGCCGTTGCCGAGCACCGGGATCGTGCGCACATGCTGCTTGAGGCGGGCGATCTCGTCCCAGTCGGCGGTGCCGGAGTAGCGCTGCGCCGCCGTCCGGGCGTGCAGTGCGACCGCTGCGGCGCCCTCGCCTTCGGCGATGCGTCCGGCATCGAGGTGCGTGTGGTGCTCGTCGTCGATGCCGATGCGGAACTTGACCGTCACCGGTATCTGGGTGCCCTCGGTGGCGCGCACGGCTGCGGCGACGATCTGGCCGAAGAGCCGGCGCTTGTAGGGCAGCGCCGAGCCGCCGCCGCGCTTGGTCACCTTGGGCACCGGGCAGCCGAAATTCATGTCGATGTGATCGGCCAGCCCTTCGTCGGCGATCATCTTGGCGGCCGCGTAGGTGGCCGCGGGGTCGACGGTGTAGAGCTGCAGCGAGCGTGGCGACTCGTCGGGGGCGAACGTGGTCATGTGCATGGTGACCGGATGCCGCTCAACGAGCGCACGGGCGGTCACCATCTCGCAGACATACAGGCCGCTGACGGTGCCGACCTTGGATTGCTCCAGTTCACGGCACAGCGTCCGGAAAGCGATGTTGGTGACGCCCGCCATCGGTGCCAGGACCACCGGGCTGGCGAGCGCGATGGAACCGATGCGCACCGCTTGGTTACCGCCGGCTCATGGTCAGCGTGCCCGCGGTCTGGTGCAGTTCGGCCGCGGTGGTCCTCTTGCCGGTGCGGGCTTCTCGCTCGAGCTGGCGCCGCTTGGAGACCTCGAACTTGTCGCAGGTCGTCTCGAGTTCCTTGATCAGCAAGGCGAGGTCGTCGCGCAATGCGGCGGCTTCGCCGGTGAAGTCCTCGCGCTCGAAGATGCGCCATTTCCTCAGCACGGGCATGACGACCTCGTCGAGGTGGATGCGCGGGTCGTACACGCCGCCGACGGCGATCATCACGGCCTTGCGCCGAAACTCGGGCACCTGGTAGCCGGGCATCTGGAAGTTGCGCAGCACCTTGTGCAGCGACTTCATCGCCTGGTTGGGCGCGATCTCGAACCCGGCCTCGGTGACGTCGCGGTAGAAGATCATGTGCAGGTTCTCGTCGGCCGAGATCTTGGCCAACAACTGGTCGGCGATCGTCTCGTTGCAGGCTTTTCCGGTGTTGCGGTGCGAGATCCGGGTGGCGAGCTCCTGGAACGTGACGTAGGTGACGGAGTCGAACAGGCTCTCGGCGAAGAGGTCTTCGCGAACCTGGTGGTTCTGGCCCGGGCTGAAGCCGCGGTTCACCACCTCCATGCGCAGCTTCTCCAACTCGATCGGGTCGACGGCGCGCGTGACCACCAGGTAGTCGCGCAGCGCGATCCCGTGCCGGTTCTCCTCGGCGGTCCACCGGTTGACCCACTGGCCCCACGGGCCGTCCATGCTGAAGTTCATCGCGATCTCGCGGTGATAGGACGGCAGGTTGTCCTCGGTCATCAGGTTCTGCACCATCGCCACCTGGGCGACGTCAGTCAGCTGGGACTGGCCCGGCTCCCAGTCCTGCCCACCGAGCGCATAGAAGTTCTTGCCGTCCGACCACGGGATGTAGTCGTGCGGGTTCCAGTTCTTGTGCATGCTCTCGTGCCGGTTCAGGTACTTCTCGACGGCCGGCTGAAGTTCGTGCAACAGCTGTAGGTTTGTCAGCTCGGCTGACATAGCGCCTCCAGTTATCTGTGTCGATGGGTAGCAGTCAATATATCTGTGTACTTCAGTAGCAGCAAGTTCCCCGCCGGGCGTGGCTGATAACGGTTTGACATCGCGATCGAGCCCAGTCTTACGGCTTGCCGATGCGGCCCAAATGAAAACCCGCTACTGCGACTTGCCGAGCTCACCGGCGGGGACGTACGGCGCCGCGGTGATGTAGAGCATGTTGATGCAGTAGTCGATGAACTGCTTGCGGGTCGACCCGAGTTGCCCGTGCAGGTAGGCGGTGAACAGGCTCGACAAGCCGCCGACCAGGCTGGTGGCGATCATTTTCTGCAACACCGGATCGCCGATCCGGGACAGCTTGCGCTGCAGCAAGTCGATGAAGTTGGGCATCCATTCCGCGCCCGACCGGACCAGCACCGGCTCCACCGCCGGGGCCAGCAACAGCACCCGCCCGCGGACCGGGTCATCCACCATCAGCTCGACGAAGCGTTCGACGGCCTCACGCGGGGTCGTCGCCGACGTCAGGGTGTTCATCGCCCGCGTGCAGACATCGTCATAGACCGCGCGCACGAATTCGTCACGGTCGGCGAAGCTTTCGTAGAAGTAGCGCTCGGTCAATGCGGCCTTGCGGCACACCGCGCGCACGGTCAGTGCCGGCCCCCCGGAGCCGCCGAGCAACTGCACGCCGGCGCTGATCAGGTTGTCACGGCGAAGCGCGAGGCGACTCTCCAAGGGGACACCGGTCCAGCGGCCCCGTCGTTGACCCGTCTGCACATCGCTCCTAAGCTGAAAAATGACAACGGCTGTAGTCAAAAATTCAGATACCTACAGGAATCCAATAGTGACTCAAGATACGTCCGCATCGCGCCCCCTGACCAGCGACGCAGTGCGCAGCGACGGCCCCGCCACCGCTGAGCAGTCGATATCCGCCGGACCCAACGGCGCCGCGAGCGGCTGTCCCGTATCGCCGCTGGGCTACGAAGCGCCGCCCGCGCCGCTGGGGCCCGATTCCCTGACCTGGCGGTATTTCGGGGACTGGCGGGGCATGCTGCAGGGGCCGTGGGCCGGATCGATGCAGAACATGCACCCCCAACTGGGCGCGGCGGTCCTCGACCACTCCACCTTCTTCCGCGAGCGGTGGCCGCGCCTGCTGCGCTCGTTGTATCCCATCGGGGGAGTCGTCTTCGACGGTGAGCGCGCCCCGGTCACCGGCGCCGAAGTCCGCGACTACCACACCGACATCAAGGGCGTCGACGACCAGGGCCGCCGCTACCACGCCCTGAACCCCGACGTCTTCTACTGGGCGCACTCCACCTTCTT
The DNA here is from genome assembly GCF_035918355.1 of Mycobacterium sp. 3-98. NCBI lineage: Bacteria > Bacillati > Actinomycetota > Actinomycetes > Mycobacteriales > Mycobacteriaceae > Mycobacterium > Mycobacterium sp. 3-98. The sequence continues at coordinate 5,285,122 of NZ_CP142360.1, read as the reverse complement.
TATGGGCACCATTCACGTGGCCGAACGGTTCTGCGGCGGGATCACCGAGGCGCAGAAGCGTCAACTGTTCGACGAACACGTCGAGTGGTATCGCATGTACGGCATGAGCATGCGCCCCGTGCCGAACTCGTGGGAGGAGTTCCAGGCCTACTGGGACCACATGTGCCGCAACGTGCTGGAGAGCAATGAGGCGGCCCGCGCCGTGCTCGATCTCAGCGAGTTGCCCAAACCGCCTTTCGCGCAATGGATTCCGGACCCCCTGTGGGCCGTGCAGCGCAAACTGATGGCCCCCTTCTTCGTCTGGCTGACCGTCGGCCTGTATGACCCCCCAGTGCGGGAACTGATGGGCTACCGGTGGTCGCGACGCGACGAGTGGATGCACCGCCGCTTCGGCGACCTCGTCCGTGCGGTCTTCGCCGTGGTGCCGAGCAGATTCCGTAAGCACCCGCGGGCGCGTGCCGGCCTGGACCGCGCCACCGGGCGAATCCCCATCGATACCCCGCTGGTGCAAACCCCGGCGCGCAACCTGCCGCCGATTGAGGAACGTGGGGACCCCAAGCACTACTGCCCGATGGTGTCTTAAACGCCTCGGCGGCCGCCCGCGCTAGGCGTGGGCGTGACCGTGGACATCCTCCAGCCCGGCCTGGTGCACGTGCCGATGGGTGTGTTCCGTCCCGTCGGCGTGCGCGTGGGAGTGCTCGTGCTCCACGTGGTCATGCTCGTGGGACGTGTGCGGGTGGGCGTGCGTCACGTCGCCGTGCTGGTGCTCGTGCGCGTGGGGCGCGTCGTGGGTGTGCTCGTCGCTCATCGGTGATGCGTCCTTGCGTGGAATGGGTTGTGCTTCCGGCTCACTCAGCGGCTGCTGCCGCGTTGTCGGTTCGGTGTGGGCGACGATTCGGCTACTGCCTTTAACCCGCTGTCGCCGCGGTGGTGACCGGGGACCCCGGGGCCGGCGTGCTCGGCATTGAATACGGCGTCGATGACGAGCTGGCGGACGTGCTCGTTCTCCAGGCTGTAGAAGATCGTGGTGCCCTCCCGGCGGGTGCGGACCAGACGTGCCATCCGCAATTTCGCGAGGTGCTGGGAAACCGAGGGCGCCGGCTTGCCCACGTGCTCGGCGAGTTCGTTGACCGACATCTCGTGATCGGTCAACGACCAGAGCACCTGCACGCGGGTGGCATCGGCCAGCATCCGGAAGACCTCGACTACCAGGCTCGCCTGGTCGTCGGGAAGACGCCCTTTGCTATTACCTGCATGCATACGCAAATACTAGCGAAAGGCGCCAGGCCTGCCAAGCGGCTCAGGCCGGCGGGACGATCGTCGTCTGGCGCCGGCCGCCATTGCGCTCGTTCCACAGCCGGTAGACCTCTATCGCATCCTCGCGCGGGTCATACCGCATCGGCAGGCGTCGCTCGTCCCAGTCCTTCGCGAATTCGTCGTAGAACGTGGACAACTCGAAGTACTTGCGGTCATCGGCGTAGTACTGCTCGTAGCTGTCGCGGGTGGTCAGGAACACGACCTCCCGGGGCGAGCAGTAATACAGCGAGCCCAGGCACATCGGGCACGGGTGGGCCAGCACGTAGATCGTGCTGTCGACGAGGTGCTCGGTGCCCAGCTTCATACAGGCCTCGCGGATGGCGAGGATTTCGGCGTGGGCGGTGGGATCGCTCGTCTGAGCCACCTGGTTGGCGCTCTCGGCGAGCACCTGGCCGTCCTTGACGATCACCGTGGCGAACGGCCGGCCGCCGTCGGCCACGTTGCGACGAGCCAGTTCGATCGTTCGATGAGCGAAGTCGGTCACGGGTCCTCCGGCGGCGAACGGCAGTAGATACGTCGGAGAGTAGCCCCGTCGGCTGGGATTCGATCCTGTGATATTAACTAGATTATCTATCTTTTTTGGACCCGGTTGAAGGAGCCAGCATGGCGCGCAGCGAACGTGATCGTTGGGACCTGGCGACCAGCGTCGGGGCGACGGCGACCATGGTGGCCGCCCAGCGGGCGCTGTCCTCCGACGCAAAGTTGATAGACGACCCGTACGCCGCCCCGCTGGTGCGGGCCGTCGGGATCGACGTCTACGTCCGGCTGGTGAACGGCGAAATCGCGGCCGGCGGGAACGCGGAGTTCGATCCGCAGCGGATGGCGCAGGGGATGGCCTGCCGAACCCGCTTCTACGACCAGTTCTTTCTGGATGCTACCCGCAGCGGGATCGGCCAGGTGGTGATCCTCGCGTCGGGCCTGGATTCCCGCGCCTACCGGCTGCCCTGGCCGGCCGGGACCATCGTCTACGAGGTCGACATGCCGGAGGTCATCGAATTCAAGACCCTGACGCTGAGCGATCTGGGTGCCGAGCCGACCGCCGAACGGCGCACGGTCGCCATCGATCTGCGCGACGATTGGGCCTCGGCCTTGCAGGCCGCGGGATTCGACCCCCAGGCCCCCTCCGCGTGGAGCGCCGAGGGCCTGGTGGTCTATCTGCCGGACGAAGCGCAGGATGCGCTGTTCGACAACGTCACCTCGCTGAGCGCCCCCGGCAGCCGTCTCGCTTTTGAATTCGTGCCCGACACTGCCGTTTTCGCCGACCCGCGGTGGCGTGCGCACCACGACCGGATGAGCGAACTCGGCTTCGAGATCGACTTCAACGACCTCGTCTATCACGGCCAGCGCAGCCACATCGTCGACCATCTGAACGAGCGCGGCTGGCAGACCTCCTCGACAACGGTCGCGGAGCTGCACGCGGCGAACGGCTTCGTCTACGCCGACGACGACGTCGCCGCCGCTTTCGCCGATGTGACGTACTGCAGCGCAGTGCTCGGCCGATGAGCCGACATCAACTGCGCGGTCGGCCAGGCGATGCGCGGTGTGGTGCCCCCACTAGGACTCGAACCTAGGACCTGCGGATTAAAAGTCCGTAGCTCTACCAACTGAGCTATAGGGGCCGCGGAGATTCAGGATACTTGGACCGAAAACCCGGCTCGTTTGAGGATTGGGCACACCGTGACCTAAGCTGACGTGGCTCCCAACGAAACCACGTTGCGAGTACCCCGGAGTGATTCGGTTCTGGCCCCCATCGTCTAGTGGCCTAGGACGCCGCCCTTTCACGGCGGTAGCACGGGTTCGAATCCCGTTGGGGGTACGCGACGCGGTGACGCGGAGCAGCAGCAAGGCCCTGTGGCGCAGTTGGTTAGCGCGCCGCCCTGTCACGGCGGAGGTCGCGGGTTCGAGTCCCGTCAGGGTCGCCAGCGCGGCGAGGCACTCGGTGCCTTCCGGCCAGGTAGCTCAGTCGGTACGAGCGTCCGCCTGAAAAGCGGAAGGTCGGCGGTTCGATCCCGCCCCTGGCCACCATCTCTGACGTGCGCGGACGCGGTGACAGCACTCTATGGATGTTCTGGTGTGTCCGGTTCTTGTCCGTTCGCCTGGTTCGCAACGGAGCTATTGAGCCGGTCAAGGTTTGCGGCGACGTGGTCGAGTTCATCGGAGTAGAGGTCGCTATAGATATTCGCGGTGACGGTTGGCGTGGAGTGCCCCATGGTTTTCTGCACGTAGCGGAGGTCGGCGCCGGAAGCCCGGGCCAGGCTGGCGTAGGTGTGGCGTAGGTCGTGAATCGTTAAGGGCGCCAGTTGTGTTGTCTGCAGAGCACGAGACCAATGCACGTGGCGGCGCCAGTTGTTTGATCTGAGGAAGCCACCGTTCGGCGAGGTGACCGCTTGTTCCCCTGGCCCGCGGCTGGCAATTCGTGGCGTGAGTGCGTCGATCACGTTTTGGGGGAGTGGGACGGTTCGCACTGCGGCGCGAGTTTTCGGCGGTCCGACGATGATCCGGCCTTCCACTTCTGGCGCGGCCTGGCGGACGTAGAGCCGGCGCGCCACAAGGTCGATATCGCCGACGCGTAGGCCGACGAGTTCGGACCAACGCAGTCCGGTGAAGGCCAGGATGGTGACGACGTCCCCCTGGTCGCCGCACGCCGCTGCTAGGGCGGCTACTTCTGTCGCGGTGAGATAGCGGTGACGTTCTCGGGCGGGAATCCGGCCCGCCGATACGCCTTGCGCCGGGTTGCTGTGGATGCGGCCGTCCTCGCGGGCCATTTCGAGGATCGACCTCAGGAGTCGAAGGGTGGCGAGTTTCGCCCACGGCCCGACGGTGAGGGTATCGATGAATTGCTGGATGTCTTTGCGGGTGATCTCGTCGAGTGGGACATGGCTGAAGCGTGGGCTGATGCGGAGTTCCCAATGCTGGGTGTAGCCGCTCCAGGTCTTGGGTGACACGGCCGGGCGTTTCGACGCGCTGTATTGGGTCCAGATGCCGGAAAGGCTCGCACGACCGAGCCGGGGGTCGAAGCGCCTGGCACCGATCGCCGCTTCGCCGTCGCGCTCAGCTTTGAAGGCCCGTGCTTCGCGCAGGCTGGCGAACGTCGATGATGTTTCCACCCATCCCGAGGGTGAATCTGGGTCCCGCACGAGGTAGCGCACTTGATAGCGCGGCTGGCCGGCAGTGTTGGTCCTCTTGCGGATGCCGCGCGGTCCCGATCCGGCCACTTAGCGGCGCACCTGGCGGAGCCACGCGCGGACTTCCGCTGCGTCCCAACGTCTTACCCGGTCCGATAGCGTGTAGCACGGCGGTCCGACTTCTTCGCCGTGTTCGCGCATCGCGCCCCACCGGCTCACGGTCGCGGCCGAGACACCGAGGAGTTCGGCCACCCGCTCTGCTGTCAGCAGCTCCGGGAAGGTTGCGGTAACGGGGGCCGTGGTGCTGATGCCGAGAGTTGCCATGCTGATGTCCTCAGTTCTCCGCCGGACCTTGGTAGCTTTGAGTAGCCAACCCGTATTCGTTTGCAACTGAACGGATTAAAGAATCCGGCCAGTAGTTGGCCCGGACCCGCACCGTTGACCCGTCTTCGTCGATGACGTATCCGGTCCCAGGTTCATTGGGGTCGATGCGGTGTGCGGGCGCGGCATCGGCGAGGCCATCGCTCAGAACCATCGCGACCTCGTCACGTGAACGCACCCGTAGTGCAACGGTTTGGGTGAATAGTCCCCGCATGGGCAGGATCTCCTTGCGTGGGTCCTGCATGAAGGCAGCGACGACGATTCCGACGGCTCTGCCTTTTGTCAGAATGCGTGAAAGCGAGGCCGCAACTTGCTTCTTGATGACGGCGTCTGTCATGTAGGCCGTCAGGCTGGCCAATTCATCGATGAGCAGAACCACGAGCGGCTCGACGGTGCTGGGTACGTGCGAACGCGCTCGGCCGGCCATCCTGCGTCCGCGGCTCTCCAGTAGTTCCTCTAACTTGGTCAGCAGCCTGGCGGCCTCGGCCTCGGTCGTCGCGACTTTGGTGAATAGCGCGGAGCCGATTGACACTTCGATCCCGTACTTGAGGTCTACCGCGAAAAGCCGTACCGTCCCTGACCTCACGGCCGGAGCTAATCCGCCTGCGATGCCCCAGAAAATGGAACCCTTTCCCGCCCCTGAGCACCCGACGGTCAGGGTGTGCAAGCCAGCGACGCGGAGAATCCAGGCCAACCCGTTCTCGCGCCGGCCGATCTCAACGGCCTCCGCCGCGGAAGTGATGGGCTGGCTAGCAGTTCGAACGGTCGATAGCTGTTGCCGCATAACGAATTCCATCCGGACCGTGCCGGGCGCGACGACCGTCGAGCGGGCGGAATGTGCCCCGACGGCGTCACGGATTGCGGGCACCGAATTCTCCAGGTCATTCACCGTCTGGCCGGTCCGTGTGCGGATGCTCACTCGCAGGCAATCGCCGGCCATGCTCACCCCGAGGAGGCGAGGATGAGTCCAGACGGTCCTCGTCTTGCTCCTGCCCTGTGAATCCGCGCGGGTGACGCGCTCCGAAGTGGACAACCCGCAGGCCTTGGCAACTCGCGGCCAGGAGATCAACGCCCATAGCAGCCATCGGGCCTGGCGCGCAGGTGTTGCAACGTGACGCCCAAACGTGGCGGGCGAGCGCAGTCTCCAAACGACGAGCGAAAGCGCGACCACGCCGGTCATCGCGATGAGCCACGTGGCGCCGACCGCCAGTAGGTGGGTGAGGTCCAGGAGGTCCATCCCCGCGTCGGGATCTGGAATCGAATATGGATCGCTAGGTGCTACGGGGTCGTACGGGCTCATGCTGATGCCCGGTCTGTCGCCGTGGACGCCGCTTTGCCGGTGTCGGCAGTCATGCCCGATGCCCGAAACGACCATGCGATGCGGCCGGATTCGCTCGAACGGTCGACGTACGGCAATATGCACAGCTCGTCGAAAATGACTGGCGTGAAGGGCATTCCGGCAGTATTCGGTGGGCACACAGGCTGCTTGGGTGTTGCGAACTTGACGGTCAGAGTTCGGGCTCGCTTGCTAGCTGCCGGGTCACCGTCGAGGACTTCGACCTGCCACAACGGAGCGCCCGAGTCTCGATCAGTTGCCTGAACCTTGTTGTCCTTCGTTGACCGCTCGTAATCGATCACCGCCGTAACGTCGGACACCAGGAACGCTCGATGCGGGAAAACCTGCTGGTGAGACACCTTTAGCCACTTCGGAACAGACATTGTGGACCTTTCGGGAGAACTGCTCTAGACAAGTTGAGGTTACATAGTCGTCTAGAGGAGCGCAACGGCCAGCGGGCGATTCGTCGACGACTTTGGGCTCAGCGGGCCGGAAACTCGTATTCGAGCAGGTAGGCCGAGGCGACCTTCACCGTGTCGCAGACCTCAACCGCCACATCGTTCGCGTCATAGGCGGTTCGCAGGACCGTCAGTACCGGGAAGCCGAGTTCAAGTTCCAACTGTCGTCGTTCCTCGGGCGTGGGCATCCGAGCTGTGACTTCCTCGGTAAATCGGCTGAGGACGTGGCCGTTCTCTTCCAAGCGGGCGTAGATGCCACCGGGGCCCGTGTCGACCTGCCCGATCTTCGTGCCTTCAGCGAAAGCGGCCGGGATGAAGGAGACCGCCGTCTCAACTGGCCGGCCATTCGCTAGGTACCGCCTCGATCGCACGACAACGTCATCATTGGCCGAGACTCTAAGTCGCTCAGCTACAGAGGAATTCGGCTTCTGTCGATTCACGACGATATTGTCGACTTGCGGCGAGTAACCGGATTTTTCAGCTTCCACGGTGAACGCCGCCTTGCCTTCCGCGCGGTGCTTTCGCGCGAATCGATCTGACGCCAGTCTGTGAATCGGCGCCGTCGGCCGGACGAACACTCCGCGGCCATGTTGCGAAATGACCAGTCCCTCGGAACGAAGCTCATGCATCGCTTGTCTCACAGTCATGCGGGCCACGCCGAAATGCTCGATCAATTCCGCCTCGGACGGCAGTCGTTCCCCGCGGGGTAGCTGGTTGTGAATGATCGCTTCTCGCAACATGCTCGCGATCTGCCGATATGGCGGCTTGTCGTCCGCTCGGTCGATCTGTCCAAGTTGCAGCACTCGCTGGCCTTCCCTTACATGTCTAGACGACTAGTCTAGGAAGGCAGTCAACCCCGTGTCACGTCGCCGGCATCGAACATGGAGACCAACGATGGGAAACACGCCAAAGCACTCGGTCAGTGTCGCCGGCATCGTCGTTCGGGATGATGGTCGGGTTCTCGTGATCCGCCGAGACGACAACGGCCACTGGGAAGCCCCAGGTGGCGTACTAGAACTCCACGAATCCTTCGAGGACGGCGTCCGGCGCGAAGTCCTCGAAGAAACTGGCCTAGAGGTCACGGTGGAACGTCTGACTGGCGTTTACAAGAACCTCTCTCACGGGATTGTCGCTCTCGTCTATCGCTGCCATCCGGCCGACGGGATGACGCACCCGACAGCCGAAGCGCGCGAAGTTCGTTGGATGACAAGGGAAGAAGTTCAGTCGGCGATGAACCCTGCCTTCGCCGTGCGCGTGCTGGACGCATTCGACCTAGAGCCACGCTCGCGTGCGCACGACGGAGTCAATCTCTCGTGACATTGGCTCGGGGCTTCATCACGGTTCCATCCCACGCGGTGCGCCCCGTCGCACGAAGCCACACGCCTTCGGTACCGTCGCCCGCGCTGGTGCTGCGGTGGTCTGTGTGCTGACAAGCTGGTGAGACGCGATTCAGGAGGGCTCGGCTTGAGCCGATTCTTGGCGAGTAGCAGGGTGCGGGACTGTTAACAGCCAGTAGCCACGGCGCGATGGTTCGATCCCCCCACGGCGGCGAACTGTCTCGCATCGGATCGAGTAGGCTCGACCGATTCAAGGTGACCCCAAGAAGTCAGTGCGTGGTGGAAACATGAAGGCATGGCGGTGCGGAAGGATGCTCGTATCTATGGCGGAGCGGTAAGGTTGACCACGTTGTCAGTAACTGGGCAGATAGACCAGCTGGTGGCGCGACGGGCCTGAAGATGCTTGCAGATCCAGCATGGCGCGATTGGTATCGCGCGCAGCACGACCGCAGGTGCGCTCTCCTGACGGGTTCCGCCTATGAGGATCACATCACGGACATCCTGGCGCGGTTTCATCCGGACTTCATAAACCCGACCCCGGCGGGCAGGCTGGGAGATGCCGGATCCGACGGTCTGGCTGAAAGTGGCACGATTCTGTACGCGTGCTATGGCTCGCGCGCTCAGCAGGATGCCGAACGGAAGCTCGCTGCCAAGATCCAGGGGGATTTCGCTCGAGGTCTGGCGAGTTGGGACACCTTCGTATCCTGGCGCTTCGTGACCAACGCATCACCAGGTCCGGTGGCCGCGAAGGCTCTTACTGAGATTCAGCAAGCCCACGGACCGTCTACCCCCCGTCCGATCGAAGCGATGATTTGGGGATGTGATCGAGTTTGGACGGAAGTTGTGTCAAACCTTGCGCCATCCCACTTAAATGAGATATTCCCGGGTGTGCCGCGCGCTGAAAATATTGATCTTGCCGATCTAATTCCACTTTTGGACGAGCTTGGTCAAGATAGCGATTATAGAGAAGCGAATGAGTCGATCAACACGGTTTCTGTAGAAAAAATGAATTTCAACCGGCTGGCGCCGGCGTCGCAGATTGAGTTCAACGAGGGCCGTCTCATGTCGCCTCGGATCGACAAGTGGTTTGCTGAGCAGTCGAACCCTGATCTCCGCGATCATCAGGCCAGGAACTTTCGGGCAATCTACGAAAACCATAAATTGGCGACGACAGATGCAACCGAAATCCTTGAACGTATCTACACGTCGATCGGCGGATCCGATTTCCGTCATGACAGCAAACGCGCCAACTCTGTTTACGCCATCAGCGCGTACTTCTTTGATTCGTGCGATATCTTCGACGAGCCGCCCCCTGGTTGGACGGAGGGCTCCTGACATGCTGCTGCCAACCAAGGGAATCGCGGCCGACCGCTGCTTAATAACCCTAGGTGCTGAAATTCTGGAAACGGTCGAGCGGCCGATGGGCTTATCTGCCGTATGGGAATCATTAAGGAACTCACGCGCAACAAACGGGCAAGTCGAGCCGGCAACGGTTACCTTCGATTGGTTTTCGCTGGCCATCACCGCTCTGTATGCGATGAATGCTTTGGAAATTGACGATAACGGGACTCTGCGTAGGCATCATGTTTTTACATGAGGTTCGTGCGAATGATCCACGGTTCAAAACGATCGAGTTTCACGACGGACTTAACCTGATTGTCGCAGATAGGACGACCGAATCTACCCAGGGTGATAGCCGAAACGGAACGGGAAAATCGAGTTTCATTCGAATATTGCGTTATTTATTGGGGGGGAATCTTCCGGACGAGTTAAGGGCCGAAGAGCTCAATGACCACGTCTTCACCGGAGTATTTAGCTTTGATCGTCGTGATAACCAAATCAGGGTCGACGTCGAAGTCAGCCGACCAGTATCACCGACAACCAAGGTCGCAATAGACGGACCGTCGGAGATCCAAGGTGATGTCCAGGTCGAAGAGTGGAGGGGATGGCAGTCGACCGCACTGTTCGGTTTACCGGAAGAAGCGCAGCGTCCTACAATCGGACAGCTGTGGGGCCAGCTCGCCAGAACCACATTCGGCAATCCAGTCAAGAGTTACCTGACGGATACTGATTGGGAGACGGGCACGCGTCTCGGGTTTTTTATGGGTCTTGATCCTATTGTTCTCGCGCAAGCGGGCGAGGTAAGCCAGCTTGAGAAGCAACGCAGGGCAATTCGCAACGCCATCCGAGAAGGCGCACTGCAACATATCGAGTTAAACGAAGCCGATCTTCGATCCAAGTTGGCGGCAGCACGCCGCTACCGGGATCGCATTCGGAGCGATCTAGACAATTTCAAGGTTGACCAGCAGTATGCGGAACACCAGCGGGCCGCCGACGGCATTACAGCTCGCATTCAGAGGCTAAATGACGAGGGGCTGCTGCTCGAAAGACGGATGACAGAGCTCGAAGCAGCGCTGGAGGGCGAGACAGGCGAGGCGGAGGACGAGGGGTTGGCAGAACGAGTAGCCAGACTGTACGCAGAAGTGGGAGTCATACTTCCCGAATCGGTGCCAAGGCGCTTCGAGGAGGTCGCGGAGTTCCACAGGTCGGTAGTCAGAAATCGACGTACGCATCTTCTGCAAGAAAGACAGTCGGCGGCCGAAAGACTAGAGGCAATCACCGTGGAACGGTCGGAAATGGACGACCGACGCGCCTCGATAATGCGGCTTCTGAAGGAGACCGTTGCGCTCGATACGTTTTTGGACGCACAGCAGTCGTTGGTCGAGCTGGAAGCGGAAGTTGCCGACCTTGATCGTAGATTGTCATCTGCCGTGTCGATCAACAATATCGACACGAGGGTTCGAATGCGTACCGCCGAAGCAGCGGCGGCTGTGCGCAGCGAAATTGAGGAAAACTCAGAAGCACTCGAAAAACCTATCTCCCTGTTTAATGAACTCGGATCGGAAGTGTACTCGGATCGCGAGGCAAAGCTGCTCATTTCGTCGACGAACAAGGGGGTCCTTCACATAGAACCCGAGATAGCAGGAGATGCTAGCGATGGTATTAGAGGCGTCGAGACGTTCCTGCTAGATATGGTCTGCGTGGTAACGGCTGTGGATGCTGGTCGAGCCCAACCAATACTGGTTCACGATAGCCACCTATTCGATGCTGTGGACCACCGACAAATTGCTTCATGCCTTAAAATCGGCGCACGTCTTGCGTCTGAAAAAGGATTCCAATATATTGTCAGCCTCAACTCCGACGTTTTAGCTTCAGTCGAGGAAGAAGGCGGATTTGATTCATCCGAACACACTGTCAAAGTGTCGTTGACCGACAGCACTAGTGATGGCGGATTGTTTGGTTTCAGATTTAATTAACCGCTGGAGCGTAGATCCTACGTGCTGACTGCTGGCATATGATTGGTTAAGTGAACCGCAGTCGGCCTCTCATGAGGCAGGGAGCCGATGAGCTACCCCGAGGTTTCGTCTGTCGATCGCTTAAGAAATGGATTATTCGGTATCCTCGAACTCGCGCCTGATCGCTCGTAGAAACGCTAGGTGCCGGTCGCCTTTCTCGGTCAGTGCCAGGTACTTATGCGTATCCGATGCCGTACGCTTTCGTTGCCCCTTATCGATCAGCCCTAGGGCGCGGAACTGTACCTGAACTTGGTCCCAGTCGTCATTGAAAATTTTGATATCCCGTGACTTCCATCCCTGCACTTCCTTAACCTCTTGTTTCGGAATGGTTGAAGCGACAAGATGATCTCTTAACCGATCCCGCACGACTCTGTCCGTCGCTTCGTCAATCATGACCGGGCCGATGTCGCTGAAGATTGCGTCCCAGGTGGTGGTAGCGTGCAACTCCGCACGCTTCTTATCTTGGTAATTGTCTCCGTATCCGGTAACCAGCAACGGAATGGTCACTTCGTCGCTGCCCTGCGCCAAGTCAGACGTATTTTCTATCAGCGCTTTCTGTGCGCTCTCACGTTCCTTCTCGGACTCCGCCAAACGTTCTCGTAGGTCGAGGATTTCACGCTCGGTTTCAACCGTCATAGCCTTATCGCCACGAACCCACCCGGTACGCGGGCTCTTCTTTATCTCGCGGTTGAGACTAGTGATGACCTGCCCGCCAAGCTGATCTGGGCTTGTGAAGTGCTTGACCATTCGTGTCTCGACCTTCGCGCGGAACTCCGCCAACTTTCTGCGCGCCTTCTGCGTTGACTCCGTCTTGCCCGATTCGATCTTGTCGGGCTCACCATGGACGAAACCCAGAATCGGGGTGCCGGTCTCGACGGCATAGTCGTATTCCATCTCGGTGTAGCTGATCCCCTCAGCGCTTACGGAGCCGTAGCGACCTCCGACAACAACGACGTAGTAGTCGCTCTGGTCAATGACCTGCTTTATGAGCGTCCACTGATCGTCGTTAGCGGCTGGGAACAACTCCATGCCAGCAGGGAAGTGTTCGAGGCTTAAGATTGCTTGAATCACAGCCGCGCGTTCTTCGGTGAGGTCCTTGTAGGTGGAGCTTACGAACACCTGATACCGCTTCTCGTCCACGCGCCAAATCGTCGCATCACCTGCCGTGCTTTTCCAGGGTCAACGTGCCTTGGTGCTTCAGTCGGCTACGGCCGGTTACGAATGATCGTTTCGACGGTGCTCGTCGCATCGATGTGTTGGGCAAGCTCCGGCGATATGTATCTGGCGTGCCCGCGGATTCGGCGGATTATCTCGCGCCCCGAACGAGCGGTTGCCGGCTCATGATGAGCAACCCGATTGCGGGCCTTCAATAGGTCGCTCAAACCGTTGTGCAGTTGCACGCGGTGGGTTCCGCTCGGGTAAGCGTGTGCCAAGTGCGGCAGCCAAACGAGAGGTTCGTGCCGACGTGACGTTAGGAAGACCCAGAAACCGAACATTAGCTCGGCAATCACCTTGCCCGGCGACGCCGCATTTCCGCCAGCATTGTCACGCGCAGTGGCGATGTCGCGATGCGTTCGTGCGTTGCCGGCCACACTTCGGGGGAATAGATGATCGGCCGAAGAGCTGTCGAGCCAATGGGTGTCGCCGACTGCGACCGCCCCCATTAGAGCGGTGTCGTACATATTTCGCAGTCCGACCTCTAGATGGGCAAAATCGTGCAGCAGGGCGGCGTTCAGGCTGGCGCTCCATTCGTACAACGCCAAGGCGCGCGACCTGTCGTGGCCCGCCATCCGCAAGTAGGTTGCGAACCGTTCGGAACTCAGCCAGCTCTCGACCCAAGGCCCGTACGGCACCGTCATCCAGGCAGTCAACCACGGCGTTGCTGGTGGACACGGCGGTGGTGTAGACTCCCCTACACAAAGGCCAGAGTTGCATCCCAGGTGGATGTTCTGGTTGAGGTTTCAGAAGAACCCGGTATTCGACCCCAGCGGCCGACCCGGGTTCTTTGCTATTTGATCGAGCGGCCTTCGCCTTCTTTGCGTCCATACGGTGTCCAGCAGTCCGCTTATCTGTAAGACACGAACGCAAAATCGGTGTAAGCACGTGCTTGCGACCATGGGGTCGGCATTCATTTACGCGTGTCGCTGATGCTCTCGTATGTCATGACTCAATGTACAGACGAGGTAACCACCGGTCGCGCCGCACCCTTAGTGTTACCTTACGATACTCTTACTTTTCTTAAGTTTGGTGTACGGTCGCTTGTCATGGGCTTGACAGGCCGGCAGCAGGCCTTTGCGTTCGGGGGTGGTCACCCAGCTCGTTTTGGGTTCGACATCCCGCACGACCGCCGGCCTACCGCGTTGATCGACGACCAACTAGGAGAGGCCTGTGCACGACCCAGCCGTGACGAATACGGGGTTTGAGCAGCGATTGTCAGCGATGACGGCCACAGCGTTGCAGCGACGATGTGCGGATCGTGACGACTTGCTGGCCGTGTTGGCCAGCAGTGATGATGACCTGCTGGAGGTGATCGCCGCGGCCGCGCGGGTGCGGCGCAAGTTTTTCGGCAGGCGGGTCAAGCTCAACTACCTGGTGAACATGAAATCCGGGATGTGCCCGGAGGATTGCGGTTATTGCTCGCAGCGGCTCGGATCGAGTGCTGAGATCCTCAAGTACTCCTGGATCAACACCGAGGAGATCGCCCGCCATGCGCAATGCGCGATTGATGCCGGCGCCAAACGTATCTGCCTGGTTGCCGCCGGCCGTGGGCCGGCGGATCGTGATATCGAGCGCGTCACCGACGCGATCGCTGTGATCAAGAACTCTGCCCCAGCAGTGGAGGTGTGCGTCTGCCTAGGGCTGCTAAAACACGGGCAAGCCGAGCGGCTGCATGAGGCCGGCGCCGACGCGTATAACCACAACCTGAACACCAGCGCTAAGAACTACGCGCGTATCTGCTCAACCCATACCTTCAACGACCGGGCCGCCACCGTGGGTGACGCCAAAACCGCCGGGATGTCGCCCTGCTCGGGGGCCATCTTCGGGATGGGCGAATCCGACGACGACATCGTCGATGTCGCACTGGCTTTGCGTGAACTCCAGCCCGATTCGGTGCCGGTGAACTTCCTCATCCCGTTCGAGGGCACTCCCCTGGGTGGGCATTGGGAACTGACCCCGCAACGCTGCCTGCGCATCCTGGCGATGTTCCGATTCGCTTTCCCCGACGTCGAGGTCCGCATCGCCGGCGGACGCGAAATACATTTGCGCACACTGCAACCGCTGGCACTACACCTAGCCAATTCGATGTTCCTCGGTGACTACCTCACCAGCCAAGGACAGCCCGGCGAAGCTGATCGCGCGATGATCAGCGACGCCGGGTTCGTAATCGAGGGCGTCGAGGAATCCACCCTGCCAGTCGACCGCCACGACCTCGTCGTCACCCGCCGCCGCGGCGTAGGCACCACCACCCCCGCCAACACCTAGACCGCTGATAAATTCGGACAACGAGGTGAACTCAACCGTGTCGCACAAACCGGTGATCATCGTCGGAGGCGGCCCAGTCGGGCTGTCTGCTGCCCTGGAGCTCGCCCGCTTCCATGTTCCCAGTGTTGTGATAGAGCGGCATGATTCGACGTCTTGGCATCCGAAGGCCCGCAATCTAAACGCGCGGACGATGGAGATCGCCCGAGGGTGGGGAAGTGCGGTGTATCAACGGCTGCGCGGCATCGATACTCCGCCGGGCTGGAAGAGCCCGATGAGGTATCTGGACACGATTGTCGGCCAGGAGGTGGGTCAGATCGAGACGCGCGGTTTCGAAGGTCCCGGGCCGACGATTAGCCCTGCGCTGCCGATCATGTCGTCGCAGGATCTGACCGAAGCCATTCTGCGTGACGCCGCGGATGCCACGGGAATCGTCGATCTTCGCTTCGGTCACCAGGTCACCGACGTGCTGTCCGGGTCAAGCGACCACGACTCCGAAGCTGCCGTAGCGGTCCGAGTCAACGCGACGGGCGACACCTACACGCTCGCCGGGGAAGCGCTGGTTGCCGCCGATGGTGTCGACAGCACGGTACGCACGCAACTTGGTATCGCCTTGAACGGCGAACAAGGCCTCCATCATTTCGTCAACTGCTACTTCCGTAGCGATATCGAACACCATGTCGGCGAACGCCGGGGCGTGGTGTTTTTTGTCGCCAACCCCGATGCCGCCGGCCTGCTGCAACCGCTGGACGCGCATGGCCGCTGGCTGTGCCAGATCGGCGTGTCGCCTGACCAGTGGGTGCGCGAGCTCTGGGACGCCGAGCGAGTAAGGCAGTGGGTCCGCGGTGCGGTCGGCGTGCCGGAACTCGAGGTCGAGGTGAAAGGTGTTGGGCTCTGGCAGATGAACGCCTCGGTCGCCGATCGTTGGGTCCAGGGTCGCGTGGTGTTGTGTGGCGATGCCGCCCACCAGTTTCCGCCCACCGGAGGCCTTGGAGTCAATACGGGGCTGCAAAACATGCACAACGCCATGTGGAAGTTGGCCTTATGCATCCGCGGTCTGGCCGGGTGGTCGTTGCTCAAAACCTATGAGGATGAGCGTCGCCCACCCGCAATCACCACGATCACACAGTGTTTGGAGAATCACCGCAATCTCGCGCGGCTTGCCGCGGCTTACTACTATCCGGCGAGCAGTGACCTCAGTGCCGAGGAAGCCGAGCGGGAGAGCCGACACTTCGGCAATCATTTCGGCGTCGAGTTCGGCACCGTGTATCGCTCGGCCGCCGTCGTCGACGACGGCACAACACCTCCTGACGTCGACGACGACTACAGCGACTACGCGCCCTGCGCGACACCGGGCTGCCGCGCGCCACATATATGGCTGGGCAATGAACGTGACCCGATATCGACACTCGACCTATTCGGCGCCGGCTTCACCGTGCTTACCGGCCCGGACGGCGAGATTTGGCGAAAGGCCGCTGCTGATGCGGCGCGACAGCTCGGGGTGCCCATCGTCAGCTACGCGATCGGCGATCCGGGCTTGGCCGATCACAACGACACATTCTTCGATCACTACCAGATCGGCCACGACGGGGCGGTCCTCGTGCGTCCCGACGGGTATGTCGCCTGGCGCAGCGCAACCAGGCCGTCCGACGGTGCCCCGCTTATCCAAGCCGTCGAACAGATCATGGATCGCCGCCCGTAACGGGACTTTCCGGACAAGCGAACACGAAGGTGGCATGTGGCAGACCATGCGGTAGTTGTTGCCGGCGCGGGCCCGACCGGGCTGATGCTGGCCGGTGAGTTAGCGCTGGCAGGAATCGACGTTGCGATCATCGAGCGCCGCAGCAGCAGCGATGAGCTGATCGGCTCGCGCGCGGGTGGGATGACGTCGCGCACAATTGAGGTTCTCGATCAACGGGGGATTGCTGACCGATTCCTGTCGCAAGGATGGACGGGCCAGATCGGGCACTACTCCGGGATTTTCATCGACATCAGCGTCCTGCCCACCCGGCACAACTATGGGTTGGGACTGCCGCAGTACCGCATCGAACGCACCCTCGCCGACTGGGTGAGCGAGCTGGGAGTGCCGATCTATCGCGGCCGCGAGGTGAAAGGTTCCACCCAAGACGACGCTGGCGTCGACGTCAAGCTCTCCGACGGCCCGCCGCTTCGCGCGGCGTATCTTGTCGGGTGCGACGGAGGGCGGAGCGTCATCCGCAAGGCCGCCGGCATCGAATTCCCGGGGTGGGATCCATCGATGAGTTGCCTGATCGCTGATGTCGAGCTGGACGAGCAGCCGCCGTGGGGCATGCATCGCGACAGCGGGTTTCATTCCTTCTTCAAACTGGAGGATGGCGGGCCGGTGCGGGTCATGGTCGCCGAACCGCATCTCAAGAATGCTGGCGAGCCCAGTCTGGACGACATACGCGAGGCGCTCATCGCCGTGCGCGGAACCGACTACGGAATACGCAGTGCCATCTGGGTTTCCCGGTTCACCGATGTTACGCGGCAGGCGGCGTCCTACCGAGACAGGCGCGTACTGCTGGCCGGTGACGCCGCGCACGTGCACTTCCCGGTTGGCGGGCAAGGCCTTAACACCGGCATCCAGGACGCGGTGAATCTGGGCTGGAAGCTGGCCCAGGTGGTCAACACGACATCGCCGGAAAGCCTGCTGGATACCTACCACGGCGAGCGGCACCCGGTCGCCGCTGGTGTGCTACGCAACACCATGGCCCAAACCGCGCTCCTCGGTACCGGCGAACGTCTCGACGCGTTGCGCGACACCATCTCTGAGCTACTGAACATGGAAGAGCCACGCACGCGAATTGCCGCGATGATGACTGGCCTCGACATTCAGTACGACCTCGGCGCAGGACACCCACTACTCGGGCGCCGGATGCCCGATCTCGACCTAACCACCCCCACTGGTCCACTGCGAGTATTCAGGCTTCTCCACGACGCCCGCGCGGTGCTGCTAAACCTTGGCAAGCCTTGGGATTTCGACATCTCTCCATGGGCACATCGGGTGAAAGCCGTCGACGCCGAGTACGCCGGGCCGTGGGAATTCCCTGTTCTGGGCCAAGTAACAGCCCCCGAAGCCCTATTGGTTCGACCCGATGGATACATCGCCTGGGTGGGAGATGGCACCGATACAGGCCTGCGCGAGGCTCTTACTACGCGGCTCGGGCTCGGGGAAAATGAGAGTCAACCGATGGCCGGCGGTATATCTGCTTCGCCGGTCACCGAGTCATAGCGAAGCAGCATAAGGGCGAAACCGGCACGCCGGTCACGCCGACATCGTCGCCGAGCAGATTCAAGCGGCCACAACGCCGACAAACCAAGAACCTCAACGTGGGTGAAACCGTTACAGATAACAGTGTCACCGACGACGAAACGAGAAGTCCGAAGCAACGTCGGTAACAGTCATATACACTCGCCGGTTCGATACAGATAATGACGGCCACTCTGGCAATCGGTCATGCCTACACTTAGACGATGGTTCGAGAACTCTGGCCTACCCCGCCCGGTCAGCCCACTGACCCCGGTGTCCCTGATTTCGCACGTTGGGGCGACTCGGCGCCGTTGGTCGCGCAATCAGAATATCTGCATGCGCACATGTGCACGTTGTCGCTCGACATCGACGCCTTCGGAGCCGATGTGGGCGATCCCGCAGTGGTCAATTGGATTGTCAATCGGCTGGCTGGTACGGGGTTGACGATCGCCGACATCGTCCGTTCTTTGTCTACGAGGCTGAACTGGGCGATTATCGATCCCGCTCACACTCTCGAAGTGATGGAGGCGTTCGACAGGGCTCGTCATGCCTTCACCGAAGCCTGCGGCGCGGCTCAAGCCGCCACCGAGGCGTTGCGCAATCACACGCAATTTCCGGGGTGAGGTGCCGCAGGCGTGTTAACCGCAGCGCCAAGTAACGCTGTCGCGAGCCGGGATGCGAACGCTGGCCCGTCATTCACTAGCGCGTATCCGCCCGCGAGGCCGCCTTGGTTGCAGAAGGCGCGTCGACGTCGCACCCTCCGATGAGTCACGACGCCGGTGTTCTGACCAACACGCGGGACCAGCCGAGTGGCCGTGCGCGGCAAGACTGCGGTGGGGAAGCTGCTGGCAGGGTTGCTGTAGATCGCGTGGCTACGTGACCACCGCCGCACGATTCGGCGCGCCGCCAGGTACGCGTCCTGGGCGATCTCGACGACCGCAATGGCCTTTTTGAGTCCGTAGACGCCCCAGAACCTACCGGGACCACGTCCGGGCTGCTGCCACAACTCAGGCACGACATGTTGGTATTCCTTGTCGCCATCAAGATTTGGAGATGAGTGCTTGGTGAAATAGATGGCCAGGCGCTTGGGATCGCAAGCGCGCAATCCGTTGAGGATGTCGATGGCGGTTCCGGCGAGCAGGTGGCGGACGCGTTGCTCGGCGTCGGGGTGGGCGACGATGTCGGCCCACTCTTGTGAAAGCCAGTCTCGGAACTTGCGGCCGGATCGGCTGAGGGTCTGTGGGGGAGCCATCCACAGATGAATGTGTGGTGCGCCGCGCCGTTGAAATTCCAGCTTCCAAATGTAGCGGGCCGGTTCGCCCCATTCGCGCTGAAAGCGTTTGCGCCACAACACCATGTGGCGTTTCACGCTGGCTCCGTCAGGGGCGACACATTCCCAATCGCCGGGGTAGGTCAGCGTAACCATCGCCGGCACGCGGCCGGAGTCCACCAGGGGTGTGTAGTCGAGTTCGGCGAAGGTGCGGCACATCGCGGCGCGCGACTTGCGGGACCATTCGGTGATCGCCCGGCCAGGAGGATCAGGCGTGTCACAGCCTGCCTTGATGCGGTCCACCTCGACAGCCACATCGAGCCGGTGATGGTTGACTGCCCGCGCGGATGCCTTTTCGGCTCGAACGGGATTTGTCCAGGCGAGGCGGACCACTCCGGGGCCCACCGTGATCCGGAATCGGCCGGACTCCGGTTCCACGCTCAGACGGTCCCGCCCGTGCGCCCATGGTTCGGCCGGCTCAAAGAGTGCCGCCGCCGACGCCACCAAGTCGGGGCTCGGGAACCGCAGCCCCAGGGCATCCGCAGCCGACAGCTCCGCATCAACACCGCCCTCGACGGCGTCGCGGACACTTTTGGCACATATAACAAGCCCGTTGGTCCCAGCCGGAACACGGTCTACGCCGCTCCCGCCGTCCGACCGACCGCTACCGCTCTCGCGCCCTGCGGCCTTAGCGGCCTCGGGCACTCGCGGTCTACCGGCGTCCGCGGCTCCGTCCGTGTTCCGGCTGGCCGTTCGGGTTGGGTCCGGCCGAGGAGTGGGTCGCTCCGTACTCGTGCTGGTTGGACGAGCGATCGACCTGTTGACGCTGGGCATCGGGTAGCTGCTCCCCGGGAGCCCCCGGCGCGCGTCATCTAGTGACGGGCGACGAAGGGTCCCCTGTCGGGAGTGCTGTCACCGTGTCCGGTTTGTGTCCGATCGTCGGACGAGCGCCCTGAGTCAGACGTGCTCAGCGCGCCATATTTGACGTATGGGCGTCGTTAAACCGCAGGTCAGCGGCCATTCTGCCCGCCTGAAAAGCGGAAGGTCGGCGGTTCGATCCCGCCCCTGGCCACCACGTTGTTTATGCAGCTCAGAGCGTTGAAGTACCTCGTGGCAGCGCGCGTCGATCTCGCGAGAAATGGTCGAAATGGGGCCAAGATGAATCAGCTGCCGCCCTGGTTAAAACCATCGTCGAGTGAGTCGAGTGCGGTTGCGATGTCGTCAAGTTCATCGTCAAACAGATCCGCATAGGTGTGCGCGGTCACGGTGATCGACGCGTGGCCCATCGCCTTTTGGAGGAGTCGCAAGTCCGCGCCGGCTCGACGTGACAGCGACGCATAAGTGTGCCGCAGATCATGCACACGCAAACTGGCCCGGCCGATCTCAATGACCGACTTCCTCCAGCTGACCGCACGCTTCCAGTTCTCCAGACTCAGCCGTGAATCCTTCGGAGACGCGATCGCCGGCGCACCGGGTGGGCATGCATCGAGCCGCGCCTTCAGCGCCGGCATCAAGCGCTCGGGAATCGGAACAGAACGTCGGCCAGTCTCCGATTTCGGATTACCTTCGACGAGTTTGCCGCCGACCTGCGTCATCGACCGGCGAACACGGACACGGCGAGCACCCAGGTCAACATCCTCGCCATTGAGGCCAATGAGCTCACCGAACCGAAGACCGGTGTAAGCCAGGAGCAAGACGACGTCGCCCTGAGCCCCACACGTCTGGGCAAGGGCTGCGACCTCAGCGGCGGTCAAATAGATGTGGGGTGCGTGTCGCATCGGCGGAAACTTGGTGCGCAACGCCGGGTTCTTGCCGATCAGCTGGTCTTCCCCGACAGCGCGATCAAGAGCCATCTTAAGGACCGAGTGCGTCCACCGCACCGTCCGCGGCCCAAGACCCGATGCCGACATGCCATTCACCCACTGCTGGACCGACTCGTGATCAATCTTCCCGATCGGCCACGAACCAAAGTGCGGCTCGATACGCAGCCTCCAGTTGTCCTCGTATCCGCGACGAACCTTTGCGCTCAAGTCGGGTCGCGAAGCCAGCCAGGATCGATACACAGCGCGCAACTCGATTTTGCCGCCGCGCGGATCCACCCTCACCCCCGCAGCACTGCTGGTAACGAGCCGTGCTTCGAACTGCCGTGCCTCGCGCTCTGTTCTGAACGTCTTCTTGCGCTTCGAACGATCCGGTAAGCGCCACTGCACGTCGTAACGCACACCGTCCTTGGTCTCCCGGCGCCTTATGGCCAAGGTTCCTCCCGAATAGTGTTGCACGCCTTACGAATCAGGGTCCCAGCCATGGCGGGCGACCAGCCAATTCGAGCAGTAACCGCAGTCGTAAATTCGTTCTGACCATGCTCGTACGGACGAATTGCCTTACACCCGCGTCGATTCCAGCCACTCTTTGACATCACCCAGCAGCCACCGGCGGTGCCGGTCACTCAGCCTCATATGATGTGGACCCGGCGCAGCGATGCCGCGTTCCCGTCTAGCTGCCCAGTCGTGCAGCGTCGAAACCGGAACTCCCGTCATCGCTCGAACCTCATGGGCGGTCAGCATCACCGGACCGTCTTCCACAGCAGTCATGATCTCTAACTCCGTCTCCCGCCGTTCGTAGTGGTCGGCAGGTCATACCGCGATCATGAGGCATGGTCCTCGATCCTGGCTACCAGTAGAGCAACATTCGATGGTAGATACCAGCGGCGCCGCGGCCGCACTCCAACTCTGACCTCCTCGCCGCGGCGACAGCCGGGGATTTCATCGCGTGTGCGGCTTCGCCGTGCTGGCCTTCAACCACCACCGCATTGTTCTGGAAGTTGATGGCACACACCACTACACCGACGACCATGGGGGGAGCCTCAGCAACTCGGTATGCGGACGATGCTCGCTTCGACCGAGACATGCCAGTTACGCGACTATGCCGTATCTCGGTTCGGCGGAGCGGAACGAACAGGCGATACCGATGATCACTGAGTTCTTCAATGCGATGTTCACCAGGACGGCATTGGTGGCTAATCACGACGTCGTGCTGCCCGTGAGGCCTCGGAGGTGGGCATCCGAACCGGAGATTCCCGACTCCGCGGTGATGATGGGTTTCCGGCCGCTCAGCCTTCTGGGCGAGCAAGCCGTGACCTATTGCCGGCCTTCGATTGGACGTAAGCGCCTGTCGAGCTGATCGACTACGTCAATGAGGTCGAGCACTGCTTTAGGAGAGCCTGAAAGCCCACCTCATGGGGAGGCGAAGGGTGCCCTGAGCAGCAAATTTAGCACCATCGGGTGCCACTCGGAACCACGGCGTGTCGGGGATTCACCGACCATAGGAAGGCGCCGGCTATTCAAATGGCAGCTGTGTGGAGCTGGTCTATACCTCAGATGCGCTGGGGTCGGCGGTCAGCCAGGTGAACCCTCAGCGGACTGGCGCCAAGAACAAAATCTCTGCTGTGCTTTACAGCGGTAACGCAACTAGTTCTGACGGATCGGACCGCGCTTATCAATCGGACTCCGTCCATCTGGCGCTTATAGGTCTGGGACGTGATGGCGGCCATTTATATTGCTAGGCGGCATCACGGTCATGGTCGCGATAGTAGAACTCGGCGAACCACTTCCGCTGCTCAGATTATTCAAGAATAGGTAGGGCGGTGTGGTGTGAGCGATGGCGTGACAGGTGTCGGCTGCGGCGCGGGCGCCGTAGCCGCTTTCAGGCCGATGCCATGACGTTGTTCGAACAGCAGCAGCGCTGGCTTGAGGAACTGCGCGAGTACACCCGCAGGGAGGGAGCTGTCACCTGCAGCTCCGGCCACATGCCGTTGACCGCGATCGCGCAGGAGATCGCGGCTTCGGGCGCTGACCCCCGGCCGCACGACCACATGCATATCGACAGTTGGGCATCGAGAGCGGCCGACCTCTCCGACACTCTCGACTGGATCGGGCCCGACCTCCGGCCACTCGTCGACAATCCGGCCCGTGCGGTCCACCAGGCGATCAGCAGCGGCTTACTGGTGCCGCGCGCTGGCGCGCGACCACTGATCGATGACACGAAGCGCCCCTTCGTCGCCGCACAGACCGCCACGCTCGCCGCGATCTTTGACCACGATGACGTGCTCGTCGCAGCGTGGCGAGACTTCGTTCGAGCGTGCAAAGATATCGACCACGTTCGGTATCCGAGCGAACGGATCGCCTTCCTGCGCGACACCGTCGTGGGGCTCATCGAGTACCGCAAGCAGGATCGCGGGTTTTTCAGCCCTATGTCGACTGCCGTTGAAGTGCTCGTCGGCAATGCGGTGAGCGTGCGGCAGGCACAAGCGATGGTCGGCGATCCTGTCGACACGTCGACGCGGTTCGACCCGAATGCGCCTGTCAATCTGACCGAGGACGAGCGCGCTGACCTTGCGGCGCGCTGCGTCCTCAGGCGGCGACCCGCCGGCAACTATGCGGTCTGGTTCCGCCTGAGCCCCGGTTACCTCCGGCCGAATCCCAGTGTCACTCACGGCGACATCACGTTCTACGAAGCGCAGGCACTTGCCAGCGTGCTGGCCCACCCCGACCGCGCGCGGGAATTGTTTGACGTCGTGCCAGAAGAACTGCTCACCAACGAAATTCGTGCTCTACAGAGGGACCGATGGAGCGAAATCGACGACCACTTGGGGTTCCGAGCAATCCCAGGCTTGGTGTACGCCCGGGTCAAGGTTCACGATGTCGGGAGCCGCCGGGCCACGGAGACAGCCAGGATGCACCTCGACGCTGTGCTCGCGGTGGTCGCTGTCCACGAACACATGTGGAAGGTACTGGGCAGCTGCCTGGTTTACGACATCGACAATCCACAGCGGAACCACTCGCTTCCGAGATGGGGATTGATACAGCCACGGCCCGAACCTACCTACTACCAAAATGACCATTTCACAAGGGATTTAGCCAGTTTCACCGCCGACGGCCACCTGATCACCGCCGAGGTTGCCAGGCAGCTACGGCCGCCGCTTCGTCTCATGTCCGCCTTGACAGAAGCTCGACAAATTGATTCCGAAGCCGTCGTGATGGCCGCTGTGCGCGCCATCGAACACTGCAACAACTGGACCGCACCCACTGGCGGCCACCGCTGGTACGGATTCGTCGATGAGTATTTGGTCGATGAGTACACGCTCACAGCGTTCGCTCGGCGAGTAGTAATCGACGTCTTCCACGCGTCTGAGACGTACCTACCCGACAGCACGCCAGGCGCGGTAACCCCACAGGAACTCAATGCGATTCGCGAAGACATCATCGTGAACGAATGGGGCACGGCTATCGACAGGTCTAAAGCCGTCGCCCACGTCGCCGCACTGCGCCGCATCTACGCCGACCACTGGCTGGCGCGTCGGCTGGCTGAGACCGACGACATCATCTCGTCCGGGGCAGCACTCAGCCTTGTCTTCTCCAACGAACAAGCCCGCGTCGACTCGAGGGTTAAACGGCTCACCAGATCGAGAAACGCTGCTGTTCATGGTGGCCCGTTGTCCGAGGCGGCGTGTGCCACCATCGCGGACTTCGCCACGGTGGTTGCACAGAGTGCTCTGCATAACAACATCAGGGCCATCGTCGACGGCCACCAAGCCGATGCCCACGCGACAAGCCGGCGCGACGAGTACCGCCAGCGAATCGAGAATCTAGAGCGCGGCGGGGATTTGGAGAATCTCTTCGCGCTCACGTAGTCACCCTCGGGTGATAACTGCGACGAAGAGGGGTCGAGCAAGCAGACATGCACACGAACGCAAGCAGACTTAAACGCAGGCCGCCGATAACTGGTGTCGCAGAACCTGTTTCGAAAACCGATCGATTCTTGAAGCGGATACGCCGTCGGCAGCGGACGACGCGATGAGTATCGGCGGCGAGTTCTGGATACCGGACAACCCGAGTCACCGAATACGCGGGGAGTTCACCGCCGAGCTCGGCAGAAAGCCAGAGGCGAATCTGACCGCGAATCTGGTTGATGATCAGCGCGTCACGGTGCATCGAGATCCAAGTGGAAGAGTAACGGGCTGGTCTGTTTCGGCTGAGGCAACGCGATCGGTCGTGTCATTCCTGCCGACCACCTTGCACGGCAAGCTAGACAACGGAAAGCACGTTACCCTGATCGAGGCGCAAAACTATGGTAGTGCAGGGGATTTCAGCCCACGATATATCACGAACGCCGGTGCCATCGTCGGTGCTCTCGTGTCGAAAGATCAGCTCTACAGCTCCGTGCGCTTCCGCATGGACCGTCCGTACTCGCTCACGCACCTAGCCGACGGTGAGTCCAGCGAGGTCGCAGATGATGGCTCCAAGCTGAGTGTAGAGGCGGCTGATAGCGAGGACTGGGCTAGTGATAACTGGCTTGTCTACGACTCTGCTAAGGGTGACACGTTGCGGCAGCTAGAAGTGCGCGTGGTATCGGGTTGCCTAGCATTGCTGCAGTTGGCTATGTATCCCGACGAAGATCGGAACACCCGGGAAACTCAGGTACGAATCCACCCCGAAGGCGACTGGCTGCAGGTGCACGGGCCGGCATTTTGTTCCGGGCTGAGTGAGTTTGAAAATCAGCCCTTATTGAAGCCTGATCAGCTCAGCATCGAGAGCTACGCCAAATGGATTGAACTCCATACGAAGCTCGACGGACTCACCTGGGTGGTCGCCCGCCCGTTTATGGGTGCTGCGCAGACACGCGTTCTGTTACTCACGGCCCTAATTGAGGGATTCCACCGCGGGTTGCCTGGATACGAACAGGCGAAGTTCCCGGGTGTCGCTAAAAATGTGCTGCGCCGGGTGTACGAGGCCGCCCGAACGGCGGCTGTTACCCAAGCCTCGGCTGAAGGGCTCGACTCGAGCCTTGTCGCGAAAGCGGTTACTTTCTATCGGCAAGTAAGTTTCCAAGAGCGTGCACAGGCAATCGTCACAGAGGTATGCAGCGTGGTACCAGAAATCAGCGAGTCCATCACTGAGCTGGCTGGCCGAATCACGAAGGCGCGCAACAGTCTTGCGCATATCTTAGATGATAAGGCGCCGTTAGAGGACCGCGTCCTTCAGTGGCTCATTGTTTCTGGGGCGACCTCTTGGCTGCTGAGATGTCTGCTGCTATTGCAAGTTGGTATCGAGCCGCAACTGTTACGCGAGAGACTGTTGATGTTTCAACGCTTCGCGTTCTTTCGCGCAAATACAGCGCAGCACGTCCAAGAGCTCGGCTGGGATCTGCCGTCACCGAACTAGCGGCACCGAGACGAGAATCGCTTATTTCTTGGAGCGTTTCGGAATTTCCGTGAGGATCGTCAACTGCTGCTGCCCGGTTAAGGGTTCAGTGTCAGCGGAGTGATGGACAACACGCAGCGTGGGACCCTCATGCTGAGAGCACGTAACAGAAGCGGCGTCTATCCAAGCCGCGATGTCGGCCTTCAAGGTCCGCGCTGTCGGCGACAACAGCGACGGTGGCCGGTTAGTCAAACGGTGCGCAGATGCGATGACCTGGTCAGATAGCCACGTTCCGCATGTTTGGTTCAACATCTCCGCTTCCTTTTTCGCCATAGCGCTAAAGAGTACGTCGCTCAGCTGACATCTTCTGTCTTCGAATCACCCTTGGTCTCAACTTGTGACTGCTCCCGCGCAGGTGAGGGCTGCCCACTTGCTACCGCGAACGCGACCACCACCTCGTCCTCTTTGTCTTTCACGGCGACTTCACTCCATCCTCGGCCGATCGGAGACGCCAGCAGTTTATTTCGCTCAGCGGTGCGGTTGCCATCACGTCTGCGCCCGGCCTCGAATACCTCGTCGTACCGTCCTGGCCCGAAGCCAAGGAACGGCCGAAACGGAACACGCTCCGGATCCGCCGCAGCTTGCAACGGCGGAACAGCGTCGATGAAGTGTCGATAGAGTTCGCTCGCCATACTCTTCGGATACGGCTCGATGTACTGAACTTCGATAACTCCCGCTCCCACAATGATTTTCGTGCATTCGTGACACGGAAAAGTTGTCGTGTAGAGCGTCGAGCCGTCCACAGCCACTCCGGTGCGGGCTGCGCTGACGATCGCCGCTTGCTCAGCATGCAAGCACCTGTTGAATTCGATTAGGGAGGTAGCGCGAATATTGTGGAGGACCGGGGGTTGCCCATCCCGCTTAGCCAAAGCTTCCTTCAGCACTGCAGCCCCGCCAGCTTCGTTGCGTTCGTCGCTGAAGTACTCCGCCGCGGCGAGCTTCTCGAACACCTCGCTCAGCAACCGCGTGACATACGTTGGGTTGGGGTCACGACCCGTCTGAAAGTCCCGGTAGTCAGGAGAGTCGCCTTCGCGGTACTGTCCGCCGCCTGGCTTCGGCACCTCGTTGGTACCGACAAGGTAGGGATCGCCACCCGCAGGAAGCAGCACGGCTCCGACTTGCCGGCTGAGCGCCGCGGACCTCAGTGCTGCGGCCTTTGCGTGACGCATCGCATCCTCGTGCTGCAGTGGGGTGAGGAATGGCGCATCGAAAACGCCGTCGAGGAAGCGTTCGAGGTGATCTGTCCAGTTCAACCCGACGCGAACCGGCAAAAAATAGTCTGCAGCGGCGAAAACATCGCGAACCTGCTGACCACTTTTGTCGTCCGGATCGCCCTTATCGCGCCGCATCAGCTCGGCTAGCTCAGGATCGTTCTGGGGAGAGCTGAACGTGCCCTGCTGAGACGCTTGATCTTCAGCGAGGTTCTGTTCACATTCATCGGCGTCCTGAACGATTGACAGCAGCCAGAATCCGGCGCCATATACGTTCCGCAGTAGCCGTGCTTCGCGGGGATGCTTGAGGCTATCGAACACGTACACGATCGGCTGAACGTCGGTGTCCTCGTCGGCTTGACCCCCAACGGTTTCACGCATTCGCGCGACCCGCACAATCGCCAACGCGGCAACTGCACTGTCCTCGCCGGTCTTCCGGCGCAGCTCGTCACCGGCGTCCATACGCATTTTGTAGTAGTGCGGCTCCCCGCGACGCGGAAGCGGGTTGCCGCTCTCGCGAGGTACATCGTCGAGCAGATCCGCTAAACGCACCCGTTCCATCCCGTAGCCGTATTGCGTTAACTGCGCTTCCAGCTCCGATAGCACCTGATCGCGGCTGGATCCAATTGGCGCTACCAATCCGATGAACAGGTCATGTCGGCCGGGCGCACCGTCAGTCAGCAACCGAAGTGCTGTATCGCGGTGTTCCTCAACCACAATTCCTCCAGCCTGATCGCCGAGTACAACGTTTCAGAATACTGGAACACGTCACCGCAACGCCATGGCCGATGGCAGCGCAGCAACCTCTATTCAGGGCGTGGCAATGCCCAGACCCTAGATCGACCAACGGTCAATTCTCCGCCGGAGTGCCTGGTAAATGCCCAGCATGTGCAAACCAGCACCACGACTGCCCCGCTTAACCTGCGGCATCGTTATTGGCTCCCCGGCGCCCCCAGCGAGCATTCGCGGCCCGCCGCGCTTTCCTCGTCGTCGGAGTCGGCAGCGCCGGCAACTCGGTCTTGAGCGACTGAATCATGCGAGCCGTCGATTGCCGCAACAACCACAGCTCAGCCGAGAGCTTCACGCGCAGCTTCACGTCATCGCAGTCGTCATATGTCTAGGTTGGTGGACATCGCGTATCGGGTCAGTCGAGAAGTGGTGTGTCGGCGGTGGTGGAGGCGTCGTGTGCCGCACGGTTTGCCGTCGCGCGCCCCTCGGGTTGTCTGCGGGCTGGGCTGGTGTGGAGGTCGAGTCCGCTGTTGTGGAGTGCTTGGCGCATGGTATCGGCGAGTGTTCGTGATTGGTGTGTATCAACAACTTTCATGATTTCGGTTGCGGCGAGCGTGGTGACTTTGTCCAGTGCTACTTCTCGGGCCTGCCGCTGGGATAGCCAATCTTCGGCGTATTCGCCATAGTCGCGGAAGAGGAGCGCTGGGGCGTCGATGCGGCTTTCGCGGTTGGCGTGGGCGTAATCAAAGAGCGCGAGATCGAGCGAGCGGTGTTGCGACCAGCCGGCGACGGTCCGCCAGCGGCTCGGGGTGGTCGAGGGTGTGGTCTGCAATTCTTGAGCGGCGTCGGGTTTGGTGTGCCACAACCGCAATCGCGCGGCGTGGTGCAGGGTGCAGCGCAGGATTCCCATGGCGCGGTCGTCTTCTTCGAGCCACAGCCAATACCCGGAGAGCAGGGTTGCCGAGATTTGGGTGGCGGCGGCAGCGATGTGTGGTCGGGACTGGTTCCAGTGCGCGCACAGCGCGGCGAACTCCGCGGTCAAGATCTGCGCGGACCGCGGGCCCAGATGTCGGCGAATCTGCAGGCGCCCGTGTGAGTGTTCGAGGTCCAGGGCATGAGAGTGCTCAGTGATCGCGAATCTGATGTAGCGGTGCGCGGCGAAGGCGAGTTCGGCGAGCTCTCGCGGCGTGGGATGCTCAGCGCGGGATCTGTCGGCGAGCACAGCGTGGTAGTCGGTGTAGAGCTGGAAGAGTTCGTTGATGTTGGTGGAGGAGGCTAGTTCGGTGCGCGCCAGCGGCACCAGGGCCGGGGTCGGTCGTGTGAGCGGCGACGTGCCCAGCGGCACTGGTGTTGTCGACGCCGGCAGGGCAGGTGGTCGCCCTAGAGCCGACTCCGAACCGAGTGCGTGTGCGGCGTCGGGGTGTCTTGAGACTGCACCTTTTCCTGATGAGGCGAGTCGCATCTGCATCAGGCACAGCGACAGCGCATCACAGAGAGCATCGGTCGCCGAGTCTTCGGCGTCGAGGTCGTGAACAACCTCGCAGTCGGTCGGCCGATCAGGTGGTAGTGCGTCGATGAGCTGACAGAGTTCGTGATACACGTGGGCAGGGCATATGGTCCGCCGGTCAAGTTGGACATGCTCATGCTCGGTGCGGATCACACCTTTGGTGGGTGGGTGGTTGTCGATATCGTCGAAGATGTCGCCTGCCCCGACGTCGGTGCTGTATTGACCGACCATGTCCATGGCGCCGCGTGTCCACGCTCTGGCGATAAACGATTCCATCGATTCGTAACGGCGCTGGACGACAGGTTCGGCCAGCGACAGGTCGTGTCCATCGGCCAAGTTGTTGCCGCAAAATGATTGCGGCGCCCACGGTTTGGCCGGCGAGCATCAAGCGCAGCGCCGCGATGGTGCTTTCCAGACTCCAGGACAGGTGTGTTGGCCATGGGCTTTCATGCGGCGGTGAATACAGCAGCAGCTGACGGCCTCCGTGGGTAAGAGCTGCGTCCAATGCGCTGATCGCCAACAGATGAGGAACGCAGTGGTCCATGCAACGTTGGGCAACGGCATCGAGGTTGTCGATCCGCGTCGTGTGACGACTGACGAGTGCAGCGGCCAGTTGTGCTGGGCCGCTTGCGGCGACGCGTGTATAGGCTTCGACGGTGGGTGCAATGAGGCGAGTGCGTCGTTCGGCCTTGATTATCGCGCGTTCGGCTTCTTTGGGCGTCGGTTGCACCTGACCGAGCCTGCGTTCGAGCTGTGGCGACTTTTGCGTCCCATCGTGTTGGTCCCTCCCGTTACTGGCCGCGACCCGGGGCGAACCCCGCACCAACGGGACCGACCTCAGTCCTCTTGGTGGGCAACGAGTATCCGCGTCGGCCCGCAACTGGCCTGGTATTGCCGCAGCGTAAAACGCGGCCCGAAAATCCGTCTACCGCTGACCCGGAAATAACTCGCCACGACATCACCCAACGTCGAAAAGCTCCGGATCCTCGGGAATTTGCGGTGTCGACAGTTCGCGAGCAGCCCGCAACGCGTACGGTGGCAACGGGGGCTTGACCACGATCTGCAGTTCTGATCCCAACAACTCGCCGCGTGGCCGCCCGTCGTCAGTGCAACCGTTCCTAGATTGGGATCCGCCCAAGAGACGTCGGTAGTTTCAGGGCGCGCATTCGCATCAAAGATGCTCTGCGAGCGCACAATGGCGATATGGACGATCTGGTACCGACCGAGTTGCTCACCGGGGTGTTGGGCCGGCATTTGCGGCTCCCAGCGAGCTGGGATGACGCGGAGCGGGGGGAGTTCGTCGCCGAAGCCGCTCAAGAAGTCGCGTACAGAGTGGCGGAGCTGGCCGATGATTGGGCAGATCGGGCAGTGACCGAATGGGGCCGAGCGCACTGGCTTTTACCCAATGCTGAAACCCAAGCCGAGCTGGTGCGGCAGGCCCGCAGAGCCGCACTGGTCGCGGTGTTGTGCGAGGTGCTGCCCGAGGTGGCGGTCGACGAATTCTTCGCGGTGGCCTGACATTTTTGACCGCCGCGTCGACGCCGCCGCGGCGTCGGGCGACCGCGGCCAGAATCGCTGCACAGGGCAGCTCGCGCCGCGAGGACAGCAGGAGAGGAAGCGCGTCCCGGCGCGGCCCCGCCAGCGTGGCGCGCTGCGCGGCCCCGCGGGCGCGGACCCGCGCCCCTGCGGTTAGGCCAGCAATCGGGCGGCCCGAAGCGCAGTCAGCAGCCGCGCGGCCGCACGCACCGTGGCGTCGTGCTCGCCACGATGCAAACTGCCCAGGGTTGCGGCATCGGCCAGGCCGTCGAGCACATCGCGGCACGCACGGGGCGAGGTAAGGACGATCGCGGCCGCGCGGGTAGGGTCTGGTGATGGCGCGTGCAGCTCCACAACGCGGTCGCGATACTCCACGCACACCACCGGCGTTTCGACTCGCTCCACCACACGCTCGACGCGCAATCCGATCGCTCCAGACCGAGCAGCACGACGCTCCTCATAAGCGGCCCGCCGGCATACCTGCGAGCACCACACCCGTGGACGACCCCTACCGACAGCCGCAGGCAGCTCGGCCCGACAGCGCGGACAGACAGGCCGATCGGACACGAAGAAACACTAACTTAATTTCGTACGGACGAAAAGCGCTGACCGATCCACGCCCCGAATGCAAGAGGTGTGTGGTCTCTGGGGTGGCCGAGAATCGGGTCGTGGTGGTGCTCGTTGGTGTGTGACGCACGGACGGGATCGGCTTCTGTTGTGGAGCAGGGGGATCGGGCAACAGGGGTGGTGGACAAATGTGGACACACTGGTGTTGGTCAGTGCCGCAGAGAGGGCGTCAACTCGAAATCCAGCGACGCGCAGGTGTGTTTGCGAGGCGCAGAAAGCCAACGGAGCCCACGCTGAGCGTGGACGTCAAAAAGGTCGCTGACGCAGCGTCGTTCTTGTTGAGCACGGGCGATCGGCTGCCGCGGCCGAGTGGGAGCACAACTGTATCCCCGAGGTTCAAGCGGAGGGGAGCGGCGCCGTCAATGAACACCGCCAGTCCTGCGCTGCGCCAGCGGCGCAGCGCAGGACCGCGGTCAAGGCTCACCGCGATCGCAGAACTGGCGGGGTTGCTGAGCTGCGCGCGGTGTTGAAGGCGCGCTTCGCGGGCAGCTGTACTAGATGCGGCCAACCGCGCGGGCGCACGGCGCGGACGCCGCCGCGTCCAACGGCGCGGCGTTCGCTGGTGGACAGCGCATCGCGGCCGCGGTCGTGAGCGAACGCCGCGCCGTTGGTGGCCACGATCGTTCCTGCGGCAGCCCACGAGGTGTCGGTGGTCACCCGGATAAACGGCAGGGGATCGAACTTGCCGTTGCCCTGAGGTGTCCGCAGCGCCACGTCGACGCGTGAAAGAAAAATACCAAGTCCCAACGATGGTGATCGCGAACGAGATCACTGTGCATCGCGATATTGCTGCCCTACTGCACCATTCAAACCAGTGCACCATTCAAACCAGCTCGATCACGGAGGCGCCAACGCTGCGTCGAGGACAACCGCGCTCACCCGACCTCCGCCGGCCAGGCCTCGCTTATGTCTGATAGGCGATTGGGTCGATTAGGCGATGACAGAATAGGATCGACGGATCGGCCCCGAGCTGCCCTGGCTCGCATCGTCCTATCCGCCACGAGGTATGCCGTGAATGTCGAAACGCAAGCAGATATCGAACGATTGATGGTTGAGCGGAAAATCTCGTTTGTGTTCAGGCCATGCATCACCGAACGGCCGGACGGGACATGGGTCGCGCGCTACCCGGCCGCCGACTGGTCAGTCACCGGCCGCGACGCCGACGAAGCCCGCCAGCGGCTACACGCTGAACAGCTCGCCAGGATCCGCGACCCTAACCGTTCCGATTGGAAGGTTGATGCCGTCCGTCGGCACTTCGCGGAAGGGCCGCTCGACGGTGTTTACGAGCTAGATAATGCCGTAGCCGACCGTGTCATCGAAGCCGGGACGCAGGCGGCGCTGAACGCAGCGGTTGGCTCACCTTAGCCAAGTTCTACGAACTGTCGTGCTCTGCTGAGGAGCTCGAGGGAAAAGTCACGTGCGACGCTGTCTCCGACAGGTACTGATTGCCGGTGCACCGTCGGAGGTTAGCGGGGGATCAGGAACTGGTCCACTCTGCGGGACGCAACGCTTTGAATTTTGACCTATCCGGCGCGACATTAGCCCGATAAAACGTCATCTCAAGTCTGGCGCTGCGAAAGAAACCACGTAATGGTGTGCCATCGCCCAATGAGTGCCCTGGTCACACTCAACCGCTCACAGGCGCATGCTACTCAGCGGCGCTGCAGCGTCTTTACGGCAGTCGCCGGGCTTTTCCTCCGGGCCTTCAAGGTCCGGGTCGAGCTTGCATGCGTTCTGATCAGAACCCACCGGCGCGGCGCCCGGGTCGGGTCTTAGCGGCGATGCGCGATGTCCTGCCGGAGTTGACCGCGATCTGGCGAACTGGGAGCACTGCCGGCGTCGCAACCGTGGTGCGCATGTTCGGGTCGGCACCGCGATCAGTTGGTGCGGTGATGGTAGTCGCCCCAGACGGGAAGGTCGCCGGATCGATATCCGGCGGCTGTGTAGAGGCGGCGGTCTACGAATTGGTCAC
Source organism: Mycobacterium sp. 3-98 (assembly GCF_035918355.1). NCBI lineage: Bacteria > Bacillati > Actinomycetota > Actinomycetes > Mycobacteriales > Mycobacteriaceae > Mycobacterium > Mycobacterium sp. 3-98. Next base: position 5,250,950 of record NZ_CP142360.1, on the reverse strand, counting down.
CGAGGTGGTACGCACCGGAACGCCCAAGCTGCAGCGGTTTGGAGCCGATGCGGACGATCTACTCGTTGCTGGTCTGACCTGTGGCGGAGAGATCGATATCTTCGCCGAGCCCATATCCCAAACGGTTTTCCCGCAATTGCAGACGGTCGCCAATTGTATCTTTGCTGAGCGCCCGGTGGGTGTCGCCACCGTTGTCGCGCATCCCGACGCTAGCTGGCTTGGCCGCCGTCTTATCGTTACCCCGGGATCGGTCGATGGGTCGCTAGGGTCTGCCCGCGCTGACGCTGCTGTGAGTCACGACGTGCGCGGACTGCTCGCCGTCGGAAGCACCGGCATTGTCAATTACGGGCTCGATGGCGAGCGGAACGAGTTCGGCATGGAGGTATTCGTGGCCAGTCATTTGCCGCGGCCCCGGATGATCATTTTCGGTGCAAACGACTTCGCCGCTGCTTTGGCAAAGCAGGGCGCGTTGCTCGGTTACCGAGTCACAGTGTGTGACGCTAGGCCCGTCTTTGCGACCGGAGCCCGTTTCCGGACCGTCGATGAGGTCGTCGTCGACTGGCCCCATCGATATTTGACGACGCAGGCGGAACAACGCTTGCTCGATGGCCGGACTGTGGTCTGTGTCCTGACCCACGACGCCAAGTTCGACGTGCCGGTACTACAGAGGGCGCTGCGCCTGGGCGAGTTGGGCTACGTGGGGGCCATGGGTTCGCGTCGCACACATCAGGACCGGATCGCCCAGTTGCGCGCGGCGGGGCTTACGGACGCTGAGCTGAGGGGGCTCGCAAGCCCGATCGGGCTGGACCTCGGGGCCTGCACACCGGCGGAAACCGCCGTGTCGATCGCCGCCGAGATCATCGCTCGTCGCTGCGGCGGCGGCGGTCGCCCGTTGACCGACATCGACTGCGGCATACACCACGACGACGAGGCGCCATGAACGCCCATATCGTTGGAGTGCTGCTAGCCGCTGGCGCTGGGAGGCGATACGGAAAGCCAAAGGTGCTTGTCGACGGCTGGTTGGACATCGCAGTGAATGCGCTGCGGGACGGGGGCTGCCGCCACATCGTTCTTGTGCTGGGTGCCGCCGACGTGCCGCCTCCTGTCGGCGTTACCGCGGTCACCGCGCGGGATTGGCACAGGGGCGTGAGCGCATCGGTGCGTGCCGGCCTAGCCGTCGCAGAGAGTCTGCAGGCAGACTTCGCGGCGCTGCATGTCGTCGACACTCCAGATGTTGGAGCATCGGTTGTCGCGCGAGTGATTGACCGGGCATTGGAGTCCCAAAGTGGGCTCACCCGCGCCTATTTCAGCGGTCGCCCCGGCCATCCCGTTGTCCTGGCGCGCAGACACTGGAACGCTGCCCTGGCCAAGATCACCGGGGACACCGGCGTGGGTGCCTACTTGCGCACTCGGACAGACCTGGACACCGTGGACTGCAGCGACATCGCCAGCGGTCACGATATCGACGAACCTGCTTGATTCTCCATGGGGAGACGGGAACACGCTACCCGTCAAGGCGCTTACTTCGACCTTCGGCATATCACGGTTTGCGCCTTTGTGAATTTCGCGGTTCTTGTTGCGGAGCACGGGTTCTGGTGCCGAGCGTTCAATATCCCAACTGGTGTGAGCTTTCAGTGCAACCGGGCCCGCGCTGAAAGTTTGGAACTGAGCCGAAGTTTCACCGGGAGGTGGTAGCTGAGAGGAGGCGGTGAAAGGTGGGGTCGAGTGTGCGTTCGGCTCTGAAAGCCCCGGGCAATTGCACGCCTGTTAACCGGCGCGCTCGGAAAGTATTGGGCGCAGCGCAGCTTTAGTGCTATTGATGCGTCGTCAGGGCCGATCATCCGTGAAACGTCAGTATCAGTTCTGGACACCTCTGTCCATCGCCCATTGACAATCGCTTTGCAATCGTTGGTGAGTTGGATGGTTGGCAGCGACCCGTTGTCGCCGTCTTCCGTCCGTACATGGAGCCCATCACGACCGTGGAATCAGGGGCGGTCCGCTCTTCGGAACAGTGGCCTTGAGTTGTGCCCGTCCTCAGCGCAACGCTTCGACGTGTGCGAATCGTAACGGCGGCTAAGGAAGCGGTGGTCGATCAAGCCTTCGCGAAAGGTAGCCGGTCGTGGCCGATAAGCCATTGACTAAGCCATTGACCTCGGCGGCAGAATCGTTAATTACTGCGTACGCGACCCGGTGCCCGATTCCTCCGCTAGTCGAGACAATTGCCTCTTTGACAGTGCGCCAGGCGTATGACATTCAACTTGAACAGGTTGGACGCTGGGCAGAAGGGGGACGAGTCGTCCGGGGGCACAAGGTAGGTTTGACATCTGCGGTGATGCAGCGGCAGCTCGGAGTCAATCAACCGGACTACGGCCATTTGTTCGCTGACATGTTCCGGCTAGCATCCACGCCCATCGACATCGACGAGTTTATCTGTCCCCGAATCGAACCGGAGATTGCGTTCGTCCTGAAGCGTGACCTGTCCGGTCCCAATGTGACTGTTGCCGAGGCTTTGCGTGCGGTCGATTACGTCCTGCCTGCACTGGAGATCATCGACTCCCGCATTGTTGACTGGCGAATTACGCTGTGCGACACCATCGCTGATAACGCATCATCTGCTGCGGTGGTGCTTGGGACAAAACCCACCAAAATCGACCGTCTAGACCTCAGACTGGCTGGCTGCGTTCTTGATATTGGAGGAGAGGTCGTCGCCACCGGTGCTGGCGCCGCCGTGCTTGGCGCACCACTGAACGCGTTGGTTTGGCTGGCGAATGTGCTTGGCGATCTCGGAATCTGGCTCGAAGCGGGTTCGGTCGTCTTGCCAGGCTCACTGACCGAATCAATTCCGATCGCGCCAGGGTGTGTTTCTGCGTCCTTCACCGACATTGGCTCTGTGACAGCGTTGTTCACGAAGAACGGAGAGCAGCATTTATGACCATCGCCGCTATCGTCGGGCCGGGCAACATCGGAACCGATTTGCTGTTCAAACTTCAACGCAGCGACTGCATCGACGTGCGATACATGGTCGGTGTCGATCCGGCCTCCGAAGGTCTGGCTCGGGCCCGGGCCTGTGGGGTGGAGGCCTCGGCAGGTGGCGTCAATTGGCTGCTTGACCAGCCCGAAGCGCCCGATTTGGTATTTGAGGCCACCTCAGCTCGCGCCCACGCATCCAACGCCGCCGCCTACGCCGCAGCGGGTATCACCGCGATCGATCTAACGCCCGCCGCGGTAGGCCCGTTCATCTGCCCGGCAGTAAATCTCGGCGAACATGCACTAGCACCCAACGTCAACATGATCACTTGCGGTGGTCAAGCAACAATTCCAATGGTTCACGCCGTCTCCCGCGTAACTCAGGTCCCGTACGCAGAAATCGTTGCGTCGATCTCGTCACGTTCGGCAGGACCGGGCACGCGCGCCAACATCGACGAATTCACCGAAACGACTTCCAGTGCAATCGAGTCCGTCGGTGGCGCCAAGCACGGGAAGGCAATCATAATTCTGAATCCGGTCGAGCCGCCAATGATCATGCGCGACACCGTGTTCTGCGCAATATCACCGGATTCTGACCGGGACGCGATCAGTGAATCCGTACACCAGATGGTGACGACGGTGCAGCAGTACGTCCCGGGCTATCGGTTGGTGGCCGAGCCGCAATTCGATCCGCCGCAGCCCGAGTGGCGCGGACATGCGCGCGTTTCACTGTTTCTCGAGGTCAGTGGTAGCGGCGACTACTTGCCCAAATGGGCGGGCAACCTTGACATCATGACCGCGGCGGCGGCACGAGTAGGCGAGCTCGTCGCCGCAGCGCGCCAGCAAAATTCGAAAGTCGAAATGGCATGACACCTCAGATCCGGATCACCGATACGACACTGCGCGACGGTAGTCATGCCGTAAGACACCAGTTCAGCCGGACACAAGTCCGCCAGATCGTCGCCAGCCTCGACGCCGCTGGGGTTGAGGTCATCGAGGTTAGTCACGGCGACGGTCTGGCGGGCTCGTCATTCAACTACGGCTTCAGCGGCACCGACGAACTGGAACTAATCAGTACGGCCGTGGATACCGCTCGACGGTCTCGCATAGCAGTGCTGCTCCTGCCAGGGGTCGGGACGGTCCGCACGCTGGCCGCGGCGCACGACGTCGGAGCTACGGTCGCTCGGATTGCGACACACTGCACCGAAGCCGACGTGTCGGTTCAACATTTCGGCGTGGCACGTCAGCTCGGAATGGAGACTGTCGGCTTTCTAATGTTGTCGCACCGCACCACGCCCGAAGGGCTCGCTAAGCAGGCCAGGATCATGGTGGATGCGGGTTGCCAGTGTGTATACGTCGTCGACTCGGCTGGCGCTCTCCTTCCTGACGGGGTCGAAGCAAGGGTCACCGCGTTAGTGGCTGAACTCGGCGACGACGCTCAAGTCGGTGTCCACGCTCACCAGAACCTTTCGGTCGGAGTTGCCAATTCGATCGCGGGCTATCGCGCGGGAGCCCGCCAGATCGACGGAACTCTGTGCGGGTTGGGAGCCGGTGCCGGGAATGCACCCATCGAGATACTGGTAGCAGCATTCGACATGCTCGGCGTATCAACCGGAATCGACACCGGGAGAATTCTCGCGGCCGCTCAAGAGGTAGTTCGACCGCATATTCCGCAGCTTCCGGTCGTGGATCGCAACGCGATCATTCAAGGCAAATACGGTGTCTACAACTCGTTTTTACTTCACGCCGAGCGCGCCGCCGAGCGCTACGGTGTCCCCGCTCACGTCATCCTGGCGAAGGTCGGTCAAGCCGGGTACGTCGGCGGACAAGAGGACATGATCATTGATGTTGCGGTGCGCCTAGCAGGAGAAATGGCACCGCGGCGCAACGATACGGTCTCCATTTGATCTCGCCTGGATTGGGCTCAACCCCCCGCCGTTGCGTCGGCAACCTGCTTGGCCGCCCGTCACCGCGATAAATGGGCGAGTGCCATATCGATCACCTCGGTATGCGTGTAGCCGGCGTAGTCCGCATACATCAGTTGGCTGGCAATCCACATCGACGCGGTTAGCAAGCAACGACTTTCGACGTCGTCGGGCGACGTGCAGATCTGGCTGAATAGGGAGCGCAGGTAGTCCATACGTTGAGTGTCGATGCGCTGCAACCGGCTTGCTACGTCGGTATCTTGTTGGGCCCAGAGTCGTATTGCGAGATCCGCCCGTGACAGTTCTTCGCTTGCCGCGGCAATAGCAAAGAGCTTCTGCAGTCGTGCGCGCGGGTCGGCGCCTTCAGCCTCAACGCGCTCAATAACGGCACCTGTGCTGGCCTGCTCCCAGGCGTCCAGCACAGCTGTCAGAAGCGACTGACGATCCTCGAAATGCCAGTAGAAGCCACCTTTGGTAACTCCGATCTGCTGAGCAAGCAACTCGACTCTAACGGAGTCAGGGCCTCCGTTACCCAGAGCTCGAAGGCCCGCCCTGATCCAGGCTTCTGGAGGAGTTCGGGCGTTGGCCATTCAACAGTTCCCTTCGATGTCGCCTGGTCTGTGGCTCTTCAATCACCGTAATCTTGCCCTATACGGAACCGTATGGATATAGTGTGATTCTATACGGAGCAGTATGGATCGAGGATAGATGCAGCCACACCTCGCGGCCGATGTCGCCGTAACCACACCCGCTGGTCGGAAATTTGCTGACGAGCTGTCCGACGGCCTGTCGGTAGAGGCGCTCAACGCGCCCGTGTCGCAAGCTGGCCGCGGGCCGGCGTTCACCAACTCGGCAGATGTAGACCTTGCGTCTGGACAGTCGGATTTGAGCACCTCGGTTGGCAAGGCACTGGCTTTGCTCAATGCCTTCGACTCGCCGGCTGGCGTCCTTGGCGTAACCGCGCTAGCAGATGCGGCCGGTATACCGAAGTCAACGGCATTTCGATTGCTCGTCGCGCTTCAGGTAAGCGGATTTGTAGAACGACGCGGAACCGGCTACTGCGTCGGACGTCGGATGTTCGAACTCGGAAACCTCGTCGCGGACTGTCGGCCACGAAGCCTGCGCGACGTCGCCTTGCCCTACCTCAGCGACCTTTACGCGCTTACCCACCAAACCGTGCATCTCGCGACCCTGGATGGAACCGATGTGCTGTATCTGGAAAAGCTGTTCGGTCACAACAAAACACGGGTTCCCTCACACGTCGGTCGTCGGTTCCCGGCGCACTGTACGGCGATCGGGAAGGCGATCCTCGCGCACTCGGATGAAACTACCGTCAACCGCGTAATTCAACGTGGCCTGCGCCCCCGCACCCCGTACACGATCGTGGCACCGGATCTGTTCCGTGGTGTCCTGGAGCGGTCACGCACATCCGGTGTGGCCTACGACCGGGAGGAAGGGACGATCGGCGTCGCATGTGTGGGGGCCCCAATCCTGGCTGGTGACCGAGTAGTAGCTGCCATCTCTGTATCTGGAGCGCCCCCGACATACGATCCGATGCGGTTTGCCAGCGCCGTGCGAAAAGCCGCAGAAGGGATATCGGCAAAACTCAATTTCCGCGCTTAAGAGCACCGTTCGCGACGGTTGCGGCGACGCCAATGGTTGTGGTCCCAGTCGCTTGGTATCACGCTTGCTCGCGTTCGTTGGTTCGCGACCACTGTATTCGGCTAGCTCCCAATGGAAGTGGTTTGTTCTGGTGCATGTAGATCCTAAGCTCGCTCCCATGGACACCGTGGGCGCAGTCACGTTGGATGGCAAGGTTACCCGGGACGAGATTTTCGTCGACCTCACTGAGCGGGTGGCGGCGCTCACCGCGGCGGGCCGTAGGCCCGGGCTGGCCACGATCTTGGTTGGTGATGATCCGGGGTCGCAGGCCTACGTGCGCGGTAAGCATGCCGACTGCGCGAAGGTGGGCATCACCTCGGTCCGTCGCGATCTGCCCGCCGACATCTCCGAAGCCAAGCTGAACGAGACGATCGACGAGCTCAACGCCAACCCCGAGTGCACCGGCTACATCGTGCAGTTGCCGCTGCCCAAGCATCTCGACGAGAACGCCGCGCTGTCGCGCATCGATCCGGCCAAGGACGCCGATGGCCTGCATCCGATGAACCTGGGCCGGCTGGTGCTCAACAACCCGGCCCCGTTGCCGTGCACGCCGCGCGGCATCGTGCACCTGCTGCGCCGCTACGACGTCGAGATCGCCGGTGCGCACGTGGTGGTCATCGGCCGCGGTGTCACGGTGGGCCGGCCGTTGGGTCTGCTGCTGACGCGCCGCTCGGAGAACGCGACGGTGACGTTGTGTCACACCGGAACTCGTGATCTGCCGGGGTTGACCAGGCAGGCCGACATCATCGTGGCCGCCGTCGGGGTGGCGCATCTGCTGACCGCCGACATGGTGCGCCCGGGGGCCGCGGTGCTCGACGTCGGGGTCAGCCGGGTGGACGGCAAGCTCGCCGGCGATGTGCATCCTGACGTGTGGGAGGTCGCCGGATACGTGTCGCCCAACCCCGGCGGCATCGGCCCGCTGACCCGCGCGTTCCTGCTGACCAACGTCGTCGAACTAGCCGAAACGCAGGGATAGAATCATCGCCCTGCGCCGGCTCGGCGTGGAAATAGGAAAGTTCCGTTAGGCGGATCGCGGACCTTTCCTAGCCCCTGGCTATTGGTCCACGCTTGGTAAACAATGCGGCGGTGAGGAAGCGATCAGGTGTGGAAGCGGGCATGCGCGGTTGACGAGGTCGCCTCTGGCGAGGCAATCATCGTCGACAATGATCCTCCGATTGCGGTCTTTCATGTGGACGGCGAGTGGTTTGCGACCGAAGACCGCTGCTCACATGATGATTCGTCGCTGGCCGATGGTTATGTTGAGGGCGCTGTCGTGGAGTGCGCCTGGCACTTCGCCAAGTTTTGCCTCCGGACTGGCAAAGTCCTGGCTCCGCCCGCTCGACTTCCCCTGGCGACATTTGACACAAAGGTGGATGGCGGGGTCGTCTACGTCAACGTCAAGTCGTGACGAGTAGCTGCCTAGTCTTGGCAGATATAGACTCCGCCACCGGCGGCAATCAGAAGTCCGGCCCTGGTCAGTCTCGGCCAAGGTTGCGCGCGTAGGCGAGTTCGGTGATGCGCGGGTCTGTGCTTGAATTGCACGAATTGCCTTGCATGTCAATGTGTTTTTACTTTGCGCTGCATTGCATGCCGTCGCACACAGATTCACACCACGGACGGTGGTGAGGTTGACTCGACTCTAGCGCCAAGCGCAAAACCGTTGCCATTGAACATCGCCCGGGCGAAGAGATATTCATCCGGTGTCCCGTCCGGCAATGCGCCGGACTAGTTCCCTTGCTTCTTGATCGTGCGTCCTGACCGCCCGTACGGTGCCGTGAGAGACTCCTGGCGAGAATTGAGTCGGCGCTGGTCATTGTGGTCGTTCGACGTCAAGTCCGCCTAGCGGAACGCCATTCGGATGCTGAGCGCTCTTGCTCTTTACGATTCGACCAGCGACAGCCTGGAAGGACACTAATGGGTGCCAAAAGCACAGTAACCGCACTGGGTTATGTTGTTGTCACAGCCGAAAATATCCCAGCATGGAAGTCATTCGCCGAGTCAGTGCTGGGCTTGCAGCTTAATCGTTCGCTGACAACTGACGAGACATCAGCACTGTATTTCAGAGTGGACGATTGGGACTGGCGGATCGCTATCGAGCGCGGAGATGACGGTGGCTTGTCCGCGCTGGGATTCGAAGTCGAAACCCTTCAAGCTCTTGAAGATTTGCAGGCGCGCCTTGCAGCTGAAGGCGTTTCGGTCGAGACCATCCCCGATCTCGCCACGCGTCGGCGGGTGCTCGCGGCCTTCCGGGCGAAGGATCCTGACGGCAACGTAGTCGAATTCTTTTGCGGCGGAAGTAAGGGACGCACCCCTTTCGTATCACCTCACGGCGCACGCTTTGTGACCGCCGAACAGGGCCTGGGACATGCCGTGCTTGGGGTATCCGACGTTTCGCGGACAGAATGGTTCTATGGCGAGCTGCTGGGCTTTCGGCTCAGTGACGTGATCAGCGTCGGCCCGATGACTCTGTACTTCACTTCGCCGAACTCGCGACACCATACGATTGCATATGGCGATATGCCGCCGCTCGGTCTCCAGCACATACTGCTCGAGGTTGACGATATCGACGCGGTCGGACGCGCTCTTGATCGTGCCCACGACGACGCTGGGGTACCCATCATTGCCAGCCTCGGTCGTCATACCAACGACCGAATGTTGTCCTTCTACTGCGGAAGCCCGTCCGGGCTGGTCGTCGAATATGGCTGGGGCGGAAGAGTGCTCAGCGAGGAATTGCGCACCACAGAGTTCTACGCGCAGGCGAGCGTATGGGGCCATCGTCTCGCAGATGGCACGGATCCCAGTGCGATTCAAGGCACCGGTCACTGATGAACGACGAGGACGGGCGATGGATGCACGGACCTATGAGCATTCTTTCTCGTCGTACAGGGCAAGTAACGCATTGGGGGCAGACATCGGATACACGTGCGTCTGGGACCGGTCGGCCAGCTGCGAGTAGGAGAACCCTTGAAACACCCGCGGCCCCACCAGCTGTCGACTCCCGCGCCAACGGCAGAGCGTGCGCGAGTCGCCCTGCAAGAGGGGATGTTTGAGTGAGTTCGACGCACGAGGTACGTGGGATTGTCGCCAAGGCAAAAGCTCAACGCGTTTCGCTGGAACGCGTACTTGTCCCCGATCCCGGCCCCGGCGAAGCGCTCGTCAATGTGAAGGCGTGCGCCCTATGCCGTACCGATCTTCTTTTCTGCGACGGCGAAGTCAGTGACACGTTCCCGTTCCTTCTGGGCCACGAGGCGGCTGGGATCGTTGAATCGGTCGGTGCGGGTGTCGACCATCTTGCGCCGGGCGACCTGGTCGTTCTAAATTGGCGCGCCGTTTGCGGACGGTGCCGGAACTGCCGCCGTGGCCGACCTTGGTGCCTGGCTCCACTGAACGCAAAGCAAAAGATGACTCTGCTGGACGGTACGCCATTGGCGGCAGTGCTCGGCATCGGCGCATTTGCCGAGAAAACGCTGGTGTCAGCCGGACAGTGCACTAGAGTGCGCCCTGGCGCCAACCCGGCGACAGTATGCGTGCTCGGATGCGGGGTAATAGCCGGGATAGGTGCGGCCGTGAACACCGGCAACGTCAGCCGGGGTGATTCCGTAGCAGTGTTCGGCTGCGGTGGTGTAGGCAACGCGGCGATCGCGGGGGCCTGCTTGGCGGGTGCCGTCACTATCGTTGCCGTGGACATCGACGAGCGGAAGCTGGCTCTGGCGAGGACGTTTGGAGCGACGCATGTCGTGAACTCGGCGCTCACCGATCCAGTCGACTACATCCAGTCGGTTACCGGCGGACGCGGCGTTGACGTGTCAATCGACGCAGTCGGTGTTCCTGCCGTGTACCGGCAGGCATTTGAGGCTCGCGATGTGACAGGCACGCTGGTGCTGGTTGGCGTTCCGGAAAAGGGGCTGGCGGTTGAGCTTGCCCTGCGGGATCTGTACGCGCGCGGCGGATCGCTTCGGGTCAGTTGGTACGGCGATTGTCTACCGGAGCGGGACATTCCGCCCCTGGTCGACCTGCATATGCAGGGCCGGCTAAATCTCGATGACTTTGTCAGCGAGACAATTCCTCTCGACCTGTTACCAGACGCGATACATGAGTTCGAACGCAGCGACGCGCTGCGTTCGGTCGTCGTCTTCGACTGAGATGCTGCAGCCTTCAGCTGCGGCTGTCAGCGGTACCGTGTCGGATTTCTTGGGAGCGGCACATGTACTCTCTGGTGCCTTGCTTGATGTTGAGCTTAAGGTCCCGAGGCAGTTGCGCGTTCGGTGGGCGAAATCGCTGGCGCAGTGTTGAGGCCGATGTTGCTCGGGGGGTAGCTCAGAATAGCCGCCTTCATCATCAGTTCTGCCCACTCAGCGTCCACCCGACTGCTCCACGTGATGCCAGAGCCGACTCCGTAGGAGAAGCAACCAGAGCGATGCAGATGGGCGGTACGGATGGCGACGGAGAATCGTGCGCGAAATGGCGCGTTCAGCGGAGCGACGATGCCGATCGCGCCGCAATAGAGACCCCTCGGCCGACCCTCAAGTTCGCGGATTAGCCGCATCGTTGACGCCTTGGGCGCTCCGGTCACAGATCCACTGGGAAATAAGGCTCTAAACAAGTCGACCAGCTCTAGATCCGCCGGCACCGTCGCGACTACATCGGAGGTCATCTGCCAGACAGTCTGATAGCGTTGTGTTACAAGTAATTTAGGTACTGTCACCGCTTCTGCGATTGTGCCAAGGTCGTTACGCATCAGATCAACAACTATGATGTTCTCCGCACGCTCTTTGGGATCCGAGACCAACTCCGCGGCATAGTTGCGGTCTTCCTCGGGCGTTTGGCCCCGAGGTCGTGTACCTTTCATCGGCCTGGTGAGCACTTGGTCTCCGACCCATTCGAAAAACAGTTCTGGACTGGCGCTGACCACAGCGAAGTCACCGCAGTTCAGATAAGCGCCGTACGGGCAGCGTTGAGCGAGCAGCAGCCGCTTGTAGAACGAGTGCGGACTGCTTCTGACGTGGCCGGAAATTGTCGTGCTGAGGTTGCACTGATAGGTTTCGCCGGCGGCGATCGCCTCCTTTACCCGGTTGAAGGCGAGCAGATATTCATCAACCGACCAATCCAAGCTCCAGTGCGTGGACGCCGAAACGTTGGTTCCGGTGCCGATGCTGACGCCGGCAGGCGGCTGGCCCAGCACGGGATGGCGCGTCAAGCCGAACCACGCCAGCGGCACATCAGCAGGCTGCCGCGAGTTTCCCGTCGATATTGCCGCCGCCAGAACCGGATTCAGGCCTGCGGCGGCTTCATAGGCGAGGAAGCCAAACGCCCACCATCCACGTTGTGTGGCCTCGGTAAGCTGCGCCAGGACATCCGGCACTTGATCGGCGGTAGTGGCCAACAGTTCAGCATCATGCTCTGGAAAGACGATGGATGTTCCGGTGGTGAGATCGTCGAACCGTGCGATGCCGCCAGCCATACCCTGTTCTGAACTGTTGGCGTTCAGAACAGGGTGCTGAGGTTGCGCGAGAGCAAAACGGTCTGGTCGAGCAAGATATGGCGCCGAGCGATCAGAAACGAATCGCCGTGTCGGCGCAGTGTATCCAGGCGGCGCCCAACCCACGAGTCGACCTCTGACCTCAGCCGTGTCCGGTAGACGTGAAAGCAGGACTCTACGTCCAACTCCGCGTCGCGGTCGTCGGTGACGCGGACATTGGTGATCAGGTGCCGTGTACGCGAAGGCGGGTCCTCTGCCCATGCCGACCCGCTGTCGAACTTTCGCTGCCTAAGAACCAGTGTCGCTTTGTCATCGTCGAAGTAGGCGGCCTCTCCGGGCTTGGTGAACTCCTTGTCCAGTTCGCGGCGCAGCCGGGTACGGCGGATCGGCATGAAATAGTGTGTGTCGTCGGTGAACAACGCAACCCACTTCTCAAGCTCGTAGTTGTCCAGCAAGGCAGCTTCGTCGTAGTAGAACTGCTCAATCTGATACTGGCGCAGAGCGACGGTAAGAAGGCCGGCTTGGGCGCTGTCTGCCAGATCAGCGGTCATAGTTGTCACCTGTCGGGTTTATCGTGGGTTTTCTTGCACGCATTGGGGTTGTGGGCTAGGGCTGGCGCACCGAACTAGAGCGAATCAGGCGGCGTGGTCGCCGTTTTCAACGCAGCCCAGTCGAGGCCTTTCATCCATTGAACCCAGCACTGGTAGGTCCAGAGTTGGGCGTGCTCGTTTGAGGTGCCTTCGATCCGGCACAGATCGTGTTCCCTGATCACCTTGCCCTGGCCGAGGTTCATGTTGAGAAGCTGAGGAATTTGTGCGCTACGTTGGCCGCGCACCTGCATCGTTGACTGCGCCCAATTTTCGCCGTCCTCCTGCTCGAACAGACCCGCCGGCCCGAATCCGTGGTTGGTGAACCACAGGCTCATTGCTTGCTGTTGCGGAGAGGCGTCCACGTCTTTGAACGTGTACCACCAGATTTCGGTTTTGTTCGGACTCAGCGGAATTCGCAGCGCGACCTGTGGGCCGCTGGAGGAAATCCACAGATTGGGGAAGATGTTAGGGTGTCCCCCGATCCGCAGGCCTACCGGGCCCAAAAGCTGCTGTGCGCGGGCGCGTTCCCGCCAGGACTGGTCAACAAATGGCGAAACGATGGAGTCGGCGGTTGGTCCGCCGATCCCGTGCCCGTATTCGCCTATGACGGCGATTTCATCGAGGCCGGACGCTGCCGCCGCGGGGATGTCGAGCTGCTCGCCGGCGCTGTCGGTGGCACCGCCGGCTTCTACCCCTTCTGATTGTGCTCCGGTGATAATGCTCATAGCTGACATGTGCGTCACCTGAGCGTGGTAGAAGTCAAAGGTGTTGTCGACGGCGAACTTCCAATTGCAATCGATAACGAACTTCTGGACGCCGGGAACGATCTCCAGATTCCTTGCGGCGATTAAGTCGATTCCGAGACGACCCGTGGGGCCGAGGTAATCCTCCAGCGGGGGCGCGGATTCGTCCATCGTCGCGAAGATGAAGCCGTGGTAGTTCGCCAGTTGGGCCACCCGCCGCAGACCGTGCTTCGACTTGTCGAGATCACCCTTGTAGAAGAGATCCGCGTTGGGCACGCCGACGAGGCTTCCCTCCAGATCGTAAGTCCAGCCGTGATAGGTGCACATGAAAGCCCTGGTGTTGCCTTCCTCGGCGCGGCAGACGGCATTGCCTCGGTGGCTGCAGGTGTTCAGTACCGCCTTGATGCTGCCGTCACGTTGGCGAACCGTCAGCACGTGGTCGCGCCCGACCGGGGTGGCGAAGAAGTCGCCGCGCTTCGGGATTTGGCTCTCGTGGCACAAAAAATTCCACGCGCGCCCGAAGATCAGGTCAAGCTCGCGCTCGAAAATGTCGGCATCGGCAAATATTCGGCGGTTGATGCGGCCCGTTTCCAGGGAGACGAATTCGTCGAGCCCGGGCGGCGCAATCTGTGGGGTCATGGCTCCTCCTTGGCGGCAACAGTGCCACGCAGAAGAAAAAGGCCCCAGGTGTTTGTTCCGCGCCATGGAACTCTCGCTTGGCCAGCGCGCTGGCCGCTACATGTCTGTCAGGGTGTCGTACGGGCGGGCGCCCCGAGCATTCCGTGCATTTCGAAGATCGCGCCAGTAGTGGTGCGAGACTCGTTCGATGCGAGCAGAACATAGGCGGCAACGTAGTCTTCGGGCAGCGGCACATACGGGCGCCCGATCATTTTCGCAAAGCCTGCTTCACCTCCCAGCGAATCGATCACGTTGTGCAGCTTGAGGTCTTGCTGGCCGAGGGCGGCAACACCGCCGAGATCGGTCGACATCGCTCCGGGCGCCACACCATTGACCCGCACTTGACCTTGTAATTCCCATGCCAGTTGGGCAATCAGTCCCCGGATGGCGTGCTTTGATGCGATGTAGAGTGCGCCGCCCCCACCGGCAAAGTACGCGCCGTTCGACAGGGTGAAAATCATGCTGCCCGCTGATTCCAGCAGGGCGTCCACACTGGCCCGTGCGCCCAGCACGAGGCCCTTGACGTTGACCCGAAATAGCTGATCAAAGGCTTCGGACCAGCTTTCCAACTGCACGTCGAGAAACGAGGTGGCGAAATCCCAGACGCCGGCGTTACCGATAAACGTGTCCAGATGTCCGAACGCCGAGATCGTGGCCGCTACGGCTTTGGCGTTGTCGGCGGCTGAACCGACATCGCCGACTGTGACGGCGACGCGGTCACCGAATTCCGCCTCGAGCTGTGCGGCCTTTCCGGGACTTCGCTCGAGCACCCCGACACGGGCGCCCTCGGCGATGAAACGGACCAGCACCGCGCGGCCGAGCCCAGATCCCGCGCCAGTGATTAAGGTGACGTTGTCGGTGAGCTTCGTCATGACCACTAGGATCACACTGCGGAAAGCTCAGCTGTGGTGTGTCGTGCCGCCCGTCGAAACGCTATCTGCCGGCCGAGGCCGCAAGCCGACGTAGGTCGATCGTTTCGTCGGTGAGTTCGGCGGGATTGACGACACGACCTTGTTCGATGAGCTTCATCGCCGCCCGTACGTCGCGAGGGCGGTTGACCGCCACGATGCAGCTGATTCGGCCGTCTCGCAAATAAATTACGCTGAATGACGAGTCGCTCATGTCGCCACGCAGCAGGCGAGTGTCGCTGGCTTTCGGGTGCCCGGCCAACTGAAGATTGAGATGATACTGGTCCGACCAAAACCAGGGCACTTCCTCGTAGCGGGCAGTCCGGCCCAACATCGACCGTGCGGCTGTGAGCGCTTGGTTCTGTGCGGTCTGGAAGTGCTCGAGCCGCACCCGCGATGCTAGCCAGGGGTTGGGATGACGCGCGACTTCGCCGGCGGCGAAGACATTCGGTGCCGAAGTCCGGCAGTAAGCATCGACCACAATTCCGTGATCGGTTTCGATGCCAGCGTCGTCGGCGAGTTCGCTTGCCGCAATGGTGCCAACACCAATTACCACCAAATCGGTATCGAACGCGGTTCCATCGACGGCGATGACCTTTCGCACGTGGCCGTGCTCGCCGCGGATCTCGGCGACCGCGGTTCCGGTTCGCAGGTCGACGCCACAGCTGCGATGGACAGCGGCGTAGAACTGGCCGATGTCGTGGCCGAGCGCGCGCCCGAGCGGCACCTCCGCTGCTTCGAGCATCGTCACCGAACATCCTGCGCTGATGGCCGACGAGGCAAATTCAGCGCCGATGAAGCCGGCCCCGATGATGGTGATGCGCGGTTGCTCGTGGAGTCGCTCGCGGATTGCGAGCGCGTCGTCAAGGGTCCGCAAATAATGCACTCCTTCCAGCCCCGCGCCGGCGACCGGCAAGCGGCGCAGTCGTGAGCCGGTAGTGAGCAAGATGCGGTCTGCGATCAGCGTGGACCCGTCAGCGAACTCCACCCCGCTCCATCGGGGCAGAAGCCGGGAAACTGTTGTGCCCAACCGTAATTCGATGTTCTGATCAGCGTAGTGATCTATCGGATGCAGGTAGGTGGATTCGACCGATCGAACTCCCGCGAGAAGTTCTTTAGACAGCGGTGGTCGTTCATACGGCGGGTGTGGCTCCGTGCCGATCAAAACGATGTTGCCGTCGAACCCCTCATCGCGCAGTGCAAGTGCAGCCCGTCCTCCGGCTAAGTTTGCACCAACGATTGCGTACGTTGTTTTGGGCACCGCGACAGCGTGAAAGCACGACTCCATTCGCGTCGATGCGAGTGTGCCACCGTCCGGAACCAGTGCGCATCTAACCCCTTGGCACAGCGGGTTCACGCCCGTGTTCCTTCTGGCTGAACAGGTGCGTTTGTCATCGCGACACCCACCGATAGTTTCAATCCCGCGACAGGCGGCGTCAATGGTCGCATAACGATGCCGAATGAATCGCGCAAACGCGGGGAAAGGATGCGAACGGCAGTGAGTGATCACACGAGTTCGGTGACGCAAGGGACCGCGCCGAAGCCCCTTGACGGTATACGGGTCGTAGAGTTCGCCACGCTGATCGCAGGCCCATCTGCCGCATCGATGCTGGCCGCGCTCGGGGCTGACGTCATCAAAGTGGAGCCCATCGCGGGGGATCCTGCCCGGGGCCTGGTGGCCACCGCTGCGCCGGACCGTGTGGCGCCGGCCTTTGTTGCCAACAACGTTGGCAAGCGATCGGTGGCGATCGACTTGAAGAGCAGCCAGGGAGCACAGATCGGTCGACGGCTGATCGAGTCGGCTGACGTCGTCATCGACAACTACCGGCGTGGGGTCATGTCGCGGCTGGGCTTGGATCCGGATGAACTTGTGGCACAGAACAACCGCTTGGTGTGGATCACCATCGCGGGGTTCGGCCCGGAGGGCTCCTGGGCGGACCGCCCGGCGGTGGATCAGATCGTGCAGGCAGAGAGCGGCATGATCGGCACAACCGGCACCCAAGATGTCGCAGGCTACAAAACCGGCTATCCGGCAGTCGATCACACTGCTGCCCATATCGTCGTTCAGGCCGTGCTCGCACTGCTGCTGAACCGGCACAAGACCGGCCAGGGACGGCGGCACGTAGTTTCGCTCTACGGGGTCGCCCTAAGCATTCAAACCACACCCATGACTGACTATCTCATCGCCGGAACGATTCCTCAGCGGGCGGGAAACGCCGGTCCGCTCAGTGCTCCTGCGGACTCGTTCCGTGCCGCCGACGGCGAGGTCATGATTGTCGCCTATCAAGAGGCGCACTGGCAGCGTCTCTGTCGCTGTCTCGACATCACGAACCTGCTCGATGACCCGCGCTTCAATACGCCGCTGAGCCGCTTGAGAAATCGGGACGAGCTTCGCGTGGAGATTGAGCGGTCAACGGCTAATCGCAAATCTGACGAACTGGCGGAGCTACTGGACAGCGCGGGAGTGATGGCTTCGCGCATACGTAGCTATCCCGAAGTCGTTGAATCCGAACAGACCCGGATGAACAAACTTGTCGTCGACGTCATCGGTGGTGGTGGCAATCACTATCGGACGATTCGCCAGCCCAATGATGTGTTTGGTAACGATACCCAACGTTATCTGCCGACGCTTGGTCAACACACCCTGGCGGTGTTGAACGAGTTGGGGTTTGACGCCGAGGAGGTCGACCAGCTGCAGCACGCAGGTGTTGTGGGTTGTAAAGAGTCAAGTGCCTCAGCGCCGCCTAACGGGCGTTAGATGGCGCTGGCGAACCGCGACCGACCTCATATGCCTTGCGCGGCAACCAAACTAACGTCAGGACCCGATCATCAGAACACGGATTTGGAGGTAGGAAAATGGTGGTCGGCACCGCGCCGCGGGTAGCAGATGTACTTGACGTTACCTCGTCCGAGGACTACGCGCGATATGGTCATCCCTGGGCATCTTTTGACCTGCTGAGACGGCAGGCTCCGGTGTTCTGGTACGAGAGGCCCGGGTTCGAACCGTTTTGGGCTATCACCCGTCATGACGACATCACGATGATCTCGAAGTCGCCGGAGATTTTTTCCAGCGCCCAGCGCATTCGCATCGAGGACGTCGACGCCGTCGACGCCGAAAACGACTTCCGCGAGGCGCGATCCAAGCAGACCGGGTGCTCGTTCGGGGCCCCGATGAACATGATGTCGATGGATCCGCCGGTGCACCGCAGCGTACGTCGAGTCGCCTCCCAGCACTTCACGCCGCGCGCGGTGGCCCGGCACGGATCGGTGTTTCGGGCATTGGCCGAGCGGTACGCAGAAGATCTGCTGCGCACATTGGTCGACGCCGACGGTCAGCCTCGCAACTTCGTTCGGGAGTTCGCCCAACGTTTGCCGTTGTTCGCAATCTGCTCGCTGGCCGGGGTGCCCGAAGCCGATTGGCCCAGAGTGCTGCACTGGATTGGGGCGCGGGTGGATCCGGCCGAACGTGCCTACGCGATCGGGGATTTGCAGCCCGAGGAAGTTCGGCAGGTCAATCTGCGTGAGTTCGATGAATACTTCCTCGACCTGGTGGCCAGCCGGCGTCGTGAGCCACGAGACGATCTGATCACGGAGCTGGTCAGCGGCCAGATCAATGGCGAGCAGCTCAGCGACCGCGAGCTTCTCGACTATCTTTTATTCTTGATCAGCGCCGGCAATGAGACGACCCGGTCGGCAACCACCATGGGCGTCGAGGCACTCCTGCAGAATCCTGATCAGCTGAACCGGTTCCTCGAGGGCCCCGCCGAGTTGTCGGCTTCCATGGTTGACGAGATCATCCGATGGTCGTCTGTGTTCATCCACTTCAAGCGAACGTGCCTCGAAAAGGTGGAGATTCGCGGCCGCGAAATCCTTCCCGGCGAGACCGTAGCGATGTTTTACCCGTCAGCCAATCGCGACGAGGACGTGTTCGCGGACCCATATACCTTCGACATCACTCGTGCGCCTAACCCGCACTTGGGGTTTGGCCGAGGTGAACACCATTGCCTCGGGGTAAATCTCGCACGCGCCGAGATGCGAGCACTTTTTGAAGCGCTCGCTCCGATCCTTCCCAGTCTTGAGTTGGCTGGACCGCTCGAGCGGGTTCCTAACCGGCTTGACGTCCTGATGGCACGCGACTTGCCCGTTCGACTCAGACAGTCCGCGGGAAGGGGCCTTGATGCATAACGCGGACCAAGAGGTACGTGACGCGTCGGGCCGTCGCCTGGTCGTCGACCGAACGCTGTGCGAGGGACACGCGATCTGCGAGGTCGTCGCACCCCAGCTGTTTGAGGTTGGTGATGACGATCAGACGCACCTCCTGGTGAGCAATCTTGAAAACGATGTCGTCGCCGCCGCCGAAAGTGCGGTTAGCGAATGTCCACGGGGTGCATTGTCCTGGCTGCAGGACACGGAGGCCGTCTCAGAAACCGGATGGTGTTTTGACACCGAGCCATCTGGAGAGGCGCTATGAGTTCGGTTGTGCTTCGCCCTGACGGGACGTCGATTCACTACGAGGTCTTCGGCACCGGAACGCCACTGCTTGCCCTCGCGCCAGGAATCGCGAACAGCAGCATTATGTCTTGGAAAACTGCCTTCTTGGATCCAGTGACAGCGTTCGCCGACGACTACATGGTCGTCGCTATGGATCAACGGTGTGCGGGGCAGAGCACTGGCGGGCTGGCGCCGTTCTCCTATACACAGGCTGCTGCCGACCAAGTCGCGGTGCTCGACGCACTCGGCGTAGACGCTTGCGCAGTTCTCGGTGAATCCTTCGGCTGCACATACGCTTTGCGGTTGGCTACACAATGTCCCGATCGCGTCAAGGCGGTTACATGCGTACGCCCAACGGGGCTTTCCCCAAGCAATTCGATTGGGTCATTCCTGGGCCTGTTTTCTGAGACGATTCGTTACGCAAGAGCGTTCGGTATGGACGCGGTTGTTGACGCCGCAACGGCAGCGGCCCCGTTGGAAGACAATCGTGCCGCCGGGCCGTTCGGGCACCGCGTAGCGACCGATCCAATTCTGCGCGATCAGCTCGCGCAACTACCTGTAGAGCGTTACATCGCGCTGATTGTCCGCTTCGCACAAGCTCTTTGGCCCGAGGGCAACCCATTTTTCAGCGTCAGCACCCAGATGCTGGGCAAATGCGGGGCATCGGTTCTGATTATCCCGGGCCCAGTGGACGAGCGGCACCCCTCGGACCTCACTGACGAGTTATGGCGACTGGTGCCGAATGGCACGCGGCTTCCACCCGGCTGGACGGCCGGTATCGACTCCGCACGCGCCGCCGAGGCGGTCAGGGATTTCTTAAGACTGAACATGGTTCGTTAACACACTCCGCACCACGCGGATGCACTTGACAAGACCTAAGACAAGATGGGCGGAAGATGACAACTACCAATGGTTCGATCGACCAGGGCGTCGAAGATGTGGACGTGGTCGTGATAGGCGCCGGGTTCGCTGGCATGTACATGGCTTACCGGCTACGGGAGTCGGGATTCCGTGTTCACGGATACGAGGCAGGCAGCGACGTCGGCGGAGTGTGGTACTGGAACCGGTACCCGGGCGCGCGTTGTGACTCCGAATCGCTGTACTACTCCTATTCATTCCTCGAAGACATCGAACAGAGCTGGCCGATCCAAGAGAGGTATCCCAAGCAACCGGAGATTCTGAGGTATCTCAACCACGTTGCCGACCGGATCGAGATCCGAAAGCACTTCAGCTTCAATACGCGTGTTGTGTCATTGGTGTTCGACGACGCTGCGAACCAATGGATCGTGACGACTGAATCGGGTGATGTTCAGCGCTGCCGCTGGGTGGTGACCGCAATAGGCTGCCTGTCCAAGCCTATCGAACCCACCTACGTCGGCGAAGAGACATTCGCTGGTCGACTCCTCTACACCAGCCGCTGGCCACACGAACCGGTGGACTTCGGCGGTCAGCGAGTCGGTGTGGTGGGCACCGGTTCGTCGGGAATCCAGATCATCCCTGTGGTCGCCCAGGATGCGGCTCATCTCACAGTTTTCCAAAGAACAGCGCAGTTCACCCTCCCTGCCGCAAATGCTGTCCTACCACCAGATTTCGTATCGATGTGGAAGAAGAATTACAGGGAATGGCGCCGGCGTGGCAGAGAATCGGTTGCCGGTGCACCATCGCCATCGCCCTGCGTGTCAGCCCTCGATGTTTCCGATGAACAGCGAGTGGCTGCCTACGAAGCTTCATGGGAACAGGGCGGATACGTTTTCGCGTCGGGAACGTTCAATGACGTGTTGACCAACGAAGCCGCCAATGAAACAGCTGCGGACTTCGTGCGCTCGAAAATCGATGAAATCGTGCGCGATCGGCAGGTGGCAGATCGTCTCAAGCCCTACGGGTATCCGATTGCGACCAAACGTATTCCACTCGACACCAACTACTATGCGACGTTCAACCGCCCCAACGTCGAACTCGTCGACATCCGGCAGACTCCGATCGAGCGCATCGTTCCGACCGGCGTGCAGACGACCGAGGCATTGCACGAACTCGACATGTTGATCTATGCCACCGGATTTGACGCGATCACCGGGCCGCTATTGGCGATCGACATTCGCGGCCGTGATGGGATCAGACTCGCCGACGACTGGAAGAATGGGCCGCAGACGTATATGGGTCTGTCAATCCCCGGCTTTCCCAACCTTTTCACCATCACCGGCCCCGGCAGCCCTTCGGTGCTGGGGTGCGTACCGGTGACCATCGAGCAAAACGTGGAGTGGATCAGTGACTTCTTGGTCTGGGCTGGCGATCGCGGAGTAACGCGTATCGAGCCATCTCGATCGGCCGCGCAGCAATGGACGGCGCACGTCCAAGACCTCGCCGACAAGACGCTCTATCCCAACACCGCCTCCTGGTACACCGGTGGAAATATCGAGGGGAAGCCGCGGGTCTTTCTGCCATACGTCGGTGGTTACAACGGCTTCCGCAACAAATGCGATGACATTGCCAACCGCGACTATGACGGTTTCGATCTGCGCTCGGACGTTGCCGCACTGTAGTCAGCAGGCCCGGCCGGCAGCTGCTGACCAGCCCACCAGCAAGGAGAACATCATCTATGCCACTTGACGCCGATACTGTAGAGCTGCTATCCCAAATGAAAGCGGCTGGTATAAAGCCTCTTTCGGAGCTTACCGTGACTCAAGCCCGCAACCAGTCCCCAAAGCCACAGCCTGGAGCGGGTCCGGCGATGGAGCAGGTGTACGACCGACGAGTCTTGGTGACCGGAGGATCGGTGCCGCTTCGGATCGTGGTGCCCAACGATGCTCCTTCGGCGGTAATCGTCTTCTACCACGGCGGTGGATGGGTGCTGGGCAGCGTGGACAACTCCGAACTCATCGCGCGCCATCTCGCCGAACGCACCGGCGCCGCGGTGGTCGTCGTTGGCTACCGTCTGGCACCGGAATATCGTTTCCCGACCGCGATCGACGATTCCTACGCCGCGCTATGTTGGGTTGACGACAACATCGACAAGATCGCCGGAAAACGAGTCCCGCTGGTTGTGATGGGCGATAGCTCGGGAGGCAATCTCGCAGCGGTCATGGCACTGAAATCGCGCGACCGAGGCCATCCCCGGCTGGATGCCCAGATCCTGGTTTACCCCATCACCGACTGCGACTTCGAGACAACCTCATACAAAGCCGCCGAAAACCAGCTGCTGGTCAACCGGGATGTGATGATGTGGTTCTGGGATCACTACGCTCCTGACCCCGCTAGCAGGATGCACCCCGATGCATCTCCGGTGCGCGTGGTTAACATGGCCAACTTGCCTCCGGCCGTGGTGATTACGGCCGAATACGATGTGCTGCGTGACGAGGGTGAGGTGTATGCAACCCGTTTGATCAAGGCTGGTATACCCGTCGAGCACATGCGTTTTGAAGGCCAAATGCACAGCTTCGTCACTATGATCGGCCTCCTTCCAGCGAGCACAGCCGCGCTGGACTACATCGCGGCGGCCTTGGAGCGTCAGCTGCCCAATGTGTCTCGGCCCCTGCTGGGCAGCGCGACGTCGACGACATGAATCTTCACTCAGACTGGCGTTCATCCAGCGACGGGAATACTGCGAGGTGCCTATCATGACCGCTACGCTCGGCGACATCTCAGCACGTTTGCCCACGGGACTGCTCATCGGCGACGAATGGGTGACCAATAGCTCCGGCGGAACAATGGACCACGTCAGTCCGGCGACCGGCCTGCTCCAGCGGAAATTTCCCGTCGCCGGGGTCGCTGAGATCGACGACGCCGTAACGGCTGCACAAGTCGGCCTGCAAGCGTTCCGACGGTGGACCGCCACGCAGCGACGAGACGCCTTACATCGCCTATCGGGTCTGGTCGGCGCGCATGCCAACGACTTCACAACCATTGCAGCCCTGGAATGCGGCATGATTCAGCCGATGGCCGCGGCAATGGCTCCTGGACTAAGGGGCTGGTTGGACTATTACGCGGGTTGGGCCGACAAGCTAGACGGTGACGTCGTTGCTGCCGCCGGCGGGTTCGACTACACCCGGTGCGAACCGATTGGCGTGGTCGCATCGATTCTCACCTGGAATGGTCCAATATTATCGCTGGGCTACAAGGTCGCACCGGCGCTGGCCGCTGGATGCGCGATCGTGATCAAGCCACCCGAACTGGCGCCCTTCGGGGCAGCCCTGTTTGGTCGGCTCTGTTTAGAGGCCGGGTTTCCACCCGGAGTGGTGAACGTGGTGCCTGGCGGCCCCGATGCCGGCGACAAGCTGGTACGTGACCCTCGTCTCGACAAAATCAGCTTCACTGGGGGACCCGAGACCGCGCGCAAAATCCAGGCGGCCTGTGCAGAAAGCCTTACGCCCTTGGTTTTAGAACTCGGGGGCAAATCAGCCAACATCGTCTTTGCAGACGCCGACCTTCAACGCGCCGCGACCATCGCGGCAGCCGGCATCGTGCGATTGTCCGGGCAAGTGTGCGTCGCACCCACCCGGTTGTTGGTCCAATCGTCCGTTTACGAGTCCGTCGTCGAACAGGTCAGCGCTATTCTGAATAACACTCAAGTGGGCGATCCTTTCGACCCGGCGACACAGATGGGGCCGGTCATCAGCGAGGGTGCCCGCGACAGGATCATGGGAGTTATTCAACGCACCAAACTCGGCGGCGAAGGTGAGCTTGTTGCCGGCGGGGAACAGGTGCGCGAAGACCTCGGTGGATTCTATGTTTCGCCAACGGCTTTCGCGAATGTCTCAAATAGTAGCCAGCTGGCACAACAGGAAATCTTCGGGCCGGTCTTAGCGATCACGCCGTTTGACTCCGAAGAAGAAGCGGTCGCGTTGGCCAACGACACTGCCTTCGGATTAGCCGCCTATTTGCACACCAACGATGTCTCCCGAGTTCTGCGGGTGGCCGAAGGCCTAGACGTCGGCAACGTCGCAGTAAACGGTGGGGCGGCCATCGCAGCACCCATCGCACCCTTCGGCGGATTCAAGGACAGCGGTTATGGGAAGGAAGGAGGCCGTGCCGGGATAGAGGAATTCCTGCGCGTCAAGAACGTCAACATCAACATCAACAGAGCCGACGTGCCGTGAAGAGTGTTGCGCGGCTGTGCCTTCCAGAGGGGCGGATCGGGATGCCGTGGCGTTTGTGGCGTCGCCGCAGCGGTGTTTGAATCCTTTCCCGTGCGCCAAAGGCATTGCAGCCCCTCATGATTGGCGGCCCGCCGTTCGGCTTGGGCGTCATGATACGCACGGGGCCAGAAGCCACGCCGCGGCTGCTCCTTGACTTACTGGCGAAGTCGGTCCCGCGACAACGACCCGGTCGCTGATCCGGCACGCGCCGCAGACCGCCGCCGGCGCCCTCCGGCGTTATAAGCCCAAAAGTTTCCCTTTGCGACCTCCTTGGGAGCAACCTCCTCGAACTCCGCGTCCTCGGACTCCAAGCCGCCGGACTGGCTCTGCCACCAGCATGATAGGTCGCTTTGTCGGCTCTGCTCGAGGCTTTGTCACGTGGCCGATTTTGATTGCGCGAACTACTAACGCGTCGCCTCGGAGACTTCCCGATCGCCGGCGTCACCGCGTCCGATTTCCCACGGCCAACAGCGAATTGCTTAGCAAGGCGCAATGAGTTCCGCCTGCCGGAATCAGTAGCTAACCCCCTGGCGGGGGTGTCCAACATACTTCTTTCATGGCGGGCTTCGTCGAAACGCATACCCGGCGTGAGCCGGGCGCCGCTCGATGGTCGCTCGTCGACCAGGCGACGGCGGCCGACGATTGGCGACTCGCGAGTGTCCCGAGGCCGAAAGCGATCTTCGCTGCATCACGGCGTACGGTTCAGAAAGTGCTGCGGCCATGTCGGTGACAGAGTCTGCCGTCAACGATCTTGTCGGGCTTCGCAACGCTGTCCGTGACTTTCTTGACCTGCAGCTGGCAGAGAAGGTTTTTGCTCCGCAATGCGATTCGTGGCTGAGCGGCTGGAACGAATCCTTCACCCGTAACCTGGCCGACCAGGGCTGGGTCGGAATGATAATCCCCGCCGGACGCTACGGTGGTGCGGGCCGCAGCTTCATCGAACGCTATGTCGTCACCGAAGAGGTCCTTGCCGTTGGCGCCCCTGTTGCCGCGCACTGGATCGCAGATCGCCAAATCGCGCCGGCGTTGCTGCGCTATGGAACTGAGCGGCAACGGGAAACCCTGCTGCCCAAGATCGCTCGTGGGGAGTTTTTCTTCGCTCTCGGTATGAGTGAGCCCGATGCAGGCTCGGACCTTGCGTCCGTCCAACTGCGGGCTACCCAAGCCGACGGCGGCTGGGTACTGCGTGGAGCAAAGACCTGGACCAGCGGAGCCCACCGGGCTCACGCAATCATGACGCTCGCGCGGACCTCCACGTTGTCTGACGATCGGCGCCAAGGGTTATCACAATTTATCGTGCCGACATCCGCGCCAGGCCTCACCATCCGGCCGATACCCCTTCTCACCGGAGAACACCACTTCAACGAGGTGTTCTTTGATGATGTCTTTGTCCCACAAGAGAACATCCTTGGCGCGCCGGGTGATGGCTGGAAACAAGTCACTTCCGAGCTTGCCTACGAGCGAAGCGGGCCCGAACGGTTCCTATCCACCTATCCGCTGCTAGCGCAGGTGATCGACCACATCGATTGTGCCAACACGGAATCCCACGCGGCAGTGGGCAACGTAATCGCACGACTGGCCGCGCTGCGTGAACTGTCTCAACGGGTCGCCTCAAGGCTTAATGATGGTCAGGATGTGGGAGAGCACGCCGCATTGGTCAAAGACATCGGGACACGATTCGAGCGGGACGTCATCGATTTAGCACGCGCTACGCTTGGTATCGAGCCGGATCTCACCTCGCCGGATGAACGAACACACCTGTTGGCCCAAGCGATCCTGCATGCTCCCGGCTTCAGTATTCGAGGCGGCACCAACGAAATCCTGCGCGGTGTCATCGCACGGAGCTTGGGGCTGCGATGAGCGTGGATATCCAGGACCTTCAGGCTTTATGCCACGACGTATTCGGCACTCACGCCAAGCGCGACCAGGATTCATTGGACTCCAGGATGTTCGACGCTGCACTCTGGGAGGTTCTTACCAACCTGGGGTTGACGTCAGTGGGAATAGCCGAGGCAATGGGCGGAACGGGCGGGAGCCTCGTCGAGGCGGCCGCGATCGTCACCGCGGCGTCGCGGCACGCCGCCCGAATTCCACTGGCCGAGGCTTCGATGCTGGCCGCGTGGCTGTTGAGCAGCAACGGCATTGAGATTCCCAACGGCGTCTTAACCATTGGCGCCGACCAACTTGACGCCACCCGAGTACAACGGGGCTGGTGGCTGCGGGGAAGACTACGACGTGTCGCCTTCGGTCGTGACGCGGACTGGATTTCTGGCTTGGCCAAAACCGCCAGCGGTCCCGCCGTTTTCGTCATTGACGCCCACGGCCTGACCATTACCAGTGGCGCGAACCTGGCCGGAGAGCCCCGTGACGACATCTCCATCGACACGGTCGTTCCCGAGTCGGCGGTAGTAGACGTCGTCGCATCCGTGCACGACGAACTTTTGTATCGTGCGGCCTTGGCGCGAGCGCTGATGATCGCAGGCGCGATGGAGACCGCATTGTCGATGTCAATCGATTACGCCAAGACTCGTAAGCAATTCGGCCGGCCTATCGGCAACTTTCAGTCTGTGCAGAATCATGTGGCGCAGATGGCCGGCGAGACCGCCACTGTCAGTGCGATCACTCATGCGGCTCTGAATGCGTACGACAGCGACGGTATGACACCCCGTGTACGCACGTTGGTGGCTGCCGCCAAGGTACTCACCGTGGCGGCCGGCAGCACCGTGGCCGC
Organism: Mycobacterium sp. 3-98; assembly: GCF_035918355.1. NCBI lineage: Bacteria > Bacillati > Actinomycetota > Actinomycetes > Mycobacteriales > Mycobacteriaceae > Mycobacterium > Mycobacterium sp. 3-98. Next base: position 5,223,644 of record NZ_CP142360.1, on the reverse strand, counting down.
CATCGCTCACCAGATCCACGGCGCTATCGGTATGACCTACGAATTCGCCTTGCATGAATACACCTCACGCATCTGGTCATGGTGCGACGAATGGGGAAGCCAGACGATGTGGGCCGGCGAGCTCGGCTCGGCCGCCGCCGCTACTGGCGGGAAGAAACTGTGGGCGTGGCTGGAGGGATCTGCGTGAGTCTTAATGTCAGTCACGGCCAGACGACCCCTGACGGTGTCGTGCGAGACGGCATGCGTATCCAGTGGGACGTGCCGATCGAGATGGATGACGGTGTCGTTTTGCGAGCAGATGTCTTTCGTCCACTGGGCGAGGCGCCGGTGCCGGCACTGCTGACCTACGGGCCCTACGGCAAGGGAATGCGATTCTCCGCGCATCATCCCGAACAGTGGGAACGCCTAGTCGACAAGCGACCCGAAGTGCTGACCGGGTCAACGAACAAATATCAGGCGTGGGAGACCCCGGATCCCGAGCGATGGATACCACAGGGGTATGCATACGTGCGGGTCGATTCGCGTGGTGCGGGCCGCTCGCCTGGTTTTCTCGCACCGCACTCGTTTCGTGAAACCCTCGATGCCGCAGCGTGTGTGGACTGGGCAGGCAGTCAGGCGTGGTGCAGTGGCGAGGTTGGGATGCTCGGCATCTCGTACTACGCGTGCATCAGTTGGCGGGTTGCGGCCCTAGAATCGCCGCCGCGCCACCTTGCTGCCGTCTGCGCGTGGGAGGGGAACGCCGACCCCTACCGCGACGCGTCCAGGCATGGCGGGATTCTGACAACTTGGTCTATGCAGTGGTGGAAGTCGCGGATTCTCACCATGCAGCATGGACTCGGAGAGCGCGGGCCGCGCAACCCCAACAACGGTGAACTGGTCACCGGCGACGAAACGTTGTCGGAAGACGAACTACGCGCGAACCGAATGGTATGGGCCCCGCATAAGAATCCACATGTCCTCGCCGACGCATGGTGGCAATCCAGGGCCATACGGTGGGAGAACGTCCATGTGCCCATTCTGTCGGCCGGCAACTGGGGTGGGGCCGCGTTGCACCTGCGCGGTAATACCGAAGCCTTCATGCGTGCCGCAACGAAGCAGAAGTGGCTAGAGATCCACGGCCATGAACACTGGACCGAGTTCTACAGCGAGTACGGACTCGACATCCAGCGACGGTTCATGGACCACTTCCTCAAGGGGGAATCCGCGGGCTGGAAGGATCAGGCTCCCGTCCTCCTCAATGTGCGCCATGTGGGTGAAAAGTACACGCTGCGTGGGGAATCCGACTGGCCGATTCCCGACACGCAGTGGGCGCGCTCCTATCTGCACGCGTCATCCGGCCGAATAGAGCCGACCCCGCCCCGGACGCAGAGCAATTCGTCATTCGACGCGATGGGGGATGGGATCAGGTTTCTTTCAAGCCCATTGCCGCAGGACACCGAAGTAACGGGACCGATCGCGGTGCGTTTGTACATCAGTTCCACCACGACCGATGCCGACTTGTTCGTCGTGGTGCACGTCTATGACACTGCTGGTGAAGAAATCACGTTCCAAGGTGCAATGGACCCGTACACCTCAATCGGGAAGGGTTGGCTACGCGCCTCACAACGCAAACTTGATGCGACGCTGACCCGTGAGTTCCGGCCGTATCACGCCCACGATGAAAGCCAACCCCTCACGCCAGGAGAAATCTACGGCGTCGATATCGAGGTATGGCCGACAAGCATCGTGATCCCCGCGGGATATCGAATCGGCCTGAGCGTCCTCGGTCGTGATTATCTTCGTCCGGCGGCTGGTTCGGTCGACAGCTACGAGAGCTTCGGTGAGCAAGTCGACAAGTTCGGTTCCGGCGGCATGCTTCATGACGATCCGGACGACCGACCCACGGCGACCTACGCCGGCAAGACCACTGTGCATACGGGGCCCGACCATCCCAGCAGCATTTTGCTGCCCATAATTCCTGCCCGCGACACCGCTGAAAACGTGTGACGCAGCGACCAAAGCCCAATACCACGTCCGCAACAATCCGAGGAGTCGAAATGACCACTGCTGAAGCAGAAAACGCCGCGCCGTCCGTGGCCCCCACCGACCACGTCATCGCGGTGACGTCGGATGCTCATGTCGGTCCGCTGCTCAAAGAACAGTTGCGGGACTACTGTCCGAAAAAGTACTTGGAGCAGTTCGACGAGTTCACCAAGGTCAACGACCAGTTGCCGCACAAAATGGGCGGTCCGGAAAACAAAGAGAACCCGCATTTGTCGCACTTCCGCAATGCGCTGACCACCGGCGGCTGGGATGCGCACGAACGGTTGCGTGACATGAATCGTGACGGTGTGGCCGGCGAGATCGTCTTCCACGGACTTAACGCGGGTCGACAGGATCTCATCCCCTTCAACAGCGCGTTCGGCGCCTACGGCTTTAAGGGCTACGACAATGAACTCGTCGCAGTGGGTAGGCACATCTACAACCGGTGGCTTGCCGACTTCTGCTCGGTCGAGCCGGAAAGACATGCGGGGCTGGCACATGTGCCGATCTGGGACCCCGAAGCCGCGGCCGAGGAGATTGAATGGGCCGCCGAGGCTGGGCTGAAGGGCGTCAACTGGCCGCGTCCGCAAGTAGTCAACCCTGCCTACAACGACCGCGCCTGGGACCGCTTCTATGCCGCAGCCGCCGCGAACGACATGCCCTTGACCACCCACGCCCAAGCGCCGGGCGCCCCGCCTCCCGGGAAGAAACCGAACCAAGGCGACTGGGAGGTGTACATGTTGGAGATTATGGGGGAGGGGACACGATCGGCCCTGCCGCTGTTGCTGTTTGGTGGCGTATTCGACCGCTACCCAAATCTCAAGCTGGTTTACACCGAGGTGGTGGATGACTGGTGGCAGATCTTGATGGCGCGACTGGACGACTTCTACGTGAATTACACGGCGAAGATGGACAGCCTGCCTGAGGTCCTCCGCGTCAACACCGGCCCCTTCGGACCAACAAAGTTAAGCGGGTTGCCAAGCGAGTTGTGCAAGCAGCACGTCTTTATCGGATGGTCCTGCATCGCACCTTTCGAAGCCGAACGTGCGGTCGAGGCTGGGTTCGACACCCAGATCCTTTGGGGCAGTGACTATCCCCATCCCGAAGGATCCTGGCAGTATCCGCGCAGTGATGATGAAGTACCGATGACCCATCTGCACCTGCGGGATTCATTTGCTGGGGTTCCCGCCGAGCGGGCGGCCGGCATGATTGGGCTCAATGCAGCGAAGGCCTACGGGATGGACATCGCCAAACTGCAAAATGTGGCCAACCGCATCAATTCGCTGACATATGAGGAACTCGCCAAGCCATACGAAGGCCCCGTCGAAGATGTTGTAACGCGCTCGGCAAAGTTCTGCTTCCGCAGAAGCGGCCCGTTCGGATAAGTCGGCCGGGCCGACACCGGCCGAATCAGATTTGCTGACCGGAGAAGTCATACCCAACAGCAGCCGCGCGTTACCGAAAGCGGAATTCGAACGGGGAGTTTGTTGATGCCTGAAGGCACATCAGTAGGACCGCCCAAGCCGACACCGACCACGGGCAACACCAATGGCGACCAGCGCACCGCTCTGAGCGCGGCGCTGCAAAACGTCAGCTACGAAGTGCTCCCTTTCACTGGAACCGGCGAACTGGTATCAACTCACCTGCCAACCACAAGTGCAATCACCATCACGACGACTGAGTCGCGACCCGGCGCCACCCTGGAGCTTGCCGAAACCCTACGCGCTGCAGGCTATTCCGTCGCACCACACATTGCTGCGCGGTCTATTCGTGATCACAAACACCTGGCTGACGTCGTGGACCGAATTCACGCCGCCGGCATTGACCGAATCTTTGTCGTGGGTGGGGACCTGCACGAACCGGCAGGCTGCTTTGCCGATGCATTGCAACTCCTGGTTGGGTTGGAAGAGCATAGTCATCAGTTTGTTTCCATCGGTATCGCGGGCTACCCCGAGGGACACGGCTCGATCAGCGATGGGTTGATTGAAAGTGCGCTGATGGATAAGGCGCCCTACGCCAGCGAGATCATCACCCAAATCTGCTTTCATCCCGACACCACAGCGCGGTGGGCTTGCGGTGTGAAACGGAGGGGGATCGGACTGCCAATCCGGGTCGGCATTCCTGGCGCAGTCCCGCGGCGCAAGCTGGCTCGCATCTCGGGCAAACTAGGACTGGGTGCCTCCGCGCGATTTATCAGCAAGCAGCACGGCATGCTTGCGCAGTTCTTTCTACCCGGCGGATACCACCCCAGGCGGTTGGTTGAAGGCCTGACACCAACATTGGCCTCGCCTGCCGCCAACGTCACCGGGTTTCACCTGTTCACCTTCAACGAACTTCAACGCACCGAAGCGTGGCGCAGGGCGTGGCTTGAACGGCTCGCTGTGCCGCAACCGAACAAGGCAAGGGCCGCGAAATGACGGCCGATGGCGCTACTCGTCGGGTGCTAAGCCTGTCGTGTGCCGACGTTCCGGGCATTGTCCACGCAGTCACAGGACTGCTGCTCGACCACGACGCGAACATTGTGGAAAGCCAACAGTTTGGCGATCCCGATAGCGGCCGCTTCTTCATGCGTGTGCAGTTCGCCCGGACAATCCCGGGCGTCTTCGACGACGCAGTGCTGCGTGGAGACCTTGAGGCCGTGGCAGAACGATTTTCCATGAGCTGGCGTCTGGTCGACCCCGACCTAAGGCTTCGCGTCGTTATTATGGCCAGCAAGCTGGCACATTGTCTCAATGATCTGTTGTTCCGGATATCGTTGGGAGAACTGCCTATCGAGGTCGCCGCGGTGGTCTCCAACCATCCGGATCTGCAGCCCCTAGCTGCCCGCCACGGTTTACCGTTCCGCCACATCCCCGTGTCGCACGAGACCAAGCGAGCAGCCGAGGCGGAGCTCCTCACGGTGATCGAGGGGCTGCGCGTCGACACCGTCATACTTGCCCGCTACATGCAAGTGCTCACCGACGACTTGTGCAAGCAACTGGAAGGGCGGGCGATCAACATTCACCACTCGATGCTGCCGAGTTTCAAGGGAGCGCGACCGTACCGCCAAGCACACGACCGCGGGGTCAAGTTGATCGGGGCCACTGCTCATTACGTGACAGCTGATCTCGATGAGGGTCCCATCATCGAGCAGGATGTCGCGAGAGTCGATCATTCGATGTCCGAAGGTGAGTTGATTGCGATCGGTCGCGATCTCGAGTGCCGTGCACTGGCACGAGCCGTCCGATGGCACAGCGAAAACCGCGTTGTGCTCAATGGAACAAGAACAGTCGTCTTCCAATGAACCCTCGGGCATCGTCGTAAGCGAGCCATGAGACCGAAGTGGTCGGAACCGAGCCCCCCAAAAATCCCACAGAGCGGAGAAAACTCAGATGGCCGCCGCCAACCTGCAGCAGCTTCTTGATGAAAACCCTGATATCGTTGGTCTGCTGCGGAACTCGCAAATCGGACGTTTCATCTTCCCCGTCGTCCCATCCGAGTTCACCAACTGGGTGCGCGAGTCGCAGGCCGCTCGGAAGTCCGCTGTTCTCTTCGATCAATCCCATCACATGGTCAATCTCTTCATATCCGGGATAGATGCGTTCAAACTGCTCAACGAGACTGGCGTCAACAGCATGAGTAACTTCGCGGTGGATTCTGCGAAGCAATTCGTCTGCGTTGCCCCCACCGGGGGTGTGGTCGGCGACGGCATCGTATTTCGACTAGCGGAGGACGAGTTTATCTTTGTGGGCCGTGCTCCGGTTGCCAATTGGCTCAACTTTCGAGCGCAGACCGGCGGCTACCACGTCGAAGTTAGGTACGATGAACGCTCGCCCTCACGTCCCTACGGCCAAGCAATACAACGTGATCTGTGGCGCTATCAGATCCAAGGGCCGAACGCGTGGCAGATCATAGAAAAGCTCAACGGGGCCCCTGTCGAACAACAGAAGTTCTTCCGGCTGGGATACCTAAACGTGAACGGCGAACGTGTGCGGTCGCTCCGGCACGGGATGGCCGGGGCACCGGGACTGGAACTGTGGGGCCCCTACGAGTCCCGGGACCGGGTACGTGATGCGATCATGGAAGCTGGCCGTGAATTCGGCCTAGAACCCTGTGGCGCGCGCGCCTATCCGTACGCAACGCTCGAATCAGGCTGGATTCCTTCGCCTTTGCCCGCAATCTACACCGACAGTGAACTGCGCTCCTACCGAGAGTGGCTCCCGGCCACGGGCTATGAGGCGACAGCTTCTCTGGCCGGCAGTTACATTTCGCCCAGCATTGACGCCTACTACCTCAACCCGTGGGAACTCGGGTACGGCAACTTCGTCAAATTCGACCACGAATTCATCGGCCGCGACGCGCTGCAAGCCATCGACCCAAGCGAGCAACGTCGTAAATCGACTCTGGCGTGGAATGCCGATGACGTCGCCGACCTACTCGCTGCCCCTGTTCGCCAAGAGGGGGCCCGCACGCAGTATTTCGACCTTCCGTTGGCGACAACTGGCACGTCCAGCTTCGACTCAGTCCTCGACGCCGATGGCGCGATAGTCGGTGTATCAATGTTCACTGGATACAGCGCCAACGAGCGGCAGGTCTTATCCCTGGCAGTCCTCGATTCCGCGGTCCCTGTGGGCGCCGAAGTGCACGTGGTCTGGGGCGAGCCCGACGACACACGCAAGGTGACGATCGAACCCCACGAGCAGGTGCGTATCCGCGCGGTCGTGAGCCCAACACCTTATTCGCCGGTGGCTCGCGCAACGTACCGATCAGGATGGCGGACTGCTGCTGTGGGCCAACAAGGCTCGAGCCAGCTGGGTGCGAACCGATGAACAGCGCTGTCCGCGATGGCGAGGCCCGGTGATGGGCACCGATAACTCGACGGGCGTCCACCAGACCCAAGCTGCAGCCGCGTTGCGCGTTGTCAAACAAGGGACGGGACAAGAGCTTGGGCTCATTGACGGCGTGGGATCTGCGCGGGCCATCGTGTGGCCAGGAATGGGCGCCCAATATCGCACTATGCATCACATCACGCTGGGCCCGCATGCCAGCACCGTGGACCAGGAACACCCCGGAGAAGCCGTCTACGCCATCCTGGATGGCACCGCGGCGATACGTGATCTTGTGGCCGGCGAGACAGAAACGCTGACCACTGGAGCGATGGTTCACCTAGATGCACACACTCGCTATAGCTTCAGCGCCGGTGAGCACGGAGCAGTCATTCTTGGCGGTCCCTGCCCACCAGACGCGGCCCTGTATTGACCTGACTAACTCGAAATCTTCCGATCAGCCCGAAAAAGGTGGAGTGTCATGGGGTTTAGGATTTTTCATCGCGATCAGCCCAGCCTGTACGCGCCCTTCATCTCCAGCGATGCACGAATGGTGGTGTGGCCCGGCGTTGGCGCAGGCACGGCCAATATGAACTACGTGCGCATGCAGCCTGGAGAGCAAAACGTCCCACATGCCCATAGCGACTCCGAAGACACCATTTACATTTTGGAGGGCTGCGGCACGGTGGAAGACATCAGCAACTCTGCAACCCACTCGTTCGAAGCCGGAGACGTTATCCACGTTCCGGCCGGTGTCCGTCACGCAGTACGCGCCGACCGAGGTCAACAGGTCGTCAGCATCGGAGGTCCGTGTCCACCGGACTGGGAGATGCTGCGCATGCTTGGCGTCAAACGCGACGACTAACCAGTACGACAACTGAGGCTGACGACGCCAGGTGTGGACCACAGGTGGTGCAATGAGAGGAATTTCGGGTGTTTTTCGAATTTGACGAACGGCAGCAACGTCTGCGCAAAGCTAGCCGAAAGTTTCTGGAAGGCTCCAGCCCGATCACACGAGTGCGTGAGTTGTTCGATCATCCCTCCGGTTTCGACCGAGACTCGTGGAACAAGGCGGCATCCCTGGGGTGGTTCGGGATGCTCGTGCCAGAACAGTATGGTGGGTTTACGTTGACGTCCCAACCGCTCGTCGACCTGGTCGTCGTCAGCGAGGAATTGGGTCGTGTGGTTCAACCCGGCCCCTTTGGCCCAACCAATGTCGTGGCCCACGCGATCGCACAATTCGGCACCGACGAGCAAAAAGAGCGATACCTACTCTCGATCGCATCGGGACAAGTCATCGCCACATGGTGCATCGCCGAACCCGGAAGTCGTTGGAGGGCTGAAGATTCAGCCGTCACGGTCGAGGCCACCGGTGACGGGTTCGTTTTGAACGGCACCAAAATTCTCGTGCAAGACGCCGAAGCTGCCGATCTTCTTCTCGTGACCGCGCGGACCACCGCCGGAGCGGTGCAGCTTCTTGTTCCCGCTCGACCTCGGGGCGCCTCCATCTGGCCGCGTAACGGCATCGACCTCACCCGACGTTTGTACGACGTTCATTTCGACAACGTCGTCGTCCCTCAATCGGCCAGGCTGGGCGCACATGTGGGCGCGGCGGATGAACAAGTTGAAGAGCAATTGCGGGTTGCCAAGGTGTTGCAGTGCGCCGAGAGCGTCGGCGGAGCCACACGCCTGGTCGAGTTATGTGTCGCCTACGCCAAGGATCGAGTCCAATTCGGGCGTCCCATCGGATCGTTTCAGGCCATGAAGCACAAGATCGCCGACCTACACGTGGCCGCGGAGTCAGCGGCGGCCGCGACGCACTATGCCGCGCTGGCGGTGGCCGACAAACGGGCGGATGCCGCCGTTGCCGTTGATGTCGCCGAGATCTTCGTCAACGACGCTTATGCCCGGATCGCAAGTGAAGCGATTCAGGTACATGGATGCACCGGCTTCACCTGGGACAGCGACATCCATTTGTACTTGCGGCGCGCGAAATCGAACCAAGCACTCCTCGGTGACGCTGACGCGCACCGTGAACATCTCTGCCACGCCGTCGCTGCTGGCCTCAGTTAACCAATGGAGCTCGTCATCAACGACGTGAAATCGCCTGTTCGCACTACCACAAGGAATCGGAGGATTCACAGTGGATGTTGATGTCGTCGGCGTACCGGCCGAATACGACGAATACCGGGAACAACTCCGGAGTTTCATCGCGGCCAACGCGCCGCAGCTCAAGACGAAACGCCGCAACGGCCACCGCGCCCCGGAATACGCGGAGGATATCGACGCGCTCAAACGCTGGATCGCCGCACTGCACGCTGCCGGCTACCAGCCCGCAGCAAATCGAGACCTAGACGCGTTCAAGCTACGCATTCTGCGCGAGGAGATTGCGGCCAGTGGTTTCCCGAGCGTGCTGGGCAATTCTGCGTTGCTCACGGCGATTGAGCGGTTTGGAACCGCCGACCAACAACGGCGATATCTGCCGCAAATCCACTCTGGTCAGCACGTGCTGTGCCAGCTGTTCAGCGAACCCGAGGCTGGCAGCGACTTGGCTTCGCTTCGCACCCGTGCGGTGAAAAAAGGCGACGTCTACGTGGTGCACGGAACCAAGACGTGGACCAGTTTCGGCCACTGGGCCGACTATGGCCTCCTCTTGGCCAGAACCGACCCCGACGCCGAAAGGCACAGCGGAATAAGCGCTTTCATCATGTCCATGCGGGATCCGGGAGTCCATGTACGGCCGATGCGGATGTGCGTTGGCACGTCTGACTTCAGTGAGGTCGTGATCGACGGCGCAGAAGTGCCGGCCGAGAACCTCATCGGCCCTGAAAACGATGGATGGCGCATAGCGCTTGGCACCCTGTTCGGAGAGCGCACCGCAATCTTCGCCGGCGGTTCCGACCATGCTGCGGGCAAGGCAAATACCGAATCGGGACCACGGGCCACAGTGAGGGAGCTCTTCGAATTAGCCGCGACGACCCTCAGCGGCGGCAAGCCCAAACTCGAGGAATCCGCGTGGCGCTACCGATTAGCAGACCTTTACGCTCAGGCGTCCCTCCAGGTCTACAACAGCTACCGCGTCATGACCCGCGCAGCGCTAAACACGACCACTCCCGCCGATGCGCCAGTCAGCAAGATCATCGGCAGCGAACTGAACCTCAAAATCGCTGAAACGGCGCTGGGTCTGCTCGGCGCCGAATCGCTGCTAGTCGAGGGCGATCCGCTCGCCCACCGCGACGGACACTGGCAAGACTGGTTCCTCTACGCGCGAGCCCTCATGATCGGCGGCGGCACCCTGGAAGTCATGCGCAACATCATTGCCGAGCGCGCCCTCGGGCTACCCAAGTGAGACCCCGCGTCCCGTGGAATCGCGCGACCGCGGTCGTCGTCCCGAACGAGCGTGCCGCAGGTCGAAACCGCGAAGAACAAAACCAGACGCTGGGGATATAAGTTCGCCGTCACACGGATGCTTTGCACTGCCCGCCGTTTGAATACCCCACAGCGAATGATTGGAGGTTGCGCTGATGGCGCTCACGGAAGAGGGACTTATCCACGTCCCAGGATTACTGAGCCGTTGGGTTCGGCTGGGCAGCGGTGCCGCTGCCCATTACATGACAGCAGGTGAGACGGGTCCCGCGGTGGTGTTGTTGCACGGCGGAATGTGGGGGGCATCGGGAACGGCGGCCTGGCCACAGATAGCCCCGTTCCTGGGGGCCAACGGATTTCGCGTCTACTGTCCGGACCTTCCGGGCTTCGGGCTTACCGAACACTACGAAGATGCCTATCTTCCCGACCTCAGCGGCCACGTCGACTTTCTCCATGACTTTGTCACGGCGCTGCGGTTGGAGCGGTTTCACATCGCCGGCAACTCCATGGGCTCCCAGAACACAGTGAATTACGTGACGGCGCATCCCAAGAAGATCCTGAGCTTCGTGCTGATCTCAGGGGGACTAGAGGATCTTGTCTCATTTGAGGAGATCATGCGGAAGCTGCCCCAACCCAAGGACGTCGACCGCAGCATCATCTTTCAGTTCGACGGCACCAACGAGTCGATGCGCAAGATCATGGCCTGGCTGGTCAACGACCCATCCAAGATCTCCGACGATGTCGTGGAAATGCGCACGCTGGCGGCGGCCAAACACATGGACTACTACCGGGAGATGAACAAGCAGTCGGTCTTCAAAAGCCCTGATCCCGACACACAAGCGCGAATGAGCATCAAAGGTCGCTTCGATCGCCTTTCGCTGCCCGGCATCTATCTGTACGGGGCCAGTGACCACGCGATGCCACCGGAGATCGGTGGGCATCCGCAAGAGGATGTGTTGCCGAACGTCCAGTTCTTTTATCCCGAAAACACGGGACATCAAGGCCAGACGGATTCGCCCGAACTGTTCAATCAGATCTTCCTGGAGTTCTTCCGCGACGGCAAAGTCTCGTGGGAGACCGCCCAGGCCGCCGGTATCTCCACTCGCCGACCACCTTTGACTCACCTTGTTTCTGTTCCGGCACCCGACGATGCCTGAGCGGCCCGCTGCCCCGAGGTGGAGCGATCATTGTCAGCCGCGGGCGCGGCGCGGCGCCAGTGAATCGCGGTACTTGCTTTGCCGGAGACCTGGGAAGGGTCTCAGCCGCTCGGCTGGCGCCGAGAATTGCGCCTCCTTCGCAATAGTCGCCGAGGAGGCTGAGGTCACGTGACCGGCTCGGCCGATCCGCTTGTCGTCAAGGTGGCGTTGGAACAGCTTGATGTCGTCGCCGGAAAGTCCGCGGAAAACTTGGGACTTGCGAAGCACCGGACGCAGCGGGCGTTCAACCTCGGTGCCGATATCGTGGTCCTTCCCGAGCTGGCGATCAGCGGCTATGTGGTGGACGCCGAGCTTGCCGCACGTGTCGCCGAGCCGGTGAATGGCCCCAGCATCACGGAGCTCACCCAGATCGCGGCGACACACGGTGGGTTCGTGGTTGTGGGCTTCTGCGAACGAGCCGGTGACGACTTGTTCAATTCGGTTGTGGTGCTTGGAGCCCAGGGCCCGGTCCTGCATTACCGAAAGTTGCATCTCTTCGATCAAGAAAAGGACGTCTTCGCTCCGGGCGACCTGGGACTGCCCATGGCTGAGACACGCTACGGCGTGCTCGCGGTGTGCATCTGTTATGACCTGCGTTTCGTTGAGGTGATGCGCATCCTCGCGCTGCGCGGTGTCGACCTGTTGATCGCACCAGCCGCCTGGGTGGGCGGCTTCGACAAATCCGTACCTGCTGGCGGCGCGACACGCCACGCCGACACACTGTTGGTGCAAGCGAATCTGAACCAGATCGCGGCGGTGGCTGTCTCGCAAGTGGCTGGTGCCTCACACGACGGTCCGGCCACCCTCGGCGGCTCGGTAGCCTGCGACGCCTATGGCGAATTGCTAGCTGGACCACTATCGCGCTCGACGGCGGATTCGGCGATTGCTTCGATTGACCTTGACGCGGTTCGGTCCGCACGAATACGCAGTGACAGGATCCGGCCGCGAGAAGATCGGCGCACCGACGTCTACGGGCTGAGTTACCTTGGGTCGGCGAGATGAAGCCGGCGCCCTTCGAGATGCTGCGACCCACCGAGCTCGACGAGGCGCTGGCGATGCTGGACGACGACCCCGACGAGAGCAAAGTCCTGGCAGGCGGTCAAAGCCTGATCCCGATGATGAACTTTCGCCTGGCACGCCCGGCCCGGCTGATCGACATCAACCGCATCTCATGCCTCAGTGGTGTTGCAACACAGCAAGATTCAGTGGTTATCAAGTCGTGCACTCGCCACGCCGAACTCGAACAAAATGACCTCGGCGGCCCACTCGGGCGACTGCTGGGACAGGCGGCGGCCAAGGTGGGCCATTTCCCGATCCGAACTCGCGGAACGTTCGGCGGATCCATCGCACACTGCGACGCGGCGTCCGAGTGGTGCGTCGTTGCCACACTTCTCGACGCGCAAATGACAGCGCAAAGCGCCCGGCACGGGATTCGTACGATAGCGAGCTCAGACTTCTTCCAAGCGACGTTGACCACGGCGTTACGACCCGACGAGATCCTTACCGACATCGCGTTGCCCGCGCTGGACAACACATACCGCTCCGGGTTTGCGGAATACGCCAAGCGCAAAGGTGATTTCGGCATCATTCTTGCCGCCGGCGCTGTGCAAATCCTCGATGGTGTGGTGACCGACGCCAAATTCTGCATCGGCGGGGTCGGCCCCATTCCGGTGCGTAGCCCAGCCGCCGAGCAGACTTGCATCGGACATCGGTGGTGCGACGATCTTTTGACCGCTGCCGCTGACGCAGCGGCCGCCGAGGTGGACCCCCCAAGCGATACGCACGCGGACGCAGACTATCGGCGGGCACTCGTGCGCGCATTGCTTCCGCGCGCCTTCTCCGACCGCCAGAGTTCGCCGTGACCCATCAGCATCCGCTTCAGCTGTCCGTCAACGGGGATAGCTACCACATCACGGTGGAGGCTCGCACCACCCTGGCCGACGCGCTACGCGACGAATGCCAGTTAACCGGAACGCATCTCGGTTGCGAGCATGGAGTATGCGGAGCTTGCACAATCCTCGTCAACGGCCAGCCGGTGCGTTCTTGCCTGATGTTTGCCGTGCAAGCCGACGGTGCCTCGATCCGGACGGTGGAAGGGCTCGCGGCCGATGAACACACACTTCATCCCGCACAGCTGGCATTCTGGGACGCACATGCGTTGCAATGCGGATTCTGCACGCCCGGATTCCTCTGTCTGTTAGTGGGTTTCCTCGAACAAAACCCCGAAGCCGACGTCGAGCAAATCCGAGATGTCTTGTCGTCGAACCTCTGCCGCTGCACGGGATATCAGAACATCGTCGCGGCCGCATTGACGACCCAGCGGCGGTTGCAAGCCCTCGGTGAGGAGCCCGGCTCGTGATCGGCGATCGTGTCCGCAGGATCGAAGATCCGGTGCTCTTACGCGGCGCGGCGCGATTCGTCGCCGACACGTCGCACGACGGCGAACTACACATGCGAATTGTTCGCTCCCCAATCGCTCATGGCCGGATCCTTAGTATCGATTGCCGCAGAGCACTGCTGCTCGACGGTGTGGTGGCTGCCTGGTCCTATCGGGACATCGCGGACTTGCCGCCGATTCCGTTTCGTCTCACCGCGCTCGATGATCTGATGCCGTATCGCCAGCCGATGCTGGCCCGTAAGATTGTGCGCTACGTCGGGGAGCCGGTCGTGGCAGTTTTCGCGCGTTCACCCTATCTCGCCGAAGATGCAGCCGAACTCGTCGAGCTTGATATCGATCCGCTGCCCGCGCATATCGATGCGGCACTAGGGCCGGTCCCGTGGCTGGACAGCGAACAGGCAACCTGGGCGGCCGACCTTGACCGGGAACTTCCGGCCCAAGACTCAGAGGCCGCCAGCTTCGTCATCGAATACGGTGATGTCGACGCCGCGTTCGCGCGCGCGGCAGACGACCCGGACTACCGCGTATTCGAGCTCACCGCGCGAATCGGCCGGCACACCGGGGTACCACTGGAATGCCGCGGCCTGACCGCGGTCTACGACGCGACCGATCAGAGACTGATCATCGACGGAGCGGCCAAAGTGCCGTATTGGAACCGCGACGTGGTCGCGGCAGTCACCGGATTGTCCCCGTCAGCGGTCGTCATGCGTGAGGGTCACGTCGGTGGCGGGTTCGGTCCCCGTGGCGAGCTGTATCCCGAGGACCTTCTCATCGCCCTCGCTGCGATGCGGCTGCGCGCCCCGATCAAATGGATCGAAGACCGTCAAGAGCACCTGATGGCCACGAACCATTCACGCGGACAACAACATACCCTGCGGGCCCTCGTCCGAACGCGCGATGGCTGGCTCGAGGCCCTCGATGACCGTTTCCTCCTCGACCAGGGAGCCTACGTCCGCACCCACGGCGCCACAGTGGCCTCGCTAACAGCATCGATGCTGCCCGGGCCATATGTCATCCCCAACTTCCGCTCTCGCGCACACGTAAGACTCACCCATAAAACACCAGCGGGAACCTACCGCTCGCCCGGGCGCTACGAGGGCACCTTCGCTCGGGAGCGGCTGATCGACACCGTCGCAGCGGCTTTGGGCATCGATGGCTGCGAAATTCGGCGCCGCAACTTCATTCCCGCACAATCGATGCCGTACCAGCGGCCCATCCAGGCAATGGGCACCGACCTGGTGCACGACTCAGGTGATTATGAATTGCTTCTCCAAAAAGCAACGTCACACTTCGATTTCGAAAGCATCCGAGCCGCTGCCAAAACGCGCCGCGCGGCGGGCGAGGCCGTCGGCTTTGGTCTGGCGTGCTTTGTCGAGAAGAGCGGTATCGGACCAGTCGAGGGTGCGCGAGTCTCGGTCGATACCGCCGGCGGCGTGACGTTATTCTCCGGGGCATCGTCGGTTGGCCAGGGCGTTGACACTGTGTTGGCCCAAATCGTCGGCGACGCTTTGGACATCCCACACCATCAAGTACGGGTCGTCCGAGGACAAACCGATCAATTCGACTACGGCCGAGGTGCTTTCGCTACTCGCCTAGCCGTGATGGCTGGCTCCGCGACCAAGATCGCCAGCGACAACCTGGTGGCAAAGGCCAAGCGGGTTGCCGCGCAGCAGTTCAACGTGAGCGTGGAAGAGGTCGAGCTGGAGGGGGCCCAGGTCAGGGTTACCGCAAAACCCGAACAGGCAATGTCTCTGGCTGCCATAGCCGCCTGCCTGGAGCCAGTCGGCGCCAGCGTCATGAAGGAGACTCCCGGGCTCAGCGCGGACGGCTGGTTCCAAACCGACCATATGACGTACCCGTACGGGTTGCACGCCGCCGTGGTGCAGCTCGACCAGGGCACAGGTGGTGTCGAGGTAGAACGGTTCTTCGTCGCTTACGACGTCGGGCGTGCGCTCAACCCCACCCTCGTCGAGGGCCAAATCGCCGGAGGCGTCGCGCAAGGAATCGGCGGCGCCCTCTACGAGGAGTTTCTCTACACACCCGACGGCACGCCGTTGTGCACCAGCTTTATGGACTATTTGATCCCAACCCTCGAGGTGGTCCCTCCCGTGGAGATCTTGGTGACTGAGGACGCGCCGAGCCCGTTGAACCCGTTGGGGGTCAAGGGTGCGGGGGAGGGCGGTACCACGGCGGTTGCGGCAGCGATCGCCTCTGCTGTTGATGACGCGTTGCAACATGGGGGCGCAATCACATCGGTGCCTATCCAGCCGGCCCTAGTGCTCAAGCATCTCAGCGAACGGCACGTCAGCCCGATCGTCTCGGTCGGTGCATCCAAAACACCCTGAGGTACCGAGCATCAACGATGCGAAACCAACTACGAAACACACAGGAATGGAGCAAAGATGAAAGTCGTTGACCTAACGCATCCGTGGGGCCTGCACACTCCGGGCTGGGTGGGCTATCCCGGCGGGAAGCTGTATTACACCCAGAACTTGCAAACCAACCAGATCGTCTCGCAATTCATCGAGACATCGTTGCATTCCGGCACGCACCTCGATGGTCCGATGCACGGCACCGACGGCGGCCTGGACATGGCGTCGCTACCATTGACTAAACTCATCCACCCGGGCGCCATCGTCGATGTATCGGACCAGGTTAGTGACTGGGAACTCATTGAGCCAGAGCATATTACGTCGAAGGTCGAGGTGAAAAAGGGCGATATTCTGATCATCCACACCGGGTTCATCGACTACTACCAGGGTCGCCCCAAGCAAGACCTTGTACGCTACTTCACGATGCATCCAGGGGGCAGCGCCCGGCTCGCCGCATGGATGGCCGAGATGGAAATTGCATGGTGGGGCATAGACGCCGGCTCCGGCGACCACCCGATGAACACCACCATCCGAAACATGCGCCCCGATTTGCTGCGCAAGTTTGAGGAAAAAGTCGGCATGTCCTACAAAGAGTTCTTGGGGGAATACACCTACCACCACCACATGTCGGGGCGCGAGATCACCTCTGACATCTTCCCCATGCACCACTTGGCGTTTCAGGACGGCTGCATCCACGCCGAAAACGTGGGAGGCGACCTTAAGACGGTCCTTGACCGTCGAGCGATCATTGGAGCGTTCCCGTGGAAGATCGAGGGCGGCGAAGCCTGCCCGTGTCGGATCATGGCCTTCTTCGACTGCGGCGAGGACGAAGTGATCGAAGGCCTCGGTGGCGTGCCGAGCTGAAATCAGCACCTCACCAATAAGATACGGCAAACTATGCAACTAACGAATGAATTCGTGGTCGATACCGGCATCAGCCACGCCTGGGAGATCCTCACTGATATCCAACGGATTGCACCATGTCTACCTGGTGCAACGTTGGAAGGCCGGGACGGTGAGGACTACTTCGCAACCGTAAAAGTCAAGGTGGGCCCGGTCAGTGCCCAATTCCAAGGATCGGCCCGCTTCACGCACAGCGACAGCGCTGCCCATTGCGCCGTGGTCTCGGCCTCAGGTAAAGATCCACGCGGCGCCGCTACGGCGGCTGCTGAGATTCAGTTCCGACTTGAGTCGATCCACCCTCAGCAGACCCGCGTGGTGGTCAACACAGAGTTAGACATCACGGGTCGCATTGCTCAATTCGGCCGCGGAGCGATTGCCGATGTCAGCAACCGTCTACTCGGCCAGTTCGTCGACAACCTCAGCGTCCAAGTCTTGGGGCACAACGACGGTGAGACAGACGGGCTCGGCATTCGAACGGGGGAGCTGTCTGCGGCAACGGCTGGCCGTCGGCGCTCACCGCGAACACCACAGCCTGCATCGCAGGAATCTGCAGCCGCCGAACTAGACGTGATGGCACTGATTTTGCCCGAGATCAAAAAGCGGTACGGCCGGGCAATTCTTGGTGCAGTAGCGGGGTTTGCATTGAGCTGGTTGGTATTCGGACGGCGGGTTAACCGATGAGCGCTCGTCTGCCGCATACTCCGCTCGACCAACTCACCGAGCAGCAACGCGCGATCTACGTACGGATCACTGGGGGCTCCAGATCCACCGGTACTCCCCACTTTCCGCTGACTGCTGAGGACGGCACACTCAATGGACCCTTCGGGATCATGCTGCATGAACCAGAATTGGGTTCCAACCTTGAACGACTCGGCGCGGCAATTCGTTACCGCACGAATCTAAGTCCTCGGGTGCGCGAGATCGCCATACTGCAGGTGGCGCACGCCATGGACAGCGAATTTGAATGGTGGGCTCACGCCAAAGTGGCTAAAGCCGCCGGGCTGACAGAGGCGGAGCTGGACGCGCTGGCAAGCGGTACTCTTGTCGGTGAAGACGATCTGGAGCGCGCATCTGCTGCCTTCTGTCAGATATTGCTCAGGGATCAACACCAGCTAACCAACGACGAATTCGCGACAATGAGCGCGCAACTCAGTCCTGCCTCGATGATCGAACTGACCGTGCTCGTCGGCTACTATCGGACCCTTGCCCAGTTGATGGCTGTGTTTGACATCGGAGTACCACCCATGGCGCCGCCATCTGACATTGGAACAGCTGAACCACCCGCTGAATCTCGGGGGGTCTGATGTGGGGGTTCATCTGGTTGTCCGCGCGGCCCGAACGTGGCGGACGAGTGTGGGCGCCCGGAGGGGGACGTGTGCCACTACCGGGTAGCGGACTCAAGCCTGCTACGTCGTTGTGAGACAACGACTTAGAGCCGCTTTGGGCGGTTCGTTGCGATCTACGACGGAAAGTCCTGCGGTGATTCGTAATTGGGGGCTATAGCCGGCTAACGCCGCTTCGTCATACGCCCGGCACGTGGTACCTCCTCGACGAACCACCCGAGATGCTTCCGTTAACGCCAAGAGGCTGGCATGGCGAGGCGGTTCACGACGAACTAATCAACTACAGCTGGTCGACGTAGGTATGCTCAAAATGTTCTGACATCTCCGCGGCCGTGCGCGTCGCCTGATTGCGTTCGACTTGCTGCGCGAAAAATACGTTGGCGCCCAACATCGCTGCGTCGGCCAGCGAATGCTGCGCGGGGTCCCAGAGTTGGGATCGAATCAACGCCTTGCCGCAATGGAAGTAGACCTGCTCGACGTTGATGACTAATGCCAGTTTCGCGGGACGCGCGTCGACCGCAAAAATCTCAAGCAACTCGGCCTCGTCAGTGACGAACGCCGTGCCGTTGACCCGCAGGGTCTCTCGCAGGCCAGGGACGAAGAAGAGCATCCCGATTGCCGGACGTTCCATAATGTTTCGAAACGAGTCGGCGAGATTATTGCCCGTCCGGTCCGGCAGGGCCATCGTGGCATCGTCGAGAACGCGCACGAACCCCGGCCCGTCCCCGCGAGGGCTGCAATCGGCCCCCAACGAAGACGCCGTGGCGATACAGGCAAAAGGTGAGTGTGCGATGAATCGGCGTGCAGTCAGAGTGAGTTGTGGTGAAATTTTGGTTTGCACGGGTGGTGCCACTGGCCCAAGAGTATCGTGCACCTCCGCCAGGCTGAGCCGTCTGAATCTGTCCGCCGCGCTCGGCACATCACACCTCCAAGTCCAGCTGATCGGATAGTCCGCGCGACACACAAACCAGCATGCGATCGCCCGCTTCGCGTTGAACTGGAGTCAAGACGTCGTCACGATGGTCGGGTTGGCCCGCCAGCACCCGTACCTCGCACGTGCCGCACAGTCCGCTCATACAGCTGCTGGGGACCTTGATGCCGGCCCTGGTCAAACCATTAAGAATTGTCTCATCAGAAGCGATCTCGACGCTTTTACCACTGCGAGTTGCTCGCACGACCAACGGTCGGTCGGCTGATGCACGAGGCCGGGGAGATGCCTTGAAACGTTCAAAATGGATGTCTCGGTCGTGCCATTGCGCTTTACGTGCCGAGGCTTGAATGGCTTCGATCAGGCGACTGGGTCCG
This sequence comes from Mycobacterium sp. 3-98, assembly GCF_035918355.1. Taxonomy (NCBI): domain Bacteria; kingdom Bacillati; phylum Actinomycetota; class Actinomycetes; order Mycobacteriales; family Mycobacteriaceae; genus Mycobacterium; species Mycobacterium sp. 3-98. Next base: position 5,203,934 of record NZ_CP142360.1, on the reverse strand, counting down.
CAGCTGTAGAGGACCAGGCCGGTCCGCGCCTGCGGTATCACCCGCTCGAGATCCAGCCGGCGGCCAGCAGTGCTGTCCCAGCATGTGACACGGTCTTCGTAAAGCGCGAGGCGGTCCACAAAAGCCATCGCTGCTCGGCTGCGCCCGGCATAGTGCAGATGCCATGTCGCACCATCGGCGTCAAGCGCGTCGATCATGGGTATGAGCGGCGTGATCCCAATCCCGCCCGCGATCAAGAGATACTCCTGCGCAGTTGCCAGTTGAAAGTGGTTGAGCGGAGGACGAATCGCGACCTGTTGGCCGGGCCGCAAAAAGAGGTGCACATATTCCGAACCCCCGCGGCTCGCCGGATCGCGAAGCACGGCGATCCGATACCACCGCTGGAAGGGATCTGACTCGACGATCGAGTACTGGCGCACTAAACCAATCGGCAGAACAAGATCGAGATGCGCGCCGGGCGACCAATCGGGCAGCGGCGAGCCATCCAGCGCGCCAAGCCGAACAGACACCACCGAGTCCGCCTCGTACCGGAGCTCCAGAACTCGAGCAGCGATCTCAACCACCGATTTCTCCGCCAGGGAGAATTTGCGGTAGTCCACAACGGTGAAGCCGGCATAAGACTGACTTCATTGACTCACTATCGCGGGTTTGCGAGCCAACAGGCCACGCTTGGGTTTCGATCCGCGGAACGCGCGGCTGCGGGCGTCCCGAGGCCTCCTCTACGCTCCCGTGAAGGTCAGTGATGAGCGGCTCAAGGTAGTCCGCTATGTCCAAATCGGTTGCCGCAGACAAATGACAGCCGATTGAGCGCCGATGGGCGCGCGAGTGTGCGCTAAAGAAAGTGATGGAAACGATTCTGTGATGAGGAGCCCTCAGCATTACTTCGATTTGACGGGTCGTTCTGCACTGGTGACGGGCGCCGGCGGTGGGATCGGATCCGCGGTGGCCGTCGCGCTCGCCAGCGCAGGCGCTGCAGTCCTGATCACCGACCTAGATCGAGACGCAGCAGACCAGGTGGCAGAACGGATTTCCTCAGCCGGTGGCATAGCTGATTCGGCGGTTCTCGACGTCGCGGATCGTGAATCCGCGGATGCGGCCGCGGCGAAGGCGGCCAACCTGGCCGGTGGTGACCTGCACATCGTGATTAACAACGCAGGAATCACACGTCCGGCTATGTTCTCTGACCTGACGTCTGAGTCCCTCCGACTCATTCTGAACGTCCATGTGATGGGCGCGTTCAACTGCACTCAGGCGGCGCTGCCCTACATCCCCACTGACGGAAGCGGGCGCATTGTCAATGTCACGTCTGCTGCCGGGCTTGTCGGTAGTCTCGGCCAGGTCAATTACTCGGCGGCCAAGGCTGCCATCATCGGATTCACAAAGTCGCTCGCGCGTGAGCTCGCGGCTCAAAGCATAACGGTCAACGCGATAGCACCGTTGGCTTCAACACCGATGACCGAAACCATTCGCACCAACCCGAAATTTGCGCCGAAAATGGCGTCCCGAATTCCCATGGGACGTTGGGCGGAGCCCTTGGAGATCGCTGGAGCATTTCTATTTATGGCGTCCCCCGCAGCCTCCTACATAACCGGCCAGATCCTGCCTGTCGACGGCGGACTGGTGATGTGACGATGCACCCGCACACGTCACGAAAGCTCTGAACATGCGACGTCTCAGACTTCTTACCTGCAACGCGATCCCAAGAGTAACCACTCCGTTGGTTGGCTTGTGCAAATGCGATCGCGGTGCCGCGGTTGCCAGGCTATTCGAACTCTTCGAGTAGCCGGAAGGACCATCAGATGAAGCGGAATCTTTTCAGCGAAGACCACGGCGCATTCCGTCAGTTGGCTCGCTCGTTCATCGAAAAGGAAGTCGTACCAGCATATCCCGACTGGGAGAAGGCCGGACGCATGCCGCGTGAGGTATTCGAAACGATGGGCTCGCTCGGCATCCTCGGCATGGCTATCCCCGAGGAGTACGGCGGCGCCGGCACGCCCGACTACCGCTACTATGTGGTGCTTCAGGAAGAGGCGGCACGGGCGCTGGTCACGCTGTCCACGGTGCGCACCCAGCTCGAAGTGATTCTGCCGTACTTCCTGCACTACGCAACCGACGAGCAGCGTCAAAGATGGTTCCCGGGACTGGCGAAAGGCACACTGCTGACCGCCATCGCAATGACTGAACCAGGCGCCGGATCCGACCTCGCCGGCTTGCGTACCATCGCGGTCCGCGACGGTAGCGACTGGATTATCAACGGCGCCAAGACGTTCATTACCGGAGGTCTGCAAGCGGATCTTGTGATAGTGGTCGCCCGTACCTCGACCGATCCGGAAAACCGGCGCAAAGGCCTCACCCTATTCGTGGTGGAGGACGGAATGCCGGGCTTCAGCCGCGGCCGGGAGCTCGAGAAGATGGGCTGCAAGGTTCAAGACACCGCCGAACTATCTTTCGTCGACGTCCGGGTCGCAGCGACCAATGTGTTGGGCGAAGAGGGCCAGGCTTTCAGTTACCTCGGGCACAACCTCCCGCAAGAACGGCTTGCGGTCGCCGTGGGTTCCGTAGCGCAGGCCCGCTCGGCGATCGTCGCGGCCATTGACTACACCAAGACCCGCAAAGTCTTTGGCACGCCCGTAGCATCATTCCAAAACACCAAGTTCGAACTCGCCGCGTGCTCGGCTGAGGTCGAGGCCGCCCAGGCAATGCTTGACCAGGCGGTCACGCTGCATGTCGACCGGCAGCTGTCGAGCGCCGACGCTGCGCGAGTCAAGCTGTTCTGCACCGAGATGCAGGCTCGGGTGATCGACCGTTGTCTTCAACTTTTCGGCGGCTACGGGTACATGATGGAATACCCGATCGCCCGGCTCTATACCGATGCCCGAGTGGCTCGCATTTATGCGGGCACCAGCGAGGTTATGAAGTCCATCATTGCTAAGTCGCTCGGCCTGTAGGTGGGCTGGCGCCAATGAGAATGAGAGTTTCGGCGGCGGCCTTGGCAGGCGATCCCGCGTATGGCAGCGGTCAGGGGCCGATAGTCATCGGGTCACGGCCAGGCTCAATAGATCGTAGAGCTCATTACAATCGGTGGCCCTACCATCCGTCCGGGATGGCGTCCACCCCATGACTCACCTCGACGGTCGACGCGAGGCGTGTACCGGCCGAATCGCCGCAGACGAATGGGACTATCCAGACAATCTGGACGCCCGACTGCTGCGAATCGCCGGCGTGTGCCTGCTGGCTGTGATGATGACGATTGTGGACACCACCGTCGTCGCTGTGGCCCAGCACACCTTCATCACCGCGTTCGGCTCCACTCAGGCGGTCGTCGCCTGGACGATGACGGGCTACACCCTTGCGATGGCCACCGTGATCCCTGCGGCCGGCTGGGCGGCCGACCGGTTCGGTACCAAGCGCCTGTTCTTGGCCTCGGTTTTGTCGTTTACTGGGGGCTCGTTGCTGTGCGTGGTGGCGCCAAACATGATGTTGCTCATCGGATTCCGGGTGTTTCAGGGCTTCGGAGGCGGCATGCTGACGCCGCTGGCGTACACCGTCTTGACTCGGGAGGCAGGGGCGAACCGGCTCGGTCGCCTGATCGCGGTGCTGGGTATCCCCATGCTTCTCGGCCCGATCGCCGGGCCCGTGTTGAGCGGCTGGCTGATCGACAACTACGGGTGGCAGTGGATCTTCGTGCTCAACCTGCCGCTCGGCGTGACCGCATTCGTCCTAGCGGCGCTGTTGTTTCCGAAGGACCGTGCGACACGGTCGGAAGCCTTCGACATCATCGGCATGTTGTTGTTGTCGCCTGGCCTGGCGACATTCCTCTATGGCATTTCGACGATCCCGAAGCGAGGTACGGTTACCGACCTCCAGGTGTGGGTGCCGGGCGCAATCGGCCTGGCATTGATCGGTGGGTTCGTTCTGCATGCCCTGTACCGCACGGACCATCCGCTGATCGATCTGCGACTGTTCAAGAATCGAGAAGTCACCGCCGCCAATTCTGCGATTCTGCTTTCTGCGGCTGCGTTTTTTGGCGTTGGGCTGCTCTTGCCCAGCTGTTTGCAACAACTGCTCCACCAAACCCCGCTGCAGTCCGGGGTGCACATCGTGCCTGAGCGGCTCGGCGCTCTGGTCACGATGCCAATTGCCGGAGTCTTCATGGATAAGCGCGGTCCGCGCAGCGTCGTGATGGTCGGCATCACGCTGATCGCCGCCGGGATGAGCATCTTCGGGTACGGAATCGCCACACATGGGGACTACCTGCCAGCCCTGCTGGCAGGGCTGACGATCATGGGTATGGGAATGGGTTGCTCCACAATGCTGCTGTCCGCAGCGGCCGTGCAGGCCCTGGCTCCCGAGCAGATCGCGCGTGGTTCGGCGCTGGTCAACGTCAACCAGCAGGTCGCCATCTCGCTGGGCAGCGCATTGATGTCGGTGATCCTGACCAGCCAGATTAATTACGATGAAAAGCTAGACGCCGCAGGAAAAATTGTGAATCTGCATGAGAATGCCGGCTTCACAAGTGCTTTGACGCACGATCTGTCACATGCGTACACCATGGTGCTCGTCGCGGGGGTCATCTTGCTGGCGTTGACGTACATCCCCGCGGCGTTTCTCCCGAGGAAGGCCGCCGTGGTCGGTACCGGTCTAACGTCCGATATCCGCGATGCCGTTCGGTGATGCAGAACAGTGCTTTGGACCCGATCAGCGCGATGGTGATGCTTATCGACAGTGTGGATCAGCCGGGATGGCTCTTCACGACGACCAACCGGGTAGCTGTTGAACTTGGTAGTGGAACACTATCGCAGGCAACGCCATCCTTGCGTCGTGGCTGACAGTATCGCGATGTCAGTTCGGCGCCGGCCCACTCACATTTCCTAATGTTCCAGCGTTGCCTCGAGTTCCGGAGATTTCCGACGAAAACGGGCGATTGCTCTCCAACGGTTCTCCTGACCGTCGATGAACGAGAATCCGTTCGGTTCAGCAAGAGCCCGCAGTTCTGCCACGCTTAGCCGGTCGGGATCAGGGAACGCCTCCCGGAACACCAATATTCCGTGTGGTTTTACAATGCGAGCAAGAGCTCGTAGGCACCCGGGCTGGTCAGGCACCTCACCGATCACTTCGGCGAGGAACGCAACATCGAACGCATTGTCGGGGAATGGAAAGTCTGCTTCTGCTGTGCCTACATGGAACCCCACGTTCCGGTACCCGGCAGACTCAAGCTTGTCTCGAGCCTTGGCGAGCATTTGGCGTTGGATGTCAAAGAGATCGAGGTGGCCTGTTGTAAGGCGACTGGCTAACTCGACACTAAAGAACCCAGGGCCCGGTCCCACCTCTAGGACGTTCTCTTCTCCGCTGAGTCCGATCGCGTCAATTGTTACTGCGGGGTTTTCCAATGCCCGCCGGATAGGGTTGTCCAACAGGACTGAGGCCCAGTGCGGGTAGGGGAATGCGCCGATCTTCTGGCGCACCCACCGCGGCGCGGCGAGCATCCAGTTGTCTGGCAACGAACTTGCCTCCTTCGTGTCTGGCAGCGTTCAGAAGCGAACGTGTCACGGCGTACTCTCGAAAGTCCGGTCCAGCGCTGTTGTGAGCCTGAACTGGACCTTGGGCATGACATCGGCATGAGCATCCTCTAACGGATGAATACGATTGCGCTGCACCGCTTCCAAAAATGCATACCAACGGTCTAGTTCCAGCCGGAACGGCCTTGTGGTCAGAGTCTTTACCAAATTGCACACGATGTCGAGTTGGCGTTCCGCTCGGCGGCACAGGCTAGGCCAAAGGGCGTCTTACCGTGATCGGTCAATGTCTGTGACGGTTACACGATGTCAAGCAGGTGCGAAGACGCCATCGGCGTAGTCGTGACCTCCACGGGCGACAAGTACATCATCCTGCGCGAGCACATGACGGCCATGAAGGACGATGCCATCCAGGGCAACATCGGTCACTTCGACAACGAGATCGAAATGGCGGTGCTGGAGCGGTCCGGCGCGACCCTGCTCAGCATCAAGCCGCGGGTCGAGCGGTGGACCTTCGGGGTTCCAGCAAGTCGATCATCGTGCTCATCGAAGTATTGCGGTAAAGCTTGTCCCGGCTGACCTTTGCTTAAGACTGTCCGCCTGGGCGACCGGAGTGAACGACTTGACGGTCAGTACTACTGTCGCTCAACAGGTTTCGATATCCGAGATGCAGCGAACGGAGTGCGAGATGCTCAACGTAGCCAGGGGAGGGATGATTCCCTGCGCCCACAGGCCGACGATCGAAGTTGGCACGACATGTTGTACCGCTCTGCGGCACGACTTGCTTGGGGCTCACCGCGGGTCGCTGCAAGGGTGAGCCGTGGGGTTTCCTCAAGCGAAGCCCAGGGATTGCGGGGCCCACGAAATCGTCGGGCCGCATGCCCAGACGGGCCAGCGGTCGCGGAAGAACTCGTTCACAGGGCATTGCTCCTGCAACGGACCGGCAGTGACAAGCCGACCCCAGGCGAAACACAGGCGCACAACCCAAGGTAGGAGACTGGCGATGGGACTACGCACCGACGACGACACATGGGACCTGGCAAGTAGTGTGGGAGCAACGGCAACGATGGTGGCCGCGGGGCGCGCCCGGGCTTCCCGCGCTCAAAGTCCGGTCATCGACGACCCGTTCGCCGAGCCACTGGTGCGTGCAGTGGGAATAGATTTTCTAACCCGTTGGGCCACCGGTGAACTCGAGTCCGCCGACATCGATCTACCTGGACTGCCTTGGGGCTTTGGGCCCATGACTGACATGCTCGCCGCTCGCACTCGATATTTCGATATATTCTGCCGCGATGCGATCGCAGCAGGGATCCGTCAAACTGTGATCTTGGCGTCCGGCCTTGATGCTCGCGCGTACAGATTGTCGTGGCCAGACGGAATGGCGCTATTCGAGATTGATCAACCCGATGTTCTGCAGTTCAAGACAGCCACACTTGCCAAGCTGGGTGCCGTGACACGTGCGAACCTCCGAACAGTCGGTATCGATCTGCGGCAAGATTGGCCGGCGGCGCTTCGGAATGCAGGTTTCGACAGCAGTCGAGCGACGGCGTGGATTGTCGAGGGGTTGCTGGCGTTCATACCGCCGGAAGGTCAAGACAAACTACTCGCCGACATCACGACACTTAGTTCCAAAGGCAGCAGGCTGGCCGCCGAGATCTTCCTAAACTCAGACGACGGCTCAGCGGCTACTACGGCTCTAAAAGCGTTGGGTGCGCGGTGGCGCGAGCGCGGCTTTGAGTTCGAGTTCAGCGGCCTTCACTATCCAGGCCCGCGTAACGACGTCGCCACGTACCTGGGCCAACGAGGCTGGGTTTCAGAGCGCACATCCCCGGCCGAGCTTTTGGCCGACAGCGGGTTTGCAGGACCCGTGGGCGACGACGCCTTTCTCGCTCAGGACTACTACTGCACGTCGGTACTGCCCGTGTAGCTCGGAACTGCCATTCTTCCGGCACCTATGCCTCCCTGGCACCGACCGGCGGTCGCGAGGCCTGCAGAAACTTTTGCGGCTGTTCCGTACGTCGAAACTCATTCCTCGTTAGGCCAGGACCAAGCCTGCGATCGTCAATCGGCAAGCGCACAAGCTGTCGGGCGCGGCCGGTGATTACGGTGCGGGGTATCACCAGCCAGCACGGACATGCCATCGGCGGAAACGTTGTCGCGTGCCCAGCGCCGAAATGCAATGTTGCAGCGGAGAGGTTGAGGATGGTTTCAGTCGATTCGCAGTCCGACTGCAACGAACCACCGCACCTGTCGGCGGGAGCTACAGCAGACGTTCCGAAGTCATCAAGACGCCGATCCGTTGGCCCATGGATCTGTTCGACTAACCACCGGGTTGTCTGAGCGATGATGACACTCGCCAGGCTCGGTTTAGCGACTGAAGGTCGCGTTCGATTCTTTTTGCGGCATCGAACCAAGGCCACCTGAATCTGATGGTCATCTCATCGGGGCCTATGTGTGCGCGGTGTCATACCGAGCTCAGGACCGATGCGCGGTTCTGCGATAGGTGCGGGGCACCGGTTACGTCTGTCGCGGCAGCCGAATTCAAGCAATTGACGGTGCTTTTGGCCGACGTGGTTCATTCAATGGATGTTGCGACCGCTCTCGGAGCGGAACGCCTGCGCGAGATTCTAAGTGAACTATTCGAACGGTGGACTGAAATCATCCGTCGCTATGGCGGGACCGTCGATAAATTCACCGGTGACGGCGTCATGGCCCTGTTCGGAGCGCCGGATGCTCTAGAAGACCACGCTTTTCGGGCTTGCTTGACTGCATTGGCGATACAACGGGCGACAAAATATGTGGCTGCCGAGATCGCGAGTCGTGACGGCGTCGCGCTGCATGTTCGCGTCGGCGTGAACTCAGGGCGGGTGATCGCCGGCGATATAGGTTCCGGCCCACACAATTACACAGCAATCGGTGACCAAGTCGGCCTGGCGCAACGTATGGAGACTGCGGCGCCTCCGGCCGGAGTGATGCTTAGTGCCTCAACAGCGCGACTTGTCGAGCATCGTGTGGTCCTTGGACCCACGGAAATGGTGCTCGTCAAAGGAGCTGTGGATCCGCTACCGGCTCGGCTCTTGATCGGCATTGGTCCTCGTCCTCGGATTGGTCGTCCCGAATCGGCCCTTGTCGGACGCGATTCCGAAGTCGGTGAGCTAACAGCGATGTTGGATGCAGCCATCTGCGGCAGTGGATGTATCGCCGAAGTCGTTGGTGTTGCCGGAATAGGAAAAAGCCGCCTAGTACGAGAGACCGCGAGAATCGCCATGTCTCGCGGAGCCGAAGTATTTGCCACTGTCTGTGAAGCACATACGCGCGAGATCGCATTCCACGCTGCGTCCGTGCTCCTGCGCGCAATTTTTCGCGTCGGCGGTCTCGACGAGGTCTCAGCACGAGCCAAGATTCGCGCCGAATTGCCCACGGAGGAAGCGCAAGACGTCCTTCTGTTGGATGATTTGCTAGGGATACGTGGCGCCGTCGATGAACCAACCGATATCGACCCAGATGCTCGTCGCCGTCGACTGTTACGTCTGTTGACCACGTATACGCTGCAGCGCCAGGAGCCAGCGATGTACGTCATCGAAGATGCCCAATGGATCGACGATGTCAGCGAAGCGATCCTCGCCGACTTGATCGCCGTTCTACGCAGTACCCGGTCGCTCGTGGTGATCACCCATCGGCGGGAATACGTCGGTGCACTGGCGACGATCGCTGGCCTCAGGTCGATCAGCCTACCGCCGCTGGACAATGGGCAATCTTCTGCCCTGATGACCGAGTTGCTTGGTTCGCACGACTCGACCGCCGAACTAGCCGTGCAAATCGCTGAGCGGGCGGCCGGGAACCCCTTTTTCGCCGAGGAGATTGTGCAGGACTTTGCCGAACGCGGTGTCCTCTCAGGCGATTACGGAAACTACGTATGCCTTGTCGACGCCGCGGAAATAAATGTACCCGTCACGGTCGAGGCCACCATTTCGGCCCGTATCGATCGTCTTAGTGCGCCCGCCAAGCGGACATTGAATGCAGCTGCGGTCATAGGTTCCCGGTTTGAAGTCGATCTGCTCGAGAAGGTGCTTGATGACCCTCGCCTAGCGGAGCTGGTGGATGCGGGACTGGTCGAGCGTGTGACGTCAACCGCATCGGACGAATACATGCTCCGCTACCCCCTTATCCGAACGGTGGTCTACGAATCTCAACTGCAATCGCGACGTTCGCAGCTTCATCGTCAAGTGGCCGTGGCTCTTCAAGATCGCGCACCGTCGGTGGCCAATGAGCACGCCGCGCTCATCGCCATGCATTTGGAAGCGGCGAATGATCTGCGCGGCGCTTTCGAATGGTATATGCGCGCGGCGGAGCTGTTGATCTACCGCGATATTCGCGCGGCCAGGCGCAGCTGGCAACATGCGCACGAACTAGCCAACCAATTGCCCACCACTGATGCCGAGCGGACGCGACTGCGGGTACTTCCCTTGACGCTGCTGTGCGCGACTGCGTGGCGCGTTGGCGCCAGCTTCGAAGACGCTGCGTTCGACGAACTTAAGGCGCTGACAGCTGTGACGCACGACTCACGATCATTGGTCACCGCTATGTCTGGCCACCTGATCGCGATGACCTTCCAGACCCGGGTGCCTGAGGCCTCTAGGCTGGCCTCCGACTACGTGAACCTTCTCGAGTCGATAGGCGACGACGTACTCACGGTAGCGTTGTTGCATGGTGCAGTGTTCGCCAAGTGGCAGGCCGGCGAGGCGCTCGAAGCCGAGCGGTTGGCTCAGCGGGTCATCGACTTAGCAAGCGGAAGCCCGGCCATGGGCAACATGCTTGTCGGATCGCCACTGGCCCTGGCGATCGCCGCGCGAGGTGCGGCGCGGTCGAGCTTGGGGCAGCCCGGTTGGAAGGGCGACTTCGACGCCGCTATCGATATGGCACGTGCATTCGACCCGACGTCCCGTGTGCTTACGGTCATGTATAAGACCGTAAGCATCGGCAATGGGCTGCTCCTGCCCGACGAGGCCATCCTGCGTGAGACCGCCGAAATCTTGGAGCTTGCCGAGCGCTCCGGAGACGATCTGACTTTGGCCAACGCGTGCATGGCTCGCGGAATTGTGCTCGTTCATCTCGACGATCCGGCCGAACGACAGCGCGGCTTCAACTTGTTTAACCTTGTGCGCCAGGCGGCTTCACGTGAAAAGGTCACGGTTATGGCAGTGTGGTTTTTCGACATCCTTGCGGCGAGGGAGCAGATCCGCCTCGGCAACCCCGACGAAGCTATCGCGCTCATCTGCCGTGCGGTTGAAGATGAGCTTCGATCGGGAGAGATGGTGTATTTGGGTTTGGCGACAACGGTTTTGGTTGAGGCGCTGCTTTCGCGCAATGCCCCCGGCGATTTGACGGCAGCGAAGGCTGCCGCTGCCAGGCTGGCGGCGGTGCCCACAGACCCTGGCTTCGTGCTGAACGACATCGCACTACTTCGCGCGCGCACGCTTCTAGTGCGGGCCTACGGCACGCCATCGAGGTTCGTTGAAGACGTGTCGCGCTACCACGCCGCCGCCATTGCGTACGGATTCGACGGACACGCCGCGGCCGCGAGCGCAATGATCTAGTGATTGACCGTACTCGCCGCCACAACGAGTAGGCGTCGCGAGCGACGTGAAAGCAAGGGCAGCGGGGCCCGGTCGACAAGCGTGGTCAGTGGGTTATCCGTTTGCGGCTAGCGGGAATGCGTACAGCTGATCCGCCAGGCCTCTGGAGGACGCCAATGATTAATGATCAGAGTTGGAAGGCGCAGCCGGGCGCATTTTTAGGCCACCTTCCTGAGTTAGAACGCATCGATGGGGCGAGGTAGCGGTGTATGCGTGCCAAATTCCCGCTGGTAGTACGTCAATGGCCGTCCAGCCATAGATTCGGCTCGGACCACCGAGCCCATCACGACCACGTGGTCGCCGCCGTCAACTAGGAGTGCGCCGCTGCAGGCAACCCAACCGGCTGCAGCAGAAAGACGGGGCAAATCCCGGTCGAGCGACCACTCGACACCGTCAAACTTGTGCTCGCCCTTGGTGGCAAATGCGAGCGCCGAGCGCGCGGCATCGCTGCTCAAAACGTTGACGCCGAAACACCCTGTAGCACGGATGATTTCCAACAACGTCGATCTCCGGTCCAAACACACAACGATCATCGGTGGCTTCAGCGACAGGGAGCAGAATGCGCTAACCGTGGTCCCATGCGGTCGGCCATCGTCGAGCGCAGTTACCACACTGACCGGCGTGCAGACTGAGGCCATAACCTCCCGTAGACACTGCGCAATTGCGAGTTCGGCCGGAGACGACTCATAGCAATCTTGGGACAGCGGAACGAATCCCGCTGTATCGGTGCGTTCGCTGGTGTCAGCTTCTTTCATGAATACGCCCGATCTGGAACTTCTGCAGTCAATCTGCTTGCAGATCGGCGATTACTCGACATTGCAGACCGCTGTATCCACGAAAACCCGTCCAGCCCGTGAAGATTGAGAAGTCTCTGTCACCGGCAAGGCGAACCAACTCACCTACGTTATTGATGTTCTCGATAATGTATGTACCCCGCTCCTCCGCCTTCTGGTCGGCGATCTTGTGCTCACCCGGTCGGCGGACGCCCGCGGCGTCCAAGCCGATTAAGCTGACCTTAAGTTCGAGCAGCAGATCGATGAGGCCCCAACTCAATTGAGGATGATCTTTGAAGTAGTCTTTCGTGCCATAGCCCGATTTTTCCAGCGCGCCCGTATAGAAGATGACGAAGTCACCTGATCTGATGTCGCGATGGCGCAACACATCTGGGCTGATCTCGACATCTCGTTGGGCGTACGCTGTTGCATCCGCTACCACCCCACGACGGCGATGGAATTCTGCGGGTATCGGTGTTTGCAAGTAGGTGTCGAGGTGGGTTCCGATGTGTCCGTTGGACATGAAGCTGTTCTGATCGGTCGTGGCCTTACCGATGATCGGGTCATCCATGTCGATAGCCAAGGTAAGATCCAGTAGCATCGCGATGCTCCTCTATTGTGTCTCCACGTCCCACTAGATATGGGGGTAGCGGCGCTGTACCAGTGACTTTTCGTACGTGTCCAATTTAGGGTAAGCATCTCGACAGTTGCGGCGGTATCGATCTTGCGAACCGTTGTGTCGACTGCGGGACATGGGATTGATACGCAACGTGCCCCCAGCCGTCAGAGTCACCGTACGAAATGAAACCACGGATACATGAATCGTCTCAGGCGAGGTCCGGGGTAAACCGAAGGGGACTTGGCTCGTGACGTCGAGTGTGATTGTTGGCCGATCTTGTTTCTGCCGAAGGCCCTAGAGATCACCTAAGACGGCTGGGTCGCAAACTGTCCCGGGGTGAGGCCGGTTGCCGATTTGAATGCGTGGATGAAGGCCGAGGAGTTTTCATAGCCCAGGCTGTGAGCGACCCGGGCCACAGCGTGCCCATCACTGAGCAGCCCAATTGCAGTTTGCAATTGGGCCTGGCGCCGATATTCACGGAAGCTCATTCCTGTTTCGGATTCGAAGATTCTGGACAGTGTCCGTCGGCTAGCACCGACATGATGACCCCACGACTCCAGGGTCCGCCTGTCGCCGTCGGTACTGAACAACGCGTCGGCAACGCGTTGCGCGCGAGGGTCTTGCGGCCGCGGCAGCGTGAGAGAACGTCGAGGGGCCGATTCGATCTGGTCGAGCAGTACATCCGTCAGCCGCGACCCGGGCCCGCTGAGCGCATGATCATCCGACAGCTTGGCTACCTCGTCGACAAGCGCCGCAAGGAACTGCCCCAATGCGATGACCAGGCATGATCCGACACCGCTAAGGCGCTCCGGGCTGATGTTCACCGCTCGAAAATGCACGCTGTCTGAAGCGAGGACTTCGTGTGGGACGGTAGCGGGGATAAGCACGCCCGTCCCTGATGGCACCAGCCACATCGTTGTCACCGAACGAACACGCAACATCCCGCGAGTCACACAAATCAGCTGCAGGCGGTCGCTATGGCGGTGCAGCGGAAGTGTCACGGATGCGAGATGTCTTTCGGCTAAGACGATCACGGGTCGCGCAGGCGCGGGAGCGTCCGCCCGCGCCACATGCGTTCCGGCGGTTCTAGTGTTGGCGGCGAAATTCTCCATCATCGATTCGCGGTTCCTTCGGCATCTGACGCTCCCTGGTATTTTATTGCGTTTTCGCGCCGCCGTCCTAACTACGCGTGGCCGGTCAGGCCCGAATGGCGGGTGCGGCCTTGGCTGGCCGTTGGGGTAACCGCCCAATCCCGGCCTGTCGGCGGGTAAGCTAACGGCCGAGATGACCGATCCTCGACTCGCGGCGATTGCGGACGCCCGTTTTCTCACACGTCGGGTCTTCCGTATCGTGGACGACGAGGCTCGCCGACATGGCGTAGACCCGCTTGAGAATCAGTTGTTGGTGCAACTGTTGGGCGCCGCCGCGAGGACGCGAACGGTCTCTGAACTGGCTACTCGGCTCGACGTGCCGCTAAACTTGGTATCGCGGCTTAGCCGGAATCTCGAGGACCGTGGACTCGTCGAGCGCGCCGAGTCACCCAAAGATGCACGTGTGACGCTCGTGCGAGTAACCACGGTCGGCGCGCGGCTTACTCGCAAGATCAGCAACCGGGCACGAATCCGGTTTGCAAGTCTGCATGACGAGATGTCCGAGGAGCGGCGGCTTGCTGCGTTGCTGATCTGGGCCGGCAATTTCGGTGTCGAACTTTCCGTGACGCCAACACCGGGGCAGTTCTCGTCCGCCTAGCTTCTCGTTGCTCCAACGCGCGATGTTTGCTGGGTCTGAATTCATGTCGCGTCCAAACCCGTGTTCAGCAACGGCACTCCGAGGTTCTCTCGGAGCGTCGCTGCCTCGTAGTCGGTGTGAAACATCCCTCGCTGCTGCAATTCCGGGACCAAGAGATCCCGGATCTGTTCCAGCCCAGACGGAAGCATGTCGATCATTAAATTGAAACCGTCAGCGGCACCCGCCCTGTGCCATTCGTCCATGATGTCCGCGATATCTGCGGGCGAGCCGACGACGCGATGATGGCCTCCGCCGTAGCGAAGCAGCAGCTCTCGAACGGTAAGATCTTCTCGCACAGCAAGATTGACTAGAGTGTTCCTAAAGCCCATCGATCCCTTGAACTGATCGTTGGGTATTAGCCTCTGAACGGGGAATTTCTCGTCAAGCACCAACGCTTCGACTGGCGTACCAGTCCTTTGTGCGAGCCTGACGAGTTCTGGGCCGGTACCGACAGCGTCGTCGAGGAGTTTCCGTCGCGCCTCGGCTTCCTGGCGGGTCTCGCCAACATGACAGAGCATGCCCGGCAACACCTTTACCGTTCGTCCGTACTTCGCTGCGCGACGGAGCATATCGGCGCGGAATTCCACCGCATCTTCAAGCAGATGCTGGGCCGTGAAGACCACATCGGCGTACTTGGCTGCTTGCTCACGACCAGGTTCGGAAGAGCCAGCCTGGAAGATTACCGGCCGTCCCTGCGGGGACCGAGGGAATGGCGCAGGGCCTTTTACGCTGAAATGTTCACCGGCGTGGTCGATGGTGTGTGCGCTTTCCGCACGAGCGAAAACGCCCTTGATCTTGTCGCCGACGAGCGCATCGGGATCCCAGCTGTTCCACAATTTGAATGTCACATCGAGGAACTCTTCGGCCCGAGAGTATCGTTCGGCGTGGCTTGGCAATTCCGCCGCGCCGAATTGTTCGGCCGCGGCGGAGTTAAACGTAGCAACCGAGTTCCAACCCGCACGACCGCCGCTGAGATGATCAAGCGTGCCGAACCACCTAGCGAGCAGATACGGATCGCTGAACGTGGTTGACGCTGTGGCCACGAGTCCGATGTGAGATGTCACGCCAGACATTAGGGCTAGCAGCATGATTGGCTCAAGAGCGCTCACCGGACGATCGGTGCCGCTCTCTGCGATCCCAAGGGCATCGGCATAAAACACTGCATGAAGCTTGGCATCCTCTGCGATGCGCGCCATCTCCAGTGGCAATTGCTGCGATACATAGTCTGAAGCAGGTCCGCTACGAGCGGTCCACGCTCCCATGTGCATTCCAAGTCCGTGCATAAGGGCCGCGCACAAGATTAGCCCATTTTCCGATGTCAACATGCATCCTTCCGTCCGTAACGTCAGCGTGAAAATAGTGTACTCAAGTGCACTATGCAGTCAAGTGCTGTAGATGCCCCTTCGCCAGGGTCTGTCGGACGATCACGCGCATTGCGCCATTAGGGCAGTGTGGGCGTGCATCATTGTCAACGCAGATGCTCCGCGCGTGGCACGGCCAGCGTCGCCGACCCGTGCGAAGCCCGCTGCGACATAATGATGTTCGGCGTGCCCCCAGGCTTTTACTGGGCCATTCGACAGGCTGGGGACGAGCGGCCTGGGGCCGTAAACTGATGCCTATCAAGCGTTATGTGGGCTCTTGGCGGCGGACGCCTGGCGCCCGTCACTAGGCTCCGTACCGGCGAACGAATAGCACTAAAACCGCTGAGCAAGTATTTCGCAAAAGTAAGCACCAGCGCTGCGCTTCCACGGATTCGGCGGTCGGCTTCGATTCCGATGGACCATTCTTTCAGGCGGCAGGCGCTGACGTTCTGTACAGCGGAACATCAGCGTTGTTTGGGCACTGGACGACTGCTTGCATTGCCCAAACCAGCCAGCACCCACGGTCTCGGTAAGCCCTTCGAGCTATCGGGTGAGCCATGAAAATCGAGGTAGCGACGTATGCCAGACGATCCTAGACTTCCTCGACCGCGATGTAAGGATTCCGCGACGCAGACGAGATCACGATGACGGGCGTATCGCTGGCGCGGCTGCAGCGCATCGCGGTTCGTCGGCCGTGGGTGTCCAGCACCCGGTCTGCCCAAAAACTGGCCACACCCCTACGGGAATTCGGCCAGTTCTGGGCGATGTCGCTCGATGCGTTGGTTCTAATGTTCCGGCCGCCGTTCGCCTGGCGAGAATTCATCCTGCAGTCCTGGTTCGTCGCACGGGTATCGCTTGTGCCGACTATCATGCTGGCAATCCCATTCACCGTGTTGTCCGTATTCACTTTGAATATCTTGTTTGTGGAATTTGGTGCCGCAGACTTTTCCGGAACCGCGGTCGCGCTGGGCACCGTTACTCAAATCGGACCGCTGGTAACGGTGCTTGTGGTGGCCGGCGTCGGCGCCACCGCCATGTGTGCGGATCTGGGCGCCCGCGCGATCCGGGAGGAACTGGACGCGCTGCGCGTCCTCGGTATCGATCCTGTTCGATCCCTGGTGGTACCACGAGTGCTCGCCGCAGCCCTTGTCGCAATGATGTTGTCCAGCCTGGTGATCCTGACCGGAATCATTGGCGGCTACATCTTTTCGGTGTTCGTCCAACACGTCACCCCAGGCCCATTTGCGGCAGGTCTGACATTGCTCACTGGGTTACCCGAACTCGTCATCGCCACCATTAAGGCGGTGTTTTTCGGCGTATCGGCGGCGCTAATCGCCTGCTACAAAGGTCTATACGTGGGTGGGGGACCGGCGGGCGTGGGCAACGCGGTCAACGAGACCGTCGTCTATTCGTTCATGGCGTTGTTCGTAATCAACGTGATCATCACGGCCGTCGGCGTCAAGGCGACAATGTGAGTACACCCAGCCGGCTTCACCCGCGTGTCCAACGCTTCACAACAGAGGTCGGGCGCGACTGGACCAGAGTGGGCATACAGACCCAGTTCTACGTCAAGACGCTCGCATCGATCGGCGATGCCGTCGCGAACTACCGCACGGAAACAGCCCGGCTCATCGCTCAGATGAGTCTCGGTAGTGGTGCTCTCGCGCTTATCGGGGGCACGACAGTGATCGTCGGCTTCCTAACGATGTCGGCCGGGGCCCTGATTGCTGTCCAAGGCTACAACTCGCTCGCCGGTATCGGTGTCGAAGCCCTCACCGGCTTCACCTCGGCCTACCTCAACGTCCGGGTGATTGCACCGCTGACGGCGGGGATCGGCTTAGCGGCAACCATCGGCGCTGGCACGACAGCACAGCTGGGTGCAATGCGTATCAGCGAAGAGATCGATGCGTTGGAAGTGATGGGGGTCCGGGCGATTGCGTTTCTCGCCTCAAGCCGCGTCGTTGCCGGCATGATTGTGACCATCCCGCTCTATTGCGTCGCGGTAGTCATGTCGTTTGTAGCTGCCCGCGTGGGAACCACGTTGGCCTACGGTCAATCGGTTGGGGTCTACGACCATTATTTCCGAACCTTCCTAAACCCCACCGACCTTGCCTGGTCCTTTCTCGAGGCGCTCGTCATGTCCATCGTGATCATGTTGGTTCACACTTACTACGGCTATGCCGCCTCAGGCGGCCCGGCCGGCGTCGGAGAGGCCGTAGGCCGGGCTGTACGCACGTCGCTGATTGCGGCGGTTTTGGTAATCGTGTTGGTGTCGCTGTCCGTCTATGGCCAGCCCGGCAACTTTCACTTCTCGGGTTAGCCATGGAAGGCACCTCGGGCGGCGGCCGATTTCACCCGGCCTGGTGGACGGCAATCCTTCTCGCGGCACTCGTTCTTGCCCTCCTGCTTACCGCGGCAATGTTCGCCGGATCGTTTCGCTCCTTCGTCCCCGTGTCGGTCACCGCAGACCGCTCCGGGCTGGTGATGGAATCTGGGGCGAAGGTCAGAATGCGCGGCATTGAGGTGGGCCGGGTCAGCCACGTCAATGTCGACCAGCCAGTGCGTCTGCAGCTGGAGATCTATCCCGATCAGATCAAGTACATTCCTAGCAACGTTCAGGCTCAGATCAGAGCGTCTACTGCATTTGGCTCCAAGTACGTCGATCTGGTCTACCCGAGCGAGCCGACTGCGCGGCGCCTGACCACTGGTGCGGTACTACACGCCGAAAACGTCAGCACCGAAGTTAACACAGTGTTCCAGAATCTTGTCGGTGTACTGAAACAGGTTGACCCGCCCAAACTTAATGCCGTGCTCACCGCCTTAGCTGAGGCCGTCCGTGGGAAGGGCGCAGTAATGGGCGAAGCGACTTCCGATGCCGCCCAGGTGATATCGCAGCTCAATGCTCGAAGTGAGATGATCGGCCAAGATTTTCGGTCCACGAGAGGCTTCGCTGACGCCTACGGTGCGGCCGCCAAAGACCTCGTCGCGATAATGCACGACGCGAGCACCACCAGCACCACCATCAGCAACCAGGCCAAAGCGTTGGATGCGTTGCTACTCAGCGCAATTGGCTTTTCCAACGCCGGCATTAACCTATTAGGGCCCAACCGCTCCAACTTAATAGATTCAATCAATCTATTAAAGCCGACAACAAATCTGTTGATGAAGTACAACCCCGAATTCACATGCTTGCTGGTGGGCGCCAAGTGGTACGGCGACCACGCCGTAGCGACCGGCACCAACGGCTATAGCTCCGTCATCGACGCCGGTCTTGGGACGACCGACGAAATGTACAAGTACCCGGACAATTTGCCGATCATCGGGGCCAAAGGCGGCCCGGACGGAAAACCCGGATGCGGCTCACTGCCCGATGCCAGCAAGGACTACCCGGTGCGTTACCTCGTCACGAATACGGGCTGGGGCACTGGGCTCGACCTGCGGCCGAATGTGGGCATCGGACATCCTTGGTGGCTCAATTTCTTCCCGCTGACGCGCGGAACACCCGAACCGCTCAGCGTGCACGGGTTGCGTCCACCTTCAATCGGCCCCAACACCTATCCGGGAGCACCCCCTTACGGCGCGCCACTGTTCAACCCGGACGGGACACCGATATGGGCACCACCGCCGCCAGGAGTGCCCCCGCCACCGGTACCCGGGATCCCGCTTGCACCGCCTCCGTACGGCCCACCGGCACCCGCCCCTGGGCCGCCCACACCCTGAAACATCAGCCACCTGACCGGAATTGAGGAAGATGAGGAACAAAGTGAGCGGGGCGCTCTTGCGCCTCGGCATCTTCGTCCTGGCCTGTTCACTTGGCACGTTCGCACTGCTTGCAGTGTTCGCTCAACTGCGGTTTCAGAATGACGTCTCCTACAACGCCGAGTTCAGCAACATTGGCGGCCTCAAGAAGGGCAACTTCGTTCGCGTCGCCGGCGTTGAAGTCGGCAAGGTCAAAAACATCACACTCAAGCCCAACGCCACTGTGGTGGTGGAGTTCACCACAGACCGCTCCGTCCAACTCACGTTGGGAACTAGGGCCGCTATCCGTTATCAAGACCTGGTGGGTGGGCGATTCCTGCAACTAGAAGAGGGCGCGGGGCCCGCCACCCGCGTCAATCCGGGCCAAACCATTCCGCTCGCCCGGACTAGCCCGCCCCTGGATCTTGACGCACTCATCGGCGGATTTCGGCCGCTATTCCGGGCGCTTAACCCCGATCAGGTCAATGTACTGTCCGGCCAGCTGATCACCGCGCTTCAGGGGCAAGGCAACACCGTCGGCTCATTCTTGGCCGAGGCGGCCACCCTCACGGGCACCTTGGCAAACCGCGACGAATTGATCGGCCAAGTCATCACCAATCTCAGCACGGTTCTGGGTTCACTGAGCAGTCAGAGTAAACAGCTTGATACGGCGGTCGATTCAGTTTCACAACTGATTAGTGCACTTGCGAGTCGAAAAGTCGACATCACCAACGGGGTGGCCTACGGCAACGCCGCCGCGGCGACGACGGCGGATCTACTGGCGCGCGGCCGTCCGGCGTTGCAAGACACTGTGCACCAAACCGGTCGCACGGCTGAAACGGTGATGGCTGACCAGGACTACTTCGACAATCTGCTCGCCACATTGCCCGATGCCTACAAACTCCTTGGGCGCCAAGGTATCTACGGAGATTTCTACAGCTTCTATTCGTGCGAGATCCTGCTCAAGGTCAACGGCAAGGGCGGACAACCGGTATACGTCCAAGTCTCGCGGCAATCGTCGGGGCGGTGCGCACCCAAATGAAATCCTTCTCTGAGCGAAACCCGATTGTTGTCGGCTCTGCAGGTGTGATCGTCCTTGCTACGGCCACGCTGCTAGCGCTGCAATATCGAAATCTGCCGTTCATTAATGCGGGCAAGCAATACTCGGCCTATTTCACCGAAGTCGGCGGGTTGACCACAGACTCATCAGTGCAGGTATCTGGCTTTGACGTTGGCAAGGTATCGAGCATCGAAATCGACGGTGCACAGGTTCTTGTCAAATTCCGCATCGATGACGATGTTGCGCTCGGGGACCGCACGGAAGCAGCGATCAAAGCCAAAACGGCGCTGGGATCAAAGATTCTGGCGGTCAATCCACGCGGGACGGGTCAGCTTTCCGCGCCCATACCAGCCGACAGAACCACACCGCCTTACCAGCTCCCTGACGCTCTAGGTGATCTTGCGCAGACCATCAGCGGCATTGATACCAGCCAGCTTTCGGACTCCTTTGCAACGCTGGCCCAGACGTTTTCTGACACACCACAAAGTTTGAAGACAGCGATGACTGAGGTAGGTCGAATCTCGGACACTATCGACAAGCGCGACAACGAATTACGCGCGCTACTGGCTAACGCCAACAAGGCTACGGCGGTACTCAGCGATCGTAGCAGCCAGATCGTCGAGCTGATTGGCAACACCAACGCGCTGCTTGCTCAACTACGCACCGAAAGTGCCTCGCTAGAGAACATCTCTCGAAACCTTTCGGCCCTTTCGAAGCAGCTGTCAGGTTTCGTGGCCGACAACCGGGGACAGCTGCACGAGGCCCTCGACAAACTCAGCAGTGTGATCGCCATCGTGCAGAAAAACAAGCAGCAGGTGCAGAAGTCGCTGGTGATGATCAACGCTTATGAGATGTCGCTGGGGGAGGCCGCCTCTGCGGGCCCCTTCTTCAAGGCGTACATCGCCAACCTTCCCCCGGGCCAATTTGCTCAGCCATTCATCGATGCCGCCTTCTCCGACTTAGGGCTGGACCCGAACGTGCTGCTCCCGTCACAACGAACCGATCCCCAGATCGGTCAACGTGGTACGCCCCCGCTGCCGTTGCCCTACCCGCGCACAGGACAGGGCGGCGAGCCGAATTTGAAACTGCCCGACGCCATCACCGGCAACCCGGGCGATCATCCTTGTCCGCTGCCCGGCCCAGGGTGTTACCCCTACCGCGAACCCTTACCTGCTCCGCCGCCGGGCGGGCCGCCGCCCGGACCGCCGGCGAGCGTCCCACCGGCCGCGACACCGACGCCAGTTTATCAGCCTGCGCCCGGCGAGGTACCGCCGAGCACCGCTGGACTCAACGGGTCGGGGCAACCGTGACATCGCGCAAGGTCAAGATGGCGCTGGGCACCGTGCTGGTACTGGTCCTGGTGGGGGGTGCCGTAACTATTGTGCGGTCCGTCAGCCAAATGGGTCGGGCCCATATCGTCGGGTACTTCGATAACAGCAACGGGGTCTTCGCCGGCGACGACGTCCGAATCATGGGAGTAGCGGTCGGCAAGATCGAAAAAATTGAACCACAACCACTTCGGGCAAAAATCAGCTTCTGGATCGACGGTAAGTACCGCGTCCCCGCCGACGCCAAAGCCGTCATTTTGTCCCCGTCACTGGTTACAGCACGTGCGATTCAACTGACACCCGCATATGCCGGCGGGC
Organism: Mycobacterium sp. 3-98; assembly: GCF_035918355.1. Taxonomy (NCBI): domain Bacteria; kingdom Bacillati; phylum Actinomycetota; class Actinomycetes; order Mycobacteriales; family Mycobacteriaceae; genus Mycobacterium; species Mycobacterium sp. 3-98. The sequence continues at coordinate 5,181,797 of NZ_CP142360.1, read as the reverse complement.
CGGCACTAGGCGATAACGCAGTCATCCCGCAGTCCCGCACTGCTGTTCCCATCGAGTGGGACGACTTCCGTAAACAATTGGAAAAGCTCGCGACCACCCTGCAGCCCACCCAGCCGGGCGGAGCGAGCACACTCGGTTCCCTCATCAACACCGCGGCAGACAACCTGCGCGGTCAGGGACCGACGGTTCGCCAGACGGTGACAAAACTGGCCGAATCACTGTCGATACTGGGAGACCACAGCACCGACATCTTCGCCTCGACCAAACATGTGGCGGCGTTGGTCTCCGCGCTGCAGTCCAGCACCGACTTAATGCGACAGCTCAACACCAATCTGGCCGCTGTCACAACGCTATTGGCGAACGACCCCAACGAGGTCGGCAAGGCGGTCGCCGACCTCAACACCGCACTGACCGACGTACGGGGCTTCATTGCCGACAACAAAGACGCGATTCCCAATGCATCGCAACAACTTAACGCGTTGTCGCGGACGTTGGTGGAAAGCCTTGACGACATCAAGCAGGCTCTGCACGTAACGCCCAATACGTTCAGCAACTTCAGCAACATCTACAAGCCCGACACCGGCGAAGGCGTCGGCGTGCTTGCCGTCAACAACTTCGCCGACCCGATCTCAATGATCTGTGGCGCGATCGAAGCCACGTCGCAGCTCGACGCCCAGCAATCGGCCAAGCTGTGTGTGCAGTATCTGGCTCCCATCATCAAAAACCGCCAGTACAACTTTCCCCCGATCGGAACCACCTTGTATCCATTCCTGGGAATGGCCGGCCCTCGAGCAAGGCCCAACGAATTGACCTACAGCGAGGACTGGATGAAGCCCGACCACGTTCCCAGCGCTCCGCCGGGGCCGGCGGCCGAGGTGGCGGCAACGCCGCCGCCACCAGGCCCCTCCTCACCACCCGGTAACCCCGCGCCCCTCGAGAGCCCCGCACCGGCAAGTGCACCGACGCCAGCTGCGAACCTGTCATCATCTGTCGGGGAGGTAAGAGTCTCGACCGATCCCAACGCTGGCTTGAGCGGCATGATGGCGCAACCGCCAGCTGGAGGTGGGTCATGACCTTTCAGCACCGCCACATCCCGCTGATCATCGGGCTGGCTGTCGTAGTCGCGCTCACCGTTGGCGGCTGCGGCTGGCATGGCGTGAACTCGTTGAGCCTGCCCGGCACCGCCGGCGGCGGACCGGGATCTTACGAAGTGCAGGCCCAGCTGCCCGATGTGACCAATCTCGAACAGAATTCGAGGGTCCGCGTTGGCGACGTTACCGTCGGCAACGTCATCAAAGTCGAAAGGCAAGGCTGGCACGCACTTATCACCATGCGACTCGGCGGAGACGTGCAGCTGCCGGCCAACGCGACAGCCAAAATCGGTCAGACCAGCCTGCTTGGCTCGTTACACGTCGAACTCGCGCCCCCCACTGGCGTACCCGCACAAGGCAAACTTCACAATGGCTCGCTGATCCCATTGTCGGCGGGAAGTAGCTACCCCACCACCGAGCAAACCCTTGCTGCTGTCTCGATGCTGCTCAACGGCGGCGGGATCAGCCAACTTCAAGACATCACCACAGCATTCAGCACCGCATTCGCCGGTCGCGGTCAAGACCTGCGTGTACTCATCGAGCAACTCGAACAGTTCGTTGGTCACCTCAACCACCAGGTTGACGACATCATCGCGGCGACCGAAAGCCTCAACAGCCTGGTGGGTCAGCTCGCCGACCAGAAACCGGTGCTCGACAAGGCGCTGACCACGATCCCACGCGCGCTGACAGTGCTGAAAGACGAACGCAACCCCCTCGGTGACGCCTTTGACCAGCTGGGCAAGTTCAGCGCATTGGCAGCCGATTCCGTGAATAACACCAAGGAAGCGCTGATCGAGGAATTCAAAGATCTGGGGCCAGTGCTGTCTTCCTTGGCCAATGCTGGGCCGGCATTGACCCGCTCGCTCGGTGTCATAGCCACCTATCCCTATCCCAAAGACACGCTGAAAAATTTCCAGCGCGGCGACTCGGCCAATGGCACGTTCATCTTCGATCTGACGTTGAGCCGCTTGGACTCCAGCATCTTCACCGGAACCCGCTTCGAGGGGGCGCTGACGCGGCTGGAGCTGCAGTGGGGCCGCACGCTTGGCCAGACACCCAGCCCTTACACCGCAGCTAATCCAATCGTCGCGCCTTACCACATGAACCAGGTTCGCTGATGCGGCTCAACAGACAGATCCTCATCCAACTCGGGGTGTTCGTGGCAATCGCGATCGCTGGCGCGGCTGTCATGTTGTTCGGTTATGTCGATTTGCCCAGCCGGTATCTGGGCATTGGCCAGTACCGGGTCACCGTCAATCTCCCTGTGTCAGCAGGCCTTTACGTCAACGGCAACGTCACCTACCGCGGAACCGAAGTGGGCCGCATCGAAAGTCTGCACCTGACCTCCGACGGAGTCGCCGCCGTTCTGGCGCTTGACTCGAACGTAGCCATCCCATCGGATCTGGACGCCCACGTCGACAGCCAGTCTGCGTTGGGCGAGCAATACGTCGCGCTGCTTCCCCGCAACGCGACATCGCCCCCCCTGCGCAACGGAGACGTCATTGCCCGTGATCGAACCTCCGTCCCCGTACCCATCGATACCTTGCTCGACACCACTAACCGCGGGTTGCAGGCAATACCAAGAGACCAACTCAAAACAGTCATTGACGAATCCTTTACCGCTCTCGGCGGACTCGGCCCTGAGCTGTCCCGCATCGTCAACGGATCCACCAAATTGGCTATCGATTCTCATGCCAACCTCGACCCGCTGACACAGCTCATCGACAGATCGCCAGCGGTGCTCAATTCGCAGACTGACACCGCTGATTCGATCTCCGAATGGGCCAGCCGCCTTGCCACGGTCACCAAACAACTACACGACAATGACGGCGCCGTTGCACGAATCATCTCGACAGGCGGACCGGCCGCCGACGAGGCCAGAGCGCTAGTGGAACATCTGCAACCGACCCTGCCGGTACTGCTGGCCAATCTAGTCAGCGTGGACCAGGTCGGTATCACCTTCCAACCCAACATCGAACAGATGCTTGTTCTAGCGCCTCTAGGTGTCGCCGAGGGCCAGGGCGAGGTCGTCCCTAACCTCAACGTGCCCGGCTCCTACAACGCGGCGCACAGTTTGGCCGTTGATCTCAACCTCAACCTGCCGCCGCCATGTACCACGGGATTCCTTCCGGCCCAACAACGTCTATCGGTTTCGGTCGAGGACACCCCGGAACGACCCACCGGACAACTCTATTGCCGGATCCCTCAGGATTCCATGTTCGACGTGCGCGGCGTCCGCAACATCCCCTGCGAAACGAAGCCAGGCAAGCGAGCACCCACCGTCAAGATGTGCGAAAGCGATGAGAACTACGTACCGCTTAACGACGGGTTGAACTGGAAGGGCGACCCCAACGCGACCCTATCCGGCCAGGATATCCCGCAACTGCCTCCCGGCTCCCCGCCAGCAGGCGCGCCGGGCACGCCGGCGCCCACGGTGATCCCCTACGATCCGGCAACTGGCACTTATGTCGGCCCAGACGGAAAGGTCTACACCCAATCCGATTTGGCCCATGGCGCGGCGAAACCTAAAACGTGGCAATCCATGCTGACACCAGGGGGAACGTAATGGCCACATGCACCGTCCGCAGCGCCTGTGCGCGTATCAAAAAAGAGCACAAGGCTTTTGACGATCCGAAGACCGCAGCTCGGCTCGACCTGGTGCCAGTCCGTTCGCCGTCGGCAAAAGCCAAGCTGTCGGGAAGCCCGTTGAGTGCCGAAGCGATCCGTCCAGGGCACGAACCGGTCAGTCCCAGGCCCTGGTGAAGGAGCAGACATGTCCATCGACTTGGAAATAGCCGACGACTCGGCGACCGAGATCCCTGACCCCATCGATGATCAGCCGAAGTCCCGTATCGGTGACGACCATCAGGACGACACGGGAGACGATCACGGCGACGCTACCAGTGCCGCACGGGCCTCTCGTGGCGGCAACTATCTCCACGTCGTGCTGGTCATCTGCTTGGCCGCTTTCATCGCTATCGCAGCGCTGTGTGGGTGGCTCGGATTCCAGCTCTACCAATCTCAGCGCGACCAGCAGCAGGTCGAACGCTTCTTGCAGGCGGGGCGACAGGCGGCGCTGAACCTGACCACGATCAGCTTCACCGAGGTTGACGTGGACGTCCAGCGCGTCCTGGACTCGGCCACCGGTGAGTTCCACGACGACTTCCAGAAGCGCTCCCAGCCATTCATCGACCTAGTGAAGCAGACCCGAACGGAGACCAAGGGCAAGGTCACCGCCGCTGGCCTTGAGTCTCAACACGGAAACCAAGCCCGCGTGCTGGTGGCTGTGTCAGTGGACACATCGACGGGCGGTACCCACGAGGAACAAGTGCGGATGTGGCGCATGCACATCGATCTAATGCAAGTCGGCAACGACGTGTTGGTATCCAACGTTGGATTCGAGCCGTGAGGACCTGGGTCATGTTGATGTCGAAGATACGCAAGCTGACCGGTGACGACCCGACCGCGGTCGGCGATGATCCTGACAGCGAGGCGCCAGCGGGTTCGAACGACGTAGTTGATCGCGCAACGGAAAACACTGGTGCACAGGATGGTTCACCTGAAACACAGATGAGCGCCGTAGCGACGCGAGAGGGCAACGATCACCCGGCCGATGAAGCCCCGGTCGCGAGCCAAGGCAGAAAGTGGGCGCGGATCACCGTCTTTGGCGTCTTGCCCGCGCTCGTGCTACTGGCTGCATTGGGAGCAGGATATTTGAAGTGGCATGTAGGTATCGCCCGCGAAGCCCTGCTAGCACGAACACAATCCGTGCAGGCGGCCACTGACGGCACCATCGCCATGCTGTCGTATCGTGCCGACGCCGTCGAAGCCCAACTCCACGCGGCGCGCGAGCGGCTCACCGGGAAATTCCGCGACTCCTACACCTCACTCACCAACGATGTCGTGATCCCCGGCGCCAAACAGAAAGTAATCTCGGTTCAGGCCAAAGTCCCTGCCGCAGCACCAATGTCGACGACGGCCGATCACGCGATCGTGCTGGTCTTCGTCAACCAGACGACCACGGTCGGAGCCGACGCGCCAACGGACACAGCCTCCAGTGTGCGGGTGACACTCGACAAGGTGGGTGCGCGATGGTTGATCAGTGATTTCACTCCGGTATGACCAGAAAGGGGCCTTGATCTCCATGCGAACCCGCAGAACTCTGCTCGGAGTGTCGACCTCAAGCGGTCTCGTAAGCATCCCACGACTCTTAATTGGGTTGCTGGCCTTGGAAATTACGGGCGCAATGCTCAGTTCGCCGGCCAACGCCGACAACAAACGTTTCAACTTTGGTGTCTTCGCCAACGTCTACACTTTGCAGCACCAGGCAGGCTGCACCTCCAACATCAAGGTCAACCCGAAATTACAGTTGGCTGCGCAATGGCACACCGACGACATGATGAACAACCGCACACTCGACGGCGACGGCGGCTCGGATGGCTCAACTCCGCAAGACCGTGCCAATGCGGCAGGCTATCGCGGAACAGCCAGCGAGACCGTCGCAATAAATCCATCGCTGGCGATGAACAACCTCGAAGTCCTCAACAGGTGGTACTACGATCCAGCTGCGTACGCGATCATGTCCAACTGCGCTAACACCGATATGGGCGTGTGGTCAGCAAACAGCCTCGATCGCACTGTAGTGGTAGCGGTGTATGGTCAGCCCGCGGGAAATTGACCGCCGGTATGGTGCGTCACCGACCGAACCGCGCATGAGGACACCCGTATGTGGCGTGAGGCGAACCAATTTGGTGCTGCGTGCCGCATGGCCCACCCCGGTCACCGCCCGAGGTCGGCCGGCCTGTACGCCGATCCGAGCGGCTGTCCGCCCATGGCCGGCAGACGATTTCGCCGCAAGCCGTGTCACAGGCGCCCACCGGCCACACCTGAAGGACGGGCCGTGTCACATCGAATCAGCCTGCGCGCGTGACGATATTGCGCAGACGCCACTGGTAAACGGAAACCCGGATCGATTGGAGGACTATCGTATGGATCCCAACCCCGACTATGACGCTAGCGACGAAATTCAGTATTTCGTCAACGCTTTCGCCTGGATTCTGCGGGGGGTATACCCCCCGCCTGCTTACTCGCCCAGTGAGCCATAGGGACCGTTTGATCCCGCCGGAACAACCGACGAATCATGGAAGGTGATCGCTGCCATGTCGGATCACATTGTTGTCGACATCCGTGATCGCATCGCCACTTTGATGCTCAACGATCCCGACCGTCGCAACTGCGTCACTGCGGAGATCTCGGCCGCCTTACGAAGCACCATTGCGACGGTGGAGACTGATCCCAGCGTGCACGTGGTGATCATTACCGGGGCAGGAAACGCTTTCTGCGCGGGTGCAGATCTCAGCGCGTTAGGGTCAGCGACCGAAACCGGTCTGCGGGCACTGTATGACGGATTTCTCGCGGTCAGCAATTGCCTTCTACCGACGATCGCGGCGGTCAACGGCGCGGCCGTTGGCGCGGGGCTGAATCTAGCGTTGGCGGCCGATGTGAGGATCGCTGGCCCCGCGGCAATGTTCGATCCCCGGTTTCAAGCACTGGGCATCCATCCAGGCGGCGGTATGAGCTGGATGCTTCACCGGGCGGTGGGGCCGCAACTGGCGCGCGCATCTCTGTTGTTCGGCTTGCGTTTTGACGCCGAGGCCGCCGTTCGCCACGGTCTCGCGCTGAGCGTTTCCGATGACCCGGTCGACGCTGCGCGCCAGTTGGCGCGAGGACCGGCGGGGGCCCCACGCGACGTCGTCATTGCCACCAAGGCGTCAATGCGCGCGACCGCCAGCCCGGGGGTCTTGGACACCGACCAACACCGCATCGCCGTCGACACCGAGCTAATTCCGCAAGCCACATCCATAACCTCACCGGAGTTCGCGGAGCGGCTGGCGGCTGCGCGCCGCCGATGACCGTCTGCTCTAACCCCGGCCAAGCTTTCGACGTCGGCTATATGGTGGTCGCCGGCATCAACGGCAGCCCCGGTGAGCTATCGCAAGCCCCTGCCGAGTGCCACTTTGGTGGCACTTTTGCCGTATGGCAACGCTGGTTGCGTCCGGCGGCCACAAATTCCGTGCGGGTTCCGGACAACGGAACCGGAATATCGCGCGGGCGCATCGATATCGACAGTGTCGACAGATGAAGTTTCGTCTCGCGTTGCTTTGTACCGTACTGGTTGCTGTTCTGACGCTGTGCATCTGGAATGCGGCGAGCAGCAAGGCCGATACAACGGAGTACTTTATGGTTCCCTCGGCGGCGATGGGGCGTGACATCCCGGTCGCATTCAAGTCCGGCGGCCCGCATGCGGTATTCCTGCTCGATGCGTTCAATGCTGCCCCAGATGTCAGTAACTGGGTAACGGCCGGCAACGCGGTGAACAGCCTTGCTGGCAAAGGCATCTCAGTCGCCGCTCCCGCCGGGGGCGCTTACAGTCTGTACACCAACTGGGAGCAGGACCCAAGCAAGCAGTGGGAGACTTTTTTGTCCAGTGAACTGCCCGATTGGTTAGCCGCCAATAAGGGCCTCGCACCCACCGGGCACGGCATCGTCGGCGCCGCCCAGGGAGGAACCGCGGCGATGACATTGGCGGAGTTTTACCCCGACCGGTTCCGTTTTGCGGGCTCGTTGTCTGGCTTCCTGTATCCGTCGGAGACTACCTTGAACGGTGCGATCACGGCGGGCATGCAACAGTTCGGCGGCGCGAATACACAGGCAATGTGGGGTGCAGCGCAGCTGGGTCGATGGAAGTGGCACGACCCCATGGTCCACACACAACTTCTGGTAGACAACAACACTCGGCTGTGGGTCTTCAGTCCTGCAACCCTGACATGTAGCGATCCGCCCGCGATGATCGGGTACTGCGACCAGGCACAGGGAAGCAACAGAACCTTCTACCAGCACTACCGTCTACTCGGCGGTAAAAACGGCCACATCGACTTCCCGGCCGGCGGAAACCACGACTGGTCCACGTGGGGCCCACAGCTTGCTGCGATGTCAGATGACATCAGCGCCACAATCAAATAAATGCGCACCGTGTTACACCTACTGCAATCCGAAACCGCATAGGAAGTAAGTAATGAAGTGTTGCAAATCGCTGGTCGCTCTGATCGTTACCGGCGGTGTCATCGGTGCAACCGCGCTAACCCCAGCTCCACGAGCACACGCAGTTCCGGCGCCCGAGGTGGAATATTTGTACAACGTGATGGTGCGGCGCCACTACGGGTTTCCGAGCAATGCCGACGCGCTTAGCTATGGTCACGGGATCTGCGACAAAGTCAGCCGCGACGACAGCTACGGCCAGCTGATGGGCGATGTTAAAGGTGATGTCACTCCCAGCGACGAGTTCGCGGCTAATTACCTTGTGTCCTATGCGGTTAACCTGCTATGTCCCGATCTGATTTGGCAGCTGCGGAACTCCGCGGCGGGCTACCGACCGCCCGGACAGTGACTGCCGGCGCAGTAGCTGTGCCTAGCCCGAATTTTTCACAGCTGTTGCTTGCGGCGGTGTGTAGATAAGCGAAAGCGCCTGTCCTGCAGAGACAGCGCCGCATCCCAATCGTGATCCGGGGTCGGATGATGGACCTCAGCAGGGTCAGGATAATTCCAATCCCTTAGCTGCATAATTCGCCCGTTCGGTCAGGCACAGCCGTCGTGAAGGCATGTTCGGTGTCTTGGAGCCGAATTAGGTATCTTATCCGGATGACAGGGCACCGTCAGCCGGCTCTGATCGTTAACGACGCCCAGCGGGACTACGACACAACCCGGGTGCTGCCTGAAGTGCTCACGTGCGCGACCGCTGCCCCAACCGCGCGCCGCACCCTGAAACGCCCCACATGAACGCCGAAGGGGACTAACGCGAAGGCCGAATCGTGGCCAGTGAGAGCCGTGTGGGTGGCATTTTCGCTGCAGCATGCGTGTTTCAAACGGCTCCAAGCGAACCCGCTAGGGCCAGGCGTGGCGTGCTATCCGGTGTAGCTTCCGGTGATCTATTGAGGTGCTTATGTGGTAGCGTCTCGGGTAGATCAAAATGGAGGTGCGATATGCCGGTCTTGACTGTCTCTGCGGCGCAGCGGCTCGATGATGAGGCAGCGACGCTCTCGATCCGCGAGATCGCCGCACATCTGCAAGAGGCCGTCGGCCAGCGGGTCGCGGCGGCGATGGCGGGCTTGGCTGACGCGAAGCAAATCGGTCGCTACGCGCGCAAGGGCGGCCCGGAACCTCACGGCGCAACCGAGCGCCGGTTACGTGAGGGCTACAAGGTCGTCAGGATGCTCGTCGATGCCTACGACGACAAGACGGCGCGGGCGTGGCTGTTTGGCACCAACACGCGCTTGGACGATCGCGCGCCGATCGAGGTGCTCGGTGCGGCGATCGACACCGCGGAGTTCGCGATGGTCGTACGGGCCGCACGGCAGGTCGCCAGCTTCCAGTCGTGATCGCGGCGCCCGAGCAGGGGCGAACCCTGTGGCGGGTCGGCTATTACGCTGACCCGCTTGGCTTCACTCCGCTGGAGCTGTACCAGTTCAGTCACCGTTTCGACGACGTCTACCGCCGTTTCCGCACGCTCTATTGCGCTGACTCGGCCGAAACGTGTCTCCGCGAGGTGCTAGCCGACTTCCGGCCCAACCTCGGCGCGCTGCGCCGCCATGTCGAGCGTTACGGACCCGAGGCCGCCCAAGACTTCACTGAGAAGCCGGTCACTGCGCAGTGGCGCATACAACACGTCCTCGTTCCCACCGTCCTGAAGCTCGATGGCCCCTTGATCGATCTCATTGACGTGCCCGCACGCCAGGAGATCGAGCATCGCCACGTCGAGCTGCTGCTCGAGCACGACCTGCAGCACCTCGATCTACACGAGATCACCACCGGTCGCCGCGCCATCACGCAGACGATCGCCGCGGACCTTTTTGACCGAGGCGCCGGCGCCGTCCGGTTCCCGTCCCGCCTGGACGGCAATGCTTGCGTCGCACTCTTCGAGGGCCGCGGCACCGCGAGCTTGGCGGGAGACCCCATCGCGCTCACCGACCCGCCGCCCGAACCGCTCCTCAGCGTCACAACGCCGTGGGGCCTAATACTTGAGCCAGCGCCATGAAACTGCTCTCAGATTGGATGCGCGCGCCCATCGGACCGCACGCAAGAAAGTTGCACTGTATCCAGCGGGTCAGTTGCTGCCGATTTGGGTCATCTCATGGGGCCAATATGGGGCCGGCGAGCCAGACCGACTGATCCAACACGCCCGAATGCCGGTCGTGCGTCCGGTCTGACCAGCTGAAACACATTGGTGTTGGCCGCACCACCGCCTGAAAAGCGGAAGGTCGGCGGTTCGATCCCGCCCCTGGCCACCACGATTGACGCTTAGTTCGTTGGGCATTTCAGCTCGGTTGGTGATGGCGCTATCGATGCTGATCCTCAGTCGCGCGGCCGCTTCATTTTCGGCGTCGCCAGGGGCTCCGCCGCTGCCGGCCCGGGCGCTGATCAGGACCCGGCCGCTACAGTGAGCTGAATGTGATCTCGGCCTCGATGTCAACACGCCACCCTGCGATCGCGGTGCCGGACATCGAGCAGAAAACCGCTCAACAGGAGTGCTCGTGGGCGTCCGGACCGGCACAGTGTTGTCAGCCGACGGGACGGTGGTCTCCCACCGAGTGGTCGGCGAAGGCGATACACCGGTCGTTCTGGTGCATGGTGGAATACAAGCCGCACAGAGCTTTCGGCGGCTGGCAGAGATGCTGAGTTCCCGTTACACGGTTTATATTCCCGACCGGCGCGGTCGCCGGCCCGACGTTCCCGCCGGACAGAATTACGGGCTAGCGCGCGAAGGTGAAGACCTCGAAGCGCTAGTGCGCACAGTCGAGGCTCGCCGTGTTTTCGGCTTGAGTTCGGGCGCAGTCATCGCGCTCTACACGGCCATCGAGTACGGGGGGATCGACAGGCTCGCGCTCTACGAGCCGCCGCTGACCATCGACGGCGCCACGCCCGCGGCCTGGTTGCCAACGTTCGAACATGCTCTGGCCACTTCGGGTCCCGCAGCGGCGGTGGCCGCGGTGTTGGAAGGGACGGGAGACCGGTCGCCGCTGAGCTTGTTGCCGACTTGGGCGCTGACCGGCCTGGCGCGAATAGCTCTTACGATGGACGCGAAAACACATGCTCCGGAGGATATTTCGCTTCGTGACCTCGTCCCTACCATGCGACTCGACGGCATCGTCACGAAAGAGTCAGAGGAGCTGGTAAATCCGCGGATCGCGGAGTTGCGTGCGCAGGTGCTCTTGATCGGAGGGTCCAAAAGCGCCTATCAGCTCCATCTCGGGCTTGATGCGCTTTCCAAGCGTTTGCCCGACGCTAAGCGGGTCGAACTTCACGGTGTCGGGCACATTGCGGCTGATAATCGCGGTGCGCCGAAGAAAGTTGCGAAGCTACTAGCCGACTTCTGGTCGAATTAAGCACCTTTCAAGCACTCAGGCGTATTCCGCCAACGCAGGAGATGAAACCCCGACGCGGGCCATCTGGTGTGAGCGGTGCCCCACCGGACGATGAAAGTGGCGATTTCGTTGGCGGGGATGTCGAAGACGTTGATGAACGCGACCGATCGCGGGCGGCATGGCAGCGGCGAACCCTACTGGTCCATCACCCGAGAGCACGTGCACTTAAGGCTGCGGTGCGTACGTCGTCACATCACAAGAACATGCTTTGGCACGCTACTCACGAGTTTCCGGGTGCCTTGAGGGGGAGCTGCAGATACGACGCGCGCTTCCCGCCGGCATGGATGATGTGTGTTCCGTTATTCTCCGGAATATATTCGCGCAGGCCGGGCATCCACGAGCCAAACAGGTTTTGCGCGCTGATGACGAACCGAAGCTGCTCGCCGGGTCGAAACACCAACCCTATTGGCAATAGGTCTATTTCGACATCGACAACTTGGCCGGGGTTCAGTTTCTGCACCCGATCGAAACTGTGGGCAGGGACTTCGTCGGTCGACATCGTCTCGTCTAGATGCCGCATCGACACGCGCAGCCTACCGCTAGAACCCTTGTACCGCAGTATCGATGCTCCCCGCTCGGTGACGTCATGGATCATCGCGCCATGGTTGGGAACAGTGAATTCCTGAAGGGGCGTACCGTGCTCATTCAGCTTCTGGACAAAGACGAAGAGATCCATGTCGTCGGCACCTTTCGCCTCGACCCATAGGCGCGCCTTGGGATAGCCCACCATCGTGGTCTGCTCGTCGAAGCGGACGATGAAAGAGACCAGAGCTGGGCTGGCTTCCGCGTCGTACGCCGCCGTGGTCTCCTGCGAGGGCGCCGCAGTTTTCAGGGTACGTGAGTTTCCGTCGAGGTAGTACTTCGGGTATTCGACACCGTGCGGGGGAAACTGGTCCGCGGGCAGATTGACTTGATCGCCCCCTTCGAGATCGAGGAGGGCGTAGCGGACTCGCGGGGTCTTTTCCCAGCCGTTGTCCTCGCCCATGAGGAAGTGATCGAAGAACCGGCGCAAGTCTTCTCTGTTTGAATGGTCGTAGTAGTCGGGCCACTCCTGACTGTTGTGGATGCGCAACCACTTGTCTTTCGATCCAATCCGCCGCCAGGCACGGAAAGTGCCGGGTGTGTGCAGCGTGTTGGAGTAGCTGGCCACCACGTAGGCCGGCACGGTAATCCGGTCGAATTGCGCGACCTTGTTGAGCCACAGGTCATTGATAAGCGGGTAGCGCTCCGCTTCGGCGAGGATGTCCTCCTTGCGGCCCTTGCCCCAGTAGCTGTTGTCTTGCAGTTGTCTGGCGAACGCGGTATCGGGCATGCCGCCGCGCATCACGAGATCGCGATAAACGTCGCTCACGCCCTCCCATGGGTTGATCGCCGTCAGATGCGGCGGCTGCTCGGCGGCTGTAAACCATTGCGCCACTGCAAGATAGGAAGTCCCGCTCATGGCGACCTTGCCGGTGCACCATTCTTGGGTGGCCAACCACTCGATCAGATCATGGCAGTCCTCGCCTTCTTGGCGATCCCACAGGACGCTGTCACCTTCGGAGTCAGTGACGCCTCGCGGATCAGGGTTGCAAATTGCATAGCCATGAGCGCACCAATACGCCGGGTCGGGCCCTTCGAACTTGTGCAGACCCGACACGGTGCCGTTATCCAACCCAACTAGGCCGAAAACTCCCATCGCCGCGGGCGCGCTGCCCTCGCCCTTGCCGTAGGGGCTCCACGCCACAATGACCGGCACCGTCTCGGTACCCACCGGGCGCAAAACATCGACGTAGATCGTCACACCGTCACGCATGGTGACCGGGATGTCCTTCTCGAGCACGATGTCGACCGGCAAGGTGCCGAACGCAGGCGCGAGCCGAAAGCCAGCCGGTAACGTCCTCGTGCCGGGATCGAACCCGCTGAGCACTCCGTACCGCTCACCCGGCTCCAAAGGATGGGACGGCACGAACACCTTCTCCGCCTTGGCCATATCCATTCCCCCCGCCCTGAAGCATCCGGCTTCTCAAGCATAAAGCTGTTCGGGCATAAAAATCAACGCGTGTTGATATCCCACCGCGGGCGCGGTAGGTTGTGGGTCGTGACGCTGAATAAGAAGCAGGCGCCGACGGCGCGCCGCGGGCGTCGCCCAGGGATCAGTACGACCCGCCAGGCCATCCTCGATGCGGCGCGGACCCGGTTTGCCAGCGACGGCTTCGCCGCGACGACCATTCGGCAAATCGCGGCCGACGCCGAGGTCGACGCCTCGCTGGTGATGCAGTTCTTCGGGTCGAAAAGCCAACTGTTCGCCGAGGTGATGTCGATCTCGCCGAATGCGTTGGCGCGCTTGAGTACCGCCTTCGAAGGGCCCGACGCACAGCTGGGAGAACAAGTGGTCCGCGCGTTCCTTGACGTCTGGGAGGGGTCGCCGCAGGAATCCGAGCCGCTCATAGCGATGTTGCGCGGTGCCATCGTCAACGAGCAGGCGCGTACACAGTTGCGCGAGTTCATCCAGGCAAGGCTGATCGATGGTGCCCGGTCGCGAGCTATCGACGACGCGGTGCTTCGGGCAGGACTTGCATCGTCAATGCTGGTCGGACTCATCATGGGACGGCGCATCGTCGGTGTTCCGGTACTTGCCGGCACCGCCCGCGAAAAGCTCGTCGCGCTCGCCGCGCCCGCGATTCAGAGCGTGCTGACGTCGGAATCGATTCTCGACGCACCGACGGGGGTCGGGAGTGATTGACCGGGACCGCTTGCCCTCTGTCGCCAGCACCTACGCAGAGTCACGCCTGCCATTGATCACCGGCGACGCTGCGCACGAGCCGTCAAATGTGTAACAGCGCTTCGACGTTGTGGTGCGCGATAGCATGCATCTGATTGTCGGAAAGCCCCGCGCCGGTGAGGAATTCGGTGACATTGTCACGTTTGACGTAGGGAAAGTCCTCGGAATAGATGATCCGGTCCGCGCCAAGTTCGGCGACGACGTGGTCGAGCTGATGCTGATTGAACATTCCCGATGGGGTCACCCAGATTTGTTGCCGGTAGTAGTCGCTGATGTTGCGGTCACGGCCGTTGCGTACCAGTGAGAATGTTTCGTCGAGTCGTTCGAGCCAAAACGCCATCACTTCTCCCCAGTGCCCGCTTAGCAGTTTCAGGCCCGGGTGGCGGTCCAACGCGCCGGACAAAATCAGCCGCAGGATGTGGACACCGGCCTCGGCGTGCCAGCCGAATGCGGGCCCGGAGAACATGAGTCCGATGGCGGCGGACCAGTCGCCGGAGTAGTAGGGCCGAGAAATCTGGGGGTGGGGCAGTCCGGGATGCACGTAGATCGGCAGGTCCGCCGCCTCGGCCGCTGCAAGTATTGGATCGAAACGGGTGTCGTCGAGGAAAAGTCCTTCGAATGTCCCGGCGATCAACGCGCCGACGAACCCGAGATCACCGATGCATCGGCGCAATTCCTCGGCTGCCGCAGTGGGATCGTAAAGTGGGAGAGTCGCAAAGCCCCGGAATCGGTCAGAGTGTTGAGAAATTTGTTGTGCCAGATCGTTGTTCACCTGCCGGCACAACTCTACTGACTCTGGGGCGGCCAATGAGCCCGGGCTGCCGTTGCCGTGCGAGACGACTTGAACATCGACGCCGACCGCGTCCATATGCGCCAACCGATGCCCACCGAGCCGAGATGCCGCGTCGCGGTCGTCATTGAACACCGAACCGAACTCGGCGAGGTCTTCGGGCGGCAAGCCGACGGGTGGCCCACTCAACTGTAGGACCCGTTGGGTAACCTCCGGGTGCTCAAAGTGTTCCTCAACGGTGATTATGCGCATCCCGCTAATCCCTTCGACGTTCTAGCGACCGTGCAGCGCTTCCCCCCACTGTCGCGGAATTCCCTCAACGACAAAATCCAATCCGATCGAATCGCAGTGAGTTGTCCATTTGGGGCGGGCCGGACCACGGCAGCTTTGTCGATGCCCGCGACGCCGTTTATCACCTCACCGGACCGGCCGCGCTGCCCGTGGTGTACGTTGCCGCCGCGCCGACCGCAGGGTTGGCATACTCGGTCACCCATCCGCAACCCGGGTGGTGCGTGTTGCCAACCGGCTACGTCGCCCCCGCATGGACTGGAACGTGCCTGGCGGTGGCAGCAGCGCGCGGTAGACCTAGATCCGCCCCCAGATACTCATGCGCGACGGGCCCGGGTTGGGATCCGCGGTTGAAGTGCTGGTACCGGACGAAAAACCCTTACTTGAGCATGCTCCCGGCGTCGACGGTCACCGGAAGACCTGTGATGTAACGGGATTCGTCGGACGCCAGGAACAGCACCGCGTTGCTGATGTCCACCGCCTCGACCCAACCGATCGGCAGCACGTGCATGAACTGCGCGGCGACCTTGAGATCATCCGGGCCGGGATTCTTCAGGTCGGGCCGGAACAGCTTCATCGTTCCTTCGTTCATGAACATCGGCGTGTTCACGTTGGTGGGGTGGACTGAATTCACCCGAATGAAGTGCTCGCCGAGTTCGACGGCGAAGGTGCGCATCAAACCGACCACGCCGTGTTTGGCTGCGATGTAGTGACCGGTGTGCGGGTAGGCCTTGAGCCCGCCGACCGAGCTGGTCAGGATGATCGAGCCGCCTTGGCCCTGGGAAATCAAGTGCGGTACACCGGCTTTGACGGTCTTCCAGACGCCGGAAAGGTTGACGTCGATCATGTCGCGCCAGTCGTCATCACTGGTTTTGTCCAGGGTCTGCCCGCCATTGCCGATTCCGGCGTTGGCGCAGATGATGTCGAGCCGGCCGAGCTGTTCGACGCCGCTGTCCACCGCCGCTTTCAGCGCGTCGTAATCGCGGACGTCGACTTCGGCGGTCACGATGCGGCGGTTGAGGCCCTTGATGAGGTCGGCCGTCTCGGCCAGGTCATCGGGAGTCGACGGCGGGATCTCGCTGCTGCTGCTGCTGATCGGTGTGCAGATGTCGACCGCGATGATGTCGGCACCTTCCTGTGCGAGGCGCACCGCGTGGCTGCGGCCCTGGCCTCGGGCCGCCCCGGTGATGAACGCGACCTTCCCCTCGACTCTTCCGCCCATGATGCACCTCGCCTATACGTTGATTGCCTTTGTTTGTCGATCGATCAGGAAGGGTGGCACCGTTTTGCCGCAGTGTCAACAGACGTGTGTCTGGCCGCGCGGTCGGAGCCCGGGGCGCGGAAGCGGTTCTGCCGCCGTTGCGGCAGCGCCGGCCAGTGCTAGCGGCCGCGCGGGGACGCGGTTGCGGGCGCCGCCAGCAGGCTCAGTTGGCGCTCGACGAACGCGCGCAACTCGTCGTGTCCCTGGGTGACGCCGACGGCACTCTCGTTGCACAGGCTGCGCGCCACCTGCGCGATCAGCATCGAGATCGCCACCGGAGGATATTCCTCGAGATCGACGTCGTTCGCGCGCAGCACCATGGTGACCGCCGCCGTCTCGATGTCACGTACCCGTTCGGCGTAGGCCTTGAGTTCGATGCCAATTGCCTTGCGGTGGTTGGCCAATGCCATGAACTCGGCATTCAGAGCGGTTACCGCCGAGTCGCTGTTCATCGCCCACAGGGCTCGCAGAGGGTCGTCCTCGGCCAGCAGGGCGCGCATGCGTGTGAGCGCGGTCTCGGCACCGGCCCGCAGCACCTCGACGAACAGGTCGTCCATCGTCGGGAAGTAGTAATAGACCAGCGCCTGCTTGACGCCGGCCTCGGCGGCGACCCGCCGCGAGGTGGCCGCGGCATAGCCTTCCTCGCGCATGATGCGGGCGGTGGCTTCGATCAGCTTGCCGCGCGCGCCGGCTTCGGGATTCCTCTTCGTTCGGCGCGCCGCCGCGCGGTTGGGCGCGCTGGATTTGCTTGACCGGTCCGCGCGATCCGTGGTAGGCATACCGCATCCTAGCAATTTGGTCGATCGATCAGTTATCGAGTCGCAAAGAGGGGAAGGGAGGGTGCCGTATGCGTGTCCGGGTGGAACCGCGCCTGTGTGAGGCGCACGCCCTCTGCGTGGAGATCGCCCCCGAGGTTTTCGACCTGGGCGATGACATCGCGACCTGCGATGAAGAACGGGCTGAAGCGTTGCGCCCCAGCGTGGAAGCCGCGGTGGCCGCCTGTCCGCGCCAAGCCATCAGCGTCGTCACAGGCGACGCATCAGCGTGATGCACCGCGCTTTTCGGTGCCAAGAAAAGGGATTGGACTCATGACCGAGCTCGCCAACGTCGACTACTTCACCGACACCGACGTCGCGCAAGACCCCTATGACTACTGGGAGTACCTGCGCAACCAGGGACCAGTGTGCCGCGAACCCCACTACGGGGTCGTGGCCGTGACCGGCTACCAGGAAGTGCAGGCGGCCTTCAAAGACGTCGAGTCCTTTTCCGCGGTCAACGCGATCGGCGGCCCGTTCCCGCCGCTACCGTTCACCCCGGAAGGCGACGACATCAGTGAGCAGATCGAAGCGCATCGCCACGAATTCCCGATCTTCGAGCACATGGTGGTCATGGACCCGCCCGAGCACGAAAAGGCGCGTTCCCTACTCGGGCGGCTCCTGACCCCACGCCGGCTGCAGGAAAACAAGGACTACATCTGGCAATTGTCCGACCGGCAGTTCGACGAGTTCATCGCCAACGGCCACTGCGAATTCCTCAGCGAGTACGCAAAGCCGTTCGCGACGCTGGCGATCGCCGACCTGCTCGGGGTTCCCGAGGAGGACCGCCCGGAGATCCGCCGCAATCTCGGGGCCGGCAATGCGCCGGGCGCCCGGGTGGGCGCGCTGGATCACGAACCGGTGGGCAGCAACCCGTTGCAGTACCTCGACGAGCTGTTCAGCGCCTACATCGACGACCGGCGACAACGGCCCCGCGAAGACGTGCTGACCGGTCTCGCGACCGCAACGTACCCCGATGGCTCGATCCCGCCATTGTTGGAGGTCGTCCGGCCGGCGACATTCTTGTTCGCGGCCGGGCAGGAGACCGTGACCAAACTGCTGAGCTCGTCGGTGCAGATCCTCGGCGATGATCCCGAGCTGCAGGAGCGGCTGCGTTCAGATCGAAGCTTGATCGGCACGTTCATCGAAGAGGCGCTGCGCATGCAGAGCCCGACCAAGGTCGACTTCCGGCTGGCGCGTAAATCCACCACTCTGGGCGGGGTACGCATCCCGGCCGGCACGGTCCTCATGCTCTGTCTGGGCGCGGCCAACCGTGACCCGCGAAAGTTCGACAGTCCCAACGAGTTTCGTGCCGACCGGAAGAACGTCCGCGAACACATCGCCTTCGGTCGGGGCATTCACACCTGCGCGGGCGCGCCGCTGGCGCGGGTGGAAGGACAGATCACCATCAACCGGATCCTCGACCGCACCCGCGATTTCACCATCAGCGATGCCAAGCACGGATCGCCTGGGAACCGTCAGTACCACTACGAGCCGACGTTCCTGCTGCGCGGCCTGACGGAGTTGCACATCGACTTCACGTCGGCCGGCTGACCGCATCAATCCTCCGCCACAAGGCCTTTCACCTGCTGGTAGTAGATGACATTGCCGCCGCCGGCCCAATTCCCTTCAGGGATCTCGTGGATCAACGTCCACACATGAAAGGCCATCGGGCCTTGCGGCTCGATTCCCGCCGCGGCGCAGATAGCGGTGTGCACGTCGGCGGCCGGCTGTTCCTTGCGGTCCCGCGACAGTGCGCCGTCGAACACCGTGAGATCGACCCTGAACCGGGGCGCGCCCGGACCCCGACCGTCCACCGAGAGCGCCTCCGGGTCTAGCGCGTGTAGATACACCCACGTGTTGTCACGCAAAAACGGTGTGTCCGGGGCGCGTTCGGCCCGCAGCAACACGGTGACCAACTCGTCGGCCAGTCGATTCAGCGCGTCCTGGTCCACCGAGCCACGCACGAACGTCACGTCGATCATCGGCATTGCCGCACCTCCTCGTGACTTCCTGCGGTATCGATGGCCCAGCATCGAGGCTAGCCGCTACGGCCGGCCACGGTCGACAGGAACTGCTCGAGATGCGCGAGTGCCGTGGTGTATTCGTGCTCGGGCGGTGTCCCGTATCCGATGACGATTCCGTCCGTGTGGCGGCTTGTGCCGTGCCAGAAGGGGTTCAGCCCGGTGAGGGCGATGTCGCGTCCGTGCGCGACCTTCAACACGTCGGCCTCCGAAATGCGCTCGGGGAGCGCGACAACGGCGTGAAGGCCGGCCGAGATGCCCAACACCGGCATCCCGGGGGCGCAGCGGCCGAGGGCTGCGACGAGGGCATCGCGGCGGTTGCGGTAGCGCCGCCGCATCCGTCTGATGTGCCGGTCGAGCGCACCGGATTCGATCAACTCCGCGAACGTCAGCTGCGCGAGGACGTCGGTTCCACGGTCGGCGCGGCGCTTGGCTTCGACCACCCCGTCGACCAATGCGGCGGGCAGCGCGAGCCAGCCAAGGCGCAGGCCGGGCGCCAGGCTCTTGCTGGCGCTGCCCGCGTAGACGACGTGCTCGGGCGCCAGGCCCTGCAGCGCGCCGACGGGGTGGCGGTCGTAGCGAAATTCCCCGTCGTAGTCGTCCTCGATCAGATACGCGCCTCGGGCGGCGGCGATGTGCGCAAACTCGGTGCGTCGGTCGGCAACGAGCGTTGCACCGAGCGGAGCCTGGTGTGCCGGGGTGAGCACCGCCGCGGCGACGCGTTTGTTGAATCCCTCGGGCCGCGCACCCCCGTGGTCGACGTCGAGGGGCTCGACGGTGAGGCCGCTCGCCACCGCCGTCGCGCGATGGTCGGGCAGGCAGGGATTTTCGAGGGCGACCGATCGGGCCCCGCTCGCGGCCAGCGCGTCACACACCAGACGCAGCCCCTGCGTGAACCCGCTGCAGACGACGATGTGCTCCCCGGTAGTGAGCACGCCGCGCACTCGACCCAGATAGTTGGCCAGCGCCGCGCGCAAGCGCGGTGACCCCCGCGGATCCGCCGGCCCGAGCTCGGCGTGGGGAGTGACCTCGAGGACCCGGCGCAGCGCGCGTAGCCATTCGGCGCGAGGGAACATGCTGAGGTCCGGACGGCCGAGGCGAAAATCGGCCGCGTAGCGGTGGATAACCGGCGCGGGATGGGTCGGCGCCTGAAGGTGCGGGCCGCCCGCCACCTGGGTCGCCGCACCTGGACGGGTGCGGAGGTATCCCTCGGCTCCCAGTTGCGCATAGACCTCGACGACCGTTCCGCGGGCAAGCCCGAGTTGTGTGGCGAGGGCACGCGAGGACGGCAGCACTTCGTCCGCGGCGAGGCGTCCACCCCGGATAGCTTGTCGCAGAGCATCTTCGAGCGCTGCGCGCCGGCCCCGCCCCGGGGGAAGGTCAAGGTGCAGGTCGACTCCGGTATCGCGACTGGTCCAAGAATTCGCCATCGAATTGGACCTTACCGATGGGCCGGTCTGCTGGATAGCGTCGAATAGCGGGCAGTTCGTTGCAAAGGGGAGTCGATGGTTGATGTGGGCACTCGGCGCCTAGATCGCGCAGCGAGTTGGACCGCCGAAGTCAATGCGTTCCAGCGCGCAGCGGAAACGCTGCGGCCATCGGGGCGCCGCCTGGTGGACGACACGTACTCCCGGCGTTTCGTCAGGCACCGCGCGCTGCGCGCCCTGCTGACGCACTGGCGCTCAGCCGACGCCGCGCTTCGGATCTTCGACCGGCTGTGGGGAGGGCTGCACGCCCACATCGCGCTTCGGGTGCGCTACGTCGACGACGCATGTGAGACCGCGATCAGCGCAGGAATCAGCCAACTCGTGCTGCTGGGTGCGGGCTTCGACACCACCAGCCTTCGCCGGGCCGACACCGCGGTGACAATCTTCGAGGTCGACGCGCCGGCCACTCAAGCGGAGAAGCGACCGGTCGTCGAACGGTTGTTGCCACCGCAGCACCACTGCCGAATGCACTGGGTTGCTTGTGATTTGGAACAGAACGCGCTCCGTGAAACGCTGCTCGCCGCCGGCTTCGACCCCACCGCGGCGGCCCTCGTGGTCTGGCTTGGAGTTACTCCCTACCTGACGCGCGGGGCCATCGACGCGACGCTCGCCGACCTCGCCGGACTCTGCGCCCCGGGGAGTCGACTGGTTTTGGACCATATCGCGGCGGGCGTCGTCAGCGCCAGCACGCCGTGGAAAAGCGCGGGCCGGATCACCCGGATGGTAGCCAGGCGCGGCGAACCGTATCGCACCGACTTCACCGAGGCCGACCTGACCGTGACATTGGCAGAGCACGGATTTGAACTACGCGAGCACGTGAGTGTGCCTGCGCTCTTGCGGCGCTACGACCCGTCGCGCGCAAGCCGGCTGTCGGCCGACGACTGGCTCGCCGTCGCGACCGCAGAACGCGGATGAGGCGCGACCCGGCCACGCCCTTACGGCCCAGACAACCTGCAAGGGCCTTTCCACCTGCTGGCAGCAGATGACGTTTCCGCCGCCGGCACTGCCGTTGGCTACCCGAGCACCGGAATGAATAACCTCGAAGACGAGCGCACCGTGTTCAAGCTGGACGTGCCGACGCTGGCATGGCGGAAGTTCATGATCGCCGGTGTCGCTGGGTCCTGGTCGTCGCTGGTGAGCGTCAGGCGGATGCGCTGGCCTTTCTTGAACCGGCGAGCATTGGGCACCAACGGGATTCGATACTCGACATCCTCGCCCAGCGGCACCGCTTGCGGGTTTTTGCAGGGCAACACCGGCGCACCCGGGCGGCTGGCCGCTTCGTCGACCTCGCGCAAGCTGGCGCGCAACCAGCCTGCGGTCACGTCGGTCGCTTCCCCATCAGGCGCCACGTCGTGCAGCGTGGCCATCCACGCGGTATCGATCGCCGTCGCCGAGGCAACCAGCCGCAGCGCGACATCGCCGACCACATCGACATCCTGGCTCAGCGGCGCGCTGGTCCATGCCAACATCGACGGCGGATCGATCTCGCTGGCTTTGATGCGGCCCAGGCCTGATCCCAACACCATGAATTCGCGACCGCCCGGCTCCCCTTCGTCGGCATCCAAAACGCCGTCAGTGCGCAGGGCCAGCTCGCGATGCGGGGCTTGCGAGGGCGGCCAGGAGTCGGCAGTTCGCCACTCGTCGGCGCCCGGCAGGAAGTAGCGGATCGGTGGCCCCTCGGTGATCCCGGTGTCGCGCCCCTTCAGCCAATGGTCGTACCAGGCCAGCGCCTCGGTGTGCATGCTTTCCCATGGCCACGTCAGCCCGAACTCGCCGAGCATGCCCATCCGCACACACCCGTTGCCCGACAGCCGCTTCCAGGTTGCGAACGTCGAAGGCAGGTGTAACGGCACATTCTGCCAATCACACCCCAGGTAGACCGGGATGTCGATTTCCTTGAGCAGTGGCAACAGGTTTCGCTCATCCCACCACTCGTCGCGCGTCGGGTGCTTGACCACCGCCTCCTGCCATAGTTCGTCCCACGGATGGGGATTGTGCGGCAGCCTGAGCAGTTGGCGCAGCATGGTGACCGCCGCCTCGCCGTTCATGGTCTCGAATTTCTTGTGCACCCTCGGGCTCTTGAGCACGCGTCGCGCCAGCCCGATTGGCTTGCTGCGCCACAGCTTGTCGCTGCGGTCGGCAGTCAGGCCCATCATGGCGAGAAACGGTGTGATGAAAGACGAACTCAACAGCCCGTGATGGTTGGCGCCCTCGTACAGGTCGCTGGTCACGGCCAGGGGAAAGATCGCTTTGAGGTGAGGCGGCCGCTCGACAGCCGCCTCGAGTTGGGTCATCGCGAAGTAGCTGATGCCGATCATTCCGACGTTCCCGTCGCACCACGGCTGAGCCGCGATCCACTCCACTAAGTCGTGCACATCCCGGCGCTCCTGCGCGTCGAAGAAGTTGAAGGAACCCTCGGAGCCGCAGGTGCCGCGGAGGTTGGCGATGACGTGCACGTAGCCGCGTGGCACCCAGAAGTCGGTCCTGCCGGCCTCGATGAACCCCGCGGGCGCGCCGAGATCCTGCATCTGCCGCGGATATGGCGAGGCTGCCAGCAGCGCCGGGAAGCGGCCGTCGGCATCGGGCCGGTGAATGTCGGCCAAAAGTGTTGTGCCGTCGCGCATTGCAATCGCGGTGTTGATGTCGGTGCGCGACGCGTACTGCGGCTCGCTGAGATTCCGGTATTCGCGGCCCGTGGTCTGCGGACCGTTGAGCGGTGTCATAGTTTCACGCTACGTTGAGATTAGTCTCAACGCAAGATGAAACTTCGGGTATGGTGAGGCGGTGCCGACACGATCGATCGTCCCGGGTCCGCGCGACGAGCGCGGTGTGCTGGCGGCGCGCATCCTGGCCGCCGCTCGCGACGAATTCGCCGAAAATGGCTGGGCCGGAACGGCAATTCGGGCCGTCGCCCGGACCGCGGACGTCGACCCGGCGCTCATCTACCACTACTTCGGCTCGAAGGAGGGCCTGCTTGATGCCGCCACCACGCCGCCGCAGAAATGGCTCGACTCGGTGGCCGCGACATGGGCGACGCCCAAGGCCGACCTCGGCCGGCAATTGATCCGCACCGTGCTGGACACCTGGACCGATGACGAGGTCGGTCCGATCCTGCGCGCGGTGGTGCTGACCGCCGCCCATGAAGACAAGACCCGGGAGAAGCTGCGGCTGATCGTGGAGCGAGGTCTGATCGGCGGGTCCACCCTGGGGGCCGACGAGGACGAACGACTGCGGCGCAGCGGGCTGATCGCCACCCAGCTGATCGGCTTCGCGCTGTTGCGCTACGTCTGGAAGATGGAGCCGATCGCGTCCATGTCCGAGGACCAGGTGGTGGCGGCGATGGCGCCGAACCTGCAGCGCTATGTCGAGGGCGACATCTCGTAGGAGATAACGCAACTCGGGGTGACCAACTGCGACAATGGCCGAATGCGTTTTTTGCGCCGGGTCCGTGCGCTCGCGATCGTCGCGGGTCTGGTCGCGGTCTCCGGCGTGGGGACCGCCCAGGCCGGCCCCGACGTGCC
Organism: Mycobacterium sp. 3-98; assembly: GCF_035918355.1. NCBI lineage: Bacteria > Bacillati > Actinomycetota > Actinomycetes > Mycobacteriales > Mycobacteriaceae > Mycobacterium > Mycobacterium sp. 3-98. The sequence goes on along the minus strand of NZ_CP142360.1, from coordinate 5,157,278 downwards.
GCCGGTCAGCGACGCCGCCCGAGCGGCCGGCTTCGTCGACATCCGCACCGTCGTGCCCGACGCGGTGCTCGATCTGCGCTACGCGACGACCAACAATTTCACTCACACGCAGCTGTATCCATCCGATGCCAGATGCCTTGTGCACCAATCGATGGCCCCCGGCCTCGCCGCCGCGGCCGGCGCCCTGCGCCCGCAGGGGCACCTCCTGGTCTTCTGGGACTGCTATCGGCCGCACGACGTCCAGGTCAAGATGTTCAGCCTCGTCCCCAACCCCGCCTGGGTGGCACGTCCGGGCCAGTATGCGCGCAGCCATGAGTCGGGACGCTCGGTCGATGTGACGTTCACGACGACGCAACAGCCATGTTCGTCGGGACAGCACGCGGGTGGGCTTTGTCTCGCCGATATGGGCACCGACTTCGACGACTTCACCCCGCGGGCAACGGCTTTCAACACCCAGGGCATCAGCGCCGACGCGAAGGCGAATCGGTCCGCGCTGCGCAACGCCATGAACTACGGCGGCCTGAAAGTGTATTCGGGCGAATGGTGGCATTTCGACGGTCCGGGAGCCGGTTCCGACCTTCCGATCCTCAACGTCCCCGTCGACTAGCTGTCTCAAATAGCGAGACACATATTTCATCATGTGGCTCGTCGCCGTAAGCTGGCGCCATGAATGACGGGGCCAGTTATACGCACGGGCACCACGAGTCGGTGCTGCGCAGCCACCGGCACCGCACCGCCGAGGATTCGGCGGCGTACCTGCTGGCACACCTGAAGCCGGGCCTGTCGGTGCTGGACGTCGGATGCGGGCCCGGCACCATCACCGCTGACCTCGCCGCGCGCGTCGCACCCGGATCCGTCACCGCCGTCGACCAAGTCGCGGACGTCCTGGGCGCGGCCCGCGCCGAAGCCCAACAACGCAATCTGTCCAACGTCTCGTTCGGCACCGCCGACGTGCACAACCTCGACTTTGCCGACGACACATTCGATGTCGTCCACGCCCACCAGGTGCTGCAGCACGTCGCCGACCCGGTGCGGGCCCTGCGCGAGATGCGGCGAGTGTGCGCGCCGGACGGCATCGTGGCCGTCCGCGACGCCGACTATGCGGGTTTCATCTGGTACCCGCAGCTGCCCGCCCTCGAGTTGTGGCGAGAGCTCTACCAGCGGGTCGCGCGCGCCAACCGCGGCGAACCGGACGCGGGCCGGCGCCTGCTGTCCTGGGCACAGCAGGCGGGATTCGAGGACATCACGCCGTCCGGCAGCCTGTGGTGCTACGCCACAGCCGAGACGCGCGAATGGTGGGGTGGGATGTGGGCCGACCGAATCCTGCATTCCACCGTGGCCCGCGACCTGGTGAGCCTCGACTTGGCCACCCCCGCGCAGCTCGAGGAGATCTCCGCCGCGTGGCGGGAATGGGCCGCCGCCGACGACGGCTGGATCGCCATCCCGCACGGCGAAATCCTTTGCCGCACCTAGGGATCAGTCCAAGAACAGGTCCGGGATGGGCTGCTCGCCGCCGCCGTACCGGGACAGGTCCGCGACCCCGGCGGATCGCAGCAGCGTCGCGTCGATGTGGCACTCGCCGGTGGCTTCCCGGGCCGGTCGGGAGACGATCTCGACGGCGGCGTCGCCCATGATCTCGGGGCTGCGCGACGACGCGGCCAACCGGTCGCCATCGGCCATGTTGGTGACCGCCGCGGTGGCGATGTAGGTCTCCGGCCACAGACAGTTCACGCCGATCCCGTCGTCCGCGAACTCGGCCGCCCAGCCCAGTGACAGCAGCGTCATCCCGTACTTGGACAGCGTGTAGGCCGGGTGGGCGCCCAGCCAACGGGGGTTCATATTGATCGGTGGCGAGATGGTCAGCACGTGCGGGTTGGCCGATTTCTGGAGATGGGGCACGCACGCCTTGGTCAGCAGGAAGGTGCCGCGCAGGTTGATCTCCTGCATCAGGTCGTATTTCTTGGCCGACAGCACGGCCGTCGGGTCGGTCGCGATGGCGCTAGGAGGCTGCTGAATTAGTGGTCTTTGGGGGCGGGGTGCCTCGCGGCGCTTTTTGGCGCTGATGTGACCCTGAGGTCGACACAAGAGATCACCCCGCCGCGGTAAGGGTTGCAGGGCAGTGGCGTGTCGCGCAAGTCTCTGAGTTTAGGTTTAGGCGATGGCCCAGTTGGTTCCAGTGTGGTTGAGGCCCAACGTGATTAACCTGCGCAGGTTGATTGCGGCGACTCGGTGGTGCAGCCAGTGGTCGTTTTTGATGGTTCCGCGGTAGCGCAATCTGCGGTTGCCGCGGGTGAGCCAAGCGATGCTGCGTTCGACCATAGGCCGGTGCTGGTGGTATTCACTGAGCCAGTCGGGGTCGCGGGCGGCTTGGCGGGCAGCGCGCAGCGCGGCGTCGTAGCGGCCGACGAGCAGATTTTTGCCGGCGCGGCTACGGGTGCACCGCGCCCGCAACGGGCAGTCGGTGCAGGCCTTGCCGAAGAAAGCGCGACCGGAACGGCTGATCGGTCGGGTGAGCCCGTTGGGGCAGGTTGCGGTGCGGGCGTCGTGGTCGACAGTGAAATCATCGACGGTGAACCCCCCGGCCAACGCGCGGCGCGCCAGTGGGGGTTTGACCCGGTCGGTGTGGCCGCGTTGGGCCAGTTGGGCGCGGAATTCACCGGAGCCATAAGCCGCATCAGCCAGCACAGTCATCGGCCCAGATTCGTTGGCCAGCAGGGCCAGCCCGACGGCCACTTCGTGGTTGCCCACCCCGGCGGCCTTGGTCAGCGCACAGCCGGTGATGATGCCGGTATCGGGCTCCACCACCACATGCGCCTTGAATCCATCCTGCTGGCGGTGCGGTGATTTGTGCACGTGGCGCGATTCCGGGTCGACCGTGGAGACCACCCGGTCCGGCGCCACGCTCTGGGCGATGCGCCACTGCCCGTCAGTGCCATCCGAGCCCTCGGCCGGTTCGACGTCTTGGCCGGCGATCAGAGCCAGCAGCGCCACCGCGTCGGCGGCGCGTGGCTCCAACGGCTGTCCCGACAACTGGGTGAGCAGCCGCCGCGCGTCGGCGACCAGGGCATCGACCAATGCCTCTCGGGCTGCGGCGTCGTCCCAGATGATGGCCGGTTTACCCGGGTCGCTGTAGTCATGGGCCAAACAGTGGGCTGCGATGACCTCGGTGGCGCTTGGCACCTCACGGCCCACACGACGGATCGCACCGATGAGCTGAGTCACCGTGTCCTGGGTGGCCACCGCGTCATCGAGGACCGTGGAGTCCAAGGCCCGGCGCGTCTTTCCCGACAACGCCCCCGATTGAGCGACCACCGCCTTAACCACCTCGAATATCCGGTTCGGGCGATCTGATTCGGCCAGCCGGCGCCGCCAATAAGTCAGTGTCGTGGAATGAAACGCCGCAGCGGTAACCGGCAGACCGCACGCGGCTTTCCAGCGCAGATCAAACGTGACCGCATCGACGGTCTCGTTATCGGAAAGACCGTGCAGAGCCTGCAACGTGATCACACTGGCCATCACCTCAGCGGGCACACTCGGGCGGCCCCGCCGCGACGGGAAAAGATCGGCGAACAATTCCTCAGGGAACAACTGGCGGCGATGAGCCGCCAGGAAACCAAACACGCTGCCGCCCTTCAGAAGATGACCGGCAACCGACTCCGCATCCAACAACTCACGTTGATCATCAGACCGACCCTGCACCCACCAATCATCCCCAAATACCCCACCACAACCACGCCCGCCACGCGGATTAATTCAGCAGCCTCCTAGCGTTGTTGACGCAGACGTCGATGCCGCCGAACCGCTGCACGGCCGCGTCGACCACGCGCTGCACGTCCTCTTCGCGGCGCACGTCGCCCACGACGGCCAGCGCCTTCCCGCCGGCGGCCTCGACGTCAGCCGCCGCGGTGTGCACCGTCCCGGGCAGGCGCGGATGGGGTGTGTCGGTCTTGGCCAGCAGCACCACGTTGGCGCCTCGGCGAGCCGCGGCGATTCCAATCGCGAGTCCGATGCCGCGGCTCCCGCCGGAGATCACCACCGTGCGATCGGCGAGCTCGTTGTTAGCCATTCGTCTCCTTTGACCTGGTCAAGCGTGTGGTATTGGCATTCTCTTTTTTTGCAAGTACGTTATTCACCGATGGATAATACGGCCCACACTCCCTCCGGCATCCCGCTGCAGCCCGTATATGGGCCGGCGGATAGAGGCGCGGAGCCTCCCCAGCCCGGGGAGTTCCCCTTCACTCGCGGCAACTTCGCGTCGGGCTACCGCGGCAAGCTGTGGACGTTCCGCCAGTATTCGGGGTTCGGCACCGCCGAGGAATCCAATCGTCGTTACCGCTACCTGCTGGATCAGGGCGGGACCGGGCTGTCGGTCGCGCTCGACCTGCCGACGCAGTGCGGCTACGACTCCGACGATCCCGAGTTCGGCGAGGAGGTCGGCCGGGTCGGCGTCGCCGTGGACACCCTGGCCGATTTCGAGATCCTGTTCGACGGCATCCCGCTGGACAAGCTCAGCACCAGCATGACCATCAACGGCACGGCGGCGATCCTGCTGGCGTTCTACGTCGCCGCCGCCGAGAAAAAAGGTATCCCGCGCGCCAAGCTCACCGGGACCATCCAGAACGACATCCTCAAGGAGTACGCCTCGCGCGGCACGTGGATCTGGCCGCCGGAGCCGTCCCTGCGGTTGATCGCGGACACCATCGAGTTCTGCGCCGCCGAGGTGCCCAGGTTCAACGCGATTTCGGTTGCCGGTGCGCATTTCCGCGACGCCGGGGCCAACGCGGTGCAGGAGATGGCGTTCACCCTCGCCGACGGCGTCACCTACTGCGACACCGTGGTGGAGCGCGGCCGCATGACGATCGACCAGTTCGCGCCGCAGATTTCGTTCTTCTTCTATACCCACGGGGACTTCTTCGAAGAAATCGCCAAGTACCGTGCGGGACGGCGGCGTTGGGCGACGATCGTGCGGGAGCGCTACGGGGCGACGAAGGACAAGGCGGCGATGTTCCGCTTCGGCTGCGTCTGTGGCGGGGCGTCGCTGTATGCCCCGCAGGCCCACAACAACATCGTCCGCGTGGCCTATGAGGCCATGGCCGCTGTGTTGGGCGGGGTCCAGTCGATGTTCACGGCGGCCTGGGACGAGCCGTTCGCGCTGCCCACCGAGGAGACCACGACCCTGGCGTTGCGCACCCAGCAGATCCTCGCGCACGAAACCGGCGTGGCCAGTGTGGCCGACCCGCTGGGCGGCTCGTATTTCGTGGAGGCGCTGACCGACGCGACCGAGGAGCGCATCATCGAGATCATGTCCGACCTCGAGCGGCACGGCGGCATGGTCCATGCCATCGAGGACGGTTACCTGCAGGGCCTGATCGCCGACGAGGCGTTCAAGATGCATCAGGACGTCGAAGCGGGCACCCGCCCGGTGGTGGGGGTCAACCGCTTCGTGACCGAGGAACCCGAACACGACGTCGTCACTTACGAGCTCGACGCCGAAGGGCGTGACCTTCAGCTCAAGCGGCTCTCCAAGGTAAAGTCCGAAAGGGATTCGGCCGCAGTACAATCCACCCTTGCCGCCCTGTCGCGTTCCGCGGAAGGAGACGACAACCTGATGCACAAATTGATCGACTGCGCCAACGCCTACTGCACGGTCGGTGAGATGGTCTCCGCGCTCAAAGCGGTGTGGGGCGAGTTCCAGCAGCCGGTGGTGTTCTAAGTGGCCGTTCGCGTTCTGGTTGCCAAACCCGGCTTGGACGGGCACGACCGCGGCGCCAAGATCGTCGCCCGCACCCTGCGCGACGCCGGATTCGAGGTCATCTACACGGGTATCCGTCAGCGCATCGAGGACATCGCCTCGATCGCGGTGCAGGAAGACGTCGCCGTGGTCGGCTTGAGCATCCTCTCCGGCGCGCACCTGGCGCTCACCGCGCGCACCGTCGAGGCGCTGCGCGCCGCCGACGCCGCCGACATCTCCGTCGTCGTCGGCGGAACCATCCCGCACGCCGACGTCCCCAAACTGCTCTCCGCCGGGGCCGCGGCCGTATTCCCCACCGGGACACCGCTGGACAACCTGGTGCGCGATATCCGCGCGCTGACCGGCACGGCGGAATCCACCGAGAACGAACCCGCTTCAGAAAAAGAGGAACAGTGCGCGTCGGAGTAATGATCGGTGCCGAGCGTGGCGACATGGCCCGCAAGGTGCACAAGCTGGCCTCCGATATCGAATGGGCCGAATCCGCAGGGCTGGACACGGCGTGGATGCCGCAGGTGCCCAACGACTTCGACTGCCTGACCATGGTGTCGCTGATGGCCGCGCACAGCTCGCGCATCGAGCTGGGTACCGCGGTGGTGCCCCTGCAGGCCCAGCATCCGATCGCGCTTGCCCGCCAAGCGCTTTCGACACACGCGGTGGCAGGCGGGCGGCTGGCCCTCGGTGTCGGACCGTCGCACCACTGGATCATCCGGGACATGCTCGGCCTGCCGTACGAGAAGCCGGCCGCCTACACCCGCAATTACCTGCAGGTGCTCAACACCGCCGTCGCCGGGCCGGGCCCGGTGGATGTCGAGAACGATTCGTTCACCGTGCACAACCCGCTGGCGATCGGGGCGGATACCCCGATGCCGGTGTTGGTCGCCGCGCTGGGGCCGGTGATGCTGCAGCTCGCCGGTGAACTCGCCGACGGCACCGTGTTGTGGATGGCCGACGAGCGCGCGATCGGTGATCACATCGCGCCGAAGATCACCAAGGCCGCCGCCGACGCCGGGCGGCCCGCCCCGCGGATCGTCGCGGGCATCCCGGTATGCCTATGTGCGCCTTCGCAAGTCGAGGAGGCCAAGGAGCGGGCCAACCGTATCCTGGGTGAGGCCGAGGTGTCACCCAACTACCAGCGCCTGCTCGATCGCGGCGATGCGCGCGACGTCGGCGACCTGTGCGCGGCGGGTGACTCCGAACAGATCCTGGCCCGGATGCGTCGTTTCGCCGATGCCGGCGTGACCGATCTGTCGGTGCGGCTGCTGCCCATCGGCGACAACCGGGACGAGCTGGTCGCGTCCAAGCGTCGTACCCGCGAAATGATCGCCTCGCTCGCCGCGGAATTGCGTTGACTCCCAGCAACACCGGGCCACTGGCGGGGATCCGTATCCTCGAGGTCGGCACCATGCTGGCCGGCCCGTATGCCACCATGTTGCTCGCCGACCTCGGGGCCGAGGTCACCAAGATCGAGCCCGCCGGCGGCGAGATCTCCCGCAGCGTCGGCGCCACGTACTTCGCCAGCCTCAATCGGAACAAGTCCAGCATCTGCCTGGATTTGAATTCGGATGCGGGACAACAGCGCCTGGGCGACCTGGTCGGCGAATCCCACGCGCTGCTGGTGAACTTGAAGCCGTCGGCCATCCGCCGGTTGGGGCTCACCTACGAGCAGCTGCGAGGGCACAACGAGCGGATCGTCTGCGTGGCGATCACCGGCTTCGGCCTGTACGGCGGCGACGACCCCGCGTTCGACTACGTGGTGCAGGCCGGCGTCGGCACCGCGGCGCTGACCGGTGACCCCGACGGTCCGCCGGCGCTGCCCGGCTACTCGTCGGCCGACAACTCCACCGGAATGTCGGCGGCGTTGGGGCTGTTGGCCAAGATCATCTCCGGCACCGGCGGGCAGGTGGACGTGTCGCTGCGCGACGTCATGCTGTCGCAGCTCAACTACCACGCCTCCGCCTACCTCAACAGTGGGGTGGAGCCGCAGCGGCGCCCCCACGGGGCGCACTCGTATTACGTTCCGGCTCAGCTGTTTCCGACCGCGGATGGCCATCTGGCGCTGTTCATCACCCATGACGGGTTCTGGAAGTCGTTCGCCGCGGAGGCAGGCATCGGTGGTTTCGAGACGATGGCCGAGCGGGTAGCCCGCCGCGACGAAGTGCTCGCCGTCGTCACGGCGATGCTGGCGACCGACAGCGCGGCCGGGTGGGAACGCCGGCTGCGCCCGCTCGGGGTTCCGGCCGCGGCCGTCAGGACCCTCCCCGAGGCCCTCGAGGCCACCCCGGAAGTGATTGTGACAGCGGGTGATTTCCGTCTGGTGGGCAGCCCGATTCACGTCTCCGGCTACGAACCCGAGTACCGTCCACCGCCGGAACTGCCGAGCGTCGAGTAGTTGCGCCAGGATCGGCCATTTTCGCGCAACAAGTCGACGTTGGACGCAAAGGCGCTGGCTACGTCTCGCTGGTGAAAGGGGAATTCTCATGGGGCGCATCGGGATCCTGCGACGTTACCTGCGAAAGGCCGGGGTGCGGGCGTGAATGCCTTGCCAACGGTCGAGGATGTTATCGACTCGTACACCGGCCGATCGCACGTGGTGCTGCAATACGGCGCCACCACGAAGCGCCTCGTCGACCAAGCGAAGAAACCGGGCTTCTCGGCGGACAGTTGGAGACCGCTGGCCGAGCTGGTCGCCGTGGGCGAATTCGAGCGGATCGGTGCGTTCAAAGAGGTGATGAAGTGGCCGGACTATGTCGAATTCCTCACCAATTGGGCGACATCGTCGGAGTGGGAGTGTTCTTTCAAGCACATCACCGAGTCCGGCGGCCGCGTGTTTCTCGAACTCGAGGAACGGAGCGAGGTGGGCGAATTCCGTAGCGTGGTCAATTCGCTGACCGTCTATGAGTTCACCGATGATGACCGGATCCGGCACATAGACGTTTATCTCCAGATGACGCCGCCGCCGGCCGAGATGCTCAAAAGTTTTGAGGGAGTGGAACTGCCGCAAGGCTAGTCCGTCCGCCGAACGTCGAGTTATGGCGCCAGAATCGCCGATTTCGCGCAACAAGTCGACGTTCGACGCCAAGGGATATGAGGTGCAACGATGGATCTGCAGCGGGTCGCCGACGAACTCGAAATCACCGCGCTACTCAACAGATACGCCCGGGCCGTTGATGCCAAGGATTGGCAGCTGTACCGCTCGGTCTTCACCGACGACGCGCATATCGACTACTCGTCGGCGGGCGCGGCGGCGGGCCCTCGCGACGAGGTGGCCGCATGGCTGGAGCAGGGCTTCGGCGCGATCCCGATGTCGATGCACTACATCACCAACGTGGAAATCCTGGCGCTGCACGGCGATTCCGCGACGGTGCGCGCCATGTTCTACAACCCCATGCAGTTGCCGGGCATGGCGGAGTTGAGTTACTGCGGCGGCTACTACCACCACGAGCTGACGCGCACCGACGACGGTTGGCGCAGCCGCAGCCTGCGCGAGGAGAACGTGTGGTTCGTCAACCCGCCAACGGGCTGACGATGCCCCGAGCGTCGAGTTGTGGCGCAAAAATCGCCGATTTCGCCCAACAACTCGACGTTCGGCGTCAGGACGTGGCCAGCTGCTTTTCCTGATAACGCCGCGCCCACTCGGCGCGCGACCGGATCGACACATCCACGTCGGTTGCCTTGGCGCGCAGGGCCTTAACGGTCGCCTGCTCTCGGGGCGTGCGGGCGAACGGGTCCCAGCCGAAGAACCGGCAGGCGTTGGCCCAGGTGATCTTGTTGATGTCGGAGTCGTCGGCGCCGGCGGCGTTCAGTTCGGCCAGCACCTGTTCGGGCGCGTCGGGCCAGAAGCAGTCCGAGTGCGGGTAGTCGCACTCCCAGGCGATGATGTCGATGCCGATTTCGTGGCGCAGCTTCAGCGACGTCTTGTCGGTGACATAGCAGGCCAGCGAATGCTCGCGGAAGACGTCGCTGGGCAGCTTGTCGCCGAAGTCGCGGCGTAGCCACTTCTGGTTGGTGTAGTGGCGGTCGCTGCGGTCGAGGTAGAAGGGGATCCAGCCGATACCGCCTTCGGAGAAGGCGAATTTCAGGTCGGGGTAGTTGCGCATCGCCGGGCCCCACAGCAGGTCCTGGGCGCACATCGCCGAGACCTGGGTGGCCAGGATGATCATGTTGTCGATCGGGGCGTCGGGCGCCATGCTGATCGCCCCGAAGCCGGTGCCGATGTGCAGACACATCACCACGTTCTCCTCGGACAACGTGCGAAACACCGGCCCCCAGTAGTCCTCATCGTGGTAGCTCGGAAGTCCTTCCAGATGCGGCAATTCCGGCATGGTGACCGCTCGGCAGCCCTTCGCGGCGACCCTACGGATCTCGGCGCACATGCCCTCTGGAGTCCAGGTCGGCAGGATCGCGATGGGGATGAACCGGTCCGGGTAGGAGCCGGCCCATTCGTCGATGTGCCAGTCGTTGTAGGCCGACACCATCACTAAGGTGACGTCCTCGCGCGTCATGTTGAGGTGCCGGGCCGAAAAGCCGGTGAACGTCGGGAAGCACATCGACGCGAGGATGCCGTTGCGGTTCATGTCACGGACGCGCTCGTGGACGTCGTAGACGCCCGGACGCATCTCGGCGAAGCCGGCGGGGTCGCGGCCCCACTCCTCGGCAGGCCACGACACCACGGCGTTGAGTCCGCTCACGCCCTGTGGCCGGCCCTGGTACATCCACTGGTCGACGCCCTTGTCATCGGTCACGACGATCGGTGCCTCGTCCCGGTACTTGGCGGGCACGTGGCGCAGGAACATGTCCGGCGGTTCGACCACGTGGTCGTCAATGCTCACCAGGATCAGGTCATCGGCCTTCATCAATGGGCTCCTCATGTGTGCGCGACGCGAGCTCGGTCAGCCGCTGCACTCGGTGGTGGTTTCGAGCAGTCGTGGAATCGGCGGCGGGTCCAGCTGCAGGGCGTCGGACATGTGCAGCTGCGGCCCGTTGGCGATCATGTTGTCCAGGATTGCCTGCAGATCGTCGCCTTCGATCTCGTAGATGGCCATGTAGGGGCCGTCGCCGTCGACGGGTCGCAGTCGACGTGCCGAGACGAATCCGTCCAGCGCCACCAGCTCACCCAGGTGCACCTCGTCGTACCAGGTGTTGTACTCGTCTTCCCGGTCGGGCGAGCTGGGCCGACTTTCCACGAGGATGATGCCCTTGGCCATCGCAATCTCTCCTGGCTGCTACTCGTAGCGCACCGTGATCGAGTCCGTATCCGGAACGCCCTGGCACGTCAGAATGTAGCCCTCTTCGACCTCGTCGGGTTCGAGAGCGTCGTTGACCCGCATGGTGGCGTGCCCCTCTTCGAGCTTGGCCATGCACGTCCCGCAGTTGCCGGCCTCGCAACTGAATGGCGGCTCCAGCCCGGCGCGCCGCGCGGTCTCCAGGAGCGTCTCGCCCGGCACCCTGGGCACCGAGACCTTTTTGCGGTCGAGATGAATCGTCACGGTTCCGGCGCCGGAGCCGTTTGTGGCCGGATCTGTCACCCGTGGGGTCTCCTCGATGATCCGGGTGACCGTCACGTAGACCGCCCCCTTCCGTACTTGCATTCTTCAGTATAGAGAATACTATTCTCACGAAGCGATAGCATCTTCTCAAGACTTGTATGGATGTCGGGTCAGCCCGGTCTGTCAGGGAAGGACGGGACGTGATCGAGCCGGCGGCGCTCGTGTTCGAGGAACGGCGATTCAGCGCGCCCGAACTCCACGCGTTGGCCGACGGATGGGCCGCGGCCCTGGCGAAAGACGGCGTCACAGCAGGTCAGCGGGTCGCGGTCATGGCGTCCAACCGGCCGGAGTTCCTCGCCGTGGTGCTCGCGATCTGGCGGCTGGCCGCCACGGCCGTCCTCATCAGCCCGGCCTGGAAACGCGACGAGGTCGACCACGCGCTCGCGCTGACGGGTCCCGCGCACGCCGTCGGCGACCACCCCGTGCTGGGCGGCCTGATGCCGATGCTGCACCTGGACGAGCCCGTCCCACCGGCCGACCTGGCCACCGGTCCTGCGCCGCCGGCTGAGGCCGACGCGGCGCTGGTGTTCAGCTCCGGCACCACCGGCCTGCCCAAGGCCGTCCGCCACACCCACGCCTCGCTGGACGAGGCCGTGCGGCACTGGCGCCACGCGCTGCAACTGACGCACCATGACCGGATCCAAGTTGCCACGCCACCGTCACACATCCTCGGGCTGCTGAACCTGCTGACCGCGTGGGAGACGGGCGCCTGCGTGCGGCTGCACCGCCGGTTCGACATCGACCGGGTGCTGCACCACATCGAAAGTGACCGCATCACAGTGGAAATGGCGGTCGCACCCATCGCGCTCGCCATCGCCTCGCACCCTGGCCTGGAATCCTATGACCTGTCGTCGCTGCGCTACATCATGTGGGGAGCCACACCGGTCAACGCTAACGTCGCGCAGACCGTGACCCGGCGCACCGGCGTGAGCTGGCTTCCGGCCTACGGGACCACGGAATTGCCTGTCATCGCCTGTAATCCGATCGAGGACGCGCGACTCGACACCGTCGGTCGCGCGGTACCCGGTGTGGACCTGCGGGTCGTCTCGCTGGAGACGGGCGAGCCGGTCGGCCCCGGTGAGGTCGGTGAGATTCAGGCCCGGTCGGCGTCGCTCATGGCCGGCTACCTGCCGGCCGAAGCGACCGGCGAGGCGATCCGGGATGGCTGGTATCGGACCGGAGACGTCGGGTGGCTGGACACCGGCGGCTGGCTGCGGATCACCGACCGCCTCAAGGAGATGATCAAAGTCCGCGGCTTCCAGGTCGCCCCCGCCGAGATCGAGACGGTGTTGCACGATCATCCGGCGGTGAAAGACTGTGCGGTGTTCGGGATTCCCGACGGAACCAACGGCGAGGCGATCGTCGCCGCGGTCGCGACGTCCGCGCCCATCGACGCGTCCCAGCTGACCGCCCTGGTGGACGAGAAGTTGGCGTCCTATAAACATCTGGGCCGAGTGGTGTTTGTGCCTGAAATTCCCCGCCTGCCCTCGGGCAAGGTGCTGCGCCGAGTGCTGAAGGAGCGCCATGGATGTACGTCTGACAACTGAACAACAGCAATTGCGCGACGCCGCCGCCAAGCTGGCCGACGATCTGGGACCGGCAACGGTCCAGGATCTCGACGACCAGAACCGAATCACGCGCCTGGACAAGCAGATCGAGTCCACGGGCTGGCGCTCGTTGCGCTCCGATGGGGCCTCGGGCGTCGAAGTGGCCATCGTGGCAGAGGAATTGGGGCGTCGTCTGGTTGACACGCCGTTTCTCGGCCCGGTGCTTGCCGACGATCTCGGCCGTCACATCGGCGAAGACGCCTCGGGGACAACGGTCGCTGTCGACGATCGGGTGATCGACGCTCGCGGCGCGCGGCGTGCGTTAGCGCTCTCGGGCGGCGCGGTCTCGGCCGTCGATGTGCAGGCGTTGACCGATGGCGTCGACCTCACGCGGGCCGAGGCGACGATCGTGGGTTCGCCGGTGGCGCTGGGCGAGGTGTCCCCTGAGGTTGCCGAGCAGTGGCGGGCACTGGCTCTGGTCACGACGACGGCGGACCTGGTCGGCGTCGCGCGCGGCGCGCACGCCGTCGCCTGCGACTACGCCAAGATCCGCGAACAATACGGCAAGCAGATCGGGTCGTACCAGGCCATCGCACATCTGCTGGCCGAAAGCCTTGCGCTGATTGAAGGTTCGGTCAGCGTGTTGCGCCACGCCGCGTGGGCCGTCGACGAGTTGGCACGCCCCGAAGCCATTCGGGCCGCCCAAATCGCCAAGGTCTATTGCGCGCGCGCCACCCGAACCGTCTGTGAGACGGCCATTCAGGTGCACGGCGGCATCGGCAACACCTGGGAATGCGTGGCGCACGTCTACCTGCGCCGCGCCCTGACCTCGACCGAGCTGTGGCCGGTCGCGTTGAAGGAGATCGATCTTGGACTTTCGTGACTCACCCGACGAGGCCGCCTTCCGAGAGCGGCTGCGCACCTGGCTTTCCGCGCACGCCAAGGAGTTCTCCGGCACCGGGGACGAGTATTGGGCGCGCATGGCCGACTGGCATCGCGCCCTGTACGACAACGGCTTTTTCGGCCTGTCCTGGCCCCGCGAGTGGGGCGGGCAGGACCTGGCGCCGGTCTACGACGTCATCGTCGACGAGGAGCTGGTGCGTGCGGGCGCACCGCCGCGGCCCAGCGTCGGCTATCTGGTGTACGGCATCGGCGAGCACGCCAACGACGAGGTGCGCAAGCGCTTCCTGCCCGGCATCATCAACGGCAGCGAGCGGTGGTGCCAGGGCTTCAGCGAGCCGGGCGCCGGTTCGGATCTGGCCTCGCTGACCACCACCGCCCGCCTCGAGGGCGACAAGTACGTGGTGAACGGGCACAAGATCTGGACCAGCTATTCCGACGTGGCCGACTGGTGCCTGCTGCTCGCGCGCACCGATCCCGCGGCCAAGCGTCACCGCGGCCTGTCGGCGTTCGTCCTGGAGATGAAACAGCCTGGCGTGCAACAGCGCCCGCTGCAGATGATCAACGGCGTGACCAACGAATTCGGCCAGGTGTTCTTCGACGATGCCACGGTCCCGGCGGATCGGATGGTCGGTGCTCCCGGGGACGGTTGGGCGGTGGCCATGACCGTCGTCGGGCACGAACGCGAGCCCTCCACACTGGGATACGCCGCCCGCTACGGCAAGCTCGTCCGAGAGTTGTTGTCGCGGAACGACGGTGACGTGCCCGAGGAGCTGGCGTGGGCCGCGGTCCAGTCGGACATGCTGACCCATCACGTGCGGCGGCGGTTGTCCGAACAGCTCGACGGGGTTTCGCACGGCTCGGAAGGCTCGCTGGACAAGCTGCTGATGACCTGGGTGGAACAATCCGTCGGGCACGCCGCCCTGGCCGTCGCGGGCACGCGTGATCCCGATCTGCTCAGCGCCTACCTGTACAGCCGGGCGCAGAGCGTCATGGGCGGGACATCACAAATACAGAAGAACATCATCGCCTCACGAATCTTGGGATTGTAGGAGTGATCGCGAACGCGGGCGAAGCCCGGGTGAAGCGGGTCACGACCATTGAAGGAGGAGTGATCGCGAACGCGGGCGAAGCCCGGGTGAAGCGGGTCACGACCGTTGAAGTAGGAGTGATCGCGAACGCGGGCGAAGCCCGGGTGAAGCGGGTCACGACCATCGAAGGAGTCTGACGTGTACGACATGCCTACCGAAATCGATGTCCAGGCCGACGGCGCGCTGCGCATCATCACCCTCAACCGGCCGGAGTCGCTCAACTCGGTCAACGACAACCTGCACGTCGGGCTCGCGCGGCTGTGGCAGCGGTTGACCGACGACCCCACCGCCCGCGCCGCGGTCATCACCGGCGCCGGCAGGGCATTCTCGGCCGGCGGCGATTTCACCTACCTGGAAGAGCTGGCGAACGACGCCGAGCTGCGCGCGAAGACCATCCGGGACGGGCGCGAGATCGTGCTGGGCATGGCACGGTGCCGAATTCCCGTGGTGGCGGCCGTCAATGGCCCCGCCGTCGGGCTGGGCTGCAGCCTGGTCGCGCTCAGCGACATCGTGTACATCGCCGAGGACGCCTATCTGGCCGACCCGCACGTGCAGGTGGGGCTGGTGGCCGCCGACGGCGGCCCGCTGACCTGGCCGCTGCACATCAGCCTGCTGCTGGCCAAGGAGTTCGCGCTGACCGGAACCCGCATCAAGGCGCCGCGCGCCGTCGAACTCGGACTGGCCAACCACGTGGTGGCCGACCCGGTCTCGGAGGCGATCGCCTGTGCGAAAAAGATTCTGGAACTGCCCCAGCAGGCGGTGGAGAGCACCAAGCGGGTGCTCAACATCCACCTGGAGCGCGCCGTGCTGGCCAGCCTGGACTACGCGCTGTCGGCCGAGAGCCAGTCCTTTGTCACCGAGGACTTCCGGGCCAACGTCGCGAAATTCAACGCGGCCAAGAAAAACTGAGGCTGTCGGCCCGCGGTGGCCTCAGGCGTCGTGGCGGCGCAGGAAGTCACGCATCACCGCGTCGAACTTGTCCGGCTCTTCGATGAACGGCATGTGGGCGCTGGACTCGAACAGCTCGAACCGGGAGCCCGCTATGCGCTGGTGCATCGCAAACATGTGTTCCGGCACGCATTCGTCGTAGCGGCCCGCGAGCAGCATTGTGGGCGAGGAGATTTCGGGCAGGCGCTCGAACACGTCCCAATCCCGGATCGTCCCGACGATGTGAAAATCGCTGGGGCCGAACATCGTCTCGAAGATTTCCGCACCCATGCCTCTGAACGCGTCCTCGAGCTCACGTGGCCAGGGTCGCACCCGGCACAGGTAGGTTTCGTTCCAGGTGCGTATCGCGGCCTGGTATTCGGGCGCATAGGTGGTGCCGGCGGCTTCATGCCGGTCGATGGCCGCCTGGGTGGCCGGATCCAGCTCGGACTTCAAGCGCGCCACCATCTTCGCGAACTCCGGAATGGACGCGATGCTGTTCGAGACGGTGAGGCTGGCGACGCCCGAGGGGGTCGCGTCGAGCATGTACTGCTGGGCCAACATCCCACCCCAGGAATTGCCGAAAAGATGGAAACGGTCCAGCCCCAGGGCCCGCACCACGGCGTCCACCTCGGCCACCGAGCGATCCATCGTCCAAAGCTTGTGGTTTGGCGGGCATTTGGATTTCCCGCAACCCAGCTGATCCCAGAAGATGACTTCGCGTTGCGTGGCCAAGCGCCCCAGCGACCGCAGGTAGCCGTGCGGTAGGCCGGGGCCGCCGTGTATGACGAGCAGCGGCAGACCCGCGCCGCCTCCGGTCCGTTCGAACCACACTTCGCCGCCCGGGACCGCGATCCTTCCCTCAGCCATTTATCCACCATCGCAGACCTGCGCGCTTTCCGCAGGGCCACCGCTCACGCCGGCGGGCGCATCGGTGTAAGCCTGCTGTGCTGTATGAGCGGCGCGGCGTCCCTGGCAGGATCATCACCGTGGCAGCCAGCACGGCCGAGACCCACAGGAGGAACGGCAATGACCAGCGTCGCAAACCCGATTCCACCGCAAGACTTTTCGGGAATCGTCGGGCACCGCTTTATCTACACCTACGCCAACGGATGGCAGTACGAGATGTACGTCAAGAACGCCACCACAATCGACTACCGCATCCACTCCGGGCATGTCGGTGGCCGCTGGGTCAAGGGCCAGGAGGTCAACCTCGTCCAGCTCGACGACGACAGTTTCAAGATCTCCTGGACCGAACCCACCGGAACCTGTGTGGCGGTCAACGTTCTGCCGTCCAAGCGGCGCATCCACGGCGTCATCTTCTTCCCCCAGTGGATCCGCGTGCACGGCGAGCGCACTGTCTGTTACCAGAACGAACACCTTGATGAGATGCGGGCCTACCGAGACCAAGGCCCGACCTACCCGATCTACGAAGTCCCCGAATTCGCCTACATCACCCTGTTCGAATACGTCGGAACCGACGACGAGACCGTCATCGACACCGGCCCCGACCGCCTCCCGCCGGGATGGTCCGACCGCACCAACTGACCGGACTTCGGCCGCTTGTTGCAACGCGTACTCTCGTGTTGAGAGAATAGTATTCTCGTGATTGCGCGGGTGGCTTTCACCGCCGCGCACCCACCGGCCGAACTGGAGAAGACCCGTGCCTGAAGCCGTCATCGTGTCCGCCCTGCGCACCCCCATCGGCACGGCCCGCAAGGGGACCCTGCGCGACACCAGCGCGTTCGATCTGGCGCACCACGTCGTCACCGAAGCGGCAGCGGATCTCGACCCGGCGCAGGTCGACGACGTGATCCTGGGCGAAGGCCTCTACGGCGGCGGTGTGCTGGCGCGCCACGCGGCCCTCACCGCGGGCCTGACCCAGGTGCCCGGCTTGGCCAACAATCGCCACTGCGCGGCGGGCCAGGCGGCCGTGCAGAGCGCGGCGGCGAGCGTGCGCGCGGGAATGGACCAACTCGTCATCGCCGGCGGCGTGAACTCGGCATCCACGTCGCCGCGGTCCCGGATGCAGGTGGACGGCGACTGGGTCGACTGGTTCCCGCCGACCCACCCGGACCGCCCCGACGCGCCCAACATGGACATGTCGATCACCGTCGGCTGGAACGCCGCCGTCAAGGCCGGCGTGACCCGCGAGGAGATGGACGCCTGGGCGCTGCGCTCGCACCGCAACGCCATCGCCGCCATCGACGAAGGCCGCTTCAAAGAGGAGATCGTCCCCATCGACACCCCACACGGGTTGTTCTCGGTCGACGAACACCCGCGACGCGACACCAGCATGGAGAAGCTGGCCGCGCTCAAGCCGCTGCACCCCGAAATCGAGGGCTTTTCCATCACCGCGGGCAACGCCTGCGGCGCCAACGACGGAGCCGCGGCGTTGACGATCGCCAGCGACCGACTCGGGCTGCCGGCGCTGGCCACCATCCGGTCCTGGGCGTCGGTCGGCGTCGACCCGGCGATCACCGGTTTGGCGCCGGTCGAGGCGATCCCGAAAGCTCTTGGCCGCGCTGGCCTTTCGGTCGCAGACGTGAACCTGTTTGAAATCAACGAGGCCTTCGCGGCGATGTGCGTGGCCACCATCAAGCTCCCCGACCTTGACCCCGAAAAGGTCAACGTCAGCGGCAGCGGCTGCTCGCTGGGGCATCCCGTCGCGGCGACCGGAGCCCGGATGCTCGTCACCCTGGTGCACGAATTGCGCCGCCGCGGCGGCGGGATCGGCGTCGCGGCGATGTGCGCGGGCGGCGGGATGGGCTCGGCGACGGTGATCGAGGTCGCGGCTCCATAATGCGTACATGATCATCGCTGAGCTGATCGACCGCGCGCGCAACGGATCTCCCCGCGCGGCGGGACGGCTGCTCAGCCTCGTCGAGGGGGAGCAGCGCGACGAGGTCCTGGCGGCGATCGGGCCCGCGCCCGAGCGCATGGGGCCCGTCATCGGCATCACCGGGCCGCCGGGCGCGGGCAAGTCGACGACGGTCGCCGCCCTGGTCGGCGCCTACCGCGCGCGGGGTTGCCGGGTGGCGGTGCTGGCCGTGGACCCGTCGTCCCCGTTCAGCGGCGGCGCGCTCCTGGGGGATCGCATTCGAATGGCCGCGCATATCAACGACTCCGACGTCCTTATCCGCTCGGTGGCGACCCGGGGCCATCTCGGCGGGCTGGCGGCCGCGGTTCCGGCGGCCATCCGCCTGGTGGGGGCGATCGGCTACGACGTCGTCCTGCTCGAGACCGTCGGGGTGGGGCAGTCCGAGATCGAGATCGCCGCCGTCGCCGACCCGACCGTCGTCATTCTCAATCCCGGTGCGGGCGACGCCGTCCAGGCCGCCAAGGCCGGGGTGCTGGAGGTCGCCGACATCGTGGCGGTCAACAAGGCGGACCGGGACGGCGCCAAGCAGACGGTCCGAGACCTTCGGGCCGAGACCAGCGCCCCGATCGTGTCGTTGATCGCCGCCAAGGGCGAGGGCATCGACGAGCTCATGGGCGTCATCGAGGACCACCGCCGCACCGACAGCCGCGCCCGCCGGCTGGCCCGCGCCCGTGCACAGATCCTGTCGCTGGCCCAGACCCGGCTGCGGACCCAACCTGACCTCGACCGGCTCGCCGAGGCCGTCGTCGACGGCGATCAGGACCCCTACACGGCGGCCGACCGGCTGCTCGCGCCGCGCACACCTCAGGCGGACTGACGACCCGTTTGTCCCCCAATCGGGGGAACGGGCATTCATCACCTTTGCGGACCGATCGGCGGAGGTATGCCGCGCGCGACCGTCCTACGTTGAGCGTCGAGCAGATCGCTTGAGACGGAGGAGGTCCGGCACATGACTCACACAGCTGCGCTGCCGACAGTGTCTGGGCACGACGACCGGCTGGAGCCGTATCGCCGGATGTGGGTCTTGCGGCTGCTCGACATGGCGCTGGAAGAGGCACGCGGCGACGGCCTGGTCGACGAGGCCGTGCGGATGGAATTCGGGCAAGAGGCGGTGGCCGTCGGCACGGCTGCGGCGCTTCGCCCCGGTGACATCGTCAATGCCACCGCGCCGCATATCCGGCACGCCCAGCACGTCGGCCTGGCCCTGCCACTGGGTCCGGTCATCGCCGAGACGATCGGCAAAGCCCGCGGCGCGTCGCGCAAAACCGGCGCTGCCGATTGGAAGCAAGCGCTGGCCAACGAAAGCGTTCTGGGGCAGTCGACCCTGTTCGCCCTCGGCGACGCCAACGCGCAGCGGATGACCGGCGAAGGCAAGGTCACGCTGTGTGTCGTCGGCGGTCGTGACGCGCACTCCGTCGAATTCACCACGGCCGCAAAGATCGCCGTGACCTGGCGGCTGCCGGTGGTGTTCGTCGTGGAGAACATCCGTGGCGGGCCCGATGCGCGCCGCCGCGCTTATGAGACCGACGGGATGCCCATGCTGTCGGTCGACGGGAGGGACGTCGCCGCCGTGAGCGCCTCGGTCGCCGAAGCGGTGCAACGGGCGAGTGCCGGCGGTGGGCCCACCCTCGTCGAGGCGATCACCTACCGGACCAATCACCCCGTGGCGATGGATCCGCTGGTGTTTGCGCGACGGCAGCTGATTGCCGAGGGCGTCGACGCCGACCGGCTCTACGAGGTGGAACGCGGCGCCCGCCACCTGGTGGCCGAGGCGATCGCGTCCGCAAAAGCGTTGGTGGGGGCCGAGGCTGAGCGGGCGCCAAACCCCTGGTCGGCGGCTAGTTGAGCAGACCTTGTCGCATCGCCTCGGCGACCGCGGCCGCGCGATCGCTGACGCCGAGCTTCTCGTAGAGGCGCTGCACATGCGTTTTGACCGTCGACGGGGCCACGTAGAGCTCGCCCGCGATCGTCGGGATGCTTTGACCGCGCGCGATTCGGTTGAGCACCTCGCGCTCTCGCGCACTCAGCACGGGCGCCGACGGTTCCGCGCGCTGGCGGATTTCTGCGGCGAGGCCGCCGACGAGTGCGGGGGCCACGACGTCGCGGCCCTGCGCGCAGTCGAGGACGGCTTTGACGATCTCGCCGCGCGTCGAGTCCTTCAGCACGAACCCGGCGGCCCCCTGCTGCAGCGCCTGATACACGATCGCCGACTCGTCGTGCGCCGAGATCAGCAACACTCGGGTGGCCAAACCCTGGGTTCGCACTGCCGCCGCCACTTGCGCGCCGTCCATGCCCGGCATCCGGTAGTCGAGCAGCGCGACGTCGGGTTCGTGCACCTTGATCAATTCCAGTGCCGCAGAGCCGTCTTCCGCCTCGGCGACGACGTTGACCGAGCCGCTCGACGACAGTGCGCGCACCACGCCCTCACGAAAGAGCGGATGGTCATCGGCGACGACCACCCGCACCGTTTCGGGGGCAGTCGCGCCAACCATGGCCGACAGTGTAGCGGTTTGCCAAGCAACGGCGTTCGCCTTTTCTGTGTCGGCCGATGAGTCATTTTTCAGTTTGCCCCGAGGCGGCGTGCCTCGATGAGTACGGTGATCGGGTGGCAGGGGCCGGTGACGCGGAACTGGAACGGGTGCGCACGATTCATCAATTGCGCTCGTATCGAATCGGCTCGGTGCTTCGGATCGGTGTCGTGGGACTGATGGTCGCGGCCATGATCATCGGCACCGACCGGCACGAGTGGCCGCAAGAAAGCGTGCTGATCGTCCTGTACGCCTGCGTCGCGGCCTGCGCCGCGGCGTTGGCCTTCGCGCCTTTCCGGCGATGGATCGGGATGGGCCGATTGGTCGCGATTGGGCGACTGGAGCCGTTCGCGTTCACCGTCATCGACATCGTCGCACTGACGGTCTTTCAGCTGCTGTCCACCGACGGGGTCTACCCGCTGCTGATCATGGCCATGTTGCCGGTCCTGCTGGGGCTCGATGTCTCTTCGCGCCGCGCGGCGGTGGTGCTCATCTTCTCCATGCTCGGGTTCGCGATCGCCGTGCTGCAAGACCCGGTGATGACGAGCGCGGTCCGATTGCCGGAGGCGGGATTTCGGTTCCTGCTCTATGCGTTCCTGTGCTGCGCGGCCTTCCTGGTGGTGCGGATCGAGGAGCGGCATACGCGCTCGGTGGCCGGGCTGAGCGCCTTACGGGAGGAACTGCTTGCCCAGACGATGACCGCCTCGGACGAGGCGGCGCGCCGGATCTCGGAGTTCATTCACGACGGACCGCTGCAAGACATCCTGGCGGTGCGCCAAGAGCTGGACGAACTGGATACCGCATTCCCGGGCGATGAGCGCATCGTGCGGGCATCGGCCGGACTGCAGCAGGCCTCGGAACGACTGCGGCAGGCCACGTTTGAGCTCCATCCGGCGGTTCTCGAGCAGGTCGGGCTCGGCGCCGCGGTCCAGCAGCTTGCGGAGTTCACCGCCGAGCGCTCGGGCATCGAGATCGCCACGGACATCGACTATTCGGCGCGCAATGCCATCGATCCCGTGGTGTTCGCGATGGTGCGTGAGTTGCTGTCCAACGTCGTGCGACATTCCGCGGCGCGCAACGCGTCGGTCAGGCTCGGGATCACCGATGGGACCTGCGTTTTGCATGTGGTCGACGACGGCGTCGGGTTCAGCCCCGAGACCGTCACGCATCGCCTGGGGGAGGGGCACATCGGCCTGGCGTCACACCGCGCCAGGGTGGAGGCCGCCGGGGGAGCAACGGTCTTTTTCGATGTCCCGGTGGGCACGCACGTCTGCGTCGAAGTGCCGCTGAAGGACTGACGGCGCTCGCACCGTCCGGTGGACCCGCTTCGTCGGTCACACCAGTCACCCGGGCACCAGTTTGGTTGGCATGAAGTGTGTTTGGCTTGCGCTATCGCCGGCGCTAGCACCGACGAGGCTCCCCTATTGATCCTTAGCCGCAATCGCTGATGAGCAGGCGGTAGCCGGCGTCGAGCTGTTGTTGTTCAAGGAGTTCCGCGTGTCGTCGTTGCCATCGTCTCGAGCGCAGGTCGGCTGCGAGCCGGCCCAGCCCGTCGGCCAAGGCGCCTTCATCGGCGTAGGCCAGCATCGAGATGCCGGCGCGGACGGTGGCGTCGAGGTAGGCCTCGGGCCGGCGCCAAAAGGCGGCGCCGAATCCGTCGGTGCAGTCATGCGGTATCGGTACGGTGTGCACCTGCGCGCCGCCCAGCAGCTCCACCAGTCGTTCAATCGGTACGTACAGCGCCTTATTGATGCGAGCGGCGTCGGGCAGATACTCACGCAGCAACCAGAAGTCGTCGATCACTGCTTGATCCCAGGTGAATATCACGATTCGGTGGCGGCTGACCCGGCGCAGCTCGGCGATCCCGGCGGAGAGATCGCCCCAATGATGCACGGTCAACAACGCCATTGCGGCGTCAACGCACTTGTCCCGCAGGGGCAATGCCTCCGCCACGGCCTGGACACACTGCGCCGAGCCGGGAGGGCGCTGGGCGATCATCACCATGCTGGGCTCGATCGCGGCGACGGTCTGGCCCGGCTCGTATGAACCGGTTCCCGCCCCGACGTTGACGACGGTGCCCATCGTGGCGAGCGCGTCGCGCACCTGCGAAGCGATCCGCGGGTCGGGCCGGCGGGTGCTGCGATAGGTAGCACCGATCCGGTCGTAGGCCACCATCAGCTCAGAATGACGCAGGTCGGACCAATTGTGCCAGCATCATTGTGAGTTACGTTCGAATCTCGTACCAAAAAGGATTGGTGTGTAGCGAGGCAAGCTGCCACGCTGGGAGGGCCTTCGAACGAAAGAGCCCCAATGACCGAGCCGTTAAGCATTACGGTGGTTGGCGACTTCGACAGTTCCTATGGTCCTCATATCGCGACCAACAGGGCGATAAGCCACTCAGCGACATTGCTGGGTCTGCACGCCTCGATTACATGGCTGGCAACCGAATCGCTGGAAGCCGACCTCCGGCCGATCGTTGCCGCCGATGCGCTGTGGTGTGCTCCCGGTAGTCCATACCGCAGTTTGCGCGGAGCCCTTGCTGCTTTACGTTTTGGGCGCGAAAACCATGTGCCAACGTTGGGTACCTGTGGCGGATACCAGCACATCGTTCTTGAATTTGCCCGCAATGTCCTCGGCTTCAAAGATGCGGAGCACGCCGAATACGATCCGTACGGATCGGTGTTGTTCATCTCTTCATTGACGTGTTCCCTGGCGGGCCGAACCATGCCGGTCAACCTCCAGCCTGGATCACTGGCTGCGCAGTGCTATGGGAAGCGACGGATTTATGAAAATTACTATTGCAACTTCGGATTGAATGAAACCTATCGACCAGCGCTGGAAGCAGCCGGATTGCGCGTCACCGGAGTCGACGACCACGAGGAAGCTCGCGTCCTGGAGTTAGCGGACCACCCGTACTACATCGCCACGTTGTTCGTTCCGCAGAGTCGCTCCACCGTCGAGGAACCTCATCCGCTCGTGACACAACTGTTGTCCGCGGCCGCCCGTAAACGCGCCGCGCAGCATGGTCAGCGACGAGCTGGGCTACGACGAGCGATCCCCCAGTAACGCCGAGCGTGGGGCTTGTGAACGAACCCGCGGCGGCTTTCGTACCTAGAGCCCACTTTCGGCGCCAAAACGCTATTTAAGGTCGACGGACTTTCCGGTCGCGGCCGCGTGACCCGCACGGTAGCCGAAAACCATTGCCGGACCCAGTGTTCCGCCCGCGCCCCCGTAGGCTCGCCCGGTCACTCCGCCCATCGCGTTGCCGGCGGCGAAAAGCCCCGGTATCGGCTCGCCACCGACGTGCAGGACGCGGGCGTCGTGATCGGTGCGCGGGCCACCCTTGGTGCCCATCGCACCGATGCTCACCGGCACCGCGTAGTACGGGGCGGTGTCGATCGGTCCCAGCGTCTTGCCGGCCTGCGTCGTCGCGCTGTCGTCACCCCAGTAGCCGTCGTAGGCGCTGGAACCACGCCCGAAGTCGGGGTCTTCCCCGTCGGCCACGTGACGGTTCCAGCTCTCGACGGTGCGGGCCAGGCCGCCCGGATCGATACCGGTCTTGGCGGCCAGCTCGGCGAGGTCCGCCGACTCGCAGAACCATTCCGGGACGGACTGTCCCGGCTCGACGCCGAGAAATCCGTAGCGCTGTAGGTGAACCGAATCGAACACCATCCATCCGCGATCGTTGACGTACCCGCCGCGAGGATCCAGGTAATGGAAGGCGCCGGCCATCGAGTTGTAGTCGCAGGCCTCGTTGACGAAGCGCTGCCCCGCGGAGTTGACGATGATGCTGCGCGGTCGCGTTCGTTCCAGACGCACGCTGCGGCTGCGTGGCTTGCCCTCGATGGTGTCGCCCGGGATCTGGACGATCGGCACCCACCACGCCTCGCCCATGTTGGCCAGGTCGGCGCCGTGGGCCATCGCCATGCGCAGCCCGTCGCCGGTGTTGTTGGGTGGCGAGACCGCCCCGTGCATGGGGCCGCGCAGAAAGGCTTGTGCCAGAGCGGGATCCCACTCGAAGCCGCCGGTGCCCAGGATGACACCGCGCCGGGCGCGGACGCTGATCGTGCGCTCCGGCAGGGCGACGCGCACGCCGGTCACCTCTGACCCCTCGGTGATGAGTTCCTCGGCCCTCGCGTTGGTGTGGGGGGTCACCCCGGCGTCCAGCAGACCCTTCAGCAGCCCCGCGATCAGCGCGGTGCCCGCGACGCACAGGTGGCCAGTGCGTTCGTCGATCGCCGCGTGCAGGCGTGCCCTGGTCTCGGCATCGAAACCCACGTTGGACCAGTCGGCCGGGAAAGACGTGATCTGCGTTGCCCATTCGCCCAGTTGGGCCAGATCGAACGGGGCGGCGCTCAGCGATCGGCCGCCTGTCGGTTGTCCGCCCGGCAACTCCGGCCGATAGTCGGGGAAGCCCGTCGCGATCTCGAACTGCAAGCCGCTGTGCGCCTCGATGAAGTCGAGCATCGCCGGGCCAGTGCGCACAAACGTCTCGACCAGCTCGTCGTCCATCGAGCCGAGCGACTGGGCGCGCAGATATTTGAGCGCGTCGGCGGGCGTCAATTCGCCGTCGGGAGAACGGTTATGGGCGGGGATCCACACGATGCCGCCCGACACGGCGGTGGTCCCGCCGACCGTCGCGGCCTTTTCGTAAACCTCCACCGATGCGCCCGCCACGACCGCGGTCAGCGCGGCGGTGAGCCCCGCGCCGCCACTGCCGAGCACGACGACATCGACTTCGTGATCCCATGGCATGGACTGCTATCCCTTCAGTTCAGTGGCTAGCTCAGTAGCTCCGACAGTTGCTTGGCGGCCTTGACGACCGCGTCTTTTCCGCGCATCACCACGTCTTCTCGGTGCGAGATGAGGTTGATGCACGTCGGTGGGGACGGCGCCGGGCGGCGCACCCCCACGGCCAGGCCGTAGGTATTCGGTTCGATCTCTCCGTAGGTCGTCACCCAGCCGCGCTCGCGCGCCCGCGAGACCAGCTCCCGTTCCCCCGGACGCGGAGGCATGCACGCGAGCAAGGCGATCCCAGCGGCGCCGCGGTCGAGCGCGTATCGGCTGCCCTCGTGAAAGGAGAGCTGGTAGGCGACGTGGCTGGGCACGATGACCGCGATCGCCACCTGCTGGTCGCCCTCG
Organism: Mycobacterium sp. 3-98; assembly: GCF_035918355.1. NCBI lineage: Bacteria > Bacillati > Actinomycetota > Actinomycetes > Mycobacteriales > Mycobacteriaceae > Mycobacterium > Mycobacterium sp. 3-98. Next base: position 5,130,964 of record NZ_CP142360.1, on the reverse strand, counting down.
GCGATGAGCAGCGAGACCGTCGTGCCGAGATCGTCGGCCAGCGCGCGCAAGGTCGGCAGACTCAGTTGACGCACGTTGCGGTCGAACGACGCGCCGAGCACGGCGAGGCCGGCCGCGGGGCGGTAGCGCCCGTCTTCACCCTTGGCCACCAGCCGAAACTCGGCCAGGGTCGTCAGCAACCGGTAGGCGATCGTGCGGTGTACCCCGACCTGATCGGCGAGCTGCTGCACCGTGAGCCCGGTGGGGGAGTCGGCCACCATCTGCAGCGCGGTGAGACCCCTGGCCAGGGTTTGCGACCCGGTACCGGAACCCGTCACAGCCTTGACAGACCTTCCCGCGAGAGCGAAGCTCTATATATAACGCACATCAGTGTGCGATATTAGCACACGATGTACGTCGAAAACGAGAGATTTCCCCGATCTGGAGGCCGGACAGGACCGTGGCGGAGTTCGAGAGCATATGGAGCGATCTCCAGGGCGTCGCGTTTGAGCAGGGCTACCTCGACGCCGGAGGAATAAGAACCCGCTACCTACGGGCCGGGGACCCGGGCAAGCCGGTGCTGGTGCTGTTGCACGGATCCGGCGGTCACGCCGAGGCTTACGTGCGCAACCTGGCCGCCCACGCGGATCATTTCTGGACCTGGTCGATCGACATGCTGGGCCACGGCTACACCGACAAGCCGGGCCACCCGCTGGAGGTCCACCACTATGTCGAGCACCTGATGGCCGTGCTGCGCACCATCGGTGTGGATCGCGCGTGCATCAGCGGCGAATCCCTCGGCGGGTGGGTGGCCGCGCGCGCCGCCGTCGACCACCCCGACGTGGTCGATCGCCTTGTGCTCAACACCGCCGGCGGCTCGCAGGCCGACCCAGCCGTGATGCAGCGGATCATCACCCTGTCCATGGCGGCCGCCGAGGATCCCACCTGGGAAACGGTGCAGGCGCGAATCAAATGGTTGATGGCCGACAAGTCCCAGGACTATGACGACCTGGTCGCCAGCCGCCAACGCGTCTATCGCCAACCGGGATTCGTCTCCGCCATGCGCGACATCATGGCGTTGCAGGATCCCGAGATTCGGGCACGCAACATCCTCGGGCCGGCCGAGTACGGCTCGATCATCGCCCCGACGCTGGTGCTCTGGACCAGTGACGATCCGACCGCCGATGTCACCGAAGGCCGGCGCATCGCGACGATGATCCCGGGCGCGCGCTTCGAGGTGATGCCCGGCTGCGGTCACTGGCCGCAGTATGAGGACGCCAAGACCTTCAACCGCCTGCATCTCGATTTCCTGCTGGGTCGCTGATGTCGGCTCCGGGGCAAGAGACACCTGACACCGAGACCGACGTCCTCGTCGTCGGCGCGGGCCCGGTCGGTCTGACTCTGGCCAATATCCTTGGCCTGCAAGGGATCCGCACGATGGTGGTCGAAGAGCGGGACACCCTCATCGACTACCCGCGGGGGGTGGGACTCGACGACGAGGCGTTGCGCACGTTCCAGTCGATCGGGCTTGCCGACCGGGTGCTGCCGCATACGGTGCCCAACCAGATCCTGCGCTTCATGGATGCCAAGCGCCGCGTACTCGCCGAAATGGCCCCGCCCGACGCGCGTTTCGGTTGGCCGAAGAGAAATGGGTTCGTACAACCGCTCGTCGATGCCGAGCTGCTGGCCGGCCTGGACCGATTCGAACACGTCGAGGTTCGGTGGGGCAGCCCGATGGCCGGCTGCCAGGAAGACGCTGACGGCGTCACCGTCGAGCTCGGCGGCGGAGCCGAAAACAACGGCGACACAATGCGACTGCGGGCGCGGTACGTCGTCGGCTGCGACGGCGGCCGCAGTATGACCCGCCGCGTGATGGGGGTGTCGTTCGACGGGACGACGTCCTCGACGCGGTGGCTGGTGGTCGACATCGCCAACGACCCGCTCGGGCATCCGAACAGCGAGGTCGGCGCCGACCCCGAGCGCCCCTACGCCTCGATCTCGATCGCCCACGGTATTCGCCGCTTCGAGTTCATGATTCACGCCGACGAGACCGACGAACAGGCCGAAGACCCGGCCTTCCTGCAGCAGATGTTGGCCCGGATGGTGCCCCACCCCGACCGGGTCGACGTGATCCGGCGCCGGGTCTACACGCACCACTCGCGGATCGCCGGCGCGTTCCGCCAGGGTCGGCTGCTGCTGGCCGGCGACGCCGCGCACCTGATGCCGGTGTGGCAGGGGCAGGGCTACAACAGCGGGATTCGCGACGCGGCGAACCTGGGTTGGAAGCTGGCCGCGGTGGTGAGCGGCCGCGCCGACGATAAGCTGCTGGACACCTACGACGTGGAGCGCCGCAAGCACGCGCGCGCGATGATCGACCTGTCCACCATGGTGGGCCGCGTGATCTCACCGACCAACCGGCGGGTGGCCGGCGCGCGTGACCTGCTCGTGCGGTCGGCGTCAATCGTTCCGTCGCTCAAGCGATATGTATTGGAAATGCGCTTCAAGCCGATGCCGCGCTATGAACACGGGGCGGTCGTACACGCCGCGCCCGGCCGCGCCGATTCGCCGGTCGGGACGCTGTTCATCCAGCCCCGGGTCGACACCCGAGACCGACAAGATGTGCTGCTCGACGACGTGCTCGGCACTTGGTTCGCCGTGGTGTGCTGGAACAACAACCCCCGCAAACTCCTCGGCGAGGCCGCATTCGCAAGCTGGAAAGCCTTGGGCGCGCGCTTCTTTGCCCTGCGGCCGGTGACGCAGTTGCACTGGACCGGCCACGACGATCCCGACGTCGTGGTCGTCGGTGATCGGCGCGGTGACCTCAAAGCGTGGTTCGACACCCACTCGGATTCGGTGCTGTTCCTGCGGCCCGACCGATGCATCGCGGGCGCGTGCATCGCTCAGCGCACACCCGACCTGAGCGCCGCGCTCCTTGACGTGCTGACCCTGACGCCGCAAGGGGGTGATTTGCAAAGTGGCACTGGCTCTGTGCTGTATGTCGCACAGCCCGCTCCTGAGTCTTCCGGGGCCGTCGCGGGACCTGCTTGACGATATCGAGGGCGCGATCGCCCAAGCGCGAGGGTTCGTCGAGGATTTCGATCCCGAACTCGTCGTCACCTTTTCCCCGGATCACTACAACGGGTTCTTCTACAAGGTGATGCCGCCGTTCTGTATCGGCATGAGCGCCACCGGAGTCGGGGACTACGGCACCCACGCGGGCCCGCTGGACGTCCCGGAGGACCTCGCCGGCGACTGCGCGAAGGCCATCCTTGACGCTGGTGTCGACATCGCCGTATCGGCCAGCATGGACGTGGATCACGGCACGGTCCAGCCACTCGAAAAGCTGTTCGGCGAGGCCACTTCTCGTCCTGTGATCCCGATCTTCGTGAACGCGATCGGAGTGCCGCTGGGCCCGATGCACCGTTGCCGAGCGCTCGGAGCCGCCGTCGGCGCCTATCTCGCCACCCTGGACAAGCGCGTCCTGGTCCTGGGCTCCGGCGGGCTCTCCCACAGTCCGCCCGTGCCGACGCTGGCGACCGCGGGCCCGCCCGTGCTGGAGCGCATCGTGCACGGGCGGCCGATGACCTCCGAGCAGCGCCAGGCGCGGCAGGCGGCGGTCATCGACGCGGCCAAGAGCTTCGCCGCCGGCGGCAGTGACCTGCAGCCCCTCAACCCCACGTGGGATCACCGATTCCTGGAGATCATCGACGGCGGATGGCTCAGTGAACTCGATCAGTGGTCGAACTCGTTCGTGGCCCACGAGGGCGGCAGCTCCGCGCAAGAGATCCGCACGTGGGTAGCGGCGTTCGCGGCGCTGGAGGCCGCGGGACCCTACGAAACCACGGGACGCTACTACAAACCCGCCCCCGAGCTGATCGCCGGTTTCGCCATCAGAACGGCACTTCCGAAATGACGGACGCAGTGGACGATTTCGATCACGTTGTCGACGTACTCATCGTCGGGTCAGGCGGGGGAGGCATGACGGCCGCCCTGACCGCCCAGGCCGCCGGGCTCGACGCCTTGGTGGTCGAAAAGTCCTCCCATTTCGGGGGTTCGACGGCGTTGTCCGGCGGCGGTATCTGGGTTCCTGGAGCGCCCGCGCAGCGCCGCGAGGGCTACGCCCCCGAAGCCGAGGGCGTGGTCGGGTACCTCAAGCAGATCACCGACGGCCTGGTCAGCGAGGCGCGGATACGGCAATACGTCGAGACTGCGCCGCAGATGCTCCAATTCCTGGAACAACTGTCCGAGTGGTTCGAATTCGTCTGGAAGCCCGGGTATGCCGACTATTACCCGGAGCTGCCCGGGGGCTCCGAACTCGGTAGCACCATCAACGTGCCGCCCATCGACCTGCGCAAGTTGGGCGAGGACGAGCAGCAGCTGCTCCAGCCGCTGGCGCTGGCGCCCAAGGGGATCTGGTTGGGCCCCAAGGAATTGCGCACCTTCTACCGCATCCGTCAGTCCTGGGCCGGCAAGGGCGTGTTGCTCAAGCTGATCGCGCGGATGGTCAGGGCCAGGGTGTTCGGCGAACGGATGGCCGCGATCGGGCAGTCGCTGGCGGCCCGCCTCAGGCTGGCGCTGCGGGAGCGCGGTATCCCGCTGTGGTTGAACTCCCCGATGGTCGAGTTGCTCACCGACGCCGACGGAGCGGTGACCGGGGCGGTGGTGGAAACCGGCGGCAAGTCCCGGCGGATCGGGGCGCGGCTGGGTGTGATCCTGGCGTCCGGCGGGTTCGACCACGATCTCGCCTGGCGCAAGGAGCTGCTACCCGAGGTGGACCAGGACTGGAGTTTCGGCAACCCGGCGGCGATGGGCGACGGTATCCGCGCAGCGCAAAAGGTCGGCGCGGCCACGGACCTGCTCGACGAAGCCTGGTGGTTCCCGGCGATCCAATGGCCGGACGGCCGCATGCAATTCATGCTCAACGAACGGATGATGCCCGCGCAGTTCATCGTCAACGGCGCCGGCAAACGGTTCATCAACGAAGCGGCCCCGTACATGGATTTCGGCCACGCCATGATCGAGGGCCAGAGATCCGGCGTCACGCACATCCCGTGCTGGCTGATCACCGACCACCGGTCGTTCAACCGCTACGTCGTCGGGGGACACCTGCCGATACCGAAGATCCCGTTCGCGCCCGTGCCGACCGGCCGCAAGGTTCCGCCGGCCTGGCTGGAATCGGGCGTGGTGAAGGAGGCGATGACGTGGGAGGAAATGGCGACCAAGATCGGCGTGCCCGCGGGCCAGCTGGCCGAAACCGCCAGCCGCTTCAACGAACTGGCCCGCAACGGCCACGACGACGACTTCAACCGCGGCGACAGCGTGTACGACAACTACTACGGCGATCACACGTTGCCCAACCCGAACTTGTATCCGCTGGGCGATCCGCCGTACTACGCGTTCCGGATCGTCCTCGGGGACCTCGGGACGTCGGGCGGGCTGCGCACCGACGAGCACGCCCGCGTCCTGCGAACCGACGACACCGTGGTACCGGGCCTCTACGCGGTGGGCAACGCCTCCGCACCGGTGATGGGCCGCAGCTATGCCGGTGCCGGTGCGACCATCGGCCCAGCAATGACCTTCGGCTTTGTCGCGGCGAAACACGTTGCGGCACAGGCAGCCAATCAAGCCGTTAATACTCATAGGAGGTAACAATGAAAATCTCGCTGTTCTACGAATTCGCCCTGCCGCGGCCCTGGGCGCCCGACGACGAGCACATCATGATGCAGGACTGCCTCGACGAGGTCGAGGCCGCCGACAAGGCGGGCTTCTCCACCGTGTGGCTGACCGAGCATCACTTCCTCGAGGAGTACTGCCATTCGACGGCGCCGGAGATCTTCCTGGCCGCGGCCAGCCAGCGCACCAAGAACATTCGCCTCGGCTTCGGCATCATGCACCTGCCGCCCGTGGTCAACCACCCCGCCCGCGTCGCCGAACGCATCGCCACGCTCGACCTGCTCTCCAACGGCCGCGTCGAGTTCGGCACCGGCGAATCGTCGTCGGTCGGTGAGCTGGGCGGATTCAACATCGACCCCGCCGACAAACGGGCCCAGTGGGAGGAGGCCCTCGAGGTCTCGATCCGCTGCATGATCGAGGAGCCGTTCACCGGTTTCAACGGCGAGCACGTCCAGATGCCGGCCCGCAACGTCGTGCCCAAGCCGCTGCAAAAGCCGCATCCGCCGGTCTGGGTCGCCTGCACACGGCCTGCCAGCGTGCAGATGGCGGCCCAAAAGGCCATCGGCGCTTTGAGTTTCGCCTACACCGGCCCCGGGCCGCTGACCGAGCGAGTCAATGGCTACTACAAGGAATTCGAAGAGAACGGCGTCCCCGTGACTCCGCGCATCAACCCGAACATCCTCGCGATCGGCGGCGACCTGTCGATGATGGTGGCCAAGACCGACGAGCAGGCGCTGCAGCGACTCGGTCAGGGCGGCGGGTTCTTCTCGTTCGGCATCATGCACTACTACATGACCGGAGTGCACACGCCCGGGCGGACCGGAGTGTGGCAGCGGTATCTCGAAGAGGTCGAAAAGGATCCGACGCTGGCCTACGGGCCGGGCCGGGGCGCAATCGGGTCGCCCGCCACGGTGCGCGAATTCCTGCGCGGCTACGAAGAGAGCGGCGTCGACGAGATCATCCTGCTGCTCAACCCGCGCAGCCACGAGGGCACCATGGAATCCATCGAGCTGATGGGCAAAGAGGTGCTCCCCGAATTCATCGAGCGCGACGCGAAAGCCGTGGCGGAAAAGGCGAAGCGGCTCGAGCCTGTCATCGAGAAGGTGGAGGCGCGCCGGCCGAAATCGACCGCACCACAGTTCGATGAGGATTACTCGTTTGGTGGACTGCCCACCGGCCGCGGCGGTAAGTTCACCGCCAGCGAGATCCCCGAAGCCATGGCGGAGATCAACGAAGGCCGTGTGCAGGCGGCGCAACGGGCGAAGGACCAGCAGAAGTAGAGCCGGAGTTCTACCAGGATTTCGAGGCGAGCCTTGGGAGAGATCGACGAGCTGTGGCGCTACGACGGCCGCCGCGCGGTGGTGACCGGATGCGCCTCGGGTATCGGGGAATACGTGGTGCGTCAGCTCACCGATCTGGGGGCCGACGTCGTCGGGCTGGATAAGCGCCGGCCCGACTTCGGGATCGGCGGTTTCCACGAGATCGACCTGGCCGATCCCGCGTCGATCGATCGCGCGGTGGCATCCATCGACGGGCCAGTCGACGCGCTGTTCAACATCGCCGGGGTCTCCTCGGGTGTGGGCAACCCGCCGTTGATCGTCACGATCAACTTCTTGGGGTTACGCCATCTCACCGAGGCGCTCGTCCCGAAGATGACCGCGGGATCGTCCATCGTCAGCGTGTCCTCGCTCGCGGCGGCCGCCTATCGTGAGCACCTGCGCGAGGTGGCGCCGTTGCTCGACACGGCGACCATGCAGGAGGGGATCGACTGGTGCGATCGACATCGCGAAGCGCTGGGCAACGGCTACCAACTGTCCAAGGAAGCCATCATCCTGTACACCATGCGCAGCGCCACGCCGCTGGGCGGCAGGGGGATCCGTATCAACTGCACCGGGCCGGGGGTCACCGAGACACCGATCCTGGACCAGCTTCGTACGGCATACGGGCAGGGCTTCCTCGACGACATCCCCAAGCCGCTGGGACGCGTGTCCGAACCGGCGGAGCAGGCGGCGGTGCTGCTCTTCCTGAATAGCCGTGCGGCCAGTTATATTTCGGGTGAGGTTGTGTGGGTAGACGGCGGAAACGTGGGCGCCGCGATAGCTCGTGAACTCGAGGAAGGGCGTGCTTCGTGGCCAGTGTGACCGACTTTCGCCGGGCTGCGCGCGATGTCAGCAACTGGGGCCGCTGGGGTGACGACGACGAGGTCGGCACGCTGAACTTCATCACCGAGGAAAAGATCGCCCAGGCCGCAAGCCTGGTCCGGCGCGGCAGGGTCTTTCCACTCGGCGTGGACTTCGGTGCGTCAGGACCGCAGGGCGCCTTCGAATATCGGCACAACCCGGTCCATATCATGACCATCGATGGCGGAGACGCGAAGACGCTGGCCCGGTACGGACCGGGGTGGGCGAGCAACCCAATAGCCCAACAGCTCAGCAGTTACCTGGGTGATGACAATCCGTTCCGCTTCAACGACGACCTGATCATCATGCCGCTACAGGCGGCAAGTCAGTGGGACGCGCTGTCGCACGTCTACTACGACGAGCAGCTCTACAACGGCTTCCGAGCGGATTCGGTGACCAGCATGGGCGCCGTGCATTGCGGAATCGACAAGGTCGACGGCAAGGGCATTACTTCGCGAGGCGTGCTGCTGGATATGGTCCGCCACCGGAATGCGGAAGTCTTTCTCGAGCAGGGGAATCCGATCACACCCGAAGAATTAGACGATGCCGCTCGCGCGCAGGGCGTGCGGATCGAACGCGGTGACATCGTGCTGATCCGGACCGGCTGGTGGACGAGGTTCGCGCAGACCGGGGACAAGACCGAACCCTTCTCCGGACTGGACTGGAGTTGCGCCTCGTGGCTGCACGACCACGAAATCGCCGCGGTCGCGGCGGACAACCTCCAGGTCGAGGACCTGGTCTCGGGAGTAGAGGGAGTGTTCCTGCCCCTGCATCTGCTCTGCCTGCGCGACATGGGAATGATGTTCGGCGAGTACTGGGATCTCACCGCGCTGGCCGAGGACTGCGCCGCCGACGGCGTCTACGAATTCCAGCTCATCGCCCCGCCGCTGAGAGTCGTTGGGGCAGTGGGATCACCGGTCAACCCGATCGCGATCAAATGATGGAATTTCAGCGCAAAACCATGGCGGTGGACGGCCTTTCCACCGGTTACCTGGAAGCCGGCGAGGGCGAGCCGGTGGTGCTCCTGCACGGCGGTGAGTTCGGCGCGAGTGCCGAACTCGGTTGGGAACGCAACATTTCCGCGCTCGCCGCACGCTACCGGGTGCTGGCCCCGGACATCTTGGGGTACGGAAGTTCGGCCAAGGTGATCGACTTCGTCGACGGGCGCGGCATGCGGATCCGGCACGTCGCCCGGTTTTGCGAATTGCTCGGCGTCGGCTCGGCGCACTTCGTCGGCAATTCGATGGGCGCCATCAACCTGCTCACCGACAGCACGTCGGAGACGCCGCTGCTGCCGGTCCGGAGCCTGGTGATCATCTGCGGCGGCGGCGAAATCCAGCAGAACCAGCATTTCGAGGCGCTGCAGAACTATGACGCCACGTTGCCGGCCATGCGCCGCATCGTCGAAGCCCTGTTTTCCGACCCCGCCTATGCCGACGACGAGGACTACGTGCGGCGCCGTCACGAGTCGAGCACCGCGCCGGGGGCATGGGAGGCCATCGCCGCGGCCAGGTTCCGCCGCCCCGGCGCCACGCCGTCCTCCGCCCCGTCCAGCGCGCGGGCCTACGAACGCATCGGCGTGCCAACGCTTGTCGTCGAGGGCGGCGACGACAAGCTCCTGCCCAGCGGCTGGGCGGCCCAGATCGCCAAGCAGATCGACGGAGCCCGTTCGGTGGTGGTCGACGACGCCGGGCACTGCCCGCAGATCGAGCAATCGTCGGTGGTCAACCGGTTGCTGACCGAATTCTTGGGCAGCCTCTGAATCGTCAGAAGACGTAGTCCAGGCGCGTCTCCATCCCGGCGACCTGGTGATAGGTGTTGTGGCAGTGCATCAGCCACGTGCCGGGGTTATCGGCAACGAGAACGGCGGCGAGCTTCTGTTTGGGCAGCACGATGACGGTGTCCTTGCGGGCGCCCGGGCTGCCGTCGGGCTTGATCACCTGGAACGTGTGCCCGTGCAGGTGAATCGGGTGATACATCGTCGTGGTGTTGTCGAAGGTGATGGTGGGCCGCTGGCCCTGTTGCACGCGCAGCGGGCTCGTCTTGCCGAAGGGCTGCCCGTTGATCGTCCAGTTGTACTGCATCATGTTGCCGCCCAGCACGACCGGGAGATTGAGGTTCGGGTCGGGGCGCCCAAGGTTGACCGGTGTTGTGGCGGTGAACATTTCGACGGTGCCCACGCGCTTGGTGAGTTCGCCGGGCTGCAGTTGCGGGTCGGGCGCGCTGCCCGCCCCCGTGGCCAGCAATGCCCGCGCCAGAGCGTTTTTGCCCTCCGCGACGGCGACCAGTGGGAAGACACCGTCCGCGGCGCTCACCAGGACGTCGTAGCGTTCGGCCATGCCGATGAGCAGGGCGTCGACCGCAGCGGGCACCACGGGGTAGCCGTCGGTGTGGGTCACCGTCATCGAATGGCCGGCCAGCGCGACCCGGAAGGTGGTGTCGGAGGCGGCGTTGATGAAGCGGATCCGAATCCGCTGGCCAGGCTTCGCGTTGAACGTCATGGGGGAGGCGGGAATTCGGCCGTTGATCAGGTAGTGGGGGTAGGTGATGTCTCCGGCGTCGCCACCGAGGAGGTCGCTGCTGCCGGCACTTCCCGCCGTGGGCCCGGGCCCGCCGGGCGCCGGGCTCGTCGAAGTCGTCGGGCTGGTCTCGCTCGTACTCGCTTCGCTCGCCGGCGTGGTGGTCGGGGTCGTCTCGGATGTGGCGGGCATGGGCGACTTGTTCGGGTTGCTCAGATCGCCGTAGAGCTGCTGGGGGCTCTTGCCGACGCCGTCGGTCCAATCGTCGAGGACGACAATCCATTCGGCGTCGTAATTGCCCTCGGTCGGGTCGTCGACGATGACCGGCAGGTACAGCCCGGTGTCCTCGTCCAGGCCGGTGTGCGGATGTGCCCAGTAGGTGCCCGAGTTGGGCACGGAGAACCGGTAAGTGAAGTCGTGGCCGGCCGCGATGTTGGGCGTGGCGGGCTCGGCGCCGTCCATGTCGTTGCGCACGGCGATACCGTGCCAATGCACCGACGTCGGATGATCGAGCCGGTTTTTCACCGTCACCACGACTTGGTCACCGATGCTGGCGCGGAGCACCGGACCGGGGATGGAATCGCCGAAGGCCAGCGTGCGGACGACCGGTCCGCCCAGGTCGATCTGCACCTGCTGGGACGTGAGGGTGGCGGTGACGGTCCGGCCGCTGTGCGGCCGGGCGGCCTCGGCCGCATCGACGGCGGCGGCCATCCGGGCACTGCCCGACGGCTCGGGTTTGGTTTGGCTGCACGCCGTCAGCGCCAACCCGCCGGCGATGCCCGCGGCCATGAAACCGCGCCTGGTGAGCCGGGTTCGGTCGAAGGTTACGTCGCTGGTGGGTTGCCCGGGCAATGAATGCTCCTCGTCGTTGCGCAACTACCCACCGTAGAGCGAACGCCGGCGAAAAGTCCGCAACAACTCGACGTTGACCGCCGCGGCGGTCAAACCGCGGCGCCGCCGCCGTCGACGTGCAGGGTCGAGCCGGTGATGAAGCTGGAGCGAGGGGAGCTCAGGAAGAGCACCGCTTCGGCGATCTCGGACGGGAAGGCGGTGCGCCCCAGTGGCAGGGCCCGCCCGAGCTCCTCGTTGACGTCGCCCCATTCCGCCGCCACCCCGGGGGTGCGGGTGGGCCCCGGCGCCACGCTGTTCACCCGCACCCCGGCCCCTCCGAATTCGGCGGCCCAGGTGCGGGTGAGCGATTCCACCGCGGCCTTGGAGGCGCTGTAGCCCGACGCACCGGGAATTCCCTTGAAGGCGGCCATGGTCGTGATGTTGACGATGCTGCCGCGGCCGCGGTTGAGCATTCCCGGGACCAGGCCGGCAACCAGGAAGTACGCGCCGCGCACGTTGGTGTCGAACATCGTCTCGAACGCCGACATCCCCTGCTCCACCGTCAATGCCGACGGAAAGCTGCCGGCGTTGTTGACGATGATGTCGACCTCACCGCACTGCTGCACAAGCGAATTCACCGAATCGATATCGGCCATGTCGGTCTGGATGAACCGTGCCTTCGGGCCGATGACCTCCACCGCGTGCGCTCCCCTGGCCGGATCGCGGCCCGAGACGATGACGGTGGCGCCTTCGCTGGCGAACAGCCGAGCCGATTCCAGTCCAATGCCCGCCGTCCCGCCGGTGATCACCGCGGTGTGGTCCATCAGCTCCATCGGACCGCCTCCTCCAGCCGTTACTCGGCGTTGCTGGGCGCCTGCGAGGCCAGCCAGTCGCCGAACCGGGTGGGGTAGATGGTCACTTCTTCGCCCTCGACGGGAACGATCATGCGCTCGTCGAGGACCGCGCCGTAATACTGCGCATCCGGGTCGGTCACCACGCGGCGGGCATCGCCGGTCGCGGCGAACCGGGTCCGGATGAAGTCGTCCATGCCCTGCTTTTCGGGTCCGGCGATGTTGATCACCCCGTTGACCGGCTCACCGATCGCGGCGCGGGCGACGGCCGTGGCCACATCCGCGGCGGCGATCGGCTGGAACGCCCCATGCGGCGCCCGGACCGTGTCACCCTCGGTCATCGAATCCGCAATGCCCGCAACGAATTCGAAGAACTGAGTGGCCCGCACGATGGTGTAGGGGGCTCCGGATTCCACGATCACCTTTTCCTGAGCGATCTTGGCCCGCATGTAGCCGCTTGCGGCCGCGCGGTCGGCTCCCACGATCGAGAGCGCGACGTGGTGCTGCACGCCCGCGGCCCGCTCCGCCTCGAGGAGGTTGCGGGTGGAGGTGGTGAAGAAGTTCAGCACGTCGTCATCTGCCCACGACGGCGAGTTGGAGACGTCCACCACCGCCTGGACACCGGCGACGGCCTCGGCGACCCCCTCACCGGTCACGGTGTTGACGCCCGTGCTCGGTGACGCCGGGACGGCTTCGTGTCCCTGCTCGGTGAGCAGGGTGACAACCTGTGATCCGATCAACCCACTGCCACCGATTACCAAAACCTTCATGACTACGCCTTTCACGCTTCCCGACGAACTGGCCTCTTCAGCATGGCCCGCGCGCTGGTCCGGGGGAACCCTGGAAAGTCCGTAGTCATGCCGAACTCAGGGGGCCGAACTCCTTGGCCAAGCCGCGCAGTTGCCGGCGGGAGGTGATGCCGAGCTTGGCGAACACCTTGCGCAGGTGCCATTCGACGGTGTGGCTGCTGATGAACAACTGCGCGGCGATCTCGGGGTTGGTCAGGCCCTCACCGGCCAGCCGGGCGATCTGGGCCTCCTGCGCCGTCAGCTCGCCGCCGGAGGCGTTTCCCGTTTTCCCGGACCGCTTGTTCACTTTCTCGCCGGTGGCCAGCAGCTCGCGGTGGGCTCGCGCGGCGAACGCGTCGGCACCCATCCGGGTGAACATCTCGTGGGCGGTACCCAACTGGGAGCGCGCGTCGATCCGGCGGTTGCAACGGCGCAGCCACTCCCCGTAGGACAGGTGCGCGCGGGCCAGCTGGACGGCGATGCGCGTCCGCGCGAGCTTGTCGATCGCCTCGAGGTGGCAGGCCTCCGCGTCGCGGTCGGAGGCCAGCAGCGCCTTGGACCGAAGGTAAACGCCGTCGGCCCAATCTGTTCGGGCGCTGAGCGCCCGGACTTCCAGTTGGCGCAGGGCGTCGCGGGCCGCGTCCTTTTGGCCGCTTCGCGCGGCGGCTTCGACGAGTTCGATCAGGCACCATCCGAACAGGCCCAGGTCCTCGTATTCGCATGCCCTGCGGGCCGCCGCGAAGGCGTCGTCATAGCGGCACAGGCCGTTGTAGAGGACGGCGCCGCAATACCCGGTCAATCCGACGACTCGCCCTTCGCCCCTTGCCATCCCGTCCGCGGCGGCCTGCTCGATCAGGGCGGTCGCGACGTCCTCGTTGCCGCGCCACGCGGCCAACAGGACCGAGTGGTATTTGACCGGGACATAACCGGTGGCGGCCGAGATCGCCTTGGCCTCCTCGATGAGTTGAGACGCCGTCGCGAATTCGCCCGCCTGCACGTGCACTCCGGCGCGGTAGACCAGGGCGTGCGGTAACACGGCGAGTGCGCCCGCGCCGCGCGCGAGCCGAACGGCGTGGGTGGCCAGACGGTGCCATACCTCGTCGTCCCACAGCTCGTGGACGGCGGATTCCTGGACGACGGGGAAGGCTTGCCAGAACCAGTGCAGCACATCGTCGCCCCGCTCGGCTTCGTCCTGGATGCGGGCTAGCGCGTCGCGCAGCGCCGTCACGCTCGGGACTTGCCCGGCCGTGGCCCGCAACGCGATGCCGTCCAGCAGAAGGTCGACCGGACGCGCGGGTTGCGGTCCGGGCGGCGCGGCGCGGGCCGCTTCGGCGACCAGGTGAATGCCGCCGTGCGGGCAGAGCCGGCCGCCGAACATCGCCGCCCCCAAGGCTTCTAGGTACGTTTCGCGGGAATGCGCGTCGTCAAGTCTCTCCAGCCCGCGGGCGGCATCGAGCAAACCGATGGCGGCGTCGGAGACCGTTGGCGCGTCGGCGGCACCGCTGCGGCTTCGGGCGAAGACGATCTGCGCGCGCAACCGGGCGGCACGGGCCTGCTGCAACTCGTCCAGCGACGCGCCCTCGGCGACCGTGATCAGCTCGTCCGCCGCGTCGAAGGCGGCCGCGTCGCGTTTGGCCTGAGCGGCCGCGAGCGCCCGCGTTCCCCGGCGGGACGGCTCGGCGCTCAATTGGGTCGCCCGTTCCAAGAAGGCGGCCGCGGCGGCGACGCCGCCCCGGGCCTGGGCGCGGTCGGCGGAGCGCTCCAGCGCGGCGGCAACGGATTCGTCCGGGCCGTGGGCCGCGATGGCCAGATGCCATGCGCGGCGGTCGGGATCACTTCGCCTGTCGGTCGCCTCGGCCAGCGCGCGATGGATCCGTCGGCGCTCGATCAGGTCCGCCGTGCGGTATGCGGCCGAGCGCACCAGGGGATGCCGGAACCGCACCCGGGTCCCCACGTCGATCAACCCGGCCGCTTCCGCATCGGCCGCCGCGTCCGGCGGAAGGCCCAAATGCTCGGCGGCGCGCAGCAATAGCGCGGCGTCGCCCACCGGTTCCGCGGCGGCGGTCGTCAACAGACGCTGGGTGTGGTCGGGAAGCGAGCGGATCCGCCGCAGGAATGTCTGCTCGATCTGTCCCGTCAGCGGTCGCACGTCCGGGCGCTGGAAGCCGCCCGCCAGCTCCGCGCCGGTCAGGCCCCGGGGCAGCTCCAGCAGAGCCAACGGATTGCCCCGCGTTTCCGCCACGATGCGATCGCGCACCTGGTCGTCCAGCCGGCCGAGGATGACCGAATCCAGCAACGCGCGGGCGTCGCCCGGTTCGAGCCCGCCGAGCGTCAATTCGGGCAGCCCGCTCAGCTCATCGGTGTCCAACGCCACGGCACCGTCGCGCATCGCGAAGACCATCGCCGCCGGCTCGGCGATCAGGCGGCGGGCGACAAACGCCAACGTCTGGGCCGAGATACGGTCAATCCACTGCGCATCGTCGACCAGGACGATCAAGGGCTGCGATTCCGTCGCCGCGCCGATCAAACTGAGCACCGCCAACCCGACCAGGAAGCGCTCCGGTGCCCGTCCGGCGCTTCGCCCGAAGGCGATCTCCAGGGCGTCGCGTTGCGGAGCCGGTAAGCGGTCGGAGAATTCGAGCAGCGGCACGCAGAGTTGCTGCAGCGCGGCGAACGGGAGCTCCATCTCGGACTCCACGCCCGCCACCCGCGCCACGCGAAATCCCGAAGCACGCTCGGAAACGAAGTCCAACAATGCGGTCTTGCCGATGCCCGCTTCCCCCCGCAACACCAGGACCCGGCTTTGGCCGGCGCGGGCGTCCGACACCAGGCGTTCGAGCGCCGCGCATTCCGCGCTCCGGCCGCGCAAAGGTTGCGCCTGCTGAACTTTCACCCACACCGCCGCGTCCGAAGGATTTGCTGTACGACCTTACCGATGGCGCGCGTCGCCGGGGCGACGAGCACCCGGCCCGCGCAGTCTTAAATCAACTGCTTGACTTAACGCTGAGGGCCCCGATTAACTCGTCAGGTGGTTAACGAACTTGATGGCAAGGTCGCCATCGTCACCGGCGGCGCGTCCGGCATTGGCCGGGGCCTCGTGGAGCGGTTTGTGGCCGAGGGCGCACGCGTCGTCATCGCCGACGTCGAGACCGACCGGGGCAAGGCGCTGGCGGCATCGCTGGGCGACAATGCGCTCTTCCAGCCGACGGATGTCTCCGACCTCGAGCAGGTCGGCGCGCTGGTCTCCGCTGCCGTCGCGAAGTTCGGCGGCCTGCACGTGATGGTCAACAACGCCGGAATCTCGAGCCCCCTGCGGAAGTTGCTCGACGACGACCTGACCGATTTCCACAGGGTGATGGGGGTCAACGTGCTGGGCGTCATGGCGGGCACCCGAGATGCCGCGCGGCACATGGCCGAACATGGCGGCGGATCCATTATCAACATCACCTCGATCGGCGGGATCCAGGCCGGCGGCGGCGTGATGATCTACCGCGCGTCCAAGGCGGCGGTCATCCAGTTCACCAAGTCCGCCGCAATCGAGTTGGCGTATCACGAGATTCGGGTCAACGCCATCGCGCCGGGCAGCATCCCCACGCCGATCTTGGGGAAGTCGGCGGCCGGCATGGACCCCGAACAGCTCGAGCGGTTCGAGGCGCGGATTCGCCAGGGGATGCGCGATGACCGCCCGCTGAAGCGCGACGGCACGCCCGATGACGTCGCCGAGGCCGCGCTGTATTTCGCCACCGACCGGTCGCGATACGTCACCGGGACCGTGCTGCCCGTCGACGGCGGAACGGTGGCGGGCAAGGTCATTCGGCCCAAGAAGGGTGGGGGATAGGGCGGGGACGCCCGTCGGCGTCGCGACGGATCAGGCCTTGGTCCGCGAAGGAGGACAGCCAGCCCTCCATCGGCCACCAACCCCAACGCCCATAGAAGATCTCGGCGTTGCGCAGTATGTCCTCGAGGTGGTCGACGGGGGGATCGGCGACCGCATGGTGCTGGTGGAATGCGTGGGCCCCGCCGACCCAGCGCATCGGAACTTGGCGTGCCGCCGCGCATTGCGCGAAGTCCGTGTCCTCTCCGCCGTAGCCGCGGTACCGCTCGCAGAATCCCCCGATCCGCTGCCACGTAGGGACTTTCACCGCGAAAGACAGCGACCAGAACAGCGCATAGTCCGTCGTGGACAGGACAGCGCCGTCCCGCGGCGCGGGCCGAGCACGATGCGGATCGGGATTCGGCCGCACCTCGGAGATCACGTAGCCGCCCGGCCCGGGTGGTGGCAGATACGTGACCGGGCCGTTCAGGATCGCGTCCGCGTGCTCGGATCTGCCTGCGACCCCGTGGTAGCGGTCGAGCAACTCCGCGCCGGGAATGCAATCGACGTCGAGAAAAACCAAGAGCTCGGCGGCATTTCGTATCGCCGCGGCGGCTCCCACGTTGCGTCCCATCGCCACCGGCAGCGGGCGGGCGGCCTCGCACTCAACCACCAGCGCCGGCGCCTTCAGCTCGCTTACCAGGGCGGCGACGGTGGGGTCACCGAGCGCGACCACGATGTGCAGGTCCGGCCGCAGTGTGCTGGTGGCGAGGCCTTCGAGCTGCCGCCGCAGGTGGGCGCCCCTGCCGTGCACGATGGTGATGACGGCGGTGCGCACTACGTGCCTTGCCTGCAACGGCGGGCCGTCGACTCGATGGCTTCGGCGGCACGGTCGGCCGCCCCATCCACTTCCCACCGTCGCCACCGTCGCGGGTCGGTCGCCGCGGTGGCGGTCAGCAGCGCCGGCCACGCCCGTGGGTCGGGCATGCCGTGCGCGACCACCGCAAGCTGGTGGCGCTTGAGCATCCGGGCCGTCGCGTGTTGCTCATCGAAGGGCCGCGGCTGCGGGAGGACCAACGCGGGGCGCCTCGCCGCGGCGACATCAGCAATACAGCTCTGACCCGCGTGGGTGACGACGACATCCGCCCCGCGGATCTCGGGCCACGGATCATCTCTCCACGCACCGACCTTGCCGCCGAGCGTCGTCCATGACCGGACCGAATCCGCTGCGGCACAATCCTGTAGCGAGGTTCCGAAGGCGTCGCCGGCCCCGCCCAATACGACGACGCGCGTCTCCTTCAACGGTCGTGCCGATGACTCGGGCTCGTCGCCGCGACGGTCACGGCCCTCGAAGCGGCTGATGCCACCGACGTAGCTGGTCTTGTCCTCCCATTGCCGCAGCCATGACGGCACACACAACGCGCGCGGCCAGGCCGCCACGATGTGATCGGCGAGGCGATGCACCAGCACATGCGGGGCGTCCACGCGGGTGCCGGGCAACGCCACGACGATCACCGGTACGCCGAGCAACCGGATGAACAGCGCCACTTCCACCGATACGTCGACAACGACGGCCTCGGGCCGCGCGTCGGACACCCACTCCGCGATCTGATTCATTCGGGCGCTCAGCCCGGCGTCGTGGTGGGGCGCCCAGTGCAGCGCGCCGTGTGCGGTGGCCTCGCGTGGCCGCGGTCCCTCGTCGTCACACGGTAGCCTCATGACCGCCGAAAACGGCTGGGGCTCCGGCACATCCAGCGATGTCATGGCGGTCACCGGGCGGCGCATCCGTGCGCAGACGCTCATGGCCCGAGCCAGATGCCCGAACCCGTGGTGGTGAATGTAGTACCCGATCATGTTGCCTGCCCGCGAAGTCGTCGATCATTTCTCGGTACACATTGGTGTAGGCGGTCACCATCGCTTCGGCCGAACACTGGCGAATGGCGTGCTCGCGCACCCGCTTTCGCGGTAGCGCGAGCACCGTGCCTATGGCGTCCGCCATGGCGGCGACGTCACCGGCGACGATGAGTCGCCCCGACGCCGCGCTGATGAGTTCGGGGATGCCACCGAGGGCGAACGCAACGACGGGGGTGCCGCACGACATCGCTTCGGCGACGACAAGCCCGTACGGCTCGTCCCAGCTCGGGGTGACAAGCGCCGCTGCGGCGTGGCTGACCACGTGGGCCAGACGCCGGTGGTCCAGATGGCCCGCATACCGGATGTCGCCCCGAAGGTGGGGCTCGACGTGGCGAACAAAGTACTGCTGGTCGGAGATCGGACCGGCGAGGACCAGCGGTCGGCGCGCCCGTTGGGCCGCGGCGATCGCCAGATGGGGTGCCTTTTCCGGTGTGATCCGACCAAACCACACCAGGGACGGCCCACCCGGGCCGAGGGGCCACTGGCCCGTATGGATGCCGTTGGGAACCACGGTGATATCTCCGGTGAGGCTTCGCCACGCCGCAGCGGTGTGCCGGGAGACCGCCGCAAAGCGGGTGCCCTTCCCGGTGGCGGCACCGATCGCCGACTCGAGCCAGGGCGTCGGCGGCGTGTGCACCGTGGTGAGCATCCGAGTGGACAACGCCGAGGCCATCGCCACCGGAAGGTAATGCAGGCTGTGGTTGTGGATGACGTCGAACTGTTGGCTCCCGGGCCCCGCCAGCCACAACATCAACGACAGGTACGCGTGGTGATCGGCCATGAAATCTGCCGGCGGCATCGACACGTCGTGGCGCGCCGCCTCCGACAGATCCAACGGGCGCACGTCGAGCGTCTGACAGTTCAAACCGGGATCCGAACCCGCCGCGGCGAACAGCGACACCCGATAGCCGCGGGATGCGAGCGCGCCGGTCAGGTGGCAGACGTGCGCTTCGAGCCCCCCGGCGAACGGTTGCCGGATCGGATGGCGGGTCGAGGCGATCAGCGCCACGCGCAGTGGCTCCGTCATCGCAGGACGCTCGCGTAGATGGCACGATGCGCCGCGGCGAGCTCTCGCCTTTCGGCGAGCCGCGCCACCCAGTCGGCCCGGGGGGCGGGGCAGCCGGCGGCCCAACGCGCGTGTGCCCGGTGGATCGCACCGCACAGCGACACGGGATCGAAGCCCCGGTCGCCGAAACCGAAAACGCCGCACGGGCGTTGCTGGCGATAGAAGCCGCAGCTGGGGGCCACCACGGCGGTTCCGAGATCGTAGCTCGCCTCGAGCCAGCCCGAATGGGTGCCGAACCGGTAGGGCAGTACGGAAACCGTCAGCGAAGCGAGGTAGTCCCAGAATTCGTCGTCCGAGAAGTACGGGTGCACCCGGACCTGCACATGCTCGTGGGAGTCGTAGGCCAGCAGCGCCGCGCCGGTCGACGGTGCGAACCAGTGATTGTCGGGATCGAAGATCTCGTCGTGGACGTCGACCTGCAGGATCGCGTCGGGTAGGGACGACACGATCGCCGCGAGCGCGTCCACGACGGGCAACGGGTCCATGTTGGCGCGCAGACTCTTGGCGTGCAGACCGACGACGAATCGCTCGCCGCGGCCGCGGGGCCTCTCGATCCACTCCTTTTCGAGCACGTGGGGGTGCGGCAGCACGCGAGCCCGCCGCCCCCAGTTTCGCCAAATCAGCTGTGCGGCACCGGGCGTCAGCGTTATCAGCTCGTCGGCGGCGGAAATCAGGACGTCCTGTTGCGCGGCGTGGGCCGCGGGTTCCGGGTGATGCGGATTGCGCAGATCATGCACCGTGTACACCAGCGGCTTGTTGTGCTTTTTGAGTTCCTGGACGACGCCGGCCAAATCCTCCGGCGTGATGGCGTCGAACCCGAAGTGGATGTGGAACACGTCGAATCGCGAGTGGTTGTCGCTGACCCAGCCCGGCTCCAACATCAGCGGCGGCCACCAGCCGCCCGGCACGGTGCGGCCATCCGCCGGCACCGGATCATCCAGGAGCACAACGCAATCCGAGTACGGATTGCCAAGGTGGCGGACGTAAACGTGTGACGCCGGCACCGAAGCTACGCGCAACAAATCAGAAGCCCCTTCTCAGAATCTGTAGGGGCAGCCGCGCGTCCTGGCGGCACCGTCCCGTCTGTCGAGAAGCAGAACCGTCCCTGTTGACTGAAGGACGCTGCGAAGCTGCAATACCCGCAACCCGCGGGGCCAAACTCGGGATCCGCGACCGGGCGCCCGCGGCGGGCGCCCGACTGCACGGCCGCCTGTCGATTAAATCAAGCGCTTGACTTAACGGCTTCCGGCGGGTTGACTGGGCCGATGACCACCGTCGGCCGGACCGTGCGCACGGAGCGGGCCAGCTCCACCCAAGAGGCGATCTTGGTGGCGGCCGAGCGGCTCTACGCCGAGCACGGCATGTTCGCGGTGTCCAACCGACAAGTCAGCGAGGCCGCCGGCCAGGGCAACAACGCCGCGGTCGGCTACCACTTCGGCACCAAGGCCGACCTGGTGCGCGCCATCGAGCACAAGCACCGCGGACCCGTCGAGCAGCTCCGCGAGCGGATGGTCGACGAGTTGTTGGCCTCCGCCACCGCCGACGGCCGGGACGCCGAACTGCGCAACTGGGTGGCCTGCCTGGTGCGCCCGCTCACCGATCACCTCGAGGAGCTCGGAAATCCGACGTGGTACGCGCGGTTCGCGGCGCAGGCGATGACCGACCCCGCCTACTACAACATCATCGTCAAGGGCGCGCTCAGCTCGCCCTCGCTGGTTCAGGTCGTGGAGGGCATCAACCGGTGTCTGCCCGAGCTGCCGGCCGAGGTGCACTTCGAACGCAACATCATGGCCCGAAACCTGTTGATGCACACCTGCGCCGACCGTGAACGCGCGCTTGTCGCGGGAACGTTGACGTCCCATCGTTCCTGGCGCGCTGCGGCGTCCGGGCTCATCGACGCGATCGTGGGCCTGTGGCTGGCGCCCGTGACGGCGTACGAGTGAGGGGGTTTGAAGATGAAAGTGACTGTTGACCAAGATGTTTGCGCCTCGTCCGGGAACTGCGTCATGAATGCGCCCGAAGTGTTCGACCAGCGCGATGACGACGGCGTGGTCGTCCTACTCAATCCCAGTCCTACGGCCGACCAGGCCGAAGGTGCGAGGCGGGCGGCGGCCGCCTGTCCCGCCCTGGCCATCCACATCGAGGAATAGAGATGTCAGACATTCTGACGAGTGCCACCACAGAGCAGACCGCCGACATTCCGGACTATCCGATGGCCAGGGAGCCGCGCTGCCCGTTCGCCCCGCCGCCGGACGTCATGGCGCTGGCCGAGTCCCGGCCGCTGTCTCGGGTGCGGATCTGGGATGGCAGTACGCCGTGGCTCATCACCGGCTACGAGCAAGTGCGCGAGCTGTTCTCGGATTCGCGGGTCAGCGTCGACGACCGGGTGCCCGGCTTCCCGCACTGGAACGAAGGCATGTTGTCGACCGTGCACAAGCGGCCCCGGTCGGTGTTCACCTCCGATGGTGAGGAGCACACCCGGTTCCGGCGGATGCTGTCCAAGCCCTTCACGTTCCGGCGGGTGGAGGGTCTGCGCCCGACGATCCAGCAGATCACCGACGACCACATCGACACGATGCTGGCCGGCCCACAGCCCGCGGATGTCGTTGCCGCCATTGCGCTTCCGGTTCCGTCGCTGGTGATCAGCCAATTGCTGGGCGTGCCTTACGAGGACGCCGAGATGTTCCAGCACCACGCCAACGTCGGCCTCGCGCGCTTTGCCGCCGCCGAGGACACCATGAAGGGCGCGATGAGCCTGCACAAGTACCTGGCTCAGCTGGTGGAAGCCAAGATGGAAAACCCTGCGGAAGACGCGGTTTCCGACCTCGCCGAGCGGGTCAAGGCCGGCGAGCTCAGTGTCAAGGAAGCCGCGCAGCTGGGCACCGGATTGCTGATCGCCGGGCACGAGACGACCGCGAACATGATCGGGCTCGGAGTGCTTGCGCTGCTGGAGAATCCGGACCAGGCCGCCGTCATCCGCGATGCCGAGGACCCGAAGATTCTCGCCAACGCGGTGGAGGAATTGCTGCGCTACCTCAGCATCATCCAAAACGGACAGCGCCGCGTCGCCGTGGAAGACATTCATATCGGTGGCGAGACCATTCGTGCCAACGAGGGCATCATCATCGACCTGGCACCGGCCAACTGGGATGCGCAGGCCTTCGCCGAACCCGATCGCCTGTACCTGCATCGCTCGGGAGCCGATCGCAATGTGGCCTTCGGATACGGCCGCCACCAGTGCGTGGGCCAGCAGTTGGCGCGGGCGGAACTGCAGATCGTGTTCCAGACCCTGCTGCGCCGCGTCCCGACGATGGAACTGGCCGTGCCGATCGAAGAAGTCCCGTTCAAGCACGACCGCCTCGCCTACGGCGTCTACGAACTGCCGGTGACCTGGTAGCCCAGCTCGCTGCCTTTGAAAAACTGCCGACAACAGCGGATCCGAATGGAGGGTCAACGATGACGACTCAAGCAAGCACGCTCTACCCGCCCGGAGGCTATGGCGCTCCGAAGGACCGGCGCGGCCACGCCGCCGGCAGCGACGTGGGCCTGCCCGCGGGGACCGTGGTCTTCTCGGCGGACAACCACATCTCGCTCGCCGATGACATCTTCTACCAACGCTTCCCGGAAGACCTGAAGGACAAGGCACCGCGGATCTGGTACGAGGAGGGCGCCTACCAGGTCGGCCGCAAGGGACAGTCGTTCCTGCCGGGTGATTTCAGCGCGGTCCTGATGCAGTACGACGACCTGCCCGGCGCCGCCAGCACCAACATCGAGGCCCGGATTCAGGAATTGCATGACGACGGGGTCGAGAAGGAACTGGCGTTTCCCAACGCGGTGCTGGCGCTGTTCCACTACCCGGACAAGCAACTTCGCGAGCTTGCCTTCCGCATCTACAACGAATACATCGCTGAGTTGCAGGAGCGCTCCGGCGGCCACTTCTACGGTGCGGGCCTGATCAACTGGTGGGACCCTCGGGGGACCCGCAAGACCCTCGAAGAGCTGAAGTCCCTGGGACTCAAGACGTTCCTACTGCCGCTCAACCCGGGCAAGGACGACGAGGGCAACATCATCGACTACGGCAGTACCGCGATGAAACCGGTCTGGGACGAGATCGAGGCCGCCGGCCTGCCGGTGACCCACCACATCGGCGAGACCCCGCCGAAGACCCCGTGTCAGTTCAACAGCGTGGTGGTCGGCATGATGATCAACGTCGACGGCTTCCGCGAGCAGTTCGCCAAGTATCTCTTCACCGGAATTCTCGACGATCATCCCGGGCTGCGGATCGGCTGGTTCGAGGGCGGAATCGCCTGGGTGCCATGGGCTTTGCAGGACGCCGAGCACCTGGTCGCGTCCTATCAGCACATGTTCAACCGGCCGCTGCAGCACGATGTGCGCTACTACTGGGACACCCACATGAGCGCGTCGTTCATGGTCGACCCCCTGGGCCTGCAGCTGATCGACCAGATCGGGGTGGACAGGGTGATGTGGTCCAGCGACTACCCGCACAACGAAAGCACCTATGGCTACTCGGAGAAGTCGTTGAAGGCCGTTGTTGACGCCGTCGGTCCGGCGAACGCGAAGAAGATCGTCAGCGACAACATCACAACGTTCTTGGGCCTGTAGTGAAGACGCTCGCGGACCTGGGCACCAGCAGAGGCAACGGACTGGTGATTCCCGAAACACCCGACCTGGCGCGCCTGCGCCGCGAGACGGGAGCGCGGCTGCGGTCGGCGATGACCGAACGCGGCGTCGACGCGATGATCCTGCTCGGCAACAACGCCGTCGTCTACGCCACCGGCGCCAGTTGGCCGCTGGGCGACGCCGGACTGTCCTATGTCGAGCGCCCGGTGGCCGTGGTGCTCGCCGACGACGAGTGGCCGCACCTGTTCCTCCCGTTCCGGGAGGGGGCCGCACAGGAGTCGGATCTGCCCGCCGACCACCTGCACGGGCCGGTCTATCTCGAATTCGACGAGGGCGTGGCCCATTTCGCGCGGACACTCGCCGAGCTGATCCCGGCCAAATCGGTGGTCGCTGTCGACGAATGCACGGGGGCGATGTCACGCGCCGCGAACGTCCTGTTCCCGAACGGGGCCCCGGTCGACGCCGCGGCCGTCGTCAGCGCGGCCAAGTCGGTCAAGACCCCGGACGAATTGTCGTGCATGCGCACCGCCATCCGGATCACCGACGAGGCCATGGTCGAGGTGCAGAAGCGGCTGGCGCCCGGGATACGCCAGATCGATTTGTCGGCAAGCTTTTTGCGACGCGCCTTCGAGCTGGGCGCCACGGCCAGCATGCTCGAACCGATCTGGCAGGTGATGCCGCCCAGCAAGGCCGAGGGCGTGTGGACCACGCACGGCGACCTGGCGTTGCCGCTGCTGAGCACCGAGCGCGAGCTGGCCGAGGGCGATGTGCTGTGGACCGACGTCAGCATCACCTACCAGGGCTACTGCTCCGACTTCGGACGCACCTGGATCGTCGGGCGGGACCCCTCCCCGCGCCAACAGGCGCAGTTCGACACCTGGTTCGAGATCATGACCGCCGTCCTGGGTGTCGCCAAGGCCGGCGCCACCGCGGCGGACCTCGGCCGGGCCGCGATCAAGGCCAACGGCGGCACCAAGCCCTGGCTGCCGCACTTCTACCTGGGCCACGGCATCGGCGTCAATGCCGCCGAAATGCCGATGATCGGAACGGATCTCGGCCAGGAGTTCGACGAGAATTTCGTCCTCCAATCCGGGATGGTGCTGGTTTTGGAGCCCGTGGTGTGGGAGGACGGCACCGGCGGCTACCGCAGCGAAGAGGTCCTGGTGATCACCGAGGAAGGCTGGATCCGTTTGACCGACTACCCCTATGACCCCTATGGGAACTGAAGTCCTGCCCGACGAGCGCGCGCTGCGCTCGGGGCGTCGCCAGCGGGCGCTCGACCAGATGGCCGCGCACGACCTCGATGTCCTGGTCCTCGGCCGGCAAGCCAATGTCCGTTACGTCACCGGTGCGCCGCAGCTTTGGGTCGCCGGCACCCGGCCGTTCGGTCCGACCTGTGTGGTGGTGCGGGAGACCGGTGCCGTGCACCTTCTCAGCACGTGGGACGAGGGCGTGCCCGACGACATCCCCCACGAGAACCTCTACGGCATCTCGTGGAACCCGGTGAACACCATGTCGGCGCTGCAGCGCATCGACGGCGCGGCCGATGCACAGCGGGTCGGAACCGACGCGCTATCACCGGTTTTCGCGCAGCTGCTGCCGACCGCATTCCCCAACGCCCAGCTGATCGACGGCGAGCTCGCGATGCGGGCCGCACGCCGCGTCAAGACGGCGGAAGAGATCGCCGCGGTGCGGGAGTCCATCGCGGTGGCCGAATCGGCCCTGGCGGCCGCGGTCGCGGAATTGCGGCCCGGGGTGAGCGAACAAGCGCTGGCCGGCGTCGTGTTGGAGGCCTCGGCGGCCGGCGGCGTGAGCACGCCGTCGAATCAAGACGTCGCGTGGGCGACCTCGCGCACGCACCCGTGGCGGCGCGCCGACGGCGGTGACCGTGTTCAAGGCCGCATCCGGGACGGCGATCTGGTGGCGTTCTCCGCGGGAGTCCTGGCCGGCGGGTACGTCGGCGAGGTGGGACGCACCTGGCCGGCCGGCAAGAAGCAGGTTCCCGGCGGCGCCGCGGCCCTCTATCGGCGCTGGGACAGCCTGTGGGACAGGCTGATCGGGGCCTGCCGGCCCGGCGCCGGCGCGGCCGAGCTGATGGCCGCGTACCACGCCGCGGGGGAGCCGGACCCACCGATGCCGGTCGCCCGTGGCCTGGGCATGGGGTTCGACCCACCCGTCGTCTCCAAGCATCTGCCCGCCACCGCGGCCGGCGAACGTCTGGAACCGGGGATGGTGCTCGCCGTGACGGGTTATGTCTGGGAAGAAGGAGTCGGCGCGGTATTCGGGCGAGAAGCGGTCCTGATCACCGCCGACGGTCCGGAAGTGCTCACCGCCAGCCCGTTCTGGCAGCCCTAGCCATGACCGATCCCGCAGAGCCACCGGCCGACGAGATCATCCGGTA
Source organism: Mycobacterium sp. 3-98 (assembly GCF_035918355.1). NCBI lineage: Bacteria > Bacillati > Actinomycetota > Actinomycetes > Mycobacteriales > Mycobacteriaceae > Mycobacterium > Mycobacterium sp. 3-98. The sequence continues at coordinate 5,104,307 of NZ_CP142360.1, read as the reverse complement.
CGACAAAGACGCCGAGACGCGGATCGCCACGATCACGTTCGACCGCCCGGATTACCTCAACGCGCCGACGATCGCCGCGCGCCTGCGCTACGCGGATCTGTTGCACCGCGCCGGCATTGACGACGACGTCAAGGTCCTGGTGGTCCGCGGAGCCGGCGACGACCTCGGCTCGGGTGCGGACCTGGTCGAGGTGATGCGGGTCCGTGCCGCGGCCGACCAAGGGCCGCGGCTCGCCGAATACCGGATCGGTGCCCAGGAGGTCAGGCACCCGCCGGAGGGCTCGTTTCGCAACGGCGCCACGCTCGGTCAGTGGTATGCCAATCCGAATTCCGGCATCCGCGGCCTGCAGGATTTCAAGAAGATCAGCATCCTCGAAGCCAAGGGCTACTGCTATGGCTGGCACTTCTACCAGGCCGCCGACGCGGACCTGGTGATCGCCAGCGACGACGCCCTGTTCGGGCATCCGTCGTTCCGGTATTACGGCTGGGGTCCCCGCATGTGGTGGTGGGCGCAGACCATGGGCATCCGCAAATTCCAGGAAATGGTGTTCACCGGACGGGCTTTCACCGCCGCCGAGATGTACGACTGCAACTTCCTCAACAGCGTGGTGCCCAGGGACCAACTCGAGGCGGAGGTCGAGAAGTACGCCCTGGCCTGCGCCCGCAACCGCCCCACCGACACCGTCTTCATGCAGAAGGTCTTCTTCGAGATCATGAAGCAGTTCCAGGGCGAGTATCTGGGCAGCATGCTCAGCGGTGTCTTCGAGTCGATGGGCGCCATGGTGCGCCCGGATGTCGGTGACGAACTGACGCTCGCTGACGCCATGGAACAGGGGCTGGGCGATGCGGTCAAAGACAACGACGGCAAGTTTCCCGCCGAGTGGCGCCTGAGCAAGAAAGCCCGCAAAAAAGCCAAAGCGAAGAAAAAGAACTCGTGACGCCATCCCGGGTCGAACCGCCACTGACCGGCTATACGGTGATCGATCTGTCCACCGGCATAGCGGGCGCCTACTGCACCAAGTTGCTCTGCGACGGTGGCGCCGATGTCGTGAAAGTCGAGCCGCCGCAAGGAGATCCGCTGCGCAAATGGTCTGCCTCGGGCGTGCCCATCGCGCCCGGCGACGACGGCGCGTTGTTCGGCTTCCTGGCCGGTGCAAAACACAGCGTCATCGCCGACCCCTCCGACGAGGACGACGCCGAGCTGGTGAACCGGCTCCTGGCCTCCGCGGACGCGGTGGTCTGGTCCGCCGGTTCGAACGTGGCCGAGCACCCGGCCTTCGCGCCGCGCGCCATCCACCGGCGGCACCCGCAGCTGACCGTCACGGCGATCACGCCGTTCGGGCTGGAAGGCCCCTGGCGTGACCGCGCCGCAACGGAATTCACGCTGCAGGCGTGGTCGGGAGGAATCGTCGGGCTCGGCCGCGGCGAGCAGGAACGCCCGCCCGTCTTCGTCGGCGGTCAGGTCGGCGAGTACCTCGCCGGAGCCTACGCGAGCGCGGCCACCCTGGCGTCGCGATGGCGCCGCTTCGACGGCGGGCCAGGGGAACTGCTGGACCTGTCGATGCTCGAGACGCAGATCCTGTGTCTCACCTATTACCCGGTGTCGTACTTCGAGGTGCTCGGGCGGCCGTGGCGGGACATGCGACGGCCGACGATTCCGGGCGTGGCTCAGGCGAAAGACGGACTGGTGGACCTCGGCTGCGGGACCGCGCAGCAGTGGTTCGACTTGTGCGCGATGGTGGGCCACCCGGAGTGGATCGACGAGGAATCGCCGCTGTCGATCACGGAGCAGGCCAACATCCACGCCGAGGAGCTCTTCGACTGGCTGGCCCACACCACGGTCGCCGAAATCCGGGAACTCGCTTCGGCGTTCCGCATTCCCAACGCGCCGGTAGCCAACGGCGCCAACGTCACGTCGTTCGATCAGTTCGTGGAACGCGGTTCGTTCGTCCGCAATCCGCGCGACGGCTACCAGCAGCCGGGTCACCCCTACCGGATGCGGCCGGCGCAGTTGCGCGGACCGCGCCCGGCGCCGCGGTTGGGGGCGCACACCGAGCATTACCGGGCCGCGAACCTCCCCGCCCGGCCTACTCCGACGGGCGTAGCAAAAGCACTGCCACTCAGCGGCATTCGAGTGCTGGACATGACGACATTCTGGGCGGGACCCTGCGCCACGCACTTTCTGGCGATGCTCGGCGCCGAGGTCATCCACGTCGAATCGACGCGACGGCCGGACGGCACGCGGCTGATCGCCGGCGTGCCGGTCACCGAGGAGCAATGGTGGGAGAAGTCGCCGATCTTCGAGGCGCTGAACACCAACAAGAAGGGTCTGACGCTGGACCTGCAGAGCCCGCGCGGCAGGGAGTTGTTGCGCCGGCTCATCGCCACCTGCGACGTCGTCGTGGAAAACTTCACCCCCCGGGTGCTGGACCAGATCGGGCTGGATTTCGCCACCGTTCAATCGATTCGGCCCGACGTGGTGATGGTGCGGATGCCCGGCTTCGGCCTCGAAGGGCCATGGCGTGACAATCCCGCCTTCGCCTACGTCATCGAAGCCGCCTCCGGAGTCAGTTGGCTCACCGGCTACCCGGACCGCACACCCTATGACCCGTATTCGATCGGTGACCCCAATGCCGGTGTGCACGCGGCCAACGCCCTGCTACTGGCGCTGGAGCATCGCCGCCGAACGGGCGAGGGCGTGTTCGTCGAAGCGGCAATGGTCGATGCGGCCCTGAGCATCTCGGCCGAGCAGGTCATCGAGTACTCGGCGTACGGGGCGCTGCTCGAGCGCGCCGGCAACCGTGGACCGGCGGCCGCACCGCAGAACCTCTACCTCAGCGCGGATATCGACGAATTCGGCCGGCTCGACAGCTGGGTCGCCATCGCCGTGGCCACCGACGATCAGTGGGCGAAGCTGTGTCGCGCCATCGGATCACCCTCCTGGGCAACGGATCCCGGGCTGACGACGCACGCCGGCCGCAGTGAGCACCACGATCTGATCGACGAACAACTCGCAGCCTGGTGCCAACGGCGCAGCCGCGACGAGATCGTCGCAACCCTCTGGGACGCCGGAGTGCCGGTGGCCAAGGTCATGCAACCGCATCGTCAAACCGAGCTGGAGCAGTTGGCGTTCCGCGGCTTCTTCGAAGAGGTCGACCACCCGGTCAACGGTCCGGCTAGGCTCAGCACCGTGCCGATGAGATGCTCAGCAGGGCCCGACAAGTTCCACACCGAGCACGCGCCGCTGCTCGGGCAGCACAACCGCGAGCTGCTGGCCGGGCTCGGGTTGTCCGACGCCGAGATCGCCGGCCTGGAATCCGACGGTGTCATCGGCCGCGCGCCGGCGATGCACGGCTGATCGACGATGGCGATCGACCCCTCGAACATCCTGCTGACCGGCCGCGTCGCGGTGGTGACCGGCGGGGGCGCGGGCATCGGCCGCGGCATCGCGGCCGGAATGACGGCTTTCGGCGCTCGGGTGGCGATCTGGGAGCGCGACCCCCAAACCTGCGCACAGGCAGCCGAATCCATCGGCGGCCTGGGGATCGTCACCGATGTCCGAGACGGCGGCCAGGTGGATGCCGCGCTGGAACGCACCATCGCGGAACTGGGCACGCCGACGATCCTGGTGAACAACGCCGGCGGCGTGTTCTCCTCGCCGTTGCTGGAAACGAGCGAAAACGGTTGGGACGCGCTCTATCGCGCCAACCTGCGCCACGTGCTGCTGTGCAGCCAGCGCGTCGCCCGGAAGATGGTGTCCGAGGGCCTGTCCGGCAGCATCGTCTCGCTGACCTCGATCGAGGGCGTGCGCGCGGCGCCGGGCTACGCCGCCTACGCGGCCGCCAAGGCCGGTGTCATCAACTACACCAAGACCGCGGCGCTGGAGTTGGCGCCGCACGGGATCCGGGTCAACGCGATAGCCCCGGACATCACGCTCACCGAGGGGCTCGCGCAGCTCGGCGGCGAGGCCGCGACGAGCGCCATGCGCGACATGGTGCCGCTGGGCCGTCCCGGCCATGTCGACGAAATCGCCAGCGCGGCAGTATTTCTGGCCTCCGACATGGCGGCCTATCTGACCGGCCAGACGCTGCACATCGACGGCGGCACCCAGGCCTCCAGCGGGTGGTATCACGACCCGCGGACCGGCGACTACCGGCTGGGCCCGTCGACCTAGTGCGTCCAGCCCTCGGCGGCCTGTTCGTCGAAGGTCCGGTCGATGCGCTCGAACCTGCGGCGGATGGACGCCCGGGCCGCCGCGTGCGGCAGGATGTACAGCCGGTTGGCCAGGATCGCATCGGCGGTCAGCCGCGCGACATCGTCGGCGCTGACGCTCTCGTCCTGGGTGGGCAACGTCCCGAACGCGCCCTCGGGACTGGCCGACAGCCCGTAGTCCGCGCCCCGGATTCGCTCGGAATTGGAGACCAGCTTGGTTTCCACGACCATCGGGCACAACACCGATACGCCAATGCCATTGGCCTTGACCTCACGCGCCAGTGTCTCGGCGAGTCCGACGACACCGTATTTGGCGACGCCGTACGTCCCCAGACCGGCGTTGGGCACCAACCCGGCGAAGGACGCGGTGAAGGCGATGTGCCCGCCGCTGCCCTGTTCGATCAACCTGGGCACGAAGGCCTCGACGGCATGGATCGATCCCCATAGGTCGATGTCGATCACCCAGCGCCAGTCGTCGTGGTTCATCTGGCCGATCGGCCCCGCGACGACGATGCCGGCATTGCTGAAAACGACGTCGACGCTGCCGAGCAACCGGAAGGCTTCGTCGGCGAGGTGAACCATCTCGTCGAGATTCCGGACGTCGCAGACCACTCCGTGCGCGTCGAAACCCTCGCCGCGCAGCCGGTTCACCGCCTGTTCCAGCGCGGGTTGATCGACGTCGGAGAGCACCAGGCGGGCGCCGCGGTGGGCGAATTCGGTGGCCGTGGCCAGGCCGATGCCGCTGGCACCGCCGGTGACCACGGCCCCGCGGCCGTCGAAGCCAGACAGAAATCCGTCCATGGGACGGAACTCTATTTCAGGCAGCTACCCGCGTCGACCGGCAGGGTCACACCGGTGATGTAGCGCGCCTCGTCCGAGGCGAAGAACAGCACGGCGTTGCTGATGTCGATCGGCTCGACCCACGGGATCGGCAGCGTGTGGAACAGCTGACAGATCGGTGCCATGTCGTCGGGGCCCGGATTCTCCAGGTCCGGCCGGAACATCTTGAACGTGCCCTCGTTGTGCAGCATGGGGGTCTTGACGTGCGTGGGGTGCACGGAGTTGACGCGAATCATGTGCTGTCCCAATTCAACTCCGAAGGCGCGCATGAGCCCGACGACACCGTGTTTGGCCGCGACGTAGTGGCCGGTGTGGGGGTAGGCCTTGAGCCCTCCGACCGAGCTGGTCAGGATGATGGATCCGCCGCGACCGCCGGCCAGAAGATGGGGCACACCGGCTTTCACGGTTTTCCACACCCCGGCCAGGTTGATGTCGATCATCTCGGTCCAGTCTTCTTCGCTGGTCTTGTCCAAAGTCTCTCCGCCGTTGCCGATTCCGGCGTTGGCCACGATGATGTCGAGCCGGCCGAGTTGCTCGACGCCGCTGTCGACCGCCGCCTTGAGCGCGTCGTAATCGCGCACGTCGACTTCGGCCGTGAAGATCCTGCGGTTGTGCCCCTTGACCAGGTCGGCGGTCTCGGCGAGGTCCTCGGGCGTCGACGCCGGGATCGCGGTGTCCAGCACGCCCTCGCGGATGGGCTTGCAGATGTCGACGGCGATGATGTCGGCGCCCTCTTCCGCCAATCGCACCGCATGGCTGCGGCCCTGACCGCGCGCCGCTCCGGTGACCAAGGCGACTTTGCCCTCAACACGTCCGGTCATGGCTACCTCAACTCCTGACTTGATCTGATCGGCTCGCCTGCGCGGAGAACAATCGCGTCCCCGGATCGTGGGTCTTGCCGCTTTTGAACTCTGTCATTCGGCCAACACGGGTGTCAATGGCGAATCCGTTTCGGCTATTTGTGGTTCTAGATATTAGAGAATCTCATTCTCACGGGCAAACGGCGTGCGCTATCTGCTCAGCTCCGGAGTGAGGAAGATTACGGCCCGTGGGGGCGTGCTACGCGACGAAACCGCGCGAGCAGAAGTCCCATACCTCTTCTGCGGTGATGGGGTGGGTCGTCGCGTCGTCGGGGCCGCCGCTGGACTGCGCGATGAACATCACCGTCTGCATGGTCATGGCGGCCACGCGCTTGGGATTGATGGTGTTACGCAGCTTGCCGGCATCGTCGGCGGCTTCCATCAGTTCCGTCAGCAACGCCAGGAGCGGAGCATGTGCGACCTTGACCTCGGCCGGATGCGTCACCAGCAGTCGCGGAGCAAAGTCGGTGAACAGCGGGCGCTTGGCGGTCGGATCCGGGCGCGAGGCCTCGTACAGCAGTTGCACGGCGACCTGCAGCCGCTCCAGCGGATCGGTGTGGCTTTCCGTGGCGGCGCGGATCTGGTCTGCCGAGCGGCTCAGCGCGTCTTCGAACAGCGCCAGCAACAGCTCGTGCTTGCCGTCGAACTGCAGGTAGAAGCTGCGCAGCGACTGGCGGGAGCGGTCGACGACCTCCTGGACGGTAAAGTCGGTGCTGCCCTTTTCGATGATGATGGCCTGGGCGGCGTCGAGGAAGCGCTGAACACGTTGCGCCGCACGCAGTTTCGCCGTCTTGATGGACCGCTCGACAGCGCGTTGCTTCCAGGCCGGCTCTTCGCTGGGACTGGTCACGGCCGACTCAGGTGATTGCCGCGCTGGGAGAACATGGTTGGACTCTACCGGAGAACGCCGTGACATCGCTGCGCTCGACCCCCTCACGGATCACGTGTCGGAGATTGTAACTTTCTTACCACGAGAATACTATTCTCTTAGACGTGTGTATGGAAGCGTAATCGCAAGAGTGAACCGCGCCGCTGGCGGAAAGCGTGATCTACCGGCGGCGCGATTGCGCTCAGGACCATTTCGGGAAGTGCCGTGCAGCTGACGTTTGACGCCGACGTGGAGGCGTTCCGCGCCGAATTCATCGCGTTCCTCGATGAGCATCTGCCTTCCGAGGCCGAGGCACTCGACCGGCCGCGGTCGAGTTCGGACATCCCTACGTGGGCCCGCCGTTGGCAACGCCTGCTGTTCGACAGCGGATGGCTACTGCCCGGCAACCCGCCCGAGTTCGGCGGGCGCAACGCGACGCTGCTGCAGCAATACGTGTACCAAGAAGAGTTGTCACGACGGCGGATCTATCAAAGCTTCAACCCGCAGGGCGTGGGCATCATCGCGGCGTCGTTGTTGACGTTCGGCACCCCCGAACAGAAGCAGCGCTGGGCGGTGCCGATCCTGCGGGCGGAGATCACCGCGTCACTGGGCATGAGCGAACCGGGCGCGGGATCCGACCTCGCGTCGCTGAAAACCCGTGCGGTGCTTGACGGCGACCACTTCGTCGTCAACGGGCAGAAGGTGTGGACATCGGGCGCCCATCACGCCGACGTGCTGTTGACGTTCGTGCGCACCGATCCGGGCGCCCCAAAGCACAAGGGCATCAGCGCGTTACTGATTCCGACCGACACCCCCGGTGTGGTCCGCCGTCCATTCGCGTCGATGGGCGACATCGAAGACGTCGACTTCAACGAGGTCTTCTTCACCGACGCGCGGGTGCCGGCCGAGAACCTGGTGGGGGAGCTCGACGCGGGCTGGCGCGTGGCGACCGGTTCGCTCGGTCACGAACGCGCGATGCTGTGGCTGGATTACGCAGACATGTTGCACGCGCTGACCGTCGAGTCCAGGCCCGCGGGGCCTGTCCAGCGGGATCGCTACGCGACGCTGGTGATGGATTTCTACGCGATGCGACTGCTCGGGTCGGCGACGCTGGCCAAAGCCGCGCGCGGCGAAGAGGACGTGCCGGCCCAGTCGGTGCTCAAACTGCTGGGATCGGAGGCAATGCAACGCGCCTGCGAAGACGCGCTGGGCGCCAAGGGCGGGGAGGGACTGGCGTTGCACGGGGTCACCGCCCCGTTCGCCCCACTCAACCTGGACAGCCACTACGGCGCCTGGTTCGACCGGTACGCGCGCACGTTCGCCGCGACCATCGCCGGCGGCACCTCGGAAATTCAGCGCAACATCATCGCCGAACGCGTGCTGGGGCTCCCGCGGAATTGATCCGCGCGTCAGTGCCTGGCGACGTCCAGCCTGGCGTAATAGCCGATGGCGACGAGACCGACCAGTATCGCGATCACGCCTAAAACCATTCCCGCCAACGCGGTTCGGGGATTGTTCGCCTCCCCGCGGGCGACGCGCCGCCGGGCGACGTCGCCCGTCACCACCGCCGCGATACCGAACGGCACCCCCAGCATCATCCAACACGTGATGAGCCCGACCAGGCCCAGCAGCAGCGAGGCGACGCCGGCCTCGTTGCGCGGTGCGTCGGGGTGACTCATTGCGTCCCATCCTTATGGTGTCGGGACGAGTCTACGTGGACGCCGCCGAGAAGAGGCCCGCCGATCGGCATCGTGCGGGCCGATCCGTCACAGCTGGGCAAGCCGTGGGGCGGATCCTGTTGTCACCAAAGCTCTTCCGGCCTCGCGGGTGAGTTCTCGCGCGCTTCCCAGCAGTCCGTCGAGAATGAGCGAACGCTTGATGTGGTGGTGCAGCGGGTGTTCGGCCGTGAATCCGACACCGCCGAGCACCTGCTGGCAGTGCCGCGCGGCGGTCAGCGCCGCCTGGCCGGCCGCGGCTTTGGCCAGCAGTGCGGCCAGCCCCTCGTCGTCGCACTCGGTGGCCGCCTGCAGCGTCGCCTCGGCGCCCTCGATGGCCACCAGCGTCTCGGCCAGACGGTGTCGGATCGCCTGGAAGGAGCTGATGTGGCGACCGAACTGAACGCGGTCCAGGGCATGTTGACGGGCCAGCGAGAGCATGGCGCGGCTGGTGCCGACCAGCCACCAGCCAAGGGCGCGCCATCCCGCGTGCAGCGCGGCCGACGGCAATGGATCGCCTTGCGGCACAGGGTGTATGGGAAGCAGCTCGTCGATCGCAGTGTCGGACTCGTCGCGACGCTCCCACAGCACCCAGGACCCGCCGGCGAACGGCAGCGGAAGCGCGCCCCCGGGCGCATCACCGGCCGCGCACAGCAGCACATCGTTGAGCACGGGCGCGTGCGAGCCGGTCTCGCCGAGCAGCCTGAAGACCAACGGTATTGCGGCGTCGGGCATTTCCTCGAGCATGTCGCGCCAGCCGAGGTCGGTCAGTGCGGCGTCGAGCTTGGCTCCGGAGGCGGCGCCCATCGTCGTCCGCAGCGAGTCGGCCAGCAGCCGCAGCGATTCGGGGTCTGACTCGGTGTCCGGCGAAGGCGTCACGGTCACTCCTTCCCGAGGTCGAGCAATCGGCGGGCGATGATATTGCGCTGGATCTCGGCGGTACCGCCATAGATCGTCGCCGCGCGCGAGTACAGGTACTCCGAACGCCACGGTGTGTCTTCGAGTTCGAGCTTCCCCGGCAACAGGTCATGGACGGTGTCGTAGAGCCGCTGCTCGGCGGCGGCCAACAACACCTTGTCGATGGAGGTGTCGGGGCCCAGGCGGGCTCCGTCGCGCATCCGGTGCTGGGTGCCGCGCGACCGGCAGCGCAAGGTATGCAGCGCCAGATAGGCTCCGCCCAGGGCCGATTCGTCGGCCGCACCGCTGTCGGAGGCTTCGGCGATCAGGGCGTCGAATCGAGAGTAGAGATAGGCGATTCGCTGCCAGAAGCAGGAGGAACGCTCGTAGGGCAGCAGGTCCATGGCGAGTTTCCAGCCGTCGCCGGGCTTGCCGAGCATCCTGCTCGCCGGGATCACCACGTCGTCGTAGTACACCTCGCAGAATTCGTCGACGCCGTGCATCGTGCGCAGTGGCCGGATGGTGATGCCGGGGGTGTCGAGGTCGACGAAGAAGGCGGTGATGCCGTCGTGGCCGGGCGCGGTGCGGGTGAGCAGGACGCACCGCGACGAGAACTGCGCGAAACTGGTCCACACCTTTTGCCCGTTGACGACCCAGTTGTCGCCCTGCTGGGTCGCGCGGGTGGTGAGCGACGCGAGGTCGCTGCCGGATCCCGGCTCGGAAAAGCCCTGGCACCATTGCTCTTCGCCGCTCAACAGCCGCGGCACCATCTCCGCGGCGAGCTCAGGCGGCGCGTAGTCGATCATGGTGGGTGCGAGCACTTCGAGCATTGAGTACGGCCCGGGCTCGGCCAGGCGACGGCCCACCACTTCTTCGCCGACAACCGCCCGCAGCACCGCCGGCCCGCCCAGCCCGCCGACTTCTTCGGGCCAGCCGTACCGCATCCAATCGGCGTCGTAGAGCGCGCGACTGACCCGGGCGAACTGCTGCATATGTCCCTGCAGCGAGTGGTCGGGCCCGGGTGTCAGATCGTTGTCGTCGAGCCACGCGCGCAGGTCCGCTCGGAACTGCTCGACATTCACCGCACTGTCGATTGGTGGGCTCCTTAGGTCGTCGCCTGGGCCGCCGAGTCACCGGCGGGACGCCCGATGGCGTGCGGGCGCCCGGAATCGTGCACACCGCTGCGGCGGATGAAGGTCATCGCGCGAGTCTTGAGGCGCCACCCGTCGGCGGTCCGCACATAGGTGTCGCGATAGTAACCGATCCGCATGTCATGGCTGGAGTGGTCGATGAAGCACAGCGGTTGGGTCCCGCTGGCCACATCACCGTCGAGATCGACCACCGCGGTTCCGGTGAGAAACAAGCCCTTTGGGGCCGCGGCCACCAGTTCCGGGAACCGGTTCAGGCTGTAGGTTTCGCCGAACGCGCTGTAGGTACCGTCCGGGGTGAAGACCGCGACGAGACCCTCGATGTCTTGCTGGGTGATGGTCACGGCGTAGCGGCCGAGCAGCTGCTGGATCTCGACGAGGTCGTCAGTTCTGGTTGGGCCGCTGTCAGGCTGATTTGTCGACATAGACCTTGCCGCCTTTCATCACGAAGCTGACGTTTCGGGTAACGGTGATGTCTTCCAACGGGTTTCCGGGCACCGCGATGATATCGGCGAGCTGGCCCTGCGCCAGTCGGCCGCGGTCGGTCGAGTTGATGAGCTCGGCCGCGGTGGTGGTGGCCGCGCGCAGCACCGCCAGCGGCGGCATGCCCCAGTCCACCAGCGTGACGAGTTCGTCGGCGTTCTTGCCGTGCGGTATTGCCGGCGCGTCAGTGCCGACCGCGATCTTCACGCCGGCCTCATAGGCGGCCTTGACCGATGTCTTCGCCTTCGGGAACATCTCGGCGGCCTTGTCCTGCAACTCCTTGGGTGCGCGGGACACGTCCATCGCCTCGGCGAGCCTGCGGGTGGTCACCAGGAACCGGTCGTTGTCGACCAGCATCTGGATGGCCTCGTCGTCCATGAGGAAGCCGTGCTCGATGCAGTCGATACCGCACGCGACCGCGTGCTTGACCGCTTCCGCCCCGTGCGTGTGCGCGGCGACGCGTAGCCCGCGCCGGTGTGCTTCGTCAACGATCGCGCGCAGTTCCTCGTCCGAATAGTGTTGTGCACCAGCCTCACCGGTCAGCGACATGACACCGCCGGAAACGCACACCTTGATCAATTCGGCGCCGTGCTTGATCTGGTATCGCACCGCCTTGCGGATCTCGTCGATCCCATTCGCGATGCCCTCTTCGACCGTGAGCTCGAGTGCCCCCGGCATGAATGCGGCGAACATCGTCGGGTCCAGGTGCCCGCCGGTGGGCGTGATGGCGTGGCCCGCCGGGACGATTCGGGGCCCGTCGATCCAGCCCGCGTCAATCGCCTTGCCCAGCGCGACATCCAGCAGGTAGCCGCCGGTCTTGACGAACAGGCCGAGGTTGCGCACGGTGGTGAACCCGGCGTGCAGCGTACGTCGGGCGTTGCCGATCGCGCGCAGCACCCGCGTCGGGGGGTCGTCCTGCACTTGGGAGAGCCCGGGCGTTTCCCCGCGCCCGCCCATCAGGAGGTTCACCTCCATGTCCATCAACCCGGGCAGCAGGATCTGGTCGCCGAGATCGATGAGCTCGCCTTCCGGCTCACCCCCCACACCGACGATCCGGTCGCCCTCGATCCGCACGATGCCGGGCCGAACGATCTCGCCGGCATCGACGTCGAGCAGCCCGGCTGCCTTAAGCGTCAGCACGTGTCAGATCACCGGCTCCCGAAGCACTTCCACCCACGCCGCGCCGCTGTCGGGGACGCGCGGCTGCTTCCATGCCTCGATCGGGAATGACACCATGACCAAGGATTGCATGATGTGCATCAGGGTCTTTGCGTCATCCGGCAGGTCGTTCAGCGGAAACTTGTCGCAGTAGGCGATCACGTCGTTGAGTAACGGGAACGCGGCGTCGTAGAACTCCTGCATCTGTGGCATCGTCGAGGCGAGCCGCTTGGCGTAGCGCTCGGGCTCGGTGGCCAGGTCCCAATCCAAATAGGGCTCGAGGGCGGCGAATTCAGACGGTAGCGCCATTGCGCTGGTACTCCTTGACGTAGTTGGCGGTCGTGTGGTGCAGATGGCGGATCAGGACTTCCTGGTCACACAGCAGGAACTCCTTGACGGCCCGGGTGCCGATCATGGTCTGGGTCGCTTCCAAGGTGTTGGCGTCCTGCAGCGCGTACTCCTTGAACGTCACCGCGGCCAACTCCTGGGCCAGGCGTTCCCGCGCATCGCGCGGCGGGACGAAATACAGCGTGGACTCGAAGATGTGCTTGTCCACCGCGGTCGGCCAGTAGTGGTAGGTCAGGTACCAGCCGGGCTCCCAGATCAGCAGCATGAAGTTCGGGTAGAACAGCCACGAGTCGATGCCCCACTGCGGCACCCGCTTGACGTTGACACCCGAAGGGAGGTCGAGCTTTTCGATGATCTCCGGCTTGTCCCACGGGCCGAACAACCCGCTGCGCAACACCTGGTCCATGGGCTTGACCATGGACATGTCCGGGGGCGGCGACTGACCACCCCACGTCGACTGCAGGCTGTGCGGACCGGCCACCTCGTAATGCAGCGCCTCGTAGCCGAACTTCTGGATTTTGGCAGCTTCTTCCTTGGTGTACTGCCCCTGGTGCAGGATCGGCGCGTGGTAGAACTCGACGAACGCGTCGATGAACAGCTTCCAGTTGCTGCCGACCTCGGCCCGGTAGGAGTAGGCCTCCGTCATCTCGCCGAAGGGGTACCCCTCGATGCTCTTGGCCAGCGGCCCGAGGTAATCGGTGAGCGGCGCCGCGTTGTCGTCGAAGTTGATGAAGATGAAGCCTTCCCACACCTCGCAGCGGACGGGCGCCAGCCCGTAGTCGCCCTTGTCGACGTTGAAGAACTCTTCTTCCTGCTGGATGAAGGTCAGGTCACCATCGAGGTTGTAGCGCCAGGCGTGGTACTTGCAAGTGAACTGCCGGCAGGTGCCTGAGGTCTCCTCGTTGGGAAAGTCGTTCCACACCAGCTTGTTTCCGCGGTGGCGGCAGACGTTGTGATAGGCCCTGACCGACCCGTCCTTGGTCTTGACGATGATCACCGACGTGCCCTTGCCGGCCGACGGCAGTTCTCTGGTGAAGTAGCTGCCGGTGCGGGGGAGCCGGTTGACCCTGCCGACGTTCAGCCACATCCGCCGAAAGACCGCGTCGCGCTCGGCTTCGAAGAACGCGGGATCGATCGAGTCGGTGTAGTCGACCGGATCGGTGCCCAGTTCGGGATAGTTTTCTGTCCAGCTGCCGGCGGCTGGCTTGGGGAAGTGCGGCAACGTTCTTACTCCTCTTATTCGACGTTGGTAGCGGCTGGGGTGGCGTGTTCGGGCTGGATGCCGAAAGTGTTGAAGGCCATGGCCAGCAGGGCGTAGCAGCCGACCGTGAAGACGAAATCCATGCGTTGCTGGTCGGTGAGACGCTCGCCCAGCGCCGCCCACGTGTGGTCGGACAGTTCCGACTTCTCGTCGAGCTCGTCGACCCCGGTGATGACGGCTTGGTCGAACTCGTCGAGGGCCTCCCCACGCTGCACCGCCGCGATCTGGTCCTCGGTGATCCCTTCTTCCTTGGCCATGCGGAAGTGGTGGGACCACTCGTAGGCACATTGCCGGCGGTGGGCCACCCGCAGGATGGCCAGTTCGCGGATGCGTGGCGGCAGCGTGGACGACGTCAGCAGGTGGACATTGAATCGGAGAAAGGCCTTGGCCAGCTTGGGGTGGTGCGCGAGCGTGGACAGCGCGTTGTTGGTGTCCGCTTCACGCATGGCCGAGAGGGCCTGCTGGGTAGCCTCGTCCCACTGATCGGCGGGGAGCGGCTGCAAGCGCATCAGCAGTGTCCTCTCGGTGAAAGAGAATCAGATTCTCATTTGCAACTAACAGAGTGGCACGAAACGTGCGCCCGGTCAATGCCGGCGTGTCGCGCGACCCCGGGTCGGGTCACCGCCTGGCCTGCGCGGCGGTCGGGTTGGTCGCTGTCCTCACTGATCGGGGCGGCGCCGCCGCGCCGCTGCGTCGCGCCAGTCCAACCTCACGGCATTGACGCTCGGCGCCGGCGAATCCGCCGGTTCCTTCGGTCGCTGGTCAGGAGGGTGCGGGCCGGTGCAGCAACCGATGGATGTTGATTCTCGCCTGGCGAGAAGATAGTTTTCATTTTAGTGATCTTGGCACGGGACAGCGATTCGCCGAGGCTGTGATCGATTCGGTGGAACCGACGAAAGGGACGGCCATGAACAAAGAAGACATGATCCTGATCAGCGTCGACGACCACACCGTCGAGCCACCCGACATGTTCAAGAACCACTTGGCGAAGAAGTATCAGGACGACGCGCCGCGGCTGGTCCACAACGCCGACGGTTCGGACATGTGGAAGTTCCGCGACACCGTCATCCCCAACGTCGCGCTGAACGCGGTGGCCGGCCGGCCGAAAGAGGAGTACGGCATCGAGCCGACCGGGCTCGACGAGATCCGTCCGGGTTGTTACAACGTGGACGAGCGCGTCAAGGACATGAACGCCGGCGGCATCCTGGCTTCGATCTGCTTCCCGTCGTTCCCCGGCTTCGCGGGGCGCCTGTTCGCCACCGACGACAATGACTTCTCGATCGCGCTGGTGCAGGCCTACAACGACTGGCACATCGACGAGTGGTGCGGCGCCTACCCGGCGCGGTTCATCCCGATGGCGATACCGGTCATCTGGGACGCCGAGGCGTGCGCCGCCGAGGTGCGCCGGGTGGCCAAGAAGGGTGTGCACGCGCTCACCTTCACCGAGAACCCGGCCGCGATGGGCTATCCCAGCTTCCACGACGAGTACTGGAACCCGCTGTGGAAAGCCTTGGTGGACACCGACATGGTGATGAACGTGCACATCGGTTCCTCGGGGCGGCTGGCCATCACCGCGCCGGATGCGCCGATGGACGTGATGATCACGCTGCAGCCGATGAACATCGTGCAGGCGGCCGCCGACCTGTTGTGGTCGCGGCCGATCAAGGAGTACCCGGACCTCAAGATCGCGTTGTCCGAGGGCGGAACCGGCTGGATTCCGTACTTCCTGGAGCGCGCCGACCGGACCTTCGAGATGCACTCCGCGTGGACGCACCAGGACTTCAAGGGCAAGCTGCCCAGCGAGGTTTTCCGCGATCACTTCCTGACCTGCTTCATCAGCGACAAGGTCGGCGTGGCGCTGCGCAACATGATCGGCATCGACAACATCTGCTGGGAGGCCGACTACCCGCACAGCGACTCGATGTGGCCGGGTGCGCCCGAAGAGCTCTGGGATGTCTTGTCGATCAACAACGTTCCCGACGACGAGATCAACAAGATGACCTACGAGAACGCCATGCGCTGGTACTCGTTCGACCCGTTCACGCACATTTCGCGCGAACAGGCGACCGTTGGTGCGCTGCGCAAGGCCGCCGAGGGGCACGACGTGTCCATCAAGGCCCAGGGCCACGAAAAGGACGGCCGAGGCGGCTCGTCCTTCGCGGATTTCGCGGCCAACGCCAAAGCGCTTAGCGGCAACAAGGACTAAGCCGGGCGAGCAGACGCAGAATCGCATCGTTTGGACGGTATCGTGCGATTCTGCGTCTGCTCGCGCTGAAGAAAGGTGCCACCCGTGGGTGGAATGAACTTTGAGCTGACCGATGACCAGGAATTGATCCGTCGGTCGGTTGCGGAATTGGCGCGCAAGTTCGACGACCAGTACTGGATGGAAAAAGACCAGGCGCACGAATTCCCCACCGAGTTCTACCGCGCCATCGCCGACGGCGGCTGGTTGGGAATGACCATCCCCACCGAATACGGCGGCCACGGCCTGGGAATCACCGAAGCGACCATCCTGCTCGAGGAGGTCGCCAAGTCCGGCGGCGCCATGAACGCGGCCAGCGCGATCCACCTGTCCATCTTCGGCATGCAGCCCGTGGTGGTGCACGGCTCCGATGAACTCAAGGCCCGCACGCTGCCCGCGGTCGCGACCGGTGAGGTGCACGTCTGCTTCGGCGTGACCGAACCCGGTGCGGGGCTTGATACTTCCCGCATCACGACGTTCGCCAAGCGCGACGGCGATCGCTACATCGTCAACGGCCGCAAGGTGTGGATCTCCAAGGCGATGGAATCCGACAAGATCCTGTTGCTGACCCGGACGCAGAGCTATGACGAGGTCACCAAGAAGACCGACGGGATGACGCTGTTCCTCACCGACCTTGACCGGAGCCGGGTGGACATCCGCCCGATCCGCAAGATGGGTCGCAACGCCGTCAGCTCCAACGAACTGTTCATCGACAACCTCGAGGTGCCGGTCGAGGACCGGGTCGGCGAGGAGGGCAAGGGATTTCAGTACATCCTTGACGGCTTGAACCCGGAGCGGATGCTGATCGCCGCCGAGGCGCTCGGCATCGGCCGGGTGGCTCTGGAGAAGGCGGTGAAATACGGTAACGAGCGCGAGGTCTTCGGCCGCCCCATCGGAATGAACCAGGGCCTGCAGTTCCCGCTCGCCGATTCCCTGGCCCGGCTCGATGCCGCCGAGCTGATGTTGCGCAAGGCCACCTGGCTGTATGACAACGGCAAATCCTGTGGGCGCGAGGCCAATACGGCCAAGTACCTGTGCGCCGATGCCGGCTTCACCGCCGCGGACCGGGCGTTGCAAACTCACGGCGGCATGGGTTACGCGGAGGAGTACCACATCACCCGCTACTTCCGTGAAGCCCGGTTGATGAAGATCGCGCCGGTCAGCCAGGAGATGATCTTGAATTTCCTCGGAGCCAACGTTTTGAAGCTGCCGAGGAGCTACTGATGCCGGGCGGGTGCCGCCGGTCGACGGCGGCGTGGTGATGTGACGCACGCTCGACACCGATGACTTCCGCTTTTGGGGCCGACGGCCCGTTGTTGCTGTCGCACGACCATGACGGGGTGCGCACTCTCACGCTGAACCGGCCGCGGCGCAAGAACGCGATCAACCCGGAATTGTGGGTTGCCCTGCGCGACGCACTCGATGCCGCCGGTCGTGATCAGAGCGTGCGCGCACTCGTGCTCACCGGATCCGGGGGCAGCTTCTGCTCGGGGGCCGACATCTCGGTGCCCGAGGACATCCACCCGAAATACAAGTTGCAGCGCCTGACCGACGTCGCGCTGGCCTTGCACGAGCTTTCGATTCCGACGGTCGCCAAGGTGACCGGGGTGGCCGTCGGGGCCGGATGGAATCTCGCGCTGGGTTGTGACTTGGTGGTCGCAACCCCGGAATCGACGTTCTGTCAGATCTTTTCGAAGCGTGGGCTGTCGATCGATCTCGGTGGCTCCTGGCTGCTACCCAAAATCGTTGGCCTGCAACAGGCGAAGCGGCTCGCCTTGCTGGCGGACACGATCGATGCCGAAGAGGCGTGCGCGCTGAACCTGGTGACCTGGGTTGTGTCGGCCGCGGAGATCGACGCCTTCGTCACGGATCTCGCCAACCGGCTCGCGGCCGGGCCGCCGATCGCGTTGGCCCACACCAAAGCGTTGCTGAACGAGGGCGCCGACCGCACCTTGCGTGACGCGCTGGCCAACGAGGCCCGCGCGCAGGGAGTCAACTTCGCCACCGCGGACGCCGCGGCGGCCTATGCCGCTTTCGCCGAACGGCGGGAGCCGTCGTTTACTGGTCGGTGGGCCCTAGCAAAATCCGGCGTGGAACCGGATTCGGGCGAGAAACAATCGGAGTAGAGATATGCGTGAAACAGTCATCGTCGACGCCGTGCGCACCGCCGTCGGCAAGCGCAACGGCGCGCTTTCGGGCATGCACGCCGCCGATCTGTCCGCGGTCGTCCTCAACGAACTCGTGGAACGCACCGGCATCGGCCCCGAGATCATCGACGACGTGGTGTGGGGCTGTGTCTCCCAGGTGGGCGACCAGTCCAGCAACATCGGCCGTTACGCCGTGTTAGCCGCCGGCTGGCCGGAAAGCATTCCCGGCACCACCGTCAACCGCGCCTGCGGTTCCAGCCAGCAGGCGCTGGACTTCGCCGTACAGGCGGTGATGTCGGGCCAGCAGGATGTCGTCGTGGCCGGCGGTGTCGAGGTCATGAGCCGCGTCCCCCTGGGCTCGGCGCGCGCCTCCGGCATGCCTTATGGCCCGAAAGTGCTTGCCCGCTATGACGATTTCTCCTTCAACCAGGGGCTGTCTGCGGAGATGATCGCCAAAAAGTGGGGCTTCTCCCGCACCCGGCTCGACGAGTACAGCGTCGAGTCCCACGAGCGGGCGGCCGCGGCCCAGGACGCCGGCGCGTTCACCGACCAGATTGTGCCGGTGTTCGCCGAAGGGGCCGAGAACAACGTGGTGGCCGCCGACGAGGGCGTTCGGCGCGGAAGCAGCGTGGAAAAGCTGGCCGCGCTCAAGCCCGCCTTCGCCGAGGACGGCGTGATCCACGCCGGCAATTCCTCGCAGATCTCCGACGGGGCCGCCGCGCTACTGGTGACCACCGCCGAGATGGCGGTCGAGCTGGGTTTGACCCCGATCGTGCGGTACGTGGCGGGCGCGGTCACCGGGGCGGATCCGGTGCTCATGCTCACCGGCCCCATTCCGGCGACCGAGAAGGTGCTCAGCAAGGCCGGCGTCGCGCTGTCGGACGTGGGCGTGTTCGAGGTCAACGAGGCCTTCGCGCCCGTCCCGCTGGCGTGGCTGGCGGAAACCGGTACGGACCCCGCCCGGATGAACCCGCTGGGCGGCGCCATCGCGCTGGGCCACCCGCTCGGCGCCTCGGGTGCCGTGCTGATGACCCGCATGGCGCACCACATGCGCGACAACGGGATTCGGTACGGGCTGCAGACCATGTGCGAGGGCGGCGGGACCGCCAACGCGACGCTGGTCGAGCTCGTCGGCTAGCAGCGACCCCACTCACGAAAAGCCACCCCCGGTGACCCTTGTCACAGCGGTCAAACTAACCTACTGTGTGTTCACTAGGTTGGTTCAGCTCACCGATCGCACCAGTCGCTTCAGGGAGTCCGGTTGGCCGTCGCACGGCGTTACGACACGCTTCTCGCCAAGGGCGAGGACCGCAAGCAGCGGATCCTCGACGTCGCCCAGCGCCTCCTGACCCGCAACGGTTGGCGCAGCACGACGCTCGCCCAGATCGCCGGTGAAGCCGGCGTGACCCCGGCGGGGCTGCTGCATCACTTCGAATCGAAGGAGCAGCTGCTGCACGCCGTGCTCGACGCGCGCGACCTCGACGACGACACCCACGCGGACCGGACCGGCGACCTTTTCGACCAGATCACCCAGGTCGCCGACCGGTTCCACCGCGCCCCCGAGCTGGTGGGCACGTTCACGGTGCTGCTGGTGGAGAACATCCTTCCCGAGGCACCGCTGCACGACCGGATGCTGGCCCGCCACCGCGCCGCGACCGACATCGTTGCCGACCTCATCCGTCGCGGTCAGGCCGATGGCCGGTACCGCGACGACATCGACCCCGCCGTCAAGGCAGTGGAAATCCTCGCCTTCGTCCACGGAATGGAAACCACATGGTTGCTCGATCCTTCGATACCGCTACCCGAGGTGTTCAAGCAGTACGCCGAGACACTGGCGCGGGACTTCGCGCCCACGAAGAGACCCGCGACGACATGAGATACCGGCTCGACATCGTCGCCGCCACCGTCATCGACGTGGTGCGATTCGCCGGCGGCTGGATCTTCGACCGGTCGATGGCGGGATGGGACGTCACCGTCCTGGTCGCCGACCACCCCGACGTCCGGCCCCTGCAGATCGTCGGCGCCCGGGTGATCGACCTCGAGGACGCCCTCACGTCGGCGCAATCGCGGCCCCGCCCGCAGGCCCTGGCGGCGGCGGCCGACCTGTTCGGCTGCGACCCGCGGGTGCGCCAGGGCGTGCTGCAGGCCCTCGATCACGGCGTCACCGAGGTGACGCTGTGGGGCGAGAACTGGCCGTCCGAACTCGACGAAAGCGTCGGACTGGTGCAACACCAGCTGAGCATGGCCGCCCAGACGTTCAAGGCGCAGGCCCTGGCGGCCGCGTCGAATGCCGCGGGTGCCCCGCAGCTTCCCGTGGGGCACGTCGAGACCTTTCGGAGCGGTCTTTTGGCGTGGCCGTCGGTCGCCGCCGATCTGGTGCCCGCCAGCTGATTCGGCGTGCCGGGGCCCGCACGACGGCTCGACGTGCCGCCCGTCTCGGCGCGCGGACGGGACCCCGCGTTGACGACCACCGCGCCCTATGGAAATGTAATGCTCATCTGCGAGAGGCACGTTCTCACTAGCCGAGATTCAAGGAGCAGGAGATGACGAAGGAATTCTCCGAGTTGGACTTCTTCCGCGGCAGCGAGCTCATCGCGGACCCGTACCCCTACTACGAGGCGCTGCGCCAGCGGTGCCCCGTCACGCGGGAAAGCCATCACGACGTCACGATGATCACCGGCTGGGACGAGGCGTGCGCGGTGCTCAACGACGCCGAGACGTGGTCGTCGTGCATCTCCGTGACCGGGCCGTTCCCCGGCTTTCCGGTGCCGCTCGAGGGCGACGACGTCACCGAGCTCATCGAGCGGCACCGCGACGAACTGCCCTTCAGCGACCAGCTGCCCACGCTCGACCCGCCGACCCACACCAACCACCGCTCCCTGCTGATGCGGCTGATCACCCCCAAGCGCCTCAAGGAGAACGAGGACGCGATGTGGGCGCTGGCCGACCAGGCGCTCGACGAGTTCCTGGCGCCCGGTCACGGCGAATGGATCAAGGGCTTCGCCGGCCCCTTCACGCTGTTGGTGATCGCCGACCTGCTGGGCGTGCCCATGGAAGACCGCGACAAATTCGTCAAGGGCATCCGCGAGCACTCGGGTGGCGGCGTCGGCGGCACCGGCAAGGAATCGCTGGCCCACAGCCCGCTGGAATTCCTCTACGGCCTGTTCTCCGACTACGTGCGGGACCGTCGCCGCGAGCCCCGCGACGACGTGCTGACCGGCCTGGCGACCGCCACCTTCCCCGACGGCTCGATCCCCGAGGTCGAGGACGTGGCGCGCGTGGCGGCCAACGTCTTCTCGGCGGGCCAGGAGACCACCGTGCGGCTGCTCGGTGCCGCGCTGCAGACGCTGGGGGAGCGGCCCGACGTCCAGGCGCAGTTGCGCAAGGACCGCAGCCTGATCCCCAACTTCATCGAAGAGTCCCTGCGCCACGAGAGCCCGGTCAAGGGCGACTTCCGGATGAACCGGGTGCCGGCCAATGTCGGTGGGGTCGACCTGCCCGCGGGTAGCACCGTGATGATCGTGCAGGCGGCCGCCAACCGCGACCCGCGTCGCTTCGAGGACCCCGCCACGTTCGACCCGGCCCGCAAGAACGCCCGACAGCACATCTCCTTCGGCCGCGGAATTCACAGCTGCCCGGGCGCGCCGCTGGCGCGGGCCGAAACGCGGGTGGCGCTCGAGCGGCTGCTCGACCGCACGACCGACATCAGGATCAACGAGGACAAGCACGGCCCGGCGAATAACCGTCGCTACCAATATGTTCCGACGTATATCCTGCGCGGTCTGACCGAACTGCACCTGGAGTTCACGCTCGCATGAAGGTCTGGGTGGACGATCAGCGGTGCCGCGGTCATGGGATGTGCTTGACGCTGTGTCCCGACGTGTTCAGCCTGACCGACGACGGCTACGCCGAAGCGATAGATTCCGACGTCCCAACGGAATTGGAGGCCGACGCCCGGGAAGCCATCCAGTGTTGTCCCGAGCAGGCGATCAGCGAGAAGTAACTAATCCACAGGCAGGCAAGGAGATTCGGCGTGGCAAAAGGTTATGTCATCCTGACCGAGGCGATCAAGGACCCGGAGGGCATGAAGGCGTACGCCCAGGCGGCCGGATCGGCGATGAGCGGGGCCACCATTCTCGCGGTGGACACCGCGCCCAAAGTCATTGAGGGCGACTGGCACGGCGACCAAACCGTCGTCCTGGAATTCGAATCGGTGGATGCCGCCCGGGCCTGGTACGAATCCGAGGGCTACCAAAAGGCGGCGAAGCTGCGCCAGCAGGCCGCCGACTGCAACGCGGTCATCCTCTCCGGATTCTGATCGCTACTCACCGACGATGGAGATTGCCTGCCGAGGGCATTGACGGACGGCCTCGCGCACGTCCGCCTCGTTCTCCGGGGTGACTTCCTCTTGGTGGACGGTCAGCATGTCGTCGTCGCCGAGCTCGAAGATGTCCGGGTTGATGCCCATGCAGACACCGTTGCTCTCGCAGAGTCCCCAGTCGACTTCGATCTTCTTCGTCATCGTGGCCCCCTTTTAACGAAGCACCTTGACGGGCACGTTCTTCCAGCCCGCCACGTTTTGCATGGTCACCCGTTTGCACCCGGCCAAGTCGACCTCGTAGCGCGGCATGAAGTCGAGCAGCCGCTCCAGCGCGATCCTGCTCTCCAGGCGGGCCAACGCGGCGCCCAGGCAACTGTGGATGCCGTACCCGAGTCCGAGGTGCTGCGCCTCGGTGTGATCGCGCTCGATGTCGAACGTGTCGGCGTTGGTGAAGGCATCCGGGTCGCGGTTGGCCGCGGCTCCGCACAGGAACACGGGTTTGCCCGCCGGAATGACGCCGCCGCTGACGTGGGCCTCTTTGAGGGTGTAGCGGACGTTGTATTGCACCGGCCCCTCGTAGCGCAGGAGTTCTTCGACCGCCCCGGGGATCTTGTCGCGGTCCTCCTGCAGCTTCTGCCACTGGTCGGGGTGATTGGCGAAGATCACCGCGGCGTTGCCCATCAGTTTGGTGACGGTCTCCGCGCCCGCGCCGCCCAGAAGGGTTGCGAACCCGCAGATCTCGATGTCGTCGAGCTTGCGCAGCTGCCCGCCTTCGCCGGGAATCTCGGCGGCGATCAGCCGGCTGATCATGTCGTCCTGCGGCTCCTGGCGCCGTTCCTGGACCAGGCTGAAGTAGTACATCGCCGTGTCGATGTTGGCCTGCACGCCGGCCTCGCTGACCTCGATCTGGCCCGGCTCGTGGTGCAGGCTGGTGTCGATCCAGTGCCGGACCTGCTGGCGGTATTCCTCGGGCACACCGGCCATCCGGGTGATGACCTCCACCGGGAACGGCCCGGAGAAGTCCTGCACGACGTCGAAGTTGTCGGGGTCGACCGCGCCCAGATACTTGTCGATCACCTCGATGATCGTCTCGCGCTGCGATTGGATCGCCCGGGGGGTGAACGCCTTGTTGAGCAGGCTGCGCATGTGGCGGTGCTCTGGTGGGTCCATGAAGATGATCGACTTCTGCTCGGGGGCAATGCCCCGCCGCACCATCGCCAGGTCGCAGCCGCGTGCCGACGAGTACGTCTCGAAGTCTTTGAACGCGGCCGCCACGTCTTCATGGCGGGTCAACGCGTAGAAGTCCTCTTTTTCGTCGTAATACAGGGGCGCGTCCTCGCGCATCCGCCGATAGATGTCGTACGGGTTGTTGAAGTAGTCCTCGGAGTATGGATCGAAGACGACTTTCGCTTTTGTCACTGAATCCTCCTCAGCGGCGAGGTCGGGCTGAAACCTTTACAGCGGAGTCCCCGACTGTAACGCTAACGGTAATACCTTCGTGACGAACCGGAAAGACCAAAACGCTGGCATCTCAAACCATCTTCGCGGTGTCGATCGCCGTGATGACGTCATCCAGCGCGCCCAGGTCGCTACCCAGTTCCGCCGCGACATCGCGCACCACGGCCACGTCCTTGCCGACGAAGTCGCCGATTACCTCGATGAACGACGCGACGGACCCGCCCGCCGCGACGAGGTCCAGCACGCGACTGGTCGCGCTGCCATGGCCCAGGGCGCTCAGCAACGTCGATTCGGGCACGCCGAGGCGTTCGCCCAGCCTGATGGCTTCCGCGAGCAGCCCGATCTGCCCCGCGAAGAGGGCGTTGTTGACCAGTTTCACCTTCTGGCCGGCGCCGGCGGGCCCGACGTGCAGGACCGGATCGCCGTAGCAACCCAGCAGCGGTCGTACCCGGTCCACCGCCGGCTCGGCCCCGCCCACGAACAGGGTGAGCCGGCCGGCCGCGATGTCGTGCGGGCCACCGCTGACCGCGGCGTCGACGACGTCGACGTGATCGGCGCGCGCGGCGATGGCCTCGATGGTGTTGGGGCTGACGGTGGTGTGCACCACCAGTGCCGATCCCGACGGCATGTCCGGTAGCAATCCGCCGTCCAGGCACACGCGGCGCACCTGTTCGTCGGTGAACACGCAGAGCACCACCACGTCGGCGTGCGCGCCGGCGTCGGCGGCCTCCGCGACGACGCGCGCGCCCAGTTGCTCGAGCTCGCGGCGCTTTTCGGCGGTGCGTCCCAGGGCGTGGACGTCGTGACCGGCCGCGACCAGACGACCGACCATGGGGCCACCCATCCGCCCCGCGCCGACGAATCCGACCCTCAACGGGGGTGCTCCATCAGCGTCAGCGCCGCATCGGCCGCCGCGAGCACGGCGCCGCCGTCGGCCCCGGCCTGGTCGGCAAGGTCGACGACCAGCCGGACGTCCTTCTGCAGCAGCCCCCCGGCGACACCGGCCAGCCGATCCAGCCCGCCGATGCCGCCAAGAGCATTGAGCGCAAAGCTGTTTCCACTGCTGCGGGAGACGACCTCGGTGAGACGCTCCGGGGTGACACCCAGCGCGTCCGCCAGCGACAAGGCCGTCGCCGCCGTGGCGAGGTTGGCGGTGAACAGCAAGTTGTTGAGCAGCTTGGTGGTCTGCCCCGAACCCAGCTCGCCGAGATGAACCACCGGATCGGCATAGGTTTCGAAGACCGGGCGGCAGCGTTCGACGGCCTCGGTGTCACCGCCGGCCATCACCAGCAGGCGACCTTCCGCCGCCGCTCCGCCGCCCCCGCTCACCGGCGCATCGACGATCGAAACACCGACCGCCCCAGCCCGCTTCGCCAGTTCTCGGCACGTCTCGGGGTGCACCGTGCTGTGCACCGCGATGATGCCGCCCGGCTTCATCGCCGAGAGCAATCCGCCTTCGCCGCCGGTGAGTTCGTCGATGTCGGCGTCGCCGACGACACAGAGGCAGACCAGGTCACTGGCCGCGGCGAGTTCGGCCGGCGAACCGGCGATCTGTGCCGGGGTGTCGGCGAACGCCTCGAGCGTCGCGGGCCGGCGCGCCCACAGCGTGGTGGCGTAGCCGCCCTCGGCGATGCGCCGCGCCATGGGCCCGCCCTGACTGCCCAACCCGATGAACCCGACGCGCATCAACCGGCCTCCAAATCGGCTTCGTCATCGGCCGACCGTGACACCTCAGTCACGTTCGGGCCCGACGGTGACTGTGCTGTCACGTTCGGCGAGTCGGACGAATCCGACCGGGCCCTCACGCATTCGTCCGCGAACGCCAGAACCGTGGCGTGGTAAGCGGGCGCCGTGTGCCCGAGGCTGATGTTGTGTCCCGCATCGGGTTGCCGATGAACGCTGAACCGCGGTGTCGTGGAGAACAGCTCCGCAATCTCGTCCATCGCCGAAGTGTCGTTCTGCCACACCTTTTCGTGCTCGGCGATGCTGAACCGCACCGGCACGCGTATGGCGGGGGCGAGCGCCGGGAAATCCTGGCGCGCCCAGTTCGACACCATCTGGTCCTCGTAGGACGGGGCGGTGGGGGAGACCGTCGCGCCGTTGAGAACCTCGGGCGGATAAAGGCTTTCGGGCTGCCACAACAGGTCACGCAGTCCCGCGGGACGACGTTCGCGCGTCGCCGTCTTCAGGATGTCGCGGGCCGCGGGGTGATAGTGCCGGCCGGTCCCGGCCAGTTCGATCCCGAGCAGATCCGCGCCGCGCCCGTCGGCCGCCATCCGCATGACGAGTTCGCAGCCGCCCGAATGGCCCATCAGAAACAGCCCGGCGCCGCGCGGCTTCTGCGCGAGGATGCGATCCACCGCCCCGTACGCCAGGTCGACTCGTTGCTCGGGTTGCGCCATCGCCTCCGGATAGGGGGCCGAGCTGCCATAGCCGGGCCGGTCGAGAGCGACGACGGTGAATCCCGCTGCGGCGCCGCTGCGTAACAGTGAGGACGACGGGTGGCCGGGGCAATCGAAGTAGACGGCGGTGGTGCCGCCGCCGTGGATGGCCACGATCACGGCCTTCGGGTCGGCGGCTTCGGCGACAATGGCCGACATCGGCACCCCGTCGACGATGACGAGTCGAGGGCGGGGCTGGGCACTCATGCGCCGCTCCTCCTCATCGCTTCGCTTTGCATCGTCGCCGGCGCGGCGGGACTCACCGGTCCGCTCGCAGCAGGATCACGCCGCTGGGAGTGAGGCCGCCGCTGCTGACGACGCCGACGCGGGCATCCGCGACCTGCCGGTCACCGGCCTCGCCGCGCAGCTGGGCGACGGCCTCATGCAGCAGACCCATGCCGTGGGTGCGGCCGTGCGAAAGCTGGCCGCCGTGTGTGTTGAGCGGAAGCTGGCCGTCGCGGGCAATGTTCTTGCCGCCGTCCAGGAATTCCCTGGCCTCACCGATCCCGCAGAATCCGAGCGCCTCGATCCAGGACAGGCAGTTCATGGTGAACCCGTCATACAGCTCGGCCACGTCCACGTCGGCGGGACGCAGCGAGGTCCGCGTCCAGACGTGCGCCGCCTGGCCCAGTACCTGCGGTTCGTGCGTGAGCGTGCTTTGGTCCCAATCGATTCGCTCGACGATCTGGGTTCCCACGGCCTCCACGAGCACGGGCGGCTTGGCCAGGTCGCGGGCGGCGTCGGCGGCGGAGACGATGACGGCGATCGCGCCGTCGCACGGCACGTCGCAGTCGTAGAGGCCGAAGGGAGTAGTGATCGGCCGCGCGTCGAGGTAGTCCTCCATCGTCATCGGGGAGCGGTAGATCGCGGTCGGGTTGAGTTCGGCGTTGGCTCGCTGGTTCAACGCGATCCAGCCCAGCGTCTCCTTGGTGGTGCCGTAACGCTGAAAATGCCGCTGCGCGTTCATCGCCAGGGTGTGTGCCGCAGAGGTCGCGCCGAATGGCATCTGCCAGCCCGACATTCGGCCCATGGACGGGGCGATCTTGCCCTGCTTCATCAGCTCACCGTGGGTGGCTTCCCACAGCGTCCGGAAGCACAGCACGTGACGCGCCAACCCGCACGCGACGGCGAGCATCGCGGCGATCACCGAGCCACCCGGGCCGAACGTCTCCATGGCGCCGTTGTGCCATGTCGGCCGGATGCCCAACGCGGCCTCCAGGGCGGTGACGCCGCCCTCCCCGAAGCCGCCGACGTTGATCGCGCCGGGGTAGGTGGACAGGCCGTCGATGTCGGCGAACGTCAGGCCGGCGTCGGCGATCGCCGCCTCACAGGCCTGCACGGTCAGCGCCAGCGGCGGCTGCATCAGCCGACGCCCGATGGGCGACATGCCGATTCCGGTGAGGGCGACCTTGTCTTCGAACTTCTCCGTGGTGAGCATGGGCCGGACGTATTCGCCGAAGCGCTCGGGCGCGATCTCGTCGACCGGCAGCCGGCCGGGCTCGGCGCCGGAGACGGGCCGGAACAGCGGAAACCACACGTCCTCGGCCTGCTCGAAGACGACCTCGACCTGTTGGCCGAGTTCGAGCTCGTCGGGATCGCATTCCACGATGTTGGTGGTCAGCCGAACCCGGGGGTCTTCATCGATCGCGACCTGGGCGATCACGTACGGCGCCGGCAAGCCGGGCAGGCTGAACCGGCGGTTGATGGTGAATCCCGCGAGGGTCGCCCTGCCCGAGACGGCCCGGACCCCGACATCCAATGAGCGGCAGTACCGGCATACCGGCGCGGGCGGGTGGATCAGCGATTCGCAGCTCTTGCATTCCTGCAGCCGTAGCTTTCCGTCGGCACCCGAGGTCCAGAAGAACTCGTTCTCGGGCGTGACCAGGGGCAATGGGCGGCCGGGTGCTGCTGACACGTCACCTCCGGTGCGTCGCACGACCAATTCGGTAGGGCCGTTATACGAATCGGAGAATCACGTTATCACTTGCGCGCAGGCACGATCTAGACCGCACGTATCGCACGGGTGCCGTCAGTACGGGACCCAGGTGCCGGTGAAATAGGTACCCCATTGGTGAAAGCCGGCGTTCCACATCGGTTCGTTCGGTGACCACCATGGCCGCGGCGGAGGCGGCGGTGGCACGTCCTGCGCCGCAAACTCCGGCGCGTAGTCCGGCGGAGCGGTGTACCAGTCCGGCAGTGGCGGCGGCGGTTTGCACTCTTCGGTCGTCCGATTCCACGACATGTTGCGATCGCACTCCGCGGAGGCGATCGCCGGAGTCGCGATCACCCCGACCGCCATCGCCGCGACGGCGAGCGCGATGCCGGTGGTCAAACGACGAACAAACCACTGCATGGTGGGCCTCCTGTTGGGGCCTTTCCGACGTTGGCGGGTTTCAGCTTATTGCGTCGGGCGCTATGCTCCAAGCGCGATATCAAGTACTTAACATTCGGAGGCCTGGTTGCTCGTAGCGGAGAAGATCCTGATCACCGGGGCGACGGGCAAGATCGCGTTTCCCATCGCGCGCGCCCTGGTGGCAGCGGGAAACGAGGTGTGGGGCGCCGCGCGCCTGAAAGATGCGACGGCGCGGGGAAAACTCGTCGAGGCCGGCATCAAACCCGTCGCGCTGGACGTCGGCGCCGGCGAGTTCTCCGGTCTCCCCGAGGATTTCAGCTACGTCTTTCACGCGGCGGTCGACCCCGGCGCGGACGACTGGGGCCGCTGCGTCGAAACCAATGCGCAGATGTCGGGCGAATTGCTGTATCACTGCCGCGCCGCCAAGGGCTTCGTGTTGTGCTCGACCGGCTCGATTTACGCGTACCAGGGACAGCGCCCATTGACCGAGGCCGACCCGCCTGGGGTGCCGCTGCGCGCCAACTACAGCTTCTCCAAGGTTGCGGCAGAGGCGGTCTGCACGTGGATCGCCAGGCATTTTCGCATTCCGCTGACCATCATCCGGATCTGTTCGACGTACGGGCCGCAGGGCGGTGCGCCCGCCGACCGCCTCGATGCGATGCTGGCGGGCAAGCCCATTCGACTGCATCCCGACAAGCCGAACAACTACAACCCGATCTATGAGGACGACTACGTGGAACTCGGCATCCGCGCCATGGAAGTGGCCGCGACGCCGCCGGTCGTGGTGAACTGGGCCGGCAGTGAAACGGTCAGCGTCGAGGATTACTGCACGTTCATGGGTGAGCTGATCGGTGTCGAGCCCAACTTCGAATACACGCCCGACGCGCACACGCCGCTGTGGCCGGACGTCACCCACATGCACGAGGTGCTCGGCCGCACGAAGGTGCCGTGGCGCGAGGGCTTCCGCCGCATGATTGCAGCCCGTCATCCCGAAATAGCGCTGCCCCAGCACGATTCGACGCGAGGGTGAGGACGAACGCGATGCATCTACCCGGCACACCCTCGGACGAGGTCCCCGAGGTCCTCGCCACCGGCGACGGCGGGATCACCACCCTGTTCGTGTCCATGGCCACGCGCCACCCCGAGGGCAAGGACGCCGAATACCTGCGCTGGCACACCCTCGACCACCGCCCCGAACAACACCGGCTGGCCGCGGTGCGCGCCTCGTTGCGCCTGGTGTCCACGCCGGCCTGCCGCACCGCACGCGCGCTCACCGAGGGGCCGTTGAACGCGGTCGACCACGTGATGACCTACTTCTTCACCGACGTCGCCGGACTGCACGATTTCAACGAATTGTCCACCGCGCTCGGCAACGCCGGCCGCAAGCTTGCCTTGCTGCCACCCGTGGAGCGCGGCGTGTACGACGTGCAGCACAAGGCGGCGGCGCCCGGGATCAAGGCCGGGTCGGACGTCCTGCCATGGTTGCCCGCGCGGGGCGTGTACCTGTTGGTCGAACGCGGGTCGGCATCGCCGGACCCGCTGCTCGAAGTCGACGGTGTGACCGGTGTCTGGTCCGCACTATCGCGCCGGGTCGACGCCAAACTGGCCAGCGCTCAGGGCAATCAGTCGATCACGTACTGCTTCCTGGCTGACGACCCGGTCGACACCGCGGAGCGGATGCGACCGGTGCTGACCGACCGCTGGGCCGATCACCGCGTCGAACCCTTGTTCGCCGCACCGTTTTTCGCGGTGGTGCCCTATGAATGGGATCGATATGTCCCGTAGACGGCGAGAGTCGAGGGTCGCGTGCGCATCGGCTTGATGGTTGGCTCCGACAAGGAGCGCGCGCGGGCGGACCGGCTGGCCGGGCTGATCGACGACGGGACGGGCGCCGAAAGCGCCGGCTTCGCCGCGTTCTGGATTCCCCAGGTTCCCGGCTACCTCGACGCGATGACCGCCGTGACGCTCATCGGGCAGGCGACCGATCGCATCGAGATCGGGACCGCGGTCGTGCCGATCCAGACGCGCCACCCGATGATCATGGCGCAGCAAGCCTTGACGACGCAGATCGCGTGCGGCGGGCGGTTCACGCTCGGCATCGGTCCGTCGCATCATTGGATCGTCAACGGTCAACTGGGGCTGGCCTACGACCGCCCGGCGCGCCTGATGGGCGACTACCTCGACGTGCTGAACGCGTCCTTCGCGGGACCGGGCAGCGTCGACGTCGACAACGAAAGCTATTGCGTCCATTCGCCGGTGGATGTCACGGACGCCTACGGCGTGCCCATCTTGTTGTCGGCGCTGGGACCGGCGATGCTGCGGCTCGCGGGCGAGCGGGCCGGCGGCACCATCTTGTGGATGGCCGACGAGCGCGCGATCGCGGACCACGTCGTCCCGCGCATCACCTCGGCGGCGACCGGGGCCGGGCGGCAGGCGCCACGAATCGTCGCCGGTGTTCCCGTCGCCCTGTGCTCGGCCAACGAGGTCGGCGATGCCCGCGCGTACGCCAGCGAGGTGCTCGGACACGCGGATTTCTCGCCGAACTACGTGCGGCTGCTGGAACACGGCGACGCCGAGGACGTCGGCGACACCATGGCGGCCGGCGATGAACGGGCCATCCTCGCCCGGTTGTCCCGCTACCGTGACGCGGGCGTGACCGACCTGGCGGCGCGAATTGTGCCGCTGGGCAAGGATGTTGGCGAGCGGGCCGACTCGCGGCGCCGGACCCAGGACTTCCTGTCGTCGCTGTGTCCGGAGTTGTGATCAGCGCGCCGGCAGGCCGAGGACCCGCTGGGCGATGATGTTGCGCTGAATCTCCGACGTGCCACCGGCGATGGTGCCCGCGTAGCTGCTGATGTAGCGGGCGAACCAGCCGGCGGTGAAAAGGTCGGGGGCGTAAGGGTTGTACGGGGCCGTCAGCCCCTTGGCGCGCAACCCGTCGGCGCCGGCAGCGTCCAGCGCGTGCCGCAGCGCGCTCTGCTCGGCCTCCGAACCGAAGACCTTCAGCACCGACAAGGCGGCGACGTCGACGTCGCCGCGGGCCGCGCGCCCCAGCGCCGCCGAACCGAGCAGCCGCAGCGCGTAGTAGTCCATCACAATGGTGGCGTAGTGGTCCGCGTTCAGCTCGTCGGCCGGCCGGTAGTCCTCGAGCAGTTGCTCGAGCCGGTTCGCGAACGCCATCCACATCAGGGTGCGTTCGTGGCCGAGCGACCCGTTGGCCACCCGCCATCCGCCGTTGAGCGGGCCGACCAGGTTGTCCGCGGGCACCCGGACGTCGTTGAAGAACACCTCGTTGAAGTCCAGCTCGTCGGGGTCATAGACCGAGGCGAAGGGGCGGCGCTGAACCCCGGGGGTTTCGGTGGGGATGAGCAGGGCGCTGATCCCCTTGTGCCGCGGCGCATCTGGGTCGGTGCGAACGAAGGTCAGGATGACGTCGGCGTCATGGGCGCCCGACGTCCATACCTTCTGCCCGTTGACCACGAAGTGATCGCCCACCAACTCGGCCTTCGTCCGCAGCCCGGCCAGGTCGGAGCCGGCGCCGGGTTCACTCATTCCCAGTGAGGCGGTCTTGTCGGCCCGCAGAATCGGGACGGCCCAGCGCTGCTTTTGCTCCTCGGTCCCGAAGGACAGCAGCGACGCGGCGATAATGCCGACGCCTTGGGGGTTGAAGCAGTGATAGATCCGGCGCCGCGAGAGTTCGTCGCGGTGCACGAACTGCTGCAGGATGTTGGCGTTGCGGCCGCCGAATTCGGGTGGGTTTCCGGGCAGCAGCCACCCGTGGTCGAACTGGAGCCGCTGCCAGCGGCGCGACCACTCGGGCACATGCGAGGTCGACGAGGGGCGCTCCGCGGCCTGGGCCTCCACCGGCAGATGTTCGTCGAGAAAGGCGACGAATTCCGCGCGGAAGGTTTCAACGTCGGCGTCAAAGGTGAGTTGCATGGTCGCTAAAATTCAGGCCCGCAGAAGTTCAACGGGTGAAACCCCATTCGGCTTCGTTCTCTTCGGTTTTGAGGTTTTCCGCCGGATCCTCGGCATCGGCGAGTGGCGGCTGGGGGGCGCGAGCGGTGCGCTGACCGATTTCGGTGATCGCGTGCACGGGGCAGTCCAGCAGCGCCCGCATGACCGCATCGCGGTCCGCTTCCGCGACCGTGCCATCGCCGATCAGGGATGCATACCCCCAGTCGTCCAGCGAGAAGTATCCCGGCGCGTGTTTGGCGCAGATGCCGAAGCCGTCGCAAATGGTGCGGTCCAGACGGATTTTCATGCGTGCCTCACAGCTTCCGCCTCGTAGGGGCGCTCGGCGTGGAACGCGCCGCGGGCGCAGTCCGCGCACGCGCCATCGACGTGCGCGCCGACTTCGTCCGGGAACTGATCGAGCAGGCTGGCGGCCACGTTGGTGGCGGCATCCAGGGTCGCGCAGGCCCCGCGCCCGCGCAGCACCACCGACCAGCGTCGCAGCCGCTCGACGTCCTCTGGGGTTGCGGCGCCGTCACGCAGGGCACCGGCCGCCGCGGCCATCGCCGCCGTCCCGTTGAAGCACGAGCCGCACTGTCCGGCGTTCTCGCGGTCGAAATAGGCCAGCACCGACGCCGCCACGGCGACGGGGCAGTCGTCCGTGATGACCGAGATCGCGCCGCAGCCCAGCCCGCTGCCGACCCGTCGCATCGTCTCGTGGTCCAGCGTCGTCTCCAGCACAGAGCGGTTGAGCAGGCCGGCGAAGTAGCCGCCCATCAATGCGCCGCGCACTTGGTCGGCCGGAACGCCGTGCACGGCAAGCAATTCGGTGAACGGCAGGCCGTGGGGAAGCTCGTAGAGGACCGGCGGGCGCCCGGCCCCGGTAATGGTGGCCAGGAAGGTACCCGGCGACAGCGGCGTGCCCTGCGCGCGGAACGCCGCCGAGCCATGCCGCTGCAGGTAAGGCAGGTTGGCCAAGGTTTCGACGTTGCTCACCAAGGTCGGCCGGTCGTCGACGCCCGCCTCGAATGGGCGGGGCGGCTTGTCCGTTGGCTTGGCCGGGCCGCCGTTGATCGCGCGGACGGCCGCGGTCTCCTCGCCGGCCACGTAGCCGGCCGGCACGGCCAGCATGGTGATCGGCACGCCGAGCGTGTCGGGGCCCAGCTCGCCCAGCGCGGTCTCGACGCTGTGCGCCGACTCCGCGTCCGACACATAGAGGTAGGCGCGGTCGGCGGCAACAATCGTTGCGGCCAACCGCAGCCCGTCCAAGACCAGGTGCGGACGGTTGCGCAGCAGCCAGCGGTCCTTGATCGACGCCGGTTCTCCCTCTTCGCCGTTCGCGACCACGACGGGGCCCCCGGTGTCCGCCATCAGGCGCCCGTTCTCGCGCACCGTCCGCAGTTTCACCGCAAGCGGGAACGCCGCGCCGCCCCGGCCCACCAGTCCGCCGGCCTCCACCTCGCCCAGCAACGCGTCGGTGTCGGTCAGCGGGTGATAGCCGCCGGCCTGCCGATAGGCGGCCAGGTCTTCCCGGCCCGTCTGCTCGGACAGCAGCCGTGGCGAGCACCCGGCGGGGACGGCGGTGGTGGTTGCGGACTGGGTGGTGTTCAAAGCTGGCCTGCCATCGTCTTAGTTAGGCTTGCACACATGCGAACTGCCGTGGTGCGTGTCAACGTCGACCCGGAAAGCGGGCTCACACCCGCACAACTACGTGACGGCATGGCAGCTCTCCACGAGCTCGCGACCGCGGTGGGCGCCGACGTGGTCAAAAACGACCTCGCCACGATGCCGGTGCGCCGCCGCGAGGTCGAATTGCTCATCGCGGCCGAAGACAGCGCCGCCGCGCAGAACACCGCAATCAATGTGTGCGCCAAAGCTTTCGGCACGACCCCGCGCCCGGGCGTGATCACCTTCGTCAGCCGGGGGACCAACGACGACGCACACGGGGTGCTGTCCGCCTTCGGGCTGACCGGTGACATCGAGCGAACCCCGGGCGACGACGGCTTCGACATCGTGCACGTGACGCTTCGGGAGAAAGACCTCGAACGGATTCCGGAAAGCCGTGTGCACACGGCGCTGGAGGCGTCGCTCAATTGCGAGGTCCACATTCGCACCCGGTAGGAACCACAAAAGACGACGTAGGGACATTACGAGCCCAGGAATTCCAGGATCGCGGGCGCCGCCTGCACCCACGTGTCGAACATGTTGAAATGCTGCACCCTGCCGGCGGCGCGGTCTTCGGACGCGCGCTCCCAGGCGTCCTCGGGCCAGGGCGGATCAATGAGCTTTGACCCCTTGATCAAGCAACTGACCTCCAGCGACGTCCGCTTGGGGTGATCCATGTCGTTCTCGCCGCCGCGAATGATCAAGGTGGGGACCTTGATCCGGTCGAACATCTCATCCTCGACGCCGGGAATCGTCTGCCCCGGCTTGGAAACGAACGCGTTGAGCCAGCGCAGCATCACCTTGAGGAATTCGTCTTTGTCGAAGTCGAGGAACCGCTGCTTGTTGTCCGGGTTCTCCTCGATGCGCTCCCGCCATTCCTGCACCTTCACCACGCCGTCCATGCCGGTGCCGCGCACCGCGAGGATGCTGGGAACGATGTAGAAGGAACCGAGCACGAAGGTGCCGTAGATGCCGCCGACGATGTTCCACACCACGAGCTTGGTGACCATCTCGGGGTAGAGCATCGTGGTGAGCATCGAATCCCTCGCCCCGCCAGAGCCTCCGGCGAGAATGCAGCGCTCGAAGCCCAGGCCGGTCACCAGCTTGTGCAGCGTCTCGGCGCGCATGTGGGACTCGCTCTGCCCGTAGAACTGCACGTCCGAGGCGCCGCAGTTGGGGCGGTCCCACAGCAGCACCCGATAGCCGCCCGCGGCCAGCGCGTCGGCCAGTGGGCGCAGGCCGGGGATCTCCTTGCTGAAACGGCCGCCCGGCGTCAGGGCAATGAGATCGCCCGAGTCACCGAGGATTTCGTAGACGACATTTCCCCCGTTGATCTCGATAGAAGGCACCCGATTCTCCTGTTGTTAGGCCTGTACCAAAACGTCTTTGCCGACGACGCGCACCGGATAGGTGCGGATGCTCCACTCCGGCTTGACCGCGGTGGTGCCGGTCGCCAGCTCGAAACCCCATTGGTGCCACGGGCAGTAGATGTATTCCAGGTCGCGCACCATGACCGAGTCACCGGGCGCGGTCTCGTCGACGATCGTGCGTCCTCGGGCACGTCCCGAACACAGCGGCCCTCCTTGGTGGGGGCAGTAATTCGCGATGGCGTAGAAGGTGCCGTTGACGTTGTAGACACCGACACCGTGACGTCCGATCGGTACCAGTTTGTGTGTGCCCGGCGGGATTTCGTCCACGGTGGCGACTACATGTTCACGGCCCTGGGCGAGACGGGGCTCGGGGCGCCTGGTGGTTGCCCCTTCCTCTTGGGTCGTCAATTCAGAGCACCCGGGTCTGACCCTCGAGAACCGGAACGGTCTCGGGCAGGTGGTAAGTCGCGATGCCGTTCTTGTACATCACCGCGTCGCGCGCGTGCTTGGGCAGGTGCTTGACCAGCCAGCGCGGGTCGTCGAACGTCCAGTGCGGGTAGTCCGAGGAGAAGAGCAGGATCTTCTCGCACTCCATCCACTCCAGCGCGCGGGTCAGCTCGGTCTTGTCCTCGGGGTAGTCCAGCGGTTGGGTGGTGAACTTGATGTGGTCCTTGACGTATTCCGAGGGCTTGCGCTTGATGTCCACCCACGACTTGCGGGCGTCGTAGATCGCATCCATGCGCCACATCAACGGCAGGATCCAGCTGAACGCGTGCTCGACGAACACGATCCGCAGCGTCGGGAACCGATCGAAGACGCCGTCGAAGATCAGGCTCATCACCTGGTTGGCGGCCAGGAGCGAGTAGGTCACCATGAAATCGTGGTTGTAGCTGGGGTACCCCACCGGCGGCATCGGCAGCTCGTCGAAGTGGCTGCGCGACAGGTGACAACTCACCGTGATGTCGTGCTTGGTTGCGGCCGCCCAGATCGGGTCGTACTTGGGATGGCCCCATGACGGCCGCGGCTCGGCCTTGATCAGGATCTGCGCCATGTACGGGTGTCCGGCCCAGCGCTCGATCTCGCGCACCGACTCTTCCGGCTCCTCGATGGCCAGGCAGATCGAACCGCGCCAGCGCTCGTGCCAGTTGTTGTGGCTGTCCAGCCAGTGATTGGCCTGCCAGTCGTTGAGCGCGGCCGACATCGCGTGTTGCGCTTCGGGAATGCGCGCCGGGTACGCCGCCGGTTCCAGGATCGCGATGTCGGAGCCGGCCTCCATGATCAGCTGGCGAAACGCCAAGTCCGGGTCGCTGCAAGGGAACTCGCCGTTGGCGGGGAAGGAGTCCACCCGCATCGCATACGAGTGCGCGTAGTCCGGGGCGTCGTAGTAGATCTGCTCACCCACGTTGCGGGTGAGGAAGTACTTACTGCGCCAGGGCTCGGGGATGTACGGGAGGAGCTCTCCGCGCTTGGGTGCCGGGTGGACGTCCGAGTCGACGCACCGGACGGCGATGCGCTCGGCAGCGGGAAGCCGCTCCTGAGAATGGGTCAAACTCATCTGAAACTCCTCGTCTTTCTCGGTCCGCCCGCGTCCACTTCTACTGTGCGCCCACCCCGGCGGGAATGTCTATGCCGTAGAGCTGCGCGGCGTTTCGCCAGCACAACTTCTCGCGCTGCTCGGCGGACAGGGCGCGGGGCAGCTTCGTGATATCGCCGCACTGCCAGTGCGGATAGCTGGAGCCGAACATCACCATGTCGTCCTTGCCGGTGAAGCCGAACCATTCGCCGGCGAACTCGACGTCGCCGGGGCCGTCGAGGCTGCCCTGGACGAAATACACGTGGCCGGGCAGATAATCGCTGGGGATCCGCGGGGACCACGGCGTCTGCTCCAGGTGCGGCCGGCCGAAGGTGTCCATCCGCCAGATGAACGGCGTCACGAAGTCGGCGGCGCCGTCGCCCCACACGAACTTGAGGCCGTCGAACCGCTCGAAAACCCCCTCGGCGATCATGTTCATCAGGTGATACAGGTAGTTCAGCGCCATGAAGCTGACGTACTGCTCGTAGGTTCGGGTGTTCCCTGATGGCGTCGGCGCAAACGCGATGCCCGACCCCACCTCGATGTGCGCGGCGACGGGCAGGCCGGCGTCGACCGCGGCTTCCCAGATCGGCCAGAACTGCGGTTTGCCATACAGCTCGCGGGACTGCAGCGGGACGCCGATCTGAACCACGCGCGGATGGGAACGCCATCTCTCGATCTCCCGCAACGCGCCGGGGATGTCGTCGGGGTTCACCCGGATGGTGCCGCGGAACCGCTCGCCGAACTCGCTGGACTCGAGCCAGTTCGACACCATCATTTCGTTGTGCGCGGCGTGCAGCGCGCTGCCCAGATGCCGGTCCGGCATGATGCCACGGCCCATCGGATGCAGGACCGCCACGTCGACCCCGCGCTTCGTAAAGAGTTCGGCGGCAACGAAATCCGGATCCGACCCGGGGTACTGCCGGTCCGGCCCCTCGGTGTTGGGCGCGTACTCCCCGCCGGGGGCGCCGTACCAGTCCATCTCGTAATCGGGGAAGCCGCGACTCTTGAACGGCTCCCGCAGGGTCTTCCGCAGCGCCTTGTTGGACGGGAAGAAGATGTGCACGCTCGCGTCGATCAGCGGTGTGCTTGTCCCGTCAGCGTGTGTGATCACGAGAGCCACCCTTCGGCTCCGGCGGCCAACAACGAGCCGTGCGAGGTCATGTGAATAGCCAATCTAACATTTTGCTGAGCGCTCAATCAATAGGTTTTCGGTAAGCGTTCCGTTTAGTCGTTATAGCTGGTAGCGGGCATTTTGCGGGTTACTGAGCAAGTGTCGTTCTTCATTACGGATAATACCATTCTCCGGGTTGTCCAGGGATACGATCCGCGTGGCCCGCGCCGCGCGCACTCCTCACAAACTTGCTGTGGCCCCCGCGCGAGCTAGGCCGGGGACGGGCCCACCGTGACGCCGGCGGCCCTCTCGAGCGGTTTGATCACCGTCGTGAAATCGGAATCGGGCCCCTCGTCGCGGGCGACGGCCTCCCACAGCCGGGCGGTCGCCTCCGCGACCTCGGCGGGCACGCCGAGCGCCTTGGCCTCGTCGAGGTAAAGATGCACATCCTTGACCATCAGGCCGGTGGCAAAGCCGTAGTCGAAGGTGCGCGGCAGGATCGCGCGGGGAAACTTGTCGCGGCTCGCGCTCGTCGCGCCCGACCCCGCGTTGAGCACCTCGATCATCACGCCCGGGTCGAGCCCGGCCTTGACCCCCATGACGACCACTTCGGCCGTCGCGGCCAAGACGTTGGCCGCCAGGATGTTGTTGGCCAGCTTCATCGTCTGCGCCGAACCGGGGGTGTCCCCGACATACACGGGCCGGCCGAGGGCGTCGAGCACCGTTCGGATGGCCTCGAATTCGCCGCGGGGCCCGGACACCATGAGCGCCAGCGTCCCCTTCTCCGCGCCGCCCACACCTCCGCTGACCGGGCTGTCGATCCGCGCGATGTTCCGTTCGGCGAGCAGGCCGTGGATCCGCATCGCCATTTGGCTACCGACCGTGGACAAGTCGACGTAGCGCTTGATCCGTTCGCCCTCGATCACGCCCGCCGGGCCGGTGGCCACCTCCAGCGACACCCCGGGTGTGGGCAGGCTGGCCAGCACCGTGTCGGCGCGATCGGCGACCTCGTGGGGTGACGACGCCGGGCGTGCCCCCAGCGCCACGACGCGCGCGAGTGCGGTGCTGCGCGTGTCGAAGGCGACGACGTCGTGCTTTTCCTGAATGAGGCGGCAGGCCATGGGAAAGCCCATGTTTCCCAACCCGATGAAGCCGATCTCCATGATGCGCCCCTAGTCCCGGTCCAGCTCGGCGAACGCCTCGCGGGCGATGCGAAAGCTGTCGACCGCGGCCGGCACGCCGCCGTAGATGGCCACCTGCAGAAAGATCTCGCGAATCTCCTCGCGGGTGACACCGTTGGTCAGCGCCGCCTTGACGTGCATCCGCAATTCGTTCGGCCGATTGAGCACTGCGATCATCGCGAGGTTGAGCATGCTGCGGGTCTTGCGCGGCAGTTCGTCGCGACCCCACACGGCGCCCCAGCAGTACTCGGTGACGAGATCCTGCAGGGGCCCGGTGAAGTCGTCCGCTCCGGCCAGCGCGCGCTCGACGTAGTCCGCCCCCAGTACCTCGGAGCGGATTTGCAGCCCCCGCTCATAGGTTTCGCGATCCAATGTCTTCCTCCTCCACTCCGGGTGCGGCGGCCGCGGTGGTTGCCGCTGAGCTCGAACTGCCTGAGCGCAGTCTTGCACCGCGCCAAAACCGCGAGGTCTACAGTCGAGGTTCACATGGACCTTCCCGCTCACCTCGTCGTTCCCCACGGAACGTCACCGCGTCCCAATTCGCCTGCGGTGAACAAGAATACGAGCGAAACGAACCTCGACGTGGAGGAGACGCGATGACCGGAGCAAGCGCCGACGTCTGGGAAGTCATGGCGACCGCCCGAACGATCCGGCGCTTCACCGACCAACCGGTGGACGACGCGACCCTGACGCGGTGCCTCGAGGCGGCGCGATGGGCCCCCTCCGGCGCCAATGCCCAGGGCTGGCGTTTCGTGGTGCTGCGGTCGCCCGAGCAGCGCGCCGTGGTGGCCAAGGCCGCCGCCCACGCACTGCAGGTGATCGAGCCGGTCTACGGAATGAGCCGGCCCGCCGACGGCGACAACAGCCGTCGCGCCCGCACCTACCGCGCGACCTACGAATTGCACGACCGCGCCGGTGAATTCACGTCGGTGCTGTTCGCGCAGGCGCACTACCCGACGGCATCGGAACTGCTGCTGGGCGGTTCGATCTTCCCCGCCATGCAGAACTTTCTGCTCGCCGCTCGTGCACAGGGGCTCGGCGCCTGCATGACCAGCTGGGCCTCGTACGGCGGTGAGCAGCTGCTGCGCGATGCCGTCGGTATCCCCGACGGCTGGATGGTCGCCGGGCACATCGTGGTCGGATGGCCCAAGGGCAAACACGGGCCGCTGCGCCGCCGTCCGCTTGCCGAGTTCGTGAACCTCGACCGCTGGGATGGAGCCGCCGACGGGCTGCTGACCAGCGACTAGGTGGCCTCAGCGATCCGGCTCGTCACGCACCGTTCGGTGAACCCATGCCCGGATTCAGAGATTATTACTTCCAGAACCGAGAATGATATTCTCGCCGTGACAGTCACGACGAGAGGCGGCGCGGATGCTGTTGGAGTTCGATGCTGATCAGCGACTGTGGCAGGACACGGTGCGCGATGCCGTCACCAAGCAGTGCCCGCCCTCGCTGGTGCGCAGCGTGGCCGAAGAAGGCGTCGACCCGAGCCCGCTGTGGAAGTCCTATGTGGATCAGGGCTGGACCGAGCTGAACGACCCGGAGAGCACGGTCGAGCTCGCCATCGTTCTCGAAGAGCTGGGCCGCGCCACCGATCCCACACCGTTCCTGGCGACGATGAGCCAGTTCGCGCCGCTGGTGGCGGATCGCTTCGACCCGCACGAGTCGGGCACGGCCGTGTACGGCGGGGTGGTGGCATACCGCGACGCCGAAGGCTGGGTGTTGGACGGCACCGCGCGCGATGTGCTCGACGGCGATCGCGTCGACCGCCTCGCGGTGGTGACCGACGCGGGCGTGTTCATCGCGCCGTCCAGCCAGGTGTCGGCCCGCCGCACGGCGGTCTTCGACCCCGTCCTGCACGTGGCCGACCTGTCGTTCGGCGAGGTCCGGGTCCCCGACACCGCCCGTATCAGCGTGGACGACGAGCGCGCGCACCATATTGCGTTGACGGGCATGGCAATCACCATGGTCGGCGCCTGCCAACGCATCCTCGACCTGGTGCTCGAGCACGTGAGTAGCCGCCAGCAGTTCGGTGTGCCGATCGGCTCGTTCCAGGCCGTGCAGCACAAGGCCGCCGACATGCACGTCGCGGTGCAACGGGCGAGGGCGTTGGCGTACTTCGCGGCATTGACGATCGCGGCGGACGATCCGCGCCGCCGGCTGGCGGCCGCGATGGCCAAGGCGTCGGCGGGGGAGTGCCAGTCGCTGGTCTTCCGTCACGGCTTGCAGCTGCACGGCGCCATGGGATTCACGTGGGAGAACGACCTGCAGTTCGCGCTCAAGCGCGCGAAGGCGGGCGAACTCATGCTGGGCGGCGCGGCGGAGCATCGGGCGCGGATCGCCGAGGAATATCGTGCAGCTGACTTTTGATCCCGACGTCGAGGCGTTCCGGTCCGAGTTTTCGGCCTTCCTCGACGAAAACCTGCCTCCCGCAAGCGAAACGAGCGAGCGCCCGCGGTCGGTGTCGCACATGCCGCAGTGGGCGCGACGTTGGCAACGGCTCCTCTTC
This sequence comes from Mycobacterium sp. 3-98, assembly GCF_035918355.1. NCBI lineage: Bacteria > Bacillati > Actinomycetota > Actinomycetes > Mycobacteriales > Mycobacteriaceae > Mycobacterium > Mycobacterium sp. 3-98. Next base: position 5,062,190 of record NZ_CP142360.1, on the reverse strand, counting down.
GACAACGGCTGGTTGTTGCCGAGCCAGCCACCGGAATACGGTGGCCGCAACGCGACCGTGCTGCAGCAGTTCGTCTACCTGGAGGAACTGAGCCGCCGCCGCATCTATCACAGCTTCAACCCGCAGGGCGTCAATATCGTTGCGGCATCGCTGTTGTCGTTCGGCAGCGATGAGCAGAAACAACGCTGGGCCGTGCCCGTCCTGCGCGCCGAGATGACCGCGTCGCTGGGGATGAGCGAGCCCAGCGCGGGTTCTGACCTGGCGTCGCTACGCACCCGCGCGGTGCTTGACGGCGATCACTTCGTCGTCAACGGGCAGAAGGTGTGGACCTCCGGGGCCCACGACGCCGACTTCTTGTTGACCTTCGTGCGGACGAATCCAGATGCGCCGAAGCACAAGGGAATCAGCGCGCTGGTCATCCCCACCGACACCCCCGGCGTCGTCCGCCGGCCCTTCCCGTCGATCTGCTCGATCGACGATTTGGACTTCAACGAGGTGTTCTTCACCGACGTGCGGGTGCCGGCCGAAAACCTGGTCGGTGAACTCAACCAGGGATGGATGGTGGCCAACGGTTCGTTGGGCCACGAGCGCACCATGATGTGGCTGGGCTTTGCGGACCGTCTCGAGAACATGATCGACGACTTCCACCCCACCACCGATGTCGAGCGCGACCAGTACGCCACGACGATCATGGACCGGCAGGCGCTGCGCCTGCTGGGCTCGGCCGCCCTGGCCCGCACCGCCCGTGGCGAAGACGACGTGGCCGCGATCTCGGTGCTCAAGCTGCTCGGCTCCGAAGCGGAGTTGCGCGGGATGGAACTGGCGCTGACCTCCGCGGGCGCCGATGGGCTAGTCCAGCCCGGCCAGACCGGACCGTATGCGCACATGAATCTCGACCACTACTTCGCCAGCTGGTTTGAGCGCTTCGCCCGCAGCTTCTCGGGGACCATCGCCGGCGGCACGTCGGAAATCCAGCGCAACATCATCGCCCAGCGGGTGCTCGGCCTCCCGCGCGCCTAGCGCGTATCAAAGCGCCTGTCCAGAGAACTTGCTGGGCAACGGGATCCGGACCACGTCCGGAGTTGCCAGCTGGCCGGCAAGCACGGCAACGCGGTGGGGAAGGCCATGTGCTCAGCATGGCGACGGGCCGCCGCGCAGCGTGAAGCCACGGCTTTGAGCGTGAAGCCACGGTGGCAGCCACCGGCTTGGGCTCAAGGGGTGATTGCAACACTTCGTAGTTAGGGGTGTTGATGACGGGTCAGCCTCAGTTGTTGTCGGTGCAGCGCCGGTATTGGGAGTTGATCGCGTCCGGGGTGTCCTCGGAGGACGCCGGGGTTGCGGTCGGCGTGTCGGCGACGTGCGGCGGCAAGTGGTTTCGCAGGTTTGGTGGTGTGAATCCGCGATGGTTAGCCCCTCAGGGGCAGAAACGGCCGCGGTTGTCGGCTGATGAGCGTGAACAGATCATGATCGGCGCCGCTCAGGGCGAATCGATTCGCTCGATGGCAGCCCGGTTGGGCCGGGCCCCGTCGACAGTCATGCGCGAGATCGCCAACAACGGCGTCATGCGGGGGTATGTGGGCCGTTATCGTTCTCGTTACCGCTTCGGAGCCCGCCGAGCGGGCGTGGATGCGAAATCGGGCTATTCGGCGCGGATTGCTCAGCTTCGCAGCGAGCAGCGAGCGCGCCGGCCCAAGATCGGCAAGCTGGGTCGCTGCCCTGCGTTGCGTGATCAGGTGCAAGCGTGGTTGGTCAAGAAGTACAGCCCGGAGCAGATTGCCGGGATGTTGGCCACGACGTATTCCGACCGCCCGGAGATGCAGGTGTCCCACGAAACCATCTACAAGGCGCTCTACGTGCAAGGACGCGGGGAGCTACGCCGCGAGCTGACTAAGTGTTTGCGGACCGGGCGGGCATTGCGCAAGCCACGGGCCAGAGTCGGCGCCCGTAGCGGCTGCGGCCGAATTCCGGGCATGGTCAACATCAGTGAGCGGCCCGCTGAGGCCGCTGACCGCGCGGTGCCCGGGCACTGGGAGGGTGACTTAATCCTGGGCAAAAATCAACACTCTCAGATCGGCACCCTGGTCGAACGTTCCACCGGGTTCGTGCAACTGCTGCACCTGCCCGCCCGTCGCGACCCTGAGACGGTGGCTGATGCGATGATCGCCACCATCAAAACCCTGCCCCAGGCATTGCGGCGCTCGCTGACCTGGGACCAAGGCCACGAAATGTTGCGCCATGCCCGCATCAGTATCGACGCCGGCATCGACATCTACTTTTGCGATCCACACTCACCCTGGCAGCGCGGCAGCAACGAAAACACCAATGGCCTATTGCGCCAATACTTTCCGAAAGGCACCGACTTATCCGTGCACTCGGCCGACTACCTCGCCGAAGTCGCCGCTGAACTCAACGAACGCCCACGCAAACGCTTCGGCTGGGACAGCCCCGCCCAAGTCCTCAACCGGCTACTGTCAAACCCGCCACAAACCACTGTTGCAACCAAACCTTGAAACCACCCGGCGTGTCGCCGCCCTCAGCGCACAGTCAAAGCCGCGGATTCACACTCGATGACGATGCGACCCGGCGACACCTAATGTGTTTTAGACAGGGTCGAATTTGGTGATCAGCCACTTGCCGTTGACCCGGGTGAGGCTCACCAGCACGCTGCTCGACGCCATCGCTGGGTCGGGGTTGTCCTTGCTCGTGGTGCTCTGATCGACCAGCACCAGCACGACTGCCGAATTCGGATGCAACTCCTGGACCGCGGCCCCCAACACTCGAGCGGTGGTCTTCAGTGACTTCTGTTTGGCCGCCGGAGCCACGATCTGCTCGGTGAACTGGTTGTAGTACGACAAGAAGTCGCCGGACAGGTGCGACTTGGCGGTGGCGAAATCTTTGTCGAGAGAGTCGGGCGAGTAGGAGAGCAGCGCGACCGTTCCGTCGGAGGCGGCATTGACGACCGTGGTCGCGACGCTGGCGTCTGTCTGCTTATCGGGCCGGTACTGCTTGAAGTACAGCCACGTCGCCCCACCACCGGAAAGCAGCAGCAGCGCAATCAGAATCGCGGGAACGACTTTCACCCTGCGCCGCGCCGGTGGGGCACTTGTTTCGCTGCCCTCGGTTCGGTCGGCAGACTCGTCGGCGGTGTCGATGCTGGGCTCGTCCTCACTCATGGGATGAACTCCACGTTGGACATCTTGTATTGCCCGCCGTCGTTTTTGACGGTCACCTTGAGCCGCCAATTGCGCGGTTCGTCTTTGGCGCCCGCGGCGTTGGTGATGCGCGACGTCGCCGCGACGAGAACCAACGCGAAATCGCCGTTGATGGATTGCACGGCCGCCGCGTTCACGGTTCCTTTGGTAACCACCTTGGACTGCTCGACGACGGTCGTGAAATCTTTTGCGCGGGCCTGGAAGTCGTCGTGGAACTGGCCGGTCGAGCTGTCGATCACCCGCTGGACGTCCTCCTTGGCCTTATTGCAGTCCATGGAAGTCAAGTTGACGACACCTTGTCTGGCTCCCGCGACGAAGTTCGCGATCCGCTGGCTGCGCTCGTTGACTTCATGGCGGTTCCACATCATGTATCCGCTGGCCGCGACGAAGGCGCAGATGAGCAGGATGACGGCCACTTTCCACGTCACGGACAGCGGCGGCATTCGCAAGCGCCGCCGGCTGCGGGCCGGCTCGGTTTCCGGTTCCGCGTCTTCGGAGGTTTCGTCGGAGACTTCTTCTTTCTCGGTCTCCGCCTCGTCGGCGTCGGTTGCCTCGTCGGTGTCGGCGACGTCGTCGTCGGCCTTCGGCCCGTCGGTGTCGGTTGCTTCCTCGGCGGCCTTCTCCTCGGCGGCCTTGTCCTCGGCGGCCTTTGCCTCGGCCTCTTTTCGGGCTTCGTCCAGCGCTTCGCGCCGGAGCCTGGCGGCGCGGGCGCGGGCGCGCGCCGCTGCGGCAAGCGCTTCGGCTTCGGCTGCTTCGGCCTCGGCTTCCTCGAGCAATGCCCTGGCATCGGCTTTCGACGTGGCCGAATCGCGCGGCGGTTCTTTGGCCTCAGCCATCGTGCTTACCGACTCCTGTACCTCTCACGCGGCTAGAATCGCACGAGCGTGAACGGCCAACTGTTGGTGCCCCCCGGTCCGCCACCGCAACCGGTGTCGAACGTCGAGTCGACCTGACCCGCCAGCGTCACCGCATCCCACGAGTAAACATCATGCGAGGGAAAGAACTGGACCACGCAGCGCACACCATCGGGCACGTCGACGGCCATGGTGTAGCGGCCGTTGGACAGGCGGGCCTCTCCCCGGTAGACCGTCGCCTGCCCGTTGGGCTGCGGAGTCGCGTAGATCTGCAGGCATCCCGGCTGATTAGGGAAGCACGGGTTGATCGACCAAACCCAGAAATGGCCGGGATCCCGGTCCGAGTTCACACTGTAGTTGGAATACAGCATGTCCGCGTGGGCGGTCGGCGCGATGGTCAGCGCGGCCATGGCAACCGCAAGGCTCACTGCGAATCGCTTCACCGTTGCGTCTCCCATCTCTGCACACGCGCTTGCGCCCAAATATAGGGGGCGGTCACGCTGAACAGGCCTACTCGGAAAAATTGCGGCCGTCAACGATTGGTCCGTCCAGGCCTACCTAGTCGATGACCGCGGCTTCCTTGCGTTCGGTGATCGGCCGGGCGAGCTCTTGTTCGTCGCAAATGCGTTGGAGCTTTTCGAGCGTCTCGTCCAGGCCGGCTCCGATCCTGCGGCCGGGCGTGAAGGTCGCCGGCAGCTTACGCATGCCCTGGATGACACCGATAGTCTCGTAATGGACGGTCCCCTCGGGATCGCACTTGTAGTCGGGCATCCGGTCGAGAACCGCGGTCAGCATGGATTTGAACACCGTGCGTGCCACATTCGACCCGATGCATCGGTGGACCCCGAGCCCAAAGCTGAAGTGCCGGTTACCCTTACGGTCGAGGATGATCTCGTCCGGGTCGTGGAACACCGCGGGGTCTCGGTTGGCCATCGCCCACGAAATCCACAGCCGCTCGCCCTCTTTGAACCGGGTGCCGTCGAGTTCGGTGTCTTCGGCGAAGGTCCTGCCGTCCCCGGGTGCCGGGGTGAAGTAGCGCAGGAACTCTTCGGTCGCCGGGTCGAGCAGGGTCTTGCGCTCGTCGCTGAGCAGCTGCCGTTGCTCCGGGTGCTCCGAAAGCCACTCCAGCGAGTGCGCGGTGAGTGCGGTCGTGGTGTCGAAGCCACCGCCGATGACCAACCCGAGGTTGCCGAGGATCTCCAGTTCCGGGGCGGGCTCGCCGTCGATGCGCATCTGGAGCAGACCGTTCACGATTCCTGGCCGCGGATTGGCGCGGATCTCGATCATGTTGTTGACCATGTCGAGTCCCATTTCCCGGTGCATCGCGGTGACCCGCTCGATGTCGGGGGAGTGCTCGGGTGTGTAGACCGCGGCATGCACCGGCTCGCTGTACATGTTCCACTTCTTCAGCGGGATGCCGAGCATGGCCAGGGTGAAGACGGCGGGCACGATGTTGGCGAGGTCGTCGACGAAGTCGATGCTGCCGCCCTCGATCTTCTCGTCGAGGCAGGCGCGCGTCACGTCGTCGATGAACGGCTCCCAGCGCTTGATCGCGGCCGGGGACAGATAAGGGTTGAGCACGGTCCGGTAGGTGCGGTGCTCGGGGTCGTCCATCTCCAGGATGCCGCCGCGGACGGCGCTGACGCGGCTGGCCGTGGGGATCGAAATGCCTTTATAGCCACGGCGTTCGCCGTGGATGTCGTGGTCGTTGGAGACCGCCGGGCAGCGCGCCAGCTCGAAGACCTCGTGGCTGCCGGCCGCCACCCAGTGGCCGCCGTAGGTATCCGTCCAGGCCATGGGGCACTTGGCGTGCATCTCTTCGGTGATGGCCTTGAACTGCGACCGATACTCGGAAGAATGCCGATCGAAGTGGTATCGGTTCTTCTTCCGGTCACCGTCATTGACGACGTCGTCGACACTCAACGCTCTGTCTCCCTCAGTGTTTCGCTTCTACGACTTCGGTGCCGGCTCAGTCTTCGGTGATCATGATGGCCTGCTCCGGACAGGACTGCGCCGCCTCACGAACCTGGTCCTCCCGATCGGCGGGCACCACTTCGTCGATCGCCGACGAGCTGCCGTCGATGTCGCTGAGCTGAAACGAATCCGGAGCGATCATCGCGCACAGGGTATGGCCCTGGCATCGCTGCGAATCCACCCAAACCTTCACGGCTGTCTCCTCTCACCTGATGCTGGTTGCCGGGCACCGTCGACGAATCGCCACCGCTCAGGTGTTGCGACCGCCGTTGACGCCCAAGATCTGACCGGTGATGTAGCCGGCTTCCTCGGACACCAGAAACGCGCACGCCGCGGCGATGTCCTCGGGTGTGCCGATGCGACGGACCGGGGTGCGGGCGATGGTCTCTTCGATGTCGCCGAGGAAGCCGTTCTTCTCGGCGGCGCGCAGCATCGGGGTGTCGATGAAGCCGGGCGGCACGGCGTTGACCGTGATGCCCTTGGGCCCGTATTCGAGTGCCAGCGATTTCGTGAGGCCGTTGACCGCCGACTTGGCCGCCACGTAGTGACTCATGTAGGGCGCGCCGGAATGTGTGCTCGACGAAGAGATATTGACGATGCGTCCCCAGCCGGCCTCGACCATGTCGGGCAGCACCGCCTGGACGGTGTGGAAGACGCCGTTGAGGTTGACGTCGATCACCCGCCGCCAGTCCTCGAAGGTGATGTTGTGGAACTTCTTGAAGCCGTCCAGCCCGGCGGCGTTGACCAGCACCGTCACCGGGCCGAGTTGGGCGCGGATCGCCGAGAGCGCGGCGTCCACTTGCGACCGGTCGGTCACGTCGGCGGTGAAGGTGAATTCGGCGTCCGACGGCCGCAGGTCGATGGTGGCGACGTTCAAGCCGTCGGCGCGTAGGCGCTGCACGACGGCAAGGCCGATGCCGGATCCGCCACCGGTGACCACCGCAGTCTTCATCTTGAGGCCTCTACTCCGACGGGGGCCATTTCAGCCACAAAGAATCTCCCTTACAATTATGAGAACCCTACTCTCCACGCGGAGTGGCGTGCAACACGCCCGCGAAACCGCGTTCGGCCTGCGTCGAGAGGGCCTCGGGGGCAACTTCTGGCCGTTTGCGCCGCTGGTCAGCACCTCGATCTCATTCCTGAGACTTTCTTGAATTATCGAAACTCGAATGTAAGATTCGCCGGGGAAGAGAATGAAATTATCGTGATCGTCACCACACCAGGGGGTACCGGCATGCCTGCCCAGGACACGGCAGAACCCGCCGTTGGGTCCACAGCGACCATCGCGGAAGCCGCGCCTGAGCCGGGCCCGGGGTCAGGCGCAGACCGCCGCCTGTTGATCGACGGCCGCCTCGTCGCCGCCGGCAAGACGTTCGCTTCGATCAATCCCGCGACGGGCGCTGTCATCGGGCACGCGCCGGACGCCGGCGCCGAGGAGGCCGAAGCGGCGATCGCGGCGGCGCGTCGCGCGTTCGACAGCACCGACTGGCCCACCGATGTCGAGTTGCGCATTCGCTGCCTCGACCAGCTGCACCGGGCGCTCGTCGAGCACGCCGACGAGTTGCGTGAGCTCACCATCGCCGAGGTCGGCGCCACCCGCGCGCTGACCCAGGGCGCGCAGCTCGACGAGCCGATCGGCATCGTGCGCTTCTACGCGGACCTGCTGCGCACCTATCAGTTCTCCGAGGACCTCGGGGAACGGGAATCGCGGGGCATGCTGCACCACCGCTGGGTGGAAAAGGAAGCCGCCGGGGTGGTCGGCGCCATCATCGCCTACAACTATCCGAACCAGCTCGCGCTCGCCAAGCTGGCGCCGGCGCTTGCCGCGGGATGCACGGTCGTGCTCAAGGGCGCCCCGGACACGCCGCTGGTCACCTTGGCGCTCGGCGAGCTGATCGCCAACCACACCGACATTCCCGCCGGCGTGGTCAACGTGCTCAGTTCGTCGGATCCCGTGTCCGGGGTCGCGCTGACCACCAGCCCGGACGTCGACGTCACCACCTTCACCGGATCGACCGAGGTCGGGCGCAAGATCATGGCCGCCGCCAGCCAGACCGTCAAGCGCGTCTTTTTGGAGCTGGGCGGCAAGTCGGCGGCGATCATGCTCGACGACGCCGACTTCGCCAACGCGGCGCTGTTCGCAGCCTTCAGCATGGTGACCCACGCCGGCCAGGGGTGCGCGCTCACGTCGCGGCTCCTGGTGCCCCGATCGCACCACGACGAAATCGTCGACCTCATCGCGCAGAACTTCGCCAAGGTGAGCCACGGCGACCCGGCCGACCCCAAGACCTACATGGGCCCGCTGATCAACGAACGGCAGCGGGACAAGGTCGACGGCATGGTCCAGCGCGCCGTCGCCGCCGGGGCAACCCTGGTCACGGGCGGCAAGCGGCTCGATCCCGGCTATTTCTATGCGCCGACGCTGCTCACCAACGTCGATCCCGACAGCGAGATCGCCCAGGACGAGGTCTTCGGGCCGGTGCTCGCGGTGATCGCGTTCGACGATGACGACGATGCGGTGCGCATCGCGAACAACTCGATCTACGGCCTGGCGGGCGCGGTGTTCAGCCGCGACCAGGACCGGGCGCTGGCCGTGGCGCGCCGGATCCGGGCCGGATCGTTTTCGATCAACGGCGGCAACTATTTCGGCGCCGACAGCCCGTTCGGGGGCTTCAAGCAGTCGGGCGTCGGCCGCGAGATGGGGGTGGCCGGGTTGGAGGAGTTCCTGGAGCGCAAGACGTTCGCCGTTCCCGCGGTGCCGACCAAGGGGGCGGGCGCGTGAGGCCGCTGGAGGGCATCCGGGTGCTGGAAGTCGCCATGTACGGGTTCGTCCCGTCGGCGGGCGCGGTGCTCGCCGAATGGGGCGCCGACGTGGTCAAGGTCGAGCACGCGGTGACCGGCGACCCGCAGCGCGGGCTGCGCCAGACCGGGATGTTGCGCGTCGAAGGCGATCCCAACCCCAACATCGAGCACGCCAACCGCGGCAAGCGCAGCATCGGGCTGGACATGTCGGTGCCCGAGGGCAAGGAAGTGCTCTACGAGCTGGCCCGTCGCTCCGACGTGTTCCTGACCAGCTTCCTTCCCGCTCATCGGAACAAGTTCGGCATCGACGTCGACGACATTCGTACGGTCAACCCGAACATCATCTACGCCCGCGGCAGCGCACTCGGCCCGCGCGGCGGCGAGGCGGAGAAGGGTGGCTACGACATGACCGCCTTCTGGTGCCGGGCGGGAACCGCGGCGACCATCACCCCCGCCGGGATGCCGGGGATGATCGCCCCGCCCGGACCCGCCTACGGCGACACCATCTCGGGAACCAACCTCGCCGGCGGCATCGCGGCCGCGCTGCTCAAACGTGAGCGCACCGGCGAACCGTCCGTCGTCGACGTGTCACTGCTGGGCAGTGGGCTGTGGTCGATGGGGCACACCGTCGCGCTGACCAAGCATCTGGGGCAGCGGCTCGAAGCGCCCCCGCCCGGCGTGCACGGCGCGCCCAACAATCCGTTGGTGGGGCTGTACACGACGTCCGACGGCCGCTACATCTCCTTTGTGATGATGCAGCCCACCAAGTTCTGGGCTGACGTGTGCCGCCACGTCGACCTGCCGGAGCTGGCCGACGATCCGCGCTTCGCCACGGTGGAGGAGATTGCCGCCAACACGGCGGAAGCGGTGGAGCTTTTGAGCAAGGCCATCGCAACCCGCACCCTGGCCGAGTGGAGCGAACGCTTCGCGACGCTGTCCGGGCCGTGGGCGCCGGTGCAGGACACCCTGCAAGCCGTCGACGACGCGCAGATCCGCTCGAACGAGTACATGGTGCGAGCGGGTGAGCTCGAATTGGTTGCCAACCCGGTACAGTTCGACGTCGCAGCGCCACAGACCGGACCGGCCCCCGGGTTCGCTGAGCAGACCGACGAAATTCTGATGGAACTCGGACTCGATTGGGACCGCATCATCGAGCTCAAGACGGCCGGCGCCGTCACCTAGGACTGGAGTTTGCCTGATGCCGAACATGTTTGTTGCGACCCACCCGTGCCGCGTCGCCGTTCCGGCGTTGCGGAGTCCGATAACGGTTATGCCTTTTTCGCTCCGCCGGGACGGCGCATGAGTCATAATCTCCGGACGCTTCAAGACGTGGGGCCACCCGTTTTGCAGCGCCGACTCCCGCAGCAGAACGGAGGACTGGCGTGACCGAGGTCGCGGCTGTCGTACCGGATGTCGACTCCGAAATGCGGCCGCCCGCTGCGCATTTCGCCATCGGCGGCACGGCTTCGCGGGCGCCGGTTCTGCCGAATCTACCGCAGGCCTTGCGCCGGAACAAGACTGGCAGTCTCGTAATGCCGAAAGGGTGTTGTTCCCATGGCGAATAAAGGGGCTGACCGCTGGTCACCCGGGATCATGTTGGGGCGCGGCTCCAAGCCGGCACAGGCGATCGGTGGGTTGTTCGCGATGTCGGCGGACGCGGTCAAGTTCTTGTTTCAGCGCCCGTTCCAGTGGCGTGAGTTTCTCGAGCAGTCGTGGTTCATCGCGCGGGTCGCGATTGCGCCGACATTGTTGGTGGCCATCCCGTTCACCGTTCTGGTCAGCTTCACCCTGAACATCTTGCTGCGGGAACTCGGTGCCGCGGACCTTTCCGGCGCGGGCGCGGCGTTCGGTGCCGTCACTCAGATCGGCCCCATGGTGACCGTGTTGATCGTGGCCGGCGCCGGCTCCACGGCGATGTGCGCGGACTTGGGGTCGCGAACCATCCGAGAAGAGATCGACGCGATGGAGGTGCTCGGCATCAATCCGGTGCAGCGCCTGGTGACTCCGCGCATGCTGGCCGCGGGGCTGGTGGCCCTGTTGCTGAACAGTCTGGTCGTCATCATCGGCATCGTCGGTGGCTACGCCTTCTCGGTGTTCATTCAAGACGTCAACCCAGGCGCGTTCGCTGCGGGCATCACCTTGCTCACCGGCGTGCCGGAAGTGATCATTTCTTGCGTCAAGGCAGCGCTTTTCGGCCTTATTGCCGGATTGGTCGCGTGCTATCGCGGGTTGACGATCACCGGCGGTGGCGCCAAGGCCGTCGGCAACGCCGTCAACGAAACCGTGGTGTATGCGTTCATGTCCCTGATGGTCGTCAACGTGGTTGTCACCGCCATCGGCATCCGATTTTCGGCCAAGTAGCGGCCAAGTAGTGACGAAGGAGGTGTAAGGACAGATCGTGATAGCCCTACGCGCTACCTACCCGCGTCTGACGCGGCAGCTTGAGAAGCCCGTCAGCACGTTGAGTCGGATCGGCGATCACACGCTGTTCTACGCCAGGGCGCTGGCCGGGGTGCCGTTCGCGACGGCCCACTACCGCCGCGAGATCATTCGCCTCATTGCCGAAATCAGCATGGGGGCGGGCACATTGGCGATGATCGGCGGCACGCTGGGAATCGTCGGCTTCATGACACTCGCCGCCGGTGGCGTGCTGGCAGTCCAGGGCTATAGCTCGCTGGGCAATATCGGCATCGAGGCGCTGACCGGATTCCTATCGGCGTTCATCAACGTGCGGATTGCCGCGCCGATCGTCGCAGGCATCGGTTTGGCGGCCACGTTCGGCGCCGGCGTGACCGCGCAGCTGGGCGCCATGCGGATCAACGAAGAAATCGACGCCCTGGAATCCATGGCTATCCGGCCGGTTTCGTATCTGGTCAGCACCCGGATCGTCGCCGGGATGCTCGCGGTGACCCCGCTCTATTCCATCGCCGTCATCTTGTCGTTCGTGGCCAGTCAGTTCATCACGGTGTTCATGTTCGGTCAGTCAAGCGGTTTGTATCAGCACTACTTCACCACGTTCCTCAACCCCATCGACTTGTTGTGGTCATTCCTGCAAGCCGTTTTGATGGCGCTGACCGTCTTGTTGATCCATACCTACTTCGGTTACTTTGCCTCCGGCGGCCCGGCCGGCGTCGGCGTCGCGACCGGCAACGCGGTGCGCACCTCGCTGGTCGTGGTGGTATCCGTGACGCTGCTGGTCTCGCTGTCGATCTACGGCTCCAACGGCAACTTCAACTTGTCCGGGTAGGGGAGGAGACCTGACGTGACGGACCGCCTCGGACCCGGCCCTATCGACCGTTCGGAAACAGCCAGCAGCGCAGCGCCTGTCGCGGCGTCACCCGGTGGCAACTTCGGCGCGCAATCGTATGCGCGCCCCCTGGCCGGTTTGGCGACCGTCGCCGTGGTCGCCGTGATCGTCGCCGTTGCCGTTGGCCTGTTTCGGGGCTCTTTCACCGAAACCGTGCCGGTGACCGTGATTTCGCAACGAGCCGGCCTGGTCATGAACCCGGACGCCAAGGTCAAGATGCGCGGCGTGCAGGTGGGCAAGGTCGCCTCGATCGACCCGCTGCCCAACGGCCAAGCGGCCATCCACTTGGCGATGGACCCGTCCCAGTTGCACTTCATCCCCGGCAACGTGCTCGTCGACATCGCGTCCTCGACGGTGTTCGGCGCCAAGTCCGTCCTGCTCGTAGAACCGGCCCAACCCTCGGCGCAGCGGCTACACAGCGGCCAGACGCTGCAGGGCCAGCACGTCATGGTCGAAATCAACACGGTGTTCCAGCAACTGGTGTCGGTCCTGAGCCACATCGATCCGCCCAAGCTCAACGAGTCGCTGGGTGCGCTGGCACAGGCGTTCAGTGGGCGGGGCCCACAGCTTGGCCAATCGCTGAGCGACCTGGATTCCTTTCTCGCCAGGCTGGAGCCGAGCCTGCCCGCTTTCCGGCATGACCTCTCGGTCTTACCGGTGGTGTCCAACGCCTACGCCGACGCGGCGCCCGACCTGATGAAGACCGCCTCGAACGCGACGCGGATCAGCAAGACGATCGTCGACGAGCAACGCAACCTGGATGCGTTGCTGATCAGCGCGATCGGCCTGGCCGACATCGGCAACGACGTCTTGTCGACGAACCGTCAACCGCTGACGGACGTGGTGCATCTGCTGGCACCGACCACGGATCTGACCAATGAGTACGCCCCGGCGCTCAACTGTGCTTTCGCCGGGCTCGTACAGATAACGCACGGGGCGCCGTTGTCGGAACCGAGCATCAACATCTCGGCGAGCCTCACGTGGGGCGCCGAACGTTATCGTTATCCGACGAACCTGCCCAAGGTCGCGGCGACGGGCGGCCCGCAATGTGTGGGCCTGCCGAAGCTGCCGTTCAATACCGCCCCGCCGCAGTTGATTGCCGACATCGGCGCCAACCCGGTGAACTACGGAAACCCGCAGCTGTTGCTCAACTTCGACGGGCTGAAGCAGCTGTTGTACGGGCCGATCGCCGGCCCGCCGCGCAACCCCGCCCAGATCGGACAACAGGGATGAGAACGCGCGCAACGCTCATCAAGTTCGCGACCTTTGCGGTCGTGATGGCGGTGCTGACCGCCTTCCTGTTCTTCATCTTCGGCCAGTACCGGACGGGCGCGACGACCGGGTACTCGGCGGTGTTCAACGACGTGTCGCGGCTGAAACCGGGCGAGTCGGTGCGCGTCGCCGGGATTCGCGTCGGCACCGTCGACAGCGTTTCGTTGCGGCCCGACAAAAAAGTCGTGGTGAAGTTCGATGCCGACCGCAACGTCGTCCTCACCGAGGGCAGCAGGGCGGCGGTCCGCTACCTGAACCTGGTGGGCGACCGCTACCTCGAACTGCTCGATGGTCCGGGCTCGCCCAAACGGCTGCCCGCCGGCGGTCAGATTCCCGTCAGCCGCACCGCGCCCGCGCTTGACCTCGACCTCCTCCTCGGCGGACTGAAACCCGTTACGCAGGGGCTGAATCCGCACGATGTCAACGCGTTGACCGCAGGGCTGCTGCAGGTCTTCCAGGGTCAGGGTGGGACGATCGAGTCGCTATTCACCAAGACGACGTCGTTTTCGAACGCCTTGGCCGACAACGATCAAACCGTGCAGCAGCTGATCGACAACCTCAACACGGTGATCGGCACGATCGCCAAGGACGGCAAACAGTTCTCCGGCGCAATCGATCGCCTCGAGCAGCTTGTCAGCGGGCTGTCGAATGACCGCGACACGATCGGGTCCGCGATTGACGCCCTGGACAAGGGAACCGCCTCGCTGGCGGATCTGCTTGCCGAGGCTCGCCCGCCGCTGTCGGGGACCATCGCTCAGCTGAATCGACTGGCACCCATTCTCGACAACGACAAGGACCGCATCGACACCGCAATTCAGAAGGCGCCCAGGAACTACCGCAAGCTGGTTCGACTCGGCGTGAACGGCGCCACCATCCCGTACTACATCTGCCAGTTCGGGCTCCGCGGTACGGATCTCAACGGCAAGACCGTGCGCGCCAATATCTTCAGGTCAGATGCAGGAAGGTGCACGGAACCCTAATGCTCAAGTATCGCGGAGCCGGGCTGGTCAAAGCCGGACTCATCGGCACCGTCCTGGCGGTGATGGTCATCCTGGTGGGGCTGTCGCCCGACCGATTCGTCGCATGGGCGACGATGGTCAGGTACCAGGCGCTGTTCACCGAAGCCGGGGGCCTTGCGGCGGGCAACCCCGTCATCGTGTCGGGGATGAAGGTCGGCACGGTGTCGGATGTGAAGCTGCGCCATGGCGATGCGCTGGTGACGTTCGCGATGAAGGGCAACGTCCTGCTCGGCTCGGAGACCTCCGCGCACATCCGCACGGGCACGCTGCTGGGCGAGCGGATGCTCGCTGTGGAGTCCGCCGGCAGCGGCACGATGCACCCGATGGCCCTCATCCCCGTCTCGCGCACGTCCTCGCCGTATTCGTTGACCGAAGCGGTCAGCGACCTGACCACCGACACCGCGGGAACCAATACCGCGGCGCTGAATCAGTCGCTGGACACGCTGGCGGCGACGCTGGATCAGATTGCGCCCCAAATGGGCCCGGCCTTCGACGCGCTCACTCGGTTATCGCGCACCCTCAACAGTCGCAACAAGAACCTGGGAGACCTTTTCAAGAGCGCCGGCGACGTCACCGGGGTTCTTTCCGAACGCAGCCAGCAGGTCAACAAGCTCATCCTCAACTCCGACTCCCTGCTCCAAGTCCTGGTGGCGCGGCGTCAAGAGATCGTCGACCTGCTGGCCAACACGTCGGCGGTGGCCAAGCAGCTGACGGCATTGGTGCACGACAACGAAAGCACGTTGGCGCCGACGCTGGAGAGACTGAATTCGGTGACCGCGATGCTGGAAAAGAACCGCGACAACATCGCCAAGTCGCTGGCGGGCCTCAAGAAATTTCAGATCACGGTCGGTGAGGCCATCGCCGGTATGTACGCCTACCAGGCGTTCGCCCCGAACTTCCTTATCCCGCAACTCTTCCAGGAGTTGTTCGACTACCTCTGGGGATTCCGCACCTTCGATACGTCGAAGGGTCCCGGCTTCCCATCGCCGGTGCCTCGGGCGCTGACCCCCTGGCCCTACAACTCCATTCCAATGTGCCCTGGCTGCACGTTGGGCGGACGGGTCGGAGGGTCACAGTGACCTCCTGGACCTCTCGGATCCCGCGCAAGCGGCTCGCGGCCGTGACGGCGGTTGCCTTGGTCGGGCTCCTGCTTGCCGGAGCGGCCGTGGTCGTCCGCAATACGTTCTTCGGGCAGAAGACGATCACGGCGTATTTCACCACCGCCACGGCGATCTATCCCCACGACGAGGTGCGGGTTTCGGGTGTCAAAGTCGGCACCATCAAATCCATTCAGCCGCAGGGCACCCAGGCCAAGATGATCCTCAAGGTCGACCATGACGTGCCGATTCCGGCGGACGCGAAGGCGGTGATCGTCGCCTCGAACCTGGTGTCCGCCCGCTACGTTCAGCTCGCCCCGGCCTATCGAGACAGCGGGCCGGTCATGCGGGACGGCGCGGTCATACCGGTCGAACGGACCGCGGTGCCGGTCGAGTGGGACGAGGTCAAAACCCAGTTGATGCGGCTGGCAACGGATTTGGGACCCAAAAGCGGGGTATCGGGCACATCCGTCGGCCGGTTCATCGACAGCGCCGCCAACGCCCTCGACGGCAACGGCGACAAGCTGCGGCAAACGCTCGGTCAGCTCTCGGGCGTCGGCCGGATCCTCGCCAACGGCAGCGGCAACATCGTCGACATCATCAAAAACCTGCAGACGTTCATCGGCGCGCTACGCGACAGCAACGTGCAGATCGAGCAGTTCAACGGTCGCCTGGCCACGCTCACCAGCGTCGTCAACGACAGCAAATCCGACCTGGACGCGGCGCTGACCGATCTGTCGACGGCGGTCGGCGAGGTACAGCGATTCATCGCCGGCACGCGCAACCAGACCAGCGAACAGATCGCCCGATTGGCCGACGTCACGCAGAACCTGGTCGATCACCACCTGGACCTGGAGAACATCCTGCACGCAGCGCCGAACGCGTTCGGCAACTTCTTCAACGACTACAACGCCGACACCGGAACCATCGTCGGAGGATTCGGGCTCATGAACATGTCGAATCCCACATGGGGCGGTCAGGTTCTGTTATCCGTACCGGGCTGCACGCAAATCGGCGCCATCGGGAACATCACCTCGGTCGAAACGGGCAAGCTCTGCTCCCTGTTCATTGGTCCTGGATTGCGGCAGACCAGCTGGAATAACTCGCCCCTTCCGCTAAACCCGTTCATATCCAAGTCGATTGACCCGGCCAGGGTTCTCTACACCGAACCGCGCCTGGCACCCGGCGGGGAGGGCCCGAAGCCCACGGCACCCGAGATCCCGCCCGCGGTATCGGCCTACACCGGTCTGCCGGGTGACCCGGTGGGACCGCCGGGGGCGGTGCCACCGGCGCGGATACCGGGCGCGGCGATGCCGCTGCCGCCCCCACCGTCGACACCGGCGCCACCACCGCCGGCGCCGAGTGCCTCGGAGATGCTGTTGCCGACAGACGGGCCGCAACAATGATCGCCCGGGCAGCGGCACGGCGGGTGTTCACCGTCGGCTGTTGCGTGGTGTTGACGGCGACGGGATGCGCGTTCCACGGCCTGAATTCACTACCCCTGCCGGGCGCAGTCGGACGCGGGCCGGGGGCCAACATCTACCACGTCGAACTCCCCAATGTCGGTACGATGGAGTCGAATTCGCCGGTGATGATCAACGACGTCGTGGTCGGCAGTGTCGGCACGATGAGGGTGCATGGCTGGCACGCCGACGTCGAGATCTCCGTCAAGCGCGACGTGGTGGTCCCGGCCAATGTGGTGGCCACCGTCGGTCAGACCAGCCTGCTGGGCTCGATGCATGTGGAGCTCAATACCCCGCTGGGCCAGCAGGGCAGCGGACGGCTGCAACCGGGCGCCACCATCCCGCTGAGCCGGTCCTCGGCCTACCCGTCGACCGAGCAGACGCTGTCATCGCTGGGTGCGGTCGTCAACGGCGGTGGACTGGGTCAGATCGGGGAGGTCATCCACAATTTCTCGGCCGCCCTGTCCGGGCACGAGGGTGCGGTGCGTGACCTGATCACCCGCCTGGACACGTTCGTGGGAACTCTGGACGACCAGCAGGACAACATCATTGCCTCCATCCAGGCGCTGAATCGGCTGTCGGCCACCTTCGCCGACCAGCGCGACGTTGTCACCGACGCGCTGCGCAAGATACCGCCGGCGCTCGAGGTGTTGATCAAGGAGCGGCCGCGTCTGACGGCGGCGCTGGATCACCTCCGCGTGTTCAGCAACACCGCCAACCGGCTGGTCAACGACGCCCAGGCCGACCTGGTGAGGAACCTCAAAAACTTGGAGCCGACCATCAAAGCGCTCGCCGACGTCGGACCGGATTTCGGCGCGGCCATCGCGGCGTCGTTCGTGTTCCCGTTCACCCAGAACTTCGTCGACCGAGCCGTCCGTGGCGACTTCTTCAACCTGCATTTCGATTTCGACCTGACGATCCCAAGGCTCAAGAAGGGATTGTTCCTGGGAACCCACTGGGGGCAACTCGATATGCCGGTGCCGCCGGTGCCCGGGGATCCGTATCGCATGAATTACACGCTCGATCCCTTGCATAACCCGCTGAGGCCACCGTGGGTCGATCCCGACGCGTTGCCGTTGCCCCCGCCACCGCCGGGTGCGGTGCCGGGACCGGGGAACTATGGACCTCGTCCGGGGCCTGCTCCGGCTGAGGCGCCGATGCCTGACGCGAATCTGGGTCAAACGCCACCGCCGGCGGAGGCACCTTCGACGGGAGCGGGTGGATAGATGCTGACGCGCTTCGTTCGAATTCAGCTGGGGATTTTTTTGGTCGCCGGGATCATCGGCGTGGTCGCGATGGTGCTCTTCTACATTCAGGCGCCGACCCTGCTCGGCATCGGCCGGATGACGGTGACGCTGGAGTTGCCGGCCACCGGCGGGCTGTACCGGTTTTCCAACGTGACCTACCGCGGTGTTCAGCTCGGCAAGGTCACCGCGGTGGGTTTGACGCCGACGGGCGCGAAAGCGACGCTGTCGCTGAGCACTTCACCAAAAGTCCCCGCGGACCTGACCGCCGAGGTGCTCAGTGTCTCCGCGGTGGGTGAGCAGTACGTGGACCTGCGGCCCAAAACCAATTCGCCGCCCTACCTGCACGACGGCTCGGTAATCTCCGTGCGCGACACCACGATTCCGCAGCCGGTCGCCCCGATGCTCGAGCAGGTCAATGCCATGGTTCAAAGCATCCCGAAGGCCAAACTCGGCCAATTGCTCGACGAGTCCTTCGAGGGCTTCAACGGCACCGGTTACGACCTGGGCTCACTGATCGATTCCTCGAAGACCCTGTCGCGCGACGCCAACGGCGTCGTCGATCGCACCCGGGCCCTCACCGAAGACACCGGGCCGCTGCTGGATACCCAGGCGCACACCACCGACTCGATCAGAACGTGGGCGCGCAGCTTCGCCGGCATCTCGGATGTGTTGGTGAACAACGATTCCCACTTCCGGACCATCCTGGAGAAGGGTCCGGACACCGCGAACGAAGCATCCCGGCTTCTCGAACAGATCAAGCCGACGCTGCCGGTGTTGCTCGCCAACCTGACCACTATCGGGCAGATCGGCATCACCTACCACCCCTCGATCGAGCAGCTGCTGGTGCTGCTGCCCTCGGGGGTCGCAATCGAGCAGGCCGCTACGGGTGAAAACCACCCCGACGGTAGGGCTTACGGCGACTTCGCGGCCACGGTCGACGATCCGCCGATCTGCACCGTCGGCTTCATGCCGCCCAACACCTGGCGATCCCCGGACGACCTCAGCGACATCGACACACCGGACGGGTTGTATTGCAAACTCCCGCAGGATTCGCCGATCGCGGTTCGCGGTGCCCGCAACTATCCCTGCATGGGTCACCCGGGCAAGCGCGCGCCCACCGTCGAAATCTGCAACAGCGACAAGCCGTACATGCCGCTGGCGATGCGCCAACACACCACGGGGCCCTACCCATTGGATCCGAACCTGATTTCCCAGGGCGTCCCGCCCGATGACCGGATTACCGTCAACGACAGGATCTTCGGCCCGGTCGAGGGCACGCCGCTGCCCCCGGGGGCGGTGCCTCGCGGCGACGCGGCGGGGCCGCGGGGAGAAAATCCACCGCCGGGCACGGCGGGGGCAGCTGTGCCCCCCATGCCGTCGTCGGGACCAACGCTGGCGCCGATGACGAGAATGTCGGCTGACATCCCGGCTTTTGCGCCGCTCGATGTCGCTGGCCCGGGCGAGCTTCCGACGCCACCGCCGCCACCACCGGTGCCCGCACTAGCGCCTGCACCGCTGGATCAGGTCGACGGTGGACAGCCCCAGGCCGCGCCAAGCTCGTTCGGCGCCAACACATCTAAGCCCGCGCCCTCGGTCGTGGTGGCGAAGTACGATCCGCACACCGGTCGTTATGTCGGGCCGGACGGAAAGTTGTACCAGCAGTCGGATCTCGTCGCTCAGAAGGCGCCCAAGACGTGGAAGGACATGCTCCCCACCTGAATCCACCCGGAGGCGAAGCGCGGGAACGACGTTATGGCCGCCCGGTCAGGACAGCTGGTCCAGGCGCAACGGCATCGCAACATCAAGCCACTGGTTCTGCCCGCAGGCACCGCTGGGGCCGACCGTCTTGTCCTTGCCCGAGAAGACTCGAGACCCGAGTTGCCATCCGCCGTTGTCGTTTACGGGGTAGAAAAAGTAGGTCTGCACTCCGGTGAACGTGGTGCCGTCTTCACACCGTTCCCAGTTCGGCACTTCGCGTCTCACCTTCCACATCTCCCCATCGTTCATGTACAGGGGGGCGGTCCAGCCCTGGTCGCTCGTCACCTGGCCATGGCATTCCTGGGTTGAGTCGCACGTGGAAGTGATGGTCCATACCTGGTAGACCGTCGGCTCACCCTTGTACTGATCGTTGGTCTGGGCATAATCGCCAATGGACGTGGCCCGGAAAGTTCCGTTGATCGCCACGTCTTCTTTGGTTATTGCCCGGGCCGTGGGGGCAGCGCTCAAACCGCCGAATGCAGTGGCGGCCACCAGCGTTGCGGTGGTGAGTGTTTTGACTGAACGCATCAGGTGCTCCTCGAAGCGCGTAATCCGAGAGTGCCTGTGGCACCTTTCCGCCGTCGGTTGCGGCGTCCTCGAGCGATGACGTTACACCGCTTCGGTCGGCCCGGTAACGGTTAGGACAAGATCCGCTGGGCTCACCCCGCCGGGTCGAATTTCGAGATCAGCCAGGAACCGTCGACTTTTGTCATCGTGACCAGGATGCTGCTCTGCGTCTTCTCGGGATCTTTCTTTTTCACGCTTGCCGTGGTCTGGTCGATGAAAACCAGCACGGTGGCCGAATTGGGATGCAATTCCGAGACCGCGGCCCGAATCACCTTGGCGCTGGCCGTCAGTTGCCCCTTCTGCGCCGTCGGCGCCACCACCTCCTCGGCGAATTTGCTGTAGTAGGTGAGAAAGTCGCCGGTGAGATGGGACTTCGCGTTGTTGAAATCGCGGTTCAAATGCTCGTACGAATACGACAACGCCGCCGTGGCACCATCCGACGCCGCCTGGATTGCCCGGCGCGCCGCCGCGTCGTCGACCTGCTGATCGGGCCGATACAGAAAGAAGTACACGCCGGCAGCGACTCCCACCGCGGCAATGACCAACGTTGTCGCGACCATCGAACGCCACCGTGCCAAATACCGGTGCGCGCGACGCCGAAACGCTGCCAGCCGACCCGAGCGTGCCGGACCCTCGCCGGCAGGTGAAGTCTCCGCGTCGTCAACCGGCTTGGCGGTGCCGTTCGGCGACGAGCCATGTTCCTCGGTCATCGCAAGAAATCAACTTTCGACATCTTGAGTTGGCCGTCGTCGCGGTCCATGTTGACGCTGAGCCGAAACAAGGCCGGTGGCGGTTTGGCGTTATCCGGTCCGGTGGGAATGGTTTTCGCCGCCACCAGCACGACGCCGGAATTGTCGCTCAGCGACTCGACGGCGACGGCTTCGATGGTGACCTTGGTGCCGACCTTCGTTTCCTGGGCCTTGTTGACGATCAGGGGCGACAGCACCGATAGCTGGTTCTTCTGGTCGCCCGTCGAGGCATCGATCGAGCGCTGAACATCCTCCCGGGCATGATCGGGGTCAATCGACATCAGTGCCGTGACCCCTTGCCGGGCGGCCGCACTGAACTCCGCGGCGAGGTGGTGGTTATGCACCGCGATGCGGTGCTGCCACAGCATGTAGCCGCTCGCGGCGAGCGACGTGGAGGCGAGCACGATGCCGACGCCGGCGGCTATCGTTTTCCGCCCTGGGCGCCGGAGCCACCCCGGACGTCGAAGCCGCCCCAACCGCAGCCGTTTCCGGGCCCACTTGGCGGGGCGCTGCTCGGCATCTTCGGTGTCGTCCGCGCCCGCGGTTTCGGTTGCCCCGCGCAGCTTCAGCAGGCGTGCCAGGGCCGCCTCGGCGCGCGCTTCGGCCTTGGCAACTTCGTCTTCTACGTCCGATTCTGAGGGGGCCGCTACGTCGTCGCTGTCGGCCCCTGCGCCCGACTGTGGTGCGTCAGGATCGACTGCGTCCCTCGGGTCATTACGATCGTCGACGTTAGGTCCCTCCGGGTCGTGCACGGAGAAGCAGCTTATCACTGGAACCTGGGCTCAACGCCGTCGCCGGACGGCCGCCTTCGTGGCTCTTACGTGCGGAAATGCGCGCTGGCAGGGGGACGGGGCTTCCATGCGTTCGGGAGGGCCCGGCGCCACCACCGTTCGGTAATGGAGATCTTCTCCAACCAGGAGAATTTTCTTTTCAGGTGTGGCAGAGTAATCGGGTGCGATCAATCGTGCCTCTGGTTGCCGCGTTGCTGGGCGCCGGTGTGGTGGCGGCGCCGCCAGCCTCGGCAGGACCGACCGTCTGCGACTACCCCGCCTGCACCCCGGGCATCATGCCCCATCAGGTTCTCGGCGCGCCGTGTGACAACACCACCTACTACGCCTTCGGTGTCGCCGACGGCTACGTCTCCTTCGCCTCGGAACCCGGACGGTTGATGTTCTGCGGGTCGCCAAGGCGATACCAGCCTCGATGGTTCCGCTCCCCGCCCATGGCTGGGGTCAAGGAAGAAAACGCCGACTGCACGAACTATCTGAACTATGTCGCGCAGGCGCCCGATGGCCTGTTCCTGATCTGTATTGCTCACGACGGCATATCGAGCTGGGTCCGCGCCGACACGTAGCTTCGTCAGTCGCGGGTCTGCCGAGGCAGACCCAGCAGTCGGCGGCTCAGATCGGTAACCCGGTCGAGCAGTGTGTCGTCGTCGATGTCGGCGACCAGCGGATGCATGACCGCGGTGCTCAGCGCGCCGGAGAACATCGCCGCCTCGATCCGGCCGTCGAGGCCCGCATCGCTCAGTAGCACCCGGTACAGGCGGTCCATGAAAAGCTGAAACGGCTTGTGCTCGGCCAGCAGCCGGACGACGACGGGGTCGAATTGCAGCGTGCGCACCAACCGGCGGTCGCGAACGGCCATCTCAATGACGCCCACCAGCAAGGCATCTCGTGCTTGAGGGCCGTCGTCGTAGGCTTCGGCCGCCTCGAGCGCGGGCGCGAGGCGGCCGAGTTCGCGCTCGGTCACGGCGATGACGATCTGCTCTTTGGTGCGGAACTGATGGTAGACAGCAGCTTTCGTGATGCCGACGGCGTCGGCGATCATCTGCAGCGACGTACCGCTGACCCCGTGGGTGGCGATCAGGTCCAAGGCGGCGTCGAGCACGCGCGTCCGGGCCGCGCTGTGCGCGATCAGCCAGAATTGCTCTCCGGCGACCGGCTGGCGTGCTGTTCCCACGCACCGAGACTAGACGACGCTATTGACCGAGGCTAGCCGATCGGCTAGCTTCGCTCACGAGCCGAGCTCGTGCGGTGATCTCGTGCGGGGAAGGAGTATCGATGTCCGACGTCGGACGAAACGATGCAGGCGGTCGCCAGCCTGCGCGCACCGCGCCCCGGCGGACGGACGGCGAGGTGATCCTGCTCTGGACGTTGCCGGTGGCGCTGATCCTGTGGATCGCCTCCTTTTTCCTGTTTCCCGGCTTCAACCCGCCGATGTCGCCCACCATGCCGGCGGACCAGGTTGCCGCGTTCTATCGCGATCCGGCCCACCTCCCAGAGATCCGCTACAGCATGATCCTGTTCAACTGGTTCGGCGTGTGCCTGGTCCCGATCCTGGCCCTGATCGTGCTGCAGATCCGCCGCATGGCACATCGGACGCCGATCTTCTCGTACGCGATGCTGGGTTGCGCGGCCGGCGGTCCGACGCTGTTTCTCGTCGCCAACGTCTGCTGGTTACTGGCCGCTTTTCGCCCGGAACGCAGCCCGGCGCTGACCCAGCTGCTCAACGACCTGGGCTGGATGACCTTCACCATCCTCGTCCCGTTCCTGATCGGCCAAAGCGTAATCCTGGCCTTGGCAATCTATTTCGACGATCAGCCGCGTCCGGTATTCCGCCACTGGGTGGCCCACTTCAATCTCGTGGTGGCGGCCGCGCTGGTTCCCGCCGCTTTCGTCGGCGTGTCGTTGACCGGCCCGCTGGCCTGGGACGGGCTCTTGTCCTTCTGGGTCAAAAACGTGGCGATCGCCGTCTGGATCGTCGTGACGGGCGTGGTGTTGGGGCAAGCCGTCTACCGGGAGCGCGCCGAGAACGCCAGGCGCGCAGAGGAACTGGTCGGCGCATGAGCGCGGTGATCACACCGCCGCCCGTTCCGGCCACGCCGCCCGCCGGACCGCTGCACCAGCGATTCGCCTGGCACCTGCGCCACAACCCCAAACGCGAACTCTGGTTGGCGTGGTGGACGCTCGTGGTGTTCTACAACATCTTCTTTCCGATGTTCTTCATCGTGGCCCAAGTCCAGCCGCCGCCGCAGCCCACCTGGGATCTGGCGACGCAAGCCCATTGGTTCTCGGAGCGCCACCTCGGCATACCGTTTGGCTTCGGCGTCATCTTCGCCATCAGCGGCATGATCGCGATCAACAACGCCCTCATCGCGTATTCCATGCGGCGCATGTCCGTCAGTCCCGCGTTCGGCTACAGCTATCTGATCATCTACTCGCTCAGCGCGGTTCCCGGCATGCTGCTGCTCAACATCGCGCTCATCGTGGGGACGCTGCGACCCGAGCGAGACCCCGAAGCGCTGGGCTGGCTCTACGACTTCGCGTTCCTGTCTTTCGACGGGACCATGGGGGTGTTCCTGATCGGATCGCTGATCTGGATGGTCGCGATCCTGCTCGACAGGAATCGCGTGTTCCCCAAGTGGTTCGGCTATCTCAACCTGTGCAACGCACTGACCGAGGTCGTCGTGGCTCCGTGCTGGATCTTTCGGCGGGGCATCTTGGCCTGGAACGGCCAGATCGCCTGGTGGCTGGACATGGTGGTGTTCGGCATCTACCAGGTCACGTTCATCGTCATGCTGTTCCAGATGATCCGGCGCGAAGACTTCGGCACCGGGCCGCTGCCCGACCGTCCCCGCAAGGAGGCGGCCACACGATGACGGACCTCGCCGATTCGAACAAGCGCGCCGTGCCGGGCCAGCCGGACATGTGGGCCTTCGTGCTGTTCGAAACGCTGGTCTTCACAGCGTATTTCGGGTTCTACTTGTTCTACCGCGCCCACAATCCCGAGCTCTTCTTGCACTCGCAGGCGCAGCTGGATTTGCGGATCGGGGTCTTCAACACGCTCGTCTTGTTGCTGAGCTCCTGGTCGGTGGCGCGCTGCGTTCAGTCGGCCCGGGCCGGCGCCTACCGGGCGGCGCTCAAGGACGTGTACATCACGGCCGCCTTCGCCGCAATGTTCCTCTTTTTCAAGGTGTTGGAGTGGGCCCGGCTGGTCGGCATCGGGCACGGGTTCGACAGCGACGACTTCTTCACCTATTACTTCTTTCTCACCGGCATCCACTTCGTGCACCTGCTGATCGGCTTCGTCGCGCTCGGCGTCATCGTCTACCAAATCCGCAGGGCGGCGCGAAAAGCGCAGGGGCCCGTCCAAGCCCAGCAACTCGTCGAAACCTGCGCTACCTATTGGCACACCGTTGATTTCCTGTGGGTGCTCATCTTTGCGCTGCTGTACGTGGTGAGGTGATCGCAATCAAATTCAACAAGCGGCTGATGTTCGTATGGCTCGTCCTCTCGGCGCTGACGCTGGCCTACCTATGGATAGATCACTCCGCCGGCGGATTGCTGAAGTCCAGCGCGGTGGTGACGTCGAGCGTCATCGTGATCGCACTCATCAAGGTGCGCATCATTTTTCGCGAGTTCATGGAGGTGCGAAACGCTCCGGTCCTGCTGTGCCGACTCACCGATGCGTGGGTGGCGCTGGTCGGCGCCGTCTTGCTCGGCTGTTACTTCGTCGGCATGCAGGTCTGACTCAGGCCACGGGTGCGACGGCGTCGGCGGTCGTGAACGTCAGGTGCAGCTCGCTCAGACCCCGCAGGATGTACGTCGGCTCGTAGGTGTAACGACGCTCGGTGGCCGGCCCGTGGTGGGCCTCGTTGATTTCGATGTGCGGCATGCGATCCAGGATCCGCTCGATCGACACGCGTCCCTCGACGCGGGCCAGGGGGCCACCGGGGCAGGAGTGCACGCCGCGCGCGAACGCCATGTGTTCGCGGACGTTCTTGCGGCGCAGGTCGAACTCGTGCGGGTTGTCGAATCGGCGCGGGTCGCGGTTGGCGGCGCCCGGCAGGATCATGACCACGGTGCCGGCGGGGATGTCGACTCCGCCGATGCTGGTCGACTTGCGGGCCAGGCGTGAGTCGCTCTTCACCGGGCTGTCCATCCGCAGCGACTCCTCGATGAAGCCCGGAATCAGGCTGCGGTCCTCACGCAGCTGCTGCTGGATGTCCGGCCGATCGCCGAGCACCTGCAGGGCGGCACTGAGCAGTTTGGCCGTGGTTTCCTGGCCGGCGGCGAAGAGGAACGTCGCCGAGCGGACGACCTCGATCACCGGGGGCGTCGAGCCGTCCGGGTACTTCGCTTCGGCGAGGAAGGTCAGGACGTCGCCGCGCGGCTCGCGACGCCGATCCTCGATGTAGTGACAGAACTTGTCGTCGAGCCACTCCAACGGGTTGATGCCGACCGACTCGTGGTCCAGGGCGCCCACCCGCGCGCCAGGACGATCGGCACCCAACACGGTGCGGAACTCCTTGTGGTCCTCCTCCGGCACACCGAGCAGGTCCGCGATCACCAAGGTGGCGAACGGCTTTGAGTATTCGGCGATGAACTCGCACTCACCGAGGCCGAGGAACTCGTCGAGCTGACGGTCGGCGAGGCGCCACATGAACTCCTCGTTCTGCTTGAGTCGGCTCGGGGTCAGCAGCTTGGCGAGCACCGACCGGGCCTTGGTGTGGTCCGGCGGATCCATGGTGACCATGTGCTCGAACATCGGGAACGAACTGCGGTGCGCGTCGATCTGTGCGCTGATGTCGTCGCCTTCGGGGGTGAACGGCAGCGGAGGGAACGGCCCGCCGAGCGCGACGATGTTCGAGAACGTCTCGGGATCCTTGTAGACCTCGCAGGCTTCGTCGTAGCCGGTGATCGCAACGACGCCGTAGTGCGGCAGCCGCAGCACTGGGTTCTGGCTGCGCAGATAGTCGAAGTAAGGGTGCGGATCTGGGACCAGAGACGGATCGGTGAAGAAGTCGATCGACTCGAAGGTGCTCATCGGATTGCGTCTCCCTGGGCTGGGTTTACCGGTGGTATCGGCGGCAAGCGGTACCGCCGCGGTGAATTCGAAATCGGAAATGTGCTGAGCACCTGCTTAGCATGGCGGTAATGTCAGGGTCAAGATCGAGGGTGCCGCGCCACGATACGATCCGTGTGGTCGGCACGGGATGGCACACAGTACGGAGCAGGGACATGACATCTGCCCGCAGGATCGGGGCGCCGGACGCGAAAAATCGCGGGTTGTTGCTCGACGCCGCCGAGCAATTGATGCTCGAAGAGGGCTATGCCGCGGTGACCTCGCGCCGCCTCGCGAACAAGGCGGGGCTGAAGCCTCAGCTCGTGCACTACTACTTCCGCACCATGGAGGAGTTGTTCCTCGAGGTCTTCCGCCGCCGCGCCGAGGAAGCGCTCGACGTGCATGCGCGACTGCTGCAATCGCCGCAGCCGCTGTGGGCGTTGTGGCGGTTCGGCACCGACCCCGCGTTCACCCGGATCTCCATGGAATTCATGGCGCTGGCAAACCACCGCAAGGAGATGCGTGCCGAAATCGCCTATTACGCCCAGCGCCTCCGCGAGGACCAGCGCCAGGCGGTGACGGCCGCGTTGGAGCGGTACGGGGAAGTCAGGGAAGACATGCCGCCGGTGGTGTGGACGGTCCTGATGAGCAGCCTGTCGTGGTTCCTGGTGCTCGAGCAGGCGGTGGGCATTCATGGTGGCCACGCCGAAACCGTGGCACTGGTCGAAAGTTATCTGCGTCGCCTGGAAGGCGAACCGCGCCCCATGGAAGATATCCCGCAAACCTGGGTGGTTCACCAATGCCGCAGCGAGCAGAGCACACCCTTGGGACCGTCCTTGGATACGACGACAGCGCCGTCGACCGCCAAGTCGCAGTGAAGGTTTGGCGTTCCGGGTTCGGTACCGGTGCTTGCCACGACCATCGCATACACGTCGGGTTTTGACAGGTCCAGCTCGTAACTCCACGGCTTGCCCGGTGCGAGGTCGACGTCGACGTGCGGCGTGAACGAGTAAGGGTTGTGGCTGTAGTCGGCGAAAATGGCCGGCTCATGGTCCAGGTAATAGATGCTGGTGTAGATCGGGTTCTGCGTGGAGACCGTGTACTTGACGTGGTGCATGACGAGGTCGTCGGCATGTGCCCGGCCGCTTCCCGCCAGCACACCCGCTGCGACCAAGAGGGAAGCCGACGACAGGACCGACCCGACGCGCATCGCCGTCCTCACTTTGATCGTCATGACGCTCCTCCGGCCGCCGGGCGAGGTTTGCTGTTGCGGGTCATGACCCGTTCCGCAGCCTGCCAGTGCGGGTCGGCAACCCATAACCGTGCAAAGGATGCTATCGCCTCCTCGGGGGAAACTCCGCGGATCACCCGCTTTATCTCGGTCGCCGGGAGGCGGGCGAGCGACCGCGCCACAGAACGCCACCCCTCGTCGGGCGAGTCGAAGACGGCGCGAGGCAACACCTTGTCCACCAGGCCGAGTCGCTCGGCGTCCGCCGCGCTCAGCGCGGTTCCCGAGCCGGCCAACAAGAGTGCCTTGCTCTTTCCGACCAGCGCGGCCAACCGCTCGGCCCCGCCCCACGCGGGCATGATCTCGAGCTGCACCTGGTTGAAGGCGATCTTGATGTCGTCGGCGGCCACCCGGATGTCGGCGGCGACGGCGACCTCGGCACCCCCACCGAAGGCATGACCGTTGAGCGCGGCGACGACGGGAGCGGGGAAGTCCGCCAACTGATCGCAGATGGACCGCATGCGCCGGGCCATCGCCGCCGCGTCTTCTTCGGTCCGCAGCGCGCTCAGTTCCTTGAGGTCACCGCCGGAGACGAAAGCGTGCTCTCCGGCGCCCTTGATCACCAGCGCCTGGGCGCCCGCCGCCGCATCGAGCGCCTTCTCCAGCTGGTCCATGGTGTCCAGGCCGATCGCGTTGCGCGCGTGCGGACGGTCGATGGTGACCACCGCCAGCCCGTCGTCGATCTCCAGGTCCACCATGCGTCATCGCTCCTCGACACCAACCCGATATTGGCATTCTCTTTTCGCGAGAATAACATCATCGCTGCAGGCAAAAGAATTTTCGCTGGGAGGATGGAGGTGACTCGGTGCGGAACCGAACAGTGGCCGCCGGCGCGGTCCTCACCGCTGCCTTGCTCGGGGCATGCACTTCGCATCCACCGACCCACATCTCCAGCACGGCATCAGTGACCGTGAACGGTCACGATCGAACCTTCCACATCGTCAAGTGTGGTCAGGTGCAGTGGACTCGGATGATCGACATCGGCAGCGAATTCTCCGGCGCCAAGGTCGTCGTCGACGAGAACGCGCAGCCGGCGACGACCCAGTCCGTGCGCATCCGGAACGTGGGTGGGTTCAGCGGGATGTACTCGCAGGGCGGCGACGGCAACGCCGACATGAGCATGACCGGCGACAAATTCACCGTCAGCGGCACCGCCAACGGCTACCAGACCGACAAACCCAGTGAACCCGCCACCGCCACGTTCAAAATCGTCGTGACGTGCTGACATCGCGCCGAACCGGGCTCGGCGGGGCCCACACGTTGCGGTTGGGCACCTGTAGAGAATAGTATTCTCACAAATCAAGAAGGAGGATTCCATGGGCCAGTTGTCCCACAAGGTGGACGTTCCGTTCCCGATCTTCGACGCGGATAACCACCTCTACGAGCCGCCGGAGGCGCTGACCAAGTTCCTGCCTAAGGAATACAAGGACTACGTCCAGTACGTGCAGGTCAACGGTCGCATCAAGATCGCCATCCGCGGCCAGATCAGCAACTACATTCCCAACCCGACCTTCGAGGTCGTCGCCCGGCCGGGCGCCTGGGAGGAGTACTTCAAGTACGGCAACCCGGACGGCAAGAGCAAGCGCGAGCTGTTCGGCGAGCCGATGCGCGCCATCCCGGCGTTCTTCGAGCCCGGCCCGCGCCTGGAGACGATGAACGAGCTGGGCCTGGACAAGACGCTGATGTTCCCGACGTTGGCCAGCCTCCTTGAGGAGCGTCTGCGTGACGACCCGGTCGCCATCCACGTCCTGGTGCACGCGCTGAACCAGTGGCTGGACGAGGTCTGGGGCTTCAACTACCAGAACCGCATCTTCACCACACCCGTCATCACGTTGCCGATCGTCGAGAAGGCGATTGAGGAGCTGGAGTGGGCGGTCAAGCGTGGCGCCCGCGCCATCCTCATCCGCCCGGCTCCGGTCCCCGGCTTCCGTGGTCCGCGGTCGTTCGCGGTGCCCGAGTTCGACCCGTTCTGGGAGCGGGTCGTCGAGCACGACGTGCTGGTCGGCATGCACTCGTCCGACAGCGGCTACTCCCGGTACACCTCCGAGTGGGACGGCGCCGACCAGGAGATGCTGCCGTTCCAGACCAACGCGATGGGCATCCTCAACGAGTGGCGGCCGATCCAGGACTCGGTGGGGTCGTGGGTGATTCACGGCGCGCTCTACCGGCATCCCAAGCTGAAGGTCGCGATCGTCGAGGCCGGCTCCAAGTGGATGACCCCGCTGCTGGACGGCCTGGCGGAGGTCTTCCGCAAGGCCCCGGAGGCGTTCCCGAGCGACCCGGTCGAGATGGTCAAGAGCCGGATTCACGTCAGCCCGTTCTTCGAGGACGGCATCGACGATCTGGTCAACCTGGTCGGTGTGGACCAGGTGCTCTACGGGTCGGACTGGCCGCACCCGGAGGGGCTGGCTGAGCCGACCTATTACATCGAGGCGCTGTCGCACCTGTCCACTGAAGACCAGGCAAAGATCATGGGCGGCAACCTCGGTCGACTCGTCACGGTGTGAGCCCCGGTCGGCGACGATGCAGAGCGCGCAGCGCGATGAGGAGGAGCTGACCAATCGAGCCCCGGTCGGCGACGATGCAGAGCGCGCAGCGCGATGAGGAGGAGCTGACCAATCGAGCCTGAGTGGCGGACCATCCCCGAGATGGTCTTGAGCGCGGCGGACCGCTTCGGCGACGCGGAAGCAGTCGTCGACGGTCCGCTGCGCCTCACCTTCACCGAAGTCGTCGAGCGGATACGCTGTGCCGCGGGCGCTTTCGCGGAACTTGGCATCGACAAGGGCGACCGGGTCGCGATCTGGGCGCCCAACTCGGCCGAGTGGATCATCGCGGCGTTCGGGTTGCTCACGGCAGGCGGCGTGCTCGTCCCGGTCAACACCCGGTTCAAGACCGAGGAAGCCGGCGACATCATCGTCCGCAGCAAGGTGAAGGCCGTCCTGGTCCAAAAGGGCTTTCTGGACCAGGATTACACCGCGCCGACCGGGACACCGGTCATCGATCTGAAGTCCGACTTCTTGTCCAGCGGTTCGCCCTTCGAGCGGCCGGTCAGCGGCACCGACATCTCCGACATCATCTTCACCTCGGGCACAACGGGCCGCCCCAAGGGGGCGATGCTGAACCACGGCCAAACGCTGCGGATGTACGAGGAGTGGGCGTCGCTTGCGGATCTGCGCGAGGGCGATCGCTACCTGCAGATCAACCCGTACTTCCACACGTTCGGCCTGAAGGCGGGGCTGGTGACGTCCTTTCTGCGCGGCGCGACGATGCTGCCGGTCGCGGTCTTCGACATCGACACCGTGGTGGAACTCATTGAACGCGAACGCATCACGATGCTTCCGGGGCCGCCGACGCTGTACCACTCATTGCTGAGCGTCGGCGACAAGTCCAAGCTGTCGACGCTGCGGGCGGCGGTGACCGGCGCCGCCGACATCCCGGTCGAACTCGTCCGTCGCATCCACGGCGAACTGCCGTTCGAGACGTTGATGACCGGCTACGGACTCACCGAGGCCGGTAACGTGACGCTGTCGCGGCCCGGGGATTCCTTCGAGGATGTCGCCACCACCGCCGGCCTGCCCTGCGACGGAGTCGAGGTGCGCATCGCCGACGACGGCGAAGTGGTGGTCCGCGGCTACGGCGTCATGCAGGGCTACCTCGACGACCCGGCCGCCACGGCCCAGGCGATCGACGCCGAGGGGTGGCTGCACACCGGGGACCTGGGAAGTTTCGACCACGCCGGGCGGCTGCGCATCGTCGGCCGCAAGAAGGACATGTTCATCGTCGGCGGCTTCAACGCCTATCCCGCCGAGATCGAAGGTTTCCTGCTCAACCACCCCGCCGTCGCGCAGGCCGCCGTCATCGGTATCCCCGACGAACGGATGGGCCAGGTGGGCAAGGCGTTCGTGGTCCGCAAGGGCGAGGTCAGCGCCGACGAATTGATCGGCTGGTGCCGCGACCGCATGGCCGGGTTCAAGGTGCCGCGCGCGGTACAGTTCCTTGATTCACTCCCACTCAACGCGACGGGGAAAGTGATGAAGGACCAACTTCGATGAATAACGGCGATATTCATTCGATGGTGATCGCGTCGGACTACCGCGTCCCCGATCCGTCGCGAGTATGGCCGCTGCTGGAACGCAACAAGGCGGCCCTGGCCGACATCGGCGCGCACCACGTGCTCGTCTACACCTCGACCCACGACTACGGCCGGGTCCTGGTGATGATCGGGGTCCACAGCCGTGAGCCGATCGTCGAGCTGCTGCGCTCGCGGGTCTTCTTCGATTGGTTCGACGAAGCCGGTGTCGACGACATCCCCGCGGTGTTCGCCGGCGAGATCATCGACCGGTTCATCGCCCAGCCGCCGCAAACCCCGGCAGCGCCGGGCGTCGTGGTGGCCGCCATCGCGTCCGTCAACGACGTGAACCTGCTGACCTCCGAAGTCAGCACGGCGATCGACAGGTTCACCACGGCCGGCATCCGAAAGACCTGGGTGTTCCAGGCTTTCGACGACGACCACGAGGTGCTGATCCTGCAGGAGTTCCCCGACGAAGAACGCGCGCGGGAGTGGATCGACCACCCGGACGCCGCGGCGCAGTGGATGTCGGGAGCGGGCATCGGCGCCTACCCCCCGCTGTTCGTCGGCCGGTTTTCCGACATGATGCGCATCGAGGCGGACTGAGGTTCGCCGGTGTTCGTGTGCCTGTGTAACGGGGTCACCAGCCAGACCGTGACCGAGGCCGTCGAGTGCGGGGCGTCGACCACCAACGAAGTCGCCCAGGCGTGCGGAGCGGGCACCGACTGCGGTCGCTGCCGGCGGACGGTGCAAGCCATCCTGCGATCATCGTCCCCGGAGCGGACGCCGAATCCGCGCTAGAACTTCAGCGGCGCGGACTGCCGTCCGGTGACGTCGGTTGCACGAGTTCGACCAGCAGGTGGGGAATCTCGAGCCGCGGCAGCACCACCTCGACGAAAACCATGCGGTCTTTGTGTTCGGCGGCGGCGGTCAGCGCGTCGTCGAGCTCCCCGTAGGTCTGGACCCGGAACGCCAGGTGGTCGGTGACGCCCAGCGCGTGCGGGACGTCCGTCCACTTCCAACTGACGATGTCGTTGTAGGGCGCCGTCTCGCCGTGGATGGCGCGCTCGACGGTGTAGCCGTCGTTGTTGACCACCACGATGACGGGGGAGAGCCCCTCGCGTGAGAAGGTGCCGAGCTCCTGGACGGTCAGTTGCGCGGCGCCGTCCCCGATCAGCAACACCGTGCGGCGGTCGGGATGCGCGACGGCGGCCCCCAGCGCGGCGGGCAACGTGTAACCGATTGAGCCCCAAAGAGGTTGGCCGATGAAGGTGACACCGTGCGGCAGCCGGTGATCGGCCATGCCGTAGAAGGAGGTCCCCTGGTCGGCCAGCACCACGTTGCCCGGTGTGAGGGCCCGGCAAAGCCGATCCCACAGCATTTTTTGGGTCAGGGGTTGATCGCGGGGCGGGGGCGGCGGGAGCGGTGCGGCCGGCGGCGACGCCACCGGTGGCGACGCGGTCCCGCGACGGGCCAGGATGGTGGCCAGCGCCTCGAGCGCGGCGCCCATCTCCAACGGCGCGAAGACTTCTCCGGCGACGCTGCTTTGGTATTGCCCGACGTCGATGGTCCGGGCCGGGTCTATCCGCTGGCTGAAGAAGCCGCTCACCATGTCGGTGAACACCACCCCGGCGGTGACCAGCACGGGTGCCTCTTCGATCGCGGTGCGCACCGCCGGCGCGCTGGCCGATCCCGCGTAGATCCCCAGGAAATTCGGTGAGCTCTCGTCGAGCAGGCTCTTCCCCCACATCAGCGTGGCGTGCGGCACGACGTCCGCGGCCAACAACGCCTCGAGTTCTTTGATCGCCTGCAGGCGGTGGACCAGCAGGTCGGCGAGGACGGTCAACCGGTGGCCGCCGATGAGCTCGGTCGCGGCCTCGACGAACATCGCCAGCGCGCGCGGGCTGGTGCCGCCGCTGTAGCGGGGCAGCGGAGCTTCGGGCGGCTCGGTGGGGAAGCGGGCCACGTCGGTGGACAGCAGGATGTATCCGGGTCGCTTCTGCTCGCGCACCTCGCACAGCACCCGGTCGATCTCCCGGCGGGCCGTTGCGGGCATGAGATTGGCCTGGGCGCAGGTGATTTCGCGGCTGACCCGGAAGAAGTGTTCGAAGTCCCCGTCGCCGAGGGAGTGGTGCAGCGCCCGGCGGGTGCCCTGCGCGTCCTTGGACGGGCCGCCGACGATGTGCACGACGGGCACCTGCTCGGCGTAACTGCCCGCGATCGCGTTGGCCGCGGACAGCTCACCGACGCCGAATGTCGTTACCAACGCCGACATTCCGCGCAGCCGTCCATACCCGTCGGCGGCGTAGCCGGCGTTCAGCTCGTTGGCGTTGCCGACCCAGCGCAGGCTGGGGTGGGCGATGATGTGGTCGAGGAACTCCAGGTTGTAATCACCGGGAACGCCGAAGATCTCGGACACGCCGAGTTCGGCGAGACGGTCCAACAGGTAGTCACCGACGGTGTAAGCGGGATCGGTCGCGGCATCAGTCACAGGCACGACGGTACGCTCGGCCGAATCCATTCCGGGCGGGACGCCGGGCCAGTATCGTGCGGGCCATGGCACTCAAAGAATCCCGCGACATCGTGATCGAAGCCAGTCCCGAGGAGATTCTGGACGTCATCGCCGATTTCGAATCGATGCCCGAATGGTCGGAACCGCACCAGAGCGCGGAGGTCCTCGAGACCGGCGACGACGGGCGGCCCCGCCAAGTCAGGATGAGGGTCAAGGTCGCCGGGATCACCGACGAACAGGTGGTCGCCTACACCTGGGCGGACAACGCCGTGAGTTGGACGCTGGTGAGTTCCTCGCAGCAGAAGGCGCAGGACGGGAAGTACACCCTGATACCGCAGGGCGACAAGACCCTGGTGAAGTTCGAGCTGCTGGCGGACCCGAACGTGCCGCTGCCCGGCTTCGTGCTGAAGCGTGCCGTGAAGGGGACGATCGACTCCGCCACCAAGGCCCTGCGCGAGCGGGTGCTCACGGTCAAGAAGGGCAAGTAGTCACGGTGGGCGGCGGCCCGCTGGCCGGGGTGCGGGTCATCGAACTCGGCGGCATCGGACCGGGGCCGCACGCGGGAATGCTGCTGGCGGACCTGGGCGCCGACGTGGTGCGGGTGCGGCGGCCGTCGGGCGGCCTCGAAATGCCGGCCGAGGGCCGGGACTTGTTGCATCGCGGCAAGCGGATCATCGACCTCGACGTCAAGACGCAACCGCAGGCCCTGCTCGAGCTGGCCGCCAAGGCCGACGTGTTGCTGGACTGCTTTCGCCCCGGCACGTGCGAGCGGCTCGGAATCGGTCCCGACGACTGCGCGGCGGCCAATCCGCGCCTGATCTTCGCGCGGATCACCGGCTGGGGGCAGGACGGGCCGCTGGCGCGCACGGCGGGTCACGACATCAACTACCTGTCGCAGACCGGCGCGCTCTCGGCGCTCGGCTACGCCGACCGTCCGCCGATTCCGCCGCTGAACCTGGTCGCCGACTTCGGTGGCGGCTCGATGCTGGTGGTGTTCGGCATCGCCGTCGCCCTCTACGAACGGGAACGGTCGGGCAAGGGTCAGGTCATCGACGCGGCGATGGTCGACGGGGTGAGTCTGTTGGCCCAGATGATGTGGACGATGAAGTCCACTGGCGCACTGCGCGACCGACGCCAATCCTTCCTGCTCGACGGCGGCGCCCCGTTCTACGGTTGCTACGAGACCGCCGACGGCGGATACGTGGCCGTCGGCGCCATCGAGCCGCAATTCTTCGCGGCGTTGCTCGCCGGGCTCGGCCTGTCACCCGAGTACGTGCCCGGCCAGCTCGACAAGGATTCCTACCCACGGATGCGCGAGATCTTCACGAAACGGTTCGCGAGCCGAACCCGCGACGAATGGGCGCGCACGTTCGCCGGCACCGATGCGTGCGTCACCCCGGTACTGACATGGACCGAAGCCGCGACCGACGACCACCTGCGGACGCGGTCCACCGTCATCACCGCCCACGGCGTCGACCAGGCCGCACCCGCCCCGCGCTTTTCGCGAACACCCACCGGGCCGGTCGAGCGACCCCCGGCGGCGACGACACCGCTTGACGAAATCAACTGGTAGGCCATCGATTACGACGAACCGATCCATGCCCGGGCCGGCGTTGCTAAATTTGATCCCAGTGGCCGTAAAAGCATCACGCGAATTTGTCGTCAACGCGCCGCCAGAAGTGGTCATGGAGGCGCTGACAGATGTCGGCGTCCTCTCGTCCTGGTCACCGCTGCACAAGAACATCGAAGTGATCGACCGGTATCCCGACGGCCGGCCCCACCACGTCAAGACCACCATCAAGATCCTGGGGCTCGTCGACAAGGAGATCCTGGAATATCACTGGGGCCCGGACTGGGTCTGCTACGACGCCAAAGGAACCTCCCAGCAGCACGGTCAGCACGTCGAATACAACCTCAAACCCGAAGGCGTCGGCCAGACCCGAGTGCGTTTCGACATCACCGTCGAACCGGGCCGGCCCATGCCCGCGTTCATCGTCCGGCGGGCCAGCGAAAGCGCCCTCGACGGGGCGGAAAAGGGATTGCGCGAAATGGTGATGCGCGGCACCCGTCCCGCCGAGCCCGAATAGCCGGCGTCTGTGGTTTTCGGCCCTCGCCGGCCGCGGCGCTGTAGTTAACTTGTTAGCAGTGGCTGTACAAGCATCGTCGGAAATCGTGATCGATGCGCCTCCGGAGGTCATCATGGAGGCGCTCGCCGATATGGACGCGGTGCCGTCATGGTCGTCGGTGCACAAGCGGGTCGAGGTCATCGACAAGCACCCCGACGGGCGACCGCACCACGTGAAGGTCACGATCGCGGTGACCGGCATCCACGACACCGAACTGCTCGAATACCACTGGGGGCCCGACTGGATGGTGTGGGACGCCCACAAGACGGCCCAGCAACACGGCCAGCACGGGGAGTACAACCTGAGCCGGCTGGGCGACGACCGGACCAGGGTGCGGTTCACCATCACCGTCGAACCGTGGGCCCCGCTGCCGGAGTTCTGGGTCGCGCGGGCCCGCAAGAAGATCCTGCACTCCGCGCTGGAGGGCCTGCGCAAGCGGGTGATGGGGCCTCGGGGCTTCGGCCCGGCTAGGTAGCGTCGCGCAGTGCGGCCAGTCGCTTGATCGCCTCATCGAGCGTGTCGTCGCGTTTACAGAAGGTGAAGCGCACCAAGTGATTCCACACGTCGGCCGGCCCGCGTGCCGTGCCCGGGTCGCAGAAGGCCGACATCGGGATGGCGGCGACCCCCACCTTTTCGGGTAGCGCCGCGCAGAACGCGGCGCTGTCGTCGTAGCCCAGCGGGCGGGGATCGGCGCACAAGAAGTACGTGCCGGCGCTGTCGTGCACCTCGAACCCGACGTCGATCAGCCCGGCGGCCAGCCGATCGCGCCTGGCCTGCAACGTGGCGCGCAGGTCGTCCACCCAGGCGCCCTCCTGCTCGAGCGCCAAGGCCACGGCCGGCTGGAACGGCGCGCCGCCGACATAGCTCAGATACTGTTTGGCCGCGCGCATCCCGGCGATGAGTTGCGCTGGGCCGCAAGCCCATCCGATCTTCCAGCCGGTGCAGTTGAACATCTTGGCCGCGCTGGAGATCGTGATGGTCCGCTCGGCCATGCCGTCGAAGCCGGCCAGCGGCACGTGTTGGCGCCCGTCGAACACCAGGTGTTCGTACACCTCATCGGTGATCACCAACAGGTCGGCCGCGACGGCGATCTCGGCGATGGTGGCCAGCTCGGCCGCGCTGAGCACCGTGCCGGTCGGATTGTGCGGCGAGTTGACGATCAGCGCGCGGGTCCGTGGCGTCACCGCCCGGCGCAGCGCGTCGGCGTCCAGGGCGAAGCCGCGACCGTGGGGGACCAGCGGCACGGCGACCCGCCGCGCGGAGGCCATCGCCACCACGGGCGAGTAGGAGTCGTAGAACGGCTCGATGAGCAGGACCTCCGAGCCGGGTTCGATCAGGCCGATCACCGCCGAGGCGATGGCCTCGGTCGCCCCGACCGTCACCAGCACCTCGGTGTCGGGGTCGTACTCGATGCCGTACTGGCGGTGGCGCTGGGCGGCGATCGCGTGTCGCAGCGGCGCGATGCCGATCCCCGGCGGGTACTGGTTGACGCCGTCGGCGATGGCCTCCTGGGCGGCCTTCAGCATGGCCGGCGGCCCGTCCTCGTCGGGAAACCCCTGGCCGAGGTTCACCGCTCCGATCCGCGTGGCCAGCGCCGACATCTCGGCGAACACCGTGGTCGCGTACGGGCGCAGTCGCGAGACCGTCATGGTCGTCGAGCTTAACTTCCTGCGCCCAGCGTGACTGCACCGTCACGTTCGGCGCCGAACGTGACTGTCGCGTCACGCTCGAGGCTCTGACCAGCGCCAACCTGCTCAACCAACAGGTTGGCCGGGCCTGCTGTTAGGGTGGTGCGGGACCTAGTCTTGAAGACGGGATTCGAACCCTATTCGCGAACAAGGAAGTCGTCATGTCCGAAGAAGCTTTCATTTATGAGGCCATCCGCACACCGCGGGGCAAGCAGCGCAACGGCTCGCTCAACGAGGTGAAGCCGCTCAACCTGGTCGTGGGCCTGGTCGACGAGCTGCGCCGGCGCTACCCCGACCTGGACGAGAACCTGATCAGCGACATGATCCTCGGCGTCGTGTCCCCGGTCGGCGACCAGGGCGGCGACATCGCCCGCACCGCGGTGCTGGCCGCGGGCCTGCCCGAGACCACCGGGGGTGTGCAGCTCAACCGGTTCTGCGCCTCCGGTCTGGAGGCCGTCAACACCGCCGCTCAGAAGGTTCGTTCCGGCTGGGACGACCTGGTGCTGGCCGGCGGCGTCGAGTCGATGAGCCGCGTCCCGATGGGCTCCGACGGCGGCGCCTGGGCGACCGACCCCGAGACCAACTACCAGATCGGCTTCGTGCCGCAGGGCATCGGCGCCGACCTGATCGCCACCATCGAGGGCTTCTCCCGCGACGACGTCGACGCCTACGCGCTGCGCAGCCAGCAGAAGGCCGCCGCGGCGTGGTCGGGCGGCTACTTCGCCAAGTCGGTCGTGCCGGTGCGCGACCAGAACGGCCTGGTCATCCTCGACCACGACGAGCACATGCGGCCCGACACCACGCTCGAGGGCCTGGGCAAACTCAAGACCGCGTTCGACGGCATCGGCGAGATGGGCGGCTTCGACGACGTCGCGCTCACCAAGTACCACTGGGTCGAAAAGATCAACCACGTCCACACCGGTGGCAACAGCTCGGGCATCGTCGACGGCGCCGCGCTGGTGCTGGTCGGTTCGGAGGCCGCCGGCAAGTCGCAGGGCCTGACGCCGCGGGCCCGCATCGTGGCCACGGCGACCAGCGGCTCGGACCCGGTCATCATGCTGACCGGCCCGACGCCCGCCACGCGCAAGGTGCTCGACCGCGCGGGCCTGACGATCGACGACATCGACCTGTTCGAACTCAACGAGGCGTTCGCGTCGGTGGTGCTGAAGTTCCAGAAGGACCTCAACATTCCCGACGAGAAGCTCAACGTCAACGGCGGCGCCATCGCGATGGGCCACCCGCTGGGCGCCACCGGCGCCATGATCACCGGCACCATGGTCGACGAGCTCGAGCGCCGCAACGCGCGTCGCGCCCTGATCACGCTGTGCATCGGCGGCGGCATGGGTGTCGCCACCATCATCGAGAGGGTTTAAGACCATGGCAGAGAACACCATTGCGTGGGATAAGGACGCCGACGGCATCGTCACCCTGACGCTTGACGACCCCACCGGGTCGGCCAACGTGATGAACGAGCACTACAGCGAGTCCATGCACAACGCCGTCGAACGCCTTGCCGCCGAGAAGGATTCGATCACCGGCGTGGTGATCACCAGCGCGAAGAAGACCTTCTTCGCCGGTGGTGACCTGAAGGGCATGATCAACCTCGGCCCCGAGAACGCCGGCGAGGCGTTCGACACCGTCGAGTCGGTCAAGCGCGACCTGCGTGCGCTGGAGACCCTGGGCAAGCCGGTGGTGGCCGCCATCAACGGCGCCGCACTGGGCGGCGGCCTGGAGATCGCGCTGGCCTGCCACCACCGGATCGCCGCCGACGTGAAGGGCAGCGTCCTGGGTCTGCCCGAGGTGACG
Source organism: Mycobacterium sp. 3-98 (assembly GCF_035918355.1). Classification (NCBI taxonomy): domain Bacteria; kingdom Bacillati; phylum Actinomycetota; class Actinomycetes; order Mycobacteriales; family Mycobacteriaceae; genus Mycobacterium; species Mycobacterium sp. 3-98. Next base: position 5,021,533 of record NZ_CP142360.1, on the reverse strand, counting down.
CTGGGCCTGCTGCCGGGCGGCGGCGGGGTGACCCGCACCGTGCGGATGTTCGGCATCCAGAAGGCATTCATGGAGGTGTTGAGCCAGGGCACCCGCTTCAAGCCGGCCAAGGCCAAGGAGATCGGCCTGGTCGACGAGCTCGTCGGCTCGGTCGACGAACTGGTGCCCGCCGCCAAGGCGTGGATCAAGGCCAACCCCGATTCGCACGAACAGCCCTGGGACAAAAAGGGTTACAAGATGCCCGGCGGCACCCCGTCCAGCCCCGCGCTGGCCGGCATCCTGCCGTCGTTCCCGGCGCTGCTCAAGAAGCAACTCAAGGGCGCCCCGATGCCGGCGCCGCGGGCCATCCTGGACGCGGCCGTCGAGGGCGCGCAGGTGGACTTCGACACGGCCAGCCGCATCGAAAGCCGTTACTTCACCCAGCTGGTCACCGGCCAGGTCGCCAAGAACATGATCCAGGCGTTCTTTTTCGACCTGCAGCACATCAACGGCGGCGGTTCGCGCCCCGACGGCATCGAGCCGGTCAAGATCAACAAGATCGGTGTGCTGGGCGCGGGCATGATGGGCGCCGGCATCGCCTACGTGTCGGCCAAGGCCGGCTTCGACGTGGTGCTCAAGGACGTCGATATCGAGGCCGCCCAGAAGGGCAAGGGTTACTCGGAAAAGCTTGAGGCCAAGGCACTTCAGCGTGGCAAGACCACCGAGGAGAAGAGCAAGGCGCTGCTGGACCGCATCACGCCGACTGCCGACCCCGCCGACCTGGCGGGCGTCGACTTCGTGATCGAGGCGGTGTTCGAGAACCAGGAGCTCAAGCACAAGGTGTTCCAGGAGATCGAGGACATCGTCGAACCCAACGCGCTGCTCGGGTCGAACACCTCAACCCTGCCGATCACCGGTCTGGCGACCGGCGTCAAGCGGCAGGAGGACTTCATCGGAATCCACTTCTTCTCGCCGGTCGACAAGATGCCGCTGGTGGAAATCATCAAGGGCGAGAAGACTTCCGACGAGGCCCTGGCCCGGGTGTTCGACTACACGCTGGCGATCGGCAAGACGCCGATCGTGGTCAACGACAGCCGCGGGTTTTTCACCAGCCGCGTGATCGGCACGTTCGTGAACGAGGCGCTGGCGATGCTCGGCGAGGGCGTGGCCCCGGCCAGCATCGAGCACGCCGGTTCGCAGGCCGGCTACCCGGCGCCGCCGCTGCAGCTGTCCGACGAGCTCAACCTGGAGCTGATGCACAAGATCGCCGCGGCCACCCGCAAGGGCGTCGAGGACGCGGGCGGCACCTACGAGCCGCACCCGGCCGAGGCCGTCGTCGACAAGATGATCGAAATCGGACGGCCCAGCCGCTTGAAGGGCGCCGGCTTCTACGAGTACGTGGACGGCAAGCGGACCCGCCTGTGGCCCGGCCTGCAGGAGACGTTCAAGTCGGGCAGCGCGGAGATTCCGTTGCAGGACATGATCGATCGCATGCTGTTCGCCGAGGCGCTCGAGACGCAGAAGTGTCTGGACGAGGGCGTGCTGACCTCGACCGCCGACGCCAACATCGGCTCGATCATGGGCATCGGCTTCCCGCCGTACACCGGTGGTAGCGCGCAGTTCATCGTCGGTTACTCCGGTGCCGGCGGCACGGGCAAGGATGCGTTCGTGGCCCGCGCCAAGGAACTGGCGGCCAAGTACGGCGAGCGGTTCCTGCCGCCGAAGTCACTGAGTTAAGTCCTGCCACGAGCGGACGTAAAAACCCTCGCACGCACGGCGTGTCGGGGGTTTTTACGTCTGCTCGCCGGTCAGGTGCGCCGTTGGAACAGGTAGTACCGAGCCGGGGTCTTCTCGGCGCGGTCCAGTTCGCGTTCCGCGCCCGCGGACAGCAACGTCCAGTTGGGAGTGAAGCGCCGTTCCATCTCGGCGTGGTCGATGCCGCGCACCCCGACGCGGCCGCCGGGCACGAACGCGATGATGAGCAGCCGGGCATGCGGGGCCGCCACGGCGCTGACCTCGCGGACGTAGGCGTCGCGATCCGCGTCGCTCATGTTGTGCAGGCAGGCGTTGTCGACGATCAGCTCGAAGTTCGCGCCGATCCCGGCCCGGCTCAGCTGGGTGACGTCGGCCTGGACGAAGTCGACGGCCGCGCCGGCCTTGGCGGCCTTGGCCCGCGCCCGCTCCAGGGGTTTGGCCACGAAATCCACCGCGGTGACGCGCCAGCCGTGCTGAGCGAGGTAGATCGAGCAGTCACCGGTACCGCATCCGAGTTCGAGGGCGGACCCGGCGGCAAGCGCGGCCGTGTCGCCGGTTCCCTCGACCAGGTCCCGCACACTGCGGGCCAGCGGGTGACCGTCCCATGGGGTGAAACCGATGCGGTAGAAGATCCGAAACAGCATCTGTTTGGAAGCCATAGCTCACCCTATGCCGCGCGGCGGATCACCTGCTATCGGCAGGCGGCGGCGATTCGGCGCCATTCCTCGCGCGGGAAGGCTCTCGGATCGGCCCGCAACACCTGGACGCAGACGTGATCGGCTCCGGCGGAACGATGTTCGGCGACCCTGCCCATGATGGCGTCTTCGTCACCCCAGGCGATGATCGCGTTGAACAGTCGATCGCTCACCTGCGCCACATCGTCTTCGGAGAAGCCGCTGCGCAGCAGGTTGTTCGCGTAGTTGGGCAACGCCAAATAGGACCGCAGCCACTCGGTTCCGATCTGACGCGCCTCGTCGGCGCTGTCGGTCAGGATGACCGTCTGCTCCGGCAGGAGCAGGGGGCCCTGGCCCAAAGTCGAACGGGCAGAAGCGGTGTGGTCGGGGGTAACCAGGTAGGGGTGGGCGCCCGCGGCGCGGCTCGCGGACAGCTTCAGCATCTTCGGTCCGAGCGCGGCAAGAACCCGGCGCCCGGTGGGAACCGGCCGCGGCGCGGCATCCAACCCGTCCAGGAACGACGCCGTGGCCGCGAGCGGTTTGCGGTAGCGTCCGGGCTGGCCGGCGTCGATCAGCGGTGCGTGGCTGACGCCGATTCCGAGCAGGAAGCGGTCGCCGTGCTCCGCGGTGAGCGCCGCATAGGATTCGGCGACGTCGCCGGGCCCATGCATCCATAGATTCAGGATGCCGGTGGCGATCACGGTCCGCTTGGTCGCGGCGAGCAGATGACCGACCGAGTCGAACACCGGCCCACCGACGTCGGGAATCCACAGCGCAGGGAAGCCGAGTTCATCGAGTTCGGCTGCGGCGTCGGCGGATTCGGCCGGGTCGCCGTAGCGCAGTTGACTGCTCCAGATCCCAACACCGGTCAGTTCCATCTGAGGCCTTCCCTTCGTGGCACGCGCGCGGCCGCTCGGGTCCGCGGCCTACTGGACATGCTGTCAGACGTCGCTTCCGGCGTAGTCGGGGACCGGCATCGAGTCGTGCATGCGGACGCCCTTGGTGTTCAGCTTGGCCAGCGACCGGGACAGCGACCCCGGCATCGCCGAGATCAGTTGGGCTCCACGGGTTAACGCCCAGACTCCGGCGCGGGAACCGGGGATGATGCCCTTGGCCGCGCCGCGGGCGAAGGACCGGCTGCGATGCACCGGTTCGCGCATCTGCAGTTCGTAGGCGGCGAAGGCGCGCAGGTGGTCGCCGTCGGCGCGGGCGAGTTCTCCGGCGAGCACGTAGGCGCCGAGGACGGCGAGGCTGGTGCTGCCGCCCACCGCCGGCCCGGGGCAGTATCCGGCATCGCCGACCAGGGTGACGCGGCGGCGCGACCACCTGTCCGTGCGGAGCTGGGTGATGGAGTCGAAGTAGAAGGTGGGCGTGCGCTCGATTTCGGCCAGCCAGCCGTCCACCTGGTCATGCATCCCGGTGAAAGCGTCGCGCAGTAACTCCTTCTGCCGCAACACATCGCGGTGGTCGTAGTCGGGTTCTTCCCGGCGGCGAAACAGAAACACCACCCGCGCGTCGTCCAGGTGGTCCGCCGTGTAGATACCGGCGAAGCGGCCGACGCCGATGTGGCCGACCATCTCGCCGGCCCGCACCAGCGCCTTGGGCGCCGACAGCACCGACAGGTATCCCCCGAGGAAGCGCGTCAGGCCGGCTTCCTCGCCGAAGGTCAGGCGCCGAACGTTGGAGTGCAGGCCGTCGGCGCCGACGATGACGTCGAAGGTGCGTGCCTCGGAGCGCTCGAACGCCACGGTGCCGTCGTGCTCGATCTCGGTTATCGAGTCGCCGAACAGGTACTCGACGTCGTCGCGGGCGGCGTCGTAGTAGATCTCGCTGAGGTCGTCGCGCATGATCTCCACGTGCCGGTCGGAGCTGGCGGCGTAGATCTTGGTGAGCTCGATGTCGGTGGCCCGCGGCCGGCCTTCTCGGTACAGCGCCAGGCGGGTGGTTCCGGTGGCCAGGGCCTCGATGCGGGGCAGGACGCCCATCTTCGCCGAGATCTCCATCGCCGGACGGAACAAGTCGACGGCGTGGCCGCCGGTTTTGCGCAGCGTCGGGGCGCGCTCGACGACGGTGACGTCGAAGCCGTAGCGGGACAGCCAGTACGCCAGCACCGGGCCGGCGACACTGGCGCCGGAAATGAGTATCCGCACGATCCACCTCCCGCACTTACTTAACGTTCGGTAAGCATAGCATTCCCACTTACCGATCGGTAAGTCAGATAAACTCGGGCGGGTGAGCAGGCCCCGGTCAGACACGCGCGAGCGGATTCAGGAGGTCGCTCGCGAGCTGTTTTTGCAGCGCGGCGTGCAGCGCACCAGCCTGCAGGACATCGCCAACCAGCTGGGCATCACCAAACCCGCGCTGTACTACCACTTTCCGTCACGCGAGGACCTGGTGCGCAGCATCCTGGTGCCGCTGATCGACGAGGGCGAGCGGTTCGTCGCCGACCACGAGAGCCGCGGCGCCGTCGATGTTCGCGAGTTGTTGGAGGGCTATTTCGATTTCCACTACCGGCACCGCCGGGACCTGGTGCTGTTGCTGACCGAGTTGTCGACGCTGATCGACCTGGACCTCATCGACACCGTGCTGGCGTGGCGAGAGCGGTTGGCGCGGCTGGTGTTCGGTGAGACGCCGACGCTCGCACAGTCCACCCGCGCGGTCGTCGCGTTCGGCGGCTTGCAGGACTGCTGCGTGCAGTTCGTCGACGCGCCGCAGGAGGAACTGCGCGAGAAGTCGGTCGCGGCCGCGTTCGACGCGCTGAATGGCTGAATAGTGGCGGGGCTAAAGTCCGTTGGTATGCGCTTCGGTCTCTTCATTCCGCAAGGCTGGCGGATGGATCTGGTCGGCATCGAACCCGACAAACACTGGGCGGTGATGCGCGATCTGGCCGATCACGCGGACCGCGGCCGGTGGGACTCGTTGTGGGTCTACGACCACTTCCACACCGTCCCGGTGCCCACCGGGGAAGCCACCCACGAGGCATGGTCGCTCATGTCCGCGTACGCGGCCACCACGTCGCGCATCAAGCTCGGCCAGATGTGCACGGCCATGAGCTACCGCAACCCGGTCTACCTCGCCAAGGTGGCCGCGACGGCCGACATCATCTCCGGTGGCCGGATTCAGATGGGGATCGGCGGCGGCTGGTACGAACATGAATGGCGCGCTTACGGTTACGGATTCCCGTCGGCGGGCGTCCGGTTGGGTCGCCTCGACGAAGGCGTCCAGATCATGCGCGACGCCTGGCGCGACGGCAAGGTCAGCTTCGACGGCAAGCACTACCAGGTGGACGGCGCGATCGTCGCCCCTAAGCCACTGCAGGACAACGGGATTCCGCTGTGGATCGCCGGCGGCGGCGAGAAGGTGACCTTGCGTATCGCCGCCCGGTACGCGCAGTACACCAACTTCACGCCCGAGCCGGCCGCGTTCGCCCACAAGTCGCAGGTGCTGGCCGGGCACTGCCGCGAAGTGGGCACCGACTTCGACGCCATCGTGCGTTCGGTCAACGTCAACGCCGTCGTCGGCCCGTCGGAGGCCGACGTCAAAGACCGGCTGCAACGGGTCCGCGGCCGCATGGCCGATTACGTCGGGGAGGCCGCCGCGGACGCGATGATCGCCGGCACCAGCGGGCCGGACTCGGCCACCGGCACGCCGGAACAGGTCGTCGAGCGTCTGACCAAGCTCCGAGATCTCGGATGCGACTACGCCATCTGCTATTTCCCCGAGGCCGCCTACGACCGTTCCGGCATCGAGCTGTTCGAAGGAGAGGTCATTCCCGCACTGAGCTAGCGGCAGCGCAGCCCGACCAGCATCAGTGCGGCGCCGAGGAACGCGGTGACGGTGCGGACATGGTTCCATGCCGTCCACGTGGAGAAGTACGTCTGCCATTCGCGCGCGGCGTCGGCGGCCGACAGCCCCACCGGGTCTACGCCGTCGAGACGGTTGTTCAGCGGCACGTTGAACACCACCGTGATGATCGCGGCGAGGATCGCGAAAACCGCTCCCGCCAACAGCCACCAGCTGCCGGGTTGGCGCAACTGCGTCACCGCGACGACGCCGACCGCCAAGGCGAGGATCGCCGCACCAAAATACGCGAGCAGAAACGCGGGACTGGAATTCGCTGCGACGTTGATACCGCGCATCGCGGCAATCGCCTCGCGCGAATCGATGCCATTCAGGCCGCGCATCACGAATGTGGAGAACACGTACATCATTCCGCCGGCGGCGGCGCCGACGATCGTGGCGATGGAGGTCAGGATGACAACCGGACTTGCGTTCATGGCCTGAAGTCAACCGCGGGCCGGCTGAGACCATCCATCGCTATCCGTCCCGATTACATATGCGCCCGTCTACGATCCGGTTGTGGACGCCGTGGTGGGATTGCTCGACGGCGTTCGGGCGCGCGGGGCATTTGTGTTGCGCATGATGATGGACCCGCCGTGGTCGCTGCGCATCCAGGACGACGCGCCGCTGGCGATCATCTGCCAGACGCATGGCAGCGCCGTCATCGTCGGCGACGACAGCGGCACCGATTGGCTACGTCCCGGGGACATTGCGCTCACCCGCGGCACCCAGCATTACGTCTTCGCGGACGACCCGGGGACCGCCCCGATGGCGGTGATCCATCCGGGTCAACGGTGCACCACGCAGACCGGGGACGACTTGCACTTCGAAATGTCGTTGGGCGTGCGGACGTGGGGTAACAGTCCCTCGGGTGCGTCCCGCTCCATCGTCTGCGCGTACGAGGGACGCAGCGAGGTCAGCGCCCGGTTGCTCGACGCGCTGCCCGCCGTGCTGGTGTTGCGCGCGGACGAATGGGACAGTCCGCTGGTTCCGCTGTTGGCCAGCGAGGCCGGCCGTGGCGGCCCCGGCCAAGAGGCGTATCTGGATCGGCTGCTCGACTTGCTGCTCATCGGGGTGCTGCGCATCTGGTTCGACAACGACGTCAACGCGCCCGCCGGGTGGCACGCCGAACACGACGCGGTGGTGGGGCCGGCCTTGAAGCTGATCTACAGCAACCCCGCGCACCCCTGGACCGTCGCGAATCTCGCTGCGGCAGTTGGCGCGTCACGCGCAGCGTTCGCCCGCCGGTTCACCGAGCAGGTGGGCGAGCCGCCGATCGCTTTCCTCACCGGTTGGCGGCTTGCGTTGGCCGCCGATCTGCTGCGGTCCAGCCAGGCGACCATCGCCGCCGTCGCCCGAGAGGTCGGCTACGCCACCCCGTTCGCGTTGAGTACCGCCTTCAAACGCGCCTACGGGGTGAGCCCGAATACCCACCGCGCCGGCGCGGGCTGATCGGCCGGCGCGAGCTACACGTCGCTGGTGAGGTACCTGGTCTTGGCCGGGGGCGCGGCCAGCAGCGGGGGAAGCTGCGTCAGCTTGCCCTCGCCCGCGCGGAACGCGCGGTAAGCCTCGTCGTGCTCGACCGTCTCCCAAATTTCGTAAATCAACCAGTGCGCTTCATCGTCTTCGTCGACGAGCACGTCGGTGCGGACGTTCCCGTCGAACGCGCGGGTGTCCTGCAGCGCCCGGCCCATCAGCTCGCGCCCCGCGGCGACCTCGTCGGGCTTGAACCTGAGCTCGAGTATCACGGTGACCGTCATGGCGCCAACATATCTTCCCCGCGCCCGATGCCAGCCCTCGCCCATTGCGCGGAGGCGAGAATGCGGTTTCCAGTTTTCGGAAAGCTGTTATACGGTTCAGTGAGTTCTGTTGGCGGATTGTCGACGTTCCTGGAGGACCCCCCCGATGCAGAAGGCACTTGCTCCCGAGATCTCTACCTGGCCCGATGAGAGCCCGCAGCTCATCGGCAGCCGATGCGGCAGCTGCGAGGCGACCACCTTCCCGGTGCAGCAGTGGTGCCCGCGCTGCAGCGGTGGCGAGATGTCCGACGTGCTGTTGCCCCGGCGCGGAACGCTGGTGGCGTGGACGACCCAGGGCTTTCCCCCTGGAGCCCCTTACATCGGCCCGGCCGGTAAGGACTTCGTGCCCTTCGGAGTGGGACTGGTCCAGCTCGGTGATGTGATCCGCGTCGAAGGCCGCCTGACCGAGAACGACCCGGCCAAGTTGAAGTTCGGCCAGGAAGTCGAACTCACCATGGTGCCGTTCGCCACCGACGACGAGGGCGCCGAAATCATCACCTTCGCGTTCCAGCCCGTCGCCTGAGTCAGGAGGATTGAGATGACCAACGACGTCGCCATCATCGGCGTGGGCCTGCACCCATTCGGCAGGTTCGAAAAGACGGCGATGCAGATGGGCGCCGAGGCCGTCCAGCTCGCGCTCAAAGATGCCGGAGTGGACTGGAAAGACATCCAATTCGGGTTCGGCGGCAGCTACGAGGTCTCCAACCCCGACGCCGTGACCCGCCTGGTCGGCCTGACCGGCATCACGTTCACCAACGTGTTCAACGCCTGCGCCACCGCGGCCAGCGCCATCCAGCAGACCGCCGACACCATCCGATTGGGCAAGTACGACATCGGCATTGCCATCGGCCTCGACAAGCATCCGCGCGGTGCCTTCACCGACGACCCCGCCAAGCTGGCGCTGCCGCAGTGGTACGCCAACAACGGGCAGTTCGTCACCACCAAGTTCTTCGGCATGAAGGCCAACAAGTACATCCACGACCACAACATCTCCCAGGAGACGCTGGCGCGGGTGGCCAACAAGAACTTCCGCAACGGTGCGCTGAACCCGAATGCCTTCCGGCGCAAGGAGATCTCCGTCGAGGAGATCCTCGCCTCGCCCGCGCTGAACTACCCGTTGACGCAGTACATGTTCTGCGCGCCCGACGAGGGGGCGGCCGCGGTCATCATGTGTCGCGCCGACATGGCCGAGAAGTTCACCGACAAGCCGGTCTATGTGCGCGCCTGCGAGATTCGCACCCGGCGCTTCGGCGCCTACGAGGTGCACGCCACGTCGGCGCCGCTGGACGAGGACGCGTCACCGACCGTGTACGCGGCGAAGGCCGCCTACGAGGCGGCCGGCATCGGACCCGAAGACGTCGACGTCGCGCAGTTGCAGGACACCGACGCCGGCGCCGAGGTGATCCACATGGCCGAGACCGGATTGTGCGCGGACGGCGAACAGGAGAAGCTGCTGGCCGACGGCGCCACCGAGATCCACGGCTCGATTCCCGTCAACACCGACGGCGGGCTGATCGCCAACGGCGAGCCGATCGGCGCGTCGGGGCTGCGGCAGATGCACGAACTGGTGCGCCAGTTGCGCGGCGAGGCGGGGGAGCGTCAGGTCCCCGGCGATCCGCGCGTCGGCCTGGCCCAGGTGTACGGCGCGCCCGGCACCGCCTCGGCGACCATCCTGTCTCGGTAGCGCCGCCAGACACAAAAGCCCCCGAAACAACGGAGTTTCGGGGGCTTTTGCGTTCGCTCGCTAGATGGCCGGACCCAGGAGGTCGTCGGCGTCGCGGATGATGTAGCCGTAACCCTGCTCGGCCAGGAAACGCTGCCGGTGGGCGGCGTATTCGGCGTCCAGGCTGTCGCGCGCCACCACGGAATAGAAGATGGCGCCGCCGCCGTCGGCCTTGGGCCGCAGCAACCGGCCCAGCCGCTGCGCCTCTTCCTGGCGCGAGCCGAAGGTTCCCGAAACCTGCACGGCCACCGCGGCTTCCGGCAAGTCGATGGAGAAGTTGGCGACCTTGGACACCACCAGCGTGTTCACCTCGCCGCGGCGGAAGCCGTCGAACAGCTCCTCGCGTTCCTTGGTCCGCGTGGAGCCCTGGATCACCGGGGCGCCCAGCTCGGCGCCCAGCTCGTCGAGCTGATCGAGGTACGCGCCGATCACCAGGGTCTGCTCACCCGGATGCTTCGCCAGAATCGATTTGACCACAGCGATTTTGGTGTGCACCGTCGAGCACAGCTTGTAGCGCTCTTCGGGCTCGGCGGTGGCGTACATCATCCGCTCGTTGTCGGTCATGGTGACCCGCACCTCGACGCACTCCGCCGGCGCGATCCACCCCTGCGCCTCGATGTCCTTCCACGGCGCGTCATAGCGTTTCGGGCCGATCAGGGAGAACACGTCGCCCTCGCGGCCGTCCTCGCGGACCAGCGTGGCGGTCAGCCCCAGGCGCCGCTTGGATTGCAGATCGGCGGTCATCCGAAACACCGGCGCCGGCAACAAGTGGACCTCGTCGTAGATGATCAGCCCCCAGTCGCGGCTGTCGAAGAGCTCGAGGTGGCGGTACTCGCCCTTGGTGCGGCGAGTGATCATCTGGTACGTCGAGATGGTCACCGGCCGAATTTCCTTGCGCTCACCGGAGTATTCGCCGATCTCGTCCTCGGTGAGCGAGGTGCGGGCGATCAGCTCACGCTTCCACTGCCGCGCCGCGACGATGTTGGTGACCAAAATCAGCGTTGTCGCACCGGCTTTCGCCATCGCGGCGGCCCCCACCAACGTCTTGCCGGCGCCGCAGGGAAGCACCACCACGCCGGAGCCACCCGACCAGAACGAGTCGGTGGCCATCTGCTGGTAGTCGCGCAGGTGCCAGCCGTCCTGGGCCAGGCTGATCGGATGCGCCTCGCCGTCGACGTAGCCAGCGAGATCCTCTGCGGGCCAACCGATCTTGAGTAGCATTTGCTTGACCCGGCCGCGCTCGCTGGGGTGAACGATGACCGTGTCGTCGTCGATCCGGGCGCCGAGCATCGGGGCGATCTTCTTGTTGCGCAGCACTTCCTCGAGCACCGCGCGGTCCAGGCTCACCAGCGTCAGGCCGTGCGCCGGGTTTTTCACCAGCTGTAAGCGGCCGTAGCGGGCCATGGTGTCGACGATGTCGACCAGCAGCGGCTGCGGCACCGCGTAGCGAGAGAAGGAGACCAGCGCGTCGACGACCTGTTCGGCGTCGTGCCCGGCGGCGCGGGCGTTCCACAGTGCCAGCGGTGTGATGCGGTAGGTGTGCACGTGCTCGGGTGCGCGTTCCAGCTCGGCGAACGGCGCGATCGCGGCCCGCGCCGCGCCGGCCTGTTCGTGCTCCACCTCGAGCAGCACCGTCTTGTCTGACTGCACGATCAACGGTCCGTCAGACATAGATGGCGCCACTCCTCATCGCTTCGCCCTGCATAAGCTCCGGCATGCCGTCCATTATCGGCCCGAGCCCGACACCACCGACGTGATGCGGTGGATGGCGAAGTCGCGCAGCCTGCCCGATGCCGAATCAAAGGCCACCAGCTGACCGCCCCGGACGGTGATCGGCGACACGACGCGCTGGGTGGCCACGCCGGCCGCGTCTAGATAACCGATCACCAGGGTGTCTTGTTCCCGGGCGGCGCGCTGCAACAGCGTCATGGTGGCCGCCGGATCGACGCGAACGTTGCCGAACGGTGCGCCGGTGACCTTGCGCAGCACCGCGACCACCGCGTGGAGGCTGTCGCTGTTGGGACGGTGCAGCGGGCGATAGGGACGGCGTTGTTGCGGTGTGGCCACCCGGGCGCCCCGGGGCCGGACGTCGACGACGGCGCCGGTCGAGTCTTCGGCCGCCGGAGCGAAGCCCGCGGCTCGCAGCGCGGCGAGCACCTCGCCGATCGGCGCCGGCGACACCGCCACCGTGGGGGCCAGGGCGCGCAACTGCACCTCTTCGGTCGCGGGAGCGGCCACAGCCTGGGCCAGCAGCGCCGGATCCTCGCACCGCACGAACGACGCGGCCATGCCGATCCGCAGCTGCCCGTGCCTGCGCGCGACGTCGTCGATGAGATAGGTAAGCCCTTGGGGCACTGGCGTTTTGGAGTGCTTGGCGAACAGGGTATGCATCCAGTCGCTGGTCTTGCCGACGTCGAGCGCATGCCGGATCGACTGCTCGCTGACGCGGTACACCATCGCCGTGCCCGCCGATTCGACGGTGGCCACGGTGGCGAGTTGCTCGGCCAGGTCGCGCCGCAGCGGACCCGGCACGACAACCGTCAGGTCCGCCTGCACCAGGAAGTGATCGACCGGTTCGGGCAGCGCCCTGGTCATGGCGTCGATCGCGGCCTGCGGATCGTTGTCCTCGTCCAGCAGCGCCCGGCCGGGCGTGCTGATCGCCCCGCGCCCCACCAGCCCCATGGCGTGGCCTTCGGCGAGCAGATCCCCGACGGGCCCCGGCTGTAACCGCTTGGCCCACCGCGGACGCCGCCAGATCAGCGCGGCCGATGCTTCCGCCGCGTCGACGCCGGCCCCGGGCGGGAGCCCGGACAGCATGCCGAGCAACAGGCGGCGATCCAGCGGCGCGGCGGTGGAATACAGGGCATCGGTAAGGGCCCCATAGGGTTTGGCGTCGGGACCGCGCGTGCCGATCAGCGCCGGCCGGCTGGGCAGGTCGAGCCAACTGCTGGCCAACAGGTGCCAACGCTCGGCGGCGGACAGCGCGGCGAACCGATCGGTGGCGACCGTCGGCGCCCAGTACGGTGCCTCGCCGGTGGCCGGTTCGGGGTCGGGCATGCCGCTGGCGATCAGCCCGGCCGCGGCGGCGACTTCGAGGATCAAACCCAGCCGTGACTCGTCGATGCCGGTCACCTTGCTCAGCCGCTTGGCGTCCCGGATTCCCAGGCCCCCGCTGCGCAGCTCGGAAACCGGTGCGGCGGAAAGCGTTTCGAGCAGAACGTCGAGCTCCCGCAGCAGGTCGATGGCGGCTCCGGCGGCCGTCGCGTCGACGTCGTCGGCGGTGGTGGTCGACACCACCGGGTTCGGCGCGGTCAGTTGCATCGGGCCGGGCCGCTCGCCGCGCAGCACCTGTCCCACGTGGCGGGGCAGGATCACGGTCTCGGCGTCGATGCGCCGCAACAGGCCCATGGCCAGCAGCTGGGGCACCGGGCGGTCCGCCGCCGCGCCCGGCGCCGCGTCGCGGGTGCGGCCCATCGGGGAGCCTTCGAGAAGTTTCTCCAGTACCTCGAGCTGCGCCCGGTCGAGGTCGTCGATCAGGGCCGCGATCTGCTCGGCGTCGCGCGAGGTGTCCTCGAGCATGACCTGCCCCGGATGCCACGGCATTCCCGTCCCGGCGTCGGGGGCGACCCGCAGCGCGGTCTCGCCCCAGACCAGGACGCGTTGCCGGAGGTCGTCGACCGCGTCGAGGACGTCGCCTTCGGGGGCGCGATCACCGATCAGCACCAGCAGCTTCGCGGTCGGCACCGGTTCCGCGTCGGCCCGCAGCACCAGCAGCGCGTCGAGCACCGCCAGCCGCAGGAAGTCGAGGTCGTCGGTGGCGGCCTTGATCGACTGGCGGGCCTGGGCTCGGGCCGCCAGTGCGGCGATGCTGCCGGGCGGGGGCTGGGCGAGGTCCGGCCGCAATTCCAGCAGCCGGGTCAGGCGCTCATCGGACAACTCGGCCAGCCACGACCCCAGCGGGATATCCGGGGTGTTGTCGGTCATCGCTGACCAGCGTAAAGCAGGTCGTGGATGCCGAGCAGATCGCGAAGGGGCGGCGCGAACCTACGGTCTTGCGCCACGCGCTCCTGGGTCACCTGTCAGAATGGACCTCGTGGCTGACACTGCTGAGGGCAAAGCTCGCAAAACCAAGTATGTCGACAACGGCTGGCCGACGACGGACCCCGACGACCACGCGGTCAGTGAACTCGTCACCGACCGGACGGGTGCGCTGTCGCCCTTCGGCGAGCTGACGTTCCCGCTGCCCTCCACCGAGCTGCCCTACCTGCACCCGGTCACCGTCGTCAATCGGTAGGTCTTTCCATGGCTAGGGCCTCTGAGGCCTCGAAAGCCTCGGCGACCTGGGCGTCGGGAGAATCCCGCTCGGGTGCGCTGTCACACGTGGACGACCAGGGGGCGGCCCACATGGTCGACGTCAGCGAGAAGGTAGCCACCAAGCGGACCGCCGTCGCCGCGGGCGCCCTGCGCACATCGGCACACGTGGTGGAGCTGATCTCGACCGGGGGCCTGCCCAAGGGCGACGCGCTTGCCACCGCCCGGGTAGCGGGTATCCAAGCGGCGAAGCGCACCAGCGAGCTCATCCCGCTCTGCCATCAGCTGGCGCTGACCGGGGTCGACATCGACTTCGACGTGGCGGAGTCGGACATCGAGATCACCGCGACGGTGCGCAGCACCGACCGCACGGGGGTGGAGATGGAAGCGCTGAGCGCCGTCAGCGTCGCGGCCCTGACGCTCTACGACATGATCAAAGCGGTCGACCCGGCCGCGCGGATCGATGACATTCGAGTCCTGCGCAAGGAAGGCGGCAAAACCGGAATGTGGACGCGGTCATGAGCACCCGATCGGCCCGCGTCATCATCGCCTCGACCCGGGCGTCGGCCGGACAGTACGAAGACCGATGCGGGCCGATCATCACCGAATGGCTGACCCAGCGGGGCTTTTCGGCCGGGGAGCCGGAGGTGGTCGCCGACGGGTCGCCGGTCGGTGATGCGCTGCGCAACGCGATCGATGACGACGTCGACGTCATCCTCACCTCCGGCGGCACCGGCATCTCACCCAGTGACAGCACCCCGGACCAGACCGTGGCCGTCATCGATTACCTCATCCCCGGCCTGGCGGAGGCGATCCGCCAGTCGGGCCTGCCCAAGGTGCCGACGTCGGTGTTGTCCCGCAGCGTGTGCGGGGTGGCCGGACGGACCCTGATCGTCAACCTGCCGGGTTCACCCGGTGGGGTGCGCGACGGGCTCGGGGTGCTCGCCGACGTGCTCGACCACGCGCTCGATCAACTCGCCGGTAAAGACCATCAGCGATGACGCTGGTCGTGCGCGCAGCCATGACCGAGCAGCCGATTCTTCTGGCTGAGCACGAAGAGCTGGTGGGCCATCAGTCGGCGGGGGCCATCGTCGGGTTCGTCGGCATGATCCGCGACCACGACGTGGGGCGCCGGGTGGTGCGGCTGGAGTACTCGGCGCACCCCTCGGCCGCCCAGGTCATGGCCGACGTGGTTGCCGATGTGGCGGCGCAGTCCAGCGGCGTCCGCGCCGTCGCCGCCAGCCACCGCGTCGGTGTGCTGCACATCGGAGAGGCGGCATTGGTCGCGGCCGTCGCCGCCGACCATCGCCAGGCGGCGTTCACCACCTGTGCGCGACTCGTCGACACCATCAAGGCGCGGCTACCGGTGTGGAAGCACCAGTTCTTCGCCGACGGCACCGAGGAGTGGGTGGGCTCGGCCTGACGCCGTAGCCAGCTGAGTCCGGGAGTTGGTGCGCCGTGCCCAACACGCCCCGAACAGGAGGGTTTTCGGGGCGTGCGGGGAATCTGGTGGCGCTAGAGCCTCAGGCGTTGGGCGACGGCTGCGCCAGGGCGTCCAGCGCGTCGTTCCCCTGAACATCCTGTGCCCGAATCGCTTCCCACAGCTGCTGGGTGTAGCTGGCGTCGGAGGCGAGCTCCGGCATGCCGACCGGGACGAAACCGTGGAAGTCCGCGTCCGCTACGGGTACGGGCGGCATCGCGTCGGCGGGCGGGGCGGGGGGCAGATCGGCCGGGGGAGCGGCGTCCGCGGGGGGAGCGGGCGGCAGCTCCTCAGGGGGCGCCGGCAGGTCTGCGGGCGGAGCCTCCGGCGGTGCCGGACGGTCGAAGGAGGCCAGCTGTACTGGAGCGGGCGGCGGGGCGTCCTGCGGCGGAGCGTCGGGCGCCGGGGCGCCGTTGACGCCGGGCGCATCCAGCGGGGCGTCCAGGCCGGCCGGGGCGGGCACCTCGCGCGGGCTGGGACCCGACAGCGGGCCGCCGCAGACGGGCCACGCGCCGCGGCCCTGGGTCGCCAGCACCCGCTCGGCGACGGCGATCTGCTGTTCCTTGGTCGCAAGCTCGGCCGACGGGGCGTATTGGCCGCCACCGTGCGAGGACCACGTGCTGGCGCTGAATTGCACCCCGCCGTGGTAGCCGTTGCCGGTATTGATGGCCCAGTTGCCGCCGGACTCGCAACGGGCTACCTGGTCCCATTCGCCGTCGGTGGCGGCGGCCGCCTGGCCGGCTAGGGCGATGCTGCCGCCACCGAGCACTGCGCCGGTAAAGGCGATCTTGGCGACGTTGACACTGGATGCGGTGGGCTTACGGTGACGTCCGCTCATGCGCGCCGATGTATTCCTCTCTCGTCACGCGCCTGCGAGGTCAGCTGTCGGGTTCGGGTTGGAGAGGCCACCCGGCCGGCGCGGCCGTCGAGGACGACGCCGGCTTCACCCCTAGGGGCCGCGAACGGCCCCAGTCCGATCACGGTGGACCGGTGGGTCCCCCGTCTCCATCCATGAGTTGGTGGCCCCCGCCTATTGGATGGAGCTCGGCGCGATAGGGAGGGGAGGTCCGCCAATCGGGATGGCTGGCGAGCCTTCGGAGACCGTAACGGTTTCTGTTGGTCTCGTCACGTGTCGCGAAACCTGGCGTTTCGCTCTCGGTCATCCGCGAAAACCGCAGCAACACACGGTGTTTGCGCAGGTCATTACACTCGAGATTGGAGCGTGACCGCGCCGTTATCGTTCCGTTATGTGAGATGTTTCACAGTTTCAGCCGCCGGAAAACGGCGGCAAGACATCGATCGTGTCACCGGATCGCAACGCGGTGGTCTCGTCGCGCACGGCAACCCCGTCGCACAGGTACGAGCATCGGCTCAAGACGGTGGCAAGGCGTGATCCGCGCGCGGCCAGCCGCTCGACCAGCTCGCCGACCGTGGTGCCGGGGCGCACCACCAGCGTCTCGGCTTCCACGCCCGCGGCCGCCTGGGCGGCCGCGAAGTAGCGCACCGTCACTCCGATGCCGGTCTCCTGGGCGGGGGACTGCCCCATGGGGCTAGCCACCGATCGCGCTCATCGGGCGGTCGGGCTGGATGAAGTTCGGGTCGTTGATGCCGTGGCCGGCGGGCTTGCCCCACATCGCGGTGCGCCACGCCGCCTCGATCGCCTCGTCGGGTGCGCCGTTGCGCAGCAGCGCCCGAAGGTCCGTCTCTTCCTTGGCGAACAGGCAGCTGCGGATCTGGCCGTCGGCCGTCAACCGGGTGCGGTCACACGTCGAGCAAAACGCGTGCGAGACCGACGCGATGACACCCACCTTGCCGGCCGGCGTGCCGGGGCCCTCGTCGACCAGCCACAGCTCGGCGGGAGCGGATCCCCGCGGCGCCGGGTCCGGTCGCAGCCGGAAATGCGGGCGCAGCGCGGCCAGCACGTCCTCGGCGCTCAACGCCGCGTCGCGCCGCCATTGGTGCCCGGCGTCGAGCGGCATCTGCTCGATGACACGCAACTGGTAGCCGTGCTCGAGGCAGAACCGCAACAGGTCCACCACGTCCTCGCGTCCCGTCGCGGGGTCGAGCACGGCGTTCACCTTCACCGGCGCCAGGCCGGCCTCGTGGGCGGCGGCCAGCCCGGCCAGCACGTCGTCGAGCCGATCACGGCGGGTGATGGCCGCGAAATGCTGCCGATCCACGCTGTCCAGCGAGACGTTGACGCGGTCCAGGCCCGCCCGGGCGAGCCCGGCGGCCCGCCGTGCCAGCCCAACGCCGTTGGTCGTCAGGGAGATCTCGGGGCGGGGCCTTAGCCCGGCCGCCGCGGCGATCACCTCTTCGAGGTGGCGCGCCAGCAACGGCTCACCGCCGGTGAACCGGACGTTGGTGACCCCCAGCCGGGTGACCGCGATGTCCATCAGCCTGGCCAGTTCGCCGGCAGTCAGCAGCTGCTCGCCCGGCAACCAGTCCAAGCCCTCGGCGGGCATGCAGTAGGTGCAGCGCAGGTTGCAGCGATCGGTCAGCGAGATCCGCAGATCCGTGGCGACCCGCCCGTAGGTGTCCACCAATGGGCCCGCGGACGGCGCCGTCCCGGCAACGGCACGCCCGCCGGCCGGGCCGTCAGGGCGGCTCCGCACCGTCGGGAAACCCAACGCCGTCAGGGTCATGCGGCCACCGGCGGCGCGTAATGAACCGGCGAGTCGACGGGAACGATCTCCTTGCCCAGCGGCATCAGCGACACCGGAATCAGTTTGAGATTGGCCAGCGCCAGCGGAATGCCGACGATCGTCAGCGCCATCGTCACCGCACTGACCAGATGACCGATCGCGAGCCAGAGCCCGAACAGCACCACCCAGATGATGTTTCCGATCAAGGCGCCCGACCCCGAGGTCGGCTTGTCGACGATCGTGCGGCCGAACGGCCACAGCGCGTACGAGGCGATGCGCAGCGACGCGAAGCCGAACGGGATGGTGATGATCAGCAGAAAGCTGACGAGCGCCGCGACGAGGTATCCGGCGGCCATCCATAGGCCGCCGAACAGAAGCCAGATGATGTTCAGGATCAGGCGCATATCACCTCCGCGGGTAATACCAAGCGTACCGAGTGACCAATAACGGGGGTGCTCGTTAGGGCCGCATCCGAGTAGGATCAGACTCTTAATACGGCGTCCTGCGCAGGCGGGACGCTTATTGTGTTGCCTATTTCTATTGATCCGTAAGACAAGCAGGTGAGACCAGTGCCGACCGGCAAGGTTAAGTGGTACGACGCTGACAAGGGCTTCGGCTTCCTGTCGCAAGAGGACGGCGAAGACGTCTACGTCCGCTCGTCGGCGCTGCCCGCTGGGGTCGAGGGGCTCAAGGCGGGCCAGCGGGTGGAATTCGGTATCGCTTCGGGACGGCGCGGACCGCAGGCGTTGAGCCTCAAGCTGATTGAGCCGCCGCCCAGCCTGACCAAGGCGCGGCGCGACGCGCCCGCCGAACACAAGCACAACCCCGACGAACTGCACGGCATGGTCGAGGACATGATCACGCTGCTGGAGAGCACCGTGCAGCCCGAGCTGCGCAAGGGTCGCTACCCGGACCGCAAGACCGCGCGCCGGGTGTCCGAGGTCGTCAAGGCCGTGGCGCGGGAGCTCGACGCCTAACGCGCGCAACGCAGCCAATTCGCAGGCGACGGCTCGGTGGCGAGCCGCAGATGGGGTACTCCACACCCCATGACGGTCGTCTAGCAAGGAGGCTGCGATGGCACAGCAAGCGCAGGTCACCGAGGAACAGGCGAGAGCGCTCGCCGAGGAGTCTCGCGAAACAGGTTGGAATAAACCGTCCTTCGCGAAAGAACTATTTCTCGGTCGTTTTCCGCTGGAGCTGATACACCCGTTCCCCACTCCCGCGGAAGCCGACGAGACCCGCACCCGCGCGTTTCTCGACAGCGTGCGCGAATTCCTGGAGACCGTCGATGGCAGCGTCATCGAACGCGACGCCCAAATTCCCGACGAGTACGTGAAGGGTTTGGCCGACCTGGGCTGCTTCGGGATGAAGATTCCCACCGAATACGGCGGCCTGGGGATGTCGCAGGTCGCCTACAACCGGGCGCTGATGATGGTGACGAGCGTTCATCCCAGTCTGGGCGCACTGCTGTCGGCCCATCAATCCATCGGGGTGCCCGAGCCGCTCAAACTCGCCGGGACCCCCGAGCAGAAAAAGAAGTTTTTGCCGCGCTGTGCCGCCGGCGCCATATCGGCGTTTTTGCTGACCGAACCCGACGTCGGCTCCGATCCCGCCCGATTGGCGTCGACGGCGACCCCCATCGACGACGGGCAGGCCTACGAGCTCGACGGCGTGAAGCTGTGGACTACCAACGGCGTGGTCGCCGAACTGCTGGTGATCATGGCGCGGGTGCCGAAGAGCGAAGGGCGCCGCGGCGGCATCAGCGCCTTCGTCGTCGAGGCCGATTCGCCCGGAATCACCGTGGAGCGGCGCAACAAATTCATGGGCCTGCGCGGCATCGAAAACGGCGTGACCCGGCTGCACCGCGTTCGGGTCCCGCGCGAAAACCTGATCGGCTCCGAGGGAGACGGTTTGAAGATCGCGTTGACCACGCTCAACGCCGGACGGTTGTCGATCCCCGCGAGCGCGACGGGCTCGTCGAAGTGGGCGTTGAAGATCGCGCGCGAATGGTCCGGCGAGCGTGTGCAGTGGGGCAAGCCGCTGGCCGAGCACGAAGCGGTGGCCCGCAAGCTCTCGTTCATCGCCGCGACCGTCTATGCGCTCGACGCCGTGCTCGAGCTGTCCGCGCAGATGGCCGACGAAGGGCGCAACGACATCCGGATCGAGGCGGCGCTGGCCAAGCTGTGGTCCAGCGAGATGGCCTGCGTGATCGCCGACGAGGTCATGCAGATCCGGGGCGGGCGGGGCTACGAGACCGCGGAGTCTCTGGCCGCACGCGGCGAACGCGCCGTGCCCGTCGAGCAGGCGTTGCGGGACCTGCGGATCAACCGCATCTTCGAGGGGTCCAGCGAGATCATGAGGTTGCTCATCGCGCGCGAGGCGGTCGACGCGCACCTTGCCGCGGCCGGCGACCTCGCCAAGCCCGACACGGGGTTGCGGCAGAAGGCCGCCGCGGCGGTCGGTGCGAGCGGATTCTATGCAAAGTGGTTGCCGCAGCTGGTGTTCGGTGAAGGACAGCGGCCGCGGGCCTACCACGAGTTCGGTCCGCTGGCGGCGCACCTGCGGTTCATCGAACGCTCCAGCCGCAAGCTCGCACGAAACACCTTCTATGGCATGGCGCGCTGGCAGGCCAAGCTGGAGCAGCGGCAGGGGTTCCTCGGGCGCGTCGTCGACATCGGTGCCGAGCTGTTCGCGATGTCCGCGGCGTGCGTGCACGCGGAGTCGCAACGCGCCGCCGATCCGGTGGTGGGGCAGCAGGCCTACGAGCTGGCCGAGGCGTTCTGCGCCCAGGCGACCCTGCGGGTGGAGGCGCTGTTTCGCGGGTTGTGGGACAACACCGACGCAAGCGATGTGCAGCTGACGCGCAACCTGCTGCAGGGCCGGTACGGCTGGCTCGAGGCCGGGATCATCGATCAGTCCGAGGGCACCGGGCCGTGGATCGCCCACTGGGAAGAGGGTGAGTCGACCGAGGCCAATCTGGCCCGGCGGTTCTCATCCGGCGACCGTTCGGCAACGAGTCCGCGTTGAGCCACGATGGAACACATGGCTTCCTACATCGCCCAAGAAGGCGAGTTCAATCGCGACACCGACTACATCACCACCCGCATCACCGCCGATGGCCGTGACGGCTACCCGGTCGAGCCCGATCGGTACCGGCTCGTCGTGGCGCGCGCGTGCCCGTGGGCCAACCGCGCCATCATCGTCCGCCGGTTGTTGGGCCTCGAAGGCGTTCTCTCCATTGGCTTTTGCGGCCCGACGCACGACGAGCGCAGTTGGACGTTCGATCTCGATCCCGGTGGTGTGGACCCGGTCTTGAAGATCCCGCGGCTGCAGGACGCCTACTTCAAGCGGTTCCCCGATTACCCCAAGGGCATCACGGTTCCCGCGATCGTCGATGTGCCGAGTGGGGCGGTGGTCACCAACGACTTCGCGCAGATGACGTTGGACCTGTCGACGGAGTGGTCGGCCTATCATCGCGACGGCGCTCCCGAGCTCTACCCGGAACGGCTGCGCGCGGAGATCGACGAGGTCAACAAGCGGGTCTACACCGAAATCAACAACGGCGTATACCGGTGCGGCTTCGCCGGCTCGCAGGAGGCCTACGAGTCCGCCTACGACCGGCTGTTCGCCGCGCTGGACTGGGTGAGCGATCGGCTGGGTCGCCAGCGCTATCTGGTGGGCGACACCATCACCGAGGCCGACGTGCGGTTGTTCACCACGTTGGCCCGCTTCGACCCGGTGTATCACGGGCATTTCAAGTGCAATCGCAGCAAATTGAGCGAGATGCCGGTGCTGTGGGCCTACGCGCGCGACCTGTTCCAGACGCCAGGCTTCGGGGACACCGTCGACTTCGTCCAGATCAAGCAGCACTACTACATAGTCCACGCCGATATCAACCCCACCCGCATCGTGCCCAAGGGTCCCGACCTGTCCGGGTGGCTATCGCCGCACGGGCGAGAGAGCTTGGGCGGCAAGCCCTTCGGGGAGGGGACGCCCCCGGGTCCGCCCGTCGAAGGCGAACGGGTACCGCCCGGCCACGGGGCGTGATCCACCCCCTACCGCCGAGCGTGGCCCACCCCCTACCGCCGAGCGTGGAGCACCCCCTCCGCCGAGCGTGGCCCACCCCTACCGCCGAACGTGGAGTTGTGGCGGGAAATCACGGCGTTTTGGCCCAACAAGTCCACGCTCGGCGGCTGAGACCGGGCAACCCGCCGCGACCAAAGCGCCGCGGGCGCGCTCCACGACGACGTACGGCCGGTACCGCAGCATCTCGGCGCTCACCCGGATGATTGACCAGCCCTGGGCTTCGAGTTCTGCCAGGCGATCGATGTCTCGGGCCCGCTGCGCCGGGTCGGTCCAGTGATGCGCGCCGTCGAATTCCACACCGGCCTTCCATTCCTCCCAGCCCATATCGATGCGCGCCAGCACCGCGCCCCATTCGTTGAGCACTTCGATCTGGGTTTGTGGCCGCGGCAATCCGCTGCCTGCGAGTAGTAACCGGGTCCTCGTCTCGTACGGCGATTCAGCGCCCCCGTCGACCATGGTCAGGGCAGTTCGCAACTGCACCAGGCCGCGGGCGCCACGATGGCGGTGGGCCAGCAGTTCGACGTCGGCTGACTTCAAGTCGGTTGCATGCATGAGGGCATCGAGCCGAATCACCGCTGTGGTCAAGCCCTTTCGCCTACCAAGGTCGAACGCCGTGCGCGCCGGCGTGGTCAGGCGCATCCCGTCGCGCGTGCATATTTCGTCGTCGTCCAAGGTGTCGCTGTGCACGATGATGCCCCGTGCTTTGTCGCGGCCGGCACGGTTGAGCTCGGCCGGCAGCCAGTCGTCGATCCACTTGGTGCGGTGTAGCGCCGCCGCGGATAGCCCCGCCAGCGTTGCGGTCCTTCCAGACCACAGCCAGGCGGCGACCGCTCGGGTCACCGGCGTCAACAGTTGTCCACGGCGGATGTAGACGTTGCGATGAACCATCTCGAATTCGGTTCGCAATCGGTGCCGAGTAATGACTCCAGCGGCCAGTGCGTCGGTGCCTCGAAATGGCCAGTCCGGGATTTCCATGGGGACACGGTGCCGGTCGGCACCGACACGTCTGGTCGAACGTGGGGTTGTGGCGGGACTTCGCGGCGTGTCGTCGCAACAAGTCGACGCTGGGCGCGGAGGGTGGCGACGCTGGGCGCGGAGGGTAACGACGCTGGGCGCGGAGGGTGTCGAACGTGGGCGCGGAGGGCGGCGAACGTTCGACGGAAAAGACCTAGAAGACGAGCCGCACAGACCATTCCGCGTGCGGGACATCGCGGAGTTCGCCGGCCGGGTCCACCGCCAAAGTCAGTAACTGCACGACGATCCCGGCGAGGCGACCGCGATGCGGGTCCACCGGCGGAATGGTCACGGCGAGTCGGGTGCCCGGCCGAAAGATGGTGCTGGTGCTGTTCGTTGGATCCTCATACACCTGCACAAGGCGCCACGGCGCCCGATAGATGGCATCGGGCACCGAGAGCTGAATCGGATACCGCTCGCTGACCTGTAGCTCGCCCTGGGCCTGCGGCGTCGCACAGTCTTCGAGGTTGAGCACGTTGCAATAGAGGTAGGGCCCCACCCGGGTCAGGTGTCCATGTGAGTACGCACTGATCTCCGGGCGTTGCGGACCGGAGCGGCCCACCAGCAGCCAGGTGCCGACCCCGACGCCCACACAAAGCAGGGCCATCAGGCAGGCCAGCAACACGGACATGCCGCGGTTGATTCGGGGTTTCACTCGGCGACCACCGCCGGGCTGCCGACACGGCGACGCGCGCCCTCCTGCTCGACCATGATGGGCCTATTACCTCCCAGGCCGGGAATCAGCGAGTTGCCGCGGAAGCTGACGAGCGTCTGCGCCAGGCCCAGGATGAGCAGCGCAGTGACCGCGGTGAAACCGACCCACAGTTCGGTGTACACCAACACACCCACGGCGCCGCCGAGGACCCAGGCCAACTGCAGCGTCGACTCCGAGCGCCCGAACCCCGATGCCCGGGATTCCTCGGGCAGATCGTTCTGCAACGAGGCGTCCAGGGACGCCTTTGCGATCGCGCTGGCCCCCGACGTCACCAGCGTGGCGATCGCGGCCAGCATCAGGTTGCCGGCCACCGAGGCCGCCAATGCGACCGCGCTCACCGCCAGCGTGCAGCGCACCACCAGCACGGCGGGCCGGCCCAGTTTCAGGCGCGCGCTGGTGAAGTTGCCGACGAAGTTGCCGATGCCGGCCGCTGCGCCGATCACCCCGAGTATGGCGACCTGCGCCCACCCGCTAGCGTCATGCGCCTTGGCGACGAATGCCGGATACAAGAACAGAAACCCCACCATGACCTTGATGGTGCAGTTACCCCACAGCGAAGTAATGATGTTGCGGCCCAACGGTTGCCGAAGTGCCCCGCTGACCTCCCGGTGCCAGCTTCGGCGCAGGGGTTCGCTGTCGTGGCGGTAGCTCAAGGTGGCGGGCACCTCCCCGGCGGTCACCTCGACCCAGCGCGGAATCCGCATGGACAGCGACGCCCCGGCGACGGTGACGGCCACGACGACGAACAATGCGCCGGGCAGCTTGAACAGGTGGGTGCAGACGAATTCGACGCCCCCGGCGATGGCGCCCCCGGCGATGGTGCCGCCCAGTAGACCGAACATGGTCAGCCGCGAGTTGACCCGCACCAGGTCGATGGTCGGCGGCATCACCCTGGGCGTCACCGCGCTGCGCAGCACGCTGAACGACTTCGAGAACACCATCATGGCCAGCGCGCACGGGTACAGCACCATCGACGGGTAGCTCCCGCTGGCGCCGTCGTAGTTCAGGATCAGCACCAGCGCCAACGCCGTGCGCAGGGCAAACGACGCGGCGAGCGCGACGCGGCGGCCGTGCTGCAGCCGGTCCAGCGCCGGACCGATGAGGGGCGCGATCACCGCGAACGGCGCGATGGTGATCAGCAGATACAGCGCGACGCGGCCCTTGCTCTCCCCGGTCGCCGCGGCGAAGAACAACGTGTTGGCCAGCGCGACGGCCATCGCGGCGTCGACTGCGAAGTTGGCCACCGTGGGCCACGTCAGCGCCGTCAGGCCGGACTTGTCGGCGCCGTCGGCCGTCGCCGCGCGCTGCACCATCCAATACATCCGCGAACCCATCTCGCGGCTGCGCAGCGCCGCGGCGCGGGTGACGGTGATCCGCTCGCCCGAAGACGGCCCGCGAGGGGGCGCGCTGCTGCCACGGTCCGGCTCCGTCTGCTGGCCCAGCGGGGGCAGATAGCGGTTGGCGCTCGGCATCGGCGGCGGGCGGCGCGTTCGGCGCTGCGCACCGTCGCCGGCGGGGTAGTTGGCCGCGCCCGGATGTTGTGCGGCCACGCCATTAGGGGCCCGGCGGCCTGGCTTGGAGGCCACCCGGCCCGGATCGTGTTGCCGCCGCCCAGACACTCCCCGATTCTCCCCTATGCCGGCGACATGCGTCTGCAGGTAACGGGGCGTGGCTCGTCAACCTAGTATTGGAACCGCAATGCAGACAGAAGACAACGTGACCAGACCCACCGAAGGATCCTCCGTGGCGACCGTGGACGAGTGGCCCGAAGGGCTGGCGGCGGTGCTCACGGGCGCGGCCGACCAGGCCAGGGCGGCTGTTGCGGAGTTCAGCGGACCGGAGATGGTCGGCGACTACCTGGGCGTCGGCTACGAAGACCCCAACACCGCCACCCACCGGTTCCTGGCGCACCTACCCGGCTACCAGGGGTGGCAGTGGGCCGTGGTCGTGGCCGCCTATCCCGGCGCCGATCACGCCACCGTCAGCGAGGTGGTGCTGGTCCCGGGGCCGACGGCTTTGCTGGCGCCGGAATGGGTGCCGTGGGAACACCGGGTGCGCCCCGGGGACCTCAGTCCCGGGGATTTGTTGGCGCCCGCCGCCGACGATCCCCGCCTGGTTCCCGGCTACACCGCCAGCGGCGACCCGCAGGTCGACGAGACCGCCGCCGAGATCGGGCTGGGCCGTCGCTGGGTGATGAGCGGCGAGGGCCGCGCGGCAGCGGCCGAACGCTGGCACACCGGCGATTACGGCCCCGACTCGCCGATGGCACGATCCACCAAGCGCGTTTGCCGCGACTGCGGCTTCTTCCTGCCGCTATCGGGATCCCTCGGCGCGATGTTCGGCGTGTGCGGCAACGAGCTGTCGGCCGACGGGCACATCGTCGACAAGCAGTATGGCTGCGGTGCGCACTCGGACACCCCGGCGCCCGCGGGCACCGGGTCCCCCGCGTACGAGCCCTACGACGATGGCCTGCTGGACGTCACCCAGGCGCCGGTCGAGCCGACCGCGCCGTCCGAGCCGACGGAAGAGACGACCGAGACCACGGAGGAGGCGGCCGAGCCGACGCAGGAGACGTCGGAAGCCCAGCCGGAGTCGGTGATCCGAGCGCCGGAGGCGCAGTCCGAGACCGAGACTGCCGAATCCGAGCAGCAGTCCGCACCCGAGCCCCAGAGCGAGTCGCTGGACTAGCCCTTTTCTGCGGCGGCCTTGATGCGCGCCAGCGAGGCGTTCATGCCGTCGAGCAATTCGTGTTCGAAGTTGTCGGTGCCGCCGAAGAGCGCTTTGACCGACAGGTTCGAAAACGCGGTGACACCGTTTTCGGCGTGGCGGCTCTCGATCACCCGGGTGCCCTCGCCGGCCGGTTCGAGCTCATAGCTCCAGATTGTGTTGTTGGTGTCGACGCGGAACGCGAGTTTGCGGTCCGGGACGATCTCGACCACCGTGCAGGTGGTCGGCCAGAACATCCGGTTGCGGCGGTTGAGGTTCAGGGTGCGCGTGCCCTGACGCAGCGGGCCGAACGGCTTCATCCAGCGGCACTGCGGACTCCACTCCGGCATTCGCCGAAGGTCGGAAATCAATTCCCACACTTTGGCAACCGGTGCGTTGATGTCGACGTGCGCTTGCAATAGCGGGGCTACCATCGCTCCTCCAATGGGTCAGCGAATCATTTTTCGTCGAGGTAGTTTTCGAGTCCGGCCTGGGCGCCGCGGGCGCCGCGGCGTGCCGCCGCGAGTTGGAGCAGGAAAATGGTCGTACCGAGCAGCCCCACGCCCAGACCGGCCAGCGTCACCGGGCGCCAGCTCGTCAGGGCGGGCACCAGGAACGCCGCGGCCGCCGCGGCGACCCAACCCAGCGCCCCGAGCGCGATGAACGCCCACGCGTGCACCAGTACCGCCGGCAGCGGCGGCGGTGCGCGGTGGTGATCAGGTTCGGCGGACATCGCGAATAACATAGCCCGCCGCCGGTCCCCGCCGGGCGCTCACCTACTTGCCGAAACTAAGCGCTTCGATGAAATTCCGCGGCATTTGGCGGAACGAATCAAGAGCCGGTTGGTGTCCCGGTTTCTCAGGCTTGCGTGTAACCTCGCGCCATGCCTGACAGCGATGCGCGGCTCGCCAGCGACCTGTCACTGGCTGTCATGCGGCTGGCCCGCCAGCTGCGGTTCCGCAACCCGTCGTCGCCGGTGTCACTGTCGCAGCTGTCGGCGCTGGCGATGCTGGCCAACGAAGGTCCGATGACGCCGGGCGCCCTGGCGATTCGCGAACGGGTTCGGCCGCCGTCGATGACGCGGGTGATCGCGTCGCTGGCCGAGATGGGTTTGGTGGACCGCGTGCCGCATCCCGTCGACGGCCGGCAGGTGCTCGTCTCGGTGTCCGAATCCGGGGCCGAGTTGGTCAAGGCCAACCGTCGCGCCCGCCAGGAATGGCTGGCCAAGCGGCTGTCGACGTTGGACACCGAGCAGCGCGACATCCTGCGCAGCGCCGCCGATTTGATGTTGGCGCTGGTCGACGAAAGCCCGTGAGCGCCGATGCCGGCAACGTCCAGGACGTCGAGGATCCCGATGACCCGAGGCTCGACGACTTCCGGGACCTGAACAGTGTCGATCGCCGTCCCGACCTGCCGTCGGGCAAGGGGCTGGTGATCGCCGAAGGCGTGCTGGTGGTTCAGCGCATGCTCGCGTCCCGGTTCCACCCGCATGCCCTGCTCGGCACCGACCGCCGGCTCACCGAGCTCAAAGACGACCTCGCCGGCAGCACCGTCCCCTTCTACCGGACGTCCGCCGACGTCATGGCGCGCGTGGTCGGCTTCCACCTCAATCGCGGCGTGCTGGCGGCCGCCCGGCGGGTGGGGGAGCCCAGCGTGGCCGAGGTGATCGCCGGCGCTCGCACCGTCGCCGTGCTCGAAGGGGTCAACGATCACGAGAACCTGGGCTCGATTTTCCGCAACGCGGCCGGGCTCGGCGTCGACGCCGTGGTATTCGGCAGTGGGTGCGCCGACCCGTTGTACCGCCGCGCCGTCCGGGTGTCGATGGGACACGCACTGCTGGTGCCGTATGCGCGCGCAACCTGTTGGCCGGCCGAGCTGATGACGTTGAAGGAGAACGGGTTTCGGCTGCTGGCTATGACCCCGCACGAGTCGGCGTGCCCGCTGGCCGAGGCGATGACGGCCGCGCGGGGCGAACGCGTCGCGGTGCTGGTGGGCGCCGAGGGTCCCGGGCTGACGCCGGCCACCTTGCGGTGCAGCGATGTGCGGGTGCGCGTTCCGATGTCGCGCGGCACCGACTCGCTCAACGTCGCAACCGCGGCTGCGCTGGCGTTCTACGAGCGCTCGGTGACGAAAGGCGGCGATGAACGGTCAGGCTAGGCTTCGGCTGATGAAGGACGAGTCCGTGCCCTGGGCAACGGGTTTGACGGTGGCCGCGTTCGTCGCGGCGGTCACCGCCGCAGCGATCGTCGTGCTCACTCTGGGCTTGGTTCGCGTGCACCTGCTGCTGGCCGTCGGGCTCAACATCGTGGCCGCGGGGGGACTGACGCCGACCCTGTGGGGGTGGCGGCGCACCCCGGTCCTGCGCTGGTTCGTGCTCGGCGCCGGAGTCGGCGTGACGGGAGCGTGGGTCGCGCTTCTCGCCCTGGCGGCCGCGGGCCGCGCCTAGTGGTGATCGCGAGCGCGGCGCAGCCGGGCGAAGCGGGTCGCGCCTAGCGGGCTAGCGCTGCCCTCCCGAGCGCACGCCGAGCAGCACGTCCTCCCACGCCGGGATGACCGGCTTGCCCCGGCGGGTGTGCACGGGTTTTTCTTCCGGCTCCGGGGCCGGCTCCTGCGTGACGTGCGGCTTCGCGGGCTCTTCGAAGTCGACGTGGGCCACCCGCGCCACCGGCCGCAGCGGACGCTCGAAGGTCGGGTCGATCAACGCGCTGGCCGCGTCGTCGATGGCGGTGACGGTCCCGCCGTGGGCGCCGGGCGTGAAGCAGAAATGCGCGAGGTTGTCCGAACGGCCGACCTTCCACGCGAGCTGCACCGTCCACCGGTTGTCTTCGTTGCGCCAGGCGTCCCAGCTGAGTTTGTCGTGATCGAGGCCGCGCGTCACCAAGGCGGTGCTGACGGTCTCCAGCAGGGTCAGCACGGCGGGACCGTCGGCCAGCATGGGATGGGCGGCGGTTGCCAGCTCCGCGGCCCGGAACCGTTCCAACAGCACCGGGTGGGCAAAGCGGCGGATCCGCGACACGTCCGACCCCGACGCCGCGGCGACCTGCTCGACGGACGCGCCGGCGCGGATCTTGGCCTGAATTTCTTTGGGGCTGAGCATGTTGGTGACTTCGATCTCGAGCTGCGGCTGCTCGGGGTGCTGGGCCGCGTCGCGCAGAACGGCCCGCAGGCGGTCGTCGGCCGCCAGCTTGAACTGCTCCGCGGGATCATCGCTCTCGCAGATGACATATTTGCTGTCGGCATCGAGCCCAACCACTTTGAGTTCCCGCATGGCTATCTCCTCGCAGGCTCCGTGCAGATCAGCGACGGACCCGTCACGGCGCACTTTAGTCCAGCAACCGCCCATCATCTGTGCTGACACGCTGGGCGGCGGCGCGCCGATTACCGGCTGTTCAAGGGCGCGCGACTAGAGCCGCTCAACGACCCAGTCGACGCACTCGGTGAGGGCGCTGACGTCGTCGGGATCCACGGCCGGGAACATCCCGACCCGCAGCTGGTTGCGGCCGAGCTTGCGGTAGGGCTCGGTGTCGACGATGCCGTTTGCCCGCAGGACCTTCGCCACGGCCGCGGCGTCGACGTCGTCGGCGAAGTCGATGGTGCCCACCACCTGCGAGCGCAGCTTCGGGTCGCTGACGAACGGGGTGGTGTAGGGCCGCTCCTGTGCCCACGAGTACAGCCGTCCCGAGGAGTCCGCCGTGCGCTTGACGGCCCAGTCCAGCCCGCCGTTGCCCAGCATCCAGTCGACCTGCTCGGCCATCAGCGCCAGGGTGCCGACCGCGGGGGTGTTGTAGGTCTGGTCCTTCAGGCTGTTCTCCACCGCGATGGGCAGCGACAGGAAGTCGGGCACCCAGCGGCCCGAAGCGGCGACGGACTCGACGCGGGCCAGCGCGGCGGGGCTCATGACGGCCAGCCACAGCCCGCCGTCGCTGGCGAAGTTCTTCTGCGGCGAAAAGTAGTAGGCGTCGGTCTCGGCGATGTCGACGGGCAGGCCGCCGGCCCCGGACGTCGCGTCGATGACGACCAGCGCGTCACCGGAGTCGGTGGGTCGGCGCACGGGCACCGCGACCCCGGTCGAGGTCTCGTTGTGGGCCCACGCGATCACGTCCACCGACGGATCGCTCTGGGGTTCGGGGGCGCTGCCCGAATCCGACTTGATGACGACGGGGTCGCCGACGAAGGGGTTCTTGGCCACCGCGGAGGCGAACTTCGAGCTGAATTCCCCATAGGACAGGT
The DNA here is from genome assembly GCF_035918355.1 of Mycobacterium sp. 3-98. Classification (NCBI taxonomy): domain Bacteria; kingdom Bacillati; phylum Actinomycetota; class Actinomycetes; order Mycobacteriales; family Mycobacteriaceae; genus Mycobacterium; species Mycobacterium sp. 3-98. The sequence goes on along the minus strand of NZ_CP142360.1, from coordinate 4,990,576 downwards.
GCAGCGAGCGCTTGTCGATCAGGCCGAACGCCGCGGCGTCCCAGAACGCCGTCGCCCCGCCGTTGCCCAGAATGACCTCGTAGCCGTCCGGCACCGAGAACAGCTGAGCGAGCCCCGACCGCAGTCGGCCCACCAGATTCTTGACCGGCGCCTGCCGGTGCGAGGTCCCGAACAGCGGCGCCGCCGTCGTGGTCAGCGCCTGCAGTTGCTCGGGCCGCACCTTGGACGGGCCGCACCCGAAGCGGCCGTCGCGGGGCTTGATGGCGTCGGGAATTTGAAGGGAATCTGCGAGCTGGTCAGCCATGCTCATCAGGGTAGTGAGCCACCCTGGCGGGCCGTTGCGGCGGGCCGACCGTCGGACCGGGCCGTCAACGCAAAACGCCTGCTCGGGGCGCCTCCGACGTTTCCTCCGTTGTGATCCAGGGCATACGAATTCGATGACCACTGGTCAGGTCACAGTGCCTCGGACGGGTCTAGGAAATATCCGGTACCTCCGGTACTGTCTGGACATAGCACGTCCAAATGTAAACCTCATTGAGGAGGCCTAGGTTATGGCTAGGACGCGATTGGTCCGGCGTTGGCGCCGCAACATGGAAGTGCGCGACGACGCTGACTACGTCAACATGCTTGCCACACTGTCCGAGGGGTCGGTGCGGCGCAACTTCAACCCGTACACCGACATCGATTGGGACTCACCGGAATTCGCTGTCACCGAGAACGACCCTCGGTGGATCCTGCCGGAGACCGACCCGCTGGGCCGTCATCCCTGGTACTTGGCGCAGTCCGACGAGCGCAAGATCAAGATCGGGATGTGGCGGCAGGCCAACGTGGCCAAGGTGGGACTGCACTTCGAATCCATCCTGATCCGCGGCCTGATGAACTACACGTTCTGGGTGCCCAACGGCTCGCCCGAATACCGGTACTGCCTGCACGAGTCGGTCGAAGAGTGCAACCACACCATGATGTTCCAGGAGATGGTGAACCGGATCGGCGCCGACGTCCCGGGCATGCCGCGGATGCTCAAGTGGCTGTCGCCGTTGGTTCCGCTGGTGGCGGGGCCGCTGCCGGTGGCGTTCTTCATCGGCGTGCTCGCCGGCGAGGAACCCATCGACCACACACAGAAAAATGTGCTGCGCGAAGGCAAGTCCCTGCACCCGATCATGGAACGGGTGATGGCGATCCACGTCGCCGAGGAAGCGCGCCACATCTCGTTCGCTCACGAGTTCCTGCGCAAGCGGGTGCCGGAATTGACCAAGAGGCAGCGGTTCTGGACCGCGTTGTACCTGCCGCTGACCATGAAGGTGCTCTGCCGCGCGATTGTGGTGCCGCCCAAGGCTTTCTGGCAGGAGTTCGACATCCCGCGCGAGGTCAAGAAGGAACTGTTCTTCCGCTCGCCGGAATCGCGTAAGTGGCTCAGCGACATGTTCGGCGACGTGCGGATGCTGGCCTATGACACCGGCCTGATGGAGACGCGCTCGGCGCGGCTGATGTGGCGGTTGTGCAAGATCAACGGCAAGCCGTCGCGCTACCGCAGCGAGCCGCAGCGCCAGCACCTGGCCTCGGTCCCGGCCGCGTAACGAGTCCGGTCTGTAGGTTTCATGCCGCACGTTATTACCCAGTCGTGCTGCAACGACGGGTCCTGTGTTTTCGCGTGTCCGGTGAATTGCATTCACCCCACGCCGGACGAGCCCGGCTTCGCCACCTCGGAGATGCTCTACATCGATCCGGCGGCCTGCGTGGACTGCGGCGCCTGCGTGAGCGCGTGCCCGGTCGGGGCCATCGCGCCCGACACCCGGTTGGACACCAAGCAGCTGCCCTTCGTCGAAATCAACGCGTCGTTCTACCCGAAACGGCCCGAGGGTGAGAAGCTTCCGCCGACGTCGAAGCTGGCGCCGGTCATCCCGGCCGCCGAAGTGCGGGCGCGCCGCCGGCCGCTGACCGTGGCCATCGTCGGATCGGGTCCGGCGGCGATGTATGCCGCCGACGAGCTACTCACCCAGCACGGCGTGCGCGTCAACGTCTTTGAGAAGTTGCCCACCCCGTACGGGTTGGTGCGGGCCGGGGTGGCGCCCGATCACCAGAACACCAAGCGGGTCACCCGCCTCTTCGAGCGGGTCGCCGGCCACGAGCGCTTCCGCTTCTATCTCAACGTCGAGATCGGCGAACACCTCAGCCATGACGACCTGCTGGCTCACCACCACGCCGTGCTGTACGCCGTGGGTGCGCCCGACGACCGTCGCCTGGACATCGAGGGCATGGGTTTGGCCGGCACCGGGACCGCGACCGAATTGGTGGCCTGGATCAACGGTCATCCCGACTTCGCCGACCTGCCAGTCGATCTCGGCCACGAGCGGGTGGTGATCATCGGCAACGGGAACGTCGCCCTCGACGTCGCCCGGGTGCTCACCGCGGACCCCGACGACCTGGCCCGCACCGACATCGCCGACCACGCCTTGGCGGCGCTGCGCGGCTCGGCGGTGCGTGAGGTGGTGATCGCCGCCCGGCGCGGCCCGGCCCAGTCGGCGTTCACGTTGCCCGAGCTGATCGGGCTCACGGGCAGCTCCGAGGTCGTCCTCAGCGCGGCCGACCACGAACTGGTCGCGGCCGACCTGGCGACGGCGTCGGATCCCTTGACGAAAAACAAGCTGGAAATCCTGAGCACGCTCGGCGACGATTCGGCGCCGGCGGCACGCCCGCGGATCAGGCTGGCATACCGGCTCACCCCGACCCGTGTGCTGGGGGAGCAGCGCGTCTCCGGTCTGGAGTTCTCGGTCACCGGCACCGATGAGGCGCGCCGCCTGAACACGGGCCTGGTGCTGACGTCGATCGGCTACCGCGGCAAGCCGATTCGTGGGCTTCCCTATGACGAATCGTCGGCCGTGGTGCCCAACGACGGCGGGCGCGTCGTCGATCCCGCCTCGCGCGCACCCGTGCCCGGCGCGTACGTCGCGGGCTGGATCAAGCGGGGACCGAGCGGGTTCATCGGGACCAACAAGTCGTGCTCGTTTGAGACCGTGCAGGCCCTGGTGGCCGATTTCAACGCCGGCAAGCTGACCGAACCGGCGGCCAAGCCCGAGGCGCTGGCCGCCCTGGTGCGCTCCCGTCGGCCCGAGGCCGTCGACGCGGCGGGATGGCGTGCCATCGACGCCGCCGAAATCGCGCGCGGCAGCGGTGACGGCCGGCCCCGCAACAAGTTCACCGAGGTCGCCGCGATGCTCGCGGCCGCCGCGACCGCCGAGCCGGCGCCGCCACCGCGACGCCGGCTCTTGGACCGGCTGCTCGGTTAATGCCGATGGCGGCGACCCGCCGCGCCCGGCCGCGGCCGCGCTTGCGATCGCCGCTAGCCGGCGCCCTGCCCGGACATCGCCGCGGTGATCTCTTCCATGCTGACCTCGCGGACCGGCTGCCCCAGCGACCAGTGGTGGCCGAACGGGTCGGCGACCACGCCGTAGCGGTCGCCCCAGAACTGGTCCTCCAACGGGGCCACCACGGTGGCACCGGCGTCCAGCGCCCGCTGGAAGCTGGCGTCGACGTCGGTGACGGTGAGGTGGATCGTCACCGGGGTGCCTCCCAGCGAGGTCGGTGTCATCGACTTGCCGCCACACACCTCCGGGAAGTCGTCGTTGAGCATCACCGTGAAGCCGTTGATGCGCAGCGCGGCGTGCACCAGTTTGCCGTCCGGGCGCGGCACGCGCCCGATCTCCTCGGCCCCAAAAGCGTTGACGTAGAAGTCGATTGCCGCGGCGGCATCGTCGACCACGAGGTGGGGGGACAGTGCGGGTTCGATGTTGATCGCCATCCTGATTCTCCTTGCTGTCGGTTCCGTCGCCTGCCCACCGCGGACAGGCTCACGACGTATGACTGCGTCGGCGACGCAAAGTCATCGCGCGACAGCAACCATTAGATCGCCGGGCACCGACAACCAGGAAGGCCTCAGGCGTTGGTGAGGCTGCGGTCCCAACCCTCGACGGATTCCGGGCTGCGCGGGGCGGGGCCCACGTAGATGGCGGACGGCCGGACCAGCTTGCCCAGCCGCTTCTGCTCGAGGATGTGGGCGCACCACCCGGCGGTGCGTCCGCAGGTGAACATCGCCGGCATCATGTTGGCCGGCACCCGGGCGAAGTCCAGGATGACCGCGGCCCAGAACTCGACGTTGGTCTCGATGGCCCGGTCCGGGCGCCGCTCCCGCAGCTCGGCCAGCGCGGCCTGCTCCAGCGCCACGGCAACCTCGTGGCGCGGTGCGCCCAGCCGCTCGGCGGTGGCGCGCAGCACCCGCGCCCGCGGGTCCTCGGCGCGGTACACCCGGTGCCCGAATCCCATCAGCTTGTCGCCGCTGTCCAAGATCTTCTTCACCAGGCCGCGCGCGTCGCCGGTGCGCTCGACCTCTTCGATCATCGGCAGCACCCGCGCCGGCGCGCCCCCGTGCAGGGGACCGCTCATCGCGCCGATCGCCCCGGACAGCGCCGCCGCCACGTCGGCGCCGGTGGAGGCGATCACGCGCGCGGTGAACGTCGAGGCGTTCATCCCGTGCTCGGCGGCCGAAACCCAGTAGGCGTCAATCGCTTCGACGTGGCGCGGGTCCGGCTCGCCCTGCCAGCGCGTCATGAAACGGGCAGTGACCGTTTCGCATTCGTCGATCACCCGCTGCGGCACCGCGGGCTGATAGATGCCGCGCGCGGACTGGGCAACGTAGGACAGCGCCATGACGGACGCCCGGGCCAGCTGGTTGCGGGCGGTGGCGTCATCGGTGTCCAGCAGCGGCTTGTACCCCCAGATCGGGGCGAGCATCGCCAGGCCGGCCTGCACGTCGACGCGCACGTCGCCGGTGTGGATGGGCAGCGGGAACGGCTCGGCGGGCGGCAGCCCGTGGCCGAACTTTCCGTCGACCAGCAACGCCCACACGTCGCCGAAAGTGACCTGCTGACCCACCAGGTCTTCGATATCGACACCGCGGTAGCGCAGCGCGCCGCCGTCTTTATCCGGCTCGGCGATTTCGGTGGTGAAGGCGACCACGCCTTCGAGGCCGGGGACAAAGTCTTCGGGGACCACAGTCATGCCGAAAATTCTCGCACCCCCCGCTCGGGCCGACGCTACCGGCCGGTAGCAAGCGCCGGTAGCGTTGACGCGATGGCACGACGGGACCCCGAGCCAGGAAAAGAGCACCTGCAAAGAATGCGTGTGGAATACGGATCGGCGGAGAAGGACGGCAGTCCCGATCTCGACGCGGACTGGCTCGGCGATGGTTGGGTTTCGTTGTTGCGCAAATGGATCGACGACGCCGAGCGATCGGGTGTCGCCGAGCCCAACGCGATGGTGCTGGCCACCGTCACCGCCGACGGGCGGCCGGCGAGCCGATCGGTGCTGTGCAAGGGCGTCGACGAGACCGGGATCACCTTTTTCACCAACTATGACTCGGCCAAGGGCGGCGATCTGGCCGCGACGCCGTACGCCGCGGTCACGTTTCCCTGGTACCAGCTCGGCCGCCAGGTCCACGTCCGCGGCCCGGTGAGCAAGGTCACTGCGGAGGCGACCCAGGAGTACTGGTCGAAACGACCGCGCGGATCACAGCTGGGCGCCTGGGCCTCGCATCAGTCGCAACCGATCGCGTCGCGGGCGGCCCTGCTGGGCCAGCTGGAGGAGGTGACCGCGCGCTTCGCCGACCGCGAGCAGGTTCCGGTGCCGCCGGGCTGGGGCGGCTATCTCATCGCGCCCGAGGTGGTCGAGTTCTGGCAGGGACGGGAAAACCGGTTGCATAACCGCATCCGGGTCAGCGGCGATCGCATCGAGCGCCTCCAGCCGTAGCGTGCCCGCGCGGCGGCTAACTTGGCTGGCGATGGACGAAACGGATTCGGTACGTCGGATCTGGACGGCGCTCGGGCTGCCCGGCATCGTCGACGTGCACACGCACTTCATGCCCAAATCCGTGATGGACAAGGTGTGGCGGTACTTCGATGACGCCGGCCCGCTGGTGGGACGGCATTGGCCGATCGCCTACCGCAGCGACGAACAACAGCGACTGCGAACCCTCCGCGGCTTTGGGGTCCGGGCGTTCACGGCGCTGATCTATCCGCACAAGCCGCACATGGCGGCCTGGTTGAACCAGTGGGGCCGATCGTTCGCGGCGACGACGCCCGACTGCCTGCACACCGCGACGCTGTACCCCGAACCCGGCGTCGAGGACTACGTCGGTCAGGCCGTCGCGTCCGGCGCCCGCGTATTCAAGGCCCACATTCAGGTCGGCCGCTACAGCCCCACCGACCCGCTGCTCGACGGCGCCTGGGGCGTCATCGAAGACGCCGCGATCCCCGTGATCATCCACTGTGGCTCGGGTCCCGTCCCCGGCGAACACACCGGCGTCGGGCCCGTCGCGGCACTGCTCGCGCGCCATCCGCACCTGCGGTTGATCATCGCCCACCTGGGCATGCCCGAGTACACGGATTTCCTCGACCTGGCCGAGCGCTACGACGACGTGCGGCTCGACACCACGATGGCGTTCACCCCGTTCGTCGAGGAGGCCATGCCCTTCCCGCCCGCCGAGTACGGACGCCTCCGTGATCTCGCCGACCGCATACTTTTCGGGAGCGACTTTCCCAACATCCCGTACGGCTACGTCGACGCGGTCGAGGTCCTCACCCGGCTGCCCGGCATCGACGATGTGTGGCTGCGAAAGGTGTTACACGACAACGCCGCTCACGTCTTCGGGTTGGCCGGGCCGATGTCCACGGCGGGGTGATGGGCGCCGCTTTCCGGGACAACGGCGGTGCGCCGTACCTGTTGTGGCCCGCGCCACGGCGGATCCGCGCGGCACGCGTCGCCGACGCCGGGCGCGCAGCGGCGGAAGACACGAGCTGCCGGGATCGTCACCGCGCTACCTGATGAAAGCTTAAGGAAGGTTCCCAGACCCGACCCCGGACGGGCGCCTCGTCGCGATAACGACTACCTTCAGCTGTAAGCACCAAGTCAGGGGCAGCCATATCAGCCGGAAGCACGAAGGGGTTCTCGTGGCCGACACCGACGACACCGCCACTCTGAAGTACCCGGGCGGTGAGACCGACCTGGAGATCGTCAGCGCCACCGAAGGCGCCGACGGCATCGCGCTGGGCTCGCTGTTGTCCAAGACCGGCTACACCACGTTCGACAACGGCTTCGTCAACACCGCGTCGTGCAAGAGCTCGATCACCTACATCGACGGCGACGCCGGAATCCTGCGTTACCGCGGCTACCCGATCGAGCAACTGGCCGAGAAGTCGACCTTCATCGAGGTGAGCTACCTCCTGATCTACGGTGAGCTGCCCAGCAAGGAGCAGCTGGCCGAGTTCACCAAGCGGATTCAGCTGCACACCATGCTGCACGAGGACCTGAAGCGGTTCTTCGACGGATTTCCGCGCAACGCCCACCCGATGCCGGTGCTGTCCAGCGCGGTCAACGCGCTCTCGGCGTACTACCCGGATTCCCTCGACCCGACCGACAACGAGCAGGTCGAGTTGTCCACCATCCGGCTGTTGGCCAAGCTGCCGACCATCGCCGCCTACGCATACAAGAAGTCGGTCGGTCAGCCGTTCCTCTACCCGGACAACTCGCTGACCCTGGTGGAGAACTTCCTGCGCATGACGTTCGGCCTACCGGCCGAGCCGTACCAGGCGGACCCCGAGATCATCCGGGCGCTGGACATGCTGCTCATCCTGCACGCCGACCACGAACAGAACTGCTCGACGTCGACGGTGCGGCTGGTCGGGTCGTCGCAGGCGAACCTGTTCACCTCCGTTTCCGGTGGGATCAACGCGCTGTGGGGCCCGCTGCACGGCGGCGCCAACCAGGCGGTCCTCGAGATGCTCGAGCAGATTCGCGAAAGCGACGACAACGTCAGTGAATTCGTCCGCAAGGTGAAGAACCGCGAGGCCGGCGTCAAGCTGATGGGCTTCGGCCACCGCGTCTACAAGAACTACGACCCGCGGGCCCGCATCGTCAAGGAGCAGGCGGACAAGATCCTGGCCAAGCTCGGCGGCGACGACGACCTGCTCAGCATCGCCAAGGAGCTCGAAGAGGCGGCGCTGACCGACGACTACTTCGTCGAACGCAAGCTGTACCCCAACGTCGACTTCTACACCGGCCTGATCTACCGCGCCCTCGGGTTCCCGACCCGGATGTTCACCGTGCTGTTCGCGCTGGGCCGGATGCCCGGCTGGATCGCGCACTGGCGTGAGATGCACGACGAGGGCGACAGCAAGATCGGCCGTCCGCGCCAGATCTACACCGGCTACACCGAGCGCGACTACGCGACGATCGACGCGCGCTAGTTTCCTGCCGAGCAGACGCAGAATCGCCTGCGGGCGGCGGGATTTACGCGATTCTCTGCCTGGTCGCGAGGGAGGCGAGCACTGCCATCGCCGCGTTGTGCCCGCCGATGCCCGACACCGCCCCACCGCGGCGAGCGCCCGAGCCGCACAACATGATTCGTTCGTGAGCGGTGGCCACGCCCCACTGCCTCGCCGGGGTGTCCAGCGGATCGTCGTCATCGGCGAACGGCCACGACAGCCCGCCGTGGAAAATGTTGCCGCCGCTCATGCCGAGGGTGCGCTCGAGATCTGATGTGGTCGTCGTCTCGATGCACGGGCGCCCCTGCGCATCGTGCAGCAGCAGTTCTTGAATCGGTTCGGCCAGAACAGCATTCAGCGATCCCAGCACCTTGTCGGTGAGCCGATCGCGCAGCGCGTCCGGGTCGGCGTCGCCGAACAGCGCGTGCGGGGTGTGCAGGCCGAACACCGTCATCGTCTGGGCGCCCGAGCGGCGCTGGTCATCGGACAGGATGCTGGGATCGGTCAGGGAGTGGCAATACGCTTCGCACGGCAGGGGATTCGGCGGTTGCCCCGCGGCCGCCTGGGTATAGGCCGTATCCAGTTGCGTCCAGGTCTCGTTGACGTGGAACGTGCCGGCGAAGGCCTGGTCGGGTGTGACGCCCCGGTCGCGTAGGCGGGGCAGGCGCCGCAGCACCATGTTCACCTTGACCTGCGCGCCGCCGTCCGCCGGTGGCGGTTCGTCGCCGAGCAGCCCGGCCAGCACGGTGGGCGTGACGCCGGCGAGGACGAACCGGGCCCGGACCCGGCGCTCATGGCCGCCGCTGCGATAGCGCACTTCGCCGCTCGGGTCGAGCGCGTAAACCTCTGCGCCGCTGATAATTTCGGCACCGTGGCCGACGGCGGCCGCGGCCAGGGCGGTGGTCAGCGCGCCCATCCCGCCGATCGGGACGTCCCAGTCCCCGGTGCCGCCGCCGAGCACGTGGTACAGGAAGCAGACGTTCTGCGTCAACGACTCATCGTCGAGGCGCGCGAAGGTGCCGATGAGGGCGTCCGTGGCCATCACCCCGCGAACCAGGTCGTTGCCCACCGCGTCGGTGATGGCCTCGCCGACCGGTTCCTCGATCAGGGCTTCCCAGGCGGCCGCCGCGCGGCGGTCGTTGCTTTCCAGTACGTGGCGGCGGGCCTGCTCGCGGCTGCGCAGCGGTTCGAGCAGCGTCGGCCACAGCCGCTCGGTCACCAGCCGGCAGCGCTGGTAGAAGTCCGCGAAGCCCTGGGCGTCGTCGGCCGCGCCGATGGCGGCGAAGGTGTTACCGGGCGCCCCGATCAGCAGCCCGCTGCGGCCGCCGGTGGCGGGGTCGGGCGTGTACGACGAATAGGGACGCCGGGCCAGCCGAATCCCGGCGCCCAGGTCCTCGACGATGCGGCTCGGTAGCAGGCTGACCAGATAGGAGTAGCGCGACAGCCGGACGCCGACCCCGTCGAAGGGTTGCGCCGAGATCGCGGCCCCGCCGGTCTGTTCCAGCCGTTCCAGCAGGCGCACCCGCAGGCCGGCCCGCGCGAGGTAGGCCGCCGCGACGAGGCCGTTGTGCCCGCCCCCGACGACGGCGACGTCCACCGCGTCGTCGGCGTCCGCGTGGCCGCTCAGCTCAGGTAGCCCTCGACCTCGTCGGGCGGCCGCACCTCCGCCTCGCGCGGGTCGCCGCCGCTCTCGCGGAGCGCCCGGCGCTGCCGCAGCAGATCCCAGCACTGGTCGAGTTCGATCTCCATGCGCCGAAGGCGGTCATGTTCCTCCGACGTGTCGATGTCACCGCGCTGCAGTTGGGCCCGCAGCGCTTTTTCTTCGGCGACCAGTTCGCGGATGTGTGCCAGGGTGTCGTTGTCGGTGGGTTTGCTGCCGTTGGCCATCGCTCCAGTCTGCCCGACTCGGGAGGGGGCGGATAGCCGCCGACGGCCCGCGGCTAACTGGGTCCGGGTAGTCGCAGCACCAGCCGCGCACCGCCCAGCGGGCTGCTTTCCAGCTCGGCAGTCCCGCCGTGCAGCTCGGCCTGCTGGGCTACCAAGGCCAATCCCAGGCCCGACCCGGAATGCGAGGCCGTCGATCCGCGGGAGAACCGCGCGAACACCACCTGGCGCTCGTCCTCCGGGACGCCGCGCCCGTTGTCGTCGATGGCGATCTCCACGCCGGCGCGGGAGCTGACCGCCGACAGCTCGACGCGGGTGGCGCCGCCATGCTTGACGGCATTGGCGATCGCGTTGTCGACCGCGAGGCGCAACCCGGCCGGCAGCCCGACGATGATGCAGGTGGGCGAGGGCACCAGTGAGACGTCGACCCCGGGGTAGACGCGGGTGGCGTCGTGGGCGGCGCGGTCGAGCAGCTCGGTGATGTCGACCGGCACGTGATCGTCGGACGTCGACAGCTCGCCCTGGGCCAGGCGCTCGAGGGCGGTCAGCGTGGCCTCGATGCGCGACTGCGTGCGGATGACGTCGCCCAGCACCTCTTTGCGTTGTTCGTCCGGCATGTCCAGGGTGGAGAGCACTTCGAGGTTGGTGCGCATCGCGGTCAGGGGGGTGCGCAGCTCGTGCGAGGACACGGCGGCGAAGTCGCGCGCAGACGCGAGCGCATCCTTGGTCCGGTCCTGCTCGGTCCAGATGCGCTGCAGCATGCCCCGCATGGCCTCGGCGATCTCGACCGCCTCGGTGGCACCGCGCACCGCCACTTGCGGCCGTTCGTCGGCGTCGATCGAACGGGCTTGCTGGGCCAGGCGTTTGAACGGCCGCACCGCGAAAGCCGCCAGGAGCCAAGCGAACACCGCCGCCGCGCCGATCGACAGCGCACAGATCAGGATCACCCGGCGATGCAGGTTGTTGGTCTGGGCGATCGTGTCGTAGTACGTCGCGCCCACTGCCACCGTCGCCGGCTGCGGCGTGGCGACCTCCAAGGTTCGGACGCGATAGCGCACCCCGTTGATGTAGGTGTCTGCATACCCCACCTCCAGCGGCGGCAGTGTGACGTCCGAGTTGGACTTGACCTGGCCGTCGCGCCGGACGGTGATCACGGTGTCCTGGTCGTGGGGTGCGCGCGGGATGTCGTCGAGGCCCCGGGGCAGGAAGGGGATGGCGAAACCGGCCGCCTCGTCCAGGCGGCGGTCCAGCCGCTCCTTCCAGGCGCTGGTGATGCCGAACCACACGACCGCCCCCGCGATCACCACCACGATCGCGGTGCCGATCGCCGTCGCGACCGCGACCCGGGCCCGTAGCGACGGCGTACGGGTCAGGATCCGGGACAGGAAGTTCATGGCCGCTCGACCGGGTTACTGCATGCGCAGCACGAATCCCACTCCGCGCACGGTGTGCAGCAGCCGGGGCCCGCCGTGGGCCTCGAGCTTGCGGCGCAGGTATCCGATGAAGACGTCGACGACGTTGGTGTCGGCGGCAAAGTCATAGCCCCATACCAGCTCGAGTAGCTGCGCACGGGACAGGACCGCGGTCTTGTGTTCGGCCAGCACCGCCAGCAGGTCGAATTCCCGCTTGGTCAGGTCGACGTCGACGCCGTTGACGCGAGCCCGCCGGCCGGGGATGTCGACTTCCAGCGGTCCCACCGTGATGGTCTCCGACGAGGAGGTGGCGGTGGCGCCGCGGCGGCGCAGCAGCGCTTTGACCCGCGCGACCAGCTCGGCCAGCACGAACGGTTTGACCAGGTAATCGTCGGCGCCGGCCTCCAGGCCCGCCACCCGGTCGTCGACCGAGCTGCGGGCGGAGAGCACGCAGACCGGGACGTCGTTGTCCATGGCGCGCAGCGCGGTGACGACGCTGACCCCGTCCAGCACCGGCATGTTGATGTCGAGCACGATCGCGTCCGGCCGCGTTTCGGTGGCGCTGCGCAACGCCTCGGCGCCGTCGACCGCGGTCGACACCTCGAACCCGGACAGGCGCAGGCCACGTTCCAGCGACGCGAGCACATCGGAGTCGTCGTCGACGACCAAGACCCGAGGTGAGCTAGCTCCTGTGTCCATGCCGCCCATCTTGCCTGATTGCCGCCTATGGATGCGGGAGGCACCACCGTCGCGAGCGTTTCAGGGCAGACCGATGTTGCGGTAGCGCTGCAGCCGGGCGGCCAGCCGCTCGGAGGCGGGTATCCCGCGCAACGCCTGCACCTCGGCGGCGATGGCGCGTGAGAGTCGCCGCGAGAACTCGACGGGCTCGTCGGCGGCATCGGGATGTTCCGCGACGACGACGTCGACGATCCCGGACGCCAACAGGTCGGTCGACCGGATGCCTTGTGCGGCGGCAAGTTCGGCGGCGTGATCGGTGTCGCGGAAGACGATCGCGCTCGCGCCTTCCGGCGGTAGCGGCGCCAGCCAGCCGTGCAGCGCGGCCAACACCCGATCGGCCGGCACCATCGCCAGCGCCGGCCCGCCGCTGCCCTGGCCCAGCAGCACGGAGACCGTCGGGGTGTCCAGGGTCACCAGCTCGGCCAGGCACTGGGCGATCTGCCCGGCGAGCCCGCCCTGTTCGGCGTCGGCCGACAGCGCCGGTCCCGCCGTGTCGATCACCAGCACCAGCGGCAGGCGCAACTCGGCGGCCAGCGCCATGCCGCGCCGGACCTCGCGCAACGACGCGGGGCCCACGGTGCTCGCCCGGCCGCCCGCTATCCGCCGCTGGCCGAGCACCACCACCGGCTGACCGGCGAATCGGGCCAGCGCCAGCAGCGTCGTCGCCGCCTCTCCCCGGCCGGTCCCCGACAACAGCACCTGGTCGGTTGCGCCGTGCCGCAACAGAAGTCCGACGCCCGGCCGGTCCGGACGCCGCGATGCCACCACCGAATCCCACGCCGCGACGTCGGGTGTCGGTTCGGGTGGTGGCCGCGTGGGCAGCGGCCCGGGCGGGTCGGCGATGACGGTCATCGCTCGGTCCAGCGTCGGGCGCAGCTCGTCGAGCGGGATGACGTCGTCGATCACGCCGTGCCGCTGCAGGTTCTCCGCGGTCTGCACGCCCTCGGGGAACGGTTCGCCGTAGAGCAGCTGGTACACGCGAGGTCCGAGGAAGCCGATCAACGCGCCCGGTTCGGCGAGCGTGACGTGGCCCAGCGAGCCCCACGACGCGAAGACCCCACCGGTGGTCGGATTGCGCAGATAGACCAGGTAGGGCAGGTGAGCCCGGGTGTGCAGCCGGACGGCCGCGGCGATCTTCACCATCTGCAGGAACGCGACCGTGCCCTCTTGCATGCGGGTGCCGCCGGAGCTCGGCGAGGCCAGTAGCGGCAGCCCCTCGGCGGTCGCCCGCTGCACCGCCGCGGTGATCCGTTCGGCGGCGGCCACCCCGATCGAGCCACCCAGAAAGCCGAATTCGCAGACCACCACCGCGACCCGGCGCCCGAAGATGCGCCCTTCGCCGGTCAGCACGGATTCGTCCAGGCCCGTCGCGGCGCGGGCATTGGCCAGCTCTCGCGCATAGGCGGCGCTGGCCGGCACGGCGAGCGGCTCGCTGTCCCAGCGGATGAAGGAATTCTCGTCCAGGACCGCGTCGCGTAGTTGACCAGCCGTGATACGACTCACGTGACGAGGCTATATAGGGTGGCTGCCATGATCGGTGTCAGCCAGGCCGAAGCGGTTTTGACCATCGAGTTGCAGCGCCCCGAGCGCCGCAACGCCTTGAACTCCCAGCTCGTCGAGGAGCTGCGCGAGGCCGTGCTGAAGGCGGGCGACGGCTCCACCCGGGCGATCGTGCTGACCGGGCAGGGCACGGTGTTCTGCGCCGGCGCGGACCTGAGCGGTGACGCATTCGCCGCCGACTATCCCGACCGCCTCATCGAGCTGCACAGGGTCTTGGACGCCACCCTCATCCCGGTGATCGGCGCCATCAACGGCCCCGCCATCGGCGCGGGCCTGCAGCTGGCCATGCAATGCGATCTCCGGGTCGTCGTGCCGGACGCCTTCTTCCAATTCCCCACATCGAAATACGGTCTGGCCCTTGACAACTGGAGCATCCGGCGCCTGGCTTCACTGGTCGGTCACGGCCGGGCCCGCGCGATGCTGCTGGCCGCCGAAAAGCTGACGGCCGACGTGGCCCTGCAGACCGGGATGGCCAACCGCATCGGGACGCTGTCCGACGCCCAGGCCTGGGCCGCCGAGATCGCCGGCCTGGCCCCGTTGGCGATCCAGCACGCCAAGCGGGTGCTCAACGACGACGGCGCCATCGAGGAGGCCGACCCGGTGCACAAGGAGCTTTTCGACAAGGCGTGGGGCAGCCAGGACGTCATCGAGGCCCAGGTCGCGCGTATCGAGAAGCGGCCACCGAAGTTCCAGGGGGCCTGACGAGCCATGCGGGGGACGCTACGGCTGATCGCCGGCACGGCGTCGCTGGCGGGCGGGGGTTGGCTGCTGCGCGCGCTGCACGGCGCGCCGGACGCCCTCGGCGCCCACCCCGCATCGATCGCCGCGGCGACCGCGGGGTCCCCGAACTGTCGCGACGGCGTCTTCGTCAACCTCGAGCCCGCCTCGGAAACCAAGATGGACCGCGAGCAACTGCGGCTCATCGCGTGGGAGCTGGTGGGCAACCGGGGTGGAAGCCGGCCGCGCGGGCCGATCCCGCTGACGGCCCCCGGGGTCTTCCGCGCGGATCCGAGCGGGCTGGCCGTCAGCTGGTTCGGCCACTCCACGGCGCTGGTGGAAATCGACGGCTACCGGGTGCTCACCGATCCGGTGTGGAGCGACCGGTGTTCGCCGTCGGACGTCGTCGGGCCGCAGCGGCTGCACCCGCCGCCGATTCAACTCGAGGGGTTGCCCGCCGTCGACGCGGTGGTGATCAGCCACGATCACTACGACCACCTCGACATCGACACGATTCGGGCGTTGGCCCGCACGCAGCGGTCCCCGTTCTTCGTTCCGCTCGGTGTCGGCGCCCACCTTCGCAGGTGGGGGATACCCGAGCACCGCATCGTCGAGCTCGATTGGCACCAGAGCGCGACGGTCGACGAGCTCACCGTGGTGTGCGTGCCGGCGCGGCATTTTTCGGGGCGCTTCCTGGATCGCAACACGACGCTGTGGGCGTCGTGGGTCTTTCGCGGGCCGACCCATCGCGCGTACTTCGGCGGCGACACCGGGTACACGAAGAGCTTCGCCCAGATCGGCGCCGACCACGGACCGTTCGACCTGACCCTGCTGCCCATCGGGGCCTACAACACGGCGTGGCCCGACGTGCACATGAACCCCGAGGAGGCGCTGCGGGCGCACCTGGACGTCACCGACGGGGGGCTGTTGGTGCCGATCCACTGGGGCACCTTCCGGTTGGCCCCGCACCCGTGGGCCGAGCCGGTCGAGCGGCTGCTCGCCGCCGCGGAGCCCGAGCAGGTGAACGTGGCGGTTCCGGTGCCGGGCCAGCGCATTGATCTCGCGGCCCCGGTGAAATCGAACCCGTGGTGGCAGCTCTGATTCCGGAGTCCGGCAACCCCACCGCGTTAGAGTGCGCCATGACCAAACGCGCGGTCGCTGCCATCTCGGTGCTGCTCGGATTGACGGGATGCGGCTCCGCGCAGCCGACCGCCGGGGCCCCGTCCACACTGTCTGACGTCGCGCCCAACCAAGTGGCCGGCGTGGCGATTCCTGCCGGCCGCATCGACGATGCCGTCGCCAAGATCGACGGCCTGGTCGGCGACCTGATGAAGAACACCGGCGTGCCGGGAATGGCGGTCGCCGTCGTCCACGGCGGGAAAGTGTTGTACGCCAAGGGTTTCGGTGTCAAGGATGTGAGCAAGGGCGAGGGGCAAGGAAACAAGGTGGACGCCGACACCGTCTTCCAGCTGGCTTCGGTGTCCAAATCGGTTGGCGCGACGGTGATCGCGCACGAGGTCAGCGATCACGTCGTCACCTGGGACACCCCAGTGGCCGCCAAGTTGCCCTGGTTCACGCTCGGCGATCCCTATGTCAGTAGCCATGTGACCGTCGCCGACGTGTATTCGCATCGCTCCGGGCTGCCCGATCACGCGGGCGACAAACTCGAAGACCTGGGCTACGACCGTCGTCAGACCCTCGAGCGACTCAGGTATCTGCCGCTGGCACCCTTCCGGATCAGCTACGCCTACACCAACTATGGGATCACCGCCGGCGCGGAGGCCGTGGCGGCCGCGGCCGGCAAGTCATGGGAGGACCTGTCCGACGAGGCGCTCTACCGCCCGCTAAAAATGACGTCGACGAGCTCACGCTTCGCCGACTTCCTCGCCCGGCCCAATCACGCGGTCAACCACGTCAAGGTCGCCGGCAAGTGGGAGGCCCGCTTCCAGCGTGATCCCGATCCCCAGTCACCCGCGGGCGGCCTCAGCTCATCGGTCAACGACATGGCCCGTTGGCTGATGATGTTGCTGGGCAACGGGACTCACGACGGGCGGCGGATCGCCGCGCCGGAAGACCTGTTGCCGGCCATCAGTCCGCAGACGGTGTCGACACCCGCGACGACGCCCAAGGCGCGCACCGGGTTCTACGGATACGGTTTCAACGCGTCGGTCGATTCCTCGGGCCGCACCGAATACAGCCATTCCGGCGCTTTCGCTTTGGGGGCGGCGACGAACTTCGTGGTGATGCCCTCGGAAGACGTGGGCATCATCGCGCTGACCAACGGCGCGCCCTACGGCATCCCGGAAACCCTGACCGCCGAATTCATGGACCTCGTCCAATACGGCCAGATCCGCGAGGACTGGGGTCCCTTGTACCAGAAGGCGATCGGCTGGCTGAACAATCCGGTGGGCTCGCTGGTCGGCAAGCAGCCCCCGCCCAAACCCGCCCCGGCCAAGCCGCTTCGCGACTATGCAGGCGTGTACGCCAGCGACTACTGGGGCCCGGCCGTCGTGACCGAACGCGACGGCGCCCTGCACTTGGCGATGGGCCCGAAAAACCACACGGTCGCCCTCACCCATTGGGACGGCGACACCTTCACCTTCCCGCTGACCGACGAAAACGCCCCACCCGGAACGATTTCCAAAGCGGTCTTCTCCAACGACACCCTGAATCTGGAGTACTACGACACCGAGAAGCTGGGGACCTTCGCCCGATGAGCTCCTCACTGATCACCGGCCTGACCGACGCCGAGGTGGCGCAGCGGGTCGCCGACGGCCAGAGCAACGCCGTGCGGAAACGGGCGACGCGCAGCATCACCGATATCGTGCGGGCCAACGTGTTCACCCGGATCAACGCGATCCTGGGAGTGTTGCTGCTGATCGTGCTGGCGACCGGCTCGCTGATCAACGGGATGTTCGGACTGTTGATCATCGCCAACAGCGTCGTCGGCATGGTCCAGGAAATCCGGGCCAAGCAGACGCTGGACAAGCTCGCGATCGTGGGTCAGGCGAAACCCGTGGTGCGCAGGCAATCCGGGACGCGTGCGGTCCCGCCCGAGGAGGTGGTGCTCGACGACATCATCGAGCTCGGGCCCGGCGATCAGGTCGTCGTCGACGGAGAGATCATCGAAGAGGCGAACCTGGAGGTCGACGAGTCACTGCTGACCGGTGAGGCCGACCCGATCGCCAAGGCCGTCGGCGACGCGGTGATGTCGGGCAGTTTCGTCGTTGCGGGCGCCGGCGCCTACCGGGCCACCAAGGTCGGCCCGGACGCCTACGCGGCCAAACTCGCCGAGGAAGCCAGCAAGTTCACGTTGGTGAAATCCGAACTGCGCAACGGCATCAACCGCATCCTGCAGTTCATCACCTACCTTCTGGTGCCGGCCGGCCTGCTGACGATCTACACCCAGCTGTTCACCACGCACGCGGGCTGGCAGGAGTCCGTGCTGCGGACGGTGGGCGCCCTGGTGCCGATGGTGCCCGAAGGGCTGGTGCTGCTGACGTCGGTCGCGTTCGCGGTCGGGGTGGTCCGGCTGGGCCAGCGCCGCTGCCTGGTGCAGGAGCTGCCCGCCATCGAGGGGCTCGCGCGGGTCGACGTGGTCTGCGCCGACAAGACGGGCACCCTGACCGAAAGCGGCATGCGGGTCGCCCGGGTGGACGAGCTCGACGAGGACGCGCACCGCGATCGGATCGGCGACGTGCTGGCGGCGTTGGCCGCCGCCGACCCGCGACCCAACGCGAGCGTGCGCGCGATCGCCGAGACCTATCACGAGTCGCCGGGCTGGACCGCCACGGCGACAGCACCTTTCAAGTCCGCCACCAAGTGGAGCGGGGTGTCCTTCGAAGGGCACGGCGACTGGGTGATGGGGGCGCCCGACGTGTTGCTCGAGCCGGCGTCGGCGGCGGCCGAACAGGCCGAGCGGATCGGGTCGCAGGGCTTGCGGGTCCTGCTGGTGGGCGCCGCCGACGTGGCCGTCGACCACCCCAGCGCACCGGGGGACGTCACCCCGGTCGCGCTGGTGGTGCTCGAACAGAAGGTCCGACCTGACGCCCGCGAGACGCTGGAATACTTTGCCGATCAGGGTGTTTCGGTCAAGGTGTTGTCCGGGGACAACGCCGTTTCTGTCGGCGCCGTCGCCGACAAGCTCGGGTTGCGCGGCGAGACGATGGATGCGCGCCAACTCCCCTCGGACCCCGCGCAATTGGCCGACGCGCTGGACACCCACACCACCTTCGGCCGGGTGCGTCCCGATCAGAAGCGCGCCGTCGTACACGCCCTGCAATCGCGCGGGCACACGGTCGCGATGACCGGCGACGGCGTCAACGACGTCCTGGCCCTCAAGGACGCCGATATCGGCGTCGCGATGGGGGCCGGCAGCCCGGCTTCCCGTGCCGTCGCACAGATCGTCCTGCTGGACAACAGGTTTGCCACGCTACCGTACGTGGTCGGCGAGGGCCGACGCGTGATCGGCAACATCGAGCGGGTCGCCAACCTGTTCCTGACCAAGACGGTGTACTCGGTGCTGCTGGCGTTGTTGGTGGGCATCGAATGCCTGTTTTCCAAAGCGTTGAAAGCCGATCCGTTGCTGTATCCGTTCCAGCCGATCCACGTCACCATCGCGGCGTGGTTCACCATCGGAATACCGTCGTTCATCCTGTCCCTGGCGCCCAACATCGAGCGCGCCGAGCCCGGTTTCGTGCGCCGGGTGCTGAGCTCGGCGCTGCCGTCCGGGCTGATCGTCGGCACCGCGACCTTCGCGTCGTACCTGGCCGCCTACCCTGGCCGGCACGCCGGCTTCCAGCAACAGGATCAGGCGTCGACCGCGGCCCTGATCACCTTGCTCATGACGGCCCTGTGGGTGCTCGCGGTGGTCGCACGGCCCTACCAGTGGTGGCGGGTGGCGCTCGTAATCGTCTCGGGCCTGGCGTATGTGGTGATCTTCAGCCTCCCCCTGGCCCGCAAGCAGTTCCTGCTGGATCCGTCCAATGTCACGGTGACCGCGACCGCGCTGGGGATCGGTCTGCTGGGCGTAGCCGCGGTCGAGGCCATGTGGTGGATCCGCGCCAGGATGCTGGGCGTGCAGCCGCGGCTGTGGCGCTGAGCACAGCGAACTCGGCGCCGGCCGGTTTCACCGGGCAAGTACGATGCCGGAAAAAGGGAGGGCACATGGGATTCCTGGACAAGGCCAAGGATCTGTTGTGGCAGAACGCCGACAAGGTCGAGACGGCCATCGACAAGGCAGGCGAGTTCGTCGACGAAAAGACGCAGGGCAAATACTCCGACACCATTCACCAGGTGCAGGAGCAGGCGAAGAAGGCGGCCGGCGCCGCGGACACGGGCGACCAGCAGAACTGAGCCATGGCCAAGCTTTCCGGATCCATCGATGTCCCGCTGCCGCCCGAGGTGGCCTGGCAGCACGCCTCCGACCTGTCCCGGTACAAGGATTGGCTGACCATCCACCGGGTGTGGCGCAGCGCATTGCCCGACGAGATCGAGAAGGGCTCGGTCGTCGAGTCGATTGTCGAGGTCAAGGGCATGCCCAACCGGATCAAATGGACGGTCGTGCGCTACAAGCCACCCGAGGGCATGACGCTCAACGGCGACGGAGTCGGCGGGGTCAAGGTCAAGCTGATGGCCAAGATCCAGCCCAAAGGGGACGGCTCCCTCGTCAGTTTCGACGTGCACCTCGGTGGCCCCGCACTGTTCGGCCCCATCGGCATGATCGTCGCCGCCGCACTGCGCGGCGATATCGACCAGTCGCTGGAGAACTTCGTGACGGTGTTCACCCGGCCCGATCCGAGCAGCAACGGGCATCGCTGATCGCCCGCCGATGAGTTTTCGCCTCGGGCGCGGTCGATAGTGTGAACCCCCTTTCTTCCGGGGACACATCATCAGGAGGTCACCATGCCTATTCGTGACAGCGCCCCGCTGGGCGCCCCATGCTGGATCGATCTGACCACGTCCGACGTCGCCCGCGCCCAGGATTTCTACGGCACGGTCTTCGGCTGGACGTTCGAATCCGCCGGGCCCGAGTACGGCGGATATGTCAACGCAGCCAAGGGCGGCCACCCCGTCGCCGGGATCATGGCCAACCGGGCCGGGGCCGAGGCGCCGGACCGCTGGGTTACCTATTTCCACACCGCCGACATCCAGACCACGCTGGCCGCGGTGACCGGGGCGGGCGGTTCGGTCTGCATGGCGATGGAGGTGCCCGCCAAGGGCCATATGGGCCTGGCGACCGACCCCGCCGGCGCGACGTTCGGTTTGTGGCAGCCGCTGCAGCACCGCGGTTTCGAGATCATCGGAGCGGCCGGCGCCCCCGTCTGGCATCAGCTGACCACCCGCGACTACGGTGCGGCCCTCGACTTCTACCGCGACGTCCTCGGCTGGCGTACCGAATCCGAGTCCGATACCGACGAATTCCGCTACACCACAGCGTGGTTCGGCGACGAGCAATTGCTCGGCGTGATGGACGGCGCCTCGCTGCTACCCGAGGCCGTCCCGTCGAACTGGGTGACCTTCTTCGGCGCCGAGGACGTCGACAAGACCCTGCGAGTGATCGTCGACAACGGCGGCGCTGTGGTGCGCGACGCCGAGGACACCCCGTATGGACGGCTGGCCGCCGCGACCGATCCGACGGGCGCCCCGTTCAACCTGTCATCGCTGCAGGCCTAGCCGACGAGCGCCGCCACGCTAGGACGACGCTCGGTGCCGCGGACCGGCGGCGGAGTCGGTTAACCTCGCTACCATGACTCGCCGACTGCGCCCCGGTTGGCTGGTGGCGTTTTTCGCCGTGGTGGTTTCGGCCAGCGCGTGGCTGCCGTGGCTGAGGACGGCGGTCAACGGCGGGGGCTGGGCCAACGCCATCGGAGGCGCCCACGGCAACTTGGAACTGCCCCCGGGGTTCGGCGCCGGCCAGCTCATCGTGCTGCTGGCCTCGACCCTGCTGGTGGCCGGCGCAATGATGGGCCGAGGATTGTCGGTGAAGCTCGCTTCGGTTGCGGCGCTGCTGATTTCGCTGTTGATCGTGGCGCTGACGGTGTGGTACTACAAGCTCAACGTCAACCCGCCGGTGTCGGCCGAATACGGCCTCTACGTCGGTGCGGGCGGCGCGGTGTGCGCCGCAGCGTGCTCGATCGTGGCGGTGATCTCGGCGTTGGCCTCGGGACGGCCGCGGCGCTGAGCCCTCACGCCGACGGGAACTCGTGCTTCCCCGAAGCGGCGCTGGTGTCGGGCTCGTTGACGCCGAACACGAAGGGCGCGAATACGATCTCGCGCCCGTCGGGATCCCGATAGGTGATCGCGCCCGTGGCCGCCCAGTACGGGTGCTGGTCGACGGGTTCGACGCCCGCGTCGTGCAGGCGCGCGAGTGCGGCTCGTTGTGCTTGGGGGTTCGGAAAATAAAGACAGAGCTGTTCATGGGGGTCCACCGCGACGTCGTCGGCGGCCTGCACGATCTCCATGGTGAGGTTCCAGCTGGGGAGCCCGAAGATCGCGCCGTTGCTGCCGTAGCTGTCCTCGAACGTCTCGTAGAGCGGCAGGCCGACGAGGTCGCGGTAGAACCGCACCGTTTCCGCGAAGTGCGAGGAGCGGCGCGCGAAGCGGATGCCGCCGATGGGGGCCAACTGCGGCGGCCAGTGCGTCGTGCGGTGGTGCTTGTGCTGGTCGGTGCTCATCACAGTCCGATCGCGTCCGCGGCGGACTCGGCGGTGTCCCAGCGGCGCAGCTCGGAGCCGGGCGCCCAGGTCGAGTGGGTGCCGCTGGAAATCCGTTCCGGCAGTGGGAGTTTGCACACCGGCCCGTCGCCGGGGCGGGTGGCGTCGAACACGAGGCAATACGAGGCGTCGGTATTCATATCGGTGGTGAGCGTGATCAGGTAGCCGTCGTCTTCGCCGGTGCCGCCGACGCGCGGTGCCATCGCGGTCTCGCTGCCGTAGACGCCGTCCCCGAACGAGAACCGCTCCTCGGTTCCGGTGCGCAGGTCGTGTTTGACCAGGCCGTCGAACAGGAACCAACCCGGCTTGCCCGTGGCCGCATAGACGTAGCGGTAGTCGGCGGCCGCGTAGCCGGGGTTGATGGTGCCGAACTCGGTGACGGATTCGAAGAGCCGCTCTTCGCGCACCTCGCCGGTGACCAGGTTGAAACGCCACCGGTGCAGGCGTGCCTGCAGGCGATCCAGGGCTAAGAAGCGGAACAGTTTGTCCCACTTGGTTCCACCGGTATCGAGCGGGGACGGGTCGCCTTCGAAGAAGCCGTCGAGCACGATCTCGTCGCCATCCTCGTAGGCGTTGGTGAAGTGCAGCACGAACGTGGGGTCGGCCTCGAACCAGCGAATGTCCTCGGTCCCGCCGCGGCGCGGGATCACCGCGAACCGCGACGGGATGTCGGGGTGGAAGCGCGGCAGGTGCACGTCGTGCTCGAGCAGCTGAGGATCCCAGAACAACGGGAAATCGTTGAGAATGGCGTAGTTTTCGGTGAACGCCATGTCGTGGGGGAGGCGCGGACCGGGCAGCGGGATGTCGACGTAGTGAGTCAGTTCGTTGCGCTCGTCGACGACACCGTAATGCATGTACGGGTCTTGCTTGCTGTAGTTGAAGAACAGCAGTTCACCGGTTGCGTTGTCTACCTTGGGGTGTGCGGACACGCCCCACGCGGTCGGGAAGCGCCCGTTCCAGGACTCCTTGCCGAGCGTGTCACCCGAATACGGGTCGATTCGGTACAGGTCGCCGCACTGGTAGAAACTGCTCAGCGCGACGCCGCGATGCACGATGACGTCGGTGCTCGACGCGTCCTTCATCCGCGTTCGCGCGCCCCAGCCTTGCGGGCCCTGCGCCAGTTGCACGGGCTCGGCCAGCCCCGGCCACAGCGGCCCGCCGGCCTCGTTCTCGGCCAGGAATCCGTCGGTGCGGATAAAACGGTTGCGGTAGAAGGCCTTTCCGTCGCGGAAGCCGACCACGTGCAGCATGCCGTCGCCGTCGAAGGGGTGATAGGTCTTGAACGCGGGGTGCAGCGGGTTCTCGGTGTTGCGCAGATAGACGCCGTCCAGGTCGCCCGGGATCTCACCCTCGACCGCGGCCAGGTCGTCGGCGTCCCACTCGGTGGTCTGGGGACGCCACGGGCCCGTCCGGTAGGGGTGGTCGTCGTCCTCGGGAAGGGTGGACAGGAACTTGCCGACGATCGCTATATCTTTTGGCAAGTCCATCTCAACCGCCTTTGCTGACAACGAAACTCACGGTGGTGGCGGTGCTGCCGCCGAAATTGAGGGTCCCGAAGGTTTGCGCACCGTCGACCTGATAGTCGCCGGCGGCGCCGCTGACCTGCTTGGCCGCGTCGAGCAGCATCCGCACCCCGGAGGCGCCCACCGGATGCCCGCCACCGATCAACCCGCCGCTGGGATTGATCGGCAGCCTCCCCCCGATCTCGATCTCGCCGTTTTCGATCGCCTTCCATGACTCGCCCGGGCCGGTCAACCCGATGTGGTCGATGGCCAAGTACTCGCTGGGAGTGAAGCAGTCGTGCACCTCGAACCCGTCGATGTCGTCGAGGCCGCGCCCCGCCCGGCGCAGCGCGTCGAGCACCGCCGCCCGCACATGCGGCAACACGTAGAGATCGTCGCCGGCACGGTCCAGTTTCTGCTGCAGCCCCAGCCCGACGGTGCGATGACCCCAGCCCTCGATCCGGCCGATCGGGCGCGCGTCGGGGTGGTTGCGCAGGTAGGCGTCGTTGACGAGCACCAATCCCGCGCCGCCGTCGGTCATTTGGCTGCAGTCGAAGCGTCGCAGCCGGCCCTCGGTGATCGGGTTGGCGTCGTCGTCGTCGGTGATGGGATCGGCGACGGTCCACCCGCGGGTCTGGGCGTTGGGGTTGCGGCGGGCGTTGGCGAAGTTGAGCTGGGCGATGGCCCGCAGGTGCGCGTCGTCCAGTCCGTACCGGCGGTCGTACTCGTCGGCCACCCGGGCGAACATGGACGGCCACAGGTAGCGCGCGTCGGCCCCCTCGTGACCGGTCCATGCCGCGGCCCCCAGATGCTGCGCGGCGGTGTCGCCCGGGACCGTTTTCTCGAGCTCGATGCCCACTACCAGCGCGGTGTCGTAGGCGCCCGACCGCAGATCGGCCATCGCCGCCAGCGCCGCCACGCTGCCGGAAGCGCAGGCGGCTTCGTGGCGCGACGCCGGGGTGTCCCAGAGGCCGTCGCAGACCGTGGCGGGCATCGCCCCGAGGTGGCCCTGCCGGGCGAACATCTCGCCGAAGGCGTTGCCGACGTGCACCACTTCGATGCCGGCCGCGTCCAGCTTGGCCGTTGCCAGCGTCGCGTCGACGACCTCGGCGGTCAGCGCGGCGAAGTCGTGGCCTTCCCTGGTGAGGTTGCGAGCAAAATCGCTTTGGTAACCGCCGAGAATCCACACACCGGAGGAGCGATCCATACGCCGACGGTACTCCCGGGCGGGGCGGTTGTTGAGGGCCTATCGGCGGGCCGGCGCGGGTCCCTGGGCGGTCCAAAGAGGGCGGCCCCGTCGGCTCTCGGGCTGAACCGACGGGACCTAGGCGGGCGCGAAGGCCGGCCGACGCACTCGCCTACTGTTGGATCATTGCCCCCCAGCGGTGCCGACAAACATGCGGCCTCAATCTATTTGACGTCTCGTTGATGCCGGGCCGCCGACGGCGCCGGGTCCGGTTAACGTCGATTCACCTTTTCCGGGTGCGCGCGGGGCACTCGGGCAGGCGGTCGGCCGGAAGTCTGAGCTGCGGCGATGTGGTGGGGTTGCGCCGTCGTGCGGCCAGTCCCACCGCGAAGCGGCCACCCCGCATCGTGGCGTCGCGCGAGGCTGCGGTGTAAGCCGATATGCGCACCCGTCGGCCGTTCGTTTTGCGGCCGTCCCAGCAAAGTAGCCGCGACGTCCACCCCCGGCCGGCGACGACCCCGCGGGGGCAGGCGGCCACTTGTGAGGACGCGACCGGCTCTTGGCGACCGGGTGGAAGGCCCGGGGCGGGCTCACCCCCCGGGGCGGGTCGGTCTGCGGTCCATCGTGACATCTTCCGGGTCGATACCTGACCCAGCCAGTGGCAGCGTTGGCAAAATCAGAAACGCCGATTAGCAGCTTACATATTGCTTCCAGCTAATGCCACGCGAGGGAAGTCGGGGCGGCGACTGCCGCGTTGCGACACGGTCACGGATGCATACCTATCGGTTCATCGTTGGTCACATATGCCCCGCAGATCACTATCGTCACATGAGCCAACTACGGACGTCAGCGCGGTGTCCTACCCCTCGAAAGGTGTTACATGTCGGCGATTCTTCGAAGTGTGTCGCTATCGATGGCGTCGGCGGCCGCTGTCGGATTCGTCCTCGTGGTGGGGCCCGCGCCTACCGCCCACGCCACGCCATGCGGTGCCCCCGAGGCAAACGTCGACCCTCCCGCCGCGCAGCCGGCGATGCCCGCGCCTCAGCCGGTCGTGCAGCCGCCGACCGGGCGCAGGCCCAGTCACACGAATGACCAGGCGCCGCTGCCGAGGCTGGGTCCGCTGATCTCCTCGTTGCTCAAGCCGGCGACGCCGGGGCAGCGCTACTCCGCGCCGGTCCATCCGCGAGCCGAGGGGCCGACGCCGGGACCCGGACCCTCCGCGCCGCTGCAACAGCAAGCCGAGGTCCTGCCTCCGGCTCCCAACCCGCCCGCGGTCCCGCAACTGCCGAACGCCAACCCGCTACGGCCGAACGCCGCCCCGGTGCCGCAGCCGCAACCCGAGCCGGGCCCGCCGCCTCCGTCGATCGCGGGCGCTCCGACGTCCCTCGTCGACTGGGTCACCGGGCCGGACGGCCCCAACAAAACGCTGCAACGGTTCGGCATCTCCGGCACCGACCTCGGGATTGCCTGGGACAACGGCGATCCCGTCAACCGCCAGGTGCTGATGGCCTTCGGTGACACCTTCGGCTACTGCAAGGTGCACGGCCAGCAGTGGCGCTACAACACCCTGTTCCGCAGCAACGATCGCGATCTGTCCAAGGGAATCCACATCGCCGACGGCGTGCCGAACGACAAGTATTCCGGCTCGCCGGTGTGGGCGCCCGGGCTCTCCAAACAGGTCGTCAACACCATCCACAAGGCCGCGCACGAGACGGGAATCATTCCGACCGGGGCGATGTCGATGGGCAGAACCCAGTACATGAGCTACATGTCCATCCGCCAGTGGGGCCGTGACGGCGAATGGACAACGAACTATTCGGCGATCGCGCGGTCCAACGACAACGGCCAGAACTGGGGGATCTTCCCCACCACGATCCGCACGGCGTCCGCGGATGCCATTCCGGGAGCCGGGTTTACGCCTGGAAACGAGAACTTCCAGATGGGCGCGTTCTTGAAGGGCAAGGACGGCTACATCTACCAGTTCGGGACGCCGTCGGGTCGCGGCGGCGCGGCCTTCCTCTCGCGGGTTCCACCGAACCAATTGCCGGACCTGACCAAGTACCAATACTGGAACGGCGACGAGGGCGGTCGTTGGGTCCCGAACAATCCGGGTGCGGCGACGCCGATCTTCCCGGCGCCGGTGGGCGAAATGTCGGCCCAGTACAACAGTTACCTCAAGCAATACCTGGTCCTCTACACCGACGGCGGCAGCAACGACGTCATCGCACGGACCGCGCCGGCGCCGCAGGGGCCGTGGAGTCCCCCGCAACCGCTGGTGTCCTCGTTCCAGATGCCCGGCGGCATCTATGCGCCGATGATCCATCCCTGGTCGTCGGGACGGGACCTGTACTTCAACCTGTCGCTGTGGTCGGCGTACGACGTGATGCTGATGCACACCGTGTTGCCGTAGGAAACGTCGCCGTCGAAGATACGATGGTCTGGTGAGAGGAGGGCGATGATGATCGCCTTGGAGTATCACGACAACTGTTGCGGTCTTGCTGATCCGCTCACTCCTCTCGCCGCGGCCGCGTTACCCGACGACGTGCCTGTCTCATCGGCGGGCGAACTGCGGGAGAGCGGTGACGGCGCGGACGATCACACGGTGTTCGATGGGCACCGCCCGGATTATTGGACCGTGGGCAGGCCGGGGCTCCGAGACATCGAGGTGTGCATCGAGAGCGCCCGCGCGGACGGCGCCATCAGTCTGGGCCTGGTGGTCAACGGTTTGGATTGCAGCGGGCTCCCGATTGACCAGGCGCTTTCGCTCGCAGACGCCCGGGGGGATGCGGGCGTCTGCGGCGTTAGCTGCCGGGGAGGCGGACACCTCAAGGCCAGTTAGTCAGCGGCTGAGGGAATTTCGCGGGGCGAGGTCACGCGGTATCAGCTACGGAGGCAGCGGAATCCACCGCTTGCCATCCGTTGTCCATCCGCACGGCAGGTAGTTCCAGTGCGCCGGCGGATTGGGATCGAAACTCAGGCACTTCGGTGCGTAGAACGAAGGGGCGGGAGGAGGCGGTGGCGGCTGGTCCTCAGCGTGTGCGATCGCCCCGCTGAGCATTAAAGCCCCAACGGCCATCTGTGTGGCGACTAGCTTCCGCATCGCAGGCCCGGCAAGTGCTATGCCCCAACGAAGCGACGGTCGCTACGTTTCTTCCCTTACGCGCACGGTATCGATGGTAGTCCGCATTCCTGCGCTTTGTGGGACTTGATTGCATTTGCTCTGGGCTTTTCGGGGTGCCGCTCTGGTGGGGGTCGTGAGCGGGTTTGCGCAGGTGCGGACGCGCGCCGACCTGCCGGTATGGCGTGAACGCAAACTGGACACGGCCTGACCGGAATAAGTACGATCGTGGTCTGTCATTTATCTGATATGCAAGCAGGAGCACCGCGATGAGATATGTCGATGAGGGTTCGCCGTCATCGACGGCGGTGAGCGCTTGTCCAATCGCCCCGCGCAGTTTTACCCCCTTGGCCGGCCGCCCGCTCGGGCGGATGCGGCTGTGCCTCGCCTCGGTCGCCCGTGAGCAAACACGCCAAGACAGCTGGCGCGCAATTGAAATCATCGCCAATACGCACAACCGCCGCGTCGAGTCCTATCTGCAGCGTCGGCGGCACCGCCCGTGGCGCAACCGGGGTTCCTAGCCTTCGGCTTTGACCGTCATGTCGACGACGGTTGGCGTCGCTTCGTCACGCCGATGATGCGCACACCGGTGTCCAGCTAGCAAGTTCACACCGCGGCAACGTATCTGGTCGCGGCATCGGTACTAGGCATGTCAGCTCTGCCGTGGGATGCATGTTCCCGTCGTTGAATCAGCCTGCGCTACAACGCTAACGGGACATCGCCGGGGCCGCAGCGGATAACCGCTCTCACGATCCGGCCGAGTCGCGCGTCTATAGGGCGCGGTTACAGAAGTTCATCAAATCATTCAGGCGATGCAGCGGTCGACTCACGTCGCCCTCGGGCGTCCCGCAACGAGTTATGAGGTATAGCAATGGATTTCGGAGTGATGCCGCCGGAGGTCAACTCCGGTCGAATGTACTCTGGCCCCGGGGCGGGGCCGATGCTGGCCGCCGCCGCGGCCTGGGACGGACTCGCAGCCCAGTTGCACGCCGCCGCAGCGTCTTACGAGTCGGTGATCTCGAACCTGACCGCCGGGTGGCGCGGTCCTTCATCGAGCATAATGGCCGCCGCGGCGGCGCCGTATGCGGCATGGATGAGTGCGACCGCCGCCCAGGCCGAGCAGACCGCCAGCCAGGCGAGGGCGGCGGTGGTCGCGTACGAGGCGGCGTTCCTCGCGACGGTGCCGCCACCGGTCATCGCGGCCAATCGGGCGCAGTTGATGGCGCTGATCGCGACCAATTTTCTGGGTCAGAACACCCCGGCGATCATGGCCACCGAGGCCCAGTACGCCGAGATGTGGGCCCAGGATGCCGCGGCGATGTACGGCTACGCCGGTGCCTCGGCGGCCGCCGCGCAGGTGACGCCATTCGCCCCGCCGCCGCGTAGCACCAATCCGGCCGGGACCGCGGGACAGGCCGCCGCCGTCGCGCAGGCCACCGGCGGCTCGGTCGCGACGAACACGGAATCGGCTCTCCCGCAACTGATGTCGGCCGTGCCGCAATCGTTGCAGACCCTGACAACGCCTGCCGCCGCCGCCGATCCACCATCGCTGCTGTCAGCATTCGACTCGGCGCTCACGGGCCCGTTGGGTCCGGTGTCATTGTTCGGCATCGGGGGCAGCCCGTATCTGCTGGGCGTCGAAAACTACCTGGTGCCCCAAAACGTGGCGAATGTGAACAGTGCCCGGCAAAGGCTGGACCGGGACCGGTCGGCGCTGGGGCGGTTGGGCGGTGAGGCCAATTCGGGGACGCAAATGGTGAGCTCGCCGAGAGCCGCTGGAACCGGAATGTCGCCGGGCATCGGTCGTGCCGGCGTCGTCGGGCGCTTGTCGGTGCCGCCGGGATGGGCGGCGGCCGCCCCGGAGATCCGGCCGGTCGCCACGGTGATTCCACAAACCGCTTTTGCCGGCGCTCCTTCGGCCCTCGCGGCCGAAGGAGAGGGATCGCTGTTCTCCAGCATGGCCGCGTCGGGTCTGGTCGGGCGCGCCATGGCCGCCACCGGCGGTGGCTCCGCGCGGGCATCGGGCATCGGCGCCGGTTTCGGGCGCGCCGCGACCACGGCCACGATCATCGTCATCAACGCAGACGACCCGCAGGAATAGCACGCACTATTTATCGCGAAGAACAAGGAGTAACAATGGATTTCGGAGCATTTCCGCCGGAGATCAACTCTGGTCGAATGTACGCCGGTGAAGGCGCAGGCTCAATGTTGGCCGCGGCGTCGGCATGGGATGGGTTGGCCGCCCAACTGCACTCTGCGGCGACGTCGTATGAGTCGGTGATCTCGAACTTGACCAGCGGTTGGCAGGGGCCGTCCTCGCTGACCATGGCCGGTGCGGCCGCGCCGTATGCGGCGTGGATGAGCACGACCGCCGCTCAGGCCGAACAGGCCGCCTCGCGAGCCAGAGCGGCCGCGGCGGCGTACGAGGCCGCGTTCACCGCGACGGTGCCCCCGGTGGCGATCGCGGAGAACCGCGGCCGGCTGGCGTCGCTGGTGGCGACGAACCTTCTCGGGCAGAACACCGCCGCGATCGCGGCCACCGAGGCGGAGTACGCACAGATGTGGGCGCAAGACGCCGCCGCGATGTACGGCTACGCCGGATCTTCGGCGATCGCTGCGCAATTGGAGCCCTTCAACGCGCCACCGCAAACCACGAACCCAGCGGGAGGAGCCGGCCAATCAGGCGCGGTCGCCCAAGCCGCCGGTACGGCGCCTGCCAACGCGCAGTCGGCCTTGTCGCAGCTGATGTCGTCGACCCCCCGAACGCTGCAAAGCTTCGCGTCGCCTTCCGCATTGCCGGCGGCCGATCCGTCGTCATTGGCGACATGGTTGAACAACTTGAATTCCACGCCGTTGGCGAAGATCGCCGCGAACATCGAGTTCGTCACCAAAGGCATCCGCCCGGTCAACGACACGTTGCTGAGCCTCAGTTTGGGCCTGGTGGCAACGGCACGGACGTGGGGTGACACCGCCGTCGAACTCGAAGGGCCGCTGTTCGCTTCGCTGGGTTCGAGCACCCCGGCCGTAGGAGCCGTTGGCGCGTCTGCGGTGACCGCAGGTCTCGGCAATGCGGGTCTGGCGGGGGCGTTGTCAGTACCGCCGAGCTGGGCCGTGGCCAGTCCCGCGGTCAAGCTGGCCGCCACCGTGTTGGAGTACACCAGCGCGGGTGCCACGCCGGCGGTCGCGGCCGGCGCCGGTGCCCTCGGTCAGATGGGCTTGGCGGGCCTGGCCGGTGGAGCGCTGGGTGGTGCGGTGCCCCGCGCGGTCGCCGCAAGCCCCACCCGGGGATTGGGCCGCCGCTCGTCGGACAACGACGACAAGACCCCGGACAAACTGAAGACGGTCCTGGCGGAACTGCAGGAGGCGCCGGAGTCTGTTCAGCACTGGCACACCGACAAGGCGCACCTGGAAAGCCTTTTGGATCAGCTGTCGAAGAAGCCGGGTGTCCACGCGGTGCACTTGTCCTCGGCCGACAAGTCCAAGGTCACACCGCCACGGGCAACGTGGGGCTAGTGAGAAGGGGCCTAACTCACCACCGGCTTATCCCGTTGAAGCATTTGCGCGTTGTTGATTGGCCAACGCAGCAAGGCCTAAGCCAAGAAACAGCGCTGCGCCACCCCCGGTAACGATTGCGCCGGCTGGCGGCAAGGTCTGGCGTTGGACGCCGCGGAGTGCTGCAACGATGTCCAGTGCGTCGGTGAGCAGCCCCAGTTGCAACGCCCGGGTGCGCAGCTGCTGTGACGGGTCCGTGACCGCGAGCGCCAGCGTCAGTTCGCGAGACCCGAACAACTGAGTAATGAATGGCTGCTGTCTCGCGGAAGCGAGCCCAAACAGACGCGCCGCCCTCGCCGGTACAGCCCATGCGGCGACACCGGTGGCGAATCGCAGTGCGGCGAATGTGGGGATGAGGGCGCTGTTCGGTGCAGTGGTCATAAGACCATCCTCGTCCTCAACTCCCTCATCTAGGGAGTGTCAAGGATCAGCCGAAGTAGCTGTCAAGCATCAGCCGAAACACCGTCAAGCATCCCGAAAGCGAAACGACACGCATCAACCGACGTCATACAACAAAAGTGCCCCCGGCAGGATTCGAACCTGCGACACCGGCTTTAGGAGAGCCGTGCTCTATCCCCTGAGCTACGAGGGCGGACGGCCTGAGCTTACCGGGCTGGATCAAAACCCGAGGGCCACGGCGTCAGCGCAGTTCGGCGATCACCTTCGAGAAGTTCTCGATGTTGTTGTCCTGCACGGTGAAGGATGAGACACCGTACTTGTCGCGGTACGCGATCAACGTGTCGGCGATTTCGCGGGGGGAACCGCTGAGCACCGAGGGCTGGGACAGGATCTCCTCATCGGACAGGTCCGGCGCGTAGCTGCGGGTCAGCTTCAGGTCCGGCTCGGTCTCGCCGACCCGCGGCATCGCCGTGATCGCCAGATTCAGCTCCAGGGCGTCGAAGCGATCCCCCGCGGCGTTGCGGACGAAATCGACACGTTCGGCGAACGGGTCCTCGACCGCGCGCACCTTGGAGCCGGTCAGGCCGATGATGTCGGCGTTGCGGGCGGCGATGGTCAGCACCCGGTCGCCGTTGCCGGCGATGATGAGCGGCGTCGACGGGTGGTGTTCCTTCAGGTACTTCGTCATGTGTTCGAGGTAGTCGACGCGGGCACCGGCGCTGGGATAGGGGATTTCGGCGGCTTCGAACTCTTCGCGGACGTAGCCGGTGCCCAGCCCGATCTCGAGGCGGCCGTCGCTGAGCAGATCGAGGGCCTGCATGTCCCGGCTGAGCAGGGCCGGCTTGTAGAAGGCGGAGTTGAGCACATACATGCTCAGCTTCAGCGTGGTGGTGACCATCGCGACCGCGGTCAGCGTCGGGAAGGGCGCCGCCGCGCCCAAATGGTCCGGCACACAAAGAATGTCGAAACCGGCGTCTTCAGCCCGCTTGGCCTTGTCGAGCAGCGCCTCGCGGGACTTGAAGAACCGCATGCTCATTCCGAAGCGAAAATCCTTGGCCACCAACAACCTCCGTTTTAGCGATCCGACGACATAGACCAACGACGAGCGGCCTCGGCCAGCCCTTGGATCAGCGCGCTGGTGACCGACGACAAACCGTCATCGCCGGGCAGCGGGCTGCGCGGGCTGATCCCGCGGACCCGCGCCGAGAGCTCCAGCTGGGTTCCGCCCTGACGCACCCGGTTCACCGGGTTCCGCGGGTGCAGCCCGCGCAATTCCGGTGGCACGTCGTCGAGGTCGGTGATCACCTGATAGCCGGTCAGCCGGATGTGGCGGGCCAAATGGGCGGCCAGCTCCCGGTTGCGACCACCGGCCAGCAGCTGTGTGCTGCGCCCGTCGCGGCCATAGCCGTGCAGCGACACCGCGACGTCGACATGGTCGAGGAAGGCGGCCAGCCGTGGCGACTCGGCCGGATCGAACAGGGCCGACGGCAGGTGATGCGGGTAGTGGTCGGGATGACGCACCACATAGACGGACGCACCGGCGGCCTCGGCGGCGCGCTCGGCGATCATGTCGGTCATCTCTTCCAGTCCGCCGCCGTGGATCGCCAAAAATCCGAAACGCGACCGCAATTGGCAGCTCTCGGCCACCCCGGGCTCGCTCAGCAACGCCGAAAACGACTGCGGCCCAGGCCCGCACGCCGCCGACGATTTCGGGCGCGGCCAGCCGGCCGGATCCCAGCGGCGCAAGAACTCGAGCCAGCGTGGGGGCAGCCCGTGCTGCGCGGCACCGTCGATGATGGTGGGCAGGTAACCCGGGCGGGGAGGCCCCGGCGTCACCCGGTGGTCGATGTAGACCCAGGCCGGTGACGGCCCGTCATCGGTGTGCACGGTCAGCCGGTCGCGCCGGTAGCGCACCGGCACACCCTCGGCGCTGTCCAAGGTCGCCAGGTCGCCGTCGGAGATCTGCCAGAGCACCCCATGCACCTGGTTCCCGGCCAGCGGCTCGACGGTGGCCACGCCTCGCTGGTTGATCAGCCAGTCGTGATCGGCGAGGACCGCGGGCCGCGGATCGGCGGCGTCGGGACAGCGGCGCGCCATCTGCCGTACGCATAGGTTCGAGCCGTATGCGAAGTACAGATGACGCAGGGCCGGCATTCAGCCGGTCACCGTCAGCCAGACGAGCACCATGTTAAGCAGACTAATCAATATGCCGACGCCCCAGCCAAGAATCGTCGTGATGCGGTGGTTGGCGTCGTCGCCCATCAGCTCGCGGTTGCTGGTCAGCTTGATCAGAGGCAGCACCGCAAACGGAATGCCGAACGACAGCACCACCTGGGACAGCACCAGCGCGCGGGTGGGGTCGAACCCGACCGCCAGGATCACCAGGGCGGGGCACAGGGTGATCAGGCGGCGCGCCACCATCGGGATCGACCGGTGCAGCAGCCCCTGCATGATCATGGCGCCCGCGTAGGCGCCCACCGACGAGGACGCCAGCCCGGACGCGAGCAGACCGATCGCGAACAGCACCGCGATGGTCGCGCCCAGCGTGTTGTGGATGGCGGAATAGGCGCCCTCGATGGAGGCGCTCACGTTGCGGTCCTGCAGGTTGATCGCGGCGACCAGCAGCATCGCGGCGTTCACCGTGCCCGCCACCGCCATCGCCAGGACGACGTCCCAGCGGGTGATCCGCAGCAGCAGGCGGCGATGCGATCCGTGGTCGGGATGGCCGTGCCGGTCCAGGACCAGGCCCGAATGCATGTACACCGCATGCGGCATGACGGTGGCCCCCAGGATGGCGGCGGCCAGCAGCACACTCTCGGTGCCGCGGAACCTCGGCACCAGGCCGCCCAGCACGTCGTGGGGCGGCGCGGTCTTGACGAAGAAGCTCGCCGCGAACCCGATCGCGATGACCAGCAGCAAGCCGGTGATGACCCGCTCGAAGATGATCTGTCCGCGCCGATCCTGAATGCCCAGCAACAGCAAGGCCACCACGCCGGTGATGAGCCCGCCGACCATCAGCGGCAAGCCGAACAGGATGTGTAGGGCGATGGCCCCGCCGACGACTTCGGCGGCGTCGGTGGCGATCGCCACGAGTTCGGCCTGCGCCCAATACACCAGCCGCAGTGGGCTGCTCATCCGCTTGCCCAGAGCGGCCGGCAACGATCGCCCGGTGACCAGCCCGAGCTTGGCCGACAGGTACTGCACCAGGCCCGCGAGGACGTTGGCCGCGACGATCACCCACAACAGCAGGTAGCCGTACTGTGAGCCGGCGCTGACGTTGGCCGCGACGTTTCCGGGGTCGACGTAGGCGATCGCGGCGACGAACGCGGGCCCGAGCAGATACCAGTTGCCCTTGAGCGAGCCCTGGGTGCGCTGCGCCAACGTGACCTCGATTCACTTCACCGAATAAGAAAGTGAGGTTAGTCGAACATCCCGTCGGGCTGCCCAGCGGCCGCGGTGTTTCGTGCCGTCCAGGCTCAGGCCGGACGGTAGAGCCCCTTGCCGGTGATCAGCGGCAAGTCGAGCGTGGTGACGATTCCCGGATCGGCGGCCACCACCGCGGGAATCGCGTTGACGACTCGCATCGCGGTGGCCACCAGCCCGGCGTGGTTGTGATCGCCCTTGCGGCTGCTCAGGCAGATGTCCATGGCGTACGACGGCTCGCCGGTGACCTCGATGCGGTAGGAGCCACCCTCCTGTGCGGGTTGCGGCCAGTCCGGGCACAGGTCCTCGCGCAGCCGGGTGACGTGTTCGAGGACGACGACGGGATCGCCGTTGACCATGCCGAACACCTCGAAGCGCAGCGCCGCGGCGGTGCCCTTGGCGATATGGCCCGAGGCGATGTCGAAGTCCTCCGGGGCGGGTACGCGCACGTGCGACTGGGTGACCTCGTCGAGCGAAATGCCAAGGCCCGCCGCCATTTGCCGGATCACCGAGCCCCACGCCAGGCTGAGCACACCGGGCTGCAGCAACATGGGAATTTCGTCGAGTGGCTTGCCGAATCCCATGACGTCGAACATGACCGCCGCACTGTCATAGGTGGCGTAGTCGACGATCTCCATGCACCGGATCTGCTGGATGCTCTGGCAGGTGCCGGCCAGCGCCAGGGGCAGCAGGTCGTTGGCGAAGCCCGGGTCGATGCCGTTGACGTAGAGGCTTGAATTGCCTTCGCGCGCTGCGTCTTCCAGCGGCTTGATCAGCTCCTCGGGGATCACCTGCCACGGATACTGCAAGAAGACGGGGCCGCTGCCGACGATATTGATCCCGGCCGCCAGCACGCGCCGGTAATCCTCGAGCGCCTCGGGCAACCGGTTGTCGGCCAGCGCGTTGTACACTGCGCACTGCGGCCCGGTGGCGAGCACGGCGTCCAGGTCGGTGCTGGCGAGCACCCCCGTCGCCTCCGCAAGCCCGGCGAGCTCGGCGGCGTCCTTGCCCGCCTTGGCGTCGGACGACACCCACACGCCTTTCAGGTCGAACTCCGGATTGGTGATGAGCGCGCGCAGCGCGTGGATACCGACGTTGCCGGTGCCCAGTTGGACGACGGGGATGGGCATGACGTGCTCCTTAGCGGTCGTGGGTCACAGGTCCGGGACGGGGATGTCGAGATTGGGGAAGGTGAGGCCGCCGTCGACCTCGAGGGTCTTGCCGGTCAGGAAGTTGCCGGCGGGAGACGCCAGATAGACTGCCGCAGCGGCAATGTCGACCGGATCGCCCAGCCGGCGCATCGGGGTGGCCTTCTCCATCGGAGACCGCAGCTCGTCGTTGGAGGCGACCACGTCCAGCGCCGAGGTGAGGATCGATCCCGGCGCGATCGCGTTGACCCGAATCCGTGGGCACAGGTCCAGGGCGGTCAGCCGGGTGTAGTGGGACAGCGCGGCCTTGGCGGTGCCGTAGGCCGCGAAGCCACGTCCGGCCAGCCGGCCCATGGTCGAGGTGATGTTGATGATGCTGCCGCCGCCGGAGTGCTCGAGCATCAACGGCACCGCAGCCACTGTGAGCGCGTGGGCGGTGCCGACGTTGAAGGTGAAGGCGTCTTTGAGATCCTTCGTCGAGGTCGTCAACAACGTGTTGGGCATGGTTCCCCCGACGTTGTTGACGACGATGTCTAGTTTCCCAAATGCCTCGACGGCCTGGCCGGCCAGCTCGGCGGTGGATTCCGGATGCGCCAGGTCGGCGGCCACGACGTGGGCGCGGCGCCCGGCGGCGCGGACCTGTCCGGCGACGGCCTCTAGTTGGGATTCGGTTCGCGAGGCGATGAGGACGTCGGCGCCTGCCTCGGCGAACGCCAGCGCGATGGCCGCCCCGAGGCCGCGGCCTGCACCGGTGATGACGGCGACTTTGTCGTCGAGACGGAACCTGTCAAGGATCATGGCGGCCTCTCTTCGTTTCGGTGTCAGGCGACACGGTAGCAAGCCGCGGCGGCGCGGATAAGGCATTTCTAGAACAAGTTCTATTTTTCTATCCGGGGCGGGTTCCGATGCGGCGGTCGGGGCGGCGGCCCGGCGCCGGTGACGTTGCGCGCGTTGCCACACCATTTGCCCGTCGTTCACCTTGGTGCGGTTAGCTCGGTGACGCCGATCTTTGTGGTCCTTACCGTGAGGAAGCGACTTGGGACGCAACCGTTTTGGTGCTGTGCTGGGCCTCCTGACAGCCGGTGCGCTGGTGTTGTCGGGATGCGGATTCCACGACAGCACGGCCCGGGGAACCGGGGCGGGCGCGTCGGGCGTGGTCAATTGCGGCGGCAAGCAGGCCCTGACGGCGGCGGGCTCGAGCGCCCAGGCCAACGCGATGACCCGATTCTCCGGCGCCTTCGAGCACGCTTGCCCCGGTCAGACGCTGAATTACACACCCAATGGCTCCGGCGCGGGAATCGGCCAATTCACCGGAAACCAAATCGATTTCGCGGGTTCGGATTCACCGTTGGCCCCGATCGAATACTTCGCGGCGCAGACCCGATGCGGTTCGCCGGCGTGGAATCTGCCCGTGGTCTTCGGCCCGATCGCGATCACCTACAACGTCAGGGGCGTCAGCTCGCTGATCCTCGACGGGCCCACCGCCGCCAAATCTTCAAGGGCGCCATCACCGCCTGGGACGACCCGGCGATCGCAGCGCTGAACCCGGGTACCGCGCTGCCCGCCGAGCCCATCCGTGTCGTGTTCCGCGGCGACGAGTCCGGCACCACCGACAATTTCCAGAAATACCTGGACTCCGCGTCCGACGGCGTGTGGGACAAGGGCATCGGGAAGACGTTCCACGGTGGGGTCGGGCAGGGCGCCGACGGCAACGGCGGTACGTCGGCGGCCGTCCGGGCGACCGAAGGATCGGTCACCTACAACGAATGGTCGTTCGGTCTGGCGCAGAAGCTGACGATGGCCAGGATCGTCACCTCGGCCGGGCCCGAGGCGGTGGGCATCAGCGCCGGATCGGTCGGGAAAACGATCTCCGGTGCCACCCTCACCGGGCAGGGAAACGACTTGGTGGTGGACACCTTCTCGTTCTACAAGCCGACCCGGCCCGGTTCCTACCCGATCGTGTTGGCGACCTACGAGATTGTTTGTTCGAAGTATCCCGACCCGCAGGTCGGCGCGGCCGTAAAGGCGTTCCTGCAAAGCACCATCGGTGCCGGCCAGAATGGCTTGGTGGACAACGGGTATATCCCGGTGCCGGAGTCGTTCAAGTCCCGGCTGTCGGATGCGATCAACGCCATCGCGTGATGTCAGCAACCAGTCGGCGGCCCCTCGGAGGGCCGGGTGGGGCCTTTGCTGACGAACACCGGCCAAGCGACGTCGCGGTGTGCTGCGGCCGACGTCGCGACGGCCCGCCGACGCGTTCAGCGGTGATCGCCGAAAAGTTTGCTCAACGTTCAATTGTTACTGTTACGTTCGTGGCCGCGATACCGGCTGGTCGGCGCGCTACGGTTAACTGACCGGCCGCGATCATGTTTCATCCCTACCGTGAGGAAGCGAATTGAAACTCAACCGATTTGGCGCCGTGCTGAGTGCCTTGAGCGTTACTGCGCTGGCGTTGTCGGGGTGCGGCAGCGACAACAACGGGTCCGGCGCCAGTGGGCCGGCCGGCTCGTCGTCGGGCAAGGTGAATTGTGGCGGGAAGAAGGCCCTCAAGGCCAGCGGGTCGACGGCCCAGGCCAACGCGATGACCCGCTTTGTCAACGCGTTCGAGCAGGCCTGCCCCGGCCAGACGCTGAACTACACGGCCAACGGATCCGGTGCGGGAATCAGCGAATTTAACGGCAACCAAACGGATTTCGGTGGTTCTGACTCGCCGCTGGCGGCCAACGAATACGCCGCCGCGCAGCAGCGGTGCGGTTCGCCGGCCTGGAATCTGCCGGTCGTTTTCGGCCCGATCGCCATCACCTACAACGTGACGGGCCTGAACTCGCTCAGCCTCGACGGCCCCACGGCCGCCAAAATCTTCAACGGCTCGATCACAACGTGGAACGACCCCGCGATTCAGGCCCTCAACCCCGGTGCCACATTGCCCGACGTGCCGATTCACGTCGTCTTCCGCAACGACGAGTCCGGCACCACCGACAATTTCCAGAAATATCTCGACGCCGCCGCGGACGGAGCATGGGGCAAGGGCGCCGGAAAGACCTTCAAGGGCGGCGTCGGTGAGGGAGCCAAGGGCAACGACGGCACGTCGGCGGCGATCAAGGCCACCGAAGGATCCATCACCTATAACGAATGGTCGTTTGCCCAGGCACAGAAACTGAACATGGCCAAGATCATCACCTCGGCCGGCCCGGACGCGGTGTCGATCAGCGCCGAATCGGTGGGCAAGACGATTGCTGGGGCCAAAATCTCCGGCCAGGGCAACGACCTGGTGCTCGACACGCTGTCGTTCTACAAACCCAAGCAGGCCGGTTCCTACCCGATCGTGCTGGCGACCTACGAGATCGTGTGCTCGAAGTACCCCGACTCCGGGGTCGGTGCGGCGGTGAAGGGATTCCTGCAAAGCACCATCGGCGCCGGGCAAAATGGCCTGGCCGACAATGGCTACATTCCGATCCCCGACGCGTTCAAGGCGAGGCTGTCTTCTTCGATCAACGCCATCACATAACCTGAGGTGGTCGTGACACGAGGAACAGCAACCAGCCCGTCGACCGCGGAAAAACCGGCATCAACGGCGCTGAATGCACGCGTGTCGCGGCGGGGCGACCGGATCTTCAAGCTGGTCGCCGCGGCCGCTGGTTCCACGATCGTGGTCGCCATCCTGTTGATCGCGGTGTTCCTGTTGCTGCGCGCCCTGCCGTCGTTGCGCGTCAATCACGCAAACTTCTTCACCAGCGCCGAGTTCAGCACCAGCAACCCCCACAACCTGGCCTTCGGCATCCGTGACCTGCTCATGGTCACGGTGCTCAGTTCGCTCACCGCGCTGGTGCTGTCCGTGCCCATCGCGGTCGGTATCGCCGTGTTCCTCACCCAATACGCGCCGAAGCGGCTGGGGCGCCCGTTCGGCGCGGTGGTGGACCTGCTGGCCGCGGTGCCGTCGATCATCTTCGGGCTCTGGGGAATCTTCGTCCTGGCCCCCCGGCTCGAGCCGGTCGCGGCGTTTCTCAATCGGCACCTCGGATGGTTTTTCCTGTTCAAACAGGGCAACGTGTCGTTAGCCGGCGGCGGCACCATCTTCACCGCCGGCGTCGTGCTCTCGGTGATGATCCTGCCGATCGTCACTTCGGTCTCGCGCGAGGTGTTTCGGCAGACCCCCCACATCCAGATGGAAGCGGCGCAGGCGCTGGGCGCCACCAAGTGGGAGGTGGTGCGGATGACCGTGCTGCCGTTCGGCCGCAGCGGCGTCATCGCCGCCTCGATGCTGGGGTTGGGACGCGCGCTGGGCGAGACCGTGGCGGTGCTGATCATTCTGCGTTCGGCCGCCCGCCCGGGGAATTGGTCGCTGTTCGACGGTGGCTACACGTTTGCCTCCAAGATCGCGTCGGCGGCCGCGGAGTTCAGCGCACCGCTGCCCACCGGGGCGTACATTTCGGCGGGATTCGCCCTGTTCGTGCTGACGTTTATCGTCAACGCGCTGGCCCGCGCGATCGCCGGCGGCAAGGTCAACGGATGACGCGCGCCGCGACGATGCAGGGCGGAGCGATGAGGAGAAGCGGCGCTCATGACGGTTGACGCGCTCGACCGGCCGGTCAAGGCCGAGGTGTTCAGGCCGCTCAGCTTCCGGCGGCGGATCACCAACGGCGCCGCGACGATCTTCTTTCTCACCTCGTTCCTCATCGCGCTGGTGCCGCTGTTCTGGGTGCTGTCGATCGTGGTCGCACGGGGCTGGTACGCCGTGACCCGGTCGGGGTGGTGGACCCATTCGCTGCGCGGCGTGCTGCCCGAACAGTTCCTCGGCGGCGTCTATCACGCGCTGTACGGGACGCTGGTGCAGGCCGGGGTGGCCGCCGTGCTGGCCGTGCCGCTGGGCCTGATGACCGCGGTCTTCCTCGTCGAATACGGTT
This sequence comes from Mycobacterium sp. 3-98, assembly GCF_035918355.1. NCBI lineage: Bacteria > Bacillati > Actinomycetota > Actinomycetes > Mycobacteriales > Mycobacteriaceae > Mycobacterium > Mycobacterium sp. 3-98. The sequence goes on along the minus strand of NZ_CP142360.1, from coordinate 4,949,003 downwards.
CTGGCCGCCTGGTGCGGCTGACCACGTTCATGGTCGACGTGCTGGCCGGGGTCCCCTCGATCGTCGCGGCCCTGTTCATCTTCAGCCTCTGGATCGCCACCCTGGGCTTCCAGCAGAGCTCTTTTGCGGTGTCGCTCGCGCTGGTGTTGCTGATGCTGCCGGTGGTGGTGCGCTCCGCCGAGGAAATGCTGCGGCTGGTGCCCGACGACCTGCGCGAGGCCAGCTACGCGCTGGGTGTGCCGAAATGGAAGACCATCGTTTCGATCGTCTTTCCGATCGCGATGCCCGGCATCGTCTCGGGCATCTTGTTGTCCATCGCGCGGGTGATCGGCGAAACCGCGCCGGTGCTGGTGCTGGTCGGCTACAGCAGGTCGATCAACTTCGACATCTTCCACGGCAACATGGCCTCGCTGCCGCTGCTGATCTACACCGAGCTCACCAACCCCGAACACGCCGGATTCCTGCGGATCTGGGGTGCGGCGCTGACGCTCATCATCATGGTCGCCGTGATCAACGTCGTCGCCGCGGCCACCCGATTTCTGGCGACCCGCAAACGCTGACCGAGGCGCGTCGGGTCAGGACTTCGAGGCCGCTTTCTTGGCCGGAGCCTTCTTGGCGGCGGTCTTTTTCGCGGGTGCCTTCTTGGCGGCGGTCTTCTTCGCCGCGCTCTTTTTCGCGGGCGCCTTTTTCTCCGCTGCCTTGCCGTTGCCTCCACCGGAGCGCGCCTTCACGCTGGCCTCCAGCTTGGCCAGCAGATCGGAGACGTCTTCGGTCTCATCCAGCTCCTTGGGCTGCTCCTCGGTGGTAAACGCCTCTCCGCCTTCGAGTTTGGCTTGGACCAGCTCGTGCAGCTGCTCCTGGTAGTCGTCGTGGTAGCGGTCGGGGTTGAACTCCTCGGCCATCGAATCAACCACCTGCCCCGCCATTTTGAGCTCGGCGGGTTTGACCTCAACCTTCTTGTCGAGGATCGGGAAGTCCGGATCACGAATCTCGTCGGGCCACAACAACGTATGGATGACCATCACGTCGCGCTTGCCGAAGTCCTTGACCCGCAACGCCGCCAGCCGGGTCTTGTTGCGCAGCGTGAAGTGCACGATCGCCATCCGGTCCGTCTCCGCAAGCGTCTTGGCCAGCAGCACATAGGATTTCGACGATTTGGAGTCGGGCTCCAAAAAATAGCTGCGGTCGAACAGCATCGGATCCACATCGCTGGCCGGCACGAACTCCAGCACTTCGATCTCGCGGCTGCGTTCCTCGGGCAGCGTGGCGATGTCGTCGTCGGTGATGATGACCATCTGGCCGTCATCGGATTCGTAGGCCCGGGCGATGTCACGGTATTCGACGACTTCGCCGTCCACCTCGCACACGCGCTGGTATCGGATGCGGCCGTTGTCCTTGGCGTGCACCTGGTGAAACTTGATGTCGTGGTCCTGGGTGGCGCTGTACACCTTGACCGGGACGTTCACCAGCCCGAACGCGATGGAACCCTTCCAGATGGAGCGCATGTAAGTCAGTATGCCCACACTGTTCGCTGCCTAACAGCACCCCCGCCGCCGCGCCGCTGTTCAAAAGCCCGCGCCCGTAACGCCACGGCGAGATTGTCCTCGAATTTTCGCCGTGGCGTTACATCCGCGGGCGAAAGGGCCGCGCTCGAAGACACTAGCGGCGCCGGTTTGCTTGGGCCCGCAGCGCGGCGCGATCGGGGAGTTCGGCGCCGGCCCGCGAGACCGTCAGCGCCGACGCCAGGCTGGCGGCTTGTAGTACCGCCGTGAGCGCGTCGAGCCCGACCCGGCTCAGGGCGGCGCGGCGGTCGGCGCCCAACAGACCCAATGCCCACAGCGCATCGAGCAAACCGGCCATGAAGGCGTCGCCGGCACCGACGGTGTCGACCACCCTGGCCGGCGTGGCCTCCACCCGGGCATCGCCGGCTGCGCAGAACGCCACGGCGCCGCGGGCGCCCAGCGTCAGGACGACGATCGCGGGTCCCGACGCCAGCCACCCCCGGGCCGTGCGCTGGGGCTCGCGGTCGGGATCGATCCACTTCAAGTCCTCGTCACTGACCTTGACGATGTCGCTGCGCTCGACCAGGTGTGCGATGCGGGCCTGCGCGGCGTCACCGTCGGGAATCAGCGACGGTCGCACGTTGGGATCGAAGCTCACGGTGGCCGAGACGCGGTAAGCCTCGAGCAGCGCGGCGACCGCCAAGCACCCCGGTTCGCGCACGGCGGCGATCGACCCGGTGTGCACCAGCAGCGGCGGTGCCACCTCGGGCGTACCGGAAAGCCGCCATTGCAGATCGAATGTGTAAGCGGCCGAGCCGTCGTCGGCGATCGTCGCGACCGCGGCCGGCGTGCGTTCGGCCGAGACACTTCCCGGAACGAGTTGCACACCAGAGGATTTCAGGTACGCGGCGATGCGCCGGCCGGGTTCGTCGTCCGCGATATGGGTCAAGAAGTCGACGTGACGACCCAGCCGGGCCAGCCCGACCGCGACGTTGAGCGGGCTGCCGCCGACGTGCTCGACGGCGCCGCGCCGTTCGACCCTGTCGATCAGCGCTTCACCGATGACCAGCGCGCCGCCCATAGACTCAGAGTATGAGTCCGACGGCGGGGCCACGGGTCAAGCTGACCAACGCCGAAAAAGTGCTGTATCCCGCCACCGGAACCACCAAGAGCGACATCTTCGACTACTACACGCGGATCGCCGAGGTGATGATCCCGCACATCGCCGGGCGTCCGGCCACGCGCAAACGCTGGCCCAACGGCGTCGAACAGGAATCCTTCTTCGAGAAGCAACTCGCCGCGTCGGCACCCGACTGGCTGCCGCGCGCCAGCGTGACCCATCGATCCGGAACGACGACCTATCCGATCATCGACGACCCCACCGGCCTGGCCTGGATCGCCCAACAGGCGGCGTTGGAGGTTCACGTTCCGCAGTGGCGGTTCGTCGCCGAGTGGACCCGCAGCCGGGCCGAAGAACTCAAGCCCGGTCCGGCGACGCGATTGGTGTTCGACCTCGACCCCGGCGAAGGCGTGACGATGGCGCAGATGTCCAAGGTGGCGCGCGCCGTGCGCGACCTGATCGCCGGGATCGGGCTGAGAACCTTCCCGCTCACCAGCGGCAGCAAGGGACTGCATCTGTATGCGCCGCTCGACGAGCCGGTGAGCAGCAAAGGCGCCACGGTGTTGGCCAAACGCGTTGCGCAACAGCTGGAAAAGACGATGCCCAAGCTTGTCACGTCGACCATGACCAAGAGCCTGCGGGCGGGGAAGATCTTTTTGGACTGGAGCCAGAACAACGGCTCCAAGACGACCATCGCACCGTATTCCCTGCGCGGACGCGAACATCCCACCGTCGCGGCGCCGCGCACCTGGGACGAACTCGACGACCCGTCGCTGCGCCAGCTGCGGTATGACGAAGTGCTGTCCCGGGTCGCGCGCGACGGCGACCTGCTTGCAGAGCTGGACGAGGACGCTCCGGTGCCGGATCGGTTGACCAAGTACCGCAGCATGCGCGACGCGTCGAAGACCCCCGAGCCGGTTCCGGCGGCGAAACCCGCTGTCGGCCAAGGAAACACCTTCGTCATCCAGGAACACCACGCGCGACGCCTGCACTACGACTTCCGGCTGGAGCGCGACGGCGTGCTGGTGTCCTGGGCGGTGCCCAAAAACCTGCCCGAAACCACGTCGGTGAACCACCTGGCGGTCCACACCGAGGACCATCCGCTGGAATACGGCGGGTTCGAAGGCGTCATCCCCAAGGGCGAATACGGCGCGGGCAAGGTGATCATCTGGGACTCCGGAACCTACGACGCCGAAAAGTTCAATGACTCCGCCGAAAAAGGGGAGGTCATCGTCAACCTGCACGGCAGCAAGATCTCCGGACGCTACGCGCTGATTCAAACCAATGGCGACCAGTGGTTGGCACATCGGATGAAGGACCAGAAGGTCTTCGAGTTCGACACCATCGCACCCATGCTGGCCACCCACGGTTCGGTGACGGCCCTGAAGGCAGGTCAGTGGGCGTTCGAGGGCAAATGGGACGGTTACCGGCTTCTGATCGAGGCCGACCACGGTGCCTTTCGGGTGCGGTCGCGACGCGGTCGCGAAGTCACCCAGGAATACCGCGAACTGCGTTGGCTGGCAGACGATCTCGCCGACCATCACGTGGTGCTCGACGGGGAGGCTGTCGTCCTGGACTCCTCCGGGGTGCCCAACTTTCACGAGATGCAAAACCGTGGACGGGGCTCACGGGTCGAATTCTGGGCGTTCGACCTGCTCTACCTCGACGGCCGCTCGTTGCTGCGGGCCCGCTACCGGGATCGGCGAAAACTGCTGGAAATGTTGGCCGCCGGCAGCAGGCTCATCGTCCCCGACCTACTGCCCGGCGACGGCAGGGAGGCGCTGGAGCACTCCGCGGAGCGCGGTTGGGAGGGGGTGATCGCCAAGAAGCGCGACTCCACCTATCAGCCGGGCCGCCGCTCGTCGTCGTGGATCAAGGACAAGCACTGGAACACCCAGGAAGTCGTCATCGGCGGTTGGAAAGCCGGGGAAGGCGGACGCAGCAGCGGCATCGGCTCACTGCTGATGGGTATCCCCACCGCGGGCGGACTGCACTTCGCCGGGCGCGTCGGCACCGGGTTCACCGACCGCGACCTGGCAAACTTGAAGAAGACGCTGGCACCGCTGCACACCGACGAATCCCCCTTTGACCCACCGCTTCCCAGGAGCGAAGCGCGCGGCGTGACGTATGTGCGGCCGGAGCTGGTCGGGGAGGTGCGCTACAGCGAGTGGACCCCGGATGACCGGTTACGCCAATCGAGTTGGCGCGGACTACGACCGGACAAGGAGGCGAGTGAGGTGGTGCGCGAGTGAAATGGGTTACCTATCAAGATGTTTCGGGCGCAGAACGCGTCGGCGTGGTCTCGGGCGACACGATCTATGCGATGCCACCGGGCGTGACGCTGCTCGATCTCGTCGCCCGTGGTTCCGAGGGATTGCGGCAGGCGGGGCAGGATGCGCAGCGATCCCCGGCGGCGGTGGCACCGCTGGCGGGGGTGCGATTGCTGGCGCCGATTCCACGCCCGCCGTCCATCCGTGATTCCCTGTGCTTCCTCGACCACATGCGCAACTGCCAGGCCGCGCTGGGCGCCGGGCGCACCCTCGGCGACTCCTGGTACCGCATACCGGCCTTCTACTTCGCCTGCCCGGCAACCGTTTTGGGTCCGTACGACGACGCCCCCACGGCGCCCGGAAGCGCGTGGCAGGACTTCGAATTGGAGATCGCCGCCGTGATCGGGACCGGAGGCAAAGATCTCACGGTCGAAGAGGCGGAGCAGGCGATCATCGGCTACACCATCTTCAACGACTGGTCCGCCCGCGACCTGCAGCAGATGGAGAGCCAACTGGGGATCGGGCAAGGCAAAGGCAAAGACAGCGGGGTCACGCTGGGCCCGTACCTGGTGACCCCCGACGAGCTCGAACCGTATCGCCACCCCTCCTATCCGGGCAGATTGGACCTGCGGGTCACCGCCCTGGTCAACGACGTCGTCATCGGTTCCGGGTCGACCGCCCAGATGGACTGGACCTTCGGCGAGGTCATCTCCTATGCCTCGCGCGGCGTCACCCTCGCGCCCGGCGACGTCATCGGCTCCGGGACCGTGCCGACCTGCACGCTGGTCGAGCATCTCAATCCGGCGGCCCTGGAATCGTTTCCGGGCTGGCTGCACGACGGCGACATCGTCACGCTCCAGGTCGAAGGGCTGGGGGAGACCCGGCAAACCGTGCGGGCCAGCGGTGCCCCGCACCCGCTGGCGGCGCGGCCGAATTCGGACGCCGCTCCCGCCCCGCCGCGAGTCAACCCGGCCCGCGCGCGGGTGCCCTACACCCGCGGGCTGCACGAGGTCGGCGGCCGGGTGTGGGCCTGGACCCTGCCCGACGGCGGCTACGGATGGAGCAACGCCGGGCTGATCGCCGGCGACGGGGCGTCGCTGCTGGTGGACACCTTGTTCGACCTGGCGTTGACCCGCGAAATGCTCACCGCGATGCGGCCGCTCACCGCGTCCGCGCCGATCACCGACGCGGTGATCACGCACTCCAACGGGGACCACACACACGGCAACCAACTGCTCGATCCCTCGGTGCGGATCATCGCCGCGCGCGGCACCGCCGAGGAAATCGAACATGGGATGGCCCCGGAGATGCTCGCCATGGCGCAGACCGCCAACCTCGGGCCGGTCGCCACGCCGTACACACGAGAACGCTTTGGGCACTTCGACTTCAGCAACATCAAGCTGCGCAATGCGGATCAGACGTTCGATCGCAACCTTGCCGTCGAGGTAGGTGGGCGGCGCATCGATGTGCTGAATCTGGGTCCCGCGCACACCGCCGCCGACTCGGTGGTGCATGTACCGGACGCGGGGGTGTTGTTCGGCGGCGACCTGTTGTTCATCGGCTGCACGCCCATCGTGTGGGCCGGCCCGATCGCCAACTGGGTCGCCGCCTGTGACGCGATGATCGCGCTGGACGCGCCGACGGTGGTACCCGGCCACGGCCCGGTCACCGATCCGGATGGGATCCGTGCTGTGCGTGGCTATCTCATGCATGTCGCCGAACAGGCCGAGGCCGCCTACCACAAGGGGCTGTCGTGGGCGGAGGCCGCCGACACCATTGATCTCGGTGAGTACGCGTCCTGGCTGGACGCCGAGCGCGTCGTCGTCAACGTCTATCAGCGCTACCGCGAACTCGACCCGCAGACACCGCAATTGGAGGTCATGGGCCTGCTCGTGATGCAGGCTGAGTGGCTGGCCAAACGGGCTGTGTGACGCTTCAGGTCCGCACCGCGCGGACGAAGCTGATCGTGGCGGCGGGCGCCTGGTGCTCGGCTTCCCCCAAGTCCGGCAGGCCCGCCGCCGAAAACAGGTCGGAGAGCCGGAATTCGGTGGTCTCCCATCCGTTGGCCCGCAGATACGCGGCCACGTCGGTGTGCTCCCCCGGATAGGTCAACGCGGTGATGTCCAGGTCGAGCCCCTGCCGTCGCCACCCCTCGGCCATGAGCCGGGATTTCTCCAGCGCCTCCGGCGACGTGCCGGCCACGGCCCCGAAATCGGCGGCGAACCGGCTGCCCTCGCTGGACAGCGGAATGATGGCATCCAGCAGCCGCACCTCGGCGTCGGGCGGAAGGAATCCGATCAGCACTCCCTCGGCCAGCCACGCCGTCGGCTTGCTCGGGTCAAAGCCCGACGCCTGCAGGGCCGCCGGCCAATCCTCGCGCAGATCGACACCCACGGTGCGCAGCTCGGCGGTTGGGGCCGCGCCGATCTCGGCCAGCGTGGCGGTCTTGAACGCGATCACCTCCGGCTGATCGATCTCGTACACCGTGGTCCCCGCGGGCCACGGCAGCCGGTAGGCGCGGGAATCCAGCCCCGACGCCACGATCACGACCTGGCGCAGGCCGGCCTGCCCGGCCGCGGCGAAATAGTCGTCGTAAAACAGCGCCCGGGCGGCGAAGGTGTCGACGAACCGCGAAAACCCGACCCCCTCTTCGATGTCGGAGGAATCGAGTTCGCCGGTCGCCAGCTTGGTGAACAGGTCCAGGCCGGCGGCGCGCACCAGCGGCTCGGCGAATTCATCGGTGATGACCGGTTGCGGCCGCCTGGTGGCGGCCGCCCGGGCCGCGGCCACCATGGTGGCGGTGGCGCCCACGCTGTTGGCCAGGTCCCAGGTGTCGCCCTCGCTTCGTGCCATGGCTGCTCCTTCGATGTGTGGCCCAACCACGGTATGCCCGATCGGTCGCCTACGGTCTCGGTATGCCTTCAGTGAACCTGGAAACCCTCGAGGACAACATCGCCTGCATCACCCTGAACCGGCCCGAACGCCTCAACGCGATCGATGGGTCGTTGATCGACGGCGTCGACGACGCGTTGGACGCGCTCAGCGCGGGCGAGTTCAGGGTGGCGATCCTGACGGGTGCCGGGCGGGGATTTTGCGCCGGTGCGGATTTGAGCGGCACCGGGCAGCCGTGGACGCAGAACAAGCCGACCACCCCGGCGTTCAAGGTCACCTACGACACTCAGGTCCGGCTGGCCAACCTGTACACCCGGATCTACGAGCTGGACATCCCGGTGATCGCGGCGGTCAACGGTGTCGCCGTCGGGGGCGGCCTGGCGTTCACGTTGGTCAGCGACATCCGGGTCGCCTCGGATCAGGCCCGGTTCGGTTCGGTGTTCATCAAGGCCGGCTTCTCGTCGATGGACATGGGCACCAGCTACCTGCTGCCGAAGATCGTCGGCGCCGGCGTGGCACGCGAACTCATGCTCACCGGCCGCATCATCGACGCGGCCGAGGCCTATCGCATCAAGCTGGTGCATGAGGTGGTCGCGCCCGACGACCTGATGCCCGCCGCGCTGAGGCTAGCCCGCTCGATCGCCGAGAACAACGCTTATGGCGTGTGGCAGACCAAGATTGGGCTCAATGCCGCGCTGGACGCGCCCAGCCTCCGCCATGCCATCGAGATCGAGAACCGCACCCAGGTCCTCAGCGGTTTCACCAACAACCCGGTTGAGGCCGCCAAGGCTCACCAGGAGAAGCGCGCGCCCAGGTGGGATCCGCTGTGACGAGATAGCGCCCGGCTTGCGCCGCGCTTGCGACCGCCGCTTGCCCGATGGCGGCGGCCCGCTGCGCCCGGCTTGCGACCGCCGCTTGCCCGATGGCGGCGGCCCGCTGCGCCCGGCTTGCGCCGCGCTTGCGACCACCGCTAAAGCTTCGCGATTACGTTCTCGGCGAACATCTCCAGGTTGCGGATCTTGTTCTCCAGCGGCTCGGTGTCCTTGCCCTTGATATAGGGGATGCGGAAACCGACGATGACGTCGGTGACGCCCTTGTCCTCGAGCCGCTTGATGCCGTCGGGGGTGTAGGCGTCGGCGGAGATGACGTGGATCTCGAAAGGCCCGGTCTTGCCGGCTTCTTCGCGGAAACGCTTGAGCTTGGCGAGCAGCTGGTCGAGTTCTTCGGGGTCACCGCCGCCGTGCATCCAGCCGTCCAGGCGGGCCGCGCGCCGCAGCGCCGCGTCGGCGTGACCGCCGATCAGGATCGGGACGGGCTTGGTGGGCGCGGGCGTCATCTTGGTCTTGGGAATGTCGTAGAACTCGCCGTGAAATTCGAAGTACTCACCGGAGGTGAGACCCTGGATGATCTCGATGCATTCGTCCATCCGCTTGCCGCGCTTGGCGAACGGGACTCCCAGCAGTTCGTAGTCCTCGGGCCACGGGCTGGTGCCCACACCGAAACCCACCCGATTGTCGGTCATCGCGGCGAGCGACCCAATTTGCTTGGCCACCAACGCCGGTGGCCGGATGGGCAGCTTGAGGACGAAGAAATTGAACCGCAGCTTCGAGGTGACCGCCCCCAATGCCGATGTCAGCACGAAGGTTTCGATGAACTCCTTACCGTCCAGGAACTCGCGGTTGCCGTCCGGGGTGTAGGGGTACTTCGAGTCGGATTCGAACGGGTAGGCGATGCTGTCGGCGATCGTCATGGCGTCGTAGCCGGCCGCCTCGGCCGCCTTGGCCAGCGGGACGTAGAACCGAAAGTCAGTCATCGCCTCTGCGTAGGTAAACCGCACGTCATCTGCCTTCCTGAAGGGGTCGTCCCACGACATTAGAACGTGTTCTAGTTTCAGCACAACCGCCAGATGGGTGTGGCTAGAACTGGTTGGAACGATTCAGAGCTGGTTCTCGGGGCCGATGACCGCCCACACCGTCTTGCCGGACCCCGTCGGCGTGCTGCCCCACGTGCGGGACAACGCGTCGACGATCGCCAGGCCGGAGACGTCGATGCCCTTCGCTGGAGACGGAAGCCGCACGGCGGGCGTGTTGCTGGCATCGGAGACCGCGATGGTCGCCGTCGTGCCCTGCGCCTCGAGCCGCATCACCGGGACGCCGGCGGTGTGTTCCAGCACGTTCTCCACGAACACGTTGACGACCACCAACGCGACGGGGATGAGCTTGGCCTGCGACCACGTGGTGAGCCACTCGCGGACCAGCCGCCGCGACTCGCGCAGGCTGGTCAGGTCGGCGGGCAGCTGCGCGTCGGCGCGCCGCACGGCACGACGGCCGTTCTGCCCGAGCGACTTCATCGCCGCCTTCTGGCTCGAATACACCGGCATGAAGTGCGCGATCCCGCTGCGCGTAATCGCCTCGCGGGTCGCCCGATTGCTGCAGACGAAGACGATCGGAACGTGGGCCGCGCTGCCGATCTGCCAGTAGGCGCCCATAAAGGTCGACCATGCCGGTTCGGCGTTCAGCTTGAGGCCGGAGACGTCGAGGATGACGGCGGAAGCCGCGTCGGATGTCGCCTTGATGAGGCGGTCGCGCAGTGCGGTGGAATTGGCGGCGTCAAGCACGCCGTCGACGGTCAGAACGGCGATCGAATCATCCGTCCGCGTCGCGACGGCCAGTGAGCTGGCCGACTCAGCCACCGGGCTCATCCCAGCTCGATCGGGACGTCCGGTTTCATTTCCCGCTCCTTGTGTGTTCTGCCGGGCCGACTGCTTGAGTATCCGCCCTCAGCGGCAAAAGTCTAGTTCGCGGCGAGCCCGCTTCGATGCACCGAAAAGCGGCAGGCCGCGATCCCGATCCCCCCGGACTCATGCCGCAGCCCCGCATCGAATGAATCATGCGCCCCCCTCCGTGCCCGTCGCGGCGTCGATCCGCACCGCCCCGCACGCACAATGGAGTTCATTGCCCAACACGCGCTGTTCCACGGGATTACCACATAGGGCTTGCGGCCAAACTTTCTGGTATGGCCTGAAAACAGGTCGTTTCCTGCAGAAATGCGCTGGCCTCCGTCAGCAGCCGCGGTGCCCGTTCACCCAATGCTCAGCGCGTAGGGGGGAGCGCCCACGCCCGCAACCGAGTGCGTGCCCCAGGGTGTCCGTTCGACGATGCGCGCCGGCGCACTGCGCTCACCCACCGTCAGCGTGGCCGTCCGCGCCTGCTTGAGGTCGTCGGACGGCGAACCGAACACGGTTCCCTGCCAGTGGTAGCGACCGTCGATCGGGTCCAGATGGCCGGTGAGCCGAACCCGTACCGGATGACGGCTTCCGGCGATCTCCAGCATGGCGGTGCCGTCGTAGGCGTCGTCGCCGGCCGGCGCGCTGGCCGAAAGGTCGAAGGCGGACGCCGCCGGTGGCGGCTCGATCGGTCGCAGCTGGGCGCGTTCGTTGAAGACATGCTGGCTGCTGGCGCGCACCTCGATGCGGCGGCTGCCGGTGCGCTGCATGAGCTTCAGGCACTCCACGATGTAGCGGGCTTGCGCGTCCGGGTCGGGACCGGTGATGAAGAAGTAGTTGGGGAACCCGCGCACCGCCACCCCGCAGAACGGCTCCATGCCGTCGTGCCAGGCCTCTCGGATGGGCAGCCCTCCCGCGCCGGTCAGCGTCTCGTCGGCGACGGGATCGGCGATCGAGAATCCGGTGCCGTAGACGATGGCGTCGACGCTGTGGTGGACACCATCGCCGGTGCGCACCCCCAACGGGGTCGCCGTCTCGACCGCCGACGAAGCGATCACCACCGACGGCCGCGACGCGCTCGGGCGGGTGTGGCGGCGCAGCCAGCGCGCGACGCGGGTAGACCACAGCGGCACCTCGGTGACCACACGGCGGGGTGCGCGGGCAAAGACGGTGACGGATGCCGCAGCTTCGACCAGCCGGCCGAGGTGGTAGCCGGCAGCGGCATCGGTGCCGATGACCGCGATGCGCTTGCCGGACGGGTCAAACGCCGGCTCCCACGCCGCCGAGTGAAACGACTCGCCGCGAAACTCGTCACGCCCGTCAAGGTGCGGCACCCACGGAACGTAGACGTCTTCACCCGCGGCGACGACGACATCGGCCCGCACGATCTCGCCACCGGCCGTGGTCAACAGCCAAGTGTCGGAGGCGTCGTCGAACCGCGACTGGAGGACGTCCTGGTCGGGCCGGTCGAGCAGGACCAGGTCGGTGAAACCGGCGCCCGACAACGCATCACAGGCGCTCTGACCGCCGACCCCCGCGCCGACAATGGCCGTGTGGCAACGTGATTCGCTGCCGGGACGCGAAGCCGTCACAGAAACCTGCTGCGCTTCCAGCCGCGGCGCGCGAAGCGGCCCATCAGGCCTACCTCGGTGAGAAACGCCGCCAGTGGAGCGAAGCCGGCGACCTGAACGTCACGGCGATGCGGGCTGGTGCGCGCGGTCTTTCGGGCCCGCTGCGGGTCGAGACCCGTTCGAGCATAAGGGACCGGGTTGCTGAACAGATAGTTGAAGAAGTAGCCGCCCAGCCCGTTGATGTTGGCCATGAACCAGCGGTTGAACCGAGGCATTTCGGCGACGCGTTTGCGCGCGCCGTCGCGCGCGAATTGGATGTGACGCGCCTCTTCGGTCACGTGAATGCGCATGAGCCGCTGAATGATTGGCTGCAGCTCGGGGTCGTCCATCATCTGTCGCTGCAGCGAGTCGAAGATCTCCTCGCCGATCAGGGCGGCCACCCACAGCATCGACCCGCGCTGAAACGCCAGCGGAAGCATGTTGATGATCATCCGGTGAAACAGCCGGGGGCGCACCGGTTTTGCGCCGACGCGCTCGATGGCCTTGCCGAACATGACCATGTGACGGGTCTCGTCGCCCAGTTCGGTCAGCTTGTAATGCGTCGAGTTACTGGTCGGGTCTTCGTGCAGGATCGTGCGCAGCAACGACTGGTTGAGCATGTTCTCGAACCAGATCCCGGCCGAGAGGGTGTTGACCAATTCCTGGCGGGAAAGCTCGATCTGCTGTTCGCGGGTCATCTCGTCCCACATCGGGGTGCCGTACAGCGACACCAACCGCGGCGGCAGATAGAACTTGTCCGGGTCGAGCGGAGCGTCCCAGTCGATGTCGACGACGGGCTCATAGGACTTTTTGACCGAGCCCTTCAGCAAGCGCTCGGAGAACTCTTCACGGCTCGGCCCACCTGGCTTCAGCGACGTGGTCATCCCTGGCGTCCCTCCATTGGGTGCTTAGACGGTACCCATGGTACTGGGTACTTCAGGTCCCGACTAGGTCTATTCGGTATCGATTCGGCAATGTGGTTGAGCAGCGACGCGAGTCAGGAGAGTTCATTGGGCCGGCACATCCACGTCATCGGCATTGGCGCCGGCGATCCCGACTATGTGACCGTGCAGGCGATCGAGGCGCTCAACGACACGCAGGTGTTTTTCGCGATGGACAAGGGCGACCAGAAAAGCGACCTGGTGGCGCTGCGCCGCGAGATCTGCGCCCGGTTCATCCGCGAACCGGGCTACCGGTTCGTCGAGTTGGCCGACCCCAGGCGCGCAGATCACGCCGAGTACCGCGACGCCGTCGCGGAGTGGCATGCCGCGCGCGCGCAGATCTGGGCCGACGCCATCTCGGCCGAGCTGGGTCCGCACGGCGTCGGCGCATTCTTGGCCTGGGGCGACCCGTCGCTCTACGACAGCACCCTGCGCATCCTCGACGCTGTTGCCGCGCAGGTCGATTTCACGTTCGACGTGATCCCCGGCATCACCGCCGTCCAGGCGCTGACCGCCCGGCATCGCATCCCGCTCAACGGGGTCGGCGAACCCGTCCTGATCACCACCGGCCGGCAGCTGCGCGCGCACGGATTGGCCGGCGATGCGGTCGTGATGCTCGACGGGGACTGCTCGTTCAACACGTGCCAGCCTAAGACCCGCATCTGGTGGGGCGCCTACCTGGGCACCGACGACGAACTGCTCATCGCCGGCACGGTCGGCGAGGTGGGACCCCGCATCGTTTCGCAGCGGGCCGAGGCGCGCGCCCGGCACGGCTGGATCATGGACACCTATTTGCTCCGACCGGCAGACTGAAACCGTGCCCGAACTGCCCGAGATCGAAGCGCTGGCCGATCATCTACGGCGCAACGCCGTGGGCCTGACGGTCGGCCGCGTCGACATCGCCGCCCTGTCCGTCCTGAAGACCTTCGACCCGCCGATCAGCGCGCTGCACGGCCAGACCGTGGTCGGGGCCGACCGCTGGGGCAAATACCTGGGGCTGCGGACGGACGACCTTTACCTGGTCGCCCACTTGTCCCGGGCGGGCTGGTTGCGGTGGTCCGACAAGCTGGCCGCGGCGCCGCTGCGCCCCGGCAAGGGCCCGATCGCGCTGCGCGTGCACCTGGGCACGCCCGGTGAGGCGCCCGGCTTCGACCTCACCGAGGCCGGCACCCAGAAGCGGGTGGCGGTGTGGCTGGTAAGCGACCCGCAGCAGATCCCACAGATCGCCTCGCTCGGGCCGGACGCGCTGGACCTCGGCCCCGACGACCTGGCCCGCGTTCTGGCGGGCAACACCGGGCGGATCAAAACCGTCATCACCGACCAGAAGGTGATCGCCGGCATCGGCAACGCCTACAGCGACGAGATCTTGCACGTCGCGAAGATCTCGCCGTTCGCCACCGCCGGCAAGCTGTCCGAGAAGCAGCTCGCCGCATTGCACGACGCCATGATCACCGTGCTCACCGACGCGGTGAGCCGCTCCGTCGGCCAGGGCGCGGCCACGCTCAAGGGTGAGAAGCGCTCCGGATTGCGCGTGCACGCCCGCACGGGACTGCCCTGCCCGGTGTGCGGGGACACCGTGCGCGAAGTGTCATTCGCGGACAAGTCTTTTCAATATTGTCCGACGTGTCAGACCGGAGGCAAGGTCCTGGCCGACCGGCGGATGTCGCGTTTGCTGAAGTAGTCGCCCGTCCGGGACTTGACACCTGTCGATATGCTGCCCCGATGACTCGCCAGAAGATCCTCATCACCGGCGCCAGCTCCGGGCTGGGCGCCGGCATGGCGCGCGCCTTCGCCGCCAAGGGCCGCGACCTCGCCCTGTGCGCGCGTCGCACCGACCGGCTCGAGGAGCTCAAAGCCGAGCTGGCGCAGAAGTATCCGGGCGTCACGATCGCCGTCGCCGCGCTGGACGTCAACGACCACGAGGCCGTCCCCAAAGTGTTTGCCGAACTCAGCGACGAGCTGGGCGGCATCGACCGCATCATCGTCAACGCCGGCATCGGCAAGGGCGCCAAACTCGGCTCCGGCAAGCTGTGGGCCAACAAGGCGACCCTCGAGACCAACCTGGTGGCCGCGCTGGTGCAGATCGAGACCGCGCTGGAGATGTTCAACAAGACCGGTTCGGGCCACCTGGTGCTGATTTCGTCGGTGCTCGGCAACAAGGGCGTGCCGGGCGTCAAGGCCGCGTACGCGGCCAGCAAGGCCGGCCTGAGCTCGCTGGGCGAATCGTTGCGCGCCGAATACGCCAAGGGACCCGTCAAGGTGTCGGTCATCGAACCCGGCTACATCGAGTCGGAGATGACGGCCAAGTCGAACAGCACAATGTTGATGGTGGACAACGAAACTGGCGTCAACGCGCTCGTCGCCGCGATGGAGCGGGAGCCCGGGCGGGCGGCGGTGCCGTGGTGGCCGTGGGCGCCGCTGGTGCAGTTGATGCGGGTGCTGCCGCCTCAGCTGACCAAGATGTTCGCCTGAGGACCGATCAGCTGGTCCGGCCTCGTTCGCTGCGGTAGCGGCGGACCAGGGCGTCGGTCGAGCTGTCCGATTGCGGCGCCGGGGAGGCGTCCGCGGTGAGCACCGGCAGCAGGGCTTTGGCCTGAGTTTTGCCCAGCTCCACGCCCCACTGGTCGAACGAGTCGATTCCCCAGATGACGCCCTCGGTGAAAACCTGATGCTCGTAGAGCGCGATCAGCTGGCCCAGCACCGACGGGGTGAGCCGGTCGGCCAGGATCGAGGTCGACGGCCGGTTCCCCGGCATCACCTTGTGCGGCACGATATCGGCGGGCGTGCCTTCGGCGGCGATCTCCTCGGCGGTCTTGCCGAAGGCCAGCACCTGGGTCTGCGCGAAGAAGTTGCTCATCAACAGGTCGTGCATGCTGCCGTCGCCCTCGGCGGTGGGCAGGTCGTCGATGGGTTGGCTGAAACCGATGAAGTCGGCCGGCACCAACCGGGTGCCCTGATGCAGCAACTGATAGAAAGCGTGCTGGCCGTTGGTTCCCGGTTCGCCCCAGAAGATTTCACCGGTGTCGGTGGTGACCGGGCTGCCGTCCGCGCGGGTCGACTTGCCGTTGGACTCCATGGTCAGCTGCTGCAGGTAGGCCGCGAACCGCGCCAAGTCGTTGGAGTACGGCAGCACCGCGCGCGACTGCGCGCCCATGAAGTTGGAATACCACAGGCCGATAAGGCCAAGTAGCACAGGAGCATTGGACTCCAGCGGGGCGGTCTTGAAATGCCGGTCGACGATGTGGAATCCGGACAGGAAGTCCGCGAACGCTTCCCGGCCGATGGCGGCCATCACCGATAGGCCGATCGCCGAATCCACCGAGTAGCGGCCGCCGACCCAATCCCAGAACCCGAACATATTGTCGGTGTTGATCCCGAAGTCGTCGACGAGGCGCTTGTTGGTGGAGACGGCCACAAAGTGCTGGGCCACCGCGGCGTCGCCGAGGGCGTCGGTGACCCAGCGGCGCGCTGCGGTGGCGTTGGTCAGGGTTTCCAGAGTCGAGAACGTCTTCGATGCCACAATGAAAAGCGTTGTGGCGGGGTCCAAGTCGGCCAGGGTGGCGATCAGGTCGGCGGGGTCGACGTTGGAGACGAAGCGCGCCGAGATGCCCGCATCCGCGTAGTGGCGCAGGGCCTGGTAGACCATCACCGGGCCGAGGTCCGATCCGCCGATGCCGATGTTGACCACGGTGCTGATCCGTTTGCCGGTCGCTCCGGTCCATTCACCGCTGCGCAACCGGTCGGTGAAGTCGCCCATCCGGTCCAGCACGGCATGCACGTCCTCGACGACGTTTTGACCGTCGACGGTCAGTTCGGCGTCCCGGGGTAGCCGCAGCGCGGTGTGCAGCACCGCCCGATCCTCCGAGGTGTTGATGTGGACACCGGCGAACATCTGGTCGCGGCGCTGTTCGAGGTTGGCGGTGCGGGCCAGATCGACCAAGAGCCGCAGCGTTTCTCGCGTGATCCGATGCTTGCTGTAGTCGATGTAGAGGTCGCCGACCGAGACGGTCAGCTCGCGGCCGCGATCGGGGTCCTCGTCGAAGAACTGGCGCAGATGGGTGGCGCCGATGCGTTCATGGTGCCTGCGCAGGGCGTCCCACGCCGGGGTGGCGGTGATGTCGGGGAGGGTGTGCAGGGACGTCATTGGCGTCGCTCCTCTTCATCGCTTCGCTCTGCATCGTCGCCGACGCGGGTCATTATGCTTCGACCCTATGGGCTCTGACGTGAAGGAGCCAGGTGTGGGGGCGAGCGCCGGGCTCAGTGACCGAGCCGGCCCCTGCCCAGCCGCAGCAACAGTATCGCCAGGTCCTTGCCGTCGGGGCCGAGCTCGCTGTAGCGCTCGATGACCTTCATCTCGCGGCTGTGGACAAGTCGCGTCCCGCCGGATGCCATCCGGGCCTTGCCGATCGCTTGTGATACCTCGGTGCGCCGTTTGACCGCGGCGAGGATCTCGGCGTCCAGCCGATCGATCTCGAGACGTAGGTCGTCGATGTCGGTGGCCCCTTGGGTCTCCACCGTCTCGATGTTCATCCCTGTTGCCTCCGCGCCTTCGTCGTGATGTGTGGGTTCTGGACTCATGCAGTATCGGGCCTCACTGAAGACGAGCCCCGGGCGCCGAAGGCGGGTCCGGGGCTCTGCGGAAGCAGTTAGACCACGGGCACCGCGGACCGGCACCCGTAGGGAAATCGGCGGCGCCACTCCGGGGTCGAGGAGCGTCGTCGACACTGCACATTGAGCACGAAATGAGTGTGCCATTAAAAACGGTGGGCGCGCAAAAAAACATGTTTAAGCTGCGCTTTTTGGACTTGGGTGCAATTACGGCACCGGCACGAGAACGGGGTCGAAGAATGCGTTCCGACACGCCCATTCTCCGGTGGCCCGCGGGGCGCGATCCAGGCCGGCCGAGCCACTAGCCTGGTTTGATGCCTGGGCGCTTTGTGTCACTGGGCGGCGGTAAGTTTGGACTGACATGAGTGTGCACGCAACAGATACCAAGCCGGCCTCGGAAGCCGATCAACTGCTCGAGGGGCTCAACCCGCAACAGCGCCAGGCGGTGGTGCACGAGGGCTCCCCGCTGCTGATCGTCGCCGGGGCGGGTTCGGGCAAGACCGCGGTGTTGACGCGTCGCATCGCCTACCTGATCGCGGCCCGCGGCGTGGGGGTCGGCCAGGTGCTGGCGATCACCTTCACCAACAAGGCCGCGGCCGAGATGCGGGAGCGGGTGGTGCGGCTGGTCGGTAACCGGGCCCGCGCCATGTGGGTGTCCACCTTTCACTCGACCTGCGTGCGCATCCTGCGCAACCAGGCGTCCCTGATCGAAGGCCTCAACTCCAACTTTTCGATCTACGACGCCGACGATTCGCGGCGGCTGTTGCAGATGATCGGGCGCGACATGGGCCTCGACATCAAGCGCTACTCGCCGCGGCTGTTGGCCAACGCCATCTCCAACCTGAAGAACGAGCTGATCGACCCCGCCGACGCGGTCTCCAAGCTGACCGACGATTCCGACGAGTTGTCGCGCACGGTGGCGAGCGTCTACGGCGAGTATCAGCGCCGGCTGCGGGCGGCGAACGCGCTGGACTTCGACGACCTGATCGGGGAAACCGTGGCGGTGTTGCGGGCTTTCCCGCAGATCGCCCAGCATTACCGGCGGCGGTTCCGGCATGTGCTCGTCGACGAGTACCAGGACACCAACCACGCACAGTACGTGCTGGTGCGGGAACTGGTGGGCCGCGGCGGCACAGAAGCACCGGCATCGTCCGACGATGTGCCGCCCGCCGAGTTGTGCGTGGTCGGCGACGCCGACCAGTCGATCTATGCGTTCCGCGGCGCCACCATCCGCAACATCGAGGACTTCGAACGCGACTACCCCGACGCGACAACCATTCTGCTGGAACAGAATTACCGGTCGACGCAGAACATTTTGTCGGCGGCCAACTCCGTGATCGCCCGCAATTCCGGGCGCCGGGACAAACGCCTGTGGACCGCCGAAGGCGCCGGCGAATTGATCGTCGGCTACGTCGCCGACAACGAGCACGACGAGGCAAGATTCGTCGCCGAGGAGATCGACGCGCTCGCCGACAAGGGCGAGATCACCTACAACGACGTCGCCGTCTTCTATCGCACCAACAACTCGTCGCGGTCGTTGGAAGAGGTCTTCATCCGCGCCGGGATTCCGTACAAAGTCGTTGGGGGAGTGCGGTTTTACGAGCGCAAGGAGATTCGCGACATTGTCGCCTATCTGCGGGTGCTGGACAACCCCGGGGATGCGGTCAGCATGCGGCGCATCCTCAATACCCCGCGACGGGGCATCGGAGATCGCGCCGAGGCCTGCGTGGCGGTGTACGCCGAGAACACCGGGGCCAGCTTCGCCGACGCACTCGTCGCCGCGGCCGAAGGCAAAGTGCCGATGCTGAATTCCCGCGCGGAGAAGGCGATCGCGGGTTTCGTCGAGCTTCTCGACGAGCTGCGCGGCCGCCTGGATGACGATCTCGGGGATCTCGTCGAGTCGGTGCTCGAACGCACCGGGTACCGCAGGGAGCTGGAATCCTCCAGCGATCCCCAGGAACTGGCGCGGTTGGACAACCTCAACGAACTCGTCAGTGTCGCACACGAATTCAGCACCGACCGGGCGAACGCCGACGCGCTGGACGAGTCGCTGCACACGCCCGAAGACGAGGACGTGCCGGATACCGGTGTGCTGGCGGAGTTCTTGGAAAGGGTGTCGCTGGTTTCCGACAGCGACGAAATCCCCGAGGACGGCGCCGGCATGGTCACGCTGATGACCCTGCACACCGCGAAAGGCCTCGAGTTTCCGGTGGTGTTCGTCACCGGGTGGGAGGACGGGATGTTCCCCCACATGCGGTCATTGGACGACCCGACCGAACTGTCCGAGGAGCGGCGGCTGGCCTACGTGGGCATCACCCGGGCCCGCCGGCGGCTGTACCTGAGCAGGGCCATCGTCCGCTCCTCCTGGGGGCAGCCCATGCTCAACCCGGAATCCCGTTTCTTGCGGGAGATTCCGCAAGAACTGATCGATTGGCGCCGCACCGCGCCGGCGCCGTCGTTCAGCGCGCCGGTGAGCGGCGCCGGACGATTCGGCCCGCCGCGCGCGGCGCCCACTCGTTCCGGGATGAGCAAACGACCGCTGCTGGTGCTCGAACCCGGCGACCGGGTGACCCACGACAAGTACGGCCTGGGACGGGTCGAAGAAGTTTCCGGCGTCGGCGAATCGGCGATGTCGCTGATCGACTTCGGCAGCTCGGGACGGGTCAAGCTGATGCACAACCACGCCCCGATCAGCAAGCTCTAATCGGGCGAGAATACAGCGCGTCGAACGTGCACCCTGGGCGAGAAATCGGCGAAATCTTCGCCGCCAGAACACGTTCGGCGAAGGTCAGGCGTCCAGCCAGCGTTTGGTTTGCGGCAGCATCACCAGCACCGCCGTGGAGATCGGCAACAGCGGCAGCAGGTGCACGACCCACGCCACACGGGCGCCGGCGATGAACACGCCGATATAGGTGAGGAAAGCGACGAGCGCGCCGGCCAACAGGAGGTAGCGGCTGACCGGTCGGCGCTGCAGCAGCGCGATCACACCCG
This sequence comes from Mycobacterium sp. 3-98, assembly GCF_035918355.1. Taxonomy (NCBI): domain Bacteria; kingdom Bacillati; phylum Actinomycetota; class Actinomycetes; order Mycobacteriales; family Mycobacteriaceae; genus Mycobacterium; species Mycobacterium sp. 3-98. The sequence continues at coordinate 4,928,344 of NZ_CP142360.1, read as the reverse complement.
TCACCGTGGTGGCGCCGAACACCAGGGCGAGAAACGCCACCGCGATGCAGAACAGGCGATCGGTCCGCCACCAGCCGGCGATCAGATCGGTGGCCACCACCGACGTGGCCCATCCGCTGAGAATGCTGACCGCGCAGGCGGCGACAGCCGTGCAATCGCTGGGTTCCAGGGCCGGCACTCCGGCATAACCCGTCCGTCCCGCACGCGGGCCGCCCCGGGACGTCGGGGTCGGTGGAACGAATTGACTAGTAGGGGAGTCCGGCGTGGTGGGGATCGGTCCGGTCGGCGCGCGGCGGATGATCCGCGTCCGTGAATCGGAGGGAGATGAGGGCTCCGCAGTGGGCTCGGACGGAGGCGGACCGGAAGGTTGTTCGTTCGGCGCGGTCACCTCAACCAGCGTAGTTGCCGACCATAAGGCCACGCTTAGCCAGCCACGGCACCGGATCGATCCGCTCGGTGCCGCCCTGCAGGACCTCGAAATGCAGGTGTGGGCCGGTCGAATTGCCCCGGTTGCCCATGGTGGCGATTTGATCGCCGGCCATCACGCGCTCGCCGACGCTGACGAGGGCGGTGTTGATGTGACCGTAGAGCGTGACCGTGCCGTCGGCGTGCCGCAGCTTGACCAGCATCCCGTAGCCGCCGGCCGGTCCGGCTTCGATGACGACGCCGTCGGACACGGCCAGGATCGGCGTGCCGATCGAGTTGGCCAGGTCGATGCCGGCGTGCAGCACGCCCCACCGGTAACCGAAGTTGGAGGTGAAGATGCCTTTTGTCGGCATTACGTAGAGCGGTTGCTGCAAGCGCGCCTCACGCTCCGCGCGGTCGTTGGCGAAGGCCACACCCCGGGCGAGTTCCTGGTTGTGCAGCGCCGCGGTGGCCGCGGGCTCCACCGCGATCACCTGGGGGCCTCGGACGGTGTTGCTGCCCGACCCGCCGGTGAGCGCGGACGCGTTGGCGGTCAGCACCGCCTCGGTCTTGGGGGTGTCGGCGTGGCTGGTGGCCGTGTGGGCGGCCGCGGCGGCGGCGCCGGCGGCCATCGCCGAGATCAGCAGGCGACCGCGGGCCGCGCTGGTGGGTTGCTTGCGGTGCTGTCCTCCGCGGCGGGCGGCGCCGACGACGTCGGTGGCGCGCGCGTGATCGATGCGGCGCTCGGTGTGGGGCTCGACGGGGACCCGCGGCAACACCTCGGTGGCGGGCGCGGCCAGCCACCGAGGCCTCAGGTCGTCGACCTCGTGGAGGTCGTCGAGCTCCGGCGCCAGCAGGACCTGCGCTTCGTTGTCGAACGTCGAGTCGTTGCTGAAGTCCAGTCCGGCGTGATCGCCGACGTCGTCATAGGAATCGCTGAAATCAAGGTCATCGAAGTCGAAGCCGTCGAGCGGAAGGATCTCCGTGACTTCGGTGCGATGGGGCTCCGTCGACCGGGCGCCTGCGGCGCGACTCACCCTCAAGATGCCTGTTGTTACGGCAGCGGGCGTGGCAAAACGGTGCTGGGGCAACCTGAAATGTCCTCGTATCGTGACCATAACGTTATCTGGACCCTAGGAAGGTATCCGCTGACGCGCGGGACTGGCAACCTCGTCGCACAATCCGGCCGGAATTGTGATTTGGATCACGCGGGCCGTCTATCCATGTCCCGTGAGCTGTGCCACATCGGCGGACGCGGCGGTCAAAGCCATTTCGAGGGTGGATACAGTTCGTCCGTGCGAGTTGCCGGATGCGGCACCGCCCACCAAGAGGCCTAAAAGTTGAGTCGAGCGAAGACAGAGAGTCCATGGACCTTTTCGAGTATCAAGCAAAAGAATTGTTCGCCAAGCACAACGTACCGACTACGCCGGGACGCGTGACCGACACCGCCGAGGGCGCCCGCGAGATCGCCACCGAGATCGGCCGTCCGGTGATGGTCAAGGCGCAGGTGAAGGTCGGCGGGCGCGGCAAGGCCGGCGGCGTCAAGTACGCGGCGACGCCCGACGACGCCTACGAGCACGCCAAGAACATCCTCGGTCTCGACATCAAGGGACACGTCGTCAAGAAGCTGCTGGTCGCCGAGGCCAGCGACATCGCCGAGGAGTACTACATCTCCTTCCTGCTGGACCGCGCCAACCGCACCTACCTGGCCATGTGCTCGGTCGAGGGCGGCATGGAAATCGAGGAGGTCGCCGCGACCAAGCCCGAGCGGCTGGCCAAGGTCCCGGTGGACGCCGTCAAGGGCGTCGACCTGGCGACCGCGCGTTCCATCGCCGAGCAGGGCCACCTGCCCGCCGAGGTGCTGGACGCCGCCGCCGTCACCATCAACAAGCTGTGGGAGGTCTTCGTCGCCGAGGACGCCACGCTGGTCGAGGTCAACCCGCTGGTGCGCGACCCCAAAGACCAAATCCTGGCGCTGGACGGCAAGGTCACCCTCGATGCCAACGCCGACTTCCGTCAGCCCGGCCACGCCGAGTTCGAGGACCGCGACGCCACCGACCCGCTGGAGCTCAAGGCCAAGGAGCACGACCTCAACTACGTCAAGCTGGACGGCTCGGTCGGCATCATCGGAAACGGTGCGGGCCTGGTGATGTCCACGCTGGACGTCGTCGCCTACGCGGGCGAGAAGCACGGCGGGGTCAAGCCGGCCAACTTCCTGGACATCGGTGGTGGCGCGTCGGCCGAGGTGATGGCCGCCGGCCTGGACGTCATCCTGAACGACAAGCAGGTCAAGAGCGTCTTCGTGAACGTGTTCGGTGGCATCACCTCCTGCGACGCCGTCGCCAACGGGATCGTGACCGCGCTGAACATGCTCGGCGACGAGGCGAACAAGCCGCTCGTGGTCCGGCTCGACGGCAACAACGTCGACGAAGGCCGGCGCATCCTGGCCCAAGCCAACCACCCGCTGGTGATCCAGGCCGAGACCATGGACGCCGGTGCCGACAAAGCCGCCGAGCTGGCGAACAAGTAAGGGACCCAAGCCATGTCGATCTTTTTGAACAAAGACTCCAAGGTCATCGTCCAGGGCATCACCGGCGGCGAGGGCACCAAGCACACCGCGCTGATGATGAAGGCCGGCACCCAGGTGGTGGGCGGCGTGAACGCCCGCAAGGCCGGCACCACCGTCTCGCACGTGGACCCGGTCGGCCGGGACGTCGAGCTGCCGGTGTTCGGCACCGTCGCCGAAGCGATGAAGGAAACCGGCGCCAACGTGTCGGTCGTCTTCGTCCCGCCGAAATTCGCCAAGGACGCGATCATCGAGGCCATCGACGCCGAGATCCCGCTGCTGGTCGTCATCACCGAGGGAATTCCGGTGCAGGACAGCGCCTATGCGTGGGCTTACAACGTCGACAAGGGGCAGAAGACCCGCATCATCGGGCCGAACTGCCCCGGCATCATCACCCCGGGCGAGGCGCTGGCCGGCATCACCCCCGCCAACATCAGCGGCCCCGGTCCGGTCGGCCTGGTGTCCAAGTCGGGCACCCTGACCTACCAGATGATGTACGAGCTGCGCGATTTCGGCTTCTCCACCTCGATCGGCATCGGTGGTGACCCGGTGATCGGCACCACGCACATCGACGCCATCGAGGCGTTCGAGAAGGACCCCGACACCAAGGTCATCGTGATGATCGGCGAGATCGGCGGCGACGCCGAGGAGCGCGCCGCCGACTACATCAAGGCGAACGTGTCCAAGCCGGTCGTCGGCTACGTCGCGGGATTCACTGCGCCGGAAGGCAAGACGATGGGCCACGCGGGCGCCATCGTGTCCGGCTCGTCGGGCACCGCGGCCGCCAAGAAGGAAGCGCTGGAGGCCGCTGGCGTCAAGGTCGGCAAGACCCCGTCGGAGACCGCGGCGCTCGCCCGGGAGATCCTGCAGAACCTGTAGGGGGCGTGCCCGGCCGATGCTGCCGCGAGGGCGCCGGATTTGGCCGGGGCCCGGCACACGGTAGATAGTGGGTCTATGAATCTCGACCCGAACACGCCCGTCATCGTCGGCGTGGGGCAGTTCACCGAGCGCATCGAGGACTCCGGCTACCGCGGAATGTCGTCGGTGGAGTTGGCGACGGCAGCGGCGCAGGCCGCACTACATGACACCGGGGCCGACGTCACCGCCGTCGCCGCGGCCATCGACACCGTCGCCGCCCTCCGGCAGTTCGAGATCTCCGGGCGCACCCCCGCGCCGATGGGCAAGTCCAACAACTACCCGCGGTCGGTGGCCCAGCGCATCGGCGCCGCGCCGGCCCGCGCGATCCTCGAGCCCATCGGCGGCCAGGGCCCCCAGCATCTGGTCACCGAGTTCGCCGGTGTCATCGCCTCGGGGGAGGCGCAGGTCGTGATGATCTTCGGCTCCGAAAACACGTCCAGCATCCGGTATTTCGCCGACCGGGATAAGCCGGATCATTCCGACACGGTCGAGGGTTCCCTCGAGGACCGCGGGTTCGGATACGACGGCCTGTTCGACGACTACACCGTCGCGCATGGGCTGATCGGAGCGCCGGCCCAGTACGGACTGCTGGAGAACGCGCGCCGCGCCCGGCTGGGCTTGAGCGTCGCCGACTACCGGCGCGAAATGGGCGAGCTGTTCGCCCCGTTCACCAAGGTGGCGGCGAAGAACCCGTTCGCGTCCTCCCCGGTGGAGCGCAGCGTCGACGAGCTGATCACCGTCACCGAGTCCAACCGGATGATCTGCGATCCCTACCCGCGGCTGCTGGTGGCCCGCGATCAGGTCAATCAGGGCGCCGCCGCGCTGCTGATGTCGGTGGCCGCCGCCCGCCGGCTCGGCGTGCCCGAGGAGCGCTGGGTGTTCCTGCACGGCCACGCCGACATGGTGGACCAGCCACTGCTGGACCGCCTCGACCTGACCTACAACTCGGCCTCGGTGCTGGCGGTCCAGGAAGCGCTCGCCGTGGCCGGGGTCGGCATCGACGACGTCTCGACCTTCGACCTCTACAGCTGCTTCCCGGTGCCGGTGTTCAACTTCTGCGACGGGACTCAGCTGGCCACCGACGATCCGCGGGGGCTCACACTCACCGGCGGCCTGCCGTACTTCGGCGGACCGGGCAACAACTACTCACTGCACGGCATCGCCGAAACGGTCAGCGAAATGCGGGATCTTCCAGGGCAATTCGGCCTGGTCGCCGCCAACGGCGGGATCATGAGCAAGTACTCCGTCGGGGTGTACTCGACCACGCCGGTGAATTGGAAGCCCGACAACAGCGCCGCACTGCGCGCCGAGGTCGCGGCCCGCCCCAAGATGGCGGTGACCATCAAGGCCGACGGTCGCGCGACCATCGAGACCTACACCGTGCGCTACGACTGGCCGGTGCGCACCGGCCTCATCATCGGCCGCCTCGACGACGACGGCAGCCGCTTCCTGGCCCTGAGCGAGGACCCCGATCTGGTCGGGTTACTCAGCGACGGCGAGCCGCTGGGGGCTTCGATCGTGGTCCGGTCGACGGATAAGGACAACCGGGCCACGCTGGCCTGACCGCACCTACACGAGAGCCGCTAGTTTGCCGGCGAGCCGTTCGACGTAGGCGGCGACCTCGGCCTCGGGCTTGTCCGGCAGCCCGAACAGGACCTCGGTCACGCCCAGCTCGCTCCACTTGGCGAGCTTTTCGGGGACGGGCTTGAAGTCCAGTGCCACGATCTGCGGGGCGCCGTCGCGGCCCGCGGCCGCCCAGGTGTCCTGTAGCAGCCTGACCGGTTCGTCGATGTCGAAGTCGCGTGGAGTGGTGATCCAGCCGTCGGCGCTGCGCGCGATCCACTTGAAGTTCTTTTCGGTGCCAGCGGCGCCCACCAGCACCGGGATGTGCGGCTGCACCGGCTTGGGCCAGGCCCAGCTGGGCCCGAACTTGACGAATTCGCCGTCGTAGGAGGCTTCCTCCTCGGTCCACAGCGCCCGCATCGCTTCGAGGTACTCGCGCAGCATGGTGCGCCGGCGCCCGGGCGGCACGTTGTGGTCGGCGAGTTCGTCGGTGTTCCAACCGAATCCGACGCCGAGGCTGACCCGTCCGCCGGAGAGATGGTCAAGGGTGGCAATGCTTTTCGCCAGCGTGATCGGGTCGTGTTCGACCGGCAGCGCCACCGCGGTCGACAGTCGCACCCGCGACGTGACGGCACAGGCGGCGCCCAGGCTCACCCATGGGTCCAGCGTGCGCATGTAGCGGTCGTCGGGCAGCGACGCGTCGCCGGTCGTCGGGTGCGCGGCCTCTCGCTTGATCGGGATATGAGTGTGTTCTGGCACGTAGAAGGTTTGAAAGCCGTGGTCATCGGCAAGCTTCGCGGCCGTCGCCGGAGAGATGCCGCGGTCGCTGGTAAAAAGCACAAGCCCGTAATCCATGCAGAGAATTAGAACGTGTTCTACCTGTGCTGAGCAAGCTCTGGTGATACGGACCGTCTCGCCGGAGGGCCGCCGGGGGCCTCGCCGTCCAAGACAGTGGCGGCGCCACCGGTTCCCGCACGTGCGCTAGCGTGGGTGATCGACCGCGTCGCAATGCGGTGACGCGCCTGCAAGCACAGCGTCGCATCGCCACCGCGGCGCCCGCTCGGCACTTAAAGGCACTGGTAGCAACAGGAGGAGCAATGACCTACTCTCCCGGTAGCCCCGGATACCCACCGCCGCAGTCCGGCGGCACGTATGCAGGCGCCACACCCTCGTTCGCCAAAGAAGACGACGGCAAGAGCAAGCTGCCGCTGTATCTGAACATTGCGGTGGTGGTGCTCGGCTTGGTGGCTTACCTCCTGAACTTCGGGCCCACGTTCACCATCAGCGCCGACCTCGGGCCGGGCATCGGTGGCCGCGCCGGCGATGCCGGTACCGCGGTCGTGGTTGCCCTGCTGGCCGCGCTGCTCGCCGGCCTGAGCCTGCTCCCGAAAGCCAAGAGCTACGTGGGCGTTGTCGCGGTCATCGCGGTGCTGGGAGCGCTGCTGGCTATCACCGAGACGATCAACCTGCCCGCCGGTTTCGCCATCGGCTGGGCGATGTGGCCCCTGGTGGCGGCCATCGTGCTGCAGGCGATCGCCGCGGTCGTCGTCGTGTTGCTGGACTCCGGCGTGATCACGGCGCCGACGCCGCGCCCCAAGTACGACCCCTACTCGCAGTACGGCCAGTACGGGCAATACGGGCAGTACGGCCAGCAGCCCTACTACGGTCAGCCGGGCGGCCAGCAGCACGGCGGCCAGCAGGGATACGGATCGCAATACGGCGGTTATGGCGCCAGCGGTGCGCCGACCCAGGGCGGCGCACCGACCGGCGGTTTCGGCGCCCAGCCTTCGCCGCAGTCGGGCTCGCAGCCGTCCGCGCAGCACCAGGGCTCGTCGACGCCCCCCACCGGCTTCCCCAGCTTCAGCCCGCCGCCGAACGTCGGCGGCGGATCGGACGCCGGTTCACCCACCAACTACTCCGAGCAATCCGGCGGTCAATCCTTCGGCCAGGAGCAGCAGTCGCCGTCCTCACCGTCTGGCCCAGCGCCCGCCTAACCGTGCGCTGTCGCGCCTAGTCGGGGACGTGCCCAAGAGTGACACGGCTAGAGGACAACCGGGCAGCGGGCGCTCGCCAGGCGCGTGACCTCGTCAGGGTCGCGTTCGCCCCGGCCGTGGTGGCGTTGGTCATCATCGCCGCGGTCACGCTCATCCAACTGCTGATCGCCAACAGCGACATGACCGGCGCCCTGGGTGCCATCGCCAGCATGTGGCTCGGCGTGCACCAGGTGCCGATCTCCATCGGTGGCCGCGAACTCGGTGTGATGCCGCTGCTGCCGGTGCTGCTCATGGTCTGGGCCACCGCGCGCAGCACGGCGCGGGCCACCTCGCCGCACTCGTCGTGGCTGGTCGTTCGCTGGGTGGTGGCGTCGGCGCTGGGCGGACCCTTGCTGATGACGGCCATCGCCCTGGCCGTCATCCACGACGCGTCGTCGGTGATCACCGAGCTGCAAACCCCGAGCGCGCTGCGGGCGTTCCTCAGCGTGCTCGTGGTTCACGCAGCCGGCGCGGGAATCGGGGTGTGGTCCCGGGTCGGGCCACGCGCGCTGGCGGTGTCGTCGTTGCCCTATTGGCTGGGCGATTCGCTGCGCGCCGCGTCCGCCGGCCTGCTGGCGTTGCTCGGGCTCTCCGGGTTCGTGACGGCCGGGTCGCTCGTCGTGCACTGGGCGACCATGCAGGAGCTCTACGGCATCACCGATTCGATCTTCGGCGAGTTCAGCCTCACCCTGCTGTCAATGCTGTACGCGCCCAACGTGATTGTGGGCACCGCGGCGGTTGCCGTCGGCTCCAGCGCCCACATCGGTTTCGCGACGTTCAGCTCATTCACCGTGTTCGGTGGCGATATTCCGGCCTTGCCGGTGTTGGCGGCGGTGCCCAGGCCACCGCTGGGGCCGGTATGGGTTGCGCTGCTCATCATCGGTGCGTCGTCGGGCGTGGCGGTGGGACAGCAGTGCGCCCGGCGTGCGCTGCCGCCGGCCGCGGCGATGGTCAAGCTGTTGGTCGCCTCGGCCGCCGGGGCTTTGGTGATGTCGCTGCTCGCGTACGCCGGGAGCGGCCAGCTGGGTAACTTCGGCCATGTCGGCGTCGACCAGGGCGCGTTGCTGCTCGGTGTCTTCTTCTGGTTCACGGTGATCGGCGGGATCACCGTGGTGCTGAGTGGGGGGATCAGGCCCCGGCCCAGGCGGTTGCGGGCCAAACCCGCGTCCGCCGCACTGGCCGAAGAGCCGGCCGATTTCACCGATGTTTTCGACGATCGGGTGGCGGAGGAGGACGTCTTCGAGGGTCCCGCGGATGAGCCGGGGGAGGGTGAGCCGGGGACTCCGGCGGTGGAGGGTGATGCCGCGGAGCGCGAGCCGGGGTCGCCCGCGGCGGAGGGCGATGCCGCGGAGGTCGAGGCGGGGTCTCCCGCAGCGGAGGGCGAGCCGGGACCTACCGCTGCCGAACGCGATCCGGAGCAATAGGTAAATTGCCCACCTCCGAGCGACAAGCCCGGTGGGAAATCGCGGGCGTCGGGCGGTTGTCGCTCGGAGGTGGGCAATTGCCCTATTGGCCAGCTTGATCGTCAAACGCATGCCGCCGCCGTCTGCTCCTCAGCGCGCCCGTGAGGGCGCGCATCGTCGCCCGACTAGGCTCGCCGATGTGGTCGAAGCCCTCCATGTGCCCCCCAACGCGTCGGCGCGGGTAGTGGTACTGGCCTCGGGCACCGGATCGCTGCTGAACTCCCTGATCGCCGCCGCCGTCGCGGACTATCCTGCCCGGATCGTCGCCGTCGGCGCCGACCGCGACTGCCTGGCCACCGAGATCGCCGCGGCCGCGTCCCTGCCCACCTTCACCGTCCGGCTCGGCGACCACCCCGACCGCGACGCCTGGGACACCGCTATCACCGAGGCCACCGCCGCTCACTCGCCCGACCTAGTGGTGTCCGCGGGATTCATGAAAATCCTTGGACCACAATTCCTTTCACGGTTCTACGGACGCGTCATCAACACGCATCCGGCGCTGCTGCCGGCGTTCCCGGGCGCGCATGGGGTGGCCGACGCGTTGGCCTACGGCGTGAAAATCACAGGCTGTACGGTGCACCTGGTGGACGCCGGGACGGACACCGGGCCGATCCTGGCGCAGCAATCCGTTCCCGTGCTCGACGGCGACAACGAAGAGACTTTGCATGAACGCATCAAGGTCACCGAACGCAAGCTGCTCGCGGACGTGGTGGCCGCGATCGCAACCGGCGGGCTGACCCTGGTCGGGAGAAAAGCGACGATCGGATGAAAGGCGACAACGGATGAGCACCGACGACTGGCGGGAGAACGCCAAAAGGCCGATCCGCCGCGCCTTGATCAGCGTGTACGACAAGACCGGGCTCATCGACCTGGCCCGGGGGCTGGCCGCGGCGGGCGTCGAGATCGTCTCCACGGGATCCACCGCGAAGAACATTGCCGAAAAAGGCATTCCGGTGACCCGGGTCGAGGAACTGACCGGGTTCCCCGAAGTGCTCGACGGCCGCGTCAAGACCCTGCACCCGCGCGTGCACGCGGGCCTGCTGGCGGATCTGCGCAAACCCGAGCACGCCGAGGCGCTCGAACAGCTCGGCATCGCGGCCTTCGAACTCGTCGTCGTCAACCTGTACCCGTTCAGCGAGACGGTGGACTCCGGCGCGAGCATCGACGATTGCGTCGAACAGATCGACATCGGGGGACCGTCGATGGTGCGGGCCGCCGCGAAGAACCATCCCAGCGTGGCGGTGATCACCGACCCGCAGGGCTATGACGGCGTGCTGGCCGCGGTCCGGCAGGGCGGGTTTACGCTCGCCGAGCGCAAAAGACTGGCGGCGCTGGCGTTTCAGCACACCGCCGAATACGACATCGCGGTGGCGAGTTGGATGGAGTCGACGCTGGCCCCCGAACATCCAGCGACCGCCTTCCCGAAGTGGCTGGGCCGCAGCTGGCGCCGCTCGGCGATGCTGCGCTACGGCGAGAACCCGCACCAGCAGGCCGCGCTCTACAACGACCCGAGCGCGTGGCCCGGGCTGGCCCAGGCCGAGCAGCTGCACGGAAAAGAGATGTCCTACAACAACTTCACCGACGCGGACGCGGCATGGCGGGCCGCCTTCGACCACGAAGAGACATGCGTGGCAATCATCAAGCACGCCAACCCATGTGGAATCGCGATTTCGTCGGCCTCGGTGGCGGACGCCCACCGCAAGGCCCACGAATGCGATCCGCTGAGCGCATTCGGCGGGGTCATCGCGGCCAACACCGAAGTCAGCGTCGAGATGGCCGAATACGTCAGCACGATTTTCACCGAAGTCATCATCGCGCCCGCCTACGATCCGGCCGCCCTGGACATCCTGACCCGCAAGAAGAACATCCGGGTGCTGGTCGCCTCCGAGCCGCTCACCGGCGGCACCGAACTGCGGCCCGTCAGTGGCGGGCTGTTGGTGCAGCAGCGCGACGAGCTCGACGCCCACGGGGACAACCCGGCGAATTGGACCCTTGCGACGGGGAACCCCGCCGACCCGGAAACGCTGGCGGACCTGGCTTTTGCCTGGCGGGTATGCCGCGCCGTCAAATCGAATGCGATCGTGATCGCCGCCGGTGGCGCCACCATCGGCGTCGGCATGGGTCAGGTGAACCGCGTCGACGCCGCGCGGCTGGCCGTCGAACGCGGCGGGGATCGGGTGCGCGGCGCGGTCGCGGCCTCGGACGCGTTCTTCCCCTTCCCCGACGGACTCGAGACGCTGACCGCTGCCGGGGTGAAGGCCATCGTGCATCCGGGCGGATCGGTGCGCGACGACGAGGTGACCGCGGCCGCGGCCAACGCCGGCATCACGCTGTATCTCACTGGGGCGCGCCACTTCGCCCACTGAAGATCGGCAATTGTCGATCTCAGTCCTTGCTCTATGGTCGCGAATGGAAATAGCATCACTTTGGGTCGGCAATAGCGGGGCGAACACAATTCGAGAGGAATTGATATGCGCGCGAACGCAATACGAACGGCCACAATTTCCGTCGCGATTGCGAGTGTCGCACTCGTCGGCGCAGGATGCTCGGCAAATAAATCGGGTGAAGCCGGCAGTTCAACAACTACAGCCGCTTCGTCGGCCGCAACCTCGAGCTCAGCCGCCGCAGGAACATCGGCAGCAACGACTCCGAGTGCGCCAGGCAGCACGACGCAGATTCCGGGCGCAAACGGCACGCCGTACACCGTTCAGGGACCAATTTTGGCGAAGTACCAGTCCCTGGACGACAAGGCGCGCAAGGACTTAGGGGCCCCGAAGGATAATCAGCAAACGAATCCCGACGGTGGCACCTACCAGCAATTCGATGGCGGCGTCATCGTCAACAAGACGCAGGCCTACGTGGTGTGGGGCTTGATCCGCGACAAGTGGAATGAGCTCGGCGGCTCGCAGGGCAAGCTTGGTTATCCGACCAGTGACGAGGTCGACACCCCCGATGGCATGAAGAAGTCGACTTTCGAGCACGGCACGATCACGTGGAAGCCGGGTGACGCGCAGGCCGTCGTCAGCTACAGCTGAGCGGTGTTCGGGTGCAGCATCGCGCTGCGCTCGGGTCTCCGACCGGGTGCCGGGCAGTCGATCAGCTTGCCCGGCACCCGCGTACTTGGGGGAGGGCATAGTGTCCCATCGGCGGCATCGTCGTAGCGTGGAGTGGTGACGTCACCGAGCAACCTGCCCCGCACCGTCGGCGAACTGCGCGCCGCCGGTCACCGTGAACGGGGAGTCAAGCAGGAAATCCGCGAAAATCTGCTGACCGCACTGGCCGACGGGCCGGACAGCGCAGCCATCTGGCCTGGCATTCTGGGATTCGACGACACCGTCTTGCCCCAGCTCGAGCGGGCTTTGATCGCGGGTCACGACTTCGTGCTACTCGGCGAGCGCGGCCAGGGCAAAACCCGGCTGCTGCGTGCGCTGGTCGGGTTGCTCGATGAGTGGACGCCGGTGATCGCCGGGGCCGAACTGGGGGAGCATCCGTTCTCGCCGATCACGCCGGAGTCGATCCGCAAGGCCGCCACCCTGGGCGACGACCTGCCGGTGGAGTGGAAGCACCGCAGCGAGCGCTACACCGAAAAGCTCGCCACGCCCGACACCAGCGTCGCCGACCTGGTTGGCGACATCGACCCGATCAAGGTCGCCGAGGGCCGCAGCCTGGGGGACCCCGAGACCATCGCCTACGGCCTGATTCCGCGCGCGCACCGCGGCATCGTCGCGGTCAACGAACTGCCCGACCTCGCCGAGCGCATCCAGGTGTCGATGCTCAACGTGATGGAGGAGCGCGACATCCAGGTCCGCGGCTACACGCTGCGCCTGCCGCTGGACGTGTTGGTGGTCGCCAGCGCCAACCCCGAGGACTACACCAACCGCGGGCGCATCATCACCCCGCTCAAGGACCGCTTCGGCGCGGAGATCCGGACCCACTATCCGCTCGAGCTCGACGCGGAAGTCGGGGTGATCGCGCAGGAGGCGCACCTGTCGGCGCAGGTGCCCGACTACCTCATGCAGATCATCGCCCGGTTCGCCCGCTACCTGCGGGAGTCGAATTCCGTCGACCAACGCTCGGGGGTGTCGGCGCGGTTCGCCATCGCCGCCGCCGAGACCGTCGCGGCCGCCGCCCGCCATCGCGGCGCGATCCTGGGGGAGACGGACCCGGTGGCACGGGTGGTCGATCTGGGCACCGTGATCGACGTCCTGCGCGGCAAGCTGGAATTCGAGTCCGGCGAGGAAGGCCGCGAGCAGGCGGTGCTCGAACACCTGCTGCGCCGGGCGACCGCGGACACGGCGTCGCGGGTGCTCGGCGGCATCGACGTCGGTTCACTGGTGTCCGCAGTCGAGGGCGGTTCCGCGGTGACGACGGGCGAGCGGGTGTCGGCAAAGGACGTGCTGGCCGCGGTCCCGAGCCTGCCGGTGGTGGACAAGATCGCGGACAAGCTGGGCGCGCGGTCGGAGGGCGAACGCGCCGCCGCGCTCGAGCTGGCGCTCGAGGCTTTGTATCTGGCCAAGCGCATCGACAAGGTGTCCGAGGAGGGGCAAACCGTCTATGGCTAATAGAGGGCACTCTTCGCGGTACTCGGCGTACACCGGCGGGCCCGACCCGCTGGCGCCGCCGGTGGATCTGCGCGAGGCGCTCGAACAGATCGGCCAGGACGTCATGGCCGGTACCTCGCCGCGACGCGCGCTCTCCGAGCTGCTGCGCCGCGGCACCAAGAACATGCCGGGCGCTGACCGGCTGGCGGCCGAGGCCAACCGACGGCGACGGGAGTTGTTGCGGCGCAACAACTTGGACGGCACGCTGCAGGAGATCAAGAAACTGCTGGACGAGGCGGTGCTGGCCGAACGCAAGGAGCTGGCCCGCGCGCTCGACGACGACGCCCGCTTCGGCGAACTCCAACTGGACGCGCTACCGGCGTCGCCGGCCAAGGCCGTCCAGGAGCTTTCCGAGTACAACTGGCGCAGCGGCGAGGCGCGCCAAAAGTACGACCAGATCAAGGATCTGCTCGGCCGCGAGATGCTCGACCAGCGCTTCGCGGGCATGAAGCAGGCGCTTCAGGGGGCCACCGACGAGGACCGCCAGCGCGTCAACGACATGCTGAACGACCTCAACGACCTGCTGGACAAGCACGCGCGCGGCGAGGACACCCAGGAAGACTTCGAAAACTTCATGGACTCGCACGGCGAGTTCTTCCCGGAGAACCCGCGCAACGTCGACGAGCTGCTGGACTCGCTGGCCAAGCGGGCCGCCGCCGCGCAGCGCTTCCGCAACAGCCTCAGCGCCGAGCAGCGCGCGGAGCTGGATGCCTTGGCGCAGCAGGCATTCGGCTCACCGGCCCTGATGGAGTCGCTGAGTCGGCTCGATGCGCACCTGCAGGCGGCGCGGCCCGGGGAGGACTGGACCGGATCCGAACAGTTCTCCGGTGACAACCCGTTCGGGATGGGTGAGGGCACCCAGGCGTTGTCCGACATCGCCGAGCTCGAGCAACTGGCCGAGCAGCTCTCGCAAAGCTATCCGGGCGCCACCATGGATGACGTCGACCTCGACGCGCTGGCACGCCAGCTCGGCGACGAGGCGGCCGTCGATGCCCGCACGCTCGCCGAATTGGAACGTGCGCTGGTGAATCAGGGCTTCCTGGACCGCGGTTCCGACGGCCAGTGGCGGCTGTCGCCGAAGGCGATGCGCAGGCTCGGCGAGACGGCGCTACGCGATGTGGCGCAACAACTTTCCGGGCGGCGCGGTGAGCGTGATCATCGGCGGGCGGGTGCGGCCGGCGAGCTCACGGGCGCCACCCGGCCCTGGCAGTTCGGTGACACCGAACCGTGGAACATTTCGCGCACGCTGACCAATGCCGTGCTGCGGCAGGCGGGAACGGCCACCCTCGATGGGCCGGACGCGCGGTTGAAGATCTCCGTCGACGACGTCGAGGTCTCCGAGACCGAGACCCGCACGCAGGCCGCGGTCGCGCTGCTGGTCGACACGTCGTTTTCCATGGTGATGGAGAACCGCTGGCTGCCGATGAAGCAGACAGCGCTGGCGCTCAACCACTTGGTGTGCACGCGTTTTCGCTCGGATGCCTTGCAGATCATCGCCTTTGGCCGCTACGCCCGGACGGTGACCGCCGCCGAACTCACCGGCCTGGAAGGTGTCTACGAGCAGGGGACCAACCTGCATCACGCGTTGGCGCTGGCGGGGCGTCATCTGCGCCGCCACCCCAACGCCCAGCCCGTCGTGCTGGTGGTGACCGACGGCGAGCCGACCGCCCACCTGGAGGACTTTGACGGGGATGGCACGACGGTCTTCTTCGACTACCCGCCGCACCCGCGGACCATCGCCCACACCGTGCGCGGCTTCGATGAAATGGCGCGCCTCGGTGCGCAAATCACGATCTTCCGGCTGGGCAGCGATCCCGGCCTGGCGCGGTTCATCGACCAGGTCGCCCGGCGCGTCGAGGGACGCGTCGTGGTGCCCGATCTCGACGGGCTGGGAGCGGCGGTGGTCGGCGACTACCTACGTTCCCGCCGCCGTCGATAGACCATAAAAGGAGAAATCCCGTGAGCAAGGTTCCCACGATCGAACTCAACGACGGTGTCGAGATCCCACAGCTCGGTTTCGGGGTGTTCCAGATCAAGCCCGACGAGACGGCCGCGGCGGTCAAGACGGCGCTCGACATCGGATACCGGCACATCGACACCGCCGAAATGTACGGAAATGAAAAGGAAGTCCGCCAAGGCATCCGCGACGCCGGCCTTGAGCGCGGCGAGGTCTTCATCACCAGCAAGCTCAACAACGGCTTTCACAAGCCCGATGACGCGCGCCGCGCCTTCGACCAAACGCTGAAGGCGCTCGATTCGGACTACGTCGACCTGTTTCTCATCCACTGGCCGCTGCCCACGCTCTACGACGGCGACTTCGTCTCGACGTGGAAGGTCTTCGAAGAGTTCGCGCGGGACGGACGCGCGCGCAGCATCGGCGTGTCGAATTTCCAAGTCGCACATTTGAATCGGCTCGCCGACGAAACCGACACCGTGCCGTCGGTCAACCAGATCGAGGTTCATCCATACTTCGGCAACGACGAGGTGAGGGCGTACGGACGCGAGCACGGCATCGCCACGGAGGCGTGGGCACCCATCGCCCAGGGCAAGGTGCTCGACGATCCGGTGATCAACCGCATCGCCGGGTCCCGCGACAAAACGCCCGCACAGGTCGTGTTGCGTTGGCACATTCAGCGCGGCGACATCGTCTTCCCCAAATCGGTGACACCGGCACGGGTCAAGTCCAACTTCGAGCTGTTCGACTTCGAACTGGACGATTCCGACATGGACGCGATCTCAGCGCTGAACAAGGGTGAGCCGGGACGCAACGGTCCCAACCCTGACACCTTCGACTACGTGCCCCGCTGAGGCTCCGTCGCTGGGAAGCGGCTACCCGCCGCGGGGCCTGCGGGCCTTACGCGCGATCCCGACGGCTCCCCACAGCGAGAAGCCGCGAATGTGGACCGTCGGTGCCCCGGGAGTGCCCTCGCCGTGGACGCCGCGGTCGAAGTTTCCCATGACCCCGCGGCCGTGCACCTCCACGTTGACCTCGGGCGGCAGCAAAATGTTCTGCACGCCCATAATCGACATCGCGTGGATGTCAACCTCGGTCGAGGTGAAGTCGGCGTAGCGCAGATCGACCACCCCGCTGCCCCACAGGGTGAAGGTGGTCAGCTTCTTCGGCACGTTCCATCGGCCGCGCCGCTCGAAGCCACTCATCAACGCCAGCAGTAGCGTCGACGGCGCCGGATTGGGTTTGCCGCCGCGGCGCGGGCTGATCGGCGCGCCGGGCAGATCGGCCCTCAGCCGGTCCAGTTCCTCATACGTCGTCGCGGCATAGGCCCTGGTCAAACGGTCTTCGTAGTCGTTGAGCTGCAGGCGGCCCTGCTCGGCCGCGTACGCCAGCAACTGCGCAGTCTGTATGCGATCGGTATCGGCCGCGCGCGACGGCTGGTCGCGCGTGTCCTCCGCATCCCGTTGCGTTGAGTTGCTCATCACCCACGAGCCTACGACGTCCAGGTTTTGCTGCAAGAGGATTGGCTAAACTGCAACCTTGCATCGGCTCGGGCCGGACCGCCGGCCGATTTGGCCGGACCACTCTTAGACATCTGGCTAACTTGTCGTTGGCTAACTCGTCCAGCGGGGTGGCCGCTTCTCCAGGAACGCCAACATGCCTTCGCGGGCCTCGTCGGACACGAAGAGCCGCGCCGATTCCTCGGCGAGCCGTTCGGCGTCACGGTCGAACCCTTCCAACACAGCGGCCGTCGTCAGCGCCTTGGAAGCCGCGAGCCCCTGCGGTGACCCACGGCCTACATCGGCGACAAGTTTCTCGGCCGCGGCGTCGACGTCCTCGGCGGCCATGGTGATCAGCCCGATTTCCGCCGCCGCGTCGGCGTCGAATGTTTCGCCGGTCAGGTAGTAGCGCGCCGCGGCGCGCGGCGACAGCTTCGGCAGCAGCGTCAACGAGATGATCGCCGGGGCGACGCCGATGCGGGCCTCGGTCAGCGCGAACGTGCTGCGTGGCCCGGCGACCGCGATATCGCAGGCACCCACGAGGCCGAAGCCGCCGGCCCGGACATGGCCGTTGATGGCGGCGATCACCGGCAGCGGCGAGGCGACGATGGCCCGCATCAAAGCGGTCATCTCCCGGGCCCGGGCGACGGCCATGTCATAGGCAGAGGGTGGCGACCCGCTTCGCCCGGCTGCGCCGCCGCCCTCGCTCAGGTCCGCGCCGGCGCAGAAGGTGCCCCCGGCGTGGCCCAGCACCACCGCGCGCACGGCCGGATCCGACGAGGCGTCGCGCAGCCCCTGGCGCAACTGGGCGACCAGCGTGGTCGACAGCGCGTTGCGGTTGTGCGGTGAGTTCAGCGTCAGCCGCGCGTACGGCCCGCCCGTGTCGGCGGGTCCGGCGTATTCGACGAGGGTGTCCATTTAGTAGCTTCGCGGCAGGCCCAGTGACGTCTGCGCGACGAAGTTCAGCACCATCTCGCGGCTAACCGGGGCGATGCGGCCCAGCCGGGCCGAGGTCAGCATGGCGCCCACACCGTATTCCTTGGTGAGCCCGTTGCCGCCCATCGACTGCACGGCCTGGTCCACCGACCGGGTGGCCGCTTCGGCCGCAGCGTATTTGGCCATGTTCGCGGCCTCGGCCGCAGCCATGTCGTTGCCGGAGTCATACAGGGTCGCGGCCTTCTGCATCATCAGCTTGGCGAGTTCGACCTCGATGTGGCACTGCGCCAACGGATGTGACAGCCCTTGGTGCGAGCCGATCGGGGTTCCCCACACCTGGCGGGTCTTGACGTACTCGGCGGCCCGGTCCAGCGCGAACCGCCCCATCCCGACCGAGCTGGCCGCGCCCATGATGCGTTCGGGGTTCAGGCCGGCGAAAAGCTGTGCGATGGCGGCATCTTCGGCGCCGACGAGTGCGTCGCTGGGCAACCGGACGTCGTCGAGGAAGACCTGGAATTGGCGTTCGGGGCTGATCAATTCCATTTCGATGGGCGTGTAGGTGAAGCCGGGCGCATCGGTGGGCACCACGAACAGCGCGGGGCGCAGCTTGCCCGTTTTGGCCTCCTCGGTGCGGGCCACCACGAGCACGGCCTGCGCCTGGTCGATGCCGGAGATGAACACCTTCTGGCCCTTGAGGACCCAGTCGCTGCCGTCGCGGCGGGCCGTGGTGGTGATCTTGTGCGAGTTGGATCCGGCGTCGGGCTCGGTGATGGCGAACGCCATGATCAGTGTCCCGTCGGCGATACCGGGGAGCCAGCGCTTCTTCTGCTCCTCGGTCCCGAACTTGCTGATGATGGTGCCGTTGATGGCGGGCGAGACCACCATGAGTAGCAACGCGCTACCGGCGGCGGCCATCTCCTCCATCACCAGCGACAGCTCGTACATTCCGGCGCCGCCACCGCCGTACTCCTCGGGCAGGTTCACGCCCAGGAAGCCGAGTTTTCCTGCCTCCGACCACAATTCGTCGGTGTGCTCGTGGGCGCGCGCCTTCTTCAGGTAGTACTCGCTGCCGTAGTTGGACGCCCATTCGGCCACCGCCTTGCGCAGGGCCTGACGCTCCTCGTTCTCGATGAAGCTGCTGTCGGTCACTGGGGATCTCCTTCTGATTGCGGCGCTTCGACTCTTGCCAGTACGGCGCCCACTTCGACTTGCTGACCGGTCTTGACGTCGAGTTCGGCGAGAACGCCGTCGACCGGTGCGGTGATGGTGTGTTCCATCTTCATGGCTTCCAACCAGATCAGTGGTTGACCGGCGGTGACGGTGTCGCCGATCGCGGCGCCGAGTCGGATGACGTTGCCGGGCATGGGGGCGACCAGCGATCCCTTTTCGACGGTCGAACCGGGCTCGGGGAAGCGCGGCAGCGCGATCAGGTGCACCGGTCCGCGCGCGGAGTCGACGTAGACGTCGGAATCGCTGGGGTCGTAGCGCCGCACCGAGAAGTGGTGGTCGACGCCGTCCGTCCTCAATACCACTGCTTTCGCCGTGGCCGACACCAATTGCACCGAAGGATCGTCGGGCAGGACCAACCGGGTTCTGTCGAACCGGTATTGAATGCGGTGTTCGTTGCCGTCATCGTCACCGTAGGTCTTGACCTGATAACCCGACCGCAGGTTTCGCCAACCGCTGGGGATGGCGCCCAACACCGGGGCGAGCGCACGGTTGCGCGCGGCGTCGGCGAGGGCGGCGGCGATCGCCGACAGACGAACCGCTGCGGCGTCACCCAGCGGCGCCGATAGTTCGGCCAGGCCGTGCGTGTCGAAAAACGCTGTGTCGGTGGCGCCGTCGAGGAACGCTGGATGCCGTAACACATTCACCAGCAGGTCGCGGTTGGTGCGCAGCCCGTGCACCCGGGCTCGGGTCAGCGCGTCGGCGAGAACCAGCGCCGCCTGGCGGCGTGTCGGGGCGTAGGAGATGACCTTGGCCAGCATCGGGTCGTAGTGGATCGATACCGTGAATCCGTCGGCGATCCCCGAATCCAGCCGGATTCCGGTCCGTTGTCCCAGCGAGCCGAACTCGGCTCGCACGGAGGGCACCTCGAACGCGCGCATAACACCGGCCTGGGGCTGCCACTCGCGTGCGGGATCCTCCGCGTAGAGCCTGGCCTCGATCGAATGACCCTGGGCGGCAGGAGGTTCGGCGTCGAGGCGGGCGCCGTCGGCCACCGCGAGCTGCAGTTCCACCAGGTCGAGCCCGGTCGTCTCTTCGGTGACCGGGTGCTCGACCTGTAGCCGCGTGTTCATCTCCAGGAAGTAGAACTCGCCATCGTCGTCGGCCAGGAACTCCACCGTCCCGGCGCCGGTGTAGCCGATCGCGCCGGCGGCCAGTCGCGCCGCGTCGAACAGCTTGGCGCGCATGCCCGGGGTGCGCTCCACCAGCGGGGAGGGGGCCTCCTCGATGATCTTCTGGTGGCGGCGCTGAATCGAGCACTCGCGTTCCCCGACGGCCCACACCGTGCCGTGGGTGTCGGCCATGACCTGAACCTCGATGTGGTGGCCGGTGGGCAGGTAGC
This sequence comes from Mycobacterium sp. 3-98, assembly GCF_035918355.1. Classification (NCBI taxonomy): domain Bacteria; kingdom Bacillati; phylum Actinomycetota; class Actinomycetes; order Mycobacteriales; family Mycobacteriaceae; genus Mycobacterium; species Mycobacterium sp. 3-98. The sequence goes on along the minus strand of NZ_CP142360.1, from coordinate 4,907,837 downwards.
GCTCGCAGAACACCGTCGGATCGCCGAACGCGGACTGCGCTTCGCGGCGCGCTGCCTCGACTTCTGCTGGCAGGGCGGACAATTCGCGCACCACCCGCATGCCCCGCCCGCCCCCGCCCGCGGAGGCCTTGACCAGCACCGGCAGCTGCGCCTGGGTGACCGTGTCGGGATCGAGCTCGTCGAGAACGGGCACGCCGGCGGAGGCCATCAGCTTCTTGGCCTCGATCTTGGAGCCCATCGCCCGCACCGCGTCCACCGGCGGGCCGATCCAGGTCAGTCCGGCGTGCTGGACGGCGGCCGCGAAATCGGCGTTCTCCGAGAGGAAGCCGTAGCCGGGGTGGATCGCGTCGGCACCGGCGGCGCGGGCCGCGGCGATGATGGCCTCGGCGTTGAGATAGTCGTTGGTCTTGGGCAGCCGCACCCGGGCGTCGGCCTCGGCGACGTGCGGCGCGCCGGCGTCCGGGTCGGTGTAGACGGCGCCGGTGCCCAGGCCCAGCCGGCGGCACGTGGCGAACACCCGGCGCGCGATCTCGCCACGGTTGGCAACCAGAACTCGAGTAATCATGGGGCTCACATCCGGAAGACGCCGAAGTTCGACGTCCCCTTGATCGGGCCATTGGCGATGGCGGACAAACAGATTCCCAGCACGGTCCGGGTGTCCCGTGGGTCGATCACCCCGTCGTCGTAGAGCATCCCGGACAACACCAGCGGCAGCGACTCCGCCTCGATCTGGCCCTCGACCGCGGCCCGCATCGCCGCGTCGGCCTCCTCGTCGACCTGCTGGCCGCGGGCTTCCGCGGCCGCGCGGGCCACGATCGACAGCACCCCCGAGAGCTGGGCGCCACCCATCACCGCGGACTTCGACGTCGGCCAGGCGAACAGGAACCGCGGATCGTAGGCACGGCCGCACATGCCGTAGTGGCCCGCGCCGTAGGAGGCGCCGATCAGCAGCGAGATGTGCGGGACGGTCGAATTGGACACGGCATTGATCATCATCGAGCCGTGCTTGATCATCCCGCCCTCCTCGTAGTCCTTGCCCACCATGTAGCCGGTGGTGTTGTGCAGGAACAGCAGTGGCGTGTTGGAGCGGTTGGCCAGCTGGATGAACTGCGTGGCCTTTTGCGACTCCTCGCTGAACAGCACGCCGCGCGCGTTGGCCAGGATCCCGATCGGGTAGCCGTGCAACTGGGCCCAGCCCGTCACCAGTGAGGAGCCGTACAGCGGCTTGAATTCGTCGAATTCGGATCCGTCGACGATCCGGGCGATCACTTCGCGGGGATCGAATGGGATGCGCAGATCCGCGGGGACGATGCCGATGAGCTCCTCGGTGTCGAACAACGGCTCGGTGATCGGCTTGGGCTTCGGGCCTTGCTTGGTCCAATTCAGCCGGGCGACGATGCGGCGGCCGATGCGGATGGCGTCGAGTTCGTCGACCGCGAAGTAGTCGGCCAAACCCGAGATCCGGGCGTGCATTTCGGCGCCGCCCAGCGATTCGTCGTCGGACTCCTCGCCGGTGGCCATCTTCACCAGTGGGGGACCGGCGAGGAACACCTTGGAGCGTTCCTTGATCATCACCACGTGATCGGACATCCCCGGGACGTAGGCGCCGCCCGCGGTGGAGTTACCGAACACCAAAGCGATGGTGGGGATCCCGGCCGCCGAAAGCCTGGTCAGGTCGCGGAACATCCGCCCGCCGGGGATGAAGATCTCCTTCTGGGTGGGCAGGTCGGCGCCGCCGGATTCCACCAGAGAAATCACCGGAAGCCGGTTCTCGAAGGCGATTTGGTTGGCGCGCAGGATCTTCTTCAGGGTCCATGGGTTGCTGGTGCCGCCTTTGACCGTCGGGTCGTTGGCGACGATCATGCATTCGACGCCCTCGACCACGCCGATGCCGGTGACGGTGCTGGCGCCGACCTTGAAGGCGCTGCCCCAGGCGGCCAGCGGGCTGAGCTCCAGGAACGGCGAGTCCGCGTCGACGAGCAACTCGATGCGCTCACGCGCGGTCAGTTTGCCGCGTTCGTGGTGACGCTCAACGTATTTGGGTCCGCCGCCCGCCAGCGCATTGGCCAGCTCGGCGTCGATCTCGTCGAGTTTCGCGATCGCCGCCGACGCGGCCTCGGTGAACTCGGCGTCGTCGTGGTTCAGCGTGGATTGCAGGGTGGTCATTTGGCGCCACTCCTCCTCATCGCTGCGATCATGACTGGAACCCCAGGAGTTTGGCGGACAGTGCGGTCAGGATTTCGGTGGTGCCGCCGCCGATGCCCAGGATCCTCATGTCCCGGTATTGGCGCTCGACCTCGGATTCGGTCATATAACCCATGCCACCGAACAGCTGGACGGCCTGGTTTGCCACCCATTCGCCGGCCTCGACGGCGGTGTTTTTGGCGAAACACACCTGCGGGATCAGATTCGTCTCGCCGGCGAGCTGGCGTTCCACCACGTGGCGCGAGTAGACGCGGGCCACGTCGATGCGGCGGGCCATCTCGGCCAGCGTGTTCTGCACCGACTGCCGCGAGATCAGCGGGCGGCCGAACGTCTCGCGGTCGCGGCACCATTGCACGGTCAGGTCCAGGCACCGCTGGGCGCTCGAATACGCTTGGGCGGCAAGGCCGATTCGCTCGGCGACGAAGGCCTGCGCGATCTGGGCGAACCCGCTGTTCTCGGCGCCGACCAGGTTGGCCGCCGGCACCCGGACGTCGGTGTAGGACAGCTCGGCGGTGTCCGAGGATCGCCAGCCCATCTTGTCCAGCTTGCGGCTCACCTCGAAGCCGGGCGTGCCCTTTTCGACCACCAGCAACGAAACCCCCGCCGCGCCAGGGCCTCCGGTGCGCACCGCGGTGACGACGTAGTCGGCGCGCACGCCGGAGGTGATGTAGGTCTTGGCGCCGTTGACGATGTAGTGTTCACCGTCGCGCTCGGCGGAGGTCCGCAGGTGGCCGACGTCGGAACCGCCGCCCGGTTCGGTGATGGCCAGCGAACCGATCTTCTCGCCCGCCAGCGTCGGCCGGACGAACTCCTCGATGAGCCGCTCGTCGCCGGAGGCGATCATGTGCGGCACCGCGATGCCACAGGTGAACAGCGACGCGAAGACGCCCCCCGGGGCTCCGGCCTGATGCATCTCTTCGCAGATGATCACCGCGTCGGCGCCGTCGCCACCCCCGCCGCCGACCGATTCGGGGAAGCCCGCGCCCAGCAGCCCCGCGGCTCCGGCGCTGCGGTGCAATTCGCGTGGCAGCTCGCCGCTGCGTTCCCACTCGTCGACGTGGGGCAGGATCTCGCGTTCCGCGAAGGAGCGCACCGTCTTTCGCAGCTGCTCACGCTCGGGTGTGGTCCAAAGATTCATGACAACAGACTCTCCGGGATGTCGAGGTGGCGGCCGCGCAGCCATTCGCCCAACCCCTTGGCTTGAGGATCGAATCGGGCCTGGTAGGCGACGCCCTGGCCGAGGATGCCGTCGATGACGAAGTTGACCGCCCGCAGATTCGGCAACACGTGGCGGGTGACATCGAACTCGGCCGCCTCGGGCAGCAGCTCCTTGAGCCGTTCGACGGTCAACGTGTGGGCCAGCCACCGCCATTGCTCGTCGGTGCGGACCCACACACCGACGTTGGCGGAGCCGCCCTTGTCGCCGCTGCGGGCACCGGCGATGCGGCCGAGTGGCGCCCTGCGCAGCGGGCCATCCGGAAGCGGCTCGGGCAGCGGCGGGGGATCGGCCGGAGCCAACACCAAAGTATCGGTGGCGCAGGGGATATCGATGCGCGTCCCGTCGGCGTGCACCGCGACGTGCGGCACCTGGTCGGCGTCGACGTAGCCGGGCGTGAACACGCCGTAGACCTGGCCGTCGCCCGGCGGTGCGGTCACGTGGAAGCCCGGATAGCTGGCTAGCGCCAACTCCACTGCGGCCGAGGAGAATTGGCGTCCGACATTAACGGGATCGGGGTCGCGCACGACACAGTGCAGCAGCGCGCTGGCGGCTTCCTCGGTGTCGGCGTCGGCGTGGTCGGTGCGGGCCAAGGACCACTGCAGTTCGGCGGGCTTGACGGTGAGCGCGGCGTCGAGCTGCCGGCGCACCAACTCCGCCTTGGCCTCGATGTCCAGGCCGGTGAGCACGAACGTCATCGAGTTGCGGAACCCGCCGATGCTGTTCAACGACACCTTGTAGGTGGGCGGCGGGGCCTCGCCGCGCACCCCGCTGATGCGCACCCGGTCCGGACCGTCGGGCGCGAGCTCAACGGTGTCCATCCGGGCGGTGACGTCGGGGTTGGCGTAGCGCGCCCCGGTGATCTCGTAGAGCAGCTGCGCGGTGACGGTGTCGACGCTGACCAAACCGCCGCTGCCCGGGTGCTTGGTGATCACCGAGGATCCGTCGGCATAGACCTCGGCCAGGGGAAAACCGGCGTGGGTGAGGTCGGCGATTTCGGTGAAGAACGCGTAGTTGCCGCCGGTGGCCTGGACCCCGCATTCGATGACGTGGCCGGCGACCACGGCGCCGGCGAGCTGGTCGTAGTCGGTGCGATGCCAGCCGAAATGCGCGGCGGCCGCCCCGACGATCACCGACGCGTCGGTGACCCGGCCGGTGACGACGACGTCGGCGCCGCCGGCCAGGCAGTCGACGATGCCCCAGGCGCCCAGGTAGGCGTTCGCGGTCAGCGGGCTGCCCAGGCCCAGTTCGGCGGCGCGGGGCAACAGGTCGTCGCCTTCCACGTGCGCGATCCGGGCGTCGATACCCAGGCGTTCGGCCAGCGCGCGGATCGCGTCGGCAAGCCCGGCCGGGTTGAGGCCGCCGGCGTTGGCCACGATGCGGACCCCGCGGTCGCGGGCCTCGCCCAGGCAGTCCTCGAGTTGCGTCAGGAAGGTCTTGGCGTAGCCGCGCTCGGGGTGCTTCATCCGGTCCCGGCCCAGGATGAGCATGGTGAGTTCGGCCAGGTAGTCGCCGGTGAGGTAGTCGACCTCGCCACCGGTGAGCATTTCGCGCATGGCCGACAGCCGGTCGCCGTAGAACCCGGAGCAGTTCGCGATCCGGACGCAAGCGCCGGAAGCAGAGGCCATGCCCGTCCTCCATTCAGGGATTCACCGGTGAGACCCAACCAACCAACCGGTAGGTTATCGGGTACCGCGGGTGTCACGTCAAGGATCCCACTTCGGGGCGGGTGCGCCAGGGCCGTGCTAGCGCAGGGTGCGATCCGGGGCGGCGGGCGTCGGTTTTGGCGACGAGCGGACCAGCGACTATCCTGATACCCGATCGTCGCCCGTTCGGCCTCCCGGCCCACGCCGCGCGACATGCCGAACCGCAAGCCACATTGAGGAGTCAGGCCCGACCATGGCCGTACCCAAGCGCAGAATGTCGCGCGCGAACACCCGTAGCCGGCGCGCGCAGTGGAAGGCCGAGAAGACCGAACTCGTCGGTGTCACGGTCGCAGGTCAGCGGCACAAAGTGCCGCGCAGGCTGCTCAAGGCCGCCCGCCTCGGCCTGATCGACCTCGACCGCCGCTGATCTGATGGCGGCGGCCCGCCGCTGACCTGATGGCGGCGGCCCGCTGCGCCCGGCTTCGCCGCACTTGCGACCGCCGCTAGCCCCTCACCGGCGCGCCTCTCAGGTCAGTCTCAGGCGGTGGGACGAAACTAGGGGCCGTGCGAATACTGGTCGTCGACGACGATCGCGCCGTGCGCGAGTCGCTGCGTAGGTCGTTGTCCTTCAACGGCTACTCGGTCGAGTTGGCCCATGACGGGGTCGAAGCTCTCGAACTGATCGCCAGCGATCGCCCCGATGCGCTCGTCCTGGATGTGATGATGCCGAGGCTGGATGGCCTCGAGGTGTGCCGACAGCTCCGCAGCACCGGGGATGACCTGCCGATCTTGGTGCTCACGGCGCGCGATTCGGTCTCCGAGCGGGTCGCCGGCCTGGACGCCGGCGCCGACGACTACCTGCCCAAGCCGTTCGCCCTGGAAGAACTGTTGGCCCGGATGCGTGCTCTGCTGCGCCGGACCAAGCCGGAGGACGAGGCCGAATCGGTGGCGATGAAGTTCTCCGACCTCACCCTGGACCCGGTGACCCGCGAGGTCACCCGCGGGGAGCGCCGGATCAGCCTGACGCGCACCGAATTCGCGTTGCTCGAAATGCTGATCGCCAATCCGCGCCGCGTGCTCACCCGCAGCCGCATCCTCGAGGAGGTATGGGGGTTCGACTTCCCCACCTCGGGCAATGCGCTGGAGGTCTACGTGGGTTACCTGCGCCGCAAAACCGAAGCCGACGGTGAGTCCCGGCTGATCCACACCGTGCGCGGGGTGGGTTACGTCCTGCGGGAGACACCGCCGTGACGATGCAATGCCCACGATGATCAAGTTCCCCCGGCCTCAGCGCCCACCCATGCGCCCACCGCTGCGCGCGACCCCGTCGCTGTCGTTGCGGTGGCGGGTCATGCTGCTGGCGATGTCGATGGTCGCCATGGTCGTGGTGCTGATGGCGTTCGCCGTCTACGCCGTGATTTCGGCCGCGCTCTACAGCGACATCGACAACCAACTGCAAAGCCGGGCCCAGCTGCTGATCGCCAGCGGTTCCCTGGCCGCCGACCCCGGCAAGGCGATCGAAGGCACCGCCTATTCGGACGTCAACGCGATTTTGGTGAACCCGGGCCACGCCATCTACACCGCCCAGCAGCCCGGTCAGACCCTGCCGGTCGGTCCGGCGGAGAAGGCGGTCATCCACGGCGATCTGTTCATGTCGCGGCGCACCGCCGGCGATCAGCGGATCCTCGCCGTCCACCTGCAGAACGGCACCTCGCTGCTGATCTCCAAGAGCCTCAAGCCGACCGAGGCGGTGATGAACAAACTGCGCTGGGTGCTGCTGATCGTCGGCGGGGTCGGGGTGGCCGTCGCCGCGGTCGCGGGCGGCATGGTCACCCGGGCCGGCCTGCGCCCGGTGGGCCGCCTGACCGAAGCGGCCGAACGCGTCGCCCGCACCGACGACCTGCGACCCATCCCCGTGTTCGGCAGCGACGAATTGGCCCGGCTCACCGAGTCGTTCAACCTGATGCTGCGGGCGTTGGCCGAATCGCGGGAACGGCAGGCGCGGCTGGTCACCGACGCCGGGCATGAACTGCGCACCCCGCTGACGTCGCTGCGGACCAACGTCGAGCTGCTGATGGCGTCGATGGAACCCGGAGCGCCGCGGCTACCCGAACAGGAGATGGTCGACCTGCGCGCCGACGTGGTCGCTCAGATCGAGGAATTGTCCACGCTGGTAGGCGATTTGGTGGACCTCACCCGCGACGACGCCGGCCAGGTGGTGCACGAGCCGGTCGACATGTCCGACGTGGTCGACCGCAGCCTGGAGCGAGTCAGGCGGCGCCGCAACGACATTCACTTCGACGTCGACGTGACGCCGTGGCAGATGTACGGCGACGCCGCCGGCCTGTCGCGTGCGGTCCTGAACCTGTTGGACAACGCGGCCAAGTGGAGCCCGCCGGGCGGTCACGTCGGCGTCACCATGCGGCAACTCGACCCGTCGCACGCCGAGCTGGTGGTCGCCGACCACGGCCCCGGGATTCCACCGCAAGAGCGCCGGCTGGTGTTCGAGCGGTTCTATCGTTCGACGACGGCACGGGCCATGCCCGGCTCCGGCCTCGGGCTGGCGATCGTCAAGAAGGTCGTGCTCAACCACGGCGGCTTGCTGCGCGTCGAGGACACCGTCCCGGGCGGCCAGCCCCCGGGTACCTCCTTCTATGTGCTGCTGCCCGGACGGCCACTGCCGCCGGCGACATACTCCGCGACCGAGCCGGAGGCCGGCCAGGTAGACGCCGCGACCGAGGCGGGCGGGCCGGCGGCCGGCGACGAGGCGAACTCTGGGGAATCGGCGAACGTTATCTCAGTGGACTCTCAGTCCGCGCGGGCAAGGTAGGTCTGCGGCTACTGTTGAACCCAGCCGTCGACTTGCCGAAACACTGAGATAGAGGAAGAGCGACTTAGCGACATGACGAATGACCCGAGGTATTCGCCACCGCCGCAGCAGCCGGGATACCCTCCCGCGCCGAATCAGACTGCGTCCGTCCCGAGCCATGCGGGGTCCTCGGGCTATGCCCAGGGGCAGCAGCAGCCGTACAACCAGCAGTTTGACTGGCGCTATCGGTCGCAGCCGTCGCAGACGAGCCAGTTCCGTCCGCCCTACGAACCGTTCGGCAACACCGGCCCTGGCCGGATCCCCGGCACGGGTCCGATGCCCGGCATGCCGCCCGGTATGCCGGCCGCACCGGAACCGCGAAAGCGTTCTCGCGCAGGGCTTTTGACCGCCGGGGCGTTGGCCATCGCGGTGGTGTCGGCCGGTATCGGCGGCGCGGCGGCGACGGCGATCGAGCTCGGCGACCACGCCTCGGGCAACGGCGGCGGGCGGGTCGTGGGGGCGGCGCCCAGCGTCCCGGCCGCGAACATGCCACCGGGCAGCGTCGAACAGGTGGCCTCCAAGGTCGTGCCCAGCGTCGTGATGCTCGAGACCGATATCGGAAGGCAGTCGGAAGAGGGCTCCGGGATCGTCCTGTCGACCGACGGGCTGATCCTCACCAACAACCACGTCGTCGCGGCCGCGGCGGGATCGCCCAAGCCTCCTGCGGGTCTCCCCGGGGCTCCGGTGCCTCCCGTCGCGCCGGGCGGACCCGGCGGACCCACACCGAAAACCACGGTGACCTTCTCCGACGGTCGTACCGCCCCGTTCACGGTGGTCGGCACCGATCCCACCAGCGACATCGCCGTGATTCGCGTGCAGGGCATGTCCGGACTCACGCCCATCTCCCTGGGCTCCTCGTCGGATCTGCACGTCGGTCAGCCGGTGGTGGCGATCGGGTCGCCGCTGGGTCTGTCGGGCACGGTGACCACCGGGATCGTCAGCGCGCTGAACCGGCCGGTGTCCACGACGGGTGAGTCGGGCAACCAAAACACCGTGCTGGACGCCATTCAGACCGATGCCGCGATCAACCCCGGTAATTCCGGCGGCGCGTTGGTCAACATGAGCGGCCAGCTGGTGGGCGTCAACTCGGCGATCGCCACCCTCGGCGGCGAATCGCCGGACGCCCAGAGCGGCTCGATCGGGCTGGGCTTCGCGATCCCGGTCGACCAGGCCAAACGCATCGCCGACGAGTTGATCGCCACGGGCAAGGCGTCGCACGCCTCGCTCGGCGTCCAGGTGACCAGCGACAAGGGCACCCCGGGCGCCAAGGTCGTCGACGTCGTCGCGGGCGGCGCGGCCGCCGCCGCGGGCGTGCCGAAGAACGTGGTCGTCACCAAGGTCGACGACCGCCCGATCAACAGCGCGGACGCGTTGGTGGCCGCGGTGCGCTCCAAGGCGCCCGGCGACAAGATTTCGCTGACGTTCTCCGACCCCGCCGGCGGCGGGAGCCGGACTTTGCCGGTGACTCTCGGGAAGGCGGACCAGTAGTGAGAGTGGACGAACCCTCGGCGACGGGGTTGTCGGAGCTCGGATATACGGTTGCACCCATGGAAACGGGGGCGGAATTGGTAGTTGGCCGGGCTCTGGTCGTGGTGGTCGACGACCGCACCGCGCACGGAGACGAGGACCACAGCGGCCCGTTGGTCACCGAGCTGTTGACCGAGGCGGGATTCGTCGTCGACGGTGTGGTGGCGGTGGCCGCCGACGAGGTCGAGATCCGCAACGCGCTGAACACCGCCGTGATCGGCGGGGTGGATCTGGTCGTCTCGGTCGGCGGCACGGGTGTCACCCCACGCGACGTCACCCCGGAGGCCACCCGCGAGATCCTTGATCGCGAGATTCTCGGTATCGCGGAGGCGATCCGCGGCTCGGGGCTGTCGGCGGGCATCATCGACGCCGGTTTGTCCCGCGGTCTGGCCGGGGTCTCCGGCAGTACGTTGGTGGTCAACCTGGCCGGCTCCCGCTATGCGGTGCGCGACGGAATGGCGACTCTTAATCCGTTGGCGGCCCAGATCATTGGGCAGCTGTCGAGCCTCGAGATCTAAACCCGGGACCCGAAACGGGTCACTTCGATTCGGCCTCCGCGCGGGGCCCGTGCTCCGGCGGGGGCGTGGTCGTCACACCGCCGTGCCTGCCCGACGAGTCGCCGTTGGTTTGCGCGAGTAGGTCGCGGATTTCGGTGAGCAGGACGACCTGCGCGTCGTCGGCCGGCTCGACCTCACCCCGCTTGCGCAGTGTCGTGTACGGCAACACGACCAGGAAGTACACCACCGCGGCGATGATCACGAAGTTGATCGCGGCCGACAGGACGTTGTTCAGGTCGATGGTCTGACCGCCGCCGATGCTGATGCGCAGGATGCCGAGATCAGACTTCTGGTTGACGCCGATCCGGTTGATCAGCGGTTTGATGATGCTGTCGGTGAACTGCGTGACCAATGCGGTGAAGGCAGTACCGATGACCACCGCGGTAGACAGGTCGACGATGTTGCCCCTCGAGAGAAACTCCTTGAACCCTTTGAGCATTGGGACTGGCCTTTCTGCGACTGGACAGAGTTTGCTGCAGGCAAGCGTGGCCTCCCGCGGGCAGGCACTCAGTGCAACGTGAGTGTCACCGTCTGGCCCAGCGCCGAGCCCGCCACCGTGTTCGCCACACGAGCCGGCAGCGCAACCAACACTACGCGGTCGGCATCGGCGGCCTGGAGCTTTTCCTTGGCCGACACGAGGACCACGACGGCGTCGGTCGCCACCACCCTGGGGGCGGCATGGGCGGTTTCCGGCGCCCCGGTCGCCGGCGCCGCCAACACGTCGACCACATCCCCAGCGCGGACGAGGTCGATCAACGCGCCGTCCGCCAGATGCAGCGGCACGATGCGGGCCCCCGGTCCCGCTTTCGACCCGATCGCCGCCTCGGCCAGCCGGTTGCCCAGTAACCGGACGTCGGTGAGCACCTCGCCACGCCTGGCCGGGCCGGCCAGCGTCGAACCCACCACCGCGCCCACGTCGGCCCGAGCCCCGTCGGGAACTGTTGAGGCCAAACGCTTTTCGATTCGGACGTCGGCGGCGGTCAACGCGTTGCCGGGGCGCAGGTCGTGGTCGGCGACCACCACCTGCGTGTAGTCACCGGCGGGATTGGAGCGCAGCGTCGCGATGCCGGCCAGCACGACCAGCCCGCCCGCCGCGACGCGGCGCGCCAGCACGGTGCGGGTCCAGTCCGGTCGCAACCACAGCGACAGCCGGCTCAATACGCTTGGGTTCAGCGATGATTCGCCCACGGGGCAACGGTAGGCGCAACGCGGTGCCCGAGTCGCCGGTCAGCGACGCGCGTGTGGATAACGCTCAGTTGGTGGCCGCGGCGGCGGGGGAGGGTGTGGAGCTGCTGCTCGACTTCTCGCTCGAGGCGGACTTGTCACTGGAACCGGACTTCTCGCTGGAACCCGAGCTCGAACCCGAGTCGCTCGACGAGGAGCCGTTGGTGGAGGCGCTCGACTTCTTGCCGGACTCGCGGCTGTCGGTGCGGTAGAAGCCGCTGCCCTTGAACACCACTCCGACGGAGTTGAAGCGCTTGCGAAGCCGACCGGAGCAGCGTTTGCACGTGGTCAGCGCATCGTCGGTGAAGGCCTGCACGATGTCGAAGCGATCGTCGCACTCGGTGCACTGATAGCTGTAAGTCGGCACGAAAACCTCCGGATGATTGCAAACCTGGTTAGCACTCTAGCGTCTCAAGTGCTAGAACCGCCACGTGACATGTCTCATTCCCGACATGTCAGTGCGAATCGAGGGCGATCAGTCCTCGTTGCGGCGTGAGCGCGTGGGTCATCGGGACGTCGTGCGGACCGGCCGGGATCTCGTCCAGCAATTCCGCGTCGCGGACGAGCGCCACCAGCGGCGCGTGGGGGTCACGGCCGCCCAGCGAGCGGTCGTAGAACCCCCGCCCCCGGCCCAGCCGCACGCCGGCGCGGTCGACGGCCAGCGCCGGCACCAGCACCAGGGCGGCCTCCGCCAGGGCCGCCGCCGGCAGCCACGGCTGCGGGGGCTCGAGCAATCCCCACCGGCCGGTGGTCAGGGTGCCGGGCCGGTATTCGCCCCACGACAGCGGCAGCGGCGTGTTGTCGGCGGTGGTGCGCGCAACCGGCAGCAGCACCCGGCCGGCGCGGCGCAGCAACATGTCCAGCAGCTCAATCGACCCCGGCTCGGTGCCCACCGGCACATAGGCGCAGACCGTGCTGTCGCTGGCCACAATGCTTTCCGGGGCTTCCAACTTTTCCCGCAGCAGGTCCGCCTCGGCGGCCCGAACGTCGTCGGCAACGCGGCGCCGGGCCGCGAGTAGCTGTTCGCGCAACGCGGCCTTGCCCGTGGTTGCCATGCGTCAACCATGACAGCCAGGACTTTGCCCGCGCCACATCGACTCGGCAAAGCGGATGCGGGTTATCGTGTGAACGATGTCATGCCCAAACGTGGTGGTGCCACGCACGGCTGTTGTGCCCGCCGCCGGTCTCGGTACCCGCTTCTTGCCGGCAACCAAAACGGTGCCCAAGGAACTGCTGCCGGTGGTCGATACCCCGGGCATAGAGCTGGTGGCCGCCGAGGCGGCCGAAGCCGGCGCCGAACGGCTGGTGATCATCACCTCCGAGGGCAAGGACGGCGTCGTCGCGCATTTCGTCGAAGACCTCGTACTGGAAAGCACGCTGGAGGAGCGCGGCAAAACCGCAATGCTCGACAAGGTCCGCCGCGCGCCGCGACTGATCAAGGTCGAGTCCGTCGTGCAGAGCGAACCGCTGGGGCTCGGCCACGCGATCGGGTGCGTGGAATCGCGGCTGTCCGACGACGAGGACGCGATCGCGGTGCTGCTGCCCGACGACCTGGTGTTGCCGACCGGCGTGCTGGGCACGATGTCGAAGGTGCGGGCCCACCACGGCGGCACCGTGTTGTGCGCGATCGAGGTCACCCCCGAAGAGATCAGCGCCTACGGCGTTTTCGACGTCGAGCCGGTGCCCGACGATGAGAACCCCGACGTGCTGCGGGTCAAGAGCATGGTCGAGAAGCCCAAGGCCGAGGACGCGCCGTCGCTGTTCGCCGCGGCGGGCCGATATGTGCTCGACCGCGCCATCTTTGACGCGTTGCGCCGCACCGAGCGCGGGGCCGGCGGCGAAGTGCAACTCACCGACGGCATCGCCCTGCTGATCGCGGAGGGCCACCCGGTGCATGTGGTCGTGCACCGCGGATCTCGACACGACTTGGGAAATCCTGGCGGCTACCTCAAGGCTGCGGTTGACTTTGCATTGGATCGTGACGACTACGGCCCGGATTTGCGGCAATGGTTGGTGGCGCGATTGGGCCTGGCCGAGCAGTAGCCCGGCGGTAACCCGGCCGGCGGGCCGCCCGTCAGGCAGCGAGGGCAGAGAGGCGCGCTGTGCGTTCGGTGGAAGAGCAGCAGGCTCGGATCACGGCTGCCGCGGTGGCCCCGCGGCCGATACGTGTGGCGATCGCCGAGGCGCAGGGATTGATGTGCGCCGAGGAGGTGGTGACCGAACGCCCGATGCCCGGTTTCGATCAGGCCGCGATCGACGGCTACGCGGTGCGCAGCGTCGACGTCCTCGGCGTCGGCGAGGTGGGCCACGACAGCCTGCCCGAGCCGATCGACGACTCACCCGAGAGCGACGGGCGCGACGGGCTGGTGCTGCCGGTGATGGGCACCGTCGAGGCAGGTTCGCGCACGCCCAGCCGCTTGCAGCCACGCCAGGCCGTCCGCGTGCAGACCGGGGCCCCGCTGCCCACCCTGGCCGACGCGGTCCTGCCGATGCGGTGGACCGACGGCGGGACGTCGCGCGTGCGGATCTACCGCGGGGCGCCATCGGGCGCCTACGTGCGCCGCGCCGGCGACGACGTCCAGCCCGGTGATGTCGCGGTGCGCGCCGGAACGGTCATCGGCGCGGCCCAGGTCGGGCTGCTGGCCGCGGTCGGCCGCGAACGGGTGCTGGTCCATCCCCGGCCGCGGGTCACGATCATGGCGCTGGGTGGGGAACTGGTCGACATTTCCCGCACCCCGGGGAACGGCCAGGTCTACGACGTCAACTCCTATGCACTGGCGGCCGCGGCCCGCGACGCCGGTGCCGAGGTCAACCGCGTCGGGATCGTCGGCGGCGGCGCCAAGGAGCTTCGCGACATCGTCGAGGGCCAGATCAATCGCGCCGAGGTCATCGTCATCGCCGGGGCCGTCGGCGGTGCGGCGGCCGAAGTGGTGCGTTCGGTGCTCTCCGAGCTCGGCGAGCTCGAGGTCGTCCGGGTCGCGATGCATCCCGGCTCCGTCCAGGGCTTTGGTCAGCTGGGCCGCGAGGGCGTCCCGACGTTCCTGTTGCCGGCCAATCCGGTGAGTGCGCTGGTGGTCTTCGAGGTGATGGTGCGCCCGCTGATCCGGCTATCGCTGGGCAAGCGCCAGCCGATGCGCCGCATCGTGCAGGCCCGCACACTGTCGCCGATCACGTCGGTGGCCGGGCGCAAGGGTTACCTGCGCGGCCAGCTGATGCGCGACCAGGAGAGTGGGGAGTATCTGGTGCAGGCGCTCGGCGGCGCCCCGGGCGCGTCTTCGCACCTGCTGGCCACCCTCGCCGAAGCCAACTGTCTGGTGGTGGTGCCCAGCGGCGCCGAGCAGATTCGCACCGGCGAAATCGTCGACGTCGCCTTCTTGGCTCAGCGCGGCTGAGCGGAACGACTGCGTCCACGGTGAACCTCTTGCGCTCCAATTCCCGTCATCCGGGTTGGCCCATGAGCGTTGGGCCGCTTCGGGTTCCGGCGGGCGTGGTCCGCCTGCGGGCGGTGCGGCTGCGCGATGGCGCGCAGTGGAGCCGGATCCGGCTGAGCGATCGTGCGCATCTGGAGCCGTGGGAGCCCAGCGCCGAGGGTGATTGGACGGTCCGGCATGCCGTGGCCGCGTGGCCGGCGTTGTGCTCCGGCCTGCGGGCGGAGGCGCGCCAGGGACGGATGCTGCCCTACGTCATCGAACTCGACGGGCAGTTCTGCGGCCAGCTGACCATCGGCAACGTCACCCACGGCGCGTTGCGGTCGGCGTGGATCGGCTACTGGGTGCCGCGGTCGGCCACCGGCGGCGGGGTGGCGACCGCGGCGTTGGCCCTGGGGCTCGATCACTGCTTCGGGCCGGTGATGCTGCACCGGGTGGAGGCCACCGTCCGCCCGGAAAACGCCGCGAGCCGGGCCGTGTTGGCAAAGGTGGGGTTCCGCCAGGAGGGCGTGCTGCAGCGCTACCTGGAAGTCGACAAGGCGTGGCGCGACCACCTGTTGATGGCCATCACCGTCGAAGAGGTCACCGGATCGGTGGCATCGGCGCTGGTCCGCGCCGGTAACGCCAGCTGGGTATGACCGCCACCTATAAATTGGGTCGGTCGGCGACGCTCCGACCGTGACCGGATTTTTGCCGATTTGGGACTGGCGCGACACGAGTGACTCATGGTGCTTGTGGGAGGCAAATTACAGGTGTGTAATTGTCCTGGTCGTCATGACCCGGCCGCGTTGGCCACGAATGGGCTTCGCGGGGGATGAGAACCACAGAGAGCAGGTCATCATGCCAAGCATCCCGCAGTCATTGTTGTGGATATCGCTCGTGGTGCTGTGGCTGTTTGTCTTGGTGCCGATGCTCGTCAGCAAACGCGACGCGGTGCGCCGCACCAGCGATGTGGCGTTGGCGACGCGAGTCCTCAACGGCGGGGCCAACTCCCGGCTGATCAAGCGCAGCGGTCCGGCCGCCGGTCACCGCAGCGATCCCGACTGGCAACCGCCGGAAGACTCGGCCGACACCGACCTCGACGAGGAGCACGACCTTGCCGAGAACGACGACGACCGCGAGACGGATGACGACGCCGACACCGACGAGCTGAGCCGCCGGCGCCCGGTGGTGATGAAAATGGCCGTGACCGAGCCCGCCGAGGCCGACGAGCCCGACTACCTCGACGTCGATGTCGTCGAGGATTCGGCCGCACTTCCGGTGGGGGCCAGCGATTCTGCGGCCGAGGACGTCGACGAGGAACCGGCCGAGGACGACGTCGACACCGAGGCCGTCGCCAAGCACGACGACGAGGACCGCTACGAGTACGTCGAGGACTCGTCGGGATTGGAGCCCCCCGCCGAAGACGCCGACGACGACGACGAGGTTCCAGCCCCGATGCCGCGCAGCGCTGCCCGCCGGCGCCGGCTCGACGCCAAGACGGCCGCCGCGGTCAGCGCCCGCAAGTACGCGTTCCGCAAGAAGGTCTTGATGGTGATGGCCCTCGTCCTGATCGGCTCGGCCACCGCGGCGTTCAAGATCTCGCCGAGCGCCTGGTGGGTATGCGGCAGCGCGATCGGCATCACCCTGCTGTACCTGGGCTATCTGCGCCGCCAGACGCGCATCGAGGAGAAGGTGCGCCGCCGCCGGGCGCAGCGGATGGCGCGGGCGCGCCTCGGTGTCGAGAACGCCTACGACCGGGAGTACGACGTGGTCCCGTCGCGGCTGCGCCGCCCGGGCGCGGTGGTGCTGGAAATCGACGACGAGGACCCGGTCTTCGAGCACCTGGACTACGCGATGGCGATGAGGACCTACGGGTGGCCCCGGGACTTGCCGCGCGCCGTCGGCGAGTAGTGCTCGCGTTTCGGCGGTTGGTGCCGCGGCTGGTAGCCTGCTAGCGGTCAGGGGCTATGGCGCAGTTGGTAGCGCGACTCGTTCGCATCGAGTAGGTCAGGGGTTCGATTCCCCTTAGCTCCACAAAGTTTGAGCACGTAACAGCGCATCTCCCGGTTATTTGCATTCACCGAATGGTGTCCGCCGCGCAGCGGGTACGCAGCGGATTCGATCGCGGCACCAAGTATGCGACGCCGCCGTCTCACCTACGAGGGCTCGTCGTCGGCTGGAGAGTCGTCTTTGGTCAGGTGGCGCAGGACTCGTTCGTTGAGGGCGGCGAGCATGTCGAGCTCAGCAGGGGTAAGCAGTTCGATGAAGTTCCGGCGGACGTCCTCCACGTGCCGGGGCGCCGCCTTCTCGATCGCGGCGCGGCCAGCCGGCAACAGGCAGACCATGGTGCTCCGGGCATCGTCGGGGTTGGGCTCACGACAGATCAGCCCGCCCTTCTCCATGCGTCGCACCTGGTGGGAGACACGGCTCTTTTCCCAGCCCAGTGTGTTGCACAGGTCGCGGGCGGGCATGCGGTCCCGGTCGTGCTCCGAGAGCACCGCCAAGATCTGGTAGTCGGCCCCCGACAGGCCCATTTCCTGCAGGCCCCGGTTCAGGTGCACGTCGAGCTGATGATGCGCGTGCTGGAACGCCCGCCAGGCGCGGTCTTCACGAGGGTTCAGCCAGTTCGCATCCATTAGCCGCTCATGCTACCGCGATTTGGTTGACGCGTCATCAAACCTGGCTTAAGGTAGACACATCAACCTTTTCGTTCATCTATTCGAGACAGGACTCACCTCATGAGCAGCATCAGCATCATCGGCACCGGGAACATGGCCCGAGCCATCGGCGAGCTGGCGGTAGCCGGTGGCAACACCGTCGAGGTCATCGGCCGCGATCAGTCCAAGGCAGCTGACCTGGCCAACACGCTCGGCCGCAACGCCACGACCGGCGAGTTCGGCGCCGTTCCGGCCGGGGACATCGTCATCGTCGCCCTCTTGTACGCCCATGTCGTTCCGGTCGTCGCCCAATACGGAGACGCCCTCGCTGGCAAGGTCATCGTCGACATCAGCAACCCCTTCAATGCCGCGGCCGACGGGCTGGCCATCCCCGATGGCACCTCGGTCGCGCAGCAAGTTGCCAAGGCCGCGCCGGCCAGCGCCAGCGTGGTGAAGGCGTTCAACACCATCTTCGGCGTTGTCCTGGGCCAGGGCCGGCCGCTCGACGTCTTCCTCGCCGGCGACGACGTGCGCGCCAAGGCGGACGTGGCGGCGTTCATCGAGAGCCTCGACCTGCGCCCGCTGGACGTCGGCGCGTTGCACATGGCGCACTGGCTGGAAGGAATGGGCCTGGTCGTGATGGGCCTCGCCCGCCACGGCGTGGGGAATTTCGACTTTGCCCTCGGCGCCACCGTTCCCGCCTGAGGCGCACCGCCCCGGTCCGAGCCGTGGACGGACCGGGGCGCCGGGAGCCCAAACAATGGTTGATGGATCACCGAAAGGAATCCCAATGAACTTGGTTTCGCACTTCCCATCGTCGGGCCCGCTGTCAGCAGCGCCGTTGGCTTGAGCGCGTTCTGCCGCGGACTCGAGGACCTTGGCTACGACACGCTGTGGGTCGGCGATCGCCTGGTCACGCCCGTCGATATGCACAGCACCTACCCGGGCAAAGAGCAGCCGTACCCGCCCCAGATGACCCGGTACCTCGATCCGGTGCTGCTGTGGACCGTTGCCGCGACGGCGACCAGCCGGGTGCGGCTGAACTCCAGCACGCTCAGCACGTTCTACTACGAGCCGGTGCACCTGGCCCGACTGCTGACCACGCTCGACGTGCTCAGCGACGGCCGTCTTGACGTCGGCGTGGGGGTCGGGTGGATGAAGGACGAACACGACATCGCCCGCGGCGCGGACTGGCACCGGCGCGGGCGGATGCTCGATGATCTGCTGGCGTTTCTGCACCAATGGTGGACGACCACCCCGGTGTCCTGGGAAAGCGAGTTCTTCTCGCTTCCGCCGGTCCATGCCGAACTGCGCCCGGTCCAGGCCGGCGGTCCACCCATCTGGATCGGCGGTGCCAGCGAGGCCGCGATGCGCCGGGTCGGCCGCAGCGGCACCGGCTGGCTCGGGGTCGAGGGGCTGCAGGACGAGGTCACCGACCACCTGTGGTCGATCGCGCGCCGCGCGGCCCAGGACGCCGGCCGCGATCCTGACGCGCTGAAGACGGCCATGCGGATCAACCTCGAACCGGGCACGCCCGTTGACTTCGTTGCCGACAAGCTCGAGCGCCTCGCCGAGTCAGGCGCCGACGAGGCGATCGTGGATGCCTTCGCAATGTTCCCCACCCTTGAGGAGTTGCTTGACTTCGCCGGTCAGGTAATTGCACGCACCACGCGAAAACTTGACGACAAGGTAGCGGTATCACGCGTGATCAACCGGTAGCGCCCTTGCGCAGGTGAAGCCCACGAAAGACGATGCAGCACATTGAAATTCAGACCACGTCCGGCCGGGGCAAAGGGGGCCTGGGTCCAATGCTGCCAGTCCGATTAAGACAGAACTAGGTCAGAGGGGCGCGTGCAGTCGTTTTGACCACCGTCCGGTACACAGTGGTTAATCAGTAGATTCAGCAATAGTTTTCGTTATCGAGGTACAAACCGTCCGGATGCCGCAGCGGTGGTCGAGCTCGCACTCACACCGTGCAGATTCTTGGCTGTCGGGGAGGTCGGTACCGTCGACTGGTCCGGGTACGTGCCGAGCAGCCGGTCGGCGGTTCCGGTGGTGGTGACGGTGAACCAGTAGTGTTCGTTTTTGAAGTGATGCCGTCGATGGTTACGCCAAACCGACCGATACACACTGCTTTTGGGCTTGTAGTCGGTGTGGATAAGGTAATGCGTCCACTCGTAGGCCAGCCCGAGGGCGGTCAAGACGACCAGGTACGTCAGCCCGAGGCCGAGCCGAGGAAAGGCCACGAACGCTACGGCGACGGCCGTCGGGATCACCCAGGGCAACGTCTGCCACGGGATGAAGATGAGCTCGACTTTCCGCGGCTCGCAGTGATGTTCGCGATGTTTGCGCGCCAGCAAGGGGTCCACGACGAAGCGACCGACACTGCGCGGCCGCCAGTGCAGGATGGCGACGTGGATGATCCACTCGAAGACCGGGAAGGCCGCGATCATGAGCGCCGGCAGCACGACGTCGGTGAGCCGCCAGTCACCGACGACGATCCGGGCCGCCAGCGCCCCGGCGAACGTCAGTGCGAGGCCCCAGGGAGAAGGGTGGCGCCAAAACTCCCGGCCCGCCGCGGACAGGGTGAGGTTGCTGCGTACGGGTGTTCTCATTGCTCGTCATCCAGGCTGGATAGGGCGGTGAGCAGGCCGCGGGTGGCCGGCTCGAGGAGTTCGGTCGCGGCACGTTTGGCCCCGACCGGATCGCCGGCGATGATCGCCTGTGCCACTTGGCGGTACAGCTCCGGGCGATTGACCTCGGCGGCCATCACGGTGTCGAGCGCCGGGAGCGCGGGTTCGTAGGTGGCCCGCAGGGTGTTGAACATCAGCCGGAACACGATGGAGTCCGCGGCGTCGACGACGTGGTCCCAGAACGTCAGCGCCGCGCGTTGACGTTCCGTCGGATCCTCTTCGGCGACCAGTGCATCCACGGCGGCCTCGAGCACGCCGGCCGCCTGCGGGCCGCCCCGTTCGGCGGCCAGTTCGGCGACTTTGGGACCGTTGTGCAGCCGGGTCTCCAAAATGCTGCGCACGACCGCCACGTCCAGCTCGTCGCCACGATCCCCACCGCGAAGCAGCAACCGGGGCAACAGGTCCAGGCCCGCGTGACGCTTGTAGTCCCGCACGGTGGTGGCGTCACCCTGCCGAACCTCGACCAGGCCGGCAGCGGTGAGGCGCTTGAGCGCCTCGCGAACCACCGGCCGGGACACACCCAGCACCTCCGCGAGCCTTCGCTCACTGGGCAGCAGCTCCCCGGGCGCGAGTTCGCCACTGAGCACGTCGGACATGATCTGCTCGAAGACGTGGTCGGGTATCGACTGTCGGGTCACGGGGCGCAGGGCCATGCCCCCACCATGCCGGGTCATTGGCCAGACGTCAAGTGGTCAGACCAGTGCGGTATGGGTATTACGCGGTTCGAGGCGCCGCTCGCGCCGCGGAGGCATGCCGTCGGCGAATCTCTGGTGGCCGGCAGCCTCAGCACATAAAGTTGCCCAAGCTACGTAGCACGCCGTCCCCGTCGGGGGTGATCGATGGCTGCCGACACGCTGCCACCCGGTCCTCGAGCACCGGTGGCAGTACAAACTGCTGAATGGATCGCTCGTCCATGGGAGTTCATGGACCGCGCCGCCGCCCGATACGGCGACACGTTCACCATGAAGCTGGTCGGCGAGGGACCGATCGTGATGGTCTCGCATCCCGATGCGGTGCGGCAGATCTTCACCTCGCCTCCCGAATTGGTGCTCGCCGGGGAAGCAAACCGCATCCTGCAGCCCGTGGTGGGCCAGAACTCGGTGCTACTGCTCGACCGCGACGCACACAGAGAACAGCGTCGACTCCTCATGCCCGCGTTTCGCGGCAATCAGTTGCAGAGCTACATGAGCACGATGACCGCCATTGCCCAGGCCGAGATTGCCCGCTGGCCCCGCGGTGTGCCGGTGCGGCTGCATCCCCGGATGCAAGCGTTGACGCTCGAAGTCATCTTGCACCTGGTGTTCGGACTCGAGCGCGGGCAGAGCATGGACCGGTTGCGCCAGGCGCTACAGCGGACGCTCGTTCTCACAACCAACGGCGCGGCGCAATTTTTCCTCTTGCTCGTAGGGCCCCGGAAGATGAGGACTGCGCTCACTCACAAGTTGCTGGCCGACGTAGATCGCCTGCTTCATGAAGAGATCGCCACGCGCCGTCGGCAAGCCGACCTCGATTCTCGCACCGACGTCCTCTCGATGCTGTTGAAGGCCAGGCACGAAGACGGTAATCCGATGAGCGATCAAGAGATTCGCGACGAACTCATCACGTTGCTATTGGCAGGCCACGAAACAACGGCATCGGGACTGGCGTGGGCGGTCGAGCGGATCATCCGTCACCCGGACGCGCATTCGCGCCTTATCGAAGAGGCGCACGCCGACGACGGCCAGAGGTATGTCGATGCCGTGGTGAAGGAGACACTCCGGATGCGGCCCGTGCTCGCCCTGGTGAGCAGACGGCTCACCGAACCCATGGAGGTCGACGGGTTTTCACTGCCCGCCGGCGTCAAGGTCGCGCCCTCGATCTATCTCATGCACCGCCGTCCCGACATCTACCCCGACCCGAAACAGTTTCGTCCCGAGCGGTTTCTCGACAACCGCGCGGGAACGTACACGTGGATTCCATTCGGAGGAGGCGTGCGCCGTTGCCTTGGAGCGACTTTCGCCGAATGCGAGATGCGGATTGTGCTCGGCGCGATGTTCACCACCATGCGGGTGCGCCCCGTCGACGCTAAATCCGAGCCGATACACCGCCGGTCGATCACCCAGGTGCCAGGTCGCGGAACCACCGTAGTGCTCGAATAACTCAGTCAAACGCATGTCCACGAAACCGCCACTCGGCACGCTTCGGCGTGTCGCGGTTTCACCGCCAGCCGGGTCTGAGACCGTTGGACGTACTCGCGGTGGAAGCAAGGGGGCGGCGTGAGTCCGGCTCAGATTTTTTTCGTGTCAGCTCTCGTCGTCATGCTGGTAGTCGGGATCGTGACGATCAAGTTCTCCGGGAAGCTGTTCCGCCCTGAAGCGACCCTGGCGGTTGTGTTGACGGTGGTTACCGTGGCGGGCTGGATCTGGCGGATGCCACGGGGGTGGTTCACGATTTCGCAAATCGCTTGGCGCTACCGGCTGAAGACTTGTCAGGTCCGGGAGGTCGCGGACAAGCTTGGTATGAGGCCCTTCAACCGCGGTGCGCTGGTCCCTCCCGCACAGCGGAAGAAGATGCATCCCGAGCTGATGCGTTTGAAGAAGCGCAAGGCGGTGCGCGAGCCGAGCGTAGCGAAAGGCGCGGGATTGGTCTACGAATCCTCGGCCGCACAGTCTGGTTTCCTGGATGAGGCCGAGCGCATGCAGTTCTCCGGTGAGGAGCTGTTGCGACATCTGCATCCGAGCGTCACCCATTTCGTGTCCGACGCCCAGGACGAGGCGGTATGACGAAATCGGCTGGGGGCCCGTGGTTTTCAGCGGGCCCCGCCTCGGACGAAGCCAGAGGCCGCGGGACTGTTTATGGCAATGACAAGCTGGGGTCACGGGTGGAATCGACGATCTGTCAGCGCGAGTCGCCGGTCGCCGCCTGCGAGCGCCTTGCGAAATCAGTGGCCGATCCGCATCGCGAGGCCGCCGAAACCGTTAGGCGTCGAAGGCAATCGGCGGGGTCGCTGGACCGCTGCGTCCGACGACCGGCGGAAGCGGCCGCGCCATCGTGACACCCCCTCAGTTCCGCTGAGGACGGTGCTCTAAATTCGCTGATGATTCGCGGCGATGGCGCCGCGGGGCCTCAGGGGGAGCTCTACCGATGGTGAGATCCAGGACGACTCTGCGATCCAGGCGCAAACCTGCGCGACGCGTCCGCAAGACCAGTCCATCGCCGTTCGCGCCGGAGTGGACACCGCCCCCGGCGACCTACGGCGTGGGCGTGCGACACAACGTCGCCGTGCCGATGAGCGACGGCGTCGAACTGCGCGCCGACATCCACTACCCGACGGTGCCCGGGACGGGGCAGGCCGCCGAAGGCCCGTTTCCCGTCTTGCTGTCGATCACGCCCTACGGCAAGAAAGCCCCGCCACCGGCCGCACAAATCGGCGGCGGCGCGGCGCCCTACCTCATCAAGCGCGGCTACATCGAGGTGATGGTCGACGTCCGCGGCACCGGTTCGTCGGGCGGTTCGTTCGAGATGTGCGGCGACCGGCAGACGCAGGACGGCGTGGAGTTGGTGCAGTGGGCGACCACGCTGCCCAACGCCAACGGCCGCGTCGGCATGGTGGGGCTGTCCTACCTGGCGATCAACCAACTCTTCACCGCGGCCGCCGTCGGCCCGGACTCGCCCCTGAAGGCGATTTTCCCGGTGATGGCGGCCCGCGATTTCTATCGCGACGCCGCCACCATGGGCGGTGTGCCGCACCTGCACGCGGTCCGCGGATACGGGTCGGTCTACACGCTGCTCAACGTGGTCAATCCGACTCTGGAGTGGCTCGCCCGCGGCGGTCACGAGCGGCCGCGTTCGGGCGGTCTCGCCGCGGTTCGCCAGCGCGGACGCGATCAGCGGCGCTACTTCCGGCCACTGATCGCCGAGGTTGTCGCCGGCGGCGAGACAGCCTATGACGGCCCGTTTTGGGACGCGATGAGTCCGGGGCTGGTCCTGTCCAAGATCGCCGCCAACGGCGTCGCGACCTTCCTCGTCGGCGGATGGCACGACGCGTTTCAGCGCGGCGCGCCCCTGAACTACGCCGCGCTGCAGAACGCGGCCGCCGGCCGGCCCGACGACGCACCGATGGAACCCGGCCAACCCGTCTCGGACCGGATCCGATTGATGATGGGCCCGTGGTATCACGTGTCGGACCACGGCGGGCTGCACCTTCAGGCGCTGCAGTTGCGCTGGTTCGAGCACTGGCTCAAAGACGATGCGCGCGCAGCGATTGCGGGGAAGCCGCTGACGTTCCAGGCGATCGGAAGCTCGAACTGGTATCGCGCCGACGACTATCCGCTCGCCGAGGCGACGCCCACTCGTTTCTACCTGTCCGACGCGGGCCGGCTGAGTTCGGATGCCTCGCCCCACACCACTGTTGCGCCGCTGACCTATGTCCCGCGCGGACCCCTGTCGGGCCGCAGCCTGGAGCAGTGGTCGCTGGGGCTGAGCAGCTTTCTGTTCTCCCAGCGCGGCCGCACCATCCGCTACGACCAGGACAACCGCCGCCTGCAGCGCGGCGCGCTGTCCTACACCACCGAGCCATTCGGCCAGGCGAAGCTGGTGGCCGGACCGATCGCGCTGACCATCCACGCGACGGCCACCACCACCGAGACGGTGTGGGTCGCCCACCTCGACGCCGTCGCCCCCGACGGTGCCAGCCGTCCGCTGTCCCAGGGCGCGCTACTCGGTTCGCACCGGAAGCTGGATCCCGACCGCACCTGGTACCTGCCCGACGGCACCGTTCTGCGCCCGCAGCACCTCAGCACCCGAGCGGCCGCGCAGCCCGTCGTGCCCGGGGAGCTCACCCGCTACGACATCGAAATCTTTCCGACGGCCGCGCTGATCGCCGCGGGCCACCGGCTGCGCCTGACGATCACCACCTATGACTTTCCGCATCTGGTGCCCAGCAAGCCGGCTCGCCGGGCCTTGGCCGGCGGGCGCTACCAATTGCATCAGGGCGGGCCGACACCGTCGCACCTCCTTGTTTCGTTGGCAGACCCGGACGCCGTGAGCTGAACCAGGCGTCGAAACCCCTGACGGCGTTGGCGTAGTCGCAGGACATCGCGGGTACTGGTCCTCTGAACCCGATGACGGAAGAGGATCCCATGGCGCACCCCGACCGCGACGCAGGCGACGACTTGCTGCAGGAACTCCTGTGGACCTATGGGCCGTGCGGGCAGGAGGACGAGGTCCGCGCCGTCATCGCCCGGGAGCTGCAACCCCTCGTCGACGACATGTGGACCGACGACGCCGGAAACCTGATCGGCTACGTCGCCGCCAATGCGTCGGCCAAAAACACCGGGGCGCCCGACCACCGCCAGCGGACTCAGGCTATCCCCGGCACCGCGACCCGGGTGATGGCGCACATGGACGAGCTGTCGATGATCGTCAAACGCGTGGAATCCGACGGCACGCTGCATTTGACGCAGCTGGGAACGATGTACCCGGGCAACTTCGGACTCGGACCGGTCGCGGTGCTCGGCGACAACGAAACCCTCACCGCCGTACTGGCTCTCGGCTCCGAGCACACCACCCAGGAAAGCTCGCGGATCTGGGAGACCAAGCCCGACAAGGGCGACCGGGCACTGGACTGGCATCACGTGTACGTCTTCACCGGCCGAAGCACCGAGGAGCTGGCCGCGGCGGGAGTGCACGCCGGCACCCGGGTGTGCGTCGACCGCAGCAAGCGATCCGTGGTCGAGATCGGAGACTACGTCGGCGCCTACTTCCTCGACGACCGCGCCGCGGTGACCGCGCTGCTGAACGCCGCCCGCCTATTGCGCGAGCGCAACCAACGCCCGGCCGACGACGTCTACCTCGTCTTCACCACCAACGAGGAGATCGGCGGGGTGGGGGGCACCTACGCCAGCGCGACCCTGCCCGGCCACCTCACGCTCGCCCTGGAAGTCGGCCCCACCGAAGTCGAATACAACACCACGGTCAGCGGCGGCCCGATCATCGGCTACAGCGACGCGTTGTGCATTTACGACAAGGAAGTCGCCGACCGGCTGCTGAAAATCGCCACCGACCAGGGGTTGTCCCCACAGCCGGCCGCGCTGGGCGCATTCGAATCCGACGCGTCGCACGCCAAGGCCACCGGGCAGGCCGCGCGCGCCGGCCTGCTGTGCCTGCCCACGCTGAGCACCCACGGCTATGAGGTCATCGCGCGCCGCGCGATCGACGACATGGCCGCCATCATCGTCGATTTCGTGCTGCAGCCAAGCCCGCAGATCGCCTGAGCCGGGCCGGGAGCAGTCGGGCGAAAACCCGACAATCGCGCTGGTCAGCCTGTTAGTCTGGCGGCGCTTCCGGACGCAGAACGATGGGGTTGGCACGTGGCACGCTTGGTCTCGCAGCTGGGCGATCCGCTCGACAGAGAATCCCCATGACACGGCCACGAATTCGCGCGCGAGCGCCGCTGCGGATCTCCTTCGCCGGCGGCGGCACCGACGTGCCCCCGTTCCCGACGACCGAAGGCGGCTGTGTCCTGTCGGCGACCATCGACCGCTACGCCCAGGGATCGCTCGCCCCGCGCACCGACCGCCGGGTCAGCATCGAGTCGGTGGACTTCAAGACCACGCACGAGATGACGCTGGACAGCGAGATTCTCTACGACGGCAGCCTCGATCTGATCAAGGCCGCGGTGCGCCGGTTCGGCCGCGACGGCACGGACGGCTACGACCTGGTGCTGCGCTCCAGCGCCCCGCCAGGATCGGGGCTGGGCTCGTCGTCGACGATGATGGTCGCGCTCACCGGCCTGCTCGCCGAGCACTACCGGGTGCCCATGGGCGAATACGAGACGGCCCAACTGGCGTGTGCCATCGAACGCGACGACCTGGGCATCGCGGGCGGCATGCAGGACATGTACGCCGCGACGTTCGGCGGCTTCAACTTCATCGAGTTCACCGACCGCGTGATCGTCAATCCGCTGCGAATCCG
The DNA here is from genome assembly GCF_035918355.1 of Mycobacterium sp. 3-98. NCBI lineage: Bacteria > Bacillati > Actinomycetota > Actinomycetes > Mycobacteriales > Mycobacteriaceae > Mycobacterium > Mycobacterium sp. 3-98. The sequence continues at coordinate 4,880,879 of NZ_CP142360.1, read as the reverse complement.
CGACGAGACCGCCTTCGAGCTCGAGCTCAGCCTGCTGCTGTGCTACACGGGCATCACCCGCGACTCGGCGCGGGTGATCGAGGACCAAACCCGCCGCGCCACAACGGGTTCGGATGACACGCTGGAGGGCCTGCGGGCCCAGAAGGACTTGGCGGTCGCGATGAAGGCGGCGTTGCTGACAGGCAAGCTGAACGACTTCGGTGCGCTGCTGGGCGAAGCGTGGACCCAGAAGAAACGCATGTCGCCCTACATCACCAACGAGCGCATCGACGACCTCTACGAGCTGGCCCTGAAAAACGGGGCGCTGGGCGGCAAGCTCACCGGGGCCGGCGGTGGGGGATACATCCTGTTGTTCTGTGACTTCGCCAAGAAGCACCGGCTCATCGAAGCGCTCGAGGGCGCGGAGGCCAACGTCACCGAATTCGCGTTCGAGAGCAAGGGATTGACGACATGGCTGGCATGACCGGCTCGGACGCGGTCTCGCCGAGCGTGGAGCTGGTTCAGCAGCGCTTGGCCGAAACGATCGCGGTCAAGCAACAGATGCAGCAGGGCGATGTCGCCGCGCAGACCGTCGAGGTCGCGCGCGCGATCATCGACTCGCTGCGCGCCGGGGGCAAGGTGATCTTCTTCGGCAACGGGGGATCGGCGCAAGACGCCGGGCACCTGGCGGCAGAACTCATGGGCCGCTTTGCCTTTGACCGTCCCGGTCTGGCGGCGATCAGCCTGCCCGACGCGACGGCCGCCATCACGGCGATCTCCAACGACTACTCCTACGACGAGGTGTTCGCCCGCCAGGTTCTCGCCACCGGGCGCCCCGGGGACGTGGTGATCGGGCTGACCACGTCGGGCAACTCTCCCAACGTCGTTCGCGCGCTCGAGGTCGCCGGCCAGGCGGGAATGACGACCGTCACGCTCACGGGCGCACTCGGCGGCAAGGTGGCCGATGTGGCGAAAATCTGCATCCGGGTTCCCAGCGACGACACGGCCCGGGTTCAGGAGGCATGCCTGCACCTGGGCCATTCCATTTGCGAAATGGTCGAGGCGGCACTGTTTCCCGGGCCGTCCTGACATCGACGATGGCCGCAGCCGATCTGCGCGACGTGCGCACCGTCTTTCTGGACCGAGACGGCACCATCAACGTCAAGGCCGCCGAGGGTGAGTACATCCGGTCACCCGCGGAACTGGTGCTGCTACCGGGCGCCGCCGCGGCGCTGGCCGCCCTGAACGCCGCGGGACTGCGGACCGTACTGGTGACCAACCAGCGGTGGCTCTCCGAACCCGCTTCCGATCCAACACATTTCACTGCCGTCCAGAACCGCCTGCAACAACTGCTCGCGGACGACGGCGCCCGGATCGACGCCGCCTACCATTGCCCGCACGCCGCGAACAGTTGCGACTGCCGCAAACCCGGCACCGGCATGTTGGTGCGCGCCGCGGCCGAACACGGCATCGATCTGACCGCATCCGTGATGATTGGCGACAGCGACATCGACATGAGGGCGGGTCGGGCGGCGGGAGCGGCGACCATCCTGCTCCGCTCCGGCGGCGAGGCGTCCCCCGACGCCGACATCGTGGTGGACGACCTTGCCGCCGCGGTCGAGCTCATCCTGGCCGCCCGGGCCGCGCACTAGTTTCGGCTCATTAGACGCCGGCATCCTTGCCGCGGCCGCTACCTGCTCATAACCTGGGCAACATCCGACCGCGTCCAGGAGGCTCGGGCCTGGCGCACCAGACGACGGCAAGCAGGCGGGGCAGGTCATGGCACCATCGCGACGTGCACAGCGGTGTCGCGATGCTGCGGGCGGCGGTCGGTAGCGGTGGCCGGACTGACCGGCGCCCGGGTGGACGAGCTGGCGACGATGGACATCTTCAAGGGATGTCCCCCCGAAGACCTTGCGCCGTTGGCGGGCCGCCTGCAGCCGCTGCGCGCCGCGGCCGGCGAGGTGCTGATGCGCCAGGGGGAGCAAGCCGTCTCGTTCCTGCTGATCTCCTCGGGTACCGCCGAGATCAAACACGTCGGTGACGACGGCGTGGTGATCGTCGAGCATGCGTCCCCTGGCATGATCGTCGGCGAGATCGCCCTGCTGCGCGACATTCCCCGGACCGCGACGGTCAGCGCCGCCGAACCGCTGACCGGATGGGTCGGTGACACCAGATCCTTCGCCAGCATGGTGCACATCCCGGGCATCACGCCGCGGCTGTTGCGCACCGCGCGCCAGCGGCTCGCCGCGTTCATCACGCCGATCCCGATTCGCGTGCGCGACGGCACGCTCCTGTTGCTGCGCCCGGTGCTGCCCGGCGACAGCGAGCGCACCGTGCACGGACACATCTACTTCTCCGGCGACACGCTGTATCGGCGCTTCATGACCCCGCGTCTTCCCACGCCTGCGTTGATGCACTACCTGTCGGAGGTCGACTACGTCGACCACTTCGTGTGGGTGGTCACCGACGGCAGCGACCCGGTGGCCGACGCGCGCTTCGTGCGCGACGAAAACGACCCGACGGTCGCCGAGATCGCGTTCACCGTCGCCGACGCCTATCAGGGCCGGGGCATCGGCACCTATTTGATCAGCGCACTGTCCATCGCCGCCGATGTCGACGGCGTCGAAAGGTTCTCCGCGCGAATGCTTTCCGACAATGGGCCGATGCGCGCGATCATGGACCGCTACGGTGCGGTGTGGCAGCGTGAAGACATCGGCGTGATCACCACCGTGATCGACGTGCCGCACCCGCGTCACCTGCCGTTCGGCCCCGACGAGGCCGAGCAGATCAGGCGCGTGGCCCGGCAGGTGATCGAGGCGGTCGGCTGAGACCGGCGCTGGCGTGGGGGCGCCGCTATGGCGGCGTCCTGTGCTATCAACTCCTCATGCGGCCGTTCGGGATTGGCCCGGCGGTGACTGCCGCGCTCACGTTGGCCGTCGCCGGGTGCGCTCATCAACCCGCGCCCAAACCGCCGGCGGTTCCGGCGAAATCGCCGCCGAGCAACACCGCCGCCGTCAACCCCGCCAACATCAAACGGATCATTCGCGACATGCCGCCCGGTTACGAGGTGAGCACCGCAATCCCCAGCGCCGCCTCGCCGAGGGTGATCTGGGGCCTGGGCGATGACCCACACCCCAAGCCCGCCAAATGCGGGACGCTCGCCGACCCCGGGAACGGGCGCGACCAATCGGCGCAGGGCGTGTCGGGCTCGGGGAGCGGCGGCATCGTCAACGCGGTGGTGGTGGCTTTGCCGGGACCGGTGGATTTCCCGGAGGACCTGCTCACCGCGTGCGCCCACTGGTCGGAGACCGCCGGGAACACCGTGGCACACGTCCACCTCACCGATGCACCGCACGTCGACGGTGTCCAAACCATCGGCATGGTCGCCGACGTCAAGTCATCGGTCGAGTCGGGCACCGAAATAGATTCCCGCGTCTACACATTCACCGCGTATCTGGGCGACTTTTACGCGTTCACCACGCTGACCACCGATCCAGGTTCAGCGCTTCCGGTCCTGCCACCGCGATTCGCCGCGGATCTGCTCGCCAAAACGGTGTCCACGTTGCGCAGCTGAACTATCCGCTTGGGTAGATTGGCCACGATGTCCAAGATGTTGCTCGCGCTCGCGGCCGCCTGCGTCCTGGCCGGGTGCTCATCGGCCACTCCCGAGGCGAAGGTCGACATCAACAAGGTCGTCGACGTCAAGTCCAGCTTCGGACCCGATTTCAAGGTCAGCGACATCAGCGAACGGGGAATCGATCCCAAGCTGCTGGCCGGCCGAAAGCTGCCCGACGGATTGACGTTCGACCCGGCGAACTGCGCGAAAGTGGCGGCCGGGCCGGACATGCCGGCGGACCTGCAGGGCAACATGTCCGCGGTCACCGCCGAGGGCCGCGGCAACCGGTTCGTGGTGATCGCGCTGGAGACCTCAAAAGCGTTGCCCCTCAACGATCCCGGAAAAGACTGCCAAAAGGTGACCTTCGCCGGCCCGCAGCTGCGCGGCGGCGTCCAGGTGGTCGAGGCGCCGCGGATCGACAGCACCCGCACGCTCGGCGTGCATCGCGTCATGCAGGCGCTGACCCCGGGCGGTCCACGCACGGGCGAGTTGTTCGACTATTCGGCCTCGTTCGGCGACTACCAGGTGATCGTCATCGCCAACCCGCTGGTGATTCCCGATCAGCCCGTCGCGCCGGTCGACACCCAACGCGCGCGCGACCTGCTCGTCAAAGCGGTGGCGTCGGTGCGTGCCTAGACGGCTTGACGGCGGCGGCCCCTGCGCTTGCGACCGCCGCTGGGCTTGATGGCGGCGGCCCGCTGCGCCCGGCTTCGCCGCGCTTGCGACCGCCACGGCCGCGCTTGCGACCGCCGCTGGGCTTGACGGCGGCGGCCGGCTGCGCCCGGCTTATGTCGATAGTGGCGACCCGCTTCGCCCGGCTTCGCCGCGCTCGCGATCGCCACGGCCGCGCTTGCGACCGCCGCTGGGCTTGATGGCGGCGGCCCGCTGCGCCCGGCTTATGTCGATAGTGGCGACCCGCTTCGCCCGGCTTCGCCGCGCTCGCGATCGCCACGGCCGCGCTTGCGACCGCCGCTAGCGCACGCCGCGCGGCCGGAACTGGATGCTCACCCGAGGACCGACCGGTGCCGCCGTCTTGGGCACGGCGTGCTCCCACGTCCGCTGGCATGACCCGCCCATCACCAGCAGATCCCCGTGCGCCTGCGGCAGCCGCAGCGACGGGCCGCCGCCGCGGCGCCGCATCGCGAACGCGCGGGTGGCGCCCAGGCTGACGATCGCCACCATGGTGTCCTCGGAACTGCTCCGGCCGATCGTGTCGCCGTGCCAGGCCACGCTGTCGGAGCCGTCGCGGTAGCAGCACAGCCCCACGGTGGTGAACGGCTCACCGAGCTCGCCGGCGTAGATGTCGTTGAGCCGCCGCCGCAGCCGGGTCAGCATCGGGTGCGGCGGATCGTCGACCGTGAGGTCGTGGAAGCTGACCAGCCGAGGGACGTCGACCACCCGGTCGTACATCTGGCGGCGCTCCTCGCGCCACGGCACCGTCGACAACAAGGCGTCCAGCAGGTCGTCCGCGTCGGTCAGCCAGCCGGCGCGGATTTCGATGAACGCGCCGTCACCGAGCTGTCGGCGCTCGGTGTGCTGGAACAGGGAGCCTTGAACCGCAACCTCCACGCGACCCAGTTTATCGCACATTCGTTCGATGGCGGTGGGCCGCGCGGCGGGCGTGTGACGCGACCGTCCGGCCCCCGACGCCGCTACGGTTGAGTCGTGGGTGAGGTTGAGCTGGGCACCAAGTCCGAGGTCGGCGCGCTGCGCACGGTCATCGTGCACCGCCCGGGCGCCGAGTTGCTCCGCCTCAACCCGCGCAATGTCGACCAGCTGCTGTTCGATGGCCTCCCGTGGGTCGCCCGCGCGCAGGACGAGCACGACCAGTTCGCCGAGGTGCTGCGTTCCCGCGGGGTCGAAGTGCTGTTGCTGTCGGACCTGCTCACCGAGGCGCTGACGCACAGCGGGGCCGCGCGGATGCAGGGCGTGGCGGCCGCCGTGGACGCGCGGAGACTCGGAGTGCCACTGGCGCAAGAGCTTTCGGCGTACCTGCGGGGACTGGAGCCCGCCCGCCTGGCGCAGGTCCTGATGGCGGGCATGACGTTCAACGAGTTGCCCGCGGACACCCGCACCGACGTGTCGCTGGTGCTGCGCATGCACCACGGCGGCGATTTCGTCATCGAACCGCTGCCCAACCTGGTGTTCACCCGGGACTCGTCGATCTGGATCGGCCCGCGGGTGGTGATCCCGACGCTGGCGCTGCGGGCCCGGGTCCGTGAGGCGTCGTTGACCGATCTCATCTATGCCCATCACCCGCGGTTCACCGGGGTGCGGCGCGCCTACGAGTCGCGTACTGCGCCCGTCGAGGGTGGTGACGTGCTGCTGCTCGCGCCCGGCGTGGTCGCGGTCGGGGTGGGGGAGCGCACCACCCCCGCCGGCGCGGAAGCGTTGGCCCGCAGCCTGTTTGACGACGATCTCGCGCACACGGTGCTCGCGGTGCCGATTGCGCAGCGGCGCGCGCAGATGCATCTGGACACGGTGTGCACGATGGTCGACACGGACACGGTGGTGATGTACGCCAACATCGTCGACACGTTGTCGGCGTTCACCATCCAGCGCACCCCCGACGGGGTCGCCATCAGCGACGAGGTCCCCTTCCTGGAGGGCGCGGCCAAGGCGATGGAGATCGACAAGCTGCGGGTGATCGACACCGGGCTCGACCCCGTCATCGCCGAACGCGAGCAGTGGGACGACGGCAACAACACGCTGGCGCTGGCACCCGGCGTCGTCGTCGCCTATGAACGCAACGTGCAGACCAACATTCGCCTGCAGGAGGCCGGCATCGAAGTGCTGACCATCGCGGGATCCGAATTGGGCACCGGCCGCGGCGGCCCCCGCTGCATGTCGTGCCCCGTCAGCCGCGACGCGGTCTGACAACGCCGCGAAACTGTAAGTCCCAATGCATTTCCCGAGTGACGCCGCCGCTGGTTGCGGTCTCGCGGGAAAGAATCAGCGCCAGCTGGGCAGCCAGATCTCCATGTTCCACGTCTGCTGCGAAATCGGCAGACCGGTGAGCACCGGGAACAGCCAGGCGAAGTTGGTCACCACCAACGCCACATAGGCGCAGACGGCGATCAACCCCAGCGTGCGTCGCTCCGAGTTCACCCCGGGCCCCCGGGCGGGCGCCCCCGGGGTGTAGAGGATGTCGCCGCAAATCAGCGCGATGGCCATCACCAAAAACGGCGCCATCGTCGCCGCGTAGAAGAAGTACATCTGCCGATCGATGTTGGCGAACCACGGCAGCCAGCCCGCGCAATAGCCCACCAGCACAGCGGCGTAACGCCAATCGCGGCGCACCAGCATGCGCCACAGCGCGAAAATCAACACCGGCACCGCCACCCACCACATGGCCGGCGTACCCACCAGCATCTCGGCCTTGACGCAGGACTGCGCGCCACAGCCCGGCACATTCTGCTCGTCGATCGCATAGAGCACCGGCCGCAACGACATCGGCCAGCTCCACGGTTTCGATTCCCACGGGTGATAGTTGCCCGCCGCATTCGTCAGGCTCGCGTGGAATTGAAAAGCCTTGGCCGAGTAGTGCCACAGCGACCGGATCGCATCGGGTAACGGGATCAACGAATGCGGGCCGATCGTCTGGCCCACCTCGTGCCGATCGATGGCCGTCTCGGAGGCGAACCACGGGGCGTAGCTGGCCAGATACACCAGCACCGGAATCAGGCCCAGCGCATAGCCGGTGGGGATGAGGTCGCGTCGCAGCGTCCCCATCCAGGGCCGGTCGACCTGGTACTGGCGGCGCGCGGCCACGTCGAACGCCAGCGACATCACGCCGAAAAACACCACGAAGTACAGGCCCGACCACTTTGTGCCGCATGCCAATCCGAGCAGCACCCCGGCGCCGAAGCGCCACCACCGCACACCCAGGCGTGGGCCCCACACCGTGTCGGCATTGCGGCCCTGCAGCAGCGCGACGTGCATTCGTTGCCGCACCTCGTCGCGGTCGACGATCAACGCGCCGAACGCGGCGACCACGAAAAACGTCAGGATGCCGTCGAGCAGCGCGGTCCGCGAGGCGACGAAGCTGACGCCGTCGCAGATGACCAGCACCCCGGCGATCGCGCCGACCAGCGTCGACCGGCTGATCCGCCGGACGATCCGCATCACCAGCGCCACCATGACCACGCCGAGCAATGCGCCGGTGAACCGCCAGCCGACGCCGCTGTAGCCGAAGATCGCCTCGCCGATCGCGATGAGCTGCTTGCCCACCGGCGGGTGGACAACCAGACCGAACCCCGGATTGTCCTCCACCCCGTGGTTGTGCAGCGCCTGCCAAGCCTGCGGGGCGTAGTGCTTCTCGTCGAAGACCGGCGTGCCGGCATCGGTGGGCGAGCCCAGGTTCAGGAAGCGGGTCACCGCGGCCGCCACGGTGATCACGCCGGTCACCACCCAGCCGCGGACGTGATCGGTCGGACCGAAATCGGCCACCGGAACCCGCGGGCCCGGGCTGACGACCGGGACCACGCGCTCCTTTTCGACACCCTGGGCGTTCAAGGGGGATTCGCGGGGCGGGGCAGTCATCGGTGTCGATCGTAGGCTGTCGACCATGACCACCGGCCGCCTGTTGCTGGGCGCGACCCCCTTGGGTCAGCCCTCGGACGCCTCGCCCCGCCTCCTCGACGCGCTGGCCACGGCCGACGTGGTGGCCGCCGAGGACACCCGCAGGGTCCGGACGTTGGCCACCGCCCTCGAGGTGAAGATCACCGGCCGGGTGATCAGCATGTTCGACCGGGTCGAGGCCACCCGGGTGGACCCGGTGCTCGAGGCGATCAGGGCGGGCGCGACCGTGCTGGTGGTCAGCGACGCCGGGATGCCGCTGATCAACGACCCCGGCTTCCGGCTGGTGACGGCGTGCGTGGAAGCCGGCCTGCCGGTGGGATGCCTGCCGGGACCCTCGGCGGTGACCACCGCGCTGGCCGTGTCCGGCCTGCCGGCGGACAAATTCTGCTTCGAGGGGTTCGCGCCGCGCAAGAAGGCGGCCCGACGCACCTGGCTGGATTCGCTGGCCGACGAGCGACGCACCTGCGTGTTCTTCGAGTCGCCGCGCCGGTTGCCCGCCTGTTTGCAGGACGCGGTCGAGCGGCTCGGCGGCGCGCGGCGGGCCGCAGTCTGCCGGGAACTGACCAAGGTGCACGAAGAGGTGGTGCGCGGATCGCTCGACGAGCTGGCGAATTGGGCGGCCGACGGTGTGCTCGGCGAGATCACCGTGGTGCTGGCCGGCGCGACGCCGCGCGCCGACCTGCCGTCGCTGGTCGTCGAGGTCGAGGAGCTGGTCGCGGGCGGTGCTCGCGTCAAGGACGCCTGCGGCGAGGTGGCGGCAGCGTATCCCGAGGTGCGGTCCCGCCAGCTCTACGACGCGGTGCTGCGGGCTCGCCGCGTCTAGCGGCGGTGGCGGTCGCAAGCGCGGCGAAGCCGGGCGCAGCGGGCCGCCGCCATCAGGACAAGCCGGCGGGGCTGGCGGCCGCGATCGACGGCAGCCCTACGATGGGCGAGGCCTTGTGCAGGCATTCGGCCCACTCGGCGTCGGGGTCGGAATCGGCGGTGATCCCGCCACCCACACCCAGCACGGCCCCTCCCGCGGCGTCGAATTCGACGGTGCGGATCGCGACGTTGAGTTCGCAGCCGGCTACGGGGGAGGCCAATCCGATTGTTCCGCAATAGATTCCGCGGCGGTGCGGTTCCCATTGCGAGAGCAGTTGGCGGGCACGGTGTTTGGGTGTCCCGGTGACCGAGGCCGGCGGGAAGGTGGCGTCCAGCAGCGCCGACGTCGGCAACTCGACCGGAACCTGGGCGGCCACCGTGGACACCAGGTGCCACACGCCCGGCGCGCGCCGCACCACCAACAGCTCCGGCACCGTCACCGAACCGACGACCGCCACGCGGCCGAGATCGTTGCGGACCAGGTCGACGATCATGATGTTTTCGGCCACCTCCTTGGGCGAGGCGCGCAGCGCCGACGGCCAGGCGTCCAGCGGCAAGGTGCCCTTGATCGGGCTGGACATGACGGCCGTCCCGCGCCGGCGTAGGAAGAGCTCCGGCGACAGCGACGCCACCGCGCCCCACGCACCCGCGACGTAGGCCGCCCGGGCCGGGGAGGTGCGGGCGACGCCATCGACGAAGAAGTCCAGCGGGAAACCGGCGACCGTGCCGGTGAATTGGGTGCACACGCACGCCTGGTAGACCTCGCCGGCGCGGATGGCTTCCAGGCAGGCGAGCACCCCGTCGCGGTGCGCGGACCGGTCGGCGATGCCCCAGTCGATCCGGCCCTCGCGCGGCGGTGGCGCAGGCGCGGCCAGCGCGGCGGCGAGCCAGCCCGGCATCGGCGCGCCGGAGAGGCTTTCGTACCACCAGTGCCCGTCGCGGTCGCGGCGCAGCACGCAGTCCGTCCAGCCGCCCGCGGCCTCGGGGATCCGGTTCGGGTGCGCGTCGGCGCCGGGGTCGGGGTACGACAGGTACCCGATCCACCCGCCGCCCACCGCGTGCGGCTCGGGAGTCCGCGGGGCGTCGACGGCGAACACGCCGTCGACAGCCACCGGCCCCAGCGACACGCTCGGCGCGATCACCGCCAGGGCCCCGAACCACTCGCCGGTCAGCGCGGCCGGGGGCGGGAGACCCAACCGGGTCGTGGCGTCACCGAGGGCGCGCAGCACCTGGGGTGCGGCGCCGAGATCGCCGAGCCGGTCGATGCGCACCGACCCAGTGTGCCGCTCAGCCGCGGCTGATGTCGCGAGCGGTGGCCAGCGCCGCCAGTTTGCGCGGGTTGCGCATGACGTAGAAGTTGGTGATCTTGTCGTCGGCGATCTCCACGGTGATCACCCCTTCGAGCTGGTCGCCCAGGTAGAGCAGCACTGCCGGCGCGCCGTTGCAGGTCACCGTCTCCACCCGCAGCGCGGCCATCTCCGCGGCCCTGCGCATCAGCCCGGCGATCGCCCGGGCCACCTTGTCGGCGCCGACCACCGACCGTCGGGCGGCGCTCACCACGCCGCCGCTGTCGGCCGTCCACGTGGCGTCCGGGGCCAGCATGGTCATCAGCGCTTCCACGTCGCCCCCCGCCGCCGCGGCCAGGAACTGCGCGGTGATCTCCGCGGTGCGCTCCGGGTCGGCCGCCTCGAACCGCTTGCGCCGGGCCCGCACGTGTTCACGGGCCCGGTGCGCCACCTGTCGCACCGTGGGCGCCGGCTTGCCCACCGCCTGGGCGATCTCGCCGTAGTCGAAGCCGAACACCTCGCGCAGCACGAACACGGCCCGCTCGTCGGGGCTCAGCGTCTCCAGCAGGACCAGCATCGCCATCGAAATCGACTCTGCGAGAACGACATCCGCGGACGGGTCCTGGTCTTCGAGGAGCAGCGGCTCGGGCAGCCACGGGCCCACGTACTCCTCGCGCCGGCGGGCGTCGGCCCGCAGCGCGTTGAGCGCCTGCCGGGTGACCAGCTGGGCCAGGTAGGACTTGGTGTCGCGCACCGTCGCCAGGTCGACGGCCGACCACCGCAGATAACTGTCCTGCAGCACGTCGTCGGCCTCGGTCGCCGAGCCCAGCATCTCGTAGGCGATGGTGAACAGCAGCGGCCGCAGCAGGGTGAAGCGTTCGGCGTGCTCGCTGCCGATCGGTGCCCGTGTCATCGCAGCGCGACCCGCTCGCCGGTCGGTGACTGCGCGGGACGCTTGCCGCCCTTGAGCCAGAAATACGAACCGGGTTTGGCGGCCTCGCGGCGGATCGCCCACAGCGTGGCCTTGCAGATCGTCTCCTTGAGCGAAGCCGCCGCCCGGCCACCGAGGTACAGGTTCACCGGGGTGTCGTCGGTGCGTGCCAGCTGGAAGGTGGCGTGCGCGCGACCGAGGCTGATGCATTGTCCGACGAACGCCTGGCTCAGCGCCGCGGGCGCGTCCCCGGCGATGCGGCTGAGCACGGTGTTGGCGGCCTGGGCGCCCATGGGTCCGGCGGCCTGGCAACTCATCCGCAACGGCTGACCGGACGGCGCGGCTGCGTCACCGGCGGCGACGATGCGGTCGTCGTCGATGCTGGTCAGCGTTTCGTCGGTGAGCAGCCGGCCCATCGGGTCGGTGCGCAGCCCGCTGCGCGCGGCCAGATCGGGCACGGTGAATCCGGCCGTCCACACGGTGGCCGCGCTGGGCAACACGGTGCCGTCGTTGAGCACCACCTCATCCCAGCGCACCTCGGCCACGGCGACGGATTCCAGCACGGTGACACCGAGGCGGCGCAGCCGCTTGGCCACCGAGCGCCGGCCCCGCTTGCTCAGCGACGGGCCGAGAACGGGGTCGCAGACCAGGGTGACCGGCCGTCGTCGCTCGGCGAGCTCGGAGGCCATCTCGATGCCCGTGAGCCCACCGCCGACCACGGTGACGGGTGCGGGCAGCGGCAGGTCGGTGAGCGCGTAGTGCAGTCGCTGCGCGCTTTCCAGGTCGGCGACCGAGTGGGCGAACTCGGCGAAGCCCGGCACCGTCGAAGGCGTCGCGCCGGTGCTGCCGACGGCGTAGATCAGGTAGTCGTAGTCCAGCTCGAAGCCGGAGCCCAGCAGCAGGCGCCGGCCCGGCGCGTCGATGCCTTCGACCGTGTCGACGATCAGCTCTATCCCGTCGCCGAGCAGCGTCGCGTAATCGGCGGTCGCGGCGCCGGTGTCGGCGACCAGCTGATGCAACCGGATGCGCTCCACGAAGACCGGCCGGGGGTTCACCAGCGTGATGTCGATGTCCGGGCGCTGCCGTAAATGGTTGGCCGCGAGCGTCCCGGCGTATCCGCCGCCGACAACGACGACATGAGTTCTCTGAGGCGCCACCTCGGTCATGGCTATCTCCTACCTGTTCGTGAGGACCTGTGCCCTTGAGACACCGCAGACCGGCCGAGCGTGACATCGACACCGCTATTGTGACCCGTCTCACTGCGCGCCGGCGGTCGGAAGGGTGCCGTCAACGGACCGCCCCCCCGCTGAGCTGCGGCGGAGCGTCGCCGGAACGCGCGTGATACGCTGCGCTACGCCAATTCGTGGCCCGCCCCGGTCGGATACACGCACCAGACAAACCGCGAAATATGGGGCCACTTGCACGCGCCATCGGTGTGTATTGGGAGAAGCAACCTTGACGACGACCATCTGCGCGAGCGGCCGCGGGCCCTCGCCGTCGGACGTGTCGTCGGGTGCGATCTGACGCGGTGACGATGTTGTGGTCATGGAGGACGCGCGCGCTTGCCGCTGTCGTGTGCGCGGCGCTGGTGTTGAGCGCGTGCGGTGGTAAAAGCGACCCCGGGCCGCTGTCCGCGATGGTCAGCCCGGCCATCCCACCCAGCGCGCAGGAGATCCCGAACCCGCTGCGCGGCCAGTACGAGGAAATGCTGAATCCGCTTTTTCCGCAAGGCAATTCGGCGCAGCAGCGGTACTCTTCCTGGCCCGCGTCGTATGACGCCAGCCTGCGTGTCTCGTGGCGGCAGTTGCAGCCGGTCGATCCGCGCACCCTGCCCCCCGACGCGCCCGACGACCGCAAGTTCGATTTCAGCGCGATCGACGACGCGCTGAACAAGCTCGGGGCCCGGAACATGCGCCTGACCCTTGGCGTATTCGTCTACAAATCCTGTTGCAACGACGCCTCTTCCGACAACACGAACATCGCGATCCCGGACTGGGTGCGGCCCTACGCCGCCAGTTATCCCGCGCCGGCGAAGAGTTCGGCCGCGGGGGTCACCCAGGTGGTGCCGAATTTCAACGACCCCGACTACCTCAACGGGATCAGTCAACTGCTGGCCGCCCTCGGCCGTCGCTATGACGGCGACGAGCGACTCAGCGTGTTCGAGTTCTCCGGTTACGGCGACTTCGGCGAGAACCACGTCGCGTATCTGCGCGATTCGCTGAGCGCGCCGGGGCCCGCGCCGGACGACAGCGTGGCAAAGCTGGGCTATTACAGCCAGTTCCGCGACCAGAGCATCACTAAGGCCTCCATCGCGCAGTTGGTCGCGGCGAACACGAATGCCTTCCCGCACACGCAGTTGGTGGTGGCCCCCCAGAATCCGGAGATCGTCCGCGAATTGTTCGCCGACGACGTGACGAAGAAACTGGCCGCGCCCGTCGGCATCCGCGCGGACTGCCTGGGGGTGCAGGCGCCGTTGCCGGAATGGGCCGACGCCAGCGACTCGCACTACGTGCGCTCCAACGATGCCGTCGTCAACGCGATCAAGCAGCGGCTCACCTCGGCCCTGGTGATCAGCCAGTGGTGCCGGTTGCCCAGCGGCGCCGACCCCCGGTCGTACTACGAGAAGGGGCTGCACGACGTCATCAGGTACCACGTGTCGATGACCTCGAGTGCCGACTTCCCCGACCGGGATGCTGCCTCGGCGATGGATCCCAAGCTGTTTTTGCTGTGGGGCAAGGCCAATACCTCCGCGGGATACCGGTACTCGGTCGAGGCGCAGCCGGGATCGCAGTCGATCCAGGGCAAGGTGGCGACGATCTCGGTGGCCTGGACCAACTACGGTTCGGCGGCGGCCACCGAGCACTGGGAGCCCGGTTACAAGCTGGTCGACTTCTCGGGGGCGGTGGTTCGCAGCCTGCCGGCGACGGTGAACCTGGCGAAGCTGGTCCATGACGAGACCAGCCAATCGCGCGAGGAGCCGGTTCCCGAATCGTCGAGCGAGTCGGTCCACGTCGACGTGACGGGCCTGGCGCCCGGCCACTACACGCTGCGGGCGTCCGTCGAATGGCGGCAACACAAGCCGGGCGCCTCGCACGTCGTCAATTACGCATCCATGGCCCTGGCCCGGGACGGCCGCGACGGCTCAGGGCTGTACCCGATTGCCACGCTTGACATCCCGAGCGACTCGGCCTCGGCAAACGGCCAGTGACATCGTCCGGCCGCGGCGCTGCTTCGTTGGCTGCGAGCTTTTCATAACCCCGGATGGGCGGGGCCGTGCGTGATACCGTTCTCGGACATATTTTGACTTCGGGACCCAGACGGGATAGTGCCCCGTATCGGAGGATTCCGTGCCGCGCAGCCTGAACCTGGTGGTCACCTCCGTCGCCACCGCGCTGATGGAGGCCACGGCGCCCACCGCGACCTCGGTCAGCGAAAAGGTACTCGCGCGGCTCGTCGAGCAGTTCGATGTGGACGCCAGCTTCCTGCGCCACCACGACAACGATGCCGCGGCGTCGACGTTGGTCGCCGAATGGCCGAGACGAACCGACAGCCCGGATCCGGATCTGGTGGCGGCGTTGCAGTTGGACGGCGTCGAGTCGGTGCTCGCCCAGTGTGAGCGCGACCGCAAGCCGGTGGTGACCCGTCCGGATCGGTCCGCCGGGTGGGTCCGCCGCGCGCTGAGGCCGGGCAAGGCGACGGCGTCGCCGTCGGTGGCGGCCGCGCCGCTGATGTCCAGCGACGCGTGCACCGGCGTGCTCGGCTTCGTGAAGTTCGGCGCCCGCAGGTGGAAGCAGGAGGAGATCAACACGCTCGAGGCGGTCGCCGCGCTGTTTGCCCAGCTTCAAGCGCGCATCGTCGCCGAAGAGCGGCTCCGCTACCTCGCCGAGCACGACGACCTGACCGGTGTGTACAACCGGCGGGCGCTGGTCGCGCACCTGTCCGGACGCCTCGCGCCCGGCAGCCCCGGACCCGTCGCGGTGTTCTACCTCGATCTCGACCGGCTCAAGCCGATCAACGACTACCTCGGCCACAGCGCGGGCGACTGGTTCATCCGGGTCTTCGCTCAGCGCATCGAGGAGTGCGCGGGAACGCCGAGCATGATCGCCCGGCTCGGCGGCGACGAGTTCGTCGTCATCCCGGACGAGCCGATGTCGCCGGAGGTCGCCGAGGCGTTCGCGCGTCGCCTGTCGACGATGCTGTGCGATCGCCTGACCATCGGTGGCCACGTGATCAGCCGTACCGTCAGCATCGGGCTGGCGGTGGGCACGCCCGGGGCGGACAACTGCGCCGATCTGCTCCGCCGGGCGGACGAGGCGGTGCTGACGGCCAAGCGTGCCGGCGGCAATCAGACGGCGGTGTCCACCGACGACATGTCGCTCAAGCGGGCCTTCCGCAACGACATCGAGTTGCACCTGCAGGGCGACATCGACAGCGAAGGTCTGCTCCTGCATTACCTGCCCGAGGTCGACTTGTGGACCGGGGCCATCGTGGGCGCGGAGGCCCTGGTGCGCTGGCGGCACCCGGTCTGGGGTCTGCTGCTGCCCGACTCGTTCATCGGCGTGGCCGAATCCACCAACCTCGCCGCGGAGCTGGGCGGGTGGGTGATGCGCAGCGCCTGCGCCGAGTTCAGCCAGTGGCGCGCCCATGGGGTCGGGCACGGCGCCATGCTGCGCATCAACGTGTCGCCCATCCAGCTGATCAGTCGTGGCTTCGTCGAAGGCGTCGCCGACACGATCGGCGAGTTCGGAATCGATGCCGCATCGGTGTGCCTCGAGATCACCGAACGCGCCGTGGTGCACGACATCGACACCACGCGAAAAACCTTGTCGGAGCTCAAGGAAGTCGGCGTGCAGGTCGCCATCGACGACTTCGGCACCGGCTATGCCGTCCTGTCCCACCTCAAATCCCTGCCGGTCGACATGCTCAAGATCGACGCCGGGTTCGTGCGCGATGTCGGCACCGACGCCGGCGACCTGGCCATCGTCCGCGCCATCATCGGGCTCGCCGAGGCGTTCGGGCTGGAAGTGGTCGCCGAAGGCGTCGAAACCCCCGCTGCCGCACTGACTTTGATGCAACACGGCTGCCACCGCGCGCAAGGCTTCCTGCTGTCGCGTCCCCTGCCCGGCGACGCGATGGAAGCGCTGCTGTCCGCGCGCTGGATGCCGATGCCGTTTCTCGCCGACCGCGAGTCATCGTCGCTGGGCTCGACGTAGCGGCGACGATCGCGGAGGCCGCTCAGCCTTCGGTGGGCAAGAAGACGAAGTTGTTGACGTAGGTGCCGTGGGCGGCCCAGCCGTCCTCCCGCCTGCCGACGTTGGCCGGGTCCTGATGCTGTGCCGGATCGAACTCGGCGATGGGCCGACGAGCGCCACCGAAATCGAAGTGACCCGCGTAACCGAGACCGGCCAGCAACGCCGTGATCTCGGCGACGGCGTCGGGGTGATGGCGTTCCTCGGCTTCCACCACGATCGCCGGCCGATTGCGGGTGAGCGTCTGCGTGGCGCCCCGTAACACTGCGAGTTCGTGGCCCTCGACGTCGATCTTGATCAGGCCGATGTCGTCAAGATGCAGGTCGTCGAGCCGCTTGACCGGCACGTCGATGCGGCGAATGTCATCCCCATTGACGTCGGTGAGTTCGTTGTCGGTGTCGATTGTGCTTCGGCCCGGCTCGGATTCGACCACCCGCATCGCGATCGTGCCGGGTCGGTCGGACAGCGCCACCGCCTCCACCCGGACGGGGGCGCCGACGGCGGCGAACATCGCTGCCAGATCGCGGGCCTGCGCCGGCCGGGGCTCGAACGCGGTCACCGAGCGCGACGACGCCGCCATCGCAATCGTGAATTCGCCGAGGTCCGCTCCGATGTCCAGGGAGATCCGGTTCGGATCGCACAATGACGCCACCAGCTGGATGTCCGCGCGGCTCTGCCCCAAGCGGTGCAGGATTCGAAACTTCCGCCGCCAGAACAGGCGCGGTGCGAGTTTTTTTGCCGCCGGCGCGAGCCACGTTTTGGCCGAGCGTGCGACCGACATCTGCTGTGACTCCTGTCCGATTTGCGGAGCCCCAGCTTAGTCGACGCGGCGATTTGACAATGGCCAAAGCGCGCCGGGAGGCCCCGCCAAGCCGGCGGGCTTTTCACCGGGCGCCCCGATTTCAGCCATCTGTCACGGGCCCGGGCTGTACCCTGTTGTCACCCTTGATATCCCGCGCATGTGACTAGTCGCGACCGCCAGAGAGGTAGCAGTAGATGCATTTGTCGGACACGGTTTAGCGCGAGCAATCATGGTCCGGACAATTAGGAACATTCTCCTTGTCGTCACCGTGTGCGTGACGTTGGTGCTCGACGGATGTGACGGACGCAGCGACCTTGATCCGCTCGCCCTGATCAGCAGTCCGGCCATACCGTTGTCCGTGCAGGACGTGCCGAACCCCCTGCGCGGCCAGTACGAAGATCTCCTGCAACCGCTGTTCCCGCAGGGCAATCCGGCGCAGCGGCGCTACCCGGCGTGGCCGGCGTCCTACGACGCCAGTTTGCGTGTCCCCTGGCGCCAGTTGCAGCCCACCGACCCGAGCACACTGCCGCCGGACGCTCCCGACGATCGCAAATTCGATTTCAGCGTGATCGATGACGCCCTGACGAAATTGGCCGGTCGAAACATGCGCCTGACGCTTCGCGTGGTCGCCTACAACTCGTGTTGCGACACCGTCTATCCGAACAACACCAACATCGCGATGCCCGACTGGATGCGCGCCGCGGCCACCAACTACTCCGGTCCGCAACGATATTGGTGGATGCCCGGCGTCACGCAGGTCGTTCCGGACTGGAATGATCCGAACTACCTGAACGCATTCGGCCAGCTGTTGGCCGCGTTGGGCCGCCGTTACGACGGCGACGAACGGCTGAGCGTCTTCGAATTCTCCGGCTACGGCGATTTCAGCGAGAACCACATCTCGTATCTGCGTGACACACTCGGCGCGCCGGGCCCCGCACCCGACGAGAGCGTCGCGAAGCTGGGGTATTACAGCCAATTTCGCGACCAGAACATCACCGCCGAGTCCATTCGTCAGCTGGTCGCGGCGACCGTAAACGCTTTTCCCCACACGCAATTGGTGACAACCGCACTGAACCCGGAGATCGTGCGCCAGTTGATCGCCGACGACGTGACGAAGAAACTGTCCGCGCCGGTGGGCATCCGCGCGGACTGCCTGGGCGTGCAGGATCCGCTGCCCGCGTGGGCGGAAAGGGATGGTTCCCACTATGTGCAGTCCAAGGACCCGCTGGTCGGAGCGCTGAGGAACCGGCTGGCGTCGGCGCCGATGATCACCGAATGGTGCCAGCTGCCCGAGAAAACCGATCCGCGGACCTACTACGAAAAAGGCCTGCAGGACGTCGTCAAGTACCACGTGTCGATGACATCGAGTTTCAACTTCCCGGCTGTGGATTCGTCGACACCGATGGACGCGGCGCTGTACTTGCTGTGGGCGCGGGCAAACGTCGTCGCAGGCTACCGGTATTCGGTGGAGGCGCGGCAGGAATCGCAATCGGTGAAAGACGGCAAGGCGACCCTGGCCGTCGCGTGGACCAATTACGGCGCGGCCGCCGCGACCGAAAACTGGGTCCCGGGCTACCGGCTCGTCGATTTCTCGGGGGCCGTGGTCCGCACGCTTCCCGCGACCGTGGCGCTGAAAACCCTGGTCCAAAGCCCATCCGGGGACGGCTCCAGCAAGGAGCCGTTGCCGGCGTCGACGACGGAGTCCATTCACATCGACTTGGCGGGCTTGGCGCCAGGGCACTACACGTTGTGCGCCTCGGTCGATTGGCAACAGCACAAGCCGGGCGCGAACCACGTGGTGAACTATCCGCCCATGCGGCTCGCGCGCGACGGGCGCGACGGCACCGGATGCTATCCGATCGCGACGCTGAATCTGTCCCGCGACGCGTTGACTCACGCCGCGTGACGATGACTGCGGGCGCCGCGTCGCCAATTACGCGGTAAATCAACCGGGGCAGCGGGACCGCGATTCCGCCAATGCCCGCCTGATGATGCTGCATAATCTGCAGTGGTATGCGCGGCTGGTGGGGCAAAACCGCAGAGTTTTCTTCCCGCCGAAGGCTTTTAGAAAGGTTAATAGCCGATGGATTTCCGTACCTTCGTCCGGATTCTCGGCGCGCACTGGAAACTCGCCTTGACCGCGCTGCTGGCGTGTACCGTCGGCGCCGCGTTCGTGACCGCATTGCAGACCAAGCACTACCAGTCGTCGGCCACGGTCCTCATCTCGTTTTCCGGTGCGACCGACCTCAACGAGGTGTACAGCGGCACGCAGGCCGCCCAGGAACGGCTGTCGTCGTACGCGCAAATCGCCGGTGGACACATCGTGGCCGAGCGCGCCATCCGCCAGCTCCAACTTCCCATGCGCGCCGATGATCTGCTGAGCCAAACCCAAGTCAAATACACCCCGAAATCGGTGCTGTTCACGATCAGCGTCAAAGACACCGACCCGGCGCGCGCCGCCGCGCTGGCGGGCGCCATGGCCGGTCAGTTCAGCGCGATGCTGCCGACGCTTGCCCCGAACCCGGCGTCGAACGGTGTGGCCGCGCCGGTCACCGCGGGACCGCGACCCGAGGCGGTCGAGACGACGCCGCCGCCGTCGGGTCAACCGTCCGACGTGCCGGCATCGGCGGGACCGACGGGCAAGCCGTGGCCCTTGGCGCGGGCGACGATGGTCGAGCCGCCCCGCGTTCCGAAGATTCCGGTGTCGCCGGTGCCGCTGCGAAACATGGCGATCGGGTTCATCGCCGGTCTGCTGTTGGCCATCGCGGTGGCGCTGACCCGCGAGGCCGGCGACCGCACCGTGCGCACCCGCGCCAAGCTGGAGGAACTCTCGGGCCTGCCGACCTTGGCGGAGCTGCCGGGAAAGCGCGGCGGGACTCCGCGGTTCGGCACCGACACCGCATTCGACGACGCGGTGCGCGGCATGCGCACCCGGCTGCTCAGGGCGATGGGACCCAACGCCCGGCAGGTGTTGGTGGCCGGTCCGTTCGGTGGCGAGGGAACGACGACGACGGCGATGAACCTGGCGCTCGCGCTCGCCGAGATGGGCGAAGACGCGTTGCTGGTCGAGGGCGACAGCCGCCGGCACGTGATCGCCGGTCTGCTCAGGGTCGAATCGGGGGAGGGGCTGGCCAACGCGCTCGCCAACCCCGCCGCGGCCGCCCAGGTGGTGAAGCCGACGCCGATTTCGAAGCTGCACATCCTCGCGTCGCGGTCCGCACGGCGCGAGAGTCTGCCCCCCAGCGCGTACCTGCCGGAAGTGATCGACCGAGTGGTGCAGGAATTGTCCTCACGGTTTGACCGCATCGTCATCGACGGCCCGCCGGTGCTGGCGACCGCCGACACCGGCCTGCTGGCCGGTGCCGTACCCGCCACCGTGCTGGTGGTTCGCGCGAAGCGCACGACCGCGGACGAACTCAAGGACGCGTTGACCGCCCTGCGCGCCGCCGGCGCACAGGTGGTCGGCACGGTGTTGACCGACGCCCGCCAGTCGCTGCACATCAGGGCCGCCGACCGCGCCTACCGGTCAAAGGTCAGCAGGCCGGCGTGATCCCGTACCTGCGGGCCCGTCACCGCCTGGCCGTGGATGGCGCCCTGCTGGCGATCTTCGTGTTCGGATGCTTCGCGTTCGGCGTGCTGTCGGTGCGCCGAACCACCGAGGGTGTGCTGCTGACCGCCGCGTTGTTCTGCGTGGTCGTGTACTGGGTGAAACCCGAAGGGATGGTGGGGGTCACGCTGTTCGGTGCGTTCGCGGCACTGCCGGAAGGCTTACACGTGGGGAAAGTCTTTGGCCCGCTGACGATTTACGCGTACCACCTGGCGGCCATCCTCGCGATCTGCTACCTGATCCCCACCGCGAAACCGCGGTCGTCCGACTTCGTGCTGCCGGGGATCCTGGTGGTGGCGGTGCTGTGTTCCACGGCCACCGGATTCGCCACGGGAAACCCCGACCTCACGGTGACCCGCGAAGCGACCACCATGATCGAAATGGCGATCGGCTTCGTCCTTGCGATGTTCGTCGTCTACAGCGGACACGTCCGATGGTCGATCCGGGTGATGATCGTGATCCTGTGGTTTTCGGCGGCGATGGCGATCATCAGCTCGCTGTACGCCATCCGGTTGGCCGGTCGGGCGGAAAGCCTGGAGGGGACGACGGGTGCCGGTCAGGCCGTGCGCATCATCCTGTCCACCCAGACGCCGGCCACCGCGGTGCTGAGCGCACTGGTCGCCGCCCCGATCGTGGGCCGGGTCCGACCCATGGCTTATCTCGTGTTGGGCGTTCCCGCGCTGAGCATTTCGCTGCTGTCCTTCTCCCGCAACACGCTGATCTCCATGGGGGTGGCGGCCGCGGTCGCACTGTTGGGCAGCCTGAGTTGGGCGGCCGTGCGGCGGGCGGTCGTGGCCGCGACGGTCGGCCTGGCCGTCGTCGCGGTGGCGGTGCCCGGGTCGCTGTTTTTGCTGCAGCGTTCGAAGACCGGGGCGTGGCTGGCCGATCAGTACGTCGCGTTCAATCAGCGGGTGCTGGGCGGGGTTACGTCGAGCGCGCTCGCGGTGGACGATTCGGCGCTGGAGCGACTGCGGGAAATCAATCTCCTCAAGGAGACCATCGCCCAGGCCCCGTTCTTCGGGCACGGCCTGGGCTACGTGTACCAGCCGCCGACCGGCGACGACGAATTCCATCGGTACCTCTATCCCGCCTACTCCCACAACTTCTACCTGTGGTGGCTGGCCAAGGCCGGCGCGGTGGGCATGGCCGCGTTCGTGCTGTTCGCGCTCACGCCGGTGATCCTCGCGCTGCGGTGCGCCCCGGCGCCCGCGAAAATCAGTGCGGCCGTCGCCGCGGGCCTGTTGGCGATATCCGCCGTGTGGCCGTTGCCGGAGATGCCGATGGACGCCTTGGGCTTGGGCATGGCGCTGGGGGCGGCGATGGGCTACGCCGGCTTGCGGCGCCGGGGCGCGGAGGGCAGCCGGACCGACGACAATCCGGCGCCGGCCGCCACGCCCGACCCGCCCCTCGATGCCACGGTTGGCGCGGTCACTTTCCCGTAGACGAGCCAGGCCGACATGATCTCAGTGACACACGTGGGGCCCGACATGTACAGCATCGGCGGGACGCAGTCCGTGATCCGGGTCTTGCGCGACAACAAGATCGGCGCCGACGACATCCGGGTCCTGTCGACCTGGAACGGGGACCGCCATCTGAGGAACCTGTTTCTCACCGCATGCGCGGGGATGTCACTGGCCCGGTCCCCTCGAGGCACCATCGTGCACTTCCATATCTCCAACGGCGGGGCCTGGTTGCGCGAAGGACCGTTGATCCGCTTGGCCAGGGCCAAGGGTTTCCGGGTGATCGTCACCCTCCATGGCCCCGACTTTCCCGAGTTCGCCAGGTCGCGCCCCCGCTTCGTGGGCGCGACGTTGAAGCGGGCGGACCATGTGATCCTGTTGTCGGAGGAAGCGCGCGCCGCGGTCGCCGAGGTGGCGCCGACGGTGCGGACCGCCATGGTGCCGAACCCGATCGTGGTCGACCGTGGTGCGCCCGGTGCGGCCTCCACGCCACCCGTGGCGCTGTTCGCGGGCACCGTTGGGCTTCGCAAAGGTGTCGACAGACTTGTGGCGGCCTGGCGGCTTCTTCTCGCCGAGGGCATCGAAGGCCGTTGTCGGATAATCGGTCCCATCGACGACTATGCCCCGCCGGAGACGGAGCGGCTGACCGTCGAAGGTCCGATGCACCCCGACGCGGTCCGTGGGCTGCTCCGCTCGGTCCGGGTGGTGGTGCTCCCGTCGTCTGCGGAGGGCATGCCGATGATCCTGACCGAAGCCCTGGCCGGCGCGCGCCCGTTCGTGGCGACGCCCGTCGGCGGGACGGCGGAGATCGCCCCCGACCCGGGCATGCTGGTCCCGGTCGGCGATGTGCCCGCGTTGGCCAACGCGATCGGCCGGTACCTGCGCGACCCCGAGCTGGCCGAGCGTGACGGGCTGAGGGGTCAAGCGCACGTCGCGGCGACACGGAGCCCCGACGTCATCGACGCCGAACTCCGCCGCATCTACCTGGGCTGCGACATTGCGACGGGTTGAACTTCAGGGACCGCAATTGGCGGTCAGCGCAATCGGTTTCGGATGCGGCGCACTAATGCAGTCGCCGTCGAAGAAGGAACGGATGGCCGTGCTCGCCGGCGCCATGGACAGCGGCATCACCCACTTCGACACCGCGCGGATGTACGGGCTGGGAATGGCCGAGGCTGAGCTCGGGGCCTTTTTGCGCACGGTCGACCGCGACAGCGTGACCATCGCCACCAAGTTCGGCATCGATGTCGGCGGCGCGGCGCGGCGGCTCGGCCGATTCCAGGCCCCGGCCCGGGCGCTGCTGAAAAAGGCTCCCGCGCTGCGCCGTATCGTCAAGCGGCAGCAGGCGCCGTCGGCGGGCGGCCGGGTGTACGACGCGGCCGTCGCGACACGCAGCCTCGACGAGAGCCTGGCGGCGCTCGGCGTCGACCATGTCGACATCCTCTTCGTCCACGCGCCGAGGCCTCAGGACACCGTTGCGAGCGACGAACTGCGCGAATTCTTTGAGCGGGCGCGCCAACAGGGAAAGATTCGCGCCTGGGGCGTCTCGCAGGACGAGCGGCTCGAGCTGGACTTCGTCCGCGCATTCGGGCCGCGGGCAGTCAGCCAACTCCGCAGCGACTTGCTCGATCCTTCGCCGAGACCGGCCGATATCGCATTCGGCGTACTCGAGCGGCCGCACCGCAAGCTCTCGGGCGCCTTGCTTGCCGACCCCGGAATGGCAAGCCGCTGGCGCGAAGCCCTGCAGGCCGACCCCCTGGCCCCCGGCGCGCTGGCCCGGCTGATCCTCGCCTCGTCGGTCACCGCAACGGGCTGCCGCGCAATCCTTTACAGCACCACCAGGCCGCAGCGGGTCACCGAAGCCGCCGACGCGGTCTCGTCGCCACCCGACACAGAGACCGTGGCGCGGTTCCTCGCTCTCGTCAAGGAGTTCCGACAGGGTGCGGCCGCGTGATTCGCGACATGGCGGACTTCGCCCACGGCATGACGATCGAAACGGATGTGGTGGTCGTCGGGGCCGGCCCGATCGGCATCGCGACCGCGCTGGAACTCGCCGGGTCGGGCGTGCAGGTGGTCCTCGTCGAAAGCGGCCTCGAACGCAACGACCGTGCGGCCCAAGCGCTGTCGAGGTTCGATTCCCGGCACGACGACTACTTCCATTCGCGTAGCGAGCTGACGGTCCGCCGGCAGGTCGGTGGAACCTCGGCGCTCTGGGGGGGACGCTGCCTCGAGTTCGACCCCATCGATTTCGAGGACCGGCCCATTACCGCGCAGGCGCCGTGGCCCATCGGATACGACGACGTCGAGCCCTACCTTCAGCGGGCCTGCGACTGGGCGGTATGCGGTCGGGCGGCGTTCAATGCGCGCGAGATCCCCGAGATCGCGGAGCGCGACTTGGTCGCGGGGCTCCCCGACGGCGACGTGCGCACGACCGGCCTCGAGCGCTGGGCGCTACCAACCCGTTTCGGGCGCCGCTACCGGGCGGCGTTGCGAGACGCTCCCCATCTCACGCTGTGGACCGGCCTCACCTGCACCGAGATCGTGACGACGGCGGCCGGCGACACCGTCGACCGCCTGGTCGTCAAGTCCTTGAACGGCGGTGCGGGGCGAGTGGTTGCGACGGACTACGTCATCGCGACCGGGGGTTTGGAGGCCACCCGCCTGCTGCTGGCGTCGGATCGCCATCACCCCGGGGGGCTGGGGAACGCGGGCGGGCACCTGGGGCACTGGTACATGGCGCACGTCGAGGCCCGGGTCGCGCGCGTGCAATTCACCACGGATGAGGTCATCCACGGATACGAGCGGGACGGGGAGGGGGTGTATGTTCGCCGGCGCTTCACCTTCGACCCGCAGCTGTTGCGCCAGAACGAAATGCCGAACGCCGCAATCTTCTTGGTGAATCCGCCGATCAGCGACCCGAGTCACGGAAGCGGGATCCTGTCCGGGGTGTACCTGACACTGATCTCGCCGATCGGACGATTCCTGCTCGCGGAGGCGATCCGTGAGGCCCACACCAAGACCGACGGTTCGCCACGAATCCTTGCGCATCTGGGCAACGTCGTGCGAGACCTGTTCGGTTCCCTCCGGTTCGCCGTCGCCTTCTGCTACGCACGGTTCCTCCGCCGGGGCCGCAAGGCGCCCGGGTTCTTCGTGAAGAGCGCCGACAATCGCTACCTGCTGCAGTACCACGGCGAGCACCTTCCGCGCTGGGAGAGCCGGGTCGAGCTGACCGACGAACGAGACGCCCTCGGCATGAGGAGGATTCGCACCAGCATGCACTTCTCCGACGCCGATTACGCAAGCGTGCGCAAGGCCATCGCCGCCATCGATGACCACCTTCGCCGCCACGGCGTGGGATACGTGGAGTGGCTGACCGACGATGTCGAGGCCGCGGTACGTGCGTACATGAAGAAGCGGACCGGTTACCACCAGGCGGGAACCACCCGGATGTCGACATCGCCGGAAGGCGGCGTCGTAGATCCACACCTGCAAGTCCATGGGGTTCGCGGACTCTACGTCGCGAGCACGTCGGTGTTGCCGACATCGAGCCAGGCCAACCCGACGCTTGTCGGGATCGCGCTGGGCGTGCGGCTCGCGGAGCGTCTGGCGAAAGCCCGAATCACCTGCTCGTCAACGGATTCGAGCTAACCGGGGTCCGGGGATCACGTCGGGACCTGCCACAGCTCGTCGATCAGCGACTTCGTCTGCCGAATGTTCGCGCGGCTGGATGCGCCGAAGACGATCGAATGGATCTGCGGCTGACCGCAGACGTAATCGATGGCCTCGCGGGGCGGGATCGCGCCCGAGGCGAGCACCGACATCGCGATCAGACGGCAGCGGCGCTCGCGGATTGTCCTCTCGTAGAGCTCGATTCCGCCACACATCCGGAAGCCGATCTTGTTGAAATTGGCGCACACGATCGGATTCTCGATTCCCTGGCCGTCGAGGGCGTCGAGCAGGCGCGGGAGATTCATGGTGATGAACCCCGGTTCGGCACCGTACTTGAGCCTGACGTGGTCGGAGAAAAACCGGAACCCCTCGTCCATGCCCAGGCCGAGAAGCAAGTCGGTGACGACGTTTTGAATGAAGATGACGGGCGTGGACAGTCCGGTGAACATCTTCATCTCGGCGTCGACCAATAGCTGCATGATCGGCTCGATGTCCTTGCCCGCGAGGGCGACACCGCCCTTGAACATCGACTTGACGGCCCCATCGTCGGGCAGGAACCTGCGCAGCGCCTCGAGCATCCCGAACTCGGTCACGGCGTTGGCGTACTTGTGCGCGTACGGCATGCACGGGTAGAAGACGTAGTCGGGGTAGCGGGTCCGGTTGGCGCGGAAATGATCGCAGATTTCGCCGACCCGGTCGTGCGTCGTGCACACGAACGTGCGGATGCCTTCCTGGTACGCGGCGTCCAGCGTCCCCAGCACGGGCGGTAGGTGCTGAAACCGTATCGCCTGGGCGCGCGCTTTCTCCTCGGACATGTGGTTGACGCCGAAGAACTGGTTGTCGCCGAACAGCACACGGTCCATGGTCACGATGCCCTCGGGGACGTGAGTTTCCTGATGCGCGCGACGATCTCGCGGCGCCGCGAGCCGCGCGGGGAGCCATTCGCGGCCGCCTGAGGCAGGGGTGACGCGCCGGCTCCAGCGCCGGTGATCATGTCGACCACACGATCGACGTCGAGCGCCGAGCGAAAAGTGTTCTCGCCGTTCACCCGGTTGTTCTTGATGCTCTGCGCGAAATAGTCGATCTGCGCCGAATACTCTTCACCCCGAAGGTAATACCAGACCTCGTCGGTGAGATCGGTCGTGTACCGGATCGTCCATCCCGCCCCCAGGTCGGGGACCCCGGGGTGCGTCTCGCGGAGATAGATCTGGCATTCCTGCCGATCGGCGACGACGCGGCCGTTGGTTCCCCACACCGAAACCTTCGTCGACATCTTGCGAAAGCTCTCGTCGCTCCAGTTCACGCACAGCTGGCCGCTGGCGCCGTTGCCGTAGCGCATCGTGCAGTAGACCTCGTCGTCGACGTCGCGCGAGAAGACGCTGTGGCGGACGACTCCGTCGACCGCAAGGGGCACGCCGGCGATGAAGTTCATCAAATCGATGGCGTGGCAGGCGTAGTCGTAGAGGGCGCCACCGCCTTCGGCTTTGACGCCGCGCCACGTGCTTCCCTTCTGTCGAAGGACGACGGGGCCGTATGCCTCGGCACGCACGTGGTGTACCTGCCCGAGAGCCCCCGCCGCGACGATTCGTGCCGCCTCTTGGAAGGCGCCGATGAAGCGGCAGTGATAGCCGACCTGCGTGACGAGCCGATTACTCTCGGCGAGCGTCACCAGGCGCTCGCCGTCGCGGACATCGAGGACGAACGGTTTCTCGCAGAAGACGTGTGTGCCTCGGGCAAGGGCCTTTTCGACCATCGGCGCGTGCATCCGCGACGGAACGGCGACGACAACCGCGTCGGCCTTCGTCTGCGCCAGCATCCGATCGAAATCGTCGTAGCAGTCCAGACCGGTGTATTTGGCCAGGATGTCGCGCAGATAGCCGGCGGAGTCACACACGCCGACCACGTCGAGGTCTGGGTGCGTGCGAAGTATTGCGAGGTGCGAAAGACCCATCTTGCCCAGGCCGACTATGGCCGTTCGAATCATGGTCCGCGCCTCTACTCACTCCGAGTGCCGCATCGGCAACGTGTACGGCCCGCCAACAAGGTGGACGTTAGCATCCGGTCAACGCATCATCGCGAAATCCGCTCGATCTGTTTGCCGTCGCAACCCGGGGACGGCCACGATGGGAGTTAGTCTTTGACATCGGGATCGCCGCGCCGCCAGAAGATCGGCGCGCCTCAACCGAGGGGAGACATGGGTCGGCTGCTCCTCATCGCGTCCTCCGGTGGGCACATCTACGAGATGTTCTGCCTGCGCGAGTTCTGGCAGGACAAGGATCGGTTTTGGGTGAGTTTCGGGACCGCCGACGCCCGTTACCTGTTGCGCGACGAGCGCGAGGTGTACTGGGCCGCGCACCCGACGGTCCGTAACGTGCCCAACCTGCTGCGCAATCTGGTGCTGGCCCTACGCCTTTTGATCCGCCACCGCCCCGCCATGATCTTGACGACCGGATCGGGCGTGGCCGCACCCTTCCTGTGGCTGGCCTGGCTGCTGCGGATTCCCACCGTGTTCGTCGAATCCATCACCCGCATCACCGAACTCTCGCTCACCGCCCGCATGGTGAAGCCGTTCGCCTCCCGCTTTCTGGTGCAGTGGCCCGAGTTGGCCGACCGGATTCCCCGCACCGAGTATCACGGGAGGATCGTGTGATCTTCGTGATCATGGGGATGGAGGTCCATCCCTTCGACCGGCTGGCGCGCGCGGTGGACGAGCTGGCGCGCACCGACGCGGTGGGGGAGGACTTTTTCGTACAGCTCGGAACCTGCAAATTCGAGCCGCGCCACGCCGCGTTCGAGCGCTTCCTGTCCTTCGGGGACGTCTGCACGCACATCCGGCGGGCCTCCGTCGCAGTGACCCACGCGGGCGCCGGATCGACGCTGCTGTGCGTCGAGCAAGGGAAACATCCCGTGCTGGTGCCGCGTCGCTCGTCGCGCGGGGAGCACGTCGATGAGCACCAGCTGCCGTTCGCCGAGAAGATGGCGGGTGCCGGGCTGGCGACCGTGGCCCGGGAAACAGAGGAGCTCCCGGCGGCCATCGCGGCGACGCGGTCCCGATCGGCGCCACCCGATACGCTGGGCCGGGCCCGCGAACTCACCGGGTGGCTGGAGACGTTCTGGCGGGGCCTGGCCTGAGCCTCCCGTCACCGCCGGCGATCCAGCACCTGGGCGATGACGTCCAAAATGCGCACGGCGACAAGGTCAACCGCGCATCGGTGCGCGTAGTGGCGCGCCGCTTCGGCCCCCAGGCGGGCCGCGGTCACCGGATCGGCCAGGAGGTCGAAAGCGGCGGCGAGCCCGGCGACGTCGTCGACCCCGATCGGGGGCAAACCCGCCGGCTGGTATTCGGGCAATGCGCCGGCGGTCGACACGATCGGCATGACGCCCAGCTGCATCGAGAGCGACTGCACGCCACTCTGTGAGGCGCGCCGATAGTGGGCGAGCGACCCTTTGGCGGCGGCCAGCGTGGGGATGACATCGGCGTAGCGGAAGCTGCCGTTGCGCCAGAGCGTGTGTTTGGGCAGGGCTTCGGCGTCCAGCGGCCCGTCGCCGACGAGCACCAGGTTGTCGCCTCGCCAGCCGCCGCCGATCACATGCCGCTGCCAGGCCGCCAGCACGACATCGACGTTCTTGTACGGGTTGAGCCGGCCGAACATGACGAAATCGCGGCGCCGTTCGGGCCCCACGAACGGCGGAACGCGGTCGAGATCGAGGTCGCTGGCCAACGGCACGACATGCACCGGCGTA
Source organism: Mycobacterium sp. 3-98 (assembly GCF_035918355.1). Taxonomy (NCBI): domain Bacteria; kingdom Bacillati; phylum Actinomycetota; class Actinomycetes; order Mycobacteriales; family Mycobacteriaceae; genus Mycobacterium; species Mycobacterium sp. 3-98. Next base: position 4,851,091 of record NZ_CP142360.1, on the reverse strand, counting down.
CCGGCGACATCGCGGCGCGCGGACACCGCGGCCGCGACATAGTCGCTGTAGGTGATGGTGGCGGCCGAGCGCGCGGCCCAGCGGTCGAACACGGCGCGCTCGTAGGCCGGGGTCAGTTCGTCGGGGTCGTGCGGCCGATCGTCGTGTACCACCTGAATGCGGGGGGCTCGCCCGGCCAACGCGATCCAGCGCGGATCCCGGACCAGTTCGGCGATCACGATGTCGGGCCGGAAGCGGCGGACGCGGCGCCAGGCCTTCAGGGTCGGCAGCCAGGTCGCGGCCGTGCGAAAGCGCGGGTCGAGCACCAACTCGTAATCGCGCGCGGCGTCCGATTCCGGATGCTGATCGGAGGTGACCAACAGCACGTCGGCACCGTGGCGCAGCAGCGCTTCGGCTTGCACCCGCACCGCCGGTCGCGTCCACGGCGAAAGCCACAGCACCCGAGGCGAATTCACAGCACAGCCCCGATCGCGCCCAGGTAGGCGTCGGCCATCGCCTCCACCGTGTAGTGCTTGCGCATGCGCTCATAGCCGCGTCGTCCGACCGACGGCAGCGCGTCGGGCTCCGCCATGATCTGGGCCAAGTGTTCTCGCCACCCCAACGCGGAGACGGGCTCGACCAGGAACCCCGCCCCTCCGAAATCCAACATTTCCGGGACAGCACAAATCGCCGACGCCGCGACCGGCACCGCCCTGGCCATCGCCTCGAGGATCACCACCGGGAAGGCCTCGGAGCGGCTGGGAACACACAGCAGGTCCGCGTCGGCCAGCGCGGGGCCCGGCCCGGCCGACCATCCCCGCCACTGGACGCGATCCCCCAACCCGGCGGGTGTGCGTGCCTGCAGCCTCTCTCGATCGGGCCCGTCGCCGAAAATCGACAATCGCCAGGGCATCTCAGCGAGGCCGCTCAGCGCCTCGATCAGCAGATGCGGGTTCTTGTGCTCGACGATGCGTGAGAGCATGACCAGGTGCAGCGGTCGGCCGGCGCCGCGATGCCGGGGGCTCGGCTCCCCGAGGTCGGCGACGCCGTTGGGCGCGACGAAGTACCGTCCCCGGAGCCGGTGCTGTTTGGTCAGCATGTCCCAATGGCGTTGTGCCAAAACGATGAATCCGTCCGCGCGGCGCATCGCCGCGGCCAGTGGCCGCGAGTAGATCGGCCGGTCCTCCTCGGGAGGGACGTGCGGTGCGACCAGCCATCGACGGCTCCGGCCGGCGGCGCGCCACAACGTGCCGAAGCCCACCTCGGTATTGGTGTCGCCGGTGATCAGCACCGCCGGGCCCTCGGTCATGTCGACCATCGGCGCCCACCACGGCTGGCGGATCACCCGCACCGTGTCCGGAATTTCGGCGATCAGCGGGCCGAACCGCTGCACGCAGACGACAGTGACCGCGTAGCCGCGGCGGTCCAATTCCGTTGCCAAGAGCGCCTTTTGCCGCTCGGCGCCCCCGTAGACCAGGCGGTTGGTGGCGATGACTATCGACGGCAGGCCGGTTTGCCGGCGCGCGCGTTTGCCCCGCCGTAGCCGCTGCAGGGCGGCTGTGCCGGCCAGGTACACGTCCGCGTGGTGGACGCTGTTGTGATGTTCGAGCAACAGCGCGGTGTTGGTTCGCGCCAGGTCCCGGTCGCGGCGCTGTCGGGGGCCGTCGTCGCTCACCGGGTCGCGACGCTCGACGCCGAGCTCGTCGGCGAGCAGGATGCGCCAGCCGGCGGCGCGGGCCCGGGCCTGCCAGTCGGCCACCTCGCCGTAGCCGAAGTACTCCTCGTCGAAGGGGCCGATGGTGTTCCAGGCCGCGCGGCTGATCACCAGGCAGATCGGAGCCAAATCGCCGTCGATGCTTCGCGATTCGGGAGGCTGGTGAGAGTACCGCCGTGCGGGCGTCGTGCGACGGTGCGGGCCGGCGCGCCCGCCCGCCGCGCGCAGCTCGCGGCTGACGGTGTGGCGGCGGGCGGCGACGTCCCACGGCGCCCGGTCCGGCGCGGCGGCGTCGCGTGCGAGCGGCGAAACCGCCGCCACCCTGGGCTGACCAAGTAACTCGCGGGTCCGGTTCAGCGGCCCCAGCAGGTGGGCATGGGGGTCCAGCAGCAGGAGGTCTGTATCGGCGGGCATGTGCTCCACCAGCGTGTTGCAGGCCGCGGCGAAACCGACGTTCGCCTGGCCCGAAAACCACCGGACCGCAGGATATTTCGCGGCGAGTTCCGCATGCCCCGAGCCGCTGCGGTCGTAGACGTGAACCGGCAGCTCGGGTAGATGCTCGGCGACGCTGTCGAGGCAGACCTCGAGCGACTCGTGGCCGCGTTGGCTCACGATCAGCACGGCCAGCGAGCGCGTGGGCGGCAGGCCGGCGGTGTCGCCGACTGGGCGCTTCAGATATGCCCGGTCCGTTTCACGGGTCATGCCGTCAGCTGCTCTTCGCGCAGCGTGGCCCGCAGAGAGGTCAGGGTCGACCAGGTGATCGGGCCGAAGGTCGCGCTGGTGGCCAGGTAGGCGACGGCTGCGGCGGACAGTACCAGGATTACGTGGTGACCCGAAAGCAGCAGTGTCACAACCACGCTCGCCCCCGTCGGAATCAGCAAGCGCAGCACGAACGGCACGGGCGTGCGGTAACCGCAGCGTCGGCGCAGCCACCAGCTCGAGATCGTCATGTTGAACAGTTCCGTGCACACCAGCGCCACACCGGGGCCGACGGCGCCGAACCGCCCGGCCAGGGCGAGGTTGAGCGCGACGTTGAGCGCGAGGGTCGCCACCGTCAGCCACAGCAGGACCTGTTGATGATGGGAAGCCACCAACCCCTGGCCCAGGGTGCCACCGACGAACCGCAGGGCCGCGGCGACGAACAGCAACGCCAGTGTGGGCGTCCCGCGTTCGATGAACGCGCTCTTGCCGAACAACCCGATCAGCGGTCCGGCCAGCAGCACGCCCACAACGGCGATCGGAACCGCAACGAAGTACATCAATTCGACGCTGCGGCGCAGAAAACGGGCGAACGCCGCCACGTCGCGCGAGAACAGCTCGGTGGCCGTCGCCAGCGTCGACTTGTGGAAGATCAGCGAAACCACGATCGTGTTGAACGAGATCGTCAGGGCCAGCCCGTACACGCCCACCTCGGAGTGGGTGCTCAGCAGGGACAGGATCACGCCGTCGGCGCGGCAGTACAGGAGCCCGACGATCATAAATCCGATCAGCGGCAAGCTTTCCCGTAACAGGTCGGCGGCTTCCCGCGGGGCGAACAGCGGCCGTACCGAGATGTGCCGCATCGCGGCGGCGCCCTGGATCAGTAGCTGCACGGCCGGTGGGATCAGCTGTGCGACCGCGAACCAGATGACGTCCGAGTGCGCCGCGACCAGCCAGGCGACCATGGCCAGCGTGCTCACCCGGGCGGCGACGTCGGAGATGGCCACCGCGGAGAACCGGACGGTGGCAAGGAATACCGGTTCGAACCGTGTCGTCATGGTCTGCAGCAGCAGCCCGCCCGCCAGCACGACGAGCATCACCCGCACCTGGGTGTCGTGATAGATGAGCAGCCCCGACCCGGCCGCCAGCACCGCGAGGGGACCGCAGTAGAGAAGGGCCAGGCCGCTGTTGATGCGCACCAGGCGTTCGAGTTCGCCACGCCCGGAGGTCACCCGCCGCACGATGACGGTGGCGATGCCCAGATCGGCGAAGCTGGTCCACATCGCGACGAACGCCACCGCGATGGTGAGCTGGCCGTAGCGTCCGGGACCCAGATAGCGGGCGGTCATCGCCACCGAAACTACGGACGCGAGCATCCCCAGCGCCCGGCAGATCAGCTGGATCGAGAACGCGTGAGCCATCCGCGCGAGCGGCACCGTGGGCACCACCGCGGCGGGTGCCGTTGGCTCGGTCATGGCTCGCGAGCCTAGTAGGCTCCGTGGCTTGTCAGGACCGCTTTCACCGTCTTGGCGACGATCATCAGATCACCCGACATCGACCAGTTGTCGACGTAGGACAGATCCAGGCGCACCGACTCTTCCCAGGACAGGTCCGACCGGCCGCTCACCTGCCACAGCCCGCTGACGCCCGGCTTCACCAGCAAGCGCCTCTTGACCTCGCCGTCGTAGTTGTCGACTTCGCGGCGCAACGGGGGCCGGGGCCCGACGACGCTCATGTCCCCCTTGAGGACGTTGATGAATTGCGGGAGCTCATCGATGCTGTACCGGCGGAGAATTCTGCCGATGGGGGTGACCCGGGGGTCCTGGCGCATCTTGAACAGCATGCCGCCGGCGCCCTCGTTGACGGCGAGCAGGTGCTCGAGTTGAGTGTCCGCACCGTCGACCATCGTGCGGAACTTCAGCATCGTAAAGGGCTTTCCGTCGGTGCCGATGCGTTCCGACGGGTAGAAGACGGGGCCCTTGCTGGTCAGCTTGATGGCGATGGCAGCGGCGACCAGCACCGGTGCTGTGGCGACCAGCGCCGCCAGCGAGAACACGAAGTCGAAGGCCTGCTTCTGAAAGCGGTGCGCCCCTTCGTATTGCGGCTTGTCGACGTGCAGCAGCGGCAGCCCGCCGGTCAGGCGCAGGGTCAACCGCGCCTCGGTGACGTCCATGACGCCGGGCGACACCACCAGGTCGACGTCCAGGGTCTCCAGCTGCCACAGCAGCTCCCTGATCCCGTGCATCCCAAAGTGATCCGTTTGGGTCACCGCGACGGTGTCCGCGCCGCAGCTGCCGATCGCCGTCGCCACCTGGGTTTGGTCGCCCAGGATCGGGACCTGACGGCCGCCGATCGTCAGGGTGTTGCCGCGCGCCGGCCCGTAACCGGGGATGCAGACGCCGACCACGACGCACCCGGCCACCGGGTTACGGTCCAGTTCGTGTGCGAGGTGCGTGACCGATTGCCGGTCTCCGATCGCCAAGACGCGGGTCTGGCACTCACCCTGGACGCGCTTGTGGCAGATGTGCTTTCGCCACACGCTGCGGCTGGCCAGCAATCCCACGGTGCCGACGGGAAGCGCGATCGCCAGATAGCCGCGGGCCAGATCGACCTTGGCGAGCAACGTCACCATGGCGATGATCCCGAACGTCCAGAAGGAGGCGGTGCCGATCCGGCGGTACTCCTCGATCCCCGCGCCGATGATTCGCGTTGAGCGCGTTTGGAATATCGCGAGGGCCGACAGCCACAGCGCCGCGAACAGGAAGGAGAACAGCGTCATGGTCGGGTCCGAGTAACCCGAGGTGTTCGCGATCTCCCCGAAGCGGACGTACTGGGCGAGCATCACCGACGCGAAGACGATCACCGAGTCACTGATGCGCAGACCCTGCGAGTAGCGGTCCTGCCAGCGCTGTGCGGTATTCGCAGCAGCCGGAGCCGCGGCGGGGGCGATCACGGGCGGGCCCGCGGCCTCGCTGCGGTGCGACGCCGTCGTGCCCGCCGGCCAGGCCTTGAGCTGCCGCCAGCTGGGCGCCACGACATCCACTGTGTTGGGAACGATCACCGACTGACGCATGATGCCACCTGTTCGACTGGTGCCAATCTGGATTTGCGCGAGGGCCAGCTCGCGTCTTGCTCGGAGATGACGGTGACCGGTATCGGCCATGAGATTCCGAATTCGGGGTCGTCCCAGCGGATCCCCTGCTCGTCGGCCATCGCGTACTGGCCGCTGACGTGAAAGGTGACCTCGGTGTCGTCGACCTGCGTCTGGAAGCCATAAGCGACATACGGGGGCAAGAACAGCGTGCGTTGGTCGTCGGCGCTCAACTGCACCATCACGTGGTCGCCGTAGGTCAGCGAGTCGGGGCGGACGTCGACCGCGACGGCGGCGATGGCACCGCGCGTGCAACGGACCAGTTTCGCCTCGGCGTGCGGCGGCACCCGGCGGTACAGGCCACGCACGGTGCCGCGGGTGTAGTTGAAGTAGATATTCGTCTGCGCGACTTCGAAATCCAGCCCATGGTTGGCGAAGTCACGGGCGGAGAACGAACGTGAGGAGAACCCGCGATGGTCGTGGTTGAGTTCGAAGTCGATGATTGTCACCCCGGCGACCTTGGTGGGCGTGTACTTCACTTACCGCTCCTTCTCCTGCACCGGGCCTTTTAAAAAAACCTGTCCGCTCATGGCATGGCCTACGCGTATCCGGCGGACAGCGGGCGTGTCATCACGGTCGGGATCACGCCGTAACGTGGCCCGAGGTTCTTGCCCGAGGCGGCGGCGAGACGGGGCAGCGAGCCCATGACGCTGGGCGGCACGTTGGCGCCGGCGAGGTTGATCGCGGGTAGCGCCGACACGGCGCTGTGGGCGGCGGGAATCACGCTGGTCCAGCTCGCCGGCACCGCCAACGGACCCAGCATGGCCGCCTTGCCGAGGCTGCCGAAGATGCCGGATCCGAGCGATCCGATCGATCCGAGCGCTCCGGCACCCGAACTGGCCGCACTCGCGGCCCCCGAGGCAGCGGCCATGACGCCGTCGCCGGCGGCTTTTGCCAAGCCCTGCGCGGTCTGGGCTATGCCGAGGATGGAGGACATGCCGTAGAGGGGGGTCGCCGCCGCCGAGAATGCGCTGGGGATGGCGCCGGGGATGCCCGACGCGAGGCCGGTCATGATCGACGAATTGGCCGCATCGCCTGCGCCGGCCCCAGCGCCGGTAATGGCATCCCCGGCGCCAGAACTGGTATCGGTGACGACGTCGCTGAGGAGGGTGGTCCCGGTTTTCATCGGCGAGGACAGCTGGTGCAGCGAGTTGGGCACCTTGGACACCACATTCGCCAGGTTCGCCTGCTCCGTCTCCGAGGTGGCCTTCCCGACCGCGGCGGCCTGCTGGGCCACCCCACTCTCGTTCGTCACGTTCGGCGCCGGGGTGAACGGTGTCACCTCGCACGCGGCCGCCGAACCCGCGGCGTACGCATACATCGCCGCGGCGTCCTGCGCCCACATCTCGCCGTATTCGGCCTCGGTGGCCGCGATGGCGGCGGTGTTCTGCCCGAAGAAGTTGGTCGCAACCAGCGTCGCGAGCTGCGCCCGGTTGGCCGCGACCGCGGGCGGCGGGACGGTCATCGCGAAGGCGGCCTCGAAAACCTCCACGGCGAGTCTGGCTTGACCGGCCGTCTCCGCGGCTCGCGCTCCGGCGCCGGCCATCCACGCCATGTATGGCGCGTACGCCGACGCCATGGTCAGCGACGACGGGCCCAGCCAGCGTCCGGTGGTCAACCCGGCGATCACCGAGCGGTAGCAACTCGCCGCGGCGTGCAGTTCGGCGGCCAAAGCGTCCCAGGCCACCGCCGCGGCCATCAGCGAGAAGGGGCCGGGACCGGCGTACATCCGCGCGGAATTGACCTCCGGGGGAAGCGCTCCGAAATCGATCACTTGACGGCCTTCCCGTCAGCGGATCGCGTCGCGGATCCGGCGAAAGCGCTCACGTCGCATGCCTCGAGACCAATAAAGCCGCCAAGTTCATACCCCAAGTATGGAAATAGGCCCGTTCGAGGGCTACGGGTCATTGGCCCCTCGCTAAAGGCCGTTAGTCCCCGGTCGCGCACGCTTTTGGGGCCCAGGGCCGACGAGGGCGTGCGCGCGGCGTCCATGCCCCCTCCCACCACGCGGCCCGAATAAGGCGTGGTGAGAGGGGACATGTGCGTTCTCCTTCGTGCGATACGGACGGTCGAGGCGGTCCGCGGGTCAAATCAGACTGACGTACGCACAATAGCGTATAAAACATACTATAGGTTTGACAACACGCTGTGACATAAACCTCAAGTATTTACAGGAGCGTCAACCGGGACAGCCGTATGACTGCTAACCTCAGAAGTGGGCTAGAAATCTTGAGCGGCGTGTTCGCTCTCAATCTGTGAAGAACCGAGGTGTGTGTGCCCTGCTTGAGCAAGGCGTCGGTCGACGCAAGGGTGGGCGATGCCGCCCGCGGCGTCAGCCTCGATGCCACGGCTTGCCGCACGGTCCCGGCCGCCAAGAACTGATTTCTCGATTGCGATGACGACACATTCGACTGACGGACGCGCCGACGCGACCCGGCAACAGATTCTGCGGGCCGCGTCGCACCAGTTCGCCCGTAGGCCCTACCACGACGTCGGGCTCGACGACATTCTCGCCGAGGCCGAACTGACCAAGGGCGCAATGTATTTCCACTTCAAGTCGAAGCACGCGCTGGCGGTCGCGATCATCGAAAGCCAGGTCGAGGACGGCGCGGCCGGCGTGCGTGACCTGCTGACGCGCGGGCTCTCGGGCCTCGAGACGCTCATCGACTTCTCGTATCTGATCGCCATCCGGGACATCAAGATTGACCTCGTCAGGTCGGGACTGAACCTGATGGAGTCGGTCGGCCTGCCCGACGGGATGCAGGAAAAGTTGTTCGACCGCTGGATCAAAAACCTGGGCAAAGTCGCCGAGCAGGCCATGGCCGAGGGCGACATCAATGAACAATGCGACCCGCAGGACATCGGCCGCATGATGGTGTCCCTGCACATGGGACTGCGAAAGACCAGCAACCTGGACGACCCGGAACGGTTCCTGGGCGACTTGGAAAAGTGCTGGTCCTTGCTGCTCACCGGGATACTTCAACCGGACCGAATCGACTACTTCCGCCAATTCCTCAGGCGGCGTGCGACGCTCGCCATCAACACCAGTTCCACCGATGACGACGCGCAGTAAAAGCGACGGGCGAGCGATCTGCGGATCCGACGAGACTGCAAAGGTACAGCGGTAATGCCGCGCCAGGTTCGGTCTGAAGCCACTCGGCAAAAAATCCTCGACGCCGCGATCGAAGTGTTCGGCGAGGTCGGGTATGCGGCCGCCGGGTGGAGCACGATCATCGAGCGGACGGGCATGACCAAAGGCGCCCTCTATCACCACTTTGATTCGAAAGAATCGTTGGCCTCGAACATCATCGAGGAAGGGTCCGACGCGATCCTCAGCGCGTACCGAAATGTCTGCAAGTCGTCGTCGCCGGGGCTGGAAAACATTGTGCACGGCTCATTCACGATCGTCGACGTGTTGGGCTCCGACAAAATGGCCCGGGCGGCCGCGCAATTGGCCACGGCATTAAGCGGATTCAACGGTGCCGCCTCGCGCTTCTACGCCAACTTGGTGCTGGAGACGGCCCAGGAGGCGCGCCGCGCGGCCAAGGAAGGCGACCTTCGGAGCGACATCGACCCCGACGTGCTCAGCGCGTCGATCGTGGGCGCCATATCCGGGACGCGGTTGATCGCGACCGCGATATCCAGCCACGGCAGGATCGGGGACGTCACCGGTGACCCCTTCGCGCGGTTGCATCAGCTATGGGAACTCCTGCTGCCCGGCGTTGTCGCGGAAGCGTCGCTGCCCTACTTCCAGCAATTTCTGCGCCGCGAAGTGATGCGCCATACCGCCGCCGACGCTTCGGACGACGACGCCGCCGGGGAAACCGAAGCCGATTAGCTTTCGGTGAGAGCCGTTGCGGGACACGTTTTCGCGTTCGCCGCAACGGCGTTTCCGTTATTGGGGTTGAAGCGCTTTCAACAATGCATACTGTTCCGGTGATGTTCCGGAAAGCTCTCGGCCGTGCAATTGCACTCGCCGGTGTCGTCGGTTTCCTGGTGATAAATGCTCCGGCGGCGTCGTGGGGTACGCCCGCCGATCCGGTCACCGCGACGGACTCGACGACGACGCTGACGCTGGCGGACCTCGGGTCTTCCTCCACCCTGGAGTTCTGGGGCCTGACCAACAACGTGCCGCTGACTCTGCCGGTGCTGCACGGGCTGACCCCGACAGCTCTGAACGCGACCGTCGAACTGCCGATCAATCTGCGGTCGGGGTTGATCACCGTGACGCAAGGCGATCGCACCATCGCTCGGGTGAACCTACCGACCACCGATCAAGCCCCGATCGTCATTCCGCTCACCGGAGCGGAGGTCATCGACAACTTTCTGAGCGTGACGGTGCGTACGTACCTGGTGCCGCTGGACGGATTTTGCTTGTACCCGGAAAGCCCGCTTCGGCTCGCCAACGGAACGGTCACCTACACCGGGGCCGAGCTGCCGCCCACCACCGTGGCTCATTTCTTGCCGCCGGTGCTGCGAAAGCTGACCATCTATCTGCCGCAATCGCCGTCAACTGCCGAGTCCGACACGGCAATCCGACTGGCCACCTCCACGGCGTCGCATTACGGCAAACAGGCTCCCGAGATCGTCGTGGTTCCGCTACAGGAAGGACAGGCGGCGCCGCCGACGCCGCCGGCGCCGCTGGAACGCCAGGTCGTCGTCAAAGAGGGCCCGGATAACGGCCTTTCGCTGCAGGGCGCGACCGGTGTGCCGTGGCTTCTCGTCTCCGGGCCGCTGGGCCAAACGGACGAATCGAACACGGCCGTGCTGTTCAGCGACCTGTCGGAGCTGGCGTTTTCCTCAAGGGCCGCGGTGGAATCGCTGAAGCCCAAGGTGCAACTACCCGCAGACACCGCCACGCTCCGCGAACTGGGGCGCCCCTTCATCAACGCGACTTCCCTGCAACCGCGGGTGTCGATCGGAGTGGACCAGACCCGATTTGGCAGGTCGATCCGCGGGGTGCGCGTGCATCTGCTGGGTTCCTATACGCCGACGCCGAACAACATCGCCGGCCGGATTGCCGTCACGATCGGTCCCGAGACCATCGATCACTGGCCCACCGATGGGCAGGGCAGCATCGACCGCTGGATCGACGTGCCGGATCGGCTGCTGCAGCGCTACACCAACATCGAATTGGTGCTCGACGTCGCGAGCAACGTCGGGCATTGCGGCGACTTTTACACCGCCGGGCCGGGCAACCAGTTATTGACGTTGAACATCAACGGCGACAGCACCATTCAGAGCAGTGGCGCCGCGCCGCCGACCCCGGACGGCCTTCAGTCGGTGCCGCAGACACTGATGCCCCGCGTGCAGGTGGGCATCGCGGAGCACTCGTTGATCGACACGGTGCGCGCGCTCGACATCCTGGTGGGTCTGCAGCGAATGAGCGCGTTACCGATCGACACCACCGTCACCGGCGTCAAGCAAGCGGTGGATTCCTCGAATCCCGCACTGCTGATTTCCGCCGACGGCTGGAATCAGTCCGACGTGACGCTCCCCGTGGCCGCCGGGCCCAGCGGGCCGATCACCGTCAACGCCGTCGGGTCCGGCGACAAGCCCACCAAGCTCACGCTGGACCCGATGCTGCGATTCGCCTCTCTCCAAACGGTTTTCAACCGCGGGCGCACACTGCTGATCGCGACGTCCAACGGGGCGCCCGGACAGCTTGACGAGCTGATCCGGTGGCTCAAGGGCGACGACAACAAGCACTGGCAGCGACTCAAAGGCGTTGCGGTGGTGTCTGTACCCGGACAAGAACCGGTGACCGTCGATCATCCGCCATTGCCGGCCGGCGCGGCCGCCGCGGGATCCGGAAGCCATTCGGATCTCGACTGGCTATGGTGGTTCGGCGCGGGTTGGGTCGCCGTGGCCATCGTCGGGGCAGGGGTGATCCTGTGGCGCGTCAGGCGCGAATCATGGCGGCGCCGATAGTGTTTGACTCCGCTTGCGCGCCGATAGCGATTGACTCCGCTTCGCGCCGCTGAGGGCACCCGCTAGCGCGCTTCCTCCCAGAGCTGCTCGGTCAGGTCCTGGAACGCGGCGAGGGCGAACTGGTCATCCACCCGTCGCACCGCGGACTTGCTCATCATGGCGCGCACGACCGAGCCGTCCTTGTGTGCCAGCTCGACGACCATGTTCGCGAGAGCATGGACGGTCGCCAGCAGCGATTCCGACGCCGGGGCCTGATGGAAGATCTGTTCGAACCGCAGCGACAGCGTTTCCTCCGGCTCGTAACCCATCATGTCGGCAAACGCGGTGTTGGCGAACAAAATACTGCCGTCGTCGCCGATGGCCAGCACCGGAACCGGGATCCGCTCCAGCACCACCAGTGCGGGCAGCTCCTTCAAGGTCGTCATCGGCGATTGGCTCTGTTGCCGGTTCTGGCGTCGTTCCACAGCCCGATTATGGGCTATAGCAGAGGATATGTTGGGGGCTTTCCCCGAAAGGGATTCGGCGGCGTGGTTGAAGTCGCTTGATCCGCAACCGAATTGTTCGGCTCTTTGAACGCTCACGTCGCCGGGGCGGCGGCGTCGCAGAACCCGCTGATCAGGATGTCGACGCGGGCGCCGTGGTGGTTCGGACGTAGCCGGCCGCTGCGGTCGAGGGTGACCAGCCCGTGCAGGGCCGCCCACAGCACCTCCGTCAGCGTGTCGGCATCCCGGGCGCCCGCGACCATGTCCACCGCGGTGCGCAGCTCGGCGAAGGCCGCCGTCAGCTCGGCGGGGGTTTCCGCGGCGGCGAACGGCAGCGTTGTCGCGCGGGTGAACATCGCATCGAAGAGCGCGGGGTTGTCACGAGCGAACGCGACGAAGGCGTGGGCGACCCGCGCCAGAGCGTCCCGGCCGTCGGTGGCGCCGCGGCGCGCGGTGCGCAGCGCGTCCGCGAGTTCGCCGAATCCCTCGACCGCCACCGATGCGGTGATGTCCTCCATGCCCGAGAAGTGTTTGTAGAGCACCGGCTGGCTGTATTCGATCTCGGCGGACAGCCGCCGGGTGGTGACGGCGTCCCAGCCCTCTTCCTCGGCCAGCTTGCGCGCGGTGGCGGTGATCAGGCGGCGCCGGGCGGCGCGTTCGCGTGCCCGGCGGTCTTCGATGGCCATCCACTCATGCTAGCGCCGATATAGAAGCTAGCGACGCTATTGACACGATCGGCTCATAGGGTTAGCATCGCTAACACCTGCAGACGAGGAGTGCGCATCATGATCGCCACGATGTTCGCGGTCATCGCGGTGCTGGGTACCGCGGTGGTCTACGGCACCGACGTGTTCTGCGCGGTGGTGCAGCGGCCCGCGCTGGCCCGCGTCGACGACCGCGCCATGCTCGCGGTGATGGGCAACATCCATCGCTACGGAGACCGCCGGATGCCGGTGCCCGGGGTCCTCGGCCTGGTGGCTGCGGCGCTCAGCGCGGTATTCGCCGCGGTGTCCGGCCACTGGACGCAAGCCGGTGCCGCCGGCGCCTCCGTCGGCATGCTGCTGGTGTGGCTGTTGCTCTACCTACGAGTGAGCGCGCCGATCAACCACCAACTCATCGCCGCGGTCGATCGGCCCGAGCTGTCGACGAATGTTCGAGCGCTGCAACGTAACTGGGACAAGGCGATCACTACCAGGGCCACCCTGCAGGGCCTGGCGGTCGCCGGATTGTGCCTGGCGCTAGTGATCTGAACTCCGAAGGGATATCGAGACAATGACCATGGGCAAGAACATCGGGCGGCTGTTGATGCGCGCGGCACCAGTGTTGAACAAACCGGTCGCGGCTATGGCGGCCTCGCCGCGCTTCGGCGCCGGCCTCAGGCGCAGCATCACGCTCGTCACCTACACGGGTCGACGTTCCGGGCGCACGTTTTCGATTCCGGTGGCTTACCGCCGCCGCGGCGACGGTATCGAGATCGCCGCCAACATGCCCGAAGCCAAGACGTGGTGGCGCAACTTTGTCGGCGATGGCGCCCCGATGTCGCTGACGCTCGACGGCGCCGAACGGACCGGACATGCGATCGCACACCGGGACGCCAACGGGCGCGTCACCGTCCGCGTTCGCCTCGCCTAGTCGTTCTGGTAGCGGGGGAACACGCCCGTCGGGGGCGGCAGCACCGTGCCGGGAGTCAGCCGCGCGCCGAGGGCGGCAAATGTTCGCTCGTCTTGCGCCTGCCCCAGCAGATCGAGCAGCGTGCCGGCCGATTCGGGCATGACGGGCTGGACCAGCAGCGCCGCGATGCGAACCGCCTCGCAGGTGACGTACAAGACCGTGCGGAACCGCTGCTGATCGGCCTCCGACTCGCTCTTGCGCAAGACCCACGGCTGCTGCGCCGAAAAGTATCTGTTGGCCTCGCCGAGCATCAGCCAGATCGCTTCCAGCGCCAGGTGCATCGCCTGTGATTCGAAGCTGGCCCGCAGCCGCTCCAACAGGCCGTCGGCCGTCGCCAGCAGTTCGGTGTCGGCGGCGGTGAACTCACCGGGTTCGGGCAGCACGCCGCCCAGGTTCTTGGCGATCATCGACAGCGACCGCTGGGCCAGGTTGCCCAGTTCGTTGGCCAGGTCGGTGTTGATCCGGGTGATGATGGCCGCTTCGCTGAAGCTGCCGTCCTGGCCGAACGGGACCTCCCGCAACAGGAAATAGCGCACCTGGTCCACGCCGAACTCCTCGATCAGGGCGACCGGGTCGACGACGTTGCCCACCGACTTGCTCATCTTCTCGCCGCGGTTGAGCAGGAAGCCGTGCGCGAAAACCCTTCGCGGCAACTCGATTCCGGCCGACATCAGAAACGCCGGCCAGTACACGGTGTGAAACCGGATGATGTCCTTACCGATCATGTGCAGGTCGGCCGGCCAGTAGCGGCGGAACATCTCCGAGTCGGTGTCCGGGTAGCCCACCCCGGTCAGGTAGTTGGTCAGCGCGTCGACCCAGACGTACATCACGTGGTCGGGATGCTCGGGCACCTGCACGCCCCAGTCGAACGAGGTGCGCGAGATGGACAGGTCGCGCAAGCCGCCCGCCACGAAACTGACGACCTCGTTGCGGCGCACCTCGGGCGCGATGAAGTCCGGGTTCGCCTCGTAGTGGGCCAGCAGCTTGTCGGCATACGCCGAGAGCCGGAAGAAGTAGGTCTGTTCCTCGGTCCAGGTCACCGGGGCGCCGGTTTCCACCGCCACCCGGGTCCCGTCGTCGAGGAGTCTGGTTTCCGATTCGACGAAAAACCGTTCGTCGCGCACCGAGTACCAGCCCGAGTAGGTGTCCAGGTAGATGTCGCCGGCGGCGGCCATCCGGCGCCAGATCGCTTTGGACGCCTCGTGGTGGTCGGGGTCGGTGGTCCGAATGAAGCGGTCGAAGGAGATGTTCAACCGCTCCTGCAGGCGCTGGAAGACATCCGAGTTGCGCCGGGCCAGCTCGGCCGTGCCGATGCCCTCGGCGGCCGCCGTCTCGACCATCTTGAGGCCGTGCTCGTCGGTGCCGGTCAGAAACCGCACGTCGAACCCGTCGAGCCGCTTGAACCGGGCGATCGCGTCGGCCGCGACGTATTCGTACGCGTGCCCGATGTGCGGATCGCCGTTCGGATAGGTGATTGCGGTGGTGACGTAATACGGCCTCATCGCAGTTCACCCTATTGTGTGCGCGTGAGTTCCAAACGCCAGCCGCCCCCGGCTCCCGAGCCCTTGAGCCCGCTCGTGGATGCGCACACCCACCTCGACGCGTGCGGCGCCACCGACGCCGAGGGGGTGCGGGCCATCGTCGACCGCGCGGCGGCGGTCGGGGTGCGCGCGGTCGTCACCATCGCCGACGACCTGGAGTCGGCGCGCTGGGTCACCCGCGCCGCCGAATGGGACCGGCGGGTTTATGCGGCAACGGCGTTGCACCCGACCCGCGCCGACGCGCTCACCGAGGCCGCCCGCGCCGAGATCGAGCACCTGGTGGCCCACCCCCGGGTGGTGGCGGTCGGCGAGACCGGCATGGACATGTATTGGCCCGGGCGGCTGGACGGCTGTGCCGAGCCCGCCGTGCAGCGGGAGGCCTTCGCCTGGCACATCGATCTGGCGAAGCGGTGCGGCAAACCGCTGATGATCCACAATCGGGAGGCCGACGCCGAGGTGCTCGACGTGCTCGCCGCCGAGGGCGCCCCGGACGTCGTGATCTTCCACTGCTTTTCCTCGGACGCCGCCATGGCGCAGCGCTGCGTGGACGCCGGATGGCTGCTGAGTCTGTCCGGCACCGCCAGCTTCCGCAACGCGCGCGCCCTGCGCGAAGCCGTCCCGTTGATACCGCCGGAGCAGCTGCTGGTCGAAACCGATGCCCCTTTTTTGACACCGCATCCTTACCGAGGCGCGGCCAATGAGCCGTATTGCCTTCCTTATACTGTTCGGGCGATCGCCGAACTGGTGGATCGTCGCCCCGAGGAGCTGGCTCACGTCACGACGAGTAACGCTCGACGGGTGTACGGATTGGCCGCCGATTGAGGCGACTGACCTGGCGATTCTGTTGACACGCCGTGTCGCAGCCGCGCCAGAGTTGCCCAACATTGGCCAGTTCGTTACCGTCTTGTGATCGAACGGTATGGGCCTGCGGGCCCTTAATTTATGACCTGCTGCTAAATGAGTGGTTGCTGAGGGTTGGGTAGCGCGCGTTGAGTGTATTGACAAAACTTCATCAGAATCCTTCGCCGATGTTGCGTCTCGTGGTCGGAGGGCTGCTGGTAGTCCTGGCATTCGCGGGCGGATATGCGATCTCGGTGTGCAAGACGGTGACGTTGACCGTCGACGGTGTCGCCATGCAGGTGAAGACCATGAAGTCGCGGGTCATCGACGTCGTCGAGGAGAACGGCTTCGTCATCGACGACCGTGACGATTTGTACCCCGCCGCCGATGTCGCGGTTCACGACGCCGGCAAGATCGTGCTCCGGCGCAGCCGCCCGTTGCAGATCTCGCTGGACGGCCATGACACCAAGCAGGTGTGGACCACGGCGTCCACCGTCGACGAGGCGCTGGCCCAGTTGGCGATGACCGACACCGCCCCCGCCGCGGCCAACCGCGGTAGCCGCGTCCCGCTGGCCGGGATGGCGCTGCCCGTCGTCAGCGCGAAGACGGTCCGCATCAACGACGGCGGCGCCGTGCGCACGGTACATCTGGCGGCCCCGAACGTCGCCGGCCTGCTCAGCGCCGCCGGCGCGCCGCTGCTCGAGAGCGACCAGGTGGTGCCCGCCGCGACGACGCCGATCGTCGACGGAATGGAAGTCCAGGTGACCCGCAACCGGATCCAGCAGGTCACCGAGCGAATCCCGTTGCCGCCCAACGCGCGCCGGATCGAAGATCCGGAAATGAACATGAGCCGCCAGGTGGTCGAGGACCCGGGCAGCCCCGGCACGCAGGACGTCACCTTCTCGGTGGCCACCGTCAACGGGGTCGAGACCGGCCGCCTGCCGATCGCCAACACGGTGATCACCCCCGCCCGCGAATCGGTGGTGCGAGTCGGCACCAAGCCCGGCACCGAGGTGCCGCCGATCAGCGACGGCTCCATCTGGGATGCGATCGCCGGTTGTGAGGCCGGCGGAAACTGGGCGATCAACACCGGCAACGGGTATTACGGCGGTGTGCAGTTCGACCAGGGCACGTGGGAGCGCAACGGCGGGTTGCGGTTCGCCGCCCGCGCCGACCTCGCCACCCGCGAGGAGCAGATCACCGTCGCCGAGGTGACCCGAGAGCGCCAGGGTTGGGGTGCGTGGCCAGTGTGCAGCGGAAGAGCTGGTGCGCGCTGACCATCCGGCTACTCGGGCGCACGGAGATCAGGCGGCTGGCCAAAGAACTTGAGTTTCGGCCACGGAAATCGCTCGGCCAGAATTTCGTCCACGACGCCAACACGGTGCGCCGAGTGGTGTCGACCTCCGGGATCGGTCGGTCCGACCACGTCCTGGAAGTGGGCCCCGGCCTCGGTTCGTTGACGCTCGCACTGCTGGACCGGGGCGCCCCCGTCACCGCCGTCGAAATCGATCCGGTGCTGGCCGAACGATTGCCGGACACCGTCGCGGAGCACTCGCACAGCGAAATCCAGCGCCTGAGCGTGCTCAACCGCGATATCTTGACCCTTCGCCGTGACGAACTGGACGTCCAGCCGACCGCCGTGGTCGCGAACCTGCCCTACAACGTCGCGGTCCCGGCGCTGTTGCACCTGCTCGCCGAGTTCCCGTCCATTCGGGTCGTGACGGTCATGGTGCAGGCCGAGGTCGCCGAACGCCTTGCCGCCGAACCCGGCGGCAAGGAGTACGGCGTGCCCAGCGTGAAGGTTCGCTTCTTCGGCACGGTTCGCCGTTGCGGCACGGTCTCGCCGACCGTGTTCTGGCCGATTCCCCGCGTCTACTCCGGACTGGTTCGCATCGACCGGTACGCGACCTCGCCGTGGCCCACCGCCGACGCGTTCCGGCGTCAGGTGTTCGAGCTGGTGGACATCGCCTTCGCTCAGCGCCGCAAGACCTGTCGCAACGCGTTCCTGGACTGGGCCGGCTCGGGCAACGAGTCGGCGGATCGGTTGCTGGCTGCCAGCATCGATCCCGCGCGCCGCGGCGAGACGCTCTCCATCGACGACTTCGTGCGGTTGTTGCAGCGCTCCGCCGATCGCTCCCACAGCGCCGCCGCGACGAGCCCCCACACCACCTCGGCCGGCTGAACGCCGAAAGTCCGGGCGCCGCTACGTGGTCGGCCGGTCGCAGCGATAGTCTGCTGCGGTGTCCGCGTCTGACGGCAATACCGCTGCGGCTTGGGTGCCCACCGGGTCGGTCACCGTTCGGGTGCCCGGAAAAGTCAACCTCTACCTGGCGGTCGGTGACCGCCGCGAGGACGGCTATCACGAGCTGACGACGATATTCCAGGCCGTCTCGCTGCTCGACGAGGTGACCGTGCGCAATGCCGACGTGCTCTCGCTCCAGATCGTCGGCGAGGGCGCCGACAAACTGCCCACCGATGAACGCAACCTCGCCTGGCAGGCGGCGGAACTGATGGCCGAACACGTCGGCCGGGCACCGGACGTGTCGATCATGATCGACAAGTCGATACCGGTGGCCGGCGGCATGGCCGGCGGCAGCGCCGACGCGGCGGCGGTGCTGGTCGCCATGAACTCCCTGTGGGAACTCAACGTGCCCCGCCGCGACCTGCGCATGCTCGCCGCGCGGCTGGGCAGCGACGTGCCGTTCGCGCTGCACGGCGGCACCGCGTTGGGCACCGGGCGGGGTGAGGAGCTGGCGACGGTGTTGTCGCGCAACACCTTCCACTGGGTTTTGGCGTTCGCCGACAGCGAGCTGCTCACGCCAGCCGTCTTCACCGAACTGGACCGGCTCCGGGAGGCGGGGGACCCGCCGCGACTGCCCGCGCCCGGGCCGGTGCTGGCAGCCCTGGCCGCCGGCGATGCCGAGCAGCTGGCCCCGCTGCTGGGCAACGAGATGCAGGCGGCCGCGGTCAGCCTGAATCCCGGTCTGCGGCGCACGTTGCGGGCCGGGGTGGACGCCGGCGCGCTGGCGGGCATCGTCTCCGGCTCGGGCCCGACGTGTGCCTTCTTGTGCCCCTCGGCCGCCGCGGCGGTCGACGTCGGCACCGAGGTGTCCGGAGCGGGGGTGTGCCGGACGGTACGGGTCGCCAGCGGGCCGGTGGTCGGGGCGCGGGTGGTCCCCGCGCCCACCGAGGTGTGAATATTTTCCCGTTTTGCGCATTAGTTTTGCGCTTCCCTAAGAGGAGCTTAAGATAATGCGCGGTGACGGGAAGCGTTGAGCAAGATCACTTAATTCCATCGTCCGCCGGGCGCGCCGGCGGGCGATTAATGCATACGGCCCGACAAGGTTTGTCGGGCCTGTTTCACGCTTGCCGGGCGACCGGCCGCCGCCCTGGTGCGGCGGGCGGGGGCGCATCACCGATCCGAGACCTAACCGCCGCCCAACCGTGTTTGCGTGCTTGCGGCGAAGTATTACCCAGCGGGCGGAATATGAGATTTCGGGCGTTGGGACGAGGGCTGGAACCGAGGAGGTTTTTGTGAGCAGGTTTACCGAGAAGATGTACCGCAATGCCCGGTCCGTGACGACGGGCATGGTTACCGGTGAACCCCACGAACCAGTCCGCCACACCTGGGGCGAGGTCCACGAGCGCGCGCGTCGTATCGCGGGTGGCCTGGCCGCCGCGGGCATCGGGCCCGGCGACGCGGTCGGCGTGCTCGCCGGCTTCCCGGTGGAGATCGCGCCGACGGCGCAGGGCCTGTGGATGCGCGGCGCCAGCCTGACCATGCTGCACCAGCCCACACCGCGCACCGACCTGGCCGTGTGGGCCGAGGACACCATGAACGTCATCGGCATGATCGAGGCGAAGGCCGTCGTCGTGTCGGAGCCGTTCCTGGTGGCCATCCCGGTGCTCGAGGAGAAGGGCATCAAGGTCGTCACGGTGGCCGACCTGCTCACGGCGGAGCCGATCGACCCCGTCGAGGTCGGCGAGGACGCGCTGGCGCTGATGCAGCTGACGTCCGGCTCGACCGGTTCCCCCAAGGCGGTGCAGATCACCCACCGCAACATCTACTCCAACGCCGAGGCGATGTTCATCGGCGCCCAGTACGACGTCGACAAGGACGTCATGGTGAGCTGGCTGCCCTGCTTCCACGACATGGGCATGGTCGGCTTCCTCACCATCCCGATGTACTTCGGCGCCGAGCTGGTCAAGGTCACCCCGATGGACTTCCTGCGCGACACGCTGCTGTGGGCCAAGCTCATCGACAAGTACAAGGGCACCATGACCGCGGCGCCCAACTTCGCCTACGCGCTGCTGGCCAAGCGGCTGCGCCGGCAGGCCAAGCCCGGCGATTTCGACCTGTCGACGCTGCGCTTCGCGCTGTCCGGCGCCGAGCCCGTCGAACCCGCCGACGTCGAGGACCTGCTCGATGCCGGCAAGCCGTTCGGCCTGAATGCGTCGGCGATCCTGCCGGCCTACGGCATGGCCGAAACCACGCTGGCCGTGTCGTTCTCGGAGTGCAACGCCGGTCTGGTCGTCGACGAGGTCGATGCCGACCTGCTGGCCGCCCTGCGTCGTGCCGTGCCCGCCACCAAGGGCAACACCCGCAGGCTGGCCACGCTCGGCCCGCTGCTGCAGGATCTCGAGGCGCGCATCATCGACGAGAACGGCGATGTGATGCCGCCCCGCGGGGTCGGCGTGATCGAGCTGCGCGGCGAGTCGCTGACGCCCGGCTACCTGACCATGGGCGGCTTCATCTCGGCCCAGGACGAGAACGGCTGGTATGACACCGGCGACCTCGGCTACCTGACCGAGGAGGGCCACGTGGTGGTGTGCGGCCGCGTCAAGGACGTCATCATCATGGCCGGCCGCAACATCTATCCGACCGACATCGAGCGCGCCGCCTGCCGCGTCGAGGGGGTGCGGCCCGGCTGCGCCGTCGCGGTGCGGCTGGACGCCGGCCACTCCCGCGAGACGTTCGCCGTGGCCGTGGAGTCCAACGCTTTCCAGGACCAGGCCGAGGTGCGTCGCATCGAGCACCAGGTCGCCCGCGAGGTGGTGGCGGAGGTCGACGTGCGGCCGCGCAACGTGGTGGTGCTCGGTCCCGGGACCATTCCGAAGACGCCGTCGGGCAAGTTGCGGCGATCCAACTCGGTCACCCTGGTCACCTAGGGTTTTGCGCTTACCAGGCGTGGACGCGGTTCTGCGCGGGCTCTAACCCCAGTTCGATCAGCAATTCGGTTGCGTCCGCGGCCTGTTCGCAGATCGTGGGGACTTCGGTGCGCTCGGCGGCATTGAAGTTTTCCAGCACGAACGCCGCCGGATCTTTGCGTCCCGGCGGACGGCCGATGCCGATGCGGACCCGCTGAAAGTCCTTGCTGCCCAGGGCGTTAGCCAACGAACGCAGCCCGTTGTGGCCGCCTTCGCCGCCGCCGATCTTGAGCCGGATGCGGCCAAAGTCCAAGTCGAGATCGTCGTGGATGACGATGATGTCGCCCGGCGTCACCGAGTAGAACTTCGCCAGCGGGCCGACCTGGCGGCCGGATTCGTTCATGTAGCAGCGCGGCTTGGCCACCACCACCGAGTGTCCGACGAGGCGGCCGCTGACGATTTCGGCACCGGAACGCTTGTGCGCCTTGAACTTCGAGCCCATCCGTGCCGCGAGCAGGTCGGCGACCATGAACCCGACATTGTGTCGGGTGCGGGCGTAGTTGTCTCCGGGATTGCCCAGGCCGACGACCAGCAACGGCTCGGCCATGTTGCGATCCGCCTACTCGGACTCGGCTTCGGAGGCCTCTTCTTCGCCGGCCTCTTCGGCTTCGCCCTCGGCCGGCGCGGCCTCCTCGGTGACCTCGCCCGCGCCCTCTTCGGCCAGCTCCTCGGCCGTCGGCGCGTTAACCACGTTGACCACAAGCATTTCCGGGTCGGAGATCAGGTTGACACCCTTGGGCAGGGATATCTGTCCGGCGGTGAACTGGGTGCCGGGCTCGGTGTCCTCGACCGACACCGTCAGCTGCTCGGGGATCGACATGGCGTCGGCCTCGACCTCGATGGTGCTGGTTTCCTGGGTCACCAGCGTGCCGGGCGCGGCGTCGCCCTCGATGACGACGCGGACCTCGACGACGACCTTCTCGCCGCGCCGCACGACCAACAGGTCGGCGTGCTGAATGGTGCGGCGGATGGGGTGGATGTCGAGCGACTTGGTCAGCGCCAGCTGCTCCTTGCCCTCGATGTCGAGGGTCAGCACCGCATTGGTGCCGGCGTGCCGCAGCACGGCCGCGAAGTCATGGCCGGGCAGTTCGAGGTGCTGAGGGTCGGCGCCGTGGCCGTAGAGGACGGCCGGGATCTTGCCGTCGCGGCGTGCTCGCCGGGACGCACCCTTGCCGGTCTCGGCGCGCACCGTGACCTTGAGCTGGTTGAGGGTTTTGGCAGCCATCGTGTCGCTCCTGTGTGTGCTCGGTGGTTCGGGGCACGGCCAGGGTCGCGACAGATCGTCGGTCTCCGTCGATAACGGTGCTGGCCAGCCAGCCACCCTCGCCGTGACGCCCGGTCAGGTTAGCGCATGTGCACCTCAGAGGGGAAATTCGGCGCCGGGCGTGGTCTCGGCGCCCGGCGCTAGCCGCGTCCGTGGGCGCGGACGCCACGCTTGTCACTCCTGTCACTCCCGTCGCTCCTCCGGGAGATGTCGCAAGTGCCCACCTCCGAGCGACAAAGGGGCGCCGCGCGGACGGCGAGGCGCGGTTCGGACGGCGAGGCGCGGTGCGGACGGCGAGGCGCGGTGCGGACGGCGAGGCGCGGTGCCGCCGGGGTTGCGCGCCGGCCGACGCCGGGATTGCGCGCCGGGTGCGGTAAGGGTTGCGCGCCGGCCGACGCCGGGATTGCGCGCCGGGCGCGGTAAGGGTTGCGCACCGGGTGTCGCCGGGTCCGCCCGCCGGGTTGCGCGCCGGGCGGCCGCGGTTGTCGCTCGGAGGTGGGCAAAAGGCCCATCCCCTCGGCCAGGGACACCTGGGGCCAGCGTGGCCCATGTGACTTCAGAGGGGGAATTGCGTCTTCGTGAGCTGCTCGGACAGCGCCCACAGCTCGGCGGCCATGGCCGCATCCTTGGCCCGCCGGCTCCGCCCCACCGGTTGGGTGCGGCCCAGATAGCCGAATCGCGGGCCAACGAAGGTGTCGCCGGGCAAATCCTGCGACGCCGCGTACAGAGTCTGCCGCGCGCCGAAATCGGCGTCGGTGGCGACCACCCGGGTCGCGGCCGACATCAGCGCGTCGCCCAACTTGCGGCCCGAGGCGCCCTGCAGGTTGGTGTGCGAGTAGCCGGGATGGACCGCGATCGCGCGCAGCGGGGATCCGGCCGCGGCCAGGCGTCGCTGCAGCTCGCTGGTGAACAGCAGATTGGCGAGCTTGGACTGGCTGTAGGCCAGCCACGGCGAGTACCGGCGCGCCTGCCAGTTCAGGTCGTCGAGCCTGATGCGTCCCGGCCAGTGCGCCATCGACGACACGGTCACCACCCGGTCGCTCAGCTTGGGCAGCAGCAGGTTCGTCAGTGCGAAATGGCCCAGGTGGTTGGTGCCGATCTGGCTCTCGAAGCCGTCGACGGTCAAGGAGAACGGGGCCGCCATGATGCCGGCGTTGTTGATCAGCACGTCGGCGGTGCCCACCCCGTCGGCGAACCGGCGCACCGACGACAGGTCCTGTAGGTCGAGTTCACGCACCTCGACCTGGCCGGCCATGGTCCGGGCGGCGGTCTCGCCCTTGCGGATGTCGCGCACGGCCATGACGATCGTGGCCCCGCGGCGCGCCAGTTCGCGTGCGGTCACGGCGCCCAACCCGCTGTTGGCACCGGTGATGATGACGGTTCGTTCGGCGAACGACGGAAGGTCTGCGGCGGTCCAGTTCGTCATGGCTGAACAGTACCGACATCGAACGCCAGCGGCAGGGTCGTCGGTCCGGTGATGCCGCTGATGGCTTTCCACGGCGCCGGTCCGGTGCGGCGGGGGTTGGGCATGCGTCGGGTGATCACCCGCAGCGCCTCGGTCAATTCGAGGCGCGCGAGGTGGGCGCCGAGGCAAAAGTGCACGCCGCCACCGAAGGTGAGCATCGCCGGCGGGTCTTCACGCGTGATGTCGACGCGGTTGGGCCGGTCGTACACGCTCGCGTCGCGGTTGGCCGCGGCGGTATTGGCGAGCACCAGGGTGCCGGCGGGAATGCACACCCCCGCCAGCTCGACGTCTTCGACGGTTTCCCGGACAGTGCCGAAAACGATTGGGTAGTAACGCATCAGCTCGTGAACCGCGTTGGCGGCCAGCTCGGGGTGCTGGGCGAGCAGCGCCCACTGATCGGGCTGGTCGGCCAACACCTGCACCGCCGCGGCGAGCTGGTTGCGGGTGGTGTCGGTTCCGGCACCGAGCAGCGTCGCGCACAGCATGAGCAGTTCGTCGTGGGTGAGCCGGCCTCCATCGTCTTCGCTCCGGATGAGCTCCGAGATCAGGTCGTCGGACAGCGACGCGCGCCGCCGCGCGATCAACTCCTCGAGGTAGGCGTCGAGTTGATCCCACGCGGCCAGGATCGCCGGGCCGTCTTCGGCGACGTTCCAATCGAAGATCTTCTTGATGTCATCGGTCCAGTCGCTGAACAGGTGCCAATCCTCCGGCGGCGCACCCAGCAACGCGCAGATGACCGGCGTCGGGTAGCGGCGAGCGATGTCGGCGACGACGTCGCAGTGCCCCGCCTCGGCGAGCGGGTCGACCAGGCCGTCGATGATCTCGATGACGAGAGCGCGCAGCCGCTCCGCGCCCCGCGGTGCGAAGGCCTTCGACACCAGGCGGCGCAGCCGGTGATGTGCGGCGCCGTCGAGTCCGAGGATGTTGCTGATGGCCCTGTCCCATAGCGGGCCGGAGGTAACGCCTTGCAGGCCGAGCCCGAGGCCGTGCGCGGTGACGAATCGGCTGTCGCGCAACACCGTCCGGACGAGCTCGTAACTCAACACCTCCGGTCCGTGCGGGCCGACGGCGATCGGTGACAGCTCGCGGGCGTCGTCGATGACGCGGTGCGCCGCGTCGGGATCGGTGAGGTGATCATAGGCAATGACGGGTAGGCCGGCGTCGAAAACGTTCGGGCATCCGCTGATGAGAGTGGTCATGGCAGTCGACTATCCGGCGCCGCGCAGCAAAGACCATCCGCCCTGGCGCGTAGATATACGGCCCGGGGGTCGTAGATCCGCGCGCCGCGCGAAGGCGATCTGCGCGTATTGGCCGATGTTTTGCCTAGTCGGCGGAGGCGATGCTGACTAACATGAGCCAACATGCGGAAATACCGTCGCTAACCTGGGACGATTTGGGCGTGGTCGAGTTGCTGCCGACCGGAACGGTGACGTTGCTGCTGGCCGATGTCGAGGGCTCGACGCGGCTGTGGGAAACGCGGCCCGAGGAGATGACGGCCGCGCTGGTCCAGCTGAACAAGACGGTGAACGAGGCGATCGCCTCGCACGACGGGGTGCGCCCGCTCGAACAGGGTGAGGGCGACAGCTTTGTGGCCGCCTTCGCGCGGGCGTCCGACGCGGTGGCATGTGCGCTGGAGTTGCAGCGGGCCCCGCTGGTCCCGATCCGGCTGCGCATCGGAATCCACACCGGCGAGATCCAGCTGCGCGACGACGCCAACTACGCCGGCCCGACGATCAACCGCACCGCGCGGCTGCGCGACTTGGCGCATGGTGGGCAGACCGTGTTGTCGGGGGTGACCGAATCGCTGGTCGTCGACCGCCTTCCCGAGGACGTCTGGCTGGCCGATCTGGGCAGCCATCCCTTGCGGGACCTCCCGCGTCCCGAACGGGTCGTGCAGGTGTGTCATCCGGACCTGCGCAACGAGTTCCCGCCGCTGCGCGTCCGCACAGCTGTTGTGGCGCAGAACCTTCCCGCCCAGTTGACGAGCTTTGTCGGCCGCCAAGCGCAACTGGGCGAAGTGCGGGACATCGTCACCGCCAACCGGCTGGTGACGCTGACCGGAGCCGGCGGCGCGGGAAAGACCAGGCTGGCCGTCGAAAGCGCCGCACGAGTGGCCGCGGACTTCTCCGATGGGGTCTGGTACGTCGACCTCGCACCGATCACCATCCCGGAAGTGGCGCCGGTGACCGTGGCCCGCACGCTGGGACTGCCCGATCAACCGGGCCGCTCCACCATGGATCTGCTCGTTCGCTTCTTCGGCGACAAGAAGATCTTGCTGCTGCTCGACAACTGTGAGCACCTGCTTGACGCATGCGGCGCGATGGCCATCGAATTGCTGGCGGCCTGCCCACAATTGACGATCCTGGCCACCAGCCGCGAGCCGCTGGGCTTGCCCGGGGAGCTGAGCTGGCGGGTTCCGTCGCTGTCCCTTGCCGACGAGGCCATCGAATTGTTCACCGACCGGGCGCGGCGTGCCCGCCCCGAATTCGTTGTGACAGAGGAAAACCGGGCACTGCTCGAGCAGATCTGCGAGCGTCTGGACGGCATGCCATTGGCGATCGAGCTCGCCGCCGCGCGGGTTCGGGCGCTGTCGTTGCATCAGATCGTGGACAGCCTGCATGACCGGTTCCGGTTGCTCACCGGGGGTGCGCGCACCGCGGTGCGCCGCCAGCAGACGCTGCGAGCCTCGGTGGATTGGTCGCACGCGCTACTGACAGAACCGGAGCAGGTGCTGTTTCGGCGGCTGGCCGCGTTCGCCGGCGGTTTCGACCTGGATGCTGCCCAAGCCGTCGGCGCCGACAGCGATGTCGAAAGCTACCAGCTGCTGGATCAATTGAGCTTGCTGGTCGACAAATCTCTCGTCGTCGCCGACGACACCGCAGACGGGATGCGCTACCGCTTGCTGGAGACGGTGCGCCAGTACGCCCAGGAAAAGCTCGGCGAATCCGGTGAGGCCGACGACGTTCGCACGCGCCACCGCGACTACTACACGGCCAGGGCCATTGACTTTGAGTCACATGGGTTGAGTGGCCTTGAGGCGCTGTTGAATTGGGCGCAAAGCGAAATCGACAACCTGCGAGCCGCCTACAGCTGGAGCCTGGAGAAATCCGAGCCGGAGATTGCGCTGGAGCTGGTGTCCGCGGTACAGCAGGTCTGGATCCGCTGCGGGCGGTTCCGGGAAGGACTGGCGGGGTTCGACGCGCTCTTGACCGACGAAACGCGATCGCACGTCACGCCCGCGGCCTGGGTGCGCGGGGTCGCCTATCACGGTGTTTTGTGCGCGTGGGCGGGGGCCCGCGGGGATGCGGACCGTTCCCGCGAGGCGTTGGCGATCGCTCGTGAGCTCGACGTCCCGGCGTTGCTCGCCCTGGCCCTGGTCGGGCGGGGCGCGTTGGCGCTCTACGAGGTCGACAAACTGGAGTCCTACGTGGACGAGGCCATCGACCTGGTTCGTGCGATCGATGATCGGTGGAGTCTGTGTCAGACTCTTGCCTATCTGGCGGTGACGAATTGCTATGCAGGTGAACCTATTCCGATGCGGGCGGCGGCGGAAGAAGGACGTGAACTTGCCGACGCGCTCGGCGACCGGTTCTTCTCCCGGAACTGTCGGACGTGGTTGGGTCTCGCGCTGTGCATGCAGGGCAATCTCACCGAGGCGCAAGAGGTCCTGCATGCGTTGGCCGAGGAAGCGGAGGCTGCCCGCGATCTTCCGATGACGGTCTTCGGTCAAGTGGGCTATGGACAGGTGCTCGCCTTCCAGGGGCGGGCGGCCACCTTGTTAACCTCGGCGCGATCCGCCTTCAGTGCCGCCGAGGCGATGGGTGGACTCTACGGAGACACCATGTATGCGATGTTTGCGCATGCGGCCCTGATCACCGGCGATGCCGCGGGCGCACGGCAGGCCGCCGAAGAGGCGTGGCGGCATACGGTCCCGGCGCGCGAGCTCTACGCGAGGTGTTTCAATCCGATGGCTGAGGCCGCGCTGGCATGCGGTGACGTCGCCGCCGCCCGCCGTTGGGTCGATGACACCGTCGCGATGGTCCCGGGTTGGCACGAAATGGGTGCGCGAACGGTGCGGGCGCACATCGCGTTAGCCCAGGGCGATCTCGACCAGGCCGAGCGCGACGCACACGAAGCCCTTGTGATCGCCGCCCGCACCCAGGGATATCTGCGGGTGGCCGACGCGTTGGAATGCCTCGTCCGATTGGCGGCCGACGTCGGCGCCCATCCATACGCTGCCCGCCTGCTCGGCGCGTCCGCCGCGATCCGCGAGCGCATGGGTCATGCCCGCTTTGCGTTGTATCGGGAGGGGTACGACTCGGCGGTGGCGGCCATACGAGAGGGATTGGGGCAGAATGCCTTTGACGCCGCTTGGGCGGAAGGGGCCGCGCTGTCCACCGAAGAGGCGATCGCCTACGCGCAACGCGGGCGTGGCGAACGCAAACGCCCGAGCAGCGGCTGGGAATCGCTGACGCCCATGGAGAACGATGTGGTACGTCTGGTCCGTGAAGGCCTGGGCAACAAGGAGATCGGCGCGCGGCTTTTCATCTCGCCGCGCACCGTCCAGACGCACCTCACCCACGTCTACTCGAAGCTCGGCCTGACATCCCGGGTCCAGCTGGTGCAGGAAGCGGGCCGTCGCTCCTGAATTTACTTCGCCGCGACGACGAATCCGCGGATGATCGCGTCGATGTCCGTCGACTCCGCGGCGGCCTGGTTGGCCATGCTGGTGATGGTCAGCTGCACCAGGTAGCGCTTGTGGTCCGGCGGCGGCCCGGTGGGGATGACGATGCGGTTCCAACTGTGTAGCCGCATGCCGTCGAGGTCGTAGCTGCCCTGGATCATCGACGACGGGAAGCCGCTGTACGGCGCGCCCGAGGCGTCCAGCTGCTTGAAGTTCTCGAACAGGTGCGCATCGTCGTTGCCGTGCTTGATGACTTCGGCCGGGTCGAAATCCCCGTTCAGCTGGAAGACCACCAGCCGCGCCGTCGGAAATTTACCGCCCTTGGAGATGATCAAGGTTTGCGGTGTGATGTTGGGACTGGTGAACGGCGCCCAGCCCTGCGGCGTCGGGATCGAGATCGTCAGGCCGGGAACGGATTCCGGTGCCACGGGTTGGCCGGTAACCCCGATGCTTTGCAGATACTGCGACAGGGGGACCGGCTTTGCCGTCGGGGTGGTGGTAGAGGTCGTCGGCGTCTTCGACAAGATCGATTGATAGTCAGGAGCTTTCGGGGCGCACCCGGCGGCCGACACGGCCAGTGCAACTATCGCGGCACCGGCCGCGCAGCTGCCGAACCGATTCACAGAATCTCGCGGACCGCGTCGATCGGGCGGGCAAGCCGAGTGCCCTTCGTCGTGACGACGAAGGGGCGTTCGATCAGGATCGGATGTTCGACCATGGCGTCGAGCAATTGCTCATCGGTCGCGTCGGCGAGATTGAGCTCCTCATACAGCGATTCACGCTTGCGCACCGCCGTACGCACGTCGATGCCGGCGTCGCGGATCATCTTCACCAGCTCGGCACGCGACGGCGGCTTCTTCAGGTACTCGACGACTTCGGGCTCAAGGCCGCTGTCGCGCAACAGGTCCAGCGTCTTGCGGGAGGTGCTGCAGCGGGGGTTGTGGTAGATGACGGTGTCGCCCATTTAGGCGTCCCCGTCGAACAGCCCTGTGACCGAGCCGTTTTCGAACACCGCGCGGATGGTGCTGGCCAGCAGTGGCGCGATGGACAGGACCGTCAGCTGTGGAAAGCGCTTCTCCTCACCGATCGGCAAGGTGTTCGTCACGATCACCTCCCGGGCGCCGCAGCCGGCCAGCCGCTCGGCCGCCGGGTCGGAGAGCACACCGTGCGTCGCGGCGATCACCACGTCGGCCGCGCCGTCGTCGTGCAGCAGCTTGACCGCGCCGGCGATGGTGCCACCCGTGTCGATCATGTCGTCGATCAAGACGCAGGTGCGTCCCGCCACCTCACCGACGACGCGGTTGGACACCACCTGGTTGGGCACCCGCGGGTCGCGGGTCTTGTGGATGAACGCCAGCGGGACACCGCCCAGGGCGTCGGCCCATTTCTCGGCGATGCGCACCCGGCCGGAGTCGGGGGAGACGACCACCATGTTGCCGTCGGGGTAGTTGTCCCGGATGTAGCCGGTGAGCAGGTTCTGCCCGCGCATGTGATCGACGGGCCCGTCGAAGAAGCCCTGG
Source organism: Mycobacterium sp. 3-98 (assembly GCF_035918355.1). Lineage (NCBI taxonomy): Bacteria > Bacillati > Actinomycetota > Actinomycetes > Mycobacteriales > Mycobacteriaceae > Mycobacterium > Mycobacterium sp. 3-98. Next base: position 4,820,942 of record NZ_CP142360.1, on the reverse strand, counting down.
ATCTGATCGGTGTGCAGGTCGACGGTCACGATCCGGTCGGCGCCGGCGGTCTTGAGCAGGTCGGCGACCAGGCGCGCCGAGATCGGTTCGCGGCCGCGGTGCTTCTTGTCTTGGCGGGCGTAGGGGTAGAACGGCATGACGGCGGTGATCCGCTTGGCGCTACCTCGCTTGAGCGCGTCGATCATGATGAGCTGTTCCATCAGCCAGTTGTTGACCGGCGCCGGCGCCGACTGCAACACGAAGGCGTCGCACCCGCGGACCGATTCGTGGAACCGGACGAAGATCTCGCCGTTGGCGAACTCGCGCGCGGTCTGCGCGGTGACGTGGACGTCGAGTTCCTTGGCCACCTGCTCGGCCAGCTCGGGGTGCGCCCGACCGGAGAAGAGCATCAAATTTTTGCGGTTATCGGTCCAGTCGTGGCTCACCGTGCTGCCCTTGCCGTTCGGATCCCAATGGAAGTGCCCATCGTACGAAGCGAATCGTACGGAAATGTGGCCGGGTTGCCAGCTACCGACGTCACGATGTCTGTTCGGTTTCTGCGGCGGGCGGCTGGCCGGTGGCCTTTTCGGCGGCCTCGGCCGCTTGCGCGGCGGCGCTGCCGGGGCGCTTGCGGTGCACCCAGCCCTCGATGTTGCGTTGCGGACCTGCGGAGACCGCCAGCGTTCCCGGCGGGACGTCGTTGCGCACCACGGTGCCCGCGCCGGTGTAGGCGCCGTCGCCGACCGTCACCGGAGCCACGAACATGGTGTCCGACCCGGTGCGGACGTGCGAACCGATGGTGGTCCGCCGCTTGGATTCGCCGTCGTAGTTGACGAACACGCTGGACGCGCCGATGTTGCTGTGCTCGCCGATGTCGGCGTCCCCGACATAGGTCAGGTGCGGCACTTTGGAGCCGGTGCCGATGGTGGAGTTCTTGGTCTCGACGAACGCGCCCAGCTTGCCGTCGTCGCCCAGCACGGTGCCGGGCCGCAGGTAGGTGAACGGGCCGACGGTGGCCCCGGCGCCGATGGACGACGAGGTGCCGTGGGTCCGCACCACCGAGGCGCCGTCGCCGACGCTGACGTCGGTCAGGGTGGTGTCCGGCCCGACGACGCAGTGCCCGCCGACCTGGGTGCGGCCCAGCAGCTGAGTCCCGGGGTGGATGACGGTGTCGCGGCCGATCGTCACGTCGACGTCGATCCAGGTGGTGGCCGGGTCGACGATGGTGACGCCGGCCATCTGATGGGCGGCGACGATGCGGCGGTTGAGCTCGGCGCCCAGCTGGGCGAGCTGGACCCGGTTGTTGACGCCGGCCACCAGCGCGCTGTCGTCGACGTGGCGGGCGTGGATCGCCAGGCCGTCGCCGCGCAGGATGGCGATGACGTCGGTCAGATACAGCTCCTGCTGGGCGTTGTTGGAGCTCAACCGGTTCAGCGCCGAGCGCAACGCCGCGATGTCGAAGGCGTAGACACCGGCGTTGACCTCGCGGATCTCGCGCTGGGATTCGGTGGCGTCGGCGTGCTCCACGATCGCCGTGACCTCGTTGTCCTGGGTGCGCAGGATGCGGCCGTAGCCACTGGGGTCGGTCAACGTCGTGGTCAGCACCGTGGCCGCGGCCGGCGCCGCGCTATGGGCGGCGATGAGGTCGGCGAGGGTGTCGGCGTCCAGCAGCGGAGTGTCGCCCGAGGTGACGACGACCACCCCGGCGTAGTCCTCGGGCAGCGCGGACAGGCCGCACAGGACGGCGTCGCCGGTGCCCCGCGGCCGGTCCTGCAGGGCCACGTCGATCGGGCGTCCGAGGGCGTCGGCCCAGTCGGCGACGAGCGGCGCGATGCGCTCGTGATCGTGGCCCAGCACCACGGTCAGGTGCTGCGGCGCCACCTTGGCGATCGCGTGCAGGAGGTGGGACAGCATGCTGCGCCCGCCGATGGTGTGCAGCACCTTCGGGGTGTCCGACCGCATCCGGGTGCCGGGCCCGGCCGCGAGCACCACGACCGCGGTATCACCAGGAGACGACATCAACCCTCCTTTTCGGGTTCGTCCCGCGCGGGCTGCGCGCGGAAGCGCCGACACGCCGTCAAGCGTGTCACCTCATCTGCGGTGAAGGCAAAAAATCGAGCCGCGGGAGACCCGCGCTCGATTCGGAGGAAGCTCCGTCGCCAGGACTCGAACCTGAACTATCTGAACCAAAATCAGAGGTGCTGCCGATTACACCACGACGGATCGCCAAGAAGACTTTAGTCGGCCTAGTCGGATGACGATGCGGGGCGCTTGCGGCCCGAGGAGGAATCCGACAATCCGGGCCTAGTCGGATGACGATGCGGGGCGCTGGTCGGCCACCGAACCGCCCACCGCCCGATACGCTGATTGACGTGGCCGTGCTGGACCCCCAAACGCAAAAGGAACCGGACAAAGAGGTTCGGGCGCCGCGCGCGCGGATGACCGGCACCGAACGCCGCCAACAACTCATCGGCATCGCGCGTTCGCTGTTCGCCGAGCGCGGGTATGAAGGCACCTCGATCGAGGAGATCGCGCTGCGGGCCAACGTGTCCAAGCCGGTCGTCTACGAGCATTTCGGGGGCAAAGAGGGCCTCTATGCCGTCGTCGTCGACCGGGAGATGTCGGCGCTGCTGGACGGCATCACCTCGTCGCTGACCAACAACCGCTCCCGGGTGCGGGTCGAGCGGGTCGCCCTTGCCCTGCTCACCTACGTCGAAGAGCGCACCGACGGCTTCCGGATCATGATCCGCGACTCACCCGCCGCGATCAGCTCGGGCACCTACTCGAGCCTGCTCAACGACGCCGTCAACCAGGTCAGCTCCATCCTGGCCGGTGATTTCTCCCGTCGCGGCCTGGATCCGGGGCTGGCTCCTCTCTACGCCCAGGCGCTGGTGGGCTCGGTGTCGATGACCGCGCAGTGGTGGCTCGACACCCGCGAGCCCAAGAAGGAAGTGGTCGCCGCGCACCTGGTCAACCTCATGTGGAACGGGCTGATCGGGCTGGAGGCCGACCCCCGCCTGCAGGACGAGTAGACCGCGACGGGCTACCCGCAGTCGCGCGCCATCAGGTCGGCGACGGTCTCGCGGCGAACCAGTTCGCGGGCCCGGCCATCCTTGACGGCCACCAGCGACGGCCTGCCGACCATGTTGTAGTTGGACGCCATGCTGTGGTGGTAGGCGCCGGTGCACGCCACGGCCAGCAGGTCGCCGGGGCGCAGATCCGCCGGCAACTCGATGTCGCGGGCGATCTCGTCGCCCGATTCACAGTGCCGGCCGGCCACGGTGACGGTCTGCTTGAGCCCCAGCGGATGCCGGTTGGCCAGCGCGACGGCGTACTGCGCGCCATACAGCGCCACCCGCGGGTTGTCGCTCATGCCGCCGTCGACGGCGACGAAGGTGCGACCGCCGAATTGCGTCTTCACCGAGCGCACCCGATACAGGGTCACGCCGGCGCGGCCGCTGATGGCCCGGCCCGGTTCCACCACGATCTGTGGGCGGGGGAACTGCTCGGCGGCGCAGGCCTCGTCGAGGGCGTCCTCGATCGCCGCGGCCAGCTCGTCGAGGTCCAGCTCGCGATCGCCGGGGACGTACGGGATCGCATGTCCGCCACCGATGTTCAGCTCGGTGAGGATGACGCCGTGCCGGGCCCGGATGTCGGCCATCGCGGCGATCATCCGCCGAATGGCCTCGCCGTACAGGGCGGCGTCGCTGACCTGCGAGCCGATGTGGCAGTGCAGGCCGACCAGGTCGAGGATGGGGTGCGCCAGCACGCGGGCCACGGCGTCGGCGGCGTGGTCGCCGGCGAGCGTGAAGCCGAACTTCTGGTCGCTGACGCCGGTGGTGACGGCGCGGTGCCCGTGGATGTCGATGTCGGGCGTCACCCGGATGAGCACCCGCTGGCGCCGCCGCGCCAGGCCGGCGAGGTAGGCGATCTCCATGCAGGAGTCCAGCACGATGCGCCCCACCCCGGCGCGCACGGCGTCGCGCAGCTCGTCGGGCGATTTCGCGTTGCCGTGCATGACGATGCGGGCCGGGTCGACGCCGCCGGCCAGGGCCGTGGCCAGTTCACCGGCCGAGCAGACGTCGACGCCGAGGCCCTCGTCGCGGGCCCAGCCTGCCACCGCGGTGCTCAGCAGCGACTTGCCGGCGTAGACGACCTCGACCCCGCGCAGGGTCCGGCGATAGCGGCGGGCGCGATGCCGGAAGTCGGCTTCGTCGATCACGTAGGCCGGGGTGTTGAACTCGTCGGCGATATTGGCCAGCGCCACACCGCCGACGCACAGCCTCCCCTCCTCGTCGGGATGGGCGGTGAGGGGCCAGATCGCCGGGTCGAAGCGCGGCGGAGCCGCGTGGCCGAGCGACGGCAGAATGTCCAGCAATGTCATGAATCCAACGTGCGCCCGCGGGCGCACGCGTAGAGCTTTCTTGACGATCCCTTGACGACGCCGAGCCCAATATTGACGCGGATCGGCGTGTCCGGCGGTCCCCCGCCCGGCGACGGCGAGCGCCGCGTCGGCGGGAGGAAGGAGCCGGGCAAGCCGCCCTAGAATGGAATTCATCATGACCGCACCGGGGGCTGCTCGCCCAGAAACCCCGATCGCGGGGCTCGTTGAATTGGCGCTCACCGCGCCGACCTTCCAGCAGCTGATCGACAGCGCGGCCGCGTCGCCGGCCGAATTGCACCTGGTGGGTCCAGCCAGCGCACGGTTGTTTGTGGCCAGCGCGCTGGCGCGGTTGGGTCCTTTGCTGGTAGTCACCGCGACCGGGCGCGAAGCCGACGACCTGACCGCTGAACTGCGCGGCGTCTTCGGCGATGCCGTCGCGGTCTTCCCGTCCTGGGAGACGCTGCCGCACGAGCGGCTCTCGCCCGGCGTCGACACCGTCGGCGCCCGACTGACCGTGCTGCGGCGCCTGGCCCACCCCGACGACGCGCGGCTGGGCCCTCCCCTTCAGGTCGTGGTCACCGCGGCCCGCTCGCTGCTGCAGCCGATGACACCGCAGCTCGGCCTGATCGAGCCGGTCACATTGAGCGTCGGTGCGGAAGTCGAATTCGAGGGCGTGATCGCCCGGCTGGTCGAACTGGCCTACACCCGGGTCGACATGGTGGGCCGGCGCGGCGAGTTCGCCGTGCGCGGCGGGATTCTCGACGTCTTCCCGCCGACGGCCGAGCACCCGGTGCGCATCGAGTTCTGGGGTGACGAGGTCAGCGAGATGCGCATGTTCTCCGTCGCCGATCAGCGTTCGATCCCGGAGATCGAGGTCGACACCCTGATCGCGGTGCCCTGCCGCGAGCTGCTGCTCACGGAGGAGGTGCGGCAACGGGCCGCCGAGCTGTCCGCGCGGCACCCGGCGACCGAGCCCGCGATCACCGGCAGCGTCACCGACATGCTGGCCAAGCTCGCCGAGGGCATCGCGGTCGACGGCATGGAGGCCCTGCTGCCCGTGCTGCGGCCCGGCGAGCACGTGCTGCTGACCGACCAACTGGCGCAGGGCACCCCGATCCTGTTGTGCGACCCCGAGAAGATCCGCACCCGCGCCGCCGACCTGATCAAGACCGGCAGCGAATTCCTCGAAGCCTCGTGGTCGGCGGCCGCCATGGGCACGGACGCCCCCGTCGATGTCGCGCAATTCGGCGGATCGGGATTCGCCGAGCTGGATGACGTGCAGGCCGCGGCCGCCAAAGGCGGGCATCCGTGGTGGACGTTGAGCCAGTTGTCCGACGAGTCGGCCGTCGAGCTGGACATCCGGGCGGCGCCCTCGGCGCGCGGCCATCAGCACGACATCGACGGCATCTTCGCGATGCTGCGCGCGCACGTCACCACCGGCGGCTACGCCGTCGTCGTCGCCCCCGGCGCCGGGACCGCGCATCGCGTCGTGGAGCGGCTGGCCGAATGCGACACCCCCGCCGCCATGCTGGAATCGGGCGCCGCGCCCAAGCTCGGGGTGGTCGGCGTGCTCAAGGGCCCGCTGCACGACGGCGTCATCATCCCCGGCGCCACGCTGGTGGTGATCACCGAGACCGACCTCACGGGCAGCCGGGTCGCCGCCGTCGAGGGCAAGCGCCTGGCGGCCAAGCGGCGCAACACCGTTGACCCGTTGGCGCTGACCGCCGGTGATCTCGTCGTGCACGATCAGCACGGCATCGGCCGGTTCGTGGAGATGGTCGAGCGCACCGTGGGCGGCGCCCGCCGCGAGTACTTGGTGCTCGAATACGCCTCGAGTAAAAGGGGTGGTGGATCCGACAAGCTTTATGTCCCAATGGATTCGCTGGACCAACTGTCGCGGTACGTCGGCGGGCAGGCGCCCGCGCTGAGCAGACTCGGCGGTAGCGACTGGGCCAACACCAAGACCAAGGCGCGCCGCGCGGTGCGCGAGATCGCCGGCGAGCTGGTGTCCCTGTACGCCAAGCGGCAGGCGAGCCCCGGGCACGCGTTCGGCCCGGACACCCCGTGGCAGGCCGAGATGGAAGACGCGTTCGGGTACACCGAGACCGTCGACCAGCTGACCGCGATCACCGAGGTCAAGGGGGACATGGAAAAGCCGATCCCCATGGACCGGGTGATCTGCGGCGACGTGGGCTACGGCAAGACCGAGATCGCGGTGCGGGCGGCGTTCAAGGCGGTCCAGGACGGCAAGCAGGTGGCCGTGCTGGTGCCCACCACGCTGCTGGCAGACCAGCACCTGCAGACTTTCACCGACCGGATGACCGGGTTCCCGGTGACCGTCAAGGGCCTGTCCCGGTTCACCGACCCCGCCGAGTCCAAGGCGGTGATCGAGGGCCTGGCCGACGGGTCGGTGGACGTGGTGATCGGCACGCACCGGCTGTTGCAGACGGGGGTGCGCTGGAAGGACCTCGGCCTCGTCGTCGTCGACGAGGAGCAGCGGTTCGGCGTCGAGCACAAGGAGCACATCAAGTCGCTGCGCACCCACGTCGACGTGCTGACCATGAGCGCCACCCCGATCCCGCGCACGCTGGAGATGAGCCTGGCCGGGATCCGCGAGATGTCGACGATCCTGACCCCGCCCGAGGAGCGCTACCCGGTGCTGACCTACGTCGGCCCGCACGACGACAAGCAGGTCGCGGCCGCCTTGCGCCGCGAGCTGCTGCGCGACGGGCAGGTCTTCTACGTGCACAACCGGGTCAGCTCGATCGACCGGACGGCGGCGAAGATCCGGGAGCTGGTGCCCGAGGCGCGGGTGGTCGTCGCGCACGGTCAGATGCCCGAAGAACGGCTGGAACGCACGGTGCAGGGGTTCTGGAACCGCGAATACGACATCCTGGTGTGCACCACGATCGTGGAGACCGGGCTGGACATCTCCAACGCCAACACGCTGATCGTCGAGCGCGCCGACACCTTCGGCCTCTCGCAGCTGCACCAGCTGCGCGGACGGGTCGGCCGCAGCCGGGAGCGCGGCTACGCCTACTTCCTGTATCCGCCGCATGCGCCGCTGACCGAGACCGCCTACGACCGGCTGGCCACCATCGCGCAGAACAACGAGCTCGGCGCGGGCATGGCGGTCGCGATGAAGGACCTCGAGATCCGCGGCGCCGGAAACGTGTTGGGCGTCGAGCAGTCCGGGCACGTCGCCGGCGTCGGCTTCGACCTGTACGTCCGCCTGGTGGGCGAGGCCGTGGAGGCCTACCGCGCGGCCGCCGACGGCCACACCGTCACGACGGCCGAGGAGCCGAAGGACGTGCGCATCGACCTGCCGGTCGATGCGCACCTGCCGCCGGACTACATCGCCAGCGACCGGCTGCGGCTCGAGGCGTACCGCCGGCTGGCCGCGGCGGCCTCCGACGGCGAGATCGACGCGGTCGTGGAGGAACTCGTCGACCGCTACGGCGCGCTGCCCGAGCCGGCCCTGCGGCTGGTGGCGGTGGCCCGGCTGCGGCTGCTGTGCCGCGCCGCGGGCATCACCGAGGTGTCGGCGCCCTCGGCGACCACCGTGCGGCTCTCGCCGATGACGCTGCCGGATTCTGCGCAGGTGCGGCTCAAGCGGATGTATCCGGCGGCGGGCTACCGCGCCACGACCTCCACCGTGCAGGTTCCCATCCCGCGCTCCGGCGGCGTCGGCGCGCCGCGGCTGCGCGATGTCGAGCTGGTGCAGATGGTGGCCAACCTGGTGACGGCATTGCAGGGCAAGGCGCAGACGGATATTGGTATAACGAGTTCACCTGCGGCGATGACGAGTGAGGGGCGCTAAATGATCCGCGCCGGCGACGATGCAGAGCGCAGCGATGAGGAGGAGCGGCGCCAATGATCGTCGTGTTGTTCGACCCCCGCCGCCCTTCGCTGGTCCCCATCGAAGCCATCGAGCATCTCGCCGGGGAGGTGCAGTACACCGAGGAGATGCCCGTCGCGGTGCCCTGGTCGTTGTCGGCGGCGCGTCCGGTGCACTCCGGTGCGGACGCGCCGGTGCTGCTGTCGTCCGACCCCGACCACCCGGCCGTGACCGCCCGCCTGGCGGCCGGGGCCCGGCTGATCTCGGCGCCCGAGACGCCGCGCGGCGAACGGCTGGTCGACGCCGTGGCCATGATGGACAAACTGCGCACCGCCGGGCCGTGGGAGAGTGAGCAAACCCACGATTCGCTGCGCAGGTTTTTGTTGGAGGAAACCTACGAGCTGCTGGACGCGGTGGGCAGCGGCAACGCCGACCAACTGCGCGACGAGCTCGGCGACGTGCTGCTGCAAGTCCTCTTCCACGCCCGCATCGCCGAGGAGGCGCCGCAGTCCGCCTTCACCATCGATGACGTCGCCGCAGCCCTGATGCGCAAGCTCGGCAACCGGGTCCCGGGAGTGCTTGCCGGGCAATCGATTTCGCTCGAAGAGCAGTTGGCCCAGTGGGAAGAGCGCAAGGCGTCCGAAAAGCCGCGCAAGTCGGTGATGGACGACGTGCACACGGGGCAGCCCGCGCTGGCGCTCGCCCAGAAGGTGATTCAGCGCGCCGGCAAAGCCGGTGTGCCCGCCGACCTGATCCCCGACGAAATCACCTCGATCCGCGTGTCGGCCGATGTCGATGCCGAAAGCGCTCTGCGCACAGCGGTTCTGGACTTCGTCGACACGGTTCGCGGTGCGGAACGGGCGATCGCCACGGCGCGCCGCGGGGGAGACGTCCCCGACGAGTTCGACGTGGTCCCGCTCGGTGAAGTCTCCGAACAGGAGTGGCGCGAGCACTGGCCGACGGATGACTCGGCCCCCAAGGGGGCCGCCACCGACGCCGTTGCCGACGAGGCCTGAGCGCGCGACGACGCCTCGCAGGCGGACGCGCCACGGTTATTTCCCGCCCGCCGTCACCGGAGAGAGCGATCGCCGCGGTGTTTGCCGGATTTGTCCTCGGCGCGTCGGTAATATCGCGGATGAGGTTGCGAATCCCCGTGGTCGGCGTTGGTCTGACCGCGCTAGCCAAGGCGGCCAGCAGCTAATCGGTAATTAGCTGAACCCGGCACGACGCCGGTGCGCCGAGGCCCGACGCGACCGAGCGGTCCCCGAACGCATGGGACGATGGTGTGGCGGAAGTTGGTGCAGGCGAGTTTAGGGGAGCTCAGGAAAGCATGGTGTCGCCGAGGCGTTGGATGCGCGCGGCCGCCGTGATCGGCGCGACCGCGATCGTTCTGGCCTCCAGTTGCACGTGGCAACTCAGCCTGTTCATCCCCGACGGCGTGCCGCCCCCCGCGGGTGACCCGGTGCCGCCGGTGGACACGCACGCCAGCGGTCGGCCCGCGGAACAGTTGCGCGACTGGGCCCAACCACGGTCGGCGGCCTTGGAGATCCCGCTGATCGCGCTCGAGGCCTACGCGTACGCGGCCCGGGTCGCCGAAGTCGAGAACCCGAAGTGCCACATCGCCTGGACCACGCTGGCGGGCATCGGACAGGTCGAGAGCCACCACGGCACCTACCGCGGCGCCACGCTGGCCCCCAACGGGGATGTCAGCCCGCCGATCCGCGGCGTCCGACTCGACGGCAGCGGCGGGACGCTGCGCATCGTCGACACCGACGAGGACCTCACCGACGGCGACGGCGTGACGCGTGCCATGGGGCCGATGCAGTTCATCCCCGAGACGTGGCGGCTCTATGGTGTCGACGCTCACAACGACGGCCGCGTCAGCCCCGACAACATCGACGACGCCGCGCTCGCCGCGGCGGGCTACCTGTGTTGGCGCGGAAAGGATCTCGCGACGCCGCGGGGCTGGATCACCGCGCTGCGGGCCTACAACAATTCCGGGGTCTACGCGCGGGCGGTCCGGGATTGGGCGACCGCTTACGCGAAAGGTCACCCGCTATAGCAGGATGTATCGCTGACCCAGGCCTTACGCGAACAAGGAGAACCCCAGTGCCGATTATCGAGCAGGTCGGGGCCCGCGAGATCCTCGATTCCCGCGGCAACCCGACAGTCGAGGTCGAGATTGCCCTGATCGACGGGACCTTTGCCCGCGCGGCGGTGCCGTCGGGCGCGTCGACGGGCGAGCACGAGGCCGTCGAGTTGCGCGACGGTGGCGAGCGCTATGCCGGCAAGGGTGTGCAGAAGGCCGTGCAGGCGGTGCTGGACGAGATCGGCCCGGCGGTGATCGGCCTCAACGCCGACGATCAGCGGCTGGTCGACCAGGCGCTGCTGGACCTGGACGGCACGCCCGACAAGTCGAGGCTGGGCGGCAACGCGATCCTGGGTGTGTCGCTGGCCGTGGCCAAGGCGGCCGCCGATTCCGCCGAGTTGCCGCTTTTCCGCTACCTCGGCGGCCCGAACGCGCACATCCTGCCGGTGCCGATGATGAACATCCTCAACGGCGGCGCGCACGCCGACACCGCCGTCGACATCCAGGAGTTCATGGTGGCGCCGATCGGTGCGCCCAGCTTCGCCGAGGCGCTGCGCTGGGGCGCCGAGGTGTATCACTCGCTGAAATCGGTGCTCAAGAAGCAGGGCTTGAGCACGGGCCTGGGCGACGAGGGCGGCTTCGCCCCCGACGTGGCGGGCACCACCGCGGCACTGGACCTGATCAGCCGGGCCATCGACTCGGCCGGCTTCAAACTCGGCGCCGACGTGGCGCTGGCCCTCGACGCGGCGGCCACCGAGTTCTTCACCGACGGGACGGGTTACAAATTCGAGGGCAGCACCCGCACCGCGGAGCAGATGACCGAGTTCTACGCCGGGCTGCTCGGGTCTTATCCGCTGGTGTCCATCGAAGACCCACTGTCGGAAGACGATTGGGATGGCTGGGTAGCCCTGACCGCGGCCATCGGTGACCGGCTGCAGATCGTCGGCGACGACATCTTCGTCACCAATCCCGAACGCCTGGAAGAGGGTATCGACAAGGGTGTGGCAAACGCGTTGCTGGTCAAGGTGAATCAGATCGGCACGCTGACCGAGACGCTCGACGCCGTCGCGCTGGCCCATCACAGCGGCTACCGCACGATGATGAGCCATCGCAGCGGCGAGACCGAGGACACCACGATCGCCGACCTGGCGGTGGCGGTCGGCAGCGGGCAGATCAAGACCGGTGCGCCCGCCCGCAGCGAGCGCGTCGCCAAATACAACCAGCTGCTGCGGATCGAGGAGGCGCTCGGCGATGCCGCCCGCTACGCCGGCGATCTCGCCTTCCCGCGGTATACGCCGCCGGAGGCCAAATAGCTTGCCCGGCAAGCCGGATCCGAAGCGGCGTTCCCCGGCATCGCGCCCGGGGAAGGCCGGCGCTTCGGTTCGGCGCCCTCGGTCGGCCAAGCCGTCGTCGAAGCCGTCCGCGCGGACATCGCCCACGGCGAACCACGGCGGCCGCAACGCCACGCAGCAAGAGCATGTCGTCGAACCCATCGCCCGGCAGGCCGCCGAATCGGTTGAGCAGCGCTCCGAGCAACGGCTCGGGTTCACCGCGCGGCGCGCGGCGGTGCTGGCCGCGGTGATCTGCGTGCTGACGCTGACGATCGCCGGACCGGTGCGCACCTATTTCGCGCAGCGCACCGAGATGAATCAGCTGGCCGCCAGCGAGGCGGCGCTGCGCCGTCAGATCGCGGATTTGGAGCAGCGAAAGACCAAACTCGGTGACCCGGCCTACATTGCGGCGCAGGCCCGCGAGCGGCTCGGCTTCGTGAAGCCCGGCGACATCCCGTTCCAGGTTCAGCTTCCCCCGTCGGCGGCCGAGCCGACCCAGCCGGGGGCCCCGTCGGCGAAACCGGTCAACAACGACCCGTGGTACACGTCGCTGTGGCACACCATCGCCGACGCCCCGCACCTGCCGCCGGCCGCGCCGCCTCCCGCGCCGCCGCCCGCCGAAGCCCCGGCCCCGCCGGCCGAACCGGGTCCGTCCGCGCCGAACCCCCCCGGTCCCGGTGGTTGATCGTGCCGACCTGGACGCGGTGGCCCGCCAGCTCGGGCGGGAACCGCGCGGGGTGCTCGAAATCGCCTACCGGTGTCCCTACGGCGAACCCGGCGTGGTGAAGACCGCGCCGAAATTGCCTGACGGAACGCCGTTTCCGACGCTGTACTACCTGACACATCCGGCGCTGACGGCGGCGGCGAGCAGGCTCGAGACGACGGGATTGATGCGCGAGATGACCGAGCGACTGGGCCGCGACGCCGACCTGGCGGCAGCGTACCGGCGCGCGCACGAGTCCTATCTGGCCGAGCGTGACGCGATCGAATCGTTGGGGACGACCTTCACCGGCGGCGGGATGCCCGACCGGGTCAAGTGCTTGCACGTGCTGATTGCGCATTCGCTGGCCAAGGGGCCGGGCGTGAATCCGTTCGGCGACGAGGCGCTGGCGATCCTGGCCGGCGAGCCCGCGATGGCGGGCATTTTGGTGGAGGGCCAATGGTGAACGGCGGGCTCGCGGGAATCGACTGCGGTACCAACTCGATTCGCTTGTTGATCGCCGATGTTGTAGGGCCGGGGCGGCTGCGTGACGTGCATCGGGAGACGCGGATCGTGCGGCTCGGTCAGGGTGTCGACGCGACCGGCGAGTTCGCGGCCGAGGCCATAGCCCGCACCCGGGCGGCGTTAGCGGACTACGCCGCCCTGCTGAAAACGCATGGGGTGGAGCGGGTGCGGATGGTGGCGACCTCGGCGGCCCGCGATGTCGCCAACCGCGACGACTTCTTCGCGATGACGGCCGACGTGTTGGGCGCGGTGCTGCCCGGTGCGGTGGCCGAGGTGATCAGCGGCGCCGAGGAGGCCGAGCTGTCGTTCCGCGGCGCGGTCGGCGAATTGGACGGTGGGGCCGGACCTTTCGTCGTCGTCGACCTCGGTGGGGGCTCCACCGAAATCGTCGTGGGGGGCGAGGCGGTGGCGGCCAGCTACTCGGCCGACATCGGCTGCGTCCGGCTGACCGAGCGTTGCCTGCATTCGGACCCGCCGACGCCCGCGGAAGTGGCGGCGGCCCGGCAGGTGGTGCGCGAGCGGCTCGAGGTCGCGCTGGGCGTGGTGCCCGTCGAGGGCGCGCGGACGTGGGTCGGATTGGCCGGGACGATGACCACGCTGTCCGCGCTGGCGCACGACTTGCCGGCGTATGACTCTGCGGCCATTCATCTTTCACGCGTCGCCGGTGCGGATCTGTTGGCGGTGTGTGAACGGCTGATCGGGATGACGCGCGCCGAGCGCGCGGCGCTGCCGCCGATGCACGCGGGGCGGGCCGACGTGATCGGCGGTGGTGCGATCGTGGTGGAGGAGTTGGCCCGCGAGTTGCGCGCCCGTGCGGGCATCGAGGAGTTGACGGTGAGCGAGCACGACATTTTGGACGGCATCGTGCTGTCGATCGCCGAATAGGCCGGGTTTAGTCACACCCGCCACATGCGCCCCTCCGGAGGAGGACATGTCGATTGCCCACCTCCGAGCGACAACTTTGGCGGTGTCGTACCCCTGTGCGACCGTCCGGGAATGAACCATGCAGTCAAAGGCATCGAGCTGCGTTACGTGCTCACGATGCAGCTGGCCGTTCACGGGCCGGCAACCATCGCCGAACTGATCGAAGCCTTGAACTGGCACCGCTTCTCGGTGCGCGGCAGGCCGTCGAAGGCGATTTCGGACGCGCTGCGATGGGAGATCGGTCGTGGGCGGGTACGGCGACTAGGGCGAGGAAGGTACGGCCCCGGCTACCTGCCGCGCAGCACCGAGCATCGAATCCATCAGCGCGTGCTGGCGTTGCGCGAGGCCGCGGGTTGTCGCTCGGAGGTGGGCAATTGACATGTCCTCCTCCGGAGGGACGCGTGTGGCGGATGGGACTATGTCGACGACCGCGGGCGTCATACCTCGAAGCGATAGCCCATGCCCGACTCGGTCAGCAAATGCTTGGGGTTCGACGGGTCGTCTTCGAGCTTGCGGCGCAGCTGCGCGAGATACACTCGCAGGTAATGGGTTTCGGTGGCATAGGCCGGGCCCCACACCTCCTTGAGTAGCTCCTCGCGGCCGACCAACTTGCCGCGATTGCGCACGAGTACCTCGAGCATTCCCCACTCGGTGGGGGTGAGATGGACCTCGCCGCCGTTCTTGCTGACCTTCTTGGCGGCCAAATCGACGGTGAACGATTCTGTTTCGATCACCGGCTGCTCGACTTCGGATGCTGCGGTGTTGCGGCGGACCGCCGCGCGCAGCCGGGCCAGGAACTCGTCCATCCCAAAGGGTTTGGTGACGTAATCGTCGGCGCCGGCGTCCAGCGCCTCCACTTTGTCCGACGAGTCGGTGCGCGCGGACAACACGATCACCGGTGCGGTGAGCCATCCGCGCAGACCCGCCAGGACGTCGATCCCGGAGATGTCGGGCAGGCCGAGGTCGAGGATCACCACGTCGGGCTTGTGCTCGGCGGCGGCGCGCAGCGCGCCCGCGCCGCTCGACGCGGTGACCACCTCATAGCCCCGCACGGACAGGTTGATGCGCAGCGCGCGCAGTATCTGCGGCTCGTCGTCGATCACCAATACGCGGGTCATGTGCGCCGCTCCTCCTCATCGCTGCGCTCTGCATCGTCGCCGGCGCGCGTCATGTGCGCCGGTCCTCTATCGATTGCGGCGCAGCCATTTCCACGATCACGGTCAGCCCGCCTCCCGGAGTGTCGGTGGCCGTTATGGTCCCGCCCATCGCCTCGACGAAGCCCCGCGCCACCGACATCCCCAGACCGACGCCGGTGGTGTTGTCGTGATCGCCGAGCCGCTGAAACGCTTCGAAGATCTGCTCCTCGGCCCCGTGGGGTATTCCGGGCCCCTCGTCGATGACGTTGATCAGCACCCGATCGCCCACCCGCCCGGCGTTGACCCGGACCAGGCAGTGGGGCGCGTAGCGCAGCGCGTTGTCGATCAGGTTGGCCAGCACGCGCTCCAGCAGCCCGGCGTCGGCCATCACCATGGCGTCGCCCACGTCCACCTTGACGCGGTCGATGGCGGACCGGAAATAGCCGGTGGCGCCCTTGCCGATGCTGACCAGCGCGCGTTGCACGGTTTCCTCGAGGTACACCCGGCTCAGCTCGGGGTGGATCACCCCGGCGGCCAGCCGCGAGGAATCGAGCAGGTTGCCGACCAGCGCGGTGAGTTGGTCGATGGACTCCTCGATCGTCGCCAGCAACTCCGCGGTGTCGGTGGCGGAGAAGGCGACGTCCTCGGCGCGCAGGCTGGACACCGCGACCTTGGCCGCCGCCAGCGGCGTGCGCAGGTCATGGCTGACCGCGGACAGCAGCGAGCGCCGCAGTTCGTCGGCCCGCACGACCGCCTCGGTTCGGCTGGCCTCCTCGGCGAGTTCCCGCTGCCTGATCAAACCGGCCGCCTGCCTGGCCACCGCGCTGAGCACCCGACGGTCCCGCGCCGAGAGCTTTCGGCCCGCCAGCAGCATCCAGAATTCGTCGTCACCGACCTCGATCGCGGTGTCCGCGGAATCGACGGTGACGCAGGGATCCCTGCCCACGCAGGCGACGACGTCGCTCGTGGTGCCGCCGCCGCGCGCTTCCTCGCCGGCCCCGCGCAACATCGCGACCGCGCGCTGGGCGTACGTCTCACGCACCCGTTCGAGCAGCGTTTCGAGGTCGGCGCCGCGCAGCACCGAACCCGCGAACAGGGTCAGCAGCTCGGCCTCCTGCGACGCGCGGCGGGCTTCCCGGGTGCGTTTGGCCGCGAAATCGACCAGCACCGCCACCGCGACCGCGATCAGCAGCAGCACCAATTCGGTGATGGCGCTGTTGGGTTCGGCGATGGTGAAGCTGTGCCGCGGGGCAATCAAAAAGTAGTTCAGCAGCAGCCCGGACAGCATCGCCGAAAGCGCCGCGGGCGCAACGCCTCCGAACAACCCGACCAGCAGCACCCCCACAAAGAACAAGGCGCTCTCGCCGCCGGTGTCCAGGTAGGGATCCAGCGCCGTGACGGTGATCGCGCAGATGATCGACGGCACGATGAGCGCCGCCAGCCACGACGTCACCCGCCGTTCGCGCGGCGCGAGCGAGGCCGTGCGAAATCCGCGCTTGGCCTCCTCGTGGGTGACCAGATGCACGTCGATCTTGCCGGACAGCTCGACGATCCTCGGGCCGATGCCCTCCTCGAACAGGCGCGCCCAGCGCGACCGCCGCGAGGTGCCGATCACCAGCTGCGTGGCGTTCATCTCGCGCGCGAACTCGAGTAGGGCCGTGGGCACGTCGTCGCCGACGACGGTGTGCAGCGAAGCGTCCAGGCTGCTCGCCAGCTCGCGGATCTTGGCCATCCGGGATTCCGACAGGCCGGCCAGGCCGTCGCCGCGGACGACGTGGACCACCATGAGCTCGGCGGTGGACTTCGACGCGATGCGGGACGCCCGTCGCACCAACGTCTCGGATTCGCGTCCACCGGTGACCGCGACGACAACCCGCTCGCGGGCCTCCCACATGTCGGTGATCTTGTTCTCGGCCCGGTATTTTGCCAGCGCCGTATCGACCTGGTCGGCGAGCCACAGCAGCGCCAGTTCCCTTAGCGCGGTGAGGTTTCCGCGACGGAAGTAGTTCGACAGCGCCGCATCGATGCGATCGGGAGCGTAGACATTGCCATGGGACAACCTGCGCCGCAACGCCTCTGGCGTGATATCGATGAGTTCGACCTGCGCGGCCTGCCGCACGATCAGGTCCGGGACGGTCTCCTTCTGCTCGATCCCGGTGATCTGGGCGACGACGTCGTTGAGGCTTTCCAGGTGCTGCACGTTGACCGTGGAGATCACCGTGATCCCGGCGTCGAGCAACTCCTCGACGTCCTGCCATCGCTTGGGGTTCTTGCTGCCCGGCGCGTTGGTGTGCGCGAGTTCGTCGACGAGGACGACCTGCGGGCGGCGCGCCAGCACGGCCGGCACGTCGAGCTCGGGGAAGCGGCCGCCGCGATACTCGATATAGCGCGGCGGAATGATCTCGATGCCCTCAAGCAGCTCAGCGGTTTTCGCACGCCCGTGGGTTTCCACCACGCCCGCCACCAGATCGGTGCCACGCTCCAGCCGCCGATGCGCCTCACCCAGCATCGAATACGTCTTACCCACACCCGGAGCGGCACCGAGGTAGATGCGTAGCTCCCCCCGCCTGGGTTGGCGGCCGTGGAGGTTGACGTCACTCACGCCAACCATCATCCCCCTTGCCGCTAACTCGTGACGGGATACCGGTGGTCGAGTTGCAGGTTGAGTTGCAGCACATCGACGCACGGCTCACCGAAAAACCCCAGCGCGCGGCCGCTCCGGTTCTGCGCCACCACCGCACGGATCTGATCCGGGCTGACACTGCGGGCGTGGGCGACCCGTGCCACTTGGATGTCGGCGTAGGCCGTCGAGATGTTCGGATCGAGGCCGCTGCCGCTGGCGGTGACCGCGTCGGCCGGCACGGCCGGGCTGGCGGGCGCGGCGCCGCGGACGGGTACGGTCTGTCCGATCGAGTAGTCCTCTGCGGTTTGGGCGCATTCGACGCGCACCCCCTGGTAGAGGCTGAGGAACGGCGCCGGCGTCGAGCCGCACGGCTCGTTGACGCTGATAACCCGGGTCGGGTGGACGACGTTTCCACGCGCGTCGCGCGGGCCGATCACCGACAGCACCGCGCCCACGCCGCCGCCGGTGCAGAACGGCCGCGACCCGTCGACACCTTCCAGCCTGCCCACCGCGGCACTGCGCGCACACACCTGCGTCAGCAGGCTCGGCTTGCCGGGCGCGTCGACGATGCTTTCCGGCCCCAGGTTGCTGCCGCCCGACGAGGTCGGGTCGTAGCCGGCGCCCGCCGCCGAGGGTCGGCTCTGGAAGTATTGCGGCAACGGGTTGCCGCCGGAGTCGGTGAAGGACTGGCCGATCAACCTGCTGCCCACCGGCTTACCGTCCGCGGTGAGGATCGACCCCTCGGCGTGCTCCCGCAATCCCGGAAGCTGCGCGACGGCCCAGACGAATAGGGGATAGGCCAGACCGGTGATCGCGGTCAGCACCAGCAGCGCACGCAGTGCCGCCCAGTGCAGGCGGACGAAATTCGTCATATCAGGACATCCCCGGGATGAATTGGACGATCAGGTCGATCGCCTTGATTCCGGCGAACGGGGCGACGATGCCGCCCAGACCGTAGACATACAGGTTGCGGCTCAACAGTTTTGACGCGCTGCTCGGCGTGTACCGCACACCGCGCAGCGAGAGCGGGATCAGCAACACGATGACGATCGCGTTGAAGACGACCGCGGACAGGATCGCCGATTGCGGGCTGTGCAGCCGCATCACGTTGATCAGGTCCAGGCCGGGGAACAGCGCGACGAACATCGCCGGGATGATCGCGAAGTACTTCGCGATGTCGTTGGCGATCGAAAAAGTCGTCAGCGCCCCGCGGGTGATCAGCAGCTGCTTGCCGATCTCCACGATCTCGATGAGCTTGGTGGGATCGGAGTCGAGGTCGACCATGTTGCCGGCCTCTTTGGCGGCCGACGTGCCGGTGTTCATCGCCACACCCACGTCGGCCTGCGCCAACGCGGGCGCGTCGTTGGTGCCGTCGCCGGTCATCGCCACCAGTTTGCCGCCGGCCTGCTCGCGCTTGATCAACGCGAGCTTGTCCTCCGGGGTGGCCTCGGCCAGGAAGTCGTCGACACCGGCCTCGTCGGCAATCGCCTTGGCCGTCAACGGGTTATCGCCGGTGATCATCACCGTCCGGATGCCCATCCGGCGCATCTCGTCGAACCGATCCCGCATGCCCTGCTTGACGACGTCTTTGAGGTGGATGACACCGAGCACCCTCGCGTGCCCGTCGACGCTTTCCCCGACCACCAGCGGCGTGCCGCCACCGGCGGAGACGCCGTCGACGATCTCGCCGAGCTGCGCGGGGACGTTGCCCCCTTGGCCGCGCACCCATTCCGCGACCGAGCTGGCCGCGCCCTTGCGCAGCAGGTGCGCGTCGAGGTCGACGCCCGACATCCGTGTGGTGGCTGAGAAGGCGACCCAGTGGGCCTGTGACAGCTCGCCCGGTGTGCGGGCACGCAATCCGAAGTGCTCCTTGGCGAACACGACAACCGAACGGCCCTCGGGTGTTTCGTCGGCGAGGCTGGACAATTGCGCGGCGTCGGCCAATTGTTCGGGCGACACTCCGTCGAGAGGGATGAAGGCGGCGGCCTGCCGGTTGCCCAGTGTGATGGTGCCCGTCTTGTCCAGCAGCAGGGTGTTGACGTCGCCGGCGGCCTCCACCGCCCGCCCGGACATGGCGAGCACGTTGCGCTGCACCAGCCGGTCCATGCCGGCGATGCCGATGGCCGACAGCAGCGCGCCGATGGTGGTCGGGATCAGGCACACCAGCAGCGACACCATCACGATCCCGGTCACGCCGCCGGCGTCCAGCGCCTGGCTATCCGGGACGCCGGGGTTGTTCGCCTTGGAGTAGATGGCCAGCGGCTGCAAGGTCACGACGGCGAAGACGAAGATGATCGTCAACGCGGCCAGCAGGATGTTCAGCGCGATCTCGTTCGGGGTCTTCTGCCGGTTGGCGCCCTCGACGAGCGCGATCATCCGGTCGATGAAGCTCTCACCGGGCTTCTGGGTGATCTTGACGACGATCCGGTCGCTGAGCACAGTGGTGCCGCCGGTGACCGCCGATCGGTCGCCGCCGGACTCCCGGATCACCGGCGCCGACTCGCCCGTGATGGCCGATTCGTCCACGGAGGCAATGCCTTCCACCACGTCACCGTCGCCGGGGATCGCCTGGCCGGCCTCGACCACGACGATGTCGCCCTGTCGCAGTTGCGCCGCGGCGACCGCTTCCTCGACCGCGGCGCCCCCCGGTACCCAGTCCTTGAGCCGGCGGGCGACGGTTTGCGTTTTGGCTCGGCGCAGCGTTTCGGCCTGGGCCTTGCCCCGGCCCTCGGCAACCGCTTCGGCGAGATTGGCGAACAGCACGGTCAGCCACAACCAGATCACGGCCAGCCAGGCGAACCAGCTCGGCGCGGCGACCGCCAGGACGGTGCTCCAGGCGGCGCCGATTTCGACGATGAACATCACCGGGTTGCGCCACAGGGTGCGGGGGTTGAGTTTTCGCAGCGCGTCCGGGGTCGAGCGCCACAGCATCCTCGGGTCGAGCAGGCCACCCTGCACCCGTTTTCTGCCGGTGGACGCCGCCGGTCGCGTCTGCTCGGCCGGCTGGATCGCGGTGGCGGTCATCAGTGAATCCCTTCGGCCAGGGGCCCGAGCGCGAGCATGGGCAAGAACGTCAGGGCAACGACGATCAACGTGACGCCCGCGACCATGCCCACGAACTGCGGCCGGTGCGTGGGCAAGGTGCCCGCCGAGGCCGGTGTGCTGCCTTGCCGGGCCAGCGATCCGGCCAGCGCCAGCACGAGCACGATGGGCAGGAACCGGCCGATGGCCATGGCCAGGCCGAGAGCGGTGTTGTACCAGTCGGTGTTGGCGCTCAGGCCGGCGAAGGCGGACCCGTTGTTGTTGGCCGCCGAGGTGAACGCGTAGAGGATCTCGGAGAGTCCGTGCGGTCCGCTGTTGAGCATGCCGGCGCGTTGGCCGGGCAACGCCATCGCGATCGCGGTGCCGGTCAGCACGATCAGCGGAGTGACCAGGAAATAGCTTGCGGCGAGCTTGATCTCGCGCGGGGTGATCTTCTTGCCGAGGTATTCCGGGGTCCGTCCGACCATCAGGCCGGCGACGAACACGGTGATCACCGCCAGCACCAGGATGCCGTACAGGCCGGAGCCGGTGCCGCCGGGCGCGACCTCACCCAGCTGCATGTTGAACATCGTGATCATGCCGCCCAGGCTGGTCAGCGAGTCGTGCGCGGAATCGACCGCGCCGGTGGACGTGAGGGTCGTCGCGGCGGCGAACACCCCCGAGTCGGCGACGCCGAAGCGCTGCTCGACCCCCTCCGTCGCCGCGCCGACGGCCGTCGGCACCGTGCCGTGGTGCTGCGTCTGGAACCACAGCATGAAGGTGGTGCTGATCATGTACAGCGTCGCCATCACGGCCGCAATCGCGAAGCCCTGCTTGGTGTTACCCACCATGCGCCCGAACGTGCGGGGCAGTGAGAACCCGATCACCAGGATGAGGAAGATCTCCAGCCAGTTGGTCCAGCCGGTCGGATTCTCAAACGGGTGCGCGGAATTCGCGTTGTAGAAGCCGCCGCCGTTGGTGCCGAGTTCCTTGATGACCTCCTGGCTGGCCACCGGCCCGCCGGTGATCGTCTGCTGGGCGCCGCCGACGGTGGTGACCACCTGGTCGTGCAGGTGGAAGTTCTGGATCGCCCCACCGGCGATCAGCAGGATCGCGCTGACGATGGCGACGGGCAACAGGATCCGCAGCGTCCCGCGCACCAGGTCGACCCAGAAGTTGCCGAGCTCGCCGGTGCGGGTGCGGGCGAACCCGCGCACCAGCGCCACGGCGACCGCCATCCCGACGGCGGCGGACACGAAGTTCTGCACCGCCAGGCCGGCCATCTGCACGAGATGTCCCTGTGTCGTCTCGCCGGAGTAGGCCTGCCAGTTGGTGTTCGTGACAAAGCTGACCGCGGTGTTCCACGCCAGCGAGGGCGTCAGCCTGGTGGCCGGATCATGCAGGTGCAGCGGCAACTTGCCCTGGACGAGTTGGAAGACGAACAAGAACAGAATGCTGATCGACGAGAACGCCAGCACGCTTCGGGCATAGGCCCCCCAGGTCTGTTCCGAGCGCGCGTCGACGCCGATCAGCCGATAGACCATCCGCTCGACAGAAGAATCCTTCTCCGCGGCGTACACGCGAAACATGTAGTCCCCGAAGGGCACGTGGACAACCGCCACCGCCGCGACGAGGACAACGAGGAAAACGATCCCGGCCGTTGTCGTGCTCACTCAGAACCTCTCGGGGAACAGCAGGGCGCTACCCACGTAGAGCGCAACGAGGACGGAAAGCACCAAACCGACCGCGTTTTGGTAGTTCATAGCCGCTCGACCAGCTTCTGAGCCACGCCGAGTGCGGCGAACACCGCCACGGTCAGCACGACGTACACCGCCACGCCCATCTCGTCTCCGTTCCGCGCCAATCACGCGCATACGCAAGGGACTCCGAGTAGCCCCACCGTCGCGCGACAGCCGCGGGCCAACGTCCGATTGAAACTAACCGGGTGGCGTGCGGTGAGGGTGTGTGGTTGACGGTTTCCTAACGGGGCTACCGTGCACCTTTACGGTTTATTAACGCCCCGTGGCGGCCCGTCGATCAGGGGGAGCCGTACCCGGAAAACCGTCTCGTCCTCCGTGGATTCGACGGTGACCGAACCATGATGGGCCTTGACGATCGAACTGACGATCGGCAGGCCCAGTCCGTGGCCCGAGCCGTCGGATCTCGATTTGTCTGCGCGGACGAACCTTTCGAACAGCCTGGGCAGTAGCTCTTCGTCGATGCCGGGCCCGTCGTCGGTGACGGTCAATTCCACGAACGGCGGTTCGGGACCGTCACGGTGGCAGGTGATTCCGGTCGTCACCGTCACCCCGGGCGGTGTGTGCACCCGGGCGTTGCCCAGCAGGTTGCTGACCAACTGGTGCAGCCGGGCGTGGTCGCCCCGCACCCAGACCGGATGGTCGGGCAGGTCTTTGACCCAGTGGTGGGTCAGCGCAGCCACCGTCGCGTCATTGACCGCGTTGTTGGCCACCGCGGCCAGGTCGACGTCCTCGGACTGCAGATCTTGCCCTTCGCCCAGCCGGGAAAGCAGCAGCAACTCGTCGACGAGCAACGCCATCCGCCGGGCCTCGGACTCGATGCGGGCCAGCGCGTATTCGGTGGTCGGCGGCAGCTCCGAACTGTCCTGGCGAGTGAGTTCGGCGTAGCCCTGAATCGCCGCCAAAGGTGTGCGCAGTTCGTGGCTGGCGTCGCTGATGAATTGCCGCATCCGCAAATCGGATTCGACCCGATGCGCCAGCGCGCCATCGACGTTGTCCAGCAAGCGGTTCAGCGTGTGGCCGACGATCCCGACCTCGTTTTGCGGGTCGGTGTCCTGCGGTTGTACCCGGATGCTGATGCGGTGGTCGTCGTCGGCGAGCGGCATGGCGGCGACGTTGGCCGCGATCGCGCCGAGCCGGCGCAGCGGACGAAGCGTGTACCCGACGACCCACCCGGTCAGAGCCGCGGTAAGGGCCAGCGCCCCGGCGGTCAGCGCGATCGTGGTGATCTGCTTGCGCGCGATGATCCGGTCGGCGAGGTTCTGCGACATCCCGACCACGAGCACGTCGGAGCCGTCCACGGTGCTGTCGAGGCGATAAGACCCGAGCCTGCCCAGTATTTCGGTCCGGGGTGGGCCGCCGGACCACGTCTGCCCTTCCAGCGCGCTGATGACGTCGGCCGGCGCGGGTTTCGGTTCGCCCTCGGAGAAGACCGCCGACCCGATCACCACGCCGTTGCGCAGCACGGCGATCAGGTTGCCCGGCGTCTGTCCGGTGAATTCCAGCATCGCCTGTCCGATCGGCGGCGTGCCCGGATGCGTCGAAGTGTGTTCGCCGTTGCGGTATTTCGTGTACTGGTGGCTGAACGCGTCGAGGGACTCGGCGATGTCGGCGTCGCTCATGGCGTTGACATAGCCGCGCAGGCTGAGCACGGAAACGATGCCGACGGTCACCAGCACCACGCTGACCACGGCCAGCACGCCCAACAGGAGCTGGCGGCGCAGCGACGAGGGAAACCACCGGGGAAAGATCCCGGATGTCGCGGCCTTGTCTTCGGTCATTCCGCCGGCCGCAGCATGTACCCCACGCCGCGGACCGTGTGAATCATCGGCTCCCGGCCGGAGTCGATCTTTTTCCTCAAGTACGAGATGTAGAGATCCACGATGCTGGTGCGCCCCGCGAAGTCGTAGTTCCACACCCGGTCCAGGATCTCGGTGCGGCTCAGCGCGCGCCGCGGGTTGCGCATGAGGAAGCGCAGCAACTCGAACTCGGTGGAGGAAAGCGACACCGCGGTGTCACCGCGGGTGACTTCCCGGCTGGCGGTGTCGACCCGCAGGTCGCCGACGATGAGGGTTTCGGCCGTCGGCGTGGGCGGCTGGCCGGAGCGGCGGAGCAACCCGCGCAGCCTAGCGACCAATTCCTCCAGGCTGAACGGTTTGGTCATGTAGTCGTCGGCGCCCGCGGTCAGGCCGGTCACCCGGTCCATGACCGAGTCGCGCGCGGTCAGGAAAAGCGTCGGGGTGTAGACGTCGGATTGGCGCACCCGCTCGAGGATCCGCAACCCGTCGACGTCGGGAAGCATGATGTCGAGGACGAGCACGTCGGGGTTGACCCTCTCGAACTTGGCCATGGCCTCACGCCCGTTGTGGGCGATGTCGACCACCCAGCCCTCGTAGTGCAGGGCCATCTTCACCAGATTGGTCAGCGCCGGCTCGTCGTCGACCAGCAAAACCCTGATCGGTGAGCCATCGGCACGGTTGATCCGCGGCAGCTGCCCCAGGATGGCTTGGCGGGGCCGCTGCGAGCCTGAGTATCCGGCCGTTGCGGTCATATTCCTTCAATTCTGGCCGGTCACACACCGGATTGTCACGGAGTTCATAGAATTCTCAAATGTATGCGCGTCTCCCGACGCTTTCGAAAGGCGCTGTGCCTTGAGGCGTTACGGGCATTCGTCTTCCAAAACGACGGCGCCCGAGCGGGTTTCGTCGAGTGGACTGGAGATGCAAAACGGGGCCGCACACCGGTCGGTGCGCGGCCCCGTTTTCAAGAGACGAGGCGTCAGGCCCAGCTGGACCCGACGGCGCTGTCGGTGCTGGCCATGTTGTTGCCCGCGGACTGAACCTTCTGTCCGTGGGAGTTGGCCTGCTCGTAGATCACCTGGAAGTTGCGACCCAACTGGGTGATGAACTCCTGGCACGCGACCGAACCGGCACCGCCCCAAAAGTCGCCGGCAGCAAGCACATCGCGAATGATGGCCTGGTGCTCGGCCTCCAAGGACGCGGCCTGGGCGCGGATCAGGGCACCGTGGGCGTCTACGTCGCCGAACTGGTAGTTAATGCTCATTACATGGCTCCTTAAAAGTGTTGGGCAGCAGCAGTTCTGGGCTAGCTGCTGAGGATCTGCTGCGAGGCCTGCTCTTGCTGCTCGTAGTTGTTCGCGTCGCGGATCAGCCCGTCACGCACCCCGTGGAGCATGTTGACGATGTTGCGGAAGGCCTGGTTGACCTGGCCCATGGTGTCATACGACGTCGCCTGCGCCTGGCCGCTCCAGCCCGCGCCCGCGATGTTCATCGACGACGCCCACATCTTGCGAGCCTCGTCCTCGACGGTCTGGGCGTGGACCTCGAAACGGCCCGCCATCGCCCGCATCTCGTGCGGGTCGGTCATAAAACGTGTTGCCATGTCGGCTGTCTCCTATCTTGATAGCTTCAGTCGGCCGAAGTCTTAACAATGGAAATTGATGCGGCGGTGGCCGCGGTTCAACTAGATTACGGCCTGCCGGTTAATTGTTCGCCTTAAACGGGCGACATGTACCCCCTTGATTCCCGTATCAGCGTCCCTCCTCAGACGACAACCTGCTTGGGCATGACGATCGGCTTGAAGCCGTACCGGGGTCCGGTGCCGTAGGCGCCGGCGCCCTTGGCCGCCGCCGCCATGCCCGGCATGCCGGGCATCGCGGTGACGCCCTCCGCTTCGGCCGCGGCCGTCCAGCCCGAGCCCTCGAGCGGAGCGGTGGCCGACGCCAACGACGACGCCGGGGCGGCCGCGTTCCAGCCGGCCGGCACCGAGAGACGGCCCACGGTGGAGGCCTCGCCCAGCGCCGCCGATGCGCCCGCGCCCGACACCGAGCCCACCGTCGTGCCGGGCGTGATGGCGGCCGCGCCCGCCGCCGGCGCGACGGAGTCGGCCAGCGAGAACGGAATCGACGGCACCGATCCCAGCGTGTGCCCCAGCGACACCGCGTTCGGGATCGTGGCACACACCCACCACGCCGCGGTGTTGACGGCGCCGTTGGTGGCGTTCAGGAACGACGGGGTGCCCATCAAGTTGTCGATGGACTGCAGCAGGCCGCCACTGCTCGTTGGCGACGTGATGAGCGACGACAGGTCCAGGCCGGCCGCCTGCGACGTACTGTTCGCCGCGTCGAAGGCGACCGCGCCGTTGCCCACGGCCGCGGCTCGCGCCGGGTCGGTGGTCGACGTCAGCGGCGTCACCGGGGTGAGGACCCCGGCCGCCGCCGAGGAGGCCTGATAGGCGGCCATCATGGTGGCGTCTTGCACCCACATCTCGGCGTATTGCGCTTCGGTCGCGGCGATCGCGGCCGAATTGACGCCGAGGAAGTTCGTCGCGACGAGTGTGGCCAGCAACGTGCGATTGGCCGCGATCACCGGCGGGGGCACCGTCGCGGCGAACGCCGCCTCGTAGGCAGCCGCCGACGCGGTGGCCTGCGCGCTCGCCTGCTCGAGGGTGGTCGCCGTCTCCGTCAGGTAGGACACGATGGGCTGGGCGGCGGCCGCCGCCGCGGCCGACCCACCGCCGGTCCACTGTTCGGTGGTCAAAAGCGAGATGATCGACTCCCACTGCGTGGCGGTGGCGCTCACCTCGGCGGCCAGGTTGGCGTACGCCGTCGCGGCGGCCATGAGCGGAGCCGAGCCCGCACCCGCGTACATGAGCGAGGAGGTGATCTCCGGGGGCATCGCTGAAAAGTCAAGAACCATCTGGGTTTCCCGCTCCTTGTCTGTTCGGATTCGATGTCTGACGAGTGGCCGTGATCGCCTAGACGGCCGCCGGTTTCGGCATGACGATCGGCTTGACGCCGTAGCGCGGCGCGCCGAAGCCGGCGCTGTTGCGCCCCATCGCACCCACCCCGGGCATGCCGGGCACCACCGTGCCGGCACCGGTCTGCGGCGCGGCGGCGGTCCAGCCGACGGTCTGCAGCGGCGCGGCGCTCGAGCCGGCCACCGGGGTGGAACCGGCCCAGCTCGGCGGCACCGAGAGCTTGTTGACCATGGTCGCCTGGCCCATCGCGGCGGCGGGCATCGCGCCCACGCCCGCCACGCCGCTCACCCCGGCGCCGGCCGGCGTGGTCGAGGTGGCCAGGTCCGCCGCGGCGGCCGCACCGGCGGCGTCACCGGACGTGTCCAGCAGGCCGCCACCGGCGAGGCCGAGGAGGTTCGACGTGGCCGACGCCCAGTTTCCGAAGCCGATGTTTCCGATGTTGGCGCCGTTGCTCGACAGGCCGAACATGCCGCCGAGGCCGCCGCTGGACTGGCCGTTGAAGCCGAGGAGCCAGGCAAGGATGTCGATCGGGTTGGAACCCGTGGCAGCGCCGGTGCCGGAATCCGCGGCGTCCAAAGCCTGAACGGCGGCCTGGCTGGCGTTGACGGCCTCGGTGTCGCCGTAGCTGTTGGAGCTGATGCCCAGGGTCTGCGAGTACTTCTCCAGCTGCGCCTGCGCCTCGGCGGCGATCGCCTGGTACTGGGTGCCGTACGCCGAGAAGATCGCCGCCTGCTGGGCCGACACCGGGTCGGCGGCGGCGGGCGCGATGACGGTCGTCGCCGACGCGGCGCCCGCGTTTTGCGCCGCCAGGTTGCTGTTGATTCCGGACAGCAACGTCTCCGCGGCTAGCATTTCCTCGGTCTGTGTTGTCAGAAACGACATCTGTTGCTCCTATGCTGAACGAGCCGACCCCCGGTGTGGGTCGCTGTGTGTTCACGTAACGGCCGCTGTGCGTTGGCGTAACGCTAGCGAGCCACAACTCCACATTCCCCACCCAATGAGCTGGGGTTACAGTCGTTTACGGCTTCTTAACGACAAGGGCGGCAGTTTTAACAAGACCCTGTCGGACGACATCGGGACGTCATCTGATCGCGGGCGCGGACAGGGAGAAATCGCGCGCGGCGCGCGGATCCTAATCGATGGACACGGCCCCCGCATGTTGGACGGCTGGCAAATACCGGCCGGGATGCGATGCCCCGCGTTCGGGCTTCACGCGCTAGATTCGCCGCCGGGCCCCCATAGCCCAATTGGCAGAGGCAGCGGACTTAAAATCCGTCAAGTGTCGGTTCGAGTCCGACTGGGGGCACCGCGAAACGCGTCCAAACACGCACGCGCGCCGTATGGACGCCACGCCCGCATCCACCGCCTCGCGGCGCCGGTGCGGGTTTGCGGCTAGTGTCCAGGGATGGATGGACAGCCGTCGGTATTGCTCAGACCAACTATTCGTACGGCTTTCGATCCGGGCTCCCGGCAAGACGTTGACGCACTGCGCAGTGAGCTGGCCAGCGAAGGGCGCAACGTAACCCTGCGAATGCCTGATTCCGGCAAGTTCGCCGTTCAGACGCCGGAATCGGTCAGCGTCTACATCCTCGCCGGCGTGACAACCCAATTCCTGTCCCTGTTGCTGGCCGATATCTCCGACAGCATCAAACGGTGGCTGGTCAGGCGTTTCAACAAGGACGACAAGGCCAGCGCGCAGGCCGTGACGATCTACGTGCACGGCAAGGCCGTCAAAAGCATTCTCGGCAGAAGCGCCGACGACATCGAGGACGTGTCCACGTACCTCGAGGGCTGGGACGCAACGGCGACCCGCCCCTGAACACCCCACTCGCGGTAAGTTGCTCGAGACCGTTGTGCGAGCCGCCACCGCGAAGGAGCCAGCGCGAAGGTGTCCGAGGATCCGCGGGCTGACGGCGTCTCCCGCCAATACGATCGGTGGGAATATCCGCCCCCGGTAACCGATCTCGAGGCGTGGACCAAGAACCATTGGGATTGGTTCGATCCCTTCTATGCGCATCGCGTGTTGTGGCCGAACCGCGCATACAAGCCGGATCTCGACATCCTCATCGCGGGTTGCGGCACGTTCCAGGCGGCCGTTTTCGCCTTCATGAACCGCGCCGCCAGGGTCGTCGCGATCGACGTCAGCCGGTCCGCGTTGGATCACCAGCGGTACCTGAAGGACAAGCATCAGCTGACCAACCTGGAACTGCATTTGCTGGCCATCGAAGAGGTCTCGGCCCTGTCCCGCGACTTCGACCTCATCGTCTCCACCGGCGTCTTGCACCACCTGGCGGATCCGTTGGCCGGGCTCAGCGCGCTCGGTGGATGCCTGCGCAGCGACGGCGCCCTGGGCGTCATGCTCTACGCCAAGTACGGCCGGTTCGGCGTGGAGCTGCTCGAATCGGCGTTTCGCGACCTCGGCCTGTCGCAGGACGACGCGTCGGTTCAGCTGGTCAAGGAGGCGGTTGCGGCGCTGCCGCCCGACCATCCCGTCCGTCCCTACCTGCACGGCGCGCGTGACCTGATGTCCGACGGCGCGCTGGTCGACACCTTCTTGCACGCCCGCCAACGCAGCTACACCGTCGAGGAATGCCTGGAGCTGGTCGCCGCCGCCGGGCTGACGTTCCAGGGCTGGCTGCGCAATTCGCCGTACTACCCCCACGACGGGCTCTTTGCGCAGACGGGTCCGTTTCAGTGGCTGTTGAACCGGTTGCCCGACGCCACGCTGTGGTCGGTGATGGAACGCCTGCAGCCGGCCAATGCCACCCACTTCTTCCTCGCTTGCCGCCCCGAACGTCCGACACGGGACTATGCGATCGACTTCTCGACGGCGTCGTCTCTCGATTACGTCCCCCTGCCGCGGACGGCATGCCTGCTGTCCGGCGACGAGATTCACCTTCCCGGCGCGAAGCTGACACTCACCGCGGCCCAGTTGCCCTTTGTCCGGCGCGTCGACGGGCGGCGCACCATACGGGAAATCGTCGATGCGGTGGCCCAGGGCAGCCGGGAGGACGGCACGCGGGTGCGCGAGTTCGGGCACCAGCTGTTCCAGTCGCTGTGGCGCCTCGATTTCCTGGCGATGGCGCTGCACACGTCGTCGGATTAGCACCCGGTCGACGTGGTTCAGCGTCGGACCAACATTTTGGGCCTGCCCACGCCGGAGCAAACCGTCACTCATACACTGACCCAGCATGGGCATGCTGTTCGGTCTCGCGCCGTGGATCGTGTATTGGGTCCTTGTCGGAAACGTTCCCTTCGCCGCTGCGGTACTGGTCGCGCTGGCGGTCGCCGCCGCCGGCCTGGGCCTGGGCGGCGCGACGGGCAGGCGGTGGCAGTTCTTTGACTTCGCTTCTGTCGCAGCGCTTCTGATCCTCGCCGTGCTGACTTTCACGCTCAGTCAGTCGTTCCTCGAGCGGTGGCTACTGACGCTCAGCAACGCCGGGATCCTGGTGGTGACGCTGGTGGGGATGCTGGTCGGCAAGCCGTTCGTGGCCGAGTTCGCCGCCGCGGAGCACGCGCCCGACGTCGCCAAAACCGAGCTGTTCGGCCGCGTCGTCCAGGTCCTCGGCTGGGTCTGGGTCGCGACGTTCGCCGCCATGACGGTCTCCTCGGCCGTCCCGTCGATCGTGCAACGGCCCGCGGCGAACGCCTCCGCCCTGATCCTGGACACCAAGACCCCGCTGTCCTTCCTCTGCTACTGGATCATCCCCTTCGGGCTGCTGGGCCTGGCCGCGGTGGCCTCGCGGCTGCTGCCCGACCGGATGCTGGCCGGGATCGACGATGTGGCGCGGGAAACCTCCTTCGTCGCCTACGACGAGGCCACCATCGACGAGCTGTACTTCCTCGCCCAGGAACACGCCAACCGAGAGGTGGGCCCGGGCAAGGAGGCCTACGCCGTCAAGGTCGGCGGGATGGGAACCCCGTTGACCGGAGACGAGTCCCGCAAGTCGTGGCCGTCGACGTACAAGGTGCGCGACAAGCGGCACTGAACCCGACAAGGAGTCGTGATGAACGCGCCCAGCCCGACGGAGGGCATCGTGTGGATTCACCACCTGCCCGGATACGGCCGACCATGACCGACTATCCGCAAATGGCCGCCGCCCGGGGCAGGATCGAGCCCGCGCCCCGGCGGGTCCGTGGCTTTCTCGGCGACGCGCTGGTCTTCGACACCACCGCCGCGCGCTACGTGTGGGAGGTCCCCTACTACCCGCAGTACTACATTCCGCTGGCCGACGTCCGCACCGAGTTCCTGCGCGACGAGAACCACGCGCAGACAGTGCAATTCGGCCCGTCGCGGCTGTACTCCCTGGTGGCCGAAGGCCAGACGCATGCGTCCGCCGCGCGGGTATTCGACGCCGACAGCGACAGCCCGCTGGCGGGCACCGTGCGGTTCGAATGGAATCCGTTGCGCTGGTTCGAAGAGGACGAGCCGGTCTACGGTCACCCGCGCAACCCCTATTCGCGTGTCGACGCCCTGCGCTCGCACCGCCATGTCCGGGTGGAGCTCGACGGAATCACCTTGGCGGCCACCAAATCTCCCGTGTTGCTGTTCGAAACAGGCTTGCCCACAAGGTATTACATCGATCCTACCGACGTCGTCTTCGAGCACCTGCAACCCAGCACCACACAGACATTGTGCCCGTACAAGGGAACGACGTCGGGATATTGGTCGGTGCGAGTGGGTGACATCGTGCACGAGGACCTGGCGTGGACCTACCACTATCCGCTGCCCGCGGTCGGTCAGATCGCCGGCCTGATCGCCTTCTACAACGAAAAGGTCGACATCGTCGTCGACGGGGCCCCATTGGCGCGGCCGCAGACGCAGTTCAGCTAGCGGCGGCGGCCGAATCGCGGCGGTGTGATATTCGCCTCGCTGACGGCAAATCCTGAGAATTCCTTACTAAAGCCTCGGTCGAGCGGAAACGCGAATCGTTAGCGGTGTAAGCAAAATCCGCCGGAAGAGGGTTTGCGTGCGTTTCGCTACGGGTAAGCGATTGCGATACAGCGTGATTGGAAGTCTGAGCAGAACCTGAGTGCGCGGAGTGACGTAGCTAACGTCGGGCATTTCGAACTGCTTTAAGGCGATTTTTGGTCAGTAGACTACCGAAAACCAGTCTCGTCAGCGCCTTTCGGTGCTGAAAGCCGGTGGATCCGGAGGCCAAATCGTCGCGTGTGTGCGGCGGCGCCACTTGGCCACCAGGGCCGACGAACACAGCAAAGGCGGTACCAGCGTGAGTGATGCATACGACCCAACGGCGGCCGGGTTCTCGGTCGACGACACCGCGGTGGTTCGAGTCCCGGTGCACCACGGCCCGATCAGCGACATGGACCTCAGCGGCGACGGTCGCCGGCTGCTCGTCACGAATTATGCCCGCGACGCGGTAACGGTCATCGACGCCCACACCCTTCGGGTCTCGAGCACCCTCGCCGGCCTCAGCGAACCGTCCGCCGTCGCCATGAGCAGCGCGGACGCGAACTACGCCTACGTCAGCACCGCCACCGCCGCCTACGACGCCATCGAAGTCATCGACGTCGTCACGAACTGGCGGATCGCCACGCACCCGGTCGCGCACAGCGTGAGCGACCTGACGGTGAGTGCCGACGGAAAGCACCTGTACGCGAGCCGAAACGCCGTTCGCGGCGCCGACGTGACGGTCCTGGACACCACCACGGGCGAACTCGAGGTGATCGAACTGGCCACCGCACCCGGCACGACCACCGCATGCGTGCGG
The DNA here is from genome assembly GCF_035918355.1 of Mycobacterium sp. 3-98. Taxonomy (NCBI): domain Bacteria; kingdom Bacillati; phylum Actinomycetota; class Actinomycetes; order Mycobacteriales; family Mycobacteriaceae; genus Mycobacterium; species Mycobacterium sp. 3-98. Next base: position 4,788,125 of record NZ_CP142360.1, on the reverse strand, counting down.
GCCAGCGCCGACGGCCGGCGCCTCTACGTCGGGGTCAACGGGCCGAACGGCGGCAGCCTCGCCGTCGTCGAAACCCGCACCCGATCCGATGGCGGCCGGGTGGGCGGCCGCTCGCGCGTGGTCGGCACGATCGAGCTCGGTCTGCCCGTCCGCGATGTGGCGCTGAGCAGCGACGGCGCCACGGCATACGTCGCCAGTTGCGGCCCGGTCGTGGGCTCGGTGCTCGACGTCATCGACACCCGCGCGAACAAACTCGTCAAGACGCAGAAGATCAACGAGATCACCGGGCCGCTGGCGCGGATGACGCTCAGCCGCGACGGCGAGCGGGCCTACCTGGTCAGCGACGACCGCGTCACGGTGCTGGGCACCCGCGCGCTCGACGTCCTCGGCGAGGTCACGGTGACCAAGAACCCGTCCTGCGTGCTGGAAAGCCCCGACGGCAGCCACCTGTACGTCGCCGACTACTCCGGAGTGCTCACCGCGGCGCGCATCGACTCGGGCCAGGCGCCACACAGCGGCGACGCGGATCACCCGGACGCGACCGCGGGCTGGCTGTTCGATGTGCCCCAGTGGGAGCCGGCGCTGGCCTAGCCGGCTGCACTGCGGGTCGGCGCTGCGCCCGGAGTGTGAATCCTCGCCCTCGAGTGTGAATCCTGGGCCGGGGATCGTCGGCGTGTCGCCGCCCAGCGTTCACGCTCAAATCCCGGGACGCACACTCAACGGCAGTGGGCGCGGGTCGTCGGCAGAGCACGCATACTCAACCGAACGGTCATCCGAAAGGCCCGCCCGCCGAACGGGATCCACGTCGCCGGCGGCCGGCACGGGTGGTTTCTGTCACGATCGCCGAAATCGGGCTTAGGGTGGAAGCGGCCGACGGCCCGTCGCCGTCGGCCCGGAATGCGGGCGCGGCATTTCGCGGCTTGGCACGGACGGTGCCGCGCGGAGAGAGGCGGTACATCGATGGACGGCACGATGCAGGACTATCCGTTGACGATCACCGCGATCATGCGCCATGGCTGCCGTGTTCACGGGGATCGCACCGTCACCACCGCCACCGGGGACGGCTACCGCACGACGAGCTATCGGGAACTGGGCTGCCGGGCCGCCCAGCTGGCGAATGCGTTGCGCCGGCTCGGGGTGACCGGTGACCAGCGGGTCGCGACGTTCATGTGGAACAACTCCGAGCACCTGACGGCGTACCTGGCGGTCCCCTCGATGGGCGCCGTACTGCACACCCTGAACATCCGCCTGTTCCCCGAACAGATCGCCTACGTCGCCAACGAAGCCGAAGACCAGGTGGTGCTGGTCGACGCCTCCCTGATCAACGTGCTCGCCCCGGTGCTGCCCAGCCTCGAGACCGTGCACACCGTGATCGCCGTCGGCGAGGGCGACACCGAACCGCTGCGGGAATCGGGCAAGACCGTGCTGGACTACGCCGACGTCATCGCCGCGGAGCCGACCGAATTCGACTGGCCGCACATCGACGAGAAATCCGCGGCGGCGATGTGCTACACCAGCGGGACCACCGGTAACCCGAAAGGCGTGGTATACAGCCATCGTTCGAGTTACCTGCACACCATGGCGGCGTGCACCACGAACGGCATCGGCGTCGGGGCCGTCGACAGCGTGCTGGCGATCGTGCCGATGTTCCACGCCAACGCCTGGGGCCTGCCGTACGCGGCGCTGATGGCCGGCGCCGACTTGGTGCTGCCGGATCGCCACCTCGACCCGGCATCGGTGGTCGGCATGGTCGAAGATCTGCGCCCCACCGTGACCGGCGCGGTGCCGACGATCTGGAACGCCGTCCTGCACCACCTCGAGGACGACCCCGACCACGACCTGTCGTCGCTGCGGCTGGTGGTCTGCGGCGGCTCGGCCGTCCCGGTCTCGCTGATGCGCACCTTCGAGGAAAAGCACGCCGTGCAGATCCGGCAGCTGTGGGGCATGACGGAGACGTCGCCGCTGGCGACCATGGCCTGGCCACCGCCGGGCACCCCCGAGGACCAGCACTGGGCCTTCCGCGGAACCCAGGGCCAACCGGTCTGCGGGGTGGAGATGCGGATCGTCGACGACGACGGCCAGGTGCTGCCCAACGACGGCGTCGCCGTGGGGGAGGTGGAGGTCCGCGGCCCGTGGATCGCCGGCTCCTACTACCTGGGCCACGACGAGTCGAAGTTCGACTCCGGCTGGCTGCGCACCGGCGACGTGGGCCGCATCGACGGCCGCGGTTACGTCACGCTGACCGACCGGGCTAAAGACGTCATCAAATCCGGCGGGGAATGGATCTCCTCGGTGGAGCTGGAGAACGTCCTCATCGGCCACCCCGAGGTGGTCGAGGCCGCGGTGGTCGGCGTCCCCGACGAACGCTGGGAGGAACGCCCACTCGCGGTGATCGTGGCCAAGGAGGGCGCGTCGGTCAGCCCGGGGCAGCTGCGAAACTTCCTCGCGGACAAGGTCGCTCGGTGGTGGCTGCCCGAACGGTGGACATTCGTCGACGAGATCCCCCGCACCAGCGTCGGCAAGTACGACAAGAAAGCCATTCGCTCGCGCTACGCCGAAGACGGCTACCAGGTGGTCGAAGCCCGCGACTGATCGACGCCGCAACGAGACCGGAAAGGCTTGAGGCAGTGACACATCCACTCGTCGTCGACCAATCCGTCGTCACACCGGTCGCGGTCCACGACGCGTTCGGCCGGACGCTGCCGATGCCACTGCCCACGCTGTTCAACCGCTGGTACGGTCCCTTCCCGCCGATCCGCGACGTGCGCGAGCAGACCGGCGCCTGGGACGCGGCGGGGCAGACCCGCATCGTGCACCTGGCCGGCGGCGCCACCATGCGCGAGGAGCTGACCAGTGTCGACCCGCCGCGCTCGTTCGGCTACCGGCTCTGCGAGGTCACCGGCCCGATGGCGTTGCTGGTCGATCACGTTGTGGGCGAATGGATTTTCACACCGGCGGCCACCGGAACCGAGATCACCTGGCGCTGGGACATCCACCCGAAGTCGCCGCGCACGGCCTGGGCGCTCCCGCTGCTGGGCAGGATGTGGAAGGGCTACGCGCGGCGCGCGCTGGCCAACCTGTCGGCCTTGCTGACGAAGTGAGGCCCGCGAACCGTTACGGTGTGAAGGCATGTGCCGACTCTTTGGCCTGCACGCCGGGACGCACGCGTGCACCGCGACCTTCTGGTTGCTGGACGCGCCGGACAGCCTGTCCGAACAGAGCCGGCGAAACCCGGACGGCACCGGCCTGGGCATCTTCGACGAGCACGCCGCGCCGCACCTCTACAAGGAGCCGATAGCGGCCTGGCAGGACGCCGCCTTCGCGACCGAGGCGCACCGGATGACCGGCACCACCGTCATCGCCCACGTCCGCTACGCCACCACCGGCTCGCTCGACATCCGCAACACCCACCCGTTTATGCAGGACGACCGGATCTTCGCGCACAACGGCGTCCTCGAAGGCCTGGACATCATCGACGAGCGGCTGCGCGAGATCGGCACCGCCGACCTGGTATTGGGCGACACCGACTCCGAGCGCGTGTTCGGCTTGATCACCGGCTCGATCCGGGCCCGCGGCGGCGACATCACCGCGGGGCTCGTCGACGCCATGCGATGGCTCGCCGAGCACGTCCCGATCTACGCGGTCAACGTGCTGCTGAGCACGGCCACCGACATGTGGGCGCTGCGTTACCCGCAAACCCACGAGCTCTACGTCTTGGATCGATCCGACGGTGTGGCATCGCAAGACCCCGAATTCGACTTGCACACCATACGAATTCACGCGCGCTCCGAGCACCTGTGCACGCGGCCGTCGGTGGTGTTCGCCACCGAACGCATGGACGCCGACCCGCGCTGGCGCCTCCTCGAGCCCGGCGAGCTGATTCACGTCGACGCCGGGTTGCGCGTCACCCGCAGCCTGGTGCTGCCCGACCCGCCCAACCAGCTGTTGCGCCGCGAGGACCTGAGCACGCCGGTGGAGGACTCGCAACACGCCCTGCCGAGCACCCGGCGGCTGGTCTGAGGACGTTTGGCAGAGTTGGTGAGCGTGACGAACAAACGCGCCCTGGTGCTGGCGGGCGGCGGGATCGCGGGAATCGCCTGGGAGACAGGTGTTCTGCGGGGCATCGCCGACGAGTCGCCGGCCGCGGCCCGGCTGTTGATCGAATCGGATGTGCTGGTGGGGACGTCGGCGGGCTCGGCCGTCGCCGCGCAGCTCGGCAGCGGCCACACGCTGGACGAGCTGTTCGACCGGCAAGTCTCCGAGTCGTCGGCCGAAATCGACTCCGGCGTCGACGTCGACACCATCACCGAACTGTTCCTGACCGCCCTGGCCGCGCCGTACGAGGAGCCGCTGGACAAGACCCGCCAACAAATGCAGCGGATCGGGGCCGTGGCCCTGGCGACCGAAACCGTTCCCGCGCCGGTGCGCCGCCAGGTGATCGCGCAGCGCCTGCCGTCGCACGAGTGGCCCGAGCGCGCGGTGCGGCTCACCGCCATCGACGTCGCCACCGGAGAACTGACCGTCTTCGACCGCGAATCGGGCGTCGACCTCGTCGATGCCGTGGCGGCCAGCTGCGCGGTGCCCGGGGCGTGGCCGCCGGTGTCGATCGCGGACCGCCACTACATGGACGGCGGGGTGGCCAGCTCGGTCAACCTCGCGGTGGCCGCCGACTGTGACGTCGCGGTGGTGCTGGTGCCCTCGGGCATCGACGCACCGTCGCCGTTCGGCGCCGGGCCCGCCGCCGAGGTCTCATCGTTTCCCGGGGCGGCGTTCGCGGTGTTCGCCGACGCCGATTCGCTGGCCGCCTTCGGGCCCAACGCCTTGGATCCGGGCTGCCGCATCCCCTCGGCCCTGGCCGGGCGCGAGCAGGGTCGCCGCGAAGCCGCGGCCATCGCCCGGTTCCTGGGCTTGTGACGGATTTGGTTGCCGCACACAGCCTTTAGCGATCGATCGCGGGCGGGGCGGCGTCGTCGCGCCCGGCTTCCAGCGAGTCCAGGGCGTCATCCGCGAGCGCTCGGCCGGTGGCGATCACCTCCACCGCCCGGTGAAATTCCAGGGCCCGACACGTCGACCGCGGAACCTCGATGAGCAGGTCGGGCGGGTAGACCGCCAGCGTGTGACGCGCCAGGGCGGCCTGCGCGATGTCGATCGTCCGGTTCATCACCTCGAAGCTGCCCAACTTCGGCACGTCGGACACCGCGGCGGCCAGCTCGCCGGCGACAGCGTCGGCCGGTGACGGCTCTTCGTCGGGGTTGTCCGACCAGTCATCCGGCTCGCCGCCCGGCCCGCCCAGCCTGCTCAGCACCGCCCGGGCGGTCGGCCGGTCGAGCAACGAGCGGGCGGCGGCCGTGTCGAGCAGCGCGGAGGTGCTGCGCAGCATGCGGGTCAACCATTCGGCGGTGGCCCCCGGCTCCGCTTCCCGGGTGGTGATCGCCTCGCTGCCGGACAGGTTCACCGCGATGGTCAGGTCGGCGTTGACGGCCGACAGCGGGGCCATCGGCAGCGGGTCCAGGATGCCGCCGTCGGCCAACAGCCTCCCGTCGACCGCGTGCGGCGCGATCACCCCCGGGATGGCGATCGACGCCCGGATCGCCTCGTCGAGGGGGCCGCGCTGAAACCACACCGACTTTCCCGCCAGCAGGTCGGTCGCCACCGCGGTGTACGGGATCCGCAGGTCTTCGATGGCGACCGGGCCCAGGATGTCGCGCACCGCGTCCAGGATCTTTCCGGCTCGCATCACGCCGGCCGCGCTGATCGACGGGTCCAGCAGCCGCAGGATGGTGCGCTGGGTCAGGGACTTCGCCCACTCGGAGAACTCGTCGAGCCGCCCGGCCGCGTGCAGGCCGCCGACCAGCGCGCCCATCGACGAGCCGGAGACGCCGACGATGTCATAACCGCGTTCGCGCAGCGCCTCGATCACCCCGATGTGCGCGTAGCCGCGGGCGCCACCGCTGCCGAGCGCCAGTGCGACCCGAGTCGGTGCCGAGCGACGCGGAAGTTCGTCAGGCACCCCACCATTTTGCGCGGCGGGGGTCCTCAGCGGGCCGCGCGCGGACTTTTTTCAGCCGTGATCGTAATTACTCCGCGGGGGAGGGCGCCGGCGCGCGGCGCTACCCGCACTCGTCGTTGGCCGCCGCCCGCGCGGCGACGATCACGGCGGCCTGCCGGGCCGGGGTCAGCTTCGACCAGGGGGCGTTCCAGCTGCCCGCCGTGCCCGACGGCGACGCCTGCAGCATGGCCAGATAGGGCTCGAACAGCGACGCGCCGGTCCTGGGCTGGCCATCCATCCACACTTTTGCGGCGTGACAGGCCTGGTAGTACTCCTCCTCGGTCGAGTGTGCGGGGACGTCGACCCTGGTCGTCACGCCGCCGGGGGACACGCCGATGGCGCCCGCCGGCACCGAGCCCGGGCCGCCGGCGCTGTCCGATTGCGGCGCCGACGAGGGGGCCGGTGGGCCGTGCTGGCCGCCCTGCGAGCAGCCCGCGACCGCCGGCAGGACGCCCACTACAAGGGCCGCGGCAACCACCGCGCCCCGCCGCCGGGGTCGACCACCGCGCCAGCGCACGGTCTCAATCTATGCAACACTGGCTGCCGTGATGGAGCGCTTCGGATTTTGCGAGTGTTGTCGGCCGTAACACGCCGCCGCCCGTTCGATCCTCTTTCGCTCTGGAGTTCCCCCCATGACTTTGTCCCTTGCCGGGGCAGCGCCCGTCACCGCCGCGGTCACGCGCCCACGAACCCTCTCGTCCCCGTCCGCGGGCCCGACCCCGCTGCGGGTGCCAGACCTGTTGCACGCGACCGACCAGGCCGCCGACGACGTGCTCAGCGGGCGCTGCGACCACCTGCTGCCCGAGGGCGGCATCCCGGAGTCGCAGCGCTGGTTCACCCGCATCCACGGCGACGAGGAGCTCGACGTCTGGCTGATCAGCTGGGTGCCCGGCCATCCGACCGAGCTGCACGACCACGGCGGGTCGCTGGGTGCGTTGACCGTCGTTTCCGGCTCGCTCAATGAATACCGTTGGGACGGAAGGGCTTTGCGGCGCCGTCGGCTCGACGCCGGCGACCAGGCCGGGTTCCCGTTGGGCTGGGTGCACGACGTTGTCTGGGCGCCGCGGCCGGTCACCGTGCCGGTCACGGGGTTGCCGGGTGCGAGCGCCGGGCCGGCGCAGCCGACCCTGAGCGTGCACGCGTACTCGCCGCCCCTGACCGCCATGTCGTACTACGACATCACCGACCGCAACACGTTGCGCCGGCAACGCACCGAACTGACCGACCAGCCGGAAGGATCGCCGTGAGCCGCATCGACGTCGTCTTGAGGTCCGCCCGGCGCCGGTATCGCCGCCTGCCCGCCACCGAAGTGCCCGACGCGCTGCGGCGCGGCGCGGTGCTCGTCGACATCCGCCCCCAGGCCCAGCGGTTCCGCGAGGGGGAGGTGCCCGGGGCGCTGGTGATCGAACGCAACGTCCTGGAGTGGCGCTGCGACCCCACCAGCGACGCCAAACTGCCCGAAGCCGTCGGCGACGACGTCGAATGGGTGATCCTGTGCTCGGAGGGCTACACGTCCAGCCTGGCTGCGGCCGCGCTGCTGGACATCGGCCTGCACCGCGCCACCGACGTCATCGGCGGGTATCACGCGTTGGCCGGCGCGGGCGTGCTCACCCAGCTGGCCGGCGGTGCGTCCGGCGCCCCGTTGGCCGACGCGGCCGCGGGCGGCCGCCGCTGGATCTAGCCGGCCGCTAGTTAACTGCAACCCCGACGGGTGATTCGGCACTGGGAACGCACGCGGCCGCGGTGACGGTGGTGAGTGCGAGGACCGCCGCAACGACGAGTTTCGCGGCTAGACGTGACATGAGGACTCCGTTCGTCGGCCCCCCGGCGCAGAACTCTAGCGGGCCTACGAGCAAATTTCAATAACGATTGAATTAATCGCTAACCGTCGGCTGATTGCGACGTCGGGTCCAGCCCCAGCTCGTCGGCGGGTGCGGTCAAGAACCGATGCACCGCCGGCCCCACCAACCCGACCACCTCGTCGACCCCGAGCGACGACAGCGGAGGCACCCGCATGACGTAGCGCAGCATTCCGGTGCCGACGAGGTTGGTCGCGGCCAGCGTTGCGCGCAGCCGCGCCTCATCTCCACCGCCCAAAGCGCTGGACACCGCGGTGAGCAGGTAGTCGTGCAGGAATCCGCGAAACGCGTCGTTGGCGTCGCCGTTCGACGTCGCCGACCGCACCATCGACGCCATGCTCGAGGCCGTGTCGGGTTGCTCCCAGATACCCAGGTAGGCGCGCACTACGCGGCAGCCCAGATCGTCGTCGTCGCGTGCGATCTCGGTCGTCAGCAGGTCAGCGGGCAGCACCAGCTTCAGCGATTCGCGAAACAATGCCGCCTTCGAGCCGAAGAGATAGAGAACCATCGAAGGATCAACTCGCGCATCGTCGGCGATCGCGCGCAGCGTCGTCTTGTCGTAGCCATGGGCGGCGAACTGCCGCTTCGCCGCGCGAAGGACCGCGTCGCGCGATACCGGCTCGCCCTGGCGTCTACCGCGCCGCTTCTGAATCCCAGACGGGGACACCGGTTCCCGGCCCACCCGGCTAGCCTTCGGCGTGCAGGAGCGGCCGCAGCCGGGCCGTCTTCTCCGGTGTCCACCCGGGCGGCGACATCACCGCCGCCCAGCCGTCGGCGACGTCGGCGACGTAACGGTGACCGTGCCCGTCGGGGACGTCCACCGCGACGGCCATGTCCGCCGACACCTGAAGGAAGGTGACGACCGGGATCCAGCGCGTCTGCGGCAACACGTCATAGCCGCGCCGCTCCCGCAACCAGTCGGGCTTGCTGAACACCAGGTCCGGGGTCCACCAGGCGATCGGGTCCGAGGCGTGCTGCAGATAGACCACCCGCGGGTGATCCCACGGGTCCTTCGGGCGCGCCAGGTTGCCCGCGCGGGCCACGAAGCGGACGTAGCGGCCGTCGTCGTAGATCGGCAGCCATTCGGGGGACCCGGGGTCGCGTGTCGTGGTGAGGTCGGTCCAGATGGTGTTCTGGAACGTCGGCCCGCTGAACAGGGCGCCGTCGGTGCGGGCGAGCACGTTGTTCAGGCTCATGAACGACGCCTCGCCGCCGAACGAGCCGAGGCTCTCACCGAACACGACCAGCTTGGGGCGTTGGGCTTCCGGCATCTGGCGGATCAGCCGGTCGACGGCCTCGAACAGCGCCTGGCCGGCGTGCCGGGCGTTCTCCTTGTCCACCAAAAACGACAGCCAGCTCGGCAGGAACGAATACTGCATGCTGACGATCGCGGTGTTGCCGTTGTACATGTACTCGAGCGCCGTGGCCTCCGCCTCGTTGATCCAGCCGGTGCCGGTGGTGGTCGCGACCGCGACGACCGCGCGCCGCAGCCCGCCCGTGCGCTGCAGCTCGCGCGCGGCGAGTTCGGCGGTCGCGGTGATGCCGTCGGCGGAGTTCAGCCCCGCATAGGCCCGGATCGGTTCGGTCGCCGGGGCGCCGTTGAATGCGGAAAGATCGCCGACCTTGGGACCGCCCTCGACGAAGACGCGCCCTTGGTGGCCAAGGGATTCCCACGACACCAGCGACTCCGGTCCGCCGGAGCGCAGCGCGGTCTTCGGCGGCGCGCTGTCGGGGTTCATCTCGTTGTTGGCCGACGCGAAGGTGTCGTTCATGGTGCGCATGGCGAACTTGAGCACGACGCCGTTGAGCACGGTGACGGTCAGGACCGCCAGCGTGACGACCACGATGGTCGCCGAGAGCCGAAACGGCACGAACCGGTCGACCTGACCGACCAGGAAGCGGACCAACCAGCGGGTGAACTGGCCGATTTCGACCACCGTGAACAGCACCACCAGCGAGAGGACTCCCGACAGCGGGTAGTCGTACCACTCCAAATGTGGCACGCCCATCAGGTCGCGCACGTCGTCCTGCCACACGTGGAACCAGATCGCCATCAGTACCTGGCCGACCACACCGATCGGGATCAGCACCTTCCAGGCCCAGCGTGGCGGCGGCGGGCTGTGATCCTTTTCCCGCATGAACCGCACCAACCAGACCGAAAAGACGCCCAGCCCATAGCCGATGGCGCCGGAGAGCCCGCTGACGAGTCCCTGGAACAACGGGCCGCGCGGCAGCAGCGAGGGCGTCAGCGAAAGCCAGATGAAGACCAGGCCGACCGTGGTGCCGGTGAATGTGTAATGCCGCACCCACCAAGGCTTTTCGGTCCACGGCAGGGTGGGGGCGGCGCGCCCGGCCCGCGGGGCGGGCGGGGCCTGTGAAACGGCGACCGCGGATTCCTCGACGTCGTCCGCCGGCTTGTCGCCGGTGTCGACGTTGGTCGCGGAGCCGGGTTCGCTCATGGTGCGTCCTAGCGGTGGGTGAAGTTCGGCGCGCGCTTCTCGACGAAGGCCGCCATCCCCTCGGATTGGTCCTCGGTCGCGAAAGTGGAGTGGAACAGCCGGCGTTCGTAGAGCAGCCCCTCGGCCAGCGTGGATTCGAACGCGCGGTTGACGGCCTCTTTGGCCATCCGCGACGCCGACCGCGACATCTGGGAAATGGTGGTCGCGACTTTCTTCGCCTCGGTCAGTAGGTCGTCGGCGGGCACCACGCGCGAAACCAGCCCGCTCCGTTCGGCCTCCGCGGCGTCGATGGTGCGCCCGGTCAGGATGAGGTCCATGGCCTTGGCCTTGCCGATGGCGCGGGTCAGGCGCTGCGAGCCGCCCATGCCGGGCAGCACACCGAGTTTGATCTCGGGCTGGCCGAATTTCGCTGTGTCGGCGGCGATCAGCACGTCGCACATCATGGCCAGCTCGCAGCCGCCACCGAGCGCGTGCCCGGCCACCGCGGCGATCGTCGGGGTGCGGACCTCGGCGAGTCTGCCCCAGGGGGCGAAGAAGTCGGCGCCGAAGGCGTCGGCGAACGTCAGCTCGGCCATCTCCTTGATGTCGGCGCCGGCGGCGAACGCTTTGGCCGAGCCGGTGATGATGATCGCGCCGATGCCGGGGTCGTCGTCGAAATCCGCTGCCGCACTGGTGACCTCGTTCATCACCTGGGTGTTCAGCGCGTTGAGGGCCTTCGGCCGGTTCAGGGTGATGATGCCGACGCGCTCCTCGCGCTCGACGAGGATGGTCTCGTACTGCGTGTCTGTCATCTGGGCCGCCTTTCTAGAAACTCAGGTCGTCGTCGACCGGGGTGAAATACGCCTCGACATCGGCCGCCGTGACGGCGGCCAGCTGCGCCGGCGACCACTTGGGATTGCGATCCTTGTCGATCAGCTGCGCGCGAATTCCCTCGACCAGGTCGTGTGAGCGCAGCGACGCCGAGGACACCCGATAGTCCTGAACGAGAACGTCTTTGAGCGTTTCCAATTCGGCCGCGCGGCGTACCGCCTCCAGCGTCACCGACAACGCGATGGGGGAGCGGGTGGCGATCAGGTTGGCGGCGTCGTTCGCCGGGCCCGCGCCGTGGCCCGCGAGGGCCGCGACGATGTCCTCGACCGTGTCGCGCGCGAAGCAGTCGTCGATCCAATCGCGTTGTGCGGCAAGTTCACTCGGTGGCGGTTCGACGGTGTATTTGGCGAGCGCGTTCTCGACTCCGTCCCCGACGATCGCCCGACGGAACGCCTCGATGTCGGCGTGCGGCACGTAGTGGTCGGCGAAGCCCATGGCGATGGCGTCGGCTCCCGAGAACGGCGCCCCGGTCAGCGCGGCGTGCAGGCCCAGGCCGCCGGGCGCGCGCGACAGCAGGTAAACCCCGCCGACGTCGGGGATGAAGCCGATTCCGACCTCGGGCATGGCGATCTTGGAGGTGTCGGTCACCACCCGGGTGTTCGCGTGCGCGCTGACGCCCACACCGCCACCCATCACGATGCCGTCCATCACCGCGACGTATGGCTTGGCGAAGTCGGCGATCTGGGCGTTGAGCAGATATTCGTCGCGCCAGAAGCGTCGCGCCTCCGCCCCGTCCTTGCGCGCGCTGTGGTAGATCGAGACCACGTCGCCGCCCGCGCACAGTCCGCGTTCACCGGCGCCGGAGAGCACCACCGCGCGCACCGCCACGTCGCCGGCCCAGCCGGTGAGGATGGCGGTCAGATCGTCCACCATCCGTTGGTTCAGCGAGTTGATCGCCTTGGGCCGGTTGAGCGTGATCAAGCCGACGCTTCCGTCAACCTCGGTGAGAACCTCATCGGATCCGTCGGTCACGCCCTAGCCTCCCTCGCGCCGGTCCAGCCTCGAGGAAGAAATCTAGATCGTCACGACCGGCGCGGTATGCGCGGGTAAGGGTTATGTTTAACGCGACGACAACGGCTTAAGCCTTCCAAGGCTCGAGAACTCCGCAAAATGCCCAGCTCGGCTGGGAACCTGGGTGGGCCGCTGATCGTTGAGATGGTGTTCGCACAGCTCGAAGCCAATAAGAGAGGATCCGACGGTGCGGGAGACAAGCAACCCGGTATTTCGTTCGCTGCCTAAGCAGAGGGGCGGATACGCGCAATTCGGCACTGGCGCGGCCCCGATGCAGGGCTACCAGGCCGACCCCTATGCGGCTCCCTACCAGGCCCCGTACCAGGAGGCCCGGCCTTCGCGCCCGCTGACCATCGACGACGTCGTCACCAAGACCGGCATCACGCTGGCCGTGCTGGCGGCCTCCGCCGTCGTCTCCTACTTCTTGGTGGTCTCGAACCTCGCGCTGGCGATGCCGCTGACCCTGATCGGCGCGCTCGGCGGCCTGGGCCTGGTGCTGGTCGCGACCTTCGGTCGCAAGCAGGACAGCCCGGCGATCGTGCTCAGCTACGCCGTACTCGAGGGTCTGTTCCTGGGAGCGCTTTCGTTCGTCTTCGCCCACTTCTCGGTGTCGAACGCCAACGCCGGCGTGTTGATCGGGGAGGCCGTCATGGGCACCTTCGGGGTGTTCTTCGGCATGCTGGTCGTCTACAAGACCGGCGCCATCCGGGTCACGCCCAAGTTCACCCGCATGGTGGTCGCCGCGCTGTTCGGCGTGCTGGCCCTGATGCTCGGCAACTTCGTGCTGGCCATGTTCGGTGTCGGCGGCGGCGCGGGCCTGGGCCTGCGCAGCGGCGGCCCGCTCGCGATCATCTTCTCGCTGGTGTGCATCGGCATCGCGGCGTTCAGCTTCTTGATCGACTTCGACGCGGCCGACCAGATGGTCCGCGCCGGTGCGCCGGAGAAGGCGGCGTGGGGCATCGCGCTGGGCCTGACCGTGACGCTGGTCTGGCTGTACATCGAGATCCTGCGCCTGCTCAGCTATCTACAAAACGATTAGCTCTGCCACCCAAAAACCGGCACGCCGATGGGCGTGCCGGTTTTTTTGTCTGCGGTCCTCGTGCACTGCCGTTGAGTGTGAAGCGCCGGCGCCGAGGGTGAACCAGCGGTGCGCTGGCTCGGCTTGGGCTCAAGGGGTGATTGCAACACTTCGTAGTTAGGGGTGTTGATGACGGGTCAGCCTCAGTTGTTGTCGGTGCAGCGCCGGTATTGGGAGTTGATCGCGTCCGGGGTGTCCTCGGAGGACGCCGGGGTTGCGGTCGGCGTGTCGGCGACGTGCGGCGGCAAGTGGTTTCGCAGGTTTGGTGGTGTGAATCCGCGATGGTTAGCCCCTCAGGGGCAGAAACGGCCGCGGTTGTCGGCTGATGAGCGTGAACAGATCATGATCGGCGCCGCTCAGGGCGAATCGATTCGCTCGATGGCAGCCCGGTTGGGCCGGGCCCCGTCGACAGTCATGCGCGAGATCGCCAACAACGGCGTCATGCGGGGGTATGTGGGCCGTTATCGTTCTCGTTACCGCTTCGGAGCCCGCCGAGCGGGCGTGGATGCGAAATCGGGCTATTCGGCGCGGATTGCTCAGCTTCGCAGCGAGCAGCGAGCGCGCCGGCCCAAGATCGGCAAGCTGGGTCGCTGCCCTGCGTTGCGTGATCAGGTGCAAGCGTGGTTGGTCAAGAAGTACAGCCCGGAGCAGATTGCCGGGATGTTGGCCACGACGTATTCCGACCGCCCGGAGATGCAGGTGTCCCACGAAACCATCTACAAGGCGCTCTACGTGCAAGGACGCGGGGAGCTACGCCGCGAGCTGACTAAGTGTTTGCGGACCGGGCGGGCATTGCGCAAGCCACGGGCCAGAGTCGGCGCCCGTAGCGGCTGCGGCCGAATTCCGGGCATGGTCAACATCAGTGAGCGGCCCGCTGAGGCCGCTGACCGCGCGGTGCCCGGGCACTGGGAGGGTGACTTAATCCTGGGCAAAAATCAACACTCTCAGATCGGCGCCCTGGTCGAACGTTCCACCGGGTTCGTGCAACTGCTGCACCTGCCCGCCCGTCGCGACCCTGAGACGGTGGCTGATGCGATGATCGCCACCATCAAAACCCTGCCCCAGGCATTGCGGCGCTCGCTGACCTGGGACCAAGGCCACGAAATGTTGCGCCATGCCCGCATCAGTATCGACGCCGGCATCGACATCTACTTTTGCGATCCACACTCACCCTGGCAGCGCGGCAGCAACGAAAACACCAATGGCCTATTGCGCCAATACTTTCCGAAAGGCACCGACTTATCCGTGCACTCGGCCGACTACCTCGCCGAAGTCGCCGCTGAACTCAACGAACGCCCACGCAAACGCTTCGGCTGGGACAGCCCCGCCCAAGTCCTCAACCGGCTACTGTCAAACCCGCCACAAACCACTGTTGCAACCAAACCTTGAAACCACCCGGCGTGTCGCCGCCCAGGCTTCACACTCAAAGCCCGGGTTTCACACGCCAAAGCCGGGACGCACCCAACGACGAGCGGCTCAGCTGAGCCGCTCGATCACCATCGCCATGCCCTGCCCGCCGCCGACGCACATGGTCTCCAGGCCGAACGTCTTGTCGTGCGTCTGCAGGTTATTGAGCAGCGTGGTGGCGATGCGGGCGCCGGTCATGCCGAACGGGTGGCCCAGCGCGATCGCCCCGCCGGACACGTTCAGCTTGTCCTCGTCGATGCCCAGCTCCCGGGCCGAGCCCAGCACCTGGACGGCGAACGCCTCGTTGATCTCGAACAGGTCGATGTCGCTGACCGACAGCTTGGCCCGCGCCAGCGCCTTCTTGGTCGCCTCGATCGGGCCCAGGCCCATGATCTCCGGGGAGAGGCCGCTGACCCCGGTGGACACGATCCGCGCCAGCGGCGTCAGGCCGAGCTCCTTGGCCTTGGTGTCGCTGGTGATCACCACCGCGGCCGCGCCGTCGTTCAGCGGGCACGCGTTGCCCGCGGTCACCGTGCCGTTGGGCCGGAACACCGGCTTGAGCTGGCTGATCTTCTCGTAGGTGGTGCCGGGGCGGGGGCCGTCGTCGGTGCTCACCGTGGTGCCGTCGGGCAGGGTCACCGGGGTGATCTCCCGCTCGAAGAACCCGCTCTTGATCGCCTCCTCGGCGCGGTTCTGGCTGCGCACTCCCCAGTGGTCCTGGTCTTCGCGGCTGATGCCGGTCAGCAAGGCGACGTTCTCGGCGGTCTGCCCCATCGCGATGTACACGTCGGGCAGGTTGCCGTCGGCGCGGGGATCGTGCCACTCGTCGGCGCCCTCGGCCGCGGCGGCCGAACGCTCCTGAGCCTCGCCGAACAGCGAGTTCTTGGTGTCCGGCCACGAGTCGGCGCTGCCCTTGGCGAACCGCGACACGGTTTCCACACCCGCCGAGATGAACGCGTCGCCCTCACCGGCCTTGATCGCGTGGAACGCCATCCGGGAGGTCTGCAGCGAGGACGAGCAGTACCGGTTGACGGTGGTGCCCGGCAGGAAGTCGAAGCCGAGCTCGACGGCGATGACTCGCGCCAGGTTGTATCCGGATTCGCCGGCAGGCTGCCCGCAGCCCAGGATCAGGTCGTCGATCTGGTGCGGGTTCAGGGCGGGCACCTTGTCCAGCGCGGCCTTCACGATCTGGACGGTCAGGTCGTCGGGGCGCATGTTGACCAGCGACCCCTTCATCGCGCGGCCGATCGGCGAGCGAGCAGTTGAGACAATGACGGCTTCAGGCATGGTGGTTCCCTTCAGATCCCTGCAGATCCCACAGATGGGGCTGGCTCGCTTCATCATCGGGCGGTGGGCCCACGCCGACGGGCGAAGACAAATCTAGTCGCTGCCAACCTCGGGGCACGAAGACGGGGCAGGTCCGGGTGCCGGGCGCCGCCACAGCCGCGACATCACGCTGGCCCGCGTGTGGCGCTGCCCCAGGACCGGCTCCGCCGGCGGCACCGGCGGACTCAGCGGCGGGCGCTCCACCTCCTCGCCCAGCGCGTCGCACAGGGCCAGCAGCAGCGCGTCGGCGGCCAGCGCATAGGCGGGCGCCGACGGGTGGTAGCCGTCGGCGGAGAACATCGCGTCGGGCGTGGCCCGGAACTGCGGCGCCATCAGCTGCGCCAGCGGCACCGGCACGCCGCCGGCCGAGCGGACCGCCGCGGTCTGGGCGCGGGCGAGTTGCAGGCAACGCTCGTGCGCGAGCGACCGCAGCGGCTGCGGAATCGCGCTGATGAAGCCCAGATCCGGGCAGGTGCCGACGATCACCACGGCGCCCCGGGCGCGCAGCCTGCGGACGACCAACCCCAGCCGTTGCGCCGACTGGCTCACTCCGTTGAGCGCGGTGACGTCGTTGGCGCCGACCATGACCACCGCCACGTCCGGCGGGGGGCCGGCCACGAACATGGCGTCGACTTGGCCGCACAAGCCCTTCGAGGTGGCGCCCACAATGGCCTTGGTGCTCAGCCGGATTCGCTTGCCGGTCTGCTCGGCCAGGCCGCGCGCGATCCGCACCCCCGGCACCTCGTCGGCACTCATGCATCCGTATCCGGCGGCGGTCGAATCGCCGAAGATCATCAGGTGCAGGTCGGCCGCCATGCCGCGGCGCCACCGCTCCACGGGCCCGCCGCCGCGCGTGTACACGCCGTCGGCGCGGGGCGGGATGTCCCATGCCTTGGGGATGACGGTGCGCGCGTGGGACGCCTGGCCGACCAACAGACTGCGTGCCCCCAGGTAGGCGGTTCCTGTCGAGGCCAGCGCGCCCGCTGTGGCCAGGGCGATCGCCGACCGGCGTGGCACCCGAATGGTCACGCACTCAAGTTTAGGGCCGCTGCGGAGTTTGCGCGGCCGGTGCGAAAAAACGAACTGATCACGGTGCGAAGCAAAACTGGTATCAACTCAGAGATTTCATACGTTGCACTAAGCGATGGCTGTCAAGCTGAGAACAAGGGGATGGCTGAGCGCTTTGGCAAACGGTCGAACCAGACGCTCAACAGCCTCGTCACATGCTGTATCGCACTACAACGGCGTAGGAAGTGTTGAGCATGACCGCACCTAGCAAGGTATCGGGGTCGCCTGAGGCCACCGTTCGTGCCCATGATGTCCTCAAAGCCCGTCGCGCCCAGACGCGCAAGTTCGCGATCAGCGACGGCGCGCCCGTCGAGGTCCTCGAATCCGGCCCCAGCGTTGCTGCGCGATTGGCCAACCTGACGTCACGGCTGACGATCCGACCGATTCTGACCGTCGGCAGCCACGTCCCCAACCTGCCGTGGCCGTGGGGCCTCATCGACCTCACCGCGCGGGTGCTGATCCCGGCGTCGGCCACCGTCCGCGAGACGGTGAAGTTGCCGCACGCCTCGGCGCAGCTGGTGCGCGCGCCCGGCGTGCTTCCCGCCGACGGCAGCCGCCGCGTGGTCGTCTACCTCCACGGCGGCGCGTTTCTGACCTGCGGGGCAAACTCGCACGGCCGGCTCGTCGAGGCCCTCTCCAAGTTCGCCGACGCGCCCATCTTGGTGGTCAATTACCGTCTGCTGCCCAAGAATTCGGTGGGCATGGCGATCGAGGATTGCCACGACGCCTACCGATGGCTGCGGCTGCGCGGCTACCAAGCCGACCAGATCGTGCTGGCGGGCGATTCCGCGGGCGGCTACCTGGCGCTCACCCTCGCGCAACGCCTGCAGGAGGAAGGCGAGGAGCCCGCGGCGCTCGTGGCGATCTCGCCGCTGCTGCAGCTGGCGAAGGAACCCAAGCAGGCCCACCCCAACATCGACACCGACGCGATGTTCTCCGCCGGGGCGTTCGACGCCCTCGCCGAGCTGGTTGCCGCCGCGGCCGGAAAGAACAAGGTCGACGGCAAAGCCGAGGAGATCTACGAGCCGCTGGAACACATCAAGCCGGGCCTGCCGCGCACGCTGATTCACGTCTCGGGCTCCGAGGTGTTGCTGCACGACGCGCGGTTGGCGGCGAGCCGGCTGGCCGCAGTCGGCACCCCGGCCGAGGTGCGGGTGTGGCCCGGCCAGATCCACGACTTCCAGCTGGCCGCGCCGATGGTGCCGGAGGCCGTGCGCTCGCTGCGCCAGATCGGCGACTACATCCGCGAGGCCACCGAGTAGCGCGCCGCCCGAAACCGCCTGAGACGATGTGACGCATGCGGATCGCGCAGCACATCAGTGACCTCATCGGCGGCACGCCGCTGGTGCGCCTGAACTCCGTCGTTCCCGACGGTGCCGGCATCGTGGCGGCCAAGGTCGAATACCTCAACCCCGGCGGCAGCTCGAAGGACCGGATCGCGGTCAAG
Source organism: Mycobacterium sp. 3-98 (assembly GCF_035918355.1). Taxonomy (NCBI): domain Bacteria; kingdom Bacillati; phylum Actinomycetota; class Actinomycetes; order Mycobacteriales; family Mycobacteriaceae; genus Mycobacterium; species Mycobacterium sp. 3-98. The sequence goes on along the minus strand of NZ_CP142360.1, from coordinate 4,769,551 downwards.
ATGATCGACGCCGCCGAAGCCAGCGGACAGCTGCGGCCCGGCGGCACGATCGTCGAACCCACGTCGGGCAACACCGGCGTCGGGCTGGCGTTGGTCGCCCAGCACCGCGGGTACAAGTGTGTGTTCGTCTGCCCGGACAAGGTCAGCGAGGACAAGCGCAACGTGCTGATCGCGTACGGCGCCGAGGTGGTCGTGTGCCCGACGGCCGTGCCCCCCGACCACCCGGACAGCTACTACAGCGTCTCCGACCGGCTGGTCACCGAAATCGAGGGCGCGTGGAAACCGGACCAGTACGCCAACCCGGAAGGCCCGGCCAGCCACTACGCCACCACCGGCCCGGAGATCTGGGCCGACACCGACGGCAAGGTCACCCACTTCGTCGCCGGCATCGGCACCGGCGGCACGATCACCGGCGCCGGCCGCTACCTCAAGGAGATATCGAACGGGGCCGTGCGCATCATCGGCGCCGACCCCGAGGGCTCGGTGTATTCGGGCGGCACCGGCCGGCCCTATCTGGTGGAGGGCGTCGGCGAGGACTTCTGGCCGCAGGCGTATGACCGCACGGTGCCCGACGAGATCATCGCGGTGTCCGACTCCGACTCGTTCGACATGACCCGGCGCCTGGCCCGCGAGGAGGCGATGCTGGTCGGCGGGTCGTGCGGGATGGCGGTGGTCGCCGCGCTGCGCGTCGCCGAGCAAGCCGGACCCGACGCGCTCGTCGTGGTCCTGCTGCCCGACGGCGGCCGGGGCTACATGTCGAAGATCTTCAACGACGCCTGGATGTCGTCGTACGGGTTCCTGCGCAGCCGGCTCGACGGGTCCACCGAGCAGTCCAGGGTCGGCGACGTGTTGCGCCGCAAGTCCGGTGCGCTGCCCGACCTGGTGCACACCCACCCGTCGGAGACGGTGCGCGACGCCATCGGCATCCTGCGCGAGTACGGGGTGTCCCAGATGCCGGTGGTCGGCGCCGAGCCGCCGGTGATGGCGGGGGAGGTCGCCGGCAGCGTCTCCGAACGTGAATTGCTGTCGGCGGTGTTCGAGGGCCGGGCGAAACTGGCCGACGCGGTCGCCCAGCACATGAGCCCGCCGCTGCCGATGATCGGCGCGGGTGAGCTGATCAGCGCGGCGGGCACGGCGTTGCGGGACTGGGACGCGTTGATGGTGGTCGAAGAGGGCAAACCGGTCGGCGTGATCACCCGTTATGACCTGCTGGGCTTCCTCTCCGAGGCGCCCCGTGGACTGAGCGGACGCCGGTAGTTCGCCGCGCTCGGCGGGTGATGCGCGTCTCGCCCGTGCGTGAAACGCTCAGGTACGGTAATTCGGCTAATCCAGCGAGATGTCCAGCTGTTCCGCAGTGGAAGGTTGCCCATGACCGATCAACCGCCGACCGGCGGCGCCTACCCGCCGCCCCCCTCGTCGCCCGGCCCATCCGGTGGGCAGCAGCCGCCGTCCGGCGGTCAGGAGTTCCCGCCGCCTCCGTCGGCGCCCGGCGGCGGTTCCTACCCCCCGCCGCCACCGCCACCCGGCGGGTCCTACCCGCCACCGCCGCCGTCGTCCGGGGGCTACGCGCCGCCGCCGCCGGGACCGGCGATCCGGACCCTGCCGACGCAGGAGTACACGCCGTGGCTCACCCGCGCGCTGGCGTTCGTCATCGACATCCTCCCGTACGTCGTCGTGCACGGCATCGGCACCGCGATCCTGCTCGCCACGCAGCAGACGGCCTGCATCACCGACGTCACCCAGTACGCCGTCAACCAGTACTGCGCCACCCAGAATTCGACCCTGGGCATGGTGGCGCAGTGGTTGGCGTCGATCGTCGGGCTGTTCTACCTGATCTGGAATTACGGCTACCAGCAGGGCACGACCGGGTCGAGCGTCGGCAAATCGGTGATGAAATTCAAAGTGGTCAGCGAGATCACCGGCCAACCCCTGGGCTTCGGCCTGTCCGTGGTGCGGGCGCTGGCGCACTTCATCGACGCGATCATCTGTTTCATCGGTTTCCTTTTCCCGCTGTGGGATTCGAAGCGTCAGACGCTGGCGGACAAGATCATGACGACCGTGTGCCTGCCGATCGACGGGACCGAAAGGCCGCCGGTCACCTAGGCTGATCGTCGATGAGCGACGACGGCAACCCACACCCCGAGTTCACCGGGCTGGCCACCAAAGCGATTCACGCCGGCTACCGGCCGGACCCGGCGACCGGAGCGGTCAACGCCCCGATCTACGCCAGCAGCACCTTCGCCCAGGACGGCGTCGGCGCGCTGCGGGGCGGATTCGAATACGCGCGCACCGGCAACCCGACCCGCGCCGCGCTGGAGGCCGCGCTGGCCGCCGTCGAGGAAGGCAGCTACGGCCGGGCCTTCGCCTCGGGGATGGCCGCCACCGACTGCGCCCTTCGCACAGTGCTGCGGCCGGGTGACCACGTCGTGATCCCGAATGACGCCTACGGCGGCACGTTCCGGCTGATCGACAAGGTCTTCACCCAGTGGAACGTCGACTACACGCCCGTCGCGCTGCACGAGCCGGACGCCGTCGCCGCCGCGATCACGCCGCGCACCCGGATGATCTGGGTGGAAACCCCGACCAACCCGTTGCTGTCCATCGCCGATATCGCCGCCATCGCCGAGCTGGGCGAGCAGCATTCCGCGAAAGTGTTGGTGGACAACACCTTTGCCTCACCCGCGCTGCAGCAGCCGCTGACGCTGGGGGCGGACATCGTGCTGCACTCCACCACCAAGTACATCGGCGGCCATTCCGACGTGGTGGGCGGCGCGCTGGTCACCAACGACCAGGAACTCGACGACGCTTTCGGCTTCCTGCAGAACGGGGCCGGCGCGGTGCCCGGCCCGTTCGACGCCTACCTGACGATGCGCGGACTGAAGACCCTGGTGCTGCGCATGCAGCGGCACAGCGAAAACGCCATGGCCGTAGCGGAATTCCTCGCGGGCCATCGCGCGGTGAGCGCGGTGCTCTACCCCGGCCTGCCCAGCCACCCCGGGCACGAGGTCGCCGCGCGGCAGATGCGCGGGTTCGGCGGCATGGTCTCGGTGCGCATGAAAGGCGGCCGAGACGCCGCCCGGGATCTGTGCGCCAACACCAAGGTGTTCATCCTGGCCGAATCGCTGGGCGGGGTCGAGTCGCTGATCGAGCACCCCAGTGCCATGACGCATGCGTCGACGGCCGGGTCGCAATTGGAAGTGCCCGACGACCTGGTGCGGCTGTCGGTCGGCATCGAGGACGTCGCCGACCTGGTGGCCGATCTGCAGCAGGCCCTCGCCTAGCGCGCCTCGCGCAAAGCGATCAGGAGTGGTACGGCTCCGCGCTGACCAGGGTGACCTCGACGGTGTTGCCGTTGGGCACCACGTAGCTGCGGGTCTCGCCCACCTTGGCGTCGATCAGGGCGCCGCCCAGCGGTGAATTCGGCGAGTACACCTCGAGCTTGCCGTCGTTGACGCCCTCCTGGCGGGTGGCGATGAGGAACGTCTCGGTGTCGGACTTGTCGCCGTTGTAGTAGACCTTCACCACCGAACCGGGCAGCGCGACGCCGGACTGCTTGGGCGCTTCGCCGACCTTGGCGTTGTTGAGCAGATCCTGCAGCTGGCGAATCCGGGCCTCCTGCTGGCCCTGCTCTTCGCGGGCGGCGTGGTAGCCGCCGTTTTCGCGCAGGTCGCCCTCCTCGCGGCGGTCGTTGATCTCCGCGGCGATGACCGGACGATTCGCGATCAACTGGTCGAGCTCGGCCTTGAGTCGGTCGTGCGACTCCTGGGTCAGCCAGGTCACCGAAGTGTCCGTCATCTCGTCGTGCTCCTCGTATGTTGTTCCGCGAGTTCGCGTAAGTCCTGTTAACTCCGCCGTCGAAAGCGTGCGGGTCCATCCCCGTGTGCTGCGGCGCCGATCTGCTGACGGCCGCTAATGCAGCAACACGGTCCCAATCGGAACCGTGCATTCACCCATGTTACCACCGCGCGAACAACTGATGACTCCATCTTCGCTGTTCGGCGTCGATGGCGACGGTCAGGACGGGCGCAGGTAGGCGGGCACATCGGTGCCGCAGCCATAGATGTCGGCCACCGCCGGCGGCTGAGAGGATTTGACCGTCGTCGTCACCTGCACCGTGGCCGCGTCGGACGGCGGGACCAGCAGCTCACGTCGTCCCGTCTCGCTCCCGTCGGCGGAGCGGACCCGCACGATGCAGTCCACCGGACGCGACGGATCCGATCGGGTCACGCTGATCGTGATCGACGCCGTCTGGTCGTCGATCACCCGATAACCCGCCAGCGATCCCTTGACGTCGCTGGTGCCGAACCGGTGATAGCCGATGACGGCCACGACCAGCCCGGCGGCGACGACCAGCACCCCCAGCGCGACGAGCAGCCACCGCCGGGAGATACGCGACAACCGGGAACGCCCGTAGCGGGCCTCCGGACGCGGAACGGGGGTTTCGGTCATGGTTATGCCTGGTTGTCGGCCGTCGGGCACCGGCCGACGGCATGCACGCGATGTGGAACTGGAATTATAGGGTCAGACCGGGCGACCACCAGAGCTGACAAGGGGGCACGTGAGCGAATTGCGGTTGATGGCGGTGCACGCCCACCCCGACGACGAGTCCAGCAAGGGCGCGGCCACCCTGGCCCGCTACGCCGACGAGGGGCATCGGGTGCTGGTGGTGACGTTGACCGGCGGTGAGCGCGGCGACATCCTCAACCCCGCGATGGATCTGCCCGAGGTGCACGGGCACATCGCCGAAATCCGCCGCGACGAGATGGCCAAGGCCGCCGAGATCCTCGGGGTGGAGCACACCTGGCTCGGCTTCGTCGACTCCGGACTGCCCAAGGGCGACCCGCCGCCCCCGCTGCCCGAGGGGTGTTTCGCGCTGGTACCGCTGGAGGAGTCGATCGAGGCGCTGGTGCGCGTCGTACGCGAGTTCCGCCCGCACGTGATGACCACGTACGACGAGAACGGCGGCTACCCCCATCCCGATCACATTCGCTGCCACCAGGTTTCGGTCGGCGCTTTCGAGGCGGCCGGCGATTATCGGCGCTTCCCGGACGCCGGTGAACCGTGGACGGTGTCCAAGCTGTACTACAACCACGGCTTTCTGCGGGCCCGGATGCAGTTGCTGCACGACGAAGCCCTCAAGCACGGTCACGAACCGCCGTTCAAGAAGTGGCTCGAGCACTGGGACGCCGCGCACGACCCGTTCGAATCCCGGGTGACCACGCGCGTCGAGTGCTCGGCCTATTTCAGCCAGCGCGACGACGCGCTGCGGGCGCACACCACGCAGATCGACCCCGACCACGACTTCTTCGCGGCGCCCATCGAATGGCAGCAACGGCTTTGGCCCACCGAGGAATTCGAGTTGGCCCGCTCGCGGATCCCGGCCCGGCTGCCCGAGGACGACCTGTTCGCCGGGATCGAGACGGACGCGTGAATCACCTCGTCCTCCTCGCGAGCGCCGCCGGCTGGCAGGCCGACAACGCGCCGCAGCACACCGGGCCCGACTTCGGCAAGGCCAGCCCGGTCGGGCTGCTGATCGTCGTGTTGTTGTTGATCAGCACGCTGTTCTTGCTGCGCTCGATGAACCGGCAGCTGAAGAAGGTGCCGGAGTCGTTCGACCCCAAGCATCCCGAGCCGGACCAGGCCGCGGACGAGGGCACCGACGCGGTCGACCCGGGCGCCGGGCAGGCCCCGGATCGGGCGGACGGGTCACCGCGACCCCCGGGATCCGGCGATGAGCCAGGCTGACTCGTCCGCCGCGAACACCCTAGGGCTGGCCACCAGCCCGTATCTGCGCCAGCACGCCGACAATCCGGTGCACTGGCAGCAGTGGACACCGGAGGCGCTGGCCGACGCCGCCGCCCGCGACGTGCCGATCCTGCTGTCGGTCGGCTACGCGGCCTGTCACTGGTGTCACGTCATGGCGCACGAGTCGTTCGAGGACGCCGACGTCGCCGCCGCGATGAACGCGGGATTCGTCTGCATCAAGGTCGACCGCGAGGAACGGCCCGACATCGACGCGGTGTACATGAACGCCACGGTGGCCCTCACCGGGCAGGGCGGCTGGCCGATGACCTGTTTCCTCACGCCGGACGGGCGGCCCTTCTTCTGCGGCACCTACTATCCGAAAGATAGCTTCCTGCAACTTCTTTCGGCTGTCGCGGCCACATGGCGGGAGCGTCGTGGTGAGGTCGAGGAGGCGTCCGACCACATCGCCGGCGAGCTGCGCAAGATGGCTTCCGGTGTCGCGCGTGGCGGCCCCGCGGTGGCGGCCGACCTGTGTGACCACGCCGTCGCCGCGCTGCTCGGGGACGAGGACACCGTGCACGGCGGGTTCGGCGGTGCGCCCAAATTCCCGCCCTCGGCGCTGCTCGAGGCGCTGCTACGCAACTACGAGCGCACCGGATCGCCGGCGGCGCTCGACGCGGTGTCGCGCGCGGGCAGCGCGATGGCCCGCGGCGGCATCTACGACCAGCTCGGCGGCGGCTTCGCCCGGTACAGCGTCGACAACGCTTGGGTGGTACCGCATTTCGAGAAGATGCTGTACGACAACGCGCTGCTGCTGCGCGCCTACGCGCACTGGGCCCGGCGTACCGGCGATCCGCTGGCGCGCCGAATCGCCGACCAGACCGCGCGGTTCCTGCTCGACGACCTCGCCGACGGTGCCATGTTCACCTCATCGCTGGACGCCGACGCCGACGGCCGCGAGGGCTCGACCTATGTGTGGACGCCGGAACAGCTGAGCGACGCGCTCGGGCCCGACGACGGTCGTTGGGCCGCACAGGTTTTCGCGGTCACCCCGGCCGGCACCTTCGAGCACGGCGCCTCGGTGCTGCAGCTCCCCGCCGATCCGGAGGATGCGCCGCGGGCCGAACGCGTGCGGGCCGCGTTGTTGAACGCCCGGCGCGCCCGCGTCCAGCCCGGCCGCGACGACAAGATCGTCACGTCCTGGAACGGGCTGGCGATCACCGCCTTGGCCGAGGCCGGCGTGGCGTTGGACGAGCCCGAGTTCGTCCACGCCGCAAGCCGTTGCGCGCGGGCGCTGCTCGACCTGCACGTGGTCGACGGCAGGCTGCGGCGCGCCAGCCTCGGCGGCGTGGTCGGCGACAGCGCCGCCATCCTCGAGGACCACGCGATGCTGTCCACCGGGCTGCTGGCGCTCTACCAGCTGACGGGCGAGGCGGCCTGGCTGACAAGGGCGACCGATCTGTTGGACACCGCGTTGGCGCACTTCGCCGATCGTGAGCAGCCCGGCCGCTGGTTCGACACCGCCGACGATGCCGAGCGGTTGATGCTGCGGCCCGCCGACCCGCTGGACGGGGCGACCCCGTCGGGCGCGTCGTCGATCACCGAGGCCCTGCTGACCGCGGCGCACGTGGTCGACGGGGAGCGCGCCGAGCGGTACCTGCGGGCGGCGGACGACGCGCTGCGCGCGCACTCGGTGCTGCTGGAGCGTGCGCCGCGGTCGGCCGGGCATTGGCTGGCCGTGGCGGAGGCCGCGGTCCGCGGGCCGCTGCAGATCGCGGTGGCCTGCGACCCGTCGTGGTCGCCGCTGCTGGCCGAGGCGCGACGGCTGGCGCCCGGCGGGGCGGTCGTCGTGGGCGGGGACGTCGATTCCTCGGCGCTGCTGGCGGGCCGCGACCGGGTGGCCGGCGCCGACGCCGCCTACGTGTGTCGTGGCCAGGTCTGCGACCTTCCGGTGACCACCGCGGCCGAACTGGCCGCCGCCCTGGCTGTTTCCAGCCGCTGAGCCGGTGGTGGTGACCCGCTGCGCCCGGCTGCGCCGCGCTGGCGATCACCACTGAAGCCGGGTTACCCTGCCTCCCATGCCGAATGCCGCCAAGACCGAAGCGATCAGAAGCACGGTCCACCGCTACATCGAGCTGGTCGCCAAGGGCAGCGCCGACGACTTGGTCGAGCTGTACGCCGACGACGCCACGGTCGAGGACCCCGTCGGCGGCGAGGTGCACATCGGGCGCCAAGCGATCCACGGCTTCTACTCCGCGGTCGACAACCTGCAGCGCGAATGCGAACTGAAGACGCTGCGCGTGGCCGGCAACGAGGCGGCCTTCCAGTTCCGGCTGACCGTGACCGCCGGCGAGCACCGGATGGTGATCGAGCCGATCGATGTCATGGTCTTCGACGGCAGCGGGAAGATCGCGGCGATGAAGGCGTACTGGTCACCCGACGACGACGTCGACGAGGGCTAGCCGGGCGATCAGGCTCCCAACAGCCACGCGTGTTCTTCCGTGTAGAACACGGCGAACCACATGGCGATGTAATGCAGGATCGCCGCGATCGCGGTGAAGGCGTGGAAGAACTCGTGATAGCCGAACGTCCGCGGCCACAGGTCGGGCCAGCGTAGACCGTAGAAAATGCCACCGACGCTGTAGAACACGCCGCCGACGGCCAGCAGCACCATCGCGGCCACCCCGGCCTGGTGCAGAATCGTCGGCGCGTACCAGATCGCCACCCAGCCCAACAGCAGATAGAGCGGTACGCCCAGCCAGCGCGGCGCCGTCGGCCAGCACACCTTCAGCGCGATGCCCGCGAGCGCGCCGCCCCACACGATGCACAGCACCACCACGCCGGTGTCCTGCGGCATGACCAGCCGCGCGAACGGCGTGTAGCTGCCGGCGATGAAGATGAAGATCATCGAATGATCGAGCCGCTTCATGCGAATCCGGGCCAGGTCCGACTTCCAGTGCACCCGGTGATAGGTCGCGCTGACCGCGAACAACGCCACCGTGCACGCGGCGTAGATCAGCGTCGAATGCCCGGCGCGGGGCGAGGACGCCGCCCACGACACGGACACCAGCGTGGCGCCGGCGATGATCGCCAGCCACGCCGAGTAGAAGTGGATCCAGCCGCGCATCCGGGGTTTGCCCAAAACATTGGCGGCCCCTTCGGCGAGTCGCTCGACGCTGTTGCCCGGGGCGATCGGCTCGGGTTCGCGCTCAGGATGCGGGACGGTGCTGGTCTGGCTGCTCATGTCTCCTGTGGAATGTCTCTACAACGGGGGACGCCGGTGGCCACGGTGCCATGGGCGGGGTGTAAGAGCCAGAGTAGCCAGAGATGGTTACGGCGCAGTGTCGACTTCTCGCCCGGCTGCTCGGATGACCGGCCGAAATCGCAACCCGGAATCCATTGCGCCTGGCAGTAGGGTGTGTGTTCGTGGAAATCATCCCGCGGCGACTCAAAGAGCCGCTGTATCGGATCTACGAGATGCGGCTGCGGCAGGGCCTGACCGCTTCCAAGTCGGAACTGCCCCGCCACATCGCGGTGCTGTGCGACGGGAACCGCCGGTGGGCGCGCGACGCGGGATACGACGACGTGAGCTACGGCTACCGGATGGGCGCGGCCAAGATCGCGGAGATGCTGCGCTGGTGTCAGGAAGCCGGCATCGAGATGACCACCGTGTACCTGCTTTCCACGGAGAACCTGCAGCGCGATCCCGACGAGCTGGCCGGGCTCATCGAGATCATCACCGACGTCGTCGAGGAGATCTGCGCGCCGGCCAACCGCTGGAGCGTGCGCACCGTCGGCGACCTCGAGCTGCTCGGCGAGCAACCGGCCCGCCGGCTGCGCGGGGCGGTGGAGTCCACCCCGGTCGTGGCGCCCTTCCACGTCAACGTCGCCGTCGGCTACGGCGGTCGCCGCGAAATCGTCGACGCGGTGCGTTCGCTGCTGAGCAAGGAACTCGCCAACGGCGCGACCGCCGAAGAGCTGATCGACACCGTCACCGTCGATGCGATCTCGGAAAATCTCTACACCTCCGGTCAGCCCGATCCCGACCTGGTGATCCGCACCTCGGGCGAGCAACGGCTCTCCGGCTTCCTGCTGTGGCAAAGCGCGTACTCGGAGATGTGGTTCACCGAGGCGCACTGGCCCGCCTTCCGCCGCGTCGACTTCCTGCGCGCGCTGCGCGACTACAGCCAGCGCCATCGCCGCTACGGGAAGTAAATCCGCTGCGCCTGTGACTCGTGGGGCGGCTGATCCCGCCCGACTGGCGCGTGTCAAATATTTACCCGATAACGGGAATAGCCGGGTGAACCACCTCGTCGTTGTATCCGTGGCAATAGCCAACACCGCCATCGCGAGGAGTAATCACATGTTGCTTGTTTCTGGTGTATCCGGCCTCACCACGCGGCCCCTCTACGACGCGACCGACTCGCTGTTGCGCTTCGCCGTGCGCGCCGACGCCACCCTGACGGGACTCTTCGGCTTGGTCATCGCCTTCCTCGCCGACCCGCTCTCGTCGCTGACCGGCCTGACGTCCTTCGAGAATTACGCCATGGGGGCCTTCTTCGTGATCTACGGCCTCGTGGTGTTCAGCCTCGGGGCGATGCCGGACGTGCGCGGTGTCGGCATCGGCGTGATCGTGGCCAACATCTTTTTCACGCTGTCCTCGATCGTGGCAACCGAAGCATTGCCGCTGACCGTCACCGGGGCCGCGCTGACGCTGGCCAGCGGCGCCTACGCGGCCGCGTTCGCCGCGCTCCAATACCTGGGAGTGCGGCGCCTCGAGACGGCGTAGTCGCGCCTAGAGCTTGCGCAGCCGCAGCCGATTGATGGAGTGGTCGGCGTCCTTGCGCAGCACCAGCGTGGCGCGCGGCCGGGTGGGCAGGATGTTCTCGACCAGGTTGGGCCGGTTGATGGAGCGCCAGATCTCGCGGGCGGCGGCGACGGCCTTGGTGTCGTTGAGCGCCGCGTAGTGGTGGAAGTGCGACTCGGGATCGGCGAAGGCCGTGCTGCGCATGGCCAAAAACCGCGAGATGTACCACTGCTCGATGTCCTCGATCCGCGCGTCCACATAGACGCCGAAGTCGAACAGGTCCGACACCATCAGGGTCGGACCGGTCTGCAAAACGTTGAGGCCCTCGAGGATCAGGATGTCGGGATGCCGCACCACGTGCTTGGCCCCGGGGATCACGTCGTATTTCAAATGCGAATACACCGGCGCGCACGCGTAGTCCGAGCCCGACTTGACCGACGTAACGAACCGCATCAGTGCCCGACGGTTGTAGCTTTCCGGAAACCCCTTGCGATGCATCAGGTTTCGCCGGTCCAGCTCGGCATTGGGGTACAGGAATCCGTCGGTGGTCACCAGGTCCACCCGGGGATGATGGTCCCAGCGCGCCAAGAGCGCCTGCAGCACACGGGCGGTCGTCGACTTGCCGACCGCCACGCTGCCGGCGACCCCGATGATGAACGGCACCGGCCGGTCCGGGTTTTGCTGAGGTTCACCCAGGAACTCGGCGGTGGCGGCGAACAACCGCTGGCGCGCCGCGACCTGCAGGTGAATCAGCCGGGCCAGCGGCAGGTAAACCTCTTCGACTTCGAGCAAGTCGATCTGTTCACCCAGACCGCGCAGGCCGACCAGTTCCTCCTCGGTGAGGGCCAGCGGCGTCGACATACGAAGCGCACGCCATTGCTTTCGGTCGAACTCCACATAAGGGCTCGGCTCGCTAAGCCGCGGCATAGTGCAAGTGTTGCAGGAGCGCCGAAAAGCCCGACGGCTGGGCTGGCGAAAAGTCGGCGCTGGATAGACTGGCGCCGTGACTGCTGCACCTGACGCCCGCGCCACGACCTCCGTGATGTCCGCCCCGCTCGCCGAGGTTGATCCCGACATCGCCGGGCTGTTGGGCCAGGAGCTGGGCCGCCAGCGCGACATGCTGGAAATGATCGCGTCGGAGAACTTCGTCCCGCGCGCGGTGCTGCAGGCCCAGGGCAGCGTGCTGACCAACAAGTACGCCGAGGGCTTGCCGGGGCGCCGCTACTACGGCGGCTGCGAGTACGTCGACGTCGTGGAGAACATCGCCCGCGACCGGGCCAAGGCCCTCTTCGGCGCCGACTTCGCCAACGTGCAGCCGCATTCGGGCGCCCAGGCCAACGCCGCCGTCCTGCACGCGCTGATGACGCCGGGGGAGCGGCTGCTGGGTCTGGACCTGGCCAACGGCGGCCACCTGACGCACGGCATGAAGCTGAACTTCTCCGGCAAGCTCTACGAGAACGGTTTCTACGGTGTCGACCCGACGACGCATCTCGTCGACATGGACGCGGTGCGCGCCAAGGCGCTGGAATTTCGCCCCAAGGTCATCATCGCCGGTTGGTCGGCCTACCCGCGGATCCTCGACTTCGCGGCGTTCGCCTCGATCGCCGACGAGGTCGACGCCAAGCTCTGGGTGGACATGGCGCACTTCGCGGGCTTGGTCGCGGCCGGCCTGCACCCCTCGCCGGTGCCGCACGCCGACATCGTGTCGACGACCATTCACAAGACGCTCGGCGGCGGCCGCTCGGGCATGATCCTCGGCAAGCAGGAGTACGCCAAGGCGATCAACTCGGCGGTGTTCCCCGGCCAGCAGGGCGGACCGCTCATGCACGTCATCGCGGGCAAGGCCGTCGCGCTGAAGATCGCGAGCACCCCCGAATTCGTCGAGCGGCAGCAGCGCACCCTGTCGGGCGCGCGCATCCTCGCCGACCGGCTGTTGGCCGCCGACGTCGCCAAGGCCGGCGTATCGGTGGTCAGCGGCGGCACCGACGTGCACCTGGTGCTGGTGGATCTGCGCAACTCCCCGCTCGACGGCCAAGCCGCCGAGGACCTGCTGCACGAGGTCGGCATCACCGTCAACCGCAACGCCGTGCCCAACGACCCGCGGCCGCCGATGGTCACGTCGGGGCTGCGGATCGGCACGCCCGCCCTGGCCACCCGCGGCTTCGGCGACGCCGAGTTCAGCGAGGTCGCCGACGTCATCGCCACCGCCCTGGCCGCGGGCAGCTTGGCCGACGTGGCGGGGCTGCGCCAGCGCGTGACACGGCTGGCGCAGGAGTTCCCGCTGTACGACGGCCTGGAAGACTGGGCGCTGGTCGGCCGCTGACGCCCGTCTGGTCGGGTTCGAGGACCAACGTCACCACTTGCTCCGACACGACCCCGCCGATTTCATGAACCTGTGTACGCGGGTTACAGTTATCTCATGGCCGAAAGACCCGTCGCTAACGCGCTGACCCTGGAACTCGAGCCGGTCGTCGAAGCGAACGTCGACCGCCACCTGTCCACCGAAGAGCTCTGGTTCGCCCACGATTACGTGCCGTTCGATCGGGGCGAGAACTTCGCATTCCTCGGTGGGCGCGACTGGGACCCGTCGTCAATGACGTTGCCGAGACCGCTGACCGACGCCTGCGAGATCATGCTGCTGCTCAAGGACAACCTGGCCGCGCACCACCGCGAGCTGGTCGAGCACTTCATCCTCGAGGACTACTGGGGCCGCTGGCTGGGCCGGTGGACCGCCGAGGAGCACCTGCACGCCATCGCGTTGCGCGAGTACCTGGTGGTGACCCGTGAGGTCGACCCGACCGCCAACGAAGAGGCCCGCGTCCAGTACGTCATGAAGGGCTACCGCGCCGACACCTACTCGCAGGTGGAGACCCTGGTGCACATGGCGTTCGTCGAACGCACCCACGCCGTGTTCTGCGAGAACCTGGCCGCCAAGCTCGAGGAGCCCATCCTGGCCGGCCTGATCGACCGGATCGCCCGCGACGAGCGGCGGCACGAACTGTTCTTCTCCAACCTCGTCGAGCACTGCCTGGGATACACCCGCGACGAGACGATCGCGGCGATCGCCGCCCGTGCGGCCGACCTGGATGTGCCCGGCGCCGACATCGACGCGTACCGCGACAAGGTGCAGAACGTCGAAAAGGCAGGCATTTTCGGTCCGGAGCAGCTGCGTCAGGCGATCTCCGACCGCATCGCCGCATGGGGGCTCGCGGACGAGCCCGCGCTGCGGCAATTCATCGTCGGCTGAGCCGCGGCCCCCTCCCCGCCGATCCCTTTGGGGCGTCGTCGCGGCTCGTCATGTCGGCGCGCCTGCACAGCGGGCACGCGACCACGGGAGTAGCGTCGTTCCCGATGGTCAGCGTCATGCTCTGCTGCCAGGGCGGCACCTCCCGTCACCACAACGGAAGGACCGGCCCCGGTCCTGGTGCTGCGGTTCCCGTCGACATGCCTGTGCGGGTCCGCGCGGGCTCATCCCGCTCGAGGAGCGCTACGTGACCGATATCCGGACCTACGTGATCGACACTTCCGTGCTGCTGTCCGACCCATGGGCGTGCAGCCGGTTCGCCGAACACGAGGTGGTTGTTCCGTTGGTGGTGATCAGCGAGCTGGAGGCCAAACGCCACCACCACGAGCTGGGATGGTTCGCCCGCCAGGCGTTGCGCCTGTTCGACGATCTTCGGCTTGTGCACGGGCGCCTGGATCAACCCATTCCCGTTGGGATACAAGGCGGTACGCTCCACGTCGAACTCAACCACACCGACCCGGCGGTGCTGCCCGCCGGCTTCCGCAACGACAACAACGACTGCCGGATCCTGAGTTGCGCCGCCAACCTGGCCGCCGAAGGCAAACGAGTCACGTTGGTCAGCAAGGACATTCCGCTTCGGGTCAAGGCCGCCGCGGTGGGGCTGGCCGCCGACGAATACCACGCCCAAGACGTCGTGGCCTCCGGCTGGTCGGGCATGCGCGAGATCGAAACCGCCACCGAGGATATCGACGCCCTGTTCAGCGACGGCGAGATCGATCTGGCGGAGGCCCGAGACCTGCCCTGCCACACCGGCATTCGGCTGCTCGGTGGCAGCTCTCACGCGTTGGGCAGGGTCAACGCGGACAAGCGCGTTCAGCTGGTCCGCGGTGACCGCGAGGTGTTCGGATTGCGTGGGCGGTCCGCCGAACAGCGGGTCGCGCTGGACTTGCTGCTCGACGAGTCGGTCGGCATCGTGTCGCTGGGTGGCAAGGCCGGCACCGGCAAGTCGGCGCTGGCGCTGTGCGCCGGGCTGGAGGCCGTGCTGGAGCGGCGGACCCAGCGCAAGGTGGTGGTCTTCCGCCCGTTGTACGCCGTCGGCGGCCAGGAGCTGGGATACCTGCCCGGCAGCGAGAGCGAAAAGATGGGCCCGTGGGCGCAGGCAGTGTTCGACACCCTCGAGGGGCTGGCCAGCCCGGCGGTGCTAGAGGAAGTGCTGTCCCGCGGCATGCTCGAAGTGCTGCCGCTGACCCACATCCGGGGACGTTCGCTGCACGACTCGTTCGTCATCGTCGACGAGGCGCAGTCGCTGGAGCGCAACGTGTTGCTGACCGTGCTGTCCAGGCTGGGCACCGGGTCGCGGGTGGTCCTGACCCACGACATCGCCCAGCGCGACAACCTGCGGGTGGGCCGCCACGACGGGGTCGCGGCGGTGATCGAGAAGCTCAAGGGCCACCCGCTGTTCGCCCACATCACCCTGTTGCGCAGCGAGCGCTCGCCGATCGCCGCGCTGGTCACCGAGATGCTCGAGGAGATCGCCGGGCCGCACTGAGCGGTTTCGCCGCGAAGCTGTATTCCACGACAGCTCCACTCGCGATATGTGTCGCTGGTTGCAGTCTCGCGGTGAGTACGCTTTTACCGTGGCGAAACGACCCGACACCTTGGCCTGGCGCTACGGGCGCACGCTGGCCGGTGTCGTCGCCGCCGTCGCGGTGCTGGTTATCGGCGGGCTGACCGGTCACGTGACGCGCGCCGACGACCTGTCCTGCTCGGTCGTCAAATGCGTCGCGTTGACCTTCGATGACGGCCCCGGCCCCTTCGACGAGCGGCTGCTGCAGATCCTCAAGGGCAACGACGCGAAGGCCACCTTCTTTCTGATCGGCAACAAGGTGGCCGCCAACCCGGCGGGGGCCAAACGCATCGCCGACGCGGGGATGGAAATCGGCAGCCACACCTGGGAACACCCCAACATGACCACCATCCCGCGGGAGGACATCGCCGCGCAGTTCTCCAAGGCGAATGACGCGATCACCGCCGCGACCGGCCACACGCCGACGTTGTACCGGCCCGCGGGCGGCTTGTCCGACCCGGTGGTGCGCCAGACCGCCGGGCAATTCGGGCTGGCCGAAATCCTGTGGGACGTCATCCCTTTCGATTGGGCCAACGACTCGAACACGGCTGCGACGCGATCGATGCTGATGACCTACATCAAACCGGGCTCGGTGGTGCTGTTCCATAACACCTACTCGAGCACCGTCGATCTGGTCTATCAGTTCATCCCGGTGCTCAAGGCCAACGGCTACCGGATGGTGACGGTCAGCGAACTGCTGGGACCACGCGCGCCCGGCAGCAGTTATGGCGGCCGGGAGAACGGGCCACCCGTCAACGGTCTGCGCGACATCCCCGCCAGCGACATCCCCACGCTGCCCAACACGCCCTCACCCAAGCCGATGCCCAACTTCCCGATCACCGACATCCCCGGGCAGAATTCCGGCGGGCCGAACAACGGTGCCTAGCGCGACGAGCGGGCCCGCGACGAAAGGACGAAAGTCCGCTCGACGGTGGATGTTTCACTACGGCCTCGACTTGAGTCTGTCGTATGTGCTGGCGGTCGTCGAAGCGGCCGCCATCTTGATCCCGTTGCGCGGCCACACGTCCGTCGGGGCCAACGCCGACTTCGCGCGGCACAGCACGGGGCCGGTGGCGCTGCTCGTCGTGCTGGGCATCATCGGCGTCTCGGTGGCCGGCGCCTTGAGCCTGGCGCCCACACTGCGCTGGTTCGTGCCGGGCGACGAACCGACACCACAACAACGCGAGGCCGTGATGAAGCTCGCCGGGCGCCAGTCGGCGATCCTGGTGACGGCCTGGGCGCTGAGCGGCGGGACCTTCATCCTGCTGAATCTTGGTGGCGGGGCCCGGCTTCTGCTACCCATCGTGCTCGGCGTGCTGCTCGGCGGCTCGGCCGCCGCCGGCACGGGGATGCTGCTCGCGCAACGCACCCTGCGCCCCATCATGCGTGCCGCCACACTGGGCGCCGAGCCACGGCTGGCCGTGCCGAGCGTGTACGCGCGACTGGTTCTGCTGTGGTTCCTCTGCAGCGCGTTTCCCATCGCGGTCATCGCGTCCCTGGTCGTTTTGCGCTCCTACGGGTGGCTGATCGAGAAGTCGGCATCGTTGGACGTGCCGATCCTGGTGGTGTCGCTGGCGGCGCTGGTGTTGGGACTGCCGACGATGATCCTGACCTCGCGGTCCATCTCGGACCCGATCGGGGAGGTCGTCGACGCCATGGCGGAGGTTGAACATGGCCGCATGGAAACCTACGTCGGCGCCTACGAACGTTCCCAGATCGGGCGGCTGCAAACGGGTTTCAACCGTATGGTGGCCGGGCTCGCCGAGCGCGACCGGCTACGTGACCTGTTCGGCCGCCACGTCGGCGCCGACGTCGCGCAGCGCGCCGTCGAAGAGGGAGCCTCCCTGTCCGGCGACGTGGTCGAAGCGGCGGTGCTCTTCATCGACCTGGTGGGTTCCACGCAGCTCGCGGAAAGCCGCCCGCCGCAAGAAGTCGCCGAGGTGCTCAACGACTTCTTCCGGATCGTCGTCAACGCCGTCGACGAACACCACGGATTGATCAACAAATTCGCCGGAGACGCCGCGCTGGCCGTCTTCGGGGTGCCATTGCCGACCAGCGAGCCGGCGTCCGCAGCGCTGGCGACGGCCCGGGCGCTGGCCACTCAACTGCGCCGGCTGCCAGTCGATTTCGGCGTCGGCGTCTCCGCGGGGCGCGTGTTCGCCGGCAACGTCGGCGCCGAGAACCGGTACGAATACACCGTGATCGGCGACGCCGTCAACGAGGCCGCGCGGCTGGCCGACCTCGCCAAGACGTCCGATCGGCGAATCCTGTGTTCGGCGGCCGCCATCGATGCGGCCGGTGAGGCCGAACGCGGACACTGGGCCGAATGCTATTCCACCGTATTGCGTGGGCGATCCGAGACGACCCACGTCTCGGCGCCGACCACCTAGGACCAGGGCCGCGTCAGGATTTCGCCACCTTCAGCGCGGCGATGATCTTGCCGACGAGGTCCGCCGACGCGGTGTCACCGATGGGTGTGCTGCCGATGAACACGGTGACCGGCTTGGTGTCGACCGCGATGATGCTGACCGAGTCGCCCTTGACGTTGCGGGTGGGATCGGCGATCGTGACGTCGGCGTCGGCCCGCACCGCCTTGGTCCCGTCCACGGTGATCGACGACGTCTTGACCGGTCCCAGCGTGGGTGTCGCGTTGGCATAGCCGGGCCCGTTGACCACGCACTGCATCAGTTTGGTGGCTTGCGCCGTGAGGTCCATGCTGGCAACGAAATTGGTGATGCCGACCTCGGCCGTCATCATCCACTGATTGGCCCCGGGCACGTCCTGGGCGACGCCGAGTCCGCCGATCAGGTTGGGGCCCTGGTCATCGGAGAACACCGTCCACCCGGACGGCGCCGCACTGGCCGGGAACGACAGCTTTCCGGCGGTGATCGAGTCGCCCCGGGGCATCTCGCCGCCGGACACGTTCGGGGTGCAATCCGTGGCGTTCTGTGCCGAATTCTTCGGTTGCGAGACCGACGTGCTCGTCGACGGCGGCGCGGCGCTCGATCGCTTGTTGCCGTGGCCGCCCTTCATCACCACGAGGGTGGCCACCAGCGCGATCACGGCCAGCGCGACCAGGCCGGCGACGATCAGCCAGGGCAGCTTCGAGCCGCCTGGGGGAGGGCCGGGCGGGTAGGGCCCGCCGGGCGGAAATGGTTGTCCCGGCGGGGGATACTGCGGTGCCTGGTACGGATTGACGGCGGGACCACCCGGCGGCGGATACGGGTACTGACCGCCCGGCGGGTAGCCGTAGGGACCGCCCTGCGGGTAAGGACCCTGCGGGTAAGGGCCGCCGGCTGGCGGCTGGCCACCCCAATTCGGTTCCTGCCCATAGGGGTTGCTTCCGTAAGGCCCAGGGCCGTAGGGGCCGCCGCCGGGAGGAGCCGTCATGGAAAAACCACCCTTACACTCATCGACACCGTCGCCGCGTGACGGTCGGGCCTAGTCTTCCGGCTTGACCTTCGCCATGGCCAGCACGTCGAGCCGGCGGTCGAGCTCCTCGATCGACAGCTTGTCGCCGGTCAGGCCGCGGTCGATCACGGTCTGGCGAATCGTCTTGCGCTCCTTGAGGGCCTGCTTGGCGACCGCGGCGGCCTCCTCGTAGCCGATCGCCGAGTTCAGCGGCGTCACGATGGACGGCGACGACTCGGCGAGCTCGCGCAGGTGCTCGACGTTGGCCGCCAGGCCGGTGATGCAGCGCTCCGCGAACAGCTTCGAGACGTTGGTCAGCAGCTTGAACGACTCGAGGATGTTGCGGGCCATCATCGGGATGTACACGTTGAGCTCGAACGCGCCGTTCCCGCCGCCCCACGCGACCGCGGCGTCGTTGCCGATCACCTGCGCGGCCACCTGCGTAACTGCCTCGGGGAGAACGGGATTCACCTTACCGGGCATGATCGAGCTACCCGGTTGCAGGTCGGGCAGCTGAATCTCGGCCAGGCCGGTCAGCGGGCCCGAGCCCATCCAGCGGACGTCGTTGGCGATCTTGGTCAGCGACACGGCGATGGTGCGCAGCGCGCCGGACGCCTCGACCAGGCCGTCGCGCGCGGCCTGGGCCTCGAAGGAGTTTGCCGCCGTGCGCAATTCGCTCAGGCCGGTGGAGGCAACCAACGTTTCGACGACCTTGGCGCCGAAGCCGTCGGGAGCGTTGAGGCCGGTGCCCACCGCGGTGCCGCCGATCGCCAGCTCACCGAGCCGGGGCAGCGTGGCGCGCACCCGCTCGATGCCGGCCTCGATCTGGCGGGCGTACCCGCTGAATTCCTGGCCGAGCGTCACGGGCACGGCGTCCATCAGGTGGGTGCGGCCCGACTTGACCACGGTGTGCCATTCGCGGGCCTTGCTCGCCAGCGCGTCATGCAGCACCTCGAGCGCCGGAATGAGGTGGCGCACGGCGGCTTCGGTGGCCGCGATGTGGGTCGCGGTGGGGAAGGTGTCATTCGAGGACTGCGACATGTTGACGTCGTCGTTCGGGTGCACCGTGACGCCGTTGGCCGCGGCGATGCTGGCGATCACCTCGTTGGTGTTCATGTTGGAGCTGGTGCCCGAACCGGTCTGGAAGACGTCGATCGGAAACTGGTCGTCGTGGCGGCCGTCGGCGATTTCGGCGGCCGCGGCGATGATCGCGTCGGCCTTCTCCGGGGCCAGCAGCCCGAGGTCCTTGTTGACCTGCGCGCACGCGCCCTTCAGCAGGCCCAGGGCGCGGATCTGGGTGCGCTCCAGCCCGCGGCCCGAGATCGGAAAGTTCTCGACCGCGCGCTGGGTTTGCGCGCGCCACAACGCTTTTGCGGGGACGCGGACCTCGCCCATGGTGTCGTGCTCGATGCGGTACTCGGTGTCATCCGTGGCCATAGAGTGCTGGCTTCCTCGTTCTTCGATCTGGCGGTCAGGGCAGGGGATAGGCGGCAGAACTGTCGCCGGTGAAGTCGATGGCGGAGTATTCGTTGAGCTTCGAAAGCCGGTGGTAGGCCTCGATCATGCGGACGGTGCCCGATTTCGACCGCATGACGATCGACTGGGTGGTGCAGCCGCCGGGGTAGTACTGCACGCCCTTGAGCAGGTCGCCGTTGGTGACCCCGGTGGCGCAGAAGAAGACGTTCTCGCCGGACACGAGGTCCTCGGTGGTCAAGATCTGATCGAGGTCATAGCCGGCGTCGATGGCCTTTTGGCGTTCCTCGTCGTCGGTGGGGGCCAGCTGCGCCTGGATGGCGCCACCCATGCACCGGATCGCGGCGGCCGCGATGATGCCTTCCGGCGTACCGCCGATCCCGGCCAGCATGTCGGTGCCCGAGTGCGGCCGGCAGGCCGAGATCGCGCCCGCGACGTCGCCGTCGGTGATCAGCCGGATGCGGGCCCCGGTGGCCCGGACGTCCTCGATCAGCTGGGCGTGCCGCGGCCGGTCGAGAATGCATACGGTCATGTCGCGCACCGACAACGCCTTCACCTTCGCGACGGCCTTGATGTTCTCGGCGATGGGCGCGGTGATGTCGAGCACGTGCGCCGCCTCGGGGCCGACGGCGATCTTGTTCATGTAGAAGACCGCCGACGGGTCGAACATCGCGCCGCGGTCGGCCACCGCCAGCACGGAGATGGCGTTGGGCATGCCCTTGCTCATCAGTGTGGTGCCGTCGATCGGATCGACGGCGAAGTCGCACTCCGCGCCGTCCCCGTTGCCGACCTCTTCGCCGTTGTAGAGCATCGGCGCGTGGTCCTTCTCACCCTCGCCGATCACGACCACGCCGCGCATCGACACCGAGTTGACGAGCTCGCGCATCGCATCGACGGCCGCGCCGTCACCGCCCTCCTTGTCGCCGCGGCCTACCCAGCGTCCGGCCGCCATGGCGCCGGCCTCGGTGACCCGGACCAGTTCCAAGGCCAGGTTGCGGTCTGGAGCCTCACCGCGCGGCCGCGCCTGCGCTGGAGCTCGGCCATTGGCGGTGGACGAGCGGTTGCCCTCAACTGTCATGGTTGCTGATTGTCCCAGAAGCGGATCGGTCCGCTGGAACTGGGATACTCGGGGGATGACCGAGAAGCCGCCGCTGAATGCCAGCTCGGACGGCTCTGTGGCCGACGAGCCGGCCCCGGCCGCCGGGCCCGCGCCCAGGCCGGCGAAGCCTCGGCTGCTGCAGGACGGCCGGGACATGTTCTGGTCCCTGATTCCGCTGGTCATTGGCTGCGTGGTGCTGGCCGGGCTGCTGGGCATGTGTTCGTTTCAGCTCGACAGCCGCAGGGGCCCCATCCCGTCCTATGACGCCGCGGCGGCCCTGCGGGCGGACGCGGCGACGCTCGGCTTTCCCATCCGCCAACCGCAGTTGCCCGGCGGCTGGCAGGCCAACTCCGGGCACCGCGGCGGCATCCCCAACGGGCGATCCGACCCCGCGACGGGTCAACGCGTGAACGCGCCCATCTCGGTGGTCGGATACATCAGCCCGAGCGGCATGTATCTGAGCCTGACCCAGAGCAACGCCGACGAGGACAAGCTGATCAACTCGATCCATCCGTCGGCGTATCCCACCGGGGCGGTCGACGTCAGCGGGACCAACTGGGTCGTCTATCAGGGGTCCGGCGAAAGCGGCGCGGACGCCGAAGCCGTGTGGACGACCCGGCTAAGCGGCCCGGGCGGCGCGACGCAGATCGCGATAACCGGCGCCGGAAGCAGCGATCAGTTTCGTACGCTGGCCTCGGCGACGCAATCGCAGCCGCCGCTGCCGACGAGCCGATAGAAGGGGACTCGCATGGGTGCACCGGAGGCAGATCTGTCCGGGTGGTCGGCGGCGCCGTTCAGCGGTGGCGGCTACACCCACGACGTCTACCGCAAGGGCGCCGGCCCCGGTGTGGTGCTGATCCCTGAGCTGCCCGGAATACATCCCGGCGTGCTGGGCTTGGGTAATCACCTGGTGGACAACGGTTTCACCGTCGCAATCCCGTCGCTGTTCGGCGAGCCGGGCCGTGCCAAGACGGCCGGTTACCTCGTCGGCGCCATCGGACGAGCCTGTGTGGCAAGGGAATTCGCGGCGTTGGCGCTGAACAAGCAGCGGCCGGTGTCGGCGTTCCTGCGCGCGCTCGCGCGCGACCTCAACGCCTCGACGCCCGGCAAGGGCGTCGGCGTGATCGGCCAATGTTTCACCGGGGGATTCGCACTGGCCGCCGCGGTCGACGACAGCGTGCTGGCCCCGGTACTGTCGCAGCCGTCGGTGCCGTTCCCGCTCGGCGCCGCTCGGCGCCGCGACCCCGGCCTGAGCGAGTCCGAGCTGACCACCGTGGCCGACCGCTGCGCCACCGACGGCTTGTGCGCCATGGGATTACGATTCAGCGAGGACAAACTGTCGCCGGGCGAGCGGTTCGCGACGCTCAAGGAGCGCCTCGGGGACGCGTTCGAGGTGATCGACATCGATTCGGGCCCGACCAATCAGCACGGCTTCGGCAAGGCAGCGCATTCGGTGCTGACCGATGAGGTCCGTGAAATCGACGGACACCCCGCCTACGAGGCCCGTAAACGCGTGGTCCGATTCCTCACCGAGCGGCTCACCTAGCGGTCCGCTAGGCCGACCGCCTCGAACTGGCGAAATTCTCGGCGAGATCTGCTGCCTTGGCGACGCTTTCGGCGGGTGTCGTCATCCGGGCGGCAAGGTCGCGAGCTCGGATTGCGTACTCCGGCGCCAAGATTCGGCGCAGGTCTGCGACGAGCGATTCCCGGGTGGTGGCGGATAGGCGGCGGTGGGTGCCCACCTTGAGGCGGCGTTTCACCTGGGCTCCCCAGATGATCTGATTGCCGTCCACGGACAGGACCAGGGTGGGAATTCCGGCACGCAGACTTGCGGCGGTGGTGCCCGATCCGCCGTGGTGCACGGCGGCCCGGCACAGGGGAAAGATGGACGCGTAATTCAGCGCGCCGACCACCTTGACGTGATCGGAATGCGGGACGTCGTCGAAGTCGCTCCAGCCGGCGCAAATCAACGCGCGCTCGCCCAACTGCGCGCACGCCCCGCTGATCATCTCGATCGTGTCGGACGGAGATTCCACCGGCATGCTGCCGAAGCCGAAGAAAATCGGCGGTGTTCCCGCGGCAATCCACGAGGCGGCCTCGTCGTCGGCGCCCGTCGCCAACTCCATCGTCAGCGCGCCCACGAAGGGCCGTTGGCGCCGCCATTTCGCCCATTCGGCCGCCAATCCCGGGAAGGCAACCTCGTCGTATGCCTGCATTTCCAAGGCTCTCAATGCGGCAATTCGTCGCGGTGAGGAAGACGTTGTCTTCGGCAGGCCGAGTTCGCCGCGCTGCGCGTCCTCGAGCTTTTTGCTCAGGCGCCACGTCAGCCAGTCGAACGCCCGCACCGCGAAGCGAGAGGCCGGTGCCGGCAAGATCGCCACAACCTGGCCGTTGGGACGCATCGGAACATGGTGCAGGGTAACCAACGGAAGACCATGGTATTCAGCCACATTGGCGGCGATTTCCTGATAGGTCTGCCCGGCGAGTACCACGTCGGCCCCCTCCGCCAACGACTTCAATGTCTCGTTCATGTGCGCCCAAGACTGGTCGGTGACCTTCTTGATTTCGAGCCCAGACCGCGATATGTCCCGAACCCTCCAGAACCTGCTGAACAGCGTCGTGGTGAAGGTGCGAAACGCGTCCATCCAGGCGTTCGTCTCCGCCCCGTAGGGCACCGCGGACAGGCCGGCCGATTGCGCGAAGCCGACCAAATCGGGCGGGACTGCGATGCACACATCATGCCCTCTGCGCTGCAGTTCGCGGCCGATAACAACAGCAGGCTCGATATCGCCTCGAGTTCCATAGCTTGCCAGCGCAAATCTCATGACGGATCTCAAACTTTCAATCGAGTGAAACCGGGACGGGTCACGTTATCTCTGAGTACAATTCGGACCATTTCACGATGTCGTCCAGGGGGCTGAGGAAATCAGTGTGCCTAATATCGCTGCACTCTATGGCAGCTCTCTCGGCGTGTGAACGGTGAAAATGGAATCTGATGGCGGCGCGTTACCGGCGGCCGCGGCGGCCGAACCGGCCAAGAGGTTGTTGTCGATCGACCTACTCGATGCCGATGAACACAGCCAGCTCGACGAATGGGGCAACCGAGCGGTGCTCGCACAGCCGGCCCGCACGCCGGTCTCGATTCCGCAATTGTTCGCGGCGCAGGTGGCCCGCGACGCGGAGGCGGTAGCGGTCACGTGCGGGAGCCGCTCGATGACCTACGGCGAGCTGAACGCGGCATCTAATCGATTGGCGCACCTGCTCGTTGGCCGCGGCGCCGCCCCGGGCGAGCGTGTGGCGATGCTGCTGCCGCGCTGCGCCGAGGCGATCGTGGCGGTCCTGGCCGTGATCAAGACCGGGGCGGCCTACGTGCCGATGGATCCGGCGCACCCCGATGCGCGCCTCGGGATGGTCCTCGGTGACGCTGCCCCGATCGCCGTGATCACCACCGCGGACCTGCGTCTGCGGGTGGACACCTCGGACGTGCCCGTCATCGACATCAACGACTCCGCGATCGACGCCGGAGTTGCTGCAGCGTTGCCGACCCCCGCCGCCGACAACCTCGCCTACATCGTCTACACCTCGGGCACCACCGGCATGCCCAAGGGCGTGGCCGTCACGCACCGCAACGTGACCCGGCTTCTCGAGTCACTCGACGCCGAACTGGCGCGGGGACAGGTGTGGACGCAATGCCATTCCCTGGCCTTCGACTACTCCGTCTGGGAAATCTGGGCTCCGCTTCTGTACGGCTCTCGGCTGCTGATCGTGCCCGACGGTGTCGTGCGTTCGTCGGAAGAATTCCACGCCCTGCTGGTGCGCGAACAGGTCAGCGTCTTGAGCCAGACCCCGTCGGCGTTCCACGCGCTGCAGACCGCCGACGCGCTGCACTCCGAGATGGGGCAGCTGAACCTCCAGACGGTGGTCTTCGGCGGCGAAGCGCTTGAACCGCAACGCATTGCGTCGTGGTTCCGTAATCATCCGGGGTCGCCGCGGATGATCAACATGTACGGCATCACCGAGACGACGGTGCACGCCTCGTTCCGGGAGATCGCCGTCCGCGACGTCGAGAACAGCGTCAGCCCGATCGGCGTGCCGTTGGCGCATCTCGCCTTCTTCGTGCTCGATAAGTTCCTGCGTCGGGTGTCGGCGGGCGCCGTCGGTGAGCTGTATGTGGCCGGTGCGGGAGTGGCCTGCGGATACTGGGGCCGGTCCGGGTTGACGGCGTCGCGGTTCGTGGCGTGCCCGTTCGGCGATGCCCAGGCGCCCGGCCAATGTATGTATCGCACGGGCGATCTGGTGCGCTGGGACGCTGACGGTGAGCTGCAGTATGTGGGCCGCGCGGATGAGCAGGTGAAAATCCGCGGATATCGCATCGAGTTGGGCGAGGTCAGGGCGGCACTCGGCGCGCTGGACGGCGTCGAGCAGGCTGCCGTGATCGCCCGTGAGGACCGTCCCGGCGACAAGCGCCTGGTCGGCTACGTCACCGGGACCGCCGATCCGGTCAAGGTTCGCGCGCAACTGGCGGATCGATTGCCGGAATATATGGTGCCGGCCGCGGTCGTGGGGCTGCAGGCTCTGCCGCTGACGGTCAACGGCAAACTCGACACACGCGCCCTGCCGGCACCGGAGTACCGGGACGCCGACCGTTACCGCGCGCCGGGAGACGCGGTCGAGCAGGTCCTGGCCGATATCTATGCCCAGGTCCTCGGTGTCGATCGGGTCGGCGTGGACGACTCGTTCTTCGACCTGGGCGGGGACAGCGTGTTGTCGATGCAGGTGGTGGCCCGGGCGCGCGCGGCCGGTGTGGCGTGTCGACAGCGCGATGTCTTCGTCGAGCAGACGGTGGCCCGGCTTGCGCAGGTGGCCGTCTTGCTCGATGGCGAGGCGGCGGAGGTCGACGAGGGCGTCGGTGCGGTGGTGGCCACCCCAATCATGCGCTGGCTACACGATTTTGACGGTCCGGTCGATGAGTACAACCAGACGGTGGTGCTGCAAGCTCCCTCCGGAGTGACCGAGGCCGACGTCGTCGTCGTGTTGCAAGCCCTGCTGGACCGCCACGCCATGCTGCGGCTGCGCGCCGCGGACACCGGGAACGGGGATTGGTCGCTGTGGGTACCCGAGGTAGGGGCCGTGGACGCCCGCGCCTGCCTGCAGTCGGTGGATGCGCTGTCCGACGAGGCGCTCGTGGCCGCCCGGTCACGGTTGAATCCGGCGACCGGGGCGATGTTCACCGCGTTGTGGGTGCCGAACACGGGCCAGTTGGCGTTGATGATTCACCATCTGTCCGTGGATGTGCCGTCGTGGCGAATCCTGTTCGAAGACTTGAACATTGCATGGGCGCAACATCACCACGGGCAGCCGGTCGAATTGCCCACTGGTGGAACGTCGTTCGCGCGGTGGGCGGCGATACTGAGTGAGCACGCGCGCAGCCCGGCGGTCGTGGAGCTGGCCGACGCATGGCGCCAATTGCTGGCGACGCCCGCCGCGTTGCCCGCGGTGCGACCGGCGGTCGACACCTACGCCCGCGCTGGTCACCTGTTGGCGACGCTGGATATCGAGACCACTCACCAGTTGCTGGGCGAGGTGTCGGCCGCGTTTCACGCTGGGGTGCAAGACGTTCTGTTGATCGCGTTCGGGTTGGCCTGGAACGAATTCCTCGGCGCCGCCGGCGCACCGATCGGTATCAGCGTCAAAGGTCACGGCCGCGCCGAAGAACTGCGGCGCGACGTCGACCTGTCGCGCACCGTGGGATGGTTCACAAGTAAGTACCCGGTGGCGCTGACGGTGGGTGAATTGCCGTGGGCGCACGTAGCCGCCGGCGGGGCCGCGCTGGGACCGTTGATCGCGGCCACTTTGGAACGGCTTCGCGCCATGCCTGACGGCCTGACCTACGGTCTCCTGCGCTATTTGAATCCCGAAGTGGGACTGGCTGGTTCGGAGCCGACCATCGAATTCAACTACCTCGGGCGGTTTGACGCCGATGCGGCCGTTCTGTCCGAACATCTCTGGCGGGTCGACGAGGACGCCATGGCGACCATCCCCGCGGCGTCGGCGATACCCACGCCGCTCGGCCACACCGTGGAATTCAACGCCGCCCTCCTGGATACCGGTACCGGCCAGCGCCTGCACACGACATGGACGTGGGCACCCTCGGCACTGGACGAGGAACAGATCCAGCGGCTGAACCGGCTGTTGTTCGAGGCACTGACCGGCATCTGCGCGCATGTGCGGCACGGTGGCGGCGGCGAGCCGGCACCGTCGGCCTGATCGTCGACGATAATGGCGAACGACCCTGTTGAGCTCACTCGGGAGATTGTGCACGCGCATGGCGATCGACGACCTGGTGGTCGAAACCAGCAACGGCCCGGTCCGCGGCGTCGACGACGGCCGCGTCAAGGCGTGGAAGGGCATCCGCTACGCGGCGGCGCCGGTGGGCGACTTACGTTTCCGGGCGCCGCAACCGCCCGGGCGCTGGACCGAGATCGCCGACGCCACCGTGTTCGGGCCGGCCTGCCCGCAACCGGTCTTTCCCAACATGCCGCTGGATCTGGGCGCACCGCAGGGCGAGGACTGCCTGCGGCTCAACGTCTGGGCATCCTCTGAGACCCGGCCCGGGGACGCCAAACCGGTCCTGGTGTGGCTGCACGGCGGCGCCTACGTCCTGGGATCGAGCAGCCAGACGCTCTATGACGGCAGCAGGTTGGTCAGCCACGGCGACGTCGTCGTGGTGACGGTCAACTATCGGCTCGGCGTGCTCGGCTTCCTCGACCTGACGTCGTTGGACACCGCGGGGCGACGGTTCGACTCGAACGTCGGGCTGCGCGACGCGCTCGCGGCGCTGGAGTGGGTGCGCGACAACGTCGCCGCCTTCGGCGGCGATCCGCACCGGGTCACGCTGTTCGGTGAATCCGCCGGGGCGGGCATCGTCACGACGCTGCTGGCCAGCCCGGCAGCCGACGGCCTGTTCGCCGGCGCGATCGCGCAGAGCTCGCCGGCCACCTCGGTGTACGACCGCGACCGAGCGCACCGGGTCACCCAAGCCTTCCTCGGCAAACTGGGAATCGCCCCGTCGGAGGCGCAGCGGTTGGTCGACATGCCGATGGCGGCGATCCTGGCCGCGTCGCAAGAGGTGTTCGACGAAGTGCCGGCGCGCAACCCGGGAACGCTGGCGTTCGTGCCGATCGTCGACGGCGACGTGCTGGGCGATTACCCGGTCAAGCTGGCGCAGGAGGGCCGCACCCACCCGGTCCCGCTGATCATCGGCACCAACAAACACGAGGCGGCACTCTTCCGGCTGATGCGCTCGTCGCTGATGCCGATCACCCCGAGCGCGATCACCTCGATGTTCAACCAGATCGCCGCCGAGCAACCCGATTTGCAGTTGCCCACCGAGGAGGAGATCGGCTCGGCGTATTCGCGATTGCGGCGCAAGGCGCGGAGTTTGAGCATCGCCACCGACGTCGGCTTCCGGATGCCCTCGGTGTGGCTGGCCGAGGGACACGCCCACGCGGCACCGGTGTATCTGTACCGGTTCGACTACTCCACCCCGTTGTTGAGACTGCTGACGGTCGGAGCCGCGCACGCCACCGAATTGCCTTACGTCTGGGGAACTCTCGGTGCGCCCAAGGATCCCACGCTGAAGCTCGGCGGCACCAGAACCGCCAAGGCGGTCTCCAAGAGGGTGCGCACCCGATGGATCAACTTCGCCGCGCACGGCGCGCCCGCGGGACCCGCCGGTGAGCCGGAATGGCCCCGCTACCGGGCGACCGACCGTGCCTGCCTGCTCATCGGCAAGAAGGACACCCTCGCCCATGACGTCGACGCGAACATCCGCGCCGCCTGGGGCAGCGAGATGGTGAGCTTTCGCTAACCGGATGCCTTGGCCGTCAACGCGTCTCGCTTCATCTGCTCGAACATGCCCACGTAGTACGGCAGACATTCCGACAGCGCCTGCTCCGTGGTGAACAGCGGTTGATAGCCGAGGTCACGAGACGCTTTGGCGATCGAGAAGAAGTTGTCCAGGTACAGCCGCTCGACGGCCAGTGGCTCGAGCAGCGGCGCCGGTATCCCAAACCGGAAATGCAGCCGTTGCCAACCCGTCATCGCCGCGCGCACGACGGGGCCGTTCACCCGGACGCGGGGCCAATTCTCGCCGCAGGCCTCGATCACCGGCCGCGCGAACTCGAACATGTTGATCGGCTCGGCGTCGTTGATGAAGTACGCCTGACCGGGTGCGGTGCCGCCGGGTACCAGATGCTGGGCCGCCAAGATGAAACCGTGAATCAGGTTGTGCACGTAGGAGTTGTCCAACCTGGCCGATTTGCGGCCGATCAACACCTTGACGTGACCGGCGATCACGCTCTCGAACAGCTTGCGGAACATCGTCTGGTCGCCGCGGCCCCAGATGCCGCTGGGCCGGATCGCACACGTCAGTAGGCCGTCAACATTGTTCTGGCCCAATACAAATCGCTCGGCGATCACTTTGGTCTCGGTGTACAGATCGTTGAACCGGTCGGTGTAGGGCAGCGTCTCGTCGCCGCCCGCGATGTTCTGGCCGCCCATCACGACACTGTTCGACGAGGTGTAGACGAAGCGCTGCACCCCGGCCGCCTGCCCGGCGCGGACCAGGTTCTCGGTGCCCCCGACGTTGACCCCGAAGCTGCGCTGGCGGTACTCCTCGGTCACCGACGCGCCGCCCATCAGGTCGATGATCGCCGCGGTGTGAAACACCGTGTCGATGCCGTCGACCGCTCGGGCGCACACGGCCGTGTCGGTGATGTCTCCCTGCAGCACCTCCAACTGGGGATGCTTCGGTAGCGGCGAAGGGGCGCGGTCAAACGAGCGGACCTGATGCCCGCGGTCGAGCAGGGTGGTCACCAGGTTGGCGCCGACGAATCCGGACCCCCCGGTGACCAGGACGCGGCCGAGCTCGGCCGTCAGAGATGCATCACCCATGCGCGAAATCATAACTGAAACGTGTTCCAGTTCGGAAAAAATCTTTCAACGCAGCCCTCCGATGTTGCGGGTCTCAGGCGTCGTCGGCGTCGCCGGAGGCGAGCGCGCCCTCGATCCGCTTGCGGGCGCCAGCTAAATGCTCCTCGCAGCGTTTAGCCAGCTGTTCGCCTCGTTCCCATAGCTGCAGCGACGCATCGAGGTCCAGCCCGCCCTGCTCCAGCAGCCGCACGACCTCGATCAGTTCGTCCCGGCACGCTTCGTAGCCCAGCTGACTAATAGGTGTAATGGATTCGGTCCCCTCCGGCTCGGCGGGGCCCTCCCCGGCGTCATTCTTACGGGCCATCGGCCGGCCCCTCGCTGACGGCGGCCACGGCGCCGTCAGCCACCCGCACCCGCAAGCGGGTGCCCGCCGGCGCGTCGTCGACCGAACGCAGCACCCGGCTCTCGGCGGGACCGACCGATTGCACGACCGCATAGCCGCGCGCCAATGTGGCCGCCGGGCCCAGCGTCGCCAGCCGCGCGCTCAGATGGCCGATCCGTTCGGTTTCAGTGGCGGCCAGCCGGGTGATGTCGCGGCGAATCGCCGACCGGGCGCGGTGAATCTCGTCCGCGCGTGCCTTCAGCGCCGTCAGTGGCTCGGCGAGCACCGGGCGGCTGCGTATCTGGGCCAGGGCACGTTGCTCGCGAGATACCCAGTTGCGCAACGCCTGTGCGCTGCGCCGGCGCAGGTCGTCGATCAGCCGCTGTTCGGCCGCGGTGTCGGGAACCACCTTTTTGGCCGCGTCTGTCGGGGTGGCCGCACGCAGATCGGCGACCAGATCGCACAGCGGGTTGTCGGGTTCGTGGCCGACGGCGCTGATCACCGGGGTGCGGCACGCCGCGATCGCGCGGCACAGCGTCTCGTCGGAAAACGGCAACAGGTCCTCGACGCTGCCGCCGCCGCGGGCGAGGACGATGACGTCGACGTCGGCGTCGCGGTCGAGCTCACGTAGGGCGTCGACGATCTGCGCAACCGCGCTGGGCCCCTGGACCGCCGTGCTGCGCACCGCGAAACGGACCGCAGGCCAGCGGGCCGCCGCCACCGTTCTCACGTCGCGCTCGGCCGCGCTCGCCCGGCCGGTGATCAGGCCGATCATGTTGGGCAGGAAGGGGATTGGGCGCTTGAGCCGCGGATCGAAAAGCCCTTCGGCGTCCAACAGCCTGCGCAGCCGATCGATGCGTGCCAGCAGCTCTCCGAGCCCCACCGCGCGAATCTCGCTGAGCCGCAACGAAAATGTGCCGCGACCGGTGTAGAACGAGGGCTTGCCGCACACCACCACCTGCGTGCCCTCCGCCAGCTTCACCGGCGCATTCAGCACCAGGTCGCGCGGGCACGTCACGCTCAGCGACATGTCGGCGGCGGGGTCACGCAGCACCATGAACACGGTCTTGGAATCGGGCCGCATCGAGACCTGGGCGAGCTGACCCTCCACCCAGACGGTGCCCAGCTTGTCGATCCAGCCGGCCACCCGGATCGCCACCGCGCGCACCGGAAAAGGGTTTTCCGCGGAATTCGGTTCGGACGTATTGGCTCGGGTCACTTCGCGTTCGCGCGGGTGATCCTGTTGGCGAGCAACGTCTGGAACGGGGCGCGGCCCTTGGTCGCCTGCTCGTAGGCCAGCAGGTCTTCGAGTTCATCCACGCTCAGCGATTGCAGACGGGCCCGCAGCTGGGCCAACGTCAGCGCCGAGTAGTCCAGCTCGGTGGCCACCGCCGGCTGCGAGACCGACGCGCCGGCCGCCGGCTTCTTCGATGGGCGGGCGGGTTTGGTCAGCGCGCTGGCATCTTCGTGCGCGTCGGCCACCGAGTACAGCGCGAACCGTCCCTCGGCCCGGCGTTCGCCCTCGCCGCCGTCGGTCACCGTGGCATAAGCCCCGTCGATCGCGTCGTCCACGTCCTCGTCGAACGTCGCCCATTCCGGCTTCTCGTCCTTGGGCGGGAAAATCGACTCGAGGGTGCTGTCCCCCTTGATCACCAGCTCGGCGAGGTTTTGCTGGAAGCGCATCACGATGTGCGCCGCCTGACTGGCCAGTGTCATCGGGTACATCAGGATGGTTTTCGGCAGCCTGATGGTCTCCTCAACGGCGACCGTCGCCGCGCCGACCAGCAGCCGAACCCCATACGGTGCAGTAGCCATGGGTCCAAGATTGCCTTAAGCGGCGGCTAACTCCAAGCCCGCCGCCGCGAGCTGGCAGCCCCGTGTCGGCAGAACGTACCCTGGGGGACATGCCCTCGACCGTCGACATGGGGATTCCCGGCGCAACCAGCTCGGTCGCCGTCCCCCCGACCCGCAAGCGCGTGCTCCTGGCGGAGCCGCGCGGTTACTGCGCGGGCGTGGACAGGGCCGTCGAGACCGTGGAGCGCGCGCTGGAAAAGCACGGGCCGCCGGTCTATGTGCGTCACGAGATCGTGCACAACCGGCACGTGGTCAGCACGCTGGAAAAGGCCGGTGCGGTGTTCGTCGAGGAGACCGACGAGGTGCCCGAAGGC
The DNA here is from genome assembly GCF_035918355.1 of Mycobacterium sp. 3-98. Classification (NCBI taxonomy): domain Bacteria; kingdom Bacillati; phylum Actinomycetota; class Actinomycetes; order Mycobacteriales; family Mycobacteriaceae; genus Mycobacterium; species Mycobacterium sp. 3-98. The sequence continues at coordinate 4,736,661 of NZ_CP142360.1, read as the reverse complement.
GCCATCGTGGTGTTCTCCGCGCACGGCGTCGCCCCCTCGGTGCACTCGGCGGCCGCCGAACGCAACCTGCACACCATCGACGCCACCTGCCCCCTGGTCACCAAGGTGCACAACGAGGCCCGGCGATTCGCCCGCAACGACTACGACATCCTGCTCATCGGCCACGAGGGCCACGAGGAGGTCGTCGGCACCGCCGGGGAGGCGCCCGACCATGTGCAGCTGGTCGACGGGGTCGCTGCCGTGGACAACGTGACGGTTCGCGACGAGGACAAGGTGGTGTGGCTCTCGCAGACCACGCTGTCGGTCGACGAGACCATGGAAATCGTCGAACGGCTGCGGCAACGATTCCCCAAGCTGCAGGACCCGCCCAGCGACGACATCTGCTATGCGACCCAAAACCGGCAGGTTGCGGTCAAGGCGATGGCGCCGGAGTGCGAGCTGGTGATCGTCGTCGGGTCGCGCAATTCGTCGAACTCGGTGCGCCTGGTGGAAGTGGCGCTGGGCGGCGGGGCCGCCGCGGCCCACCTGGTCGACTGGGCCGACGACATCGACCCGGCCTGGCTCGAGGGAGTCACCACGGTCGGCGTCACGTCCGGGGCGTCCGTTCCCGAGGTCTTGGTGCAAGGGGTGCTCGAGCGGCTCGCCGAGTGCGGCTTTGACCTGGTGCAACCGGTCACCACCGCGCAGGAGACCCTCGTGTTCGCGCTGCCGCGCGAGATCCGCTCAGCCCGCTGAGGGCCTTGGACCGCTGGCGGTGACTCGCCGCGCCCGGCTGCGCCGTTAGACGTCGTACTCCCAGGATTCCGCCGCGGGCCGCCCGTGCGCGCGACCCGGTGTGCGTGAGCGACTCCGGCGCTCGGTGTGCGGCTCCCGCGGTTGGTCCTGGGTGCCGCCGCGGTAGCGGACCTGCGAGATGGGGTGATGCGTCCCGCCGCTCCCGGTCGAAGGGGGCCGCCGGCGCCGCGGCTCGTAGGGCTCGCGGCTTTCCTCGTACCTGTCGCCGTAGGGCTCAAAGCCGTCGAAACGGCTGCCGCGGGGCGCGGGCCGGTCGTAGGGGCGCTCGTAGGGATTGCGGCGGGTGCGCGGCTCGCGGCGCGGCTCCCGGGGGGTTTGGCCGCGCAAGTCCGGGTCGCCCTCCGGCCTGGGCCGGCGCCGTGACCGGCGGGGCGGTTCGGCGTCGTAGTCGCGAGCGGCCGCAGGATTGCGGCGGGTACTGCGCCGTGGACGCTCGGGCCGCTCGACCGACTCGTCGTCGAGGGACGGTCGCGCATGCCGGGAGCGGGAACGCGTGGAGGAGCGACCGTCGCGCGCCGTTCTGCGTGTCCTGGCCGACGAGCCCGACGCGCGGCCGCGGCGCGACTCGGTGGCCTCGTCGGTGTCGTCGGCATCGGGCTGCAGCGCCGACTGCAGTTTGGCGCCGATGCTGTTGAAGAAGGACTTGACGTGCACGCCGGTGGCGCCGGCGGAATCGGCCGACGTGCTCGCCGCCTTCGTGCCCTGGGCGTTTCCGAAATACCAGCGGGCCAGTCCGATCGCCAGGACGGCGCCGGCGGTGCCCAGCATGAGCGGGAAGCGCTCGATGAGCGGATAGCCGCAGTTGATCAGCAGGTCTTTGAGGCGGCCGATCTTGGCGTCGTGGAACAGCCAGTAGGCGCCGGGCACGGCGCAGAACAGGATCAGCGGCGGCTGGATGATGGTGGTGAAAATGCCGTCCTGGCGCACCGCGAGCACCGCCGCCACGCAACCCGCTATATAGAAGCCCGCGAAGACGTGGGTCAGTTCCTTGTGACCAGCGTCGATTCCGTAGCCGATAGCTGTCGCGGTGACGGCGATAAGCAGGGCTGCATACCAGGGGGCGCCTGGGATGTTGGGGTGGACCGAACGGTGAGCACCATCCACCGTCGCACTAGCCCGCTGTGCTGACACATGTAGACCGTACCGGGAATGGACCGAAAGGCTCGTAAATACCTCGTAGCGATCCTGTGGCGTGCCCCATTCCCGCGCACGCTCGGCCGCGTGGCGGTCCCGATCGTCCGGCACGCCCGCGGCCCCTAGACTTGGCTCCCTGTGAGCCTGAGCCTGGGAATAGTCGGCCTGCCCAACGTCGGCAAGTCCACGTTGTTCAACGCGCTGACCCGGAACAACGTGGTGGCGGCCAACTACCCGTTCGCGACGATCGAACCCAACGAGGGCGTCGTCCCGCTGCCCGATCCGCGGCTGGACAAGCTGGCGGAGATGTTCGATTCCGAGAAAATCGTGCCGGCGCCGGTCACATTCGTCGACATCGCCGGGATCGTGAAGGGCGCGTCCGAGGGCGCCGGGCTGGGCAACAAGTTCCTGGCCAACATCCGCGAGTGTGACGCGATCTGTCAGGTGGTGCGGGTGTTCGCCGACGACGACGTCGTGCACGTCGACGGCAAGGTCGATCCGCGCTCGGACATCGAGGTGATCGAGACCGAGCTGATCCTCGCCGACATGCAGACCCTGGAGAAGGCCGTGCCGCGCCTGGAGAAGGAAGCCCGCAACAACAAGGAACGCAAGCCGGTGCACGAGGCGGCCGTCGCCGCGGAGGCGGTCCTGAACTCGGGCAAGACGCTGTTCGCGGCCGGCGTCGACGCGTCCCTGCTGCGCGAGCTGAACCTGATGACCACCAAGCCGTTTCTGTACGTGTTCAACGCCGACGAGTCCGTGCTGACCGACGATGCCCGCAAGGCCGAGCTGGCCGCGATGGTCGCCCCCGCCGACGCGGTGTTCCTGGACGCGAAGATCGAGGCCGAGCTGCAGGAGTTGGATGACGAGTCCGCCGCCGAGCTGCTCGAGTCCATCGGGCAAACCGAGCGGGGGCTAGACGCGTTGGCGCGGGCCGGTTTTCACACCCTCAAGCTGCAGACCTACCTGACGGCGGGCCCAAAAGAGGCGCGCGCCTGGGTGATTCACCAGGGCGACACCGCTCCCAAGGCCGCCGGGGTGATTCACACCGACTTCGAAAAGGGCTTCATCAAGGCCGAGATCGTGTCCTACGACGACCTGATCGCCGCGGGTTCGATGGCGGCGGCCAAGGCGGCCGGCAAGGTCCGCATGGAGGGCAAGGACTACGTCATGGCCGACGGCGACGTGGTGGAGTTCCGCTTCAACGTCTAAGCCATCAAAGTAGGGCGGTCGCTGGCGAACGAAGTCGAAAGTCTGCCTCGATCGATGTCCCGCACTCGTTCGCGACCTCTCACGCGACGGCGTGGGCGATCAGCAGGTGCGGTGCGTTGGCGTCTCCACTGATCTGGCGGTGTTCGACCGTGAGGCCGGTGCTGCGTAACGTGTCGATCACGTCCGGCACCGGACGGAGGTGAAAGCCGTGTTCCGTGAATGGCAGTTTTGCCATGACGTCGGGGTCGGCCAGTCCGATGACGAGTCGGCCCCGACCGTTTATCACCCTGGCAAGCTCTCTGAACGCTCTGTCGAGCTCGGCGACGAAGTAGATGGTGTTGACGGTGATGGCGCCGTCCAATGCCCCATCGGGAAAGGGCAACTGCGTCATGGACCCGGAATGCAACGACAGCCGCCCGGTTGCGATGTCACGGCGGTAGCGTCGCGCGGCTCGGCTGAGCATCGTCTCCGACACCTCGACACCGTGAACTCTGCCCGACGGACCGACACTTTCGAGCAGGAATTTCAGCCCCACTGCGCCACCGAATCCGACATCGGCCACCGCCGATGCTTCATCGGGTTGCAGCGCCCGCGCGGCGGCGCTCACGAAGCGCCGGTTGCCCCGATTGAGCGCCGCACCAACCAACCGCCCGCGCAGACCACTTGGATGGCCGAGCTGCTGAGCAATACCCGCCATGACCGCGTCCCGGACACCCATTTGACGACCGTAGAGCACGGACACTGATGCGGCACGGCTCATCGGATGAAGTGACTGGAGCCTGGGCAACGAAGGTGTCCGGTCGGCGGACGAATATCGTCCAGCACATCGTGACGACGCGCCGACGGCGACGTCGTGGAGTTCCGGTTCAACGTCTAGCTCCGTCCCAGGCCAACGCCGGCCGCGTGATCATGGCCCGAAGGACTCGCCGGTCGACTTGTGGCATCATGGTATGCATCAAATGATGCGTATGGAGGTGTCGATGAGGACAACAGTGACCATCGACGATGCCTTACTGGCTCAGGCGGCGGAACTGACCGGCGTGACGGAGAGTGCGGCGCTTCTCCGTCAGGGATTGCAGACCCTCATTCGGGTAGAGAGCGCCCGCCGTCTCGCGGCGCTCGGCGGCACGGACCCCAAGGCGTCGGCCGCCCCGCGGCGGAGGCCGCCGACCCGTGATCCTCGTTGACACATCGATATGGATTGACCATCTGCACGTCGCCGAGCATCGCCTCGTCGGCCGCTTGACCAACGACGAAATCGGTTGCCACCAAATGGTGATCGAGGAGCTGGCACTCGGTATGATCAAGCAGCGCGACGACGTACTGAGATTGCTGTCCCATCTGCGCGAGTTTCCGTTGTTGACGCACGCGGAAATCCTCCATCTCGTTGACCGTCGCCGCTTGTGGGGAAGGGGATTGAGCGCAATCGACGCCCACCTTCTTGGGTCGGTTGCTGTCGTCGACGGTGCACGGCTTTGGACGAGGGACAAGAAGTTGAAAGCGGCGTGTAAAGAAGTGGGTGTTGCGATCGTCGATGAGTCGTGACGTTGTTCGGTGCAGCCGTCATCCCGCTCCGCTTCAACAGTCACAACAAGGAGGCGCTATGCGGTGGCGGGGCGTGTGTCACGTCGAGTTCGCGGTGTTGGACTACGACGACTCGATCGCGTTCTACGACGCGTTGTTCGGCTGGCTCGGCTACAGCAGCTTCTCGTCGCTCAACATGGAATACCAGTCGACGTATTACATGACGCGTAATGTCAACCCGCACAGCTACATCGGCATCCAGCCCGCCCGCACCGGCGAGAAGTTGACGCACTCCGATCAGGCGGTCGGCATCAACCACATCGCGTTGTGGGCGCGCAGCAGGGCAGAGGTCGACCGCTTCCATCGTGAATTCTTGGTCGAACGTGCGATCCGCGTCACCGACGAGCCGAAGGAGTACCCGCAGTACTGGCCCGGCTACTACGCGGTGTTCTTCGACGACCCGATCAATGGGATTCACTGGGAGTTGGCCTGGGTTCCGAAAGTCCCTACGCCTCGCCAACTTTGGGCGTTCTATCGCGCGATTCGTGCCTTCGCGAAGAGCCGGCCGGACCTGGCGAACACGGTCCCGGGCGTCACGATCAGGCCAGGAGAACCCTGCCGGCCCGATGACCGCCGCCGTTGTCGGGGGTGGCGGTTAGCATCCTTCCCGCACGACACCCACACCGCCGGGGCCCGCAGGAGGACCGCATGAAGTTCGTATCGACCCGCATCATCACCGCCGACGTCAAGCGCCTGGTGGGTTTCTACGAGATGGTCACCCAGATCGCGGCCGTGTGGGGCAACGAGTTGTTCGCGGAGATTCCGACCCCGGCCGGCACGCTGGCCATTGGTAGCGACAAGACGGTGCCGCTGTTCGGGGCGGGATCGGCCGAGCCGGCGGCGAACCGGAGCGCAATCGTGGAATTCATCGTCGAGGACGTGGACGCCGAGTTCGAGCGGCTGCGCGAGCGTGTCACCGAGGTCGTGACGACGCCGACGACCATGCCCTGGGGCAACCGCGCGCTGTTGTTCCGGGATCCCGACGGAAACCTCGTCAACCTGTTCACTCCGGTCACCGACGAGGCGCGCGCGAAGTTCGGGCTCTGATCGCCGGGCGCCGCGATGGGGCGGTCGAACGGACCTGCAGGTTGCAGATGATCCGCAGAACTACTTGCCCACATCCCGGTCCAGGGAAATCCTGGGGAGATGACGACTGTCAAGCGAACGGGACCGTGGCCGCGGCGGGCTGCGCGCGTGCTGGTGAGCAGCGGGTTGGCATTGTCCGCGTTGGGGCTGGCCGGCGGCCCGGGCGCGCAGGCGGCACCGGCGCCCACCGACCACTGGTGCCCGGGCGAGCCATGGAACCCGGCCTGGGGCAACGTCTTGGACTGGGACTGGAATCGCTGCCACGAGTGGCAACATCCGGGCGGCCCGACCGCCCCGTCGGGCTGGGGTCCCTGGGGCCCCCCGCCGGCGTGGGCGCCGCCGCAGCCACCTCAACCGGCGTGGGCGCCGGGGGCTCAACTGATGTGGAACCCGACCGACGCCGATTGGGGCCTGTGGAACAACGGGATATGGACGCCCATCTGAGCAGGCGCCGTCTCGGGCCAAGGCCGCTTTGATCAGACGCGATTGGCGGCGCTAACGGTCAATCCTCGGCGCTAGGGTGAACTGTGGCCGCAGACGACCGCGCCCAGCCGCCCGAGGAGCCGGAATGCGGGCCCGACGCGCTCGAGGAGCGCGAAAGGGCCCTGGTCCGGCGGGAGGCTGAGCTCCGAAAGCGTGAATTTCTTGCCGGCAAAAGGGACCGTTTCGCCGATGAGCGCGACGAGATTGCCGACGAGCGCGAGCGGGCGGCGGACGAACGCGAGCAGCGCGCCGACGAACGCGAGGGCACGAGCGAAGAGCAGGAACACGCGCGACTGCGGCGCGCCGATGAAGGGGTGCAGCGCGCACAGGCGCGCGCGGAGCGGGACCAGGCCGACGTTGACCGCGAGATTGCGCAAAGCGAACGGGGCCCTGACCCCGCCTGACGGGTGACGCGACCGAGGTACCCCTGGACGGCATCGCCTAAATGCGGGCAATTTGCCGCCAAAAATATACCTGTGTGTAATAAATTTGCTTTAGCTGCGGCACAGGTCATTGCTGGTTTACCGAATGACGTGCGCCACAAATTTTGGTTGGCAATATATGTTATTGCTAGCCTCGCTGCCCATGGTCGTTATTGCTACATTGATGTCGTTGATCAATCAGGTTTCCGGCACGCCGTATATCGCGGGCGGAGATTCTCCCGCCGGGACCGATTGTTCGGGACTCGCTTCGTGGATTGCGAATGCCGCAACCGATAGGCCAGTTTTTGGGGATCGATTTAATACCGGAAACGAAGAAGCGGCGTTGCTGGCGCGAGGGTTCCAATACGGGACCGCGCCCAACGCCTTGGTCATCGGATGGAACGGTGGCCACACCGCGGTGACGCTGCCCGACGGGACGTCGGTGGCCAGCGGTGAGCGCGGCGGCGTCCACGTGGGCGGCCCCGGCGCCTACCAGGCCGGATTCACGCACCACATGTTCCTTCCGATGGAGTTGGAGGACGCGTTGCCGCCGCCGCCGGACGCCGCTTTGCCGCCGGACGCGTTGCCGCCGCCGCCCGACGCCCCTCCGCCGGCGGACGCTTTGCCGCCTCCGCCCGACGCTGCTGCGCCGGCGGACGCGCCCGCGCCCCCGCCGGAAGAGCCCGCTGTTTTGATCGACGCTGCGGCGCCGCCGATGGACGCCCCGCCGGCACTTTAATTGTATTTGTCCGACAGCGCGGTAATTGCGGATTCATAACAAATGAAATGCGTGCCGTCGGCCATTTATCGGTTCTTTCCGACGATTGGCGGCGGCCATCCCGACGGGCCGGCACAATAGTGAAATGACACGATCACCGAGTCTTGTGTGAGCTACGACACTGCCTTCGGAAAAGTGGCGGAAGTGCGCGCCGCGGCGAAAGTTTCTCCTGGGTTGCTTGTGACTCGTGAGAACACTTTGCTGCTGGCGTAGCTGACCGAATACGCGCCCGACACCCCGCCGCGGCAGTGCCCGCCGCCAGATAGGCTGGCGCTGCCTGCGGTGCGGGCACACCGAAATCGGCGAACCGAGGCGGGGCCGCAATGATCTTCATCGTCGTCAAGTTCGAAACCAAACCCGAGTGGACGGATCGGTGGCCTGAACTCGTCGCCGCGTTCACGGCGGCGACTCGTGCCGAGGAGGGCAACCTGTGGTTCGAGTGGTCGCGCAGCCTGGACAACCCGGCGGAGTACGTCCTGGTGGAAGCGTTCCGCGACGATGAGGCGGGCGGTGTCCACGTCAACAGCGATCACTTCAAGCGGGCCATGCACGAACTTCCGCAGGCGTTGAAGTCGACGCCGAAGATCATCAACCAGACGCTCGATGCCACTGGGTGGTCCGAGATGGGCGAGATGTCGGTCGGCTAGCCGCCGGCCACGGATGTCGGCGGCCGGCCAGACACCCTTCCCCCCAAGCTAGCCGGCCACCACGATCTCGATTTCGTCGCCCAGCGCGTATCCCGGTGTGAGCGGCAGGCTCTCACCGCTCCAGAACGAGCCGGGGTCAAACCAGTTCGAGTACTTCTCCGTGGCCATCAAACCCATTTCCTCGTAGGTGATGGCCACCGTTTCCGCGCAGTAGGCGGCCTCCAGGCCGAGGCGCTGGCGCTCCTTGCGCCGCAGCGTCGACTCTCGAACTTTCCTGTCCACGACCGGGATTCCGCGCGCCCAGTCGTACGCGTTCGGCAGGCGGCCGCGCAACCACCGGCCGGTCAGGCGCATGGTGGTCGGAAACGCGGTGCCGTCCATGCGGGCGATGACGCGCAGCAGCTTGTTCTCTTGCTCGCGGTTGGCCGGCGGCGTCAGCTGGCGCAGCCAGCACCGCTGGTGGTAGCGCTGGGTCCACTGCAAGACGGACTGCTGCAGATCGTTGAGTTGCACGCCGCGGTGGTTCGTCCCCGTCCACAGGTCGGCGAGCTTGTCACCCAGTTCGGCGTGCCAGATCAGCGGCGGCAAGTCGTCGATGGCCACCGTCATTCCCACGTGGTTCACCGGGGCGTTCGTCAAGGTCTGGATGGCACGGTCGGGTCCCGAACCGCCGCGAAACAGCCAAAGATCGCCCGTACGGGTCTCCTCGAGCGCTTGGTTCAAGGTGAGCATGGTTGTGTAAGCCCGTTCGCCGCTGCGGCTTTCGCCGGTCTCCTCGTCTCCTGAGCCCGCCTGCGCGTCGCGGTGCCGTGCCTCGCGGGCACACCAGTCAATCACAACCAGCGCGCGACGACGGGGACTACGCATAGCCTGGTCTCATGCGCAGTGTGTGGAAGTGGCTGGGACTGGCCGGTGCCGCCGGCGTCGTCGCCGGGGGCGTGCTGGTGGCTCGCGACCAGCGCAAGCGGCGCGCCTACACCGCCGACGAGGTCCGCAATCGGTTGCATCAGCGGTTGGCCGAATACGAAGGGGGAGGCCTTCAGTCCGGGCCGGGATCGGCCGAGGGCTCAACGGCGAACAACCGATAGCTGCCCGAAAAACCCTTCAGCTCGACGTCGCGGCCGCCGTCGAAACGGATGCCCTCGGACTCCGAAAGCGCGTCCCGCACCGGCTGACTCACCAAGATCTCGCCACCGGCGGCTTGTGCCGCGACCCGCGCCGCCATGGCGACATTGCGGCCGAACAAGTCATCGCCGCGGCGCACCGACCGTCCCATATGGATGCCGATCCGAACGCGAATCTCCTCGTGCCGCTTGCGGTTTGCATCCCTGCGCAACGCGCGTTGCAGGTCGATCCCGCAGCGCACCGCCTCTTCGGCGCGCGCGAAGGCGATCATGAATCCGTCGCCCTGACTCTTCACCACGTGCCCGGACCGCCGCTGCACCAGATCCGAGACCAGCTTGTCGTGCGAGCTGATCAGTTTGACCCACGCCCGGTCCCCGATGCGCTCGTTCAGCGCGGTGGACTCCTCGATGTCGGAGAACAGGATCACCACCCGGCCGTCCGGCGTGACCCGCGCGAGGTCGGGCCGTTCGACCTCGGCCCAGTCCGCGAGGTCTTCGATCGAGCTGCGCACCGCCGCCCCGAAGCCCTCCTTGCGCACCAGGTTGGCGGTGTTCCACACCGTCTTCACGGCTTCGCGGCCGCCCGACAGCAACCAGCTGCGGGCGTCGTTTCGCTGGCGCAGCTCGTCGAGCTCGCGCTGACTGCGCGCGAGCAGCTGCCACAGCACCACCAACCCGATGGCCTCGATCGCAGCAAACCCGGCCAGAATGTAGACCGAGACATGCAGCGCGTCACCCATGCCGGTCATCCTTGCAAGGCCGCGGTCCGGCTAGGTTGTCGGCCCTGTGAGCAGTGTCTAGGGTTGAGGCCGCCGGCCGCGGGTAGTGATCTCAGGGGCGTCCCATCAGGTGACTTTCGGGAGGAGCGGTTTTGGCCGACGGCGACGGTGATTCATCCGACCTGCTGGTGATCTTCGGAATCACCGGCGACCTGGCGCGCAAGATGACGTTTCGCGCCCTGTATCGCCTCGAGCGTCGCGACGAGCTACACCACCCGATCATCGGCGTGGCCAGCGACGACATCACCACCGAGCAGCTGCTGGACCGGGCGCGCGACGCCATCCAGAAATCCGGCGAGAAGTTCGACGACGCGGTGTTCGACCGGCTGGCCGGCCGGATCTCCTACTTGCACGGCGACGTCACCGATGCCGATCTCTACAAGCAGCTCGCCAAGGAGATCGATTCGGACGCGCATCCGCTCTACTACCTCGAGATGCCGCCGGCGCTGTTCGCGCCCATCGTGGAGAACCTGGCGAAGGCCGACCTGCTGGAGCGGGCGCGGGTGGCGATCGAGAAGCCGTTCGGCCACGACCTGGAGTCGGCGCGCGACCTCAACGCCCGGCTGCGCGCGGTGCTCGACGAAGACCAAATCCTGCGCGTGGACCACTTTTTGGGCAAACAACCCGTCGAAGAACTGCAGTACCTGCGCTTCGCCAACAACGGCCTGGCGAAGCTGTGGGACCGCGAGAGCATCTCCGAGATCCACATCACCATGGCCGAGGACTTCGGGATCGAGGACCGCGGCAAGTTCTACGACGCGGTGGGAGCGCTGCGCGACGTCGTGCAAAACCATCTGCTGCAGGTGCTGGCGCTGGTCGCCATGGAGCCCCCGGTGGGCGCCGGCGCCGACGACCTCAACGACAAGAAGGCCGAGGTTTTCCGGGCCATGCCCGCGCTGGACCCGGAGCGCTGCGTGCGTGGGCAGTACCGCGGTTATACCGAAGTCGCCGGCGTGGCAAAGGATTCCACCACCGAGACCTACGTCGCGCTGCGCACCGAGATCGACAACTGGCGCTGGGCCGGCGTGCCGATCTTCCTGCGCGCCGGCAAGGCGCTGCCGGAAAAGGTCACCGAGGTCCGGATGTTCCTGCACCATGTCCCCGGGTTTTCGTTCCTGCCCAACCGTCGCCCACCCGATCCCAACCAGATCGTGCTGCGCATCGACCCCGACCCCGGGATGCGGCTGCAGCTGTCCGCTCAGGTCGGCGATTCGTGGCACGACGTTCACCTGGACTCGTCGTTCGCCGAGGATCTCGGCGAGCCGGTACGCCCCTACGAACGGCTGCTCTACGCCGCGTTCAACGGAGATCGCCAGCTGTTCGCCCGCGAGGACGCCATCGAAGAGACGTGGCGGATCGTGCAGCCGTTGCTGGACAAGCCGGGTCGAATCCACCACTACGACCAAGGCTCCTGGGGGCCGGAGGCCGCCGAAGCGCTGGTGCGTGGCCACCACGCCTGGCAGGAGCCGTGGCTGCCGCGCAGCACGGCCACGAAACAGTAAGGAGACCAGGGACAGCATGCAGCTTGGGATGATCGGCCTCGGCCGGATGGGCGCCAACATCGTCCGACGCGTGGTCGCGGGAGGACATGAATGCGTGGTGTACGACCACAACCCCGACGCGGTGGAGGCGATGGCGGGGGAGGACAAGACCACCGGGGTGTCCTCGCTGCAAGAGCTCGCCGAGAAGATGACCGCGCCGCGCGTCGTATGGGTGATGGTGCCGGCCGGGACGATCACCACCGGGGTGATCGACGAACTGGCCGAGACACTCGAGTCCGGCGACATCGTCATCGACGGCGGGAACTCCTACTACCGCGACGACATCAGCCACGCAAAGACGCTGTCGGAGAAGGGCATTCACTTCCTGGACTGCGGCACCAGCGGCGGGGTGTGGGGCCGCGAACGTGGATACTGCCTGATGGTCGGCGGCGACGACGAAGCGTTCGCGCGCGCCGAGCCGATCTTCGCCACCGTCGCGCCGGGCGTCGACGCGGCACCGCGCACACCGGGCCGCGACGGCGAGGTCGCGACGTCGGAGCAGGGGTACTTGCATTGCGGGCCGGCCGGCGCCGGGCACTTCGTGAAGATGGTGCACAACGGCATCGAGTACGGCATGATGGCCTCGCTCGCCGAGGGGCTGAACATTTTGCGCAACGCCGACATCGGCAAGCACGTCCAGGAAGGTGACGCGGAAACGGCGCCGCTGTCGAATCCGGAGTTCTACCAGTACGACTTCGACATCCCCGAGGTCGCCGAGGTGTGGCGGCGCGGCAGCGTCATCGGGTCCTGGCTCTTGGATCTGACGGCGATCGCCCTGCACGAATCCCCGGAGCTGAAGGAATTCTCCGGGCGCGTCTCGGACTCCGGAGAGGGACGGTGGACGTCCATCGCCGCGATCGACGAGGGAGTCCCCTCGCCGGTGCTGACCACCGCGTTGCAGTCGCGCTTCGCCTCGCGTTCGCTCGACGACTTCGCCAACAAGGCGCTTTCGGCGATGCGTAAGCAATTCGGCGGGCACGCGGAGAAGCCGGCGAACTGACCGAACTGGTCAGTGGCGTTGGACGAATTTCACCACGGCGTCGCTGAACGCGTCGTTGTCGTCGCCGGCCGCGGTGTGCCCGGCGTTGGACAGCTCGACGAACTCCGCGCGCGGCACGGTGGCCAGGAAGTGCCGAACGCCCTCGGGGCTCACCACGTCGGAGAGCTTGCCGCGGATCAGCAGGACGGGAATCCTCAGGTTCTTGGCGGCCTGCTCGAAGCTCTCGGTGCGCAGTTCGGGATCGTCGCCGGGCTTGGTCATGAACGCCGGGTCCCAGTGCCAGTACCAGCGGCCGTCGCGCAGGCGCAGGTTCTTCTTCAGCCCCTCGGGGCTGCGGGGCTTGCTGCGGTAGGGCAGGTAGGCGGCGACGGCGTCGGCCGCTTCCTCCAGCGACTCGAACCCCTCGAGGCCGCTGAACATGAAATCGCGGATGCGGGCGCTGCCGCCCTTCTCGAAGCGGGGCACCACGTCGACCAGCACCAAGCGGGTCACCTTCGCCGGGCCGGCCCGGTGCGCGGCGAGGATGCCGGTCAACCCGCCCATGCTCGCCCCGATGATCGTCACCGGCCGCCCGATCGCGTCCAGCACCCGAAGGACGTCGGTCGTCAACGTCTCGATCTCGTAGTCGGCATCGGGTGAGCGATCGCTGTCACCGTGCCCGCGGGAGTCCAGGGCCACCACATGCAAACCCTCGTCGGCCAGCCTCTGACCGGTGTTCTTCCACGAAAACCGGTTCTGGCCGCCCCCGTGCAGCATCAGAATGCTCGGCCGGCCGGCGGCATCGGTGCCCCGATTCCATTCGTCGGCGATCAGGGTGATGCCCTTGGCGCCGGCAAACTCAACCGTCTGGGGGCTGCTGCTGACGGTGCTCATGCGTCCTGACGTTACATAGGTCGCATAAGCACTCTTGCGCGGGTCGACGGCGCGATGACTTTCCGTGTTCGCGGGGGTCTGTCTGTCGAACCCCCACGAGCGACCCAGGAGGCCATGCACATGCCATCGATCACCCCGTCGTTATGGTTCGACGACAAACTGGAGGAAGCCGCCGGCTTCTACACCTCGGTGTTCCCGAACTCCCACATCGAGGGGCTCAACCGGACCACCGACGCCGGACCTGGGGAGCCCGGCACCATCCTGTCCGGCAGCTTCGTGCTCGACGGCGCCCGGTTCATCGGGATCAACGGCGGTCCGCACTTCCAGTTCAGCGAGGCGGTCTCCTTCACGGTCCACTGCAAGGACCAGGACGAGGTCGACTACTACTGGGACCGGTTGACCGACGGCGGCGAGGAATCGCAATGCGGCTGGCTCAAAGACCGCTTCGGCCTGAGCTGGCAAATCGTCCCCGATCGGCTCTACGAATTGATCGGCGATCCCGATCGCGGCCGGGCCGCGGCCGCCACCCAGGCGATGTACGGCATGCGCAAGATCATCATCGCCGAGCTGGAACGGGCCGCGGAGGCGTCCGGCGACCCCGCGCGGTGATGACTCACTCTGACCGCGAAACCCCCTGAGGCGGGCCATATTTGACGAATATCCCGCGCCGGTCGGTGCATCGCGGAGTCCCACGGGTTAGGTTTGTCCGTGCGGACGCGCCGAACAGGAGTGGATATGGCGGACAACGCGAGATGACCGAGCCGCGGTGGATCGACGTGCCGGGGCCGCCCGGGGATCTCAAGGCGCTGACCTGGGGACCCGCCGACGGTCCGATCGCCCTATGCCTGCACGGCTTTCCCGACACGGCCTACGGCTGGCGCAAGATGGCCCCGCTCCTCGCGGCGGCGGGCTGGCGGGTCATCGCGCCGTTCATGCGCGGATACGCGCCCTCGTCGATTCCCGAGGACGGCAGCTATCACGTCGGGGCGATCATGGACGACGCCCTGCGCGTGCGGGCGGCCGCGGGAGGAACCGACCGCGACGTGGTGATCGGTCACGACTGGGGTGCGCTGGCGGCCACCGGCCTGGCCGCGATGCCCAACAGCCCGTTCACCAAAGCCGTGATCATGTCGGTGCCGGTCTCGGCCGCGTTCCGGGGGCAGGTGAGCGAGCGGGGCCGGCTGGCCCGTCAGCTGCCGCGCCAGTTGTTGCGCAGCTGGTACATGTTTTATTTCCAATTGCCTTTGCTGCCAGAGCGTTCCGCGCGCTGGATCTTGCCGCTGCTGTGGCGGCGATGGTCGCCGGGCTATCGCGGTGCCGACGAGGATCTGCGGCACGTCGACGCCGCGATCGGCACACCGGAAAGTTGGCGCGCGGCCCTGGGGACCTACCGGGCCACCCTGCGCAACACCAAGCCCCCGCAGCGGTACGCCGAGCTGAACGAGCGCTGGACCGAGGCGCCCATCCTGCCGAGCTTGTATCTGCACGGCCTCGACGACGGTTGCATGACTCCGGCTTTCGCGCACTGGACGGAAAAAGTGCTGCCGCCCGGAAGCGACGTGGCCATCATCGATCACGCCGGGCATTTCCTGCAGCTCGAACAGCCCGAGAAGGTGGCCGAGCGGGTGCTTGCGTTCGTCGGCCCACCCGGCTGACGCGATGACTGCGCGCCGGATGGCGGCCGTCGATGCGCAGTTCTACTGGATGTCGGCGAAAATCCCCAGCGACGAGTTCCTGCTGTACGCCTTCGCCGGCGAGCCCGCCGACCTCGGCCGTGCCGTCGAACAGGTTCGCCGCCGGGCGAATGGTTGCCCCGCCCTGTCGGTGCGGGTCCACGACCGGTCCTTACTGAGGTATCCGCAGTGGGTTCCCGCTCGGGTGGTGTCGGAGCAGATCGTGCGCCACGAGCTCGTCGAGCGCAGCTGGGGTGCGTGCCTGGAAGCGGTCGCCGGCCTCGCCAACAGCCAGCTGGACGTTCGCCGGATGCCCTGGCGGGTGCACCTGTTCACGCCGGTGGACGGCATCCCGGGCGTCGACGGCCCGGGCGCGGTCGCGGTCGTGCAGCTCGCGCATGCGCTGGCAGACGGGGGCCGCGGTGCGGCGATGGCGGCCTGGCTGTTCGGCCGGGACGTTCCGGTGCCCGAGGTGCGACGGTTGCCGGCGGGGTTCCTGCCGTGGCGGGCCGTGCAGGCGGCCCGCGCCGACCGCCGCCGGGTCCGCGATATCCGCGCGGGCGTGCTGACGCCCGGTGCCGGGCCCCGCCCGCTGTTGCCGACGAATGCCCGCCCGAACGGTGCGCGCTCGGTGCGCACGCTGGTGCGTCCCCGCGCGCAGCTTCGTGGGCCCACGGTGACCGTCGGGGCTCTCGCCGCCGTGTCGACCGCGCTGTATCGACTGCTGGGACGGGGATCCGAGACGTTAGGGGCCGAAGTCCCGATGGCCAAACCCGGTGTGCCTCATGCCAATAACCACTTCGGGAACGTGGTCGTCGGGCTGTACCCAGAGCTTGATCTGGATGCGCGGCTGCGGCGGATCGCGGCCGAGTTGGCCGATGGCCGGCGCCGGTTCGAGCATCCGGCCACGCGGACCGCGGACCGGGCCTTCGCCGCGGTGCCCGCACCGCTGTTGCGTTGGGGGATCAACCAGTTCGACCTCGACCAGCGTCCGAGGCAGGTGGCCGGCAACACCGTGGTGTCCAGCGTTTACCGCGGCGCCGCCGACCTGAGTTTCGGCGGCGCCCCGGTGGTGCTGACGGCCGGATATCCGGCGCTGTCGCCGATGATGGGTCTGACGCACGGCGTGCACGGCATCGGCGACACCATCGCGATCAGCGTGCACGCGGCGGCCTCGGCCATTCCCGATATCGACGCCTACACGGCGCTGCTCGACGAGGCCCTTTAGCTATTGCGCGTCGCCGGATCTGGCCGCTTCCTCGCGGGTCAGGCCGACGGCGACGATGAGTTCTTCGTGCAGCTCGAACCACACCGTGTGGTAGGAGTCGACCAGCGGCCTGGCCAGCCAGGAGGTCTCCCCGGCCTTGATTTTGTCCAATGCCGCAGCAAGTTTCGTCGCGTAGGCATTGAGTCGGGGCAGTTGGGCCGCGGCGGCCTCGACGATCGGCACGGCGCGGGCGTGCACGTCGTCGAGGCGGGCGAGCACGGCGGCGTCGTACTCGGCGTCGTCGTGGGTGTTGGGAACGCCGCCGGGGCCTCCCCTGAGCTGCCAATCCGTCACGAGGCGCTTGAAGTCGGCGTTGACGGCGCGAAAGTCGTGGTACACGGCGGCCATCGCGCCCGCATCGATGCCCTCGCGCTCCTCGGCCAGCAGCGTCGCCAACCGGTCGCTGCCGGCGCGGGTGATCTGCACGGTTGCGCCCTCGGCCAGCAGGCCCGCCGCGGTCAGTTGCTCGACGATGGTAGTGATGTCGCCGGGATCGGCCCCCAATGTCGCGGCCAGATCGGTTCTGCTCACCCGGCCCTTGAGCCGGACCCCTTGCAGCACATCCAGTTCGGTCATGGCGCCGCCCCCGCGGCCAGCCGCAGCGCGGTCAGCATGACGATCAACGGGGTGGCCGAGACCACGTCGGTGTGTCCGCGGTCGATGGCGGCACGCACGGCGGCCTCGGAGTTGTCGTCCAGCCGCGGATGGTCTCCGGTGACGTGGGCGCGCAGCGGGCTGACGCGTCGCGCGATGTCGGCCAGCTCGCGCAGCTCCGGCGAATCGTCTTCCGACCACGCGGACAAGGCCAAAAGGCCTTCGCGCACTTCACCTTCGGCGCCATCGACGGTGATCTGTCTGCCTGCCAGCGACGCCGCCACGCCCTGGCCGCAGCCCACCACCGCCACCCGGCCCAATTCGCGGCTGACCACCGCCGCATGACTGGCGGCGCCACCCACCTCGGTGACGACGCCCTGCGCCGCCAGCATCCCCGACACGTCTTCGGGCCGGGTGTGATCGCGCACCAGGATCACTCGTTCGCCACGGTCGGCGGCACGCAGCGCCTCGTCGACGTCGGTGTATGCCGTGCCCGACGCCACGCCCGGGCAGGCCGGCAGCCCCTTGGCCAAAAGCGGCGCCGCCAAGCGTATTTCGGGCTGAAGCGCGGGAAGCAGTAGGGTCTGCACGTGGGCCGGGGTCACCCGCCGCAGTGTTTCCGCGTCGTCGATGAGTCCCTCGTGCCGCAGCTGCAGCGCCGTGCGCACCGCGGCCTGCGCCGACCGCTCCGCCGCCCGGGTCTGCAGCAACCACAGTTTGCCGCTTTCGACGGTGAACTCGATCTCTTGGACGTCGGCATCCAGCCGCTCGAGGGTGCCGGCGGCGGCGACCAGCTCGTCGTAGACGGCCGCCTGCTCGTCGCGCAGCGCGGTGATCGGTTGCACCTCAACCGATCCCGACACCACGTCGTCGCCCTGGCCGCCGGGGAGCCACTCGCCGAACGGCTCGTTGTCGCCGGTTATCGGATTGCGTGAAATGAATGCCCCGGCACCGGAATTGGGGCCGTAATTCCCGAACACCATGGCCTGGACGACCACGGCGGTGCCGTGCTGATCACCGAAACCGTAGTGGGTGCGGTAGGCGACCGCGCGGGGCGAGTTCCACGAGGCGAACACGGCCTCCACGCCGGCGCGCAATTGAGCGTACGGGTCGGACGGAACGTCGTGCTGCTCACCGCCGCCCACGATGCGGCGGTACATGTCGCAGAACCGCCGGCGGGTGTCGCGGGCGAACGTCGGGTCGCCCGCCGCCAACGCCTGCTCGACGTCGTCGTTGATGCCCAGGTCCAAGATGGTGTCCATCATGCCCGGCATGGACTGGGTGGCGCCCGAGCGCACGCTGACCAGCAGGGGATTCGGTCCCCGTCCGAACGTGCGCGAGGTCTGGGTCTCCAGCCAGCCCATCCGGTCGAGCACGTCGTCCCAGATGGCGTCCATCGTCGCCGCGGGGTCGGCGAGGTACCGCAGCCCCACCGCGGTGGTGATGCAGAAGGCGGGCGGCACCGGCAGCTGGTGGCGGCGCATCGTCTGGATGCCGTGGCCCTTGTTGCCCAGCAGTTCGCGCGGGTGGTTCGATGCGCCGTCCAGTAACACCACGGGATGCTCGGCACGCGTGGCCCCGCTCGACGCATGGCGGTGGGCGCCGCTACCTGATGCGGTGCGAGCCGTGGTGCACCCCCTTTGTGGACTTAGCTACCGATGCCGACGTCGGAACGCCCGCTATGTTCCCACACGTACCAGCGGATAAAGCGCCGTAGCTGCTCGGCGGCTCTTGTCTTGCCACCCGCCCCATGATCTAGGTTTACAGTTATGACTTCATATGACACGTTCCATGACGTCGGAGTACTGATCCTGCGGCTGGTGTTGGGCGTGACGTTGGCCGCGCATGGCTACAACAAGTTCTTCGGCGGCGGCCGCATCCCGGGCACCGCACGGTGGTTCGAGAGCATCGGCATGAAACCCGGAAAGTTTCACGCCACGGTGGCGGCGACCACGGAAATGGCCGCTGGCCTGGGCCTGGCGGCGGGTTTGCTCACCCCCATCCCGGCCGCGGGCTTCGTCTCGCTGATGCTGGTCGCGGCCTGGACCGTGCACCGCGCCAACGGCTTCTTCATCGTCAAGGAGGGCTGGGAATACAACCTGGTGCTGGCCGTCAGCGCGGTCGTCGTGGCCACGCTGGGCGCCGGGAAGTACAGCCTGGACTACCTGGTCTTCGGGAAGAACTGGATGGACGGCTGGCACGGCCTGCTGATCTCGGTGGTGCTCGGCCTGGCCGGTGCCATCGGCCAGCTGGTCATCTTCTACCGGCCGCCGGCCAAGCAAGCCGGCTAGCCCCGGCGCCCCCCGCGCCGAACGTCGAGTTGTTGGGCCGACACGCCGGCGACGCGCGCAACTAGTCGACGCTCGAGGCCGCCACGGTCGCCGTGTCGGCCGCGGTCACCTCGGCCGCGGCGCGCTCCCCGGAGCGGATCGCGCCGTCGACCCACCCGCACATGACGGCCGAGCTCTCGGTGCCGGCCCAGTGGATGCGGCCGCAGGGTTCGCGCAGGGTGTAACCGAATTCGGTCAGCACGCCGGTGGGCGCGTGGCTGATCATGCCGCCGCCGGAATAGCGCTCCACCGTCCAGTTCTGTTCGTGGAATTCGCGGTAATCGTTCGCCTTGCTCCCGAAGCGGTCGACCAGCTCGCCGATGATGACCGCGTGGCGTTCCGCCTCGCCGAGCCTGCCGAGCCGTCGCGCCGCGGGCCCCTCGCTGATGACGCACATGACCCCCGGATTGCCCGTGTCGGTGCAGGCGTCGATGGTCAGCGTCGCCGGGCATCCCGGCGCGGCCGACTGGCCGGACAGCCCGTCGGCCCGCCAGAAGGGCTCGTCATAGACGACCGAGATCTTGACGACCGCGCCGCTCGGCATGCGCTGGTGCAGAAACGCCCGATCCACCGGCAGGGCCGGTTCGTAGGCGATCGACGTGGCGATCGCCAGCGGGATCGCCACGATCACCCGCCGCGCCCGCACCGTCATGCCCTCCGCGCTGACGGTGACGCCGTCGGCGTCCTGCGCGACCTGCCGGACCGGCCGCGACAGGTGCACCGCATCACCGAGCTCGGCGGCGATCTGTCGGTAGATGGCGCCCATGCCGCCGACCGGGCGGGCGTCCTGGGAGCCGCCCTTGCCGGAAATGGCGAACGTCGGGCCGCCGGCCGATCCCGTCTGCAGCAGCGCCCACAGCAACGACGTCTCGGATCCCGCCGAGGTGTACAGGCCGGACAGGGCCATGTCCAGCATTTGCCGGGCCGCCTTGGACAGCGTGTGCTTCTCGATCCACTCGCCCAGGCTGATCCGGTCCCACGCGGCGGCTTGCGTTGCCTCCCAAGGGGCTTCGCGCGGGAGCGTTTTGCACATTCTCTCGAACGACATCAGGGCGAGGCCCAGGTTGGTGACGGCCCACGGGCTCATCGTCCAGGGGATGGTGCCGCCGTAGCGGTGCTTCTTGCCGCCGACGATCATCATCGCGTCGCCGTCGTTGTGCTGCTTGTACTCGGGCACGCCGAACTCGTTCATCAGCGCGTAGATCCGGTCCTGGCCCGGGCCGATCCACGCGCCGCCGCGGTCGATCCACGTCCCGTCCGGGCGGGTCTCGGTGAAGGTGCGCCCACCGACCCGGTCGCGCGCCTCCAGCAAGGCCACCGATCGGCCGGCCCGCTGGAGCCGCAAGGCGGCCGTCAGGCCCGCGAATCCCGCTCCGACCACGCAATAATCGACGTCGGACATGGCCGGCTCCTCACCGTAGTCCCGCCCCAGCAGCAAACTACACCGACGGCGGCGTCCGCGACAGCGAGTTCACCCGGATTTCCGAGACGACGGTGTGGTCGGCGGCTCACGGAACCACGGGCACATGCCGGTTTTCGGCGGGACCGTTGTTGCCGAACTCGCCCGGCGGCGGGGGCGGAGGCACCACCCGTGGCGACCGCTGCCGCCCACACTTGCCTTGACGAGGGAAGCAACCGCAGTTTAGGCCGATGATGCAGCCAGTGAATCCCGCACCGCCAGCACGACTTTCGGGCGAAGCCGGAAGCGGTTGTGCCGGCGCCCCGCCGAACGAAGCGGCCGTCGTGGTGATCGACGGGCCCGCCGACGTCGCGACGACGCCGTCGTCGCATCCGACCGCCGAGACAAGCAGCGCGGCACCACCGAGAATTGTGAGGGTCTTCGCGACCAAGAATGTGGACAAAATTTCTCCCTGAAATACAGGTCCCGCGCGTACACCCGCCGATTGAGAGAGGTGTGCGGTGGCGCGTGAGCAGCAGGAGTTAACGTCGATGCGTCTGAGCGGCCGTCGCGCATGGCATGACGGCCGGTCCTGGCCGATCAGCGTCTGGAGACGCAGAGCCGGGTCAAAAGATCTTGGGCGCCAAGGGAAGTGCCGGTTGTACACGGGTCGACGCCGTCGGCTCGCCAACTCGACATGGATGAAGCCGGCGACGGTGACCACGGCGGCGCCGGCGTCCAGCGCGGCGAATTCGCTTGCCGGCCATGAGGTGCGGCCGCGGTCGCGGGAGGCTTGTGGTACTCGGCGGACAAACCCTGGTCAGGAGCCGGGTGGTCGTCGTGGCCAATAGCGGCGACCACCGGATGCGGGGCCGCGGACGCGGGAGGCCCGGAGCCCGCTGACTCCGAGCGCGACGGGCCGGATCCGACGACCGCGGCTAGCAACACCACCATGGCGGCGATCGCAATGACCGGGGGCGACCGTCGCGGTCTGGTTCCGTCGTTGAACCACACAATGATTCGATTCTAGCGACGGCGCGCTGGGCGCCGCCGAAACTCTGGCCGATCTCATATGTGCCGACCGTGGCCATACAGGCGGCAGATCAGTCCGGTTCGCCGTACTCGTCGAACCAGTACGCCAGTTTGCCGCGGCGACTCACCGCGCGGAGCCTACGCTCGGTGGGGGCGCGCGTCTTGGGTGTCGTGACGATCAGCAGCTCATCGCCGGCTTGGATGCGGGTGTGGGGCTGGGGGACGAAGGTACGGCCTTTCCGGATGATGAGCGTGATGACGGCCGGGTCGGGTAGCCGCAACTCGAGCACCGAGACATTGTGCAGCCGCGACGGTGGCGACACCGTCATCGTCAACAGTTCGGCCTCCAACACGTCCAGCGGCGCCGCTTCCACCTGGATCTCCCTCGTGGCTTCACGCGAGATCAGCCCGATCCTGTGCGCCAGCAGGCTCAATCCGGGGCCCTGGATCAGGGTGAAGACCACGACCAAAATGAACACGATGTTGAGCAGCCGGTAGCTGTCCGCGACCCCTTCGACGATGGGAAACGTCGCCAGCACGATGGGGACCGCGCCGCGCAACCCGGCCCACGAGAGGAACACCTGCTCGCGCCAAGGTACCCGAAACGGGGCCAGGGAGATCAAGACCGAGAGCGGCCGACCGAGCAACAGCAACACCGCGCCTACGACGATCGCCGGGATCAGTTCGCTGCCCAATTGGCTCGGGCTCACCAACAGGCCGAGGAGCACGAACAGCCCGATCTGAGCCAGCCAGCCGAGCCCCTCCGCGAAGGACCGGGTCGCCGAGCGATGGGGCAACCCGGAGTTCGCCAATATCACCGCCGACAGATACGCGGCGATGAACCCGCTGGCGTGGGCGCTGGCGGCCGCGGCGAACGCCACCATGCCCAGCGCAAATGTCGCCAACGGATAGAGGCCGGAGGCCGGCAGCGCCGCCCGTCGCATCGCGAAGGCGCCCAGCACGCCGCTGAACAGGCCGACCGCGACGCCGACGACCAGCTCGTACACCACGCCAGTCGCGGCGGTTCCCGGCGCCAGCGTCATGGGGGTCGTGCTGAACATGAGCACGAGAATCGCGGCGGGCGCGTCGTTGAATCCGGACTCGGCCTCGAGAAGACCGGCGAGGCGCCTGGGCAGCGGTAGGACGCGCAGGACCGAGAACACCGCGGCGGCATCGGTGGGCGAAACGATCGCCCCGAGCAACAACGAGAGCTGCCAGTTGATGCCGAGCAGCAGGTGCGCGCCCGCGGCGGTGATCACCATGCTGATGCCCACCCCGAGGGTGGCCAGCACACCCGCGGGTGCCAGCAGCTTGCGGATGTCGGCGAACCGCGTCGTCAATCCGCCTTCGACCAGAATGACGGCCAGCGCCGTGGTGCCGAGGTCGCTGGCGAGCTGGACGTCGTTGAATTCCAGCCCCAGCCCGTCGTTGCCGAGGGCCACGCCGACCGCGAGGAACAGCAGCAGGCTGGGCAACCCCACTTTGGCGGCCGCCCGGGTGGCGACGATGCTGGCCAGCAGCACGAGGCCCCCGACCAGCAGCGTCACGTACAGCTGCTGCAAGGTCATGTTGTTCATCGCCGTTCGGTCGCGGCTCAGGCCAGCGAAGTCGGGTTGTGTGCAAGTGAATCACTAGTAACACTAATGACTAGCTGGGGTACACGCCGACCAGCCGTCAGGAGAGTGGATAGTGCGCATCGGGATCGCCGGCGCGGGCGCGGTCGGTCGTTCGGTCGCACTCGAGCTACTCGAGGCCGGTCACCGCGTCTTGCTGATCGAGCGCAACGTCGACCATTACGTACCGCAGACGGTGCCCGACGCGGAGTGGTTACTCGCCGACGCGTGTGAGCTGGCGTCGCTCCAAGAGTCGGGACTGCAGCTGTGCGATGTCGTCATCGCGGCAACCGGCGACGACAAGGTGAACCTCGCGGCGGCGTTGTTGGCCAAGGCCGAGTTCGGGGTCGCCCGAGTGGTGGCGCGCGTCAACGACTTGAGAAACGAGTGGCTGTTCACCGAGGCGTGGGGCATCGACGTGGCGGTCTCCACGCCCCGCGCCATGGTGGCCGGGGTCGAGGGGGCCATCGACGTCGGCCACCTCGTGCAGCTGATGGGGCTCGCGCGCGGTCAGGTCGGCCTGTCGAAACTGACACTGCCGGTGGACAACCCGCTTGTCGGCCGCCGGATCAGTGACCTGCCGCTGCCGGATAACGCCGCGTTGATCACCGTGCTGCGCGCCGGCAGCGTCATCTTGCCGCAGCCCGACGACGTGCTCGAGGCCGGCGACGAAATGTTGTTCGTCGCAGGCAGTGCCGCCGAGAATCAGGTCCGCGCCCTCATCGTCCAGGGTGCCCCGGCCCGGGCGGCGCGCCGGCGTGAAATACCGGCCGGCCCGGTGAGAAACTTGCCCGCCTAGTTCGGGCCCAACGCGTGCCACCTACCTAGAACACGTTCTAGTCTGTGGAACCATGGGATTTCTGAAGCCCGAGCTACCGCAGCTCGACATGGCCGAATGGAACAAGGGCAGCCGCAGCGACAAGATCCGCCCGATGGCCAAGCACTGGGCCGAGGTCGGCTTCGGCACACCGGTCGCGCTGCACCTGTTCTACGTCGTCAAAATCCTGCTCTACATCCTCGGCGCGTGGGTGTTCGCCTCGGCCACCCGCGGCCTCGGCGGGTTCACACAGGTCGCGTCGTGGTGGTCGGAGCCGATCGTGTTCGAGAAGGTCGTGCTCTACACGATGCTGTTCGAGGTGATCGGCTTGGGTTGCGGCTTCGGCCCGCTGAACAACCGGTTCTTCCCCCCGATGGGTTCGGTCCTGTACTGGATGCGCTTCGGCACCATCCGGCTGCCACCCTGGCCGGACCGCGTGCCACTGACCAGGGGCACCAAGCGCAAACCGATCGACGTGGCCCTGTATGCGCTGTTCCTTCTGGTGACGTTCGCGGCGCTGTTCGCCGACGGCACCGGGCCGATCCCCGAACTGGGCACGACCATCGGGCTGCTGCCCGCATGGAAGGTCGTGCTGATCCTGCTGCTGCTCGCGGTGCTCGGCCTGCGCGACAAGGTGATCTTCCTGGCCGCGCGTGGCGAGGTCTACGCGACGATGGCGGTGACGTTCCTGTTCGCCGCGCCCGACATGATCGTCGGGTCCAAGGTGGTGTTCCTGGTGATCTGGATGGGCGCCGCGACATCCAAACTCAACAAACACTTTCCGTTCGTGATCTCCACGATGATGTCGAACAATCCGCTGGTGCGGCCCCGCTGGCTGAAAAGGCGCTTCTTCGAGAAGTTCCCGGACGACCTGCGGCCGGGGTGGCTGTCGCGGTGGCTGGCGCACCTGAGCACCGCCATCGAGATGCTGGTGCCGCTGCCGCTGTTCTTCTGTCACGGCGGCTGGCCCGTCACGGTGGCCGCGGTGGTCATGGTGTGCTTCCACCTCGGCATCCTGGTCTCGATCCCGATGGGCGTGCCGCTGGAGTGGAACGTCTTCATGATCTTCGGGGTGCTGTCGCTGTTCGTCGCCCACACCCAGCTCGGTCTCGCGGATCTCAAGCACCCGGTGGTGGTGGCGATCCTGTTTGTCGTGATCGCGGGAATCGTTCTGCTGGGCAACATGTTTCCGCGCAAGATCTCGTTTCTGCCCGGGATGCGGTACTACGCGGGCAACTGGGACACCACGCTGTGGTGCATCAAGCCGTCCGCCAACGACAAGATCGGCAGGGGCATCGTGGCGATCGCCAGCATGCCGCAGGCCCAGCTGGAACGGTTCTATGGCAGCCCGGAGGCGGCGCAGATTCCGCTCTACATGGGATACGCGTTCCGCGGCTTCAACACTCACGGCCGGGCGCTGTTCACGCTGGCGCACCGCGCCATGGCCGGCCAGAACGAGGACGACTACGTCCTCACCGACGGCGAGCGGATCTGCAGCACCGCGATCGGCTGGAACTTCGGCGACGGCCACATGCACAACGAGCAGCTGATCAGCGCGCTGCAGGAGCGCTGCCACTTCGAACCGGGCGAGGTCCGCGTGGTTCTGCTTGACGCGCAACCGATTCACAAGCAAACGCAGGCGTATCGGTTGGTCGACGCCGCGACCGGTGAGTTCGAGCGCGGCATCGTCCGGGTCGCCGACATGGTCACCCGCCAGCCCTGGGCCGACGACGTTCCCGTCGAGGTGGTGTCGGGGTAGGCGCGGTTGTAACGCCACGGCGACATTTCCCGCCGGAAGCCGCCGTGGCGTTACTCCCGCGATGCCTCAGACCCCCGCGCGCACTTCCTGCGCGGCGGCGACCATGTTCTTCAGCGACGCGGTCACCTCGTCGGAGTTGCGGGTCTTCAGTCCGCAGTCGGGGTTGACCCAAAGCCGTTCGGCCGGAACGGCTCGCAGCGCCGCGCGCAGCGACTCTGCCATCTCCTCGGTGCTCGGCACCCGGGGCGAGTGGATGTCGTAGACGCCCGGTCCGACGCTGTTGGAGAAGCCGATCGCGTTGAGGTCGTCGAGCACCTCCATGTGTGAGCGTGCCGCCTCGATCGACGTCACGTCGGCATCCAGATCGGCGATCGCGCCGATCACATCGCCGAATTCCGAGTAGCACAGGTGGGTGTGGATCTGCGTGGAGTCCGCGACACCCGACGTGGCCAGCCGGAAAGCCCCTACGGCCCAACGCAAGTAGTCGTCCTGGTCGGCGCGACGCAGCGGCAGCAGCTCACGCAGCGCCGGCTCGTCGACCTGGATCACCGCGATACCGGCGGACTGCAGGTCCACGGTCTCGTCGCGAATCGCGAGCGCCACCTGGTTGGCGGTGTCGGCCAGCGGCTGGTCGTCGCGCACGAACGACCACGCCAGGATCGTCACCGGACCGGTCAGCATGCCCTTCACCGGCTTGTCGGTCAGCGACTGCGCGTACTTGGCCCACTCCACCGTCATCGGGTGCTGGCGGATCACGTCGCCATAGAGGATCGGCGGACGCACGCAGCGGCTGCCGTAGGACTGCACCCAGCCGTTCTTGGTGGCGAAAAAGCCCTCCAGCTGCTCGGCGAAGTACTGCACCATGTCGTTGCGCTCGGGCTCGCCGTGCACCAGCACGTCGATCCCGAGGTTCTCCTGCAGCTTGATGACGTCGGCGATCTCCTGCTTCATCCGCTTTTCGTACTCGGCCGCGTCGATCTCGCCGGCGACCAGCGCGGCGCGGGCCTTGCGGATCTGAACGGTCTGCGGAAACGACCCGATCGTCGTCGTCGGCAGCGGCGGCAGCTGCAGCCGCTCGTCCTGGCTGGCCCGGCGCCTCGCCGCGTCACCGCGGTGTGTGCCGGAGGCCACGATCGATTCGATGCGGGCACGGATGCGGTCGTTGTGCAGGCGCGGATCGCTCTTGCGGGAGGCCACCGCGGCGTTCGATGCCGCGATCTCCTCGGCGACCGCCTCGCGCCCCTCGCGCAGCGCGCGAGCGAGCGCCACCACCTCGCCGACCTTCTCCTGTCCGAAGGCCAGCCAGCTGCGCAGCGCCTCGTCGAGTCCGGTCTCCGGCTCCAACGAATACGGGACGTGCAGCGTCGAGCAGGATGTCGAGACGGCAACCGCGGCAGCCGAACCCAGCAGGCTCGCCAGCTTGTCCAGCGCCGCCTGCAGGTCGGTGCGCCAGATGTTGCGTCCGTCGACGACGCCGGCCACCAGTACCTTGTCGGCTAGTTCGGGGACCGCGGCGATGGCCGTGTCGGGACCGTAGACCAGGTCGACGCCGATGGCCTCGACGGGCGTGCGGGCCAGACCGGCTAACGCCGCGCCGGGGTCACCGAAGTAGGTGGCGACGTAGATCGACGGCCGGTTGCTCACCGCGCCGAGCTTGTTGTAGACGGCCTCGGCCAACGCGGGCGCGTCGGGGGAGGCGTCGGTCACCAGCGCCGGCTCGTCGAGCTGCACCCACTGCGCGCCGTTGTCGGCGAGCAGCGACAGCAGCTCGGAATAGATCGGCACCAGTTCCTCGAGTCGTTCGATGGGTGCGCCCGCGCCGTCGACGCCCTTGCTGAGCAGCAGGAAGGTGATCGGCCCGATGACGACCGGCCGCGCGGGAATGCCCTGTGCCAGTGCCTCTTTCAGCTCCGAGAGCACCTTGTCGGGGTTCAGCGCGAACTTCGTGGTGGGGGCGATCTCGGGAACGATGTAGTGGTAGTTGGTGTCGAACCACTTGGTCATCTCCAGCGGCGCGACGTCGGAATTGCCGCGCGCGGCAGCGAAGTAGCGGTCGAGGTCGTCGGAGACCTGCGTGGCACGGGCCGGCAGCGCGTCGAGCATCACCGCGGTGTCCAGCATCTGGTCGTAGTAGGAGAAGGTGTTCACGGGCACCGAGTCGAGGCCCGCGGCCGCCAGGCCCGCCCAGGTGTCGCGGCGCAGTGTCGCGGCGACGGATTCCAGTTCCGATCTGCTGGTGCGGCCGGCCCAGTAGCCCTCGGTGGCGCGCTTGAGTTCGCGTTTCGGGCCGATGCGCGGCGAGCCGGTAACCGTGGCGGTGAATGGTTGAGTGGTCACGTTTTTCGTCCTTTTATCAACGGTCTGGTCACCGCCGGCGGACGCGAGGCCGAACCGTCTCGCGGTGCGTGCCCGATTTTCTTTCAGGCACTTACCACTAACGGTTACGGTCAAACGCCCATTCCACGAGGCGATGAGCCCGCCGGACGCGGCGCGTCCGGCACAGCTGGCAGGTCTTCGGACTCGCAGGCGCGCACCAGGTGGTGCTCACGCCCGGCCGACGATGCGGCCCGGAAGGGCCGCTGAGGAGCCGGGCAGTTCCTAATGGCCGTCGCTTCCCAGTCTTTTCGCCAGACCAGTGCTCGTGACGGCGGTCGTTCCTGCATACCGCTGCGGGACAGTCCCGGACTCCCACCGGGTTCCCTCTTGCGAAGCATGTCTAACATGTCTCGCTCGATGCCGACGCCGCGTTGTGCGGTGACGGCAGACCAGCTGCGTAGCGCAGCTTACTCCGCTGGTGACGGGGTCAGCGAGCCAGTGCCTGGGCGATCGGGACGTCGCCGTTGTTGAACTCGATGGTGCGGCCGATCGTGGAGTCGTCCGCCAGCGCGGCGGCGGCGACGTGCGCGACGTCGGCGCGCGAAACCGAGCCCTTGCCCTCGCCCAGCGCGATGCGCCCGGTCGCCGGCTCGAGGGTGAGCCGACCCGGGCCCAGCACCGTCCAGTCCAAGTCGCTGGCGCGCAGGTGGGCGTCCGCGGCCGCCTTGGCCTCCGCGTAGGCGAAGAACGGGTCGTCTTGCGGCACACCATGATCCGGGCCCGCGCCGAAGTAGGACACCATCACGAACCGCGTGACGCCCGCCTGGGCCGCGGCATCGATCACCCGGATGGCCGCGTCGCGGTCGACGGCATAGGTCCGTGCCGGGTTCCCGCCGCCGGCCCCGGCGGAGAACACGACCGCGTCATGCCCGGCCAGCAGGCCGGCCAGGGCGTCGGTGTCGAGCCGCTCGATGTCGGCCGTCACCGGTTCGGCGCCGGTGGCGGCGACATCGCCGGCGTGGTCCGGGTTGCGGAAGACCGAGCTCACGTCGTCGCCGCGTTCGGTCAGGATCCGGGCCAGTTGCAGGGCGACCTTGCCGTGGCCGCCGATGAGGGCGATGCGAGCCATGCCCCCACGCTACTTCCCGCCAAACTGCAACTCCCGACGCGAACGCCGGGTAGAGCGGTAGGCGGTTACAGTCTCGCGGGAGAAAGGTTAGAGCTTCACCTTGCCCATGATGATGTCGATGATCGGCTTGCCCGGCGCGTAGGCACCGGTCATCGAGGCCATGGTGTGGCCCGAGTCCACCAGCAGGGTGATCCCGCTGACGCCGCAGGCCGCCTCGCTGTTGAGGAAGGCCATCACGTCGCCCATCTGCTCGGGCGTGTGCACCTTGGAGCCGGTCTCGTCGCGGTAGTCCTGGGCGAAGGACAGCCACAGGTCGGCGTTGGCCTGGGCCAGCGGGGTGTCGGTCGGGCCGGGGCAGATCGCGTTGATGCGAATGCCCTTCTTCGCCAACGGGTAGCCCTGGGTCGCCACGTAGGTGTTGATCACCTTTTTGCTGGTGCCGTAGTGGTTGATCCCTTCGGCCTCGTGCGCCTGGCACCACGCCTCCGCCGCCGCGAAGTCCGGGGTGGCCAAAAATTCCAGCATCAGGTCCAGGTCGTTCTCCCAGCCCATGCCCGCGACCGAGGAGATGAAGCAGATGGCCGAGCCGTTGGGCAGTTGGTCCTTTTCCAGCAGGCGGTCGATCAGGTGGCGGTGGCCGATGAAGTTGATCTTCATCAGGTCGATCGTTCCGTCGGCGACGCCGGCGGCGGAGAACACCGCGTGGATGGGGCCGTCGACCTGCTCGAGGGCGGAATCGATGGACGCGGGGTCGCGCAGGTCCACCTGGACGGACTGGGCGACCTTGTAGTCCACCGGCGCGTAGTCCATCACGATCACTTCGGCCCCCAGTTCGGCCGCTGACTTGGCCGCGGCGGCGCCCATGCCAGTCGCGCCGCCGACCACCAGAGCGCGCTTGCCGTCGTAGCGCAACCGATCGACCATGGTCATGGAAATCCCCTTCTCGGATAATGCCAACGCGGTTCTAACTGCTCAACTGTATGGGTAACAGTTATTTGGTTCAATACCGGGGCGGGTTATTGCGGTTTACTTGCCGCGCACGGCGACGCCGCGCAGCACGGTGTCGCGGGCGTGTACCAGTCCCGCGCGTTTGCCGACGTCTCGGAGGATGTTCTCCGGTATCCACTGCAGGCCGACCACGCAGCGTGCCAACATCGCGGTGGACGGCGCGTCGACGCCGATCTCCCCGGACCGGATCCCCTCGGAAAGCAGCGTTTTCATTTGCCGCAGCCGCGTGGCGTACAGCCAGCCCGGGTTGGGCGTGTCCGGGGGCGATTGACGCATCCAGGCGAGTTGGATCCTGAACTCGTCGGAAAACCGGTCGAGCGCGTTGACATTGACCCAACTCAGCGCGTCCAGCTTTTCGATCGGGGTGGCATCCGAGCGCAGGACGTTGACCCAGCCCGCCTCCACCTTCTTGCCGAAGGACTCCATGATCGAGGCGAGCAGCTCGTCCTTGGATCCGATCACCCGGTACACGGTCCCGGTGCCAAGCCCGGCGGCCGACGCGATGTCCCTGATGGTGGTGACCTCATAACCCCTGCGTCCGAATTCCGTTCGCGCCACCGCGCGCACGAGTGCCGCCTTGTCGCTGGGGTCGGCGTCGCTGTCGTCGGACCAGGTGGCGATGACGTCGTCGGCGGCGGCGAAGGCCTTCGAGCGGTCCAGCGCGGCGTCGGTCGGCGAGCGAGTTGCCAACCCTTGCAGGATGATTCGGCACAGCAGGCCGGCCACCTGATCCCCGGGAGATTTGTGGCGCATGACGTCGAGGCCGACCTGCAGCATGGTTTGGCAGATGCGGTCGGCCAGTGTGGGCAGGTCGATGTCGGGTTTGATGTAACCACTCCACCGGCCGGCGCGCAGCGTTTGCAGCATCGCCTCCTGAATCGCGACCGGCCGCTGCTGCGTCAGCTTGATCAGCTCCGGATCCGTGCTCGGCCCCTCGTAGAAGGACATCTGCAGGGCGGCGCGGTGTTCGACGGCGCAGTTGGCGATCGCCGCCCCGAGCTCGATGATCTGTTCGGCGACCGGACGGGAGTCCGGTTCGTCCAGCTTCGCCTGCGCGGACCGGCCGATCCGTTCCAGATCGTCTTGGTAGCGCCGGATCAGCTCGACGAGGATCGCCTCTTTGGACTCGAAGTGGTGATACAGGCTGCCGGGAAGAATGCCTGCGGCATCGGCGATTTCCTGTAGCGAGGTCCGCAATCCGGAGGACGCGATCAGTGATGCCGCCGTGGCAAGGATCTCGGCGCGGCGCGTGGGGGAGTCGGTGATTCCGCCGGACCGCAGTGACTCGGCTTTCGCCATGATCAGCGGTGTGGGAATCCGGACGAGTGCGGGGTGGCGAGCATGCGCATTCGTCCTCTCGTGCCGAACCAAATCTTTGTTAGAGGCTATCAGACCCGGACCCGATGAATGCGCTGCACAAGCGGCGAAAACCCCATTCTAGAGCGCCGGGCCATCCCAGCGGTCGCGCGCGACCACGTCCTCGACCGGGCGCCGCGGGGCCGGCCGGAAGGTGCGGCCCGCGCGTAGGCGGCCCACCGGCAGCAGGCAGCCCTGAACGTAGGTTTGCGGAATCCCGAGCAACTTTCGGACTTCTTCCTCGTGGTGCAGGTGCAGCGTCGTGATGCAGGTCCCGTATCCGCGGGTGTGCAGGGCCAGCTGAAAATTCCACACCGGCGGGAAGATCGAACCGTACAGCGTTGCCAGGTGGAACGATTCGTCACCGTCGATGCGGGGCAAGTAGGCCTCATAGCAAGGGATCACCAGCAGCGGCACGCGCGCCATGTTCTCGACCAGCCACTCGGTGGACGACATGACCCGGCTCTCGGGTGTTCCCGCCGGCATCAGATCGGCAAGCAGCTGCCCGCCGACCCGCCGCAGGTAGGCCTCGCGATACAGCTCGGCGATCTTGGCGCGCAGCGCCGGATCGGCGATCACGAGCCAGCGCCACGACTGCGCGTTGGACCCGTTCGCGGCCTGCAGGCCGATCCGCAGGCACTCGCGGATGTCGCCGAGATCGACGTCGGCCTCCAGGTCGAGCGACTTTCGCGCCGACGGGGTTGCGGTGAGCAGATAGTCGATCTCCATCAGTGACAGCCTCTCTTCGCAAGGCGCGCACCGATTTCGGTGAGGTACCGGTCGGGCCCGCCGAGAAACGCGCTCCAGCCCAGCAAGCGCTTGAGATAGAGGTGAGCGTCGTGTTCCCAGGTGTAGCCGATCCCGCCGAACACCTGGATGGCGGTGTCGGCCACGGTCGCCAGCCGTCCGGCGAACGCCTTGGCCCGCAGCGCGGCAACATGCCGCTCGCCGCCGGATTGCCCGTCGGCGCCGGGGTGCGCGTCGCTGGCCCACAGGGCGTGGATCACCCCGCTGCGGGCCAGCTCGACGGTCTCGTACATGTCGACGCACAGATGCTGGATCGCCTGGAACGAGCCGATCGGCTGACCGAATTGCGTTCGGGCTTTGGCGTATCCGACGGCGAGGTCCATGACTGCGCGCGCGGCGCCGAGCGCGTCGGCGGCGGACGCGATCAGCACGTCGTCGATCACCGCGGCGATCTGGTGCGCAGACACCGGGGCCAGGCGCCGGGCGGGGGCGGCGTCGAACGAGACGCGAAACTGCTTGCGGGTCGGGTCGATGCCGGGCTGGGCCGCAATTGACACCCCGGGCGAGCCGTTTCGCACCGCGAAAAGCCCGGTGTCGCCGGCATCGTCGGCGAGCACGAGCAGCTCGTCGGCGGCGGCGGCATCGGGTACGCCGATGGCCTCGCCGCGGAGCGTTATGCCGTCGTCGCGGCGGCTGGCGGTGACGGACGCGTTGCCGAGGTCCAGGAAGCAGACGGCGGCGATCGTGGTGCCGTCCGCGATCCCGCGCAGCAGCTCTGCGGCGGTATCGTTGGCGCCCAACAGGTTCAGCGCCTGTGGGGCGGCCACCGCGGTCGACAACCACGGTCCCGGATGCAGTGCGGCCCCCAGCTCTTCGGCGACGATGCCGGCCTCGACCATCGTCATGCCGGAGCCGCCGCAGTCCTCCGGCACCAGCAGACCGGTGACGCCGAGACCGGCCAGGCCCCGCCACACCGACTCATCGGTGCCGGTCGGGTCGTCGAGTAGCGGGCGCACGTGGTCGGAGACGGAGGCCTTTTCGGCGAGGAAGCGCCGCGTGGTGTCGCGCAGCGCTGCCTGCTCGTCGCTGAGTTCGAGGTTCATTTTCGCGGCAGCCCCAGTACCCGTTGGGCGGTGATGTTCTTGTTGATCTGGCTGGTGCCGCCCGCGATGGTCAGCGCGCGCGACGTCAGGCGGTAGTCCGCCCACGGGGCACCGGTGTCGCGGCCGCCCAGCGCGTCAAAGGCCAGGGCGGCCAGGTCCTGCCCGATCTCGCCCCACACGGTCTTGGCGAGGCTGGCCGACCCCAATGCATCACCGCCGTGCATCGTGGCCGAGATCGATCGTTGACACAGGACTTCGAGATACTTGATGCGGACGGCGATTTCGCCGAGGCGCCGCAGCGTGACCGGGTCGTCCAGCGCGCCGGTGTCCGCCGCGGCGAGATCGTCCACCAGCTCTTCGAGCCGCACCTGCATCTCGGCGTACAACCGGGCGGCCCCGGCACGCTCGTGGCTGAGCGTGGTGGTGGCCACCTGCCAGCCGGCATTGAGTGGCCCGAGCAAGGCGTCCGCCGGCACCCGCACGTCGTGAAAGAACACCTCGGCGAAGTCGGCGTCGCCGTTGAGCGTGACCAGCGGGCGTGCCTCGATGCCGGGCAGGGTCATGTCGACGATCAGACAGGAGATCCCCTTGTGCTTGGGAGCGTCGGGATCGGTGCGCACGTAGAGCTGGCACCAGTCGGCCCGATGTCCCAGCGACGTCCAGATCTTTTGGCCGTTGACGATGAAGTCGTCGCCGTCACGCACGGCGCGGGTGCGCAACGCCGCGAGGTCCGAGCCCGCCTCGGGTTCCGACATGCCCTGACACCAGATGTCGTCGGCGCGCATCATGCGCGGGAGCAGGGTGCGCTTCTGGGACTCGGTGCCGTATTGCATGATCGCCGGCGCGATGTTGTTCAGCCCAATGACGTTGAGCGGCACGGGCGCTCGGGCGCGGGTGGTTTCCTCGGTGTAGACCAGTTGCTCGAGCACCGACGCGCCGCGCCCGCCGTACTCACGCGGCCACGACACCGCGGCCCATCCCGCGTCGGCCATCGTCGCGTTCCACACGCGCAGCTTCTCGAACGCGGCGTCGTTGCGCCCGGTGGGCCGGCGGGCGGCCACCAGCTCGTCGGTCAGGTTTTCCGAAAGCCACTCACGCAGCTCGGTGCGGAACTGTTCCACTTCCGCCGGGTATGAGAAGTCCACTTTCCCGGACTTTACGGTTGGGCACATAGGGGGTCAATGACGCGACGCCAGAAGCGGACGATCACGGGGCGTGCGCGGCCCCGACCGCGCGCGCAGCGCTGCGCGCGGTCGTAGATCGCCGTGCGATCGACCGGGCGCCGGACCTGCTCGCGCAGTTGGTCATCCACGGTCAGCTCCCGTGGTGTTGGGGTGCGGGGAATTCGATGTCGGTCCCGCCCGGCATCGGGCTGACACCGCGCCGCGCGCACACTTCGAGCACCTCGTCGACGATCGACGCGGGGATGATGAACTTCTCCGTCGACGACATCTGCTCGAGGTGTGCTTCGATGTCCTCGGCGGTGGGCCGGCTGCCCGCGTCGGAGAGCCATCCTTGGGTGAGGCCCACGAACACCCGCGCGTAGCGGCCGGCGGATGCCGAATAGTTGCGATGGCTGAACGTGCAGGCCCTGCTGGCGAGAAAAATCACCAACGGCACGACGAGTTCGGGCCTGATGGCCTGCATGAACCCGGATTCGGCGAGGAACTTCTCGTCACCGACGGTTTCGGTGACCATGCGCGAGAAGCCGGTCGGCAGCACGGAATTGGCGAGTATCCCGTGTGCCTCGCCTTCGATCGCGATGACGTTCGTCAACCCGACCAGGCCGGCCTTGGCTGCGGCGTAGTGCGCCTCCATCGGCTGACCGAAGATCCCGGCGGATGACGAGATGAACACGAATCGGCCGCCGCCGTTCTTCTTCATCACGCGGTACGCGGGCTGCGACAGGTGAAAGCCGCCGTCGAGATGCACCCGCAGCATGCGCGCCCAGTCGTCGTGCGAGAGGTCCTCGAAGGGTGCACTGCCGAAGATGCCGGCGTTGCTGATCACCGCGTCCAGGCGCCCGTACGTGTCGACCGCGGTGTCGACGATCGCCTGACCACCGGCGGGGGTGTCGACCGAGTCGTAGGAAGCGATCGCGGTGCCGCCGGCCTTCGTGATCTCGTCGACCACGTCGTCGGCCACGCGGGCGTCGGCGGCTTCGTTTGGTAGGCCCCGCATTCCGCCGCCCAGGTCGTTGACCACCACTGTGGCGCCGCGGCGGGCCAGGTCGAGCGCGTACAGCCGACCGAGCCCGCGGCCGGCGCCGGTCACCACCGCCACCTGGCCGGTGAAGTCAATCATGATGTGCTCCCGACTAACTCGTGTCCACCCGCGGTGGGGCGCCGGCCCGTTGGGACAGACCAACCCGGGCGATTGACTGCGCTCACGGCGGACTTTACGGTGGAACAGATATTTGGTCAACGACTGGTTCGGAGGTCCGGGGTGGCGGACGACGCGCGTGGCGACCGGGTGCGGGGGCTCGCGATGCTGGCCTCGGCGCTGGCGGGCCGCGCGGTGGCCGTCGCCGAACTGCAGCCGGGTGAACCGCCGTGGACGGACGGCCAGACGATCTACGTCGACCCGGTCGCGCCAGACCGCGCTCGGCTCGCATCGGTTGCGGTGCAGGCCTCGCTGATCGCGGCCGGCAGTCTGGATCCCGCCATTGTGCGTGCCCTGGTACGCCACCCGCGGCTGGCCAGACGCTATCTGGCGGTGGAGGGTCATCGCGCACTGGTGAGTAACGCCGACGTGCTGCCGGGCATCCTTGCGTCGGTCGGTGATCGCGGCGTCGCCGGCCGCAGTGACTCGCCTGCGGCGTCGCTGCGCATCGCCTCCGGCCGGGGCGCCGTCGAGGTCCCGCGGCCGGAATTCGGCGTGATCCGTGCGGCAAAGGTGGTGACGGCGGCCTCCCGCTTGGCACCGCAACGGAATCAGGCTGAATCCCAACACGTTCCGCGAAATTCGAGCGAGCAGAAGCGGGAACTCGAGGAGCTCGACGACGGTGACGTCGACGATTCCGACGACCCGGACTTGTTCACCAGCCCGGTGGGCGGGGGCGGCTTCATCGGCAAATGGCTGAAAAAGATGCTGTCGTCCGCGCGCAAGACCGGGAGCGGCGGGGGTCCGCCCGGCGCGGACGGCTTCACGCATCGCACCAACTCCACCAAGCGCGGCGCCTACGCCGTGGCGTCGCTGGCGTCGGCGCCCGGGGACGAGGGGAACGAGCAGGACCCCATCGCGGACGGCGTGCGGTATCCGGAATGGGATGTGGCGCGCAAGAGCTACCGGCCCGCATGGTGCACCGTGCGCGAGATCCAACCCGAGATCAAGGCCACCGCGACACAGGCCATCGACGACGCCATCGGTGTGCGCCGGCCACTTTCGCGGCTCGGCATGGGGTTGCACCGCCGGCACCGGCAGTCGCAAGGCGACGACATCGACATCGATGCCGCCGTCGAAGCCCGGGTCGAAGTGCGGGCCGGCGCGGTGCCCGACGAGGCGGTGTACCTCGACAGCCTGCGGCGCCGGCGCGACCTGTCGGTGTTGCTGCTGCTCGACGTGTCGGGGTCGGCGGGCGAACCGGGAACGGTCGGGCGGACGGTCCACGAGCAACAGCGCGCCGCGGTCGCCAACCTCACCGTGGCCCTGCACGACCTGGGCGACCGCGTCTCGCTCTACGCCTACTACTCGCAGGGCCGGCGCGCGGTGAGCATGGTGCCCGTGAAGCGCTTCGACGACCAGCTGAACGCCCTGGTCATCCGGCGGCTCAACAGCCTGGAACCCGGCGCGTACTCGCGGCTCGGCGCGGCGATCCGGCACGGTTCGGCGGTCCTGGAGGCGCGCGGCGGAACGTCGCGGCGGCTGCTGGTGGTGCTGTCCGACGGGCTCGCCTACGACCACGGATACGAGCGCGCCTACGGTGCCGCCGACGCGCGCCGCGCCCTGACCGAGGCCCGCCGGCGGGGGACCGGCTGTGTGTGCCTGACCGTCGGCGCGGGCACCGACGTGCAATCGCTGCGCAGGGTGTTCGGCAGCGCCGCGCACGCGACGATCGCACGCCCCGATCAGCTGGCCGGCGTCGTCGGCCCGCTGTTTCGGTCTGCGCTGCGCTCGGCGGAGGTTCGCCGCAGGGTGTCGGTGATGTCAAGTCCCAGAACACAGTTGGCGCGCCAACTCACCGGCCCCGCACGTTACGACGCTTGAAAACAAACATCTGTTCCGGTTAGGCTCCAATCGCCGGACGATCTGAAGGGAAGCTATGGCCAACGAGTCCGGGCTTGCGTACTTCGACCGCGGTAAGTCCGAGGGGGACGAAAAGGGAGAAGTGCGGCCCTATTACCAGGCGGTCGGTAGCGAAGAGACCGTCTTCAAGGCGGCGTACCGCCAGGGCCTGTCGCTGGTCCTCAAGGGTCCGACGGGCTGCGGAAAGACCCGATTCGTCGAGGCGATGGCCTACGACCTGGGCCGGCCGCTGATCACCGTCGCCTGTCATGACGACCTGACGACCGCGGACCTGGTCGGCCGCTATCTGCTGCGCGGTGACGAGACCGTCTGGGTGGACGGCCCGCTGACCCGGGCCGTGCGCGAGGGTGCGATCTGCTACCTCGACGAAGTGGTCGAAGCCCGGCAGGACACCACCGTGGTCCTGCATCCGCTCGCCGACCACCGCCGTCAGCTGCCCATCGAGCGGCTCGGTGTCACGCTGGACGCCGCCCCCGGATTCGGCCTGGTGGTGTCGTACAACCCGGGGTATCAGAGCGTGCTCAAGGACCTCAAGGATTCGACCCGGCAGCGCATGGTCGCGATCGAATTCGACTTCCCCGCAGCCGATGTCGAAGAGGGAATCGTCGCGCACGAGGCCGGGGTGGACGCCGCCGTCGCGGCCGAGTTGGTCCGTTTCGGCCAGGCGATCCGCCGGCTGGAGACCGGTGGGCTGCGTGAGGTCGCGTCGACGCGCGTGCTGATCGCGGCGGGCAGGCTGGTGGCCGAGGGGCTGAGCATGAAAGAGGCCGCCCGGGCCGCCATCGCGGGGCCGCTCACCGACGATGTGGCGGTGGGCAGGGCCCTGGGCGAGATGATCGAGATCTATCTGTGCGGGCCCGACGGGCGCGGTCATTGACGCTGCATACCGGCCCGGCTAGGGTCTGAACAAATATTAGGTTTTTGATTTGGGGCGCGCGCCTGAGTTCGTCACCCGGGAGGTCAGATGTCCTACGAAAGCAGCGCTGAGCCGATCAAGGTCGGCTACCTGATGGATTTCACGCTGCCGCCGGGCTTTCCGGAGGATCTGTTCGCGTCGTTCACCCAGACCTTCGACCTCATCTTCGAGGAGGCCGTCGCCCAGGGCCTGATGGACCGTCCGGTGCAGATGATCTATCGCGAGGTGGAGGGCCTGCCCAAGGGTTCGGTCAAGGCGGTGATCGATGCCTACGGCGAACTGGTCGACGAGGGCTGCCTGGTGGTCTTCGGCCCCAACATCACCGACAACTGTGTGCCGTTGCGCGAAGCGATCGAGGAGCGGTTCAAGGTGCCCGCGATCAGCGTGACCGGCACCGACGACTGGCTAGGCGAGTGGACCTTCGCGTTCCCCCAGGGATCGATGACCGACGAACCCATCTTCCTGGCCGACCTGATCGCCAAGCGGGGACTCGCCGAGGTCGGTGTCCTGGTCGAGCAGAGCCTCATCGGGGAGAGCTACCTGAAGAACCTGCGAAGTGCCTGTCGGCGCAAGGGCATTCGGATCGTGGCGGAGGCGGCGATCGCCCAGACGGCTCAGGACATCAACGCTGCGGTGCAGACGCTCCACGAGGCGAAGGCCGAGGCGATCGTGCACCTGGGATTCGGGTTCGGGATCGTCTTCATCAACCCGGCGCTCGAGGCTCTCGGCTGGGACCCACCCCGCTTCACCACCACCGCGTGGCAGAACGCCTGGGTGAACCCGATCATGTGGAACGCGTTCATGGGCTGGATCGGCGTCGACCAATACGACGAGGCCAACCGTATCGGCCAGGACTTCCTCGACAGCTACGCCAAGAAGTACAACGGCAGCCGCCCCGAGTTCTGCGTGACCGTGGTGAATCGCGACGTCGCCGCGACACTCGTGCGCGCATTCACGGACGCGCACCCGCTCAGCCCGCGCGGCGTCAAGGAGGCGCTGGAGCGGGTGAAGATGATGCCCGCCGCCTCGGGGGCGCCCGGAACCCGGGTCTCCTTCGGCAAGTGGACGCGCCGGGCATGGATGGGCGCCGGGTATCTCGTGGCCCGGACGTTGGATGCCGACGGCGTCAACTCGCACCTGGTTGATCGCTTCGGCGAGGAAGGGTGACGACGATGTCCACCGAACAGTCCACACC
Organism: Mycobacterium sp. 3-98; assembly: GCF_035918355.1. Taxonomy (NCBI): domain Bacteria; kingdom Bacillati; phylum Actinomycetota; class Actinomycetes; order Mycobacteriales; family Mycobacteriaceae; genus Mycobacterium; species Mycobacterium sp. 3-98. The sequence goes on along the minus strand of NZ_CP142360.1, from coordinate 4,696,704 downwards.
CCCTGCCGCGCCGCAGGAAACGGTTTCCCCGCCGCGAACCAACAGGCGCGGCTGGGGCGGTTGGATCTCCGGCGCCGCGCTGGCCGCCTTCGTGTTGTTCTTCATCGCGAACTGCCGGGTGGCCCTCGACCCGCGCGTGGCCAATCCGAACGTGCAGGGGCGGCCGCGCCCGGTGAAGTTCATGTTCGGGCTGGACTACATCGACTTCCTGGACTGGGCCACCGTGGTGGCGCTGATCGTGCTGTTGATCGTCTTCATCAGGGGCTGGCGCCGCAACCCCGGCAGCCCGGCGATGCTGATGTTCTTGTGCACCACGCTGATCGTGTGGCAGGACCCGATCATGAACTGGTCGCCGTTCGCGGTCTACAACCCCGATCTGGTGCACTGGCCGGAATCCTGGCCGCTGGTTTCGCTGTCGCCGACGGTCGAGCCGTTCGTGGTCTTCGGTTACGTGATGTTCTACTTCGGCCCCTACTTCCCGGCCGTCTGGCTGCTGCGCAAGCTGCAGGCGAAATACGGGCCCGCGAGCTATGCGTCGCGGCACCCCCTGGTGTGCCTGGGTCTGATCACCCTGGTGATCGGTTTCGTTTTCGACGCCTTCCTGGAGAACACGCTCGTCCACTGGGGCATGTACATCTACTCGCAGGTCATTCCGTGGGGATCGGTGTTCACCGGCACGACATTCCAGTTCCCGTTGATCTGGGAGTCGTTCTCGGTGTGCTTCGTGATGGTGCCGGCCGCGATCCTGTGTTATCGCGACGACACGGGTAAGTCGGTCGCGGAAAAGCTTGCCGCAAAAGCGAAGTTGTTCCCGGGGCGACCGGTGCTGGGCACGTTCCTGGTGATGTTCGTCATCATCAACGTGTCCTACTTCGCGTACGGCGGCTGGTTCTGGGTCATCAAGGTCACCCATGCCGCCACCTCGGTGGCTTGCCCGTGGCCGTACCCCGAGGCCAAAGTCTATGACCCGCAAGGCTTCTACGAGAAGGCGGGCGCGCAGGGTCCGTACTCGGTCGGCATCTGGTCGACGTGGGCGAGCGGGGAGCCCAACGGTCGACCCCACGTCGAGCCCCCGCCACCGGGCGAAGGCCCGTGTGCGACTCCCCCGTCGGGCAACCATGGCTGAGCCGCGCACGGTCGTCATCACCGGCGCGTCGCGCGGGTTGGGGTTCGCCTCGGCGGTGCGGCTGTATCGGGAGGGGTGGCGGGTCGTCGCGGCCATGCGCACACCCGACCGGGGAATGCCACTGCTGCGTCGGGCGATTCAGGACCGGGGGCTGTCGCCCGACGACGAACGGTTGATCGGTGTGCAGCTCGACCTGACCGACACCGCGTCGATCGCCGCGGCGGCCAAGGCCATCGAAGAGGCCGTGGGTGCACCGTATGCGCTGGTGCACAACGCGGGCATCTCCGCCGCCGGAATGGTGGAGGAGACCGACATGGCGTTGTGGCAGCGCATGTTCGCCACAAGCGTCCTGGGGCCCGTCGCGCTCACCCAGGCCCTGCTGCCGTCGATGCGGGCGGCCGGTGCGGGTCGAATTGTGTTGGTGTCCAGCGCCGCTGGAGTGCGCGGCCAGCCCGCCACCGCGCCGTACTCGGCGGCCAAGGGGGCGCTGGAGCGGTGGGGGGAATCGATGGCGTGCGAGATCGCGCCGTTCGGTCTCGGGGTCACCGTCCTGGTGGCGGGCACGTATGACACCGATATCATCACCGACGCCGGCACCATCGATGACCGCAACTTCGGCGGCCCGTACGCCCGGCTGCACACCACCATGAACAGCCGCGGGCGCTTCGCGATGAAATTGGCGCGGCCACCCGAGCGGTTCACCGACGGCCTGCTCAAGGCGCTCGAGGACCGCGCGCCGTTTCGCCGCCGCGGCATCGGCCCGGACGCGTCGATCCTGCTGGCGGCCAACAGGATCCTGCCCGCCTCAGGCATGCACCACATGTCGCGGACCGTGCTGGGCATACCGAGACAGGGGTCGATGCGGGGCGGGGCGTGGCCGCTGACGTGGGCCCAAAAGGCGATGGTGCTCGCCGCACGCGTTCTTCCGCAGCCCGTGCTGCAGCGCCTTGCGGCGCTGGCGGGGCGGCGTCAACAGGGGAGTGAGGGGAACTGATGGAGCAACTTTTCGACGACCTGGAAGACTTCGGCGCGTTCGATGACGCGGTGTCGGGCGACGTGCGCGACCCGTACACCGAATTGGCCCGGCTGCGCCGCGAGGAACCCATTCAGCGCCTCGACGCGTCGGGCATGCCGCATGAGGAATCCAAGCCCGTCTTCATCGTCTACCGCCACGAGGAAGCCCAGCAGATGCTGCGCGACAACGAGACGTTCTCCTCGGCGGCCGTCATCGCCGCGTTCGGCCCCGTGCTGGGGGAGCGGGTCATGCTCGGCATGGACGAGCCGGTGCACGGCCGGCTGCGATCGCTGGTGTCAAAGGCCTTCTCGCAGAAGGCCTTGGCTCGGTGGGAAGACGAATTGGTCGGGCGCGTGGGCAACAGCCTGATCGACAAGTTCGCGGCCAACGGCAAGGCCGATTTGGTCAAGGAATTCACCTTCGACTATCCCAGTCAGATCATCGCCGGCCTGCTGGGCCTGCCGCAGGAGGACTACCCGCAGTTTCAGCGCTGGTCCATCTCGCTGCTGAGCTGGATGCTGAATCCGGAACGCGGGCTTGCCGCCTCGGCCGCGCTGTGCGACTACTTCGCGCCGATCCTCGCGTCCCGCCGCGCCGAGCCCAAGGACGATCTGATCAGCGGGCTGGCCCAGGCGGAGATCGACGGCGAGAAACTCGAGGACGAGGAGATCTACTCGTTCCTGCGCCTGCTGCTCCCCGCCGGCGTCGAGACGACCTACCGGTCGCTCGGCAGCCTGCTGTTGGCGCTGCTGTCCGACCCCGTGCAGCTCGATGCCATCCGCGCCGACCGGTCGCTGCTGCCTCAGGCCATCGAAGAAGGCGTGCGGTGGGAACCGCCCCTGCTGACCATCACCCGGGTGGCCACCCGCGACACCGAACTCGGCGGGGTGCCGATACCGGCCGGCTCGACGGTGATGCCGATGCTGGGCGCGGCCAATCGGCAGGAAGACCGCTACCCCGAACCGGACACGTTCGACATCTTCCGCTCACCGAAGAGCCACCTGGGCTGGGGGCACGGCGTGCACGTCTGCCTCGGCATGCACTTGGCCCGGCTGGAGATGCGCACCGCCATCAACCTTTTGCTCGACCGGCTGCCGAACCTTCGGCTGGACCCCGACGCGGACGACCCCCATATCCGTGGACAGGTCTTCCGGTCGCCGACGTCGGTGCCGGTGCTGTTCGACCCGCAATAAGCGGCCCCGCGACCGGTCGCACCTTGCCAATCGGCTAGTTTCCGGTAAGGCTCTCCGTAGCCCCTCAACGACCCAGAAGAGAGTGACAGATATGACTGAGGCTGTAAAGGTCCGCTTCGAGCCGAAGATGATGATCGACGGCAAGCTCGTCGACGGGCAGGCCGGCACCTTCACCAACATCAACCCGGCGACCGAGGAGTCGCTCGGCGAGGTCGCGGACGCTTCCAAGGAGGACATGCACCGGGCGATCGACGCCGCCCGCCGCGCCTTCGACGAGACCGACTGGTCGACCAACCGCGAACTGCGCAAGCGCTGCCTGTTGCAGCTGCACGAGGCGATCGAATCGGAGAAGGAAGAACTGCGCGAGGAGCTCATCCTCGAGGTCGGCTCGCCGCGGGCCATCACGTTCGGCCCCCAGCTGGACGCCCCGCTGGAAGACGGGCTGAAGTATCCCGCCCGGTTGATCGACGAGTATGCGTGGGAGACCGACCTGGGCGACAAGGTCATCAGCCTCACCGGCACGCTGACCACCCGCAAGGTCTGGCGGGAGCCGGTGGGTGTGGTCGGTGCGATCGTGCCGTGGAACTTCCCGTTCGAGGTCACCCTCAACAAGCTCGGCCAGGCGCTGGGAACCGGCAACACGGTGGTGCTCAAGCCGGCGCCGAACACGCCGTTCAACGCCACCCGGCTCGGCCGGTTGATCGCCGAGAAGACCGACATCCCCGCCGGTGTGGTCAACGTCGTCACCGCGTCCGACCACTTCGTGGGCGAGGAGCTCACGCTGTCACCGAAGGTCGACCTGATCTCGTTCACCGGTTCGACGGTCGTCGGCAAGCGGATCATGGAAAAGGGTGCCGCCACCATGAAGCGGCTGTTCCTCGAGCTCGGCGGCAAGTCGGCCACCATCGTGCTCGAGGACGCCGACTTCGGGACGGCCTGCATGGTCGGCATCGCGCCGTGCATGCACGCCGGTCAGGGTTGCGCCAACCCGACCCGGCTGCTGCTGCCGCGGTCCCGCTATGACGAGGGCGTGGAGATCCTCAAGAACATCTACGAGAACGTCACCTGCGGCGACCCGCAGGACCCCGGAACCCTTTGCGGGCCGGTGATCTCGCAGCGGCAGCTCGACCGGGTGACGGGCTACATCAAGAAGGGCGTGGAAGAAGGTGCCACCGCGCTGGTCGGCGGTCCCGACGCCCCGACCGGATTCGACAAGGGATATTTCGTCCGCCCAACGCTTTTCACCAACGTCGACAACTCCATGACGATCGCGCAGGAGGAGATCTTCGGCCCGGTGCTCTCGGTCATCCCGTTCGACGACGAGGAGGACGCGATCCGCATCGCCAACGACAGCGTGTACGGGTTGGCCGGCAACGTGTTTGCGGGCTCCCTCGAGCGTGCGCTGTCGGTGACCCGCCGCATCAAGGCCGGCTTCATGGGCGTCAACGGCGGCGCCCCGTACGGTGCCGACACGCCGTTCGGCGGCTACAAGGAAAGCGGCGTGGGGCGCCAGAACGGTGTCGCCGGGTTCGACCAGTACACCGAGATCAAGTCGGTCGCCTACCCCGCCGGCTGAGGCTTGGGCGCGCCACCCAAAGCGGCTGTGACAGCGCTCTTTACGTGGCTGCCGAATGCGCCGGCACCCGTGCTGGCGCATTCGGCCACGCAATCGGTCACCTCGGCTCGATACGGGTGAGAAGCACCCCGGCCCTCGCCCTCCCAACCCCTTGGTTGACAATCGAGGCAAGACTCACTCGTTTTTCGAAGTCCACGTGTCAAAGGAGACAAGACCATGGCTGAAGCCGTCATCGTCGAGGCAGTGCGTTCACCGATCGGGAAGCGCAACGGCGGATTGTCCGGGGTGCACCCGGCGGATCTGTCCGCGCAGGTGCTCAACGGCCTGGTGGACAAGGCCGGCGTCGACCCGGGCATCGTCGACGACGTCATCTGGGGCTGCGTCATGCAGGCCGGGGAGCAGGCTCTCGACATCGGCCGCACCGCGCTGCTGACCGCCGGGTGGCCCGAGACCGTCCCCGGCGTGACCGTCGACCGTCAGTGCGGGTCGAGCCAGCAGTCGATCCACTTCGCGGCCGCCGGGGTGATCGCCGGGCACTACGACGTCGTCGTCGCCGGCGGCGTCGAGTCGATGTCGCGCACCCCGATGGGGGCGTCGCTGGCCAACGGCGGGCGGCCGTACTCGCAGGCCTTCCTGGACCGCTACCAGGGCCAGATCCCCAACCAGGGCATCGGGGCGGAAATGATCGCCGAGAAGTGGGGCTTCGACCGCACGGCGCTCGACGAGTTCTCGTTGGCCTCGCACGAAAAGGCCGCGGCCGCACAGGATTCCGGTGCCTTCGACGATCAGATCGTCGGCATCAAGGATCAGGACGGCAATGTGGTCCTCAAGGACGAGGGCATCCGCCGCGGCACGCCGATGGAGAAGATGGCCTCGCTGAAGCCGGCGTTCAAGGAGGACGGCGTGATCCACGCCGGCAACTCGTCGCAGATCTCCGACGGTTCGGCGGCGCTGCTTTTCATGTCGGCCGAGAAGGCCAAGGAGCTGGGCCTCAAGCCGATCGCCAAGGTGCACACCGCTTCGCTGGCCGGGGCCGACCCGGTGATCATGCTGACCGCCCCCATCCCGGCGACGCAGAAGGTGCTGAAGAAATCGGGGCTGTCCATCGACGACATCGGCGCCTACGAAGTCAACGAGGCGTTCGCGCCGGTCCCGCTGGCGTGGCTCAAGGACATCGGCGCCGACGAGAAGAAGCTCAACCCCAACGGCGGCGCCATCGCGCTGGGCCACCCGCTCGGCGGATCCGGCGCCCGGATCATGACCACCCTGCTGTATCACATGCGGGACAAGGGAATTCGCTACGGTCTGCAGACCATGTGCGAGGGTGGCGGCCAGGCCAACGCCACCATCGTGGAACTGTTGTGACCCAGGAGCCGGGCGCCCTGGCCGAACGCCGGGGCAACGTGATGGTGATAACCATCAACCGGCCGGAGGCCCGCAACGCGGTCAACGCCGCGGTCAGCATCGGTGTCGGGGATGCGCTGGAAGCGGCGCAACACGACCCCGAGGTGCGGGCGGTGGTGCTCACCGGCGCGGGCGACAAGTCGTTCTGCGCCGGTGCCGACCTCAAGGCGATCGCGCGCCGCGAAAACCTGTATCACCCCGACCATCCCGAATGGGGCTTCGCCGGCTACGTGCACCACTTCATCGACAAGCCGACCATCGCGGCGGTGAACGGGACCGCGTTGGGCGGCGGCACCGAGCTGGCGTTGGCCAGTGACCTGGTGGTGGCCGACGAGCGGGCCCAGTTCGGGCTCCCCGAGGTCAAGCGTGGGCTGATCGCCGCCGCCGGTGGCGTTTTCCGCATCGCGCAGCAGCTGCCGCGCAAGGTGGCGATGCAACTGCTGCTGACCGGCGAGCCGCTCACGGCGGCCGCCGCCTGCGAGTGGGGGCTGATCAACGAGGTCGCCCCGCAGGGCTCGGTGCTGGACGCAGCGCTGGCGCTGGCGGCGCGGGTCACCGTCAACGCGCCGCTGTCGGTGCAGGCCAGCAAGCGGGTCGCCTACGGCGTCGACGACGGGGTCGTCGTCGGCGACGAGCCGGGTTGGGACCGCACCGTGCGCGAGATGCGGGTTTTGCTCAAATCCGAGGACGCCAAGGAGGGGCCGCTGGCGTTCGCCGAGAAGCGGGAGCCGGTCTGGAAGGCGCGGTAACGCGCTGCTAGGCGGGCTAGTGCGCCAGGACGTTCACCCCGCGGCGGAACACCCCCGGTAGCAGCGTGCACGCCGGCACGACGGCGCGGCGCACCGCGGGCGGCGTGCTGGCCAGCACCAGCCCGCGGGTGAGCAGCCGGTAGTCGCGGGTGATCCGGTGCCAGGCCCTCTCGTAGGACGCGGGCGCCTCGGCGGCGATGGCATCGACGGCCGCGGCGGCCTGCTTGAGGGCCAGACTGATGCCCTCGCCGGTCAGGGCGTCCTCGTAACCGGCGGCGTCGCCGACCAGCAGGACGCGGCCCGCGACGCGCCGCGAGACCACCTGGCGCAGCGGGCCGCAGCCGCGCGGCTGCCCGCGGCTCGCGCCCTCCAGCTGCCGGGCCAGCCGCGGAAACCAGGCCAGGTCGGGCCGCCCGCGGGACAGGATCGCCACCCCGACCAGGTCGGGCTCGACCGGCGTCACGTACGCCTCGCCCCAGCGCGACCAGTGCACCTCGACGAAGTCGGTCCACGCCGGCACCCGGTAGTGCCAACGCACGCCGTAGCGTCGCGGCGTTCCCGCCGTCGCCGCGATGCCGACGTCCCGCCGGACCTGTGAATGCAGGCCGTCGGCCGCCACCAACCATTTCGCGCGCACCCCCGCGGCCGATACGCCGTGCGCGTCCTGCCGGACACCGGTCACCCGCGCTCGGATCCAGTCCGTGTCTTGCTCTTTGGCTCGCGCGGCCAGCGCCGCGTGCAGCGTGGTGCGCCGCACGCCGCGCCCCGGCCCGCCGCGAAACCGCGCCTGGGCCCGCCGCCGTTCGCTCACGTAGGCGATGCCATGGAACGGCATGCCGGCCGGGTCGACGCCCAGCGCGGTGAGCTCGGCCAGGCCGCCGGGCATCAGCCCCTCACCGCACGCCTTGTCGATGGGGCTCTCGCGCGGCTCGGCCACGATCACCGAAAGTCCAAGGCGTCGAGCGTGTAACGCCGTGGCCAGGCCGCCGGGGCCGCCGCCGACGATCAGCAGGTCCGCGTCGTAATCGCTCATGTGTAACCCAGAGCCGAGTTCTCCACCCGCAGCCGCACCCCGAGCAACGCGGCGTTGGCCAGCGTGAAGATGGCCGCGGTCAGCCACGCCGTGTGCACCAGCGGCAACGCCAACCCCTCAGCCACCACCGCAACATAGTTCGGATGGTGCAGCCAGCGGTAGGGACCTCGTCGCACCAGCGGGGCCTGCGGCAACACGATCACCCGGGTGTTCCACCGCCGCCCCAGCGTCGCGATGCACCACCAGCGCAGCGCCTGGCTGGCCGCCACCACCGCCAGCATCGGCCAGCCCAGCCACGGAATGAACGGCCGGTGCAGCGCCCACGGTTCGACGAGGCAACCGACCAGCAGCCCGGTGTGGATGACCACCATCACCGGATAGTGCGATCGGCCAAATTCTTTGGCGCCCTGGGTAAACGACCATCGCGCGTTGCGGGTGGACACCACCAGCTCGGCGACGCGCTCGACCCCGACGGCCAGCACCAGCAGGTAATACATGGCTACAGTCTTTACCAGCGCTACCAGGCCAGCAGCACCAGTTCGGAGCAGAACGCCGGCCCCATCGCGATCATCAGGCCGATCGAGCCCGGCGCCGGCGGATCGGCCATGTTGGCCGCGAGCACGTCGAGCACCGAGACCGACGACAGATTGCCGTTCTCGCGCAACGACTTTCGGGTGCGGTCCAGGGCGTCCGCGGGCAGGTCCAACACGTGCTCGACGGCCTCGATCACCCGGGGGCCGCCCGGGTGGCAGACCCAGGTCGTCACGTCGCGGGGGCGCAAACCGTAGTCGGCGAGGAAATCGCGGACGTCGTCGCCCAGGTATTTCTCGGCGATGGTGGCGATGTCGGCGGACAGCACGATGCGGAATCCGTCGCCGCCGATCTTCCAGCCCATGACGTCTTCGGTGTCGGGATAGATCCGGCTGCGGGTGGCCAGCACCCGGGGGCCGGTGTGTTCGGCGCCGGTGCGTTGGGCGCCCTCGCTGATCACCACGGCCGCGCCGTCGCCGAAGAGGCTGGTGGCGACCAGGTTGGCGACGGACGTGTCGTCGCGCTGGATGGTCAGCGAGCACAGTTCGACCGCGAGCAGCGCGGCCGTGTGGTCGGGGAAGGCGCGTAAATAGTCGTGCATGCGCGCCACCCCGGCCGCGCCGGCGACGCAGCCCAGCCCGAACAGCGGGACGCGTTTGACGTCGGGCCGCAGGCCGACCCGCGTCGCCAAGCGCGCTTCCAGCGTCGGCACGGCGAGCCCGGTGACCGTCGTGGAAAACACGATGTCGAGCTCCGACGGCTTGACCTTGGCCTCGTCCAGGGCCGCCACCAGCGCCTGCTCGCCGAGCTCGAGCGCGACGTCGAGGTAGGCGTCGTTGGCCTCGGTGAAGCCGCTCAGCTCGCGGTAGCGGGGCAGCCGCAAGGCGGTGTTGCGGAACTCGACCCCGCTGCTGCCGCCGAAACGGCGGAAATCGGGGCCGGCGATGTCGGTCAGCGCGCGGATGGCCTCGTGTTGGGTGTAGCGATTGGGCGGGAACTTCACCGCCACGCCGGCGATGGACGGATATTTCACCGCGGTGTCCGCGGCGCCCCCAGTGAACTTCTTCATGCCCCCGGTCACGGTGCCGGTGCCGCGCCGGTTCAAATTCGTCTTTGCGTCGCGCGGGCCACGGGCCAGATCGTCGGGCTAGGGTCGGGGTATGCGGGTTCTGGTCACCGGTGCCACCGGCTATGTGGGATCACGGCTGGTCACGGCGCTGCTGGAAAACCGGCACCAGGTGGTGGCCGCCACGCGAAACCCGTTGCGGCTCAAGCGCTTCGGCTGGTTCGACGACATCACACCGGTGACCCTCGACGCCGCCGACCCGGAGTCGCTGCGGGCGGCCTTCGCCGGCTGCGACCCCATTGACGTGGTGTATTACCTGGTGCACGCCATCGGTCAGCCCGGTTTCCGCGACGCGGACAAGTCCGCGGCCGCCAACCTCGCGACCGCGGCCCGCGACGCGGGGGTGCGCCGCATCGTCTACCTGGGCGGCTTCGTGCCCGCCGACGAGGCGTTATCCGAGCACCTGACCAGCCGGGCCGAGGTGGCCGAGGCGCTCACTGTCCCCGACGGCCCGGAGCTGGTGTGGCTTGGCGCGGCGATGATCATCGGCGCCGGCTCGACGTCGTTCGAGATGATGCGCTACGTGGGGGACCGCTTCCCGGTCATCCCGATCCCGAGCTGGATGGACAACCCGATCGACCCGATCTCGATCCGCGACGTCCTGCACTATCTCGTCGCCGCGGCCGATCGTGACCGGGTGCCTGCGGGGGCCTACGACATCTCGGGGCCCGACACCACCTCCTACCGGCGGCTGCTGAAGACCTACGCCCGTATTTCCGGGCGCTGGCACACCGGCTTGCCGGTCGGCAGGGTCGACACGGGGCTGGCCTCGCTGATCACCGGCGTCGCCCTGCCGGTGCCCCCGGGCCTGGCTGGGGACCTGGTCGAGTCGCTGGACCACCCGATGGTGGCGTCGGTCAGCGACCTGCGCGACCGGGTACCCGATCCGCCCGGCGGCCTGCTCGGGATCGACGACGCCATCGCGCTGGCGCTGCGCGGCCTCTCCAATCAGCGGCCGCGCCCGGTCAACGCCCTGGCCGATCCGCACGACCTCGCCAACACCGACGCCGCCTGGGCCGGTGGCGACGCGCGGCGCCTCCGCCAACTCGCCCAGCGCGTCACACCGTCCATCGCGCGGCCGACCCTGGGGCTGGTGAACAGGGTCCCCGGTCCGGTTGCCGGAGCGCTTCGCACCGGCCTCGACATTTTGATCGCCCTGACCCCGAAGGTGCGTCCCGCATGAGCCAGTCAACGGCCCCCTACCACAGCAGCGTCTTCGCCGAGTTGCGGCGCGCGATCACCAATGTTGCTGTGCCCCATCATGAATCGCCGTCCGTCGTGCGGCGGCGCCGCGTCATCGTCGCGATCACGCTGGTGGTCGGCGCGGCGGTGCTGGGGTATTCGTTGCGGCGCCATCCGGGGGAGGCCAGCTTCTACTGGCTGACGCTGGCGCTCGCGGCGGTGTGGACCGCGGGCGCGTTGGTCTCCGGCCCGCTGCACCTGGGCGGCATCTGCTGGCGGGGCCGCAACCAGCGGCCGGTCATCACCGGGACGACCGTCGGCCTGCTCGTCGCTGGCGCGTTCGTGGTGGGTGGGCTGATCGCCCGAGAGATCCCGGCCGTCTCCGACCTGATCACCCGGGTCCTGCTCTTCGCCCATCAGGGGTCCTTCCTGCTGGTCGTGCTGATCACCGTCATCAACGGCGTCGCCGAGGAGCTGTTCTTCCGCGGCGCGCTTTACACCGCGCTGGGCCGCTATCACCCGGTGCTGATCTCCACGCTGCTCTACACCGCCGCCACCATGGCCAGCGGCAACCCCATGCTGGGATTCGCCGCGATCATCCTCGGGACGGTGTGCGCGCTGGAGCGCCGGGCCAGCGGCGGCGTGCTGGCGCCGGTGCTGACCCACGTCGGCTGGGGGCTGATCATGGTGCTGGTCCTGCCGCCGATGTTCGGGGTCTGAGTCACCCCGGCGTGACGACCTCGCGCGCCAGGCCCCGCAGCGCCGCGACGCGCAACGGCCACACCGTGCGCCGGTACATCCGGCCGAGGACGCCGCGCGGCACGAAGATCAGCCGTTGCGTGTACCGGCTGGCGCCGCCGTCGTGCGGCCGCGTCGTGATCTCCAGCCAGGCCCGGCCCACTCGACTCGGCGTGGAGTGCAGCCGCAGGCCGACGCCGGGATCGCTTTCCTCGACCGTCCAGCCGCTAAGCGGTAGGCGTCGCTGCCACCGGCGGGCGGTTGCCGCGGCGCGGGCCGCCGACCACACGTCACCGGGTGCGGCGCCGGCGATCGCGGTCCGCACGTCGGTGTAGACGATCTCACCGGCCCAGTCGGGGTCGCTGGGCAACGGCTCGGCCGGCTCGGACCGCAGCGAGGACCAGCTGGTCTCGGGGACGCCGCGGGCGGCTCGCCGCAGCGCCAACTCGACCGCGCGGCGGTATCCGGTGAGCCCGCCCGGCGGCGGGGCGATGATGTCGTCGATGTCGGAATCACGGGTCACCGCATCGCATTCCAGCGACTCGACCAGCGGCCGGGCCAGGCCGGACGGGATCGGGGTCACCAGACCCACCCACAGGCTGGCGATCGCCGGGGTGAGAAACGGCAGCACGAACAGGTAGCGGTTGCCCAGCCCGGCGACCTCGGCGTAGACGCGCATCATGTCGCCGTACTCCAACACGTCGGGGCCACCGATGTCCCAGGTCCGCGACTTCGGGACCGGGGTGGTCGCCGCGGCGGCCAGGTAGTGCAGCACGTCGCGCACCGCGATCGGCTGGATCCGGTTGTGCACCCACTTCGGTGTGGTCATCACCGGCAACCGGTCGGTGAGGTGCCGGATCATCTCGAACGACGCCGACCCCGACCCGATGACCACCCCGGCCTGCAGCACCACGGTCTCGACGCCGGAGTCGATGAGGGCCTCGCCGACGGCCTTGCGCGACGCGAGATGCGGTGAGAGATCAGCGTTTTCGGGATGCAAGCCACTGAGGTAGACGATCCGGCGCACCCCGGTGCGCCGGGCGGCCGTCACGACATTGCGGGCGGCGCGGGTCTCCTCGGCGGCGAAGTCCTTCGACGTTCCCATCGAGTGGACCAGGTAGTACACCACGTCGATCCCGTCGCAGGCGGCGATGAGCGAATCGACGTCACCGAGGTCGCCGCGCGCGACCTCCGCCCCTTGCCGCCACGGCACCTCGGCCAGCTTGTCCGGGTTGCGCGCCAAGGCCCGAACGTGATGTCCCGCGTCCAGCAGCCGGGGCACCAGGCGCCCGCCGATGTAGCCGGTCGCTCCGGTCACCAGGCACCGCACCTGTTCGGGCATCGATTCTCCGCTCGTCAGCCGTCGTTCTCCTGACGAGAGGGTTACCGCATCGGCGCGGGCTCAAGCGTCGCGCCGGGCGGGCGCGACGGCCGTCAGCGGTCGGTGAAGTTGGGCGTGCGGCGCTGTTGGAAGGCCGTGGCGCCCTCGACGAAGTCGGGGGACTTCAGCAGCACCGACTGCCCGTCGAACTCCCGCTGCAGGGCCGGATCCAGTTCGGTGAGCGTGGCCGCGTTGATCGCCAGCTTGGTCTTGGCGAAGGCGACGGCCGGGCCGCCCAACAACCGTGCGATCACCTTGTCCACCTCGGCCTCGAAGTCGTCGGCCGGATAGACCGCGGTGACCAGCCCCCAGGACAACGCGTCGGCGGCGGTCAACCGTTCGGGCAGCAAGGCCATCTGCATGGCCCGGATCCGCCCGATCGCGGCCGCGATCAACGCCGACGCGCCGCCGTCGGGCATCAAGCCGATCTTGGTGAAGGCGAGCATGAAAAACGCGCTCTCCGAAGCCAATACGACGTCACAGGCCAGGGCGATGGAAACGCCCACCCCGGCGGCGGGGCCCTGGACGACCGCGACCACCGGGTGGGGCAGCGCGGCGATCGCGCGCACCAGCCGGTTGATCTCGAGGATGATCTCGTCCGGCGGGACGCCGCCCCCGTCGGACACGTCGTCGGCGCTGATGCCCGCACCGGAGCTGAAGCCGCGTCCGGCGCCGCCGAGCCGCACCACCTTGACCTCGGGGTCGGTCGCCGCGTACTCCATCGCGTCGGCGATCCCGGTGATCACCGGAATGGTCAGGGAATTCAGGCTGTCGGGCCGGTTGATGGTCACCGAGAACACGCCGCCGGACAGCGTGACGTCGAGGCCGGCGACGGGGGCGAGGGTGGCGATCGCGGATGAAGGCATGGGCTCACCATAAGTGACCGGGCTGCGCGGGCCACGGGCACGGCTGCGAAGATGTCGAACGACCGGTTGTTTGAGCACGAACGGTCGGAGTCGTCAGAGCGGACGAAAGGTCGGTGGATCATGGCTGGACCGTTGAAGGGGTTGCGTGTCATCGAGTTGGCCGGCATCGGGCCGGGCCCACACGCCGCGATGATCCTGGGGGATCTGGGTGCCGACGTGGTGCGCATCGATCGTCCTTCCTCGGGCCCCGGGGGTGTCGCCAAGGACGCCATGATGCGCAACCGCCGCGTGGTGACCGCCGATCTGAAGTCCGACGAAGGCCGCGGTCTCGTCCTCAAACTGATCGCCAAGGCCGATGTGCTGATCGAGGGCTACCGCCCGGGCGTCACCGAGCGGCTCGGCCTCGGCCCCGAGGACTGCGCGAAGGTCAACGACCGCCTCGTCTACGCGCGGATGACCGGCTGGGGTCAGACCGGCCCGCGCAGCCAGCAGGCCGGCCACGACATCAACTACATCTCGCTCAACGGCATCCTGCACTCCATCGGCCGGGTGAACGAACGGCCCGTCCCGCCGCTGAACCTCGTCGGGGACTTCGGCGGCGGCTCGATGTTCCTGCTGCTGGGCATCCTGTCGGCGCTGTGGGAGCGGCAGACGTCCGGCAAGGGGCAGGTCGTCGACGCGGCGATGGTGGACGGCTCGAGCGTGCTGGTCCAGATGATGTGGCAGATGCGCTCGTCGGGCATGTGGACCGACGCGCGCGGCACCAACCTGCTCGACGGCGGCGCCCCGTATTACGACACCTACGAATGCGCCGACGGCCGCTACGTCGCGGTCGGCGCCATCGAGCCGCAGTTCTACGCCGCGATGCTCGCCGGGCTGGGGCTGGACGGCGCGGACCTGCCCGGGCAGAACGACGTCGGCCGCTGGCCGGAACTGCGGGCGGTGCTGACCGAGAAATTCGCCGGCCAGGACCGCGACCACTGGGCCAAGGTGTTCTCCGACTCCGACGCGTGCGTGACGCCGGTGCTGGCCTTCGGCGAGGTGCAGACCGAGCCGCACATCACCGAGCGGGACACCTTCTACGAGGTCGACGGCGGCCTGCAGCCGCGGCCGGCGCCAAGGTTCTCCCGCACGGCGCCCGAGACACCGCGCCCCGCGACGCCGGTGGCCGACGCCGAAGCCGTACTCAACGACTGGGTATAGTCCCAACCAACCAGTTGGCTGGAATCCAGGAAATCAGGGAAGGACTCGCATGGAGATCAAAGACGCCGTCGCCGTCGTCACCGGGGGCGCCTCAGGGCTGGGCCTGGCCACCACCAAGCGGCTGCTCGACCGCGGCGCCCAGGTGGTGGTGATCGACCTGCGTGGCGAGGACGCCGTCCGCGAGCTGGGCGAGCGCGCCCGCTTCGTCGAGGCCGACGTCACCGACGAGGCCGCCGTCGGCAAGGCCTTGGACGCCGCGGAGTCGATGGGCACGCTGCGCATCAACGTCAACTGCGCCGGCATCGGCAACGCCATCAAGACGCTGTCCAAGGACGGCCCGTTCCCGCTGGACGGGTTCAAGAAGGTCATCGGCGTCAACCTGATCGGCACCTTCAACGTGCTGCGACTGGCCGCCGAGCGCATCGCCAAGACCGAACCCATTGGGCCCGAAACGAGCCCAGAGCGCGGCGTCATCATCAACACCGCCTCCGTCGCGGCGTTCGAGGGCCAGATCGGCCAGGCCGCCTACTCGGCATCCAAGGGCGGCGTGGTCGGAATGACGCTGCCGATCGCCCGCGACCTCTCGCGCGAGCTCATCCGCGTGGTGACTATCGCGCCCGGGCTGTTCAAGACCCCGCTTTTGGGTTCGCTGCCCGAGGAGGCGCAGGCCTCGCTGGGCAAGCAGGTGCCGCACCCGGCCCGGCTGGGCGACCCCGACGAGTACGGCGCGCTGGCCGTGCACATCGTCGAGAACCCGATGCTCAACGGCGAGGTCATCCGCCTGGACGGCGCCATTCGCATGGCGCCGCGCTAGGCGCGTGCCGCCGTCGGACAAAACGAAAGCCCCCCGCGTCGGCGGGGGGCTTTCGTGATGACCACGATCGATGGTTACTTGCGGAACCACCGACTGACGGAGGGTTCGGCCATTAACAGCCGTGCGAGCATGCTCATGGTCTGCCTCAGCTCGCCGCTTGCAGTTCGTCGAACTGCTCCGAGGTCTCGCCTTCCACCAGCACGTCGCCGTGGTAGAGGGCCTCGAAGTCGACCTTGATGACGTCGGCACTTGTGTCGTCGATCCACATGACACTGAGCGTATGGGCCACCCTTAAGGAAACTTTGAGTCACGATTCGGAAAATGGTGGCAATTTACCCGCGGGTAGGGTGGCCGCCATTTCCGCTGGGATTTGCGCCCTGAGCTGCTTATTTGCGACACAATTTTCTGGCCGGACTCTTACCGTTCTACCGGTTTAAAAAATGCGGCGTTGAACGATCCACCCGCCCGCCTGCGTGCTTAAGGACAACACTGTTCGACGCGTGGACATTAGCGTTTGTTACGTTGTCGCGGACTAGCCAGCCGCCAGCGCAACGGGGCACCGGCAGCGGAAGGGCTCACAATGCTGCAGAAAATCGCCCGAGTCGCTATCGCGGCGCCGCGCCGGATCATCGCGATCGGGGTGCTGGTTTTCATCGCCGCGGCCGTCTTCGGCGTTCCCGTCGCCAAGAGCTTGTCTCCCGGCGGCTTCCAGGATCCGGACTCGGAGTCCGCCCGCGCCATCGCCGTGTTGACCGACAAGTTCGGGCAGAGCGGTCAGCAGATGCTGATCCTGGTGACGGCCCCCGGCGGCACCAACAGCGAACAGGCCCGCGCGGTGGGCACCGACCTCGTCCACCAACTCCAAGGGTCCCCGCTGGTCTACAACGTGTCCTCGCCGTGGACCGGCGCGGCCCCAGCCGATCTCGTGAGCCGCGACGGCAAATCGGGCCTTATCGTGGTCAACCTCAAAGGCGGCGAAAACTTCGTCCAGAACAACGCGCAGACGCTGTCGGACCAGTTCGTCCACGACCGCGACGGGGTGACCGTCCGCGCCGGCGGCGCGGCCATGCAGTACGCCCAGATCAACAAGCAGAACCAGGACGACCTGCTGGTGATGGAGATGATCGCGCTGCCGCTGAGCTTCGTGGTGCTGATCTGGGTGTTCGGTGGGCTGCTGGCCGCCGCGTTGCCGATGGCGCTGGGCGCGCTTGCCGTCGTCGGCTCGATGTCGGTGTTGCGCCTGATCACCTTCACCACCGAGGTGTCGATCTTCGCCCTCAACCTCAGCACCGCCCTGGGCCTGGCGCTGGCAATCGACTACACGCTGCTCATCGTCAGCCGCTACCGCGACGAACTGGCCGAGGGCCACGACCGCGACCAGGCGCTGATCCGGACGATGGCCACCTCCGGCCGCACGGTGCTGTTCTCCGCGGTCACCGTGGCGCTGTCGATGTCGGCGACGGTGGCCTTCCCGATGTACTTCCTCAAATCGTTCGCCTACGCCGGGGTGGCCACGGTCGCCTTCGTCGCCACCGCCTCGATCGTGATCACCCCCGCCGCGATCGTGCTGTTGGGCGACCGGCTGGACGCGTTCAATGTGCGCCGGTTCTTGCGGCGGATGCTGCGGCGACCCGAGCCGGCGCCAAAGCCCGTCGAGCAACTGTTCTGGTATCGGTCGAGCAAGTTCGTGATGCGCCGCTGGGCGCCGGTCGGCCTGGCCGTCGTCGGCCTGCTCCTGCTGCTCGGGCTGCCGTTCTTCTCGGTGAAGTGGGGGTTCCCCGACGACCGGGTGCTGCCGCGCTCGGCGTCGGCGCACCAGGTCGGCGACCGGTTGCGCAACGACTTCGCCGACGATTCCGCGACGTCGGTGCCCGTCGTCGTCCCCGATGCCTCCGGCCTGAATCCCGGGGATTTCGACAGCTACGCCGCCGCGCTCTCGCGCGTGCCCGACGTGGCGGCCGTGTCCGCGCCCGGGGGCACCTTCACGGGCGGAAACCGGGTGGGGCCACCGGCCGGGGCGACCGGGCTGGCCCAGGGCAGCGCCTTTTTGACCGTCAGCAGCACGGCGCCGCTGTTCTCCGCGGCTAACGACGCCCAGCTCGCACGGTTGCACGACGTCCCCGGACCGGCCGGGCGGGCCATCGAGATGGGCGGCGTGGCGCAGGTCAACCGCGACAGCGTCGACGCCGTGACCGAACGGCTTCCGCTCGTCCTCGGGCTGATGGCCGCGATCACCTTCGTGCTGCTGTTCCTGCTCACCGGCAGCGTGCTGCTGCCGATCAAGGCGCTCGCGTGCAACTTCCTGTCGTTGACCGCGGCGTTCGGCGCGCTGGTGTGGATCTTCCAGGACGGCCATCTCGGTGCGCTGGGCACCACGCCGAGCGGGACGCTGGTGGCCAACATGCCGGTGCTGCTGTTCTGCATCGCCTTCGGACTGTCGATGGATTACGAGGTCTTCCTGCTCTCCCGGATCCGCGAATACTGGCTGGCGTCCGGCGCCGCCCGGCCCGCCCGGCCCACCCCGAAGCAGGCCCACGCCGCCAACGACGAGAGCGTGGCCCTCGGCGTCGCCCGCACCGGTCGGGTCATCACCGCGGCCGCGTTGGTGATGTCGATGTCGTTCGCCGCGCTGATCGCCGCGCACGTCTCGTTCATGCGGATGTTCGGTCTGGGCCTGGTGCTGGCCGTCTTCGCCGACGCCACCCTGGTGCGGATGGTGGTCGTCCCGGCCTTCATGCACGTGATGGGCCGCTGGAACTGGTGGGCGCCCCGGCCCCTGGCGTGGCTGCACGATCGGTTCGGGATCAGCGAAGGCGTCGACCCCGCGCCCCGCCCGCCCACCCCCGAGCCCGTCGCCGGGGCGGCGCTCGTGGAGCCGGTGCCCAATATCGGTTAACGTCCGGCCTGTCCCGGCGCCGAACCCTATTCTGGGCGTCATCCGAGACGGAAGGTTCACACACGTATGACAACGGCGGTCGTCGACAATCCCTTCTTCGCGCGCGTCTGGCCTTTCGTCGCCAACCATGAAGCCGAGGCGATCCGGGTCCTGCGGCGGGAGAACCTGGCCGGGTTGTCCGGCCGGGTGTTGGAAGTCGGCGCGGGGATCGGGACGAACTTTCCGCACTACCCGGCGTCGGTCGACGAGGTCATCGCGGTGGAGCCCGAACCGCGGCTGGCGGCGCGGGCCCGCGCCGCCGCCGACGCGGCCCCCGCCCGGGTGATCGTTTCCGGCGAGACGGCCGAAAGCCTCAGCGCCGGTGAGCCGTTCGACGCGGTGGTGTGCTCGCTGGTGTTGTGCTCGGTCCGTGACCCGGGCGCCGTGCTGCGGCGCCTGTACTCGTTGCTGCGACCGGGTGGGGAACTGCGCTACCTCGAGCACATCGCCAGTGCCGGCGCGCGGGGCCGCTTTCAGCGTTTCGTCGATGCGACGTTGTGGCCCCGGCTGTTTGGCAACTGCCACACCCATCGCGACACCGAACGCTCGATCCTCGACGCGGGATTCGAAGTCGACACCTCGCGGCGGGAGTGGACGCTGCCGGTCTGGGCGCCGATGCCGGTGTCCGAACTCCTGCTGGGCCGCGCGCGCCGGCCCGCCTAGTTCAGCAGGGCGGGCAGCCGCTGCAGCAGTCCCGGCAACGCCTGGCTCGCCGACTCGCGGATGCTGAGGGTGGCGTTGGCCGACAGCGGCGTGACTTCGGGATTGACCTCGATGACGGCGGCGCCGCGCGCCAGCGCCAGCTCCGCGAGCCCGGCCGCCGGATAGACGATCGCCGACGTCCCGACCACCACCATCACGTCGGCGGACTGGGTCGCCTCGACGGCGCGCCGCCACGGCTCGTCGGGCAACTGTTCACCGAACCACACGATGTCGGGCCGGATCAGGCCGCCGCAATGACACACCGGGGGCTCCACCTCGAGCGCCGGTTCGGGCATGTGCGGGAGCGCGCCGCTGTATGGCTCAGCGCAACGCGCACAACGGAATTCGAACAGGCTCCCGTGCAGGTGGTGGACGGAGCCGCTGCCGGCGCGCTCGTGCAGGTCGTCGACGTTCTGGGTGATGACGGTGACCCGGGCGTCGTCCTGCCAGGCGGCGATGGCGCGATGACCCGCATTGGGTTGCACGTCGGCGACCAGGTAATGCCGCCACAGGTACCAGCCCCAGACGCGCTGGGGGTTGTCGCGCCACCCTTGCGTGCTGGACAGCTCGTAGGGATCGAAGCGGGCCCACAACCCGTTCTTGTCGTCGCGGAACGTCGGCACACCGCTTTCCGCGGAGATCCCCGCGCCGCTGAGCACCGCTACGCGCATCCCACCAAGATAGCCGGAGGTGGGGGATACTGAACGGGTGGAGCTGGGTGACTGGTTGCGGGTCGACGTGAAGGCGGGCAAGCCGTTGTTCGACCAGCTCAGGACGCAGGTTATCGACGGGGTCCGCGAGGGCGCGCTGCCGCCGGGCACGCGCCTGCCCACCGTGCGGGACCTGGCCGGCCAGCTCGGGGTCGCGGTCAACACCGTGGCTCGCGCCTACCGCGAGCTGGAGACCTCCGCCATCATCGAAACCCGCGGCCGCTTCGGCACATTCGTCGCCCGCTACGACCCGACCGACGCCGCCATGGCCGCCGCCGCACGCGAGTACGTCCGGGTAGCGCGCGGACTCGGGTTGGACAAAGCCGATGCCCTGCGCTACATCGAATCGGTGCCCGACGAGTAAGCGCTACCGTTCGGCATCGAAAAGCGTTGGCGCGCAGCCCATGCGGTAGTACCGCTCAGCGCAGCACCTTGTCGAGCGTGCGCAGGTTGCGCGTCGTGGTCGACGACTTGTAGCGCGCCTTGCCCATCGTCTTGCCGATGGTGCTGTCCAGGGTGCCGCCCTTGGGGACCTGCCAGTAGACCACGCCGTCACCGCGGCTGATCCGCTCGTCCGGGCCGGCCTCCTGACCCAGCGCGGCGAGCTCGTCGAGCACCGCCTTATCGGCGACGAACGTGACGTAGGACTGGTAGCCGTCGGCGTCGCGCTCGAACGGATAGGCGTCGACCACCTCGCGCACGGTGCCGATGACATAGGCGAGCACCCAGGCGTCGTAGCCGAACCGTTCGCGCAACGCCGCCTCGGCCTTCCTGCGCACCGCCGCCACGCCGGCCGACGACTCCAGCACGACGTTGCCGCTGGCCAACACGGTTCGCACCTCGGTGAAGTCCGCGTCGGTCAGCGCGGCCGCCACCTCGGCCATCTTCAGATTGACGCCCCCGACGTTCACGCCACGCAGAAACGCCGCGTACTTGGTCATGCCCCGATTCCACCAGCCCGGCCGGGGGACGACCATCCCGGGCCGCCCGGGCGGCGCGCGACGTAGGCTTTCGTCATGGGACGCCAAGTCTTCGACGACAAGCTGCTGGCCTTGATAAGCGGACATTCCCTCGGGGTGCTGGCCACCATCAAGCGCGACGGGCGACCGCAACTGTCGAACGTGAGCTACCACTTCGACCCGCGCAGCATGGCGATCCAGGTGTCGATCACCGAGCCGCGCGCCAAAACGCGCAACCTGCGCCGAGACCCGCGGGCGTCGATCCTGGTCGACGCCGACGACGGCTGGTCGTACGCCGTCGCCGAGGGCACCGCCGAACTGACCCCCCCGGCGGCCGCGCCCGGCGACAGCACCGTGGAGGCGTTGATTGCCTTGTACCGCAACATCGCCGGCGAACATCCCGATTGGGACGAATACCGGCAGGCGATGGTCACCGATCGGCGGGTGCTGCTGACGTTGCCGATCTCGCACCTGTACGGCATGCCGCCCGGCATGCGGTAGCCGCGCCGCCTGCGCGCCCGCCCGTCAAACCGGGGCTAAGCTGCCCCTATGGCCGCATCGAATGCCCGGCAGGGTTCACAGTCGTCCAAGGCTTCGGGGGCTTCTGAACCGCCCGGGTCGGACGAGGACACCAAGCGCAAGTTCCGCGAAGCGCTCGACCGCAAGATGGCGAAATCCTCGACCGGATCCGACCACAAGGACGGCGCCGGCAAGCAGTCCCGGGCGCACGGCGCGGCGGGTAACCGGCGCGAGTTCCGCCGCAAGAGCGGCTGACCCCCGAGACTCGTTGGTAGACGGCCCGATTCGCCTAGCCGCTGGGTGGGCAGAACAGGCCGATCGAGGGGTCGTCTCGCCCCGGTTTGCCGCGCAGGCTTCCTCGGGTGCTGGGATGTCCGAAGTCCAGTCGGGACGGGTCGTTCTGGTAGGCCCAGTCCGCCACGATGGTGCGCCGGCTGAACTTCCAACGGCCGTCGTGCCTGGTGTACTCGTCCAGGTACCGGCCGCCGATGATGACGTCGACGTCGTGGTCGGGACCGGCGAAGGTGTGAAACACCAGGCAGTAGACCTCACCGTGGGCCTTTTCGCCCGCGACCACGAAGTTCGTCGTGGTGATGTTGTGTTGGGAGACACGCACATACGGCTGCGCGGCCTGCAACTGCGCGATGAACTGTTCGACACCGCCGGTCGAGAACGAGCCGTGCGAGTCGGTCGCGTCGGGGTGATACATCTCCCGCAGGCCTTCGTAGTCGGCGCGGTCGACGGCGCGGCAGTAGGACGTGACGAGCGCGTGCAGTTCGTCGCGGGCCAGCATCAGCTCCAATCGGGCCTCATCCACCACCACGTCACGATAACTCGACGGTTAGGGTGCTGGTCGTAGGCGCGGTTTCGGCGGTTGCTGTCGCACCAACCGGCCTCGGTCGTAGGGTGTTCACCGAAAGGAAGGTCGTTGACGGTGAAACTTTGGCTGGCTCAAGATCCCGAGGCCGACGCGCTGCTGGACGAGAATCCGTTGGCCCTGCTCATCGGGATGGTCCTCGATCAGCAGGTGCCGTTCGAGACCGCCTTTTGGGGACCGAAGAAGATCGCGGACCGCATGGGCGGTTTCGGCGCTCACGAGATCGCCGAGTACGACCCGGACAAGTTCGCCGCGCTGTGCTCGGAAAGACCTGCGATACACCGTTTTCCGGGATCGATGGCCAAACGTATCCAGACCCTGGCCCAGATCATCGTGGACCGCTACGACGGTGACGCCGCGGGCTTGTGGACCTCGGGTGACCCCGACGGCGAGGAGCTGCTGCGGCGCATCAAGGGGCTGCCCGGTTTCGGTGCGGTCAAGGCGCAGATCTTTCTGGCGCTGCTGGGCAAGCAGTACGGCGTGACGCCAAAGGGCTGGCGCGCGGCCGCCGGTGAGTTCGGCAAGGCGGGCACGCACATCTCCGTCGCCGATATCGTCGACGCCGAGTCGATGGGCGCGGTGCGTGCCTATAAGAAGCAGATGAAGGCGGCAGCCAAAGCGGCGAAGTAGTCGGTGCACAGAAGGGAAGGGCAGCAACGTGAAGACACACATAACGTGTCCGTGCGGCGAGGCCATTGTCGGCAAGGACGAGGACGAGCTGGTCGAACTGACCCAGGCTCATCTCGCCAGCGTTCATCCCGGCCTCGAATACGACCGCGACGCGATCCTGTTCATGGCGTACTAAAGCGAACGCGCGTGACCCCGGTGCGGGGACACGCGCGTTCGCAGGCGGCGAAACGGTGACGGCGCCGGTGTGTTACGGCACCACCGTCGAGCCGATCGTGGGCATGAACTGGCACTGCTTTTCCTTGGTCGTGACCTGACCGAAGATCGTCGACATGATGCTGCCCGAGCCCGTGTCGGCGATCGCGCTCAGCGTCGTCGGCCCGTCCGGGTTGATGTCCGGTCGCGGCTTGAGGGCGACGGTGCCTGACTTGCCGGTGGTCAGGTTCACCCAGGTGACGTTCAACGGCAGCTTCTGCACCTCGGCGGGTCCGGGCGTGCCGACCGCGGTGAACACGTAGGCGGTCTGGCCGGGCCCCGGGCCGGGAAGCGGAATCTTGGCCGGGCCCGCGACCGACAGCGCGGTGGCGATGGCGCTGCTGCCATCCGCCAGGCAGTTGGTGCCGATCGAGGGATACATGAAGTCCTGCGTGGGCGGCGTGTCGGCGCCGAATCCCGGGGCGGCCGCGGTCGGGGCGGCGTCCGGCGCGGGTGCGGGCGCCGGGGCGGCCTCCGGTGCCGGGGGTGCGGCGGCGGGTGCTGGTGGTGCCGGAATCGGCGCCGCGACGGGCACATTGGCGGGCTGGGCGGGCGCGGGCGCCGGCGCGGCGGCGGGTGCGGGCCCGGCCGCGTGCGCCGGGTCGACGCCGGCCGGCAGGTGCGCCTCGGGTGCCGGCTGGGGTGCGGGTCCCGCCGCGTGCACCGGGTTGATCCCCGCCGGCAGGTGCGCCTGCACACCGGGTTCCACCCCGGTCGCCGGAACGTGTTGCACCGGCGCGGTGGGCTCTTGGACGAACTGATTCACCGCCGCCGCCACGTTTTTGGACTCGCTGGGAGCGGTCGGGCTGTGGGCGAAGGCTTGCGCGGCGGCCATGAGCAGCTGTGTCGCCTGCTGCGGGTCGCCGGCCGCTTGCTGGATGAGCGGGCTGAGCTGCGACAGGGCAGGCAGCCCCGGCAGCTGTTGGGCCGCGCTGGATTGTGGTGTCGGCTGCGGCGCCGCCGGGTCGGCTGCCGCGCTCGGGCAAAGCCCGAGCGCGGCAACCGATGCCGTGACGACAGCGGACAAACCTTTGGACAGATTCCAAGTGGTTGCCACGGTTGTCCTCCGGTTCTCAGTGGTGGGTTAGGCCGATGACGACGCTGCTCAAGGCAGTGCGGCGAGCAGCGGCGCTGCCGGTCCGGCCGGGCTGGCGGCCGGCGCGGGTGCGGCCGGAGCGGCTGGTGCCGCCGGGGTCTGGCCCGAGGCCAGCGCCGGCAGATCCTGCGGAAGCCGCACCTGCGGGGGCACGTTGACCGGAAGGCCCGCCGGCATCGCCGGCATGTTGACCTGCGCCTGCGGGATTTGCGGTGCGGGCGGGGTGGCCGGCGCGCTCGGCGCCGACAGCCCCGGGATCGCGGGCAGGCCCGGGATCGACGAGGCCGGCGCGGCCGGACTCGCGGCCGCCGGCTGTGCGCCGGTCAGGCCCTGAATCATCCCCGGAATGCCGCTCGCCGCGGAGGGTGACGCCGGCGCGGCGGGCGTCGCCGACTGCGCCAGCCCCGGAATGGACGGCACCGCCGCCGGAGATGACGCGGGAGCGGCGGGTGCCGCCGGCGTCAGGCCGGGGATCGACGGGATGCCCGCCGTGGTCGCCGATGCCGGCGAGGCGGCCGAGGGAACACCCGGGAAGCTGATGCCCGGTGTGGCGGGCGCCGCGGGCGGCGTGGCGCCGAGCGCGGTCGCGAGGTTCTGCAGGATTTGCGGTGCGTTGGCCGCCGAGCTGATCAGCTGCTGCGGAATGTTCGGCACCGCCGGAGCCGGCACGGGGTCGGCGTGGGCGATACCGCCCGTCAATAGTGCTGCGGACGAACCGGCCAGGACGGCGGCTGCACGCAAGTAAGTCCAGATGGTTGGCATGACTCTCCCTGATTGATCGATTACAGGTCCCGGCGCTGAAGCTACTTTGATGCAGATGGGACTCAAGTGACACGTGTGGCATTTATTTATTCGTTACGGATACGAGTGGGAGCGGTGACCGAACGCGCGAAATGGCGCGCACTGCATAGATGTGCATGGGTCATCGGGGGACCGACGGGGCCGCGCCGCATGGTCCGATCGCTAAAGTCGGGCGGATAGACACCATCTCTGCCGCCCCGGCGGCACCCGTCACCCAGCGGTTGGCGAATCGCCTCGTCGTGGCCGCGCCGATCCTGCTCATCGCGAGCGTCGCGGCGCGGCTGGCCTGGACGTACCTGGCCCCCAACGGCGCGAACTTCGTCGACCTGCACGTCTACCTCGGCGGAGCCGCCGCGATCGACCATCCCGGCACCCTGTACAGCTACGTCTACGCCGACCAGACACCGGACTTCCCGCTGCCGTTCACCTACCCGCCCTTCGCGGCCGTCGTCTTCTACCCGCTGCACCTGCTGCCGTTCGGGCTCGTCGCATTCCTGTGGCAGATCGCGACCATGGCCGCCCTGTACGGCGCGATCCGGATCAGCCAGCGCCTGACGGCCGCGCCGGCCGGTCCCCGCGGCCGCCGACTGGCGATGGCGTGGACGGCGATCACGATCTGGATTGAGCCGCTGCGCAGCACATTCGACTACGGTCAGGTCAATGTTTTGCTCATGACCGCGGTGCTGTGGGCGGTCTACACCACGCGATGGTGGCTGTCGGGATTGCTGGTCGGCGCGGCCGCCGGAATCAAGTTGACCCCCGCGATCTCCGGGGTCTATCTGGCCGGCGCCCGGCGGTGGGGCGCGGCGGTGTTCTCGGCGGTCGTTTTCGTTGCCACCGTTGGGATTTCGGTCGTGGTCGTCGGCGGCCAGACCCGCTACTACTTCACCGAACTACTGGGCGACGCTCACCGGGTGGGTCCCATCGCCACCTCGTTCAATCAATCGTGGCGCGGCGCCATCTCACGCATCCTGGGCCACGACGTCGGATTCGGGCCGCCGCTGGTGGTCGCGCTCGTCGTCACCGCGGTGCTGGCCGTCCTGGCCTGGCGCGCGCTGGACGCCGCCGATCAGCTGGGCAGGCTGATCGTGGTCGAGCTGTTCGGGCTGCTGCTGTCGCCGATCTCCTGGACCCACCACTGGGTGTGGCTGGTGCCGTTGATGATCTGGGCGATCCACGGCGCGGGGCGCACGCTGCGCGGGGCGCGGATCGCCGGCTGGGCGTGGTTGGCGCTCACCCTGATCGGCGTGCCGTGGTTGTTGAGCTTCGCTCAACCGACCATCTGGCAGATCGGCCGCCCGTGGTATCTGGCCTGGGCCGGGCTGATCTACACCGCGGCCGCGGTGGCGACGCTGATCTGGATCGCGGCCACCGGCAACCGCGGCCGAGACGCCGCGCCCGGGGTACAGGCCGCCGGCTAGCTGTCGACGATCCCGTTGATGTCGCGGGCCATGTCGATATCGTTTTGGGTGATGCCACCCTCGGAGTGGGTGACGAGAGCGAAAGTCACTGTCCGCCAGCGTATATCGATGTCGGGGTGGTGGTCCTTGCTTTCCGCGTGCTCGGCGACGCGGCGCACCGCATCGATGCCGGCCAGGAAGCTTCCGAATTTGATCGAGCGGCGCAGGGCGCCGTCGGCACGCTCCCATCCGTCCAGATCGGGCAATGCGGCGTCTACTTGCTCATCCGTTAACACAGCCATGACTCGTCACCGTTCTGTTGTCCAAAATCCTTGCTACCGAGAATGTTACGGAGATCCGGGACGTCAGGACCTAGACTCCCCGCCACTGGTCGGGCTTCTGTTTGTCGCTGAGATGGCGGACGCGGGCGACGAGGGGTGAATGGCCCTGCTGCTTCGCCCAGTCGATGGCCTCCTGCTGGGTTTGGCTCTGGTGGAGCTCGCTGTCGCCGTGGTCCTCGACGACGTAGTGCGTGATCGGGTCTCCGTCGCGGCCCTTTGGTCGCGGTTCGATGAACACGTTGGGCATGGCGCTTCTCCTCACTGAGTGCGATCGGCCGACCTAGTGCATACCCAGACAACGCCGGCCTTCACAGCGCGCCGCGAATGAGTGCGCCAACCTCGGCGCCCGCCGTGGTGGCCGCGCGATAACACAGCCAGGACGCGACGGTATACCGTCACTGGCCATGCCGAACCAGATCGTCGTCGCGGGCGCCCTCATCCGCGACGCGCGCGTCTTGGTGGCACAGCGGGTACGCCCGCCGGAGCTGGCCGGGCGCTGGGAGCTGCCCGGGGGCAAGGTCGCGCCCGGTGAGACCGAGCGCGACGCGCTGGCCCGCGAGCTGGCCGAGGAGCTCGGTTTGGCGGCGGGCGACGTCGCGGTGGGCGAGCGGCTCGGCGCGGACATCGCGGTGGACGGCGGGATCACGCTGCGCGCCTACCGGGTGCATTTGCTCGGCGGCCGTCCGGACGCGCGTGAGCACCGGGCCCTGCGCTGGATCACCGCCGCTGAGCTGCACAATCTCGACTGGGTGCCGGCCGACCGGGGCTGGCTTCCGGCCCTGGCCGGCGCCTTATGAACGGGCCTGGCAACAAGTCCACAGACTTCCCGCAGCTGATGTACAGCCGCGTTGCAGGTCGCCACAGTGAACTGAAGGCAACAAAATGACTTGTAATAACGCCACACGAATCTGCCCTGGATGTGCGTGCCGATAACTAGCCAGATGGTTGTCCAGACCTTTGCCGTCCCGGCTCGGTGCCCGACCGGGAGGCCTTCGCGTGCGCGAAAACCGATGCTCATGACCCTGTTTCTCGCAGACTCACCGCGCGCGGCGAAGGTGATCGCCCCGCGCACATCGACCTATGCTGGTGCGGTATCGCCGCCCGCCCCGCGGGCCCGAAATGCCGATGGCTGAGCCGATCCGAGTTGGTGCGGACGGGCGGCTCAGGGGGCTGATCGCCGAACACAACTCAACTGGGGCCACGCACAGGGCCGGGCGACGCGGCGCGACGCTACCGACGAGGAGGAGTACTTCTTGACTGCCACACCGCACATTGGTGGAGTGCTCGAGGAGCTCTTGGAGCGCAGCGGGCGGTTCTTCACGCCCGGCGAGATCTCGGCCGACCTGCGCACCGTGACGCGGCGGGGCGGCCGCGAGGCCGACGTGTTCTACCGCGACCGGTGGAGCCACGACAAGGTGGTTCGCTCCACGCACGGCGTGAACTGCACCGGGTCCTGCTCCTGGAAGATCTACGTCAAAGACGGGATCATCACCTGGGAAACCCAGCAGACCGACTACCCGTCGGTGGGTCCGGACCGCCCCGAGTACGAGCCGCGCGGTTGCCCCCGCGGTGCGTCGTTCTCCTGGTACAGCTACTCGCCCACCCGGGTGCGCTATCCCTACGCCCGCGGCGTGCTGGTCGAGATGTACCGGGAGGCCAAGGCGCGCCTGGGTGATCCCGTGCTGGCGTGGGCCGACATCCAGGCCGACCCCGAACGCCGCCGGCGCTATCAGCGGGCGCGCGGAAAGGGCGGACTGGTCCGCGTCACCTGGGCCGAGGCCACCGAGCTGATCGCCGCCGCCCACGTGCACACCATCAAGACCTACGGCCCGGATCGGGTCGCCGGATTTTCCCCGATCCCGGCGATGTCGATGGTGTCGTATGCCGCCGGCTCGCGATTCTTCGAGCTGATCGGCGCTCCGATGACGTCGTTCTACGACTGGTACGCCGACCTCCCGGTGGCCTCACCGCAGGTGTTCGGCGACCAGACCGACGTCCCCGAATCCGGAGATTGGTGGGACGCAGCGTATTTGATGATGTGGGGCTCCAACGTGCCGATCACCCGGACCCCCGACGCGCACTGGATGGCCGAGGCGCGTTACCGCGGCACCAAGGTCGTCACCGTCAGCCCCGACTACGCCGACAACACCAAGTTCGCCGACGAGTGGATGCCGTGCGCGGCCGGCACCGACGGGGCGCTGGCCATGGCGATGGGGCACGTCATTCTCTCGGAATGCTATGTGCAAAAGCAGGTTCCATTCTTCGTCGACTATTCGCGTCGCTACACCGATCTGCCGTTCCTGATCAAGCTGGAAGAACGCGGCGACATGCTGGTGCCGGGCAAGAACCTGACGGCGGCGGACCTGGGCGAGGCGGTCGAGAACGCGGCACTCAAGCCCGCGGTGCTGGACGAAACGACCAATTCCGTTGTGGTGCCACATGGTTCGCTGGGATTTCGGTACGGCGAATCCGGCGTCGGGAAGTGGAACCTGGACCTCGGTGACCTGGTGCCGGCGCTCAGCGTGCGCGACGCGCACGGCTCCAACGGGGAGGGCAGCACCGCGCTGGTGCACATGCCCAGCTTCGACACCGTCGACGGCGAGGGCACCAGCGTGGCGCGCGGTGTCCCGGTGCGCCGCATCGGCAAGCACATGGTGTGCACCGTCTTCGACCTGATGCTCGCGCAGTATGGCGTCGCCCGCGCGGGGTTGCCCGGCGAATGGCCCACCGGCTATGACGACGCGACGCAGCAGAACACCCCCGCGTGGCAGGAAGCGATCACCGGTGTGTCGGCCGCCCAAGCCATCCGCGTCGCGCGGGAATTCGCCCACAGCGCCGAGGAATCCGGCGGCCGCTCCATGATCATCATGGGCGGGGGCATCTGCCACTGGTTCCACGCCGACGCCATCTACCGTGCGGTGCTGGCGCTGCTGATGCTCACCGGGTCGATGGGTCGCAACGGGGGCGGCTGGGCCCATTACGTGGGCCAGGAAAAAGTGCGCCCGCTCACCGGATTCCACACGATGGCGATGGCCACCGACTGGGTGCGCCCGCCGCGCCAGGTGCCCGGCGCCTCGTACTGGTACGCGCACACCGACCAATGGCGCTATGACGGTTACGGCGCGGACAAGCTGTCCAGCCCGGTGGGCCGGGGGCGCTTCGCGGGCAAGCACACCATGGACCTGCTGGCGTCGTCGGTGGCCATGGGATGGAGCCCGTACTACCCGCAGTTCGACCGGTCGAGTTTGGACGTCGCCGACGAGGCGCGCGCCGCGGGTCGCGACGTCGCCGACTACGTCGCCGAGCAGCTCGGCCAGCGCGAACTCAAACTCGCGGTGACCGATCCCGACAACCCCGTCAACTGGCCCCGGGTGCTCACCGTGTGGCGCGCCAACCTGATCGGGTCGTCGGGCAAGGGGGGCGAATACTTCCTGCGCCACCTGCTGGGAACCGACTCCAACGCATCGGCGCTGCCGCCCGAGGACGGGGTGCGGCCCGTCGACGTGACGTGCGAGGGGGAAATCCCCGAGGGCAAGCTCGACCTGATGATGTCGATCGACTTCCGGATGACGTCGACGACCCTGGTTTCGGATGTCGTGCTGCCGGCGGCGACCTGGTACGAAAAGTCCGACATCTCCAGCACCGACATGCACCCCTACGTGCACGCGTTCAGCGCCGCCACCGACCCGCCCTGGGAAACCCGTTCGGACTTCGACGCTTTCGGCGCCATCGCCCGCGCCTTCAGCGCCATGGCTAAGGAGCATCTGGGCACCCGCACCGACGTGGTGCTCAGCGCGCTGCAGCACGACACGCCCGACGCGATGGCCTATCCCGATGGCACCGAATCCGATTGGCTGCGCACCGGTGCGACGCCGGTGCCGGGCCGCACCATGGGCAAGCTCACCGTGGTGGAACGTGACTACGGCGCCATCTACGACAAGTGGCTGACGCTGGGGCCGCTGGTCGACAAGTTCGGGCTGACCACCAAGGGCATCACCGTGCACCCGTTCCGGGAGGTCGAGGAGCTCGCCGCCAAGTTCGGCGTGCTCAAATCCGGTGTGGCAGCGGGCCGCCCGGCCGTGACCACCGCCGCCCGGATGGCCGACGTGCTGCTGCTGCTGTCGGGGACGACCAACGGGCGCCTGGCGGTCGAGGGTTTCCACGAGCTGGAAAAGCGCACGGGACAGCGGCTGGTGCACCTGGCCGAGGGCAGCGAGGACAAGCGCATCAGTTACGCCGACACCCAGGCGCGGCCCGTGCCCGTGGTCACCAGCCCGGAATGGTCGGGCAGCGAAACGGGCGGTCGCCGCTACGCACCATTCACCATCAACATCGAAAACCTCAAGCCGTTCCACACCCTGACCGGGCGGATGCATTTCTATCTCGCCCACGACTGGGTCGAGGAACTCGGCGAGCACCTGCCGGTCTTCCGCCCGCCGCTGGACATGGCGCGCTTGTTCGGCGCACCGACACTCGGGCCGACCGAGGACGGAATCGGGCTCACGGTGCGATACCTGACGCCGCACTCGAAGTGGTCCTTCCACTCCACCTACCAGGACAACCTCTACATGCTCTCGTTGTCCCGCGGCGGCCCGACGATGTGGATGAGCCCCGGCGACGCAGCGAAAATCCAAGTGCGCGATAACGATTGGGTCGAAGCGGTGAACGTCAACGGCATCTACGTGTGCCGGGCGATCGTCTCGCACCGGATGCCCGACGGGGTGGTGTACGTCTACCACGTCCAGGAGCGCACCATCGACACCCCGCGCACCGAAACCAACAACAAGCGGGGCGGCAACCACAACGCGCTCACCCGGGTGCGGATCAAGCCCAGCCACCTGGCCGGCGGCTACGGCCAGCACGCCTTCGCGTTCAACTACCTGGGGCCGACCGGCAACCAGCGCGACGAGGTGACCGTCGTGCGGCGCCGCAGCCAGGAGGTGACGTACTGATGAAGGTCATGGCGCAGTTGGCGATGGTGATGAACCTCGACAAGTGCATCGGTTGTCACACCTGCTCGGTGACCTGCAAGCAGGCGTGGACCAACCGGCCCGGCACCGAATACGTGTGGTTCAACAACGTCGAAACCCGTCCCGGCCAAGGCTATCCGCGCACCTACGAGGACCAGGAGCGCTGGCGGGGCGGCTGGATTCGCGACAAGAAGGGCCGGCTGCGGCTGCGCGACGGCGGCCGCATCCAGAAGCTGCTGCGCATCTTCGCCAACCCGAAGCTGCCCGTCATCGGCGACTACTACGAACCGTGGACCTACGACTACGAGAACCTGACCACGGCTCCCGCGGGTGACACGTTCCCGACCGCCGCGCCCCGAAGCGCGATCAGCGGTGAGCCGATGAAGGTTTCGTGGGGGCCGAACTGGGATGACAACCTGGCCGGCTCGTCGGAGATCCTGGCCGGGGACCCGATCTTGAAGAAGGTCAACGAGGAGATCAAGCTCAAGCTCGAAGAGACCTTCATGTTCTACCTGCCCCGGATCTGTGAGCACTGCCTCAACCCCTCCTGCGTGGCGTCGTGCCCGTCGGGCGCGATGTACAAGCGCAGCGAGGACGGCATCGTGCTGGTGGACCAGGACCGCTGCCGCGGCTGGCGGATGTGCGTGTCCGGATGTCCTTACAAGAAGGTCTATTTCAACCACAAGACGGGCAAAGCCGAGAAGTGCACGCTGTGCTATCCGCGCATGGAGGTCGGGCTGCCGACCATCTGTTCGGAGACCTGCGTGGGCCGGCTGCGCTACCTCGGCGTGGTGCTCTACGACGCCGACCGGGTGCTGGAAGCGGCGTCGGTGGAAAAAGACACCGATCTGTATCGGGCGCAGTGCGAGATCCTGCTGGACCCTAACGATCCGAACGTCATCGCCGGTGCCCGGGCCGAGGGCATCCCCGACGAGTGGATCGAGGCCGCGCAGCGTTCCCCGATCTACGCGCTGATCCACACCTACCAGGTGGCGTTGCCGCTGCACCCGGAATACCGCACCATGCCGATGGTTTGGTACATCCCGCCGCTGTCGCCGGTGGTCGACGCGGTCAGCCGTGACGGGCACGACGGGGAGGACATCGGCAACCTGTTCGGCGCGCTGGACGCGCTGCGCATCCCGATGCAATATCTCGCCGAACTGTTCACCGCCGGCGATACCGCCGTGGTGGAAGGGGTGCTGCGGCGGCTGGCGGCGATGCGCTCCTACATGCGCGACATCAACCTCGGCCGCGACACCCAGCCACACATCCCGCATTCGGTCGGCATGACCGAAGAGCAGATCTACGAGATGTACCGGCTGCTCGCCATCGCGAAATACGAAGAGCGCTACGTGATTCCGACGGCGTTCGCCCCGCAGGCCCGCGAGCTCGAGGAGATGGGCTGTTCGTTGACGGGCGAGGGCGGCCCGGGCATGTACGAATCCGAACCGATACCGGTTTCGGTGGAAACGTTCCACGCGCTCCAGCGCGGCGGCTCCGCGGAAGCAGAACCCGCTCACGCCCGGCCGCGGGTGAACCTGCTCAATTGGGACGGCGGCCAGGTGCCCGCGGGAATGTTCCCCGAGGAGCAGAAGCGGTGAGGCTGCTGTCCGCGCTCCGGGAGCGTTCCACCGGCCGGGCGATGCAGGACCGCCTGGTGTGGCAGGCGGCGTCGCTGCTGCTGGCCTACCCGGACGACGGGTTCACCGAACGCCTGGACGCCGTCGACGAAATCCTCGGCCACATCAGCGGTCCCGCGGCGACGCTCCTCGGGCAGACGGTCGCGGCGCTGCGTGCCCGTGAGCCGATGGCCGCGGCGATGGACTACGTCGCGACGTTCGATATGCGCCGGCGCGCCACCATGTATCTGACGTACTGGACCGCGGGGGACACCCGCAACCGCGGACGGGAGATGCTGGCGTTCGCCACCGCCTACCGCGAGGCGGGTGCGCAGCCACCGAGCGGCGAGGCCCCCGATCATCTGGCCGTGGTGCTCGAATTCGCCGCCACCGTCGACCCGGAGGCCGGACGGCGGCTGCTGACCCAGCACCGTGTGCCGATCGACGTGCTGCGCGGCGCCCTGGCCGAGGCCGAGTCACCGTACGAGCCGGTCGTGGCCGCGATCTGCGAGACCCTGCCGGCGGCCACCGATCAGGAGGTGCGCCGCGCCGAGCGACTGGCGCAGGCCGGGCCGCCCGCCGAAGCCGTTGGGCTGCAACCGTTTACCTTGACCGTGCCACCCCGCAAAGGAACGCCAGGTGTTTAGCAACGTCCTGTTCTGGGATATCGCCCCATACGTCACGCTGTCGGTCCTGATCGTCGGGACCTGGTGGCGCTACCGCTACGACAAGTTCGGCTGGACCTCACGGTCCTCGCAGATCTACGAGTCGCGACTGCTCAGCATCGCCAGCCCCATCTTCCATTTCGGCATCCTGGCGGTCTTCGCCGGACACGTGGTGGGGCTGTTCATCCCGCCGAAGGTCACGCAGCTGATGAAGATGAGCGACCACGTCTACCACATGCAGGCGGTCATCGCCGGCTCGATCGCCGGCGTCGCCACGCTCGTCGGGATCGGGCTGCTCGTCTACCGGCGGTTCACCCGTCCCGCCGTGTCCATGGCTACCACCCGCAGCGACAAGGTGATGTATCTGGTGCTGGTGCTGGCGATCGTGGTGGGCCTGTACTGCGACTTGATCGGCACCGGCCCGCACGGCGGCGAATTCCACTACCGCTACACGGTCGGTTTGTGGTTCCGCCGGATCTGGATACTGCAGCCGCACGGCGAGGTGATGATCAACGCGCCGCTGGACTACCAGCTGCACGCGTTGATCGGCATGGTGCTGTTCACGCTGTGGCCGTTCACCCGGCTGGTGCACGTGTTCAGCGCCCCGGTCGTCTACCTGTTCCGGCCCTACATCGTCTATCGCAGCCGCGAGGCGACGGGCAAGGGCCAACAACTGGTGGGCACGGCGCCGCGCCGCCGGGGCTGGTAGCCGACGGCCAAGGCGCGAAGGCCCCGCCTCGCCGTTCGGTGTGCAACGTGGGCGTTGATTGTGAAGCCGCGCCGGCGACACGCCGATCCGCCGCGCCCCAGGCGCACACTCAACGCCGCTGACGCACACTCGAACGCCGCCCCCGGCGACCTGCCAGTTCGCTATCCACGGCCCCCGCTGCCACAATCTCCGACGTGTCATTTCGCAACGTCGCCATCGTCGCCCACGTCGACCACGGCAAGACCACCCTGGTTGACGCGATGCTGCGGCAGTCGGGTGCGCTGCACCACCGGGGGGACGACGCGGTCGAACGCCTGATGGACTCCGGGGACCTAGAGAAGGAAAAAGGCATCACGATCCTGGCCAAGAACACGGCCGTGCATCGCAAGAACCCGGACGGAACGACGACCGTCATCAACGTCATCGACACCCCGGGCCACGCCGACTTCGGCGGCGAGGTGGAGCGCGGCCTGTCGATGGTGGACGGGGTGCTGCTGCTGGTCGACGCCTCGGAGGGGCCGCTGCCGCAGACCCGGTTCGTGCTGCGTAAGGCCCTGGCCGCCCACCTTCCGGTGATCCTGGTCGTCAACAAGACGGACCGGCCGGACGCCCGGATCTCCGAGGTCGTCTCCGAAAGCCACGACCTGCTGCTCGACGTCGCCTCCGACCTCGACGAGGACGCGCAGAAGGCCGCCGAGGCCGCCCTGGACCTGCCCACGCTGTACGCCTCGGGACGGGCCGGCATCGCCAGCACGACGGAACCGGCCAATGGCGAGAACCCCGAGGGCGACAACCTCGATCCGCTGTTCGACGTGCTGCTCGAGCACATCCCGCCGCCGCAGGGTGATCCCGAAGCCCCGCTGCAGGCGCTGGTCACCAACCTGGACGCGTCGGCGTTCCTGGGCCGGCTCGCGCTGATCCGCATCTACAAGGGCCGTATCCGCAAGGGCCAGCAGGTGGCCTGGATGCGGGAAGTGGACGGCCACCCCGTCATCACGAACGCGAAGATCACCGAGCTGCTGGTGACCGAGGGCGTCGAGCGTTCCTCGACCGACGAGGCCGTCGCCGGGGACATCGTGGCCGTCGCGGGCATTCCGGAGATCATGATCGGCGACACGCTGGCCGACCCGGACCACGCGCACGCGCTGCCGCGCATCACCGTCGACGAGCCCGCGATCTCGGTGACCATCGGCACCAACACCTCGCCGCTGGCGGGCAAGGTGAAGGGGCACAAGCTGACCGCTCGCATGGTGAAGTCGCGCCTGGACGCCGAACTCGTGGGCAACGTCTCCATCAAGGTCGTCGACATCGACCGGCCCGACGCCTGGGAGGTGCAGGGCCGCGGCGAGCTCGCGCTGGCGGTCCTTGTGGAACAGATGCGCCGCGAGGGCTTCGAGCTCACGGTGGGCAAGCCGCAGGTCGTCACGCAGACGATCGACGGCAAGCTGCACGAGCCCTTCGAGGCGATGACCATCGACTGCCCCGAGGAATTCGTCGGCGCCATCACCCAGCTGATGGCCGCCCGCAAGGGCCGCATGGAAGAGATGACCAACCACGCCGCCGGGTGGGTCCGAATGGACTTCATCGTGCCCAGCCGCGGCCTGATCGGCTTCCGCACCGACTTCCTCACGCTGACCCGCGGCACCGGGATCGCCAACGCGGTGTTCGACGGCTACCGGCCGTGGGCCGGGGAGATCCGCGCCCGCCACACCGGGTCGCTGGTGTCCGACCGCGCGGGCACCATCACCCCGTTCGCCATGATCCAGCTCGCCGACCGGGGCCAGTTCTTCGTCGAGCCCGGCCAGGACACCTACGAGGGCATGGTCGTCGGGATCAACCCGCGCGCAGAGGATCTCGACATCAACGTCACCCGCGAGAAGAAGCTGACCAACATGCGGTCGTCGACCGCCGATGTCATCGAAACGTTGGCCCGGCCGCTCGAACTCGATCTCGAGCAGGCCATGGAATTCTGCGCGCAAGACGAATGCGTGGAGGTGACCCCGGAGATCGTGCGGGTGCGCAAGGTCGAGCTGGACGCCACCTCCCGGGCCCGCAGCCGGTCGCGCGCCAAGGCCCGGGGTTAACACCTGGTGGTCGGACGGGCCGCTGTGCGGCTGCTCGATACCCTGATCAGCGTGCCGAGACGCGTCCGTCGCTTGTTCATGGTGCTCGGCGGCCTCGTCTCGTTGGTCGGGCTGGTGGTTTCGGCGTGCACGGTCAACCCGCCGCCGGCGCCGCAGAGCACCGACACGCCGCACAACTCGGTGCCTCCGCCGCCCCGGGTCAGCGAGATCATCATGGGCATCGACTCGATCGGCGCGGGGTTCAATCCGCACCTGCTGTCCGACCTGTCCCCGGTGAACGCGGCGATCAGCGCGTTGGTGTTGCCCAGCGCCTTTCGGCCGGTTCCGGACACCGCCGCGCCGACGGGCTCGCGCTGGGAGATGGACCCGACGCTGTTGGTGTCCGCCGACGTGACCAGCCAGAACCCGTTCACGGTGACCTACAAGATCCGGCCGGAGGCGCAGTGGACCGACAACGCCCCCATCGCCGCCGACGACTTCTGGTACCTGTGGCGCCAGATGGTCAGCCAGCCCGGGGTCGTCGACCCGGCCGGGTATGACCTCATCACCGGCGTGCAGTCGCTGGAGGGCGGCAAGCAGGCGGTGGTGACCTTCGCCCAGCCGTATCCGGCGTGGAAGGAGTTGTTCAGCAACATCCTTCCGGCGCACATCGTCAAGGACGTGCCCGGCGGATTCGCGGCCGGGCTGGCCCGGGCCCTTCCGGTCACGGGCGGGCAGTTCCGGGTGGAGAGCATCGACCCGCAGCGCGACGAGATCCTGGTCGCCCGCAACGACCGCTACTGGGGGCCGCCGGCCAAACCCGCGCTCATCCTCTTCCGGCGCGCCGGGGCGCCCGCCGCCCTGGCCGACTCCGTGCGCAACGGCGACACCCAGGTGGCGCAGGTCCACGGCGGCTCGGCGGCCTTCGCGCAGCTGTCCGCCATTCCCGACGTCCGCACCGCCCGGATCGTGACGCCGCGGGTCATGCAGCTCACGCTGCGGGCCAACGAGCCCAAACTGTCTGATACCCAAGTCCGTAAGGCGATCCTGGGGTTGCTCGACGTCGACCTGCTGGCCGCCGTCGGCGCGGGCAGCGACAACACGGTCACGCTGGATCAGGCCCAGATCCGCGCGCCGAGCGACCCCGGCTACGAGCCGACCGCGCCGCCGGCGATGACGACGGCGGCCGCGCTGACCCTGCTGCAGGGGGCCGGGTACCGGGTCGAACCCAACTCGTCCGCTTCCCCCGCGCCGACCCCGGCGAACACCGGGCCGCCCGAGGTCATCCGCGGCCGGATCAGCAAGGACGGCCAACAGCTGTCGCTGGCGATCGGGGTGGCGGCCAACGACCCGACCTCGGTGGCGGTCGCCAACACCGCCGCCGACCAGTTGCGCAACGTCGGCATCGCCGCGACCGTGCTGGCGCTGGACCCCGTTACCCTCTACCGCGACGCGCTGAACGACGGCCGCGTGGACGCGATCGTCGGCTGGCATCAGGCCGGCGGCAACCTGGCCACCCGGCTCGCCTCCCGCTACGGCTGTCCCGCGCTGCAATCGACCCAGGTCCCGTCCACCGGCGAGACGACGCCGGTCTCGTCCGCTCCCGCCGGGCCCCCACCGTCGACCGGGCCGGGCACCACGACCGCGACACCGACGTCGGCGCCCCTACCCAGCCGCCCCGCGGATCCCAACGCCCTGGTGCAGGCGCCGTCGAACCTCACCGGCATCTGCGATCGCAGCGTCCAGTCGAACATCGACGCCGCCCTCAACGGCACCAAGAGCATCAGCGACGTCATCACCGCCGTCGAACCGCGGCTGTGGAACATGTCCACGGTGCTGCCGATCCTGCAGGACACCACGATCGTCGCGGCCGGACCGAGCGTGCAGAACGTCAGCCTGTCCGGAGCGGTTCCGGTCGGCATCGTCGGCGACGCCGGCCAGTGGATCAAGACCGGGCCGTAACCGCGCTCAGTCGGCGGACGGGCGTGACGCCCGCGGCGGGATCACGGTGTCGACGATGAGGGCCAGCTCGCGGCGGTTCGGCGGCGACCCGTTCAGCAGGAAGTGCTGGTTGATCAGCGCCGAGCCGATCCGGGCGGTCAGCGGCGTGATGGCCGTCGGATCGAGGTCGCCGTCGTCCACGGCGGCCTGCAGGATCGATTCGACGATTTGCAGGCGCGGGCGCACCACGGCATCGGCGAAGATGGCCCGCATCTCGGGTTCGTGCAGGAGCTGATGGATGACGTCCAAACTGGGGAAGGCGGTCTTTCCGGCCAGCAGGTCACGCTGGGCGGTGAACATCGCCAGCAGGTTCTCCCGGGCCGAACGGCCGGACCGCAGTTCGGGCACCGGTGGCAGCGCGAAAACCAAAGCGGCGTGCACCAGCTCGCACTTGGTGTCCCAGCGCCGGTAGAGCGCGGCCTTGCCGGTGTGGGCGCGCGCCGCGATCCCCTCCATGGTCAGGCTGCCGTACCCGACTTCGGTCAGTTCGGCCAGGGTGGCCTCGTAGAGGGCGCGTTCGAGGACCTCGCCTCGCCGGCGGCTCCGGCTGCCGGTCCGGTCTGCGTCCGTGAGCTGAGGCATTTCTTGATAGTAGCCGTGCGCGTTCCTATCTGCTGCTTGTCGGTAGGGTGCCGTCCATGCCTGAGACGCCGCGGCTGCTGTTCGTCCACGCACATCCCGACGACGAAAGCCTCGGCACCGGCGCCACCATCGCCCACTACGCCGCCCGCGGCGCCGACGTCCGCGTGGTCACCTGCACGCTCGGCGAGGAGGGCGAGGTGATCGGCGATCGGTGGGCCGAACTCGCCGTCGATCGCGCCGACCAGCTCGGCGGCTACCGGATCGGCGAATTGACCGCCGCGTTGCGGGCGCTCGGGGTCGGTGGACCCCGCTATCTCGGCGGCGCGGGCCGGTGGCGCGATTCGGGCATGCGCGGCACCCCCACGCGGCACCGGCAACGATTCATCGACGCCGACGAGCGCGAGACCGTCGGCGCGCTGGTGGCCCTGATGCGCGAGCAGCGCCCCCACGTCGTCGTCACCTACGACCCGGCCGGCGGCTATGGCCATCCCGATCACGTGCACGCGCACACGGTGACGACGGCGGCCGTAGCGGCGGCCGGCTCGTCGGGCGGCGCTGCCACGTTTCCCGGCGAGCCGTGGGCCGTGCCGAAGTTCTACTGGTCGGTCTTTTCCACCCGGGCGTTCGAGGCCGGCCTGGCCGCGCTGACGCCCGAGGATCTGCGGCCGGAGTGGTCGCTCCCGTCCGAAGAGGAGTTCACGTTCGGATACGACGACGGCGACATCGACGCCGTCGTCGAGACCGATGAGGATGCGCTGGCCGCCAAGCGGGCGGCGCTCGCGGCGCACGCCACCCAAGTGGTGGTCGGGCCCACCGGTCGCGCGTGCGCCCTGTCCAACAACGTGGCCCTGCCGATCGTGGGGGAGGAGCACTACGTCCTGGCCGCCGGCGACGCGGGGGAGCGCGACGGGCGTGGCTGGGAGACGGATCTGCTCGCAGGGCTCGATCTGACCGCGACCCGTACGCGGTAGGCTGCCAAACAGGCAGCCACGGAAGGAATTCGCATGGACCCCGACCTGGACCCTAATCAGCAGCACTGGCAGGACCGGCTCGACAGCCTGCAGTGGGTTATCGGCTCGATACTCTCCAACATCGACAGCGTTCCGACCTGACCGACACCCAGCCTCGCGTCGCGTCCGTCGAGGACGGCGGCGCCACAGACCCCGCGATCCGTTTCGTTGTCCTGTCCCTCCTGGCGGTCGATGGGGTTCTGTCCGCACTAGCCGGGGCCCTGCTGCTGCCTTTCTATATCGGGACGGTTCCGTTTCCCCTCAGCGGATTGATTTCCGGGCTGGTCAACGCGGCCCTGGTGTGGGCCGCGGGGCGGTGGACCCGGTCACCCCGGTTGGCGGCGCTGCCGCTGTGGACGTGGTTGCTGACGGTGGCGGTGATCAGCATGGGCGGACCGGCCGACGACGTCATCCTGGGTGGTCGCGGCCTGATGGCCTACGGGGCCCTGCTGCTGTTGGTGCTCGGCGTCGTGCCGCCGGTCTGGGTGCTGTGGCGGCGCGGCCGCGGCGGTTGATCTCGGCCTGTACCGAGTGGACATTTCGGCCGGGATGTCGCCCGCTTGCGCCTACGGGCGTGGGTCTACTGTTGACTGTTGCCCATACGGGACCCGCCATGGGTGTCACGAATTCACATGTTGGGACGCACGGATGAAATTCGATCGTGGGGAAGTTACACCAAGGTGCTGTTGACTCCGGGCGAGGAGCCTACCGCTTTGCCTGATCCACAGATTCCGGCGAAGGCCAGTGCGTCGAGGGCCGACGCGTCGGCGCTGCGACGGGTATTGCGGCGGGCCCGAGATGGCGTTGCACTCAACGTCGACGAGGCGGCGCTCGCGATGACCGCGCGCGGCGCGGATCTGGCCGACCTGTGCGCGAGTGCGGCGCGGGTGCGCGACGCGGGCCTGGAGTCGGCCGGACGGCGCGGCCCCGGCGGCGGGCTGCCGATCACGTACTCCCGCAAGGTCTTTATCCCGGTCACCCATCTGTGCCGCGACACCTGTCATTACTGCACCTTCGTCACCGTGCCCGGCAAGCTGCGCGCCCAGGGCGCCGGCATGTACCTCGAACCCGACGAGATCCTCGACATCGCCCGCCGCGGCGGCGAACTCGGTTGCAAGGAAGCGCTATTCACGCTGGGGGATCGGCCGGAGGATCGGTGGCCGGAGGCGCGTGAGTGGCTCGGTCAACGGGGCTACGATTCGACGCTGTCCTACGTGCGGGCGATGGCGATCCGGGTGCTCGAGGAAACCGGGTTGTTGCCACACTTGAACCCCGGCGTGATGAGTTGGTCGGAAATGGCGCGCCTCAAGCCGGTGGCGCCGTCGATGGGCATGATGCTCGAGACGACCTCGCGGCGGCTGTTCGAGACGAAAGGGCTTGCGCACTACGGCAGCCCGGACAAAGATCCGGCGGTCCGGTTGCGCGCATTGACCGATGCGGGCCGGCTGTCGATTCCGTTCACCACCGGCCTGCTGGTCGGCATCGGCGAGACACTCGCCGAACGCGCCGACACCTTGCACGCGATCCGCAAGTCGCACAAGGAGTTCGGCCATGTGCAAGAGGTGATCGTGCAGAACTTCCGGGCCAAGGAACACACCGCCATGGCCGCGGTCCCCGACGCCGGCATCGAGGATTACCTGGCGACGGTGGCGGTGGCGCGGCTGGTGCTCGGCCCGGGGATGCGTATCCAGGCGCCGCCGAACCTGGTCTCGCGCGAGCAGTGCCTGGCGCTGGTCGGCGCCGGAGTCGACGACTGGGGCGGTGTCTCGCCGCTGACGCCCGACCACGTCAACCCGGAGCGGCCGTGGCCGGCCCTGGACGAATTGGCCGCCGTCACCGCCGAAGCCGGTTACGAGCTGGTCCAGCGGCTGACCGCGCAACCCAAATACGTGCAGGGCGGCGCGGCCTGGATCGACCCGCGGGTGTCCGGACACGTGGCGGCGCTGGCCGACCCGGCGACCGGCCTGGCCCGTGACGTCAACCCGGTCGGGTTGCCGTGGCAGGAGCCCGACGACGTCGGTTCGGTGGGCCGGGTCGACCTCAACGCGGCGATCGACAGCGAGGGCCGCAACACCGAAACCCGCAGCGATATCGACAGCGCGTTCGGCGACTGGGAATCGATCCGGGCGCACGTCCACGAGCTGGCCGCGCAGGGCGCCACAGCGCCAGAACGCCTGGACACCGACGTGCTTGCCGCGCTGCGCTCCGCGGAACGCGACCCCGCCGGGTGCAGCGACAACGAATACCTGTCACTGGCCACCGCCGACGGTCCCGCGCTGGAAGCGGTCGCCGCACTGGCGGATTCGTTACGCCGCGACACCGTCGGTGACGACGTGACGTTCGTGGTCAACCGCAACATCAACTTCACCAACATCTGCTACACCGGCTGCCGGTTCTGCGCGTTCGCGCAGCGCAAGGGCGACGCCGACGCGTATTCGCTGTCCACCGACGAGGTCGCCGACCGCGCCTGGGAGGCGCACGTCGAGGGCGCCACCGAGGTGTGCATGCAGGGCGGCATCGACCCTGAGCTGCCGGTCACCGGCTACGCCGACCTGGTCCGGGCCGTCAAGGCGCGGGTGCCGTCGATGCACGTGCACGCGTTCTCTCCGATGGAGATCGCCAACGGTGTGACCAAGAGCGGGTTGAGCGTTCGCGACTGGCTGACCAGCCTGCGCGAGGCGGGCCTGGACACCATCCCGGGCACCGCCGCCGAAATCCTGGACGACGAGGTGCGCTGGGTGCTGACCAAGGGCAAGTTGCCGACGTCGATGTGGATCGAGATCGTCACCACCGCGCACGAGGTCGGGCTGCGGTCGTCATCGACGATGATGTACGGCCACGTCGACAGCCCGCGCCACTGGGTGGGCCATCTCAACGTGCTGCGCGACATCCAGGACCGCACCGGCGGTTTCACCGAGTTCGTGCCGCTACCGTTCGTGCACCAGAGTTCGCCGCTGTATCTGGCCGGCGCGGCCCGGCCCGGACCCACCCATCGCGACAACCGAGCCGTACACGCGCTGGCGCGAATCATGTTGCACGGCCGCATCTCCCAGATCCAGACCAGCTGGGTCAAGCTCGGTGTCGAGCGCACGCAGGTGATGCTCAACGGCGGCGCCAACGACCTGGGCGGCACGCTGATGGAGGAAACCATCTCGCGCATGGCCGGTTCGGAACACGGGTCGGCCAAGACGGTCGCCGAGCTGACCGCGATCGCCGAGGGCATCGGGCGACCCGCGCGCCAGCGCACCACCGACTACACACCGTTGGCCGCCTGACCGCTTGCCGGCCCGGCGCGACGGGTATACCCGACACCGTGACGCGACGAGTTGACGACGACCGGTTCCCGGAGTGGCGGCCATTCGCGGATGCCGTGCAACGGCACGGCCCGGACGCCGGAACCTGGTGTGAGGCCTGGACGGTGCGCGACATCGTCGTCCATCAGGCCGGAAACGCCGAGGAACTCGCCCGGGTGCTCGGCGGCCACCTCGCCGGTCAGCCG
The DNA here is from genome assembly GCF_035918355.1 of Mycobacterium sp. 3-98. Lineage (NCBI taxonomy): Bacteria > Bacillati > Actinomycetota > Actinomycetes > Mycobacteriales > Mycobacteriaceae > Mycobacterium > Mycobacterium sp. 3-98. The sequence continues at coordinate 4,652,427 of NZ_CP142360.1, read as the reverse complement.
GTGGCCACCCGCGGGTTCGAGGAGCGCGAGGGCCCGTTGCGCGCCTTGAACGACGCGGACCTGTGGGACGCGCTGCTGGACCGGATGGCCGCCCTCGGTGACGTCGCGGAGGCGGCCGAAGGGGTGCCCGCCGACACCGACGTCGCCTGGACCGGCCGCACCATGAAGGTGCCGTGGTTCGCCGAGCACATGCGCGAAGAGCTCGTCCTGCACAGCTGGGACATCACCGGCGACGAGCCCGCGGCCCAGGCGAGGCTGGCCGAACCGTGGATGTCGACGCACAGCGTGCTCGCCGTTGGCAAGCCGCTGCTGGCCAAAGGCGCCAGACAGCTGGAGGTCGGCGAGCGGATCGACGCCCGGCTGCGGGCCGAGGGCACCGACGACATCGTTCTGACGGCCGGCGCGGATCAGGTCACCATCGGGTTCGCCGAGCCGGACGGCCCGGCGACCCTGGATACCGATGCGGCCGCGCGGGTGCTGCTGCTGTGGGGGCGCAGGCCCGCCGACCCGTCACGCATTCGCAGCCGCGTCGGACCGGAAACATTGGGACGCGTGCGCCGCCTGCTCGGCGGCTACTGAACCGCTTCGTGCGAAGCGATCGGCTCAGTAGTTGTTACAGGTGACCGCGACCTGGTTGATCGTGTTGTAGTACTTCTGCGCCGCCGGCATGGCCTGGATCTGCTGGGCCATCTGCTCGCGCTTGGGCGGCGGCGCTGCCAGGAAGTTGCGGATGTAGGACTGCGCCACGGGCGACGAGTTCAACTGCTGGGCAGCTGCCGGGTCGGTCGCGTTGAGCGCCGCAATCACCTGTCCGTAGTTACAGGTGGTGTTGATGATCGCGTCCGTGGGGTCGGCGGAAGCGATCCCGGCCGCGGCGGTCAACGCCACTGCCGCGCTGCCAACCGCAACGCCCAATTTGCTCAACGACACCCTCATGTGTGGACACCTTCCCCAGTTAATGCACCGCTCTTACGGCGAGAAAATCTGCCCAGCGGTTGCCGTCCTTCCGATGAGATTACCAGGCCCCGCGAGCGTGCTTGCAACGCAACAGATACCGAAGCGTACCCCGGGACCGAGACTCTGCGCAGGTCAGCGCGTTGGTCGTAGTGTTCGCCCTTGGCGAAACGGGGGCCGCGTGCGGGCCCCGAGACTGTCAGTCTTAAATCGGTATTTCGACAGGCGCGCCAAATGGTTGACCTGTATCTGCAACGTCTAGTATCAGTAACCGAAAGCTTCACCGGAAGAGGACGGACGCGCCGGTGCGAGCTGAACAGCAGCCCACATTGAGTAGTACATGGAGGAGACGTCTGTGACGTACACGATCGCCGAACCCTGTGTCGACATCAAGGACAAGGCCTGTATCGAGGAGTGCCCGGTCGACTGCATCTACGAAGGCGCCCGGATGCTCTACATCCACCCCGACGAATGCGTCGACTGCGGCGCGTGCGAGCCGGTCTGCCCCGTCGAAGCGATCTACTACGAAGACGACGTGCCGGACCAGTGGAGCCAGTACACGCAGATCAACGCCGACTTCTTCGCCGAGCTGGGATCGCCCGGCGGCGCCGCCAAGGTCGGCATGACCGAGAACGACCCGCAGGTGGTCAAGGACCTGCCACCGCAGGGCGAAGGCGACTGAGCGACCCGGTGCCACACCAGCTCAAAAAGCGGCGGCCCGCCGTTTCGGCGTCCCTGCCGGAATTCCCCTGGGACACGCTGGCCGACGCGAAAGCGCAGGCCAGCGCCCACCCCGACGGGATCGTCGACCTCTCCGTCGGCACCCCGGTCGACCCGGTCGCCCCGGTGATCTCCGACGCGCTGGCCGGGGCCGGCGCGGCGTCGGGGTATCCGGCCACCGCGGGCACCGCCCGGCTGCGCGAAGCGGCGGTCGCAGCCCTGGCCCGGCGGTTCGGTGTGACCGGGCTGGCCGAGGCCGACGTGCTGCCGGTGATCGGCAGCAAGGAGCTCATCGCCTGGCTGCCGACCTTGTTGGGCCTGGGCTCCGCGGACATGATCGTGGTGCCCGAGCTGGCATACCCGACCTATGACGTCGGAGCGCGGCTGGCCGGGGCGCGGGTGCTGCGCGCGGATTCGCTCACCCAGCTGGGCCCGCAATCGCCGGCGCTGTACTACCTGAACTCGCCGAGCAACCCGACCGGGCGGGTCCTGGGCGTCGACCACCTGCGCAAAGTCGTCGGATGGGCCCGCGACCGGGGTTGCCTGGTGGCCTCCGACGAGTGCTACCTCGGCTTGGGCTGGGACGCCCAACCGCTGTCGATCCTGCATCCGTCGGTCTGCGACGGCGACCACACCGGGCTGCTGGCGATCCATTCCCTGTCGAAGAGCTCGTCGCTGGCCGGGTACCGCGCCGGCTTCGTCGCCGGTGATTCCGACCTCGTCGCCGAGCTGCTCGCCGTGCGCAAGCACGCCGGGATGATGGTGCCGAGGCCGGTGCAGGCCGCCATGGTGGCCGCCCTGCAGGACGACGCGCACGAGCTGCAACAGCGGCAGCGCTACGAGCGGCGCCGGGCCGCCCTGTTGCCGGCCCTGCGCGCGGCCGGCTTCGCGGTCGACTATTCCGAAGCCGGCCTCTATCTCTGGGTCACCCGCGGCGAGTCCTGTCACGACAGCGTCGCCTGGCTGGCGCAGCGCGGCATCCTGGTGGCCCCCGGGGAGTTCTACGGCCCGCGCGGCGCACAGCATGTGCGCGTTGCCCTGACGGCCAGCGACGAGCGGATCGCTGCCGCGGTGCGCCGGCTCGCCTGACCGTCCGCAGTGCGCGCGCCGCCGCGGGCGGTCCGAACGTGCACAATGCTTCGGAGGCGTTTCACGTTCTTGAACCTCGGGTAAGGACGGTGCTTGTGACCAGTTCGACCGGCAAGCTGCGCATCCCGCTCTCGGTCGGGGACGTCGCCAGGCGTGTGTTTTTGGGAAAGCCACTGATCACCGAGGACATCGCGTCGGAGAAGTTGTCCAATGGCGTTGCGCTGGGGGCGCTTTCGCCGGACGCGGTGTCATCGGTCGCCTACGGTCCCGAGCAGATCCTGATCGAACTGTTGCCGCACGCCGGGTTGGCGGCGTTCCTCCTGTTGCTTCCAATCACCGGCGTCATCCTGCTCATCCTCGTGCTGGTGGCCGCCTCGTACCGGCAGGTGGTCATGGCCTACACCCGGGCCGGCGGCTCCTACATCGTGGCGCGCGACAACTTCGGGCCCCGCGTCGCTCAGATCGCCGCGGCGGCCCTGCTGATCGACTACGTGGTGACCGTCGCGGTGCAATCGGCGGCGGGGACGGTCGCGGTGGTCTCGGCGATCCCCGCGTTGGGTCCCTACAGCCTGGCGATCACGGTCGGCGTGGTGCTCATCATCTGCTACGCGAACCTGCGTGGATTGCGGGAAGCGGGAATGCCGTTCGCGGTGGCGACCTACTCGTTCATCGCCATGGTCGCGCTGACCATCCTGGTCGGAGTCGTCCGCGTAATCGGCGGGGGTTTACCGCTCTACGACCCGGCGCACACGGCAGGGGCCGTGCCGGTTCATCAGGGCAACGGGTTGGTGCTGGGCGCAACGATTCTGGTGTTGTTGCGCGCATTCGCCAACGGGGGTTCGTCGCTGACCGGCGTCGAGGCCATCTCCAACACGGTCGACTACTTCCGAAAGCCCCAGGGCCGCAACGCCCGTCGGGTGCTCACGGCGATGGCCTGCATACTGGGCTTCCTGCTCGCCGGGGTCGCCTACCTGGCCCACGTCACCCACGCCACCCCGTATTTGACCGAATATCCATCGGTCTTGTCGCAGATCGGTCGTGCCGTCTACGGCAACGGCGTGGTCGGTGACGTGTTCTACGTCCTGGTCCAGGCCTCGACGGCGGCCATCTTGTTCACCGGCGCGAACACCAGCTTCAACGGCTTCCCGGCCCTGGCCAGCTTCGTCGCCGAAGACCGTTTCCTGCCACGGCAGCTGACGAAACGCGGTCACCGCCTGGTGTTTTCGAACGGGATCATCACGCTTACGACGCTGTCGGTGGCGCTGCTGGTGGTGACCGGCGGCTCGGTCAACGCGCTGGTTCCCTTCTACGCGATCGGCGTGTTCACCGGATTCTCGATGGCCGGCTACGGCATGACCAAACACCACTTGACGCATCGCGAGCCGGGATGGCGGCACCGGCTGGCGATCAACCTGTCCGCCGCGATCCTGTCGACGATCGTGGTGGGCATCTTCGCGGTGGCGAAGTTCACCGAGGGCGCCTGGCTGGTGGTCGTCGTGTTCCCGCTGCTGGTGTTCGTCCTGACGCGGCTGAACCGCGAATACCGCGCCGAGGCCGCCATTCTCGAGATGTTCCGCACCGATCGCCCGGAACTGGTGAAGTACGCGCGGCACAAGGTGCTGGTGTTCGTCGACTCGGTCGACCTCGCGGTGATCGAAGCGTTGCGCTACGGCCGCGGACTGCGGGCCGACGAACTGGTTGCCGTGCACTTCATGGTCGACCCCGCCCACGCCACGCAACTGCGAAACCGTTGGGACCACTTCGGTCTCGACACTCCGCTGCGGATCGTGGACTGCCCCGACCGGCGGATCAGCAGGTCGGCGCAGCTGCTGGTCGCCAAGGCGCGCGACGAGCATCCGGACACCAACGTGACGGTCCTCCTGCCGCGCCGGACATTCGCGCCGCTGCTGGGGCGGCTGTTGCACGACCGGACCGCGGACAAGGTCGCCCAGGCCGTCAGCCTCATCCCCGACGCCGCGGCGACGATCGTGCCCTATGACGTGGAATCGCGGATCAGGGAGGCCTACCCGGACTCGTTCGAACAGCGCATCGCGCAGCAGATCGACAAGATCCAGGCCTGGGTCTCCCAGGACGAGGACGAGAAGGTCGAGGCCTACGAACACCCCGAACGGCCGTCGTCGGTGATCATGGTGGCCGGCCTGATCTCCGGGCAGCGCGCCACCATCGAAGGACGCGTCAGCGAGGTCGAAGACGTCGCCGAACGCGGGCGAACCCGGCGAGAGATCGTCGTCGGGGACAGCAGCGGGGAGATCACCGTGACGTTCCGCCCCGGGCGCGGGGGCGCCGACATCCAGCCCGGTCAACTGTTGCGGATCAGCGGCAAGGCCCGGCAGGCCGGCCAGCGTTCCCTGTCGATGGTCGATCCGACCTATCAGATCATCGAGGATCCGGCGAAGGAGGCCGAGTCCGGGGCCCCCGAACAAGCCGACCAGTCTTAGCGTCGGTGTGAAACGCACTGCGCAGCAAGGTATTTCGAACTTTCTGTCCCGACGCTCCCGCCCGCCGCGGCGGCCCCCTGGTGCCGCGGACGAAATTGTTTAATCCCGCTAACTGACGTGGCTCCGGTGGGTAAACTGACGCCTGCACAATTACGCCCGACCACGTGAGAAGCGATGGTGCGCCCGATACTCACGGGTGGTCGGGCGAGAAGAGGGGACTGCGCTTTGCGTGCCGCGAACGCCACACCGGTGGCCGTCATCGGGATGGCCTGCCGACTTCCCGGGGGGATCGATTCCCCGCAGGGCCTTTGGGAAGCGTTGCTGCGCGGTGACGATTTCGTCGGCGAGATCCCCGCCGACCGGTGGGACGCGGACCTGTACTACGACCCCGAGCCCGGTGTGCCCGGCCGCTCGGTGACCCGGTGGGGGGCGTTCCTCGACGACGTCGGGGGCTTCGACTGCGACTTCTTCGGGATGACCGAGCGTGAGGCCATCGCGGTCGACCCGCAACACCGCCTGCTGCTGGAAACGTCGTGGGATGCCGTCGAGCACGCCGGCCTCGCCCCCGGGTCCCTGGCCCAGACGCAGACCGGCGTGTTCGTCGGCCTGACACACGGCGACTACGAACTCCTGTCCGCCGATTGCGGCGCCGCCGAAGGACCATACGGGTTCACCGGCACCAGCAACAGCTTCGCGTCCGGACGGGTCGCCTACGCGCTGGGGTTGCACGGTCCGGCGGTCACGGTGGACACGGCGTGCTCGTCGGGGTTGATGGCCGTCCACCAGGCGTGCGGCAGCCTGGCCGCCGGCGAAAGTGACCTCGCCCTGGCCGGTGGCGTGGTGGTGACCCTGGAACCACGCAAGTCCGTTTCGGGTTCGCTGCAAGGCATGCTCTCCCCGACCGGCCGTTGCCACGCCTTCGACGTGCGGGCAGACGGCTTCGTCTCCGGCGAGGGCTGCGTCATGCTGCTACTCAAGCCGCTCGACGATGCGCAACGCGACGGCGACCGCATCCTGGCGGTGCTGCGCGGCACGGCCGCCAACCAGGACGGCCGCACCGTGAACATCGCGGCGCCCTCGGAAACGGCCCAGGTCTCCGTTTACCGAAAGGCGTTGGGCGTGGCGGACATCGACCCGAGGACAATCGGCTACGTCGAGGCGCACGGCACCGGCACCCCGGTCGGCGACCCGATCGAGTTCTCCAGCCTGGCAGCCGTGTACGGAACCGACGGGCCCTGTGTGCTGGGGTCGGTGAAGACCAACTTCGGCCACATGCAGTCGACGTCCGGGCCACTGGGGTTGATGAAGGCGATTCTCGCGCTGCAGCACGGCGTGGTGCCGCGGAATCTGCACTTCACCCGGCTTCCCGATGAGATGGCCCGGATCGAGACGGACCTGTTTGTGCCGCAGTCGAATACGCCGTGGCCCACCGGCTCCGCTCACCCGCGCCGCGCCGCGGTGTCGTCCTATGGAATGTCCGGCACCAACGTGCACGCCATCGTGGAGCAGGCGCCGGCAGACGCCCCCGCGTGGGCACCCGATGGTCCGGACACTCCCGGACCCGTTGGGCCACAACTATTTCCGTTGTCGTCCACCTCGGCCGAGCAGTTACGCGTCACGGCCGCCCGGCTCGCGAGTTGGGTCGACGCGCAGCGCAGCGCCGGTCCCGACCGCGACACCGGCGCCGCCCTGCGGGATCTGGGCTACACGCTATCGCGCCGCCGCGCGCACCGACCGGTACGGACGGTGGTGTGCGCGAATACCTTTGACGAGTTGAGCGCGAGGCTACGCGCGGTCGCCGACAACGTTTTTCCGTACGAGCCGTCCGTGGGCCACGACGACCGCGGACCGGTGTGGGTGTTCTCCGGGCAGGGTTCGCAATGGCCGCGGATGGGCGTCGAACTGCTGGCCACCGAACCGGTGTTCGCCGCCACGATCGCCGCCATCGAGCCGTTGATCGCCGGCGAATCGGGGTTTTCGGTCACCCAGGCCATGACGGCGCCGCAGACGGTGACCGGCATCGACAGGGTCCAGCCGACGATCTTCGCCATGCAGGTCGCGCTCGCCGAGACGATGAAGTCCTACGGGGTGCTCCCCGGTGCCGTCATCGGCCATTCGCTCGGCGAAGCCGCGGCGGCGGTGGTCGCCGGCGGGTTATCGCTCGACGACGGCGTCAAGGTGATCTGCCGCCGCTCGCGGCTGATGGGGCGGGTCGCCGGCAGCGGCGCCATGGCGTCGGTGGAACTGCCGGGCCAGCAAGTCCTTTCGGAACTGTCCATCCGCGGAATCTCCGACGTCGTGCTCTCGGTGGTCGCCTCGCCGACGTCGACCGTCGTCGGCGGCGATGCCCAGGCCATCCGCGACCTGGTCGCGGCATGGCAGGAGCAGGATGTGCTGGCACGCGAGGTGGCGGTGGACGTCGCCTCGCATTCACCGCAGGTGGAGCCGATCCTCGACGAGCTGGTCGAGGCGCTCGCGGACCTGCGGCCGGCGGCCCCCGAGGTCGCGTACTACTCCGCCACCCTGTGGGACCCACGCGAACGGCCGTCCTTCAGCGCCGGCTACTGGGCCGAAAACGTGAGGCACACCGTGCGATTCGCGGCCGCCGTGCAAGCCGCCCTCAAAGACGGCTTCCGCGTCTTTGGTGAGCTGTCGCCGCATCCGCTGCTCACCCACGCTGTCGAGCAGAACGCCGCCAGCCTGGACATGCCCATCGCCGCGCTCGCGGCCATGCGCAGAAGCGAGCCGGAGGCACCACCCGCTTGCGGGGGACAGCTCCCAGTTGGCTTGCGCGGCTTGGTCGCCGACGTGCACAGCGCCGGCGCGCTGGTGGACTTCTCCGTCCAATACCCCAGTGGGCGTTTGGTGGACGCACCGCTGCCGACGTGGACGCATCGCCGGCTGTTGCTGAGCCGCGAGTCGGTAAAGCGGGCGCACGGAGCCTCGCTGCGGGCCGTCCACCCGCTGCTCGGTGCGCACGTGCATCTGCGCGAGGAGCCCGAGCGCCACGTGTGGCAAGGGGAGGTCGGCACCGACGCCCACCCGTGGCTCGCCGACCACCAAATCCACGGAGTGGCAGCGTTTCCCGGCGCCGCCTACTGCGAAATGGCGCTCGCGGCCGCCGCCGCGGCGCTCGGCGAACGCGCCGAGGTGCGCGACGTCACGTTCGAGCGAACGTTGTTGCTGGCCGACCACACGTGGGCTTCTTCAACCGCCACGATCTCCGCGCCCGGGGCCCTCGACTTCACGGTGGACACGCACGAGGAAGGCGAACGCCTCCGCCGGGCCACCGCCGTCCTGCGCGTCGCCGCCGACGATGCGGGACCCGAGCCGCCCCCACACGACCTGGACACGCTGATCGCCAACCACCCGACCCGCATGGAGGGCGCCGAGTTGCGGAAGGCCTTCGACGCCATCGGCATTCAGTACGGGCCTGCGTTCTCGGGTCTGTCCGCGGTGCTGGTCGGCGACGCGGACACCACGACGGTGCTCGCGGAAGTCGCGCTGCCGGGGGCGATCCGCTCGCAGCAGTCGGCCTACTGCTCGCACCCGGCGCTGCTCGACGCCTGCTTCCAGTCCGTGGTCGTCGCACCGGAGGTGCAGCAGGCCGGCGACGGCGCTCTGCTGTTGCCGGTGGGGGTGCGCCGGCTGCGCAACCACCACTCGACGCGCAACGCGCAATACTGCCTCACCCGGGTCACCTCCTCGCGCCCCGGCGAGTGCGAGGCCGACATCGACGTGCTGGACCAATCCGGGACGGTGCTGCTGACCGTCGAGGGGCTACGGCTGGCCGGCGGCACGTCGGAACGCGAACACGCCCACCGGCTGCTCAACGAGCGTTTGTTGACCATCGAATGGGAGCCCCGCGAACTGCCCGAGCCGGCGCACAGCGAGCACGGATCCTGGCTGCTGCTCAGCGCGTCCGACGCCGCCGACGGCCACGACCGCCTGGCCGCACAACTCGCCGAAGCCCTGAATACCGATGGGGCGCAATGCGCGACGGCATCCGTCGGATCGGTGGACACCGCACAGTTGCGTTCGCTGCTGACCGGTGGCGGCCGGACCGCCCCCGACGGCCACGGGCCCCTCAAGGGGCTGGCCGGCGTCGTCGTGGTGACCGCGGCCCCCGACGACCACCCGGACGACCCCCAGGGCCGCCGGCGCGGCCGCGACTACGTGTCGCACCTGGTGACCATCGCCCGCGAACTCTCGGATCTTCCCGGAGAATCGCCGCGGTTGTTCGTGGTGACCCGTAACGCGGCGAGCGTCACAGCCGGCGACGCGCCGAACCTGGCGCAGGGCGGCCTGCGCGGACTGATGCGGGTGATCGATTCGGAGCACCCGCATCTGAGCGCCACCCAGATCGACGTCGACGACGCCACCGGCCCGGAAAAGCTTGTGCTGCAACTGAAGAGCGGCTCCGAAGAGGACGAGACCGCCTGGCGCGACGGCCACTGGTACACCGCCCGGCTGCGGCCCGGTCCGCTGCGTGCGGCCGAACGGCGCACCACCGTCGTCGACCACGAGCGTGACGGCATGCGGCTAGAGATCCGCACCCCCGGCGACCTGGAATCGCTGGAATTCACCGCGTTCGACCGGGTTCCGCCCGGACCCGGCGAGATCGAGGTGGCGGTCACCTCGTCGACCATCAACTTCGCCGACGTGCTCGTGGCGTTCGGGCGCTATCCGACGTTCGAGGGCTACCGGCAGCAATTGGGCGGCGACTTCGCCGGCGTGGTCACCGCCGTCGGGCCGGGCGTCACCGAGCACGAGGTCGGCGACCGCGTCGGCGGGGTGTCCCGGCACGGCTGCTGGGGCACCTTCGTCATCGCCGACGCGCGGCACGCGGTGACACTGCCCGCCGGGGTGCCGCTGGAAGACGCCGCCGCGGTGGCGACCGCGTCGGCGACCGCGTGGTACGGCCTGCACGACCTGGCCCGGATCGCCCCGACGGACAAGGTGCTGATCCACTCCGGCACCGGCGGCGTCGGGCAGGCGGCCATCGCGATCGCCCGGGCCGTCGGTTGTGAGATCTTCGCGACCGCGGGCAGCCCGCAGCGGCGGGAACTGTTGCGCACCATGGGCATCGAACACGTCTACGACTCGCGCAGCACGGAATTCGCCGACCAGATTCGCCGCGACACCGACGGATACGGGGTCGACGTGGTGCTCAATTCGCTGCCCGGCGCCGCGCAGCGGGCGGGCATCGAACTGCTGGCCTTGGGTGGCCGCTTCATCGAACTGGGCAAGCGCGACATCTACGGCGACAGCCGTCTGGGGCTGTTCCCGTTCCGCCGCAACCTCTCGCTGTTCGCCGTCGACCTGGCGCTGCTGACCGTCAGCCACCCGCACACCGTTCGGCGCCTGCTGACCACGGTGTACCAGCGCACCGCGGCGGGCAAGTTGCCGTTGCCGCGCTGCACCCGCTATCCGATCCACGACGCCGCCGCCGCGGTGCGCCTGGTCGCCTCCGCCGGGCACACCGGCAAGGTGGTGCTCGACGTGCCGCGCGCGGGCACCAGCGTGGCGACGGTGCCCCCGGAAAAGGTCCGGCCGTTCCGCGCCGACGGCGCCTACATCATCACGGGCGGGATCGGTGGCCTGGGCCTGTTCCTGGCCGGGAAGATGGCTTCGCGTGGCGGCGCGGCGGGCTGCGGCCGGATCGTGCTCAACTCCCGCTCGCAACCCAACGAGCAAGCGCGCCAAGCCATCGAGCGCCTCCGCGCCGCCGGGGCCGATGTCGTGGTGGAGTGCGGTGACATCGCCGAGCCGCGGACCGCCGAACGGCTGGTGGCGTGCGCGACGGCCACCGGGCTACCGGTGCGGGGGGTGCTGCATGCGGCGGCCGTCGTCGAGGACGCCACGCTGGCGAACGTCACCGATGAACTCATCGACCGGTGCTGGGCGCCAAAGGTGCACGGCGCGTGGAACCTTCATCAAGCGACCGCGGGCGAACCGCTGGATTGGTTCTGTTCCTTCTCGTCGGCCGCCGCGCTGGTGGGTTCGCCGGGGCAGGGCGCCTACGCCGCGGCCAACAGCTGGCTGGACGCGTTCGCCTATTGGCGCCGCGCTCAGGGCCTGCCGACCACCGCGATCGCGTGGGGGGCATGGTCAGAGGTCGGCCGCGCGACGTCCCTCGCCGACGGCGCCGGGATGGCGGTCAAGCCGGCCGAGGGTTTTCGCGCATTCGAGACGCTGCTGCGCTACGACCGCCCCTACTCGGGCTACGCGCCGATCATGGGCACGCCGTGGCTGACCTCTTTCGCGCAACGCAGCCGCTTCGCCGAGGCGTTCGGGTCGGTGGGGCAGGGCAATCCGGACACGGGCAAGTTCCTCGCCGAGCTGCAGGCGTTGCCGCGCGAGGAATGGCCGTCGGCAATCCGACGGCTGGTATCCGGCCAAATCAGCCTCTTGCTGCGGCGCACAATCGATCCGGATCGCCCGCTATCCGACTACGGCCTGGATTCGCTGGGAAATCTGGAGCTGCGGACCCGCATCGAAACCGAGACGGGCGTGCGCATCAGCCCCACCAAGATCACCACCGTCCGCGGTTTGGCGGACCACCTGTGCGACGAGCTGGCGGGTTTGGAAGCGGCGCCGTCGGCGTCTTGACTCGCGGTGTCGCTACCCGCCGTACGCCGGGCGCGGCATCTTGAAGATGCGACGTCCGTTGCGTAACACCGGGACACCGGCCTGCCCCGCGGTGCGCGTCGCGGGCAGGGGTCCCGGGACGTTGGAAGGGTCCGCCGCGGACGCCGACGCTGCTCGAAACATGGTGTCCGGCAACGGTTTGAGTGCGATACCGGCGGTGGGCGCGGGATTCGCAACCGTCCAGGTCTGCGGGACGGACAGCTTGCCCACCAGTGCCGCCCGGCCCAGGCCACCCAGCACGGGACCGCGGACGCCCGCGACTTGCGGCACCGCGGGCGCGGGGATGTCCGGCACGATGGGCACCCCGCCCTCGGCGGCCTTGGCGGCCTGGATATCGGAAAGGTCTAGCCCGTAACCCAATTGCCCCCATCCCAGCAGTGTGCGGGCCCCGGCCAGAAACGTCTGTCCCGGTGTGGTGATGAGTGTGTTGAAGTCGTCGACCGAACCGATAAGGGACAGACCGGATCCGGCCGCCGGCGCCTCGCCAAGGCCGGCCGAGGAAGCGTTCGTGACCACGCCCGACGCCAGCGCCGCGCGGGCCTGACCCGCGGCCGTGCCCACGGCTTCGTTGACCGCGGCGGCCTGGGCCGATTGGCCGTGCGCATTCGTGGTGCGGGGCGGCTCGGTGAACGGCGTGAAAACGGTGGCTGCCGACGACGTTGCGGCGTAGCCGTACATGGCGGTGGCATCCTGCGCCCACATCTCGGCGTAGGCGGTCTCGGTGGCCGCGATCGCCGCGGCGTTCTGTCCGAAGAAGTTGGTCGCGATCAGGGTGAGGAGCGCAAATCGGTTGGCGGCCACCACATGTGGCGGCACCGTTGCGGCGAAGGCCGCCTCATAGGCGGCGGCGGCTGCGCGTGCCTGCGCGGCGGTCTGGCCGGCCTGGGCCGCCGTGGTGGACGCCCACGCCACATACGGTTCGACCGCGGCGGCCATTGCCGTGGCAGCATCGCCGGACCACGCGCGTCCACGCAGTTCCGAAAGCGTGGCGGAGTAGCCGGCGGCGTGGGACTCCAGTTGCGCCGCCAGCGCGTCCCACGCCGAGGCGGCGGCCGACATCGGGGCCGAGCCCGGGCCGGCATACATTCTGGCCGAGTTGATCTCGGGCGGCAGCGCCCCGAAATCAAGCATCGGCGATCCTTTCTGAACAAGCGCACACGCGGTCGCTGCAGGTCCATGCCTGCACTGAAGAGTGGAAGTGGCGGCTATCCGCCCGCGGAAGGACGCGGCATCTTGAATTGGCGTGGGGCCACCCGCAAGACGTTGTTGACCGAGGGCCGCGACAGCAGCGCCGAGGATGCCCCCGCACCCGCCGCCGGAGCCCCGCCCCACATATTGGTCGCCGGCCCTTCGTGCCATGACGGCCCACCGTCGAGCTCGGCATCCGACAGCCAATGCGACTCGGCGACGGTGGCGATCGTCGGGTTCGTCGCCGCCCAGCTCTGCGGGACCGACAGCCGCCCCACCGCGCTCGCGCTGCCCGTGCTCGCGAGGGTCGGCCCGGCGACGCCCGCCGTGCCGGTCGAGACACTCGCCGCCGCGGCGGGGGCGGCGGCTTTGGCGGCTTCGCTCGCCGCCTGCAGGTTGGCGCGGAAGGCCCCGGTGCCGAAGGTGCCCGCCGACGTGACGGTGCGGCTCATGGCGTCGCCGAGATTCACCGGCGCCGTCAGCGTGTTGAAATCGTCGACGGCGTCGAGGGCGGAGCCTGTCGAAGTGCCGCCAGAAGGTGGCGTTTCGGAGAGGTTTTGCAACTTCTGCGGCACGGTCGACATCGTCCGGGACAACGCGGCATGAGATTGCGACGCGGCCGAGCCGTTCGTGGCCTGGGCGACCGCGGCGGCTTGCCCGGGCTGGCCGTCGGCGTTGGTGGTCCGCGGAGGCTCGTGGAACTGCGTCAGCGTCGTCGCGCCCGACGACGAGGCGGCGTAGCCGTACATGGCGGCGGCATCCTGGGCCCACATCTGTTCGTAGGCGCCCTCGGTCGCCCCGATCATCGCGGTGTTCTGTCCCAGGAGGTTGCTCGCGACCAGTTGCGCCAGGAGGGTGCGGTTGGCCGTGACCAGCGCGGGCGGCACCGTCGCGCCGAAGGCCGCCTCGTAGGCGGCCGCCGCGGCCCGCGCCTGGCTGGCCGCCTGTTCGGCCTGGGCCCCCGCGGCCGCCAGCCATGCCACGTACGGGGCCGCCGCGGTGGCCATCGCGGCCGCGGCGCTGCCGGTCCAGCTCTCACCTTCCAGCTGGGCGATCACCGCGGAGTACCCGCGCGACGCGGTCTCCAGCCCGTTGGCCAGCACGTCCCAGGCGGCCGCCGCGGCGACCATCGGCGCCGAGCCGGGGCCGGCATACATTCTGGTCGAGTTGATTTCTGGTGGCAGGGCCCCGAAATCGAGCATTGGTACTTCCTCTTCGTCGGTCGGCCCCGGGAGCATTCCGCCACCAGGCGGCAGAGCCGACTGGCGGTGAACCCGGGACCGTCGCTAGCTCTCGCGGGCGACGACGGCCTCGTGCGTTGCGGCCCAGGCGCGTCGACGAGCAGGCAATGGCAAGCGAGTCAAGGGACTTGATCATCGGAATGTTAAATGAAATTTACTTGGTGTTTACGGCCGCCTCGGCGTCGCCTCGTCTGCTGCAAATTTGCCGGCGACATTGCGGCATGTTCGCCGGATTGTCGACGATCGAGGCTCACGCGCGGTTATGACGGGCTTGCGCGTCTGGCGTCCTGGCCCTTTGGCGCCGGGGGCGGCGCGAAAGCAAATTTTTCTCTGCTTGAGTAAAACCCAACGACCCGCATTCGACGGCCAGAAGCGGTTGACGCACAAGCGATCGACAGCCGGGGTCACCAGCGGGCCGAGTGTCGACGCGCTCGTCAGTTAATTGCGTCCCGGGCCGGTGTTATAGCAAACACGGGTCGCCTCCCGCGTCACGGCGAAGACCGCGCCGGCCGGCGTCGCTCGACCCCTGGGGATTTCGTTTGCTGGCCGAACCCCGTGCGGGGACCGCGGGGGCGCGATCCCCGCCGCCAAAAACTCCGTAAGTTGACCATCTTTACTTGTAGGCTGGTTCTGATCGGGTTTGGTTGATAAGCAATATGGTGAAGGTGTGTGGCGGCGGCGCCGTAGCTGCGCATCGACTTCGTTGCGAACAGGATCGAGAAATGCCGAACAACATCACCTGGCACGAACACAAGATCAGCCGCGGCGAGCGCGAGGAACTCAACGGCCACCAGGGTTGCGTCATCTGGTTCACCGGGCTGAGCGGCAGCGGCAAGAGCACGGTCGCCAACATCGTCGAACAAAAGCTCTACGAGCGGGGCATCCGGAGCTATCTCCTGGACGGCGACAACGTCCGCTACGGGCTCAACGCCGGTCCGGAGCTGCTCGAGGAACGCCATGGGCCCGAGTTCGCCAAGCGGTTCGGGCTGGGATTTTCCGCCGAGGATCGTGAGGAGAACATCCGCCGCATCGGCGCGGTCGCGAAGCTTTTCTGCGAGGCCGGCGTCATCGCTTTGACGGCCTTCATCAGCCCTTACGTGCGTGATCGGGACGCGATCCGGGCCACGCTGGGTGACGGCGATTTCCAGGAGATCTTCATCGACACCCCGATCGAGGTGTGCGAACAGCGCGATCCCAAGGGTCTCTACAAGAAGGCCCGGGCCGGTGAAATCAAGGGATTCACCGGGATCGACGACCCCTACGAAGCCCCGGCGCGCCCGGAGCTGCGCCTCGAGGGCGGAACGAAGGACGCGGACACGCTGGCCGACGAGGTGATCGCCCACCTCGAGAGGGCGGGCATCATCCGGGCCTTGCACCGAGTTCACGACGGCCTGGAGAGCAGCGAGGTCACGGCATGAGCTACACAGGTCACAACGGGAAGCCGATCGTGGAGCGGGTGGCCACGGACGACGCGAGCGGCCGGATCGAGGGGTTGGCGCGCGTGCCGATCTCGAAGGCCACCGCGCACGAAGTCATCAGCCTTTCCTACGGTTTCTTCACCCCACTGACCGGCTTCATGGGCCGCCAAGAGGTCGACGGGACCCTGGACAACTTCGCGCTGCCGGACGGAACGTTGTGGAGCATTCCGATCGTCTTCGACATGTCCGCCGACGACATCGCGGAACTCGATATCAAGGAAGGCGCCAGCGTCGTTCTCGACTATCTCGGGGCCCCCATGGCCGTCTTCGACGTCACCGAGATCTACGAATACGACCTCGAGCGCATGGCCGAAAAAACCTACGGCACAACCGATCCCCGACACCCCGGGGTGAAGAAGACCATGGGCTACGAAAACCGGTTCATCGGCGGGGATGTCACGCTGATCAACGAACCCGTTTTCAACGAGCCCTTCGCAGGCTTCTGGCTCACCCCCAAGCAGCACCAGGACGCGTTGGCCGAGCGGCATTGGCAGCGGGTGGTCGCCCACCAGACCAGGAACGTTCCGCACACCGGGCACGAGGCGTTGATGAAACAGGCGTGGCTGGCCGCGAACGAGGATCAGCCCGTCGACAATCTGAACACGGGCGTGCTGGTGAACGCGATCATCGGCCAGAAGCGGGTGGGCGATTACATCGACGAGGCAATACTGTTGGCGCAGAACGCCCTACGCACCAGCGGATATTTTCGCGAGAACGTGCACATGGTGTCCTTCACCCTCTGGGACATGCGGTATGCGGGGCCGCGCGAGGCCATCTTCCACGCGATCCTGCGGACGAACCTGGGCTGCACGCATCACATGTTCGGGCGAGACCACGCGGGTGTGGGCGATTTCTACCACCCGTACGATTCCCAGAACATCCTCAAGCAGTACCGGGACCAGCTGGGCATCAAGCCGGTGTTCCTGCGGGAGAACTGGTATTGCCCGGTGTGCCTGGAGGTCACCAACTCCGCCCTGTGCGGCCATGATTCACGAGCGCAAAGCTTCAGCGGCAGCCTGATCCGAAGCATCCTGACCGACGAAGTCAAGCCGACGCAGAAGGTGATGCGCCACGAGGTGTTCGAGGTCGTGATGGAGTGCGCCGCAAAGCACGGTCAGGGTTCGCCGTTCGTCACCGAGGAGTACTTGCGGGACAGGCTGCCGGTCTTCACGCTCAACCAATTGGAGGGTTCGTGAGCAGCGACGACAAACACTTCAAGGTCAACGTCTGGATCAACGAGGAGCGGCTGGAGGCGCTGGCGAACGCCGGGATGGCCGACCTGGCCAACGAGGCTTTCGCAGGCATGAAGCTGCTGGAGATATACACCACCGAAGAGCAGAAAAATATTGTCCTGCAACGCTATCCGGGATCCAAGTACGATTCCGCCACCACCCGCTCCATTGAGCTGCTGCCCAAGCAGGCCAAGGACAGGCTGTTGGAGCTGTCGATCGCGATGCATTCCACCGGTCCGGACGTGATGGGCCGCTTCCTCGAGGAAACGAAGCCCTGAGCCGACGGTAGTGCCGCCGCCGCTGTCAGAGATCGGCCAAGCCCGCCGCCAGCAGGACGAGCCCGACCGCGACGAGCAGCGCGGCGACCTCGATGCGACGCCGCGACCGTATCCAGTCCTGCAGCGCGGTCATCGCCGCGCGCGTCGCCGTCGGCGCCAACAGGTAAGCGACCAATGGAATCTCGACAAGTGAGAACGCGATGACGTTGAACATCAGCAGCGCACCCAATTGCGTCATGACCGGCGCTCCGGACGCCAGGATGACCGCCAGGGCGGCTAGGTAATCCACCGACGGCAGCGCGATGCCGAGGCCCGCGGCGGCGGCGACCCACAGGGAACGTCCGTCGAGCAGTCGTCGGAGCCGAGTCGTCAGCCAGGCGGGCCCGCCGCGGTCGCGGTCGGGAGGAACGCCGCGGGATCCCCGCCGCCGGTCCGCGACGATCTTCGCCGCCAGTCCCGCGGCGGCCGCCAATGCCAGTGCGCCGATGAGGATCTGCACGCGGGGCAAGGTGAAGTATGTCGAGCGCAGCAGTACGCGCCGCAGAAGGAACAAGACGGTCGCACCCACCGTCAACCCCATCGCGAACCCGCCGGCCACAAATGCGAGCAACTGCAGCAGCGGTTTGGGGCGATTGAGCATCAGCACCGTCATGCCGATCCGGAACGGCTCCAGGCTCACGGCAAGGGCCATCACACCGATGGTGAACAACATCGCAGATACCGGACCGGTCAGGCGTCCAGCCGGGTGAACTGTTGCCGTCGGTACCGCTCGACGCACGCGGCCCGCCGGATCTTGCCGCTCGTCGTGGTGGGAATCGATCCGGGCGCCACCAGCACCAGGTCGGCCACGTTGAGCCCGTGCGAGTCCGAAATCGCCGCGGTCACATCGTTCTTGAGGGCGTCGAGTCCGCGCTGCCCGTGCTCGCCGGAATCGCCGCGGTTCTTCAGTTCGATGATGGTCACCAATTTCTCGGTCTCGTCCACCGGCACCGAGATCGCCGCGACGCGGCCACCGGTGATCGTCTGCACGGTCGACTCGATGTCCTCCGGATAGTGGTTGCGCCCGTAGACGATCAGCAAATCCTTCATCCTGCCCACGATGAACAACTCGCCGTCGCAGAGAAAGCCGAGATCGCCGGTGCGCAGCCACGGGCCCTCGGGGGTGCCCGGCGACGGGTCGGCCAGGACGGCGCCGAAGGTGCGCTGCGTTTCCTCCGGCTTTTGCCAATAGCCGTCGGCCACGTTGTCGCCGTGGACCCAGATTTCGCCGACCGTTCCGTGCGGGCACTGCGTGCCGGTGTCGGGGTCCACGATTCGTACCGTCGGTGATTGTGGCACGCCGTAGCTCAGCAGCGGCGAGCCGGTCCGTGTGGAGGACGGCTGGGCATTGCCCTCGGCCAGCTTCTCCGGGTCGAAGTGAACGACTTTCGGGGCGCCGGCCTGTGCGCGGCTGGCCACGTAGACGGTCGCCTCCGCCAGGCCGTAGGAGGGTTGCATCATGTCTTCGCGAAAGTTGTACGGGGCGAACCGTTTACAGAACCGGTCGAGCGTTGCGGGATGAATCCGTTCGGCGCCGCTGACGATGCTGATGATGTTGCCCAGGTCGAGCCCGGCCAGGTCCGCGTCCGTCGACTTGCGCGCCGCCAGTTCGAAGGCGAAGTTCGGTGCGGCCGAGAAGACCGGAACGGCTTGGGCCATCGCCTGGATCCACCGTGCGGGCCGCTGCAGGAACGCGACCGGGCTCGTCAGCACGCCGGGGTAACCGCCGAGGATCGGAGCGATGACGCCTTGCATCAGGCCCATGTCGTGGTAGAAGGGCAGCCACGACACGCACACGCTGTCGCGGGGGGCCACGCCGTTGAAATCCGGGAAGTAGGCGGCCATCAGCTGCTGGAAATTCACGTGCAGGTTCCGGTGCGAGACCATGACTCCGGCCGGAAGGCGGGTGGAGCCCGACGTGTACTGCAGGTACGCGATGCTCGGGACGTCGCTGACGCGGATGCCCGGCGGATTCGGATCGTCGAGGCTCAGGGCGTCGACCTCGATGACGGCCGGGGTCGCACCGTGCGCCCGCTGCAGATATTCGTCCACGGCCGCGGCGGCCGTGGAGGTGGTGAGAACGACGGCCGGCCCGGTGTCGGCCAGGACGGCACTGACCCGCTCGTCGTGCGTGCCCGGCTGCGGAACCATCAGCGGTACCGCGATCAGCCCGGCCTGTATCGCGCCGAGGAACGCCACGATGTAGGGGAGGCCTTGGGGGGCAAGGATCACGGCCCGCTCCCCGCTGCTGGCGGTCCGCGTGACCTCGTGCGCAACGTGCAGGGTCCGCCGATACAGCTGCGCCCACGTCAGCGATTCGGTGACGCCCGCCCAGTCCTGCTCGTAATCGGTATAGAGAAAGGCTAACTCGTCGGGCTGCAGACCGGCGCGTTCCCGCAACAGGGAGACGACGGACGTATGTTGCATGCGGGCCAGGTTACCGCCTCGGCCCTTTCGCGTATGACGGTCGTGCGAGGCCCGGGGTGCGAGAAACCGTGGCGGGCCAAACGGCCTATGCGCCTTACGTTTTAGAACCCGTCGCGCCAGTGTCCCAGGTTCCCGGCATCATCGGCGTGCGGGGGCCGTCGTCGAACTCGTCGACGACGAGTGCGCTCAATCCCGCCGGTGCGGCGGCGGTCTTCGTGGGGACGGTTCCGGCGAACCCCATCGTCGGCGCGGGCCGGTCCGAGGCCGTCGTCGCCGGCTCGGGCTCGAGATCCATGTATTCGTAGCCCCGGCCGAGCTGGGAGACCTTGACCCGTTGCCGGCGCTTCTTCGTCGCGTCTTCCTCCGGCAGGGCCACGGCTTCGGCCTCGGCGGCGTCGGCCGCCGCCGCCCTTCGGGCGCGGGCGCTGGTGCTCGCGGCCCGGCGCGCGTCCGCGGCCAGGCCACCGACCATGTAGCCCAGGCCTTGCATCGCCGCGACCGGCGGTCCCGCCGGTGTGGGCGGCGGGGCGCCGGGCGCGGGCGACGCGGGAGCCGCGGCGGGTGTGGAGGCCGGCGTGGGCGCCGGAGATGGCGCCGGGGTCGGCGTGGGCGGCGGGGTGGGTGCCAGTGCCACGGGGACGAGTGCCGGGGCCGGGATGATCGGCACGATCGGGATGGCGTGCAGCCCGGCCAGGCCCGTCAGGCCCGCCAAGCCTCCGATCAGGGTGGGGACGACCAGCGGGACCACGGCGACGGTCAGCAGCGGCACGATGAGCGGAATCAGCACGATCATCTGCTCGAGCAACGTCTTGATCAGCGCGATGGTGTCGGTGATGACCGTGCCGATCACTTCGATGGTGGTGAACAGGATGGTCCACGCGATCGTCGCGGGGTTGCCCGAGGCGAATGCCGCCGCCAGGTCCGCCGCGACGAAGCTGAACATCTGCCCGAGATAGGCGAAGTACGAACCGAAGTCCATCGGGTAGCCCAGCGCGAACGCGATGTTGAACGGGTTCAAAAAGCTCAACGGGTTGCCCAGTGAAGGCAGCCACGGGTCGAAACCGGAGAACATGGACTGGAAGAACGGATTGTTCATCAGCTGGTCGATCAACGGCTGGATGAACCGGTTGTAGAAGTCGACGAACCCGGTCTTCTCCAGCCAGTCCATCCACTGGTCCTGCGTGTCGGGGGGATACGACGACGACTGCTCCGCCGTGGCGGCCAGCGCGGTGGCCTTCATGACCTCGGGAGCCGGCTCGGCCGGCGGCGCGGTGGCCACCGCGGCGGTCGCCACGCCCTCGTAGGTGCTCATCACCGTGGCCGCCTGAACCCACATCCGCGCGTAGTCGGCTTCGTTCACCGCGATCGGAATCGTGTTGATGCCAAAGAAATTCGTCGCCGTCAAGACGGCGTGGGCGGCGTGATTGGCGGCCAGCTCGGGCATCGTCGGCATGGCCGCGAGGGCCACGGTGTAGGCGGTGGCGGCGAGGTCCTGCTGGGCGGCCATGGTCGCGCTGTCGGCGCTGGCCTGCGCCAGCCAGGCGAGATACGGCGCGTGCGCGGCCGCGTACTCCGCGGCGCTCGGACCGTCCCAGCTGCCGGCCTGCACGGCGTCCAGCAGCGCGGTCAGCTCGTCGGCCGTTTCGGCATATTCCACGCTCAGCGAGCTCCAGGTCGCCGCGGACGCCAGCAGCGGGCCCGGCCCCGGTCCGCTGCTGAGCAGCGTCGAATGCACCTCGGGAGGGGAGGCCATCCAGATCGGGGCGGTCATCGCTCGCCGCCGCGCGGATCGGTGTGACGGGAGTGGGCGCGGCGGCACCGCGCCGCTGTGGCGGCGGCATTGAAGGCCACCCATGCCGGACGAAACATGGACGTTGACAGCTCTCTCGGGGTACACCCGCCCCGGGTCGCAGTACGCGATGACGCGAGTGTCCTGGCTCTCGGATCGCCGCTCGCCTCGCCTTCCAGCTTTTCAGCCGTGGCCGTTGAGGTTCGCTCCCCGATGACAGTGGCGGGACCGCGCCGGATTCGCACCGGCTTCCTGCGTCGTCATCACCTTACGGGGTGACATTCTTGCATCCCCTCCGAGCAAATGTCGTCAAATCGTCCCAAGGCGGTCGGCGCGGACCGGCGTGCCCGTGTGTCGGCGCCGTTCCAGGATCCGCAGTCCCAGCGAGAACAGCAGCCGGACCTCGGGGTCGGCCAGCGAGGTCGACAGCAGCTTCTCGATTCGCCGCGCGCGGTAGCGAACCGTATTCGGATGCACCCGCAATGCCTGTGCGGCCGCGGCGATGTCGCCGAAGGCGTCCAGGTAGGTCCGCAGCGTTTCCGCGAGCACCGGATCGTCTTCGCCCAGCTGCACGATCCGCGGATCGATCAGGCGCTCGTCGCTGCCGACCAGGGTCACGATCTCGTCGACCAGGACGGTGGTGCGCGCTTCGGCCAGCGAAGTCACCTGCCCGAACGAAATGGGATGGCGCTCAGCGCTGTCCAGCACGCGATCCACCTCGACGCGCGCCGCGGCGGCCCCGGCCAGGCCCGCGACCGGAGCCGCGATGGCCGCCCGCAGCTGCACCCCGAGCTCGGCGCGCATGGCGCCGATGGTGCCCCGCACCCAGGAGATGACCGACCGATGCTGCGTCTGGGTCCGGGCCACGGGAAGCAGCACGTACGTTCGTGAACCGTTCGAGGCCACCTGGGCGTCGCGGCGGAATGCGCTGGCGCTCAGCGCAATTATGTCGGCGAGCCGGGCCTGGCCGGCCGAAGCGTCGGCGGCGTCCCACCCGATCAGGGCTGCGGTGGTGTCGGCGGCCAGTCCGAGTTCGCCGGCGATGATCGCGGCGTCGACGGGTTCGTCGGCCAGGCCCAGCAATTGCTGGACCCGCCGGGCGTGGGTGGAGGGCCGGGCCGCCAGCCGCCACATGATGCGGGCGGCCAGCACGGCGGCGCCGCGCAACATCTCCTCGGCGTCGTCGGCCAGCGGTGGTGAGCCCTGCTGCACCCAGATGGTTCCGGCGAATTCGCGCGGGCGCCGCGCGTCGGTCGCGGGCTGGTGGATCCCGATGGCCAGCCGCGGGCGCAGGCCCAGCTCGGGCCGCTCGTCGACGCGCACCACCTCGGTGCCCGATCGCAGGGCATCGAAGATGCCCCATTGGCCGATCCACTCCAGATGTTCGGGCGGGCCGGCCCTGCCCAGGATGGAAAGGCGCCGCAACTCGTCGGCTTCGTCGTTGGACGCCGAGTAGGCCAAGACATGGGATTGCGCGTCCTCGATGCTGACCATGCCGTGGATGCGGTCGGCAAGCGACTGCGCCAGCCCGAACAAGTCGGTGCCCGAGTCGTCCATCGCGTCGGCGCGGTCGCCGTGATGCTCGAGGACGTGATTGACCAATTGGTAGAGGCGTTCCCACCGGGCGCGCGGGTCGACGGCCACCACCGCCGCGCCCGCCGCGACGGCCGTGCTCACCAGCGCGGGGGAGGGCTCTTTGACGAAGATGGCCACCGGCACGCGCTCGCGCGCCTGCCTGCCCATCCAACGCATCGCCTCGTCGTCGGCGACCCCCAACAGGAAGAAGACGTCGGCGGCGCCCGCCGCGGCCGCGAGACCCAGGCGCACGTCGTCGGAGTCGATCAGCGCGGCCGAACCCACCGGCAGGTCCAGGCCACGGGGGGCATCGGCGAGGCTGACCAGGGTCGCGTCCAGCGCGAGCAACAGCTGACCCAGCCCCACACCGGCCATGTTGTCCGATTCTACTATGAATCCAGTCGGGTATTGTCCGATCAGCTAACTCCGTGCGCGATCGCCGCGAGGATCCTGGCGTCATGGACGCCGTCACTCAGGTCCCGATGCCGGCCAACGAGCCGGTCCACGACTACGCGCCGCGTTCCCCGGAACGCACCCGGCTGCGCGCCGAACTGACCGCGCTCGCCGAGCATCCGATCGACCTGCCGCACGTCATCGGCGGCGATCACCGGATGGGCGAGGGTGAGCGCATCGATGTCGTCCAGCCGCACCGGCACGCCGCGAAGCTGGGCACCCTGACCAACGCCGTGCACGCCGACGCGACGGCGGCGATCGACGCCGCGATGGCCGCCAAAAGCGGCTGGGCGGCAATGCCGTTCGACGAGCGGGCGGCGGTGTTCCTGCGCGCCGCCGACCTGCTGGCCGGGCCGTGGCGGGAGAAAATCGCCGCCGCGACGATGCTCGGCCAATCCAAGTCCGCCTATCAGGCCGAGATCGACTCGCCGTGCGAGCAGATCGACTTCTGGCGCTTTAACGTGGCGTTCGCGCAACAGATTCTGGCGCAGCAACCGATCAGCGGGCCGGGGGAGTGGAACCGCAGCGAGTACCGCCCGCTCGACGGCTTCGTGTACGCGATCACGCCGTTCAACTTCACCTCCATCGCCGGCAACCTGCCGACCGCCCCGGCGCTGATGGGTAACACCGTGATCTGGAAACCCTCGATCACCCAGACGTTGTCGGCCTATCTGACCATGCAGCTGCTCGAGGCCGCCGGCCTGCCGCCCGGGGTGATCAATCTGGTGGCCGGCGACGGCTTCGCGGTTTCCGATGTGGCGCTGGCCGATCGGCGGCTGGCCGGCATTCACTTCACCGGTTCGACGGCCACCTTCCAGCGGCTGTGGTATCAGGTCGGCACGAATATCGGTCACTACCACAGCTATCCGCGCCTGGTCGGCGAGACCGGCGGCAAGGACTTCGTGGTCGCGCACGCGTCCGCGCGCCCGGATGTGTTGTGCACGGCCCTGATTCGCGGGGCCTTCGACTACCAGGGGCAGAAATGCTCGGCGGCATCGCGGGCCTTCATCCCGCAGTCGGTGTGGCGCCGCATGGGTGACGACTTTTTGGGGGAGACGGCCGCGCTGCGCTACGGCGACGTCACCGATCTCGCCAACTTCGGCGGCGCGCTGATCGACCGGCGCGCCTTCATCAAGAACGTCGACGCCATCGAGCGGGCGAAGGGCGCGCCACACGTGACCATCGCCGTCGGCGGCGAATATGACGACCGCGAAGGCTATTTCGTACGCCCTACCGTCCTGCTGTCCGATGATCCGACCGATGAGTCGTTTTCCACCGAATACTTCGGGCCGCTGCTGTCGGTGCACGTCTATCCCGACGACGATTACGACAGGATCCTCGACGTCGTCGACCGCGGTTCCCGGTACGCGCTGACCGGCGCGGTGATCGCCGATGACCGGGACGCCGTGCTGACGGCCCAGCACCGGCTGCGGTTTGCCGCCGGCAACTTCTACATCAACGACAAGCCGACGGGCGCGGTCGTCGGGCGCCAGCCGTTCGGGGGCTCGCGCGGCTCGGGCACCAACGACAAGGCCGGATCGATGCTGAACCTGTTGCGCTGGACGTCGGCCCGCACCATCAAGGAGACGTTCGTCCCGGCCACCCGGCACACCTACCCGCACATGGGCGCCGAGTGATGCCCGGAGTCTTCGCGAGCACCCTGCGCCCGGCGATCCTGGCGGCGGCACGAGGCGACGTGGTGCGCCGCGCCGCCCAGCGGTTGCCGGTCACCCGTCGCGTGGTGCGCCGCTTCGTCCCCGGGGAGACGATCGGATCCGCGCTGAATGGCGTTGCGGCGCTGCGCTCGTCGGGCCGGCTCGTCAGTGTCGACTATCTGGGCGAGGACGTTCTGAGCGCCGACGACGCCGACGCGGCGGTGCAGGTCTACCTGGAGCTGATCGACGGTCTGGGGCGCCTCGATGCCGGGGGCGGCGTGGTGCGGCCGCTGGAGGTCTCGATAAAGTTGTCCGCGCTGGGGCAGACGCTGGGGCGCGACGGGCACAAGATCGCGCGGGAGAACGCGTGGTCGATCTGCGATGCGGCCGGGCGCGCGGGCGTGTGGGTGACGGTGGACGCGGAGAACCACACCACCACCGAGTCGACGCTGTCCATCGCGCGCGATCTGCGGGCCGAGTTCCCTTGGCTGGGCGTGGCTTTGCAGGCATATCTGCGGCGCACGCCGGGCGACTGCGAGGAGTTCGCGGCGTCCGGGGCCCGGGTCCGGCTGTGCAAGGGCGCCTACGACGAGCCCGCGTCGGTGGCGTATCGCGGGCGGGCCGAGGTGACGGAGGCGTACCTGGCCTGCCTGCGGGTGCTGATGACCGGGACTGGCTACCCGATGGTGGCCTCCCACGACCCCGCTGTGATCAACGCGGCCAGCGCCATTGCCCGCGAATCGGGCCGTGGCGCCGGCGAATTCGAATACCAGATGCTGTACGGCATCCGCGACGACGAGCAGCGCCGCCTCACCGGGGCCGGTAACCACGTGCGCGTGTATCTGCCGTTCGGCACGCAGTGGTACGGGTACTTCATGCGGCGACTGGCCGAGCGGCCCGCCAACCTGACGTTCTTCTTGCGGGCTTTGGTCGGGCGCTGAGCCGGTCGCGTTGAGTGTGCGCTCACGGCTTCGAGTGTGAGCGTACGGCGGCGACACGCCGATGATCCCCGCCGAGGATCCACACGCAAAGCCGACGATTCACACGCAAAGCCCAGGATTCACACGCAAAGCCCTGTCACTGAGCGCGGCGGGGCCGCGGCCGGTCGCTGGCGAAGCCGCGCACCACGTGGGCGCGCACGAACTCCGCCGCCACATCGGGATCGTCCATGTCCAGGGTCGACGACGGAGTGCTGAAGAGCGAGAACAGGATCCGAGCGAACCACTCGCCGGCCGCCTCGACATCGAGATCCTTGCGCACCTCACCCGTGAGCCTGGCGGCCGACAGTTACGGGGCGAAGAACTCGACGCATTCGCGCAGCAGCACGCGGGCGTCCTTGGTCAACAACAGACTGATCGCATCCTCGTCAAAATACTTCTCGAAGGCAATGGTCCGCCGCGCCTGGGTGACGAATACCGCTGCGCGACTGAGCTTGTCCTCCAGCGTGCTGCCGCGGCTCATCGCCTTGGTCATCTCGCGGTAGAACTGCTGCGACGCGTGCTCGGCGCACGCCTCGACAATCGCGGCCTTGTCGCTGAAGTATTCATAGATGGTGCTGCGGGATACCCTCGCTTGCTTGGCGATGTCGACGATCGTCGCCTTGTCCAATCCCTGCTTGCCGAAACACGTGAACGCCGATTCGACGATGAGCTCGCGGGTGTCTGCGGCCTGGGCCGGTTGAGTCGTCACAAGACCAACGCCCCCTCAACCCGCCGGCGCGAGGATCAGCCCACTGGTGGGCACGCCGGTTCCGGAGGTGACCAGAACGTGCTCGACGTTGTCGACCTGGTTGTGCGAGGTGCCGCGGACCTGGCGCACCCCCTCGGTGATGCCGTTCATCCCGTGGATGTACGCCTCACCCAACAGGCCGCCGTTGGTGTTGATCGGAAGATCGCCGCCCAACGACAGCCGCTCGACGGTGGCGAAGTCCTTGGCCTCGCCGCGCCCGCAGAAGCCCAGTTCCTCGAGCTGGGTGAACACGAACGGCGTGAAATGGTCGTAGATGAAGGCGGTTTGGATGTCTTGCGGCTTGAGACCCGAATCGCGCCACAGCTGACGGGCCACCACCCCCATCTCGGGCAGACCGGTGATGTCGTCGCGGTAGTAGCTCGTCATCATCTCGCCGTTGTAGGCCGCGCCCTGCGCGGCCGCGGTGATGATGGCAGGGGGCTGCCGCAGGTCGCGGGCGCGTTCGGCGCTGGTGACGACGAGCGCGACACCGCCGTCGCTCTCCTGGCAGCAGTCCAGCAACCGCAGCACAGGTTCGACGATCCAGCGCGAATTCTGATGATCTTCCAACGTGATCGGACGCTCGTAGAACCAGGCGTCGGGGTTTGTCGCCGCATGCTTTCGGTCGACGACGGCGATCCGGCCGAAGTCCTCGTTGGTGACGCCGTACGTCGACATGTACCGCTGGGCGTGCATCGCGACCCAGGCCGCGGGAGTGAGCAGCCCGAACGGCGCGTAATGCGCCATGAACAACGGGGTTTCGGCCATGCTGCGCCCACTGCCGCCGAACCGGAACCCGGAACGTTCGTTGAAGGCGCGCCAGCACACCACCACATCGGCGACGCCCGTGGCGACCGCCATCGCCGCGTGCACCACCGTGCCGGCGGCGGCGCCCCCGCCGTGGTGCACGCGGGAGAAGAAGCTCAGATCGCCGATGCCCACGTTGCGGGCGATGTCGATCTCGTCGCTGGAATCCATGGTGAACGTGACCATGCCGTCGACGTCGCCGGGGGTGAGGCCGGCGTCGTCCAGTGCGGCGCTGACCGCCTCGCACGCCAATTGGAGTTCGCTGCGCCCGGATTCCTTGGAGAACTCCGTCTGACCGATCCCGACGATGGCCGCCGCGCCCGGCAACCGGCTCATGCGCCCGGCCCGTCGAGAAGGCTGAGCACCGCGGTGCCGGAGACGTGGTCGCCCAGGCTGTTGGCCCCCGCGAAGGTCACCTCGACGAAGTTCTCGCCCCCCGAGCCTTCACGCTTTCCGGTGACGCTGCCGGTGAACCGCAGCGGATCGTCCGGAAAGCACGGCACGCCCAGGCGGATCGACAGGTTCTTGACCATCGCCTCGGGCCCCGCCCAATCGGTGAGGAAGCGTACGCAATAGCCGTTGGTGGTCAGGATGTTCATGAACAAGTTCGGCGAACCCTGCTGCTTGGCGTAGTCACGGTCGTGATGCACGGGCATGAAGTCACGGGTGGCGATCGCGCCGGCAACGATCATCGTTGTGGTGATCGGGATTTCCAGGGGCGTGACCTCGTCACCGACCGAAATGTCCCGCCACTGCAAAGTGCGGTTCGCGGTGGTCGTCATGCCTGTCCTTCCGAATCGATTGCGTCAAGGCGCGCTGACCGACCGCGGGGCCGGAATTGATGCAACACGAGGCCGTCGTCGAACGTCTGGTAGTAGACCTGTACCGCCAATCCGGTTGTCACGTCGGGGGGATCGATGCCGGTCAGGTTGGACACCAGCCGCACCCCTTCCTCGAGTTCCACCAGCGCGACGACGTAGGGATACTCGAAGAACGGAAACTTGGGTTCGTGTGGCATCACGTAGCTGTACACCGTGCCGAGGCCGGAAGCCTCGATCGTGTCCCACTCGAGAGAACGGCAGTGCGGGCACATTGGCCGGGGCGGGTGCCGGAGCTGCCCGCAGCCACCGCATTGCTGAATCAGGAGTTTGTTCTCCCGCAATCCATTCCAGAAGAATTCGGTGTCCGGGGTGATCGCCGGCGCCAGACGGGCCGCCATCAGTTCGCCGGCCTGAATCGCAGCACCCGGAATCGCTGCCGCCCCAACACTTCGCCGTTCTGGTCGGTGTAGGTGGTCAGCCACGTCAGGAAGAAACCGGTGCCCAGCGCCGTCTTCTTCTCGTCGGAGACCGATTCGTAGACCGTCGTCGCGCTGATCACATCGCCCAGCCGAGGGTAACGTTCGATCTCGAACTCCGAATTGGTCGCCACCGTGCTGGTGTAGCCGGCCTCGTCGAGGAATTCCGTTGGGTTGCTTTTGATCTCGATCGGCGCCCCGCCCCGTTCGCCGATTCCCTCCAGTATCGGCGATGGCATCGTCCACGTCTGCAGCATCACCGGTGGCGACACGATGCCGCCGAACCGGGACGAGGCCGCGAACTCCGGGTCGAGGTACACCGGGTTCATGTCGGCCATCGCGTACGCCCAGTGCCGGATCATCGGCTGGTTCACCGGGTCCGGCGCCACCGAGGGCTTCCCGGTGCCGCCGGTCGGCTGCCCGACGAGGGCCCGCACCTTGGCGCTGACGGATTCTGGGTCGGTCACGTAGCAAGCCCCTCTCGCAGAACACCTTGATCCGACAGATTGATGCGATCTGTCTCGCGAGTTGTGTGTACTCTGCGCCGTCGCATGGTGTCAATACAACAGCAAAGTGCGCGAGGAGCTCCGGAATTCATGCAAATGACGATTGACGGCGGCCGCTGGGACGGGTACACCAAGTGATCAGATGACCGGAGGAAGCACATGGCCGATTCGCCCGCCCTTGTTCAGTCCTATCCGCTCTACATCGACGGCGACTGGGTCGAGCCGCAGGACGGCCGCTATGACGACATCTCTCCGTCCACCGAGGACGTGATCGCCACCGCGCCCGACGCCAGCATCGCCCAGGTCGGTGAGGCGATCGCCGCCGCGCGCCGCGCGTTCGACAGCGGACCCTGGCGCACCATGAGCGCCGAGGAGCGCGCCGGGTGCCTCAACCAGTTGGGCGAGGCGCTGAGCAAACACGCCGACGACTTCTTCGCGCTGTCCCAGGTGGAGTGGGGCTGCGTTGCGAACGAACGCATCATGCAGATCGACGGCGCCGGCTTCATGTCGATGCACGCCGCCCAGCTGGCCACCCAGTTGAAGGACGAAGCGGTCACCGGGATGGGCGCCGGCACCACGTTGCTGCGCCATGAACCCCTGGGTGTCGTGTCGGTGTTGACCCCGTGGAACTTCCCGCACTGCCTCAACGTGATGAAGCTGAATCATGCTCTGGCCGCAGGCAATACCGTCGTGCTCAAGCCCTCGCCGCTGACCCCACTGGCCGGGCTGGCGCTCGCGCGGATCATCGACGAACACACCGATATCCCGCCGGGCGTGGTCAACGTCGTCACCCCCTCCGGGGTCGAGGCGGCCAAGTTGCTGACCACCGATCCGCGGATCGACATGGTGAGCTTCACCGGCAGCTCGGTGGTCGGCCGCCAGGTCATGTCCGCCGCCGGCGACACGATGAAGCGGATCCTGCTCGAGCTCGGCGGCAAGTCCGCCAGCATCGTCCTGGACGACGCGCAGGTGACCGACGAGATGCTGCAGCAGATGCTGTTCGACTGCTGCTCGCTGCACGCCGGACAGGCCTGCATCCTGCACAGCCGGCTGCTGCTGCCGGACTCGCTACACGACGACGTCGTCGACCGGCTCGCCGCGCTGGCGCGCGAGGTCAAGGTGGGCGATCCCACCGATCCCGACGTTCAGATGGGCCCCCTGATCAGCGCGGCGCAGCGCGACCGGGTCGAGGCCCACGTCGCCGGTGCGCTCGACGACGGGGCGAAGCTGGTGACCGGCGGCGGCCGTCCGGCCGGCTTGGACATCGGGTTCTACTTCGAACCGACGATTCTGTCCGATGTCGAGCCGAATTCGACCATCGCGCAAGAGGAAGTGTTCGGTCCGGTGTTGACGGTGCTGCGCTACCGCGACGACGACGACGCCGTCGCCATCGCGAACAATTCGCAATACGGCCTCTCCGGGGCGGTGTGGGGCGGCGACGTCGACCGCGCCGTCGGCGTCGCACGCCGCATCCGCACCGGACAGATCGCGGTCAACGGCTGCGGCCCGGGCGGCGCGCCGTTCGGCGGCTTCAAACTCAGCGGGCTGGGCCGCGAGGGCGGCGGCATCGGCGGGCTACACCAGTACATGGAGCCGATGGCCGTCGGCGTCCCCGCGTGACGGGCTCCGCTCCACGAAATGCCCTGCGCCAGAGGCACATCCGACGCCGACATGATGCCTTAACGTCGGGCCCGCCGGGCGCCGGCCCGGTCCACCTTTGGTAAACCGTGCGTCCCATGCCAAGCTGCTGACATGGCCATCGAGATCGCCCGCCCCAAACTCGAAGGAAACGTCGCCGTCGGCGAAGACCGCCAGATCGGCTTCGCCGAATTCGGTGACCCGCAGGGCCGCGCGGTCTTCTGGCTGCACGGCACCCCCGGCGCGCGCCGCCAGATCCCCACCGAGGCCCGCCTGTACGCCGAGAACCACAAGATCCGGCTGATCGGCCTGGACCGCCCCGGGATCGGCTCGTCGACACCACATCGGTACGAGAACATTCGCGCGTTCGCCGAGGACGTGCGGACCATCGCGGACACGCTCGGCATCGACAAGATGGCCGTCATCGGCCTGTCCGGCGGCGGTCCGTACGCGCTCGCCTCGGGCGCGGTGTTGTCCGATCGCGTCGTCGCCGCCGGCATCCTCGGCGGCGTCGCGCCCTTCCTCGGCGACGAGGGGATCACCAGCGGCCTGATGAATCTGGGCAAGCGGGTGGCGCCGCTGCTGCGGCTGGGCGGTGACCCGCTGCGGATCGGTGCGAGCCTGGTGGTCCGGGCGATCCGCCCGGTCGCGAACCCCGCGCTGTTTTTGTATGCCGCGATATCGCCCGAGGGCGACCGGCGCCTGCTGACCCGGCCCGAGTTCGGGGCCATGTTCCTCGACGACCTGCTCAACGGCAGCCGCAAGCAGCTGGCGGCCCCGTTCAACGACATCATCCTGTTCACCCGGGACTGGGGATTCCGGCTCGACGAGGTCAAGGTCCCGGTGCGCTGGTGGCACGGCGACAGCGACCACATCGTGCCGTTCGCCCACGGCGAGCACGTCGTGGCCAGGCTGCCCGACTGCGAGCTGATCGTGCTCCCGGGCGAAAGCCACCTCGGCGGGCTGGGGCGCGGCGAGGAGATCCTGTCCACCCTGATGAAGATCTGGGACGAGCGGGGCTGACCTCGTCCGGCGCCGGGTAGCCTGCTGACGTGCTGCTGGCGTCCCTTGATCCCTCGGTCCTGACCGCCACCGATGTCGCCGACGCGGTGCGCATCGACGGCACCGTGCTCAGCCGCAGCGACCTCGCCGGAGCCGCGACGTCGGTGGCCGAACGGGTGGGCGGCGCGGGCCGCGTCGCCATCCTGGCCGCCCCGACCGCCGCGACGGTGCTGGCCGTCACCGGCTGCCTGATCGCGGGTGTGCCCTTCGTCCCGGTGCCCGCCGACGTCGGCGCCGCCGAACGCCGCCACATGCTCACGGACTCGGGAGCCCAGGCCTGGCTTGGGGCAGCGCCCCCAAAAGACTCGGCGCCCGAGGGGCTGCCGCACATCCCGGTGCGGCTGCACGCTCGCTCCTGGCACCGCTATCCCGAGCCCTCGCCGGACGCCACCGCGATGATCATCTACACCTCGGGCACCACCGGGTTGCCCAAAGGGGTGGTGCTGAGCCGGCGCGCGATCGCCGCCGACCTCGACGCGCTGGCGCAAGCCTGGCAATGGACGGCCGACGACGTCCTGGTGCACGGCTTGCCGCTCTTTCACGTGCACGGCCTGGTGCTGGGCCTGCTCGGCTCGTTGCGGGTCGGGAATCGCTTCATCCACACCGGGAAGCCGACGCCGGAGGGCTACGCCCAGGCCCGCACCGACTTCGGCGGCACGCTGTTTTTCGGCGTGCCCACCGTGTGGTCGCGGGTCGGCGCCGACGAGGCGGCCGCCCGGGCGCTGGGCCCGGCGCGGCTGCTGGTCTCCGGAAGCGCACCGCTGCCGGTTCCGGTGTTCGACCGGTTGGCCGCCCTCACCGGGCACCAGCCCGTCGAACGCTACGGCGCCTCGGAATCGCTGATCACCATTTCGACGCGGGCCGACGGCGAGCGGCGACCGGGGTGGGTCGGCCTGCCGCTGGCCGGGGTGCAGACCCGGGTGCTCGACGACGACGGCGCCGCGGTGCCGCACGACGGCGAAACCGTCGGAAAGCTCCACGTTCGCGGTCCGATGATGTTCGACGGCTACCTGAACCGGCCGGACGCCACCGCCGAGGCGTTCGACGCCGACGGCTGGTACCGCACCGGTGACGTCGCCGTCATCGACGGCGGGGGGATGCACCGCATCGTGGGACGCGAGTCGGTCGACCTGATCAAGTCCGGCGGCTACCGCATCGGTGCGGGCGAGATCGAGACGGTGCTGCTCGGTCATCCGGGCGTGCAGGAGGCCGCGGTGGTCGGGATGCCCGACGCGGACCTGGGTCAGCGCATCGTCGCCTACATCGTCGGATCCGCCAACGGCGACGAACTGATCGACTATGTCGCGCAACAACTTTCGGTGCACAAGCGACCACGCGAGGTGCGCGTCGTCGACACGCTGCCCCGCAACGCCATGGGTAAGGTCCTCAAAAAGGAGCTGCTGTCCGACGGCTGAGCGCCTTGCGCGCGAGCGCAACCCCACCGCGAATTTCGGCTCGATTCTTCGCAGTCCCGTTACGCCCGCGGTCCCAGCGGCGGCAGGTACCGTCGTAACGGTGCAAGGACGGAACGTACCCCCCGCCGGCGCCGCCGCGACCGTCGTAACCGCGCCCACGCCGATGCGGCGGATCGCCGTCGCCTGCCTCGTGGGCTCGGCGATCGAGTTCTACGACTTCATGATCTATGGCACCGCGGCGGCACTGGTGTTCCCGATGGTGTTCTTCCCGCACCTCAGCCCCTCCGGAGCCACGATCGCCTCGATGGGGACGTTCGCGACGGCTTTTCTGTCCCGGCCCCTCGGCGCGGCCGTGTTCGGATACTTCGGGGATCGGCTGGGGCGCAAGAAGACCCTGGTCGCCACGCTGCTGATCATGGGCGTGTCAACGGTGTGCGTCGGCCTGGTCCCCAGCTCCGGGGTGATCGGTGCCGCGGCACCGCTGATCTTGGTCGCGCTTCGGCTGCTGCAAGGGTTCGCCGTCGGCGGCGAATGGGCGGGGTCGGCGTTGCTGAGCGCCGAATACGCGCCGGCCGACCGGCGCGGCCGATACGGCGTGTTCACCTTGATGGGCGGCGGCATCGCGGCCGTGCTGAGCAGTGCGACCTTTCTCGCGGTCAACCTCACCATCGGCGAGGGCAGTGCGGCGTTCCTGCAGTGGGGATGGCGGGTGCCGTTTTTGCTCAGCGCGGTGTTGGTCGGGCTCGCGCTGTATGTGCGCCTGAACATCGAGGAGACCCCGGTGTTCGCGGAGGAGAAGGCGCGGCAGCTGATCCCCAAGACCCCGCTCGCGGAGCTGCTGCGGCTGCAGCGCCGTGAGATCGCGCTGGCCGCGGGCAGCATCCTCGGCGCGTTGGGGTTCATCTACATGGCCCACACCTATCTGGCCATGTACGCGCACTCCCACCTGGGGTATTCGCGCAACTTCATCTGGTTCGTCGGCGCGCTGTGCGGGGTCGCGAGCATGGCCTTCATGGCGGTCTCGGCCACTCTGTGCGACCGGCTCGGGCGCCGCCGCATCATGCTGGTGGGGTGGAGCTGTTGTCTGCTGTGGTCGTTTCTGGTGATGCCGCTGCTGAACACCGGCAAACCCGTGGGGTACGCGGCGGCGATCGTCGGCATGTGCACGGCCGCGGCGATCGGCTCCGGCCCGACGGCGGCGTTCATCCCCGAACTGTTCGCCACCCGCTACCGCTACAGCGGAACGGCGCTGGCGCAAAACCTCGCCGGCATCGTCGGTAGCGCGTCGCCGCCGCTGATCGCCGGGACCCTGCAGACGACATACGGCAGCTGGGCGATCGGCTTCATGCTGGCCGCCCTCACGGCGGTCAGCCTGGCGTGCACCTATCTGCTGCCCGAAACCAACGGCACGGCGCTCGGCGTCGGTTAGTTGGCGTGCAGGTCCTCGTTGAGGGCGATGCCCTGGCCGCCGCGCGCCACCACCTCCACGGCCCCGCTCAGCGAATTGCGCCGGAACAACAGATTATTGCCGCCGGAGAACTCCCGCGCCTTCATCTGTTTGCCCTCGGGTGTGATGACCTTGGTGCCCGCCGTGACATAGAGGCCGGCCTCCACGACGCAGTCGTCGCCCAGTGAGATGCCCAGGCCGGCGTTGGCGCCGAGCAGGCACCGCTTGCCGATCGAAATGACCTCGGTGCCACCGCCGGACAGCGTGCCCATGATCGAGGCCCCACCGCCGACATCGGAGCCGTCGCCCACCACCACGCCGGCCGAGATGCGGCCCTCCACCATCGACGCTCCCAGCGTGCCGGCGTTGTAGTTGACGAAGCCTTCGTGCATCACCGTCGTCCCCGGGGCCAGGTGGGCGCCGAGCCGCACCCGGTCGGCGTCGGCGATGCGCACCCCGGTCGGCAACACGTAGTCGACCATCCGCGGGAACTTGTCGACGCCGTAGACCGTCACCGGTCCGTGGCGGCGCAGCCGGGCCCGCACGGCCTCGAACCCCTCGACGGCGCAGGGCCCGCGATTAGTCCAGACCACATTCGTCAATACCCCGAAGAAGCCGCCGGCGTTCAGCCCGTGCGGCGCCACCAGTCGGTGCGACAGCAGATGCAGCCGCAGGTAGGCGTCGTAGGCGTCGGCGGCCGCCTCGTCGAGCGAGCCGATCACCGTGCGCACGGCGACGGTCTCGGTGCCGCGGTCGTCGTCCCGGCCGATCAATGCGGTCAGCTCGGGGGGAACGTCGGACAGCGCGAGTCGCGACGTGGCACTCGTGCCCGACTCGGTCAGTTCCGGTGCGGGAAACCATGTGTCGAGGATCGATCCGTCGGCGGCCAGCGTTGCCAGCCCGATACCTGCAGCTCCAGTCACGGCGGTCAGGTTACTTCCTGGGTGGTTGCGCGGGTCCGTCCACCCTGCACGGCAACGCGGACCCGGACGCCGCGAAATACACGGAGTGCGCCGCCGCCTGTGAAACGCTGGCCCGCGCAACGTGATTCGGAGGCCCTCGCTGCGCAGCCGCTGCGCTGCGGGTGTCGAGGCCCACCGTCTTACCAGGTCAACCGCGTGAACTCGGCCGTTTCGGGGTACCTCGGTCCCGGGGATCGGCTGGTCACGTCCTGAGCCTGGTGGGGAGCCACCGGCGCGGGTCCGCAAGGGGCCGGCTCGTTTAGAGAAGGAGAACACCATGTCCTTTGTCACCACACGCCCCGAGGCGCTGATGGCCGCGGCGAGCATGCTCGAAGCGCTCGGCTCCTCGATGGACGCCCAAAACGCCGCCGCCGCGGCGCCCACCACGAGCATCGCCCCGGCGGCGGCCGACGAAGTGTCCGCGCTGCAGGCCGCGCAGTTTTCCGCCTACGGCGCCTGGTATCAGCAGGTCAGCGCCCAGGCGAAGGCGATCCACCAGACGATGGTCAACAACCTGGACACCAGCGCCGGTTCCTATGGCGAGACCGAAACCGCGAATCGGGTGACGACCGCCGCCTCGTCGCTGTCGCCGCTTGCCGCCTCACCGACTGCGGCGGCCGACCCCCCGCCCGCGGGGAGCACCACGCTCGGGACCGGGATCGGGTGGGGCCAGAACGTCGGTGCCGCCGCGTCGGACTTCATCACCCTGGGGGAGGGGCAATTCGCCCCCGTCACCGGCGCCGCGGGGATTCCCAACTTCACTCCCGGGCTCACCTCGGCGTCAGCGCCCGCGCCCGCGGCCCCCGCCGCAGTCGGTGCCGCGCCGGTGCTGGCGAGCATGGGCCGCGGGCCCGCGATCGGCGCGTTGTCGGTGCCGCCCAGCTGGGCGGCCGGCGGTGTCCCGTCGGTGAACGCCACCCCGACGCAGTTGGTCGGCGCGGGCTTTACCAGCGCCGCGCCCCACGCCGCGCCGGTGACGACCGTGCCGGGCGGCCTGCCGTCGATGGCCACGAGCGGACGCGGCGGCTATGGCCTCGGCGCGCCGCGCTACGGGGTCAAGCCGACCGTCATGCCCAAGCCAGCCATCTAGCACCCCACGAACCACAACCGAGAATAGGAGCGACGCAATGTCTTTCGACTTTGGAGCACTTCCCCCCGAGATCAACTCCCTCCGCATGTACACCGGGGCGGGGGCCGCGCCGATGATGGCCGCCGCGGCGGCCTTCAGCAGCCTCGCCGACGAATTGAGTACGACGGCCTCGGCCAGCCAGTCGGCGATCTCTAACCTGACCGGCGAGGAGTGGATCGGGCCCTCCTCATCCGCGATGGCCACCGCGGTCGAGCCCTACATCACGTGGATGCACACCACCGCGGCCCAGCTGCAGCAGGCGGCCTCCCAGGCCATGGCGTCGGCGGCGGCCTACGAGGCGGCATTTGCGATGACGGTCCCGCCCCCGCTGATCGCGGCGAACAGGGCCCAACTCGCGGCCCTGATCGCGACGAACGTCTTGGGTCAGAACACCGCGGCCATCGCGGCCACCGAGGCGCAGTACGGCGAAATGTGGTCCCAGGATGCCGCCGCCATGTATGGCTACGCGGCGGCGTCGGCGGCCGCGGCCAAGCTGAGCCCCCTGACCTCGCCGGCGCCGACGAACAACCCGGGCGGGCTTGGGGCGCAGGCCGCGGCCGTCTCCCAGGCCGCGGCAACGGGCGCGCAGACGAGCGGCCTCCAGCAGACCGTCACCAACGCGCCCAACGCGGTTCGGGCACTGGCGGCCCCGATGGCCGACCCGCCGTCGGCACTGAGCGGGCTGGACAGCTTCTTGGGCAACCCGGTGGTGAACAACGTCGGCAACGCCGGTTTCGACGTGGTCTCCTGGAACGTGTTCAACACCATGGTGTCCAACATCCTCTACAACCACACCCTCGACGTGGCGGCGGCCACCGGCACGGCCGGCGAGGTGGGGGGCGCGGTCGGCGGCGGCATGTTGGTAAGCGCGGCGGCCCCGGCGAGCACCGCGGGCGTCGGCGCCGCGCCGGTGCTGGCGAGCATGGCGTCGGCATCACCGGTCGGCGGCTTGTCGACGCCCGCCGCGTGGTCCGCGGCCACGCCCGCGCCTGCCGCCGCGACGCCCGTGAGTTCGGGGTGGACCGCGCCGGTTGAAGAGCCGCGCACGACGTGGGCGACGGGCATGCCGGCGGTGGCCTCGGCCGGGCGCGGCGGCTACGGCATGGGCCCGCGTTACGGGGTCAAGCCGACGGTGATGCCCACGCGGTTGCTCGTGTAGCCGCTGCGTCCGGCGGCTCGCCATCACGGTCACCACTGGTGTTGATGGTGGCGACCCGCTGCGCCCGGCTCCGCCGCGCTTGCGATCGCCACTGGGTGTTGATGGTGGCGACCCGCTGCGCCCGGCTCCGCCGCGCTTGCGATCGCCACTACCCTGAGACCGTGCTGGACTTACGCGGGGATCCGATCGCGCTGACCGCGGCGCTGGTCGACATCCCCAGCGAATCGAGGAACGAGGCGCGCCTGGCCGACGAGGTCGAGGCAGCGCTACGCGCGCAGACCTCCGGCTTCGAGGTCGTCCGCAACGGCAACGCCGTGTTGGCGCGAACCCGACACCAGCGGCCGTCGCGGGTGCTGCTGGCCGGCCACCTGGACACCGTCCCGGTGGCCGGAAACCTGCCCAGCCGTCACGAGGGCGGCGAGCTGCACGGCTGCGGCACCGCCGACATGAAATCCGGGGACGCCGTGTTCCTCCATCTCGCCGCCACCGTCGCCGAACCCGTGCACGATCTGACGCTGGTGATGTACGACTGCGAGGAAATCGACGCGGCGGCAAACGGTTTGGGCCGCATCGAACGGGAACTGCCGGACTGGCTGGCCGCCGACGTGGCCATCCTGGGCGAACCGACGGGCGGCTACATCGAAGCCGGTTGCCAGGGCACCCTGCGCGTGGTCGTCAGCGCCGCCGGGACCCGCGCCCACTCGGCGCGATCCTGGTTGGGGGACAACGCTATTCACAAACTGGGTGCTGTGCTCGAACGGCTGGCCGCGTACGAGGCACGCAGCGTGGACATCGACGGCTGCACGTACCGCGAGGGCTTGTCGGCCGTGCGCATCGACGGCGGGGTGGCGGGCAACGTCATTCCCGATGCTGCCGCGGTGACGGTCAACTTCCGCTTTGCCCCGGACCGGTCGGTGCCCGACGCGCTGCAACACGTGCACGACGTGCTCGCCGGACTGGACGTGCACATCGAACAGACCGACGCCGCGGCCGGGGCGATGCCCGGGCTGTCCCAGCCCGCCGCCAAGGCGTTGGTCGAGGCGGCGGGCGGTAACGTGCGGGCCAAGTACGGCTGGACCGACGTCGCACGGTTCGCCGCGCTGGGTATACCGGCGGTCAACTTCGGCCCCGGCGACCCGAATTTGGCGCACCGGCGCGACGAACGCGTGGCGGTCGCCAACATCACCGCGGCGGTGGACATGCTGCGCCGCTACCTGGGCGGCTAGCCGCCGCAGCGCCGAGCCTGCGCGGCGGCGTCGGCGGCGGCCGCGTGCATCCCGATCGACGTCAGCTCGTCCGACACCGCCCGCAACGCCTCGGCATCGCCCGCGGTGAGCGCGCGGGCGTGGGCCAACGCGATTCTGCCCACGACACAATCGATCTCGTCGCAGAGCCGGGCCAACGGATCGCCGGCCCGGCTGTCGCCCAACCGCACGGCCTCGTGCCAGACGCGCACCGCCACGGCCCGCTGCCCGCCGCGCTCGGCCGCGCGGGCGGCCTCGCGCGCGGCGGCCACCGCGCCGTGCGAGTCGCGCAGCAACGCCAGCCGCCACGCGCGCGCCACCCCGAGCTCGGGGGCGAACAACGCCGACTTGGTTCCGTGCCGGGATTCGGCCCTGCTCAACGCTTTTGCCGCGGCAGCGGTATCTCCGAGCTGGGACAGCGCGGTGGCCAGCAGCGTCAGCGACAGCGGCCCCCACGAATAGCCGGTGCGCTCCAGAGTGGCGGTCGCCGGGATCAAAATGTCTGCTGCGGAAGCGAATTCACCGCCGGCAAGCAGCACATGCGCCAGCAGCACCTCGCCGATCGCGCGGCCCGGCTGCTGCAGTTCGGCGAAATCGGTGAACTGCCGGGCCAATTGGCGGGCCTCGTCGAGCCTGCCCGCCATCAACAACGTGGTCGTCTGGCCCAGCCCGATGGTGAAGCGCAGCAACCCGGGGTGTTCGGCTCCCAGGGCGCGCTGCGCCAACCGCTCGACGTCACCGAACCGGCCCTGCCGCGCCGCGCACAACGCGGCCGCGCTGCCGGCCCAGGCCACCGCCTGGTCGTCGGCCGACGCCGAGGCCAACACCTCCTCGGCGACCTTCACCGCGTGCCCGACGTTGCCCGCGTTCATCGCGAAGGTCGCGCTAAGCGCGTCCAGCGTGGTCCGCGGCCCGGCATCCGCGACGCGATTGCGGACGGTCCGCAAGAACGCCGTCGCACGCTCGGGCTCGCTCAGCATCCAGAACTGGTTCGCCGCCCGCAGCAACGCCCACTCCATCAGGGCGGCTTCGGTCAACCCGGCGGAGTCGACGTCGGCCAACAGCGCATCGGCCTCGCGGCCGCGGCCCTGCCAGCCCAGCGCGTGCGCGAGCGCGAGCCGCGCGGCCAGCCCGCCGGAGCGCTCGAGCGCCGAGCGGGCCAGCCGCTCGCCCAGCGCCATGTCACCCAGCCTCAGCGCCTGCTGCGCGGCGGCGACGACGTCGGCGGGCCGTTGGCGCGCGTCGCTGTCTCGCGCCAACGACATCAGCCGCAGCCGGTCGCTGGGATGCTCGGATGGACGCTGCGACAGCAACGTGACCAGCTCGGTGCGCCGTTGTCGCGCGTGGTCGGGGTCCAGCGCGGCCAGCGTCCGCTCGGCGAACAGCGGGTGGGCCGTGTAGACGACGGGGTCCTCGGAGGCCCCGCCCCGCACCCGGGTCTCGGCGGCGCCCCACCTGACCGCCTCGGCCACCGCGCCGTCGCCGGCCAGGACGGTCAGGTCGGCGAGCGACAGCGGCTCGCACACGGCGAGATACTCCAGCACCGACCGGGCCGGCGCGGGCAACTCGGCGAGGAAGGCGTCGACCTCCGCGGGCGGCGTCGTCCCGCCGGGCGGCTCGATATCGATCCGGTCGAGCAGGCCGTCGCTCCACAGCGCGGCGATCGCATCGGGGGAGGCGTCGGCGCGGGCGGTCACGATCAGCCGCGCCGTCCCGACCCGCGCCAGCTGGTAGACCAGCGTGGCCGACAGCACGTCCAGGTGTTGGGCATCGTCGACGACAAGCAGCAGGTCGTCGCCGCCCAGCGAGGCGCGCGCGGCCCGCAGCAGCGCGGCCGGCTTGCCGATGTCGGCGATCTGCACCAGGTGGCTGAAGGCCCCGAAGGGCACCGCGCGTTCGGTCGGGGTGCCGGTGACCCAGCGGACGAGCGCGTCGGGATGTTGACCGGCGAAGTGCTCGGCGGCCACGCGGGCCAAGGTGGATTTGCCGACGCCGTCGGGCCCCAACACCGCCGCTCCCCGGCCCCCCGCGGCCAACGCCGCATCCAGCCGCTCTGAGGCCGTCGCATGTTGGGGGACGTTCCATCGAATCGGCACTGCCGGATTTTATGGCGCGCGGGCCCGTCGGCACGGCGAAAGCCCCACATATGAGCGGTGATCGCAATTGGTCTACCTTTGGCGGATATGCCCGGGGAACGCGATTCAGCCCGCGAGTGGGCGGTGTGTGTGTACTGCGCGTCCGGTCCGCAGCATCCCGAATTGCTCGGTGTCGCTGCAGAACTCGGCGAGGCCATCGCGGAGCGCGGCTGGACGCTGGTGTGGGGCGGTGGCCGCGTTTCGGCGATGGGCGCGGTGGCGAGCGCGGCGCGGGCCCGCGGGGGCCGGACCGTCGGCGTCATCCCCCAGGTCTTGATGCGGCGCGAGATCGCCGACGCGGACGCCGACGAGCTGATCGTCAGCGACACCCTGCACGAGCGCAAGCAGATCATGGAAGACCGCGCCGACGCGTTCATCGCGCTGCCGGGCGGCATCGGCACCCTCGACGAGTTGCTCGACACCTGGACCACGGCCTACCTCGGTCTCCACGACAAACCCATCGTGCTGCTGGACCCCGTCGGCCACTACGAGGGGCTGTGGACGTGGTTGTGCGGCTTGCTCGACAGCGGTTACGTCTCCCAGGTGGCGATGGACCGATTGGTGCTGGTCGACAAGGTGGGCGCGGCGCTGGACGCGTGCGCGCCCGGCTGAGCCCGCCGGCCCGTCCCAGCCCCTACTAGGCTGTCCGCCGAGCTTGACTTTTACCAAACGAATCGAGGGGATCACGTGTCCGATCGTGACGGGGGAGCGCGCACGGCGGTCAAACTGACCGACATCGCATCTCGGGTGCCGGCCGTGCTGGCCGACCTGCCGGTGATCGCGCGCGGCGTGCTGACCGGGCTGGCGGCCCAGCCGGGGTCCAAGAAATCGATCGGCACGGTGTTCCAGGAGCGGGCCGCCCGCTACGGCGACCGGATCTTTTTGCGCTTCGGCGACCAGCAACTGACCTACCGCGACGCCAACGCGGCGGCCAACCGGTACGCCGCGGTGCTGGCCGCGCGCGGCGTCGGCCACGGCGACGTCGTCGCCATCATGCTGCGCAACTCGCCCAACGCCGTGCTGGCCATGCTGGCCGCGGTCAAGTGCGGTGCGGTCGCCGGCATGCTCAACTACCACCAGCGCGGCGAGGTCCTCGCGCACAGTCTCGGCCTGCTGGAGGCCAAGGTGCTCATCGCCGAGACCGATCTGGTCAGCGCCGTGGCGGAGTGCGGCGGCTCGGGCGGCACCCAGACGCTGACCGTCGAAGACCTCGAACGGTTCGCGGCGAGCGCCCCGGCCACCAACCCGGCGTCGGCGTCGGCCGTGCACGCCCGGGACACGGCGTTCTACATCTTCACCTCGGGCACAACCGGTTTCCCGAAGGCCAGCGTCATGACGCACCTGCGCTGGCTGAAGGCGCTCGCGGCGTTCGGCGGCATTGGGTTGCGGCTCAAGAGCTCGGACACCCTCTACTGCTGCCTGCCGCTGTACCACAACAACGCGCTGACGGTCGCGTTGTCGTCGGTGATCACGTCGGGAGCGACGCTGGCGCTCGGCAAGTCGTTCTCGGCGTCGAAGTTCTGGGACGAGGTCATCGCCAACGACGCGACGGCGTTCATCTACATCGGCGAGGTGTGCCGGTATCTGCTCAACCAACCGGCCAAGCCGACCGACCGAGCGCACAAGGTGAGGGTGATCGCCGGGAACGGCCTGCGCCCGGAGATCTGGGACGAGTTCACGAAACGGTTCGGCATCGCGCGCGTCTGCGAGTTCTACGCCTCCAGCGAGGGCAACGCCGCGTTCATCAACGTCTTCAACGTGCCCCGCTCCACCGGTGTCTTCCCGATGCCGTTGGCCTACGTCGAGTACGACCCCGACACCGGCGCCCCGCTGCGCGGCGACGACGGGCGCGTGCGCCGGGTGCCGGCCGGGGAGCCGGGCCTGTTGCTCAGCCCGGTCAACCGGCTGCAGCCGTTCGACGGCTACACCGATCCGGAGTCCAGCGAAAAAAAGTTGGTGCGCAACGCTTTTCGTGAGGGCGACTGCTGGTTCAACACCGGCGACGTGATGAGCCCGCAGGGCATGGGACACGCGGCGTTCGTCGACCGGCTGGGCGACACGTTCCGCTGGAAA
The DNA here is from genome assembly GCF_035918355.1 of Mycobacterium sp. 3-98. Lineage (NCBI taxonomy): Bacteria > Bacillati > Actinomycetota > Actinomycetes > Mycobacteriales > Mycobacteriaceae > Mycobacterium > Mycobacterium sp. 3-98. Next base: position 4,608,597 of record NZ_CP142360.1, on the reverse strand, counting down.
GGCGAAAACGTGGCCACCACCCAGGTCGAGGCCGCACTGGCATCCGATGACTCCGTCGAGGACTGCACGGTCTTCGGGGTCGAGGTGCCGCGCACCGGCGGTCGCGCCGGGATGGCCGCTGTCAAGCTGCGCGACGGCGCCGAGTTCGACGGGCAGTCGTTGGCCCGCGCCGTTTACGAGCAGCTGCCCGGCTACGCGCTGCCGCTGTTCGTGCGGGTGGTCGAGTCGATCGAGCAGACCACGACCTTCAAGAGCCGCAAGGTGGAGTTGCGCGAGCAGGCCTACGGTCCCGACGTCGAGGACCCGCTCTACGTGCTGGCCGGACGCGACGAGGGCTACGTGCCGTTCTACGACGAGTACCCCGACGAGGTGGCCGAGGGTAAACGCCCGTAAGGCCGGCGGCGCCGATCAGTCGGTCGCGAGCGTAACCACACTGCGAGAGGGCGAATCGGATTTCGCAGTGCCGTCACGCTCGCGACCTGGCACTGCACGCTGTTCGGCGACCAGGCACCATAGACGCGTGCAATCGTCGTTCTGCGGCCGTCCCGTGTCAGCCGATCGCGCGCTGATCATGGCGATCGTCAACCGCACCCCGGACTCGTTCTACGACAGGGGCGCGACCTTCAGCGACGAGGCCGCCCGGGCGGCCGTGCACCGGGCCGTGGCCGACGGCGCCGACGTCATCGACGTGGGCGGCGTCAAGGCCGGCCCGGGCCAAGAGGTCGACGCCGACACCGAGATCGCCCGGCTGGTGCCGTTCATCGAATGGTTGCGCGACTCCTATCCCGACCATGTGATCAGCGCCGATACCTGGCGCTCCGAGGTCGCCAAGGTGGCCTGCGCGGCCGGGGCGGACCTGATCAACGACACCTGGGCCGGCGTCGACCCCGCCCTACCGGAGGTGGCCGCGGAGTTCGGGGCGGGTTTGGTCTGTTCGCACACCGGCAACGCGCAGCCGCGCACGCGCCCGTTCCGGGTGAACTACGGAACCGCCACACGCGGCGTCGTCGACGACGTGATCGCCCAGGTCACCGCCGCCGCCGAACGCGCGGTCGCGTGCGGGGTGGCCCGCGACCGGGTGCTGATCGACCCGACCCACGACTTCGGCAAGAACACCTTCCACGGGCTGCTGCTGTTGCGGCACGTCGGCGATCTCGTCGATACCGGGTGGCCCGTGCTGATGGCTTTGAGTAACAAGGACTTCGTCGGGGAGACTCTGGGTGTGGAACTGACCGAGCGGCTCGAGGGAACGTTGGCGGCCACCGCGCTGGCCGCGGCCGCCGGTGCGCGGATGTTTCGCGTGCACGAGGTCGCCGCCACCCGCCGGGTGCTGGAAATGGTGGCGTCGATCCAGGGGACGCGCCCGCCGACCCGCACGGTGAGGGGGCTCGCATGACGATGTCGGACCTGGTCGCCGGCGATCTGGCCAGCGACGGGATGCTCGCCGCGAGGCCGGGGGACACCTGGCTGGGCGACCGCAGCTGGAGCCGTCCGAGCTGGACCGTCGCCGAGCTGGAGGCGGCCAAGGCCGGGCGGACCATTTCGGTGGTGCTGCCGGCCCTCGACGAGGAAGACACCATCGAGTCGGTGATCGACAGCATCTCACCGCTGGTTGATGGGCTGGTCGACGAGCTGATCGTGTTGGACTCCGGCTCCACCGACGACACCGAGATCCGGGCGGTCGCCGCCGGCGCCCGCGTGGTCAGTCGCGAGCAGGCGCTGCCCGAGGTGCCGATACGGCCCGGCAAGGGCGAGGCGTTGTGGCGGTCGCTGGCGGCCACCCGCGGCGACATCGTGGTGTTCGTCGACTCCGACCTGATCAACCCGCACCCGATGTTCGTGCCGTGGCTGGTCGGCCCCCTGCTCACCTGCCCACCCTCCCGCGGCATTCACCTGGTCAAGAGCTTCTACCGGCGGCCCCTCAACGTCGCCGACGTGGGCGGCAGCGCGGGCGCGACCGGCGGCGGGCGGGTCACCGAGCTGGTGGCCCGGCCGTTGCTCGCGGCGCTGCGCCCCGAGCTGGGCGCAGTGCTGCAGCCACTGGGTGGCGAATACGCGGCCACCCGCGAATTGCTGACGTCGGTGCCGTTCGCCCCGGGCTACGGCGTGGAGATCGGACTGCTGGTGGACACCTTCGACCGGCTGGGGCTGGACGCGATCGCCCAGGTCAACCTGGGCGTGCGGGAGCACCGCAACCGGCCGCTGGCCGAGCTGGGCGCGATGAGCCGCCAGGTCATCGCGACCCTGCTGTCGCGCTGCGGGATCCCCGACTCCGGCGTCGGCCTGACCCAGTTCGTGGCCCACGGGCCCGACGGCGAGGGCTACACCCAGCACACCTCGCCGGTGTCGCTGGCGGACCGGCCGCCGATGCAGGCGATCAGGCCCCGATAGCCGCCGACGCCGTCACGCTGCGCATCGCGTGTCGGCGGCATAGGGCAGTATCGATCCCGTGGCGTTGGTGTTGCTGTACCTGGTGGTCCTGGTGCTGGTGGCGATCGTCCTGTTCGGCGCGGCCAGCCTGTTGTTCGGTCGCGGCGAGCAGCTGCCGCCCCTGCCCCGGGGGACGACGGCGACCGTGCTGCCCGCCTACGGGGTGACCGGCTCCGACGTCGACGCGGTCAAGTTCACCCAGACGCTGCGCGGATACAAGACCAGCGAGGTGGACTGGGTGCTGGACCGCCTCGCCCGCGAGCTGGAGGCCCTGCGCGGCCAGCTGGCCGCGGTGCACGCCGCGCCCGCCGCCGACCAGGACAACGAGGACGATTCGGCGGAACCCGGCGAGGGCGAGGATCGTCAGGACTGAATGTGAGCGAAGACGAGCTGGTTCGGTGCAGCTGGGCGGCCATTCGGCCCGGGCCGGACTTCGAGATGTACCGCGATTACCACGACCAGGAATGGGGTCGCCCGCTGCACGACGGGGTGGCCCTGTTCGAACGGATGAGCCTCGAGGCCTTTCAGAGCGGCCTGTCGTGGCTGATCATCCTGCGCAAGCGGGAGAATTTCCGGCGCGCCTTCTCCGGGTTCGACATCACGACGGTCGCCGAGTACGGCGACGACGACGTGCGGCGGCTGATGGCCGATCAGGGAATCGTGCGCAACCGCGCCAAGATTGACGCGACAATCGCCAACGCGCGCGCGGCCGCGGAGCTGGGTACTCCGGCGGACCTGGCGGAGCTGCTGTGGTCGTTTGCGCCGTCGCCGCGGTCACGCCCGGCCGACGCATCCCAAATTCCCTCGGCCACTGACGAATCGAAGGCCATGGCCCGTGAACTCAAGCGGCGCGGGTTCCGCTTCGTCGGTCCGACCACCGCCTACGCGTTGATGCAGGCAACCGGCATGGTCGACGACCATATCCGGGGTTGCTGGGTGCCCGCGACCGCCCGCTGAGCACACAGTTGTGGGTCTTTGTACGAGCGGTGACCTGGATAGGGAACAATGGAGGGGTGATAAGTCAGTTCGTGGCCGGGCATGGCTTGAAGTTCGCTGGCGGAGCGTGCTCGGTGCCGACCAGGTCCGCGCGGGCGGGCCAGCTCGAACCTGGAGGGAGCACTCGATGGCGGCGATGAAGCCCCGGACCGGAGACGGTCCTCTTGAAGCAACGAAGGAGGGGCGCGGCATCGTGATGCGGGTACCACTTGAAGGTGGAGGTCGACTGGTCGTCGAGCTGACGCCCGACGAAGCCGCTGCCCTCGGTGACGAACTCAAGGGCGTCACAAGCTCCAGCTAGGGCTTGCCGCCGAACGATTCGGCGGTGCTACGCACACACCTTCCGATAGATCTCCAGGGTCTGCTCGGCGACGTGGGCCCACGAGAACTCCTCGACGCAGCGTCGGCGTCCCGCCTTGCCGTAGCGCTGCGCTTTTGCGCGGTCGGCGACGAGCTCGTTGACCGCCTCGGCCAGTCCGGCCCGATAGCCCGCCACATCGCCGGGGTCGTAATGCACCAAAGTCCCGGTGACCCCGTCGGCGACCACCTCCGGGATCCCGCCCACATCCGAGGCCACCACAGCGGCCCCGCAGGCCATCGCCTCCAGATTCACGATGCCCAACGGCTCATACACCGACGGGCACACGAAAACCGCTGCGGCCGATAAGATTTCGCGCAACTCGCCGATGGGAAGCATTTCCCGGATCCAGAAGACGCCGGTGCGTCCGCGGGCCAGGCCGGCGACCGCATCCCGAATCTCCTCGGCGATCTCCGGGGTGTCGGGCGCCCCGGCGCACAGCAGCACCTGCGCCTCCGGGCTGAACCGGTGGGCGGCCGCCACCAGGTGCGCGACGCCCTTCTGCCGGGTGATGCGGCCCACGAACACCACCAGGGGACGGTCCGGATCGACACCCAGTGCGGCCAGCATCGACTCGCCCTGCGATGGGGCCGCCGGGCACCACACGTCGGTGTCGACACCGTTGCGGATGACGTGCACGGCCCCGGGATCCAGCGCGGGGTAGACGCGCAGGATGTCCTCGCGCATCGCGGAGCTCACCGCGATCACCGCGTCGGCGGCCAGCACCGCGGTGTGTTCGACCCAGGTCGAGATCCGGTAGCCCCCGCCGAGTTGTTCGGACTTCCACGGGCGCAGCGGCTCGAGCGAATGCGCGGTCAACACGTGCGGGACGTCATAGAGCAGCGCGGCCAGGTGCCCGGCCATGCCGGTGTACCAGGTGTGTGAATGCACCACGGTGGCCGCCGATGCCGCGTTGGCCATCAGCAGGTCGGCGGACAGCGTCGTCATCGCCGCGTTGGCGCCCTGCAACCGCGGGTCGGGCTGATGCACCTGCACGCCCTGGGCGCCCGGCCGGGGTGCCCCCATGCAATGCACGTCCACCGCGCACAGCCGGCGCAATTGGCTGACGAGTTCGGTGACGTGTACGCCCGCCCCTCCGTAGACCTCTGGGGGGTATTCCCGAGTCATCATCGCCACCCGCATACCCGCACGGTAGTTCCGCGACGGGGAGGGCCGCGAGCCGGGCGGCACCCTCGGTGCGCCCGCGCAGCCAAATACCTTGACGGACAGCCCCACAGAACGCGGGCAATAGCCCCTTCCCCCTGGCAGCGTTTCGCGGCGGCCGATAGGTTTGACACCATGAGGGAAGCACCACACGTGCTGGGCATCGTCCTGGCCGGCGGTGAGGGCAAGCGGCTGTATCCGCTGACCGCGGATCGCGCCAAGCCCGCGGTTCCCTTCGGCGGCGCCTATCGGCTGATCGACTTCGTGCTGTCCAACCTCGTCAACGCCCGCTATTTGCGGATCTGCGTTCTGACGCAGTACAAGTCGCATTCACTGGACCGTCACATATCACAGAACTGGCGGTTGTCCGGCTTGGCCGGTGAGTACATCACCCCGGTGCCCGCGCAGCAACGGCTCGGTCCGCGCTGGTACACCGGTTCGGCCGACGCGATCTACCAGTCGCTCAATCTGATCTACGACGAAGACCCCGACTACATAGTGGTTTTCGGCGCCGACCACGTGTACCGGATGGATCCCGAGCAGATGGTCCGGTTCCACATCGACAGCGGGGCGGGCGCGACCGTCGCCGGCATCCGGGTGCCGCGCAGCGAGGCCACCGCGTTCGGGTGTATCGACTCCGACGAGTCCGGGCGCATCCGCCAATTCGTGGAGAAGCCACTGGATCCGCCCGGCACCCCGGACGACCCCGAGACGACGTTCGTGTCGATGGGCAATTACATCTTCACCACCAAGGTGCTCATCGACGCGATCCGCGCGGACGCCGACGACGACCATTCCGATCACGACATGGGTGGTGACATCATCCCGCGACTGGTCGACGACGGGATGGCCGCGGTGTACGACTTCAGCGACAACGAGGTGCCCGGCGCCACCGACCGTGACCGGGCCTACTGGCGTGACGTCGGGACGCTCGACGCGTTCTACGACGCACACATGGACCTGGTGTCGGTGCATCCGGTGTTCAACCTCTACAACAAGCGTTGGCCGATCCGCGGCGAGTCGGAGAACCTGGCGCCGGCAAAGTTCGTCAACGGCGGTTCCGCGCAGGAGTCGGTGGTGGGCGCCGGCAGCATCATCTCGGCGGCCTCGGTGCGCAACTCGGTGCTTTCGTCCAACGTCGTGGTCGACGACGGCGCGATCGTGGAGGGCAGCGTGATCATGCCCGGCGCTCGCGTCGGCCGTGGCGCGGTGGTGCGCCACGCGATCCTGGACAAGAACGTCGTCGTGGGGCCGGGCGAGATGGTCGGGGTGGACCTGGAGAAGGACCGCGAGCGCTTCGCGATCAGCGCCGGCGGTGTGGTCGCGGTGGGCAAGGGCGTCTGGATCTAGCTCGGTCAGGCACCGCGAACCGTGCTTCGGCGCCGACATTGCGAAAGTTGTTGATCCGCAACATCGTCGCGCCTGGTGGCGCCGACGCCGGGCTAATACCCTCGGCGCGCCGGCTACCAGAGGTAGGGAACCAACCGGTAGCGCACGCGCTCGGCGTATTCGCGGTACCCGGGCAATTCGTCGAAGAGGAGCTTCTCTTCGTCGAACATGCGCAGCGCGAGCACGATGGTGCCGGGGATGACGAAGAGCAGCCCCCAATACGAGTCGAGCGCCAGGGGGATACCGATCATCATGATCACGTTTCCGACGTACATCGGATGGCGCACGAATCGATACAGGCCACCGGACACCAAGGTCTGGTCCGCTTCCACCGTGACCGTGGCGCCGGCATAGTTGTTCTGGACGATCACCAGCATGGCGATGCCGAGCCCGGTCGCCACCAGCAGATCGCCGAGCAGCGACAGCCAGACCGGTACCGACGACCAGCCGAACCGATGATCGAGCGCGCTGAACACCATCGTCGCGAAGAGACCCAGGAACGAGGCGGTGATGATGAACTTCTGCGAGGTTCGGGGTTCGGCCCGCGGGCCGGCACGCATGCGCCGCTGCAGGGCCGCGGGGTTGGCCCTGCTCAGGTAGACCGTGGGCACGATGGTCGCCACCGTGAACACGGCGATGAAAACCCACGCCTGCCAGTAGTGCAGCGTGCCCGCCGGCAAGAGCAGGATCAACACCCACGAGAGAATGCCTCCGAGGGATGTCGTCGTCACGCGGATCCCGGTTTTCATCTCGCTCCTAGCAGCGTAGATCGCGGCGCCGAAAAGCCAGGGCGCCCAGAATTACCAACCCTACGTCGATGGCCAGTAGGCATAGCAAGGGCACGGCGGTGAAATCGGCGCCAATTCTCGGGATGTGCCCGAACGGTTCCAGGTCGAGCAACCACTGCGGGAACCGGGCCAACGATCCGATCAGGTACAGAGCGATGAAACCGATCAGCACGCCCCAGGCCACCGGTGTGAACCGCGGCGCGACGCCGAATACGCAGACCGTCACGGCCGACAACAGCCAGACGGCCGGGAGTTGGACCGCCGCGCTTGCGACGACCATCGCGAGTTTGCCGCCCACATCGCCGGCCGCGATGCCGTAGACAACTCCGGCGGTTACCCCGCAGGCCAGCATCGCGAGCGCGGATCCGCCCAGCGCGGTCACCAAATGGCTCGCGAGCCAACGAGTTCGCGACACCGCGCCGGCCAGCACCGTTTCGGCTCGCTGGCTGGATTCTTCCTGGTGCAACCGCAACGTGAGCGAAACGGCGAACGCGGCGGCCACCATGCCCATCATGGCGAAAGCCACGGCGATGAAGGCCTGCTCGAGGGCGCTGGTGCCGCCCATCCGCGCGACGATATCGCGGGCCGGACCGCTGTCGCCCAGCTCGTCACCGATGCCGTGCACCACGCTGCCCACCAGCAACCCGTATAGGCACAGTCCGACCGTCCACAACAGCAGCGCGGCCCGGTCGAGACGCCACGTCAGCCCGAACGCGTTGCCCAGCGCCGGCGCGGCGGTCGCGGGACCGGGCCGCTCCGCGATGAGCCCCGCGCCGACGTCACGGCCGGCGAGCAGCCAATACGCCACCATGGTCAACGCGGACGCCGTGACCAGGTGCAGCAGCAGCACCCACCAGCGATCACCCGCATACGGTTTGACCAGTAGCGACCACCCCAGCGGAGACAGCCACGACAGTGTGCCCGACCCGGCGTCGCCGACGGCGCGCAGCGTGAACGCGGTTCCCAGGACGGCGAACGCGGCACCGCGGGCGAACCTGGCGCTGGGCGACAACTGCGCGGTCACCGCGGCGACCGCGGTGAACACCAGGCCGGAGCAGGCCAGCGCCGCACCGAACGCCAGTGACCCGGCCGCCGGGACGTCGGTGCTCAGCAGGCCGGCCGCGCCGATCGCGCCGGTGCCGAGCGAGGCCCCGAAAGACAGCAGCAGCGCCGCGCTCAGGCTGGCGTAGCGACCGATCGCGGTCGAGTCCACCAACTCGGTCCGTCCGTTCTCCTCGTCGGCGCGGGTGTGCCGGATCATCGTGAGGATGACGGCCACCGCGATCAGCACGTGGAACATCCCGGCCTTCCAAATCCCCACGGCGCCAAGGCTGTCGCTGTAGACCTGGCCATACAGCGCACGCTGGGCCGGGCTGGCCATGATGGAGGCGGCGAACCCGGCACGGGCGGCCTCGGTGGGGTAGATCTTTTCGATGCTGCCGACGTACACCGTCGCCAGCGGCACCGACAGCAGAAACACCCACAGCGGCAACGAGAGCCGATCCCGGCGCAGGTATAGCCGCAACATCGCAAGCGTTCCGGAGAAGTTCGAACTGCGCTGGGGCGCAGGCGATGCCGACGCGTGAGGCCGGTCCAGTGTGGTCGCGCTCATGACAACGACACCTTTTGCGCATCGCGCCCGTGCCGGCCGTCGCCGCCGGACGCGTCTCCGGACGTGTCATAGTGGCGCAAGAAGAGCTCTTCGAGCGTCGGCGGCTGGCTGACGAGACTGCTCACGCCGGCGTCACCGAGCACGCGGATGAGCTCACCCAGGCTTTCGCTATCGACCTGGGCGCGCAGCGTATTACCCTCGACGCTGATGTCCTCGACGCCCTTGATCCGCCTGAGATCGCCCGGATCGCCGATCATTTCGGCCCTGATCGAGGTGCGGCTCAGATGCCGCATGGAGCTCAGCGAACCACTTTCGATGGTCTTGCCCGCCCGGATGATCGTCACGCGTTCGCACAACGCTTCCGTTTCGGCCAGGATGTGGCTGGACAACAACACCGTCGTGCCCCGGTCACGGGCCTGCGCCACGCACTGTTGAAACACGTTCTCCATCAGCGGGTCCAGTCCACTGCTGGGCTCGTCCAGGAGCAACAGCCTGGCATGGGACGAGAACGCCGAGATGAGGGAGACCTTCTGGCGGTTGCCCTTCGAATACGTGCGGGCCTTCTTGTGCGGGTCCAAATCGAAGCGCTCGATCAGCTCCGCGCGGCGCCGCTTGTCGATGCCGCCGCGCATGCGGGCCAGCAGGTCGATGGTCTCTCCACCTGTCAGCGACGGCCACAGCGTCACATCACCAGGAACGTAAGCGATTTGACGATGCAGCGCAACGGATTGGGTCCAGGGATCACCGCCCAGCAACCGCACGCTACCGCTGTCGGCCTTCACCAGGCCCAGCAGGATGCGGATCGTGGTGGACTTCCCGGCGCCGTTGGGGCCGAGGAATCCGTGGACCTCCCCCTCTCGCACAGTGAGATCGAGGCCGTCCAGCGCCTGCACCGCGCCGAATCTCTTGGTGAGGCCCCGGATTTCGACAGGGGCGGAGCCGACTGAATTTTCAGGTGCCATGGAATTCTCCTTGATCTTCGGCAGCCAGGAACGCGTCGTACATGGTCCGGTCGGTCAGCAGCCCTTCGGTATAGACCTCGAGGGCGGGCAGGATCATGTCGCGCGAGTAGTCGCGCAGCACCGCGCGCAGATCCGTTGGTGTGTCGTGCATTTGGATGTAGAGCAGGAATCCGCCGCCTCCGGTGATCGCCAGATACTTGGCCCGGGCCTGGGGATCGCGGCTGGGTTTGATCGTCCCTGCGCGCACGCCCTCTTCCATGTACCCTTCCGTGTTGTCAATCATCCTGCGCCACATCATGTTCGCTAGATCGCCGCCGGTCTGCATGCTGCGCACCAGGTATGCCATCAGTGGTGCGTAGTCCTCGATCTCTGCCAACTGGGCGAACCAGGTGGCCGGGTCGTTGGACTGGATAGCCTCGGACTTGGTGTTGCGGATCTTTTCGGCGATGTAGTCCTCGCAGGCCTTGCGCAGGCCCTCCTTGGAGCCGAAGTGGTGGATCACCAGCGCGGCACTCACGCCCGCCGCTTCGGCGATGGCGCGAAGCCCGACACCGAACCCGTGCTCGCCGAACTGCTCGATGGCCGCATCGCGGATCCGGGCGGCGGCCGTCAGGTCGGCTGAACGCATGTTCAGTACACTAAACATGCGTTCAGCCCGCGGTCAAGGACGACCCGCGTCAAGAATTCGTAAAAGTGCGAATCAGTCGCGAACGGCGGCCAGGATGCCGTCGCCGAGCGGCACCAGCGCCGGGGTGAGCCGCTCGTCCTCGGCGATGAGGCGGGCCGCCTCGCGCACCGCCACCACCTCGGCGTCGCGGGCGGTCGGATCGCCGGCCCGCCCGCCCAGTGCGGCCCGGTGCACCACGATCACGCCGCCCGGGCGCAGCAACCGGACGCCCTCGACGACGTAGTCCGGCTGATCGATCGGGTCGGCGTCGATGAACACCAGGTCATAGGACTCGTCGGCGAGCCGGGTGAGCACCTCTTGGGCGCGGCCGCCGATCAGCCGGCTGCGCGACGGTCCGATGCCCGCCTCGCTGAACGCCTGCTTGGCCAGCCGCAGGTATTCGGGCTCGATGTCGATCGTGGTCAAGACGCCGTCGTCGCTCATGCCCGACAGCAACCACAAGCCGCTGACGCCGGCGCCGGTGCCCACTTCGGCGACGGCCTTGCCGCCGCTCAGCTTCGTAAGCATGCTCAACAACGCCCCGACGGCCGGCGTCACCGCGCCCGCCCCGATGTCGACGGCCCGCTCCCGGGCGGCGGCCAGCAGCGCGTCCTCCGATATCGATCCCTCGGCGTGGGCAAACAGCGATTCGGCCCGGCTGGGCGCCGTGTGGCCAGGGGCTTCTGCGTCGGTGCCGTCCATGCCCGCAGCGTATTCCAATTCATCGCACGAACGGACAGGCGCGCCTGAACCGCACGCTGGCGACACGCCCAAGAGGCCCGGCGCGTTTAAGGTCACCGCGCGGTGGATATTTCCTGCACAACGCAGGGCAAGAAACGGTTTCTCAGGCGCAGCTCAGATTGTTCATATACCGCACATACGCCGATACGCGACGGTGTCCGTATGGATCGCGGAGCGCGTTGGACGGGGAATACCGAATGGCAGCTGCCTGTTGCCGTCAATGACGAAGTGCCACTGGGTGGCGCACCCGATTCGGAGGAATTGATTATCACCACTCTTCTCAGTCCGTCCAGCATGTCGCACGCGCAAGAGCGCCCCACCGACGAGTGGGTGGAGCCCTCGGACGTCCCGCAGGGGACCGCGGTTTTCGACGCGACCGGGGACAAGGCGGCCATGCCGTCGTGGGACGAGCTGGTACGCCAGCACGCCGACCGGGTGTACCGGCTGGCCTACCGGCTTTCCGGCAATCAGCACGACGCCGAGGACCTCACCCAGGAGACCTTCATCCGGGTCTTCCGGTCCGTGCAGAACTATCAGCCGGGAACGTTCGAAGGGTGGCTGCACCGCATCACCACCAACCTCTTCCTCGACATGGTGCGCCGACGCGCGCGCATCCGGATGGAGGCGCTGCCCGAGGATTACGAGCGGGTGCCCGCCGACGAGCCCAACCCCGAGCAGATCTATCACGATTCACGGCTGGGGCCCGATTTGCAGGCCGCGCTCGATTCGCTGCCGCCGGAATTTCGCGCGGCCGTCGTCCTGTGCGACATCGAAGGCCTGTCCTACGAGGAGATCGGTGCCACCCTGGGCGTGAAGCTCGGGACCGTCCGCAGCCGCATCCACCGCGGACGCCAAGCCTTGCGGGACTACCTGGCCGCCCACTCCGGTCGGCAGGAACTGCGCGCCCAGTCGGCGTAGGCAGCGTCGCCCGCCTGTTTCGGCAGCGGAGCGATCAGGTAGATATTCAGCGGCTTTGCGCCCGTAGCTGCGGTATTGCGCACCGGCTCGCGCTACATTCGAGAGGAGGCGGCAATGAGAATGAGTGGCAAGGAGCTGGTAATGCCCGATCGAGGACATGTGTTCCGCCGCGCGTTCTCCTGGCTTCCCGCCCAGTTCGCCTCCCAGAGCGACGCGCCCGTGGGCGCACCCCGCCAGTTCGGTTCCACCGAGCACCTGTCCGTCGAAGCAATCGCCGCGTTCGTCGACGGCGAGTTGCGGATGAACGCTCACCTGCGGGCCGCGCATCACCTGTCGATGTGCCCCCAGTGCGCGGCCGAGGTCGACGATCAGAGTCGGACGCGCGCGGCGCTGCGCGACTCCCACCCCATCCGCATCCCCAGCACGCTGCTCGGCATGCTGGCCGAAATTCCCTACGACTCGCGCGACGACTCGACCGCGCCGGCCTCCGACCCCTTCGCCGACCGCGAGGCCCGCGAGCGGCGCAAGCGCCGATAGTCGGACCCGCTGCGCACTCGCCCCACACGCTCGTTCATGTCGCCCTACGGCGCGCCGTGGATACTAGGGTGGACACGGACAACGCCGGTGCCGCGTATCTCGGCCGGTAAAGGCCCGTCTCGCGCGCTCAAGTAGAGGATCCAAAAGGGATAACGTGACGTCCGACCAAGGCTTCGACCGAAGCAATGACAGCGGCAACCGCCTGGCGCCGCGCCCCGTCTCGCGTCCGCCGGTCGACCCCGCATCGCGTCGGGAGTTCAGTCGTCCCGACGGGTTGCGCGGGTCGTTCGTGGCCGAGCGCGTCCGCCCGCAGAAGTACCGGGACCAGGCCGAATTCCGGCCGAGCGATCGTCCGGCCGACCCCGTCCTCGAGGAGGCGTTCCACCGGCCGGAGGGCAGCTCCGATTCGCTGCAACGCCACCCCGTGGACGTGGGCGCGCTGGCCGCCGAGAAAAACGGCGGGGAGCCCGACGAGCTGGACGACCCCTGGCGGGACCCGGGGGCCGCGGCGGCCCTAGGAACGCCGGCGGTCGCGCCATCGACGTCGCGCTCCGCCCTGGGCTACGGCGGCAAACTGGGCGTGCGCGACGTGCTGTTCGGCGGCCGGGTGTCCTACCTCGCGCTGCTCGTGTTGGCGCTCATCGCGTTGGTCATCGGCCTCGTCGGCGGGGTGGTGGGCCGCAAGACGGCCGAGGTCGCCGAGGCGTTCACCACCTCCAAGGTGACGCTGTCGACCAACGGCAACGGGGAAGGCCCGGCCGGGCGCTTCGCCAAGGTGGCGTCGGCGACCGCGAACTCCGTGGTGACCATCGAGTCCAAGAGTGACCAGGAGGGCATGCAGGGCTCCGGCGTCGTCATCGACGGGCGTGGCTACATCGTCACCAACAACCACGTCATCTCCGAAGCGGCGAACAACCCCAGCCAGTTCAAGACCACCGTGGTGTTCAACGACGGCAAGGAAGTGCCCGCCAACCTGGTCGGGCGCGACCCCAAGACCGACCTGGCGGTGATCAAGGTCGACAACGTCGACAACCTGAGCGTGGCGCGCCTGGGCGATTCCGACAAGGTGCGGGTGGGTGACGAGGTCCTCGCCGCGGGTGCGCCGCTGGGGCTGCGCAGCACCGTGACGCACGGCATCATCAGCGCGCTGCACCGGCCGGTTCCGCTGTCCGGGGAGGGCTCGGACACCGACACGGTGATCGACGCCCTGCAGACCGACGCGTCGATCAACCACGGCAACTCGGGTGGCCCGCTGATCGACATGGATTCCCAGGTGATCGGCATCGACACCGCGGGTAAGTCGTTGTCGGACAGCGCAAGTGGGCTCGGCTTCGCGATCCCGATCAACGAGGCCAAGGAAGTCGCCCAGACCTTGATCCGGGACGGAAAGATCGTGCATCCGACGCTGGGCGTCAGCACCCGCTCGGTGAGCAACGCGATCGCCTCCGGCGCCCAGGTCGCCAACGTGAAGGCGGGAAGTCCGGCGCAGAAGGGCGGCGTCCTGGAAAACGACGTCGTCGTCAAGGTGGGTAACCGCAAGGTTGCCGACGCCGACGAGTTCGTGGTCGCGGTGCGGCAGCTGACCATCGGCCAGGATTCCCCGATCGAGGTGGTCCGCGATGGCCGCCACGTCACCCTGACGGTGAAACCGGACCCGGATAACGGCTAGATGTTCGCCAACGTCGGCTGGGGAGAGATGCTCGTCCTCGTCGTGGTCGGGTTGGTGGTCCTCGGCCCCGAACGGCTCCCCGGCGCCATCCGATGGTCGGCCAACGCGCTGCGTCAGGCGCGCGATTACCTCAGCGGTGTGACCAGTCAGCTGCGCGAGGACCTCGGGCCCGAGTTCGACGACCTGCGGGGCCCGCTCAGCGAATTGCAGAAGCTGCGCGGCATGACCCCCCGCGCCGCGCTCACCAAGCACCTGCTGGACGGCGACGACTCGTTTCTGACCGGAAACTTCGACAAGCCGGTGAACGGCGCCCCGCCGGAGACGCCGCCACCCGCGCCTCCCACGCCGGCGAACGGCCAGACGCTTGGGGCGGAACAGCAGACGGGCGACCGCACGCCGTTCGACACCGACGCGACCTGAACCGGTTTCAGCGGCCTTTGGGATCGAGCCCGAGCGATACGCCGGCCAGCCCGCGCCGACGTGAGGACAAACTGTCGGCCACCCCGCGCAGCGCCTTGCCCACCGGCGAATCCGGCGCACTCAGTACCAGCGGAACGCCGGAATCGCCCGCGGCCACCAGCTCGGGATCCAGCGGGATCTGGCCCAGCAGCGGCACATCGGCGCCGACCGCGCGCGACAACCGCTCGGCCACCTGCTCGCCGCCGCCCTCACCGAACACCTTCAGCGTCGAGCCGTCCGGCAACGTGAGCCCGGACATGTTCTCCACGACGCCGGCGAGGCGTTGGCGCGTCTGCAGCGCGATGCTGCCGGCCCGCTCGGCGACCTCGGCCGCCGCCAGCTGTGGCGTCGTCACCACCAGAATCTCCGCGTTGGGGATCAGCTGAGCCACCGAGATGGCGATGTCGCCGGTCCCCGGCGGCAGATCGAGCAGCAGCACGTCCAGGTCGCCCCAGTAGACGTCGGCCAGGAACTGCTGTAGCGCGCGGTGCAGCATCGGTCCGCGCCACACCACCGGAGTGTTGCCCTCGGTGAACTGAGCGATCGAGATGACCCGCACCTCGTGCGCGATGGGCGGCAGGATCATCGACTCGACCTGGGTGGGGCGGTCGGTAGTGCCCATCATCCGGGGGATGGAATGGCCGTGGATGTCGGCGTCCAGCAGCCCGACGGACAGGCCGCGGGCCGCCATCGCCGCGGCCAGGTTGACCGTGACGGTGGACTTGCCGACCCCGCCCTTCCCGGACGCCACCGCATAGACCCGCGTCAGCGAATTCGGTTGTGCGAACGGGATAATCGGCTCGCGGGCGTCACCGCGCAGCTGCTTGCGCAGCTCGGTGCGCTGTTCGTCGCTCATCACGTCCAGGGTGACCTTCACCGCGCCGGTGCCCGGGACGTCGGAGACCGCCTGGCTGACCCGGTCGCTGATCTCGTTCTTCTTCGGACAGCTGGCGGTGGTCAGATAGATCGCGACGTGAACCGAGCCGTCGGGTTCGGTGTCGATGCTTTTGACCATCCCGAGATCGGTGATGGGGCGCCGCAGTTCGGGGTCGATGACCTTCCCCAGTGCGGTGCGGATCGCCGCGCTCAGGTCGGCTGCGTCAGAAGAGTCGTGGCTGGACATCACCGCCGAGTGTAGGCGTGCGCGACGGAGCGGTTGGGCGGCGACCCGTTCAGGATCGTTTGGCGGCGACCCGCTGCGCCCGGCCTTGCCGCGCTTGCGATCGCCGCGGGGTCAGTTGGCGGCGACCCGCTGCGCCCGGCTTCGCCGCGCTTGCGATCGCCGCGGGATCGTTTGGCGGCGACCCGCTGCGCCCGGCTTCGCCGCGCTTGCGATCGCCGCGGGGTCAGTTGGCCGGGCCCGGCGCGGGCTTAAGCGGCGCTGACGCGTTCGGCGCCGCCGGGGGAGCGGCCGGCTTGGGCGACGGTGCGGCTTGCGGCGCAACCGGGGGCGCCGGCGGCGCGATCGGTGCCGGGGGCGGGACGACATCCGGGGGCGGCGGAGCGAACGGCGGCTGCGCGAAGGGCGCAGGCGGCGCGAACGGTGGCGGGGGCCCCGCGGGCGCCGCGCTTTGGGTGCCGATGCAGATCACGGTGCACCCGGGAAGTTGGGTCGGCGCCTGCTGAGGCGTGGGAGACATCCAGGGGAACATCGGCGGCGGACTGACCATCGCCGGGCTGCTCAGGTCGATAAGCGGCACGCGCGCCAGCGGGTCGTCCATCGGCAGGCCGTTGATGTTCATCGGCAGGTTGGGTCCGAGCCCCTCGGGATGCTCGAGGTGCGCGTCGCCCAGCGGCGGCGGCGGTCCGGTCATCGGCGGCAGGTCGACCGGGACGACGCCCGTGGCGTAGGCCGCGGCCCAGCCCAGCACGTTCTGCGCGTAGGGCATCGAGTTGTTGTAGCGCAGAATCGCGGCCAGCACCTGCGACTGATCACGCAGGTTCAGCCCGCCGCTGCACAAGTACCGCGCGGCCGCGAGCGTCGAGTCGAACAGGTTCTGCGGGTCGGCCACGCCGTCGCCCTTGCCGTCGGAGGCGTAGCGCGCCCAGGTCCCCGGCAAGAACTGCATCGGTCCCATCGCGCGGGCGTAGGTGACGCGATTGCCGGCGCTGCTCTGGATGATGACCTCGTTGCCGGGCAGCGTGCCGTCCAGCGACGGGCCGTAGATCGGGTTGATCGCGGTTCCGCGTGCGTCCACCGCACCGCCGCCCGCGTGGCCCGATTCGATGCGCCCGATGCCGGCCAGCAAATTCCAGCTGACGCCGCAACCGGGGGCGGCGACGGCCATCTTCTGCTCCGCATTGCGGTAGGCGGCCAATGCGATGCTCGGAATGCCCAGTGCGCCACGCGCATTGACGATCATCGCCGGCGGCGGCGCGGACAGCGCGGGCTCGGCGACGTGAAAGGCGGTGGGGCTGCGGTCGATTGGGACGACGGCGGGCCCGGAGAGGTCCGGGAAGGAGGGCGAGACCGCGGCCACCGGAGTGACTGCGGCGTGGACCGGCGGCATGTGCGCCGGAAGTTCAGGAGCCGCCCCGCTGACGGCGCCCGCGAAGACCAATGGAGTAATCATGGCGACGCCGAATATCGGCTTGCGCGTGTTCCGAAGTGCTTGCTGCCGCACAGTCGCGGCGGCCGGGCCCGCACCCCGGCTTCCCCCTATGCGCACTCGACCGTCCTAGTGTGAGCTGGGCGTACTTTCTGTTAGCTCGGTGAACCAGATCACCATACATAACTCTTGTGACACGAGTGGCGCAATGGTTGAAGAGGTTCTCACCTGGATTTCTTAGCCGCGCGCTCCAAGTTGTCGCCCTGCCGCGGCGGCCCCGAGTCCGGGGTCCCGGGCTGCAGATTGGCCAGCCTTTCGCGCAGGTCATCCAGCTCGTGGCGCAGGTATTCACGCGTCACCACCTCGCCGACGGCCAGGCGTAACGCGGCCAGTTCGCGGGCCAGGTACTCGGTGTCGGCCTTGGTCTGGGCGGCGCGACGGCGGTCCTCTTCGAGCGTGACGCGGTCGCGGTTCTCCTGCCGGTTCTGCGCCAGCAGGATCAGCGGGGCCGCGTAGGCGGCCTGGGTTGAGAACGCCAGGTTCAGCAGGATGAACGGGTAGGGGTCCCAGCGCACCGTCACCGCGAACAGGTTCAACGCGATCCACACGAACACCACGACCGTCTGCAGCAAAAGGTAGCGGCCGGTGCCGAAGAACCGCGCGATGGACTCGGTGAATTGCCCGACGGTCTCGGGGTCCAGCCGCGGCGAGTATCTGCGCGATGTCCGCGGGGTGTACAGCCCTCGCGGAGCCGTGGATTTGCTCACGAGGATCCTCCCAGTCCTTCGAACCGGCCGGCGGTGTCGAGTTCCTGCATGTCCACGCGCCAGTCGTGCGGCAGCAGGTGATCGAGCAGGTCGTCCACCGTGACCGCGCCCAACAGGTGGTTCTGGTCGTCGACGACGGGACCGCACACCAGGTTGTACGCGGCGAGGTAGCGGGTCACGGCGACCAGCGGAGTCTCCGGTGTCAGCGTGAGCAACTCGCTGTCGACGATCCCGCCGACCAGCTCGGCCGGCGCCTCGCGCAGCAGCCGCTGCAAGTGCACGCAGCCCAGATAGCGGCCCGTCGGCGTCGCCGTCGGCGGCCGCGCGACAAAAACCATCGACGACAGGGCGGTGCTCAGGTCCGGATCGCGGACCCGTGCCAGCGCCTCCGCGACCGACGTGTCGGGGGTGAGCACCACCGGATTGGAGGTCATCAGGCCGCCCGCGGTGTCCGGCGAATGCGTCAGCAGCCGGCGCACGGGGGCGGACTCGTCGGGGTCCATCCGGGTCAACAGCATCTCGGCGTCGGTGGGGTTCAGCATGCCGAGCAGGTCGGCGGCGTCGTCGGGATCCATCTCCTCGAGCACGTCGGCCGATCGCTCGGTGCCCAGCTGCGAGAGGACCTCGGCCTGGTCCTGCTCCGGCAGCTCCTGCAGGATGTCGGCCAGCCGGTCGTCGTTGAGCGCCCTGAGCACCTCGTAGCGGCGCTTGGCCGGCAGCCCGCGGATCGCGTCGGCCACATCGACCGGCTTGCGCCCTTCGAACTGGCCCAGCAGCTGCGCCACTCCCTGCCCCGGCAAGGCCAGGGCCGACGGGGTCAAACCCTGCACGCTCTGCCAGTCCACGACGTGCACGGGACCGCGCCGTCCGAGCCGCCGGTGGGTGCGCACGGCGACCCGGCTCACCATCCAGTCGCGCGTCCGGTTCTGTTCGATGCCCAGGTCGGTGACCACCACGTCGAGGCCGGCAAGCTCCGGCAGTTCGGGGTCGTTGACTTTGACCTGGGTGTCCAGCACCTGGCCGATCGCCAGCACCTCCCCGGGTCGCTGCACGAAGTGGCGTAGGGACACGTTGCCGGTGCTCAGCGTCACGGCGTTGGGCTCGATGGACGCGACCCGCAGGATCGGGATGAAGATGCTGCGCCGGGTCGCGAGGTCGACGACCAGTCCCAGGACCCGCGGCTGCTGGCGGACGATGCTGATGCTGATCACCACGTCGCGGATCCGACCGACGGATTCCCCGAGTGGACCCAACACCAACATCCGCGCGAGCCGCGCGATGTACACCCTGTTGACCGATCCCATGGAAGTAGAGCCTAGGCAGCCGCCGGCCCGATGGCAGACCGGCCGGGGGCGGTCAGGCCGTTAATGCGTGCGCAGTGTGAAGAGCACGACCACCAAAATCACCACCAGCGTGGCGATTCCGATGACGATGCCGGCGACCGCCAGGCCGAAGCCCTCCTGCCGGGTCCGCTTGATCTGATCCAGGGCGATCGCGCCCAGCACTATGGCGACGATTGAGCCCAGCCCGCACAACAGGCCGGTGAACGACGCGATGAGCGACGCGATCGCCAGCGCGTTGGTGCCGGGTACAGCGGCTTGAGTGGGATAGCCGCCCTGGTAGTCCGGCGGCGGGTAATAGCCCGGATATCCGTGCGCCCCGTAGGGGGGCGGGCCGCCGTACGGCGGCGGCGCCATCGGGTAGGGCGGTCCGAAGTAGCCGGGCGGTTGTTCGTACCCAGGGGGCGGGGGGACGGGCGGGGGATACGACGGCGGGTACCCGGGCGGGTGGTCGGTGGGACCCGGCGGCGGATACGCCGGGGGCGCCGAATCGGCGGCGGGGGACTCCCAGGGGGCGGGCTCGGAGGCTTCGCCGCCGGTGGGGGGCGAGTCGGTGTTGTCGTCGTGGCCGCCCTCGCCGAAGCCGCCGCCGGGAGCTGTCATGGTGTTCAACCTAACCCATCCGCCGCCGGTGACCGTGGGTGCGAAACGTCAGCGCGCCACGGGCGCCCGGGAGGGTTCCCGCCACCCCGTGCGCCGTGTTTTCGCAGGTGGCGGAAGGCCGGTGGTTAGGCTGGGGAGGGCCTGAGATGAAACCATCCCCAAGGCGGAGGACAATGAACGGCGATGACTAATCCTTACCAGCCTGGGCAGGTTCCCGGCGCGACACCAGGAAACGCGACGGGGCGTGGACGAGGCGCGCCCGGACTGCCGACACCGCCCAGGGGCTGGCCGGTCGGCTCCTATCCCACCTACGCCGAGGCGCAGCGTGCCGTCGACTATCTGTCCGAGCAGCAGTTCCCGGTCCAGCAGGTGACGATCGTCGGGGTCGACCTGATGCAGGTGGAGCGGGTCACCGGCCGGTTGACGTGGCCCAAGGTGCTCGGCGGAGGCGTGCTGAGCGGGGCGTGGCTGGGCCTGTTCATCGGCTTGGTGCTGGGTTTCTTCAGTCCCAATCCGTGGGGTGCGCTGATCACGGGCCTGGTCGCTGGCGTCTTCTTTGGGCTGATCACTTCGGCCGTTCCGTACTCAATGGCCCGTGGCACAAGGGATTTCAGTTCGACCATGCAGTTGGTGGCCGGGCGTTACGACGTGCTGTGTGACCCGCAAAACGCAGAGAAGGCGCGGGACCTGTTGGCGCGCTTGGCGATTTGAGGCGCGCACGAGAGGTGTGAGCGGTGGTGAGTCGTCGTGGGCGCGTACGCCGGGCAGGCGCGATCGCGCTGGCGACGCTCACCATCGCCGCGACGGTACCCGCGTGCGCTTCGGGAACCCACGGGCTGGTAATCAGCTTCTACACCACGGCCGCCGACGGCGCGACGTTCACCGCGGTCGCTCAGGATTGCACGAAGCAGTTCGATGGCCGCTTCGCCATTCAACAGATCAGTCTGCCCAGAGCCCCCGGCGAGCAGCGTTTGCAGCTGGCGCGGCGGCTGACCGGTCGCGACCGCACGCTGGACGTGATGTCGCTCGATGTGGTGTGGACGGCCGAGTTCGCCGAGGCGGGCTGGGCGCTACCGCTGTCCGACGATCCCGCGGGGCGCGCCGAACCCGACGCGACGGCCGACGTCCTGCCGGGCCCGCTGTCGACGGCGCGCTGGGAAGGCAAATTGTTCGCGGCCCCCGTCACGACGAACACCCAATTAGTTTGGTATCGACCCGATTTGGTGCGTCAGCCGCCGAGAACCTGGGATGGGATGGTGCGCGAGGCCACCAGATTGCACGCCGCGGGGCAGCCCAGCTGGATCGCCGTGCAGGCCAATGAGGGCGAAGGCCTGGTGGTCTGGTTCAACACGCTGCTGGCCAGTGGGGGCGGCCAGGTGCTCTCGGAGGACGGCCGCCGCGTCACGTTGACCGACACGTCGGCGCACCGGGCCGCCACCGTCGATGCGCTGCGGATCCTCAAATCCGTGGCGACCGCGCCCGGGGCCGATCCGTCGATCACCCGCACCGACGAGGGCACCGCGCGGTTGGCGGTCGAACAGGGCCGGGCCGCACTCGCGGTCAACTGGCCGTACGCGCTGGCATCGATGCTGGAGAACGCGGTGAAAGGCGGTGTGCCCGTTCTGCCGCTCAACCAGGATCCGCGGCTGGCCGGCAGCATCAACGACGTCGGGACGTTCGTGCCCAGCGACGAGCAATTCCGCATCGCCTATCAGGCCAGCCAGAAGGTCTTCGGCTTCGCGCCGTATCCCGGTGTGGCGCCGGGCCATCCGGCCAAGGTGACCATCGGCGGGGCGAACCTGGCGGTGGCCAGCACCACCCGCCACCGCGCCGAGGCGTTCGAGGCCATCCGCTGCCTGCGCAGCCTGCAACATCAGAAGTACGTGTCGATCGCAGGCGGCCTACCCCCGGTGCGCACGTCGCTGTATTCCGATCCGCAGTTCCAGGCCAAGTATCCGATGTACACGATCATCCGGCGGCAACTCACCGACGCCGCGGTGCGTCCGGCCACGCCGGTCTACCAGGCGGTGGCCATCCGATTGGCCGCGACACTGAGCCCGATCACCGAGATCGACCCGGAGCGAACCGCCGACGAACTCAGCGCCGAGGTGCAGAAGGCGATCGACGGGAAGGGGCTGTTGCCGTGACGGCCACCGCCCCCGCAACGCGCGCCCGGCCGTCTTCCGTCGCACCGCGTTTGCGGACCCGAAACCGGCTCTCCGAACAGCGCTTGGCCTTGTTGCTCGTCGCCCCGGCGGCGCTTCTGATGCTGACGGTGACGGCCTATCCGATCGGTTACGCCGTGTGGTTGAGCCTGCAGCGCAACAACCTTGCCGTCCCCGACGACACCGCGTTCATCGGCCTGGGCAATTACGTGACGATCCTGACCGATCGGTATTGGTGGACCGCGCTGGCGGTCACGCTGGGCATCACCGTCGTGTCGGTGACCGTCGAATTCGTCCTGGGCCTGACACTGGCGCTGGTGATGCACCGCACCCTCGTCGGAAAAGGCATGGTGCGCACCGCGATCCTGATCCCGTACGGCATCGTCACCGTGGTCGCGTCGTACAGCTGGTACTACGCCTGGACGCCCGGGACGGGCTACCTGGCCAACCTGCTGCCGCATGGCAGCGCACCGCTGACTTCGCAGATCCCGTCGCTGGCGATCGTCGTGGTCGCCGAGGTCTGGAAGACGACGCCGTTCATGTCGCTGCTGCTGTTGGCCGGGCTGGCATTGGTGCCAGAGGAGCTGCTGAAAGCCGCCCAGGTCGACGGCGCCGGCCCCTGGCGCCGGCTGACCGGCGTCATCCTGCCGATCATCAAGCCGGCCGTGGTGGTCGCCCTGCTGTTCCGAACCCTGGACGCGTTCCGCATTTTCGACAACATCTACGTCTTGACCAACGGCGCCAACAACACCGATTCGGTGTCAATCCTGGGCTACGACAACCTGTTCAAGGGGTTCAACGTCGGGCTCGGCTCGGCGATCAGCGTGCTGATCTTCGTGTGCGTGGGCCTCATCGCCCTACTGTTCATCAAGGTCTTCGGCGCGGCGGCGCCCGGTGGTGACGTCGATGGCCGCTAACCGGCAGGACGCGCGGCGCACCGCGATCTGGGCCGTCATCGACACGGTGGTCGTGGTGTACGCGCTGCTGCCGGTGTTGTGGATCTTCAGCCTCTCGCTGAAGCCGACGTCAACGGTCAAGGACGGCAAGCTGATTCCGTCGTCGGTCTCCCTGGACAACTATCGCGGCATCTTTCGCGGCGACATCTTCAGCTCGGCACTGATCAACTCCGTCGGGATCGGGTTGATCACCACCGCGATCGCGGTGACTCTCGGGGCGATGGCCGGCTACGCGATCGCGCGCCTGAATTTTCCGGGCAAGCGGGCGCTGGTCGGCGCCACCCTGCTGATCACGATGTTTCCCGCGATCTCGTTGGTCACACCGCTGTTCAACATCGAACGCTTCGTCGGCCTGTTCGACACCTGGCCGGGCCTGATCCTGCCCTACATCACGTTCGCGCTGCCGCTCGCGATCTACACGTTGTCGGCGTTTTTCCGCGAGATCCCCTGGGATTTGGAGAAGGCGGCGAAAATGGACGGCGCTTCCCCGGCGCAGGCGTTCCGCAAGGTGATCGTCCCCCTGGCGGCGCCGGGCGTGGTGACCGCCGCGATCCTGGTGTTCATCTTCGCCTGGAACGATCTGCTGCTGGCGCTGACCCTGACCGCTACCAAGGCGGCGATCACCGCGCCGGTGGCGATCGTGAACTTCAGTGGCAGTTCACAGTTCGAGGAGCCGACCGGATCGATCGCGGCCGGCGCCGTGGTGATCACCGTTCCCATCATCGCTTTTGTTCTAATCTTCCAACGACGAATCGTCGCCGGGTTGACCTCCGGCGCCGTGAAGGGATGACGCGATGGCCGAGATTGTGCTGGACCATGTCAGCAAGAGTTATCCCGACGGCGCCGTGGCGGTGCACGACCTGAACATCACCATCGCCGACGGCGAATTTCTGATCCTGGTCGGCCCGTCGGGCTGCGGTAAGACCACGACGCTGAACATGATTGCCGGGCTTGAAGATATCTCCTCGGGTGAGCTGCGCATCGGCGGCGAACGGGTGAACGAGAAGGCGCCCAAAGACCGCGACATCGCGATGGTGTTCCAGTCCTATGCGCTGTACCCGCACATGACGGTGCGGCAGAACATCGCGTTCCCGTTGACGCTGGCGAAGATGCCGAAGCCCGAGATCGCGCAAAAGGTCGCCGAGACCGCCAAAACCCTTGACCTGACCGACTTTCTGGACCGCAAGCCCTCCCAGCTGTCCGGAGGACAGCGGCAGCGGGTGGCGATGGGCCGCGCGATCGTGCGCCATCCCAAGGCGTTTCTGATGGACGAGCCCCTGTCCAACCTGGATGCCAAACTGCGCGTCCAGATGCGCGGCGAGATCGCCAGGCTGCAAAAGCGCCTGGGCACGACGACCGTTTACGTCACCCACGATCAGACCGAGGCCATGACACTGGGCGACCGGGTGGTGGTGATGCATTCGGGCGTCGCACAGCAAATAGGCACCCCCGATGAGCTTTACGAGCACCCGGCCAACCTGTTCGTCGCGGGCTTCATCGGCTCGCCGGCGATGAACTTCTTCCCGGCCACGTTGACGCCGATCGGGCTGACGGTGCCCTTCGGGGAGGTGATGCTGACACCGGACGTCCAAGAGGTGATCGCCCAGCACCCCACGCCGGGCAACGTCATCGTGGGGGTGCGGCCCGAGCATCTGTCCGACGCCGCGTTGATCGACGGTTACCAGCGCATCAGGGCGCTGACCTTCGAGGTGAAGGTCGACCTGGTCGAATCGCTGGGCGCCGACAAGTACGTGTACTTCTCCACCGCGGCATGGGCCGCGCACTCGGCGCAACTGGACGATCTGGCCGCCGAGGGAGACGCGCACGAAAACCAGTTCGTGGCACGGGTTCCCGCCGAATCCAAGGCGGTCATCGGGCAGTCGATCGAGTTGGCGTTCGACACGACACGGCTCGTGGTCTTCGACGCCGACTCCGGGGCCAACCTGACCATCGCGCCGTCGGACGCGCGGTGACACAGCCGTTGGAGCAGGTCCGTGCGCATGTACGCGCCCACTTCGGCGACCTCGAACCCGATTCGGCGAGCGTGACATTCCTGGGCACCGAAACCATCGAAGTGCTGCGATTCCGCGAGACAAGCGGGCTGGTGCACTACGTCTCCCTGGGCTGCTCGCGCCACCCCATGGCCGAACCGACCCTCGATATCGCCGACCCGGTGCGCGGCCCGCGGGCCGAAATCGTCCTCCAGTTGCGCGATCCCGGCCCGATCACCGGCATCGCCCGCAGCATCGCGATACTGGCGGCAACTCCCGCCGTCGAGGGCGCCGTGCTGAGTGCCGATGCGCTGATCGACCTCGGCTCGCCGCTGTGGGCGTCGCCGTCGCGGAAGGTGCCGTTCACCGCGGTGTTGCTGGGCCGCAGCGAGATCGCGGATCTGCCGCTGGAACCGCCGCGCGACCCGGTGCGCTTCCTGTCGGCGACCCCCATCACCGCGACCGAGGCGGCGTGGGTGCGGTTGAAAGGCGCCGAGGCGATGCGGCAAGCGTGGGATAACGACGGCGTCGATGTGCTGAACACGAATCGCCCTGCCGCACAACCAAACTGACGCCACGGCGCATCGTCGAACGTGCACTCAGGGCGAGAATTCTGCGATTTCGTCGCCGTGAGTACACGCTCGGCGAGGAAGCGTCAGAGCCAGTTGCGGTTGCGGAACTGGAAATACAGGACCAGGCAGACGACGACCATCACCGCCATCACCCCCGGGTAGCCCCACGTCCAAGTCAGCTCGGGCATGAAACGGAAGTTCATCCCGTAGATGGCGGCGACCATGGTGGGCACCGCCAGGATGCCGGCCCAGGCCGCCATCTTGCGCATGTCGTTGTTCTGCTGCATCCCGACGCGAGCCAACGCGGCCTGGATCAACGAGTTGAGGGTGTCGTCGTAGCTGGCGATCTGGTCGGCGGCCTCGGAGTGGTGGTCGGCGACGTCGCGCAGATAGCGCCGCAACTCCTTGGAGATCACGTCCTTGTTCTCCACCTGGATCCGGTGGAACGCGGCCGACAGCGGATTGACGCACCGGCGGAGCTCGACGACCTCGCGTTTGAGCAGATAGATCGGCTCGACGTCGATCTTGCTGCCCGGCGCGAAGGCCAAACCCTCGATGCTGTCGATGTCGGACAACATCAAACTGCTCACCTCGAGGTAGTGGTCCACCACGTGGTCGGCGATCGCGTGCATCACCGCGAAGGGGCCCAGCCGCATCTGCTCGGGGTCGCCGTCCATCCGCTTGCGCACCTCGGACAGTCCGCCGTGTTCACCGTGGCGGACCGTGACCACGAAGTCGCGGCCGACGAAGACCATGATCTCGCCCGTCTCGACGATCTCACGGGCCAGCACAACCGATTCGTGCCGGACGTAATTGACGGTCTTGAGGACGAGGAACAGGGTGTCGTCGTACCGCTCCACCTTGGGCCGCTGATGGGCGCACACCGCGTCTTCCACGGCCAGCGGGTGCAGGCCGAAGACGTCGGCCACCTCCTGCATCTGGGCCTGGCTGGGTTCGCGCAGGCCCACCCAGACGAACCCTTCGTGCCCCTGCGCTTCGATCTCGCGCACCTTGTCCAGGGAGGCGGCGTAACCGATCTTGCCGGGCAGCCGGTGGCCGTCGGCGTAGACGGCGCAGTCGACGAGCGTCTCCTTGGCCGGTCGCGCGCCCGGCTGCGGTTCGGGTTCCTGCGCGAGGGGCCGAAGCGCTTCGGGCAGTGCGTCGAATCCTTGGAACACATCCACCTCCCTCGCAGCGCAGGTCCCGACCAGGCGGTGCTCCATGCTACGCGTCCCGGCTGTTCAAAGCCTGACGATCAGCCCTGGTAGCGGACCGGAGAATGCGATCGAAAAAGGGTGCGCTAGTTTCGAGCCGAAACCGGAATCCACACGACCTTCTCCACAAGGAGTACATCGACGTGAGCGCAAGTCCTCTCAAGGTCGCCGTCACCGGCGCCGCCGGCCAGATCGGCTACAGCCTCTTGTTCCGCCTGGCCAGTGGCTCGCTGCTGGGCCCCGACCGCCCGATCGAGCTGCGTCTCCTGGAGATCGAGCCCGCGCTCAAGGCGCTCGAGGGCGTCGTGATGGAGCTCGACGACTGCGCCTTCCCGCTGCTGTCCGGCGTCGAGATCGGCGCGGACGCGAACAAGATCTTCGACGGCGTCAACCTGGCCCTGCTGGTCGGGGCGCGGCCGCGCGGCCCGGGCATGGAGCGCAGCGACCTGCTGGAGGCCAACGGCGCGATCTTCACCGCCCAGGGCAAGGCGCTCAACGAGGTTGCCGCCGACGACGTCCGCATCGGCGTGACCGGCAACCCGGCGAACACCAACGCGCTGATCGCGCTGAGCAACGCCCCCGACATCCCCAAGGAGCGGTTCTCGGCGCTGACCCGGCTGGACCACAACCGGGCTATCTCGCAGCTGGCCCGAAAGACCGGCGCCAAGGTCACCGACATCAAGAAGATGACGATCTGGGGCAACCACTCCGCGACCCAGTACCCCGACATCTTCCACGCCGAGATCGGCGGCAAGAATGCCGCCGAGGTGGTCAACGACCAGGCCTGGATCGAGAACGACTTCATCCCGACCGTCGCCAAGCGCGGCGCGGCCATCATCGACGCCCGCGGCGCGTCCTCGGCCGCGTCGGCCGCCTCGGCCACCGTCGACGCCGCCCGCTCCTGGCTGCTCGGCAGCCCGGAGGGCGACTGGGTGTCGATGGCCGTCTACTCCGACGGCTCCTACGGCGTGCCCGAAGGCATCGTGTCGTCGTTCCCGGTGACCACCAAGGACGGCAACTGGTCGATCGTGCAGGGCCTGGAGATCGACGAGTTCTCCCAGGGGCGCATCGACAAGACCACCGCCGAGCTGGTGGAGGAGCGCACCGCGGTCACCGAGCTCAAGCTGATCTAACGCCGGAGTATGACCCAGATCACCAATTAGGCCTACTAATGGGTAGGCCTTACCCTGAACCCCGTGTCCGAATTGCTTGAATCGATACAGACGCAGGCCGAGCATGGTGCGATCACCGATGCCGAGATCTTCGAGGCACACGTAGGCGGCAAGCTTTCGGTGAGCCTGACGTCCCCGCTGGACACCCAGCGCGCGCTGTCGATCGCCTACACCCCCGGCGTGGCGCAGGTCAGCCGCGCGATCGCCGCCGACCACGCTCAGGCGGCCCGCTACACCTGGGCGAACCGGCTGGTGGCCGTCGTCAGCGACGGCAGCGCGGTGCTCGGCCTGGGCGACATCGGGCCCGCGGCGTCGCTGCCGGTCATGGAGGGCAAGTGCGCCCTGTTTCAGGCGTACGGCGGGCTGAACGCCATCCCGATCGTGCTCGACACCAAGGATCCCGACGAGATCGTCGAAACCCTGGTGCGCCTGCGCCCGACGTTCGGCGCCGTCAACCTCGAGGACATCTCCGCGCCGCGCTGCTTCGAGATCGAACGCCGGGCCATCGAGGCCCTGGACTGCCCGGTGATGCACGACGACCAGCACGGCACGGCCATCGTGGTGCTGGCCGCGCTCATGGGCGCCAGCAAGCTGCTCGGCCGGGACATGAACTCGCTGAAGGTGGTGGTGTCCGGGGCCGGGGCCGCCGGTGTCGCGTGCACCAATCTCCTTATGGTGATGGGTGTTTCGGACATCACCGTCCTCGACTCGCGCGGAATCCTGCACACCGCTCGGGACGACATGAACGACGTCAAGGCGGCCCTGGCGCGGCGCACCAATCCCGACGGCCTGACCGGCAGCGCGGCGGAAGCCCTCCGCGGCGCGGACGTGTTCCTCGGCCTGTCGGGCGGCGTGGTCCCCGAAGAGATGATCGCCACGATGGCACCCAACGGAATCGTGTTCGCACTGTCCAACCCCGATCCGGAGATCCACCCCCAGATCGCGGCCAAGTACGCCTCGGTGGTGGCCACCGGCCGCAGCGACTTCCCGAACCAGATCAACAACGTGCTGGCATTCCCAGGGGTGTTCCGCGGCGCGCTAGAGGCGGGTGCCCGCCGGATCACCGAGAAGATGATGGTCGCCGCGGCCGAGGCGATCTTCTCCGTCGTCAGCGACGACCTTGCCCCCGACCGGATCGTCCCCAGCCCGCTGGACCTGCGCGTCGGGGAGGCGGTTGCCGCGGCCGTGGCGATCGCCGCCGACATTTCCGTCTCCGGGGGGTGAAAATCGGCAGGCTGGCGGCACCGCTGCTCGCCGCCATACTCGCCGTTTCCGGTTGCGCGACCGACACCGGCGGCGATCCTCGCGCCCGCGCGGAGGTCGTGGTCGGGTCCCGGTCTGATGCCGAATCGGCGCTGCTGGCCGGCATCTACGTGGCCGCCTTGCGGTCCTACGGATTCGGCGCGCGGTTCCAGCCGACCACCGACCCGAAGGCCGAATTGGATTCGGGCGCAATCACCGTCGTTCCCGCCTTCACCGGCCGGGTGTTGCAACGCCTGCAGCCAAGCGCCACAGCGATGTCCGACAAAGACGTCTACCGAGCGATGATCGCCGCCCTACCCGAGGGCATCGTGGCGGGCGACTACACGACCGCCGCCGAGGACAAACCCGTGCTGTTGGTGAGCCGGGCCACCGCCAAGTCATGGGGCGGCAGCGACGTCAGCGCGGACTTGAGCACGCTGCCGCGGCACTGCGCCGATCTCGTCCTCGGGACCGTCGCCGGCCACCGGGCGCCGTCGGCCATCGGCCCCTGCCGCCTTCCGGATCCGCGTGAATTCCCGGATGGCACAACGATGTTCGCGGCGGTCGCGTCCGGACGGCTGACCGCGGCATGGACGACCACCGCCGACCCGGGTGTCCCCGCCGACCTGGTCGCGCTGGCCGACACCAAGCCCACGCTGATCCGGGCCGAAAACGTGGTGCCGCTGTATCGGCGCAACGCGCTCAGCGAACGGCAAGTGTTGGCGATCAACGAAGTGGCCGGCGTGCTCGACACCGCGGCCCTGGTCGACATGCGCCGGCAAGTGCGTGCCGGCGCCGACCCGCAGGCGGTGGCGGCCGGCTGGTTAGCCGAGCACCCGCTGGGCCGCTGAACAAATCAGCGCTTGGGCAGCAGCCGGTGCACGACCTGCTGAAGCCGGCTCATCACCGGCCCGCCCAGCAGCAGCTCCGGCCGCGAACCCGTCAGCCGCACGACCAGGTCCATCGCCTTGACGTCCGGCCCAACCAGCACCCGGGCCTTGTTCTTGCGCACCCCTTCGAGGATGAGCTGAGCCGCACGCTGCGGGGTGGTCTTGGCCTGCTGTTCCTCGAACAGGTTGGCCAACTCGGCGTGGTCGAGCCCCTCGACGCCGGTGGCGTTGCGGGCGAACGCGGTTTTGATGCCGCCCGGATGCACTGTCGTCACCCGCACCGGGTGACCGGCGCGCGCCATCTCCTGGTGCAGCGCCTCGGTGAAGCCGCGGACGGCGAACTTGGCCGAGACGTACGCCGCCTGGCCGGGCGCGGAAAACAGGCCGAGCGCGCTCGAGATGTTGATGACGTGTCCGTCCCCGGAGGCGATCAGGTGCGGAAGGAACGCCTTGGTGCCGTTGACGACGCCCCAGTAGTCGACGTCGATGACGCGCTCGATGTCCTTGAACCGGCTGTCCTCGATGGATCCGATGAACGTGATGCCGGCGTTGTTGTAGACCTGGTTGACCGCGCCGAAGTGCTCGTTGACCGCGTCGGCGTAAGCGAGGAAGGCGCTGCGCTCGGTCACGTCGAGCTGGTCGGATTTGACCGGTGCGCCGATCGCCGCCAGTTGCTCTGCGGTCTGCGCCAGCCCTGCGGTGTCCACGTCGCTGATCGCGACCTTGGCGCCGGCGCGACCGAGCTCGACCGCCAGCGCCTGGCCGATGCCCGAGCCCGCGCCCGTGACCACGGCGACCTTGCCGGCGAACCCATCCATGCAACACTCCCTCGACCAGGCTTGACCGCGTTGAGGCTAATCGTTACCAGTGATGGTGGCTAGCGCAGGGCGAAACGGTGAACGCGCGCGCCCGTCACACTGAGAGATCGATCACTGCTTGGGCAGCAGCCGGCCCATGACGGGGCCGAACAGCTGCTGATACCCCGAACCCGTCAGGCGCACCAAGATGTCCAACACCTTGGCGTCCGCGCCGACGAGCACCCGCGCCTTCTTCTTGCGCACCGCGTCGAGGATGATCTGGGCCGCGCGCTGCGGGGTGGTCTTGGCCAGCCGCTTGTCGAACAACTTGGCCAGCTCGGCCTGATCGAGGCCCTCGGCGGTGGTGGCGTTGCGGGCGATCGCGGTCTTGATGCCGCCCGGGTGCACCGTGGTCACCGCCACCGGGTGGCCGGCGGCCACCATCTCCTGGCGCAGCGCCTCGGTGAAGCCGCGGACGGCGAACTTGGCCGAGTTGTAGGCCGCCTGCCCCGGCACCGAGAAGAGCCCGAACACGCTGGAGACGTTGATGACGTGCCCGTCGCCGGAGGCGATCAGGTGCGGGAGGAACGCCTTGGTGCCGTTGACCACGCCCCAGAAGTCGACGTCCATCACGCGTTCGATGTCCTTGAACTGGCTGACTTCGACGTCGCCGGTGAAGGCGATCCCGGCGTTGTTGTAGATCTGGTTGACCGTGCCGAAGTGCTCTTTGACCGCGTCGGCGTAGGCCAGGAACGCTTCGCGTTCGGTCACGTCGAGGCGATCCGCCTTGACCTGGGCGCCGATCGCCTTCAGCTGCTCCTCGGTCTGGGCCAGCCCTTCGAGGTCGACGTCGCTGATGGCCAGCTTGGCCCCCGAGCGCCCCAACTCGACGGCCAGCGCCTGCCCGATACCCGAACCCGCGCCCGTCACCACCGCGACCTTGCCGGCGAATCCTTGCATGAGCACCCTTCCTAGTCGGCCCGTTTGCGTCGAGGCTAGCCGGTACCGGCGGTCCCACTTTCTTCGGGTGTGAACGGCGAATCAGCCGAAGGCCGTGTCGATGATCTCCTGCTGCTCGACGGCGTGCACCTTCGACGAGCCCGACGACGGGGCCGACATCGCCCGGCGGGAAATCCGCTTGAGCCCGGTCAGCTTGTCGGGCAGCAGCTCGGGCAATTCCAGGCCGAAGCGCGGCCACGCGCCCTGGTTGGCCGGCTCTTCCTGGACCCAGAAGTACTCCTGGACGCTCGGGTAGCGGTCCAGCGTTTCGCCCAGCCGGCGCTTCGGCAGCGGGGCGAGCTGCTCGATCCGCACGATCGCCACGTCGTCCCGGTTGTCCTTGGCCTTGCGGGCCACCAACTCGTAGTAGAGCTTGCCGCTGGTCAGCAGGACCCTGCTGACCTTGCTGCGATCGCCGATGCCGTCCTCGTAGGTCGGCTCTTCGAGCACCGAGCGGAACTTGATCTCGGTGAAGTCCTTGACGTCGCTGACCACCGCCTTGTTGCGCAGCATCGACTTGGGCGTGAACACGATCAGCGGGCGCTGCACCCCGTCGAGGGCGTGCCGGCGCAACAAGTGGAAATAGTTGGACGGCGTGGAGGGCATCGCGATCGTCATCGAACCCTCTGCCCACAGCTGCAGGAAGCGCTCGATGCGGCCGGAGGTGTGGTCGGGGCCCTGGCCTTCGTGGCCGTGCGGCAGCAGCAGCACCACGTTGGACAGCTGGCCCCACTTGGCCTCGCCGGAGCTGATGAACTCGTCGATGATCGACTGCGCGCCGTTGACGAAGTCCCCGAATTGGGCTTCCCACAGGACGAGCGCGTCCGGGTTGCCCACGGTGTAGCCGTACTCGAAGCCGACGGCCGCGTATTCCGACAGCGGGGAGTCGTAGACCAGGAACTTGCCGCCGGTGGGGGTGCCGTCGGGGTTGGTCGCCAGCAGCTGCAGCGGCGTGAACTCCTCGCCGGTGTTGCGGTCGATGATCACCGAGTGGCGCTGCGAGAAGGTGCCGCGCCGGGTGTCTTGCCCCGATAGGCGCACCAGCTTGCCCTCGGCCACCAGCGAGCCGAGCGCCAGCAGTTCGGCGAAGGCCCAGTCGATCTTGCCCTCGTACGCCATCTCCCGGCGCTTCTCCAGGACCGGCTGCACCCGCGGGTGCGCCGTGAAGCCCTCGGGTAGCGCCAGGAACGCGTCACCGATGCGGGCCAGCAGCGCCTTGTCCACCGCGGTGGACAGGCCCGCGGGCAGCATCTGGTCGGCCTCCACCGATTCGCTGGGCAGCGCGCCGTGCTTCTCCAGCTCGCGGACCTCGTTGAACACCCGCTCGAGCTGGCCCTGGTAGTCGCGCAGGGCGTCCTCGGCTTCCTTCATCGAGATGTCGCCGCGGCCGATCAGGGCTTCGGTGTAGCTCTTTCGGACCCCGCGCTTGATGTCGACGACGTCGTACATGGCGGGGTTGGTCATCGACGGGTCATCGCCTTCGTTGTGCCCGCGCTTGCGGTAGCACAGCATGTCGATGACGACGTCCTTCTTGAACTCCTGCCGGAAGTCGACGGCCAGCTTGGCCACCCACGCGCACGCCTCCGGGTCGTCGCCGTTGACGTGGAAGATCGGCGCCCCGATCATCTTCGCGACGTCGGTGCAGTACTCGCTGGACCGTGAGTACTCCGGCGCGGTGGTGAAGCCGATCTGGTTGTTGGCGATGATGTGGATGGTGCCGCCGACGCGGTAACCGGGCAGGTGGGTCAGGTTGAGGGTCTCGGCGACCACGCCCTGACCGGCGAACGCCGCGTCGCCGTGCAGCATCATCGGCACCACCGAGAAGGCCTTGTCGTCCCCCTGGTCCTCGGCGCGCCGGTCCAGCAGGTCCTGCTTGGCGCGCACCAGGCCCTCCAGCACCGGGTCGACGGCTTCCAGGTGCGACGGGTTGGCGGTCAGCGACACCTGGATGTCGTTGTCGCCGAACATCTGTAGGTACACGCCGGTGGCGCCCAGGTGGTATTTGACGTCGCCGGAGCCGTGCGCCTGTGCCGGGTTGAGGTTGCCCTCGAACTCCGAAAAGATCTGTGAGTACGGCTTGCCGACGATGTTGGCCAGCACGTTGAGCCGGCCACGGTGCGGCATCCCGATGACCACCTCGTCGAGCCCGTGCTCGGCGCACTGGTCGATCGCCGCGTCCATCATCGGAATGATGCTTTCCGCGCCCTCAAGTGAAAACCGTTTCTGCCCAACGTATTTGGTCTGCAGGAAGGTCTCGAAGGCCTCGGCCGCGTTCAGTTTGCTCAGGATGAACTTCTGCTCGGCCACCGTCGGTTTGACGTGCTTGGTCTCGACGCGCTGTTGCAGCCACTCCTGCTGCTCGGGATCGAGGATGTGGGTGTACTCCACGCCGATGTGGCGGCAGTAGGCATCGCGCAGCAGGCCCAGCACATCGCGCAGCTTCTTGTACTCGGAACCGGCGAAGCCGTTGACTTTGAACACCCGATCGAGATCCCACAGCGTCAGGCCGTGGTTGAGGATCTCGAGGTCGGGGTGGCTCCGGAACCGGCTGCCGTCCAAGCGCAGCGGATCGATGTCGGCCATCAGGTGGCCGCGATTGCGGTAGGCCGCAATCAATTCCATCACCCGGGCGGTCTTGTCGACGATCGAGTCCGGGTTGTCGGTGCTCCAGCGCACCGGCAGATACGGGTTGCCCAGCTCGCGGAAGATCTCGTCCCAGAACGCATCCGAGAGCAGCATCTCGTGGATCGTGCGCAAGAAGTCGCCCGATTCCGCGCCCTGGATGATGCGGTGGTCATAGGTCGAGGTCAGCGTGATCAGCTTGCCGATCCCCAGTTCGGCGATGCGTTCCTCGCTGGCGCCCTGGAACTCGGCGGGGTACTCCATGGCGCCGACGCCGATGATGGCGCCCTGGCCGTTCATCAGCCGCGGCACCGAGTGCACGGTGCCGATGGTGCCCGGGTTGGTCAGCGAAATCGTCACGCCGGCAAAGTCTTCGGCGGTCAGCTTGCCGTCGCGGGCCCGCCGCACGATGTCTTCGTAGGCGGTGACGAACTGCGCGAACCGCATGGTCTCGCAGCCCTTGATGCCGGCCACCACCAAGGAACGCTTGCCGTCCTTGCCCTGCAGGTCGATCGCGAGCCCCAGGTTGGTGTGCGCCGGGGTGACGGCCGTGGGTTTGCCGTCGACCTCGGCGTAGTGCCGATTCATGTTCGGGAACTTCTTGATCGCCTGCACCAGCGCGTACCCGAGCAGGTGGGTGAACGAGATCTTGCCGCCGCGCGTGCGCTTGAGTTGGTTGTTGATGACAATCCGGTTGTCGATCAGCAGCTTGGCGGGAACGGCGCGCACGCTGGTCGCCGTCGGCACCTCCAGCGACGCCGACATGTTCTTGACGACGGCCGCCGCGGCGCCGCGCAGCGTCTGCAACTCGTCGCCTTCGGCCGGCGGGGGGGCGGCGGCCTTCACCGGCGCGGGACGCGCCGGGACCCCGTTGCCGGCGGCGGTGCTGACGGGGGGCGCCGTGCTAGCGGGGGGCGCGGGCTTGGGGCTTTCGGGGGCCGCCGGGGCCGGCTTGGCGGGGGCCGCGGCCGGCCGGCCATCGCCGCTGGTCGGGGTGGCCGTCGCCGCCTCGCCCGTCGGCTCGGGGTTGTAGTCGACGAGGAACTCGTGCCAGCTCGGATCCACCGACGAGGGGTCATCGCGGAACTTGCGGTACATCTCCTCGACCAGCCATTCGTTTTGACCGAATGGTGAACTTATGTTGCTCACGACCGCAGTTCGCCTCAATCCCTTTGTCCTACAGGGCCACCGCAGCTATCGCGCGGTGCCTGCACCCTCGTCTGCCCGGCGGGCCGAGCACCTCATATCCATGGCGGTACCCATTGCTGCCGCCCTATAAAGGCTAACCTCTCGCCACCAATCTGCCAGGGCGACCGGGGGCCCCGGGGCGGGTCAGCCGGCTTCGTGGATCGGGGGCACCAGATGCAGCGCGCGGGGCCAGCGCCCGGGTGGGGGGCCGAACGCCCGGTTGGCGTTGCGGACCATCTTCTTGCCGGCGAGGTAGTTGCCGACCGCTCCCACCACGACCCCGATCCCGACCGGCAGCAGTTTGCCGAACAACAGGGCGCCCCGCCGCACCGTGTACTTCCTGACCCACGACTTGAGCAGCCGCGAGTTCAGTCCCGACATCGACGACAGCGGAAGCGCGGCCAGGCTCTCGGAAATCCAGCCGCCGTTGGTGCGCCGCGGACCGATCAACTGCGTGACGGCTTGCTCGCTGTTGTCACCGACAAGCACCGCCAGCACCAGGGCGCGGCGCCGTTCCCGGTGATCGGCCGGAATGTCGTGGACCACCGCGACCGCCAACACGAAGAACGCGGTGGCCTCGAGGAACGTCACCGTTTCCGCCGCCGCCGCGGACAGGGCACTCAACGTGCCGATTCCGGGGACGGTCGCCGCGGCTCCCACCGCAACACCGCCGGCCGTCACCATGGCCACGTAACGCTTCTGCAGCTTGGCCAGGATCTCGGCCGGGCTGGCATCGGGATCGGCGTTGCGCAGCCGGGTCACATAGGCCTCGGCGGCGGGGCCCTGTATCCGCGAGCTGCGCTCGATGACCTGCGCCAACGCCCGCGCGGACATCTTGGGTCGACCGTTCTTGCCGGTCGGCGCCTCTCCCGCGTTGGCCATGGTGAATAACCGCTTCGGCGACCTGTTCCGTCGGGCCCGCATAGTGTCTCTCCTGCAAATGGGGTTCTTTCAGGCTAACGTGCCCGCGCCAAATCCTGACGCCGTTATCGACGCCGACCGGATCCGTGGCTGCCGGCCCTCTTGCGCCGCCGGGAATAATGCAGGCTGGATGTCTGCGACGGCCGTGCCGCCGGCCGGTCGTCGTGGTGAACGGTTCGCCGCGCGCGGTCGATGACCTGGGAGTTCAGGCCGATCGACCGGACGGGCAGGTGCGGCGTAACGGCATCGTCGGGAGCGAAACGAGGTGGGGTGGATGACCACGGCTGCGCCCCGCATGCCCGGGGGTGAGCGGCGTGCGGGTTCCGGGCCGACGCGGGCCGCCCATCGTTGGGATTTCATCACCCGCAGCTCGCCGCACTCGCAGAATCCCTGGAACCCGCTTTGGGCGATGATGATCGGCTTCTTCATGATCATGGTCGACTCGACCATCGTCGCGATCGCAAACCCGACCATCATGGCCAACCTGCGCATCGGCTACGACACCGTGGTCTGGGTGACCAGCGCCTACCTGCTGGGTTACGCCGTCGTGCTGCTCGTGGCGGGCCGCCTCGGCGACCGGTTCGGCCCCAAGAACCTGTACCTGATCGGCCTGGTGGTCTTCACCGTCTCCTCGGTGTGGTGCGGGCTGTCGGGCAGCGCCGCCATGCTGATCGCGGCCCGCGTCGCGCAAGGTATCGGAGCCGGCGTGCTCACCCCGCAAACCTTGTCGACGATCACCCGGATCTTCCCGCCGGAGCGGCGCGGCATCGCGGTGAGCCTGTGGGGGGCCACCGCGGGAGCCGCCAGCCTCGTGGGCCCGCTGGCCGGCGGCGTGCTGGTCGACGGGCTGGGCTGGCAGTGGATCTTCTTCGTCAACGTCCCGGTCGGCGTGATCGGGCTGGCATTGGCGTACTGGCTGATCCCGGTGCTGCCCACCCAGTCACACCGGTTCGATCTGATCGGGGTCGGGCTGTCCGGGGTGGGCATGTTCTTGATCGTGTTCGGGCTGCAACAGGGGCAGGCCGCGCATTGGGAGCCGTGGATCTGGGCGTTGATCGTCGCGGGCTTCGGGTTCATGACGGTGTTCGTGTTCTGGCAGTCGGTGAACCCCCACGAGCCGCTGATTCCGTTGGTGATCTTCGGTGACCGCGACTTCAGCCTGTGCAACGTCGGGGTCGCCATCGTCTCGTTCACCGCAACGGCGATGATGCTGCCGCTGACGTTCTACGCGCAGGCCGTCTGCGGGCTGTCGCCGACGCGCTCGGCCTTGCTGATCGCGCCGATGGCGATCGCCAACGGGGTGTTCGCGCCGTTCGTCGGCAAGATCGTCGACAACTACCATCCCCGGCCGGTGCTCGGTTTCGGCTTTTCGGTGCTGGCGATCGCGCTGACCTGGCTGACCTTCGACATGTCGCCGACGACCCCGATCTGGCGGCTGGTCTTGCCGTTCTTCGCGATGGGCGTCGGCATGGCGTTCGTGTGGTCGCCGCTGACCGCGACCGCGACGCGCAACCTGCCGGCGCACCTGGCCGGTGCGGGCTCTGCGGTGTACAACTCCGTGCGCCAGCTCGGCGCGGTGCTCGGCAGCGCCGGCATGGCCGCGTTCATGACCTGGCGGATCACCGCCGAGATGCCGCGGCGGCCCGCCGGTGGGGGCATCGACGAGGACGCCGCCACGTTGCAGCTGCCGCGGTTTCTGCGCGAACCGTTTGCCGCCGCGATGTCGCAGTCGGTGCTGTTGCCGGCGTTCATCGCGTTGTTCGGGATCATTGCCGCCCT
This sequence comes from Mycobacterium sp. 3-98, assembly GCF_035918355.1. Taxonomy (NCBI): domain Bacteria; kingdom Bacillati; phylum Actinomycetota; class Actinomycetes; order Mycobacteriales; family Mycobacteriaceae; genus Mycobacterium; species Mycobacterium sp. 3-98. Next base: position 4,570,140 of record NZ_CP142360.1, on the reverse strand, counting down.
GTTCTTGGTGGGCTTCGCGCCCTGGTCCCGCACCGGCCGGGGCGGCGACCCCTTCGGGCCCGACGAGGATGACATCGTCGACGACGACTACGACGACGACGAATACGTCGAGTTCGTTCTGGTGCGTGAACCCGATGTCGGGCGCGGCAACCCGCCGTCAGGGGAGCGTGCTCATGCGGCGGCCCCCCCACCCGCCGCGGTGCGGCATCGGGGCCCGGACGATTCGTGGCACCGTGTGTTCGACGAGCCGGTTGCGCGGGCACAGCCAATTGGATTTGCCCACAACGGGTCTCATCTGGACAGCGGAAAGCGCCTCCGTCAGGTGCCGGTGCGGCGCTCGGTCAAGCCCAGCCCGCCGGTCGACCGGCTCACCCGACCGCCGCGCCGCCCCCACCGGGGTCCGTCGGGTCACCACTTCACCGACGGCGACCCGCTGCGGGGCCAGCACCACCGCCCCGATCCCGACGACGATCCCACCGGTCACGGCCGTCACTCGTCGGGCAATTAGGCGCCTCCGCGCAGATCGGGTTGGGTGAGCGCCAAGAACGCGCCCAGATCGATCAGCCCCGCGGGTGTGGCGGGCAGGTACTCCGTCAACGACGGCGACCGCACGATCACCGCTGCATTTTGGGCCCGGCTGACCGCCACGTTGAGTCGATTCCTGTTGAGCAGGAAGGAGATTCCGCGCGGTACCACGTCCATGGAGGACACCGTCATCGAGATGAACACCACGGGCGCCTGTCCGCCCTGGAACTTGTCGACGGTCCCCACCCGCACCCCGCCGAGCCCGGCGGAGCTCAACCGGCGACGCAGCAGTGCCACCTGGGCGTTGTAGGGCGCCAGCACCAGCACATCGGCGGCCGTCAACGCTCGGCGGCCGTGCTCATCGGTCCACGACGCGCCGAGCAGTCGCCCGATCTCGCCGGCGATCGCGTCGGCCTCCTCGGGACTTTCGGTCGAATTGCCCTGGTGCTCAACCGAAAGCAGCTGCACGCCCGGCCGATGCCCGTCCAGGCGGCGGGCGGCGGTGCATTCGTGGGAGCGCAGCCTGCCCTCGTAGGACAGCGCCGAGACCGCGGCGCAGACGGCCGGGTGCATCCGGTAGGAGAGGTCCAGGAAGTAGCCACGTTCGTCGGGCAGGGTGCGACGGCCGTCGACCAGCCAGTCCAGCGCCGAGGTGTCCACCGGCTCGGGATGGGTGCCCTGGCTGACTTGCGGCAACTGCTGAGGGTCTCCGAGCAGCAGCAGGTTCGCGGCGGCCGCGGCCACGGCGATGGTATTGGCCAGACAGAATTGGCCGGCCTCGTCGATCACCAGCAGATCCAAACTCCCCGGCGGTATCCGGTTGGCGTTGGCGAAATCCCATGCGGTGCCGCCGATCACACAGCCCGGCGTATCGGCGAGGAATGCCGCGTACGCGCCGCCGTCGATCTCCTGCCAGCGCGGAGCCTGGTGGTCGTAACGCTTCTTCGCGACGCGGTGCGGATCCAGGCCGGCGTCGATCACGCAGTCCAACAGGTTTTCCACCGTGGCGTGCGATTGCGCGACGACACCGACGCGCCAGCCGTGTCGGGTAACCAGGTCGTGGATGACCCGGGCGGCGGTGTGCGTCTTGCCGGTTCCGGGCGGCCCATGAACCGCCAGGTACGACGAGTTCAGATCGAGTAGCGCGGCGGTGATGTCGGCGACGGTGTCACCGCCGTGCGGGAGGGGATCAGCGCTGCGCGTCCGGGGCGCTCGGCGCAGCAGCACGTCGACCACGGCGCTGTGCGGCAGCTGCGGCAATCCGGCGGCCACCGTGGTGGCGGTCGCCTCGATCGATTCCCGCAGGGCGGTGGTGGGGATGGGCGGGCCGGGAGTCAGCGCAAAAGGCAATTGGTCAAAGGTGTTGCCGTCACTGCCAACTCGTTCAACGACCACCACCTCGGTGGGCACCGCCGGATCGTCGGCCTCGATGACCGAGGCGCGTCCGGCCGCCCGCCGGTCCGGGTTGTCGGTCATGCCCGGCGGCGCCGGCGGGTTGTAGAGCGCGAATACGTCGCTTTTCAGGTCGCCACGCGCGAGTTCGCCGCGTAGCTGCAGCCGCCGCTGGGGTTTGCGCGCGCGGGGAGGTGTGTGCCAGTCGACGCTGACGGACGCGCGCTCAGCGACGAACACGTCGGTGTTATCCGCCCATTCGTCGACCGGGAAGTTCAACCGGTCGAAATGCGCCCACCAGAAGGGCTTGTCCTCGCGACGGTGGTAGCCGCGCGCGGCGGCCACCAGCGCCACCGCCGTCTGCTCCGGGGTGCGCTCGTCGATGCCGGCGGCCCCGGTGAACGCCGCCAGGGTCACCGCCAGTTCGTCGCGGTCCTCGACGGTGTTGCCGTCGCCGACGGGCTGGGCGCCGATCGGTACGACACCGGATTCGTAGGCGCGCAACATCAGCCAGTTACGCAGTTCCTGTGTCGACCGGCAGTCGTAGTGGTTGTAGTCCTCGATCTCCTTGAGCACGGAGGCGGCCTCGTCGCCGCGGCCCTCCGCGCGCAGTTCGCAATAGCGCGCGTAGGAGGTGATCGAACCGGTCGCCGTGGTCACGTCGCCCGCGCGCAGTTGTGACCCCATGTAGAGCGGTTCGAGCGCCTTGAGGCTGAATGACTCCGCGCCGACGCGAATGCTCCTGCGCACCAACGGATAAAGGTCGACCAGCGTGCCGCTGCGCAGCAGTTCGTCGACCTCGTCCTCGCCGACGCCGTAGCGCCCGGCGAGCCGCAGCAACGCGGTCTTCTCGTAGGGTGCGTAGTGGTAGATGTGCATGTTGGGGCGGCGCCTGCGCCGCTTGGCCACCATCGCCAAGAAATCGGTCAGCGCCTTGCGTTCGTCTGCCCGGTTGTGCGCCCACAGCGGGCGAAACCTGCCCGTAGGCCCGGCCTCCAAGACGCCGAACAGGTATTCCAGGCCCCACTCGCGGCCGTCGGCGGTCCACAGCGGGTCGCCTTCGAAGTCGAAGAACAAATCACCGGGGTCCGGCTCGGGGAGCAGCGCCAGTGGCTGCGCGTCGATGACCTGGACCTGCGGAACGCCCGTATCGCGTTGGCGCACTTGCAGTTTCGCCTGGGTGGTCAAGGCGGTGACGACACCCGCGGCCAGCTCGGGAACCGGCCCGCTGTGGGCGGCAAGTTCGGTGACGGTGGTGATGCCGGCCTTGAACAGCTTGTCCCGCTGGCTTACCCGCAGACCGGCGACCAACAGCACGTCGTCGGCGGCGCGCAGCTGCTCGATGCACGACGGGCAATGAAAACAGGCGGCCACGCTTTCGTCGTCCCATCGCACCGCGGCGCCGCTCGCATGGTGGTCGTCGAGCAGCCGCTGCAGCCGCACCCGCTGCAATCGGTAGACCGGGACCAGGTCGCTGACGCGGTGCCGCACGGCCGTTCCGTCGCCGAGCCGCAGTTCGGCCTCGGGCGCGACGGGCACACCCGAGGCCGCCAGCACGTCGGCGTAGGCGGCCAGTTGCAACAGCGCGGTCACCTTTTCGGAGCGGGCCAGCTTGGTGTCGACGACCCGATACTGCTCGCCGTCGCGGACCAGAAAGTCGGCGAATCCGAGGAAGCGGCCGTCGAACATCGCGGCCTGATACACCGCGGGGGCGTGGTCGGCGACGGCGCGCAGCGTCGCGTCGGTGGCCGCCGCCAGCCCCGCGGGTGTGTAGGCCGGGCGGCCGATGACCGCGACGGCATCGCCGAATCGCTCGCGCAATCGGGCGAGCTCGCGCCGCTCATGCTCGTCGCCGAGGGTGGCTGTCCGCGTGAGCAGTTCGTCCTCGATCGCGGTCGCCGGCCCGCGGCCGAGTTTGGCGTCGAAATCCCGCAGCAGCGCGAATTCGCAGCGGGCGGCGGCGGCAAGGTCCGACGCGCTGTAAACGATGCTGTCGCCGGTCACGAACACTGGAGCCACTGTAGGACAGGGCTCCGACACGATGGTCGCGCCGGGCGGGCGTGCCCGGGATCAGTGCGCGGGCGTATTGCCGATCAGTTCGACGGCGTTGCCGTTCCAATGAAACTTCACGTGGGTGTTGAGGCCCTGGATCCCGCCCGGATAGGTCAGCGCCACCGTGTCGCCCGTGGTTTGCGCCGGGTCGATGCCGTTGAAGCCGTAGGTGTCGGGGACGCCCTGCGGGATGAATTGACCGAGGTGGAACAGCACCGCGCGGGTGGTGGGGCTGACCGCATTGGTGTTGGCCTTGATGATCACCGCCGACAGCTGCGCGCACTGGTTGTAGTTGCCGGCCAGCGGCTCGGGATTCCACGGCTGCTGGCTGCGCGGGTCGCGTGGCAGTTCGGACACCACCTTCGCGATGGTGGGCGAGGCGAGGTTGACCGCACATGGATCGGCCGGTGGCGCGTTGCCCGGCTGGGCGGCCGGCAATGGCGTGGCCGGGGCCGTGATCGACGGGGTCTCAGAAGTCCTTGCCTGCGGTGTCTTTGCGACTGTGGAATCTCCTGAACCGCAGCCGGTCAAAGTGGCGGCGATCAATGCAACAGCGGCCGAGCAGGTCAGTGGCTCGGTACGACACGGTAGCGACCACACATCGACGCACCGTACCGTCATCGGCGCCGCGGGTGTGGCAGGCGTGGCCGAGGCCCGCTCGGCTGTGCTGATGATCACGCGGACCGCCGGACAGCCGGTCACCACTAGACTTCTTGGGCGATGACCCTCTCAGACAGCTCGACCGGGGCTGCCTCTACGACGTTTGCCGACCTGCAGATCCACCCCTCGGTGCTGCGGGCGGTTGCCGACGTCGGCTACGAATCACCCACCGGTATCCAGGCCGCGACGATCCCGGCGCTGATGGCGGGCTCCGACGTGGTCGGGCTGGCGCAGACCGGCACCGGCAAGACCGCCGCGTTCGCGATCCCGATCCTGTCCAAAATCGACGTCACCAGCACCGCCACCCAAGCCCTGGTGCTCGCCCCGACCCGGGAGCTGGCCCTGCAGGTCGCCGAGGCGTTCAGCCGGTACGGAGCCCACCTGCCCAAGATCAACGTGCTGCCGATCTACGGCGGCTCGTCCTACAGCGTGCAGCTGGCCGGGCTGCGGCGCGGGGCGCACGTGGTGGTCGGCACGCCCGGCCGGGTGATCGACCACCTCGAACGGGGGACGCTGGACCTGTCCCACGTCGACTACCTGGTGCTCGACGAGGCCGACGAGATGCTCACCATGGGCTTCGCCGAAGAGGTCGATCGCATCCTGTCGGAGACCCCGGAATACAAGCAGGTGGCACTGTTCTCCGCGACCATGCCGCCCGCGATCCGCAAGCTCACCACCAAGTACCTGCACGACCCGCTCGAGGTCAGCACCAAGGCGAAAACCGCGACCGCCGAGAACATCTCGCAGCGCTACATCCAGGTCGCCGGTCCCCGCAAGATGGACGCGCTGACCCGGGTGCTCGAGGTCGAGCCGTTCGAGGCGATGATCGTCTTCGTCAGAACCAAACAGGCCACCGAGGAAGTCGCCGAAAAGCTAAGGGCGCGAGGTTTCTCCGCCGCGGCCATCAACGGGGACATCCCGCAGGGCCAGCGCGAGCGGACCGTCGCCGCCTTAAAGGACGGCAGCATCGACATCCTGGTCGCCACCGACGTGGCCGCACGCGGACTCGACGTGGAGCGGATCTCGCACGTGCTCAACTACGACATCCCGCATGACACCGAGTCGTACGTGCACCGGATCGGGCGCACCGGCAGGGCCGGACGTTCGGGCACCGCGCTGCTGTTCGTTTCGCCGCGAGAGCGCCACCTGCTCAAGGCGATCGAAAAGGCCACGCGGCAAACGCTCACCGAAACCGCCTTGCCCACCGTCGAGGACGTCAACGCGCAACGGGTGGCCAAGTTCGCCGATTCGATCACCACCGCGCTCGGGGCCCCCGGCATCGACCTGTTCCGCAAGCTGGTCCAGGACTACGAACGCGAACACGACACCCCGATGGCCGATATCGCCGCCGCGCTGGCCCTGCAATCCCGCGACGGCGAGGAATTCCTGATGTCGCCCGAACCTCCGCCCGAGCGTCGCGAGCGGCGCACCGAGCGCCGCGACCGCCCCGAAAAGCCAAGGTCTACACGGCCGTTCGCCACGTATCGCATCGCGGTGGGCAAGCGCCACAAGATCGGTCCGGGCGCCATCGTGGGCGCCATCGCCAACGAGGGAGGGCTGCATCGCAGCGACTTCGGCCACATCGCGATCGGCCCGGACTTCTCGTTGGTGGAACTGCCGGCCAAGTTGCCCAAGTCGACGTTCAAAAGGCTTGAGCAGACCCGCATCTCGGGGGTGTTGATCAACCTTCAGCCGGACAGGTCCTCAGCCAAGGCCCGCGGCGGCCGGGACGGCGGGAAACCGCGCAGGAAACACGGCGAATGACGCTGTCCGAAGAACAGGACGCCCAGGGCGGACTCGAGCAGACCTCGCGCGTCGACCGCGTCGCCTCGCTGACGGGCGTCCGGGCCGTCGCCGCGCTGCTCGTCGTCGGCACCCACGCGGCCTACACCACCGGCAAATACACCCACGGCTATTGGGGCCTGGTCGGTTCCCGGATGGAGATCGGGGTGCCGATCTTCTTCGTGCTGTCCGGTTACCTGTTGTTCCGCCCGTGGGTGAAGTCCGCCGCAACCGGCGGCCCGCCGCCGTCGCTGAGTCGCTATGCGTGGCACCGGGTTCGGCGCATCATGCCCGCCTACGTCGTCACGGTGTTGTTCGCCTACGTGCTGTACCACTACCGCGAGGCGGGGCCCAACCCCGGGCACTCGTGGCTGGGGTTGGCGCGCAACCTGACGCTGACCCAGATCTACTGCAACGGCTACCTGGGCAAGTATCTGCACCAGGGGCTGACCCAGATGTGGAGCCTGGCCGTGGAGGCCTCGTTCTACGTCATCCTCCCGCTGCTGGCCTACCTGCTGCTGGTGTTGATATGCCGGCGTCAATGGCAGCCGAAGCTGGTGCTGGGCGCCCTCGCGGCGATGGCGTTGATCAGCCCGGCGTGGCTGGTTCTCGTGCACACCGACCACTGGTTCCCCGACGGCGCCCGGCTGTGGCTGCCCACCTATTTGGCCTGGTTCCTCGCCGGCATGATGCTCACCGTGTTGCAGGAGATGGGCGTGCGCGCGTACGGGTTTGTGGCCATCCCGCTGGCGATCATCAGCTATTTCATCGCGTCCACACCCATCGCCGGCGCGCCCACCACCTCCCCGGCGACGTTGAGCGAGGCGTTGTTCAAGACCTGTTTTTATGCCGTGATCGCCGCACTGGCGGTGGCGCCCTTGGCGCTGGGGGATCACGGATGGTATTCGCGGCTGTTGGCCAGCCGCCCCATGGTGTGGCTGGGGGAGATCTCCTACGAAATCTTCCTGATCCACCTGATCACCATGGAATTCGCGATGGACTACGTGGTGGGCGCGCGCGTCTACACCGGGCCGATGCTTTATCTGTTCGTCGCGACGCTGGCGCTGACGATCCCGTTGGCGTGGCTGTTGCACCGTTTCACGCGGGTTCGCGACTAGCGCCTTTGCCCGCCTCCCAGCGACAAGCGCATTGCTCAGCGCGCCGAGCCGACGTTGCTTGGAGGCGGGCGCTGAGGACATTGCTTCCGGCCCGGGAGCGCGACGAATCCGGCGGCCCTAGCCGCGGGCGGACACCGGCGCCACGATCGGCACGACGAATTCCTCGATCATCGCCCGCTCGTCGGCTTCGTCGTGGCCCGGGAACAGCAGCATCGACACGATCACCCGGACCACCCAGCGCGCCCGGCGCTCCACCACCGCGGGATCATCGGCTCCCAACGAGTTCAGGAACGCCGCCGCCAGGGCCGCGATCACGTCGGACTGGCCCGCCAACTCGCCGCCGACTGGCGGGCGCGTCGTGGCGAACCACGACGCCAGCGCGGGACTCTCGCGCACCATCTGCAAGGTGACCAGGATGCTCGCGACCAGTCTTTCGTGCGGGTCCTCGATGCCGCCGGTGCGCGCGAGGATGGCGCGGCCGAGCCGGTGGGTCTCGCGGTGCACGTACGCGGTGCGCAATGCCTCGCGATTCTCGAAATACCGGTACAGCGTCGCTCGGGAACACCCTGCGGCCCTGGCGATTTCGTTCATGCCGATCGAATCCGAGTCGCGCTGGGTATAGAGTTCCTCGGCCGCGTCGAGTATCCGGTCGGCGGCCGCTTCGCTGCGCCGCGCGGAAAGCCAGTCGTTTCCCGGCATCAGGACCCCACTCGAATCGGCACCGACAGCGGCCGCCGCACGTAATTGCCCCCGGCCCAGGCGATCCCTGATTCGTCGACCTCGAAGTCGGGGCATCGGGCCAGCAGCTCGGTGAGCGCCACCCGGGACTGCATCCGGGCCGCGGCGGCGCCCAGGCAGTGGTGCGCGCCGTGGCTGAACGTCAAAATGTTGCGCGGGCACCGGGTCACGTCGAGTTCGGCCGCGTCGGGCCCGTATTGGCGTTCGTCGCGGTTGGCCGACCCGTACAGCAGCAGCGCCCTGCGCCCGGCGGGAATGGTGGTGTCGCCGATCGTCACCTCGCGGGTGGTCGTGCGCGCCAACCCCTGGACCGGTGAGGTCATCCGCAGCAGCTCCTCGACAGCGTCGGTGATCAATTCGGGGTTGTCCACCAACAACTTTCGCTGATCGGGACGCTCGTGCAGCAGCGGCATCGAGCCGCCGAGCATGCCGGTGACGGTGTCGTTGCCGCCGGTCACCATCGTGAATGTGAACGCCAGGATCGACAGCGTGCCGGCGACGTCACCGTCGGCGCCCACCCCCGCGGTCACCAGGTGGGAGATCGTGTCGTCCTCGGGGTCGGTGCGACGACGTTCGATCAGGCCGGTGAAGTAGGCCATCATCGACCCGACCGCGTCGCCGACGGTCTCCAGTGCCCCCGCGACGCCGCCCTCGGCGGTGTTGGCCGCGACGATCGCCTGGGTCCAGCCGTCGAACTGCACCCAGTCCTCTTCGGGCACACCGAGATAATGCGCGACCACCATCGACGGCAGCGGTTTGAACAGCTCGGTGACGATGTCACCGCCGCCGGCCGCGCGCAACCCCTCGATGCGCTCGACGACGAATTCCCGCACCTTGGGTTCCACCGCCTCGACCTGCCGCGGCGTGAACCCGCGCGACACCAGCTTGCGGAACTGGGTGTGCACCGGTGGATCCTGCATCACGAACGGTGGATTGTCTTGCAGGCCAATCAGTTCCAGATCGTCATAGTTGACGGTCAGGCCCTTTGCCGAGGAGAAGGTTTCGTGGTCGCGGGCCGCCGCCCACACGTCGGCGTGCCGCGACAACACGTAGTAGTCATGCTCGGGAGAATTCGCCGGAACGACGTGGTGCACGGGGTCGTGGTCGCGCAGCGCGCGGTACATCGGCCACGGGTTCGACCAGGTGGCGGCGGTCGCGAGCTGGAAGGCGACCGGTGCGTTCTGAGACATAACAGCAGCCATGTCTTATTCGTACGACAGCAGCCGAGATATGTCAACCGCCCGGCGACGCCAGTGCTCGGCCAGCCGGGCAGTCGACATCGATTTCCCGGCCAGCCGGGCGCTCAGCAGCCAGAACTAAATGCCCGACCCGGGGTTGAGGATGCCCTTCGGATCCAACGCCTGCTTGATGCGCCGGTTGAGGTCCATCACCTCGGGCCCGAGATAGCCAGCCAGCCAGGGCCGCTTCAACCGGCCCACCCCGTGCTCGCCGGTGATCGTGCCGCCGAGACCGACGGCCAGGTCCATGATCTCGCCGAATGCCAGGTGGGCGCGTTCGGTCATGTCGGCATCGGCGGGGTCGTAGACGATCAACGGGTGGGTGTTGCCGTCGCCGGCGTGGGCGATCACCGAGATCATCAGGTCGCGTTCGGCGGCGATGCCGGCGATCCCGGTGACCAGCCGGCCCAGCGCCGGAAGCGGCACGCCGACGTCCTCGAGCAACAGCGATCCCTTGGCTTCGACGGCCGGGATGCAAAACCGCCGCGCGACGACGAATGCTTCGCCCTCGTCGGGATCGTCGGTCGAAAATACTTCCGTCGCAGCGTTTTCCGCCAAGACCTTGGCCATGATCTCGGCGTCCTCGCTACCGGCGCGGCCGCGCTCGTCGGACCCGGCCACCAGCATGGCCGCCGCCCCGCGGTCCAGGTCCATGCGCAGGGTGTCCTCGACGGCGTTGATCGCCACCGAGTCCATGAACTCCAGCATCGAGGGGCGAAGCCGGGCGGTGACCCCGAGCACCGCGTCGACCGCGTCCTGCACCGAGGCGAAGGTGGCGACGACGACGCTGGACGCGTTCTGCTTGGGTACCAGCCGCAGCGTCACCTCCGTGACGACGCCCAGCGTGCCTTCGCTGCCGACGAAGAGTTTGGTCAGCGACAGGCCCGCGACGTCCTTGAGCCGCGGCCCGCCCAGCCGGACCGCGGTCCCGTCGGCCAGCACCACCTGCATGCCCAGCACATAGTCGGTGGTGACGCCGTACTTCACGCAGCACAGCCCCCCGGCGTTGGTGGCGATGTTGCCGCCGATGCTGCAGATCTCGAACGAGGACGGATCCGGCGGATACCACAGGCCGTGTTCGGCTGCGGCCTTTTTCACCTCGGCGTTGAACAGCCCGGGCTGGCATACGGCGGTCCGCGTCACCGGGTCGACCGAGATGTCGCGCATCTTCTCGGTCGAGAGCACGATGCAGTTGTCCAGGGCGGTCGCCCCGCCGGACAGGCCGCTCCCGGCGCCCCGGGGCACGACGGGCACCCGATTAGCGGTGGCCCAGCGCAGCACGGTCTGCACCTCTTCGGTGCGCCGCGGTCGCACCACGGCCAGCGGTTTGCCGGCCGACGGGTCGAACGCGCGGTCTTGGCGATAGCCCTCGGTCACGGTGGGATCGGTGACGACCATCCCGTCGGGCAGGTCGGCGATCAGGCTGGCCAGGGCGTCAGAGCTCACGGCCCGATAGTAAGCCCGTGTCGCGGCCCCGGACGGTGCCCGGGTCTGCACGACGTGGCCACTGAATGCAGGATGTTCATGTGCTCGACCACCCGCGTACCGGCCAGCCGTTCGACTCTCCGGTTGGCGCGGGCACCGGATGGCCGGGTGACCCGGCCACGCCGCAGACCCCGGTGGCGGCCGATGCCGCTCGGGTCGTCGCCCTCGCGGAACAGGCCACCTCGATCCCCGAGCTCGACGCCCTGGTCAGCGTGTGCCGGGCCTGTCCGCGGCTGGTCGACTGGCGCGAGGAGGTGGCGAGGGTCAAACGGCGGGCCTTCGCCGACCAACCGTATTGGGGCCGGCCCGTACCCAGCTGGGGAGCGGCGCGGCCGCGGCTGCTCATCGTCGGGCTGGCGCCCGCCGCCCACGGCGCCAACCGCACCGGCCGGATGTTCACCGGCGACCGCTCGGGCGACCAGTTGTACGCCGCGCTGTACCGGGCCGGGCTGGTGAACCAGCCCACCAGCGTGGACGCCGCGGATGGGTTGGCTACCAAGCAGATTCGCATCGTCGCACCGGTGCGGTGTGCGCCTCCGGCCAACGCCCCGACCCCCGCCGAGCGGGACACCTGCTGGCCCTGGCTGCAGGCCGAGTGGCAGCTGGTGGCCGACCACGTTCGCGTGGTCGTGGCCCTCGGCGGATTCGGCTGGCAGATCGCGCTGCGACTGCCGGGCACCCCCGGTCGAGCCGCGGGACCCAAGCCCCGGTTCGGCCACGGCGCCGTTGCCGACCTCGCCCCCGGGGTGCGGTTGCTCGGCTGCTACCACCCGAGCCAGCAAAACATGTTCACCGGTAGGTTGACACCAGCAATGCTCGACGACATCTTCCGGGACGCAAAAGAACTGGCAGGGATCAAGTGAGCGAGATTCTCGTTTCCGGCGCCAGCGTGGCGGGCACGGCGGCCGCGTTTTGGCTTGGGCGGCATGGCCATTCGGTGACGGTGGTGGAGCGTCATCGCGGGCCGCGGCCGGGCGGCCAGGCGATCGACGTGCGCGGCCCGGCGCTGACCGTGCTCGACCGCATGGGGCTGCTGGCCGCCGCCGAGAAGCGCAAGACGCAAATCCGCGGCTCCTCCGTCGTCGACCGTGACGGCAATGAGCTGTCCCGCGACACCGAATCGACACCGACCGGCGGGCGCATCGACAGCCCAGACATCGAACTGCTGCGCGACGACTTAATCGAATTGCTCTACGGCGCAAGCCAATGGACGACCGATTACCTTTTCGACGACACCGTCACCGCGTTGGACGACGATGGCACGGCCGTCCGCGTCATCTTCGAGCGTGCCGCACCACGGGAATTCGACCTCGTCATCGGCGCCGACGGATTGCACTCCAACGTGCGGCGACTGGTGTTCGGGCCGGAGGAGAACGTCATCGAACGGCTGGGCACGCACGCGGCGATCTTCACCGTGCCCAATTTCTTGGACCTCGACCACTGGCAGATGTGGCACTACGGGGACTCCACCATGGCGGGGATCTACAGCGCGCGTCACAACGCGGAGGCCCGGGCCATGTTGGGTTTCATGGACCCGGAGCTGCGGATCGACTACCGCGACGCCGAGGCCCAGTTCGCCGAGCTGGAGCGGCGGATGGCCGGGGAAGGATGGGTTCGCCCCCAACTGCTGGAGTACATGCGGACCGCGCCCGATTTCTACTTCGACGAGATGTCGCAGATCAAGATGGACCGCTGGTCGCACGGCCGCGTGGTACTGGTCGGCGACGCCGGGTATTGCTGCTCACCGCTGTCGGGCCAGGGAACCAGCGTCGCGCTGCTGGGCGCCTACATCCTCGCCGGCGAGCTCAAGTCCGCCACCTCGGACGGGACCGCCGACCACGCGCGCGGATTCGCCAACTACCACCGCGAATTCGCGGACTACGTGCAGCGCAACCAATGGTTGGTCGTGGACAACATTCCCGGCGGCGCCCCGATTCCGCAGCAGGTGTTCGACCGCATCGTCTCGTCGATCGCCCTCAAGGACTACTAGGGCGGGTTCGGGAACGTTTGCCGGCCCGCGCGCGTTGACGCCATCGTGCGTCTTTCCGTCCTTGATCTCATCCCGGTGCGCACCGACCAGACGACCGGCGACGCGCTGGCGGCCACCGTGCAGCTGGCGCAGGCCGCGGATCGGTTGGGTTTTACCCGCTACTGGGTTGCCGAGCACCACAACATGCCTTCCGTCGGTGCCACCAGCCCGCCGGTGGTGCTCGCCTATCTGGCACCCCAGACCTCGCAGCTGCGGCTCGGCTCGGGTGGGGTGATGCTGCCCAACCACGCGCCGCTGGCGGTGGCCGAACAATTCGCGCTGCTGGAAGCGGCCGCCCCCGGGCGCATCGACCTCGGCATCGGCCGCGCGCCGGGATCCGACCCGGTGACCTCCTACGCGCTGCGGGGCGGGCAGGACGGCCGGGACATCGAGAACTTTCCCGAATACCTCGACGACGTGGCGGCACTGATGAGCGCGCGCGGCGTGCGGGTTCCGTTGCGCTCGGGCGACTACACGCTCAAGGCCACCCCGGCCGCCGTGACCGAACCGCGCCTGTGGCTGCTGGGTTCGTCGATGTATTCGGCGCACTTGGCCGCCGCCAAGGGGCTGCCGTACGTGTTCGCACATCACTTCTCCGGCAAGGGAACCGACGAGGCGCTCGAGGTCTACCGCGCCCGCTTCACGCCCAGCGCGTTTGCCGCCGAGCCGCGGACGTTTCTGACGGTCAACGCGGCGGTGGCCGAAACCCGGGAGGAGGCAACGGCGTTGATGCTGCCCAACCTGCAGATGATGGCCAGGTTGCGGACCGGGCAGCCGCTCGGTCCGGTGCCGCTGGTGGAGGAGGCGGCCGTGGCCGAGTTGACCGGACAGCAGCAGGCGATCGTCGACAGCGGTCTGCGACGCGCCATCCTGGGGACGCCGGCGGAGGCCGCCGAGCAGATCCGAGCGCTCGCCGAGCATTTCGGCGTCGACGAGGTGATGGTGAACCCGGTGGCCTCGGCCCGCCGCGGCACCGGGCCCGACACCGCACCGGCGCGCGTCGCGACGCTGCAGCTGCTGGCCAAAGAGCTGTTCTGAGTCCCGCTCACGCCCGCCGGTTGAACTGGCGGGTGCGGGGTTCGGGGGCGTGCTGGGCGATCCAGTCCCGCAACTCGTCGGGCGGCAACGGCGCGGTGTGCACGTAACCCTGGGTGATCATGCAGCCGTACCGGTGCAGCGCGTCCAGGGTGGCCTCGTTCTCGACGCCCTCGGCGACGAGGTCGGCGCCCAGGTTGTGGGCGAGCGCCACCGTGGACCGCACGATCGCGACCGATCGTGCGTCGTGATCCAGGCGGGTTACGAAAATCCGGTCGAGTTTGAGCTCATCGACCGAAACCTCTTGCAGCCGGGCCAATGACGACCAGCCGGTGCCGTAGTCGTCGAGCGATATGCGGATCCCCAAGCGTTGCAGGGCGGCGACGGTGTTGCGGGATCGCGCGGAATCCACCAGCGCGCTCTCGGTGATCTCGAGGATGAGCGCGTCGGCGGGCAGGTCATAATTCGCGAGCAGCCGCTCCACGGTGCCGACGAGCTCGATGTCGAGCAGGTTGGTCGTCGACAGGTTCACCGCGACGGTGAGCGTGATGCCCTGCTCACGCCAGCACCGGACCTGTTTGAGCGCCATGCTCAGGGTGCGGTTGGAGATCTTGCGCATCAGTCCGGCGCGCTCGGCGACGGGCAAGACCTCCTCCGGCAGCAGCGTTCCGCGGGTGGGATGCTGCCAGCGCAGCACCGCCTCGACGCTGTGAACGCTGCCGTCGCGCCCGTCGATCTTGGGCTGGTAGTGCAATTTCAGCTCGTCGGTGTCGAACAAGGCCGTGCGCAGGTCCTCGATGAGGTTGGGGTCGTTGTTCCGGTAAACCTCGAAGGACGAGTCGTAGACCGCGATCTTGCTGCGAGCGGATTCGGCGTGCGCCATCGCGGTCTCGGCGCGGCCCAGCAGCTCTTCCGGGTGGTCGCAGTGGTCGGGGCACAGCGCGATGGCGATGCGGCCTTCGACCTGGACGGTGATCGGATCCAAGGCGATCGGCTCACTCAACGCTTCCAGCAGCCGGCCCGCCTGAGCGCTGGCGGCGGTGAGGTTGGCCCCGTCCGCGAGCAGCACGGCGAATTGGTCATCACCGACCCGCGCCAGCAGGTCGTCGCGACGGACGCTGCCGGACAGGCGGTTTGCGATATGGCACAGCAACTCATCGCCGAACTGGCGACCGATCGAGTCGGTGATCTCGTGAAAATCGCTCAGGCTCAACAGCAACAGAGCCCGCCGGGCGCGCGCTCTGCCCGGAATCGACGCGGACCCCGGCGCCGTAGCGGGCAACGCGGTCAGGGCGCTGGCCAGTGAGTGCCGGTTGGGCAACGCGGTCAACTCGTCGGTCATGGCGTGCTTGTCGTGCGTGTGCAGCAGGCTCACGTCCCGGAAGGTCAGTGAGAATCGCGCGGTCGCCACGACCAGGCTCAACGCCGCCAGGGTCGCGGCCGGCCGCGAATGATGCGCCAGAACGATAACTCCCAGCGCGACAACGGAAGTCGTCACCGGGGTGACGTACGGGCTGAATCGGTGTCTGGGCACCGGCGCCGCCGGCGACGAAGGGGACCAGCTGGCCATCGCGATGAGCAACGACGACGCCGGCCAGCAGGCATCCAGCAAGGTGCCGACCCGATAGGAGCCCGCCGTCGTCTGGAACAGGTACGCTACGTCCGCCACCGCAAACACGACCAGTCCGGTCATCAGCAGCGCCCAGCGAAAGTCATTGCGCCAACCGAGTATTGGCAGCATGCCGGCGGCCAGGGCCAGGAGCACCAGGTCAATCCAGGGGTAGACCAATCCCATCCACACCGTCGCGGGCGTGCGTGACGTCGCCGCCCGCATGGGGCCCTCCGTCACGGCCGCGGCCACCGCCGCCAGCGTCAGGGCGCACACCAGCGAGTCGAGCTGAATCGGGATCGGCAACCGCTTGAACCGTGCCCGCATGAGCAGCAGCAGCCCGGCGTACACCAGCGGGTAGTACGCCAGGTACACCGGGTCGGCCACCGACGGGGAGCGACCGTTGGGCACAAACAACGCGTAGACGATGTCGCCCGCGGCCGAGAACGCCATCCCGGCGGCGATCAGTGACCACGCCAACCGGTCCGCCGAGACGCGGTACGCGCGAAGGACAACCAGACCGGCGGCCAACACGGTCAGCGCCGAATACAGCGTTGTGGCCGAGAACATGCCGTGTCCCGCGTCCGGATGCGCGACGCTGGACGCGGCGAAGGCGATCACGCCGACCGCCAGCACCGCGAAGCCCACCCGGATACCCCTCGGTGGCCGAGGGGCATCGTCCCCGACATCGCCGGAGGGCGAGTTCGTGGTCGGTGTCGCGACGTCGGAAACGGGCGGTGACGCCTGCGGCGTCGCGACACCGCCGCCGCCATCGACCGGCGGCGCCACGTCGGATTCCCCGGAATCGGGAGACGCCGGGAACGCGTACGGCAACGGCAGGTCGGGCATGAAGCTGCGGATGCATTGCCCGCCTTCGCGTTTGGCGGCGTACATGGCGAGGTCGGCGTGCCTCAGCAGCTGGTCGACCGTGCAGGCCGATGCGCCGGTGCACACCGTGAATCCGATGCTGGGCCGGACCATGATCGGAATGCCGTCGATCAGGATGGCCCCGGTGAACGCGTCGAGGATCCGGTGCGCGGCCGCCTGCGATTCTTGGACGGAAGCCTCGATGACCGCCGCGAATTCGTCGCCGCCGAGCCGGGCGATGGTCCCGCTTTCCCCCAACGCCGCGGTGAGCCGCCCGGCCACCCTGACCAAAAGCTCGTCGCCGGCCGGATGGCCCAGGGCGTCGTTGACCGACTTGAAGTTGTCGAGGTCCAGGCACAGCACCGCGATGGGCATGCCGTTGGGATGCCGGCGCGCGACGGCCTGTTCCAGGCGCTGCAGGAACAGGGCGCGATTGGCCAGACCGGTCAGGTTGTCGCGAAACGCCTCGCGCGCGACCTCCGACAACAAATTCTGGTTGTCGACCAGGACGACGAATTGCCGGGCCAGCACGGCGGCCACCAGGATGCCCAGCGCGGCGAGCATGGGGTCGTGTATCGAATGGCCCGCCGCGTGCGCCCAGCCCGCCGCGGCGGCGAGGATCAGCGGCAAGTAGGGCAGCCACAGCCGGGCCCGGAACTCGGTCTCATCCGGCGGCGCGGGCGCGGGACGCTCGTGCGCGGCGGCCAGGGCCGCGAGCGCCAATAACGCCAGGCCCGCGACTCGGACCAGGTCGCCGACCCCGCCCGTGTGATAGCTGGCGATGCCGGTATAGAAGACCAGCGCCATGTCGGCGATGCAGATGGTCGCGACGCCAGCGGCGAGCAGGCTGCGGCTCGGCCGGTCGCCGGGACGAGCCCGGGACAGCATCAGGATCGCCGTCGTCACCTGGACGATGTCGGCGAAGACCTCCGCCGAGGTCACCAGCCGCGCGCCGGAATGCTCCTGCAGCTGCGCTTCGACCACGAACACCCAGGCGATGACGAACAGCGACGTCGCCACGATGAGACCGTCGAGCAGCAGACGCCGGGGGCTCTTGCGAGACAATTGGGACAGCAGCACCAACGACGTCATCGCGCCGACCGGCCACAGCAGAAGGACGAACTCGGTTGCCGCAGGGTGCGTGGCGTGATCGAATTCCGGGCGCACGTCGTAGAACGCCCAGATGACCTCACCGGCCGCCCAGCCGAGCAGGGCCGTCACCAGCGCCAGCCATCCGAATCGTTGGCGCCGGGGCTTGAAGCGGGCCGCGCGCGCGGCGTATGCCGCCGCGATGGCAAGGCACATCGCGATGACGAACCCGTTGATGGGGTGCGTCCCGTACGGGCCGCGCCATCCCCAGAACGACGACAGCACGATCAGCACGCCGGCTACGCCGTACACGGAGACGAGGGCCCACCCGGCGGGTGCCGGCACCCCCGACCGCCGCCACGGATTCACCGCCCGCCGTTTCGTCACGCTTGAGCTCCCCTGTTGTGTGGTGAAGAAACAACAGCATCACCACGAGTTACAGGGCATTAAACCGCTGCAGACGCGCGCTAAGTGTGGCTTTTGCCAGGTTGGTGCCGTTTCCGGTGCCGCCGAAGGACGGCCGCCATGGGCCTAATCCGGTTGACTTGCGTCGATACGGGCCAGTGCGTTGCGCAGAATCTGGCCGGTGGCGTCGCGGTCGGGGTCGCGGCGCAGCAGCATTCCTTTGGCCACCGACAGCTTGTCGCCGTTGCGGCGCGGCAACACGTGCAGGTGGATGTGGAACACCGTCTGGAAGGCGGCGCTGCCGTCGTTGATGGCGATGTTGGTCGCGTCGGCCAATTCCGTCGTGCGCGCGGCCCGGGCGATGCGTTGGCCCAGGGTGACCATTCCGGCCAGCGTCTCCGGCGTGGTGTCGGTGAGGTCGACGCTGTGCCGCTTGGGCAGCACCAGCGTGTGGCCACGAGTGAACGGGCGGATGTCGAGGATCGCCAGGTAGTCGTCGTCTTCGTAGATCCGGATGGCCGGAGCTTCCCCGGCGACGACCGCACAGAACACGCAGGACATGTCGCCCACGGTACTTGTTGCCGCCCCGCGGCCCCGCCGACGCCAGCCAGGGCCCGGCCCAATTACGGGGTTACGCTGCCGCAGTGAACGACGATCTCGCCTTCGCCGGCGCGGCGGCGCAAGCGCGCATGCTGGCCGACGGTGAACTGACCGCACCGGAGTTGCTCGAGGTCTACCTGGAGCGGATCGCCCAGCTCGACAGCCAGCTGCGGTGCTACCGCGTGGTGCTCGCTGACAAAGCTCGCTACGAGGCCGCCGTGGCGCAGGACCGCCTGGACGCGGGCGAACGGCTGCCGCTGCTCGGCGTGCCGGTCGCGATCAAGGACGACGTCGATGTCGCCGGGGAGGTGACGACCTTCGGCAGCGGCGGGCACCGGCCCGCGGTGAGCTCCGACGCGGAGGTGGTGCGCCGGTTGCGCGCCGCGGGCGCCGTCGTCGTCGGCAAGACCAATGTGCCCGAGCTGATGATGCTGCCGTACACCGAGTCGCTGACCTTCGGAGCTACCCGCAATCCGTGGGATCCCAGGCGCACGCCGGGCGGCAGCAGCGGCGGCAGCGCCGCCGCGGTCGCGGCCGGGCTGGCCCCGCTGGCGTTGGGCTCCGACGGGGGCGGGTCGATCCGCATCCCGGCGACCTGGTGCGGCGTGTTCGGCCTGAAGCCGCAGCGCGATCGGGTGTCGCTGGAACCCCACGACGACGCCTGGTACGGGCTGAGCGTCAACGGCCCCATCGCCCGCACGGTGATCGACGCGGCCGTGTTCCTGGACGCGACGTCGACGGTGCCCGGGCCCGAGGGGGAGTTCGTGACCGCGGCGACCAGCAGCCCCGGGCGGCTACGAATTGCGTTGAGCGCCAAGGTCCCAACCCCGCTGCCGGTTCGGGTCGGCAAGCGGGAGCTGGCCGCGGTCGACGAGGCCGGCGCGTTGCTTCGCGACCTCGGGCATGACGTCATCACGGCCGACCCGGAATATCCGGCCTCGGCGATCCTCACCAACTACCTGCCCCGCTACCTGCGCGGCATCTGCGACGACGCCGATGCCCTGGCTCATCCCGAACGCCTGGAACCGCGCACCCGCAACATGGCCCGCTTGGGGTCTTTCTTCTCGGACCGCCGGATGGAGTCCCTGCGGGCGGCCGAGGGGGCCGTGGTGTCGCGGATCCAGGCGATCTTCGACGATGTCGACGTCGTCGTCACGCCGGGAACGGCGACGGGCCCATCCCGTATCGGCGCCTACCAACGGCGCGGCGCCGTGTCGACCCTGCTGAGGGTGGGGCAATACGTTCCCTACCAACAGGTCTGGAACCTGACCGGACAGCCCGCCGCGGTGGTTCCCTGGGACCTCGACGCAGACGGGATGCCGATGTCGGTCCAACTCGTCGGCCGGCCTTATGACGAAGCGACGCTGTTGTCGCTGTCGGCGCAGATCGAAGCCGCTCGACCGTGGGCCCTTCGCCGGCCCCCGGTGTCATGAGACCGGACGGGCCTCCGCAACCAGCTGGATCTACGCGCGCCGACCCGCTTCGCCCGGCGGCGCCGCGCTCGCGATCGGCTGGATCTACGCGCGCCGACCCGCTTCGCCCGGCGGCGCCGCGCTCGCGATCGGCGCCCACGCCGCGAGCTTGGCGCCCGGCCGCATCACGTGGGCCGGGCTGGTCGACGGCAGCCGGTGGCACTGGATCTCGTCGGGCGACACCACCCGGCGGCGGTAGAGCTCGGCGGCCTTGGCGCCGTTGAAGTACACCGCCGTGATGGCGGGGTAGTCGGCAAAGAACGCGCCAAAGTCGTTGACCGTCAGGCTGGTTGGATCGATGGCCGAGTCGGAACTGCCGCGGCGGCGGCACGTGTGAAGAACATCCCAAAGCGCAATTCCGTGGGATTGCAGTCCCGCCAGGCGCCTGTCGTAGGGCGCGGCGGCGTCGAAGCCGAAAAGCTCAGCGGTGATCGACCAGAACGCGTTGCGTGGATTGGCGTAGTACTGGTCCGCCACCAGTGATTGCGCACTGGGAAACGACCCCAGAATCAGCGTCCTGGCGCGCTCGTCGACGACCGGCGGGAATCCCCGCAGCAACGGTGTGCTCATCACCTCACATCATGACGCGCCCGCGTTGTACGTTGGCGACGTGCACGACGGGGACGACCACACCATCGACGACCTGCTCGAAGGGCTCGAGGGAACCGCGCGCACGGAACGGGCCGAACTGGTGCGGTGGCTGTTCGAGCAGGGCATCACCGCCGAGGAGATCCGGGCGACCAATCCGCCTCTGTTGCTGGCCACCCGCCACATCATCGGCGACGACGGCACGTACGTGTCGACGCGGGAGATCAGCGAGACCCACGGCATCGACCTGGGACTGCTGCAGCGCGTGCAACGCGCCATCGGTCTGGTCCGCGTCGACGACCCCGACGCGGCCGTTCACATGCGCGCCGACGGCGAGGCCGCCGCCTTCACCCAGCGGTTCGTCGAGCTGGGCCTGGACCCCGAGCACGTGATTCTCGTGGTCCGGGTGCTCGCCGAAGGTCTGTCGCGGACCGCCGAGGTCATGCGGTACTCGGCGCTTTCGGCGATCATGCGCCCGGGCGCCAGCGAGCTCGAAATCGCGCAAGCCTCAAAGGCTTTGGTGACCAAAATCGCGCCTATGCTGGGCCCGATGATCCAGCACATGCTGTTCATGCAGCTGCGCCACATGATGGAGACCGAAGCGGTCAACGCCGCCGAGCGCGCCGCCGGCAAGCCGCTGCCGGGCGCGCGCCAAATCAGCGTCGCCTTCGCCGACCTGGTCGGCTTCACCCGGATCGGTGAGGCCGTCACGCCCGAAGAGCTGGGGCATCTGGCCAACCGGCTGGCCATCCTCGCCCGCGACATGACCGTTCCTCCGGTGCGTTTCATCAAGACCATCGGCGACGCGGTGATGTTCGTCTGCCCCGAGCCGCAACCGTTGCTCGACGTCGTCCTGAAACTCGTCGAAGCCGTCGACTCCGACAACGACTTCCCTCGGCTGCGGGCGGGCGTGGCCTCCGGCATGGCGGTGAGCCGTGCCGGCGATTGGTTCGGCAGTCCGGTCAACGTGGCGAGCCGTGTCACGAGCGTGGCGCGCCCGGGCACGGTCCTGGCGGCGGATTCGGTGTGGGACGTCATCGGGGAGCGCGGTGAGTTTTCGGCATCGTTCGCGGGCTCCCGCCACCTCAAGGGCATCAAGGGCGAGGTCAAACTGTTCCGCATCCGGCGCGGCGACGCCGAGGACTGACGGCCGCCGGCCGCGGTGACATCAATATGGGCAGGCCCGGTGCGACTCCAGGGGGCGTCTGACTCCGTCTTACGCGTGTCCTACGCGGCCGGATTCCTACCCCGTGTTCCGGCGCTTCGAATTGGTCGCTTCCCGGGCCTGCTTCGCTACCCAAAATACGCCGCACAACAGCCCGGATCAACGGGTTTTCAGGCGTGGAGATGAGTTCGGCGACCGGCCCGTCTTTCGCCCCCGGCGAACGCTGTTCCGTTATACGTGCAACGGTGTAATCATGTAATCATGAAAGCGCATCACACCCATGGGCGGCGGTACGGTCGCCCCGGAGGCTGGCAGCAAGCCCAGCAACCCGACGCCGGCGACGCCGCGGAATGGTTCGCCGGACGCCTTCCCGAAAAGTGGTTCGACGGCGACCCCACGGTGATCGTCGACCGCGAAGAGATCACCGTCATCGGACGGCTCCCGGACACGGCGAGCGCCGAGAGCGGGGAGAGTGAGGCCCGCGCGGCGGGACGGGCGTCGCGATTCCGCGAGGAGACGCGATCCGAGAGAATGCACATCGCCGACGAAGCCCAGGATCGCTACGGACGCAAGGTTTCCTGGGGGGTCGAGGTCGGCTCGGAGCGAATCCTGTTCACCCACATCGCAGTACCTGTGATGACCCGGCTGAAGCAGCCCGAACGCCAGGTGCTCGACACGTTGGTGGATGCCGGCGTCGCGCGGTCGCGCGCCGACGCCCTGGCCTGGTCGGTGAAGCTGGTCGGCGAACATGCCGAGGAATGGCTGGCCAAATTGCGCGACGCGATGACGGCGGTCGACGACCTGCGTGCGCAGGGTCCCGATCTGCAGTCGTAGCAATGCCGTGACGCCCTAACGGCGTTGGCGCGTAACCGTCCGGCTACTCGTCGGCGATTCTGGCGGCGATCTTGTCCGCGATCTGGGCGCCCTGGTCGCTGATGTGATACCCGCACGCGTTGATGTCGACGATCACGTTGTTGGCCACGGTCAGTGCGCGCTGGCACTCCCAACCGTCGGCGCCTTCCTGGGTGTCCATCAGCGTGATCTTCGGCGGGCTCCCTTGAACCTGAGCGAACGTCCACCGATAGGTCTTGCTCTTGTTCGTGACCGTGACCGTCTTGCCGGCGCAGCCCTTCCACTTCTCCGCAGAGTTCTCCAGGAAGCTCTTGGCCTTGTCGGCGGACGGAAACAGCACCACCGCTTGGTTCACCCAGTGGTCGTAGTTGTCGCCCGGCTCCGAGGACACCAGTCCACTCACCGAGGTGTAACCGGTGCCCGCATACACCGGGTCTTGGGTCGTGTAGAGCGCGCCCTGGCAGTCGGGCGTCGACACCGTCACCGACGAATGGTCCGTCGACGTAATGGGTTTGCCCGGCTGCATCGTCGACGAGCCCATCACGGTGTTGATATCGGACGGGCCGAGCAGCAGGGCGCTGAGACGGTCGGCCTCCAGCGGCGCGGGGGGTGGCGGTTCGGGATCGGGCCGCGTGACCAGCCAGATGCCCAACCCGCTCCCGAGGAGAACGAACACCACGGCGACGGCCGCGACGACGAGCCAGACGTTGCGGCGGGGCCTGGGCGGGGGCTGACCCCACGGCGTCGCATTGGCGAACTGCGGCGGCGGGCCGCCCCAATTGGCGCTGGCGCCTTGGTAATACGGCGCCGCGGACGGCGACGGCGGCGGGGTGTTGAACACGGGCTGGTACGGCCGGGGAGGCGGCGCGGTGCTCAGCCGGGGATCGGGGTTGACGGCCGTGGGCAGTGCGGCTTCCTGGCTGCGGCGCAAGATGGTGGCGGCGCGGTCTTGATCGGGGTGGCTCAGCGCCTGCTTGGCGGCCAGCGCGAGGTCGCCCGCGCTCGCGTAGCGGTCCTCGGGCCTTTTGGCCATGCCGCGCGCGATCACCGCATCGAAGGCCTTGGGGATGTCCGGGCGCCGCTGACTGGGCGCGGGTATGGGGTCCATCATGTGGGCGGAGACCAGCATGCCGGCGCTGTCGGCCCGGTAGGGCGGCGCCCCGGTCAGGCACTCGAACAACACGCACGCCAACGCGTAGATGTCGGCGCGGTAGGTGACCTCGGCGTCGGAAAACCGTTCGGGCGCCATGTATTTCCAGGTGCCGACCGCGGTGCCCAGTTGGGTGAGTTTCTCGTCGGTGGTGGCGCTGGCGATGCCGAAGTCGACGAGGTAGGCGAAGTCGTCCGCGGTGACCAGGATGTTTTGCGGTTTGACGTCGCGGTGCATGACGCCGGCGGCGTGGGCGGCATCGAGCGCGGAGGCGATCTGGGTGATGACGGCGACCGCGCGTGGCGGGGTCAGCGGGCCGAAGCGTTTCAGCACGCTGTCCAGGTCGGTGCCCTCGACCAAGCGCATCTCCAAAAAGATCTGGCCGTCGATTTCGCCGTAGTCGTGCACGGGCACCACATGGGGTTCCTGCAAACGTCCGGCGGTGCGGGCCTCGCGTTTCATCCGCTCGCGGAAGACGGGGTCTCTGCTGAAGCTTTCGGAGAGAAGTTTGACCGCCACGGTCCACTCTTTGACGGTGTGTTCGGCCTCGTAGACCTCACCCATCCCACCGCGGCCCAGCAGCCGTTTCAGGTGGTAGGGGCCGAACATCGACCCCGCCCGTGAGGCCTGCTCGTCGCTCATTGCTCATCCTTCCAACCCGACCCCCGGCCCGCCGTCCCGTGGCAACGTTGCGGACGCACGCCCGATCGTCGACCCGTGACCGAGCAATCATGACGGTAAGCGCCCACCCGTCGCGCCGCATGATAACGCCGACAATCGGCGGGCCAGCATTTCGTGGCCGCGACGCCGGCCGCGGTTGTCATGCGCGGGTCATGGCGTAGTAGGCGCCGCGCCGGGCCAGCAGCTCGGCATGGTTGCCTTGTTCGACGATCCGGCCCCCCTCGATCACCAGGATCCGATCGGCGTCGCGGATCGTCGAAAGACGATGCGCGATAATGAAACTCGTCCGATCCCGGCGCAGATCGCACATGGCGCGCTGGATGAGGGCCTCGGTGCGGGTATCGACCGAGCTGGTCGCCTCATCCAGGATCAGCAGCTGCGGGCGGGCAAGGAACGCGCGCGCGATGGTGATGAGTTGCTTTTCGCCGGCGCTGATGTTGGCGCCGTCGCCGCTGACCCGGGTTTGGTAGCCGGCCGGCAGCGACCGCACGAACGGGTCGACGTGGGCTGCCTCGGCGGCCGCCACCACCTCGTCGTCGCCGGCCTCGGGGAGCCCGTAGGCGATGTTCTCCGCGATCGTCCCGTCAAAGAGCCAGGTGTCCTGCAGCACCATGCCGATTTGCGACCGCAGCGAATGCCGGTCCAACGTGGCGATGTCCACCCCGTCGAGGAGGATCTGGCCGGAATCGACCTCATAGAACCGCATCAACAGGTTCACCAGCGTGGTCTTGCCCGCCCCGGTCGGTCCCACGATCGCCACCGTGCTACCCGGTTCGGCAACCAGCGACAGGTCGTCGATCACCGGGACGCCCGGCCGGTAGGCGAAGCTGACATGCGCGAATTCCACGCGGCCGGTCCAGCGTGGGGCGCCATCGGCAGGCGGGGGCGCCGCGGGCTGGGGATCCGGGGATTCTTCCGGTTCGTCGAGCAGGGCGAAGACGCGTTCGGCGCTGGCCACCCCCGACTGCAGGGTGTTGTACATCCCGGCCAGTTGGCTCAGGGGCGAATTGAATTGCCGCACATACTGAATGAACGCCTGGATGTCGCCCAGGGTGATTTGCCCGGTGGCCACCCGCAGGCCACCCACCACGGCGACGGCCACGTAGCCGACGTTGCCGATGAACGTGGTCGCGGGTGCCACCAGCCCGGAGAAGAACTGGGCGCCGAAACTGGACCGGTAGACGTCGCCGTTGAGGGCCCGAAACTGCTCGCGGGCCGCGGCCTGGTGGCCGAACGTCTTGACCACCGTGAATCCGCTGTAGGTCTCCTCGATGTGGGCGTTGAGGCGCCCGATGCTCGCCCATTGGGCGAGGAACAGCCGCTGGGAACGCCGCGCGATCGCCCGTGTCGCCAGCAGCGACAGCGGCACCGTCAGCACGGTGATCCCCACCAGCAGCGGCGAAATGGACAGCATCATCGCCAACACCGCCACCACTGTCAGGACCGAAGTCAGCAGCTGGCTGATCGTCATCGACAGGGACGACTGGACGTTGTCGATGTCGTTGGTGACCCGGCTGAGCAGCTCGCCGCGCTGGCGCCCGTCGAAGTACGACAACGGCAACCGGTGGATCTTGTCCTCGACGTCGGAACGCAGCGCCACCATGGTGCGCTGCACGGTGAGGTTGAGCAGCCGGGCCTGCGCCCAAATCAGCACCGAGGAAACGAGATAGAGGGCCAGCGCCAGCGTCAGTGTCCGCGCGACCGCCCCGAAATCCACGCCGTGGCCCGGCACCACGTTCATTCCGGACAGCAGATCGGCGAAGGTGTTCTCGCCCCGGCCGCGAGCGGCCGAGACGGCCTGTGCCTTGCTGATGCCGGCGGGAAGCTGCCGCCCGATGACGCCGTTGAACAACAGATCGGTGGCATGGCCGAGGATCCGCGGGACGATCACGCCGATCACCGTGCCCGCGAGGCCCAGCGTGATCACCGCGATGCTCAATCTGCGTTGCGGCGCAAGTCGTTTCACCAACCGGGCGGCCGAACCCCAGAAATCGCGGGATCGCCCGGCCGGCGGCGGGGCCACGCCCCGGGTCGCGGTGCTGGTCGACGAGGTCATTGCGCGCCCCCGACGTGGCCTGACGGCAAGGCGCCCACGGCTTGTGAGTCGGCGAATTCCGCGTAGGTGGCGCTGTCGGCGAGCAGCGACTCATGCGTGCCGGCGCCGACCAGCCTTCCGCCGTCGATGACGATCACCTGGTCGGCCTGGGCGGCGGTCGAAACCCGTTGGGTGACAACGATGACGGTGGCTTCCTTCGATATCTGCTTGAGGGCGGCGCGCACCCGCGCGTCGGTGTGCACGTCGAGGGCGCCGAAGGAGTCGTCGAACAGATAGACGGCGGGGCGGCGGATGACCGCCCGGGCGATGGCGAGTCGTTGCCGCTGCCCGCCGGAAAAGTTGATGCCGCCCTGGGCCACCCGCATCTGCAGCCCGTCTGGGTGCGCGCGCACGAACCCGTCGGCGTCGGCCACCCGCAACGCTTCCCACATCTCGTCGCCGGTGATGTCGTGCCCCGGGGCGGCGCCGTAACGCAGGTTGTCGGCGATCGTTCCGGAAAAGAGGTAGCCGCGCTGGGGGACCAGACCGATCGCCGACCACAGCAGCTCGGTGTGGTAATCGCGGACGTCGATGTCGTCGACCAGGACGGTTCCGCCGGTCACGTCGTAGAGCCGGCACATCAAGGAGATCAGTGTCGACTTTCCCGATCCCGTGCTGCCGACGATCGCGGTGGTGGTCCCGGGCCGGGCGATGAACGAAATGTCTTGTAGCACTGGGCGATCGGCGCCGGGATAGGTGAATGTTGCGCCGTCCAGGCGGACCACACCGGTGATTTTGCCCGGGGGAGACGCCGGGCCGGGCGGGTCGGTGACGGCGGGACGGGTGGTGAGCACCTCGGTGATCCGTTCGGCGCACACCGACGCCCGCGGCAACACCACCAGCGTCATCGTCGCCATCAGCACGGCCATCAGGATCTGCGTGAAGTACGCCAGGAAGGCGGTCAACGAGCCGACCTGCATCTGGCCGCGATCGATGCGCTGCCCCCCGAACCAGATCAGCGCGACGCTGGACACGTTGATGGTCAGCGTGGTCACCGGCAGCATCAGCGCCTGCCAGTTGCCCGCGGTCAATGCGGTGTTCGACAGCGCGGCGTTGGCGCGCGCGAAGCGGTCGCGCTCGAAACCTTCCCGGGCGAACGCGCGGACCACCCGCACGCCGGCCAGCTGGTCGCGCATCACGCGGTTGATGCCGTCGATCAGGCCCTGCATCCTGCGGGACAGCGGCAGCATGTGCGACATCACCCAGTAGTTGGCCACCGCCATGACCGGCACGCTGACCAGCAACAGCCACGTCAGCGCCGCCTCCTGGCGCAGGGCCATGACGATTCCGCCGAGGCACATGATCGGGGCGGTCACCAGCACGGTGGCCGTGATCTGGACCAGGTACTGGATTTGCCGCACGTCGTTGGTGCTGCGCGTCAGCAAGGTCGGCGCGCCGAATCGGGCGCTCTCGCGCTCGGAAAAGGTGAGGACGTGTTCGAACACCGCCGCGCGCAGGTCGCGGCCGAAGCCCATCCCGGTCCGGGAGCCGAAATAGACCGCGCCGACCGAGCACAACACCTGCAAGCCGGTGGCCCCGAGCATCACGATGCCCAGCCGGACGATCGCGGCGGTGTCGCCCTTGGCGACGCCCTCGTCGATGATGGCCGCGTTGACGGTCGGCAGGTACAGCGACGCGAGGTTGCTGATCAGCTGCAGCACCATCAGCATTGCGACCAGCCGGCGGTACGGCTGGATGTACTGGCGCAGCAGTGCCAGGAGCATGGGGTAACTGTCGCACACCGGCGGCCCGGGCGTCCCCGCCAACCGGCGACGGTCAACGCGCGCACGGCACTCGCCGGCGACATTGAAATACCTGCTCAGGCGCGTCGGTGGTTGACCCGCTGGGCTGCCGCTACAGTGCATCGTGTGGACGAGCAGCGGGCGGAACGGAAGCAGGGTAGCGGTGCGGCGTAGCGCGAGGGCGCTGGCTCTTGTGGCGTCAGCATTGACGATCCTGATTCCCGCCGTTGCCGCCTGCTCCGATTCCGGCGGCAACAAACCCGGGGCGACGGCGTCTTCGACGCCGCAGAAGGGGCAAGGCAACCACGGGCCGATGTTCCCGCAGTGCGGCGGCATCAGCGACCAGACGGTGGCCGAGCTGACCCGGGTGACAGGGTTGATCAACACCGCCCGCAACTCCGTCGGCTGCCAATGGCTCGCCGGGGGCGGCATCCTCGGGCCGCACTTCTCCTTCTCCTGGTATCGCGGCAGCCCGATCGGACGCGAACGCAAGACCGAGGAGCTCTCACGTGCCAGCGTCGACGACATCAACATCAACGGCCACGGCGGTTTCATCGCCGTCGGCAACGAGCCCAACCTGGGTGACTCGCTGTGCGAAGTAGGCATTCAGTTTCAGGACGACTTCATCGAGTGGTCGATCAGTTTCAGTCAGAAGCCGTTCCCGCCGCCGTGCGATATCGCGAAAGAGCTGGCTCGTCAGTCGATTGCGAACTCGAAATGAGGGCCCCGATGCGCGCCGCCGCCGTGGTTTTGCTGGCCGCGCTGCTGGTGCTGACGGGCTGCTCCAGGTCGATCGGCGGCAACGCGGTCAAGGCGGGCGGCAACGTGCCCCGCAACAACAACTCCCAGCAGCAGTACCCGAACCTGCTCAAGGAATGTGAGGTGTTGACCAGCGACATCCTGGCCAAGACCGTGGGGGCCGACCCGCTCGACATTCAGAGCACGTTCGTCGGCGCGATCTGCCGGTGGCAGGCGGCCAACCCGGCCGGCCTGATCGACATCACCCGGTTCTGGTTCGAGCAGGGCAGCCTGAGCAACGAGCGCAAGGTCGCGGAGTTTCTGAAGTACAAGATCGAGTCGCGGCCCATCGCCGGGATCGACTCGATCGTGATGCGTCCCGACGACGCCAACGGCGCGTGCGGCGTGGCCAGCGACGCGGCCGGGGTGGTGGGTTGGTGGGTCAACCCGCAGGCGCCGGGAATCGATGCGTGCGGGCAGGCCATCAAGCTGATGGAACTGACGCTGGCCACCAACTCCTAGCCGGAGGTTGCGCCACCGCGCCGAATGTCGACTTGTTGTCGTCGATTTCGCGTTTTGAGCCCAACAAGTCGACGTTCGCCGCAGCGGTGTGGGCTCAGCGCGGAACGACGAAGTCGATCAGCGACGCACCCCCGAGTTCCAGTTCCTTCCACGCGCACGGCACCGCGAGGACCGCGATCGCCGACGTCGGGAACTTGGCCGAAATGCGTTCGGCCGCAGCGGCGTCGGTGCCGCCGGCGCGGCCCAGCCCCAGCGCAAGCGCCGACATCGTCGGCTCGTGTCCGATGACGAGCAGCGTGCCGATGCCGTCGTCCACCGTGTTGATCTCGTCGATCAGCGTGCCCGGGGTGCTGGCGTAGAGGCGTTCGCTGTATCGCACCGGCGCAGCGATGCGGGTGTTCCGCAGTGTCTCGCGGGTCCTGGTCGCCGTGGAACACAGCACCCCGTCGACGGGGGGCACGTGGGCGCGCAGCCAGTCGCCGGCGAGCCCGGCTTGCCTGACGCCGCGGGGCGCCAACGGCCGGTCGTGGTCGCCGACCCCGGCCGGGTAGTCGGACTTCGCATGCCGCATCAACAGCAGGGTGCGCTCGGCAGTCACGAAGGATCAGATTAATCAGTGTGGCACCCCGCCGGCCACGCCCGCTGCGCCGGAATTTGCGCAGTGCCAAGACCTGCCGATCGAGGTCCCCCGTCTTGTCGGTGCGCAGACCTAAACTCGCGATGCCCCGGTAAACACGCAGTTCGAAAGGGGGTCGCCCGCATGCGATTCCTGCACACCGCCGACTGGCAACTGGGCATGACCCGGCACTTCCTCGCCGGCGACGCCCAGCCACGCTACTCGGCGGCCCGCCGCGACGCGGTTGCCGGTCTGGGGGCGCTCGCCGCGGAGGTGGGCGCCGAGTTCGTCGTCGTGTCGGGCGACGTCTTCGAGCACAACCAGCTCCCGCCGACGGTCATCGGACAGTCCCTGGAAGCCATGCGCGCCATCGGAATTCCGGTGTATCTGCTTCCGGGCAACCACGACCCCCTGGACGCCTCATCGGTGTACACCAGCGCGCTGTTCGCCGCCGAGCGTCCCGACAACGTCGTGGTGCTCGACCGTGCCGGCGTGCATCAGGTGCGCCCCGGCCTGGAGATCGTCGCCGCGCCGTGGCGGTCGAAGGTGCCGACCACCGACCTGGTCGCCGACGTCCTCGACGGCCTGCCCGCGGCCGCGGGCACCCGAATCCTCGTCGCGCACGGCGGGGTCGACGTCCTGGACCCCGACAAGGACAAGCCCTCGCTGATCCGGCTCGCCACCCTCGACGACGCGCTGTCCCGCGGCGCGGTGCACTATGTGGCGCTGGGGGACAAGCACTCTCTGACCCAGGTCGGCGACAGCGGCCGGGTCTGGTATTCCGGATCGCCGGAAGTCACCAACTTCGATGACGTGGAATCCGACCCGGGCCACGTCCTGGTCGTGGACGTCGACGAAACCGACCCGCGGGGCGCGGTCTCGGTGACCGCACGAGACGTCGGACGCTGGCGCTTCGTCACGCTGCACCGTCAGGTCGACACGAGCCGCGACATCGCCGACCTCGACGTGAACCTGGACCTGATGACCGACAAGGACCGAACCGTGGTGCGCCTGGCGCTCACCGGGTCGTTGACGGTCACCGACCGCGCCGCCCTGGACGCCTGCCTGGACAAATACGCGCGGTTGTTCGCCTGGCTGGGCCTGTGGGAACGGCGCACCGACCTGGCGGTGATCCCCGCCGACGGCGAGTTCAGCGATCTCGGGATCGGGGGATTCGCCGCCGCGGCGGTCGAGGAGCTGATGGCGACGGCGCGCGAGGAGGATTCCGCCACCGCCGGCGACGCCCAGGCGGCGCTGGCGCTGCTGCTGCGCCTCGCCGATCGGGGCGCGGCGTGAAGCTGCACCGGTTGATCCTGACGAACTACCGCGGCATCTCGCACCGGGAGATCGAATTCCCCGACCACGGCGTCGTGGTGGTGTGCGGCGCCAACGAGATCGGCAAGTCGTCGATGATCGAGGCGCTGGACCTGCTCCTGGAGTCCCGGGATCGGTCGACGAAGAAGGAAGTCAAGCAGGTCAAACCCACCCACAGCGACGTGGGCTCCGAGGTCTCCGCCGAAATCAGTTGCGGCCCCTACCGTTTCGTCTATCGCAAGCGGTTTCACAAGAAGTGCGAGACGGAGCTGACGATCATCACGCCGTGCCGCGAACAGCTGACCGGCGACGAAGCCCACGAACGGGTGCGGGCGATGCTGGCCGAGACGGTGGACAGCGACCTCTGGCATGCCCAGCGTGTGCTGCAGTCGGCGTCGACCGCCGCGGTGGACTTGTCCGGGTGCGACGCGCTGTCACGCGCGCTCGATGTGGCCGCCGGCGACAGCGGCGGGCTCTGTGGCACCGAGCCGTTGCTGATCGAGCGGATCGACACCGAATACGCGCGGTACTTCACCCCGACCGGGCGTCCGACGGGGCCGTGGGCCGCCGCGATCGCCCGGCTCGCCGACGCCGAGGCCGCGGTCGCCGAGTGCGCGGCCGCCGTCGCCGAGGTCGACGACCGGGTCGCTCGCCACGCCGTTTTGACCGAGCAGGTGGCCGACTTCTCCCAGCGGCGCATCGCCGCCGGCCCGCGCGTGGCGGCCGCCCGGGAAGCCGCCGACCGGATCGCCGAGCTCACCGCGCAGCAGCGCGAAGCCCAGTTGGTCGCCGAGGCCGCGGACGCCACCAGCGCCGCGGCGACCGCCGCCCACACCAGCCGTTTGCAGCTGCTCGCCGAAATCGACGCCCGCGCCGCCGCTGTCGCCGAAACGGAAGCCCAGGCGGACCAAGCCGCGTCCGCGCACGCGTCGGCGCGCGCCGAGGCCGAGGCGTGCGACGCCACGCTCCAGCGGGCCACGCAGGTCCTGGCCGACCTGCAGTGCCGGGTCGACGCCGCGCGCCGCGGCGTCGACCGGCT
The DNA here is from genome assembly GCF_035918355.1 of Mycobacterium sp. 3-98. Lineage (NCBI taxonomy): Bacteria > Bacillati > Actinomycetota > Actinomycetes > Mycobacteriales > Mycobacteriaceae > Mycobacterium > Mycobacterium sp. 3-98. The sequence goes on along the minus strand of NZ_CP142360.1, from coordinate 4,537,542 downwards.
CGCCGACCTCGAGGAGGCCGACCGGTTGAGCACCCGGCTGGCCAAGGTCGACGCCATCGAGCGGGATCGTGAGCGAATCTGCGCCGAGCTCAGCACGATCGCCGTCACCGAGGAACTGCTGCGACGAATCGAGGACGCCTGCGCCGCGGTCGATCGCATCGGGGACCAGTTGGCGTCGACGTCGGCGGCGATCGAATTCACCGCCGCCGCGGACATTCACCTGGTGGTCGGCGGTGAGCGAATCTCGTTGTCGGCGGGGCAGAGCTGGTCGATCACCGCCGCCGGGTCCACCGTGGTCGAGGTGTCCGACGTCCTGACCGCCCGGGTCACCCCCGGCGCGACCACGCTGGATATCCACACGAAACATGCTGCGGCACAACAAGAAATGGCGGCGGCGCTGGCCGCCGCCGAGGTGGCCGATCTCGCCGCCGCGCGCTCGGCCGACCAGCGGCGCCGCGAGCTGGTGAGCGCCCGCGATCAGCTCGGCGCCACGCTGGCCGGTCTGTGCGGCGACGAGCAGATCGACGAGATGCGCTCGCGCCTGGCGCAGCTGCGGGCCCAGCACCCGGCCGAGCCGGCGCCCGGTGCCACGGACATCGGCGCCGCCCGCGCCGAACTCGACGCGGCCCAGCAGGGTCACGCGGCGGCGTCGACCGACTGCGAGGCTCACCGCCAGGCCGCCACCACCGCCGCCGCGGCGCTGGCCGAGTTATCCACCCGGGCAACCGTTCTGCAGAACACGTTGGAAGCCCAGCGGGCCGAGCTGCAGGCGACCGCGGGCCGGCTGGCCGCCGAGCGCGCCTCGGTCAGCGACGAGGAACTCGCGGCGTCGGCGGACTCGGCGTTGCGGGCCGCGCAGGCCGCGGACCAACGAGTCGGCGAGCTCGCCGCCGCCTTGGCCGCCGCGTCCCCCGATGCCGTTGCCGCCGAATTGGCCGAGGCCACAAAGGAAGCCGAGTCGCTGCGGGAGCGCTACGAAGAAGCCGCCCGCGCGTTGCGTGAGATCACCATCGAACTCTCGGTGTTCGGCAGTGAGGGGCGCCAGGGCAAGCTGGACGCCGCGGAAACGGAGCGCGAGCACGCCGCCACGGAGCACAGTCAGATCGGCGCGCGGGCCCGGGCCGCGAAACTGCTGCGCTCGGCCATGACGCGTCACCGCGACACCACGCGCAGACGCTACGTCGAGCCTTATCGCGCGGAGCTGCAGCGGCTCGGACGTCCCGTGTTCGGGCCGAGTTTCGAGGTCGACATCGACAGCGACCTGTGCATCCGTAGCCGCACGCTCAACGGCATCACGGTGCCCTATGAATCCTTGTCGGGCGGCGCCAAGGAGCAACTGGGCATCCTGGCCCGGCTCGCCGGTGCCGCCCTGGTCGCCAAGGAGGACGCCGTGCCGGTGGTCGTCGACGACGCACTGGGTTTCACCGACCCCGACCGGCTGGCCAAAATGGGTCAGTTGTTCGACAGCGTCGGCACTCACGGGCAGGTGATCGTGCTCACCTGCAGTCCCGACCGTTACGACGGTGTCCGGGGCGCGCATCGCATCGACCTCACCGCCTGAGGGCCGCTGACCTCAGCCGATACCGCCGGGTGTGACGACTCGGCGCGTGCCGGGATGCGCTGCCTGCAGAATGGGACCATGGCGGTCCGACACGAATGACGATGAACGCGAAGCGGAGCCGGGTGCAGCAGAAGCTGGCGGAATTGCCCGGTGTGCGCGCCGTGCGCCGGCCGATCTCGCCGCACAGCGCCGACGAGTTCGATCTGTACTACGTGCGCACGGGCCGCAAGTCCCGCCACCCGCTGGTCATCATCCCCGGCGGGCCGGGCGTGGCGTCGGTGCAGATGTACAAGGGACTGCGCAGGCGCGCGGCGGCGGCCGGTCTCGACGTCATCATGATCGAACACCGCGGGGTGGGGATGTCGCGCCACGACGATTCGGGTGCCGACCTGCCGCCGCAGTCCATGACCGTGAATCAGGTCGTCGACGACGTGGCGGCGGTGCTCGACGACGCCCACGCCGACTCGGCCGACATCTATGGCGCGTCCTACGGCACCTATATCGCGGCCGGAGTGGGTGTGCGCCATCCCGACCGCGTGCACGCGATGGTGCTCGATTCGCCGCTGCTGTCGCGGCACGACATCGTCATCGTGCGCCGGGCGATTCGCCGGCTGCTGCTTCGGGGCGACAGCCCCGAAACCGCCGCCTTGGCACCGAAAATGCGCAAACTGGTCGACGCCGGCGTCATGACCCCGGCGGCGACACACGTCGTCGCGACCATTTACGGCTACGGCGGCGCCGACCTGCTCGAGCGTCAACTCGATCTGTTACTGCAGCGCCGGAAACTCTTGTGGTGGACGCTATCCCGGTTCACCACCCTGAGCAATCTGCCGTTCCGCTACGAGGAAGATCTGGTGAGCCGCATCGCGTTTCGCGAGCTGGACTACGCCGCCGAACCCGACGGCCTGCCGCTGGACCCCGCAGTGGCCGAAAGCGAAGCGCGCACGCAGCGAGTGACTTTCGAGGACGAGCCCTATGACCTGCCCACGGAAATGCCGAACTTCAACTGGCCCACCGCGGTGATTTCCGGCGGCCGTGACCTCATCACCCCGCCGGCGGTGGCCGAGCGCGTCGCGTCGCTGCTGCCCGATGCGGTGCTCTTGAGCCTGCCGAGCATGGCGCACAGCGCGCTGGATTTCCGCGAGCCCGTCGCGCTCGCCGCCGCCGAGGCGGTGGGGCGCGGCGACCTGAAAGGGCTTGCCGCCCAAGCGTCGGCGCTGGACGCGCTGCCGCCGCGCCCCGAGGTGCGGCTGCTGTGGAAGTTGATCGAAACGGCGGCCGCCGCCGAAGGCGCGCTGCCGGTCCCCACGCGGCTGTTGCGCCGGCTCAGCTGCGCGTGAATCCGATTGCGGTGTAGTCCAGGTCGCCGAGGCCGGCCGCGCCGAAGTTGGCCAGCGTGCTGTGCACCGCGACGTCCCCGGGCGACTGGGTGAGCGGCAGGCTGAACCCCTCCGCCCAGATCAGCCGGTCGAGGTCGTTGGCCAGCGCCCGCGCCCTGTCGGGGTCGAGTTCTTCCAGGGTCCGCTCGATGGCGGCGTCGATCTGCGGGCTGCCGATCTTGCCGAAGTTGCTTTCCCCGTCGGACTTATAGATCTGGGTCAACGATGAGAGCGGGAAAGCGTCCCCGAGCCAACCGAATTGGGCGAGGTCGAAGTCTCCGACGTTGATGTAGTTGGTGAAAAAGCCGCTGCCCGCGCGGGCGACAAGCTCGAGCTTGACGCCGATTTGGGCGAGGCTGTGCTGGGTGATCTGGGCGAACTGTCGGCTGCCCTGGGCGTCGTAGAACAGGTCACGAATGACCAGCGGGCGACCGTCCTTCTCCCGGAACTGGCCGACCTGCTTCCAGCCCAGGGCGTCGAGCTCGCGCTTGGCCGCGGCCGGGTCGTAGGGAACCACGGCGCTGTTGTCCTGGTAGCCCTTCTGGCCCGCGACGTAGATGTGATTGCCCAGCGCCACCGGGTCGCTGGTGAGGCCGTACTGGACGACCTTGGCGATGGTCTGGCGGTCGATGCCCTTGGACACCGCGACCCGCAACGCCTTGTCGGCCAGGATCGACCCCGGGGCGCCGTTGAAGGTGATGTGCGACCAGGCCGGGGCGGGGGCGCGCCGGATGGTGATTCCCTTGGTGCGCTGCGCGATGGTCAGTTGATCGATGGTGCCGACCCCGGTGGCGTCGATCGTGTTGTTCTGCAGGGCCGGCAGCCGCGCGGCGTCGTCGAGCACCAAGTAGGTGATGTTGTCCAGGCGCGGTCGCGGGCCCCACCATTTCGGGTTGCGGCTCAACACGATCCGCTGGGTCGTCCGATCCAACGAGGTGGCGATGAATGGGCCGGCCGACGGGCCCGGCCCGTCCAGCTGGCCCTTGTTGAACGCCTCGGGGGTAGCCGTCATGCTCTTGGGCAGCAGCATCCCGTTGCCGGCGAACATGCCGCGCCACTCGGCGTACGGCTTGGCGAAGGTCATGACGGCCTGCCGGTCGTCGACGCCGCGGGTCACCGAGGCGACGCGCTCGGCGCCGCTGGGCCCGGCGATCTCGAAATTCTTGTCGGCGCCACTCAGCGCGTGGACCTGGCTGGCGATGTCCTCCCAGGTGATCGGGGTGCCGTCCGACCACACCGCCTTGGGGTTGATCGTGTAGGTCACCACTTGCGGTGCGGTTCCGGTCAGTTCGATGCTGGTGAAGTAGTTGGTGTCGACCGTCGTCGAGCCGTCCGGCCCGATGACGAAGGCTCGCGGCAAGGTGGCCTTCATCATCGCGGCGACCTCGGCGGAATTGCCGTCGATGTGCAAAATGTTGAAGTTCGGCGGGAAGGCGGTGAGCGCGAGTCGCAGGTCACCGCCGTCTCGCAGGGTGGCCGGATCGCGCGGGTTGATGTCGCTGGACGTCCCGATCCGCGCGTTTTGCCCCGTTTCCGGAATCAGGTTGATGGCCGGCGAGCAGCCCGACAGCGCCAGCGCCATCGCGAAAAGCGCCGCCGCCAACCGGATGCCGACGCTAGCCACCTGCGCCCGGATCGGGTCGCGGCACCGCGTCCAGCAGCTGCCGGGTGTATTCGTGTTGCGGGTTGTCGAAGACCTGCCGGCTGTCGCCCCGCTCGACGACCGTTCCGGAACGCATCACGACCACCTCGTGGGCGAGGTGCTTGATCACCGAAAGATCGTGGGAGACGAACAGATAGGACAAGCCGAAGAGCGCTTGCAGGTCGAGCAGCAGGTTGATGATCCCGGCCTGGATGGAGACGTCGAGCGCGGAGACGGGTTCGTCGAGCGCCAGGATCTTCGGTTGCAGAGCCAGCGCACGGGCGATGCCGATGCGCTGCTTCTGCCCGCCGGAGAACTCGGCGGGGTAGCGGACCGCGTCGGCGCGGCGCAGGCCCACGATCTCGAGCAGCTCGGCGACGCGCGCGTTGGTGCCGCCCTTGTCGACCCCGTTGGCGCGCAGCGGTTCGGCGAGAAGCTCGAACACCGGCAGTCGCGGGTCCAGCGAGGCGACCGGGTCTTGGAACACGACCTGAATGTCGCGTCGCAGCGACCGCCTGCTCGCCGGGCTCAGCGTCGTGACATCGGTGCCCAGCACTTCGATCGATCCCGATTGGGGCCCGGTGAGTTCCAGGATCTCGTGCAACGTGGTCGATTTCCCCGAACCGGACTCGCCGACGATGCCGAGGGTACGGCCCTGCCGCAGCTCGAAACTGACGCCGTCGACCGCGCGCACCTCGCCGGCGCGGCGGCGCAGCACGCCCTTGGTCAGCCGGTAGGTCTTGGTCAGGTCACGCACCCGGACGACGACCGACGAGTCATCGGGTCTCACCGACTGTGCCGTGGTGCTGACGCCGTAGATGTCCGCGGCGCTGCGGCCGCCCACCTGATCGGTGCGGATGCAGGCCGCCCGATGGTCGGCACCGACGGGAAGCAGTTCCGGCTCCTCGAGCCGACATTCGTCGATGGCCAGCGGGCAGCGCGGGGCGAACGGACAGCCGGGATCCAGACCGGCCAACGACGGCGGTGCGCCGGGGATCGGCACCAACCGGGTGCCCTGTGCGGCGTCCAGCCGCGGAACCGAGCCCAACAGCCCGACGGTGTAGGGCATTCGGCGGTCCCGGTAAAGGTCGTGCACCTCGGCGGATTCGACGACCCGCCCCGCGTACATCACCAGCGCCCGGTCGGCGAACTCGGCGACCACACCGAGGTCGTGCGTGATGATCAGCACCCCGGCCCCGGTGACGTCGCGGGCGGTTTTGAGGACCTCGAGGATCTGCGCCTGCACGGTGACATCGAGTGCGGTGGTGGGCTCGTCGCAGATCAACAAGTCGGGGTCGTTGGCGATCGCGATCGCGATGACGACCCGTTGCCGTTCACCGCCGGAGAGCTCGTGCGGAAACGCGCGGGCGCGTCGCTCCGGCTGGGCGATGCCCACCAATTCGAGCAGTTCGACCGCGCGATGACGGGCCGCCCGCCGTCCCACCCGCGGCTGGTGGATCTCGATCGCCTCGGCGATCTGGTCGCCGACGGTGTACACCGGTGTCAGCGCCGACATCGAATCCTGGAACACCATGCCGACCGTCTTGCCGCGGAACCGCGACATCGCGTCGTCGTCCAGGCCCAGCAGCTCGGTGTCGTGCAGCCGGACCGAGCCGCGCACCCGCGCGTACTCGGGCAACAGGCCCACGACCGCCATCGCCGAAACGGACTTGCCCGAACCGGATTCGCCGACCATGGCGACGACTTCGCCCGGTTCGACGCGGTAGCTGACGCCGCGGACCGCGGTCACCGGATCGCCGCCGGTCGCGAAGGTCACGGCCAGGTCGGTCACCTCGAGCAGGGGGCTCATCGCGCACCGCCCCGCACCGGGGTGCTGCCCGGGTCGAGCGCGTCCCGCAGGCCGTCGCCGGTCAGGTTGGCGCACACCAGGATCAGCACCAGCACCCCGGCGGGAAAGAGGAACACCCACGGGAACGTGGTCGCCGACTGGGTGCCATTGGCGATCAAGGTGCCCAGCGACACATCCGGTGGCTGGATGCCGAAACCCAGGAAGCTCAAGCCGGTTTCGGCCAGAATGGCCGAGGCGACGTTGAGCGCTGCGTCGATGATCAGGATGGACGCCACGTTGGGCACCACATGCCCGACAATGATGCGGCGGCTGGATACGCCCATATACCGTGCGGCACGGATGAATTCGCGCTCGCGCAAACTCATGGTCATGCCCCGCACCATGCGGGAACTGACCATCCAGCCGAATCCCGCCAGCAGCAGAACGAGCATCACGATGTTCGCCGAGTCCTTGGTGCGCGGCGTCACGATGGCGATGAGGATGAAGCTGGGCACCACCAACAGCAGGTCGACCAGCCACATCAGCACACGGTCGCGCCAACCGCCGAAATAGCCCGAGACCGAACCGACGGTGGCGGCGATGCCGGTGGAGATGACCGCCACGCACACACCGATCAGCATCGACTTCTGCATCCCCCGCAGGATCTGCGCCAGCAGATCTTGTCCCAGCGCGTTGGTGCCCAGCCAGTGGCGCGCGCTGGGCGGCTGCAGCAGCGCGGTGAAATCGAGGTCCTCGTAGGAATAGGGAAGCACCGCGGGCAGGGTGTAACAGCCCACGAACAGCAGCACCAACAAGATCAGCGACGCCACCGCGAACCGATTGCGCGCAAACCTGCGTAGCACCAGCGTGCGGCGCGAGGTGAAGTCCGCCACGTCGTGACTCGAAAACCCGTGGGCGCCATCGATATCCGCCGCGGAGGTCCATGAACGCCCCGCCGCCTCATCGCTTCGCTCTGCATCGTCGGCGGCGCGGGTCATGACACCCTGACCCTCGGGTCGAGAGCCGCGTAAAACACGTCGGAGAGCAGGCCGGCCAGCAACACCACCGCGCCGGAGAACACGGTGATGGCCGCGACGATGTTGGTGTCTTGCGTCGCGATGCCCTGCACCAGCCATTCGCCCATGCCGTGCCAGCCGAAGATCTTCTCCACGAACACCGCTCCGGTGACCAGCCCGGCCACCCCGTAGGCGAACAGGGTGGCCAACGGGATCAGCGCGGTGCGCAACCCGTGCTTGACCAACGCGCGCCGGCGGGTCAGCCCCTTGGCCCGCGCGGTGCGGATGAAGTCCTGGCCCAGGACGTCGAGCATCGCGTTGCGCTGATAGCGGCTGTATCCCGCCGCGGCCGCCAGCGCCAGGGTCAACGACGGCAACACCAAATGCCGCAACCGGTCGAAGAAGTGCGCGCCGGCCCCGCCGGACACCCCCGGCGATGTCTCCCCGGTGTAGTCGAAAATCTGCAGACCCACGGCCCAGTTCACCCGCAGCGCGGCCAGGATCAGCAGGTTGGCGATGACGAACGTCGGGGTGCTCAACACGAGCAGGGCCATCATGGTGACGACGCGATCGCTGAGCCGATACTGCCGAATCGCGCCCCACGCCCCGGCCGCGATGCCCGCGACGGTGCCCACCAGCGACCCGATGACCAGCAGGCGCAGCGTCACTCCGACTCGGCGCCACAGTGACTCCCCGACGGACTGTCCGGTGACGGTCTTGCCGAAGTCACCGCGGACGGCGTGTGAAGCCCAGTGCGCGTAGCGGATCGGGATCGCCTCGTCGAGACCGAGCGCGTGGGCCTTGGCGTCGATGACGGCTTGTGGTGGTCGCGGGTTGCGCTGCAACAGGCTGTCCAGCGGTTTGAAGGCCACCGACGTCAGGCAGAACGTCAGAAACGATGCCAGCGCCAGCAGCACGACGTAGTTGAGCAAGCGGCGGGCGAGAAACCGGGTCATACCCGTCCGCACAGCACGCGTCGCATTGGGACAGGTTATCGAGCCGGCGGCACGGCGTCGCGCGTGCAGCGCCGGGCGCGTTCGGTGAGCTTCAGATCTGCTTGATTCTCATGCGTGAATCGCGTGTGATCGGTTGTTAACATGCACCGCGGTACCGAGCCGTGCGGCGATTGCGGCACGCCTCAGACCGCGACACTGTCGAGGAGGCTTGCGTGACGGTTACCGATGACTTGCTGGGCAACAACGCCGAATATGCGAAGACCTTCAACGGGCCGCTGCCGATGCCGCCGGGCAAGCATGTGGCGGTCGTCGCGTGCATGGATGCGCGGCTCGACGTGTACCGCCTCCTCGGCCTCAACGAGGGGGAGGCCCACGTCATCCGCAACGCCGGAGGGGTCGTCACCGACGACGTCATCCGCTCGCTGGCCATCAGCCAACGACTACTGGGGACGCGAGAGATCATCCTGATTCACCACACCGATTGCGGGATGCTCACGTTCACCGACGACGACTTCAAGCGCACCATCCAGGAGGAGACCGGGGTCAAACCGCCGTGGGCGGCCGAGGCGTTCCCGGATGTCGCCGAGGACGTCCGGCAGTCGCTGCGGCGCATCGAGGGCAGTCCGTTCGTCACCAAGCACGTCTCCGCGCGTGGCTTCTTCTTCGACGTCGCCACCGGCAAGCTCAACGAGGTCACGCTCTAGAAGCGCGCGCCGAGCGTGTAGCCACGGCGAAAAATCGGCCCGATCCCCGCCATCAGTGCACGTTCGGTGGCCCTTCAGCCGACCTTGTAGGTCGCCAAGGCCTTGGCCACCAGCGTGCCCCCCGAGTCGACGATCTCGGCCTCGCAATTGACCAGCGATCGGCCGCGTCGCAGCACCCGGCCGATGCCGATCACGTCGGTGGCCCGAGCCGGGGCCATGTAGTCCAGCGCCATCGACACCGTCACGCCGCGTAGTTCCGGCGGGGCTGGGACGCCGCACCACGCCGCCGCCATGACGGTGAGGTCGGCGAGGGTGGCGATGGCCCCACCGTGAACCATGTCGCCGAGCGTCACGTTGGACGGGTCCCAGGGCAGCCGCAGCCGCACCTCGTCCTCCTCGAGCCGGTCGGCGACGATGCCCAGCTTGACGACGAACGGGGACTGGGGGATGAACTGCGCGATGACGTCGCGGCCGCTGGGCGCGGGCGGGCGAGAAGGTCCGGGGTGAGAAGTCATTCGTCCATGTTTTCGCACCCCAGGTTGACAGGTCCAGCGCCAGCTGGTCTCATATATCGCTAAGATGCCAAATATGGTCAGTTCTGCCAGGTTTTAGCGAGTGAAGGAAGCTATGACCAGTGATCTGAAGGCGGCCCCCGCCGTCGGACAGTACGAATTGAGCCACCTGCGCTCGCTGGAGGCAGAGGCGATCCACATCATTCGGGAGGTGGCCGCCGAGTTCGAGCGGCCGGTGCTGCTGTTCTCGGGCGGCAAGGACTCCATCGTCATGCTGCATCTGGCGCTGCGGGCGTTCCGTCCGGGCCGGTTGCCGTTCCCGGTGATGCACGTCGACACCGGACACAACTTCGACGAGGTGATCGCGACCCGCGACGAGCTGGTCAACGAGCACGGAGTGCGCTTGGTCGTCGCCTCGGTCCAGGAAGACATCGACGCCGGGCGGGTGGTCGAGCCACGTCAGGGGCGCAACCCCATCCAGACCGTGACCCTGCTTCGCGCCATCCGGGAGAACAAGTTCGACGCGGCGTTCGGCGGGGCGCGCCGCGACGAGGAGAAGGCCCGCGCCAAGGAGCGTGTGTTCAGCTTCCGCGACGAGTTCGGTCAATGGGATCCGAAGGCGCAGCGGCCCGAGCTGTGGAACCTGTACAACGGCCGGCATCACAAGGGTGAGCACATCCGGGTCTTCCCGCTGTCCAACTGGACCGAGTTCGACATCTGGTCCTACATCGGCGCCGAGAACATCGCCCTTCCGTCGATCTATTACGCGCACCGGCGCAAGGTCTTTCGCCGTGACGGCATGTTGTTGGCGGTCGATAAGAACATGCAGCCCAACGCCGACGAGCCGGTGTTCGAGGCGACGGTGCGCTTCCGCACCGTCGGGGACGTCACGTGCACCGGATGCGTGGAATCGCAAGCCGCCACCGTCGACGAGGTCATCGCCGAGACCGCGGTGTCCCGGCTCACCGAACGCGGGGCGACCAGGGCCGACGACCGGATCTCGGAGGCCGGCATGGAAGACCGCAAACGACAGGGATACTTCTGATGGCCACCTTGCTGAGGCTCGCAACCGCGGGTTCCGTCGACGACGGCAAGTCCACCCTGATCGGCCGCCTGCTGTATGACTCCAAGGCCGTCATGGAGGACCAGTGGGCCGCGGTGGAGCAGACGTCCAAGGACCGCGGCCACGACTACACCGACCTGGCGCTGGTGACCGACGGCTTGCGGGCCGAACGCGAGCAGGGCATCACGATCGACGTCGCCTACCGCTACTTCGCCACTCCCAAGCGGAAATTCATCATCGCCGACACCCCCGGCCACATCCAGTACACCCGCAACATGGTGACCGGGGCCTCGACCGCCCAGCTCGTGATCGTGCTCGTCGACGCGCGGCACGGCCTGTTGGAGCAGTCACGCCGGCACGCTTTCCTGGCGTCCCTGCTGGGCATCCAGCACATCGTGCTCGCGGTCAACAAGATGGACCTGATCGGTTGGGACAAAGAGAAATTCGAGGCGATCCGCGACGAGTTCCACGCCTTCGCCGCTCGGTTGGACGTGCACGACGTGGCCACCATCCCGATCTCCGCGCTGCACGGCGACAACGTGGTGACGAAGTCGGACCAGACGCCGTGGTATGAAGGGCCGGCCTTGTTGTCGCACCTCGAAGAGGTGTACATCGCCGGCGATCGCAACATGGTTGACGTGCGGTTCCCGGTGCAGTACGTCATCCGGCCGCACACCCGCGAACATCAGGACCACCGCAGCTACGCCGGCACCGTCGCCAGCGGCGTCATGCGCGCCGGGGACGAGGTCGTGGTGCTGCCCGTCGGCAAGCACACCCGCATCACCGCGATCGAGGGCCCGAATGGTCCGGTGGAAGAAGCGTTCCCGCCGATGGCCGTGTCCGTCACCCTCGCCGACGAGATCGACATCTCGCGGGGAGATCTGATCGCCCGCACCCACAACCAGCCCCGGGTCGCGCAGGAGTTCGACGCGACGGTGTGCTGGATGGCCGACGGCGCGGCGCTCGAGCCCGGCCGCGATTACGTCATCAAGCACACCACCCGCACCACGCACGCCAAGGTGACCGCGCTCGACTACCGCCTCGACGTCAACACGCTGCACCGCGACAAGTCCGCGACGGCGTTGAAGCTCAACGAGCTTGGCCGCATTTCGCTGCGCACCCAGGTTCCGCTGCTCCTCGACGAGTACACCCGGAACCCGAGCACCGGGTCGTTCATCCTCATCGACCCGCACACCAACGGCACCGTGGCCGCCGGCATGGTGTTGCGCGACGCGTCGGCGCAGGCGGCGAGCCCAAACACGGTGCGGCACAAGCCTTCGGCGATCGCGCAGGCCCGGCCCCGCGGCAAGACGGTGTGGTTCACCGGTCTGTCCGGCTCCGGCAAGTCGTCGGTGGCCATGCTGGTCGAGCAAAAGCTGCTCGAAAAGGGGTCTCTGGCTTACGTTCTCGATGGGGACAACCTGCGGCACGGTTTGAACGCCGACCTGGGCTTTTCCATGGCCGACCGCGCCGAGAACCTGCGCCGGCTCGCGCATGTGGCGGCGCTGCTCGCCGACTGCGGCAACGTCGTGCTGGTGCCGGCGATCAGCCCGCTGGCCGAACAACGCGAATTGGCCCGCAAGGTGCACGCCGACGCCGGGTTCGAGTTCATCGAGGTCTTCTGCGACACCCCCATCGACGAATGCGAAAAGCGTGACCCCAAGGGGCTGTACGCGAAGGCGCGCGCCGGTGAGATCACCCAGTTCACCGGGATCGACAGTCCGTATCAGCCGCCGGCGAATCCCGATCTGCGGCTCACCCCGGACGGCACCATCGAGGAGCAGGCGCAGCGGGTCCTCGACCTGCTCGAATCGCGCGGGTAGCACGCCGGTGCCGCCCGGCTGCGCCGAAATGCCCGCACCGGATGGCACAATCCTGAGAGTGCGCATGTCAGCGAAGGCGGAGTACGCCGTGCGGGCGATGATCCAGCTCGCCACGGTGTCCGACGGGACGCTGGTGAAGACCGACGACTTGGCCCAGGCCCAGGGCATCCCGCCGCAATTTCTCGTCGACATCCTGACCAACCTGCGCACCGACCGGCTCGTGCGCAGCCATCGTGGCCGTGAGGGCGGCTACGAATTGGCCCGCTCCGGCAGCGACATCAGCATCGCCGACGTCCTGCGCTGCATCGATGGGCCACTGGCCAGCGTCCGCGACATCGGACTCGGGGACCTGCCGTATTCGGGACCGACCGCCGCGCTCACCGACGTCTGGCGGGCGCTGCGCGCCAGCATGCGGTCCGTGCTGGAACAAACCACCCTGGCCGACGTCGCGACCGGCGGCCTGCCCAAGCATGTGGCGCAACTGGCCGACGACTATCGGAAACAGGAGAGCCAGCGGCACGGCTCGGCGCGCACCGGCGACTAGGCAACGTGCACAACGGCTCAGCCGCCCGACCCGTAGGGGCGGGTGAGGATCTCCATGGCATGACCGGAGGGGTCGGTGAAATACACCCCGCGTCCGCCGTCATTGTGGTTGATCTCGCCGGGACGCGTGGCGCCCGGATCGGCCCAGTGCTGCATGCCACGAGCCCGGATCTTGTCGTAGATCGTGTCGAACTCCTGCTCGGACACCAAGAAGGCGTAGTGCTGACGCGGGATGTCCGCGCCGTCGGGGGCATCCGCGTAGTCCAGGGTGGCACCGTGCTCTAGTTCGACAACCATGAAGTGGCCGAACGGCTTTGGGCTGGGCAGCCCGAACAGCTCGGTGAGAAACTCGGCGGATTCTCGTTTGTCGCGCGACGCGACGATGGTGTGGTTGAAACTGATGCTCATAGTTCTGTCCAGTCAACCACCGCACGCCCCGCGCGACAACGCGCTACTTCGGCGCGGTCAGCTCCAGGGCGATGTTGTCGGGGTCGCGGAACTCCAGTATGTAAGACGGCCCGATGTCCTTGATCGGCTCGTGAGTGACGCCAAGGTCATCGAGATGCGCTGCCGCCGAATCCAATTCGTCCCTAGTGGTGAGCCGGAACGCGATGTGGTCCAGCCCGACGCGATTCTCGTCGAAGCGGCCCGCGGCGACGGGCCGCAGGCCGAGCAGCGTGCCGCCGAGGTCGTAGATGACACCGCCGAACAAAAAGCTCAACTGATTGCGGGTGGCTTCGTCGGCGTTGTCGGGGACCTCCAGCAACACCGGCCAGCCGAACACGCTCTCGTAGAACTGCCGGGATCGCTCGATATCGGTCACGGTCAGTCGGACATGCGCGATGGAAGTGCTGGTGAAGTCCATTCGGTCCATGGTTCCACTGATGGGTCGCATGTTAAACATGCCAGAATCGCCGTCGTGCAGATAGCGATGACGATGCCGGTGATGGAACCGGATCTGGATGCGACGGTGCTCGAGACCTGGGCGCGCACCATTGACGAGGGGCCGTTCTCGTCACTGTGCTGGGGTGAGCGCATCGCGTTCGACAATCCGGACAACCTGACGCTGCTGGGCGCGCTGGCCGCCTGGACCGATCGGGTGCGGCTGCTGACGACGGTGATCGTGCCGCAACTGCACGACCCGGTCATGCTCGCCAAGGGTCTGGCGACCGGCGACATGCTCAGCGGCGGCCGGTTGACCGTCGGCATCGGGGTGGGCGGCCGGCACGAGGATTACCACGCCGTCGGCGCCGACCCCGCCACACAGACCATGCGCGGCATGGCCGAACGGGTGGCGGTGATGAAGCGCGTCTGGGCGGGGGAGAAGACCACCGACTCGGTGCGGCCCGTCGGTCCGGCGCCGGTGCAGCCCGGCGGTCCACCGCTGTTCGTCGGCAGTATCGGTCCGAAGACCATCCGCAGCGCCGCGGCGTGGGCCGACGGGCTGGCGGGCACCACCCTGGACCTCGACGTCGCCAAGCAGAACGAGCTGTTCGACGTCACGCGAGACGCCTGGGCGCGGGCCGGCAAGCCCAAACCCCACCTCATCACCTCGTTTTGGTTCGCTTTCGGGTCCCCCGAGGAGTCCCGCGCCCAGGTGCACCGCCATCTACGTCGCTACATGAACTGGATACCGGCCGAATACGTCGACGCCATGGCGCCGATGACCGGGTGGGCCGGCAGCGAAGACGAGCTGCTGGACGTGCTGCGCCGGTTCGAGGAGATCGGCACCGACGAGGTTCAGCTCATCCCGACGAGCTCGGATGTCGATCAGCTGCGCCGCGCCGCGGAGGTCGCCGGGCGGCTGTAGTCCAGCTCGGGCCGAGCGGCGGCACAGGGTGAATTGCCGCATCGGCGCCGCGGGGTTTTCATTAGCGACATGACGCAGCAGGAGTTGCCCGCCCCGCTGGCCGAAATGACCGGGCTGATGGCGCAGTGCGCGAACAACGGCGATTTCGCCGGGGCCGCGCTGCAGGCGAACGAGCTGGTGACCCTGTGCCGGGCAACGCTGGGGGAGCGCGATCCCAACGTCCTCGAGCTCAAGGTGGCGCTGGCCACCGTGCAGCTGCGGGCGGGCGAGGACGCCGCCGTCTACGCCGACCTAAAGGAGTTGATACCCGATCTCGTCGAGGTGCTCGGTCGCGATCACCTGAGCACCTTGACCGCGCGCCACCTGCTGGCCGGTCGCCAACAAGCGCCGGTGTCGTCGCTGTCCGAATGGTCGCAGCTCGTCGCCGACGAACAGCGGATTCTGGGGCCCGACCACGAGAGCACGCTGATGGCCCGCGAGAGGGTCGCCGAGAAGCGTTGGGAGACCGGTGATTTCGCCGGAGCTATGACCGAGGGCCAACATGTGCTCGCCGCGCGGCGGCGGGTGCTCGGCGACGACCACGCCGACACCCTCGGGACGCGGTTGATGCTGGCGATCTGGCGAGGGCGGGCCGGTGACATCCCCGCGGCGATCACCGAACTCGAGTGGCTGATCGGCGAGCTGCGCGACAAGCTGGGCAGCGACCACGTTCATCTGCTCATGGCGCGGCACATGTTCACGCTGTGGGCCCCGAACCGGGCCGGCGTGACGGACGGGGTCACCGCATGGGAGGCGCTGGTCGAGGAGGAATCCCGCGTCCTCGGCGACGAGCATCCGGTGACAATCGCGGCCCGCCAGGAATTGGCCGGCTGGTGTGCCCGGCACCGCGCCCGCGCGGGCGAACCCGACACCCCGGTGGACTGGTCCGCCTCCTGACCTGGATGTGCGGGCGTCAGGTCGCCGCTTTGTCCGCCGGGCGCTCGTCGTCGACGGCAGGCTCCTGCGGTGGCTGCCCCTTGCGCAGCGTCTCCAGCAGCTCCCGGTACGGCCCGACCAGGTAGACGGTGTCGCCGCCGCGAAGCCAGGCGTCGCGGCGCGGGTGTAGCTCGACCGGGGCGTCCCGACGGGTGATGGCGATGACCCGGGTCTGGGTGGACATTTCGAACATCCGCAGCCCGTCGAGTTCGCTGCCGGCCGCCACGTGCATAGCGCCGACCATGAAGGATCGCTGCCCGACCGAGAACGTGCCCAGCACCTGCAAACCCATCGCCGCACCGATGAACCACGGGGCGGCCAGGTCGACCGTCGACCGGACGTTCTCGAACCCGAACCGCTTGGCCACCGCGTCGCCGAGGGTGCGGTCGTAGATGCGCAGCACGATCGGCACGTCGGGCCGGTTGACCTCGGGCATCACCCGGGGACCCAGCATCTCGCGCAGCACGATGCCGATCTCGATGTTGACCATGTCGTCCTGAGTCAGCACGGCCACGGCCCGGGCGCGGTCGACGCGGGCCGACTCCAGCGTCTGGCGCAGCGTGGCGTCCCCGAAGATCACCGGCACGTCGAGTTCGGCCGCGGTCGACAGGAACCGGTTGTTCTCGTCGCGTTCGATCACCGCGACGTCGTATCCGGCCGCGGTCAGATCGCCGACGACGCGGCTGCCGAAGGAGCCCAGCCCCACCACGATGATGTGGTCGCGCAGGTGGCGCGCCCGCCGAACACCGGCCGATTGCAGGACGCGGCGCGACAACAGCAAGTCCGCCACGAAGGCGACGAGCAGCGCGGTGGTGGTCACGCCGGCGAACATCAGGCCGACGGCGAAGATGCGTAGCCACGCGGATTGTTGGGCGAAGGTGAATTCGCCGTATCCCACGGTGGTGATGGTCTCCGCGGTGAAATACATTGCGTCAAGCCAGGACAGGCGCGGCTTCGTGTAGGAGAAGTGCACGACGATCGTCGACGCGAGCAGCAGGGTGAGCGCGAGCAGCATGGCGGGGAAGAGCAGGGGGTTGACGTCGTCGCGCATTGCGCGTGCGGCGTCCGAGGCCCGCCGCACCCACGAGCGGCGCGAGCGCGTCGCCGTCGGCCGGGGCGTTTTGATGCCGCGGGCGGCCAGTTCGTCGGCGCTGCCGATCATGGCGGTCCAATCACCGGCGCGCACCCGATGGTCGCGGCCCGGACAGGGCACCACCTCGCCGGGGGTAGCGGCGTCCTGGCCGTGGATCACGGCCACCGGTGCCAGGTCGCCGTAGATCTCTCGAAGGGTCGCGTCGCGTGGCGCCTCGGCGCCCGACACGACGAAGTCGATGCCGGCCGCCTCGACCGGGTGGGTGTTGCTCGCCAGGCACGCCTCGACGACCGACGGCGCCGCGAGGTCGGCGACATCGAGGATGGCCCCGGGGCCGTTGTCGGCGGCCACCGCTCCCCGCAGCACGTCGTTGCCCAACCGGGCGACCACGCGCAGATTCGGATTCGTTTTCCTTGCCAATAAAGCGTTTTCGAGATTCTTGGCGTCGTCACGCCCGGCGCAGACGATGGCGCTTGTTTGGGTGAGGTCCGCGTCGGTGAGGTCCTCGCTCGGCAGCTTGACGACGGTGGCGCCCGCGCGGTTCAGTTCCGTGGCGATCGTGGTCGCGAGCACGTCGTCGCCGCTGACGATGATGCCACCCATAAACCCCACCTTTGATGACATTGGCGCTCACGTGTTGCTATGACTATCGGGCACCGTGCCGGTTGACGCCAGTGCGACATGTGCTCAAGCGCGAATTGATTGGGCGGGCGGGCGGGCGGTGGGCCGCGGCCAAAGGCACTGCGATCGTGGGTGCGAATCCGAGTTAAGCCATCTGCCAACGGGATTGGCGACCGGGCTACAACACCTGGACGTCAGCCGGTGACCAGAAGGCGCGCATCGACGTGATTTTGGCGTCCGCGTCGAACAACATCGTCGAGATGGGGGAGATCCGGGTGCGGCTGTCACCGGCGTCGAGCGTGAGGTGCCACAAGAAGGCGGCTTCGCTGCCGGAGACCCGCAATTCGGCGAGTTCGGTGTCCTTCTTGGCGTCTTGGAATCCCGCATAGAACGCGCGGATGGCGTCATGCCCGCGGCGAATGTCGGCGCCGATCGGATCCTCGATGGTGGCATCGGCGGCGTAGAGGGTCACGATGTCGTCGGCGGTGCCCGTGGCGACGAGCGCGAGGTAGCGATTGACGGTCTCGGTGATGGCTTGCAGGGACGGCATGGATTCGGACGCTACTCCCTCGCCATGGCCACCTCTTCAGGAGCGGTGTGCACGGCAATACTGGCGGCGTGACGTTCATCGAATGCCTCGCGAGCCGCGAGATCTACCGGAATCCGTGGATGGTGCTGCGCGAGGATGACATCCGCCGCCCGGACGGCAGCACCGGCCTCTACGGCGTCGTCGACAAGCCGGGCTACGCGCTCGTGATGCCCTATGACGGGCGACGCTTCCGGTTGGTCGAGCAGTTTCGCTACCCCATCGGGGAGCGGCGTTGGGAGTTTCCCCAAGGCACCGCCCCGGACCTGGCCGACGCCGACCCGGCCGAGTTGGCCTCGCGTGAGCTGCGCGAGGAAACCGGATTGCGCGCAACGACGTTCGAGGCGCTCGGCGAGCTCGACGCGGCCCCGGGGATGACCAGTCAGCGCGGCTGGGTGTTTCTGGCCACGGGCATCATCGAGGGCGAAGCCGACCGCGAACACGAGGAACAGGACATGCGCAGCGCGTGGTTCGCCCGCGACGAGGTGGAGCGGATGATCCGCGAGGGCGTCATCGCCGACGCGCAGTCGATCGCCGCGTATGTCCTGTTCCTGTTGCGCTGAAAACCGTGATCGTGTCCTCGCCGAGATCACACCGCGTCATCGGACGCTCACCATTGACCGATGCGACCGAGGCTTCGGGTAGTTGCGGTCCTCGCAGCCGTGACTGCCTCGGTCGCCGGCGCCCCCGCCGTCTGCGCCCATGCGGTGTCGCCGTCGTGGAACGGCAAATACTCACTGGTGCGGTATGCGGCCGGCAAAACCGGCACCAGCGTCGCCGCGACGCAGGCCGAAGCCACGTTCAGCGCCGACTACGTCTTCACCACCGCATGCTCGTCGGGCCGGTGTGTGGCCACCGCCACCGACGGGCCTACGCCCAAGAATCCGACCCTGCCCCGGCCGTCGCGCTACACCTGGGACGGGGCGAAATGGGTGGAGCGCTTCGACTTTCAGTGGGATTGCTATATGGGCGAGGGCGTGCCGAAGGTGTGGGCGCCCGCGCGTTCGTGGGCCTTCTACACGCCGCAGGCGGACGGATCGCTGCGCGGTGTCTGGCACACCGACATCAACGGCGGCCCGTGCCGCGGAACGGTCGAAATGCCGGTGGCGGCGTTTGCCGCCGGGACGGCCTGACGAAGGCGACGCCGATCAGTCCGGCGCGCTGGTCATGGAGGCGATGTAATACACCTCGTGACCGGTCGGATAGCCGCCACCGTCGGTGGCGATGTGGACGTGGTCGTAATGGTTGGCGGTCTCCGAGCCCAGGTCGGCCGTCCAATTGCCGCCGCCGACGCCCGGGTAGATCTTCTGGCGCCAGATCACGTGATTGATGCCCCAGCGCTTCGCGTTCGCCAGCGCATAGCCGGCGATCTGGTTGCCGAGGTCGATGCCCTCGGGGGTGTGGAAGTTCGGGATCATCACGTCGATCGCCAACCCCTTGGGATGCCACGGCAGCGGGTCCTCCCGATACCCGTAGATCGTTTTGATCTGCGGAAACAGCACTCCGATCGCGCGGGCCGCCCAGATGGTCTTGACCTGTAGCCGATCCTCGGACGCGACGCCGCGGGGCAACGCGAGCTGAAATTGCTGGCCGGCGGACGGCGCGGGCGGTGCCAGCGCGGTGAGTGCCTCCACCTCGGCGGGACTCGCGGTGTGCGGTGGGCTGGGTGGCGGGGCCGCCGCCGCGGTGGCGCTGGTGGGGGTCGCCGCCGGCGTCTCGGCGCAACACCGCGGCTTGGTGCCCTGGGCGTGGATCATGGCGGCCGAGACGACGAGCGACGCCGCGACCGCCAGCCATCGGCCAGCGCCCTTGGCGAACACTCTCACGCCCACGGCCAGCAGCTTAATGTCGCCTGTGACCTGTGTGGCGGTGTTTTCAGAAGACGGGCGTGCGACGCGTCGTTCGAGCGAATGTGACCGTCTGGCCTACAGCAGAAGTGGGTAAACAACGCACTAGCGCGCGGCGCTGAAGTTCGAGAGCGAGTCACCGGTCGAAAGGCGGCAGCACATGGTTCGTCACGAGGGGGGCCGATGGGACGTCGGAATCAAGGCCGCCGCGGTCTACGTCGAGCGCATCTCGGACAGCGACGAGCGCCTCTTCGAGGATTCGTTGGCCGCCGAGGAGGCGCGCGACCTGGCGGGGCTGCTGACGAAGTATGCGGACAAGCTCGACGAGGCGACGTATTCCGATAAGGCCAAGGAGTCCGGCGAGGGCGAGGAGTCTGCCAAGGCCGAGGAGTCCGACGAGTCCGAAAAGGCGGAGAAGTCAGAGGACTCCGACGGGCCAGAGGACTCCGACGAGTCGGACAAGTCGTCGGATTAAGCGCAAAAGCACCATCTGACCTGCGGTAACACCGGTGCCCCCGGCAGGATTCGAACCTGACGGAGCAAACGGCGCGGCTATGATATTTTACGTGCGGTTTTAGCCGTCTGAACTGCGTCTTCTGGGCTGCAGCCACACCGGCAGTATGTCATATTGCCGGGCATTGTGAAGTATCTTTTTTGCATGAACTTTGCACGGACGGCGGGTCAGTGACGGGGAGCCGCGGCCGGCGCCAATTCGGGCAGCTCCGGCGGTTGCCCTCTGGCCGCTGGCAAGCCGCCTACACCGGCCCTGACGGCAACCGGCACAAAGCACCGCGCACGTTCCCGTCCAAGGATGACGCAATCGGGTGGCTCAACATCGAGCGCCGAAAAATCGACCTGGGCACATGGGGGTCTGTCGAACGCAGTGACGCCATCACCCTGCGGGCCTATGCCGCGCGCTGGATGGAGCAACGGTCGTTGCGGGCGCGGACCAAAGCCCACTACGAGTCGATGCTTGGGCGGTTGATCCTGCCCGAGCTGGGCGACGCCAAAATCGTGACGTTGACCCCCGCCCGCATCCGCGCCTGGCACGCCGGCCTGGGCAGCGGCCATCCCACCCGCAATGCCCATGCCTATGCGCTGCTGCATGCCATCTGCGCAACGGCCGTCCATGACGAGGTACTAGACGCCAACCCGTGCCGCATCCGCGCGGCGATGCAAACGAAGCGGCGTCGCGAGGTCGACATCTTGACCGTTGCCGAGCTGAACCGGCTGGCCTCGAAAATGCCGTCCAGGTTGGGCGCCAGCGTGATCATGGCCGCGTGGCTGGGTCTGCGGTGGGGTGAGACCTCCGAACTGCGCAGAGGAGACGTCAGCGAGGATTGCTCAGTGCTGCGGGTGCGGCGAGCAGTCACATACCGCGCGGGCACCTTCACGGTTGGCCAGCCCAAGACGTCGGCCGGTGTCCGTGACGTCGCGATCCCGCCGCACATTCGACCAATCATCAAGGCGCACTTGAAAACCCATGTGAAACCAGATCCCGAGTCGCTGCTGTTCCCGATGGACGATGGAAAGCACATGCATGGTGACAACTATCGGACCCACTGGGAGAAAGCCCGCGCCGCTATTGGCAAGCCGAATCTGCGTGTCCATGACCTACGCCACGTCGGCGCCGTGCTCGCCGCCCAAAGCGGTGCCACCACAGCAGAATTGATGCACCGGCTAGGCCACACCACACCGCAAATGGCGCTGCGCTACCAGCACGTCGCAGAAGGCCGGGACGGTGCCATAGCGGAGCGTATGTCGAAGCTGGCAACCGGAAAGTAGTTCCGAAAAACGGAATTTCGCACGTAGTGTGAGTAAGGTCACAGAGGCTCGGTCGGCGTTTGCGCAGGTGAGTCAAATGACTCAACCCATCCTGGCCATGCACATCTGTGCAGCCTCGTATGCCAGCGTATGCAATCTGCTGCGAGAACGGTTTTAGTAGCTAGATAGTTAGCTACCAATCTCAGAACCTAGATTTACCAGCGTGTTCCGCCGTATCGGCAGTTGCGAACACGTGGAGAAAGGCCGCAACATCGATGACACAAGGTCAAACCCGACCTCAGAGCCGTTGAGAGGCAATACATGTCCGCGAAACACCCCCCAACCCCGACGCTTGATGAACCACTCATCTCCGTCCAAGAGGCAGCCAACCGCTGCGGCGTCCACTACCGCACGATGCGCCGCTGGCTGGCCGAAGGCCACATCAACGGTGTCCGGGTCGGGCCGCGCCTCATCAAGGTCAACCCGCGCGACCTCGGCAACCTGGTGAGTCCTGTTGGTGGGAAGGCATGAAACCGCAACCCACCATCCCCAAGGCCTTGACCGCGATAGATACCGCCATCAAGGCTGCGCTCGGCGTGGTCGCCAACGCTGACCCCGGATTCACTGATCCAGCCACCATTTCCGTTCTAAAGCGACTGGCCGGCGCGGCTGAGACCATCGGCGAATTGCTTGCAGAGGTTGAACAGAAGCAACCGTGAGTGACATCATCAACGCATATCTAGTGAAGCACGGCGACACGGGCGAAACCGTCATCACCGCTTTCCGAAATATATTGCCAGACCGGCAAATCCAGTTCCTGACCGAGCACAGGCGCCGGTATCCACGCGACCAAATCCGGCCGCTGCCCAACAAACAGATCCCCGGATCGGTCATGGACCGGCTAACGTCGGCGCTCGGCGCAGACCCGACCCTCGACGTCGTAGCGCTCACGGTGCAAACGTACGAACTCTCACTTAATTAGTGTTCCTGCAACGCAATTGGTTCCGGCTGCACCTGGAATGAAGTGACCCCGAGACAGAAGGCTCAAATCCATCTCGGGGTCAACTTGGAGATATTGTGGACGATACCACCAAAGCCGGATGGACGCAGGTTACCGACGCTGAACACCTACGATGCCCTTGGGCCATCCCGCCCGGCACCGAGGCATTCGAGCAGCACCTGTGTGGGGAAATAGTCGATGACGGGGTAGAGGCAATCTACCTCGAACCAGACACACCGGAGGTCGCCGCCTCTAACCGTGCTGCGATAGAGAGCTGTTTAGAGCGGCGTCGCCGCAAATGGGTTCAATGGTCAAATGAGATCCCTGCCAACCGGGTTGAGGCTTACGCGCAAACCGCCTTGGACGGCATCGTCAATGACGACCTTGCATCAATCGGTAGGGGCGAGCGTAATCATGCGCTCAACGCCAAGGCGTACAAGCTGGGCGCGTTCACGAACGTAGGCGCACTCGACCGGCACGCAGTAGTTGACCGGTTGCTTGATGCCTGCCGAATGAATGGATTGCTCACCGAGGACGGCGAGAAGTCCTGCCGCGACACCATCGACTCCGGCCTGAATTCCGCTGCCAAGCACAAGATCAGGCCGCGCATACCCGAGAGAAGCCAAACCGCGTTGGCGGACGGGGCCGACACAGAAGACACCACGCCAGTGCTTGCAGCCAAACTGCTCACCCGCTCGGATCTGCGCACCCTGCCCGATCCCGCGCCGCTAATTGACAACGTGCTGGACCAGGGCACCACGGCGCTGCTCTACGGGAAATGGGGTACCGCGAAAACGTTCATCGCGCTCGACTGGGCGGCGTGCGTCGCCACTGGCAATAAATGGCAGGGCCGACCGGCCGTGCAACGCAAAGTGCTTTACGTTGTCGGCGAGGGTGCAAATGGATTCAAAGGCCGGGCAGACGCCTGGGAAATGGCGTGGAAAACACGAATCGGCGACAAATGGTTAACCTGGCTGCCGACCCCGGTCAATCTCACCAATGCAGCCGATATCAACAATCTGGCCGCCCTCATTCAATGGGGCGGGTACCAATTCATCATCCTCGACACGTTGGCGCGCTGCATGGTCGGCGCCGACGAGAACTCGGCGAAAGACTGCGGCATCGTCGTTGACACCCTCACGAAACTCGTGGGCTGCACACCCAACGGGCGCGGAGTCGTCCTGGCCGTCCACCACGCCGGCAAGGACGGGAAGACCTTGCGCGGCTCGTCAGCCTTCGAATCCGGCGCGGACACGGTGTACTTCACGGCTCGCGAGGAAAACCACATCACGCTGACCCGAGAGAAGCGCAAAGACGGGCCCGAACATGACCACCACCTGCTGAAACTCGATCCGATCATGGGCACGGAGAGTGCCGTTTTAAGTGTCCACCGGGAGGGTGGACAAACTGGCCGAGGCGGAAAGCTCTTGTCCACGTTTGTCCACCTTTTCAGCGAGACCGGAGCAACCAAAACCGAACTGAGAGCTTCCGTTGACCTCTCGCAGGGAACCTTCTATCGCGCACTATCTGACCTGTTGAAATCAGGGGAACTTATTAACACCGGCACCGACGCGCGGCCCTTCTACAAGCTGCCCAGCTAATGCCACTGTCCAGATGTCCACGATTGTCCATCATCAAGTGGACGTGTCCGTCCACCCACCCCCCCTTAGGGGGTGGACGTGGACAGATTGGATGAACAATGACGTGCTCCGCACTCGTCAGCGCCATCGCATCACCCGCCCTCCCAGGGGCACTCTGCAGTGGACGGCACGAGCTATTCGACGCCGCAGCCGAAAAGGGCGGCGAGGAACGAACACAGGCCCTAAAAACCTGCCAACGGTGCCCATCCCTGGGCCGCTGCAAGAGCTGGGCGGCCGAACAGAGGTTCACGCCGGGCACGGTGGTCGGCGGGATGGTCATTTCACCGCAGAAGAAACCCAACCCAGCTGTCCGGCCAGCTGTCCAATCGTTGACCATCGCGGAAAAGGCGGATCTGTTGGTTGCGCAATGGCGAGACCGCCCGAAACGCGCTGTGTAAACACGATGTCGACACGGCCGCCCAGCCATTTGACAACGTCGGATATTCTGGATATGGCTGCGCGACAAAAGCGATTCATTCGCAAAACTCAAAAAGGATCATTCAATGAACGCAATTGCATATGCGCGCCACCGTCACCGCAGTGAGCGGAACCGCAACGGTCAATTGAAGTGCCTCACGTGCCGCCGTCGCGAAGACCTTCGAAACGAAGAACCGCCCCATTGCCCCGCTTGCGGCAAACCAGCCCATTTCTCTCTCGACATAGACAGATTCGTCCATTCGGACGGCTCAGCCAACCGTGCCTGCTGGATTTCGTTAACCAGCGGTAACCCCCCGGAAGGAAACCACCCAGCAATGAACGATGACGCCTACCCGCTGGTTTATGTGGCAGCCGAATTGGGCTGTGGCACAAAGGAAATCGAACGGCGCGTTAACGGCTCGCTCATCCGAGACGACGTGGGCATGCGTTATGTCCCCGCACTGCAAGTCAAGCAGCTCATCGCGGAGCGTGACGCCCAAAAGGCCGCTGAAGCCGAGCGGCGCCGGACGGAAGCCGAGCGCCATGCCCGCATCCGTGAAGAACGCAGGCGCCAACGCGAACTCGCCGCCAGCAGGCCGTCAGATCCGCGCGTCGAACAGCTGGCCAGGGCCGGCGCGGGGTGGATCGAACAGTGAGCGCCCTGCAGCTCCGGAGCGCGAGTGAGGGCGCTGAGGTTCTCGGTGTCAGTTGGGACGCCCGCATCGTCACCGTTGTCGTGGTGCCCTATGAGCAGCCCACGCCAGTTGAACATCGTGGCGAGGTTTGGACGGAGACCTTCGCTCGCGGCGCGTTCGATGACACACTGAAAAACGTTGATCCGACAAGCATTCGCGTCAACAGGGGGCACGACAAGACGAAGACGATTGGCAAGGTGGTGGCGTTTCGTCCGAATGACCCCCGCGGACTGGTTGCTGACATCAGGATCGCGAACACTGCGCTTGGTGATGACAGTCTCGGGCTGGCTGCTGAGGGGTGCCTGTCCGCCTCGATTGGCGCATACAACCGCCCCAGCGGTGTCATCAGTGACCGGTACAACCGGACGCGGCGGGTGGTCGAAGCGTTCATCGATCACGTGGCCCTGGTGGAAAACCCGGCTTACGTCGGTGCCGAAGTGCTGGCAGTGCGCAGTCGGAGCGCTGCGACGCCCAACCTTGACTCGGTGGCCAATAAGCCGATCTTTGCTTGGGCTGAGCAACGCTTAGATCCGGTTCACCGCTGGGCTCGGAAGCGACTGGGCTGCTGACATGGCCCGCATTATGGGGAACTACTCACCGGCCGTGAAGGCTGCACCTAATGACAGATATGCGGTGGTGACCATTGCCGGATTCAAATTCTCGATGAACAAAGTCGAATCCCTCGATTTCGCAAAACAACTGCTCATGGTTGCTGAGCGGCTAGAGCTGCCACCACTGATCAAGGCGGAAGACAAATGACTTCGACGCTCGGTGGACGACCTACGCGGCGACTGCAGACCGCACGGTATCTCCTACTCGCGGTGCATCGTCGGTCGAGCGCACACAGCATGTGCAGCGGCTTTAGGAACCGCTGCACATGTATGGAGCGCTTTGCCACCGGGCGTCGAACCAAACCCATCGCGAGGGCTGATCAATGGTGATGAAACCCGGAGACCCACGCGGCACACAGGCCTGGAAGCGTCTTCGCAAAGAAGTCCTGGCGGCCAACCGATACTGCCAAATCCAACTGCCAGGCTGC
The DNA here is from genome assembly GCF_035918355.1 of Mycobacterium sp. 3-98. Lineage (NCBI taxonomy): Bacteria > Bacillati > Actinomycetota > Actinomycetes > Mycobacteriales > Mycobacteriaceae > Mycobacterium > Mycobacterium sp. 3-98. The sequence goes on along the minus strand of NZ_CP142360.1, from coordinate 4,511,067 downwards.
ACCGGCAAAGCAACATGCGTCGACCACATCAAACCGGTTGACCTGTATCCTGAACTCGCACTAGTGCGTTCGAACTGCCGGCCCAGTTGTTTGTACTGCAACGCCGTGCTCGGTAATCGGATCACGCCCCGCAAGGTCATCACCGCTCAAGACGCGCAGCGAGTGCAGCAGGCGAAAGAGGAAAAGCAGGGTAAAGGCTACCAACCATGGTACGAAGGTGATGACCTTACCGACCGTCCGCCTGCACTAGCGTTCTTCGACGTACCGACGAAAGGCATTGCAGCTCAACAGGACTCGGCAGCTCCATGATGACGAAAGGTGTTGTGCCGCTTTACAACTGCATTTCCGCAGGTCGGCTTTTTTGGAGAGGGGGGCCAGGCCGCCGCGCCTGGCGCTTTTATCTATATACCGAACGAAAAATAAAGAAAGACAACAACTTTCAAACAAACGGTGGCTGCGAAAAGTATTGATATGCAAGGGGATTGACTAACGTGGCCACAAAACTAGCATCCGGTTATATCGAGCTAACGGTAAAGTCCAACGTCAAAAAGGACGTTAGCGACCAGCTCTCCGACGTCGAGAAGCAAGCGAAAAAGACCGGCGATGCTATCGACAAAAGCTTGGGTAAGGGCGCCGAGAGGGCGGCCAAGTCCACGAAAGACCTTGGGAAAGAACTAGATTCCGCCAAGGGGAAGGCGAAGCAGACCGGCGACGAGCTTGAGAAAAGCGTCACCCGGGGCGCTAAAAACGCAGGTAAGTCCGTCGAGAATGAGATTGGCGGCGCCGGCAAGCGTGCGAGTAAGTCCATCGGTGAAGACATCCTTGATGGTGCGCTGAAGGCTTCTCGCGATGGGGGCAAGGCGCTATCGGATGCCCTGGTCAATGCGGCCGGTGAGGGTGGCAAGGCAATCGGTAAAGCGATTGGCGATACCGCGGTCGGCGACTGGCTGCGGGATATCCAGGAAAAAGCGGAGCCGGTGCTGGACGTCACCCACAAAATCGGTGATGCCTTTTACGCTTTCAAAAACAAGGATATTGCTGGCGGATTGTCCAGTGTTGCAGACGGTTTGACCAAGATCGGGCAGTCGGATGCCGGTAAGACACTTGGGGATATCGCACGCCAGGCCCAGCCGTTGCAGGACACGTTTTTCGGCCTCAAAGATTCCATCTCCGGCACGACCGAGGGGCTTCTGACCCTGGCGGGCAATTCAGGCAAAATCGCGGGTGGTCTATCGGCAATTTCGGCCGCAGCTGGCCCGCTTGCGATTGTGGCCGCCCTGCTGCCGAAGATGCCGGGCTTCATGGATAGCGCGGGCGGTGTGCTCGATCAGATTAAGGGCAAAAAGGGATTCAATGCCCGAGATTGGTTCCAGACGGCCAATCCTGCGTTGGGCGCCTTGAGCGAAGCCATGGGCTGGGGGTCCTCTGCTGAGCATGCGGGGAGCGGCCCATTTGGTGGGACCGACCCGACCAAGGGGTTCCAGTCGCCCATTCCGGCCAAGCCCGGCGTGTCTGCTATTCCGCTGCCGGGTTCGGCGCCGGCCGTCGAGCCGGGTTATCAGGCCTCTACGGGCTCGTCTGACCCGTTTGCCGCGCTGGGCGGCCCAGGTGGTGCGAAAGCCGCTCCCAGTGGCATGACAGGCCCCAAGGGCGCCGTGTTCAACGCGATGGTCAACGCGGGCTTCGCGCCCTCCGAATTCGGTGCGGTGGATTCGATTGTGTCCCGCGAGTCGAGCTGGAATCCGGGCGCCACCAACCCCAGCAGCGGGGCATACGGACTGTTTCAGTTTCTGGGCCACCAGGGCGACAAATACGGCGCCCTGGGCGGCTATAGCGCCGATCCCGGCCAGCAGGCCGCCGCGGGCATGGCCTATATCAAAGACCGATACGGCACGCCGTCGAACGCGAAAGCCTTCTGGGACTCCCATGGCTGGTATGACGATGGCGGATTGCTTCAGCCTGGAATCACCATCGCGCACAATGAAACTGGGAAGCCTGAGCTTGTATTAACCGAGGACCAGTTGAAGGGGGCACAGCCCGCGCCCCAGGGCATCGACATGGGCGCCCTACTCGGTGACGGCCAGGCCGACAACCCGGCCGCCCCGAGCGCACCGGGCAAGCCAGGCGGGAAAGACCTGCGGACCCAGGGTTACATCCCGGCCGGCGCGGGTGGCAGCGGTGCGGCCGGTTCCAGCTTTATCTCCGGTTCGCTGCAGATGGGTGCCCAGGCCATCAACGGGCTGATCGATCAGGCCGCATCAGCGGCATCTCAGGCGGCATCGATGGGTGCCAATGCATTCGCGCCGGGTTCTGGTGGCGCGGCGGGCGCCGCCGCCAGTACGGCCATCGGTATTGGCACCCAGGCAGCCAAGCGAGGCGTCCAATATGGGTTCCAGCTGGCGGGCATCGCGGGGGATGCGGCCACCGAAATCCTGATGCCCTTTGGTGTTCCGCGGTTCTTCCAGACGGACCCGTCACAGTTCATGCCGCAGTTGCCCGGCAAGGCCGCAGCGATCACGACAGGGGAAAAGGCGCAGCAGCAGGGCAACCCTGGGCTGCCGAATGAGCCGGGTAACCAGCCGGGCGGCCCGGTGCAGCCGGGGCAGTTGCCTGGTGCGCAGGCCGTGGGGAGTCCCGCGCCGATTGCCTCGCCGGGCACGGGGGACTTCAAGCCAAACCCCATCAAGGTGCCTGGTCTTGGTGGTACTCCCACACAGGCTGGCTCCAATCCGGCGCCCCCCGCCGAAAACGCAGGACCAATGCCGAAGGCGCCTGCGCCTGCTATTGCCGCCCCCACGCCCCCGGCGCCAGCTCAGCAGCAGCCACCGAAACCACCTGGCCCACTGGACTTTCTGCCCATGGACACAATGGTGCCGACGTTCGACTCCGGCGGATGGCTGATGCCCGGGGAGATTGGGATCAATAAGTCCAACGCCCCTGAGCCCATGGCGGTGTTCACGCCCGAGCAGTGGGGAACATTGGGCGGCTTGGCCAAGGGCGCCAGCCTGAAACCCGATCCGTCCCAGGGTGGCAACGGATCGGATTACAGCATCCACTTCCATGACACCGTGGTGAAAGACGTGAATGAGATGATTAACCAAGCGAACGCGCAACAGAGGTTGCAGCGCATGCGGTATGGCGGGCGGCCGTGAAAGTTGTATCCGTCACAACGAAAGCCGAAGTAACCAAAGCTGATCGGGATCGCCTCGTGTTGCGGTTTGGGACGCTGCGCGTGGCGATGAATCGGGATGAGGCCATCCAGTTGGCCACTCAGCTTGCCGACGTCGCTGCTGAGCTAACCGGGGAGTCGTCCGAGGGCAGGCACTGGCTGAGATAAGAGAACACCCGGCCAAATTGACCGGGTGCCCCTGAGGTGAGTCGGATGACTCAGCTACGCGAGCTGGGCGCCTGGGCAGTAATGGGCGATGGCGATGTCGATGAACATTTCGACCAACGCGCGGTCTATGCCGTCGTCGCCGGCCGCGAGTAGTGCGGTAATCATCTGCTCGCGCGTCCCCAGGTGATTCGTGGTCAGATAGCACACTTTCTTCGCGTTGTGGACAGCCGCGTACGCGCCTAGTAGATGGCCGCCGTGGGCATCGAGGTCCATGAGAAACGCTGAGTCCTGGTCGGGCTGGGTGAGTGCCGGCGCCCGTGTGGTGATGGTTGGCCGGGTGACGGTGACGATGGGTGTGTTGGCGTCATTGAGCGCCCGCACGCCAATGGCCCCGGCCGCGATGAGCGCGGCAACGGCCACCAGCAGCGCAGCGAGGGGCAACGCCCAGCGGGCGCGGCCTGCAGCCGTTTGCGGGTAGTCCTCGCCATCATCGAGCGCGTACGCATGCAGCTGTTCCGGCGCGGCGATGGTTTCGCCGGCCGCGGTCACGTCGGTTTCGTCGGTCATGGTGATCACCGTGACCCGCCTGCCGGGTGGCGCTGGACGGCCGCATCAACCGCCTCATCGGCTCGCAGGTCGCCTATCGCGACGAACTTCAAACGCTCGGCGAACGCCTGCGCGTCGTCCAGCTTGCCGAGAAGCTCCACGGCCCGCGCGTTGCGTGCCCCTTCGAGCCCCCGCGCGGCTCGGGCGACGTTGTCTCGCGCCAGCTCGATCAGCTTGGCGCAATCGCCCAGGTCGCTGATGGCATCACACAGGCCATCCGTGGCGGGTTGCGGGCTGTACGGGGTGGGGTCGGTGGTCATTGGCGGGTCTCCATTCGGTTGGAGCCGCGCCGAGAGCTAATTGCACGAATCTTGCACAGCGATACATTCCCGCTGGTCAGATGGTGCCCCCGGCAGGATTCGAACCTGCGGCCTTCTGCTCCGGAGGCAGACGCTCTATCCCCTGAGCTACGGGGGCGCTACAACTTTGTTGTTGCACCATTGGGCTCCGACAGACTAGCGCATCCAGGCGGCCGCCCCGCCACCGCAACGGATTCGGGGCGCGGGCATGCGAGCCAATAGGATGGACGCTCGTGACCCCCGCTGACCTCGCTGAGCTGCTCAAAAACACCGCCGCCGCGGTGCTGGCCGAGCGCGGGCTGGACGCTGCCATGCTGCCGGCGACGGTGACCGTCGAGCGCCCCCGCAATCCCGAGCACGGCGATTACGCCAGCAACCTGGCGATGCAGCTGGGCAAAAAGGTCGGTGCCAACCCCCGCGAGCTCGCCGGATGGCTCGCCGAGGCACTCGCGCAGGCCGACGGCGTCGCGTCGGCGGAGGTGGCCGGACCGGGCTTCATCAACCTGCGGCTCGAGGCGTCGGCGCAGGCGGTCGTGGTCAACAACGTCATCGACGGCGGCGCTCGCTACGGCCATTCCGACGCGCTGGCCGGTCACCACATCAACCTGGAGTTCGTCTCGGCCAACCCGACCGGGCCGATCCACATCGGCGGAACCCGCTGGGCCGCGGTCGGCGACGCGCTGGGCCGGCTGCTGTCCACCCAGGGCGCCGACGTGGTGCGCGAATACTATTTCAACGACCACGGCGCCCAGATCGACCGCTTCGCCAGCTCGCTGATCGCCGCGGCCAAGGGCGAACCCACCCCGGAAGACGGCTACGCGGGCGCCTACATCAACGACATCGCCGCCCAGATCGTGCAGAAGGCCCCCGACGCGCTGAGCCTGCCCGCCCCCGAGATGCACGAGACCTTCCGCGCCATCGGCGTCGACCTGATGTTCACCCACATCAAGGAGTCGTTGCACGAATTCGGCACCGACTTCGACGTCTACACCCACGAAGACGCGATGCACACCAGCGGCCGGGTCGACGAGGCCCTCGCCAAGCTGCGCGAGACTGGCAACATCTACGAGAAGGACGGCGCAACATGGTTGCGCGCCAGTGCCTTTGGTGATGACAAGGATCGCGTCGTGATCAAGAGCGACGGGAAGCCGGCCTACATCGCCGGGGACATCGCCTACTACCTGGACAAGCGGCAACGCGGCTTCGACCTGTGCATCTACATGCTCGGCGCCGACCACCACGGGTACATCGCCCGCCTCAAGGCGGTCGCCGCCGCCCTCGGCGAGGACCCGGCCACCGTCGAGGTGCTCATCGGCCAGATGGTCAACTTGGTCCGCGACGGCCAGCCGGTCCGGATGAGCAAGCGCGCCGGAACCGTGCTCACCCTCGACGACCTCGTCGAGGCGATCGGCGTCGACGCCGCCCGCTACAGCCTGATCCGGTCCTCGGTGGACACCCCGATCGACATCGACCTCGCGCTGTGGTCGTCGGCGTCCAACGAAAACCCGGTCTATTACGTGCAATACGCGCACGCCCGGCTCTCGGCGCTGGCCCGCAACGCCGCCGAACTCGGTCTCATCCCCGACACCGGGAACCTCGGGCTGCTCGACCACGACAAGGAGGGGACGCTGTTGCGCACCCTCGGCGAATTCCCGCGGGTGCTCACGACGGCGTCGTCGCTGCGCGAACCGCACCGGATCTGCCGCTACCTGGAAGATCTCGCCGGCGACTACCACCGGTTCTACGACTCCTGCCGGGTGCTGCCGCAGGGCGACGAGCAGCCCACCGTCCTGCACACCGCGCGCCTGGCGCTGTGCCAGGCGACCCGCCAGGTGATCGCCAACGGCTTGGCGATACTCGGCGTCACTGCCCCGGAGCGAATGTGAACGTTCATCCCGCCGGTCCTCGGCACGCCGAAGAGACCCGCCACGCCGACAGCCCGCCGCGGCCGCAATCCGCCGAGGAGCTGCTGCTGTTGGCGCCAAACGTGTGGCCCCGCAACACGACTCGCGATGAAGGCGGAGTCGCCAGCATCGCGGGGGTTGCGGTGACCGACCTCGCCCAGGAGTACGGCACCCCGCTGTTCGTCGTCGACGAGGACGATTTCCGGTCCCGCTGCCGCGAGATCGCGTCGGCGTTCGGTGGGGGCAAGAACGTGCACTATGCCGCGAAAGCCTTTCTGTGCAGCGAGATCGCGCGCTGGATCGACGAGGAAGGCCTGTCGCTCGACGTGTGCACCGGCGGCGAGCTCGCCGTTGCGCTGCACGCCAACTTCCCGCCCGAGCGCATCACCTTCCACGGCAACAACAAGTCGGTCGCGGAATTGACCGCGGCGGTCAAAGCCGGTGTCGGCCACGTCGTTTTGGACTCGATGACCGAGATCGAGCGTCTGAATACCATTGCGGGCGAGGCGGGTATCGTCCAGGACGTCTTCGTCCGTCTCACCGTCGGCGTCGAAGCGCACACCCATGAGTTCATCTCGACCGCACACGAGGACCAGAAGTTCGGACTGTCCGTGGCCAGCGGCGCGGCGTTGGCCGCCGTCGGCCGGGTATTCGAAGCCGAACACCTGCGGGTGGTCGGTCTGCACAGCCACATCGGTTCGCAGATCTTCGACGTCGCCGGCTTCGAACTCGCCGCGCGCCGTGTCCTCGGCCTGCTGCACGAGGCCGTCGAGCAGTTCGGCGTCGACAAGACCGCGCAGATCTCGACCGTGGATCTCGGTGGCGGACTTGGTATCTCGTATCTGGCCGCGGACGACCCGCCGCCGATGGGCGAACTGGCCGCCAAGCTGAGCGCGATCGTGAAGAACGAGTCGGAGGCTGTCGGGCTGCCGACACCGCGGCTGGTCGTCGAGCCCGGACGAGCCATCGCCGGACCGGGCACCATCACCCTCTACGAGGTGGGTACCGTCAAGGACGTGGACGTCAGTGCCACGGCACACCGGCGCTACGTCAGCGTCGACGGCGGCATGAGCGACAACATCCGCACCGCCCTGTATGACGCCCAATACGACGCCAGGCTGGTCTCTCGGCTTAGCGATGCACCCGCCGAGCTGGCGCGCGTCGTCGGAAAGCATTGCGAGAGCGGCGATATCGTCGTGCGCGACACGTGGGTGCCCGGCGACCTGCATTCCGGCGACCTGATCGGGGTGGCCGCCACCGGCGCCTACTGCTATTCGTTGTCGAGTCGGTACAACATGGTCTGCCGTCCCGCCGTCGTCGCGGTGCGTGACGGGCGCGCGCGCCTGCTCCTGCGCCGCGAGACGGTCGACGATCTGCTGAGTCTGGAAGTGAGGTGAACTGGTGCCGCGTGAGGAAAAGCCGGTCGGTGTAGCGGTACTCGGGTTGGGCAACGTCGGCAGCGAAGTCGTCCGAATCATCAAGGAAAGCGCCGATGACCTCGCGGCCCGCGTCGGCGCGCCCCTGGTGCTGCGCGGCGTCGGAGTGCGCCGCGTCGCCGACGACCGTGGCGTTCCCGCCGAGCTGCTCACCGACGACATCGAAGGGCTCGCCGCGCGCGACGACGTCGACATCGTCGTGGAGCTCATGGGACCGGTCGAGCCGTCCCGCAAGGCCATCCTGTGCGCCCTCGAACACGGCAAATCGGTCGTCACGGCGAACAAGGCGCTGCTGTCCATCTCCACCGGAGAGCTGGCGCAGGCGGCCGAAAGCGCGCATGTCGACCTGTATTTCGAGGCGGCGGTCGCGGGGGCCATTCCCGTCATCCGGCCGCTCACCCAGTCGCTTGCGGGTGACACGGTGTTGCGGGTCGCGGGCATCGTCAACGGCACCACGAACTACATCCTGTCCGCGATGGACAGCACCGGCGCCGACTACGACACCGCCCTCGCCGAGGCCAGCGCGCTCGGCTACGCCGAGGCCGACCCCACCGCCGACGTCGAGGGCTACGACGCCGCCGCCAAGGCCGCGATCCTGGCGTCCATCGCGTTCCACACCCGGGTGACCGCCGACGACGTCTATCGCGAGGGCATCACCAAGGTCACGCCGGCCGACTTCGAGTCCGCCCGTGCGCTGGGCTGCACCATCAAGCTGCTGTCCATCTGCGAGCGCATCACGGACGGCGATGGCCAGGAACGGGTCTCGGCCCGCGTCTATCCGGCGCTGGTGCCGCTGTCGCATCCGCTGGCCACGGTCAACGGGGCGTTCAACGCGGTCGTGGTCGAGGCCAAGGCCGCCGGAAGGCTGATGTTCTACGGCCAGGGCGCCGGTGGCGCGCCGACCGCGTCCGCCGTGGCCGGGGACCTGGTGATGGCCGCGCGCAACCGGGTGCTGGGCAGCCGCGGGCCGCGGGAATCCAAGTACGCCCAACTCCCCGTGGCCCCAATGGGTTTGATCTCCACGCGCTACTACGTCAGCATGAACGTGGCGGACAAGCCCGGCGTGTTGTCCTCGGTGGCAGCCGAATTCGCCAAGCGCGAGGTCAGCATCGCCGAGGTGCGGCAGGAGGGCGTCGCGGACGAGGGCGGACGACGGGTGGGGGCCCGGATCGTCGTGGTCACCCACCGCGCCACGGACGCCGCGCTGTCCGAAACCGTCGACGCGCTCGCCGACCTCGATGCCGTGCAGAGCGTGACGAGCGTGCTGCGACTGGAAGGGACCACCCTATGAGCGCGCCGCGCACCGCCGTCCACCAGCCCTGGCCCGGGCTCATCGAGGCCTACCGGGACCGGTTGCCGGTGGGTGATGACTGGACCCCGGTCACCCTGCTCGAGGGCGGCACCCCGCTGATCGCGGCGACCCGCCTGTCGGAAAAGACCGGCTGCACAGTCCATCTCAAGGTCGAGGGCCTCAATCCCACCGGCTCCTTCAAAGACCGGGGGATGACGATGGCGGTCACCGATGCGGTGGCGCGCGGCCAACAGGCCGTGTTGTGCGCCTCGACCGGCAACACCTCGGCGTCGGCGGCGGCCTATGCCGCACGCGCCGGGATCACCTGCGCGGTGCTGATCCCGCAGGGCAAGATCGCGATGGGCAAGCTGGCGCAGGCGGTGATGCACGGCGCCAAGATCATCCAGATCGACGGCAACTTCGACGACTGCCTGGAACTGGCCCGGAAGATGGCCGCCGACTTCCCGACGATCTCCTTGGTCAACTCGGTCAACCCGGTGCGCATCGAGGGCCAGAAGACGGCCGCGTTCGAGATCGTCGACGCGCTCGGCGCAGCGCCGGACGTGCACGCCCTTCCGGTCGGCAACGCGGGCAACATCACCGCGTACTGGAAGGGATACACCGAGTATCACCACGAGGGCCTGATCGAAAAGCTGCCGCGGATGCTGGGCACCCAGGCGGCCGGCGCGGCCCCCCTGGTGAACGGTGCGCCGGTCAAGAACCCGGAAACGATTGCGACCGCGATCCGCATCGGCGCGCCCGCGTCGTGGACGGCCGCGGTCGACGCGCAGCGCCAATCCAACGGCCGCTTCCTGGCGGCCACCGACGAGGAGATCCTGGCCGCCTACCACCTGGTGGCCGAGTCCGAAGGTGTGTTCGTCGAACCCGCCTCGGCGGCCAGCATCGCGGGTCTGCTCAAGGCCGTCGACGACGGCTGGGTGGCCCGCGGGTCGACGGTCGTGTGCACGGTGACGGGCAACGGGCTCAAGGATCCCGACACGGCACTACGGGATATGCCCACCGTGACCGCGCTGCCGGTTGATCCGGTCCTGGTGGTCGAAAAACTGGGGCTGGCGTAGTGCGGTCACCGAGCGTGGGGCCTATGGACGAATTCCAGGCAGGCCACGTACATAGCGCCCACACTCGGCGGTCACGTTGGTGACCCCGATGCTGCCCGCCGGGCTGGTGGCCACCGCCGTGGTTTCGGCCTCCAGCGCAAACCTCGGGCCGGGCTTCGACAGCATCGGTCTGGCGTTGAGTCTGTGCGACGAAATCACCGTGGAGACAACTTCTTCCGGCTTGGTCGTCACGGTAGAGGGGGAAGGTGCCGGCCAACTGCCGGTGGACGCCGACCATCTGGTGGTGCGCGCCCTCGAGCGCGGCCTGCAAGCTGTCGGGGTCCGCGCCCCCGGGCTGGTGGTGCGGTGCCGCAACGCCATCCCGCATTCCCGCGGCCTGGGCTCGTCCGCGGCGGCGGTGGTGGGCGGGCTTGCGGCCGCGAACGGCCTTGTCGCGCAGACGGATTGGCAGACGCTCGACGACACCCAGCTGATTCAATTGTCCTCGGACTTCGAGGGTCATCCCGACAACGCGGCGGCGGCCGTGCTGGGCGGTGCGGTCGTGTCGTGGGTCGACCGCAGCGGTGATCACCCGCGGTACGCGGCGGTGCCGCTGCGGCTTCACCCCGACATCCACCTGTACTGCGCCGTTCCCGAGGAACGCTCCCTGACGGCCGAGACCCGCGTGCTGCTGCCGGCGCAGGTCAGCCATGACGACGCACGCTTCAACGTCAGCCGCACCGCGTTGCTGGTGGTCGCGCTGACCGAACGCCCGGACCTGCTCATGGCGGCCACCGAAGATGTGCTCCACCAGCCGCAGCGCGCACCGGCCATGCCCGCCTCGGCGGAATATTTGCGGCTGCTGCGGCGTCATAACGTGGCAGCGACGCTGTCCGGGGCTGGTCCATCGGTGATCGCGATGACCACGGCGGCGGGGTTGCCCCCGGAGGCGGTGGAGTACGCCGCCACAAGCGGATTTGCCCTCATCAAGATGGCCGCCGGCGAACGAGTTCGCTGGAGTCCGGGAGTCACCGTCGCGGGTTGATCAACAGCGTGGCCGGAGGGTTTGCTTGCTTCCAGCAGGGATGGGGGCTATCCTCGGAGCCGTCCAGCAATCGCAGCATCTGCATCTGCATCCATACTGCCTTGCCGCTAGGACAACACCAATTCTTCTTGTGGACGAGGTTCGCCGTTTACTCCGCCGATCCAGGCGATCACCGTTGCAGAGTCGATGATTGGGCGCACTCGGCAATTTGGCTGAATGCAACGAACCCCCCGTATGACGTGATCATTGGGGGAAGAAAGGAACTCCGTGACTGATACGGACCTGTTCACGGCTGGCGAAAACACTGACGCCAATCAACTGTCTAATGCCGTGACCACCGACACTCCCGACGCGAAGACGAACGCTTCGGCCGGCGCCCTGTCCACCATGGTGCTGCCCGAGCTACGCGCGCTGGCTAACCAGGTCGGCGTCAAAGGGACGTCGGGAATGCGTAAGAACGAACTGATCGCCGCGATCAAAGAAGTCAGGGGACAGGCCAACGGCGTGCCCGCCAACGGCACGAAGTCCACTGAGGACAGCGGCAAGCCGGACACCAAAGACGACGACACCAAAGACACCAAGGACGACAACGGCGCTGACGCACCGGCGGCCAAGGAAGGCCAGAACGGCGCAGCCACCGAGGCGCCCCGCCGCGAACGACGCGGCGCTTCCCGCGACGCGGGATCGACCGACCGCGGCAACGAGGATGCCGATCGCGAGCGCACCGGCGGCCGAGTTGGCGGCGCCACCGGCGAGACCGACGGCCGCGAAGGCAAGCAGGACAAAGACAACCAGAACGAGAACCGCGGCCAGGGCGGCGGGAGCGAGGATCAACAGAGCTCCGGCGGCCAGCAGGGCCGTGGCGGGTCGAATCAGCAGGACGACGACGGCGAAGGACGCGGCGGCCGGCGGGGACGCCGCTTCCGCGACCGCCGGCGCCGGGGCGAGCGCTCCGGAGAGGGCGGCGACGCCGAACTGCGCGAGGACGACGTCGTTCAGCCGGTAGCCGGCATTCTTGACGTCCTCGACAATTACGCGTTCGTGCGCACTTCCGGCTACCTGGCCGGGCCCCATGACGTTTACGTGTCGATGAACATGGTGCGCAAGAACGGCCTGCGCCGCGGTGACGCCGTCACCGGCGCCGTCCGCGTGCCGAAGGAAGGCGAGCAGCCCAACCAGCGGCAGAAGTTCAACCCGCTGGTCCGCCTGGACAGCGTCAACGGCGGCTCGGTCGAGGACGCCAAGAAGCGCCCCGATTTCTCCAAGCTGACGCCGCTGTACCCCAACCAGCGTCTTCGCCTGGAAACCACGCCCGACCGGCTGACCACGCGGGTCATCGACCTGATCATGCCGATCGGGAAGGGCCAGCGTGCGCTGATCGTGTCGCCGCCCAAGGCGGGTAAGACGACGATCCTGCAGGACATCGCCAACGCGATCACCAAGAACAACCCGGAATGCCACCTCATGGTCGTGCTCGTCGACGAGCGGCCCGAGGAGGTCACCGACATGCAGCGTTCCGTCAAGGGCGAGGTCATCTCCTCGACCTTCGACCGGCCGCCGTCCGATCACACCCAGGCCGCCGAGCTCGCCATCGAGCGGGCCAAGCGGCTCGTCGAGCAGGGCAAGGACGTCGTCGTGCTGCTGGACTCGATCACCCGCCTCGGGCGCGCCTACAACAACGCCTCGCCGGCGTCGGGCCGCATCCTGTCCGGTGGTGTCGACTCCACCGCGCTGTACCCGCCCAAGCGCTTCCTGGGCGCCGCGCGCAACATCGAGGAGGGCGGCTCGCTGACCATCATCGCCACCGCGATGGTCGAGACGGGGTCCACCGGTGACACGGTCATCTTCGAGGAATTCAAGGGCACCGGCAACGCCGAGCTCAAGCTGGACCGCAAGATCTCCGAACGCCGGGTCTTCCCCGCGGTCGACGTGAACCCCTCCGGCACCCGCAAGGACGAACTGCTGCTGTCGCCGGACGAGTTCGGCATCGTGCACAAGCTGCGCCGCGTGCTGTCGGGCCTGGATTCCCACCAGGCCATCGACCTGCTGATGTCGCAGCTGCGCAAGACGAAGACCAACTACGAGTTCCTGGTCCAGGTGTCCAAGACGACGCCTGGGATGGACAACGACTAGGGGGACCGTCGCTCCCGCTAAACCACGCACAAGACACGCCGGGCGCCAGCGCCGTGATTTAAGTGTCGCGGCGACCGCCCCGGGAATGGCGAAGCCCATCCCGCTGTTTTGGGGCATGACGGTTGACCCGGCATAATCGGACGCTGAAACGATCGAAGAGGACACCATGAAAGCTGACATTCACCCCGCCTACGCGGAGACCACCGTGCTCTGCGGATGCGGCAACACCTTCCAGACGCGCAGCACCAAAGAGGGTGGCCACATCACCGTCGAGGTCTGCTCGCAGTGCCACCCCTTCTACACCGGCAAGCAGAAGATCCTGGACAGCGGTGGCCGGGTCGCCCGCTTCGAGAAGCGCTACGGCAAGCGCAAGGCCGGAGCTGCTGCCGACAAATAGCTCGGTTACCGACGCCCGAACTGTGCGTGCAGTCGCACAGGCCGGGCGTCGGTTTGCGTTTGCGGCAGTGACGGGCGACAACGGGGCAGGAGGTGTGGCATGACGAAGCCGGTACAGACCATTGACGTGCTGCTGGCCGAGCACGCCGACCTCGAGCGACGGCTGGCCGACCCCGAACTGCACAGCAACCCCGACGAGGCCCGCAAGGCCGGACGGCGCTTCGCCCGGCTGGCTCCGATCGTCGGCACCTACCGCAAGCTGATGGCCGCCCGTGAAGACCTCGAGGCCGCGCGCGAACTGGCCGCCGACGACGATTCCTTCGCCGTCGAGGCGAGCGACCTGGAAACCCGGGTGGCCGAGTTGGACACCCAGCTCACCGACATGCTGGCCCCGCGCGACCCGCACGACGCCGACGACATCGTGCTCGAGGTCAAATCCGGTGAGGGCGGGGAAGAGTCGGCGCTGTTCGCCGCCGACCTGGCCCGGATGTACATTCGCTACGCCGAGCGGCACGGCTGGACCGTCACCGTGCTGGACGAAACCACCTCGGACCTCGGCGGTTACAAGGACGCGACGCTGTCCATCGCCAGCAAGGGTGATTCGGCCGACGGGGTTTGGTCGCGGATGAAGTTCGAGGGCGGGGTGCACCGGGTTCAACGCGTCCCGGTGACGGAATCCCAAGGCCGCGTTCACACTTCGGCGGCGGGCGTGCTCGTGTATCCCGAACCCGAAGAAATCGGCGAGGTGCAGATCGACGAGTCGGATCTGCGCATCGACGTCTACCGTTCGTCGGGCAAGGGCGGCCAGGGTGTCAACACCACCGACTCCGCGGTGCGGATCACGCACTTGCCCACCGGAATCGTGGTCACCTGTCAAAACGAGCGCTCGCAGCTACAGAACAAGGCGCGGGCGCTGCAGGTTCTGGCGGCGCGCCTGCAGTCCTTGGCCGAAGAACAGGCGCTGGCGGACGCGTCGGCGGACCGGGCCAGCCAGATCCGCACGGTGGACCGCAGCGAGCGCATCCGCACCTACAACTTCCCGGAGAACCGGATCGCCGACCACCGCATCAACTTCAAGTCGCACAATCTCGATCAAGTGCTCGACGGCGACCTGGATGCGTTGTTCGATGCCCTGGCTGCGGCCGACAAGCAAAGCCGGCTGCAACAAGCATGACGTCCCAGCGACGACGCGGAGCGAAGCGATGAGGAGCGGGACAAGCCAGCTCAGCCTGCGGCGCGCGATCGACGATGCGACGGCCACCCTCGCCGAAGCGGGAATCGATTCCGCGCGTTGGGATGCCGAGCAGCTGGCCGCGCACCTGGCGGGCATCGACCGCGGTCGCCTGGCGTTGCTCGAATCGCCCGGCGAGGACTTTCTCGGACGGTACCGCGACGCGGTGGCCGTTCGTTCGCGACGCGTGCCGTTGCAGCATCTGCTGGGGACGGCGGCATTCGGTCCGGTGCAGCTGCGCGTCGGCCCCGGCGTGTTCATACCCCGCCCCGAAACCGAGGCCCTGCTGGAATGGGCCCGCGCGCAACGACTTGCGCCACGGCCGGTCATCGTCGACCTGTGCACCGGGTCCGGCGCTTTGGCGGTGGCGCTGGCCCACCAGCGGGCCGAACTGGGGCAGGAAGCACGAATAGTCGCTCTCGACAACTCCGACGCCGCCCTCGAGTACGCGCGCGGTAACGCTGAGGGCACGGCCATCGAGATCGTGCGGGCCGACGTCACCGAACCCGGCCTGCTTCCGCAACTGGACGGAAGGGTCGACTTGATCGTGGCCAACCCGCCCTATGTTCCCGACGGCGCCGTGCTGGACCCTGAAGTCGCCCAACATGATCCCCACCAGGCGGTGTTCGGCGGGCCGGACGGTCTGGCGGTGATTGCTCCGATAGTGCGCCTCGCCGGCCGTTGGCTGCGTCCCGGGGGGCTGATCGGCATTGAGCATGACGACACCACCTCGCGCGAGACCGTGGAATTGTTCGTTCGCACCGGGCTTTTCGAGGACGTCCAGGCGCGTCAGGACCTGACCGGCCGGCCGCGGTTCGTGACGGCGAGGAGGAGTGGCGCCAATGACGCGCGTCGCGACGATGCAGAGCGCAGCGATGAGGAGGAGTGGCGCCAATGACCGACGTCTTTGACTGCGCCGATCCCGAGCAGCGCGCGCTCGGAATCGCCGCGGCGGCAGGAGCTCTCAAGGGCGGGCGGCTCGTGGTCATGCCGACCGACACGGTGTACGGCATCGGTGCCGACGCGTTCAACAGCGCCGCGGTCTCGGCGCTGCTCTCGGCGAAGGGGCGCGGGCGCGACATGCCGGTGGGCGTGCTGGTCGGCTCCTGGCACACCATCGAGGGACTCGTCTACACCATGCCGGACGGCGCCCGCGACCTGATCCGCGCGTTCTGGCCGGGCGCGCTCAGCCTGGTGGTCACACAGGCGCCGTCGTTGCAGTGGGACCTCGGCGATGCCCGCGGCACCGTGATGCTGCGGATGCCGCTGCACCCGGTCGCCATCGAACTCCTGCGTGAAGTGGGACCGCTGGCGGTCTCGAGCGCCAACATCTCCGGCCGTACGGCCGCCGTGGACGCCGGTGAGGCGCGAGATCAACTCGGCGATCTCGTCGACGTCTACCTGGAAGCGGGTCCGTCCGAGCAGGGCGCCGCCTCCACGATCGTGGACCTGACCGGACCCACGCCACGCATCCTGCGGCCGGGCCCGGTCAGCGCGGAGCGCATCGCCGAAGTCCTCGGTGTCGATCCTGAGGGCCTGACCGCCGAGGCCTGACTGGAGCGGTTGTCGCGAGCTCCCAGGTTTGTGCACTACGGTCTCGTTGGTGTCCAGCGACATGACCAACCTTGCCGGTGGTTTGCTCGCCCTTTCTGACCGCGGCGCCGGTGTTCCGCTACGCGAGCTGGCGCTGGTGGGACTCACCGCGGCGATCATCACCTATTTCGCCACCGGACCGGTCCGCGTGCTGGCGACCCGGCTGGGCGCCGTCGCCTATCCGCGGGAGCGCGACGTACATGTCACACCCACCCCGCGCATGGGCGGGCTGGCGATGTTTCTCGGCGTCGTCACCGCGGTGTTCCTGGCCTCCCAGCTTCCCGCGCTCACCCGCGGGTTCGTCTACTCCACGGGCATGCCAGCGGTCCTGGTGGCCGGCGCGGTCATCATGGGGATCGGGCTGATCGACGACCGGTGGGGCCTGGACGCCCTGACCAAGTTCGCCGGCCAGATCACCGCGGCCAGCGTGCTGGTCACCATGGGTGTGGCCTGGAGCGTCCTGTACATCCCCATGGGCGGGGTCGGCACCATCGTGCTCGACCAGGCGTCGTCGATCCTGCTGACGCTGGCGCTCACCGTATCGGTGGTCAACGCGATGAACTTCGTCGACGGGCTCGACGGTCTGGCCGCCGGGCTGGGCCTGATCACCGCGTTGGCGATCTGCATGTTCTCGGTCGGGCTGCTCCGCGACCACGGCGGCGACGTCCTCTTCTATCCGCCGGCGGTGATCTCGGTGGTGCTCGCGGGGGCGTGTCTGGGCTTTCTGCCGCACAACTTTCATCGCGCCAAGATCTTCATGGGCGACTCCGGCTCGATGCTGATCGGCTTGATGCTGGCCGCCGCCTCCACGACGGCGGCCGGCCCCGTTTCGCAAAACGCCTACGGCGCCCGCGACGTGTTCGCCCTGCTGTCACCGTTCCTGCTGGTCGCGGCCGTCATCTTCGTGCCGATGCTCGATTTGCTGCTGGCGATCGTGCGCCGCACCCGCGCGGGCCGCAGCGCGTTCAGCCCCGACAAGATGCATCTGCATCACCGGTTGCTGCAGATCGGCCATTCCCACCGCCGCGTGGTGTTGCTGATTTATCTGTGGGTCGGCATCGTCGCGTTCGGCGCGGCGAGCACGATCTTTTTCCGCCCCCGCGACACCGCCGCGGTGATGCTGGGCGCCATCGTGGTCGCCGGCGTCGCGACGGCGATCCCGCTCTTGCGCCGGGGCGACGACTACTACGACGAGGGGTAGTAGTAGGGGCGTGTTGTGTGGTACGGTCCAGGTAGAACCCCAAAAAGCCGCACAGGCGACCGGCCCCTCGGAGGCTCATCCGATCGGGCTGGTTCAAGACCGGCCTCGGGAGATACCCCTTGGGTGATTCAACTGTGACGTGCGATACGCTCGGCGGACCACCGATCAGTCGGTCGAGGGGTTCCCGTTTCACCAACCTGGGATTGAGGTGCTGCAGTGACGACACCAGCGCAGGACGCGCCGTTGGTGTTTCCCTCTGTTGCTTTCCGTCCGGTTCGGCTCTTCGCGATCAGCATTGTCATCACGGCGGTGGCGGTGCTCGCAGCCGGGCTGTCCGGTCACCTGATGGTTGGCGTCTTCTTCGGGATCGGGCTGCTGCTGGGTTTGCTCAATGCGGTACTGGTGCGTCGCTCCGTTGAGTCGATCACCGCGAAGGATCACCCGCTGAAAAGGTCGATGGCCGTCAACTCGGCGTCTCGGCTGGCCATCATCACCGTCATCGGGCTGATCATCGCCTACGTCTTCCGGCCCGCCGGCCTGGGCGTGGTGTTCGGATTGGCGCTTTTCCAGATCCTCTTGGTGGCATCGACGGCGCTGCCGGTGTGGAAGAAGCTGCGCGCCGGCGACTGGGCGGAATCCGCGGACGGTGCCGGAGGCGGCGTCAACGCAGGATCGGAAGGTACGGAAGGAAGGAACACCACCGATGCCTGAGACGACGTTCCTGGCCGAAGGTGCGATCGAGGTCGGCGAACACAACCACGCCACCTGGCTCGGCATGACCGTCAACACCGACACCATCATGTCGACGGGTATCGCCGCGCTGATCGTGCTCGCGCTGGCCTTCTTCCTGCGGGCGAAGATCACCTCGACCGGTGTCCCGAGCGGTGTTCAGTTGTTCTGGGAAGCCATCACGGTCCAGATGCGCGACCAGATCGAGAGCGCGGTCGGCATGCGGATCGCGCCGTTCGTGTTGCCGCTGGCCGTCACCATCTTTGTGTTCATCCTGATCTCCAACTGGCTGTCGGTGCTCCCGCTGCAGTACACCGACGCCTCCGGGCACACCACCGAGCTGCTGAAGTCGGCGGCGGCGGACATCAATTACGTTCTGGCGCTGGCACTTTTCGTCTTTGTCTGCTACCACGTGGCCGGCATCTGGCGCCGCGGCGTCGTCGGACACCCCCTCGCCGTGCTCAAGGGCCACGTGGCGTTCCTGGCGCCGATCAACGTCGTCGAGGAGCTGGCCAAGCCAATCTCGTTGTCGCTGCGACTTTTCGGCAACATCTTCGCCGGCGGCATCCTGGTCGCGCTGATCGCGCTGTTCCCGCCGTACATCATGTGGGCGCCCAACGCGATCTGGAAGGCCTTCGACCTGTTCGTCGGGGCGATCCAGGCCTTCATCTTCTCGATTCTGACCATCTTGTACTTCAGTCAAGCCATGGAGATCGAGGATCACCATGACTAAAGCCACCATGAATTGTTTTGTCCCACGCACCATTACAGAGGCCTGGTAGACCCCTACCAGATATCAAGGAGGATAAGAATGGCTCTGGACCCCCAAGTCGCTGCCGCTGCACTCATCGGCGGTGGACTCATCATGGGCGGCGGCGCGATCGGTGCCGGTATCGGTGACGGTATCGCCGGTAACGCGCTGGTTTCCGGGATCGCCCGGCAGCCCGAGGCGCAAGGTCGGCTGTTCACGCCGTTCTTCATCACCGTCGGTCTGGTTGAGGCGGCCTACTTCATCAACCTGGCCTTCATGGCGCTGTTCGTCTTCGCAACACCCGTCGGCACCTAGTTCGCTGTGATGGGTGACGCGAGCCTGAGCGTTCTGGCGTCCGGCCAGGTGGTGGCAGAGGGAGGCAACAACTTCCTCGTTCCCAACGGCACCTTCTTCTTCGTGCTGGCCATCTTCCTGATCGTGCTGGCCGTCATCGGCACGTTCGTCGTGCCGCCGGTCATGAAGGTGTTGCGCGAACGCGACGCCATGGTTGCCAAGACGGCCGCCGACACCAAGAAGGCGGCCGAGCAGTTCGAGGCCGCCCAGGCCGATTACGAAGAAGCCATGACCGAAGCCCGAGTGCAGGCGTCGTCGTTACGCGACAACGCGCGCGCCGAGGGCCGTAAGGTCGTGGAAGAGGCGCGGGCCCGGGCCGAGCAAGAGGTGTCCTCGACGTTGCAGCTGGCCGCCCAGCAACTGAAGCGGGAAAGGGACGCCGTGGAACTGGATCTGCGTGCCAACGTGGCGTCCACGGCGGCGACGTTGGCCAGTCGCATCCTCGGCGTCGACGTCGCCCCCGCTGCAGCGACCACATCCGCAACCAAGACATCCGGACGGTAATTACGTATGTCGACTTTCATCGGCCAGTTGGTGGGCTTTGCGGCCATCGTGTTCCTGGTGGTGCGTTATGTCGTGCCGCCGGTGCGTCGGTTGATGGCCGCGCGGCAGGCCACGGTGCGCCAGCAATTGAAGGACGCGGCCGCGGCGAGCGATCGGTTGACCGAGTCGACCACCGCCCACAGCAAGGCCGTGGAGGACGCCAAGGCAGAGTCGAAACGCGTTGTCGAAGAGGCGGAGTCGGACTCCAAGCGCATCACCGAGCAGTTGTCGGCCCAGGCCGGTGTCGAGGCGGAACGCATCAAGTCGCAGGGCGGCCGCCAGGTCGACCTGCTGCGTACCCAGCTGAGTCGTCAGCTGCGCCTGGAACTCGGTCACGAAGCGGTGCGCCAGGCCGGCGAGCTGGTGCGTAACTTCGTCGCCGACTCCGCACAGCAATCGGCCACCGTCGATCGATTCCTCGACGACCTCGACGCGATGGCGCCCGCCTCGGCGGATGTCCAGTATCCGCTGATGACCAAGATGCGCTCGTCGAGCCGTGTTGCGCTGACCAACCTCTCGGAGTGGTTCAGCACCATCACCAAAGACCTTGACAACAAGGGACTTTCCACCCTGTCCGGCGAACTCGTCTCCGTGGCGCAGATGCTGGACCGCGAAATCGTTGTCACCCGGTACCTCACCGTGCCCGCCGAGGACGCCGAACCCAGGACCCGGTTGATCGAGCGGTTGCTCGCCGGCCAGGTCGGCGACGCTACCCTCGACGTCCTGCGCTCGGCCGTATCGGAGCGCTGGTCGGCCAGTTCCGACCTCATCGACGCCCTCGAGCATGTCTCGCGGCAGGCGCTGCTCGAAGTCGCCGAACGTGAGGACAAGGTCGACGAGATCGAGGAACAACTGTTCCGGTTCTCGCGCATCCTGGATGCGCAACCACGACTGGCGATCTTGTTGGGCGACTACGCCGTTCCGGTGGAAGGCCGAGTTGCGTTGCTGCGCAAGGTGCTCGACAGCGCGAGCACCAAGGTTCATCCGATCGCGGCCGCGCTGCTGACCCAGACGGTCGAGTTGCTCAGGGGCCAGCCGGCCGAGGAGGCCATCCAGTTCCTCGCAGAGGTTGCGGTGGCGCGCCGCGGCGAAGTCGTCGCGCAGGTCAGCGCCGCGGCCGACCTGAGCGACGCCCAGCGCACCCGCCTGACCGAGGTGCTCAGCCGCATCTATGGTCACCCGGTGGCGGTGCAGCTGCAGATCGACAGCGAACTGCTGGGCGGGCTGCTCATCTCGGTGGCCGATGAAGTGATCGACGGAACGCTCGCGTCCCGTCTGACCGCGGCCGAGGCGCAGTTGCCCGACTGACCACCCCAGACCAACCACAAATCCATCCCGACGCACGCGTTACGAAGATCAAGTAGGAAGACGAAAAGCCATGGCCGAGTTGACAATCTCCGCTGGTGACATTCAGAGCGCCATCGAGGACTACGTAGGCTCTTTCACCTCCGACACCGCCCGCGAAGAGGTCGGTACCGTCGTCGACGCCGGTGACGGCATCGCCCACGTCGAAGGCCTGCCGTCCGTGATGACCCAGGAACTTCTCGAGTTCCCCGGCGGCGTGCTCGGCGTCGCGCTCAACCTCGACGAGCACAACGTCGGCGCGGTGATCCTGGGTGACTTCGAGAAGATCGAAGAGGGCCAGCAGGTCAAGCGCACCGGCGAGGTTCTCTCGGTCCCCGTCGGCGACGCGTTCCTGGGCCGCGTGGTCAACCCGCTGGGCCAGCCGATCGACGGTCAGGGCGACATCGAAACCGACGTCCGGCGCGCCCTGGAGATCCAGGCGCCCTCGGTGGTTCAGCGGCAAAGCGTGAAAGAGCCCCTGCAGACGGGGATCAAGGCCATCGACGCGATGACGCCGATCGGCCGCGGCCAGCGCCAGCTGATCATCGGCGACCGCAAGACCGGCAAGACCGCCGTCTGCGTCGACACCATCCTCAACCAGCGGCAGAACTGGGAGTCCGGCGACGAGCGCAAGCAGGTGCGCTGCGTCTACGTGGCCATCGGCCAGAAGGGCACCACGATCGCCTCGGTCCGGCGCGCGCTCGAAGAGGGTGGTGCGATGGACTACACCACCATCGTCGCGGCTCCGGCGTCCGACTCGGCCGGGTTCAAATGGCTTGCGCCCTACACCGGTTCGGCGATCGCCCAGCACTGGATGTACGACGGCAAGCACGTGCTGATCGTCTTCGACGACCTGAGCAAGCAGGCCGAGGCGTACCGCGCGATCTCGCTGCTGCTGCGCCGCCCGCCCGGCCGCGAGGCCTACCCGGGTGACGTCTTCTACCTGCACTCAAGGCTTTTGGAGCGTTGCGCCAAGCTTTCCGACGAACTCGGTGGCGGCTCGCTGACCGGTCTGCCGATCATCGAGACCAAGGCCAACGACATTTCGGCCTACATCCCCACCAACGTCATCTCGATCACCGACGGGCAGTGCTTCCTCGAGTCCGACCTGTTCAACCAGGGTGTGCGGCCGGCCATCAACGTCGGTGTCTCGGTGTCCCGCGTGGGCGGCGCCGCCCAGATCAAGGCGATGAAGGAAGTGGCGGGCTCGCTGCGTTTGGACCTCTCGCAATTCCGCGAATTGGAATCGTTCGCGGCCTTCGCCTCCGACCTCGACGCGACGTCGAAGGCTCAGCTGGATCGTGGCGCGCGGCTGGTGGAGTTGCTCAAGCAGCCCCAGTACCAGCCCATGCCCGTCGAGGAGCAGGTGATTTCGATCTTCCTCGGCACCGGTGGCCACCTGGACTCGGTGCCCGTGGAGGACGTCCGGCGCTTCGAAACCGAATTGCTGGACCACATCCGGGCCTCCGAAGAGAAACTCCTGTCGGGGATCCGCGACACCCAGAAGCTCTCCGACGAGGCGGCCGAAGAACTCGAGAAGGTCATCAACAACTTCAAGAAGGGCTTCGCCGCCACCGGTGGTGGATCGGTGGTGCCCGACGAGCACGTCGAGGCGCTCGATGAGGGCGAGCTCGAAAAGGAATCGGTGAAGGTCACCAAGCCCGCACCCAAGAAGAAGGCAAAGAAGTAGCAACCTATGGCTGCCACACTTCGTGAATTGCGCGGACGCATCCGCTCGGCCGGATCGATCAAAAAGATCACCAAGGCCCAGGAGCTGATCGCGACGTCGCGGATCGGTCGCGCTCAGGCGCGGCTGGACGCCGCCAGACCGTACGCCTTCCAGATCACCGCGATGCTCACCACGCTGGCCGCCGAGGCCGCCCTCGACCACCCGTTGCTCGTCGAGCGGCCCGAACCGAAGCGGGCGGGCGTGCTGGTGGTGACGTCGGACCGAGGTCTGTGCGGTGCCTACAACGCGAGCATCTTCCGCCGCGCCGAGGAGCTCTTCTCCTTGCTGCGGGAACAAGGCAAGACGCCGGTGCTGTACGCCGTCGGCCGTAAAGCGCTGAATTACTACAAGTTCCGCAACTGGGACATCAGCGGCTCCTGGACCGGCTTCTCCGAGCAGCCGCAGTACGAGAACGCCGCCGAGATCGGCGAGACGCTGGTCAACGCGTTCATGCTGGGCACCGGCGACGAGGACGAAGGCCAGTCCGACGTCGAGGGCGTCGACGAGTTGCACATCGTCTACAGCGAGTTCAAGTCGATGTTGTCGCAGGCGGCGGTCGCACACCGGATCGCCCCCATGGTGGTCGAATATGTCGAGGAACCGCCCGAAGTGCGAACGTTGTATTCGTTCGAGCCGGATGCGACAACGCTTTTCGAGTCGCTGCTGCCGCGGTACCTGACCACCCGCGTTTACGAGGCGCTGCTCGAATCGGCGGCATCGGAGCTGGCCTCGCGCCAACGCGCGATGAAGTCGGCTACCGACAACGCGGACGACCTCATCAAGGCCCTGACGCTGATGGCGAACCGCGAGCGGCAGGCCCAGATCACCCAGGAGATTAGCGAAATCGTCGGTGGCGCAAACGCGCTCGCCGACGCCCGCTAGGTAGCACCACTAGGAAGCGAAAGAAATTATGCCTGCTACGACAGCAACCGACGAGAAGTCCACGAAGTCGGCCAAGAGCGACACCAGCGGCCGGGTGGTACGGGTCACCGGGCCCGTCGTCGACGTCGAGTTCCCCCGCGGTTCCGTGCCGGAACTGTTCAACGCGCTCAACGCGGAGATCACGTTCGAGGAACTGGCGAAGACCCTCACGCTCGAGGTCGCCCAGCACCTCGGGGACAACCTGGTGCGCACCATCTCGCTGCAGCCCACCGACGGCCTGGTGCGCGGGGTCGAGGTGACCGACACGGGACGTTCCATCTCGGTGCCCGTCGGCCAGGAGGTCAAGGGCCACGTCTTCAACGCCCTGGGGCACTGCCTGGACAAGCCGGGCTACGGAGAAGACCTCGAGCACTGGTCGATTCACCGCAAGCCGCCGCCGTTCGAAGAGCTCGAGCCTCGCACCGAGATGCTCGAAACCGGCCTCAAGGTCGTCGACCTGCTCACCCCGTACGTGCGTGGTGGCAAGATCGCGCTGTTCGGTGGTGCGGGTGTCGGCAAGACGGTGCTCATCCAGGAGATGATCAACCGCATCGCCCGTAACTTCGGTGGTACGTCGGTGTTCGCCGGGGTGGGGGAGCGCACCCGCGAGGGCAACGACCTCTGGGTCGAACTGCAAGAGGCCGACGTGCTCAAGGACACCGCGCTGGTGTTCGGTCAGATGGACGAGCCGCCCGGTACCCGTATGCGAGTGGCGCTTTCCGCGCTGACCATGGCCGAGTGGTTCCGTGACGAAGCCGGCCAGGACGTGTTGTTGTTCATCGACAACATCTTCCGGTTCACCCAGGCCGGTTCGGAGGTGTCGACGCTGCTCGGTCGTATGCCCTCGGCGGTCGGCTACCAGCCCACGCTGGCCGACGAGATGGGCGAACTGCAGGAGCGCATCACCTCGACGCGAGGCAAGTCGATTACGTCCATGCAGGCGGTCTACGTGCCCGCCGACGACTACACCGACCCGGCGCCGGCGACGACCTTCGCGCACCTGGATGCCACCACCGAGCTGTCGCGTTCGGTGTTCTCCAAGGGCATCTTCCCCGCGGTGGACCCGCTGGCCTCGAGCTCGACCATCCTCGACCCGAGCGTCGTCGGTGACGAGCACTACCGCGTGGCCCAGGAAGTCATCCGAATCCTGCAGCGGTACAAGGACCTTCAGGACATCATCGCGATCCTCGGTATCGACGAGCTGTCCGAAGAGGACAAGCAGCTGGTGCAGCGGGCGCGGCGCATCGAGCGGTTCCTGTCGCAGAACATGATGGCGGCCGAGCAGTTCACCGGTCAGCCGGGTTCGACGGTTCCGCTGAAGGAGACCATCGAGGCGTTCGACCGCGTGACCAAGGGCGAGTTCGACCACGTGCCCGAGCAGGCCTTCTTCTTGATCGGTGGTCTGGACGACCTGGCCAAGAAGGCAGAGAGCCTTGGCGCCAAGCTCTAACTTGCACCCGGGCCGAAACGGGCTCGCACGCTATCGAAGGGGTCTGTGGCATGGCCGAATTGAACGTTGAGATCGTCGCCGTCGACCGAAAGATCTGGTCGGGTGCGGCAACGTTTCTGTTCACCCGCACCACCGTCGGTGAGATCGGCATCATGCCGCGGCACATCCCGTTGGTAGCGCAATTGGTCGACGACGCAATGGTGCGCGTCGAACGAGAGGGCGACGACGATCTCCGGGTCGCGGTGGATGGCGGATTCTTGTCGGTCACCGAGGAGACGGTGACCATCCTGGCCGAGTCCGCCGAGTTCGAGTCGGAGATCGACGAGAGCGCCGCGAGAGAGGCTTCTGAGTCGGACGATCCGCGTATCGCCGCCAGGGGGCGCGCCAGATTGCGCGCCGTCGGCGCGATCGACTAAGCGCCGATGAGCGCGCCCATGACCGCCATGGTCGTGCTCGTCGTCGTGCTGGCGGCCGCCGTCGTTGCGTTGAGTTATCGGCTGTGGAAGCTGCGCCAGGGCGGCACGGCGGGGATCATGCGCGACGTTCCCGCGGTGGGCGGTCACGGCTGGCGGCATGGTGTAATCCGTTACCGCGGCGGCGAAGCCGCGTTCTACCGGCTCTCCAGCCTGCGACTGTGGCCGGACCGGCGGCTGAGCCGGCGAGGCGTTGAGATCGTGGCCCGGCGCGCGCCACGTGGCGACGAATTCGACATCATGACCGACGAGATCGTCGTCATCGAACTGCGCGACACGACCCAGGACCGCAGGTCTGGCTACGAGATCGCCTTCGACAAGGGTGCGCTGACCGCGTTCCTGTCGTGGCTGGAGTCGCGCCCGTCGCCGCGCTCCCGCCGGCGCAGCATCTAGCCCGCATCACCGAACACCCTGCAGTGCCGGCTAACTCGGGGGGGCTTGGCCGCCGCCCGGCTTCCACAGCACATCGCCGTCCGGGTTGGCCACGCGCGACAGGATGAAGAGCAGATCCGACAGGCGGTTCAGGTATTTCGCGGGCAGGACGTTGACCTGCTGCGGGGCGGCGTCGACCGCCGCCCACGCCGAGCGCTCGGCTCGGCGCACCACGGTGCGCGCCACGTGCAAGTACGCCGACAGCGGCGAACCGCCCGGCAGCACAAAGGAATTCAGCTTCGGCAACGACTCGTTATATGTGTCACACCACTTTTCGAGCCGGTCGATGTAGGGCTGGCTGACCCGCAAGGGCGGGTACTCGGGGTTTTCCACCACCGGGGTGGACAGGTCCGCGCCGGCGTCGAAGAGGTCATTTTGGATCTGGCGTAACACGGCCTTGAGCTCGTCGTCGGGCTG
The DNA here is from genome assembly GCF_035918355.1 of Mycobacterium sp. 3-98. Lineage (NCBI taxonomy): Bacteria > Bacillati > Actinomycetota > Actinomycetes > Mycobacteriales > Mycobacteriaceae > Mycobacterium > Mycobacterium sp. 3-98. The sequence goes on along the minus strand of NZ_CP142360.1, from coordinate 4,484,394 downwards.
ACCGACGGCGACGGCGACGCCGATCGCCGAGTTGGCCTCATCGCAGTCGGCGTAGGCCACCAGGCGGGGGTCGGTTTTCGGGACCCGGGAGAAGTCACTCAATCCCGTGGTGCCGTCGTCGCCGGTCCGCGTGTAGATGCGGGTCAGGTGCACTGCCATGAGCAAAACGGTACTGCGGCGCATGTAGGGGCCAAGACTTGGCTCGTTGGCATACGGGCTCGCTGGCAAGCCGGCCGACTGACAAGCCGATACCGCTTCACTAGACTGACCCGGGTGGCTGAGCGATTCGTGGTGACCGGCGGCAACCGGTTGTCCGGCGAAGTCGCGGTGGGGGGCGCAAAGAACAGCGTGCTCAAGCTGATGGCCGCGGCGTTGTTGGCCGAAGGCACCAGCACCATCACCAATTGCCCCGACATCCTCGACGTGCCGCTGATGGCCGAGGTGCTGCGCGGCCTTGGGGCAACCGTCGAACTCGACGGTGACGTCGCCCGGATCACCTCGCCCGACGAGCCGAAATACGATGCCGACTTCGCGGCGGTGCGCCAGTTCCGGGCTTCGGTGTGCGTACTGGGCCCACTGGTCGGTCGGTGTAAGCGGGCCCGCGTCGCCCTTCCCGGCGGAGACGCGATCGGCTCGCGGCCGCTGGACATGCACCAAGCCGGCCTGCGCCAGCTGGGCGCGCAATGCAACATCGAACACGGATGCGTCGTGGCGCAGGCTGATACGTTGCGCGGCGCGGAGATTCAGTTGGAGTTTCCGTCGGTGGGCGCCACCGAGAACATCCTGATGGCCGCGGTCGTGGCCGAAGGCGTGACCACGATCCACAACGCCGCGCGCGAACCCGACGTCGTCGACCTCTGCACGATGTTGAACCAGATGGGCGCGCAGGTCGAAGGCGCCGGTTCGCCGACGATGACCATCACCGGCGTCCCGCGGCTGCACCCGACCGAACACCGCGTCATCGGGGATCGCATCGTCGCCGCCACGTGGGGCATCGCCGCCGCGATGACCCGCGGAGACATCTCGGTCACCGGTGTCGACCCGGCGCACCTGCAGGTGGTGCTGCACAAGCTGCACGACGCCGGCGCCACCGTCACCCAAACGGAAAGCAGCTTCCGGGTGGCCCAGTACGAGCGCCCGAAGGCCGTCAATGTCGCGACCCTGCCGTTTCCCGGGTTTCCCACCGACCTGCAGCCCATGGCGATCGCGCTGGCGTCGATCGCCGATGGCACGTCGATGATCACCGAGAACGTATTCGAGGCGCGCTTTCGTTTCGTCGAGGAAATGATCCGGCTGGGCGCCGACGCCCGCACCGACGGGCACCATGCCGTCGTGCGTGGGCTGCCGCAATTGTCGAGCGCGCCGGTGTGGTGTTCGGACATCCGGGCCGGCGCCGGCCTGGTGTTGGCGGGGCTCGTCGCCGACGGCGACACCGAGGTTCACGACGTCTTCCACATCGATCGCGGCTACCCGTTGTTCGTGGAAAACCTGGCGATTTTGGGAGCGGAGATCGAGCGGGTAGAGTAACCAAAGTCAGTGCCCCACAAGCGCGATCACCGACGCGAAGGTGGACGAGAGCGGGGCCTTGACTCCCTCGCTGGATTGGTACTAGCCTGGCACGGCTGCTCCCGACTCGGTCTCTGGAAGACCAAAACTGGGAGTTGACTCCACTGCCGGACTTGTATTAAGCTGGCAGGGTTGCCCCAAAACGGGCGAAACAAGTGTTGTTTGAGAACTCAATAGTGTGTTTGGTCTTTTTATTTGTTGTTGTTTTTTGGCCATACCTAGCACTCCCCGTGTGTGGGTATGGCAATTTTTGATGCCAGTTATTTGGTGTCTTGTCAGGTATCTCTGATTTGAAATTCACCTCGTTCATCGAGGAGTTTTTGTTTGGAGAGTTTGATCCTGGCTCAGGACGAACGCTGGCGGCGTGCTTAACACATGCAAGTCGAACGGAAAGGCCCCTTCGGGGGTACTCGAGTGGCGAACGGGTGAGTAACACGTGGGCAATCTGCCCTGCACTTCGGGATAAGCCTGGGAAACTGGGTCTAATACCGGATAGGACCTTTAGGCGCATGTCTTTAGGTGGAAAGCTTTTGCGGTGTGGGATGGGCCCGCGGCCTATCAGCTTGTTGGTGGGGTGATGGCCTACCAAGGCGACGACGGGTAGCCGGCCTGAGAGGGTGTCCGGCCACACTGGGACTGAGATACGGCCCAGACTCCTACGGGAGGCAGCAGTGGGGAATATTGCACAATGGGCGCAAGCCTGATGCAGCGACGCCGCGTGGGGGATGACGGCCTTCGGGTTGTAAACCTCTTTCACCATCGACGAAGGTCCGGGTTTTCTCGGATTGACGGTAGGTGGAGAAGAAGCACCGGCCAACTACGTGCCAGCAGCCGCGGTAATACGTAGGGTGCGAGCGTTGTCCGGAATTACTGGGCGTAAAGAGCTCGTAGGTGGTTTGTCGCGTTGTTCGTGAAATCTCACGGCTTAACTGTGAGCGTGCGGGCGATACGGGCAGACTAGAGTACTGCAGGGGAGACTGGAATTCCTGGTGTAGCGGTGGAATGCGCAGATATCAGGAGGAACACCGGTGGCGAAGGCGGGTCTCTGGGCAGTAACTGACGCTGAGGAGCGAAAGCGTGGGGAGCGAACAGGATTAGATACCCTGGTAGTCCACGCCGTAAACGGTGGGTACTAGGTGTGGGTTTCCTTCCTTGGGATCCGTGCCGTAGCTAACGCATTAAGTACCCCGCCTGGGGAGTACGGCCGCAAGGCTAAAACTCAAAGGAATTGACGGGGGCCCGCACAAGCGGCGGAGCATGTGGATTAATTCGATGCAACGCGAAGAACCTTACCTGGGTTTGACATGCACAGGACGCGTCTAGAGATAGGCGTTCCCTTGTGGCCTGTGTGCAGGTGGTGCATGGCTGTCGTCAGCTCGTGTCGTGAGATGTTGGGTTAAGTCCCGCAACGAGCGCAACCCTTGTCTCATGTTGCCAGCGGGTAATGCCGGGGACTCGTGAGAGACTGCCGGGGTCAACTCGGAGGAAGGTGGGGATGACGTCAAGTCATCATGCCCCTTATGTCCAGGGCTTCACACATGCTACAATGGCCGGTACAAAGGGCTGCGATGCCGCAAGGTTAAGCGAATCCTTTTAAAGCCGGTCTCAGTTCGGATTGGGGTCTGCAACTCGACCCCATGAAGTCGGAGTCGCTAGTAATCGCAGATCAGCAACGCTGCGGTGAATACGTTCCCGGGCCTTGTACACACCGCCCGTCACGTCATGAAAGTCGGTAACACCCGAAGCCAGTGGCCTAACCCTTGGGAGGGAGCTGTCGAAGGTGGGATCGGCGATTGGGACGAAGTCGTAACAAGGTAGCCGTACCGGAAGGTGCGGCTGGATCACCTCCTTTCTAAGGAGCACCACGAAAAGCACTCCAATTGGTGGGGTGCGAGCCGTGAGGGGTTCCCGTCTGTAGTGGACGGGGGCCGGGTGCACAACAGCAAATGATTGCCAGACACACTATTGGGCCCTGAGACAACACTCGGTCGATCCGTGTGGAGTCCCTCCATCTTGGTGGTGGGGTGTGGTGTTTGAGTATTGGATAGTGGTTGCGAGCATCTAGATGAGCGCATAGTCCTTAGGGCTGATGCGTTCGTCGAAATGTGTAATTTCTTCTTTGGTTTTTGTGTGTAAGTAAGTGTTTAAGGGCGCATGGTGGATGCCTTGGCATCGAGAGCCGATGAAGGACGTGGGAGGCTGCGATATGCCTCGGGGAGCTGTCAACCGAGCATTGATCCGAGGATTTCCGAATGGGGAAACCCAGCACGAGTGATGTCGTGTTACCCGCATCTGAATATATAGGGTGCGGGAGGGAACGCGGGGAAGTGAAACATCTCAGTACCCGTAGGAGAAGAAAACAATTGTGATTCCGTAAGTAGTGGCGAGCGAACGCGGAACAGGCTAAACCGCACGCATGTGATACCGGGTAGGGGTTGTGTGTGCGGGGTTGTGGGAGGATACATCTCAGCTCTACCTGGCTGAGGGGTAGTCAGAAAGTGTCGTGGTTAGCGGAAGTGGCCTGGGATGGTCTGCCGTAGACGGTGAGAGCCCGGTACGCGAAAACCCGTCACCTACCTTGTATCAATTCCCGAGTAGCAGCGGGCCCGTGGAATCTGCTGTGAATCTGCCGGGACCACCCGGTAAGCCTAAATACTTCTCGATGACCGATAGCGGATTAGTACCGTGAGGGAATGGTGAAAAGTACCCCGGGAGGGGAGTGAAATAGTACCTGAAACCGTGTGCCTACAATCCGTCAGAGCCTCCTTGTGGGGTGATGGCGTGCCTTTTGAAGAATGAGCCTGCGAGTCAGGGACACGTCGCGAGGTTAACCCGTGCGGGGTAGCCGCAGCGAAAGCGAGTCTGAATAGGGCGCATCCCCTTTGGGGTGTAGTGGCGTGTTCTGGACCCGAAGCGGAGTGATCTACCCATGGCCAGGGTGAAGCGCGGGTAAGACCGCGTGGAGGCCCGAACCCACTTAGGTTGAAGACTGAGGGGATGAGCTGTGGGTAGGGGTGAAAGGCCAATCAAACTCCGTGATAGCTGGTTCTCCCCGAAATGCATTTAGGTGCAGCGTTGCGTGGTTCACCACGGAGGTAGAGCTACTGGATGGCCGATGGGCCCTACTAGGTTACTGACGTCAGCCAAACTCCGAATGCCGTGGTGTAAAGCGTGGCAGTGAGACGGCGGGGGATAAGCTCCGTACGTCGAAAGGGAAACAGCCCAGATCGCCGGCTAAGGCCCCTAAGCGTGTGCTAAGTGGAAAAGGATGTGTAGTCGCAGAGACAACCAGGAGGTTGGCTTAGAAGCAGCCACCCTTGAAAGAGTGCGTAATAGCTCACTGGTCAAGTGATTATGCGCCGATAATGTAGCGGGGCTCAAGCACACCGCCGAAGCCGCGGCACATTCACGTTTACGTGGATGTGGGTAGGGGAGCGTCCCTCATTCAGCGAAGCCTCCGGGTGACCGGTGGTGGAGGGTGGGGGAGTGAGAATGCAGGCATGAGTAGCGATAAGGCAAGTGAGAACCTTGCCCGCCGTAAGACCAAGGGTTCCTGGGCCAGGCCAGTCCGCCCAGGGTGAGTCGGGACCTAAGGCGAGGCCGACAGGCGTAGTCGATGGACAACGGGTTGATATTCCCGTACCCGTGTATGGGCGTCCCTGATGAATCAGCGGTACTAACCACCCAAAACCGGATCGACCATTCCCCTTCGGGGGCATGGAGTTTCGGGGCTGCGTGGGACCTTCGCTGGTAGTAGTCAAGCAATGGGGTGACGCAGGAAGGTAGCCGTACCAGTCAGTGGTAATACTGGGGCAAGCCTGTAGGGAGAGCGATAGGCAAATCCGTCGCTCATTAATCCTGAGAGGTGATGCATAGCCGATTGAGGTGAATTCGGTGATCCTCTGCTGCCAAGAAAAGCCTCTAGCGAGCACATACACGGCCCGTACCCCAAACCAACACAGGTGGTCAGGTAGAGAATACCAAGGCGTACGAGATAACTATGGTTAAGGAACTCGGCAAAATGCCCCCGTAACTTCGGGAGAAGGGGGGCCGGAATACCGTGAACACCCTTGCGGTGGGAGCGGGATCCGGCCGCAGAAACCAGTGGGTAGCGACTGTTTACTAAAAACACAGGTCCGTGCGAAGTCGCAAGACGATGTATACGGACTGACGCCTGCCCGGTGCTGGAAGGTTAAGAGGACCCGTTAACCGTAAGGTGAAGCGGAGAATTTAAGCCCCAGTAAACGGCGGTGGTAACTATAACCATCCTAAGGTAGCGAAATTCCTTGTCGGGTAAGTTCCGACCTGCACGAATGGCGTAACGACTTCCCAACTGTCTCAACCATAGACTCGGCGAAATTGCACTACGAGTAAAGATGCTCGTTACGCGCGGCAGGACGAAAAGACCCCGGGACCTTCACTACAACTTGGTATTGGTGTTCGGTACGGTTTGTGTAGGATAGGTGGGAGACTGTGAAATACAGACGCCAGTTTGTATGGAGTCGTTGTTGAAATACCACTCTGATCGTATTGGACACCTAACGTCGAACCCTTATCGGGTTCACGGACAGTGCCTGGCGGGTAGTTTAACTGGGGCGGTTGCCTCCTAAAATGTAACGGAGGCGCCCAAAGGTTCCCTCAACCTGGACGGCAATCAGGTGACGAGTGTAAGTGCACAAGGGAGCTTGACTGCGAGACTTACAAGTCAAGCAGGGACGAAAGTCGGGACTAGTGATCCGGCACCCCCGAGTGGAAGGGGTGTCGCTCAACGGATAAAAGGTACCCCGGGGATAACAGGCTGATCTTCCCCAAGAGTCCATATCGACGGGATGGTTTGGCACCTCGATGTCGGCTCGTCGCATCCTGGGGCTGGAGCAGGTCCCAAGGGTTGGGCTGTTCGCCCATTAAAGCGGCACGCGAGCTGGGTTTAGAACGTCGTGAGACAGTTCGGTCTCTATCCGCCGCGCGCGTCAGAAACTTGAGGAAACCTGTCCCTAGTACGAGAGGACCGGGACGGACGAACCTCTGGTATACCAGTTGTTCCACCAGGAGCACGGCTGGATAGCCACGTTCGGACAGGATAACCGCTGAAAGCATCTAAGCGGGAAACCTTCTCCAAGATCAGGTTTCTCACCCTTTTAGAGGGATAAGGCCCCCCGCAGACCACGGGTTCGATAGGCTAGACCTGGAAGCTCAGCAATGAGTGCAGGGAACTGGCACTAACCGGCCGAAAACTTACCAACACACAATCGCAACCACAGTCCATTTCGGCGGCATTTTGCCGCTGGAAGCTTGAACACCGCACCCCCCACCAAACAAATTTAAATAGAGTTACGGCGGCCACAGCGACAGGGAAACGCCCGGTCCCATTCCGAACCCGGAAGCTAAGCCTGTCAGCGCCGATGATACTGCCCATACGGGTGGAAAAGTAGGACACCGCCGAACATACACAAAAACACCCCCGGCAACGGGGGTGTTTTTGCATTCGTAGCCAAAACCACTGGCGCACAGGGATTTACACCGGCATGCGGGATCGCAGCGTCCCGTGTCCGTAAGCCGGCGACGCGGTACGCGCGGTCGACGGGCCACGGTCGAGCCGGGTGCAGCGCCCTCCGCGATGCCAACGGCGGTGCGCTGAGCCGGATCTCGACCCGATTGCTCGGGACGTTGTTGCTCGGCTAGCCGGCAAACGGCGGGCGGGCCATCACCGTCGGGCGGATCCCGTAGCGCGGGCCGGCGCCGGTCGAACCCCCGCCGACACCCGCCAGCGGCATACCGCCCAACAGGTTTCCGGGTCCCGATGTCTCGGGAGTGGTGATGAAGCGGCTGATCGGAATCGACGAGGCTCCGGAGGCGACCGCCGGGCCCGCCGCGGAGGTCCAGGCGGGGGGCACGGAGAGGCCGCCGACCGGCGCCGCAGAAGCCAAAGTCGCCGATATGGCGCCGCCGCCACCGGTCAGCCCGCGCAGCGATGCGCCCACGGCGGGCAGGCTCGCGGCGGCCTTCGCTCCCTCACTGGCGGCCTTGGCTGCGGGAGCCAAACCCTTTGAGAGCGATAGGAAGTGGGTCGACATCCCGGTAACGCGATACATCATCGCGAGGGTGTTCTGGGCAGGGCTGGCGTATTCGGCCCACATGTCGAACACGGGGTTCTGTTCCAGCACGTCGGTGATCGGCGGCAGTTCCGTGTTCGCCGCCGCGGGCGACGAGAGTGCCTGCAGTGTGGGCGGTACCGAGGACAGCAACTGTGATTGTGCCGACTCCGCCCCGGCCGAGGTGCCGGCCGCCTGAGCGACCGAGGCCGCCTGCATGGCCTCGCCGGCCGGATTGGTGGTCTCCGCCGGCCGGGTGAACGGTGTCACCTGGGTGACCGGCGCGGCCTGACCCGCGTAGCCGTACATCGCCGTAGCGTCTTGCGCCCACATTTCGGCGTATTGCGTCTCGAGCTGAACGATCAGCGGCGTGTTTTGGCCCAGGACATTGGTCGACACCGCCTGTACGAGTTGGGCGCGGTTGGCTTCGATCAGCGGTGGGGGCACCGTGGCGGCAAACGCCGCTTCGTAGGCGCCCGCCGCGGCCCTGGCCGAAACGGCGGCCTGTTCGGCCTGCACGGCGGTGGTGCGCATCCACGCCACATAGGGTTTGGCGGCCTCGGCCATCTGGGCCGAGGCGGGGCCCATCCACTCTTCGCTCACCAGTTGCGTGATGATCCTGTCGTAGTCGTTGGCCGCGGAATCCAACTCCGCGGCCAGCAGATTCCAGGCCCACGCCGCGGCCATCATCGAGGCCGAGCCCGGGCCGGAATACATGCGCTCCGAATGGATCTCCGGGGGTAACGCTCCGAAATCCAGCACGTCGCACCCGCCTCAGCTGGACGCGGCGGCGTTGATGGCTTCGGTTGCCGCATATGAGCCGGCGCCGAAGTGCAGCATTCTCACGAAGCTGTCGTGAATCACCGTGGCCTGGGCGCAGACGGTCTGATACATCTGGGCGTGCGTGGCGAACTGCGCGGCAACCAGCACGGAGACCTCATCGGTTGCCGCGGGAACCACGCCCATCGTCGGCGCCGATGCCGCTGCATTCTGTGCGGCCAGCGCCGAGCCGATGGCAGCCAAGTTCTGGGCTGCGGCGGTTAACGCTTCGGGCTGGGTGGTCACGAACGACACGGTGATTCTCTCCTCGCTGGTTCCGATTCAACGGTGCTGAACGGCCGCTGAAAGCCGCTCCACCGCGAGGTTAAGGGCTGCGCGCCCAATAGTGTATTGCTAAAGACAAGTGTTCATCTTCAGCTAGATTCAGTTCATATCTGTGAACTCATATGTACATATATGTTCTTACGATCACATATGTGTACAAACGTCCACTCATAAGAGATGACCGCCGTGCCCGAGGATCGGCATCGCGTTCGTGATTCGACGGCCGACGCCGGCGGCTGCGCTGGACGGTACCCACGCACAAGTATCTGACCACAGTTTCGGGGGGCGTCGGCGCGCGTGCGACAGCCGTCGCCGACAAGACGAGGGGACCACTTAGTGGATTACGGGGCGCTTCCGCCGGAGGTCAACTCCGGGCGGATGTACGTCGGTGCGGGTTCGGGGCCGATGCTGGCGGCCGCCGCAGCCTGGGACGGGTTGGCCATCGAGCTGTACACCACCGCGGCCTCCTACGGTTCGTTGATCGCCGAACTCACCGGCGCGTGGCTGGGTCCGGCGTCGGCGACGATGGCCGCCGCCTCGGCCCCCTACGTGGCGTGGCTCACCGCGACCGCCGCACAGGCCGAACAGACGGCGGTCCAGGCGAAGGCCGCCGCGGGGGCCTACGAGGCGGCGTTCGCGATGACGGTTCCGCCACCGGTGATCGCGGCCAACCGCGCCCAGTTGATGATGCTGATCGCGACGAATTTCTTCGGCCAGAACCTGCCCGCGATCGCGGCCACCGAGGCCCACTACGCCGAGATGTGGGCCCAGGACGCGGCCGCGATGTATGGCTACGCCGCGGCGTCGGCCGGCGCCTCGGCGTTGCCCCCGTTCGACCAGCCGCCCTCCACCACCAACCCGGCGGGGGAGGGCGGTCAAGCGGCCGCGGTCGCCCATGCCGCCGACACGGCGGCCGAAACAAGCACGCAACCCGGTGCCTCCACCTCCGGATTAGCAAACCCAACGTTGGTCTCCAGCGCAGTGGTGGAAGGCTCGTCAGGGGCATCCGAATCGTCGGCATCGGAGTCCTGGAAAAAGTTGACCTCGTTGTATACCAACCACCTTGGTATGGCCTACAACCACGCGGGCGACTGGGAGCACATGATGAAGATCTGGGAAGGCGTGATGCCGGCCGCCGGTGACGGCAAAGCCGCGACGGCCGCGGCCACCTTGCGCGGTGTGGGAGGAACGCTCGGCGGTGGCCCGGTGTCCTCGGGTGCGTCCTCGCCCGTGACGGCGGGTCTGGGCAGGGCGGCCACGGTGGGTCACTTGTCGGTGCCGCAGAGTTGGGCCGCCGCGGCTCCGGCGACAAGCGCGGACACAGCCGCGCCGGCGGTCAGCACCGTCGGCGCCGGCGCCGAAGCCAAGGGAAGCGGGTTGCTCCGCGGCATCCCGCTGTCGGGCACGGGCCGGGGGGCCGGGGGCAAGATCGTCGGGCAGCGTTACGGGTTCCGCCCGATGGTGGTAGCCCGGCACGTGGTGGGCGGATAAACGCTCAGGTCGCCGAAGGCGCCGGATGGCCTACTTGCCGGACGTGAACCAGGCCACCTTGGCCTGCCACGATCGCGCGGATCCGTAGGCGAAGCCGATGGCGCTCAGGCAGGCGCACAACCAGACGGGCAAGGCGATGTCCGTGCCCGCCCAGGCGGTGCCGATTTGAATCACGCTCGCCGCCACCCCGAATCCCGCCGAGATCAGGTAGAGGTCGACGGTCGTCGTTGAGCGGGGATCCGTCCGCAGGATCAGCAGCACTCGCCCGGCGTAGGAGAGCAGGTAGATCATCAGGGCGCCCAGGACCAGCCAGTAAGCCAGCAGCCAGAAGTCGGCGGGGGCCGCGAAGAAGTCGAGGTGATGGCCCTCGTCGGCGATGACGAACAGAACCACCAGCAGCGGAACCGCGATGCGTAGCGGGCGCGTGACGTGCTTGCGCAACAGCTCGCTCTCGTGGGCTTCGTCGACCAGGCGGATGAGCCCATGGCGGATGATCGCCGTCACCGCGAAGATCCAGCAGATGTGTCCGAGCAGGTGTTGCACGTTCCACAGCCCGAAGACGCGGTGTAGCGGGGGTCCGAGCGCGGCCGCGGCCCAGTGCGACATCAGCAGCACCGCGCAGCCATGCAGTGCGATGTTGCGGGTGGCGCCGGCCTCCCATCGGGAGCGCCAGGTGTAACGCCGGATCCACAGGCTGCACAGAAGGGCGGCCAAGGTGACGACGATGAGTGCGGTTTTGATCATCCAAACGGTCCGGCAGTGCCGCTCAGACGGGCGGACTGTTGGGATCGGGGCGAAGGTCGCGCAGCCTGGGCGGGCCGGTCTGGGACTCCAGGTACTCGGTGACCGAGTCGGGGTCGATCAGACCGTAGCGGACCTGCAGGTCGACCGGGTTCAACCCCAAATACTTGGCCGCCCTGATCAGGTTGTCGGCGGTGATCAGCCTGCCCTCGCGAGCCGCCTTGTAGTACGCGGACTTGCGGTAGCCGAACGCTTCGTAGACCTCGGTGGCCGCCAGGGGTCTACCGACCAGATACGGCAGCACCACCGCCGGATCCTTCGCACTGTCGTCCACAAATATGGACGATAGCGTCGTACGACGGACCTCGCAAAAGAAACGCGACCACCGCCGGCGGTCAGTCGAACAGCGTTGCGCAACTGTGGGTCTTTTCCAGATCCAGCAGGGCGCGCTTGCGCTGCAGGCCGCCGCCGTAGCCGGTGAGGCTGCCGTTCGAGCCGATCACCCGGTGGCAGGGCACCACGATCGCGATCGGATTGTGCCCGTTGGCCAATCCCACGGCGCGCGCGGACCCCGGAGCGCCGATCTGCTCGGCGATCCATCCGTATGACCTCGTCTCCCCATAGGGAATCGTCAGCAACGCCTTCCATACGCGCCGCTGGAACTCGGAGCCGTGCAGGTCGAACTCGAAATCGAAGTCGGTGCGCTCGCCGGCGAAATAGGCGGCCAGCTGCTCGACGGCGGCGCCGAACGCCCGCGGGTTCGGCGACCAGCCGGCGCGGCTCGGCTCATAGGTCTGGTCGACCATCCGTAGGTTCGTCAATACGGAGCCGCGACCGGCCAGGGTCAGCAATCCGATGGGGCTGTCGATGGTGCGGTACTCGATCATGCGACCTCCTGTGGCGGCCAATGGTTTACGGGATGCTCGAGAGTGGTCCAAAGATATTGGGTGGCATAGGAACGCCAGGGGCGCCAACGGGCGCCGCGTTCCACGAGGGAGCGTTCGTCGGACGGCAATCCCAGCTGTTTGGCGGCCAGGCGCAGCCCGAGGTCGCTGGCGGGGAAGGCGTCGGGGTCGCCAAGGCCGCGCATCGCGATCACTTCCGCGGTCCAGGGGCCCACCCCGGGCAGCGCGAGCAACTGCCTGCGGGCACTGTCCCAGTCGCATCCGGTGTCCAGCACGATGCTGCCGTCGGCGAGGCCGGCAACCAATGCGCTCAGCGTGCGGCGGCGGGCCTTGGGCACCGCCAGATGGACGGGATCGATCTCGGCGAGCTCCTCGACCGAGGGGAAGGTGTGGGTCAACGTTCCCTCGGCGTCGTTGACCGGCCGTCCGTACGCGGCGACCAGCCGCCCGGCATGGGTGCTCGCGGCCCTGGTCGACACCTGCTGCCCGAGCACTGCGCGCACCGCGAGTTCGGCTTCGTCGACGGTGCGCGGAATGCGCTGCCCGGGCGCCTTGGCCACGACGGGTCGCAGTCCGGCGTCCGCGCCCAGCGCTTCGTCGACCGCCTCCGGGTCCGCGTCGAGGTCCAGCAGCCGCCGGCAGCGGGCGATCGCCGTGGTCAGATCGCGGAAATCGTCGAGCACGAGGACGCAACGGACATGGTCGACGGCGGGCGTCAGGTTCACGATGGCGTTGCCGAACGGAAGGCGCAAGCTGCGTCGGTACCCGCCATCGCGGACCTCCTCGCAACCGGGAACGGCGCCGGCCGCGAGATGGCCGAAGACGCCCTCGTAGGCGAAGGGTGTGCGCACCGGGAGCCGAAGGCACACGGTGCCAGGCGAATTGGCCTCGGACGCGGTACGGGCGGCCGCGCGCCGGCGCAGGGCGCTCGGTGTGCCTTCGAACACCGATCGCACGGTGTCGTTGAACTGACGGATGCTGGAAAAGCCCGCGGCGAATGCGACGTCGCCGAACGGCAGGTCCGTCGTCTCGATCAACACGCGGGCGGTCTGGGCGCGCTGCGCCCGGGCCAGTGCCAGGGGGCCGGCGCCGACCTCGGCCTGCAGGAGCCGTTCGAGCTGGCGAGTGGTGTAACCGAGGTGGGCGGCCAGACCACCCACACCGTCGCGGTCCACGGTGCCGTCGGCGATCAGCCGCATCGTGCGCGCCACCACGTCACCGCGCACGTTCCATTCGGGGGAACCCGGAGAGGCATCGGGACGGCACCGTTTGCAGGCCCGAAAGCCGGCCCGCTGGGCGGCCGCCGCGGTGGGGTAGAACCGCACGTTGCGGGCGAACGGCGGCCGCACCGGGCAGCTGGGCCGGCAGTAGATCCGGGTGGTCAGCACCGCGGTGACGAACCAGCCGTCGAACCGGGCGTCCTTGGACTGGACGGCGCGGTAGCAGCGGTCGAAATCGTCGTGCACGCTTCCAGACTTACACCCGGGCACCGACAAAACTAGCGGGAAAGCGACATCGTGGTGGGCGGGCACGCATCGGTGTCGGTCGGCCTCACGTCGGAGCGGCTTTCTTGTCGATTCGAGGTACTTCCCGCACGCGATGGTATTTACTGTGACCCAACTCGCCGGCTCTGACGGCGTGACCCGACGGGGTGAGTGAGTTCGGGGAAAGGCGAACCGATGAAGCGGCTGGCGACGTGGTGGGGGCAGGACGACCACTTCGATTGGCTGACAGGTTATTTGCAAGCGCACGGGCTGAGCACCAACACCCGCAGGGTGTTGGCTGTCGTGGCGTCCTCGTTGGTGCTGGTGCCCGTCAATGTGTACTGGGGCCCCGAGCCGTTGTATCCCCATGTGGCGCTGACGGTTTCGGTCGTGTCCGCCGTGATCGGACTGGGCATGGCGGTGCTGTGGTTGAGCGGATGGCCCACCCGGCGCCAGTCGATCTTCTACATCATGACCGGCTGCGTATCCATTGGCGGCGGCTGTCTGTGGCAGCCCCAGCCGCTCGTCGGGCTGATGTCCTGCTCGGCGCTCTCGGTGACCGGCGGCTACATCGCGTTCTTCCACACCACCAGGCTCATGGCGCTGAACCTCGGCGTGGCCAGCGCGATCGGGGCCTGGCAGGCGGTGCGTCTGGCCGCCGAGGGGCAAGCAGTGTTGGCCTTCACCGGCTACTTCCTGGTTCTGGAACTCAACGTGGTCGTTCCGCTCGCCATCCAGGTCGTGGTGCGCGCCCTGTGGGTTGATCTCTCGCGTGCCAACCGCGATCCGCTGACCGGCCTGCTGAACCGGCGAGCCTGCGACAGGGAGATAGTCGGCCGGATGCTCGCGGGCGCGCATCACATGTTCTTGGCGGTGGCCATGGTCGATCTGGACCGCTTCAAAGAGCTCAACGACACCCGCGGGCACGCGGCCGGCGATGAGGCGCTCATCGAGGTGGCCGGCACCCTGACGACCGCCTGCGGAGAGACCGCGATCGTCGGCCGCGTCGGCGGGGAGGAGTTCCTGGTCGCCGACATCGTCACCGCGGACCAGCTGCCAGAGTGGGGCCGACAGCTCTGTGACGCGATAGCCGCGATGAACGCATCGGTGACCGCCAGCGTCGGGATCGCCACCCTCGCGTTGCGCAGCGTCGTCTCGGACTATGCCGAGCACGCGTTCCACCAATTGGTCGCCCAGGCCGACACCGCGATGTATGAAGCCAAACGGTGCGGCGGCAACCAGAGTCGCCACCGCCAGGTGGCGGTCTGAGCCCGCCGAACACCTACTGAGCGGATGAAGGGGCGTCGACGAGCGACGCCAAACGGGTGGGGCGCTCGTGCCCGCGCAGGGTGACCGTTTCGCCCAATGACCAACGGGCCCGCTCGTCTTCGCTTGCGCCCTCGATGGCGTCGGCCGTCGCGAGCAGACGGTTGGTGTGTGACTTGGCGAGCTCGCACAGCCGCGCCGCCTCGTTGACCGGCTCCCCGATGACGGTGTATTCGAATCGTTCTTTGGCGCCGACATTTCCGGCGACGACCTGGCCCGCGGCCACGCCGATCCCGGCCTCGAGGTCGGACATCTCGTCCGCCAGGCGCTCGGCGATACACCGCGCGGCGGCCAGCGCCGCATCTTCGGGACTGTCCAGGCGGTTGGGCGCGCCGAAGATGGC
Source organism: Mycobacterium sp. 3-98 (assembly GCF_035918355.1). Taxonomy (NCBI): domain Bacteria; kingdom Bacillati; phylum Actinomycetota; class Actinomycetes; order Mycobacteriales; family Mycobacteriaceae; genus Mycobacterium; species Mycobacterium sp. 3-98. Next base: position 4,469,342 of record NZ_CP142360.1, on the reverse strand, counting down.
CAGCGTCGCGTCGCCTTCGAATTTGTTGACCAGCCCGCAGTAGCGGTCGACCTCCTCGACGACGATCGCGAAGAAACGGTTCAGCACCGCAACGACTTCAGCCGGCGGCTGGCTCGTCACCAGCTGCGTCGACCCGACGATGTCGATGAAGACGACCGCGACGTGGCGTTCTTCGCCGCCCAGCTTCGGCCGTTCGCGTTCCGCGGCCAGCGCCACCTCACGCCCGACGTGGCGGCCGAAGAGGTCGCGGACGCGTTCCCGCTCCCGCAGGCCGTCGACCATCGTGTTGAAGCCGCGTTGCAGCTCACCGAGTTCGGTACCGTCGAACACCACGAGGTCCCCCCGCAGATCGCCGCGCTCGACGCGCGCCAGCGCCGCACGGACCACCCGCACCGGTGTCGCGGTGAGCCAGGCCAGGATCCACATCAGGACGCACCCGAAGATCAACGGAGCCATCGACACGATCAACACGGCCACCGCGAACTGCGTCTGGGTCAGATTGCGCAGCACGAGCTCGAACAGAGCGAGCATCATGATCCCGATGACGGGCACGGCCGAACCGAGGAACCAGACGACCATCGTGCGGCCCATGATGCCCGCCGCGAACCGTCGTGGCGGTGGACCGGCCTCGAGCGCCTGGGCGGCGACGGGCCGCAGCGCGAACTCCGCGAGCAGGTAACTAGCGGTGGCGACCACCACCCCGCCAAAGCTCACGACGAGCAGGAATCGCGGAATGAAGAGCGTGTTGACCATGCCGTACAGCGTCGTCAGCAGTATCGTCCCGACGCCCCACAAGACGAGGTCGACGAGGGCGATGCGCCACGGCGCGACAAAGGTGTTGCGCTCGTCCTCTGGAGTCGGCTCGCGCTCTTCGATCGCCCAGCGCAGGGCGATCACGGTCCGGCGGGTGATCCAGTACGTGCCCCACGCCGAGGCCGCCACGATGTAGGCCGGGGAGGCACCGAACGTGATCCACGCCGGCGCGTCGTCGAACACGCTCGGCACCGGGATGGCGACCGTCACCAAAAACAGCGCGACGGCGATGCCGATCAGGTTCGCGCCCAGCACCAGCACCGTCATGATGATCTGGATGCGCACCCGGCGGCGGCCCTGGCTTTCCGACACCCGACCGAGCAGCAGGGAGCCGTACGCCGGCGTCTCTGGCAGACGGCCGCTCTGACGGGTGACGCGCTCGAGCACCCGGCCTATTCGTTGTGCCAAGGACGTGTTGGCCGACATGGTGGCGTCAGCCTAATTTGTCGGCCACGCTCTAAGGTGAGTCGGGTGCGTCTAGTGATCGCTCAATGCACCGTGGACTACGTCGGCCGGCTCACCGCGCACCTGCCCTCCGCGCGCAGGCTGTTGCTGTTCAAGGCCGACGGATCGGTCAGTGTGCACGCCGACGACCGCGCCTACAAACCGCTGAATTGGATGAGCCCGCCGTGCTGGCTGAGCGAGCAGGCCGGTGACCCCCCGGTGTGGGTTGTCGAAAACAAGGCGGGCGAACAACTGCGCATCACCGTCGAGGAGATCGAACACGACTCCAGCCACGATCTCGGCGTGGACCCGGGGCTGGTCAAGGACGGCGTCGAAGCGCACCTGCAGGCGCTGCTCGCCGAGCACGTCCAGCTGCTCGGCGAGGGGTACACGCTGGTGCGTCGCGAGTACATGACCGCCATCGGCCCCGTCGATCTGCTGTGCCGCGACGAACGCGGCGGCTCGGTGGCGGTGGAGATCAAGCGGCGCGGCGAGATCGACGGCGTCGAGCAGCTCACCCGCTACCTCGAGCTGCTCAACCGGGACAGCCTGCTGGCGCCGGTGCAAGGGGTCTTCGCGGCGCAGCAGATCAAGCCGCAGGCGCGCACCCTGGCCGTCGATCGCGGGATCCGTTGTGTGACATTGGATTACGACAAGATGCGGGGCATGGACAACGACGAGTACCGGCTGTTCTGAAGCCCGTCACTAGACTGATCGCATGCCTCGGCGCCGCCCACCGCCACGCAGGCAGCGGCCGTCGGCGCCGCTGCTGCGCCGGGTGGAGGTCGGGCCCGACGGACACGAGTACGAGGTCCGTCCCGTCGCGGCGGCCCGAGCGGTCAAGACCTATCGCTGCCCGGGCTGTGATCACGAAATCCGCTCCGGCTCAGCTCATTTGGTGGTGTGGCCGATCGATTCGGTGTCCGGGACAGGCGCGGGTCACGTCGAGGACCGCCGGCATTGGCACACGCCGTGCTGGGCGCACCGCGCCACCCGCGGTCCCACCAGGAAGTGGTCTTGACTACCGGCTTTCAGGCGGCCGGTTCGACGAGCTCGATCAGCACTCCGCCGCCGTCCTTGGGGTGGATGAAGTTGATCCGGGAGTTTGCCGTGCCGCGCCGGGGCGCGTCGTAGATCAACCGCACGCCTTGCTCGCGGAGCCGCTCGACCATGGCGTCGAGGTCGCTGACCCGAACGGCCATCTGCTGAATGCCCGGCCCGCGCTTGTCGAGGAACTTCGCGATCGTCGAGGACTCGTCGATCGGGGCCATCAACTGGATCTGCGCGGTGCCCGCCGGGGCGCCCCGCACCGCCAGCATGGCTTCGCGGATTCCCTGCTCCTCGTTGACTTCCTCGTGCACCAGGATCATGCCGAGGTGGTCGTGGTACCAGTCGATGGCGGCGTCCAGGTCGGCGACTGCGATGCCGACGTGATCGATCGCCGTCACCAGTGAGGTGGCCAGGATCTGACGGGCGTCAACTTGATCGGTCGTCATCACATAACGGTAACCTGGCGGCAAAGATTGCGCTTCTTCGGGAGTCCGAATCGGCCGTCGGGGGAGCGCCCAGCAGGCCTTAGGAGAGAGTCATGACGACGTCGGTGATCGTTGCTGGAGCGCGCACACCCATCGGCAAGCTGATGGGTTCGCTGAAGGATTTCTCGGGCAGCGATCTGGGCGCCATCGCGATCGCCGGCGCGCTGGAGAAGGCCTTCCCAAATGTTCAAGAGCCGGGTTCGCTGGTCGACTACGTGATCATGGGCCAGGTGTTGACGGCCGGGGCGGGCCAGATGCCCGCACGCCAGGCGGCCGTGGCCGCCGGCATCGGCTGGGACGTTCCGGCGCTGACCATCAACAAGATGTGCCTGTCCGGAATCGACTCCATCGCGCTGGCCGACCAGCTCATTCGCGCCGGGGAGTTCGACGTGGTGGTCGCCGGCGGCCAGGAGTCCATGTCCAAGGCGCCGCACCTGCTGATGGACAGCCGCTCGGGCTACAAGTACGGCGACGTCACGGTCCTCGACCACATGGCCTACGACGGCCTGCATGACGTGTTCACCGACCAGCCGATGGGCGCGCTCACCGAACAGCGCAACGACGTCGACAAGTTCACCCGCCAGGAGCAGGACGAGTTCGCTGCGGGGTCGCATCAGAAGGCGGCCGCGGCGTGGAAGGACGGCGTCTTCACCGACGAGGTGGTGCCGGTCAACATCCCGCAACGCAAGGGTGATCCGCTGCAGTTCACCGAGGACGAAGGCATCCGCGCCAACACCACGGCCGAGTCGCTGGCCGGCCTCAAGCCGGCGTTTCGCCGCGATGGCACCATCACCGCCGGTTCGGCCTCCCAGATCTCCGATGGCGCCGCCGCGGTGGTGGTGATGAGCAAGGCCAAAGCGCAGGAGCTGGGGCTGAGCTGGCTGGCCGAGATCGGCGCGCACGGGGTGGTGGCCGGTCCGGACTCCACCCTGCAGTCGCAGCCGGCCAACGCGATCAAGAAGGCCATCAGCCGCGAGGGCATCTCCGTCGACCAGCTCGATGTCGTGGAGATCAACGAGGCGTTTGCCGCGGTCGCCCTGGCCTCGACCCGCGAACTCGGCGTGAATCCCGACATCGTCAACGTCAACGGCGGCGCGATCGCGGTCGGGCATCCCATCGGCATGTCGGGAGCGCGCATCACGCTGCATGCGGCCCTGGAATTGGCGCGGCGGGGGTCCGGATACGCCGTCGCGGCGCTCTGCGGGGCCGGAGGGCAGGGCGACGCCCTGGTTCTGCGGGCGGGTTAGCCAGGGATTGACGCTCCCCGCGACGTTGCTGGCGCCGTGTGGCGGCGAGAATTTTGTGATCTTCGTCATACGGGCCGATCACGCCCCTTTTTGAGGGGATTTTCGGCCCCGTCCCGGCCGTGCCCGAGCGGCGCCGCCACCGGGTGGATCGGTAGCCCGCGCGCATGACAAACTTGACGGCGTGACGCGTCCGCGACCTTCCATCGGCCCCGCGCTGACCGGTGCTGTCGATCTGTCCGGTCTCAAGCAGCGCGCCCAGTCGCCCGGCGCCGCTCCGGGAGGGCCCACGTCCCCGACCCCCGAGGGGGGTGGCATCACCGCGGTCACCGAGGCCAACTTCGAGGCCGAGGTTCTGCTGCGGTCCGAGGAAGTGCCGGTCGTCGTGCTGCTGTGGTCGCCGCGCAGCGACGCGTGCGTCCAGCTTCTCGACACGCTGTCCGGGCTGTCCGGCCAGGACAACGGCAAGTGGTCGCTGACCTCCGTCAATGTCGATGTCGCGCCCAGGGTCGCCCAGATCTTCGGCGTCGACGCCGTCCCCACCGTGGTGGCCTTGGCGGCCGGGCAGCCGATCTCGAGTTTCCAAGGCGTGCAGCCGGCCGAGCAACTGCGCGGCTGGCTGGACCAAATCCTCTCCGCGACCGCCGGGAAGCTTAGGGGCGCAACGGGTTCCGCGGAACCCGACGTCGTCGACCCCGAGCTGGCCGCGGCGCGCCAGCAGCTGGAGGACGGTGACTTCGAGGCCGCCAAGGCGTCCTATCAGTCGATCCTGGATGCCAACCCGGCCAGCGCGGAGGCCAAGGGCGCGATCCGCCAGATCGAGTTCCTGACGCGCGCGACCGCCCAGCGCCCGGACGCCGTCGCGGTCGCCGACGCGGCGCCGACCGACATCGAAGCCGCCCTCGCGGCCGCCGACGTGCAGATCCTCAACCAAGAGGTCGCCGCCGCGTTCGAGCGACTGATCGCCTTGGTGCGCAGCACATCCGGCGATGATCGCGCGTTGGTGCGCACCCGCCTGGTGGAGCTGTTCGAACTGTTCGACCCGGCCGATCCCGAGGTCGTCGTCGGGCGACGCAACCTCGCCAACGCGCTGTACTGACGCGAAATCGGCTCACGAACGTCGAGTTGTTGGCGCCAACAGCGCCGAAATCGCGCAACTAGTCCACGTTCGGCGATGGGGTTAAGGGCCCCTGCTCCGGTTCCAGCCACAGCGCCGACGTGGGCGGCAACACCAGCACCGCCGAGGCCGGGCGCCCGTGCCATGGGTCCTCGGTGGCATCGACACCGCCCATGTTCCCGACCCCCGAACCGTTGTAGACGGTGGCGTCGGTGTTGAGCACCTCGCGCCATCGGCCCGCCGACGGCAGGCCCAGCCGGTAGCCGCCGTGCTCGGCACCGGCGAAATTGAACACGCACGCCATCACCGAGCCGTCCTTGCCGTAACGCAGGAAGCTCAAGACGTTGTTGCCCGAGTCGTTGGCGTCGATCCAGGAGTAGCCGTCGGGCACGGTGTCTTGGCTCCACAGCGCCGGGTGGCTGCGGTAGATGTTGTTGATGTCGCGCACCATGCGTAGGACGCCGTTGGAGAATCCCTGCTCGTCGAGCTGCCACCAATCCAGACCGCGCTCTTCGGACCACTCGGCGCGCTGGCCGAATTCCTGGCCCATGAACAGCAATTGCTTGCCCGGGTGCGCCCACTGGTAGGCGAGCAGGCTGCGCAGGCCGGCGGCTTTGACGTGATTGTTGCCCGGCATGCGTCCCCACAGCGTTCCCTTGCCGTGGACCACCTCGTCATGGCTGATCGGCAGCACGTAGTTCTCGCTGAACGCATAAAGCATCGAGAACGTCATCTCGTGGTGGTGATAGCTCCGATAGATCGGATCGCGGCTGATGTAGTCGAGCGTGTCATGCATCCAGCCCATGTTCCACTTCATTGAAAAGCCCAGGCCGCCAAGGTTTGTCGGCCGGGTGACCCCGGGCCAGGAGGTCGACTCCTCGGCGATGGTGACGATGCCCGGGGCGCTCTTGTGCGCCGTGGCGTTCATCTCCTGCAGGAACTGGACCGCCTCCAAGTTCTCCCGCCCGCCGTAGATGTTCGGCGTCCAGCCGCCTTCGGGGCGGGAGTAATCCAGGTACAGCATCGACGCGACCGCGTCCACACGTAGTCCATCGATGTGAAATTCTTCGAGCCAGAACAAGGCGTTGGCCACCAGGAAGTTGCGTACCTCACGGCGACCGAAGTCGAAAACGTAGGTGCCCCAGTCGAGTTGCTCACCGCGTTGCGGGTCGGAATGTTCGTAAAGCGGGGTGCCGTCGAAGCGGGCCAGCGCCCACGCGTCCTTCGGGAAGTGTGCCGGCACCCAGTCCACCAGCACGCCGATACCGGCCTGGTGCAGGGCGTCGACGAGGGCCCGGAATTCGTCCGGGGTGCCGAACCGGGACGTCGGGGCGTAGTACGACGTCACCTGGTATCCCCAGGATCCGGCGAAGGGATGTTCGGCGACCGGGAGCAGCTCGACGTGGGTGAATCCGTGCTCCACAACGTAATCCGTCAGCTCGCGGGCCAACTGGCGGTAGTTGAGCCCGGGTCGCCATGAACCCAGGTGAACCTCGTAGGTGCTCATCGGCTCGAACACCGGGTTGCGCCCGGCGCGTTGCGTCATCCAGTCCGCGTCTTCCCAGGTGTACTTGCTGCGCGTCACCCGGGAGGCCGTGTGCGGCGGCACCTCGGTGGCGAAGGCCATGGGGTCGGCGCGTTCGGTGACCACTCCGTCGGCGCCATGAACGCGAAACTTGTACAGCCCCTCGAGCGGGAAGCCGGGCCAGAACAGCTCCCACACGCCCGAGGAGCCCAACACCCGCATCGGGGCGTCGTTGCCGGTCCAGCCGTTGAACTCGCCGATCAGGCTGACGCCCTTGGCGTTGGGCGCCCATACCGCGAACGACACCCCGTTGACCACGCCGTCGGCCGTGGTGAACGAGCGAGGATGCGCGCCAAGGACTTCCCAGAGGCGCTCGTGGCGCCCTTCGGCGAATAGATGAAGGTCGACCTCGCCGAGGGTGGGCAGGAAACGGTAGGCGTCGGCGACGACGTAGGGGTCGGCGCCCTCGTAGGTGATCTGGAGCCGATAGTCGATCAGGTTGGTGAACGGCAGCGCCACGGCGAACAGCCCGGACTCGACGTGCTGCATCGGGAATCGGTCGTCGCCGACGATCGCGACGACCTCGACCGCGTGGGGCCGGTACGCCCGAATGACGGTGTGGTCGCCGTATTCGTGGGCCCCCAGCACGCCGTGCGGGTTGTGGTGCGTGCCGGCGACCAGGCGCGACAGGTCGGCGGGGTCGGGCGCCAGGTGCGTCCGAGCGAGTTGGTCGGCTTGGCTCATGTCCCTTTCGCCTCCGGTCCGTTTCATGTCTGGTGTCAATGCCTGCGCAGCAGCGTCATTCGAGCGTCATGCGGTACGCGCGGCATGTTGATGATGTGCGCGACCGCCTGCCCGGGATCGATGCGAACGTAATTGGCTTGTCCCCATTGGAATTCCTGGCCGGTGATCTCGTCGCGCACCCAAAAGCGCTCGTAGGGCTCCATACCCAGTGCGGCCATATCCAAAAACAGGGTCGCTTCCTCGGGGCCGAAGGCGTTGAGCGTCACCACCACCAACACGCAGTCGCCGGTGGCCGGGTCGAACTTGCTGTAGGCGAGCAGCGCGTCGTTGTCGACGCTGTGGAAATGGATGGTGCGCAGCTGCTCGAGGGCGGGGTGGAGTCGGCGAATCGCGTTGAGCTGCGTGATGAATGGCTCAAGCGAGCGTCCCTCGGCGAGCGCACCCGCGAAATCGCGAGGCCGCAACTCGTACTTCTCGGAGTCCAGGTACTCCTCGCTGCCTTCGCGCACCGCGCGATGCTCGAACAGCTCGTATCCCGAATACACGCCCCAGGCCGGTCCCATCGTCGCGGCCAGCACCGCACGGATGGCGAACATCCCGGGCCCGTTGTGCTGCAAGATGGCGTGCAGGATGTCGGGGGTGTTGACGAACAGGTTGGGCCGGCGGAAGTCGGCCAAAGCGGCGATCTCGTTACCGAATTCGGTCAGCTCCCACTTCGCCGTGCGCCAGGTGAAGTAGCTGTACGACTGCGTGAAGCCCAGTTTGGCCAGCCCGTACTGGCGGGCCGGCGGCGTGAAGGCCTCGGAGAGAAACAGCACGTCGGGGTCGATGGCCTTGACCGCGGCGATCAACCACGCCCAGAAGTCCGGCGGCTTGGTGTGCGGGTTGTCGACGCGAAAAACCTTGACGCCGTGGTCCATCCAGTGCCGGACCACGCGCAGCACCTCGTCGTAGAGGCCGGCCGGGTCGTTGTCGAAGTTGATCGGATAGATGTCCTGGTACTTCTTGGGCGGGTTCTCCGCGTAGGCGATGGTGCCGTCGGGCAATTCGGTGAACCAGTTGCGGTGGTTACGCGCCCAGGGATGGTCCGGCGCGCATTGCAGCGCCAGGTCCAGCGCCACCTCCATGCCCAATTCGCGTGTCGCGGCGACGAACGCGTCGAAGTCCTCGATGGTGCCCAAATCCGGGTGGACGGCGTCGTGGCCGCCCTCGTCGCTGCCGATCGCCCAGGGAGAACCCACATCTGTCGGAGCGGCGGTGGGGGAGTTGTTGCGCCCCTTGCGATGTACCTTGCCGATCGGATGGATCGGCGGCAGGTAGACGACGTCGAACCCCATCGCCGCGATGCGCCCGAGCGCGGCGGTTGCGGTGGCGAATGTGCCGTGCACGGGGTTGCCGTCGGCGTCCCATCCGCCGGTCGAGCGGGGAAACATCTCATACCAGGAGCCGAACCTGGCCAACGGCCGGTCCACCCAGACGCTGTACTGCTCGCCGCGCGTGACGAAGTCGCGCAGCGGGTGGTCCGCCAGGATTTCCTCGATCTCCGGCCCGAGCGCCAGCGCCGTTCGGGTGACCGGGTCGCCGGGGGTGCGCAGCGCCGCGGCGGCGGCCAGCAGCGGTTCGCGCCGGGCGCGCGGCACCTCGCTCGCGGCGCGTTCGAACAACCCGGCGCCTACCAGAAGATCGTTGGACAGTTCCTTCTCGCCCTGACCGGCGTCCAGTTTGGCGACCAGTCCGTGCCGCCAGGTGTGGATCGGATCGCCCCACCCCTCGACGCGGAAGGTCCACAGCCCCACCTGGTCGGGGGTGAACTGGCCGTGGAACACATAGGGTTCCAGACCCATCGTCATCGGCAGCGCCAGCGGCTTGACCTTTTGCTGGTCGACCTTGCCGTCGCGGTCGGTCACCGGCTTTGCCGGAGCCTGAACCGCTTTGACCCGCCGGGTCTCGGTGACTTGCGGATAGCCCGGCCCGAGGTAGCGCACGACCAGGGTTGCGGCCACGGCTTCGTGGCCTTCCCGCCACACCGCGGCGCTGACCGGCACGACCTCGCCGACCACGGCTTTCGCGGGAAACGCGCCACAGGAAACGACCGGCTGGACGTTATCGATCTCGACACGACCGGGCACCACCACTCCGTTCCGATTTTCCCGCTTCCTCCGCGCCCCGCGCCGCGGGCCGCATCGTCACCGGGAGCGATCCAGATTGTGTGCGGCCAGTCCGGGGTGTGCTCCGCGCGGAACGCCGCTCGTCGGGAAACTTCCTGTCGTGGGGAACTTTCTATGCGGGGAAGCATCGTTGCGACCCCGATAACTAACCGATACCCACCCTAGTCTTCGGTCACACCCCGCCACGGAAAGCGAACGAAAAGCGGTCTTTCGCGCCGCCGTGCGCGGGCCGGAATCCTCAGTAAGGTAGGGACGCGTGAAAGCCCTCCGCCGGTTTACCGTCCGTGCTCACCTTCCCGAGCGTTTGACCGCGCTGGACCAGCTCTCGACCAACTTGCGATGGTCATGGGACACGCCGACCCAGGACCTTTTCGCGAGCATCGACCCGGACCTGTGGCAGCGATGCGGCTGCGATCCGGTGGCGTTGCTGGGGGCGGTCAAGCCGGCGCGACTCGACGAATTGGCGATCGACGAGACCTTCCTTCGCCGGCTCGACGAGCTGACCGCCGAATTGAACGATTACCTCAACCGCCCGCTGTGGTACCAGCAACAGCAGGACCACGGCGCCGAGATGCCGGCCGCCATCGCCTACTTCTCGATGGAGTTCGGCATCGCCGAGGTGCTGCCCAACTACTCCGGCGGCTTGGGCATCCTCGCCGGTGACCACCTGAAGTCCGCATCCGATCTGGGCGTGCCGTTGGTCGCGGTGGGGCTCTACTACCGGTCCGGCTACTTCCGGCAGTCGCTGACCGCCGACGGGTGGCAGCACGAGAACTATCCGTCGCTGGACCCGCAGGGGCTGCCGTTGCGGTTGCTGACCGATGCCACCGGCGACCCCGCCCTGGTTGAGCTGATGCTGCCGGACTCCGCGCAGTTGCACGCCCGGATCTGGGTCGCGCAGGTGGGCAGGGTCCCGCTGCTCCTGCTCGATTCCGACGTCCCCGAGAACGAGCACGATCTGCGGGGTGTCACCGACCGCCTGTACGGCGGCGATCAGGAACACCGGATGAGGCAGGAGATCCTGGCCGGCATCGGCGGCGTGCGGGCGATCCGCGCCTACACCGCCATCCACGGCCTGCCCGCGCCGGAGGTGTTCCACATGAACGAGGGGCACGCCGGGTTCCTGGGCGCGGAGCGCATTCGCGAGCTGATGACGGGCGCGGCGTTGGACTTCGACACCGCGCTGGCGGTCGTGCGCTCGAGCACCGTGTTCACCACCCACACCCCGGTGCCCGCGGGCATCGACCGTTTCCCCATCGACATGGTGCGGCTGTACTTCGACGACCATCTTGCCGACGAATCGGCATCCGGCGGCGACGGCGCGGCGGCCGACGCGACGAGCGCGCCCGTGTTGCTGCCGGGGGTGCCGACGGCGCGCATCCTGGCGCTCGGCGCCGAGGACGACCCGACGAAATTCAACATGGCGCACATGGGTCTGCGCCTGGCCCAGCGGGCCAACGGGGTCTCGTCGCTGCACGGCCGGGTGAGCCGGGCGATGTTCAACGAGCTGTGGCCCGGATTCGACCCCGGGGAGGTGCCGATCGGGTCGATCACCAACGGGGTGCACGCGCGCACCTGGGCGGCGCCGCAGTGGCTGCAGCTGGGCTACGAGCTGGCCGGGTCGGATTCGTTCAGCGATCCGGGGGTGTGGTTGCGCCTGCAGCAGGTCGATGCGGGTCACCTGTGGTGGATTCGTTCGCAATTGAGGTCCCTGCTGGTCGACGACGTGCGGCGCCGGCTGCGGCGGTCGTGGTTGGAACGCGGCGCCTCGGACGCCGAATTGGGTTGGATAGCAACAGCTTTCGATCCGGAAGTGCTGACCATCGGGTTCGCCCGGCGGGTGCCGACGTACAAGCGGTTGACGCTGATGCTGCACGATCCGGATCGGCTGGAGCAGCTGCTGCTGGACAGCGAACGGCCGATCCAGCTGATCGTCGCCGGTAAGTCGCACCCGGCGGACGACGGCGGCAAGGCCTTGATCCAGCAGGTGGTGCGTTTTGCCGACCGGCCGCAGGTGCGCCACCGCATCGCGTTCTTGCCCGACTACGACATGTCCATGGCCAGGCTGCTCTATTGGGGCTGCGACGTCTGGTTGAACAACCCGCTGCGCCCGTTGGAGGCCTGCGGCACCTCGGGAATGAAGAGCGCACTCAACGGCGGGCTGAACCTGTCCATCCGCGATGGCTGGTGGGATGAATGGTACGACGGCGAAAACGGTTGGGAGATACCGTCTGCCGACGGCGTGGCCGACGCGGAGCGCCGCGACGACCTGGAATCCAGCGCGCTGTATCGGCTGCTGGAAGAAGCCGTGGCACCGAAGTTCTACGAGCGCGACCAGCACGGGGTACCGCCGCGCTGGATCGAAATGGTGCGCCACACCCTGCAGACGCTCGGCCCGAAGGTCCTGGCTTCCCGCATGGTGCGCGACTACGTCGAGCAGTACTACACGCCCGCGGCGCAATCGCTGCGCAAGACGCTCGCGCCCGCCGACGGCGGCGGCGAGTTCGGCGCCGCCCGCGAGCTGGCCGCCTATCGCCGGCGCGCCTACGAGGCCTGGCCGAAGATCGTGATCACCGACGTCGACAGCACCGGCCTGCCGGACAGTCCGGTGCTCGGCTCGAAGCTGACCCTGACCGCCACCGTGCAGCTGGCCGGGCTGACGCCCGACGAGGTCACGGTCCAGGCGGTGGTCGGCCGCGTCGACGCCGGCGATGCGCTGCTGGAGCCGATTACCGTCGAGATGTCGTACACCGGCACCGCCGAGGGCGGCAACCAGGTGTTCTCGACGACCACCCCGTTGCCGCTGGCGGGATCGGTGGGATACACCGTGCGCGTGCTGCCCCGCCATCCGATGCTGGCCGCCAGCAACGAGCTCGGTCTGGTCACCCTGGCCCGGTAGCCGGAACCCTCAGGCGGACAGGCCTTCTTGCGAGTCCTCCGCTGTCCGCAGCCGCTGCAGCGCCTCACGCACCTGCGCCCCGTTGGTGGTCTGCCAGAACGGCGGCAGCGAGGCCCGCAGGTAGCCGCCGTAGCCGGCGGTGACCATGCGCGAGTCGAGCACCGCGACCACCCCGCGGTCGGTCACGCGGCGCAACAGCCGGCCGGAGCCCTGCGCCAGCAGCAGCGCCGCGTGGCTGGCCGCGACGGCCATGAAGCCGTTGCCGCCGCGCGCGGCGACCGCCCGCTGGCGCGCGCCCAGCAGGGGGTCGTCGGGGCGGGGGAACGGGATGCGGTCGATCAGCACCAGCGACAGCGACGGCCCGGGCACGTCGACGCCCTGCCACAGCGACAGGGTGCCGAACAGCGAGGTCTGCGGGTCGGCGCTGAACTGCTCGACCAGTGCGGACGTGCTGTCGTCGCCCTGGCACAACACCGGTGTCGACAGCCGTTCGCGCATGGCCTCGGCGGCCGCGCGGGCCGCCCGCATCGACGAGAACAGGCCCAGGGTGCGCCCGTCGGCGGCGGTGATGAGCTCGGCGATCTCGGTCAGCTGCTCGGCCGAGCCGACGCCGTCGCGCCCGGGCGGCGGCAGGTGCGCGGCCACGTACAGGATGCCGGCCTTGGCGTGCTGAAACGGCGAGCCGACGTCGAGGCCGCGCCAGCGTGCGTCGCCGCCGCCGCCGCCGTCGTCGCTCGTGGGAGCGGTCAGGCCCCACGCCGCGGCCATGGCGTCGAAGGAGCCGCCGATCGTCAGCGTCGCCGACGTCAACACCACGGTCGAACGCGAGAACACGCGTTGGCGCAGTAGCCCGGCGACCGAGAGCGGGGCCACCCGCAACACCGGGCGCGGTGCGCCCCGGTTCTCCTCGTGTTCCAGCCACACCACGTCGGTGCGGTCGGGGATGGCCGGCCCGAACGAGGCGAGCACCCGCGACGCCGTCTCCGAAATCTCGCTGAGCGCGGCGACCGCTTCGGCGCGGGCCGCCGCCGCCTTGGCGTCGTTCGTGGTGTCGATCGCCGAACGCGGCGCGGTGGCGACGTCGCGCAGCGCGGTCAGGTACGTCGCCAGGTCCTCGTCGAGGCGGTCGATGCGCCCCGGCGTGCCGTCGTGGATCGCCGCCGCGAAGTTGGCGGTCGTCGCGTCGAGGCGCTGGACCAGTTCCGGGCTCACCAACCGGCTGATCCGCCGCGAGGCGACCCCGAGCGCGGCCGACGTCAACTCCGCGGTGGCCACGGACGTCACCCGGTCCACCAACTCGTGCGCCTCGTCGACCACCAGCAGCGCGTGCTCGGGCAGCACCGCGGATTCGGCGACCGCGTCGATGGCCAGCAGCGCGTGGTTGGTGACCACGACGTCGGCACGGCCGGCCAGGCCCCTGGCCCGCTCGGAGAAGCACTCGGTGCCGAACGGGCAGCGGGCCACCCCGAGGCATTCCCGCGCGGAAACGCTGACCTGAGACCAGGACCGGTCGGGCACGCCCGGCTTCAAATCGTCGCGGTCACCGGATTCGGTGGTCGACGCCCACTCGGTGAGCCGTTGCACGTCGCGGCCCAGGGCGCTGACCGCCATGGGGTTGAAGAGTTCCTCTTGCGGCCGCCCGTCGACGTCGTCACCGTCGGCCGCCCCGCCGTTGTGAATCTTGTTGAGACACAGATAGTTTCGTCGGCCTTTGAGCAGCGCGAACTGCGGGCGGCGCGGCAGGGCGTCGGCCAGCGCATCGATGAGCCGGGGCAGATCGCGATCGACGAGCTGGCGTTGCAGCGCGATGGTGGCCGTCGACACGACGACGGGGGAGTCGTCGTCCAGGGCGTGCACGATCGCGGGCACCAGATAGGCGAGCGACTTGCCGGTGCCGGTGCCGGCCTGTACGACGAGGTGTTCGTCGGTGGCGAAGGCCCGCGCCACCGCGTCGGCCATCTCCTGTTGGCCGCTGCGTTCACTGCCGCCGAGCGCGGCCACGGCGGTGGCCAGCAGCTCGTGCACGGACACGTCGGACGTGGTCACTCCCTTGCTCAGGCGCGGATCTGCGTCGTCGTGACCGCGGGTTCGCCGTGCGACAGGTTCAGCCCCTCCCACGGCAGACTGCGCAGCCCGGAAGCTACCAGCTCGCGCGCCGCGGCGAGGTTCGGTTTGGACACCAGCTCCCCGCCGCGGACCAGCGGGACGGTCAACACCCGGGCCGGTTCATCGACGTCGGGCTGACGGCCGGCCGGGTACAGGATCTCCTCGGTGATGGTGCCGGAGCTGCGCGCGGTGCGCAGTGCCTCTTTGTGTCCGCCGTGGGATTCCTTGTGGCTGCTGCGCTTCTGCACCGGCAGGCCGTCCACTTCGACCAGCTTGTACACCATGTTCGCGGTGGGTGCGCCCGAGCCGGTCACCAGCGACGTGCCGACGCCGTAACTGTCCACCGGCTCGGCTGCCAATGCGGCGATGGAGAACTCGTCGAGGTCACCGGAGACCACGATGCGGGTCCCGGTGGCGCCCAGGTCGTCGAGCTGCCGGCGCACCTGGCGGGCCAGCACGCCCAGCTCGCCGGAGTCGATGCGCACGGCACCGAGCCCGGTGCCGGCGGCGGCCACCGCGTTGGCCACGCCGGCCGTCACGTCGTAGGTGTCCACCAGCAGGGTGGTGTCGACGCCGAGCGCCTCGACCTGCGCCCGAAAGGCCGCCAATTCGGTCGACTCCGCGGGGGTGTCGGCGCGCGCGTGCAGCATGGTGAACGCGTGCGCGGAGGTGCCCTCGGCCGGTATTCCGTAGCAGCGCTGAGCCTCCAGATTGGAGGACGCGGCGAAGCCGGCGATGTAGGCGGCGCGGGCCGCGGCGACCGCCGCCTGTTCGTGGGTTCGCCGTGACCCCATCTCGATCAGCGGTCGTCCCCTGGCCGCACTCACCATCCGCGCGGCGGCCGACGCGACCGCGGTGTCGTGGTTGAAAATCGACAGCGCCAGCGTTTCGAGCACCACGCACTCGGCGAACGTCCCGCTCACCGAGAGCACCGGGGATCCGGGGAAGTACAGCTCGCCCTCGGCGTAGCCGTCGATATCGCCGCCGAACCGAAAATCGCGCAAGTACCGCAACGTATCTGGATCGAGGAATTGCCCGAGCGACCGGCAGGCCTCGTCATCGAAGGTGAACTGCGGCAGCGCCTCGAGCAGCCGGCCGGTTCCGGCGACCACGCCGTAACGGCGTCCCTCGGGAAGACGGCGCGCAAAAAGCTCGAAGGTGGTGCGGCGATTGGCGCTGCCGTCCCGCAGCGCCGCCGCCAGCATCGTCAACTCGTACTTGTCGGTCAGCAGCCCGGTGACGACCGAGTCGTTCATTCCATAACGGTATCGGCTGCCCCGCGGGCTCGGAAACGTCGTGCATCCCTCGGTATCGTGTAGGCCATGGTTGTTATGTCAGCGCCCACTAAGCCGGGCACTACAGGACAACGCGAGTCCGCGCCGGTCGAGGTCACGGCGAGTCCCTGGGTCACGATCGTCTGGGATGACCCGGTCAACTTGATGACGTACGTGACATACGTGTTCCAGAAGTTGTTCGGCTACAGCGAGCCGCATGCCACCAAACTGATGCTGCAGGTGCACAACGAAGGAAAGGCCGTGGTGTCCGCCGGTAGCCGGGAGTCCATGGAAGCCGATGTGTCCAAGCTGCACGCCGCCGGTTTGTGGGCGACGCTGCAGCAGGACCGCTGACGATCGAGGCGCTGGCGATTCCCTGTGCGCAAATGGAAGCGCGTCGAGACCGCGGACGGTCCCCGTTTCCGGTCGGCCCTGGCGTCCCATGAGGCGGCACTGCTGAAGAACCTCGCCACCGCGATGATCGGTTTGCTCGACGAGCGTGAATCCTCTTCGCCGGCAGACGAACTCGAAGAAATCACCGGCATCAAGACCGGCAACGCCGAACCGCCCAAAGACCCCACCCTGCGCCGGCTGCTGCCGGACTTCTACCGAAACGACGACCAGGACACCGCGCCTGCAGATTCCGCGGACAGCCTGAACGCCGCGCTGCGCAGCCTGCACGAGCCGGGCATCGTCGACGCCAAACGCGTTGCGGCACAGCGGTTGCTGAGCACGGTCCCCGAGGACGGCGGCCGGTTCGAGCTGAGCGAGGAAGACGCGAACTGTTGGATCGGGGCGGTCAACGACATCCGGCTGACGTTGGGCGTCATGCTCGAGGTCGGACCCGAGGGCCCCGAGCGGCTGCCGGCCGATCATCCGCTGGCCGTGCACTTCGACGTCTACCAGTGGCTGACGGTCCTGCAGGAGTACCTGGTGTTGGTGCTGATGGGGTCTCGGTGACCGGGATGGGCGCGATCACCGACGTCGGTGGGATCCGCGTCGGCCACTACCAGCGATTGGACCCCGACGCCTCGTTGGGCGCGGGCTGGGCCTGCGGCGTCACCGTGGTGCTCCCGCCCCCGGGGACCGTCGGCGCGGTCGATTGCCGCGGCGGGGCCCCCGGAACCCGCGAGACCGATCTGCTCGACCCCGTCAACACGGTGCGGTTCGTGGACGCGGTACTGCTCGCCGGGGGCAGCGCCTACGGCCTGGCGGCCGCCGACGGCGTCATGCGCTGGCTGGAAGAACAGGAACGCGGCGTGGCGATGGGTGGGGGCGTGGTGCCCATCGTGCCGGCAGCGGTGATCTTCGATCTGCCGGTCGGCGGCTGGCAGTGCCGCCCGACGGACGAGTTCGGCTACCTGGCCTGCGCCGCCGCCGTGCAAGAAGGTGCGGCGATGGGCGTGGGCAACGTCGGCGCCGGGGTGGGGGCCCGGGCCGGGGCGCTCAAGGGCGGCGTCGGGACCGCCTCGACGGCGCTGCCGAGCGGTGTGACCGTCGGCGCGCTGGCCGTGGTGAACGCCGCGGGCGAGGTCGCCGACCGGGCGACCGGGTTGCCGTGGATGGCCGACTTGGCCCACGAGTTCGGACTCTCTCCGCCGCCGCCCGAGCAGGTCGGCGCCTTCGCCCGGCTGCCGTCCCCGTCGGACCCGCTGGAGGAACCGCTCAACACCGTCATCGCGGTGGTGGCCACCGACGCCGCCCTGAGCCCGGCGGCGTGCCGTCGGGTGGCCATCTCGGCCCACGACGGCCTGGCCCGCAGCATCCGGCCGGCCCACACGCCGGTCGACGGGGACGCGGTGTTCGTCCTGGCCACCGGGGCGGTCGAGGTCGAGCCCCCGTCGCCCAGTTCAAAGCCGGTGCCGGCCGCGTTCTCCCCCGAGACGCGGCTGGTCACCGAGGTCGGCATCGCGGCCGCCGATTGCCTGGCGCGAGCGGTGCTGGGCGGGGTGCTGGCCGCCGAATCGATCGCCGGGATCCCGAGCTACCGCGACGTGCTGCCCGGCGCACTCGGCCGATGAGGAATCCGCCCGCCGCGCCGGTAGCCTGGACGATGCCGGAAACGCGCTGGAAGGGCAGCTATGGGTAAGACCGCTCCGAGGGCACCCGCCGCCCAGGAGAAGAAGCGGTCCACGCCGATGGTGGGCGCCGCCACGATCCTCACCTTCGTCGTGTTGCTCTACTTCGTCGAGCTGGTCGACCAGATGACCCGGCACTCGCTGGATGCCAACGGCATCCGGCCCCTCGAGCTCGACGGCCTGTGGGGCATCGTCTTCTCCCCGCTCTTGCACGCGAGCTGGGAGCACCTGATGGCCAACACGGTGCCGCTGCTCGTGCTGGGTTTCCTCATGACGCTGGCGGGGCTGTCCCGGTTCGTGTGGGCGACCGCCATCGTATGGATCCTCGGTGGTTTGGGCACCTGGCTCATCGGTGACGTCGGCAGCAGCTGCGGCCCCACCGACCACATCGGGGCTTCCGGCCTGATTTTCGGCTGGCTGGCCTTCTTGCTGGTGTTCGGGATATTCGTGCGCCGGGTGTCCAACATCGTCATCGGGCTGGTCGTGATGTTCGCCTACGGCGGCGTCCTGCTCGGCGCCATGCCGGTGCTCGGACTCTGCGGGGGCGTGTCCTGGCAAGCGCATCTGTGCGGTGCGATCGCCGGCGTCGTGGCCGCCTATTGGTTGTCCGCCCCGGAACGCAAGGCCCGGTCGAAAAGGACGGCCGGCACCGCGTCGCCGCGCCGGAAGACATGAGCGGACCACTGGCGCCCGTCGGGGTCTTCGACTCCGGCGTCGGGGGGCTCACCGTCGCGCGGGCGATCATCGATCAGCTGCCCGACGAGGACATCATCTACGTCGGCGACACCGGCCACGGGCCCTACGGCCCGCTGACGATCCCCGAAGTTCGGGCGCACGCGTTGGCCATCGGCGACGACCTCGTGGGCCGCGGCGTCAAGGCGTTGGTCATCGCCTGCAACACGGCATCCGCGGCCTGCCTGCGCGACGCCCGCGAACGCTACGACGTGCCCGTCGTCGAGGTGATCCTGCCCGCGGTGCGCCGCGCGGTCGCGACCACCCGCAACGGACGGATCGGCGTCATCGGCACCCAGGCGACCATCAACTCGCATGCCTATCAGGACGCGTTCGCGGCCGCCCGCGACACCGAGATCACCGCGGTGGCCTGCCCGCGGTTCGTCGACTTCGTCGAGCGCGGCGTGACCAGCGGGCGTCAGGTGCTCGGGTTGGCCGAGGGCTACCTGGAGCCGCTGCAGCGCGCGCAGGTGGACACGCTGGTGCTCGGATGCACGCACTACCCGTTGTTGTCGGGACTCATTCAACTGGCCATGGGTGAGCACGTGACGCTGGTGTCCAGCGCGGAGGAGACCGCCAAAGAGGTGCTGCGGGTGCTCACCGAGCGAGACCTGCTTCGCCCGCATGATGCGCCGCCCGCGACTCGCGTCTTCGAAGCCACCGGCGACCCCGACGCATTCACCAGACTGGCGGCGCGATTCCTCGGTCCCGCCGTGTCCGGAGTTCAGCCCGTTCATCAGGTGCGCGTTGATTGACGACCGGGCGAGATTCTCGTCACACCAAAGCGGCCATGTTTTCGTCATGGCCCTGTCGGGCATGGCACAGTAGTGTCCGTGCGAATAACCGTGCTCGGCTGCTCGGGCAGCGTGGTGGGTCCGGATTCGCCTGCGTCGGGTTATCTGCTCCGGGCACCGGACACTCCGCCATTGGTCATCGACTTCGGCGGGGGTGTTCTCGGCGCACTGCAGCGCTATGCCGACCCCGGTTCCGTGCACGTGCTGTTGTCGCACTTACACGCCGACCACTGTCTGGATTTGCCCGGATTGTTCGTATGGCGGCGCTATCACCCGACGCGCCCGCTCGGTAAGGCGTTGCTGTACGGCCCCGGCGACACCTGGTCGCGGCTGGGCGCGGCGTCCTCACCCTACGGCGGCGAGATCGACGACTGCTCGGACATCTTCGACGTTCGTCACTGGGTCGACGGCGAGCCGGTGACGATCGGTGAGCTGACGGTGACGCCGCGGGTGGTGGCCCACCCGACCGAGTCCTACGGATTGCGGATCACCGATTCCTCCGGCGCGTCGTTTGTCTACAGCGGTGACACCGGTGTCTGCGATCAGCTCGTCGAGCTGGCCCGCGGCGCCGACGTTTTTCTCTGCGAGGCGTCTTGGACGCATTCGGCGGACCGGCCGCCCGCGCTGCATCTGTCGGGGACCGAGGCCGGCCGGGCCGCGGCCGAGGCCGGCGTTCGCGAATTGCTGCTGACGCACATCCCGCCGTGGACCTCGCGGGAGGACGTGATCAGCGAGGCCAAGGCCGAGTTCGATGGTCCCGTGCATGCGGTGGTGTGCGGTGAGACGTTCGATATCCGCCGCTCCGAGAGGGTCTGACACTCCACGTTAGGGTTGCGTCGTGACGAGACGAGAAGACGGCCGCCTTGACGACGAGCTTCGGCCCGTCGTCATCACCCGCGGTTTCACTGACCACCCAGCCGGTTCGGTGCTGATCGAATTCGGCCACACCAAGGTCATGTGCACAGCCAGCGTGACCGAGGGTGTGCCGCGCTGGCGCAAGGGTTCGGGGCTGGGGTGGCTGACGGCGGAGTACGCGATGTTGCCGTCGGCGACCCACACGCGCTCCGACCGCGAATCGGTGAAGGGGCGGCTGTCGGGGCGCACCCAGGAGATCAGCCGGCTGATCGGACGCTCGCTGCGGGCGTGCATCGACCTGGCGGCGTTGGGGGAGAACACAATTGCCGTCGATTGTGACGTGTTGCAGGCCGACGGGGGAACCCGCACCGCGGCCATCACGGGCGCATTCGTGGCGCTCGCCGATGCGGTGACGTATCTCGGGGCGGCGGGCAAGCTGTCGGATCCGCGCCCGTTGTCGTGCGCCATCGCGGCGGTCAGCGTCGGAGTGGTCGACGGCAGGGTCCGGGTGGACCTGCCCTATGAGGAGGACGCCCGCGCCGAGGTGGACATGAACGTCGTCGCCACCGACACCGGCACCCTCGTCGAGGTTCAGGGAACCGGTGAGGGCGCGACCTTCCCGCGTTCGACGCTGGACAAGCTGCTCGACGTGGCGCTGGCCGCCTGCGACAAGTTGTTCGCCGCCCAGCGCGAGGCGTTGGCGCAGCCATACCCCGGTGAGCTCCCCGAGGGGGCTCCGGCGCCGAAGGCGTTCGGCAGCTGACCGTGCCTGATAGTGACGACCCGCCGCGCTTGCACTCGTCACGCCTGCTGGTCGCCAGCCGCAACCCGAAGAAGCTGGCCGAGCTGCGCCGGGTGCTCGACGCCGCCGGTCTGACGGGCTTGACGTTGGTGTCGCTCGACGACGTCGCCCCGTTCGAGGAAGCGCCGGAGACGGGCGCGACCTTCGAGGAGAACGCGTTGGCCAAGGCGCGCGACGCGTTCACCGCGAGCGGGTTGCCAAGCGTGGCAGACGATTCCGGACTAGAGGTGGCCGCGCTCAACGGCATGCCGGGGGTGCTGTCGGCGCGCTGGTCGGGCAACCACGGCGACGACGCCGGCAACACCGCCTTGTTGCTGGCGCAAATGCGCGACGTGCCCGACGAACGGCGCGGCGCGGCGTTCGTGTCCGCCTGCGCGCTGGTGTCGGGGGCGGGCGAGGTCGTCGTCCGGGGCGAATGGCCCGGCAGCATCGCCCGGGAACCGCGCGGCGATGGCGGTTTCGGGTATGACCCCGTGTTCGTGCCCAACGGGTACGAGCGCACGGCGGCCGAGCTCAGCCCGAGCGAGAAGGACGCGGTCTCGCATCGCGGTCGCGCGCTGCAACTGCTGTTGCCGTCGCTTGAAGCGCTGGCCCGGTCCGCGGGCTGAATCCCCGGCGTGCGAGGCATTCGCAACATTCGTCACACCAGTCGCGGCGCGGGGTGACAGGCGAAATGCCCACCTCCTAGCGACAACCCGGTCGTGCGCGCGCGTTGTCGCTAGGAGGTGGGCATTGCGGGCCCGTCCCCGGCAGGGACGGGTGTGGCGGATGTGGCTTACAAGCCGAATCGGGCTTTGACGTCCCGGGTTTGGAAGTGCTCGACGATGATCCCCAACAGCGGGATCGTCCCCGACAACAGCACACCGACCGTCTTGCCGATCGGCCAGCGCACCTTGATCGCCAGGTTGAAGGCGGTCAACACGTAGATGAAATACACCCAGCCGTGGACCACTTCGATCCACCGGATCTCGTGGTCGAACGCCAGGTGCGAGACGATCTCGTAGCACAGCGCGATGAGCCACAGACCCGTCGTCCAGGCCATGATCCGGTAGCCGAGCAAGGCGGTGCGGATCTTGTCGACGGGCACGGCGGGCACTGCCCCGCCCGGGGTCTCCGGTGTGGTCATGCGGTTGTCCTCTTTTGTTTTTCGGCGTCCTGCGCGGCCAGCTCGGCCAAGTATTTGTTGTACTCCCGCAGCGCCGGGTCATCGGGTGCCTGCGGCGGGGGCGTGGGCCGGTCGGGCAGCAGACCGGCGGGGATCTCCGTCACGGCCTCGGTGCTGCGCGGCGGGGGTGGTTCCTCTTCGTAGCGCACGAATTTGCGGTAGGCGTACACGCAGAACCACGCGAACAGCGGCCACTGCAACGCATAGCCGAGGTTCTGAAACGAGCCGGAGACCGATTGGAACCTGGTCCACTGCCACCAGCCCAGGGCCAGGCAGCCGCACGCCGCGATGATCACCAAAGCGATCAGCGCGGGTCTGCGACGGTGTGTAGTGGACACCCCTTGACCGTACCGCGCGTCAATGCGCGCCCGTCGCGGACAAGTTGGACATATCGCAGGCGATACGATTGCCGGGCGCGCGGGCGTGGCGAAATTGGCAGACGCGATGGTTTTAGGTGCCATTGCTCGAAAGAGCTTGAGGGTTCGAGTCCCTCCGCCCGCACTGGTCAACATTCGAAATGAAATCTTCAGCGGGCTAAGCGTCAAACCCGTCCTGCGGGGTACATCGAACTCACAGGACACAAGGGAGACGCCATGCCCACCGGACGCGAGCCGGCACCACCCGGCGAAAACGCTTTCACCGCAGAAGATGTCGAACTCGCCGAACGCAGAGTGGCCATGGCGCGCGAGCGCGCGGCTCGCGCGGGGCTGTCCGCGGCACGAAGCTTCGAGGAATCCGCGATCCAGCATGAGCGAGTCGCCAAAAGCCAAGACTGGGTCGTCCGACAAGGGGTGCCGCACCGCGACGTGCACCGCGAATCCGCGCTCAAGCACCGCGAAGCCGCGGCCGAGGACCGCAAGCTGGCCGAGCTCAAGCGCAGGGAATCCGAGGCGGACCTGGCGGCCGGCGCCGCCACGGACTGACGCGTTCTCAGTCCTCTACGAAGCGGGCGCGAACCTCCGGAGGCGGCAGCGGACAGCTGTCGTACTTGCCGAAGACCCGATAGCGGATGGCGGCGAACCTGTCGTAGAGCCAGTCGCGCACGGGGGTCGGAACGAGACGGGCGACCGCGAGCGCTTTCCACGGCCCGCCGAAATAATCCGCGACGCGCAACGCGGCGGCTGAGCGGACGGCCACGCGTTCCGAGGGCTGTCCGGGGTCGTCGACGAACACCACCGAGTCGACGTTGCCGATCTCGGGGTGCCGTTCGATGATCGCTTTGGCGAAGACGCTCTGCAGGGCCGCAAAGCGCAGCGGACCTGCGGGGTCGAAGCGAAGGATCGTGCGCACCGCCCGATTGCACACCCCGCAGACACCGTCGTACAGCAGGACCGGGGCTGCCGACTCACCGCTCATGTCTCCCAGGTTACTGACGCCGCGGAAGGTGGGCGGGCCCCAAGGTTGACCTATGGTAAGGCAACCCTTAGTTTGTGGGGGTAACGTACCAAGTCGTGACCGGGTGGCCGGTGATCCGCGGCGGGGTGCCGCCCGCGCGGGATCGTGGCAGGTGTCGAATTCACAGTTTGTGCGGCCCTCGCCGGCCGCACCGATCCGTGGCCTCGTGGCGGTGATCCCGCCGGATCGTCAGCTCCGCGCCGGCGCGGAGCGCCGCGAGAAAGGACCGCTAATGGCACGCGGATTCCAAGGTGTGATGTTGCGCAGCTTCGGCGCGCGCGATCACACCGCGACGGTCATCGAAACCGTCCGGATCGCACCGCACTTCGTGCGCGTGCGCATGACGTCGACCACGCTGTTCGAAGACGTGGACGCCGAACCGGCCGCATGGCTGCGGTTCTGGTTCCCCGATCCGGACGGATCGAAGACCGAGTTTCAGCGCGCCTACACGATTTCGGAAGCCGACGTCGCGGCCGGACGCTTCGCGGTCGACATCGTGCTGCACGAGCCGGCCGGTCCGGCGTCGCAGTGGGCGCGCACCGTGCAGCCCGGCGCCACCATCGCCGTCATGGCACTGATGGGTTCGTCGCGGTTCGATATGCCCGACGAGCAGCCGGCCGGGTATCTGCTCATCGGCGATTCGGCGTCCATTCCGGGGATGAACGGGATCATCGGCGTCGTCCCGGACGACGTCCCGATCGAGATGTACCTCGAACAGCACGACGACAACGACACGCTGATCCCGATCGCACAGCATCCGCGGCTGCGGCTGCACTGGGTCGCCCGCCGCGACGAGAAATCGCTTGCGGCGGCGATCGAGAGCCGAGATTGGTCCGACTGGTATGCGTGGGCGACGCCGGAGGCCACGACGCTCAAGCAGGTGCGGACCCGGCTGCGCGACGAGTTCGGCTTTCCGAAATCCGAGGTGCACGCCCAGGCGTACTGGAGCGCCGGGCGCGCGATGGGTACCCGCCGCGGTGACGAGCCCGAGGGCTCCGAAAGCGTGGCGCTCACCGTCGCCCCGGAAGAGGTTGCGGCGCAACTGGAGTCGGCTCGGGAGGTTCCCGAGACGGCGCCCGCCCCGGTGTCGCGCGGAAACTGGCGCGCCCAGGCCGCGGGCCGATTGCTCGCGCCGCTGCGCTCGGCGCTGATCCTGTCGGGCCTGTTGCAGGCGGTCATCACGCTGGTGCAGCTGGCGCCGTTCGTGCTGCTGGTCGAACTCGCCCGCCTCCTGGTGTCCGGGGCGCCCGCGTCCCGGCTGTGGAACGTCGGCATCGCCGCGGTGTCGTTGCTGGGCCTGGGGGCGTTGCTGGGCGCGGCCCTCACCCTCTGGCTCCACGTCGTCGACGCACGATTCGCCCGCGATTTGCGTACGGGATTGTTGCGCAAGCTGTCTCGGCTGCCGCTGGGCTGGTTCACCGCGCGCGGATCGGGTTCCATCAAGCAACTGCTCCAGGACGACACGCTGTCCCTGCACTACCTGGTCACCCATGCCATCCCGGACGCGGTGGCCGCGGCCGTCGCGCCGGTGGCGGTGCTCGTCTATCTGTTCGTGGTCGACTGGCGGGTGGCGCTGGTGTTGTTCGCGCCCGTCCTGGTCTACCTGGTGCTGACCTCGTCCCTGACGATTCAATCGGGCCCGCGCATCCCGCAGTCGCAGCGCTGGGCGGAGACGATGAGCGGCGAGGCCGGCGCCTACCTGGAGGGTCAGCCGGTGATCCGCGTCTTCGGTGGTGCCGCCGCATCGAGTTTCCGGCGCCGCCTGGACGAATACGTCGGCTTCCTGGTCGCCTGGCAGCGCCCACTGGCCGGCAAGAAGACCTTCATGGATCTGGTCACCCGGCCGTCGACCTTCCTGTGGCTCATCGCGACCACCGGCACCCTGCTGGTGGTCGGGGGGCGGATGGATCCGGTCAACCTGTTGCCATTCTTGTTGCTGGGAACCACCTTCGGCGCACGCCTGCTCGGGATCGCCTACGGCCTCGGCGGCATCCGCGCCGGCATGTTGGCCGCCCGGCGCCTGCAGAACACGCTCGACGAAGCCGAACTCGCCGTGCGCGATCACGGCCAAGCCCAGGGGGAGCCGACGAAGGCGGTGGTGTTCGACGACGTCAGTTTCGGCTACCGTCCGGGCGTTCCCGTGATCCACGACGTGTCGCTGGCCCTGTGCCCCGGCACGGTCACAGCGCTGGTGGGGCCGTCGGGATCCGGCAAGTCGACGCTGGCCGCGTTGCTGGCACGGTTCCACGATGTCGATCAGGGCTCGATACGCGTTGGGGGACAAGATATCCGGTCGATGACCGCCGACGAGCTGTACGCCCAGGTCGGATTCGTGCTGCAGGAGACGCAGTTGGTGCACGGCACCGTGGCGGAAAACATCGCGCTGGCCGCTCCTGAAGCCACCCCGGCGCAGATCGAACAGGCGGCGCGCGAGGCGCAGATCCACGACCGGATCATGCGGCTGCCGGACGGCTACGACACCATGCTGGGCGCCGGGAGCGGCCTGTCCGGCGGGGAGCGCCAGCGCCTCACCATCGCCCGCGCGATCCTGGCCGGCACCGGCGTTCTCATCCTCGACGAGGCCACCGCGTTCGCCGATCCGGAGTCGGAATACCTTGTGCAGCAAGCGCTCAACCGGTTGACACAGGACCGCACCGTGCTGGTGATCGCGCACCGGCTGCACACCATCACCCGGGCCCACCAGATCGTCGTGCTCGACCACGGCCGCGTCGTCGAGCGCGGCACCCACGACGAGTTGCTGGCCGCCGATGGCCGGTATCGGCGCCTGTGGGAGGGCGGCCAGCGCGATGAGGTGGCCGCCGGCGCGGCCGGGGAGGGTGCCCGATGATCCGCACGTGGTTGAGCCTGGTGCCGGCGGATCGGCGCACCCGGGTCGTCGCCTACACGGTGCTGGCGTTGATCTCCGTGGTGGTGCGGGCGGTGGCCACCGTGCTGCTGGTTCCCCTGGTGGGCGCGTCGTTCAGCGAGGCCCCACACCGCGCGATGATGTGGCTGGGGTGGCTGACCGCCGCCACCGCGCTCGGCTGGGTGATCGACACCGCGACGGCGCGCATCGGCTTCAACCTGGGCTTCGCGGTGCTGGACCACAGCCAGCATGACGTGGCCGACCGACTGCCCGGTGTGCGGCTGGATTGGTTCACCGCCGAGCACACCGCGACGGCGCGGCAGGCGATCGCGGCGACGGGCCCCGAACTCGTCGGCCTCGTCGTCAACCTGCTCACGCCGTTGATCTCGGCTGTGCTGCTGCCGGCCGCCATCGCGGTCGTCCTGCTGCCGGTCTCCTGGCAACTCGGTCTGGCCGCGCTGGGCGGGCTGCCGCTGATGCTGGGCGCGCTGTGGGCGTCGGCGCGCCTGGCGCGTCGCGCCGATTCCACTGCGGCCGAGGCCAACAGCGCGCTCACCGAGCGGATCATCGAGTTCGCCCGGACCCAGCAGGCATTGCGCGCCGCGCGGCGCGTCGAACCGGCCAGGAGCATGGTCGGCGACGCGCTGGCCGCCCAACACGGCGCAACCATGCGGCTGCTCTCCATGCAGGTGCCGGGGCAGCTGCTGTTCAGCCTCGCCAGCCAGCTGGCCCTGATCCTGCTGGCCGGGGCGACCACCGCGCTGACGGTGAACGGAACGCTGTCGGTGGCCGAGGCCATCGCACTGATCGTCGTCATCGTGCGCTACCTCGAGCCGTTCACCACGATCAGCGAGCTGGCGCCGGCGCTGGAGAGCACCCGCGCCACGCTCGACAACATTCGCTCGGTGCTCACCGCGCCGCTGATGAACGCGGGCGCCGCGACGCTGCCGGGCGGCACGGCCCCGCGTATCGAGTTCGACGACGTGACGTTCGGGTACCCAGCTGTCGGTGGCGCCACCGACCTGGTGCTCGACGGGGTGAGTTTCTCATTGGAGCCGGGAAGCACAACGGCGATCGTCGGACCGTCCGGGTCGGGCAAGAGCACCATCCTGGCGCTGATCGCGGGGTTGCACGAGCCCACGCGCGGCCGGGTGCTGATCGATGGTGTCGACGCGGCGACGCTGGACGCCGAAGCCCGGCGGGCGGCGAGCAGCGTCGTGTTCCAGCATCCCTACCTGTTCCACGGGTCCATCCGCGACAACGTTTTCGCCGGGGACCCCGGCGCCGACGACGACCGGTTCGCGCGCGCGGTGGCGCTCGCCCGCGTCGACGAGCTCGTCGCACGGCTGCCCGACGGCGCCGACAGCGTCGTCGGCGAGGCCGGTTCGGCGCTCTCGGGCGGTGAACGCCAGCGGGTCAGCATCGCCCGCGCGTTGCTCAAACCCGCGCCGATACTGCTGGTAGACGAGGCGACCAGCGCACTGGACACCGAGAACGAGGCCGCCGTGGTCGACGCGCTGACCGCCGACCCGCAATCGCGCACCCAGGTGATCGTCGCGCATCGGTTGGCGAGCATCAGCCACGCCGACCGCGTCCTGTTTCTCGACAGCGGCCAGGTGGTCGAGGATGGCACGGTCGACGAATTACTCGCTGCGGGGGGTCGTTTCGACGAATTCTGGCGCCAGCAGCACGAGGCCGCCGAATGGCGCATTCTGGCCGATTAGGTCACCGCTGTTGACCGCAACTCTTGCGGTATGCCTTACAGTTGGTCAGTCGGATCGAGCTGTCCGCGGGCAGGAGGCGTGCTGGGAATGAGTGCTGTGCTGTCGTCGATACCGCGTTACCCCGGCGACGTGACCCCGGCATGGCTGTCGGCCGCGCTCAGTGGCCGCGGCGCGCCCGTCGAGGTCGCCGAGGTCGACGTGGTCGCGATCGGCACGGGACAGACCGGGGCGACCTACCGGGTGAGCGCCCGCTACGCGACGGACCCCGGTGACCTTCCGCAGACCTTCGTGATCAAGCTGCCCGCCCAGGACGACACCGTGCGCGACCGGGTGGTGATCGGCTACCGCAGCGAATGCGCGTTCTACTCCTCGGTGGTGGACCGGGTGCAGGTGCCGACCCCGCGGTGCTTCTACTCCGAGATCGCCGAAGACGCAATGGATTTCGCCCTGCTGCTCGCGGATCAGGCGCCGGCGGTGCAGGGCGATCAGCTCATCGGTTGCGGCGAAGCCGAAGCGCGCCTGGCGGTTAACGCCCTCGCCGGCCTGCACGCGCCGACCTGGTGCGACCCCGCCTGGCTCGATTTCCCCGGCATCGCGTTCGGGCGCCCGGATGAGGCCGGCGCTGCCGGCATGGGCGAAGTGGCGAAGATGAGCGCCGATATCACGCTGGAGAAGCTGGGCGATCGGATGAGCGCCGAAGACCGCGATACCTTCAGCGCGGCAATGGGTGTGATCACACCGTGGCTGCTGTCCGAGTACGACCGGTTCGCCCTGCTGCACGGCGACTACCGGCTGGACAACCTGCTGTTCGACCCGGACCGGACCCGGGTCAGCGTGGTCGACTGGCAGACGCTCGGGGTGGGCCTGCCGACCCGGGATCTCGCGTACTTCACCGCAACCAGCCTCAATTCGCAGCTGCGCGCCGGCATCGAGGAGGAGCTGGTCGCCGACTACCATCGCGCGCTGACGGCCGGCGGTGTCAGCGACTACGACCGCGAAACATGTTGGCGCGATTACCGGCTCGGGGTGCTGCAGGCGCCGCTGATCTCGGCGCTGGGGTTTGCGTTCGCCGCCGCCACCGAGCGTGGCGACGACATGGTGCTGGCCATGCTCAGCCGCGGCTGCCAGGCGATCCGCGAGCTGGGCACGCTGGAGCTAGTCGAGCACTGATCGGCGGGCGGCTTCCTGAGCCAGCTGCATTCGCGACGTGATTCCGAGTTTCGCGTAGACGTGGGTCAGGTGCGTCTGCACGGTGCGCGGGGAAATGAAGAGGCGTTCGCCGATGTCCTTGTTGCCCAGTCCTTCGGCGACGAGGCGCACGACGTCGCGTTCGGTCGGGGTCAGCGAGTCCCAGCCCGTGGGGGGCCGCTTGCGTTCGCCTCGTCCGCGGCGGGCGTAGGCGATCGCTTCGTCGGTGGACAGCGCAGCGCCAGCGGCCCACGCGGCGTCGAACTCCTTGTCCGTCAAGGCGTTACGGGTCTGCTCCAATGACGCCTGGTAGTCCGCGTCGTACACCCGGAAGCGGACTATGCCGGTGCGCCGACGGACCGCATCCGCCGCGCCGAAGAGCCGTGCCGCCTCCGGGTGGCTCCCGGCAAGGTGTGCCAACTGGGCGAGGCACTCCAGCAGATCTGGAACGAATAGGTGCGCCCGCAATTCGACCGCACGGGTCAGCGCGTCGTGGGTGTCGCGTTCGGCCTGGCCCGGTTCGTTTTCCGCCAGCGCCACACGCGCACGGGTCGTCAGCGCCTGCACCATGAACCACCCTGCACCGGACGCGATGTCCTCCTCGGCGAAGCGACGCGCGGATGTCAGGTCGCCGCGGGCCAGCGCGACCTGCGCCCAGGGCTTCGCGGTGGTGGACGCAAGCGGCCAGTCCCCGAACCGCTCGCGTGCGGCGTCGCCGGCCTCGGTGGCCGCGTCGATATCGCCGCCGGCCAGCGCCGCGTAGGCCAGCGACGAGTACACCACGCCCTCCATATACCGGCCGATCTCGGCGGCGCCGTCGAGGGCGTCACCCGCGAGGGCGCGACCTTCGTCCGGCTGTCCGGTGTGCGCCGAAACGTGGGCCAGACGCTCGCGGGCGGACACCTGCCAGATCAGGGCGTGCGTCGCGTCGGCTTCGTTCATCAATTCGCGGAGTCGCGCCGCGGCGCCTGTGACGTCACCGAACACCCATTGCGCAGCGATCAGACACCAACGGCATCCGCGTGAGTAGCCTTGGTCGCCGATCGCGTCCGCGAGGTCGCGCCCCTCGGTCGCTGCCGCCACGGCGGCGGCGGGATCACCCGTGCCGACTGTCGCCGTCAGGGCCTTGCTGTAGAGGATCTGGGCCAGTCTCCACCGGTCACCTATGGCCCGTGCCAAGTCTTCCGCCTCCGACAAATACGGTCGGGCGAGTTCCGCGTTCCACGCGGCGAGGCGACCGCAAGCCGTGAGAGTCCGCACCAGCAACGCCGGATCGTCCAGCTCGCGCGCGATCGCCAGCGAACGCTGCGCTCGCGCAAGGCTTTCCGGGTCGCGCATGTTGTCCAGGAATGCCTTGTCGGCCAGCGCCCTCGCCATCGCTCGGGGCGACACCTCGGCGCCCTGACGCTCGGCGTCCGCTAGACCCGCGTCGAGCCAGTCCGATCCCTCCCTGAGGCCGCCCCGGGTGAGCCACAGCGGCTGCAGCGACGTCGCCAGTTGCAGCGCGCCGTTGGTGTCGGAGTTCTCCCGGCTCCACGCGAAAGCGGCACGCAGGTTGTCGATCTCGGCCTGCGCTCGATCGAGGAGGAGTTCGAGCCTTGCGTCGCCCGGCGCGTCGACGGCCGCCGCCAGATCAGCGTAGTGCTCGCGGTGCCGGTCCCGAATGGCGACGACCTCGGGGCATTCGCCGAGCTTTTCCTGCGCGTACTGGCGGATCGTCTCCAGCAGCCGGTATCGCATGGGGCCGCCGGCAGATTCGGCCGTCACCAGCGACTTGTCAATGAGCAGCGCGAGCACGTCCAGCACCTGGTGAGACGCCAAATCCTGGTCGCAGACCACCTTTCGGCAAGCGTCGAGGTCGAACCCGCCCATGAAAACCCCTAGCCGGCGGAACAGGATCCGCTCGGGCTCGGTCAACAGCGCGTGTGACCAGTCCACCGATGCGCGCAGCGTCTGCTGGCGGCGCACCGACGTCCGCGACCCGCCCGTCAGCAACCGGAACCGGTCCTGCAGGCCGGCCAGAATCTCGTGCGGCGACAGCGCGCGGACGCGTGCCGCCGCCAGCTCGATCGCCAGCGGCATGCCGTCGAGGCGACGGCAGATCTCGTATACCGCGGCCGCGTTGTCCTCGTCGACGGTGAAGCCGGGGCGCGCATTGCTCGCGCGATCGGCGAACAGCCGCGTGGCGTCGTCGTCGAACGACAGGGACGGCACCCGCCACGTCACCTCGCCGCTCACGCCGATCGGCTCGCGGCTCGTCGCCAGCACCGTCAGTCGCGGGCAACCCCCCAATAGCGCACCGGTAAGTCCCGCACTGGCGTCCAGCACGTGCTCGCAGTTGTCGAGCACCACGAGCATGTGCCGGTCGCCGACGAACTGCAGCAGGCTTTTCTCCGGGGATCGCCCCGGCTGATCCGGCAGCCCCAGCGCCCGGGCGGTGGTAATGGGCACCAGGTCGGCGTCGGCGAGGGGAGCCAGGTCCACGTACCAGATTCCGTCGGCGTAGTCGGCGGCGACCGAGGCCGCGATCTGCACCGCCAGCCGGGTCTTGCCCGCACCGCCGGCGCCCGTCAACGTCACGAACCTGTGCTGCGCGAGAAGACCTCGCACCTCGCGCATTTCGGCGTCGCGACCCACAAAGCTGGTCAGTTGTGCGGGAAGGCGCTGAGAGACAACGGATTCGCGGTGTCGAAGGGGCGGAAATTCGTTGCGGAGGTCGGGATGGCACAGCTGCACAACCCGCTCCGGCCGCGGCAAATCCCGCAGCGCGTGGATGCCGAGGTCGTTCAACCACGCCCCGTCGGCGAGCGTGTCGGCAACCAGATCGCCGGTGGTACCCGATAACACCGTTTGGCCGCCATGCGCGAGCTCGCGGAGTCGCGCCGTCCGGTTGATGGCCGGCCCCACGTAGTTGTTCTCGTCGCGCAACTGAACCTCGCCGGTGTGCACCCCGATCCGCAGCCGCAGCGGCGCCAGCGGCGCCCGTTGCAATGCGAGCGCGCACGCCACCGCGTCCGACGCGCGGCTGAAGGCTATGACGAAGCTGTCACCCTCACCCTGCTCGACCGGACGGATTCCGTGATGCGCCCCGACCAATCGGGCGAGTGTTTGGTCCAGCTTCGCGATCGCCGCGGTCATCTCCTGCGGCTGGGAGCCCCATAGCTGCGTCGAACCCTGGACGTCGGCCAGCAGCAGTGTCACGGTGCCGGTCGGCAGGGGCTCGTTCATGCCTTCGCCTACGCCCAGGTCGCTCCATTCCAAGGGTGGCGCGCCCGCCCGAGGATCGATTTTGCTCATGCTAGCCAGCATGGGCTGGCCGCATGCGGCAAAACATCGGCGTATGCGCGTATATCTCGGCGCTTATAGGTCGCCGGTGAAGTCGGCGCTCAGCCAGCGGTCGGGCCGGATGGTGAACAGCACCTCCTCGACGCCCTCCATGCTGCGGACGAACGCGCGCCCGCCTTCCTCGCCGAGGTAGCGAATGGCGATTGCTTCCTGCAAGTCGGCCGGGGCCGGATTCGTGGTTTCGACGACGCTGCCCTCGACCACCACGTACTGGTACGGCGGCTCCTCGCGCTGAACGACGAGCGTCACCACCCCGGCCCGCTCGATGAGCCGCGCCTTGCGGCTGGACGCGCCCGTCATGATCCGGACGTTGCCGCCCGGCGTGTAGTCGTACCAGATCGGGACGCTGGCCGGCGGCCGGCCGTCGGTGGCCGCGACGGACAGGACGCCGACGTGCTTGGCGGCCAGGAACTCTTGGCGTTCGGTCTCGGTGAAGGCTTTCATGTGGCCTGAAAGCGCGGACGTCGGCGATCTATTCCCGCCGCGCTGAGCTCAATACTGCGTCGAGCCCTGATCGACCGGGATCTGCGCGGCGGTGACCTTGCGGGACTCGTCGCTGGCCAGCCAGCACACGGTGTCGGCGATCTCCTCGGGTTCGGCGACCCAGTCGGGCAGGAACGGCGTGAGGACGTGCGCCAGCTGCGGGTTGGTTTCCATCGTCTTGCCCACCGCCGTGACCATGTCGCCCGATCCCATCGGGGTGTTCACCGGACCCGGGTGGACGCTGTTGACCCGGATCGAATGTTTACCCAACTCGGCGGCGAAGGCGCGCGCCAGGCCGGTGACGGCGTGCTTGCTGGCGGTGTAGTGAATCATGAACGGCTGCATCTTCATACCGGCCGCGGAACTGATCAGGATGATGGAGCCGCCCCGGCCGCCCTCGATGATCTTGTCCGCCCCGGCCATCACGGTGTTCCACGTTCCGGTGACGTTGATGTCCATGACGTCGCGAAAGTCTTCCGGTGTGATGTCGTCCCATGCCTGCGGCGCCGCAACCCCGGCGTTGGCGACGATGATGTCCAACCGGCCCAGCGCGGCGACACCGTCCGCGACGACCCTTCGTAGTCCGTCGAAGTCACGCGTGTCCACCACCGACGCGATGATGCGACGGTTCGTTTCCTCGACCAGGCGAACGGTCTCGCTCAGGTCGTCCGGGCTCGCCGGATCGTAGGGAACGCAGGACGGAAGCTTGCCGGCGATATCGACGGCGATGATGTCCGCGCCTTCGGAGGCCATGCGCACCGCGTGCGCCCGGCCCTGGCCGCGCGCCGCGCCGGTAATCAATGCCACTTTTCCGGCAAGCCTGCCTGCCATTAACGCTCCTTCGTTGTGATGGTCCGTGCCGCCGCCTTGACCAGATTCGATCCGATGATCAGGCGCTGAATCTCGCTGGTGCCCTCGTAGAGCCGCAGCAGGCGCACGTCGCGGTAAATGCGTTCGACCGCAACGCCTCGCATGTAGCCGCTGCCGCCGTGGATCTGCACCGCGAGATCTGCGACATTGCCGGCCATTTCGGTGCAGAACAGCTTGGCCGCCGACGGCGCGATCCTGCGGTCCTGATCGGTGACCCACAGCCGCGCGGCGTCCCGCACCAGCGCGCGGCCGGCCATCACGCCGGCCTGCTGGTCGGCGAGCATCGCCTGCACCAACTGGAAGCTTCCGATCTCCGCCCCGCCCTGCGTCGCCGTGGCGGCATACGTGACGGATTCGTCGAGCGCGCGTTGGGCGGCGCCCACGGCGAGCGCGGCGATGTGCACCCGGCCGCGGGCCAGTGAGGTCATGGCCGCGCGGTACCCGATGTCTTCGCTGCCGCCGATCAGTGCGGCGTCGTCCACCCGGACGTCGTCGAAGGCGACGTCGGCGGTCCACGCGCCTTCCTGGCCCATCTTGGCGTCCTTGGCGCCCACCTGCACGCCGGCGGCATCGGCCGGCACCAAAAAGACCGCGATCCCGGGTCCCTTGTCGTCGGCCGGCCGGGTGCGGGCGAACACCACGAAAAGGTTGGCGACGGGCGCGTTGGTGATGAAGCGCTTCTGCCCGGAGATCACCCAATTGTCGCCGTCGCGAACGGCTTTGGTGCGCAGGCCGGCGGGGTTGGATCCGGCGCCGGGTTCGGTCAGCGCGAAGGACGCGACGACGTCGCCGGACGCGATCGACTCCAACCAGCGCGATTTCTGTTCGTCGGTGCCGAACCCGACCAGAACCTGTCCGGCGATGCCGTTGTTGGTGCCGAACATCGACCGCAGTGCCAGCGACGTGTAGCCCAGCTCCATCGCCAACTCGACGTCTTGCATCAGGTTGAGGCCGAGGCCGCCCCACTCCTGGGGGATCGCGTAGCCGAACAGGCCCATCCGCTTGGCCTCGTCGCGCAGGTCGTCGGGGACACGATCCTCGTCGAGGATCTCCTGCTCGCGGGGGACCACCGCGCTGCGCACGAATTGCCTTGTCTGAGCCAGGATCTCGCGGAAGTCCTCGTCGGAGACCTCGGCGATTTCGGCGGTGGCCATCGGCTCCACGCTCCTCTCCCGATCCGGGGCACCCCGGTTCAGGGGAGGATCCTATATCAAATATGATATTTGCCTGATGGGTGCCCGATGGCGGCGATAACAGAGAAGGATGTGTGATCCAGGTGGCGTTGTTGGCAGGTCAGACCGCAGTAATCACCGGCGGAGCGCAAGGACTCGGTCTGGCCATCGCGGAGCGCTTCGTCGCCGAGGGGGCGCGGGTCGTGCTCGGTGACGTCAATCTCGAGGAGACCCAGGTGGTGGCCAAGCAGCTGGGCGGTGACGACGTCGCGATCGCGGTCCGCTGCGATGTCACGCAGTCCTCCGACGTCGAGACGCTGATCCAGACCGCGGTCGAGCGGTTCGGCGGCCTGGACATCATGGTCAACAACGCCGGGATCACCCGAGACGCGACGATGCGCAAGATGACCGAGGAGCAGTTCGATCAGGTCATCAACGTCCACCTGAAGGGAACCTGGAACGGCACCCGGCTGGCCGCCGCCATCATGCGGGAAAACAAGCGCGGCGCCATCATCAACATGTCCTCGGTGTCGGGGAAGGTCGGCATGGTCGGCCAGACCAACTACTCGGCGGCCAAGGCCGGCATCGTCGGCATGACCAAGGCGGCCGCCAAAGAGCTGGCGTATCTGGGCGTCCGGGTCAACGCGATCGCCCCCGGTTTGATCCGGTCGGCGATGACGGAGGCCATGCCGCAGCGCATTTGGGATTCGAAGGTGGCCGAGGTGCCGATGGGCCGGGCCGGCGAGCCCAGCGAAGTCGCCAGCGTGGCCCTGTTCCTGGCTTCCGACCTGTCGTCGTATATGACCGGCACCGTCATGGAAATCACCGGCGGCCGACACCTGTGAGCGGGGTCCGTGAAACCGTCATCTGTGAGCCGGTGCGGACGCCGATCGGCCGCTACGGCGGAATGTTCAAGGCGCTCAGCGCCGTCGACCTCGGTGTCACCGCCCTGAAGGGTCTGCTCGAGCGAACCGGGCTGGCGGCCGACGCCGTGCAAGACGTCATCCTCGGCCACTGCTATCCCAACAGCGATGCGCCGGCGATCGGGCGCGTGGTCGCGCTGGATTCCGGCCTACCGGTGACGGTTCCGGGCATGCAGGTCGACCGGCGTTGCGGGTCGGGCCTGCAGGCGGTGATCCAGGCCTGCCTGCAGGTCGGCCATGGCGACCACGATCTCGTCGTCGCCGGCGGCTGCGAAAGCATGAGCAACGTCGCCTTCTATTCCACCGATATGCGCTGGGGAGGGGCTCGCGGCGGCGTGCGGGTGCACGACGGGCTGGCGCGGGGACGCACGACCGCCGGCGGAAGGCACTACCCGGTGCCGGGTGGAATGCTGGAGACGGCCGAGAATCTGCGCCGCCAGTACGGGATTTCGCGCGAGGAACAAGACGAGCTGGCGGTGCGGTCGCATCAGCGCGCGGTGGCCGCGCAGAAGGACGGCGTCCTCGCCGAGGAGATCGTTCCGGTTGCCGTCCCCACCCGCAGCGGCGAGGAAGTCATCGACGCCGACGAACATCCGCGCGCGGACACGTCGGTGGAGTCGTTGAGCAAGCTCAAACCCGTTCTGCTGAAAGACGACCCGGAGGCGACGGTCACGGCCGGCAACTCCAGCGGGCAGAACGACGCGGCGTCCATGTGCGTGGTGACCACGCCGGAGAGGGCCGACGCGTACGGCCTGAAGCCGTTGGTGCGCCTGGTGTCCTGGGGGGTCGCGGGGGTGGCGCCCGACGTCATGGGCATCGGGCCGGTCCCCGCGACGGAGGTGGCGCTGTCCAAGGCGGGCCTGCAGCTCTCCGACATCGACCTCATCGAGCTCAACGAAGCCTTTGCCGCGCAAGCGCTTGCGGTGATGCGGGAATGGAATTTCGGTGCGGCCGACCATGAGCGGACCAATGTGCACGGTTCGGGAATCTCGCTGGGCCACCCGGTGGGGGCGACGGGCGGACGGATGCTGGCCACGCTGGCGCGCGAGCTCAATCGGCGGCAGGCGCACTACGGGCTGGAGACCATGTGCATCGGCGGCGGGCAGGGGCTTGCCGCCGTCTTCGAACGGGTCGCATCGAGATGACCGACCCCGGGCTGCCTCTGGACGGCCTCACCGTTGTCGAGGTGTCCAGCTTCGTCGCCGCGCCGCTGTGCGGAATGACCCTGAATCAGCTTGGCGCAGAGGTGATCCGGGTCGACCCTATCGGTGGTGCGTCCGACGTGCAACGCTGGCCGCTGTCGGCGGACGGTACGTCGATCTATTGGACGGGCCTGAACAAGGGAAAGCGTTCGGCCACCATCGATCTGCGCTCCGAAGGCGGCCAGGCACTGGTCCAGCGCCTGATCGTCGAGGGTGACGGCATCGTCGTGACCAACGCCGCCGGGCTGTCCTGGCTGAGCCACGACGTCCTGGCGGCCGAGCGCCCCGACGTCATCCACGTCCAGTTACTCGGGCGCGGTGACGGTTCCACCGGCGTGGATTACACGGTCAACGCCGGCCTGGGCTATCCACTCGTCACGGGCCCGGCCGATCATGCCGGTCCGATCAATCACGTCCTGCCGGCCTGGGACGTGTGCTGCGGACTGTACGCCGCGCTGTCCGTCGTCACCGCCGTCCATCGCCGCGACAAGTCCGGGTCGGGGACGCGGATCAGCCTGGCGTTGGAGGACGTCGCGCTGGCCACCGCCGCCAACCTGGGCTTGCTCACCGAACCTCAGGTCAACGGGACGCAACGCGAACGGCTGGGCAACGCCATCTACGGCCAGTACGGGCAGGACTTCACCAGTCGCGACGGCGGCCGGTTCATGGTCGTCGCCCTGACCAAGCGGCACTTCCGCGATCTGGTCGAGGTCACCGGCACGCATGCCGCTGTGTCGGCGCTCGCCGAGGCGCTCGGGGTGGACTTCGGGTCCGAAGGCGACCGGTACCGGTACCAGGACGTGCTGTCCGGGTTGTTCGCCACCTGGTTCAACGATCACAGCGCCGACGAGGTCACCGCCGCGCTGTCGAATACCACGGTGCTGTTCGAACGCTACCGCACCTTCGCCGAGGTCGCGGCGGGACCGAAAGTCACTGACAATCCGCTGTTTTCGCGGTTGCGGCAACCCGGCGTCGGCGACTACTTCGCGCCGGGCCTACCGGCCGCGTTCGACGGGGTCCATCCCGCCAGCGCACCGGCGCCCGCCTTGGGACAAGACACCGCCGAGATCCTTCAGCGGTTGCTGGGGCTGACCACCGCCGACGTCGAGCGCCTGACGGACGCCAAGACCATCGCGGGCTGAGCAGCCGGAAGGAAACACAGCACATGACCAAACTCGCCCAGACGCTCGGGCTGACCGAAGTCCAGACCGAAATCATCGCCACCGTCCGGCAATTCGTCGAAAAGGAAGTCATCCCCAACGCGGTTGAACTCGAACGCGCCGACACCTACCCGCAGGCCATCGTCGACCAGCTGCGCGACATGGGCCTGTTCGGGCTGATGATCCCCGAGGAGTACGGCGGCCTGGGGGAATCACTGCTGACCTACGCCCTATGCGTCGAAGAGCTTGCGCGCGGGTGGATGAGCGTGTCCGGGGTGCTCAACACCCATTTCATCGTGGCGTACATGCTGCGCCAGCACGGCACCGACGAGCAGAAGCAACGCTTCCTGCCGCGCATGGCGACCGGCGAGACGCGCGGCGCCTTCTCGATGTCGGAACCCGAGCTGGGCTCGGACGTCGCCGCGATCCGGACCCGGGCCCGACGCAACGACGACGGCACCTACACGATCGACGGCCAGAAAATGTGGCTGACCAACGGCGCCACCGCGACACTGGTGGCGACGCTGGTGCGCACCGACGAGGGCTCCGACAAGCCGCACCGCAACCTGACCGCCTTCCTGGTCGAGAAGCCGGTCGGCTTCGGCGAAGTCGTTCCGGGCCTGCGTATTCCGGGCAAGATCGACAAGCTGGGCTACAAGGGCATCGAAACCACCGAGATGATTTTCGACGGCTACCAGGCCGGCGCCGATGACGTCCTCGGCGGGGCGACGGGGCAGGGCTTTTTCCAGATGATGGACGGCATCGAGGTCGGCCGGGTCAACGTGTCGGCGCGGGCTTGTGGCGTCGGGCTTCGCGCTTTCGAGCTTGCGGTGCGTTACGCGCAACAACGCGAGACGTTCGGCAAGCCGATCGCCGAGCATCAGGCCATCGCGTTCCAGCTGGCCGAGATGGCGACCAAAGTCGAAGCCGCACACCTGATGATGGTGAACGCGGCGCGGCTGAAGGACTCGGGGGAGCGCAATGACGTCGCCGCCGGAATGGCCAAGTACCTGTGCAGCGAGTACTGCGCCGAGGTCACCCAGCAGAGCTTCCGGATCCACGGCGGCTATGGCTATTCCAAGGAATACGAGATCGAGCGGCTGATGCGCGACGCGCCGTTCCTGCTGATCGGCGAGGGCACCAGCGAAATCCAGAAGAACATCATCAGCAAGCGACTGCTCGCCGAATATCGGGTGTGACACGATGAGCGTTCCGGATTTCGCTGCGCGGCCGCAACTTTCCGAGGACGTTGCGCGCTTGATCCGCAGCAGGATATTCGATGGGACCTACGCCGCCGACTCGTACGTCCGGCTGGATCAATTGGCAGCGGAGTTGGGCATCAGTGTCACGCCGGTGCGCGAGGCGCTGTTCGCGCTGCGCGCCGAGGGTTTGATCGCCCAGCAGCCGCGCCGGGGTTTCGTGGTGCTGCCGGTCACCGGACGCGATGTCACCGACGTGGCGAACGTGCAGGCGCACGTCGGCGGCGAGCTGGCCGCGCGGGCCGCGGTCAACATCACCGACGATCAGCTACGCGAGCTCAAAGAGATCCAGGCGCAGTTGGAGAATGCCTATGCCGGTGACGAGCATGAGCACACCGTCGGCCTGAACCACGAATTTCACCGGGCCATCAACATCGCCGCCGATTCGCCCAAGCTGGCGCAGCTGATGTCGCAAATCACCCGCTACGCACCCGAATCGGTGTTTCCCGCCATCGAGGGCTGGCCCGAGCAGTCGATGAGGGACCATCGTCGGATCTTGTCCGCGCTGAAAAAGCGTGACGGCGAGCTGGCGCGCGCGGCGATGTCGGAGCATCTCGCCGCCGGCGCGGTCCCGTTGATCGACCACCTCATCGCGCGCGGGGTGGTGACCGGCGGGGACGGATCGCCCTAGCTGGTACCGTCGCCGCCATGGTGGCGAAAGGTGTGCCGATAACTCTGCGGCGGCACGCCGGCCACCCGGCGAAACTGCTCACGGAAATTCGTTGTCGACGCGAAACCCACTTGACACGCGATCTTTTCGATGCTGTCGGAGGTTCTCTCCAACAGTTGCTGCGCGTGCCTGATCCGGACGTTGTTGACCCATTGCATCGGCGTCTGGCCCGTCTCGTGCTTGAACCGGCGATTGAGCGTCCGCTCGCTACTGACCGCCCGGCGCGCAATGTCGCGCAACGCCAGCGGCCGGTGCGCGTTGTTCTCGATCCACACCAGTAACTCATCGAGTTCGGTGCTGGACATGCGGCGGTTTCGGATGATGAATTGCGCCTGGCCACCGCTGCGGTGCAGCGGGGTGACGGCCAGGCGGGCGGCATCGGCCGCCGCGGCCGACCCATAATCGCGGGCGACCAGGTGCAGGCACAGGTCAAGTCCCGCAGACGCTCCGGCCGAGGTGAGGATCTGGCCTTCGTCGATGTAGAGCGCGTCGGCGTCGACCCTTACGGCCGGGTAAGTCGCCGTCAGCAGTTCGGCCGCCAACCAGTGCGTGGTCGCCCGCTTGCCGTCCAGGATTCCCGCGGCGGCCAAGGTGAAGGCGCCGCTACAGATCGATGCGATCCGAATGCCCTTTTCGTACGCGGACTTCAGCGCGACGATCACGTCGTCGCGAACCGGTGCCGCGGCGTCGTTTCGGCCCGGCACCACGATGGTGTCGGCATCGCCGAGCTCAGCCAAGCCGTGGTCCGTCGCGATCCGGATCGGTCCCGCTGTAACGACGGGTTCGCAGCCACACACGCGCACTCGGTAGCCCGGCGCGCCGTCCTCGAAGAAGACCCGGCCGAACACCTCAATCGCAATGGCAAGGTCGAACGCGATGGCATCGGGCTCAACCAGAATCGCGACAGCATGCATGGGTTGGCAATATACCGGCGCAACGTGGCAATCCAGCCACTGTTCTCCGGTGCGGCGATGGGTGACCATAGCCGGGTGCATGCGCAAATCGTGTTGTACGACGGGTTCGACCCGTTCGACGTCATCGCTCCGTTCGAAGTCCTGGCCGCCGGTGCCGAGATGGTCGCGGGCGACCTAGCGGTGACGTTGGTGGCGGCCGAGGGGCCCCGCGCCGTGATCAGCGGTACCCGCGGGCTGGCGCTGGCCGCCACCGCCGCGATCGATCCGGCTGATCGCGGCTGGGTGATCGTGCCCGGTGCCAGCGGACCGACCGTCGGGGATCCCGACGACGGTGTCGACACCATCCCGGTGGTCTTGGCCCGGGCGGCCCAGACCGCGCTGACCCCGCTGTTACACAAGGCCGCTGCCAACCCGGAGGTGATTCTGGCCGGGGTGTGTGGCGGCTCGATCATCATGGCGATGTCCGGACTGATCGAAGGCCGCCACGCGGTCACGCATCATCTGGGGTTGGAGCTGCTCGAGGCCGCAGGTGTGCATCCGGTCGCGGCCCGTGTCGTCGACGATGGAGATCTGATTACGGCGGGAGGCGTGACGTCGGGCCTCGATCTCGCACTGCATCTGCTTGATCGTGGCTATGGTCCTCGAGTCGCGCACGCTGTCGAGCAACTCTTCGAATACGAACGGCGGGGCACGGTATGGCGACCGGTGGGCCGGGAACCGCTGGAGGTTTAGGGTGAGCATCCAGGGCGACTGGGACGTGACGATCAAGACCCCGATCGGCACGCTGGCAGTGCTGTACGCGTTCACCGAGTTGCGCGGTGGGCTGACGGGCACCGCGACGTACAGGGACGAAACGGTTGCGTTGCAAGACTTTACGAGCGAGTCGACCGAGGGTGGTACCCGGCTGCGGTGGCGACAGGGGGTGACCAAGCCGATGCGGCTGAATCTGGCCTTTGACGTGCTCGTCACGGGTGACGTTCTGAGCGGTCACTCGCGTGCCGGTCGGCTACCGAAGTCGGCGGTATCCGGAGCTCGTCGGTAGGCATCGCCTTCTCTTGTAGCAAAGCCCACTGCGGCATACGCTGCCATCAGGGTGGGCAACGAATGGAGAAGGAGATGGCTCCAGCGTCTCGTGCCGTGGCCGGATTCGTTGCGTGCGTGACAGCGATCGCATTCGCGGCGCCCGCACATGCCGACCTACTCGACCCGATTCCCGGCAACGGCGTGTTTGTCGTGGGGCCCGATATCGCGCCGGGGCTCTACCACACGGGCGGCTCGGGTTCGGCCTTCGGCGTGTGGATAAACAATGTGCCGACCCAGGACTCGATGTGTTCGTGGTTCACCTACAGCACGCCCGATGCGAACAAGGACCATGTGCTGCAGACGAATACCTCCATCGGTCCGATGTACGCGAACATCAATTCCGCGGTCAAGGCCTTCGAGTCGCAGAATTGTCAACCCTGGACGCGGGTCCCCTAGGGCTGATTCGCGTCGATCAACATCTGCCGCAGCCGGCGGACGTCGACCTTCCCGGTGCCGCCCCGTGGAACGTCGTCGCCGGAGTGCAGCAGCAGCCACACCGTGGGTACCTTGAAGGCGCTCAGCAACTTTCGCGCCGACGCATGAAGTTGGTCGCGGGTGAGCGCGTCGTCGCATACCACCGCCGCGCCGACCCGTTCGCCCGCGGCGCCGGGCACGCTGGTGACAAAGGCGTGGTCGACCCCGTCAATGGTGCGCAGCGCGCGCTCGACCTCGCTGGGGTAGACGGTCGCTCCGCTGACCTTGAACATGTCGTCGGATCGCCCGTGGTAGAACAGGAATCCCTGCTCGTCGAGGTGGCCGAGGTCACCGGTCGAATAGAAGCCGTCGGGGGTGAAGAGCTCTTCGCGCCGGCGCCCGCAGATGCCCCGCAGCGTGTGCGGTCCACGGATCTGGATCATGCCGGCGGTTCCCGTCGCGACGGGCATACCGCTTTCGGGGTCCACGATGCGGACTTCCATGCCGGGAAACGGCTTTCCGCAGCTGCCCCACGCCGTGGCGGGCATGTCCGTGTCGGCGGGGTAGCCGCAATACGGCCCGAATGCCTCGGTCATGCCGAACAGCGTCGCGCGCGCCCCGGGCCGAGCGCGCTGCTCGGGCGGCAACAGGGCTTCCAGGCTGCCGGGTCGCAGCGCCGAGAGATCCACGCCGACCGAGCCGGCGTGCCGCGCAAGCGCCTCGGCCTGATCGGGCCAGCCACGAAACAGGGTGACCCGTTCGCGCTCCAGCAGTCTCAGCGTGGTTTCGGGCCGGGGCAATTCTTCGGTCACCAGGGTGGCGCCGGCAAGCAGGACGGACAGGATTCCGCTGCCGAACCCGCCCACCCAGAAGAACGGCATCGGCAGATACAGGCGCGTTTCGCCGCTGATGCAGCGCGCGGCCAGCCCCGATTGCACGGCGCCCAGCGCATTGCCGTGGGAGTGCAGGACGCCCTTGGGTGATCCGCTGCTGCCCGAGGTGAACATGATGACCAGCGCGTCGGCGGGGGTGACCGTTTCGGTCATGGCATCGATGATCCGGCGGGCCCGGTCACTCGCGGGGGCGCTGTCGAGCTGATCGGTCGACCAAACCTGTTGCAACGCCGGAATTTCGGACTCGGGCACCGCCTTGAGGTCGTCGAGGTAGCGATGGCCGCGAAACTCTTCGACGCTCACCAGGAACTGGACGGCGGCGACCCGCAATTGCGCGACGAGTTCGCCGGCCTGCAGCAGCGTGCTCAGCGGCACCAGGACGGCGCCGATGCGTGTCAGGGCGACGGCGATCTGTACCCAGCGGGTGCCGTTGGGCATGATCAACCCGACCCGGGAGCCCTTGCCCACGCCCGCTTCCACAAACACGGCCGCCAGTTCCCTTGTGGTGGAGTCGAGTTCGCGGTAGCTGAGCCGCGAGGTGGGATCGATCACCATCGGTGTATCCGCGTCGTGCCGGGCCCGAAACCGCACCAGTTCGTCGATGGTGCTAGGCATCGAAAAGCTTTCTCAGCCGCCGCGTGTCGACCTTGCCGCTGGACAACAGCGGGACATCGGCGCGGGACAGGGAGACAAACCGTTTGGGAATCTTGTACGACGACAGCTCCGCCTTGAGCCGTTCCCGCACGGCCGACTCGTCGAAATCCGGCTGCACGACCACCGCCGCGACCAGCTCGCCCCGTTGGGTATCGGGCACGCCCACCACGTAAGCCTCGGCGCCGGTGACCCGGGTGATCGCCTGCTCGACCTCG
This sequence comes from Mycobacterium sp. 3-98, assembly GCF_035918355.1. NCBI lineage: Bacteria > Bacillati > Actinomycetota > Actinomycetes > Mycobacteriales > Mycobacteriaceae > Mycobacterium > Mycobacterium sp. 3-98. The sequence goes on along the minus strand of NZ_CP142360.1, from coordinate 4,424,617 downwards.
GCCGCCGAGACGTTGGCGCCCGCCGTCTTGACCATCGCGCTGAGCCTGCCGACGAAGTAGACGAATCCGTCGTCGTCGGTGCGCACCAGATCGCCGGTGTGAAACCAGCCGTCGGCGTCGAAGCACTCCTCGCGAGAGCGCTTGTAGTAGCCCTGCATCACGTACGGTCCGCGGATGCAGAGTTCACCGACTCCGGAGGCGTCCTGATCGACGATCATCGTCTCGAAGCCGGGCGCGGGCTTGCCGAATGATCCCCGCCGCGTCTCGGGCTGGTCGGATTCGTCCTCGCTGATCAGGACGACGCTGCCGGCCTCGGTCATCCCGAGCATGTTGTGCCGCAGCTCCGGGTCGGCGGGGCGGGTGTCGGGGGCCATGATCGGGTAGAGGTTGCCGCGCCGCATCGACGACAGATCACGCTCGGCGTAGCTGGGGTGCTCGGCGAGGTGAGCGATGCCGGCCGCGAACCCGTTGGTCATGGTGGGTCGTTCGGCCTCCAACAGGTCGAGCGTGGCCCCGGCGTCGATGGCGTTGGAGCAGACCAGGGTTGATCCGGCCACCAGGGTGGCCAGCAGGCCGAACGCGAACCCGCCGATCCAGAAGAACGGCGAATTGCAGAACAGCTTGTCCGAAGCGGTCAGGCCGCGGATCGCGTTGAGGTTCCGCTGATGTCCGAGCAGTGCGCCATGCGTATGCACTACCCCTTTGGGGGCACTGGTTGACCCGGACGTGTAGACGATCGCCAGCGGATCGCAGTCGTAGACAACGTCTTCGCTCGCCCGCAGCAGCGCCCCGTCGACGCTGCCGGCCAGCGCGCGCACCGCGTCGTGCGCAAACGCCACGTGGCGCAGCTGCGGCACCGCGGCGCAAAACAAGCGGTCGCCGAAATCGAGGTCGGCCCGCGGAATCACCTCGGACAGTCGCTGCACATAGTTGTGAGACCGAAAAGACCCGGCGCTCAGCAGGATTTCGACGTCGCTGTCGACCAGCTGCTCGCGCAGTTCCCGGGCGGTGACGAACGTGGAGAACGGGACCACCACGGCACCGATTCGCGCCGCCGCCAGCATGCCGACGACGAAGTCGCTTCCGTTCGGGTGCAGGAGGCCCACATGGGTTCCCTTACCGGCGCCGAGGGCGATCAGGCCGCGGGCGAGCTCCGCCGACCGGTGATCGGCTTCGGCGTATCCGATGCGGTCGCCGTCGCAGACCAGCAGCGGGTGATCCCCGCGCGCCCGGGCCTGCTGTCGCAACGTCGCGGCGACCGTCACAGGATCAGCGCGCATGGTTGCGCGGCGCCGCGAGCTCGCGGAAGTGTTCCTGGATCGCGCCGAGATCGGGTTTGCCCGACGGCGTTCGCGGAATGGCGTCGACGATCGCGATCTCGGTCGGAATCTCATAGCGCGCCAAGCGCTCTCGCAGATGCACCACCAGCGCGTCGGCGTCGGCCGCACCCGGCTCGCGCAGTTCGACCATGGCGACCGGCGTCTCTCCGAGCCGCTCGTCGGGCCGGGCGATGACCGCCGCGCCGGCCACCGCGGGGTGGCTCTCCAGCGCGGCGCGAACGTCGTCGGGCATCACTTTGAAGCCGCCGCGGATGATCGCCTGGTCGGCGCGGCCGACAATCCAGAGGAACCCGTCGGCGTCGATGCGTGCCATGTCCGTGGTTCGCATCCATTGCGCGGCCGGCCCCAGCTGGCCCGGCTTGACCTCCAGCAGGCCGACTTCGTCTGGGCCGAGCGGTGTTCCGTCGTCGGCTACCACCCTGAGCTGAGCGCCCGGATTGGCCCGGCCGACGCTGCCTCGTTTGGCTCGCCAGTACCGCTGATGGTCGGGAAGGGTCCAGCCCGCCACGCCGCCCCCGAACTCGGTTGCGGCATAGGAGGTCAGCACCGGGATGCCGTACTTATCGGTGAAGGCGTCGGCATCATCGGCCGACAGCGGCGCCGTGCCGCAGGTGACGGCCCGGACGCTGTCCAGGTCGGCCGGCGACACGTCCGAGTGCAAGACCGTGCGCAGGGCCGCCGGTACCAGCGATACGGCGCGGGGCCGGTGGGTGCGCACCGCCTCGACCCATGCGTTCAGCTCGAATCGCTCCAACAGCACGAACGGTCGGGCCTCGGCGATGCACTGCAGCACGCGGAATACCCCGCCGATGTGCACCAGCGGCGAGTTCACGATGGCGACGCCGCGCCGCAGCTCGGTGGGTGCCGGCGCGCGGTCGGGTTCGGAGCCCATCACGCTGCGCGCCAACATGTCGTAGGTCAGGTCGATTCGCTTGGGTGGACCCGTCGTGCCGCTGGTCAACATGCGCACCGCGACACCGGTCGACGGGCCTGGCTCGGCGCCGGGTTGCCCGGACACGTCGACGTGGTCGGCCGGTCCCGAGATCGCGACCGTCGGGATGCCCGGCGTCACCAGTGCCGTCAGATCGTCGCGCTCGCCGACGATCAATCCAAGCTGCAGCCTCGCGATATCGGCCTTGGTGCGCTCGTCGCCGCGCGACGGGTTGATGACCGCGACGGTTCCGCCGCCCAGCAGCACACCCAGAAAGGCCGCCACGTGCCCCGGCCGGTTGCGCAGCAGCATCCCGACCTCGGCGCCGGCGCTCAGGCCGGCGATGCGCTGCGCCAGGGTGCCGACCTGCTCCCACGAGATCCATTGGCCGACATACTCGATGGCGCGTGAGTCTGGTTCGAGGTCGAGCACATCGGCGATGCGTTGGATGAGCGGGTGACGCGGCATCAGCGGATCTTCGGTGTGCGTTTGGTGGCCCGGTCGCCGGGAGTCTGCTGCGCGGCCAGTTCCGCGGTGCCCAGCGGGTTTCCCAACCGGGTGTAGATGAGGCCCTGTTCCAGCGCGGCGCGATACGGCTTGTCCAGCGACTCCCAAATCGCTTTGACCGTGCCCTGAGTCGCCGTTGGCGGCTTGGCGGCGATGGTCGCCGCGATCTCGTGGGCGCGATCCCAGAGCTGGCCGGAAGCGACGACCTCGGAGACCAATCCGATGCGCAGCGCGGTGTCGGCGCTGACCCGCTCGTCGTTGCCCATCAGGGCGATGCGCAGCGTCTCGCCGAGGCCGACGCGGCGCATCAGGCCGATCGGCTCCAGCGCGCAAACCAGGCCGGCCGACACGTGGGAGTCGAAGAACGTGGCGTCTTCCGAGCAGATGACCACGTCGGATTCGTTGATAAAGTAGAACGCGCCGGCGGTGCACATCCCCTGGACCGCGCAGACCACCGGCTTCCACATTTTCTGCCATTTGGGACTCAGGGCTTCGCCGGGATCTTCGTGGTTCCAGATGTTTTCGGGCTGCCCATAGGGCGTCTTGATGTCCAGTCCCGCGCTGAACGCCCGGTCGCCGGCGGCGCGCAGCACCACCGCGTGCACGGACTCGTCGAGTTTGACCGTGTGCCAGGCGCGGGCCATCTCCTCACACATGGTGCGGTTGAACGCGTTCAGCTGCTCGGGCCGGTTCAGGGTGATGGTGGCGACGTGATCGGTGGCGTCGACCTCGAGCAGGATGGTTTCGAAACTCATCGGCTTGTTCACCGGCATTGCCAATTCGGCTTGCGCTTCTCGACGAAAGCCTTGGGCCCCTCGGCCGCGTCCTCGGTCCGCAGCACCCGCTCACGGAAGGTTTCGGCGAGTATCTCCGCCTCGTGCAGCGGCACATTCAGGCCCTTGAGGATCGCCAGGCGGGTGCCCCGGACGGCCAGGGGCGCATTGGAATTGACGATGTCGGCGATCTCGTGGGCCCGGTCCAGCAGGCGGTCGTGCTCGACGACCTCGCTGATCAGTCCCAGCTCATAGGCGCGCTCCGCGCTCATCCGCTCGTGCTTGCCCATCAGGGCCATCCGCAGGGCGATCGAGCGGGGCAGCACGCGGGATACCCGAACCAGTTCGCGGCCGGCCACCAGTCCGATGCTGACGTGCGGATCGAAAAAGGTTGCCTGCTCGGAGGCGATGACGATGTCTGTCGTGGTGACCCAATCCATACCGGCGCCACAACAGATTCCGTTCACCGCGGTCAGCACCGGCTTGGCCGTGGTGCGAAAGGGCGGCGTGCCCTCCTGCGGAGCCTCCCATTGGTCATACGTCGACAGGTACGGCCGCTCGTAGATCACCTTGCCGTCTTCGGGGATCTCCTTGACGTCGGCGCCGGTGCAGAACGCGCGGCCGGTGCCCGTGACGATGGTCAGCCAGACGTTGTCGTCGTTTTCGGCCTCGTCGTAGGCCGCCCGCAGTTCGGTGATCATGTGCGGGCTGAGCGCATTGAGGGCGTCCGGGCGATTGAGGGTGATCGTCGCGGTGTGCCCGTCGACCTCGTACTTGATGGTGTCGAACGAATCAGTGGGCATCGGTCATCCCTTCGCTTTGCAGTGAACGTCGAGTGTGGGGCGTATGGACGTATTCGAGGCAGTTCCCGTGCGTAGGTCCCGCGCTCGACGCCCGAGAGCTAGCGTCCACGAAAGTCCGGATCCCGCCGCTGCCGGAAGGCCTCCAAGCCCTCTTTGAAATCGCCTGTCCGGCAAGATAACTCCAGATTGAACAACTCCTGGTTCAGCGACTGGCCCAGCGTCGCATGCTGTCCGAAGTTCATGGCCTGCTTGGCCAGCCCGATCGCCGCCGTCGGACCGGAGGCCAGCCGGGCAACCAGCTCCTCGGCGGCGCGGTCGAGGTCGGGGCCGCTCACCGACTGGTGAATGAGCCCCCAGTCGGCCGCGTCGTCCCCGCTCACCTTCTCACCGAGCAGCAGCATCCGCCGGGCCCGCGCCAGGCCGACGAGCCGCGGCACCAGCCAGGTGGACCCCGAGTCTGGGCTGAAGCCGCGGTCGAGGAACGGCTCCCAGAACACCGCGTCGTCGGCGGCCACGGTGAAGTCAGCGGCCAAGGCGAGATTGCAACCGAATCCCACGGCCCATCCGCGCACGCTGCACACCACCGGCAGCTGAATGCCTGCGACGAGTTCGATCACGCGGTGAGCGGCATGGGGAACCCGGCGCACCAGATCACCGGTGCGGGGACGTTGGCCGCCGGGATCGTTGGCGGCCACCCAGTCGGAGCCGGCGCAGAAATCGTCTCCGGCCCCGTGGAGGTGTACGGCGCGCAGCGAATCGTCGGACGCGGCAGCTGTCAGCGACTCGACCAGAGTTCCGATCATCAACTGCGTCAACGAGTTACGCCGGGATGGGCGATCAAGCGTCACCCGTAACACCGCACCGTCTCGGTGCACTGTTACCGACCCCTCGGCTCCGGCCGAGCCGGCCCCTTGACTCACCGTCGATCCGGCCTTTCTCCGCCGATACGGTTACCCATACAGTAGGCAATACGATTGATACGCTGTATAAGTTAGCAAGGATACGCTGCCTGCGAAACTACCCAGGTGAAAGAGAGAATCATGGCCCGCGCCGACGACGATGCAGAGCGTAAGCGATGAGGAGGAGTGGCGCCGATGGTCGCGCCGACGACGATGCAGAGCGTAAGCGATGAGGAGGAGCGGCGCCGATGGTCGCGCCGACGACGATGCAGAGCGTAAGCGATGAGGAGGAGTGGCGCCGATGGTCGCGCCGACGACGATGCAGAGCGTAAGCGATGAGGAGGAGTGGCGCCGATGGTCGCGCCGACGACAACGCCAGATTCGGCGAGGCGCCGCTTGACCAGACCGTGGCCGCCGCCGCCGCCATGCGCCGCCTGAGCTCGCTGCTGGTGTCGCTGGAACATCCGCACCCGGCGGTGGATGCCATGTTGGAGAAGTTCACCGAGTGGGAGCGCGAGTTGTCGGCCGCCGCGCCGGCGGACAACGCACCGCGCATCGGCGAACTGCCCGACGATCCCCGGCGCGTCTACCTCAATCACGCCACCGACATCGGCGCCTACAACCCGTGTTTCCCCGAGTACCAGTTCACCGAATTCGATGCCGAGAAGGCAACGGGAGGAGTCGAATTCCCGGTGATCTACGAAGGGCCACCGGGACTGGTGCACGGCGGATTCCTGGGCGTCTTCTTCGACTGCGTGATCCAGCACCACAATTGCGTCACCGGCCTTTCCGGCAAAACCCGGTCCTTGGCCGTGACGTTCCGCAGACCGACACCGGTGTTGACGGAGCTGCGATTCGACATCGCGCGCTCGGAAGGCGAACGGGGTATCACGTCGACCGCGCGACTGTGGCTCGACGACGAAGTGCTGTGTACGGGCGAGGTCAACACGTTGGCGTCACGGCCCGAGAAGCTTGCCGGATCGCGGTTCGGCAGGCGCCGAAAGGAGTCCGACAAATGACCGCTTCGAGCACCTCTGACGATCGCGTGCTCTTCGACATCGATCACGACCGGCGCATCGCGACGGTCACGCTGAACAATCCCCAACAGCGGAACTCCTATGACGCCAGCATGCGCGAGGCCGTCGCCCGTTGCCTGGACCGGGTGGCCGATGACGACGACCTCACGGTGGTGTTGTTGCGCGGAGCCGAGGGAGTCTTCTCCACCGGGGCCGACATGAACAATGCGTACGGGTGGTACGGCGACAAGGTCAAGGCGTCCGACGATGCGGCAGCCAAGCGTCGCCCGAGTCAGCGTCGACGACTTGCCGTGGACCGCAAGTCTTTTGGCTTCTATCACAATTTCATGGGTTTTCCCAAGGTCACGGTGGGGGAGATCGCCGGCTACGCGCTGGGTGGCGGCTTCGAGATGGCCCTGATGACCGATATCTCCGTCATCGCGCGGGACACCAAGATCGGCATGCCGGCAACCCGCTTCCTGGGCCCCGCGCTGGGCAGCTTGCACATGTTCTTCCACCGGCTCGGCCCGGTGCTGGCGCGACGCCTGCTGTTGACCGGTGACATCATCGAGGCGGGCGCGATCGAACATCTCGGAATCTTCACGGACACCTGCGATCCCGGCGCGGTGACCGCCCGGGCGCGCTACTGGGCCGAGAAGGCGGCGAAGATGCCGGCCGACGGGGTCGTCATCGCCAAGGAGGCGTTCCGGCTTGTCGAGCAGAGCCAGGCGTATCAGGGTGAGGAGGTCGCCAGCTACCTGTTCCACGCCTTCGGCACCAACCTGCAATTCGGGCCGGGCGAATTCAACTTCGTCAAGACCCGCGCCCAGCACGGCGCCAGGGAGGCCTTCCGGCTACGCGACGAGCACTTCCACGTGCCCGAACCCGAGGCGTGACAAGCGGTTTCGGTTAGGTCAGCGATTCGCCGGCGCCTTGGACCGACCTCGCGCGGTCGACGACTTGCGCTGGCGGCTCGCCCCCGCCTTGCCTTTGGCTGCGTTGCTCTCGTCGATCAGCCTGCTGGCGTGATCGAGGATGCAGGTGAGGCCGTACTCGAAATTGGTCTCGTCCGGGGCGCCGATGCGGTGCCCGATTCGGGTGACTTGGGAAAGGAGCGGGGTCTTTTCGGGGTCGATGGCAACGGCGTCCTCGATGGCGCGGGGTCCGATATCCGACGACTGGTTTTTTTCGTACAGCCGTTGCAGCACCACTGATCCGCGGACGTGAACCGAAACCGCCGAATAGGTGTCGAACGCGTCCTCCGGCGACAAGCCGGCCTCGACCAGATTGGAAACTGCCTTTTCCATCTCCTGTGCGCCCATCCGTGCCGCTTTCGGAGACAGTGCCGCGCGAATCAGAATCAGGTCGCACAGAATTGGGTTGCCCATGAACGTCTTACGCATCAAGCGCGCGTGGTTGCGCAGGGTTTCCCGCCAGTCGCTGGCTTCGACATAGGGAGTGGCGAACACGTACTTGCTCAGGGCGCGGTCAGTCATCGCGTTGAGCAGGTCGTCCTTCTTGCGGAAGTACCAGTAGATGCTCGTCACACCCACGCCGAGATGTTTGCCGAGCAGCGGCATGCTCAGGTTGTCGATCGACACCTCCTCGGCGAGTTCGAATGCGCCGCTGATGATGTCGTCGGGATTGATGGACCCGCGTTCGCGTCGCTGACGCTTATCGGCGGTTGCCTGTTTTGCCACTACGGGCACCTCCATCAAAATCTGTTTCGTGCATGAGGTCTGCCGGCCGTGTTGCCGGTAAAATCGAATTTACCGGCTCTTCGGTACTGACCTGCGTATACGCTTTCGTGTCGTAATTTCCCTCTGCTACTGTAATACCTATCGTAGGCTTTTTGGTAAATCGGCTGGACAGGCGAAAATGGCCAGGTTAGAGCTGCGGGTCAAGCAATGGATCTAGGGCTGGCAAACGCCGCCGCGGTGGTGGTCGGCGGTAGCCGCGGCATGGGTTTGGCCACCGCGCGCTGCCTTGCCGACGAGGGGGCCCGGGTAGCGGTCGTCGGGCGCAGCCGTGACGCGCTGGATTCCGCGGTGACCGATCTCACGCAACGGGGTAGCCCGGACGCCCTCGGGCTCGTCGCCGATATCGGCGACGACGCCGCCGTCGGCACGGCTTTCGGTGAGCTTTCCCAGCGCTGGGGCGGCGAACTCAACGCTCTGGTCATCACGGTGGGGCCGGGCGCCGCGGGTACCTTCGAGGATTTGACCGACGACCAATGGCGTCAGTCGGTTGAAGACGGGGTGCTGGGCGTGGTGCGCTGTGTGCGGGCGGCGCTACCGCTGCTGCGTAAGGCGCAGTGGGCGCGGATCGTGAACTTCTCGGCGCACTCGACTCAGCGACAAAGTGTCATGCTGCCCGCGTACACGGCGGCGAAATCGATGCTGACGAGCGTATCGAAGAACCTGTCCCTGCTGCTGGCCAAGGACGAGATCTTGGTCAACGTGGTATCGCCGGGCAGCATCGCATCGGAATCACTGGTCGGCTGGGCGAATTCGGTCGGCGTCGACGGCCATGATCCCTATGCCCTGATGGAGGCCATCGGCAAGCATTTCGGTCATCCCGCGCACATGCCACGGGCGGGCCTCCCCGAGGAAATCGGCCCGGTCGCAGCGTTTCTCGCCTCGTGCCGCAACTCCTACATGACCGGAGCCAACATCAACGTCGACGGCGGTTCGGACTTCACCTGACTTCCCTGACCGTGGGTCGAAGAAATCGATTGGCAGACAGAAGGAGTCGACTGTGGCTACGGCAGCAGAGGCACGCGCGTGGGCGCCCGACGCATTGCGGGGGATCGGTGACTCCCTCTACACCCCGTTCTGCGGGACCGACGGCGACGACATCGACTGGGACGCCTACCGGACACTGGTGCGCTACTGCGTCGGTGATCTCGGGCACCCGATGTTGTGGTGCACCAGCGGCATTGCCGAATTCTGGTCGCTGACCCTCGACGAGCGGAAACGCCTGCTGGAGGTTGCGGTAGAGGAGGCGCGCAGCATCAATCCCAGTGTGGTGGTGCAGGCCTGCACGGCGGCGATGGCGGCGAAGGACTGTTTGGATCTGACCCTGCACGCCCAGGAAGCGGGCGCCGACATCGTCTACATCCAGACGCCGATGATGGAGGCCCACGGCGGCGAAGGCGTGCTCCGCTTTTTCCAATACGTGGCTGCGCGCACGAATATCGCTCTGGGCATGTTCAATTCGCCGTCCTCGGGCTACGTGTTGACGCCGGCCGAGAGCGCACGCATCTACCACGAGGTGCCCGCGGTGTGCGCCACCAAGGAGGGCGCCTTCCGGCCGGCGGCCAGCCGCATGCTTCATCAGCTGGCGCCCGGTCTGGCCGTGTGGGAATGCGACAAAACGGTGTACCGGGCGGGGTGGCTGCGCGACGGGATCGTGTGCCCGGCGCAGCTGGGTACCTCGGGCTACCTCTTCGAGACGCCCGAGCGGCGATTGTTCTCCGAGTATTGGGATTTGGTGCAGAGCGACAAGCTCGTCGAGGCCATGGACTACGCCCGCGAATCCGGGTTGGATCAGTTCGACCTCGACGTCGGATCGTGGTGGACGTGCTATCCGGGGCGCGCGGACTACTTCACCCACTGGGGCGGCGCGTTCAAGTACGCCGCGTCGCTGCTGGGGTTGCCCATCGGCGCGTATCCACATTCCCGCCCGCCGCAGGCCGAATTACCCGCGGAGGCGAAGGCCCAGATCGAGCACGCCTACCAGCGCCTGGGTTTGATCCAATCGGTGTTGCAGTAGAAGGGATTACCACGCGAAGCGAGCCCGGTTAGGAACCGGGCCCGCTCGCTCAGTCCGACCGTTTACTGCTGTTCGGCCCGCTCACGCTGCTCGTACGCCTTGGCCTTGCCGCGGGCCTTCTCGGCCGCGGCTTCCTTTTTCCCGGCGCTGCGCTGCGCATCCGCCTTGTCCTGTTGGGCCTTGCCCTCTTCGATCAGGTCGTTGTGGCCGATGATGATGCCGATGACCTGCTTGGTCCTCCCGAGGACGTCTTCCACGATGCCCCGGACGAGTTCGACCGGTCCGCTCTTGGTGTCAACCATTGCCTCTCCTTCCCCCATGTGATGATCGGCTCCTCTACGCGTTCCCGATCCCGGGGTCGACGCAAACATGGGTCAGCGTGTCGATCGCCACATCCCGTCGCCGCCCCTCGGCCTAGGGGGTGATCACGGCGCCAAGCGGACGCCCAAAAACGCTGTTTAGTCGCCGTTCACGGGGGTGTGGGCGCAGTTGTGGAATGCGGTACCGATAGGTATACAGTATGGGTACAAACTCGCCAGTTGGTCAGCTATGAGGGGACGGTCGTATGGGCGCCGCCGACCGTGTGGTCACCGATGAGGCGGTGCTGTATGAAACCACCGAAACCGGTGTTGCGGTCGTGACCTTCAACCGTCCCGAGCGCCTCAACGCCTGGGGCCCCGACATCTCGAGGGGCTTCTACGCAAGCATCGACCGCGCCGAAGCCGACCCCGCGGTGCGGGTGATCGTGTTGACCGGTGCCGGCAAGGGATTCTGCGCGGGCGCGGACCTGGGTGGCGCGGGATCCATCGACGAAAAACTCGGCGACGGCGACACCGACGTCACCAAGCTGGTCGGCGACCGCCACCCGCATTTCCTCACCGAGCTGCGCAAGCCGATCATCGCCGCGGTCAACGGCGCCTGCGTCGGGATCGGCCTGACGCACGCCCTGATGTGTGACGTCCGGTTCGCGGCCGCCGGAGCCAAATTCGCCACCGCGTTCACTCGGCGGGGCTTGATCGCCGAGTACGGCATCTCCTGGATCCTGCCGCGGCTCGCCGGCTGGGGCGCGGCGATGGACTTGCTGTTGAGCGGGCGCACGTTCTTCGCCGAGGAGGCCGCGGAACTCGGACTGGTCAAGGACGTCGTCGCGCCCGAACAACTGATGTCGCACGCCCTGGCATACGCCGACGACATCGCGCGCAATTGTTCACCGGCGTCGCTGGCGGTCATCAAGCGGCAGGCCTACGGGGACGCGCTGCGCGATGTCGCCGATGTCAGCGCCCGTGCCGAATCACTCATGCACGAGTCGCTGCTGCGGCCCGACGTTGTCGAAGGCATCACCAGCTTCCTGGAGAAGCGGCCACCGCGGTTCCCGCCATTGGCCACCTAACCAGCCGGAAAGGAACATCATGACCACCCTGAACTATCGAGCGATCGACGTCGACAATCACTACTACGAACCGTTGGATTCGTTTACCCGCCATTTGGACAAGCGGTTCAAACGGCGCGGTGTCCAGATCGTCAGCGACGGCAAACGCAGCTGGGCCTTGATGGGCGACCGCATCAACCACTTCATCCCGAACGTCACCTTCGACCCGATCATCGTGCCGGGTTGCCTCGACCTGTTGTTCCGCGGCGAGATCCCGGAAGGCGTCGACCCGGCCTCGTTGATGAAGGTCGAGCGGCTCGCCGAGCACCCGGAGTACCAGAACCGCGACGCCCGGATCGCGGTGATGGACACCCAGGACATCGAGACGGTGTTCATGCTGCCGACGTTCGCGTGCGGGGTTGAAGAGGCGCTCAAACACGACATCGAGGCGACGATGGCCTCGGTGCACGCATTCAACCTGTGGCTCGACGAGGACTGGGGCTTCGACCGTCCGGACCATCGCATCATCTCCGCCCCGATCATCTCGCTGGCCGATCCGGTCAAAGCCGTCGAAGAGGTCGAGTTCGTGTTGGCGCGCGGCGCCAAGCTGGTCCTGGTGCGGCCCGCGCCGGTGCCCGGGCTGGTCAAGCCGCGGTCGCTGGGCGATCCCAGCCACGATCCGGTGTGGGCCCGGCTGGCCGAAGCGGGAGTGCCGGTGGGATTCCACCTCTCCGACAGCGGTTACCTGGCGATCGCCGCGCTGTGGGGCGGGAAATCGACCTTCGAGGGCTTTGGCGCGAAGGATCCGCTGGATCAGGTGCTGCTGGACGACCGGGCCATTCACGACACCATGGCCTCGATGATCGTGCACGGCGTGTTCACCCGTCACCCGAAACTCAAGGCGGTCAGCATCGAAAACGGGTCCTACTTCGTGCATCGGCTGATCAAGCGCCTCAAGAAGGCGGCCAATACCCAGCCGCAGTATTTCCCCGAGGACCCGGTGGAGCAGCTGCGCAACAACGTGTGGATCGCCCCCTACTACGAGGACGATCTGCCGGAGCTGGCCGAGGTCATCGGCGTCGACAAGATCCTGTTCGGTTCCGACTGGCCGCACGGGGAAGGACTCGCATCGCCGGTGTCGTTCGCCGAGGAGCTGAAGGGCTTCAGCGAGTCCGATGTTCGAAAGATCATGCGAGACAACGCCCTAGACCTCCTAGGCGTCCAAGTCGGTTCGGCTGCTTGATCACCGGGGCGCGGTTACTTCCGTGAGCGAATGGACCATCGGGGCGGTGCTCGACGAGATCGCCGACGTCATTGGCGACCGGACGATGACGGTGTGCGGCGACCGTCGCAGCACCTTCGCCGAGTCGGCGGACCGCACCCGCCGGCTGGCGAACTTCCTGGCGAGCAAGGGATTCGGCGCGCACCGGGAGCGGGCGGAACTGCAGAACTGGGAATGCGGGCAGGACCGGGTCGCGCTGGTGATGCACAACGATCTGTACCCCGACATGGTCATCGGGTGCCTCAAGGCCCGGACCGTCCCGGTGAACATCAACTACTACTACACCCCGCGCGAGGTCGGTGAACTTCTCGATTACGTGCAGCCCCGGGCAGTCATCTACCACCGCGCGCTGGGCGCCCAGTTCGCCGACGTCCTCGCCCGCGAGGGCGCGGACTTGCTGATCGCGGTCGACGACGGCAGCGAGGCCCCACACCTACCGGGTGCGGTGTCGCTGGAAGACGCCCTGGCGCAAGGGGATACCGACCAGCGCGTCGTCGGGTCGCCGGACGACCTGCTGATGATCTGCACCGGCGGCACGACCGGCCGGCCCAAGGGTGTGCTGTGGCGGCAGTCGGACATCTATGTGTCGTCGATGGTGGGGGCAGACCACGCCTGCGCTGAGGAGATTCACGACAAGGTGCGCGGGGCGGCCGGGGCGCCGTGGTTCGCGGTGTCGCCGCTGATGCACGCCGCCGGCATGTGGACGGCGTTCTCGGCGATCATGGCCGGCACGCCCGTGGTGATGTACGACACCGGCAAAAAGCTCGACCCCCGAACGGTTCTCGAAACGGCGCAGCGCGAGAAGGTCGGCTTGATGACCATGGTCGGCGACGCCTACGCGGCGCCGCTGGTGACCGAACTGCGCCGCGGCTCCTATGACCTGTCGTCGCTGTACGCGATCGGCACCGGCGGCGCCGCGACGAACCCGAAATACCAACGCGCCCTGGTGGAGTTGATTCCCCAGGTCACGGTGATCAACGGGTACGGCTCGTCGGAGACCGGGAACATGGGATTCGGCCACAGCCGGCGCGACACGCAAACCGACACGTTCACCCTGCGGGAGGGTGGACTGGTCCTCTCCGAGGACTACACCCGCTTTCTCCGTCCAGGCGAGGCCGAGGTGGGCTGGGTCGCCAGGGAGGGACGAATCCCGTTGGGGTACTTCAACGATCCCGACGCAACCCGCAAGACCTTTCCCGAGATCGACGGCAAGCGGGTGGTGATATCGGGCGACCGCGCCGCGCTGGAGCCCGACGGCACCCTGCGGCTGTTCGGCCGGGACTCGCTGGTGGTCAACACCGGCGGCGAGAAGGTCTTCGTCGAGGAAGTCGAAGAGGTGCTGCGCGCCCACCCGGCGATCGCCGACGCGCTGGTGGTCGGGCGCCCCAGCGAGCGCTGGGGAGAAGAACTCGTCGCCCTCGTCGAACTCCGGGCAGACGCCGCCGCGACGGCAGACGAGCTGCACACGCTGTGCACCACGCAACTGGCACGGTTCAAGGCGCCCAAGGAATTCCTGTTCGTCGAGCACGTCCAACGCTTGGGCAACGGCAAGGCCGATTACCGTTGGGCGAAACGTCACGCAACAGCAAAGGCGCCGATGTCCACATGAAAGCAATCGATTGCCTGGTCAACGTGCACTTCGGCGAGACCGAGAAGCAACCGACCTGGATGCTCAAGGTGCGTGACGACTACTTCAAGGGGCCGGAGTCCATGTTCGCGCCCGTCGAGCTGACCGAGTTGCTCGACGAAATGGACGCGCACGGCGTGCGCAAGGCCATCCTGATGGACAACCTCGCCAAGCCGTCGGTGACGGCGCGCAAATTCGTCGAGGACAAGCCCGAGCGGTTCGCCCTGGCCATGGGCGGGGTGAACCTGCTGCGGCCGATGCCCTCCCTGCGGGAGCTTACTGCCGTCGTCAACGACCTGCCCGTGGCGTATGCGGCTGTGGGGCCGAGTTTTTGGGGGGACGGCCAGTACCCGCCCAGCGACGCCGTCTACTACCCGCTCTACACCAAATGCGCCGAGCTCGAGCTTCCGCTGTGCATCAACACCGGCATCCCCGGGCCGCCCATCCCCGGGGAGGTGCAAAATCCGATCCACCTCGACCGGGTGTGCGTGCGGTTCCCGGAACTGAAACTGTGCATGATCCACGGCGCGGATCCCTGGTGGGACATCGCGATCAGGCTGCTGATCAAGTACGCCAACCTGCGCCTGATGACGTCGGCGTGGTCGCCGAAACGGTTACCGGAGAGCCTGCTGCACTACATGCGGACGCGCGGTAAGGGCAAGGTGATCTTCGGTTCCGACTGGCCCGTCCTGAAAATGCACCGCGTCGTGCCCGAGGCCGCCGCGTTGGACTTGCCCGCCGACGTCCTCGAAAACTATCTCTACAACAACGCCCAGGAATTCTTCTTCAGTGGCCAGGAGGAACGCTGAGTATGGACCGTTACGAACTACGTAGGCTCGACTACAGCCTGACGTCGGATCATGAGGCGTTGCAGGCCGCGTACCGCGATTTCTTCAAGACGCATTGCCCGATCGAGACCGTGCGCGCCGCGGAGGAGACCGGCTTCGACAAGAACCTCTGGGAGCGGTTGTGCGCCATGGGCGCAACCACGATGGCCGTGCCGGAATCCGCGGGCGGAGACGGCGCGACGCTCGTCGACCTGACGCTCGTGGCCGAGGAGATCGGCCGGTCGCTGGCGCCGGTGCCGTGGATCGACCAGGTCTGCGCCGCGCGCCTGCTGGCCCGACTCGGCGCGGCGGAACCCGATGTGGTCCAGGGCACGCGACTGGCCGCGTTCGATCCCCAGCACGACAGCGCCTCCGGGGCGCGGCTGCTGCCCACCGGGTCGATCGCCGACCAGATCGTCGTGCGCGACGGCGAGGACGTCGTCGCGCTGAGCTTCGGCACCCGCCCGGCGAAGGTGGACAACATCGGTCGGCTGCCGATGGCCTGGGTGGATCCGGCCACCGCCGACACCCGAACCGTCCTGGCCAGCGGCCCTGGGGCGGCGGCGGAATATCAACGCGCGCTGGATGAGTGGCGGGTGCTGTCGGCGGCCGCGTTGGTGGGCTTGGTGGAAGAGACCATGACCATCGCCGCCGAGTTCGCCAAGACCCGCTACACGCTGGGCGTGCCGATCTCGACGCTGCAGGGCATCTCCCATCCACTGGCCAACATCGCCATCACCGTGCAGGGCGGCCGCAATCTGGCGCGGCGCGCGGCCTGGTTCCTCGACAACGAGCCCGACGAACGCCCCGAGTTGGCGCCCTCGGCGTTCGTGTTCATGGCGGAAGAGGCGCCCAAGGCCGCGACCATGGCGGTGCATGTGCAAGGCGGTCTTGGTGTTTCGGCGGAGGCGGCCGCGACGGCCTATCTTGTGCGTGCCCGCGGCTGGGCACTGGCCGGCGGGGATCCCGGGGCCAGCGCGAAGTACATCGGCGAACTCGTCGCGGCGCGCGAAGGCAACTCGAGGAAGGGCGCATAGTGGATTTCTCACGTGTCACGCTGTCCGACGACGATCGGCGTTTCCTCGACGAAGCACGCGAATTCCTGCGCACCCATGTGACCGAGGACGTCAAGCGCCGGGACCGCGAGACCGGCGACAACTTCGACGAAGGGGTGCACCTGGCGCTGGGCGCCGCCGGATACCTGGAACGCGAATGGAAGCCGGAAGCCGAAGGCGGCTTCAGCCGCGTGCATCGCCGCATCTGGGAACTCGAGAAGCGGCGCGCCCACGTGCCCTGGGTGACCTGGGGCACCACCGCCATGGTGGCGCGTTCGGTCGCGCGGTTCGGGTCGAGCGAATTGCGGGACGAGGTGCTGCCGGGCGTCTTCAGCGGGCACGTTCGGCTGTGCCTGGGCTACACCGAACCCGAGGGCGGATCCGACATCGCCACCTGTAAGACCCGCGCGGTGCGGGACGGGAACGGCTGGATTATCAATGGCTCCAAGATGTTTACCACCGGTGCCCACAACTGCCGGTACGTTTTCCTCATCACCAACACGGACCCGACTGCCCCCAAGCACAAGAGCCTGACCATGTTCCTGGTCCCGCTGGACTCCCCGGGCATCGAGATCCAGGGCATCCGCACCGTCGATGGCGATCGCACCAACATCGTCTACTACAGCGACGTGCGCGTCGACGACAAGTACCGGCTGGGCGACGTGAACGCGGGCTGGACGGTGCTGCGCGAGCCGCTCAACGTCGAGCACGGCGCGGTGGCGGCCGCCCCCGACGGGCTACAGGACGTGTCGATCATGATGCATCAGGCCGGGTTCATGGCCGACGCGCTGGACAAGGCCGCGGGTAAGGTGTCAGAGCGGGATCCGAACGGGCGCAGGCTCATTGACGATGCGGCGGTGGCGTACCGGTTGGGGCGCAGCGCGGCGCGCATGGAAGCGGCGCTCAGTGCGCCCAGCATTTTCGGCCGTGTCGCCCTCGCGCAGACGATGCGTGACATCTCCCCGGACCTGATGGACATCCTCGGCACGGCGTCCGCGCTGCCGATCGGCACCGACGGCGCGGCCGACGACGGCGCCGCGGAGTACGTGTTCAGGTTCGCGCCGCTGGTCGGGATCTACGGCGGCACCCTCGAGGTGTTCCGCAACATGATCGCGCAGTACGTGCTGGGCCTGGGCAAGCCGGCCTACGCGCCGGTCGCGCAGAAGGCTTCCTAGCGCTCGGCGGGCTTAACCTGTGCCGGCGAGGGCGGGCGGGTTGACGGCGTCCGGGTCGGGGTTGGCGATCGGCAGGCCCATGAACCGGCGCGCGTTGTCGCCCATGAAGTCATAGGTGCGCCGCTCGTCCATGTTGTCGGCGTATTTCCAGAAGCCCTTGGGTTCGGCGAGGCCTTCGGGGTGCGGGTAGTCGGAGCCGAACAGCACTCGGTCCCATCCCA
The DNA here is from genome assembly GCF_035918355.1 of Mycobacterium sp. 3-98. NCBI lineage: Bacteria > Bacillati > Actinomycetota > Actinomycetes > Mycobacteriales > Mycobacteriaceae > Mycobacterium > Mycobacterium sp. 3-98. Next base: position 4,407,018 of record NZ_CP142360.1, on the reverse strand, counting down.
CCGTGTCGACGACGTCGGCCACGCAACCCTCCCAGAACGGGCTCACCCAGATGTTGCGGCGGAACACGTCGTGGGGATGCTCCGGGAAGTTCTGTGGCATCTTCTTGTATAGGTCTTCAAAGTCGTTGAACAACGGGAAGATCCACGAACTGCCGTTCTCGACGCTGGCGATGCGCAGCTTCGGGAACCGGGTCAGGGTCCCGTGGCAGATCAGGCTGGTGATCATGTCGGCAATTTCGCGGTGCCCCAGCACCATCCAGCGAAATGCGCTCATGGCCATGAAATTCTGGGTGTGGGGCGGTTCCCACGTGCCGACGTAATCGTCCAGCGGAGGGTAGCTGGCATGCAGCACGATCGGCAGGCCCGCGGCCTCGACATCGCGCCAGAACGGGTCGAATTCGGGCAGCGCCGGCGACCGCCAGCCGTGGACGCCGTTCACGGGACCCGGTTTGATCAGCGCGGCGCGGACGCCGTTGGCCAGAAGGTAGTCCAGTTCGCGCTGCGCGGCGTCGACCTCAGACAAGTTGATGATGGGTGTGGAGAAGACGCGGTCGCCGTAGTTGTAGGTCCAGTGTTCGGCCATCCACTGGTTCAACGCGTGGATGATCGCCAGTGTGAGCTCGGGGTCGTCGGCCGAGGAGTGCTCGACCAGGCTGGCCAGCGTGGGGTAGTTCAGCGCCTCGACGACACCCTGGCGGTCGAGTTCGGCCACCCGATCGACCGGGTTACGGGTCGCGGCCGGCGCCGCGATGGCCGGTCCCTGCATCTCGCGCAACGTGAGGCCCTCGGTGTTTTCCCCGGCGAAGAACTTCTCGTGCGCGCCGGGGGCCGCGACGCGTTCGAACGTCGGGTTGGGGATGAAGTCACTGACCTTGTTGTTGATCACGATGCGGGTTTGCCGCCCGATCTGGGCGAATTGGACGGCCCGCGAATACCTTTCCGGAAGGTATTTCGTCAGCGCTTCGGGCGTTTCGTACATGTGCTGGTCGGCGTCGAAGATCGGCGCTCCGGTGAATTGGGTGGATTGAGCCACGGGGATGGGTGCCCTTTCTTGCGTGAGCAGATGCAAAAGCACGGAACGCAAAGGCGTGTCGGGTGCTTTGGTGTCTGCTCGCGCTAGGTGGTCAGGATGGTGGCCGCGGCGGTACCGGGCGCACCGTAGAGCTGAGCGAATCCGACGCGTGGTTCACCGGCCACCTGAAGATCGCCGGCTTCGCCGCGGAGTTGGCGCACCAGCTCGTGAATTTGCCGCAGGCCCGACGCCCCGATCGGTTCGCCGTTGGCGATCAGCCCGCCGTCGGTGTTGACCGGCATCGAGCCGGTGATCTCGGTGGCGCCGTCGGCCAGCAGCTTCTCCTGCTCGCCGTCGGCGCAGAAACCGCATTCGGCCATGTGGATGATCTCGGCGCCGGCGTCAGTGTCCTGCAGCTGAATGACGTCGACGTCTTCCGGTGCGACACCGGCCTTTTCGAACGCGGCCTTCGCGGCATACACGGTCGGCGCCACGTCCTCGTCGACCGGGGCGAAGGTGGTGTTCACCTCGTAGGCGCCGTAGCGACGGGTGCGTACCTCGACCGCCCGCACGAAGATCGGCTTGGCGGTGTAGCGGTGCGCGATGTCGGCGCGGCACATGACCACGGCGGCGGCGCCCTCGTCGGGCGCACAGAACATGTACTGGGTGAGCGGGTAATTCAGCATCGTCGAGTTGAGGATCTCGTCTTCGGGAATCGGTTTGCGCCGAAACGCGTTCGGGTTCCGCGCGCCGTTGCGGAAGTTCTTGGCTGCCACCTTGGCCAGCGTCTGCTGGGAGATGCCGTGCTCGTGCAGGTAGCGGTTGGCTTTCATGCCGAAGAACTGGGTGGTGAGGTACTGGCCGTTCTCGGCGTACCAGCGCGGCATCCCGACCAGGGCCGGGTCCTCGGTGAACGCGCCGCGCGGATGCTTGTCCAGGCCGATGGCGATTCCGATGTCGTAGTCGCCCAACCGGATTCCGTCGGCGCAGGCCTTGGCGGCGCTGGCAGCAGTCGCGCAGGCGTTGAACACGTTGGTGAAGGGGATGCCCGAGAGCCCGACCATGCCGACGATGGCATCGGGGTTGGCGACGGTCCAGCTGCCCCCGGTGGCGGCCTGGATGTCCTTCCACTGCACGCCCGCGTCGTCGACCGCGAGCCGAATCGCGTCGACGCCCATCTCCATCGCGGACTTGCCCTCGAAGCGACCGAAGGGGTGCAGGCCCACGCCGATGATCGCGACGTCATTCATTTGCGCCACTCCTCCTCATCACTCCGTTCTGCATCGTCGTCGGCGCGATTCATGTGCGCCACTCCTCCTCATCACTCCGTTCTGCATCGTCGTCGGCGCGATTCATGTGCGCCACTCCTCCTCATCACTCCGTTCTGCATCGTCGTCGGCGCGATTCATGCGCGCCACTCCTCCTCATCACTGCGTTCTGCATCGTCGTCGGCGCGATTCATGTGCGCCACTCCTCCTCATCACTGCGTTCTGCATCGTCGTCGGCGCGATTCATGCGATGGCTCCTGAATCTTTGAGTTCGGCGATGCGGTCCCAGTCCATCCCGAGTTCCATCAGGACGATTTCGGTGTGCTCGGATGCTTGCGGGGCCCGGGTGGTGACGAGCGGTTCGTGGTTGAACTGCACCGGCCCGCGGACGACCTTGAACGGTGCACCGCCATCGTTGGACTCGACTTCGACGATCATGTCGTTGGCGATGGCTTGCTCGTCGTCGGCCAGATCGAGGAGGCTCTGGAACGGCGCCCACTGGCCTTTCATCGTTTTCAGGTGCTGTCGCCAGTAGTCGAAGGGCTTGCCGGCGAAGGCCTTTGCGATCAGCTCGGCGGCAGCGTCGGCGTTTTGGATCAACGGCAGCACGTCGCAGAAGCGGGGATCGTCGGCCGCCTCGGGGATGCCGAGGTGCTCGAAGGTGTCGCGAATGTAGCCCGTCGGGCTGACGATGCACAGGTTGATCGTGCCGCCATCGGAGGTTAAGTAATTGCCCAGGAAGGGATTCACCGATGCGGCCGCGGATCCGGGCATCGGGGTGCGCATGACCTCGCCGGTTTCCATGCCCTGCGTCACGCTCGCGCCCGCCGCCCACCACGCCGTGCTCAGCAACGACACGTCCAGCTCGAGCGCTTCGCCGGTCCGCTCGCGGTGCAGCAGCGCGGCCGAGATGCCACCGGCGATGAACATGCCGCCAATGGAGTCCCCGAACGCGGGAATGCCCTGTCCCAGTGCACCGCCCAACTCCTCGGGGGTCAGCGCGTACCCCACCCCGCTGCGCGTCCAGAATGCCGTCCCGTCATAGCCCCCGACGTCACGCTCGGCGCCCTTGTCGCCGTAGGCCGAGCCGCGCGCATACACGATGTTCGGGTTCACCGCGCGGATGTGCTCCACGTCGAACTTGTGCTTCTGCCGCTGCGCGGGCATGTAGTTGGTCAGGAACACATCGGCGGACTTGGCCAGTTCGTAGATCACATCCTGACCGCCCGGCGTGGAGACGTCGATCCCGACGCTGCGCTTGCCCCGATTGGGATGCTCTATCAGCGGATGCCGGTCGGGATTGAGCTGGAAGCCACCCATGTTGACGAAGCCACGCTGAGTATCGCCGCGCGCCGGATGCTCGACCTTAATGACGTCGGCACCCCAGTCGGCGAGGATCGCGCCGGCGGCGGGGACGAACGTGAACTGCGCAACCTCGAGGACCCGAAAGCCCTGCATTACCTTGACCATTCCCGGGACCCTACTTCGCGTCGAACGTAACCGGAAGCGCGGTCGGCGAACGGAACGGCTGACCGTGGACATGCGGATCGTCATCGGTGAGCAGCTTGATGTTGGTCACCCGATCCAGCAGGCATTCGAGCGCGACCCGGGTCTCCATGCGCGCGAGGTGCAGACCCAAGCAGGTGTGCTCCCCGGCGGCGAACGAGATGTGCGGCACGTGCGCACGGAAGATGTCGAACTCTTCCGGGCGCTCCCAGCGGTGTCCGTCGCGATTCGCCGAGCCGATGCAGAGGTCGACCACCGAGCGGGCCGGGATCGTGACCCCTTCCAGTTCGGTGTCTTCGGAGGTGAACCGCTGCACCGTGGTCAACGGCGTCTCGAAGCGCAGGCCCTCCTCGATCGCCGGTGCGATCAGGGTGCGATCGGCCTGCACCGCGGCGAGCTGCTCGGGGTGGGTGAGCAACAGGAACAGCAGGTTGCCCGAGGACCGATAGGTGGTTTCCAGCCCGGCGGGCAGCAGCAGGCGCAGGAACGAGTAGATGGCTTCGTCGCTGAGCTTTTCGCCGTCGATCTCGGCGGTGACCAGGTCGCCGATGATGTCCTCGGTCGGCTCGGCCCTGCGCGCTTCGATCTGCTCGAGGAAGTAGTTCTTCAACGCCGCCGACGCTTCGAAGGCGCGTTCGTATTTGACGGCGTAGCTGATCAGTTCGACCGCGCGTCGGTGAAACATGGGCAGGTCGTCTGCCGGCAGACCCAACAGGGTGGCGATGACCCGGGTGGGAAACTCGAAGGTGAATTGGCGGACCAGATCGGCCCGGCCGGAGTCGATGAACTCGTCGATGAGGGCGTTGCAGATCGGCCGGACGACGGTGGGTTCCCAGCGGGCCAGGGCCTTGGACTTGAACGCCGCGGACACCAGGTTGCGGTGGTCGCGGTGTTTTTTGCCCTCCATCGCCAGGATGGTCGGCCCCATGAACAGGCCGATGGTGGTGTCGTACATCGCCGAACTGAACACCCGGCCGTCACGAAACGCCTTGTTCACCGCGTCGAAGGACACCGCCGCGAAGGACCGCTTGGGTCGCAGCGACTCGGGGGTCTTGGAGTAGTCCATGACGGTGCCGTGGAAAACCCCGCCCTCGCTGCGCTTCCGCGCGAAGTAGGGGTACGGGTCGCGCAGGTAGTCGCCCGGCTTGTCGCCGGTGACGGCATCCTGAAGCTGACTTTCCACGGCTGCTCTCCGGCTCGGGTACACGGTCGTACTGTAAAGATTACAGTAGACTATATCGACGCGGCTACGGCTGCCGTAAGCTGTGCAGCCATGGGTTCAGTTGGCCAACAGGTTGACGGTCCGGCGGGGCGGCGGCAAGCCGATTTACGGGCGATGCTGGACCGGCAACGGCGCTCCTTTGTGGCCGAGGGGCCGCCCACCGCCGCGGTCCGGCGCAACCGTATCGATCGGCTGATGGCGCTGCTGCTGGACAACAGCGACGCGTTCATCGATGCCATGGCCGCCGACTACGGCACCCGGTCCAAGGCGGCCTCGTTGTTCACCGAGATCATCGGGATCACTTCTGTGGTCGAGCACACCAGATCCCATGTGGCGCAATGGATGCGTCCGGCCAAACTGATGCCCGCCGCGCGGCTGTGTGGCCTGCGGGCCGAAGTCGAGCCCACCCCGCTCGGCGTCGTCGGCGTGATCGGTCCGTGGAATTTCCCGGTCAACCTCGTGGTGCTGCCCGCGTCGGCGGCGTTCGCCGCCGGCAACCGGGTGATGATCAAGATGTCGGAGATCACCGCGCATACCGCGGATCTGATGGCGGCGACCGCGCCCAAGTACTTCGACCCGGCCGAGCTCGACGTGGTCACCGGTGGCGCCGACGTCGCGGCCGCCTTCGCGGCGTTGCCGTTCGATCATCTGTTCTTCACCGGCTCGCCGTCGGTGGGTGCGTTGGTCCAACGCGCGGCCGCCCAGAACCTCGTTCCGGTGACCCTGGAACTGGGCGGCAAGAACCCCGTGGTGGTTGCGCCGGGCGCCGACATTGCGCGATCGGCGGCGCGCATCGCGCGGGCCCGGATGGTCAACGGCGGACAGGTATGCGTCTGCCCCGATTACGTCATGGTGCCCGACGACCACCTCGACAGCTTCGTCGACACCGCCCGCGAAACGTTGCGCGGGATGTTCCCGACGGTGATCGCCAACGCCGACTACTGCTCCAGCGTCAACCAGGCCAATTTCGACCGAGTGGTACGACTGATCGACGACGCGCGGGCACACGGCGCCCGCGTGGAAACGATTGGCCCGGAGGGCGAGTCGCTGCCCGACCGCGCCAGCCGCAAAATTGCGCCCACCATTGTCCGCGACATCGACGACCGGATGCGGATCGCCGACGAAGAGGTCTTCGGCCCGGTGTTGACCGTCATGGGCTACTCCCGTCTGAACGAGGCGATCGACTACATCAACGGGCGGCCGGCGCCGCTGGTGGCGTACTGGTACGGTCCCGACGACGAGAATTTCCGCAGCTTTGTCCGCAACACCCGCAGCGGCGGCGTCGCCCGCAACGACTTTGCGGCGCAGATGATCCCATCCGCGGCGCCGTTCGGGGGAGTGGGGCGCAGCGGGATGGGCGCCTATCACGGCAAGGCCGGGTTCGACACCTTCAGCCATTACCGCACCGTGGTCGGCAATGACCTGCCGTTCAGCATCACCGGAACCGCGGCGCCGCCGTTCGGCAGTTCGTTGCGGTTCTACGCCAACACCGCCCTGCGAATCGCGCGGGCCCGCACGCACCGCCGCCTCAAGAAAGTTGCGAAATGACCGTCGCCTTGGAATTCGACCCGTTCTCGGAGGACTTCTTCAACGGGTCGTACGAAACCTACCGACGGATGCGTGAGGAAGCCCCGGTCTACTACAGCGAACGGTACGACTTCTACGCGCTGAGCCGCCACGTGGACGTCGCCGCGGCGTACAAGAACTTCGAGACGTACTCGTCGGCGCGCGGCGTGGACCTCGCGGCGGTGCGCTCCGAGGAACCGATGGGGCACAAGTCGATCATCATGATGGACCCGCCCGAGCACCGGCACATGCGCGGCCTGGTCAACAAGGTGTTCACGCCGCGCGCGATCGAAGCGATGCGCCCGCTGGTGACCGGACTGGTCGACCGCTATCTCGACGCCACCGACCCCGCGGGATTCGATGTCGTCCAGGATTTCTCGGCGTTGTTCCCCGTCGAGGTCATCACGACGATGCTCGGGGTGCCGGAAGAGGACCGTCAGCAGATCCGGCTGTGGCTCGACACGTTCCTGCACCGCGAGCCGGGCGAGGTCGAGATGTCGGAGGCCGGCGTGCAGGCCGCGACGCAGATGGCGATCGCCTACTACCAGTTGGTGAAGGAGCGCAGGGCCGCCCCGCGCGACGACATGATCAGCGCCCTGGTGGCGGCCCGCGTCGAGCGCGAGAACGGTGAGCTCACGGCCTTGGACAATATCGAAATCGCCCAGTTCGCCGTGCTATTGGGTGGGGCCGGCGCCGAGACGGTGACCAAGCTGGTGGCCAACGCGGTGGTGCTGTTTGCGCGCCATCCCGAGCAATGGCAGAAACTGCTCGACGACCGCAGCAAGGTCCCCGCGGCCGTCGAAGAGGTGCTGCGCTACGAATCCCCGAACCAGTACAACGTGCGCTGCTCGCGCGAAGACGTCACCGTGCACGGCGTCACCATCCCCGCCGGCAAGCCGGTGTTTTTGCTGCTGGGTTCGGCCAACCGTGATCCCGGCGCGTGGACGAAGCCAGAGGTCTTCGACATCGAGCGTGACCGCACCGAGGCGCAGAACCTCGGATTCGGGTACGGGATCCACAGCTGCCTCGGGGCGGCGCTGGCACGCATGGAAAGCTCTGTCGCACTGCAGAAGCTGCTCGATCACATGCCCCGCTATGAGGTGGACTGGGCGGGCTGCCGTCGTGTCAACATGCAAAACGTCGCGGGCTGGAACAACGTCCCGGTGCGGGTGCTGCCGTAGTCAGGCGCCGGCGCGCCCCGAACGCGAATTCGTCACCCTCGCGGCATAGGCCTGCACCGCGGCGTAGTGCGCGCCTAGCAGCCGGGGCATCGCCGCCATCACGCGCCCGTCAGGGCCGATGAGGATCCTCGCCCGGTTCTTCTCGGCCCCACGCAGAATGAGGCGGGCGGCCTTCTCGGGGGAGGTGATTGCCGCGCGCGCAAAGAGTTTGGCCGCCTGGTCGGGGTCCTCCGTCTCGGCGGCGCGCATGTTGGTCCCGAAGTTGGTTTTGACCACCCCGGGGTGCACGCAGTGGACGGTCACCGGGTGACGTTCGATGATCATCTCTTGGCGCAGCGCCTCGGTGAAACCGCGCACCGCGAACTTCGCGGTGCTGTAGGCGCCTTGGTAGGGCACCGCGATCAATCCGAAGGCACTGGACAGGTTCACCAACCGCGACGGGTGCTGGGCGGAACCGGCCTCGACGAGTTGCGGCAGGAAGGCCTTGGTGCCGTTGACGACCCCACCGATGTTGATGCCGATGAGCCAGTCGAAATCTTTCCACGACATGTCCGCCACGCTCGCGAACAGGTCGACTCCGGCGTTGTTGAACAACATCGAGGCGGGCCCGAGTTGCCGGTGCACGTCTTCGGCGAAGCCCAGCACCGCGTCCCGGTCCGCCACGTCGACCCGGTACGGCGTGACCTGGCCGGGTGGGCACGCTGCTTGCGTCTGGCTGAGGCCCTTTTCGTCGATGTCGGCGGCCGCGACATGCGCCCTGCCGCGGGTGAGGGCCTGCGTCAGTGCGCGGCCGATGCCGGAGCCGGCGCCCGTGACGACAGCGATGCGCCCGTGATAGTTCATGGGTTCCCTGCCTCGACAATCGTGCGGATCCGGTCCACCGAAAGTTCGAGGTTCGCTTGAAGATCTTTACGTCGATCCCGGATGAACAAGAAGAGGCGCTCGAACGCCACTGCGGCCCATGGCAATGGGACACACATCCGGACGACTTCGGTGAGGCGCGATGTGCCGGCGGTGGAGCCGGGTTCGATGAGATATGTCCACTGCGTCCAGTCCCCGCCCATGGCCTGAACGACGAACGAGAACCGTTGTCCCGGTGCGGCTTCGGCGACGACCGCTTCGGTCCGCCACCGCCCCAGCCGCCTTCGGTTCCAGGCCCGAAAACGGTCCGGAGCCAGCCACTGGGCACGCACGGTCTCCGGGCTCCACTCCGGGATCCGCGTGACGTCGGAGACGACGGCGTACACCTGTTCCGCGTAGGCTCGCACCTCGGTCGATGCCGTCAGCGTCTCGTCCTTCTGCAGCAATGACATCGCTCAGCCACTCACCGCCTGCTCACGCGCCCACCGATAGTCGGCCTTGCCCGACGGGCTGCGCTCGATGACCGGACGGAACACGATCGCCTTGGGCAGTTTGTAGCGCGCCAACGTGTTTGAGGCGTGGGCCACCAGCTCGTCGGCCTCGGCGCGGGCGCCCTGGGCCAGCGCCACGACCGCGACAACCTCCTGGCCCCACCGTTCGCTCGGCCGCCCGGCGACCACCACGTCGGCCACGGCGGGATGCGACGCGATGGCCGTTTCGACCTCCTCGACGAAGATCTTCTCGCCGCCGGAGTTGATGGTCACCGAGTCGCGGCCGAGCAGTTCGACGGAGCCGTCGGCGCCGTGGCGCGCGCGGTCACCGGGGACGGCGTAGCGAACGCCGTCGATCACCGGAAAAGTCTTGGCGGTCTTGGCCGCATCGCCCTTGTAGCCGAGCGGAACGTAACCGCGTTGGGCCAGCCAGCCCATCCCGTCGTGCCCGGGTTCCAGGATCGCCGTCAGATCCTCGGCGGCCACGAACGTGTCCGGCCCGGCATTGAACGTGCCGGTCGCGACCGCCCCCGAGGTCGACATGTGGTGCATCTGCGCCCCGGTCTCCGACGAGCCGACGCCGTCGACGACGACGGCGTTCGGCAGCACTTCGATCAAGCGCTGCTTGACGTACGGGGTCAGCAGGGCGCCGCCGTTGGCGACGACCGCCAGCGACGACACGTCGGCGATCCCCTTCTCGATGGCGGCGACCAGGGGGCGGGCCATCGCGTCACCGACCACCGTCACCACCGCGACCTTTTCCCGCTCGATGGTGCGGACCACGTCGTCGGCATCCAAATGATCGACGACCGTGGGGAAGACGACGGATTGGCCCGTGGTGATCGCGGTCATCACGCTCCACTGGGCCGCGCCGTGGATCAGCGGGGGCAGGATCATCAGCTTGGTGCCCGGCCCCGCGGCCGCGCGCTTCACGATCTCGTCGATGGACTGCGACGGCTCGCCGGTCATGAGGTTGCGCCCGCCGAAGGACGTCATGAAGATGTCGTGCTGGCGCCACAGCACGCCCTTCGGCATGCCGGTCGTGCCCCCGGTGTACAGGACGTACAGGTCGTCGGCGGAGTGCTGCACCGGCGGCGGTTCCGGGGACACGGATGCCAGGGCGGCCTCGTAATCGATTGCGCCGTCGAGCAAGTCGTTGCCCGAGGCGTCGGCGATCTGGATCAGTACGCGTAGCTGTGGCAGGTCGGGGAGGATCTCGGCGACCCGCGGTGCGAACGCGGCGTGGTAGAGCAGCGCGGTGGCCCCCGAGTCCGCCAGCAGATACTGCAGCTCGCTTTTCACATAGCGGAAGTTGACGTTGAACGGGGCGACCCGCGCCTGGAAGCTGCCCAGCAGCGCCTCGACGAATTCGTTCCCGTTGTAGGCGTAGAGGCCGAGCAGGTCTTGGCCCACCTCGTGGCCCGCCAGCGCGTCGCGCTCGGTGTGACACCCCAGCCCCTGCGAGTGCAGGTAGGCGGCCAGCCGGTTGGAGCGGTCGATCACCTGCGCGTAGGTGTACCGGCGATCCCCATGGATGATCAGCTCGCGGTCGGGGATGGCCGCCGCGACGGCCTTCGCGACGGCAGGCACCGTGAATGTTGTTGTGGTGTCGGACATCGTGCCTCTCACGGCTGGTGGGGTAGCAGGCGAACCATCAGGCCGTTGGCTTCGCTGAGCAACGTGCCGTCCGCGTCTGTCATAGTAGCGTCAATGAAAACTTTCCTGCCCTCGGCTTTGGTGATGCGCCCCTGAGCGCTCAGCGGCTGGTCGATCGGGGTGATATTCCGGTAGTCGACATGCAGGTAGGCGGTGCGCGTCGGCCGGATATCCGCGGTGGACACCACCATGCCGAACAACCAGTCGTAGAACAGCGGGATCATGCCGCCGTGCACGGCCCGGTTCCCGCCGATGTGCGAGGCGGTGAAATGCCCGGCCATCCTCACACCGTCGGGGCCGGACTCGGTCACCATCCAGGGCGGCAGGAGGGGATGGGCCAACCCGGGCAGGGTCAGCACCCGGCCGGCCACCGCCTCGATCTCCGGGACCTGGTGGCCGTCCAGCAGCGCGCAGGCGTTCTCCAGGTGCGCCGTCGCGGCGGCCCACACCGCGGGGTCCGGCTTGGTGGACACGGTCAGGTCCTGCAGGCGGCGCAGCGCGGCGACGAACGGGCCCAGCTCGGCGGGAGCGTCCTCGACGGGTTTGACGTCGGGGAACCCGCCGCGGACTTCCGGCGCGGTATCGGTCATCGGGCTCCCTTGTCCCAGGCCTGCAGAAGATCGTCGGTGCTGGTGACGGTGGCCAGCAGCGACAGCGTGTTGGCGATCATCGCTGCACCATAGTCGGCGGGGATGCCGGCCACCGCGTCGCGGGGCAGGACCACCCGGTAGGCGGAGTTGACCGCGTCCATGACGAGGTTGGGAATCGCGATGTTGAGCGAAACACCCACCACGACGATGGTCGATACGCCGAGATTGCGTAACACCGCGTCCAGATCGGTGCCGCCCATCGGGCCCACGCCGTGCCAGCGGCGCAACACCAAATCCGAAGGCTCCGGCCCTAATTCGGGCAGCAACTCCGCACCCGGTGTGCCGGGCGTGATGTCCACCCGGTTGCCGCCGCCCATCGCGAAGATCTTCGCGTTGTGGTTGGAGCCGAGCCCGTCGGGCCGCCGTTGCACCAGGCAATGCACAACGCGCACTCCGGCCGCCCGGGCCGCGGGCAGCAGGCGCGCGATGTTGGGCAGCGCGTCGCGGCGAGCCTCCTCGGCGAGCATGGCCAGGCCGGCATCGGGACCCATCACCGCGCCCTGGCACTCCTGGGTGACGATCGCGGTGTGCTCGGGTGCGGCCAGTCCGGCCAGCGGGTCCGTCATGCGGGGGCGCCCACCGGCGCGACGTCATAGAACTGCGTCGCCCACTTCCGCAGTGCCATATAGCCTTTCGCGTCGACTTTGGACAGCGGCGGACGCTCTACGTACTTTTGGTAGCGCCAGATCTGCAGGTCGTCGAACACGGTGGACAAGAACTGCTTCTCGATGACCTCCCGGAGTTTGCCCTCCGGTACGGGGGAGTCATCGCCGGGGATCCGCGGCCACCAGATCGAGTAGAACAGGTCCGAACACTCGTCGTCGACCGGTGTGCACGTGAAGATCAGCCGGTGATTCTGCGCGCCCTCGAAAACGCTGATGGCCCCGCCGAGGCCGAACAGGTGGCTGTGGAACCGCAACGCGAGGTCCTCGGGGTCGTCGCTGTTCGCATCAGGCCAGCCGGCGATGAACTGCCACTCGTGGTCGACGATCTTCCAGTCGAGGACTCGGGGTGTCACCGTGGCGTGGTGCACGTACTCGAAATGGGCGCTGTCGGGGGCGTTCTCGGCCACGATCTGCGGATGCACCGGCTCGCGCTCCGCGCGCCGGGAAAACTCCGGATATGCCCGGTAGTAGGCCGCCGGATCGGTCTCGAATTGGGGGAACTTCCTGAAGATGTCCGGCATTTCCCACTGCGGTTCCTTGCCGTCCGGGTGGTGCCAGATGAACACGCAGTCGTATTGCTCGCGGACGGGATACACCTTCAGGTGTAGCGCGCGGTTGGGTCGGTCCGGCTGATAGGGAATGTATTTGTTGCAGCCGTCCGGGCCCCAGCGCCACCCGTGGAAGGGGCACTCGACGCAGTCGCCGACCACCTTGCCGCCGTGGCCGATGTGAGCACCGAGGTGTTTGCAGTGCGCTTCCAGGACGTGCAGCTCGCCCGACTCGTCGCGGTAGGCCACCAGGTCCTCGCCGAAATAGTGCAGCGGCCGGACCTCGCCGACGGGAAACTCCGGGGACCAGCCGACCATGAACCAGCCGGTGACCTTCCAGGTGAAGGGGACTTTCACGTCGGCGCCTCCCGCGATCGTTGATACTAAATCCATTACAGTATAGATTTCAGCAGTCCGGCCCGCGCGCGGCAAGGGAGTGAGATGACGACAGCGGCTGACGAGCTGGAAGCCATCCGACAGCTCAAGGCGCGCTACTGCCGTTTCCTGGACACCAAAGACCTCGAGTCCTGGCGCGGAGTGTTCACCGCCGACGTCGTGGTGACGCTCGACATGGCGGTGTCCACCGCCGGTGCGGACCCCCAGACCGCGCCGCCGTTCGAGGGCGTCGAGAACTTCGCACCGATGGTGATGGGCGGCCTCGAGGGCGTGGCCACCAAACATCACTGCCACACCCCCGAGATCACGCTCACCTCGGCCACCACCGCGACCGGCATCTGGGCGATGGAGGACCTGCTGATCTTCGGTGACGGCCGCGAGTTGTACGGCGCCGGGCACTACCACGAGACCTATGAGAAGCGGGACGGTCGTTGGCAGATCAAGTCCTTGCACCTGACGAGAACCATCTTGAGGATGACCGGCGGTGACGATGGCCGACGCTGATCCCTCGTTCGACGTTCTCGTCATCGGCGCCGGATTCTCCGGGCTGTACATGCTGCACCGGCTGCGGGAACTCGGGCTGCGCACCCGTGTGCTGGAGATGGCCGAAAACGTGGGCGGCACCTGGCTTTTCAACAGATACCCCGGCGCGCGGTGCGACATCGAGAGCATCGAATACTCCTACAGCTTCTCCGAAGAGATTCAGCAGGAGTGGGTGTGGACCGAGTCGATGCCGGCCCAGCCCGAGATCGAGGCCTACCTGAACTTCGTGGCCGACCGGCTCGACCTCCGCCGTGACATCCAATTCGGCACCAAGGTCGTCGCGATGACGTTCGACGACGAAGCCGCGACGTGGTCGGTGCGCACCGAAACCGGCGAAACCTTCCGCGTTCCCTTCGTCGTCGCCGCCTCCGGCATCCTGTCGGTGCCGTTGGAACCCGACATCCCCGGGATGGGCACGTTCGCCGGGCTGTCGCTGTTCACCAGCCGCTGGCCCGAGGGCGGCGTCGACCTCACCGGCAAGCGCGTCGGCGTCATCGGTACCGGCTCGACCGGCGTCCAGCTCATCCCCGTCGTCGCCCGAGAAGCCCTGCAGCTGTCGGTATTTCAGCGCTCACCCGCCTACACCCTGCCCTGGCGGGTGCATCGCTTCGCCCCGGGCGAGCTCGACGACATGAAGGCCCGGTATGGCGAGATCCGTGCGGCCCAGCGCGCCCACCCGATCGGCGCGGCCCGGCTGAGCGCCTTCTCCGTCCTGCTCGAAATGCTCGGCAGGCCGCCGCTGAAGTCGGCGACGCGCGAAGAACAACTGCGCGCCATCGAGGAGCACGGCGTCATGGGCGCATTGAACTGGGGCGACATCTTCTTCGACATCGAAGCCAACCGGATGGCCGCCAAGCTGTACGGCGAGGCGGTGGCGCGGATCGTCAAGGACCCGGAGACCGCCGCCTCCCTGGTGCCGGTGCATCCGTTCGCGTGTAAGCGACCGATCATCGACCAGGGCTACTACGAGACCTTCAACCGCGACAACGTCACCCTGGTCGACCTGCGCAAGTCGCCGATCCGCGAGGTCACGCCCGCCGGCATCCGCACCGAGGACCGGCTGCACGAGCTCGACGTCATCGTCTACGCCACCGGGTTCGACGCCATGACCGGCGCGCTCAGCCGGATCGACGTTCGCGGCCGCGGCGGCGTCTCGCTCGGCGAATTCTGGGCCACCGAAGGCCCGCTGTCGTATCTGGGTCTGGCGGTCGCCGGGTTCCCCAACCTCTTCACGGTTCAGGGCCCCGGCAGCCCGAGCGCCGCGACGAACTTCGTCGCCGCCCTCGAGCAGCACGTGGAGTGGATCGGCGACTGCCTCGCGTACCTGCGCGCCCACGACATCCGCACCATCGAGGCATTGAGCACCGCTCAGCAGGAGTGGATCGACCACGCCACGGCGCTTGTTGCGCCGACGGTGCTGGTGCATCCGTCGTGCAACTCCTGGTACAACGGTGGCAACGTGCCCGGCAAGAAACGGATGTACATGGGCTATACCGGCGGAATCCCCGAATACCGGCGGCGCTGTGACGAGATCGCGGCAAGCGGATACACCGGGTTCAAACTGGCGTAGCTGTTGAAGGTGAGCGACATGGCGAAGGCATTGAACGGGCTGAGCCTGGCCAAAGACGCGGCCCGGGAACTCGGAATGCTGGTGCCGCGCACCGTGGCCGGCCTGCAGGAGTCCACTAATTGGTCCCCGTTGTCACCGCGCGGTGCGCGCCAGTTCGGTGAGGTCATGCTCGATGAGCTTGTGCTGAGCGGCTTTTCGCTGCTCGGTGGGAGCCCCGCGGCGATGCGCTCGCTCGATGCCTGCATTGCGGCGGCCGAAGAGCTCTCGGCGCTCGGCATCGACCGCGCGCATGGCGACCCGAAACCGTTGCGGGAAGCCTCGATACGTCGGCACCGCATCGCCGGCCTGGCATACGAACGGGTGACTTTCGAACACGATCCCGCGCTGCCGCCGAGCTTGGAGGCCGACGGGTTGGGCGGCCCGGCACGGGCGGTGGTGCACGTGTGCCGGCACCGCGACGGCCCCCGACCCTGGCTGGTATGGGTGCACGGCGCCGGCCAGGGCGGCACCGAAGACCTGCTGATGTCCGGCATCGGCCGGATACATCGCAAGCTGGGCTTCAACATCGCGCTGCCGGTGCAGCCGGGTCACGGGTGCCGGCGCCGGCAATGGCCGGCGTACCCCGACATGGATCCGCGCGGCAACGTCGCGGGAATGATGCGGGTCGTCTCGGAGGTGCGCGCCGTGGTGCGCTGGGCACAGGCGCAAGGCACCGCCGTTGTGGTGGCAGGGATTTCGATGGGCAGCCCCGTGGCCGCACTGGTGTCGCATCTGGAAAAGCAGATCGATGCGGTGGCCCTGTACACGCCCATCCTGGGACTCAACGCGATGATCGCGCGGCACCTTCAGCGTTGGGGGCCCTCGCGCGACGGATTTCGCGAGCTGCTGGAATCTCCCGTCGTCACCCAGCTGACCTCGGTGATCGACCCCCTGGCCGTCACGCCGTCGCCGCCGCCGGAACGCCGGCTGATCGTCGGGGCGTGGCACGACCGGATGGCGATGCGCGAGCCCGCCAACGCGTTGCAGGAACGGTGGGGCGGCCAGTTGTACTGGTACGACGGCAGCCACGTCGGGCACATCTTCTCCCGGCGCGTGCAGCGCATCACCGACCGATTCCTGCGCGACGCGGTGCCCGGCTGATGGCGCCCACCTGGACGGCGCGCACCGTCGTCGAACTCTACAACCTGGTCGTGTGGAACGAACGCAACATCGAGCTGGCCGAGGAGTTGTTGGGCGACACCGTCATTCGGCACGAGGTCGGTTCCTCCCGCACGCTGACCCACGCCGAAGCGGTCCAGCGGGTGGTGGACATGTGGCAGGCGGCCGAATCGTTGCACTTCGACCTCAACGTCGTCATCGAGGGCGACGACGGCGAACACGTGGCGATCGTCTACGACTCGACGATCAAAACCAAGGACGGCACCGAAACCAACGTCGCCAGCATCGAGGTGTTCCGCGTGGTCGATGGCAAAATTACCGAGGTTTGGAACTGCGGCTACCAGCAAGGGGTTTGGAATTGAGTGACCGTACGCTTGATGAACTGGGCTTCTATCTGCTGGCCGGCGCGGGCGGTGAGGGCCCGGCGACCTTGATGGACGAGGCCCGCCGTGGCGAGGAACTGGGCTTCGGCACCGGATTCATCTCCGAGCGCTGGAACGTCAAGGAGGCGTCGTCTCTGGTCGGGGCGGCGTGCGCGGTGACCACTCGCATGCAGATCGCCACCGCCGCAACCAATCACAACACCCGCCACCCGCTCATCACGGGATCGTGGGCGACCACCATGCATCGTCTCTCCGGCGGCCGGTTCACCCTGGGCGTCGGCCGGGGCATCGCAGCGATCTACGGGGCCTTCGGCATCCCGGCGGTGACGACGGCGCAAATGGAGGATTGGGCCCAAGTCATGCGCCGGCTCTGGCACGGCGAGCTGATCTTCAACCACGACGGCCCAATGGGCAAGTACCCCATCCTTTTTCTCGATCCGGACTTCAACGAAGACATCCGGCTGGCCCTGGTGGCCTTCGGACCCAACACGCTCGCGCTCGGCGGCCGCGTGTTCGACGACGTCATTTTGCACACCTACTTCACCCCGGAGACCTTGCAGCGCAGCGTCAAAACCGTGAAGTCCGCCGCGGAGAAGGCGGGCCGCGACCCCGACAGCGTGCGGGTGTGGTCGTGCTTCGCGACCGTCGGGGACCACCTGCCCGAAGAGCTGCGGCTGAAGAAGACCGTCGCGCGGCTGGCCACTTACCTGCAGGGCTACGGCGACCTGCTCGTCCGAACCAATGACTGGGATCCCGCTGTGCTGCAGCGGTTCCGCGAAGACCCGGTGGTCACGTCGATCGCGGGCGGGATCGACCACAAGGGCACGCCCGAACAGATCGAGCACATTGCGACGCTGATTCCCGACGAATGGCTGGAGCCCTCGGCCACCGGGTCCGCCCAACAGTGCGTGGACCGCATCCGCAAGGAGTTCGACTACGGCGCCGACGCGGTCATCATGCACGGCGCCACGCCCGACGAGCTCGAGCCGATCGTCGCGGCGTATCGCGAATCGGTAGATGCAATCTCGCGGCAGTCTTAAGGCAGGATGACCGTCCGGGACACCGGCTCCGCGGCGGCCTGCCTGCTCGACAGGCCACGCTTCAAGGACGCGAGCAGAGCATCGCGCGTCTCGCGGGGATCGATGAGCTCGTCGAACCCCATGTGTTCGGCCGATCGATAGGACGCCTCCAGCTCGGCGTTGCGCAGCTTGGCCGAGAGGTCTTCGCCGGCGTGTGAGGCGCGGCTCAGCGCCGCGGCGCTCATGGCGCCCATCGTCGCGCCGGGGTAGGCGAAGGTCGCGACCTGATGATCGAAACCCAACAGCGACATGACCATCGAGCCGAACCCGTACGCCTTACGCAGCGTGAGGTGCAGCTTCAACGTGGTGGCGGCCGTCTGCGCGGCGAACATCCGCGCACCGGCGCGCAGCACGCCGGCGCGCTCGGATCGGCTGCCGGGCAGCATGCCCGGATTGTCGGCGAGGAACACGATCGGCAGGTGGAAGGAATCCGCCACCATGATGAAGTGGGCCGCCTTGTCCGCGGCGTCGGCGTCGATGGAGCCCGCGAGCACCTGGGGCTGATTGGCCACCACCGCGACCGGGTGGCCGCCGAGGTGGGCGAGTGCGCAGACGATCGCCCTGCCGAACTGGGGCTGCACCTCGAACCAGTCGGCGCTGTCGAAGACCACGTCGAGCACGGCCCGCATGTCGTACACGCGGCGGTTGTCCCGGGAGACGATGTCGAGCAGCTCCGGCGTCGCCCGCGGGTCGGCGGCCGCACCGGTCGGTTGCGGCGACGGGTACGACCAGGCGCTCGGCGGGAAGTACGACAGGTAGCGGCGGACGTCGTCGAGCACCGCTTCGTCGTCCTCGGCGACATTGTGGATCACGCCGCTGGGCAAAGCGACGTCCGGCCCGCCCAGGTCCTCCTTCGAAATGTCTTCTCCGGTCGACTCTTTGACGACGGGGGGACCGGCGGTGAAGATCGCGCCCTGCCGGCTCATGATCCGGAAATCGCAAACCGGGGCCACCAGGGCGCCGTGCCCGGCCGAGGGGCCGAGGACGGCGGCGACGGTCGGGACGCGCCCCGAGCACTGCGCCTGCGCCAGCAGGTCGGTCGGGGTGCGCCCGTAGTGCCCGCCGGTGGGGCGAAAGCCGGCGCCTTCGAGCAGCATGACCAGCGGGATCTTGTCTCGCAGCGCCAGTTCGGCGATGCGGTACCGCTTGGAATTGCCGCCGGGACCGATGCTGCCGGCCAGGGTCGTGAAGTCCTCGGCGCCCAGCATCACCGGTGAGCCGTTGATCTCACCGGAGCCCACGACCAGCCCGTCGGCCGCGGTCTCACCACCGACGAGGGTGCCGAGCTCACGGAACGTGCCCGGGTCGAGGAGGTACTCGATCCGCGCGCGGGCGTCGAGCTTGCCCTTGTTGCGGTGCTTGTCGAGCCGCTCCGGCCCGCCCATTTCGAACGCGTGCTGACGGCGGCGCTCGAGATCGTCGAGCGTTTCTCCCCAGTCCTGGGCTTTCGGCATGCCTATGTCCTACCTCATCGAGGATCCGTCGCGCGACGAATCACAGCGTGGCGACCCGCTTGCGGTCACCACGGATTGCGGGGTCACATACTGGATTGCTTACTGTAAAGTTACCCGCATGCCTGACGCGCCCCGCCTCAAGGTCCGTCTTCGGCCGGCGGGGGTGCCCCGAATCGAGGAGTTTCACCCGTGAGCGCAACCACGATGGACGAGGCCGCCAACCTGCTGGCGGACCCGTTGGCCTACACCGACGAGCAGGGGCTGCACGCGGCGTTGACGCACCTGCGCGCCAACGCCCCGGTGTCGTGGGTGAAGGTCCCGAATTACCGACCGTTCTGGGCGATCACCAAACACGCCGACATCATGGACATCGAGCGTGAAAACATGCTCTTCACCAACTGGCCGCGTCCGGTGCTCACGACCGCCGAAGGCGACGAGATGCAGGCCGCCGCGGGTGTGCGCACGCTGATCCACATGGACGACCCGCAACACCGGGTGGTGCGCGCGATCGGCTCCGACTGGTTTCGCCCGAAGGCGATGCGGGCGTTGAAGGTTCGCGTCGACGAACTGGCCAAGATCTACGTCGACAAGATGATGGCAGCCGGTCCCGAATGCGACTTCGTTCAAGAGGTCGCGGTCAACTACCCGCTCTACGTGATCATGTCGCTGCTGGGCCTGCCCGAGGCAGACTTTCCCCGCATGCTCAAGCTGACCCAGGAACTGTTCGGCAGCGACGATTCCGAATTCAAGCGCGGCAGCTCCAACGAGGATCAGCTGCCGGCGTTGTTCGACATGTTCCAGTACTTCAACGGCGTGACGGCGTCCCGCCGCGAGCACCCGACCGAGGATCTCGCCTCGGCGATCGCCAACGCCCGCGTGGACGGCGAACCGCTGTCGGACATCGACACCGTCTCGTACTACCTGATCGTCGCCACCGCGGGCCACGACACCACCAGCGCCACCATCTCCGGCGGCCTGCAGGCGCTCATCGAGAACCCTGACCAGCTGCAACGCCTGCGCGACAACCTCGACCTGATGCCGCTGGCCACCGACGAGATGATCCGCTGGGTCACCCCGGTCAAGGAGTTCATGCGCACCGCCTCCAGCGACACCGTGGTGCGCGGAGTGCCCATCGCCGCAGGCGAATCCGTGCTGTTGTCCTACGTATCGGCCAACCGCGACGAGGAAGTCTTCGACGACCCGTTCCGCTTCGACGTCGGTCGCGACCCCAACAAGCACCTGGCCTTCGGCTACGGCGTGCACTTCTGCATGGGTGCGGCGCTGGCCCGCATGGAGGTCAGCAGCTTCTTCTCCGAGCTGCTGCCACGCCTGGAATCCATTGAACTGACCGGTGACCCGGAGCTGGTCGCTACGACCTTCGTCGGCGGGCTCAAGCACCTGCCGGTTCGTTACTCACTGCGGCGGTGATCGGGCTCCGCCCGTACTCCTAACGGCATGCTGGCACTTCCCCCGGCTCAGCTGAGTGCAGATGGTGGTGGGGCGTTGGCCGAACAGTGAACTCGTCGTTGAGCGGCGGCCCGCCTGTCGCGTGATCGCTACACTCCCCGTGGAGGTCTCGCAATGACGCGCAGGACGATTGTCATCACGGGTGCCAGCGACGGCATCGGCGCGGCTGCGGCGCGTCGCCTCTGCCGCACCGGCGACCAGATCGTCGTGGTGGGCCGCACCCCAACCAAGACCGCCGCGGTGGCCGCCGAATTGGACGCGGACCACTTCGTCGTCGATTACGCCGACCTCTCCCAGGTGCGGGCGCTGGCGGGCAAGATTCGTTCGCAACATCCGCGTATCGACGTGTTGCTCAACAATGCGGGCAGGATGGCCAGCAAGATCGAGCTGACCCCCGACGGCTACGAACGCACCTATCAGGTCAACTACCTGGCGCCGTTCCTGTTGACCACCCAATTGCTGGATGTGCTGCTGGAGTCACGCGCCACGATCGTCAACACGTCCAGCTCGTCACAGCGGCTGCTGCGCAACGTCAAGCTCGCCGATTTCGACACGACGGCACGGCACCGGCCCAGCACCGCCTACGCGGTGGCGAAGTTGGCAAACATCTTGTTCACCAAGGAATTAGATCGCCGGTATCGGGCCGATGGCCTTTCGGTGGCAGTGGTCCACCCCGGTTTCGTCAACACAAATATCGGTCATTCGTCCGGCTCGCGGTTTCTGACGACCATGCAACGCACGCCCGTCAGCCGAATGATCAAGTCCGCGGATGATGGCGCCGATCAGCTGGTCTGGTTGGCGACCAGCGTGCCCGGCGTCGACTGGGCGGTCGGCGAATACTACGCGAAAGGCAAAGTCGCCAAAGCCAATCGGGCGGCCTACGATCCGATCCTCGCGCGCGAACTCTGGGATCACACCCTAACCAAGCTTTCTTGGCGCCATCCTTTCGATACTCAATAGTATCCATTCGATACCAGGGAGTATGCTGCTGACCATGTCTCCTGTCAAGGCGCACCGAACCCGCCCCACCCGCGGCGAGGTTCGCGACCGCATCCTGGACGCGGCGTCGAAGGTTTTCGCCGCCGAAGGCTTCGCCGGGGCCACCATCGATGCGATCGGCCAGGCCGCGGGTTTCACCAAGGGAGCGGTCTACTCGAATTTCGAATCCAAAGATGAGCTGTTTTTGGCCCTGCTCGACCGCGAATTCGAGCTCCGCGGCGAGCAGATCGCCACAGCGCTGGACAGCAGCGGCGGCGACACCGGTGCGGCCGCACGGGAATTGAGCCGGTCATGGCTGGACGCGGTTCGCGACCATTCCGATTTCTACGTGCTGTTCGTCGAATACTGGCTGCGCGCCCAGCGCGACAACCAGCTGCGCGAGCGCCTCATCGAACGCCGCCGCGCCGCCGCCGCCCACCAAGCGGTGCACATCGTCAAATCGAGCCCGTCCGTGGCATCCGATCGAGAGCTCGCCGACCTCGCCCAGCTCGTCGTCACCATCAACCTCGGCGTGGCGATGGAAGAGGTCCTGCGTCCCGGGACCATCAACCCCGACCTGCTAGCGCAGCTGGTCACCGCGGTGCTGGGATCGATTCGGGCTTCCGCCGGTCAGGGAGGGCCTCACCATGGGTACGAATGACGGGCCGGACGCCGCGGCGCCGGTGATCATCGCCCGCGGATTGGGGGTCGACGGTGAGCACGGGCCGCTCTTCTCGGGGGTCGACCTAACCCTGACGTCGGGATTTCACGCGATTCAGATGCCCGGGGGCCCAGGGCAGACCACGCTGCTGCTGACGCTCGCGGGACGTTTCAGGCCGAGCCACGGCACGCTCACCGTCCTCGGCGAAACAACCCCGCGCGCGATCCGCCGGCAGTGCTCGATCGCGGCCTTCGAAGGCATCGACGAGCTGGAGGATTCGGTGACCGTGGAGACCGTGCTCGCCGAGCAACGGCGGTGGCTGGCGCCGTGGTATTCGTCGGTGCCGCTTCAATCGGGTCCGGCCGAGCTGGCCGAGGTCTTCGGCGAGATGGCCCCGCCGTCCGGCGACACCTACATCGTCGAACTGTCAGACCTCGAACTGTTTCTGCTGCGCATCACGCTGGCGTTGTTGTCGAATCGGCCGATCCTGGTGGTCGGCGACCTCGAGCAGGTTCGCGACAATTCCCGGCGAACGATCGCGGCCGACAGGCTCGGCGTGATCGCCGAGCAGCGCACCGTCGTCGTCGGGGTGACCAACCCGCTCGGCACGGAGGCGCCCGACCACGAACTACACGATCACCGCATCCTGACCGGAGAGGGCTGAACGATGTTGGCTGGACTCGCCTTTGGCTCGGAGATCAAACGTTTCGGCCGTAGCCGCTTGACGCGCGTGGCGATCGTCGTACTGATGCTGCTACCCCTGGTGTACGGGGCGCTGTACCTGTGGGCGTTCTGGGATCCGTTCGGCCACACCAACAAGATGCCCGTGGCGTTGGTCAACTCCGATCGTGGTGCCGTCGTATCCGGGCAACAGTTCAACGCCGGCGCGGAGATCGCCAAGAGCCTTACCGCGGACGGCGGCCTTGACTGGCACGTCGTGGACCTAGCGGAGGCACGCAACGGAGTCGACCACGGCAAGTACTACTTCATGGTCGAATTACCGCCCGATTTCAGCGCGGCCATTGCGTCGCCGGTGACCGGGCAACCCAAGAAGGCCAACCTGATCGCCGTCTACAACGACGCCAACAACTACATCTCGACGAGTATCGGTCGTACTGCCATCGGCCAGGTGCTCAACGCCGTGTCCAGCCGGATCTCGGGACAGGCCGTCAATCAGATGCTGTCGGTGGTGGTTTCGTCGGGATCGGGGATCAAGCAGGCCGCAGACGGGGCCGCGCAACTCGACGACGGCGCCGGTCAGCTGGTGTCCGGCCTGGATACCGCGCGGTCCGGATCGGCAACGCTTGCCACGGGCGCCAAGCAACTGTCAGACGGAATCAACCAGGCCACCGACCCGCTGCTCGCGGTGACCAAGGCGGTGTCGCAAATCGGCGGCAGCACGCAGCAATTGCAACAGGGCGCGGCAGCTCTTGCGCAGGCCAACGACCAACTCGGTGCCATCGCCGGGGCGCAGGATGCCGCCGCAAACTCGCTGTCATCGGTGATCGACCAGCTCTCCGCACGACAGGATCCGCTGGCGAACAACCTGCGCGGCATCCAGGATCAGCTCCGGGGTCACCAATTCACGCCTCAAATCCGCCAGCAGCTCACCGACGCGCAGAACGCGGCGATCGCCATGACATCGGGGTTACGGAACCCGGGCAGCCCCCTGGGGTCGGCGCTCGATCAGGTCGGCAGCAAGGGACAGGAGCTGACGAACAAGCTCACCCAGCTGCGCGACGGAGCCCAGCAAGTCGCCACCGGCAACGCCGAATTGGCCGGTGGCATCGCCAAGCTCGACGACGGCGCACGACAACTCAAGGCGGGATCGGCCGAGCTGGCGACCAAACTCGCCGACGGGGCCAAGCAGGTACCCAACTGGACAAGCCAGCAAAAGGATGCGGTCGCCGAAACCATTGGTGGTCCGGTGCAACTCGAGGCTTCACATGAGAACGCCGCGCCCAACTTCGGCACCGGGATGGCTCCGTTCTTCCTCACGCTCGCCTTGTTCTTCGGTGCGTTGGTGCTGTGGATGGTGCTGCGGCCCTTGCAGACTCGCCCGATCGCGGCGGAGGTGCTCGCATTCCGCGTGGTGCTCGCCAGCTACCTGCCCGCCGCCGCGATCGCGCTATTCCAAGCCGTCATTCTCTACTGCGTGGTCCGGTTCGCCCTCGGTATGCACGCCGTCCATCCGGCGGCCATGCTGGGGTTCATGGTGCTGATCTCCGGTGCGTTCGTAGCCGCGACGCAGGCGATCAACGCGCTTGTCGGTCCAGCGGTGGGCCGGGTGCTGATCATGGCTCTGCTCATGTTGCAGCTCGTCAGTGCGGGCGGCATGTACCCCGTGGAAACCACGTCACGGCCGTTCCAGATCCTGCACCGCTTCGACCCGATGACCTATGGCGTCAACGGGCTCCGGCAGCTCATCCTGGGCGGCATCGACGCCCGACTATGGCAGGCGATCATCGTGCTGGCCGCGATAACCGCTGTCGCACTGGCGATCTCCTGCCTGTCGGCGCGACGAGACCGGCTCTGGAATCTCAGTAGGCTGATCCCCGCGATCAAGATGTAAGCAGGATTTCAGGCTATCCCGAAATCGATGATGCCCCGGACGATTTTGCCGTTGAGCAGATCGTCGTAGGCGTCGTTGACCTCGTCGAGGCGATAGCGCTTGGTGATCATCTCGTCGAGTTGCAACTGACCGGTCTCATACAGCCTCGCCAACCTGGCGACGTCCGCCTTCGGGTTACACGAGCCGAAGATGGTGCCCGCCAACGTCTTATTGGTCAAGATGAAGTCCTGCAGGTCGATCTTGACCGACCGGGTCAACTGCGACGTCATGCCGGTGAGCACACAGGTGCCGCCCTTGCGTGTGAGACGCACCGCATCGCGGACGTCCTCGGCGGTGATCAACGACGGCGAGACCACCACGGCGTCGGCCATCACCCCGTACGTCAGACCCCGCACCAGGTCCAGCGCCTCGGTCGTCGTCGCCACGCTGTGCGTGGCACCGAATTGCAAAGCCGATTTCTGTTTGAAGTCAACAGGATCGACCGCCACGATCTGCGCGGCGCCGTTGATCCGGGCTCCCTGGATGGCGCCCGTGCCGATCCCGCCGACGCCGATCACCACGAGGGTATCGCCGGCACGCATGTTGGACCGGTTGGCGACGGAACCGTATCCGGTCGGGATGGCGCACGACAGCAGCGCGCTCGAGGCCAGCGGCAGGTGTTGCTCGATCTTCACCAATGAATTCGTCGATACCACCGTGTGTTCGGCGAAGGCGCCGATCTTGGAGATGTGGCCCAGCTTCCGGCCGTCGGCCGTGTGGTGGCGGAACGTGCCGTCGGTGGGCATTCCCGGGACCATGGTGCCGATGCCCTGGTCGCAAAGGTACTCGATTCCGCTGGCGCACCAACGGCATTGGCCGCACACGGCGACGAACGACATCACCACGTGGTCGCCCGGCGCAAAGTCGGTGACGCCCGGGCCGACCTCACGCACGATCCCGGCGCCCTCGTGGCCGCCGATCGTCGGGAACATGGTGGGCAGGCCGAGGGATCGCATCACCTCATTGGGCGCCGACATGTCTCCTTTAAGGATGTGGTCGTCGGAGTGGCACAAGCCGGCGGCGGCCATCTGCACCAGGACCTCTCCGGCCTTGGGCGGATCCAGTTCAAATTCCTCGACCGACCACGGCCCTCCCACGTCGTGCAGGATCGCTGCGCGGCTTTTCATGCGGCGGGCGCGAAGGTGACCGGAAGCTTGTTGGGCGACCGGAAGGTTAGCCCGACGATCTTGGATTCCACGCCGGTGCCGTCGTCGGGGACGAACGCCAAATCCTCGACGCGATCGAACAGGCTGTTCAACATGACCCGCGTTTCCAGTCGCGCCAGATGCATGCCCAGGCACATGTGAATGCCGCCCGCGAAGGCGATGTGGGCCTGGCGCGGGCGGCAGATGTCGAACGTATCGGCATCGGTCCAGCGGGTCTCGTCGCGATTGGCCGAACCCATACACATGTCGATCTGGGCGTTGGCCGGGATTGTCTTACCGCCGATTTCGACCTCCTCGGTCGTGGTACGCATGACCGTGGTCAGTGGCGTTTCGAAGCGTAGGCCCTCCTCGATCGCCATCGGCAACAAGGATCGGTCCCGACGGACCATCGCCAGCTGCTCGGGGTGGGTCAACAGCAGATACAGCAAATTGCCCGACGAACGGTACGTGGTTTCCAGCCCGGCCGGAAGAAGCAGCCGCAGGAAGGCGATGATGGCCTCGTCGGTGAGCTTCTCGCCGTCGATCTCCGCGGCGACCAGGTCTCCGATGATGTCGTCGGTGAGCTTGCGCCTGCGCTGCTCGACCTGTTTGAGGAAGTAGTCGTAGAGCTCGTTGGCGGCGTTCAACCCCGCCTCGATGTCGGTCGGGATCGAGATGAGGTCGAGCGACAGGCGTCGGAACAGGTCGAGATCTTCGGCGGGCAGACCGAGCAGCGTGGAGATGATCCGCGTCGGGAACTCGAAGGTCACCGCCTTCACCAGGTCCGCCTGGCCGTCGTTCTTGATTTCGTCGACGAGCTGATCGCACACCGGCCCGATGACCGAGGGCTCCCACCGCGCCAGCGCGGTCGCACGAAAGGCTTTGGCCACCAGGTTGCGGTGGTCGTGGTGCTCCCTGCCGCCCATCGCCAGAATGGTGTGTCCCATCACCAGCCCGATGGTCTTGTCGTAGGCGGCCGACGTGAACACCCGGTCGTCGCGGAAAGCCTGGGACACAGCGTCGTAATCGAACAGGACCCATTCGTCGTCGGGCCGCAATTCCTCGGGCAGCTGTCCGGAATCGGCCAGGGAACCATGCCAGACCGGGTCCGTGCGCCGCATGTACTCGAAGAACGGATAGGGGCTGGTTTCACCGGTGAAGTCGAGCGGGGGCACCACGGGCTGACCGTTCGGGTCAGTGCTGAGCGTCATCAGCGCTTCCTCCTGAAAACAACCGAGTCAGGCCGTTCGCGCGGACCGATCGTCGACCGCGAGTCCACGGCGGGTGTGTACCGAGC
The DNA here is from genome assembly GCF_035918355.1 of Mycobacterium sp. 3-98. Taxonomy (NCBI): domain Bacteria; kingdom Bacillati; phylum Actinomycetota; class Actinomycetes; order Mycobacteriales; family Mycobacteriaceae; genus Mycobacterium; species Mycobacterium sp. 3-98. The sequence goes on along the minus strand of NZ_CP142360.1, from coordinate 4,379,650 downwards.
GGAATTTAGCTATCATAGTATAAATAGCAACGAATCCCAACGGCTCGCGCGATCGCCACACCCCGGTTAGGCAATGCCGCAACGCGTTCGGCACGGCCGGTCCCGTTCGCCGCGCCGCCCCGGGGCTTTTCGCGCCAATACCTACCTCGTCTGCCTCCGGCCAAACGCGCAGGTCTACCTTGAAGGTGGTTTAGCGTGCATGACGAGCCGGAGAAAACGAATAGGTATGACACAGACGAACCTGGCCCGCCCACACGGCCTCACCCGCATCGACCCGGTACTGCGCGACGCCGCCGTCGAGTTGGGCGCCTTCGAGTTCCGCGCCGAGACACTGGCCGCCGAACGGGAGCACGCCAACCTGCTGGCCGCCCAGCGCGCCGCGGCGGCCGACACCAGCGGCGTCTCGATCGACTCCCGATCCATCGCCGGGCCCGGCGGTCAGCTGGGGCTCCGTTTGTACCGCGGCGACACCGAATCCCCGGCGCCCCTGGTGGTGTACGCCCATGGCGGCGGGTTCGTCACCGGCAACCTGGAGACGGACCATGCGCACTGCGTGGAGTTGGCCCGCGACGGCGGCTGTCTGGTGGTTTCCGTCGACTACCGGCTGGCGCCGGAGAATCCGTGCCCGGCGGCGCTGGACGACGTCGAAGCGGCCTTCCGCTACGTGGTCGACAACAGTGAAGAACTGGACGCCGACGCCGGCCGCATCGCGGTCATGGGGCGCGACGCCGGCGCGGCGCTCGTCGCCGGCCTGACCCAGCGCATGTTCGACCAGGAAGGTCCGGCCATCCTGATGCAGATCCTGCACCAGCCGATGCTCGACTCCGACGCCACGCCGTCGCGTCGCGAGTTCCAGCGCACCCCGGGCCTCAACGGCCCGGCCGTGAGCCGGGCATGGAATCACTACCTCGGCCACGCCAGCGCCAGTGGGCAACACGTCCCGGCGCACCGGGCAAACCTCGAGGGGCTGCCACCCACGTTCGTCAGCTGCTCCGAGATCGATCCCTGTCGCGACGAGGCCATCGACTACGCCAATCGGCTGCTGCACGCTTACGTCCACACCGAATTGCATGTGATTGCAGCGACCTTCAATGGCTTCGACTCGATGGTGCCGGATTGGATTGTTTCCCGGGAGAACCGGGCGTTGCACGCCCAGGCGGTGCGCCGCGTGTTCGCCATGTAGGAACGGCTCGTCCGGGTAAACGCGACGGCCCGCGCTGTTCGCCGAGGCGGAAACCTCGTCACCGCTTTTACCGACTGAACTCCGGTATCTCTTACCGTATTGCCCGTTGCTAACATCAGAAATGCCAGCCAACCGAGGACCGATCGGGCGGATGATCAAACACCCAAACCGTTTCCGTTGCACCCGCAGCGATCGAATGTCAAGAAGGATTCCCTCGGCACCATGACCACCATCGACTCCCCCGAAAAGGTCCTCTTCACCTCGACGACCCAGGCCTTTCTCGAAAAGGAAGCGCCGCTGCGCCGGGTGCGGGAGCTACACGCCGAGGGGGCGTCGTTTGACCCAGCGTGGTGGCGGCGCGCCGCGGAGCTCGGCTGGACGGGGCTGCTCGTTCCGGAGGAGCTGGGCGGCGGGAGTGTGTCGGAGAGCGGCTTCGCCGACCTGGCGATGGTCGCCGAGCAGCTCGGAAAGACGGTCGCGCCCGGGCCGCTGTATCCGGTCAGCACCGTCCTGTCGACGCTCGCCGAGTGCTCCAACTCCGAAGCGCACGCCGATGCCATCGAGGCGCTGATCGCGGGTGAATCGGTGGCGTCGTGGGCGGTTTGTGAGCCCGGCCAGGGCTGGGCGCCACTGGCTCCCGCGGTGACGGCGACCGAAACCGACGCCGGCTACCGCATCGACGGCGTCAAGGACCGCGTCGAGGCGGGCGCCCAGAGCTCGGCGCTGCTGGTGGTGGCGCGCGGCGGCCCGAATGGCGCTGAGATTCGCCAGTTTCTGGTCCCGACGGACGCTCCGGGCGTCAGCATCGAGCCCCAGCAGTCGGTGGACTTGGTCAAGCAATACGCCCGCGTGCGCTTCGAGGGTGTCGTCGTGCCCCGGTCTGCGGCCGTCGGCACCGCCGGTGAGACACCCGCACTGGTCGATCGACAAAGCCAGATCGCCCAGGTGTTGCAGTGCGCCGAGGTCGTCGGCGTCCTGCAAACGGTGTTTGACTTCACCGCCCAGTGGGCGCTGGACCGGCACACATTCGGTCGCCCGCTGGCGTCGTATCAGGCCCTCAAACACAAGTTCGCCGACATGAAGCTGTGGCTGGAGGCCTGCCGGGCGACCACGTGGGCGGCGGTGGACAACGTGGCGGGTCGCGCGCCGCAGGCGGGATTGTCGGCCAGCATCGCGAAGTCCTACGTGGGGGAGATGGCCGGCCAGATCGTCCAGGCCTGCGTACAGATGCACGGCGGCATCGGTGTCACGTGGGAGCATGACCTGCACCTGTACCTTCGCCGGGTTACGTTGTACCGCAGCATGTTTGGTACGCCCGAGGAACACAACCTGCGGGTGTACGAGTTCGAAAAGGCGGGTCGTTCGGACAGATGACGCACACCGAATCTGTCGCAGAGTTCGCCGCCCGGGCCAGGGCATGGTTGGCCGACAACATGCCCGCCATCGACCGCGACGCCCCACCACCGGCCCCGCGCGACGACGAGCGGGCCTGGCTGCGGGCCCGAGAACTCCAAAAGCGCTTGTACGACGGCGGATTCGCCGGCATCTGCTTTCCCCGCGAGTATGGCGGTCTGGGGCTGGACTACGAATACCAAAAGGCATTCGACGCCGAAACCCTCGACTACGAAATGCCCCTGATCCTTAACACCCCGACGTTCACCATCTGCTGCGCAACGCTGCTCGACACCGGCAGCGAAGACCAGAAGAAGCAGCACATCGCCGCGGCGCTGCGCGGCGAAGAGGTGCTGGTGCAATTGTTGAGCGAACCCAGCGGCGGATCGGACCTGGCCGGCGTGCTCACCCGGGCCGAGCGCGATGGCGACCGTTGGATCATCAACGGCGCCAAGACGTGGAGCACGAGCGCGTTCGCCGCCGATTACGGCCTGTGCCTGGCCCGCACGAATTGGGATGTGCCCAAACACGAGGGCCTGACCATGTTCCTGGTGCCCATCTCTCATCCGGGAATCACGTTGCGGCACATCACCATGCTGAGCGGTTCCACCGAGTTCTGCGAGGAGTTCCTCGACGGAGTCGACGTTCCAGACGACGCCGTTGTCGGGGAGGTCAATGGCGGCTGGGCGGTGGCCTCGCGACAGCTGTACCACGAGCGCCGCGCAGTGGGGCAGGGCTCGGAGTTCGCCAGCGGCGGCGGCAGCGAGGGAGGCAACGCGATCCCGGTCGACTACGTCGGCCTCGTGGAGAAGACCGGACAGGCCGACGACCCACGCGTGCAGGAAAAGGCCGGCAGGGTCCTGGTGCACCGGGCGGTGGCCGAGCAGTTGATCGGCCATGTGTACCGCAGTGTCAGAGACGGCGTCCTGCCGCCGGCGGCCGGAACGCTCATCAGACTGTTCCACTCCGAAACCGTGACCACCGACGTCGACACGGCGCTGGAGATCGCGGGAAGCGCCGGCGTTGTGGGGGAGCCGGGCGCGGGCCTGGAGGCGGGGCTGCGCTACCTGTCGCGGCAGACGGTCGCGATCGGCGGCGGCACAACGGAAATGGCCCGCAACGTGATCGGCGAGCGGGTGCTGGGCTTCCCCCGCGAATATGCCGCCGACCGCGGGGTGCCGTTCAGCCAGGTACGGCATGGCGAGCGGTCCGAGCGGTCCTAGCCCTCGGCGACGACGTTCTCGGCCAGACCGCTGACCACCGGGATCTGCACCAGTGACAAGACGTGGTGCGCCGGGCTTCCCGGCGGGGCCACCAGCACGTACTCGCTGCCCTGTCGTTGTGCCCGCTCCCGCGCGGCGGCAAGGGCGCTGACGCCCGACGATCCGAGGTGGGTGACCGCGCTGAGATCGATGGTCAACGGTGCGACGCCGGAACGGCTTTCGACCGCGATCTGACGGTCCAGCGTGGACGCGGTGTTGGAATCGACGTCGCCGCTGACCACGATGCGGCCCGGTTCGGTGACCGCGGAGACGAATTCGGAGTTGACCGTCCGCTGACGGGTCGCGTGGCTGACCAGCGAGTCGGTAACGAAGTCCGCCGGCCGCGACAGGTGGTGCGTCACCCGCGCGGTCGTCCCATCGGGGCCGTGACTGACGTGCGCCTCCGACACCAAGGCTTCGGCCATGGCAAGGCCGCGGCCGCGGCCCGTTTCGCCTTCGCGGTGATCCTTCCACCGTCCGCGGTCGATCACCGAAATGTGCAGATCGCCGTCGCCGGACAGCATCGCTTCGACGTCAACGCCGTCGGAGACGTCGGTCGCGTACCCGTGCTCGACCGAGTTCTCGACGAACTCCGAGATCGCGTGCACGACATCGGAGATGTCGTCGGCGGTGGCGCCGATCTCCGCCAGCCACTGCCGGAGCCGAGTGCGTACCGCGCGGGCGGCGTGCAGGGTTGCGTCCAGCGTCATGTGCAGCGGCGCGGGTGGAGTGCGGCGTTGCGCCGCGAGCAGTGTCACGTCGTCGCTGTAGCCGGTCGAGCGCAGCAGCAGTTCCAGTGTCTCCGAACAGATTCGGTCGATCGCTCGCATCGATGATTCGATGACGAAGCCGCGTTGGCCGCCGGCGATATTCGCGGCCAGTTCGGCGAATTCGGCGGTGCTGGCGCCCAGTGGCCGGCCGGGCCGCTCGATCAGGCCGTCGGTGTACAGCAGGATCGAGTCGCCCACATCGAGGAACTCGGTGCGGACCGGAAACCCGGTGCCGCTGCCGAGCGGACCCGCGCCGGAAGGCTCGAGATAGCGCGAGGTCGCCTCGGACGTCACCAGCAGCGGCGGCGGGTGTCCGGCGGTGCAGTAACGGAATTCGCCGGTGCCGAAATCGAGCGCGCCGACGCAAATTGTGGCCGTGTTCGACCCGGGCACGTGCTTGCGGAACCGGTCGACGGCCTCGAGCGCCTCGGCGATCGGATATCCCGCCACGACCTGCATCCGCAGCGCGGTCCGCAGCTGCGACATCACTGCCGCCGCTTCGACACCATGGCCGACGACGTCACCGACGACGAGAACCAGCCTGTCCCCCAGGGGAATCGCATCGAACCAGTCGCCACCGGCCGCGGTGTCCTCCGCGGCGACGAGATACTGCGCCGTCACATCCGCGCCGGGAATGACGGGCACCGACGGCGCGAGCAACGCCTGCTGCATGACCGTGGCGGAATCGCGGACGTTGCGGTACCGCTCGGACAGCTCCTCGAGGCGCGCCTCGGCGGCCATCCGCGTTTGCACCCGGTCTGTGACGTCGGTGAACGCCAGCTGCACGCCCTCGATCGTGCCGTCCTCGGCGCGGCGTGCCGTGACGATGAAGTCGAAGAAGTGTTCCTGCGCCTGCCCCGCGCCGTCGAAGTCGGCTTGGACCCGCCACTCTGTTCCCGATTGCGGCTCGCCCGTTTGGTACACCCGGTCGAACATCTGGATGATTTCCTGGCTCACCAGTTCGGGATAGACCTCGCGCGTCAGCAGCCCGATCGAGTCGATGGGCGGACTGAGGACGCGGTACGCCGCGTTGACCGCGACGAATCGGTGCTCGGGCCCTTCAAGGCCGACCAACAGCATGGGGACATTCTCGAAGACGCGCCGCACGTCCTCGGCCGCGCCGACCGTTCGGTCCCAGTCCTTTTCGGCCACCATCTGGCCGTTCCTCCTCGCAGTTTTCGACGGGCCTGCGGGCTAATCAGAGTCGTAACCGGGTCAAATCAAGCGACCAATTTTGCACACGTAGATGTTCAGATTAGCAATGGTATTAGTTGCATATCGCAACGGTTTGATACCGGAGTGTTACATCCGGCGAATTCGGCGACGCGCAAAATTGACGTTGCCGAAAATCGAGATAGCCATCGGCGGTGGCGCGCGGGTGCGGAAACGCGTTGCACGAGTGCGCCATCGGCGGCGCCACGCGGACCCGTCACGTCATGCCCACACCCGCAATCAGGTGGATCGACTACGCGCTGCCAACGTGCGAGTGCGCGATGGCCGCCCAAAGCAACGGGCGCACATCATGTTTCGGTCGTCCAGCGGACTGCGCCCGGCGCGCAATCAGGCCGAGACGGGCTTCTTCGACGCCGGCGCGGAAACCTTCATCAGCTTCATCAGGTTGCCGCCCATGATCTTTGCCTTGTCCTCGTCGCTGAAATCGGCCAGCTCGTCGACGAACGTGATCGGGTCTTTCAGGCCCTCGGGGTGCGGCCAGTCGGATCCGAAGACCACCCGGTCGGTGCCCACCATGTTGACGATCTCGGTGAACCGGTCTTCCCAGAACGGGCTGACGTAGACGCACCGCTTGAACGTCTCGATCGGGTCCTCGGTGAACGCCTGCGGCATCTTCTTGTAGACGCCCTTGAGGCCCCGGAACAGGGTCGGCACCCAGTCCGCGCCGTTCTCGATGGACAGTATCCGCAGGTCAGGGTTGCGGGACAGCGCGCCATGGCAGATCAGGGCACCGAACGCATCCTCGATGGGGCGATGGCCCATGGCCAGGCTGCGGAAGGCGGTCGGCTTGAACGGCAGGAACTCGTCGCCCGGCTCCCAGATGTTGAGCAATTCGGAGTAGCCGCTGTCCGAGGCGTGCATCGAAACGGGGATCTCGGCCCGCACGCAGGCCTGCCAGAACGGGTCGAATTCTTCGAGCCCGAACGACCGGCTGCCGCGGTAGCCGGGCACCGGCGCGGGACGCACCAGCACCGTGCGGGCGCCGCGCTCCAGGCACCACTGCAGTTCCTCGAGCGCACGGTCCACGATCGGCAGGGTGATCACCGGGGTGGCAAAGATGCGGTCCTTATAGTTGAACGACCATTGCTCGTACATCCATTCGTTGAGGGCGTGGATGACGTCATGGGTCATCTCCGGGTCGTCCTTCATGCGCTCCTCGACCAGGCTGGCCAGTGTCGGGAACATCAGCGCGAAGTCGATGCCGAGCTCGTCCATGACCTCCAGGCGCGCGCCCGGTTCGCGGAAGGCCGGGATGGCTTTCATTGGCTCGCCGAGGATTTCGCGATAGCTCTTGCCCTGTGAGCCGTTGCGGAAGTAGTCCTCCTGGGCGCCCGGGCGTGCCACCACCTCGAACGTCGGGTTGGGGATGTATTCACTGATGTGGCCGCGCACCACGATCTTGGTGCGGCCGCGCACCTGGACGTAGTCGATGACGTTCTTGCGTTTGTCCGGCAGGAACTTGGTGAGCGCCTCCTGCGGCTCGTACATGTGGTTGTCCGCATCGAAAACGGGGAAGGGAAGCTCGCGAGACGGCATGGCGATCTCCTTGCAAATGGTCTAAATTCTCATTGCGTGGTAACGACGTTACCACCGCTGGGCGGCGAGGGACACCCGCGTTATTCGTCGGCCCACGGCCCGATCGTCGGCGTCGCGCCGTTGATGATGGCGAAGTTCACGGTGGCCGTGGCGAGCAATTCGTCGTCGTCGTCGCCGTCTCCGTCGCCGAAGATGTCCACCTGCATCACCATCGCCCGTCGTCCGGATCGCAACACCTTGGGCACCGCGAACGCCGAGCCCTGGCGGACGGGCCGCAGGTAGCGCACAAACAGATCCGAGGTCGTCATCGTGGTGCCCGGCTCCAGGTAATCCAGCCCGAATTGGCCGCCCGCCACGTCCACCAGCGTCGCGATCAAGCCGCCCTGCAGGGCGCCCGACGTGTTGACGACTTGCGGGCTGACCGGCATGGTCATCGCGAACTCGCCGTTGCGGCTGCCCGGGCGCATGCCGATCTGAGCGAACAGCTCGGCCAGCGACGGGACCGTCGACTCTTCGTCCGTCTCGCGGATGCCGAGCGCGCGGCTGCAGAAGTCGTAGAGGTGGCCCGTATCCACGGGTGCGCCGTTCAATTCCGAACCCAGCCAACGCAATCGCTGCGCGCCCATCACCGTCTGCATGACGATGGCGGCGGCCGCACCGACGTCCAATCCGGGGTTGAAGACGCCCTCGGTGATGCCCTGCCCGACGATGTCGCGAGTCAGCCGGTGCAACGGTGTGAGCACCCGGGCGTAGTCACGGGGACGAGTCTCGGCCAAGTGCTGGTTGTAGAGGGTCAGCGCGCGATTCAGACTGTCCTGGGTGCTCGATTCCGGTTGCTCGCTGAGCCGATCGATCAGCAATTTCAGCGCCGACGTGCTGTCCAGTCCCGCGGTTTCGGCGCGCCAGGCCTGAACCGATTGAGCGATGGTTCTGTCGAACAGCGCCAGAAGTAGTTCGTCCTTGCTGGCGAAGTGTTGGTAGAAGGCCCGCAGCGACGTCTTGGAGCGGGCGACGACCTCCTGCACGGTGAAGTCGGTGCGTCCCGTCTCGCCCAGGATCGCGACGGCGGTCTTGATGAAGCGGTCGCCGCGCGTCACTTCGGCTTCGTCATTGGGGGCGGTCATCGGCGCTGTTCCCTTCCGTGGCGCAGTCCTTACGCTCTGAGAATGAGGTTACCGCGTCCTGGGGCCCATCCGCGAAGCCAGACCTTCTGGGTCGTCGCGCCGACCGACGGTCGGACGCTCAGCCGCCCCGCGCCGCGATCATCGCCGAGCGGTTGACCTTGGTGGCCGCGGTGCGCGGTATCGCGTCGACGAATTCCACCGTCTTGGGCGCCTTGTACGGGGCCAGGCGGCTCTTCGCGTAGTCGATCACGCCCTGCTCGGTGAGGGGCTCGGCGCCGTCGGCCTCGGCGCGCTGGATCACCGCGTGCACGCGGCGCCCCCACTGCGGATCGGCAAGCCCGATCACGACTACGTCGGCGATACCTGGGTGGCCGGCCAGCGCCGACTCGACCTCGGCGGGAAAGACATTGGCGCCGCCACTGACGATCATGTCGACGCGGCGGTCCACGATGTAGAGAAAGCCGTCCTCGTCGAGGTGGCCCATGTCCCCGGCGGAGCGGAAGCCGTCCTCGGTCGACGGCAGTGGGGGCGCCCCACCCAGGTAGCGATACCCCGCGCTCATCGGTGCCCGCAGATACACGTCCCCGTCCTCGCCGGGACCCAGCGGCCGCTTCTCTGCGTCCAGAATCCGGATCTCGGTGTCCCGGAATCCGCGGCCCACGCTGCCCGGGTGGGCGAGCCACTCGTCGCCGCGCAGCGCGGTGAGCCCCAGGTTTTCCGTCATCCCGTACGCCGTCACGATCTGCTCCGGGCTGAGCAGTTCGAACCACGTATGCAGCAGCGAGGGCGGCATCACCGCGGCGCCCTGCAGGATGAAGACGATGCTGGACAGGTCGCGCTCCCGGACGTCGGGCCGGGCCGCGATGCGCGCCAGCATGGTGGGCGTCGCGGTGAAGTTGGTGATCCGGAAGCGCTCGATCACATCGAGAGCCAATGCGGCGTCGAACTTTTCGAGTATCACCAGATGGTCGCCCGCCAGCAGCATGAGGAAGGTGGCGAAGCCGTTGGTGTGATACATCGGCGCGGGCACCATGATTGTCTGCGGCTGGGAAACCGGTGTCCAGTTCGACAGGAACGGCTCGCCCTGCTGGGGGATCCACAGCGAGGGCGCCAGGTTGAGGATCACCTTGGGCACGCCGGTCGAACCGCTGCTGCAGATCCCGTTGGCGGTGGGGGAGACGGCCACCGGCAGGGGGCCGTCGGACTCGGCGGCCGCGCGGGCCTCGAGGTCCCAGCGGCTCTTTTCATCGACGACGACGGCGGGATCGATCACCTCGCGCACCCGGTCGCGCTCCCACTCGGGAAGATCCCAGTGCATGGGCACCGGAACCGCGCCAATCTTCCAGCACCCCAGCGTCGCCAGCACCAGATGCTGAGAATTCGGAATAGCAAGCGCCACAAGGGAACCGATTGCGGCGCCGGCGGCGGCAAGGGCGCGGCCCCACTGGTTGGCGCGGGCGTCGAGCTCACCGAACGTCAGCGTCTGCGCGGTGCCGTCGAGCGCGACGATCGTGACGCCGGCATCGTTCCCACGTTGTTCGGCGAGCTCTCGCAGCTTGGTTCCGAAGGGAACCCCGTCGGCGAACGGGTTCGCCGCCGCTTCGGCCGCGACAGGTTCGCTACTCACCTGCGCCGCTCCTCCTCATCGCTTCGCTCTGCATCGTCGCCGGCGGTCACCTTCGCCGCTCCTCCTCATCGCTTCGCTCTGCATCGTCGCCGGCGGTCACCTGCGCCGCTCCTCCTCATCGCTTCGCTCTGCATCGTCGCCGGCGGTCACCTTCGCCGTTCCTCCTCAATCGTCGTGCGGCGGCTCACGCAGATACCGGCTCGCTGAACAGCGTCTCCAGCGACCCGTCCGACACGCTGGGGATCAGGCGCAGGGCGAGTTCGTCGGTGCCCAGCGGCAACCGGATCAGCGGCTGGGTGTGCCGGTCGAGCACGCTGACGTCGGACTCGTCGCAGAAACCCAGGGCCCCGAGTAACTGGTGCGACGTGCGCATCACCTGGCGCGCGGTGTCGGCGGCTTTGAGCCGAAGCACCAGTGCGTCGGCCGAATGGATCGGCGCCGGCAGCGATTCGGGTCGGCAGATCGTGTACTTCGCGAGTTCGTGCAGCCCGCGCACCGCGACGGCGGCGTCCGCGACGGCAAACCTGACGGCCTGAAAGTCCGCGAGCGGCTTACCGAACTGGATCCGGGCGCGCACGTGCTCGGTGACGATCTGCAGCGACTGCTGCACCGCTCCCAGAATCCGCCATGATCCGAGCACGAGATGAAGGTTAACGTCGGGGGCTCCGACGCTTCCCTCGGGTGCGCCCAAGGTCGCCGGAACCAGGAACGGCCCCAGCTTGGCGCCGGTGCGCGCGGCCGGCCGCGGCCGGTACCGGTTGCCGTCCAGGTCCGCGGCGATCCAGTCGCCGGCCAAATCGCCGTGGTCGATGCGCGGGGCTTTCGGATTCACCAGGGCCAGCCGCGCGCCATCGATCGACAACAGCTCCTCCACAAGTGGATAGGGCAGCACCGTGGCGCCGGCGGCCTGGCACAGCACCGCGGCGGCCAGCAGATCGTCCGGGGACGAGCGCACGTCCAGGTCGAACGCGCCCACCTCGTTCAACGCGGCACGGGCCGCGTCCCGGACGGAGTCGTCGGCCTCGGCGCGCAGCGCGGCCGGCGGTCCGCCTAATCGGGTGAGCCGCTTGCCCGCGACGGCGGCGAAGTCGCTGATGTCTTGTGGCAGATCGGTTTTCACCGGCTTCCTCCCAACACGTCTCGTGCCACCAGCATCTTCTGCACTTCGATGGTGCCCGATGCGACGGTGGCCGCCTGTGCGTAACGCCAATGGTCTTCGATCGCCCCGTGCAGCGGCGCGGAACTGCCGCTGTCCAGCGCCGTGGGGCCCAGCACGTCGAACAGCAGCTCGGCCACCTGCTGATCGAGGGTCGTCGTGACGATGCGCGCGGCGCTGGCGGCCGCGCCCGCCGCCGGATCGTCCTGCAGTGACACGGCGCGATAGGCCAGCAGCCGGGCGACCCGCAGGTCGACCAGCGCCCGCACCCACCGCGTCCGAATCGTCTCGGGCAGCTCGTCCCACTCGTCGCCGAGCTGGCTGCGCATGCGTTCGAGCAGCGACTCGCACCGCGCGTAGCGGGCGATGCCCACCCGCTCGAAGGCCAGCGCCTCGCGCATCACCCGCCATCCGTCGCCGACCTCGCCGAGCACGTCGCCGGGAAACGCCTGCACGTCGTCCAGGAACATCTCGTTGAGATGGTGCGGCCCCAGCATCGACGGGATCGGCCGGACGGTGAAACCGGGACGGTCCATCGGGATCAGAAACAGGGTGAGCCGCTTGTGTTTTGGGGCGTCGGGGTCGGTGCACGCCGCCAGCACGCACCACGACGCCATCAGCGCGTACGAGGTCCACACCTTCTGCCCGGTGATGCGCCATCCGTCACCGTCGGCGACGGCGCGGGTACGCAACGACACCAGGTCGGTTCCGGCCTCGGGCTCCGAAAAGCCTTGGCACCAGATGACATCCCCGGCGGCGATGGCCGCCAGGTGCTTGGCTTTCTGTTCCTCGGTCCCGTACCGCATCAGCGCCGGCCCGACCCAGTTGATCCCCATGTACTGCGGACCGCGCGGCTCGTGTTGCGCCCACATCTCCTCGCGCAGCACCGTCTGCTGCCAAACCGAACCCCCGCCGCCGCCATGCTCCTTCGGCCACGCCAGCGCGAGCAGCCCCTCGGTGGCCAGCAGTTTGCAGAACGTCTCGGTGGTGGCGAGGTCCTGCGGGTTTTCGGTGCAGGCGCCGAGGAAGTCGGCGGGGATGTGGTTGGCGACCAGCTCGCGCAGGTGGCTTCGCAGTTGTCCGGCGTCGTCGCCGAGGTCGTAGTCCATCGTGGTCATCCCTTCGGCAGTCCGAGCAGCCGCTCGGCGATGATGTTGCGCTGCACCTCCGACGTTCCGCCGTAGATGGTCGCGGCCAGCGCGTCCTGACGTTCGAACAGCAGGTCCGGATCGGCGGCCGACTCCGGGCCCGCAGCGGCGGCGCCGAGTTCCCAAACACGCTGCAACGTAAGCGATCCGAGCAGCTTCATGGTGTCGGCTTCTGGGCTGGGCCGCCCCGCCAGCTCGTTGCCCAGCGCGCGATATCCGGTGGCCCGCAGGGCTTCGGCGTCGGCGATCAGCGAGCCGAGCTCGGTGTAGACGTCGTCGCCCGAGACCCCGCCGCCGGCGGTGCGCACCGCCTCGAGCCCGCGTTTGATCTCGACCCAGTTCATGATCCAGATCATCTGGCGTTCATGCTGCAGCGACGACAGGGCGACATTCCAGCCGCCGTTGAGCGGCCCCAGCAGGTTGTCGCCCGGCACCTCGACATCGTCGAGGAAGACCTCGCAGAACGTCTCGTCGGAGATCGAGGCCATGCGGATCGGCTCGATCCTGACCCCGGGCGCGTGCAGATCCAGGATCAGGCAGGAAATGCCGCGGTGTTTCGGCGCATCGGGATCCGTGCGGGCATACAAGGTGCACCACCGCGACTTGTGGGCCTGGGTGGTCCAGATCTTGTGGCCGTTGACCCGGAACACGTCGCCGTCGCGTTCGGCGCGCGTGCGCAGTCCGGCGAAATCGGACCCGGCTTCGGGTTCGGACATGCCCAGCGCCCACCATTCGTCACCGCGTAACAGCGGGACGAGCAGGCGCTCGACCTGGGCGGCGGTGCCGAACTGACGAATGCCGGGCGCGGCGACGTTGGGACCGGCGATGTTGGGCAGTTTGGGCGCCGAGCGCAGCGCGGCCTCGAGCCGGACCTCCATGGCGTCGCGCAGACCGAGGGACCGTCCGCCGTGTTCGCGGGGCCAGGTCGGCTGGATCCATCCGGCCTCGAACGCGGCCCGCTGGTAATCGCGCCGCAGGCCCAGGTCCCACCGGTACTGCCGATACTTCTCGTAGTAGTCGTCGGGCAGGAACTCCGCCAACCACGCGCCGAATTCGTCCACCACCGGGCTCACGCGGCGCCCCCGCAGAATCGGCGGCCCACCTCGTGGTAGAGCGCGCGACTGTCGCCCAGCAGCGCGGCGCCCTGCCAGGCGCGCCTGACGTAGAGGTGGACGTCGTGCTCCCAGGTCTGACCGAGCGCGCCGTGCACCTGGACCGCCGTGCGCGCACAGGCGGCGGCCGCGTCACCGGCCGCCGCTTTGGCGAGCGCGGCGGAGGTCCACGCGTCGCCGGGTGCCGCAGCCGGATCGGCGAGCCGGGCCGCGGCCGCATACGTCAGACTGCGGGCGCGTTCCAGGCCGACGTAGTTGTCGGCCAACGCGTGTTTGATCCCCTGGTATGCGCCGATCGGTTGGCCGAACTGGCGCCGCGACTTCGCGTGCTCGACCGAGCGGCGCAACGCGGCGCTCGCGACGCCGATCAGGTCCGCGGCGCAGGCCACCCACGGCGCCGTCAATGCGGACTCGACGTCGGCGCTCGCGACGGCCACGGGCTCGGCGTCGATGTCGGCCGTCGCCAACGGCTGGGCGGGGTCGGTGGAGTCAGCCGCGGGCACCACGGTGACACCGTCGCCGCAACGCGCGACCGCCGCCACGGTGTCACCGGCGTCGTCGCGGGCAAGGGTGACGACCAGCTCGGCGCGCGACAGGTGGGGGACCGCGACCGCACGACCGCGCAGCCGTCCGTCGCGCAGGGTCATCGGCGCCCCGGGCAGGCGCGACCCGGGGGCGTGGACGGCCAGCGTCGCCACGGTTCCACCGGCGATGTCGGCCAGGACCGAGTCGAGTCCGGCGTCACGCAGCACGCCCGCGGCCAGACCGACGCTGCTCAGCAAGGGGATCGGGGCGAGGGCGGCACCGCATTCCTCGAGAACCACGGCCAGCTCGACCGGCCCGTAGTCGCCCGCCTCTTCCTCGGAGGGGGCGGCGAGCTCGGTCCACCCGAGATCCACGACCGTCTTCCACAGGGCGCGCCAGCGCTCCGGATCCGTGAGCGCTTGGCGGGCGGCCTCAGGCGGGCACTCCGTACGTAATATGTCGCGTACGGCGTCGCGGAGCGACAACTGCTCCGAGTTCAGCCCTACATCCATAAGACCTCTAACATAGTAAAGATAATAAACTAGCCCTGCCGTCAATGACACGGGGTCAAACGCATAGGTGGCGCATGGCCGAGTGGTATTTGTTCCTGCCGCAGGTCCGGTTGTCGGCGGGCGACATCGCCGAGCGTGCGCGCCGGGCCGAGGCCAGCGGTTTCGACGGCATCGCTTTCATCGATCACCTCGAGGCGCCCGGCCTGCCCGACGAAAGCATCTGGGAGGCAATGGGGATCGCCACCTGGGTGGCCGCCAAGACCGAGCGGCTGCGGATCGGTCATCTGGTGCTCTGCGACGCCTTCCGGCATCCCGCGGTGCTGGCCAAACAGGCCGTCACCCTCTCAGAGGCGTGCGGCGGCCGATTCGAGCTCGGTCTGGGGGCGGGGTCGTGGCCCGCGGAGTTCGCCAGATTCGATGTCGGCCAGCAGGATCCGAGAGCACGGGTCGATCAGCTCGACCGCCACCTGAGACTGCTCAGGCAGTACTGGGGCGACGGGACGGGGGAGGCCGCGGTGGCGCCGCAGGCCCCGCGTCGGTCCTACCCGATACCGCTGGTCCTGGGTGGCAGCGGACCCCGGATGATGGAACTCGTTCGCAGATACGCGGATTGGTGGAATCTGCCTGCCCATCAGCTCGACAAGCTGCCGACGCTGGCCACGGCCGCCGGGACGGCCCGGTTGTCCATCCAGCAGATGGTGGGCTTCGTCCGGTCCGGCGCCGATCCCGACACCGTGCGCGAGGTGAGCACCCGGCGATTCGGCAACCTGGGATCCGGACTGGTCTGCGGGGATGCCCGCGAGCTGGTCGGGCACTTCAGCGGACTGGCCGGGCAGGGGGTCGAGCGGTTCTACGTCTGGTTCGCCGACTTCGCCGCACCGGACTCGTTGCACGAGTTCGGCGAATCGGTGATCAAGCCGTTCCCGGCGCCGTAGGCGTCAACCCCGTTGCGCGCGGCGGCGGGCCTCGGTGGGCACGACCGGCGGCCGCGCGTAGGGGCCGCGCTCCACCGCGGACAGGCGGATCTCCGGCAAATCGACCGATGGGTCGACGGTATCCAGCCAGACGACCGCCTCGGCGACGTCGGAGACCGCGATCGCGTACATCTCGAACGGAACGTCCTGCAGCATCTCGGTGGCCACCGGGCCGGGCGTGACGATATGCACGCTGATGCCGTCGCGATCGACTTCGAGCGCCAGGGCCCGCGCGAACGCGTTCATGCCGGCCTTTGAGGCGGAATACGCGGTGCGGGCCGGCATCGGCTCGTGTGCCGCCGACGACGAGATGAACACCAGCCGCGAGCCCGCCTTCATCCTGGGCAGCACCGCGGACGTCACCACGAAGCACGAATCCAGGTTGGCCGACATGATGGCCTGCCACTGCTCGAAGGTCTGCTTGCGCGCGTAGGTTCCGCCGAGCGCCCCCGCCGCGTGGACGACGAGGTCGATTTCCCCCAATGCGCTTATCGCGGCGGGGAATCCGATCGGATCGGAGGCGTCGGCCACCACGTGGCGCGCACCGATCTCCTCGGCGGCGGCGCGCAACGGATCTTCCCGCCGCGCCGAGAGCACCACGTCGTAGCCGCGCTCAACGAGCTTGCGGGCGCACCCTTTTCCGATCCCGCCGCTACCGCCGGTGACCAATGCGGTTCGCATGACCGTTGCAGGCCGCCCTTCAGGAGTGCCGGATGTCCCGCGACCGCGACAAGGCCTGCGGGGAGAGCGCATAGATGCGTTGATCGTGCTGACCGGACAGCACGTAGGTTTGGGTGTCGGCGAGGTGGCGTCCGGCGATACGACGAGCCCGGTCGACGTTGCCCTCCGCGATCGTCTCGGTCAGTTTGACGTGGGTGGTGAGCACGGCGCGGCGCTGAGCCAGCGACGGGTAGGTGCCCCGCGACGCACTCTCGTCGGCCCATTGCCGTTCGTGACTGGTCCACAGCGTCTCCAGGCTGCCCACGACCGCGATGATCGTGTGGTTGCCGCAGCCGCGGACGACGAGATCATGGAATTCACGGCCGATTTCGGTGAACCGGCGGCCGTCTTCGAGGTGTTCGGCCATCGACTCGTTGATCCGCGTGAGTTCGGGCACCAGCGTCTCGGCCCGGTCCGGACGGCGGGCGGCCAGCGCCGCGCAGGCGGGCTCGAGTTCCTGCAACGCCATGCCGAGATCGGCCAGCTCAACGGACTCGCTCTGCAGCAACAGGCCGAGCATGTAGGCGGCGCTGGTCTTCGCCGGGGCGTGCACGACGGCACCGCCGCGGTTGCCCCGCCGCACCGACACCAGCCCCTCGGTCTCCAGGATCCGCAACGCCTCGCGCAGCGACACCAGGCTCACGTTGAACTGCTCGACGAGCACCTCTTGGCGCGGCAGCAGGTCGCCATCGGCGAGGTCGCCGTCGATGATCTGACGACGCAACTCATCGGCTACGATTTCGGCGATCCGCGGCGCCGACAACCGGCGCCGGGCGTCGGGGCCAATTCCCAAGGCGGTCATCCGATCCTCGAAACAAAAGCAACTCGCTGGCTTAGCTATTTTAGCAGTAATGATATAAATAGCTTCTCTGATCGCGCGTCGATCGGAAGGGCGGGTGCAATTGAGCGAGCGGTCCGACAGCCGGCCGACACCGCTACACGATTTGCGTGTCGTCGAGATCAGTGACCGCATAGCGGGCAGCTACTGCGGAAAGCTGCTGCTCGACGCCGGCGCGCAGGTCTGCAAAATCGAACCGCCGCAAGGGGATTGGCTGCGCCGGTACACCGCCAGCTGTTCGCCGGTCGCCGAAGACGGCACCGCTCCTTTTTTCAGCTACCTCAACGCGGGCAAGCGCAGCATGACGTTCGCGCCCGGCGCCGAGGATTCGGCGCGCTTTCGCGCCACGCTGGGCGCCGCCGACGTCGTCGTCGTCACCGCGGGCCCGGCGCGGGCCGCGGCGATGGGGATCGACCCGCGGCAACTGCGGGAGCACTCGCCGCGAGCCGTCATCGTGACGATCTCCGATTTCGGCTGGAGCGGACCCTACGCGGACCGCGCCGCCAGCGAGTTCACCTTGCAAGCGTGGGCGGGCTCACCCGGCTTCCGCGGCGATCCCGCCGGGCCCCCGATTTCCATCGGCGGCGATCTGGGCGAGTACATGGGCGGTGTGTTCGCGGCGTTCGGCGCGCTGGCCGTGCGCCGCCGCATCGAGCGCGGCGGGCCCGGCGAGCACCTCGACCTGTCCATGCTGGAAGCGCTCACCGCGATGCAGAGCAGCGAATGGCTGCATTCGCAACTGCTGCGCGTCCCGCCGATCCGCCGCACCACCGAAGTGCCGTCGATCGAGCCCGCCAAGGACGGCTACGTCGGGATCACCATGGTCACCGGGCAGCAGTGGCTCGACTTCGCCGCGATGGTCGAATGCCCGCAATTGGAGGAGATCGAACAGCTGCGGTTTCAGATCGGCCGGTGGCAATACCGCGACCTGATCCGCGAGCAGATCCATCCCTGGCTGGCCGAACGGACCGTCGCCGAAATCGTCGAGCTCGGACAGCTGTTCCGGCTGCCGATCGCCGCGCTGGGCAACGGCTCCACCATCCGGGATCTGGAATACGTGCGCCAGCGCGACGCCTTCATCCACAACCCCGCCGGTTTTCACCAGCCCCGCCCGCCGTGGTTGATGTCGGCCTGCGCGCCCGCACGCGTGGGTGCCACGCCCTCACTTGGCGAGGACGATGACGAATCGCCTTGGCGCCGTGACGAATCCGAATCCGAACCGGCGCTGGACGGGTTACCGCTGGCCGGTGTTCGCATCATCGACCTGACCGCGTTCTGGGCCGGGCCCGCCGCGACCCACCTGCTGGCCGCGTTCGGCGCCGACGTCGTCAAGATCGAATCCATCCAGCGGCCCGACGGCATCCGCTACTCGGGCGGAATGCGCACCGACGTGGACGACTGGTGGGAGTACGGCTGGGTGTTCCACGCGATGAACACCAACAAGCGTTCGGTGACACTGGATTTGGGATCCGAGGAGGGTCGTCGCCTGTTCACCGAACTGGTCGCCGGCGCCGACGTCGTGATCGAGAATTTCTCGCCGCGGGTGATGGAGCACTTCGGCCTCACCGCCGAGGTGCTGCTTGGGGTCAACCCCAGACTGGTGTTCGCCCGGATGCCCGCGTTCGGCGTCGAGGGCCCGTGGCGGGATCGGGTCGGCTTCGCGCCCACCATGGAGCAGATCGCGGGCTTGGCCTGGGTGACCGGGCTGCCCGAGGCCCCGCCGGTGACCCCGCGCGGGGCCTGCGACCCGCTGGCCGGTGTGCACGCCGCGTTCGCCGTGCTCGCCGCGCTGAGCTTCGCCGAGCGCACCGAGAAGGGCCAGCTGGTCGAGTTGCCGATGCTGGAAACGGTGCTCAACGCCACCGCGATCCAGGCGATCGAGTCCGAGGTCTTCGGTGTGACGCTGAGCCGTCGGGGCAATCGCGGTCACGGCACGGCGATCCAGAACATCTACCGCTGCGCCGGCGACAAGGACGATTGGATCGCCGTGACCATTCGCGACGACGCGCAGTGGCACGCGCTGGTCGACGTGATGGACCGTCCCGAGTGGTGCCGGGACGAGGCCCTGTCCACCGTTGCCGGTCGCCGGCAACGAGCCGACGAGATCGACGCCCGGCTGGCGGAGTGGTTCGCCCGCCAGACCCTTGAACCGACGGTGGAACGCCTGGCCGGTGCGGGAATTCCCGCCGCGCCGGTGGTATCGCCGTCGCTGGTCACCGACAATCCGCAGCTGCGCGAGCGCGGGTTTTTCGAGGCGCTGCACCATGGCAGCACCGGCCTCGGTCTCTACCCGTGCCCGCCGTTCGCCCTGCTCGACGGCCAGGACCACTGGCTGCTGCGGCCGCCGCCGAAGCTGGGCGAGCACAATGAAGAGATCCTGCGCGATCGGTGCGGGCTGACCGACGAAGAACTGACACGCCTCGCGGCCAGCGGGGTGATCGGGACCCGCCCCAAGGGTCTGTAAGAGAAGTGGAGGGCATCTGATGCGCGTGACGGTCGACGAAAACTTGTGCGAGGCCAACGGCTTTTGCGAATCGCTTGCGCCGGACGTGTTCGAGCTGGGGGACGCCGACGTGGTGCAGATCGCGGACGGCCCCGTGCCGGCGCGGCTGGAAATCGACGTGCGCGCCGCGGTGGATCAGTGCCCGAAGGCCGCGCTGCGGCTTGTCGAGGACTGACTCGCCCGACGACGGCGAGCGCCGGAACGGCGCGAGTGAGAAGTCGGGCAATCAGACTCAGCGGCGCTCGCGTAGCGATATCGCCATCTCGTCGTAGATCGACATGTTGGTGGTCAGGTTGGGATGGGCGGCCTTGGCCGGGCCGATTTCGATGTCATCGCAGCGCAGCAGCAGTTCGTCGAACACCGCGCGCAGTTCCGCACGGGCCAGCATGGCGCCCAGGCAGTGGTGCGGTCCGCCGCCCCCGAACGCCACGTGCGGGTTGGGCTGGCGGCCGATGTCGAAGACGAACGGTGAATCGAAGACTTCCTCGTCGCGGTTGGCCGAGCGCAGCATCGACACCACCCGCTCGCCCTTGGCGATGCGCTGGCCGTCCATCTCGACGTCGACCTTCGCGGTGCGCGTCCAGTACGCCACCGGCGACGCCCAGCGCAGCACCTCCTCGACCGCGCCGGGCCGCAACGCTTCCTGCGCGCGATACCGCTCGATCTGCTGTGGATTGCGCACGAACGCCTGCAGCCCGATGGCCAACGCGTTCTTGGTGGTGTCGCTGCCGGCGAACGCCAGCACGAAGAAGAAGAACTCGAGCTCGTTCTCGGGCAAGCTGAATCGCTCGCCGTCCTCGCCGGTGATCACCGCGGTCGCGAGCGTGCTCCAGATGTCGTCGGTGGGATTGCGCCGCTTTTCGGCCGTGAGCTCCATCGCGTACCTGAACACCGAAGCGAAGAGATCGAGTTCTACCCGCCCGCTCGGGTGTGCTTCGGGCGCAAGCGCTTTGAGGATCTGGTCGAAGATGCCGAAGATTCGCGGCCGATCCTCGTCCGGGATGCCGATGATGTCGCCGATCACCGACATCGGCAACGCGTCGGCGACGTCCTCGATCCAGTCCCCGCCGCCCGCGGCCAGCAAGTCGTCGATCATCCGTGCGGCACGCGCGCGGATCCCCTCCTCGAGTTTGGCTATGGCGCGCGGATTGAACGCGTTGGAGATGAGTTTGCGGCGTCTGTTCAGCTCCGGCGGGTCCAACGTGATGATCGTCGGGAACGACGAGAACATGGCGACCGGCTGGATGAGCGGGCCGTCGGCCGCGGTGAACGACTCGGTGTCGCGGTGCAGGCGGACCGCGTGCCGGTGTTTGGTCGCCATCCAGAAATCGCGGTGCACGGTCTGGGCCACTCCCGGCGTCAGCTCGTGCCGGAACAGTGGGCTGCTGCGTCGCAGCTCGGCGAACAGGTCGTCGGGAAAGCCGTTGCACCACAAAGACAGATCGGACAGGTCGACCGCTGCAGCCGTCATCGCCGGGCCCCATTCTGCGGCGACGCACCGGGAACCGGTGAGCGCCGCGTTGACGTTCTATGCCTAAGATAGTAAAAATAGAGCTAGTCGTCGAACTGGAGTGCTCGTGACGCGTACAGTTTCGGACCCGGCCCCGGAGTCGGCCGAGGACCCCTCAGAACGAGAGTTCGGGCAGGCCGGCATCGCCCTGTCGACCTACCGTTTCCCGACGGGCTGGTTCATCGTCGCCTTCGGCTCCGACCTGGCTCCCGGTCAGGTCAAGCGCGCGCACTACTTCGGTGAGGAGATGGTGCTCTTTCGCACCGAGTCGGGCCAGGTTCATGTGATGGACGCCTACTGCCAGCACATCGGCGCCAACCTCGCCGTCGGCGGCACCGTGGAGGGCGAGAACATCGTCTGTCCTTGGCACGGTTGGCAATGGCGCGGTGACGGCAGCAACGCGCTGATTCCCTACAGCAAGATCGGCTGCAAGAACAACGTCCGCATCCGGACCTATCCGAGCATGGAGTGGTACGGCTTCGTGCTGGCCTGGCACGAGCGGCACGGTCGGGCGCCGTACTGGCAGCCGCCGGTGTTGCCCGAGCTGGAGACCAACGAGTACTACCCCCTGCACCCGCACACCCAGATGCTCAACCGGGTCAAGGTGCACCCGCAGATGATCATCGAGAACGCCGCCGACCCGTACCACGTTCAGTACGTGCACAAGGCCGCCAATCCCGCCACCACCGCGTCGTTCGAGGTGTCCGGCTACCACCTACACGCCACGGTCAACGCCCATTTCGGCGGGGGCCGGGCGCAGACCTGGCTGACCCCGAACGGGCCGGTCGACGCCAAGATCATCTACGACAACTACTCGCTGGGGCTGGGCGTGGTGCGATTCCCCAGCGAGCTGGTGGCCACCGTTCAGGTCACCGGACAGACGCCGGTCGACGAGGACTACACAGACTACTTCTACACGCAGGCCTCCGTTCGTGAGCCGGGCGACACCGGTGACGTGCCGACCGGACGCGCCGCCCGGTTCCTCGCGCTGCAGCAAGAAGTCATCAAGCAGGACTTCTTCACCTGGGAGAACATGAAGTATCTCGAGAAGCCGAATCTGGCTCCCGAGGAGGCGCACGATTACGCGGCCCTTCGCCGCTGGGCGCACCGCTTCTACCCGGGAACGCAACCGTCGCCGTCCGATTTCGGCTACACCGCCGACGGCGCGCCGGACCCGGCGGCCGCGAAAGCCTGATGAAACCCTGATGCCCGGTCCCGCCGATTTCGGTGTCGACGGTTTCACCGTGCCGGCTGTGCTGGATCGGCGGGCCGAGCAGCATCCCGACCGGGTGATGATGTCGATCGCCGGTGTCGACGTGACCTTCGAGCAGATGCGGCGGCGGTCCCGCGCGGCGGCAAACATACTGTCCGGCTTGGGCGTCGGCCGCGGCGACTGCGTGGCGTTGTTCACCGCCACCTGCCCGGAATGGGTCTACTTCTGGTTGGGCGCGGCGCGCATCGGCGCGGTCAGCGCTGCCATCAATGCCGCGAACAAGGGTGAGTTTTTGCTGCACACCCTTCGGCTGTCATGCGCCAAGGTGATCCTCACCGATGCTGAGCGGCGGCCCCGCGTCGACGAGGTCGCGGGCGGACTGAATGCGGCGACCGACGTTGTGGTGCTGGATGTTTCGCTCACCGAGGCGTTGAGTAGCACGCCGGTTCACCCGGTGGGCGACAGCCCCGCCGGCGCGGCGGACGTGGGCGTGCTGTTCTACACCTCGGGCACGACCGGGCCCTCCAAAGCGGTTGCCACGACGTGGCATTACCTGTTCTCGGTGGCGGCGACCGTCGCTTCGGCGTGGGAGTTCGGCGCGGGGGAGGTGCTGTGGACGGCGATGCCGCTCTTCCATCTGAGTGCGGCGCCCAGCGTGCTGGCACCGATGCTGGTCGGTGGAACCACCGTGTTGGCGAAAGCCTTTCACCCGGCGCAGGTGTGGGATGAGATCCGCGCCCACGGCGCCGTCGGTTTCGCCGGCGCCGGCGCGATGGTCTCGATGCTGCAAAACCTGCCCGCCGATACGCGGGACGCGCAGCTGCCGCTCCGGTTCATCTCCGCCGCGCCCATCGACGCGGCCTCCTACCGTGACATCGAAAAGCGTTACGGCTGCCGCATCGTCACGATGTACGGATTGACCGAGGCGTTCCCGATCGCCCTCAAGGCCGTGGCCGACGAGGGTGTACCCGGAACCTCGGGCCGGCCCAACCCCGATTTCGACGTGCGCATCATCGACGAGCGCGGCGATCCGCTACCGGCCGGCGCCGTCGGAGAGATCGCGTGCCGGCCGAAGCGGGCCCACGTAATGAGCGAAGGCTATGTGGGCCAGGGGATGCGGGTGGACCCGCACCCGGAGTGGTTTCGCACCGGTGACCTGGGCCGGCTCGATGCCGATCAGAACCTGACCTATGTGGACCGCGTCAAAGACTCGTTGCGCAGGCGGGGCGAAAACGTCTCATCGGTCGAAGTGGAGACCGTCGTCATGCGTCACCCCGCCGTCGCCGAAGCAGCGGCCGTCGGAGTCCCCAGCGAGCTGGGCGAAGACGACATCCTGGTAGCCGTGACCCTGCGTCCCGGGGCCACACTGGACTGCGCCGAGTTGCTCGACTTCTGCGCGGCCCGGATGCCGTACTTCTGCGTGCCGCGATACGTCGAGACGGTGGACGAACTGCCAAAGAACATCATCGGCCGCATCCGCAAAGACCTGTTGCGCAACCGGGGCGTGAGTCCGGGCGCATGGGATCGGGAAAAAGAGGGGTATATCGTTGCCCGGTAACGTTGCCCGTCACTGTGAGAGAGGCTGCGAAGCACAATGACCATGACCTATCAGGAACAGCAGCTGCTCCATGCCGCCACCGGCCGCGCCGCCATCCTCAACCTGAACGCCCGGCACAATCGCGCCTATTCGGAGGGCGACCGCGAGCGCTGGATCGCCACCTTCCGCCATTCCGGCGCCAGCTATACCCGTGACGGCGAGGCGTTCACCGATCTGCGCGCGGCCTTCGACGGCGGCGACGGGCAACGGTTGATCACGGTCGACCACGAGATCGCCGTCGACGGGGTCAACGCCGACCAACATTGCGTCGCCGTGCTTTTCGCCGCGATGTTCGAGGACACCGCGCTGCGGGCCACCGGGGTCTTCCACGACACACTGGTCTACGAGCGCGGCGGATGGTACTTCACATCCCGTACGTTGCAGTGGGATTCGGTCCCGAGCCGGCATCCGCTCGTCATGTGAGCGGCATCGATACGTGGACCAGGATTTCAGTCAGCGGCTGGCCTTCGGCACCTACGAGGATGCGTTGCGGATGGTCGGCACGAAAAGCGAACCCCGCACCGCGGCCACCGCGGTCAGCGCCGCACGCATCCAATTGTTCGCCGCGATGGTCCGCGACGGGAACCGTTCCTATTGGGATTCCGAGTTCGCTCGTCGGCAATGGGGAGGCCTGCTCGCGCCACCCGCTTTGCTGATGGGCTGGTTGATCACGCCGCCCTGGCAGCCCGGAGGGAGGAGGTCCGGTTCATTGATCGCCCTGCGGGTGCCGCTACCGGGCACCACATTCATCAACGCGGCCAACGAGGTTGAGTTTCCCCAACCCATCGTGGAAGGCGACGTCCTGACCGTCGTCGACGAGCTGGTGTCGGTGTCGCCGGAAAAGCGGACCAGGCTGGGCGTCGGCCATTTCGTCGAGACGCTGGAGACCTATCGCCGCCAGGACGGCGCCGTGGTCGCCACCTCCCGCAACACCCTGTTCCGCTTCACCCCCGGGCCGCCCTCGTGACCGGCGACGGCCTGGACTTCGACCGGATCACCGTCCCGGTCGAGCTGCCCGAGGTGGTTGACCACATCAGCTACCAGCGCGTGGTGGAGAACGCCGGAGCGACGTGGGACTACTTCCCCGGCCACTTCGACCCGGATTACGCTCAAGCTCAAGGGAATCCGACGATCTACGTCAACACGATGCACCTCGCCGGCTTCGCCGACCGCGTCGCGACCGAGTGGGCGGGGCCGCGCAGCCGCGTGATGCGGCGCTCCATGCGGCTGACCGGGTCGGTGTACGCCGGCGACACCATGACCGGGCGCGGGCGGGCGGTGGCCAAACGGCGGGACACCTCGGTGGACCCGCCGCGCTGCCTGGTCGACCTCGAAATCCAGGTGACCAATCAGCATGGCGCGCTGTGCTGCCCGGTCGAGCTGACGCTGCAGGTGCCCGAGGACCCGCATCACGGCGATGGATGACAACGCCGAACTGCACCTGGCGGTGTGCCGCCGGTTCGGTGAGGCGGTTGCCGCGGCGACCGGCAGATGGGACCGTCCATCCCCGTGCGATGCCTGGGATGCCCGAGGAGTGCTCGAGCACGTCATCGGCTTTCACGACGTACTCCTGTTGCGTCCCTTGGGACTCAAGCCCGACCGCCCGCGTGAGGATCCCCTCGAGCGCTGGCGACTGACGTACCGCTCGCTGACCGAGGCCTTTACCTCGGGCGTAGCGACACGGCTCGATGCCTACCCGCTCATCCCGAATCTGACCCGCGATGTCCTGGTGCATACCTGGGACCTCGCGCGTGCGGCGGGGGCCGACGACAGCTTGGACCCCGAGTGGTGTGAACGGTTTTGCGTCGGGTTACCGACGGATTCCCAGACGCTGAGCTCGGGGGCGATGTTCAAGGCCCCGCTTGCCGTACCCGCCAAAAGTGACGCGCAGACAAGGCTTCTCGCCGGCCTGGGCCGCGACCCCCGGTGGAGGCCGCGCACCTCATAGGGGTGGCAACTGCCCTTTGCATATCAGCGTCTGCAGTTCGACATACTCGTGCAGACCCTCGGGGCCGAACTCGCGCCCGATGCCGGATTGCTTGAAACCGCCGAACGGTGCCCCGATGTCGAGGGTGTACATGTTGATGCCGTAGGTCCCCGTGCGGACGGCGGCCGCGACGTCGAGGCCGTGCCCGATGTCGGACGTCCACACCGAACCGGCCAGACCGTAGTCGGTTTCGTTGGCGATGCGGATCGCGTCGTCCTCGTCCCGGTAGCGCAGCACCGTGAGCACCGGCCCGAAAATCTCCTCCCGGGCGATGCGCATGTCATTGGTGGCGTCGGCGAACAGCGTCGGCTGCACGTACCAGCCGCGCTCGGACGGGCTCTGTTCGCCACCCAGGACGACGCGGGCCCCTTCGCGGCGGCCGGACTGGATGTAGTCCTGGACGCGGCGCTGTTGGCGTTGGGCGACAAGCGGTCCGATGTCCGTTGCCTCATCGGCCGGGTCACCGACGTGCAGCGCTGACATCATGCCGGCCAGGGCGTCGACGACCTCGTCGTGCTTGCGGTCGCTGACCAGGATGCGGGTCTGGGCGACGCAGGCCTGGCCATTGTTCATCAGGCCCGCGCTCTTCAACCCGGCCACGGTCTTGTCGATGTCGGCGTCGTCGAGGATGATCGCCGCCGATTTGCCGCCCAGCTCCAGGCTCACGCGTTTCAGTTGTTCCCCGCACAGCGCGGCGATCCGGCGCCCGACGGCGCTGGACCCGGTGAACGCGATCTTGTCCACGCCGGGGTGGCGCACCAGCGCTTCGCCGACGTCGGTGCCGCCGGGCAGCACCGAGACCACGCCCTCGGGCAGGTCAAGCTGCTCGATCATCTCGGCCAACCACAAAGCGTCCAAAGGCGTTTCGGGTGCGGGCTTGACGATCACCGTGCACCCCGCGATGAGCGCGGGGATCAGCTTGGGCATGATCAAAAACTGGGGCACGTTCCAGGGCACGATCGCGCCCACCACCCCAACCGGGGCCCGGCGCAGGTGCACTTCGCCGAGCACGCCCTGGCGGCGTTCGGTCCACGGAAAGTCGCGGGCGGCGGCCAGCGCGAGGTGGATCAGCGACGCGGCGGCCGCCCCCTGGCCCATCCGGCTGAAACTGCGCGGTGATCCCATCTCGTCGGTGATCAGGTCGGCCATGTCGTCGCTGTGGCGGGCGTAGATCGCGGCGAGCTGTTCGACTTTGGCCATCCGATCGGCGTGGCTCATCCGCGGCCACGGTCCGTGGTCGAAGGCGTGCCGAGCGGCGACAACGGCGGCGTCGACGTCCTCGGGGCCGGCCGCCTGGACGTGACCGACCGGCTCCTCGGAGTGCGGCGAGATCACTTCGAGCTGTTGGGGATTGGCGGGCTTGCGCCACTGCCCTCCGATGAACACTTCGTCGTAACAACGATGGTCGGAATTCTTCGTCATCGGGGCGCCTCCTCGAGGCAGCGGTGGGTGCAGTACGACCGTGACCGTAATTCGCTATTGACGCTAACATAGCGAAGAAAGAGCGAGGCGGGAAGCCGCGAGCGGATCATCAGCGACGATGTCGAGGCGGGCGCGATATGAAGAGCGACTGGCGCAGTTACCCATTCCAGTTGGTGCCCGGCGACGGCCAGCTCGAGTTTCCCGCCGCCGAAGGCGAACACCCCGACCAGGAGTCGGACACCTGGTTCATCGCTGGCCAGCTGGACGCCGCCGAGACAGACCGGTCCTTTGCCTTCCTGACGATTTTCAACAAGAACCGGCCCGGCGGGACGATCGTCGCCGATTTCTACACGATGGCGCTCTTCGACCTCGACACCGGCGATTACGGCACGTACACGGATTACGACATGCCGCCGGCCAACCTCGAACCGGGGGCGTCCCGCAAGCTGGAGCTGGCCACGGGTTATCTCGACATCAGCTACGCCGGCGGTGCGGGCACCGCGTCCTGGACCACGTGCCGCAACGGCGACGGGGGTCTACTGCCCTACACCTACCGCGTCAGCCTGGTGGGGGAGGACCATTCCGGCCGGCGGATGCGGCTGGACCTGGCCGTAACCCCCACGCGCGCACCGACTCCGGTGGGCGCCTCGACCTACAATGGCAAGATCGTCTGCTTCGGCCAAGACGACACCTACTCCTACTTCCAGACCGGTATGGCGATGACCGGCACCCTATGCTGGGGCGAGGAGATCCACCAGGTCTCCGGCAACAGTGGCCATGTCGATCGGCAATGGTTTCCAAAATACGCCGGCGGCGGGGGAACGGCGGGGGATCCGCGGGCCCGGTCGCACGAATGGCGCACCATCAACTTCGACAACGGCGTCGACTTGAGCATGTGGCGGCAGTTCGACCGGACGAACGGCAATGTCCTGCAGCCCTTCACCGGTGTCACCACGAGCTACCCCGATCCCGCCACGTCGCCGCAATGCGCCGAAGACATCGAGGTCACGATCAGCAGCTACGTTCGGTGGCCGGAGACGGTGCGGCCCCTGGTGCGCCCGCTTGCCCCGGCCCGGTACATGCCCGACCGTCACCGGATCACCTGTCCCACACTGGGACTCGACATCGTCGGTGAGCCGGTGGTGCCGGCGCCCGCGCATGGCCTGCCGATCGAATACATGGAGGGGCCCTACCGTTACCGCGGGATGCTGGGCGGGCAGCCGGTGACCGCGTTCGCCTTCAACGAACGATCGCTCGCCTTGTATCGGGATTGGGAGCTGGTCGAGGTGCTCACCACCACCGTCGCGAACATCGAACCTTCCGACCCCGACCTGCAGACAACAGCGGATCGTCTGGTGCCGTTGGTGGCCGCCGGGCGGCGGGGCGAGGCGGTCGAACTGCTGACCGCGGTGCGCCCCTCTCAAACCGGTGCGCTGGCAACGCTTCTGGACGATCTGGTCGCGGTGCTGTCGGCCGATGAGTCAGCGAGCTGAACTCGCCAGCGCCTGCGCCCACGTGATGTGTCGGTGCTGCAGCCCCGGCTCGTTGCGGCCGAACACCAGGTGGTCGCGGGCGCCCGACTCGAGGTTGGCCTGGAGCCCCTGCACCAACCGGTAGTCCTCGTCGCGCACGGTGGCGTGCGCGTATTCGAAGACGGCCTGAGCGCCGGCGGCCACCGATTCGTCGGACAGGTCCTGCGGTGTGGCGTTCTGGTGCACGGTGATCGAGCGGCCCGGCTGATCACCGGGGTAGACGCGGAACAGTTCGCCGTTGGCGATCGTCACCGACAGCACGATGTTGGGGAACAGCGCGTAGATCACGACCATGTTGTGGAACGGATTCCACTGTTCCTCGGGCAGCTCGTCGAGCTCCAGAATGGTGTTGAGCGGAAAGATCAGCCGGTGGTGCGGGCCGAAGGAGTCGAACACCGTGCAGTTGCTGCGCGCGATGGTGGCGAACGTCTGCTGGTGGACGGTGGCGAAGTGGTAGTTCTCGGCGAAGGTGTCGATCGCCAGCTTCCAGTTGATCGGGGTGTCGAGCACCTTCTCGCCCAACGGCGACCAGCGCCCGATGCCCCAGGAATCGAGTTCGTCGGCCAGCGGTCCCAGGTGCGCGGCCACGTCCAGCGCCGTACCGGGATCCAGTGAGACCCAGAGGAATCCGGCGAACTCGGTGGCCGGGAGTTCGGCCAGGCCGTCGGAGCGCAGCGTCATGTCCGGGAAACCCTCACGCCCTGGCAGACCCACCAACCGACCGGTGTTGTCGTACGTCCACGCGTGGTAGGGACAGGTGAACCGTTTGGCGGTGCCGCATCCCGTGACCACCTGCGACTGCCGATGCAGGCACACGTTGTCGAACGCCTTCACCGAGCCATCGGCAGTCCGGGTCAACAGGATGGAGCGGCCCATCACCGTCTTGGTGCAATACGCCCCCGGGGCGGGAAGTTCGGACACGTAGCCGACCAACTGCGGGCTGGCCAGCAGCATGGCCCGGTCGAGGTCGTGGCGTTCGGGACTGGTGTAGTCCCGCGCCTCGACCCGGTGCTCGCTCGGCGCGAGGTCTGTTGTCTTGTCGCGCGCCAACTTCAAGGCGCGGCGGGTCAGGTCGATGAGCTGGTCGCGTTCCATCTGAACTCCGGTGGCAGTCAAGCGCTCGCGGTAACTCTACTAACTTTATAGTGATAATAAATTAAGGTCCACGCGCTGACGCTAGCCGATGTAGGGAAGCAACTGCGGGTGCTGCTGAGCGATCGCGCGCAGCCTCCAATCACCGTCGAGACCGCGCAGGTAGTCGCCGGTCGCCGGGTCCGCGGGAAAGAACGACTCGATGATCAGGCTTTCCACGGAGATGTCGAGCGGACTGCCGAAGGTGGCGATGATGCTGACGAATCGGAGCTCGGTGCCGTCCAGCGTGAGCATCTGAAACGGCACGTACAGCTCGCCGGTCCGCTCGCCGCGGTCGCCGCCCTTGGGCACCGGATAACTCGAGAGCTCCTCGTAGAGACGGCGGATGTCCGGGGCCGCGGTGGCCTGCGCGTGCCGGCGAACCCGGCCCAGGATGGCGGCGTGCACCTCGGCGCGGTTGAGCAACCGCTGCGCCAATCCCCGCGGGTGCAGGCACAACCTCATGACGTTGATCGGTGGGCGCAGCAGTTCGGCGTCGACCCCTTCGGCGAGCACGACGCACCCCACATTGCCCGCTATCAGGTTCCAGCAGGCATCGGTGACGATGGCCGGGTACGGGGCGTGGCCGGCCAGTACCGAGTCGACGGCCGCCTTCACCGGCCTCATGCGTTCGGCGTCCAGGGTGTGCTCGCCGAACATCGGTGCGTAGCCGCCGTCGAGCAGCAGTCGGTTGCGCGCGGCCAGCGGCAGGTCCAGGGACTCGCCGATGCGCAGCAACAACGCGCGGCTGGGATTGGCCCGGCCGGTCTCGACAAAACTGAGGTGGCGGGGCGACACACCTAGCTGATGCGCGAGTTCCATCTGGCTCAATCGCCGACGGGTGCGCCACTCGCGCACCGCCAGACCCGCTGTACTCCCAGGCATCGTGAAGAACCTAACGCCGTTGCGTGGAGCTAAACCACTACCTCGAAGGTAATCGACCTACTTACCTGCGCGGCGAAGACTGCATTGCATGACCACAACAACGAAACCAGCCTCAGCGCCGCAGCCCGCGGGCCTGCGCCGCGCGTTCGCCGCCGCCGCCGTCGGTCGGATCCTGTTGGGCGCCACGGCGTTTGCCTACCCGGCGTCCCAGACTCGCATGAACGGGGTGCCCGATCACATGCTGTCCACGGAGCTCAAGTATCTGATCCGCATTTTCGGGGCCCGTGCCCTGGCCCTGGGCATCGGTTATCTCGGCAGCGACGAACCCAACCGGCGGCGCTGGCAATACATCGGCCTGATGGTCGACACGCTGGACAACATCAACGCCCTGCTGGAGCTGAGACATCTCAAGCGCGGCGACCCCAGGGTCCGCGCGCTGCTGAGCCTCATGGCGGTGACCGGCCCCTACGCGATGTTGGGCGCGGCGGGCGCGCTGCAGCACCGATGCGGCACCGTGACGCACATGTGATCAGTGTGACCAATGTGTCACATGGGGTTTGTGTCGTACCCTGTGGCTTGTGTCATCGGTTTCGCGGCGCGACCTGTTCAAATACGCGGCCGCGGCGCCCGCCCTGCTGGGTCTGGGCGCCGCGGGTGCGTCGTTGGATGCCGCGCCGGCCTCGGCGTCGCTGGGCACCCTGCTGGACTACGCGGCCGGGGTCATTCCGGCCAGCGAGATCCGCGCCGCGGGCGCCGTGGGATCGATCCGGTACGTCTCGGACCGACGGCCCGGTGGGAAGTGGATGCTCGGCAAGCCGATCCAGGTCGCCGAAGCGCGCGACCTCCACAGCAACGGACTCAAGATCGTCTCCTGCTACCAGTACGGCAAGGGCAACACCGCGGACTGGCTGGGCGGCGCCAACGCCGGCCTGCAGCACGCGCAACGCGGAATGCAGCTCCACGCCGCGGCCGGCGGCCCCGCCACGGCGCCCATCTATGCCTCGATCGACGACGACCCCTCCTACGAGCAGTACAAGAGCCAGATCGCGCCGTACCTGCGGTCGTGGGAGTCGGTCATCGGCCATCAGCGCACAGGCGTGTACGCCAATTCGAAGACCATCGACTGGGCACTGCACGACGGTTTGGGCTCTTACTTCTGGCAGCACAACTGGGGCTCGCCCAAGGGGTATGCCCATCCCGCCGCCCACTTGCACCAGGTTGAGATCGACAAACGCAGCGTCGGCGGGGTGGGCGTGGACATCAACGAGATCCTCAAGCCCCAATTCGGGCAGTGGGCCTAGCTGCCCCACATCGTCGTCCGGTCCGACCGGGACGCGGACTCTTAGAAAGCCCAGCAAACACTCGTTCGCTCATTTTCGCGCCGGCTCGGTGTGCCCGCCCGGCGGTCGGCATCGGTGATGCCGCTCAGACGGCGCTCCGCGGCCCCAAAAATTTATATAACGATTCGATAACAAAACTGCTTTGATCTGCGCAGTTATAGCTACTCGACCGTAACCACCTGCATGCAGCAGGTTTGGGAATCGCGTCCGCGCCGCCGGTCAAACCCCGTGTTACCCAGGACACGGTTACCCATGCGTAGAACTCGCCAGTAACCGATCACCACGCAAAACGGGGGTGGAATCTTATGACACTCTTAGTACAGCCGATGAAGTCCGTCGCACCGCTCAGCGCCATCCGGGCGGTCGCCGACAACGCACCGGCCGCCGTTTCCCGGCTGTGATTCGACGCTGAACCACACCGCATCGAGGAGCACTGGCGAGTGCCCACCCTCTGGTGGTGACCGCCCATACGAACCGAGACGTAAAGACGCATACCAGGGGAGACAGAGAAGGTGACAATCCACGAGCATGACCGGGTGTCCGCCGAGCGCGACGGGCAGGGCCCGCAGGGAGGCAAGCACCCAGCCGGGGACACCCACGCTCTTGTCGACCGCCTGACGGCCGGTGAGCCCTACGCCGTGGCGTTCGGTGGCCAGGGCAGCGCCTGGCTGGAGACCCTCGAAGAACTGGTGTCGTCGGCCGGCATCGAATCGGATCT
This sequence comes from Mycobacterium sp. 3-98, assembly GCF_035918355.1. NCBI lineage: Bacteria > Bacillati > Actinomycetota > Actinomycetes > Mycobacteriales > Mycobacteriaceae > Mycobacterium > Mycobacterium sp. 3-98. The sequence goes on along the minus strand of NZ_CP142360.1, from coordinate 4,346,700 downwards.
GGCGGGGCTGGTCGGTGAGGTCGAACTGCTCCTCGAGCCGGTGGCAAAAGAGCTGGTCGTGGTGCGTCCCATCGGCTTCGAGCCGCTGACGTGGGTCCGCGCGCTGGCCGCCGAGGACCCGATCCCGTCGAACAAGCACCTGACCTCGGCCGCGGTATCGATCCCGGGCGTGCTGCTCACCCAGATCGCGGCCGTGCGCGCGCTGGCGCGGCAAGGCATGGATCTGAGCGCGACGCCGCCGGTGGCCGTCGCCGGGCATTCCCAGGGCGTGCTCGCCGTCGAGGCGCTCAAGGGCGGGGCCGCTCGCGACGTCGAGCTGCTGGCGTTGGCCCAGCTGATCGGCGCGGCCGGGACGCTGGTGGCCCGTCGCCGCGGGATCTCCGTGCTGGGCGACCGGCCGCCGATGGTGTCGGTCACCAATGCGGACCCCGAGCGCATCAGCCGGCTGCTCGACGAGTTCGCGCAGGACGTGCGGACCGTCCTGCCGCCCGTGCTGTCCATCCGCAACGGCCGCCGTTCGGTCGTCATCACCGGCACCCCCGAGCAGCTGTCCCGCTTCGAGCTCTACTGCCAGCAGATCTCGGAGAAGGAAGAGGCCGACCGGAAGAACAAGCTGCGGGGCGGCGACGTCTTCTCGCCGGTGTTCGATCCGGTGCAGGTCGAGGTGGGCTTCCACACCCCCCGCCTGGCCGACGGCATCGACATCGTCGGCGCCTGGGCCGAGAAGGTGGGCCTGGACGTCGCCCTGGCCCGGGAACTGACGGAATCCATCCTGGTGCGCCCGGTCGACTGGGTGCAGGAGATCACCCGCGTCAACGACGCCGGCGCCCGGTGGATCCTGGACCTGGGTCCCGGTGACATCCTGACCCGGCTGACCGCACCGGTGATCCGCGGCCTGGGTGTGGGCATCGTGCCCGCCGCCACCCGCGGGGGTCAGCGCAACCTCTTCACCGTCGGCGCCGTCCCCGAGGTGGCGCGGGCCTGGTCGAGCTACGCGCCGACGCTGGTTCGCCTGCCCGACGGCCGGGTCAAACTCTCGACCAAGTTCACCCGCCTGACCGGCCGCTCGCCGATTCTGCTCGCGGGCATGACCCCGACCACGGTCGACGCCAAGATCGTGGCCGCCGCGGCCAACGCCGGCCACTGGGCCGAGCTCGCCGGAGGCGGGCAGGTCACCGAGGAGATCTTCGCCAACCGGATCGACGAGCTCTCCGGGCTGCTAGAGGACGGTCGCACCTACCAGTTCAACGCGCTGTTCCTCGACCCCTACCTGTGGAAGCTGCAGGTCGGCGGAAAGCGGTTGGTGCAGAAGGCGCGTCAGTCCGGCGCGGCCATCGACGGGCTGGTCATCAGCGCCGGCATCCCCGAGCTCGAGGAAGCCGTCGAGCTGATCGAGGAGCTGGGCGACGTCGGCATCAGTCACGTCGTCTTCAAGCCCGGCACCGTCGAGCAGATCCGCTCGGTCATCCGCATCGCCACCGAGGTGTCCACCAAACCGGTGATCGCGCACATCGAGGGCGGCCGCGCCGGCGGCCACCACTCCTGGGAAGACCTCGACGACCTGCTGCTGGCGACCTACTCGGAACTGCGGTCGCGCTCCAACATCACCGTCTGCGTCGGCGGCGGCATCGGCACGCCCGAGCGGGCGGCCGACTACCTGTCCGGGCGCTGGGCGCAGGCCTACGGCTTCCCGCTGATGCCGATCGACGGCATCCTGGTCGGCACCGCGGCGATGGCGGCCAAGGAGGCCACGACCTCGCCGTCGGTCAAGCGGATGCTGGTGGAAACCCAGGGCACCGACCAGTGGATCGGCGCCGGGAAAGCCTCCGGTGGCATGGCATCCAGCCGCAGCCAGCTCGGCGCGGACATTCACGAGATCGACAACAGCGCCTCGCGGTGCGGACGGCTGCTCGACGAGGTCGCCGGTGACGCCGACGCCGTGGCTCAGCGCCGCGCCGAGATCATCGCGGCGATGGCCACCACCGCCAAGCCGTACTTCGGCGACGCCGGCGAGATGACCTACCTGCAGTGGCTGCAGCGCTACGTCGAGCTGGCCATCGGGGACGGCGATTCCACCGCCGACACCGCCTCACCGGGCAGCCCGTGGCTGGCCGACACCTGGCGCGACCGTTTCCAGCAGATGTTGCAGCGCGCCGAAGCGCGTTTGCACCCAAAGGATTTCGGCCCCATCGAGACGCTCTTCAACGACGAGGCCCTGCTGGAGAACCCCGGGGCGGCGATCGATCTGCTGCTCGAGCGCTACCCCGACGCCGAGACCGTCCAACTGCACCCGGCCGACGTTCCGTTCTTCGTCACCCTGTGCAAGACGGTGGGCAAGCCGGTCAACTTCGTGCCGGTCATCGACAAGGATGTGCGGCGCTGGTGGCGCAGCGACTCGCTGTGGCAGGCCCACGATGCCCGCTACGACGCCGACCAGGTGTGCATCATTCCGGGCACCGCGGCCGTCGCGGGGATCACCCGAATGGACGAACCCGTCGGTGAACTGCTGGACCGCTTCGAGCAGGCGGCCGTCGACGAGGCGCTGGCCGCCGGGATCGAGCCGACGGCCGTCACGTCGCGCCGCACCGGCCGCGCGGATGTGACCGGGCCGTTGGCCGTCGTGCTGGACGCCCCGGACGTGCAGTGGGCCGGCCGCACCGCGATCAACCCGGTCCACCGGATCGCCGACCCCTCCGAGTGGCTGGTGCACGGAGACTCCGAAGGACCCGAAAGCCGCCGCGCCACGCACTCGTCGACCGGGGCGCGGCTGCAGGTCGAAGGCGACCGCGTCGTCCTCAGCGTCCCGGTGTCAGGGGTCTGGGTCGAGATCCCGTTCACCTTGCCCCCCAACACCGTTGACGGCGCGACGCCGGTGGTCTCCACCGACGACGCCGCCACGGCCATGCGGTCGGTGCTGGCGATCGCCGCCGGCGTCGACGGGCCGGAGTTCATGCCCCCGGTCACCGACGGAACGGCCACCGTCACGGTGGACTGGGACCCCGAGCGCGTCGCCGACCACACCGGTGTCACGGCCACCTTCGGGGAGCCGTTGGCGCCCAGCCTCACCACCGTGCCCGACGCCCTGGTCGGCCCGTGCTGGCCCGCGGTCTTCTCCGCAATCGGTTCGGCGGTTACCGAAACCGGCATCCCGGTGGTGGAGGGGCTGCTGAGCCTGGTGCATCTCGACCACGCCGCGCACATGGTCGGCGCGCTGCCGAAGAACCCGGCCCAATTGACGATCACCGCAACGGCTTTGGCGGCCGCCGACACCGACATGGGGCGCGTCGTTCCCGTCTCGGTCACCATCGCCGGCGCCGACGGTGAGGTGATCGCGACCCTCGACGAGCGCTTTGCGATCCTCGGACGCACCGGTGCCGCAGAACTGGCCGACCCGGTGCGCGCCGGCGGCGCGGTCTCCGAAAACGCCACCGACACTCCGCGTCGGCGCCGCCGCGACGTCACCACCACCGCGCCCGTCGACATGCGACCGTTCGCGGTAGTGTCCGGCGACCACAACCCCATCCACACCGACCGGGCCGCCGCCCTGCTGGCCGGCCTGGAATCGCCCATCGTGCACGGCATGTGGCTGTCGGCGGCCGCCCAGCACGCGGTGACGGCCACCGACGGCCAGGCCCGCCCGCCGGCGCGGCTGATCGGCTGGACCGCCCGCTTCCTGGGCATGGTGCGTCCCGGCGACGAGGTCGCCTTCCGCGTCGACCGTGTCGGAATCGACCAGGGCGCAGAGGTTTTGGAGGTCACCGCCAAGGTTGGATCCGACCTGGTGATGTCAGCGACGGCACGCCTGGCGGCCCCGCACACCGTCTACGCGTTCCCCGGTCAGGGAATTCAGCACAAGGGCATGGGCATGGACGTCCGCGCCCGGTCCAAGGCCGCCCGCAAGGTGTGGGACAAGGCGGACAAGTTCACCCGCGACACACTCGGCTTCTCGGTGTTGCACGTGGTGCGCGACAACCCGACCAGCATCATCGCCAGCGGGGTGCCCTACAACCACCCCGAGGGGGTGCTGTACCTGACGCAGTTCACCCAGGTCGCGATGGCCACGGTGGCGGCGGCGCAGGTCGCCGAGATGCGCGAGCAGGGCGCCTTCGTCGAAGACGCGATCGCCTGCGGGCACTCCGTCGGCGAGTACACCGCGCTGGCCTGCGTGACCGGCATCTATGAGCTGGAAGCGTTGCTGGAGACGGTGTTTCACCGTGGATCGAAGATGCACGACATCGTGCCCCGCGACGAGCTGGGCCGGTCCAACTACCGGCTGGCGGCGATCCGGCCGTCGCAGATCGACCTCCCCGATGACGAGGTCCCGGGGTTCGTCGCGGGAATCGCCGAGAGCACGGGCGAATTCCTCGAGATCGTCAACTTCAACCTGCGCGGCTCGCAGTATGCGATCGCCGGCACGGTCCGCGGGCTCGAGGCGCTGGAGGCCGAGGTGGAGCGGCGTCGCGAGATCACCGGCGGCAAGCGCTCGTTCATCCTGGTGCCGGGCATCGACGTGCCGTTCCACTCGCGGGTGTTGCGGGTGGGCGTCGCGGAGTTCCGGCGCTCCCTTGACCGGGTCATGCCGCGCGACAAGGATCCCGACGTCATCATCGGGCGCTACATCCCCAACCTGGTGCCCCGCCCGTTCACCCTGGACCGCGACTTCATCCAGGAGATCCGTGACCTGGTGCCGGCCGAGCCGCTCGACCCCATCCTCGCCGACTACGACACCTGGCTCGCCGAGCGTCGCATCGAGATGGCGCGCACCGTCCTGATCGAGCTGCTGGCCTGGCAGTTCGCCAGCCCGGTGCGCTGGATCGAGACCCAGGACCTGCTGTTCACCGAGGAGGCCGCCGGCGGCCTGGGTGTGGAGCGGTTCGTCGAGATCGGCGTGAAGTCCGCGCCGACCGTCGCCGGGCTGGCCACCAACACGCTCAAGCTCCCCGAATATGCCCACAGCACAGTCGAAGTGCTCAACGCCGAGCGCGACGCCGCGGTGCTGTTCGCGACCGACACCGATCCCGAGCCGGAGCCCGAGGTCGACGAGGTCGCGGTCGAGGCGCCGGAGGCATCCGGTTCGCCGGTGGAGGCCGCCCCGGCCGCCCCCGCACCGGCGGCCGCCGCATCGGGCCCGCGCCCCGACGACATCGGATTCGACGCCGCCGACGCGACGTTGGCGTTGATCGCGTTGTCGGCCAAGATGCGCATCGACCAGATCGAGGAGCTGGACTCCATCGAATCCATCACCGACGGTGCCTCATCGCGGCGCAACCAGCTGCTGGTGGACCTGGGTTCGGAGCTGAACCTCGGCGCCATCGACGGCGCCGCCGAAGCCGACCTGGCCGGGCTGCGCGCCCAGGTGACCAAGCTGGCGCGCACCTACAAGCCTTACGGCCCAGTGCTTTCCGACGCGATCAACGACCAGCTGCGCACGGTGCTGGGGCCGTCGGGCAAGCGGCCCGCCGCCATCGCCGAGCGGGTCAAGAAGACCTGGGAGCTGGGCGAGGGTTGGGCCAAGCACGTCACGGTCGAAGTCGCGCTGGGAACCCGCGAGGGCACCAGCGTCCGCGGCGGCGCCATGGGTCATCTGCACGAGGGGGCCCTAGCCGACGCCGCCGCCGTCGACAAGGCCATCGACGCCGCGGTCGCGTCCGTCGCCGCGCGCCACGGCATCTCGGTCGCGCTGCCGTCGTCGGGCGGTGGCGGTGGCGGTGCGACCATCGACGCGGCCGCGCTGGGCGAATTCACCGCCCAGATCACCGGACGCGACGGCGTGCTGGCGTCGGCGGCCCGCCTGGTGCTGAACCAGCTGGGCCTCGACGACCCGGTCAGCGCGTCGCCGGCGGCCACCGATGCCGAGCTGATCGACCTGGTGACCGCCGAACTCGGCGCGGACTGGCCACGCCTGGTCGCGCCCGTGTTCGAGCCGAAGAAGGCGGTGCTGTTCGACGACCGGTGGGCCAGCGCCCGCGAGGACCTGGTCAAGCTGTGGCTGACCGACGAGGGCGACATCGACGCCCGGTGGGTGGAGCTGTCCGAAAGGTTCGAGGGCGCAGGCCATGTCGTGGCCACCCAGGCCACCTGGTGGCAGGGCAAGGCCCTGGCCGCGGGCCGGCAGATCCACGCGTCGCTGTTCGGCCGGATCGCGGCCGGCGCCGAGAATCCGGATCCCGGCCCGTATGCACACGAAGTCGCCGTGGTGACGGGGGCCTCCAAGGGCTCGATCGCGGCGTCGGTCGTCGCGCGACTGCTCGACGGCGGCGCCACGGTCATCGCCACAACGTCGAAGCTCGACGACGAGCGGCTGGCGTTCTACCGGGGCCTGTATCGCGACCACGCTCGTTACGGCGCTGCGCTGTGGGTGGTCGCGGCCAACATGGCCTCCTACTCAGATATCGACGCCCTGGTCGAGTGGGTCGGCACCGAGCAGTCCGAAAGCCTTGGGCCGCAGTCGATTCACATCAAGGACGCGCAGACCCCGACGCTGCTGTTCCCGTTCGCGGCGCCGCGCGTCGTCGGCGACCTGTCGGAGGCCGGGTCCCGCTCCGAGATGGAGATGAAGGTGCTGCTGTGGGCGGTGCAGCGATTGATCGGCGGGCTGTCGAAGATCGGCGCCGAGCGCGACATCGCATCGCGGCTGCACGTCGTGCTGCCCGGCTCACCCAACCGGGGAATGTTCGGCGGTGACGGTGCCTACGGTGAGGCCAAGTCGGCGCTCGACGCGTTGGTGAGTCGTTGGCACGCCGAATCCTCGTGGGCGGCAAGGGTCAGCCTGGCGCACGCGCTGATCGGCTGGACCCGCGGCACCGGGCTGATGGGCCACAACGACGCCATCGTCGATGCGGTCGAGGAGGCCGGCGTCACCACGTACTCGACGGACGAGATGGCGGCAATGCTGTTGGCCCTCTGCGACATCGAGTCGAAGGTGGCGGCCGCCGCAGAGCCGATCAAGGCCGACCTGACCGGTGGGCTCGGGGAGGCCAACCTCGACATGGCCGAGCTGGCCGCCAAGGCCCGCGAGCGATCCGCCTCGGGCGAGGACGACGACCCCGAGGCGCCCGAGGCCGAGGGCAGCATCGCCGCGTTGCCGTCCCCGCCGCGGGGCTACAGCCCCGCGCCGCCCCCCGAATGGGCGGACCTCGACGTCGACCTCAACGACCTGGTGGTCATCGTCGGCGGCGCGGAACTCGGGCCGTACGGTTCGTCGCGGACCCGCTTCGAGATGGAGGTGGCCGGCGAGCTGTCGGCGGCCGGTGTGCTCGAGCTGGCCTGGACCACCGGACTGGTCAAGTGGGAGGACGATCCCCAACCCGGTTGGTACGACACCGAATCCGGCGACTTGGTCGACGAGTCGGAGCTGGTCGATCGCTACCACGACGCCGTGGTCGAGCGGTGCGGCATCCGCGAATTCGTCGACGACGGTGCGATCGATCCCGATCACGCCTCACCGCTTCTGGTCAGTGTGTTCCTCGACAAGGACTTCTCGTTCGTGGTGTCCAGCGAGGCCGACGCGCGTGCGTTCGTCGAGTTCGATCCCGAGCACACCGTGGCCCGGCCGGTGCCGGACTCCAGCGACTGGGAGGTGATCCGCAAGGCGGGCACCGAGATCCGCGTTCCGAGAAAGACCAAGCTGTCGCGGACGGTCGGCGCGCAGATCCCCACCGGGTTCGACCCGACGGTGTGGGGCATCACCCCGGACATGGCCAATTCCATTGACCGGGTGGCGCTGTGGAACATCGTGGCGACCGTAGACGCGTTCCTGTCCTCGGGCTTCACCCCGACCGAGCTGCTGCGCTGGGTGCACCCCAGCCTGGTGGCCTCCACGCAGGGCACCGGCATGGGCGGCATGACCTCGATGCAGACCATGTACCACGGCAACCTGCTGGGCCGGGCCAAGCCGAACGACATCCTGCAGGAGGTCCTGCCGAATGTCGTTGCGGCCCACGTCATGCAGTCCTACGTCGGTGGTTACGGCGCGATGGTGCACCCGGTCGCGGCCTGCGCGACGGTCGCGGTGTCGGTCGAGGAGGGCGTGGACAAGATCCGGCTCGGCAAGGCCGAATTCGTGGTCGCCGGTGGGTTCGACGACCTGACCCTGGAGGCCATCATCGGCTTCGGTGACATGGCGGCCACCGCCGACACCGAGATGATGCGGGCCAAGGGCATCAGCGATTCGAAGTTCTCGCGCGCCAACGACCGGCGCCGCCTCGGGTTCCTGGAAGCCCAGGGCGGTGGCACCATCCTGCTGGCCAACGGCGCGCTGGCGGCCAAGATGGGATTGCCGGTGCTGGCCGTGGTCGGCTACGCACAGAGCTTCGCCGACGGTGTGCACACCTCGATCCCGGCGCCCGGGCTCGGAGGCCTCGGCGCCGGCCGCGGTGGCAAGGACTCGCAGCTGGCCCGCTCGCTGGCCAAGCTGGGCGTGGGAGCCGACGACATCGCGGTCGTGTCCAAGCACGACACCTCGACGCTGGCCAACGACCCCAACGAGACCGAGCTGCACGAGCGGTTGGCCGACTCGATGGGCCGGTCGCCTGGCAACCCGCTGTTCGTGGTGAGCCAGAAGACCCTCACCGGTCACAGCAAGGGTGGCGCGGCAGCGTTCCAGCTGATGGGCCTGTGCCAGATGCTGCGTGACGGCGTCATCCCGCCCAACCGCAGCCTGGATTGCGTCGACGACGAGCTGGCCACCGCCGGTCACTTCGTCTGGGTGCGTGAGGCTTTGGACCTGCGCGGCAAGTTCCCGCTCAAGGCCGGTCTGGTGACCAGCCTCGGCTTCGGCCACGTGTCGGGTCTGATCGCACTGGTGCACCCGCAGGCGTTCATCGCCGCGCTGGACCCGGCCGATCGGGACGGCTACCGCAAGCGGGCCGAGCAGCGCCTGCTGGCCGGTCAGCGTCGGCTGGCCTCCGCGATCGCCGGCGGGCGTCCGATGTATGAGAAGCCGGCCGACCGGCGGTTCAACCACGACGAGCCGGAGAAGCGTCAGGAGGCGGCGATGTTGCTCAACGCCGACGCCCGCCTCGGCGAAGACGATCTTTACGTCGGCTAGGGTCGGTGCGTGGCGATCGTCGGAGTAGGCATCGATCTCGTCTCCATCCCGGATTTCGCCGAGCAGGTCGACCAGCCGGGAACTGTCTTCGCCGAGACGTTCACCCCGGGTGAGCGCCGCGACGCCTCGGACAAGAGTTCGTCGGCGGCGCGTCACCTGGCGGCTCGGTGGGCGGCCAAGGAGGCGGTGATCAAGGCATGGTCAGGGTCTCGCTTCGCGCAGCGGCCCGTGCTGCCCGAGGACATCCACCGCGACATCGAGGTGGTCACCGATATGTGGGGGCGGCCGCGGGTGCGGTTGAGCGGCGACATCGCCAAACACCTGGCCGATGTGATCATTCACGTGTCGTTGACGCACGAGGGGGACACCGCTGCCGCCGTGGCGATCCTGGAGACGACGTAGGCTCCTCCCTTTGTCTTTGAGTGTGGGTCCTCTGGGCGAATTCACGCCGGTCTTCGTATCTAGCCCCCACGCTCGACGGCGCGTGCGTAGGAGGAAGGCATGAGCGATCTGGTTGACCGCGTCCGCGAGGTGCTGCCGTCGGTGCGGCGCGACCTGGAAGACCTGGTGCGCATCGAATCGGTGTGGGCCGATCCCGGCCGACGCTCCGAGGTGCACCGCAGCGCCCAGGCGGTGGCAGATCTGTTGTCACAGGCCGGTTTCGGCGACGTGCAGATCGTCAGCGAGGGGGGAGCGCCCGCGGTCATCGCGCGTCATCCCGCGCCGCGCGGCGCGCCGACCGTGCTGCTGTATGCCCATCACGACGTGCAGCCCGAGGGCGACCGCGGCCAGTGGACGTCGCCGCCGTTCGAGCCCACCGAACGTGACGGGCGGCTCTACGGCCGCGGCAGCGCCGACGACAAGGCCGGTATCGCAACGCATTTGGCGGCCTTTCGCGCGCATGGCGGCAAGCCCCCCGTCGGCGTGACGGTGTTCGTCGAGGGCGAAGAGGAATCCGGTTCGCCCTCGCTCGCCCGATTGCTTGCGGCCCACCGCGACACGCTGGCCGCCGACGTGATCGTCATCGCCGACTCGGACAATTGGAGCGCCGACACCCCGGCGCTGACGGTGTCGCTGCGGGGTCTGGTCGACTGCGTGGTCGAGGTCGCCACGCTCGACCACGGGCTGCACTCCGGCCTGTGGGGCGGGGTGGTGCCCGACGCGCTCAGCGTCCTGGTGCGGTTGCTGGCCAGCCTGCACGACGACGACGGCAACGTGGCCGTGGCGGGCCTGCACGAAACCGACACCGCCGCGCTGAACTACCCCGACTACCCGGCCGAGCGGGTCCGCACCCACTCCGGCCTGCTCGACGGCGTGTCCGAGATCGGGTCGGGCTCGGTGCCGCAACGGCTGTGGGCCAAACCCGCGATCATGGTGATCGGCATCGACACCACCCCCATCGAGAAGGCGTCGAACACGCTGATCCCGCGGGCGCGGGCCAAGATCAGCATGCGGGTGGCTCCCGGCGGCGACGCCGCCGCGCACCTGGACGCCCTGACCGCCCATTTGCAAAGCCACGCACCGTGGGGCGCCCACGTCAGCGTCACCCGCGGCGACCTCGGCGAGCCCTACGCCATCGAGGCCAGCGGCGACGTCTACGACGCGGCCCGCGCGGCGTTCCGGCGGGCGTGGGGGGCCGAGCCCATCGACATGGGCATGGGCGGCTCCATCCCGTTCATCGCGGAATTCGCCGCCGCCTTCCCGCAGGCAAAGATCCTCGTCACCGGCGTGGAAGACCCGGGTACCCAGGCGCACAGCATCAACGAGAGCCTGCACCTGGGGGTGCTGGAACGCGCCGCGATCAGCGAGGCGCTGCTGCTGGCCAATCTGGCCTGAGAGCGCGGCTGAGCGGGAAACTCGCCTGCCCGAATGCTTAACGAGACCGATAGTCTCGTCGCATACTGCTTCTACAGGCAGCAGCCACTCGTCCGCAGGAGACGCCACCGTGAGTACGGAAGACACCCTCACCGGCATCACGCGCACCAAGGCCGGCAAGACCCACCGTTACCACTTCGATCGCCACACCCCGGAGTACCGCGAGCGGTTCACTGCAATCACCGAGGAGATGCACGCCAAGTGCCCGGTGGCGTGGACCGACACCTACGACGGGCATTGGGTGGCGGCGGGCAGCCGGGAGGTCTTCGAGCTCGCGCGATGCCCGCACGTGTCCAACGACCATGACGTCACCGGCGAAGGCACCGGCTACAAGGGCATCACCATTCCCACGATTCCGCAGGCCACCGGCGTGCGTGGCGGCATGCTCGAGATGGATGAACCCGAGCACTCCGCCTACCGCAGCATCCTCAACCCCTACCTGTCGCCGGCGGCCATCAAACGCTGGAAGCCATTCGTCGACGAGATCGTGCGGGCCAGCATCGACGAGAAGATCGAAACCGGGCGGATCGACTTCGTCGACGATCTCGCGAACGTCGTGCCGGCCGTCCTGACGCTGGCCCTGATGGGCGTTCCGCTGAAGAAGTGGCAGCTCTATTGCGAGCCGGCCCACGCCAACGTCTACACTCCCGCCGATTCCCCGGACGCCCCAAGGGTTTTGGAGCAGACGATGGCGATGGGCGCGGACCTGTTCAACCACCTCCTCGAGATCCGCGAGCACCCGCGCCCCGGCATCGTGGACGCGCTGGCACGACTGCGGATCGACGGCGAACCCGCCCCCGACGCCGAACTGCTCGGAATGCTCGGCCTGATCATCGGCGGAGGTTTCGACACGACGACGGCGTTGACCGCGCACGCGCTCGAATGGCTCGGCGAAAATCCCGAGCAGCGCGAACTGCTGAGGCGGGAATCGGACACGTTGCTCGCCTCGGCGACCGAGGAATTCCTGCGTTTCTTCACGCCCGCGCCGGGGGACGGCCGCACGATCGCCGCCGATCTCGAGATCGCGGGCACGCAGTTCAAGGAGGGCGATCGCCTGTGGCTGTCCTGGGCGATGGCCAACCGCGATCCCGCGGTGTTCCCCGATCCGAATCGATTGGACCTCGCTCGAAAGAACAACCGGCACTTCAGCTTTGGTCTAGGCATCCACCGCTGCATCGGCTCGAATGTCGCGCGGGTGGTGTTCAAGTCGATGCTCACGGCGGTCCTCGACCGGATGCCCGACTACCGCTGCGACCCCGAAGGCACCGTGCACTATCCGACCATCGGCGTGATCCAGGGCATGCAGCACCTTCCGGCGACCTTCACCCCCGGCAGGCGGCTTGGCCCGGGGATCGACGAGACGCTGGAGAAACTGCAGCGGGTGTGCGACGAACAGGGGATCGCGCGGCCGATCACCGAGTACGCCGAGGCCGCCGTAATCAGCTAGACGGACAGGTCGCGGCGCAGCTTGGCGACGTGGCCGGTCGCTTTCACGTTGTACTGCGCGACGGCGATCTTGCCCTTCTCGTCGACCACGAACGTCGAGCGGATGACGCCCGTGACGGTCTTGCCGTACATCTGCTTTTCGCCGTAGGCGCCATAGGCCGTCAGCACTTTGCGGTCGGGATCGGACAGCAGCGGGAACGTCAGCCCCTCCGCGTCACGGAATTTGGCGAGCTTCTCCGGCTTGTCGGGGGAGATGCCGATGACGTCGAGGCCCGCGCCGTTGAGCTCGGCCAGGCTGTCCCGAAAGTCGCACGCCTGCTTGGTGCACCCGGGAGTCGACGCGGCCGGATAGAAGTAGACGATGACCCGGCGCCCCTTGTAGTCGGCCAGCGACACCTTGTTGCCGTCGGCGTCGGGCAGGTTGAAGGAGGGCGCTTTGTCGCCGGGTGCAAGCCGCGTGGTCTCGGTCAAGGTGGGGCCCTTTCTGTTCACCGGAGCGTCGGGGTTACCGCCAGCTGATCTAGGGTAGTTCGGGCAGGTGCATGAGCCGGATAGTGGGCGACTTGGAGGACACAGTGGCGGACCGCGACCCCGAAGCCATCAAGCGAGACATCGACGTCGCCCGTGACCAGCTGGCGGCCACCGTCGACTCCCTCGCCGAGCGGGCAAACCCGCGTCGCCTCGCCGACGACCTCAAGGCCCGGGTGATCGGGTTCGTGCAGAAGCCCGTGGTGCTGGCGTCGCTGGCCGGGGTCGGGGCGTTGGTCGTCGTGGTGGCGGTGCGCCGCGTCAGGAACCGCTGACGCGGTCGCTCTGGACGTACACCGGAATGTTGTCGGCCCAGGGCTGATTCACCACCATGTCGGCGACCTCGCAGTAGCCGCGTTCGAATTCCCCGGTCGCCGCGTCGACCAGCCGGTATTCCTGCCGTTGCCGGTGGATGGGCTGGGCGTCGAGGATCACCACCCGCACCTCGCCGGGCTCGAATCCGCACCGTTGCTGCAGCGCCTCGATGAGGCACTCGTTGTGCATGTGCCCGTCGCCGAAGTTCCAGCCGAGAACCATTGAGCACAGGACTTCACCCTCGCACAGGTTGTAGTCGTCCTCGTCGTAGTCGGCCATCGCCCGGTGCGCCAGGGTGAGCAGCGCGCGCCCGTGGGTGTTCATGCCGCGGAAGGCGAGCGCGAGGTGAAGCGGTACCAGGGTTTCCTCTTTGCTGCCGTACAACCGCTCGAGCTGCAGGTGCTGCATCGGGCCGAGCGCGCGTGAGCCGACGCGGAACTTCTCGTCGGCCGACGGGCGGACGCACCACAGGGTGGTGTCCCAGTTGCCGGCGTAGTAGCGCATGCCGGGCAGGAAGGAGACCTTGCGCGGGTAGAGGTTTCCCGCGGCGACGGTCCCGGCCATCACCGCGAACAGGATCCCGATCGGCCACGGGTTGCCGATGTTCGACAGGCCCAAGGGCGCGTGCGTGACGAACAGCCACAGCACGCCGAAGATCATGAACACGTTCCATTCCAGCGGCACGCCCATCGGAAAGGCCAGCAGGATGTTCAGGTGGAACACGATCATCACGAACGCCGCGAGCGCCGTCGGCCAGCCGCCGTGGGAGAACAACAGCACCAGCGGCACCAGCCCTTCGACCGCGGTCGAGAAGTGGGCGATGAAACCCGCCAGCGCGCTGGGCCGCAAATCGTCGGGATAGCGCTTGAACATCGACCGTTTGAGCGGTCCCGACGGGATGAACGGATTGTTCGCCAGCATCGTCGAGATCACGAACGGGAAGTGTTTGTTGAGTTTAGATGTCGCCGCGCCCAGCCAGATCACCATGAAGACGACCTTGGCACCGACGACGATGTCCGCCCCGGCGAACAGGAACGTCAGCGCCAGCGGCGCGTACACCTCGCCGCGCGCGGCCAGGAAGATCACCTTGTCGCGCAAGCTGATTAGGGCCAGGACCGCCAGGACGGCGACGGTCTGCCACCGCGGCAGCACGCCGATCGCGGTGTCCAGGGCGGGAATCGGGCCGGTGCCGTCGGACAGCAGCGCGAACACCAGCAGCGCCAGCAGGATGCCGTAGAGCAACGCGTCGACGGGAGTTCTGTTGCTGCCCTTGGTCAGTGGCACCCGGTCGGGCCAGGGCGGCAACCGGATGGTGCCGGGGCGCAGCCAGTACAGGATGGAACCCATCGGTGGGAAGTAGCGCCCGGCGAGCGGACCGAAACAGCATCCGAGGCCGACGACTTCGAACAGCATCGTGTACAGCACGGCCTTTTGGAACACGATCGGCTCCGCCCACCAGGCGCTGACCTGGGTGAAGCCACCGATGCCGCGCGTGGACCATGCGAACAGCCAGCCCCCGAGGATGTACAGCGCGATCTTCACGCCGTACATCACGTGCATCACCAGCGGGGTGCCGAACCCGTGCTGGGCGATGTGGCGGGCCATCGGCACGATGCGTTCGGCGCGTGGTCGTGCGCTCCAGTCGGCCACGTCGACGACGACGGGCAGATTGGGCCGGATGAACCCCATTGCAGCTCCTTCGACGCGGCAAGACCAATCGGTGCCAGCAAGAAATTACCTGTACGAAGGGCTTTCGCGGGGGGATACGACGGCAACTGGCCGGCGGAGGTCGATCGGCCGAACCGGCTACTCCCACCCGGGCGGGTCGTTCTCGGCCATGTACGTCTCCCACGCCGCGCGCCGCATCGCCCGCGTATGCAGGTCCTGGCAGATCGCCCGCGCTCCCGCGGCGTCGGTCGCCCGGCCGAGATCGTGGTGCACGAAGCCGTCGTCGACCCGTTCGGCGCGGAAGCCGCCCGTGGAGACCGCGTGGACGCGGTACTCGCTGCGGTCATCGATGTTGGCGTGGAAGTGGCCCTCGTGGGGTTCGACCCACTTCAGCTCGGTTTTCACAGGTCCCCTCTGGACGAACACCGTCGCAGCGATGGTAGGTCCCCCGCGGGGGCCATGAAAAGGGAGGTCCGAGACATTGGCGCCAGTGTGGAAGCAAAAGCCACCGAACGATGAACTATCGGTGAGCTGTGCGCCGTCAGGGTTTCGAACCCCGGACCCGCTGATTAAGAGTCAGCTGCTCTACCAACTGAGCTAACGGCGCTTGTGGTCAGTCAGACCGCGTAGGCGACAATAACAGGCGTCTTGCCGCGGAGTGAAATCCCGACCATTTCCCAGGATAGCGTGCCCGCGCAGCCGGTTGGGCCTTGCCGGGCTGGGCCGTCGTCAACTGTTCGCCGCGCGATCTGCATGGAAGACGAAAGGTACTGTCGCGCAGTCTCATTCACAAGACCGTGCCGCAGAAGGGCGCGCGGTCGGTGGCGAAGGCGGCGTCCAGTTCGGCCAGTGCGCCCGCTCGTGCTTCGGTGATGCGGCCGGCCCGGGCCAGCTGGGAAGCCCGGTGCGCCCCCATGTAGATGGTGGCCAGGTCGGCCAGGCCGATCTCGATGTCCGCGTTCCCGTCGTGGGGCGTGCACTTCCCGGCGCCACCGCGTGTTTGCAGCTGGAACCGTCCGCCCGCGAGCTGAAGCGGGTCGGTGACGTCGAGCACGATGTCGGTATCGGCGCTGTAGGTGCGCGCGCCCAGCACCTCGGGGACGTCGTTGATGCGCACCCACAGGAAGTCGCTCACGCCCTTGATTTCCGCGGCGCGTTGATCGGTGAGTTTGAGCGGAAGCGGATCGTCGCCCGGCACGTCGATCTCTACGCGATAGAACATCTCCAGGACCAACAGCGTCTGCAGCAGCTCGGTGTGAGCCTCCTCGGTGATAGGGCAGAAGTCCTCGACGACCACCGTGCCCAGGGGCGGGCGAAACGCATGCTGTTGCGATCCGACGACCCGATACGTCAGGAAGCCGTCAGGATGGATCGTGTAATGCAGCGCCGACCCGTTGCCCCGCTGGGTTTCCCGGTCGTCCAGGTAGTCGGCCCACCACGCGTCGTCCCGGGTGATCGCGCCATTGGTTGCGGCACACCACCGTTCGTAGAGTTCTGGCAAGTGTCGTCTCGCCTCGGCGGCGTTGACCTCGCGTGCCCGCCTGCCGCTCGGTGCGGCCCGCAACTTCGCGAAGCGGCGGTCGATCGAATAGGTGTGGCTATAGCTGGCCACCCCGGCGCCGAAGCCGTCGTACATCGCGGTCTGCGTTGGGACGCCGCACACGATCGGATAGCCGCGGTCCAACAGAATCCCGAGTCCCTTCGCGCTGAGCTGTGCCCAGAGTCCCTTGCCCTGATGCGTTGACGCGACGGCGATCATCGTCAGCCACGCGGCTCGCAGGTTGGCGCCACCCGGCACGGTGAGCTGCGCGCGGTAGATGATCGACGTTCCCACCAGAAACGGATGTTCGGGATCGGAGACGTCCTCGGCGATGAGAATGTCGTCGAGGTTGACTCGGCGTTTCCACGCTTCGAGGTCCTCCGGGCCCACCGGATCGCCGAACGTGCGGGCCTGATTTTCAAACACCGCCTGCCAGTCGTCTTCGCTTGGATGCCGAATGTTGGTGCCGTCGTCCGTCGTGTTCATTGCACATCCAATCCGCTTGTAGCCCAGGCAATCCGGCACTGCGCACACCGAATCCACGTGCTGAGTGTGCTTTTACGTTCGATACCCGAGTACCAGATGGTCAAACCTCGAGGGCCGCCGCCCGGGTGACTGCTCGATGCGAACAATCGGCGCCGGGGCGGGTCAAAAGGCGTGGTTTCGGGTAGGCGATACGCCATGCTGCAGGTAATCACCCGGCTAGCCATTGCCGCCCCGCGCCGCATCGTCGGGATCGCCTTCCTGGTGCTGGTGGGGGCCGCAGTCTTCGGGCTTCCGGTGGTCAACAGCCTTTCCGGCGGTGGCTTTCAGGACCCGACCTCGGAGTCCGCGCGGGCAACCGAGGTCCTGCGCGACAGGTTCAACCAAACCGATCAGCAGATGCTGATCGTGGTGACGGCCCCGGACGGCGTCCGCAGCGAATCGGCGCGCCGGGTCGCCACCGACATCGTCGACCAGCTGAAACGGTCGCCGTGGGTGCTCAACGTGTCGTCGGCGTGGACCATGCCGCCCGATCGCCCCCAGGCCGCGTCTCAGCTGATCAGCAAGGACAACAAATCCGGGATGATCGTCGCCGGCCTGAAAGGCGGCGAGAACGACGCGCAGAAGTACGCCAGCACGCTCACCAGCGACCTGGTGCACGACCGCGACGGCGTGACCGTGCGCGCCGGCGGCATGGCCGTGGCATACGCGCAGATCAACGGGCAGAACCAGCGGGATCTGCTGTTGATGGAGTCCATCGCGATCCCGCTGAGCTTCGCGGTCCTGGTCTGGGTGCTCGGCGGTGTGGTGGCGGCGACGCTGCCGATCGTCCTTGGCCTCTTGGCCATCGTCGGCACCATGTCGGTGCTGCGGTTGATCAGCTTCGCCACCGACGTGTCGACCTACGCCCTGGACCTGAGCATCGCCATGGGCCTGGCCCTGGCCATCGACTACAACCTGCTGATCATCACCCGCTACCGCGAGGAGCTGGCCCGGACCGAGGACCGCGACCGGGCGCTGTATCGCACCATGGCCACCGCCGGCCGGACCGTGCTGTTCTCGGCCACGACCGTCGGGCTGTCGATGGCGGTGATGGCGCTGTTCCCGATGTACTTTCTGAAATCGTCCGCCTACACCATCGTGGTCACAGCGATCATCGTGGCGATCGCCGCGGTGGTGGTCACCCCGGCGGCGATCGTGCTGCTGGGGCCCCGGCTGCACGTGCTGGACGCCCGACGGGTGCTGCACCGCATCCTGCACGGACAGCGGTCGTTTCGCGACCACGCGCACCAGCCACTCGAGGACCAGTTCTGGTACCGGTCGACCCGGTACGTGCTGCGCCACGCCATCCCGATCGGCCTGAGCGTCGTGGCGCTGCTGCTATTGCTGGGCGCGCCGTTCTTGGGGGTGAAGTGGGGCTTCCCGGACGAGCGCGTGCTGCCCGAATCCGCGTCGGCGCGCCAGGTCGCCGACATGCTGGACAACGACTTCGCGAACGGGTTCGGCACCGAGGTGTCCGTCGTCGTGCCCGACGCCCGCGGCGTGACCCTCGCCGAGCTGCAGCGGTACGCCGCAGACCTGTCGCGCGTGCCCGACGTGTCTTCGGTCAGCGCACCGGCCGGGACGTTCGCCGAGGGGAATCGGGTGGGGCCGCCCGTCGCCCCCACCGGTGTGGCCAACGGCAGCGCGTTCTTGACCGTCTCCACCACCGCGCCGCTCTATTCGCAGGCCTCGAACACCCAGCTGGACCGGTTGCATCAGGTCGCGGGGCCGGGCGGGCGCGCGGTTCAGATGACCGGGCTCGCGCAGATCAACCGCGACAGCGTCGACGCGATCACCCAGCGTCTGCCGATCGTGTTCGCCCTGATCGCCCTCATCACCTTCGCGCTGCTGTTCCTGCTGACCGGCAGCGCGGTGCTGCCGGTGCAGGCGCTGGTGTGCAACGTGTTGTCGTTGACGGCGGCGTTCGGGGCGATGGTGTGGATCTTCCAGGACGGCCATCTGGGCGCCCTGGGTACCACCCCCAACGGGACGCTGAACGCCAACATCCCCGTGCTGCTGTTCTGCATCGCCTTCGGGCTGGCCATGGATTACGAGGTCTTTCTGGTCTCGCGCATCCACGAGTACTGGCTGGCCTCGCAGGCCATGCGCGAGACGCCGCCCACCGCGGCCGAGGCGCGCGCCGCCACCGACGAGAGCGCGGCCCTGGGCATTGCCGGCATCGGCCGCGTCGTGACGACCGCCGCGGTGGTGATGTCGATTTCGTTCGCCGCGCTGATCCCGGCGCACGTGTCGTTCATGCGCATGCTGGGTCTGGGCCTCACGCTCGGCGTGCTGGTCGACGCCACCCTGGTGCGCATGGTGCTGGTTCCGGCGTTCATCCACCTGCTGGGCCGCTGGACGTGGTGGGCGCCGCGGCCGTTGGTCTCGCTGCGCGAACGGTCCGCCATCGGGGAGGACGGCGAGATCGCGGTCGGACGCGGCCGCTGGGCCCGCGACGCGCCCGACGCGGGCCGCGCACTGATCAGAAGGTGGCCCACCAAGGCCACGACCGGGCGCGGGTGACCCGACATGTGTTGTGAGGCAACGCCTTCGACCGGCACCGCGGCGCCGATCCCGGACGGGACGGAGTAATCCCCATGGGCCGAACCGATATCGCCGCCCTGCTCGCGCTGAGTTCCGCGTTGTGCGTCGCGGTCGGCGACGTCTTGCAGCAACGTGCGGCGCACTGCATCACCGACAGGGCGGTCGGTTCGGTCGAGTTGTTCGCCAATCTGCTTCGCAGCCAACGATGGTGGTGGGGCACTGTGTTGTTGGCAGCCAGCATCGGATTGCAGGCAGCGGCCCTGGCCGGCGGATCGGTTTTGCTGGTGCAGGCGCTGCTGATGTTTTCGGTGCTCTTCGCGCTGCCCATCAACGCCAGGTTGTCGCATCGCGCGGTGACCGCCGGCGAGTGGATGTGGGCCGCCTTGTTGACGGCCGGGGTAAGCGTGGTCGTCATCGTCGGCAATCCGCGGGCCGGGCATTCGGGCGCCTCGCTGGGAACCTGGGCCGCCGTGGCCGTCGTCCTGGGCCCGCTATTGGTCGGCTGTGTGCTGGCCGGACGGAGCCGCGGCGGGGCCGTGGCCGCGGTGCTGTTCGCGTTGGTGTCGGGGTCGCTGTGGGGCATCTTCGCGGTGCTCACCAAGGAGGTCGTCGCCCGGCTCGGGGACGGCCTCGGCGCGGTGATTCGGACTCCCGAGCTGTACGCCTGCATCCTGGTCGCGCTGGGCGGTGTGGCGTGGAGCCAGTCGGCGTTTCGGGCCGGGCCGCTCACGGCGTCCATGCCCACTTTGCAGATGTCACAGCCGGTGGTGGCAGCGGTGCTGGGCGTGGTCGTCCTCGGCGAGACGCTGAACACGGGTCGCGCCGGGATGATCGCCCTGGTGGCGGCCGCGTCGGTGATGACGGCGGCCATCATCAAACTCGCCCGCGTCGAGGCCGTCGCGACCCGCGACCGGGCCGAAGCGCAGCTGCAGGAAGCCCGCGCAGATGTGGTGCCGCGAGGTCACTGACCTCGCCCGAGTGACGAATTCATTGCGGCGGAGACACCGTACGGCCGCCCGCGCCGGTGTGGGCATGTCGGGTCGGCGGAACCCTTTAGAATGCGTGCAGCGAGGTCAGCGGTGACCAACTTCGAGAATTGAATGGAAGGTCACTGGATGACGCCTTTGCGTGGACGCAGATCGTGGCTGGCGGCCGCGATCGCCGCGGTTGCCGTGTTTGCCGTCGCCTGCGGTGGCAACCACGCGGCCGCGCCGGCGAAGGTGATCTTCGACAAGGGCACGCCCTTTGCCGACCTGCTGGTCCCCAAGCTCACCTCCTCGGTGACCGACGGCGCCGTCGGCGTGACGGTGGATGCGCCGGTGACGGTGAGCGTCGCCGACGGCGTGCTCGCGTCGGTCACCATGGTCAACGAAAACGGCAGGTCGATCAGCGGGAAGCTGAGCCCCGACGGGCTGCGCTGGTCCACCACCGAGCAGCTCGGCTACAACAGGCGCTACACGCTGAACGTCAAGGCGACCGGGCTGGGTGGCGCGGCCAGCAAGCAGATGACCTTCGCGACCAGCTCACCGGCCCACCTGACCATGCCGTACGTCAGTCCGGTCGACGGCGAGGTGGTGGGCATCGGCCAACCGGTGGCGATCCGCTTCGACGAGAACATCGCGGACCGGGCGGCGGCCCAGAAGGCCATCACCATCACCACGAACCCTCCGGTGGAGGGTGCGTTCTACTGGCTCAACAATCGCGAAGTACGTTGGCGCCCAGAGCATTTCTGGAAGTCGGGAACGGCCATCGACGTGGCCGTCAACACCTACGGCGTGGATCTGGGCGACGGGATGTTCGGTGAGGACAACGTCAAGACGCACTTCACCATTGGCGACGAGGTGATTTCGACCGCCGACGACACCACGAAGACCGTGACCGTGCGGGTCAACGGTGAGGTCGTCAAGACCATGCCGACGTCGATGGGCAAGGACAGCACGCCAACGGCCAACGGCATCTACATCGTTGGCGCGCGGTTCAAACACATGATCATGGATTCGTCGACCTACGGGGTTCCGGTCAACTCGCCCAACGGATATCGCACCGAAGTCGACTGGGCCACCCAGATGTCCTACAGCGGAGTCTTTGTGCACTCCGCGCCGTGGTCGGTCGGCGCCCAGGGCCACACCAACACCAGCCACGGATGCCTGAACGTCAGCCCCAGCAACGCCGAATGGTTCTACGACCACAGCAAGAGCGGTGACATCGTCGAGGTTGTGCACACGGTGGGGCCGACCTTGCCGGGCACCGAGGGGCTCGGCGACTGGAACATCCCGTGGCCGGAGTGGAAGGCGGGCAACGCCAACACCTGACCGGCTCGGTCAGTCGATCTTGTGCCAGCTTCCGCAGCTTCGGGTCATGAACGCGGTATCGGTCCGCATGATCCGAACCACCTGGGGGCCGTCGCCGACGTTGTTGTCGATGATGTCGTTGGTGTCGAAACTGCGCAGCCTTGCCCAATAGCAGCCGTATTTGCCGCCATCGGTCCGATAGGTGCCCGCCGCGATGTCCTTGTTGACGATGTAGGTGCCGTTGGCCTCGATGGACGTCTTCGGGCCCGGTGGGGGCGGCGGGGCGACGGTCTTCGTCACCGTTTTGGTCTCAGCCGGCGGGGTCGATATGACCGTCGTCGACGTGTGGCTCGAACCACCGCAGCCCGCGAGGAACAGCGCGGCGGCCGCGATGGCCGTTCGCATCATGGGCGAGGCAAGACGTTGTCGATTCACTGCATTCCACTCACCGGTGCAACAGCGGTGCGCGGAGTCGCTACCACCGTAAAAGGTCAGGGAGCGGCGATGCTCCCTGACCAATGGGGTGAGTGACGGGACTCGAACCCGCGACATTCAGGATCACAACCTGACGCTCTACCAACTGAACTACACCCACCATGGCTGTGTGCCGACCCGCAGGCCTGCACGAGCAGCGACTGTAGATACTAGCGGCTCGTCGGCGCGCTGGCCGAATCGCTTGGTCCCGGTGCGTCTCGTCCACCGTCAAGGGAGGTGACCACCGCCTCGATTTCGCTGGTAGACGGGCCCGGTGGGGAGACGAACGCGGTGCGCCGATAGAACTGCAATTCGCGGATCGACTCATGGATGTCGGCCAGTGCGCGGTGGGCGAGCCCCTTGGTGGGCTGGCCGAAGTAGATCCGCGGATACCAGCGGCGGCAGAGTTCTTTGATCGAGCTCACATCGATCATGCGGTAGTGCAGGTACGTGTCCAGCGCCGGCATGTCGCGCACGATGAACGCGCGATCGGTGGCGATCGAGTTTCCTGCCAGCGGCGCCGTCTTGGGTTGCTTGACGTGTTGGCCGATGTAGTCCAGCACCATCGCCTCGGCAGTCGCCAGGTCGACGGCGGACGCCCGCACCTCGTCGATCAACCCGGAGCGCGAATGCATTTCGGTCACCACGTCACCCATCGCCGAGAGGGCGGCGTCGTCGGCGTGGATCACCACGTCCACACCGTCGCCGAGGATGTTCAGATCGGCGTCGGTGACCAGGGCCGCGATCTCGATCAGCTTGTCCGAACCGAGATCGAGTCCGGTCATCTCGCAGTCGATCCACACCAATTCGTCACGCACAGCGCTCAGACTAGTGGCGATCGCAAGCGCGGCGGAGCCGGGCGCGGCGGGTCGCCGTTGGGCCTCGCCCCCGGATCCGCCCGAGAAGTAGGGTGAGCGTTGTCGAACTGCATGCCGAATCACTGGGGAAGAGGGGGCGCAGCACGATGAGCACCGATTCAGCGGCAACGCCGGCGAGCCGGATCGCGGACGGCTACGCCGTCGACGGCCAGGCACTGGAATTGGGCACCGTCGTGGTCGACGGCGCCGCCGATCCGACGGCGCAGATCCGCATTCCGCTGGCGACCGTGAACAGGCACGGGCTGGTGGCCGGCGCCACCGGAACCGGCAAGACCAAGACGCTGCAGCTGATCGCCGAACAGCTCAGCGCCGCGGGTGTACCCGTGCTGATGGCCGACGTGAAGGGCGACCTGTCCGGGTTGTCCGCACCGGGGAAGGGCGACGACAAAACCGCCGCGCGTGCCCGCGACACGGGAGACGACTGGACTCCGACGGGCTTCCCGGTTGAGTTCCTGTCGCTGGGCACCGGTGGGCTCGGCGTGCCGGTTCGGGCCACCGTCGACAGCTTCGGCCCGGTTCTGCTGTCAAAGGTGTTGGGGCTCAACGCCACTCAAGAGTCCACCCTGGGCCTGATCTTCCACTGGGCCAAGGAATCGAATTACCAGCTGGTCACCCTGGCCAACCTGCGTGATGCCATCACTCACCTGACCAGCGACGAGGGCAAGGCCGACCTGAAATCCCTTGGCGGTGTGTCGTCCACGACGGCCGGCGTCATCCTGCGCGCGCTGGTGAACCTCGAGGGCGAGGGCGGCGACACGTTCTTCGGCGAGCCGAAGCTCGACCCGAACGACCTGCTGCGCGTCGAGGGCGGCCGCGGCATCATCTCGCTGCTGGAGTTCGGCGGACAGTCGTTGCGCCCGGTCATCTTCTCCACCTTCCTGATGTGGTTGCTGGCCGACCTGTTCACCGTCCTGGACGAGGTCGGCGACATCGACAAGCCCAAGCTGGTCTTCTTCTTCGACGAGGCGCACCTGTTGTTCGCCGATGCGTCCAAGGCCTTCCTCGAGCAGGTCGAGCAGACCGTCAAGCTGATCCGCTCGAAGGGCGTCGGGGTGTTTTTCTGCACCCAGTTGCCCACCGACCTGCCAAACGACGTGCTGTCCCAGTTGGGCGCGCGGATTCAGCACGCGCTGCGGGCGTTCACGCCCGACGACCAGAAGGCCCTGTCCAAGACCGTGCGCACCTACCCGAAAACCGATGTCTACGACCTGGAGTCGGCGTTGACGTCGCTCGGGATCGGCGAGGCCGTCGTGACCGTGCTCTCCGAGAAGGGCTCGCCCACCCCCGTCGCGTGGACCCGCATGCGGGTGCCCCGCTCGCTGATGGCGTCGATCGGCAACGAGGCCATCGGGGCCGCGGCCAAAGACAGTCCGCTGCAGGAAAAGTATGGCCACACGGCTGAGCCCCCGGCGCGACCCCAGCCGTCCCCCCAGGATCCGCAGGCGCCCCAAGCCCAGTCCGACTACCCGCCCGTCCCCTCGAACGAACCCGTCCCGCCGATGCCGGAGCCGGCGGAACCCAAGGGGGAAAAGGGGCCGTCGATGTGGGAGGAAGTGCTGCAGAACCCGACGGTGAAAAGCGGCATCAACACGGCGATACGCGAAGCGGTGAGAAGCATTTTCGGTGGCACCGGCGGTCGCCGCCGCCGGAAGTAGTGGGGTGCCTCCGTCGCCGTCGATCGCGGGCGTAACGCCACGGCGAAGAATCGCGCGCAAAACCGCCGCTGCGTTACGACCGTGAGCGGAGGGGCCGGCCCGAACCGTGAGCGGAGGGCCAGCACGACCGTGAGAGGAGGGCTGCCCAACCCGCCCCGCGCTTAGCCGCCGCCGAGCTTTTTGTAGAACGCGCCCACGATGGGCGCCACGATGGCGCGCGGGGCGTACCCGCTCGCCACCGACATGGCCTTGGACGTCAGGCCGGGAACGACGCGCATTTTGTTGCGGTCCAACGCATCCAGCGACACCCGGGCGGTGTGCTCCGTCGAGATCCACAGGAAGTCCGGCACCAGCCGCTCCACGATCGACGCTTCGGTGTCGGCGGGCAGGTCGGTGCGCACCGGGCCGGGGGCGAGCAGCGTCACGTTGACCCCCGACCCGCGCAACTCGCCGCGCAGCGATTCGGTGAAGGTATTCACGAACGCCTTGGTGGCGGCGTAGGTGGCGTTGTAGGGGATCGGCGAATTGCCCGCGGCCGAACCGGAAATGAGGATGCCCCCGGCCCTGCGTTCGACCATGCCGGGCAGCACCGCCAACGTAAGGTCATGCACCCCTAGGACATTCAGCTGCAATTGGGCCTTCTCGCCGGCCGGATCGAGCGTCGCCACCGGACCGAACGTCGCGGTGCCCGCATTGGCGCACAGGATCGAGATGGGGCGGGCGGCCAGCTCGTCGCACAGTTTCGCGCGGTCGCCCGGGTCGGCCAGGTCGGCGGGTCGCACGTCGACGGTGACGTGATACTGGTCGCTCAGGCGGGCGGCCAGATTCTTCAGCAGGTCCTCGCGTCGCGCGGTGACGATCAGATTGTGTCCGCGGGCGGCGAGTTCGGTGGCCAGCGCTTCACCGATGTTCTGCGAAGCTCCGGTGACAACTGCGCGCGCCTCGGGGCTTGGAGCGGGTACCGGCATGCGCCAATCGTAGACAGCCGACGAAAGGCGATCCGCAGCCGATCGGTGGCGCCGCTAGAGTGCCGGGCATGAGTCAGCCGGAGTTGCGTTCCGCCGCCCCCGTGCGATCTCGCGTCGTCGCGTGGGCGCTGTGGGACTGCGGCTCGACCGGCCTGAACGCGATCGTGGCCACCTTCGTCTTCGCCGTGTATCTGACCAGCAGCGTCGGGGTGGGCATCGGGGGCAGCACCACGCCGGCGAGCTGGCTGGGCCGGGCCGCGGCCATCGCCGGGCTGACCGTCGCGATATTGGCGCCCGCCGTCGGCGTGTGGGTGGAGTCACCGCATCGCAGGCGGGTCGCCCTGAGCGTGCTGACGGCCGCGGCGGTGACGCTGACCGCCTCGATGTTCTTCATCCGCGACCGGCCCGGCTACCTGTGGGCCGGCCTGGTGCTGCTGGGGGCGACGGCGGCCTGCGGCGACTTGGCCAGCGTCCCGTACAACGCCATGCTGCGCCAGCTTTCGACACCGCAGACCGCCGGCCGGATATCGGGATTCGGCTGGGCGGCGGGCTACGGCGGCAGCGTCCTGCTGTTGCTGGTGATCTACACCGGATTCATCTCGGGATCGGACTCGGGACCGGGCGCGACGCGCGGACTGCTGCGAATTCCCTTGCAGGACGGGCTTTATGTCCGCGAGGCGATGCTGGTGGCGGCGGCCTGGCTGGCGGTGTTCGCGCTGCCGTTGCTGTTCGTGGCGCAACGGCTGAGCGGGCCGGCCGAGCTGTATCAGCCCACGAGCATGCTGGGCGGTTACCGCAAGCTGTGGACCGAGGTTTCCGCGGAATGGCGCCGCGACCGCAACCTGGTGTACTTCCTGGTCGCCAGCGCGCTGTTCCGGGATGGGCTGGCGGCGATCTTCGCGTTCGGCGCGGTGCTCGGCGTCAACGTGTACGGCATCTCCCAGGCGGACGTGCTGATCTTCGGGGTGGCGGCGTGCGTCGTCGCCGCGGTGGGCGCCGTGCTGGGCGGGTTCGTCGACCACCGGGTCGGATCGAAGCCCGTCATCGTGGCCTCGCTGGCCGCGATCATCACCCTGGGACTGACCCTGATGGCGTCGGCGGGCCCGGCGGCCTTCTGGGTGTGCGGGCTGCTGCTGTGCATGTTCATCGGGCCGACGCAGTCGTCGTCGCGCGCCCTGCTGCTGCAGATGGCCAAACACGGCCGGGAAGGCGTCGCGTTCGGCCTCTACACCATGACCGGGCGGGCGGTGGCGTTCCTGGCGCCGTGGCTGTTCTCGGTGTTCGTCGACGTGTTCGGCGCCGTGCGCGCCGGCCTGGGCGGGATTTCGCTGGTCTTGATCGCCGGGTTGGTGGCGATGCTGGTGGTCCGCGTCCCGCAGCGCGGGGTCCCGGTCACCGAAGCCGTGTGACGGGTTCGCCTCGAGCGGGCCTCAGCCCCGAGCGTCGCAGATCGTCAGCCCCCCGCCGACGCGCTTGCTCACCTGAACCCCGTTGACGGTGACGGTGCAGGTGACGCTGTGCCCGATGTTGACGATCGTGACGTTGGCCGGGTGCGCGGCCGACTTCGCCAGGCTGACCTGCTTGCTCCACGGCAGCTCGACGTTGAATTCGGTCTGGATGAGGTCGCCGGTGTCGATGTACATGATGCTGATCGCGCGGCCTTCGCCCGTGACGGTGTAGACGACGTCTTGCATTGCCGCCGGACCCGTCGTCGAGGTGGGCAGCTCGGGGCCGCTCGTCGGGGGTATCGGCGCCGGGATGAGGGTCGGCGACTTACGCGCCGACGGGGTCGGGCTCTCCGGCGTCGTTTCTGGCATCGCCGGCAACGGCGGAACGGCGGTCTGGGTCTTGATCGCGTCGTTGGCGAGCGCCAGCGCAATCACCAAGGCGACGACCAGCAGCACCGCGGCACCGGCGGCGATCCACAGCCAGCGCGGCGATTTCGGCCCCTCGGGGGGTGGGGGAGCCATGCCCCGCGAGTGCGGGTCGTCCGACGGCGGCAGGTCTTGCTGCCAATACGCCGGTAACCGCTTTGTCGTGTTCGTCTCGTTGGCGGTGGCCGCCCAGGGCGGCATCGTCCCGCCATAGGTGGGCGCGTACGGCGTCTGATCGGCGTACGCGGGGTCGGCGGGCGGCGCGTACCCGCGCTGTTGCGGCCCCGGTAGCGATGGACTAAACCGCTCGGTGGGACGTGAATCGTTCATGTCCACCTCATGGCTTGCAGGGTACCTGTGCGGGGCGCTGAAGCGCTTACTCACCTTGTGGCGGGGAGCTCAGGGGCACTGGTTTCCGGCCTCGAGCGCGGCGATCGTCATCGCCCGCATGACTGCGCGCGATCGTGCGGCGCGCGCGCCCTTGCTGCGCGACGTATCGGGGGATTTCATGCTGTGCGGCGTCGAATTCAGCAGGCCGAACACGGCGTGCGCGGTCAGCCGGGCGTCGGTCTCGGCCAGCTCGGGGTTCAGTTCGCGCAGGACCCCGACCCAGACCTCGACGTATTGACGCTGCGCCTTGCGCACCTGCTTCTCGGCCGCCCCGGGCAGGTACGCCAGGTCGCGGTCCTGGATGCGGATCAGGTCGGGTTCGGTCAGGGCGAAGTCGAGGTGGAAGTCGATCAGGCCGTCCAGCGCGGCGGAAGCATCGGAGTTTCGGGCGCGCACCTGCCGGGCGCCGGCGAGCAGCCGGGTGCTGATGCCCACCAGCAATTCGACCAGAAGCGATTCCTTATTGGGGAAATGCCGGTAGATGGCGGGACCGCTGACGCCGGCCGCGGCGCCGATGTCCTCCAGTCGGACCGCGAGAAATCCGCGCTCGGCGAACAGCCGCTCGGCGGCGGACAGCAATTGTAGGCGGCGGTCGGATTTCAACTGGCTCCGACGATTTGGGGCCTCAGCGCCAGCGGCGTGGCCGTCGGAGGTAGACGTTGTCATGACGGACCTCCGTGTGGTGAATCGTCACCAACGTAGCACGAGTTATTCGCTATTAACTCGCGTTATTCGCCGGGGACGGTGCCCCCTGGACCGGCAACGCCGGCAATGGTATTCTCAGGCCCCGAGTTAATGATCATTAACTCAAAAGCTGGACCGCCCGACGGCAAGGAGGCTGCTGCGGCGATGGACAAGGTGATGACCTCGCCCGCGAAGGCTCCCGAGGCGTCGTTCGCCGATGAGCACCGCCGGCTGGTCGGCGAGCTGAACACCAGGCTGGCCGCGGCCGCGCTCGGCGGCAACGAGCGCGCGCGGGAACGCCACGTCAGCCGCGGGAAGCTGTTGCCGCGCGAACGGGTGGACCGGCTGCTCGACCCCGGCAGCCCGTTCTTGGAGCTCTCACCGCTGGCCGCCGACGGCATGTACGACGACGAATCTCCCGGCGCCGGCATCATCACCGGGATCGGCCGGGTGTCGGAGCGCGAGTGCGTGATCGTCGCCAACGACGCGACGGTCAAGGGCGGCACCTACTACCCGATGACCGTCAAGAAGCACCTGCGCGCGCAGGAGGTGGCGCTGCAGAACCGGCTGCCGTGCATCTACCTGGTGGACTCCGGCGGGGCCTTCCTGCCGCGCCAGGACGAGGTCTTTCCCGACCGCGAGCACTTCGGCCGCATCTTCTTCAACCAGGCGACCATGAGCGCCAAGGGAATTCCGCAAGTCGCCGCGGTGCTGGGTTCGTGCACCGCGGGCGGCGCCTACGTGCCGGCGATGAGCGACGAGGCCGTCATCGTGCGCGAGCAGGGCACGATCTTTTTGGGCGGCCCGCCACTGGTCAAGGCGGCGACCGGCGAGATCGTGTCGGCTGAGGAACTCGGCGGCGGCGACCTGCACTCCCGGGTGTCCGGTGTCACCGACCACCTCGCCGACGACGATGAACATGCGTTGCGGATCGTTCGCTCGATCGCGGCCACCTTCGGCCCGCGCGAGCCCAGCCCGTGGCAGGTGCGATCCCCGGTCCCGCCGCCGTGCGCGCAGACGGAGCTCTACGACGTGGTGCCGCCGGACCCGCGGGTGCCCTACGACGTGCATGAGGTCATCGTGCGCCTGGTCGACGGCGGCGAATTCAGCGAATTCAAGGCCAACTACGGCAAGACCCTGGTGACCGCGTTCGCCCACATCCACGGCCACCCGGTGGGGATCGTGGCCAACAACGGGGTGCTCTTCAGCGAATCCGCTTTGAAGGGCGCGCATTTCATCGAATTGTGCGACAAGCGCAAGATCCCGCTGCTGTTCCTGCAGAACATCGCCGGGTTCATGGTCGGCCGGGACTACGAGGCCGGCGGCATCGCCAAGCATGGCGCCAAGATGGTCACCGCCGTCGCCTGCGCCCGGGTGCCCAAACTGACCATCGTGATCGGCGGATCCTATGGGGCCGGCAACTATTCGATGTGCGGACGGGCGTACTCGCCGCGGTTCTTGTGGATGTGGCCCAACGCCCGGATCTCGGTCATGGGCGGCGAGCAGGCCGCCTCCGTGCTGGCCACCGTGCGCGGTGAGCAGCTCAGCGCGGCGGGCAAACCATGGTCGGCCGACGAGGAAGAGGCGTTCAAGGCGCCCATCCGCGGGCAGTACGAGGACCAGGGCAACCCGTACTATTCGACGGCCCGGCTGTGGGATGACGGGATCATCGACCCGGCCGACACGAGAACATTTGTCGGGCTTGCCCTTTCGGTGTGCGCCCAAGCACCGTTGGAACCCGTCTCCTACGGCGTCTTCCGGATGTGAGTGCAGTGTTCGAGACAGTATTAGTGGCCAACCGCGGCGAGATCGCCGTGCGGGTGATCCGGACGCTGCGCCGCCTGGGCATCCGTTCGGTGGCCGTCTACAGCGATCCCGACGCCGGCGCGCGGCACGTCCTCGAGGCCGACGAGGCCGTCCGATTGGGACCGGCCGCGGCGCGCGAGAGCTACCTGAACATCGACAAGGTCGTCGAGGCGGCCGTGCGCACCGGATCTCAAGCGATCCACCCGGGGTACGGATTCCTCTCCGAGAACGCCGATTTCGCGGCCGCCTGCGAGCGGGCCGGTGTGGTGTTCCTGGGGCCTCCCGCCCAGGCGATTCAGGTGATGGGCGACAAGATCACCGCCAAGAACGCGGTCGCCGCCTTCGACGTGCCGGTGGTCCCCGGCGTGGCCAAACCGGGGCTGAACGACGACGCGCTGGTCGCGGCCGCCGACGACGTCGGATACCCGGTCTTGATCAAGCCCTCGGCGGGCGGCGGTGGCAAGGGCATGCGCCTGGTCGAGGAGCCGGCCAAGCTGCGCGAGGCACTCGTCAGCGCCCGCCGCGAGGCCGCCTCCGCGTTTGGCGACGACACCTTGTTTTTGGAGCGGTTCGTGTTGCGCCCCAGGCACATCGAAGTGCAGGTGCTCGCCGACACGCACGGCAACGTCGTGCACCTCGGCGAGCGGGAGTGCAGCCTGCAGCGGCGCCACCAAAAGGTCATCGAGGAGGCGCCCTCGCCGCTGCTCGACGAGGCCACCCGGGCGCGCATCGGCGCGGCCGCCTGTAACACCGCGCGCAGCGTCGACTACGTCGGCGCGGGCACGGTCGAGTTCATCGTCTCCGCCGAGCGTCCCGACGAGTTCTTCTTCATGGAGATGAACACCCGCCTGCAGGTGGAGCATCCGGTCACCGAGGCCGTCACCGGGCTGGACCTGGTGGAGTGGCAGCTGCGGGTCGCCGCCGGCGAGAAGCTGACGTTCGCCCAGGACGACATCGAACTGCGCGGGCACGCGATCGAGGCGCGGGTGTACGCCGAGGATCCGGCGCGCGGATTCCTGCCCACCGGAGGCCGGGCGCTGCGGGTCTTCGAACCCTCCGGCGACGGCGTGCGGGTCGACTCGTCGCTGCTGCCCGGCACGCTGGTCGGCAGCGACTACGACCCGATGCTGAGCAAGGTGATCGCCCACGGGGCCGACCGGGACGAGGCGCTGGCGACACTCGACCGGGCGCTGAGCCAAACCGCGATCCTGGGCGTGCAAACCAACATCGAATTTCTGCGGTTCCTGCTCGCCGACGAGCGGGTACGCGCCGGCGACCTGGACACCGCCCTCCTGGACGAGCGATTGGCGGACTTCGCGCCGCTGCCCGCCCCCGACGACGTGCTCGCGGCGGCCGGGCTCTATCGGCAATCGGCCCTGGCGTCGCGGGCGCGCCACTTCGCCGGCAATCCCTGGGCGGCGCCCACGGGATGGCGCGTGGGCGGCAGCGCGGCGCCGGTTCGCACCGACATGCGCACCCCGCTGCGCAGCGAGACCGTGTCGGTGTGGGGGCTTCCCGAGGCCGCCACGGTGCAGGTCGGCGACGGGGAAACCTGTTCGGCCGCTGTGCAAGTCGAGCCGGCACGAATGAGCGCGGTGATCGACGGCCTGCGCCGCGACTACCGGTGGGCCGAAGCCGACCGGCACCTGTGGATCGCCGACGAGCGGGGCACCTGGCACCTGCGCGAGGCCGAGGAGAACAAGATCCATCGCGCCGCGGGCGCGCAGCGGGCCGAGATCCTCAGTCCGATGCCGGGCAGCGTGATCGCCGTCCAAACCCCCTCCGGCACCGACGTTTCCGAAGGCGACGTGGTGGTCGTCGTCGAGGCGATGAAGATGGAACACTCGCTGGCCGCACCCGTTTCCGGGCAGGTGGAGGTGCTGGTCTCCGTGGGTGATCAGGTGACCGTGGATCAGGTGCTGGCCCGGCTGATCCCGGAAGAAGAAAGCAAGGACGAGACATGACCACATCCATAACCGCGGGGACCCTCCCCAAGGAATACGAGGACCTGCGCGACACGGTCGCCGAGTTCGCGCGCACCGTGGTGGCCCCGGTGTCGGCCAAACACGATGAGGAGCACAGCTTTCCGTACGAGGTCGTCGCGAAGATGGGGGAGATGGGCCTGTTTGGCCTGCCGTTCCCCGAGGAGTACGGCGGCATGGGCGGCGACTACTTCGCGCTGTCGCTGGCGCTCGAGGAACTCGGCAAGGTCGACCAGTCGGTGGCGATCACGCTCGAAGCCGGTGTGGGTTTGGGCTCGATGCCCATCTACCGGTTCGGTACCGAGGAGCAGAAGACCAGGTGGCTGCCGGACCTGACAGCCGGCCGGGCGCTGGCCGGCTTCGGGCTCACCGAGCCCGGCGCGGGCTCCGACGCGGGCGCGACCCGCACCACCGCCCGCCTCGAGGGCGGTGAGTGGGTGATCAACGGCAGCAAGCAGTTCATCACCAACTCGGGCACCGACATCACCTCACTGGTCACGGTCACCGCGGTCACCGGCAGCGTCGGGGGAGACAAGAAAGAGATCTCGACGATCATCGTGCCCAGCGGCACACCGGGTTTCACCGTCGAACCGGTCTATAGCAAGGTGGGCTGGAACGCGTCGGACACTCATCCGCTGAGCTTTGCCGACGCCCGGGTCCCGGAGGAGAACCTGCTGGGCGAGCGTGGACGGGGCTATGCGAACTTCCTGTCGATCCTGGACGAGGGCCGCATCGCGATCGCCGCGCTGGCGACGGGGGCGGCGCAGGGCTGCGTCGACGAGAGCGTCAAGTATTCCAAGGAACGTCAGTCGTTCGGCCAGCCGATCGGCTCGTACCAGGCGATCAGCTTCAAGATCGCGCGAATGGAAGCGCGTGCCCACGTCGCCCGCACGGCGTATTACGATGCCGCTGCAAAGATGTTGGCGGGCAAGCCCTTCAAGAAGGAGGCGGCCATCGCGAAGATGATCGCGTCGGAAGCGGCGATGGACAACGCCCGCGACGCAACGCAGATCCACGGAGGCTATGGCTTCATGAACGAGTACCCGGTGGCGCGTCACTACCGCGACAGCAAGATCCTCGAAATCGGTGAGGGCACCACCGAGGTGCAGCTGATGCTCATCGCGCGATCGCTCGGACTGTCATGACGGACGGCAACGAGGGCGGCAAGTCGGTTGTCCAGCGGGGCTTGTGGTTTGAAGAGTTCGAGATCGGCACCACGTACCTGCACCGCCCCGGCCGCACGGTCACCGAAGCCGACAACGTCTTGTTCACCACGCTGACCATGAACACCCAGTCGCTGCACCTCGACGCGGCCTGGGCGGCCGAGCAGCCGGGCTTTCGGGGCGAGCGCCTGGTGAACTCCATGTTCACCCTCTCCACCGTGGTCGGACTGTCGGTGTCGCAGCTGACGCTCGGCACCATCGTGGCCAATCTCGGCTTCTCCGAGGTGTCCTTCCCCAAACCCGTCTTCCACGGCGACACCCTGTACGCCGAAACCGTGTGCACGGCCAAGCGGGAATCGAAGAGCCGGCCCGGCGAGGGCATCGTCACCCTCGAGCACACCGGACGCAACCAGCACGGCGACGTCGTCGCGCGCGCCGCGCGCACCACGCTGGTCCAGAAGCGCCCGTCCAACCAGGAGGCCAAGTGAACCTGCACGCCGCCGGTCCCGCATGGCTGTTCTGCCCGGCCGACCGGCCCGAACGTTTCGCGAAGGCCGCGGCCGCGGCCGACGTGGTGATCCTCGACCTCGAGGACGGGGTGGCCGAGGCGGACAAGCCCGCCGCCCGCAAGGCGTTGCAGGAGACGCCGCTGGACCCCCAGCGCACCGTCGTGCGCATCAACGCCGCCGACACCGACGAATACCCCCGCGACCTCGAGGCCCTGGCCGCGACCGCCTACACCACGGTGATGCTGTCCAAGACGGAATC
Organism: Mycobacterium sp. 3-98; assembly: GCF_035918355.1. Classification (NCBI taxonomy): domain Bacteria; kingdom Bacillati; phylum Actinomycetota; class Actinomycetes; order Mycobacteriales; family Mycobacteriaceae; genus Mycobacterium; species Mycobacterium sp. 3-98. The sequence goes on along the minus strand of NZ_CP142360.1, from coordinate 4,312,277 downwards.
GGCGGCGCAGGTGGAAGCGTTGGCGCCGCGCGAGGTGATCGCGCTGCTGGAGACGCCGCGCGGCGCGGTCTTCGCCACCGAAATCGCGGCGGCCCGGGGCACGGTTGCGCTGATGTGGGGCGCCGAGGACCTGGTCGCCACGCTCGGTGGTAGCTCCAGCCGCCGGGCCGACGGCACGTACCGGGACGTCGCCCACCATGTGCGGTCGACGGCGCTGCTCAACGCGTCCGCCTTCGGCCGGGTGGCGCTCGACGCGGTCCACCTGGATATCCGCGACCTCGACGGCTTGCGGGCCGAGGCCGAGGACGCCGTCGCGCTGGGGTTCGGCGGGACCGTGTGTATCCACCCGAGCCAGATCCCGGTGGTGCGCGAGGCGTATCGCCCCAGCGAGGACCGGCTGGACTGGGCGCGACGGGTGCTGGCGGCCGCGCGCAGCGAGCGCGGGGTCTTCGCCTTCGAAGGACAGATGGTCGACTCGCCGGTGCTCAAGCACGCGCAGATGACGTTGCGCAGGGCGGGTGAGACCGCCCCCGGCTGACCGTTTGATGGCTGTGCAGCGACACGTCGTTTGGGGCTCGCGCGACACGCTCCGCAGTCTTCGCAATCAACGCGGTGTCTTCTCATTTGAGGGCATAATGGGAAATACGCCAGTGTCGCGGCGAGCGAAGCCTTTCGTGTAGCTGGCGATCGACTTCCGCTCGCGGTAGGTCTCGGCTGACCGTTTGCTGTGACCCGCTGTGGCTCGCGGGGCCACGCGGCACCCAGCGAGGGAGGCGGTGTGGCGCAGATGTCTTCGATGCGCATGGCGGTCGACCTCGAGCCGGTCCAACTCGTGGCCGCCGATGGCTCGCCGACACCCGAACGCCGTTATGGCCGCGACCTTCCCGCGGAGACGCTGAGTTGGCTCTACGAGCTGATGGTGATCACCCGGGAACTCGACGCCGAATTCGTGAACCTCAAGCGCCAAGGCGAACTGGCGCTCTTTGCGTCGTGCCGCGGTCAGGAAGCCGCCCAGATCGGTGCGGCGGCGTGCCTGCGCAAAACCGACTGGTTGTTCCCTCAATATCGCGAGCTGGGCGCCTTTTTGGTGCGCGGCATCCCGCCCGGGCACGTCGGGGCCGTGTGGCGCGGAACCTGGCATGGCGGCCTGGAATTCACCAAGAAGTGCTGCGCCCCGCTCTCGATTCCGATCGGCACCCAGACCCTGCACGCCGTGGGCGCCGCGATGGCCGCGCAACGGCTGGGCGAAGATTCGGTGACGCTGGCCTTTCTCGGTGACGGCGCCACCAGCACGGGAGACGTGCACGAGGCGCTGAACTTCGCCGCCGTGTTCACCACGCCCTGCGTGTTCCTCGTGCAGAACAACCAGTGGGCGATCTCGACGCCGATCCACAAACAGACCGCCGCACCGTCGCTGGCGCACAAGGCGATTGGTTACGGCATGCCCGGAGTCCGGGTAGACGGAAATGACGTCTTGGCCTGCTACGCCGTGACGGCCGAGGCCGCCGCCCGTGCCCGCGCCGGCGGCGGCCCGACATTGATCGAGGCGATCACCTACCGGATGGGCCCACACACCACCTCCGATGACCCGAGTCGATACCGGACGCAGGACGAGGTCGATCACTGGGCGGCGCTGGACCCGATCGCGCGGTACCGCTGCTACCTGCGGGCCCAGGGCCTGTGGTCGGAACGCTTGGAGGAACGGGTCATTGGCCGCGCACAGCGGATGCGCACCGAATTGCGCGACGCGGTGGTCGATGCGCCCGATTTCGACATCGACGAGGTGTTCACCTCGGTGTACGCCGAAATCACGCCGGGACTGCAGGCACAGCGACAGCAGCTTCGGGCCGAACTCGACCGAAGCGATTGAGAGGCGTCAATGACTCAGCTCGCTGATCGTCCCACCGGCCATGACGAAACACTCACCGCGGCAGTGGAAAACGTTGCCCTCGGTGCGCAGTCGCTGACCATGGTCCAAGCGCTCAACCGGGCCCTGCACGACGCAATGGCGGCCGACGACCGGGTGTTGGTGTTCGGCGAGGACGTCTCCGTCGCCGGTGGGGTGTTCCGGGCCACCGAGGGACTGGCCGAGGCGTTCGGCGAGAGCCGCTGCTTCGACACGCCGCTGGCGGAGTCCGCCATCATCGGGATCGCGGTGGGGCTGGCGCTGCGCGGATTCGTGCCCGTGCCCGAGATTCAGTTCGACGGGTTTTCCTATGCGGCCTTCGACCAGGTGGTCAGCCACCTGGCGAAGTACCGCACCCGCACCCGCGGCGAGATTAATATGCCGGTGACCGTCCGCATCCCTTCGTTCGGGGGAATCGGTGCCGCAGAGCATCATTCGGATTCCACCGAGTCGTACTGGGCGCACACCGCCGGATTGAAGGTGGTGGTGCCCTCCAGCCCCGCCGATGCGTATTGGCTGCTGCGCCACGCGATCGCCTGCCCGGATCCGGTCATGTACCTGGAACCGAAGCGACGCTACCAGGGCCGCGGCTTGGTCGACGCCTCCCGGCCCGAACCACCGATCGGGCGAGCGATGGTGCGCCGGCAGGGCACCGATGTCACCGTCGTGACCTACGGCAGCCTGGTCGGCACCGCCGTGGTCGCGGCAGAAGAGGCTCAGCGCCAACGCGGTTGGAGCCTGGAGGTCATCGACCTGCGCTCGTTGGTGCCCCTGGACTTCGACACCGTCGCCGCGTCGATCCACCGGACCGGGCGCTGCGTGGTGATGCACGAGGGACCCCGCAGCCTGGGGTTCGGCGCGGAGCTGGCCGCCCGCATCCAGGAGGAGATGTTCTACGAGCTGGAGGCGCCGGTGTTGCGCGCGTGCGGATTTGACACCCCCTATCCGCCTGCGCGGTTGGAGAAGTGGTGGCTGCCCGGCCCCGACCGGCTGCTGGACTGCGTCGAGCGCGCGTTGGAACAGCCGTGAGCGCCCCGTCCGCGCAGGAGCGGGTCAAGCCGTTTCGGGTCCCCGACCTCGGCGAGGGGCTGGAAGAGGTGACGGTGACGCATTGGAACGTCGCGGTGGGTGACGACGTCGAGCTCAACCAGGTGTTGTGCACGGTGGAGACCGCCAAGGCCGAGGTCGAGATCCCCAGCCCGCACGCCGGACGGGTCGTCGAAACCAACGGCGCCGAAGGCGATGTGCTCAAGGTGGGGGAGGTGCTGGTGCAGATCGACACGACACCGCGCAGCGACGACCCACCGGCGGCTGAAACGGCGCCGCCCACACTGGTCGGCTATGGCGCCGATGCCGGCGTCGACAGCAGCCGGCGGAGCGGCCGCCCGCTGGCCGCCCCTCCGGTGCGCAAACTGGCCAAAGAATTGATGGTCGACCTGGCCTCGTTACCGCACCGCCCCGGTGCCGTCATCACCCGCGAGGACGTGCTGTCGGCGGCCGGCGGGACCGGGAACGGCGCCGATGTCCGATCGGTTCGTGGCGTGCAGGCCCGGATGGCAGAGAAAATGGCCCTGTCGCACAAGGAGATTCCGCCGGCGAACGTCACCGTCGAGGTGGACTGCACCGAGTTGGTGCGGCTGTCCGATCGACTCGGCGCGACGGACCAGAAGATCACACCCTTCGTGCTGACCTTGCGGCTGCTGGTCATCGCGTTGCGGCACAACGAGATCCTGAATTCGGCCTGGGTGGAGTCCCCGCAGGGTCCGCAGCTGCGCGTCGAACACCGAGTGCATTTGGGCATCGCCACGGCCACCGAACGCGGTCTACTCGTCCCGGTCCTCGCCGACGCCCACGCCAAGACCACCCGCGAATTGGCCGCTCGCGCAGCAGAATTGGTCGCCGGCGCGCGTGCGGGCACCCTGACGCCGGGTGAGTTGCGGGGCTCGACGTTCACCGTCTCGAACTTTGGGGCGCTGGGTGTGGACGATGGCGTACCAATGATCAACCACCCCGAAGCGGCCATCCTCGGGATGGGAGCGATCAAGCCGCGACCGGTGGCCCTCGGCGCCGAGATCGTGGTGCGCCCGACGATGTCGCTGACCTGTGTGTTCGACCATCGCATCGCCGATGGCGCACAGGCGGCCCGATTCGTCTGCGAGTTACGGGATCTGATCGAGTCACCCGAAATCGCGCTGCTCGATTTGTGACCCGTCGGTCCGCCGGCTACCTGCGTTGCGCGGCGGCCAATCGCTGTGCGAATTCGGGTGATTGGATCGAGTGCGCCTGCGGCCCAAGCTCGGCGCGCATGGCTTGCTGGTGTTGCTCGTGGTCCAGCGAACCCGGACTGATGGTGGCGCGCATGGTCGCCTTGGTCGCCAGCACGACCTCGCGCGGCGCGCCCGCCGGCCCGGCGGCGAGCTCCAGCGCCGCGGCCACCGGATCGTCGGCGACACTGAGCGCCAGGCCATGGCGCACCGCGGCCTCGGCGTCGAAGCGCATGCCGAACAGCAGGGCCGCGCGGGCGGCCTGCGGCCCGACCGCGCGCTGCAACATCCACGTCGCACCGCCGCCCGGGTGGAGCCCCAGCTTCTGGAACCGCGCATCGAACAGCGCCGCGGGTCCGGCGATGCGCACGTCGGCGGCCAGGGCCAGATTCAGACCGGCGCCGACGGCCGCCCCGTTGACGGCGGCGATGGTGGGCAGCCGGCAACTACCGATGGCCATGAAGCCGTCGTACAGCTGCTGCAGGCCGGTTTCGGCCGCCCCGCCGCCGGCGGCGCCCAGGGCGCTGAGGTCGGCTCCCGCGCAGAACGCCTTGCCGGCCCCCGTGACCACCACCGCGTGCACGTCGTTATCGGCTTCGACCCGCTCGACGGCGTCGCGCAGCAGCCCCGACATCTCGGCGGTCACCGCGTTGCGCCGGTCGGGATCGTTGACCGTGATGAGCGCGACGCGGTTGTCGATATCGAGCAACACCAGATCGGACTGGGCCATGTCGGGCACCTCCGGCTTGGGGTTTGGTTTGCGGGACCGTCTGCCCGCCGGTTCGTTCGGCGGCGGAGTGACGGGCGAGGTAAGGGTACTGCGCGGCCGGTTGTCCGGCTCGGCCGGTGTGAGCGCGATTAGCGAAGGATGCGCGAGAAAGCGCGCTACGAAGAACATCGGCCACCGGCCTTATTGGACATCTCCCCGGCCGAACGCCATTCACGGCTCGCCTGAGTACGTGCAGCCCGAAGTGGCGGTAACCCGCCAATCTTTGCGGGTGCACAAGGGGAGTCGGAATCTACAACTAATGCTGTGTTTATGAAATCGTTATCTGCAACTTTTGGGACTCTTCGTCTAGTCTCCGGAAAGACCAGCGCATACGCATGACCTGCCGGCCCTGCGGCAGACCGGGGGTAGCGGCCGTCACCGGCCCGCCCGGCACCGCGCGGACTTGCGGAAACCTAAGACTCGGGTTTCGCCAACTTCTTAGCTAGCTCATCGAGTTCGGCCTGACGCTCACGCACCGCACACGCCCGCTTATCGAAGCCCGCCCCCTGGAGGACGGTCCTCGGCATGGCATCGCTACGCAACTTGAGGTTGGCGTAATGGATTGCGGCGTCGATCATTTCGATGTAACGCTCCGCTTCATGCTCTGGGCAGGAGCCCTCGATGCGCTGAACTTCGTCCCAGCAAGGATAGGCGGAGTACCGGGCATCAAGTTGTTGCTGTGATACCTGCGATCCGAAATAACATCGCCAGTCCCGGCTCAGCCATCCCCTTGTCTTCACTTCGACTTTGATCCGACTACCGACGCCAGCTATGAACCTCGGCTCTCCGACGCGGACTACCGGCTGCCAGTCATTCACCGCCATAATTCGCCAACCCCTCGAAGAGAAGACGCCCTAACTAATGATCTCCCCGAGGGCGTCAACTGCTCGTCGTGACACGCTGTGCCTAGAATACTGAATCGGCAAACTTTTGGAAGTCACTTCGACTTCTTCGGGCGACTGCACGGTATGGGAAGCGACCGGAAAGCCATTACCGCCGGTCCCGTGCATCCGCTTTGCGGTCCGTGATTTCCGTCGGAAGTATCGCCGTTGACCTGCGTCACCACGCCGTTTGGAGCGCGTGGGCGAAGGTGTGTCGGACGGCGGTGACGAGGCCGGGCGGAGTGGATGGCCCTGGCCGGGCGACGCCCGCGACCAATGGTCCATGCAGAATCCACCAAGGCCGACTCCGCAAACTTACCTCGGCTCGGAAGAGCGCCCATTCGGTCTGACGCGGGAAGCGCCTCGTGCGAATGCTCTGAAGGTCGTTCGCCAAGCGAGCTCGCGTAGTTGCCTCCGACCGCGGCAACTAGACGGCAATTGCAGGGCCTCGACACGGGACGGACTAGTCCGAGGGCTCCCGAGGGTTCGTTACGACTTCGTGCCTTGGCCGGTCGACCGTCGTGCCTGAAACAGCCTCGTTCGGCCTCGGACGCCCTTGAGTCGTGGTGCTCCGATAAAAGACCACGCGAACGTCTCCGCATCGCCGACCGCGTCTTGCGCAGATCCTGCTACCAGCACAGAGCCCGGTAGGGCAACCTGTGTGACGCGGCTGGCAACATTGACTGGACTGCCGAACCAGTCCCGGGCGCGGCTCACCGCCCAGCCCGACGCAATACCGATCCGCAGTGCCGGCAGGGTCTTGTCGCGGTCGGCCGCGTCCGACAATTCCAGCATCGCGTCGATCAACTTTGCAGGATCCGGACAGACCAGCATCACCGCGTCGCCGATCGTCTTAACCAATCGCACTGGGGGGTTGACGATTTCGCGTGCCAAATCAGCCAGCCGTTCAACCAGTCGGACCAGTTCCTCCGGCGGCACAGCCTCGCCCAGGCGAGTGAATCCAACCATGTCAGCGAACGCGACGGCAAGGTGACGAGCCCCGGGGAGCGCCGTGCCTTCCGCGCGTTCGTTGGCGTTGAGCTCTTCACCTTCCACTGCGCGGCGCAGCTGTACGAACAGGATGTCGCAAATCATCGGTCCTAGGAGCGGTGCGATCTGGCGCGTTAACGCCTCGTGCGCTTTGGCAACCTGAAGCTCGGTGATTCCGGGATACAGGACCGCCGACATCGCGCCGTATCGCATTGCCGGGACCGCGCGCGAAAGCCCCTCAGCGATCCTGCGAACAATTAAGACCACGCGGTCGGGATCGAGACCAATTTCAATAAGCTGCTGCTGGCGTGCCGCGGCCTCAACATCCGCGCTCAGGTAGACAGCCGCATCTGGATCGTCCATCCGGGGCAGCCCTAATGCCCGCATGATGCGCTGCAGCAGCTCCATGTTGACGCCGTGAGCTTCGCTGATTGCGCGGGCCGACACGCGGCTGCCGTCATCGCCCAGCGCCCGGCGTGCCGGCAGCAGCATCGGAGCGGCCTCACTTCGGATCTGCTCGACGTCAAAGCCTCGCTCCAGTAGCCAGGCGATGAGTTCAGACCGCTCGATGCGGATGCTGTCGTCCAAACCCTCCAATAGGCCCGTTTCCTCTATTGCGTCGATATCGCTCACCGCGTCATCATCGTTCGTGTCGCAGAGGGCTACCTACAGAACGCTGTTCGGATTTTTCACCGAGTACGAGGGCACTCGGTAAAGACCCGGACGCCGCCTATGTGGCCGCGGTCTGACAGCGCTCTGCCGAGACGTAATGAACCTTAAAACCATAGCATCACACCACATTTCATGCGTAGTGCCGACCGAAGGTTGCCAACCGACTATCCCAAGTTCCGGTATTATCTGCGCGCCTGAGATCGGCTAGCTAGGTTTTCTGGTCAGTCGAGCTGGCGCAGCCGCAGGCGAAGTTGCAACAGATCCAGCCACGCAGATAGGTGACCGTGGATGTTCTAGATCGCCTGCGCTGTCCCTGTGCATCGTCGAGTTCGTTGACCTCCTGGGCAGTTCACGCTTTTGAATGCAGACAAGTGGGTGGCGACTCCGCGTTAGCCGCAGGGCGGCCCAGGTAAACCACCGGCCGCCGAGCGGATTACGATCAGGGTTTGAGAATGAGCTTGCCTATCGATGAACCGCTTTCGAGAAGGCGATGTGCTTCAGCCGCATCGGTCAGCGGCATGGTGTGGATCTTGGGACCGGTGATCCTGCCCTCGGCGACCCAGCCGATCAGCCGCCCCAGACCGCCGATCGCCGTTTCAGGGCGCCGCGCAAACCACACGCCGAGGTTGAACCCAGTGAGCGACTGTCCGGGTGCGGGGTCGTAGATCAGGGGAATCAGGGCGTCACCATCAAGGTGATGCCCTTCTAAACCGGCGACCGCTCCATAGGTGATCAGCCGACCGAAGGGTGCGAGCGCTGCCAGCGTTGTCGGGATGTGCTTCGGGCCGATCATCTCCAAGGCCACGTCGACGCCCTTGCCGTCGGTCAACTCGCGAACCTGATCAGGCCAATTCTGGTGGTGGTAGTCGATGGCGTGGTGAGCGCCCTTGTTTCGGGCGATTTCACGTTTCGCCGGCGTTGATGCACCAGCGATGATCGTCTTGGCGCCGAGCGCTTTTGCGATCTGGACGGCATAGCTGCCCACCCCGCCGGCGGCAGCCGGGATGAATACAGTCTCCCCGTCGGTAAGTTTGGCCGCTTCAGTCAGGATCAGTGTCGCGGTCAATCCGACAGCCAACAGACCGGCCGCCAGATCGAGATCAACTCCAGGGGGGAGCGGGATCACATTGGTCTGCTGCGCCAGTGCCAACTCCGCGTAGCCACCGTTGGCATAGTGTCCTACTGTGCCGAATACGGGTGCCCCGATCTCGTACCCTACGACGCCGTCGCCGACGCTGGCGATGGTGCCGGCCACTTCGATCCCTGGAGTGAATGGCATTGGCGTAGGGTCGGGATACCGATCGCCACGCCGACGTGCGACGTCGGCGAAATTCACCGCAGCCGACTGGACGTGGATTACCACCTCGCCGGCTGCCGGAACCGGGTCCGGGAGTTCGACGTACTTCAGCACGTCGGCCGCACCGGTCTCGGTCATCTGGATTGCCTTCATGGTCATACTCCTCTTCGTGTTAATAGTCCACTCTGGTGGCTAGCCACAGATATTATGTGGCTAGCCACGTACTTAGCCAACGTTCGTCGCGAGTCATTCATTCCAGGAGGTACGGTGCGGACGAATCAGTCACCCATCGAGGCCATTCGGCGTGCCGACACGGTGAAGCGAGCGCCGATCGCATTCGGCATGTTCGCGATGTTCCGCGCATTTCACGGATACGGAGCTGAGTTGCTTCTCGATCTGGGCTTGCATCCCGGGCAAGAGCTCATCCTGATGCAGCTCTACGACCGGGATGGTCAGAATCAGACAGAGCTGCAACAGGCTCTCGGCCTGGATCATTCGACGATCTCCCGGGCTATCAAACGCATGCAGCAAAGCGATCTGGTCGCCCGGGCGGCTTCCGATACCGATCGCCGCGCCAAAGAGGTGTGGCTGACCGACAAGGGCGCCGCGTTGCGCAAGCCTCTTGAACGGCTGTGGATGTCGCTCGAACATTGTGCCGAAGAAGCCGTTCCGCCTAGTAGGCGCGCCGAATTCATAAAGACGGTCAACAAACTCGAGCAGACGTATGGGTCCGCACGCCGCACTCGAGAGCGCTAGCAGTCAAGCTCAAATTCGCATCAGCTCCTCTGCGTTGCGGTGACCGATCGCATGGCGCTGGTCGTCGGTGAGGTCGGCTTGAATTAGGAAGTCCGACACATCCTCGCGCACGAGGTAGGGGAAATCTTCGGAGTGAATGATCCGATCGGCTCCGACTTCGGCCAGCATGAAGTTCAGCTGATTGTGGGAGTACATGCCTGATGGCGTCACCCAAACGTGGTCGCGGTAATAGTCACTCACCCTGCGCTCGAGATATTTGGTCTTCGCAAAGGTCCCGTCGAGGCGGTCGAGCCATCCCGCCGCGAACTCGCCCCAGTGGCCGCTCAACAGCTTCAGATTCGGGTGACGGTCCAGCGCTCCCGACAGGATGAGTCGCAGTACATGGATGCCTGCTTCCATATGCCAGCCGAAGGCATGGGTTGCAAACGTGAAATGCACTGCCGCCGGCCAATTTCCGGCGTAGTAGTTCGGCGATGCGGGATTTCCTGGCATGCCTGGGTGAACATAGATCGGGAGATCCACCTCTTCGGCGGCGGCCAGGACCGGGTCGAAGCGCGTGTCATCGAGGAAGCGTCCACCGCAGGCGCCCGTGATCAAGGTTCCCACGAAACCGAGTTCGTTCACACATCGCTTCATCTCGTCAGCCGCCGCGACTGGATCGTGCAGGGGTATGGTGGCGAACCCGCGAAACCGCGTGGGATGCTCTGAAATCTGCTGGGCAAGACGGTCGTTCACCCGACGGCAGAGATCGACTGCCTCGGGCCGGTCAAGGTTGTTGGGACTGAAAGCTCCATGCGACACAACCTGGACGTCGATTCCAACCTTGTCCATATGGGCAAGCCGTCTTCCGCCGAGCAGCTCGGCGGAATCCTGGTCGGGTAGGAACTCTTCTTGGATGAACGTGGCGAAGCCGTCATCAGGGGCCACCGGCAACGGTCCCGATAACGCCAGCACTTCGGCGCTGACCTCAGGATGGTGGAAGTGCTCCTCGACAGTGATGACTCGCAGCGCTTTCATGGTTGATAGGATAATCAAGAATATTGATTATGCAAACAACCATTCCGGGAGCTGGCCTTCGCTTGCATGCCAAACTGTCGCCGCGCCCTCGGCTCTGCCATTCTGAGAAGGCCTGAACCGAGGAGGAGATCGATGTCAGCTGCATCGTCACGGAGCGGCCGCGGCGGCAAACTGGCAAAGTCGACAGAACCGTCGCAGCGCGGCACCGCAACCCGAGACGCGATCTTGGAGACTGCCATCGACTGTTTCGCGCGCTCTGGCTACGAAGGCACCTCCATGTCCGCCGTGGCGCGCAGCGCCGGCGTCGCGCAACCGCTGATGCACTATTACTTCACGTCGAAGGATGATCTCTGGCGAGCCGCGATCAGCAAGGCGTTCAGCGAGATGCTGGTGCAGCAAGAACTCAATCACGAACTCCAGGAGCTAGACCCGATATCGGCATTACAGGTGCTAATCCGACGGCACATCTCCTTCCTCACCAGACATCCCAATGTCGCGCCACTGCTTGCGAGCGAATCCCAATTCGCGACGGACCGGGTGAACTGGCTGTGCGACACCTACATCGCGCCCCTCGAGGAGCACCTGGCGAAGTTAATCAAGCTCGGACAGCAGGAGGGCCGCATCCGCGACGACCTTCCGATCCCATTCGTGGCACGCTTCATCATCGGCAGCGCGACGGCGTTCTTCATGACCGGTGCATTGATGCAGCGGATGTACGGTATCGACACCACGGACGCCACCGCCGTGGAGACCTACACGCGGACCACGATCGACCTGACGCTGGAAGGCCTGTTGAATACCGGGCAGGGTTGATCACGGTGCCGCGACCGGGTCGCCGATCGAGTGGTACGCGACCACCCGGTTACTTAGCGTCCCGATACCCTCGACCTCGATTTCGACGACGTCGCCCGGCGTCAGGAAGCGGCCAGCCGCCGCCCCGACCCCAGACGGTGTGCCCGTGCAGATCAGATCTCCCGGTAGCAATGTGACCATCCGCGAGACCGCCGACACGAGTGTGGGGACGTCGAAGATCAAGTCGGTTGTCCTGCACTGTTGTTGAATCTCTCCGTTCACTGTGGTCGTCAGGCCGATATCCAGTGGTAGGGAGAACGAATCCGTCGTCACGACCGCGGGGCCGATCGGCTTGAACGTGTCCATTGCCTTCGAGAAACCAAGGCCTGCCGATCCGGCTTCGCTCAGAGCGGCCGCCTGTAAATCTCGCGCGGACACGTCGTTGGCACACGTCAACCCGCCGACGAAATTCCAGGCGTCTTCGACTGGCACGTTGTAGGCGGCGCGTCCGATCACCACACCGACCTCGCCTTCGTAGTCGACATAGTCCGGCGCCGCCGGCGGAAGGATGATCGGGTCGCCCGGCCCAACCACTGGTCCACCGTCAACGCAGAAGAACGTCGGCTCAGCGGGAATCTCGGCACCGGTCTCTGCGGCATGGGCGCGATAGTTGAGCCCCACCACGACTACGCGGCACGGTTTATCAACTGGCGCAAGCAAATCGACTTCATCGAATGTGGTGCGTGCTCTGACGGGCGCCGTCAAAGCGCACTCAAGGCCCGCTTTGAACAGGGCCGCAACATCCGGATAGGGCAGGTCGAGCAACAGCAAGCCGTCCCCGTCGTTGCGAGCGAGTCCTTGAGACGTTCTGTAGAGGTGCATGTCGTCCTTGCCTTCCAAGCGAGTCCAGATGGGCGGCTTTCTGCGACGCAACCCTCTCCGGGCCTTGACGCAGATATCGATGCCCCCTAGATTGATAGATCTATCAGAAAAAATGATACAGTAAACAAATTCCACACAGAACAGGAGGCCGCGTGCCAGAGGACGCTCCACCGCAACCCGTGGGGGCCAACGCACCCATCCGTCCCGCACGGCTCGCTCACGTCGTTTTGCGGACGAGGCAATACGAGGCAATGGTCACTTGGTACAAGACGGTGCTGTGTGCTTGGTCGACCTTCGAAGCCCCAGGGGCCCTTTGCTTTCTGACCTATGACGACGAGCACCACCGCATCGCGGTCGCCAACGTCCCGACGTTGGCGGAACGCCCAGCCATGGCCGTCGGTCTCGAGCACATAGCGTTCACCTACGCCACACTCGGAGATCTCGTAGCGACCTACGAGAGGCTGAAGGCACTGGGGGTCGAACCGTACTGGACGATCAATCACGGCCCGACAATTTCGTTTTACTACCGCGACCCAGACAACAATCAGATCGAACTGCAGGTCGACAACTTCGCCACGATCGAAGCGACCAACGCCTTTCTCGCCGCAGAATTTCCCAAGAATCCCATTGGTGTAGAGATCGACCCCGGTGACTTCGTGCGCAGATTTCACGAGGGGGCGCCCGAATCCGAGCTGCGCAAGCGGCCCGGTACCGGACCGGTCAGGCTCGACGCCGTCCGCACGATGTGAGGAGTAACCGTATGCGCGCCGACCTTAACCCCGGCATCGACGACGAAACGCGCCGCGCGATCGAGGCTCTGTCCACCGAATACTCGTGGCTCGTCGACCATGGGTACGCCGACCAAGCGGCAGACCTGTTCACCGATGACGCAGTCCTGTCGGCCGGGGGAAGTGAGGTCAGCGGGATCGCAGGCATTCGCCGCCATTTGGAGGAGCGGGCGCAAAATCGCGACATCCGGTCTCGCCATGTCGTGACCAACGTCCGGTTGCGCAGTGAAAGTCCCGACCAGGTACGCGGGACGACCATCATGACGATCTACCGAAGTATCGGCGAATCCGTCCGGCCTCAGTTGATCGTCGGCGACGTCGAGGACCTGTACCGACTCGGAGCCGACGGACGTTGGCGGCTGGCTCAACGCAAGCTTGTGCCAGCTTTTCTCATCAACGAACTCTAGCGCCGACGATCGGCCCAAAACCTATATATCCATGCTATTTCGGCGTCTCAAAAGGAGATTGCGGTGGCGCACTTTGATGTACCCGTACTAATCGTTGGCGGCGGCGGTACCGGTCTGATGGCATCAATTATGTTGTCAGACTACGGAATTGACCACGTATTGCTAGAGCGCCACGGTTCGACGTCGGAACTTCCCAAAGCGCATTATCTGAATCCGCGCACCATGGAGATCTTCCGGCAGTTCGGCATCGCCGATGCGGTCTACGCACAAGGCATCCCGCTCGAACACATGTCAAAGGTCGAGTGGCGCACAACGCTGACCGGCGCGGGCCCATTCGACGGCAGACAACTCTTCGAGATGGAGTGCTTCGGCGCCGGCGGCTCCACGGCAGAGTACCGGCGCAATTCTGTATGCCCGCCCACGAATCTCCCGCAACTGCGCCTCGAGCCAGTGTTGCGTGCTGCAGCGCAGTCCCGTAACGCAGGCGCGGTGAAGTTCGGGCACGAGCTGGTGAACTTGACCCACGACGATCAGGGCGTCAACGCATCGGTGCGCGAGCTCGACAGCGGCGAAATCCACTCCGTACACGCGGAATATGTGGTCGGCGCCGATGGTGGCAAGACGCTCGGTCAACTTCTCGGAATAGAAATGGTGGGTCCGTCCAAGATCTTCGAGACGATCACTGCGCACATCTGTGCAGATCTCTCGCCATGGTGGAACGAGGGCGTCATCATCTCCCACTTCCTGCCGAGCGGTGGACGCTTGGTTCCGATGGGACCGACCTGGGGGCCGAGTTCGCAGGAGTGGACGGCGCACTTCGCCGTACTTCCTGGCGAACCCGTGCCCGACGACGTGGCGATCGTGTCGAAAATCGGCGAGTTGATCGGGGCCGACGTCGACATCGCGGTGAAGAAGATCAGCCACTGGTGGGCCGAGTCCGTGATCGCGGAGCGCTATCAGGACGGTCGCATTTTCCTGGTTGGCGATTCCGCTCATCGTCTCCCGCCAACGACCGGCCTCGGTCTCAACACCGGTATCCAGGACGTGCATAACCTCGCCTGGAAACTCGCCACTGTCATTCGAGGGGACGCGCCGCCACGGCTCCTGGACAGCTATACAAGCGAACGTCAGCCGGTCGGCCTGCGCAATGTTGAGTGGGCCATGTTCGCCGCGCAGAACCACCTCGCAATTGATGCCGGATTTGGGCTCATCCCGTTTCCGTTACCACCCGGAGTTGACGAACTGATCGTCAGCGGATTCTTCGCCGACGGTCTGGTTGGGGAGGCGCGACGGGCGCGCTTCCGCACAGTCGTCGCGACGCAGTGCATCGAATTCTGCGCACAAGAACTCGAGATGGGCTTTGCGTATGCGAGCGGGGCGCTGATACCGGACGGGGCCACTCCATCCACCGGTGACCCTCTCGGTCAGGTCTACCGTCCTACGACTCGCCCTGGCCATCGACTGCCCCATGCCTGGCTGGAGCACGCCGGCAAGCGGTCGTCAACCCATGACCTCGTCGGCGCCGGTGATGCCATCGCACTGATCACGGGCAGGCGTGGCGGCGCATGGGTCGCGGCCGCCGTAGAGGTGGCTGAGAAGCTGGCCGTCAACATCGCGACAGCGCAAATAGGCACAACTCACCGCGACGTTGACGGCCAATGGGAGGCCGTGCGCGAAATTGCCGAGGACGGTGTGGTGCTCGTCCGCCCCGACAACCACGTTGCGTGGCGCAGCTCGTCACACGACGACCAGCCTGGCTTGGTGCTCGCCGCAGCTGTTGAAGAGGTCCTCGCACGGTGACCGGTAAACGGTCCGCCGCGCCTGACGCGAGGGAAACGCGGTGGCGCGTCGAGCCAGCAGGAACTGAGATTATGTTCGAAGCACGCTGGATGTTCGGGATATGCACGGCCACAGGCGTTTTCGAACGATGCGATGGCTGGGCACTGCTACCAGGCAATGGCTCACTGGTCGGCGAACTGAGCATCGACTCATCAAGCGTGAACACGGGCAATCGGCTACGGGATCACGATCTGCAGAAAAAGCTCTTTCTCGACTCGAGGAACTATCCGGTCATTACGCTCACTTCGGGTGACGTCACTATCGCGGGTCGGTCGATCGCGGGCGCTGGACACCTTACGGTCCGCGATCGAAGTGTCGAGGTTCCTGTCTGCGGAACAGCTTGCGTCGACGCCGACCGCTTGATCCTCAAAGGCAGTGCCACTCTTGACGTCCGGCGGTTCGGGTGGCCCACGGCCTTCGGCTATATCCGGCGTTCGCTCATCGTCAACGCTGCGGTGTCACTGGTGCGTCATGGATAACATGGTGTACAAACCCTTGGGCCAGAGGCTGTCGACCAGGCGCGCGGAGAATCTGGACGACCGCTATCTACTTTCCGACGGTGTCGTTTACCTCACCGGTATTCAGGCACTAGTGCGCATGCTCCGCGACCGCGCCGTTGTCGATGCGCACCGCGGGCTTCGGTCGGCAAGCTTCGTGGCCGGATATGAAGGATCCCCGCTCGCCGGTTACGACATAGAGTTGGCGCGGCGGCTCAAGCTCTTCGCCGATGTCGAGATCGTTCACCGGCCGGCTGTCAACGAGGAACTCGCCGCCACGGCCGTCGCTGGGACGCAACTCGCGCGTCAGGCTGGATCCTTGCGGCCTGAGGGCATTACCGGATATTGGTACGGCAAATCGCCGGGCCTGGACCGTGCCTCCGACGCCATCCGGCACGCCAACCTGATCGGCACTGATCCCGCCGGTGGCGCCGTAGCCCTCATTGGAGACGATCCAGCAGGAAAATCCTCGACCTACCCGTGTTCGTCCGAAGCGGCCATCGCCGATCTATACCTGCCGACTCTGTACCCCGCTGATTCTCAAGACATTCTGGATTACGGGGTCCACGCGGCTTTTCTCTCACGGTTCACGGGGACGTGGTCGGCACTAAAAATCACCACGGCTGTCGCCGACGGCGCGAGTACCGTCGTCGTCCACCCTGATCGCATAGATCCGACGATCGCGGATTTCGAGGTAAGCCGGCATAGGCCCTCCGCCATGCTGATCGGCACGAACCTCGCTGCACTCGAAGACAGTCTGATCACCCAGCGTTTCCCGCGGGCCCTGGACTACGCACGAGCCAATGGACTCAACGTCATCACCGAGGCGACCAGTGACGACCGCATTGGCATCATCGCGACAGGCAAGACCTACCTCGACGTCCGCGAGGCGCTGTCGGGGCTGGGACTGGGAGATTCAGCAAGCTTGGCTCGTCATGGCATCAGGCTGATCAAGCTGGGCATGGTGAATCCTGTCGATCCGCTGATCGTCCGCCGTTTCGCGATCGGTCTCGAAGAGATCATCGTGGTCGAAGAGAAGCGCCCTTTCATCGAGGTCGCGGTCAAGGAAGTCCTCTACCGGCATGCGCATGCTCCGGTCGTGGTCGGAAAGACCGACCACGCCGGCCAATCGCTCTTCTCGCCATCCGGTGAGCTCGACGTGGACCGAGTGATGGCAGGTTTAGCGCGCAGGCTCGGCGGGTTCCACCACATCGAACCGGCGGTGCGATGGACCGAACGATCACGGCCACCCGCTCGTATCGAATTGCCGGTGATTGCGCGCACACCTTACTTCTGTTCGGGCTGCCCACATAACAGCTCAACCCGCACCGACAAGGAGACCTTGGTCGGAGCCGGTATCGGATGTCACGGCCTAGTCATGGTTATGAACGAGGAGCAGGCCGGAAACGTCCTTGGCGTCACTCAAATGGGGGGTGAAGGCGCGCAGTGGATCGGCATGGAACCGTTCATCGACCGAGACCATCTCGTGCAGAACATCGGGGACGGCACCTTCATGCACTCCGGCAGCCTTGCGGTGCGTGCTGCGGTCGCCTCTGGCATCAACATCACCTATCGACTGCTGTACAACTCCGCTGTCGCGATGACCGGGGGGCAGGCCCCCGCCGGGGCAATGCCGCTGGCTCGCCTGATTGATTCTTTGTGGGCGGAAGGGGTTTCCGACATCGTCGTCACCACTGACGATGTCCGGCGAACCCGCAAGCAGGCTCGGCTTGGGCGTGATGTCACCGTTAAGAGTCGTGACGAGCTCGAAAGGGAGCAGGCCCGCTTGGCATCCGTCAAAGGGGTCACCGTGCTGATACACGATCAGGAGTGCGCGGCGGAGAAGCGTCGAAAGCGCAAGCGTGGCTTGATGTCAACACCTGATGAGCGCGTCGTTATCAACCAGCGCATCTGCGAAGGCTGCGGCGACTGTGGCGTCCAATCGAATTGTCTGTCCGTCAGACCCGTACAGACAGAATTCGGCCGCAAGACCGAAATACACCAGTCTTCATGCAATCTCGACTTCTCATGCCTAAACGGTGACTGTCCTTCTTTCGTCACCGTCATTCCAGATGAGCACATGAATCCAGGAGTGACCCCGACAGCTGACGTCATCGAAGCCGACTCGATTCCTTTACCACCCGGCGCCCCGCCGGCAGAAGCACAGATACGCATCGTAGGAATCGGCGGCACCGGAATCGTCACCATCGCACAACTTCTGGCGACCGCAGCTGCCATGGAGGGAAAGCATGTACGCAGCCTCGATCAGACCGGGCTGGCGCAGAAGGGGGGCGCCGTCATTTCCGATCTCAAGATCTCGGCGGATCACTACATACGCCCGGGCAAGCTCAGTGAAGAGTCCTGCGACCTCTACCTGGTGTCTGATCCTTTGTCAGGCACCGACCCCACGAATCTGCGGGTGCTGTCTCGGCGGCGGACTGTGTCGGTCGTATCTTCTGCACAGATCCCGACCGGTCATATGGTGATCGACACATCGCTGGAGTTTCCAGACTTCGCCGACATGCATACGGCGATCGCACAACGAAGTAGCCGCACCGTGTCGCTGAATGCCGACCAACTGGCGCGCGAAGTGCTCGGAGATGAGCGGTTCAGCAACGTCCTCATGCTGGGTGCAGCGTTCCAGACCGGCCGATTGCCCGTGTCGAGCGAAGCCATCGAACGCGCCATCGACGTCAACGGCATTGACATCGACCGCAACCATCAGGCGTTCCGCGTGGGCCGGTGGCAGGCGGCGAAGGCAATGTCGGTCCGTGATGCTGATAACGGTGCATTGACTGACACCCACAGCCAGGCCTACCAGAACACGTCCGAGGTTGACCTGCAACGCCTCATCGATGCCCGAGTTGCCGATCTCGTTGATTACCAAAGCGTCCAATACGCCGAGATCTATCAAAAGCAGATCGAGCAGGTGCGGGAGGCGGAGCGCCACATCTCACAAGACTCGACGGAGTTGGCCGAGGCTGCAGCACTCTACCTCTACAAGCTGATGGCCTATAAGGACGAATACGAAGTCGCCAGGCTCGCACTTGATCCCGTGTTCAAGTCGGAACTCGCGCGGCAGTTTGGTGCGAGCAGCAAGGCTTACGTTCACTTGCACCCGCCACTGCTTCGCGCCTTGGGTATGCGAAACAAGCTTCGACTGGGTCGTTGGTTCACCGTTGCCTTTCATGTACTGAAGGCGATGCGGCGACTACGCGGGACTTCATTGGACCTGTTCGGTTACACCAGAATTCGTCGGTTGGAACGTGGCCTTGTCGAGGAGTACATCACGATCCTGCGGACGGTGACCGCCGCGTTGACGACCCGCAATCATGCCACTGCCGTGGCGATAGCAAAGCTTCCGGACGGAATTCGCGGCTACGAACAGGTCAAACTTGACAACGTTGACCGCTATCGCAGGCAGGTCGCCGCGCTCCTGGAGGAGTTCGATTCGCAATGAAACCAGACTCCCTGCACCAGCCCAACCACAATGGACACCTGCTCATCGAGGCTCTGCGTCGACACGCGGATACACCGGTACTCTCGTGTCAACTCACCAGCCGGACCGGAGGCCAGTTAAGCGACGAAATCAGCAGGTACATACAAGCATCCGAATCGCTAGGCGCTGGGTCCAACTCATCCGTGGCAGTGCTTGCGCGCAATCGCCCTGAGGTACTGATCGACATCGCCGCCATGCACATCCGCGGCTATCGGCGCGTGGCGTTGCATCCTCTTGGCTCACTGGACGACCACGCCTACATCCTCGAAGACGCCGGCGTCACAACGCTGCTGATCGAACCCACGCCTATCTATGTTCAGCGCGCACTGACACTCATCGATCGCGTCGAATCACTGCGTCAAATTCTGACGTTTGGTCCGGTGCCATCGGAGCTGTCAAACGTCGCAACAGACATCGTCGCCCATGCGGCGCTGTTCCGATCGGAGCCTCTGGTTGCTGCTTCGTTGCCACCTCGCCACGTCACCAGCCTGGTATATACCGGGGGCACCACAGGATGCCCGAAGGGCGTACAGCTCACGGCGCAAAGCTATTTCACGATGACGACGATACAGCTGGCCGAATGGGAATGGCCCGACCGTCCTCAGTTCCTCAGTTGTACGCCGCTCTCGCATGCCGGGGCTGCCTTTGTAACCCCAGTGATGGTCAAGGGCGGAACGCTATTTCTATTACCGAAGTTCGATGTGGCAGACGTGTTGGAGACCATCGAGAAGAAGCGGATCACGGCCATGATGCTCGTTCCGTCGATGATCTATGCGCTCCTGGATCACCCTGATTTGCGTACCCGCGATGTGTCGTCGCTCGAGACCATCTACTACGGCGCCTCAGCAATCAACCCCACACGGCTAGATGAGGCGATCGATCGTTTCGGACCGAAATTTGCTCAGTTTTATGGCCAATCCGAAGCTCCCATGGCTATCACCTACCTACCCATGGACAAACACCAGGGCCGGCGGCGCACGTCTTGTGGGCGGCCAACACAGTTCTCTCGATGCGCGATTCTGGGTGAAGACGGCGAACCGGTACGGCAAGGCGAGGTAGGCGAAATTTGCGTCAGAGGGCCGCTACTCAGTGACGGTTACTGGAATCAGCCCCAGATAACCCAGGACACCTTCCGTGATGGCTGGCTTCACACGGGAGACCTCGCTCATGAAGATCAGGACGGGTATTGGTACATCGTGGACCGGATCAAAGACATGATCGTCACCGGTGGATTCAACGTCTTTCCGCGGGAAGTCGAAGACGTCGTCTCCGAACATCCCGCGGTGGAACAGGTTTGCGTCGTTGGAACGCCAGATGATAAGTGGGGCGAAGCTGTGACCGCGGTGATCGTGCTGCGTTCGTCCGCTCACCGTGACGACGGGTTCATCAACGTACTCACGTCCGAGATCCAGGCAGCTGTCCGTGATCGGAAGGGGCCGGTGCACTCACCGAAGCGCGTCGTGGTGATGGACGCCATACCGTTGACCGGGTTGGGAAAGCCAGACAAGAAGGCTATACGCAGAGTCCTCGAAAGCGCGACGCCGGCAAAGCAATTCGCTAACAACGCACCGTGTGAACGATGATAGGAGTACACGAAATGAGCACGCTCGACATCGCGACGAGCCCGGTCGTTCCCGCCCGGCATTGGATTAACTCGCAATGGACCGAATCCGCAAAAATTGGGCAATCGATCAATCCGTCGACCGGCGAGGTGGTCGGCCATTACCAAGATGGAGGCACCGATGAGGCGGCAGCCGCCATAACAGCAGCGAGTGCAGCTTTCGCGGCAGGGGAGTGGGCCCGCGATGTAAACCTACGGGCGCGGGCCATATCTCAGATCGCCGACGGGGTGGAGGCAAGAAGTCACGAACTCGCGGCGATGACGAGCCAAGAGAACGGCATGCTGCTGTGGCAGACGATGTTCCAGGTCGCCACTGCGGTTCAGTGGCTGCGCTACAACGCCGCAGCGTGCCTCATCAGCTCTGATGTGGGGCGTCACGCGGACATCGGCTCCGATGTGCACTTTCGCTCCAGTCCTGAGCCGCTCGGAGTTGCAGCGATCATCGCACCGTGGAACGGGCCGATCACCCTGACCGCCAGAGCGCTGGGGCCGGCATTGGCCGCGGGATGCACAGCGGTCGTCAAGATGCCAGCCCAGACAGCACTGACCAACAACCTCTTCGCCGAGATTGTCGCGCAGTGCTCGGCAGTTCCAACCGGAGTGGTGAACATCTTCACGGAGTCGGGCAGTCAGGGCGCGGAGCTAATGGTGAGCTCTCCGGAAGTGGCGGTGATCAGCTACACGGGAAGTACGGCGGTTGGCCGGAAGATCGTTGAAGCGAGCGCGACCACCCTCAAGAGACTCAACCTCGAGTTGGGCGGAAAGACTCCGCTGATTCTTCTCGACGATGCCGACCTCGACGCGGCAATCCCGACCGTGGTATCTGCCGCAACGATGTCCAACGGCCAGTTCTGCGTCACCGGGTCACGGGTACTCGTGCACCGCGAGATCGCCGACGACGTCCGTACTCGACTCAGCGCGGCATTGGCCGCGGTACAGCCCGGCCCAAGCGATGACCCCGCCAGCCAGATTGGCCCACTCATAGACAAGGCCAGCGCTGAGCGTCTCGACCGACTGGTAGACGCCGCCCTCGAGTATGCGGTGCCATTGGTCCGCGGCGGACTGATCACCGACGGCCCACTGGCGGCCGGAGCGTTCTACCGACCCGCCCTGCTCGAAGTCGAGCGCCTCGATGCCCCGGTGGTCCAAGAGGAACTATTCGGACCCGTGCAGACATTCGAAGTATTCGATTCCGACGCTGAGGCTGTTCACCGGGCAAATGCGACCGAATATGGTTTGGGTGCAGCAGTATTCACCCGCAACCCCGGTCGTGCCCGCGCCATCGGCCGCGACCTGCAGTCCGCCGGAGTGTGGATCAATACGTGGGGACTGCTGAATGAGAAGTTCGAGCAGGGCGGATATAAGTCCAGCAGCAATGGGGGTTATCTCTGCGGGCCGCGCGCACTCGAGCAGTTCCAACAGATCAAGGTGTATGGGGAATTGACTTCCGCACAGTCCAGGTGGTGACCGATATCGCGTCGGCCGCCGCGGTGGGTGCGGGCGGCGGCGCCGGGTTGGGCGCGATACGCATCGGCGACGAAATCGCGGCTCTGGAAGTGATGGGCATCAAGTCGATTTCGTTCGTGGCGACCATCCGGAGTTTCTCGCTGGTGTCGGTGCAGGTTGTTGTGTTGGCCGCCGCGTTGGCGTTTTATGGCGTCAACCCCAACTTCGCGCTCACGGTGTAACCGCCATGTCAGCGCCGATCCAGACCAACGCCGCCCGGACCCCCCCGTACAAGTGGGTCGGGCTGGCGGCGCTGGTGATCGCGGCGCTGGTCTTAGGGTTCGTCTACGGGCAGTTCCGGGGCGACTTCACCCCCAAGACCAACCTGACGATGCTGGCCGCGCGGGCCGGGTTGGTGATGGATCCGGGGTCGAAGGTGACCTATAACGGGGTGGAGATCGGCCGGGTCGGCAGCATCGCGGAGACGGTGCGTGATGGCAAGCCGGCGGCGAAGTTCACGCTCGAGGTCTATCCGCGGTATTTGGCGTTGATTCCGTCGAATGTGAATGCCGATATCAAGGCGACGACGGTGTTCGGCGGTAAGTATGTGTCGTTGACGACGCCGGCGCATCCGTCGCCGCAGAAGATTTCGCCGCACACGGTGCTGGATGCGCGTTCGGTGACCACCGAGATCAACACGCTGTTTCAGACGATCACCTCGATCGCGCAGAAGGTCGATCCGGTCAAGTTGAATTTGACGTTGAGCGCGGCGGCGCAGTCGCTGGCGGGGTTGGGGGAGAAGTTCGGGCAGTCGGTGGTGAATGCGAACGCGGTTTTGGATGAGGTGAATCCGCGGATGCCGCAGGCGCGCAAGGATATTCAACGGTTGGCGGCGTTGGGGGATACCTATGCGGATGCGTCGCCGGATTTGTTCGACTTTTTGAGTGATGCGGTGGTGACCTCGCGCACGATCAACGCGCAGCAAAAGGATTTGGATCAGGCGTTGTTGTCGGCGGCCGGGTTCGGTAACACGGGTGCGGATTTGTTCACCAAGGGTGGGCCGTATCTGGCGCGTGGGGCCGCCGATCTGGTGCCCACGGCCCAACTACTCGACACCTACAGCCCCGAAATCTATTGCACCATTCGAAATTTCCACGACGTCGAACCCAAGATCTATGCGGCAAACGGCGGCACGAACGGCTATTCCAGCCAAGCCAACACCGAGCTCCTATCGGGTGCGGGGCTTCTACTGTCCCTCCCCGGACTCGCCACGACCGCAGCCACGATGGGTGTTGGCGGCGCGGTGGGTTTGGTCGGTGGGGCGCCCAACCCCTACATCTGGCCCGAGAACCTGCCCCGGGTGAACGCCCGCGGCGGCCCCGGCGGCGCCCCCGGCTGCTGGCAGGAGATCACCCGGGACCTGTGGCCCGCGCCCGAACTGGTCATGGACACCGGCAACAGCATCGCGCCGTACAACCACCTCGACACCGGATCGCCGTACGCGATCGAGTACGTCTGGGGCCGCCAGATAGGGGATAACACGATCAACCCATGACAATCACATATGAAACACGAAGGCTGATGCAGAATGTCGAACCGCGAACTTGCTACGACGGTCAACGTACCGCGCAATCGAAAGGGCGCTACACACCGCGTTGTCTGGATCAAAACGTGTGGGGTGCTGAGCGAGAAGCTCGAAGACGGCGGGTCAAAGGGCAGCGCGTGTGAATCCTACGAAACTCGCGTAACGGAACGGGTTCCAGCAGATCAAGGTCTACTGCGAGCCCGGCACCGACTTCGGAGTTTGGCCACAGGACCCCATCAAGCTGCAGGCCTACCCGATTGAACAACGACATTCAAAGGAGTTGAAGCTAAATGGATCTGCGGGACAAGGTGGCAGTACTAACTGCAGCTGGTGCGGGAATAGGGCGCTCGGTCGCAAAGAGGTTTGGGCACCTAGGCGCTCATGTGGTCGTATCCGATCGCGACAGTGCCGCCGCCAAGACCGTAGCCGACGACATTGTTGCGGACGGCGGCAAGGCAATTGGCGTAACATGTGATGTTTCGATCGATGAAGACATCGCTTCGTTAGCCAACGCGGCGGAGCAAATCGGGCCCATCGAAGTGCTCTTCAACAACGCCGGCGTGGCCGTTGGGGGCCCGATCGGCAAAATTCCACTCGATGACTGGCGCTGGGTTTTCGAGGTCAACGTGCTAGGGCAAGTTCGCGCGATTAACGCGTTCCTCCCGGGCATGGCCCATCGCGGGTCGGGCTTGATCATCAACACGTCGTCCAGCCTCGCACTGTTCCCTGAGGCTCCCTTGCTTCTACCGTATATCTGTTCCAAGGCAGGGATTTTCGGGTTCACCGAAGCACTAACTTTGATGTGCGCGCCGCTGGGTGTCCGGGTAATGGTGCTCGCCCCTCACATCACGGAGACCAACTTTCTGTTCAGTGCTCGACTGAGTGGGATCGATCCCGAGCAGGCAATGAAGGCACTGCCACTATCGGAGCTGCAACCGCCTGAGGCGGTAGCCGATGCGCTGTTTCGTGCGATAGAGACAGGCCAATTCCTCGCCACCAATGCTCCACACGCTGACTCGTTACTGTTGGATCGAGCAGCCGAAGGCTTCGAACCGAAAGTTCGGTCGTGTCCTAGTTTGGCCGACCCGATCGCAGGCATGGCTAGGTTGCTCGCTGGGGCGCGGAACCCTGAGCCCACGACCGACGCACGTGACTCGCTCAGCATCCGAGACAACCGGTCCAGGCCATGACTCCCGCACGCGCTCTTCACGTCGATAGGTAGCGCTGGTCAGGCGACAGCGCCCAAACGCAAAGCGACAGCTCTGCAGTCTCACATACTTAGAAAGAAGATCGCCATGACCACGACAAGCTGGCCACCTTTTGATTTGTTCCAGTTGCCCGAGGAACACACCGAATTGCGGGCGGCGATCCGGGCGCTGGCCGAAAAAGAGATCGCCCCGCACGCCGCCGACGTCGACGAGAATGCCCGCTTCCCGCAGGAGGCGTTGGAGGCCCTGAACGCCTCGGGGTTCAACGCCGTGCACGTGCCCGAGGAGTACGGCGGGCAGGGCGCTGACTCGGTGGCGGCGTGCATCGTCATCGAGGAGGTCGCCCGCGTCGACGCGTCGGCGTCGCTGATTCCCGCGGTCAACAAGCTGGGCACGATGGGGCTGATCCTGCGCGGCTCCGACGAGCTGAAAAAGCAGGTGCTGCCCTCGATCGCGGACGGCTCGGCGATGGCGTCCTACGCGCTGTCCGAGCGCGAGGCCGGCAGCGACGCCGGATCGATGCGGACCCGGGCCAAGGCCGACGGGGACGACTGGATCCTCAACGGCGCCAAGTGCTGGATCACCAACGGGGGCCAGTCGAGCTGGTACACGGTGATGGCGGTGACCGATCCGGACAAGGGCGCCAATGGGATTTCGTCGTTCATGGTGCACAAGGACGACGAGGGATTCAGCGTCGGGCCCAAGGAAAAGAAGCTGGGTATCAAGGGTTCGCCGACCACCGAGTTGTACTTCGAGAACTGCCGCATTCCGGGTGATCGGATCATCGGCGAGCCGGGCACCGGGTTCAAGACGGCGCTCGCGACGCTGGATCACACCCGGCCCACCATCGGCGCGCAGGCGGTCGGCATCGCCCAGGGCGCGCTGGACGCGGCGATCGCCTACACCAAGGACCGCAAGCAGTTCGCGCAGTCGATCAGCAGCTTTCAGGCGGTGCAGTTCATGCTCGCCGACATGGCGATGAAGGTGGAGTCGGCCCGGCTGATGGTGTACCACGCCGCCGCCCGCGCCGAACGCGGCGAATCGCATCTGGGCTTCATCTCCGCGGCGTCGAAGTGCCTGGCCTCCGACGTCGCGATGGAGGTCACCACGGACGCGGTGCAACTGTTCGGCGGCGCCGGCTACACCGTCGATTTCCCCGTCGAGCGGATGATGCGCGACGCCAAGATCACCCAGATCTATGAGGGCACCAATCAGATTCAGCGCGTGGTGATGTCGCGGGCGCTACTGCGCTAATGGCGATAACGTAGTTGTCTCGTCGTTCGACCCGGGCGCGCTGCAACTTCTAGTTGGTTGAGGCAGCCGCAGCCGCAGGCGGCGGTGCAACCGTTGGGCGACGACCGTCGCAAGCCACGTGGCGTCGGATCACACGGCTAAATTGGCGCATGCTCCCCGTGACCGGAGATCGTCGTTTGCCCGCATCGGCGCTGGTCATCTAGGGCACGCGGATCTCGCGGTGACGATGGCGGTGTACGCCGACCACATCCCCGAGAGCCCACCGCGAACACCTTGCCGGCGCCGCCGCGCCCGGTAGCTCCGGCGACGAACGTGGTCAGTTTGGTTGGCTAGCAGCCGGTTACGGCTGCACTTTGCCGGTCTCGAACCAACCGACGAGCGTAACGGCGAGCAGCACCGCCGTCTCTGCCTCTTCCTGGGTGACGTCATCCGGTAGAGGCGATGCTTGCAATCCGCCGTGTCGGTCGTACTGCCCCCACCAAAGCTGCTTCAGGTTATAGAGCAGGACGTCGTGCGAGGTCGTGCCGCCCGGCTCTTCACGAAGATGTGGAAGCCTGAATTTCCCGCCCTGCTCGATGCGCTGGTTCACCTTGCCGAGCGTGGGGCTGGGATCGTTCGGAATGACCACTGGCGCGCTGGCGTCCTCCACAGCCTTGACGGCGAAGCGGTACGCCTCCGACGGATTTGGGTTCATGCCGAACGCGGCCTCCCACGCTTCTGCGAGGCGCTTTCCAGCTCTGCCGTGGTGAACAGTGGCCTCTGCTGCATCTACAACACCATGCGGAAGCCGCTGCACGAGACCAGGTTTACCCGCCCTGGTGCCTACCCTCCAACCGGACCCGGATTCGATTAGCCGTTCCTCCAGCGCCTCAAGAAGGCTGTGATCTTCAGGCAGGTCCGACATCAGGAAGTCCACGAACGTCAGAAGGGCCGCTGGTCCGACTTTTTTGTAGTGCTTCCGCAAGGCATCGGGACCGCTGTCGACGTGGTATTCCTCCAAGGATGGCAACTCGGCGTGAAGCTTGCGCTCCGCCCTGCGAAGTAGGTCTACTCTGAGGAATCGATCGCTGTTGTAGCTGCGCCCGATGAGGTCGGCGTCGATCCAGTCCCAAAGGGACTGTTGGAAATAGTGCGGTATCTCGGTCCATGGCGCCGTAAAGGTGGCCACCTGGTTGCCATCAACGCCTAGGGGTAGCCACTGTTCGTCTGTGTCGTCAGTCGTTGTCATAGTGCAGAGTCATTCTCGGCGGTGATCCTGGGCTGCAGGACGCCGCCAGTATGTTCGAATAGCGTGCCGGCCATGTTATGGCCCTAGGCCGACGCACAAGGGGCGCGACACGCCGAGCCACATCCCCCACTTGGGGTGCAATTCTGCTCCAATATTTGGCCGGTGTGACAGGTGGGGATGATGTGGTCCTGTTATGCCGGGCGCCCTCGCCGAATAATCGCCCGCTCGCCGGGGTAACGCCGGGGCGACCCACGGTGCGCGGCCGACCCAGTGGCCGCCACGCCAACTACCAGCCACCGCTCCGTGCCCCCGGCAGGATTCGAACCTGCGACCTAGGGATTAGAAGGCCCTTGCTCTATCCACCTGAGCTACGGAGGCAATGTGCAGGTCAGTCTATCCAACCGCACCCCCCGGCCCGATTCCCCGCCGCCACGCGCACGAAAAGCCTTCCCGCGCCGCGTTTATCGGTTATCGTGATGGACCTCGACACACGTACAACATCGGCCGGCAATCGGCCGTTAACCGCAGCGAGGCGTGTGCCTGACGTCGAGAGGTGACGTTGTCATGAGCGTGGCCAGTGACCTGACTTCGCGCTGTTCGTGGGCCGGCGCCCAGGCATCACGCCTGGCGGCCGACGCCAAAGTCGCCTATCGGGCCGGCAGCCTGCTGCTGCGAGGCGGCCCACTCGCGCTGGGCTTTTTCACCGGCTGGCTCTTCACCGAGTTCCCGCCGCACGTCGTCACCGGTCATGCGCTGTCGCGGGTCGCGCATCCGTCGATCGGACGGGTCGGCAAGACGTTGGCCGCCCAGCGGGCGGATCAAACCCTCACCACCGCGCTCGAGGAGGCCTTCGGCCCCGGCTTCCGTGAACAGGTATGCCACCCGACCACCGTCGGGACCGTATGTGCCCCCCGCAGTGGCCTGTTGGGCAGGCCCGGGCCCCACCGCCGGTATGCGGCACAGACTTCCGACATCTCCTACGGCCCCCGCGGCCGCGACAACCTGCTCGACATCTGGCGGCGCGACGACCTGGCCCCCGGGTGCAGGGCGCCCGTGCTCATCCAGGTGCCGGGCGGAGCATGGGCGCTGAACGGCAGGCGCCCGCAGGCCTACACGCTGATGAGCCGCATGGTTCAACTGGGCTGGATCTGCGTGTCGATCGACTACAGCAAGAGCCCGCGCAGCGCCTTCCCCGCGCATCTCATCGACGTCAAGCGGGCGATCGCATGGGTCCGGGAGAACATCGCCGACTACGGCGGCGACCCCGACTTCATCGCGATCACCGGCGGGTCCGCGGGCGGGCACCTGGCCTCCCTGGCGGCGCTCACCCCGAACGACCCAGATTTTCAGCCCGGTTTCGAAGACGCCGACACCACCGTCCAAGCGGTCGCCCCCTACTACGGCGTCTACGACTTCACCGACTTCGACAACATGCACGAACTGATG
The DNA here is from genome assembly GCF_035918355.1 of Mycobacterium sp. 3-98. Classification (NCBI taxonomy): domain Bacteria; kingdom Bacillati; phylum Actinomycetota; class Actinomycetes; order Mycobacteriales; family Mycobacteriaceae; genus Mycobacterium; species Mycobacterium sp. 3-98. The sequence continues at coordinate 4,283,233 of NZ_CP142360.1, read as the reverse complement.
CTGCCGTTCCTGGAGCAGTTCGTCGTGAAGGCCCGCTACGCCGACGAGCCGGAGCGGTTCACCGCGGCGTCGCCGATTTCCTATGTGCACCCCGACGCGCCGCCGTTCTTCGTGCTGCACGGCGAGAAAGACGAACTGGTTCCCAGTGGCCAGGCCCGCGCCTTCTGCGCGGCGCTGCGCGGGGCCGGTGCCGCCACGGTGGCGCACGCCGAACTCGCCAACGCCCATCACGCTTTCGACATCACCCCGACGGTTCGGTCGCGGCTGGCCGCCGACGCGGTCGCCGACTTCCTGGGTGTCGTCTACGGGCGGCGCGTCAGCTCGGTCCTGGATTCGCTGCCGCTGTCGGCCACTTCCGCCAGCTGACGGCCGGCTGAGCGCGCGCTGCAGTCCTCGCATCTCCTTTCACCAGCGGGGTAACCCGACTAGCGTTGTGGTGACCATCAGGGTTCGCGGACCAAGGCGGGAGCGTGATCGACGGTGACAAGGTTGGTTCGTCGAGTTGATGACCATGACTGAGTCCGTCGAGGCGATCAAACTGTCCGACGAGCTCGGGCCGGTCGACTACCTCATGCACCGGGGCGAAGCGAATCCCCGCACCCGCTCGGGGATCATGGCGCTGGAGCTGTTGGACACCACACCGGACTGGCAGCAGTTCCGGGCCCGGTTCGAGAACGCCTCCCGGCGGGTGCTGCGGCTGCGGCAGAAGGTCGTCGTCCCGACGTTGCCGACGGCCGCGCCGCGCTGGGTGGTCGATCCCGATTTCAACCTGGATTTCCATGTGCGCCGGGTGCGCGTGTCCGAACCCGGGACCCTGCGTGACGTCTTCGACCTCGCCGAGGTCAACCTGCAATCACCGATGGACATCTCCCGGCCGCTGTGGACGGCCACCCTGGTCGAGGGCTTGGCGGACGGGAAGGCGGCGACCCTGTTGCATGTCAGCCACGCCGTCACCGACGGCGTCGGCGGGGTCCAGATGTTCGCCGAGATCTATGACCTCGAGCGCGACCCGCCCGCGAAGCCGACGCTGCCGCTGCCCATCCCTCAAGACCTGACGTCGAATGACCTGATGCGCCAAGGCATTAACCACCTCCCGCTCGCTGTGGTCGGCGGCGTCCTGGGCGCGCTGTCGGGGGCGGTGTCGGCGGCCGGGCGCGCGGTGCTGGAACCGGCGGCCACCGTCTCGGGAATCGTCGGATACGCCATGTCGGGCATGCGGGTCCTCAACCGGGCCGCCGAGCCGTCGCCGCTGCTGCGTCGGCGCAGCCTGACCACCCGCACCGAGGCGATCGACATCCCGCTCTCCGACCTGCACAGGGCCGCCAAAGCCGGCGGCGGATCGATAAACGACGCCTACCTCGCCGGACTGTGTGGAGCCTTGCGCCGGTACCACGAGGCGTTCGGCGTGCCGATCAGCACGCTGCCGATGGCGGTGCCGGTCAACCTTCGGGCCGAAGCGGACAACGCCGGCGGCAACCGGTTCACCGGTGTCAACCTGGCCGCGCCGATCGGCACCGTCGATCCGGTCTCCCGCATGAAGAAGATCCGCGCGCAGATGACCCAGCGCCGCGACGAGCCCGCGATGAACATCATCGGTTCTTTTGCGCCGGTGCTCAGCGTCTTGCCCACCGCCGTGCTGGAGGGCCTCACCGGCTCGGTGATCGGTTCGGACGTGCAGGCCAGCAATCTGCCCGTCTTTCCGGGAGACACCTACCTCGCGGGCGCAAAAGTCTTGCGGCAGTATGGTATCGGCCCGCTGCCGGGCGTGGCGATGATGGTGGTGTTGATCTCGCGTGGCGGGTGGTGCACCATCACCGTGCGCTACGACAGGGCCTCGGTACGCAACGACGCGCTGTTCGCCCAGTGCCTGCTCGACGGTTTCGACGAAATCCTGGCGCTGGCCGGTGATCCGCCGCCGCGCGCGGTCCCCGCCTCGTTCACCGAGTCGGCCGTGTCGTCTCGATCGGCGTCGGGCTCATGAGCGCATCCAAAGAGCGGGCCGACGACACCCCGGAAAGCGGGGCGGACATGCGACTGCCCGGCTCGGTGGCCGAGATCATGGCCAGCCCCGCCGGCGCGAAAATCGGCGCGTTCTTCGACCTGGACGGCACCTTGGTCGCCGGGTTCACCGCGGTCATCCTGACCCAGGAGCGGCTGCTGCGCCGCGACATGGGCGTGGGGGAACTGCTCGGCATGGTCCAGGCCGGCCTGAGCCACACCCTGGGGCGCATCGAGTTCGAGGACCTCATCGGCAAGGCCGCCGCGGCGCTGGCGGGCCGGTTGATCGACGACTTGGACGAGATCGGCGAGCGGCTGTTCGTCCAGCGCATCGAGTCGCGGATCTACCCCGAGATGCGCGAGCTGGTGCGCGCTCACATGGCCCGCGGGCACACCGTGGTGCTCAGCTCGTCCGCGCTGACCATCCAGGTCAATCCGGTCGCGCGGTTCCTCGGCATCCCCAACACGCTCACCAACAAATTCGAGACCACCGAAGACGGCATACTCACCGGCGGTGTCCAGAAGCCGATCCTGTGGGGTCCGGGCAAAGCCGCTGCGGTGCAACGCTTTGCGGCCGAGCACGACATCGATCTCAAGGACAGCTACTTCTACGCCGACGGCGACGAGGACGTCGCGCTGATGTATCTGGTCGGCAATCCGCGGCCGACGAATCCCGAAGGCAAGATGGCGGCGGTGGCCAAGCGCCGCGGCTGGCCGATTTTGCGGTTCAGCAGCCGCGGTCCGGTGGGCCTGCGGCGCCAGGTGCGCACGCTTGCCGGGGTCGGCTCGATCGTCCCCGTCGGGGCCGGGGCGGTGGCGATGGGTGTGCTGACCGGAAGCCGGCGGCGCGGCGCCAATTTCTTCACCTCCGTGTTCTCCCAAACGGTGCTCGCGACCACCGGAGTGCATCTCAATGTCGTCGGGAAAGAGAACCTGACCGCGCAGCGTCCGGCCGTCTTTATCTACAACCACCGCAACCAGGTTGACCCCGTCATCGCCGGAGCGCTGGTCAACGACAACTGGGTCGCCGTGGCCAAGAAGGAGCTGCAGAAGAACCCGATCATGGCCCTGCTCGGTAAGGCCCTGGACGGGGTGTTCATCGACCGGGACGACTCGGCCTCCGCGCTCGAGACGATGCGCACGGTCGAGGAGAGGGCCAAGAACGGGCTTTCCATTTTGATGGCCCCGGAGGGCACCCGGCTCGACACCACCGAGGTCGGTCCGTTCAAGAAGGGGCCGTTCCGCCTCGCGTTGGCCGCGGGCATTCCGATCGTCCCGATCGTGATCCGCAATGCCGAGCTCGTTGCCGCCAGGAACTCGGCCATCATCAACCCCGGCACGGTCGACGTCGCGGTCTTTCCTCCGATCTCGGTGCAGGACTGGACAGTTGACACACTCCCCGAGCGCATCGAAGAGGTGCGTCAGCTGTATCTGGACACGCTCGCCAACTGGCCCGTCGGCGAACTGCCCGAGGTCGACCTGTACGCCGAAAAGAAGGCGGCCGCCCAAGCCCGCAGCCGGGCCGCCAAGACCACCGCCAAGAAGGCCGGCGCCAAGAAGGCCGCCGCGAAAAAGGGCGCCGCGAAAAAGGGCGCCGCGAAAAAGGCCCCGGCCAAAGCGGCGAGCAAGTCCCCCGCGAAAAAGGCTGCGCCCAAGGCGAATCCGAACGCATCCGAGGTTGCTCTCAAGGACGGTGAGGTGCAACAGCCCGCCGCGGACGGAACCGTCGGCGCCGAATCACCGGAATCGCCGCCCCGAGGGCATCCATGACCGAACCGGCGGCAGATACCAGCGCCATCCTCGCCGAAACCGACTCGCTGGTATTGGCGTCGATGGCCTCGCCGATCGAAATGGAACTGGTCACGACGTGGCTGGATCAACGGCGTGCCGCCCACCCGGGCGCGAACTTCGACCTGGTCACGCTGCCCGCGCTCGACGCGCCGCCCGAAGCGATGACATCTTTGGCCGAGCAGCTCGAGTCGGGGGAGGACCGTTCGATCGTGCCGGTGCGGGTGTTTTGGCTACCCCCGCCGGATCGCGGGCGTCTCGCGAGGCTGACCGGCCTGCTGCCCGGCCGGGATCCCTACCACCCCAACCAACGCATGCAGGCCCAGATCCTGCGCGACGCACCCCAGCGGGCGCGGGTGGTGGCCGGGGAATCGGCCACGGTCTCCGAACTCCGCCGGCAGTGGCGTGACACCACCGTCGGGGACGACAAGAGCGACTTCGCCCAATTCGTGATCCGCCGCGCGATCTTGGCGATGGAACGCGTCGAGTACCGGATCCTCGGGCCGCAGTACAAGTCGCCACGCCTGGTGAAGCCGGAGATCTTGGCGTCCAACCGGTTTCGCGCCGGCCTGGCAAAGATCCCGGGCGCTACCGTCGACGAGGCCGGGAAGATGCTCGACGAACTCGCCACCGGGTGGAGCAGGGCGTCGGTCGACCTGGTCTCGGTGCTCGGCAGGATGATCAGCCGCGGGTTCGATCCCGAGATCGACTACGACGAGTACCAGGTCGCCGCGATGCGCACCGGCCTGGAAGCCCACCCGGCGGTGCTGTTGTTTTCCCATCGGTCCTATATCGACGGCGCCGTGGTGCCGGTGGCCATGCAGGAGAACCGGTTACCGCCGGTGCATGTCTTCGCCGGGATCAACCTGTCGTTCGGGGCGATGGGGCCACTGCTGCGGCGTTCCGGTGTCATCTTCATCCGCCGCAACATCGGCAACGACCAGTTGTACAAGTACGTGCTGCGCGAATACGTCGGCTACATCGTCGAAAAGCGGTTCAACCTGAGCTGGTCCATCGAGGGCACCCGCTCGCGGACCGGAAAGATGCTGCCGCCCAAGCTCGGTCTGCTGGCCTACGTCGCCGACGCGTACCTGGATGGGCGCAGCGAAGACATTCTGCTGCAACCGGTTTCGATCAGCTTCGACCAGCTGCACGAGACCGCCGAATACGCCGCCTACGCCCGAGGCGGGGAGAAGACCCCCGAGGGTGTCGGCTGGTTGTACAACTTCATCAGGGCGCAGGGCGAACGCAACTACGGCAAGATTTACGTCCGGTTCCCCGAAGCGGTGTCGATGCGCCAGTACCTCGGCGCCCCGCATGGCCCGCTCACGCAGGACCCGGACGCCAAACGGCTTGCCCTGCAGAAGATGTCGTTCGAGGTCGCCTGGCGGATCCTGCAGGCGACGCCGGTGACGGCGACGGGTCTGGTGTGCGCCCTGCTGTTGACCACGCGCGGCGCGGCGCTGACGCTGGGCCAGCTGCACCACACGCTGCAGGACTCGCTGGACTATCTGGAACGCAAACAGAATCCGATGTCCACCAGCGCATTGCGCCTGCGCTCGCACGACGGTGTCCGGGCGGCGGTCGACGCCCTGTCCAACGGGCACCCAATCACCCGGGTCGACGGCGGCCGGGAGCCGGTGTGGCACATCGCGCCCGAACACCAGCACGCCGCCGCGTTCTACCGCAACTCGGTGATCCACGCCTTCCTGGAGACCTCGATCGTGGAGCTCGCGCTGGCCCACGCCAGGCACGCCGAGGGCGACCGCATGGCGGCGTTCTGGGCCCAGGCGACGCGGCTGCGCGATCTGCTGAAGTTCGACTTCTATTTCGCGGACTCGGCGACCTTCCGGGACCACATCGCCGAAGAGATGGCGTGGCACGACAACTGGCAAGCCCACGTCGCCGCCGGCGGCGAGGAGATCGACGCCCTGCTGTTCGCCAAGCGTCCGCTGATGGCCGACGCGATGCTGCGGGTGTTCTTCGAGGCCTACGAGATCGTCGCCGACGTGCTCCGCGACGCCTCGGCCGACATCGGCCACCAGGAACTGACCGACTTGGCGCTGGGCGTCGGCCGGCAATATGTGGCCCAGACCCGGGTCCGCAGCAGCGAATCGGTTTCGACGCTGTTGTTCGCCACCGCGCGCCAGGTTGTCGAGGATCAGGACCTGATCGGCCCCGCCCCGGACCTGGCCGAACGGCGAGCCGCCTTCCTGCGCGAATTGCGCGACATTCTCCGGGACTCCAACTACGTCGGACGCATTGCCCGGGATCAGTTCGTGGCCCGCGAGCTCAAGGCGCGTCAGGACCGGCTGGGCAGCCGACCCGGGTAGCCGGCAGCCGCGCCCATACCCTGGGTGTATGACCGTCGCTCCGCCGGCCGGCACGGCCACGACCGCGGCCTCGTCCCAGCGCCGCGCGCTGGTGTGGCCGGCGCTGGCCGGCGTCGCGGCCCTGGCGGGCTGCACGGCCGCCGGGATCGGGACGCTCTCGCTGGCAAGCGCGCTGACCGCGACGGGCCTGCCCGACCCGGGCCCGGTGACCACGCTGGGGTTGCCGTTCGTTCGTGCGGCGGGGGAGATCGCCGCGGTCCTCGCGGTCGGGTCGTTCCTGTTCGCCGCCTTCCTGGTGCCGCCGCAACGCAGCGGCGTCCTCGACGCCGACGGCTACCGCGCGCTGCGGTTGGGGACGGTGGCGTCGGGGGTGTGGGCGGTGTGTGCGGCCCTACTGGTCCCACTGACCATCTCCGACGTGTCCGGTCGCGCGGTCGTCGACATCGGCCCGGCGCGCATCTGGTCGTTGGCGGGTCTGATCGCCACCGCCTCGGCCTGGCGCTGGACCGCGATCCTGGCCGCCGTGATCACGGTGGCGAGCCTGTCGGTGCTGCGCTGGTCGTGGACGCCGGTGTTGCTCGCCGCGTCGGTGCTGACGCTGATCCCGCTCGGCCTGACCGGTCATTCGTCGGCCGGCGGCTCGCACGACCTGGCCACCAACGGCCTGCTGATCCACCTGGTCGCCGCCAGCCTGTGGGCCGGTGGCCTGCTCGCCTTGCTCGCCCACGCCCTGCGTGGCGGCGCCCACACCGGCCTGGCGGCGCGGCGCTTCTCGTCGATCGCGCTGTGGTGTTGGGTGGCGATGGCGTTGAGCGGACTGGTCAACGCCCTGGTGCGGGTCCAGCCCGGCGATTTGCTCACCACCGGTTATGGGCGCCTGGTGGTCGCCAAGTTCGTCGCGCTATGCCTGTTGGGTGGCGTCGGCTGGCGCCAGCGGCGCGTGAGTGTGGCTGCGCTGCAGGCGGATCCGAGCCCGTCGCGGGCGCGCGCCGCGCTGGCCAGGCTGGCGCTGATCGAGGCCGCGCTCTTCGGCCTCACGTTCGGCATCGCCGTCGGGCTGAGCCGCACCGCGCCGCCGCCCCCGCCGGCCCGGCTGCCGTCGGTCCCCGAAGCCGAGATCGGTTACGACTTCGACGGGCCACCGACCGTGGCACGCATTCTCTTCGACTGGCGCTTCGATCTGATCTTCGGCACCGCGGCCATCGTCCTCGCCGCGCTCTATGTGGCAGGCCTGGTGCGGCTGCGCCGGCGCGGCGACAGGTGGCCGCCGGGCCGGACCGTGTCCTGGCTGCTCGGCTGCCTGGCGTTGCTGTTCGTGACGTCCTCGGGAATCGGGCGCTACATGCCGGCGATGTTCAGCATGCACATGGTGGTCCACATGTGCCTGTCGATGCTGGTGCCGATCCTGTTGGCGCTGGGCGCTCCGGTCACCCTGGCGTTGCGGGCGCTGCCCGCGGCGGGGCGCGACGATCCGCCGGGCATGCGGGAGTGGCTGCTGGCCGGGCTGCACAGTCGCTTCTCGCGATTCCTCACCAACCCCGTGGTGGCCACGGTGCTGTTCGTCGCCGGGTTCTACGGGCTGTACCTGTCCAACCTCTTCGACATCACCGCGAGCAGTCACGCCGGGCACCTGGCGATGAACCTGCACTTCCTGCTGAGCGGCTACCTGTTCTATTGGGTGGTGATCGGGGTGGACCCGACACCGCGACCGATCCCGCCGCTGGCCAAGGTGGCCGTGGTGTTCGCGTCGCTACCGCTGCACGCGTTCTTCGGGGTGGTGTTGATGGGCACCAAGAAGGTGCTCGGCGCCGACTACTACCGCTCGCTGGGTCTGAGCTGGCACACCGACCTGCTGGGTGACCAGCGGCTGGGCGGCGGCATCGCCTGGTCGGCGGGGGAATTTCCGCTGGTGATCGTGATGCTGGCGCTGCTGGTGCAGTGGGCGCGCAGCGACCGTCGCACCGCCAAACGATTGGACCGGGCCGCCGACCGCGACGATGACGCCGAGCTGGCGGCCTACAACGCGATGCTGAGCCGGCTGGCGCAGCGCGAGGGGTCGGGACCGGCGCGCGAGGGGTCCGCCACCGACTAGGTGTGGTGATACCGGGCCTGGAGGATCTGTAGGTCATTGCCGACGACCCGATAGACGAGCCGGTGTTCGTGGGTAATTCGCCGAGACCAGGCGCCGACGAGCCCGTATTTCAGCGGCTCAGGCTTGCCGATGCCCGCCTGCGGCGACCGGCAAGCCTCCGCGATGAGCCTGTTGATCCGCTCGGGCACGGCCCGGTCGGCCGTCTGCCAGTGCAGGTAGTCGTTTCACGCCTTCCAATCATCGGCGGATATCAGCATCGATCCACAGTCACGGTTTCGTCCACAGGGCGGATGGGCCGGCGCCCGTTGCCCCGTCGAGCCGTCGGTGCCGCCGCGCTTACTGGCAGCCATAGCCACAAAAGCAATCGAAAGGGATCAACCCATGTTTGAAACACCGCTCACCGTCGTCGGCCACATCGTCAACAACCCGGAGCGACGGCAGGTCGGCACCCAGGAGGTCATGAAGTTCCGCGTGGCCAGCAATTCGCGCCGGCGCACGGCCGAGCGCGGCTGGGAGCCCGGCAACTCGCTGTTCATCAACGTCAATTGCTGGGGCAAGTTGGTCACCGGAGTGGGGGCCGCGCTGGGCAAGGGCGCACCGGTGATCGTGGTGGGCCACGTCTACACCAGCGAGTACGAGGACCGCGACGGCAACCGCCGCTCGTCACTGGAGATGCGGGCGACCTCCGTCGGGCCGGACGTGTCGCGCGCGATCGTCCGGATCGAGAAGCCCGGATACACCGGTCCGACCACCGCGGATGCCATTGCGGCGAGCGGACCGGCGGACGCCGACGGCGACACCACCGAGGCCGACGACGGCGCGGGCGGTGACGGACTGCCTCTCTCGGCTTAGCCGTCCCCCGGCGGTGCCTAGGATGGTCCGCGGGGATCCCCCCGATACCCGCAAGACCAGAAAGGCACAACCGCGGCATGGCTGAGTTCATCTACACGATGAAGAAGGTCCGCAAGGCGCACGGCGACAAGGTGATCCTGGACGACGTCACGTTGAGCTTCTATCCAGGCGCCAAGATCGGCGTCGTTGGGCCCAACGGCGCCGGCAAGTCGAGCGTCTTGCGGATCATGGCGGGCCTGGACAAGCCGAACAACGGTGACGCCTTCCTGGCCAACGACGCGACCGTCGGCATCCTGCTGCAGGAGCCGCCGCTGAACGAGGAGAAGACCGTTCGCGGCAACGTCGAAGAGGGCCTGGGCGAGATCAAGGTCAAGCTCGACCGCTTCAACGAGGTCGCCGAGCTGATGGCCACCGACTACTCCGACGAGCTGATGGAGGAGATGGGCCGGCTGCAGGAGGAGCTCGACCATGCCGACGCGTGGGACCTCGACTCGCAGCTCGAGCAGGCCATGGACGCGCTGCGCTGCCCGCCGCCCGACGAGCCGGTGACCAACCTGTCCGGTGGTGAGCGCCGCCGCGTCGCGCTGTGCAAGCTGCTGCTGTCCAAGCCCGACCTGCTGCTCCTCGACGAGCCCACCAACCACCTCGACGCCGAGAGCGTGCAGTGGCTCGAACAGCACCTCGCCTCATATGCGGGCGCGATCCTGGCGGTCACCCACGACCGGTACTTCCTGGACAACGTCGCCGAATGGATCCTGGAACTCGACCGCGGCCGCGCCTACCCGTACGAGGGCAACTACTCCACGTACCTGGAGAAGAAGGCCGAACGGCTCGCGGTGCAGGGGCGCAAGGACGCCAAGCTGCAGAAGCGGTTGACCGAGGAGCTGGCGTGGGTGCGCTCCGGGGCCAAGGCGCGCCAGGCCAAGAGCAAGGCACGGCTGCAGCGCTACGAGGAGATGGCCGCCGAGGCCGAGAAGACGCGCAAGCTCGACTTCGAGGAGATCCAGATCCCGGTCGGTCCGCGGCTGGGCAACGTGGTGGTCGAGGTCGAGCACCTCGACAAGGGCTACGGCGGGCGCACCCTCATCAAGGACCTGTCGTTCACCCTGCCGCGCAACGGCATCGTCGGGGTCATCGGCCCCAACGGCGTCGGAAAGACCACGCTGTTCAAAACCATCGTCGGTCTCGAGGAGCCGGACAGCGGCACGGTCAAGGTCGGCGAGACGGTCAAGCTGAGCTACGTCGACCAGACCCGCGCGGGCATCGATCCGAAGAAGAACGTCTGGGAGGTCGTCTCCGACGGGCTGGACCACATCGTCGTCGGCCAGACCGAGGTGCCGTCGCGGGCCTACGTGTCGGCGTTCGGGTTCAAGGGCCCAGACCAGCAGAAGCCGGCCGGCGTTCTCTCGGGCGGCGAGCGCAACCGGCTCAACCTCGCGCTGACGCTCAAGCAGGGCGGAAACCTCATCCTGCTCGACGAGCCCACCAACGACCTCGACGTCGAAACCCTGAGCTCGCTGGAGAACGCCCTCGAGCAGTTCCCCGGCTGCGCGGTGGTGATTTCGCACGACCGGTGGTTCCTGGACCGCACCTGCACCCACATCCTGGCGTGGGAGGGTGACGACGACAACGAGGCCAAGTGGTTCTGGTTCGAGGGCAACTTCGGGGCATACGAGGAAAACAAGATCGAACGGCTGGGCGCCGAGGCGGCGCGGCCGCACAGAGTGACCCACCGCAAGCTGACGCGCGACTAGTGTCGGCTCTGCCCCCCGCCGCGCGGGAACGGGGCGTTTGAGCGCAGTGACAACCGTCGCCAGTTGGGAGCAGTCGGCATGACGATCGATCCCGGAGCCAAACAGGACCTCGAGCCATGGACGACGTTCACCCAGCAGCAGGACATTCCCCAGTGGATCTCCAAAGCCTATGTGGAGAGCTATCGCGGTCCGCATAGCGACCAGTCCGGCGGCGCGGAGACCAGGCCCATCGACCTGACGGTCCCGGCGGCGATCGTCACCCCGGCCATGCTGAGCGCGCACTACCGGCTCGGCCAGCACCGCCCCGACGGCGAAAGCCGCGTCGCCGTCTACCCCGCGGAGGACCCCGCCGGGTTCGGGCCGGCGCTGCAGGTCGTCACCGACCACGGCGGCATGCTGATGGATTCGGTCACCGTGCTGCTGCATCGGCTCGGCGTTCCCTATACGGCGATCATGACGCCGGTGTTCGACGTGCACCGCAATCCCGCCGGCGATCTGCTCAGCGTCGAAGCGAAGCCCGAGGGGGCATCGCAATACGCCGGCGAGGCGTGGATCCACGTGCAGCTCCTGCCTTCCGTCGACAGCAAGGGGCTCACCGAGGTCGAGCGGCTGCTGCCCCGGGTTCTCGCCGACGTGCAACAGGTCGCCAGCGACGCGTCGGGCCTGATCGCCGCGCTGAATGACCTCGCCGCCCAGGTCGAAGCCAACGCGCAGGACCGCTTCTCGGCGCCGGACCGCGACGACGTCGCGGCCCTGCTGCGCTGGCTGGGCAACGGGAATTTCCTGCTGCTCGGCTATCAACGCTGCCACGTGCACGACGGCCGCGTCTCGGGTGACGGGACGCCCGGGCTCGGCGTGCTGCGCACCCGCACCGGCTCGCGCCCCCGGCTGACCGACGACGACCGGCTGCTGGTCCTGGCGCAATCCGTGGTGGGCAGCTACCTGCGCTACGGCGCCTACCCGTACGCCATCGCCGTTCGCGAATACGCCGACGGCGGCGTGCTCGAGCACCGCTTCGTCGGGCTGTTCACGGTTGCCGCCATGAACGCCGACGTCCTGGAGATCCCCACGATCTCGCGCCGGGTCCGCGAGGCGCTGGCGATGGCCGACAGCGACCCGATCCACCCCGGCCAGCTTTTGCTCGACGTCATCCAAACCGTTCCGCGCTCGGAACTGTTCACGCTCAGCGCCGAACGGTTGTTGGCGATGGCCAAAGCGGTGGTGGATCTGGGTCCGCAGCGAAATGCGTTGTTGTTCCTGCGCGCCGACAGCCTCCAGTACTTCGTTTCCTGCCTGGTGTATCTGCCCCGCGACCGCTACACCACGGCGGTGCGGCTGCAGATCGAAGACATCCTGGTACACGAATTCGGCGGCACCCGCCTGGAATTCACCGCGCGGGTCAGCGAATCACCGTGGGCGCTCATGCATTTCATGGTGCGCCTGCCTTCCGATGACCCCGGCGCCACGCCGGTCGACGTCTCCGAGGACAACCGGATCCGCATCCAGGGCATGCTGAGCGAAGCGGCGCGCACCTGGACCGACCGGCTGATCGCCGCCGCCGCCGAAGGCTCCGTCGGGCACGCCGACGCGGAGTACTACGCGGACGCCTTTCCCGAGGTCTACAAGCAGGCCGTCACACCGGCCGATGCCATCGATCACATCGCGATCATCAAAGAGCTGCACGACAATTCGGTCAAGCTGGTGTTCCTCGAAGGCGAGGACGGATCCGCCCAGCTGACCTGGTTCCTGGGCGGGCGCACCGCCTCGCTGAGCCAGCTGCTGCCGATGCTACAGAGCATGGGCGTGGTGGTGCTCGAGGAGCGGCCGTTCACGGTCACCCGCTCCGACGGGCTGCCGGTGTGGATCTATCAGTTCAAGATATCCCCGCACCCGACCATCGAGTCGGCGTCGACGCAAGCCGAGCGCGACGAGATGGCCGAGCGATTCGCCGACGCCGTCACCGCGATCTGGCAGGGACGCCTCGAGATCGACCGCTTCAACGAGCTGGTGATGCGCGCGGGGCTGCGCTGGCAACAGGTCGTGCTCTTGCGCGCCTACGCAAAGTACTTGCGGCAGGCCAGCTTTCCCTACAGCCAGTCCTACATCGAATCGGTGCTCAACGAGCACCCGTCGACCGCGCGGTCCCTGGTCGCGCTGTTCGAGGCGCTGTTCGACCCGAACCCGAGTTCCTCGACCGGCCGTGACGCGCAGGCGGCCGCCGCCGCGGTCGCCGCCGACATCGACGCCCTGGTGGGTCTGGACACCGACCGCATCCTGCGCGCCTTCGCGTCGCTGGTGCAGGCGACGCTGCGCACCAATTACTTTGTGACACGCGAAGGTTCGGCCCGGGCCCGCAACGTGCTGGCGATCAAACTAGACGCTCAGCTGGTCGACGAGCTGCCGTTGCCGCGCCCCAAGTACGAGATCTTCGTCTATTCGCCGCGGGTCGAAGGCGTGCACCTGCGGTTCGGCCCGGTGGCCCGCGGCGGCCTGCGCTGGTCGGACCGTCGCGACGACTTCCGCACCGAAATCCTGGGCCTGGTCAAAGCGCAAGCGGTCAAGAACGCGGTCATCGTGCCCGTCGGGGCCAAGGGCGGATTCGTCGTCAAGCGGCCACCGTTGCCCACCGGGGACGCCGCGGCCGACCGGGACGCCACCCGCGCCGAGGGCGTCGCCTGCTATCAGCTGTTCATCTCCGGCCTGCTCGACGTCACCGACAACGTTGACCACGCGACCGGAAAGGTCAACCCGCCAACGGAAGTCATCCGTCGCGACGGCGACGACGCCTACCTGGTGGTGGCGGCGGACAAGGGCACCGCCACGTTCTCCGACATCGCCAACGACGTCGCCAAGTCCTACGGCTTCTGGCTGGGCGACGCGTTCGCGTCCGGCGGCTCGGTCGGCTACGACCACAAGGCCATGGGCATCACCGCCAAGGGCGCGTGGGAGGCCGTCAAGCGACACTTCCGGGAGATGGACGTCGACACCCAGACCGAGGACTTCACCGTGGTCGGCATCGGCGACATGAGCGGTGACGTCTTCGGCAACGGCATGCTGCTGAGCAAGCACATCCGCCTACTCGCCGCCTTCGACCACCGGCACATCTTCCTCGACCCCGACCCCGATGCCGCGGCCTCGTGGGAGGAACGCCGGCGGATGTTCGAGCTGCCGCGCTCCAGCTGGGACGACTACGACACGTCGCTGATCAGCGAGGGCGGCGGGGTGTACAGCCGGGAGCACAAGTCCATTCCGGTCAGCCCCCAGGTCCGCGACGTGTTGGGCATCGGCGGTGACGTCACCGAGATGACCCCGCCCAACCTGATCAAGGCCATCCTGCAGGCGCCGGTGGACCTGTTGTTCAACGGGGGGATTGGCACCTACATCAAGGCCGAGTCCGAATCCGATTCCGACGTCGGTGACCGCGCCAACGATCCGGTGCGGGTCAACGGTTCTCAGGTTCGCGCCAAGGTGATCGGCGAGGGCGGCAACCTCGGGGTGACCGCCTTGGGCCGCGTCGAGTTCGACCTGGCCGGCGGCCGGATCAACACCGACGCGATGGACAACTCGGCCGGCGTGGACTGCTCCGACCACGAGGTCAACATCAAGATTCTGATCGACTCCCTGGTCACCGCCGGCAAGGTCAAGCCGGAGGAACGCAAGCCGCTGCTGGAGTCGATGACCGACGAGGTCGCCCAACTGGTGCTCACCGACAACGAGGACCAGAACGACCTGATCGGCACCAGCCGGGCGAACGCGGCCAGCCTGCTTCCGGTGCACGCCAGGCTGATCCAGTACCTGGTCGACGAGCGCGGCATCAACCGGGAACTCGAAGCGCTGCCGTCGGAAAAGGAGATTCAGCGGCGGTCCGAGGCCGGCATCGGGCTCACCTCACCGGAGATGTGCACCCTGATGGCGCACGTGAAGCTGGGGCTCAAAGAGGAGATGCTCGAAACCGAACTGACCGAACAGGACGTGTTCGCGTCCCGGTTGCCCCTGTACTTTCCGAAACCGTTGCGGGAACGGTTCACCGGCGAGATCCGCACCCACCAGCTGCGCCGCGAGATCGTCACCACCATGCTGATCAACGACCTCGTGGACGCCGCCGGCATCAGCTACGCCTTCCGGATCACCGAAGACGTCGGGGTCGGGTCGGTCGACGCGGTGCGCACCTACGTCGCCACCGACGCCATCTTCGGCGTGAGCGAGATCTGGCGCCGCATCCGCGCGGAGAATCTGCCGGTCGCCCTGTCGGATCGGCTCACCCTGGACACCCGACGCCTGATCGACCGCGCCGGACGCTGGCTGCTCAACTACCGCCCACAGCCATTGGCGGTCGGCGCCGAGATCAACCGGTTCGCCGCCAAAGTGAAGGCGCTGACGCCGCGGATGTCGGAATGGCTGCGCGGTGACGACAAGGCCATCGTGGAAAAGGAAGCCGCGGAATTCGCCTCCCAGGGCGCGCCCAAAGACCTGGCCTACACGGTGGCCGCCGGGCTCTACCACTTCAGCCTGCTCGACATCATCGACATCGGCGACATCAACGACATCGACGCCGCCGAGGTGGCCGACACCTATTTCGCCCTGATGGACCGGCTCGGCACCGACGGCCTGCTGACGGCGGTCTCCGAGCTGCCCCGCAGGGACCGCTGGCACTCGTTGGCGCGCTTGGCAATCCGTGACGACATCTACGCCTCGCTGCGGTCGCTGTGCTTCGATGTGCTCGCCGTGGGGGAGCCCGACGAAAGCGGTGAAGAGAAGATCGCCGAGTGGGAGCACCTGTCCGCGTCCAGGGTCGAGCGGGCCCGACGGACGCTCCTTGAGATCCAGGAAAACGGGGACAAGGATCTCGCGACGCTGTCCGTCGCCGCGCGACAAATCCGTCGCATGACCCGCACGAGCGGAAGAGGTTCATCGAGTTGAGCATCGGCTTCGTCGCGCCCGTGCTGGTGCGCTGGTCGGACATCGACATGTACCAGCACATCAACCACGCCACCATGGTCACCATCCTCGAAGAGGCGCGGGTGCAGTTCCTGCGCGAGGCGTTCGAGGTCGACATCTTGACGATCGGGTTGCTCATCGCCGAGGTCAAGGTCACCTACAAGGGTCAGCTTCGGCTGGCCGATTCTCCGCTGCAGGTGACGATGTGGACCAAGCGGTTGCGGGCGGTCGACTTCACGCTGGGCTACGAAGTGCGTTCGGTCAACGCGGATCCGGACTCGAAGCCCGCCGTCATCGCCGAGTCGCAACTGGCCGCCGTCCACATCGAGGAGGAGCGGCTGGTGCGGCTCTCGCCGCAGCATCGGGAGTATCTGCAGCGGTGGATCAGGTAGCCGACCGCGGCCTGTGGCTGGGCGCGCAATTTCGGGCCGAGCACCGCCGGGATCTCGCCGCGTTCCTCGAGCGCGCGCTGCGACTCGACGATGCGGCGATCATTCGCTTGCGGACCCGATCCGAAGGGCTCCTGACCGCCTGGGTCGCAACGGGTTTCGACGTGCTGGCCAGCAGGGTGGTGCCGGGCGAGGTCCGGCCCTCGGACCTGTCCGTGGGTGCGGATGCGCTGGCGCGCGGCCTGGCCGCGATGGACGACTCGGGTTACGTCGATCCCGGATTCGCGATGGACTCGGCGTGGCGGGGCGCCCTGCCCCCGGAATCCGGATTCACCCACATCGAGGACATCCCGGCCAGGGTGGTGCTCGGTCTGGCCCAAAGCGGCGCGCGACTTGCCAAGGAGCACAGCAGCTCTCACGGCCCGCCGGTGTCGCTGCTCGACCAGGAGGTCATCCAGGTGAGTTCCGCCGACGTACACGTGGGGCTGCCGATGCGCTGCGTGTTCGCGCTGACCGCGATGGGTTTCCTGCCGCAGTCACCCGATGCCGTCGACGCCCAGGAATTGATCCGGGTCCGCATCACGCCGACGTGGCTGCGCCTGGACGCCCGGTTCGGTTCGGTGTATCGCCGCCGCGGCGACCCGGCGCTGCTGCTGGGCTGACGCCCGGGTTTGGGAACGAAATCAGGCTGAGTTTAAACGCGGCGTCGGCGGTCCAGCGGCGCGGAGATCAGGGGCCGTAACTCAGCCACAGCGGCAGCACGGCATCCAGGTAGTCCATGAACTTCTTGAGCCCCACCCGGAATTGCCCGTACCCGTAGCGGTCCTGCGCGTACTGCGGAAACGCGATCCCGACCCCGAACAGGCCGGGAGCAAGGATTCCGTTGGTGCGGTTGTAGTCCAGTTGCCCAAACTGCGGTGTCTCGGGCAATCGTCGGCGTTCGAAGCCGACGGTGTAGACCACCCGGTCACACCGGGCCAGCTGCCCGGAGAACTCCGGCGCCGATACCAGGCATCGCTCCAATCGTTCCGGCGGCACCCCGTCGATGTTTTCCCGCGCCCACACCGCCGCCTGGCCCTTGAGCCCGGTGTCATCGAACAGGATCCAATCCTCAAAGTACACAGCGTATTTCAGTGGGCTTCGGTAAAAGTTGATCACCCGCTCGACGGGATGGCGCAGCAGATTCGGCAGCACGATCATGGACGAGTGCGACGAGCCGAACACGCCGACCGTCGCACCCCGCAGCGGCTCACGCGCGAGCTTCTCGGGATCGAGGGCAACCTCCACCGGAATCTCGTCGAGCTCCGGGTAATGAAGCTTCTTGGCGACCGCCCCGACGGCCAGGATCACGTTGCTAGCCACGATGTCGTCCCGTTCGGTCTCGATGCGCCATCGCCGGTTTTCCAGGTACAGCGCGGTCGCGGTCGTCGTGAAGGTGGCGACCTGCTCACGAAGCTGCCCCGTGATCCACACCAGCGGCTCGGCGACCAGGCCCAGCGCGCACGTCTCCTGGGGGTCGATCTCGCGCAGCGGCAGGGGCGGCGCTTCGTCGAACCGAAATGACTTGGAGCCGTTGAAGTATTCGAGGAACAGACCCACGTGCGTGTTGCTCGACACCGACCGCCACTTTTGCCCGATGTCGCCGCCGGCGAAGGCGGGATCGATCCACGCGATCCTTTCGGCCGCGACGCCGTGATCCAGCAGCCTCCCCACCGCGGCGACGCCCGCCGGCCCGGCCCCGATCACTGCCCACGCGTAGGAAGTCATGCACCACATATAGAGCAGTGCGCGGCGAAACGCCCACCGGGACTCGGGCCGTGAGGCCCGAACCGGCTACGCCAGCCAGGCCGCGGAGTCCGGGGGGAGTTTCGCGTCGAGCAGCGGCGCGCTGGCCAGGACGAGTTCCCCCGGCGGCACGGGCACCGGCTGTGCGCCGCAGTTGAGCGCGCACACCAGGCCGCCGGGACGCCGGAAGATCACCGCGTCGCCGGAGGCGTCCAGCCATTCGACATCGTCGCCGTCGAACTCGACGCGACGCTTGCGCAATTCGAGCGCGCGCCGGAAAAACGACAGCGTCGAGTCGGGATCGGCGCTCTGCTTGTTAACGGTCAGCGCCGCCCACTCCTTCGGCATCGGCAACCAGGTCTCGGCGCAGGACGAGAACCCGAACGGGGGCTCATCGCCCGACCAGGGGATGGGCACCCGGCATTTGTCGCGGCCGCGCTCGGTGTGTCCCGAGCGTTCCCACGTCGGGTCCTGCAGCACCTCGTCGGGCAGCTCGACGTCGGGCAGCCCCAGTTCCTCGCCGTTGTAGATGAACACCGCGCCCGGCAGGGCGAGCATCACCATCGCCATCGCGCGGGCCCGGCGCAGGCCGAGGTCGCCGCCGCCGTAGCGGGTGACCTCCCGGCCGACGTCGTGGTTGGACAGCGTCCAGGTCGGGACGGCGTCTTGCAGGGCGGTGGCGGCGAGCGAGTTCTGGATCGCGTCGCGGATCTCGGCGCCGTCGAATTCGATCCTCGCCAGCCGGAAGTTGAACCCGAGGTGCAGCTCATCGGGCCGCAGGTACTCCGCCCAGCGGGCGTTGTCGGTCACCCACACCTCGCCGACGGTCACCGCCCCCGGGTAGTCGTCGATCACCCTGCGGATGTCGCGGTGGATGTCGTGCACGCTCGGGTTGTTGAAGCGCGGGTCGTCGTCGGTGTGGTGCAACACCTTGGACTCGACGTCGGGCGCATCCGGCAGGCCGGCCGGCTTGGCCATGCCGTGCGCCACGTCGATGCGGAAGCCGTCCACGCCGCGTTCCAGCCAGAAGCGCAGCGTCTTCTCGAAATCGTCGAAGACGTCCGGGTGCTCCCAATTCAGGTCCGGCTGCTCGGTGTCGAACAGGTGCAGGTACCACTGGCCGGGTTGACCGTCGGGTTCGACCACCCGGGTCCAGGCGGGGCCGCCGAAGACGGAGGTCCAGTTGTTGGGCGGCAGCTCCCCGTCGGCGCCGCGGCCGTCGCGGAAGAAATACCGCACCCGCGCGTCGGTGCCCGGCCCGGCGGCCAGCGCCGCGGCGAACCACGGATGGGCCGAACTGGTGTGGTTGGGCACCACGTCCATGGTGATCTTCATGCCCCGGCGGTGCGCCGCGGCGATCAACCGTTCGATGGCCGCCATCCCGCCGAACAACGGGTCGATGTCGCGCGGATCGGCGACGTCATACCCGTGGTCGGCCATCGGGGAGACCGTGACCGGGTTGAGCCAGATCGCGTCCACGCCGAGCTGCTCGAGGTGGTCCAGGCGGGCCGTCACTCCGTCCAGGTCGCCGACGCCGTCGCCGTCGCTGTCGGCGAACGACCGCGGATACACCTGATAGAACACCGCGCTCGACCACCACGCTGCCGGGCTCATGCTGCTCCGTTCGGTTCGCTGGGCATCAGAACTGGGCATCAGAACGACGAGTTCACCAGCGAGTCGGCGGCCATCTCCAGATAGCTGAGCAACTCGCGGCGGTGCTCGTCGTCGAGTGTCGCCGAATCGATGGAGGCCACGGCCGTGTGCATGCAGCGCAGCCACGCGTCGCGCGCCAGGGGAGTGATCCGGAACGGGACGTGCCGCATCCGCAGCCGGGGGTGTCCGCGCCGGTCCGAGTAGGTGCGCGGGCCGCCCCAATACTGCTCGAGGAACATCCGCAAGCGCTCCTCGGCGCCCTCGAGGTCATCCAGGGGATACAGCTCGCTCAAAATCTCGTCCTCGGGCACCTGAGCGTAAAACCGCGACACGATCGCGTGGAAGGTCTCGGCACCGCCGACGGCGTCGTAGAAGGACTGTCCTACCTCATCCATCGCCGTCCATTGTGGGGCATCGTCGCGACGGCAAGCCGCGGCGGCCCGACGCCGCTCTCGCTGTTCACCGGTTGGACACGGCGTTTCACCTGCAATAGGGGTGCGATTGGCGGCGAATCATGGTGGACTGTTCGCGGAGGATCTATGGCGCAGGGCAAGAGACGCCGCAGCCACCGCAGTAGTCAGGTGGCCGCGGCAGGGTCAACCGGGCCCACAACCGTGTCATCGCTGCACAGTGTCGAGATCCATCCGCCGGCCCGCCCGGAGAGCGCTTCCATCTGGAGTCGCCGGCGGGTGTTGCTGCTGAATTCCACCTACGAGCCGCTGACCGCGCTGCCGATGCGGCGCGCGATCGTCATGGTGATCTGCGGCAAGGCCGACGTGGTGCATCACGACCCGGCCGGGCCCGTCATCCACTCGGCGACCCGCTCGATCGTCGTGCCCTCGGTGATCCAGCTGCGCTCGTATGTCCGCGTTCCCTACCGGGCGCGCGTTCCGATGACCCGCGCCGCGCTGATGCACCGCGACCGGTTCTGCTGCGCCTACTGCGGGGCGAAGGCGGACACCGTCGACCACGTGGTGCCCCGCAGCCGCGGCGGCGACCATTCCTGGGAGAACTGCGTCGCCTGCTGCTCGACCTGCAACCATCGCAAGGGCGACAAGCTGCTCAGCGAGCTCGGCTGGGCGCTGCGGCGGCCGCCGATGCCGCCGACCGGCCAGCACTGGCGGCTGTTGTCGACGGTCAAGGAGCTGGACCCGGCCTGGGCCCGATACCTCGGCGAAGGCGCGGCCTGAGCCACAATCTGGTGTCCGGTCGCGCCGGTGGATCGCTTGGTGGGATACGGTTTGCGTCGTGAGTCCTATGCATCTCCACCTGATCATCGTCGGTATACCCGTGTTGCTGGTGGTCGCGCTGTCGGTGCTGATCTGGTCCCGCAAGGGGCCGCACCCGGCGTCCTACAAGCTGGGCGAGAAGTGGACGCATCCGCCGATCCTGTGGGCCGCCATCGGCGAAGAGGTCGGCCACAGCCATGGGGGGCACGGCACGTCGGAATTCTCAGTCGGAGGTGGCGCCAGTGGCACGTGGTGAGGTAGCGACGAGGGAACCCGCCGAGCTGCCCTACGGCTCGGTGATCACCGCCAGCGGACGGATCTCCGGGGTCACCGAGCCCGGCGAACTCTCGGTGCAGTTCCCGTTCTCGACCAAAGATCTCGTCGCGGTGGACGACGCGCTGAAATTCGGGTCGCGGTCCTCCAAGACGCGTTTCGCGATCTACCTCGGCGACCTGGGCAACGACACCGCCGCGCGGGCCCGCGAGATCCTGGCCGACGTGCCGACGCCGGACAATGCGGTGCTGCTGGCCGTCTCGCCCGACCAGAAGGTCATCGAGGTGGTCTACGGTTCCGCTGTCCGCGGCCGCGGCGCCGAATCGGCCGCACCGCTGGGTGTGGCCGCCGCTTCCTCGGCATTCGAGCGCGGCGACCTGGTGGACGGGCTGGTCAGCGCGATCCGCGTGCTGAGCGCCGGCATTTCGCCGGCTTAGCTACTCGGCGTCGAAACGGCGCGCCCGCAACGATCGCTTCACCCCGGCCTGGCCCTCGAGCACCAGGCGGCGCAGCGCCGCCGGCACCTCGGGGTCGGACAGGAACTCGTCGGCTGCGGCGATGCCGTCCTCGCTGATGTCCCAGTGCGGGTACAGGCCGATCACCACCGTCTGCGCCACTTCGCTGGACCGGCGCGCCCACACCCCCGAGATCGCCTCGAAATACCGCGCGGTGAACGGTTTGAGCAGCTCATGCTGCGCCGGCGGGGCGATGCCCGCGATGATCGCGCGGGCGGTGATGTTGGCCAGGGTGTCGTCCTCGACCACCCTCGTCCACGCCTCCTCCTTGACCTGCAGTTGGGGCCGCGCCGTCGCGGCCTGGGCGCCGTGCCGCTTGCCGGCGGCGGTCGGATCCCGCTGAACCTCGGCGTCGATGAACGGCGTGGCGGGCCCGTCGGCGTCGATGTCGCCGGCGGTGGCCAGCGCGGTGACAATCCGCCACCGCAGGTCGGTGTCGATCTCGAGGCCCGGCAATCCCAGGTCTTCGGGGGAGCGGTCGAGCAGGTCGGCCAGCGTCACCACATGGCGCGTCGACAGCACCGACGAGCACAGCGTGTTGACGAAGGCGAGCTGGTGATCCGATCCGGGCTGCGCGGCGCGCGCCAATTCCAGCAGCCGGTCGGCGAACTGCGGCCAGCCCTCCTCGCGCGCCCAGCCGGGCTCGGCGTAGGACGTCAGCGCCGTCTGCGCCTGAAGCAGCAGCCGCTGCGCCACCCCGACCTCGGTTTCGGCGTGCACGCCGCCCGCCACCAGGGCCACGAAATCGCGGGCCCGCAGCTCGGCCTCGCGCGTCATCTCCCAGGCCGCCGACCAAACCAGCGAGCGGGGCAGCGGCTCGGCGATGTCGGCGATGCGACCCAGGGCGGTGCGCAGGGACTCGGCGTCCAGCCGCAACGAGCAGTACGTCAGGTCATCGTCATTGACCAGAACCAATTGGCCCCGCGAAACCCCAACCAACGCAGGCACTTCCGTCACCGGGCCCTCGACGTCGAGCTCCTCGCGGCGCACCCGCACCAGCTTTCCCGACCCGTCATCGTCGTAGACGCCGATGGCCAGCCGGTGCACCCGGGTCTCGCCGGCGCCCGGGGCGGCTCCGCTCTGGGTCACCGCGAACCGCGTGAACCTGCCGTCACCGTCGACGTCGAAATCGGGCCGCAGCGTGTTGAGCCCGGTCGTCTTCAGCCACTGCTGCCCCCAGTCGGACAGGTCGCGCCCCGACGCCTTCTCCAGCGCGGCGACCAGATCGTCGAACGTGGCGTTGCCGAACGCGTGGGTGCGGAAGTAGTCGCGCAGCCCGGCCAGGAAGTGCTCGAGCCCGACGTAGGCGACGAGCTGTTTGAGCACCGACGCGCCCTTGGCGTAGGTGATGCCGTCGAAGTTCACCTCGACCGCGGCCAGGTCCGGAATGTCGGCGGCGATCGGATGGGTCGAGGGCAACTGGTCCTGACGGTAGGCCCACGACTTTTCGACCGTCGCGAACGTGGTCCATGCTTCGGTGAATTCGGTTGCCTCGCTTTGGCATAGCACCGACGCGAACGTCGCGAAGGACTCGTTCAGCCACAGGTCGTCCCACCACGCCATGGTGACCAGATCCCCGAACCACATGTGGGCCATCTCATGCAGCACGGTCTCGGCGCGACGTTCGTAGGACGCCCTGGTGACCTTGCTGCGGAAGACGTAGTCCTCCAGGAAGGTCACCGCGCCGGCGTTTTCCATTGCGCCGGCGTTGAACTCGGGGACGAACAGCTGATCGTATTTCCCGAAGGCGTAGGGCAAGCCGAAGTTCTTGTGGTAGAAGCCGAATCCCTGCTTGGTCTGGGTGAAGAGCCGCTCGGCATCCATGTAGGGCGCCAGCGACGCCCGGCAGTAGATGCCCAGCGGAATTTCGCCGTGTTCGTCGGTGTAGGCGTCCTTCCACTCGGCGTACGGGCCGGCGATCAGGGCGACCAGGTAGGTGCTCATCCGCGGGGTGGTGGCGAAGGTGTGCAGGCCGTCGGTCACCGACACCGTCGCGCCGTTGGAGATCACCTTCCAGTGCCGGGGCGCGGTCACCCGCACGTCGAAGGTCGCCTTG
The DNA here is from genome assembly GCF_035918355.1 of Mycobacterium sp. 3-98. Classification (NCBI taxonomy): domain Bacteria; kingdom Bacillati; phylum Actinomycetota; class Actinomycetes; order Mycobacteriales; family Mycobacteriaceae; genus Mycobacterium; species Mycobacterium sp. 3-98. Next base: position 4,259,578 of record NZ_CP142360.1, on the reverse strand, counting down.
AGGTCGGGCTGGTCGAAGCAGGCGAACATGCGCTTGGCGTCGGCGGTTTCGAATTGGGAGTACAGGTAGGTCTCGTTGTCGACCGGGTCGACGAACCGGTGCAGACCCTCACCGGTGTTGGAGTAGCGGCAGTCCGCGTCGACCACGACGACGTTGCGGTCGGCCAGGCCACGCAACTCGATGCCGGTGGATTCGTCGTATCCGGAGACGTCGAGGTCGCGACCGTTGAGCGTGGCGCCGCGCACCGTGTCGGCGGCGATGTCGATGACCGTGTCGGCGCCGGCGAGGGCGTCGAACACCACCGTGGTCACCGAGCGGAAGGTCCGTTCGCCGGGACCGCCGTGGGAGTCGGTGAGGTCGAGGTCGATCTGGTAGCTGGCGACGGTGATCAGCGAAGCGCGCTCGACGGCTTGTTCGCGGGTGAGGTTGGGGAGTGCCACGTGTCCAACTTACGGGTCGGGCGAACCGGGAACAGGAGCGAGAGGCCTACGGTTGTGCAGATCAGACTTTCAACCGACGAGAGGACAGGACATGCCCGACAACGCGCCCGCGAAGAACAAGGCCGATTTCTGGTTCGATCCGCTGTGCCCGTGGGCGTGGATCACCTCGCGCTGGATCCTCGAGGTGGAAAAGGTTCGCGACATCGAGGTGAACTTCCACGTGATGAGCCTGGCGGTGCTCAACGAAAACCGCGAGGGCCTGCCCGACGAATACCGCGAACGCTTGGCGAAGGCCTTCGGCCCGGTGCGGGTGGCGATCGCGGCCGAACAGGCCCACGGCGCCGAGGTGCTGGCGCCGCTGTACACCGCGATGGGAACCCGGATTCACAACGAGGACAACAAAGAACTGGACGACGTGATCAAGCAGTCGCTGGCCGAGGTGGGCCTGCCGGCCGAGTTGGCCGACGCCGCCGACAGCGACGCCTACGACGAGGCGCTGCGCAAGAGCCACCACGCCGGGATGGACGCGGTCGGCGATGATGTCGGCACGCCCACCATCCACGTCAACGATGTGGCGTTCTTCGGTCCGGTGCTCTCGAAGATTCCGCGCGGTGAGGAAGCGGGCAAGCTGTGGGACGCCTCGGTGGCCTTCGCGTCCTACCCGCACTTCTTCGAGCTCAAGCGCAGCCGCACCGAGAAGCCCGACTTCGCCTAGCGCGCTCGGGCCGTCGCGCGGCTGTGTAAGGATTGCGGGCATGCGCGTCTACCTCGGCTCTGACCACGCCGGATTCGAGCTCAAGCAGCAGATCATCGAGCACCTCGCAAAGTCCGGCCACGAGCCGATCGATTGCGGCGCCTTCACCTACGACGCCGACGACGATTACCCGGCCTTCTGCATCGCGACCGCGACGCGCACGGTGGCCGACCCGGACAGCCTGGGCATCGTGCTGGGCGGGTCGGGCAACGGCGAGCAGATCGCGGCCAACAAGGTGCCCGGCGCCCGGTGCGCGCTGGCCTGGAGCGTCGAAACCGCAAGCCTGGCCCGCGAACACAACAACGCGCAACTGATCGGCATCGGCGGTCGCATGCACACGGTGGCCGAGGCGCTCGCCATCGTCGACGCCTTCGTGACCACGCCATGGTCGAAAGCCGAACGCCACCAACGGCGTATCGACATCCTCGCCGAATACGAACGCACCCACCAAGCCCCGCCGGTACCCGGCGCGGCGGGCTGACGCTGGAAAGGTCCGCGCGTGCCCGAAGGGCATACCCTGCACCGGCTGGCCCGGCTGCACCAACGCCGCTACGCCGGCGCGCCGGTGTCAGTGTCCAGCCCGCAGGGCCGCTTCGCCGACGCGGCCGCGGCGGTCGACGGCCGGGTGTTGCAACGCACCAGCGCGTGGGGCAAACACCTGTTTCACCACTACGCCGGTGGCCCCATCGTGCACGTGCATCTCGGCCTGTACGGCGCCTTCACCGAATGGGAACGTCCCGACGACGGGTCGTTTCCCGAGGCGGTCGGGCAGGTGCGGATGCGCATGATCGGCGCCGACTACGGCACGGACCTGCGCGGCCCGACGGTGTGCGAGGTGATCGACGAAGGGCAGGTCAGCGACGTGTTGGCCCGGCTGGGTCCCGATCCGCTGCGCGGCGACGCCGATCCGTCGTGGGCGTGGAAGCGAATTGCCAAGTCGCGCAGGCCCATTGGGGCACTGTTGATGGATCAGACCGTCATGGCCGGCGTGGGCAACGTGTACCGCAGCGAGTTGCTGTACCGCCACGGCATCGACCCCTTCCGCCCCGGCCGCGACGTCGGCGAGGACGAATTCGATGCGGCCTGGATTGATCTGGTGGCACTGATGAAGGTCGGGTTGCGCCGGGGCAAGATCATCGTGGTGCGGCCCGAACACGACCACGGCGCGCCCTCGTATCGCCCCGACCGCCCCCGCACCTACGTCTACCGGCGCTCCGGCGAACCGTGCCGCGTGTGCAAAGCCCCGATCCGCACGACCGTGCTGGAGGGCCGCAACGTGTTCTGGTGTCCGACCTGCCAAAAATAATGGCGAAACATCGCCGCCTCCGGTTTGAATTCAATCGGGGTGGGCATGTGTTGTCTCCATGAAGACTCTCGCTCGATCAGCAGCAACGATTTCCGCCATCGCGGGTCTGGGCTTGGCGGGGCTGGGCGTCGCGACCGACGCGCAGGCGCATCCCGCTCCGTTCCCGCAGTGGTGCCCCGGCGATTTCTGGGACCCCGGCTGGGGCGACAACTGGGACACCGGGAATTGCCACGACAATTGGCGCGGACCCGGGCCTAATCCGTACCTCAACCCCGGCGGACCCGGCGGTCCCGGTGGGTTGGGCGGTCCCGGTGGGCCCGGCGGACCGGGTGGGCCCGGCGGTCCCGGTGGCCCCGGCGGGGGTGGCCCCGGCGGTGGTGGACACGGCGGCGGTGGCGGCGGTGGCGGCGGCCATTAACGGCGCCGCTAGATGACACCCAGCACGGAGTAGACCGCGTTCGACAGGACCAGGCTGCGGGGGTCGGCGTTGGCCTTGGTGGGGTCGAAGTGATTCGCCACATAGGCGTAGCCGATGCGGTGCTCGAGATCGACGAACCCGAACGAGCCGCCCAGCCCGCCGTGGCCGAAGATCCGCGGGTTGGGTCCGTTGACGCAGCGTTGGTTGAGCATGTATCCGAGACCCCAGCCGTGGTCGGCGACCCGCGGCCCCAGCACCAGGTCGGTTTCCAGCCCGCCCTGACAGACCCGCACCAGGTCCATGTGCTCGCGGCTGAGCACCTTCTCCTGGGCGAGCGCGTTGTAGAAGGTCGCCAACCCCAGCGCCGACACCTGACCGTTGGTGCCGGGGAACTCGAGTTCGCGCCACAGGCCCAGATCGTGTGAGCCGAGCTCGTCGTCGGGGGCGAATCCCATCGAGACGGACAGGCCCGCCTTGGGGTGCTCGGCCAGGCTGGTCGGCCAGCCCGGCGCCTTCGCGTCGGCCAGCAGGTCCCGGGCGTGCGGCTTGTTGATCCGCTCGGCGCAGCGGTGCTGTTCGGCCAGCGGCAGCCCGATGTGGACGTCGGCGCCGAACGGTTCGGCGATCTCGGTCCGCAGGTACTGACCGATCGTGCGGCCCGTGACCCGGCGGAACACCTCGCCCATGATGAAGCCGAAGGTGGTCATGTGGTAGCCCTGCGCGGTGCCCGGCTCCCACCAGGGCTCGGCGGCGGCCAGCTGTTCGCAGACGTAGTCCCAATCCGCGACCTGCTCCCAGCGCATCCGGGTGCGCGGCCCGATCACGCCGGAGCGGTGGCTCATCACCATCGCCAGCGTGATGTCCTGTTTGCCCGCCTGAGCGAACTCGGGCCAGTAGTGGGCCACCGGCGCCTGCAGGTCCAGCTCGCCGCGGTCGGCCAGTTGGTGCACGCAGGTGGCCGACAGGCCCTTCGTGCCGGACAACACCGTGGTCAGGGTGTTCTGCTGCCAGGGCCGGGTGCGGGCCGCGTCGGCCCAGCCGCCCCACAGGTTGACGACGAGAGACCCGTCCACCCACACCGCGACGGCCGCACCGACCTCGTCGCGCAGGGTGAAATTGCGCTCGAACGCGTCGCGAACCCCGACGAAATCCGACGCGCATGAGCCATGGATCGACGGGTCCGTCGTCAGGTCGCTCATGGCGCCTCTCTATCGAGCAGATAGTTAGCCCCGAGCGGGCGACGGGAATCGAACCCGCGTAGCTAGTTTGGAAGACTAGGGCTCTACCATTGAGCTACGCCCGCATGTATTTAGTCGAGCGTGACTGTAGCTGGCGACGAAGATCAAATCTAATCGACGCGGCTTTGTGATCACTCCGTGAGGTCCGCGAGGTCGCCGCCCAAGCCTGTGACGGACCTGGCTTTGCGGGGCCTTAGGATCATCGAGGTCAGCGCGGGGTGTAGCGCAGCTTGGTAGCGCATCCGCTTTGGGAGCGGAAGGCCGCAGGTTCAAATCCTGTCACCCCGACCAGCACGACCGGCCGCACGCTGCGCGGCCCACCGACGACCAGGAACGAGCACCGAGGAGCACACCCGTGAAGAGCACCGTCGAGCAGTTGAGCCCCACCCGGGTGCGCATCAATGTGGAGGTCCCGTTCTCCGAACTCGAGCCGGACTTCCAGCGGGCCTACAAGGAGTTGGCCAGGCAGGTGCGCTTGCCCGGCTTCCGGCCCGGCAAGGCGCCGGCGAAGTTGCTGGAGGCCCGCTTCGGCCGCGAGGCGATGCTCGACCAGGTCGTCACCGACGCGCTGCCCGCGCGGTACGGACAGGCGGTCGCCGAGTCGGAGGTGCACCCGCTGGGCCAGCCCGAGATCGAGGTCACCAAGAAGGAGTACGGCGAGGAGCTGGCGTTCACCGCCGAGGTCGACATCCGGCCCAAGCTCACCCTGCCGGACCCGGGTTCGCTGACCATCTCGGTGGACCCGATCGAGATCAGTGACGACGACGTCGACGCCGAACTGCAGTCCCTGCGGGCCCGATTCGGCACCCTGACCGGGGTGGACCGGCCGGTCGCCGACGGCGACTTCGTCTCCATCGACCTGTCGGCCACCATCGACGGCGAAGAGGTGCCGGGCGCCACCGCGCAGGGGCTGTCCCACGAGGTCGGCTCCGGCCGGCTCATCGCGGGCCTCGACGAGGCGCTGGTCGGGTTGTCCGTCGACGAATCCAAGGAGTTCACCGCGCAGTTGGCCACCGGCGAGCACGCCGGCAAGGACGCGCAGGTGACCGTCACGGTCAAGTCGGTCAAACAGCGCGAGCTGCCCGAGCCCGACGACGAGTTCGCCCAATTGGCCAGCGAATTCGACACCATCGAGGAGCTGCGGTCCAACCTGCGCGAGCAGGTCGGCCGGACCAAGCGGGCGCAGCAGGCCGAAGCCATCCGCGACGCCGCGATCGACACGCTGCTCGAGCAGGTCGACATCCCGCTGCCCGAAGCGATCGTGAAGGCGCAGGTCGACAGCGCGCTGCACAACGCCCTGCACAGCCTCGACCACGACGAATCCAAGCTCGACGAGGTGCTCGCCCAGCAAGGGAAGTCGCGCGAGGAGTTCGAGACCGAGACGCGCACCGCCGCCGAGACCGACGTCAAACGGCAGCTGCTGCTCGACGCGCTCGCCGACGAGCTCGAGGTCCAGGTCGGCCAGGACGACCTGACCGAGCGGCTGGTGGCCACGTCGCGCCAGTACGGCATCGAGCCCCAGCAGCTCGTCGCCTACCTTCAGGAGAACAACCAGCTGCCGGCCATGTTCGCCGATGTGCGCCGGGCGCTGGCCATCGCCGAGGTGATCCGCGCGGCGACGGTCACCGACACCGCCGGAAACACCGTCGACACCGACGAGTTCTTCGGCAAGCGCGCGGGGGCGGACGAGGCCGCCGATGACGTCTCCGGTGACGCCGAAGAATCCACGAAGGCCGACGCCGAGGAGTGACCGCGCGATGACGCTGTGAGCGAACGCGCCCGTTTCAGGGGCGCGTGGCCGCGAAACGGCGGGCCCGGTTGGTTAGTGTCGGTGTAGACAGATCTGACAGAAAGCAGGTACCCCGGTCGTGACTGACATGCGTTCAAACTCGCAGGGTCTCAACCTCACGGACTCCGTCTATGAGCGCTTGCTGTCCGAGCGCATCATCTTCCTGGGTTCGGAGGTGAGCGACGAAATCGCCAATCGGCTGTGCGCGCAGATTCTGCTGCTCGCCGCCGAGGACTCCACCAAAGACATCTCGCTCTACATCAACTCGCCCGGCGGCTCGATCAGTGCCGGCATGGCGATCTACGACACCATGGTGCTGGCGCCGTGCGACATCGCCACCTACGCGATGGGCATGGCCGCCTCGATGGGCGAGTTCCTGTTGGCCGCGGGCACCAAGGGCAAGCGGTACGCGCTGCCGCACGCCCGCATCCTGATGCACCAGCCGCTGGGCGGGGTGACCGGGAGCGCGGCGGACATCGCCATTCAGGCCGAGCAGTTCCACGTCATCAAGAAGGAAATGTTCCGGCTGAACGCCGAATTCACCGGCCAGTCGATCGAACGCATCGAGGCGGATTCCGACCGCGACCGCTGGTTCACCGCGCAGGAAGCCCTGGAATACGGCTTCGTCGACCACATCATCACCCGCGCCGCCCACATCACCAATGGAGAAGCCCAGTGAACCCCGAAACCCAGCCCCAGGCGCGCTACATCCTGCCGTCGTTCATCGAGCACTCCAGCTTCGGCGTCAAGGAGTCGAATCCCTACAACAAGCTGTTCGAGGAACGCATCATCTTTCTCGGCGTCCAGGTGGACGACGCGTCGGCGAACGACATCATGGCGCAGTTGCTGGTGCTCGAGTCGCTGGACCCCGACCGCGACATCACCATGTACATCAACTCGCCCGGCGGCGGATTCACCTCGCTGATGGCGATTTACGACACCATGCAGTACGTGCGCGCCGACATCCAGACGGTGTGCCTGGGGCAGGCCGCCTCGGCGGCCGCGGTGCTGCTGGCCGCCGGGACCCCGGGCAAGCGGATGGCGCTGCCCAACGCCCGGGTGCTGATCCACCAGCCTTCGCTGCAGGGCGTCATCCAGGGGCAGTTCTCCGACCTGGAAATTCAGGCCGCCGAGATCGAGCGGATGCGCACCCTGATGGAGACCACGCTGGCCCGCCACACCGGCAAGGACGCCGCGACGGTCCGCAAGGACACCGACCGGGACAAGATCCTGACCGCCGAAGAGGCCAAGGACTACGGGATCATCGACACCGTGCTGGAGTACCGGAAGCTTTCCGCCCAGAGCGCGTAGCCTCTTTTCGCCGAGCGTGCACTCACGGCGAGTTTTCGGCTGATTTTTCGCCCTGGTTGCACGCTCGGCGCAAGGGGGCCAGCTCGGCGATGTCCACCGGGCCGACCCGGCAGCAGCCGCCGACAATGCGGGCGCCCGCCGAAACCCACTGCGCCGCAAGCCCCGTCGCGAACGTGCGCGGGCCGACCCACGCGCGACCGTCCCAGCGTTCGCCGCTGTTCGGATAGACGATGACGGGCTTGCCGATCTCCGATGCGCTCGCGATCGCGGGCAACACGTCGTCGGGCGCGCAGCAGTTGACCCCGACGGCCACGATCTCGTCGACGCCCGCGGCCACCGCGAAGGCCTCGGTCAGCGGTTGCCCGGCGCGGGTACGGGCCCCGTCGATGGTGTAGCTCAGCCACGCCGGCATCCCGACCGAGCGCACCACGTCGACCAACGCTTCCGCCTCGTCGACGTCGGGAACGGTCTCGCAGGCGAGGACGTCGGCCCCGGCGTCCGCCAGGGTCTCCAGCCGGGGCCGATGCCAGCGCGCCAAGGCCCCGACCGACAGGCCGTAGCGTCCGCGGTATTCCGAGCCGTCGGCCAGCGCCGCGCCGTACGGTCCGACCGAGGCCGCGACGAGCAGGCCCGCCGCGCCGGCCTCGTCCCGCGCGGCCTTCGCGAGCTCGACGCTGCGGCGCAACAGCAGGTCGGTTTCCCGACGATCCAGTCCGCGCGCCGCGAAACCCTCGAACGACGCCTGGTAGCTGGCCGTCGTCGCGATCGTGGCCCCCGCGCGAAAGTAGGCGGCGTGGACGGCGACGATCTCGCGTGGGGCGTCCGCGAGCAGCCTGGCCGACCACAACCGGTCGGACAGGTCATGGCCGCGCGCTTCCAGCTCGGTGGCCAAGCCGCCATCGAGCAGCACGGTTCCGCTGGGCCACCGCAAGCCCACGGCCAAACCCACGTGGCCACTGTAGGGTGATTTCTTGGGGGTTCACCCACGCCTCGTGTGATCGTCTCGGGGTCGGGTCGGCACCTCCGTCGGAGGCGGGATCGGGCGGCCGCCGGACTCGGTCGCATTACAACCGCGACACGCCAAAGACACGCAAAGCGCGTCTTTCGCGAGCGACGGGCACCGTCTGGCTATATCTTTCCTCCATACGGAAGCGGCATGAACTCCCGCAAATACCATGGGCGCGATTCGGCGTTTATGGTCGCGGCGGGCCCGATCAAGCGGGTAGCGTCGGTGAATACATGCGGGACAGGGAAGTCCAACGGCGAAGAGGAAGTAGGCACTGACGCACCATGGCACGCATCGGAGACGGCGGGGACCTGCTGAAGTGCTCGTTCTGCGGGAAGAGCCAGAAGCAGGTCAAGAAACTCATTGCTGGCCCCGGTGTGTACATCTGCGATGAGTGCATCGATCTGTGCAACGAGATCATCGAAGAGGAGCTTGCCGACGCCGACGACGTGAAGCTCGATGAGCTCCCCAAACCGATCGAGATCCGGGAGTTCCTCGAGGGCTACGTCATCGGGCAGGACACCGCCAAGCGGACGCTGGCGGTCGCGGTCTACAACCACTACAAGCGGATCCAGGCCGGGGAAAAGGGCCGGGACTCGCGCCACGAGCCGGTCGAGTTGACCAAGTCCAACATCTTGATGCTCGGTCCCACCGGCTGCGGCAAGACCTACCTGGCCCAGACGCTCGCCAAGATGCTCAACGTCCCGTTCGCCATCGCCGACGCGACCGCCCTGACCGAGGCCGGCTACGTCGGTGAGGACGTCGAGAACATCCTGCTCAAGCTCATCCAGGCCGCCGACTACGACGTGAAGCGCGCCGAGACGGGCATCATCTACATCGACGAGGTCGACAAGATTGCCCGCAAGAGCGAGAACCCGTCGATCACCCGCGACGTCTCCGGGGAGGGCGTGCAGCAGGCCCTGCTGAAGATTTTGGAGGGCACCCAGGCGTCGGTTCCCCCGCAGGGCGGCCGCAAGCACCCGCACCAAGAGTTCATCCAGATCGACACCACCAACGTGCTGTTCATCGTCGCGGGGGCGTTCGCCGGCCTGGAGAAGATCATCTACGAGCGCGTCGGCAAGCGGGGCCTGGGCTTCGGCGCCGAGGTCCGCTCGAAGGCCGAGATCGACACCACCGACCACTTCGCCGAGGTCATGCCCGAGGACTTGATCAAGTTCGGCCTGATCCCGGAGTTCATCGGCCGGCTGCCGGTGGTCGCCTCGGTCACCAACCTGGACCGCGAATCGCTGGTCAAGATCCTGTCCGAGCCGAAGAACGCGTTGGTCAAGCAGTACCTGCGGCTCTTCGAGATGGACGGCGTGGAGCTCGAGTTCACCGACGACGCCCTGGAGGCGATCGCGGATCAGGCGATCCACCGCGGCACCGGCGCGCGCGGCCTGCGCGCCATCATGGAAGAGGTCCTGCTGCCGGTGATGTACGACATCCCGAGCCGCGACGACGTCGCCAAGGTCGTGGTGACCAAGGAGACCGTGCAGGACAACGTGTTGCCGACGATCGTGCCGCGCAAGCCGTCGCGCACCGAGCGTCGCGACAAGAGCGCCTAACTAGCTCCTGGAGCTCCCCAGCACGCCCCGCCAAGGCCGATTCCTGGGGCCGCAAGCCGATCTTTTTGGCCGGGTTCGCCGTCCTGGGCGCCCGTGGCTTTCTCTACACGCTCTCGGACAATCCCTATTGGCTGGTGAGCGTGCAGATGCTGGACGGCGTCGGGGCCGGCGTGTTCGGCGCGCTGTTTCCCCTCGTCGTGCAGGACGTGACGCACGGGACCGGTTGCTTCAACGTCAGCCTGGGCGCGGTGACGGCCGCGACGGGCGTCGGCGCGGCGGTGTCGAACCTCGTCGCGGGCTCGATCGTGGTCGCGGCCGGCTACAACGTCGCCTTCGCGTTCTTGGGTGCTCTGGCGGGCGCCGGGTTCGTGTTGTATCTGGTTGCGATGCCGGAAACGGCGGCGGCCAAAAGCGGCGGCGGAGGCGCGGCATCCGGAAGCAGACACGGTATGAACGACGGTTGGGTAACGCGCAAGACGTGACCAACACCACAGTTTGCTGGGCTACTCGTCAGTAGACGGCGCTGACGTCGCCTTTTGCCCGAGAACGCGGCCGAGATGACGCGGCGGAGTCGGCCATGGCGATCGAAAATCAGTGCCATAATTGGTACCGCCAGTGACATAAAACCGTGATGGCCGGAGACTCCCTTCGCCGACGCGTAACCTGAAGCTGCGCGAACTGTCTGTCCGGTGAACAAATGGAGGGCAAAGACGTGGATCCGAACGGCAGCGGAGCCGGATCAGACTCACAGAACGGGGCTTCCCCGAACGGATCTGCCCGTCAGCGCCTCGAACAGGTCGTCATTCGCTTCGCCGGTGACTCCGGAGACGGCATGCAGCTCACCGGCGACCGGTTCACTTCCGAGGCAGCGCTTTTCGGCAACGACCTGGCGACCCAGCCGAACTATCCCGCCGAGATCCGCGCCCCCGCAGGCACCCTGCCCGGCGTCTCGTCCTTCCAGATTCAGATCGCCGACTACGACATCTTGACCGCCGGCGACCGGCCGGACGTGCTCGTCGCGATGAATCCGGCTGCGCTCAAGGCCAATATCGGCGACCTGCCCCGCGGCGGCGTGGTGATCGCGAACTCCGACGAGTTCACCAAGCGCAACCTGACCAAGGTGGGTTACGTCACCAACCCGCTCGAGACCGACGAGTTGTCCGACTACGTCGTGCATTCCGTCGCGATGACGACGCTGACGCTCGGCGCGGTCGAGGCCATCGGCGCGACGAAGAAGGATGGCCAGCGCGCCAAGAACATGTTCGCGCTGGGCCTGCTGTCGTGGATGTACGGGCGGCCGATCGAAACCAGCGAGAAGTTCATCCGGGAGAAGTTCGCCCGCAAGCCCGAGGTCGCGGAGACCAACGTGCTGGCGCTGAAGGCCGGCTGGAACTACGGCGAGACGACCGAGGCGTTCGGCACCACCTACGAGGTGTCCCGGGCGACCCTCCCGTCGGGCGAATACCGCCAGATCTCGGGAAACACCGCACTGGCGTACGGCATCGTCGCGGCCGGCCAGCTCGCGGACATCCCGGTCCTGCTCGGCAGCTACCCGATCACGCCGGCCTCCGACATCCTGCACGAGCTGTCCAAGCACAAGAACTTCAACGTGCTGACCTTCCAGGCGGAGGACGAAATCGGCGGCATCTGCGCGGCGATCGGCGCCTCCTACGGCGGCGCGCTGGGCGTAACCACCACGTCGGGGCCGGGCATTTCGCTCAAGTCCGAGGCGCTCGGGCTGGCCGTGATGACCGAACTCCCGTTGCTCGTCGTCGACGTGCAGCGCGGCGGGCCCTCGACCGGGCTGCCCACCAAGACCGAACAGGCCGACCTGCTGCAGGCGCTGTACGGCCGCAACGGCGAGTCGCCGGTGGCGATCCTCGCGCCCCGCTCGCCGTCGGACTGCTTTGAAACCGCGCTCGAGGCCGCGCGCATCGCGGTCTCGTACCACACCCCGGTGATCGTGTTGTCCGACGGCGCGATCGCCAACGGCTCGGAGCCCTGGCGCATTCCGGACGTCAGCACGCTGCCGCGCATCACGCACGCCTTCGCCAAGCCCGACGAACCGTTCCAGCCCTACGCCCGTGACCCGGAGACGCTGGCCCGGCAGTTCGCCGTTCCCGGCACGCCGGGGCTCGAGCACCGCATCGGCGGTCTGGAAGCGGCGAACGGCTCGGGCAACATCTCCTACGAGCCGGTCAACCACGACCTCATGGTCCGGTTGCGGCAGGCCAAGATCGACGGCATCTCCGTTCCCGATCTCGAGGTCGACGATCCGACCGGCGACGCCGAGCTGCTGCTGATCGGATGGGGCAGCTCCTACGGCCCGATCGGCGAGGCCTGCCGCCGCGCCCGGCGCAAGGGCATCAAGGTGGCGCACGCGCACCTGCGCTACCTCAACCCCTTCCCGGCCAACCTGGGCGAGGTGCTGCGGCGCTACCCGCAGGTGGTGGCGCCCGAAATGAACCTGGGCCAACTGGCGTTGGTGCTGCGCGGCAAGTACCTGGTCGACGTGCAGTCGGTCAGCAAGGTGCAGGGTGTCGCGTTCCTGGCCGACGAGATCGGCCGCGTCATCCGCGCCGCGCTGGGCGGGACGTTGGCCGAAGTCGAGAACGACAAGACGATGGTCGCCAGAATGGCGGCGGCAACGGTTGGGGCGGGCGCATGATTCGCGCCGGCGCCGACGCAGAGCGAAGCGATGAGGAGGAGCGGCGCTCGTGACTGACGTGATCGGCAATCTGGCGGGCAAAGACCTCGGTGTGACCCCGAAGTTGACCAAGAACGACGGGGTCCCCACCTTGTCCGCCGAGGACCAGCCCCAGAAGTCCAAGGACTTCACCAGCGACCAGGAGGTGCGTTGGTGCCCGGGCTGCGGGGACTACGTCATCCTCAACACCATCCGCAACTTCCTGCCGGACCTCGGGTTGCGCCGCGAGAACATCGTGTTCATCAGCGGCATCGGCTGCTCGAGCCGCTTCCCCTACTACCTCGAGACCTACGGATTCCACTCGATCCACGGCCGTGCACCCGCCATCGCCACCGGCCTGGCGCTGGCCCGCGAGGACCTGTCGGTGTGGGTGGTCACGGGCGACGGCGACGCCCTGTCGATCGGCGGTAACCACCTGATCCACGCGCTGCGCCGCAACGTCAACATCACCATCCTGCTGTTCAACAACCGGATCTACGGGCTGACCAAGGGGCAGTACTCGCCCACCTCGGAGGTCGGCAAGGTCACGAAGTCGACCCCGATGGGGTCGCTGGACCACCCGTTCAACCCGGTGTCGCTGGCCCTGGGAGCCGAGGCGACCTTCGTGGGCCGCGCGCTGGACTCCGACCGCAACGGCCTGACCGAGGTGCTGCGCGCCGCCGCCGGGCACCGGGGCGCCGCCGTCGTCGAGATCCTGCAGGACTGCCCGATCTTCAACGACGGCTCCTTCGACGCGCTGCGCAAGGAAGGCGCCGAGGAGCGGGTCATCAACGTCCGTCACGGCGAGCCAATTGTGTTCGGCGCCAACGGCGAATACTGCGTGGTGAAGTCAGGCTTCGGCCTGGAGGTGGCCAAGACCGCCGACGTCTCCGTCGACGAGATCGTGGTGCACGACGCGCACAGCGACAACTCGGCCTACGCGTTCGCCCTGTCGCGGCTGTCGGATCAGAACCTCGAGCACACGGTGCTGGGCATCTTCCGCAACATCAACCGGCCCACCTACGACGACGCGGCACGCTCGCAGATTCAGGCGGCCCAGTCGGCGAAGCCGTTCGACTCCGCGGCACTGCAGTCGCTGCTGCGGGGCCGCGACACCTGGACCGTCGACTGACGTGGCCGAGCGGGTGCCGGACACCACAGTGTCCCTGGCTGGAATAGTGCTGGCCGGTGGCGAATCGCGGCGAATGGGCCGCGACAAGGCGACTCTGCCGGGTCCCGGCGGGGCCGCCACGCTGCTCGAGCACGTGGTCGGGGTGGTCTCCCAGCGCTGCGAGCCGATCTTCGTGATGGCCGCGCCGGGGCAACCGCTGCCCGAGGTGCCGGCGCGCGTGCTTCGCGACGAGGTGCGCGGCCAGGGGCCACTGCCGGCGACCGGGGGCGGCCTGCGCGCCGCGGCGGAAACGGGCGCACGCTTCGCCTTCGTCTGCGCCGTCGACATGCCGCTGCTGTCAGCGAGTTTGATCGACGACCTGATCGGGCTGGCCACCGAGACCAACGCCGAAATCGTGCTGCCGTGGGACGGCCGCAGTCACTACCTCGCCGCGGTGTATCGCACCGATCTGGCCGAGCGGATCGACGGCCTGGTCGCCGCCGGTGCCCGCTCGATGCGTGCCTTGATCGACGCCTCCGACGCCCAGCAGATCGTGCTGCCGGAATCGCGTTTCCTGGCCAACGTCAACTCGGAGAGTGACCTGCGCGCTCTGGCGCAGCTGCAGGCCTGACGCCGTCCGCTGCGCCGGTCTGTAAGCCGTCGTGATCCGTTGGGGCAGTCTCGATTTGAGGATTCCTCGCGGAAATGCCCGCGGCCGTCTTGACGTCGTCCGGGTGCATCCGCCCCAGGCGATCCCGGCCTGCGGCAACGTCGCCTCCATTCCTGAAAAATTTTGTCGCTGAACACGTTTAGCGAAAGTTATTGCCAGAAGGCGCAATCCACGACGTCTGACCGACCGACTCGGCTGGGTGGGACTGTGACGGACGAATATCTCTGTAAGACACCGTAATTCGGCGGCTCTCGACTTTTTCTTGCCTTTCCCGCGTGGCAACGTGAGAAGCGGTGCCGGCATGCGGTACGCTGCGCCCCCTTCCGACGGGGACGGCAGATGCGTTGTCACTGCGGCGAATCGGCAATATCGACCCGAATAATCGTGCGCCAGCTCACAAAATACGCGTGATTAGGCTCACCATTTGTTTGCGGATCCGGTCGACGCGCCCGCGCCGAAAATCCGACCGTGACCTGCGTGAATGGGCCTGCTATCACCGCGTGATCGCGTCGTTACCGAAACGAGATCTGCGATTTCCGAAGATGACGAACGCGCCGGCGTTCTCTACGGTCCCTGTTAGCCCGCAATGGGTTACGGAAAAGTAATCAACAAAACTGAATCCACGGACCCGCGTGTGAGCGGCGCCACGGACGGCGAGAGCCCAACCGTGGTCGGTGGGTGACAACCCGCCGGGCATACCTGGCCCGCCGCTGTCGTGCCTGACCCAGACGGCACGTTCCAAAGCAGGCATTCAAGCCAACACCTTCAGCCCACCTGCGTGGGCTTGCTTTGGCGCGCGCGCAGCGAAAGGAAAGATATTGCAGAACGTCCGTAAGACGCTCATGCTTGCCGCGGTCACGGGCACGCTCGTGACCATCCCGTCGGCCACCGCCCACGCAGACGAAGCGGTGAGCTTCGACCCGAACATTCCTGCTGCCGCCCCGGACGCCCCCGCGCCGGACGCCCCGGCGCCGGACGCGCCTCCGGCCCCGGAAGCCCTGCCCCCGGCCCCGGACGCGCCTCCGCCCCCGGCTCCGGATGCCCCTCCGGCTCCGGATGCCCCGCCGGCGCCCGTGGGCTTCGACCCGAACGTTCCGCCGCCTCCTGGCCCGGACGTCCCGCCGCCCCCGCCCGTCAGGGCGTACAGCGTCAACTGGGACGCCATCGCGCAGTGCGAGTCGGGCGGTAACTGGAGCATCAGCACCGGCAACGGCTACGCGGGCGGCCTGCAGTTCACGCCCAGCACCTGGCGCGCGAACGGCGGTAGCGGTTCCCCGTCCGGCGCGAGCCGCGAGGAGCAGATCCGCGTCGCCGAGAACGTGCTGCATTCTCAGGGCATCGGCGCCTGGCCGGTGTGCGGACGCCGCGGCTGACCGACGGCTTCTGGCATACATATAAGCCGCACATATAAGGAGTGCCGGGCCCCGTGCCCGGCACTCCTTGTCTCCAGCGGTCGCCACCCCCGTAGTCGGGTAGCGTCGGGCCCGTGACCGCAACGCCGCGCGAATTCGACATTGTGCTGTACGGGGCGACCGGCTTCGTCGGGAAGCTCACCGCCGACTACCTGGCCCGCTCGGCACCGGACAAACGGATCGCCCTGGCCGGCCGGTCGCCCGACCGGCTGCGCGCCGTCCGCGACACGCTGAGCGAAACCGCGCGGTCGTGGCCCGTCCTGAACGCGGACGCCTCATCGCCCTCGACGCTGAACGAGATGGCGGCGCGCACCCAGGTCGTCATCACCACGGTCGGGCCCTACACGCGCTACGGGCTGCCGCTGGTGGCCGCCTGCGCAGCGGCGGGCACCGACTACGCCGACCTGACCGGCGAGGCGATGTTCGTCCGCGACAGCATCGACCAATTCCACAAGCAGGCCGCGGATACCGGCGCCCGCATCGTGCACGCGTGCGGATTCGATTCCGTGCCTTCGGACCTCAGTGTGTATGCGCTGTACCGCGCGGCGCGCGACGACGGCGCCGGCGAGCTCGCCGACACCGACCTGGTGGTCCGTTCCTTCTCGGGCGGGGTGTCCGGCGGCACCGTCGCGTCGATGCTGGAGGTGCTCGACACCGCGTCCCGCGATCCCGAGGCCCGCCGCCAACTCGCCGACCCGTACACGCTCAGCAGCGACCGCGGCGCCGAACCCGACATCGGTCCGCAGCCCGACCTGCCCTGGCGTCGCGGTCGTCGGATCGCGCCGGAACTGAGCGGGCTGTGGACCGCGGGCTTCGTCATGGCGCCCTACAACACCCGGATCGTGCGGCGCAGCAACGCACTGCTGGACTGGGCCTACGGCCGCCAGCTGCGCTACAGCGAAAGCATGAGCCTGGGCTCGTCGCCGATCGCGCCGGTGGCCTCCGCCGTGGTCGGCGGGGTGGGCGCCGCGACCTTCGGGTTGGGCAGCCGCTATTTCCGGCTCCTGCCGCGCCGGCTGGTGGAGCGCATCGTGCCCAAACCGGGCACCGGCCCGAGCGAGTCCGCCCGCGAGCGCGGCTACTACCGCATCGAGACCTACACCACCACCAGCACCGGGGCCCGCTACGTGGCGCGCATGGAACAGCGCGGCGACCCGGGCTACAAGGCGACGTCGGTGCTGCTGGGGGAGTGCGGCATGGCGCTGGCATTCGACCGTGACAAGCTCCCGGACCTGCACGGCGTCCTCACGCCCGCCGCCGCGATGGGCGACGCGCTGCTGGACCGGTTCCCCGCCGCAGGTGTGTCCTTGCAGGTTGAACGGCTCGCGGGGTGACCCGGCTCACGGTTCGGGCACTTACACGAGGGTAAACGGCGCTCCCTAGAATTGACGGGTGACCGCCAGCCCCAGCCCCGCCACCGACCTGCCCAAGTCGTGGGACCCCGCTGCGGCCGAGGGCGCGATCTACCAGAAGTGGGTCGACGCCGGATACTTCGCGGCGGACCCGGCCAGCGCCAAGCCCGGCTACTCGATCGTGTTGCCGCCCCCGAACGTGACCGGCAGCCTGCACATGGGTCACGCGCTCGAACACACCATGATGGACGCCCTGACCCGCCGCAAGCGCATGCAGGGATATGAGGTGTTGTGGCAGCCGGGAATGGACCACGCCGGCATCGCCACCCAGAGCGTGGTGGAAAAGCAGCTCGCGGTCGACGGCAAGACCAAGGAGGACTTCGGCCGGGAGCTGTTCGTCGAGAAGGTCTGGGACTGGAAGCGCGAGTCCGGCGGCGCCATCGGCGGCCAGATGCGCCGGCTCGGCGACGGGGTCGACTGGAGCCGCGACCGGTTCACCATGGACGAGGGCCTGTCGCGGGCCGTCCGCACCATCTTCAAGCGGCTCTACGACGCCGGGCTGATCTATCGGGCCGAGCGGCTGGTCAACTGGTCGCCGGTGCTTCAGACCGCGATTTCCGACATCGAGGTCGACTACCTCGACGTCGAGGGCGAGCTGGTGTCGTTCCGCTACGGCTCGCTCGACGACTCGCAGCCGCACATCGTGGTCGCGACCACCCGGGTCGAGACGATGCTCGGCGACACCGCGATCGCCGTGCACCCCGACGACGCGCGATACCGCCACCTGGTCGGCACCACACTGGCGCATCCCTTCGTCGACCGTGAGCTGGTCGTCGTCGCCGACGAGCACGTGGACCCCGAATTCGGTACCGGCGCAGTCAAAGTCACGCCCGCACACGACCCGAACGACTTCGAGATCGGGCTGCGGCACGGGTTGCCGATGATCTCGATCCTGGACACCAAGGGCCGAATCGTCGATACCGGAACGCAATTCGACGGGATGGACCGCTTCGAGGCCCGCGTCGCGGTCCGCGAGGCGCTGGCCGCCGAGGGCCGCGTCGTCGAGGAGAAGCGCCCATACCTGCACAGCGTCGGGCACTCCGAGCGTAGCGGTGAACCGATCGAACCGCGGCTGTCGCTGCAGTGGTTTGTCCGCGTCGAGTCGCTGGCCAAGGCGGCCGGCGACGCGGTGCGCAACGGCGACACCGTGATTCACCCCGCAAGCCTGGAGCCGCGTTGGTTCGCCTGGGTCGACGACATGCGCGATTGGACGATCTCGCGGCAGCTGTGGTGGGGCCACCGCATCCCGATCTGGTACGGGCCCAACGGGGAGCAGGTGTGCGTGGGTCCCGACGAGACGCCGCCGGAAGGCTGGGAACAGGACCCCGACGTGCTGGACACCTGGTTCTCCTCGGCGCTGTGGCCGTTTTCCACCCTGGGCTGGCCGGACAAGACCCCCGAGCTCGAAAAGTTCTACCCCACAAGCGTTCTGGTTACCGGCTACGACATCTTGTTCTTCTGGGTGGCCCGGATGATGATGTTCGGCACGTTCGTCGGCGACGACGACGCCATCACCCTGGACGGTCGCCGCGGCCCGCAGGTGCCGTTCACCGATGTCTTCCTGCACGGGCTGATCCGCGACGAATCCGGGCGCAAGATGAGCAAGTCCAAGGGCAACGTCATCGACCCGCTGGACTGGGTGGAACTCTTCGGCGCCGACGCCCTGCGGTTCACGCTGGCCCGCGGCGCCAGCCCGGGCGGTGACCTGGCGATCGGCGAGGACCACGTCCGGGCGTCGCGCAATTTCTGCACCAAGCTGTTCAACGCCACCCGCTACGCGCTGCTCAACGGCGCGCAGCTGGCGCCCCTGCCCCCGCCGGCCGAACTCACCGACGCCGACCGATGGATCCTCGGGCGACTGGAAGAGGTTCGCGCGGAAGTCGATTCGGCGTTCGACAACTACGAGTTCAGCCGCGCCTGCGAAGCGCTCTACCACTTCGCCTGGGACGAATTCTGCGACTGGTACGTGGAATTGGCCAAGACGCAACTGGCCGAGGGGGTCGCGCACACGACGGCGGTGCTGGCGGCGACGCTGGACACCCTGCTGCGGCTGCTGCACCCGGTGATCCCGTTCATCACCGAGGCCCTCTGGCAGGCGCTGACCCACAACGAGACCCTGGTGATCGCCGACTGGCCGCAGCCGTCCGGGATAGCCCTGGATCAGGTTGCCGCGCAACGCGTTACCGACATGCAGAAGCTGGTGACCGAGGTGCGCCGGTTCCGCAGCGATCAGGGGCTGGCGGACCGCCAGAAGGTGCCGGCCCGGATGACGGGCGTCGAGGGAGCCGATCTGGGCACCCAGGTGAGCGCGGTGACGTCGCTGGCGTGGCTGACGGCCGCCGGGCCGGAATTCCGCCCGTCGGCGTCGGTGGAAGTCAGGCTGAGCGGCGGCACCGTCGTCGTCGAACTGGACACCTCGGGCACCATCGACGTCGCCGCCGAGCGTCGCCGGCTGGAAAAGGATCTGGCCGCGGCGCACAAGGAACTGGCGTCGACCACCGCCAAATTGGCCAACGAGGACTTCCTGGGCAAGGCCCCCCAAAACGTCGTCGACAAGATCCGGGACCGTCAACGCCTGGCCCAGGAGGAAACCGAGCGGATCAACGCGCGGCTAGCCGGGCTGCAATGACCGAGCCGCCCGAGTGGGCTGAGGACCCCGAAGTTCCCGGCGCGGTTCCCACCCCGGACCCCACCCCGGACGAGATCGCTGCCCTGTTGCAGGTCGAGCACCTGCTGGACCAGCGCTGGCCCGAAACCAAGATCGAGCCGAGCCTGACCCGCATCACCGCGCTGATGGACCTGCTGGGTTCACCGCAATTGGCCTACCCGTCGATCCACGTCGCGGGCACCAACGGCAAGACCTCGGTGGCCCGGATGATCGACGCGCTGATCACCGCGCTGCACCGGCGCACCGGGCGCACCACCAGCCCCCACCTGCAATCGGCGGTGGAACGCATCTCGATCGATGCCAAGCCGATCAGCCCCGCGCAGTACGTGGCGACCTACCGCGAGATCGAGCCGTTCGTGCAGATGGTCGACGCGCAATCGCAGGCCGCCGGCGGGCCCGCGATGAGCAAGTTCGAGGTGCTGACCGCGATGGCGTTCGCCGCGTTCGCCGACGCCCCCGTCGACGTCGCCGTGGTCGAGGTGGGGATGGGTGGGCGCTGGGAC
Source organism: Mycobacterium sp. 3-98 (assembly GCF_035918355.1). Classification (NCBI taxonomy): domain Bacteria; kingdom Bacillati; phylum Actinomycetota; class Actinomycetes; order Mycobacteriales; family Mycobacteriaceae; genus Mycobacterium; species Mycobacterium sp. 3-98. The sequence continues at coordinate 4,239,289 of NZ_CP142360.1, read as the reverse complement.
GCCACCAACGTGATCAACGCCCCGGTGGCGGCCATCACCCCGATCGCCCTCGACCACGTCGACTACCTGGGCGACGACCTCGCCGGCATCGCGGGGGAGAAGGCCGGCATCATCACCCGGGCGCCCGAGGGCGCACCCGACACCGTGGCGGTCATCGCGCGTCAGGCGCCCGAGGCGATGGAAGTGTTGTTGGCCCAAACCGTTCAAGCCGACGCCGCGGTGGCCCGCGAGGATTCGGAGTTCGCCGTGCTGGGCCGCCAGGTCGCCATCGGCGGGCAGGTGCTGCAGCTGCAGGGGCTGGGCGGGGTGTATTCCGACGTCTACCTGCCGCTGCACGGAGAACACCAGGCGCACAATGCGGCCCTGGCGCTGGCCGCCGTCGAGGCCTTCTTCGGCGCCGGCGCGCAGCGTCAGCTCGACGTCGAGGCGGTTCGCGCGGGTTTCGCCGCCGTCGTCAGCCCCGGCCGGCTGGAGCGGATGCGCAGCGCGCCCACGGTGTTCATCGACGCCGCGCACAACCCCGCCGGTGCCGCCGCGCTGGCGCAGACGCTGGCGGGCGAATTCGACTTCCGCTATCTGGTCGGGGTGCTCAGCGTGCTGGCCGACAAGGACGTCGACGGCATCCTCGCCGCCCTGCAACCGGTGTTCGACGCCGTCGTGGTCACCCACAACGGGTCCCCGCGGGCGGTCGATGTCGAATCGCTGGCCCTGGCGGCGCGCGAGACGTTCGGGCCCGACCGGGTGAGCACCGCCGAGAACCTGCGCGACGCCATCGACGTCGCGACCGCGCTGGTCGACTCCGAGGTGGAGGGGGCCGCGCTCGACGGCCACGCCGAGGACTTCTCCGGGACCGGGATCGTCATCACCGGCTCGGTCGTCACCGCCGGCGCGGCGCGCACCCTGTTCGGGCGTGATCCGCAGTGACCGACCAGAACCGGCCCGACCCCTGGCGCAGCTTCGGCGCGGTGATGGCCCTCACGCTGTTTCTGGAAGCGATCGTGGTGCTGCTCGCGATCCCGGTGGTGGGCGCGGTCGGCGGAGGCCTCACGACGGCGTCGCTGGCCTACCTGATCGGCCTGGCCGTACTGCTGATCCTGATGGGAGGGGTGCAGCGCAAACCCTGGGCCATCTGGGCCAACCTCGGAGTGCAGGTGATCCTGCTCGCCGGCTTCGCCGTGTATCCCGGCGTCGGGTTCATCGGCGTGTTGTTCACCGGGTTGTGGGGCTTGATCGCCTACTTCCGGGCCGAGGTCCGGCGCAGGCAGGGGTAGCCCGGCGGTACGCTGTCCGCCGTGACCGAACGGACATTGGTACTGATCAAGCCGGACGGCGTCCAGCGACAGCTGGTGGGGGAGATCATCGGCCGGATCGAGCGAAAAGGCCTCACCCTCGCCGCGCTGGAACTCCGGCACGTCAGCCAAGACCTCGCCGCCCAGCACTACGCGGAACACGAGGGCAAGCCCTTCTTCGAGTCGTTGCTGGCATTCATCACCTCGGGGCCGGTGGTCGCGGCCATCGTGGAGGGACCGCGCGCGATCGCGGCGTTTCGGCAGCTCGCGGGCGGTACCGACCCGGTCGAGAAGGCGATCCCCGGCACGATCCGGGGCGATTTCGGGCTCGAGACGCAGTTCAATCTGGTGCACGGCTCGGATTCGATCGAGTCGGCCAAGCGAGAAATCGGGCTCTGGTTTCCCGACGCCTAGAGCTGCGACGATCGGCCCCGCGGCGCGTTGCGGACCGGGGTTCGTCCGACCGGGCTGCATCAGGTGTGGCTTGGGCGCCGACGTGATGTGGGATACTGATGTCGGGTGAACGTCGCCGGACCGGCGTCAGACACCCGAATGAAGACTTAGACAAGCGCGACCATAGCCCCGTCGCCTTGGTTCGCTGCATGTCAGGCCGTCATTCAGCACGGCGCCGAGTGGGTTCTAACCTGAGCCGCTCGGGGCGAGACCATCACAAGCCCGGGAGAAGTGACCCGGGCCCATAGCGAAGCCCTCGCGTGGCCGCGTCGCAACGACGCGCCCGGGGGCTTGAGGAGAATACGTGGTAGACGGTGCACCAACTGCAGACCCATCAGAAGAATCGGCCCGGTCCGGGGAGCTGCCCGACCGGTTGAGGGTCCATTCGTTGGCCCGGACGCTGGGAACCACCAGCAAACGGGTCCTGGACGCGCTCAGCGAGCTGGACGGGCGGATTCGCAGCGCACACTCCACCGTGGACCGCGCCGACGCGGTGCGGGTGCGTGACCTGCTGGCCGCCCAGCCCCAGGAATCCCCGGACGCCGCCACCGAACCCGTCGTGGATGCCGGCGAACCCGAATCCCGGCTGATGCTGGAAACCCCCGACAACGCCGCCGAGCGGCCGCATTACATGCCGCTCTTCGTCGCGCCGCAGCCACTGGACAGCGACGATGACAGCGACACCGACACCGACACCGACGAGAGCGCCGACTCCGACGATTCCGACGGCGACGACGACGAGCAGGCCGACCGCCCGTCGAACCGGCGGCGCCGTCGCGGCCGCCGGGGCCGCGGCCGCGGGCGCGGCGAGCAGGGCGGACCCGAGGGCCAGAACGACGGCGACGACGACGACGAGCCGCAGGGCCGGGGCAAGAAGGGCGCCCAGTCCGACTCCGGCGATTCCGACGACGCCGACGACGAGGACTCCGACGACGGCGACGACTCCGAGGGCGGTGACGACGGTTCGGCGGATGGTGGCAGCCGTCGCCGCCGCCGGCGCCGGCGCCGCAAATCCGGATCGGGCGACGACAACGACGAAGGGCCTTCACCCGACGACCCGCCCAACACGGTCGTGCACGAGCGGCCGCCCCGCAATGGCAAGAACGGCGGCGACGGCGGCAGCGCGAGCAACGAGATCAAGGGCATCGACGGCTCGACTCGGCTGGAGGCCAAGCGCCAACGACGCCGCGACGGCCGCGACGCCGGGCGGCGCCGCCCCCCCGTGCTGACCGAGGCCGAATTCCTGGCCCGCCGCGAGGCCGTCGAACGCGTCATGGTCGTCCGGGACCGGGTCCGCAGCGAGCCGCCACACCAGGGTTCGCGGTATACCCAGATCGCCGTCCTCGAGGACGGCATCGTCGTCGAGCACTTCGTGACCTCGGCCGCGTCGGCGTCCCTGGTCGGCAACATCTACCTCGGCATCGTGCAGAACGTGCTGCCCTCGATGGAGGCGGCCTTCGTCGACATCGGCCGCGGCCGCAACGGCGTGCTCTACGCCGGCGAGGTCAACTGGGAGGCCGCCGGACTCGGCGGGTCCGACCGCAAGATCGAACAGGCGCTCAAGCCCGGCGACTATGTCGTCGTCCAGGTCAGCAAGGACCCGGTCGGGCACAAGGGGGCGCGGCTCACCACGCAGGTGTCGCTCGCGGGCCGCTACCTGGTCTACGTGCCGGGGGCGTCGTCGACCGGGATCAGCCGAAAGTTGCCCGACACCGAACGCCAGCGCCTCAAGGAGATCCTGCGCGAGGTGGTGCCGTCCGACGCGGGGGTGATCATCCGGACCGCGTCCGAGGGCGTCAAGGAAGACGACATCCGCAACGACGTCACCCGCCTGCAGGAGCGCTGGAAGCAAATCGAGGCCAAGGCCATCGAGATCAAGGAGAAGGCCGCCGGGGCCGCCGTGGCGCTCTACGAAGAGCCCGACGTGCTGGTCAAGGTCATCCGCGACCTGTTCAACGAAGACTTCGCGGGCTTGGTCGTCTCCGGGGACGAGGCCTGGAACACCATCAACGAATACGTGAATTCCGTTGCGCCCGACCTTGTTTCGAAGCTGAGCAAATACGAGCCGCCCGCCGGGCCGGACGGGTCGAGCGGGCCGGACGTGTTCGCCGTGCACCGCATCGACGAGCAGCTGGCCAAGGCGATGGACCGCAAGGTCTGGCTGCCCTCGGGCGGCACCCTGGTGATCGACCGGACCGAGGCGATGACGGTGGTCGACGTCAACACCGGCAAGTTCACTGGCTCCGGGGGGAACCTCGAGCAGACGGTCACCAAGAACAACCTCGAGGCGGCCGAGGAGATCGTGCGCCAACTGCGGCTGCGCGACATCGGCGGCATCGTCGTCATCGACTTCATCGACATGGTGCTGGAATCCAACCGCGATCTGGTGCTGCGCCGGCTCACCGAGGCGCTGGCCCGTGACCGCACCCGCCATCAGGTGTCCGAGGTGACGTCGCTCGGTTTGGTGCAGCTGACCCGCAAGCGGTTGGGCACCGGACTGGTCGAGGCCTTCTCGACGTCGTGCCCGAACTGTGGCGGCCGCGGCATCCTGCTGCACACCGACCCGGTGGATTCGGCCCCGTCGAACGGCCGCAAGTCCGAGTCCGGGGGCCGGCGCGGCCGGCGCAAGAAGAACAAGGCCGAGGAGCCGGTCGTGGCCAAGGTGCCCGTCCATTCGCCCGGCGAGCACCCGATGTTCAAAGCGATGGCGGCCGGCTCGTCCACGCAGACGGCATCCGAGGACGACGAATCCGACGAGGCCACCGAGGAAACCAGCGACGAGTTCGACGAGAAGAAGGCGCGGCGCGACGAGGACGTCTCCGACACCGACCAAGAGGACTTCGACGACACCGACGACGACTCGGACGACGATTCCGACGACGACTCGGACGACGACACCGACGACGACTCGGACGACGATTCCGACGACGACTCGGACGACGACTCGGATGACGACGACCTCGATGACGAGGAAGACCTGGGCGACGACGACGAGGACCTCGAACTCGACGACGACGACGACCTGGACACCGAGGACTCCGACGATTCCGACGATGACGACGGCGGTTCGGCCACGGCGGACCAGGGCGGCCCAACCCAGGGCCGCCCCCGGCGCCGACGCGCGGCGGGCAGGCCCGCCGGGCCGCCGATCCACGCGGACTGAGCCCCGACAGCCAGGTCGTGTCCGGTTTGACCCTGTAGCCGCTGGTCACGTACCCTTGGACAGTTGTCGTCAGGCCGGGCGACTAAGCTTTGGCCGGCGGCAGCGGGACTCCCGGGGAATCGGAGCAGGCCCGCAACCCAGACCCACCACGTGCACCGCGGCTGGTTCGCGCGCGACGCGCCGAGCAGCGGCTAGAAGAAGGAGCAGAGCAACGATGGCGACCTACGCAATCGTCAAGACGGGCGGCAAGCAGTACAAGGTCGCCGTCGGGGACGTGGTCAAGGTCGAGAAGCTCGACTCTGAGCCGGGTTCGAATGTGTCGCTGCCGGTCGCACTGGTGGTGGACGGCGCCAAGGTGACCACCGACGCGGCGGCGCTGGCCAAGGTCGCGGTCACCGGCGAGGTGCTCGAGCACACCAAGGGCCCCAAGATCCGCATCCACAAGTTCCGGAACAAGACCGGCTACCACAAGCGTCAGGGCCACCGTCAGCAGCTGACGGTCCTGAAGGTCACCGGCATCAAGTAGTAAAGGCGAAGGCATGGCACACAAGAAGGGCGCTTCTAGCTCGCGCAACGGTCGCGATTCCGCCGCACAGCGGCTGGGCGTGAAGCGATTCGGCGGCCAGGTCGTCAAGGCCGGCGAGATCATCGTTCGTCAGCGCGGCACCAAGTTCCACCCGGGCGTTGGTGTCGGGCGCGGCGGCGACGACACGTTGTTCGCCAAGGAAGCCGGCGCCGTCGAATTCGGAATCAAGCGCGGCCGCAAGACCGTCAACATCGTCGCGGCCGGACAAGCCACCGACTGAGCGCCGCGAGCGTGCACCCACTGCGATAATTTGAGGCAATTCTCGCAGTAGCCGCACGTTCGGCGAGCGAGACGGGTGAGAGGACCCACGATGCCTCGGTTCGTCGACCGCGTCGTCATCCATGCGCGCGCCGGTTCCGGGGGCAACGGCTGCGCCTCGGTCCATCGCGAGAAGTTCAAGCCACTCGGCGGCCCCGACGGCGGCAACGGCGGCCGCGGCGGCAGCATCGTCTTCGTCGTCGATCCCCAGGTCCACACCCTGCTCGACTTCCATTTCCATCCCCACGTCACCGCGCCGTCGGGCAAGCAGGGGATGGGCAGCAACCGCGACGGCGCCGCCGGCGCCGACCTGGAAGTCAAAGTCCCCGACGGAACCATCGTCCTCGACGACAACGGCCGGCTGCTGGCCGACCTGGTGGGCGCGGGCACCCGCTTCGAAGCCGCCGCCGGTGGTCGCGGCGGCCTGGGCAACGCCGCGCTCGCCTCCCGCGCGCGCAAGGCTCCCGGTTTTGCGCTGCTGGGTGAGCAGGGCGAGACCCGCGACCTGACGCTGGAACTCAAGACCGTCGCCGACGCCGGCCTGATCGGCTTCCCGTCGGCCGGCAAGTCGTCGCTGGTGTCCACCATCTCGGCGGCCAAACCCAAGATCGCCGACTACCCCTTCACCACGCTGGTCCCCAACCTCGGCGTCGTGTCGGCCGGCGAGCACACCTTCACCGTCGCCGACGTTCCCGGCCTGATCCCCGGCGCCTCGCAGGGCCGCGGCCTGGGCCTGGACTTCCTCCGGCACATCGAGCGATGCGCCGTGCTGGTGCACGTCGTCGACTGCGCCACCGCCGAGCCCGGCCGCGACCCGATCTCCGATATCGACGCGCTCGAGGCCGAACTCGCCGCGTATACGCCCACCCTGCGGGGGGACGCGACGCTGGGCGATCTCGCCGACCGGCCCCGCGCGGTGGTGCTCAACAAGATCGACGTCCCCGAGGCGCGCGAGCTCGCCGAATTCGTTTACGACGAGATCGCCGAGCGCGGATGGCCGGTGTTCTTGGTGTCGACCGTCGCGCGAGAAGGTCTGCAGCCATTGATCTTTGGGCTGTGGACGATGATCTCGGAATACAAGGCCGCCCAACCCGAGATCGTGCCGCGCCGCCCGGTGATCCGTCCGATCCCCGTCGACGACAGCGGCTTTCGCGTCGAGCCGGATCCGCAGCAGCCGGGCGCCTTCGTGGTCAGCGGCGCGCGGCCCGAACGCTGGGTGCGTCAGACCAACTTCGACAACGACGAGGCCGTGGGGTATCTCGGCGACCGCCTGGCGCGCCTCGGAGTCGAGGAGGAACTGCTGCGGCTGGGTGCGCGCGCGGGGTGCGAAGTGACCATCGGCGACATGACGTTCGATTGGGAGCCGCAAACGCCTGCGGGACAGCAGGTTACGCTGTCGGGCAGGGGAACCGACGCGCGGCTCGAGCGCAGCGAGCGGGTCGGGGCCGCGGAGCGCAAGGCCGCCCGGCGGCAGCGCCGCACCGGCGACGATGCAGAGCGCAGCGATGCGGAGGGGCGGCGCAGAACCAGAGGCGGCGGTGAGGAGTCATGACCCCGCAGCGCGACGCCATCCGGAACGCGCGCAGCCTGGTGGTCAAGGTGGGCACCAACGCGTTGACCACCGAAGCCGGCGTATTCGACGCCGGCCGGCTGGCCGGTCTCGCCGACGCGATCGAGACGCGGATGAAGGCGGGCACCGACGTCGTCATCGTGTCCTCGGGTGCCATCGCCGCCGGCATCGAACCTCTCGGATTGTCCCGTCGCCCACGGGATTTGGCGACGAAGCAGGCCGCGGCCAGCGTCGGTCAGGTCGCGCTGGTGAATTCGTGGAGTGCCGCGTTTGCCCGGTACGGCCGCACGGTCGGGCAGGTGCTGCTGAGCGCGCACGACATCTCGATGCGCGCCCAGCACACCAACGCTCAGCGCACCCTGGATCGGCTGCGGGCCCTGCATGCGGTGGCCATCGTCAACGAGAACGACACGGTGGCCACCAACGAGATCCGGTTCGGCGACAACGACCGGCTTTCGGCGCTGGTGGCGCACCTGGTCGGCGCCGAGGCGCTGGTGTTGTTGTCCGACATCGACGGGCTGTACGACTCCGATCCACGCAAAACCGAAGGCGCCCGGTTCATCCCGGAGGTATCGGGTTCGGCGGATCTGGTCGGTGTGATCGCCGGGCCCGGCAGTGATTTGGGCACCGGCGGCATGACCTCGAAGATGTCGTCGGCGCTGCTGGCCGCCGACGCCGGCGTCCCGGTGCTGCTGGCCGCGGCGTCCGATGCCTCGACCGCGCTCACCGACGCGTCGGTCGGCACTGTGTTCGCCGCGCGGCCGGCCCGGATGTCGGCGCGGCGGTTCTGGGTGCGTTACGCCGCCGAGGCCGCCGGCGCGCTGACCCTCGACGAGGGGGCGGTGCGCGCGGTCGTCGGGCAGCGCCGCTCGCTGCTGCCCGCGGGGATCACCGCGGTGTCCGGCCGGTTCTTCGGCGGCGACGTCGTCGAATTGCGCGGGCCGGACGCGGCGATGGTGGCCCGTGGCGTGGTCGCCTACGACGCGACGGAACTGCTCACCATGATGGGCCGCTCCACCAGCGAGCTGCCCGGCGAGCTGCGCCGGCCCGCGGTGCACGCCGACGATCTGGTGGCGGTGTAGCAGAGCCCGGCGCGGTCCGGACCGACGCGATCAATGCTCCGAGGCGGGCTTGAGATACAGTGCGCCCCAGACGATCTCGGCCAGGGTGGTGGCCAGCTCGGCGTCGTAGTCGGGCGGCTGCGCCGGCAGGTTCTGCTGGCAGGCGCGCTCGACCATCCAGGTCAGCGCGCTGGCCGTGGTGAGCGCCGCCAGCTCGGGGCGGATCGAGCCGTCGGCCTGGCCCTCTTCGATGACCCGGGTGAGCTGTTCGGAGATGCCGGTCAGCAGTTCGCGATACGCCTCCCCGGTCAGTGGGTCATAGGCGGCCATCTCGTTGAGCGCGACCAGCACCGCTTGGTGCCGTCGATAGATGGCGATGATGCTGCTCATCGCCGCGCGCACGTCGTCGGGGTCGTGCCGCCCGGCCACCGTCCACCAGCGCCGCGCGCCGTCGGCCAGGTCGCCGAACACCTGGCCCGCGAGCCGGCGAAGCAGATGGCCCTTGTCCTCGAAGTAGATGTAGAAGCTGGCGCGGGAGATGCCCGCCTCGCCGGAGAGCCGATCCACGCTGAGCTCGGTGAAGCTCGCGCCGTCGCGCATCAGCCGTTCGGTGGCGTCGAGCAGCCGGCGCTCCATTTGCTCGCGCCGCTGCTCGCGCCCCACGCTTCGATGGCCTGGCGGCTTGCGGGTGAGCGACGGCATGCGCCGAGCATAGCCGAGCTTTCGACATCTTGACTAGACATACTGTCTAGGCATATCGTCGCGTGGAGTTTGTGACCGGCGTCATACAGGAGGGGACAGCGCCATGGCCGTGATGACGGGTACACCCGGGGCCGAGAAGTCCGGCCGCGCCTACGACGAGATCGACCTGTCCTCGCGGGCGTTTTGGTCCACGACGGCGGCGGATCGCGAACGCTCCTTCGCCGTGCTGCGCGCCGAGCGCCCGGTCAGTTGGCATCCTCCGGTCGAAGACTCGCTGATGCCCGATCCCACCGATCCCGGCTTCTGGGCGGTCACCCGGCGCGCCGACATCGTCGCGGTCAGCCGCAACAACGACGCCTTCCTGTCCGGCCAGGGGGTGATGTTCGAGAGCATTCCCGTCGAGCTGCTCGAGGCGTCGCAGTCGTTCTTGGCGATGGATCCGCCGCGGCACACCAAGTTGCGCAAGCTGGCCCACGCCGCGCTGAGCCCGCGGCAGGTGCGCCGCATCGAAGACTCGATCAAGGCCAACGCCAAGACCATCGTCGAAGAACTGCGGACCGCCGGCAGCGGTGCGGATTTCGTCGACCACTGCGCCAAGGAGCTGCCCATCCGGACCCTCTCGGACATGATGGGAATCCCGGAATCCGAGCGCGAGCGCATGGCGCACGCCACCGACGCCCTGGTCTCCTGGGCCGACCCGGAATTCCTCAACGGACGTCCGGCGATGGAAGTCCTGGTCGAGAACCAGCTGTACCTTCACCAGGTCGTCGGCACCCTGGCCACGGAACGCCGCGAGCGCCCGGGCGACGACCTCATCAGCAGCCTGGTCACCGCCGAAGTCGATGGGGACCGCCTGGAAGACGCGGAGGTGGCCGCGTTCTTCGTGCTGCTCTCGGTGGCGGGCAACGACACCACCCGCCAGACCATCAGCCACACCCTGAAGGCGCTCACCGATTTTCCCGACGAAAAGGCTTGGCTTCTCCATGATTTCGACAACCGGATCGGTACCGCCGTCGAGGAGTTCATCCGGTGGGCGACCCCGGTCATGACCTTCCGCCGCACGGCGGCAACGGATATCGAGCTGGGCGGTCAGACCATTCTGGCGGGGGAGAAGGTGGTGATGTTCTACCCGTCCGGCAACTGGGACACCGACGCGTTCGACCATCCCGAACGCCTGAACCTGGCGCGCGACCCCAATCCGCACGTCGGTTTCGGCGGTGGCGGGCTGCACTTCTGCCTCGGGGCGCACGTCGCCCGCGCGCAGCTGCGCGCCATCTTTCACGAGCTGTTTCGTCAGCTGCCCGGCATCCAGGCGGGCGAGCCGACGTACCTGGCGGGCAACTTCGTGCACGCCGTGCGCAGCATGCCGTGCACCTTCTAATGCGTTGTCAGCGGCGATAACTCGTCGGCGAGCAGCGCGAGCAGTTCGGAGCAGCCGCCGTCGACCTTCACCGTGGCCAGGTCGTCGCCGCGGGTGCTGCCGCGGTTGATGATGGCGACCGGGATGCCCAGGGCGGCCGCGTGCCGCACGAATCGATAACCGGAGAACACCGTCAGCGACGACCCCGCGACCAGCAGCGCGTCGGCCTCGTCGACCATCCTATAGGCTGCTGCCACAACGTCTTTGGGAACGCTGTCGCCGAAATAGACGATGTCGGGTTTGAGCATGCCGGCGCAGCGCACGCAGTCGAGATAGCGGAACGACGCGGTATCGGCGACGACGGCGTCGGCGTCGGGAGCCACCGCCAGCCCGCCGATCGCCTCGGCGCGCTCGATGAATCCGGGGTTGAGCGCCTCCAGCTGCTCGGCCAGCGCCGCGCGGCTCACGGTGTGGCCGCAGCTCAGGCAGATCACCCGCGCGTAGGTGCCGTGCAGGTCGATGACGTTGCGGCTGCCGGCCTTGGTGTGCAGCAGGTCGACGTTCTGGGTGATGACGCCGGTGACCACCGACGCGTCCTCGAGCGCCGCCAGCGCCCGATGTCCCGCGTTGGGCAGCGTGTCGGCCATGTGCCGCCAACCGACGTGGTTGCGCGCCCAGTACCGCTGCCGAAACGCCGCGTCACCGGTGAACTGCTGGATGGTCATGGGGTTGCTGGGCGGGGAATCGGGCCCGCGGTAGTCGGGGATGCCGGAATCGGTCGATACGCCCGCGCCCGTCAGCACCGCGATCCGGCGCCCGGCCAGCAGCGTGACCAACTCGGGGGATTCTGCGCGGGAGACGGTCACCTGCCCAGGGTACGGATCAGGCCGGGTCCAGGCAGTCCGCCGCGGTCGTGAGCTCGGCGGACATGTTCTGCTCCATCATCTTGCAGGCCGCCGCGCCCAGGTCGGCGTCGATGTGGGCGACCGCATCGGTCGGGATCACGACGGGGAAGTGCCGCACGTACGCGTCCAGGGCCGTGTACAGGATGCATTGCTCGGTGACCTGGCCGGTGATGATCAACCGCTTGGTGTCCAGCCGGCTCAGCAGGTACGCCAGCGCGGTCGAATAAAAGGCGCTGTGGCGGACCTTGGTCATCAGCCGGCTGCCTTCGGCGGGCGCGATCGGCTTCACCAGATCGGGCCGCGCGCCGTCGAGCGCCGAGCGGACGATCCCGGAGAACTCGGCGGTGAAATCGCCGTAATTGTCGTTGACATAGATCAGGTCGACCTCGTCGGACGTGCGTGCCCGCCGGACCAAATCGGTCAAAGGCTCGATGATCTTCTCGACATTGGGTATTAGATCGTCAGCGTCGGGATGTTGATAGGTATTCATCATGTCGACGACCAGGACCGCAGTGTCGCTCATGGCGTTGGGGATACCCGGCGGCGAGGAGTTGACACCCCCGAGGCGACAATGGAAGGGCGATGGACTTTTACAACGCTTACAGCCAGGGCTTTGCCCGCGTCGCCGCGTGCACGCATCACACCGTCATCGGTGACCCCGCGGCGAACGCCGAGGCGGTCCTGCGGATGGCCCGGGAGTGCCACGACGACGGCGTAGCGCTGGCCGTTTTCCCGGAGCTGACGCTGTCCGGTTACTCCATTGAAGACATCGTCCTGCAGGACCTGTTGCTCGACGACGTCGACAGGGCCGTCGCGGACATCGTCGCGGCCTCCGCCGAGTTGTTGCCGGTCCTGGTGGTCGGCGCGCCCGTCCGCCACCGGCACCGCATCTACAACGCCGCCGTGGTCATCCACCGCGGCGAGGTGCTCGGCGTGGCGCCGAAGTCGTACCTGCCCACCTATCGGGAGTTCTACGAGCGCCGCCAGATCGCGCCCGGCGACGACGAGCGCGGCACCATCCGGCTCGCGGGGGTCGAGGCGCCGTTCGGTCCCGATCTGCTGTTCGCCGCCTCCGACGTGCCCGGCCTCGTGCTGCACGTGGAGATCTGCGAGGACATGTTCGTGCCGATTCCGCCCAGCGCCGAGGCCGCGCTCGCGGGTGCGACGGTGCTGGCCAACCTTTCCGGTAGCCCGATCACCATCGGCCGCGCCGAGGACCGCTGCCTGCTGGCTCGTTCGGCCTCCTCTCGTTGCCTGGCCGCCTACGTGTATTCGGCTGCGGGCGCGGGCGAATCGACGACCGATCTGGCCTGGGACGGGCAGACCATGGTGTTCGAAAACGGTGTCCTGCTGGCCATGTCCGAGCGCTTTCCGATGGGGGAGCGGCGCAGCGTCGCCGACGTCGACCTCGAATTGCTTCGCTCGGAACGGCTCCGGATGGGCACGTTCGACGACAACCGGCGCCACCACCGGACGACGGCGGAGTCGTTCCGGCGCATCGAGTTCCGGCTTGACCCGCCTGGCGGCGACATCGGGCTGTGGCGTGAGATCGAGCGGTTCCCCTTCGTGCCCGCCGACCCGCAACGGCTGGAACAGGATTGCTTCGAGGGCTACAACATCCAGGTAGCCGGCCTCGAACAGCGTTTGCGCGCGCTGGATTTCCCGAAGATCGTCATCGGGATATCCGGTGGGCTGGACTCGACGCACGCGTTGATCGTCGCCGCGCGGGCGATGGACCGCGAACAACGCCCGCGCAGCGACATTCTGGCGTTCACCCTGCCGGGCTTCGCCACCGGGGACCGCACCAAGCGCAACGCGATCGAGCTGTGCCGCGCCCTGGGTGTGACGTTCGCCGAGATCGACATTCGCGAGACCGCGCAGCTGATGCTCAAGGAGATCGATCACCCGTTCTCGCGCGGTGAGAAGGTTTACGACGTCACCTTCGAGAACGTCCAGGCCGGCTTGCGCACCGACTACCTGTTCCGGCTGGCCAACCAGCGCGGTGGCATCGTGCTGGGCACCGGCGACCTGTCCGAGCTGGGCCTGGGCTGGTCGACTTACGGTGTCGGCGACCAGATGTCGCACTACAACGTCAACGGCGGCGTGCCCAAGACGCTGATCCAGCACCTGATCCGCTGGGTGATTTCCTCGCAGCAGTTCGAGTCGAAGGTCAGCGAGGTGCTGCAGTCCGTGCTCGACACCGAGATCACGCCTGAGCTGGTTCCCAGCGGCGAAGAGGAAGAGCTGCAAAGCAGCGAGGCGAAAGTCGGCCCGTTTGCGCTGCAAGACTTTTCACTGTTCCACGTGCTGCGGTATGGATTCCGGCCGTCAAAGATCGCGTTTCTGGCCTGGCATGCGTGGAGCGATCCCGAGCAAGGCAACTGGCCGCCGGGATTTCCCGAAGACAAGCGTCCGTCGTACTCGCTCAAGGAAATCCGGCACTGGCTGCAGGTATTCGTGCAGCGGTTCTACTCGTTCAGCCAGTTCAAGCGTTCGGCATTGCCCAACGGGCCCAAGGTGTCGCACGGCGGCGCGCTGTCGCCGCGGGGTGACTGGCGCGCCCCCTCGGACATGTCCGCGCGCATCTGGCTCGACGAGATCGAACGCGAAATCCCCGAGGACTAGGGCGCGGCCGCCGCGGGCAAAGCGGCTAGGACGCGTTCTGAAGCGCCTTGTCGATCGCCTCGGCGTCCGGTGCGCAATCACCGGCGCCGGGAACCAGCGTCGCCAGCGCGCCGGCCGCGCAGGCGCGGCGTAGCGCGAGTCGCCGCTCACCCGCCGAGCCGGGATTGGGCGGCCAGTTCGCGGCCAGCACACCGGCGAACACGTCGCCGGCGCCGGTGGTGTCCACCGCGTCCACCGCGGGGGAGGGCACCGAGTACTCGCCGTCGGCGCCGGCGTAGCGCGCGCCGCGCGAACCCAGGGTGACCACCAGGTGTGCTGGGCGCCAAGGCCATTCGTTGGCCTCCTCTTCGTTGGTGATCACCACGTCGGCGGCGGCCGCCAGCTCGCCCAGCGAAGCGGGATCCTGGCCGGCCGGTGAGGCGTTCACGACGACGACCGCTCCGGCCGACCGGGCGTGTTGCGCCGCCGCGATCGCCGTGTCGACCGGAATCTCCAGCTGGGTCAACAGCACATCGCAGTCGGCGACCACGCCGCGCGCGCGGTCATCGGTCAGCGTGAACCGCCCGTTGGCTCCCGGCGCCACGACGATGGTGTTCTCGGCGTTGGCATCGACGACGACGACGGCGGTGCCGCTGGGCCCGGGGATTTCCACGGCCCCGTCGAGCCCGACACCGTTGGCCCGCAGGTGGGCGCGCAACTGCTCGGCGGCCGGGTCGTCGCCGACGGCCCCGACGAACTGCACGCGCGCGCCCGCGCGCGCGGCTGCCACCGCCTGGTTGCCGCCCTTGCCGCCGGGGGCTTGTGTCATCGACGACGCCAACACCGTTTCGCCGGGCCGCGGGAGGGCGCCGACGCCCAGCGACAGATCGATGTTCACGCTGCCCACTACGCATACCCCTGCCATGGGGCCCGACGTTAGTAGCGTCGCGATGGCGATGCACACGTGGGGCACCGGCGCTTTGACGCCCAATCGCGTCACGGCAAACGCATCAATATCTCGGCGTGCGCGCGCTAGTCTGCTGCGTGAGGAGCTGGATCCCGAGAAAAGGGGCAGGCAATTGACGACCAGCGAGCTAACCGATGCCGCACCCCGCATCGAACCCGGCCCGGCTCACCAGCCCGTCACGCGTACGCGCCAGCCGCGCAGCCGTTTCCGGTTCGGCATCCAATCCAAAATCCTGATCACCATGCTGCTCTCGAGCATTTTGGGCGTCGCGGTGATCGGTCTCATCGGAGCCGTGTCCGGCCGCACCGCATTGCGGGAAGTCGAATCCGAACGGCTCATCGAGATGCGCGAGTCCCAGAAGCGGGCAGTGCAGGCGTTGTTCAGGGAGCTGACGAGTTCGCTGATCGTGCAAAGTGGCGGTTTCGGCATCAACGAAGCGACGGCGAACCTCAGCACCGCCTTCGCCCAACTGGCCAACGCGAACATCACGCCGGCCGAAGAACAGACCCTGGTCAATTACTACGAAAACGACATGATCAAACCGATCAAACGGATCACCGGTAACGCGATCGATCTCAAGGCGGTGCTGCCGAGTTCCAACGCGCAGAAATACCTTCAGGCGCACTACACCGCGGCGCCCAGGCCGACGGCCGACTCGCCGCCCGCCGAGGACGCCGGCGACGGCAGCGCGTGGTCGGCCGCCAACGCCCGCTTCGACTTTTTCCTGCGCGGCATCGTCACGCGTTTCGATTACCGGGATGCGCTCCTGCTGGACATGCAGGGCAACGTCGTCTACAGCGTCATGAAGGGTCCGGATCTGGGGACCAACATTCTCACCGGTCCCTATCGCGGATCCAACCTGCGTGGCGCCTACCAAAAAGCCGTGGCGTCCAACGATGTCGACTTCGTCTGGATCACCGACTTTCAGCAGTATCAGCCGCAACTGGACACCCCCACCGCGTGGGTGGTGTCGCCGGTCGGCATGAACGGCAAATTCGAAGGGGTCATGGCCCTGCCGGTGCCGATCGGGAAGATCAACACGATCATGACCGCCAACAAGCATTGGGAAGCCGCGGGGATGGGTCCGGCCACCGAGACCTACCTGGCCGGCCCCGACGACCTGATGCGTTCCGACTCAAGGGTATTCATCGAAGACCCGAAACAATACCGGCACGAGGCCATCGAGGCCGGCACCCCGCCCGACGTCGTGGACCGGGCCCTGCGGCTGGGGGGCACCACGTTGGTCCAGCCGGTGCCGACCGCGGGTCTTCGCGCCGCCCAGCGCGGGGAGACCGGCGTCATGAGCGCCACCGACTACACGGGCAACCGAGAGTTGGAAGCCTACGCGCCGCTGGACATCCCCAACTCCGATCTGCACTGGTCGATCCTGGCGACCCGCGACAACTCCGACGCTTTTGCGCGGCTGGGCCGGTTCAGCAAGAACCTCGTCATCGCGGTCACGGCAATGATTTTCGCCATCTGTGTGGCCTCGATGTTCGTCGCCCAGGCGGCGGTGCGCCCGGTCCGGCGCCTCGAGGAGGGAACCCGAAAGATCAGCTCCGGCGACTACGACATCAACATCCCGGTGCGCACCCGCGACGAAATCGGCGATCTCACGGCGGCTTTCAACGAGATGAGCCGCAACCTCGCGATCAAGGAGGAGCTGCTCAACGAGCAGCGCCGCGAGAACGATCGCCTGATGCTGGCCCTGATGCCCGAGTCGGTGCTGCAGCGTTATCGCGAGGGCGAGGAGACCATCGCCCAAAAACATCAGGACGTCGCCATCATCTACGCCGACATCGTCGGCCTCGACGAAATGTTCACCGAGATGCCGGAAGACGAATTGGTGGGCACCGTCGACGAACTTTTCCGGCAGTTCGATTCGGCCGCAGAATCCCTTGGTGTCGAACGGATCCGCACGTTCCACAACGGTTATCTCGCCAGCTGTGGGGTCGTCACCCCGCGACTGGACAGCATCCACCGTGCCGTGGACTTCGCCCTCGAAATCGGCCGCATCATCGATCGGTTCAACAGCCAAAGCCGCCATCAGCTGGGCCTTCGCGTCGGCGTCAACACCGGCAACGTGGTCAGCGGATTGGTGGGCCGCTCCGGCCTGGTCTACGACATGTGGGGCGGCGCGGTGAGTCTGGCCTACCAAATGCACAGCGGCGCACCGCAGGCCGGCATTTATGTCAGCTCGCAGGTGTACGAAGCGATGCGCGATGTCCGGCAGTTCACTGCGGCGGGCACGATTTCGGTCGGCGGGACCGATCAGGCCATCTACCGGTTGCTGGAGCGGTGATGAACATCTTCGGCTCGTCATGGTTCTACTGGGCGGTCGGTATCGCGATCGGATTGCCGGTCGGGATGATCCTGCTGACCGAACTACACGATGCGCTGCTGCGCAGGCAAAGCCCCCTGGCCCGGCAGGTCGGATTGCTGCGCAACTACCTGCTGCCGCTCGCCGCGCTGTTGTTGCTCCTGGTTCAGGCCTCGGGGATTCCGGCCGGCGACATCCCGGTGCGCATCCTCACCACCGTGTTCGGCCTGCTGGTGGTGGTGCTGCTGTTGTCCGGGCTCAACGCGACCGTGTTCGAGCGGGCTCCCGAAAAGAGCTGGCGCAAAAGGCTTCCCACCATCTTCATCGACGTGGCCCGCATAGCGCTGATCTGCGTCGGCCTGGCGGTGATGTCGTCGTACATCTGGGGTGTGCGGATCGGCGGGGTGTTCACCGCGTTGGGCGTCACGTCGGTCGTCATCGGTCTGATGCTGCAGAACTCGGTCGGGCAGATCGTCTCGGGCCTGTTCATGCTGTTCGAGCAACCGTTCCGGATCGACGACTGGCTCGACACCGGCACCGCGCGCGGACGCGTCGTCGAGGTGAACTGGCGCGCCGTACACATCGACACCGGCAGCGGAATCCGGATCATGCCGAACGCGGCGCTGGCCACCACGTCGTTCACCAACCTCAGTCGCCCGCCCGGGCCGCACAAAGTGGCGATCACGACGACCTTCTCCGCCGCCGACGCGCCCGACCGGGTGTGCGCGGTGCTGTCGCGGGTGGCCCGGGCGCTGCCACAGCTCAAGCCCGGCAGCGTGCCTCGCTCGGTGCCCGTGGGCGCCGGCGAGTATCGCACGACGATCGGGTTGGACTCACCCGCCGACGCCGGCGCCGCGACGGCCACGTTCCTGCGGTGGGCCTGGTACGCCGCCCGACGGGAGAATCTGCACCTCGACGACGCCGATGACGACTTCTCGACGGTCGAACGCGTGGAGCACGCGCTGCACGAGGTGGTGGCGCCGGCGCTGCGGCTCAGCACCGAAGAACAGCGGTCATTGCGCTCCTCGGCGCGAATCGTCCGATACGGCACCGACGAGCTCGTGGAGGACGCCGGACAGGTGCCCACGGCGATGACGTTCCTGGTGGCCGGCCGGGTGCAGCTCACCGCCACCGCCGACGACGGGACGGTCGTGCCCATCAGCACCCTGTCCGAGGGGGCGTTCCTCGGACTGACGGCGTTGACCCGCCAACCCAACCTGGCCAGCGCGTATGCGGTCGAAGAGGTCACGGCGCTCGAAATCGACCGAGAACACATCGAGCATCTCGTGATGCGCGCACCGGCGCTGCTGCAGAACTTCGGCACCATCCTCGAGGAGCGGCGCAGCAAGGTGCGCACCGCCCGGCGCGGCGAGCGCGTCGGGTAGATCGGCCCGCGTCACCCGGGCTTTTGCGGCCGGATACCCTGGTTCAATGAGTCTGCAGGCACCATTGCGCAGCGGAGCGGCCCAACAGCGGGAGCCTGATTTGCGCCGGGAGGTGCACGACGCCGCCCGCCGCGCCCGCGTCGCCTCCCGTGTGCTGGCATTGTTGCCGACCGTCGCCAAAGACCAAGCGCTGCGCTCGGCGGCCGACGCCGTCACCGCCCACGCGGAATTGATCCTGTCCGCCAACGCCGAAGACGTCGAGGCCGCCCGCGCCGCCGGAACGCCGACCGCGATGCTCGACCGACTGGCCTTGGATACCAAGCGAGTTGAGGGCATCGCGGCGGGCCTGCGTCAGGTCGCCGGGCTCCCCGATCCCGTCGGGGAGGTGTTGCGCGGCTACACGCTGCCGAACGGGCTGCAGCTGCGCCAGCAGCGGGTCCCGCTCGGCGTCGTCGGAATGATCTACGAGGGCCGACCCAACGTGACCGTCGACGCGTTCGGCTTGGCGTTGAAGTCCGGCAACGCCGTGCTGTTACGCGGCAGCTCGTCGGCGACCCGGTCCAACCAGGCGCTGGTGCAGGTGTTGCGGGCGTCGCTGGTCAGCGAGGACCTGCCGGCCGATGCGGTGCAGCTGCTTTCGTCCGACGACCGCGCCACGGTGACGCATCTGATCCAGGCGCGTGGCCTGGTCGACGTGGTGATCCCGCGCGGCGGAGCCAACCTGATCAACGCAGTGGTCCGCGACGCGCAGGTGCCCACGATCGAAACCGGGGTCGGCAACTGTCACGTATACGTCCACGAGGGCGCCGATCTGGACGTCGCGGAGCGGATCCTGCTGAATTCCAAGACGCGTCGGCCGAGCGTCTGCAACGCCGCGGAGACGCTGCTCGTCGACGCCACGATCGCCGAGGAGGCGTTGCCGCGTCTGGTGACCGCCCTGCAAGACGCCGGCGTGACCGTGCATGGGGGCTTTTCCCAGGACGCACACGAGGACGATCTGCGGCGCGAGTACTTGTCGATGGACATCGCGGTGGCGGTGGTCGACGGTATCGACGCCGCGATCGCCCACATCAACGAGTACGGCACCGGCCACACCGAGGCCATCGTGACCACCAATATGGCTGCGGCGCAACGGTTTACCGACGCTATCGACGCCGCGGCGGTGATGGTGAACGCGTCCACGGCGTTCACCGACGGGGAGCAATTCGGTTTCGGAGCCGAAATCGGCATCTCCACCCAGAAATTGCACGCCCGCGGTCCCATGGGGCTGCCCGAACTGACCTCGACCAAATGGATCGCGTGGGGAGACGGACAGACGCGTCCGGCCTGAGATCCCCGTGCAGAAAGCGTTTTAGGAGAACCGATTGTGAGTGTGCCCGCCCGGTCAAAGCCGCTGTTCGAGGACATCGACGACGTCTCGCGGCGGTTGGCCGAGACCGGCTACCTGCCCGACACCGCCACCGCGACGGCCGTGTTCCTGGCCGACCGCCTCGGCAAGCCGTTGTTGGTGGAGGGCCCGGCCGGCGTGGGCAAGACCGAATTGGCCCGCGCCGTGGCCCAGGCCACGGGGTCGGGCCTGGTGCGCCTGCAGTGCTACGAGGGGGTCGACGAGGCCCGCGCGCTCTACGAATGGAACCACGCCAAGCAGATTTTGCGCATCCAGGCCGGCTCCGGGGACTGGGACCAGACCAAGGACGACGTGTTCAGCGAGGAGTTCCTGCTGCAGCGTCCGCTGCTGACCGCCATTCGGCGCACCGAGCCCACGGTGCTGCTCATCGACGAGACCGACAAGGCCGACATCGAGATCGAGGGCCTGCTGCTGGAGGTGTTGTCCGACTTCGCCGTGACCGTGCCCGAACTGGGCACGATCACCGCCGAGCGCACGCCCCTGGTGGTGCTGACCTCCAACGCGACCCGCGAACTGTCCGAGGCGCTCAAGCGTCGCTGCCTGTTCCTGCACATCGACTTTCCCAGCCCCGATTTGGAACGCCGCATCCTGTTGTCCCGCGTTCCCGAGCTGCCCGCACACCTGGCCGAGGAGCTGGTGCGCATCATCGGCGTGCTGCGCGGGATGCAACTCAAGAAGGTGCCGTCCATCGCCGAGACCATCGACTGGGGCCGCACGCTGCTCGCGCTGGGCCTGGACACCATCGACGACGCGGTCGTCGCCGCCACACTGGGCGTGGTGCTCAAGCATCAATCCGACCAACAGCGCGCGGCCGGCGAGCTGCGGCTTAACTAGGAACACCGCCATGGCCGCCCGCCGCATACGCCCCTCCCGGCCGCTCGCCCCGCACGGGCTGCCCGGGCACCTGGTCGGCTTCGTGGAAGCGCTTCGGGCAGCGGGGATTTCGGTCGGCCCGTCGGAGACGGTGGACGCCGGCCGGGTGATGGCCACCCTCGGTCTGGGCAACCGCGAGGTGCTGCGCGAGGGGATCGCGTGCGCGGTGTTGCGCCGGTCGGATCATCGCGAAACGTATGACGCCATGTTCGACCTGTGGTTCCCGGCGGCGCTGGGCGCGCGCGCGGTGGTCGCCGAGGACGAGGCCGACGACACCCCAGACGACAACGCGTTGCCACCCGACGACGTCGAGGCGATGCGCCAGATGCTGCTGGATCTGCTGGCCGACAACCCCGATCTGGCCGACATGGACGAGCGCCTGGTGGCGATGATCGCCCGCATCGTAGAGGCCTACGGGAAATACAGTTCCAGCCGGGGCCCGTCCTTCTCGTCCTACCAGGCGCTCAAGGCGATGGCCCTGGACGAACTCGAGGGCAAGCTGCTGGCCGGGCTGCTCGCCTCCTACGGCGACGAACCCACACCCACACAGGAGGAGATCGCCAAAGCCCTTGCGGCGCAGCGGATCACCCAGCTGCGCAAGATGGTCGACGCTGAGACCAAGCGGCGGACCGCGGAGCAACTGGGCCGCGATCACGTCCAGATGTACGGCATACCCCAGCTTTCCGAGAACGTCGAATTCCTGCGCGCCTCCGGCGAGCAGCTGCGCCAGATGCGCCGGGTGGTCGCGCCGTTGGCGCGGACCCTGGCGACCCGGCTGGCCGCGCGCCGGCGGCGCAGCCGCGCCGGGTCGATCGATCTCCGCAAGACGCTGCGCAAGTCGATGTCCACGGGCGGGGTGCCGATCGACGTGGTGCTGGCCAAGCCGCGCCCCGCCCGGCCCGAACTGGTGGTGCTGTGCGACGTCTCCGGCTCGGTCGCCGGCTTCAGTCACTTCACCCTGCTTCTGGTACACGCTCTGCGCCAACAGTTCTCGCGCGTTCGCGTGTTCGCGTTCATCGACACCACCGACGAAGTGACCCACATGTTCGGGCCCGAGGCCGACCTGGCCGTGGCCATCCAGCGGATCACCCGCGAGTCGGGCGTCTACAGCCGCGACGGCCATTCCGACTACGGCAACGCGTTTGCGTCTTTCGTGCAGGCGTTCCCGAACGTGCTCTCCCCGCGCACCTCGCTGTTGGTGCTGGGGGATGGCCGCACCAACTACCGCAACCCGGAAACCGAGCTGCTGTCGCACATGGTGACCGCCAGCCGGCACGCACACTGGCTGAACCCCGAGCCCAAGCATCTGTGGGGAAGCGGCGACTCGGCGGTGCCGCGCT
Organism: Mycobacterium sp. 3-98; assembly: GCF_035918355.1. Lineage (NCBI taxonomy): Bacteria > Bacillati > Actinomycetota > Actinomycetes > Mycobacteriales > Mycobacteriaceae > Mycobacterium > Mycobacterium sp. 3-98. The sequence goes on along the minus strand of NZ_CP142360.1, from coordinate 4,217,045 downwards.
ATCAAGAGGTCATCGCCATGCACGAATGCCGGTCCGCCAAGCAGTTGGCCGCGGTGATCGACCAGCTGCTGCCCGTGTGAGGTCGCTGCTGCCCGTGTGAGGCCACGGCTGCCCGTGGGAGGTCCTGGCCGCACCTCTTGTCACACCAGTCACGGCAGTCTCCGTCCGAGACGACACTGCTTGCGCCCACCTCCGAGCGACAAGCCGGCCCGCCTCCGGTGTTGTCGCTCGGAGGTGGGCACAAGGCATGCGACCCCGAGCGGGGACTGATGGGGCGCATGTGACGACAGCTCGGACAGGCCCTGATCACCGCCTCAAGTAAGCTGGCACATCGTGCAAAAGCAGCTTCGCAGGTTAGGAGTGATGGGTGGGACGTTCGACCCCATCCATTACGGCCACCTGGTTGCCGCCAGTGAGGTCGCCGACCTGTTCGACCTCGACCAAGTCGTGTTCGTGCCCAGCGGCCAGCCCTGGCAGAAGGACCGCGACGTCTCCGCCGCCGAGGACCGCTATCTGATGACGGTGATCGCCACGGCGTCCAATCCCCGGTTCTCGGTGAGCCGGGTCGACATCGACCGCGCCGGCCCCACCTATACCAAGGACACGCTGCGCGACCTGCGCGCGCTGAACCCGGATTCCCAGCTGTTCTTCATCACCGGCGCCGACGCGCTGGAATCCATCCTGTCCTGGCAAGGCTGGGAGGAACTGTTCGACCTGGCCCGCTTCGTCGGCGTCAGCCGCCCCGGCTACGAGTTGAGCCACGACCACATCACCGGCGTCCTGGGCGAGCTCGCCGATGACGCGTTGACGCTCGTCGAGATTCCGGCGCTGGCGATTTCGTCGACCGACTGCCGCCGCCGCGCCGAGGAGCACCGTCCGCTGTGGTACCTGATGCCCGACGGCGTCGTGCAGTACGTCTCCAAGCGGCGGCTCTACAGCAAGCCGGGCGGCGAGGAGCCCAGGTGAGCGCCACGCGGGAAGCCATCGACATGGCGACGGTGGCCGCCGGCGCCGCCGCCGCGAAGCTCGCCGACGACGTCGTCGTCATCGACGTCTCCGCCCAGCTCGCCATCACCGACTGCTTCGTGATCGCCTCGGCGTCCAACGAGCGACAGGTCAACGCCATCGTCGACGAGGTCGAGGAGAAAATGCGCAAGGCGGGCTACAAACCCGCGCGGCGCGAGGGCACCCGCGAAGGCCGCTGGACGCTGCTGGACTATCGCGACATCGTCGTCCACATTCAGCACCAGGACGACCGCGACTTCTATGCCCTGGACCGGTTGTGGAGCGACTGCCCGGTGGTGCCGGTGGACCTGGACGAGCGCGGCGGGGACTCCGAAGACTCGAGCGCGCAATGAAGATTCGTCGGCTGATCATGTTGCGGCACGGGCAAACCGAGTTCAACGCCGGCAGCCGGATGCAGGGCCAGCTGGATTCCGAACTCAGCGAACTCGGACGGGCGCAGGCCATCGCCGCCGCCGAGGTGCTGGGCAAGGTGCAGCCGTTGCTGATCGTGTCGTCGGACCTGCATCGCGCCTACGACACCGCGGTCAGGCTGGGGGAGGTGACCGGCTTGGCGATCCGGGTGGATCAGCGGCTGCGGGAGACGCATCTGGGTGACTGGCAGGGATTGACCCATACCGAGGTCGACGCGCAGGCCCCCGGCGCCCGATTGGCCTGGCGCGAAGACGCCACCTGGGCCCCGCATGGCGGCGAAAGCCGGGTGGACGTCGCGGCGCGCAGCGTGCCGTTGGTCGCCGAACTGGCCGCCGCCGAGCCGGAATGGGGTGATCCCGACGGGCCGGACCGCCCGGTGGTGCTGGTGGCCCACGGCGGGCTGATCGCCGCGCTGTCGGCCGCGTTGTTGAAGCTTCCCGTCGGCAACTGGCCGGTTCTGGGTGGCATGGGCAACGCCAGCTGGGTTCAGCTTTCCGGCCATTCCGGCGACGAGGACGACGAATTCGAGAGCATCCGCTGGCGTCTGGACGTATGGAACGCCTCGGCGCAGGTGTCCAACGATGTCCTCTGAACAACGTCCCACACTGCTGATCTTCGCCGACTCGCTGGCCTACTATGGCCCCACCGGCGGCCTACCAGCCGACGATCCCCGTATCTGGCCGAACATCGTTGCCGCCCAATTGGATTGGGATGTGGAACTGATCGGTCGCATCGGCTGGACGTGTCGGGACGTCTGGTGGGCGGCAACCCAGGACCCGCGGGCGTGGGCGGCGCTACCGCGCGCGGGAGCCGTCATCTTCGCCACCGGCGGCATGGATTCGCTGCCGTCGGTGCTGCCCACCGCGCTGCGTGAGCTGATCCGCTACGTGCGACCGCCGTGGCTGCGACGGTGGGTGCGCGACGGCTACGGGTGGCTGCAGCCCAGGCTCTCCCCGGTGGCCAGGCCCGCCCTGCCGCCGCACCTGAGCGCCGACTATCTCGAACAGACTCGTGGGGCAATCGATTTCAACCGCCCCGGGATCCCGATCGTGGCCTCGCTGCCGTCGGTGCACATCGCCGACACCTACGGCCGGGCCCACCACGGTCGGGCGGGGACCGTGGCCGCCATCACCGCGTGGGCGCAAAGCCACGATGTACCGCTGGTCGATCTCAAAGCCGCTGTCGCAGAACACGTGATGAACGGACGGGGAAACCCCGACGGAATCCATTGGAATTTCGAGGCCCACCAGGCGGTCGCGGAGCTGATGCTCAAGGCGCTCGCCGAGGCCGGCATCTCGAACGAGAAACCCCGCGGGTAGCGCTCGTGACTGTCGTGGTGGTGACCGACTCGTCGGCCCGTCTGCCGGCCGACCTGCTCGACAAGTGGGGGATACGTGTTGTGCCCCTGCACATCCTGCTCGACGGCACCGACCTGCGTGACGGCGTGGACGACATTCCGGGTGACATCCACAAGCTGGCGGCGACCACCGCGGCGGCGACCCCGGCCGAACTCGCCGACGCGTACCAACAGGCGCTGGCCGACAGCGGCGCCGATGGTGTGGTGGCCGTGCACATTTCGTCGGCGCTGTCGGGAACCTGCCGGGCCGCCGAGCGCACCGCGGCCGACCTGGATCCCAACGTGCGGGTCATCGACTCCAAATCGGCGGCGATGGGCACCGGATTCGTTGCCCTGGCCGCCGCCCGGGCGGCGGCCACGGGCGGTGACCTGAACACCGTCGCGGATGCTGCCCGCGAGGCCGTGGCCCGCGGACACGCCTTCATCGTGGTGCACCGGCTGGACAACCTGCGCCGCAGCGGCCGCATCGGGGGCGCCAAGGCCTGGCTGGGCACCGCGTTGGCGCTCAAACCGTTGTTGCGTATCGATGACGGGAAACTCGTTCTGGCCCAACGGGTCCGGACTATCAGTCACGCGACGGAGGCGATGATCGACCGGGTCTGCCAGGTCGTCGGCGACGGCACCGCAGCCCTGGCGGTGCACCACGTCAACAACCCGGACGGCGCCACCGAGGTGGCGACGGCGCTGGGCAAGCGGCTACCGGCGTGTGAGCCCGCGATCGTCACCGAGCTGGGACCGGTGCTGGCGCTGCACGTCGGCGCGGGCGCGGTCGCGGTGAGCGTGGCGCTCGCCGAAGCTTAGTGGCGATCGCAAGCGCGGCGTAGCCGGGCGCTGCGGGTCGCCACCATCGGCCTAGGCGCTAACCGGCCGTCGCGCGTTGTCGCCGCGCGGGTGAACAACCTGCGGCCACCAGAACCACCGCCCGAGCAGGGTAGCGATCGACGGCATCAGCAGTGTGCGCACGATCAGCGTGTCGAGCAGCAGACCGATGCAGACCGTCGACCCGAACTGACCGAGCACGCGCAGATCGCTCCCCAGCATGGACGCCATGGTGAACGCGAACACCAGACCCGCGGCCGTCACCACCCCACCGGTCCCGGCCATCGACCGAATGATCCCGGTCTTGAGGCCGTGATGGATCTCTTCCCTGAACCGGGACACCAGCAGCAGGTTGTAGTCGGATCCCACGGCCAACAGGATGATGACCGCCAGCGCCATCACGATCCAGTGGATATTGATGCCGAACAAATCCTGCCAAATCAGCACGGACAGACCGAAAGACGCCGCGATCGAGCTGGCAGCGGTGCCGACGATGACCAGCGCGGCCACCACGCTTCGGGTCAGCAGCAGCATGATCATGAAGATCAGCGTCAGTGACGCGATGACGGCGATCATCAGGTCGTACTTCTCACCGTCAGCCATGTCCTTGAACGTCGCGGCGGTTCCGCCGAGATACACCTTGGCGTCGGCCAGCGAGGATTGCTTCAGCGCCTCCTGCGCGGCGGTGCGTTCGGCCGCCACCCGTTCGATTCCCTCCGGCGTCATCGGATCGTCCTGGTGGGTGATGAAGAATCGCGCCGACTTACCGTCCGGCGACAAGAACATGCGCAGACCCGTCTGGAAGTCGGGGTTGTCAAAGGCTTCTGGTGGCAGGTAGAAGAAGTCGTCGTTCTTCGACTGATCAAAGCTCTGACCCATGACGATCCCGGTGTTGCTCATCGCCTCCATCTGGTCGATCATCGCCTTGAACGTCTGATAGAGCGTCAGCGTGATGCCTCTGGTCGTTTTCAAAGTGGCGATCAGCGTGGGAAACAGCTCGGTCAGGTCGCGTGACGCTTTGGCGGTGTGCGTGATGTCGGTCGTCAAATAGTGGAACTGCTCGGCCAATTGGTCGAACCCGTCGAACGTGTCGAACAAAGATCGCAGCCCGATGCACACGGGAATGTCGTAGCAGTGCTTCTCCCAGTAGAAGTACGTGCGGACCGGCCGGAACGTGTCGTCGAAATCGGCGATGTGGTCGCGCAGGCTGTCGGTGATCTGCGACGTCACCTGCGTGGTCTTGGCGCTGTCGTCGGCGGCGTTGGCCAAATCGAGCGACACCTCGTACTGGCGCTGCGTGGTGTCGATTTGGGTCTGCAAGTCATCAGCCATTTTGAGGATGTCGTTCATGCGCTCCTTGAGAAAGCCCATGTTCTGCATCGTCGTCTGGCTCTGGACGCTGTTCTGGAACGGAATCGAGCTGTGCTGAATCGGGATGCCCAGCGGCCTGGTGATGTCCTGAACCATGGCGATGCCGAGCGTGCGCATCTCGTTTTTCGCCACCCGGTCCAATACCAGCATGTCGGCCGGGTTTCGCATGTCATGGTTGGATTCGACCATCAACAAGTCGGGGTTCATCCGGGCCTCGGAGAAGTGCCGATTCGCGGCTTCTTGCCCTTGATTGGCGGGGGCTGACAACGGCAGGTAGTGACGGTCGTTGTAGCTGGGCTTGAAGCCCGGCAGTGCCACCATGCCGACCAGGACGATGGCGGCGCTGACGGCCAAAATCGGTGCGGGCCAACGCACTACCGCGGTGCCCACCCGGCGCCACAGTCGCCCTCGCTTCGCCTGCCTTTCGAAGAAGTGGAAGCGACTGCCGACGAAGACGACCGCGGGGCCGAGGGAAAGCCCGGCGAGCACCACGACCAGCATGCCGATCGCCACCGGCGCGCCCATGGTGTTGAACCAGGGCAGGCGGGTAAAACTCAGGCAGTAGGTCGCTCCCGCGATCGTCAGTCCGGAGCCCAGGACGACCGGGGCGACGCCCTTGAATGTGGTGTAGTAAGCCGTTTCTCGGTCCTCACCGGCGGCCAACGCTTCTTGATATCGCCCGACGAGGAAGATGCCGTAGTCAGTTCCCGCGGCGATCGCCAGCATGGTGAGGATGTTGGCGGCGAACGTGGTGAGCCCGAATGCGTTGTTATAGGCCAGAACCGCGACGACGCCCCGCGCACACGCCAGCGCCACGAAGGTCATGAAAAGCTGGATCAGCGTCGTGACGATCGACCGGTAGACCAGCAGCAGCATGATCGCGATCGCGCCCAGAGTGAACAGCGTGATCTTGGCCAGGCTGGCGTTACCGATGATGTGCATGTCGTCGGATAGCGCCGCGGGGCCGGTGACATAGGCCTTCACGCCGGGTGGCGCCTTGTTCTCATCGATCACCTTGCGGACGGCGTCCACGGAGTCGTTGGCCTGCGTGGTGCCCTGATTACCGGCGAGGTTCACCTGCACGTACGCGCCCTTGGCGTCGGCGCTCTGCGCTCCCGCAGCGGTCAGGCGGTCGCCCCAGAAGTCCTGGATGTGCTGGATGTGCGCGGGATCCTTGCGCAGGTCTCGGATCAGCTTGTCGTAGTACTTGTGCGCGTCCGGGCCCAGCGGCTGCTGACCCTCCAGGACGATCATCACGGTGCTGTTCGAGTTGAATTCGTGGAAGTTACTGCCCAGCCGCATCATCGCCTTCATCGACGGCGCGTCCAGGGGAGTCATCGGCGCCGAATGCGCCTCGCCGACCACTTCCAGGGAGGGGACCAGGACGTTCACCAAGACGGTGATCACTAACCAGCCCAGGATGATCGGGATCGCAAAGATGCGGATCGCGTGGGGGAGGTAGGGGCGGTGGCCGCGCTCGGCCTTCGACAGGCCGCGAGTGCTGATCGGGCCGGTGGCTGCGTCGTCTTCGGCGCTTCTGGCGCCGGAATCGGTCTCGTTGTTCACATTGCTCATGCGGACTTCACCAGGCAGAAGGTCTGGGCGTTATGGCCGTCGGAGTTCTGGTTGTCGCGGACGACGCCGTCCACGGTGATCTTGCAGTTGATCGTGGGGCCGTTGCTTTGCGCCATGATGTTGGCGCTCACCGAGGGCAACGTGGTCGAGATCGTCGTCGACCACGGCAGCGGCGCGTTGTCGACCTGATGCGTGTTGGCGTTCTCGTCCCAATAGTTGATGTTTGCCGTGGTGCCCGGGGCGCCGGAAATCTCGTAGACGACGACCTTCGGGTTGAACTGCACGATTTCGATCCCCTTGCCGGCGTTCGCGTTGAGATCTTCCGAGCCGAAGAGCTTGTGCAGCCGTGACACCACGAGTGCAGACAAAGCCAAAACGACCACCAGCAGCAGCGGGATCCACGCCTTTTGCAGCACGCGGGTCAAGACACCGGGGCGAGGACTTGATTTCGGATCAGCCATCACCCGACCGCCTTTCGCCCACCGCTTCGGGCCTCGCCGCAAAGCTCACCAACCATCGCCGACGACATCGATGTCAACGGAAAATTTGCTCAGCTACGCATCCTAACCATAGTGCACGCAAGCGTTCCTCCTGGGGCGGCCGGCTGTGGCGAACGGCATAGGCCCTATCGGGCGAGCCGGCCGGTGACCGGCGGCAAATCCGCCAGCGTCACGATGCCCGGCCTGGCCGCCACCACCGCCGGGACGGCGTTGGTCACCGGCATCGCGGTGTAGATCATTCCCAATCCCATGAACCCGGGCTCCGTCCAGTCCTTGGGCGGCAGGCAGTGCAGAACCGTGCGCATGTTGGGCAGGCCGAACACCTGAATGACGTGCCCGTGCTCGAGTGGTTTGGGCGGGACGACATGGTTGCCCATGGTCCAGTTGAACCCGACGCTGACGACGTTGCGATCGCCGACCCAGCCGCGGTGGTAGCCGTAGACGCTGCCGACGGTTCCGGCGGGAATCTTCATGAACCCCAGATCCGAGTCGCCGGTCGCCGCGGTGAACGTGACGTCGAAGGTCATCTTGTCCAGCTTCGCGCCGATCTCGTCGGCCATCATCGCGGCCGACTCGGCGAAGACCTCGCTCTCCCGGCGCACACTGTCGGCCAGCCCCGGGGTGTCGGGGTCTTGCGAGAACCCCATGGCGGTTTGGGTTTCGGCCGATTCGTAGGTCGAGCAGTCCACCGACTCGGTGATGCGAATCTCGTCGACGCGCTCGCACGAGGCGGACAGCACCATGCCGACCATGTTGGTCATGCCCGGGTGCGCGCCGCTGCCGAAGATCGTCGAATTGCCGCGTCGGCAGGCGTCTTCGATTCGCTTGCGGTCCTGCGGCGTCTGCTTGCCGCCGGTGATCCAGGCCGCGCTGGTGCACACGTTGACCCCCGATTCCAGCAGCCGCACCAGCTCGTCGATGTCGGGCCACAACGGGTTGTAGCAACACGCGTCGGCGCCCAGGGCGATCAGCGCGTCGATGTCGTTGGTGGCCTGCACCCCGGTCGGCTCCGGCCAGCCCGCCAATTCGGCGGCGTCGACCCCGACCTTCTCCTCGCCGTGGGCGTACACGCCGACGAGTTCCATGTCGGGCCGCCCGATGATGGCGTGCAGCGAGCGCCGCCCGATGTTCCCGGTCGTCCATTGGATGACGCGTAGGGGACGGTCAGTGCTGGTTGCGCTCATCGTGGCTCCTTTGCCGCTGCGGGGGTGGAACCATTATGCGAAGCGCGCTACCGGCCGGCGCGCGCGCGTCCACCGGGCGGGCTCAGGCGTCCAAACGGGCGAATTGGTGCTGGCTGTACTGCTCCACACAGGCGGCGCGCCGGATCTTGCCGCTTGTCGTGGTCGGAATGGACCCGGGCGGTACCAGGACGAGGTCCCCGACATTCACGCCGTGGTTATTGGAAATCGCCGAGGTGACGTCGGTTTTGATGGAGGTGAGCCAGTGCCTGACGTCGGGGGTCTCCCCGCTGGAATCGCCACGCTTCTTCAGCTCGATGACCGTGACCAGCTTCTCGGTGCTGTTCACCGGCACCGAGATCGCCGCGACCCGACCACCCGTGATCTCTTGGACTGTCGCCTCGATGTCCTCGGGATAGTGGTTGCGCCCGCGGATGATCAGCAGGTCCTTCATGCGGCCGACAATGAACAGCTCGCCGGAGTGGATGAAACCCAGGTCGCCGGTCCTCAGCCAGGGACCGTCGGGCGTCCCCGGCGACGGGTCGACGAGCGTGGCGCCGAAGCATCGCTGCTCGGCCGGCGTTTTGCGCCAGTATCCGTCGGCGACGTTCTCGCCGTGCACCCAGATCTCGCCGACCGCGTCGGGCGGGCATTCGCGGCTCGTCTCGCTGTCGACGATCCGGAGCATGGGCGACTGCGGCACCCGGTACTTGACGAGCGCCGTCGCTTTCGCGGTCGCCGTTCCCCTTCCGGGTGCGCACGGCCGAACGCGGCCCGCCCCGAGCTCTTCGGCGTCGAAGTGGCCCGCCGGCGCGGATTCACTCCACGTGCCGGTCGCCACGAAGACGGTCGCCTCGGCCAAGCCGTATGAGGGACGCATCATGTGGTCCCGGAAATTGAAGTGCGCGAACCGATCCACGAAGCGGTGCAGGGTGGCCGCCTCGACACGCTCCGCGCCGCTGATGATGCCCAGCACGTCGCCGAGGTCCAGGCCGGCCAGGTCTTTGTCGGTGGTCTTGCGGGCGGCCAGGTCGAAGGCGAAGTTGGGCGCCGACGACCAGGTGTGCGGATGTTCGGCCAGCGTTCGCATCCACCTGGCCGGCCTCTCCAAGAACGCGACCGGACTCGTCAGCTCGGCGCGGTGGCCGCTCAGGATGGGCGCGCAGACGCCCAGCACCAGACCCATGTCGTGGTAGAAGGGCAACCACGACACGATCGTGGCCTCGGTCGGAAACTTAGTTCCGAAGTCCACGAAGAAGCTGCGCATCAGCTGTTCGAAATTGGCCTCGAGGTTTCGATGCGAAATCATCACCCCGGTCGGCGTTCGGGTCGAACCCGAGCTGTACTGCAAATACGCGACGGTCGGCAAATCATCCGTCGGAACGTTTGCTTCGCCCTCGACATCGAGGTTCATCGAATCGATTTCGACGATCTTGGGGACATCGTCCATGCGTGCCCGGTCGACGTATTCGGCGACATCCTCCGCGACGTCGGACGTCGTGAGAACCACCGACGGCGACGTGTCGGCGAGGACCGCGCTGACCCGCGCATCACTGGAACCGCGATGCGGCAGCGGCAGCGGCACGGCGATGAGCCCGGCCTGCATGGACCCCAGGAACGCCGCGATGTAATCCAGGCCCTGGGGCGCCAGGATCACCGCCCTGTCGCCGACCGACCCGTGCGGGCCGAGGTCCCGTGCCACATTGAGTGTGCGGCGCGAGACTTGCGACCACGTGAGCGTCTCGCGCACACCGTCCCAGTCGTGCTGATAGTCGGTGAACGTGTAGGCAACATCGTGGGGCCGCAGGCTGGCACGTCCGTGCAGCATGGCGAGGATCGACGACTGAGACATAGGCGCGCTCAGTCGGTAACTTCGCTTGCGCCGTGCGAGAACACGGACGTGGCACCGGCGAGGATCTGCGAGAGCGGGTCGGCGTCGCCGCCGAAGGTCGCCTGGTTGGCCGGCGCGGTGACCTCCGCCGGGTCGAAGCCGTGCACCGGGTCCACCTGAATCGGGGCGGTCGACGGGTCGTCGTTTCGCGAGTAGCCCGCATTCACGCGGGGAATCAGGATCGCGTCGAGCTTGTTCAGCGTGTCCTCGTCAATCCCGACGTATTTCAGCGGCATGACCAGCGGAAGGTGCTTTTCCGGAACCATGATCGTCGTGTCTTTCGCGCCCCTGGAGTTGATCGTCGTCCTGATGTTCTGCGGCGGCACCATGCTCGGGTTCGTGAAGGCCACCGCCGTGTGACCGGTGGCGAGGCCGAGCAGCGTGTTGGCGAGCGCGAACATGTTGTCCGGCCGGTCGGGGAAGTCCGCGATCGAGTCGTACGCGGCCACGAACCTGTTTGTGTCGTACTGGCTCTCATACGGCGGCGGCATGGTGTAGTCGAGCGCGGGGACGACGCTGCCGACCGGGAACATTGCGGTCAGGAAACTCTGACCGAAGGCGTGACGTCCGATCGGGTCGCCGAACGTGGCGAAGTTGAGCTTGTCCGGCGGGGGAGCGGTCGGGTCGTTCGCCAGCCGAGCCTGCACGCCGTCGACCACGAACGCGCCCTCCGACAAGCCGATCGCCGTACCCGGGCGGCCGGTGCGGATCGCCGCATCGAGGTTGTCGATTCCCACGTCCACCGACTCGCCGACGCTGGGGCCGTCCGCGCCCAGCCCCGGGAACTGCTCATCGAGCTTGCCGATGCCCGGGAAGAGCCGCTCCAGCACGTGCCCCTGAACCTGGCCCGCCGGGTAACGGACGATTTCGCGCTTCTGACCGGGGAACCATTGCGCGCCCTCCTGACGGATGTACTCGTCGTAGGGGATGCCCAGAACGTGAGCCCCGCCGAGCGCGAACGCAGTCTGGTCGCCCGGGGCCCCCGGGGTCGGCGGACCGCCGATGGGCGACTCGTCGGCGGTCGCGGTATTGACGCCGAAACACCCTGTGGCACCGACGGTTACCAGCGCCGTCACTCCCGCGAGTAGTTTCTTCATCCCTACTCCTGACCGCTCGAATTCGCCTCGTAGTCTCACATACATCATGTGCAGGTGCTAACCGGGCCGCGCCTCGGCGCGTCCATCCAGTGACGGTTTTGGCGACGGCACGCCCCCCTGTGACGGCCACCAGTTTGCCCGTCCGACCAGCGCGGCGATGGCGGGAACGGTGATGGTGCGCACCAAGAAGGTGTCCAGCAATATGCCCACCCCGATCACGAAACCGCCCTGGACCACGGTGCTGATGCTGGAGAACAACAGGCCACACATCGAGGCCGCAAAGATCAGACCCGCCGCGGTGATCACGCCGCCCGTCGAGCCCAGCGTCCGGATGATGCCGTAACGCATGCTGTGTCCAGACTCCTCGCGCATTCGCGAGACGAGCAGCATGTTGTAGTCGGCCCCCACCGCGACCAACACCACGAATGCCAGCGGGGGCACACTCCAATGCAATTGCTGGCCCAATAGATATTGAAATACCAGCACGCCGATGCCCACCGCCGACAAATACGAAATGACCACGGAAGCAACCAGATACAGCGGCGCGACAACCGCGCGCAGCAGGGCGATCAAGGTTAAAAGGACGACGATGAGCGTCACCGCGATGATGAACCGGATATCGTGCTGGTAGTAGTCACGCGTGTCCTTCAGCGCGACGGTATATCCGGCCATCGACACCGTGGCGTCCGCCAACGCGGTATTCGGCTGCGCTCCCCGAGCCGCCGCGATGATCGCGTTGACCTGGTCCATGGCTTCCGTGCTGAACGGATTCAGTTTGGTTTGAACCAAATACCGCACCGAGTGGCCGTCCGGCGAAATGAAGACCTTGGCCGCCTTCTGAAACTGCTCCAATTGCAACAGCTGGGGCGGGATATTGAACCCGGCCATTGCCGGATGTGCCGCATCGCGTTTCAGTGACAACAGAAACGCCGCCGACTCGTTGAGCCCGCTACCGAGCTGCTTGAGTTGGTCGACGAGTTGAGCAACGGCGTCGGCCACCTGGCGGCTGCCACCGGCCAATCGGTTCGCGCCGTCTTGCACCGTGTTCAGATTCGTTTGCATGCCACCGGGTTTGTCCAACCCCATGGAGTGCAACACCTTGGTGAGCTTGGCCAGCGAGGCGCGCACGCGGTCGGTCGACGCCTTGAGCGTCCGTTTGTCCGGGGACTCCTGCAGTCGATGGGCCAACTCGTTGATCGCATCGAGGTCCGCTTGGTTTTGCGGGCCGACCAGTTGCTCGAACGCCCCGCGGGTGTCGCTGCACGACGGATCGGCATCGCATCGCGGGTTGCCCTGCAGCGCCGCCAGCACCGGGCCTATCCAGGCGAAGACGTTCTTGGCCGCCGAGAAGTTCCAACCCATGGAATTGCTGATCGCGTTGACATGGTCAACGAGCTGGGCCGTGAGGTCGACCTGTTTCACCAGCGCGTCGCCGCTGTACTGGTTCTTCGCCGACGCGAAGGCGCTCTCCAGTTCCTGCACACTCGCGGCGAGCTGGACGACCTGGCCTCGCACGTTGCCGAGGTTGTCGGCCAGCGTGCCCGCGCCGGCGACCAACCGGTTGAGGTCGCCTGTGTGATCTTTGATCAGGGTGGACCCGTCCGCCAGCAGGGTGCCGATGGCGCCGGCCTGATACGTCGCCCGGAATTGTTCCGGCACATTGCCGGTCGGGCGCGTGATGCCGCTGACGGCAGCGACATTCGGCAGTTGGCTGACCCGGTCCGCCATCTGTTCCAGGTCCGCGAGGGCCTTGGGCGTGCGCAGGTCATGCGGCGATTGGACCAGGATGTATTGCGGAATGGACTGATTCACCGGGAAATGGCGATTCAGCGCGGCGTACCCGATGGAGCTCGGCGCCGAAGTCCGCAGGGCCTTGCGATCGTCGTAGTTGTAGCGCACCAGGCCGGCGCAGCTGGCCAGGACGATCAACACCAGCACACTGGCAATCAGATTGACCTTCGGTCGGCGCACGATGCGGATGCCCGAACGCCGCCAGAATCGTGTGGTCAGTTCGCGCCGGGGTTTGACCCAGCCGCGTCGCCCCGCAAGCACCAGGATGGCCGGCAGCAACGTCACCGCGGCGAGGAATGCCACACCGATCCCGATCGCCGCCGACGCCCCGACCGTTTTGAACACGCCCATCCGGGCGAAGCTGATGAGGAGAAACGTGAAGCCGACGGTGGCGGCGGATGCGGCGATCACTTTGCCGATCGAGAACATCGCACGCTGTACCGCCTCATCGGAATTCGCACCCGACCGCAAATAGTCGTGATACCGGCTGATGAGGAAGACCGCGTAATCTGTTCCGGCGCCGGCCATTATGGCGCTGAGGAAGACGACGGACTGATTCGAGACGCCCGACCCGGTCAGTTGGGAGTAGCCCGCTACCACCGCCTGGGCGATGACCAGGGATGTGCCGATGCTCAGCAACGGCAGCAGCATGGTGACCGCGCTACGGTAGATCACCAGCAGGACGACGAGCACCAGAACCGCGATCGCCAGCTCGATGGGCATCCGATCCCGAGCGCCGGCGACCGTGAGGTCGGCGACGGTCGCCGCGGGGCCGGTCAGGTTGACCGTCAGCGGCGTGCCGCTGACGACGCGTTGGACGATGCCGTCGATCCGGTTGAACGCGGCATACGAGCTGGGAGTGCCCAGCTCGCCCGCAACGCCGACCGGGAGCACCCAGGCCTTGTGGTCTTTGCTGGTCACGGCCGAGCGCAGGGCCGGTGTGCTGACGAAATCCTGCAGCATCAACACATCTCGCGTGTCCTGCCGCAGCGTGTCCACCAGTGTGCGGTAGGTGGCTTCGTCGGCGGGGCCCAGACCCTTGTCGTTGGTCAGGACCACCAGCAGGAGGTTTTCCGAGCCCGACTCGTGAAACGCCTCGGTCATCTTTCGGGCCGTGACGCTCGATGGCGCGTCGCTGGGCAGGATGGCGAGCGGGTGCCTCTCGGCCATCTCGCCGAGCGATGGGAAGGTCAGCGGCAGCGCGACCGCAATCGCGACCCAGATCCCGATCACTGCCCAGGGCCACCGCACCACGAAATCGGCTAGCCGTCGCATACCGCCCTCACCCCCGGTCGGCGGCAACTCGGCCGCCCTCGACCGGGCCCGGTCAAACCACGCGATTTCGCATCACGTGCCATCGAAGTGCTCCACGCTACGCGACGCGCCCCCAGCTCCCGCTGCCGGCGACCCGCACACAGACCGACTTCATCGCTTCCATATAGCGGACAACCGATTTCCGGGCGACCCGGTTGTCGGGATGCATAATCGCCATGACCGTGCCCTCGCCGTACCGGAATATATAAATGGTCAGCTGATGTGAATACCGGCCGTCCGGGTAGATCCCGATATTGTTTGCGAGTCCCAGGTCGGCGGCGGCAAGAATGGCGTTGAGGGGAGCGGCGCCGCCGTGAAAGAAGTTCGACACCGGAAAGTTCGATTGCGGCCAGCTCAGCCACGGCGCCAGTTCCAACACGCGGTAGTAGGGCACCTTTGCCATGTCCAGGCTGTTATCGAAAGAAGCCTGCGCCGCCCATGCGGCGTCGCCGAAGGAGGCGGCGGCTATCGGCACGGTGATCGGAATCAAGCCGGTAAACCAACCCTGCGTCATGAAATTGTCGGTGGCTTTGCGTGAATCCCGGGGAGTGAGCCCGTAATACGTCAGGGCGCCGGTGAATTCGTGCTCCACCAGGGCGAGGCAGGCGAACAGGCCCCCGACAAAGCGCGCGCCGGCCGCCGCGCAGGCCGATTCGAATCGCTCCGTCTGCGCGACGTCCATCAACAGTTCGGAGGTCATGTCGCTCCTACTGGATTCCTGCGGGTTACCCAGCGGCAGCGGGAATTCGGGAAAGCCCCCATTATTGTTCTCGGCGAAGTCAATCCACGCGCGCACCTCAGGCGAATCAAGAGTCAACGCCGACGTGTATTCGCGTTCGCGGATGCAGAAATCGTCGAAGCTGCCGGCATCGGGAAGAGTGAGGGCCTCACCGCCCCCGCTCAACGCCGTGTACATGCCGTTGGCCTCCATCATCGTGGTGCCGATCAATGTCGCGTCCCCGTGGACATGATCCATGGCCGCAAAGAACGTGAAATGGTTCTCGCTCTGGATGATTCCGAACGTGAAGCAGCCCCATTCCAGCGGATTCGGTATGGCCACCACGTGAGCATGAATTTCCTCAGCCGTCATCTCGCCGTGTTCGACCGGCGCGAATTCGATGTCGGCGGGATCGCCGATGGTGTGCCTGATGAACTCCCCGTCACCGGTGTCCTCGAACCAACTGCGGAAGGTGTCGTGCCGGCGCAGGTAGGTGTTGACGGCGTGGTTCATGGCGGCGATGTCGCACGTCCCGGCGACCTCACAGGTGGCGATGATCTGTCGTGAGAAATTCAGTCCGGCGGCCGTGCGGTCGCGGTAGTTGCGAAGGTGTTGGCCCTGCATATAACTGACCGGCACGGAGCTGACCGGGGCTTGTCGGGCCTTTTCGGCGGCCGCGGCGGTCGGGTGCCATGAGGTGACCGAGCCCGGCGTCAGCGTCCAATCATCGAGTGAGCCGATCGTTATCTTCCCGATGCGCAAAACTTCGTCCTCCTCGGTTTGAACTGCCGCGGCACGCTGGCGTCGCGACCAAGATAACCCTCGAAGTGATCGCCGTCGCAGCCGTGCGCGGGCCACCGCCTACACTCGCTCACGGATCCGACCGGTCTTTGGCGACCGAGTTGCGGCGATCGAGTTGTTGCGATCGTGCGGCCGGGCGGGGACGCAGGGCGACGGCCGCGCCGGCTGTCGCTGCGCAGTGCGGCGCTGCACACGCGGTGCCGGCCTAAAGGACATGATTCTCCGAGTGCAACTGGGCCCCCGCGCGGATCGATCTTGACCGGCCAAGAGAGGACAAGCGCATGGCATCCGTCGAAGGTCTGGGGGAATCGGCATCGGGTTTTGCGATCGTGGGTTATGCGGCGCGATTTCCGGGCGCCGCCGACGCGGATGAGTTCTGGGACGTCTTGCGGCACGGTCGGGATGCGATATCCGAAGTGCCGCAGGACAGGTGGGATGCCGATGAATTCTTCGACCCCGAGCCGGGTGCGCCGGGCAAGGTCGTCACCCGTCGTGCGGGCTTCGTCGACGACGTAACGGGGTTTGACGCCCCGTTCTTCGGATTGTCGACGCGCGAGGTCAGGTTGATGGATCCGCAGCACCGGATCTTGCTGGAAACGGCGTGGCGCGCGGTCGAGCATTCGGGCTACGCACCAACGGATCTCGCTGACAGCAACACCGGTGTCTTCGTCGGTTTGGCCACGCACGACTACCTCGGAATGGCCTCCGACGAGCTGACCTATCCCGAGATCGAGGCCTACATGGCCATCGGGACGTCCAACGCCGCCGCGGCCGGGCGGATCAGCTATCGGTTGGGGCTGCAGGGTCCCTCTGTCGCCGTCGACACCGCGTGCAGCTCGTCGCTGGTGGCCATCCATCAGGCGTGCCAGGCCCTGCGCCTCGGCGAATGTGACCTCGCGCTGGCCGGCGGCGCCAACGTCCTGCTCACCCCGGCCACCATGATCACGTTCTCCAGCGCGCACATGCTCGCGCCCGACGGTCGGTGCAAGACATTCGATGCGGCCGCCGACGGCTACGTGCGCGGCGAGGGATGTGGCGTCATCGTGATCAAGCGCCTCGAGGACGCGTTGCGCGACGGGGACCGGATTCGGGCGGTGATCCGCGGCAGCGCGATCAACCAGGACGGCGCTTCGGGTGGGTTGACGGTTCCGAACGGGGTTGCCCAGCAACGGGTCATCGCCGACGCGCTCAAGCGTGCCGACCTCGAGCCCCGCGATGTCGGGTACCTGGAAGCGCACGGCACCGGGACATCGCTCGGCGACCCCATCGAGGCCCAGGCCGCGGGAGCGGTGCTGGGGGCCGGGCGCGAACCCGACCAGCCCCTGCTGATGGGGTCGGTGAAGACCAACATCGGACACCTGGAAGCGGCCGCGGGCATCGCGGGCGTGATCAAGGTGATCCTGTCCCTGGAGAACGAGCTGCTGCCCCAGCACCTCCACTTTCAGAACCCGTCGCCCCACATCCCCTGGGATCGGCTGGCGGTGGAAGTCGTCAAGGAAGCCACGCCCTGGAAACGCAACGGACAACGGCGCATTGCGGGGATCAGCTCATTCGGCTTCGCCGGGACGAACGCTCACGTCATTGTCGAGGAAGCGCCCGAACAGGCGGTATCGGCCCCCGCGGCACCGACCCCGGTCGATGCGCCCGGGGACCGGCGGTTCAGCATCCTTCCGCTGTCGGCCCGAACGCCCGCGGCGTTGATGCGGCTCGCCGACGAATACCGCGCCTGGCTGAGCGCGAACCCGGAGGCCACCCTGGCGGACGTGTGCTTTACCGCCGGGGCGGGGCGGGCGCACCTGGAGCAGCGGGCCGCGTTGGTGGTCAATTCGCGCGAATCCGCCATCGAGCTGCTCGGCGCGCTCGCCGAGGAGCGCCCGGCGCCCGGTTTGTTTCGCGGAGAATCCCATGACACACCGAAGACGGCGTGGCTGTTCACCGGTCAGGGCAGCCAATACCCCGGCATGGCCCGGGAGTTGTTCGACACCGAACCGGTGTTCGCCGAGACGCTGAATCGTTGCGCCGCTGCCGTCGCCGACATTGTCGAAAAGCCGTTGCTGGACGTCGTTTTCGATGTGGACACCCCGGACAGCGAAGCGACGCTGCAGCAAACCTCCTATGCGCAGCCGGCCTTGTTCGCCGTGGAGCTAGGCCTCGCCCGGCTGTGGCAGTCGTGGGGCTTCGAGCCCGACGTGGTGCTGGGCCACAGCGTCGGCCAGTACTCGGCGGCCTGCGTCGCGGGCGTGCTCAGCCTCGAGGACGGCGCGCTGTTGATGGCCGAACGCGGCCGTCTGTTCGGCAGCTTGCCTTCCGGTGGCCGGATGGTCGCGGTGTTCACCGCGGCCGAGCGGGTCGAGCGGCTGACCGACGAGGCTCCCAGCCTGTCCGTGGCCGCCTACAACGGCGCCAACACCGTATTGTCCGGTCCGGCAGCCGATTTGGAACGCGCGGTGGCCGCATTGTCGGCCGATGGTGTCCGGTGCGACTGGCTCGACACCAGCCACGCGTTCCACTCGGCGCTCCTGGACCCCATCCTCGACGAATTCGAGGCGTATGCGGGAGGATTCGACTTCGCTGCGCCGCAACGGATTTTGATCGACAACCGCACCGGAACCGCGCTGGGTCGCAGCGTGAAGCTCGACGGTGCCTACTGGCGCCGGCACGCGCGCCAGCCGGTGCAATTCGCCAAGAGCGTGCGCACGCTTGCCGAGATGAACTGCAAATTGCTGCTGGAGATCGGCCCGCGACCGGTCCTTACCGCCGCGGCTCTCGGCGCGTGGCCCGACCCGGCCACCGCGCCCCGGGTGATCACGTCGCTTCGGCGCAATACCGCTGACCACCGCCAGATCACCGAAGCGGTCGCCGACGCGTATGTGCTGGGCCACCTGCCCGATTTCGCCGCCTTGCGGCGGCCGCACGCGCGAAAGCTCGACCTGCCCACCTATCCGTTCGAGCGCCGTCAATACTGGTTCCGGGACGATCGCGAGCGCCCCGAGCAACCCCGGGACACCGGCGGACCGCGAACCGAAGCCGTCCGCCTGCTCGAGGACGACCGGATCGAGGAACTCGCCGCCCTGCTCGGCGGTGCGAGCGACGACCAGCACACCCTGCAGGTGCTCACCAAGCTTGCGGCGCAACACAATCAACAGCGCACGACCCGGTCCATCGCGGACGACCGCTACGAGATCCGCTGGGACAAAGCAACCTCTCCGCTCTCCGGTGCCGACGTGGACCAGGCAGGCAGCTGGATCGTCGTCTCCGACGATGCCGACGCGGTCCGGCCGTTGGTCGACCTGCTGGCCGCGCGCAACCAACCGCACCAAGTGGTCGGGTTGCCGGCGTCTGACGCCGACGAGGAACGGCTCGCGGAAACGTTGCGCGCTGCGGCAACCGACGATGCAGCGTTACGCATCGTGCATGTCGCGGCCCTGGAAGCCGGGGCCACACCGTCGATGCGGTCACTGTTGCGGATGCAACACCGGATCCTGGGCGGAACGCGGCGGGTCTTTCGGGCGGCGGTGGCCGCCGAACTGCGCAGCCCCATCTGGATCGTGACCCGCGGCGCGCAGCGCGTCGCCGACACGGACACGGTGGCGCCGCATCAGAGTTGCCTGTGGGGATTCGGCCGAGCCGCCTCGCTGGAACTCCCGCACGTGTGGGGCGGACTCGCGGACCTGTCAGAGGGCGGCGACGCGGCCGACGAATGGCCTGCGCTCGTCGACCGGATCGCCGCGCCGCACGGCTCGGCCGTCCGGGAAGACCAGCTCGCAGTGCGTGATCGGGAGGTCTACACACCCCGGTTGGCGCGGCGCTCTGCGCCGCCGAGCGGGACACCGCTGCACCTGCGCGGCGACGCAACATATCTGGTGACCGGCGGGCTGGGCGCGATCGGACTGGAGATCGCCGGCTACCTGGCCGCGAATGGCGCCCGGCATCTGGTGCTGACCAGCCGACGGGATCCCAGCGATGCCACGCAACAGCGCATCAACGCCCTGGGCGAACAGCACGGCTGCCAAATCCGCGTCGTGGCCGCCGATGTCGCCGACGCGCACGACGTGGCACGCCTGCTGGCAAGCGTGCAGGCCGAGCTGCCACCGCTGGCCGGCATCGTGCACGCCGCGGGCGAGATCGGCACCACCCCCCTGAGCGCGCTGCAGGACGCCGAGGTCGATCGCGTTTTCGCCGGCAAGGTTTGGGGCGCTTGGCATTTGAGCGAGGCGGCGGCCGACCTCGATCTCGACTTCTTCATCAGCACCTCCTCGATCGCGTCGGTGTGGGGCGGATTCGGCCAGACCGCCTACGGCGCCGCGAACGCCTTCCTCGACGCGCTGGCCTGGCGCCTGCGCGGGCAGGGCATCCTCGCCGTCAGCGTCAACTTCGGGCCGTGGTCGGCGGGCATGGCCGACGCGGAATCCCGCGCCCGACTCGATCAGCGCGGAGTCCGGACGTTGTCTGCCGCCGATGCGCTCGCGGGTCTGGCCGATGCCGTGGCCGCTGCGGCGGGGCAGGGCCTCGTGCAGGGTGTGGTTGCCCGCATCGACTGGGCCCGCTTCTTGCCGCTCTATCAGCAGGCGGGCAGGCGGGCGTTCCTGGCGGAGTTGGAACGCGAGGTGCCCGGCCTGACGAGTACCGCGGGGCCGTCCGCGACCGTCGCGGGCAAGACCCCGTTGGTGGAGCGGCTCACCGGCGCCCCGGTGCAGCAGCGCAAGAAACTTCTGACCGACTACCTGCGGGACGCGGTGGCGGAGGTGACGCGCGTCGATCCCGCGGAGATCCGGGAGGACGCAGGCTTTTTCGATCTCGGCATGGATTCGCTGATGGCCGTCGAATTGCGGCGCCGCATCGAACAGGGGGTGGGCAAGGAGATCCCGGCCACCCTGGCGATGGACCACCCACGGCTGTCCGACGTGGCCGACTACCTGCTGCGCGACGTGCTCGAACTCGGCGACCCGGGGTCGCCGAAACCGAGGCCGCAGCCGGCATCGGTCGTGACGACGCGCACGGATGAACCGATCGCGATCGTCGCGGTGTCCTGCCGCTTCCCCGGCGCACCCGACCCGGAAGCGTTCTGGGAGTTGCTGTCCGACGGGGTCAATGCGATCCGCGAGGTCCCCGAGGACCGCTTCGACATCGACGAGTTCTACGACCCCGATCCGGACGCAGCGGGCAAGACCTACACGCGGTTCGGCGGCTTCCTCGACGAAATCGACGGGTTCGATCCCGAATTCTTCGGCATCTCACCCCGCGAGGCCGTCTGGATCGAGCCGCAGCAGCGGCTGATGCTCGAAACGGTGTGGGAGGGCCTCGAAAGGGCGGGGTACGCGCCAGCCGCCTTGCGCGGCAGCCCAACCGGGATTTTCGTGGGCGTGGCGGCCAACGAATATGCGCACCTGTTGTCCTCGGAGTCGATCGACAAGATCGAACCCCACTTCATCACCGGCAACGCGCTCAACGCCATCTCCGGCCGGGTCGCCTTCGCGCTGGGATTGGAAGGACCGGCGGTGGCGATCGACACCGCATGCAGCTCGGCGTTGGTCGCCGTCCACCAGGCCTGCCAGGCGCTGCATTCCGGTGACTGCGACATGGCACTGGCCGGCGGCGTGAACGTGTTGCTGAGTCCGGTGACGGTCGTCGCGGCCTCCCGCGCGCGGATGCTTTCGCCCGTCGGGCGCTGCAAGACCTTCGACGCCTCCGCCGACGGTTACGTGCGCAGCGAGGGCTGCGGGATTCTCGTACTGAAGAGGCTGAGCGACGCGGAGCGCGATGGCGACCGGATATGCGCGGTCATCCCCGCCAGTGCGGTCAACCAGGACGGGGCGTCCAGCGGTCTGACGGTGCCCAATGGCGGTGCGCAGCAACGGCTTATCGGCTCGGTGCTGGCTCGCGCCGGCCTGACGGGCGGGGACGTCGACTATCTCGAGGCGCACGGGACGGGCACCCCGCTCGGTGATCCGATCGAGGTACAGGCGGCCGCGGCCGCCTACGGGGATGCCCGCGACGCAGACCGGCCGCTGTTGATGGGCTCGGTGAAGACCAACATCGGGCACACCGAATCAGCTTCCGGCGCAGCCGGTTTGATCAAGGTCGTGTTGTCGCTGCAGCACGAGGTCCTGCCGCAAAGCCTGCACTTCGACGAGCCGTCGCCGCACATCCCGTGGGATTCGCTGCCGGTGCGGGTCGTGGACACGGCCATGCCGTGGCGGGCCAACGGCAGACCGCGGCGCGCCGGGGTGAGTTCCTTCGGGTTCACGGGCACCAACGCGCACGTGCTGGTCGAGGAGGCGCCGGCGAGAGCCGCCTCCGCCGACCGGCGCCCTGTCGACGACGCCGCGACGGAGTCGACGGGCCGGGCCCGGGATGGACAGCCGAGCGTGCTGGCGCTGTCCGCGCGGTCACCCGAAGCGCTGGTGGCGTTGACGCGGCGCTACCAGAAGTGGCTGACCACCCACCCGGACGCGGATCTCGCCGAGGTGTGCCTCACCGCCGGAACGGGCCGCTCGCACTTTGAACACCGCGCCGCGCTGGTCGTGGACTCGGTCGAGGGTGCGCGCGAGGCGCTGGCCGAATTGGCCGAGAACCGCCTGCGACCCGGCGTCGTGCGGGGCGAGCACACCCACCACCCGACGACGGCCTGGTTGTTCACCGGCCAGGGCAGCCAGTACCCGGGGATGGCGCGTGAATTGTTCGACACCGAACCGGTTTTCGCCGACACCGTGACACGTTGTGCCGACGCGGTCGCCGAGATCCTGCCGCATCCGTTGCTGGAGGTGCTGTTCGCCACCGATCGCGAAACGGGAGGCGAAGCCGGAGAAAGGCTGCGGCACACGTCCTTTGCGCAGCCGGCGCTGTTCGCCGTCGAGATGGGCCTGGCCCGGCTCTGGCAGTCGTGGGGGATCCAACCCGATGTGGTGCTGGGGCACAGCGTGGGCCAGTACGCGGCGGCATGTGTGGCTGGCGTGTTCAGCCTCGAGGACGGCGCCCGGCTGATGGCCGAGCGCGGCCGGATGTTCGGCAGCCTGCCCGAAGGTGGGCGCATGGTGGCGGTGTTCGCCGACGCCAAGCACGTCGAGCAGGCCGCCGGCGAATTCCCGCGAGTGTCGGTCGGGGCATACAACGGACCCAACACCGTGCTGTCTGGGCCGGGCGAGGACCTCGAGCAGATCGTCGCCAAGTGCGGTGACGAGGGGATCCGCTGCACGTGGCTGCAGACCAGCCACGCCTTCCACTCGGAACTGTTGGATCCGGTGCTCGACGAATTCGAGTCGTACGCGGCGCAATTCCGGTTCGCCGCCCCGACGATGCCGCTGGTGTGCAACCGCACCGGCGCCGTGCTGACGACCCAGACGCCGCTGGACGCGCAGTACTGGCGTCGGCATTCCCGGCAGCCGGTGCAGTTCGCCGAAAGTGTGCGCACGGTGGCGGCCCTGGGTTGCTCGGTGCTGATGGAGATCGGGCCGCAACCCGTACTGACGGGCGCCGCGGTGCAGGTCTGGCCGGAGCACCTGTCCGCGCCGCGCGCGATCGTCTCGCTGCGCAAGGGTATTGGCGATCGGCGCCAGATCGCCGACGCGCTGGCCGCGGCCTACGTCGGCGGGCTTCGCCCCGATTTCGCTGCGCTGCAGGGTCAGCCGCGTCGCAGGCTCGAGCTGCCCACCTATCCCTTCCAGCGCCGCCGCTTCTGGCCCAAGACGTCCGGCATCGCCGTCGACGGAGGGGCCGGTTCGTCCTCGGGCATCCTCGGCAACGCGAAGGACCTCGCCTCCGGCGACTCGGTCTACACCAGCAGGCTGTCCGTCAAATCGCAGCCGTGGCTGTCCGATCACGTCATCTACGGGACCGTCGTCGTCCCTGGGGCTACCTACGCGGCGATGGCCCTCGCCGCGGTCGGCGCCCCGGCGCGGGTGAAGGACGTCTTCTTCTACGAGCCGATCATCCTGCCCGAGAAGAGCTCTCGCGAGGTGCAGCTCACCCTGCACCCGCTGCAGGACGGCGGTGGGTCCACGTTCCAAGTGCACAGCCGCCCGTACGGTGAACGCGGCGCCGAATGGTCGCTGAACGCCGAGGGCACCGTCGGCACCGGCGCGGATGACGAGCCGGTATCCGAGGGTGATCCGATCGACGAAACGATCGAGCGCCTGAACCGCATGCGCCCGCAGGAATTGTTCGAGACCTTCGCCGACCTGGAGCTGGCGTGGGGGCCGACCTGGTCGGGGTCGCTGAAGTCGCTGTGGCTCGGCGAGGGTGAGGCGATCGGCGACATCCTCGTCGGCGAAGAACTCGCCGAACAACTCGGCAGCGAACCGATGCATCCGGTGCTGATGGACCTGTGCACCGGTGTCGCATTCCCGGCCTTCCCCGCGCTGCTCGCGGCCGAACAGGGCGTCAACGATCTGTTCCTGCCGCTGCGCTACGGCCAAGTGGCGTTGCGGGAGAAGATGCCTCGGCGGTTCTACTGCCACGCGAGGTGGCACAGCAGCGAGCTCAACAGCGAAACCCAGGTCTTCGACCTCGATTTCGTGGACCGGGATGGCCGTCACCTGGGCGGAATTCGCGAATTCACGGTCAAGCGCGCACCGCGCGAGGCGTTGCTGCGGGGCCTGGGTGGGGACGCCACCCGGCTGCTCTACACCCTCGGCTGGCACGAGGTGCCGCCACCGGCGAGCGAAGAAGCCGGCGAGCCCGCCGGTACCTGGCTGATCGCCGGCTTCGACGAACTGGCCGCCAAGGTCCCCGGGTGCATCCCGCTCGACCGCGCCAACGATCCGGATCCGTTGGGGCAGGTGCTGACTGAAGCCCACGAGCGCGGGTTGCCATTCTCCGGTGTCGTCTGGCGCAGCACGGCGCCGAACGGGGAAGAGACGAGCGCGGACGTCACGGCGCGCCTCGAGACCGAGATCGCCAATCTGCTCAGCGCCGTGCACACCGTGCAACGCGGGGAGGTGAAGCTGCCCGGCGGATTGTGGATCGTCACCGAGCGTGCGGTGGCCACCGAATCCGGCGAGCCCGTCGAACCGGTGCAGGCGGCGCTGTGGGGCTTCGGCCGCACCACGATCAACGAGGAACCGGCGCTGCGCGCCAAGCTCGTCGATTGCGACGGCTCACCCGAGGCCGTGCACGCGCTGGCCGCGCTGCTTGGCACCCCGGTCGACGAACCGGAACTGGCCGTGCGGCAAGGAAAGCTGCTGGCCTCGCGGTTGTTGCCGTGGGCGCGCAGCGGTCATCTCACGGTGCCACGCGGGCGCGACTTTGCCCTGGCGCCCACCGAACGCGGCGCGATCGACAACCTGCGGCTGACCGAGGCGGAGGTGCCCGCGCCGGACGAGGGCTACGTGCAGGTCCGGGTCGAGGCCGCGGGCCTCAACTTCCGCGACGTGCTCAACGTCCTCGGCCTCTACCCGGGCGATCCCGGACCGATCGGCGGCGACTTCGCCGGCGTCGTCACCCAATTGGGCGCCGGCGTCACCGGAGTCGAAGTGGGACAACGTGTCTACGGCTCCATGCAGGGCGCGTTCTCCAGCCGGTTCAATGTGCCAGCCCAGTTCCTGGCGCCGATCCCCGATGGGGTGAGCGCGGTCGAGGCGGCCACCATTCCCGCCGCGGCGCTGACGGTGCGGCTGTCCTTCGACTGGGCGCAGCTGAAACCTGGTGACAAGGTCCTCATCCACGCCGCGAGCGGCGGTGTGGGCCTGGCGGCGGTGCAAATGGCGCAGCGGTTCGGTGCCGAAGTGTTCGCCACGGCGAGCACCTTCAAGCGTGCGACGCTGCGCAAGCTCGGCGTGAAGCGCGTCTACGACTCGCGGACAACGGATTTCGCCGATCAGATCCTGGCGGACACCGGCGGTGCCGGCGTGGACGTGGTCCTCAACTCCCTGACCAGCGAGGGGTTCATCGAGGCGACGCTGAAGGCCACCGCCCAGAACGGCCGCTTCGCCGAGATCGCCAAGCGCGACATCTGGACACCCGAGCAGATGGCCGAGGCGCGTCCCGATATCGCCTACGAGATCGTGGCATTGGACACGGTGATGTTCACCGAACCCGATCGCATTCGCGACTTGCTCACCGAGGTGTCGCAAGGCTTGGCCGACGGCGAGTGGACGCCGCTGCCCGCCGAGATCTATCCCCTGACCGAGGCGAGGGCCGCGTTCCGCCGCATGCAGCAGGCGCGGCACATCGGGAAGATCGTGGTCCAGATACCGAATCCGCTGCAGCCGCGGCCCGATCGGAGCTACCTGATCACCGGCGGGCTTGGCGCGATCGGTCTGCACACAGCGTCGCATCTGGCCCAACTCGGTGCCGGAGACATCGTGCTGACCAGCCGGCGCGAGCCCGGTGCGGACGCGCAACGGCTGATCGAGGAGATCACCGAGCGCTACAAGTGCCGCGTCCACGTCTTCGCCACCGACGTCGGCGACGAGTCCGCGGTGGCGGGTCTGCTGGAGCGCATCCGGTCGGAGTTGCCGCCGCTGGCCGGTGTGGTGCACCTGGCGGGCGTGCTCGACGATGCGCTGCTGTCGCAGCAGACCGTGGAGCGATTCCGAACGACGCTGTTGCCCAAGGCGATCGGCGCCTACCACCTCGACAGGCTGACGAAGGCCGACGAGCTGGACTTCTTCATCGTGTCGTCGTCGGTGTCGAGTTTGTTCGGTTCGCCCGGCCAGTCCAACTACGCGACTGCCAACGCGCTGCTCGACGGTCTGGTCGCGCAGCGCAGGGCGCAAGGCTTGCCCGCCACGGGGGTCAACTTCGGTCCCTGGGCCCAAGGGGGCATGGCGTCTTCGGACGCCGCGACCGCCAATATCAATGCGCAGGGCCTGATTCCGCTGGAACCGTCGGCCGCGCTCGGCGCCCTCGCCGAGGTCGTGGCGAACGGCACCGGTCAGGCCACCGTCCTCAAGGCCAACTGGCAGCGTGCCGCGAAGGTGCTGGGCAGTTCGCGTCCGCCGATCCTCGATCTGGTGTTGCCCAGTGCCGCCGGGGAGGTGACCGGTGACAGCGAGTTGCTCAAGCAGCTGATGGAGATTCCGGTGCCCCAGCGTGCCGGTTTCGTGACCGAATTCCTGCAGCGCGAGGTGCAGAACTTCCTGCGGCTCGCGTCGCCGCCCGCCGCGAGCAGCCGGTTCTTGGACCTGGGCACGGATTCGCTCATGGCCATCGAGCTCCGCAACCGGCTGCACAGCCAGTTCGGCGGCAAGTTCACCATCAACGCGACGGCGGTCTTCGACTATCCGACCATCGGGGGGCTCGCCGAAGATCTCGTGGCCCAGCTGCCCGATGCGGAACCGGAACCGGTCGAGGAGGCGTCGTAACATCCGGCGCCGGCGCGCCGGCGCGAACGTGGACTTGTGGCGCGGAAAGCCGGCGTGTCGGCCCAACAACTCGACGTTCGGCCGGTTACGCGCTCAGTCGCTGATGTCGAATCCCGCGTTGATCTTGGTCGGTCGCACCCGCACCACGAGCTCGCCGGGCGAGGAGTTGCGCCGGCCGAACTCCTCGGCGCGCTCGGCGCCCATGTACCGGGCGCCGGTTCGGGTGGCGATGTCCAGCACGTCCGCGGGGTCTTCGCTCACCGTCGCCACGCCCTGCACCTGGACGAACGAGTAGGGCGGGTGCGGGTCGTCGACGCAGATCACGACGCGTGAATCACGCGCTATCGCACGCCCTTTCGACGTGTCACGGCCGGTATTGAAGGCCAGCTGACCCTCGTCGACGACGAACCACACCGGGGTGACCAGCGGCCGGCCGTCGGCGGCGACGTACCCCAGCATCCCGGTGCGGGTGCCGGCCGACAGAAACTCGATGACCCTGTCCGACAGCTCGGCCATGGGTCAGAGGCGGACCAGCTCGTAGTCGCCGAGCCGGTCGATCAGGTTGTGCAGGTGCTCGCCGGAGGTGCCCAGGGTGTGCTCGATGGCGGTGAGCCGGGCGGCGTAGTGGCTGATCGGATATTCCGCGGTGACGCCGATGCCGCCGTGCATCTGGATCGACTCCTGCGCGATGTGCCGGCCCGAGCGGCCGATCTGCAGCTTGGCCCGCGAGGCGATCACCGGATCGAGGTTGCCGTCGGCGATCGACATCGCCGCGTACAGGCTCATGCTGCGGGCCAGTTCCAGCGACACGTACATGTCGGCGGCCCGCTGTGTCAGCGCCTGGAATTTGTTGAGCGTGACACCGAACTGCTTGCGGGTCTTGAGGTAATCGGTCGTCAGGCGCAGCGATTCCTCCATCGCCCCGAGCGCCTCGGCGCACAGCGCCGACTGGATGCGGATGATGGCGTTGCGGATGGCGCCCGACGCGTCGGCCGCCTCACCCAGAGGTTCGGCGGCGGCGGAGTCGAGGTCGATCTGGGCGCCGCGCTGCCCGTCGAAGGTGCGGTACGGGTGCCGTGTCACAGTCTTTTCGACGCTCGCGTCGACCAGGAACAGGCCCGTGCCGCCGTCGGGCAGGGCGGCGCTGACCACCAGGGTGTCGGCGCAGTCCCCGGCGAGCACCGGGTTCTTACGGCCGCTCACCGTCCACGAATCACCTTGCTGCGCAGCCTTGGTGGTCAACGCGGCGGACGGCCTGCGTTGGCCCGGTTCGAGGTGGGCGAAGGCCAACAGCCGCTGCCCGGACGCGACCTCGTCGAGCAGCTGCTTCTGTTCCTGGCTGCCCAGCTCGGCGACCAGCGCGCCGGGTCCCAGCGCGGCGTGCAGGACGGGTTCGGGGGCCAGCCGGCGCCCGATCTCGGTCAGCACCACCGCGATCTCGATCTGGCCGGACTCGTCGGGCTCGAATCCCAGCCCGAGGATCCCGGTGTCGGCGAGCTGGCTCCAGACCTCGCGGCTCCAGCCCAGATCGGAGCCGATGACCTTGTTGCGGCTTTCCGGGTCATAGGTGCGCGCCAGCAGGTCGCGGGTGGTGTCTCGGAGCAGGGACTGCTCGTCGCTCAACTGAAAGTCCATGGCTGCCTCACAATCCCAGAATGGTGGACGCGATGATGTTGCGTTGCACTTCGCTGCTGCCGCCGTAGATCGACGTCTTGCGGTAGTTGAGGTAGTGCGGCGCACTGTGCTGCGCCCAGGACGGCGACGAGATGTCTTCGCCGTTGGCCGGTAGCGCATCCGGCCCGGCGACCTCGACGAGCAGTTCGGTGGCGATCTGCTGCAACTGGCTGCCGCGCAGTTTGAGCACCGACGAGGCCGGGTTGGGCTGCCCGTTGGCGGAGTCGGTGACTACACGCGACTGCGTGAGTTCCAGTGCGAGCAGCTCGTTTTCGGCTTCGGCCAGCCGCGCCGCGAACAACGGATCGTCGAGCACCCCGGTGGCCGCGGCGTGCTTCTTCACCTCGGCGAGGCGCACCTTGGTCCGGCCCACGCCGGCGATGCCGGTGCGCTCGTTGCCCAGCAGGAATTTCGCGTACGTCCAGCCCTTGTTCTCTTCTCCGACAAGCTGATTGGCCGGCACGCGGACGTCTTCGAAAAACACCTCGTTGATCTCGTGGCCGCCGTCGATCGTCTTGATGGGCCGCAGCGTGATGCCCGGCGTCTTCATGTCGAACAGCAGGAACGAGATGCCCGCCTGGCGCTTGGGCGCCTGGGGGTCGGTGCGGACCAGGCAGAAGATCCAATCCGCGTACTGGCCGAGGGTGGTCCAGGTCTTCTGGCCGTTGACGACGTAGCTGTCGCCGTCGCGGACCGCGGTGGTGCGCAGCGACGCCAGGTCCGACCCGGCCTCCGGCTCGGAAAACCCTTGGCACCACCAGATGTCGAGGCTGGCCGTCGGGGGCAGAAAGCGTTGTTTGACTTCCTCCGAACCGAATTCGGCGATCACCGGGCCCACCATCTTGGTGTTGAAGTTCAGCGGCTCCGGGACGCACGCCAGCTGCATCTCGTCGGCCCAGATCTGGTGCTGGGTCGGCGTCCAGTCCTTGCCGCCCCACTCGACCGGCCAGTTCGGTACCGCCAACCCGTGTTCGTGCAAGATTTTGTGGCTGGTGACGATGTCGTCGCGGTTCACTTCCGCCGAGCCCTGGCGCACCCGGTCGCGCAACTCCTGGGGGATCTTGGTCGTGTAGATGCTGCGGAGTTCGTCGCGGAACGCGCCTTCCTCGGGTGTGAGCGCCAGTTGCATGGCAGCCTCCTGTCGTGTCGGGGTGACCGTGGCGACCCATCACCCAGAGCCGATTTCTGGCGATGCTGGTCGTTCGCTCAACCTCCATCTTGACCCATTCCCTGCGGGCGCTGTGCACAGCCTCGGGTTAATCCACAGATCGGCCCCGAGGCGTCCTGCGCCGGGCCGGTTGCGGCGGCGGGCGGACCTACGGTCGGCCCATGCGAACAGAACTTCCGGCCGAGCGCCTGCAGCGGCGGCTCCGCGCCGAACCGGATGCCGATGCGGCCGCCGGGGATTCCGGGACGACGTCGGCCGAGGACTCCGCGAACGACGACCAGAACTCGCTGCTGCCGCGCTGGCTGCCCGACGCGTCCGACGATCGGGGCTGGGTGGCGAAGGTGCGCGCCGACCCGGGACGCGCGGGCGCCATCGGGCTGGCGATCGTGGCGGCGCTGGCGGTGCTGGTCACGGTGTTCACGTTGGTGCGCGACCGGCCGGCGCCGGTGATGTCGGCCAAGCTGCCGCCGGTCGAGAAGGTGGCGACGGCGAGCCCGCGCTCCTCGGCGAGCCCCGCCGCCGAACCGGACCACCCGGTGGTGGTCAGCGTCGTCGGCCTGGTGCACACCCCTGGGCTGGTGACGCTCGCGCCCGGCGCCCGCATCGCCGACGCGCTGCAGGCCGCCGGCGGCGCGGTGAACGGCGCCGACACCATCGGACTGAACATGGCCCGACCGCTCGGCGACGGTGAGCAGATTGTGGTCGGTCTCGCTCCCGCTCCGGGACAGCCGACGGCGCTGGGCAGTTCGGTGGCCTCCGGATCGCCGCCCACGTCCAAAGCGCCGCCCCCTCGGCCAGGGTCGGGGCCAGGGTCGGCCAAGCCGAAAGCGGGCGAGGCGGTCAACCTCAACACCGCGACCGTCCAGGAACTCGACGCGCTGCCGGGCGTCGGGCCGGTCACCGCCGCCGCGATCGTGGCGTGGCGGCAGGCCAACGGCAGGTTCACCAGCGTTGACCAGCTCGCCGATGTCGAGGGCATCGGGCCGGCGCGGCTGGAGAAGCTACGCGCCCTGGTCCGTGTCTGAGGGTGCATCACCCCGGGTTGGGTGCCCCGCCCGGCGCCCGAGTCGACGTGCGCCTGGTGCCGGCGGCGCTGACCTGCTGGGCGGTCACCGCCGGCGGGATCTGGTGGCCGATCGGGCGCGCCCTCGCCTGGTGCTGCGTCGTGTTGATCGGCGCCTCGGCGGCGCTGGCGTGGCGCGCGCGAGACCGTCCCGCTGCAGGGGCGCGGTTACGGGCGATCAGCGCGGCGCTCGCGGCGATCGGCGTCGTGGGGGCGGGTTTCGGGTTCGCGATCGCGTTGCGCGCCGACGCGGTCGATCGCCACCCGATCGCCGCGGTGTACGGCATGACCGCCGCGGTCACGGTCACCCCCACCGAGAGCCCGGTGTCGTTGGGTAGCGCCCGGTTGATGTTTCGGGCCACCCTGCAACGCCTGCGGGACGACGAGATCTCCGGGCGGGTGGTCGTTTTCGCGCGCGCCGCGGATTTCGGTGGGCTGATGGTGGGACAACCGCTGCGGTTCAGCGCGCGCATCGGCCGTCCGATGCGGCGCGATTTGACGGTCGCGGTGCTCAACGCGTCGGGCCGGCCGACCATGGGCGCCGCGGGCGCCGTGCAACGGGTGGCGCACGGCGTGCGCAGCCGGTTCTCCGGGGCGGTCCGCGAGGCGTTGCCCGGCGAGCAGGCCGCGCTGCTGCCCGCGCTGGTGCTCGGCGACACCTCGGCGGTGTCCAGCGACACGGGCCGTGACTTCCGCGCGGCCGGCATGACGCACCTGATGGCGGTGTCGGGGGCCAACGTGACGATCGTGTGTGCCGCCGTGCTGTTCTCGGCCCGATTACTCGGCCCCCGGACGGCCGTCGTCCTTGCCGCGCTGGCTTTGGTGGCCTTCGTCATCGTCGTGCAACCGACCGCCAGCGTGTTGCGGGCCGCGGTGATGGGCGCCATCGCGTTGGCGGGAATGCTGTCTTCGCGTCGGCGCCAAGCCATTCCGGCCCTTGCCGCCGCGGTGCTGCTGTTGTTTGCCGTCGCCCCGCAGCTGGCCGTCGACGTCGGGTTCGCGCTGTCGGCGCTCGCCACGGCCGCGCTGATCGTCGTCGCACCGGTCTGGTCGCGGCGGCTGACGGCCCGAGGTTGCCCCAAGCCGCTGGCCGATGCGCTGGCCGTAGCCTGGGCCGCGCAGATCGTGACCGCGCCGCTGGTCGCGGCGATCTCCGGCCGGTTCAGCGTGGTCGCCGCCGCCGCCAACCTCGTCGTGGCGGCCGTGATCGCGCCGATCACGGTGTTGGGCACCGCGGCCGCGGCACTCTGCCCGCTATGGCCGGCCGCCGCGCGGTTGCTCATTCGCTTCACCGGCCCCGAGTTGTGGTGGGTGGCCGGCGTGGCCCGCTGGGCGGCCGGCCTGCCCGGGGCGACGGTGCCGGTCCCGGAGGGCACGCCCGGCACGATGCTCGTCGGCGGTGTGACCGTGCTGGCGATCGTGCTGTGGCGGTGGCGCCCGTTCCGCCTCGTCTCGGGGGTGGCCGCGCTGGCCGGGCTGGCCTGGGCGCTGTCCGGGATCGTCGGTCGGCCGTGACACCATCATGGGGTGAGCGAGGTTTCGCCGTTGCACCTGGTGCTGGGAGATGAGGAGCTGCTGGTCGAGCGGGCGGTGGCCGACGTGCTGCGGTCGGCGCGGAAACGGGCCGGCAACGACGCGGACATTCCGGTCAACCGGATGCGGGCGGGCGACGTCAGCACCTACGAGCTCGCCGAGCTGCTGAGCCCCTCGCTGTTCGCCGACGAACGCATCGTCGTGCTGGAGGCCGCCGGCGAAGCGGGCAAAGACGCTGCCGCAGTGATTGTTTCGGCCGCGACCGACATGCCGGCGGGCGTCGTGCTGGTGGTGGTGCACTCGGGCGGCGGGCGGGCCAAGGCGCTGGCCACCGACCTGCAGAAGCTCGGCGCCCAGGTGCACCCGTGCGCGCGGATCACCAAGCTCAGCGAACGCATCGACTTCGTCCGCAAGGAGTTCCGCGCCCTGCGCGTCAAGGCCGACGAGCAGACCGTGACCGCGATGCTGGACGCGGTCGGCTCCGACCTGCGCGAGTTGGCGTCCGCCTGCTCCCAATTGGTCGCCGACACCGGCGGCGCCGTCGACGCCGCCGCGGTGCGGCGCTATCACAGCGGCAAGGCCGAGGTGAAAGGCTTCGACATCGCCGACAAGGCGGTGGCCGGCGACATCGAGGGAGCAGCCGAGGCGCTGCGCTGGGCGATGATGCGAGGCGAGCCCCTCGTGGTGCTGGCGGACGCCCTGGCCGAGGCGATCCACACCATCGGCCGCGTCGGACCGCTGTCGGGCGATCCCTACCGGATGGCGTCGCAGCTGGGCATGCCGCCCTGGCGCGTGCAGAAGGCCCAGAAACAGGCCCGGCATTGGTCGCGCGACACGGTGGCCGCGGCGATGCAGGTTGTCGCGGCGCTCAACGCGAACGTCAAGGGGGCGGTGGCGGACGCCGACTACGCCCTGGAATCCGCGGTCAGGCAGGTTGCCGAGCTAGCCGCCCAGCGCAGCCGCTGAGGCCGGGCCTCAGAGCTTGTTGAGGGCCTGCGCCAGCGCCGACTTCTTGTTGGCGGCCTGGTTCTTGTGAATCACGCCCTTGCTGGCGGCCTTGTCCAGCTTGCGGTTGGTCGACACCAGCAACTCGGCGGCCTTCTCCTTGTCGCCGGCGCTGGTGGCCTCGCGGAACGCGCGGACGGCGGTGCGCAGCGACGACTTCACCGACTTGTTGCGCAGGCGAGCGCGCTCGTTCGTCTTGTTGCGCTTCTGCTGCGACTTGATGTTGGCCACGCTCGAGTTCCTTCTTCGATCAGACGTTTGGTTGGGGCGCCGGAAATCACCACAGCGATTGCCCAGGTTATCAGTGAGTTACGTTTTCTCCCAAAACGGGAACACGTCGGCTGCCAGAACATCGATTTGAGGCAGCATCTGAACAGTGAGTCTGACGAACCAGCTTGAGGAGACCAGGCGGGGTTTTCGCGCTGCGCGTTCTGAGCGGATTTTCGGTGGATACAACACATCCTCGGACGCCTACGACATGGCCTTCGACGAGATGTTCGACGCCCAGGGCGCCGTTCGTGGCCCCTACAAGGGCATCTACGCCGAACTTGCGCCGTCGGACGCCTCGGAGCTCAAGGCTCGCGCCGAAGCGCTCTCGCGCGCGTTCCTCGACCAGGGCATCACCTTCTCTTTGTCGGGCCAGGAGCGGCCCTTTCCGCTGGACTTGGTGCCGCGGGTCATCTCGGCCGCCGAGTGGGCCCGGCTCGAACGCGGCATCACCCAGCGGGTCAAGGCGCTCGAGATGTACCTCGACGACATCTACGGCGACCAGGAAATCCTCAACGACGGGGTGATCCCGCGCCGGTTGGTCACCTCGTGCGAGCATTTCCACCGCCAGGCGATGGGCATCGTCCCGCCCAACGGCGTCCGGATCCACGTCGCCGGCATCGATCTGATCCGCGACGAAAAGGGCAATTTCCGGGTCCTCGAGGACAATCTGCGCTCGCCGTCGGGCGTCTCCTATGTAATGGAGAACCGCCGCACCATGGCCCGCGTCTTCCCGAACCTGTTCGCCACGCATCGCGTGCGTTCCGTCGACGACTACGCCTCCCACCTGCTGCGGGCGCTGCGCAACTCCGCGGCCACCAACGAGGCCGACCCGACGGTGGTGGTGCTGACCCCGGGCGTCTACAACTCGGCGTATTTCGAGCATTCGCTGCTGGCCCGTCAGATGGGTGTCGAGCTGGTCGAAGGGCGCGACATGTTCTGTCGCGACAACCAGGTGTACATGCGCACCACCGAAGGGGAGCGCCAGGTCGACGTCATCTACCGGCGCATCGACGACGCCTTCCTGGACCCGCTGCAGTTCCGCGCCGACTCGGTGCTGGGGGTGGCCGGCCTGGTCAACGCCGCCCGCGCCGGAAACGTCGTCATCTCCAGCGCGATCGGCAACGGCGTCGGCGACGACAAACTCGTCTACACCTACGTGCCCACCATGATCGAGTACTACCTGGGCGAGAAGCCGCTGCTGGCCAACGTCGAGACGCTGCGCTGCTGGCTCGACGACGAACGCGAAGAGGTGCTCGACCGGATCGACGAGTTGGTCCTCAAGCCGGTCGAGGGATCCGGCGGCTACGGCATCGTGTTCGGCCCGGAGGCCTCCGACAAGGAGTTGGCCGCCGTCGCCAAAAAGATCCGCGACGATCCGCGCAGCTGGATCGCCCAGCCGATGATGGAGCTTTCGACGGTGCCGACACAGGTCGGCAGCGCGCTCGCCCCCCGCTACGTCGACTTGCGTCCGTTCGCGGTCAACGACGGCAACGACGTCTGGGTGCTGCCCGGTGGCCTGACCCGGACCGCGCTGGTCGAGGGATCACGGGTGGTCAACTCCAGCCAGGGCGGCGGCTCGAAGGACACCTGGGTGTTGGCGTCGCGGGCATCGGCCGGCGACCACGAGCTCGAGGCGGCGGAGGTGGTGCGGGCGCTGCCGACCTCCATGCCCGACCCCATGCTGGACGACTCGCCGCGGCTGGCCTCGCAACAGCCGCAACCCACCGAACGGCCCGTGCGCGAGCAGCTCGAACAGCAGCAGCAACAGCGGGCGGTGTTCGATGCTGGCACGTAACGCCGAGGCGCTCTACTGGATCGGGCGCTACGTCGAACGCGCCGACGACACCGCGCGGATTCTGGACGTTGTCCTGCACCAGTTGCTCGAGGATTCCAGCGTCGACCCCGATCAGGCTTCGCGCCTGCTGCTGCGGGTGCTCGGCATCGATCCACCGGATCATGAACTCGACGTGTGGTCGTTGACCGATTTGGTGGCCTACAGCAAAAACGCCCAGGGCGGCTGCTCGATCGTCGACGCCATCACCGCGGCCCGCGAAAACGCGAAGTCGGCGCGGGAGGTGACGTCCAGCGAGATCTGGGAGTGCCTCAACACCACCTACCACGCCCTGCCCGAACGCGAGCGCGCCGCCAAACGCCTTGGGCCGCATGACTTCCTGTCGTTCGTGGAACGGCGGGCGGCGATGTTCGCCGGGCTGGCCGACTCCACGCTGTCGCGCGACGACGGGTATCGCTTCATGGTCTTGGGTCGGGCGATCGAGCGCGTCGACATGACGGTGCGCCTGTTGCTGTCGCGGGTCGGAGACAGCGCCTCGTCCCCGGCCTGGGTGACGCTGCTGCGGTCGGCGGGCGCGCACGACACCTATCTGCGCACGTATCGCGGTGTGCTCGACGCGGGGCGGGTGGTCGAGTTCATGTTGCTCGACCGGCTGTTTCCGCGTTCGGTGTTCTACTCGCTGCGGCTGGCCGAACACAACCTCGATGAACTGGTCCGCAATCGGCAGAGCCGGATCGGGGCGACCGCCGAGGCCCAGCGGTTGCTGGGGCAGGCCCGCAGCGAGTTGGAGTTCGTCCAGCCGGGGGTGCTGCTCGAGACGCTGGAGGGCCGGCTGGCGGGCCTGCAGCGCACCTGCCGCGACGTCGGGGAAGCCTTGGCGCTGCAGTACTTTCACATCGCGCCGTGGGTGGCGTGGTCGGACGCCGGTCAGCGCCCCCGACTGGTCAGCAGGAAAGAGGACGGCTGATGTGGCGGCTGCGGGTGGTGCACACCACGGGGTACGCCTACCAGTCACCGGTGACCGCCTCCTACAACGAAGCCCGGCTGACGCCGCGGTCGAACAACCGCCAGAACGTCATCCTCAACCGCGTCGAAACCATCCCGGCAACCCGGTCCTACCGCTACATCGACTATTGGGGTACCGCGGTGACGGCGTTCGATTTGCACGCGCCGCACACCGATCTGACGGTGATGTCCTCTTCGGTCGTGGAGACCGAACGCGCCGAGGGGCCGGCCACCGAGGCGGGCTGGGACGACCTGCGCTCGGATGCCGTGATCGATCGCTTCGACGACCTGCTCCGCCCCACCGGGCACGCCCCGGCCAGCAAGCGGGTGGCCTCGGTGGGCAAGAAGATCAGCAAAACCCACGCGCCGGCCGAAGCCGTTGTCGCCGCGGCCCATTGGGTGCGCGACGAACTGGACTATCTGCCGGGAACAACCAGCGTGCACTCGTCGGGGCTGGACGCGCTCAAGGCGGGCAAGGGTGTCTGCCAGGACTTCGTACACCTGACGCTGATGTTGTTGCGGGGCATGGGGATTCCCGCGCACTACGTTTCGGGATACCTGCATCCCAAACGCGACGCCGTCGTCGGGGACACCGTGGAAGGGCGCAGTCACGCCTGGATCGAGGCGTGGACGGGCGCCTGGTGGAGTTATGACCCCACCAACGACACCGAGATCACCGAGCAGTACGTCGGCGTGGGTGCGGGTCGCGACTACGCCGATGTTTCCCCGTTGAAGGGCATCTACTCCGGGGAGGGCGCCACCGATCTCGACGTGATCGTGGAGGTGACCCGGCTCGCCTAGCGGCCGGTATGCACCGCTATCGTGACGTGCGGTTGGCGTTGATCTCCTCGTGGTGCGCCATGGTCCATTGGGCCAACGAGATCACCAGCGGTAGCAATGTCCGCCCCAGTTCGGTCAATTCGTACTCGACTCGCGGTGGCACCTCGGCGTAGGCCGTGCGGTCGACCAGGCCATCCTCGACAAGATGCTTGAGCGTCAGGGTGAGCATTCGCTGCGAGATGCCTTCCACGGCCGCCTCCAGCGCACCGAACCGCATTGGCCCGTCACGCAACGTGCCGATTACCAGCAGGCTCCACTTGTCGCCGATGCGATCCAGGACCTCCCGGACCGCCCCGCCCTCGGGTATCCGTGGCGTCTTTCGTGTGACGTTGGTCATAGCGAGGTCTCCGTCCTGGATACATACACCGATGTGCCTTATGCGGCCGCCCCAGCGCTGACACACGATGTGGCTACGCACAAATGGTAAGGATTCGGGATCATCGTGAACATTGCACTGTGGGCCGTGCAGGGTCTACTCGCATTCGTCTATCTCGTCGCGGGCGGGCTCAAAGTCCTTCGGCCGCGCGAACAACTCGTAGCGTCGGGCCGGCTCGACTGGATGAAGGACCACTCGGACGCCGCGGTCAAGGCCGTCGGCGCGGTCGAGATCGTCGGCGCGCTCGGCGTGATCCTGCCCGAGGCCACCGGAATCGCCCGCATCCTGACCCCGATCGCTGCGGTGGGTCTGGTCATCGTGCAGATCGGCGCGATGCGCGTGCACCTGACGCGTAACGAGCGAGAACCTCTGCCCATCAACGTGATTCTCCTGCTGCTCGCGGCTTTCGTCGCCGTCGGCCGATCCGTGAGTTGAGCCCTCCGCGAGGGTGCCGCTGTCCTCTCGCCCGACGCGCTCGGTAGCCCGACGCAGAGGCGCCGAAGGCGAGCGGGTGCGCGATACCGTTTGGCAATGAACGGTATCCGCGAAACCGGGGCCCACCCCGAGGCGAACCGCCCCCACCGCGGGCCGCCCCTTACGGCGCTGTCCCTGCTGTGCGTCGGGCTACTCTTCGGGGGGATCGCGATCGGCGTCGGGATCGGCGGTGTCATGCCGTTGCCGTACGGCCCCGTCGGCGCGGTGGCCGCGTACGTGCGGGCCCAGCCAACCGCCGTGCGCGTCATGGCCGTTGCGACGTTCGCGTCGGCGGTCCCGCTGGCGGTCTACGCGGCGACGGCCGCCGCGCGGCTGAGGCAACTCGGCGCCGGCCGCGCGGCGGCCGCGATCGCGCTTACGGCCGGCGCCTTGGCCGCCGGCGCGCTCGGCTTGGCCGGCGCGCTGGGTTGGGCGATGTCGTGGCCGGAAGTCAGCGCCGACACCGCCGTGGCGAGAGCGCTGTACTTGCTCGTCTTTCTCACCGGCGGCCCGGCCCACATCGTGGCGTTGGGCCTGTTGGTGGCCGCGATGGCGGCGCCCGGGGGAGTGCTGCCCGGCCCGCTCGCCCGGGCCGGCCTGGCGACCGCCGTCCTCGCCGAATCGGCGGCCGGCGTTTTGATCTGGCCCGCGCTGGGGGTGCTGTTGCCGGTCGCCCGGGTGGTGGCGCTGACCTGGCTGGTGGTGGCGGGCGTCGCGATTACCCGTGCGGCGCAACACGATTCGTCGTCCCGGTAGGGCGTCAGGTGGGCGCGTCGACCTGAACCCGGTGCAGGTCGTCGCCGAGCTCGATGCGCCCACCGAACTGCTCGGCGGCCAGCGCCCGCCACTGCTCTTCCTGGCCGGGCACCAGCGCGGGCACGTAGTGCGTCATGACCAGGGTGCCGACGCCCGCGCGGGCGGCGGTCGCCGCCGCCTCTTCCACCGAGGAGTGGTAATCGCAGATGTCGACGAGCCGCTGCTGCGGGATGGCGGCGACGATGTCCTTGCGGATCACGGTGTGCACCAGGGCGCCGGCCCCGGCCGCGAGCTCGTCCAGGCTCGCGCACGGCACGGTGTCGCCGGCCAGCACCACCGATGCCCCCTCGTATTCGATGCGGAACCCGATGGTCGGGGCCACCGGCCGATGATCGGTGGCGCCGACCCGGATCGATACGCCGTCGCGGTCCCACACCGGACCGTCGGTGTATTCGTGGACCTCGACGGCCGGCGGCGCATTCAGATCGGCGTGATGGGCGATGCGGTAGCCGATGTCGTGGTGAAACGCCTTCAGCGTCGCCTCCACCAGTTCCGCGGTGCCGGGCGGCCCGATGATGGGCAGCGGCGCGGGATCGGGGGTGAAGGTGCTGATCCACCGCGTGATGAGGACGTCGCCGAGGTCGCCGACGTGATCGCTGTGAAGGTGGGTGAGGAGCAGCGCCGACAAGCCGGCCGCACCCACCCCGACCGCCGCCGCCCGCTGCAGCACCCCGCGCCCGCAGTCCGCCAAAAACACCTGCCCGCCGGCCCGCACGAGGGTCGACGGCCCGGCCCGGTTCGGGTCGGGGATCGGACTTCCGGTGCCCAGCAGAGTGACCTCGATCATGGCCCTATCTTGCAGGTCCCCTCGGTTTGCGGTGGCCCGATCGAACGATCCGGCCGGCCGGCGGCGCTTGGACACGATCTGTGTGCAGGTTCTCGTGGTGGCTTTTCCGCCGCGCGAGTTAGCCGTAGCCTGATGTGAAGCGGATCACAAACCCGGCTGGAGGCCTTAATGCGGATTGCGGACGTCTTGCGGAACAAGGGCGCGGCGGTGGTGACCATCAACCCGGACGCGACGGTTCGTGAGCTGCTGGCGGGTCTGACCGAGCAGAACATCGGCGCCATGGTGGTGGTCGGCGACGAGGGGGTCGTCGGCATCGTGTCGGAGCGCGACGTCGTGCGCCAGCTCCACACTCATGGCGCCAGCGTGCTGTCACGCCCGGTCTCCAAGATCATGACCAGCATGCTGGCCACGTGCACGAAGGCCGACACCGTCGATGCGATCAGCGTGCTGATGACCAAGAACCGGGTGCGTCACGTGCCGGTGCTGGACGGGAAGAAGCTGATCGGCATCGTCAGCATTGGTGACGTGGTGAAGACCCGGATGGAAGAACTCGAGGCCGAGCAGCAGCAGCTGCAGTCCTACATCACCCAGGGCTGACTCGGCGGGGGCTTGCTCAACCCGCCGGCCCCGCTCGCCGAACGTGCAATCAGGGCGAAAATTCGGCGGTTTTCTCGCCGTGAGTGCACGCTCGGCGAAGTGCCAGGGCTCGGCGGAACGGCCGACTCAGCGCCACGAGTAGTCGGCGCGCAGCCGCGCCGCCACCACGTCGAAGATCTCGCGGTCCAGGATCGCGCCCTCGCGGCGGATGCCCTCTTCGGGCACGTCGAGCACGCGGTCCAGCCGAACCCAACTGGATCGTCCCTCGTAATCCCAACTGCCCGAGCCGATTCCAACCCACTCCGGATCGGCGGCGTGGCGCTCCTGGCTGGAGACCATCAAGCCCAGCAGGGTGCCGCGGTCGCGTCCGACGACCAGCACGGGCCGGTCCTTGCCCCGGCTGGGATCGTCCTCGTAAACCACCCACGTCCAGACGATCTCGCCGGGATCGGCCCGGCCGTCCAGGCTCGGCGCGTACACGAGTTTGCGGGCCCGCTGCGCGGTGGGCCGGCTGTTGCTGGTCACCGGCCGGCCCGCGACCGTCGTGTCGGACGGTGGCGGCGCCGCGGCGGCGATGACGTTCGCGGTGATCCGCACGGCCTGTTGCAACTCGCGCAGGACGGTCTGGGAATTCTGGACGTGCCGGGCCAGCCGCGGGGCCCCGTTGAACACCAGATTCTCGGCAAACCGCTGGAACGTCTTCCACTGCGATTTCCGGGCAGACGCCATATTCGCAGCATAGACGCGAGCAACCGGGGGCGACTGTGTCCAAGTAGGTCCGGGCGACGCTGCATAGATACGCTGGACATGCCCGCGAACCGCCAGTAAAGCGGCCGCGCCGCGCCCATCACGTTTGAAGTAGACCAGGAGATTCCCATCAGCAGTTTCGCCGACAAGACCTTCACCGCGCCGGCGCAGATTCGGAATTTCTGCATCATCGCCCACATCGATCACGGCAAGTCGACGCTGGCCGACCGGATGCTGCAGCTCACCGGCGTCGTCGATGAGCGCTCGATGCGCGCCCAGTACCTGGACCGGATGGACATCGAGCGCGAGCGCGGCATCACCATCAAGGCGCAGAACGTCCGGCTCCCGTGGAAAGTCGACGACGAAGACCATGTCCTGCACCTGATCGACACCCCGGGCCACGTCGACTTCACCTACGAGGTGTCGCGCGCGCTGGAGGCCTGCGAGGGCGCGGTGCTGCTGGTCGACGCCGCCCAGGGCATCGAGGCGCAGACCCTGGCCAACCTCTACCTGGCGCTGGACCGTGACCTGACCATCATCCCGGTGCTCAACAAGATCGACCTGCCGGCGGCCGACCCGGACCGCTACGCCGGAGAGCTCGCCCACATCATCGGCTGCGGGCCCGACGACGTGCTGCGGGTGTCCGGCAAAACCGGCGAGGGAGTGGCCGAGCTGCTCGACGAGGTGGTGCGCCAGGTGCCGCCCCCGCAGGGCAAGGCCGACGCGCCCCTGCGGGCGATGATCTTCGACTCGGTCTACGACATCTACCGCGGCGTGGTGACCTACGTCCGGGTGGTCGACGGCAAGATCACACCGCGCGAACGCATCGCGATGATGTCCACGGGCGCCACGCACGAACTGCTCGAGGTCGGCATCGTCTCGCCCGAGCCGAAGGCCAGCGAGGGCCTGGGCGTGGGCGAGGTGGGTTACCTGATCACCGGGGTCAAGGACGTCCGCCAGTCCAAGGTGGGTGACACCGTGACGACGGCCAAGCGCGGCGCCGCCGAAGCGCTGACGGGATACCGCGAGCCCAGGCCGATGGTCTACTCGGGGCTGTATCCCGTGGACGGTTCGGACTATCCGGTTCTGCGCGACGCGCTGGACAGGCTGCAACTCAACGACGCGGCCCTGACCTACGAGCCGGAGACGTCGGTGGCGCTGGGCTTCGGATTCCGTTGTGGCTTCTTGGGTTTGCTGCACATGGAGATCACCCGGGAGCGCCTGGAGCGAGAGTTCGACCTGGACCTGATCTCGACGTCGCCCAACGTCGTCTATCGCGTGGTCAAAGAGGACAACACCGAAGTCGTCGTGACCAACCCGTCGGACTGGCCCGAAGGCAAGGTCCGCACCGTCTACGAGCCGGTGGTGAAGACCACCATCATCGCGCCCAGCGAATTCATCGGCACCATCATGGAACTGTGCCAGTCGCGCCGCGGCGAGCTCGGCGGGATGGACTACCTGTCACCCGAACGCGTGGAGCTGCGCTACACCATGCCGCTGGGCGAGATCATCTTCGACTTCTTCGACTCCCTGAAGTCACGCACCCGCGGCTACGCCAGCCTCGACTACGAGGAGGCCGGCGAGCAAGAGGCCCAGCTGGTCAAGGTCGACATCCTGTTGCAGGGCGAGGCGGTCGATGCGTTCAGCGCGATCGTGCACAAGGACGGCGCCTCGGCCTACGGCAACAAGATGACCACCAAGCTCAAAGAGCTGATCCCACGCCAGCAGTTCGAGGTGCCGGTCCAGGCGGCGATCGGATCGAAAATCATTGCGCGCGAAAACATCCGAGCCATCCGCAAGGACGTGCTATCCAAATGTTACGGCGGTGACATCACCCGCAAGCGCAAACTTCTGGAAAAGCAGAAGGAAGGCAAGAAGCGGATGAAGACCATCGGGCGGGTCGACGTACCGCAGGAGGCGTTCGTCGCGGCGCTGTCCGCGGACGCGGCGGGGGACAAGGGCAAGAAGTAGCCATGCGGATACTCAAAGCGGCGGCGACGCTCGCAGCGCTGGCCACGCTGGTGACAGGATGCGGCGCGGTCGTGAACGGAACGGCGAAGCCGGCACCGAACCTGAAGCTGCGTCCGCTGAGCGGCGCGACGGTCAGCAAGGTGCTGCTCGACGGCGCGATGCTGTCGCGGATGCTGGACCAGACGCTGATCTCCCGCGAGCCGGCGCAAGTCGGCGGCCCCGAGAAGCTCTACCAGGTCAAGCGGTCGACGTCGCAGGCCGGTTGCCTGGGCGTGACGGCGATGCTGCAAAAGAGCGTGTACCGCTCAGCCCAGGTCCAGGACGTCGCCTCGGTGTCGTGGTGGAACAACGGCGAACCGGCGCAGGTGATCACCGTGATGGAGGGCGTGGTCACGCTGCCTTCGGCCGCGCAGGCTCAGGCGTTGTTCGCGCAGTTCTCGCAGCAGTGGCAGCAATGCAACGGCATGACGACCTCGGAACAGACCGGCCCGATCAGCACGACGAACGTCATCAGCGATGTCCGCGGCACCGCTACCACCATCGCGGCGACCAAAACCGCCACCTCGGTGCTGCCCAACATGCCCGCCCTGCGGCCCACCCCCCAGGCGCGGGCCATCGGTATCCGGTCGAACTGCCTCGTGGAGGTCGAGGTGGTCTTCTTCGGCGGGCGGCGATCCACCGACCCGGGATCGGCCAACGTCAACAGCAGCGCGCTCGACATCGCGCGCGCCATGATGGACAGGGTCAACGCCCTGAGCTGAGGTCGGGAGGGGTGAAGTGAAAAGCACCTGGCACTCGCTGGCCGCTGTGGTCGCGGTGCTGCTGGTGAGCGGGTGCACCCAAACCATCTCCGGCACAGGCACTCTGGCGCCGAACGCGGGTCGGGTGCC
Organism: Mycobacterium sp. 3-98; assembly: GCF_035918355.1. Taxonomy (NCBI): domain Bacteria; kingdom Bacillati; phylum Actinomycetota; class Actinomycetes; order Mycobacteriales; family Mycobacteriaceae; genus Mycobacterium; species Mycobacterium sp. 3-98. The sequence goes on along the minus strand of NZ_CP142360.1, from coordinate 4,172,882 downwards.
GGCCATCAAGCGGGCCTTGTTCGACGGTACCGCGCTGGCGAAGCTGCTCGACCAGCCGTTCCAGCCATACCCGCATTACTCGTTGTTCGGGGGCGGCGACAAATTGGGAACCGCGTGGGATAAGGCGAAGCCCGCCGAGTGCATCGGCGTCGTCCATTTGATGCAGCGGGGCCCGTATGGCTCGGCGCCGATACTAGAAACGGCCGCCGAAATGTGGGTGGGCAAAAGGGATTCGGTGAAGATCGACATTGTCCAGCAAGGCATCGTCGCGTTGCGGACGGCCGCTGACGCCGACGCGCTCTTCGCCAGGTTCGTCGCGCGGTGGCAGAAGTGCGACGGGACCACGCTGATAGCGCCGCCGACCGATATCTACGGTACGGATGCCATCTCCGACGTGCGCGTCCTGAATTCGGTTGTCGCGGCTACGGTTTCGATGGGGTCCGCCCCGTACTCGGTTTTGAACGCAACACCCGTGGCCCGGGCCCTCGGCGTCAAGGGGCCTTACGTTGTCGAGGTGAGGGTCGACTTCATTCCCATTTATGGTCCGGGAGATCAGGGCAACGGCAACATCAACACCACCGCCATCGACCTCGCCCACGCGCTCATGGACAAACTCGGCGCCCGCAGCTGACGCGGGCTCCCTTCCGGCTACATCGGCGCGTTGGCGGGCTGGAACATCCCGGAGCCGTCGGCCTCCTCCTCGGCCCGGATGACGTGCACCACCGCGTTGATCAGCGCCAGGTGGGTGAACGCCTGCGGGAAGTTGCCCAGCTGGCGGCCGGTGCGCGGCTCGATCTCCTCCGCATACAGGTGCAGCGGGCTGGCGTAGGACAGCAACCGCTCGCACAGGCGTTTGGCGCGGCGCACCTCCCCGATCTCGACCAGCGCCGACACCAGCCAGAACGAGCAAATCGTGAACGTGCCCTCCTCGCCGGACAGCCCGTCGTCGGTCTCCTCGACCCGGTAGCGCAGCACCAGGCCCTCCTGGGTGAGTTCGTCGGCGATCGCCAGGACGGTGTTGCGCACCCGCGGGTCGTCCGGCGGCAGGAACCGTGTCAGCACCACCAGCAGCAGCGAGGCGTCCAGCGCGTCGCTGCCGTAGCGCTGGGTGAAGACCCCGCGGGAATCCACGCCGTGCGCCAGGATGTCGGCCTTGATCTCCTCGGCGATGGCCCGCCACTGCTGGGCGTAGCTCTTCTCGCCCTGCCGTTCGGCCAGCTTCGCCCCGCGGTCGAGCGCCACCCAGCACATGACCTTCGACGACGTGAAGTGCTGCGGCTCCCCGCGCACCTCCCAGATTCCGCGGTCGGGCTCGCGCCAGTGCTTGATCGCCTCTTCCACCTGCTTCTTCAGCACCGGCCACAACGTCTCCGGGACCTGTTCGCGCGACTTGGCGTGCAGGTAGAAGGAGTCGAGGATGGAGCCCCAGATGTCGTGCTGGACCTGGTCGAAGGCGCCGTTGCCGATGCGCACCGGCCGGGCCTGGTCGTAGCCGGACAGGTGATGCAGTTCCTCCTCGACGAGGCTGCGCTCCCCGCCCACGCCGTACATCACCTGCAGCGGGTGCCGCTCGTTGTTGTTGGCCCCCGAGACGTCGGCGATGAACGCGAAGAAGTCGTCGGCCTCGCGGTCGAGCCCGAGCGTGTACAGGCCCCACAACGCGAACGTGGAGTCGCGCACCCAGGCGTAGCGGTAGTCCCAGTTGCGTTCGCCCTGCGGTGTTTCCGGCAGCGACGTGGTGCTGGCCGCCAGTAGCGCGCCGGTAGGCGAGTAGGTCAACCCCTTCAGCGTGAGCGCGCTGCGCTGCAGGTAGGCCCGCCACGGGTGGTCGGGGAAGTTACCGATGTTGATCCACTGCCGCCAGCACTCGGTGGTCTGCCACATCTTGTCGGCGGCCTCTTGGTAGGTCTGCGGCGCCGGGTGCTTGGTCCAGCTCAGGGCCACGAACACGTCGTCGCCCTCCTTCATCCGGGTGCGTGCGCGCGCTTCGCGGCCTTCCAGCCCGATCCGCAGGTTGGTGGTGAGTCGCAGCGTGGGGTGGGCGTCGGGCTGCCTGGTGGCGCGCGCGATGGCCTCGCCGTACGCGTTGGCGGAGTATTCCCAGGTGGCCCCGACGCGGTGGTAGTCGAACGCCGGCTCGCAGCTCATCATCAGTTCGACGGTGCCGCTGACGCAGCGCACGGTGCGCAGCAGGATGTGCTCGGCGTCCCAGTCCATCGGGGTGCGGCGATGCGTCCGCGACCGGCGGTCCAGGTCGTGCCAGGGCCCCATGACCAGCGCGTCACGCACGATCAGCCATCCGGTGTGCGTCTGCCAGGTGGTCTCCATGATGAGGCTGCCCGGCAGATACCGGCGGGCCGAGGGCACCGAGACGCCGTAGGGGCCCAGCCGGAAATGGCCGGCGCTGCGGTCCAGGATCGCCCCGAACACGCTCGGCGAGTCCGGCCGCGGCACACACAGCCATTCCACCGACCCGGCCGGCGAGATCAGGCAGGTGGTTTCCCAGTCCGACAGGAACGCGTAATCGGCGATCGGCGGAAACGGGTTACGCAGGGCCGCGCTGGGAGCGAGGGGCCCGGGAGTGCGCAGGTCGATGGACGACGACATCGACGTGGCGGACGCCGCTGGAAACGCTTCCTCGGGCATGTCTTCGTCCGGCTGGGCCGGTTGGTCGTCGGGCTGAACATGCAGAACCATCTGGACATCATCGACCGCACGGCGGCCCGGCGTCCAACGTTTCGCCGACGCGGCGTGGCGTACCCCTTCCCGGGCGCCGATGTTCACGCATTGGTTTTGTGTGGCGGCGCCACATAGGGTGAGCTCCGTGAACGCGTTCCTCAACTGGTGGGACGGCAACGAGCTGTGGCTTTCGGGGCTCCCTTTCGTGCTGCAGGCCATGGTGGTGATGCCGGTCGTGCTGGCGGTGGCCTACGTGACGGGGGCCCTGCTCGACGGCCTCCTCGGCAAGGGCATCGAGTTGATGCGCCGTGCCCGCCATGTCGGTGAGACCTCCGGGTGACGCGCATGCCTCGGTCACACGTGACGCTGGTTCTCCTCATCTTGGTGGCGCTGGTGATCGGCACGTGGCTGGTCACGCACCTGATGCACCGGTGAGGCGCCCGCCGCGGTGGCGTGCGCCGGCTGCGGTGGCGGCACCGTCAATTCCTGTTAGGCTTCCCGCCATGCGCGTGGCGATTGGCATCCCGGGGTGCTATGCCTTCGTGCACTGTTGTCGCTGACTCCCAAACCCGTGTGCGGTCTGGTTCTGGAGTTCTCGAATCCTCCTGAAGTTCTAGTTGCCTTTCCGCTGAGACGGGACCGAGATCCGATAAGTCCCCCACCGGAAGGCCTTCGATGGACATCAGGACCGCATTGCGTTGGCGGCCTGTACTTGCCCTGGTTTCGACAGCCGGCGTGGCCGCAAGTATCGCCGGCTGCCACGGGGGCGCTAGCGATGCCGTCGGCGGCGGCGGGCTGGCCGGCGCACGCACTTCCATCACGCTGGTCGCCTATTCGGTCCCAGAACCCGGGTGGAGCAAGATAATTCCGGCGTTCAATGCCTCCGAAGAAGGCAAGGGCGTGCAGGTGGTGACCTCGTATGGGGCCTCCGGTGACCAATCCCGCGGTGTCGTCGACGGCAAGCCGGCCGACGTCGTGAACTTCTCCGTCGAACCCGACATCGCGCGACTGGTCAAGGCCGGCAAGGTTTCCAAAGACTGGAACACCGACGCCACCAAGGGGATCCCGTTCGGCTCGGTGGTCACGCTGGTGGTGCGCAAGGGCAATCCGAAGCACATCAAGGACTGGGATGACCTACTGCGGCCCGGCATTGAGGTCATCACGCCCAGCCCGCTCAGTTCGGGGTCGGCCAAGTGGAATCTGCTGGCGCCGTACGCCGTCAAGAGCGAAGGCGGCGCCAACAGCGCCGCCGGCGTGGATTTCATCAAGAAGCTGGTGACCGAGCACGTCAAACTCCGTCCCGGATCGGGACGCGAAGCCACCGACGTCTTCATCCAGGGCAGCGGTGACGTGCTGATCAGCTACGAGAACGAGGCCATCGCGACCGAACGGGCGGGCAAGCCCGTCGACCACGTCAACCTGCCGCAGACCTTCAAGATCGACAATCCGGTCGCCGTCGTCAACACCAGCCCCCACCTGCAGGCCGCCGTCGCGTTCAAGAACTTCCAGTACACGGCCGCGGCCCAAAAGGTTTGGGCGCAGGCCGGTTTCCGGCCGGTCGACCCGTCGGTCGCCGCCGACTTCCGCGCCCAATATCCGGTGCCGACGAAGCTGTGGACCATCGCCGACCTCGGCGGCTGGAGCGCGGCGGATCCGCAGCTGTTCGACAAGAGCACCGGCAGCATCACCAAGATCTACACGCAGGCCACCGGATGACGGCCATCACGCCGGACCCGCTGGCAATCCGGCCCGAACTCAGCGGCGACCCCGGGCACGGGCCGCTGCCCGGGCGTGGCCGCGGGACCACCGCCCTGCGGGTCGGGGCGGCAACGGTGTGGCTTTCGGTGATCGTGTTGCTGCCGCTGGCGGCGATCGCCTGGCAGTCCGCCGGCGGCGGCTGGCACGCGTTCTGGCTCGCGGTCACCTCCAATGCCGCGCTGGAATCCTTCCGGGTGACCCTGACGATCTCGGCCGGGGTGACTGTGCTCAACCTGATTTTTGGTCTGGTGATCGCGTGGGTGCTGGTGCGCGACGACTTCGTCGGGAAGCGACTGGTCGACGCGATCATCGACCTGCCGTTCGCGCTGCCCACCATCGTCGCCAGCCTGGTCATGCTGGCGTTGTACGGCAACAACAGCCCGGTGGGTCTGCACCTGCAGCACACCGCGTGGGGTGTGACGGTGGCGTTGGCGTTCGTGACGCTGCCGTTCGTGGTCCGCGCGGTTCAGCCGGTGCTGCTGGAGTTGGATCGCGAAGTCGAGGAGGCGGCGGCGTCGCTGGGCGCCAGCGGCCCGAAGATCTTCACCTCGGTGGTGCTGCCGGCGCTGCTGCCCGCGCTGTTGTCCGGTGCGGGCCTGGCGTTCTCACGCGCGATCGGCGAGTTCGGGTCGGTGGTGCTGATCGGCGGCGCGGTGCCGGGCAAAACCGAAGTGTCATCGCAGTGGATACGGACCCTGATCGAAAACGACGACCGCACCGGCGCCGCCGCGATATCCATTGTGCTGTTGGCGATTTCGTTCGTGGTCCTGCTCATCTTGCGGATCGTGGGTGGGCACGCGGCCAAACGCGAGGAGCTGGCCGCATGACGTCGTCCGCCGGAGTCCGCTATTCCCTGCGATTCGTGGCGCTCGGATACATCTTCGTGTTGCTGGTCGTGCCGGTGTCGTTGATCCTGTGGAGGACGTTTCGGCCCGGGTTCGGCCAGTTCTACGCCTGGGTCAGCACTCCCGCGGCGATATCGGCGCTGAACCTGACCCTGCTGGTGGTGGCCATCGTGGTGCCGCTCAACGTAATCTTCGGCATCCCGACGGCATTGGTGCTCGCGCGCAACAGGTTTCGCGGCAAGGGCGTGCTGCAGGCGATCATCGACCTGCCGTTCGCGGTCTCACCCGTCATCGTGGGTGTGGCGTTGATCGTGTTGTGGGGCTCGGCCGGTGCGCTGGGATTCGTCGAAAACGACCTCGAGTTCAAAATCATCTTCGGCCTGCCGGGCATCGTGCTCGCCAGCATCTTCGTCACCCTGCCGTTCGTGGTGCGTGAGGTGGAGCCGGTGCTGCACGAGCTGGGAACCGACCAGGAGGAGGCGGCGGCGACGCTGGGTTCGGGCTGGTGGCAGACGTTTTGGCGGATCACGCTGCCGTCCATCCGGTGGGGCCTGACCTACGGCATCGTGTTGACAATCGCACGTACCCTGGGGGAATACGGTGCGGTGCTCATCGTGTCGTCGAACCTGCCGGGAAAGTCGCAAACACTGACATTGCTTGTTTCGGACCGATACAACCGCGGCGTCGAGTACGGCGCCTATGCGCTGTCGACCTTGCTGATGGGGGTTGCGGTGCTGGTGCTGATTTTCCAGGTGGTTCTCGACGCCCGCCGCGCCCGAGCGGCGAAGCAGGCCTGACGAGGAGGATGACGTGACAGACACCGGTACCGGCCGGGACGACCTCGCCATCATCGTGCGCGACGCCTACAAGCACTATGGCGACTTCGTCGCGCTGGACCACGTGGACTTCGTCGTGCCGACCGGGTCGCTGACGGCGTTGTTGGGTCCCAGCGGTTCGGGCAAATCGACGCTGCTGCGCACCATCGCCGGTCTCGACCAGCCCGACAGCGGAACCGTCACGATCTACGGTCGCGACGTGACCCGGGTGCCACCGCAGCGCCGCGGCATCGGGTTCGTCTTCCAGCACTACGCGGCATTCAAGCACCTGACCGTCCGCGACAACGTGGCCTACGGGCTCAAGGTTCGCAAGCGGCCCAAAGCCGAAATCAAAGCCAAGGTCGACAACCTGCTGGAAGTGGTGGGGCTCAGCGGTTTTCAGAGCCGCTATCCCAATCAGCTCTCCGGTGGTCAGCGACAGCGGATGGCGCTGGCTCGAGCGCTGGCGGTCGACCCGCAGGTGCTGCTGCTCGACGAGCCGTTCGGTGCGCTGGACGCCAAGGTGCGTGAGGATTTGCGGGCGTGGTTGCGCCGCCTGCACGACGAGGTGCACGTGACCACGGTGCTGGTCACCCACGATCAGGCGGAGGCATTGGATGTCGCCGACCGGATTGCGGTGCTCAATCACGGTCGCATCGAGCAGATCGGATCCCCGACCGACGTCTATGACGCCCCGGCGAACGCGTTCGTGATGTCGTTCCTCGGCGCGGTGTCCACCCTCAACGGCGCCCTGGTGCGTCCGCACGACATCCGGGTGGGTCGCAACCCCGAGATGGCGATCGCCGGCGGCGACGGCACCGCGGAGTCGATCGGGGTGGTGCGGGCCACCGTTGACCGGGTGGTGGCGCTGGGTTTCGAGGTGCGGGTCGAATTGACCAGCGCCGCCACCGGTGGCTTCTTCACGGCGCAGATCACACGCGGCGACGCCGAGGCCCTGGCATTACGCGACGGCGACACCGTCTACGTGCGTGCCACCCGGGTCCCACCGATCGCCCCGACTGCGGCGGAGCCCGGTCACAAAGCGGCCGAGGATGAGAACACGCTGACCTCAGCGTGATTCGTCACGAGGCGTGCAGACCGCACTCCGTCTTGGACAGCCCCTGCCAGCGCCCACTGCGCGGGTCGGCGCCCGCCAGCGGCCTGGCCGTGCACGGGGCGCAGCCGATCGACGAATAGCCGTCGTAGATAAGCGGATTGACCAGCACGCTGTGCTCGTCGATGTAGTTCTGCACGTCGTCGTCGGACCAGGTCGCCATCGGGTTGACCTTCACCAACTTGAAGCCCTCGTCGAAGCCGACCACCGGGGCGTTGGCGCGTGCGGCGGTTTCGCCCCGGCGCAGCCCGGTCACCCAGGCCGAATAGCCGCGCAGCGCCTTGCCCAGCGGGGCGACCTTGCGCAGCCGGCAGCATTCACCGGGATCACGCGCGAACAGGTCCTTGCCCAGCAGTTTGTCCTGCTCGGCGACGGTCTGCTCGGGCGTGACGTTGAGCACCCGGATGTCGTAAACGGACTCGATGGCGTCGCGTGTACCGATGGTCTCCACGAAGTGGTAGCCGGTGTCCAGGAACACCACCGGCACACCCGGGCGCACCTTGGCGGCCAGATCGATCAACACCGCCTCTTGCATGCTGGAGGCCACCACGTAGTTGCAGGTCGCCCATCCGCGCGGTCCGTTGACGCCGCCGAACGTCTCGTCGGTCCAACGCAATACGTCGCTGGCGCTGGCGCCCTCGAGCTCGGCCGCCCCCCGGGCGGCGAGTTCGCGCAGCTCGGCCTCGGAATGTCTGGTTGTTCGTTCGCTCATCGCAAATCGTCCTCGTCTGCCCTCATGGCCCACTGTGCGAAACGTTCACCCTCGCCGCGATATTTCAGGAAGTTGCGTGCGACCCGCTCGATGTAGTCGCCGAGCTCGTCGCTGGTGACCTTGTGCTGACGCAGTTTTCGGCCGAAGCCGCTGTCTTGACCCAGGCTGCCGCCCAGGTGTACCTGGAAAGCCTCGACCGAGCCACCGTTTCCGTCGTCGACCATCTGGCCTTTCAACCCGATGTCGGCGACCTGAATGCGTGCGCACGAATTGGGGCAGCCGTTGAGGTTGACGGTGATCGGAACATCGAGCTGCAGGTTGATGTCCGCGAGCCGACTTTCCAGCTCGGGCACCAAAGACTGCGCCTTGACTCGTGTTTCGGCGAATGACAGCTTACAGAATTCAATTCCCGTGCAGGCCATCACATTCCGGCGCCAGTGTGACGGTTGGGACTGCAGGCCGAGCGCCTCCAAACCGGCGATCAGCTCCTCGAGCTTGTCGTCGGGGACGTCGAGGATCACCAGCTTTTGGTAGGGGGTCAAACGGATCCGGTTCGAGCCGGCCGCCTCGGCGAGGTCGGCCACCGCGGACAGGGTGGTGCCCGAGACCCGTCCCGCGATCGAGGCGACACCCACGGCGTTGAGCCCGTTCTTGAGCCGTTGCACACCGACGTGGTCGATCGGACGCGGGACCGGCTCCGGTGCCGGTCCGTCGATCAGCGGACGCTTGAGGTACTCGGTTTCGAGGACTTCACGGAACTTCTCGACGCCCCAGTCCTTGACCAGGAACTTCAGCCGCGCCTTGGAGCGCAGCCGCCGGTACCCGTAGTCGCGGAAGATCGAGGTGACCGCGTGCCAAACCTCGGGCACTTCCTCGAGCGGCACCCAGGCACCCAGCCGTTGGGCCAGCATCGGGTTGGTCGACAGGCCGCCGCCCACCCACAGGTCCAGCCCGGGGCCGTGCTCGGGGTGGTTGACGCCGATGAACGCGATGTCATTGACCTCGTGCACCACGTCCTGCAGGCCCGAGATGGCGGTCTTGTACTTGCGCGGCAGGTCGGCGAAGTCGGGCTGGCCGATGTAGCGGCGGGCGATCTCGTCGATCGCCCAGGTCGGGTCGAGCACCTCGTCGAGCGACTCCCCGGCCAGCGGTGATCCCAGGATCACGCGGGGGCAGTCGCCGCACGCCTCGGCGGTCTGCAATCCGACGTCGGCCAGCCGCCGCCAGATTTCGGGGACGTTCTCGATCTCGATCCAGTGGTACTGGATGTTTTCCCGGTCGGTGATGTCGGCGGTGTCGCGTCCGAACTCGGTGGAGATCTGGCCGACGGTGCGCAATGCGGCCGTCGACAAGGCACCGCCGTCGCAGCGCACCCGCATCATGAAGTACCTGGCCTCGAGCAGCTCGGCGTTGTCGTCGCCGGTGAAGGTGCCGTCATAGCCCTGCTCACGCTGGGTGTACAGGCCCCACCAGCGGAAGCGCCCACGCAGGTCGCTCTTGTCGATGCTGTCGAAGCCGTTCTTGGCGTAGATGGTCTCGATGCGCTCGCGCACGTCCAGTGGGGCGCCGGCCTGCTTCATCTCTTCGTTCGGGTTCAGCGGCTCACGATTCCCCAGTGCCCATTGGCCCTCGTTACGGGCCTTCGCGGGTCGGGCGGTGGTCATCGGAAGTTCTCCTTCAAAAAGATCGCCAGCGCGGCCAGCACAGTTCACCGGCACTTATGGGCGGCACGAAACCGTCGGCCTGCTGGAGACACAGTGGGCTGGGTCTACCAAGTCAAGGCAGACAGATACAGCTGCAAACGCGCTTGAGATCGATGTGCCGTCGCGCCACGAGCACAATGTGCGGGCTGGGCTGGGCGACAGTCACGCCCCCATTGTGCCATGGATGCCGGGGGGCCGTGCGAGCAGGTCAAATCTGGGCTCACGATGATTAAAAGTGCCGCTGACGGGCCACCGCGGCATCAAGTCCGGGGGATCCACCGCGCGGCAACGCCGAGCGTGCACCCAGCGCGAAAATCCGGCTGGAATGTCGCAGCCGGCGCATGCTCGGCGCACGGGCAGCCCCCGGCAGCCGGGATCGACGGCGCCGGCGCCGGGCGTCTGCGTGGGATCATTTGGCATGGCCATTCGCGAGGAGCTGGTCGACCTGCCCGACGTGCGGGTGACCGCCGGGCAGCCGTTTGGCATCTACGTGCATGTCCCGTTCTGCGTAACGCGTTGCGGCTATTGCGATTTCAACACCTATACCCCAGCGGAGCTGGGGGGCGTCAATCCAGACGCCTGGTTGGGTGCGCTGCGGGCCGAATTGGAACTGGCGGCCGCGCGACTGCAAGCGCCGCCGGTGAGCACCGTGTTTGTCGGTGGTGGGACGCCCTCGTTGCTCGGCGGTGCGCGCCTGGTGACGCTGCTGGACATGGTGCGCGAGCACTTTCCGCTGGCAGCGGATGCCGAGATCACCACCGAGGCCAACCCCGAGTCGGCGTGGCCGGACCTCTTCGACGCCATCCGCGCGGCCGGCTACACCCGGGTGTCCCTGGGGATGCAATCGGTGGCGCCCCGGGTGCTGGGTGTCCTCGACCGCATTCACACGCCGAACCGATCGGCCGATGCGGCCCGCGAGGCGCTGGCCGCGGGCTTCGAACACGTCAGCCTCGATCTGATCTATGGAACCCCGGGGGAGTCCGACGACGACCTGCTGCGATCGGTCGACACCGCGATCGAGACCGGCGTCGATCACGTCTCGGCCTATGCGCTGGTGGTCGAGGAAGGCACCGCCCTGGCCCGGCGGGTGCGTCGCGGCGAACTGGCCGCTCCTGACGACGACGTGCTGGCCCACCGCTACGAATTGGTCGACGCGCGCCTGAGCGAGGCGGGCATGTCGTGGTACGAGGTGTCCAACTGGTCGCGGCCAGGGGGTGAATGCCGGCACAACCTGGGCTACTGGGACGGCGGCCAGTGGTGGGGCGCGGGACCGGGCGCGCACGGATACGTCGGCACCACGCGCTGGTGGAATGTCAAGCATCCCAACGCATATGCCGAGAGGCTGGGCGCGGCCGCGCTGCCGGTCGCGGGATTCGAGCGGCTCGACGCCGACACGTTGCACACCGAAGACGTGCTGTTGAAAGTCCGCCTGCGCCAAGGCCTTCCGGTTGGCCTGTTGAATTCCGAAGAGCGTGAACGCGCCGCGGGCGTCGTCGCCGACGGGTTGCTGGTGACAACCGGTGACAGGCTCGTCCTGACGGATCGGGGACGGCTGCTGGCCGACGCCGTGGTGCGGACGCTATTGGGGTAGCGGCCCGGTCAGACCCCGAACCATTGCTCGAAGACCCGGGCGATCTCGATGTAGAGCGGGATTCCGACGGTGACGTTGTAGGAGAACGTCAGACCCAGCGAGGCGGCCAGCGGCAACGTCGGGCTCGCCTCGGGGATGGCGAGCCGCTGCACCGCCGGGACGGCGATGTAGGACGCCGCGCCGCACAGGACCGCGAACAGCACATAGGTGCCCGTCTTGAAGTCGGTGTGGGTCAGCGAGGCGTAGCTGCAGGCGACGAAGATGCCCAGCGTCGCAAAGACATTCGGCGCCACGAGACCGAAGACGATGAATCCGGGGCCCGCCGTGCGCAGGTCTTTCAGCTTGCGCGACGCCGTCATGCCCATTTCGAGCAGGAACAGGCACAGCACGCCCTGGAACGCCAGCACGAAGAACTTGTCGTCGTCGGCGACGACCTTCTGGCCCTGCAGCCCGCTGACGAGACCGATGATGATGCCGCCCATCAGCAGGACCAGCCCCGGATTGAGGAACACCTCCTGAAACAGCTCGCGGGAGAGGATCGGCATCCGCTTGGCCTTGGCGTCGTCCGGGCTCTGCTCGGGCTCCCAGTCCTCCAGCTCGTGCTCCAGGCTTGCTTCCTGCCTCTCGAGGCTCCCGCCCTGCGGGGGCCGCGCGGCGCTGCCGGGGCCGACCCCGACCTTGACGGGCGGGGTGTAGCCGGGCTCGTCGGGCATGTATCCGCCGGCGTCCATGCCCCGGTGGCGCAGTCGGGCCACGAAGTACAGCGCGACCAGGCAGCCCGGGATCTCCATCACGGCCAGCATCACCGGCATGTAAGCGTTGAAGGCGATGTTCACGGCGGCCAGCACGGCCACACAGGTGGCAAAGGTCCCGGCCGAGTCCGACCCGTAATAGCCCGCGATCGTCGCGCGGTCCACCTTCCGCAGCGTTTTCAGTCGGCTCAGGCCCACGTAGGCCAAACCGCCGATGGCACAGTTCAACACGAAGCCCAGGACCATGAATCCGACGATGGCGCCGACGCTCGAGGCGCTGATCTTCGCGAGCTCTTCGCCGCCGTGCCAGCCGATGGCCAGCAGCAGATACATGGTCAACCCCTGATAGATGACATAGGGGAATTCGAAGCGCACCTTCAGGATGGGGATCAGAAAGCCGAAGTAGAAAAACAGCAAGAGCGGCTTGAAGAGGTTGTGGGTGAAGTTGTGCCAAAACTCTTGCAGCATCGATGCCTCCGTTGAGTAGACCCGCGATCAGGGGGAAGCACCGTCCGCAAACGCGGAGCAACCACGAAACATCCCGACGACCGTCAGAAATTTATCCCCGTGGCGGTCGACCTGCCACTCGAAAGCACGGCGGGAAGGACGGGCCTTCCAGACCCGCCTAGCGCCGCAAATGCGCTGGTCAGGCCCGATCTAGCGGAACGAAATCCGGTGCCGGCAGGCGTCCCATCAGCCGTGAGATTGGTGTGAAGATGCTGTCTATTTACTGTGTAGTCAAAATCTGAGTCAGTGGGGCGGCCAGTTGGGCGACGGCCTGACCCCGGCTCCCTTTTGCCGGTGGGTCACCGACAGCCAGGCCGAGGGCGAGTAGTGCGTCGTGATTTCCTCGAAGCCGTCGACCCGGGACACCGAAAGCACACCGGTCTCTTGATTGATTTCGAGCTCGTCGCCTGCGCTCGCCTGGACCTCCTCGCCACTGCTGAGGCGAATGCTGAACACGTCGTTCCTCCAATCAGCGAATCCGGGCGGACGGGCCAGTGCCACTAGGACGAGTCTCGCGGCCCACGCCGTTCGGTGCGCGACCACGACGTAAACGGTGGGAAAACGTTCCAGGTGGCGAGCCTCACACCGGATCGGCAGCGCCTGACCTTCCGCGCCGGCGGCGACCCCGACCTAGCTGCGCGAACGGAACGGCTGGAGCGACGAATCGGCGCGTTCCGGCGGGTAGCCTCGGGCGGGGCCGGGCTTTAACTCCGAGGGAGTTTTAGCCGAAGGCGCCCCGCGGGGGGCAACTCGATGGGATCGGTTGCGCACAGCTACATAGGTTAGGCTACATTTACTAACCGTGACCGAGGTCAGCGTCGAGACAAGTTCCGCCGGTTCTGCGTCGCCATCGATCCCGCTTCCCGCCCATATCGACCCGGCGGACCTGGCGGCCGAGTTGGCCGTGGTGCTCTCCGAACGCGTCGGGGAAGAGTATCTGCTCTACGAGCGCAGCGGGGAATGGGTGCTGGCCACCGGTGTGCACGCCATGATCGAGTTGGACAGCGACGAGCTGCGGGTGATCCGCGATGGGGTCACGCAGCGCCAGCAGTGGTCGGGGCGACCCGGGCCGGCGCTGGGCGAGGCCATCGACCGGCTGCTGCTGGAAACAGACCAACTCTTCGGCTGGATCGCCTTCGAATTCGGGGTCTATCGCTACGGGCTGCAACAGCGCCTGGCGCCGGAAACCCCGCTGGCGCGGGTGTTTTGGCCGCGGGGCCGCATCGTGGTGTCCCGGGAGGCGATTCGTCTGTTCGACGCGTCGGCCGACCACCGCGACGTAGTGCTGGCTGTGCTCGGCGACGGCGTCTCCGGGCTGCGCGAGGCCTCCGCGATCGACGTCATCGCCGACACCTCCGACTACCGCAATCGTGTCGCGTCGGCCGTGGCGGAGATCGCGGCGGGCCGCTACCACAAGGTGATCCTTTCCCGTTCTCTCGAAGTGCCTTTCGCGCTCGATTTCCCGTCCACCTACCGGCTGGCGCGCCGGCACAACACCCCGGTGCGATCGTTTCTGTTGTCGCTGGGTGGGATTCGTGCCGTGGGCTACAGCCCCGAACTGGTCGCGGCGGTCCGTCGCGACGGTGTCGTGGTGACCGAGCCGCTGGCGGGCACCCGGGCGCTCGGTCGTGGCGAGGCGCGTGACCGTGAGGCGCGAGATGACCTGGAGTCGAACTCCAAAGAGATTGTCGAGCACGCGATTTCGGTGCGCAGCTCGCTGCAGGAGATGACCGAGATCGCCGAGCCCGGCACTGCGGTCGTCACCGATTTCATGACGGTGCGCGAGCGGGGGAGTGTCCAGCACCTCGGGTCCACGGTCAGCGGGCGCCTGGGCACGTCGAACGACCGGATGGACGCGCTCGAAGCGTTGTTCCCTGCGGTCACCGCCTCGGGCATCCCGAAAGCGGGCGGTGTCGAAGCGATCATGCGCCTCGACGAAGGACCCCGTGGCCTCTATTCGGGTGCGGTCGTGATGATTTCGGCTGACGGCGGGCTGGACGCGGCGCTGACGCTGCGCGCGGCCTACGAACGTGACGGCAGGACCTGGTTGCGGGCCGGTGCCGGCATCATCGAAGAGTCCACGCCCGAACGCGAATTCGAAGAGACGTGCGAGAAGCTGTCCACGCTCGCGCCCTATCTGATTGCGCGCGCCTAGGCGAGGAATTCGACGAGTCCAAGCGCCTCCGAAGGTGAGGCGCGAAGGGCCGAGAAGATCACCGCCAGCAAAGTCCTTCAAACAGAAGGAACACTGACACTGATTAACGTGATATGCAGCGCAAGCGGCGGCTATGGCCGCGCGACGGGTGAATTCTCAACGGCCGGTAAAGGGTTGACAGCGAATATCCGTCATTCTCAAGTTTTTTCGCGGTGTTGCGTTTAGCATCTGTCCCAACTTCAACGGGATGGAGTATTCGTGGCTGGTCTCAAGTCGAAAGTCGTTCTTGCCGTCATGCTGGCGCTCACTTTTCCCACGGCAGCGGCCTGCACGGGCACTTTTACGTGCCCAACCTGCACTGTCGTCCCTGTTTAGCGCTCCACCGTTAGGTCGCGCGCTCACGGCATGAGGCGGCCGAGGACAATCCCGAAAGCCACCGCCGCTCAGGCCGAAGAGCTCGACTCGGCGAGATAGTCCGCCAGAATGCGGCTCACGAGCGACTCGATATTGGATTCGATCGAGGACGCGAGCGTCGCGGTGACCGTGGCCACGGCTTGAGTCCGAAAGCGCACGAGCATGGTGATCAGCTCGGCGATCTCGGCGTCGGCCGGGAGCGGCTCGCCGGGCCTGATGCGGTCCAGCACGTGTTCGGCGCCGGCGCGCACGAGCATGTCGCTGATCTTGTCGATCTCGGGCACGATCTGCTCGTGCAGGTCGATGAGCTTGTCGAATTCGACACCGTAGCCGCGGATTTCATTGAACGCCTCGATCAGTTTCGGGCGGGTGATCGTCGCGTTGGACCCGTCAATCCGAATCACTTGAAGCGCGACGAGCCGCTCGAAGGCTTGCGGGTCGTCGACGAGTCGCTGGGCGTCGGCGAGCGGCATGGTTTCCGGCTTCTCGGTCGTCCACGGGCCCGCGATGGCGGTTTCGAGGCCCAGCACGTCACCGAGGTTCTTGCCTTCCTCCCACGCGCTGAGCATTTCTCGTACGTGCGCGATGGTGTAGCCGCGGTCGAGCATCGAGGTGATGAGCCGCAACCGGGTCAGGTGGGTGTCGTTGAACAGCGCGATGCGCCCGACGCGCAGCGGGGGCGGCAACAGCCCGCGGTCGCGGTAGACGCGGATGTTGCGGGTGGTGGTGCCGGCCAGCCGGGCCAGGTCGTCGATGCGGTACTCCCCGGAGTTCGCGGCGCCGTGCGGGTGTCGGACCGCCGCGTCGAACAGCTGGGACACCGCCGTTTCGATGAGTTGTCGATATTCCCGCGATTGGCGCCGCACGCGTTTGGGGGCGCGGCGCACGTTGTGCAGCACGCTGGCGATGGTGCCGGGTTCGGGCCGCGACGCACGCTCGGTTGCCATGTCAGGGCGCGATCTCAGGCGGATCGGCTGGCGCGCGCCCGGGCGTGCGCCACCGCCTGATAGTCCTCATACCGAAAATCCCTCATCTGGCGAAGATACTGCGTGGCGAATCCGGGATACATCGACCCGTTGAATCCGTCCTTGGTGAGGTACCAACTGCGGCATCCCGACATCCAGGTCGTCCTGGTCAGCCGGCGCTGGAGATCCTCGTTGTGGCGCCGCTGGACCTGTTCGCGGACATCGAGATAGCGCAGGTCCTCGTCGAGGATGGTGGTGATGCCGCGTACCACGTAGTCCAGCTGGCCCTCGATGTAGACCAGCAGCGAGTTGTGCCCCGGCCCGGAGTTGGGGCCGGTCATGACGAACAGGTTCGGATACCCGTGCACGTTGATGCTCTTGTAAGCCTGTGCGCCGTCGGCCCATTCGGCGGCCAGCGAGCGCCCACCGAGTCCGGTCACGGCGAAAGGCGGACCGGTCAGATGCACGTCGTAGCCGGTGGCGAACACGATGCAATCGAGGCGGTGCTCGATGCCATCACTGGTGCGGATGCCCGCCGGGCTCAACGTGGCGATCGGCCAGTCGATGAGCTTGCAGTTGTCCCGTTGCAGCGCCGGGTAGTAGTCGCTGGAGACCAGCATGCGCTTGCACCCCGGCCTGAAGTCGGGCGTCAGCTGGCGCCGCAGCCACGGATCCTTCACCTGAGCGCGCAGGTGGGCCCGCCCCAGCCGGGCGACCAACGACGTCAGCGGCGTGTCCCACACCAGCGCCGTGGCGCTGGCTTCATGCCCCCAGTACAGCGTCTGGCGCGCAAGCTGTTGGGTGGCAGGGACTTTGGCGAACAAGGCTTGCACGGCAGGTGGGGTGGCGACGTCCAAGCGCGGCAGTACCCAGCATGGGGTGCGCTGGAAAACCTTGACGAATTCGGCGCGTTTGACCAGCTCGGGGATGATCTGGATAGCGCTGGCACCGGTCCCGATGACCGCGACGCGCTTGCCCGCGAAGTCGTAATCGTGATCCCAACGGGCGCTGTGGATCTTGTGCCCCTGGTAGCTGTCGAGGCCGCGGATGTCGGGGAAGCTGACGTCGGACAGGGGACCGGAAGCCAGCACGACGGTGCGGGCGCGAAATTTCTTGCGGTTCTTGGTGGTGGCGGTCCAGACGCCGGCGTCCTCGTCGAAGGACAAGCCCTTGACCTCGTGGCCGAACCTGATGCGGTTGCGGATGTCGAAGCGGTCCGCCATGTCCTCGAGGTGGCGATAGATTTCCGGGGCGGGGGAGTAGGTTCGCGACCAGGTCGGATTTTTGACGAATGAGTAGGAGTACAGCAGCGACGGGACGTCGCAGCTGGCACCCGGATATGTTGTGTCGCGCCAGGTTCCGCCGACGCGGTCCGCGCGCTCGAGTATCACGATGTCATCGACTCCGGCTTCGGCCAACCGGATTGCCGCGCCCAGTCCGGTGAAGCCGGCTCCGATGATGAGCGCCGCATGGGCGCCGTTGTTGTTCGCCATGCTCATGCCGCCGGCTCGTGGGTGAGTTCTCTGACCCACGTCGGTACCGACGGTAGCAGCGGCCGCGGATACCGGTCGGAAAGCCATACCATCGAATTCGCCAGCAGGTGGTACGGGTGGCGTGGATTCGTGACCACTCCGGCGTAGCGCCTTAGGAACCGGTAAGTCGGTACCCGGCTGGTGCGATCGCCGCGGTCGCCAAGCTCTCTAAAGCGTTTCACGGCCCGGTAAAGCCGCTCGGGCTCCATACCCATGGCGATGATCTCGTTGCGGATCCTGTTGATCAGCGGTGCACCCATGATCGCACCGATGATGAGACCCGGAGTGGCATTGTGACCGACGAAGTCGATCAGCAACCGCCGGATCTTCGCGTGCCCGATCATGTCGAGAACTTCGAAATCGACGACCAGGTGGCGCGATTCGTCGTTGTTGATCTTCTCGAAGACCTGGTGACAAACGGGATCGTGCACCTCGTCGAGGAGGAATTTCAACAGGGCGCCGTCCAGCGCGACTTCGAGCATCGGGATGACGGTGCCGAGCAGAGACAGCGGCATGTCGTCGGCCCAGCGGTCCAGCCAGTCGATGGCCAGTCGGATGTTCACGTTCGGCTCGGGAATCTCACCGTCGGTGAGCATGCCCCAGCGCTTCATCAGCGCCAGTTCGGCGTTGGCGTGGCGCTGCTCCTCGGCGTGGAAGTAGCGGTAGATCTCGGCGATGGTCGGTGTGGGGGCCTTCTTCGCCAGTGCCGCAAAGCCTCTGGCGCCGATGTTCTCGATCCAGCACAGGTCGGCCATGAACGCCTTGAGCTGGGGCCGCTGTTCGTCACTGATCATGTCGGCGCCGGGGGCGTCCCAGTCGATATCGGCGAGTGCCCACTGCCGGTCTTTGATCTTGGCGAGCATGACTTCCATGTCGATGGCCATCGGGAACTCCTTTGCGTCGACGTGTTCAGGGCAGGTTGATGCGGGAGAGCAAGCCGGCCGTGCGCGTATAGGCCTGCGGGGCCAGGCGTTTGATGTTCCAGCCGACCTTGGCGTCGAACTGCGGCATGCAGTAGAGCTCGCCGCGGTCGTGTGCGTCCAGGCAGGTTCGCGCGACCTTCTCCGCGGACAATCCGGTCCAGCGCATCAATTTGGTGGCGAGTTCGCTGGATTGTTCGCTGATGCGGCCGGACTCGAGAATGTTGGTCTTTACGAAGGTCGGGCACAGCACGGTGACCCGCACCGGGGTTCCGGCGAGTTCGGCGGCCAGGGTTTCCGAGAGTGAAAGGACGCCGGCCTTACTGACGTTATAGGCGGCCATACCCGGGGCGGCGCCGAACGCCGCCGCGGAGGCCACGTTGATGATGCCCCGCGGCGCACGCGACTCGGCGTCGCGCAGGATCGGGGTGAACACATGGCAGCCGTGAATGGGGCCCCAGAGGTTGATCCCCAACGTCCACGCCCAATCGTCGAGCGGCGCATCGCCGATCGCGGCGCCGCCGGCACCGACACCGGCGTTGTTGATCACCAACGTGGGTGCCGCCGGGAACCACGCCTGCGATTGCTCGGCCAACGCCTGCACCTCGTCGAATCGCGATACGTCGCAACGGATCGCGATCGCCTTGCCGCCCTGCTCGGTGATCGCGTCGGCGGTCTTTTGCGCCGCGGTTTGGTCGATATCACTGCACACGACCGCGCCGCCGCGACGGCCGAGTTCGACGGCGAAGGCGGCGCCGATGCCGCTTCCGGCACCGGTCACCACCGCCGAAGCGCCGCGGCTGATTTTGGGCTTATTGAGTCCGAACATCGTCAGCGGGCCCCTTCGGTGACGGCGCGCGCATCCTGCAGGGCGTGCGCGATGAAGCGCGCGACATAGGCCATCGCCTTGGCGGCTTCGGGTGTCATGCGTGGCAGCGCCTGAAAGACGTGCACCTGATGGGGCCAGATCTGCAGTTCGCATCTGCCACCGGCAGTTCGGATGTCGGCGGCGAGCTGGCGCGCGTCTTCTTGCAGCATCTCGGCGCCGCCGGCCTGGATCAGCGTGGGTGGAAGCGCGGGGCCGCCCGCGACGTCGAGTGTCAGCCGTTGATGGGTCAGCTCGACGCCGCTGTGGTAGAGGCCGACCAACCGCACCGCGTTCGCGGCGCTGGTGGCGGGATCGGGGCGAATCCGCTCACGAGCGAGCGCCAATTCGAACGAGAGGTCGTACAGCGGCGAGAACAGCACCATGGCGGCGGGGTGCTCGACCCCGGGTTGTAGCAGCAGATCGACGGACAGGTGACCGCCCGCCGAATCTCCGGCGATCACAATGTGTTTGGGCAGTAGGCCGCACGTGTCGACCAGCCAGTCCCAGCCCGCGCGGACATCGTCGGCCGCGGTGGGGAAGCGATGCTTTGGGGCGAGTCGGTAGTCGATGCAGAACACCGGAAGGCCGGTCAAGGACGAAAGCCAGGATGTCAACCGGCGGTGCGTCTTTGGCGAACACACGGCGTACCCGCTGCCGTGCACGTAGTAGATGGCTCCCGCGGTTGTCGATGAGCGCTCAGCTTCGCTGGTGGGGGTGCGCGGCCCGTAGACCCATTCCCCTTTGACGCGGCGGCCGTCGGGCAGCCTGGTGTCGACCGGTTCGACGCGCGTGCCCGCGAGCGAGGGTCCAAAGGTGCCCATGATCCTGGCGATGATCTGACGCGAGAGCCATAGCCCCCATGCCCGCTCGGGCGGGATCACGCTGGTGATCGGCCGCAAGGTGTAGGCACTTACCGCTGCCGCCCCGCGGGATCGCAGCGACCCGCGAGCCGGAACACCGTCCGTCATACAACGCAGTCAATACCAAATGGTGACATTCGTCAATGGCAGATTCGCGGTGGGGTGTCGAGCCGGTCGCCTACGAAAGTGTAGGTTCTCATCCAACATGGCGGAATTCTCATCTTTGTGACGTCAAAATGGCGGATCCGCCACAAAGATGAGAATGTGCATAGCCGTCCTAAGCGTTGACCGTCGCTTTGGCTTTGCGCTTACGTGCGTGGGCTGTTCTATTGGACTCGCGAACTTCGTTCTGTATCAGCGACATTGGTGGTCGGCGATCGTGGATCGCGTTCGTAGTGTCTGGGGATATCAAGCACACTGTCGCGATGGGCGACGGGTTGCGGTCCTAGACGGGGGCCCATCGCATTGACGGTAGTGCGGGCTCGCCGCATCGCTCGTTTCAGGACAGGACGTGTGGTGCAGTGGATTCGCCACAATATGCCCGCGTAGTCGACGACGTGGCGGGCTTCTTTGGTGAGCCGTTGGGCGGTGTGTGCTGGACTTTTTTGGGGGGCTCACCAGCGGCCGAGATCGGACACGAAGTCAGCGATCAGTGTGGGGTCGCCGCCGGCGGCGAGATGTTCGATCGGTGTGTGATCGCCGAAATCTGGCTGCGGTGTCTTCATGAAAGCCTCCATAGAGGCGGGAGTGGTGTCGCGTGGTATCGCCGACACGATCACGTTGAGACCAGGAAGGAGCTTGGAGCCTAAGAACTGCCAGCGAGGGATGCGGGGGCTTCCGTTAATGCGGAAGGCCCACAATCTTTTTCTGGCGATGCGCCGAGATACACCGGACGGGTCGATGTCCAGCAGTGTGGCGGCTTCCTTGATGCTCATCGACCCAGACAGGGTGTCAGCGAGCGCCCTTACGGCCGAGCGCGCCTGGGCCTGGCGTAGCTGTTCGCCGGACCAGTTGTCGATGACCGCCGCGACGCCAGTGTCATCGTGAGCGTGAAAAAATTGCACTTCGCCCATTGAGAGAGGCGCTGCACCGGCAGGGGAAATTGTCGCGAAGATCGAGTCCATCTGGTCTAAGACCTCTTCGCTGGTTATATCCAGCTGATGCTTCCTTAGAAGCGCATCCAGTCCGGGACAATCTGGTCCACCCATAACGCACATTCTAGAACGCCGGTGCGCCTACGTGCGCTGGTTGAATTGCGAGCATGCCACCGGCCGGTCATATGGCATGACCCTGGAATAGGACTTCCGGTGGCCACCCCGGATCTCGGTGATTTCATGGAAGATGACATTCTCTCGGAAGGCGGTCGCGTTATTCATAGAATGAGGCTCCTGGCTCGAAACCGACTGCGGTTGTTGATAGTTGATGTATCGAGAAGTGTAGATCACACGTGATCGGTCGCGAATCGCGATGGCCATCTTTCGTCGTTTGGCGTGCGAGTGACAGGTGATCAGAGCAAACTGGTTTCATGGCGACGTTGGGTGGGTGCCATACAATCTGACTTGGGGTCCCCCTCGTACGCGTCCGCCGCGCTGAGCTGGGGGCGAGAAGGCCTTGTAAATCGGCTTTAAATCCTCGATGATTGCCGCAGAACGCCGGTAGTGGCGCCAGTTGTACTTGGTGGTGCGTTGTGGTGTTCGGAGTTTTACGGTGTCGCTCGAGCCTGCTGTTGACCTGAGTACCGCGACCATTGCGTATCGGCCTGCGGTGGGCGAAGAGCGGTCGGTATCTGCGGAGAAGGTGTCACCGGCTGCGCTGTTTGACGCGGCGCCGTGGCGGACTTTCCGTTGGTATTTCGGGCAGCGCCATTACTCGGGAACGTATTGGTCTGCCACGCAGAATGACCACGTCATCTACGAGTCGCGGCTCGAGTTGGCGAATTTGCTGTTGGCCGACTTTGACCCTGGGGTCCTTCGCATTGTCGCCCAACCATTCGTGTTGCGTGTCGAAGTGGATGGGCAGGTGCGCAAACACATTCCGGATTATCTGCTGGACAGCGCCGGCGAACCGGTGGTGGTCGATGTCGTCCGCGGTGGGCGGATGACTGAATCGAAGGTTGTGCAGTTGTGCGCTTGGACCCGCGAAGTCGTCGAATCGTTGGGTTGGTCGTATCTGGTGGTGAATGAACCACCCCGAATCCTTTTAGCGAACGTGCGCTTCCTTGCCGGTTATCGGCGCGAGTGGCTGATCAACCAACCTATCTTGGCTGAGATCCGTTGTTGTCCTGGGCACTTCGTCGGCATGTCGATTGCGGACGCCGAACAAGAGGTTCGGGGATACCCGCAGCAGCTGGTCCGCCCGGCGTTGATGCATCTGTTGTGGCGCCATGAGTACCGCGCGGATCTCGGCGTACCACTTCGTCCATCAACAGTATTCGAGGAGTCACTATGAGACATGCGGGTGTACGGATAGGCGTAGGAACGCGATTCACTTACGACGGAGAAATCGTCGAGGTCGTCGAAATCCACCCTGTCGCCGGAGTGCTAGAAGTTATTGCTCGAGAGTTGCGGTCTCAGTCAGTCCGCCGGTTCGCGCTCGATGAACTGATGTTTTCTGATCGCTCGCGTCTACTCAGCGAAGACCTCGTCGTCGAGGTCCTCGAGGCCGGCGGTGATATCGCGTCGGTGAAGTGGTCGGCTGTGCCCGAGTCGGCGCGTAGCCAAGTGCGTGAGCGCGCCGCTCACGTACGTGAGGCGCTCACAGGCTATCGATCTGGTTGTGCGCTAACGGCTTTACCGGGTGAGCCGCGACGCCGCTACCGAGTGGAGCTGTCCAAACAAGAACGCATGGCGGCCAAGGCAAAAGAGCTCGGCATCGGAATGAGAACTGTTGAACGCTGGGTCAGTCGATACGAGGCCGAGGGCGAAGTCGGATTGCTTTCGGCTAAAGCGACGCAACCTGCGTTGGGCAGCAAAGCCTTCGAATTATTCGAACATGCTGCACTCGACGTCATGCGTGAGCACACCGATATGTCCAGGCCGACGGGGGGCTACGTGATTGCCCACGCGGCGGCACGGCTGGCCGCTACCTATGGCGCCGGGGTGGTGCGGCTACCGTCACAAGCGACGGCGTATCGCATCCTCGACAAGCTCGACCGGCTGTATCCATTTTTCTCCAACAGCACGAAACGCAACCGCGACATCGCGGCGCGTCCCGTGTTGCCTTACGGCAAGATGCATCCCGCGCGTCCAGGTGAGTATTTGTTGATGGACACGACCCCTTTGGATGTGTTCGCGATGGATCCGCACACGCTGCGTTGGGTCGCCGTGGATCTCACCGTGGGGATGGATTGGTATTCGCGGTGCATCACCGGGTTGCGGCTGACCCCGGTATCGACCAAAGCGATCGATGCCGCATCGGTGCTCTACCAGTGTTTTCGCCCAATGCCAGCGGGCCGCGACTGGCCCTCTAAGGCAGTGTGGCCACCGCACGGGGTGCCACGATCGGTCTTGGTCGAACAGCAGGTGGTAGATCCCCAGAGTGTGTTCGCGGCGACGCCGGCGATCGTTCCGGAGACCGTGGTGGTCGATCACGGGAAGATCTATGTCGGTGAGCATCTGACCAGTGCGTGCCGGCAGATGGGGATTTCGATTCAACCCGCTCGGCTGCGTGTCCCGTACGACAAGGGCCCGGTGGAACGGTTTTTCCGGACGGTCCGTGAGGGGTTTCTGCAGGAGCTTCCCGGTTACAAAGGCCCGGACCTGTATTCGCGCGGTATAGCGCCCGAACAGGACGCCGTCTTCTTCATCGACGAAATCGAAGCGATGCTACGCGAGTGGGTGGCCGCCGTATATCACCTACGCGACCATGACGGGGTCGGCGAGCCGGGCTTGTGGGCGCTCGGCATGTCCCCGTCGCAGATGTTCGAGCACGGCATCGCCCGCGCCGGCTACATCGAAGCACCTCGCGACCCGTGCCTGGCTTACCAGTTCCTGCGGGTCGAGTGGCGCACCATTCAGCATTATGGCTTTGAGATTGATCACCGCTTCTACCGTGGTCCTGGACTCATCGGATATAAGGCTCGCGAGAAAAGTCCATATAAGGGTCGCAAAGGGCATTGGCCCGTCCACGTCGATCCCGACGACGTGCGACAGGTGTACTTCTTCGACATCAAGAACACGCGTGAGTGGCACGCATTGCGATGGAGCGAGGCCGACGCCTGCGACGGCCCGATGAACGAGGACGGGCTCAAGTACGCGCGCAAACTTGCCGCCGCCAAATATCGTCACTTCGACGACAAGCTAGCTCTGGCCGAACTGTTGGAGCGCCGCAAGCTCAGCCAGGGTCACACCGTGGCCGAGCTGCGCGCAGCGCTGCGGCTCTCACGGCAAGAATCCACCTTAGGAATTGACGTTCACACGGCAGTCAGCGTTCCTGAATCACCCTCTGCGGGAAGGGTTCTCAACCGTCCAGAATCTCTTCAAGATGGTGATGAAACCACTTTCGTCGACGAACTCGACGAGGACGTCATCGTCGACGACGGCCATATCTATGACGAGGTCTTGGAGGACGTATGAGCACCGCACCCGCCGCGCCTCCCCGTGGCTCCTCGAACCTCGACAACCTCACGTTGTCCCGCAAGGAGGGATGGCGCGCCTATGTTGAGGCGCCGAAGCGGATCCGGCCAGAGACGTTGTCACGAGGTCAGATTCGGCGGCTCAGCGAACCAGCAGCCGATATCTACAACCAGCGGCGCGCCGACTGGCACAACAACATCGGACCCTTACGAACGCCGCAGTTGGCGGCCCTGCACGAGGACCTCTGGGTCATCACGGATAGCAGCACTCAGGATGGCAACCACGCCAAAGGCGCTGTCGCGCTCGATGGCTACCCGGGCCTGGGTAAGACGTGGGCGGTCGAGCCCTTCGCCAAAGAATTTCACCGTCGGGAAGTACGGCGCCACGGCGAATTCACTCGGGCGGGCGACGAACGATGGCCGGTCTGCCGTATCGGGATGCGCGGCAATACCAGCATGAAGGACTTCAACGCCGCCTTGTGTGACTTCTACGCGCACCCGGGTAGTCGCCGCGGCACAGCCGAAGAACTAGGCCGACGGGCGTTGGACTGTGTGCTCAGTTGCGAGACAAGACTACTCATCATCGACGACCTCCATTTTCTGCACTGGCAGCGAAGCGGGGGAGTGGAGATCAGCAATCACTTCAAGTACATCGCCAACGAGTTTCCGTTGACGCTGCTGTCGATCGGCATCGGTTTGGGCAACCGCGGGCTGTTGATGGAAGACCTGTGCTGCAACCTCAACAGCGCTGGCTATAAAGACATAGTCTTGGAACAGACCACCCGCCGCACGACCATACTCAAAATGCTTCCCTACCAGGTCGATACCGAACGTGGACGCCGGCAGTGGCGCACACTGTTGACGACCATCGAGGAGCGCCTTGTTCTGGGATCCAAACGCCCTGGCATGCTCGCCGAGGACCTGTCGGACTACTTGTTCAGGCGAAGCACCGGACACATCGGGTCGTTGATGGAATTGATCCGACGCGGATGTGTCAAGGCGATCCGCAACGGCGCAGAAACATTGAATCAGAACGTATTCGATTCAATCAGGATCGATAGCGCGGCGGAAAAGGCACGCCAGGAACTGGCGGTGGCATTTCGCACCCGCCGTGCATACCAAACGGTCACCATAGCGGATGCACTGTGACAGCCCGCACCTTCCCCATTCGGGTCGCTCCCATCGACGGTGAGGCGATCGATTCGTGGCTCGAAGCCCTCGCCCGTCGAATGGCAACACCCGTGGGCGAGGTGCTGGCGGCACTGAACCTCCCGGTGACTCGACGACCCAGCTGGCGGGTGCGACCATCCCCGGCGCAGCTCGACACCATCGCCACCGCGACCGGTCTACATCCCGATGCAGTCCTGGCGATGACCCTGAGCCGC
The DNA here is from genome assembly GCF_035918355.1 of Mycobacterium sp. 3-98. Lineage (NCBI taxonomy): Bacteria > Bacillati > Actinomycetota > Actinomycetes > Mycobacteriales > Mycobacteriaceae > Mycobacterium > Mycobacterium sp. 3-98. Next base: position 4,146,734 of record NZ_CP142360.1, on the reverse strand, counting down.
TACGACGGCACCGGGCTCGAGATCGACCGCACTAGTGACCGCATCGCGGCATCGTTTCCCTTCGGATATCGGCCGTGGTCACGATACTGCCCACACTGCCTAGCCCACACAGACGGACGCTGGCAGCTGCACTGGCGGCTGGGCTGGTCGTTCGCCTGCGTACGCCACCATTGCCTGCTCGCCGACGAATGCCCCCGGTGCGGCAAGCATCCACGCCCGACATTTATGCCCGGTTATTCGGTACCCTCGGCGAGTCTGTGTGCGTGCGGTTGCAACCTCGCCGACGCGGCGACTCTAACCCTGCGGCCACGCCATCCGATCAGCGAAGCCCAACAGCAGATCCTCGACGTGATCGCCGACGACCGCGCCGATTTCGGCATCTACTCGACCCACACGGGCTCGAGGCAGGCTCGGTCAGCGCTCAACGACGTCAAAGTTCTGGCTAACCGAGCTCTCAATTACGCCTCCCTGCACGGCCTTACCGCGGTAAAGTCGGCAGACCTGCCAGCAGATAGCCACCAAGAGTGCGTAGCCGCGACGGAGCGGCCCCCACGCAGGGCGACACTTCACGCGAGAGCTCCGCAGCGAGCGATCGACACCGCGGTCGGAGTGACAGCAGCACTTGACATCCTGCGGGCGCCGACTCTGAATGCGGCTGCTGACCGCGCGCGTTGGCTAATCAAAGGACAGAACAGGGAAACGGGCCCTGCCGAGCTGCATTCCTGCTCACGTGAAGGAACCGTCTCTGCAGCGATCATCATCAGGGCCAGCGCCGCCTGGATGGGACCGATTAACCAATTGCGTTATCGCACTGTGCTACCCGCCCCACGCCCGCCGGACCGCAGCCAACTCCGTCTGCAGCGCCTGGCCGCCAGCGTGCCGGCCGTGTTCTGGCCGGCATGGTCGGCACGTTTCATCGTCGAAGGGACCAGAGCCATCAACCTGCGCCCGGTGCTGTCGGCGGCAACGTTGCTTGTGGGAACTAGTGCGCACCTCACTGAAGTCATGAACCAACTCGGGGCTATCAGTGCTCAAGCCGTGAAGTGCTACCTGTTCGCGCTGTCTCATTCACCGGCCTGGCCAACCATCAGCACAGCGATAGTGCGGCTCAACGACTTTCTCGCCGAACAACCCGCGCCTATCAATTACACACGGCGACGCCAACTCGACTACTCCGCACTGCTACCGCTGGACCGCTGGCAGCAGATATGTCGGACCGCCGGTGACCTCCCTGGCGCGGGCCGCAAAGCGATCGCCGCCCGGTACTACCTGGCCGAGAAGATCAGCGGATCCCCGACACGTACCACCGCGATCAATCATCAAAGGGCGCATTCTCAGAGTCTGTGGAACCAAGTGCGAGATTTCACCCGCGTAATGACTGCTCAACTCCGCGAACATCTCGACGACGAAGCACGACAATTCTTGCAGCGCAACGCAATCCACGAGCCGCTGACCTGGCAACCTCCACTTGATGTGGTCTCTGACCTCGCTCTTCCCGCCCCAGACCCTGCGGCGATCGACCGACAAGAACTACGCCGGCTGGCGGTAGATGGTTCCTATACCGTGGGACAACTCGCGGCACACTTCGGGATCGATTCGCTCACCGTTCGCTACCTTTTCGACGAAGAACCCATCGATCTCAACCACTATCCTCTGCAAAGCAGACCGGGCAAGGCGGTGTTCGCTTCTCGGTTGCGCGCTGAACTTGGCGAGCAGACACTGCGCGACTTGTACGTCGACGGGCGGCTGAGCCTGCGGCAGATCGCCGGACGCTACGGCATCAACGTCCATCGAATCCAAGACTTAGTGGCGCAGTACGGCATCCCAATGCGCCGCCGTGTAAATTCGCCGTCCAGGGCATGGCTAGCCGAGCAGCGATTCGACAAACGTAGAACTATCGCCGACATCGCCAACGAGGTCGGCGTTCATCCGGCCACACTGAGCCTGTGGCTGTCGCAGGTAGGGCTCAAGAAACCCGCGACTACCTATCATCAGAGTCGGCTGCCGCCAATGGACACCCAGGCGGCCATCGAACTTCTCAAGCCTGCTCTCACAAACAAATATGGACCGCCCTGGCTGCAGATGCTCACCAAAGCCGTGGAATTCCCAAGCATCCCAACAGCAGAGCGCGACCTCGGTTTGGGAACAGGAACTCTACGGCGACGGCTGGGCAAGCTCGAGACGGCGCTAGGCGCACCGGTAATCACGCGCAACGCGGCGGGACTTGCGATGGCTCCCACACCCTTCGGCATCGACGTAGTGCGGGCCGTACAGGCACTCCATGGCACCGTTACCATTAGCGGCACCAACCCGCCCGGAGTGGCTCCGCGGCTGACAGTCCACGTGGCGCCGTTGCCCGGCGAAGCGCTCGATTCTTGGCTGGAAACCACCGCCCACCGATGCCGAACGTCGCTGGCTGACCTGCTGGGCGCGGTCGGGCTCACGCAGGGAAGTAAAGGCCCACGCTGGATCGTGGTCATGACCCCAGACGAACTGCGCTCAGTGTCAAAAGCCACCGGCATTACCCAACGACAACTTCGGACGATGACGCTGCAACGCTACGACGGCGTGGCCATAGACATCGACCATGGTCGCCGTGTGGTCGCACGGACCAGATACTGGGGATTTGGGGCGGGGTCGCGCTACTGCCCGGCGTGCCTGGCACAAACACAAGGTCGCTGGAAAATCGAATGGCGGCTCGTGTGGTCCTTCGCGTGCCGGCGCCATCAATGTCTGCTTGCCGACACCTGCCCCAGCTGCGGCAACTATCCCCGCGTCGGTGCCCGTAAGCCTGACGCGGTGCCTCAGCCTGGCAGGTGCGCAAGCCCACCACGAGGCAATCACAGGGGCGGTAAGCGTCGTTGCCTCGCCGATCTGACCGACACAAAAGTCCTCAAGGTGCCGTCCGGACATCCGGTCCTCGAAGCCCAACGCCACATCGACCATCTTCTAGCGGGCGCGAATGCAGCACGGCCGTCCACGGAGTGGACACCCTCGTTGACACTGGACGACATCGCGACACACGCACGCCAGGCCATTAAGGACCCGATGCTGCTGAGCGATGTTGTCCCGCCAGACCTGTTAGCCGCGGCAATCCCGCACCAGGGCACAGATCTGCACACCACCTCCAGGTCGCAATTATCAAGACTGTTCAAACCCTCCGCCTATGACGTCGCCGCCGGCACCCTCCTCGCGCTTGCCGTACTCAATCCGGGGCGACGATGATGCGCGTCGGTGGGACGTGTCAACGGTTTCGTGAATCGGTCCCCGAGATGAGTACCGGATCAGGGACGGGTCGCGTCACGCGAGGCCCTATCCCGGAAACGCTGGCACTGAAGCCCGGTTCAGCAATGCTGCGAAGTCAGAACAGTGTGTACAGACGGGCGCCTGCATGCACTCCGGTTGGCTAGCGCCTGGGCAGACGGGTTCCGCAGGCCGGGCACCACGTGATCGGGGTGCCGAGCAGTCCCTCAATCGATGACACATCGTCGTGATGCAGCGTGCATATCTGGCGGGCCAGGTGGATCCGGATGGTGTCGATGATGAACTGTGCCCGCTCAACAGGCCTGGCGCCGTAGCGGTCGTCATCGATGGTGCCGTGGGCGATGATGTCACCCTCGTCTAGCTCTTTTTGTCCGTATTGGGGTGTGCCGTCGCTGTTGGTGCCGGCGAGTGTGCGGATGACACGGCCGCTGGGGCGAAGGTCGAGCTCGATGCGCCATTCGCCGTGGCGCTCGCGGAAAAAGAAGCTATGCCCGTCCACCTCTCCGTACCACTGCTCGGGAGTCAAGCCGCCGTGGCTATTCACGGTGACACCCTGTTGGCCCGCCAGCCAGGCCTGCAGGTCGGCTTCAGCAGCCTGTTCATCGGCCGTGATCCGTTGGCCCTCCGGTGATTCCCAGAACGCGTTGATGTTGTTGAGCCATTCGTGCCAGGTGTGGCGGCGCTCCTCGCGGGTGCGGGCACAGGTGCAGGCGAATCCATAGTCGTGCAGGTCGGTTTCGGGTAGCCGCGGGTGACACCCGCACCGGCAGCGCTCGCCGCTGTCGACGTAGCGCCAGACGGTGAGCGCGTCTAGGGCTACGTCGGCGAGCACAGCGGGTTCAGGGGCACCGTGCAGGTCGAACACTGTCGTCAGGTGGTCTCGGTAGCGGCGGCGTGCCTCGCGACGGGCGCTCTCGAGCTGTTCCCGGTATTCGTCGGCGCCGGGAACGTTGGAGAAGTCGGTGACATAGAGCTCCTCAGGTTCCTCATCCACGCCATCGAGGATGTCATCAGCGCGGTGTCGTGTCGTGCGAATTTTCCGGTGAGGGGCGCGAGCCCGGACGTCAGGGAACTTGTGCGCCCAGCAGCGAGCGCCAAGCCTGATCCCGATGCATGGCAAGGCGAATCAGCGTCGGTGGAAAACCAAGTTGACTACCAGCCAGGGGAGTGCGATTCTGTGCGGCTGCCCTTTTCCCGGAATGACGAATGAGGCGATGAATCAAACTGACGACGCATTGACCGATGTGACCGCCGAGCACGCCGGCGGTGCTAACGCGCATCGCCGACCCATCACCGACGTCAACGCGTGGCTGGAAGGCCTTGAGCATGGTGTGCGGCCGGCGCTGCGCGCCCTGGGTGAGTTGCTGGTCGGCGCCACAGAGCGCGACACGGCCGAGCGGGCCGAGAGCGCAGAGCAGTTTACCGCCCGTTGCTTGGGGGTGGCGGACTGCGGGCATTTGCTCGATGAGGAACGCGCCCTTAACCCCGTGTCGCGGTTGACCTTCGCGCTGGCGCTGGCCGAATGGATCGAGGAACACACCCCTGTCTGCGAGGTCGGTCCAGGCGAGCACACCAACCCACCCAAGTGGACCCAGACCGAGATCGGTGGCCTGCGCTACCGCCACCCGCTGTGTGTGCGGGTGCACTTTCCGGCCGGGACGCTGCTGGCTGGCACCGGATGTGTGATCGCTTTGGAGGGACGCCAGAGCATGCTGCGGTCGGCCGAAGTGAGCGCCTGCGTGACGCCGGACCAGCAGGACGGCGCCCGCGCGGTGCTTGACCGGCTCGCTGAACGCGCTAACCAGCTCAACCCGTACCGCGGCCGCGCGGTGCGGGCCACCTACGCCGCTGGCCTGACTTTGGCCATCATCGAGTTGCCCTGCACCGTAAGCCGGGAGAACGTCATTGTCGGCGATCAGGTGTGGGCCGAGATTGATCTAGGCGTGCGCGCGGTGCGCGATCGCCACGATCTGCTCAACGCCCACCGCCTGGGCGCGCGCCGCGGTGTGCTGCTGTGCGGTCCACCCGGTACCGGCAAGTCGGCGATCAGCGCGGTCGTGGCCCGCGAGGTGGTGGGGGAATTCACGGTCATCTACGTCGAGGCCAAGGCCGGCATTCAGCTGCTGGGCGCCGTCGTGCAGGAAGCCCAGCGCCTCGGCGGCCCGGTCCTGCTGGTGCTCGAGGACATCGACCTGTGGTGTCGGGACCGCACCACTGGTGATGCAGGGTTGTCGGAGTTGTTGCAGGCCATGGACATCGGACCGGATGCCCGCATCCTGACGCTGGCCTCCACCAACGACGCCGCCACCCTGGACAAGGCCGCCATCCGCACCGGGCGGCTCGATTCCATCGTCGAAGTCGGCTATCCAAGCCACACCGACGCTGCCCGAATCCTGGCGGCATTGATCGGGGACTTGCCCGGCGGTCAGGCTGTGGACGTCGCGGCGGTGGCTGCCGCGCTTCCCGAGAACACCAGCGGCAGTGACATCCGTGAAATCGTGCGCCGCGCCGTCCTGGCCGCCGTCGACGGACACATCAGCACCGCAACGCTGTTGGCCGAGGTGGGCAGCCGACGCTACCGCCCCACAATTCCGGAAGGGATGTACCTCTAAATGAGCGAAGACGACATCCCCGAATCCACCGAGGCCCAGAAGATGCGTTGGTGGGCCGAGAGACCCGACCGATGCGTCACCGATGATTGCCCAGCGCGGTCCATCCGAGTCTGGGGATTCCCGGAAGTTGCCGCGAGTTTGGAGCAAGGTTCAAAGGGCAAGCAGTGTGCTAGGTGGGTGCCAGCAGAGCGGCTCCGCACCGCACCCGTGCCGTTCGAGAAATTGTTTAGCTGATCGGCCGAGACTCGCGGTGGAGGTGGGCGTCCTCGTCTGGCGCAGTTCGGTGAGCTTTTGCCGAAACTCGCGGGTACGAACCGCGGCGGGGCATAGGCGTGCGGGGGAGCCGGTCATCTGCTCATACATCCAGCATGTGACCAACTGGAGGCTCATTGCCGAATCAGCTAATCCTGTGAGGTCGCAGCAGATTTCATGCCATTCATCACCAACCAGCAGATCGGAGTAGGGGAGTGCGCGCCGCCGTTCGTAGTCGATTGGGCACGCGCCTGAATCAACAGCGTCCGCGAGCCGAATCAATGCGGCTCTCATTGCCTGCCAATTCTCGGCAGTGCTCAACTTTTGAAGGATGCGCGATATTAATGGCGGTGTGGTGACCGACCCTAGACTCGTAGCCGCGTCGGCCAGGGTGATTCGGGTGCCGACCGCCACGACAGCGCAGGCCAACGCCGCGGCCAGCTGTTCGGTCGCTGGGCCTACTTTGGTAAAGCGCAATGTGGCCTGAAACCACAGCAGCCCCGGAACGTGACGATGTCGCTCAACCGACTCTTGCGGATCGCACGGCCACGGAGTACCGACCCGGTAACGCAGTTGATCGCTGGGACCCAAATAGGTTTCGAGCGCCGATAGCTGGGCGGCGCGCAACGCACTACTGACTTTCTTGCCCTTGCCGAACTGAGTCGGTGTGACCACAGTCGTGGGTGCGCGTGGAGCTGTCAACATCCAACGCATCTGCGCCCCTGCCGCGCGCGCATCTGCGCTATCAAGAATGGCGAGTGCACTCACCACGGCAAAGGCCGTGGCCGCCAAGGCCATAGCATTATCCGCGCTGGGGCGGCGGGCGTCGCCCTGACGCCGACGCGCGTAAGGCTCGATGCGATCCATCGGTATACGGCGTGTGATGATGTCGGCGGGTGGATCCCTGAGCACGCGATTAGCGATTGCGTTCATGTCGGCAAGGAACTGGGATACGTCCACTGCGGCGCGGACATATATGCCCTCCGACACCGACTGTTGAGAAAGACACTTCAGGATGCGTTGCTGTGCGATCAGGACTGGATGATCGGCCGCAAAATGCGGCACCGCTGAATCGGCTAAGGCGGCACCGCACCGAGACTGCTTGCCGGCGTGGGACGTGACGGCCCTGCGTGGGCAAAACCCCGGCGCCGCACGCGTGTCAGATGACGGCGCTCCTACCCGCTGCCAGCACCCGCAGGCAGGGCAGCAGTCGGCAAGCAGGCACTGGTGCGTAGGGCAAGCAATTGCCCAGCGCAGCCGCCACCACAGCTGCCAGCGGCCGCCACTGTCGGCTAAACATTGTGGGCAATAACGCGATCTTGCGGGCGCTCGCAAAATGGGCGCCGGCGCGGACGGTCCCGACGTGGCGCTCGCGCCGGATGCGAGTCCTGCGACGGTCATCGAATCAAGTCGGGTGGCGTCAATCCCGGTTGCTCGGCCCAACGCTGATGATTGCGAGCGTGTGAGTCGCATCAACCATCCATAGATTCCCGACCGCATCGTCGATTCGCCCAGGCCGACAGCGCTGACAATGTCGCCCCATGCCGTGTGCGACCGATAGGCAAGTGCTTCCAGATAAGAGTCAAGTGCTTCGCCTATGGCCGGCGTCAGCCGGATAGGCAGCGTGCGGCACATCGCGGCCGGCTCACACTCGGTCGATGCGCATACCGTCGAGCTGAGGACGATTGACGTCCTCGGCTCGAGCGTCCCTTTGCGGTCCGGCCATCGGCTTGATTCCTTCAGCCAGGCAATGCAGTCTCTGTCGCTGATTAGGTGGTCCAAGAGGCCGCCGTCAATACTTACCTAATGTACTACTAGTAGGGCAGACAATTGTCGGTTTGCCACAGTTACTGGCTGCGTGCCTACCCGACCCAGCCAAACCAATCCCGAGCGTGCGGCAACTTGGGAAGACAGGCGTCGACAAGTCGGTCAGCGGATCAGAACTTTGCGAATCCAGCGAGGTCTCACTCAAGAACAGCTAGCCCTGAAGTCCGGTGTGACCCGTAACATCCTTATTGATGTCGAGCATGGACGACGGGGACTGCTCTACGAGCGACTATTCGACATCGCTGATGTGCTGCAAATCTCTGCGGCAGATCTCCTGCGTAGCCCCGGCGATCCCCTGAGCGGATTTCGAATCTGAAATCTGTTGCAGGGCGGCGTATTAAATCCCTGCATAACCGGTGACTTGAGCAAGCGAGCCGACTGGCTGACAAAATTGGCCAATTATCGGCGAATTCGGTTGTGCAGCAGAGGTGATAGTGATTGTCGACGCCGGCCGCACAACCACATGCGACACAAGGTTCGATCTGTTGCGATAGGCCTGCAACGCGACGCCGTCAAACTTCTACCCTCGACGGCATCAGTGTGGCGCCGTTTTGCGGTGTACCGAGAGTCGCAGCATCGGAAGGCTCTGATTGCGGCGCGCGGCCGTTCTGGTCGCTACGTGTGTCCGCACGAGTGACAGTAATTGGTCCGCTATTGGTTGGGTACGCTGCGGTCATGGCTACCAATGATCCGGAGCTGGTCATCGGTTTAGTGGCGCCGCTGGGAACGAGTACCACCGATCTGACTAAAGAGATCCGAGGGTCGTTGTCGCGCTTCGGCTATAAGGCTGTACCGATCAAGGTGTCGGAGCTACTACCGACTGCTGTGCCGGCGCCTACCGGTGAGGCCGAGGATCTGCGGATCCGGCGGCTGATCGATGCTGGTAACCAATTTTGCCGGGTCAACGAGGATGCCGCCGCGGTTGCGCGTTTGGCGGTGAGCGCCATTCGAGCTCGACGGATCGAGCTGATTCGGGCGGACGGCGATCACCGGCCGATCGACGAGATCGCCGGTCGGCCGCGGACGGCCTATGTTGTGCAGTCGCTAAAGCGGCGGGAGGAGGTGCAGCTACTGCGAGAGGTCTACGGCAGCCGGTTCATTCTGGTCGGCAGCCAGGGAAGTGTCGCCGAGCGCACGGGGAGCCTGCTGCAACTCAATCTGTCCTCGGCTGATGACGCGGAGAAGAATGACATAGTCGAGAAGCTGATCGAAATCGACGCCGACGAGCGGGAACAGCTGGGGCAGAACGTCAACCGCACCTATCCGCAGGCTGACTTCTTCATCCGAAACAACGAACGCGCGGATATCGACCGAATGTTCGACTTGCTGTTCCAGAAGCCTGAGGCGCCAACGATCGGCGAGTACGCGATGTATGTGGCGTTGGCCAGCAGCGCCCGCTCCCTGGCCGCCAGCCGCAAAGTCGGCGCTGCGATCGTCGTCGACGACGCGGTCATTGCCACCGGATACAACGATGTGCCCCACGGTCAGGTTCCAGACGTCTTGGAGGGTGAAGACACCAGCGAACTGTTCAAGCGCGAAAACCTACGGGATACCCTGAAACGATTGAAGGAAGCCGGTCTTCTCGCAGACACGCTTGACGCCGATGACGAGGGGGTGGCGCATGCGGCAGCGGCGCTCGATAAGGGCGAGTTGCTGAGCGTCATTGAGTACCAGCGTGCGGTGCATGCTGAGGCCAGGGCGATCGACGACGCCACAGTCCGTGGAGTATCACCTGCTGGTGGAACCCTCTTCGTCACCACCTATCCATGCCACCTGTGCTACAAGCACGCATTATCGGTGCGCCTGGACCATATTGAGTACATCGAGCCGTACCCGAAGAGTCGCGCGGTTGCGATGTTTTCCAAGGGGGCCGAGGACAAGTTGGTCCCGTTCGCCGGCGTGGCGCCGCGCCGCTACATGCAGATTTTCGGCGACCGCCCAGCGTTTGTCGCAGATGCCTCTGGGAAATTCCCCACGTATGACCGGAGGGCCGCGCAGCCACTTGTCGGTCAGGTGCGAGAAGATGAGGACCAAGCCGATAGGGAGCGTCGAGCGATTAACGCTTTGAAGAAGGAGTTCCGGATATGACCTCACCGTTGTCGCGATTGACACCAGAAGATCGTGCGGCCCTGAGTAGGTCGGCCGATGACCTCAGCGACATTGATGATCGCCGCCTGGCGCGCATCGACGCAGGGTTCGAGCGCGCATACGAGACGGCACGAGGTATCGCCAACGACACCCTCAACCCGCTTACACACTGAACCGGCGGTGTTTGCGGGGCAGAAGTGTCACTGGAATGCCGGGCATGCGTCGATCATTGGGGTCATTGAATCCACCTGCACTGTCCTGTCAGCGGTTATCGATGAAAAGAGACTCTCTACGGCATGGTAAACGTGTTGCAGGACAGTATCTTTAACGTCAACTCAACGGTCGGGTCGTCAGTGACCGCACGCTGACATTACGCTGAGGTGCCGCAGAATCGTTGACTACGTGTTATCGCCGCATTCGCAGACGCCGCCAGAGCCGCTTTGCGAAGCCTTCGTTTCTCGTCCGGTGGCTGTTTACTGCATGCCTATCGGCTTCCCGCGCCCGTGCTGTCTGGATACTGGTGAGGTTATGGCGCCAGTCGACTTCACCACGAGTAATGAAGTAGTGGGAGTTACACGGCAGCCCGGTGGCTGCCACCGATGGCCAGAGTGACACTTCGCCGTCGAATGTGATTCGCCATCTGGCAGGGGAAAGCTTCGTGACGACTTCGCGGCTGCATCCGCATGGGCAGAGGTGGCCTGCGGTGGAGTACTTGCTGGAGATATAGAGGATGCCGGGTTCCATTGGCGTGGGGAATTTCTCGACGAATTCGGCGGCGTAGCGCGGTGTGCGACTCATATCGCGTCGCCGTTTCGAAGTTCGTTGAGGTATAGCTTGTAGACCGTCTCGTTGGCCAGGCTATGGGTTGCGTAGAAACCGAGATAGCGCTTCCAGCCGATCACTGCGAGCAGTGCGTTGAGGGCGTTGAGGTCTGCAACTTGGATGTTGGTGCTGTACTCGTCTTCGCCGGGCGTCGGCGCCGGCTTTGTCGGCAAGCCGATGCTGCCGCCCGGAAGGTACGTGGTGGATTTCAGGAGCCCGGTGAGGCCCCCGTCTACCTGATGGAGTCCCATGCCGACATCGATAAAGGGGATGTCGTGATCGCGCAGCCATGCCATAATCATCGGCCGCTCGTGAGCGTCCGCCGCTGCGAGGAAGACAAACGTGGCGTTTGCGAGTAGGTGGATGTTGTCCAGGCTGAGGTGTTCGGGATGGGCGGTGATCCCGGTGTGCATGCGGGAGTACTCCTCGGCGAAGTACTCCGCCTTGTTCCGCCCAGCCTGAAGCGTCTCGTGTGCGGCAGCGCCGGGTGCGCGGAACGCGTTGTGGTTCTCGAACACGTCACCGTCGAAGAGGTCGATGCAGTCAACCCAGGTCTTGGCGACTTGGTCGAGGATGTAGCTGCCGCTGCCGCCGACGCCGACAATGGCGATTCGGTGGCCGCGGAAGACAGTGTTGAGTGCCGTGAGTCCCGCGCGAGTCGTGTTGGTATCGCGGTACACCAGCGGCAGGTCGTCTTCGACGACCTGGAAGGCCGCTCCGGGTGTCGCGGTCAGCGTCGGGTCGATGCCTCGAGCCGGAGTGCTGAGAATGCTGGCATAGGTTCGCACCTTATCGTACAGGCTGGCATAGCTGCCGCTAGGCGGCTTGAAGGACAACATGAAGCTGACTTTGTCCCCATCGCCGATATCACGCACACTTGCACTGCCGAGAGGTGCGCTGCGTTCGTCGCGGGGTTCTTCGCCGGCGAACCAGATGGTGTGATCGCCGATGGCATCAGCCATCACACCACCGCTGTCATTCACGGGTAGAACCAACCGTCCGTCGGTGCGCGCCCCGCTGGGCGCGAGATAGGGAATGCGACGGACGATAAGGTGCCCGTTCTGCATTACCAGGTCGTAGCCGTCGGTCAATAAGCCACTAACGGGGTCCTCAGGACCGGTTGGTGGGTTCGACATCGAAGATCATTCCGTCCTTGACGTGAACGCTTTGGCCCGGGCGCAGCGACTTGTCGGGACCATGACCGCGGCTGTACTCCACCGTGGTGCCCGCCGGGTCGTACGGCTGCCCTGGGGAGGCGAGTTCGACGACCTGCTCGAACGTGATGTCTTTTTCGCTCCACCTGTGTGCCTTTGTGTTCACGATGATCGTCACCGTCTTGGTCTTTTCGGCTGCCTCGACTGCGGTCATGTCGTAGTTCTCCTGTCAACGTTCGCTAGTTAACAACTGCTGTGTGTCACTTTCGACCCACCATTTCGAGTTTAGAATATTAACGCGTCGAGTTTCAAGCAGTGCGCCGGAAGTGCGACACTGATGGCGACGATAGAGGAGACCCATGACAAGAACGCGAATCAACGTGGAGGGCCTGTACGCCGCATTGGATGCTGAGCGCACTACCCGTGGCCTGTCTTGGCGCCAGCTCGCCAAGGAGATCGGAGTTAGCCCATCCCTGTTGTCGCGCCTGGGCAACAACCTTCGTCCGGACGCCGACGGATTCGCGACGCTGGTCCGCTGGCTGAACATGCCGGCCGAGCAGTTCATGGTCGACATCGACGCTGAGTATCGCCCACAGTCTGAACCCGACCTGGTCACGCAGTTGGCACCGTTACTGCGCGCGAGTCGCGACCTCGGCAAGCGCGATGTCGCCTACCTCGAAGAAGTTATCCGGGCAACAATCCGTCATGCCCACGCGTCACGGGAGGAAGCCTGAGTGTCCAGAAGCCGCAGTTTCAACAAGGCCGCTTGTAAGCGGCTTGCTGCTGAGCTGCGCTCCGAAGTCGGCCTGCACCCGATGGACGCCCTCGATCCTTGGAAGCTCGCTCAGTTGTACGGGATCGATGTGATCCCACTGAGCAGTCTTGCCATTAGCGGCGATATCCGCGACCACTTCACTCTGGCCCGTCCCGAAGTGTTTTCCGGTGCGTTAGTGCCAGTCGGTAACGGTGCAGTCATCGTCGAGAATGATTCGCACCCTCCGGTGCGCAGACGTTCAACGATGGGTCACGAATTGGCACATGTGTTCGGCGAGCACAAGTTCGATACCAGCCTCGTGAACGAGCGGGGCTGCCGGCTAGCGAACCAGGTCCAAGAGGACGAAGCGGCTGAGATCGCCGGCGAGCTTCTCGTCCCATTCGAATCTGCCAAGCTGCTCGCCAGACGGAAGGCGACGAATGAAGAGGTCGCGCTCCAGTTCGGCGTCAGCGTCGATCTGGCGCGCTGGCGAATGGACGCAACAGGTGCGCGCCTGATTGCACGGCGCCGAGCGGCAGCGCGGAGCCGGGTCAGCGGCGGTTAACACCAGTTCGCGGCTGGCCGCAGCGGACGTGTGCGGATCAGTGTCGGGTCGGCGGCACCACTCTTTGAAGTACTTCAGGGAAAGCGGGACTGCGCATCCACATGGTTCTAGGATCCGCCACGAAGATGAGAAAAATGCCTCCGCCATTTTGTTGAGAATTCAGCAAACTGGAGCGTAGGCAGGTGTCGGTGTTCGTCCAACATGGCGCAATTTCGCGCACCGCTTGCCTTTGCCCCCTTTGATGACAGGCTTCGTCAAGGCGACGTGCGGCGCTGCGCTCCGGGGAAGGGTCGAGTAGCCGTCAAGCTCCGGTGGCGCTGATGTCTGGGGTGTCGAACATCTTGCCGAGGTCGAGTTGACCGGACTGCACCGCGCCGAAGAATCCGCCATCGGTAACCAATGCTTCGCCGTTGATGTAGCTCGATCGGGGGCTGTTAAGGAAGATCAGAGGCCACGCCTGTTCCTCGGCGGTTGAGCGCCGACGGATCGGCCCGACGAAGGCGTCAATGATGTTCTGCCCGGCGAATTCCACGAAATGGGGCAGCATCGCGGTGTCGGTGGGGCCGGGGTTGATGCAGTTGAGCCGGATGTCATCGGTGATCAGCGTGGCGGCCCGGGACGCCACCCAGGCGTTGATCGCCTTCTTGGAAAGTGGGTATGCACCGACCGCTCCCATCTCGTCATTAGCCACACACCACCGCTTGCCCTCATCGAACCCGTCGGTGGACACCAGTTCCATAAGCTGCTCCAGCTCCTTTTGCCACCCCATGGCGGCATTGGACGCGACCACCGCGATCGCACCGCCGGCAGGAATCTTGGGCAGGACCAGGTCCACCAGGTGCCGGGCTCCGACGAAGTTGACCAGCAACACGTCCAGGCCAGAGAACGGCGGCCCAGGCAGGCCCGCGCAGCCAAAATAACCATGGACGGGCCCGTCGATGGACTCGGCTGCCCGCTCGATCGATGTGCGATCACGCAAGTCCACTTCCAGCGCCCGGTCGACCGATGCCTCGGTAGGCCGCACGTCGAGCGCAGTGACGCGTGCCCCTAGCTTGGTCAAGATCGTTGCCGTCGCTGCGCCCATGCCCGACGCGGCGCCGGTAACCACCACATGGCGCCCCGCATATCCCAGTACGTCTTCCATGTTTCCTCCAACCAAGTTGACCGCGAAGATGATGACTACCGGTATACAGATATAACAGGTGTCCAAAGAGGAACATTATATTCTCCCTATAGGGATACGCTGTTGCTAGCGTCTTCTGGCATCGGCACGTCTGCGGCAGTAGGCCCGACTGGGCGATGCAGCGGGCGTCAAATTCTTCAGAGTTGGAGGTAATGCGCGGTGAGCGACCGCTGGGATTACGACAACATGTTCATCGACGGCGCTTGGACGGCCGACGACACGGTCGGGGTCATCAAAGTCATAGACCCGGCCACCGAGGAGGCCATCGGCTCGGTCCCGGAAGCGGGCCTCAAGGCCACCCGCGCGGCGATCGCAGCCGCCCGCCGGGCATTCGACGACGGCCCCTGGCCGCGGACGTCGCCGCGAGATCGGGCAAAGGTCCTACGCCGATTCGCCGCCATCCTTGATGAGCGCCATAATTTCCTCAAGAAGCTGGTGATGGCCGAGTCCGGGTCGGTCGGCTTTCTCGCCGACATCATTCAGGTGCGCGGCACGATTGACATCGCCGAGTGGATTGCCGAGGCCATGGAACTCGCGGTGCGGTGGACCGAAGTGTCTCCGCCGGCCGGGGGTCCGACCGGAATGGCCGGGCACGTTGTGGTCCGCGAACCGGTCGGTGTGGTGGCCGCGATCACCCCGTTCAACTTCCCGTTTTTCCTCAACATTGTGAAGGTCTTGCCGGCTCTGGCGGCCGGCTGCACCGTGGTGCTCAAGCCGCACCAGTGGACGCCGCTTGACGCCTTCGAGATCGCCAAAGCGGCTCAGGATGCTGACCTTCCGCCAGGCGTGCTCAACGTCATCGCGGGTGGCCCCGAGGTCGGGGCGGAGATGACCACCCACCCGCTGGTCGACATGGTCACTTTCACCGGCTCGACTACCACCGGGCGAGCCATCATGGCGGCCGCTGCCCCCACAGTCAAGCGCCTGCAACTCGAGCTCGGCGGTAAAAGTGCGTCGATCGTCTTGGACGATGTCCCTGAAGACCACGTCGCCAACATGGGCATTATCACCTCGATGATCCATGCTGGGCAGGGCTGCGCCATCCAGACGAGAATGCTGCTGCCCGAGCACTTGCTCGATGCGTACGTCGACGGCGCCAAGAGGTCGGCGTCGTCTCTGAAGGTCGGCGACCCCCGCGAGTCCGACACGCTCATCGGCCCGTTGATCCGAGAGCGGCAGCGAGCCCGGGTCGAGGCATACGTGCAATCCGGTCTGGATGAGGGAGCCGAGCTGGTCTTCGGCGGCAAGCGTCCCGCGCACTTAGCCAAGGGGTTCTTTTACGAGCCGACGCTGTTCGTCAACGCCCGCAATGACATGCGGATTGCGCGGGAGGAAATCTTCGGTCCGGTCCTCACCGTGATCACCTACAAGACTGAAGAGGAGGCGATTCGCATCGCCAACGATTCGATTTACGGACTCGGCGGCGGCGTCATCACGGGCAACACCGCGCGCGGCTTCAACGTTGCCCGTCAGATCCGGGCCGGAAATGTCTCGGTGCAGACGGTGGGGCCGCCCACCGTCAACGTCGAGGCTCTGGGCAGCTCCGGCCCTGGCTGGTCAGCCGATCAGCCCAATGGGGTGGGCATCACCGGTGTCTTCGGCGGATTCAAGCAGAGCGGCATTGGCAGGGAATGGGGCCACCACGGAATTGAGGAGTTCACCGAACTCAAATCCATCGCCTGGAGCTGAGTTGCAATCACTATCACGTGTGCGATAGGCAGGCTGGCTTTGATTCAGCATGTTAACCTCGTGAGACAGCACCTGAGCGTTTTGCACTGGTAGAACATGGTGGGCGTCATGCAAGAATTTGCTCACTCAAACCGAGGGCATGAGGGAGACAAGTGGAGGCTCAATGGGGGTCATCTGTCTCCGAACGGACCTGTGGTGTGCCGTTGAACGAGAAGCAGGTTGTTGAGGGCCGTGCATGACTGGGCAGCTGGGAGCGCCTCGTCCCTTCACCTATCAACACGATGGGTTGACGTTGGCCTATGCGGTGGTCGGCGACGGACCTCAGCCGGTCTTGTTCGTCCACGGCGCGACCGCCACGGGCGAGTTCGAGTGGGCTGGCCTGGCCGCGGCCCTGGGGCCGGGGTACCGATGCATCCTGCCCGATCTACGCGGCCACGGCCGATCGGAATTCCGGCCGACAGCCATGACGGGGACCGCGGTCCGTTCCGACCTGCGCTATCTCATCGATTACCTGGGCCTGGGTCACCCGCACATCGTGGGTTTCTCCTACGGCGCGGAGATCGCGCTCACGCTGGAGCTGGAGACCCCGGGAACGGCCCAATCTTTGGTTCTCATTTCTCCTGGGACCGGACGCCCCAGCGATTACCGCGCTCCGCGGCTGGAGCATCTGCACCGCACCTGGCCCTTCGCGCTACGACGCCTGCATGAGGCCACCCATGGCCCCGAGCACTGGCGCGACCTGGTCACGGCGCTACACGAGGACAGCGTTACTTGGCCCGAACTGAGCGATGAGGCGTTGGCTGGCATCGCGTGCCCGATTCTGTTGATGGCAGGCGAGCGGGATGAACGTACGCGTCAGGAGCAGGGTCGGCGGTTCGCCCAAGTCAATCCGCGGGCCCGATTTGTCGAGATCGAGGGCGCGGCGCACTCGGCCCACCAGAAGTGCCCAGATACGGTCAGGGGAGTTATCGGTGACTTCCTGGCCGAAGTCGACCTTGAGAGAGCGGAGCGTCATGGCGCGGTCAAGTGAGCTGAAGGCGACGAAAGATCATCAGCCGGCGGAGGCGCCCGTACCGAGTTGGCAGAAGGACAGTGTCGATCGTTCGCTGCGCAACGCCCGCGCGCGCGCCCAGGCCCGCAGTGATCGCTTCGTCGCGGCGGCGATAGAGCTGCTCGGGGAGAGAGACGAAAGCGATTTCACGATTCAGGACGTCGTTGACAAATCGAACATGTCACAGCGGACCTTCTACACCTTTTTCGATGGCAAAGACAGCCTGCTGCTGGCGGTATACGAGACAATTCTGCGGACTACGGCGATGCCGATGATCCGGGAGCGGTGCGAGGGCATCGCGGATCCCGTGCTGCGGGTGCGGGCCTTGATGGAGGCACTGTCCGAAATCACCGCGATGCCGGCCCGACTGGCGCGGGGGCTCAGTGTCCTGCACCTGCGACTGGCGGAGTCCCGCCCCAATGACCTCGCTTACGCCTTGGAACCCTTGCATTCCTTCATCGTTGAGTTGCTCGAAGAGGTTGCTGATGCCGGCTTGCTGCGGGACGACGTCCCGCTGGCCACCCAGGCTGCGCTGCTCCAGGAGCTGCTGTTGGCGACGTCGCACTCCGCGGTGTTGTCCGGTGGGCGCTCGACCAGCGTCGATGACCTGTGGGCTTTCTGCTCGGCGGCCATCCTCCGCGTTGCAACCTGACAGCCGTGGCGCCGCCTGCTAGGTCACCGCGCCACTGATCTTGAGGTCGATCAGTTCGTCGTCGGACTTGCCGAGAGCCCGCAGAATGTCGTCGGTGTGCTCAGCGAATTGCGGTGCCCGCGTGAGCTGTACCGGCTTCTCATCAAACTGGACCGGGTTGGCGACCAGTTCCCGCGGAGTGCCGTCGCTGTCGAGCACTTCGGCGATGAGGCCATTGGCCCGCAACGCCGGGTCCTGGCCCACTTCCCACGGGTCTTGCGCGATGGCCCACTGGCCTTCCATGCCGGCGAACCGGGTGACCCATTCGGCCAGCGGCCGCTCGGCGAGTACCTCCTGCACGATCTCGGCCGCTGTCGTCGCATTGGCCATTAGTGCTTCAGCGGTGGAGAATCGCGGGTCGGTGATGAGGTCCTCGCGGTCGATGTGCCGACAGAACTCGGGCCAGTAGCGCCCGGGTTGGAGCATGGCCAGGACGAGCCAACGGTCGTCGGCGGTCCGGTAATTGCCGACCAGCGGGTTCGTCGGCGCCGAGTTGCCGGGAGCGCGGGGCGCCGGCGGGCCACCTTCCAAAAGTGCGAAACCCACCGGGAGCGCGTTGGCCCATGCGCCGACCCCGAGCAGGGATACATCAATGACAGAAGTCTCACCGGTGCGCTGCCGGGCGAACAGGGCGGCGGCGATGCCGCCCGCGATGGTCATGCCGCCCAGCGAATCACCGTAGGCGCCCGCCGGCATCTTGCACAGGCCGTCGTAGTCCACCGGGGTGGTCCCCACCGCGCTGCCGGCTCGAGCCCAGAAGGCGGTGCTGTCGTATCCGCCTTTCTCGCTGTCGGGGCCGCTGTTGCCGAAGCCGGATCCGCGGACGTAGACGATGTCCGGGTTGATCTTGCGGACGTCGTCGAGTTCGATGCCCAGCCGCCGGCGTGCAGCGGGCAAGAAGTTGGTCAGGAACACGTCGCTGGTGCGAATCAGTTCGTGCAGGACCCCCAACGCCCCGGGCTGCTCGAGCGCCAGGCCAAGGCTGCGTTTGCCACGATTGGGGTGTTCCATCAACGGTGCGAAGGACCCGCTGCCGACCGGCATGCCCATTAGGGCGCTCAGGCCACGCTGAGCGTCGCCCTTCTCCGCGTGTTCGACCTTGATGACGTCGGCGCCCCAGTCGGCCAAGACCGCACCCGCGGCCGGGACGAAGGTGAACTGCGCCACCTCCAGCACGCGGACGCCGTCCATCGGTCGAATCACTTTGTCTCCTTCGCGGTTCGGCGGGGGGTCAGCTGCTCGCCGGACGGATGTGGATCACGTCCATCATCACTTCACGTGGCCGGGTGATGACGTCGTGGAGCACGTCGGCAACGGTGGCCGAGGTGAGCAGGTGGGTGCCGCTCATCCGGGTGAGGTAGCCGTCGGCTTCCCACAGCGGCCAGGCCTTTTCGAGGTCGCCCGGGCCGAAGTTCTCGTGGATCCCGGTATCTCCGACCGCACCGAGAACCACCAGGGTCACCCGGATGCCCTCTCGTCGCAGCTCCTTGCTCATGGCTCCGGTGAAACCGTTGAGGCCACGCTTGGTGGCGGCGTAGAGGGTCATCATCGGCATGTCGTCGAGGGTGATCTCCGAGGAGATGTTCATGATGTCGCCGCCGCCGGCCGCGCGCAGCAGCGGAATGGCCGAGCGCGTGGTGTAGATGGGAGCCACCAGGTTGGTGTTGATGGTGACGGCGATGTCTTCGTCGCTGGCTTCTTCGATCAGCCGAATGCGGCTGGCTCCTGCGGAGTTGATCAGGACGTCGATGCGGCCGAACTGCGCTGCGATCTGATCGAAGGCCGCGTGCACATCGTGGCTGCTGGTGACATCGGTGACGATGGGGACGGCGGGGGGCCCGATGATCTCGACGACCTCATCGAGAAGCAATTTGCGGCGGGCCAGCAGCACTACCGTCGCGCCTTCCCGCGCTAGGCGAATTGCGGTGGCCCGCCCGACGCCCATCGACGCGCCGGCGACCACGGCGACTCGGCCCTCCATGCTCTGCGACATCACGCTCCTCATGCTTGCCGTCTGCGGCTATATCGAAATACGCGGATCATGGTGTATTTGGCGCGCACTTGTTCCTTGCACGCAACGCACATATCGTTCTACCATGACGCGTACGTGATAGTCATCACCTGGCCCGAGAAACTCGCGTCCGGCAATAGTGCAGAAGGAGTCGGTTGTGGTCTCAGGTGTCACCGGCAAAGAGGCGAAGGACTGGGCGTCGGAGCACCTGTGGGGCAACTGCAGTTCGCTCTACACCCCGTTCTGCGGCCTCGACGGCGACGAAATCGACTACGCGGCACTGCGTGCGCTGGTGCGGCACTGCCTGGTCGAGCTGGACCAGGACGGTATTTGGCTGACCGGTGGCATCGCCGAATTCTGGTCGCTGACCACCGACGAACTCAAAGAAGTAGTCCGCGTCGCCATCGAGGAGGCCCGACGGGTCAAACCCCACGCGCTGGTGCAGGTGATGTCGAGCACCGACACCGCCAAGCAGGCCGTCGAGCTCACGCTGAACGCCCAAGAGCTGGGCGCCGACATCTGCTACATCCTGACGCCCTATTTCGAATGCTCCGGCAAGCCCGGTGTGCTGGAATACCTGCGCTACGTCGCCGACCGCACCGACATGCCGCTGGGCTTCTTCAACTCCCACTCGACAGGGCTGGTCCTAACCCCCGAGGAATGCGTCGAGCTCTACCGTGAGATCCCGGCGCTGTGCGGCCTGAAGAACGGGCTGCTCGACGCGGAGCACAGCCTCGCGATCCATCGGCTGGCCCCGGAAATGGTGTTATGGGAAGCGGCCGACGAGGCCGGGATCCGGTTAGGGATACCCCACCCAGGAGCGCTGGGTTCGGCGCTCTATCTCTACGAAAAGCCGGGCGCGCTGCTGTTCAGCGAATGGCGGGCACTGCTGATACAAGGCGATTTCGAGCGCGCCGACGCCTTCGCGGCCGAGACCGGTTTGACCGCCATGCGCGAGGCGAGCCGCCGCTATCAGTCCCATCCCGCCCGCCCCGGAATGTTCACGCACTGGGGAGCCGGGTTCAAATTCGGCGCCTCGTTGCTCGGACTGCCCGTCGGCGACCACCCGGCCCGGCCGCCGCAAACTGCGTTCCCCGACGACCTGAAGCAGCCGATCCGTCAGGCCTATGTCGCCTCTGGGTTCATCGAGTCCTGAGAACGGAGAGCTGTAGTGGAGGTGCGCGAATTTCGCGCCGGGGTGCGAGCCTGGATCGACGAGGTAGGAGAGGCGCTGGTCCCCGCGATCGAGGACCAAAGCGTTGACGCCCAGCTGAACCACCAACGTCGAGTGCAGCGGCTGCTGTTCGACGCCGGCTGGATGCGCTGGGGATGGCCGACCCAGCTCGGCGGCCTTGGGGGCTCGCCGATTCTGCGCGCCGTCCTCGGCGAGGAACTCACCGGCCGAGCACTGGTGCACACCACATCCTGGTCAATGCACGAAGTGCTCGGGCCGGCGGTGGCCGAGTTCGGCCGGCCCGAACTGGTCGAGGAGATTTTCCCGCGACTGTTACGCGGTGAAGAGTTCTGGTGTCAGGGATTCTCCGAGCCCGATGCGGGCAGCGACCTGGGATCGATGCGGACATCTGCGCGCCCGCACGGCGCCGACTGGGTCATCAACGGCGAGAAATTGTGGACCAGCTGGGCCCACCACGCCACCCGATGCGTCGTGTTGGCCCGTACCGGCAGTCCCGGATCGCGGGGTATCAGCGCATTTCTGGTGGACATGGATTCGCCGGGGGTGAAGGCGAGCCCACTCGAGACGATGGCCGGTGTCGACGAATTCTGCTCGACGTCGTTCGTCGACGTTGAGGTCCCCGCGCAGCGCCTGCTCGGTGAGCTCGACGCCGGCTGGCGGGTCGCGCAGTTCATCTTGTCCTGTGAACGCGGCCCGATCTTCTGGCAGCGCGGTGCTTGGCTCGCCCACCACCTCCGTCTGCTCCTCGACGCCGCACGCGATGGAGCGTCCGCGTCGGCGCTCGGCGAGGCCTACCAGCTGTTGTGGGCCTTCCGCGCCACCTCA
This sequence comes from Mycobacterium sp. 3-98, assembly GCF_035918355.1. Lineage (NCBI taxonomy): Bacteria > Bacillati > Actinomycetota > Actinomycetes > Mycobacteriales > Mycobacteriaceae > Mycobacterium > Mycobacterium sp. 3-98. The sequence goes on along the minus strand of NZ_CP142360.1, from coordinate 4,124,751 downwards.
AAGAACACGCAGGACCGCATCGCTACGGGTGATCTGCCGGGACCGGAAGCCTCGGTGGACAAGATCATGATCGCCGCCGCCGATCAGGCCGTGTTCGACGCGGCGCGCGAGCTACTGCGCGGGGGCATGGAAATCGACGACACCGCGCGCAGCCGGGCGTGGCGCCGCGAATGGGCCTACTCGCGCGCCGCCACCATCTACGGGGGCACCAGTGAAATCCAGAAAGACATCGTGGCTTCCCGGCTGCTCGGATTGCCGAGAAGCGCGTGACTCGCATTTCCCAGGCCCAAACCATCGACGCCGCCGAACGGGCGCTGCTGGCGACGACGATCCGCGGACTGGCGGAGGAACTCGACGGAGCCGAGCTTGCGCAGGCACTCGATGCATTCGGGTTCGCCGACCTGCTCGCCGAGGCGCCCCGGGATGCGGTGTCGGCGCTGTTCACCGCGCTCGGTCGAACCGGATCGATGTCGACGTCGCTGCAGGATGTCCTGCTGCGACCGCTGGCCGAATACCTGCCTGGGGCGACAACAGGATGCAATGTTGTGCTGCCGGGCGTCGGTGCCGATCTGGTCGGCGCGGCTGACGGCGAGATGCTGGCGGTGCGCGGCCTGGTCATCGGCGCGCAGCCGACCCCGAGATATTTGGCGCCGGTCGCGATCGGCGGTGAGCTGGCCTGGATTGGCCTGCAGGAGTCCTCGGGGGTCTCGACACGGCGGATCGATGGTCTTGATCCGGCGTTGGCGATGACCGAAGTCACCGGCGTCGAGGTGCTGGCCGACGTGATCCTGGCGGGCGAGCAGGCCGTTGCGGCCTGGGAGGCGGTGGCGACCGCAGGCCGGCTGGCACTGGGATACCAGATCGTCGGTGCGGTCGGCCAGATGATCGACCTGGCCGTCGACCATGCCCGCAGCCGAGTGCAGTTCGGCCGGCCCATCGGCTCCTTTCAAGCGGTTCGCACTCGCCTGGCCGACGCGCACGTCGCCCGCGAGGGCGCCGCCGCGGCCCTCGCGGCGGCCTGGGACGCGGACGACGCCGTTTTGGCGGGTCTGTTGGCGAAGTCGTTGGCGGGGCGTGCAGCCCGCATCGCCGCCACTCAGTGCCAGCAGGTGCTGGCCGGCGTCGGCTTCACCGCCGAGCATCCCTTCCACCGCTTCTTGGCCCGCGCGCTGGTGTTGGATTCGGTGCTGGGTTCGGCCAGCGAACTGCCCGGGGTGATTGGCGCTCATTTGATTTCGGTCGGGGCGATTCCCCGGCTGGTGGACCTGTGAGCGGCGGCGGCGATCCGTCCGGCACGGACGCCCATCCCGTTGTCGTCGACCGTCTCGGGTCGGTGGCGCGCGTGACCTTGGCCCGGCCCGAGAAGGCCAACGCCATGGATACCGAGATCACCGATGCCCTGCTCAGCGCGGTCCTGGCGCTGCGTGACGACCCTGACGTGCACGCGATGGCGCTCACCGGTCAAGGCAACGCCTTCAGCGCCGGCGGGGACTTCGAGACCATCCGCGCGATGCGCGATGACCGCTCTCTGCGCGACACCGTGCTGGCCGCCCACCAGGAACTGTTCTGGGTCATGACGCGCCTGCCGTTTCCGACCGTCGCCGCCGTCAATGGCGCCGCGGTCGGCGCCGGCGTCACGGTCGCGCTGCTATGCGACCTGGTCGTCATGGCCGAAGACGCCTTCCTCAGCGATCCGCGGGTTTCGCTGGGACTGCTCGACGGCGCCGGCGGTTTGCTGCTCTGGCCGTTGCTGACCAGCCTGTCCGCCGCCAAGGAACACCTGCTCCTCGGGGACCGGGTCAGCGGCGTCGAAGCCCACCGCCTGGGGCTGGTGAACCGCGCGGTTCCCGTATCCGAGGTGTTGGAGGAGGCACTGCGGCTGGCCAACCGCCTCGCCGCGCTCCCGCCGCAGGCCGTCCGGCAGGCACGCCAGCTGCTGAACTTCCACATCGATCGCGTCGCCCCGTTACTGCCGCGCTGTGCCCGCGCCGAAAGCGAGTGCTTTGACACCGAGGAGCATCGCGTGTTGCTGGAGCGGCTGAGCGCACGAGTGGCAGCCAAGAACGCGGGGAGCCCGTAATGGGCCGTGTCGCATTGGTCACGGGCGGCACCCGGGGGATAGGTCGTGCGATCACCGACCGGCTGACGCACGCCGGTGTCGCGGTGGCCGCGGCCTACGCCCGCGACGACGCCGCCGCACACGCGGTGCGCGACGAGGCTTCGCGGTGCGGGGCCATCGTGACGCTGCATCAGGCCGATGTCGGGGAGCCGTCATCCTGCCAGCGGCTCGTTGCCGAGGTTCTCGAGCAGCACGGGCGGCTGGACTATCTGGTCAACAACGCCGGGATGGTCAACGAGCAACGGCTCAGCGAGGTCAGCCCCGAGGACTGGCAACGCCAGCTCGCGGTCAACCTGTCGGCGGCGTTTTTCCTCAGCCAGGCCGCACTGGCGCACATGAGCCAGCAGCGTTTCGGGCGGGTGGTCAACATCGGCTCGGTCACGGCGCTGCTGGGCAGCCCGGTGCAGGTTGCCTACGGCGCGGCCAAGGGCGGCATCGTCGGCCTGACCAGATCGTGTGCTCGCGCGGTCGCCCGCAAGGGCATCACCGTCAACTGCGTCATCCCCGGCAGCTTTGACACCGATATGTCCGCCGACTTGGCATACACCGACCGGGACGCGGTGACGTCGATGATCCCGGTTGGACGCTGGGGCCGTCCCGAGGAGCTGGCGCACGCTGTCGCGTTTCTGCTCGACGACCTCGCCTCCTACGTCACCGGCGCGGTCCTGACCGTCGACGGCGGAATGAGCATGGGTGGATGAGGATGAACCGAACTCGACTCACCGCAACCGATATCGTGGCGCCGCCGGTTGCCCCCGACCGCCTCGCCGAATACCGCCGCTTCGGCTACATCAGCGACCAGACGATTTCTGCGTCGGTCGTCCGTGCCGCCCGTCAGTGGGGCTCACGGCCGGCCATTATCGAAGGCGGCCATCAATTGACCTACCAGGAGCTGCTCGAGGTGGTCGAACGTGCCGCCGCGTGGCTGGGCGGAGTGGGTGTCGGGCCCGGTGACGTGGTCTGCTGGCAGACGCCGAACTGGTGGGAAGCTCACGTGCTGGGTCTGGCGGTGTGGCACGCCGGCGCGGTGAGCTGCCCGATCGCTCCGTTCTACCGGGAACACGAGCTGCGTCAGGTCATCGAGCAGGTACGGCCGGCGGCTGTGGTGACCGCCGAGACGTTTCGCGGCTTCGCCCACGCCGAAGCGTTCGATGACCTGCTTGGCGGGGCCGGCCTCGCCGACGTCGCCCGCGTCGTGCTGCGCGGAACCCGGTCGGGCTGGTCGCCGTTCGACGCGGTGGTCTCGCACGGCAGCCGCCAGCAATCCGCCGACGTTGCGGCCGACGATCCCTGCCTGATCCTCTTCACTTCTGGGACCACTTCGGGCGCCAAGGCCGCCGCGCATTCCTCGCGTAGCTTGCTCGCCGAAACCCGCCAGCTCGCCGGTGCATGGGGCCTGTCGTGGGAGGACGTCGCCTACATGGCCGCCCCGCTGCAGCACATCACCGGTGTGCTCAACGCAATGACCATCCCGCTGCAGGTCGGCGCCTCTGCGGTGCTGGCCGACCGGTGGGAAGCCGACGTCGCGGTGGCCGACATCATGCGGCACCGGGTGACCTATTCGGCCGGGGCGACGGTGTTCCTGCAGGAATTGACCGACGCCGCCCGCGCCGCCCGCGTGCACCTGCCGCTGCGGATGTTCGCCTGCGGCGGCGCGGCGGTGCCGCGCGCGGTCATGGAACGCAGCGAAGAACAAGGGATTCCGGCCGCGCGCGTGTACGGCATGACCGAGCTTCCGACGGTGACGGTGATGAACCGCGCGCATCCGTTCGACCTGCGCGCCGAGACCGATGGCGCGATCGCGCCGGGGGTGCAGGTCCGGGTCGTCGGGACGGATGGCGAGCCGCTGGCCGCGGGCTGCGCGGGCGAACTGCTGGTGCGCGGACCGGAGCAGATGCTCGGCTACCTCGATCCTGACGCCAACCGGGCGGCCCTCGACGACGCGGGATGGTTCACCACCGGGGATGTCGGTCTCGTCGACGGCGCCGGCTTCGTCACGATCACCGGGCGGGTCAAGGACGTCATCAACCGCGGCGGCGAGAAGTTCTCCGCCCGCGACATCGAAGACCTGCTCGTCAAGCACCCGGCGGTGCGCCACGCAGCCGTAGTGCCCGGACCCGACGCAAGGTTCGGCGAGGTACCCGTGGCGTTCGTCGTGTTCGACCAGCCGGGCCAAGCGTCCGCCGAAGACCTGTCCCGTCACCTGCACGCCGCCGGACTGGCCCGCCAAAAGACCCCCGTCGCATGGCATTTCGTCGACGCCTTGCCGATGACGCCGTCGGGCAAGGTCAAGAAGTTCGAGCTGGTCGCAACCGCGGAGGAAAGGCTGGGATGAATCTCGATCAATTTCGCGCCATGCTCACCCTGGGCGACGACACCGACGGCCGCACCGTGCTGCCCGTTCCCGACCCGGGCGTGGAGCGGATATTCGGCGGACAGATCATGGCTCAGCTCATCGTGGCCGCCGCACCGCCGGGATCGGCCAAGGCGGTAAAGTCACTGCAAATCGCGTTCCCCCGCGCCGGACGCGCCGCTGAGCCCTTGTACCTGGACCTCGAGCAAACCCACGACGGCCGCTCGCTGGGGCATCGGCGTGCGGTGGCGTGGCAGGGCCAGGAGTCCCACCGCCGGGTGGTCGCGACCGCGTCGATCCTCGTCGACCGCGCCGACCCAACCGAGCAAGGGTACGACTACCAATACAGCGCCGCCGCAGCCGGTGATCCGATGGCCGCCAAACCCATTGACCTCGCGCTGATCCCGGGCGAAGCCCGCCTGATCGGCGACGGCCTGGATGTCGAGGACGCCGTGGGCGCGGACCTGGCGTTCTGGATGCGCTGCCCGGACTTCACCGATACCGCGCTTGCCCAACCCGTCATTACCTACATCTCGGACTGGCCGCTGATCGGCACCCTGCTGAAAGCCGTGCCCGGGGTCAGCCAGCGCGACGCCCACGTCAGCGTCCAAACCGGCGTCGTCACCCATTCGGTGTGGTTTCACCAGCCGTTCGACGTCGCCCAGTGGCTGCGGGTGCAGATCCGTGGCGTGCGGTTGGTCGGTGGCCGCGGCTTCGGCACCGGAGACGTTTACACCCAGTCCGGAACACATGTCGCGTCGTTCGCGCAGGAAAGCGTCGTGAGGACCCCCCCGAAAGGAATGCAGCCATGACAGCTCAACACTTCGTCCACTATGAGGTCGACGATCGGGTCGCGGTCATCACCCTGGACCGCCCCGAGGCCGCCAACGCCCAGACCCCGGGCATCCTCAAGGATCTCGACGTTGCCTGGCGGCGCGCCGACGAGGCCCCCGAGGTTCGGGTCATCGTCCTACAGACCACCGGTAAGCACTTCTCCGCCGGGCACGACATGTCGGGCACCGATCCGTCGGCCGACGGGCGCAGCCTTAGTCCGAAGCGCACCGATGGCAAGCTGCTCGCGGAGACCTACTACGACTGGGAGGCCCGCGGCTACCTGGAGTATGCGAAGCGCTGGCGCGACATCCCAAAGCCGTCCATCGCCGCGGTGCAGGGCAAGTGCATCGCGGCTGGGCTGATGCTGTGTTGGCCGTGCGATCTCATCGTCGCCGCGGACAACGCGCAGTTCTCCGACCCGGTCGGCCTGATGGGCATCATGGGCGTCGAATACCACGCTCACACTTGGGAACTCGGGCCACGGAAGGCGAAGGAGATGCTGTTCACCGCCGGTTCGGTGACGGCCGAGGAGGCCCTGCGATGCGGGATGGTCAACCACGTCGTACCGCTGGACGACTTGCGTTCCGCCACAATGGATCTCGCACGCCGCGTCGCGGAAACCGATCCCTGGGCGCTGCGGATGGCTAAGCGGGCGGTCAACCACACCCTGGACACCATGGGCTTCTCGACGGCGGTCGCGTCATGTTTTGACATGCATCATCTCGGCCACACCCGGGCCCTGGCCGCGACCAACGGCCAGACCGTCGTGATGGCCGACCTGGAACGGATGAAGGCCGCGGGCCGCAGCAAGTGAGGAGGTTTGGCGCCAGGGTCGCCGCATCAGCGCCAAGCCTTGCGACACTGGCGGGCTTCACGCCGGCGTCGTAGATGACCGCTGTGACGCGCTCCGAGGGCATTTCTCGGTTACATCGATCATCAGTTCGCCGGCGTGTCGGGAGCGTCCCAGGGCATCGACGCCGAGGCCCAGTGGGCCAGTTCCTGCTGGTCGTTGCTGTGCAAGTGTCGCGGCGGCGTCACGAAGGTAGCGTAGGACCGGCAGCGCAGCAGCACCCGGCCTTCCTGCTCTGCGACCGCTTTGACCGCGGGGCGTAGCTCGGTGGGTACTGGCTGACCCGACATGCGTTCAGCCACCGCCATCATCACATCGATGAGGGTTTCCTCGTCGTCGTCGATGACGGCGTCGCAATAGACCTGCACGTAGGCGAACGGCCAAGTCTCGTCGAGTACACAGCGGCCGACTTTGCCGTTGCGGGTCACGGCTTTAGCCTTGGCTCGATCGGCCATGGTCGCGATCAGCAGGTCGCCGTTGTCGTCTGGGACGTAGTAGACGATCGACATCGCTGGGCCGTCGGATCGGCGGCCGTAGCCGAATACACAGGTGCGGTGGGTCTGGACGAACAGCCGCCGCTCAGAGGGCAGCATGTCGCGGTCCGTCGGCGCCTGGAACGGATCCTTCGACAGCGGCAACAGACGCACCGAAGCGCGATCTTGGTCTCGGTTCGTGGTCTGTGTGAACGCCCCCGAATTCCGGCTTCTCACCGGCCAGGATCCGAAGAACCCCAAGTGGATCGACGCTCACGCCAACGGATTGGTCGCCATCCTGCTGCCGAGATTAGCCCCCTGATAACCGGACGCGCTTACCGTGCTTAAGTCGGCGCTTTACTTGCTCGCGCGAACAGATACTACGTATGTTGAGACTCATGGCAGCTGGTAAGTCGGGCAGCAAGAGAGCACGGAGTACGAAGATCGAAGGGGCGACGCTGCTTAGCCCGGGTGAAGTCAAGGTGATTCGCGCCCTGCACCCGGGTTTTATGACCATGATGCGGCAACTCGATGCTGACCTGCAGCGCGAGCACCGCATGTCGCACGCCGAATTCGTCGCGTTGATGTTTTTGTCCGAGGCTTCCGACCGCACGTTAGGGCTCAGCGAACTGGCGCGGCGCTGCCAGCAGTCGTTGAGCGCGATTAGCCGTACCGTCGGGCGGCTGGAGGCCCAGGGGTTGGTCCGCCGTGAGCAGTCATCCCAGGACGCCCGCGCCTACAACGCTGTGCTCACCGACGCAGGACTCACCCGACTGGAGCAAGCCGTCCCCACCCACGTCGTCAGCCTGCGCCGCCACCTATTCGATCACCTCAACAGTGTCGACCTCAAAACCATCGGCGATGCCTTCGAACGCATCGCGGCCGCCGCTAGCGGAGACCCGCACGCAGTTCCCGGTCAACCATCACCAGACACCCCGGTGGGGCGACACATCACGGCCTGAACGGATCGCACCGCGCCGGGTTGGCATTACTACCGACGCGGTTACTTGGGCTGGGTCGGTGGCGGGAGTCCCGGCAACCGGGCAGAGAGACCCGCACGGATTCCCGACTCTATCCCTTCCGCCCGCTGAGCTAGGCTGCCGTCGGCTGGGGCTGTCTTCTGGCAGCTACAGCTGAGGCCGCTAAACGGGTTGGGGTTGGTGCCGCCGATCGCGTTCGGGTCGGCGTTGGCGGGGGCTGCCCCAACAACGGAGCCGAGAGCGATCGCAGCGCTGACCGCTATTTTCGTGATCAGTCGGCGTTGCTGAGTTGTCATGTCATCTTCCCCTTCAGATGAACGGACGTCTCATGTCTGCGCCCGTCCAGCTTGTTTGCGCTAGCAAGTTTATGCTTGCTTGCGCCTACAAGCAAGTCCTTGGGTCTGCCGACATGACACGCAGCAGTGCGGTGCCGCCGCTGACCGCTCAGGAAGGCCAAGGTTGATCGGGGTTCTGTCCGCGGCCTTCCCGGCCGTGATGCGCGAATTCGACGCCGCATTGTGGTAGGAGCCGGCACGCAGGCTTCCCGCCCCGTGCCAGGATTCGGGGTGCCGCGCCCCCGGCACTGTGCGCTCTAACGCATTGCCGCCGACCAACATTCGCCTTCGGTGCCCAGCTTGTGAGTGCGGGCCGCCAGCGCTGACCCCAGGGTGGTTGCGGTCGATCTTCTCGACGTCGCTCTCGCGTTACCGGCGCCACCAATTGGCCTTTGCCATGAGCACTTGTTTGTTGGCGCCAGCCTATAATTGTTGGCGCAAGCAAATTACTCGAAGGATACCTGACCCATGACCGCAGCCCCAATGACCTATCGGCGTGGCAACCGTCGTTTCCCTGACGACATCCGGAACTTCACGGCGTCCCTACAACTGGCCACCAATCTGCAGCGTGTGCTAGTCAACCTCGTGGAGCTGCACCTGCAGGGCAAGCAAGCACACTGGAACGTCATCGGTTCCAACTTTCGCGACCTGCACCTGCAGCTCGACGAGCTCGTCGATGCCGCCGCGAGGCCAGCGACACCATCGCCGAGCGGATGCGTGCCCTCGACGCCGTTCCCGACGGCCGGTCCGACACGGTCGCAGCGACGACCAGCCTGCCGCGGTTCCCGGCCAACGAAGTGAACACCGGCGATGTCGTCGATCTGGTTACCACCCAGACGTACGCGGTGGTTGACACCATCCGTGACGTGCACGACGCCGTCGACGCCGACGACCCCACCACGAGCGATCTGCTCCACGAGATCTTCGACTCGCTGGAAAAGCTCGCCTGGATGATCAAGTCCGAGAACCGCAAGATCTAACGCCTGCAAGACGTCCGCGTCGGCTGGTTGCCGCTGTTTTGGCACGGGGACCATTTCGGCGTCTTCGTCTCGCTGTCCGGCCGGCAGGGCGCTGTCACCATCGCGACAGCATAAAGACCACGCGGCCACCAGAAGTACCGACCCACCAGCGGCCAGAAGGAAAATCTCATGACTGACGAAGAGTCAACCGAAGTCGTCAGCGGACCTCGCTCGGGAGTGAAGTACGTCGCCGAAGCGATCGGCACGTTCTTTTTGATGTTCACGGTCGGTGCGGCAGTCGGCAGCGGCAGCCAGTTCGCCCCGCTTGCTATCGGTGCGCTTTTGATGGTGATGGTCTACGCCGGTGGACACATCTCGGGCGGGCATTACAACCCTGCGGTGACCTTGTCGGTGCTGGTGCGGCACCGGATCACCGTGCGTGACGCCTGCATGTACTGGATCGTGCAGTTCGGCGCCGGGCTGCTGGCTGCTGTGGTGGTGCGTGGGATCGTTGATCCGGCACGGGACAGGAACCGTGACGATGACGCTGACCGGTCACGCTTTGGTGGCCGCATTCGTGGTGGAGCTGTTGTTCACCTTCGCCCTGTGTTACGTGGTGCTCAATGTAGCGACGAGCAAAAGCCATCCGGACAACTCCTACTTCGGCCTGGCAATCGGTTTCACCGTGCTGGCAGGCGCTTTCGCGGTCGGCGCGATCTCCGGTGGCGCGTTCAACCCGTCCGTCACCGTCGGCGCGGCCCTAATGGGGATGTTCGCCTGGTCGACGCGGTGGGTGTATCTGGTCGCCCAAGTAATCGCCGGCGCCGCGGCTGGAGTCACCGGCCATGATGACGCTGACAACGGTGATCAACCTCAACCCGATGGCCCCTAGCGGCTGGTGGATCGGCCTGCTGCGCATCGAAGACACCGCATTGGGCGCCGGGGTGGGTATGGCCGTCTCGCTGCTGTGGCCGCGAAGCTGGAACGGAACAGAGATCGTGTCAGAGATCGCCTGTTCCACTTCATATTTCATGCTCGTTCGCCGATCAGATCGCCGACGAGTCAATCCCCACTGAGGACTCGCACGAGTCCCTGGCGGTCGAGTTTGCCGGTGGGCAGCATCGGTAGTTCGCTCTCGGCGAGGATCGCGATGACTGTCGGCACCTTGAACCCGGAGAGGTTGGCGCAGGCATGGGCGGCGACGGCGTCGGTGGACAGCTGGGCGCCGTGCGCCGGCACGACGGCGGCACCGACGACTTCGCCGCGTACCGGATGGGGCAGGGCGACCACGAAGCTGTGCAGCACGCCGGGCATGGCGTCGAGGACCGATTCGACCTCGGCCGGAGAGACATTGGACCCGGCGGTTTTGATGAGGACGCTGGCGCGACCGGTGAAGTGCAAGTGCCCGGCGTCGTCGAACCATCCGCGGTCCCCGGTGTCGTACCAGCCGTCGGCGGTGAACACCTCGTGGCGTTCCTGTTTGTAGATCCCGCTCATTAGGATCTGGCCGCGCACCTGAATCTGGCCCTCCTGCCCCTGCGGCACCGCAAGACCCGCAGTGTCCACGATCCGGTGCTCCACGAGCCCGGGCAGCGGTATCCCCCAGGAGCCGCGCCGTTCCGGGGGAAGCGGGGCGTCGGGCACCTCGACCATGGTGTGCGGGCCGCCGGTCTCGGTCATGCCGAGCAGGTTAGGGGTGAGCTCTGGTTCGCTGGGTCGACGTTCGGGCGGCAGGGCCTGCAGCATGGTGCCGCCGCGGACGCTGGACAGGTCGCGCTTAGCGAAATCGGGGTGGTCGGCCATGGCCTGGCTGGCCTGCGCCCAGCACGAGATGAAGGTGGCCCGTTCCCGTTCGAGCAGGGCCAGCGTGGCCCCGGCGTCGAACACGTCCTGGGCCAGGATCGCGGCTCCGGTGGACAGCGCTTGCAGCACCACCATGGTCAGTCCGCCTACCCAGAAGAACGGCATCGGGGAATAGATGCGGTCGGCGGCGGTGACGCCGCGGTGGCGGGCCAGGATGGCCGCGTGACGCACCAGGCTGCCGTGGGTGTGCGCGACGGATTTCGGTAGCGCCGTGGTCCCGGACGTCGTGACCAGCACGAGCTCGTCGGCGGGTCGGACCTCCTGTTCGGCCGGGCCGGTCAGCGGCGCGACGGGGCCAAAGCTGGCGGGCCACGGCGTTGCCCACGCCCGGTCGCAGGCGGGCCAGACGTGCACCCGGCGCAGGTAGGGGACAGCCTCGAGGGCGATCTCCCCGTCTCCGTCGGCCAGGCCGGGCAGCGCGTCGGCGACGCGGGCGACGAGGTCGTGGCCGGCGATCGAGCGGCCCATCAATAGCACCTGGGTGTCGGTGTGGCGCAGCAGCCGAGCGAGTTCGGCGCCCGGCGCGAAGGTCGACAACGGGACGGTGAGCGCGCCGATGCGTGCCGCGGCCAGCCACGCGATGAGCCATTGGGCGCAGTTGGGGAACAGGATGCCGACGCGGGTTCCTTTGCCCACGCCCGAGGCCAGGAGCGCATCGGCGAGCGTCCTGGACTGCGCGTCGGCCTCAGCGAAACTCAGCCGCTCGCCGTCGGTGACCAGGAACTCGCCGTCAGGTTGCGCGCGGCGCCGCGACAGCAGTTCGGGAACACTGCCCGGCAGTTCCGCGTATGCCGGATCGTCCGGCGCGGTCTGCGCCGCGCTCATCAGCCGACGTGGACCGGAACGTGTGAGTAGCCAGCCACATTGGACATCGTCACCCGCCGCAAACCCTCGGTGTTCACCGAGAAGCGCGGCCAGCGCTCGCGTATCGCGTGCAAGGCGACTCGGGTCTCGAGCCGCGCTAACCAGGAGCCCAGGCAGCTGTGGGCGCCGTATCCGAAGGCCAGGGTGGTCGCGCCGCCCCGCCTGATGTCGAATACGTCGGCCCGGTCGTAGGCCCGGGGATCACGGGTCGCGGCGCCGGTGACCAGCAGAGTGGGCGATCCCGCCGGGATGGTGCCGTCGTCCAGCACCACGTCGCGGGTGGTGAACCGCCCCTGATATTGCGAGGGCGGATTGAGGCGCAGCATCTCCTCGATCGCGCCGGGGATCAGTCCGGGATCGGCGAGCACCAGCTGCCACTGATCGGGGTTGTTGTGAAAGGCCATGATGCCGTTGCCCACCAGCTTGGTGACCGTTTCGCTGCCGGCCGAGGCAAGCAGCACCGCGAACGTGGCGATGTCCTCGTCGGTGAGCCGGTGCGTCACTCCCGTCTCGTCCTCGTAGGTCGCGGTCACCAGCCGGCTGATGATCAGGTCGTCGGGCCGGCGGCGCTTCTCGCGAGCGAGGTCCAGGAAGTACTCGCCCATCGCCGCCGAGGCCGCCACTCCGCTCTCTGTGGCGAACGGATTGTTCTTCTCGCGGTGCAGGAACTCGTCGGTCCAGAGCCGGATCTGTTGGCGTTCCCCGGCCGGAACGCCCAGCATCGAGGAGATGATCTCCACCGGGAACAGCGCCGCGAAGTCGGCCACAAAGTCGAATTGGTCTTTGCCGCTGAGGGAGTCGACGTACGAGGTGACGACGTCGGTCACGAGTGGCTCGAGGTTGGCGATCGCCGCCTTAGTGAACACCTGACGCACCAGCTTGCGCAGCCGCTCGTGTTCCGGAGGATCCAAGAGGATCAGCATGTTGAGCTCGTCGAATTTCCTGCGCATCGACAACGCGTCCAGGGTGACCCCGTAGGCGCTGCTAAACGTCTCCCAGTCCCGGTGTGCGGCAACGACGTCCTCATACCTGCTCAGCGCATAGAAATCCCAGCGTTCGCTGTAATACACCGGCGCCTCGTCGCGCATCCAGCGATAGGTGTCGTACGGATCGTCGAAGAAACTATCCGAGTACGGGTCGAACTCGATGGGGGAGCCGTCCTCGCGGGGTTTGGTGGCCGACCCCGCACCGCGATCAGTCGACATCTCAGGCGCCGACCCGCATCATGCTCGACAGCGTGCCGCCCATCACCATGGCGAGCTCGTCGTCACTCAGCTCCGGGTGCCGCTCGGGGTAGCTGAGCGGATCGGCCAAGCCCTCCGGATGAGGATAGTCCGAGCCGAAGAACAGGTGATCGATCGGCACCAGCTTCGCGAGTTCGGCGACGTTCTCCTCCCAAAACGGATTGAAGTAGATGCAGCGTTGGATCGCCTCCACGGGATCCTCGGCGTAGAGCTGCGGCATCTTTTTGCGGGTGTCCTGGAGGTTCTCTAGTAGCCGCGGCAGCCAGGTCGTTCCGTTCTCCACCATGCCGATCCGAAGCTCGGGAAACCGCGTCAGCAGTCCGTGGCAGGCCAGCGCCGCAACAGAGTCCTCGGCCGGGTTGCGCGCCAGGCTGTAGTAGGAGCGGAACGGCGACGGCTGGAACGGCCGGAACTCGCCGGAACCCTCCCAGTCGTTGGCATAGCGGGAATACCCGCTATCCGAGGCGTGCATGATGACCAGCACCCCGGTCTCGACGACCCGCTTCCAGAACGGGTCGAATTCGGGGAGGGCGAATGAACGCGGGCCGTGGAGCCCGGGTACCGGCGCCGGCCGGATGAGAATGGCGCGCGCACCACGCTCGACCACCCAGTTCAGTTCGTCGATGGCCCTCTCCACGATGGGCAGGGTGATGATCGGCGTGGTGAAGATGCGGCCCTTGTAGTCGAATTGCCACGTCTCGTGCAGCCACTGATTCAGGGCGTGAATGATTGTGTGGGTCGCCTCGGGGTGCTCGCGGAAGCGTTCTTCCACCAGACTCGCCAGCGTCGGGTACATCATCGACTTGTCGATGCCCTGTTCGTCGAGCAGCGCCAGGCGAGGCGCTGGTTCACGGAACGCTGGGGTTGACTCGATTGGTTTCCCCAGAATCTCGCGGTGCGATTTGCCTTCGGGGTTGCCGTTGTGGAAGTAGTCCTCCTGGGCTCCCGGCGCAGCGACCTTGTCGAAGGTCGGGTTGGGGATGTAGTCGCTGATCTGTCCCAGGGTGGCGATCTTGGTGCGTCCATCCACTTCCACGTACCGGATTGCGCCGTGGTACTCCGGCGGCAGGAACTTGGTGAGCGCATCGCGTGTCTCGTACATGTGGTTATCACCATCGAAGACCGGAAATCCCAATCGCGACGTCATTGAACTCCTCCTCGTGCGCGGCCAAGCATGCGATGCCAAAGTGCCCTACTCAACCAATGTGACAATTAGGTGTGCGACTGACTCTAGCATCGAGTGCAGAAAAAGAAGATATAGGTTTACTTTTTCGTCGTGCTTCAGTCCGGGACCGGGTAACGTTCCTTCTGCGACGGTGCTTGCGTGTTGCCGAATGTCGAGCATTGTCACGATCGCCAGGAGGAATTAGGTGGATCTATCGCTGACGCGGGAGCAACGCGCGGTCCGCGACGCGTTCGCAGCCCTGTTCGGGAAACAGGCCACGCCACAGCGGGTGCGTAGCGCAGAGCCCACAGGTTTCGACCTACTGCTCTGGCGGCATTACGCCGACATCGGTGCGCTTGGTATCGGAGTGCCCTCGGACTGCGGGGGCGGGGACGGCGGCCTCCTCGAACTGGCATTGGTGGCCGAGGAAGCCGGCCGACGCCTCGCCCCGATCCCGGTCGCCGAGGCCGCCGCCGCGGCCCGATTGTTGGGTCGCCTGCGTGAGAAGGAACTGCTGGCATCGGTCCTAAGCGGATCGGTCATCGTGTCGCTGGCCACGCAACCCGGTCCGGTAGCACAGCAGTTGCTAATCGACGGCGCAATCGCGGACGCTGTGCTGACCCTCGACGGAGACTCCCTGGCGTACGTGAACCGCCCGGACGGCCTGTCCAAGACCGCACACCGCAACCTCGGTGGACTGTCGCTGGCCCAGTGGCACACTCCGGGCGCAACCACCGTCCTCGCCGAGGGCAGTGAGGCGCGCTCGATCTTCGACATCGCGGTCGACGAGGTACGCGTGCTGCGTGCGGCGGCGCTGGTCGGGTTGGCTTCCGAGGCCGTGGCGATCGGTTCCCGCTACGCGATCGTGCGCGAGGCGTTCGGTCAGCCCATCGGCATGTACCAAGCGGTCGCGCATCCATTCGCCGACGCGGTCACCGCCCTTGATGGCGCCCAGCTACTGGTCCGCAAGGCCTGCTGGGCAATGGATTCCGCGCAGGACGACGCCGGCGCGCTGGCGGCGATGGCGTTCGTGTTCGCCGCCGAAACGGCCTACCACGCGGCGACGCACAGCCTGCACGTCCACGGCGGATATGGGTTCATGGAGGAATACGACATCCAGCTGTATTACCGCAGGGCAAAAGCGTGGTCGGCAGCGTTCACCGACCCGCGGCGCGAGCTGCTCACTGTTGCGGACCGGCGGTTCGGCCCCGTGACGACCGAGGGTCGGTGACTCGATGGACTTCAGCGAACCTGAGAACTGGGCCCGAATCCGCCGCGAGGCAGAGGAATTCGCCGCCGAGCATGTGACCCGCGATGTGATCGAGCACGAGCGCCGGAACGGCGACGGCGTTGATCGCGCCCTCACCCGGAAGTTGGGGGAGCGCGGCTGGATTGCCTCGGGGTGGCCGGTCGACGAGGGTGGTGCCGGACTGGATCCGTTCGAGGCGGCCGCACTGTGGAACGCATTGCGCAAGGCGGGTGTGCCCACCGCCGGCCCCGGTACGACGATGCTGCCCGCCAACGCCATCCGCGCCACCGGCTCCGCGGAACTCAAAGCCAGAGTCCTGCCTGGCGTCGCCGCGGGTGAGGTTCTGATCTGTCTGGGCTACACCGAGCCCGCGGGCGGCTCGGATGTGTTCGCCTGCGCGACCCGGTCTGAGCGCGATAGCGACGAGTGGATTGTCAACGGGCAGAAGATCTTCACGACGTTCGCACATCTTGCCGACTATTGCTTCCTGCTGACCCGCTCCCAGCCCGGATCGGTGGGACCTCGGGGCCTGACGATGCTGCTCGTGCCGCTTGACACGCCCGGTATCGAGATCCGGGCGGTGCACACCATGGGTCACGAGCGCACCAATATCGTGTTCTACAACGATGTCCGGGTCGCCGATGCGAACCGAGTCGGCGAGGCACACGAGGGCTTTGCCGTGATGCGGGCGGCGCTGGAGGCCGAACAGAATGTTGCGCCCGGTTCGCGGACGGGGTGGGTCGCCGACGATGCGCTGGAGTTCGCCCGCACGCACCGTGGACCCAACGGCGCTGCGCTGATCGCCGATGTCCTGGTCCGCGAGCGCCTGGCCCGGATGGCGATGGAAGCGGAGGTGGCCGACTTGCTGGACTTGCGGGTGGCCTTCCTCGACGCGGAGGGGGACAAGCCAGGCCCGGTATCGGCATTGTTCGGGCCGGAAAGCTACGTGCGCGCGTCGGCCGCGGCGATCGACATCGCGGGGGCCGCGGGCATGATCGACTGGACCGATCCGCAGAGCGCGGTGGACGGCGCCTTGGACGCGCACTACCGGAGTGCGGTCGCGACAACGATTTACGGCGGGTCCAGTGAGGTGCTGCGCAGCCTCATCGTCGAGAACCGGCTGGGGTTCCCGCGCAGCCGTCCTCGGCGGTGACGCGCGCACCCGGACAACACGCTGAGAAGGCAACGCGCTCAGAGGAAGTCACTGCCACCGTCGACGTTGAGGTGGGCGCCGGTCATATACGTGTTGTCCGGTGAGGCGCAGAACGCGATGACGGCGGCAACCTCGTGAGGCAGCCCGAGCCGACCCAGGTCCACCGACATGCCGTGAGCGCGGCCCAGCAGTCCGAAGGCCGCCTCCGGGTCATCCGTCGCGATCCCGGCGGAGGCGAGCACCGGCCGTGCCCAATCGGTGAGGATCGGACCCGGGGCGACGGCGTTGACCAAGATGGCATCGCCCGCGAGGCTGCGGGCCAGGTTCTTCGTCAAGCTGAGTAGCGCGCTCTTGGCCGCGGTGTAGCTCACCAATCCCGCCGACTGGTGCTGCACCGACATTGCCGTCACGTTCACCACCCGGGCCCACTCCGCGGCTCGCAGCAGCGGCAAGGCCGCACGCACACACCGAACCGCGGACAACACCCCCTCGTCGAATGCCGCCGTCCACTGCGCGTCGCCCAGGTCCTGAAAGCGACCGGCCCCCGTCGGACCGGCGGCATTGACCAGCACGTTGAGTCGGCCCCAGCGCACGCCAACCAACGCAAAGACGGCGTCGACCTCCGACGCCGAGCTCAGATCCGCGGTCAACGTCAGCACTTCCGGGCTGCCGGCGTTCGCCAATGCCGTGGCGGTCTCCGTCAGCCGAGCTTTGTCCCTGCCGATGACGCCAACCCGCGCGCCCTGTTCGGCGAGGCACATCGCGGTCGCGAGTCCGATGCCGCGGGTGCCCCCCGCGATCACCGCGGTGGCATCGGCGAATCCGAGATCCATGATCGTCGCCGGCTACTTGGGCGCGAACCGTTGGCCGGCGTCGAGTCGGATAGTTGACCCGTTGAGCATCTGGTTCTCGGCGATGGACAGCGCCAGGGCGGCGTACTCATCGGGCTTGCCCATCCGACGCGGGAAGGCCGCGTCGCGGGTCAGCTCACCGGCCTTTTTCTCCGGAATCCGCGACGTGATCCCGGTCGCGAACAGGCTCGGCGCGACGGCGGTGACCCGGATGCCGAGGCTGCCGAGATCACGCGCCATGGTCAACGTCATTCCGGTGATCGCGGCCTTCGCGGCGCTATAGGCGACCTGGCCGATCTGCCCTTCGAACGCCGCAATCGAGGAGGTGTTGACGATCACGCCGCGTTCGTCGTCGTCGGGCTCATTGCGGCTCATATGCCAAGCCTGCAACCGGTTCAAATTGAAGGTGGCGATCAGATTGAGCTCGATCACGGACCGGAACGCATCCAGGGAATGCGGCCCGCTCTTGGAAAGCGTTCGTGCTGACACGCCGCCACCGGCGGTGTTGATCGCGATGTGCAGGGCTCCCAGGTCTTCGACGGCCGCCTCCAGCGCGGTCTGCACGCCGTCGCTGTCGGTCACGTTGCACGGGTGAAACGACGCGCCGGCGCCCAGTTCCTTGGCCACGGCGGCCCCGTCCGACGTCGGCAGGTCCAACACGGCGACTCGTGCACCCCGCTCTGCCAGCCGTTCGGCGGTCGCCCGTCCCATGCCCGAGGCGCCTCCGACGACCACCGCGGCGCTGTCCTTGACCTTCACACCAACCCCTGTCTGCTGTCGTGACTGATTGTCCTCTTACAAGGTCTTCACCGTACAGCTGAGTAGAGTGACGCTCTACTATTACGGCCGATCATATATTCGTTATCTGTTACGGTTCGTGTTGGTTGTTCGTCGGTTGTGACCGGAGGTGTGATGACAGAGCCCGGCCCCGCCGAGCCGGCCGTGCGGCCGTTGCCCCACACGAGCGTCAGCAGCGAGCCGTTCTGGGCCAGCGGAGCCGACGGGCGTTTGCGGATCGCTCAATGCCAAACGTGCGGCCGGTACCACCACCCGCCGCAGCCGATCTGTCCGCACTGCCGCAGCTTCGAGGTGGCGATGACGCCGGTGTCGGGACGCGCGACGGTCGTCGGTTTCACCGTGAACCATCAGCAATGGCTGCCGCGCTTCCCGCCGCCCTATGTCGTCGCCGTCGTCGCGATCGCCGAAGACCCGTCGGCCCGGCTCACCACGAACATCGTCGGCTGCGCACCCGAACACGTCGCCATCGGTCTGCGGGTCAGGGTGGTTTTCGAGCGGCAGGACGATATCTGGATTCCACTGTTCGAACCGGATTCCGAGGCCGCCGATGCCGGCCCGGTCCCCGGGCCCCGTGATCTCACAAGCGACGTGCGGCCCATGTCGTCCACCCGCAAGTTCGAGGACAAGGTGGCGCTCACCGGGGTCGGCAGCTCGACGATCGGGCGTCGCCTCATGGTCGATCCGTTGTCGCTGACCGTGACGGCGTGCCCGCGCGCCGTGGCCGACGCCGGCCTAGACCTGGCCGACATCGACGGCCTGGCCACCTATCCGGGCGGACTTGCCGGGGGGATGTCGGAGGGCGGGGTCACCGCGGTCGAGGAGGCATTGCGCATCCGGCCCACCTGGATTGCGGGTGGGGCCGAAGTCCCCGGGCCCAGCGGCTGCGTCGTGGCCGCCATGCTCGCCGTCGCCGCCGGACTGTGCCGGCACGTGTTGTGCTTTCGGACAGTCTGGGAATCGACCCATACCGCCCTGGCCAGGCGCGCGAAGTCCGCGGGAGGGGAAAGCCGGGCGTCGGGCATGTTCGAGTGGCGCGCGCCGTTCGGCGCGATGTCGGCAGCCAACTGGATCGGGGTCAACGCCTCGCACTACTTCTGGCGCTACGGTGGTGACCGCGCCTCGACGCTGGCCCCCATCGCCCTGACGGCGCGGGCGAACGCGTCGCGCAATCCGGCCGCGATCTACCGCGATCGCCTCACCCTGGACGACTATCTGTCAGCACGGATGATCAGCTCGCCGTTCGGCCTCTACGACTGCGACGTGCCGTGCGACGGGGCGATCGCGGTGGTCGTGTCATCGATTGACACCGCGGCGGATCGGCCGAAACCGCCGGTGCTGGTTGAAGCGGTCGGAACCCAGGTGCTCGACCGGATCTCTTGGGACCAGGACACTCTCACGCACGAACCGCAGGTGTTTGGTCCCGCGAAACACCTGTGGACCAGAACCAGCCTGCGGCCCGACGATGTCGACGTCGCCGAGCTCTACGACGGGTTCACCTTCAACGCCGTCTCGTGGCTGGAGGCGCTCGGGTTCTGCGGTGTCGGCGAGGCCGCGGATTTTCTCGACGGCGGAACCACGATCGCGCTGGACGGGAAGTTACCGCTGAATACCCACGGCGGTCAGTTGTCTGCCGGACGGACCCACGGCTTCGGCTTCTTGGCCGAGGCCATCGCGCAACTGCGTGGCGAGGCGGCCGGGCGACAGGTCGCCAACGCACAGGTTGCGGTCGTCACTACCGGCGGCGGTACGCCCGGTGGAGCGCTGCTGCTGAGACGGGAGAACTGATGCGCAGGACGGACGGATGAAGCTGCAACAGGATCCGGAGATCGAGAGTTTCCGCGCCGAGGTCCGAAGTTTCCTCGAGCAGCACCGCCCGCGGGTGCGCACACTGGGTAAAGCCGGGGTGCGCGCACCCGACGCCGAAGACATTCCCGCCCTGCGGACGTGGACCGCCCAGCTGTTTGAGGCCGGGTATGTGGGCGCTGACTGGCCCACCGAATGGGGCGGTGCCGGCACCAAAGATGCGCTGCGCGCGACGGTCGTCGGCGAAGAAATGGCGCGGGCTCGGGTACCCACGCCGATCGGTGCCGGCCTGCTGGCCGCCGCGGCCCTCATCCACTGCGGGCGCCCCGACCAGCAGAGGCGCTACCTGCCCCGGATCCGGACCGGCGAAGACATCTGGTGCCAACTATTCAGCGAACCCAGCGCGGGCAGCGACCTGGCGAGCCTGACCACGCGCGCGCGTCGCGACGGCGATGACTTCGTCGTCGACGGTCAAAAGGTCTGGACCACCAACGGCCAGCACGCCCAACTCGGCTACCTGTTGGCCCGAACAAACCCCGATGTACCCAAGCATGCCGGCATAACCGCGTTCGTCCTGGACATGACGAGCCCGGGCGTCGACGTGCGGCCGCTGCGCGAGATCACCGGCACCAGCGACTTCAACGAAGTCTTCTTCGATGGTGTACGGATACCTGCGAACAATGTGCTCGGCGAAGTCGACCAAGGCTGGAAGGTCGCGACCACGAGTCTCGTTGAGGAGCGCTCCAGTGTGGGCACCGCGGGCATCATCCAGGTGCGTGCGGTACGTGACGCCGTGGTGATGGCGCGGTCGCTGCGGCGCGGATCCGGCCCAGCGCTGGACAACGATACGGTCCGCCAAGACATCGGCCGGCTGTACGCGGCCGCGCGGGTCAGCGTTCGGCTGGGCCAGTACAACTTGTCGCGCGCGTTGAGTGGCGATTCCGATCCCGGCGATGCTCCTTTGGCCAAGGTGCTCTACAGCGAGACCAATCTCGCGCTCACCGAGTTCGGGCTCGGGCTGCAGGGCACCGATGCGCTGCTCACCGAAGACGACCCCGAGGCGATCGCGGGCGGTTGGTGGCAGGACGCATTCCTTTATTCGCGGGCTCTGACGATCGCCGGTGGCGCCAATGAGGTGTTGCGCAACATGATCGCCGAGCGTTCGCTTGGACTGCCCAGGGAACCGCGCGGTTCTTGACGTCTTCGGAGGTAAGTCGTGGATTTCACCGTGAGTGATGAACAACGGATGCTCGTGGAAAGCAGCCGCAAGTTCCTGGCGCGCGAATCGCTGATCAGTCGTGTGCGCGAACTCGCCGATTCCGATGAGCGCGGCTACGACGAGCGCGTTTGGCAGTTGGGCGCGGAACTGGGGTGGGCCGGCTTACTCATCGCCGAGCAATATGACGGTTTGGGGCGCGATCTGGTGGACGTCGCGCTGATCGCCGAGGAACACGGCAGGACGGTGCAGCCGGGCCCGCTCATCGGTAATACCCTTGCGGCAGTGGCGATCTCACAATCCGGACGCGACGACCTGTGTTCGGAGATATTGCCGCTACTGGCAAGTGCCCGGGGCGTCGCAGCGTGGGCCTTCGCGGAGTCGCGCCAGCCGTGGGACGCCGACGGAGTGTGCGCGGTGGCTGCCGAACATGCCGGGGGCTTCCGGCTGAGCGGCATCAAGGTCGCGGTGCAAGACGCCGACGCCGCGGGCTGGATTCTGGTCACCGCCCAGCTGGGAGGCCGCGTGGCGCAATTCCTTGTCGACCGACGGTCCGCAGGAATCGGTGTGCGGCGCCAGCACACCCTCGACATCACCCGGCGCCTCGACGAGGTCGTGTTCGACGATGTTGCGGTGCCGCCATCGGCGCTGCTGCACGCAGGCGACGCTGCGGAAACGGCGGTTGCACACCAAAATCGCTGTGGTGCAGTACTTGTCAGCGCTGACAATATCGGTGTCGGTGAGGCCGTGCTGGAGATGACTGTCCGGTACGCAAAGCTGCGGGTCCAGTTCGGTCGCCCCATCGGTAGCTTCCAGGCGGTCAAACACAAGTGCGCGACGATGCGGATGTGGCTGCAAGCTTCGAAGGCCGCGACCTATTACGCCGCGATGGCCGTGGCCGCCGAGGCGGATGATGCCGAGGAAGCCGCCAGCGTCGCAAAGGCGTACACCTCTTCGGCGATCGCCGCTCTGACCAGTGAGGCCCTTCAGGTGCACGGTGGTATCGGCTTCACCTGGGAACACGACCTGCATCTCTACCATCGTCGGGCCAAGGCGAACCAGGTCCTGTTCGGTGATCCTTATCTGCACCACGAGCGGCTCGCGGCGGTGCTGGAAACGGCTACCGCCTAGGCAACCGTTCGCCGGCCGAACTGGCGGGCCAACCAGTCCGCGCTGTCGCGTGCCGCGGTTCGCGCCACGGCGGTGTCGGCGAACATGTCGAAGCCATGCACAGCGCCTGAGTAGACATGCAGTTCGGTGGGCACCGCCGCCCGGGATAGTCGCGCGGCGAAATCGATCGACTCATCGCGCAAGCAGTCAGCCGTGCCGACGGCGATGAAAGTCGCTGGCAGACCTTTTAATTCGGTCGCCCGCGCAGGCGCCGCATCTTCTGGCACGTCTTCGGTGCGATACCGGTCGCCGAGATAGCTGCGCCAGCCGAACGCGTTGGATTCCCGGGTCCACACCGGCAATCCTTCGAGCTGGCTCGACTCGGTGCGGCCGCGGTCATCGAGCATCGGATATTCCAGGTATTGAAATGCCAAGGGGGCGTTTACATTATCGCGCCACCGTAGCGACAGGCCCGCCGCCAGTGCCCCGCCGGCACTGCGTCCGGCGATACCGACCTGCTGCGGGTCGACCTCTAGCTCATGGGCGTGTTCAAAGAGGAAGCGCAGCCCGGCCTCGCAGTCGTCCAGCGGCATGGGGTAAGGCGATTCGGGTGCCAGCCGGTATTCGACGCTGACGCAGACGCAACCCAACCAGCGGCACCACTCGATCAGGCGGGCATCGTCCATGTGCCGGTTACCGATCACCATCCCGCCGCCGTGCATCCAGAACAGGACGGGCGGCTCGGCCGCGGCTTCGACGGGTCGTAGCAGCGACAGAGCGACGCCATCGCGTTCGGTGGTCAGCTCGAGGCGCTCGATGTCGGGCGCGGACTGCGGCTCGAACATCGATCCGGCGCGCATGGCCGGAAGCGTGTCGATGGAGAAGTCGAAATCGGGGAATCCATCCAAACTTTCGTTTATCTCCGGGTCGATCCAGGTGGCTTTGATCGTCGCCATTAACCGACACCCATCAGGTGCTTGCCCGCGCCTACGAGACCACCGTCGACGCGGATGTCGCAGCCGGAGATGAACCCCGCGGCGTCGGACTCCAAGAAGGCCACCGCGGCGGCGATGTCCTCGGGACGCCCGGGCAGCGGTCGGTCTGGGCGCTTGACCGGGGTCACGTCGATCATGACCGGGATGATCTGCTGACGATCCAGTTCCAGCCTGCCCATCGGTGTGTCGATCAGGCCGGGTGAGATCGCGACGGTGCGGCCGCCCCTTTTGCCCCACGGCGTGGCCAGCCGTTCTGCTAGCCGGACCACGCCGCGTTTGGCCAGGACGTAGGCCGTGGCACTGTCGAGCTCTTGGCCCATGGCCTGTTCGATCGTGGCGAAGAACCCTTCGGCCAGCGGATCGTCCAGCAACGGCTCGACGCCCGCGGGGACGTCACTGTATCCGGCGATCGATCCGATCAGGATCGCGGAGCTCCCCGGGTTGACCAACGGGAGCAAGGCGTCGGTGATTCGAACCGATCCGGCCAGGTCCACGTCGAGCACCGTCGCCGCACCGGCCATTTCCGGTGAGACACCCGCGGTGTGCACGAGGCAGCGCAGACGCCCGAGCTCGCGTACCCGATCGGCGACCGCGGCGACATCGGCGGGGGAGGTCACGTCGCAGCGCAGCGTCTCGACGTCGGCCCCGTGCCCAGTCAGCGCCTTGCGCGCCTGGTCGAGTAGATCCTCGCGCATGTCCACGAGCAGCAGGCGGCCACGATCGGCCAGCGCGCGGGCGCAGGCCAGCCCCATGCCGCCCGCACCCCCGGTGATCACCAGGACGTTGTTCACAGTCATCCGGCTCCTCTCCATCGGTGGATCACCATCGGCCCCGCTGGCCGACGAATCCGCCGACAAGCCGTAGTGTGCCATAAAAGCAACTTAAAATATGCGATGGAGGAAACCCTAGTTGTCCTAGAAAGAATGTGATGGTCTACTCGACTTGTGAAGGTGACTTTCGAGCCCGATCTCTGTGAAGCCAATGGATTATGCGTGCTAGCGGCGCCCGAAGTATTCGAACTTATCGATGACGACGTCGTCGAGATCCTGTTTCCGGAACCGGCACCCGAGGTGGAGTCCGCCGTCACTGACGCGGTGATTGCCTGCCCTAAGCAGGCATTGCGACTACCTGCGGACTGACCTCAGCGCTTGTTGCAACGCTACATCGCACACGAACGTTGCAGAATACGAACTTATCGTTCTACTCTGAGGGAAGTCTGCCTTACAGCTGACTGCGAGCTTGTTTATCCGTCTGTGCCATGAGGAGTCCTTAATGCTGCCCGACGACGCCAAGATCATTTCCGTCGACGACCACGTCATCGAGCACCCCCGAGTGTGGCTGGACCGCGTCCCCGCCAAGTACGCCGACGTGGCTCCGCGCATCGTCAAGCTGCCCGACGGCAACGACACCTGGCTCTACGAGGGCAGCCAGTCCGGCAACTTTGCCCTCAACGCCGTTGCGGGCAAGCACCCACGCGACTTCGGCATGGACCCGCGCAGCTACGACGACATGTTGCCCGGATGTCATGAAATCGCCGACCGCATCAAGGACATGGACACCGAGGGCGTGTGGGCGCAGCTGTGTTTCCCCAACTTCGGCGGATTCGCCGGCAGCACATTTCACAAGGCCAAGGACAAGGACTTCGCCAAACTGTGCATCAGCGCCTACAACGACTTCATCCTCGACGAATGGTGCGGCTACGCCCCGGAACGTCAGATCCCACTGATGATGGTTCCGTTCTGGGATGTCGAGGCCTCGGTCGCCGAAGTCGAGCGCACCGCGGCCAAGGGCGCGAAATCCATCTCGTTCATCGAGGCGCCGCACAAGATCGGACTGCCGTCGTTTCACACCGACCACTGGGATCCGCTGCTGCGCATCTGCGAGGAAGCGGAACTGCCGCTGTCCATGCACTTCGGCTCCGGTGGGATGCCGCAGGGGCTCGCCCCCGACGGCGACCTGTTCATCGGCATCGCATTGTTCGGATTGAATTCGATGATGGCCACCGTCGACCTGCTGATGTCGGAGGTGTTCTACAAGTTCCCCAAACTCAAGGTCGCGCTGTCCGAGGGCGGTATCGGATGGATGCCTTATCTGTTGGAGCGCATCGACTACTCGTTCGGGCGGCACAAGTATTGGTGCAACATCAACGCCGACAAGTTGCCCTCGGAGTTGTTCCGCGAGCACATCTACGGGTGCTTCATCTCCGACCGGTCCGGGATCGAGCAGCGTCACCGCATCGGTGTGGACAACATCATGTTCGAAAGCGACTACCCGCATTCGGATTCCAACTGGCCACACACCCGCAAGCTGCTCGCCGAACACCTGGTCGACGTACCCGACGAGGAAGCGCGCAAGATCGTCGAACTCAACGCCCGGGCCCTGTACAACTTCTGGGTCTAAACCCGGCCGGCTCGTGACGACCCGGCAACCGCGCCGTTTACCCGTGCCAGCTCGGATACCGCGGGCGTGCTCATCTGCGCATGATGAAAGGTGACCGAATGATTGACCTCACACGGGGAAAGCGACTGCGATGCCGGCTGCGTGGCTCGAAGACGCCGGTGGTCATTCGCGACGCGCTGCCGCAAACCTCGACCGGAAAGGTCCTGCGGCGCGATCTCATCGCCGACCTACTCGGCGCGAAGCGGACAGCGACTTTATGACCGATCAACCGCCGCACCCAACCTTCGACGGAAGCGACAACAATGCCTGACGCGCTCATACTCTCGGCCGCTAGAACACCAATCGGCAGGGCCCGCAAGGGATCCCTGACGTCAGTCGACGCCTACGAACTCGCCGAGGTCGCCGTTACCGCGGCCGTCGAACGGTCACAGATCTCCGTGGCTGACCTCGACGACCTGTTGCTCGCGGAGTCCCTGCAGGGCGGAGGGGTGATCGGGCGCAACATCGCAGTGCGCCTCTGCATGACCAACGTGCCCGGGGTGGCTATCAATCGGCACTGCGCCTCGGGCGCCACTGCCGTGCAGTTGGCGGCGGCCACCATCATGGCCGGCATGGCAGACGTGATCGTCGCCGGTGGAACGGAAAGCGCGAGCACCATGCCGCGGCTGACCAAGGTGGCACCAGGTGCCCAAGAACCAACCCCATGGTCGCCGCAGAGCCATCCCGACGCCCCCGGCATTCCCGCTTTCGATATGTCGGTCACCATCGGTGAAAACACCGCCCGGCTCCACCATGTTACCCGCGAGCAAGCCGACGCCTGGTCCGCACGCTCACAGCAGCGGGCGCTCAACGCGATTGCCAAGGGCTACTTCGATGACGAGATCGTCACCGTCCCAATCAACCACGGCGAAGCTGTGTTCGACACCGACGAGCACCCGCGAGACACCACGCCCGACGCGCTCGCCGGGCTGAAGGTCCTGCACCCGGAACTACCCGATGCGGTCGTTACTGCCGGAAATTCTGCGGGCATCAACGATGCCGCCGCCGCGCTGGTTATCGGAGGCTCTGACTTCGCGTCCAGTCGCGGCCTCACACCGCTGGCACGGATCCGGGGTTGGGCATCTGTGGGCGTGGAGGTCGAACACACCGGAATGGCCCCGGTGACCGCAATCCCGTTGGCGCTCAGGCGCAGCGGTCTCACAGTGGACGACGTGGACCTCTTCGAGATCAACGAGGCGTTCGCCACGATGGCCGTGGCGTGCACGCGTGACCTCGGATTGGACGAGTCAATCGTGAATGTGAACGGCAGCGGTATCAGTCTTGGCCACCCCATCGCGGCGACTGGCGCTCGGATGGTGGTGTCGATCGTTCATGAACTCGCACGCCGCGATTCGCGCATCGGGGTGGTGGCGATGTGCGCCGGGGGAGGGATGGGCTCAGCGATGGTCGTCGAACGGATCTAACTCGAGCCCGAACGCTCAGCGCTGGACGGTGAGCTTGGTGTAACGGCCGCCCAAAAGCCATTCAGACACATAGAGATTTCCGTCGGGGTCCGTTGCGACAGCGTGCGGGGAGTTGAAGCGATCGTGGCTGGGCAGGTGCGGTATCTCCGTACGCCCATCGCCGGCGAGCGTGTTGGGCCAGCCCGGCCGGGTCGGCCACCCCGGGGCGGCAGTGGGGTCGTCGCCGATGTATCCCAGCAGATTGTCCTCGGGATCGAGTACGGCCACTCGCCCATAGAGCTCGGCGACGACCAGCAGGTCGCCCCACTGCGCAAAATCGCTGGGGCTGTTGAGGAACTGTTCACCGAAGGACCGCAGATAGCGGCCGCCGATATCGTAGACCAGCACGCGGGTGTTGACTCGGTCGGCAACGTAGAGCTCAGGGACCGTTTTGCGGCGATCGATGAAAATTGCGTGTGGACATGCGAGTCGTTGGCCGACTTCCTCACCGGTCAGCGTCGACCGATGGTTTCCCTGCTTGTCGAAGCGGTGCACGACACCTGACCCGTATCCGTCCGCCACCCAGATGTCGCCCGTTCCACCGAACCGCTCCTCGTCCACAGCGCAACCACACGGACAATACGGTCCCATCGGGCCGGCGGGGATGTCCGGATTCTGTTGGGGCACAGGCAACTCGGACCGGATCTGACCGTCCACGGTCATCTTCACCACTCGGGGTGCCCGGGTCTGGCAGCGGACTCCCTTGCCGAACATCGGAGTCCAGTCGGGGTCTCCGTCGTCGGCGCCGCAGCTGAACACGAACCCTGGATCGCTCACCCAGAGGAGTTCGTCATCGCCCTCGCGCACGAGAGTGATGCCATGGCCTTCGGTGAGGTCTGTGTCGACCACGCGGAGCAGACGGCCTCCGGTGTCGAACGCGACGAGTCGCCCGGCGTGGAAACTGATGATCTCGCCACCGTCGGTGGCGACGACAGCGTTGTGCACCCAACAGGACGGGGCACCCGGGACGGCGGACAGTTCTGCCCAATCACCGACCACCTCGTAGGAGGGGATGCTAATGGGCCTGCGGGTATCTGATGACACGACGAGCCTTCCGCTCTACTCGGCGGCGATAGCGCTACCGCAGCTCGCCTGAACTTCGTGATATTGACGAAACCCTCTCGGGTTCAGCGTCGTTCGCTCTGGACCACACCTGGCCCGCATCGTCTTCAAACTTGATCCGCACGTCGGGTGCAGCGTTGGGTTCCAACGAATAAAGGGCGGAAGCGTGTTGGTTTGGCCGTAGCCAGCGCGGGAAGTCCACTGCGTTGTGGGCAGCAACAAGGTCCATCCGGTTGGCTAGGAACGCCGGCTGCCGAGTTGGTAAGGCCCCGCCCCTTTCGAGCAGTGGGTGATGCTCGTCGGGCCACGGACCAGTGCTCAGCTTGGCGACGACGTCGGCGATCGCTTGCGTCGAGCGTTTGGCACCGCCGGGTCGAGCGCGTCCTTTGGAGTCGACCGCGCCTACCGAGACCTGTAGGTCGACGGCTAAAGAGGTGCCGTGATTCACCACTGTCACGGCCCAGATCTGCGGGCCAAGAAACGCCACTGGCGTCCGGTAGATCCTTACTTGCCGTGCCGATGCGATGCGTTCGGATTCCACGGTCAGCGCGCCGAGATCGGCGTCGGTCAGATCGGCTGCAATCGCGCTTTGCAAGCGGCCCTCGAAGTCAGCATCCCCATGACCAATGTAGCGCGGACAGATCCCTTCCCTTGTCAGTCGCTGCGTCACGTTGTCAAGCCAACTCTGGTCGTCCGAACTGGGCCCGTGCGAAGGTGATTCGGCGATGAGCCAAACGAGTACCAACTTGCCGGCTCGCTTTGCGCGCTCTACGTCACCCATCACCTCAACGACATCGCGGCCCATCGGGTCGAAGAGGGCGATGAACGCGTCGCAGCGGTCGGTGATCCCGCTTGACGGAATTAACGCAATCTGGGTCCGCTGCCCGCTCGCGCAGTTCCACCAATTCAGAGCATGACCAATGGCGGTGCGAGATCGCCCCGGGTCGTCGGGCGAGGCGATTGCCACCTCCATAACGTGGGCGGGGAACACTTTCTCATCTCCTCAGAGATACGTCAGCACTCAAGCGGTGCTGCGATGGATGACGTTGAGTGCTTTTTAATCTACCGGTCCTTGCTTCAGTGGGAAATAACATCCTACTATAGCGAACACAGCCTTGTAGCTTAGTGCTGATCGACCGGTTGCAACATGGCTCGCAGGCGTTCGCCAGTGAACAGGAGGGACATTGTCGACGGAGGGAAGCGTGCTGGAGTTCGACCCGTTCAAGCCTGGTCCCGCTGACGAGTTGCCAGCGGTTTACGCGGCGCTGCGAGAGCGGTTTCCGGTCTACCGGACCGGTACGAATATCTGGGTGATATCGCGATTTGATGATGTGAAGGCCGTTCAATCCAATCCCGCTGTTTTCTCGTCCCGTCCCAACCCCTACGAGGGAGATTCAGCACCGGCGGATGCCGAGATGAAGCCCGAGGTCATCGAGCGACTCATGGCCCTGACCGCGGGGATTCCCGTCGACATGAACGAGATGGCCTCCGCCAAGACCATCGCCGCCGCGGACCCGCCTCAACACACCCGGATACGCAGAATCGTGAGCAGGGGTTTCACACCCCCTCGAATCAAGGAGATGGCTGACGCGATCGCCAAGATCGTCGACCGCTGCCTAAGCGGTATTGACGAGCTTCCCAGCTTCGACCTGGTCGAGCGGCTGGCTATTCCACTGCCGGTGGAGATGATCTGCCACATCCTCGGTATCGACCGAAGCGAGTACGGGCGCGCCAAGTGCTGGTCCGACGCTTTCGCCGCCGCCGCCGGCGGCAATTTCAGCAGTGCCGCCGAACGCAACGAGTTGATGTTGACGACGATCAAGGAGTTCAGCACCTACTTCGTGCCGTTGATCGAAGCGAGGCGAGTTGAGCCGAGGAATGATTTGGTCAGTGCGATGGTCGCGGCGATCGACAACGAGTCGCTGAGCAACGTCGAAACATTGATGGTGGCGATCACCATCATGGTCGCCGGCAACGAGACGACCACGAACCTCATCGGCAATGCCGTGGTCGAACTGCTGGCCAACCCCGACCAGCTCAAATTGTTGCTCGACGATCCGTCGTTGTTGCCCAACGCCGTCGATGAGGCGAACCGGCTGACGACGCCGATCCAGTTCGCATTTCGGGAGGCGACCGAAGACACCGTCGTCGCTGGTACGACGATTCCGAAGGGGGCCATCATCGCTCTGCACATGGCCGCCGCGAATCGCGATCCGCGTCGCTTCGACGAGCCCGATCGTTTTTTGATCACTCGTCCTCCCGGTAAAAGCCTGGCCTTCGGTCACGGCATCCACTTTTGTCTGGGTGCTCACCTGGCAGGGCAGGAAGTGCGCGCGGCGATCGGCGGGCTGCTGCCCTACCTCGACCGCCTCAAATTGACCGATGCGCCGCTGGAACGCAACCCGACGGCGCTGCTCAACGGGTGGCAACGGGTCGAACTAGCGTGGGTGTCGTAGTGGCCCTGGGGAATTCCCGTTGAACGCGGACAGATAACGATGTTGACGGCATCGATGCTGCTAGACCCGGCAGTCCTGCAGAACCCCTACGCCTTCTACGCGATGCTGCGGGAGCAGGCGCCGGTCTGGATGGTGCCTGGTACGGACGTCGTCGCAATCAGCACTTTCGCACTGTTGTCGGAGGCGGTCGCGCGGCCCGAGGATTTCTCCTCGATCATGCGTTGTCTGCTTTACCGCGATCAGGATGGACTGCCTGCGCGCCTCGATTTCGGTGAGGCGGCCATGCCGACGCTGGCGACCGCGGACCCGCCCGTGCACACCACGCATCGGCGCGCGGTCTTCCCCGAATTAGTGGCACGGCGCATGCGCACCCTGGAGGACGACATTCGCGCGTTGTCAGCGGCCGCAGTCAAGCAAGCCCTAGATGACGGCAGCTTCGACTTCATGGCGAAGATCGGCAACATGGTGCCGATCACCGTGGTGGCCAGGCTGATCGGTTTTCGCGACATCGACCCCATGCAACTATTGGAAGCGGCCTTTGACTCCACCACGATGGTGGGCGGCACGATGTCAATGGATGAGCTCAGTACTTTTGTCGCGCGCACCGAGACTATCGAGGCCTGGATCGCCGATCAGATCGCGGGCACCGGCGAGGGGGGAGAAGAGGGAATCCTGCTGGCGGTTCGGCGGGCGCTGGATGCTGGCACCTTGCGCATCGGGGAGGCCACCATCATCCTGCACACCATGCTAAGCGCCGGCGGGGAGTCCACGACCAGCCTGCTGGGCAATGCGGTCGGGATGCTCGCTGAAAATCCCGGATTACAACAGCGGCTGCGCGAAAAGCCGCAGGACATCGATGTTTTCGTCGAGGAGGCGCTGCGGCTCGAGTCACCGTTTCGGCAAATGATGCGCAGCGTGCCACGAGACACCACGCTCGGCGGCGTCGAGATCGCCTCGGGCTCCACGGTGTTGCTTCTCTTCGCGGCCGGGAACCGCGACCCCGCTCAGTTCAAACACCCCGACCGAATCGACCTGACGCGCGAATCCCCCAAACGTCACCTCGCTTTCGGGCACGGCATTCATTTCTGCGTCGGGGCGGCTCTCGCGCGTATCGAAGCCCGTGCGGTGCTCGGCGCAATCCTCGAGCAGACCCGATGCTTCACGCTCGACGAGGATCGCGCACCGCGGTGGGTGGACAGCCTGTTGGTCCGTCGGCACGCAGAACTCCACGTCTGCGCTGCTCCCCGGTGAGCTATGAGTCCCGACAGCGAGGGGGAGGGGAATGTCGCCTCCGTCAATGGAGTTGGAAAGCTATAGCTGCTCGATCGTTAGATAACGGCGATCTCGGTGGGCGCGCGGGAGGCGAAGTCGATCACTCGCGCGCCGGCGGGCTGGACATCAGGTATCGGCTGGATGTCGCTGCCCACAGCGTCATCGAGGTGGACGACGACGCCGGCGGGTGGTTGTTCGATCGGGTGATGGCCGGGTGGGACGCCACTGTCTTCCTCGCCGCCGACGCCGATGTGCGAGAGCTGATAGCGCGGTCCTGCTGTGAGCGGACCGGCCAGCGAATGCTAAACGACATCATCGAACAGCGGCTCGGCCAGTTCGGTCATTGCCGATCGGCCTCGAAGCCACGCCGAACCGCGCGTTGCCCAGTGCTCCCGTTCCAACACCTGGGCTAGAGCGAGTGCGCTACCCGACGCCAGAATTCTGGAGTCCCATTGCTTGGCGTGATCAGCCAAGCGTGCGGCCTCGTTGACGGCGTCTCCAATGACCGTGTATTCGTAGCGGTTCTCCGCGCCGATATTGCCTGCGAATACCGCACCGGCGGCCACTCCGATACCGAAGTCCACCAGTGGCAGCGCCCTCAGTTCCGTGCCGAGCGCGCGTGCCGTCGCGAGCGCCGCCGAAGCCGGTTCATCAATGTCGATGGGTGCTCCGAACACGGCCAGGACCGCGTCGCCTTCGAACTTATTGATCAGGCCGTGCTGCTGGTGCACGGCCGCGACCACTATGCGGAAGAAGTCGTTCAGGATGCTCGCGACTTCCTCGGGCCGCCGGCCGGCGGCGATCGCCGTTGACCCCACCAGATCGACGAAGAGTACGGCGACATCGCGGACGTCACCCGATAGGGAGCCATCGTGTTGAAGTGCCTGGCGTGCCACGTCTGCGCCCACGTGGCGCCCGAAGAGGTCCCGGAGGCGTTCCCTTTCCTCAAGGCCTGCCACCATCCGGTTGAATCCGACCTGGAGTCGTCCGATTTCGGAGGGCTCATACACCTCGACGAGCGCCCCGCCATGGCCGTGCTCCACCTCGGTCATGGCGATGACGACTTCACGAACTGGGTCCGAGATTGACCGGGCAACCAAGATCATCGCGCGAAACCCCAAGGCGAGGGATGCCACAGCGAGCACCAGAACCGGTGTTTCGATTGGCGCTGACTTCGGCACAAGCCACCCGTTGGAGCGCGACAAGACGATCAATGCGATTCCAGCGATGGGTAATGCACTAAAGAGGACCCACGTAATCATCACTCGTGCAAGTACCCCCGGCATTTCGCTAGAGGGTTCGGCGGTCTTCATTGACGCCGCCAGGATGGGCCGCAGGATGCGTTGAGTTATCAGATAGCCCATGGAGGCGGTGGCCGCACCCCCGAACAGAATGGCGGTACCAATCACGCAGGCGACGGCGCCGCCGGCGTGAAAGTTGACCAGAACCAACACTGCGCCGCCGACAGCCCAGATGCCGAACTGGACGACGGTCTGGCGGGCGGCTATGCGCATAGCCGCGCGCTGTTGAGCGGGCGTTGGTTCGGCGCCATCGGCGAACCAACGGAAGGACGGAACCATATTCAAGACACCGGCCACACCACCGACGGTTGCCGAGATTGCGACCAGACCGCACACAGCAATCAGGTTCTTTCTGCTGGAGAGGATGCCGGGGTCCCCGCCGCGGTTACGGGTGAGCGAGACGATCATCAAAGAGACTGCGCCGGCGGCCAGGAGGTGCGCGGAGGTCAGCGCAGCCGCATAACTGAGCCCAAGACGAATTGCAGCTTTGCGCCCGGGAGTCCGGATTGACAGCCATGGAGGATAGGATGATTCCACTGGTAGACCGTCACTTCCGTTTAACGCATCTAACGACTACCATAAACAGCATTAATTGTTCTACTTCGTAGGTATCCAAACTTCGCGCACGTTAAAACCCATGACGAGGCCAGGACAAGACTGAATGACTGCGCACACGACGCTGATTCCGCACTTCATCGATGGGCAGCGCACCACCGGGCAGTCCGGTCGCAGCGCTGACGTCTTCGACCCCAGCACCGGGGGTGTTCAGGCGACGGTGCCGATGGCCGGCCAGGCCGACATCGATGCCGCGGTGGTATCGGCCGTCGAGGCCCAAAAGGGTTGGGCTGCAACAAATCCCCAGCGGCGCGCGCGGGTGATGATGCGCTTCATCGAGCTGGTCAACAAGCACAACGACGAGCTGGCCGAACTGCTGTCCCGCGAGCACGGCAAGACACTGGCCGACGCCAAGGGCGACATCCAGCGCGGCATCGAGGTCATCGAGTTCTGCATCGGCATCCCGCACCTGCTCAAGGGCGAATACAGCGAGGGCGCCGGCCCGGGCATCGACGTCTACTCGCTGCGCCAGCCCCTGGGCGTGGTCGCCGGCATCACCCCGTTCAACTTCCCGGCGATGATCCCGCTGTGGAAGGCCGGCCCGGCGCTGGCCTGCGGCAACGCGTTCGTGCTCAAGCCCAGCGAGCGGGACCCCTCGGTGCCGGTGCGGCTGGCCGAGCTCTTTGTGGAGGCGGGCCTGCCGCCCGGGGTGTTCCAGGTGGTGCACGGCGACAAAGAGGCCGTCGATGCCATCCTGAACCACCCCGACATCCAGGCGGTCGGGTTCGTCGGCAGCTCCGAGATCGCCCAGTACATCTACGCCGGGGCCGCGGCCACCGGCAAGCGTGCGCAGTGCTTCGGCGGCGCCAAGAACCACATGATCGTGATGCCCGACGCCGATCTGGATCAGGCCGTCGACGCCCTGATCGGGGCCGGCTACGGCAGCGCCGGCGAGCGCTGCATGGCGATCAGCGTGGCGGTCCCGGTCGGTGACCAGACCGCCGACCGGCTGCGCGCCCGGCTGATCGAGCGGGTCAACAACCTGCGCGTGGGCCACAGCCTGGACCCCAAGGCCGACTACGGCCCGCTGGTGACCGAGGCCGCCGTGGCGCGGGTGCGCGACTACATCGCCCAGGGCGTGGACGCGGGAGCCGAACTGGTCATCGACGGCCGCGAACGCGCCAGCGACGACCTGGCTTTCGGTGACGCCAACCTCGAACGCGGCTTCTTCATCGGCCCCACCCTGTTCGACCACGTCACACCGGACATGTCGATCTACACCGACGAGATCTTCGGTCCCGTGCTGTGCATCGTAAGGGCGCACGACTACGAGGAGGCGCTGCGGCTGCCG
Organism: Mycobacterium sp. 3-98; assembly: GCF_035918355.1. Lineage (NCBI taxonomy): Bacteria > Bacillati > Actinomycetota > Actinomycetes > Mycobacteriales > Mycobacteriaceae > Mycobacterium > Mycobacterium sp. 3-98. The sequence goes on along the minus strand of NZ_CP142360.1, from coordinate 4,089,638 downwards.
TCCGAGCACGAATACGGCAACGGCGTGGCGGTTTTCACCCGCGACGGCGACGCCGCCCGCGACTTCGTCGCCCGCGTGCAGGTCGGCATGGTCGGTGTCAACGTGCCGATCCCGGTGCCGGTGGCCTACCACACCTTCGGCGGCTGGAAGCGTTCGGGCTTCGGCGACCTCAACCAGCACGGCCCCTCGTCGATCACCTTCTACACCAAGACCAAAACCGTGACGTCGCGGTGGCCGTCCGGCATCAAGGACGGCGCCGAATTCAGCATTCCGACCATGAATTAGGCGAGCCCTTGTAAGTAACCACTTTCAATCAACCGAGCAACTTTCAACCTCGAACTGGTGACGGAGGCCGTCGAGGCGGCCGCCGCAGCCGGCCGGCAGGCTACCACCAGCGCCGAAGCCGCGGCACTACTCGGCCTACCACGGGCCATGGAATCGGTGCCGCGTAACGATTGCGGATTCGAAATCGGTTGCGGGACAATGATAAGAGAGAGCTGGTTAATGAGTTACGGATCTGGTGATCCGGAACGGCTCGATCGTTGACGGTTCGAGGGGAGTGCCCGAGCGGGGTTATGTCGCGGTGCGTGGTGGTGTCATCGTGGCGGTTGGTTCGGTCGATGTATGGGCACGCGTGAGATCGATGCGGCAAGCCTGTTGGTCACGCCCGGGTTCATTGACCTGCACACCACAGCATCTGAGCTGCTCGCAAGGTAATCCTGGCATCGAGCGGACGCCTCGTGCCGATGACAACATTGTTTAGCCCGCCTCGCCAGTCGGGATCGCAGCTGGCACAGACAAGTGCTTAAATAGATATTCATTTAAGTAATAAAACCTCTAGACGACTTCGCGGCGTCGTGGGTAGCCTACATGCATGTCAGGCTCGTTTCGGTCCTGCAACGGCTAGCTGAGGCGATCCGATCAGCCAGGCCGGCACTCGGTCGCAGCGCGTCCGCCGCACAGCACCGTCGACCACCGCTGGGTGGCTAACAAGGAGGACTTGGACATGCAACGTCGGCCGCACCGGCTGCCTGCCTTGGTTGTTACCGCCGGCGCTCTGTTGAGCAGTCCCGTCGCGCATGCGGACAATGACAACAACACGCTCATACCGAACAACAAGCGGCTCAATGACAGTGTCGTCGCCAACGTCTTCACCGTGCAGCATCAAGCAGGCTGCAATAACGACGTGAGAATCAGCCCCCAGCTGCAAGCCGCTGCGCAGCGACACACCCAGGATTTGTTGAACAACCGGGCCCTCGATGGTGACATCGGTTCGGACGGGTCTAGCCCACAAGACCGCGCCAACGCGGCTGGTTTCCATGGCCCGGTGGCCGAGACGGTGGCGATCAATCAGTCAATCGCGATCAGCGGCAATGACTTAATCAACCGGTGGTACTACAACCCCGACTATTTCAAGATCATGTCCAGCTGTGCGAACAGCCAGATGGGGGTTTGGTCGCTGAACAGTCCGGATCGTACGGTCGTGGTTGCGGTCTACGGACAGCCACAAGCCGATCCCTCGGGACGGGGAGCAACACCACTGAACACCGATGGGCAGAACATTCCGCTCGATCCCAGTCCTGACTATGACGCCAGCGATGAACTCCAGTTCGGTCTCAACTGGTTCCCGTGGATCCTGAGGGGCGTGTACCCGCCGCCGGGCAATCCTCCGCAGTAGAGCGAGATTCGTCTATCGGTAGCAAACGCGGGTCAAAAGCCCGCACATCAATGTAATCCGGCCATAGGTCGCAAGGTCGCGTTAACACGCGACCTTGATTATGAACGTGTCGGTTGCCTTCAGGCTGGGATTATCGGTGTCAAAGCCCTCGGCACGTCCCCGGATGGTGTAGGTGTATCCGTGCAGGGCTACATCGGCGGCGCCCTGGAGGTCTTCGGCGTAGCCGCCGGTGAAGCCGCCCAGGTCGCTGATGTTGACCGACTTGGCGGTCAGCGCACTTCCGTTGGAAATAAACGCTTTTGTGCCTGCCGCTGTGTCACCGATAGTAACCGCAGTGAGTGATCCCATCGGAATGCACTTCACAGCGTGGGTCTCCGGAAGGGCATGATCGTTGATCGTCACCTGTGCGGTTTCTGGGGGCAATGTTCCCGGAGGTGCGGCTGCGCGGGGCGTTGACGAACATGCACCGACACTTGCTGTTATCACGACGATCGCGGATGCGTTGCGGAACCGCTTCTGCACGAGCGCACCCCATTTCATCTCGCCGCCATCCCGACTCCGAATTAGAGCAAGGTCGCCACCGCTGGATTTCGGCGTCGGCTTGCCCGGTGCGGCGAGCGGTCGGCTTGGTCAAAACAACGATATCCGACTTTGGCATCGTGGTCACGGCTATCGCGATGTATTCGTCGACAACCGTTTTCGTCTGTGGGTCGGTGATCAGCCGTCATCGTGGTCGATTGCGCGTCCTCTTAACGAGGACAACAAGATTGAAGAGCTGACGGTGTAGCCAGTGCAGCCGTGACTTGATCTCGGCGAGAGGCTATCGCCGAGGGGTTAGCGAGGCGACGAGCAAGTTGCGCAGTACGCCCTCATCACCACCGTCATCGGGGTCGGCGGGCTCCGCGATAAGGCTGAAGTTGATGCGGACGATCCAGCGGGCGAGGGTGTCAGCCGGGACATCTCGGCGAATATCGCCGACAGCGGCAGCAGCCTCGAGGCGCCGCACCAGCGCGTCAGCGAGCTTGGCTCGCCACAACTCGGAACCTTCGGCGGCATGATAGGCAGCGCCGACGGCTTGATGGTCGTCGACTAGTGATCGCATCACCGGTGAGCCACGGGCGATGTCGATTCCCCGCATGCATGCGGCGACGAGCTGAGTCAGGAAGGGCTCGTCAGTCTGCCAACATTGTTCAACGGCGTGCAGGGTAACGGTGAGCACTCGCATGAAGGAGGCCGCCAGCAGAGCGTCCTTGCTCGGGAAGTAGTAGTACACCGTCGACCGGTGCACGCCAGCGCGCCGGGCGATGTCGCCCATCCGGGTGCGCACAGGCCCCTTATCCGAGTAGCAGGAATCGGCCGCGGTCAGCAACCGTTCGCGCGCCTCATCATCTGCCGGCGAGTCCGCCCCGGCTGGCCTCGGGCGACGGCCTCTGGATTGGGCGGTCACACCAGCACACTACGGCCTCGCAGCTGTGTCGGTGACGCGATGCGAATGTCTCGGCGAGGACTCGCTGGCGGTTTAACTGCGCTGCGAGAGGTGGCGGCGCCACCGGTTGTTCCCGGCGAGTGAAGCTCAACCGGCCTTGGCGGCTGCCCGGAATCTCGGCGATGGGGCAAGCCCACATCCAGATGAGCCGGGCTCTACCCCCGACCAGTTAACCGGGTAGCAACTGTCCGGCAGCGCACCTGACTCACTGCGGCTCAGCAGTGCAGAGTTCCCTCGAGATTCTCCAGTAATGCTCCGAATAATGAGCTAACGATACAAACCGATATATAGATAACTATTTAGCTTTAACCGTCACTTCTGTCAGCCCCTTTTGTGCGCTGGATCACTGCCATCCGCGCTACAGAGTAAGGCTCAGGCGAGAGGTCGGTTAGTCAAGATCGGCGATTAATTGCCACGCATGCGGGGGTTGGTGTTGACCCATGCTGGTATACCCGCGTGAACAAGTTTTCGCCCGGAGTGTTAAGGGTCGCGCTGACGCCAGAAAATTCGTAGCCCTACCTTGCGGTAAGTGCAGCTCAGGACCCCACCGGTGGCTCGACGCGCTCTGTGCGGGCCTGGGATATGGAGACGCGCCGGTGTGCACTCGATCCCGCTCAGCGGCGGGCTGCGATGGTGGAAATGCAAGGGATGTATCCGTACTTCAGTGAGCCGATTTACGTCGCAATCCCTTTATTGATTCCGGTGCGCAATAAGAAACGACGTTTAAGCATCCTGCTCTGCAATAAATACTACTGTTTACCGTCTGGAATGAACTCAGTTAAGGTGATTACTGTAGATAGATCTGCGAACGTATAGCGCGCAGTTCCTGGATACCATTCCTAATTTATGGTCAAATAGTGTAGTTCGTAGCAAACTTTATGGCCCTGGACTGGTCGCGATGCGGGTGATGCTGGGCGCGGGAGCGTCCAGCCCTGGCCGATGCGGCCGATCACCTGGCCCTTGCGATATCTACGAGGTCTGATGGGTGCTGTGCTGTTCGACACGGGTGTAGCGAGCCAACCTGACACGGCCCTCCCGTTTGCGGGTATTGCGACATTTCAGCCAAAATTGTCGGAACCCACAGCAAACCACCGCAGTTGCGCTCACGTCACTTCGCCGGTTTGTCCAAAATGGCGTTCGTCGATGTTGCCTTGCCTTAATGTAATGGTGTAGCGTCCCGCTGTGCTCTGGGCCACACCGTTTCGAAAGGGAGCAGCACGTCGTACCGCTGCCGGGGAGGATTCATCGTCTAATGTCGGCTCCGACTGGTTACAAACGAGTGCGCTAGTGGTAGTCGCGGACACAGCACCTATTCCCGCCTTGACCGCTCCGCCAGAGGAGGGCGTGGTGGTCGAGTCTCCGGGAACCGCTCGGCTGGCCGTTGCCGGCAAGCCGCTACGCGAGGTAGGCAGCTACTTCGCATTGACCCTCGACATCTTCACGCAGCTGGTGCGCCCGCCGTTTGCTTGGCGCGAATTCATCCATCAGGCGTGGTTCGTGGCTCGGGTGTCGATCGCCCCGACGATCTTGTTGTCGATTCCGTTCAACGCGCTCAGCGTCTTCATCATCAACGTTCTGCTCGTGGAGATCGGCGCCGCCGACGCATCAGGTGCTGGGGCTGCGTTGGCGAGCGTGGCATACATCGGCCCGATAACCACGGTGCTGGTCGTTGCGGGTACCGGCGCTACTGCGATTTGTGCTGACCTGGGTGCTCGGACCATCCGCGAAGAGCTCGACGCGATGCGGGTGATGGGGATCAACCCAGTGCAGCGACTGCTGGTACCCAGGGTCTTGGCGCTCTGCCTCAACGGGTTGTTGCTCAACTCGATCAACACCATCGTCGGGTTGGTCGGCAGTTTCTTCTTCTCGGTCTACTTTCAGCACGTCACTCCGGGTGCCTGGGCGGCGAGCCTGACGCTACTGGTCAAGATCGCCGACGTGGCCATCGCCTTCTTCAAGGCGGCTTTGTTCGGCCTGGTTGCTGGGACCATCGCCTGCTACAAGGGCGTCACGGTTGGTGGGGGACCCCAAGGTGTCGGCAACGCGGTCAATGAAACCGTGGTGTACACGTTCATGGCGTTGTTCGTGATCAACGTCGTGCTAGTCGCGGTCGGCACGAAGGTGACGATGTGACCGCGGCCCCCGCCCGACACCGCCCGACAAGCGTGATTCCCGCACCGCCGCGGTTGGCACGATTGTCGATCACCCTGCACCGCTTGGTCGCCGGCTGGAATCGGCTGGGAAGCCAAACCGCGTTCTACGTCAAGGCGCTGAGTCTGGTGTGGGATGCGGTCGCCCGCTATAAGGCTGAGACGCTGCGCCTGATCGCCACTATGAGTCTGGGGATCGGTGCGCTGGCCATCATCGGCGGGACCGTGGTGGTCGTCACCACACTGGTCATGTCGACCGGAGCGTTCATCGGTATCCAGCTCTACCGATCACTGTCCGATGTGGGCGTGGAGGCTTTGAGCGGTTTCGCCTCGGCCTACCTCAACACCCGTTTCGCCGCGCCGCTGACCTCGGCCATCGGGCTTGCCGCGACTATCGGCGCCGGAGCCACCGCACAGCTGGGAGCTATGCGCATCAACGAGGAGATCGACGCTCTGGAAGTGATGGGCATCCGCGCGATCAGCTACCTGGCATCAACGCGAATCGTAGCCGGCGTGCTGGTTACCGTTCCTTTGTGGTGCCTGTCCTCGCTGGCCGGATATCTGGCGACGCGAACGCTGGTGGTCGTCGCCTTCGGGCAGGCACCCGGGGTCTATGACCACTATTTCAACACCTACCTGCAGCCCACCGACTTGATCTGGTCACTGCTGCAAGTGATAGCGACGGCAACGGTCGTGATGCTGGTACACACCTACTACGGTTTCAACGCGACCGGCGGCCCAGCCGGCGTCGGCGAAGCTGTCGGCCGCTCGGTGCGCGCCTCACTGGTCGTGGCGGTAACGGTGCAGTTGGCGGTGGCAATGGCCGCCTACGGCGTGTCCGGCAACTTCAACCTGTCTGGATAGCACGCGATGAAGAAGATGCAACGTGAAGCCGGCCTTCCCCCGGCGCTGTGGACTCTCATCCTCCTTGGCACGATCACCGGCCTGGTCGTGCTCACGGTAGCGGCGTTCAACAGAGACCTGAGGCCCTATGCGAGGGTGACCCTCACCGCCGACCGCTCCGGTCTCATCATGGAACCCGGCGCCAAGGTGAAGTTGCGCGGCGTTCAGGTCGGCCGGGTTACCTCGATTCACTCGGGCGATCCCGTGACGCTGCGGCTGGAGCTCTACCCCGAGCAGCTCCAATACATCCCGGCCAACGTAAGCGCCCAGATCACCGCCACCACGGCGTTCGGGGGCAAATACGTCGATCTTCAGATACCTGAAAGCCCGAGCCCCAGACGCCTGGCGGCGGGCGCTGTCGTGCGATCACGCAACGTGACGACCGAGGTCAACACCGTGTTCCAGAACCTTGTCGCGGTGCTCAACCAGGTCGACACCCCCAAGCTGAACGCCGTACTCACCGCGCTGGGCGACGGGTTGCGCGGCAAAGGGGAGGCCCTCGGTGAGGCGACCACCGACCTCAACGAAGTCCTCGAGGCGATCAATCCCCGCAGCGAGACGATCCGGGCCGACTTTCGCGCACTCAAAGGATTCAGCGACACCTACAGCTCCGCCGCACACGACATCGTTACGGTGCTCGATGCGGCCAGCACCACCAGCGCCACCGTCAGCAACAATGCTCAGGCCCTGGACTCACTGCTGCTCAACGTCGTTGGACTCTCCCACAGCGGCATCGGTTTGATCGGCCCGAACAAAGACAACCTCGTGCACGGCGTCAACTTGCTCGAGTCGACCACGCGGCTGCTGATGAAGTACAACCCCGAACTGACCTGCACGCTGGTCGGCTCCAAGTACGACGCCGAGTTTTTCGGCGACGTATCGGGCGGCCACAACGGGTACTCGGTCACACTCGACGTCGCCTTGCTGCTTGGTGACGAGGCGTACCGATACCCTGACAACCTCCCGATCAACGGAGCCAAAGGCGGCCCCGGGGGACAGCCCGGCTGCGGAGCGTTACCCGACGTGTCCAAGAACTTCCCGCTGCGCTACCTCGTCACCAACACCGGGTGGGGGCGCGGCCTGGACATGCGACCCAACCCCGGCATCGGTTTCCCCGGATACGTCGACTACCTGCCGGCCACCCGTGGAACACCGCAGCCGCCCAGCCTTCGCCATCCGGGAGGGACGGCACCTGGTCCGATTCCGTACCCGGGTGCGCCACCGTACGGAGCGCAGCAGTACGCGCCGGATGGAACGCCGCTGTATCCGGGGTTGCCGCCCGCGCCTCCGCCGGGACGACCGCGAGATCCCGGCCCGCCGCCTGCGGGGTCGGAACCGTTCACGCCGCCAGTGCCGGGGGCGATCCAACCGACCTGCGGCGTCCTCAACCAGGTGTGCGAACCGCTGCCACCGCCACCAAATGTCCCGGGGCCATGACTGCCCACCGCGTTGAGAAGAGTTAGGGGAGGGCAGACATGAAAGAGAACCTCACCGGGACACTGTGGCGCCTCGCCATCTATGTCGTCGTCTCTGTCCTGGGCATGTTCACGCTGGTCGCCCTGTTCGGGCAGCTGCGCTTCCAGTCCGAGAAGACCTACAAAGCGCAGTTCGCGAACGTGTCGGGGTTGGAGGGCGGAAACTTCGTCCGTATCGCCGGTGTCGAGGTCGGCAAAGTCAAGAACATCACCGTCGAGCCCGACTCCACGGTCCTCGTCGAATTCACCGCAGCAGAAAAGGTCGTGCTCACCGAGGGCACCAGGGCCGCCATCCGTTTCGCCGACCTCACCGGCGGTAGGTACGTGGCACTCGAAGAGGGAGCGGGCAACATCAGGCGACTCAGTCCAGGCGCGACCATCCCCCTAGCCCGTACCGAACCGGCACTCGATCTGGACGCGTTGATAGGCGGTTTCCGGCCACTGTTCCGGGCGCTGGACCCAGACCAGGTCAACAAGCTGACCGGGCAGCTGATCGCGGCCTTCCAAGGTCAGGGCGGCACGATTGGCTCATTTCTCACCCAGGCCGCCGCACTCACCAACACCTTGGCCGACCGCGACCACCTGATCGGTCAGGTCATCGTCAACTTGAACACCGTGCTCGGTTCGCTCGGCGGCCAAAGCGGTCAGTTCGCCCGTGCCGTCGACTCCCTCTCCGAACTGGTAGCAGGCCTTGAAGCCCGCAAGCAGGACATCAGCAATGGCGTGGCGTACGCGAACGCCGCCGCCGGGTCGATCACCGATCTACTGGCCCAAGCCCGCCCGCCGGTGAAAAAGGTGGTGCACGAGGCAGATCGCACCGCGGGGACCATGCTGGCCGACCGCGAGTGGCTCGAAAAGTACCTCGACCACTGGCCCGACGCCTTCAAGATACTGAACCGGCAAGGCTTATACGGAGACTTCTTCAGCTTCTACCTGTGTGACATCGTGCTCAAGCTCAACGGCAAGGGCGGCCAGCCGGTGTACGTCAAGGTGGCCGGCCAGGCCAGCGGCAGGTGCACGCCGCGATGAAAACGTTCTCCGAACGCAATCCGTTCATCATCGGCGCCATCGGCCTGGGCGCGGTTTTTACACTCATGTTGGTGTCCCTGAACTACGACAAGCTGCCGTTTTTCCATAGCGACAGAACGTATTCGGCATACTTCGCCGAAGCGGGCGGCCTGGAGCCCGGTAACCACGTGCAGATATCGGGTTACCGGGTCGGGCAGGTCGACAGCGTCGAGTTGGACGGACCGCGCGTGCTGGTCACGTTCACCGTCGCCAGCAATCTCCGCCTCGGTGAGCGCACCGAGGCAGCGATCAAATTGCGGACCGTGCTGGGCAGCAAGGTCCTCGAGGTCAGCCCTCGTGGCGAGGGGCAGCTGACCGGACCGATCCCGCAGCAGCGGACCACATCTGCCTACCAGCTGCCTGACGCGCTAGGCGACCTCACCGCGACGATCAGCGGTCTTAACACCGACCAGCTGTCGAAATCGCTTGCAGTGCTAGCCAACACCTTCACCGACACCCCGCCCGACCTGAAGGCCGCGGTGCAGGGGGTGGCGCGCTTCTCGCAAACCCTGGATGAACGCGACGGCCAGTTGCGGACCCTGCTGAGTAACGCCAATAAGGCGACCACAGTGCTGGCAAAGCGCAGCGACGAAGTGGCCAAGCTCGTCCGCGACACCAACGCCCTTTTGAGGCAACTGAGAAGCCAAAGCAGCGCGCTGGAGCAGATTTCCAACAATCTTGCTGCGCTGGCCCGCCAACTCAAAGGCTTCATCGCCGAGAACCGCGACACGCTGAAGCCGGCCCTCGACAAGCTCAACAGTGTGCTGGCGATCGTCGACAACCGCAAGGAGAACGTCCAGAAGGCGCTCGTCGGGCTCAACAAGTACGCCTTGGGCCTGGGGGAATCAGTGTCGTCCGGGCCCTTCTTCAAGGCCTATGTCGTAAACCTTTTCCCCGGACAGTTTGTGCAGCCGTTCATCGATGCGGCGTTCTCCGACCTCGGCCTGGACCCGAATGTGTTGCTGCCCAGTCAACGCGCCGACCCGCAGGTTGGCCAGCCAGCGACACCGCCGCTGCCGATGCCGTTCCCGCGGACCGGTCAGGGCGGGGAACCGCGAATGACGCTGCCCGACGCCATCACCGGCAATCCGGGCGACCATCCGTGCGGTTCTCCCGGCGCAGCCTCGTCGGGGCCCGGCTGCTACCCCTACCGGGAGCCCCTTCCCGCGCCGCCCCCCGGTGGGCCGCCGCCAGGGCCACCCGCGCAGCCGGGTCAAGGCGCGGGGCAGTCAGCACCGTTGCCGGGGCCCGCACAGCCGGGCGAAGGGGGTGAGGGACGATGAGTCCCCGCAGCGCGAGGATCGGTGTGGCCATCGCTCTCACAGCGGTACTGCTCGGCGGAATCGTCACCGTGGTGCGGTCGGCTGCAGGGGTCGGTCGCACCACCGTCGTCGGATACTTCGCCAACAGCACTGGCCTCTACAACGGTGACAGCGTCGTTATTCTCGGTGTGCCGGTCGGCAAGATCGAGAAAATCGAACCGGAACCGGACCGTGTGCGAATCACCTTCTGGCTCAACGACAAATATAAGGTTCCCGCTGACGTCAAAGCTGCCATCCTCTCGCCGTCGCTGGTGACGCCCCGGTCCATCCAGTTGACCCCCGCCTATACGGGCGGCCCTGCACTGGCCGACCATGCGGTGATCCCGCAGCAACGTACCGCGGTGCCGGTGGAGTATGACGACTTCCGCCAGCAGCTGGAGAAGCTGACGCAGGTGCTGCAGCCGACCGCACCGGGTGGAACCAGCACCTTGGGGGCGTTCATCAACACCGCGGCCGACAACTTGCGAGGCCAAGGCCCAGACATCCGTAAGACGGTCATCGAACTTTCGCAGGCGATTTCAGCGCTCGGCGACCATAGCAATGACCTGTTCAGCACCGTGAAAAACCTGTCCATTCTGGTCTCCGCGCTGCACGACAGCAGCGACCTGCTCCAACAACTGAATCAGAACCTTGCCGAGGTCACCGGTCTGCTCGCCAATGACCCCAACGAGGTCGCCAATGCCGTCCGCAACCTCAACGACGTGGTTGGCGACGTCCGAGGCTTTGTGGCCGAGAACCGCGACGCGCTGGGTACCACGTCGGACAAACTGGCGTCAGTGACTCAAGCCGTGACCGACAGCCTCGGCGACGTCAAGCAAATTCTGCATACCGCGCCAACGGCCTTTCAGAACTTCCTCAACATCTATCAACCCGCACAAGGGACGTTGACCGGTGCGCTGGCCTTCAACAACTTTGCTAACACGATCCAATTCCTTTGTGGAGCAGTAGAAGCCGCATCACGTCTAGGCGCCAAGGAATCAGCGAAGCTGTGTGTGCAGTACCTGGCGCCGATCATTAAAAACCGCCAAGTGAATTTTCCGCCGCTGGGCGAAAATCTCTTCGTCGGGGCCGCGGCGCGCCCCAATGAACTCACCTATAGCGAGGACTGGCTGCGCCCGGATTATGTTCCGCCGCACCCTGACTCCCCGCCAACGGGAGACGGCACGGCACCGCCGGCCGCCGGGGCGACCCCGGCTGAAGCCCCGCCGCCGGCGGCGGATGCGCCGGCGCCTGCGCAAGCGGCGCCAACGAACCCGGCTGAGGGATTACGCGGAATGATGATGCCGCCCGGAGGTGGACAATGAGCCGATCACCACTTCGGCGTCGCGTGATGGCGGCGCTACTGGCGGCGGTGGCGCTCGCAACACTGTCCGGCTGCGGGTTTCGGGGCCTGAACTCGTTCAATTTGCCGGGCACCAAAGGCGGCGGCCCGGGCGCGTATACCATTCGGGCGCAGATGCCCGATGTGCAGAATCTGCAACGCAATTCGCGGGTCCGGGTAAACGATGTGACGGTCGGCAATGTCATCGACATAGAACTCCAGGGTTGGAATGCGCTGGTTACCATGACGATCGACGGCGATGTCGACCTACCCGCCAATGCAACCGCTACCCTCGGTCAAACCAGCTTGCTCGGTTCGGTGCATGTCGAACTGGCGCCTCCTGCGGGAGTAGCGCCGCAGGGCAAGCTGAAGAACGGGTCGTTGATTCCGCTGTCGTCGGCTGGCGCCTATCCGTCCACCGAGCGGACACTGGCCGCCGTGTCGCTGCTGCTCAACGGCGGCGGCCTGGGTCAGGTTCAAGACATCACCAAGACGTTGAGTACTGCTTTCAGTGGGCGCGAACAAGATCTGCGAAACCTGCTGAATCAGCTCGATACATTCGTCGGCTACCTCAACGACCAAAAAAGCGACATCATCGCCGCAACGGACCACCTCAACAATCTTGTCGGTCAATTTGCCGATCAGAAACCGATTATCGACAAGGCACTGAAGACCATTCCGCAAGCATTGACCGTGCTCAAAGACGAGCGAGACAACCTCGCCAACGCCCTCGGTGAAGTCGGCCAGTTGAGCGCGCTCGCCGCTGACTCGGTTAACAAGACCAAGGAAAACCTGATCAAGGAATTGAAAGACCTTGGCCCCGTGCTGCAATCGCTGGCCGATGCAGGGCCGGCGTTGACCCGATCGTTAGGCTTCCTCGGGACATTCCCCTTCCCCGCGGAGACGCTCAGCAAATGGATACGTGGCGACTACGCGAACTTGACGGCGGTAATCGACTTGACGCTGAGTCGGCTCGACGCGTCGTTCTTAACCGGCACCCGCTTCGAGTGCAATCTGACTGAGCTTGAGTTGCAGTGGGGCCGCACCATCGGGCAATTGCCCAGCCCCTGCACCGGGGGCGGGCCGTACAACCCTGGCAACCCCTTGGTTGTTCCCTACCATTTCGACCAGGGGCGCTGAGATGCTGCATCTGACCCGGCGCACCAAGATCCAGCTGGCCATTTTCACGGTGATCAGCCTGAGCGCAGCCTCGCTCATGTTCTTCGACTACATGCAGATACCGACGGTATTCTTCGGGGTCGACCGCTACACGGTCACGGTGGAGCTACCTCAAGCCGGCGGCCTTTACCCAGGCGGCAACGTCACCTACCGAGGCGTCGAGGTGGGTCGCGTGCAAGCGGTAAAGCTGACTGCGACCGGCGCCGAGGCCGTGCTTCAGCTCAATTCTGATGTCCACATTCCTGCCAACCTGAATGCGCAGGTCCACAGTGTCTCGGCGGTCGGCGAGCAATATGTCGAGCTGCTGCCACGTGGTGGGCAGGGGCCGTCACTGAAAAACGGTGACGTGATCCCGGTCGACCGTAGTTATGTTCCACCAGACATCAATTCACTCCTGGCGGCCACGAACCGTGGCCTTACCGTAATCCCGCGTGACAACCTCAAAACGGTTGTCGACGAGTCCTATACGGCCGTGGGCGGGCTCGGCCCGGAGCTTTCCCGGCTGGTCAGCGGAACGGCGAAGTTGGCGACCGACAGCCGTCAGAACCTCGACGCGCTAGTCAACCTGATCGATGGGTCAAAGCCGCTGCTGGACAGCCAGACCCAGTCAGCAGACTCGGTCCAAGCTTGGGCCGCACACCTGGCGACGATCACCTCCGAGCTGCGCGATAACGACTCCTCGGTCGCAGGTCTGCTACGAGAAGGCGGCCCGGCGGCCGCCGAGGCCCGGCAATTGTTCGACCGGCTGAGCCCCACGCTGCCGATCGTGCTGGCCAATCTGGTCAGTGTCGGGCAGGTAGGCGTCACCTACCGCGACAACCTCGAATCCTTATTGGTCGAGCTGCCCCAGGGGGTGGCCGAAATCCAAGCGACCGGGGTGGCCAACCGCAACACCAAGCAGGATTACAACGGCGCGTTCCTGAGCTTCAATCTGAACCTCAACTGGCCGCCCCCATGCACCACCGGATTCCTGCCCATCCAACAGCAGCGCGCTGCCAGCTACGAGGACTATCCGGACTCCCCTAACGGCGACATCTATTGCCGGGTACCGCAAGACTCGGTGCTCAACGTGCGCGGTGCCCACAACATGCCCTGCGAAACGCGCCCCGGCAAACGCGCGCCGACCGTCAAGATGTGCGAAAGCGACCAAACCTACGTTCCGCTTAACGACGGCTTCAACTGGAAGGGTGATCCGAACGCGACGTATTCCGGGCAGGACGTGCCCCAGTACAGACCGGGCGAGGAGCCGCCCGGACAGGTCCCCCCACCGTCGCCGCCGGGCCCGGCGCCACCGCCGATAGCGGCCGTCCAATACGATCCCGCCACGGGCATGTATATGGGGCCAGACGGCCGGATGTACACCCAGACCGACCTAGCTGTCGGCACCAAGAAAGGGCAAACATGGCAGAGCATGCTGATGCCACCCAAGAGAAACTGAGCGAGACGGACCTGGCGGGAACGTCCGCATCGGCCGGTCCCCCGGACGAGGGTTCATCGGAAGCGGTCACAGCTGATGAGACGACCGCTGAGGCGCCCGCTTCGGACAACCCGACAGTCGAGGCGCCGGACGACGAAGTCGAGGATTACGACGCCTCGGTTGATGACGCTGCCGAACCGGATGCCGAAGACCCTGTGCCGGCCAAGAAACTACGCTCGCCTGCGCTGTTGGCGACAGTGTTCGGGTTGGTCACAGTTGTCGGCCTGGCGGCGCTCGGGGGCTGGTTCGGGTATCAGACGTACCAGTCACACCAGGCCCAACAACAGCGCGAACTGATGGTTCGCATCGGCAGGCAAGGCGCGCTGAACCTGACGACAATCGACTGGCAGCACGCCGATGCCGACGTCCAACGCATCCTGGACTCAGCGACGGGCACTTTCTACGACGACTTTTCTCATCGATCCAAACCCTTCATCGACGTCGTCAAGAAAGCGCAGTCGAAATCGGTCGGGACAATTACCGAGGCGGGCCTGGAGTCGCAATCGGGGAACGAAGCCCAAGTGCTAGTCGCTGTGTCGGTAAAGACCTCGAATCTCGGTGCAGCCGAACAGGACCCGCGGCATTGGCGGATGCGCGTCATCGTACAGAAGGTCGGAAACGACATGAAAGTCTCCAACGTCGCATTCGTACCGTGACGGGGCCGCGCCCTGGCCAGCGCCGACGATCAAGACCACGAACCAGATAAGGAACCATCGCAGTGCGGGTTATATCCGATTCCGCCGTAGAGCGGGACGAAACACAGGTCGATGAGCAGGCCACTCAGCAAATCGATACTGAGACCGACGAAACCGACGAGACCGGGGACGGCACGGACACGGTCAGTACCGAAGACGTTGCCGAATCGGAGGACGAATCCGCCGACGATCCCGAAACGGAAGATTCCAGAGACGTTGAACCCCGGCCGCGTAAGCGCCGGATCGGATGGTCGCGGCTGCTGGTCTTCGGGGTGCTGCCTATATCAGCTTTGCTGATCGCTGTGGCCACGGGCTTTCTCAAGTGGCAAGCCGCTTCGAACCTTCTGTCCAGGGCGGCCGAAATCGAGTCAGTCGCCGCCGCCAAGGATTCCAGCGTTGCGATACTGTCCTACCGACCCGACACCGTCGAAAAGGACCTAGGCGCCGCCCGCGATCGGCTGACCGGCAAGTTCAAGGACTCCTACACACAGTTAGTCCAGGATGTGGTGATACCAGGCGCGAAGAAAGACCACATCTCGGCGGTCGCTACCGTTCCCGCCGCCGCCTCGGTGTCGGCGAACCCAAACCACGCGGTCGCGCTGGTGTATGTCGACCAGACTGTGTCCGTTGGCAACGATGCGCCCACCGATACCGCATCCACCGTCCGGGTGACCATGGACAAGGTCGGCAACCGTTGGCTTATCTCGGCATTCGACCCAGTTTGAGGCCAAGATGGCACAGGCAGATATCTCCTGAGGGTCTGGCTGGGTGATAAACCGTGACATGGCTCCCGGATGACGCAGCACAACAGTGGTTTTAATCTGGGAGCGGACGCACGTGCGGTGCGTCGGTCCAGCCTCCGATGTGTGCACACCCTACGAATTTGCATGAATAGCTTTGCCTTTGGGGTTCGCTAGCTTTCCGCGGTCGGAAGGGTTCGTCGAGAACTGCGGTGCCGCCGGGTGCGGCCGCCGGCCGCGTGCTTAGCTTGGCTACATGATCTCGACGCTCGAAGACGTGCTGAGTCTGTTGGACCTGCAGCAGATCGATGACGCAGCGTTCGTGGGCACTCAACCCGACACCCCCAACCACCACATCATCGGAAGCCAGGTCGCCGCTCAGGCGTTGATGGCGGCCGGGCGGACGACACCCGGGCGACTGGCGCACAGCATGCACATGTACTTTCTGCGGCGTGGTGACGCAAGGCAGCCGATCCAGTATGACGTGACCCCGCTACGTGACGGCGGCACCATCTCCTCGCGTCGGGTGACCGCGAGCCAGTCGGGAGTCGTCCTCTTCGAGGCGCTCGCCTCATTCACAATCATCGCCGACGACGTCGACTGGCAACAAAGAATGCCTGACGTGGCGGGGCCGTCCGCGGTCCACGGACTCGAGGATCTCTTGACGCCCTACGCCGAGGAATTCGGTGACTGGTGGCCGCAGCAACGTCCATTCACCATGCGGTACCTCGACGCGCCGCCTCGGGTCGCCCTTGATCTCTCCGACCCGCCGCCGCCGCGGCTTCGGATCTGGCTTCGTGCGAACGGCGAGGTCACCGACGATCCGTTGGTCAACAGTTGTGTGGTGGCCTATCTCAGCGCGCTCACACTGCTCGAGTGCGTGATGACGACGATGCGCACCACACCGGTGGGGCCTCGGCTCTCGGCGCTAGTCGACCACACCATCTGGTTTCACCGCGCTGCCGATTTTACTGACTGGCTGCTCTTCGACCAGTTCTCGCCGAGCATTGTGGGCCGCCGCGGTTTGGCCACCGGGACCCTGTACAACCGGTCGGGCGAATTGGTGTGCATCGCAACCCAGGAGGGTTACTTCGCTGAGCAGCGACAGTGAAGCGGATCAATGGCGTTGGCAGCGCCGCGATTACGTGATCACGCCGGCGATCTTTAGTTCAATAAGGCGGTCGTCATCGATGCCCAGTTCGCGCAGTACTGCGTCGGTGTGCTCCGCGAATTGCGGTGCTCTGGTTAGGCTGGCTGGATCGTCGTCGAACTGCGCCGGGCTGGCGACCAACTTCTGCGGATGACCTTCGGCATCGACGATTTCGGCGATGCGACCGTTGGCAGTCAGTGCTTCGTCATTGGCTATTTCCCAGGCATCCTGCACCGGGGCCCACTGCCCTCTGCCCTTGCGTAATAACGCTTGGCATGCAGCGAAACTCAACCTGCCGATCGCGTCCGCAACGATTTGTTGAGCAGTTTCGCTGTGCTCGGCCATCGCGTCGAGCGTTGTGAACCGCGGATCTTCAGCGACCTCGTGCAGACCCATCAGCCGGCAGAACTCCGGCCAGTACCGCGTCGGCTGCAACATTGACAACTGGACGAACCTTCCGTCCGAAGTCCGATAAGCGCCGGTGAGCGGGTTGCCCGGGGCCTGGGTTCGGCGTTCTACCTTCGGCAGCGGGCCGCCCATCAGCATCGCCATGTTCACGTTGAACTGGGTTGTCCAAGCGCCGACCGCCAAGAGCGAGACGTCGAGCACGGACGGTTCCCCGGTGGCCTGTCTGCCGTAGAGTGCCGCCGCCACGGCGCCGGCGATGGTGATGCCGCCGATGTTGTCCCCGTAAGCCCCGGCGGGCATGAACGCACTGTGTGCGGCATCGGGCGACGTGAGGCCGTCCGCGCTGCCACCACGGGCCCAGAACGCCGTCGCGTCATAGGCCCCCGCATCCCGGTCGGGCCCTTTCAGTCCGAAGCCGCTGCCGACGACATAGATTATGGCGGGGTTGATTCGGCGGACGTCGTCGACGTCGATGGACAGCTTCTTCCGCGTCGACGGCAGGTAGTTCGTCAGGAACACGTCGCTTCGCCGAATCAGTTCGTCGAGCAGGGGACGCGCCTCGGAATTGTCCAGGGCCAGGCCGACACTGCGCTTTCCGCGGTTGGGGGCTTCCATGATCGGCGCGAACGACGATCCGGGTACAGTTGCCGCGGCTCCCAACACTTTGACCAAGCCGCGCTGGGCATCGCCGGTGACAGGATGCTCGATCTTCACCACGTCGGCGCCCCAGTCGGCGAGCACAGCGCCTGCCGAGGGAACGAAGGTGAACTGGGCGACCTCCAGCACGCGAACTCCGGTGAGCGGTTTACGCATCAGATGTCCTTCAAGTGAGGGTGGGCACGGTGCCCACTCAGTGCATGATGTCTCGGACCTTCGTCTTCTCGTGGCCCTTGAGTAGCTCAGCGCTGGCGTTCTCCATGTGTCGCCGCCAATGCGCCTCGGCCTCGGCGCCGTCCCGGGCGGCCACCAAGTCGGCGAGTCGGGTGTAGGACCGCATCAGCTTGGTGTACTGAGCCTTGGGCACGACGTTCTGAACGCTGAGAAATGCTGCGGTCATGTGCCTTTCGAAGATTTCGTGCAGCATGCCGACGATCACGGTCAGTGTCGCGTTGCCCGACAGTTCGACTAGCCGGCGGTGCAATGCGGTGGACGCCGCGCCCAGCTTGCCGGTCTCCCATGCAGCGGGGATCTCCTCGATGAGTTCGCGTAACTCGCGGTGGGCCGCAGCGGTGCCATCCTCTGCGAGCAGCCGGGCCGCATACGGTTCAATGCCCATCCGTGCCGTCATCACGTCCGCGAGCGTCGTTCCCGCCATCTCGAGCAGGAAGCCCGCCGGCCGCGCGACGATCTCGGGGCCCGGGACGCGAACCCGGGCGCCGGTGCGTGAGCCGCGCCGCACCTCCACGAGGCGGTCGGACTCCAAGACTCGCACCGCTTCTCGCAGTGACGGCCGGCTGACCTGAAAGTGATCCATGAGTTCGGCTTCGTAGGGAAGGAAGTCGCCGTCTTTGAGCTGTCCCTCGACGATCATCCGCCGCAACGTGTCCGCCACGATCTCGGCCGTCTTCGGCGACCGCACCGCACCGTTATTCTGTGACGTGGCCATCGGCGCGAGCGGTTCCCGCTTGGGCATCGCGACCTCCTGAACTCGACATGTAGTACTCAGTACACCATGTAAGGCACCCATCTGGTGCATCCGTAGCTGGCGTCAATGTAGTTGCGAAAGAACGCGCGTCGCGGCCGCACCATAGCCGGAGCGTCGTCGACGTCCGACCAGGAAGCTTGGCGGTGAGGCAAATGCCGTGTCGGGCACTCGTTTGCGAGTCGCCAGCATCTCGCGTGCCTGTGTGTCGTCGCCACAGATCGCGATCGACCACAGCATATCGTCAGTGACGTGGTCGGCGATCGTTTCCGGATGGCCGCTGCGGAAGGCCGATCGGATCCGGGCGACCTGGTCTGTCCAGCCGTGCAGTTCGACGAGTGAGTCGTAGGTCTTCACGGTGAAGTAGAAGGCGATCTGCAGCCGCGCGTCCCGGACAGCCCGGGCCGGGTCGTCGTTGTCGATCGCGGTGATCAGCCACCCCCAACGTCGTAGCTCGGCCGGGTCGCGTCCGCTTGCTTCCGCGCCGCGGACCAGTTCGGGCTCCACGACTTCGGTCCACCACCGATCGGTGAACAGGCCGTGCCCCAGTACGCCATCGGCGATGCGACCTACCGTCCGCAACATGATCTTGTTGAACGCTCCGATCAGGATGGGAACGTCTAACCGGCCGAGCACCGGTGCACGGATGTCGGCGTCAATCGTGTAGAACCGGCCCTCGTAACGGACGCGTTCGCCGTTCTCGGCGTTCAGGAACGCCCGGATCGCCTCGATCAGTTCGGCCATCCGGGGGGCGGGGTGGGCGGCGTCGACACCAAACCAGTCCTTATTCATCCGTGAGGTCCCCGACCCAAGTCCCAGAAAGACCCTGCCCGGGGCGAGTGTCCAGAGATGTCGGACCGCCGCGGCGTGCACGAACGGGGTCCGGGCGAATGCGTATGCGATTCCCGGGCCGATGTACGCCCGCGAGGTACCGAGAGCCATCTCGGTCGCGGTGATGTATGCGTTGAGATCGGCGAACTCGCCGGCGCAAAACGCCTGCGCGCCGGCGGTCTCCGCCTGCGCTGCCAGCGCGGGCCCCGGCCACGGCAGACCCCAGTCCATGCGTCCTCGCATCCGTCGGCACTACGTCACTAACCTAGTTAGATACGTAATTGTACTTCCTGCCCGGTGGCTACGCCATCGCCCCTGCATCGATCGTTTTCGACAAAAGTGTCAAAAAAGAGTAGCCTCGCGATAGTCCTGCTGCTAGGCGTCGTGCGTGGAAAGGACATTCCGATAATGCAAACATTGCCGAGCATGCTGCCCACCGGGTGGTTTCAGGTCGCCTGGAGCGCTGACCTTGCCGTCGCCGAGGTGATCCCGATGCACTACTTCGGCCGGGATCTGGTCGCCTTCCGGCAGCTGGATGGGGTGGTGAAGGTGCTGGACGCGCACTGCCAGCATCTTGGCGCGAGCCTGGCCCACGGCGGCTGCGTAGTCGAAGAAGGCATCCAGTGCCCTTTTCACGGCTGGGTGTGGAACGGCGCGGGACGCAACGTCCACATTCCCTACCAGGATCGGCCCAATAAGGGCCGCCGAGTACGTAGCTACCCGGTCGCCGAGCTCAACGATTCGATCTTGATCTGGCATGACAGCGCGGGCAGAGATCCATTGTGGGCGGCACCCGACGCGTTCGCGGTGCTTGGCGAACACGTCCGCTCGCAACGATTCCACCCATTGACAGCCGATTGCCGGACGCGGCATGAGCGGGTAAAGGTGCATCCCCAGGTGATCGCCGAGAACGCCGTCGATCCTCACCACTTCCAATTCGTCCATCGCACCCCGATCAGTCCCGTGGTACTGCGTGAAAGCACCGACAGCTCGACCTGGTCGGCCAAGGTCGGCTTTGGCCGGAGGTGGAGCGACGGCCTGGACCGCACCGGCGACACGATGAACACGATCGAAATCTATTGGTCAGGAATCGGGCTCAGCTACAACGGCGAACACGTCCGCGACGGAATCCGAGTCATCTCCATCTGCGCGACACCGGTGGACGACACCAGATCCGACATCTTCGCCGGCTACTGGATCAGCGAGGAAACGTCAGAAGGCCCGGATGATTTCGAGGCGCGCCTGGCCGCAGCGAAACTCGCCCTGCCCGACGACATCCGGATCTGGGAGCACCAGAAGTACCTCGAACCGCCGGGTCTGGCGACCTCGGAGGCGGCAGGCTTTCGCGCGCTGCGCCGGTGGGCGAGCGGGTTTTATCCCGAACCGGAGGCTGCCGCCGAGCCGGTCGCGCATGGTGTCTGAGGGCTCGCCCCCGCGGGTAACACGCAAGTCCGACCGCACCCGAGAGTCAATCCTGGACGCTGCGCGGACCGCGTTTGCGCGCAAGGGTTTCTCGGGCGTCACCATCAAGGACATCACTGACCTCGCGCCGGTCACCCGGGCGAGCTTCTACTATTACTTCTCCGACAAGACCGAGCTTTTCATCGAGCTCGGCACCGACACCTACCGCGAAGCGCTGGCGGTTGTCGAGGGTTTCATGGAGCAGGGGAGCCCGCCCAGCCGGGAGGACGTCGAGGCCTGGGTTGCCGGCTACTTCGACTACCTCGACCGCAACGGTGCGTTCGTCATCCGCTCCACGGAGGACATGCCTCCCGATCGCAAATTCCGCGCGGCGGTCGCCCGCTCGCACCGTCGAACCGCCGCCGCGCTCGGTGAGGGCATCGCAAAGATGGCGCCGACACCGCCCGACCTCGACCCCGTGGCTACCGGGCTGGTGATAATGGCGATGCTCGAACGCTCATGGCTGATGGTTCGCCACAACGAGGTCCCGTCGACGACACGCCAAGCGGTGATCATGGCGGCCACCGAGATGCTGTGGCGAACGGTCAACGGTCAGACCTGACCGATGTCCATTCGCCGATAAGCTTATCGATCGTGGTCAGCCGACCCAGCACGGCAATAGTGTTGTCCAGCACCTGTTCTGCATAGTCCTTGGGGGTGCCGCCGACGGCGTCGCGCGGGACGACGAGTTCGAAACCGGCCTGCGTAACATGCCCGGCAGTGTGGGTGATCGCCAGGTTCAGCGAAACGCCGGCAAGGACGATGGTGCTCACGCCGAAGCCTTTGAGCACGGGCAGTAGTTCGGAATCGAGCGTTGGGAAAAGGCCGTGGTGGCGCGGTAACACCAGATCGGTGGGTGCCAGTAGCTCGGGAAGCACTGTAGTGGAGGCGGTTCCGGGTGCCCAGTGAGCGGTTGCGGGGCCCAGGGCCCGCCAGATGCGCGCCGTCCCGGTCGGCCGGCCCCCGAGGTTGCCCTCATAGGTCGCGTGCACCACCCGCGCGCCGAACTGGCGGGCGGAATCGAGAAGTCGGCGCACACTGGAGACGAGTTCAGAGCTGTCGGCGGCCAAAGCGGGCAAGACGGACTCGGGGCCCAGCACACCGTTCTGACATTCCACACAGACAACGGCCGTAGTCTCGGGGTCCCATGGTGTCGGAGCCATCCCTGCACCCTAGTCCATTTTTTTGACACCTGTGACGAAAAATTCGGTAGATCCCTTACAAAATATCGCGTTTCGCCTTCTTTACCTCGGAAGACTCTAAGGTGAAATCGTGGAGATCCGCGATCACATCTCATCCGGTAAACCTGCCCTGGTCCTCGCTCGGACTGGCACGGTGATCGACTTTGCCGAGCTGGAGAAGCGTGCCAATCGTCTGGCTCACTTCTGGTATGCCGCCGGACTTCGCGAGGGCGACACGGTTGCGGCATTACTCGAGAACAATGAACACGTCCATGCCGTGATGTGGGCGGCGCGCCGAAGCGGTCTGTACTACGCGTTGATCAACACTCACCTGACAGCCGCCGAGGCCGCCTACATCGTCGACAACAGTTCAGCAAAGGCGCTGATCGGGTCACGCGCGACTCGCGACATCTGCGAAGGCCTTGCCGAGCATTCCCCCGGCGGGTTACCTGAGCTGCTGCTGATCGCCGACGACGATCTAGACGGATGGTACCGCTACCCGGAATGCGTTGCCGACCAACCCGAGACGCCGATCCCCGACGAAAGCGAAGGCGATCTGCTGCAGTACTCGTCGGGAACCACTGGCAGACCCAAGGGGATCCGCCGTGAGCTTCCGCATCTACCACCAAGCGAAGCACCCAGCATCCTGATGCCGTTGATGAATGCCGTCGGAATCACCAGCGAGTCGGTGTATCTGAGCCCGGCGCCGCTGTACCACACCGCGCCGTCGTTCTGGTCGATGGTGGTGCAGTCGCTGGGCGGCACCACCGTCGTGATGGAGAAGTTCGACCCGGAACACGCGCTCGAGTGCATCCAGCGCTACGGCATCACTCATGGCCAATTCGTCCCGGCGATGTTCGTGCGGATGCTCAAACTGCCCGAAGCGGTGCGCATATCCTACGACGTTTCCAGCCTGCAGCGGGTGGTGCATGCGGCCGCGCCATGCCCGGTGGACATCAAGAAACAGATGATCGCGTGGTGGGGGCCGATCATCGACGAGTACTACGCCGCTTCGGAGGCGGTGGGAGCCTCGTTCATCCGCGCCGAGGACTGGCTTACCCACCCCGGCTCGGTCGGCCGACCCTTGGTTGGGGTCCCACACATCCTCGACGAGAGCGGCCATGAGCTACCGCCCGGTGTGCCCGGCGAGATCTATTATGAGGGAGGGCATTCGTTCCAGTACCTCAAAGACGATGCGAAGACGGCGGCGGCCCACGACGCGCACGGCTGGGTGACCGTCGGTGACATCGGCTATCTCGACGTGGATGGCTACCTCTATCTCACTGATCGCCGTCATCACATGATCATTTCGGGTGGCGTGAACATCTACCCGCAAGAAGCCGAAGACCTCCTGATCACCCATCCCAAGGTGCTCGACGCCGCAGTCTTCGGTATTCCGGATGACGAGATGGGTCAGGCTGTCAAAGGCGTGGTGCAGACGGTAGATCCGGCTGACGCCAACGACGGCTTCGCGGCGGAGTTATTGGAGTGGCTGCGAAACCGGTTGGCGCACTACAAGTGTCCGCGGTCTCTCTCGTTCGAGGCGCAGCTGCCCCGGACCGATGCCGGTAAGTTGTACAAGCAGCAGCTCGTCGGCAAATATTCGGCGAAGGGATAGGTGATCAGCCCAGTTTCAGAGGCACGCGCTCAAGTGAAAAGGTGCTCGCGGGGAACACAATCTGCGGTTCCTCACCGACTTTCACCGAAAACTCGGGAATGCGCCGGAGCCATTCGCCCACGATCAACTTCAGCTCGAGGCGGGCCAGGTGCGACCCCAGGCAGCGGTGTGGCCCGCCACCGAAGCCCCAGTGCCGGTGCACCTTTCCATCCATCACCACGTCATTGGTCGAGATCTCGTCGCTGTCGTCGCGATTGATGGCAGCGACACACAACCGCACCATGGTGTCGGCGGGCAGCGTGACGTCCCCGATGGTGACCTCGGTGGTGGTCACGCGGGGCAGCATCGGCGCCGGCGGCTCCAGCCGGACGATCTCCTCGACGAACACATCGATCTGGTCGGGATCGTCGTGGAGGGTGGCCCTCAGCTCCGGGTTGCGGGCGAGCTCCAGCAGTGCGGAACTCATCGCCGCGGTGACGGTGTCCAGCCCGGCCAGGACGAAAAGGAAGCTCAGGCCCATGATTTCGGCGTCGTCGAGTGGCTCCTCGCCATTGAGCAACTGCGACAGGATGTCCGGCCCGGGGTCGGCGCGCCGTGCGTTGATCGCCTCGGTGAGGTATGCGACCAATTCGAGTGCCGGCGTCAGGTCGGCATCCTCGAGTGACGGCGCTTCCGAGATCGCGATGACCGAGGTTTTCCACGCGACGAGCTTGTCGCGATCCTCCAGCGGAAGCCCGAACAAGGTCAGGAATACCTGTGAGGGATAGGGGATCGCCACGTCGGCCACGACTTCGCACTCGCCTTGTGCGGCTACCCGTTCGATGATCTCGATCGCCTGCTGCTGCAGCGAGGGCAGCATCTCTTTCAAGGTGTGTGGACTGAAGAAGGGCTGCAGGATCTTACGGAACCGGGTGTGTTCCGGCGGATCGAACGAGATGGGCACCAACGGCAGCGGGCTGCCGAGCACGTCAAAAGCCTTCTTCGAGGAGAACAATTCGGGATCGCGCAGCGCGGCCAGCACGTCCTCGCGGTGGGTCAGATAGAAGATTCCGTCGACGGACACCACCCGCCCTGCGTCACGCAGGACCTTCCACCCCACCCCGCGGTCTGCCGCCATCGGCAGGCTGGCGAAGGAAAGTTCGGGTGCGCCAAGGGTTTCCACGTATGCTCCTAAAGGTTAGAATGCCGACCGGTGCAAGCCACCGTCGACTTCGATCCAACTACCGGTGAGGTAGCCGGCAGGTTCTGAGCAAAGATAGGCGATGAGCGAGGCAATCTCGCTCGGTTTGCCCATTCGCGCTGCCGGCACCCGAGCTTCGCGCAGCATGAACTCGCGTCGCTCCTGATCGGTGCTCGCGCCGAGGTGCTGCTCCAGGTAGGCCAGTGCGTTCTCAGTCTCGATCCAGCCGGGCGCGACGGTGTTGACCGTGATGCCGAACTGGGCGTACTCGTCGGAGACCGTCTTGAGCAGGCCGATCGTCGACGGCCGACTGGTGTTGGCCACCGCGTGGTGGATGTTGCCCGCCGGCTCCTTGGCGGTGGCGGAGCCGATGTGCACGAATCGGCCCCAGCCGGCGTCCTGCATGGCAGGCAGGACCGCGTGCAGCAGGAGGATCTGGCTCATCGTGTGCAGTTCGAAGGACTCACGGTAGACGTTCACATCGGTGATATCGGCGAAATCGCCGGGCCGCTGGTACTTGGCCTGCCCGACAACGATCAGCGGTGCCCCGTGCCGGGCCGCAATCTCGCGGACGGCGTCGGTGAGCTGCCCGTCGTCGGCCACGTCGGCAGTGACACCGATGGCAGTGCCCCCTTCAGTGCGGATCGCCTCGACCGCGGCGTCGACATCGGTCTTAGTCCGCGCCAGTATCGCAACCCGCGCACCTTCTGCGGCAAGCAGTTTGGCGACCTCGAAGCCGATTCCCTTGCTGCCGCCGACGACCAGCGCCGATCGGCCGTCGATTCCGTAATGCATCCGGCGCGCCGACTAGCCTCGCCGCACGTCCATGCCGGCGTCCACCTTGAGCATGCTTCCGGTGAACGAACGGCCCGCGTCGCTGATCAAAAAGAGGATCGTGTTGCTGACGTCGCGTGGCTCGATCAGCGGCAAGTCCGGCAGCGCGGTCTGGACTGCATTGACCATGCGGGGGTTGTCCTCGATCACTTTGAACAGCGCCGGGTTGTCAGTGATCATCGGGGTCGCGCAATTCGTCGGCGCCACCGCATTGACGCGAATACGGTCGGGGGCAAGCATGGCTGCGTACGCGCGGACCAGGCCGACGACGGCGACCTTGGACATCAGGTAGGCGTCGCTGCCGCCGCGGCCGTCGGTGAGATCCAGTAGGGCGATCATCGAACTCGTCGCGATCAGATTGCCACCCTCGCCACGTTCCTTCATGTGGGGGATCGCTACCTGGAAGGCGTTCCACACCCCGATGAGCATGATGTCGAGCCCTAGCCTCAGCGCCTCTGAGGCGTCGCGCTCATCGGCGTTGGTGAGCACGACCCCGGCATTCGCGAGCACCGTGTCGACGTGGCCGAACTCGGTGACGCCCGCGTCGAACGCCTCCTGCAGGGCAGCCTTGTCGCGGACGTCCGCCTTGCGGGTCAGCATCTTCCTGCCGGTCTTTTCCACCAGGCGGGCCGTCTCCTCGAGATCGTCTTCGGTGCCAAGTGCATAGGGCACGATGTCGAGGTTCTCGCAGATGTCGACGCCGATGATGTCGGCACCTTGCTCGGCGCACATCACCGCGTGCGAACGGCCTTGCCCGCGAGCGGCTCCGGTGATGAAGACAACTCTGCCGTCCAGTGAACCCATATCTTTAAGCCTCCAGTAGCTCTCGCTATCGGCCGCGCTCTGCGGGATGGTGAGGGCGCGACGCAGTGACGTGCGCCACGTTACGCCGCGGAATTGGAATCATACAACTATTTGGCTAATTTGGTGGACGACGGAACACTCCGAGCTTTGGAAGGGATATCACATGTCCGACAGCCCCAATGGCGGTCCGCGCCCACCCGACGGTGACTGGTTGGGGAGCCCCTACCTGAGGTTCGAACGTGAAGGTGCGTTTGCGATCTGCACCTTGGACCGCCCCGAGGCGCGGAATGCGATGACGCCCGCGATGTACTTCGGGATCCGTTACGCGGTGAGTCGCGTCAATGCCGACCCCGACCTCGCGGGCCTGCTCATCACCGGCACCGGCGACGTCTTCGCGCCGGGAGGTGACCTGGGTCAGAAAGCAGCAGACAACTGGATGGACTTCGCGTCCACCATGGGAACCGACGTCACGCCGTTCGACACGCTGCGGCAGTCGGCCAAGCCGGTCGTGTCCGCGGTCAACGGCATCTGTCAGGGTGGTGGCCTGCAGATCGCGATGTGCAGTGACCTCGCCGTGGTGAGTGATCGGGCCGTCTTCCGGGTGCCCGAATTGTTCCGTGGCATCGCCGACACGTACTACAGCCAGGTGCTGGCCCGGCTCATCGGACCGGTCCGGACCAAGGACCTGATGTTCACCGGACGGACGCTGAACGCGCAGGAGGCGCTCGACTGGGGCATGGTGAGCAGGGTGGTCCCGCACGACGACCTGATGAGCGTCGCCAAGGAGTTGCTCGCGCAGTGTTGCCGGACCGCTCCGGGAGCGCGCGGGTTGGTCAAGGCGAGCCTGGACAACTACCTCGGGCTGTACGACCGGATCGGCATGACGACCAGTCTGTTCGGTCCCGAGGCGACCGAGGGCTTTCGGGCGTTCAAGCAGAAGGACTCGCCGGACTGGGTGCACCCGGAACTCCGGGTCCAGGGCCGGTTGTAGCCCGTCGCTGCGGGCCGACGCGAGGTCGGCCCGCAGTCCACGCCGGCTACTTCGGAGTGAAGCGCTGCGCGCCGTCTAGGCGCATCACCTCGCCGTTGACGTAGCCGTTGGACAGCAGAAACGTTGCTGCGTCGGCATACTCGGCAGGAGTGCCTAGTCGCTTGGGGAACGGGATGTTGGCGGCGAACTTTGCGATCGCCTCTTCGCCGACCGACTCCATGATCGGCGTCTTCATCGTTCCAGGTGCGATGGTGTTGACTCGGATGCCCACCGAACTAAGGTCGCGAGCGGCAGCGATGGTCAACCCGATCACGCCGGCTTTCGCTGCGGCATAAGCCGTCTGGCCGATCTGGCCCTCATAGCCGGCAACCGAGGCCGTCATGACGATGGCACCGCGTTCGCCGTCCTCACGAGGTTCGGCAGCGGCTACCGCAGCCGCTACCAGCCGTGTCAGGTTGTAGGTGCCGTTGAGATACAGGTTGATCGTCTTAGTGAATGCGGCCATGTCGGCGGGACTGCCGTCGCGCTGCACGATCCGTTGGGCCACCCCGAAGCCGCCGTGCGCAACGACCGCGTAGCGCAATCGACCGAGCTGGTTGGCCTGCTCGATGGCGCCCTGCACACTCTCGTCACTGGTTACATCGGTACTGACAAACAGTGCCCCGCTGCCCAGTTCGTCGGCCAGAGCCTTACCCTTGTCGGCGGCGAGATCGGCGATCACCACGCCGAGTCCGTCGGCATGGAGCCGACGGACCGTCGCCTCGCCCAGGCCACCCGCGCCGCCGCTGACAATCGCCGACGCTCCGTCGAATTTCGCTACAGTCACCAATTCTCCTTATTAACCATTGTTTTCACTTCAGGCGGATCGCCCGTCACCAAGCTCCACGGATCCTCCGCGGCCAGCACCAGCCGGCCGAGTCGTCGTGCGTAGTTCGCGGTCGTGCCGTAATCCGCGGTCCAGCTCTGAGCGCGCAGGGTGAACAGCCACAGCGGGTGCTCACTGGTGACGCCGATCGCGCCGTGCAACTGATGGGCGACGCTGGTGACCGGGCCGACGGCGCGGCCGACTGCGACCTTCGCGACGGTGACGGCATAGTCGGTGTGGGGGGAGTTGAAGCCGTGCTCGGAAGCGGCGGCGACAGCTAATTCCGCAGCGGCACGGGCTCTTTCGATCTCTCCGGCCATGCCGGCCAGTGACTGCTGCACGGATTGGAAGGCGCTGAGCGGACGACCGAACTGGACGCGCTGCCGGGTGTGCTCGACTGAAAGTGCGGCGGCGGCGTCCAGCACCCCGATGGTCTGCACACAGCGTGACCATGCGCCGCGCCGAGTCAGCTCGGCGCCGAGTGCCGGGTCTACGGCGTGTAATTGGTCGGCGGACACGTCGAACGGAACCGAATCGCGTGGTTCGCCTGCCAGGTTGTGGCCTTCCTGCAGATCACCAGAGGCCACGTCGATGACGCCGACCCGCAGCCCGGCGGGCGTGGTGACGGCTAGCAGGGCGGCGGCGCACGCTCGAGCCCATGGCACGCCGGTCGCGGTGCCGGTGACCCTGGCGCCGTCGGTTTCGGCATCGGCGACGGCAACGGTCAGCGGCCCGTTGGGGAGCTCGATCCCGGCCTGCTGGCCCAGCCACCCGGCAAGCGCGTCGGTTTCGGCCAACGGCACCGCGCCGGCGTGGCGGGACACGCCGTAAAGCGCAATGGCCAACTCGTGCGGGCCGGCTCCCATGTCGGGCGTGCTCGTCAGCCTGGCCAGCCCGGTGTCCTCGAGGTTGCGCCAGAGTTCGGCGTCGAACTGCTCGGGGATGCCGCGACGGCCCAGCCCCGCGTCATAGGAACGCCGGCCAAGGTCGTCGACGAGCTGGCGCAGCTGTGTGTCGTCATTTTGAGAGTCGGTCGCGGCGAATACCCCGCCGGCCAGCGCGCTCATCGCAGCCCCATACCGCGGGCGATGACGCCGCGTAGCACCTCGTTGGTGCCACCGCGCAGCGTGAACATGGGTTTGTGCAGCCACGCGGTGTTCAGCATGGCCTCCAGTTCGGAATTCGGCGGTGCCGCCTCGAGCAGGTCGGCGATCAACCCGACGGATTCGGCTTCGAAACGGGTGCCGAGGTCCTTCACCAGCGCCGCCTGATTCGCCGCGTCGCCGCCGTCGGTGAGCGTGCGGGCCACCGACAACGACAGCTGCCGCAGCGAGATCAACCGCGCCATCAGGTCGCCGATGTCGGCGGCGGTACGGTCGTCGGGCACCGGCCCGCGACCGAGTGTGCGGATGGCGGCGAACAGCAGGGGACCGGTGGACAGGATCCGCTCGGGCCCGCTGCGTTCGAACGACAACTCGGACGTGACCTGGTGCCAGCCGTTGCCGACCTCACCGAGCACGTCGGCATCGGGAACGAAGACCTGCTCGAACAGCACCTCGTTGAAGTGGTGAGCCCCCGACATCAAGATGATCGGCTCGATGCGGACGCCCTCGGCATCGCACGGCACCAGGAATTGGCTGAACCCGGCGTGGCGGTGTTCTGGATCCGGCGGGCTGGTGCGGGCTAGCACGACGACCTGGTGCGCATGGTGGGCCCCGCTGGTCCACACCTTGCTGCCGGAGAGTAGCCAGCCGCCGTCGGCGCGGACAGCCTTGGTTTGCACAGCAGCAAGGTCGGACCCGGCGCCGTGTTCGCTCATGCCGATTGACGAAAAAAGCTGTCCTGCAACAATCTTGGGCAACAAACGTTCGCGCTGCTCCTCATTGCCGTAGGTCAGCAGGGCGGGTGCGACCTGACGGTCGGCCGTCCAGTGGGCGGCCACGGGCGCGCCCGCCGCGATCAGTTCCTCGGTCACCACGTAGCGGTGCAGGTGCCCCAGCCCGTGGCCGCCGTAACGCTGCGGGATGGTCAGGCCGGTGAATCCGGCGGCGCCAAGCCGCCCCGAGAACTCCTCGTCCCACCCGGCCAGCCATGAATCGACGCCGGGCTGCCAGCCGAATTCAGCACGGTCGGACTCCAAGAAGTCGCGCACGGCGTGCCGCAGTTTGACCAACTCAGGCTCACGGGCGCTCAACGCGTCGAACGAATTCACCACTGCCGCTTCCTAAACCGTAGGCGCCGGGGCCGACAGGAGGTAGAAGTTGGGCGTCAGGTCATCCTCGTTGGCCGCCAGTAGGTACTCCGACAGGTCGGCGCGGCCCTCCTCACGAAGGATCTCCTCGTCGGTGTAGAAGTGGCCGCTGCACGCCGCGGCGGGACGGGTGACCAGCGCGTGCACCGCCTCGGCCATGATCTGCGGGCTGCGGGCCTGCGCCCGCACCGTTTCCTCGCCCATTGCGACCATCATTCCCGTACTGGCGATCGTGGTGGCCGGCCACAGTGAATTCACCGCGATCGGCACCGAGGCGAACTCCTCGGCCCATCCCAAGGTAAGCAGGCTCTCGGCATACTTGCCCACGGTGTGCCCGACATGGGCACCAACCCATCGGGGGTCCATGTTCAGCGGGGGGGCGACATTGACCACGTGCGCGTTGCCCGACCGGCGCAAGTACGGAAGTGCGGCCTGCACAATCGCGAACGGCCCTTCGACATTGACCTCCAGCAGCCGGCGCAGGCTTTTGGGCGGTAGCTGCGCGGTCGGTCGTAGATCCAAGGCTCCGGCGTTGTTGATGACGACGTCGATGCCACCGAACGCGTCGGCTACCGCCTCGACTGCCGCTGCGACCGCTGCCGCATCGCGCACATCGCAGGTCAGCGGCAGCGCCCGACCGCCGGCACGTTGCACGGCGTCCGCGGTCTCGCCAAGGGTGCCCGCGATCTTGGGATTCGGCGTCTGAGTCTTAGCCAACAGGGCCACAGCAGCGCCATCGGCGGCGGCCCGAACGGCGACGGCGGCTCCGATACCGCGGCTCGCGCCGGTGACCACGACCACGCGGTGCTTCAAGGTGCGAGAATCGGGACTACCCACGGTTTGTTGGCCTTCCGCCGTCGCTGCGGTGATTCGAGGAATGCTATAACTATATAGCTCATTAGTGGGAGGGATGAACCCGCCCGACCGAAGCGAGGCCCCATGACTCAGGTTCTGTCGATCGGCACCTATCTGCCGCCATGGACTGTGCGCGACCGGCGGGTCAAGGGGCCCGACGAGGACGCGCTGACGATGGCCGTCGCCGCCGGTCGCGCCGCCGATCCCGAGGCCACGGCGCAACGCGTGGCGTTGGTGTCACGTGACTTTCCGCTGCTGGAGGGCGGCAACGGCGCGGTGCTGTTGGCCGCGTTGTCCCTGCCGGCCGACACCCCCGTCGCCGAGGTCCTCGGCGGTGCGCCCGCCGTGTTGGACCAAATCTCCAGCGCCGGCGAAGGCACCTTGGTGATCGCCGCCGACGACAACGATCTCGCGGCGGGGGCCGGTGCGGTGCTCACGGGCGATGGCGGCGCCTCCGTGACCCCGCTGGCACGCCAGACCCGCAGTCTGCCGTTGACGGCCCGTGGTGCCGACGGCGCCCGCCACTCCTACGTCGACCCCCGGCTGCAACGTGAGGTCGGGGTGCGTTCCACACTGGCCCGATTGGGCCTCGCCCCAAACTCGGCGGTGGCAGCGGTCGCAGGCGTGCCGGTCGCGCAGGTCGGGGGTGACTTCGACACATCGCACGCCGTCGGCATCCCCACCGTCTCCGCCACGGCGATCATCCGGCTGTTGGCCGATGCGATCGAGGCTGGCACACAAGGCTTGTTGATCGCCGTCGAGCAATCCAGTGTCAGCGCGGCCGATCTCGCGCAGGGGGGCGCCACGCCCAGGATCGCCCGCGACGAGTTTCCGGCGCGGGAGCTACCCAAGGCGCGCGTTGCCGACGGCGTCGGCATTCCGATTTCGATGCCCGCGTATGCGCGCGCTTTCGAGCCGAAGATCCGTTGGGAGGCAGCGGTTTTCGAAGAGAGCCCCGGCATCGATGCCGCACCGCAGTTTCCACCGCGGCTGCGAGTCGACAATGCCGGACGGTTGGCCACCGAGTACCGGCTCGAGTCGCTGCCGCGAACCGGCACCGTCTACACCCACACCACGGTGCGGATTCCGGTGCCCGACTTGCCCAGCCCGTACTCCCTGGCCGTCGTTCAACTCGACGACAGCCCGGTGCGGGTGCTGCTGAAAGTCACCGGTGTGCCCGCGGGCGAGGCGACGATCGGACAGCCGGGGTCGGTGGTGCTGCGCAGGATCGCCACTCGCACCGGCATTCCCGATTACGGCTACGCCTTCTGGCCCGGACGGACGCTGGAAGGAGCGGTTGCATGAGAAAAGTCGCCATCGTCGGCGCGGGGATGACGCCCTTCGCCGAACACTTCGAACTGGGTATCAAGGACCTGGTGCCGATGGCCTACGCCGAAGCGGTCGCCAACGTTGACAAGGGCATTCAGAAGTCTGAGCTCGAAGCCGCGTGGTTCGGCGAGTTAGCGACCACCGACGGGTTCCCGTCCGGCATTTTGGCCGACACCCTCGATCTGACCGACATCCCGGTAACCCGCGTCGAAAATGCCTGCGCCACCGGCAATGACGCGATCCGGAACGGCACGCTGGCCATTGCCTCCGGCCTCTACGATGTGGTGCTCGTCGTCGGGGCCGACAAGGTCCGCGAGACCTCCTCGAACACCACGTTCTGGGACTGGGCGGCGATGACCCGCGACAACGCGTGGGACTATCCGCTGGGGCTGGTTGCGCCCGCCAATTTCGCGCTGCACGTGATGCGATATCTGCACGAGTCTCCGGCGACAAAGGAGCACATGGCGATGGTGGCGGTGAAGAACCATTTCCACGCGGTGAACAACCCGAAAGCTCAACTGCGCTATGAGATCACCGTCGAGCAGGCGCTTGCCGCGCCGATCGTGGTCGAACCCTTCGGGCTCTACGACTGCACCCCGCAGAGCGACGGCGCGGCCGCGGTGATCTTGGCTGCCGAGGACGTCGTCGACCGCTACACCGACCGTCCCGTCTGGGTTCGCGGCGTGGGGCTGGGTATGGACCGGGTGATGCACCAGCATAAGACGGACATGACGACGTTTCCGCCGACGGTGCGTGCCGCCAAGGCCGCAATGGCGATGGCCGGGGTGACGCCGCGCGATATCGACGTCGCCGAGGTCCACGACTGCTTCACCGGCGTCGAGCTGATCAGCTACGAAGATCTGGGCTTCGCACACCGTTTCGAGGCCTACAAGTTGGTGGAAGGCCGCGAACACTATGTGGGCGGGTCGATTCCGATCAACCCGAGCGGCGGGTTGAAGGCTAAGGGGCATCCGCCGGGTGCCACCGGCGTGGCGCAGTGTTACGAACTGTTCAACCAGCTTCGCGGTGAAGCCGAGAATCAGGTTGACGGCGCACGAATCGCGTTGGCGCACAACATCGGCGGGCCGACCGCGGTCTCCGCGGTCACCGTCCTTTCCAACCAGAAGAACTGATAGGACCATCACATGACAACTTCCGAGATCGCCACCCTGCCCGGCTACGAAGAGTTTGCGCCGTGGCTGCTGGTGGAGAAGACCGGCAACGTGCACGTGATCAGCATCAACCGGCCGGAGGCTTTCAACGCCGTCAACGAGGACGTGCACCACGCGTTCGCGACGATCTGGCGGGTACTGGCCGCCGACGATGACGTGCGGGCGGTGGTGACAACCGGTGTCGGAAAGGCATTTTCCGCGGGCGGCGACATGGTGATGTTCGGGCGCCTCATCGAGGACCCAGTGGCACGTCAGTTTCAGATCACCGAGGCCCGCACGGTTTTTCTTGAGGTGATCAATTTCCCCAAGCCGCTGGTGTCGGCCGTCAACGGCCCGGCTGTCGGGCTCGGCTGCTCGATCGCTTTGTTGAGCGACTTCCTGGTGATGGGGGAGAACAGCTACCTGGCCGACCCGCATGTCGCGGTCGGCTTGGTGGCCGGTGACGGCGGTGCCGCGATGCTTCCGCTGCTGATCGGCCTGATGAAAGCCAAAGAGTATGTGCTGCTGGGGGATCGGATCACCCCTGCCATTGCGGACAAGCTGAACCTCGTCACCAAAGTGGCCACCGATGACACCGTGCTCGACGAGGCGCTCGCAATAGGAGAGCGGCTGGCCGGTCTGCCGCCTCAGGCCCTGCGCGCCAGCAAGGTCGCGATGAACATGCACCTGTCTCGGGCCGCGCTCGGTGTGCTGGAGTACGCGCTGGCCGAGGAATACACGTCGTTCTCGACCCCGGAATTCAAGGAGCGGGTGGCCGCGTTCCGGGCGCGCTCGAAGAAGTAGCTCGACGGGCCGGCGCGGGAATCAGTCAGCGGTAGGCCGTCACTCGCGCGGTGATCGCCACCTTGCGGTCGTGGCCGGTGGCCTGCGCATCGCCCACGCCGGTGTTGCGGCCTACCCGCAACGGCGTGCCCTCGTAGCGGGATTCATTGCCGGCGAAAAACGGACGCAGAAAGTTCACTCGCAACGAGGAGGTCTGCAGCAGACCGCCGGAACGGTTCTGGTTGATCGCCGCCGAAGCCGCGAGCTCGAGGCCGGCGGCGGCCACGCCGCCGTGCACGATGTCCATGTCGTTGTTCAGGTTGCCGTCCGCACGCTGCGCCAGCACCGTCGCCGGACCATCCTGCGCGACGTGCACCGCCATCAGGTCGGCGAACGCGGTCTCGCCCGACCGGCGCAGGGTCTCCGACCGTTGCTGAGGGACGATGTCGCCGGCGTGGACGAAGAATGACCGCACTATGCCGGTGCCGATCACCACGCCGCGATAGGTCAGCGTGCAGATCCCCAGCGACGTGGCACCCAGCGGACCGGGTGAGTGCGCGCTGGCCAGCACCGGGCCGTCGAGTTCGCCGACGTCGGGGCTGAGGTCCATCGAAAGCTCGCTTGACACCGTCCAGTGCCCGGGCCGCCTGCGGTAGTGGTTGACGATCCCGGCGGCCGCGTCGACGAGGATCGCCAAGGGGGCCACAGTGGGAGCGCCGGTGCACGGATTGCGGAATCGATGCATCGGCATCGACAGCACGGCTGTGGCCTTGGGCGGGTCTGATTCGACGTATTCGATACCGAACCGGACCTGTATCGAGTCGGGTGTCTCGAGATCGTGCTGGTTTACCTGTTCGTCGACCCCGGTCATTCGAGAAGGTCTACGACGGTGGACAATTCGGCGCCGGTCAAGACGAACTCCTCTGCCTTCTGCAGGTGGCGCTTCCAGAGCTCGCCGGCCTGCTCGGCGTCGCCGTCCTTGATCATGTCCAGCACCATCCGGTGGGTCTTCGCTGAGCGGCGGACCGCCTGCTCGGCGCGCGTGCCCTTGGTGGGCTGCAGCGACCGGTTGGCCTTCTCGATGATGTGATGCAGCATGTCGCTGACGATTTGCAGAGTGCTGTTGCCGGATAACCGCGCGATTGCGGCGTGGAAGTCGGTGAGCTGATCGACGGCGTCGCTGCCGGGATTCAGCTGCGATTCGCGTTCGACGATCTGCTCGAGTTCGGCGATCACCTTGGGATTGCGGTCCTTGGCCAGCTGCTCGACCATCGGAACCTCGAGCGTCACTCGTGCGTCATAGACGTCCTTCACCGTGACGCCTTCGTATTCGAGAATCAAGCCGGCATAGCGGGCGAGTGTCTCGCGCCGGGGGCGGGTGACGCGGGCGCCGCCGCGTACCCCACGCTGAACCTGAATCAGCGACTCCGATTCGAGCACGCGGAACGCTTCCCGCAGCGTCGGCCGGGACACGCCGAAACGCTCCATCAGCTCCGATTCCGGCGGCAACATGGTGCCTTCGGTGATCTCGCCGCGGATGAACATTCGCCGCAGCACCGTGGCCACCCGATCGGCCATCTTCGGTTCTCGAAGACTGGTGACCTCCATTGCAACCTCCACCGCTATGCGAATATGCGAATCAACTAACCATTTAGAGGTTAGCCGAACTAGAGGGCCGAGTCGGGAATCGGCGACCGTCAGTTAGCAAACTCACCCTTAGTACCCCATGGCCCGTCCCATGAGGTCCTTCATGATCTCAGTGGTGCCCGCATAGAGCCGCTGCACCCGCGAGTCCCGCCAGAGTCTGGCTACTTCGTACTCGTTGATATAGCCGTAGCCGCCGTGCAGCTGCAGGCAGCGGTCGATGATCTCCCACTGGACTTCCGAGGTCCACCACTTCAGCCCGGCGGCGTCCTGATCGCTCAGGGTGCCGTCGTTGACCGAGAGCACGCATTGGTCGAGGTAGGTCTGAGCGGCGTCGAGCTTGGTCTGCATTTCGGCCAGGAAGTGCCTATTGACCTGAAACTTGCCGATGGGCTGCCCAAACGCGGTGCGCTCCAGCGCGTAGGCCTTGGTCAGGTCGAGCGCACGGCGGGCGGCCGGCAGCGCGTAGCAGGCTACGCCGACCCGCTCGCTGGGCAGGTTGGAGACCAGATGGTAGAAGCCGCGGTTGAGCTCTCCCACCAGGTTCTCCTTGGGCACCTTGACATCCTCGAAGAACAATTCCGCGGTGTCGGCGGAGTATTGGCCGATTTTGTCGAGCTTGCGGCCACGGGTGAAACCCTCCATCCCGTCCTCGATCATCAGCAGGCTGATGCCCTTGTGCCGCGCCGACGGATCGGTCTTCACGGCCGTCAGCACCAGCTTGGACAGCAGGCCGTTGCTGATAAAGGTCTTCTGGCCGTTGACCACCCAGTGGTCGCCCTCGTCGCGCGCGGTGGTCTTGATGCCGGCCAGGTCGGACCCGGCCGCGGGTTCGGACATCGCGATGGACCCGATGTACTCGCCGGAGACAAACTTGGGCAGCCAGCGTTCCTTCTGCTCCTCGGTGGTCAGATCGTTCAGGTACGGCACCAGGATGTCGTTCTGCACGCCGAGGCCGATGCCGACCGAGCCGGTAAGGAACATCTCCTCGGAGACGATCTGATTGAACCGGAAGTCCTTGACGCCGAGCCCGCCGTACTTTTCGTCGAACTCCCAGCCGATCAATCCGTGTTCGCCTGCGGCCAGCCAGGCCTCACGGCTCACCTTGCCGTCGCGTTCCCACTTCTCGACGTTGGGCACGCATTCGCGCTCGAAGAAGCTCCTGGCGGTGGCCCGGAACTCGTCGTGGATCTCCTCGAAAATGTTGCGGCGCATGTACTTCCCTCTACTCGGCTGTCTCGTCGGCCCACGTGACGACGGCGGGCAGCGCGCGGCCGGTGGCCCAGCCCTCGTCGGAGTCCTCGAAGAGCCGCTCCGCGAGCAGCCCTTCGAGCTGGTCGTGTGACCCGCAGAGCGCGTCGATCTGGAATCCTCGAGTGACGTAGCGGTGCAGATCGTGCTCGGCGGTCAGTCCGATCGCACCGCACACCTGCAGTGCCACGTCGCTGACGGCGCGGTGTGCCCGGCCCGCGGCGGCCTTGGCGGCCAGCGCCAACAGTTCGCCGCCGTCTCGCCATGACTCGCCCAGCAGCGCCCGCGCGCCTGCCAGCACCGCCGAGGCATCGGCCAGTGCATGCCGCGGCGATTGGAATGACCCGATCGGTGCGCCGAACTGGACGCGCACGCTGACGTGGTCGACGGCGATGCGCAGCGCCCGCTCGGCCAGTTCCACCAGTTCGGTGGCCAGCGCCCGACGGGCTGCGGTGACGGCGTTCTTCCATTCGGTGGAGGCCTCGACCAGCGGGGTGTCGATTGATCCGCTCACTCGGGTCCAATGCGTCGACACGTCAAAGGTGTCCAGCCGCTGGCCGTTGAGCCGCGATGCGTCCACAACGGCCACCGAAACGGTGTTCCTCGGTCCGACTACCGGGACCACGATCCGGCCCTCCGGCGGTCCCAGCATGATGCCCGAGACCCGCTCAGCATCGGAACCCGCCACACTTCCGGTGGCGAGGTCGGGCAGCAGCACGTGAGCTGCGGAACCGTCGAGCACTCCGGCCAGTTCGGCCAACATGATGCGGTCCAAGCAGTCCGTCAGGGCCAGCGATCTGCCTTGCGCGCGGAACAACAGCTCACCCGCCTGGACGGGGTACTCGGCCTCGATCTCCGACCAGCCCAACTCGGCCAGCCGCCCACCGATTGCCAGGTGCTCACCGGCGTTCTTACCCGCCAGTTCCTCGAAGAGGCGAAACACCGCCTCTTCGACCATCTGCCATGACTCGTCGGGCACCGGCGCCTTCCTCATCGTTTCTCCTTGGGCAGCCCGAGCAGGTGGTCGGCGATGATGCCGCGCTGCACTTCGGCGGTGCCACCCATCACCGTGGCGGCCCGCGAGTACCACCACTCGGCCCGCGCGGTGTCCAGTTCCGCGCCGCCACGGCCTGTGCCGGCGATCAGGTGCTCTCGCTCGATTTCCAGGATGAGGTCGTTGACCTCCTTCTCGGCGCGGCCGAACAGCAGCTTGTCGATGCTGCTATCGGCACCGACCGCCTCGCCCGCGGCCAATCGGCGCACGGTGGTGGCAGTGCGTGCCTGGGCGGCCGCCACGTCGACATACACCCTGGCGAAGCGCCGGCGTTGCGCGTCGGTAGCGCCGGCGGTCACCATGTGCTCACGCAATCGACCCAATTCGGTGAGCACCTTGTTGAGCACCGCGTAGCCGTACATGCCGCGTTCGTACTGCATCAGATGCATCGCCACGGCCCAGCCGCCGCCGACGTCGCCGACGACCCGCTCACCGTCGACCCGGACGTCGTCGAAGAACACTTCGGCGAGTTCGCGGCGTCCGCTGGCCAGCGCGATCGGACGAATGGTGACGCCCGGTGCGTCGGCGTCGACCATGATCATCGTCAGCCCGCGGTGTCGGCTCTCGGGGGTTCCGGTCCGGACCAACGCCAACAGGCGCGTCGCGGTGGGCCCTTGGCTGGTCCAGATCTTCTGACCGTTGACGACGAACCCCCCGGCCCCGTCGTCGACCGCGCGGGTGCGCAGGCTGGCCAGGTCGCTGCCCGACTCGGGTTCTGAGAAACTTTGGCCCCACCACTCGACGCCGCTGAGGTAACCCGGCAGATACGCCGCGGCCAGACCGGGAGCGAACTTCAACAGAGCGGGGCCGAGGGTCTCCAGCGTCCAGTGTTGGGCCGGAATGGGCAGCATCGCGCGGCCGAGTTCCTCGTAGTACACCGCACGGTGAATCTCGTTGCCGCCCAACCCACCCGCGGCCTCCGGCCAGCCGTACCGGTTCCAGCCGTCGGCGTTCAGAGTGGCCATCACCGTGGCGTCGCGCGCAAGTCCGTCCTCGGCGCTGGTGAACGCGGCCGCGCGCCACTCGTCGGCTGTCTTCAAATTACGCAGGTAACGTCGGAAGTCCTCGCGGTACGCCGCGATGCTGGACAGGTATTCGGGGTGGCGACCGCTATGCAGGGCGCTATCGACAGGGGCGGACAACTGCTGCCCTTCCGTTGGTTCTCGCGTCTCGCCAGCCGGAGCTGAATCCGCTAAACAGTTATCTATAACAAGGTACACTAGCCCCACGCCGACAACTCTGCGAGAGGGAGCGCCAATGACGGCTTCACCGGTCGCCGCTACAACTGTCCAGTTCAATCCCGAGGCCAGGCTTTTTATCGACGGCCGGTTGCGGGATTCGTCGACCGGTAAGACCGTCGACAACATCAATCCGGCTAACGAAGAAGTGCTCGGCCTCGCCACCGACGCCAGCGCCGAAGACATGGAGGAGGCCATCGCCGCTGCCCGGCGTGCCTTCGACTCCACCGACTGGTCCACCAACCACGAGTTCCGTCAACGCTGCCTGATGCAGTTGCACGACGCGCTGCAGGAGGAAGCCGAAGACATCCGCGCCGAGCTGATCGCCGAGGTCGGTGCGACGGTGGGGATGACCCACATCGCACAGATGGGATGGCCGCTGGCCGACGCCATCCGGTGGCCGGCCCAGCTGATCTCGACCTTCCAATGGGAGCGGATGCTCGATCAGGACGCGAAGATGGGCGTGCCGTACAACCGCGTCGTGGTCAAGGAGCCGATGGGTGTCGTCGGCGCGATCACGCCGTGGAATTTCCCGTTCGAGATCATCAGCAACAAGGTGGGCCAGATCCTGGCCACCGGCAACACGATGGTGCTCAAGCCGGCCATGGAGACGCCGTGGAGCGCCCTGCGGTGGGGCCGGATCATCGCCGAGAAGACTGACATCCCGGCCGGTGTCGTCAACATCGTCCCGGCGTCGGACAACGACATCGCCCAGGTGCTCGCCACCGACCCGCGGATTGACATGGTCTCCTTCACCGGATCAACAGCTGTCGGCAAAGTCATCCAGCGGCTCTCGGCCGACACCATGAAGCGCAACATGCTCGAGCTCGGCGGCAAGTCGGTGTACCTGGTGCTCGATGATGCCGACATGGACACGGCGCTGCCCGGCTGTATCGGCGCACTGATGCATTCCGGGCAGGGGTGTGCGCTGGCCACCCGGATGCTCGTCCCGCGTTCCCATTACGACCAGGCCGTCGAGGTCGCCTCCGCGACATTTGGCTCCCTGGCCGTCGGCGACCCTGCGGACCCGAATACCTTCTGCGGGCCGCTGGTCTCGGCCAAGCAACAGGCCCGGGTGCTGAACTACATCGAGATAGCCAAGCGTGACGGAGGCCGCGTCACCACGGGCGGCGGAGTTCCCGACGGCCTGGACCGCGGATACTTCGTGGCACCGACCGTCGTTGCCGACGTCGCACCGGACCACACGATCTTCCAGGAGGAAGTGTTCGGGCCGGTGCTGTCCATCACGCCGTACGACGGAGGTGACGACGGCGCCGTCGAGTTGGCCAACAACTCCACCTACGGCCTGGCCGGCGGCATCATGGGCTCCGACGAGCGCGCCATGGCCGTCGCCCGCCGCATCCGCACCGGCTCACTGATGATCAACAGTGGCATGTACTACGGCGCCGACGCCCCCTTCGGTGGCTACAAGATGAGCGGTATCGGCAGGCAGAACGGCATCGAGGGCTTCGAGCAGCATCTACAGACCAAGACGATCGGATACCCCCTGTGAGCGACATCCTCAGCGGAATACGCGTCGTTGAGCTGGCGGCGTGGACATTCGTTCCGGCCGCGGGCGCCGTGCTCGCCGATTGGGGTGCCGACGTCATCAAAATCGAGCACCCCGAGACCGGTGACCCGCAGCGTGGCCTGATCAGCTCCGGGATCGTCACCGGCGCAGGGGGAGTGAATCACTTCATCGAGCAACCGAACCGCGGCAAGCGCAGCATTGGGCTGGACACCTCGACCCCGGACGGGCTCGAGCTGCTGATGAAGCTGCTCGAAACCGCCGACGTCTTTGTCACGAATCTGCTGCCGGATTCGCGCCAGCGGATGGGGATTGACGTCGAGCAGGTGCGGGCGCGCAACCCCAAGATCATCTATGCCCGCGGCCACGGCTACGGCACCCGTGGCGACCTCGCCTCGCAGGGCGGCTTCGACCTGGCCGCCTACTGGGCGCGCGGCGGCATCGGCGATGCCTATTCGGCCGGCGACGGCACCTACCCGCCGATTCAGCGACCGGCATTCGGCGACTCCTATGGTGGGCTGGCGATCGCGGGCGGAATCGCCGCGGCCCTGGTGAAGCGCGAGCGCACCGGCGAACCGTCGGTGGTCGACGTGTCGCTGCTCAACGCCGCGATCTGGCAGTTGGGTCCGGACATCGTCGGATCAGGCGTCACCGGTCAGGACATCCCGAAGTTCAACCTCGACGAGATGCCCAACCCGGTGGCCAGCATCTACAAGACCCGCGACAACCGGTTCATCGCCTTCGTGCTGCTGCAGGCCGACCGATTCTGGGCGGACTTCTGCACCCGGCTGGGCCGCACCGATCTGATCGAGGACGAACGGTTCGCCAATGCGGTCGTGCGGTTCGGCAACCGTCAGGAGTGTATCGGCGAGTTGCGCAGCGCGTTCGAGTCCCAAGATCTCTCGCACTGGGAGAAGGCATTTGCTGGTTTCGACGGGGTGTGGGACGTCATGCACACCGCGCATGAGGTGCACAGTGACCCGCAGGTGATCGCGAACGGGTATCTGCCAAGGGTCACCGATGCGAACGACAACGAGTTCGCGCTGGCTGCCAGCCCCGTGCAGTTCGACGAGGCTCCGCTGGACCTGACGTGTGCGCCGGGCCACGGTGAGCACACCGACGCGCTGTTGGCCGAGTTGGGCTTCAGCGAAGAAGAGATCATCGAATTCAAAATCAATTCGGTTGTGCTGTAGTGGGTTCCGAGGAACTCGCGCGACGGTTCCTGCACGTCAATCTCAACTGCGCATCGCTGGACGCCACCGAGGCGCTCTATGTCGGGCAGCTTGGACTGGCGGCGCGAATGCGCACCGATCCCAAAGTTCCGACCGACGGCAGCATCCTCGGCATCGACGGCGACGAAACGTTTTGCGAGACATCGTTTCTCTACGATTCGCGAGGCGGCCGCGCCGGCTGCGCTTTGGAGGCCATCGAGTTTCACAACCCGGCGCTGAAAGCCGATCCGAACAGTGACCCGACTCGTCCCGGCATCCGGTCAACGCTGCTGACAGTGGCCGATCTCGATGCAACCGT
Organism: Mycobacterium sp. 3-98; assembly: GCF_035918355.1. Classification (NCBI taxonomy): domain Bacteria; kingdom Bacillati; phylum Actinomycetota; class Actinomycetes; order Mycobacteriales; family Mycobacteriaceae; genus Mycobacterium; species Mycobacterium sp. 3-98. The sequence continues at coordinate 4,046,565 of NZ_CP142360.1, read as the reverse complement.
CATAGCGTTGCGTGAGGCCGGCATCACCGTGGGCGGGCCGGTCGACGGCCTGATCTCCGGCTCTAAATCGGTTCTCGCGGTCGACCCCGACGGAGCGGTCATCGAGCTCACCGAAGCCCCGAGCGATAAGCCGGGGGCGGTGTTCGCCGGAATCCGCCTCGCCGCCATCGACGCAGTGGCCACCGGAGAGTTCCTTGCCGCGATCGGTTTCACTCAGGTGCAGGCGCTGACTCAAGTCGAGGTGGCCGGCGACCAACTCACGCCTGACGGGTCACCCGATGCCGTCAAATGCGCGGTGTCGCGCTACGCGCTTCCTGAGGACGCCCATCAGTTCAGCCTCACCATTGTGGAACATCCCGACACCCGTGACGTGGACCCGGTGCCGTGGGGCGGGAACCATCAAGGGCTGTACCGCTGCGCGCTGCGGGTGGAAAACACCGAGGCGGCAATGGCGTTGGTCCCGAATTCCGTTGAAACCATGGGTGATCCGGTGTGGTGCCCGTTGCCGGGGACAAAGATCGAGGGGCTGTATATCTCCTTCCTGCGTTCGCCCGACGGAGTGGTATTCGAATTCGTCGAGCGGCCGCTGAAGTACTTCAGTCCGGCCGTGGAAAGGGGTTGAGCGTTGGACCTGGGAGTGCGCGGCAAGGGTTATGTCGTCGTCGGCGGGACGGCGGGTATGGGACTGGCGGCAGCGCGGGCGCTGGCTCGCGAGGGTGCGTCGGTCGTCGTGGTCGGGCGCGACCCACAGCGAGGAAAGAACGCCGCGGAAGAAGTCGCCGCAGCGGGTGCGGCCTCGGCGCATGACCTGGTCTTCGACGTGAGTCAGCCCGGAGCGGCAGTGGCCGCGGTCGACGAGGCAGTGCGGCTTCTCGGCAGGCTCGACGGCATCGCGGTCACTATGGGCACCGCCGGAATGATGCCGATCGACTCCGACGACGCCGCCTGGGACGCCGCGTTTCACGACGTCTTGCTAGCCACCGTCCGCAGCGTGCAGGCGGCACTGCCACACCTCGCGGTCAACGGAGGCGCGATCGTGACCACCGCCGCGTACTCGGCGCGCTCGCCGCACGAGCCCCGGCTGCCCTACGCCAGCCTGAAGGCGGCCGTTGCCACCTTCACCCGCGGAATCGCGCGCACCCATGGCAAATCGGGCATCCGGGCGAACAGCGTAGCCCCCGGCGCCGTGGAAACCGATGCGCTGCATGCCATCCGGGGATACGTCGCCGAAAGCAAGGGCTATCCCTACGACGAGGCCCTCGAGCGGGCACTGGTGGAGGATTTCGGGTTCGACGCCGCGCTCGGGCGCCCCGGACAGCCCGATGAGATCGGCGCTCTGATCGCCTTCCTGCTGTCGGACGTCTGCGCGTTCGTCACCGGCCAGACCATCTACGCCGACGGTGGCGCGCCCTAGTAACGAACTCAGGCCGTCGGCAGCGGCCCGGCCAGCCCGCGGGGCGAAGTGCCGTAGAGCCAGCTGACGGCCTGTCCGATCTCCGAAAAGGCTAGGGAGAAACCGTCTTTGGCGTGGTAGGCGCCAGGAGCCTCGGTAAAGCCCTCGATGCGGGTCAGCTTGTCGCCGTTGATACGCAGGATCTGCCCGGTGAGCCACGACGACTGCGCCGATTGCAGCCAGGCCACCACAGCGGAGCTGCGGGCGGGATCCAGCGCGGGATCGTCAGCCCGGGCGCCGAAGACATCGGCGGTCATTCGCGACATCGCCAGTGGCGAGATCGCATTGACTGCAACACCGTAACGTTGTGCCTCCATCGCGGTGACGAGCGTCAGGTTGGCGATCGCGGCCTTGGCCGCGCCGTAAGCGCTCTGCCCGACATTGCCCCACAAGCCCGCGCCGGACACCGTATTGACGACGTGCGCGTCAATCGGGTTGCCTGCCTTGAACTGAGCGCGCCAGTACTCGCAGGCATGTCGGGTGACCGCGAAGGTACCTTTGAGATGTACGGCGATGACGGCGTCCCAATCGGCCTCACTGGAGGCGGCCACCATGGAATCGCGCAGGATGCCCGCGTTGTTCACCACTCCGGTCAGGCAACCGAAAGTGTCGATGGCGGTGGAGATCATGTCGGCGACGTCGTCCCACGCCGACACCGAACCCGTGTGCGCGACGGCCTTGCCGCCGGACGCCTCGATCTCGGCGACGACGTCCGCCGCGGGACCTTCCTCGTCACTGCTTGAGCCATCCCTGCCGACACCTGGATCGTTCACCACGACGGCCGCACCCTGCTTGGCCAACTCGAGGCAGTGGGCTCGGCCGATTCCCCGGCCGCCGCCCGTCACCAAAACGACCTTGCCGGTCAGTGGACCTTCAGGCATGCTCGTTAGCCCCTTCACTTCGAGAACAATTCGGTGATGAGTTGCCGGCGTTGCGACCAGTCTGCTGCGCGCAGGTCGACGTATCCGGACTCGGTAACGATGACGTCCACGTCATGGGCGGGCGTGGAGGCGGGACGGCTGAGCTGCTCGACGAGCGGTGAGCGTCCGTTCAGCTGAGTCGGAACGGCGATGATCGACAGACCGCCGCGGCTCATCCTCGCGGCGGCGCAATAGTCGGGGTGGCCGCCGATGCCACCGATTACCTTGTCGCCCAAGCCTTCGACGTTGATCTGCCCGTATAGGTCGATCTCGATGGCGGTGTTCACTGCGACCAGCGGTGACCCGCGCGACAGCCGGGTGAGGTCGTGGGTGTAGTCGAGTCCGCGCAGGATCCGGCGCCCGTCGGCCCAGTCGTAGAGCGCGTCGCTGCCCAGCAGATACGTCGCCGACGGAGTGCCCGCCAACAGGCCGCGCCGGTCCAAGTCGACGACGGCGTCGGTGAGTAGCCCGGTGTCGATATACAACGGTACCTGTGCCTGTCGCAGCAGTGCGGTGCCGAGCTGGCCGGGCCCGTACTGGATCCGGGCGCCCTCTGGCAGCAACCGCAATACCGCATCGGCGAGCGCCTCGTGGATCGGCTCGGGCTCGCGCTGCGGTACTCGTAGTGGGCCGCCCCGCACAGTGCCAAGTACCTCGAGGCCCGGCGGGCCGAGTCCAGGCTCGGCAGCCGCTGCGGGCGCCGAGGTGTCGATGATCGCGAGAGTCCTTGTCCCGCTGTCGGTTACCGCGCGCTGCCAGGACACCTCGGTGCTGAAGTGCAGCAAGCCATCCCGGCGGACCAGCCGGGTGAGCAGCACGTCGGGCCGCAGCACATCGGCCAGCAGGGCGGGAATCGCCGCCAGCCGCGTCGGCAGGAACCGCGCCTTCGGGCTGCGCAGCACCTCACGCACACCCCACCCGGGCATCAACGCAACCACCTCACCGAACGCGTCTGCGTCGAGGCCGTCGATCGGGGCGGGCAGCCAGCCCAGTACCAGCCGCACCGAGCCGACCTCCCTGGCCGCGGCGCTCAGCGCCGCGCCGACCGAGCCGCCGTCGTCAAGGCAGCCCAGCGCGCCAACTCCGTCGCCGAGGGCAACCGTCATTCCGGGGCGCAGCGCAGCGCGCAACGCGGCGGTGAAGTCGACCCTGGTCAAAGGGTTCAAACCCGCTGTCATCGCGGTTCTTTGGGAAGTCCGAGCACTCGCTCGCCGAGGATGTTGCGCTGAATCTCGCTGGTTCCGCCCAGGATAGTCTGCGCTCGACCGATCAGCATGTGGTGCACCAGGCCGTCCTCCTCGGGGTCGGTGCACGCGTCGGTACCGAGCACCTCGGTGGCCATGTCACCCAGGTCCTGATCGGTTTCCGAGGTCATCAGCTTGAGTACCGAGAAGGCCGGCGACGTCAGGTCACCCGAGTCGATGGCGCGCTGCCAGGTGAACCGCAGCAGCCACATCCTGGCCCACAATCGGGTCATCGACCTGGACAGCACCGGGTCGAGCAGGTCGTGGTCACGGGCCGCATCGACCATGCGCTCGTGCAACCGGAACATCGATACGGCCTGCGAACCCAACGTCAGGCGCTCACGGCCCAGCGTCACCATCGCCACTGTCCAGCCCTGACCGACTTCACCGATCAGGGCGTCTTCGTCGAGCTCGGCGCCGTCGAAGAAGACTTCGTTGAATTTGCTCTCACCGTCCATCTGGGTCAGTGGGCGCACCGTCACCCCCGGGATATCCATGGGCACAACGAACATCGACAAGTCACGGTGCTTGTCCGGGCCGGTGCGGGCGAGCAGCAGCCCGAAGCGGGCCGAGGCGGCCGCCGAACTCCACACCTTCTGACCATCGATCCGCCAGCCGGTCGTGGTGCGCTCGGCACGGGTACGCACACCGGCGAGGTCTGACCCGGCGCCAGGCTCGGAGAAGAGCTGACACCAGACATCGTCGCCCAGCCTGATCGGCTCCAGGTAGCGATCCTTCTGTTCCTGGCTGCCGAACTTGATCAGCACCGGTCCGACCAGGTCAGCGCCGGTGATGTTGAGCTGACGGGGCACTTCGGCTCGCGCGCACTCCTCGGCGAAGACGGCCTGGTACGTCACTGTTGCTGCGGCACCGCCGAACTCGCGCGGCCAGTGCAGACACGCGTAGCCGTGGTCGGCCAGGTAGCGGTGCCAGACCCGGCCGGCTTCGACGTCGTCCGCGGTGGGAGTGGGCCCGTAGTTCCGGAGGCCGGCCGGCCTGGGTGCGTTGTCCAGGAAAGAGCGGATCTCCGCGCGTAGGGCGTCGACATCGTTGAGCTCTTTCGTCACTTCTGGCGAAGCCGGCGGCTGAGTCGACGGGTCCAGCGTCGATAGCCGGTCCCAGTGCTGGCCCGGGGCGCCGAGGAGCACCTCGTCCGTGCGGGCGCGCCGGAAGTACAGGTGTGCGGAATCCTCCCAGGTAAAGCCGATGCCGCCGTGAATCTGGACGTTTGCCTTAGTCGCGTTGCGCAGCGCCTCTGAGCAGACCGCCTTGGCCATGCTCGCCCGCCAGCCCGCTTCGCCGACGGCCGCGGAGTCCGGATCGTCGAGAGCTTCCAGGGCCGCCTGTGAGGCCGAGCGCGCCCACTCGAGATCGACCAGCATGTCGGCGCACTTGTGCTTGATGGCCTGAAAGCTGCCGATCTGCCGTCCGAACTGCTCACGCGTGCGGGCATAGTCGGTGGCGATCTCGAGCACTCGCTCGCAGGCGCCGACCTGTTCGGCCGAGAGCACCGCCAGCGCAATGTCGACGTTGCGGTCGACGACGTCGCCAAGGGGTGCGTCGCCGGACAGCCGCAGCGCCGGCGCCGAGCTCAGCGTGATGGTGGCCATCGGCCTGGTGCGGTCGAGCACGCGTTCGGCCTTCGCGACGACGCTGTCGATAGTCGGGTCGAGCAGGAACACCGCCGGCTCGCCATCTTCGTCGATGGCGACCACGACGAGGTCGTCGGCAACGGAGCCGCCCAGCACGTGGCGTACCGTGCCGTCGATGTTCCAATCATCCCCGGCGCGAGCTGCTCGCAGGGTCACCGCGGACCGTCGCCACAACCCGCCGTCGCCGGTAAGGGCTGCGGCGGCGGTGCGGCGACCTTCGATGAGCCCGGTGAGTCGCTTGTCCGCATCCGGGTCGCGCTCGGTCAGGTCGAGCAGCAGGCCGGTGGCCAGCACCGTGGAACTGACGAACGGCACCGGGGCCAGCGCGCGGCCGAGTTCGTGGGCGACCACACCCAGCGCGGACACTCCGTAACCTGCGCCGCCCAGGTGTTCGGGCAGCGCGATGCCGGCCACCCCCACCTGGTTGCACAGCACGTCCCACAGCACCGTGTCGAAGCCGGAATGCCCGTCTCCGCCGCCGCGGTTGCCCTCGGCGTATGCGACGGCGCGCACTCGGTCCTCGGATGCCAGTCGCTCACAGGCGGAGCGCACCGATTGCGCGAGTTCCTGACGCTCGTCAGCGGACAACGCCGTCATCGGGTTCCTCCTGCGATCTGCCGGGCCAGCTCGGACTTGGCGACCTTGCCGAGCCCTGTCAGCGGGAACTCGTCGACGAGGACGAGCCGCTCGGGCCACTTCTGCTTCATCAGCCCGCGTTGGTCGAGGAACGTGCAGAGTTCATCGAGGGTGACGGCGCGATGGCGTGGCGAACGACGCACGACCGCGCATACCAACTCGCCGCGCAGTTCGTCGGGCTGGCCGAGCACGGCGATTTCGTCAACCAGGGGGTGGGCCAGCAGTTCGTTCTCGATCTCGTCAGGGGCAACGTTCTCGCCCTTGCGAATGATCAAATCCTTGGTGCGGCCGGTGACCACGATGCGCCCGTCCGGGCGAAGGTGGCCCCGGTCGCCGCTGCGGAACCACCCGTCGGCGGTGAGCGCGTCGGCCCACTGGTCGTGCTGCAGATATCCCGGTGTCAGGTTGGCGCCGCGCAACTCGATCTCGCCGTTCGCCCCGATCCGCACCTGTGATCCAGGGATGGGCCGGCCGGCGCTGTTGGCCAGTTGTTCGTCGGTGTCGGTGGCCTCGCTGACGCAGATCATCGGCGCCTCGGTCATTCCGTAGGCATGCACGACGGGTACGCGTAGGTGTTCACGCACCTGCTTGTGCACCTCGGGCGGACACGGGGCACCCCCGCCGATCAGCATCCGCAGCGACGGCACCAGCAATTCGGTTGTCGGCGCGGCCATCTGGGCGGCCAGCAGCATCTGGTAGAACGCGGTGCTCGCTCCGGTCACCGTCACCTGATGTTCGGCGAGCACCCGGGGCAGGTCGGCTGCGGAAACTTTGGGGATGAGCACCACGGGAAAGTCGCCGAACAGAGCGGTCGCGAGGTAGACCATGCCGCCGATGTGTGCGATGGGAAAGGCGATCGTGCCGACTTCCCGCGGATGGCTGCCCACGCCGAGATGCGCGACATAACCGCGGGCGGCGCTGAGCAAGGTGGCGTCGGAGTGGCGGACGGCTTTCGGGCGGCCGGTGGTGCCCGACGTGAAGTACACCCAGCGCGGCTCCGTTGCGGAGGGGAGCGCTTCGTACTCGGCGCTTGTGGCCGGTGACGTCTGGAGTCGGCGGACAAGGTCGGCAGGCAACGTGATTGTCGGTAGCCCTGGTGCGGCATTGGCGGCCGTCGACTCATCAACCAGCAGGATGTCAGCGCGCGCGACGTCGACCGCCGCGCACACCTCGCGGCACCGATAGAGGTGTAACACCGGGGCCTGCACAACGGGCATGCGGGCCAGCGCCAGCATCACCACCGCCGCGTTGACGTGTGAGGGTAGCTGCCAGGCGACCGTCATGCCGGGACGTACACCGGCATCCGCCAGCCATCCCGCGGCAGCCGAAGCCAGTCCGGCGACCCGCGACACGGTGAGTGTCTCGCCGTCGACGTCGCGCAGCAGCGGACGATCCGGCCGGCCGGCGGCACACTCGTCCAGCAGCCCGGCGATGGTGCCAGCCGTCACCGCGTTCTCCCGTCCCGGCCGGCCGTCAGCCCACCCGCGGCCCGGGCGTGAAACTGACCGGCAGTTCGCGCACGGCGTACACCTCGCCCGCGTCCTCGAACAGTTTCGCCTCACCGGCCAACTCGAAGTCGGGTAGCCGCTTGAGCACCTGGGTGATCATCACGTCGAACATCAGCTTGGCATAGTGCGAGCCAAGGCAGCGGTGCATGCCCACACCGAAAGCCATGTGCTTCTTGGCATTTGGGCGATCGAGGTCGAGTTCGTCGGGGTTCTCGAACATTGCGGGGTCACGGTTCGCCGCAGCCCACATCAGGATCGCCCGGTCGCCCTGGCACAGGTGTTGGCCGTGAAAGTCGGCGTCGCGCGAGACGGTGCGCGCCAGGCCGAGCGTCGGCGTGTACAGGCGCAGCAGCTCATCGGTGGACTTCTTCACCAGGCTCGGATCAGCGGTGAACTTGGCGCGCAGCTCGGCGTCCTTGCACAGCCGCAACAGCACATTGGCGGTGAAGCCACTGGTGGTGTCCATACCACCGAGCATCATCAGCACGGTGTACATGGTGATCTGGCCATCGTCGAGCGGTTCGCCGTTCAGCGTCCCGCGCAGGATGTCGCTGAACAGGTCATCACCGAGTCCCTCGGCCCGACGCTGCTCCATGTGCTTGACGATCTCGCCGAACATCTCCATCCCCGCGATTCCGGCCTTCTCCGGGTCATGGGCACGGTCGTGCACGGTGGTGTGCACCCAGCCGACCCAGTCCATGAACCGCGACTCGTCGAAGTTCAACAGCCGCAAGATCAACCGCGCCGGCAGCGGCGTCGTAAGCTCACCGACCAGGTCACACTCACCGCGCTCGATGAAGGCGTCGATCGCCTCATTGGTCATCTCGATGGCTGACTCACGAAACCGTTCCGCCGAACCCGGCGAGAACCGCTTGAGGGTGACCTCGCGCAACTCCTGGGTCTCGGGAGGATCCGACTCGATCGGCAGGATCGGCAAGGGCAGCTCACTGGCGGGCACACCGACCGAGGGGAAAGAGTTGAACAGGTCGTCGTCGCGGGCCGCTTCGAAAACCGATGCGTAGTCGACCAGCGCCCAGAAGCCTTCGTAGTGCTCGGAATGTGCTACTGGACAGCCTGATTCGCGCATCTCACGGAACCGGCCGTAGGGGTCATCGCGAAACTCGGGCGAGTGGTGGTCGAGGTCGACCTCGGCGCGCGGGCGCGATTCCGCCTGGGTGTCGGTCATCGGCAGTACTCCCTTCGGGATGGCGGCTACTTGGACAAGATGGCGACGGCTGCGGTTCCGGGTGCCCCGTACAGCTGGGCCAGCCCGACCTGCGGATCGTTCGGCACCTGACGGTCACCCGCGATGCCACGCAACTGCTGGACCAGCTCGTAGACCTGACGTAGGCCGGACGCGCCGACCGGTTCGCCGTTCGCCAGCAGGCCGCCGTCGGTGTTGATAGGCAGCCGTCCGCCGATCTTGGTGGCGCCGTCAGCGAGCAGCGCCTCCTGTTCGCCGTCCTTGCACAGCCCCGTCTCGGCCATGTGGATGATCTCGGAACCCGAGTCGGTGTCCTGCAATTGCGCGACGTCGACGTCCTCGGGACCTATCCCGGCCAGCTCGTAGGCGGCGCGGGCGGCCTCGGCGGTGGTGCCGGGCACGATCGGCAGCTCGATCGAGGTACGCAGCAGTTCGTAGGCGCCTTCGCGGCGGCTGCGCAGCGCGGTGGAGCGCAGGTAGATCGGAGAGTCGGTGTACTGCTTGGCTTTATCGGCCCGGCACACCACGACGGCGGCAGCGCCTTCGTTCGGGTTGCAGTACATGTATTGACGCAGCGGTGCGTTCACGACCGGAGAGCTCAGGATCGCGTCGACGCTCATCGGCTTGCGGCGCCATGCATGCGGCGCCAGCGCGCCGTTGTCGAAGTTCTTGGCGGCAACGCGGGCCAGGGTCTCCTCGGTGATGCCGTGATCGTGCATGTAGCGCATGATCTTGGTGCCGAAGTAATGCGTGGTCAGGAACATGCCCTGATCGCCGTACCACTGCGGCAACCCCGATACCGACGGGTCGGCGCCGAAGGCGCCGCGCGGGTGCTTGTCCAGCCCGACCCCGACCGCAATGTCGGCTTCGCCGAGTTGGACGTCTCGCGCGGCGAGGGTCAACAGCGAGTTTCCGGTCGCGCAGCCGCTCAACGTGGCCCGCGCCGGGAGGCCAGTCATCCCTGCCAACCCCGTCACCGCCTCGGGATTGGCCACCTCGAGGCTGCCCGCATACAGGCTGCCCACGTCGGACCACGCCACCCCGGCATCGCGCAGTGCCCTGCTGATCGCCACGGCGCCCATCTCCAGTGCCGACCGGTCCTCGTACCGCCCGAACGGGTGAAGGCCGACACCGATGATGGCGATCTCGGGCCTGCTGCTCATTGTGTTCCCTTCAGCATGCGTCACTGTCGAACCCGCCGTCGACGGGAGCGCGCGTTGACTCAGATACCACTAAGCCTATAACTATATATCTGATTAGTCGGTGCGGGTCTAGAATCGGGTCGCTACGCACTAACGGCGTTAGGGCATCAACTCGCAGGTGAGGGCTGAGGGGCGTTGAGTATTTCGTTGCTGCTGGAGATGGCGGCGTCGGGTGATCCCGGCCGGGTTGCCGTGGTGGACGGCGACATTCGATTGACCACTGCCGACCTCGGCGAGCTCGCCGACGGCGGTGCAGGTGTTATCGCCGCATCCGGGGCATCCCATGTCGCTTACGTCGGCACCGGCGGAGCACTACTCCCGCTGCTGCTGTTCTCTTCGGCGCGCGCGAACACGGCGTTCACGCCACTGAATTATCGGCTGAGTCCAGAGGGGCTGCGCGAACTCATCGATCGGCTGGCCTCGCCGTTGGTCGTGGTCGACGCCGAGTACCGCGATATCGTGGCCGGTTTCGGCCAGCCGGTGATGACGTCCGACGAGTTCATCGAGACCGCGCGATCCACCGAGCCCGTCTCGGTCTTCGCCGACCCCGACGACGTGGCGGTCGTGTTGTTCACCTCGGGTACCACGTCGCGGCCCAAAGCCGTTGAGCTGACTCACAACAACCTGACCAGTTATGTCACCGGCACTGTCGAATTCGGTTCCGCCGATCCCGCCGATGCGGCGCTGGTGTGCGTCCCGCCATATCACATCGCGGGGGTCGGGGCCGCATTGTCAAACCTGTATGCCGGACGGGCGATCGTGTACCTGCGCCGGTTCGATCCGCACGAATGGGTTCGACTGGTCCGCGACGAGCGGGTCACCACCGCAACGGTGGTGCCGACCATGCTGTCCCGCATCGTGGCGGTCCTCGAGCAGCAGTCTGCCGAGCTTCCGACGCTGCGCAACTTCGCGTACGGCGGATCGAAGGTGGCGCGACCCCTGGTCCGAAGGGCGCTCGACCTGCTACCGCAGGTCGGCTTCGTCAACGCCTACGGGCTGACCGAGACCAGTTCGACCATTGCGGTGCTCACACCCGAGGACCATCGCCTGGCCCACGAGGCGCGAGACGACGCCGTCGCCCGTCGACTGACTTCGGTCGGTCGACCGGTCCCCGGCATCGAGGTGCAGATTCGCGCGGAGGACGGCACCGTGCTAGGGCCGGGCGAGACGGGTGAGCTGTTCGTTCGCGGCCCTCAGGTCTCGGGCCGTTACACCGAGATCGGTTCGGTGCTCGATGCGCAGGGCTGGTTCGCGACCAGGGACGTCGCGATGCTGGATGAGGATGGCTACCTGTTCATCGGAGGGCGGTCCGACGACACCATCATCCGCGGCGGCGAGAATATCGCCCCGTCGGAGGTCGAGGACGTGCTCATTGAGCACCCCGATGTCCGCGAGGTTGTCGTCGTCGGGCTGGATGACGCCGAGTGGGGGCAGGCCATCGTAGCGGTGATCGTGCCCGAGTCAGACACCGCGCCGGCACCTGAGCAGTTGCGCGAGTTCGCCCGCAGCAAGCTGCGCGGGTCCCGCACGCCGGACCGCATCGTGTTCCGGGATGAGCTGCCGACCACGCCGACCGGCAAGGTGCTGCGCCGGGAGATCCTCGAAGACCTCAAGCCGGCGGCAGCCGAGCACTGAATCCGTCTCCCAGACAACAACAAGGAGTCCGACATGATCAAGAACGGCACGCGCATGCAGAGCCAGGTGTGTGACACCCAGGTGATCGTCGTCAAAGCCGCTGAGAGCCTGGACGATCTGCGTTGCGGGGGCCGGCCCATGCTGCCGCTGGACGCCGAGCGGCCTGCCGACGCCGCGCCCGACCCAGCCTTCGCCGACGGCAGCACGATGGGCAAGCGGTACGTCGACGACGGCGACGCCGAGGTGCTGGTCACCAAGGCCGGCGCCGGTTCACTCAGCGTCGGGACGACGCCGCTGGTGCTCAAGGAAGCCAAGCCGCTGCCGGCGAGCGACTGATAGACAATGACACATCTAGGCCGCGGCGCGTACGCCGCTGGGCCGTTACCTCCGTCGAACGTCCCGTGGATGGTGGAGGTTGGCGGGTGGATCGCCTTCGGCCTGGTGGCCGTGTTCCTGCTCTACCGCTGGCGCAAGAATGGCCGGCCCGACACGGCTGCGCTGCTGTTCATCGGGTGCTTCACCATGTGGTGGCAGGAGTTCTACGCCGACTGGGGTGCTTACCTGTACTACAACCCGGATCTGGCGCTGCTGCCCTGGGGAAAGACCCCGTACACCACCCCCAACAAACCGGTGTACGTGCTGGCCGGCTACGGCTGGTTCTTTGCCGGCGGATTCGCAGCCGTGTTGAACCTGTTCCGATGGTTCCGGCGTCGCTATCCCTCAGCGAACTACCTTGCCGCCCTGGCGATCACCGTGTTCGTTCCGTTCATCCTCTGGAACTTCGTGACGGCGGACGGAGTTTCCTACGTGACGAACTGGTTCCAGTACCTGGAATCGATCGGACCGACCATCCACACCCACAAGGGTGGTCTGCAGCTGATCTATCAAGGTGTCCCGCTGGCCATCTTCGCCGTCGCAGTGGTCGCCAGCCTCGACCGGCGCGACGTCGCCGGGCGCACGTGGTTCGAGCGGATGCTGGGCGTGCGACCCGTCATCACCAGCTGGGCGCAGCGCGCACGCCAGGTCGTCGCCTGGATCGTCGGGATGAACGTCCTGTACGCGGTGTTCCTGACCCTCCCGCTAGTGATCGCGCGCATCCTGTTCTTCCCAGACCATCCCTGGGTGCCCAACCCGTGACGTCCGAGCAGGCGATCGATGCGTGGATCGCCAATCACGGTCACCTCAGCGCAGCCGGCCTTCGATGAACACGCTTTCCGGGACGGCGGCATCGAGGCCTGCCGGGACGGCTCGGTTGCTTGCGGCCATCAGATCCTCTGCGCTCGTCGCAGCGGTGACAGTCCAGCCATGCGCTTGCAGCCAGTCGACGACCTCGGTTCGCTCTTCTTCATAGAGCAGGTTGCCAGACTCGGTAATGTCTTTGCCGCCCAGCCTGATTGCGGCCTGTCGGTAGCGTTCCGTCTGCTCCTCGCGGCGCGCGAAACTCTCTGGGCTGAAGAACTCGTTGGTGAACGCTTCGACCGCGACACGGCTCCCGGGAGCGCTGAGCGACTGGATTCGATCGAACAACAGGCCCTGGGCATCGGCTGTTAGATAAGGCAACAGCCCTTCCGCCGACCACGCCGTCGGGGCCGACGCGTCAAACCCGGCCTGCGCCAGTGCCTTCGGCCAATCCAGACGGAGGTCGATGCCGACGCTGACATGAGAAGCGATCGGGTCGACCGCATGCGATTTCAAGGTGCCGATCTTGAATTCCAGCACCTTCGGCTGATCGATCTCGTAGACCACACACCCAGCCGGCCAGGCGAGTCGCCAGGCGCGTGAGTCCAGACCGGCCGCCAGGATCACGATCTGCCGGATACCTTCGCCGGCCGCCGCCAGAAAGTAGTCGTCGAAGAACTTCGTCCGGCACGCCGTATAGCCCAGCATCGCCTGCATCCGGTCCTCGAATTGTGGATCGGCACCGACCAATTCGGCCGGTAACTCATCGTCCAGATAAACCCGCCAGATGCCGTCGCCGGCCGCTTCGAGGAACAGTTTTGCGTAGGGATCGCTGATCAGCGGATCGGCGCTTCTGGTCTCCGCGGCCCGCCCGCCGGCAACCCCTAACGCGGTAGCGCCGACGCTCTCATTGATGTCCCACGTGTCATTGTCGGTTCTGGCCATCACGGTCCCTTTCGTGGCTCTCGGCGAAACGAGCTATTCCGAGCCTACCCGAAAAGTTAGCCGTGCTTACTAAATGGACCATTAGCGCTGCGTGTACCTCAGGCGTTCGCCAATTGCGGGGGCTTGACGGCCTCCGGGTCGGGGTTGGCGATCGGCAGCCCCATGAAGCGACGGGCGTTGTCACCCATGAAGTCATAGGTGCGACGCTCGTCCATACCCTCGGCGTACTGCCAATAGCGCTTCGGCTCCGCCAAGCCTTCGGGATGCGGCCAATCCGAGCCGAACATCACCTTGTCCCATCCGACGGTCTGCACGACGTCGGCCACGGAACCCTCCCAGAACGGGCTGACCCAGATGTTGCGTCGGAACACGTCGTGCGGATGCTCGGGGAAATTCTGCGGCATCTTGCCGTATGTCGACTGCAGGTCGTCGAACAGCGGCTTGATCCACGCGCTGCCGTTCTCGACGCTGGCGATCCGCAGCTTCGGGAATCGGGTCAACGTGCCGTGGCAGATCAGGCTGGTCAACATGTCGGCGATCTCTCGGTGGCCCAGCGCGGTCCACTTGAACGCCGACATCTCGAACGCGCTGCTGGTCGACGGCGGCTCCCACCTGTCGATGTACTCCTGCAGCGGAGGTTGGCTGGCGTGCAACACGATTGGCAGACCTGCGTCCTCGACGTCGCGCCAGAACGGGTCGAACTCGGGAAGCGCGGGGGAGCGCCACCCCTTGTAGCCATTCACCGGCGCCGGCTTGATCAGCGCGACCTTGGCGCCGTTGTCGAGGATGTACTCGAGTTCGCGACGCGCTTCGTCCACGAGTCCCAGGGTGAGTACCGGTGTCGAGTAGACGCGGTTGGCATGGCTGAACCCCCAGTGCTCCAGCATCCATTGGTTCAGCGCATGGATGATCGCCACGGTCAGGTCGGGATCCTCGGCGGCCGAATGCTCGACCAGATTGGCCAGCGTGGGGTAGTTCAGGCACGCGTCGACGCCCTGGCGGTCGAGTTCGGCAATTCGGTCTTCGGGGTTGCGCGCTCCCGGGGGGGTGTCGATGCCGCGGCCGGACATCTCTCGCATCGACAGGCCCTCGGGGTTCTGACCCGAGTAGAACTTCTCGTGCGCGCCGGGGGCCGCGACCCGTTCGAACGTCGGGTTCGGCATGTAGTCGGTGATCTTGTTCAGGATCGCGATGCGGGTGTGCCTGCCGATCTGGACGAACTGCACCTTGGGCTGGAACTCCTTCGGCAGATATTTCGTCAGCGCATCGGGGGTCTCATACATGTGCTGATCGGCATCGAAGATCGGTGCGTCGGTGAACTGCGTCATCGTGGTGCCTCTCGCTATTCGACTTTGGGCTTGGCTATGAGCTTCGCCTAACTTGACACTTGTGTCAAGTTCAGACGATTCCACGTCATGATTCGTCTAATAGGTGCATTGATTGCAGTTGACGACACTGTCATATAAAGTCGCCGCATGACGGTGACCTCGGCTTCGGCCGCCGAACGGGAATCGGACCCCACCCGCGGTGAACGCACCCGCGCGGCGATCCTGAACGCCAGTCGCCGTCTGTTTCTGGAACGCGGCTACGCAGGCACGCCGATCAATGCGATCACTGAGGCGTGTGGCATCTCTCGGGCCGGCTTCTACACCTACTTCAAAGACAAGCGCGAGATCTTCAACGTCCTCGGCAAGAACGCCTACCGCGAAGCCCTAGCCGTCATCGGGGAATGGGCCGAGGCCGACGCAGCGTTCGGCCCAGCCGACATCCGGGCCTGGGTCGGTCATTACTTCGACTACATGGATCACCACGGTGCGTTCGTACTCGCTTCGGCGCAGTCGGCGCCCGACGACGACGATTTCCGAAACTCCCGCAACCGCATGGTGACTCGGGCGTCGTGGAAGCTTGGCCAGGCGATTGCCGGAAACGGCACACACTCGCCAGACGTCATCGGCGTCGCGGTGATGGGGCTGCTGGACCGCGCCTGGCACACGGTGCACCGGCAGACCGTGGCCGTCGACCGCGACGAGATGATCGCGGTGGTCGCGGAGATGATCGTCGCGATGGCAACGCCTCTCGCGTCGTGACCCCGCTGTCGCTCGACGCGCCGGACGTCATCGAGCTCCTCCATGCCCACCACCGCGTGTTTCTCTTCTGCCGCGATGGCGCCGGACGTCCGATCGGCTACGCCATGCGTTCGGTCGCCTATCGCTCCGCCACCCGCTGCCTCTACTTCGCCACCTACGCCAAGAGCGCCAAGGTCCGACACCTGCGCTCCGCTCCCGAGGTCGCCTGCTTGGTCGGCGACCACGAGGGTTGGGTCTCTGTTTGCGGTCATGCGTCCGTCTACCAACCGTCCGCAGCCGAGGTCGACGAACTCATCGGCGAAAGCTCACCGGATCAACGCGTGCCGGAGGCGGTCGTGACGAACGTCCGCGACCGCCTCCTCAGCGGCAAGCGGTGCTTCATCGGCCTGAAGCTCAACCAGATCCGCGCAGCCGATCTCCCCGATCGACGTGCCTAATCCGCGCAGCTCCGGCCCGATTGCGATGGCCGAGGACGAACTAGCCGAGTTTTTGGCGCAAGGGCCGTCCGGCGCGATCTGTGTCGTCGACACCGACGGCCAGTTGCTGGCGCTACCGGCGCGGGTGGTCGACTTCGATTCCGCCACAATCGCCGTCATCGTTGACGGTGTGAATCGTGAGGCCGCACAACGCGCTGAAATCCAGGCGTGCGTGGTGGCTGACACCTTCACCGCCTATCGGGACATTCGCGGTGTGATTTCGCAGGGAACAGTGATCTGGCCACCCGCAGCGAATCACGTGACCACGCTGACGGTTAGCCGCACACGGACGTTCTCGTTCGCCAACGCTTAGAGGATTGAGCGCCGGGATTCTGGCTATTCAGTAGCCATGTCAGGATTCGATACCAGCCAACCGATCACCGACGAGGCGTCCCTCGAGGACATCGACGAGGTTGACGGCGCGACCAGGCCGAAGTCGGCCACACCTCCCGCTCAACCCGACGAGCTGGGTGACGCGACGCCGGGCCCGCGCTGACGCGCTCAGGCTGCTTTCACTAGGCGTATCAACGCCTCAGCGTCGGCGACGCTGCGCAGCAGGTCGTTGAGGTGGGTGCACGTACTGGTGCCCGATAGTTCTCGACGCACACGAAAGTGCAGTTCCTGCAACGTCATTCCGGTGATTCGCGCAGCGCTGGCGACGGCTCCGGGGCATTCCTGCCACGGCAGCACGCGCGGTGTGGCCCGCGAATCGACGATGACGCCGGTCTCGGTGTCCACGACGGCGTCCAGGGTGTACTCGTGGATGATCGTCTCCACCCCGTCACCGCGCACGTAGGTGTCGCGGAACATCGCATCGATGCCGACCCGCCGAGCGCTCTCTTCATAGACGTCGACGCGCCGTCTACGGCGCATGGCGTGGCGCGGCAAGGCCGCCACTTCGTGCCAGGCCCAGGGGTCCCCAGGATCTTGGCCGTGGTCGAGGTCGGGAGCCGCCGGGCCGGTGACGATCACCGGATCGCCCGCCTCGAAGGACGTCATTAGCAGACCCCCGGTCGCGAAACCCGCACACTGGTCTGCGACCGGCAGGTAGTACCCGGACTTCGCGACGTCGCCGAGCAGGTTGGATGCCGACAGCGCGTGGCCGGAGATCAGCGTCGCGACCGGAACGTCGTCGAGCAGCGTATAGCGCAGATCGCGGGCTTGCCGCAGCTCGGGAGCCACCTTGTCGGCCGCCGCGCGAAACCCGCTCATCGCGGGCGCGCCCGCCAGCCGGGACATCGCGGCGACGGCTGGCGTCACCTCGACGTGACGGACGACGCGGGCGACCAGCTCGATGGTGGCCGAGAGTGTCGCGGAGCCGAGTTCGGTCGCCGTTTCGTCGCCGGCTGTCCACAGATCGCGCGCCCGCCCACTCAGATACACCGGATCCAGCGAGCCCTCGTCGCGGGTCATGTCGATCGAGGTGGTCCGGCGCGCGGATCGCGGCCGGCGCGGCGGATTGCCGGTCGTGGGTTCGTGCACGCCGTGCAGGGGATGAAGCCCGAATTGCGGAGAGCCCAGGTCCGTCACCGAATGGACTCTAACTCTCCTCGGCCGGTCGGAACGCGAACGTCAGCAGCGACTGACCGTCGGCGGTCTCCAGGGTGGTGGTGGTCGAGACCAGGCGCTGGCCGATGCGCAGTTCGTCGGCAGTCGCGTCGACGATCAGCGTCTCCACCAGCACGCCCTCGGCCAGCTCGACGAAGCCCACCACATACGGCTGGAACACTTTCGGATCCCGATTGCCCTTGTAGGGCAGCGGTGGCGGGAACTCCTGCGTCGTATAGGTGTACAACGTTCCCGCGGTGGACAATTCGATCGG
Source organism: Mycobacterium sp. 3-98 (assembly GCF_035918355.1). Taxonomy (NCBI): domain Bacteria; kingdom Bacillati; phylum Actinomycetota; class Actinomycetes; order Mycobacteriales; family Mycobacteriaceae; genus Mycobacterium; species Mycobacterium sp. 3-98. Next base: position 4,028,602 of record NZ_CP142360.1, on the reverse strand, counting down.
CTCGATGTCCTGCTGAATGTCGGAGTCGCCGTCGAACAGCTCGGGCCGCTCTGCAGGGAACTTCACCGCACCCGACGAACGCCTGCGCGACGCGAACAGCACCGCACGGCCGCCGTCGACCCGGAACAGTCCCTCGGTGATCAGTGCGGTCATCTCAGGCCACCTCAATGACCATCGCGGCACCCATACCACCGCCGGCGCACATTGACAGCACGCCGATACCCCCACCGCGCCTGCGCAATTCGTAGATCGCCGAGGTGACCATGCGGGCGCCGGTTGCGGCGATCGGGTGGCCCAGGCTGATGCCCGAGCCGTAGACGTTGACGATCTCCTCGTCGAGACCGAGTTCGCGCGCACACGCCACCGCCTGAGCGGCGAACGCCTCGTTGATTTCGAATAGTGCAACATCCTCGAGCTTGCGGCCCGCCAACTCGAGCGCCTTCGGGATAGCTTTGATCGGCCCGCTGCCGGTCCGCGTCGGGTCCAGTCCGACCTGTGTCCAGGACAGCACGCTTGCCAGCACTTCCTGCTGGGTGTCCGGGCTGGCCAGCGCGACCACTGCCGCGGCATCGTTGATCCCGGAGGAGTTTCCTGCCGTCACGGTGAAGCCTTCGATCTCAGGATGCAGCACCTTCAGCCCGGCAAGCGACTCCATCGAACTCCCGCGCCGTGGATGCTCGTCCTCGGCGAAGGTAATCACGCTGCCGTCGGCCTGGGGCACCTGGAGCGGGATGATCTCGTCGGTGAACGCCCCGGTGTCGATGGCCCTGATCGCGCGCTGATGGCTGCGCAGCGCCCACTTGTCCTGGTCCTCGCGGGTGATCCCGTACTGAAGGTTGCAGTTGTGCGCGACGGTGATGGACATGTCCATGGCGGGCGCTTCCGCAGTCGGCGGATGCGACTCGGGGAACCACTGCGCGTAGTCCTCGGGCGACTTGCCTGCGGTGAAGAGCTTGCGCTTCTGCATGATTGGGCCGGTCGACAGCGACTCCATACCGCCGGCCAGGATGGCGCGGCTCATCCCGGACGCGATCTGCCCGGCGCCCACGGCGATGGCCGAAAGACTCGATGCGCACTGGCGGTTCACGGCGAGCCCGGGAATGTCGAGCATGCCGAGGGCCACCGCGATGTAGCGGGCACTGTCGCCGCCGCCCTGCATGCTCTCGGCCAGCACCAGGTCGTCGAAGTCCGCCGCGTCCAGTCCGGAGCGTTCGACGACGGCCTGCACGACGGGTTTGGCGAGCTCGATCGCGGGCATGTTGGCCAGCGTGCCCTTGCGCGCCGTTCCGATCGGTGTGCGGGCAGCGGCCACGATCGCTGCGCGGGACGTGGTGGTGGCCATGTGTCTCCCAAGATCGTTAGAGTTGACGGGCTGCTTGCCCGACGAGCGAGGCCAGTCTATACCGTTAAATAGATATCGGTATATCGGCGCAGGCGACGTTGGGAGCAGCGGTGAAAATGATCAGGTCCGTGGACGATGCACTCGCGACGATCGGTGAGGAACTGGGCGTCAGCCGGTGGGTGGAAATCGACCAGAGCCGGATCGACGCCTTCGCCGACGTCACGATGGATCATCAGTGGATCCACGTCGACGTCGAGAAGGCCAAGGCCGAAAGTCCTTACGGCGCAACGATCGCGCACGGCTTTCTCACGCTCTCGCTCATCCCCGGTGTGAGCAAGGACAACTACCGCGTCGAGAACGCCAAGATGGGCATCAACTACGGCCTGAACAAGGTGAGATTCCTGTCCGCGGTCACCGCCGGTAGCCGCATCCGAGTCCGGTCCGAGCTCGCCGACGCCACCAAGGTCGCCGACGATACCGTGAACCTGACCGTGCGACACACCGTCGAGATCGATGGAGTCGACAAACCGGCCGCCGTGGCCGAACTGATCGCGCGGTTCGTATGGTGACCGGTGGTCCGTTCGACGGCAAGGCCGTCCTGACCGGAGCGGGTAAGTCGCAGGTCGGCCGCAGGCTGGGCCGGACGGGATTGGACCTCACCCTCGAGGCGGTGCTGCGGGCGATCGCCGACGCCGGGCTGAGCGTCGACGACGTAGACGGGATCGCGAGTTACCCGGGACCGGGTGTGCCGGACGCGGGGTTCTCCGGAGCGACCGTCCAAGAGGTCCGCAACGCACTCGGACTGCGCACCCGCTGGTACGTCTCCGCGATGGAGACAGCGGGGCAGATCGGCCCGGCGATCGAGGCGTGCATGGCGGTCAGTCTCGGGCTGGCCAACCACGTCGTGGTCTACCGGTCGGTATGGGAATCCACCGCCGCGCAACAAGCCGGCGGCGGTCGGGCCTCGGTGCTGTTCGGCGGCGGGGAATTGCCCCCGCACCTGGAATGGACGGCGCCCTTTGGCGCACTGTCGGCGGCGAACTGGCTGGCGATGCCCGCCCAGCGCTACATGCACGACTTCAGCCTGACGCGCGAGCACCTCGGCCGCATCGCGATCAACGCCCGCACCAATGCCGGACTCAATCCCGATGCGGTCTATCGCGAACCGATGACGATGGACGACTACCTCGGTGCGCGGATGATCTCCGAGCCGCTGTGCCTCTATGACTGCGATGTGCCCTGCGACGGCGCCACCGCCGTGATCGTGTCGCGCCGTGACGCCGCCAACGGCCTGCCGCGACACCCGCTGACGGTGGAGTCCGTCGGGCCAGGGATGTTCGAGCGGGCGACCTGGGATCAGCGCGGCGACATCACCACGATGGCGGCGCACGATTCGGCGGCCACGCTGTGGGAGCACACCACCCTGACTCCCGCCGATGTCGACATGGCCCAGCTCTACGACGGCTTCTCCTTCCTGACCGTCATGTGGCTGGAAGCGATGGGCTTCTGCGAGCACGGCAAGGTCGGCGAATTCGTCGGCGACGGTTCGTCTATCGCACTGGACGGTTCGCTGCCGATCAACACCAGCGGCGGTCAACTCTCCGGCGGGCGACTGCACGGAATGGGCTTCCTGCACGAGGCATGTGTGCAGTTGTGGGGCGAGGGCGGCGATCGGCAGGCGCCCCGCACCCCCGAGGTGGTGGCAGTCGGTGTGGGCGGCGGGCCGGTGGCTGGATCGATGCTGCTGAGTAGCCGGTAACTCATGTCGAGGGCCGAAGTCGACGACATGACGCTCGGTGACATCGTGACCGACAACGCAGTCCGCTTTCCCGACGTCGTCGCCTACCGGTACGGCCAGCGCACCGTGACCCACGCACAATTATGGGACCGGGCGGTCCGATTGGTGTCGGCGATGGCCGCGGCAGGGGTGAGGCGCCAGGACCGCATCGCAGTGTTGAGCCGCAACAGCATCGAGTTCGGCGAACTGAACGCGGCCGCCCAACTCGGCGGAATTATCATGGCCACCATCAACTTTCGGCTTTCGCCTCCCGAGATGGATGATGCGCTGCGGCGCGTCGCCCCGTCGATCGTGTTCTGCGCCGCCGAGTTCGTGCCGGTGATCGGCGATCTCATCGCGGATATGCCGTCGCCACCGATGTTGGTGGTCATCGGCGGACAAGCTCCGCAGGGGATCACGGGCTACGAACGATTTGTGGAGGAAGGCCGTAGCGGCGAGCACGAGTTCGTGGCCCGGCCCGACGACATCGCGTACCTGCTGTTCACCAGCGGCACGACCGGCGCATCCAAGTGCTGCATCCTCGGACAGCGAGAGATGCGCAGGGTCGCATTCACCATGAACAACGAGATGCGTTGCGGCAGCGCCGATCGCGGGCTGATCAACATGCCGATGTTCCACTTCGGTGCGCTCGGGATTATCGGTGGGCTGCATGCTCGAGGCGGAACCGTGGTGCTGCAGCAACAGTTCGACGCGGCCGATGCGGTGCGGCTGATCGCCGACGAGCGCATCACGGTGCTGCATCTGGCGCCGGTCATGCTCAGGGCGCTCCTCGATGAGGTGAGTGATCGCTTGGCGGTGGAATCGGTTCGCACGGTGGTCTATTCGGCCGCGCCGATGACCGCGGCTATCCTGCGGCGGGCACTCGCCGTTCTGCCGGACGCGGGTTTCCTCAACCTTTACGGACAGACGGAAGTCATTGTCTCTGGACTGCCACGGGAACTGCACATCCTCGACGACCCCTACGCTGCCGAGCGGCTGAGCTCGGTTGGCTTCCCATTTCCCGACACCCGGGTACGTGTGGTCGATGCGGACGGTGGCGTCCTGCCCGTGGGGCAGGCAGGTGAGATCGTCGTGCGGTCCGACTCGATGTTCCGCGGCTACTGGCAGGACGCGGCGGCGACGCAGGCGACGCTGCGGGACGGGTGGTGTCGCACCGGCGACATGGGTCGACTGGACGAGCGCGGGCTGCTCTATTTGATGGACCGCAAGAAGGACGTGATCATCAGCGGCGGGGAGAATATTTATTCGCCCGAGGTCGAGGATGCGGTCAGTGCGGTTGACGGGGTGGCCGCTTGCGCCGTCGTCGGGGTGCCCGACGACAAGTGGGGCGAGGCGGTCTGCGCCGTTGTGGTGCCGCGCGGCGGTGCGTCGCCGACGCTGGAAATGGTGCAAGAGGGGGTCCGGCAGCGGTTGGCGCGCTACAAGGTGCCTCGTCGACTGGTGTTGGTCGCCGATCTTCCTGTACTGGCCAGCGGCAAGGTGGATAAGAAGCGACTGCGCGCCGAGCTGAAGGCCGCCGCCGGCTGAGCTCCTGTGTTCACGCTTCACGCAGGAGCGAACGGCGCAACAGCTTGACCATCAACTCAGCGGCCTGCTCGTCGCTGTTCGGTCCGCTAGCCCCCGTCGGCTCGGACATCCGGCCCAGGACCGCCACGAACACCGCGCCTGCCACGTCAGCGTCGATGCCGGGCGGCAGGTCGACGGTGGACAACAACGCGGCAACCGCCTGGAAAATCGCGCCAATACCGTGGTCCACATCGGCGTTGGAGAGCTGTTCTGCGACCGTGCCGTCGAACCACGCCCGGATCACGCCGCGGTAGGTGCGATGGAATCGGACGTAGCCAAGCATCCATTCGGTCAGCGAATCCGCGGCCTTGGCAGGCAGGGCGGCGGCGTGCTTTTCGATCTCGGCGACCGCTCGGCGGGTCAGTTCGGCCAGGATCTTGTCCTTGGTGCTGAAGTACCGGTACAAGGTCGCGCGGCTGACATCGGCGGCGGCCGCGATCTCCTCCATGCCGATGGCGTAGTAGCCGCGTTCGGCGAACAACGCCGAACTGACCGACAGCACATCCTGCGGAATCGGCGATCCCGACGCCTCGACGGCCGCCGGTGTCGCCGCGGCATAGTCGAGGGCGCGGGGCGTGGTTCGTGCGCATCCGTCTCTTGCCGGTGCTACCACCTGCAACACGTCGGCTGGGGTCTCGGGGAACAGCATCAGCTGCAATGCACCGGTCAACGACCACGTCACGGTCGCGCGAGCGGGCAAAGGGAGCATGTCCCGGTACCGGTAGAGGTGAACCATGTGGGGGATCCGCCCGAGTGCTGCGGCCGCATCGTCGGCTTCCAGATCCCGCAGGCGTGTCCGCCGCAGCCGATCGGTGACGGTCTGATGGAACTGGGCGGCGGCCGAGCTGGCATCGATGACGGCCAACCCGGTGGCCGTGCCGATGCCCGGAAACTCGGCGAACACCGCGGCGTGGGCGTCGTAGATATCCGCCCATGCGACGAGCCAACGGTGCAGCGCATCCACTCCGTCGACTGTCGGGCCGAGTTCACCGAGGTGTTCACCGTGTGCCAGCACATCGCGTTCGGCCAGCGCACTCAGTTCGCGGAAGATCTCTTCCTTGCCCGCGAAGTATTGATACACGGTCGCACGAGAGGCGCCGGCCGCCCTCGCGATGGCGTCAAGTGAGGTGGCGTGAAATCCGTTGGCCAGGAACACTTCCGCGGCGGATCCGAGTATGCGCTCGCGGGTGTGCAGGCCGCGGCGTCCCACACCGTGATTGGCGGCGGGGGCATAGCCGGAGCGCCGCAACTTGTCGGGAGTGCGAGCCATGTGTGAATTATCCGTACGCGCCGACACGCTCATCGGGCCGACGGCGCTCCGGGCAGGTTGCGCTTGGCTTTGCCCGGATAGCCGAAGAACTTCTCGAAGTTGGCGTCGTTGATGGGCTGCGCGCTGTTGCGGGCTGCAGCGGACCGCAGTGCATCGAGGCGGGCCTGGGCCTTCTCGAGCGCCTCGACCGGCCCGGATTGCTGCAGGCCTTGCACCTCTCGCGCAGCCGCGGCGATTTCCAGGCGCAGTCGTTCGCCCGCTTCGCCGAAGGTCAACAGGTCGTGGTCGTCTTCATCGACCTTGTTCCGGCCTGCGTCTTCGGCGGGTCGGTCCGTGGATTCCATGTCGCGCCTCTCAACTGCTGGACGAATGTGGCATGTGTCATATAGTCTGTGAGACGAACCGTCAGAAAACAAGACGATATGTCAGAAAAATACGACCGATCGTCAGATGCGAAGGAGCATCATGCCGCTTCAGGATGACCACCAGATCGTGTCCGTTGATGACCACTTGGTCGAGCACCCACGCGTGTGGCAGGACAGGTTGCCGCAGAAATACCTCGAACAGGGCCCGCGCATCGTCGAGGAAAACGGCATGCATCTGTGGCACTACGACGGTCAGGTCTTCCCGACCATCGGCCTGAACGCGGTCGCCGGCAAACCGCCCGAGGAGTGGGGCATGGATCCCGTCCGCTACGAGGACATGATTCCGGGCTGCTACGACCCCGTCGCGCGGGTCGCCGACATGGACCTCGACGGTGTGCAGTCGGCATTGTGCTTCCCGTCGTTCCCGGGATTCGGCGGCGGCACGTTCCAGCGTGCCGAGGACAAGGACCTGGCACTGTTGTGCGTCAAGGCGTGGAACGACTTCTACATCGACGAGTGGTGCGCGGTGGCGCCCGAGCGCTACATCCCGCTGGCGATCCTGCCGACATGGGATATCGACGCATGTGTGGCCGAGGCAGAGCGCGTCGCCGCCAAGGGTGCGCGCACGATCTCGTTCCCGGACAGCCCGGTGCCGCTCGGTCTGCCGTCATTCCACTCCGATCACTGGGACGGCTTGTGGCGGGTCTGCTCAGACGCCAAGATGCCGGTGTCGCTGCACTTCGGGTCCGGCTCGTTCGTGCCGGGTTTCTCGTTCTCGACGATCAAGCCGGTCCCGGGTCAGATGGCGGTGCCCGACGCACCGTTCGCGGTCGCGACGGCACTATTCTCCACGAACCTGATGTGGTCCACGGTCGACCTGCTGTTCTCCGGCAAGCTGCAGCAGTTCCCGGATCTCCAGATCTCGCTCGCTGAGGGCGGCATCGGTTGGGTGCCTTACATCCTCGAGCGAACCGACTACGTGTGGGAGCGGCACCGCTACTACCAGAAGATTGACTTCGACACCCGGCCTTCGGATCTGTTCCGCAAGCACTTCTGGGGATGCTTCATCGACGACGAGCACGGCCTGACGAACCGGCACAGCATCGGCATCGACCGGATCATGCTCGAGATCGACTTCCCGCACAGCGACTCCAACTGGCCGAACTCGCGCAAGCGGGCAGCCGAGGTCCTTGCCGACGTGCCCGACGACGAGTGCAGGCTGATCGTCGAGGAGAACGCCCGCCGGATGCTCAACTTCCCGCGGGTGGGTGCGGTCGATCGGCAACTCGCCGGCGTCTAGAGTTTGCCCCGCGAGACCAGCTGTGCGGCAATGACGTTGCGCTGTATCTCGTTGGTGCCCTCGCCGACGATCATGAGAGGTGCGTCGCGGAAGTAGCGCTCGACGTCGTATTCGGTGGAATAGCCGTAGCCGCCGTGGATTCGGACGGCGTTGAGCGCGATTTCCATGGCTACCTCCGACGCGAACAGCTTGGCCATCCCGGCCTCCATGTCGCATCGCTCACCGCTGTCGTATTTCTCTGCGGCGTAGCGGGTGAGTTGGCGCGCCGCGGTGAGTTTGGTGGCCATGTCAGCCAAATAGTTGCCGACCGACTGGTGCTTCCAGATCGGTTGGCCGAAGCTCTCCCGCTCCTGCGCGTATTTCAGCGCGTCTTCCAGCGCTGCGCTCGCCACCCCTAGCGCCCGCGATGCAACCTGAATCCGGCCCGTTTCGAGGCCTTTCATCATCTGGGCGAATCCTCTGCCTGGTTCATCTCCGAGGATCGCCGCGGCCGGTACGCGGCACTCGTCGAACGACAGCTCGCAACTCTCCACGCCCTTGTAGCCCAGCTTAGGCAGGTCGCGTGAGACGGTCAGACCCTGACCGTGTTCGACCAGGACTATCGAGATGCCCTTATGGCGTGGCTGCGCTTGTGGATCGGTCTTGCACAGCAGTGCGATGAGGCCGGACCTCCGCGCGTTACTGATCCAGGTCTTCGCGCCGTTGATCACCAGCTCGTTGCCCTCGGCTCGTGCGGTGGTCGTCATCGCCTGCAGGTCGGAGCCGCCACCAGGTTCGGTGAGCGCCATCGTGGCCCGCATCTCCCCGCTCGCCATGCGTGGCAAGTACTTCTGTTTCTGTTCTTCGGTGCCGTACAACGAGATCAGCTTGGCGACCACGGTGTGTCCGCCCATCGCGCCGGCCAGGCTCATCCAGCCACGGGCTAACTCCTCGGTCACCTTCACATAGCAGGGCATCGATACCGGTGAACCGCCGTATTCCTCGGGCACGGCAAGCCCGAAGATTCCGATCCGCTTCATCTGTTCGATCCACGCTTCCGGGTACTCGTTGGCGTGCTCGACTGCGCGGACCGTGGGCTTGACGTCGCGGTCGACGAAGGCCCGCACGGTTTCGACCAGCATGGTCTCTTCATCGCTGAGCGCGACTGTCATTGCAGCTCCTATCGAACATAGATGTCAGAACCAAGTGGAACATAGCTCAGTTGATCGCCACAAATATCCACTGACTCTGCGATATGAGTCAGGAATATGTATCGACACAAGTGTCAGAATAAGTGTGGACTAGAGGTGTGTCGAAATAGCTAAAGCTTTAGCCTTATGCTGAAAACTTGGATGAGACCGTACGCCTGGACGGTCGAGCGGAGGAGGTCGTATGAAGGTTCGGCTCGAGCAGTCGAAGTGCGTGGGCCATGCCCAGTGTTACGCCGTCGACCCGGATTTGTTCCCGATCGACGACTCCGGCTACTCCATCCTGGGGGAGCGTGAGGTGCGACCGGAAGACGAGCAGCTCACCCGCGACGGGGTCGCGGCATGCCCCGAGCTTGCTCTCATTCTCGAAGACGGCTGACGGGCGCGCTTGCCAAGCGGCTGCATTAACCGGCACACTCCAGACATAGTTAACCAAGTTGACTTTGTGGAGTGCCATGCAGACTGCTGATTGGCGGCCGCGTCTCGAGTTGCTGCTCGCCGAGTTTCGTCGTCGTCAGGCCGACGTCGCTCGGTCGGGCGTTGAACCCGACCGGATCGAGGTGGCCCGCGCTTGGCACGCCGAACTCGTCGACCACCAGCTGGCTGCGCCTGGGTGGCCCCGCGAGGTCGGTGGACTCGACCTATCGCTGGCGGATCAGCTGGACTACTACCGGATGACCACGGATGCGGGTGTGCCACCGCATCCGTGTCCGCTGTCGTTCATCCTCGCCCCCACGCTCATCGCGCACGGCACCCAGCAACAGAAGGATCGCTTCCTCATACCGCTGCTGCGCGCGGATGAGTTCTGGTGTCAAGGGTTTTCCGAGCCTGGGGCGGGCAGTGACCTGTCGTCGCTGTCCACCCGCGCGGTCCGCGACGGCGACGTGTACCGGGTGACGGGGCAGAAGGTGTGGACCACGATGGCCGATCGCGCCGACTGGATGTTCGCGCTGGTGCGCACGGGGTCGGGGGGCAAACCATCGGACGGGATCACCTATCTCTTGATCCCGATGAAGAGCCCCGGGATCACCGTGCGTCCCCTGCGCGACATCAGCGGCGCGGCGCATTTCGCCGAGGTCTTCCTCGACGATGTCGCGGTGCCCGTCGAGAATGTGGTCGGCGACGAGGGCGCGGGGTGGTCGATCATGCGCACATCGCTGGGCCACGAGCGTGCCACCGCCTTTCTGGCCGACGAGTTCAAGTACCGGCGCACGGCCGACCGGGTGATCGATCTTGTCGTCGCACAACGGCTTGACGACGACCCGCTGGTCCGCCAGGACGTTGCTCGGCTGGAATCCGGGGTCCGCACCATCGCAGCCAACAGCGCCCGCGCGCTGGCCGCGGTTCTGCGCGGCGAGGATCCCGGCGGTATGGCGTCGGTGAACCGATTGGTGAAGTCGGAGTTTGAGCAGCACATGCATGCGCTCGCCCTGCGCGCGGCCGGTCCCTATGCGGCGCTGGGCAGCCGCGCACCCGACGCCGTCGACAAGGGGCGTTGGACGTTCGGCTATCTGATGAGCCGTGCGACCACGATCGGCGCGGGCACCGCGGAGATCCAACGCAATACCATCGCCGAGAGCGTGCTCGGGCTGCCGTCACACCGCGGCGAGGGCACCCGGGAAGCGGCCGTCACGCCCGGCGCCCCGCTCGCCGTGCCCGAGGAAGATGAACGGGAGCTGCGCGAGGTGCTGGCGGCGACACTGCAGGCCAAAGTGGACGAAGCAGCATTGCTCGACCGCAAGCGTCCCGTCGATGCGGCCGAGCCCGAAGTGTGGTCGGCGCTCGTCGAATTCGGCCTACCGGGCCTTGCTGTCGATGAAACCTTGGGCGGCGCCGGCGCCCGACCGCGGTTGCTGTACACGGCCGTCGAAGAGGCCGCCAAGGCATTGGCCCCGGCGCCGCTTGTCCCGACCGTGATCGGGCTCGACGTCGCGTTACATTGCGGCGCAAAGGCTTTGGTTAAGCGAATCACGGGCGGTGCAACGGCGGCGTTCGCCGTACCCGTCAACGACAGCGGCTGGGTGACCAGCGGCCCCGAGCTGCCCGAGTGGGACGGAACTGGTCTCTCCGGTGTGGTCCCGATCGTGGCGGGAGCACCACACGCCGAGGTGCTCGTGGCATTGGCTCGCGTCGCAGCCGGGGTGGGTGAGGTATTGGTGGCCGTCGACGCGTCCGCCGACGGCGTTGAGGTGACGGCCCAGCAGCCGCTCGACCTCACCGGCACCGTCGGCGCGGTGACCTTCAGCGGGGCGGCGGGGGAGGTGCTGGCCGACGGAACCGATGTGCCTCGGATGTTGGCCGCGGCGCGCCGCCGGGCGGCCCTGGCCGTGGCCGCGGATTCCGTTGGGGTTGCGTCGCGCGCGCTGGCGATGGCCGTTCAGTGGGCACGCGAACGGCATCAGTTCGGCCGCCCCATCGGCAGCTTCCAGGCCGTGTCGCACCGGTGCGCCGACATGCTGGTCGCACTCGAGGGCGCCCGCAGCCAGATCCTCGAGGCCGTCGAGTCCGACCTCGAGGAGTCGGGTTACCTGGCGGATTTGGCCGCCGCGGCCGCCCTCGATGCCGGTGTCGCCGCCACCGAGGGTGCGTTGCAGATCCACGGCGGCATCGGCTTCACCTGGGAGCACCCGATCCATTTGCTGCTGCGCCGCGCTCGGGCCAACTCCGTGTTGGTTGGCCGTGCCGACGCGCTGCGAGACCGGGCGGCCGGCGAACTGTTGGCGCCGTACCGACAACGGCGCTCCGAATAACGTTGAGGCGCTGAGACGTTCGTAATCAACAGGAAGACGGAAACGTGGAATACGGAATGGGTCCCGAACTGGAGGCCTTTCGCGCGGAGGTGCGGGCTTTCATTGCGGAGCATGCACCGCCCATACCGCCGCGGGCGGGCGTGCGCAGCGCTGAGAATGAAGCCGAACTCAAGGCGCTTCAGGATTGGACGGCGCGTCTGTTCGAAGCCGGCTACGTCGGCGCCGACTGGCCCGTGGAGTTCGGCGGCCGCGATGACCGCTCCGCTGAACACGCCATCGTGGTGGGCGAGGAGCTGGCCCGGGCTGCGGTGCCGGGCGTGCCGAGCGGTAACGCGCTGGCATCGCATGCGCTGATCCACTACGGCACCGATGACCAGCGCCGCAGGCATCTGCCCGAGATCCGCGCGGGTCGACAGCTGTGGTGCCAATTGTTCAGCGAGCCCGGTGCAGGAAGCGATCTGGCGTCGCTGCGTACCCGCGCTGTTCTCGACGGTGATACCTATACCGTCAACGGGCAGAAGGTGTGGACCACCGACGGACACTGGGCCGACTACGGATATCTGTTGGCGCGCACCGATTCCGACGCCCCCAAGCACAAGGGCATCAGTGCGTTTATCCTCGACATGTCCAGCCCGGGCATCACGGTGCGCCCGCTGCGCGAGCTGACCGGCACCTCGGACTTCAACGAGGTCTTCTTCGATTCCGTCGAGGTGCCGGCCGAGGCGATGATCGGAGAACCGGGACAGGGCTGGGCGATCGCAAACGCCACGTTGGGGCATGAACGTACCAGCGTGGGCGCCGCGGTCGTCAAGTTGAGGCTGGCCATTGAGGCATTGGTGCAACTCGCCTCGCACGTCACCGTCGACGGTCGCCTCGCGATCGACAACGACCGTATTCGTGATCGGATCGGCGAGTTCAGCGCCGAGGTGGAGGCGCTGTCCGCGCTGACGTACGCCAATCTCACGCGTTGGCTGCGTGGCACCGAGCGCATGCACGACGGCGCGATGGCCAAGCTGATGTTCAGCGAGCTGAATCTCGAGATGGCACGCTTCGCAGTCGAACTCGGCGGCGAGGCAGGCGTTTTAGTGGAGGGCGACCCGGACGTTCTCGACGGCGGTCGCTGGCAGGACGAGTGGTTGTACGCTCGGGCCTACACCATCGCCGGCGGCAGTTCGGAGATCATGCGCAACCTGATCGCCGAGCGGGGCTTGGCGCTGCCGCGGGATCGGCGCTGAATGTCAAGCCGTGAGCAGCGCCGCGCGGTGTTCGGCGACGCTCCCGTTGAAGGCTTCGTCGACCTTGATCCGGCGCAGGAACAGATGCAGATCGTGTTCCCAGGTGAAGCCGATGCCGCCGTGCACCTGCAGCGCCGTTCCGGCCACCTTGGCGGCGGCGGACTTCGTGTACGCCGCCGCCGCGGACGCGGCCCGGGACCGGGCAGCGGCCGACGCGGTGTCCAGTGCGAGCGCCGCGGCCCACAGCGTGGCCCGGCCGGCCTCCACCGCGACTGCCATGTCGGCGCAGTGATGCTTGACTGCCTGGAACGACCCGATCGGCGCGCCGAACTGCTCCCGCTGCTTGGCGTAAGACACCGTCATGTCGAGCAGTCGGGCCGCCGCGCCCAATGCGTCGAACGCCCGGTGCACCGCCAAAGCGTCGCGCAGCAGGGCCAGCGTGCCGGCAGGCAGCCGCGTCCAGTCGGCGATCGTCGCGTCGAGGTCCACGCGTGCCCACGAACGGCTCAGGTCGAGCGTCGACATGCCCGACAGCGTCGGGGCATTCAGGACCGCCAGGTACTCGCCGTCGTCCACGTGGCCTGCCACCGCGATGGAGTCCATATCGGCGGCCATCGGCACCGGACGGGTGATACCAGCCAGCCCCAGCGCATCGCCATCAAGAAGGGCGTCGGGACCGAGCGTCAATCCGGTCAGTTCGCCGTCTCCGGCGGGCGAGTCGACGTGGTCGAGCAGCCAGGCCGCGATATTGAGATCCGCGACCGGGAGCGAGCTGGCCGCGTATCCGTGCTCCTCGGCGAGGATGGCGAGATCCACATGGGTGCCGCCCATTTCGGGAGTGAGCAGCTCCAGAAGACCCGATTCCGCCGCATGCGCGACCGCCGCAGGATCGACGGTGACCGCAGCCGAGTCCAGCGTCGCGCGGACCCTGGCGATGGGGTCGTTTTTGGTGAGCCAGGCCCGCTCCGCCGCGGCGAGTTGATCCTGTTCGTCCGTCAAGCCGAAGTCCATCGCAAAACCTTTCACAAAGTTGACCTAGTAAACCATGTCCACTAGTTTCAGGAGAACGGCTATCCGCCGCGGAAGTCGATCCGGAAAGTCACGATGACGAGCATTGACGATGCGCTGGGACGGCTCTGGGACGCCGACGACGACGACCGCATGTTGGAGTGCGACGGACGCTGGGCGTCTTGGGGTTCCGTTCGGTCACTCACCGAGCGGATCGACCGGGAACTGACCGCCGCCGGGTGTCAGACCGGCGGCCGAGTCGCCGTCGTGCTATCCAATCGAATGGAGTCTGTCGCGGCGCTCATCGCCATCTTTCGGGGCGGACGGACGTTGGTGACCATCAGCCCGCTCCAGCCGCCGGACCGGCTGAGCGACGACCTCGGGGCGTCCGCCGCTCCCTTCGTCCTTGCGCCTGCCGCGTTGTGGTCCGACGAGGTGTTCAACCGCGTCGTCGCCGATCTCGGGGCGACCGGCTGGAGGCTCGACGACGGCGAACTCGACCTGCAGGTACGGGGCACGACGGAAGCGGTGAGCGGCGATCCAGCGGTAGCCATCGAGATGCTGACTTCGGGCACGACGGGTGCCCCGAAGCGCATCCCGCTGACCCGCGCGCAGCTCGAGGCCTCCCTGGCTTCGGCGTTGCGGCACAACGATCGTCCGGAAGTGAGAACCAAGCCGCCGCTGACCGGAGCGGTCGGCCTGGTGACGTTGCCGATCGTGCACATTGGCGGGCTCTGGTCGTTGTTGCAGTCACTGGTCGCGGCCCGGCCGATCGCGATGCTCGATCGATTCACGGTGCCGGGTTGGCACGCCGTGGTGAAGCAGTATCGGCCCGCGGTGGCAGGGCTGCCCCCGGCGGCCATGCGATCGGTGCTCGACTCCGACATTCCGCGGGAGGACCTGGCGAGCATCCGAGCCATCAATGCGGGTACCAGTCCCGTCGACCCAGCGTTGGTCGATGCGTTCTTCGAGCGCTACGGCATCCCGATCCTCGTCGTCTATGGCGCGACCGAATTCTCCGGCGCCGTGGCCGGATGGACGGTGAAGGACTTCCACTCGCGGTGGGCCGACAAGAAGGGCAGCGTCGGACGCGCCTTTCCCGGTGTGCGGTTGCGGGTCGTCGACGACGATGGCGCCGCGGTCAGCCGGGGGGTCACCGGCAGGCTGCAGGTTGCCACGCTGCAGGCCGGCGGCGCCGGAGACTGGATCACGACCAGTGACCTAGGGCATCTCGATGAAGATGGTTTCCTCTACATCGACGGCCGCGCGGACGACGTGATCGTGCGCGGCGGTTTCAAGGTGTCCCCGGAGACGGTCGTCCGCGCATTGCGTGCGCACCCGGCGGTGGCAGATGCCGCCGTCGCGCCCATGCCGGATCAGCGGTTGGGCCAGATTCCGGTTGCCGCAGTTGAATTGCGCCCAGGCGCCGCCGCCGATGGCGAGGCGCTCCGGGAACACTGTCGGGCCACACTGACGCCCTATGAGGTGCCCGCCCGCATCTTCGTCGTCGACGAGTTGCCTCGTGGAGCGGCACTCAAGGTCGATCGTCGGCGTTTAATCGCACTGCTCGAGGACCTTGGCGTGCCGATCGGTCAACCGGCCGCCGCAGGCTGAAACTCCGGCACTGCCAATCCAATCGGAAGGAGACATTATGGCTGAAACCCTGACAGAGGTGACCCGCCAAGCCGCCGTCGTCGAGCGGCGGGGCAACGTCGCGCTCATCACCATCGACCGGCCAGATGCGCGCAACGCCGTCAACGGCGCGGTCAGCACGGCCGTCGGTGACGCACTCGAAGCGGCGCAGCGCGATCCCGAGGTGCGGGCCGTCGTCCTTACGGGTGCCGGCGAGAAGTCGTTCTGTGCCGGAGCAGACCTCAAGGCCGTCTCTCGCGGCGAGAATCTCTACCACGCGGAGCACCCTGAATGGGGCTTCGCCGGTTACGTGCACCACTTCATCGACAAACCCACCATCGCCGCAGTGAACGGCACCGCGCTCGGCGGCGGCTCAGAGCTCGCCTTGGCCAGCGATCTGGTGATCGCCTGCGAGAGTGCGAGTTTCGGACTTCCTGAGGTGAAACGCGGCCTGATCGCGGGTGCGGGCGGCGTGTTCCGGATCGTCGAGCAGCTGCCACGCAAGGTCGCGTTGGAGTTGGTGTTGACAGGTGAGCCGATGACAGCCTCCGACGCCTTGCGGTGGGGCCTGATTAATGAGGTCGTGCCGGACGGCACCGTCGTGGAAGCCGCCTTGGCGCTCGCCGAGCGGATCACCTGTAACGCGCCACTGTCGGTACAAGCCAGTAAGCGGATCGCCTACGGTGCCGACGACGGGATCATCGGCGCCGAGGAACCCAAGTGGGAACGCACGATTCGCGAATTCACCGAGTTGTTGAAGTCTGAGGACGCCAAGGAAGGTCCGTTGGCCTTCGCAGAGAAGCGTCAACCCGTATGGAAGGCACGCTGAAATGGGTCGAGTGCAGGACAAAGTGGTTCTGGTTACCGGAGGAGCCCGCGGTCAGGGCCGCAGCCACGCCGTCAAACTGGCCGAGGAGGGCGCTGACATCATCCTCTTCGACATCTGTCACGACATCGAGACCAACGAATACCCACTGGCGACATCGCGTGATCTCGAGGAAGCCGGTCTGGAGGTGGAGAAGACCGGCCGCAAGGCCTACACCGCCGAGGTCGACGTGCGAGACCGGGCGGCCGTCGGCCGCGAACTCGCGAACGCGGTCGCCGAATTCGGCAAACTCGACGTGGTAGTTGCCAATGCCGGCATCTGCCCACTGGGCGCTCATCTGCCGGTTCAGGCCTTCGCCGATGCCTTCGACGTCGACTTCGTCGGCGTCATCAACACCGTCCACGCCGCGCTGCCGTACCTGACGTCCGGCGCGTCGATCATCACCACCGGATCGGTCGCCGGCCTCATCGCAGCCGCCCAGCCCCCCGGCGCCGGCGGCCCGCAGGGCCCGGGCGGCGCGGGCTACAGCTACGCCAAGCAGCTGGTGGATTCCTATACCTTGCAGCTCGCCGCACAGCTCGCCCCACAATCCATCCGCGCCAACGTTATTCACCCGACAAACGTGAACACCGACATGCTCAACAGTGCGCCGATGTACCGGCAGTTCCGACCAGACCTCGAGGCGCCGAGCCGCGACGACGCCCTGCTGGCCTTCCCCGCCATGCAGGCGATGCCCACCCCCTACGTCGAAGCCTCGGATATCTCGAACGCGGTCTGCTTTCTGGCCTCGGACGAATCCCGGTATGTCACGGGCCTGCAGTTCAAGGTCGACGCCGGCGCAATGCTGAAGTTCTAGGAGGACCGATGACCACCACAGAAAAGCACAGCGCCGACGCGGCCGCCGAAGAGGGCCGCATCACCGACGAGGACATCGAACGCGCCAAAGGGCAGATCGGAATTCCCGTTCACCAGCGCGACGAAGCGTGGAACAAGCTGCCGTCGGCCGACGCCATCACGCACTTCGCCTTCGGCTGCGGTGACGACAACCCGTTGTTCCACGACCCGACGTACGGGCCGTCGACACGCTGGCACGGACAGATCGCATCGCCGACCTTCCCGATCGCGACGGGCCTGGATCAGACCCCTAAGTTCACCGATCCGGAGCGGAAGAAGCTGTTCCGCGGTCTGTTTCGCGGAACTGGCAAGTACTACTCGGGGGTGAAGTGGACGTGGTACCGCCCGATCTACGCGGGCAGGCCGGTCTTAGCGGAGAACTACACCCTCGACGTCCAGGTGAAGGAAAGTGAATTCTCCGGTGGGCGTTCGGTCAAGGAAACCTTCCGTTACCTCTACGTCGACATCGACGGCAACCCGATCGCGACCCGCGACGAGTCCTACATCAACGCCGAGCGTCACGGCTCGAAGAAGTCCGGGAAGCTTAAGGACATCGCGCGCAAGCACTGGACTCCCGAGGAGTTCGCCCAGGTCGAGGAAGAGTACGAGGCAGAGCAACGGCGAGGCGCTGATCCCCAGTGGTGGGAGGACGTCTCGGTGGGCGACGAACTCCCCGGAATCATCAAGGGCCCGTTGACTGTCGTCGACATCATCTCGATGCACATGGGGTGGGGCTGGGGCGGCTATGGCGTGGGGCCGCTGAAATTCGCCCACCAATTACGCAAGCGGATGCCCGCTTTCTACCAGCCGGATGAGTATGGCGTCCCCGACGTCGTGCAACGACTGCACTGGGATGCCGAACGCGCTCAGGCACTTGGTATTCCGGCGCCGTACGACTATGGTCAGATGCGCGCGGCGTGGGTAAGCCACCTGCTGACCAACTGGACCGGTGACGACGGCTGGCTGGCTGAGATGGATCTGCAACTACGCGGCTTCAACTACCACGGAGACGTGCACCGCTGCACTGGCACGGTCACCTCAAAGGGCGAGGGGGCTGAAGACCCAGTGTCGCTGGACGTCTTCGCCACCAGCCAGCGGGGCGAAACCACCACGCGAGGCACCGCCAAGGTGTTGCTGCCGTCGAAGGCGACCGGTGCTGTTGTGCTGCCGATCCCGGATGCCGATCTGCGAAGGCGGGGAGCACAGGTCGTTTCGCGAGTTTCTGGCAAAGTCGGTGAAGAAATGCGACGACTGTATGGAGAGTGAGATCACCACATGAAAAGACTCGTTCTGGAGCCGGAGCACGAGGCATTCCGCGAGACGGTCCGGCAGTTCATCGAGCGTGAACTCGTGCCAAACGCCGAGCGTTGGGAAGCCGACCGCATCGTCGACCGCTCGGCGTTCGTCGCCGCTGGCAAATACGGGTTGATCGGGTTCAACATGCCCGAGCAGTACGGCGGCGGGGGAGTCGACGACTTCCGGTTCAACGCGGTCATCGACGAGGAGATCGCCCGATACGGAGGGCCGTCGCCGTCGTTGAGCCTGCAAAACGACGTTGTGGGCCCGTACTTCTCGTCGTTGGCCAACGATGAGCAGAAGGAGCGCTGGCTGCCGGGCATCATCAGCGGCGAACTGATCGTCGCCGTAGCGATGACCGAGCCTGGCGCGGGCAGCGACCTGGCCGGGATCCGCACCTCGGCCGTCCGCGACGGTGACGACTGGATCATCAACGGCGCCAAGACATTCATCTCATCCGGCATCAACTGCGATCTGGTAGTGGTGGTATGCCGCACAGACCCCGAGGCCGGCCACAAGGGCTTCACATTGCTCGTGGTCGAGGCGGGCATGGAGGGCTTCAGCCGCGGCCGCAAGCTCGAAAAGATGGGGTTGCATTACCAGGACACCGCCGAGCTAGCCTTCGAGAACGTTCGGGTGCCATCGGCGAACCTGCTGGGCAAAGAGGGACGCGGCTTCTATCACCTGATGCACAACCTTCCGTCGGAGCGGTTGTCCATCGCCATCTCAGCCATCGCCGGCGCACGCGAGACCTGGCGGCAGACCTTGCAATACGCCAAGGACCGCAAGGCTTTCGGCCAGTCGATCGGCAGCTTCCAGCACAACCGATTCCTGTTGGCCGAGATGGACACCGAGCTCGAGATCGGTGAGCAATACATCGACAGGTGCCTCCAGGCGGTAGTGGACGGGGAACTCACCGCAGTCGAGGCATCGAAGGCAAAATGGTGGTGCACCGAGACCGCCAAGAAGGTGATCGATGGCTGCGTGCAGTTGCACGGCGGCTATGGCTATATGACGGAATACCGCGTCGCGCGCGACTATATGGACAATCGCATCATGACGATCTTCGGTGGCACCACCGAGATCATGAAGGACATCATCGGACGCGACCTCGGCCTATGATCCCGTTGCGATGAACGGCATCTCGGTCGAGCACGACGGCGCGGTGCTGCGGATCCGGCTGGACCGACCGGAGAAGCTCAACGCCGTCGACACCCCCATGCTCGAGGAGTTGTCGGTTCACATTCGCGATGCCGAGGCAGACGAATCAGTCCGCGCGGTGCTGCTCACCGGTGCCGGTCGAGCATTCTGTTCCGGCGGCGACCTGACCGGCGGTGACACTGCGGGCGCCGCTGATGCCGCCAACCGGGTGGTCCGGGCGATCACCTCGCTACCCAAGCCGGTGATCGCCGGTGTCCATGGAGCGGCCGTTGGCTTCGGGTGTGCGCTGGCGCTCGCCTGCGATCTGGTGGTGGCCGCGCCAGCGTCGTACTTTCAGTTGGCCTTTACCCGGGTCGGGCTGATGCCGGACGGGGGTGCGTCCGCGCTGCTGCCATTGCTGATTGGTCGAGCGCGCACCGCTCGCATGGCCATGACCGCGGAAAAGATCTCCGCTGCAACCGCATTCGAATGGGGGATGATCTCGCACATCACTTCCGCGGACGAATACGAGTCGGTGCTGACCGACGTGCTGCGGTCGGTCTCCGGCGGTCCAACGTTGGCGTTCGGCTGGACGAAGCGTGCGCTGGCCGCAGCGACCCTGGCCGAGCTCGAGCCGGTGCAAGCTATCGAAGCCGAGGGGCAGTTGGCGTTGGTCGAGACCGCTGACTTCAGAGAAGGGGCACGCGCCTTCCGCGAACGGCGCACCCCAAATTTTCGTGGCCACTGAGCACAGGAGAGTCGACGTGACAACCCAGACAGTACGAGTAGACAACTTGGACATCGAATACACCGACAGCGGAACGGGTTCGACGATCCTTTTCGTCCACGGCGTCTATGTCACCGGCGCGGTGTGGAACGACGTCGTGGCTGAACTAGGGGAGGGCTGCCGCTGCATCGCGCCGACCTGGCCGCTGGGCGCGCATAGCACCCCCACCGGCGGCGCCGACCTGGGCGCTGAGGCGGCAGCGCGGCGCATCGTCCACTTCATGGAAGCCCTCGATCTGACCGACGTCACCGTGGTGGCCAACGACACCGGTGGTGGACTGGTGCTGGCATCGCTGGGCGATCCAGGTCTGGACACATCCCGCATCGCCCGTCTGGTACTCACCAATTGCGATAGCTACGAACACTTTCCGCCTGGCTCCTTCGCTCAGATCGTCAAGCTGTGCCGTCTCAGCTCCCGGGTGGGTGGAGGAATTGTCCGCCTGTTGGCCACTGAACCAGGGCAGAGCTTCTTCCTGAAGGCGGTGTCCAAGCACCCGCCCTCCCACGAGCGGCAACGGGAGATCTTCGGCGCGTTCGCCACCAGCCGAGCGGCCCGTCGCGACGCGGTCATGGTGACCGCCTCACTGGATCCGGCGCTGACTCTGCGTGCCGCACCTGCGATCAAGGCGTTCGACAGACCCGTCACATTGACATGGGGCACCGAGGATAAACTGTTCCCCCTCGACCATGCTCGCCGGCTACGCGACGCGTTTCCACATGCCGCGTTGATCGAGATCCCGGATTGCTCCGCCTTTGTCATGATCGATGCGCCCGCGAAACTCGCTGAGGCGATCCGCAACGGATGACCGGCTAAGCCCCAATGATCACGGTTCCAGAGCCGGCAGCCTAGATGGTGCGTGCCCAGCATTTCCAGGGCAATGCTTGTGCGCCGCAGGGAGGTATCGATGCACATCAAGTCCACGACTTGATCGAACTGAAGCTCGAGGGTGCCATCACCTGAGCTCCGGTCAGCTCACCACCATTGACGGTGGTGGCGTGAATCCCGGGTTCGACAACGCCGTTGCCATCCCGCTGCCGATCGGCCCGGTTTCGTCAAACAGGGTCGCCACCCCAGTGGCGACCCCCGCATGGCTGTAGTGCGTCACCGACGCCAATCCGATGTAGACACCTTCCGGCACGCGACTGAGCGTGATCGTGTAGTCGGCGTTGATGAACTGCAATCCCTCAGTACCCCAATTGGTTAGCGAGCTGGTGACGTCTCCGGCCATGACGGCGCGAGTGAAAGGCGATAATGGCTCGTCATCGACGAGAAACTTCGTCTCCCGCATCCACGCGAATTTCTGGCCGTGGTGTCGCCACTCTTTGATGCCGACACCCGGACTCCCCGCGACTGGGTCCCGGCCGAACGAGTGAAACACCATCGGGGCATCGTCATTCAGCACGTCGGGCTCCGCGGGCACTGCGGGCATCGTGACGGGTGACGTCCACACGGTGTCCACGGCATGCTCACTCCGGCGGAGGAACAATGCGCTGGCCCGCGCCACGATCACGTCGTTCTGAGTCATGACCGCGTCGACCAGTCGAAGTCGGCGGCCGTCACGCACAACCGAGGAATGCATCTGCAGTGGTTGCAACGCCACCGGCCTGAGCAGGTCGACGGTCAGCCGGGCGGGTTGAAGGTCGACATCGTCTACTTCTTGCTCGACCGCTCGCCCCAACAACCCACCGATGTAATTGCCGCTGAGCGACGGACCCCATGGCCCTCTCGCCAAAGAAGTAGGCACATAGCATTTTCCGTCGGTGACGAAGAAGCACGTCGGTGCTGGGTCGGATTGATTCGTCGATGATGAGTCTGTCACCTGATCTCTAGCCCCTTAACCGGCATCGCTCGATGAGTATCTCGGCCAATCGCACCGGATGGCTGAACATCACCTCGTGGCAGGCATCGACGGGGATAACGGTATCCACCCCGCCGAGTGCCGCGATGCTGGCGTGCTGTGAGGCCACCGACAGGGCGCGGTCGCGGGTGGTCAATATCCAGGTGCGCGGCACATCGGTGGGTAGTCCGCTGCGGTCGACCGGCTCTCCGGGTATCCGCGCTGACTCCGCTTGCAGTTTGGACATCGTCAGCCGGCGCTGCGCGGGGGTCATGCCGTTGCAGAACGCCCAGCGTGCCGCCGGCGTTGGAATCTTCATGGGTCTGCCGATACGCGCGGCGCGCCGAGCGAAGACCGCCAGCGGTCCGCCGAGTGTGTCCGCGATGGCCGAGCCCTGCGGCGGAACGAATGCCGTTGCCAGAATCATCTCCCGGACTCGGGAGGGACCGAGCTTAGCGACGACGCCGGGGACGGTCACACCCGCCATCGAGTGGCCCACGATCACGATGTCACCGAGACCCGCTTCCTCGATGTCGGCGACGACAGAGTCCACCCAATCGGCGATCGTGACGGTCGCGAGGTCGCCTGGCTTATTGCCGTGTCCGGGCAGATCCACTGCGAGAGTGCGTAATCCGGGTTCCTGGCGGCGCAATTCGGCGATGACGAGATCCCAGCAGTCACCGGCGTGCTCGCCGCCGTGGACGAGCACGAGGTCGGGCAGGGACTTGACGGCGCCGTTCATCGGGAGTTGATCAACTGGGAGCTCAGCATGTCGATGTCGGTCCGGAAGTCTGTGTAGCTCCTGCTGGCCGGCTCGATGGTGATCCACGTGACACCCGCCTCGGCGTAGGCGTCCAGCCGCGGCTGCACCGCGGCGCAGAATCTCTCGCAGTTGCCGCTGGCGAGCAGGTGCGCTTCGAACGGAACGAAGGCGACGTCAGCAGCGCCGCGGCCCGCTTCCGCCCGCTGCTTGTTCACCCTCGCGATCCAGTCACCAAGCGTGTCGATGTCCTCGAGTGGGCGGGCGCGGGTGATCGCGGCCATCTCGCCCGACGCGGCCATCGGCATCCAGCCGTCGGCGACCTCCACGACACGACGTTGCGCGGCCGCGCCGTTGCCACCGATCCAGATCGGCGGACCACCCGTCGTCAGCGGCGGTGGCAGCGCGACATGTCCGCTGACCCCGAACTCCGGCCCGTCATGATCGACGCCCGCCCACGTCGCCTTCCACGCCGCGATCGCCTCGTCGAGCAGTGCGCCGCGCCGGTCGAAATCGGCTCCTAGCGCTTCGAATTCGGCCTTGAGATAGCCGGCTCCCGTGCCTAATGTGAACCGACCACCCGAGAGCAGATCGAAGCTCGCGGCCGCTTTGGCCGTCAGATACGGGTTGCGATAACCCGACACCAGAATGTAGGTCATCAATCGGATGCGGGTGGTGGCGGCCGCCGCGAAGCTCAGCGACACGAACGGATCGAAAGCGTGGTGGCCGCCGCGGGCCAGCCACTCCCGATCCGGATAGGGGTGTTCGGACATGGAAAAGCCATCGAAGCCGGCCTCTTCCACCAGTCGTGCGACGTCCCCGATACCGGCGCCTTCGCACCAGCGGTTCCAGTGCTTGACGGCCCGCATCGGAAACATCAGGTTGTATTGCACTTCGGTCCCTTTCAGCTCCATTGTCGCCGCGGCTATCGCACCAGCGATCGCGCGATGATCTCGCGCTGGACTTCCGTCGCACCTTCGCCCAGACGCTTGACGCGCAGGTCGCGAAACCATCGCTCCAGCGGCAGTTCGGTAGAGATTCCCAGTGCGCCGTGAATCTGGATGCACCGATCCAGAACTCGGTATGCTGCTTCGGTTCCGAACATCTTGGCCACCGACGCATCCACCCGGACGTCGCGTCCGAGGTCGGCGTTCGATGCGGCCTGGTACATCAGCAGCCGTGCGGCCCGCAGGTCTACCTCACTGTCCACCAGCATCCACTGGATGCCCTGCTTGTCAGCCAGCCTGCCGCCGAACACGTCTCGGTCCCTGGCCCATCGGCAGGCCATGTCCAGCGCGCTCTGCGCAATGCCGATCGGCCCGGCGGCGTACACGATGCGGCCGTGCACCAGGAACTCCCCGGCTAACGAAAAGCCCTGTCCCTCTTCGCCGATCAGCTGTTCGGTCGGGAGCCGAACGTTATCGAAGTGCAGTTCGTAAGGGGCGAAGGACGCCATCACGGGGATCCGGCTGAACGTGACTCCTGGGGTGCCCTTTTCGAGAATGAAAGCCGAGATACCATGGCGCCCCTCACCGGTGCGGGCATACACCACCCCCCAATCGGCGTCGGGAGCATGTGAAATCCACATCTTCGAGCCGTTGAGCAGGTAGCTGCTGCCGTCACGCGTCGCCTTGAGCTTGATCGCCCGCGCCGGATCCGACCCACCGGAAGCCTCGGTGATCGCGGTGTACGCCTTGGACATGATCCCATCGATGACAGGTCGGGCGTACTTTTCGAACTGTTCGGGTGTCGCCTTGAACATAATGTTGGGGGGGTTGCCGCCGAAGGCTCCGAGGGCCGGAAAGAAGGCCCCCATCCGGCATTTCGCTGCCTCCTCGGCGACCACCACTTGGCCGAGGACACTGAGCCCGGCGCCGCCGTACTCCTCGGGCGTCTGCAGTGACCACAGTCCGGCCTCCCTGGCTTTTGCCTGCAGCGCGACGAGCTGTTCGCGGGGTAGCCCGACTGTGTCGTGGTCCAGCTTCTCCTCGACGGGATGCACATGCGCATCCATGAACCGCCGCACCGTATCGCGCAGCATCACCAATTCTTCCGGCAGCTGCCATGCGCCAGAAGGCCCTTCGGACATCAGACCCGTGCCGCAGCAGCAGCCCGCAGGTCGCGTGCACTCTGCAGCTGCGGCTCGTGGTTGGCCTCGTACTGCTCGATCCACTCCTGCGGCAACTTGCCCCATGCCTCACCGATCCGCAGCCGCTGTTCGGAGCTGAACACCTCCGCGGCGACGACGTCACCCACAAAGATGGTGTTCTCGTCGTTGTCCAGCGACCCCGTGATGCGGCATTCCACGTAGCTGTGTGCGTCAAGCAGGATCGGCGCACCAGTGACGCCCGGCTTGCTCCGCAGCTTGGAGATCTTGTCACCGTCCCGGCCCGAGCTGCCGCCGAGGGTCATCAGGATCTCCATCGACTTCTCGATCTCGTGCGGGCCGGCTGACAGCATGTGCATCACGAAAATGCCGGAGTTCAACAGCATGTCGTGCGTCCTATTGTATTTGGTCAGGCTGACGGTCGCGCGTGGCAGCTCCGGCACGATGCTGGCCGAGCCGGCCGACAGCGACATCAGCCCATTAGCGAAACCGCCGTCAATCGTGGTGACCGCCACCGGAAACGGCCGCAGTCCGGCCAGCACCTTGTCGGCGGCCGCGAGATTCAGCGTCATGTCTTTCCCTTTTGTCGATTCAGCCGAGCGTGAACGGGTCGCGAGTCTCTCCGGACAGCTCCACCCAGACCGCTTTGGTCTCGGTGAAGTCCTTCACGGCGTCGATGCCGTTCTCCCGTCCGATGCCGCTGTAGCCGATGCCACCGAACGGAACATGAGGCGCGACGACTCGATAAGCGTTGATCCACACCGTGCCGGCCCGCAGCTTGGCGGCCACCCGGTGCGCGCGGTGGACGTCCTTGGTCCACACCGCCGCGGCCAGTCCGAACTCGGTGCCGTTGGCCGCGGCGACGGCTTCGTCTTCGTCTTCGAAGGTCATCACCGCCAGCACGGGTCCGAAGATCTCCTCAGCGACGGCCCGCATCGACTGGTCGACGCCGGTCAGCACCGTTGGCTTGACGAAGAACCCGCCGAGGTCGCTGGCGGGCTCGCCGCCGTAGGCGACCGTCGCCCCCTGCTCACGTGCAGAAGCGAAGTGCGACAGCACCTTTTCGTACTGCGGCAAGTTGGACACCGGACCCATCTCGGTCGTCGGGTCCTTCGGGTCGCCCAGTTTGATGGTCGCAGCCCGCGCGACGATCTTCTCCACCAACGCGTCCGCGACGCTGCGGTCTACCAGCAGGCGCGAGCCCGCCAGACACGTCTGGCCGGTGGCGGCGAAGACGCCGGCGATCACCCCGTTGGCCGCGGCGTCGAGGTCAGCATCGGCGAACACCACTTGCGCCGACTTGCCGCCGAGTTCGAGTGAGAACCGGGTCATGTTCTCGATCGCGGCCTTGCCGACGTGAATGCCGGTGGCCGTCGACCCGGTGAACGCGACCTTGTCGACGCCCGGGTGCGACGCCAGCGCGGCGCCCGTCTCCGGACCCCAGCCGGTGACGACGTTGATCACGCCCGGCGGAAAACCGGCCTCGGCGAACAGCTTTGCGAACGCCAATGTCGACGTCGGGGTGTGATCGCTTGGCTTGACGACGAACGTGCAACCCGCGGCCAGCCCGGCGGCCAACTTCCAGGTCAACAGCAGTAGCGGTGAGTTCCAGGGCGTGATCGCGCCGACCACGCCGACGGGCTCATGGCGGGTGTAGACGAAGTAGTTGGGCTTGTCCACCGGTATGACGTCGCCCTGCAGCTTGTCTGCCAGCCCGCCATAGTAGAAGTAGTAATCCGGCAGCGACCGCATCTGGCCGACCATTTCGCGAACCAGCTTGCCGCCGTCACGCACCTCGAGTTCGGCGAGCTGGTCGGCTTCGCGCGCGATGATCTCACCGAGTCGGTGCAGCAGCTTGCCGCGGGCGGTCGCAGTGAGCGCACCCCACGGTCCATTCAGCGCGGCACGGGCGGCGGCGACGGCGCGATCCACATCGGCCGCCGCGGCATCGGGCACGCGCGCCCAGGGCCTGCCAGTGAAGGGGTCAACGCTGTCGTAGGTCAATCCCGACGCAGCGGAGGATGGTTCGCCCCCAATCAGGAGGTCGAACTGGACCAACGTCTCGGTCGCGGTGTCGGTCATCGCCTCCTCCTCATCTTGTTCGGGGTTTCTTCTTGTTGTTCAACGAGTCCGGGGTAGCCCCGGCGTTGCCAAGGTCGGTGAAGAACTTGCCGTGCCGGGCGGCGACACTGGGGGTCAGATCACGGGCCTCCCACATCGCGCGAACGGTGCCCTGCACGCCATTGGGTCTGCGCGCGGCGATTTCGGAGGCCAGTTCGAAGGCGCGGACGCGTAATTGGTCGTCCGGGACCACCTCGGTCACCAGCCCGATTCGCAGCGCGGTCTGCGCCGACATCCGCTCCTCGCTGCCGAGCAGCGCCCAGCGCATCACCTCGCCGTAGGGCACGCCAAGGGCCAGCATGCCCATCGGCTCCAGCGCCGAGACGATGCCCGCGTTGGCATGTGGGTCAAAGAAGGTGGCCGTCTCACTGCAGATCGAAAAGTCGCACTGGTTGACGAAGTACATGGCGCCGCCGGCCACGATGCCGTGCAGTGCCGCGATCACCGGCTTCCACACCTTGTGTGCCTTCGGCCCCAGCAATTCTCCCGGATCCTCTTGATTGAAGATCGGTCGGTGCTTCCACCAGGTGCCCTCGGTCACGTCGATGCCGGTGCAGAAGGCGCGCTCGCCGTTGGCGCACAGCACCGCGGCCCGGATGTCCTCGTCGTCGCGCACTCGGGCCCACACCGCGGCGAGTTCGGCGGCCATCTGTTCGGTGAAGCTGTTCATTTTCTCGGGCCGGTTGAGCGCCACGGTGGCGACGTGGTCGGCGACCTGGAATTCAATAGTGGCAAGGTCGGTCTGCTCGATCATCGTCGCTCCTCGGTCGATCCGGTCGATACCGGCATCTTCCCACCCGACTGGCTGACGTGGTTCACCTGGTTAGCGATCTCGCGTTTGAGGATCTTGCCCGCGGGCCCCAACGGGAACTCACGCCAGAACACGAACCGGCGCGGCTGCTTGTAACCGGCCAATTCCGCGCGGCACAACGCAGCCAGTTCCGCAGTCAGTGCGTCCTGATCGCCGACGTGGGATTTGGCAATCACGGCGGCCACCGGCGTCTCACCCCACTCGGGGTCAGGCACCCCGACCACCGCAACCATGTCGACATCGGAGTGCTGCGCGATCACCCGCTCAATCTCCGCCGGGTAGACATTGAACCCGCCGGAGATGATCAGATCGGTCTTGCGACCGGTGATGTGGAGGTAGCCCTCCTCGTCAAGGTAGCCCAAGTCGCCGGAGCGCAGCCCATCAGAACGGAACGTCTCGGCGGTCTGCTCGGGCCGGTTCCAGTAGCCAATCGCGTTGGCGGGGCTGGTGATGACGATTTCGCCGACATCGCCGGGCGGGGCGTCGTTGCCGTCGACGTCGATGACGCGGATCACGCACATCGGGGTTTCCTGTCCGCATGAGGTCGCGATCGAGGTTTTGCCGGCGACGATGTCGCGGTGATCTTGCGGGGTGAGGATCGTTGCCTGTCCTCCGCATTCGGTGAGGCCGTAGCGCTGTTGCAGCTCGCAGCCGAGCAGGTCCATCGCCTTACGTGCCAGGCCCGGCGGCACTGGGGCCGAACCATAGGAGATGCGCCGTAGGCTCGACATGTCCCGCGGTGGGCCGTCTTCGAGGATCGCCAGCGTCCGGTGCAGCATCGTCGGGATGAAGGTCGTGAACGTGATCGCACTGCGTTCGATCTCGTCGATCACCGCCTGCGGGTCGAATCTCTGATGGATCACCATGGTCTGACCGAGATAGAGCCAAGACACCGTGCGGACCATGCCGCCTGCAGTAAAGAACGGTGTCGTCGCGAGCATGACGTCGGAGCGGTTGGCCTCGGTGACCAGGTTCGTGTCGGCCGCCTGGTAGAGCAGGGCGCGATGAGTGTGCATCACACCTTTGGCGCGACCGGTGGTACCGCTGGTGTACAAGATGAACGCCACGTCGTCCGGCGTGATGTCGCGGCGCTCGGCGCCGGGCTGCGCTTGCGCCAGCGCCGTCTCGTAGTCGGTGACCAACTCGCTCGTGCCGAGCATTGAGTGCGCGCCCACGCCTAATATCAGTGCCAGCTCGGTTAATTCGCCCAGGAACTTGTCCAAGTGGTCGGCGTGGATGATCACCGCTCGTGCGCCGGAGTCGTCGCGGACGTGGGCGACTTCGTCGGGAGCCAGCCTGATGTTCACCGGCACCGTGATCAGCCCGGCTTTGGCCAGGCCGAACGAGATCTCAGGCCATTCGATGCAGTTGCGGGCGATCACCATCACCCGGTCGCCCGGTACCAGCCCCCGTCCGATCAGGAAGGCGGCGAGCCGCCGGGCTCTGTCGTCGACCTGCGACCAGGTAAGCGCCCGGTCGGCATCGACCAGCGCACGCTTGTCGGGGTAGCGGCGGGAGTTGTTGGTCGCGATGTCACCGATGAGCATCAGATGAAGTCCGTTCAAATTAGGAAAGCGAGTGTCTCGACCGGGCCGCTTGCGTCGATCAGGTGCACGATCTTGCGAATCAGCCGGGGGCCGTCCTGTGACAAGCGAATCGTGTGGATAACCCGGCCGGCCCAGAAGCGTTGACGTAGACGGTATTCGAATAGAGCGAAGTTGGATTCCACAGTGACGGAGTCGGCGGCCGTTTCCACCACCTCGCTGTTGGAGACCACGCGCCGCATTACCGACGGCGGTGTCTGGGAGTGCCGGTTACCCGTGTTGAGCTGAGCCACCCGGCTTTTGATCCGTCGTCGGTTGTCGTTGATGTAGGCCAGCGTGGTGCGCGGGTCATCGTCGGGGTGCATCGGGACGCGGTACTCGACCGTGTCGTCGTCATCGGCCCACAGCGCTTCCCACTCCGAGTAGCGGCCCTCGTCGGCCAGCCGCGCTTCCAGATAGAGAAACGACAGGATCTCGGGGGCGGGCAGCGCGCGTAGAGCGGGACGTGCCTGGGCTTCGGAGTTGACGGTCATGCTTCGCTTCTCCCACCGACGACCGAGGCCCAATGTGAGTAGAAACCGCGCTGGGGAGTCTCGGCGCTCTTGTCGCGGTTGATGATTCCAGTCATGTCGTCGACATCGCTTTCTATGCCGCGGGCCAGCATCAGCCACTCCGGCAGCTCTGCGGCGAGCCCGGCCTGGTTGCGCATCCCGATCTCTCCGTCGTCGGCGATCAAGAACCCCGCAGGACCCATCGCCCCCTCGGAACGGCGCAGCGTGCGCTCGTTCAACGCATCCTGGCCGGGTATCAGGACCGCGGTGGTGTAGGCGATGGTGCGGTCGGGCGCCTGCGGTTCGACGAACATCACGTTCATCTCGGCGAGGAAGAGGTTGGGCCATATCAACGTGTGTGGTGGACCCACCACCAGTGCGTCGTGCGCCTGCTCGGGGCCGTACGCACCCTCCAGCGCGCCGACGTAGTCGGCGAGCTTGGCTCGCGGGATCCTGCCGTACCAGACGAATTCCTCGTCGAGTTTCCGGTATTCGTCGCTGTAGTCGATCTCGGAATGGCCGTTACCGAGGTCGCGGACCAGCACGTCGACCTTAGTCGGGACGTGCGACACCTTGGCGGGCTTGATCGCGTCGTACACCGAGGCATGGGTGAACAGCGCGTGGTAACCGTCGACGTTGTTCTCCACCACCATCTTCCAGTTGGCGTGGTGCAAGTGCTTCATCCAGTTGGCCCGCAGGTCGATCTCGCGGGTGGGGGACAGGTTGAGCAGACGGTCGATGGCGCGTGTTGCCTTGCCAAGGTGCTCGGTTAACGAGATACCGTCTGGCGCCAATGATGCGAAGACGAATCCGCCGTAGCTGTCGACCCGAGGCGCCTGGGCAAGGCCCAGCTCGGAACGCACCTTGTTGAACTCCTCGCCGTAACCCTCACGCATCGGAACACCCTGCAGAGCACCGGTGTTGCCGAATGTCCAGCCGTGATACGGGCACCGGAACGAGTTGGCGTTGCCCTTCTCGGCGTTGCACAGCTTGTTGGCACGGTGAGTGCAGCGGTTGAGCATCACGCGAACCACGCCATCCTTACCGCGTGCGACGACGACCGGGTCGTGGCCGATCATTCGGGTCAGGTAGTCACCCGGCTCGCTGACCTCGCTCTCGTGGGCGACGTAGACCCATCCGGTCTTGAAGATAGTGTCCATTTCGCGTCGGAAGATCTCGGTGGACGTATACACGGTCCCGTGCACACGGTCGTGGCGGATGACACTGCCGACGTCGAAGTCGTCGACGGCGGGGGCGGATTCAAGTGTCGTCACTGGTCCTCCAGAATGTCGATGGCCGGGATGGCGACGTCGCCGAGGTGGCGGAAACCAATATGGACTGTTGTGCCGATGGGCGGTGCGGTGTCCGCAGGTTGCACGGTCGTCATCACAATCCGGTGCCCACTCGTCAGCTCGACGTCGACGACGGGGTAGGGCACCAGGCCGTGCACCAGGCCCGCTTCACGCCGGTGCATGAGCGTCGCAGCGTGTACGGTCCCGCGTAAATCAACTGTGCGCCAGTCTTGTTCGGCGTTCCCGCATTGGTCGCAGACTTCTTGATCGAGCTCGAGTGGCAGGGCGCAAGCCGCGCAGAACGGCAATGCGAGCTCATTGCGTGCGGCCGCTCGGTACAGCGGCGCCAGCATGTCGTCATCGGCGGCGGGCGCCAGTGCGCTGTCCAGCAGCCAGTCCTCGACCGCGGTGGCGGTCATGCGGCACGCTCCAGCACCAACGCGGCATGGTGGTCCATTCGGCCGCCGATACCGCCGACCAGCGCCACCGTGGCCCCGGGAACCTGACGTTGCCCGCCGGTGCCGCGCAGCTGAATCATCGCCTCCGCCAGGGGCGTCATGCCCTGCAGGTAGAAACCGGACAGCTGGCCACCGCCGGTATTGGTCGGCAGTGTGCCGCCCGGCCCGGTGTGGCCGTCGCGCACGAACGCACCCGCGGGAATGTCACCGGTGAGCCGGTATTCATCGAGCAGCACCAGGGTCACAATCGAGAACGGGTCGTACAGCTCGGCGACGTGCAGGTCTGATCGGGCCATGCCGGCCTGTTCGAGTGCGTCCTGGACCGCGCGGCCACCGCCGCCGAACCACGACTCGGCTCCGGAGCGACGGCGCCGCACCGGATGGTCGCGCCCGGTGCCGCGAACCCGCAATCGGGCGCCCCCGACCGAGGGCCGCCCGGTGAGCACGACGGCGACCGCCCCGTTCACCGGCCGAGCACAATCGAGCAGTCGAAGTGGTTCGGCAACCATCGGGGAAGAGTCATAGCCGGCGTCGTCGAGCGGCTCGCGGTTGACCGCGTCGGGATTGCCGCACGCCCATGCCCTTGCCGTGGTGGCCACGGAGCGCAGCGCGTCGGTGCGGGTGCCGGTGACGTGCAGCCAGCGCTGGGTAAGCAGCGCATACGTCGGGACTGAGCCAAGCAGCCCCGAGGCCCGCTCCAGTCCGCGCACCCCGACGTTGCCGCCACTGTGTGCGTAGGTCGAGCCCGCGCCGCGGCCGGCCACCAGGGGCGCGTCGGCGAACACGCACAGTATGGTTGCCGCCTCAGCGGTGAGGATCGCGTGGCGCGCGCGCTGGATCATGGCGATGGTCGTGGCGCCCTTGATCTCGACGTGCTCCAACAGGCGCAGATCCGAGAAGCCGGCCGCGGCGGCGAAGCCGACGCCCAGTCGTTCCGGCCGAACCCCCTGCGACGAGCCGACCAGGATCCCGTCGATGTCAGCCCGCTCGAGTCCGGCGTCGGCCAATGCGGCGGCGCTCGCCTTGACGGCCAGTTCGAGCGGCGTCGCGCCGGGACGCAGCGACATCGCGGTCATGCCCAGACCCACCAGGTCGGCGGCGGCGCTCACGGCCGCTCCGTTGAGCGGCGTTCGCCGCGGTAATTGCCCACCCTGATCCACTCCTCGCGGTCTTCGGCGGTGGCCATGGTGAAACTGGCCAACTCCAAGGGGCACAAGAAGACCTGCTCGCCGCCCTCCAGGTCCTCGACGAGCAGGCGGGGGCCGTTGCCGTTGACGTCCAGCGACAACCGCACGGCCGCGAACTCGTTGACCAGGTCGGCGAGGACGCGGCGTCCGGCCGGAGTGTTCACCTGCCCAGTATTACCGCATACAAGTGTCAGAATCAATGGAATGGAGCGGAATGACTCTAGGCGTATTACTTGCAGGCCGAGCGGTGGGAGCCATTCCCTACATGGGAACATAGAGCTTGTGCGACGATGAGGGGCATGCATCGCGACGCCAGCGCCAGATGACATATATGTCAGATACGAAGATTTGAGAAGGTGATGATGAGCCAAGCACCAGCACCGGCCGACGCGGTCGATGTGAGCCGGGTCGACACCGAGAACTACCGCAGCATCTGGATGTACCTCAAGGAGCTCGAGTTCCGGCAGGGGTTCATTGACATCCCGGTCAATGGAGTCCTCGTCCGTACCCGCTATGCCGAGGCCGGCGGTCCGGACAAGCCGCACGCCATCCTGCTGCACGGCACCGGCGGGCACTGGGAGACCTTCGCGCCCAATCTCGCCGCACTGTCGCAGCACTTCCACTGCGTGGCGATCGACATGGTCGGCAACGGGTTCTCCGGAAAGCCGGACTACGACTATGAGATCGCGGTTTACGTCGAACACGTATTGGGGGTGATGGACCACTTCGGCATGGCGTCGGCCAACTTCATCGCCATGTCGCTGGGCGCGTTCGTGGCGTCCGCGGTCTGCGTCGGCCACGCCGACCGGGTGGAGAAAGTGATCCTGATGTCGCCGGCCGGACGGGAAGCCTCGGCGTCGAACATGGCGCGCATCCGCACGGAACGAACCAAGGCGGTCAACGAGCCGACGTGGGAATCGCTGCACGCCGTGTTCGCTCACCTGATCGCCGACGAAGCCAATCGGCTGCCCGATCTCATCGGCCTACGCCAGGCCGTGTATCGGCGCGAGGACACCCGCAACACCATCGACCGGCTGCTGATCCTGCAGGACGAGAAGGTGCGTCACCGCAACCTGATTCCCGACGACAAGTGGCGCGGCATCGAGGCGCCGGTGATGATCGTGGCATCGGGCAAGGACCACGGCGTGTATCAGGACACGGCGCGCACCATCGCCGACCTGATCCCGAATTCGGAGGTGTTCGAGATGCCCTCGGTGCGGCACTGGCCGCATTTCGAGGATCCCGAGGCGTTCAACGCCGCGGCGATCGAGTTCCTTACGAGATGAGCAGACCCGCCGAGGACGAGCTCGCCGACATTGCCCGGCGGCTCTACGAGGCCGAGCAGACCCGCACGCCGATCCGGCAGTTGTCGTTGGACTATCCCGACATGACCATCGAGGACGCCTACGCGGTGCAGCGGGCACTCGTCGCGCTCAAGGTCGCCGACGGGCGAGAAGTCAAGGGTCGCAAGATCGGTCTGACCTCGAAGGTGATGCAGCGGGCGGTGTCGATCGACGAACCGGATTACGGCGCGCTGTTCGACGACATGTTCATCGAGGATGGCGGCCGCATACCGCTGGGCCGTTATATCCGTCCGCGCGTCGAGGTCGAGTTGGCGTTCGTAATGGGCGAGCAGCTATCCGGCCCCGGCGTCACATTGTTCGACGTGCTGCGGGCCACCGAGTTCGTGACTCCCGCACTCGAAGTCCTCGACGCCAGGGTGCAGATGTCGGACCCCGAAACCGGTCATCTGCGCACCATCGTTGACACCATCGCCGACAACGCCGCGGACGCCGGTCTGGTCCTGGGCGGGCGGGTGTTCCGCCCGTTGGACGTCGACTTGCGCTGGGTGGCGGCCCTGCTGCTGCGCAACGGCACCATCGAGGAATCCGGGGTAGCCGCTGCGGTGCTCAACCATCCCGGCAATGGCGTGGCCTGGCTGGCCAATCGGCTTGCTCCACACGGTGTTTGGCTGGAACGCGGCGAGGTCATCCTGTCCGGATCGTTCACCAAGCCGGTGTTCGCCGAACCGGGGGACACCTTTGTCGCCGACTATGGACCGCTGGGCACGGTGTCGGTGACGTTCGATTCGGAGGCATCGTGACAAACCGGTGGACACAGCGCATCGGCGACGGTGACCCGCGCATCGGCATGTGGGTGGCCTCGGGCAGCGGTTACGTCACCGAAATCTGTGCAGGATCCGGGATCGACTGGCTGCTGTTGGATCAGGAGCACGCGCCCAACGATGTGCGCACCACGCTCGAACAGCTGCAGGTGTTGGCCGGCTACCCGGACGTCGACGTGCTGGTGCGTCCGCCCTCGGCTGACCCGGTGTTCATTAAGCAATTGCTCGACATCGGGGCTCAGAACATCATCGTCCCGATGATCGATGGCCCCGGTGAGGCGGTCGCGGCGGTTTCCGCCACGCGTTATCCGCCCAACGGCATCCGCGGGGTCGGCAGCGCGTTGGCCCGAGCGTCCCGTTGGAACCGCATTTCTGACTATCTCGTCACCGCTGACACGGCCGTGTCGTTGACCGTCCAGGTGGAGAGCGTGGCCGGTCTGGCACAGCTCGGGGAGATCGCCGACGTCGACGGAGTGGACGCCGTCTTCATCGGACCGGCCGACCTGGCAGCCTCGATGGGCAAACTTGGGCAGCCGGAGCATCCAGACGTCGTGAGCACCATAGAAACCGCGCTGGCGACCATCGTGGAACACGGCAAGCGCGCCGGAGTTAATGCGTTCAGCGAGCCACTGGCGCGCCGCTACATGGCGGCCGGGGCGAGCTTCGTGCTCGTAGGAGCGGACGTGGCACTGCTGGCCCGTGGCACCGAGCAGCTGGCAGCGAGGTATCGCCGCCAATGAACGACGCATTGTTTCTGACTGTCGTGTCACCTAGAATTCCGGATCATGGATCTCGACTTCACGCCTGACCAGCTCGAGTTCCGTGACCAGGTCCGCACATGGCTCGACGAGAACAAACCGGCTGAACCCCGCCCGCGCGACGACGCGGGGATCCGTGAATACGACCTTGCCTGGCAACGCACTCAGGCCGAGGGCGGCTGGGCCGGCATCGCCTGGCCCACCGAATACGGCGGCAAGGGGCTGACGCTGCTTCAGCAGTTGATCTGGTACGAGGAGTACGCCGCGCGGGGGTTCCCCGGCATCGATGCATGCTTCGTTGGTAACTCGCACGCCGGGCCAACCCTGATCACCAGGGCCACCGACGAACAGAAGTCTTTTCACTTGCCGAAAATCCTTGGTGGTGAAGTGATTTGGTGTCAGGGCTTCTCCGAGCCCGACGCCGGATCGGACCTGGCGGCATTGCGTACCAAGGCGGTGGTGGACGGCGAGGACCTGGTGGTCTCGGGGCAGAAGCTGTGGACCAGCTTCGCCACCGTCGCCGATTACCAGGAGCTGCTGGTGCGCACCGACAACACCGGCAGCAAGCACAAGGGCATCACCTGGGTGATCTGTGACATGAGCACGCCGGGCATCGACGTCCGCCCTATCGAGACCATCGAGGGCGGCTCGGAATTCTGCGAAGTGTTTTACGACGATGTGCGAATCCCGCTGAGCAACGTGGTCGGCGATGTCGGCGAAGGCTGGTCGGTTGCGATGGCCACCCTGTCCTTCGAGCGCGGCACCGCGTTCACCGCCAACCAGGTGCGGCTGGCGAAGATCATCGAGGACCTCATCGACTATGCCCGCGACCATGTCGGGCCGGACGGCCGCAGGCCCGCCATCGCCGACGACGACATCGCGCGACGGCTGGCGCGGGCCCGCGCCTCGGTGGCGTCGCTGCGGGCGCTCACCTACACCAATATCTGCGAGGCCATGAAGACCGAGACGCCCGGCCCGCGGGGTTCGATCGTCAAGCTGATGTATGCCGAATTGGCCAAGGAGATCGGCAGATTGGCGATGGATGTTGTCGGTCCCGCCTCGGTCCGGTATTCATCGCGCTGGGACGTCGACGGCTGGGTCGGTTACTACTACTACAGCTTCTCCCAAGCCATCGGCGGCGGAACGTCGGAGATTCAGCGCAACATCGTCGGCGAACGAGTGTTGGGGCTGCCGCGATGAGAGGAGATGACGGTGGACCTGCTGCCCGGAGCTGAGCAACTCGAAATCATTACGGCAGCAGGAGAATTCCTCGCCGATCGGATGCCAGTGGACCGGATCCGCGCTAATCGTCACGCCGAAGCGCCGATTCCCGAGTCACTGTGGCGAGAATGCGCCGAGCTGGGCCTGCTCACACTCGGGCTCGACGAGGCGTCCGGTGGGTCGGGCCGGCGGTTGGACGACGAGGCTCTGCTGTTCGTTGAGCTCGGCAAGCGGCTCGCGCCGGGGCCGTTCCTGGCATGCACGTTGGGCGCCCGGGTGGCCGCCCGTTGCGGCGACGACGCGCTGGCGCAGCGGATCGGCTCCGGGGCGGCATCGGTGGCCCTCGCGGTATTGCGCGGCGACGGCGACGTGCGCCCGGTCAAAGGCACTTTCGATTTGTTCGACCCGGCGGGTGTCTCGCACGCCCTGCTGGTGGCCCGCAGCGGTGCCGCACTGGTCGGCATCGATTCCTTCGGACCGCTTAAATCCGTGACCGCCGCAGACCCGGGTACCCGAATATCCTCGGCCACGGTCGAATCCGCCGAACCCCTGCACTGGTTGCCCGCCGAGGACGAATGGATCTGGGGACGCGCCACGGTACTCGCGGCGGGCTATCTCACCGGATTGGCCGCGGCCGCCGCAGCGTCGGCGACCGAACACGCCAAGACTCGTGTGCAGTTCGGCAAGCCGATCGGGGTGCACCAGGCGATCAAGCACGCCTGCGTCAATATGGAGATCGCTGCCGAGGCCGCTCAGGCGCAAACGTTCTTCGCTGCGATCGCTGTCGGCAGTGGCCGCGCCGACGCCTTGATGCAGGTGCTGTCGGCCCTCACGGTGGCCGGGTCGGCGGCCGTCGAGAATGCCGCCGCGGGCATCCAGGTGTTCGGCGGGATGGGCTACACATTCGAGAACGACATGCACCTGTATCTGAAGCGCGCGCACGTGTTTCGGCACTTGTTCGGTGAGCCCACCGACGTGCTGGCCGAACTGCTGGCCCAGGACCGCGCCCAGTGAGCGGCGCCGCTGGGGCCGCAGCCATCGCGGGCGTCGCCCTGTCCGACGTCGGCCGGGTCGACGACAAGGGACCCTACGAGCTGATCGCCCAGGCCAGCCGCCGCGCCCTGGCGGATGCCGGTCTGACACCCGATGACGTCGACGGGTTGGCCTCCACCGGCCAGGGCACACTGCCCCCGGTCGATGTCGGCGAGTATCTCGGTCTGCGGCCCCGCTGGATCGACTCCACCGCGGTCGGGGGAGCGTCGTGGGAGGTGATGGCCGCCCACGCGGCTGATGCGATCGCCGCTGGGCACGCCGACGTGGTCCTGCTGACGTACGGCTCGACCGCCCGCTCGGATCTTCGAAAGGGATTGCGGGGGGCCAACATCAACTGGGGCGCACGCGGACCCCTACAGTGGGAAGCGCCCTACGGCCACACCCTGATCTCCAAGTACGCCATGGCTGCGCGGCGGCACATGTTCACTTATGGCACCACGATCGAGCAGCTGGCCGAGGTCGCT
Source organism: Mycobacterium sp. 3-98 (assembly GCF_035918355.1). NCBI lineage: Bacteria > Bacillati > Actinomycetota > Actinomycetes > Mycobacteriales > Mycobacteriaceae > Mycobacterium > Mycobacterium sp. 3-98. The sequence continues at coordinate 3,989,917 of NZ_CP142360.1, read as the reverse complement.
GTGTCCGCGCGGTTCAACGCGGCCGACAATCCCGATGCCTACTATCGCGAACCGATCACTATCGACGACGTGCTCGGCGGACCGATGATCGCCGACCCGTTCACCAAGCTGCACTGCTGCATTCGCAGCGACGGCGGGGCCGCGGCAGTGCTCGTCAGTGCGGAACGTGCGAAGGATCTACGTAGTAAGCCAGTTTGGGTGCTGGGTTCAGCGGAAACGACCTCGCACATGCTCACCTCCCAGTGGGACGACCTCACCGTTGGCCCGGCCGCGGTCAGCGGACCGCTGGCCTTCGCCCGCGCCGGGGTCTCGCCGTCCGACGTCGACGTCGCCGAAATCTACGACGCGTTCACCTACATGTTGCTGCTCACCATCGAAGACCTCGGCTTCTGCCCCAAGGGGGAGGGGGGTGCCTTCGTCGAGAAAGGTGCGCTGCGCCTGGGCGGCGCGCTTCCCACCAACACCGACGGTGGCGGGCTGTCGGCGTGCCACCCCGGTCAGCGGGGGTTGTTCCTGCTGGTCGAGGCTGCGCGACAGTTGCGCGGCGAATGCGGCCCGCGCCAAGTGCCCGATGCCAAGATCGCCTGTGTCAGCGGCACCGGCGGCTGGTTCTGCTCCAGCGGCACAATGATTCTCGGCGCCGAGGAGCCGTAGGTGGACCGCGCACCGCTGAGCTCCGACGTCGTGGATACCCGCGCGATGTTGGAGCTGGCGGCCGCCGTTCACGGCGATATCGAGGCCTACGTCGAGCCGGGGGCGCGAATCACGTTCGCGGAGTGGATCGGTCGGGCTCGTAGCGTCGCGACCCAGTTTGCCGACCTCGGCGTCGGCAAGGGCGATGTGGTCGTGCTGTGGCTGCCGTCGGGCATCGACTACGCGACGTGCTACGCCGCGGCGGCCATGATCGGTGCGATCACCACCGGGCTGAACCCGCGACTGGGCCGCAGAGAGATCGAATCGATTCTGCAGCAGGCAGATCCGGCGTTGGTCGTCGCTGACGGACTGCTTGATGCGTTACCCGGCACCGGGCATCGGCTGCTGTCGCGGGATGCGCTGTGCCGTGACACATCGCGCTCGGCGCCGCCTTCGGTGGAGTTGAATCGCCGGGACGTTGTTGCGTTGATCTTCACCAGTGGCACGACGGGGACGCCAAAAGGTGCAGCCTTCGACGCCGACCGGCTGGCCGCGGGCGCGGCAGCGTCAGGCGTGATGAGCGCGCCCTATGACCGGCGGCTCACGTCCACGCCGTTCGCCCACGCCGGCTACATGTTCAAGCTCTGGGATCAGTTGGTCTGGGGCAGCACGCTGGTGGTGCCCCCGACACCGTGGTCGGCCCAGGGCATGTTCGACGTCCTTCGCGACGAGCGAGTCACCGTGGCGGGCGCGGTGCCGACCCAGTGGGCCAAGCTGCTCGACGTCGATGGAGTGACCTCGAAGGCATTGCCGCACTTGCGGATCGGAGTGGTGGCCACAGCGCCGGCGCCACCCGAACTGGTACGCAGGGTCGCCGAGGGCATCGGGGTCCCGCTGGTCGTGCGGTACGCGATGACCGAGTGCCCGACCATCAGCGGCACCGAACCGGACGACGCCCCCGAGGTTCAATTCCGCACCGTGGGACGGCCTGCCGCGGGAATGGACGTGCGGATCGGATCGGACGGCGTACTTGAGGTGAGCGGCCCGTGTGTGATGCGTGGCTACTGGCGCAACTCGGAACTCACCGCAGAGGTGCTGCGCGACGGGTGGCTGCGCACCGGCGACGTCGGCGTGCTCGGCGACGACGGCAATATCACACTTGTCGGGCGCCGCGGTGACATGTACATCCGGGGTGGCTACAACGTGCATCCCGGTGAGGTGGAGCGGACGCTCACCGGGCACCCCGGCGTGAAACATGCCGCCGTGATTGGCCGTTCCGCACCCGTGATCGGAGAAATCGGCGTCGCGTGCGTGGTACCCGCGGACGCCACCGGTCCGCCGACACTGGCTGAACTGCGCGCCCACGTGGCAAGTGAACTGGCCGACTACAAGGCCCCCGACGAGCTGCTCATTGTTGATGAGCTGCCCTTGACGGCGATGCTCAAGCCGGACCGGCTAGCCCTGCGCGAATTGATCACCCAGCGTGACAGAGATATTCAGCGTCGACAATCGACACGATGAGAGGAATCTAGCTATGGGAAGACACGACGGACGGGTGGCGTTCATCACCGGCGCGGCGCGAGGGCAGGGCCGCGCCCATGCCGTTCGGCTCGCCGCCGAAGGCGCCGACATCGTGGCCGTGGACATCTGCCGCGACATCGACTCGATGGACTACCCCAACGCCACGCCCGACGATCTCGATGAAACCATCAAGCTCGTTGAGAACCAAGGTCGGCGGATCATTGCCCACCAAGCCGACGTCCGCGACGCCGATGCCTTAAAACAGGCCGTCAACGAAGGCGTCCGCGAGTTCGGCCGTCTCGACATCGTCCTGGCCAACGCCGGCATCATCAGACTCGGCGGCGAGGGAGACCGCAGCCAGATCTTCCGCGACATCGTCGACGTGAACCTCATCGGAGTCTGGAACACCGTCGAGGCCGCTATCCCCGCCCTCATCGACGGCGGCCGCGGCGGATCCATCGTGCTGACGAGTTCCAGTGCGGGATTGAAGGGCACCGGTACCGACCGGGCAGGCGGACAGGCTTACACCGCCGCCAAGCGGGGACTGGTCGGGCTCATGCAGGTGTGGGCGAATGAGTTGGCGCAGTATTGGATTCGGGTCAATACCATCCACCCCACCGGCGTGGCGACCGGCATGGTGATGAACGAAACCATGGGCAAGCTGCTCGAGGCCAACGACACGGCAGTGGCCGCCATGCAGAATGCGCTGCCGATTCAGATCCTGATGCCCGAGGACATCGCCGGCGCAGTGGCGTGGCTGGTCTCCGACGAGGCGAAATTCATCACCGGGGTGGCGTGGCCGCTAGATGCCGGATTCGCGGTGCGCTGAGCGGACGGCTCAGGGCTGGTCGGGTCGCAGGACGATGAACAGTCCCTCTGCTTCGGCGCACAGAGTGTCACCGTGAGTGATCGTCGCCCGCAGAATCCGCTTACGTCCTTGCTCGCTGACGAACCAGGCGCGCACCGCGAGCTCCTCGCCGATCGGTGTGATCGATCGGTAGTCGGTGTGCAAGTAGGCGGTTCGCGCAGGCGCCCGGTCGCCGCTACTGGCCAGCCGGCCGAGCACCTCATCGAATAGCAGCGAGATGGCCCCGCCGTGCACCGCGCCACCACCGCCGAGGAAATAGCGGCCGAATGTGACCACCCCGTGCACGCTCTGGTGGTCGCCGCCGAGCGGAATGAAGTTGGGGGACATGGTTTGTCCGCGGCCGGGCAGATCAAGCCGGCGGGCGAAGATCTGCCTGCGCTCAGGTACTGCAAACTGGGCCACCCGGTTGGCCCACCCGTTCAAGTCCTGTGTGAGGTCCACTGTGGTCGCCACGTCCGGAGCGGCCGCTGCCACATGGTCGAGGAAATTGCGCAGCGCGGCGATCATGTCGCCGTACTCAGCACCGCCACCCGGGCTGCTTACGGTCGGCTCCTGCCAGGTCCGCATGGGCGGGAAACCACCCTGTGTCTGCCGTTCATGGATCACTTCGCACACCCCTCAGTCACGCGGCAAGACTAATGCATTGACATTAATCTTGGTCGCTGCGATGCTGGCGTGGCGTGCGTCACAACACGTCGAACGAGACCTGCCAGCACACCCTAGGAGCGAACATGCCGGAAGTCGGTACGGCGTCGGGCGGTCCACTGGCTGGTCTCGTGGTGGTCGACCTATCGACAACGCTGCCCGGAGCGCAGGCGACGCAGTTCCTCGCCGACTGCGGTGCCGAGGTGATCATGGTCGAGCCGCTCGACGGTAGTCCGCTGCGCGAGCTCGCGGGCTGGCCCGCCCTGCTGCGTGGCAAGCTCAGCGTGACATTGGACCTGCATGACGAGGCTGATCTGGAGCGTCTGCGTGCTTTGCTGCGCCGCGCCGACGTCATGGTTAACACCATGCGGCCGACCACGGCCGAGCGCATCGGACTTACCCCCGACGCATTGTCGGAGGCCTACCCGCGACTTGTCGTGGCGACGATCACGGGCTGGGGATCGACCGGGCCGTTTCGCGACTACAAGGGCTGGGAGGCCCTGGTGATGGCGAAGACGGGTGTCATGCACGAAAAGCGCGGACTGACCACGAGGCCGGGACCGGCCTACACCACCTTCGCCTATGCCTCTTGGGGCGCCGCCCACGCCGCTGTTCAGGGCGTGCTTGCCGCGCTCCTTGAGCGGGAGAGCAGTGGGCGCGGCCAAACCGTCGAGACCAATCTGGTGACCGGCATGGGTTCGATGGATCCGTACAACTGGTTTTACGAGATGGTGCTGGAACGGTATCCGGGCGCCTTCGAACCGATGGACGCCGCCTACGACGACCAGGGCCGGCCCCAGGCCTACCTAATCTACGCACTCCTGGTCTGTCCGACGAAGGACGGTCGCTGGCTACAGTTCGCTCAGGTGTCGCCCAAGTTGATCGGCGCTTGGCTGACTGAACTGGACCTGCTGGGGGACCTCGCGGACCCGAAGTGGCAGGGTTTTCCGATGCTGCCGACCCCCGAACTTCGCACCGAGTGGTGGGACATGATGATCGAGCGGGTGGGGGCCCGCACGCTCGCCGAATGGCAGCGGGCCATGACAGAAAACCTTGACCTGAGCGGCGAACTGTTCCGAACTCCCGAGGAATCACTGGATCACCCGCAAACCGCTCACGAAGGCCGCGCCGCGACCGTGATCGATCCCGATCTCGGGCCGGTACGGCAGCCGTCGACCCTCATTCACGCTGACGGCAAGCCGTTGACCCCGCTTCGGCCGGCTCCGCGAGTCGGCGAGCACAACGACTCGGTCACCTTCGAGCAGCTCGGCCAAGTGCGCAGGGCCGCACTACCCGCACGGCACGCGGACCACGACGCACCGCCGCTGACGGGCGTGACGGTGCTGGAGTTCGGCAGCATGTTCGCGGGACCGTACGGCGCGACCCTGCTGGCCGACCTGGGCGCTCGCGTCATCAAGGTCGAGCCGCTGGAAGGCGACAACATCCGCAATCTGGTCGCGTTCCCCGAGGCGGGCGGCGCAAAAGTGTTGCAGGGCAAGGAAAGCGTCGCGATTGACTTCACCAAGCCCGAAGGCCTTGAGCTGGTGTACGAACTGGCCAAGCGGTCCGACATCGTGCTGCAGTGCTTCCGTGGCAAGGCCGCCGAGCGGGCGAAGATCGACGAGGCGTCGCTGCGGGCGGTCAACCCGGACTTGGCGTTCGTGACGACCTCAGGTTACGGGGTCGACGGACCCTTCGCGCACCGCGCCGCCTACGCGCCGTCGGTCGGTGCGGCATCCGGGCTGGCGCTGGTCGACAGCCACGACACGGGCGAGCCGGCCACCGACTTGGATGACCTGCACCGCCGAGCGGTCAAACTGCACGCGGGCGGGGCCGTGCCCGCAGTGCAATCTGACGGCATCGCCGCGCACGGTGTCGGTTCTGCGCTGCTGGTCGCGCTGTATGCCAAGCGGATGGGACGACCGATGTCCAACGTGGTCACCACGATGCTCGCCACCGCGCAGCAGGCGATGATCGCCTACAGCGCAAGCTATGCGTCCCGTCCCGCCGAGGCAGCCGCCGACGAACAATTCTTCGGCATGAATGCCTTGTACCGGATGTACCGCGCGGCAGACGGTTACGTCTTTCTCGCCGCACCGTTGCCGCGCGAATGGCCGGCGCTGACGAAGGCGATGTCGCCCTACGTCGACTTGCACGCCGACGAGCGTTTTACCGATGCCGAATCTCGCGCGGCGCACGACGACGAGCTGATCTCCGTACTGACAACCGTGTTCGCCAACAAGACCAAGTTGGAGTGGGAGCACGAACTGTCCGCCCAGGACGTCGGCTGCGTCGAGGTGGTGGAGGCCAATTCCGAGTTGGTGCTGCAGAGCGATCCGTACTACGAGGCAGGCTATGCCGTGGACGCCCACAGCCCGATTTTCGAGGAGCACCGGCGGCTCGCACCGCTGTGCCGGTTCTCGCGCTCGCGGACACGGGCCGACGCGGGATGCACCATCGGGCAACACACCGAGGCGGTGCTGCGCGAAATCGGACTGGACGAGGCGGCGATCGCCGACCTGAGAGCCAGAGAGATCGTCGGCGGCGGCTGAGCGTTCAGTTATCGTCGCGCTCAGCGATCAGCGCGCGGGTCTCGTAGGACACCGGCGCCGTCAGCATTCCGACCCAGGTGTCCACGTAATTGTGCAGCTGCGCTTCGCTGAGTCCATGCCCCACGCGGGCGGAGGCGGCCAGCACGTTGATCAGACTGATGTACAGCTGAAACGTACGGCCGCGCCGGATCCGCTCAGGCAGGTCCTGCAGCGCGGCGTCTACCAGTTTCTCCAGCTTCTCCTGTGTCCATTCGTCGTCGACGTGGTCCGGCCAGTAGTCGCTGCGGGCCCGCGGATCCTCCATGAGCCGGGCCAGGAACGGCGCGAACATCTCGCCCGCGGCGATGCTGTTGGCCAGTGGGCGCACCATCAGCCACACCACGGCGCGCGGGTCCGCCTCTTTTCCTTCCTCGCGCATGCTCGCGAGCATCTTCTGGCGATCGATCCCGAGGGACGCCTGGCGGTAGGAGATTAGGGCGCGGATCAGACCCTCGCGAGAGCCGAAGTGATAGCGAATCACCGACGTGTTGGACTGCCCGGCCGCTAGTTGGATCTCCCTTAACGTCACCGCCTCGATGCCGCGCGTGGCGAACAGCCGCTCGGCGACCTCCATCAACATCACCCGGGTCGACTCACCCGACGCGTTGCGCCTCCGCGCGCCCGCGGCCGACTCAGTTCGCAGCTCCGCCATGGGCCTCCTCCAGTCCGCCTAAGTCTTACTGGCGTCGCACCTTGGACCAAATAATAATGGCTATGTATTAGAAATACTGGACTTGCGCGAGAGCAGCTGGCATCATCCGAAGGAGCGACGGATCCGTGGAGGGCCAATGAGCATGATCTGGACGAATTCGGGTGACTCCCACTTCCTGGAGCCCGACGACCTGTGGCAGTCCCGGTTGCCCAAGGCGCTCGCCGAGCTGACGCCGCACGCGGAGAAGGATCCCGACGGCGAGTACGAGACGGTCTCGGTCGACGGACAGATCTTCCGGCGCAAGCTGCCGTCCTCGGCGATGGAGGCCTTCATCGAGGAGAGCATGAAGCCGCAGGGCATCCGCGACGCGAAGGCGCGGTTGGCGGACTTGGACAAGGAGGGTGTCTGGGGTGAGGTGATCTTCCCGTCATTGGGCATGTGGGGATCGACTTTCCGCACCCCCGAACTGCTCAAGGCGTGCATGCGCGCCAGCAACGAATGGGCACTCGAGGAGATCTGCGCGGTGTCACCGCGCTATGTGGTGACCGCCCAGGTGTCGACACTGATCGTGGAGGACGCAATCGAGGAATTGCATTGGGCCGCAGGCAAAGGCTTCAAGGCCGTGTTCTTGCCGACCACTCCTCATCCGAGCGCTCCGGACTGGCACCGCAAGGAGTGGGAACCGTTCTGGGCGGCAGCCGAGGAAGCCGGCATGGTGATCGCGTTCCACATCGGCACCGATCCGGTCGACATGACGGTCGGTGGCGCGAGCGGCGGGGCGGGCATGGTGTACCGCGGGCCGGGCGGGGCCGTGATGAATTACGCCGAGACCACGTTCTCCGGTCAGCGGGCGGCGATGAAGATGGTCGCCTCCGGTGCCTTAGACCGCCACCCCGACCTCCGGGTGCTGATCTCCGAAGGTGGCGCCACCTGGGTGCCGTTCCTTGGCGACCGGATGGTCGAGGGCTATCGCCAGCACCATATGGCGGTGCGGCCCAAGCTGAATCGTAGTCCGAAGGAGATTCTCTACAGCCAGGTTTATGCGTCATTCCAGCACGACGAGACCGCCGTCGCCGCTTACGAGCACATGGGCTACAAGAACGTGATGTTCGGCAGCGACTACCCGCACATGGAAGGCACCTTCGGGCACACCCAGGACACCCTGAAGGGACTGTTCGACGGGGTCAGCGACGAGACCCGGCTGCGCATCACCCAGGGCACGTTCTATGAACTGTTCCCCGACGTGCCGCCCATCCCGGCCGAAAAGTTCTGAGCGCGTGGCTACTTCGTCTGGACTGCGCGACGTTGCGATTGTGGGTGTCGGTGCCACGCCCTATTACAAGCGCGGCGGGTCATTACCGAAGTCGATCACCGAGTTGGCCGGCGAGGCCATCCTGGCGGCGTGTGATGACGCCGGCCTTCCCGTCACCGACGTCGACGGGTTCGCCTACTACTCAGGCGCCAGCGCGGGCTACACGGAGAAGATGGACACCGCCGACTTCATGGAAACGCTTGGCATTCCGGAAGTCCGGTTCACCGCCGCACTGACCTCCGGCGGCGGCGGCTCCGCGGGCGCGATCGGCCTGGCGCGGGCGGCCATCGTCGCCGGGGACGCCTCGGTGGTGGTGACGGTGATGGCGCTGCAACAGTCCAAACAACGCCTGGGCTCGGTGTTTTCGGCCATGGACCCCGATCCGATCAACTCGTTCCTCCAACCATCCGGCCTGTTCGGGCCCGGTCAGTTGATGTCGGTGCTGGCGCGCAGGCACATGCACCTCTACGGCACGCGCCGCGAGGCGTTCGCCGAGATCGCACTCTCCACGCGGGCGAATGCGTTCAATCGCCCAAAGGCCATGCATCGCCAACCGCTGACGTTGGACGACTACTTCAATGCGCGGATGATCGCAGAACCTTTGTGTCTCTACGACTTCTGTCAAGAGACCGACGGCGCCGTCGCAGTCATCACCACCAGCATGGACAGGGCCAGGGATCTGCGGCAACCGCCGGTGCCGGTGGTTGCCGCCGCCCACGGCGGCGTCCGCGACTGGGGCAGGGCGTTCGCCTGGATGGGCATGCCCGACGAATACTTCGCCTCCTCGGGCAATGCGCCCATCGCCAAGCGGCTCTACGAGCAGGCCGCTATCAGCGCCGCCGACATCGACGTCGCCCTGCTCTATGACCACTTCAGCCCGATGGTGCTCATGCAGCTCGAGGACTACGGATTCTGCGGCAAGGGGGAGGGCGGCGCGTTCGTCGAAAGCGGAGCGATTCGCTACGACGGTGGCTCGATTCCGGTCAACACCCACGGCGGTCAGCTCTCCGAGGCCTACATCATCGGGATGACCCACATCATGGAAGGAGTCGAGCAGATGCGCGGCACCGCCATCAACCAGGTCCGCGACGCCGAACTCGCTCTGGTCACCGGCGGGCCGGCAAGCCTGCCCGTGAGCGGGCTGATTCTGGGACGCGCCGCATGAGCACCGCCGCGGTCACCCTGGCCACCACCATTCCGGGCGAACACGTGCGGATCGCGGTCAACAAGGACACCGAGCCGTTCTGGATCGCCGCGAAGGAGCGGCGGTTGGTGGCCCCGCAGTGCGGCGACTGTCAGACCTTCCGGCTGCCCCCGACACCGTTTTGCCCCAATTGCCAATCAAACGCGGTGAACTGGGTCGAACTCAGCGGCCAGGCGGTCGTCTACAGCTTCGCCGTCGTGCACGGCTTCCCGGGCATGCCCGATCTGTTGTTGGTGCCCGCGGTCCTCGACCTGCCCGACGCGCCCGGTGCGCGACTGGTCTCGAACATCGTCGACGTCGCACCCGCCGACATCACGATAGGAATGTCTGTGCACGTTGATTTTTCACCGATTACGGATGGCTGGATGCTCCCCGTCTTCCGAGCCGCGGCCTCCCCCAACGCCAAGGAGTAACGCCATGTCCGATGACAGCGCTCTCCACGAAAAGCCCCTGGAGTTCCTCACCAGCATTGCCAACACCGGAGGATCGTGTGACGGCCAGGCAATCCTGCCTGTCAATGGTCACTTCCGTTGTACGTGCTCGTGCGGCGACTGGGACGTCGACGTCGACGATCCGCAGGAAGGCCTGCGGCAAGCCCGCATTCACACGGGCAGTGCGGCCGAATAATCGTTGAGGAGCTGGATGTGCATTCGGGCAGAATCTCGCGTTACCGGTGCCCTATGGCCGGAGCGGATCGGAAACAGAACCTTCACATGCGGCCGCCCGGCGACAATGCCGTTGCCATCACCAATTAGCCCGACACTGGACTGCCCGGACCCTGAAGGCTCTGCTTAAAGATTGTGGCGAGCCCACCGCATACTTCCCGAGACTCGCAGCAGGGCGCATCTATTCGATGTTTGCGGTATGCGCCAAGAGCATCGTCTTCGAGTCGTTACCGCGGCGATTGCTACACCGCCGAGGCGATTCGCGTCGCCTCGGCGAGTTCTCGGATCAGGCGGCCGATGTCCTGCTCGAGCTGTCGCCAATCCGGTTCTTCGGGCACAAGGTAGTCCGAGGTATAGACGACCGGGATGCCGATGAGCATTCGGGTAAGGGCGTCTTCGGGGAGGCCTCGGAAGTAGCCCTGTTGCTGGGCCTGCTGAATGGCTTGATGGAACAACCCGGTCGCCGACGCGGCGATCGCACTCACTCGGGTTTTCGTATTCGGGTCGGCGATTACGGTCATGAAGGACGCGGACCGGAAACCGGCGATCTCTGCGAAGAGTTCAAAGGGCGCGATGCACATAGCGATGATCCGATCGATCGGATCTTCAATGTCCTGGGCCGCCAGCCAGGCCTGCTGAACTCGCCTGTACTGAGTCCCGGTGGCCGCCGCCAAGAGCGCCGACTGGCTTGGAAAGTGCTTGTACACAACGCCATAGGAGATGCCCGCACGGCGCGCAATCTCCCGCATCGGAGCCGCCGTCCCGTACTCAGTCATCACGTCCAGCGCCACGTCGAGAATGCGTTGGGTCACGGCTGGATCGCGCTCAATCTTTGGTCTGGCCACAGCCTGCACCCTACGTCGACGCGAGCGTGAGCTGCCTAGGCGCCGAAGAATCTCGTCGGGAGAATGCGCCCAAAACCTTGCGTCGACCTCCCCATAACGCTAGCGTCAAGCATTGCGTGATCAGTGATCATGAAACCTTGAGATGGTTGCTCAGCCGAGCCGTCATCCCTACCACGCCATGCCGGCCCACGCCATGACCGATCCATGGATTAGACACCGACGTCTGAGGAGATCGCACACACATGACCAACGTAGAAGCCTCGCCAGCCATCACTCTCGACCAAGAGATCGGCCGCCGTGAAGAGCTGGCCGACCGGTACACCGGTATCCACTTCCTCGAGGACATGGGGGCTGGGATCTTCGGAAAAGCCAAGGGCGAGAATGTTCTGCTCATCGCTCTGCATTACCGCGTCGGTGGATCTGTCTGGGGAGTCGGCGACACGATCATCAACAACACCACGTTCCACGCCGCACCGTATGACCGGCAGAAAATCGAGGACAACGACTTCATCAGCCATCGCATCGACCCGATCCACCGCGTCGATGACTACACGATCACGAAGGAAACCGACCGGGTGGTCTGGCAGGCAGGTGACCGGGCAATCATCGCCCGGCCTCCCTTCTGGGACATCACGGGTGAACACCTCGGCGTCGATGTCGATGTCACCATGGAGCGAACGAGCGAACCCGACTGGTACATCGGCACGTGGGAAGACCTTCCCACCGAGGGACGCGGCGGCCGCGACTTCTGGGCCAAAACCAGCGGCACCATCACCGCCAGGGGCAAAAAATATGAACTCGAGGAGCACTCGTATTCGATCAACGAGCATCTCGTCTTCGGGGAGAACTGGGTCGTCGAGGCCCGCTCCTTCCCGGTCCAATACTTCTACCACCTGTATCGCAGTGACGAACTGCAGATCTTCCTCTACGCACGTCCTGATTCCGGCGTCGTCTACAGCCGAGTGGTGTTCACCGACGGCAAAGAAATCTTCTACGACTGGGACCAGGTCACCGTCGAAGAGGAAGAGTATTGGTTCGACCCGCAGACCCACATCCGGCCTCCGGTCAAATTCCGGGTGAAGCTCGACTCGCCCGAAGGCCGGGTCGAGCTGGCGCTGACCGCCTACAGCCGATCCATCTACTCGTTCCAACTCTCTGAAGGCACACGGACGCACTACAACTACTTCGTGCATAGTCAGGGCCAGTTCACCTCACCCGACGGCAAGACCATCCCCATCAAAGACAGCGAAAACGACACCTGTTTTGCCGAATGGGGACTGACCAGCCCCCTCGGCAGCGGCGCACCACTACTAACACCGTAAGGCCCCACACGTAGTCATCTTGGCGAGCCCCGATACCGTCAGCATGGCGCGCCGGTGATCGACGAGAATCGGGCGTCCAGAGGGGATGCCCCCGACCCAGCCAGCGGTATTGCGCTCGCCGTTTAACATAGTTAACCTAGTGTGCTGAGTCGCCGGGCGAGCATCGGCCACGATTTCGATCGATTATGACAGTCGACTGCCGTAGTATGCGACCCGCGGGTGCTTGGACTTCGCGCTCGTTCGCTGCCGCTACGGAAGGACGTCATGAGCGAGAATCGGCCTACGGCAACATGTCCCGTGAAGAATATTGAGATGAACACTCCGGAGTCGCCGGCGCTAGCGCACTTCCATCTGCTGGATGAGTGTCAGGACGAGGCCCGGCCGGTCTTCCGCAACACCGAGGCCGGCATTGGTTACTGGGTGTTCACCGACAACTCGGTGATCCTGGACGGACTCCAGCACCCGGAGCTCTGGTCCAGCAGCGTCATCGTGCCGACGGAACCGGAGCCGCCGTACAAGTGGATCCCGATCATGATCGACCCGCCCGACCATGCCAAGTGGCGCCATGTGCTGGCCGAGTACTTCTCACCGGGTCGCGTCAAGGGCCTGCGCGACGCGCAGCAGAAGTTGGCCGCGGAACTGATCGACCAGGTCGCGGGCGAGGGTGGGTGCGACTTCGTTGCGCGGATCTCGCGGGTGTTCCCGTCGACGGTCTTCCTGACGATCATGGGCATGCCCGTGGAGGATCTCGAGAAGTTCCTGGCCTGGGAGGACATGATCCTGCATCAGAGCGGGGTGGGCGAGGAAGTCAACGCGGCCCGGCTCGAGGGCATGACGCATGTGATGGGTTACTTCTCGGGCCTGATTCAACAGCGACGCGAGAACCGTGACCCGGATGCCGACGACATCGTCAGCAAGGCCATCGACTGGACCATCGACGACGAACCGATCAACGACCTGGAGCTGCTCAACTGCCTGCTGTTGTTGTTCATGGCCGGGCTCGACACGGTCTCCAACCAGCTGTCGTACGCAATGCTGCATCTGGCCACCCATCCGGCCGACCGCGCCCGGATCGTCGCCGAACCGCAGCTCATTCCGAGGGCCGTGGAGGAACTGCTCCGGGTTTATCCGATCGTGCAGACCGCGCGAAAGGCGACCCGGGACATGGACTTCCATGGGTGCCCGGTCAAGGCGGGCGACATGGCGTCGTTCTCGTTGGCGTTCGCAGGCCGGGACGAATCGGCCTACCCCAATGCCCGCACGGTCGACTTCGACCGCGGCGTCACACGTCACCTGTCCTTCGGCGGCGGCCCGCACCGGTGCCTGGGTTCGCATCTCGCCCGACAGGAGCTGGCGGTGGTGCTGGAGGAGTGGCACAAGCGCATTCCGGAGTACGAAGTCTCGGGGCAGCCTATCGAGCACGGCGGTCAGGTGTTCGGCGTGGATTCGCTGAACCTGACGTGGGGCTGAGGCCGTCGACCCATAGGAAAGCACAATGCCCAACACCGTCGGATTCCTCGGCGCCGGACAACTCGGCGAGCCGATGGTCGAGCGATTGCTCGGCGCCGGCCACGATGTCTCGGTGTACGCCCGCCGCGAGGAGATTCGCCGGCGTTTGGAGGCGAAAGGTGCGGTGGCGGCCGCTTCGGTGGCCGACCTCGCGCGCGGGAGCGACGTCCTCATCTCGTGCCTCTTCTCCGACGCCCAGCTGCGCGAAACCGGGCTCGGTCCAGAGGGTTTCATCGCCAATGCGAAGCCGGGTGCGGTGTTCGTCTCTCACACGACGGGCACACTGTCCACCCTCGAGGCGTTGCGGGACAGTTCTGCCGCGGCGCCGATCGTCCTCGACGCGCCGGTCAGTGGCACCGTCGAGAACATCGATGCGGGCACGCTGACCGTGTTGATCGGCGGGCCGAGTGATGCCGTCGCCTCGGTGACGCCGATCCTGGCCGCATATGCCGACCCGGTGGTGGCGACCGGCGCACTGGGCAGCGCGTTGGCGCTCAAGTTGATCAACAATCTTCTATTCGCAGCCAATGCTCAACTTCTCTGTGCAGCAACGCATCTGGGCGTTCGGCTAGGTGTCGACCCGAGTGTTTTGCTGTCCACCCTGCAGGTGTGCAGCGCCGGGAGCCATGTGGCCGCCCACGCCCATCGCATCGGCGGGATGGATCGTTTCGAAGAACTGGCGGGGCCGTTCCTGCGGAAGGACATCTCGGCGTGCCGTGAGGCGGCGGCCGAGGCGGGTGTGGAGCTGGGACTGTTGGGCACCGCTGTGCTCGAGGGGCCGCTGGCCCTGGACGTCGACTCGGCGACCGCAGGGTCAGACCGATGACGGGCCGGCTCGCGGGGAAGGTGGCCTTCATTACCGGCGCCGCAAGGGGACAGGGCCGTGCACACGCGGTGCGGATGGCCGAAGAAGGGGCCGACATCATCGCCGTCGACCTGGCGGGCCCATTACCTGACTCAGTGCGCTACCCGTCGGCCACCGCCGATGACTTCGCCGAGACGGTGGAGATGGTGAAAGCGACAGGTGGCCGAATCATGGCTACCGCCGCGGACATCCGCGATCTGGATGCGCTGCGGACGGCCGTCGACGAGGGCGTCGAGGCCTACGGCCGGCTGGACGTCATCGTGGCCAACGCCGGAATATGTGTCCCGGCGCCGTGGAACGAGATCACGCCCGAGTCGTTTCGCGACATCATCGACGTCAACGTGACTGGCACGTGGAACACGGTGATGGCGGGCGCGCAGCGGATCATCGACGGGGGTCGGGGCGGGTCGATCATCCTGATCAGCTCCTACGCCGGTGTCAAGGTGCAGCCCTACATGGTGCACTACACCGCTAGCAAGCATGCCGTCACAGGGATGGCCCGGGCCTTCGCCGCGGAGCTGGGCAAGCACGACATCAGGGTCAACAGCGTGCATCCCGGTCCGGTCAACACTCCGATGGGCGGTGGCGACATGATTGCCGCGCTGTTCGCCGCGATCGAGACCAACCCCACGCTGAACAACATGGGGACCCCGTTCCTGCCGCAATGGGCCTGCGAGCCGGAAGACGTTGCCGCCGCGGTGTGTTGGCTGGCCTCCGACGAGTCGCGCTATGTGACCGCCACCCGTTTGTCGGTCGACCAGGGCATGGCGCAGTTCTAGCGAAGCGCCGGATCTGATGCCTTTCGACCACCGTCAGCTGCGCGACAAGTGGTATAGCGCCGGTTGGTACTCCGACCGCACCTGCCTGGACGCCTTCGAAGCGGGGGCGGTCGAGCACAAGGACGTGCCGTTGACATTCGTCATCGGCGATTCGGTGTCCAGTCCGACGGTATGCGAAATCCACGACCGGGCCGTGGCGTTGGCGGCGTCGTTGCAGCGGCTGGCGGTGCGCGACGGCGACGCCGTCGCGGTACAGCTGACCAATCGTGTCGAGTGTGCAGTCGCGTATCAGGCGGTGTTGTTGTGCGGGGCAGTGCTGGTGCCGATCGTGCACATCTACGGTATGGCCGAGGTGGCCTTCGTTCTCGACCAGTCGGCTGCGAAGGTACTGATCATGCCAGAGCGGCACGGATCGATCGTGTATAGCAACAGGCTGCAAGATCTTTCGCGGATCGACTCGCTGCAGCATGTCGTCATGCTGGACGCCGAGCCGGGCGAGGGCTATCTCGCGTGGTCGCAACTGGACACACCCGCCGCCCGGTACCGGCGCCCCGCAGTGGCCGCCGACGACGTCTGTCTGCTGCTGTACACATCGGGCACCACGTCGGCGCCTAAAGGCGTACAGCACACCAACAACACGGTTCTCGCCGAGCAGAGAACCATGCCGGCGCTGCTGGCCGGTAAGCCCGACGACGTGTCGCTGGTGACCTTTCCGCCGGGCCACATCGCGGGCGTCGGGTCGATGCTGCGGCCGTTGCTCAGCGGCGCCCGGACTGTCTTCATGGATGGTTGGGACCCGGCGCGGGCGGTCGAGGTGGTGCACCGTTTCGGCGTGACCTGCACCGCGGGCACACCATTTCACCTCGCGGGCATCCTTGATCTGGGTGACACCGGAGACAAGCTGGCAAGTCTGCGGGAGTTTCTGGTCGGCGCCGCACCGGTCGCCGAGGAGATCGGCCGGCGTGCTGCGCAAGCCGGGATCAGCACCTTCCGCAGTTACGGCGCCACCGAACATCCCACCGTCACCGGCGAACACGAGGGACAGCCGCAGTGGGCCCGGCTGGGTACCGATGGAAAACCGCTCCCGGGCTCCGAGATTCGCATCGTCGGGTCAGACGGCACGGACTGCCCGATCGGGATAGGTGGCGAGGTCGTCGTGCGCGGTCCCGATCAATTCATCGGATACCAGGATTCCGCTTTGAACACTGAGGCGTTCACTGACGACGGTTGGTTTCGCACCGGCGATCTCGGGCACCTTGACGCCCACGGCAGATTGACCATCACCGACCGGATCAAGGACGTCATCATCCGCGGTGGCGAGACCATCTCCTCCGGTCAGGTCGAAGAGGTGCTCAACGCACATCCCGCCGTCGCCGACGGCGTTGCCGTCGCGGCCCCGGATTCGCGTTACGGCGACGTGGTCGCCGCGGTCGTGGTCCTCAAACCGGGGTATGCGCTCAACCTCGACGACCTGCGGGCCCACTTCGCGGCATCCGGGCTGGCCCGGCAGAAGACCCCGGAACGTCTCGCCATCGTCGACGAGCTACCGCGCACGTCGTTGGGCAAAGTGCGCAAGGCGCAACTGCGCAGTGACCACTTCGGCGCCGCTAGGCGTTAGTGTGACCGGACCCCGAAGTCGATGTCCGCAATGCCGGAGAACGGCGTGAAGCCGGCCTTGTCCAGCCATGACGGCGCTGCCTTATGTCCCGGTTCGGGGCGTGCCCAGTCCACCCAGGAGCCCCAGTCCTCGCGGCGCAACTTCTGTTGCAGCGTTTGCGGATGCGCGTCGGCGGCCGTGGCATAGCGCTTCGCGAATTGCTTCATCTCGGCCGGAATCCAAACGTCCTCCTCGGAACGCCACTTGCCGCCGCCGGCATACTCGATGAATTGATACGAGGGGAAGTCGATGGGCAGACCGCCCGGTTGCGGATTGTCGGCGCGATTGAGCACCTTGTATGCGACCCGCGTGCCGTCGACGATGTACCAGACCAGCGGACTGTAGACCTGCGGTGCGGCACCCATCGTTCCCTCGAGGAACTTAGTGATCTCCGTCGGGCCGGTGAACGTTCCGTAGAAGTGGTCGAAGTACGTCGCGTCGTCGGTGAACAGGTGTGCCCAGGCGTGCCAGTCCTCGAGTACCGGCCCGGTCATGAAATACCGCCGGAACTCCCGCTCGACCTCTTCGACGTCCGCCGTGGTAGTCATCCTCCGAGCCGCAGGCCCGTGTTTCGGGTGCCAAACACGTCGGTGGCCATGATGGCGCCGAGTTTCTGTGCATCCCAGCGCTTTTCGCCATTCGAGACAGACGCGACGGGGTGCCAGCCCTTCAGGAGCTGGAGATGTTCGCCCATCGCACGGATCACTTGACCGCTGACGTGGCCGGCCTCGGGGCTGGCCAGCCAGGCCACCACCGGCGACCCCAGTGAGGGGTCCTTGGGGTCGAACTCGTCCTCCGCGCGCTCGTCGGGCTCGATCGGAGCCTGCGCGCCGGGCATGGAGGCCGACATCCGGGTGCGCCCACCCGGGCTGATCGCGTTGACGGTGGCGCCGATCGACGCCAACTCCAGGCTCAGTGTCTGGGTCAGACCGACGATTGCGGCCTTGGCCGCGCTGTAATTGGTCTGCCCGAAGTGGCCGTGCAGACCGGCGCCGGAGGTGGTGTTGATGATTCGGCCGTAGACCTTTCCGCCGGATTCCTTCGATTCCGCGCGCCACTTGCGAGCGACCGCGCGGCTGGTGAGCCAGCTACCGCGAACGTGCACCCGCATCACCAGGTCGAAATCGTCGGCGGTCATGTTCCAGATCGCCTTGTCGCGAACGATTCCTGCGTTGTTGACGACGATGTCCAGCCGCCCCAGCTGCGAGTAGGCACGCTCGACGGCGAGGTCGACCTGCTCCTCGTCGCCGACATCGCTGAAGTCGGAAACAGCGGTACCACCGCGGCTTTCGATGATCGCCACCACCTCGTCGGCCACCTTGCCGGTGCCCTCGCCGGACAGGCTGGTGCCGAGGTCGTTGACGATCACGGTGGCGCCGTGCTTGGCGAGTTCGAGAGCGTGGCCCCGGCCGATGCCGTGCCCCGCCCCGGTCACCAGGGCGACTTTGCCATCGAGCAGTCCGGTCATGGGTTCTCCTCGCTAGGTGTGAAGACTGTCAGATAGGGGCTGTCGGGATCGGTGTCGTCGACCGGGCGGAAGACGGCGGTAACCGGCATTCCGACCCGAAGGTCGTCGAAGTCCGCGCCTTCAATCGTCGTCATCAGCCGAGGGCCTTCGGTCAGTTCGACGAGCGCGGCGACATACGGCACTCGCTCCTTGAACGGCGCCAGATCATTCACGTAGACAGTCGAATACGTGTAGAGGGTTCCAGTTCCGCTGGCCTGTACGGGCGCAACGTCCTCGCTCCAGCAGAACGGGCAGAACGGGCGGGGGTAGTGATGGACCTTGCCGCACGCTGAGCATTCGGCGATCAACAATTGACCCTGCCTGGCGGCCTCCCAGTAGGGAGCGCTTGCCGCGTCGATGGTCGGAATGTCAGCGCGAGCCACCTTTACCACCCGGTGAACTCGGTCGGTCGTTTCTCCACGAACGCCTGCACGCCCTCGGTGGAGTCGTGTGAATACGACTGGATCTCCTGTGCCATTGCCTCCGCGACGAATGCACCGGAGCGGTCGGTGTCGGGTGAGTCGTTGAGCAGCCGTTTGGTGAACGCGATCGCGGAGGTCGGCGCTCCGGCCAACCGGCCGGCGAAGTCGGCGACCGTAGCGTCGAAGTCGGCGGCGCTGACCACCCGGTTCACCAGACCTAGCGTGAATGCTTCGGTGGCTGAGAGCTTTTCGCCGAAGAACGCCATCTCCTTGGCTTTCTGCATGCCAATGCGGCGGGGCAGTAGATAACAGCCGCCGCCGTCGACAACCAGCCCACGCTTGACGAATGACTCTGCGAAGTAGGCGTTTTCAGTAGCGATCACCAGGTCGGAGGCGTACACGACGTGGGCCCCCAGGCCCGTGGCCGCACCATGCACTGCGGCAATCACCGGTTTATTGCAGTCCAGCACGCTGGCCACCAGCTTCTGGGCGCCGTTCATGATGCGCCGGGTCGGCTCCAGCACTCGCTTCTCGCCCCGCGCGCGCCGTTCGGCGAGCGATCCAACGTCGGCGCCGGAGCAGAAGTGCTTGCCGTTGGCCCGCAGCACCACCACACGTACCTTCTCGTCGGCGTCGGCGGCGGCCAGTAGCGCGATGAGGGCATCGCGGTCGTCGGGACGTACCGCGTTGGCGGCTTCGGGCCGGTTCAGGGTGATCGTCAAGACGCCGTCCGCGATGTCGGACAAAACTGCTGCCTGCGTGTTCATGGTGTGTACGTGGCCTTCAGGTGTTTGATGCCGTTAACGAAGTTCGACCTCAGCATGACCGGTTCGCCCGCGGCGGTGATGTCGGGGTAGCGCGCGTAGAGCATCTGGAATGCCACGTTCAGCTCAAGCCGGGCCAGGTGCGCACCCAGGCAATAGTGCGGTCCCGGGCCGCCGAAAGCGATGTGGTTGTTGGGTTTCCGCGCGATGTCGAAGCGCTCCGGCTGGTCGAAGACCGCGGGGTCGCGGTTGGCGGCGGGATACCAGACCACAACTTTGTCGCCGGCGTTGAAGGTGTGGGTGACCTCGCCGTGGGCGTCGGTCAGCGTCACGCCGTCGCGGGTCACCGTACGGCGAAAGTGGATCACCGGGCTGGCGTATCGCAGGATCTCCTCGACCGCGGTGGACACCATGTCGTCGTAGTTCGCCAACAGTCGGTCGCGCTGCTCGGGGTGGGCGCTGAGAATGAGCAGCCCGTGGGTCAGTGCATTGCGGGTGGTCTCGTTGCCCGCGCCGATCAGCAGGATGAAGAACTTCGCCAGCTCCTGGGGTGTGAGGTTTTCTTCGTCGGAGTTGACCAGTTTGCTGATCACGTCGTCGCGGGGATGGGCGATGCGGTCCTCGGCGATGCCCTTGAGCAACTCGATGAGCTGCTCGCTGATTTTGGTGACCGCGGCTCCGATGCCCGCGACGGTCTGGTCGGGTACGTACTCGGGGTCCGAGGCGCCGAGCACGATATTGGTCGCCCGCAGGATGAACTGTTCGTGTTCGCGTGGAACGCCGAGCATGGTGTCGATAATGCGCAGCGGCAGCAGCGTGGCGAACGAAGAGACGAAGTCGCACTCACCCGTGCGCGGCATCTCCTCGAGGATCTCGGCGGTGGTCTCTTCGACCAGGCCACGCAGCTCGGAGAGTATGCGCGGGGTGAAGCCCCGCGAGACGATCTTGCGTAGCCGCATGTGTTCGGGATCGTCCATGTCGATGATGGAGCCGCGGTATTCGCGCATCTCGGCGGTCTGGTCGAAGATCTGCGTGCCCTGCCCGGAACTGAAGTCGCCGGGGCGGCGGCTGATGTCGACGACGTCGCGGTGGGCGCCGATCGCCCAGAACCCTCGGGGCCGCGGCGAGTCGGGTCGGTTGGTGCGGACGAACACCGGGCCGCCGGCCTCGCGAAGGCGCCGGTAGAGCTCGCTCCGTTCAGCCGGACGCTCCTGCCACCACCGCAGATCGATCAGTGGTGCGAACTGCTGCTCGTCGGTGTCGATCGCGCTCACAGCACCCGATTCTGGCACCCATGTCACTTATAGGCAATGCCGGGGTGCTGGATCAGATCGGGCAATGTCTCAATATTTGTTCGCTCGCGGCACGAGTTATCTAACGTTAGTGTCACTGCAAACGGAGGAACGGAGAAGAGCACATGACTTTACGGGTCGGCATCATCGGCGTCGGGTGGGGCGCACGTGTGCAGGTGCCCGGTTTCCGGGCGGCGAAGGGCTTCGAGCCCGTCGCGCTCTGTGCGCGTACACCCGATCGGCTGGAGCGTGCGGCGGCCAAACTGGGCATCGAACAGACCTCCACCGATTGGCAGTCTTTCGTTACCCGCGACGACCTAGACGTCATCTCGGTCGCGACTCCCACCGTGCTGCACCACGAAATGACGATCGCCGCACTGGCGGCGGGGAAGCCGGTGTTGTGCGAGAAGCCGCTGGCGGGCGACCTCGAAGCGGCCCGCCACATGGTGCGTGCTGCGACCGATTCCAAGCTGCCCACCGCCTGCTGTTTCGAAAACCGGTGGAACCCGGACTGGTTGGCAGTCGCCGACAAGGTGCGCTCGGGCTTTCTCGGTTCGCAGTACCTCGCCCGGGTCAGTCGCAGCGCGTCGTATTGGCATCCGAGTCATCCGCTGCAGGCACATTGGATGTACGACCGCGAGCAGGGCGGCGGCTATCTGGCCGGCATGCTGGTGCACGATCTGGACTTCCTGACCAGCCTGCTCGGCCGCCCGGTGTCGGTGTGCGCGGAGGTGCGCACCAGCGAACCTGTCCGCGAACTGCCCGACGGGGGGACCCTACCGGTCACCGCCGATGACACCGCGGCACTGCTGATGCGTATGGAGTCGGGGGTGACCGTCATTTTGAGCCTCTCCGTTATGGGCGCCCACGCCGATCACTACCGCCTCGAATTGTTCGGCTCCGATGGCACCATCATCGGCGACGGCGACTTGCGTTCCGCGGCATACAGCCTCGGCGCCGCCACCGATGCGGGATTGAGTCCCCTGACGGTGGATGAACGCGAACCCGCGCACCCCGAGCGGTTGCCCGGGGGCCTGGCGGGTCACGCCAGCAGGGCTATGGCGCTGATGCTGCAGGACTGGCTGCCCGCGTTCGACGGTGGTCCCAGCGGCGCGGCTACCTTCGAGGACGGGCTGTTGTCGCTCGCGGTGATCGACGCCGCGCACCGCTCCGCCGAAGGTGGAGGGTGGGAGCAGGTGCAGGTTTGAGATGTGCGACTAAAAATAGGCTTCACCTCGACGGTGGCGGGACCCGAATGAACTGCGTCAAGAGTGAACAACGGCGCGGCTTGCAACGTCGTGATCGCCTGCCGTTGGCTCCGACGATGTGATTGATCGTCAAGCGCAGAGGGCTGTAGTCGGGACGTAATCAGTAGCGGAAGGGAAGTGCCCAATGAGAGGCGGACCGTCGATCAAGCATCTCGACGACGTACCGGCTGAGGAGATGCTGCGTTATGAGTTCGCAGATGGCCGTACGGCGTCGATATGGGAGAAGTGGATTGAGCTGTCTCCCCGGTACTTCGCGTTCTGGAACAAGTGGGACCCGGGGGCCATCTCCTCGCAGCACGGTCACACCGGCGATCACAGCAATTTCATCCTGGCCGGCGAGATCCGCTGCGGCGACGTGGTCGCCCGCGCAGGCACGCACATCATGCTTGAGTGGGGGGACGTATTCGGACCTTGGGAGGCCGGCCCGCAGGGGTGTGAACTGTATGGGTTCATCGCCGGTGAGGGACAACCGTTCGGCGGCGATACCGCCGCGTACGAGGCACTGCTCGAGGCGCGTGGCGCCCGGTCGGTACCGTTACCGATGCCAAAAAATCTACCGCCGTGGATACGTGCCAAACTGGGTGCCTCATTCACCTCATCGATTACCAACTGGGTGGCGTCGACCTGAGCCGCGCGGGTGTAGCGCCCGGTCGTCGGGTTAGTTGAGGGACGAGCCGGCATCAACCGTCACGTGCCGGCCGGTTATCGCTCGCGATTCGTCCGCCGCCAAGAATGCCACCGCGGCGGACGCATCCGTGTCAGCCCAGGTCGTAACAGGCCATGACATGGTGGAAAGCGACGCCGCGCCAACGCGATCAACGTCGAGCATGACGGGCCGATACAGCCGTCCGGCGTAGCCAGAGTCGTAGCCGTTCTCCGAACCGCTGGCGGTATTCACCCGAATACCAAGCGGGGCAAGCTGTTTAGCTAGCATCTGCACATACTGCGAAACCATCGACTGCGCGAGTTCATACGCCGCCCCGCCCGGTCCCTGCGGCCGATCGTGAAGAGGTCCTTGCGCCGACGATGAGGGACCAGAAGCGATAAGGGACGCGCCTTCGCTCAAACGTGGCATCGCGGCGCTGAAAGTGTTTACCACGCCGAGAAAGTCGACGTCGAACGTGTCGATGAAGGCCGCGATCGGGGCTTCCGCCCGAGTTGGGGCGATGGCGGCGCTCGCGACGACGACGTCGAGCGCGCCGAGTTGCCGTACCGCGGTGTCGACTGCGATCTCCATTTCGGTTCGATCGCAGACATCGCAGCGGTACACCGCCGCTCGTCGGTCGAGCTTCTCGATCATGCAAGCGGTGCGGTCGAGGTCTTCGCTAGTGGCGAGCGGATAGTCACACGAAGGGATGTTGTCACACAGATCTACCAACATGATGTCTGCGCCTTCGCGGGCCAAACGTAGCGCGTGGCTTCGACCCCGTCCTCTGGCTGCACCGGTCACGAGCGCCACCTTGCCTGCCAGACGTCTGCTGATCACGTCGCTCCTCCCCAGAGCCATCCCGCGGTCGCGAGCGTCCCGGCAGTGTCCACGCACTTCAGCCGAGGAGATGACATCTCGCTTCCTTTCTCACGCTGCACTCGGTCGATGTGCCGCCAGATCGTCCGGTCACGTGCCCAGCGGACCTCGTATGTGAGACCGCATTGCCTCAGCCGAGTGATCCCTCGGCAGGCGGATAAATCAGTACGCCACGGATATTGGCGCCGGCGTGCATGTCGGCGTAGCCGTCGTTGACCTTCTCCAGGGGGTAGGTGCGGGTGACCATGGATTCGAGGTCCACCTGCCCGGCGCTGTACAACTCGAGGATCTTAGGGATGTCGGCACGGGGATTGCCCGAGCCGTAGAGGGTTCCGACAATCTGCTTCTCGGTCAGGGTGAGGTCCATCAGATTAGCCCGGATCTCCCGTTCCAGCATTGGGTGGATGTTGGTGACCACCAGCCGGCCACGCTTGGCCGTCATGGCCAGCGCCTGGCCGACTAGTTGGCCGTCACCGACTCCCATAGCACAGATGAACTTGTCTACGCCGCGGTTCCAGGTAGCTTCGGCAACAACGGCTTTCGCCTCGTTCCAGTCGGCCGCGGTATGAGTGGCTCCCATCTTGACCGCTTCGGCCCGTTTGTACTCCGAGGGGTCGATGACGGTGATGGTGCGGGCACCCGCGAGCCGCGCGCCCTGGACTGCCGCGGCGCCGATGCCACCGACCCCGGCGATGGCAACGGTGTCGCCCGGCCTGACGTTGGCGGCATAGACCGAGGATCCCCAACCGGTGATGAAGCCGCAGCCCAGAAGACAGGCCAGGTCGAGGCGATAGTGGTCCGGGATCTTCACGCAACTGGCCTCGTGCACCACGGTGTGGTGGGCAAACGAGCCGATACCGCAGGCCAGCGCGAGGTCGTCGCCACCGAGATGGTGGCGAGCGGTGCCGTCGTGAATCTGCATGCCCGAGTAGATCTTTGCGCCGAGGTCGCACAGACTCTGGTGGCCCGTCGAGCACGACGGGCACCGTCCGCACGACGGGATGAAGCTGAACACCACGTGGTCGCCCGGCGACAGCCACGACACGTGCTCACCGACGGCCTTGACCACGCCCGCGCCCTCGTGCCCGCCGATGCAGGGCAATCGGATCGGCATGTCGCCGGTGACGAGATGGTCGTCGGAGTGACACATGCCCGAAGCGTGTAGTTCGATCAGCGCCTCGGTCGCCTTCGGCGCGTCGAGCTCGATGGACTCGATGGACCAGGGTGTGTTGCGTTCGAACAAGACCGCTGCTTGAGTCTGCACTGGAATCCCTTCCGGCTCAACGGATGATGGCTTGATGCTCGACAAACCCGGCGATGCCCTCGGGGCCCCCCTCGCGGCCGATGCCGGACTGCTTGAATCCGCCGAACGGGCTGGCGAAGTCGAGCACGGCGGTCGAGTTGACGGCCACTGAACCCACCAGCAGCTGGGCCGCCACCGCCGCCGCCCGTTCCGCGTCGGCAGACCACACCGCGCCGACCAGCCCGTACCGGGAGTCGTTGGCGATGGCCACCGCCTCAGCGACGTCGTCGGCGCCGGTGTCGTCGTAGGCGATCACGACCGCGACCGGTCCGAAGACCTCTTCGCGGGCGATCTCCATGTCGTTGGTCGCGGCGACGACCGCGGGAGAGAGGAACCACCCTGGACGGTTGGGCCGCTCGCCGCCGACCAACACGGTGGCGCCGTCCTGCCGCGCGCGCCGCAGGAACCCCTCGACCCTGTCGCGCGCAGCCTCGTTGATCAGCGGACCGATATCGGTGGCCCGGTCGGCGGGATCCCCGACGATCAGCTCGGCGACGGCGGCCGTCAGTGCGGCCACAAATTCGTCGTAGCGGCTGCGCGGCAACACGATTCGCGTCAGAGCGGCGCACAGCTGACCGTTGTTGCCCATCACGCCGGCGACCAAACCCGGCACCGTCGTCTCAAGCGGCGCATCGGGCAGCACGATGGCCGCGGACTTGCCGCCCAGTTCGGTGCTGCAGCGGCGGATTCGGGAGCCACACGACGCTGCGATCCTGGCACCGACGGCCGTCGAGCCGGTGAAGCTGACCTTGTCGACCCCCGGATGTTCGGTGAGCAGCTCGCCGGTTTCAGCGCCCCCGTTGACGACGTTGACGACTCCGTCGGGCAGTCCAGCTTCCTCGATCGCCTCCATCAGCACGCCGAATTCGAGCGGGGCATCGGGCGCCGGCTTGAGCACCACTGTGCACCCCGCCGCCAGGGCGGGACCGAGCTTTAGCGCTGCGATGAACAGCGGTGTGTTCCATGGCACGATGGCGCCGACCACGCCGACGGGAAGCTGACGCACCTCGACGGTGCCGCCCGTCACCGATGGACGGGTGGTCGAGAAGGGATAGTGCGGGGTGATCGACGCGTAGGCGCGCAGCACGCCGACCGCGGTGATGACCTGACCGAAGGTGCTCCAGGATCGCGGCGAGCCGATCTCCGCGGTGGTCAGGTCGGCCAGTTCACCCTTGCGGGCGCTCAGCGCGTCGGCGAGTCGCCCCAATGCGGCACCGCGATCGGCAGGAGCGACCCGCCCCCACGACTGCAGCGCGCCGCGGGCGGCGGCGACCGCGGCGCCCACGTCGTCGGGGCCGGCAATACCGACGGTGCCCAGCAGCTCGCCGGTGGCCGGCGACGTCACATCCAGTGTTCCGGCGTGCGCGCCCGACACCCATTTGCCTGCGGCATAGCTTGCCGCCAACTCCACCATGGGCACCGATTCTGGCAGCAATGTCATCTTTGGACAAGCAGTCCATTGGCTAAGAAGCGACGATTTAGTTTCAGGTCTTCACTTTTTCTGACAGTATTGGTCACTATGAGTGCATCGTCCGATAACGACGCCGACGGTAATTCCGGACGGCCGTGGGACCTGGTCGTGGAGCAGGGCAAGGTCGCCGAGTTCGCTGAGGCCATGTTGTGCGACGATCCCGCCTACCGTGGTCCTGACGCGATCATCCCGCCGACATTCCTGACGACCGCAGGCCGCTGGGCCCCGGCCGGTGTCCGGGTTGACGTGGGTTTCGACCGCAAGCGCTTGCTGCACGGCGAACAGGAATACACCTTTCACTCCGCCCCGCCCGCGGCCGGTGACGTCCTGACCGCACGGGAGAGGATCGTCGACCGGTACTCGAAACCGGGCAAACGTGGGGGCACGATGCGTTTCGCCACCGTGGTTACTGAGTACCGCGACGCCGGCGGAGCGCTCGTCGCCGAGGCCAAAGCCACCTTCATCGAGACGGCCCCCCGATGAGTCCCGGCGACGGCGCAGGCGGACAGACCACGACGACCACCGCATTGCGTGTCGGCGTGCAGGCGCCGGTCCGCGAGTTCGGACCACTGACTCGGCAGATGTTCGTCCGCTACGCAGGCGCGTCCGGTGATTTCAACCCCATGCATTACGACGATCAACTCGCGCGTTCCGCCGGCTACCCTTCGGTGTTCGCCCAGGGCATGTTCTCCGCGGCGCTGCTGGCCGGGTTCGCCACCGATTGGCTGGGCGCGGGCAGCGTGCGCCGTTTCGGCGTCCGCTTTCGCGAGCAGGTCTGGCCGGGCGACGTGTTGACCTGCTCGGGCACCGTGACCGCCGTGTCGGCGGAGCCTGACGCCGAACGGGTGATCGTGGAGTTGACCGCTACCCGGCAGACGGGCGGCGTCGCGATCACCGGCACCGCCGAGTTCGTCAACCCGCGGAACGCCGCTCGATGCGGCGCGGGTGACGCGGATCGGCCATAGGCTGGAAACATTATGTCCGAAGCCTCGATCGTCCGCCGGGCCAGCTACGGCCCCTCCAGCCCCGCAGTGGGCGCTCGCGGTGCCAACACCCGGGGCCGTATCGCCGAGGTCTCGCTGGAGCTATTCGGCCGGGTGGGCTACTTCGACACCTCGGTCGACGCGATAGCCAAAGCGGCAGGGGTGTCCCGGGCCACCCTGTACCAGTACTTCAAAGGCAAGGACGAGATCTTCCTGGAGCTGCTCAACGAATGCGGCAGCGCGTTGTTTCGGGTGGCGCGTCGCATCGGTCCGCTCGGCCCGGACGAGGTCGGCTTCGACAATCTGAACTGGTGGCTAGGGGAGTGGAGTTGGGTGTTCGACAAATACTCCACGATGTTCGTGCAGTGGACGGCGATCGCCTCGTCGGACACCAAGGTGCGTCCCGAAATCACCCGGTTTGTACGCGGTTATAACCACCGCCTCGCGGAGCGGCTCGCCGGCTCGGGCCTCAACGGCCTGGACCCGGAGGTCGCGGCCATGGCGATGACCGCGCTGGTGCACCGCCTCAATCTGTTCGTGCACACCGACCGGGCTTACGGTCGCAGCGCCAAGGACGCGGTTGACACGCTGTCGGTATTCCTGCAGCTGATGTTGTTCCCCGATACTCCGCGGTCGGTGTTGACGTCGTTAGGTCTGCATGCCAGCGCAGACCCGGGGGCTGACGTGGACGCGCTCGAAGTGCCCCCGGCGCCAGACGTTTCGGGGCTGTCGGTCAGCGAGCGCACCGCCAGCCTCAGTAAGCGTGCCGTCATCACGGTGAATGCTCTGGCCGATGCCGGCGCCGCTCAATTCCGTGCGCGCGGCTACCGCAGCACCAGTGTCGACGACATCGTCGAGTCGGCCAGCGTGGCGCGAGGTACGTTCTACAAGTACTTCAAAGACAAGCAAGATCTGCTCGCTGCCGTGGCCGCCGAAATCTACAGCGCCGGAATGGCGTTCGCCGACCGGATCGCCGAGGTGGATCCTGTGGGCAAAACGTCTACGCTGCCGCACTGGCTGGGCACCTACGTCGAGTTCTACGACAAGTATTCGGGCTGCATCGAGGCCTGGGCCGAGGGCGCCACCGACGATCCCACGATCGTCAGCATCGGCGAGAACGGACAAGTGCAGATGGACATCGGGGCGGCCAGGATGCTGATCCGCGGATCGGATCGGTACCCGTTCGATCCGGTGGTCTCGGCACTGATCTTACGGGCGCTGGTCACCCGCGTGCCGCAGGCGGCCCTCGATCTGCCCGAGCCGATCGACGACGACGAACTCATCGATGTGTTGATCACCTGCATCCGCCGCGGGTTCTTCGGACGCAAGAAGTAAACGGGCTCCGCTATGCGGTCGTAACACCTTGGGCGACAAGCTCATCGATCGCCTTCATCGAATATCCCAAATCGCACAATATTTTTCGGCTGTGCTCACCCAGCGCGGGCACGTCACCGATCAACGGATCGACGCCGGCCAAGGCAGCGGGCGGCGGCAGCGCGGCCGCCGGACCGCCCGGTGTCTGAATCTCCTGCCACCGGTCCCGGCCGACGAGCACCGGATGCAGCCACAATTGGTCCACATCATTCATCCGGGCATGTGCCACGCCGGCCGACTGTAGGCGCTTCTCGAGCTCTTCAGCGCTCAGCCGCGCGGCCGCCGCAGCGATGATCGCCTCCAACTCGTCGCGGTTCGCCACCCTATCGGGATTCGTGGCGAATCGCGGGTCGGCGACGAGATCCGCTCTGTCCAAGACGGTCTCGCAGAGCCGTTGCCATTCGGCTGGGTTCTGTACGGCGAGCAACACGGTTCCGCCGTCGCCCGCCGTGAACGGGCCGTACGGAGCGATCGTTGGATGTCGCGCACCCGTACGTTTCGGCGCCGTTCCACCGTATCGACCGTAGTAGAGCGGTTGGGACATCCATTCGACCAACGCGTCGAACAACGACACTGACACCGGCCGGACAACGCCGGTCGTGGCGCGGGCGTAGAGCGCGGTGAGGATTCCGGAGAAGGTGAACATGCCCGCGGCGATATCGGCGATCGACACTCCGGTGCGCGCCACTTCGTCCGGCGAGCCGGTCACCGACAACAGTCCCGCCTCGGCCTGCACCAGCAGGTCGTAGGCCTTGCGGTTGCGCCAAAGGCCGTCCTGCCCGTACCCGCTGATCGTGGCCGTAACGGTCTGCGGGTGAGTGCGGGAAACCGATTCGGCATCTAATCCCAGCCGGGCCGCTGCGCCCGGTGCAAGATTTTGCACCAGCACGTCGGCGCCCTCCAGCAGACGGTCGAAGATGCGTCTGCCTCCGGGTTGCTTGATGTCTACGGTCAACGACTCTTTGCCGCGATTGAGCCAGACGAAATAGCTCGACTCGCCGTGCACCGCGCGGTCGTAGCCACGGGCGAAGTCGCCACCCTGTGGTCGCTCGACCTTGATCACCCGCGCGCCGAGATCGGCGAGTTGGCGGGTCGCATATGGCGCCGCGACTGCCTGTTCGAGGCTCACCACAGTGATGCCCGCCAACGGGGCATTCGTCATGCGGTGCCTCCGAGGATGATGTGACGAAGATGTCAGAAGAACGATATCAGTTTGTGGTCTTCAATTTCGAATTGCACATGACGTACCGAAATCTGTGAGTACGCAGTGTCAGATGACGGCTGGACTGGTCAGGTGGGAGGCCGCGACGGCCATTCCGGTGATCCATTCCGGCACCGGCTCGTAGACCAGCGGCGTGACCGGCCGGCCGCCACCTGCCGCGCCGGCGGCAAGCCAGGTCCGGACCTCGTTGGCGCCCGCACCGGCGCGGGCGTGGGCGGTGTCCACGAGTTGAACCAACGCGGCGACATCCCAAATCGACATGGCATCCAACACTTCGCCGTCCCAATCGGGACGGATCTTGGTACGCGCGTCCGCCATACCCTCGGCGATGATGCGCGCCCGGTCTTCGTCGCTGAGGTCGTAGGTGTCGACCTCTAAACTCGGCGGTGAATGTGACAACCCTCCGGTGCCGATCACCAGCACCCGCTCGGCGATCCCGTCGAGGAACCGGCCGACTTCCGCGCCGAATTCAGCGACCCGACGACCGTTGGGCAGCGGAGCCGTGGCACAGTTCACCGGCACCGGGATCACCGGCTTGATCGCCAACTCCCCGAGTAAATCCCGAACAGGCTGCGCGAACGCGTGATCCAGCCCGATGTCGCGACATGCGGCGACATCGAACCCGGCCGACAGCAGGTGTTCACACAGCTCGCGTGCCAACGTGGACGGGACATCCAGGTCGCCGGCCGGATGGCCGCCCTCGGCCAGAATCGACGCGGACAGCGCCACCCCGAAGGCGGGCACCACGTGGCGGAATGCCCGACGATGGTCGCCGCCGAACACAATGACGACGTCGGGATCGAACTTCTGCGCTTGCTCGGCCGCTGATGTCAGTGCCGAGCGGAACCGGCGACCGAAGGCGTGTTCGACATCGCGTTCCTTGCCCGGGCTATGGCTCGCGCAGACCACCAACCGCTCCGACGTCACGCTCATCACCTCTTCGCTTGAAGTGACACCAATGTTAGATGAGTCGCCGTCCAGCCATGGCATCACACCGTGATGACGATGCCTTGCGTCAGCGCCACGACGGCGCCGAGGATCACGATGAACGCCACGCATGCCGCAACAAGGCGCACGGTCTCCCCGCGCAGCGCTGCATCGGTCTGCGGAGGCAGGAAGAATTCGGCGGCCAGATCTTTCATGCGGTCACTTGTCACCGCGGCTCCTTTCGGATCACGGAACGTAGGGGCTGTCGGCGCCGGTCACGGTGCGCAACACCACCAGCGGAATGATCAGGAAGACGAAGAAGGTGACTTGGAAGACGATGAACCAAGCGCCGAGCCGCATGAGTTCGAAGCGCCACCGCGGAATCACCACGTCGTAGTTGAGGTAACCGTCGAATTCTTGCTGTTTGGTCAAGACCGCTTGCCTGGCAGCCAAGGCCGTTGCGCCCCGACTCTCGGTGTGGCCGGTCGGATGCGACCCGGTCCGCGGGACGGTGAAACGATCCAAGCGGCAGAATCGCTCGAAATGGTTGAGGCCGCGAATCGGCGATTTACCGGCCCAGTAGGCGATCAGATTGGGCCACACACACATGATGCCGATGGTCCAGAGCAGCGTGATGCGACCCCCGTTGCCCCACTGGAGAACGGGTCCAATGCCGGGATCGTATGTCCACCAACCCATTGCCGTAGCGGTGCCCTCGACCACGAAGTCCCAGACGTAGTTGACCGGAATCGCAAGCACCAGCATGGATTTGAGCATGCTCCAGCCGAACCGTGTGGACACCCATTGACTCAGCCACAGCACCAGGATCGCGTGCACTCCCCAATACACCGCGTACGCGAACGGCATGAACAACGGATCGTGGGGCGTCTTGATCGGCAGCCACTCGAGCAGATGGTGTTGCGCGAAAGCCGGACTGTAGAACAGCATCTGGCCCCAGTCACCGATCGTCTCCATCCAGTACACCGCGAGGCTGTTGAACAGGAACAGAAACCCCCACGTCAGGCGACGCCGCCGGATGACATCGGCGATCGCCAGAACGATGAATAAGCCGCCGGCGATCGGTATCACCCAGTTGAAGAACCAGACACCGGATGGATGGAGGGTCGCCGGTGGCGCTAGCTGTGACGTGGCGAAAAGCATCGTTGCCTCTCAGCGAGCGCGGTTCATTCGGTTGGCTACCTGTGTAACCTAGTTTACTATATTCCGTTTGTCACCAGAACCTGGCTGGAGGTTGGCGCTGGATGACGGCTCGAACGCTGCGGCACCGCGCCGGCTCGGCGGTCGCGAACCTCACCGCGGCGGGCGAGCTTGTCGCCGCAGTCTTGCCGGCGCTTCCCGGATCCGGCCCGTCGTCAGCGGCGGATGTCACGACCGAATGGTTGACGAGACACCTGGCGAGTACGACGCCGGGTGCTGTCGCGCAGCGCATTTCGGTCCTGGACGGCACCACGGGTACGACAGACCGTCGGCGCCTGGCCGTCAAATGGAATGGCCCGGGTCGCGCGGCGGGACTGCCCGACCATCTGTTCCTCAAGAGCACCCCGCTGTCCGCAAAGAACCGCACGATGGTGGCGGCGTTGGGGATGGCAGTCAACGAAGCACGCTTCTACAACGAGGCCGCCGACGAGCTCGGCGGTGTCGCCCCGCGCTCCTGGTACGCGCATGCCGGGGTCGGAGCGCGATTCCTGATCGTTCTCGACGACATCGTCGCCGCCGGCGCCCGGCCGTATGCATTGGCCGACACATGCGACATCGTCCACGCGCAGGGATTGATCGACGCCTTTGCGACACTGCATGCCCGGTTCTGGCAGAGCCCGCGGTTGGTCGGGGATCTGTCCTGGGTCCGAACCTGGAGCACCCGGCCAGGGTACGGCGTGTTGACGACTTTCTACTCTCGCGGCCGCCGCGGTGCGCTTCGCCGGGTACGCCCCGAGGTGACATCCGCGGTGCGCGCTGTCGCGGCGGCTCTCGACACGCATGCAGCTAAGTATTACCGGGAGTTCGAGTCCGGGCCGTTGACCCTGTTGCACGGCGACTCGCACCTGGGCAACACCTTCGCGTGCGCCGATGGGCGTTCCGGACTACTTGACTGGCAAGTGGTTTGGCGAGGGCCAGGATTGCGGGAGGTGTCCTACTTCATGACCACCGGCCTGGAACCGGAGATGCGCCGCTCTGCGGAGCGCGATCTCATCGAGCAGTACCTGGAAGGTCTGCGCGCCGGTGGAGCAGAAGACGTACCAAACTTCGATGTCGCGTTCCAGCGGTATCGCCTCTTTGCCGCCGAGGCCTGGGATGCGACGGCGATGACGATCAATTGGCCGGGCTTGCAGGCACAGCAGAATGCCGACGCCGCCTTTCGCCGGGCATGCGCGGCCGTGCAGGATCATGACACCGCCGCGCTGATGAACCGGTTGTACCGATAGCCGCGTTCGTTATCCGATCCCGCACATTGACACTATGGCAGTGAACTGTCATCTTTGATTAGTCGTGCCAAAGGAGTTGCGCAGTGACGGATTTGAAGTCGCCCCGAAAGGCAGAGTCGTCGGCCATCGAGCCCGCGCGGATCACGACCATTCGGCCGGTGCTGTTCTGGTCGAGCGTGGGTGCGGTTTTCGTCGTCATCGCCGCCTACGTCTACATCTCTTGGATAGTGTCCGGCAATGCCACACCGGTGAATCCGGGGCCGGACCCGATCCCCAGAGTCACTCGTTTGGCGATGACCGCCTTCCAAATCGGCTGTCCGATACTGGCATTGATCGCGATCGTCTACGTAGTCCGCAAGAGCATCCGCGAGCGTCAACTCTGCGTCGAGGCCGCCGTCGTGATCGGCTCGGCCATCGCCTGGTGGCACGACCCGTTGATCAACTGGTTTCAGCCGGCACTGTTCTACAACGCCGGGCTGTTCAACTTCGGCAACTGGACGCAGAACATCCCCGGCTGGCTCAGCCCCGATGGTCGACTGATGGCCGAACCTGTGCTGATGGTCGGAATGATCTACGTCTGGATGCCGCTGGCCATGGGCTCGCTCGCCCGCTGGGGCATGGGTCGCGCCCGGAACAGGTGGCCGGCTTTAGGACCCGTCCGCACCTTCTGTGCCGGTTGGCTCACGGTGTACGTGATCGAGTTCCCGCTCGAGATCTTTGCCGTGCGCCACGGTCTGCTCGGCTACCCGGCGTCGATTCCCGGCGTCACGTTGTGGGCGGGTCAGACCGTGCAGATTCCGTTGTACGGCCCCATCCTGTGGTCGCTGGTGCTGAGTTCGAGTGGCGCACTGATGTTTTTCCGCAACCGTGACGGCAGAATCCGGGTCGAGGCGGGCGTGGAGACGTTGCGGTGGGCCGGGCCAGGGATCAGAGGACTGCTCAGGGTGCTGGCGGTGACCGGATTTTTGCACGTGGTGGCGATCGGTGTGTACGACGTGCCGGTGAACCTCGCCGGCTTCTACGCCGGTCCGACTCAAACCTATCCAAGCTATCTGCGTACCCAGTACTGCGGACCGGGAACGCCCCGGCATTGCCCCGATGGCACCCGGATGGCCGATCGTTAGGTTACGGCTATTTGAGGACCGCGGGCAGCGCGGCGAATTCCTGGCGGATCAGATCATCAAGCGAGCGACCCGGTGTTGACAGCCACTGGTTGAGGGCGCGCTCGACCAATAGCATGCCGACAGCCGCCAAGAGCCGGCATTCGCTGTCGGGTGCCGGCAATCGGCGTCGTTCGGCGATCACCTTGGCGACGGTCTCGGCGTTGGCCTCATGGTTTTTACGCTCGCGGCCGAGCAGCACCAGCGACGATGCAACGGCGTCGTGGTACTGCGCGATCCTTTTGCGGATGCGCTTGAGGCCCGGCGCCAGCAGGGCGAACGAATTGGCCAATGCCTCGAAATCGGATGCCTTCTCCGGTTGAGCCAGGTAGACGCCGCTGACCGCGTCGATGAAGTCGTACTCACCGAAGAAGAGCACCGATTCTTTGGTGGGGAAGTAGCGGAAGAAGGTTCTCGGTGAGACGCCGACGCTCTCCGCGATCTGGTCCGTGGTGGTCTCGTCGTACCCGTTCGTGCTGAACAGGTTCAGGGCGGCGTTGAGCAGAGCATTGCGGACCCGGTCCGCGTGCGCGTCGCGCGGTGATCGGTCGCCCCGGGCCATTGCCCAACCTCCTCCTGCGTACGACTGTCCTGACAGTACAACGATCACGGGTGAGGGCACATCGTTGACACCTGCCGTTGCACCAACGATACTTCCAATTTATGACAGTTGACTGTCAAACGACCCAAGCGCCGGCCGGCGCGGGGTAGAGAGGATCTCCGTCTCGATGACCGAGCTCGGCACAACCGGAACGTTCAACATCAACGATCTGCCCTTCGCGGAAGACCGCACGCGCGCGTGGCGCGAGCTGCGGGAGGCCGGTGAGGCGGTGAGCTCTGGCGAGGAGATTGTGCTCACCAGCGCCGAGGCTGTCGAGTTCGCGGCGAAGAAGCCTGAAATCTTCTCTTCGGCAAGGGCTTTTGACCGGCTGGGAAGTCCGGTTCCGTTGGTACCGATCGCGATCGATCCACCAGATCACACCCGCTTCCGGCGCATGCTCGACCCCTTCTTCAGTCCGAAGAAGATGGCCGAGCGTGAACCCGAGTTACGCCGGCAGGCCGGCGAATTGATCGATGCCATTGTTGCCCGCGGCGAGTGCGACGTGGTTCCCGATCTCGCGACACCGTTTCCCTCGCAGGTTTTTCTGACACTGTTCGGTCTGCCCATGGCCGACCGTGACCGGCTGGTGCAGTGGAAGGACGCGATTCTGCAGTTCACCGATCCGAGCAGCACCGAGGCGACCCCGGAGGTGATGGCTCATGCGCTGGAACTATTCAGCTATCTGACCGAGCACATCGCCGAGCGGCGCGCCGATGCGACCGGTGACGACATGCTCACCCAGCTGATCCAGGACACCGAAGAAGGAGGTATGTCCGACAACGAAATCCTGGGTCTGTGCTTCATGTTCGTGCTGGCCGGCCTCGACACCGTTACCTCTGCCGTTGGGTTTTCTCTGGCCAGGCTGGCGGCCGACGACGACATGCGCCGGCGTATCGCGCACGACTTCACACTCATACCGGCGTTCGTCGAAGAGATTCTGCGTGTCGACGGCCCGGTACCGTTCGCGCCACGTGTCACCACCGAGGAGGTGGAAGTGGCAGGCAGGTTCGTGCCCAAGGACACCACGGTGATGCTCAGTTATGGCAGCGCCGACCGCGATCCGCGCCGATACGAGGATGCCGACGAGATCCATCTCGACAGCAAGGCCGTGCATTTCGCTTTCGGGCGTGGACCGCACCGCTGTCTCGGCTCACACCTGGCGCGTCTCGAGCTCCGCCTCATCCTCGAGGAGTGGCACTCACGCATCCCCGAATACACTCTTGCGCTGGGCAAGCCGCCACAGATGCCGTGGCCGACCGGGACGATGTCCCTGCAATCGGTACCGCTGTGCATCACGCCGTCGGCGCGGCGCCAGTAATCTGGCGCCTGCCGCGCAAAGGCTCAGCCGACCTTCGGGATTATTTCCTCCGCTACCCATTGCATGTGGTCGAGGTAGGCGTTAAGTCCTTCCAGCTCTGGCGGATTCACCCAGGTGTCGGTGACGCCGCGCTCGGCCAGCATGTTGCAGTTGTCGATCACCTGCTGGGCATTTTGGCCAAACTGCGCGTTGGGATCGTCGATGATGGCGTGCTCTTCACCAATGGACAGCACCGCCAGGCTGTAGAACAGGGAGAACGGCCGATCATCGAATTCTGGTTGTGAGCGCAGGTAATCCATCTTGGCCGGCAGTTCGTCGGGCTTGGTCAGCCACGGTGCCCAGCCGTCACCGAATTTGGCCGCTCGGCGCAACACCGCGTCGGCGTCTCCGCCCATCCACACCGTGGGGTGGGGCTTGGAGATGGGCTTGGGTCCGAACGCGACGTCGTTGAACTTGACGAACTCACCATCGAAGGTCGGCGAATCACTGTCCCACAACTCGAACATCGCGGCCAGACATTGGTCCGCGATGCGACCGCGCTTGTTGAAAGGAATGCCGATCGCGTCGTATTCGTCCTTGAGCCAGCCGACGCCGACGGTGGCCTGGGCCCGACCGCCGCTGAGCCAGTCGAGCGTCGCGATCGCCTTGGCCATGACGACAGGGTTGTGCAACGGCAGGATCGTCACCATCGAGCCGATCGTGATCGTCGAAGTGGCGCCCGCAATAAAGGCCTGAGCGGTGGTCGCGTCGAAATAGTGGTTACCGGAAAACTCGAGATGGCTAGTCGAGGTGAGGAAATGCTCGGGCAGGAACACCATCGAGTAACCCAACTGCTCCGCATGTTGAGCGACTCGGGCGATGTCGGCGCCGGTGAGGTGGTGTTCCCACGGCTGCGTGATCGCCGCGACGTGCATGCAGTTCGGCAGATTGACGGCG
This sequence comes from Mycobacterium sp. 3-98, assembly GCF_035918355.1. NCBI lineage: Bacteria > Bacillati > Actinomycetota > Actinomycetes > Mycobacteriales > Mycobacteriaceae > Mycobacterium > Mycobacterium sp. 3-98. The sequence continues at coordinate 3,952,332 of NZ_CP142360.1, read as the reverse complement.
AATCTCATGTTGCGCCCTCCGATTCCATGGGCCGGTGGCGGACCGCCGACCGAATGATCCGACGGCACGTAGAGCGTGACCCGATCATTATGACAGTCGGCTGCCAATCGTCAAGATCCAAGTGGCCAGCGTTTGAAGATGCAGATCGTCTGACATAGTGGCTCGTCCAGTGCGATAATCGACTACAACTGTGACAGTCTACTGTCAAGCGATACGACCAGGAGAACCATGCACACCGGCCCTAAGGTGCCCTTGACCGATCCGATCCGGGGCAGAAGCGAACCCGATCGCCTCTGGACTCTGACGAACGTTGGCGAAGCGACGCCGGACATCCTCTCTCCGCTGTGCTGGTCACTCTGGGGGACCGGTGTCGAGTTCGCTTCCCGCGGCGGCCTCTACGACTTCGGAGTGCTGGGGTCATCGGCGCTTCGGGTACCCGACGACCCGAATCAGTGGAGCACAGCCTGCTTCTTCGGCAGACAGGCTATGAACGTCGATCGCGCCCGCGAACTCGCCGGGTTGCTGCCCGGAATGACCGGGGATGACTTCGAACGCGACTTGTTGGGCGCAGTGCGGCCTGATGCGGCTCCGACCCGTAGCGACCCCCGCCGGTTACCGGCAGTCGTCGTCAAGGCGCCGTCGGTGCTGGCGCGAGCGCGGTCTGCTCCGCGCCGCCTGCACCAGCGCCAGATGGACTGGTGGCGGGCAACCGTACTAACTGGACGATGGCCTGATCCGCGCAATCTGCTCACTGATTCCTCCTACCGGTTCAGTGCGGCGATGCGGGTGCATGTTCGTACTCGTCTCATCCTCAATGTGTTTCGCGCACAGGTCGAATCGGTTGCCGTCAAGGCGGGTCGTGGTGATCTGGTGCCGGCGCTGTTGGCCGGGTATGGCGGCGTGATCGAAACCGAATTGGCCGATGACGTGTGGTCGTTGGGGCACGGCCGGATCACGTTAGACGAGTTTCTTTCTCGGCACGGTTTCCATGGTCCCAACGAGGGCAATGTGATCGGTCATTCGTGGCGGGAGGACCCAGACGCGGTCCTGCGTGCGGCCGCCGCCCACAGCGGCAGGCCCGAGTCCGACCGCCCGGCGGTGCGTGCAGAACGTGCAGCCGCGACGCGCCGGAAAGCCGAGGCCGACTTGCTCTCAACGCTTCCCGCGGCGCGACGCCTGTTGGTGCGTCGCCTGCTGGCATCGACGGGGGCTCAGGTGCGAGCCGTAGAACTGACCAAGGCCGCGTTCTTGACCGCCGTTGACGGATGCCGCGCGGCAGCCGGCGGGTTCGGTGCTGAGCTGGTCGATGCCGGGACGCTGGATCGGGTTGACGACGCCTGTTACCTGACCGTGGACGAACTGCTGGCTCCGCTGCCCGCGAACGTGCGCGAATTGGTGGAGTTTCGCCGAACCCGGCGCGAGGAGTACCGGCGCCTTGAGGTGCCGTCGGTTTTCACCGGGATGCCGGAGGCCATCGAGCGGTCGAATGAGCCGCCTTCAGAGGATGCCGTCATTCACGGAACACCCGCAGGCCCAGGGATCTTCGAAGGCATCGTAAGGGTGGTGGTCGACCCGGAATCCCAAGACACCCTCGACGACGGTGAGGTGCTGGTCTGCAAGTTCGTCGACCCTGGCTGGACCGCCTTGGTTTCGCTGGCGGGTGCCCTGGTAACCGACATCGGCAGTCCCGCCAGTCACGGGGCGATCGTCGCGCGCGAGCTCGGTATCACGTGCGTGGTCGGAACAGGCAACGGCACCACGGCATTACGCAGCGGCGACCTCGTGCGGGTGGACGGCTCCACCGGTGAGATCGCGGTGCTGACCCGGTCCCGGTCCGCGGTGGAGAAGTGAGCGTGCAGCCGGGCGCGCTCTCTTCGGGTCTGCCCGCGGCCAAAGAGCAAGTCGTGACCAGTTGCCCGCCGGTGCCGGGCTGGACCGAGAATCTGCTATTCACGCCCTACGACCCTGGGCACGATGTCGGCATGTGGCTGCATCTGGGCACAGTTGCCGACATGTGGGAGATGTGGGAGGACCGCGTCCTCATCGCGCTGCCCGCGGACCAGGGAGTGTTGTCCATGTGGGCGTATCACCGCACTGTGCCCGAGCGCCGGCCCGCGGGAGCCAATCTGGCTTTCCGGTGTGAAGAGCCGTTCGTGAAATGGCACATTACTTTTGACGGATTCTGTCTGCGGTCTCCCTATGACGCGATGCGCTCCGCACCATTGCCCGACGGGCCGAAGACCCACGTCCGCCTGGATCTGGAAGTGCACGGTGTGACTCCGGTGTGGGACGCTGAGGCCAGTCCACTGACCGACTCGGGGGCCGGCATGGCCGAACAGAGCTGGGCCAGAGAACACTACGAGCAACTCACCCGTGTCGTCGGCGAAGTCACCGTGGGGTCGGAGACCTTCCCGTTCGACGGTGGTGGCTGGCGCGATCATTCGCGTGGGCCACGCGGGGCCGACACTCTCACCGACTGGGGCGGCCACGTCATCGCCGGGGGAGTCATGCCCAGCGGCCGCGCATTCGGGTTCTGCAGGTATTGGGCCCGCGACGGGCGTATCACGCTGCAGGGTGCTTACGTGGTCACCGACGGTTCACTGCGACACGTGGCACTGGAGGAGATTCCGCCGCCGGCGGTGTTGCAGCGCGACGGTGAGCAATTTGGCTGCAAGCTCGACGGTCAACCTATCGAGGCCACCGTCTGCTCATCGCTGTGGCTATCGATGGCCGACGGCCTGCCCTATGGGCTGGTGAATCCGGCGCAGGCCTACACCGTCAGCTGGGCCGAGGTGACGTGGGGCGGGGAGACCGGCTACGCCTACCTCGAGAGATCGAGTCTCACCGACCCGCCGCCGCGTTGACTATGACAGTTGACTGTCATAGTGTGACGTAATCCCGGCCGTTGCGAAAGGTATCCGACGTGGCTCCGAATCTGTTCATAGCGCTCACCAACCCGATCGAGGGTCAAGATGACGCCTTCAACAAGTGGTACGACGCTCAGCACTTGCCGGAGGTTCTCGACGTCCCGGGAGTTGTTGCCGCCCAGCGTTACGACATCGTCGAACTGAAAGTCCCGGACGGCCAAGAGTTGCCCGCTCAGTTGCCGCCGCCGACACACCGCTACATGGTGATTTACGAGCTGGACAACGAACCCGACGTCGTGATGGCGGAATTCCTGAAACGGGTCATGGCCGGAACGCTGTCGCTAGGGGAGTGGCTCGATCTGACCACCATCTCCCTCAACGGATGGGCGCCACGCGGCAAACGCGTTCTGGCGGATAGCTAGTGGGCGACTTACTTGCTGTCATCCACGCTCAACGCGCGTGTCGTCGTTTTGATCCGGACGGCAAGGTGCCCGATTCCGACGTCGAGCAGATGCTTGCCGCCGCGGTGCACGCACCGAGTGCGGAAAACACCCAGCCTTGGACGTTCATCGTAGTCCGCGACGACCGCAACCGCGCTCTGCTCGCGGCGTGGTGGACAGAAACATGGAACGCGGGCGGAGGTGACTTCGTCAAGCAGAGCGTCGAAGACAAGGCATTGGTTGCTGACCTCGAGTTCGGTTGCAGTCAAGGAGGTTTCGCTGCGGCGCCAGTGGTCATCGTGGTATGCGCTGACACGGACCGGGTGCCGGAGATCTATGCGCCGCCGTCGATCTACCCGGCTGTGCAGAATATGCTGCTGGCTGCCGCCGACCTTGGCTACGGTTCGTGTTTGACTACCGGCATGACCACGTTTGGTGTCGACCAGGTGCGAGAGCTGTTGGAATTGCCGCAGAATCTGATCCCGATGGCCGCAGTATATGTCGGTGTGCCCGCACGCAAGCTCGCACCGCCTCGCCGCCGTCCAGCCACATCGCTGACATGCCGTGAGCGGTTCGGCACACCTTGGTGACTAGATTGGAGAGCCGCTGATGCCATTGGCCATCACCGAAGATCATCGCGCCCTCGCCGAAGTAGCGGCCGCGATGGTCGCCGGGCGTGCCGGCACCGCGGGCGCCCGCCGGATCTTGCTCGACCGTGACAAGAGCGACCGCTGGTGGTCCACCGACGGACTCTGGAAAGAGATGGTCTCCACCGGCTGGCTCGGCCTGCATATCGACGAACGATTCGACGGTCAGGGTTACGGTCTGCCTGAACTGACGATCGTGTTGGAGCAACTGGGCCGCGCTGCGGTGGCCGGACCCTTCCTGCCCACGGTCGTAGTGTCTGCGGTGATCGCTGAAGCCGGGATGGACGGGCAACGGCAACGGTGGTTGCCGCGGCTGGTGTCCGGTGACGTGATCGCAGGGATCGGCACCGACGGCGGTGCTGTCGTTCGCGATTCGGCGGTCACTGCCGCAGCGGTACCGGCATTGGCCGAGTCAGGTGCGGACCTGTTTTTGCTTCCCGCCGGTGACGACCTGGTGCTGCTGGCAGCCGGTGAGGGCGTCAGCGTTCGGACTATCGAATCGGTAGATCGGCTGCTGGCCCCGGTGGTGGTACTCGGCCTGAACTCGGCACCGGTACTTGAAATCCTCCCGGGTGCCGCCGGGACGGCGTGGCGGATCCTTCGACTGCTGGCCGCAGCCGAGGCAGTTGGCGGGTTGAGCGCGTGCACCGAGATGGCGACGGCTTACGCCGCCGGCCGCGAGCAATTCGGCAGACCTATCGGTTCGTTCCAAGCAGTCAAGCATCACTGCGCGAACATGCTGGTCGACACCGAACTCGCGGTCGCCGCTACCTGGGACGCGGCTCGTGCCGATGGTGCGGAGGCCGAGCTGGCCGCGGCCATGGCGGCCGGACATGCGTTGACCGCTTATCAGCGGGTGGCCTTGCAGAACGTGCAGGTGCATGGCGGCATCGGGTACACCTGGGAGCACGACGCTCATCTCTACATCAGACGGGCTACCGTTCTGCAAACATTCGCCGGCGACCAGGATGCGTTGCGGGACAGAGTCATCGCGCTGCAACGCGACGGCGTTCGCCGACGCCAATCGGTAGACCTCCCCGAGGGCGCCGAACAGTATCGCCAGGCCGCACTGGATTTCCGGTCAGAGCTGGAGGCGGCCGACGCCGACGATCACCAAAGGCTCTGGGCGCGCAGCGGTTACCTTCAACCACATTGGCCCACTCCGTACGGCCGGGCCGCCGACAGCGTCGAGCAGCTGATCATCGAAGACGCCCTGCACGGTTTGGGCAAACCTAGTCTCGGCCTCGGTGAATGGGTGGTCCCAACGCTGCTGCAACACGGTAGCCCTGAGCAAGTCGAGCGACTGATCTGGCCGAGCCTGGAGGGCGACCTGCGGTGGTGCCAGCTGTTCAGCGAGCCTGGCGCCGGCTCGGACGCCGCGGCGGTTGCTACCAAGGCCAGGCGGGTCGACGGTGGCTGGGTGGTCAACGGTCAGAAGGTGTGGACCAGTGATGCGGTGAACTGCCAACGCGGTCTGGCCACCGTGCGCACCGATCCGAACGTGCGCAAGCACAAAGGCATCACGGCGATGATCATCGACCTCGCCGACCCGGCTGTGCGCATTCGCCCGCTCACCGAGATCACCGGCGAGACGCTGTTCAACGAAGTCTTCTTCGACGACGTTTTCGTGCCCGATCGTGATGTGGTCGGCGGTGTGAACGACGGGTGGAGTGTAGCGATGGCTGCCTTCGGCAACGAACGCGTGTCGATCGGTGGCGGCTCGGTCACCATGACCGCCGGCGCTTTGATCGATCTGCTGGCCCGCCACCGGCCCGGCGACACTGGCATCGCCCGCGAGGTCGGTGCGTTGCTGATCGAGTCCTACACCTTGGCCACCCTGAACTTGCGTCAGGCCGCCCGAGCCGTCTTCGACGCCGGACCCGGAGTCGAAGGCAACATCGCCAAGTTGTTCGGAGCCGAGCACGCTCAGCGGGTGGCAGAGTTGGCGCTGCGAATTGCCGACCGGGCCATCCTGGTCGGAGAGGAACCCGATGTCGTACACGACTATCTGTTCAGCCGGTGCCTGACGATCGCGGGCGGCACGTCGGAAATTGTGAGAAACCTGGTCGCCGAACGCATTCTGGGCCTGCCACGCGACCCGGCACCTAAGTAGATCGGAGAGACATATGGTTTGTGCCGTGGTCGGGATCGGCCGTACCGAGTATTCCCGCAACTCCGGCCGCACGACCCGCGGCATGGCCGTGGCTGCCTGCCGCGACGCCATCGCCGATGCCGGACTCACGGCGGCCGATGTCGACGGTATCTGCACTTTCATGGCCAACGATTCCGAACAGCCGATCTACGTCGGCTGGGCGCTGGGCATCGACGAATTAGCTTGGGCCAACGCGATGTATGGCGGCGGTAATCTCGTGGCTGACCAAATCGCCACCGCTGCCGCGGTCATCGAGGCCGGTATGTGCAAGGCCGTGTTGGTGTATCGGTCGCTAAACGGACGCTCCGGCTATCGGTTCGGTCACATCGAGGGACCCATGCGGGTCCAGCACCACGACCAGTTCGACACAGCCTCCGGTTTCATGGTGCCGCCGCAATGGTTCGCCATGTGGGCTCGTCGGCACCAGCACGAGTTCGGCTCAAGCAGTGAGGATCTCGGTCAGATCGCGATCACTCAACGACGCCACGCAGGGCCCAACGAGCACGCCCTGCGACGCGAACCGCTGACCATGGATGACTATCTCGCCGCCCGCTGGATCAACGAGCCGTTCCGGGTACTGGACTGCACATCCGAGGTTGACGGTGCGGTGGCGGTGCTGATTGTCGGGGAGGACATCGCCCGCAACACCAAGCAGCCCCCCATGTGGCTGGTCGGATCGTCGAATTCGCAGGGCGGCGCCGGTTGGAGCGAGTGGGACGACCCCACCGAGATGTACTCCCGCTCAGCGGGTCCCAAGATCTGGGAAAAGACAGGCCTGAGTCCGTCGGACATGGATGTGGCCTGCATGTACGACTGCTTCACGTACACGGTGATGGCCACCATGGAGGGCTTCGGCTTTTGCGAGAAAGGCGAAGTCGGCAAGTTCTTCTCGACCGGGCGCGCCACCTACGGCGGAGACGTAGTGGTCAACCCGCACGGAGGGCTGCTGTCCGAGGGTTACATTCACGGCCTCAACCACCATTACGAGGCTGCACTGCAACTCCGCCACGCCGCCGGCGTGCGTCAGGTCGACGATGCCCAGCTCGCGCTGGTCACTGCCGGTGGAGGGCCATTCGGCGGCGCCAACGTCTACAGCAGGGAGAAGCCATGACGAGTCCAGCGCTGGTGGCACCGATTCCGGTGCCTGACCCCGATTCGGCGCCCTACTGGGAGGGTCTGAAGAACGGTTCGTTGATGTTGTGCCGCTGCGACGACACTGGAAAATGGATCCATCCGCCGTTGGAACGCAGCCGGTACACCGGTGGCCCCGTGCACTTCGAGGAAGTCAGCGGGGACGGCACAATTTTCAGCTACATCGTCGTGCGCCAGGCCCTCGTTCCCGGTCGGGTGCCCCCGTATGTCGTCGGGCTCGTCGAACTGGTGGAGCAGCCGGGCTTGCGGATCAACGCGGTCATCGACGCGGATCCAGCCGACGTGCGAATCGGGCAGCCGGTGCAGATGCGCATCGTCGACCTCGGTGACACCGGTTATCGCATACCGGAATTCGTGATCAAGTAGGCGCCCGCGATGACAACTGATCAAAAGCCCGTCGGCGCGGTTGACCGCCGGGGTTCGGCAGAAGGTGCGCACCGGCCGGAACACATGGCGACGCATGTTCTTCCGCTGCACCGATGCACTTCGGAGCTGAGTCACGAGGTCGGCGGCAAGGCCACCGGCCTCGGGGCGCTGACCAAGCAAGGTCTGTCGGTTCCGCCAGGGTTTGCCGTCACTGTGAGCGCCTACCGCGAGGCCATTGCCGCCGCAGGAGTCGCGCCACGCATCGCGGAATCACTGGCGACGACGGGCACCGACCGGGACCGGTCGGCGGCAACCATGACGCTGTTCGACCAAGTCACCCTGCCGGAGAGCCTCGCTGCCCAAGTTGTGGACGCTTACACCCAGATGGGTGGCGGGCCGGTAGCGGTGCGGTCCAGCGCGATTGCCGAAGACACGGCCGAGGCGTCGTTTGCCGGTCAGCAAGATACCTATCTGTGGATCGAGGGTGCGCCCGCGCTGCTCGAGGCCGTTGTGCGTTGTTGGGCAAGTCTTTACACACCGCGGGCGATCGCGTATCGCCGGCGGTTCAACGTGGCTTCCGTTGACGTGGCGATGGCGGTCGTTGTTCAGCGAATGGTGCCGGCAGTCGCAGCGGGCGTGACGATGACGTTGGAGCCGGTGACGGGAGACCGTGGCCAGATCTATATCGCGTCAGCTTTAGGCCTGGGTGAAGGCGTGGTCAATGGCGACGTGGAAACCGATAGCACCTGGGTCGACAAGGCCCGCATGTGCGTGCGCAAGCGAAAGATTGCGCGCCAGACTCGCGCTCATCGGTACGAAAACGGGGCGGTCAGAATTGTCGATCTCGCCCCCGGCGAGGGTGATGTACCCAGCATCGATGACGACACGCTGCTCAAGGTCGCACGCCTCGCCCTACAAATCGAGCAGAACGCCGGGTACGCCGTGGATGTTGAGTGGGCCGTGGACGCCGACGGCGAGGTTCACCTGCTGCAGGCCAGGCCGGAGACCGTCTGGAACAACCGATAGGGCCGAACTTCGAGGATTGCGCGCCAAATGTCCTGCGCCACTGCACCGGTGACCGGTCGACGTGGCCGACGACCAAGGACGATGGTGCTGTTCCTCAGCTCAACAACTTGCCGGTGCCGAGATCCGCATAGGCCTCGGCGAAGCGGCCGAGCACAGCGCGCACGACCTCGACCGAATACATCTGATCGGGCGTAATGGCCCACATGCAGAACCCCCACGCCGGGCTCTGCCGATAGGCGCTCCACATCTGTTCGCGGTCCGGCACCGACGAGACGCCGGCGTCGAGCAGTCGCCCGCGGTAATTGTCGAGGAGCTCGCGCTCATGCTCGCGACGCGAAGCAGGCGACAACGCGCCGATCAACGCGTAGCCGACATCGTGGGACCACGAACCCCGTCGCACCAACTGCCAGTCCAGGAGCCCCACGCGGCCATCCGGTAGAACGTACGTGTTGCGTGGGTGCGGATCCCCGTGCAACAGCGTGATCGGTTCGTGAGCCACCCGGTCCTGCAGGGTCCAGAACGCCGCCTCCATGGCGTCCATGTCGGCGCCCGTTGCGTTGAGAAGCTCCCGCTTATAGGGAATGTCGACGAACGCGCGGATGATCGCGAAACCGTTGGTGCGCAGGAATTCCGCGAACCCGCCGGTGACGGGATGCTGCAGCCACGCCAGGTCGCCGCTCGCATCGAGCCTCGGATTCGCCCAGAACGGGGCGTGCACGCGGCTCAACGTCGCCAACAGCTCGTCGACCTGCTCGACGGGCAGACCGGCCACCGCGTCGGGCACCCGCGCTCCGCGCAAAGTGATGTCCTCGCCGATCACCATGAACTGCGACGGGCCGTCGAGATGTTCAGCGAAGTAGGTCGTCATGGTCTCGACGTCGAGGTCGTCGCGAAGATTGCGATAGAACGTCGTCTCGTCATCCAGCAGAACCGTCCCGCCGCCGCCCTCCGATAGCGACTCGTCGACCGCGGCAGGAAGATCGTGCACCGTACCAAGTTGTGTCTTGACGAAAAGCTTTGATGGCAAGTCGGTGTCGTCATCGGCGTAGTCCACGTCGAGATGGATGTGTGAGGTGGTTCCTTGCCAGGTGCTCCGGACCCGCACATCGGTGACCGTCACCGCGGGCCGGTGGCGACGCAACAGCGAGGTCAGAACGGCCGGAGTCAGGTCCTCGGGAGACCGCAGCGTCACGGGCAAGGCTTGGCTGGTCATGTCGCGTCCTAACCGACGGTTTGACAGTTGACTGTCACACTAGCAGCATCTGGCCCAGCGGAATGATCAATTCTTGACGGGCCGAAACAGCGGCAACCACACGCGACTGTCTTCCTCGCCCGAGAGCGCGGTCCAGTCTTCGAAGAAAACCTCGACGGCCATCCCAACGTGGATCTCGTCCGGGGAGACGTCGACCACGTTGGAAATCAGTCGGGTATCGGGCTCCTCGGCAAGCTCCACCATCGCCACAATGTAAGGCGGTTCGTAACCGGGAATCCAATTCTGGCGGTTGACTGTATACGCCGCTACGGTGGCTCGCCCCGAAACGCGTTCCGGCGCAACGTGAGTGCTTCTGCAGCGCCAGCAGGCCGGCCCGGGCGGATGGAAGAAGTGGCCGCAATCGTGGCACCGGCTGATCAGCAGCTCGCCGTTACGCCCGCCCGTCCAGAACGGCCGCGACTCGGCGGTCGGACTAGGTGCCAAACGCAACTGGGGGCGTTGATAGGTCACGATCCGACCAACGATCGACCGATGACCAGCCGCTGAATCTGGTTCGTGCCCTCGAAGATCTGGGTGATCTTGGCTTCGCGCATGTAGCGCTCGACACGGTAATCCCTGGTGTATCCGTAGCCGCCGAAGACTTGGACGGCGTCGGTGGTGACCTTCATCGCGGCGTCGGTGGCGATCAGTTTCGCCACGGAGGCGTTGCGGGAGTATGGCAGTCCCGCGTCTCGGCGCCGCGCAGCATCCAGGTACGTGGCGCGAGCGGAGTCGACCGCGGCGGCCATGTCGGCCAAGAGGAACGCCAAGCCTTGATGATCGATAATCTTGCGGCCGAACGTTGTTCGCTGCTGGGCGTAAGAAGCCGCTTCGTCGAGCGCGGCCTGCGCCAGCCCGACGGCTACCGCGGCGATGCCCAGACGGCCCGAATCCAATGCACTGAAGGCGATCTGGAGACCTTGCCCCTCGGCACCGATCCGACGTTGCTCGGGGACGAACGCATCGTCGTAGTGTGCCGTAGTAGTCGGGATGGCGTGCAGACCCATCTTCTCCTCGGGTTTGCCGAACGTAAGGCCGTCGGTGCCCTTATCGACTAGAAAGCACGAAATACCCCGTCCGCCTTCGCCTGTGCGAGCGAATAGGTTGTAGAAATCAGCTATGCCGCCGTGGGTGATCCAGGCCTTGGCGCCATTGACGCGGTAACCGCCGTCGGTCGCAGTGGCCTTGCAGGTCAGAGCGGCTGCATCGGAACCGGCTTGCGGCTCGGACAAGCTGTAGGCACCGATCGTGTTACCACCCAGCATGGTCGGCAGCCACTGCTGTTGTTGCTCGTCGGTGCCGAACGCAATCAACGGATGGCAGGACAGCACATGGACACTGACAGCCACAGCGACTGCGGCCCATCGAGCTGCCAGTTCCTCGAGAACCTGAAGGTACACCTCGTAGGGTTGTCCGCCGCCACCCCATTCCTCCGGATGCGGCAATGTCAATAGCCCCGTCTCACCCAGCGTCGCGAAGACGCCGTCGGGATAGGTCTCGTTCTTTTCGTGCTCGTCGACGATCGGATCGAGTACCTTGTCCGCGACATCACCAGCTAGCTGGACTAATTCGCGTGCCTCGGGCGTCGGCAGCAGGCGCTCGACAGTCATGGACGGCCGTCCTGCCACTCGCAGCAAGTTAATTCCGCAGAGAGATTCCAGAGCCGTCGTGCGCTGTCTGCGTCGCGGGCCTTCTCTCTGAGCTTGGTGGGCTTCGGCTTTCCCCACTGATGCATCAAGCCGCGCGGCGCGATGTAGGTGCCGTTGGGCAGCGTCGTGGTAATCGCCTGAATAGTCGAGCGGGCGCCGTCGGATGGGCTCTGCGCGATATGTGGCGAGAGCACCCGGCCCGCCCACTGCAACACGCCTGAACCGTTGCGGGTGATCCCGGTGTCCGTCATGCCGGGATCGGAGGCGTAGGCGGTCGTACCGCGGGCCACCAATTCGCGCACGAACAACAGGTTCGCCAGCTTGGACTCCCCGTACGCCGACCACGGGTTGTAGCGGCGACGGTGGTAGTTGAGGTCATCGAAGTGCATGCGGGCGGTGCTGTAATTGGTGCTTGCTACCGCCACCACCCGATCGCGGATCCGGCCGCCAAGCAGGCATGTCAACGCGAAATGGCCTAAGTGATTGATGCCCATGTGAGCCTCGAAGCCGTCGGCCGTGCGGGTCAGCGGCAAGCCCAACACACCGGCATTGTTCACCAACACATCGACGTAGTCGACGGTGTCGGCGAACTTGCGCACGCTGGTGAGGTCGGCCAGATCCAGCTCGCGCACCGCGACGTCGCCGGGCATCGACGCCGCGGCTTGGTGCGCCTTCGTCAAGGAGCGGCAGGCGATGACCACGTCGTGGCCGGCAGCGGCCATTGCGTGCGCGGTCGCCTTCCCGACGCCACTATTCCCGCCGGTGACGATGATTCGCACGTCGGCCGTGCCCTCCTTTGAGCCTTTGAGACATTTCACGTAAACAGTAAACTATTTATCGTTTTGGTGAAATGGCTAGGGGAGACGCGATGGCTTTCCGCCCGACGAGTCCGGTGCACCCGCTCGGATGAAGTGGCTGGACCGAATCTGCGCTGTCCACGAGCGCAATGAACGTCCCGCTGTCATTGGTACAGCGGGTTCCGTCACTGGCCGCGAACTGATCGGAAAGAGTGTCACAGCTGCGGACTTGCTCGTCGATCTCGACGTGCAGCCAAGTCAGCCCATCCCTGGGTTGCTCACCACCAATGCCGATGCGCTGGCTTTGCTGCTCGGCGGTGCCGCCGCCAACCGACCACTCGCTCCGCTCGGACCTAGGCAGACCGCTGCGGAGTTGGCCGAAACGGTGCGGCGGAGCGGCTCGCCGGTCCTTCTCGCCGAGGCGGCGTTCGTCGAGATGGCTCGGCAGGTCGCCGACGCGGTTGGGATACGGGCGGTGACAATACCTTCCCTGCCAGTGTCGGGGCGTCCGTTGCACCCGGAACCAGCTCCCACGGCAATCTATCTGCACACCGCGGGAACAACCGGAATTCCCAAAATGGTCCCGCTCACCGAGCGAGTGCTCGGCGCTCGCGCCGAGCTGCTACGCCGCTTGATCGGAATCGGCCCCGACGATCGCTATGCCACCGGCTCACCGTTGCATCACATCGGGGGACTGGGCAACGTCCTGGTAGCGCTCACGGCAGGGTCGGCGGTTATCCCCACCAACAAGTTCTCGTTCGACTGGTGGCGCAACCTCAAGCAACTCCAGGCCACTCACTGCCTGCTCGTGCCGACCATGATCGAGATGTTGCTCAGCGAGCGGCTTCTCGACGCCGTTCCGATTAAGACATTGATCTATGGTGCCTCGCCGATCACCGTCGAGACGTTGCGACGGGTTCTTGACGTGCTGCCAGACGTCGCGATGGTCAGTCTCTACGGCCAAACCGAGGGCAGCCCGATCACCAGCCTGGGCCCAGACGATCATCGATCGGCCGCGGTCAAAAATCCCGAGATCCTGTACAGCGTCGGTCGGCCGGTGAGCCGGCTTCGTCTGCGAATCGACGAGCCGGACCCGGCAGGAATCGGCGAAGTGTTCGCCGCCGCGGCGCACCTTTCCGCCCATGCCGCCGATGGATGGTTGCATACCGGTGATCTGGGTGCGATGGATGCTGACGGTTATCTCCGTCTTTGCGGTCGTCGGCACGACATGGTGGTTCGTGGTGGGGAGAACATCTATCCGCTAGAAGTCGAAAATGTGCTTAGCGCCTACCCCGCGGTTGCGGCGGTCGGCGTTGTGGGCGTGCCAGACACGCGACTCGGAGAAACGTTGGCCGCGTTCATAATTCCGACGGACTTGACTCATCCTCCGCGGCCCGATGAGCTAGGGTCCTTCGCCCGTATCAAGCTCGCTGGCTTCAAGATTCCGCAGTACTGGTATTACGTCGACGAGCTGCCGCTGAACAGCGCTGGCAAGGTCGTTCGCGCCACACTTCGGACGTCACATCTTCAGAGCCAGCACGACGCGTCAACGTGAGTTATTTGCACACGCTGGACCAGGAGACGGGGGCGTCGCGTTCCCGAGGATCTGGCGAAGACGCAACTGTCGGAGCTCTCCCCGTTGGCTCACATCGCCGAAGGGAATAACTGAAAGCGCGGCTAGTAGCTGGTCTGGCTGGACTTGTACGGACGTTCCCTGGACACCCATCCGTTATATAGTTTAATGTCTTAATCTATGCCCTTAGCTGTGCGAAGCTGGTCGGATCAAGAGGTGGACCGAGGGGCACTTTTCATGGGCCCGATTGCGGCGACTCTGGTCATTGGTTAGAGCCGCCAGCCATGAAGTGTCGAAAATCGCTGGTTGCTTTGATTGTCGGCGCAGTTGCCGTCGGCGGGCTTCTGTCAACGCCACCGCCGCGGGTACATGCCGCTCCGGCGCCTGAGGTCGAGTACGTCTACGACGTGGTGGTGCGGCGGCATTACGCATTTCCTGGCAATGATGCGCTCAGCTACGGCCACGGAATTTGCGACAAGGTCGGCCGGGGCGAGGGCTACGGGCAAGTCATGGGTGACGTCAAGAGCGACGTAACTCCGAACGACGAGTTCGCGGCTAATTACCTGGTCTCGTATGCCGTCAACTTGCTTTGTCCTGAGCTGATATGGCAGCTGCGGAATTCAGCCGCTGGCTACCAACCGCCAGGCGGAGCAGCCGCGCCGGGTACCTATTACTGAGTCCATCTTTTCGTACTCGCTCGGGCGCTGGCTATCTCGGCACTCGAGGTGACGTCCGATCGTCGCTCCCACGTGATTGTCCGAACGTGGGAATTGAATGTGACGTCAACGATCCGCTAGATATGCAATTCGCTTCAAGGTGGTTCCGCCACACTTCTCCAAGGATCGGCGTAATTCCGCCGCGTGCACGCGAAACAATATCTTGTGCTGGCAGCCAGCTAAACTACTGTGCAACATCGGCTTTCGGTCGCTACAGGCCGACAGGGCCGCGGTCGGGGTGACGAAAATCAGGGTTGTCGGGTGAGGTCTCGGACAGAAGTAGTGCGATTAGTGCTCAAAAGGTCAACGTACAGTGTCGAATTCACTTTGTCCCACGAAGACTGGTGGCACACTCTAGAAATGCAAGAACGACGGAAGCGAGGGCCAGGACGCCCGCTCGCCGTGAATGCCGATGAGACGCGGTTGCGAATCATGGAAGCTGCTTTTACAGTCTTCAGCGAACGCGGCTACGACGGCGCAACGTTCCAGGCCATCGCGGCACGCGCCGACTTGACCAGACCGGCCATCAATCACTACTTCTCAAGCAAGCGGGTTCTGTATCGCGAGGTGCTGAGGGACGCCAACAAATCAATCCTCGAGGCCGTTATTAGTCGGGCAGAATGCGAGAACACGTTTGTGGCACGCCTGACCGCGTTGATCGACGCGGCGGGCAAAGCGAATTCTACGAATGCCGCCGGATCGGCATTCCTACTCACAGCCATACTTGAATCGCAACGCCATCCGGAATGGAACAGCGTTGAGAACGATTCCGTACGGATCACTCGGGAATTTCTTATGCGCGGTGTCAATGACGCGATCGAACGCCACGAGGTCGCCGCGGATATCGATGCGCCGGCCTTGGTCGAGACGCTGATGGTCGTGCTTTGTGGGGTGGGCCTCTATGCGGGTTATCTCCGTAGCTACCAGGTGACGTCGACCATCATCGACATGGTCCAGCAACTTCTGGAAGGCGCGTTCTGGCAATCAACTGAGAAGATGACTGTCGTGCAGCCACCCCACGCTTCTGCGCCAAGCAATGCGTGAAGGATCAGTGACTGCCGCTAATGCGTGCCCCAGATCGCCGCGTTGACTTCGCGTGAGCCGACGGGTCATGTCCCATTGCTTGCGATGGTTGAGAATCTGCCTTGAGCTCATTTGTCCGAATTCTGCGCCACGACGTACGGCGGTTTATCGGCAGAAGTCCGATCGATTCTGTCATATCAACCGGCGCGACGGTCACTCATATCGCGAAGTGCATCGGCCACCGTGGTGAGCGCCCGGAAACTTGCCTCGGGAAGCCGATCAGCGACGTCGGCCTGGGCCAGAACTTGATTGGCTGCGCGTGCGTCATCTGCTGCCCGTTCAGCAAGCCGGGCGACGTGATTGAGCCGCCAGGCGCTGTCCGGCATCCGATGTAATTCGTCCAGTTCGCGCGACCGCGCGCGTACGGCGTGTTGACGCCAACCGGAGGTCATGCTTGATACGCCGTCTGGACAACATACGGGGTCTGCGCATGTCAACGTTCCCCGCAGGTAACCGCTGTTCAACAGCACCTCGGCGACGCGGCTCGAAACGCTGCGTCCGAAGCGGCCCAGGTAGATGCGCTTCGTCATCTGCGGTCCCTTCCCGGGCTCAGGCGGCGGCTTGGGCCGGCGCGCGCGGGTGAACTCCGCTAGGTCACATCGTTCGTCAGTACCCAGTCCGGTTTGGTAACCGACCGCGCCGGCGGCGACAGCTGCTAGCCCGTACTGTCCCTGACGCCAAGCGATTATTGGAACAGCTGCACCCATATGCCGTACGGTCGCCAAGTAGGCGCCGAGCCTGTCCTCGGTGTCGCCCAGAGGTGAGCGACTGGACGACAGGGCCACAGGCACATAGCGGACGTTGATTTTAGCCAGACTCCGGAGGAATTCTTCGACTCCTTCCGCCCAGGAGCGTTGCGAGCCAAAGGCTTTGAGATTGCCAGCGAAAACCGGCGCGACGGGGAGGTTGATGCGTTCACCGGCTAGGTACTCGGCAGTCCTTTGATTGGCCGCGATCTGAATCCGAAACCAGGGGTCGTCCGGCGACTTGGCGTAGAAGTACGGGGGCACCAAGATCGATGCTCCGTGGTCCAATTGGAACGCGAGCGACTGCTGTACGAGGGTGGCTATCGCGGAATCGTCTGCGAAGTGCTGCGCCGTATGTGCCTGGGGTGCGGCGAATTCAAGGGTGGCCCAGGCCGAGGCTGGCGCTTGTTCGTCCTGGAACAGGTGAGTCAACGGGTCGATCAGCAGCGGCAATCCGGCGGCTTCCGCCGCCTCTCGCAATGCGGGCTGTACCGCGGCGGTCGGCGCGTCGATGACGAGTGTGCGCATAGGCACCCGGCGACCTGCGAAGGGCACGCCCGCCGTGGCAGGTGCCATGAGTTCCTCGATCACGCGATTGTCGTTGCGGCCGGCGCGCACGAAGAGGTCCATGGTGCCCTCCAATCTGACTATTGATACGCAACTATACACGAAGTACAGTATGAAGTTAGACATGAAGTGCGTGCGAAGTGAAACAGGAAGTAAGGAATGGCCGTCGGCAAAGCTCAGACCCTCGTCTACACCAGAGTCGTCGCTGATGCGCGCCGCGGACTGACCGTCAGTGAGATCGGTGGCATCACGGGTGTCAGCGAGCGGTCGGTCCACAATTGGGCGGCTGGTAAGAGCAGGCCGGAAGGGGAATCACGGGACCGGCTTCTGGAGCTCAAGTACGTCATTGAGGGACTATCTGACGTCTATGAAGACGAGGGAATCGAGATATGGCTCCATTCCCGGCAGCGCAGCCTCGGCGGCCAGTCGCCACTTGAACTGCTTCGTGACGGCCGCTTCGACGAAGTACTTGATGCGGTCGACCGGCTAGCCGGTGGGCCTAGACGATGACCCGGCCCCGGACGCTCGCTGAGCGGATCGCCGGCATCGGCGGCGTTGAAGTCGAGGGTGTCTTCATGCGCCATGCCGCTCCCAATCGCGACGCGTTCGCAGGTGGATATGCCGGCCGCTGGGGGGAGTCGATCCCAGTCATCTATCTAGGGCGGCCGGTCGACAGCTGCATCGAGGAGGCGTATCGGCATCTCGTGGACGAGGTTGGAGTGCCGGCGCATTTGGTGAAGCCACGCACGCTGTATCGAGTGCGAGTCGAGGTCGAGAATGTCCTTGATCTGCGATCAGAGCAGGCACGCAACGAGGTTGGCCTCGCCGATACGGACATAGCCTCACCTGTCGGGGAATACGCGGCCTGCCAGCGCGTAGCGGCGGTTGCGCATCAGCTTGAATACCATGGCATATTCGCGCCCGCCGCGACCGGCCTTGGTGAAACGCTGGCCCTATTTCGTCAGCGTGTGGGTATCGCCGAACTCCCGGTGGTTGTTGACCAGCAGCAGTGGAACCATTTGCCGCCCCGGCCGGGAACGTCTACTGCTCGCCTTAGCGTCGTGACCGATTGATTATCGTGGCACGCTGTGTAACTGGGTTTATTGTCTACCCGTGATAAGCGGACTCGATCTGACGGCGGCGTTACGAACCGAACTGACGTCTCACACACGGCTATTGCCCAAGCGGCTCGACTATGCGCTGCTTAAGAAGCGGCAGGACCAACTTCGTCGATGGATCGAGGCGCAGACCAAGCTGGCGCATTGGGGTGGGCCGGCCGACATCGTGCAGGCCGAGAAAGTTCACGGCACCAGGCCGCTCGCGGTGATGACGATCGAGGATCGCACGGTGTATCGGGCGCTCGTCGATCGACTGGCGCAGCAGTTGCCAGATGACTTGAGACACCGCCAATCAAATGCAGACTTCCAACGTGCGCCGCTCGATCAAACGCCAGCGGCGACGTATATCACTGTCACCGACATCGCCTCGTACTACGTCTACGTCGATCACGATGTCCTCGTGGACGAGTTGACCTCGCAGACTGGCGATTACGACGCGGTCGAAGCAACTGGCACACTCCTTGACAAGGTAATGGGAAGGGGGATCGGGATACCTCAAGTCAGTACAGCATCCGACGTCCTTGGGGATACCTATTTGGACCGAGCCCGCCGCAATCTGATCAGGCGCGGCTTATCAGTTTTTCGCTATGCCGATGACTTCCGGCTCACGGCTTCGTCGTTGCTCGACGCTCGTCGCGATCTCGACGTGTGCGGTGCGGAGGTGTACCGGCTGGGCTTAATGCTCAATGACACTAAGACCTTCACGAATCGGCGCGAGACATACGAGGCGAACTTGAGCAAGTTTCGCGACGCGGAGAAGCGCCTCTTCGAGACCGCGGTCGATGACGAAGAGGAGGCGGCTGAGGATGGGGTGCGCCTGTTTGGGCTCTCGCTGCTAGTTGACAGCTACTCGGATGAACTCGAGTCAGGCGATGACGACGACGAAGGGCAGGACGAAGACAACGAGGAGGAGGCCGACGGTCCCCAGCCTGATAGTGACTCGAAAGATGCTTCAGAAGAACAGGATTCGTCTGAGGCCGCCACGTTGTCAGACTCGCCGCTTGGCGACGTTGATGAGGACGAGACCATCACTGATTCCGACCAAGCCGTCGAGGCAGATAAGGCGCGCGCGAGCGCGGCTGCGAAGGCATGGTCTCTGTGGCTCGAGCGGCACACGCCGTCATTGGACCCTTGGAGTTTTCCACCACGCGTACCTGAGGACGACGCCGTCGTTCGTAGTTTGTTGGGCTACGCGCTGCCCATTCTGGGCAGCGCTGGCAATACGGAAGTGCTTGACTCCCTGAAACGCATCCTGGACATCGAGCCGTCGCTGACGCCACAGCTGTGCGTGTATCTCGAAAATCTCCCGAGTACTACCGAACGTCGAGAGGCTGGGCTACGTGAGCTCGATGCTCTGCTGGAATCGCCAGTCGCGCTGAGCGACTGGCAAAGACTGTGGTTGGCCCACGCGTTGGGCGCATACGCCGCACCCGAAGAAGCGAAAGACCACCACAGCCAGAGACCACACATCGTGTGGTTGTCTCAGCAACTTCGTTCCGATCAAAGTGGCGTAGCTGCAACGGCGCTAGCTACGCTCGGACGGTTAGGCTGTCGAGCAGCGGCAGATGAGGATCTCGTTCGCGTCGTCGAGCGCGTAACCGCTCCGTGGCGCACACTCGCGTTATTCGGTCTAGCGCTGCTCAATCGCGGTCTGGCGTCTCAGTGCACGGTTGACCGGCTGGACACCATCTTGCTCGAAGCGATGGCTGACGAGTCATCGTGAGCCGCGTTCACAGCCGGCAGGCGGAGGACTCGCTCGGCTTGATAAACCGGACGTTGGCAGGCCATACCGAAGCGTTGCGTGCGCTGTCGAATCGCGACATGGAGCGACGCCGTCGGCTGAGACCTGACGTCGACAGGGTTCAGCTGCAGCGCCAGGCGACGCTCGTTCGATTCGTGTCAATCGCTGAAGCGTTTGTTGTTGAACGACTTACGGACCGCGTCGGTTCCTGGGCCGACGGAACTTCCGAGCACGTCCAGGGGATGTGGTCGTCGGAAGTAATCAAGGCGATTGCGACCTGGGAGAAGCTCAAAGAGCAGTACAAGCAATGGCTAAATGTCAACGACTCGGCTCTATGGCGGCCGATGATAGGGCTAACTCAGGTGCGAAACGCAGTAGCGCACGGACTGGGGGTGCTCACCAAGATGCAGTTGCAACCCAGGAGTTACCAGAGAACGATCGGCATGCTCCGTGAAATCGGAATCTCGCCGGATACGGACCATCGAATTGTGTTGAGCGACGAAGATATAAGGAATGCGGCACGAATCTGTCGCGAATTCGTAGCCGCCCTCGACATGCAAACCCTGGCAGCGGCCGGTGACTGATCACAGCAAGCGGGTCGGCGACCACGCCACTCTGACGGTTCCACAACCAAACAAATCCCGCGCAAAGGCGACTTCCTGCACAACCGTACGGCTATAGGATCCGCCACGAAGATGAGAAAAACCCGTCCGCCATTTCCATGAGAATCCTACAAACCCGCAGGTAAGCGGCTCGACATCCGCCAGGCGGAATGAGAACCTACAGAAAGCTGTAGGTTCTCAAATCCCGTTTCCAATTCTCAAATGAAATGTCCACTTGATGTCCAATTGGACATTTGAGTGAGACGGCTGAACCCGTGGATCGTCGTCTGGCCGTAAGACAAGTCAGCTCATGACTACTGGGGCGGAGGTTCTGCTGCGGCTTACGGCCTCAAATATCAGTACCTGGCGACGCTCGAGTATTTTCTGCGACACCTGCGCGAACACCCCGAGTTGATTCCGTGCGCGGGTCTGGTCGTGGAACCGATGCTCAAAGATACCGATGACGCGAACGACGACATCGTCGATTTCGCGATCGAATTGAATGATGTTGCGGTCCACCACGTTCAGGTCAAGGCCACGACTAAGCCCGACCAATACCCACTGCAACCGGCCGATGCTCGAGCCGGTCGTCGCTGATCATTCGTTGACCATGGACGACGACAACCTCGAACTGATGCGCATCGGCCAGCCGGCCGGTAGCTGGGCCGACCGATGTGAGACTATGGCGACAATGGACAATTGCAATTATGAGAATGAATATATGCGCAGCTACCCGGCGCGGATGCCTCCCATAGCGCGGCGGCAACTCACGGAAGCTGACGGCCTTCGCGACCGGCGTGCGCCCGGGGGCAAGGCATGAGACCGCTGCCGCAGCTCACACCGTGGAATCAATGGTTCTGGACGTCCGGCCAGGACGGCAATCTGCGCATTCAGCGCTGCACCGAGTGTGAGACGTACGTGCACCCTCCAGTGCCGATTTGTCCCTCATGCCGGGCGACAACGGCCGAGCCCGAGGTGGTTTCCGGTCGGGGGACAGTGGTGGGCTATACCGTCAACGCGCACCCATGGCTGCCCGGATTCGAGCCGCCCTACGTCATTGCCGTCGTTGCGCTCGATGAGTGCGCCGAGGTGCGCCTGACCACCAACATCGTCGGCTGCTCACCCGAGGACGTGCACGTCGGTCAGCGCGTCTCCGTGCGATTCGAAAATGTCGACGACGTCTGGATCCCGCTGTTCGAACCCACGGGTGGCACCGATGAGCGGGACCTGCTGGGGCCGCCCGCTTCTCCCGTTCCGCGTCAGCCGGTAACGACGGAGCGGTTTGAGCATCGATCCGTGATATCGGGCATCGGCCGGTCAGCCACCGGCCGCCGGCTGATGGTCGATCCGTTGTCGCTCACGATGGACGCATGTCTTGCCGCGGTTGCCGATGCCGGTTTGGAACTGTCTGATATTGACGGTCTTTCGACGTACCCGGGACCCGTGGGCATGGGTATGAGCGAAGGCGGCATCGCTGCCGTCGAGGAGGCTTTGCGCATACATCCCACGTGGATCAACGGCGGCATGGATCTACCCGGCCAGGGTGGCGCGATCATAGCCGCGATGATGGCGGTGGCCGCGGGCCTTTGCCGACACGTCCTGTGCTTCCGGACGGTGTGGGAATCGACGTATGCCGCGCTTCGGCTACCCGGGGGCGGCGGGCGCGTACCGGGGCCCCAGCAATGGTCGTTGCCGTTTGGCGCCGCCTCGGCGGCCAATTGGATCGGTGTGAATGCCAACCAGTATCTGCATCGATACGGTGCGAATCGGGAACTCTTCGGCATGATCGCCGTGAACGCGCGGCGCAATGCCGCGCTCAACCCGTCGGCCATCTACCGCGAACCGATGACCATGGACGACTACCTCGCCGCGCGGCCCATCACGTCACCGTTCGGCCTCTACGACTGCGACGTTCCCTGTGACGGCTCGATCGCGGTGGTGGTGTCCGACGCGTCGATCGGCGGTGATCTGCCGCGACTGGCCATACGCTGCGACGCCGTCGGAACGCAAGTGGCCGAACGTATCTCGTGGGATCAGGGGACGCTCACTCACGAGCCCCAGGTCATCGGCCAGGCCGCGCATTTGTGGAGCAGAACTGATCTGCGGCCCGAGGACGTCGACCTTGCGTTGCTGTACGACGGCTTTACGTTCAACTGCGTGTCGTGGCTCGAGGCCCTCGGCTTCTGCGGCTTCGGCGAGGCCCAGGGATGGCTGGATGGCGGCCGGCGCATTGCGCTGGACGGCGAGCTTCCACTGAACACGCACGGCGGCCAGCTGTCCGAGGGACGCCTGCACGGATTCGGCTTCCTCTACGAAGCGGTGCTGCAATTGCGCCACCAGGCCGGTAACCGCCAAGTCAAAGACGCACGCACCGCCGTCGTCAGTACCGGTGGGGGAGTTCCATCCGGCGTCATGCTGTTGCACCGCGCGACGTGACGTCGCGACGCTATTCGAAGGCGATGACGCCCCGGATGTTCTTGCCCGCGCGCAGGTCTTTCATGGCCTCGTTGATGTCATCGAGCTTGTACTTCTGCGTGACCAGCTCATCGAGCTTGATCAGCCCCGCCTCATACATCGCCAATAGTTTCGGCATGGCCTCGCGGGGGTTCATTTCGCCGTAGAGCACCCCCTTGAACGTCTTGCACGAACTGACCATGTCAGTGAGGACGATCGGCACCATCAGGTCGGTGATCTTCGGCATCCCGGTCAGCACGCAGGTTCCGCCCTTGCGCAACAACATCATCGCCGTCATTATCATGTCCGCCGGCACGACCCCGGGCGTGAGAACGACCCGGTCGGCCATCACCCCCCAGGTGATCTCCTTGACCAGTTCCAGCGCGGCACCGATGTCGGCAGCGGCGTGGGTGGCCCCGAACGTCGGCGCGATCTCGCGTTTGAACTCGTTGGGGTCCACGGCGACGATGTGCTTGGCGCCGGCGACTTTCGCGCCCTGCACGGCGTTCATGCCGATTCCGCCGACACCGACCACGACGACGGTATCGCCGGCTTGGGTACCCGCCGCGACCGATCCCGACCCGAATCCTGTTGTCACCCCGCAGGACACCAGCGAGGCGGCCTCTAGGGGGATCCAGTCGTGGACTTTGACGAGCGAGCGCTCGGAGGCCACCACGTATTCGGAGAAGGTGCCGACCTGCATCATCGCCATCAGGTCTTCGCCGCCGAGGTGGCGACGGCGGGTGCCGTCGGTGGTCATCGCCTTGCTGTAGATGTCGGCGCCCACGTCGCACAGGTAGGTGTAGCCACTGGCGCACCATCGGCAATTGCCGCAGGCGGGCAGAAACGAAATGGCCACATGGTCTCCGGGCTTCAGTGATGTCACCCCGGGCCCGACCGCTTCGACCACACCGGAGCCCTCGTGTCCTCCGAGCATGGGGAACCATTCGGGCACCGGAAGGCCAGACGCCCGCATCATCTCTTCCATCTCCGCTGTCGGCACACTGTCGCCGGTATAGAAGTGTTCGTCGGAGTGACAGATGCCCGCATAGGCCATCTTGACCAGCACTTCGCCCGCGTGCGGCGGATCGAGCTCCACTTCGGTGACTTCCCAATCCACACCGACACCGCGCAACACCGTTGCTTTGGACTTCATTGCGTCTCTTTCGTTAGGGGTTTCACCATTGGCGGAGTTCCTTCACCGCGTCGGAGGCGCGCGGGGCCAGTGTCAGGTAAGGGATGAAACTGCTGTTGCCGCAGTGGATCACGGAATGGACGACCTCGGTCAGGTGTTCCGCGTCAACGAGGCCGCCCACCATGTACTTGTTCTCCATCCAGTACCTGATGGCCGCTTCCAGAGCGTCGGGGTCCCAGCTTTTGTTGAACTCGGTCTGCGCGTCGCCGGCGCCGCCGAGGCTGTCGCCCACGGCGAGACGGGTGAAGCCGATCTCCGGATGTTCGATACGCCAGGCCTCAACGAGCTTGTCTAAGGCGCTCTTGGTAACCGAGTAGGCCCCGAGCAGCGGCCAAGGCGTCGTGTAGGACGCACTCAGTGAGGACAGGTATACGGCAGAGCCGGCCGTCGCCGCCAAATGCGGGGCGGCGGCCGCGGTGACGAGCGCGGCGCCGGTGACATTGGTCGCGAACAACTGTGCCCATTGTTCCGCGGTCACCTCGCGCAGTGGAGCCAACACACCCATGCCGGTCGTGTACACCAAGGCGTCAAGACCGCCGAGCGCGCCGACAACCTCGGACATCGCCTTTTTGCAGCTGTCGGTGACGGTGACGTCGCACGCGATGGCGACCGCGCCGTTGCCGGCATCCTTGGCGGCCTCGACCAGCCGGTCGTATCGACGCGCCAGTAGCGCGACGTGCGCACCGCGTTGGGCGAGCCCGGTGCCGATGCATCGGCCGAGGCCCGCGGAGGCGCCGACGATGGCGACCCGCATCGGTTGATTTCCGTTGTCAGACATCGAGCTTGGCACTCACGGAGCCGAGGGTCGAGCCCACGGTGCGTTCGAACCGACCGTGGTCGAAGCTGCGGATCTCGACGTCGTGGTCACCGGCACCGGCACGCAGGGCGCCCACCGTGCACTGCTCTCGGGTGCGGTGTTCGAACGGGTCGAACGAATACCACCGACACGCATTCTCGTAGGTGATCTTGTTGATCTCGTCGTCGGGCAGCCCGGCCATGACGAGGGCGAGTTCCTCGGCCGCCGCGGGCCACGACGAGTCGGAATGCGGGTAGTCGCACTCCCAGGCAATGTTGTCGATGCCGACGTCATGGCGCAGCTTGACCCCGATCGGATCGGCGATGAAGCAGGTCAGGAAGCGCTCCCGGAAGACCTCACTGGGCAGTCTGTCGCCGAAGTCCTGGCCCGTCCACAGGTGATGCATTTCGTACGTGCGGTCGAGCCGGTCGACGAAATACGGGATCCACCCGGTGCCGCCCTCCGAGAGCGCGAACCGTACGTCGGGGAATTGCTTGATGACTCGCGACCACAACAGGTCTGCGGCCGCCGAGCAGACATTCATCGGCTGCAGCGTGATCATCACGTCGATGGGCGCGTTGTCGGCGGTCATCGTGATCTTGCCCGACGAGCCCAGGTGGACCGAGAGCACCGTGTTGGTGTCCGACAGCGCCCGCCACATCGGATCCCAATAGTCGTCGTGGAAGCTCGGGAAGCCGAGGGTGGCGGGGTTCTCGGTGAAGGTCACTGAGTGACAACCCTTCTCGGCATTGCGACGGATCTCCTTGGCGCACAACTCCGGATCCCAAAGTACGGGTAATCCCATGGGCAGGAAGCGTCCGGGATACGACCCACACCACTCGTCGATGTGCCAGTCGTTGTACGCCTGGGTGACGGCGAGCGCGAGGCTCTTATCGGGGTGGGTGGCGAACAGCCGGCCCGCGAAGCCGGGAAAGGACGGGAAGCACATCGACGCGAGCACACCGCCCGCGTCCATGTCCTTGATTCGCTCGTGGATGTCGTAGCACCCCGGGCGCATCTCGTCGAAGGCAGTGGGTTCGATGCCGTACTCCTCGCGCGGGCGGCCCGCCACGGCGTTGAGGCCGATGTTGGGGATGATCGCGCCGTTGAACGTCCAGACCTCCGAGCCGTCGGACTGCCGGATCACCCGGGGCGTCTCGTCGGCGTACTTGTTCACAACCCTGCCCTCGAACAGGTTCGGTGGTTCCACCAGATGGTCGTCGACGCTCACCAGGATCATCTCTTCGGGCTGCATGGGACTCCTTGTGCAGAGGTTGAGAGCGAGACTATCAGGTTGTAGAGGAACTATATTCAATTACGGAAATGTACATTTTCAGAACGGTAGCGTTTGACCATGAGCAAATCCAGAAACGCTACCGCCGCAATACTTTTCGGGGCGCTATGGCGAACGAGAGCAACAGCCGGTCGAGGACCTTGGCGGCTCGGCGGCGTGCCCTGGCGGGATTTGCGGCGTGCGCGACCAGACGTGAAGCCTCCTCGAGCGCCGCGACGAGCATGTGCGTCAGCTCCCCGACGGGCTGGTCGTCGATGATGCCCTCTGCGATCGCCTCGCGGACCAACTCGTTGATGAGGGCGATGCTGTTGCCCTCCTGGATTTCGCGCAGGGTCTGCCAGCCCAGCACCACCGGACCGTCGACGAGTATCACCCTCTGCACGGCGGGCTCCGTTGCGGCTTCGAGAAATCCGTGCAGACCGCTCGTGAGCCGTTCCCACGGGTCCGTGCCGGGCGGGGGAGTGGCGATGGACCGCAGCGTAAGGTCGTTCTCAACGTCTTCGAATACGGCCCGAAACAGCTCGGCCTTGTCCTTGAAGTGGTGGTAGAAGGCACCGCGCGTGCCGACGCCCGACTTCGCCACGAGGTCACCGATGCTCGTGTTGAAGAATCCGTGCTCCACGAACAGTTCCCGGCCCGCCTCGATCAGGTCGCGGCGAGTCTGCTCGCCACGGGCACGCCGTTCATCGTCCGCACCACCGCGCTGCGCCATGCCGATGATCGTAGCAACATTCAGTCTGCATGTTGAGGGGCGTGCCCAGGTGTTATCAGCGCACGATCCCGCGAACAGTCATGAGCCCAAGGTCGGCGTGGGACTTGAAACCCGGCGGGCCATCACAGATGGCGGGGATGGCGTTCACTGGTTCCATCGCGGTCCAGGCGTAGCCGATATAGCCGGGCTTCGCGTGGTCTCGTGCATCTTGGCTGCCCCGCAGGATCAGCTCGGTTCCCGGGTCGCCGTCAATCACCACGCGGTAGTGGTAGTAGGGGTCCCAATCAGGTTTCGGCTCGATGGCGTCGTGTTCAACAAACGAGTAGAGCTCGTGCAGCGTGATGAATGGCCTGCCGTCCACCCACGCCGTCCAGAGATGATGCTGGGACGCGACGGTGCCCGTCTTGATCACACCTTTGAGGCCGGGCATGTCCATGTCCGGGGATCCCTCGTACGGGATATCGCGGGTGGCCGTGCCGAGCTGCACGTCTGTCGTGAACTTCTCCACGGTTTTACCCAGCCCTTCGACAACCATCGTCAGCGACTGTGCGAACAACGACCACGCGTCTTGGAAGAGATTTCCCTTCGCAAATTCGACCGGGGTTTTTCCGAACCCCATCTCGTCCAAGTACTTCAGGGTGTCCTTATTGAAGTTCACCGCCTCGTAGATGTGGATGTGGTCGGTCTTGCCGACGATCCGGGCTAGCGTCAGAACGAGAAGGTCCGCGGCGTAGCCGGGGTGGATGCCACCTCCGTGGAACGAAGTACCGCCTTCTTGGCACGCCGCTTCGATCTTGTCGATGTCCGCGCTGTTGGTTTCGGTCCGATGCCACCACGCACCACCCGAGGCAACGACGCTCTTTCCTCCGCGGAGCAGTCGGCAGATCTCGTCGACGTCCGACCAGAGCGGCGCGTAGAACACGCAATCGGCGTCGAGTGTCTCCAAGGTGGCCTTATCGGTGGTTGCGTGTACCCCGATCGGTCCTACCCCGACGAGTTCACCGGCGTCCCTACCGACCTTCTCCGGGCGATTACAAAGCACTCCGACCACTTCGTAGAGAGGGTTGTGTGCGAAGTGGCGCAGTGCGATCGTGCCGACATTACCCATGCCCCACTGGATCACGCGGTACTTCTTCTGGATTGACGGCGCGTGGGACTCCTGCGTCGATGTGAGCGTCATTCCGTCTCCTCCGGATGTGATCCCCCGCTCGGAAAAACTAACATGCCGAAAGTTCGCTTTGCACTTTTCGTAAACCACCATTTTCGGCGGGTGCGAGTTTGCGGTGGCGCGGTGGGCCTCAACCTCCATACTGTATGTTGCCGCTATGGCAGACGAGGTTCGCGCATACGGTTCGGTCGCTCCCCTGAAAGTCGGCTTGCTCAACGACTATCCGACGTCCGGCGACACCGACAACGACAGCGTCGCCGCGCTGCGGCTGGTGATGGATGAAGCCCTTTCCTCGGGACTGATCGACCGGCCGATCGAACTCGTCACCCGCAATGTGGTGGGCCTGCCCAACGGGACCTACCAAGTGGTCGAGCGGGCCTTCGACGAGCTCGTCGCGGAGGGTTGCCTGGCGATCTTCGGGCCGTGGGTGTCGGATAACGTGGTGCCGCTGCGTTCCCACGTCGAGGCCACCGCGCGGGTTCCGATCGTCACTCTGTCGGGATCGGAGGGAGCGCTCGGCGACTGGTGCTTCGCACTGAACAACGGCTCGATGCCCGAGGAGCCGGTGATGCTGGCCGCGGTGATGATCGGCGACGGTCGATCGCGCATCGCCATTGCCTACGAGGCATCGCTCATCGGTAAGGAGTACCTCGCCTTCGCCGAGAGAGCCTACGACGCCGCGGGTTTGAAGGTCGTTGCGACCGTGGCGATTCCCCAGGTCGAAGCCGACAAGTCCGAGACGGTCACTGCGTTGCGTGCGGCGGAACCCGACGCGCTGGTGCACGTCGGGTTCGGGCACGGGCTGTGGGGCTTCACGGATGCGCTGCGCGCCGCGGGCTGGGATCCGCCGCGATACACGACGACGGCGTTCGAAATGGCACACATCAGCGCGGAGTGGAGGCGGCACCTATCCGGATGGATCGGCCTGGACAGCTACGACGAGCGCAACACGGTCGGACAGGCCTTCCTCGGCCGCTTCGAGGCGCGATACGGTCGCCGGCCCGGACACTCGATGCCGGGCCTGTCGCACGACGCGGCCACCGTGATCGTGCGTGGTCTCGCCGCGGCACGGCCGTTGACCGGGGAGGGTGTGAAGAACGGGATGGAGCAGGTGAAGCTCGTCCCGTCGGCCAGCGGCGCGCCGGGAACGTTCCTGCGATTCGGCCGGTTCATCCGACAGGGGTGGATGGGTTCCGATTATCTCGTGGCCCGAAGGGTTTTGCCCGACGGCAGCGCGCACGTTTTCCATGCGGCGCCCAGCGACCACATCGCCCGCGCGGTCGGTGGTGCCTCAGGCTAGTTGGATCGCGCCGAACACCGGTGCTGTCACGACACCGGGTGGCCGGGCCAGCACGTACGGTATGGCGCGAACCGCGCTCATCGCGATCATCAGGTGACCTGGCATGGCGTGCTGGCCCGTCGATGGCGCGCCGTCGAATGCCACGTCGAGCTGGAGTTCAAAGCTGGGCTCACCTTTGATGACCGCGCGGATCAGCGGCGCCTTTTCGCCGGGCGCCAATGGAGCCATGCCCCATTGTGGAAGGTCGCGGGTGAGCACCCACTCCTCGTGAATGGCCAGCAACGGGCGTCCCGACCAGTGGCCGACCCACGAGAATCGCTGCCCGACAACCGTTCCCGCCTCGATCGTGCCGGCCAGGACGTCGATGTCGTGGGGCAGTGTGGTGGCGTCGACCGCCACGTCGATGTGGGACAGGGTGATCCCGAGGACGTCGGCCGTCGCATTGAGGGCCTGGCGGTAGGCCATGTCGAGCTTCTTGATGATCGGGGAGTCAATGCTGACGTCTTCCGGCGGTCTGCCCATGCCCATCAGGTCGACGAGCATCGGCCGACTGTCCACGGCGGAGACGTCGGTGGCCTCGTAGAGGTCGATGCGGTCGATGGACTTACTCAGCCCCGTCACCGTCGCGACGAGCCGCTCGAACATGAAACCGGGGTTCTCACCCGCCGCGTGAAAGCGTGACCCGCCCGCTCGGCACGCCCTGGCGAACATTGCCTCGGTCTCTTCGCCGTAGGTGGGTAGGTGGTTGTACGACGTGGTGGTGATGACGGTGCTACCCGCCGCGAGCAGGCGGCAGATGTCCGCAGCGTTCGTCTCGACGGCGTGGGCCTTGCTGGCCGCGTGCACGACGACATCGGCGCCCAGGGCGATGATCTCGTCCTTGTCCGTCGTGGCGATCACACCCGTCGTCGGTGGCCGCCCGCAGAGCACACCCGCGTCGAGGCCGGCCTTCGCCGGGTCGTACACGAGCACGCCCACTAACTGATAACGCGGGTTTTCAATAAGCTCCTGCAGTGCGGCCCGGCCGACGGCGCCGGTCGCCCATTGCACGACTCGAATAACCAATCGAACGCTCCAGGTTGCTCTTTCGGACTTCCCCGAGTTCTGGTTGGTTCAACCTACATGATGTAGGTTTGCAACCGACAAGGTGTAGGTTGAACGGTCGTACGGGAGGTGGGCACGTGACGGAGCCTGCGGTTGCTGGCGACATCGAGCAGCGCATCCGTGATGCGCAGGAGAAGTTCAACGCCGGAATGGGCGCCGACGGCGCCGCGACCCCCTACCCGCTGCTGCGCGAGTTGCGGCGGAAGGCGGCCGTTCACCCCGGCTGGCCGGAGATGGGCGTCCCCGAGGACGGACCGGACGGCACGAAGACATTCACGGCGTACTCGTTCGACGCGGTCAAGGCCGTCTTCACCGACAACATCACGTTCAGCACCCGGATCTACGAGGACATGGTGCGACCGCTGCAAGGCCCGACGATCCTGGAAATGCAGGAACCCGAACACGCGACGTATCGCAGATTGCACGAATTCGCGTTCGCCAGGTCCTCGATGAAACGCTGGGACACCGAACTCGTTGGGCCCCTCGTGGACCGCACGATCGCGAAGTTCCGCGACAACAAGCGCGCCGACTTGGTCAAAGCGGTGTTCATGCCAATCCCGGTCCGGATCATCGCCGCCCTGCTCGGCTTGCCCGAATCCGATGTCGGCGAGTTTCACCGGCTGGCCATCGACCTGCTGGGCTTTCGTGCCGACATGGAAACGGCGATGAAGGCCTCGGCTCAGATGAAGGAGTATTTCGTCGGGGTCCTCGCCGACCGGCGCAAGTCGCCGAAGGACGACATGGTGACCATCCTGTCTCGGGCCGAGATCGACGGCGTCAAAATGTCCGATGAACAAATCTACGGATTCATGCGCAATCTCTTACCCGCGGGAGCAGAGACCACGTCGCGCTCGACGGCCAGCCTCGCGTTGGGTCTGTTGACCCACACCGACCAGCTCGATGCGCTGCTCGCCGATCGCAGCCTGTTGCCGCAGGCGATCGAGGAGGGCATCCGGTGGGAGACGCCGCTGCTCAACTTCATCCGAGAGGTCACTGCCGACATCGACTTTTTCGGGCTCCATATCCCGAAGGGTTCGACGATGATGGTCAACCTCGGCAGTGCCAACCATGACGAGACGCGATGGGAGGACGCCGAGTCCTTCGACATTTTCCGGGAGCGCAAGCCGCACATCGGGTTCGGTCACGGCGCGCACGTGTGCCTGGGAATGCACCTGGCGCGGTTGGAGAGCACCAAGATCTTCGACGCCTTGCTCGACGAACTCCCGGGGCTGCGGCTGGACCCCGACGCCCCGCCGCCCTACGTGACCGGCACCATGTTTCGATCACCGCCGCGCCTCGACGTGGTATGGGACTAGAGGAAGCCGCCTGACATGACTCGCGTGATCCAGTGGGCCACCGGGGTGACCGGAACGATGTCCTTGCGTCACGTCTTGAGCCGGCCGGACCTGGAACTGGTCGGTGTGCGGGTCTACGACGCGGGCAAAGCCGGGGTCGACGCGGGCGCGCTGTGCGGGGTCCCCGAAGCGGGAGTGTTGACGACCGCCGATCGCGACACCATCATCGGAACCGATGCCGACGTGGTGCTCTACATGGGCAAAGTGGAGACCGACACGCCGGGCTGCTTCGCCGATGTCTGTGATCTCTTGGCGTCGGGCAAAAATGTCGTAGCCACCGGCAGTCGGTTTGTTCATCCCCGCTCACTGCACGAATCGCTGGCCGACGCCATCGAAAAAGCTTGCCGCACCGGCGGTTCGTCGTTTCTGGGGCTAGGCCTGTATCCGGGCTTCGTCGGTGAGTCGCTCGCGCCGATCCTGTCCCGGCTGACCGAGCGCACCAACCGGATCAGTGTGCGGGAGGTGCTGAACTACTCGACCTATGCCAGCCACGACCTGATCTTCAATGCGATGGGCTTCGGTCATGCGCCGGATGATCCCGCCCCGTTGCTGACCAACACCGACTATGCCGCGAGCGCATGGATCGGCAGCGCGACGGTCCTTGCGCAGGCGCTCGGACTCCATATCCGGTCCGTCGAGGGGTTCCGCGAGGTCGTGACGACGCCGAGGGCGCTGACGGTGGCCGCCGGGGAGATTCCGGCAGGAACCGTGGGCGCCATGCGCTTCGGAGTGGTGGTCGACTGCGGCGAGACCACCCTCGCCGTCGAACACCTCACCAGGATGGCCGACGACCTGGCCCCCGACTGGCCGACGGAGATCGGTTATGCGGTGACCTTCGAGGGCAAGCCCAACATGACTTTTCAACTCGTGATCGGCTCCCACGGGGAGGATCATGCCGAGCAGGGCTGTCTGGCCACCGCCATGCACGCCATCAACGCCATCCCCGCCGTGATCGCGGCTGAGCCGGGGCTCTACGACTTGTCGACGATCACCCCGTTCGTCGCGCACTGGACTGAGCGCGGCGTCGTGCCCGCGACGTAGGCGCCCACACCTACAACTATGCGAGGAGAGTTGAGTGCTCAAATCGATTGATTTCCAGGTCCTTCGCGAGGCACCGTCCCTGGCCCATTATCGGCGCGAATGGGTCCCGAGTCCCGGCATGGGACTGTCGGGAATCTGGCTCGGCGCAGTCGTCGCCGACGCATCCGGTCAGAACTACTGGGGGGTGCGGGGATGCGACGACTTCCTCACCGGAATGACCCACGTCGTGTCTCCGGTGTGCGGCTTTCGCTCGCTTCCGAAAGACCTTGGCGCCGAGGCGCCCCACCTCTATCCGGAGTACTCGACGCTCGACTGGTTCGAGCCGCTGCAGTACGTCGACGATGGTAAGGCGGTGCGGCTATCGTATCCGAGCGGGCGAATCGAACGCGACGCCAACGAGTTTCACTGGTATGACGCCAGCAATCGATGGGAGATCCACGGTCGGACGGTCAGCGACATCGTCCTCACCCACGTGCCCGCCCAGGACGGCATCGACGACGATGTCTATTACCGCCATGAGCTGATGTACGCCACCGGCAGGGTCGACGGTGTCGAGGTGTCCGGCTACGCACACCAGGACTTCGCGTACGGTCCGCCGAAAAAGGTGTACACCGAACTCCCGATCGCCCGTCACCTGCAAGGCATGTGGGTGTCTTGGCTGCATGAGTTCGACGATGGGCAGTTGGGCGGCGGCAGCTTCTGGCAGGGGCGCGACGGCGTGGCTTTCGGGCCGGGCTATCAGCTTAAAGACGGTGTCACCACGGCGCATACGGACATCGTTGCGAAGCCGACTTTCAACCAGGCCGGAAGGATGTCCGCGCTCGAGGCGACCATCGGCGCCGATTCTTACACCTTCACCTTCGAATCCAGCGGTAGCCCGCTGCACGTCTTCGGTTCCGTGACCGCAATCTCGTCGGGTGCGCGGCCGGCGCGAAGCTGGTGCTGGGTCGAGTACGCCGGAAACATGCTGACACCGGAACTTCTCGACGCGGCCACCGCCGTGTTCGCGCTGGCGCGCGGACTCGGCTGACCACGGATCAGATGAAGTCGGACCCGCCGTCGACGTTGACGGTGGCACCTGTCACGTAGCCGTTTCGCCGTGACGCCAGATAGGCGGTGACGGATGCGACCTCTTCGGGCAAACCGGCACGACCGACGTCGCAGGGATGGCCATACGTCCGCTCGACCCACGTCATCACATGCTTGGGATCCGATGAGTCCAGCCCCCCTGCGGCAAGCACTTCCCTCAGCGTCTCGGTGAAGCTAGCAGTCACAATGGTTCCGGGGCAGACGCAATTGACCAGGATACCCTCGGCGCCAAGGCTTTTAGACAGGTTCTTGGTGAAACTGGACAGGGCTGATTTGGTGGCCGTGTAAGCCACCAGGCGCGGGCTCTGGCGCTGGATCGAGTGCGCCGAGAGGGTGACGATGCGGGCCCACTCGGCGGCTCGCAACATCGGCAGTGCGGCCCGCACCGAGCGCACAGCGGAGAGCGTTCCCAGTTCGAACGCGGCGTGCCAGTCGTCGTCATCGAGATCCTCGAATGCGCCCGCGTTCGGTCCGACGGTGTGCACCAGGACGTTCAGGCTGTCCCAGGCATGACCAACGGACGCGAACGCCGATGCGATGGATTCGGTGTCGGACATGTCGACGCTGATCGTCAGCACTTCGGGAGCTCCCGCACTGCGGATTTGCCTCGCAGCCGAGTCCAAGTCGGCCTGGCCGCGCGCCATGATCGCCACGGAAGCGCCCTCGGCGCCGAGCCCCTCGGGGATCGCCAGCCCCATTCCCTTGCTGCCTCCGGTGACAACCGCGGTGGCGCCGTCGAAACCCAGATCCATTGAGCCGTCCTCTGAGGTGCTGTGAAGGGCTACTGGCCCTTGATGATTCGGGGCGCCAGGTGAACGATCTCGCTGACCACTGTCGGGTTGGCGCGCGACATCGCGATCAGGGAAAGCATTGCGTTGGCCACGTCCTCCACCGTAGACATCTCGTCCGGGATCTGACCCCCGTGCGCCCAGGCGCGGTATAGATCGGCCAGCAGGTCCCGGTCGGCTCCGCGCAGGATCTCGGTGTCACAAGTGGGGCCGACGCTGACCCGGATCACGGCGATCTCGGGATGTTCGGCCCGCCAGGAGCGCAAGATCTCGTCGAGCGCGGCCTTGCTCGCGTGATAGGCGGCCACACCCGCGCGGGGGCGGCCTACATCGTGGCTCGACGCGATGACGACCGTCGCGCTGTCGGTCAAGTGGGGGAGGGCCGTCCGCAGTACGTGGGAGGCCCCTACGGCGTTGACGGCGTACGCGTGCAGCCAGGTCTCCACGTCGGTCTCTTCGATCAGCGCGAACGGCACCACGGCACTGGTGAAAACCACTGCGTCGAGCTTCCCGAAGTTGGCGGCAACGGCGCTGATGACGGATTCGATGGCGCGCGGATCGGACACGTCGAGTTCGTGGGCCGTTCCACCGAGCCGATCAGCTAGTTCCGAAAGGCGGTCTACCCGCCGTGCGGCGAGGGCCACCGCAGCACCCCTGGAGTGGGCGGCAAGGGCCAACGCCTGCCCGATGCCGGACGATGCCCCGATGATCAACATCCGCGTCCCCGCGATGCTGGAGTGCCGGTCGCTCATTGCCTGCTTCCTTCGGATGTTTTCATGATTGATGGCTGCGCCGACACTACCTTGATTCTCGCATATGAGAATCATTATTCTCAGGCGGGCCGGATCGGCCGCGCTCGACTCGGGCAAAACGGCCGGTTCCGGGGCAGCTGTGCTGCCTTTCGTCGATCGGCGCTGACATGGGCGGTGCGACGAACGGGACGCGTGTCGGTCAGCAAAAGAAACCGCCGGCAAACCCGCGGAGGTCACGGGGCAAAGTCTGACAAAACTGGGCGGAAGGCTTGTTTGCGATTTGCGATAGCGAATACTCTCGACGAGACGACCTGCTCGGCGGGTAAGGAAGGACGACCGCGTGACGCAAACCGTGGGCGGCCAGCCGTACTTCCACCCGTCCGACTTCGAGATCGACGACGCCCCGTATCCGGTGTGGCAGCGCATGCGTGATGCCCTGCCCCTCTACCACCACGAGAAGTATGGATTCTGTGCGCTGAGCCGATCCGAGGGCGTCGCGCGCGAGCTCACCAGTTGCGACGACTACCGCTCGGGCAAGGGCACCATCATCGAAGTCATCCTCAAGGCCTCCCTCCCTGCGAGGTCATGACGTGGCGAATACCGTTGACTCCAACACTGCTACGGGCTCCGTCGAACCGGTTGATGCCAGCGCGTCAACGCTGCTGACCAGGGCCGGGTGGGGGCTTTTCACCGTCGCTTACCTGGCCTTCGCGGTATTGACCGTCGCGACCGTTCAAACGGGCACTCACGGGGATCCCCGCACCACCAATCCCACCCCGGGCCCCGTGCCATATCCGCCCTTCCTCGGGTTCGATAACTGGCCGCTGGTAGTCGCCTTCAGTTCCATTCCGATGGCGCTCGGCCTGATCGGATCGTTGGTGTGGCTCTCGGTGCGACAGCGCAGGCTGCATTGGGCGGTGGTAATCGCGTTCGCAGGCCTGATCACCGGCGCACTGGATCCGTTGGCTAACTGGGCGACGTTCGCGATGTTCGACCCGCGCATGCTGCACTTCCCGCGGTCATGGCCGTATATGAACATCTCGCCCAACCTGGAGCCCGCGTTGTCATTCCTGGGGGGTTACGCGGCCTATTACCTACTCAATGGGCTGGGAATCCTGCAACTGCACGACCGCTTCTTGGATCCTATGGTCCGGAGAACCAGTTGGCTTGCGCGCCATCGGCTTGCCGCGGTTTTCTTCGGTGCGTTCGTCATCGCCATACCGCTTAACGGGTTCGTCCAGTTCAGCTGGTTGAGGTTCGGTATCTTCTACTACTCCGAGGCGGTGGGCCCGACGCTGCGGATCGGCCACATCCATTTCCCGCTCATCATGGCGGTGTACGACTCGTTCATCTTCGCGATGGTTGCCGTCATGTGTGTCCGCGACCAAGGGGGCGAGCTGGTGCTGATCAACCGGATTGCCCGCCGGCTTCCGGCGCGGTCGGGCCGCAAACAGGTCACGCTGACGCGCCAGCTCCTCGTTTCGGCTTCGGTGGGCCTCGTATCGTTCGGGGTACCGCTGGCGGTGTTGTCCGGGCTACGGGTCGCGGGGCTGTCCGCACCCGCATATGAGCAGAACCCGTATCCGAATGTCAAGGTATACGACCCGTATGGGCATCTCGAGGAATCGGGCAAGCCGGGGCCCTTCTACACATGAGCCCGATCCGAAGGGTCCCCCACCAGCGTGTCGAATCGATAATCGCAATTTCGTTGATCGGAGGCAGCGGTGATGACTGACCACGGTTTCGGCCGCCATCGAGTCGTCCACATCGGTACGGGTCTCACGGGAAGAGAAGCGTTGCGGGCCACGATTCTCGATCCGGCACTGGACCTTGTCGGGATAAAGGTGTCGACACCGAGCAAGGTCGGCACAGATGCGGGTCGGCTCTGCGGGGTCGCGGACGTGGGAGTGACGGCCACCGACGACATGGCGGAAATCATTGCACTAAAGCCCGATTGTGTGTCCTACTGTGCGACGGCGGTGCGGCGGGAGGAGGACGCGATCGCGGATATGGCCGCGCTGCTGGAATCAGGGATCAACGTCGTTACAATCTCGACCATCCCGATGGTCTACCCGCCGGCTGCGCCGAAACACTGGCGTACCGCGCTCGATTTGGCTGCGAAGAAGGGCAATTCGACCCTTTACGCTACGGGTAGCGAACCCGGATTCATAAGCCTCAACCTTCCGACCGCCCTGCTCGCCGGCGCGGGCACCGTCGATTCGTATCGGATGGACGAGTACGCGGTGGACTTGGACAAGTCCTATCCGATCTGGGATGTGTTGCACGAGTCAATGGGTTTCGGCAAGCCGGATGGCCACGTACCCGCCCGGATAGCTTCGGGCAAGGTGAATCACGACTGGGAGGCGGTCGTGCGTTACCTTGCGGACGTACTTGGGATCGAACTCGACCGTGTGGAACTCGACTGGGAGACCCTGCTCGCTCCCGTTGATCTACCAACTGCGGTGGGCGTGCTGCCGTCGGGAACGATCTGCGGGCATCGCTGGCAGCTTTCCGGAGTCGCCAACGACCGGCCAGTAGTGGCAGTCCAATATTTCGCGACGGTGAGTTCGACACCGTGGCCCGAACACTGGCCGAAGCCCTCGCGCGTGGAACAGGGCGGAATGGTCTTTCGTGTCGAAGGAAATCCCAGCATGAGCCTGGAACTGTACCTCGAACCGTCCAAGGAAAATCACGTCAATCCGGGAATCACGGCCACCGCGATGGCCGCGGTGAATGCCATTCCTCGCGTGGTGGCCGCAGCGCCTGGCGTCATCGAATGGCCCCTGGCCGGACCCGAAATCGTTACTCGGCTCTCCCGCACCGGACGATGACCCTATTCGCGCTGTTACACGGCGGGCTGCATTACGGCTCCTGCTGGGATGCGGTCACCACGGAGCTGGCGCGGCGAGGCCATCGCGTGATCGCACCTGATCTCCCGGTCGATGACGACTCGGCCGGGGCGCTGGAGTGGGCGCAAGTGGCGATCGCTGCGATTGAGCGAGAAGCTGATGGCGCATCCGACGACGTTGTCGTTGTCGCGCACTCGATTTCGGGACTTTGCGCACCCGTCATCGCCACGCTGTACCCGGTGCGCCGAATGGTGTTTGTCGGTGGCCTCCTGCCCGTCCCGGGCCACTCGTTCGTCGAACACCTGGCCGCCAACCCCGATGCGATCACATTTCCCGAGCCGCAAGAACAAGGTACCGGACCGTTCGGTCTTACCTGGGAATCGGTGCGGGAAGGCTTTTACCATGATTGCCCGGAATCGATGGCACGTCATGCGTTCAGCGAACTACGGCACCAGGCGTTCACCGTGTTCACGGAGCGTTGCCCGATCAGCCGCTGGCCCGATACGCCGTCGACCTACGTGCTCATGCGGGACGACCGCGCCGTGGGGGAGTCGTGGGCTCGGCGCAACGCGATCGGCAGGATCGGGGCACGGGTCGTCGAATTGGACGGCGGCCACTCGCCGTTCTTTGCCCGTCCGGCCGAGCTGAGTGCGGTGCTGCTAAGCCTGGACGACCCCGACATGCTGAAATTGCAGCTGCGGTAACAAACTTCGACTCATCTGATGCCAGCCACGCAACCGCGTTCGCGACGTCCGCGGGCATCGTCACCGCGTAGGCAGCAGTTGCTTGGTGAAGCCGTATTGTGGATGAGGGTAACGGCGCGGTCCGATGTTCACCGTCTAGCGAAATCCAGCGCGTTGCGGGGCGCGGTGATCGGCAGATCCAGCGATGTGGCGATGCCGGGAGCCGCATCGATGACGTACGGGATGGCGTTGACAACGCGCATGGCCGTCGCCTCCATGGCGTTGTCATTCGCCGATGCCGCGGTGCCTTCGGTACCGAAGCGAAGGTCACAGTGGATGTGCGGTTCACCCTCGATCACGATGCGGTAAGTGCCGTGTGGCGCCGACGCCCACTGCGGCGCCAGGTCGGGAGCCATGCGGTTGATGTGCTCGATGGTGATCACCGGATGGCCGGCGACTACCCCGGTGGTCTCGGCCCTCACTGCTCCGCAGGTGCCGGCCGGAATCAAGCCGCACGCCACGTGTAGGTCGCGTGGCGTGATCACGCGCTCGTAGCGTTCGGTGATCTCGTCGAGTTCGACGTCGAGGGCGCGGGCGACGAGACCGATCGGTGGTCCCCAGGCGAACCGCTGTGCGCCCTCGAGTTCGAGCATCGGTTTGAAATCCAGTGGGCGACCGAAACCCATGGCGTCGAACATCAGGTACTCGTTGGGATAGGCCGAGTAGTCAAAGATCTCTTGTGCACGGACCGAGCGGATCGTGTTAGACAGGGTGGACAGTATGACGGCGAACTGGTCGCCGGCGAAGCCGGGTTCGATACCGGACGTGTATATCGTGGCGCCGCCGGCGAGCGCCGCGGCCCGCACCTGATCGGCCAGGTTGGGAATCCACCGGTCGGGAAACATCATTCCGGGCGTGTTGGTCGTGACCACATTGATGCCGGCCCTCAAAATGCGGAGATAGTCGCGCACCGCGGCCGCATCCATTTCGTCGCTCATGGCCGCATACACCACGCAGTCGGGCTTGAGCTTGATGATGTCGTCGAGATCGGCGGTGGTCGTGACGCCGACGGGGCCGACCCCGACTACCTCACCGGCGTCGCGGCCCGCCTTCTCGGGACTGTGCACCCATACACCGACCAGGTCGAGGTGTGCGCGGCGGTTGATCGCGCGCAAGGCGATGCTGCCCACTCCACCGGTGGATATGACTGCGACGCGTAAGATTTGGTCTACCACGTCAATTGCTCCTTCGTAGGGTGCTTTTGCGCTACAGGTCGGGAATTGGCAGGGATGAATTCGGCCCCTGGAGGCCACCGTCGACGATGAAGGTCGAATTGGTGGCATAGCAATCGCGGGTGGACAGATATAGCGTCAGTCGGCCGAGGTCCGCGACGTCGCCGATACGATGCAGGGGCGTCAGCTCCTTCAGCTTCTCCTCGGAGCCCGGCATGAGGTCGAAGCTTGACTGCAGTCCGGTCGTCATAAAGGCGCCCAGGGCGATGGCATTTACCCGGATCTTGGGGGCGAGCTCCTGCGCCATGGCTCGGGTCAGAGCTTCGAGCCCGCCCTTGGCCACGGAATAGGGCAACAATCCACGGATTCCGAATCGACCTGCACCGGAGGAGATGTTTACGATGGAGCCCCGTCCCACCTTCAACATGTGGGGCACCGCGAGCTGGCTCATGATGAAGGCAGAAGTGACGCAGTAGTCGAACGTCTGCCGAAGGTTGTCGTCGGTGAGGCTCAGAAATGGGCCATACGTTGCGAAACCAACGTTGTTGACGAGGATGTCGATTCGGCCGAACTTGTCGACGGCGGTTTGCACCACGCGTTCGCTGTCCGAACGTTTGAGTGCATCGGCAGTGAGCGCGAGGCCTGTACCGCCGGCTAGTTCGATATCCTTGACCGTCGCTTCCACCTCGGACGAAGTTCGTGCCGTGCCAACGATGGTGGCGCCCGCTTCTGCGAGTACCTTGGCGATGCCTTCGCCGACGCCGCGTCCGGCGCCGGTGACTATCGCCACCTGACCGTCCAGCTTGAATTGTTCGAGTGCCATGAGCGCCTCTCCGCACGGGTTTTGGGTTCGCAGCGGCGAATCTACCGTAATGAGAATCAATATTTCCGGTTATCGGAAAGCGCCCTTTAGGGTGTCGTAGAGTCGTTCGTATGCCGCAGCCACTGTTGCACCACGTCGTGTTCGCGATCGGCCTCGAGCGGCTCGACCGCGCTGCGGAGTACCTGAGCGCATTGGGCTTTCAGTTCGAGGCTTTCGAGCTCGAGCACCTCGGCCTGCAAATCCGACTCGACTGGGACCGCGGTTTCGCGCTCATCGCTCCCACCGCGGCTGCACCGACGGACGCGGGCACCGCGGCGGAGTTCTTGTCCCGCAACGGCGACGGCCTGTTCTCTGTCGTGATCCGTACCGCGGATTGTGATGCTGGCGAACACATCGCCGCGCGATACGGCGTCAAGCCCGACTTCCGGCAGCGGCACGAAGGTGACGGCTTCGAGCTGACCGAAGTCAAGCTGGAGCCGTTGTTCGGCATTCCGTTGACACTGATGACCACGAATATGGCAGACGAACAGCCGGTCACCCCTTAGGGTGCGCCAACAGTTCGCTGAGCTGTTGCGCCAGCTCCGACTTCTTGACCTTTCCGCTCGCGGTGAAAGGGAGTTCTTGCTTCGCGGTGACCCAGATGAACTTCGGAACCTTGTACGCCGACAACCGGCCACGCAGTTGCGCCCGCAAGGACTCGCCGTCGAGCGCCGAGTCGCCGCGTGGTACCACCGCCGCCGCGACCACCGTGCCGTGCTCCTCGCTCTCGGCGCCCACCACGTATGCCTCCAGCACGCCGTCGCAGTCGGCCAGCGCCCGCTCGACCTCGCTGGGTGTGATGTTGGTGCCGCCACCCGTCTTGATCAGATCGCCCAACCGACCGGTGAACCTGATCCAACCGTCGTTGTACTCGACGCCGCAGTCGCCCGTCCGGTAGTAGCCGTCTGGAGTGAACACCTCTTCGCGCTCACGTTTGTGCAGGCGTTGCATCAACGAGTATCCGCGAACCCAGATTTCGCCCGGCGCGCCGACGGGCACCGGCCGCCCCGTGTCAGGGTCGACGATCAGATGGTGCAGCCCTTCGATGGATACTCCACCGGTTTCGGACCGCTCGGGCGGCTGCGGCACATAGGGGTCGACCCCAATGTGGTTGCCGCACAGTTCCGTCATCCCCAGCGCGTTAGGGCCCTTGGGTCGACGCGCGGGCGGCACCATCGCGGGCATGCTGGTCCGTTGCACCGAGCTCAGATCGCGTCCAGGAAAATCGGGATGCTCGGCCAGAGTCTTACCCTGCTGGGGCCAGCCCAGCGTGATCGTCGC
The DNA here is from genome assembly GCF_035918355.1 of Mycobacterium sp. 3-98. Lineage (NCBI taxonomy): Bacteria > Bacillati > Actinomycetota > Actinomycetes > Mycobacteriales > Mycobacteriaceae > Mycobacterium > Mycobacterium sp. 3-98. The sequence goes on along the minus strand of NZ_CP142360.1, from coordinate 3,909,883 downwards.
CCGGTGGCGCTCCATGAGTTCCAGGGCCTCGGCCGCGTCGAACGCGGGCTGGGTGACCAGCGTTGCGCCGTGGTGGATCACGGCATGCAATCCGGTGATCAGACCTCCCACCCAGAAGAAGGGCATGGCGGTGAACATCACGTCGTCGTGGGTGACCCCATAGGTGAACGTGAGGTTGTAGGTATGCCGCACCAGCGCGCCGTGGGTGTGGACGGGACCCTTCGGGTCTCCGGTACTGCCCGAGGTGTAGATGATCGTCGCGTCGTCGGCCGGCGTTACGCACAGTTCCACATCGACCAGGAAGTCGGTGTCGCTGGCCGACATGTTGCCATCGCCGTCGATCGTTGTCGTCCAGGCCTGATCGGATGGCCCCCACACGGCAACGGTCCGCAGGAACGGCGCTTTGGGTACGGCGATGCGGCCCGGCTCGCGCTGATCCGACAGCCCCGGCAGCGCCTCCCGGAGGCGGGCGAGGAAGTCGTGATTGCGGAACCGCGACCACGTCAGGATCGCGTGCAGGTCGGCATGGCGTGCGGTCCAGGCGAGTTCGGACGCCTGGTAAAAGGTGTTGAGCGGCACCGCGACCGCGCCGATGCGTGTGGTGGCGAACCAGGCCAGGGCCCAATCGACGCTGTTCGGCATCAAGATTCCGACGTGATCGCCCTTGCTTATACCCTCCGCCAGCAGGGCGATCGCCAGCGCAGCCGAGCGCCGGTCGAGGTCGATATAGGTCAATTCCTGACCATCGGCGATGAGGAACGGCTTGTCCCCGAAACGTGCCGCGCAGGATCTCACCAGAGCGGGAATCGTGGGCAAGATCTTCGGGAAGGGCATGAGCGCAGGATAGTAGCATTTGCAGAAAACGAGAACAAAGGTTCTCATTCGTTGCTTTCGGCCTACAATTCCGCCATGGCCGCAGAAGCGGGGCGTCGGTCCACTGGCGATCGTTTGGACCGGGTCGAATCGAGTCTCGCGATCAGCCAGCTGCCCAGTAGATACGCGATGGCCCTCGACGCCCGGGATCTCAACGCGCTGGTGGCGTTGTTCGTCGACGACGTCGACGCCGGCGCGGAAGGCCGCGGCAGGGATGCGCTGAAGCGTTGGTACGACCGGGTACTTCGGCGGTTCTACCGCAGCATCCACCTGATCTGCGGCCACCAGTTCGATTTCGTCGACCCTGACCACGCGACCGGATCGGTGTATTGCCGCGCCGAACACGAGGACGGCGACGGGTGGTTTGTGATCACGATGCGTTACGACGATGTCTACGAGCGCCGCGGCGGCCAGTGGTGCTTCGTCAAGCGGCGGGAGCATCCTTGGTACTCGGTCGACGTGACGGAGCGCCCGGGTCCGGAATTCATGCGCTGGCCGACCGACGTTCGGTTGCGTGCGGCCATGCCCCAGCGCATGCCGACGTGGCGGGCCTTCTGGGCCGACGGAGATCCCGCGCTGCCCGAGCGGTTATCGGCGCGCCCATAGCCTCCGGCGCCGGTTGCCTCACGCGCCGACGCGGTTTACAAATCCCTCCGAAACTGACATTCTCAGATAATGCAATCGCGCGTTTTCGCCGTTGCTACCCTGCCGGTGCACTCGCACCCGTACCACTGAGACCGATGGAGGCCGTCATTTCCGACGACAAAGTGCTCAGCGGCGTCCGCGTGTTGGAGGTCGCGGCGTGGACCTTCGTCCCGTCGGCCGGCGCCGTGCTCGCCGAGTGGGGGGCCGAGGTTATCAAGGTCGAGCCCCGCGAGGGCGGTGATCCACAGCGTGGCCTGGTCACGATGGGCATCGTGGACGAGGGCGGCGGCGCGGTCAACTACATGATCGAGATACCGAATCGGGGGAAGAAGTCCATAGGCGTCGATCTGAGCACACCCGGCGGCCAGGACGTCATCCGTAAGCTCGCTGCCACGTGCGACGTATTCCTCACCAGCTATCTGCCGACTCGCCGCAAGAAGATGGGCATCGACGTCGACGACATCAGGGCAGCGAATCCCGGCATCGTGTACGTGCGCGGGTCAGGCCACGGCCCGAAGGGTCCCGATTCGGACAAGCCTGGCTACGACGGCGTCTCCTACTGGGCGCGCGGCGGCATCGCCGCCATGCTCACCGAAGACGGCGACGAGTTGGTGCGGTCGCGGCCCGCCTTCGGAGATCTCCTCGGGGGCATGGCGATCGCCGGCGGGATCGCGGCCGCTCTGTACAGGAAGGCGACCACCGGCCAGGGTTCGGTGGTGGATGTCTCCCTGCTCGGGCTGGCCGCGTGGAACCTCAGCCCCGACGTCGCGGTGAGCCAGATCCACGGTGGCAGCTCGATCCCGAAGTACAGCCACGCCGACGCACCCAACCCGCTGGTGGGGACCTACCGCACCAAGGACGACCGCTACGTCCAGCTGATGATGCTGCAACTCGACAAGTTCTACCCGGAAGCGATGCGCGCCATCGGCCTGCCCGAATTGGTCGAGGATGAGCGGTTTGCCAGTCCCGCAGCACGTTTCGCCAACCGCACGGAACTCATCTCGCTCATGGACGAGGTGTTCGCAAAACGCACACTCGCGCAATGGCGCGAACAGCTGGCCGAACTCTCTGGCGCCTGGGGGGTTGTCCAAACCCCCGGAGAACTCTGTGATGACCCGGCGGTGACCGCCAACGGCTATGTCGCGAACACCGCCACGATGAACGGCTCGCCATACTCATTGCCCACAAACCCCGTCCAGTTCGACGAACGGGCCGTTGTCCCGCCGGGCGCACCCGAACACGGCCAGCACACCGAAGAGGTCTTGATGGAGGCAGGCTTGGACTGGGACACCATCGCGACCTACAAGGAAACCGGGGCGATCCTATGAGTGCAACGCCATCGCAGATCGCGTCTGAGAATCCTGTTGATTTCGACCCGTTCTCGGACGACTTCTTCAATGGAGCGTTCGACACGTACCGTCGCCTGCGCGACGAGGCTCCCGTTTATTACAACGCAAAGTGGGACTTCTGGGCCTTGACCCGTTACGACGACGTGGCGCCCGCTACCAAAGACTACGAAACCTTCTCGTCTGCCAAGGGCGCCACGCTGGACATGGTGCAGGCGCACGACGATGCGCTGCCGGTGCCCAAAGTGATCATCTCGATGGACCCGCCCGAACATCAGAAGATGCGCCGGCTGGTGAGCAACGTGTTCACCCCCCGCGCCATCGCCGCGCTGGAAGACATGGTGCGCGAGAAGGTCTACGAGCGCATTCATGCGCTCGACCCGTCCTCCTTCGACGTGGTAGCCGACTTCTCGGCCCTGTTTCCGAACGAGGTCATCACCACCATGCTGGGAGTGCCGAAGCAGGACCGCGACCAGATTCGTCTCTGGCTCGATCTGCTGCTTGAACGGCGCCCCGGTGAGATCGCCACCACCGCAGAGGGTTTCGAGGCCTCGACGAAGACGGGGATCTATTACTACAACCTGGTGCAGAAGCGCCGTGCCGAACCCTGCGACGACATGATCAGCCGGCTCATCGAGACCGAGATCGAGCGAGACGGGCAGGTCGAGAAGCTCACCGATGTGGATATCACCGGCTTCGCGACCATGCTCGGGGGAGCGGGCGCGGAGACCGTCACCAAGCTCATCGGCAATGCCATGGTCGCCTTCGCCGACTTTCCCGACCAGTGGCAGAAGTTGCAGAAGGACCGTAGCAAGATTCCGGCCGCGATCGAAGAGTTGCTGCGCTACGAAGCGCCGTCACAGTACCAGGTCCGCACCGCTACCCGCGATGTGACGTTGCACGGCAAGACAATTCCCGAGGGTAGCGCCGTCCTGCTCGTCACGGGTTCAGCGACGCGCGATGAGCGGATGTTCCCTGATCCTGACCGATTGGACATCGACAGGGAGCGCAAAATGGGCTTCAATCTCGCCTTTGGCTACGGCATACACAGTTGTTTGGGGGCCGCGTTGGCGAGGATGGAGAGCCGCATCGCCCTAGGCGCGCTGCTCGATCTCCTCCCCGAGTACGAAGTCGATCGCAGCGGGTTGCGGCGGGTGGCAATGTCCAATGTTTGCGGGTGGTCCAATGTCCCCGTCGCACGGCGGGCGGGCTAGCGCCTCTTGAGTCCGTCACTCAGGAATCCCCGCACGACGTGGGCACGGACGAAGTCGGCGACCACGTCGTCGTCGCCCATGTCGAGATAGGGCGACGGGGTGGTGAACAACGAGAACAACATCCGCGCGAACCACTCGGTCGCCGACCGGATGTCAAGGTCACCGCGGACCTCGCCGGTCAGCCGCGCCGCGGAGACATACGGTGCGAGAAACTCGCTGCATTCCCGCAGGAGGGTCGACGCATTCTTGGTCAACATCAGGCTGACCTCGTCCTGGTCGAAATACGATTCGGGCTCCACGACTCGGCGCGCCTGAGCGACGAAAACGCCTGCACGCGTTAGCTTTTCCTCCAGCGTGCTGCCGCCGTGCCGATCGATCGCCGTGGCCAGCCTGCGATAGAAGCGCTGGGACGCCGCCTCCGCACAGCTTTCGACGATCGTCTCCTTGTCCCGGAAGTACTCGTAGAACGTGCTCCTGGACACATCCGCGACACGTGCGATGTCGACGATCGTCGTTTTCCGCAACCCGTGCGTGCGGAAACAGGCGAACGCAGCCGAGATGAGCACCTCGCGGGTGTCGACCGCCGTCGCGTACGTCATCTCGATTCCCGGCTTCCCCGCTCAGCGATCGGGCGCGAGGATCAGTCCGCTCGTCGGAACGCCTGTACCCGACGTGACCAGCACGTGTTCGACGTTGTCCACCTGATTGTGGGAGGTGCCGCGCACCTGTCGGACGCCCTCGGTGATGCCGTTCATGCCGTGAATGTAAGCCTCGCCGAGCAACCCGCCGTTGGTGTTGATCGGCATCCGGCCGCCCAGTGACAGTTCTTCGACCGAGACGAAGTCCTTGGCTTCCCCGCGGCCGCAGAATCCGAGCTCCTCGAGTTGAGTGAAGACGAAAGGCGTGAAGTGGTCGTAGAGGAAAGCCGTCGAAATGTCTTGCGGTTTAAGACCGGAATCCCGCCACAGCTTGTCGCCAACGACTCCCATTTCGGGCAGGCCGGTGATCTCCTCGCGGTAGTAGCTGGTCATCACCTCGCCGTCGTAGGCGGCTCCTTGCGCGGCGGCCGTGATGACGGCGGGCGGCTTGGCCAGGTCGCGGGCGCGCTCGACGCTCGTCACCACCATGGCGACGCCCCCGTCGCTTTCCTGACAACAGTCGAGCAGCCTCAGCACGGGCTCGATGATCCACCGCGATTGTTGGTGCTGCTCAAGGGTTATCGGCTTCTGGTAGAACCAGGCGTCGGGGTTGTTCGCGGCGTGCTTGCGGTCGATAACCGAGATCTTCCCGAAATCGGCGTTGGTGACGCCGTATGTGGTCATATAGCGCTGCGCGTGTAACGCGACCCAGGCGGCCGGCGTCATGAACCCGAACGGCGCATAGGGAGCCATCCACAGCGGCGTCACTCCCGGCTGGCGGCCGGCGCCACCGAAGCGGAACCCGGAGCGCTCGTTGAACGCGCGGTAGCACACCACCGCTGATGCCGCACCCGTCGCGACCGCCATCGCGGCCTGCATCACCGTTCCCGCGGCGGCGCCACCGCCGTGGGGGACCCTGGTGAAGAACGTCAGGTCCCGGATCCCGACATTGCGGGCGACCTCGATCTCCTCGTTGTCGTCGACGCTGAAGGTGACCATGCCGTCGATGTCGGCGGGACGAAGACCGGCGTCGCCTATGGCGGCTTTGACTGCCTCGCAGGCCAGTTGCATCTCGCTGCGGCCCGATTCCTTGGAGAACTCGGTTTGCCCGATCCCGACGAGCGCCGCCTTGCCGCCAATCCCGCAGGAGCCCCTGTTCATGCATCCATGCCTTCGAGCAGGCTGAGCACCGCGGTTCCCGAGACGTGGTCGCCGAGGCTGTTGGCGCCCCTGAACGTGACCTCGATGAATCCTTCGCCGTCGGCCGACGATTTGTCCGTGACCGATCCGGTGAAGCGCATCGGATCATTCGGGTAGGCCGGGACGCCGAGGCGAATGGACAACTTTTTGATCATCGCCTCGGGGCCCGCCCAGTCATGAAGGAACTTCACGCAAAGCCCATTGGTCGTCAGGATGTTCAAGAAAATGTCTTTGGATCCCTGGGAATTCGCAAAGTCGCGGTCATGGTGCACGGGCATGTAGTCGCGGGACGCGATGGCCCCGGCGACGATCAGTGTGGTGGTCACCGGGACGTCCATCGGGGTGACTTCCTCGCCCACGTTGATGGAATTCCATGCGCGCGTGGTGGTGCGGTCGACGGTGGAGGTCATGCGTTTCCTTCCGGGTATGTCGCGCCGAGCCGGGCGAGTTGTTGGGGGGCAGAGCCGAGCGAGAGCTCGATCTGCTTGGCCCACAGGAAATAGCGGTGAAGCGGGTAGGTGACGTCGATGCCCATGCCGCCGTGGACCTGTTGGGCTGATGCGACGACCCGTGCACCCGCCTCGGCGGCCCAGAATTTGGCGATGGCGGCCTCGCGGGCGGCGGGTCGGCCTTCCGCGATCAGCCACGCCGCGTGCCAGGTGGTCCACCGAATCGCTTCGACGTCGATGAATGCATCGGCCAACCGCTGCTGCACGGCCTGAAATGAGCCGATCGGCCTGCCGAACTGCTCGCGCTCGCCGGTGTAGGACGCCGCGATCTTCAACGCGCGCTCGGTCACCCCGACCTGCATGGCGCACAGCCCGACGAGCGCCCTGGTGTACAGCGAGTCGACGGCATCCCGGCCACCGGCCTCGTTGAGTCGGTGCGCGACGGCCCCAGCGAACTCGACGTCGGCGTAGGGCTCACCATTAGTGGTTTCGGCCGGTGTGACGACGACGCCCTCGGTGGCCGTCTCGACGACGAACAGGCCCGGTCCGTCGTCCGCGCGTGCCGAAACCACGATGGCGTCGGCAAGCTGCGCGGCGGGCACGAGTTCCTTGACGCCGTCCAGGATCCAGGCGTCGCCATCGGGCCGTGCGGTGGTGCGTGGGGCGGCCGGGTCGGAGCTTCCCGGTTCGGCGAGCGCGGCGGTCAGTATCGTGCTTCCGTCCACCACCTTCGGTAGGTACCGTCGCTGAGTGGTCGAGTCACCGTGCCGCGCAATCGTATCCGCGCCGAGCACCAGGGTCGCATAGACCGGCACCGGCGCAACACTCCAGCCCACTTCCGCGAGCAGCACGCCGAGGTCGAGGAAGCTGCCACCGCTGCCGCCAACCGATTCGGGTAGCGCGATGCCCAGCAAGTCCGACGCCGCCAGCTCACGCCACAGTGCGGGGTCGAAACGAATCTCGCCCGATTCCAACGCGGTGAGGTGCTCGGTGGTGGCGCGGTGCTCGAAGAGCTGGCGGGCCACCTTGCCGACGGTCTCTTGTTCTTCGGTGAAGGAAAAATCCATGTTCGCCTGGTGCCTCGTGTTCAGCGGGTGGGCCGGAACTGGTGCAGCACCAGCTCGTCCCCGGTCGGGATTGCTTCGAACTTCTCGTAGAAGACCTCGACGGGCATACCGACGTCGATGGCCGCCGGTTCGATATCGCACAGGTTCGACACGATGCGCACACCTTCGTCGAGCTCGATCAGTGCCACGACGTAGGGGTATTGAAGGAAGGGGAGCGGCGGGTATTGCGGCATCACGAAGCTGTAAACCGTTCCGCGCCCGGTTGATTCGATGGAATCCCAGTTGAGCGACTGGCAATTTCCGCACATCGGGCGGGGCGGCACCCGCAACGTCTTGCAGTCGGTGCAGCGCTGGATCAGCAGCTTGTGGTCCTTGAGGCCCGACCAGAAGAATTCGGTGTCCGGGCTGATCGACGGAGCAAGTCTGGTCGCCATCAGCTTCCCGTCTTGAATCGCAGCGTGCGGAACCATTGGCGGCCGATGACTTCGCCGTTCTGATCGCGGTAGGTGGTCACCCACGTGACGAAGAATCCTTTGCCCATCGCGGTCGTCTTCTCGTCGGAGATCGAGTCGAACACCGTCTCACCGGTGATCTCGTCACCGACGCGGGGATAGCGTTCGATCTCAAACTCAGAGTTCGTCGCGATGATGCCCGTGTAACCGGCGTCGGAGAGGAATTGCAGCGGGTTCGTCTTGATCTCGATCGGCACGCCGCCGCGCTCATGGATGCCGGCGAGCTTGGGCGGCGGCATCGTCCAGCTCTGCAGCATCACCGGCGGGGAAACCAGGCCACCGTAGCGGGAGTTCTCCGCGAACTCGGGATCAAGGTAGGCGGGATTCATGTCGTCCAACGCGTACGCCCAGTGCCGGATCATCGCGGCGTTCACCGGATCGGGGGCGCGGGAGGGTCTGCCGACTCCGTCGGTGGGCGTCCCGATCAACGCGTCGAGGCGCTCGCGCAGGTCGTCTTTGGCTAGCTCTGTCACGTGGATTTCTCCTTTCCGGAGGCCCGCACGTCTCGGGGTGCGCGCGGCATCCCGAGGCCGGCCATAGCGATGATGTCGCGTTGAAGTTCGTTGGCTCCGCCGCCGAATGTGTTGATGACCGCCAGCCTGTAGGCGCTCTCCAGCTCGCCCTTGAGCGGAGCCGCCGAGTCCTTGCGGACACCCGCCTGCCCGACGACTTCGAGCAGCTCGCGGGCGACCTGTTGAGTGAGTTCGGTGCCGAAAACCTTTGCCGCCGAGGCCTCGCCCATACCGAGGGCACCCGAGCTCATCGTCGCGTTCACGCGCAGGTTCAGCAGCCGGTAGGCGGCGACCTGCGCTTCCACCCGGGCCAGGGCCTGCTGCACCCAGGGCTGATCGATGACCATGCCGTCGTCGAGCGGTGTCGTCGACGCCCACTTGAGCGTCTTGGCGAAGAGCGGCTCCAGGGCACCGAGGTTGCCCAGGGCGGCGCGTTCGAGGTTGAGCTGGTTCGTCACCAGTGTCCAACCCTGGTTTTCGCCGAGCACGATGGCGCTCTCGGGTACCCGGACGTCATCGTAGAACGTGTAGTACGTGGACACCCCCGGCATGGTGTGTAGCGGCTTCCAGGAGAACCCGGGCGAGTCCGTCGGCACGATGAACAGGGTGATTCCCTTGTGTTTCTTGACGGTTGGGTCGGTGCGCGCCGCCAGCCAGATGTAGTCGGCGAACTCCGCGCCGCTGGTGAACATCTTTGAACCATTGATGACGAACTCGTCGCCGTCCCTGACCGCGGTGGTCCGCAGCGAGGCGAGGTCGCTCCCGGCGCCGGGCTCCGAGTAACCGATCGCGAAATCAACGGTGCCCTTGAGGATCGCCGGGAGGAACTTGGCCTTCTGCTCCTCGGTGCCGTACTGAATGAGCGTGGGGCCCACAGTGTTCAGGGTGACAAACGGCAACGGTGCGTTGACCCTGCGCGCTTCCTCCGAGAAAATGTACTGCTCCAACGCGGTCAGCCCGCCGCCACCATATTCGACCGGCCAGGCGACGCCGAGCAACCCGGCATCGCCGAGCGCCCGCCGGCACTCGGTCATCGCGGCGCCCCCCTCGGTGAGGTTGGCGACGGCGGCGCGGCGCTCCGGGGTCATCACCGCCTCCAGGCGCGTCCGGTAGTCCTTTCGGAGCTGCTCCTGTTCGGGCGTGTAGTCGAAGTCCATCAGTTGCCCGCCCCCAGTCGGATTGGCATGCGTTTCACGCCCGGCACCATGGTTGCGCGCAGCCGGGTCACGTCACCGGTGAGCTCGATCGTGGGAAAGGCGCCCAGTAGCACCTCAAACATCACCCTGGCTTCCAGGCGCGCGAGCTGGGCGCCAAGGCACGCGTGCTCCCCGGCCCCGAACGCGATGTGCGGGTTGGGATTACGGGTGATGTCGAACTCTTCGCAGGTGGGCCCAAAGATCTCTTCGTCGCGGTTGGCGGAGCCGTAGAGCATGACCACTGTGTCGCCCGCCCTGATCTGCTGGCCGCGGATCTCGACGTCCTCGGTCGCGCGGCGGGCCATGTGGGTGACCGGGCTGGTGAATCGCAGCATCTCCTCGACCGCGCTGGGCAGCAGCGACGGGTCCGATCGCAGCAGCGCGAACTGGTCGGGGTGGTCGATCAGCGCCAACGTGCCCAACGCGATCAGGTTGCGCGTGGTTTCGTTGCCGGCGACCAACAGCAGGAAGGAGAAGTTGAGCAGATCCGCGTCGGTGAGCCGCTCGCCGTCGACCTCGGCTGCGGCCAGGATGCTCAGCAGGTCGTCCTGCCCGCTGACCTCGCCGGAGCGCCGCGCGGCGATGAGCTTGGTGAAGTATTCGTACAGCTCACCGAGGGCGACGATCGAGTCCAGTTCGATGTCCGGGTCGGCGGTGCCGACCGCCGCGTCCGACCACGCGCGGAACTGCTCCCAGTCTTCGGGTGGGGCACCGAGCATCTCGGCGATCATCCGGGTGGGAAGGGGCGCGGCGATCTCCTCGGCGAACTCGTACTCTCGCGACGGCTCGACACTGTCCACGATGCCCTTCACGATCTGGCGCACCTTGGGCTCGAGCAACTGCACCTGCCGGCGGGAAAAGCCGGAGTTGATGAGCTTGCGGAGCTGCCGGTGGCGGGGAGGGTCGGTGAAAATGAGGTTGCCTTCCTGAACGGGTTCAGGCTGGCTGGGATCCGGAATCGTGATGCCCTTCGTCGACGAGAAGGTCAGTGGGTGGCCCGAAACGTAGCGGACGTCCTCGTACTTCAACAGCGCCCAGAAGTTGGTGACGTCGTTCCACACCACTGGCGTCGTGTTGCGGAGTTCCCGGTAGACCGGGTAGGGATCGCCGGCGTAGAAGTCCGGAGAGTGCAAGGGAACAGTAGTAGTGGGCACCGCATGCCTTCCTTGGACACTGGGCTGGCCGGACAGATAACGCAAGAATGTCCGTTTCCATGCTGTCTACAGGAGAGCCGGATCATCTGTCAATCGCCGCATATTAGGCTAAAAATGGCTCAAATTAGCCGTTGACGGCGTCGCGGTCGGCGTGTACACACAGGTTGAGTATGTAAGTTATCTCGGTGGCGTCGCCCGCGCTGCTTCACGATCGTGCAGTCAGGAAGGCAGGCAGGATGGCTGGGTCGGGTTCGCTCCTCGAGGCCTACGGTCACTACATTGACGGCCAGTGGACCGACCCGGACTGCGGACGCTACGACGTCGTCAATCCCGCCACCGAGGTGGTGATCCAAACGGCGCCCGATGCGAGCGTGGCGCAGGTCCGGCAGGCGGTCGCAGCGGCCAGGTCCGCCTTCGACACGGGCCCGTGGCCCGCGGCAGAGCCCGCGGAACGGGCCCGCTGCCTGCAACAACTCAGCGATGCGCTGATGGCCAGGAGCGAGGAGATCTACGCACTCGCGCTGGCCGAGTGGGGTTGTTCCGCGAACGAACGGCTGATTCACGTCGACGGACCGGCGTTCATGGTCGGCCATGCCGCCGAGCTCGCGACGGAGCCAGCCGAGGCACCGATGGATGCCTGGGGGGCCGCGGGCACCACGCTGCTGCGCTACGAACCCCTCGGTGTGGTGGCGGCCATGACGCCGTGGAACTTCCCGCACACCCTCAACGTCATGAAGTTGGGCGCGGCACTGGCGGCGGGAAATACGCTGGTGCTCAAGCCTTCCCCGCTGACACCGCTGGCCGGGCTGGCGTTGGCGCGAATCATCGACGAGGACACGGACATTCCCCCTGGCGTCGTCAACGTGGTGACGCCGAGCAGCGTCGAGGCCAGCAGGAGCCTGACCCTGGATCCCAGGGTCGACATGGTGAGCTTCACCGGTAGCTCTGTCGTCGGCCGCGACGTGATGGCGGGAGCGGCGACCACCATGAAGCGCGTTCTGCTGGAATGCGGGGGCAAGTCGGCGACCATCCTGCTGCCCGACGTCGACGTCAGCGACGACCTGTTGGAACGGCTGTTGTTCGAGGGATGCACAATGCATGCCGGTCAAGCCTGCATTCTCAACAGCAGGTTGCTGCTGCCCGAGGCGATCCACGACGAGGTGGTGGACCGGCTCGCCGCACTGTCCCGCGAAGTCGTGATCGGCGATCCCGTCGATCCGGCGGTCACCATGGGTCCGTTGATCAGCCGCGAGCACCTCGACCGTGTCGAGGGCTTCGTCAAACGCGCCGAAGCCGACGGTGCGACCGTCGTGGCCGGGGGAGCCCGCCCGAAGGATCTGAACAGCGGTTTCTATTTCGAGCCAACGATACTCACCGATGCAGCCGCCGATTCGTATATCGCGCAGGAGGAGGTGTTCGGTCCCGTGCTGACCGTCTTGCGGTATCGCGACGACGATGACGCGGTGACCATCGCCAACAATTCGTCTTATGGCCTCGGCGGCGCGGTGTGGGGAAGCGACATCGACCGCGCGGTGGCCATCGCCCGGCGGATGAGGACCGGACAGGTATCGGTCAACGGCACGATCCCCGGAGACGCGCCGTTCGGAGGCTTCAAGCAGAGCGGCATCGGTCGGGAGGGCGGCGTGATGGGACTGCGGGCCTACATGGAGCCCAAGGCCATCGGGATACCCGCGTGAACCGACCCCTGGCGGGCCTGCGCGTCGTCGAGTTGGCCTCCGAGATCGCGGGCCCCTATTGCGCGAAGCTGCTGGTGGACCTGGGCGCCGACGTGCGCAAGGTCGAGCCCCCGTCAGGTGACCCACTGCGCCGTTGGGGTCCCTTTCCCCCAGAGGGCCCTCATCCGGAGCGAAGCGGGCTGTTCGAGTACCTGAACGCCGGAAAGTGCGGCGCCACGGTTGATTTCGCGCAGGAACGTGGCCTTGAGGTCCTGCGCGAGATGATCTCGCAGGCGGATGTCCTGGTCGAAGACTTACCGGGGGGCGCACCTGAGCGCCGGGCGTGGGGTCTGGACGCGCAAACCCTGGCCCGGGTCAACCCGGATCTCGTCGTGGTCCGGATCTCCAGCTTCGGCCAGGAGGGGCCACTGCGTGACCGGGTGACGACTCCGCTGACCCTGCAGGCGGCGGCGGGTTGGATCAACGTGCGCGAGCCCGGCCGGGCGCCGCTACAGGCCGGCGCCCGCATCCCGGAATACATCGCGGGCGGATACGCGGCCCTCGGCGCGCTGACGGCCCTACGCGTCGCTACGGCCGAAACGCACCGGCCGGTCGAGGTGGACGTGTCGATGTTCGAGTCGCTGTTGGCGACGCTGCCCTATCCCATGCTGATGGCCGCGCGCCTGAAAAGCCTTGGCTTGCCGATGAATTCCAAAGCCGCGCCGATGCTGGGTATTGTGCGTGCCTCCGACGGCTGGATCGGGATCAACTGCCTGACCGGTCAGCACTGGCTGGACGTGTGCGCGATGGTCGGGTTGCCCGAGTTCGGCGACCACCAGCTCGCGATCATGCTCGGGGGGCCCGAGCGCGACGAGTTCTTCGCCAAGGCCCAGCCGTTCCTGGAATCGATGTCCGTCGCCGATCTGGTCGAATTGAGCCAGGCCATGCGCATACCCGCGGCGCCGATCACCGACGGCGACACGATCCTGGGCTGCCCGCAGTATGCGGAGCGAGGGTTTTTCGTCGACGCGGCCACCGACGGATGGCGATTCACCAGGCCAGGCGCGCCGTTCCGGCTCTCGAAGACCCCGGTACCGCCGCCATTGCCCGCTCCCGCCCTCCGAACAAACGGCGCGCAGGCCAAGTGGAGCAAGCGCGACGCACCGCGCCCGACGGGTGACGTCGCCGACGTCTCTTTGCCGTTCGCCGGGTTGAAGGTCTTCGACTTGAGCACTTTCTGGGCGGGCGCGTATCTGACGTGCTACCTCGGTGCGTTCGGGGCGGACGTGATCAAGGTCGAATCCATTCAGCGGCCCGACGGACACCGCTACTCGGGCTCGCTGCTGCGCGAGGGCGACGACTGGTACGAGCGCGGGCCGCTGTGGCAGGGAACCAATCTCAACAAGCGCGACATCACGCTGGATCTCACCTCTGCCACCGGTCGAGAGTTGGCGCTGCGACTGGCTGCGGAGGCCGACGTGGTGGTGGAGAACTTCTCGCCGCGCGTCGTCGAACAATTCGGACTGGATTACGACTCCATCGCGCGGGTCAATCCCGGCGTGATCATGGTGCGGATGCCTGGGTTCGGGCTCCAGGGGCCGTGGCGCGACTACGTGGGCTGGGCGCTGAACATCGAACAGGTGTCAGGGATGTCGGCCGCGACCGGTTATGCCGACGGCCCGCCGTGCAATCTGCAGGGGCCCGCCGACCCGATCGCCGGCGTACACGCCTGCGTCGCGCTGCTGGCCGCCCTCGAGCTCAGGCGGTCCACCGGCGAGGGCCAGCTGATCGAGGCGGCGCAAATCGAGGTCGGCGCGGCGGTGACAGCCGAACCCGTCATCGAATACTCGTTGACGGGATCGGTGCGCCCGCGTGAGGGAAACCGCCACCGCGAATACGCGCAGGGCGTCTATTCGACCGGCAATGTCGACGAGTGGGTCGCAGTCTCGGTGCGTGATGACGGTGACTGGCGAGCGGTGCTGGAGGCCATTGACCGTCCCGACCTGCGCGACGACCCTCGATTTGCGTCCGCTGCAGCGCGCCGGGAACACCACGACGAATTCGACGAGGTACTGGCGAATTGGACGTGCGAGCGGACCGCGGAGGAGGTCATGGCGACGTTTGGCCGGCATGGTGTGCCCGCCGAGCGACTGTTGACGGCCGATCGGATGTATGACGTCGAGCAACTCGACGCGCGCGGCTTCTATCAGGACCTGGACCATTCGATCACCGGCCGACAGAGGTTTCCCGGCTGGCCTTTTCGCATCTCGCCGGGACCCGCACACCAGCACAGGGCCGCCGCGCCGACACTCGGGCAGCACAACGCCGAGGTGCTTGGAGCGCTTGGACTTTCCGCTCAGGAGATTGCCGCGTTGCGGGAGCAACGAGTGATCGGGGAACGCGTTCTGAACGCGTAGTCGATGAGCTCGGCCCGTTCGGTCAGGCGTCGATCATCGCGGCGATCGTGTCGACGACGCACGCCGGGCGATCGCTGCCCTCCACTTCGACGGTGACGCGAACCGTGGCCCGGCCGCCTTTGTCGTTGCGCTCAACCTTGAGCAGTTCGGCGCCAGCCCTGATGCGGGAATCGACCGGTACCGGGGCGGGGAAGCGCAGCTTGTCGCTTCCGTAATTGACTTGCATCGCCAAGCCGGTTACCCGGTAGATCTGTTGCACGAGAATGGGTACCAGCGACAAGGTCAGATAGCCGTGGGCGATGGTCTTGCCGTAGGGACCGGCGGCCGCCTTCTCAGGGTCGACATGGATCCATTGATGGTCACCGGTCGCCTCGGCGAACAAGTCGATTTCCTTCTGCGTGACCTGGCGCCAGTCGCTGAAACCAAGGTGCTCGCCGACGTGAGCCTCGAAGTCGGCGATTCCGTCGTAAACCTTCGGGGATGTGCGCGCCCGGGTCATGCCGGAACCTTGAGCCCCAACTGCTCGATAGCGTTGCCTCCCATGATCTTCGCCGTGGCGGCCTCGGAGACACCGTCGAGCCGGTCGACAAAGCTCAGCGGATCACCGATGCCCTCGGGGTGCGGGAAATCGGAGCCGAACATCACGTGATCCTCGCCCATGATGTCGATAATCCCCTTGAGGTCGTCCTCGAGGAACGGATGGATGTAGATGTTTCGCTTGAACACCTCGACCGGGTGCTCGTCGAACTCCTTGGGCATGATCTTGTACGCAGTGTTGAGCTGCTCGAGCAGATTGCGGACCCACCCGCTGCCGTTCTCGACGCAGAAGATCTTCAGATCGGGGAAGCGCGACAACGCGCCGTGGCAGATCATCGCGGCCAGGGTGTCCTCGATGGCGCGGTGGCCCATCACGACTTCGCGTAACGCGCTCGGCTTGAAGGACAGATACTCGTCGCCGCCTTCCCACTCCATGAGGTGTTTTTGGTAGCCGCTGTCCGAGGCGTGCATGGTGACCGGCATGCCGGCGTTGACGACCTCTTCCCAGAACGGGTCGAACTCGGGGAGGCCCATGGAGCGCGAACCGCCGAACCGGCTGGGCACGGGTGCGGGCCGCACCAGGAATGTCTTCATGCCGCGCTCGAGGCCCCAGTGGAATTCCTTGATGGCTTCGTCCACCAGGGGCAGGCAGATCACGGGGGTGGCGAAGATCCGGTCGTGGTAGTTGAACGTCCAGTGCTCGTGCATCCACTCGTTGAGCGCATGAATGATCGCGTGCGTGAGGATGACGTCGTCGGTCGTGCGTTCCTCGATGAGACTGGCGAGCGTCGGATACATGACGCACTGATCGATGCCGAGTTCGTCCATCAGTTCCAGTCGCGGCGCGGGTGACTGGTACGCCGGGATGACATCCATTGCCTCGCCGATGAATTCGCGGAAGTTGAGGCCTTCGGGATTGTTGCCCAGGAAATAGTCCTCCGCGCTGCCCGGCCTGGCGACTCGCTCGAACGTCGGGTTGGGGATCATGTGGCTGATGTGGTCCTTGACGACGAGTTTGGGTCGGCCGTTGACCTCGACGTAGCCGACCTTTCCGCGGTGCTCCTTCGGCAGGTACTTGGTGAGCGCGTCCGTCGTCTCGTACATGTGGTTGTCGATGTCGAAAACCGGGTACGGCAGAGACCGGGGTGACATGAGGCTATCCCTCCTCCGAGCAGCGAATATGATCGTTTACGCTAAGTGAGAACGACGTTATCACTTTGGCTTTTCAACATCCAGACGGGGTCAGGACGCCGGGATCCCTTTCCACGCGTCAATCACGGCATCGGTGGTGGTCACCGTGGCGAGCAGGGACAGCGTGTTATCGATGATGGACTCGGCATACTCCCGTGGATACCCGCTCACCGCGTCACGCGGCAACACGAACTGATAGCTGCGGTTCACCGCGTCCATCGCGAAGTTCTGGATGGCGATGTTGACCGAAACGCCCACTCCCACAATGGTCTTGATGTTCATGTTCCGCAGCACCGAGTCAAGATCGGTACCCGTCATCGG
Organism: Mycobacterium sp. 3-98; assembly: GCF_035918355.1. NCBI lineage: Bacteria > Bacillati > Actinomycetota > Actinomycetes > Mycobacteriales > Mycobacteriaceae > Mycobacterium > Mycobacterium sp. 3-98. The sequence goes on along the minus strand of NZ_CP142360.1, from coordinate 3,892,935 downwards.
TCCGACGCCGTGGGTGCGGGTCAGCACGAGGTCGCTGGGTACCGGACCGAGTTCGGGCAGGACCGACGCGCCGGGGCTGCCGGGAGTCAGGTCGGCGGCGAACGATTTTCCGGCCATGAACAGCCGGGCATTGCTGTTCGATCCTCGGTTGTCCGGGCGTTTCTCGATCAGGCAGTGCACGACCGCGACACCGGCCGCCCTGGCGGCGCCGAGCAGCCTGGCGATGTTGGGAATGGCTTCGCGCCGGGCCTCTTCGGCGAGCAATGGAAGGCCGGCCTGCGGCCCGATCACCCCGCCCTGGCACTCCTGGGTCACCAGCGCGGTGGTTGCGGGATCGAGCATGGCTTGAAGGCTGGGTTGTGGCATGAGAATAGACGTTATCGTGTGCTGGAACTCAATTTCCACGAGGAGGACCGATGGAGGCTTGGGAGCTTGAAGTGCGGGAGTCGGTACGGCAGACGTTGGCCGACTACACCGCCGCCACCGATCGATTCGATCTTCGTGCGCTGGCGGCGTGTTTCTGCGACGAGGGAGTGCTGGAATTCACCGGCGGTGCCGAGCGCTTGACGGGGCCCGCGCAAATCGAGGCCGGCCTCGGCGCCGCGGTGACCCGGCCTTCGACACCGGGCCAGCCGGCACGGCGCGCTCCGACCCACGTCCGCCACCATGTCTCCAGCATTCGGTTCGGGTCGGTGGCAAACACCAGGGTCGAGGTCAGCAGTTACTTCGCGGTCCACACCGACATCGGACTCGACCACTGGGGCCGCTACCGCGACGTTCTTGTGCCCCTGAATGGTCGGTGGCTGTTCGCCCATCGCCGGATCAGTGTGGACGCGTTCGCGGCCGACAGCCTGATGGCCTAAGGGTCATGCCGTGATGAACTCCTTGGCGAAAGCGCGCGAACGTTCGATGAGTTCGCTCCGGTCGGAGCCGGACGGGGCGATGGTCAACCAGGTGACCCCGGCGGCAGCGAGCCGCGCGATGATGGCGTGACGTTCGTCGGCCGATCTGCTGTCCTCCAAGAGGTTTCCCGCGGAGAAGCAGATGTCCAGCGGTGCGGTGCGGCCGATTTGGGCCGCGTACTGCTTGGCCCAGCCGATCGCGACCTCCAAATCCTCGATGGTCGAGATCTCCGCGGTGCGCGATGCGGCGGCGTAGCCGAACGTGTTGAACGGCGCCCACCCCTGAGCGCGCGATACCGCCCGGCGCACGGCCGGCTTGCTGTTGCCGCCGACCCATACCGGTGGGGGAGTCGTCGGCAGCGGGCGCAGCCGAACACCGCGGGCGGCGAATGACGTCCCCTGGTAGGCGATGTCCTCACCGGTGAGCACCTTGTCCAGCACGTCCAGCGCCTCATCGAGCAGAGCGCCGCGGTTGTCGAAATCGATTCCGAGCGCCTTGAATTCGGGTTTGAGATATCCGGCGGCAGTTCCGAGGATGAGGCGCCCGTTGGACAACGCCGCGAGGCTCTGGATCGATTTGGCGCCGAGAAACGGATTGCGGTAAGCGGCGATGTAGACATTGGTCAACAGCTTGACGTCGGTCGTTGCGGCGGCCGCGAAAGCCAACGCGACGAACGGATCAAGGGCGTGGTGGCCGCCGTGGTCGAGCCACTTCGCATCGGGTGCGGGGTGATCGGTGACGTGGACGGCTGCGAACCCGCTCTCCTCGGCCACTCGCGCGATTTCGGCGATCGCTTCAGCGGTTACGAACTCATCGACCGTTTCGACACGATGAGTCGGCAGTTCGAGGGAAAAGGAGACGGTCACGAGGATCCTTTCATTCAGAGACGAGCGTGGCCAGGCGCTGCGCGTGGTAGTCCGGGTCGCCGAAGATCAGCTGACTGGCCTTGGCGCGCCGGACGTACAAATGGGCGTCGTGTTCCCAGGTGAAGCCGATTCCGCCGTGGATGCGCATGTTGTCGAGCGCAACCTGCAGGAAGGCTTCCGAACACACCATCTTCGCGACCGACGCGGCGGTCGGGAGATCATCGGTGCCGGCCACTGCGGCCGCATGCGATTGGGCCGATCGCGCGCCCTCCACCTGAACCAACATGTCCGCGCACCGGTGCTTCACCGCTTGGAAACTACCGATCGGCCGACCGAACTGAATTCGATTCTTGGCGTAGTCGACGGCCATATCGAGGCACCGTTGCGCCGCGCCGACCTGTTCGGCCGTCAGCGCGACGAGCGCGAGGTCCGATGTGCGGGCAAGGAAGTTCGCGGCACCACCGTCTGTTCCGATCAGCTCCGCCGGTGCGCCGTCGAACTGCACCCGCGCCACCTTGCGGGTGCGGTCGAGTCCGGCCAACGGCGTGCGACAAAGCCCCTCTGGCCCGGCACGTACCGCGAACAACGACACGCCCGCGTCGGTGATGGCCGGCGCCAAGACGACGTCCGCGGTGTGACCGTCGATAACGAGCGGCGCCTCACCACGGATCCGATAACCGGCGCCCCGGCGGTCGGCCCGCAACGTCACGGCATCCGGGTCCCACGCGCCGAGTTGGCCGTTGAGGATCAGCGTCGCGGTGGTGGAACCGTCGACGAACCCAGGAACGAACCGCTCCACCGCCGCGTCGTCCTCGCTGGCGAGAATGGCCTGGGTCGCCAGCGCCACGGTGGCGAAGAAGGGGGAGCACACCAGCGCGCGTCCCATTTCCTCGAACACCACCGCAAGTTCGACCACACCGGCACCGGCCCCGCCCCATCGTTCCGGCACGACTATGCCCTGCAGTCCCAACTCGCCCGCCATCTGGCGCCACGACGCCTCGTCGTACCCGATGTCCGTCGCCATCAGCTTGCGAACGGTCTCGCTGGGCGATGTCGCGCTCAAGTAGTCGCGGACGACGCTGCGAAGTTCGTCGACCTCACTTGACGGCACGCCGGGCCTCCCGGTTCGGCCTCACCCGGGCTGCTGCGGGATCTGTGATACGCAACGCGGCAGACCGAACGCTCAGCGGTGCCCACCCGATCATGTTGTCGTACAGCGGTTTTGATGGAGTCATGTCTTCCTTTGCGCGATCGCGGCTGACGCCGGCGTCCCTCACTCGGGCGCCTGGCCATCCCGCGCGAGATGGCCATTGTCGGATCAGGATAGTATGTTTTGTGAAAATAGAGAATAATCATTCTCGCGCTTAAGGAGCGAAGCGGTGACGACGAAACTCGACTACGGCATCTTTGACTGCGACACCCACTGCTACGAGACGCGGGACGCGTTCACCCGTTATCTGCCGGAGGAGTTTCGGGACCGGGCGATCACCACCGTGCGCGGAGCGGACGGCGTCGAGGTGATCCTTGCGGGACATCGGGTCGCCACGTTCAACAGCGAAGGGGGACTGGGCCTCGATGTCGCTTATCGGCCGGGCTCGCTCAAGGAGATGCTCAAGCAGATGGGATCGGGCAACCCCGAGGAGTCCTACGAGCCGCAACCCATGCAACCGGAATTCATCGAGCGCGGTGCACGCCTTGCCGTCATGGCGGAGCAGAACATCGAGCGTATGGTCATCTATCCCAGCGGTATGGCCCTGGCCGCCGAACACTACGTCGACGACACAGCGGCACTGTACGCCAACCTGCGCTCGTTCAACCGATGGTTCGACGAAGAGTGGGGTTTCAACTACGAAGACAAAATTTTCGCCACGGCGCTGATGTCGTTGCGCGACTTGGATTCTGCGATCGCCGAGACGGAGGCCATCATCGCGCAGGGCGCAAAGTTCGTGCTGTTGCCGACCGGGCCGGCTTACGGTCGATCGCCTGGCGACCCGTACTTCGACCCGATTTATGCACGCTTGCAGGAGGCCGGCTGCATCCTGGTGTTCCACATCATGCCGTTCTGGTACTTCAATGCGATCTCGCCCGCCTGGGGACAAAACTCCGACCCGGCTTCTTGGCACATGTCGGCGTGGCAGTGGATGAATGTCTACGGCCAGCGCCCGATCGAGGAGACGTTGTCCGCTCTCATCTTCGACAACCTCTTCGGTCGCTTCCCGGGCCTGAACGTCCTCGTCGCCGAGCACGGGGCGGAATGGGTGCCGTTCTTCGTCAAACACATGGACAAGAGCAGAGGGATGGGCCGCAACGGGCCTTGGATTGGTGGGAAGCTGACGGAGCGGCCTTCGGCGATCTTCCGCCGTCATGTCCGTGTCGTGCCGTACCCCGAGGACGACATCCCAGGAATCGTCGCGGGCTTGGGATACGACGACTGCTTGGTGATGGGCTCGGATTACCCGCACGCCGAAGGCCTGGCCGTGCCGGCCGAATTTGCCAAGCTGCTCGACCCGCTCGACGACGCCACCAAGCGGCGGATCATGCGTGACAACGCCGACCAGTTGCTCTCCCGGAGCTAACCGCCCGATGGCAGACGACGACGTCGACCTCGACCTGCTGCGCGGGTCTGCGCGGGAGTTTTTGGCCGAGCGCGGCGAAAAGGAATCCGTCAAGGACCTTGCCGCGATGGACTGGACCGCGCTGCTCGTCGGTGAGGAGGCGGGTGGCGCAGGCTGGCGTCCCGTCGAAACGTGCGTCATAGCCGAAGAACTCGGACGAGCGAACGACAGGTCGGCATGGTTCGGTACCACAATGTCGGCCGGCGCGCTTGCCTCGGCGCCCGCCGATGTGAGGGAACAGTTGCTCCCCGGTCTGCTCGCCGGCACGACGGTAGCGGGCTTCGCCGCCGCGGACGCCTCCGCACGGATCATTCGCGGCAATGAAGTCGACATCATTGTGCTTCTGGGACGCAACGGAATTCACCTGATTCGTGACCCGGATCCCGCGCGGACGGTGCTGGACGGCGACTTGCTCGACGTCACCAGAACGGTCTGGCGTATCGACCTCACCGACGCGCCCAGCACCCTGATCGGGCCGCCCGGCAGGGCCACAGAGCTGATGGCCGTGGCTCGGCTGCTCGTTTCCGCCGACTCCTTGGGCGCCGCCTCGATGACCCTTGAACGTCTGACGGCATACCTGCGGGAGCGCGTGGCGTTCGGGGCGCCGATCGCGAGCTTCCAAGCGATTCAGCACCGGCTCGTCGAGCTGCTGGTCTTCGAGGTCAAAGCCCGGGCCGTCATCATGAAAGCGGCGCGCGCCATAGCCTCCGGCGACGAAAGGGCGACCGCCCTGGCGGCGGCCGCGCACGCGTTCGTGGCGGCGAAAGCATCGGCCGCCGTGGACGAATGCATGCAACTGTCTGGCGGCATCGGATTCACTTGGGAGTACCCGCTGCACTACGAACTGCGTCGCGTCTTCACCAACTCTCACCTGATCGGCACGGCGCGGTCGAGTCGCGCGCTGCTGGCGGAGGTGTCCGGCTGGTGAGCGCTTTCGTCAACCGGCCCACCGAGGCGCAGCTGACCGAGTTCAGGCATCGCGTCAGGGCACACATCGCCGAACACGCACCGGCGATCGAGGCGCGCGAAGGCCACCGAGCGCCCGAGACCGCCGAGCAGGAAGCCCTGTTGCGCACGTGGTTCGCCGGCTTGTTCGAGGCGGGGTTTGCCGGTGCGGACTGGCCGGTCGAATACGGCGGTCGCGACGACTACCACCCGCTGCACGACCGCATCGTGAGCGAGGAGATCCTGCGCGCCCGCGCGCCGCGCCCGGTGGACCAGGTGAACCTGGCCGCCCATGTCCTTCTGCACTTCGGGTCCGACGAGCAGAAACGAATGCTGCTGCCATCGATTCGGCGCAGCGAACATGTCTGGTGCCAGTTGCTCAGCGAGCCCGACGCCGGCAGCGACATCGCCGGAGTGCGCAGCCGCGGTACGCGGCAAGACGACGGCAGCTGGCGCCTCGACGGGCAGAAGACCTGGATCACCGACGGCCACTGGGCCGACATGGGCCTCGCTCTGATGCGCACCGACCCGGCGTCGTCGCGCCACCACGGCCTGTCGGTCTTCGCCGTGCCGCTCTCGGCAGACGGCGTCGAGGTTCGTCCGATCCGCACGATCGGTGATGCGATCGAGGTCAATGAGGTCTTCCTCACCGGAGTCCGCGTCGGTGCCGAGAGCCTGATCGGCGCAGCGGGCGACGGCTGGTCAATCATCATGGCGGGCCTGGACTTTGAACGATTCGGCATCGGTGGAAACGTCGTTCTGCTGGAACTGTTGATCGATGATCTGGTCGTCGTGGCCCGCCACGCGCAGGTCGACGGCGCACCCGCGCTGGAGTCCGCCGACATACGCCAGAAGGTCGCCGAGTTGGCCGTGGAGGTCGAAGTGGCCAAGGCGTTCATCGACGATCACGTGGAGCGGCTGACATCGGGCGACGAACGACCGGGTGACGGCTCGATCGCGAAGTTGAGTTTTGCGGAGACATACCACCGCGTCGCGGCTTACGGCGCGGAATTGGCGGCGTCGACGGCGGTCGTCGGCGGCGAAATCCATGAACTGGGGCAGGCCAAACAACGGTTGCGCGAATGCTGGCTGTGGTCGCGCGCCTACACGATATCCGGTGGCAGCTCGGAGATGATGCGGAACATTCTTGCCAAGCGCCGACTGCACCTGCCGAGCCGATGACCTCACGTCCTGCGGCGCAGACCTACTGGTCCCTGGTGGAGACCGCCGCGCGGGCGCACCCCGACTGGGTTGTCCTCGCGGACGACTATGGGCGCAGCCTGTCGTGCGCGCAGCTGCGGGACTCCGCACTGACTTGTGCGGCGGCGCTGGCGCAGCGGGGGATCGGTGCGGGCACGGTGGTGTCCTGGCAACTGCCGACCACGCTGGAGACGATGGTCGTCATGACGGCGCTGGCGCGCCTCGGTGCGGTGCAGAACCCGGTGCTGCCGATATGGCGGGAAAGCGAACTGCGGTTTGTGACAGCACAACTCGGGACCGAAGTCATCATCGTCCCGGGAGTGTGGCGCGACTTCGACCACACCGCGCTCGCGTATCAGCTCGCCCGTGAACGTGCCGGTGAGCGGCCCATGTCCGTCGTGGTCGTCGACCACGACGCACCAGTCACCGGCGGGCTTCGGCTGCCGGTGGGGGAACCAAAAGAGCTGCCTCCACCGCCGAGCGGCGGCGAGGAACCGCGGTGGATCTACTATTCGTCGGGCACGACGGCGGCACCGAAAGGGGCGCGGCACTGCGACCGGTCGGTCATCGCCGGTTCGGCAGGGGTCATCGGGATCGTCGGGGCGTCCAGTCGCGACGTCAACCCGATCGCGTTTCCGGTTTCGCACATCGGAGGCGCCGCGATGCTCTCCGCGGCCCTGCTCACCGGGATGAAGCTGGTGCTGTTCGACGCCTTCGACCCTGTCGAGACCCCTGTCGCCATCGCGGCGCACCGCCCGACTCTGCTGGGCAGCGCGACGCCTTTCTTCGTCGCCTTCATGGCGGCGCAGGCGAAGCATGGCGACGAACCGCTCTACCCCGATCTGCGGGGCTGCGTCGGAGGGGGTGCGCCAATCACCGCCGAGCTCGGTCACCAAGTGCGACAAACGCTTTCGGTCGACGGCGTGGCCAATGCGTGGGGCTTGACCGAATTTCCGGTCGCCACCTCTCAGGCGCCGAACGGTCCGGCGGAGCTGCTGGATCACACCGTCGGCAAACCGGTGCCCGGCGTTGCGGTACGGGTCGTCGACGAAGCTGGACAGCAGGTGTCGCGTGGCACGGAGGGGGAGTTGCGGCTCAAGGGGCCGCAGTGCTTCCTCGGCTACGTCGACGCAACTCTGGATGCCCACGCGTTCGACGCCGAAGGATGGTTTCGCACAGGAGATCTGGGCCGCATCGACGACGACGGCAACGTCGTCGTCACCGGCCGGATCAAGGATGCGATCATCCGCAATGCGGAGAACATCTCGGCCTTGGAGGTCGAGGGTGTCCTGGCCAGCCACCCGGCGGTGGCCGACGTGGCGATCATCGGGGTGCCGGATGAGCGGACCGGCGAGCGTGTTTGCGCCGTCGTCGTCGCGCGCCCGGGTGTGGCGGTGACGCTTTCGTCGGTCTTCGAACACTGTCAAGCGCGGGGACTGAGCAAGCACAAAACGCCCGAACGACTCGAAATCGTGGATGCGCTGCCCCGGAATAGCACCGGCAAGGTCCTCAAGACCGAGCTGCGGGCGCGGTTCGGCTGAAGCACTTCATCGGGCCCTGCTAGACGCCGATGAGCTCCTTGAGGTTGCCGCCCATCACTCGTGCCCTGGTGTCCTCCGGAAGACACTCGAGCTCCTTGACGAAATCCGCTGGCTCGGCCAGCCCCTCGGGGTGCGGGTAGTCCGAGCCGAACATCACTCGATCCGCACCCAGGATGTCGACGAGGTGCGACATGTCCTCCTCGTGGAACGGATTGATCCACACGTGTCTGCGGAAGACATCGCAGGGATGCTCGCTGAAGTCGTATGGCCTCTTGCGGTATACGCGGTCGAACACGTCCATCAGGCGCTGCGCCCACGAGCCGCCGTTCTCGACCACGCCGATGCGCAGGCCCGGGAAGCGCTCGAACACCCCGTGCGCGATGAACGCCGCGAGCGTGTCGAAGATGTTTCGGCTCTCCTCGTAGATGAAACCCCGCAGCTTGCTCAGCGCGAATCCGTTGAACTCCGTAGCTTCCTCCCAGTCGTCGACGTAGCGCTCATAGCCGGAGTCCGAGTTGTGCATCTGCACCGAGATACCCGAATTCTCGACCAGTCGCCAGAAATCGTCGAACTCCGGCAGCGCCGGTGACCGCGACGTGCCGTCCTCGCGCGGAACGGGTGCCGGCCGGATCAATACCGTCCGGGCGCCATTGTTCAGGCACCATTCGAGTTCCTGCACGCCCAGCGCGGGATCGTTCAGCGAGATCGCAGGAACGGGGAAGATCCGGTCCTGGTAGTTGAATGTCCAGTCGTCGAGTAACCACCGATTGAACGCATGCGTGACCGCGTGGGTGAGCTCGGTGTCGGATTTGGTCCGTTCTTCGAGCATGCCCGCTGTCGTCGGGAACATCACGGCGCCGTAGACGCCCTGCCGGTCCATCAGCGCTAGGCGTAGGTCGGGCCGCCTGAACTCATCGGGGCAGCGGATCGGTTCGGCGAGCTCCCGCAACGTCTTGCCCTCTGGGTTTATGCCCCGGAAGTAATCGGACCAGGCGCCGGGTGTGGGGATCACCTCGTATGTCGGGTTGGGGATGCACTCCGTGACCGTGCCCAAGATCTGCAGCTTCTTGCGGCCATTGACGTCGATGAACTTCAGCGCCTCGGCGTATTTCTCCGGCAGATACCGCGTGTAGGCGTCGATCGTCTCGTACATGTGGTTGTCGGCGTCCCAGACCTCAAACGCTTTGTCGTCGCTCACCAGCACCTCCAGCAGGCGTGAGAATATTGATTCTCAATCATAGCGAACGTTGGTATCTGCAGGGAACGGGCTCAGAGGTTCATGAAATGGCCGCCATCGACACCGAGGGTTTGCCCGGTGACGTAGCGAGCGGCGGGACCGATAAGGTATGCCACGGCTGAGCCGATATCGATTTCGGGGTCTCCGATGCGTCCCAGCGGGATTCGGCGTGCCAGCCTTTCCTCCATCGCCGGCTCGGCGCTTATCGCCAAGGTCATCGCGGGTGAATATGCCAGCGGTGAAACAACATTCACCGTGATGCCGTGAGGGGCCCATTCCCGCGCGAGGCTCTTGGCGAAACCGCGCAACGCGCCCTTCATTGTGGCGTAGAGCGGCAGGGTCGCGCTGCCTTCGATGCCGGCGGGCGAGGTCATGACGAGGAAGGTGCCGCCCCGCTTCTTCAACGCGGGAAATGCTGAAACGGCGCAGAAGTGCGCTCCACGAAGTGACACCGAGTAGTGGTCGCCCCAAACGGAACGATCGACATCAGCCAGTTGGTGCGGCTGGCTCGAGGCGTTGCTCGTGGCGTTGTGCACCACGGCATCGAGCCGCCCGGTGGTCGCCAGGGACAGCTGTATCGCGCCCGCCACTGCGTCAGGGTCGGTCACATCGCATCGTGCCCACGTCGCATCGTGGCCCCGCGCGGTGATTTCCTCGGCGACGGCCAACCCGGTCTCGGACCGGGTGGCGACGACGACGTGCGCCCCGGCCGAGGCGAGAGCCATGGCGATGCCGCGGCCAACCCCGGCGCCCGAACCAGTCACCAGCGCGGTGAGACCGTGCAGGCTCATGGCAGCATCACCGCCCCTCCGTCGGCGACGATCGTCTCGCCGACGAGGTGATCGATATCCGGCCGCAAGAGGAATTTCACCGCCTCGACGACGGTGTGGAGAAGCGTCGAATCGTCGTGGACCACAGCCGCGGTGAGGTGCGCGGTAAAAGAGTCCATCTCGGGCGTGAACAGTCGCAGAGGGGCCGCGACCAGGTTGACGGACACGTCTTCGCGCTTCCATTGCCGCGCAGCGGATTTCGCCATCGCGCGGATGCCTTCCACTGCGGTGGTGTACGCCACCAGTCGGGCCGCGCCCGCCATGCCGATTGTCGGCACGACAACGACGATTCGTCCCCCGTGCGGTGCTAACGCGGACCGTGCCCGCTGGAGCGCAGCGAGGGCGGGCCACATCATCCCGTCGACGATATGATCCCATTCCTCGCCACTGAGGCCGGCCGCGTCGGACGGCCGCGGGGCCGGATCGGTACCGACGACTACGACCGCTCCGGTGATGCCCGATGCCAGCCCACGTCCGGGTACCGCGACGATGCCGTCGAGTCCGTCTGCCAGCTCGCGCGCCAGACCGTCGGCCGCGCCCAAGACGACTGTGGACGACGCCACGTCATCGACTCGGCTGGCGCGCTAGGCGGTCATCGTGAATTTTCACCAACTCCCTGAACCCGATACGTACGTACCGGGGTTTGGGTTGGATGCCCCAGTCGTCGCGGGCGGTGTGCTGGCCGGCCGCTTCGGGTGCTCCCCCGAACGGGGGCCCACCGAGTGGATAGGGCTGTTGGCACTGGAGACTGTCGTCGGAGAAGCGCACCTTCATGAGCTCACTGCAGATCTCGGTCAGCGATAGCGTCGGCCAGCCGTACCAGACCGCCATCACAGGTACGGTCAACGAGCCCTCGATGACCAGCCCGAACAGGCAGACGTACAGCCCGCGTTTGAGCCATTTGTGCATTCGCGCCCACGTCGGGGTGGTTCCGACCGGCAACGGCTCGACCGAATCCTCGGTCCCCACACTGGAATTAGACACGGCGGTCCCTCCTTCGGTGCTAGTCGGAAAAGATCTCTCGGTTGACGGTGTGCAGGTACGGGATCGCGAGGAACGGCGTCACGTAGAAGATGTTGAATGCCCACCACCCGAGAACCGGTAGCCCGACTGCCGTATAGCGGACGTCGGCGTACATCGTCATGTTGAGGATGTAGCCGGTCCACACGATCACTCCGAACCAGCACGTCACGATCGTCCACTGGTGGCCCCAGCGTCTCATTTGGAGCAGCCCGATGGCGGCGGCGATGCGCATGGGAAAGGCGATCAGCACGCAGACCATGACCCAGGCCTTCTCGCCTGGCGCAGCGGCTCCGCCGATCCAGAGTTCGTTGTAGTGCCAGAAGTAGCCGGCGTCGATGAGGTTGCCCCATGCGGTGAAGACCGTGCGGGTGATCAGGGCGTGGTTGGCGAATAAATCGAGCGCCCAGCCGATGCTGTTGAGCGCGGCGTCGAGGATGATGACGTATCCGATGAGCGTGACCATCATTGGCCGAACCGACAGCCCGTCGCGCTGCGCCTTTCTCAACAGATAGATCCCTCGGCAAAATATGGGCAGGCCGACGATGCCGAGGACGAGGGTGCCCATGAGCGCGGTGCCGGCGATGCACCATCGATCCGCGCGCCGTTGCATCTCACGCGTTTGTGCCTCGTGCTCGTCCATGGCGGGCGATCGGGTTGGACTCGTCATTGATCACCAATCCCTCGTGAGATACATCTGGAGCTGGATCGCGAACATCGCGATCAGCACTCCGTAGATGAAGACCTGGAACGCGATCAATCCACGTTTGCGTCGTCGATCCTGCTCGTCCACTGTGTCTCCTGCGTCTATCAGAAGGTGCCGATGTTGGCCAGCATCCAGTAGAAGAATGCGACAAGGCCACACATCACTGCCCAGGTCACAGCCAGTCGGACCAGTTCCTGCCACATGAGACCCTCCTAGCGGGGTGACGACTTGCCACCAAACGTTAACATCACTCTCAGAAATGAGAACAATCGTTTTCGTCGCGTAGGCGTTGGAGGGACAGGGTCACACGTCCGCGAGCGCAGCGAGGTCGCGTTTGACCACCTTGCCGACATCGTTGCGGGGCAGCTGTTCGACGAACACGATGCGTACCGGAACCCGGTAGGGCGTCAGACGCTCTCGACACCACGACACGAGGCCGGCCTCGGAGACCGACTCATCGCCTCTGACGACGAACGCCCACGGCACCTCCCCGAGCCGCTCGTCGGGAACGCCGACGACGGCGGCTTCGCGCACCCCGTCGGCGGCCAGCAAGACGTCCTCTACCGTGCCGGGAAACACTTTGAGGCCACCACGATTGATCATGTCCGATACTCGGCCGTCGAGCCACAGAAAGCCGTCGTCGTCGAACCACCCGAGGTCGCCGGTGTGGAACCAGCCGTCGTCGGTCAGCCGGTCCAGGAAGGCTGGATCGATCTTCCGGGCGGCCGTCGTGGGCGTGCGGACCATCACCTCGTCGTCGGCGATTGTGACGTCGATGCCGGGCAGCGGCCTGCCGACCGAACCCAGTTTGGTCTCGCCCCACTCCCGGGCGTCGGCGGCCGACCAGCCCACCACCTCACCCCCGAGTTCGGTCTGGCCGTAGGAGTTCAGCACTATCACCCCGAATTTGTCCCGGAACCGGCGCGCCTGCACGGGCGACAGGGGAGCGGTGATCGACCGCACGATCTTCAGTGGCGAGAGGTCGGCCACCGAGTCGTCGTGCAGAACCATGGTCAGCGCCGCGGGCGGCAGCACCGTGGATCGCAGCTGGTGGCGCCGGACCAGCGCGGCGAAATCCGTCGGGGAGAACCGGTCCATCAGCACGACGCCCGAACCGGCCCGGAACGCGAACAGCACCTGGTAGATGCCGGCCCACAGCGACAACGACAAGGGCACCAGGTTCGGCATGGGGGGCCTCTTCGGTGGGGCCGACGCATTTTCCAAGCCAGGTTTCGTGCCGCGAAGTTTGGCCAGCAGCCGGTCGATCAGATCGAGTACCGTGCTGTGACGAAGCGGCACCGGCTTCGGCGGTCCCGTGGTGCCGGAAGTGAACTGCAGCAGCGCGACGTCGTCGTCGTAGCACGGCTCGCCGGCCGAGTGGCCTGACGACGCGACCCTGGTCCACGACAGCGCCTCGCCGGTGATTACGGGCAGGTGATGAGTCGAGAAACGTTGTGCGAGTGCGGGGGTCGTGATGATGGCAACGGGGCGCAGCGTTTCCAGCTGGGCGAGGATCTCGGGATCGGCCGCCCTGGGGTTTAGCGGTGTGTACACGCCGCCGGCGTGCCACGTGCCGAACAGCGCGGCGATGGTGGTGGCGTCGTTGGGCAGCATCGCGGCGACGACCTGTCCCGTCGCCAGCCCGGACTCGGCGAGCAGCTTGCCGAGTCGCTGGGCACTGGCCGACAGCTCGTCACGGGATACCTCGGCGCCGACCGTGTGCACCGCGACGTCGGGTAGACCGTCCAGCAGCGTTGCGAGGTTCACGAATCAGCCTCCAGGGGAGCCCAGTTCGGAGTTCGCTTGTCCGCGAAGGCCAGGGGGCCCTCGTTCTGGTCCGGATGGCCCCACATCGATGTCAGGTGTTTCGCACCTTCGCGGCACGCATCGGTGAGGCCGTATTCGAGCGCGCCCCATAGTGCCCGTTTGGTGGCGCGCATCGCCGAGGGCGAATTCTTGGCGATCTTCTCGGCGAGCTCCTGGGCGGCGTCACGCAGCTTGTCGGGCGGGTCGATCACCTGGCTGATCATGCCGAGTTCGTACGCGCGCTGGGCGGTGAGCCGTTCGTGACTCCCGACGAGTGCCATCCGTAACACCGCTTCGGCGGGCATCTTTCGCATCAGTGCGATGGTCTCCAGCGCGCTGACCTGACCGATCGAGACGTGGGGGTCGACGAAGGTCGCATCCGACGACGCGATGACGATGTCGGCGTCAGCCACCCAGTGCAGCCCGCCGCCCGCGCACACCCCATTGACGGCAGTGATGACCGGCTTCTCGACATTGCAGTGCCAGGCGCTCAGCTTCAGATCCAGTGTGCGCATGGTCTCCTGGAATTGCAGCACGGCCTCGCCGTCGAGGTCCTCGACATCGGCGCCCACCTGAAACGCCCGGCCGTTCCCGGTGTGCACGATGACGCGGACGTCGGGATCGGCGTTCAATTCCGCCCACGCCCTGGGAAATTCCTCGCGCATCACGGCGTCGTAGGCATTGAGACGGTCAGGGCGGTCGTTGATGATCCATCCGACGGGACCCCGTCGTTCAACGATGAGTCTGTGGTATGTCATGGAACCTCCGCTACGTCGGGCAGCGGTTGCCACTGCGGCGCACGCTTCTCGCGCCACGCCCGGACACCCTCGGCATGATCGGGGTGATTGCGGAGCCGCCAGATCTCCTCGGCGGCGTCGCTGCGCGCCTGCGTCATTCCGACTTCCAAACTGTGCCAGAGCGCCTTCTTCGTGGTGCGTATCGCGGTCGGCGAATTCGTGGCGATCGCGGCCGCGAGACGGCCCGCCGCCGCGCGGAGCTGATCGGCCGGCACCACCTCGGACACAATGCCCAACTGGTAGGCACGCTGCGCCGAGATGCGTTCACCCTTGCCGCTCAGTGTCATTCGCAGAACGGCCTCCATCGGCGACTTGCGCAGCAGCGTGATCGCCTCGTACGCGACGGCCTGCCCGATGGAGACGTGGGGGTCGGTGAAGGACGCCTGCTCGGCGGCGATGACGATGTCGGCGTCTGCGACCAGATGCAGGCCCCCTCCCGCGCACACCCCGTTGACCGCGGCGATCACCGGTTTCCACACGTCGCAGTGCCAGGACGAGATCTTCAGCTCGGCATCCCTGGTTCGGCGGGAGTGTCGTCGCATGGCCGCCTTGTCCCGCGCGACCTGGACCACGTCCATCCCGGTACAGAACGCCCTGCCGTTGGCGGCGTTGACGATCACCTTGACGTCCGGATCGGTATCGAGGTCGGCCCAGGCGGCCTCGAGCTCGTCGAGCATCAGCGCGTCGAAGGCGTTGCCCGCCTCGGGCCTGTCGAGGATCAACCAGCCGATCCCGTCGGCCTTGGACACGATCAAGCGTTCATAGGCGCTCACGAACGGGGAATGTCCTTCCAGGGCTTGCCCTTCCAGGGGTCCGGCTCCTTCGGCAAGCCGAGCACGCGTTCGCCGAGGATGTTCTTGTTGATGTCGGTGGTGCCGCCCTCGGTGCCGTTGGCGAGGCTGCGCATCATGCCCTGCACATCCCGCGGCAGAGCGTCCGGATCGTCGTGGGCAGGCCAGGCGATCGCATCCGTGCCCAGCAGATCGACCATGAGGTCCTGGATCTGCTGATTGATGGTGGCCTGGTGCACCTTGCCGATCGACGAGGCCGCGCCGGGGGACTGGCCGGCCGAAAGCGCTGCGCGCACGCGGTCATTGGTCCAGCCGCGTACCCGCTCTTGCGCCCACAAGCGCATCACCTTGTTCCTGATCACGGGATCTGCCCAGCGTCCGGTCTCCCTGGCGAGGATGATCAGTCGTTCGGCGCTCGACCCGCCGAGGCGGCCCATCCCACCCGAGCCCGAACCCGACACCATCTGTCGCTCGCTGGACAGCGTCGACGCACTCACGCGCCAGCCGTCGTTGACGGCGCCGACGCGGTGGACGTCGGGCACCCGCGCTCCGTCGAGGAAGACCTCGTTGAATTCGGCCTCGCCGGTGATCTGGCGAAGCGGTCGCACCTCGACGCCCGGCTGGTGCATGTCGAGCAGGAAGTACGTGATGCCCTTGTGCTTGGGCTGTTCGGGATCCGTCCGCGCCAACAGGATCGCAAAATCCGCCTGATCGGCCCACGTGGTCCACACCTTCTGACCGGAGATCACCCAGGAATCACCGTCGCGCACTGCGCGGGTGGCCAACGACGCGAGGTCGGAGCCAGCGCCAGGCTCGCTGAAGAGCTGGCACCACTTCTCCTCGTTGCGCACGATCGGCGGCAGGAAGCGCAGCCGCTGATCCTCGGTACCGTGGCTGAACAATGCTGCCGCCGCATTGTTGAGCCCCAAGGGATTCAGACGCGTCAGGCGAAGCGGGCGGAGCACCTCGTCGATCGCGCGCGCGACTTCGTTGCCAACACCCAGGCCGCCGTGTTCACGCGCCCACGTGGGTACGACTAGGCCGGATTCGGCGAAGGTCGGATACCACTGTTGGTAATCCGCAGGGCTGCGGACCGCCCGCATGGTCGCGGCGTCCTTGGCCGCGGCCGAGCGCCAGGCGGCCGGAACCTCGGCCTCGATCCACTGCCGCACCGCCGCGACCGCATCGTCGACCGGCGTGTCAGGGCGGATCGGTAGTTGCGTCATGATCTCAACCTCTTCAGCGGCCCTTGAATGCTGCACCGCGTTTGTCGCGGAAGGCCGCCAAGCCTTCCTTGAAATCCTCACTACGACTCGACAATTCGAGTGCCAATGCCTCGTTCTGGAGATGGCGGTCAAGGTCGAGGCCGTTGGCGCTGTGCAGCAACCACTTGGTGAGTCCGAGCGAAACCGTGGGCGCTTCACCCAGTTCTCTGACGAGTTGTTCGGCCACCGAGGGCAATTCGTCGGATGCGCAGGCGCCGTGGATGATGCCCCACTCGGCGGCGCACGTTCCTCCGATTTCCCGGCCGAGCATCAGCAGCTGTCGGGTGCGTACCAATCCGATGAGCCGTGGCAGTAACCAGGCTGCGCCGCTGTCGGGGGTGAAGCCGCGCGCCATGAACGGCTCCCAGAACCGGGCGTCGTCGGCGGCGACGCAGAAGTCTGATGCCAGCGCGATGTGGAAGCCCAGGCCGATCGCCCAACCTCGGACCACGGCGACAATGGGCACCTGCGTCTGAAGCATCAACGGAATCAGCCGATTTGCCTTGTTCGGTAGGCGGCGCTGCGTGCTGCCCACGCGTGGTTTCCGTTCGGATTTTGCGTTGTTGGCGATCAGGTCCGCGCCCGCGCAGAAATCCGGTCCGGTGGCGTCGATCCTGATGACCCGCACCGATTCGTCGGTGCCGGCATCGACCAGATGACCGATCATCGCGTCCAGCATCGCGTCGTTGACGGCATTACGGCGTTCGGCGCGGTCGAGGGTCAGCCGCAGGGTCGGGCCCTGCTGTTCGGCCAGAAGGCCGGGAACACTGCGGTAACTCATGTGCTCAGCGCTCGGCGAACTGTTCCGTTACGGCGGTCAGCAATTCGCCGAGGTTCGTCGCGCCGCCCGGCGGGTCGGGCAGGCGCACGGGCCCTCGGTCGCGGCTGGGCAGCAGGATGGTCGCGTGTCCCGGCGCGGTGATCTGGCCGCGGTGGTTGGTCGCCGCGAGTTCGAGGTCGACGGCGGGGCGTTCACCGTCGGCGAGGTACTTGCGGACGACGGTACCGGTGACGGTGTGGACGTCGCCGACGTAATTGAACAGACGAAACTCGCAATCGAGCTTCCACAGCCAGGCGTCATCACCCATCCAGTCCGTGCACAAGTGGATCAACCACGTCTCGCGCATGCGCCCGTAGTCGAACGTGGTGGGATTGCCCGCGTTGCGCGCGGCGTCGGGCTCCCAGTGCACGCGTTGCTGGGCATCGGGGACGCCGTACTCGTTGGGCGTGTAGAAGCGGGGGATGCGCTGCCGGTTCCGCCACGCCAGTCTCAACGGACGCACACCGTACATGCCCATACCCATGCCGACGTGCCAGCAGACCATGTCGGTGACCGTCAGCGGGCCCTTTGTCAGCGACCCCAAATCGTCGCCTTCGTCGACGTCTTCCCACCACCGCGGCTCGGCGCCGCGCGGGCTTTCGCGCCCGTAGCGTTCGTCGAGCTCGGCGATCTCGTCAGCGGTCCACGTCTTGAGTTGGACGGCTTCGTATTTCTTCCGGCCCCGCGCCTTGCTGCGCTCGGTGCGAATCATGTTGCGGTACTGGCCGCCCAAGATCGTGCCCTCGTCGTCGCGGAACACCTGGGCGGACCATTCGTGGATGGCGCGGCCGGCAAACTCACTGCTCTTGTCGAGCGCGGCCACCAGGGCATTGCGCCTGAAGACGCGGTGGTTGGCGCGCAGCGGCGCCCACCATTCCCGAGCAGATGAGGCGTAGAAGGCATGCACCCCGCGCAGTGGATCGCCCTTGGTCAGTGCGCGGTCCTCGTCCGAGAGTGTCGTGACTTCGTCCTCCCCGATCAGCGTGTCGCCGCCAACGAGGGCGGGTGGGGCCACAGACTCTCCCCATAAAGACTTCGCGGCGTATTCGGGATCGGCCCACAGCGGGTTGGCGTCACCGTAGCTTTCGGCGACGTGACGAAACGTGTCCTCGTTGGGGCGGTAGTAGTGCGGTGGCTGCGTGTGCGGGACGGCAATGCCGATGGTAGCCCGCAACCTGGCCAATCCCTCGTCGGTGATCCGCCCCGTCTGCCCCATCGGATTGCCTCCTCGTTGTGGCGGCCCGTGTCGTCGCCCGGACAAGGTGGAAATTAAGATACCCGAAAAACGGAAACGCCGTTAACGCAGGGGTGAACGAGATGTCAGAACAAGCATCCGGAATCGTGTGTGCGATCGGTGCCGACGGCGTCGCGCGGGTGACAATAGATCGCCAGGAAACGGGAAACTCGTTGTCTCCGTTGGCGCGTGACGCACTAACCGAAGCATTCGTACGGGCCAATGACAACCCCGCCGTCCGCGCGGTGCTGTTGAGCGCCAGCGGCACCCGGCACTTCTGCGCCGGGGCCGGCCTCGCACCGCAACCGGCGGGCGCCGGGGCCGCCGTCGAGCCGGTGCAAAAGCGTCCGGGTGACATCGCGCGGATGCTTCAGCAGGGCTGGCAGCGGCTGGTCGCGTCCATTCTCGACTGTGACAAGCCGGTGGTCGCGGCGGTCAAGGGCACGGCCGCCGGGGCGGGCGCGAGCTTGGTTCTGGCTTCCGATCTCGTCGTGATGTCAACGGAGGCAAAGCTTGTCGAGGCGTTTGTGCATCGTGGAATCCTGCCGGATTCCGGCGCCATCCACCTCCTGACGAGGATCGTCGGCCTGCGCAAGGCGACCGAATTACTGATGCTCGGTGAGCCGGTCGACGCGGCCGCCTGCGAAAGGCTGGGACTGGTCAATCGGGTGACCGCGCCGGACGACACCGACGCGGTCGCCGAGGAACTCGCCGGACGGTTGGCCGCGGGCCCGACGGTGATGCTGACGCTGACCAAGCGGCTGCTGTCGGTGTCGTCGGAGTCGGATCGGCACCGCGCATTCGAGCAGGAGGCCTGGGCGCAGGAGGTGGTGTCGCGCACGGCGGACCTGCAAGAAGGCCTGGTGTCGTTCGCCGAACGCCGGAAGCCCAAGTTCCTCGGCCGCTGACCTTCCGCGTCAGCCCGCGATGGGTCCGCCCCGAATGGTGAACGCGGCGCTGTCGTCGATCTCGTCGATAGACGACGCCACCGACTCCGCGGTCAGCGCCGTGTCCTCGATTCCCTTGGTGACACCGATGAACACGCGTGACACTTTGCCCGCGCCCACCGAGTAGATGTGCGCGGTGCGGTCGCACGACCGATGACACAGATAGACCACGACGGGCGTGACGAGCTCGGGATGCATGGCCTTGCCGGCGTCACCCATGATGTTTTCCGTCATCCGGGTCCGCGCTATCGGGGCGATGGCGTTGACGGCGATGCCGTTGCGGGTGCCCTCGATCGCGAGAACGTGCATCATGCCGACCAGGCCCATCTTGGCGGCGCCGTAGTTGGCTTGACCGAAATTTCCGAAAAGGCCGGTGCCCGAGGTCGTCTGAACGATTCGGCCGTAATTCTGCGCCCGCATGATCGGCCACACCGCCCGCGTGACGTTGAATGCGCCGGAGAGGTGCACGGCAATGACGGCGTCGACCTGCTCGGCGGTCATGTTCTTGAACGCCGCGTCGCGCAGAATCCCCGCGTTGTTCACCAGCACATCGACCTGCCCGAAGGCCTCCAGCGCGGCGGCCACGATCGCCGCACCGCCCTCCTCGGTGGCCACCGAGTCACCGTTGGCGATCGCGGTACCCCCGGCCGCGGTGATCTCGTCGACCACGGCCTGGGCCGCCGATATCGACGCCCCGTCGCCGTCCACCGAACTGCCCAGGTCGTTGACCACGACCCGGGCGCCGCGGCGGGCGAGCTCGAGTGCATGGCAGCGGCCCAGTCCGCCGCCGGCCCCCGTGACGATGGCTACCTGGTTGTCGAAAGTCATTGAATGCATGGGTGAGAGGTTACATTTACCTAACCGAGAACAACCATTTGCATCTGAGGCGTCGGAGGAGGCTCATGACTGGCCCGGCTGAGTTGCTACGACATGCGCGCCGCAGAGCCGAAGAATTGCGGCCCCGCTACCGAGCGGCCGGTTTCTGGACGGCGGAGCCGATCGACCTGGTGGGACCCACCGCGGCGCGGCACCCTGCCCGGGTTGCCGTCGCGGATCGCGGCGCCGAACTGACCTACGGCGAACTGGACAAGCGCATCGACTCGGCCGCCCGAGCGATGGTCGACGCCGGCCTTGCTCCGGGTGGCGCGATCGTCGCGGTAGTCGGTAACGACGTGGACTCGGTGGTGTCGGTCCACGCGGCGCTGCGGGTGGACGCGGTGGTTCTGCTCGTGCCGCGCAGTGCCGGGGCGACGCAGATCGCCGACATCCTCACCCGCACCGGTGCACGATTCGGCGTAGCGCCGAACTGGGCGACGATCGCCGACGCGGAGCTGTCCGGTCTCTGCGATTGGATCGAACTCGGTGACGATGGCCGAACGGGTACCACCCGGCCGCCGCGGCCGGTGCGGTCAGCCGATGAGCCGTGCTTTGTGCTTTACACCTCGGGCACAACCGCTCGGCCCAAGGGCGTGATTCATTCGCTGAGCACGCTGGCCAAGGCTTCGGCGAATTACATTGCGGCGGCGGGCCTGGGTTCCGACGACCGCATCTTCTTGATCAGCCCGCTCGCGTCGGTCACCGGGGTGTTGCAGGCGCTGTTCATCGGTCCGATGCTGGCGGCTCCAGTGATTCTGGAAGATCGCTGGGACCCGGCGGCGACCTGCGACCTCCTGGTCAGCTCGGGTGGGACGTGGTACGGGGGCCCGGACCGGTTGCTCGACCGGATGCTCGACCGGGCCGTGGCGCGCGGCGCCGTCGTCCCGTTACGCGCGGTGTATCTGGGCGGCACGATGCTGGACCGGCGGATCGTCGAACGCATCGAAGACGAGTTCGGCATCGTTGTGATGCGCGCCTATGGATCCTCGGAGACCCCGGTCAGCACGTCCGGTCTGCGGACCGAACCCCGAGACATCCGCCATGCCGACGACGGTGTGGCGCTCGGCGACGTCGACGTGCGCGTCGGATCCGAGTCCGAACCCACCGAGTGCTGCATCAAGGGTCCGCACACGTTTCTCGGTTACACCGACGCCGAGGACGACGAATACGCGTTCGAGGGGGAGTGGTTCCGAACCGGTGATGTGGCGGAGGTGGTCGGCGGCCGGGTTCGGATCGTCGGCCGGATCAAGGACATCGTGATTCGTAACGGGCTGAAGATCCCGGCCGCCGAAGTGGAGGAAGCGGTCTCGAGGATCGGTGGGATACGCGAATGCGCCGCTTATTCCGTTTCCGATCCCACCACCGGTGAGCGATTGGCTATGGCGGTCGTGCTCGAACCCGGCGTCGAGATCTCGCTCGCCGAGATCGCCCGGACCCTGGGCGCGGAGGGATTGCCGAAATACAAACTGCCCGAAGAACTTGTCTTCTGGGACGAGCCGCTGCCCGTCAACGCCAACGGCAAAGTCGACCGCGCCAAACTCGAAGCGCGGTCGGTCGGGCGGCAGCGGCTGCTCGCCGACCGTCTCGCCACTACCGGATGAGAGATCCCGCCGCCGAACCTAGTCGGCAGCGGGACGGAAGACCGGGACGACGAATCCGTCTTCGCCGTCGCGGAAGGCGATCACCAATTGCATGTCGGCGCGCAAATCTTCGACGCGGCAATTCTCCACGACCGTCATCAGCCGCGGTCCCTCCTCGAGGTCGACCATCGCCAGCACGTACGGCGTGCGCACGTCGAAAGGTGCGGCGTTTTGGTGGATGACGCTCCACGTGTAGAGCCGCGCGCGACCGGTTGCCGGCGCCAACTCGACGTCCTCAGCCCAACAATGCGGACAGAACGGCCTGGCGTACAACGATTTGCGACCGCAGGACCGGCAGGCATTCACCAACAGCCGCCGGTCCTGCGTGGCTGACCACCACGCCTGACCATCGGCGTCGATCGTGGGGCGATCAGGAGCCGTCATCGCTACCTTCCGAGAATCATTGTGGCGCTGTGGGTGAAAAAGCCCCCCATCGCGTGGACGCATGCCAACCTGGCGTCGGCGACCTGACGCGCTCCGCATTCACCGCGCAACTGCCGCACCGCCTCCACCATGAGGAACATTCCTCGCATACCCGGGTGACACGACGCCAGGCCCCCGCCATCGGTGTTGGTCGGCAGCGAGCCGCCCGGGCGAAGCGCTCCGGACTCTATGAAGGGGCCGCCTTCTCCCTTGGCGCAGAAGCCGAGGTCCTCCACGGTCAGCAGGACGGTGGACGTGAAGGAGTCGTAGAGCTGACACACATCGATGTCGGCCGGGCTGACCCCCGCCCGCGCGAACGCGAGTGGCCCCGAGCGCGCCGCCGGCGACGTCGTGAAATCGGGCCACTGGCCCATGCTGACGTGCGACGCCGCGTCGGCCGTGCCAAGAATCCACACCGGATCCTTCGCGCAATCTCTGGCGACGCGCTCGCTGGCGAGCACGACGGCGCCGCCACCGTCGGTGCGCAGGCACACATGCTTGGAGGTGAACGGGTCCGCCAGTAGCGGCGCGGCTGCGACGTCGGCAACGGTGATGCGGTCTCGCTCAAATGCGTTGTCGTTCATGGCTGCCCACTCGTGGGCCGCGACGGCGACTTCGGCCAGTTGGTCGACGGTGGTGCCGAATTGGATCATGTGGCGCCGGGCTGCCATGGCGTACTTGGCGATGAGGGTCGCGCCGTAGGGCGCCTCGTACTGCAGGGCACCGCCGGTTGCCATCGCGGCAGCCGACGCGCGCAGCTGTCGCTTGACGTCGGAGCGTGCGGTCGATCCGTAGGTCAACAGAGCGACCTCGATTTCGCCGGCCGCGATCGCGGCGGCGGCATGGCCGGCCATCACTTCCCAGGAGGATCCGCCGACATTGGTCGCATCGACCCAGGTAGGCCGCAGGCCGAGGTACTCGCTGACTTCCACGGGGGGAAGCAATGTTCCGTGCCCGCCGAAACCGTCGATGTCCTCCTTCGTGAGCCCCGCATCGGCGACCGCCCGCCGCGAGGACTGGGCCATCAGCGCCATGGCGGTCTTGTCGGGCACCCGGCCGCAGTCGGACAAGGCTGCGCCGACGATGGCGACGCGGTTCGATGACATAGCTCATGGTTATCACATCGACGTGGCGTCCGATAATGACCGTTGACAATATTGTGGAAACGTTATTCTCGGTCGGCTACCGTGAGCCTATGACGACGGCGCTGCGGGACGCCTTGCGGGCAGAGACGCTGGTGTTGTGCCTCGCGCTGCTCCACGCGCGCACGCCCGACGTTCCGGCGATCGCTGCGGCGTGTGGATACGACGCGGTATACGTCGATCTCGAACACACATCGACGTCCCTGGATACCGCGCAGATGCTGTGCGCGAGCGCGCTCGGCGCGGGGATCTCCGGCCTGGTGCGGGTGCCGTCTAACGATCCCAGTGTCATCGCCCGCGTCCTGGACGCCGGCGCGGTGGGAGTTATTGTGCCACATATAAATTCGAAACAAGAGGTCGAAGGAGTCGTGCAGGCCGCACGATTTCCACCGATCGGCAACCGGTCCATTTCGGGTCCCAACGCGGTCAGCGGATACGCACCGCGAACAGCGCCCCAATTGGTGGAGCTGCTCGAACGGCGCACGGTCGTGGCCGTGATGATCGAGACCCCGGAAGCCGTCGAGGCAGCCGACTCCATCGCCGCCGTCGACGGTGTCGACATGATTCTCATCGGACCGAGCGATCTGTCCGCCGAAATGGGCATCCATGGACAGTATGAGAATGAGCATTTCCACAGTGCAGTAGAATCGGTCGCGGCGGCTTGTCGTAGTCACGGCGTGGCGCTCGGTATCGCCGGAATAAAGTCGGTTGACCTGCTGAATCGATTCGTGGGACTGGGATTGCGATTCATCTCGGCGGGGACCGATGTCGGGATGATGACCGAGGCGGCCTCAGCCCGTGCGCAAGCGCTTCGCGGACTGCAGAGCCACCGCGACGACTGACATCCACAACCGAAAGCGACGCCCACACACCAGGAGGACCGGATGCCGACAGCCATCTACACCGAACGCGTCACCGACCCAATGGCGTGGACCGGCGCGGACTTCACGAGCAAGGAAGACTTCGCCTTCGACCTGTCCGCCCGCAATGTGGCTGCGCTGGAATCGATCCTGGCCAAGACGGCGAACAAGGACCGCGATGACATCACGCCAGAGGATGCTCGGCACCCCGACCTCGACGACGATCTGGCGCGGCTCTACCACGATCTGATGTTCGGCAAGGGCCTGGCCTGCGTGCGCGGCTTCCCGGTCGAGCAGCATTCGATTGAGGACCTCGAGCGCATCTACTGGGCGTTCTGCACGCACCTCGGCTATCTGGTGTCGAACAACTCCTTTGGTCACCGCATGGTGCGCGTTCAGGAAGAGATCCTGCCGGGCGGCGTGCAGCCCGCTCGCGGCACGAAGTCTCGTGCCGAACTCGCGATGCACAACGACGCCGCCGACATCCTGTCGCTGCTGTGCGTCTACCCGGCGGCCCAAGGCGGCGAAAGCCAGTTCGCCAGCGGCCCGGCCGCGCACAATCGGATCCTGGCCGAACGCCCCGACCTGCTCGACGTGCTCTACGAGGGCTTTCCGCACCACCGACGCAGCGAACAACCCGATGACCAGCCCGATGTCACGCCCTACCACGTCCCGGTCTTCTCCCAGATCAACGGGCGAATCTGCATCAACTTCACCTACAGCAGCATCCTGCCGGCAATGAAGACGCTCGGGCGCGAATTCACCCCGAAGCAAGAGGAGGCCATCGAGCTGCTGCGCAACATACTCGTCGACCAACAGGTCGAATTCCGTTTGGAGTCCGGGGAAGCGGCCGTGGCGAACAACTTCGCGATGTGCCACTCCCGGTCGGACTTCGTCAGCAGCGACGACCCCAAGAAGGCCCGCTGCTTCCTGCGCGCCTGGATGGAGGTCCCGCGCGAAGATCGTCGGCTGCCGATCGGTCGCGAGTACTTCCACATGGAAAACAAGGATCTGCGGCTCGGGTACGACGTGGTGCCCGGGCGCGACGGCGCGATCGCGCGCAACGACTACCGTAACGTCGACACGGCGCTGGCCGACATGTTCAAGGCGGCACAGGCCAAACCCAAGGCACGGCCATGAAAGGCGCACGACAAAGATGACCGGCGGGCCACGACCGCGGTTGGTCGTCGAGCGGTGGACTGACCCCGCCGCGGCGGACGTCCTGGAACTGTCCGGCATCGACATCGTCAAACTCGATCTGACCGCACCCGCCGAATCAGGCTGGGCGGCATTGGAGTCCGCGCACGGCTACCAAGTTGCCACGCGAACCGATGTTGCCTCCGTGGCCGACGGCGCACAGTGGCTGGCCGGTGAGGCATTGATCGCGCGCTGCCCGTGCCTGCTGGCCGTCTGCTCGGCAGGAGCCGGATATGACGTCATCGATGTCGATGCCTGCACCCGCGCGGGGATAGCGGTGTGTAACAACTCTGGGCCGGGAGCGGAGGCGGTGGCCGAGCACGCCCTGGGGTTCATGCTCGACCTCGCCAAGAAGATCACCGTCTCCGACCGCGCGCTACGGAGCGGTCCGCTTCGCGATCGGCTGGCCCTGCGGGGAACTCAGCTGTTCGGCAAGACGCTCGGTGTCGTCGGGCTCGGTGCCATCGGGGGCCGCCTCGTCGAGTTGTGTGCGCCGTTCGGCATGGAGGTGCTGGTCTTCGATCCATACCTCGACGAGACGACCGCGCGGTCTCGCGGTGTGCAGCAAGTGACGCTCGCCGAGCTCGTCGAACGTTCGGACTTCGTGCAGGTTACGTGCCCTCTGACGAGCGAAACGCGCGGACTCATCGGCAGAACGCAATTCGCCGCGATGAAGCCGACCGCCTTCTTCATCACCACGGCGCGCGGGCCTGTCCATGACGAGGCGGCGCTGCTCGACGCGCTCGTCAGCGGCGGAATCGCCGGCGCGGGCCTCGATGTGTTCCACGAGGAGCCGCCCCGGCAGGACAACCCGCTGCTGCAACTCGACAACGTCGTTGCGACGCCGCACACAGCGGGCATCACGGTGGAGGCCGCGCGGGACATCGCCGTCGCCACCGCGACTCAGTGGCAGACGATCTTCGAAGGCCGCATGCCGCCTCGCTTGTTGAACCCGCAAGTCTGGCCTCGCTATTGCGAACGATTCCACGACATCCTTGGTGTTCACCCGACCGCGCGCGTCCCCGCGGCGGCGGAGTGAAAACGACTACCCCCCAACGAGTGTGAGAGAAGGACCGTGACTTGGCGACACACTACGACACGATCGAGGTCGAGGTCAGGGGCCATGCCGCCTGTGTGACCCTCAACCGTCCTGAGGTGCTCAACGCGATCAACGACGAGATGATCGCCGAACTGGCCGTGGCTTATGCGGAAATCGAACGCTCGCAAGATATCTGGACCGTGATCATCACGGGTGCCGGCCGTGCGTTGTGCGTCGGAGCCGACGTCAACAAGGCCGCCGACCACGACATGGAGAACGCGGCAGGCATCGACAACCAGGGCGAACCCATCCTCAGCTCGATGCGGCAGTGGGACGCCCCGCAGGAGGCGACACCGCCGTGGCTGCAGATGACCAAGCCGATCATCTGCGCGGTGAACGGCATCGCCTGTGGGGCGGGAATGGACCTGGTGACCACGGCGGACATCACCATCGCGTCCGAGCGCGCGACGTTGATGGACCCGCATGTCAGCATCGGCGTGACATCCGGGCGCGAAGGGGTCAGGCTCGCCCGTGTGCTCCCGCTGCCCGTGGCGATGCGGCTGATCCTGATGGGCAAACACGAAAAGCTCAACGCGCAGCGCGCTTATGACTTGGGCGTCTTCACCGAAGTGGTCCCGCACGATGAGCTCATGGCGCGCGCCTGGGAGATCGCCGACATCGTGAATTCGAATGCACCGCTGGCGGTGCGTGGTTCACGTATGGCCGTGCGCAAAGGTCTGACGATGCCCATATACGAGGCGGAACTGCTCGCCGAGAATTACCGGATGAAGGTGGCGCTGACGAAGGATGCCATCGAGGGGCCGCGCGCCTTCCTCGAGAAGCGCCAGCCGCAGTGGAAGGCGCTGTAGGGCTCGACCGGCTGCGTTACACCATCCCGAAGAAGTTCTTTGCGTTGGTGGACAGCACCTTTCGCTTGGTCTCCTCGTCCAGGCCCTCCGTCGCCTTGTTTGCGACCTCGAGACTCCGCGGCCAGTTCGTGTCGTTGTGCGGGTAATCGGTCTCGAACATGAGTTGGTCCGGCCCGACCAGATCCAGGATGCGGAACGCGACCGGATCGCCGAAGGTGGAGAACCACACTCGTCCGGGCACCTGGCTGCTGGGCGGTTCGGTCAAGAGGGGGTGTATGCCGCCCCACGCGCGCCGGTCCTCCCAGACCTCGTCGACACGCTGCAGGTAGTAGGGGATCCAGCCCGCTTGCGCCTCGGCGAACGCGAGCTTGAGGCCGGGGAACTGCATGAGCTTGCCGGAGAACAGCCAGTCGACCATGGCGATGGTGCAGTTGACGGCCATCAGTGCGCTCGTCACGACATGCGGGGAGTCCGGAGAGGACTTGGTCAGCGAAGAACTCGATCCGATGTGGAGCATGATCCCCACCTGGTTTCGCTCGCACGCGGCGAAGAACGGGTCCCAATAGCCGCTGTGAATGGACGGCAGGTCCAGGCGAGAGGGCAGCTCGGAGAAGCACACCGCGCGCATCCCCCGGGCGGCCACCCTTTCGACCTCTTTCGCGGCGAGCTCGACGTCCCAGAGCGGGATGATGCCGAGCGGGATCAGCCGACCGTTCGAGCTGCCACCCCACTCGTCGATCTGGAAGTCGTTGTAGGCCTCGACACAGAGCCTGGCGAGCTCCTTGTCCTTGCCGTACAGGAAGCGTTGGCCGCAAAAGCGTACGAGGGTGTTGGGAAAGCAGGCCGAGGCTTCGATGCCGGCAATGTCCATGTCCGCGAGCCGATCCGCGGGACGGTAGCAGCCGGGGCGCATCTCGTCATAGGTGATGGGGTCGGTGGTGAGTTCGTCGATTTCATAGCCGGCGGCCGCGCTGATGAGCGGGATCGGGATAACGGCGTCCTCGTAGTGCCAGATGTCCGCGTCGCGGCCCTCGTCGTCCTCGACGAAAGCCACATCGGACGTGACGGATGGATCCATGCGCCCGCGCGTGCGAACGATCCGCGGGCCGATGTCGCGATAGCGCTCGGGCAGCCGGCTGGTCCACAAATCGGCCGGCTCCACCAGATGGTCGTCCGGCGAGACGATGAGGATGTCTGCGCTCAACGCTGCACTCCTTCGAAAACGGCCCATGGCTTCAGTGAGTGGCACACGGATTCGGAAATGAGAATGACCGTTTCCACGGTACCGCATCAGGCGGCCCGGCGCGCCGGTGCACCTCTGGACTGCCGTCGGACCAAGGCTCCTCGGAGGCGTACCGGCTCTGGGAGAACCGCCCCGGTGCGGGCCGCCGTCGAACCTTCGGGGCCGATGCCGGCAGTAATCACTTACCTGCAGTGAGAATCAACATGCACGTGTAGGTAGATCGCACATTTTCCGCGTCGGGCGGGTAGTCTTTCCGCATTATGCCTACGAAGAAGCCCGCCGGTCCCGATCCCGAAACCGGCTTGGAATTGGTCGACAACAACGTCGAGCTGCACGGCTCGTGGCAGCAACGCACGATCGAGCGGCGTCTGAGTTCTGCCAGAGCGCGTGCACTCGCGCGCAGTTCGCGGTTCCTGGCCACCGCGCTGGAATTGGTAGAGGAGTCGGGCAAGGCCGATTTCACGATCCAGACCCTCATCGACAGGTCGAATCTCAGCCTGCGAGCGTTCTACCAACACTTCGCGGGTAAAGAAGAACTGATGTTGGCGCTCTATGAGAACGTCACGAGTCAGTTCACCGAGGACATTCGCCACGATGTCGCGGCCGCCGACGGTCCGATGGAGCAACTCGAGGCTTTCTGCCGGGGCGTTCTGTCCCGCGCGGAGTCGTCGGAAGCCGTCGGGGGCCGGGTCATGACGATCTACAACCTGAGCCTGGAGATCGAGCGGCCGGACGACTTCGCAAAGGTCTGGGAGCCGCACCTGAAGCTGCTGACGAAGATCCTCACGTCGTGTGCTCGGGCCGGATTGGTACGCACGGATCTGACCCCCGCGCAGCTGACCACGTTGCTGAACACCACGCTGACCGCGCTCGCTCAAATCGGCGTTTTTCATCTGGGCGGCAAGGGTTCCAAGCTGACGGAGGACCAGTTGTGGGCGTGGTGCAAACAGGCCGTCACGCCGCCCGCGTCGGACGTCAAAGCCAAGCCGGCGCGCAAGGCGCCGCGTGCCGCAGCCGGCGGACGGGCCGGACGGCCGAAGAAACTAACGGGGTAGGCCGAGCCCGCGCTGGGCGATGATGCTGCGCTGGATCTCGCTGGTACCCGCATAGATCGTCGTGCCCAAGGAGAATCGCAGCGAGTGGTCAAACCGCCCGCGTTCGGGAGCGGTCGGCTCGAGGTAGCTGCGTAGACCGTCCGGGCCGACGAGTTCGAACACGTCCTGGCTGGCACGCTCGAGCGCCTCGGTGCTGAACACCTTGGACATTGACCCCTCGGCCACCGGTATGTCGCCCTGCTCGACCATCCACACGCACCGGCGCTGCAGCAGCATCGACACCTCGGCCTCCATCGCGACGCGGGCGAGCCGGCGCCGGACGTCGGTATTGGCGATCGGCAGTGAGCCGTCGCCGGACGCGCTGGTGGTTGCCCAATGCTCGGCATGGTGCAGCAGCCGGATCAGGTGGGGCCCCCATCCGGACGCGTGCTCGTCTTGCAGCGACAGGCTGAGCACCTGCCAGCCGCCATCGACTTCGCCGATGCGCCACTCGTCGCCGATCCGGACGTCGCTGTAGAAGGTGATGTTGGTGCGTTCCCCGGAAAGCGTCCATACGGCTTGTGCCGCAAAGCCATCAGAGTCGCCCGGCACCAGGAACATCGTCAGGCCTTTGTGTTTCGGCTTGTCCGGGTTCGTGCGCGCAAGCAGGAACACGAAGTCGGCGAGGTGACCGTTGGTGGTGAACATCTTGGAGCCGTTGATCACCCACCCGTCGCCGTCGCGCACGGCGCGGGTGGCGGCCGCCGCGACGTCCGACCCGCATTCGGGTTCGGTGAAGCCGAGCGCAATGGTGATGTCGCCGTTGATGGCTCCGGTGAGGATGCGGTCCTTCAAGAAGGGGGTGCCGATCTCACGGATGATCGCCGCAACCATCCTGGTTGTCTCGGAGAGGTACACCGGCGCGTCATACCGCATCAGTTCCTCTTTGACGACCTGATCGTCCCATGCGTTGCGGCTCTGTCCGCCGAACTCGACGGGCCAGGCCGGAGCGAAATAGCCCTTGTCGACGAGACTTTTGGCGAACTCGTCGTCGTGTGCGACCCCGCTGCGGTAGATGCGTTCCTCGAATTCGGGGGTCAACACGTCGTGCAAGTGGGCACGGAGTCCGTCGCGGTAGGTCTCGGTCTCCGTATCGAGCTGAAAGTGCATGTATGCACGCCAATCTGTCGTGGCACGCGGCCCAGGACGGTACGTATGGCAATGTTAATCTCAATTTTGAGAGTAACCATATCCGCACGTGACGGGGCGATAACGTGGACCTGAGCCTGACGGGCGAACAGAGACAGTTGGTGGATTCGTTCGCCGCGCTGTTTGCGCGCGAGTCGACATCCGAACGAGTCCGGGCGGCCGAGCCGTTGGGCTTCGACCTCAAGCTGTGGAAGGCCCTGCTGGAGACGGGGGCGGTGGAGATGGCGGTCGACGAGGCGGCTGGCGGATGGGGCGCGCCCGAACTGGAACTCGCGTTGATTGCCGAACAGTTCGGACGCGCGGTCGCGTCCGCTCCCGTCATCGAAGCGCAGGTTGCCGCGCGGCTGCTGGCGGCGTCCGGCGAGGCCGGTACCGGGCTTTTGAATGAGGTCCTCGCCGGTGAGCAGCTGGTCACGTTCGCGCCCCGCACCGGTCGCGGTGGTCGGTTGGGGTTGGTGCCCGGCGGGGCGGTGGCAGACCACGTCATCGCCCTGACCCAGGGGCGGCTGCTGGTGGTGCCGATCGGCGAGAACCGCACCATAGTGGAAAACCTTGGGTCAATGCCGCTGGCGGACATCATGATTGACGATGGTCCCGTCGTGCTTGCGGACGGGCCACAGGCGCGCGGCCTATTCGATGGCGCCCTTGACCTGTGGCTCGCGCTGACCGCCGCGGCTTTGGCGGGCGCGGCCAAGAGGGCCGTGGAGATCGGCGTCGACTACGCCCAGCAACGTCATGCGTTCGGAACCGCGATCGGCTCGTTCCAGGCGGTGTCTCACCCGCTGGCCGACAGCGCCACCGCGGCCGATGGGGCGCGGCTGCTCGGGCTCAAGGCCGCGTGCGCATTCGCCGACGAGCCGGATTGCGTTCGCGAACTGGCTGCGATGGCGTTCGCATTCGCCTATGAGACGGCGCGCGACGCCACTCGGCGCAGCCTGCACATTCAGGGCGGATACGGGTTCGGCATGGAGGGCGACATCCAGCTTTACTATCGCCGGGTTCGGGGATGGGCAATGGTTTTCGGCGAACCCGCGGTCGCATTGGACCGGGTGGCCGATGCGCGCTATGGCGCCGCCGCGGAGTGAACAGAATCGCGACGCGCAAGGATCGCGAAGCTCAGCGTCGCACGCGCCGCGAGTCGGTCGCGGCCAACGTCGAAGACGTCGACGGCAACAACGATCATCCGTTTTCCCGCGCGCACCAACGTGGCGACCGCACGCGCGGGGCCATCGACGATCGGTGCCAGGAAATGGATGGACATGTCCGCGGTTCCCGCGCCGTCGCCGTCGCCGGCATATTTGACCGCAAGGCGCCCTGCGGCGACATCGATGAGAGTGGCTACCAGCCCACCCTGCAGCGCGCCGCGAATGTTCCTCAGGTCTCCTCGGTTGTGCAGGTCAACGACGACCGAGTCATCGGTGTCGACGACGTCGTAGAACGGCAGCTGGGCGAAAAGATGTCCCGGAACGGTGACGTCCATAGGGCGTGGCGCCGCGGGCGAGTTATTGGTCACCGGCACAACGTTAGACGCTGGACCGGACCTGATCTTTCACGGCCAAGACAACCGGGGGAGCGCTCCGCCAGTTCGGCACCCCTTGCGCCTCGCCGGCGGTGGGGAGCTTGTCCTCCCGGATCTGGGCCCAGTGCGAGTGATTCAATTGGTGCAACGCGAAACACGACTGCAGCGCGTTGTAAAAACCCATGTTGTCGACTGATTGGTTTACCGACTCTTTGATGAGCAGGGCCGCCATCGTGGGCACCTCCGCGATGCGTCGCGCCAACTCGAGAGTGCGCTCGGCCAGTTCGTCGCGCCGGAAGATCTTGCTCACCATGCCGAGCCGGTAGGCCTCTTCGATCCCGATCGCGTCACCGGTGAGCATGAGCTCCTTCGTGCGCCGCGGTCCGAATTCCCAGGGATGGCCGAAGTATTCCATGCCGCACATGCCCAGCCGCGTGCCTACCACATCGGCGAAGCGCACCTCTTCGCTGCCCACGATGAGGTCACAGGCCCAGATCAGCATGAGTCCCGCCGAGAACACGTCGCCGTGCACCTGGGCGATGGTGATCTTTCGTAGGTTGCGCCAGCGCAGGTTGTTTTGAAAGAAATAGTGCCATTCCTGCAGCATGGTCCGCTCCGCTCCATCGCGCGTACCGCCGTTGATGGTCACGGTGGGGTGCTGGCCGGGCCCGGGGCCGAACTCGGCACGCGCCTGCTTGGAGCCGATATCGTGGCCCGACGAAAACATCGGGCCCTCGCCGGCCAAGACGACGACGCGGACGTTGTCATCGGATTCGGCGCGGGCAAACGCCTCGTCGAGTTCGACCAGCATGCCGCGGTTTTGGGCGTTGCGCTGGTCGGGGCGGTTCAGCGAGATCCGAACGATCATGCCGTCGTCGAAGGTCTCCCACTTCAAGAATTCGTAATCGCTCACCGTTCGCCCCTTCTTCCCGCATCCGGTAATGGTGTTATCTCTATATGAGAAGATATGTTCTCACAGGTCGGCGGGCGACGACCGGAAGGGGTGCCGATGGCGGACGGTCGAGGTAAGCCGCGAGTGATCCTGTGGGGTCCTGGTCAGGTCGGCATCGGCGCGTTGCGTGCCCTCATCGCCCACCCCGGCCTGGAGCTGGCCGGCGTCGTGGTGCACGCGGAAGCCAAGGACGGCAAGGACGCCGGCGACCTGTGCGGGATGCCCGCGACCGGCGTCATCGCCACGCGGGACATTGGGGCCGCACTATCGGTGGACGCCGACGTGGTGGCTTACTTCGCGTCGGGTGACTATCGCTACCACGAAGCGGCGCAGGACATCGCGCGCTGCCTGCGCGCGGGCAAGCATGTGGTGTGTACTTCGTTGGTGCCGATGTGCTATCCGCCCGCTGCCGACAGGGAAACGGTCGAATTGCTCGAGGCCGCGTGCGCGGAGGGCGGCACCAGCTTCTTCAACAGCGGGGTCGACCCGGGCTGGGCGAACGACGTGATCGCACTGACGATGACGGGCTTCAGCAGTCGTGTCGATCGCATCACCATGCTCGAGATACTCGACTATGGCCCCATCAACCAACCCGACATCATGTTCGAGTTCATGGGGTTCGGACACACCCCCGACCACCCGGCACCGCTCTTCGACCCGGAGCGACTGGCCGCGTTGTGGGCTCCGACCGTCCACCTGGTCGCCGACGGCGCCGGGCTTCCGCTCGACCGCGTCGACACGTCCATCGAAAAGTGGTTGGCCACAGAGCGATACGAGGTGGCGTCGGGCTGGATCGAGCCGGGCACCATGGGAGGCATGCGCTTCAAGCTCGCCGGCATCGTGGACGGCGAGGAGCGCGTTGTCCTCGAACACGTCACGCGCATGGGCGACGGTTCCGCGCCGGATTGGCCACGGCATCCCTCACCGCACGGAGGCTATCGGGTCATCGTTGACGGCCTGCCCACCTACACCGTCGATATCGAGATGCACGGGCGCGGGAACAACATGCGCGGCCTGACCTACGCGACCGTCATGCGCGAACTCAACGCGATCCCCGCCGTCATGGCCGCCCCCACCGGGCTGCTGTCCACCCTCGATCTGCCCTTGGTCACCGGTCCGGTGCGCGGCGGAACGTGGCACGGCGTGCTGCCCGCGACGGCGAAGCGGTGAACGAGCACCCGGTCCCGCAGACGTCGGCGGATCTGTGGGAAGTCATGCGGACCGCGTCGGCGGTGCGGCGCTACCGCGACGCACCCGTCTCGGACGAGGCGATCGACACGTGTCTGCGCGCGGCGAGTTGGGCTCCGTCCGGCGGCAATCAGCAGCCGTGGAAGTTCGTCGTACTGAAATCGAGCAGTTTGCGCGACGTGGTCACCGCGGCGGCCCACACGACGTGGGAGGTGATGACTGAGTTCTATCGGATTTCGATGCCTGAGAACGAGGCTGACGACCCGAAATCGCGTGTGCTGCGAGCGATGGCTGAGCATATGAGCGTCGGCGGCGCGGCGCCCGTGCTGGTGCTGTTCTGTGTCCAGCCACAGCGGGGAACCACCGAACTACAGCAGGGCGGGTCGATCTTTCCCGCCGTCCAGAATTTTCTGTTGGCGGCCCGCGCGCAAGGCCTCGGAGCGGCGATCACCCTGTGGCACGGGTCTTGCGAGGATCAGCTGCGGTCCATGGTCGGAATTCCTGACGATTGGAAGATCGCGTCCCTGCTGACGGTAGGGTGGCCCAAGGGCAGGCACCACCCGGTGCGACGCAAACCACTCGGCGAGGTAGCGGCCATCGACACGTGGGATCAATGCTGGCGGAAGACAACCCCATGACGACGCGCAAACCGGAAATTTCCCTGTATCTCCGGACGTTCACCGACGGCCCGCACCATGATTGGCGCGCGACGCTGGCATCGGCACGGGCCATGGACATCGCGGGCATCGACCGCGTGGTGGTTTCCGACCATGTGGTGTTCGGCGAGAACCTCGAGGCCTACGCCGATCCCTCCGTGGGTGGGTCGTCCGGCGGCCGCCAGCCCACCGGGCCCGACGGAAGCTGGCTGGAACCCCTTACCGTCCTGACGGCGATCGCGGCCACCACCGACCGGATCCGGCTCGGAACGTCGATACTGCTGGCCGCCCTGCGGCGCCCCGCCGTCCTGGCCAAGCAACTCGCGACACTCGACGTGCTCTCCGAGGGTCGCCTCGATCTGGGTGTCGGGGTGGGTTGGCAGCGGGAGGAATACGACGCGGCCGGACTCTCGTTCGCCCATCGCGGGCGGCTGCTCGACCACACCCTGGACGTTTGCAAGACGTTGTGGACCGAGCAGCGCGCCTCCTATGACTCACCCGAACTGTCCTTCGACGGGATCCACCAAATGCCGAAACCGGTGCAACCCGGCGGCGTGCCGTGTTGGATCAGCGGCACGGTGAACGATGCGGTCGCACGCCGAATCGCGAGATTCGGCAGCGGGTGGATTCCCTGGGGCTCTGCGTTCGCCGACCTTCCCGCCGCGATAAAAGCCATGAAAGACAAGGTAATTGCACACGGCGGCGACCCCAGTGAGCTACAAGTTCAAGGCGCCACGCGTGCCGTCAAGGGCGATGACGGATCAATTGACTACGCGGCTTCAGCCGCTCGGGTACCGGCTCTGGTCGAAGCCGGAGTCACCGATGTTCGTTTCACCTTGGCAATACCTACGGACGGCGACCGGGCGGTCGAGGTGCTCTCGCCGCTCGTCGAGGCCTTCCGCGACGTCACGCGGTGATCCAGCGTCCGGGTCTTTCATGCAGCTACGTGACCACGCAGGGAGCGCGAAACCCGCTGTAATACTTCATCATTCCGGTGTCGTCGTGACCTTCGCCGAGCTCGAAGCCAGCGCGAACAGGCTCGCCCACTTCCTGCGACGATCGGGCATGGTCGCCGGGGACACGGTCGCGGTGTTGATGGAGAACAACGAACACATCCACGCCGCGATGTGGGCGGCAAAGCGGAGCGGCCTGTACTACACCCTGCTCAACACGCATCTCAGCCCCTCCGAGATCGCCTACATCGTGGCAGACAGCGGGGCGAAAGCCCTCATCTCCTCGCGGGCGTTGCGGGATGTCTGTCGCCAACTGCCCGAAGAACTTCCGTCGGGGTTGCCACCCGTGGCGCTGATCGCCGACGACGATCTGCCGGGGTGGCGGCGCTATCCCGAATGTGTGGCCACCGAACCGTCGACACCGATCGCCGATGAGTGCGACGGCCAGCTTTTGCAGTACTCCGCAGGCAGCACCGGTCGCCCAAAGGGCATCCGCCGGCCCCTGAACCCCGGCGGTGCCGGTCTTTCGAATCTGTCAACGCCCGTCTTCGGGGCGCTCGGGGTGACGGATCAGTCGGTCTACTTGAGCCCCGCCCCGACTTACCACACCGCGCCGGCCATGTGGACGATGGCCGCGCAGGCGGCCGGCGCGACGACGATCCTCATGGAGAAATTCGACGCCGAACAGGCCCTCGACTGCATACAGCGCCGCGGTGTGACACACGCCCAGTTCGTGCCGACGATGTTCGTGCGGATGCTGCGCATGCCCGAAGAAGCCCGCACGCGCTACGACCTGTCGAGTTTGCGGCGCGTCGTCCACGCCGCCGCCCCGTGCCCGCCCGCAATCAAACGCCAAATGATCGAGTGGTGGGGGCCGATCGTCGACGAGTACTACGGGTCATCGGAAGGCGCAGGCATCTCGTTCATCCGAGCCGACGAGTGGCTCGCCCATCCGGGATCGGTGGGCAGGCCCATGC
Organism: Mycobacterium sp. 3-98; assembly: GCF_035918355.1. Taxonomy (NCBI): domain Bacteria; kingdom Bacillati; phylum Actinomycetota; class Actinomycetes; order Mycobacteriales; family Mycobacteriaceae; genus Mycobacterium; species Mycobacterium sp. 3-98. The sequence continues at coordinate 3,855,635 of NZ_CP142360.1, read as the reverse complement.
TCGGTACGCCACACATTCTCGACGAGGACGGCACCGAGCTCGGGCCAGGACAAATCGGTGAGATCTACTACGCGGGCGGTTATCCGTTCGAGTACCTCAACGACCAGGCAAAAACGGCTGCGGCGCGCAGTCCCGAAGGCTGGGTCACCGTTGGTGACGTCGGCTACTTGGACGACGATGGATACCTGTACCTCACCGACCGGCGAAATCACATGATCATCTCCGGCGGAGTGAACATCTACCCGCAGGAGAGCGAAAACCTGCTCGTCAGTCACCCACTGGTGGTCGACGCCGCGGTGTTCGGCGTGCCGGATCCGGTGATGGGTCAGTCGGTGACCGCCGTCGTGCAGTTGGCGGATCCCGCCTTGGCATGCGATGGCCTCGCCGACGAATTGATCGGATGGCTTCGGAATCGCATGGCGCACTACAAGTGTCCGCGGTCGCTGTACTTCGAGGCACAGCTGCCCCGAACTGACGCCGGCAAACTCTACAAACGGAAGCTCATCGGGAAATACGCGGAAGTCAGCGAGTGCTGGCAAAGTGCGCGACGCCCGCAAGTCTGAGCCGCCATGCGCATTCGCGATTTGCCGATTGGCTCTCAAGAAATGACAAAGAATTGAGAATCGGCGCGAATCACCGATCCTGAGATCGGGACGTCGCCGATGGCGCCTCAATCGACCCTGCTTCGCTGCCCATGCCCATTTGGGGGCGGAATTGGATTAGCCGCCGCCGGCGCGGGTACGCACAGCCGAGGTCCGAGATTCTGTAGGTTGTCGAGCCCGATGCAACGCCAATTCGGCTGATTTCGATTGGTCACATTGGTTGAGTCTTTGGCCCCCGATCGCGGCCGCGCGGCGCAGACGCAGCAAATGTCTGAAGCTAATGACCCTGATCGGTGACAGTTTGCCGCACGCGACGTCGCAGACCATTTAGTCAGCTGCTGGTCGCCAAATCCAGGGAAGCATCATGGCCAAATCGAGCCTTCCTCTCGCCGACATTGGTCCTTTCGTGAAGGAAGTCACCGCGCCGCGCCGGAAGATCAGCCCATACCAACACGAACTACGCGTCACGGCCGTGAGCTGGGTCGGCCTATCGGTGATTGTCGTCCTGATATTGGCCGTGGCGCACCATGAGTCCTCGGCCCGGATATCAGAATCACCGGATGCCGCGGCGATGGAATCGAACGCATTTGCTTCGCCGAGGCGGGTGACGCTGCCCGCCTGGCTCACCGAGTCAGAGCCGTCAATTGATGACGTGGTCGTCGCGCGCAATAACATCGCCGCTGCCGCGGCTCGACACGACATCGCCAGGACGGGCGCGGCATGCGGATCCGCCAGCGGTGCGGTTGCCAAACTGCGCCAACAACTTCCGAGCCCGGAGCCGGTGCTCAACAGCACGCTGCGACATGCAGTAGACGACTATGAAATGGGGCTTCCTTTTTGTGTTTCAGCGACCCGGAACTACGACGCTGCGGGTATGAAGCGAGCGGCCCGCTATATCGCTCAGGGAGACGACGCCATGCGCGCGGCGCTCGACATGGTCGGACACAACTCTGACACTCCCGCTTCCGACCTGGGCATGTTGTTCGTGTAGTCCGGCCCCGCGCACAAACGTCCGCCTTGTGTGCGAAGTTGCCGTACCGACCCATAGCGCCTGGGCCGCAACGAGTTCGAGGTTAGTCGAGTGGTGATTGCGAGCCGCGGCGGCTGCGAAACGTGGGATGGGCCAGGGCCGGCCCGCATTCCCCGGGCTCATGCCCCGTCGTCGTCGCGCTGTCATACGGATGTCGAATACGACATGACTTAAGGAACTACCGCCCCGGGGCGTCTTGCGACTTCGAAATCGCTTGGACGAGAGCGCCATCGGTTGTCCGCTCGATGCGGCGGCTGACCTCCGAGGGCACATACGCGATGTGCCGCCACCCGTCGATCACGTCGCGCGAGCACGCCGGCTGACGTTACATTTGTCTGTGCTAGTGTAACTGCGTTGTCGCAACGGGCCGACGGGAAAGTGATGACCGCTGAGGAAGTCGTGCGTTCCGGGATCCCCGCATGGATTCGCAACGATGCCGACGCCGGCAATGGGCCCGACCAGTTCAACAGCCCCGCAGCCCCGATGGAGTTTTGATGACCGTACCGACCGCCCCCGCGGAATCTGACCTGTACTACGACCCGTACAACATCGATCTCAACATGAATCCCTATCCGGTGTTCGCCAGGATTCGGGAAGAAGCGCCGCTCTACTACAACGAACAGCACGACTTCTACGCGTTGAGCCGATACGACGACGTCAACAAGGGTGTCATCGACCACGAGACGTTCATCTCCGGGCGCGGAGCACTGCTCGAGATCATCAAGTCCGGCATGGAAATACCGCCGGGCACACTGATTTTCGAGGATCCGCCGATCCACAACATCCACCGCAACCTGCTGTCGCGGGTATTCACACCGCGCAAGGTGCTTGCGCTCGAGCCGCAGATCCGCGAGTTCACCGCGCGCTGCCTGGATCCGCTGGTCGGGTCGGATCGATTCGACTTCGTCAACGACCTGGGGGAGCAGATGCCGATGCGCGTCATCGGCATGCTGCTGGGTCTCCCCGAAGACCGGCAGCGCCAGATCACCGACCACGGTGAGGAAACCCTGCAGGGCAAGACGGTCGACGCGCTGGCCACCGGTGAGGTGTTCGCGGAGTTCATCGATTGGCGCGCCGAGCACCCGTCCGACGACATCATGACCGACCTGCTCAACGCCGAGTTCGAGGACGAGAACGGCACCGTGCGCAAGCTGCGCCGCGACGAGCTGTTGATGTATTTGACGGTCATCGCCACGGCCGGCTCCGAAACCACCACCCGGCTGATCGGCTGGGCCGGCAAAACGCTGGCCGACTATCCGGAGCAGCGCCGTGACCTGGTGGAGAACCCGAACCTGATTCCCCAGGCGATCGAGGAGATCCTGCGGTGGGAACCGCCGGCGCTACAGATGGCCCGCTACGTCACCCGCGACGTCGAGTACTACGGACAAACCGTGCCGGAGGGCTCGGCCATGCTCATGCTGGTCGGCGCGGCCAATCGCGACCACCGCCGCTTCGCACCGGACGGTGACGTCTTCGACATTCACCGGGAACAGCGCTCGCACATGACCTTTGGCGCCGGCACGCACTTCTGCATGGGCAACGCGCTGGCCCGGCTGGAGGGCCGCATCGCGCTGGAGGAGATCCTCAAACGCTTCCCGGCCTGGGAGGTCGACTGGGCCAACGCGGTGCCGTCGGAGACCGCCGCGGTCCGCGGCTGGGCGGCCATGCCTACGTTGGTTTCCCGTTCCTAAGGCGCAGTGCACGTCGCTTGCGCGTCTGACCACTGCACGACGTCGGAGAGCGCGCGTCGCGGCGTGGGCGGCAAGGCGGCCGCGCTGTCCGCGGCCCAGCCCACCCGAAGCAGCATCTGCGGATAGCCCTGCGCGCCCCACACGTCGTCGCGGACGGCGTCGCGCGTGTCCGGGATTTCCAGGGGCTCGGTGATCGGGCAAGACGCCAGTCCCATCGCCGTCGCCGTCAACAGCAGCGCGCTGGTGGCCTCACCGGCGCGGAGTTGAGCCAGACGGTCGTCGGCCTCGCTGCCGAGCACCAGGATGACGGCATTGTCCTCGGCGGGTGAAGTGCCCGGCGGCTGCGCCAGGCCCGGTCCGGCGAAGATGCGGCCGGGGATCGGTGCGCCGCAATCGTGTTCGGGGATGTTGCGGGCGGGCACGCCGGCCCGCGACCCGTATCGGCCGCTCCACGTGGCGAGTTCGACAAGGTAATCGCGGTCGGTCGCGTGGGATAGCGCGGCTCGCTTCACGATGTCGTGCAGACTTTCCCGGGCGTCAACGACGCGCAGCGTCACTCCCATTCGAGCGGCCACGGCAGCCATCGCGGCGATTTCAGTTGCCGCCACCGGGCGCGCGCTGTAGGTCCGCCGATCCGTTCGGCGCCGCGGGATTGCCTCCGCCAGGACGATCTCGGCGCGATCGGAGGAGTGCGGGGACACCTCGATGGCCGCGAGGTGGTCGGGATCGGCCGGATCGGGGAGGCGGTGCACGTCGGCGCGCCAACCCATCGCCGCCAAAGCGACGACGCAATGATGAAGCGCTGCACCGCAACTCAAGATCAGGTCCCGCCCGTCTGGGTCGGTGTTGGGTAATTGCATGCCCGGATCGGTGTAGAGGTGCAGGCTCGTGCGGTCCACGCGCCACCGCCACGGCTGCGTGTTGTCGATGGAAGGGGCCCGCGTGGCCAGCGTGAGGATCGTTTCGATGTCCTGACCGTCGGGGAAAGGCCGAAGGGCTCCGCCGCTTTGCCGATGATCTTGTTCTTTGACCGTGTCCAACACGACTGCCTCCGGGTTTTCGGCGAGCGATCCCTCTTGCGTCCAGAGATATAAATGAATAATATCCTTTAAATAGGCAGCAGGCAACGGATGAAGGGGTGCTCGGCACAGATGCTCACCGAGACGGCAACGATGTCTGGGCGAAAGTCGCTGAGCGCTAATGCACGGCACCAGAACAACTTTAACCGGCCAAGCCGCCTACCGTTCGGGGGTGACCACCTCGGTTTGGGGACTTTTGGCCCTGCCGTCGTACCCGCGCGGGGCGGAGAATGGTGTTGCGGCTAGTTGCAGATAAAGATGGGAGGTGGCGGCCGTGGATCAACTGACCACTCTTGACGCCGGTTTTCTCAAGGCGGAAGACGCCGACCGGCACGTGAGCTTGGCGATCGGCGGCCTGGCGGTGATCGAGGGACCGATCCCGGCACGTGATGCGCTGATGGCGACCCTCGCCGAGCGGATCCGCTTGTGCCCGCGGTTCGGACAGCGCCTACGCACGCGTCCCTTCGACCTCGGTGCACCCGTATGGGTGGACGACCCGGACTTTGATCTCGGTCGTCACGTGCGGCACATCGCCCTACCGCGGCCCGGCGACGACCGAGAGTTGTTGCAGCTGGCCGCCGACGTGATCTCCCGCCGCCTCGACCGGGAACGCCCGTTGTGGGAAATCTGGATCATCGAGGGCCTCAGCGACAACCGGTGGGCGATGCTGACCAAGATCCACCACTGCATGGCCGACGGTATCGCCGCCACCCACATGCTTGCCGGTCTGTGCGATGACGGCATCGGCGAGAGCTTCGCAAGTCATATCCGCGGCGCCAAAGGATCTGAACGGCAAGGAGTCTCACGCAGTCGAACGGGAATCAACCCGTTGAGCATCCTCGGCGGACTGTGGAACACATCGACCGCGATCACGGCCGCCACCGCCCGCACGGCATTGGGTGCCGCGGAGATTGCCGCCGGTTTGTTGCGTCCCACGACGACGACGCTGAACGGGCCGATAACGACCTTGCGCCGCTACGGGGTCGCGCGGGTTCCCCTGGCCGACATCGCGCAGGTGTGCCAAACCTTCGATGTCACCATCAATGACGTTGCGCTGGCCGCCATTACGGAGAGTTACCGCAACATCCTCGTTCAGCGGGGTGAGGCGCCGTTGCCGGACGCGCTGCGTGCGCTCGTGCCGGTGTCGATGAGGTCGGTCGACGCGTTGGACCGGACGGACAACCGCGTGTCGGTAATGCTGCCGTACCTGCCGGTCGATAAGGAGCACCCGATAGAGCGGCTGCGGGCCGTCCATTCCCGGTTGGGCCGCATGAAGTCTCACGGGCAGAGCCAGGCGGGCCACGCATTCGTGTCGATGGCCAATCGCATTCCATTTCCCCTGACGGCGTGGGCCGTCCGGTTGTTGACCCAGCTGCCGCAGCGCGGTGTCACCACCCTGGCGACGAATGTCCCCGGCCCACGCCGGCCGCTGCAGCTCATGGGCCGACGGGTGCTCAGCGTATTCCCCGTCCCGCCGATCGCCATGCAACTGCGAACCGGGGTGGCGATGCTGAGCTATGCCGAGGATCTGTTCTTCGGCGTCCTGGCCGACTATGAGGCCATCGCCGACATCGACGCGCTGGCCCGCGGGATCGAGCTGGCCGTGGCGCGGCTGGTAGCGATCAGCAAGCAGCACAAACGAACGCGCGGTCGCCGGGGACTATCGCTGGTCGTCAACGTCTAGCCGGCACCCCCGGACCGGAACGCACGGTCAGTCATGATGCCGCACAACCGGATCGGGGAGGAACAAACGGCAGGCGCCGGGTTCCGCGAACGGAATGAGGTCCAGGCCCGGGGTGTCGGTGACGCCGAGCCGCTGCAGCATTCCCTCGACGATCCCGAGATGGACCTGACAGACGATGGTCGGGTAGCGACGGGCCGCGTCCAGCAGCGGACAGCGGCGCAGCGCGATGCCTCGGCGCGCGCCCGAGGCGCCGGGGTCGTCGTCGGGCGCGAAGCCGAGGCGGGCCAACGCCTCGAGCACGGCCTGCCGCGCATCGCCGCCTGCGTGGTTGCGTTCGTCGAGGAGTTCGCGTCCCCACTCGACGCCTGCGGCGCGCGCGTCACGCTCGGGCTGGGCGCTGGTGCGAGCCAGCTGCCCGGCCAGCGCGGTCGCCAAACCGGCGTAGTCCCGCACCGCCACCGCGGGGTCGGCGGCCGACACCCGATACAACGTGGCAGGGCGTCCACGTCCAGCCGTCCTGGCGGTGGATCGTTCGACGAGCCCGAGGGTGACGACGGCGTCGAGATGTTCGCGAACGGTGTTGGCGTGCAAGCCAAGAGCCCCGGCGGCGTCAGTGACCCGGACGGGGGAGTGTGCCCGCACGTAGTCGAGCACCCGCAGCCGCTGGCCGGACAACGCCACGGGTGCCTCCAGCACCGGCGTCGACCGGGGGCCCAGGGCGACCGGCTCTTTTTTCACGGAATTTATTGTAGTAAATTATTAGGCGTCGCACATTGCAACGAGCCCAGCGCAGCGATCGGGCTCGACGGAAAGGAACCGAAAATGCCGGCCAACGATGTGATCGTGGCGTCCACAGCTGCCGATGCCGGCGCGGTCGAAGCCATCACGAACCACCACGCGCAGCTCGCCGGGCAGCTCGCGGTGCTCACCGACGCGATGGTCACGGCGGTCGAGCGCGGCGCGGACTTCGAGCCGACGCGTGCTGCGGCACTGGCTTTCCTGGCCGGCGAGCTGCTGCCGCACGCCGCCGCCGAGGAGGACCGCCTGTACCCGGCCGCCACCCGCACGCAGCGCGCGCGGCCCCTGATCGAATCGATGATCGCGGCGCACCGCATCATCGGCTCCCTCGTCGACGGCATCCGCACGGAACCACCGGTGCGCGCGGCCGGTTCCGCCCAAGCCCTGCGGGTGCTATTCGACGCGCACCTGGTCGACGAGAACGAGCGGATCCTGCCGATCGTCGCCGCCGACCCAGAGGTCTCCCTGGTGGAGGTGACTGAGGGCATGCACGAACTGCTCGGCCACACGCATGCCGTCAACGGCGCCGAGCCATCGCACAATTGCGGCTGCGGCGAAACCGATTCCGACGATCCCGTGCTCGACGTCCGTGAGGTGCCGCATTCGATCCGGCACGCGACGGTGTTCGGCGCGTTCGACGCGGTTCCGGCCGGCGGTGCCCTGGTGCTGGTGGCTCCCCATGACCCGATTCCGCTGCTGCGCCAGCTCGACCACCGCATCTCGGGACGGCTCGAGATCCGCTACGAGCAGCGCGGTCCGGAGGCCTGGCGGTTGCGGCTGATCAAGCGATGAGGGCCGGAGCTAGTCCGGAAAGCCCTTTGCTGTCAGAGTAATTCGCCGGGTACCCCGCTGGGCACCTAGTCTTCGCGCGATAGCGCCGCGCGGGGACACGCGGCGACGGCCTGCTCGGCGAGCGCTTCCTGCTCGGGGGGAACCGGGTCGGTGAGGACCACGGCGTACTCGTCATCGTCGAGCTCGAACACGTCGGGCGCGATGTTCACGCAGAAGGCGTTGCCCTCGCAGCGGTCACGGTCCACTACCACGCGCATTGAGAATCCTCCTTCGATACCTCAACAGGCGTCCTCTAGGTCAGGAGACTAGGGCCTCACGCGTTGGCCTGCTGGCACATCCACCCTTTCGGGGTGTGTCCGGTCTCGATGAACCGGCTCAGCTCCGCGCTTGTTTGTGGCGGCAGGTCGGTGTCGGCGTTCGGATAGATGACCGGCTCCTCTTTGGAGTTGTGCTGGTGAAGCTGGTCCAGCAGCTGCGTGCACGTATCCCTCAGTCGCTGACTGTCGTTCCCGTCGGCGAGCAGATCGTCCAGCGCGGCCATGGTGTGCCAGAGTTGTCCGTGCTCGCGCATCATCACAAAGATCGGCATCACGATCCCGGCCTCCCGCAGCGGAGGGAACAGGAAGACCTCCTCGAGGTAAATGTGGCGGCGCAGCGCTTCCAGCGTGTCGGTCAATAGTTCGCGCTGCACGCTGCCGCAGTCCAGCTTTTCGAGGAAAGCCTCTATCGCGTCATCGATTTCGCGGTGTTCCCGCGTGAGCTCGGCAGATAGCGTCAGGCCGGTCATCGGTATCTCCTCTGCGTCGGGCAGATTCTGTTCTAGGCGAGCTCGGCGTCGACGCTGATCGTGGCGCCAGCGAAAAGTCGCGACACCGGACACAGTGCGGCGGCCTGATCGACCACGGCGGCAAAGGATTCGGCATCCACACCGGCAACGCTTGCCCTGACCTTTAACCGCGACGTGGTGATCGTCGGGACTCCATCGACCGCATCCAGGGTCACGGTGGCGGTGACCTCGAGTCGCTGCGGCGGAGTGTGGTTTTCGCCCAATTTCAGGGCCAAGGCCATCGAAAAGCACGACGAGTGCGCCGCCGCCGCGAGTTCTTCCGGGCTTGTCTTGCCGCCGGGCTGCTCGGTGCGAGAGGCCCAGGTCAGCGGCAGGCCGTCGAGGGCTCCACTGCTGCCCTGCGACAGTTTGCCCTCGCCCGACGCCAGCGGGCCTTCCCAGGTGGTGCGCGCCGCACGTTCCGCGATGCTCATAGTCCCCGATCCCTTTCTCCGGTGTTCTCGGCATTTATACAAGTTTGATTTGTGTAAACTCTAGATGTCGCTGCGCGGGTTGGCCAGAGCGATCGGCCATCGTCATGGTGTTGACGGCCGCCGGTACGCGGTGATGACGTCGGGATCGGGGTCGATGCCCAGGCCGGGCCCCTGCGGGACCGAGATCCGGCCCGCCATCGGCGTGAGGGCATCGCCATAGATGAACGCTTCCAGCTCAAACCAACGCCACTCGATCATGGCGTCGGCGCCGCCGAGCGCAGCGGTCGCATGAAGCGCCGCGAGCAATCCGGGACCGTCGTAAAAGGAGTGCGTCATCACCGGGGTGTTGTGGGCGGCCGCGAGAGGAAAAACCTCGCTCAATTCGCTGATGCCCCCCATCTTGGCCGGGCTGGGCTGAACAAAGTCGACCGCTCCCGCGGCGAGCATCCGCTCGAATTCCAGTAGGGTAGAGGCATTCTCGCCGGACGAGATCGGGATACCGATGGTTCGTCGCAGTGCGGCCAGGCCGTCGAAATTCTCCGGCGGCCACAGCGGCTCCTCGAGGAATTTGAGCCGAACCGACCTGAGTTCGTCAGCGACGGCAGCGGCTTCGGTCAGGGTCCAGGGGCAGCCGGCGTCCACGATCAACTCGACGTCGGGGCCGGCTTCCTCGCGGGCCGCACGGATCGCCGGCATGTCCGCCTCGTGCAGCTTGAGTGTCGCAAAGCCGGCGTCGAGGGCCTGCCGGACGACCGCGCGGACCAGCGACGGGTCGGTATAGCAGGCGAGGCTTGCGTAGCACGGCATGGCGGCGATCCCGCCACCGAGGAGCTGGGACACCGGCGCGTTGGCGAGTTTGCCGGCGATGTCCCACAGGGCGATGTCGACCGCCGAGAGGCCATAGGTCAACGCACCGCCACGCCCGAATACGTGCAGCTTCTTTTGAATCTCCATCATCAGCGGGCGGATTCGCGTGGCGTCCCTGCCGAGGCAGAGCGGTGTGATGAGTTGATCGACAGCGAGTTTGGCCGAATCGACGGCGCTGAAACCGAAGGCTTCCCCCCAGCCTTCCACTCCGTCAGCGGTGGTCACCTTGACGAGCAGCGAGTCCGCCGCGGTCAACGGGTCGCCCCACAGCGACGCTCCGGGTGTGCTGCCCGCCTTGAGCGGGATTCGCAGGGGAATCGTCTCGATCGTGGCGATGACGCCGGCGCGGTCAGCGGCGAAGGGTGGCACGCGGGACTCCTCGGTCATAGTGCGTCGACATCGTCCGTCAGGCTGTTGCGGCAGTGCCGGTGTCGCCGAGCAATTGGCGTAGGACGTATTGCATGATGCCGCCGTGGCGGTAGTAGTCGGCCTCGCCGGGGGTGTCGATGCGCACGAGAGCGTCGAACTCGATTCCTTCGGCTTTGACGTGGACGGTGTCGGGGATGGTGTCGTTGAGCGCGGCAATACCGGTGATCTCGACGGTCTCCTCGCCGGTCAGCCCTAAGGAGTCCGCGGTTTGTCCCTCGGGGAATTGCAGTGGCAGCACGCCCATCCCGATGAGGTTGGAGCGGTGGATCCGTTCGTAGGACTCGGCGATCACCGCGTACACACCGAGCAGGGCGGTGCCCTTGGCCGCCCAGTCCCGCGATGAGCCCGAGCCATATTCCTTGCCGGCGAGGATGACCAGGGGCGTACCCGCCGCGGCGTAGTTCACCGATGCGTCGTAAATGGTCGCCACCGGGCCGTCGGGCTGGGTGAAGTCGCGCGTCCATCCGCCCTCGGTGCCCGGGGCGAGTTGGTTGCGCAGCCGGATGTTGGCGAACGTGCCGCGGATCATCACCTCGTGGTTGCCACGGCGTGATCCGTAGGAGTTGAAGTCGCTGCGCGCAATCCCGTGGTCGGACAGATACTTTCCCGCCGGTGAGTCGGCCTTGATCGCGCCGGCCGGGCTGATGTGATCGGTGGTGACCGAGTCGCCGAGCCTGGCCAGCACCCGGGCTCCGGCGATGTCGGTGACCGGTTGCGGTTGGCGGCCCATGCCGTCGAAGTAGGGCGGCTTGCGCACATAGCTGGAGCTCGGATCCCATTTGAAGGTGTCGGTGTCGGGAACCGGTAGCGAGCGCCAGCGGTCGTCACCGGCATACACATCGGCGTAGTCTTTGCTGAACATTTCGGAGCGCACACAGCCGGCGATGACCTCGGTGATCTCCTCGATGCTGGGCCAGATGTCGCGCAGGTAGACGGGCTGGCCGTCACTGCCAGTGCCCAGCGGATCGCGCAGCAGGTTGGTGTGCAGAGTGCCCGCCAGTGCGTAAGCCACGACCAACAGTGGGGATGCAAGGAAATTCATCTTGCACTCCGGGTGGATGCGGCCTTCGAAATTGCGGTTGCCCGACAGCACCGAGCAGACGGTGAGGTCGTTGTCGGTCACGGCCTGGCTGATTTCGGGGATCAGTGGCCCGGAGTTCCCGATGCACGTAGTGCATCCGTAGCCCACGAGGTTGAAACCGAGCTTGTCCAGATACGGTGTGAGCCCGGCCTTTTCGTAGTAGTCCGTGACCACCCGCGAACCGGGAGCCAGCGAGGTCTTGACCCAGGGCTTGCGGTTGAGCCCTTTTTCCACCGCCTTTTTCGCCAGGAGCGCTGCGCCCAGCATCACCGAGGGGTTGGAGGTGTTGGTGCAGGAGGTGATCGCGGCGATCACCACGTCCCCGTTGTCGACGCTGACCCGGTCCCCGTCCAGGCTGATCTCGACCGGGTGGCGTGGCCAGTTGGTGCCGTCGCCGTTGGTCTGCGGCGGGTGCGGGCGGTCGCCCGGGTGGTCGCTGCTGACCGCGATCGGATCGCTGGCGGGAAACGACTCCGCGGACGCCTCGTCCAAACCCAACTCCATTGCCTCGGTGTAGGTCTGACCCGACAGCAGTCCGGCGACCGCCTGGGGGGCGACACGCAACGGGATGCGGTCCTGCGGGCGTTTGGGCCCCGCGATCGACGGCTCGACCGTGCCCAGGTCCAGTTCGATGGTCTGCGAGAACGTCGGCTCGTGGTCGGGGTCATGCCACAGGCCCTGCTCCTTGGCGTAGGCCTCCACCAGCCGGACCTGGGTGTCGGGGCGACCGGTCAGCCGCAGGTAGTCCAGGGTGATGTCATCGATCGGGAAAATGGCGCAGGTGGCGCCGTATTCGGGGCTCATGTTGCCGATGGTGGCCCGGTTGGCCAGCGGTACGTTGGCCACCCCGGGCCCGTAGAAGTCGACGAACTTGCCGACCACCCCGGTTCGGCGTAACAGCTCGGCCACGGTGAGCACCAAGTCGGTGGCCGTGGTGCCCGCCGGGAGCTCACCGGTCAGCTTCAGGCCCAACACCTGCGGAATCAGCATGCTCATCGGTTGGCCGAGCATGGCCGCCTCGGCTTCGATCCCGCCCACCCCCCAACCGAGCACCCCGAGCCCGTTGACCATCGGCGTGTGGGAGTCGGTGCCGACCAGCGTGTCCGGGTAAGCCTGCGCCCCCTCCGGGCCCTGGCGGGTGAACACGACGCGGGACAGGTATTCCAGGTTGACCTGGTGGCAGATCCCGGTATCGGGAGGCACGACACTGAAATCGGTGAACGCCTGCTGCGCCCAGCGCAGCAGTTGGTACCGCTCGGCGTTGCGTTCGAATTCCAATTCGGCGTTGATCCGGAACGCATCCGGTCGCCCGAAAACGTCGGCGATCACCGAGTGGTCGATCACCAACTCGGTCGGGCACAGCGGGTTGATTCGTTTCGTGTCACCACCGAGGTCGGCGATCGCGTCGCGCATTGCCACCAGGTCCACCACACACGGCACCCCGGTGAAGTCCTGCATCAGCACCCGTGCCGGCGTATAGGCCACTTCCCGCCCATGCTTGGCCGCCGGATCCCAGGCCGCCAGCGCGCTGATCTGCTCGGCGGTCACCAGCCGGCCGTCCTCGTTGCGTAACAGGTTCTCCAGCAAGACCTTCAAGCTGTAGGGCAACCGATCCGCGCTGTCGATCCGTGCCAGTCGGTGGATCTGGTAGGTGGTGTTGCCGACGAGAAGTTGATCACGCGTTCCGAAGCTGTCCGAGGCCATGAGAAACCCCCTAACGGGCTGCCTGATTGTTCATTCGAGCCTACGACAATCGAGTACCTCGGCGGGAGTGGCCGATTGGCACACCGGCCCGAGTGGCCCGCCAAATTTGCACGAGCATTTTCGTGCGAACCGGCCGCATACTGGGTGCATGCCGAAGCTGACCATCCCGTCACTACTGACCAGGAGTTCCGATGACAACCGAGGCGCACACCACTCTCATCAAGCTCACGGGTACGGTCGTGAAGGTAAAGAACGCGACCGATGACATGCGTGGACGGCAGGTAAAGGACAACGACCACAAGCACTTTGGCCGGGTGCATGACGTATTCGTGGACGATCGTGAACGCAAGCCCCGCTTCCTGCTCGTCGACCATGGTGGCCTTCTCGGCGTCGGCGAAAAGAAGTCTCTCGTCCCAGTCGACGTGATCACGGCGACTACCAGTGATGACGTCTTCGTCGGCGACGCGCACGATCACATCTGCGGGGCACCGGCGTATGAGGCAGAACTGGTCAACGATCGTGACTACCAGAGTCGCGTCTGTGGGTATTACGGATGCCTGCCCTATTGGTCGTCCGGCTACGTCTACCCAAGCTTCAACCGTTAAGCGAGTTCGGAGCCTCCGGCTCGCCGAGAGCGACTGCCGACGCCGACAGCGCCCTGGGCGAACCGGCGACGGAGCGCGCGGGTTCGCTGCCACCGCCGGGTCTCAGCCCTTGCGCCGCAACACGTCGGCGAGCGCCCGCCGCGGTGTGGGGGGTGGCGTTCCGTCGAGTGCCGGTGCGACACCCACCCGGACCAAGACCTGCGGCAGGTCGGTGTGACCGGTGATCGCCGCGAGCAGTTCACGGCTGACCGACAGCTCCGTCAGTTGCGACACCGGGCAGGTGGCCAAGCCGGCCATCGTGCATTCCAGGAGGACACTCGACAGCGCCTCACCGCATGCCAGCGCGCTGGCGTGGCTGTCATCCTCGGTGGACAGCATCAGGATCTTCGAGAAATCTCGCGTGATCCCGGCGCGCCGTTCCAGGTTGCGGGTGAAGGGAAAGTGGCGATTGACGCCCACCCGATGCGACTCGGCGGCCGAGATCAGCGAGCTATAGGGGATACCCTCGGATACTTCGAACGGGGCTGTCCACCAATCGAGTTCGAGATGGTACGGGGAATCGTACAGACGCAGCGACTCGGTGAACTCGGCCGCCTCGGTCAGGCGCGGCCGCGTCTCCTCCGGTAATACGTCCAATCGCACACCGTCACCGTCGAACCCGCCGCGTAGCAGCGGCTCGAACGATTCCCAGTCGATCGGCGCGAGGAATGGTAGCCGGTCGGTCCGGCGTTTCAGGATCGCGTCGGCGCGGCGACGCTGCTCCTCGGTCACACCGTCCGCGGCGACGAATTCCACCCGCGCCAGGTGCGTCGGATCGCCCGGTTCGGGAAGTCGCTCGACATCGGCGATCCAGCCCGCGGCCGCCATCCCCACCCGAAGGTGATCGAGCGCCCCGCCGCAGCCGATGTGGGCCTCTCGCATCGATCGGTCCGTGTGTACGACGCGGCTCGTATCGAGAAACAGGTCCAGCCCGGTGCCGTCCGTCACCCACAGCCACGGCTGGGTGTTGTACAGCGACGGGGCGCGGCAGGCCATCCGGACCGCGTTCTCGATGACTGTGGTTTCCACCATGGTGTCCATCACCGCGCACCTCCGATTCTGTGACTGCCGCCGGTCGTTGCGTTACTGGAGACTCCCGCGGCATTCGGTGCTATTATTAATGAATAATATCCTCTAAATAGCTGGAAGGCAATACCGGACGAGAGGACGGATGGGGTGAACGAGCAAAGCGAGGACGAGGCCAGGGGACCGCAGCGCGCGGGGCACAACCGGCAGCGCCAACGAGTTCTTCAACTGGTGCGTGAGCACGACGAACCGGTCGATGCAGCCGAACTCGCCGCTCGCCTTGGACTGCACACGACGACGGTGCGCTTTCACCTTGACGCGCTGTGCGCGGAGGGGCTCGCCGAGCGCACTCGGATCACGCGTGCCGGCGTGGGCCGTCCCCGCACGGGCTACCGCGCGGTGCGCGAGCGGCTGGACTATCGAATCCTGGCCGAGATATTGGCGCTGGAACTCGGCGACACCGCCGACAAGCGGCGCCGCCGCGCCGAAGCCGCGGGGCGGCGATGGGCCGAGCGGATCGCGAAGGACGACACACGCGAAGATGCTGCGGTGCAACGTGTTCCGCACCGGATCACGCCCAGGGATGCCGCTGACGAGCGGACGTCTATGATCACGGCGGTGTTCGACCGGATGGGATTCGGTCCCGAGTTGGTTCCGGCCGAAAAATCGACCCGCGGCAACCAGCGGACCATTCGCCTGCACAGCTGCCCGGTCCGGGAGCTGGCCCGTGAACATCCGGAGGTGGCGTGCGCCCTGCACCGGGGGATGCTGCAGGGCCTGGTGGCCCCGGCGGAGTCGGTTGGCTCCGGGCAGGCGATACACGCCGAGCTGGAACCCTTCGTCGAACCCGAACTGTGCCTCGCCAGGGTGGACGCGCGTGACTGAGTTGCGCGCCCCGATCGGCCAAGGGGTCGCTGACGTGGCCACCCGCGCGGACATCGAGGCGCTCCTGCGCCGCTTCTACGGCCGGGTGATGATCGACGACGTGCTCGCCGAGCCTTTCGCGGAGTTGCGGAGCAAGGGCCTGGATTCGCACATCCCGGTGATGGCCGACTTCTGGGAGACCGTGCTGTTCCGCGCCGGACTCTACCGGGGCAGCGCCCTGCACGCCCACCGCCACATTCATCGGCGAACACCTTTAAGCGGCCGCCACTTTGTCCGCTGGCTGACGGCCTGGAACGAGACCGTCGACGCGATGTTCCAAGGCCCCATCGCCGAGCGCGCAAAGATTCAGGGCGCCAGGATCGCCTGGGCCATGCATCGGCGGCTGACCGGCACCGACACACCGGAACTCGACACCGCGGTCGCGCGCTGAGTGCTCAGACGGCGTGCTGCCGGCGGAAGAGCTTGCGCCACAGCCAGACCGCCGGGTCGTACCTGCGGCCGATAACGCGTTCCTTCATGGGAATGATGGCGTTGTCGGTGATCTTGATGTGTTCCGGGCAAACCTCGGTGCAGCACTTGGTGATGTTGCACAGTCCCAGCCCCTGCTGGTCCTGGGCGAGGTCACGCCGGTCGGCGGTGTCGAGGGGGTGCATTTCCAGTTCGGCGAGTCGGATGAACATGCGCGGTCCGGCATAGGCCTTCTTGTTGTCTTCGTGGTCGCGGATCACGTGGCAGACGTCTTGGCACAGGAAGCATTCGATGCACTTGCGGAACTCCTGCGACCGCTCGACGTCGGCTTGGGCCATCCGGTATTCGCCGGGTAGCAGATCCTTGGGCGGCGCGAAAGACGGTATCTCTCTGGCCTTCTCGTAGTTGAACGAGACGTCGGTGACGAGATCACGTATCACCGGGAAGGCCCGCATCGGGGTGACGGTGACAACCTCGTCCTCGGCGAAGGTGGACATGCGGGTCATGCACATCAATTTCGGATAGCCGTTGATCTCCGCCGAACAGGAACCGCATTTGCCCGCCTTGCAGTTCCAGCGCACCGCCAGGTCGGGCACCTGTGTCGCCTGCAGCCGGTGGATGACATCCAGCACGACTTCACCCTCGTTGACCTCGACGGAAAAATCGCGGAGTTCACCACCCCGCTCGTCGCCACGCCACACCCGGATCGTCCCGTTGTAGGCCATCAGCTCCTCCGTACGTTCACGGTGTTCTCACGTTCGGCAACGCCCGTCGGCCCCTGTAACACAGGAAACATCCGGCGAGCCAACAATTTTCGGGGGCCGAGGTGGGCTGCCATCGCATCCTCCAACTATGGTGGCAGGATTTCCCATTTTTGGTTCACCGTCAAGTAGCGAAGGCCCTTCCCCCCGGCTGTGAGTTGCGGCCGCGACCGACGCGGCAGCCACAATAACGCGCCGGCGGTCAGCCAGTTCGTGCCCTCCTCGGTGTCGAGCCGTCCGCTTCCGGACAACACATGGATCAGGACGTCGGCTCCGGGGGTGGTGTCGATTTCGCCATTGGGCGGCAGTGTGACGACGTTCCAGTCCAGGCCACGTTCGCGCATGCCGGACCTGGGCAGCCGCGCGGCGCCGAGTTCGTTGTCGGCCAGGGGTTTCGCGTTCTCGGTCATCGGCGCCCACTCCATCTGGTTTATACAACCGCACTTGTGTAAACTCTACGGCATGGCATATGTGATAGGGAAGCCATGCGTGGACGTGATGGATCGGGCCTGCGTCGAGGAGTGCCCGGTCGACTGCATCTACGAGGGTGGCCGCGCGCTGTACATTCATCCCGACGAGTGCGTGGATTGCGGGGCGTGCGAACCCGTTTGCCCCGTCGAGGCGATCTACTACGAGGATGACCTGCCCGAGGAGTTGCAGCCGTATCAGGCGGACAACGCGGCGTTCTTTTCCGAAACGCTGGAGGGCCGTGACGGGCCTCTCGGGTCGCCGGGCGGGGCCGCCAAGATCGGCCCGCTCGGCGTCGACACACCGCTGGTGGCCAGCCTGCCCAAGCAGGAACCCGAGGAAGCGTGAGCGCGGTCGTCATGCCACGCGAGGCGCCGCGGGGACTCTCGGGGTGAATGTCGCGGGCGTGCCGCTGCTCGTCGCCTCGTGACGTGAATCCTCGCCTCGCCCATCACATCCGCCCGTACGCGACGGCCATCAGAAGAAAGATCCCCGCGACCAGAAGAAACATCGTCGCCAGCGGGTCGATCACATCGAAAATCATGGGATCGCCGTCAGCTGAGGCCCGCGAGGTGAACGCCGTAGGGGACGGCCTTCAGCAGTGTGACGGTGAGCGCGACACCGCTGGGCAGGGTATAGGTGCGCTGCTCGCCGGGACGCGCACCGGCGATGGCGGCGCCCAGCGGTGATCGGATCGAATAGACCTCCATGCCACCGTATTCGGCGCCGCGCACGCTGAACAGGAACGTTTCGACCTCGCCGGTGTCGTCGTAGCGGATGGTCAAAACCATTCCGGGCTCGGCGATCCCGTCATCGGGCGGGTCCTCACCGACGACCGCATCGACCAACAACTCATGGATCCGTCGGATGCGCACCTGCCACGCACGCTGGACGGCGATCGAATTCTCGTCATTGGAGCTACCGACGGCGTTGGTGTCACACAACTCCCGCAGCGTCGCCAATTCCCGCTGAAGCCGCTCGTAGGCCTGCGGTGAAATCCATGCGGGTTGAGTGCTGGTCATATCTTTTCCCTTTCTTCTGACAGCGTTGGAGCGCGCCCGAGAACGTGCTCGCGGGCGAGGATTCGCGGGAGGCTTGCTTTCCGGGGTTAACGGGTGGCGTGACGCAGGGTCCGGTGCCGCGGGTCGAATTCGGCGAGAGCCTGGGGCTGCTTGCCGGTGGTGATCTGTTCGGCCAACAGCCGCCCGGTCACCGGGCCGTGTGCCAAACCCCACATGCCGTGCCCGCCGGCCACATACACGCCACGCACCAGCTCACCGATCAGCGGGCGGCCATCGGCGGGGACCGCGCAAGCACCGGTCCAGACATTGCTGCGCGCGGCCCAATCCACCCCGTCGAGTAGGGAACTGGCGTCGGCGGCGATGGCCTCCACCCGCTCGCGTGGGTGCGGCTGGTGGTGTCGGCGGAGTTCCAACGCGCCTGAAACACGCAGCGCCCCTTTGTAGGGCGTGCACGCGACGCGAATGTCGGGCAGGTAGATCGGCGCCAGTATCGGGCGGTCCACCGGCACGGTGAACGAGTAGCCGCTCTGGGCCTGGACGGGGACGCGCAGCCAGCGGCCGGCCAGCCGCGACAACCGATCACCGGTGGCGATGACCGCGGCATCGGCGGTCAGCGGGTCGCCGCGGCGCGGGTGCACCACGGCCCCGTGATTCCAGCCGTGGACGTCGTCGACTTCCAGCCTGTGCATCGCCGCCCCGCGGGCCATCACCGAGCGGCCCAGGGCTTCGACGAACCGTCGCGGGTCGACGAACCGCTGTCCATTGATGTTCAGCCCCGCGGTGACTTCCGGGGAGGCCACGGGCACTTGCTCGCGCAGCGCCGCGCCGGAGAGCGCGGTGACATACATTGGCTGTCCGGCGTTTTCGAGCTGCTGCAGCGATTCCAGCATGCGCTGCGCCTCTTTGGTGCTGCGAAACAGCGCGGTGATCGGCGCGTCGGTGACCGGTGCGTCGACCCCGTTGGCGATCAGCACGTCGAAGGCTTCGATGCAGTCCTCGTTGAGCGCCACGCCGGCGCGCAGGGCCCGCTGCGACGACGCACGCCGATGAGGCGCGGACAGCTGCATGAAAATGGCCCCCAGGTGCGCGCCGAGGGTCGACGGCAGCTGCGGCGGCATGGCCGGCTCGCGAACGGCCTGCCATTCGTCGCGCAGCACGCCGGCGGGCTGGAGCGGAAAAGTCAGTGCCGGGGCGATCCATCCCGCATTGCCCCATGACGCGCCCGCTGCAACGCCCGCGCGGTCGACCACCGTGACGTCGACACCACGTTCCTGGAGGAACCACGCCGTGGACAACCCGGCGACGCCGGCGCCCACGACGATCACGGATCTGGGCCCGCCGTCAATAGATTCGACGCCACCCATCGCGCACCTCCGCAACTGATCTTCTGACTGGTGAAGTCCATGGTGGTGTGGACGGGTGCCGCGGTGGTTGCCGGAATCCGACAATGCGGGACTGGGCCGTTGTGCCGAACCGACAACGCCGTTGCTGCCGTTACCTCATCGATGCCCAACCAGGCTGTCGAAGTCCCGTTGCCATCGGGCGTAGCGCGACCGGTCGAGGGCGACACGGACGACGCCGAACAAGCCCGCCGCCAACAAACTCACGGTGGACCAGGTCGCCACGGCGAACGCCACCCCCGCGTCGACAGCGGTCCGCACCGCTGGGCGCACCGGGGCGCCCTTGCCATCGACCCAAATCTCAAACGCGTCACCGGACTTCACGTTCAACGGCGCGGAAACGTCACCGGTGTGCTCGATCCCGTCGACCGACCATCGTGCAGGCACCGTCACCGTTGGGCTTTCGAGATCCCTGCGCGAGTGGCTGTCGCCGATGGACGTCGCGGTCACCTGCCGGCGAGCCTGCTCGGCGTGAACGCGGCTGCTGGACTCGTGGACGGCGGTGCCCACGGCAGCCCCGATGGGAACCCCCAGCAGCGAGATCGCGACGGCCAACACCAACACCAGCGCCTCCACCCGGTCGCTGGCGCGTATCAGCGGGTTGTGCCCGAACAACCGCGAGGACAGTCCCCGCGGCAACGGCACGGTGAAGCTCTCCATGGCGGCGCCATCGTCCGGGTCGCCTGCGGGCCGAAGATGATCGGGACGGTGGGTGCTCATCGGATGTTTCCTATCGACGGGTCGGCGCGGGCTTTGATCGCACACGGCAGCCGGAAACACGCCGCCACTGAAACCGGCCACGGGTGACAACCTCATGATGGCGGGCATGATCGCCACAGGGTTTGCCGAGCCAAGACAACCGGGCCGCGGCGCTTTGTCGGATCCCGACAGCCCCGTCGGTCAGTCGGTGTCGGTTGCCGCGAGCTCGATCATCATCGCCAGCCGCTTTCTGGCGTCGTCCAACGATAGGTTGGTGAGCTCGGCCATTTTGCGCAGCCGGTAACGGACGGTGTTCTCGTGCACTCCCAGGCGTTCGCCGGCCTCGGTCGGGTCGCCCTGGGCCTGTAGCCACGCTCGCAGCGTGAGCACGTAGTCCGTGCCGTTGGCCTGGTCGTGGCGGCGCAGTTCGGCCACCGGTCCGCGGGTCGGGGCGCGCCCTGAGCGTGCCGCGGCTCGCAGCCGCTGCAGCAGGATGTCGTCCCACGACTCGTCGTAGGCCGGCGGCGCGGCGGTCGGCGACATCTCGTGCAATGCCAGGCATTCGTCGGCCTCCTGGCGGGCGGCGGCGAGGTCCGCCAGCTCGGCCACCCCGCTGATCCCGGCGATCACCGTCACCCGCTCGGGCAGGGCCGCGTGCAAAGTCGTCACCCAGCGCCGCGCCGTCGCCGCGTCCTCGCCGGGGAGCACGGTGTAGACGATATTGCCCGCCAACGCGCTGCGCCCCGGCCGTGACCAGCCGAACCCCGTGGTGGCGCGCTCGAACGCCAACAGCAACGCCGCATCGCGGTCGGCCCCGACGAACGCCTGCACCGCGATCACGCGCAAACCGTTGTGCGCCAGGCCCAGCCTGCTCGCCACCGTGGACGCGTCGGCCGCGCCCTCCAGCAACCGGATCACCAGTTCGGACTCGACCTGGCGCTCCAGGTCGGCGCTCGCGCGCGACCGCAGCAGGTGCAGGGCCACGGTGTGCGCGCCATCGGCCAGGGCCCCGCGCGCCGCGTCGTCCAGCGGCGCCGGGCATGCCACCCACACCGACCCGATCAGTTCCGCGCCGGATCGCACCGCGACCACCATGCGTCCGGTCAGGCCCTGGTCAGGGGCCTCGGCGATAAACAGCGGTTCGTCGGAGGTCGCCAGGTGCTCCAGCACCCCACGCGCCTCGAACAGCGCGCGTAGTGGTTCCGGCGTCTGCCGTCCAAGGATCGTCTCGACCCGTGCCGGGTCTGCATGTTGCTGCAGCCTCGAGTACGCCAACACCCGCAACAGACGGTCGTGGATGACGACGGCGCGACCGATCGCGTCTGCCAAACTATCGGCCAGCGCGAACAGATCGGTTGGGCCGCGCCCGGATTCCGTCTCGCGACCTTCCAGCACCAGGCCGTAGACCACCGCCGCGACCGCGCTCCATGACACCGCCTCGTCGATGACCATCACCGCGCCGACACCGGCGTCACTGTCAAAGGTCACCGGTGCGTCACGGTCGCGCAGCACCACCACGATCGCGCGGGCCGACGCCGCCCAGCGCACCGCCTCGTCGTGGGAGCCGGCGCCGATGGCCAGCAAAACGTCGCCGACGACCGGCCGTTCGGTGGGCGGCTCGTGGACGACCACGCTGCGCAGCTCGGTCGAGCGGGGCACCGACGACCAACGCAACCGGACGCCATACCCACCCAGGACGTTCACCAGGCGGTCCAGTGTGATCATGCGCCGGCTCCAACGGTGTGCAGAAACGAGAGGTAGGTGCCTTGTATTGTGCCCCGGATCGCGAGCGGTAAGCCGATTGTGGCTGCGGAGTCGGAATTCGCAGCGGTCTACCGCGGGTTTCGGCCGGACCGCCCTAGGCGGTCAGCCGCAGTGAGGCAAGCCATTACGCCGCGCCAGCCGTCCCATGCGGTCCGTTCTGGTCAACGCGCCCGACGACGTCTAGACTTTTCACAATTTCATTTGTAAAAACATAGGGCGGGCATGTGCCGCGCGGGCCGCGATCAGCCACCGGCCGGCGATGGGCATCTGCGAAGAAAGGGCAGCGGCGCAATGAGTTTTCGCGACGACGGCAAGGTGTACCTCGAAGTCGGGGTCAACGAAGACGCCAGCAAGGATGAAAACCCGAATGTGCCCTACGGCGCCGAAGAGACGGCGCGCGACGTGGTCGAGTGCATGCAGCGCGGAGCCACCGCCGTCCAATTCCATGCCCGCTACGACGACGGCCGGCAGGCGTGGGCCGACGACGAGGTCTCCCGCACCATCCTGGCTGCCGCGGCCCGCGACGTCGACCCGTTGGCCTACCCGGGCTACGCCGGTAGCCTCGACCACATCTGGGCGCTGGCCGAGCACCCACCCGCCGGTACGGGACTGCTGCTCGCGCCGTTCGACCCCGCCCAACACGTCAAGCGTGTGCTGTGGCAGGAGGACGAAAACCAGTTCAAGACGGTCGGTTTCGACGATTCGAACGGTTCGCAGCCGTCTTACCCGCCCGAACTCGACCGGTTCACCAAGCTGGGCCTGGTGCCCAGCATCGGTGTGTTCAACGACGTCGACTTGCGCTGGGTGATACTGGCGGCCCGCATCGGGATCTTGCGGCAACCGCTGAACATCAAGTTGTTCTTTTCCGATCGCTGGGTCTCCTATAACGATCCCGACCCCGATGTCCTCGATTACCTGGTCTCGCGCATCCCGAAGTGGATCGACCACGAGATCGTTGTCGTTCCGTATGCGATGAGCTCCGCCGAACGGCGCCAAGAGCTTTGGGAACATGCGCTCAACCGCGGGCTCGGCATCCGGGTGGGCATCGGGGATTGCCCGACGATATCGCGGACGACCACCAACGCCCAGCTGGTGGATCGCGCGGTCAACCTCGTGACCAAACGGGAACTCACGCCCGCCACGCAGGATGACGTACGCGCCCGCTTCGCCGCGGCCGAGGTGGATGAAAGCGAGTTGGTAAGGGTCGTCGTCAACCGGAACCGGTGTATGGGATGGGGCGTCTGCTACTCGCACGCGCCAGAGATCTACCAACCCGATGCCGAGGGCTACTGTGTCGTCGTGAAGCCCCACGTCGACCCCAGCCTGCTGGAGAAGGCCCTCGAGGGCGCAGCGAGCTGCCCGGAACGGGCGATCCGCGTCGAGGTGTGACATCGCCTCGCGGCCGGACGATGCCCAGCGAGGATCACGGCGGGGGTGTCACCGAGCGCTGCAGGAAAGGCGTGAGTATGTCGACGGGCAGTGGGAAAACCACGGTCGAATTCTGATCGGCGCCCAACTCCAAAAGTGTTTGCAGGTACCGGAGTTGAAGCGAGGCCGGATTCTTCGACAGGGTCTCGGCGGCCTGGCTCAGCTCGTCGGACGCCTGTAGTTCGCCGCGGGCGTTGATGAC
Source organism: Mycobacterium sp. 3-98 (assembly GCF_035918355.1). NCBI lineage: Bacteria > Bacillati > Actinomycetota > Actinomycetes > Mycobacteriales > Mycobacteriaceae > Mycobacterium > Mycobacterium sp. 3-98. Next base: position 3,831,851 of record NZ_CP142360.1, on the reverse strand, counting down.
CTTGGCACGGCGTTCACGCTCGGCTTCGGCCTCCCGGGCCATCGCCCGCTGCATGGATTCGGGGATCTCGACGTCCTTGATTTCCACGACCCGGACCTCGATCCCCCAGGGCCGGGTCTGCGCCTCGATGATGGTCCGAAGATCGTTGTTGAGGTCCTCGCGTTGGGCCAGCAGGGTGTCGAGGTCCGCGCGGCCCAGCAGCGAGCGCAGGGTGGTTTGCGCGATCTGTGAGGTGGCCACCGCGTAGTTCTCCACGGCGAGAATCGCTTTGAGCGGGTCGACCACCTGAAACATCACCACCGCATTGACCCGGGCGGGCACGTTGTCGCGGGTGATCACCTCCTGCGGCGGGATGGTCAATGTCACCACCCGCTGATCGACCCGAATCATCTTGTCCACCAACGGAATCAACCACCGCAGGCCAGGCCCGTACAACGGGCGGGCATGGCCCATCCGGAACACCACGCCACGCTCGTACTCGCGCACCACCGCAAGCGAAAGAAATGTCAGCACGACCACCAGCACCGCGATTGTCACCCCGGCCACCCACAGCAGCGCGCTCACGTCGCCGCGTCCTTCTCCGGTCGGCCCACGCCCCAGCGGGTCGAATAGCGGTCGACCGCGAGAGCCGCCTGGTCTTCCAGCGCGGAGCGGTGCGCCACGTGCCCGGGAGCGTTGGACGGGGTACGCCACAAATGGCCCGCCAGCGGCGTCCCCGCCGCCAGGGCGATGGCTATGACGCCGATCAGTACCAGCAGGTCGGCGGGGGAGTGCAGCCTGGCAAGCATCACCAGCGGCATCACCACCCCCAAAGCTGCTACGCAGCAAGCGATGCCGCGGTGAAAGCGTCCGGCTTCGGAATGCGGCCAGGGGTCGATCTCGCGGCTGATCTCGCGCCCGTGCTCCGAAGTCGTACAGGTCGATTTGACCGGGCAGCTGTTGCACACGCTGGGCTTGGCCCGGTAACGCATCACTCGGTGCTTCGGATCGAAGGAACTCGGCCACAGCCAGTGGTCCTCCGGGCACACCCACGCGTCATGGTCGGCGTGGTAACGGAATTGGCCGCTACGCCACTGCGCGGCGCGCTGCGACACGCGCCGTGCCATCGCGTCGACACCCCAGGCGGTGGCCACCAGTGCCAGTGCGTACCCGGCAACCAGCCATGCCGCGGCGGTGGGGGATGTCATCGTCAACCCTTCTGCGATGCAGCCGGAGTCGGGTCGAGTTCGGTGTAGAGCGGATGTTCGTGCAGCTCGTCGCTGGTCGGCGCGCGTCGGACGTTGCGTATCGCGGTCCACGCGATCCAGACGAACGGCAAGACACCGCCGAGGATGAAGACGAAATCGCCGGGCAGCCGCAGCCATTCGATCAGCGAGTTGCCGGGACGGGTGAGGTAGCCCAGCGACCGCGCCTCGAAATACCCCGTGCTCACGGAGTGGTACAGCTGCAACACCCCCAGCGGCAGCAAGGTGGCGAACACCATCCACGCCAGCCCGATGTTCATGCACCAGAAGGACAGCCGCGCCCACTTCTCCGGCCACTTGTCGGCCGGGATCGCGTAACGGAAGGCGAACATGGCCAGCCCGACGGCGAGCATGCCGTACACACCCATCATCGCTCCATGGGCGTGGTTGGCGGTCAGCGCGGTGCCGATCTGGTAGTAGGACACGATGGGCAGGTTGATCAGGAACCCGAAGATGCCCGCGCCCAAGAAGTTCCAGAATCCGACCGCCACCAGGAACATGACCGCCCAGCGATGCGGGAACGGTGTTTCGTGGCTTTGTTGGCGAGATCCCAGCTGGAGGAACGCCCAGGCCTCGACGGTCAGGAAGGTCAGCGGGATCACTTCGGCGGCGGAGAAGAACGCGCCCAGCGCCATGTGTTCCACGGGCGTGCCGGAGAAATACAGGTGGTGCATCGTCCCGATCACACCGCCGGCGGAGTACAGGATGATGTCGAGGAAGATCACTCCGAGCGCGATCCGCTCGCGCACCACCCCGAGCAGGACGAAGATGTAGGCCACCATCACGGTGGTGAACAGCTCGAGGAAGTCCTCCACCCACAGGTGGACCACCCAGAACCGCCAGAAGTCGGCCACCGAGTAGTGGGTGTCGTGGCCCGCCAACAGGCCCACGGCGTAGAAGGCCGGGATCGCCAGGCCGGTGAAGAAGAACATCCACGGCAGGTTCATCTTCGACTCGCCCTTGAGCTTGCCGCGGATGCCGCGCCAGATGATCGCGATCCACAGGAACAGGCCGACCGTCAGCAGGATCTGCCACAGCCGCGGCAGGTCGAGGAATTCCCACTGCTGGGAGAACAAGCCACCCGCGGGAATCACCCCGTAGATCGAGAGGGCCTCGCAGATCAATGAGCCGCCCACCACCAAGACGAGCGCGCCCAGCAGCCCGTACACCAGCCAACTCTGCCGTCGCGGTTCCCGGCGGCTGATGAAGGGCACCAGGAAGATTCCCCCCGCCAGAAACGCGGCCGCCGTCCAAAACAGCGACAACTGCACGTGCCAGGTGCGGGCGAGGTTGAAGGGCAACAGCTTGGCCAGATCCAGCCCGTAGAACGCCGACAGGTCGGCGCGGTAGTGCTCGACGGCGCCACCCATCAGGGTCTGCGCCAAGAACAGCACCGAGACGATCGCGAAGATCCAGATCGCGGCGCGCTGCGAGGCGGTCAGTCCCACCTCGCCGGGCTGGCGGAACGACAACGTGGATGCCTCCGCGCTGTGCCACCCGATCTTCTGGCTCCACCGCCCGTACACGGCGAACATGATGCCGGTCCCGCCCAGCAACGTGACCAGCGACAACACCGACCACACCACGATCGATGCGGTGGGCCCATTGTCGACCCGCGGCTCGGCCGGCCAGTTGTTGGTGTAGCTGTAACTGTGACCCGGGCGCTCGGCCGCGGACGCCCACGCCGTCCACGCGAAAAACGCGGTGAGGTCATGGATGTCGGCCGTGCTGGTGATCATGTGCGGCAGCAACCCGTACTTGGTGGAGTTCTCGCCGAAGTAATCCGCGTAATGCTGTTGGAGATGGTCGAAGGCGGCCGCCTGCTTATCGGTGAACACCAACGTCTTGGTGTCGGCGTCGTAGCGGTTGGTGCGAAACTCGGCCACCACCCGTTCCTTCGCGTCAGCCGCCCCCTGTGCCCGCCATTGCGCGGCCACATCGTTGGTCGACATGCGCAGATATTCCGCGGTGTAGTCGGGACCGAGGTAAGCGCCATGCCCCAGCACCGACCCGTACTGCATCAGGCCGCGCGCCTGATAGAGCTCTTGGCCGCGGGTGATCTGGGCGTCGGTGAACAGCACCTTGCCCGACTCACTAACAACGTTGGCCGGCAACGGCATTGAGGCGGTGTAGGTCCGGTACACCAAGATGCCCATCACCAAGAACCCGAAGATCATCACCAGCGCCACGCCCTGAGCCCAGCCCTTGCCGATCAACGACGCGGCGGGTGCCGGTGTGGAAGGTCGTGACGGTGCTGATCGGATTGCCATGTGCCGGTGCGCTCCTCGGGCTGAGTGAGGGAGGGAAACGTGTCCGGGTAATTACACAATGGCGATTGTAGAAATTCACTATGAGCTGCATCACGCCCGAGTGCGGGCGCATAACCCCGGTTAGCCGGCTAGCGACCGCGATTCGTGCCCGCCTGCTGGCAAACCCATCCATCGGGTATGCGGCCCGTGACGACGAACCGGGTGAGCTGCGCGCTCGTCGGCGCCGGCAAATCGTAGTCGGCGTGCAGATACACCACCGGCTCCTCTTTGAAGTTGTGCCCGTGCAGTTGGTCCAGCAGCTGGTTGCAGGTGGCGTCGAGCAGTGGACCGCCTGTCCGGTCGGCGAGCAGTCGTGTCAGGGCTTCCATCGTCCGCCATAGCTCGCCGTGTTCACGCATCATCACGAAGACGGGCATCATGATCCCCGCCTTGCGGATCGGCGGGAACAGGAAGGTCTCCTCCAGGTAGATGTGCCGGCGCAGCGCGTCCATCGTCGCCCTCAGCAGCTCGGGTTGCCGGTCGCCGCCGTCGAGCTTTCCGACGAAACATTCGATCGCAGCGCCTATTTCGCGGTGTTGCCGCATGAGTTCGGCGGATAACACCCGGTCGGGCATCACGTGCTCCTCTACGTCAATGTGCAGATCGGGGCGGGCCAGTTCGCAGAAGGTGGCGGGTCAAGCCGGTGGTGTTGCCGGCGACGAGGCAAGGTTCGGTTCCCGTTGCCCGACAGCGAGTCCCTGCTGTAAGCCCCCGATGAGCTGCTGTCGCTGGGCGGGGGCGCCGGCAGGGCTGGTCTGTGCGCAGCTGCAGCTGAGGCCGCCAAAGGGATTGGGGCCGTCGTCACCCGGATCCGGGTCGGCGCCGGCGTGTATCGGCGTCGACGCCCCGAGCGCCACGATGACCGCGGCGCACATCGCCGCGTTTGTCAGGAGCGCCAAAGGTTTTCGGTTCGGCGGCCGGTGCGCAGACCGGTGTGGTGTGGGTGTGTCCATTGCGATTTCCTTCGGATTCGACGAGCTTGCGCCTCCCGTGACGGGCTGCGGACGGGGGCGCTGCATCATCCGGCCACCGGCGAATGCGGGATGAGCGAGACACGCAAACCGACGCGCTGAACCGCACCCTCGGACTCGCGACCGACCATGCCGCCCAGGGGCAGCTTGGACACGGTCGGGCCGGGGGCCGGCGCCGCGGCCCATCCGCCCGGCATGGCGCTGGAGTGGAGGGCCTGCAGGGGCGTGACCGACGAAACGGTGGCGGCCCAACTCGGGGGCACGGACAACGTGCTCAGCGAGCTGGCTTGGCCCACGCCCGCCGCAACTCCGTGACCCAATCCCGCGACCGGCGGGAGATTGCCCAGACCCGCGGCGGCGCCCATACCGCTGATGCCCTCCACGCCGCCGGCGCCCTCGGCCCCCAAAATGGAACCGGCGCCCGCGTAGTCCAGCGCCAACCCCTGGTAGTCCAAACCGAGCCCCTGGTAATCCAAATCGAGCCCGTAGAGGTCTATGCCGATTCCTCCGGTGTCGGCGATCAGGCCTGCGCCGTCGGCGCCGAAACCCGCCGCCTCGCCCGCCAGCGCGCCCGTACCGCCGTCGAGCGCCGGCGCGGCGGCGAGTGTGGAGGCCAGTCCCGTCGCGGCGCCCGCGCCCGTGCTCGCGCTCTTCGTCGCGCCCTTGCCGGAGGCGTTGGTCAGACCCGACAGCGCGCTGAGCGGGGCGGTGGCCCCCGACGATCCCAGCGAAGCGCCCGTGCCCATCGCCGCCTGCGACAGCCCCGTGCTCGAGGACGAGCCGGGTGTCGAAAGGCCTTGCAGGGTTTGCGGCACCGAGGAGGCCCACTGTGTCGCCGTCGCGTGGGCGGTGCTGCCGGATTGCAGCGCCGCGTGGGTGACGGCGCCGATGTGGCCGGCGACGGCGGTCGAAGTCGCCGTTTGGGGCGGCGGCGACGCCACGGGCGAAAGCGCCGAGGCCGACGCCGAACTGGCGGCGTAGCCGTACATCGCGGTCGCGTCTTGCGCCCACATTTCGCTGTACTCGGCTTCGGTCGCCATGATCGCCGGCGTGTTCTGTCCAAAGATGTTCGTTTGGATCAGCGCCAGCAGCCGAATGCGATTGGCCGCGACCAGCGGAGGGGGGACCGTCATCGCGTATGCGGTTTCGAAGGCCGCCGCGGCGGCCGTGGCCTGGGCGGCGGCCTGCTGGCATTGCTCGGCCGTCGCCGTCATCCACGCGATGTAGGGCATGACCGCGGCCACCATCGACATCGACGCCGGTCCCGACCAGGACTCGTCGGTGAGGACGGCGATCACGGCTTGGTAGCTGCCGGCGGCATCAGTCAGCTCGGCCGCCAGCGTCTCCCATCCCGCCGCGGCGGCCAGCAAACTTGCGGGACCGGGCCCCAAATACATCCGACCAGAGTTGATCTCCGGTGGTAACGCGCCAAAATCCATGCCTATCTCTGTCCCTTGTCAGTTCTCTGGGCGGACCGTCCTGACGCCGCGGCGGTCGCACACGACATCCGGTCACGCAATCGATGTGGTGATGAAAAGCCCAAGTGCCCAACGCATCACGCGACGCGACCTGGTGAGCCCGCATTACCTGGGCTCGTTGGATTGACCTCGCCATTGCGCGAATTGGCACACCTGTTTCCCGGCAGCGCACCGGGGTGTGTGTGATGACCACAACGCATCTGCTGAACGGCCCAGACGCGCCGATCAGCAGATGCCGGGGGCACCGGAGCTGATCGCGGCTAGCGTCTGATCCGCCGCGGGTGGGTATTGCGCGCCGGCGAGGTGACGCGCCCGATCAGCAACGGGCGACGCAGAGCTGAATCAAAATATTGTGCCCGGCGGGACTGGACGCCGGCGCGCGTGCCGGCGTATCGACGCGCTGCTGGGACCAAATTATGCCGAGGGTGGGTGGGGCCGACGATCCGGATTGCCGAGGCGTGGAAAGAGCGAAAGTGCTTCCACGATCACGCTTTAACGCGACGCTCTTGAACGCCTTGTCGTCGTTCACCGTGGATCCGACGCTGAGGCGACGTACCGGAACCGACTCGTGGTCGGAGTGCACGGGGTTGGAAAGCGGGCTGACCGACGAGGCGGCCGCCTCCGGCGGCGAGGCGTTGGCGGCCATTTCGGCTCGCAAAGCCCCGCAACCGAGTACAGCTGCAATGAGCGCCAGCGCAGCAACGATGGCCAACGCGGGTTGCCGTCGCGGCCACCGTGAAAGCAGTCCAACTCCGAAATTCACAGTGCCATGCACTCTACCAGCCGCGATACATCGACAGGCAACGCGTCACGTCCAGCAAAACCCGATCGGGCGCCCTCGTCAGACCATCCGTGGTCCGCCGAAACCCGGAACCGCGCCCACCGGGATCAGTGCCAGCGCGATGACGAGAAGGATGAACAGCCGCACCGTCTTTGGTGTAGGTCGCCGATCGATCTCGGGCCTGCGCGCCGCGAAAAGGAGGAAGACGATCGCGAAGTCGAACGCTACGATCGTCAGCCAACGGGTCCAGTCGAACCCGGTCAGAAAGACCGGAATGACCAGCAGCAGGCCGGCGATTACCCAGGCAGTTCGCCCGCGCAAGGCGTCGACGAACGCGCGCAGCGGGACGCCCGAAAGGGCGCTGAGACCCCACACCGTCACCGCGGCGGCACCGGCGCCGAAGAGCACTGAGACGGTGAGGCCGAGTGCGCCGATGTGGCCGACGGTTCGGATTGCGTCCGCGATTCCGTTGGCGTAGTTGGGCATCACATTGCGGCACACCCAGTCGTGATAATCGGTTTGGCTCGGTTGTCCCGCAAGCACGTAGTGCATCAGCGTCGCGGGCGATGTGACCGTGGCAAAGGGGTTGGGCACCGGGTGATGTGGCACCGCCGCGCACAGTTGAGGGGCGATGTCGTGGCGACCGAACGCCGCCACGGCAGCCGTGGTGAGGACTCCCGGCAGCACGGCCAGGAGCATGCCACGGCGCCAGGTGGTTTCCAGGGCCCGGCCGAGGACGATGATTGCCAGGAATGCCCCCAATGCGAACTGCAGCCCTACCGCCTCGTGCACCAGCGTCAAGGCGGCGATGACGGCGCCGTAGGCGGCGCACCATACAGTCGCGGCGGGCCGGGATCGTGTGAGCGCCAACGCCGAGCTGAACGCCGCGAGGGCCGCCCCACCGAACAGGTCCGGCCGAGCCGAGAACGCCGCGAACGGGACACCGAATGGCAACAGCGGCAACACCGCCGCGAGCATCAGTCTGCGTTCAGACCGATGGCGACCCGAGACCACCACACCGGCAACCGTTGCCAGCCCGCCCAAATAGACCAGCGTGGACAGCCAGCGCAGACTGAGCGTGGCCGCGAAGTAGTGGTTCGGGGCCAGCCGGACCAGTTCACCGGCGAGCCCGCGGCGGACGAAGCCATGCGTGTAGTCGGCCGTGTAATACGACATCCAGTACACGTCGAGGGGAACGACCTTGATCGCGAACCACAGCACGGCCGCCGCCCACGCCGCGATCGCGACGGCGACACCCACGTGAATGCGACGCGCGCGTTGATCGGCCTCGAGGGCGAGGTCCTCCACCGTCACGACCCGTCCCCATAGACCGTGGTGGCGGACAAACGCAGGTCGGCCAGCGCGTCGCATGCGAGCTCGCTCGTGGCCGCGGTGATGGGGTGGGCGGCGCTGTGGTAGCCGACGATGGTGAGAAACCGGCTGCCGTTGACCGTTCCTGTGCCGCAGAACAATTGGCCGTGTATTTGCTCGATGCGCGACCGGGTGATGCCCTGCTCGGCCAGCCGCATCGAGAACTCGGTGGCGTCCGCACCGTCGATGCGGCCGACGGCGACATCGAGGCTGCCGAGGTTTGAGCAGCCCACCGGCAGCTGGCCGGCCGACATGGCGATGCCTTCGGCGCGACGGACCAGCCATCGTGGCGTGAACGGAATGAGTGGCAATCCGGCGAGCATCTCGTTGGGTTGGCGAGCCAAAGACGCCAACAGCTCTTTGACATCCGCACGCACGCCGCTCAAGTCGCCAGCCACGGTGTGGGCGTCGACGGTGAGCGTGATCGAGGTCAGCGCGTTGGCGCGGTCGTCATCGGCGGTGCGATCGCTGACCGGAAGCACCACCGTCACGGAGTTTTCGCCGGGGAGCACCCTGCCCATCCGGTGCGCCAGGCGAGCGGCGAACGCGACGCACAGCGTGTTGCTGCTCCCGCCGAGGCTGCGCGCACGTGCCTCCCATGCCGCGGCGTCGGTTTGAATCGTCACCGACCCGAATCCGTTCTGGCGCTGGCCTATTGGGCCGGACGCCCGAGGTGCGCGCGTTTGCGGCTGAGCCTGTCGATCCGCCGAGGCCTTGGCCAGTATCGCCAGCGTCGCGATCAGCGCCCGGACGGCCGCCGGCAGGCTGAGAACGGCGTGGGACAGGTCCTCACGAATCGCGCGCCACCGGCCACGCGAATTCGGCTGTGGGTAGCCGCGATTGAGCGGTTCTCCCTTGACCGCTTCGGTGACGGCCGCTGCCATCGCGAGGCCGTCGACAACGCAGTGTGACGCCACCAGGGTGACCGCCGCCCCACCGTCGTCCAACGGCAGCACGCCGAGGTGAAATGTCGGCCCGTGCTCGGGGTCGACGCGCACCCGCGCGCGTCTTTCGATCCACGCGCCGATCTCGCTCCGTGGGCGCGGCGGTTCGCACGCGATGTCCGGTGAGCGGCTGTCGGCCACCCAGCGATGGCGCCCGAACGGCAGCGGCGAACGCTCGATCCGGCGCCCGAGCAGACCGGCACCGAGACTGTCTCTGAAGGACCGCAATTCGTCGATATCGACGGCGCGGTCATAGACCCATGTGCATTGCACCGTGCTCCCTTGACCGGTGGCGCGCAGCCGCAGAAACGCGGCCTGGTCCAACAGTGCCAGCCTCGTCACTAGCACCCCGCCTCGGCCGCGGCGCGATATCCGCGCACCGCCACCGGCGCGAACACCGCGACCAGGACGCCGGCCCACAGGGCGGCCTGCCACAGCGGCGAGAGCACCGGCCCGCCCTCTGCGAGCGCGCGCATCGCCTCGATCGTCGGTGATATGGGCGAAAAACGGACCACCGGTTGCAGCCAGCCCGGAAAGACCCCGGCGGGCGCGACACCGGTGTTGAGGAACAGCAGCAGCACGCATCCCGCACCCAGCCAGGTCACCATGGCTTTGCCGTCCGCGCGGGCGGCGATCGCGATCACCAACGTCGCCATCCCGGCCGAAATCGCCACGGGCACCAGCACAAAGGCCAGCGCCGCGATCCAGCCGTAGCTGAATCGCAGCCCCAGGGCGACACCGAAGATGGTGAGCACAACGGCGGACGCGGTGGTGCGGGCGGCCTCGGCGACCAGCCGGCCCGCCACCGTGCTGGCCCGATGCACCGGCTGCACCCACAACCTCGTCAGTACGCCCGACTCTCGTTCCGCCGGCAAAGCCAAACCGGCACCAAGGGTTCCGAACACGGCGCCCACCACCGCACACATGGGAACCAGCCCGTACAGGCTGTCGTGTCCGGTGACGGCCAGAACGGCTTTGCCGATCAGCAATTTGTAGACGATGAGGAGGAAGGCCGGGAACAGCAGGGCCTGCACCGCGACGATCGGGTCGCGCCGCCAGCGGCGCAGGAGCCGGCCGGCCTCCGAAGCGCTGTGGCTGACGAAGGCCGTCAGTGACGGTGCATACGAAACCCGTTGCGTCGCACAACTAGCCACTGCGCCCCGCGACGGCGGCGCGGACGCATCCCGCGCCTGTCGAGCGCCCTGAGACGGGATCCGGACCGTGCGGGGCGCGCGGGGGCGTCCGCCGCCGACGCGTCGCTGCATCCGCACCGCCAAAACGCCGAACAACGGCAGCAGCCCCAGGCACCACGCCGATGCCGCCGCCAGATCCCTACCCGTTGCGTGACCGGCGGCGAGTCCGCGCAACGTGTCGGTGACCCGGGAGACCGGCTGATGACGGACGAACGGGCCCAGCCAGGCCGGAAACGACTCCGCGGGAGCGATACCCGTGGACAACAGGACCAGCACCAGCTGGGGCAGCAGCAGCAATTGGCTCGACGATTCGACGGAGCCGACCCGCGAGCCGAGGGCGTCGGCGCCGAGGCACACCGCCATCGCGAACGCCACGACGATGATCACGAACAGGCCCGTGTCGCCCGGACCGCCGGCCATCCGGAAGCCGAACGACCACCCGACGGCGACAGCGGCGACGAGCGCGACGACCGAGCGTATCAAGCAATAGAGCATCCGCGCGGCCAGCGGCACCGCCGCGGGAACCGGCAAAGTCTTGAGACGAGACCCGAAGCCGGAGAGCCGGTCTCGTGCGGCACGGTCGGCGGTCGTCATCGCCCCGAACAGCATCGCCTGCACGATGACCACGGGGAGGACATATTGCGGATAGGTCATCGAGCCGGGATGGATCAGGCTGCCCAACACCAAGGTGAATCCCAGGAAGCAGCCCACGGGCGCCAGCGCCGCGAACAGCAGGTCGGCATCGCGCCGGGAGCCGGATAGTGTGCGCAAGGTGAGTGCCGCCAAGGCACTCATGCCGAGACCTCGGTCGGCGGAGACAATTCCGCGTCACGCATCGGTGTTCAGCCCGGCGTCGGCCACCCGGGTGAACTCGGCGCGCATCGTCTCGACGTAGCGGGAGACCGACCTACGCGCGACGTCGGTGCCGGGGTAAGCGACCACCAGCTGCGTTTTGTCGTGCATGCGATTGACCCACATGCACACCGTCTCCGACAGCCTGTTGTCGCCCCACACCCCGGCACGCAGACCGTCGAAGTAGTCGCCGAACGGCAACTTGCGAATATCGATGTACGACAGCATCGGGACCGGACGGTCCGGAACCTCGATGGGGCCTGACGATCCGTCCGGCGACTCGAGCAAGTGGTAGTACGGCACGGCACCCAGGGCCGTGTTTGCATCGAACGATGCCTGGGCGGCGCTGACGACCTCGTCGAACGAAGCGCCGGCGGTCGGAATTGCCAACGGGACAAAACTGGCCAACCATCCGACCGCGGTGGCGTGGGCGGGATCCCGCCGGTTGTCGAATGGGGTGAGGCCGAAATACGTTGCGGCGCCCGTCAACCGGTGCTCGGTCAGGGCGGCGCAGGCGAACACGCCACCGCTGAAACGCGCGCCCGCGGCGCGGCACGCCGCTTCGAACCGCCGTCCCTGGTCGTCATCGATCAGGTCGAACACGTCGATGGCCCCCGGGGTATCGGCGGCCGCCTCGCCAAGTTCCAGCGGAAATTTCGGCAGCGCTCCGTTGTTCGCCGCGAGAAAGGCTCGCCACGAACGGATCTCGGGTGACTCTTCGGTCAGGCCCCTGGTGTACGCATGCTGATTCGCGCTGTATTCGCGATGGCTGGCGGCGGGTGCCAGCGGACACTGTGCCTGCTGCAACGCGCTGAAGTACATCGTCTGGATGTCGAGGAAGATCACCCCGGCCGACATCCCGTCGGCGCGCAGGTGGTCGACGGCGATCAGGACCGTGAACCGGTCATCACCCTGGATGACGCCGAAGGTGAAGCAGTCCCATTGCAGGGGATCGGGCGTGTCGAGCAGGAGTTTGCGGATCTGCGGCGGTCCCATCTTTCCGAGATCCGTTGGCGCCAAAGTGATGACCTCCGGCTCGGCAATGACGTAGCGAAGGACCTCGTCGTCGTCACCGAAGGCGAACCGGTCGTGGTAGGTGTCGTGTCGCCGCAGGTGCGCATTCACGGCGTAGGTCATCGCATCGATATCACAGACACCGCTGATTTCCCAGGCCCCAATGCACAACCGTGGGATATCACGACCCCGGCTGACCTGGCGTCGGTAGTATCGAAGATGCTGCGACTGCTGATAACTCACCGGCGCCTGATGGTATTGCGCTTCGGCAACACGCCGGTAGGTGGTCGCGGTGGGGTACCAGGATACGACGGTGCCCTCGGCCGTCCAGTCCTCAACCGTTCCCAAGAACATGCGCTACCTTTCGTCCGTCAGCTGGTGACGCCAGTTCGGATGACCTTAATGGCACAGCGCATGAGTTGCTGAACAAGTTGAGGACCCGAGGAGCCCCGTTACGCGGGCCTCCCGATCGCCGCACCGCCGGATGCGTCGACCAATGCGCGCGAGGGAATAAGTTCACCGTGATGTGAGTTGGCGATCCGCATGTTGTCAAGCGGCGCAAAGTCATGACCCGCCGGCGCACCCGCGGCGCAATCATAGAATTCCCCTCTCGGGCCCGAGCAATCTCTCAGGAACTTCTGACAACCCATGGTGTGCCCGTGTGAGGTAGTCAACGACAGGGAGCCGAATTAAATCGCGCGGTTAACACAGAACCGTTGGCCGAACAAGCATTTCTCTCGACGCGATGACCCAATCTGTCGATTCCCACCCACAGAGCGGCGCTGTCTCGGCGAGGCCACCCGAGACGATGCTGGGCCTGCCGAAACGGCGCTTCGGTTACCATATCGTGATGTATGGCCGTATTGGAATAGTGTCAGCAAAACCTTTCTTGCACCGGTGAGTCGGGCAAACAATCACACGATCCGCATAAGTTCCGCGGCGCTGCATCACATGCTCCCGTTGATGCGAAGCCTCGCATGGGATTCGGGCCGATTCCCGACTCCGGCAGCAAACTGCGGCCAACTGGGAATCCGGTCAATAGGGGGCGTCGAGGGCTTCCTCACATCTGAGAACGCATCGTTCCCCTATGCCCCTCAAGGCATTCGACGAGCCCAGGCCCAGGTCGTTTTGGCAGCGCACTGACACTTTGACGGCTTTGGCGCCGGGTTACGCGCAGACAAACAGCCCGGGATCATCGATGATGGTTCGGACACTCCCTCGTTCCCCTCCCGCGAGATTCGTACAGAAGGGACGTTGACGATGCCCGATGAGCTCCGGGGGCCGGCCAGGTTGTTCGATGCCCTGACCACCAAGGGCACCGCCTTCACCGAGGACGAGCGACGCCGATTGGGCCTGATGGGTCTGCTGCCGACGACGGTCAAGACCCTCGAGCAACAGGCCGAGCACTGCTGGCACGAATTCTCCACGCGCCGCGACGATCTCGACAAACACATCTATCTGCGGGCGTTGCAGGACCGCAACGAGACGTTGTTCTACCGGGTTTTGCTCGACCACATCCCCGAGGCTCTGCCGATCGTCTACACGCCCACGGTGGGGGAGGCCTGTCAGCGTTTCAGCGAGATCTACCGCCGGCCGCGGGGATTGTTCGTGTCCTACGCCGAGGGGGAGTGCCTGGACGAGGTGCTCAACAATCGGCCCCAGCGCGAGGTCGACGTGATCGTGGTGACCGACGGGCAGCGGATCCTCGGCCTGGGCGATCAGGGCATCGGCGGCATGGGCATCCCGATCGGAAAGCTATCCCTCTACACCCTCATTGGCGGCATCGACCCCGCTCGCACACTGCCGATCGTGCTCGATGTGGGAACCGACAACAGCGAACTGCTTGATGACCCTCGGTACCTGGGATGGCGGCACCGACGCGTCGACGACGACGATTACTACGCGTTCATCGACAAGTTCGTCGCCGCGGTACGCAGGCAGCTACCCCATGTGCTGCTGCAGTGGGAGGACTTCGCGTCCACACATGCGCAGCCGATCCTCGCTCGCTACCGCGACGAACTCCTTACCTTCAATGACGACATCCAGGGGACCGCCGCCGTCACCGTTGGGGCGCTGCACGGTGCCGCCAAGGTCGCGGGACGCCCCCTGTCGCAGCAACAGGTTGTCATGCTCGGCGCCGGCTCGGCCGGCATCGGTGTGCTCGACATGATTCGCCGCCAAATGGTGAACGAGGGATTGTCCGAAGGCGCTGCCTCGGAGCGCATCTGGGTCGTCGACGTGGAAGGGCTCCTCACCGATGACCGCACCGATCTGTCCGCCGCGCAGCGCGGGTTTGCCCAGCCGGCCGCCCGGGTGGCGGGCTGGGGCGTGTCCGGGCGCGCCCGGCTCGCCGATGTCGTCCACCGTGTCGACGTCGGCGTGCTGCTCGGCTTGTCCACCGCCGCGGGCGCGTTCACCGAAGCGATCGTGCGGGAACTCGCGGGCAAGACCGACCGACCGATCATCTTCCCGCTGTCCAACCCGACGAGCCGGGCCGAGGCGCACCCGGCGGAGTTGGATCGGTGGACCGACGGGCGTGCCCTGATCGCCACCGGATCGCCGTTCGCGCCCCTGCGCCGCGACGGGGTGGAACGCCCTGTCGCCCAATGCAATAACGTCTATATTTTCCCGGCGATGGGTTTGGCCGTCACAGCTGCCCAGGCGACCCGGGTCACTGACGAGATGATGCGCGTCGCCGCGGAGACGTTGGGCGAGGCGTCGCCCGCCCTCGCGGACCCCGACCGGCCGTTGCTGCCCGCGTGGTCGGACGTGCCCGATGTCGCCGTCCGCATCGCGCACGCGGTCGCCATGCAGGCCGTGGTGGACGGCGTCGCCCCGACGCGCGGCGACGCGGAGCTCGCCGACCGTATCGCCGAGGTGCGTTGGCGCCCGGAATATCCCACCGCCGTGAGTCAGTGAACACCGGCCGTCAGTAGACGTCGCGCACGTACCGGTGATTCTTGATCAGCTCGTTGACATAGGCGTGGGCGGCCTCGGCCTCCATCGCGCCGGCGTGGGCCACCAGCGCTCGCAACGCCTCGTCGACGTCCTTGGCCATTCGCTCGGCGTCGCCACACACGTACACGTGCGCACCCTCTTCGAGCCAGCCGAAGATTTCCGCGGCGTTCTCCCACATGCGGTGCTGCACATACTGTTTCGTGGCATCCTTGTTGTCGCGGGAGAACGCCAGGTCGAGTCGCGTGAGCACGCCCGATTCCCGGAAGCCGTGCAGCTCGTCGGCGTAGAGGAAGTCCAGCGCCCGATTCCGCGCGCCGAAGAACAGCCACGCCCGACCCGGCGCCCCGGTCGCCTGCCGTTCCTGCAGAAAGCCGCGGAACGGCGCAATGCCGGTCCCCGGACCGACCATGATGATCGGGACGTCAGCGCCGGGCAGGCGGAAGGTGTGATTCGGTCGCAGGTGCACGCGTGCCGTCTCGCTGCGGTCGGCCAGGAAGGTCGAGGCCACCCCGCCATACCGGCGCCCACGGGCGGTGTACCGCACCGTCGCCACCGTCAAATGCGCGCGATCGGGATGGACCACCGGGCTCGATGCGATCGAATAGTCACGGAATTGCAAGGGACGCAAGGTGTCCACGAGTTCGTCCACACTCAGCTCGCCCAGCCTGATCAGGTCGAGCACGTCCCTGCCGTACAACCACGTGCCGGGCTTCGCGGTTCCGTCACCGGCGAGGGCGGCGACCGCGTCGGCATCCCCGGCGCGCGATGCCACCAGCGCCCGCAGCGCCCGCGACGGAGCCCGAATATCCAGGTGGTGGGTCAGCAGGACGCCGAGCGGCTCGTCGTAGCCGGCCACCGCATGGTCGGGGCCCGCATCGAGTTCGGCGAGCACTGCGTCGACCAAGTCGGGGTCGTTGGCGACATGCACCGCGATCGAATCGCCGGCGCTGTAGGCGATTCCGGCGCCGGTGAGGTCCAACTCGTAGTGACGAACCTCCTTCTCCGAACCCGGCGCGCTGAGCAGCCGGTTCACGACTATCGGTGCCTCGAAACGTTGATGGTGATCCCGGCTCGGCGGGGGAGGAGCGGCCGTTGCCTCCTTGGCAACCGTCGCGACACGCGGTCCCGCATGAGCGCGGTCGGCGGCCAGCAGCTTGACCAGGTCGCCCGTCCACGCCGTCGCGAGTTGCTGGTAGGCGCCGTCCACATCGACACGCGCGGTCAGCCTGACCGCTCCCAGCGCTTGCAGGCGCTCGTCGAGGAGCCGGCCGGCATTGCAGAACAGTTCGTAACTGCTGTCGCCGAGCGCCAGCACGGCGAACTTCAAATGGTCGAGCCGGTCGGCGCTTTCGGCGCTGATCGCCTCCCAGAACAACGCGGCGCTGTCGGGGAACTCGCCGTCGCCGAACGTCGAGGTGACCACGATGAAATGGCTCGCCGATTGCAGGTCGGCGATTTCGACCTGGTTGAGTTCCACCGCTTCCGATTCGATGCCCATGGCTTCCTGGACGGCCTCGGCGAACGACATGGCCGCGTCTTCGGCGTTACCCATGTCGGTGCCGTAGCCCACGATCAGTGAAAACTTCGGTTGGGCGGTCATGGTCGCTTCCTCTGTGTGCGCGGACCTGTGTCGCTGACCGGGCGGGAGCACCGCCCGACCCAGGCCTAGCATAGGGTAGCCTAACCTAACTGACACGGAGGTTGCTCACATGCGCACCGCGATTCACCATCCGCTGATATCGGGGATGGACATCCGCCGGGAGCTTCCGGTGCATGAGTCCAGCCGTCGCCTGCGCGCACTCTTTCCCGGGTGTCCCTTGGTGTATGGCATCGCCGTGCTCGACGATGTCTCGCGACAGCGCTGGTGGCCTCTCGATTCACAGCGGACCGACGCGTTGCTGCGGGCGATGTTCGACGATGCGGCGAAAAACATCGGTCCCCACGCCGCCACGCGGCAACTGGTGGCCAGCCTCATCCACGAGATCATCGGTCGGATGCTGCCGCTGGTGCTGCTGGAAGGAAGAGCCTGGGACGTCGGCCTGGAGAATCTCTGGCTGCACCGCGATCGCGACGGTGCAATCGATTGGGCCGCGGTGGTGGACCCCACGCTGCGCGTGCTGCCCGACGATCCCTGCGCGGCCGCGCGCAGTGGCGATGCCTTCGGGCGGCGCCCGCGCCGAGAAGGCGTGCTCACGCTGCCGAACGAAGCGGCACTGGCGATTTGGGTGGCGCATCGCTGCCACCGAAGTCTGTCGCGGCTGTTCGACTCCGTGCACGCAATCAGCAACGGCGCCGTCGCGGTCACGGCGATGTGGCACATCGTGGGGTCGGCGATCATCGGGGTGGCCGCCCAGATCCCGCGCCCGGCGCCCGTGGACGACCATGTGATCACCCGCCGAAGCCAGGCCATCCTCGATGCGATGGTCGGATTCGGGCTGCCGGTACGCCGATCACGCCGCGCGACAGCGCCTTTGGTCGCCGCACACGCCGGCTCAATCTGACACGGGCGGCCCCCTACGAATGCGGGAAGGCCGACGTCTTTGGCCGGTCGATACCAACTTCGATGTTCGCCTTGCATCACATACATACCGTGTGTATGTTAATACATACTGTATGTATGCGGAGGTGGGATCATGAGTGCCGTGCTCGAGGCCATAGCGAAAGAACGTAGGACCGTTTTGGAGCTTTGCTCGCAGATGCCGGATTCGATGTGGGCCAAGGACAGTGGGTGTTCGGGTTGGTCGGTGCAGGATCTCGTGTCCCATATGGCGTGCAGCTTCTGGTTGGCGGTCGACCCATCGGCCCTGCCCGATCCCGGCGATTTGCCGGCCGAGCGCGCGGCGGACATCTATGTCGAGTCGCGACGCTCGATGACCCCCCAAGAGGTCGTGGCCGATTACGAATCGGTGAGCGCGCGGGGTCTAGAGGTGCTCGCCGCCATCGAAGGTCAGGACGTCGACATTCCGATCGGCGATGTCGGCACCTATCCGGCGTCGGTCGTGCCGACAACCTTCGTCTTCGAAGCCTTCGTCCACATCCGGTACGACCTTTTTTCTCCGGGTGGGCCGCTGCAAGGTGCACCGCCGCCCGTCGACCAGCTACGGCTCGCGCCCACCCTCGACTGGATCGAAGCGGCCCTGCCGCAGCAGAACACGAGTCTGCTCAACGAGTTACAGACAGGCGTGGAGCTTCGCCTCGACGGCCTGTGCGCTCGGATCCTCCGCATCGGCGACCACGACGATGTCGCCGCGCACATCACGTCTGATTCGCAAGCTTTCGTGCGGTGGGTTACCCAGCGCGGTACCTGGGAAAGCTTGGGCGTTCAGGCCGAGGGGGATCCATCGACTCTGAACATGATTCGCCGGCTCAGGGTGTTTTGAGTCCACCGCCGACCTCGACGCTACGCCGTCGGGCGGGGCATCCCACGACCTCCGCGCGGTATGTATGAGAATGCACACGTGAGAGGCGGGGATTGATGGCGAAGGGCGGTCGTCGCACACAGGCAGAGCGCGCGGCCGGCACGCGTGAAGCGCTGGTCGCTGCCGCCCGGCCGTTGTTTGCGTCGTTGGGGTTTGCCGACGCATCCCTGGAAACGATCGTTCGCAACGCGGGGGTGACCCGCGGCGCCCTGTATCACCATTTCGCCGACAAGACAGAGCTATTCGCGGCGGTGTTCGAGCAGGTGGAGGGGGAGATGGCCGCCCGAATGGGAGACGCCGTCGCGGCCGCGGGGCACGGCGATCCCGTCGAGATCATGCGGCTGTGCGCCGCCCTGTGGTTGGACGCGTGCGCCGATCCCGAGATTCAACGCATCGTTTTGCTCGAGGCGCTGGCGGTGCTGGGATGGGAACGCTGGAGCGCCATCGGGCACCGGTACAACATCGGATTCGTCACGGCGCTGCTGACCGAGGCCATTGAGTCGGGCAGCATCCCGCGCCAGCCGATCGAGGCGACGGCCCTGACGATCATGGGGGCGCTGCGCGAAGCGACGCTCTACATCGCGCGTGCGGACGATTACCACCAGGCGCGGGCGGACGCCGGCGTGGTGATGGACAGACTCCTTAGCGCGTTGCGCACCAACGCGATTGGCTAATCTGTCGCCACGTGCGGCGGGTCGTAGATGACCAGGAAAACGAGTTCGTCAGAACCGACGTTTTTCAGACTGTGCACGACATTGGCGGGCACCTTGACGAAGGTGCCCGCCTTGGTCTCCCAGCAATGCTCGCCCAGCTGAACAAGGCCGGCCCCGCGCAGGAAACAGAAAGCATGGTTGTAATCGTGATGATGCGGCGAGGATCCCCCGCCGGGGCCGAACTTCGTCAACTGCGCACTGAAACGTGTGGAGTAGTTATCGCCGGCCAGCTCGTCACTGACCCAGAAACTCGGTCCCAGGCCGGTCTCGTGCCAGACGATCTCCTCGGGCGCGATGACATTCTGTAACACGTTGTGGCTCATGGGATTCTCCTTCGCAGCGAAAGCCTTGGTGCCCGGCATCGTCACGCGGCAATGCTGCCGCCGCCATCGGCGCGAATGATCTGACCGGTGATATAGCCGGCGTCCTCGTCCAGCAATGCGCAGATGGCGTGCGCGATCTCGCGCGGTGCGCCAAGCCGGCGCAGCGGAATGGTTTGCAAAAGACGCGCTTCGCGCTCGGATCCGGCCGGACTGAGCTCGCGGTACATCTCGGTTTCGATCGGCCCGGGCGCCACCGCGTTGACCGTGATGCCGGACTGCGCGAGCTCTCCCGCCCAGATCCGCGTGCACGCTTCCAGCGCCCCTTTGGTGGCGGCGTAGGGCGTGCGCTCCGCGGTGCCCAGTGTCGTCATGCTCGTGACATTGACGATGCGGCCCCACCCGGCCGACAGCATCCCGGGCAGCACCGCTTGCACGACCTGCACCGCGGTGCGCACGTTCAGGTCGTAGGTGGTGAACAGGTCATCCAACTCGATCGAACCGATCCGGCCGAACCGCGCGACGCCGACGTTGTTGACCACGGCGTCGACGCGCCCATCCCGCAGGGCTCGCTCGAGTACCGCGTCGGTGGCGGCGCGGTCGGTGAGGTCCACCGCGTAGAACTCACCCGGGAAGTCGTCCGGCCTGGCGCGCGCGAGGCCAACCGGCATGTCGCCCGACACCGCGAGACGGTCGGCGACGGCCCGGCCGATTCCCTTCGACGCCCCGGTGATCAGCACTCGCTTTGCGGTCATGGTGTCCTCCTTGGCACGTATTTCATGATTACTTAAACGTTTTGGAAAGCCAATCAGACATAACGTTGTTGATATGGCTGATGACTTTGGCCTTATGGAGGACGGATGACGACGTTGTCGCAGCTCAAGACGTTTATTGCGGTGGTCGACCAGGGCGGCTTCACGGCGGCGAGCCGACGGCTGGGGCTCTCGCAGCCGGCCGTCAGCCGCACGGTCGCCACCCTCGAAAGGGAATTGGGGTTGCCGCTGTTCATGCGCCGCCGGGATGGCCTCGCGTTGACCGAAGCCGGAGCCGTTGCGCTGACGCATGCGCGGGAAGCGGTGCGGCAGTTGACGTTGATGCGCACCGAAGTCGCCGGATTGGCGGGCGACATCACCGGGACGCTGAGTCTGGCCAGTCTGCCGACAGCGACCGCCACGCTCATCGCGCCGCAACTAAGGACCTTCGCCCGGCGGCATCCGGCCGTCACCATTCGGCTGCTGGAGGGGAGCAAGGAAGAAATCTTGGACTGGCTCGACCAAGGCGCCGCCGAAGCCGGTGTGGTCAGCTTGCCGAGCAAGGGCCTCGACGCGGCGGCACTCGGCGTGCAAGAAATGGTCGCGGTGGTGCCGGCCGACAGCCGGCTGGCGGCCAAGGACATCGTCACCTACGCCGACCTGGCCAAGGAGCCTTTTGTTCGCGGCACCGGCGGCTGCGCCGATGTGTTCATGCCGATTGCGCGGCGGCAGGGCATCGAATTCGACCTGGCCTTCGAAGCCCGCGAGATCGGGGCGACGCTCGAAATCGTGCGAGCCGGGTTGGGCGTGAGCATCCTGCCCAGCGCCGGCCTCCCCGAGCTGCCCGGTGTCGTAGTGCGGCCGCTGTTGCCCCTGACCGAACGGCGTCTGGGCATCGCGGTGTCCGCGAGTGCGTCGGCGCCCGCACGGGCTTTTCTCGACCAGATCGCCGCACTCGATGTGGATTAGGCTCGGTGACAACGGCTTTGCGGTCGCACATGGCTTCACGCCTGTCTGGGGCCCTCGGATGCCGTAACGGGCTGTCAAGTGGTCGAGCCCCACGTGGTATGTTCGCCGTCGTGAACATCGGCGTGCGCGCGTATTGGCGCTTTATCGAGGCTCCGGGCGGAGCCGGCGATGAGGCGTCTGGTTGACGCACCCGCACGACTGAGACCCGGAGCCCAGCAGTGACCACACGGTCGCTGCTTTTCGCTTTTCAGGGCATCGGGAACCAGCGGCGTGCCCTGGCAGCCAACACAGAAAGACACACCCACCATGTCCCTCACCGACGTCACCACAGCTGTCGACACGTCCGACCATCGGATCGTCTCGTTCCGAGAACTCTCGGCTCCGGCCGCGATTCGCACCGAACTGCCACTGACACCCGCGCGCGCCGAGGCCGTCCAGCGCGACCGCGACGAGGTGTCGGCGATCCTGGCCGGCCACGACGACCGCCTGCTACTCGTGGTCGGCCCGTGCTCGGTGCACGATCCGGCCGCCGCGCTCGACTACGCACACAGGCTCGCCCCGCTTGCGACCCGGTACGCCGAACGGCTGAAGATCGTGATGCGGGTCTACTTCGAAAAGCCGCGCACCACCGTCGGGTGGAAGGGGCTCATCAACGACCCCGCCATGGACGGCAGCTTCGACGTGGAACGTGGGATCCGCACCGCACGAGGGTTGCTGCTCGACATCATCGACGTCGGCCTCCCGGTGGGCTGCGAATTCTTGGAGCCCACCAGCCCGCAGTACATCGCCGACGCCGTCGCCTGGGGCGCCATCGGCGCGCGGACCACCGAGTCGCAGGTGCACCGCCAGTTGGCATCGGGGCTGTCGATGCCGATCGGATTCAAGAACGGCACCGATGGCAACATCCAAGTCGCCATCGACGGCGTCAAAGCTGCGGCGGCGCCCCACCATTTCTTCGGGACCGACGACGTGGGCCGCGCGGCCGTCGTCGAGACCATGGGCAATCCCGACTGCCACGTGATCCTGCGGGGCGGTACCGCCGGCCCGAATTACGATGCGGCCTCGGTGGTCACGGCCATCGAACGGCTGCGCAAGGTCGGGCTGTCCGAGCTGGTCATGATCGACTGCTCACACGCCAACTCCGCCAAAGACCACGTGCGACAGGCGGAGGTCGCCGCCGAGGTGAGCACGCGCATCGCGGCGGGCGAGCGCGGCATCGCCGGCCTGATGCTGGAGAGCTTTTTGGTGGCCGGCGCCCAATCGCTCAGCGGCGAACTGACATACGGCCAATCCGTCACCGACGCCTGCATGGACTTCGCGACCACGGCGGAATTGCTGGCGAAGCTTTACGCGGCGATGGGTGATCGCGGGTAGGTGGCCCTGAGGCGGACAGGGCCGCGCCGAGTGTGGGGCCTAGGCACGGATTTGGTTCATTTTTCGTCCATACACTCGGTGAACCCAGCGCCCTTGCAAACCAACTAGTGATCGCGGCTACCATACGCACGGCGTGGTGCTAGCGCGCCGAAATCTGGCCGGCGATCGCCTTTTTGTCGATCTTGCCGATCGGCGTGGTGGGCAGCGTGGTCATCGGAACCAAGACGTCGGGACGCGCGTGCGCGGCCACGCCACGCCCGTCGAGGTAGCCGTTAAGCTCCGCGAGCGATAGCTCAGGGCCGTTGAAAACGATTGCCGCACAGATCTTCTCGCCCAGATAAGGGTCGGGGAGCGCCACCGCGGCCGCCGAGAAGATCGCCGGGTGGCTGTGCATCTGCTCCTCGAGGTCCGCCGCGGAGATGGTTTCGCCGCCGCGGCAGATGACGTCTTTGACGCGGCCGGTGACCACGACGTAGCCGTCGTCGGTGATCCGGACCAGGTCACCGCTGCGGAAGAAACCTTGCGCGTCAAAGCAGCGCTCGTTGTCGCGCTCGGCGCGAAAGTAGCCGTTGAACGTGTAGGGTCCGCGGACCAGCAATTCGCCTTCCTCGCCGGGGGGCATGGGCTCACCGGCCGCATTGACGACGCGCAGTTCGTCGGCGGCGGACAACGGCCGGCCCTGCGTGTGCTCGGTGAGTTCGGGCGGATCGTCGGGGCGCGTGTAGTTCAGCAGCCCCTCGGCCATCCCGAACACCTGCTGCAGGCCCGGCGTCAAGGCGGTGCGCACCAGGCGGGCGTCCTCGGGCTCCAGCTTGGCGCCACCGACTTGTAAGAGCCGCAAGGTTTTTGGAGTCACCGGTTCCCACTCGCAGGCCTGCGCCCACAGTTTGGCCAGGGCCGGCACCAGGGCGGTGACCGTGACGCCGTGGCGGTCGATGGCGGCGAAGGCCGCCTCGGGGCTGGGATCGGTGCCGAAGACGGTGGTGGCGCCCACCGTCATCGCGCCGAGCAGGCCGGGACAGGCGAGGGGAAAATTGTGACCGGCCGACAGCACCGCCAGATAGACGTCATCGCAGGTGAGCCGGCAGAGTTCGGCGCTGGCCGTCGCGTTGAACACGTAATCGTCGTGGGTGCGGGGGATGAGCTTGGGTGTGCCCGTGGTCCCGCCGGAAACCAGAAGCAGCGCAGGCGATCCCGGGTCGGCCGAGGACGGCGGGCCGGGCGCCTGCTCGCACAACTGCGCCCACGAGGTGAACGGCCCCGG
Source organism: Mycobacterium sp. 3-98 (assembly GCF_035918355.1). Classification (NCBI taxonomy): domain Bacteria; kingdom Bacillati; phylum Actinomycetota; class Actinomycetes; order Mycobacteriales; family Mycobacteriaceae; genus Mycobacterium; species Mycobacterium sp. 3-98. The sequence goes on along the minus strand of NZ_CP142360.1, from coordinate 3,807,925 downwards.
ATCGCCGTCGACGATGACGTGCCGCAGCGTTGGGTGTTCCTCGATGAGGCCGAGCGCCATCGTGCGATAGTCGAAACCCGCCGCGGTATCGGCGATCAACAGACCGGTGGCCGCGCTGACCGCGGCGAAATGCCCGAGCTCGGCGGCCCGGTGTCCCGGCAGGCACATCACCGGGACCGCCCCCGCCCGCAGCAACCCGAACAAGGCCACCGCGAACTGGCAGCTGTTCGGCAACTGCAGCAGCACCCGGTCGCCCGGCGCGATACCCAGTGCCCGCAGGCCGCCGGCCGCGCGGTTAGCCTGGTCGTCGAGGTCCGCATAACTGAAGCCGGTACCGCCCACGGCGTCGCGCACCGCGGTTCGATCGGGCCACTGCCGAGCCGCGTCGGTCAGGATCGTGTCCAGCGTCCGTCCCGCCCAATAGCCGGCCGCCCGATAGGCGGCGGCGCGATCAGCGGGGAAGGGCACGAACCCGTCGAGGACTCCGGCCGGCGGCGTTGTGTTCGGGGTCATGGCTCCTTAGACGGGGGCTTAGTAGCGGGGATGCACGGAGTAAGGATAGGGTAACCAAAAAATTAGGGCAGCCTGTGCTAATTCAGGGAGGGTCTGTGGTGCACGCCCCGGCACGCTCGGAGGACATCCGGGCGGAGGTGGCCGAACTCCTCGGCGTCGACGCCGATGCAGTTCAGCCGGGTAGCAACCTCATCGGTCAGGGCCTGGACTCGATCCGGATCATGACCCTGGCCGGGCGCTGGCGCCGCCAGGGCATCGCCGTCGACTTCGCCACGCTCGCCGAAACGCCGACGGTCGAGGCCTGGGCGGAATTGGTCAACGCCGGCAAGCCGAGCGCTGATCGGCCGGCCGAGCCCGCCGATGCACCCGCGGACGCTGGGCGGTCCGGGGAGGACGAGCCCTTTTCGCTGGCCCCGATGCAGCACGCGATGTGGGTCGGCCGCCAGGAAAACCAGCAGCTCGGCGGCGTCGCGGGACACCTCTACGTCGAATTCGACGGCGGAGGAATCGATCCGGAACGCCTGCGCGCCGCGGCCACCGCGCTGGCACGGCGCCATCCGATGCTGCGGGTGCGGTTCCTGCCCGACGGCACCCAGCGCATCGCCCCGGCCGACGAGTTCGGCCCCTTCCCGGTCCACGTCGAGGACCTGCGCGAGCGGAGCACCGGCGAGGCCGACCGGCGGCTCGCCGCCATCCGCGCCGCCAAATCACACCAGCAGCTCGACGGCGCGGTGTTCGAGCTCGCGGTGACGCTGCTGCCGGCCGAACGGTCGCGGCTGCACGTCGACCTGGACATGCAGGCCGCCGACGCGATGAGCTACCGCACCCTGATGGCCGACCTGGCGGCGCTCTACCTCGGCCGCGACCTACCCGAACTGGGCTACACCTACCGGCAGTACCGCCACGCCATCGAGGCCGAGGACGCGCGGCCGCAACCAGCCCGCGACGCGGACCGCGCCTGGTGGGCGCGGCGCCTTCCCGAGCTGCCAGACCCGCCCGCCCTGCCGACCACCGGGGGCCGCGCCGAGAACCAAAGCACCCGGCGCTGGCACTGGCTGGACCCGCACACCCGCGATGCGCTCTTCGCCCGCGCCCAGGCCCGCGGGTTCACCCCGGCGATGGCGCTGGCCGCGGGGTTCGCCAACACCTTGGCGCGCTGGTCGACCACCTCGCGCTTCCTGCTGAACGTCCCGCTGTTCGGGCGCCAGGCGCTGCACCCGGATGTCGACTCCCTGGTCGGTGACTTCACCTCCTCGCTGCTGCTCGACGTCGACCTCACCCGCGCGAACACCGCGGCGGCACGGGCCCAGGTGGTGCAGGACGCGATGCGCACCGCCGCCGCCCATTCGGCCTATCCCGGTTTGGCGGTCCTTCGTGACCTCAGCCGTCATCGCGGCACCCAGGTGCTCGCGCCCGTCGTCTTCACCAGCGCGCTCGGACTCGGCGAGCTGTTCAGCTCCGACGTGACCGGCCAATTCGGCACACCGGGATGGATCATCTCCCAGGGGCCGCAGGTGCTGCTGGACGCGCAAGTCACCGAATTCGACGGCGGCGTCCTGGTGAATTGGGATGTGCGCGAAGGCGTCTTCCCTGCCGGCGTCATCGACGCGATGTTCGCGCATCACATCGACGAGCTGCTCCGGCTGGCCTCCGCCGACGAAGCCTGGGAGGCGCCGGGCCCCCCGGCGCTGCCCGAGGCTCAGCGCGCGGTGCGCGAGGCGGCCAACGGCCGCACCGCCGAACCGAGCGGAGAAGCCTTGCACGACGGGTTCTTTCGGCAAGCCGAGCAGCGACCCGATGCGCCGGCGGTCTTCGCCAGTTCCGGTGACCTCAGCTACGCGCAGCTACGCGACCAGGCGCTGGCCGTGGCGGCCGCGCTGCGTGCGGCCGGCGTCACCGCCGGGGACACCATCGCGGTGATGGGCCCCAAAACCGCCGAGCAGATTCCCGCGCTGCTGGGCATCCTGTCCGTCGGTGCCGTCTATCTGCCGATCGGCGTCGACCAGCCACGCGACCGCGCCGAGCGCATCCTCGAGTCCGGCGGGGTGAGCCTGGCCGTGGTGTGCGGAGGACAACGCCTGTCCATGCCGGTGCCCGAGGTGGTGCTCGCCGACATCCTCGGCGGCGCACCCGCGAGCACCGAGATCACTTCAGCGAGAGTCGATCCCGCCGCGCTCGCCTACGTGTTGTTCACCTCCGGCTCCACCGGCGAACCCAAAGGCGTCGAGGTCACCCACGACGCGGCGATGAACACCGTGGAATTCATCGGCCGCCACTTCGACATCGGCCCCGCGGATCGATGCCTGGCCCTATCGACCCTCGAGGGCGACATCTCGGTCATGGACGTGTTCGTCACCCTGCGCACCGGCGGCTCCATCGTCGTGGTCGACGAAGCCCAGCGACGTGATCCCGACGCCTGGGCCCGGCTCATCGACGCCCACCAGGTCACCGTGCTGCATTTCATGCCCGGCTGGCTCGAGATGCTGGTCGAGGTCGGCCGCGGGCGGCTGTCCTCGGTGCGGGTGGTGCCCACCGGAGGCGACTGGGTGCGCCCCGAGGTGGTGCGCCGGCTGCGGGTCGAAGCCCCCGGCGTGCGCTTCGCGGGACTCGGGGGTGCGACCGAAACCCCGGTGCACAACAGCATTTTCGAGGTGACCGAGCCGATACCCGACGACTGGACGGCGCTGCCCTTCGGCGTCCCGCTGCCCAACAACGCCTGCCGCGTCGTCGACGACACCGGCGCCGACTGTCCCGACTGGGTGCCCGGCGAGTACTGGGTGTCCGGCCGCGGTATCGCGCGCGGCTACCGCGGACGCCCCGATCTCACCGCCGAACGCTTCGTCGAACACGACGGCCGAATCTGGTATCGCACCGGCGATCTGGTCCGCTACTGGCCCGACGGCACCCTCGAATTCGTCGGCCGCGCCGACCACCGCGTCAAGATCAGCGGGTACCGCGTCGAGCTCGGCGAGGTCGAGACCGCGTTGCGGCGCGTGCCGGGGGTGCGCACGGCGGTGGCCGCGTTGATCGCCGTGTCCGGCGAATCCGATGTGCTGGCCGCGCAGGTGTGCGCTGACGATGCCTCCGTGACCGCCGAGGGAATCCGGCAGGCTCTCGCCGACCTCGTTCCCGCGCACATGATTCCGCGCCACATCACGGTCGTGGAGCGGATCGGTTTCACCGATGCCGGAAAGCTCGACCGGCGCGCCGTGGCGCGCGAATTGGAAAGCGCCGTTTCGCAATCGCAGCGGCCGGGCCACCGCGCGCCGTCGACGCCACTTCAATCCGCGCTCGCCACGATCGTGGGCGACCTGCTCGGCCGGCAGAACATCGGTATCGACGACGACTTCTTCGCCCTCGGCGGTGACTCGGTGCTGGCCACACAGGCGGTGGCGCGAATTCGGGCCTGGCTGGACGCGCCGGACATCATGGTCGCCGACATCTTCGCCAACCGAACCGTGTCGGCGCTGGCCGCGGTCCTCGGGGCCGGTGAGCGCGACCCCGGCCGGCTTGACCAGGTCGCCGAGCTATATCTGGAGGTTATCGGCATGGACGCCGAATCGGTTCTGGCGGCCTCTCAGCAACCCGCGAAATCGTAAACGGTGCAATGACATTGAATAATCTGATCACCGTGTCTTCCACGTTCCCGTCCTGGATCAAGCTGACCCGGGGCCCCAACGACGGGTCGGCGGACCGCCGTGCGGGCGCCACGGTGGTATTCCCGCATGCCGGTGCGGCCGCCGCGAGCTATCGGGTGCTGGCGGCGGCGCTGGCCGCCGGCGGCGACACCTACGTCGTGCAGTATCCACAGCGGGCCGACCGCCTCAGCGAGCCCGCACACGAAAGCGTGCACGACCTGGCCGCCGGCCTCTTCCAGGCCGCACCATGGCCCAGCGTCGCACCGCTGACGTTGTTCGGCCACAGCATGGGTGCCGTCGTCGCCTTCGAATTCGCCCGCGTCGCCGAGACGCACGGTGCGGCCGTCCGCAAACTCTGGGTATCGGCGGGTCCGCCGCCGTGCGTCGTCGCCGACATGCCCGAACTGCCGACCAGCGACGACGGGCTGCTGGCGGACATCGCCGATCTGGGCGGCACCGACCCGGAACTGCTTGCCGACGAAGAGTTCTCGGAACTACTGACCACCGCGGTGCGCGCCGACTACGAGGCCTTCAATCGCTACGACCCGAGCCCCGACGTCCGCATCGGCGCCGACATCCACGTGTTGGGTGGCCATGACGACCACCGCATCGGGACCGGTGTGCTGCGCCAGTGGGAAAAACACACCGCGGGATCCTTCGCCGTGTCGCTGTATGAGGGCGGGCACTTCTACGTCTACGACCATGTCGACGCGGTCGCCGCGCAGGTGAATGCCGGGTGATACCGATGTCGAACGATGCGTATGACGCCGAGAGCGTCGACCCCGTGGTGATCGTGGGAATGGGTGTCGAGGCGCCCGGCGGCATCGAAAACGCCGAAGGGTACTGGGATCTGCTGGTGCACGGCCGGGAGGCACTGGGACCCTTTCCCACCGACCGCGGGTGGGCCGTGCGCGAACTGCTCGCCGGCTCGCGCCGCAGCGGTTTCAAGGAGATTCACGATCGCGGTGGATTCCTCAGCGGGGCAACCACATTCGACCCGGAATTCTTCGGCATCTCGCCCCGCGAGGCCGTGGTGATGGACCCGCAGCAGCGGGTGTCGCTCCGCGTGGCCTGGCGCGCCCTGGAAAACAGCGGCATCAATCCCGACGACCTTGCCGGCCACGACGTGGGGTGCTTCGTGGGCGCCTCCGCCACGGGCTACGGGCCCGAGATGGCCAGGTTCTCCGAACACAGCGGCCATCTGCTCGCCGGGACCGCCCTCAGCGTCATCTCGGGCCGCATCGCCTACACGCTGGGATTGGCCGGCCCGGCACTGACCCTGGATTCCTCGTGCGCGTCCGCGCTGGTGGCCTTCCACGTCGCGGTGCGTTCCCTGCAGAACGACGACTGCGACATGGCCATCGCGGGCGGGGTCAATGTGCTCGGCTCACCGGGGTTCTTCGTCGAGTTTTCCAAACAACACGCCCTCTCCGATGACGGCTACTGCCGCCCCTACAGCGCGCAGGCCAGCGGAACCGTGTGGGCCGAGGGGGCGGCGATGTTTGTGCTGCAACGCAAATCGGCCGCGGTGCGCGCCGGCCGCCGGATCCTGGCCGAGGTGCGCGCCACCGCCATCAACCAGGACGGGCGCAGCGCCGGGCTCAGCGCCCCCAGTGGCGACGCCCAGGTCCGCCTCTTCCAGCGGGCCATCACCCTGGCCGGGATCAAGCCCGCCAAGGTGGGCATGATCGAGGGGCACGGCACCGGCACCCGGCTCGGCGACCGCACCGAATTGCGCTCGCTGGCACAAACCTACGGCGACACCGAGGCCGGCGCCGGGGCGCTGCTGGGGTCGGTGAAGTCCAACGTGGGCCACTCGTTGGCCGCCGCCGGCGCGCTGGGACTGGCTAAGGTGCTCGTCTCCGCCGAACACGGGGCCGTCCCGCCCACGCTGCACGCCGACAACGCAAGCCCCGAAATCGACTGGGACAAACAGGGTTTGCGGCTGGCGCAGACCCTGACACCGTGGCCCGCGACCGACGGGCAGCGCATCGCCGCGGCGTCCGCATTCGGGATCGCCGGCACCAACGCGCATCTGATCGTCTCCGTTCCCGAGGTCGCCTGATGCTCACCCATCATCTGCCGGACGGGCGCATCCCGGTGCTGCTCAGTTCCCACGACCCGGAGCTGATCCGCCGGGACGCCGCGGCGATCCTCGATTACCTGGGCCGCATCGACTCGCCGAACGCGACCGCCGCGATCGCATCCACCCTGCTGCGGCTGCGGCGCCCCCGCCGGCACCGCGCCGTGCTGCGCGCGGCCGACGCCGCCGAGCTGGCCGCCGGGCTGGCGGCGATCGCGCGGGGCGAGGAACACGAGCTGGTCACGCACTCCGCGAAGACCACGCCGCCGCGCATCGCGTTCGTGTTCCCCGGCCAGGGAAATCAATGGCAGGCGATGGGCGCCGGCGCCTACCGGGAGCTGCCCGCCTACCGGGAGGCGGCCGACCGGTGCGCCGAAGAGTTCGTCGTCGCCGGATTCGCCTCTCCGCTGCCATATCTGGTGGGGGAGGAAGAGCGTAGCTGGTCACGTCCCGAAATTCAGGGAGCGCAGTTCACCCACGCGGTCAGCCTGGCCGAGGCATGGCGATGCTGCGGTGTGCTGCCCGATATCACCATCGGCCACAGCCTCGGCGAGGTGGCGGCGGCCTATGTGGCGGAGGCGATCTCGCTGCCCGACGCCGTCGCCCTCGTGGTCGCCCGCGCCACCGTGGTCGGCCGGCTGACGGGCCGCTACGCGATGGCGGTGCTGGGCGCCGGCCTCGACGTCGCCGAGTCGCTGCTGGCCGAGGCGCCCGGCTGGGTGGAGGTCTCGGCGGTCAACGGCCCGTCGTCGACCGTGGTCGCCGGCGATCACGACGCGGTGGCCGCCGCGGTGCGCCTGGCGCAACAGCGCGACGTGTTCACCCATCAACTGTCCGTCGACTATCCGGGCCACACCAGTGCGCTGCGGCCATTGCGTGCCAGCCTGGCCGAGCTGACGCCGCGGTCGGCGTTCCGGGACGGGCCGGTGCGCTTCGTCGGTTCCACCCGCGGTGCCGAGTTGGGCGAAGGGACCGATTTCTCGGACTATTGGTATGAAAACCTCTGCGGCACCGTGCGCTTCGATCTTGCCGTGCAGTACGCCCGCGCCTGCGGGGCCGACACGTTCGTGGAGCTCTCGGCGCACCCCTCACTGCTCTATCCGCTGGGCGACATCGTCGGCGACGAGTCGGTTGTCGTCGGCTCGGGCCACCGCGAGCGGCCGGTCACCGAGTCGCTCTCGGCGAGTATCGCCGCGGTCGCGACCGCCGACCCCGGCTGCCGGTGGGCCGATGCCGTCCCGAACGCTGATCAGCCTCCGCTGCGGGGCTTCCCGAACGCGCCGATGCGCGCGGTGCACCTCTGGGCGGCGCCGGAACGAGTGACCGAAGCGGCCTCACCGTCCGCGCCGACCGTGGCCGTCGAGGACTGGCAGCACGCCACCTCGCACACCGTTGCGACACGTCCCGACATCGGCTTCTTCGGTACGGACGCTCTCGCCCGTTCGCTCGCCGATGCCGTTGCGGCGCAAGGCGACTGCCGCGTGGTGGCACCGAACGAGGCGGAGGTCCTGGCAATCGTGGCGCCGCGTCTCGACGAGCACGACGCCACGGCCGCCATCGAGCAGATCGCCGCCCGTCCCGATGCCGGCCTACCCGACTACCCCGCGCTCATCGGGCCGCGATGCCGGGCCGTCTGGCTACTGACCGTCGGCGCCGAACAGGTCGATCGAGACGACACCAACCTCTCGCCGGCGCAGGCGGCCCTGGCGGCGATGCATCGCAGCGTCGGGTTCGAATTCCCCGACCAGGCCTTCGGACATCTCGACCTCGAGCGGGCAGATGTGGACGCCGCGACCGCGCGGGCCGTCGCCGACGTGCTGTCGGGCGACGCGGCCGAGGTGGCGTTGCGGGGCGGCGAGCCGCCGCTGAGCCATGTTCGAAGCCACGTCCGGACATTCCGCGAATGCGGCGAATCGGCGACCAGCCGGGCCCTCGACGCCGCCGCCCTGGACGACGTGGTGATCACCGGCGGCAGCGGGGCGATCGGCCTGCAGTACGCGCGGTACTGCCTCGAACGCGGGGCGCGGACCGTCACCCTGTTGAGCCGCACCGGCGTGGACCCGGCCGCGCTGCGCGAGCTCGCCGACGGCCACGGCGCCGAAGTGCGTGCCCCGCAATGCGATATCACCGACCGCGCCGCGCTGGCCTCCGTGGCCGCGACGCACGCGGGTTCGGGGGCGTCGCTGCTGATCCACACCGCGGGCATCGCGCAGGCACGCTCGCGCGCCGACCTCACCGGTGTCGATGTCGCGGCCGTGTGCGACGCCAAGGTCCGCGGTTTGGCGCTGATGGCCGAGGTTTGGCCGCTGCGGCCGGACTGCCGAATCCTCGCCTGCTCGTCGGTGTTCGGGACCTGGGGCGGCTACGGCCACGCGGCCTACGCGGCGTCCAACCGGATGCTCGATGTGCTGGCCGCCCAGCTGCGGGCCGACGGCCGCGACTGCACGGCAATCCGGTGGGGGCTGTGGCAGGGCGCCGGTGTGGTGGTCGGCAACGAGATCACCCGCACCGAACGCTCGGGCCTGGTGGCGATGGAGCCGGAGGCGGCGATCGAGGCCAGCCTGCACCGCTACGACGGCGACCCGCTGATTTTCGACGCCGACTTCGACCGGCTGCAGGTGTTCTTCGAAAGCCAGGGAATGCCAATGCCGTTCAGTGCTTCGCACAGCGGTGACGGCGGCGCAAAAGAAGACGTCGCCGTCGCGAAGCCGCTCGCCGAGGTGGTACGGGCCGAATTGGCCGCGACGCTGCATCTGGGTGATTCGCTGTCGATCGACCCGGGCACCTCCCTGATCGACCTTGGGGTGGACTCGTTACTCGCCCTCGATTTGCGTAAGCGGCTGCGGCGGACGGTCGGGAACTCGGTTCCGGTGGCGCGCATGCTCGGCGGCATCACCGTCAACGAGCTGATCGACGCGCTGCGCGCCGACTCACCCGGTGGCCCCACGCCGCCGCCCATCGAGCGCACCGGCGCCGCCAACGGTGCGCACCACTCAACGCTCGCGATGCTCGAAAGGTTGGACTCCTAGCGTGACAGACACCACCGGCGCCGGCACCCGTCTCGACGAGGAACGCTTGGAACTGCTGCGCCGCAAGCTCGCTGAACGCGGCCTGGCCAGGCCGACGGGCGCGGCTTCCGTGGCCACCTACGACGAGCCGCGCATGTCCGCCGGCCAGCACCGGATGTGGTTCGTGCAGTCGGTCGATCCCGACAGCGCGCTGCTCAACATCTGCGTCTCCTATCGCCTCCTCGGCGCCGTGGACGCCGCTCGGCTACATCGCGCCGTCGACGCCGTCGCCGCGCGTCACCCCGTACTGCATACGACGTATGACACCGACGGTGACGGCGACCCGCGGCCCGTCGTCCGCGACGACCTACACCCCGAATGGTCCGAGCACGACCTGTCCGGACTGGCCGATCAAGCCCGCCGGTTGCGGCTGGATGTGCTGGCGCAGCGGGACTTTCGCCGTCCGTTCGACCTGAGCAAGGATTCACCCCTGCGCGTCACCGTGGCGCACCTGGGCGCCGACGAGCTGATAATGCTGATCACCGCGCATCACATCGCCTGGGACGACGGCTCGTGGGCGCCGTTTTTCGCCGACCTGACCCGTGCGTACACCGACCCGGACGGCTTTGCCGCGGCGCCGGCGCTGCCGGATCTCGCCACCGACCCGACCGCGATCCGTCAGGCCGATCTGGACTACTGGCGGCCGCTGATGGCCGATCTCCCGGAGCCACTGGAACTTCCCGGCCCCAATGGGTCGGTGGTGCCCAGCACCTGGCGCGCGCAACGCGCGACCGCGCCACTGTCGGCGGACGTCGTCGACCGGGCGGCCGCGCTGGCCCGCGAGACGGGCGCCACGCCCTACATGGTGTTGATGGCCGCGTTCGGCGCCCTGGTGCACCGCTACACCCAGTCGACGGACTTCCTGTTCGCGGCCCCGGTGCTGAACCGCGGGGTGGGAACCGAGGATGTCATCGGGTACCACGGCAACACCGTGGTGGTCCGGCTGCGGCCGCGGCCACACCAGACGTTCCGCGAACTGCTGGCCCAGACCCGGGACGGCGCGGTGGGCGCCTTCGCTCATTCGCGCGCCGACCTGGATTGGCTGGTGCGTGAGTCGAATCCGGACCGCCGGCACGGCGCGGACCGGATGACCCGGGTCAGCTTCGGACAGCGGGAGCCCGACGGCGCCGGCTTTTGCCCGCCGGGCGTGCGCTGCGAGCGCGCCGAGTTGCGCGGTCATTTCAACCAGCTGCCGCTGAGTCTGATGGTCGAGTTGAACCGCACGCCGGATGGCCTGGGCGGCGGCGTCATCGAGGCCGAGTACCTCGTCGAGGTGCTGGATCAGCAGCTGGTGCAGCAACTGCTGCGCCACTACGCCGCCCTGCTGGACAGCGTGCTGTCCGACCCCGACGTGACGCTGTCGGCGTGCGCGCTGATGAACGACGAAGACGCCGAGTGGCTGCGGTCCGTGTCGACCGGTGAAGAATTCGTCACCCCGGCCAGCACCTTGTCCGAGCTGGTCAGCCGGCGAGCGGCGCGCACGCCCGACGCCGTTGCGGTCGTCTACGAGGGGCGCGCCTACACCTACCGCGAAATCGATGAAGAGTCGAACCGCGTGGCGCACTGGCTCATCGAGCAAGGAATCGGCACCGAGGATCGCGTCGCGGTCCTGCTGGACAAGTCACCCGAACTGGTCATCACCGCGCTGGGCGTGCTCAAAGCCGGTGGCGTCTACCTTCCGGTGGATCCCACCTACCCGGAGGACCGGCTGAGTTTCATTCTCGGGGATGCGGACGCCAAACTGGTGCTGCGCGAACCGGTTTCCGGATTGGAGAGCTATCCGACCACGGCGCCCACCGCGTTGCTGCGGCCGCTGAGCCCGCAGAACACCGCGTACCTGATCTACACCTCGGGTTCGACAGGACTGCCCAAGGGCGTGCCGGTGCCCCACGCGCCCATCGCCGAGTACTTCGTCTGGTTCGGCGACGAGTACCGGATCGACGAGACCGACCGGCTGCTGCAGGTCGCGTCGCCCAGTTTCGACGTGTCGATGGGCGAAATCTTCGGCACCCTGATCATGGGTGCCCGGCTGGTGATTCCGCGCCCGGACGGACTGCGCGACATCGGCTACCTCACCGATCTTCTGGCGCGCGAAGGCATTACGTCGATGCACTTCGTGCCGTCGCTGCTGGGACTCTTCCTGTCGTTACCCGGTGTCAGCCAGTGGCGCACGTTGCGGCGGGTGCCCATCGGCGGGGAGGCCCTGCCCGGCGAGATCGCCGACAAGTTCCACGCCACCTTCGACGCGTCGCTGCACAACTTCTACGGACCGACCGAGACGGTCGTGAACTGCACCAGCTACCCGGTGGAAGGCGCCCAGGGCACGCGCATAGTGCCGATCGGCCGGCCCAAGATCAACACGCAGGTGTACCTGCTCGACAACGCGCTGCGGCCCGTCCCTGCCGGGGTGATCGGTGAGATCTACATCGCCGGAACACATGTCGCGCACGGATACCACCGCAGGCCGCAGCTGACGGCCGAGCGCTTTGTCGCCGACCCGTTCACCCCGGGCGGGCGGATGTACCGCTCCGGCGACCTGGCCCGGCGTAACGCCAATGGCGACATCGAGTTCGTCGGCCGCGCCGACGAGCAGGTGAAGATCCGCGGCTTCCGCATCGAGCTGGGCGAGATCGCCGCCGCCATCTCGGTCGACCCCAGTGTCGGGCAAGCCGTCGTCCTGGCCATGGACCTGCCGCAGTTGGGCAAGAGCCTGGTGGGATACGTGACTCCGGCCGAGGGCGCCGGCACGGAAACCGTTGACGTCGAACGCATCCGCGCCCGGGTGGCCGCCGCGCTGCCGGACTATATGACCCCTGCCGCCTACGTGGTGCTCGACGAGATCCCCATCACCGCCCATCAAAAGATCGACCGCGCCGCGCTGCCGCAACCGCAACTGGCGGCCGGCACCGAGTACCGCGACCCGACGACCCCCACCGAAATCCGGGTCGCCCAGCTGTTCTCGGGGCTGCTCGGACACGAGCGGGTGGGCGTCGACGACTCGTTCTTCGATCTGGGCGGCCACTCGCTGGTCGCCACCAAGCTGGTCACCGCGATCCGCGCGGAGTGCGGTGTGGAACTCGGCATCCGCGACGTGTTCGAGCTCGCCAGCGTGGGCCTGCTGGCGGAGCGGATCGACCAGCTGAGCTCGGGCCAACTGACGCAGTCGCGCCCCAGGCTGATCGCAACCGCACACGACCAGCCGATGCCGCTGTCGGCGTCGCAGCTGCGCAGCTGGTTCGCCTACCGCCTGGACGGGCCCAGCCCGGTCAACAACATTCCCTTCGCGGCCAAGCTGACCGGTCCGTGGGACATCGACGCGCTGATCGCCGCCGTCGGCGATGTCCTCGCGCGGCACGAAATCCTGCGCACCAGCTACGTCGAGCTGGACGGCGTGCCCTATCAGGTTGTGGGCCCGGTCGGGGTCGAGGTTCCGGTGCGCCGCGCGGAGGGCGTCGGCGAGGCGTGGCTGCAAGAGCAGCTCGACATCGAGCGGCGCCATTGCTTCGAGCTGGACTCGGAACTGCCGATCCGGGTCGCGGTGCTGCGCACCGAGAACGCGGACGAGCACGTGCTGTCGGTGGTCGTGCACCACATCGCCTCTGACCATTGGTCGGCGGGTGTGCTGTTCTCCGACGTGATGACGGCCTACCGGGCCCGACGCGGTGGCGAAGCGCCGTCCTGGGCGCCGCTGCGCGTGCAGTACGCCGACTACGCGGCATGGCAGCGCACGTTTTTGGGGGACGCCAGTGGCCAGGAGTCCGCTATCGCCGCCGAGCAGCGGGAGTACTGGACCCGCAAGCTGGCCGGGCTGCCGGAGGACACCGGGTTGCGCCCGGACTTCCCCCGCCAGCCGGTGCCCAGCGGGGAGGGCGAATCCGTCGACTTCCAGATCGACTCGGCCACCCGCGCCAAGCTCGGCGAGCTGTGCCGCGAGCTGGGCATCACCGAATTCATGCTGCTGCAAACGGCTGTGGCAGTGGTGCTGCACAAGGCCGGTGGCGGCGTGGACATTCCGTTGGGCACCCCGGTCGCCGGCCGCACCGAGGCCGAATTGGACCAACTGATCGGCTTTTTCGTCAACATCCTGGTGCTGCGCAACGACATGGACGGCAATCCGACGCTGCGCGAACTGCTGAAACGGGCCCGCGAGACGGCCCTGGCCGCCTACGCCCACCAAGACCTGCCGTTCGACCGGGTGGTCGACAGTGTCAGCCCGGTGCGCTCGCTGTCGCGCAACCCGCTGTTCCAGGTCGTCGTGCACGTCCGGGATCACCTGTCCGCCACGCGGGTCATCGAAACCGCCCCCGCGGGCGGCGATGGACGCGACACCGTGTGCACGTCGCTGGACCCCATCTTCGACATGGCCCACGCCGACCTCAGCGTCAACTTCTTCGGCACCGACGGCACCGACGACGTCGGCTACAACTGCAATGTCATCTTCCGTACCGAGCTCTACGCCAGAACGACCATCGAGCGGTTGGCGCAATGGCTGTCGCGGGCGGTCGCCGCGTTCGCCGAGGATCTCGACTTGAGCCTGCGCGACGTTGCGCTGATCGATGCGGGAGAACAGCACCGCATCCTGCAGGACTGGAGCCGCGGCGCGCCGGCACCGCACGACAGGCCGCGCACCATACCCGAGCTGCTGGAACCGAGTCGGGCGTGGGACGCGGATCGGATCGCGGTGCGCTGCGGGGACGAGCGGATCGATTACCCTGCGCTGCACCGCCGTTCGGACAACCTGGCCGCGCTGCTCGCCAAGAACGGGGCGGGGCCGGGCGCGTTGGTCGGGCTGTCGACCCGCCGCAGCATCGACCTGGTCGTGGCGCTGGTGGCCATCATGAAGGCCGGCGCCGGTTACTTCCCCATCGACCCCGGTTACCCCTTGGCGCGAAAGCAATTCATGCTCGACGACGTCGCGCCGTCGGTGGTGGTCGCAACGACCGAAGCGGTGGCGACCATGCCACACGTTGCGGGAGTCGAGTTGATTTCGCTGGACGATCCCCATGTGCGCGACCTGGTGGACAGCGAGGACGTCGATCCCCAGTCGCGGGATTTGCCGCGGCCCCACCCCGACGACCCGATGTATCTGGTGTTCACCTCCGGATCGACCGGCAAGCCGAAAGGCGCGGTGGGCACCCATCGTTCGATGGCCGCCCGGCTGGATTGGCAGCTGCGGCACTACCCGCCGAGGACCGAGGACGTGCGGCTGGCGCAGGCGTCGATCACCTTCCTCGAAGGCGGGATGGAGATGCTGGCCGGCCTGGCCGCCGGCGCGACCATGATCCTGGCCGACGACGACGAGCACCGCGACCCCGAGGCCCTCGGGGAGTTGATGACCCGGTATTCGGTCGCCCAGGTGACCGCCGTGCCCAGCCTGGTCTCGGCGTTGGTGGACAGCCGGCCCGACGCCGTGCGCGCGCTGTCGCGGCTGGTGTGCGGTGGCGAGCCGGTCAGCACGTCGCTGCTGCAACGGCTGGTGTCGGTGTGCGCCGACGACGGTGCGACCGAGTTGCTGAACAACATCGGTTCCACCGAGACCTCCGGCGCGGTTTCCCGCGGGCCGTTGGGCCTGCCGAATCCCCTTGTCGGAAAGCCGGTCCCGGGCGCGCAGGCCTACCTCCTCGACGACGGGCTGCGTCCGGTGCCGGTCGGCGTGGTGGGCGAGCTGTACTACGCCGGTGACCAGCTGGCGCGCGGGTACTGGAAACGGCCCGCCCTGACCGCGACGCGGTTCGTCGCCAACCCCTATGGCGGGGAGCCCGGTTCGCGCTTGTACCGCAGCGGTGACCTGGCCCGGTGGACCGAGGACGGCCAACTGGAATTCGTCGGACGCTCCGACCACCAGGTGCAGGTCCGCGGCTTCCGGGTCGAGTTGGCCGAGGTCGAGGCGACCCTCGCGGCGGCCGACGGCGTCGCCGCCGCGGCCGCGCGCACCTGGGAGGTGCACGGCGGCACGTCGCTGGCCGGATATGTTGTGCCCCAACAGCCCATCGTCGATGACGTCGACAAGGCGGCGTTCGCGGGGGAGGTGCGCGCCGCGATCGCCACGACCCTGCCGGGCTACATGATGCCGTCGTCGCTGACCGTTCTCGACGTCCTGCCCAAGACCGAGTCCGGCAAGTTGAACCGGCCCGGGCTGCCGCTCCCGGCGGTCAGCACCGGTGGCCTGACCGAACCGGCGCGCACGGACACCGAACGGGCGCTGGCCAAGGTGTTCGCCGAACTGCTGTCGACCCCCGAAGTAGGGCGCTTCGACGACTTCTTCGCCCTCGGCGGCGACAGCATCCTGTCCGTGCAGCTGGCCTCGCGGGCGCGCGCCGTCGGCCTGGCCGTGAGCCCGCGCATGATCTTCGAGAATCCGACGGTGCAGCAGCTGGCCGCCGCCGTGGACGCTCTGGGGGACGGGCAGGCTGACGCCGAGCGGGACGACCAGGCGGCCGACGTCCGTTTCGAGCCGATGAGCACCTCCGGCCTCTCGTCCACGGATCTGGCTGCGGTGACCCAACTTTGGTCGTCGTCACGTGAGGGCACGACATGACGGCCGCCGACACCGACGTCGCGCCCGACATCGAGGACGTGATGGCGCTGAGCCCCCTGCAGGAGGGCTTGTACTCGCTGACCACGCTCGCCGAGTTCGCCGACGGCGAAGCCGCGGACGACCCGTACGTGATCGGCATGGCCGCCGACATCTCGGGCGCACTCGACGTCGCGCTGCTACGCGAGTGCGCGGAGAAGATGTTGGTGCGCCACCCGAACCTACGGGCCAGCTTCTTCAGCCGCGGCATCCCGCGGCCGGTGCAGATCGTGCCGTCCCGCGTCGAGTTGCCGTGGCGATCCGTCAGCGCCGCGCGCGAGGACGTGCCGGCGCTGGAAACCGGAGAACGCCGCCGGCCCTTCGACCTGGAACACGGGCCGGCCATTCGCTTCCTGCTGATCGAATTGCCCGGCGCGCAATGGCGTTTGGTGCTCACCGCCCACCACATCGTGATCGACGGCTGGTCGATGCCGGTGTTCATCAACGAGATGATGATCCTGTACCAGGCCGGCGGCGACCTGTCGGCGCTGCCCGTGGCGCCGCGGCCGTACCGCGATTACATCGGCTGGCTGGCCAGTCGCGACCCGGAGGCCAGCCAGCAGGTCTGGCGCCGGCACCTCGCCGGTCTGCCCGGCCCCACCCTGCTGGCCGCCGCCCTGGGCTCGGTGGAGACGACGCAGGGACAGCAGACGGCGCTGCCGCGCACCACCGAACTGCGGCTGCCGGCCGAGGCCACCGCGCGGTTGGTCGACGAGACCCGTTCGCGCGGCATCACCGTCAACACCCTGATGCAGATGGCGTGGGCGCTGGTGTTGTCCCGTCTCACCGACACCGACGACGTGGTTTTCGGGGTCACGGTGTCCGGCAGGCCGCCCGAACTGACCGGCGTCGAGACCATGGTGGGTCTGTTCATCAACACCGTGCCCCTGCGGGTGCGGCTGGACCCGGCCGCCAGCGCCGGCGAACAATGCCGCGCCGTGCAGCGCGACGCCGCCCTGCTGCGCGAGCACAGCTATCTCGGGCACGCCCAATTGCGTGCCCTCGGCGGGGTCGGGGAGATGTTCGACACCCTGCTGGTCTACGAGAACTTCCCGATGAACGGGCTGTCCTCCAGTGGCGAATTGACCGCCGGCGGTGCGACCTTCCGGCCATCCGCCCTGCAAACCCTGTCGCATTTCCCGATCGCCGTCGCCGCCCACATGGATGCCGGCGAGCTGGTGGTGCTGATCGAAGTGATCGACGGCGCGCTGGGCGCCATTCCCGCGGCCACGTTCGGTCGTCGGGTGCTGTCCACCGCCGAGCGGCTGCTGCGGGACTGGGCGCGGCCGCTGCGCGAGATCAGCGTCCTCTTCGACGACGAGGTTGCCCCGCTGCGTGCCGCCGGGGCGCCCGCCGCGACGTCACCGCGGAGCATTCAAGCGCGGTTCGCCGACGTCGTGGCCAGCGCGCCCGACAGCCCGGCGGTCAGCTGGGCTTCTGGCACGCTGAGCTATCGCGAGCTGGATGACCGGTCCACCCGGCTGGCCGCCGAGCTCGCCCGCAAGGGCGTCGCGCCCGAAACACCGGTCGCCATAAGCCTTTTCCGCGATCCGCAGTACGTCGTCGCGATACTCGCGGTGCTCAAGGCCGGCGGCATGTGCGTGCCGCTGGTGCCGGGGATGCCCCCGGAGCGGGTCACCTCGATCCTGCGCCAATCCGGCGCGTCGATCGTCCTGGACGACGAGCTGACCGCACAGCTCCTCGAGGCCGGCCGGCCGCACGACGAATTCACGCCGGTCGACGTCGCGCCCGAACGGGCCGCGTATGTCGTGTTCACCTCGGGCACCACGGGAGAACCCAAGGGCGTCATCGGAACCCATGGCGCGGTGGGGGCGTACGCCGATGACCATCTGGACCGCGTGCTGCGGCCCGCGGCCGCAAGACTGGGCAGACCGCTGCGCATCGCCCACGCTTGGTCGTTCGCCTTCGACGCCGCCTGGCAGCCGTTGGTCGCCCTGCTCGACGGCCATGGCGTGCATGTGGTCGACGAGCAGACCCAGACCGATGCCGAGGCGCTGGTCGCGCTGATCGCCGAGCACGGCATCGACATGATCGACACCACCCCGTCGATGTTCGCCCAGCTGCAGGCGTTCGGCCTGCTGACCGACGTGCCGTTGACGGTGTTGGCGCTCGGGGGAGAGGCGCTCGGCAGCGCCGCCTGGGACCGAATCCGCGAGGCGTGCAACGCCACGTCGATGACGGCGTACAACTGCTACGGGCCGACCGAGACCACGGTCGAGGCGGTGGTCGCCGCGATCGCCGAGCACGACGAGCCCTGCATCGGCCGACCGACCCGGCACACCCGCGGATACGTGCTGGATTCCGGGCTGCGCCCGGTGCCGTGCGGCGCGACGGGCGAACTGTACCTGGGCGGCGCCCAGCTGGCTCGCGGCTACATCGGCCGCGCGGGGGAGACCGCGGCGCGCTTTGTCGCCGACCCCTTCGCGCCCGCGCAGCGGATGTACCGCACGGGCGACCTGGTGCGCCGATTGCCCGACGGCACAGTGCAATACATCGGTCGCGCCGACGCCCAGGTGAAGATCCGCGGCCACCGCGTCGAGCCCGGGGAGATCGCCGCCGCCCTCGAATCGCATCCCGCCGTCCGGCACGCCGGCGTGCTGGTACATCAGCACCGGGGAGCCCCGCGGCTGACCGCGTACGTGGCGACCACCGATACCGCGGGGGCCAAGCCGACGGCCACCGAACTGCGGGCCATGCTCGGCACCCGGTTGCCGCGCTACATGGTGCCGCAGCGCATCGTTTTGGTCGACGAAATCCCGTTGACCCCCAACGGGAAACTGGACGAATCCGCGTTGGCCGCCGCCGACGTCGCCGAATCAGCCGGCGGCGCGGCAACACCCGAGACCGCCACGGAATCCGCGCTGGCCGACCTGCTCGCCGAACTGCTCGGGCACCCGAGCGTCGACGTCACCGCGGACTTTTTGCAGCTGGGACTGGACAGCATCATGGCGTTGTCGGTGGTGCAGGCGGCCCGGGCGCGCGGAATGGCGCTGCGCGCCCGACTCATCCTCGACTGCACCAACATCCGCGAACTGGCCGAAGCGATCGACTCGGAAACCACTGCCGCGGCCCAGCAGGTGGACGAGGCAAGCGGGCCAATGCCGTTGCTGCCCAACGGCCGATGGCTCTACGAGCACGGCGACCCGCGCCGGCTCGCCCAGACCGAGGCCATCCGGCTGCCCGAGACGCTGCGCCGCGAACAGCTGGACGCCGCGCTGGCAAGCATCATCAACGGCCACGAGGTGCTGCGCACCCGGGTCGACCGCTCCACGATGACCTTGGTTCCGGTGCCCGACGCCGACGTCCTGGGGGCACTCGAAGAAGTTGAGGTGGACGCAGAGCTGGCCGCGGCGGTGCCGGCCCACGTCGCCCGGGCCGTCGACCGGTTGGACCCCGAACGGGGAACGCTGCTGGCCGCGGTGTGGCTCCGGCCCCCGGCCGGCGAGAGCGTGCTGTTGCTGGCCGCGCACGTCGTGGCGCTGGACCCGGCGTCGTGGCGGGTGATCCTCGGTGAACTCGGTGCCGCCCTGACTGCGGCGGCGACCGGTCACTCACCGGCCCCCGTACGGGAACACACCAGCTATCGGCGCTGGGCCGAGGCGCTCACCGCGCGGGCGCACGGCCTGGACACCACGCCGTACTGGGCGTCGGAGTTGGACGGCGACGACCCCGACCTCGGCGCCCGGCGGCTCGACCCTGACCGCGATCGGGCCCGCGATCTGATCGTCCGCAACGTCGCGACCGACGCCGACCTCACTCGCCGGCTGCTGAATTCGGGTCTGGCGTTGCCCACGCTGTTGGTCGCCGCCACCGCGGCGACGGTGACCAGCTGGCGCCGGCTACGCGGTCAGGCGACCCCGCCTCCGCTGCTGGCGCTCGAAACCCATG
Organism: Mycobacterium sp. 3-98; assembly: GCF_035918355.1. Classification (NCBI taxonomy): domain Bacteria; kingdom Bacillati; phylum Actinomycetota; class Actinomycetes; order Mycobacteriales; family Mycobacteriaceae; genus Mycobacterium; species Mycobacterium sp. 3-98. The sequence continues at coordinate 3,788,140 of NZ_CP142360.1, read as the reverse complement.
GCCGCGCGGACAGTTTGGTCGACGGGTCCGGCGCGCACACCATCGACACCGGCGACACGGTCGGCCTGCTCAGCTCCATCTACCCGGTGCGGCTGGACTCCGACGACCCGCACAAGGTGGCGGAGAAGTTGGCCGCGATCCCCGGCGATGGCCTCGACTTCGGGTTGCTGCGCTACCTGCGGGACGACACCGCCGCGCGGCTCGCCGGCTTCCCGCCCCCGCAACTGCTGCTGAATTACCTTGGCGCCGCCCACACCGACGGCGGCACCGGGCTGACGCTCGAGCGCGAGCTGCTCGCCGGGGTGTCGCCCGTGCCCGAGCCCGAGCTGGCGGTGCGCCACGAGCTCACCATCGCGGCGATGGTGCTGACATACGGCGGGGAGCGGGTGCTGGCGGCCCAGTGGCGCGCGCTGCCCGACATTCTCACGGACGCGGACATCACCGCGCTACAAGGACTTTGGATCGATTCACTGCGGGAGGTGGTGAAATGAGCACACTGGCGATCGTGGGCGCCGGCGCCAAGGCGGTGGCCGTCGCCGCCAAGGCGTCGGTATTGCGCGACATGGGCGTCGAGGTTCCGGACGTGGTCGCCGTGGAACGCATCGGCGTCGCGGCGAACTGGCAGGCCAGCGGCGGCTGGACGGACGGTGCGCACCGGCTGGGCACCAGCCCGGAAAAAGACGTCGGCTTTCCCTACCGCTCGGCGCTGGTGCCGCGCCGCAACGCCGAGCTGGACGAGCGGATGACCCGCTACAGCTGGCAGTCCTACCTGATCGCCACGGCGTCGTTCGCCGAGTGGATCGACCGCGGCAGGCCGGCGCCGCCGCATCGGCGGTGGAGCCAGTATCTGAGCTGGGTCGCCGACCACGTGGGCATGAATGTGGTGCACGGCGAGGTCGAACGGCTGGCCGTCACCGGGGACCGCTGGGCGATCCACACCCATGAGACCACCGTGCACGCCGACGCGTTGATGATCACCGGGCCCGGCCAGGCCGAAAAGTCCTTGCTTCCGGGCAATCCGCGCGTCCTCTCGATCGCCCAGTTCTGGGACCGCGCCGCCAATCACGACCGGATCAGCGCGGAGCGGGTCGCGGTGATCGGCGGCGGTGAGACGGCCGCCGCGATGCTCAATGAGCTGTTCCGGCACCGGGTCTCGAGCATCACCGTCATCTCCCCGCAGGCGACGCTGTTCACGCGCGGCGAGGGGTATTTCGAGAACTCGCTGTTCTCCGATCCCACCAACTGGCCGGCCCTCACGCTGGCCGAACGTCGAGATGCCTTGGCCCGCACGGACCGGGGGGTGTTTTCGTCGAACGTGCAGGAGGCGTTGCTGGCCGATGACCGCATCCACCACCTGCGGGGCCGCGTCGCCCACGCGGTGGGCAGGCAGGGGCAGATCCGGCTGACGCTGTCCACCAACCGAGGAAGCGAGAACCTCGAGACGGTCCACGGGTTTGATCTCGTCATCGACGGCTCCGGCGCCGACTCGCTGTGGTTCGCACCGTTGTTCAGCCAGGACGCGCTTGATCTGCTCGAACTCGGTCTGGGTGGGCCACTGACTTCGGAGCGGCTGCAGGAGGCGATAGGTTATGACCTGTCGGTCACAGACGTCACCCCTAAGTTGTTCCTGCCCAACCTGTCCGGACTCACCCAGGGCCCCGGATTCCCGAACTTGAGCTGCCTGGGGCTGCTATCCGATCGGGTGTTGGGTTCCACCGTCAGCCCCTCCGCGTATCCCCTGAGAAGGAGACATGATGAGCGCCAACCCCTTTGACGACGGCAACGCCACCTTCGTGGTGCTGGCCAATGACGAGAACCAGCACAGCCTCTGGCCGACCTTCGCCGACACGCCGTCCGGCTGGCGGGTGGTCTTCGGTGAAGCAAGCCGCGCGGACTGCCTGGAGTACGTGGAGCAGAACTGGTCAGATATCCGCCCCAAGAGCCTGATTGAGGCGCTCGCGGGGGAGTAAAGGCCCACCGCGGGGTCCTTGCACTATGCAGGCAGGGACGATTTCCCAGCCGCTGCACGCCTGCGGTACAAGGCTATTCGAGGTATGTCCCGCGTCGCCGCCGTAGCGTCGCCGTAACGTGACCAAGTTGAGACGCAAATTCCGGAGTCACAGGGCACACTTACACCATCTTCAACCATGAAGACGTGTGACCGTGTGCGGCGATCCCCAAGATTTCCGCCACGGTCCATGTGTATCGAAGGGGGACCTGTGAATTCCGTGAAGTCCATTGCCACGGGCGTGGCGGCGCTGACCGCCATTGGCGGCGCCGCCGCCGGTGTGGCTTCAATTGCAGCACCGATGGGTCTGGATCATGTGCAACTGGCTGCGGTCGGCGCGCCACTGCCGCAGGACCCGCCACCGCCTCCGCCCCCGCCGCCGGGTGCGCCGGGCCAGTTGCCGACGGCCGATCAGTTGGCCACTCTGTGCAACCAGGTAACCGACCCCGGCGTCAACTACAGGGAGAAGGCCAACTTCGTTGAAAACGGCGTCAGCCAAAACGAGGGCATGGTGGCCGACCATGACCTGCGAAAGGCCTACCGCAACGGGAACTTTCCCGAGCAGTTCAACGTGACGAACATCGCGCCGGCGGGTCCGAACATGGCCCAGGCCGACGTCGCCATCACGGGCCCGAAGTTCGCCGGCCCCGTGACCAAGCACCTCGCGTTCGTCAACCAGGGTGGGAACTGGGTCCTGCAGCACGACGCGGCGATCGCGCTGATACAGGCCGCGACCGCCACCAACTGATGACCGCGCGGTGCCTGCCGCGCAAACCCGAAGCCGGTCTGGCGCATTCGCCGGACGTTCCGACACTCGAGAACACCCCATGCGTCGCCTTCTGGCGGCGCATGGGGTTTGGCATCTGCGGCCACCGGCAAGGGCGCCCGCACAGCCGGCGCACAGGGTGCTCATGTCGTTCGCACAACGGGCGGCCGTAACGTATCGGTGCCGAGACACGAAGTACGAGACGCAACGGGCACGCTGACACCACCCGAGCGTCGAGATTCGTGCCCACCGAAGGGGGAACCATGAACACTGTCAAAACCCTTGCCACCAGCGTGGCAGCTCTGGCGATCGTCGGCGGCGCGGCCGCCGGCCTGACCTCGATGTCGGAGCCGAGCCCGCAGGTGGGGGTGCAGCTCGCCACGATCGGCGCGCCGCTTCCGCAGGATCCGCCGCCGGCGCAGCCGGTCGCGGGCGCTAATGTCCCGACGCCCGATCAGCTGACCGGCCTGCTCAACAGCCTGGCCGACCCGAGCGTGTCGTTCAGCAACAAGAGCAACCTGGTGCAGGGCGGCATCAGCGGCATCGAGGCGCACGTCGCCGACAAGAAGCTGCAGAAGGCCGCGAAAAACGGTGACCTGCCGCTGTCGTTCGACGTGACGAACATCCAACCCACCGCCGCCGGCTCGGCGACCGCCGACGTGTCGGTCTCCGGTCCCAAGCTGACGTCCCCGGTCACCCAGAACGTCACCTTCGTCAACCAGGGCGGCTGGGTGCTGTCCCGGGCCTCGGCGATGGAGCTGCTGCAGGCCGCCGGTCAGTGATCGGCGCCGGGCGCGCGCAGGCCTAATTTCGCGATGCGTGCCGGATCCGCCAGCACATCGATCGCCCGGATCCGGCCGCCCCGCACCACGAATCCCATGACGGACGCCGCGCGTCCGGCGACGAAGATGACGGCGCCGGCGGCGCCGTTGACGGTCGCGGCGCGCACCTCGCGGTCGGGCCCGGCGTAGCTTCGGGCCACCGTGGCCACCGAGGCCGCACCGTCGGCCCGGAACGCCGCCGCGGGCGGGCCGAAGTCACCCCGCAGCACCACCTCGGGATGTAGCACCGACACCAAACGCTCGAAGTCACCACTGCGGCCCGCCGCGAAGAAGGCGTCCACCACCTCGCGTTGGGCGGCGAGGTCGCCGTCGGGAACCGGATCGGCCCGCTCGATCCGCCGGCGCGCGCGGCTGGCCAGCTTGCGGGCCGACTCCGGCGTCCGATCGACGATGGTGGCGATCTGATCGAACGGCACGCTGAAGACGTCGTGCAGCACGAAGGCCAATCGCTCCGCCGGCGGCAGCGTGTCCAGCACCACGAACAGCGCCAGCCCCACCGCGTCGGCCAGCATCGCGCGGTGTTCGGGATCGAATTCCTCGTCGGCTTCCACGATCGGGTCGGGCAGGCGGGCGCTCAGCTCCTCGCCGCCGTGAGTTCGGCGCTCGCGCAACATGTTCAGGCAGATGCGGGCGACCACGGTGGTCAGCCACGCGTCGGGGTTGGCGACCGTCTCCCCGGAGCTGCCGCTCAACCGCAGCCAGGCCTCCTGCACGGCGTCCTGGGCGTCCTCGAACGAGCCCAGCATGCGATACGCGAGGGCGCCCAACCGCGGCCGGGCCGCCTCGAAGCGCGCCGTCAACGCCCGCAGTGACGGCGATGACGGCGCGGACGCATCGGGATTGGTCACGGGCGACCAGTCTCCGGCAGGGCGCACACGCGGTCGCCGGAAAAGCCCGACGACCCGATGTCGAGCGCGATGTTGAAGCGGGCGCGCAGATTGCCCAGCGTGATGACGTGGGTCAGGCCGACCAGTTGGGCGGTGTCGAAGTGCGCGCGCAGCGCCTCGAAAAGCTCATCGCTCACCTCGACGGGGGTGCGGCTGATCGCGGTCGCGTATTCGAGGATCAGTTTGTCGACGTCGGAAAAGCACGGCGCGTCCCGATAATTGGCCATCCCCAGCAGCTCTTCGTCGGTGATGCCCCATTGCCGGGCGATCTGCGAGCCGAGGTCGATGCAGTATTCGCAGCGCACCGTCGTCGCCGATTTCAGCTCCGCCAGCGCTCGGTGGCGCGGGCTGAGAACGTCCAGCTTCGATTCGGCCTGCTCCAACTTGCCGTAGGCGTTGAGCAGTCTGGGGATGTGCGCATACATCCGCAGCGGTTCCAGCATTCCCGCGGTTTCCAGCCCGGTCATCTGCGCGAGCTTGCGCCTGGTGAAGAAGAAGGCGATCTTGGCGCCCAGGCCGGCGTCGCGGTCGGAGACTCCCTGTAGCCGTGGCATGGCGATCCTCCCGGCAAGTTGTGGTCGTGAACCAACGTCCTCACTAGGTCGACACGCGGGAAGGCCCAAACGTGACCACTAACTCACCCGGGCTGGCCCAGGGGCATGTCCATGTCGAACACGCGGGCGTGAAGCACGGTGCGGTTCCGCAGCGCGGCGCGCACCGCGCGGTGCAGGCCGTCCTCGAGATAGGTGGTGCCCTTCCACCGCACCGCGTGCGGGAACAGGTCGCCGTAGAAGGTGGAGTCCTCCGAGAGCAGGCGGTCCAGCGCGAGCACCGTTGTGGTGGTGACCAATTCGTCGAGCCGGATCTGTTGCGGCGGTATCTGGGACCAATCCCGATAGGACAGGTTGTGCTCGGGATACGGTTTGCCGTCGCGCACGCCCTTGAAAATCATTGGCCGATCTCCCCCGACGCATAGCTGTGGCCCGACCGGTTCATGCTGGAAAGGCTAGCCGGACACCGGCCGTCCCGGCGAGCAGACGCTTGCGCTCCACCGGTGCGGGCGACGGCGCCCGAGACCGTAAAATGAACCGGGTCAAAGCGGTATCGAAGGAGGTGACGACCAGTGGGAACTGCCGATGACCGACGGTTCGAGGTGCTGCGGGCCATCGTCGCTGATTTCGTCGCCACCAAAGAGCCGATCGGTTCCAAGACGCTGGTGGAGCGCCACAACCTGGGTGTCTCGTCGGCCACCGTCCGCAACGACATGGCGGTGCTCGAGGCCGAGGGCTACATCACCCAGCCACACACCAGTTCCGGGCGGGTGCCCACCGAGAAGGGCTACCGCGAATTCGTCGACCGGCTCGACGACGTCAAGCCGCTGTCCTCGGCCGAACGGCGCGCGATCCAGGGATTCCTGGAGTCCGGTGTCGACCTCGACGACGTCCTGCGCCGCGCCGTGCGGCTGCTCGCGCAACTGACCCGGCAGGTGGCCGTCGTGCAGTACCCGACGCTGTCGTCGTCGACCGTGCGCCACCTCGAAGTGATCGCGCTGACGCCCGCGCGGCTGCTGATGGTCGTCATCACCGACTCCGGCCGGGTGGACCAGCGCGTGGTCGAACTCGGCGACGTCATCGACGACCACGAACTCTCCCAGCTGCGGGAGATGCTCGGCCAGGCGCTGGTGGGCAAGAAACTGTCGGCCGCCTCGGTCGCGGTGGCCGACCTCGCCGGGCAGCTGAGCAGCCCGGAAGGGCTGGGCGACGCCGTGGGCCGATCGGCGACGGTGTTGCTGGAGTCACTCGTCGAGCACACCGAGGAACGCCTGCTGATGGGCGGCACCGCCAACCTGACCCGCAACGCCGCCGATTTCGGCGGCTCGCTGCGCTCCATCCTGGAAGCGCTCGAGGAGCAGGTGGTGGTGCTGCGGTTGCTGGCCGCCCAGCAGGAAGCCGGTAAGGTGACGGTTCGCATCGGCCACGAGACGGCCGCCGAGCAGATACTGGGCACTTCCGTGGTGACCACCGCCTACGGCACCTCCGACACCGTGTACGGGGGAATGGGTGTGCTGGGGCCCACCCGGATGGACTATCCGGGAACTATCGCCAGCGTTGCCGCGGTTGCCCTATATATCGGCGAAGTCCTGGGTGCTCGATGAACGCGCACCCGCAGTGTGGGTAGGCGCGGAGAAGACCAGGTATAGGAGAGTCAGGCGTGGCACGCGATTATTACGGGCTGCTCGGCGTGAGCAGAAACGCCGGTGACGCGGAGATCAAGCGCGCGTACCGCAAGTTGGCGCGCGAACTGCATCCCGACGTCAATCCCGATGAGGCCGCGCAGGCGAAGTTCAAGGAAATCAGCGTCGCCTACGAGGTGCTGAGCGACCCCGAGAAGCGGCGGATCGTCGACCTGGGCGGCGATCCGATGGAGAACGCGGCCGCGGCCGGCGGCGGTTTCGGCGGCGGTTTCGGGGGCCTGGGCGACGTGTTCGAGGCCTTCTTCGGCGGCGGTTTCAGTGGCGGCGCGACCTCCCGAGGTCCCATCGGGCGGGTACGGCCCGGCTCGGATTCGCTGCTGCGGATGCGGCTCGATCTCGAAGAGTGCGCGACCGGCGTCACCAAGCAGGTCACCGTCGACACCGCCGTGCTGTGTGACCGCTGCCAGGGCAAGGGCACCAATGGCGACTCGGCTCCGGTGCCCTGCGACACGTGTGGTGGTCGCGGCGAGGTCCAGACCGTGCAGCGTTCCCTGCTGGGGCAGGTGATGACGTCGCGACCGTGTCCGACCTGCCGCGGCGTCGGGGTCGTCATCCCCGACCCGTGCCACCAGTGCATGGGTGACGGCCGGGTGCGCGCCCGCCGGGAGATCAGCGTCAAGATCCCCGCCGGTGTCGGCGACGGCATGCGCGTGCGGCTGGCCGCCCAGGGCGAGGTGGGACCCGGCGGCGGGCCGGCCGGTGACCTGTACGTCGAGGTGCACGAGCAGAGCCACGACGTCTTCGTCCGCGAAGGCGACGACCTGCACTGCACCGTGTCGGTGCCGATGGTCGACGCGGCGCTGGGCGCCACCGTCACCGTCGACGCCATCCTGGACGGCGTCAGCGAGATCACCATTCCGCCGGGCACCCAACCGGCTTCGGTCATCACGCTGCGCGGCCACGGGATGCCGCACCTGCGCACCGGCACCCGCGGCGATCTGCATGTCCACGTCGAGGTGGTGGTTCCCGCCCGCCTGGACGCCCGCGACACCGAACTGCTGCGCGAACTGAAGGCACGCCGCAGCCGCGACGTCCCCGAGGTGCGCTCGACCCACGCCGGCGGCGGCCTGTTCAGCCGGCTCCGCGAGACGTTCACCGGACGCTAGCCAAGGCGCGCCGATGGTCGCGACCCTGTTCTACGCTGACGCGCTGCCCGAGACCGGCGCGCTGGCCGTCCTGGGCGGTGACGAGGGGTTTCATGCCGCCAGCGTGCGGCGGATCCGCCCCGGCGAGCAACTGGTGCTCGGCGACGGCGCCGGCGGCCTGGCGCACTGCGAGGTGGAGCACGCCGGGCGTGACGGGCTGCGCGCGCGGGTGCTCAAGCGCTGGAGCGTCGCGCCCGGAACCCCGCCGGTGACCGTCGTGCAGGCCCTGCCGAAGTCGGAGCGATCGGAGCTGGCCATCGAGCTGGCCACCGAGGCGGGGGCCGACGGGTTTTTGGCCTGGCAGGCCGCCCGCTGCGTGGCCAACTGGCACGGCGCCCGGGTCGAGAAAGGTCTGCGCCGCTGGCGTGCGGTCGCCCGTTCGGCGGCCCGGCAATCCCGCCGGGCCCACATCCCGCCGGTCGACGGAGTGCTGTCCACCCCGGCGCTGACCTCGCGCATCCGCGACGAGGTGGCCGGCGGCGCGACGGTGCTGGCCTTGCACGAGTCGGCCACCGAGCGGCTCGCCGACGCCGACCTCGCGGGAGCGACATCGGTGTTGTTGGTGGTCGGCCCCGAGGGCGGGATCGCCGACGACGAGATGGCGGCGTTGTCCGACGCGGGCGCGACGGCGGTGCGGCTGGGTCCGCAGGTGCTGCGGACGTCGACCGCCGCGGCCGTGGCGCTCGGTGCGCTGGGGGTGCTGACCCCGCGATGGGACCACCCGTCGAGCCTGTAAACACTCGTCGCGCGCTGCACATTGGGGCCAGCGTCGACCCGGCGGTAGGATAAAAACGCTAGAAAACGCCGGAATCGGCGAGCACTTCACACAAGGCAGGCATCGAAAACCACGTGACGCCCCGCGAGACCAGCGCTGCTGACGCAGCCGGACCCCTCCAGGCCGACGCTCAAGTTCGCAGCAGCATCAACGTTCCGCCCCATTCCGTCATGGGCCTGCTGGGTTCGGCAGACGAGAACCTGCGCTCGCTGGAACGCACCCTGGACGCGGATCTGCACGTGCGTGGCAACACCGTCACCATCTCCGGTGAGCCCGCCGACGTCGCGCTCGCCGAACGGGTGATCTCCGAACTGATCGCGATCGTCGCCGGTGGGCAGCCGTTGACCCCGGAGGTGGTCCGGCACAGCGTCGCCATGCTGGCCGGCACAGACAACGAGTCACCGGCCGAGGTGCTCACGCTGGACATCCTGTCGCGGCGCGGCAAGACGATTCGGCCCAAGACGCTCAACCAGAAGCGCTACGTCGACGCCATCGACGCCAACACCGTCGTCTTCGGGGTGGGCCCGGCCGGCACCGGCAAGACTTACCTGGCAATGGCCAAGGCGGTCAACGCTTTACAGACCAAACAGGTCAGCCGCATCATCCTGACCCGCCCGGCCGTGGAAGCCGGTGAGCGCCTTGGCTTTTTGCCTGGCACGCTCAGCGAGAAGATCGACCCGTACCTGCGGCCGCTGTACGACGCGCTCTACGACATGATGGACGCCGAACTGATCCCCAAGCTGATGTCGGCGGGGGTCATCGAGGTGGCGCCGCTGGCGTACATGCGTGGTAGGACGTTGAACTCCGCGTTCATCGTGCTCGACGAGGCGCAGAACACCACCGCCGAGCAGATGAAGATGTTCCTCACCCGCTTGGGCTTCGGATCCAAGATCGTCGTCACCGGCGACATCACCCAGGTCGACCTTCCGGGCGGGGCCAGGTCGGGTCTGCGTTCGGCGATCGAGATCCTCGACAGCGTCGAGGACATCCACGTGGCGGAACTGACCAGCGTGGACGTGGTGCGCCACCGGCTGGTCTCGGAAATCGTCGACGCCTACGCCAAGTTCGAAGAGCCTGACCTCACGATGAACCGGGCGGCCCGGCGGGCGTCGGGCTCGCGCGGTCGCCGATGATGGTGCGGTGAGCGGGTTCCATGAGCATTGAGGTATCCAACGAGTCGGGCATCGACGTCTCCGAGGCCGAGTTGATCAGCGTCGCGCGGCATGTCATCGCCAAGATGGACGTCAATCCGGCGGCCGAGCTGTCGATGGTGCTGTTGGACACCGCGGCGATGGCCGACCTGCACATGCGCTGGATGGACCTGCCCGGGCCCACCGACGTGATGAGCTTCCCGATGGACGAGCTCGAACCGGGCGGGCGCCCGGACGCCCCCGAGCCCGGGCCCTCGATGCTGGGCGACATCGTGCTGTGCCCGGAATTCGCGGCCAGTCAGGCCGCCGCGGCGGGGCACAGCCTGGGGCACGAACTGGCGCTGCTGACCATCCACGGGGTGCTGCACCTGATCGGCTACGACCACGGCGAGCCGGACGAGGAAAAGGAGATGTTCGCGCTGCAGGACCGGTTGCTCGAGGAGTGGGTCGCCGACCAGGTCGAGGCCTACCGCCAGGACCGCCAGGAAGAGCGCGACCGCCGATTGCTGGACAAGTCAAGGTATTTCGACAATTGAGCCGACTCTGGATCCTGGTGGCGGCAGCCATCGCGTTCGCGCCGATCTCGATGATCGTCGCCATCCCCGGCACGGTGGCGCAGGCGGCGCCCTGCGCCGGCGCGGGCTCGAACCCCGTGTCCTGCCAGCGCTGCATGTTCTACGTGAACGCCTATCACACGGCGAACGTGTGCAACGAGGACAAGCGCGGCGTCCAGGGGCCCGCGAGCAACGCGCCGACACCGGTTCCGCAGGTGCCCATCCCGGCGTACGAACCGCCCCCGCTTCCGCCGCCGGTGCAGCAACCGGTGGTCCTGCCGCCGCCCAACGCGGGCCAAAACACCGTCCCGGTGCTCGAGATCAATCCGCCCGGCCCCGATGCGCCGCGAAACGCCCCGGTGGTCGCGCCGCCGCGAGGGCTGGATGCGCCCTCGGTGGCGATCGCAGCGGCGAAGGCCGCGCCGGTAACCCGCGCCGACCCCGCCAACCCGCCGAAGCCGCCGACCGAGGTGGACTTCAACCAGCAGGTGCAAAACGTGGTGAATGCCCACCGGCAAAACGTCGACATCCTCAAGATCGACGAGCACCGGTTCGTGCGGCCGCGCCACTGGGACTACGTCGACTACGACGATGCCTACCGCCGCCCAACCCTCTACAACCCGCTCAATCAGGCGATGACGTTCCGTTACTTCTACAACGGCGCCTACCAGCAGCTGTACCTCCCGCGCGGAGCGCGGATGGTGCTCGACGCCGCGACCGTCGGCGTCGTCCCGTTCACCGCGGTCGGCGACAGCTATGTGGCCTCGGGCAGCTTCTACGGGGGTGGCTCGCTACCGCTCAACGGATACAACGGGCCACCGCCGCCGGACTACAAGCCGCCGGCGCCCCCGAAGCTGTACGACAACGTCGTCGTGTCCGTTCCCGCCAAGGGCGAGACCGTGGAAGTGGGCCACGTGGCGGTGGTGGGCCACGACGGTAGCCAATCCCCGGGGAGCCAGGACACGTTCCTGCTCGACGACTCCACCCTGGCCTGGGGCCAGATCGACAACTCCAGCAGCGCGCCCGCCCAGATCCGGGTGATCAAGACCCAGCCGACGCCGGGCGTCGGCCTCACCGACGACGGCGGCTTCTTGGTGCTGCTCGCCGTTCACCACCCGGAGCCCGGCCAACCCCATCAATCCGTGTGGACCATGGCGCTGCGCTTCGGTGGGTTCGCCGTGGTGGTGGGCCTGGTCGCCTGGCTGCTCAATCGCCGGAACCGCAGCGAGGACGACGCCGCTGAGTCCTCGTGATGCCACAGGGGAATAGTGACCACGTCGAGGGATGACCGTTGACCGGCTGGTCTGAGCTGTTCGCCGCGGTCGCGTTGATCGCGCTGGGCGGGCTTTTCGCCGCGATCGATGCGGCCATCAGCACGGTGTCGCTGGCCCGTGTTCAGGAAATGGTGCGCGACGAGCGGCCGGGCGCGGTGGCGCTGTCCAAGGTGATGTCGGAGCGTCCCCGCTACATCAACCTCGTTGTGCTGCTGCGGATCACCTGCGAGATCACCGCGACCGTGCTGCTGGTGGTGTTCCTCTATGACAACTTCGGGCTGAAGTGGGGATTGTTCGGCGCCGCAGCCATCATGGTGGTGACCAGCTTCGTCGTCATGGGGGTGGGCCCGCGCACCCTCGGCCGCCAACACGCCTATTCCATCGCGTTGACGACGGTGCTTCCGCTGCAAGCGATCTCGTGGTTGTTGATGCCGATCAGCCGGCTCTTGGTGGTGCTGGGTAACGCGGTCACCCCGGGGCGCGGGTTGAGGAACGGGCCGTTCGCCTCGGAGATCGAGCTGCGCGAGGTCGTCGACCTGGCTCAGCAGCGTGGCGTGGTCGCCGCCGAGGAACGCCGGATGATCCAGTCGGTCTTCGAACTCGGCGACACCCCGGCCCGCGAGGTCATGGTCCCGCGCACCGAGATGATCTGGATCGAAAGCGACAAATTCGCCAGCCAAGCCATCAACCTGGCGGTGCGCAGCGGCCATTCCCGCATCCCGGTGATCGGCGAGAACGTCGACGACATCGTCGGCGTCGTGTACCTGAAAGACCTTGTCCAGCAGACGTTTTTGTCGGGCGGCGGCGGGCGGACCATCCCGGTGGCGCAGGTGATGCGGCCGGCGGTCTTCGTGCCGGACTCCAAGCCCTTGGACGCCCTGCTGCGCGAAATGCAGCGCGACCGCAACCACATGGCCCTGCTCGTCGACGAGTACGGCGCGATCGCCGGCCTGGTCAGCATCGAAGACGTGCTCGAAGAAATCGTCGGCGAGATCGCCGACGAGTACGACCAGGCGGAGACGGCGCCGATAGAAGACCTGGGCGACAAGCGTTTTCGGGTGTCGGCTCGGCTGCCGATCGAGGACCTCGGCGAACTGTACGGCGTGCAGTTCGACGACGACCTCGACGTCGACACCGTCGGCGGGCTGCTCGCCCTGGAATTGGGCCGGGTGCCGCTGCCGGGCGCCGAGGTGATCTCCCACGGTTTGCGGCTGCACGCCGAGGGCGGCACGGATCACCGTGGGCGGGTACGCATCGGCACCGTCCTGCTCAGCCCCGTCGAATCCGACGGCTCACCCGATGGCGAGGAACCCCCGCAGCATGACTGAATTCCGTTCCGGCTTCGTATGTTTGGTCGGCCGGCCCAACACCGGGAAGTCGACCCTGACGAACGCGCTCGTCGGGACCAAGGTCGCGATCACCTCGAAACGGCCCCAGACCACCCGGCACACCATCCGGGGGATCGTGCACCGGGACGACTTCCAGATCATCCTGGTCGACACGCCGGGTCTGCACCGCCCGCGCACCCTGCTGGGCAAGCGGCTCAACGACCTGGTGCGCGACACCTACGCCGAGGTGGACGTGATCGGGCTGTGCATCCCGGCCGACGAGGCGATCGGCCCGGGCGACCGGTGGATCGTCGAGCAGATTCGGGCGACCGCGCCCAAGGCGACACTGGTCGCCATCGTCACCAAGATCGACAAGGCGCCCAAGGACCGGGTCGCCGCGCAGTTGGTCGCGGTCAGCGCGCTGGTCGGCGAGCAGGCCGAGATCGTCCCGGTGTCGGCGGTGGCCGGGACGCAAATGGACGTCCTGATCGACGTGCTGGCCGCGGCGCTGCCGCCCGGGCCCGCCTACTACCCCGACGGGGAACTGACCGACGAACCCGAAGAGGTGTTGATGGCCGAGCTCATCCGGGAGGCGGCCCTGGAGGGGGTGCGCGACGAGCTGCCGCACTCGTTGGCCGTGGTCATCGACGAGGTCAGCCCGCGGGAGGACCGCGACGACCTGATCGACGTGCACGCGCTGCTCTACGTCGAACGCGACAGCCAGAAGGGCATCATCATCGGCAAGGGCGGGGCCCGGCTGCGCGACGTCGGCACCGCCGCGCGCGCCCAGATCGAGAAGCTGCTGGGCACCAAGGTGTACCTCGACCTGCGCGTCAAGGTCGCCAAGAACTGGCAGAGCGACCCCAAACAGCTTGGCCGGCTGGGCTTTTAGCGGGCTTTCTACGTGGCGAGCACCCGGATGGTGTTCAGCGACGGATCGGCCGCATCGGGCAGATTCATGCCGGCATTGACGCCCGAGCAAAGATAGTCCAGCACGGCATCGTTGAGACGCTCACCCGGCACGACGGCGGGGATGCCCGGGGGATAGGGGGTGATCTGCTCGGCGGCGATGCGGCCCGCGACGCTGTCCGTGGACACCGTTTCCACCCGCCCGAAAAACGCGTCACGCGGCAACTCGACGGACTCCAGTTGCAGCTCGTCGGGCGAGGGCAGCGCGATGCTCGGCGGCGGCTCGAAGTCGTCGGCGGCGGTGCGCCACGCGCGCAGCGCGTCGGTGAGACGCCCCAGGGTCTCCTTGTCGTCGGCCATCGACAGGGTGGCCAGGATGCGGCGGTGATCGCTCATCCCCACGTCGATGTGCGCGTGCGCCCGCAGCCAGTCGGCGGCCTGATAACCCGAAGTGCCCGTTGCGGATACGTCGATCAGCACCTGCATCCGGTCCAGGTCGTGGGACGCCTGCGCGCCGAGCAACTCGTCGTCGAGAACCTCCACATCCGGGATGAGTTCGATCTCCTCACGCACGTGTCGCGTCAAATCGAGTGCGGCACCGAGCAATTCATGACCGTGCTGCACCATCTGCCGGCGCCAGCCGTCCATGGCGGCGTACAACAGGACGCTGGGACTGGTGGTCATCAGCTGATCCGCGCAGGCGGACAGGCGATCCCGATCGATCAGGTCGCCCTGCAGGTGAAACACCGAACCCTGCTCGAAACCGGCGCCCATCTTGTGCACGCTGACCACGCAGACGTCCGCGCCGGCGTCCATCGCCCAGGTCGGCAGGTCCTCGTGGAACGGCAGGTGTGCGCCCCACGCCTCGTCGAGGATCAGCGGCTTTCCGCGCCGGTGACACACCTCGGCGATCCCGGCGATGTCGGCGCAGGTGCCGTAGGGGCTGGGGCTGACGACGAGCGCGCCGGCGGCCTCGGGGTGCTTGTCCCAGGCCTGTTCGACCTGCTCCGGCGAGGGCGGATGAGAGAAGTGGTGCGCGGCGTCCCAGCGGGGGGTGATCCAGCGCGGCTGCACGCCGGAGAAGATCAGCCCCGCCACGATCGACTTGTGGCTGTCGCGGCTGACCAGCAGGCTGCCCTCGCCGCCGGCCACCGCCATCATCGCCGCCCGCACCGACAGGGAACTGCCGCAGGTGGAGAACCACGCGGTGTCCGCGCCCACTGCCTCGGCCATCAGGTCTTCGGCGTTCTTCAAGTACTTGTTGCTGGTCCGGCGGTCATCCAGGCCGCCGCTGGCCAGTACGTCGTCGAGGAAGGGTTCACGGCCCAGGACCGCGAGGACCCGCTCGTCGGTGCCGCGGCCCTGCCGGTGGCCGGGCGGCGTGAACCCGTATCGGTTCTTTTCCCGATAGTCGGCCAGCGCATCGAGCAGTGGGGCGTCGGATTGGTCCATGGCGAACGTGTACCCGCCTCGTCGGCAGGAAATTCACCGCTCCGACCTGCCCAGACGGCGGGACGCGGCGGTGATCTCAGCCGCTGGGCGCGGGCGCCGGAGGGGTGTCCGCGCTCTGGTGCCACCAGGGTTGGGGCTGCTTGCTGGCCCATCCGCACACGGCTTCGAGCTCGGCGGCCAGCGAGATCAGCATGCCCTCGCTGTTGGCCGGGCCCATCAGCTGCACGCCGATCGGCAGGCCTTCGGAGGTGAAGCCCGCCGGAACGTTGATGGACGGCCACCCCAGGACGTTCCACGGGAACGTCAGCGGGCAGGCCGCGATCATGGCCCGGTCGGTGCCGAAGCCGCTCAACCGGTCGAAGGCCCGCGCCAGCGGCGGGGGCTGGGCGGTGGTCGGCGCCAACACCACGTCGACGATGTCGAAGATCGAACCGACCCGGCGCTGGTCGGCCGCCTCGTGGCGGCGGGCGCTGCGCAGGATCGCCTGCCCCAGCGCGGCGCCCATGCGCAGGTTGGACAGGGTCCGGGGGTCCAGCACGACGCCGTCGCCCAAGCGCTCCTCCCAATCCCGCAGGCCCGCGGTGGACCGGGCGAGAAAGTCCCACGACAACCGCATGCCGTAGTCGGGGTTGCCGGACACCACGGTGTGGCCCAGCAGTTCGAGTTGGTTACCCACGGCGCGCGTCGCCGCCAGGATCTCCGGGTGCAGCTTGGGCCGGAAACCGGTGTAGGGAAACCGGGTTGACAGCGCGATGTTCAGCGGGCCGGGCGCCTTGCCCACATAGTCGGAGGCGGTGATCGCGGGCGGTTTGTGACGGTCCCCCTCGACGTTGCCGGACGCGGCGTCGAGCACCAGCGCCGCGTCGGCGACCGTGCGGGCCAGCACGCCGTTGACCGTGATGCCGTTGAACGCCTCCGGCAGCGGCCAGGTCGAGATCCGTCCGCGCTGCGGCTTGATGCCCACCAGGTGCGTCCATGCCGCGGGGATGCGGATACTGCCGGCGCCGTCGGACCCGATGGCGGCCGTGACCAGGCCCGCGGCCACCGCCGCGGCGCTGCCACCCGACGACCCGCCGGGGGTGTGCCGCCGCGACCAGGGGTTGCGGGTGTGCCCGAAACCGGGTCCGCTGGTGAACGGCCACTGGCCGAGCTCACACGTGTTGGTCTTGCCCACGATCACCGCGCCGGCGGCCTTGAGGCGGCGCACCACCTCGGCGTCGTGCGTCGCCGGCGGAACCGTCCCCTCGGTGCCGAACGCAGTGGGCACGCCGGCAATGTCGACGTCGTCCTTGACGGCGATCGGGATGCCCAGCAGCGGGGCGGTGTCCCCGGCCGCGCGGCGCCGGTCGGCCTCGGCCGCGTCGGCCAGCGCCGACTCGGTGAGCACCACCCGGAAGGCGTTCAGCGTGGGCTGGCTGGCGTGGATGGCGTGCAGCGAACGACCCACCAGGGTGGTGGACGTCACCGAGCGGCTGGCCAACTGATAGAGCAGGTCGGTCAGCGTGGGCAGGCGCTGGTTGCCGGACCCGGAAATGGACCCGACTCCCGACCCCGAAGCGCCAATCACGGGGTACGAGACTAGACGGCGCGGATACCCGCAATGTCGCGGCGGGGTGCAAAACTATGGGGATGCGGCTATACCGAGACCGAGCTGTTGTGCTGCGCCAGCACAAGCTCGGCGAAGCCGACCGGATCGTCACCCTGCTGACCCGTGATCACGGGCTGGTCCGCGCGGTGGCCAAGGGCGTTCGTCGTACCCGCAGCAAATTCGGTGCGCGGCTGGAGCCATTCGCGCACATCGACGCGCAGTTGCATCCCGGCCGCAACCTCGACATCGTCACCCAGGTCGTCTCGATCGACGCGTTCGCCACCGACATCGTCAGCGACTACGGCCGCTACACCTGCGGGTGCGCCATGCTGGAAACCGCCGAACGCCTCGCCGGTGAGGAGCGGGCGCCCGCCCCGGCCCTGCACGGGCTCACGGTGAGCGCCCTGCGGGCGGTGGCCGACGGCCGCCGGTCCCGGGGCCTGCTGCTGGACGCCTACCTGCTGCGGGCGATGGGCATCGCCGGTTGGGCGCCGGCGCTGAACGAGTGCGCCCGTTGCGCCACGCCCGGTCCCCATCGTGCGTTTCATGTCGGCGCCGGCGGCAGCGTCTGCACCCACTGCCGCCCGGCCGGTTCGACGACGCCGCCGCCGGGGGTGCTGGACCTGATGTCGGCGCTGCACGACGGCGATTGGGACTTCGCCGAGAAGACGCCGCAGTCGCACCGCAACTACGTCAGCGGTCTGGTGGCGGCGCACCTGCAATGGCATTTGGAGCGGCAGCTCAAGACGTTGCCGCTCGTCGAACGGACGTATCACGTCGACCGCACCATCGCCGATCAGCGCGCGACGCTGATCGGGCAGGATATGGACTGTGGCTAAAGTCTGGGCCGGCGGACGGGCGGTGATCACATCCGTCACACCCGCATCTGCGTCAACCGGCATGTGTTGTGCCCACCTCCGAGCGACAAAAGCGGGTCACCCGAACGTGTCGCTCGGAGGTGGGCACAAGACACACGCCCTGCGACCGAGGCCAGTGGGGCGCTGGTGACACACCGCGGTTTCCCGCAGCTGCCCCCCGCGCCCGACGACTATCCGGTCTTTCCCGACAAGTCGACCTGGCCCGTCGTGTTTCCGGAGCTGCCGCCGTCCGCCGACGGCGGCCCGTGCCGGCCGCCGCAGCACACCTCCAAGGCGGCCGCGCCCAGGATCGAGGCCGACCGGCTGCCCAACCATGTGGCCATCGTCATGGACGGCAACGGCCGCTGGGCCACCCAGCAGGGGCTGACCCGTACCGACGGTCATCGAGCCGGGGAGGCCGTGGTCATCGACATCGTCTGTGGTGCAATCGAAATCGGGATCAAGTGGCTCAGCCTGTACGCCTTCTCGACCGAGAACTGGAAGCGTTCGCCCGAAGAGGTCCGCTTCCTGATGGGCTTCAACCGCGACGTGGTGCGGATGCGCCGGGTGAACCTGAATGCGATCGGGGTCAAGATCCGGTGGGTCGGGTCGCGGCCCCGCCTGTGGCGCAGCGTGATCAATGAGCTGGCGATCGCAGAAGACATGACGAAGGACAACGACGTCATCACCGTCAACTACTGTGTGAACTACGGTGGTCGCGCCGAAATCGCCGAAGCCACAAAGGAAATCGCACGGCTGGCCGCGGCCGGACGGCTGAACCCGGAGCGCATCACCGAGTCGACGGTGGCGAACCACCTGCAGCGGCCCGACATCCCCGACGTGGATCTGTTTTTGCGGACCTCGGGGGAGCAGCGGTCCAGCAATTTCATGCTGTGGCAGGCGGCATACGCCGAGTACATCTTCCAGGACAAATTGTGGCCCGACTACGACCGTCGCGACCTGTGGGCCGCCTGCGAGGAATACGCCTCGCGCAACCGCCGATTCGGGAGCGCATAGTGCCATCGCTACAGGAGCGTCTGGCGTCGATCCTCCGCGATGTCCTTGCGCTGCAGGAGGAGACCGACGGCGCGCTGACCGTTCACCATGACGGCACCATCGCCTCGTTGCGGGTGGTGAACATCGCCGAGGGCCTTGACCTGGTATCGCTCACCCAGATATTGGCGTGGGATCTGCCGCTGACCAAGAAGCTGAGCGATCAGGTGGCCAAGCAGGCGCGCGACAGCAACTTCGGCAGCGTCAGCCTCATCGAGAAGGTCAATGACAAAGCCGTGCAGCGTAATTCGGGCAAGGGCGCGGCCAAGAACGCCGATGTGATGCTGCGCTACAACTTTCCCGGCGCGGGCCTCACCGACGATGCGCTGAGGACCTTGATTTTGCTGGTGCTCGACACCGGCGCCCAGGTACGCCGCACGCTGACGGCGTAACCGTCAGGGCATGCACTCCGAACAGGTGCCGAAGATCTCGATGGTGTGGCTGACGTCGGAGAAGCCGTGCTTGGCGGCCACGGCCGTCGCCCACTCCTCGACCTCGTGATCGCCCACCTCGATCGTGGATCCGCAACTGCGGCAGACCAAGTGGTGATGATGGTGTTCCGAACACCTGCGGTAGACCGACTCGCCGGTGTCGGTGCGCAGCGTGTCGATCATTCCCGCCGCGGCCATCGACTGCAGCGTCCGGTAGACGGTGGTCAGCCCGATGTTCTCGCCGCGCCGGCGCAGCTCGTCGTGCAGATCCTGCGCCGAGCGGAATTCGTCGAGTGTCTCCAACAGCGTCGAGATCGCCGCGCGCTGACGGGTCGAGCGAACGCTCGCTCCCGATGTCACGGGGTGTCCTCGCTCGCGTGCGCGACGGCGTCCACCACGATGTGCGCGAGGTGATGATCGGCGAGCCGGTACAGCACCTCGCGCCCGGACCGCTCTCCGGCAACCACGCCCGCCGCCTTGAGGATCTTCAGGTGCTGGCTGACCAGCGGCTGGGGCACGCCGAGCGCGTCCACCAGCTCGTGCACGCAGCGATGCGACTCGCGCAGCTGCAGGACGATGGCGATGCGCACCGGCGCCGCCAGCGCCCGCAACAACTCGCCCGCGGCGTCGAGGATCTCCCGCGGGGGTGGGACGGGGTAATCGGCCAGTACGGAGTGCCCACCGGCGCCGAGTCCGCCGTGGTCGTGGGTGACCGCGTCCAGGTCCGTTCCCATGTCGCCGTCGGTGGCGGACGGCATCGACGCAGAACGTGAGGGGGACATCATGGGAGCGGCATCACCTCGAGAAGTGCCAGGTAGTGGGAAAGTATCCGCCGTATCGGCTGCACTCCACTGTCACATGCATGATGACGCATGTCAAAGACCGCGGCGCCGATCGCTACCATGACTGATGCTCTGCGCACGGCGGTCGCCCGCCAAGCGCGCCCACCCAACCCCGGAAAGGGAGTGCACCACCCCGTGGCGTCCGTCATCGACACCGTAGTGAATCTGGCCAAGCGGCGCGGCTTCGTTTTTCCCTCGGGAGAGATCTACGGCGGAACCCGGTCGGCGTGGGACTACGGCCCGTTGGGTGTGGAGTTCAAAGAGAACATCAAACGTCAGTGGTGGCGCGCGGTGGTCAGCGGGCGCGACGACGTCGTCGGCCTGGATTCGTCGATCATCTTGCCGCGGCAGGTGTGGGTGGCCTCGGGCCACGTCGAGGTCTTCCATGACCCGCTGGTCGAGTCGCTGATCACCCATAAGCGTTACCGCGCCGACCATCTCGTCGAGGCCTACGAGGCCAAGCACGGCCACCCGCCGCCCAACGGACTGGCCGACATCCGTGACCCCGACACCGGCGAGCCCGGGCAGTGGACCGAGCCCCGCGAATTCAACATGATGCTCAAGACCTACCTGGGTCCGATCGAGACCGAGGAGGGCTTGCACTATCTGCGTCCGGAGACCGCGCAGGGCATCTTCGTCAACTTCGCCAACGTGGTGACGACCGCGCGCAAGAAACCGCCCTTCGGCATCGGCCAGATAGGCAAGAGCTTTCGCAACGAGATCACCCCGGGCAACTTCATTTTCCGCACGCGCGAGTTCGAGCAAATGGAAATGGAGTTCTTCGTCGAGCCCTCGACCGCGAAGGAATGGCATCAGTATTGGATCGACACCCGGCTGCAATGGTATGTCGAGTTGGGTATCGATCCGGAGAACCTGCGGTTGTTTGAACACCCGGCCGACAAACTGTCGCACTACTCCGATCGCACCGTCGACATCGAGTACAAATTCGGCTTCGCCGGTAACCCGTGGGGTGAGCTGGAGGGCGTCGCCAACCGCACCGATTTCGACTTGGCGACGCATTCAAAGCATTCCGGCGTCGACCTGTCCTTCTACGACCAGGCGACCGACGCACGCTACATCCCGTATGTCATCGAGCCCGCCGCGGGTTTGACGCGGTCGTTCATGGCCTTCCTGATCGACGCCTACGTCGAGGACGAGGCCCCGAACGCCAAGGGCAAGATGGAAAAGCGCACGGTGCTGCGGCTGGACCCGCGGCTGGCCCCGGTCAAGGCGGCGGTGCTACCGCTGTCCCGGCACGCCGACCTGAGCCCCAAGGCCCGCGATCTGGCGGCCGAACTGCGCCAGTTTTGGAATATCGATTTCGATGATGCGGGCGCGATCGGGCGGCGCTATCGGCGCCAGGACGAGATCGGCACGCCGTTCTGTGTGACGGTGGATTTCGACTCACTCGAGGACAACGCCGTGACGGTGCGCCGGCGCGACGACATGACCCAGGAACGCGTCGCGATGAACACCGTGGCCGATTATCTGGCGGCACGGCTCAAAGGCTGCTAATCACCGGGCCGCCGTCGGCGGTGCCATATCGGGTCCCGTTGCGTCGGTGCGCGTCTGGCCGACTCGCGCCGCCGTGAATGATGCGCGGTCGCCGGTTCGCATTTGCGAAATAAGGTTTGCTTAAAAATCGGGCCGCGATGGTGGCGGTGCCCTAGGATCTGCCGTGGGGCATAAGTAGATAGCTAGTTGAGCCATGGGCGGATGTCGGGCGTCTGTCGCTGGAGCCGTTGACTCGGTCGGTTGGGGTGTGGATGATTCCCGCGTTTTTGTTCTTCCCTCCGGAAATCAACTCGGCTTTGATAGTCGGCGGCCCCGGTGCTGGACCTCTATTCGAGGCGGCCTCCGCGTGGGACGGACTGGCGGCGGAGCTGTCGTCCTCGGCGGCCTCGTTCAACACCGTGGTGACGGACCTGGCTGCGGGCCCCTGGACGGGTCCTTCGTCGGCATCGATGACGGCCGCCGCGGCGCCCTACGTGCAATGGCTGCTGATCGCCGCCGCGGAGGCGGAGGTGGCCGCGATCCGGGCCCGGCTGGCGGCGCTGGCGTTCGAGGGGGCGGTGGTCGCGACGGTGCCGCTGCCGGCGGTGCTGGCGAATCGTGCCCGGTTGCTGATCCTGATCGCGACCAACTTCTTCGGCCAGAACACGGCGGCGATCGCGCAGACCGAGCTGGAGTACGTCGAGATGTGGGCGCAGGACGTGGCCGCGATGGTGGGCTATCACGCGGGGGCCCAAACGCTGGTGGAGACGTTGCCGGCGTTCACCCCGCCGCCCGCGGGTCTCGGCGGCGCGGCGTCCGCGGGCCTGGCGGGCCTGGCCGACCTGGTGACGGCGCCCCTGACGCTCGCGTCCCAGTTTTTCCAGGGCTTGTCCTCGCTGGGGACCGCGTTCGCGTCGCAGCTGCAATCGGTGTTCATGGCGCTCTCCCCGGCGGTCTCGTCGCTGACGTCGTTGATGACCTCGACGCCGGTGGCGACCTTGACGACGGTGGCCCAGGCCGGCATGTACCCGGCCAGCGCGCTGATGCCGCCCATGGTGGCGCTGGCCCAGAGCACCGGCCCGGTGGCGGCCGCGCCGCCGGCGGCGCCGGCGCCGGTATTGCTCAGCGCCACCAACGTGGCCGCCGAGGCCCCGCGCAGCGCCCATAGCGTGCTGTCCGACCTGCAACCGCTGGCGGGCGGAGGGCTGGGCGCGCTGGGCGTCGCGTCGGCGGGCCTGGGGACCGCGCGGTTCGTCGGGGCGATGTCGGTGCCCGCGGCGTGGCAAGGGTCGATGCCGGCGTACGTGCCCGCACCGGCGGTGTCGGGTGTGGCCACCGGAGCGCCCGCGGCGACGTCGGCCGCGGCCGGGTCGGGTAACGGCGTGCCGATGACGGCCATGCCGGTGGGCGACAAGGGGCCCGAGGGGGACAAGCGCGGCACCAAGGCGGAGGTGGTGCGGTCACGGCCCAAAGTGGTGCCGCGAACCCGATAATCGCGGTGCCGCTGTTGCGGATGTGCATGGAGTGCACGGCGTGAGAAACCGGAAATTCCGACTAGGTTGGCCGGGGCGGCCAAGCAACGCCGTACCGCAATATGCGAATTCATATAATTCGTCCCGTAAGAACGCGCGCTCGCATGCGTTGCCCCGAGCGGGAAGCGTGGAGCCGGACCCCCGGCGCACCCGCGGCCGACTGCTCGATCCGATCACGACGGCTTACCCTAACGTGCTGTGCGGCAAGGAGTTTGTCCGTAGGAATCGACGGCCGATCGTCCGGGATGGCGCCCGAGTTCCCCGGTGTCGCCGGCCCGCGTGGCCCGCGCGGCGGTCCCCTTACCGGTCGGCGAGAGGCCCGCGTGGTCCGATACACGCTCAAATTAAGGAAAATTGGCAATTCCCGCATATTTTCTTCGGTTTGTCTTACGATGTCAGCGGTTGGTGTAAATAGGTTCGCCACAGCGCCCGAACGCTTAGATCGGCTGTGGAAGGGGGCAGGGGTGCTTTTGCCTCTCGGTTCGCCGTTACCCGATGACACGGTGGCGGCAGTACGCGGTGAGTGCGGTGTGCTCGGCGGTTTATCGGTCCCACTCAAGTGGGGGGTGGTCGTTCCGCCCGACGACTACGACCACTGGGCGCCGAAGTCGGACGCGAGCGCCGACACCACGGAGGAGACACTCGACGCGCCCCGCCCGACGGCGGTCGCCGACGGCGTCTGGAGCGGGTGGGAAGGCGAAGCCGCGGCACGGCCCGTGGGCGTGATCCCGCATTCCCCGGCCGCCGGCTGAAGACCGGTAGGTAGAGAACCGAAAGCCGCCGCGGTCACCCGCGCGCGGCGCGTCAGAATCGGCCGCCGCCACCCATGAACCCGCCGTCGGAAGAACCCGGCGAGCCACCGAACGACGTCGGGCTCCAGCCGCCGAATCCGCCCCGCATCCCCCCGCTGAGCAGGTCGCCGATGATGATGCCGCCGAGCATCGCGCCCATGTCACTACCGCCGCCACGCGTGTAGGCGCGCTGCATCGCCTGCACGTCGTCGTTCGCCAATGACTGAGCGTGAGCGGCCAGCGTCGACGCCGCGTTGGCGTGGGCGATCGCTTCGCTCGGGTTCGTCGCGCCCTTGTCCTGCGCGGCCTGCAGGTGGCGCTTGGCTTCGGCCAGCCGGGTGCGGGCGTCGGGGCCGACGCTGCCGCGGCGCGTGTCGATGTAGTCGGACACCGCGCGCACCCGCGATTGCGCGGTGAACAAGGCCTGTTCCAGTGATCGGCTGAGTCGCTCGGCGGTGGCCTGTTCCTCGGCCAGGGTGGCCAGCAGCCCGTTGAGCGCGGCGTCGGCCTTGGTCACCTGTCCGAAGGCGGCCAGCGGATCTTCGGATCCACCGGCGCGGGCGCTCTCGACGGCCCTGGTGGCCGCGTCGCGGGCCGCCACCAAATCGCCGCTGCGCGTGGGTTTTTTCTGCAGCAGTTCGTTGGCGCGTGCGATGTCATCCTTGATGTCGGCGACGGCCGACGGCAGCCCGTCGATCGCGTG
Source organism: Mycobacterium sp. 3-98 (assembly GCF_035918355.1). NCBI lineage: Bacteria > Bacillati > Actinomycetota > Actinomycetes > Mycobacteriales > Mycobacteriaceae > Mycobacterium > Mycobacterium sp. 3-98. Next base: position 3,763,504 of record NZ_CP142360.1, on the reverse strand, counting down.
CTGAATGTCGCTGGCCGCGTTGTCCACCGCGTCGAGCAGCGCCCGCGCCTGCCCGAGGGCGGACTCGGCGGCCCGGACCGCGTCGACCAAGCCGGCCTGCCCACCGGTGACGGCGTGGGCGGCCAGCTCACGGGCGGTGCCGATGTTGCGGTCGGCGAACGCCAGCCGCTCCTTGGCCGTCGTGACATTGCCGGACACCGAAGTCAGTGCGGCAGCGCTGAAGTCGTGGTGCAGCGCCGCCAGCCGTTGCTCCGCCGGCGCCAGACGGGTGGTGAGTTCCACGTACTGCTGCGTCAGCGCATCCAGCCGCGACGCGGCGTTGATCACGAGGTCGCGCAGCTTCTCGAAGGCCTCGGTCTGTGACTCCAGCTCGCGGTCGGCCCGCGCCGCCGAGACGATCACCTGGGTGAGCAGTTCGCGCCGCTGGGCGGGTGTTTCCGGTGTGGAGTCGTCGAGTTGTTGGCGCACCGTGAACGCTTGGGACAGAGCCGCTTTGGCGTTGGCCACCGCGCTCGTGAAGGGTCGGGTGCGCTCTTCGCCGAATTCGCCGACCGCCAGGTCCAATTCGTTGGCGCTGGTGCGTAGCGCGTTGTCGACGTCCACCACCAGCGCGCGGGACAGGTCGTCGAGCGTCTGCAGCGGCAGCGCGGCGAGCGCGTCGACGTCGGTGGGGTCGACGCGCCGCGCGGCCGCCAACGCCGCGGCCCGTCGGCGCTGCCCGCGATGACGCATCACCAGCAGCAGGCCGGCCAGCGCGATGAGAATGCCCGCCAGCGTGGCCAGCAGGATCACCCGCCCCGACGAACCGGGCGATGCGTCGAGCCCGTTCGCCGCGGCCACCGCGGCGCCGCTCCAGTCACCGTTGTGCAGGGCGGGTTCGATCTTGTTGCGCCGCAAGCTGTCGACCTGACCGGAGTTGACGCTCTTGATGGTGGACGGCACCAGGAAGGCGTAGGCGCGGCTGGTGGTCGCAACGGCCAGCAGCGCGTCGTAGCCGCCCAGGTCGCTGGCGCGCACGGTGCCTTGTGCCCACCCGGTCGGGCTCTGCCCGGAGAAGTCGTCGACGTAGACCACCCACAGCCGGATGTGGCGGTCGGTGTAGAGCTTGTTGACGGCGGCGGTGACGGTGCTTCGACCGGAATCCGACAGCGCCCCCGCGTTGTCGGTGACGTAGTCGGCCAACCGGAATGATGGTTGCGCGCCGGCGGCCGGTGCCGACAGCAGCCCGCCGCCGAGGCCGACCGTCAGGAGCGTCGCGAGCACGGCGAGCAGGCGAGCGGTGCGCATAGGGCCCAATCTAGCCCCGGCCGACACACGCCAGCGGGCCCGAGTCGAGCCGGACTTGGGCGGGCATTCCCTGGCAGACTGTGCGTCGGTGACCAGGAATCAGCGCGACCCCTACGACGACTTCGACCGTCAGCGACGGGTAACCGAAGCCGCGAAGACCGCGGGTCTGCCGGGCACCGAAGGTCAGCACCGCACCGACTTCGCCCGCGACCGCGCCCGGGTGCTGCACAGCGCCGCCCTGCGCCGGCTGGCCGACAAGACCCAGGTCGTCGGGCCGCGGGAAGGGGACACGCCGCGCACCCGGCTGACGCACTCCCTCGAGGTCGCCCAGATCGGGCGGGGAATGGCCGTCGGCCTGGGCTGCGACCTCGACCTGGTCGACCTGGCCGGCCTGGCCCACGACATCGGCCACCCGCCCTACGGCCACAATGGCGAGCGGGCCCTCGACGAGGTCGCGGCGAACTATGGCGGCTTCGAGGGCAACGCCCAGAACTTTCGAATCCTGACCAGCCTCGAGCCCAAAGTGCTTGACGCCCAAGGCAACAGCGCGGGTCTGAACCTGACTCGCGCGTCGCTGGACGCGGTCACCAAATACCCGTGGCCCCGCGGCGAAGGCCACGGGAGCGCGGCGCGCAAGTTCGGGTTCTACGACGCCGACCGCGAGGCGGCGGCCTGGATGCGCGCGGGCGCCCCGGAGGGCCGGATGTGCCTGGAGGCGCAGGTGATGGACTGGGCCGACGACGTGGCCTACTCGGTGCACGACGTGGAGGACGGTGTCGTCTCCCAACGCATCGACCTGCGGGTGCTGGCCGACGACGACGAGGCGGCCGCGCTGGCCAAACTCGGCGAGACCGAATTTTCCCGGGTGCGCGCCGACGATTTCATGGCGGCCGCGCGACGGCTGTCAGCGCTGCCGGTGGTCGCCGCCGTGGGCAAGTACGACGCCACGCTCGCGGCGTCGGTCGCGCTCAAGCGGCTGACCAGCGAGCTGGTCGGGAGGTTCGCCTCGGCCGCCATCGCCACCACCCGCGCGGCGGCCGGACCCGGACCGCTGGTGCGCTACCGGGCCGAGCTGCAGGTTCCCGATCTGGTGCGGGCCGAGGTCGCGCTGCTGAAAATCCTGGCGCTGCAGTTCATCATGTCCGACCCGCGCCATCAGGAAACCCAGGCCGGGCAGCGTGAGCGCATCCACCGGGTGGCCCACTGGCTGTACGCGGGAGCCCCCCGAACCCTCGACCCGGTCTTCGCCGCGGCCTTCAACACCGCGGCCGACGACGGCGCCCGGTGGCGGGTCATCGTCGATCAAATCGCCTCCTACACCGAGGGCCGGCTGGAACGGATCGACGCCCGCCAGGCCGGCCCGTAGCGGGTCGTGGGGCGCAACAACTTGTCCGGCCCGGGGATCGGCGCGGCCGCCGCGAGTTAGGCTGCCCGACATGAAGAAATTCAGCGGCTCGCCTTTGATGGCCTCCCTTCTGATGGGGCTTCCCGTCGTCGCCATGACCGCCTGCAGTTCACCGCAGCACGAGAGCAGCCAGCCGGGCACCACCCCGCCGGTGAAAACCGCCGCACCGACGTCCTCCGGGGAGGCGACGACCCCGGCACCCGCCGGCGGCTCGCTCAGCGCGGAGTTGAAGACACCCGACGGCCGGACGGCGGCCACCGCGACCTTCGACTTCACCGGCAACTATGTGACCGTCACCGTCAAGACGGTGGCGACCGGCATCCTGACCCCCGGCCTGCACGGCCTGCACGTCCACGAGATCGGCAAGTGCGAGCCGAATTCGGTGGCCCCCACCGGCGGTGCGCCGGGCAACTTCTTGTCCGCCGGCGGCCACTACCAGGCGCCCGGCCACACCGGCAAGCCCGAGAGCGGCGACCTGGCGACGCTCGAGGTGCGCCAGGACGGCGCGGCCTACCTGGTCACCACCACCGATTCGTTCACCCGGGACGACCTGCTGGCCGGTGCCAAGACCGCGCTGATGCTGCACGGCGCCCAGGACACCGAGAACGCGATGGATCGCGTCGCGTGCGGCGTCATCGGAACGGGATAGCGTTCGCCGCCGCGCGCTTAGACTGAGCCGATGTCAAGCCCGGCAAGTTCACGGAGCGACGGCGACGCACGCGCCCGGGGCCGCGGCCGGATTCCCGACCGCGACATCGCCGCCATCCGCGAGCGGGTGCGCATCGACGAAGTGGTCGGCGATTACGTGCAGTTGCGGCGCGCGGGCGCGGATTCGCTCAAGGGGCTGTGTCCGTTTCACGATGAGAAGTCGCCGTCGTTTCACGTCCGCCCCAACCACGGCCACTTCCACTGCTTCGGCTGCGGCGAGGGTGGCGACGTGTACGCCTTCATCCAGAAGATCGAGCACGTCAGCTTTGTCGAGGCGGTCGAGCTGCTCGCCGACCGGATCGGTCACACCATCACCTACTCCGGCCCGGCGACCAGTGTGCAGCGCGACCGAGGCAGCCGAAGCCGGCTCGTCGCGGCCAACGCGGCCGCGGCGGAGTTCTACGCCGCGGCGCTGGAATCCGACGAGGCGGCGCCGGCGCGGCAGTATCTGACCGAGCGCAACTTCGATGCCGAGGCGGCCCGTCACTTCGGTTGCGGGTTCGCGCCGTCGGGCTGGGACTCACTCACAAAGCACTTGGTGCGCAAGGGTTTCGAGTTCAAAGAGCTGGAAGCGGCGGGCCTGTCGCGGCAGGGGCGCCGCGGGCCGATGGACCGCTTCCACCGCCGCCTGCTGTGGCCCATCCGTTCCTCGGCCGGCGAGGTGATCGGTTTCGGCGCCCGGCGGCTCTTCGACGACGACCCGATGGAAGCCAAGTACATCAACACCCCGGAGACGCTGCTGTACAAGAAGTCGAACGTGATGTTCGGCATCGACTTGGCCAAACGCGACATCGCCAAGGGCCATCAGGCCGTCGTCGTGGAGGGCTACACCGACGTGATGGCGATGCATCTGGCCGGGGTCACCACCGCCGTGGCGTCGTGCGGCACCGCGTTCGGCGACGAGCACCTGGCGATGCTGCGCCGACTGATGATGGACGACAGCTTCTTTCGCGGCGAGCTGATCTACGTGTTCGACGGCGACGCGGCCGGGCGGGCCGCCGCCCTCAAGGCGTTCGGCGGCGAGCAGAACCTGGCGGGTCAATCGTTCGTGGCCGTCGCGCCGGACGGCGTGGACCCCTGCGATCTCCGGCTGAAGTCCGGCGACGGCGCCCTGCGCGACCTGGTGGCCCGGCGAACGCCGTTGTTCGAGTTCGCAATCCGGTCGGCGCTCGCCGAGATGGACCTGGACAGCGCCGAGGGCCGGGTGGCCGCGCTGCGGCGCTGCGTGCCCATGGTGGGCCAGATCAAGGACCCCACGCTGCGCGACGAGTACGCCCGCCAGCTCGCCGGGTGGGTCGGCTGGGACGACGTCGCGCAGGTCATCGACCGGGTGCGCGGCCAATCCAAGAACGCCAAAATCCCGGCCCGCGGCGGCGCCGGACCCAAGGCGTCGCGGCGCGCGGAGCAACCCGCCGCCGCGGCCCATGCCGCGGCCAGCCGTCCCGACCCCCGCGACCCCACCCTGTGGCCCCAACGGGAGGCACTCAAGTCGGCGTTGCAGTATCCGGCGCTGGCCGGCCCGGTCTTCGACACGCTGACCGTCGAGAGCTTCACCCACCCCGGCTACGCCGCCATCCGCGCGGCGATCGAGACCGCAGGCGGCACGTCGAGCGGGGTCACCGGGGCGCAGTGGCTCGAGGTGGTGCGCGATCGGGCGTCGTCGCCCTTGACGGCCGCGCTGATCAGCGAGCTGGGCGTCGAGGCCATCCAGGTCGACGAGGAGAAAATGCCGCGCTACATCGCCGGCGTGCTGGCCCGCCTGCAAGAGGTGTGGATGGGCCGGCAGATCGCCGAGGTGAAGTCGAAGTTGCAGCGCATGTCGCCGATCGAACAGGGCGACGAGTATCACGCGTTGTTCGGCGACCTGGTAGCGATGGAGGCCTACCGGCGCAGCCTGCTGGAGCAGGCTAGCGGCGACGAGTAGAGGTCTCGAGCTCCTCGTCGGGCAGCGGCTCGACGTCGCGTTCCATGATGGCGGTTTGGTCGTCGATCTGCGCCAGCGTGACAAAGCCGGCGTCCGGGGAGATCCGGTTCGCGATCTTGCGGCGTCCCCCCTCGATCATCGACTTGGCCACCGGGCTGCTGGTCAGCGCTCGATAGGTGCCGACGATCTGCTCGTATCGCCGACGACCGGCTTTCGAGCCCAGCACGTAACCCAGTCCCAGCACCACGACATACCGGATCAAAGCGTTCCTCCCGACTATCGATGGCTCCATCCTGCCTCACCCGGTGGGGTGTGTGCGCGGTCGACCGGGTGAGACGGTGGCGACCCGCTGCGCCCGGCTACGCCGCGCTTGCGATCGCCACGGGGCCGGACGGTGGCGACCCGCCGCGCCCGGCTACGCCGCGCTTGCGATCGCCACGGGGCGACCCGCGCCAGTTGGGCGTGGTCGTGCCAGTACGCTAGAGTCGTCCCGCGATCGGGTTAGTCCCCTGTAGCTCAATTGGCAGAGCATTCGGCTGTTAACCGAAGGGTTCCTGGTTCGAGTCCAGGCGGGGGAGCAGCAAAATTCAGCGGGCCGCTCGGCCGTCACTGCCCGCTCGCGATACCGGCCGGATTTCCCGCCCATCCCGGCGTCGGCGACAAACCCAGATGCTCGCGCAGCGTGTGGCCTCTGTACTCGGTGCGGAAGCTGCCGCGCTCCTGCAGCAGCGGGACCACCTTGTCGACGAACTCGTCGAGGCCGTGTGGCGTCAGGTGCGGCACCAGGATGAAGCCGTCGCAGGCGTCCGACTGCACGTAGCGGTCGATCTCGGCGGCCACCTGCTGCGGCGTTCCGACGAACTGCTGGCGGCTGGTCACCTCGATGATCAGCTCCCGGATCGAGAGGTTTTCGGCCTCCGCTCGCGCCCGCCAGGTTTGGGCGACCGTCGTGGGATCGCCGTGCCGGACCCGTCCTCTCGTGATGTTCGGGTTCTCGACGGGGTCGACGTCGGGCAGGGGTCCGTCGGGATCGTAGGCCGACAGGTCCACGCCCCACACCTGCTCGAGAAACGCGATCGCGGTCGGACCGCTGACCTGCTGCTCGCGGATGTGGCGCGCGTTGTCCTGCGCCTCGTCGGGGGTGTCTCCCAGCGCGAACGTCGCGCCGGGCAGGACCTTGAGCTGGTCGGGGTCGCGCCCGTGGGCGGCGGCGCGGCCCTTCACGTCGGCGTAGTAGCGCTGCCCCGCCTCGAGCGATCCGTGCAGCGTGAACAGGGCGTCGGCGTGCCTGGCGCCGAAGTCGCGGCCGTCGCTGGAGTCACCGGCCTGCAACAGCACGGGGTGTCCTTGCGGCCCGGCGGGCAGCGCGGCCACGCCGTGGACGCCGAACTGCGGACCGAAATGGTCGACGACGTGGATGCGCGCCGGGTCGGCGTAGGTGCCGGCGTCGACGTCGGCGATCACGGCGTCGGGTGCCCAGCTGTCCCAGAACTTGCGCGCGACGCGGATGAACTCCTCGGCCCGGTGGTATCGGTCGGCGTGGGCGAGGAACCCGCCGCGGCGGAAGTTCTCCCCGGTGAACGCGTCGGAGGAGGTGACCATGTTCCACGCCGCACGCCCGTCGGACAGGTGGTCCAGCGTCGCGAATTGCCTTGCCACCTCGAAGGGTTCGTTGAAGGTGGTGTTGATGGTGCCGGCCAGGCCGAGTCGGTCGGTCACCGCGGCGAGCGCGGCCAGCACGGTGAACGTGTCGGGACGGCCGACGACGTCGAGATCGTGGATTTTGCCGCGGTGCTCGCGCAGCCGCAGCCCCTCGGCAAGGAAGAAGAAGTCGAACAGCCCCCGCTCGGCGGTCTGGGCAAGGTGCACAAACGATTCGAACGAGATCTGGCTGCCCGCGCTCGGATACGACCACACCGTCGTGTTGTTCACCCCGGGGAAGTGGGCGCCCAGGTGTATCTGCTTGCGCTCTCCCGCATCTCGAACAGTCATCCGGTCAGCCCCCATCGTTTGGCGATCAGTTCATGCGAGCGCAGCCGGTCGGCGTGCCGGTGGGTGACGGACGTGATGACAAGTTCGTCGGCACCGGTGACCCGGCGCAGCAGCTCGAGCCGGTCGGCGACCTCATCGGGGTTGCCGACGAATTGTGTTGAGGTGCGGTCGGCCACCAATGCCTGCTGGGCCTCGGTCAGGGGTTCGCAGAAGTCGGGATCCGGGTAGGGGATCGCGCCCCGGCCGCTACGAATGGAATACACCCAGTGGCCGTAACTGGACGCGAGGTAGCGCGCGGTGGCGCTGTCCTCGGCGACCACGACGTCGGCCGACACCACCACGTACGGCCGCGCCAGCCGGGCGGAGGGGCGGAAGGCGTTGCGGTACGCGGTGATCGCGTCGAGCGCGGTGCCGGGGGTGATGTGGTAACTGGCGACGAACGGAAGCCCGCGGGCGCCGGCCACCTCGGCGCTCTGTCCCTTGGTGCTGCCGAAGATCCACGGTGTCAGCTGCGCGTGTTCGCCGGGAACCGCCCGCAGCTGATGGCCGTCGACGGCGTAGGTGCCGTCCAGCATCGCTTCGATGTCGGCGACCTGGTCGGCGAAATCCGCCGGCTGCGCGCACGGTTGGGCGAGCACCGACGCCTGCGCCCGCATCCGTTCGGATCTCATCAGCGGGGTTTGGTCGAACGGTGTGGGGACGAGCAGGCCGTCGACGTCCCGCCACGGCTCGGGCGCGCGGTCGGGCTGGGGGGCGCGCGAGGTCGCGGCCTCTTGCCGCCGCTGCCCGGAGCGGCCCAGGCCCATGTCGATGCGGCCGGGATGCAACGCGTCGAGGATGCCGAAGCTCTCCACCACGGCAAGCGCCGTCGTGTGGCCGACCTGCACGGCGGCCGATCCGACGTGAATGCGTTCGGTGGCCGCGGCGATCTGGCCGATCAGCGTCACCGGTGACGAGCTGGCCACCGCGACGAAGTGGTGCTCGGCGAGCCAGTAACGCTTGTAGCCCCATTGTTCGGCGTGCTGGGCCAGGTCGATGGTGTTGCGCAGCGCCGTCGCGGCGTCGCTGCCGGCGCTGATGGGTGCCAGGTCCAGGATCGACAGGGGAGTGAGGCTCATGACGGCGCCGTCGCGTAGCGGTTGGGGGCGGGCGCCAGGCCGAGGCGGTCCCGCAGCGTCTCGCCCTCGCGGTAGCGGGTGCGGAACCGCCCGGCGCGCTGCAGCAGCGGCACCAGGTCGTCGACGATCGCGGGCAGGTCGATCGCGTTGACCGCGGGCCGCAGCCGCACCCCGTCGACCCCGGCGTCCTGCCAGGCGACCAGCAGCTCCGCCAAATCGCTTGCGCGGCCACGGAAGACGTGCGCGTCGGAGGAGATGGCCGCCCCCGGCGTCAGCGGATCCTCGCCCAGCGACACCACCAGATCGGCGTAGGCCTGGATCGTGCGGCCCGTCGCACGCTGCGCGTGGCCGACCTCGGCCAGGATCGCGCGCAGCGATTCCTCGTCGCGTGGGGTGACGAACACCAGGTCGGCGCTGGCGGCGGCGAATTCGTAGACGCGCGGCGCGTGCGCCACCGCCGCCACCACCGGCTGGCCCTGGGGAGGGCGCGGGGTGATGGACGGTCCCTTGACCGAGAAGTGCTCGCCGGCGAAGTCGATGTAGTGCAGCTTGTCGCGATCGATGTAGCGGCCGGTCGCCACGTCACGGATGACGGCGTCGTCCTCCCAGCTGTCCCAGAGGCGGCGCACCACCTCCACGGCGTCGGCGGCCTCGTGGAAAAGTTCGTCGCCGTCGGGCGCGGATCGCCGGCCGAACAGCACCGCCTCGTGTGCCGTCGGGCTCACCCGCACCTGCCAGCCGGCCCGGCCGTGCGAAATATGGTCAAGCGTCGCAATCGCTTTCGAGACATGGAACGGCTCGGTGTGGGTGACCGTCGCGACGGGGATGAGTCCGATGTGTGCGGTGACCGGCGCGATGCGCGCGGCCACGAGCGTGGCGTCGGCGCGCCCCGCCAGGCGCCGCGGCGAGATCTCGGGCCGGCGGCCCGGCTGCGCATCCAGGCTGTCGTCGATGGTCAGGAAGTCCAGCAGGCCACGTTCGGCGGTGGCGGCCAGCGCGGCCCAGTATCGCCCGCTGAGTTGCCCGCCGCCGGTTGCGTTGTGCGCGAAGGCGTATCGCCACGCGTGGGGGTGCCACCCGTAGCCGTCGAGCCCCACGGCCAGATGCAGCTCGGTCATGACCGGGCCGCGGAATCTGCCGTCGGGACGCCGTCGTGCATCGTGTCCATAACCCACTGTGCAACGCTCAGCGCGGCAATGCATTCCGGGGCGGGGTTAACGTCAGCGTGAGTAATACTCTGCCGAGTTCATCGCCGAAGAATCAGATGGAGAAGTCCTCGCCGTACCAGACTCCGGCTTCGGGGGGCCGGATGACGTGGTTGGTCTGCGCGCCGTCCGCCCGGGCCTCGAGTTTGGTCACCCGGGTCAGCAGCGACTGCAGGCTGACACCGACGAGATCGGGCATCATCGAGTCGTCCGGACTGCCGGGACGGCTGCGGCTGATGACCTGTCCGGGCACCCCGATGACCACCGCGCTGGACGGAACCTCTTTGACCACCACGGCGTTGGCGCCGATGCGGCTGTCGTCGCCGATTTTTATCGCGCCCAAGACCTTTGCGCCCGCGCCGATGATCACCCGGTCGCCGATGGTGGGATGGCGCTTGCCGGTGTCCCTGCCGCTGCCGCCGAGGGTGACGCCGTGGTAGATCGTCACGTCCTCGCCGACCTCGGCGGTCTCGCCGATCACCACGCCGGTGGCGTGATCGATGAACAGCCCGGGGCCCAGGACGGCGCCGGGATGAATCTCGACGCCGGTCAGGATTCGGGTGATCTCGGCGGTGATGCGCGCGATCAGCCTCGCCCCGCGCAGCCACAGCCAGTGGTTGATGCGGTGAAACCAGATGGCGTGCACCCCGGGATAGGCGAAGATCACCTGCAGCGTGGTCGGGGCGGCGGGGTCTCGCTCCCTGGCGGCCCGGATGTCGGTGCGAATGGCGTCGAGCATGACTAATCGGCCAGGTCGGCGAACAGCGGCGTGCTCAGGTAGCGCTCGCCGAAGTCGGGCAGCACGACGACGATGAGCTTTCCGGCGTTTTCCGGGCGGCGGGCGACCTTCAGGGCGGCCGCCAGCGCGGCCCCCGAGGAGATGCCGACCAGCAGTCCCTCTTCGGCGGCCAGCCGCCGGGCCAACGTCATCGACTCTTCGTTGCCGACGGTGATGACCTCGTCCACCAGGTCCATCGCCAGCACCGGCGGGACGAAACCGGCGCCGAGGCCCTGGATGGGGTGCGGCCCTTTCTGTCCACCGGAGAGCACCGGGGACCCCTCCGGCTCGACGGCGATGAATTGTGCGGAGGGCTTACGTTCTTTGATGACCTGAGCCACCCCGGTGAGGGTGCCGCCGGTCCCGACCCCGGCGACGAAGATGTCCACCTTGCCGTCGGTGTCGCGCCAGACTTCCTCCGCCGTTGTCTTGCGGTGGATTTCGGGGTTGGCCGGGTTCTCGAACTGCTGCGGCACGAAGTACCGTTGGTCGCTCTTGGCCAATTCCTCGGCCTTGGCGATGGCGCCCGGCATGCCCTCCGGACCGGGTGTCAAGACGATCTCGGCGCCCAACGCGCGCAACAACATTCGCCGCTCGACGCTCATCGTCTCCGGCATGGTCAACACGCAGCGGTAGCCGCGTGCGGCCGCCACCAGCGCCAGCGCGATGCCGGTGTTCCCGCTCGTCGGTTCGAGAATGATCGTGTCCGGCTTGATCACGCCCGCCTTTTCGGCCGCGTCGATCATCGCGACCCCGATGCGGTCCTTGACGCTGTTTCCCGGGTTGAAGAATTCCAGCTTGGCGACGACGTCGGCGACCGCACCGTCGGTGACCCTGTTGAGCCGGACCAGCGGGGTGTTTCCGATCAGTTCCGTGACGTTCTCGGCGATGCTCATCTACCTTTTGTCTCCAACGATGTAGGACCAGGCCTCTCAGCCTGCCAGCTAATATCGAACTCTATGTTCATCTCGGTCGGGATGGCTAGCGCCGCATAATCGAGTCGAGCCTGATCAGGGCCGCTGCGGCTAGCTCCCGCCAGGGCGTGAATCGGCTCGGACGATACGGTCATCGGTCGCTAATTTTCCTGAAAATCTCCGTGAGCCCGCGTCTTGACGCCGCCGGACAAATACACCGAAACCGCCCTGACATGGGCTAGCGCGCGGATTTCTACAGTGTCAGAGGCGTGCGGATCAACAACAGCGACACGAACAGTCCGCGACGCGCGACGGGACAAAGCGCAGCTGTACGGAGTGTTGCATGCGTCCACTATAGGACAGGCGAGGTTTTCGCCCGTTGGGCTCAGCCGGGATCCGCGCCGTCTGGGCTGGTCATCGCTTCGATCGGCTCGGCGCGAGGGTCTCCGCATGTGTCGGCGCCGTGCCTAGGCGCTGACACCCCACCCGAGCAGCCGCGACGTCAGCAGCACGATGCCGAGGGAGACGGTGGCGACGACCGTCAGCCCGATGACCGCGACGACCAGCGGGCGCCAGCCGGTGCGCGCGATCTGACGGATATCGGTGTTGAGGCCCACGCCAGCAAAGGTCAGCAGGAACGCCCATTTCGACACGTTGGCGAGGTTGGCGGTTTGGCCTTTGGTCAGCCAGCCGGCGGTGGCGATCGCCGACACCGCCAGGAAGCCGAGCACGAATTTCGGGAATTTGTTCCAGACGAACGCGGCCTTGGCATTGGCGCCCCGCGCGATCTCGTCGGCCTGCCCGCGCGCGGCCCAATACAGCGCGAAGCCCAGCACGACGAAACCGATCAGCGCGTTGCGGGTCGACTTCACCAGCACCGCGATCTTGCCGGCGTGGTCGGAGTACAGGTAGCCCGTGGCGGTGGTTTCGGCGGTGTTGTCCACGGAAAGCCCTGCCCACAAACCGAATTCGTGATCGGTGAGCCCGATCGCGTGGCCCAGCGGCGGCAACACGAACAGTGACACCGCGCCCAGCGCCAGGATCGCCGCGATCGCGTAGCTGACATCGGAATTGCGGGCCCGGATCGCGCCCTTGGCCGCCACGATCGCCGACACCCCGCAGATCGACGTGCCGATCGCCAACAACGAGCCGAGCTTGCCCGACAACCCGAACGCGCGGGCCACGACGATGATGATCGTCCCCGCGATCGTCATGTCCACCAGGATCTGCACCAGGCTGATCCCGCCGAGCTTGGCGATGTCGCCCAGCACGAAACGCGAACCGAGCGCCACGATGCCGACCTTGAGCCAGAATTCGTAGGTCAGCACGCCGGAGCGAAAGATCGGGTGCAGGCCAACGGTATTGGTGATGAGCAGCCCAATCACGATCGCCCACAACACGTATTCGATGTCGGGCACCGTCCAGTGCTCGTGTTTGGCCAGCGCGTTCCACCAGATCTGGGCGTACTTGCCCAGCACCCCGACGCCGATCAGCAGCAGGATGCCCGGGACATAGTCGAGCGGACGGGTACTGGTGAACGTGGTTTCGGCAGATGCTTCGCCGGGCTCGACGCGCACCGTGCTCACGCCGGTCACCACGGAACCTTCGGAAGCACGTCGGCCACCGCCAGCGCGACGATGGCGCCGGCCACCGCGGTCGCCCACCAGTCCACCGATATCGCGCCGAGCCTCGCGGTCCAGCGCGGTCCCCGCAGCGCGTCGTCCTCTGGCACGCCCTCACCCACGATGGCCACTCCTCACGCGACTCCCCGGGCGACAGTGGCGGCTTGCGCAGCCGCATCCCGTTGAGGGGAATCGTGGCCCGTGGGTCCGGCGCGTCCAAGTGATTGACTCGGGCAGAATTTAGCTCGCCCGGGGCGGTCGATCAGGTTGGCAGGCCGCGCTTCTCGGCGTCGGCACGGTAGCGGTCCACCCACTCGTCGGAGCGATGGTCGGCCTGGCGTTCGAGCACCGGCTCCGGCGCCAGCTGCGGGTCGAGACCCAGCGCCTCGAGGATGGAGGCCACCACCTGGGTGAGGTTGCGCCACAACACCGGATACGGAATCTCCATGGGCGTGATGCCCTCCTGGGCGAACCAGTTCCGCCAGCCCTCTTCTTGCGCGCGCAGCATGGTGACCACGTGAGCGATCGCCCCGGCGTGGTAGGTGGCGCGTGCGTCGCGGGCCGGGTCGGGCCTGCCCCGCCAGACGCGGGTCTGCACCGCGCGCCAGAAGGACACCGCCTGCGAAATCACGTCGGGCCGGTAGACGTGAATCAGTAGCGGGTCTTCGCCCACCACGTCGCGGATGGCCGCGAGCAGGCCGTCGCCGCTTCGGTCCGGCAGGTTCTTGGCGCGGTCGAGCAGCAGCGGTGTCTGGTTCCACATCAGCTTGCCGCCCCACACCCCGTTCGGCGTCCGTCCGACCGTACGGATGTAGGCGCGCCAGATCTCGGGCGGCGCGAGGTCCGGGGTCCCGGCGTCCAGCGGGTCAAGCAGATTCAGGATCGACTCGTCGTCGACGCCGGCGAACCACTCCCGTGGCTGTGGCGACTGGCTGGTGGCCGGCAAATACTGAAAGAACTCCTGCGGCTCGCCGGCCACGCCGGTCGCGCGCAGCGATTCGACCAGCAGCGTGCTGCCGCTGCGCTGCGACGCCAACACCAGGTATGACGACGGCCTGTTTGTCACCCGCAGAGTCTAACCAGAATTTGAAATCCCAATCTGTCAAGCACGATTAGGGTCGGCGTGAATGAAAACCTTGCGTCGCCCCGATGTTGCCCTTATAGCTCCGGCGCGGACGGCCAGCCAAAGCCACGGTTTCGTGAACCCAAGGGATTCAGGAATATTCGAGGTTTTGTTTCGTCGCAGCCAAAGGAGCCTGCTCGGCGGCGATCTCGCAGACGCACAAGCGCCTGCGCATCAGGTGCTGGGCGTAAACCTTGTCGCGCTGATCGCGCGAGAACGCGAAGTCCAGGTTGACGGGCAGCCCCGCCCAATCCACCCGCTCCTCCGTCACGCCGACGCGTCGTAGGCGGCATCGCAGCGGGCAGCCGTTCTCGAGGACCCGATCGGGTCCATCACAGTCCCGAGTCATACGACGACCCCTTCAGGTGCGCGACCTTCTGAGTGCATGGTGCGACGCGGATGTTTCATCGGCGGATGCGCGATGTTTCCGCCGTATTACAAGTTCGATGTCAGCGGCGGATCGGCGCTAGTAGACGTCGCGGTGGTAGCGCTTGTCGGCGCTGAGCCCTTGCACGTACGCCTGCGCCGCGTCCGGGTCGAGGTTGCCGAATTCGGCCGCGATGTCGCACAGCGCGCGGTCGACGTCCTTGGCCATCGGGTCGGCGGTGCCGCAGACGTAGAGCTGGGCGCCGTCCTGCAACCAGCTCCACAGCTGCGCGCCGCGGTTGCGCATCAGGTGCTGCACGTAGACCTTTTGCTGCTGGTCCCGGGAGAACGCGAGGTCCAACTCGGTGAGAAAGCCGTCGTCACGCATCTGTTCGAGTTCGTCGCGGTAGTAGTAGTCGGTGGCGGCATGTTGCTCGCCGAAGAACAACCAGTTGGGTCCGGTGTGGCCGAGCGCGCGCCGCTCCTGCAGAAAGCCGCGGAAGGGCGCGATGCCGGTGCCCGGACCGATCATGATCATCGGCGTGTCCGGGTCGCTCGGCGGGCGGAAATTGCTCGACGACTGCAGGTACACGGCGACTCGATCGCCAGGGGAACGGTCGGCGAGGTAGGTCGAACACACCCCGCGGCGCGGGACGCCCTGGAAGTTGTAGCGCACCGGTGAGACCGTCAGGTGAACCTCGCCCGGGCACTCTTTCGGGCTCGATGAGATCGAGTACAGCCGCGGCTGAAGGCGTTTGAGCACTCGCAGCCACTCGTGGGCCGACGCGATGACCGGCAGCTGCGCCAGCAGGTCGATGGATTGCCGGCCCCACGACCAATCCGCCAGGGCGCGCTTGTTTTCCGGCTTCAGCAGCTCCGCGAGTTTCGCATCGCCCGTGCGCTCCTGCACGAACCGCACCAGGTCCCGGCTGATGTGGGCGATTTCGATGCGCTCGGTCAGCGCCGAGCGCAACGACATCAGCCCGTGCTCGCCGACCTCGACGGGTGTCTGCGCGTCCAGCCCGGTGACGGACAGCCATTCGTCGACCAGCTGGTCGCTGTTGCGCGGCCACACCCCGAGCGCGTCACCGGCCTCGTAGGTCACGGTTTCTTCCGGCAGGTCGAAAACCAAGTGCCGCACGTCTTTTGCCGATTTCGGCCGACTCAGCACGGTGTTGCGGACCATGCCGGTGATCAGCGGATGCTTCTTGCTGTACGTGCTCGGCGCGGGCGGGCCCGGGCGCGACGGCGCCACCACCGTGGAGGCGCGGGCCGGCGCCGCCGCCCTGCCGTCGCCACCGACGGAGGTGGGGGTCCGGGTCAGGGCGTCGATGATGTCGCCAAGCCACTTCGCCGCGGAGTCGTCGTAGTCGGGTTCGCAGTCGACCCGGCCGGTGAGGCGGGTCGCGCCCAGCTCGGCGAGCCGCGCGTCGAGATTGCGTCCGTGGCCGCAGAAGTCGTCGTAATTGGAGTCGCCCAGCGCGAGCACGGCGTAGCGGGTATCGGTGAATCGCGGCGCGGTCTCGGACGTCAGCGCCCGCCACAGGCCGGCACCGTTGTCGGGCGCGTCGCCGTCACCGGTGGTGCTGGTGATGAGCAATAGCTCCCGCGTTTTCGTCAGCTCGGCCACCGGGAAGTCGTCCATGCTGTGCAATGAGACCGGCAGCTTGGCGTCGGCCAGTCGGGCGGCGATGTCGGCGGCGAGCTCCTCCGCAGTCCCCGTCTGCGACGCCCACAGCACCACGACGGGAGCGCGCTCGGGCGCGGGTGGGGGCCCGGCCGGCGCGACGGGCGGCTGCCCAACGGCCGGCGCCGGAGCCGATGGGGGCGCCACGGGCAGCGCCACCGGCTTGGGTCCGTCGGCGCGCGAGAACAATCCCGCCAGTAGGCCGTCCACCCACAACCGGGTGCCGGAATCGAACGGCGCGCTCGGCGGCAAGGTCGGCACCCCGGCGGCGCGGCGGCCGGCGTCCGAGCGGAGCCCGGTCAGCATCCCGGCGAGGTAGGCGCGGCCGAGTTCGTTGAATTCCGGCTTGGGCAGTGTTGTGACGCCGAGCAATTCGCCCAGGGTGTCGAGTTGGGGCACGCTGATTTCTCGTACCTCCCTGGCCGCGGCGTCCGGTGCGTCGGTGTTCGCCGTCGTCGTGGTGTCCGGATCGGGTTGGGAGACAGCTACTTTCGTCAAGGTGACGGCGCACGCCTTGAATTCGGGCTGGTTCGAGATCGGGTCGACGGCGTCGTTGGTGACGGCGTTGATCGACAGGTACTCGCCGAAGGCATCGTTCCAGTGGAACGGCGCGAAGCAGTTGCCCGGACGCACCCGATCGCTGACGACCGCGGGCAGCACCGCGCGGCCGCGGCGAGAAGCGATTTCGATCGGATCGTCGTCGGCGATATCAAGCCTCGCGGCGTCGTCGGGGTGGATCTCGACGAACGGTCCGGGGTTGAGCTTGTTGAGCTTGGCGACCTTGCCGGTCTTGGTCATGGTGTGCCATTGGTGCGGCAGCCGGCCGGTGTTCAGCAGGAACGGGTAGTCGTCGTCCGGCATCTCCTCGGGCAGCAGGTGCGGGCGGGCGAAGAACGCCGCACGGCCGCTCGGGGTCGGAAAGGCCAGTCGCGGCACCGTGCCGTCGTCGCGGACCAACTGTGATTGGCTGACACCGTCGTTCAGATAGCGGATCGGGTTGCGATCGGCCTCGCTGTCCGGCGCGCACGGCCACTGCACCGGACTCCGGCGCAACCGCTCGTAGCTGATCCCGCGCAGGTCGTAACCGGTCTTCGGGTTCGAGAACCGCTTGATTTCCTCGAAGACCTCCTCGGCGGAGTCGTAACTGAACGCCTCCGAAAAGCCCATCTCGCAGGCGATCCGGGCGATGATTTGCCAGTCCGGCATCGCGTGACTCGGTGCGGGGACCGCCGGCTGGAACAGCGTCATGTTGCGCTCGGAATTGACCATCACCCCCTCAGACTCCGCCCACAGGGCCGCTGGCAATAACACGTCGGCGTATTCGGTGGTCTCCGTCTCGAGGAACGCGTCCTGGACCATCACCAATTCGGCGCGCTCCAGTCCGGCCAGCACCGTCTTGCGGTTGGCAACGGAGGCAACGGGATTGGTGCAGACGATCCAGCACGCCTTGATCTGTCCGGCGGCCATTCGGGAGAACATGTCGATGGTGCCGGTGCCGACCTCGGTGCGCAGCGTTCCGCGGGGGACGCCCCACAGGTCTTCGACGAACTCGCGGTCCTCGGCCGAGGCGACCGACCGCTGCCCCGGCAGGCCCGGTCCCATGTAACCCATCTCGCGGCCACCCATCGCGTTGGGCTGCCCGGTGAGGGAGAAGGGACCGCTGCCGGGCTTGCAGATGGCCCCAGTGGCCAGATGCAGGTTGCAGATGGCGTTGGTGTTCCAGGTGCCGTGGGTGCTCTGGTTGAGCCCCATCGTCCAGCAGCTCACGAAATTGTCGGCCTCGCCGATCATCTGGGCCGCGGCGCGGATGTCGTCTTCGGGGATGCCGGATATTTCGCTGACCTTGGCGGGGGTGTACTGCGCCAGGAAGCTGGGCATCACCTCCCAGCCCTCGGTGAACTCGGCGATGAATTCGGGGTCGGTGTGGCCGTTCTCGACGATCAGGTGCAGCAGGCCATTGAGCAGCGCCAGATCCGACCCCGGGGCGATCTGCAGGAAGAGGTCCGCCTTGTCGGCGGTCGCCGTGCGGCGCGGGTCGACGACGATCAGTTTTGCGCCGGCCTTGACGCGGTCCATCATGCGCAGGAAAAGGATCGGGTGGCAGTCCGCCATGTTGGCGCCGATGACGAAGAAGACGTCGGCGTGTTCGAAGTCCTGATACGAACCCGGGGGGCCGTCGGCGCCCAGCGAAAGCTTGTAGCCAGAACCCGCACTGGCCATGCACAGTCGCGAGTTCGACTCGATCTGGTTGGTGCCGATGAACCCCTTGGTCAGCTTGTTCGCCAGGTACTGCGCCTCGATGGACATCTGGCCGGACACGTACATCGCGAACGCGTCCGCGCCGTGTTCGTCGATGATCGCCCGTAACCGTCTCGCGCACTGGGTGATCGCCTGATCCGGGTCGATGGCCTGCAGCGGTTCGCCGCGATCGGTGCGCACGTACGCCGAGTCCATGCGGCCGGGGGCGCCCAGCATGTCCGCGGTGGTGGCGCCCTTGGTGCACAGCCGGCCGAAGTTGGCCGGATGTTCTTTGTTGCCAACCGACTTGGTGACGTGACCGCGACCCGTTTCCGGGTCCGTTGTGATCTGCAACACCATGCCGCAACCGACGCCGCAATACGCGCACATGGTGTTCACGGCGTTCTCCTCCGCCATGGACTCCGTGGCCACGCTCACGTCCCTCCGTCGAGTGCGTACGGGTTAGCTCCGTATCGAGTGAGTTCATTGTGGAGCAGGCATGTTTCGCCGCCGCTCCCCGCAATTTCCCCCCGTTTACTTTCTTCTCTCACCGGCCGACACGCCAATGTGAAATCGCCGGGGGAATTCGCGGCGGGGGATCGCGTTACCGCAGGTCACCGTTGACCACCCGCCCCGCACGAGGTTACGTCGCGCACCCCGCACGACGCTTCTCAGAACGGGCTTTCCGACCAAACCGACGGAACATTCACAGTCTTCGCTAAGCTCACCGCGTGCGTCGGCTCACTGTGATCGTGCTGGTTTTGCTGGCCTGTGGTTGCGGCGGCAAAGCGCCCACGCCACCGCAGGCCAAGCCCGACACCTGCAAGGCCTCCGACGGGCCGACCGCCGACACCGTGCGCCAGGCGATCACCGCGGTCCCCATCGCGATCCCCGGCACCATCTGGGTTGAAATCGGGCGCGGCCATACCCGCAACTGCCGGTTGTCGTGGGTGCAGATCATCCCCACGATCGCGAATGAGTCGACTCCCCAGCAGCTGCTCTTCTTCGACCACAACAGGCCGCTCGGGACCGCCACCCCGAACCCAAAGCCGTACATCACCGTGCTGCCTCCCTCGGATGACACCGTGACCGTTCAGTACCAGTGGCAGAAGGGAAATGATCAGCTGTGCTGTCCCAGCGGGATCGGGACGGTGAAGTTCCGGATCGGCCCGGACGGCAAGCTGCAAACCGTCGGCAAGGTTCCCAACCAATAACCCGTCGGGCCAAGGGCTTCGACGACGCCGATCGGCTTCGCCTGTCAGCTTGTGACGGCGTCCGCCAAGTTCTCCGGGTGCAGCATCTCGGCGTAACGCAGTTGCTCGGGAACCCCGAAGCCGTCGACCAGTGTCGCGGCGTGCGGGCGCAGCGCCCGGCAGCGGTCGTTGATTCCCCGCGTGACGGCCTTGGCGCGCTCGGTGGACAGGTACCGGTGCTCGATGTACCACGCCTTGTCGTCCTCGATCACCGACAACGCGTACAGGTCGCACAGGATCCCCAACAGCTCGCGGGCCTCCTCGTTCGCGCAGCCGTCGATCCCGGCGACGAACGCTTCGAGCACCACGCGGTCGATGTGGGCGCTCGCCGCGTGCAGCACGTGGTCCTGCACCGAGTTGAACGCGTCGAATTCCGACATCTCTTTGGATTTCGCCTGCAGCCGGCGCGCCACCGACGCCAGCAGGTATTCCTCGCGGTCTTCGAACATCTTGATCTGCGTGCCGCGATTGAACAGGCTGCCCTCTTCCTCGCTGTCCTGGCGGGAGTCCACGATCGTTTGGATAATCGCTTCCGCCGCAGTGCGTTTGATGACGCGTTCACCGACGGTGTTGGCGGCAAAGCGCACCCATTCGACCGGGCTCATGCTCTTGATGTCGTCGGCGTACGCGGTCAGCAGTTCCTTGGCCACCAGCTGGGTCAGCACGTGATTGTCGCCCTCGAACGTGGTGAAGACGTCGGTGTCACCGCGCAGCCCGATCAACCTGTTCTCGGCCATATAGCCCGCGCCGCCGCACGCCTCGCGGGATTCCTGGATCGCGCGGCTGGCATGCCAGGTGTTGGCGGCCTTTAGCCCGGCCGCGCGGGCTTCGAGCTCGCGTTGCTCGTCGGCGTCGGGTGCGTCGGCGCTCTGGACGTCATGACATTTGCTGACCAGTTCGTTCTGCGCGAACTGCAGGGCGTAGGACTTCGCGATCAGCGGGAACAGCCGCCGCTGGTGCACCAGGTAGTCCATGATCAGCACCTCGGAACCGTCGTCGGGGGCGCTGAACTGCCTGCGCTGCAACGCATACCGGGTCGCGATGTCCAGCGCCACCCGGCCGGCGGCGCCGGCGCTGCCGCCCACGGTGATCCGGCCGCGCACCAAAGTGCCCAGCATGGTGAAGAACCGGCGGTTGGGGTTCTCGATCGGCGAGCTGTAGGTGCCGTCGGGGGCGACATCGCCGTACTTGTTCAACAGGTTCACCCGCGGGACGCGAACGTGGTCGAACACGATGCGGCCGTTGTCCACCCCGGGCAGCCCGCCCTTGTATTCGCAGTCCGACGTGGTGATCCCGGGCAGGTCGTTGCCGTCCTCGTCGCGGATCGGGACCAGCACGCAGTGCACGCCGTGATTGACCGGCTTGCCGTCCTCGGTGGTGATCAGTTGCGCGAAAACCGCTGCCATGGTTGCGGTTTCGGCCGCGCCCCCGATGTAGTCCTTGCGCGCCGACGGGGTGGGGGAGTCGATGACGAACTCCTGCGTCTCGGCGTCGTAGGTCGCGGTGGTCTCCAGCGACTGCACGTCGCTGCCGTGCCCGGTCTCGGTCATCGCGAAACAGCCGCGCAATTCCAGGCTGATGATCTTGGGCACGTAGGTCTCGTGGTGGCGCTCGGTGCCCAGGTTCTCCACGGCACCGCCGAACAGCCCCCACTGCACCCCGGCCTTCACCATCAGCGAGAGGTCCGACATCGCCAGCATCTCGATCATCGTGATCGCCGCGCCGACGTCGCCGGTGCCGCCATGTTCTTTGCGGAAGCTGTCGGCGGCCGCGCCGAACGCCGCCATGATCCTCATCTGCTCCGCCACCTTGGTGCGGGCGATCACCGTGTTGGGGGTGTAGTGCGGGCGGAACAGGTCCTCGGTCAGCGTCGTCCGCATCCGGTTTCTGACGTCACGCCACCGGCCGTCCAGCGCGTTGCGGAGATGTTCTGCGGTGCTTGTCTTTTGTGGCGCCATAAGCCGACAGTAATGCGCGGCTCGCGCCGCGGGGAACAAGAACGACGGTTCAGGTGCCGCGGACCGGTGGGCGGTGCTCGCCGGGCAGCGGCGAGCGCAGCCGGTAGAGCGTGAACCCGGCCGCGACGGCACCGAACAGGCCGAGCATCACCATGTCGAAGACCCACCAGCCGCTGTAGTGGGTCCACGTCAAGACGTTGGCGGCCAGCGCGTCGGTCCTGCGTAGATTCACCGTGGACGCCGAGGCCGCGAAGCCCCACTGGGCCGGGACGAACCAGCTGATCTGCTGCAACCCCCACAGGCTCACCAGCTGCACCAGGCTCCCGTTGAAGAGCGCGGACGCCAGGATCACCGGGACCACCAGCGGTAGGACTTGCCGGAGCGCGGTGCCCAGCGCCGAGAGGGTGAGGCCGATCACCGCGGACACGATCGCGGTGGCCGCCGCGGTGACGTAGAGCTCGACCGTGGCGTTGCGCAGCAACGCGGCGTCGCCCGCCGGTCCGCCCCGCACGGCGACGACGATCGCGAACATGACGGCGGTCCACAGGGCGGCGGCCAGCGCGTACACCGTGAGCTTGGCGGCCAGGTAGGCCGGCGCGGACAGTCCTACCTGTTGTTCCCGGCGGAAGACGCGGTGCTCGAGGACCAGGGCGCGGATGGTCAGGGCCGTGCCCAGGATCACCGCGCCGACGTTGAGGGCGGCGAGGATTTCGATGGCTTCGTGCCCGTTGGCGCCGCCCGGCCCGGGACGCGTCAGGCCTGCGTCGCCCGGGATCAGCAGCGTCAGCCCCGCCAGCACGAACGGCAGGATCGCCAGGAACGCGAAGTAGCTGCGATGGGCCAGGAGCAGGCGGACCTCCCGTCGGGCCAGCAACCGGATCTGGCGGCGCCGGGGCAGCCCGGCCGGCGGCGTCCACGGCGCGGCGACCTCGGGCGGGGCGGTCAACGGCTGCGGCCGCGCGCGGAACGCGGCGTGCGTTCCGTCGGGATCGGCGCTCACCCGGGCGAGGAGTTGCGACCAGTCGGTGGTGCCCATGGCGGATCCGGCGTCGAGGGGGGTGCCCAGGTACGCGACCTTGCCCGCCCCGGTGAGTACCAGCACCTGATCGCACGTGTCGACGTCGGTGAGCGACGCGCGCGCCGAGATCGCGACGATGACGACACAGCCGATATTGGCCTGGCGCCGCAGCACCGCCATGACGTGGCGCTGTTGCGCCGGGTCCAGCCCGGCGGTGGGTTCGTCGACCACGAGCAGGCTCGGCCGCGTGATCAGCTCGATCGCCAGGGCGGCGCACCGGCGCACCTCGGGGGCGAGCTTGCGGATCCGGGTGGTGCGGTGCGGCGTCAGGTCGAGCTCGTCGAGCACCTGGCCGACAACCCGCTCGCGCTGCTCGGCCGAGGCCTCCGGTGGCAGCCGGACTTCGGCGGCGTACTGCACGGCCTGTTCGACCGTGAGCTGGCGGTGCAGCCGGTCGTCACGCGCGACGATCCCGATGCGGCTGCGCATGGCTTGCAGTTCGGCGTGCACGTCGTGCCCATCGACGGTGGCGCGCCCGGAGCTGGGTGCCCTGGTGCCGGCCAGCACGGCCAGCAGCGCGGAATTGCGCGCGGCGGAGGGCCCGATGACGGCGGTCATGGTGCCCGGACGGGCCCCGAACGAGATGTCCGACAGGATCTGCCGCCCGTCGACGGCAAGGCCCAGCTGGTACGCCGTCACCCCGGTGGTGCGCGCCGCGGTTCGCAGCGGCAGACGGAAGGTGGAGTTGGCCTCGTCGCTGCGAATGGAGGGGCGCTGGGCGCGCAGCTTCGAGGTGATCACCCGCTCGATCAGGCCCGGGCCTTTTGGTTGTTCGGCCGGTGCGACGGGCGGGTGCGTCGGTGCGACCGGTGGCTGAAAGGGAGGGAGCGCCGCGGGATGCGGCGTTACTGGCGGGGGTGGGGGCGCCGGGGTCGGTGGGGGCGCCACCACGGGCATGCGCTGGGTGGCGCTTTGGGTGGGGACCCGCGGATCGGGCCCGCCGGGCGGCGGGTGTCCCGGTGCGGCGGGGGCGGGCGCGAGCTGGAAAATCAGCCGCGGGCCGTGCTGGGGATCGCCGATGGTGATCCCCAGGCCGTCGCGGATCTCGACCGTCGGCACGCGAAATCCGTCGAGGAAGATGCCGCGGTGGCTCAGATCGATGGCCACCCATTGGGCCCCGGTGAACCGGAGCACCACATCCGGATGGGGCGCGGGCGGCGGCGCGGGACTTCCGAGGCGCTCCAGCGGGATGTCGCAGCCCGGGCCATAGCCGACGAGCACGTCGCGTCCCGGCGAAAAGACATACCTGCTCGGTCCGGCCCACACGGTCAGCGGGGAGGCCGGAACGGCCGAAGCCTCGGTCGGCATGGCCGCCACCTTTCGTCACCGGTCAGCTCGATTGGGTCTCGCCGTCAGGCGCCGGTCGCCCGTTCGGTTACGTGTCTACCCGCGCTCGCGGTCCGCTCTCCAGCATTGTGACGTTCACAGCGAGGTACGGCGGCCCGCGAGCGAGGTGGCCAGGGTGGCATCGTCGAGCAGTCGGCGCAACACGTCGACCGCTTGCATCAACACCTGGCGGTCACCGGCGTCGAGCAGCGCCAATTGGGGTTCGATCGCGGCGGCGCGGTCGGCCCGGACCGCGTTGAGGGTGCGCCTGCCCTCGGCGGTGATGCGGATGCGGACGGCGCGCGCGTCTCCCGGGTCGACCATGCGGGTCACCAGACCCGCTTCCTCGAGGCGACGCACCTGCGTGGTCATCGTCGGTTGCGAACAGTGATCGACGGCGGCGAGGTCACCGATTCGGGCTTCGCCGTGAACTTCGATGGTGGCCAGCAGCCTTGCCTGCGCGGCCGGCAGCGGCATCTGGATGCGCTGGGTGGCGAGGCGGTTGAGCCGCGCGACCACGGCGAGCAGATCGGCCCCCAGCCCCTGCGCTCCCTCGAGCTTTGCGGTGTCGACGACATTGTCCATGTATCCATGGTTGCATAGCTTTGCTAAGCGAGGGCGAAGCGACCAGGCGTGCCGCGCCAAAACCCTTCTTCAGCGGACACCCCCTCGCGGGACTGGCAGAATCGCCCAAGTGACCTTGCTGCGTATTCGGCAACCCGGGGAAGGGGCCCTGCGTCCGAATGAGTTGGCACAGGCCGCGGTCATGGGGGCCCTCTGCGCGGCGATCGAGATCCTCGCCGCGGTAATCCCATTCGCTCAGGGGTTGGGCGTGCTGGGCACCGTGCCCATGGGATTGCTGGCGTACCGCTACCGCCCCCGCGCCCTGATGGCCGCGACCGTAGCCGGCGGGGTGATCGCCTTTTTGATCGCCGGACTGGGCAGCCTGTTCATGCTCGTCGACTGCGCCTGGGTCGGCGGACTGTGCGGAATCGTCAAGCGCAAGGGCCGGGGCACGCCGACGGTCGCCTTCTTGTCGTTGATCGCCGGAGTCCTGTGGGGCGCCGGGTGGGTCGCGGTCCTGGCGGTGCTGACGCGGCTGCGGCAGCTGTTCTTCGACGTCATCACCGCCAATGCCAACGGGGTCGCGGCATTCCTGAATTGGGTACACCTGCCGGGCGTGGGCGACGCTTTGAAGCGATACGTCGCCAACGGGATACACCACTGGCAGCTACTGATTTTCCCGTACATGGTCTTGTTGGTCGTCATCGTTTCGTTCATCAGCTGGTCGGCGCTGTCTCGCCTCCTGGAGCGAATGCGCAAGATTCCCGACGTGCACAAGTTGGACGTCTCCGAGGGTGCTGGCAGTGCTCCGGTGGGGCCGGTGCCCGTGCGGCTTGACAAGGTGTCGTTCCGGTATCCCGGCGCCGACCGGGACGCGCTGCGCGAGATCAGCCTCGCCGTCCAGGCCGGCGAACACATCGCCGTGACCGGGGCCAACGGTTCGGGCAAGACCACGTTGATGTTGATGCTGGCCGGCCGGGAGCCGACGTCGGGAACCATCGACCGCCCCGGCGCGGTGGGGCTGGGCGAAATGGGCGGCACCGCAATTGTCTTGCAGCACCCCAAAAGTCAAGTTCTGGGCACGCGCGTCGCCGACGACGTGGTGTGGGGTTTGCCGCCGGGGGCGGAGATCGATGTGGGCGGATTGCTGCGCGAGGTCGGGCTCGAGGGACTTGCCGAGCGCGACACCGGCAGCCTGTCCGGCGGAGAGCTGCAGCGCCTTGCGCTCGCGGCGGCGCTGGCGCGCGATCCGGCGTTGCTCATCGCCGACGAGGTCACCACGATGGTCGACCAGCAGGGGCGAGATGCGTTGCTGGGCGTGCTCTCTGGTCTTGCGAAACGCCACCAGAGCGCCTTGGTGCACATCACCCACTACGACAACGAGGCCGCCTCCGCCGACCGCATCATCACGCTCAGCGATTCACCGGATAACACCGCCAAGGCCGAGACCCCGGCCACCCACGCCCAGACGCCTCACGTCGCGGCCCCGTCGCGCACGCCGGTGCTCGAGCTCGTCGACGTCAGCCACGAATACGCCAGCGGCACACCGTGGGCCAAGGTCGCCCTGCGCGATGTCAGCTTCGTGGTCGAGCAGGGTGACGGGGTGTTGATCCACGGCGGCAACGGGTCGGGCAAATCGACCTTGGCGTGGATCATGGCGGGGTTGACGACTCCGACCAGCGGTACCTGCCTGATCGACGGCGAGCCCACCCACGAACACGTCGGGGAGGTCGCGCTCTCGTTCCAGTCGGCCCGGTTGCAGCTGATGCGCGACCACGTCGACGCCGAAGTCGCTTCCGCAGCGGGCTTTTCGCATCATGACAAAGATCGGGTGGCCGAGGCGCTGATATCGGTCGGCCTGGACCCGGCGATGGGCACGCGGCGCATCGATCAACTCAGTGGCGGCCAGATGCGCCGTGTCGTGCTGGCCGGGCTGCTGGCCCGTTCCCCGCGGGCGCTCGTCCTCGACGAACCACTGGCGGGATTGGACGTCGGCAGTCAGCGGGGCCTGCTGCGGCTGCTGGAAAACCTGCGCAGGGAACGAGGTTTGACGCTGGTGGTCATCTCCCACGACATCGTCGGGCTGGAGGAGCTCTGCCCGCGATCCCTGTATCTGCGCAACGGCGTGCTCGAGACGGCGTCGACGGCGGCGGGGGGCATGCCATGACCGCGCCCGCGGACGCCAAGTCGGCGAAGGGAAAAACACGGCGCACTCCCCGGCCGGTCGTCCTGCTGGTGCCGGTGCCCGGAACGTCGAAAATTCACGAACTGTGGGCCGGCACCAAACTGTTGGTGGTGCTGGGCGTCTCGATACTGCTGACCTTCTACCCGGGTTGGGCGAGCGTCGGGCTGATGTTGGTGTTGCTGATCACGGCGGCCCGGCTCGCGCACATTCCCCGCGGCGCGCTGCCCTCGCCGCGGCGCTGGATATGGATCGTCCTCGCGGTGGGCGGCATCACCGCCGCTCTCGGCGCCGGAAGCCCCGTGGTCTCGATTGCCGGCGTGCATATCGGGCTGGGCGGCACGTTGCACTTCGTGCGGGTCACCGCGCTGTCGATCGTGTTGATCGGGTTGGGGGCGATGCTGTCCTGGACCACCAACGTCGCCGAAATGGGGCCGGCGCTGGCCGCTTTGGGCCGGCCCTTGCGGTGGTTGCGGATCCCGAGCGACGAATGGGCGGTTGCCCTGGCGCTCGCGCTGCGCGCCTTCCCGATGTTGATCGAAGAGTTCCAGGTGCTCTACGCCGCCCGGCGCCTGCGTCCCAACGAGACTCCGCGCAGCCGCCGGGCGCGCCGGCGCCAGCAGGCGCGGGACATGATCGACTTGCTCACCGCGGCAATCGTTGTGACGTTGCGGCGCGCCGACGAAATGGGCGATGCGATCACCGCCCGTGGCGGAATCGGTCAGCTCTCGGCCGCTCCCGGACGTCCGAAGCTCGCGGACTGGGTGACACTGGCGATCACCGCCGCGGCCGGCGCCGCCGGCGTGGTCGTCGACTCGATCCTCCAGCTTCACTAGGCGCGAAGCCGTGCGCGCCTTCGACGATCCGGGCACCTGGACCGAGCCCGGGGTGCGCCACCTGGCGGCCGACGGGCCCGGAGGGCTTCGCCGGCGCTGATCGCCGAACCGGAAACAGGAGGCGCAATTGGCAGCCACGTCGGTTGGCCTGAAGGAGCAGCTGCTGCGGCGCCGCCCCGTGGTGGGCGCGCACGTCGCGCCCGGTGCCGCGGAGGGCCTCAAGCGCGGCATCGGCACCTTTCAGCTGACCATGTTCGGGGTCGGCTCGACCATCGGCACCGGCATCTTCTTCGTCATGTCCGTGGCCGTGCCCGAGGCCGGGCCGGGAGTCATCGTCTCCTTCCTGCTGGCGGGCCTCGCCGCCGGCCTCGCGGCCGTGTGCTACGCCGAATTGGCCTCGGCGGTGCCGGTTTCGGGGTCGTCGTACTCGTACGCGTACACCACGCTCGGGGAGGTGGTGGCGATGGGTGTGGCGGCCTGCCTGCTGCTGGAATACGGGGTGGCCACCGCCGCGGTCGCGGTCAACTGGAGCGGCTACCTCAACAGGCTGCTGAGCAATGTGGTGGGATTTCAACTGCCACATGCCTTGTCGGCCGCGCCGTGGGACGCGCAGCCCGGCTATTTGAACGTGCCGGCGATCGCGCTGATCGGGATGTGCGCGTTGCTGCTCATCCGCGGCGCCAGCGAATCGGCGAAGGTCAACGCCATTATGGTGATGATCAAGCTCGGCGTGCTCGTCGTGTTCGCGATCGTCGCCTTCACCGCGTTCGACGCGCACCACCTGCGGGACTTCGCGCCGTTCGGCGTCGCGGGCATCGGGTCGGCCGCGGGCACCATCTTCTTCTCCTACATCGGCCTCGACGCCGTGTCCACCGCGGGTGACGAGGTGAACAACCCGCAGAAGACCATGCCGCGCGCGCTGATCGCCGCTCTGCTGACCGTCACCGGCGTCTACGTATTGGTTGCGGTGGCCGCACTGGGCGCGCAGCCCTGGCAAGCTTTCGCCGGACAGCAGGAGGCCGGGCTGGCAACGATTCTCGAGAACGTCACCCACGGCAGCTGGGCCGGCTCGATCCTCGCTGCGGGCGCGGTCATTTCGATCTTCAGCGTCACGCTGGTCACCATGTACGGCCTGACGCGCATCCTGTTCGCCATGGGGCGGGACGGCCTGCTGCCCGCGAGGTTCGCAAAAGTGAACCCGCGCACCATGACCCCGGTAAACAACACGGTGATCGTCGCGCTCGCGGCCTCGACGTTGGCCGCCTTCGTCCCGCTGCAAAAGCTCGCGGACATGGTGTCCATCGGCACCCTGACCGCGTTCGTGGTGGTTTCTGTCGGAGTGATCGTCTTACGGGTGCGCGAGCCCGACTTGCCGCGGGGCTTCAAGGTCCCGGGTTACCCTGTCACGCCGATCCTTTCGGTGGCGGCCTGCGGGTACATCCTCGCCAGCCTGCACTGGTACACCTGGGTCGCGTTCAGCGGCTGGGTCGTGCTGGCGTTGGTTTTCTATTTCGTCTGGGGCCGCCACCACAGCGCGCTCAACGACGAGACGGTCGGCGAGGTTTCGAGCGGCTCGCCGTGATCAGGCGCTCACTGACGCGCCGCGGCGGCG
Organism: Mycobacterium sp. 3-98; assembly: GCF_035918355.1. Classification (NCBI taxonomy): domain Bacteria; kingdom Bacillati; phylum Actinomycetota; class Actinomycetes; order Mycobacteriales; family Mycobacteriaceae; genus Mycobacterium; species Mycobacterium sp. 3-98. The sequence continues at coordinate 3,734,328 of NZ_CP142360.1, read as the reverse complement.
TTGGCCGCCGCCTGAGCGCGCCGTAACGTCGACGCGACATCGCCGCGGCCCAGGAACATTTCGTCGAAATACGGCTGCAGGGCGTCATTGCCCGCGGCAAACCCCGCGCCGCCGGGCGCCGCGATGCGCGGGCCGTTCAGCACGGTGAAGAAGGGCGTGACATCGACGCCCCGGGTGGCCCAGTAGTGAAAGTAGACCGGCTGGGCCGACGACACCGCGGGGATCGCCGCACCGTGGCGGCCCAGGTATTCGTTGCCCTGCCTGCTGCCCATCCAGGCCAGCACCCGGCGCACCGCGTCGGGATGCCGTGATGCCGCATTGCCCGCCGCGGCAATGCCGTTGGTGACGCTGACCCGGCCCGCCGGGCCCGACGGCATTAGCGCCACACCCCAACGGAAGCGGGCATCGCGGGCCACCGGGGCCAAGTTGTAGGTACCGGACTGGAACAGCGCCATCCGGCCGGCCAGGAACTGGTTGCGGGAAAAGTCGCCGTTGTCGTTGGTGTCGGCGGCGGGAGGCGCGACGTGGTCGCGGTTGATCAGGTCGACCAGATATTGAAACGCGGTCACGGCACCGGGATTGTCGAACGCGAACTCGTCGCCGCGCTGAAACACGCCGCCGGCCGACCCGATGTAATTGAGGTAGATCCCCTGGGGGTCATTGGCCGCGTTGTATCCCCACTGCCGCACCCGCCCGGCGTCGAATCCCTTGCTATCGCCGCGGTTTCCGTCGGCATCGACGGTGAGCCGGGCGAGGACGGGCCGCAGCGTGTCCCGCTCGTCGGGACCCCATCGCAACGTGCTCAACTGGGCAGGGTCGACGCCGGCCGCGCCCAGCAGGTCGGCGTTGTAGTACAACGCGATCCCGGCGTCGGTCAGCTGCGGCACGCCCCAAAGCGTGCCGTTGCGGGTGAACTGCTCGACGACCGGTCGCTCCCAGTCCGACGTGGCGGTGGGGCCCAGCGCCGCACCGATATCCAGCAACCGGTCGCTGTCGGCGTACGCCGCGAGGTAGGCGTTGGACAGCCAGAAGATGTCATCGGCGCTGCCGCCCGCCACGTCGGTGCGCAGGGTATTGAAGTAGGTCGAATACGCCACCAAGTTGACGTGCACTTCGATGTCGGGATGGGCGCGACTGAACTCCTGGAACGATTGCCGATAGGCCGCGGCGATCTGATCGCCCCAGATACGCACCGTCACAATGGTCTTGCCGCCATGGGGCTGACCCGAGTAATCCAGCAGCACCGCCGTCGCCGCCAGCAACACCGCAACCGCCCCGAGCGCTCCGGCGACCAGCGTGGAAAACCGGGGCCGGGTCACTTGAGCCCCGAGACGACGATCGAGGCGACGATGTGGCGCTGGAAGGCCACGAACAGCACGATGAGCGGGGCGATGGCAATGGTGGTGGCCGCCATCACCAGCGTCCATTGGGAGTTGAACCGCGACTGCAGGTCGGCGGTCGCCACGGTGAGCACCCGCCACTTGTGGCCGCTCGTGATCACCAACGGCCACATGAAGTTGTTCCACTGCGAGACCACGGTGATCAGCGCCAGGGCGGCCAGGACAGGCCGGCTCGACGGGATCACCACGTGCACGATCTCGTCCAGCGTGTTGGCGCCGTCCAGGCGGGCGGCGTTGACCAAGTCGTTCGGGATCATGCGAAAGTGCTCGCGCAGCAAGAAGATCGCGTAGGGCGAGCCGAACATGAACGGCAGCACCAGCGCCCAGAACGTGTTGCGCAGGCCGAGCTGGGCCATCATGAGATACATCGGCACGATCGTGACCGTCGCCGGCACCATCAGCGTCGCGATGTACACCCAGAACAGCGCGTCGCGCCCGGGAAACTGCAAGCGCGCGAAGGCGTACGCGGCCAGCACGGAAAAGGTCAACTGGCCCACCAGAATCACCGCCGTCATCAACGCGGTGACCGCCGCCGCGCGGCCGAACCCGGCGCCGGCGAGGTCGGTGAAGTTGGCGAGCGTCGGTGGCCGCGGCAGCTGCAGCGGCGTACCCGTGACGAATTGGTGCGCCGAGGTGAACGCGGTCATCAAGCCAAGGGTGAACGGCGCCAACGTGATCAACGCGCCCACGGTCAGCCCGGAATAGATCAGCCCGTTGCTGGCGCGGCTAGGTGAGGTCATAGCTGATCCGTCGCCGAAAATACAGATGCTGAAGCAACGTGACGCCGATCAGGATCACGAACAGCACCACCGCCATGACCGACGCCCGGCCGATCGCCGCCGAACCGAACGCCTCGGCGTAGATGCGGTGGGCCACCAGGTCGGTGCTGCCCGCCGGCCCGCCGCCGGTCAGGGCGTACACCGTGTCGAAAACCTGTGCGGTGCTGACGATCCCGGTCACCAGCACAAAGAAGGTCGTCGGCCGCAACATGGGTATGGTGATGCGCCAGAACCGCTGCCACGCGTTGGCGCCGTCGGTGCGTGCGGCGGCGTGGACCTCGTCGGGGATGGCCAGCAGGCCCGCCAGGAACGACAGCGAGACGTATCCGACGTTGGTCCACACCACGACGGCCGACACGAGCGGCAGCGCGAAGCTGGGATCGGAAAGCCATTCGATGCTGTGTCCCAACACGGTGCTCACGGCGCCGTCGGTGGGAGCCAGGATCCACCGCCACAACACCGCAATCGCCAGCGGGGCGCAAATCCATGGCAGCACAAACACGGTGCGAAACAGGCCGGTGCCACGAAGCTGGCGGGCCAGCATCGACGCGGCCAGCAATCCGAGCGCCGTCTGCGCCGGCACCACGATCGCCACGAAGATCGCGGTGACGATCAGCGAATTGCCGAATGTGCCGTCGGTCAGCACCGACCGCCAATTGGACAGGCCCACAAAGCGCAGCGGTCCCAGCAGATCCCACCGGCACAGGCTCAGCCAGATCACGACCAGGATGGGCAACAGCAGAAAGGCGAGGACCCCGAACAGGCTCGGAGCCAGCAGCGCATAGCCCAGCGCGGTCGATCGAGGACGAATCCTGCGTGCGGCGCCGGCCATGGGGTAATTAAAGCGGGCGCTGCCGCGGTTTGGGGTGAGCGGCCGTTACGGTGGAGCCGTGACACCGAACCGGGGGATCGATGCCGACTTCCTCGGCCTGCCGCGCCACGAACTGGCCGACGCCGCGCTTGCAGCGGCCACCGCGGCCGGGGCCACGCACGCCGACCTGCGCGTTCATCGCATCACCACCGAGATCATCCAGCTGCGCGACGGCGCGCTCGAGACGTCGGTGATCAACCGCGAGGTCGGCCTGGCGGTGCGGGTGATCGTCGACGGCACCTGGGGATTCGCCTCGCACGCGGAGTTGGTGCCGTCGGTCGCCGCCGAGACTGCGCGGCACGCGGTGCAGGTCGCCACCACGCTGGCGATGCTGAGCACCGAGCGCGTCGAGCTGGCGCCCGAACCCGTCTACACCGACGCGACCTGGGTGTCGCACTACCGCATCGACCCGTTCGACGTCTCCACCACCGACAAGATCGCCGTGCTCGAGGAGTACTCGGGGCGGCTGCTCAGCGCCGACGGCATCGACCACGTCTCAGCCGTGCTGACCGCGGTCAAGGAGCAGACGTTCTACGCCGACACGTTCGGATCCTCGATCACCCAGCAGCGCGTCCGCATCCAGCCCACCCTGGAGGCGGTGACAGTCGACCCCGCGGCGGGCAGCTTCGACTCGATGCGCACGCTGATCCCGCCGATGGGCCGGGGTTGGGAGGTCCTAACCGGCGACGAGGTCTGGAACTGGACCGACGAGCTGGCGCAGCTGCCGGCGCTGCTGGCCGAGAAGGTCAAGGCGCCCACCGTTGTCCCCGGTGCGACAGACCTGGTGATCGACCCGACCAACCTGTGGCTGACGATTCACGAATCCATCGGTCACGCAACCGAATACGACCGCGCGATCGGCTACGAGGCCGCCTACGCCGGAACGTCGTTCGCTACACCGGACAAACTGGGCACCATGCGGTACGGGTCGTCGGTGATGAACGTGACCGCGGACCGGACGGACGAATTCGGTTTGGCCACCATCGGTTACGACGACGAAGGAGTTGCCGCGCAGAGTTGGGATCTGGTGCGCGACGGGATCTTCACCGGCTATCAGCTCGACCGGGTGTTCGCGCGGCGCCTGGGGCATGAGCGCTCCAACGGCTGCTCGTACGCCGACTCGCCGCACCACGTGCCGATCCAACGCATGGCCAACGTGTCGCTCCAGCCGGCCCCCGAGGACATCAGCACCGACGAGCTCATCGGCCGGGTCGAGGACGGCATCTACATCGTCGGCGACAAATCCTGGTCGATCGACATGCAGCGCTACAACTTCCAGTTCACCGGCCAACGGTTCTTCCGCATTCGCGATGGCCGCCTCGACGGGCAATTGCGCGACGTCGCCTATCAGGCCACCACGACCGACTTCTGGAATTCGATGGAGGCCGTGGGGGGCCGGTCCACCTGGCGCCTGGGTGGGGCGTTCAACTGCGGCAAGGCCCAGCCGGGGCAGATCGCGGCGGTAAGCCACGGCTGTCCCTCGGCGCTGTTCCGCGGCGTCAACGTGCTGAACACCCGCACGGAGGGCGGGCGATGATCCGCCCGCAGCACGTCGTCAACATCGTGCTCGACGAGGCGGCCAAGCTGGGCGGCGCCGACGAGACGATGGTGCTGGTCACCGACAAGGTCGAGGCGACCCTGCGCTGGGCGGGCAATTCGATGACCACCAACGGGGTTTCGGTGAGCCGCAGCGTGTCGGTGATCTCCGTGGTGCGTCGGGGCGGCGGCGCGCGCATCGGCACGGTCGTGTCCGCCGAGGCGGATCCGCGGGTGCTCCCTGGACTGGTGGCGGCCTCGCAGGAGGCCTCGGGGTCGGCGCCGGAGGCCGGTGATGCCGCGCCGCTGCTCGCCGATAGCGGGGTACCCGCCGACTGGGACGCGCCGGTGCCGGGGACCGGGCCGCTGGTCTTCGCCGACGCGGCCGACTCCCTGAGCCGCGGCTTCAAGGGCGCGGACCGGCTCTACGGCTTTGCACACCATAGCGTTTCGACGACGTTCCTGGCATCGTCGACCGGGTTGCGGCGGCGTTTCAGCCAACCCACCGGGGCGGTGGAGATCAACGCCAAACGCGGCGACGCCAGCGCGTGGGCGGGCGTCGGGACACCCGACTTCGTCGATGTGCCAATCGATTCGCTGCTCGAGCAGCTGTCGACCAGGCTGGGCTGGGCGCAGCGCAGCGTCGAGCTGCCGGCGGGGCGCTACGAGACGATCATGCCGCCGTCGACCGTGGCCGACATGATGATCTACATGGCGTGGTCGATGTCCGGCCGCGGCGCGCAGGAGGGTCGGACCGCGTTCTCGGCGCCCGGCGGTGGAACCCGGGTGGGGGAGCGGCTCACCGATCTGCCGCTGACCCTGTTCTCCGATCCGATGGCGCCCGGCCTTGCCTGCACGCCGTTCGTCGCGGCGAGCAGCTCCTCGGAGACGCTGTCGGTGTTCGACAACGGCATGGAGATCACCCAGGTGGACTGGATCCGCGACGGCGTGATCAACGCGCTGGCCTACCCGCGGGCCACCGCCGAGAAGTACGACGCCCCGGTCGCCGTCGCCGCCGACAACCTGGTGATGACCGGGGGGACGGCCACCCAGGACGAGATGATCGCGGCCACCGAGCGAGGCCTGCTGTTGACCACGCTGTGGTACATCCGGGTCGTCGACCCCACCACCCTGTTGTTCACCGGACTCACCCGCGACGGCGTCTACCTCATCGAAGACGGACGCGTGACCGCCGCCGTCAACAATTTCCGGTTCAACGAAAGCCCGCTGGACCTGCTGCGACGGGCCACCGAGGCCGGTGCGAGCGAGAAGACGCTGCCGCGCGAATGGGGGGATTGGGCGACCCGCGCCGCGATGCCGTCGCTGCGGATCCCGGACTTCCACATGTCCTCGGTGAGCCAGGCCCAATAGTTCGATTGCCGCCGGGCGACACGCGCTCTAGCGTGTGACGAATGGCGGCCCCGGTTTCGGTTCGAGAAGATCAGCTCACGCGCCTGGTGGCGCTGTTTCCCGCGGCGCCCGCCGACGCGCGCATCGCGGCGTTGATCCGGCGGGTGTGCGCGCAGACGGTGTCCCTGCCGCCGCTGCCGTCGGCCGTCGAGGTGGGCGAGCCGGAATCCGACGCCGAGGCGGCCGTCGTCGACTTCGCCGAACAATTCAGCGCCGACGTCGCGGCGATCACCGCCGAGCAACGGTCCCGGTTGTCGAAACACCTCGGGGACCGCACCTTTGGGGTCGTCGTGCAGATGTACATCGCCGACTTCGTCCCGCGGGTGCGGGCCGGGCTGGAAGCGCTCGGGGTCGGCTCGCAGTACCTGGGCTGGGCGGCCGGACCGATCAATTGGGATCACACCACCGACCCGTCGGATCTGGTGTTCAACGACTTTTTAATCGCCGTGGCGCGAATGCGTGCGCTGGACCCGGTCACCTCCGAACTGGTGCGGTTGCGGGGCGCGGCGCAACACAATTGCCGGCTGTGCAACTCGCTACGCGAGGGCGGCGCGCTCGACGCCGGCGGTTCGGAAACGCTGTACGAGGAGATCGAGCGGTTCGAATCGTCGGGTTTGCTCGACGACCGCGCAAAAGCAGCGCTGCGCTATGCGGATGGGTTAATTTGGACCCCTGCGCGCCTCGCCGCCGACGATGCCGCCGAGGTGCGCTCCCGCTTCTCCGAGGCGGAATCCGTCGAGCTCACCTTCGACATCATGCGCAATGCCAGCAACAAAGTCGCCGTGTCATTGGGCGCCGACGCCCCACGCGTCGAGAGCGGCACCGAGCGGTATCTGATCGACGCCGAGGGGCACACGGTATTTAGCTGACCGCGGCCGGTGTTAACCCGGTAGTCGATTGCCGCCCGCCGTTTAGCTGCGCGGACCGCGACGCCCGGCGGCAGGGCTCTGCGACGTTTGCGCCGCGACGTGGCCGGCGGGTGAGCCAGGAGCTCATCCGGGCGCGAGGGCACGAAATGTTAACCATTCGTACATCGACGCGCAAGCGTGCGTTTTCGCTGTGTGCGGGGGTCGTTGGATAACTTAAGCCCCGTCGCCGACACTGAAATGACCACTGAGACGTGACGGTAGCGAAATGGCAGCGTGGCCCCAGCCGGGTGGCCATGGGACGTACGTCATGAGCCGTCATGCCGATGGATTTCCCGGTTCGTTGTTTGCAGCATTCGTAGCTTGGGTTTGCGTCGGAGCCAATCGAGTTCCTGCGCAGAGGGAGGTTCGAACATGACAAGCACCCGTACCCGCTCGCGCATGCGGGTGTCGTCGGTCTGGGCTGCCGGTGTCGCGCTGGGGGCCTCGATGTTCGGCGGAGCGGTGCTTTCAGCGCCCGTGGCTTCGGCGACGTGCGACTTGAGCCCTGCGGATGACCAATACATCAACCTGCTCGCGCAGAACAACATGGTGCACACCGCCGAGTACAGCGACTGTCATGAGGCCGCCGAGGGCCGGTGGTTCGCCAACCAGGTGAAGAGCTCGTCCGATCCGTTCGGTCGGGCCAAAGAACTCGTCAACATGGTGACCAACACGACGCCGCTCAAGGCCGACAAAGCCGAGTGGGAAGTCGAGTCGGCGATCTATGTGTACGCGCCGGAAGTGATCCCGAAGATCAAGGACCAGGCCGCCAAGCAAAACTGGCCGACGGAGTCTTGATCCCCCGGGCCCGCGTCTGCCCTGCCTAACGAATATCCAACGGCCGCAACGGCTTTGAATTTGATCCGCTGTATTTGATGCTGTCAGCTAATTGAATAGCGGCACATTGAACCGCTGACGGCGATGCCGGACGCCGCCGTGCCGGTGGAGAAGCTCGTCGATCCCTGAGCGGAGCGGTCGCTCAAATAGCTTCTCGCGCTAGTGTTTTCAGCCTTCTTTGTTCATCCATTGTTTGTACTCCCGCCGTTTGTCGTGCTCTCTGTCCGTGTACCCATTGGTGTGCGACAGGTGGATCAGCAAATATCTACGCGAAGGAGTTCGAAAGATGACCATCAGACGTACACGCTCGTGCGGGCAGATGCTGGCGTTGGGGGCGGCCGGCGCCGTCGTGGCGACGTCGATGCTGGGCGGAGCGCTGTTGTCCGCGCCGCAGGCAGCGGCCGCCTGCAACATGACCCCGAAGGACGACCAGTACATCAACCTGCTTGCGCAGAACAAGATGATCCACTCCGCCGAGTTCAACGACTGCAACATGACCGCCGAGGGCCGCTGGTTCGCCGACCAGGTCCGCAGCGCTGACAATCCGTTGGCCGCCGGGAAGCGACTCGTGAACATGGTGACCAACACGACCCCGCTGAAGCCCGAGCAGGCTGAGTGGGAGGTCGAGTCCGCGATCTTCGTCTACGCGCCGGAAATGATCCCCGCGATCAAGGGACAGGCGGCACAGGCGTCGTCGCCCGCCTGAGTGCGTTTTGTCGATGGGCGCCGCTACTACGCGGCGCCCATCGCTGTGTGACCTGCCATGTGGGCGCCTGCCGCCCGACGGACACTGATTCCGGTCTTCGGCTACGGTTTCCTACGGAACTACCCCGTCGGGGGCGGTAGCTCAGTTGGTTAGAGCCGCGGACTCATAATCCGTTGGTCGCGGGTTCGAGCCCCGCCCGCCCCACCACGCGCTTTTCACCCTTAGCTATTCGTGGTGCTCGGGCTCGATCCGGATGTTGTGCCGGATCAGCGATCGCGCCTGATGCAGGTGCTTGGCCGCCCACCGGCGATATGTCCGTCGAGCCCAGGACATCCGTTCCTGCGAGCGCTCAGTACGGCGCACCAGCTCTAGGTCGACATGGTCAAGCTCCTCGGCTCCGATTTCGATTCGGTCGCGACCGTGGATGAACTGCAACACCAGCGCATCGGGGTCCAGCAGTTCGCGCTCCCACGCCTCGTGGTCGTCGAGGTCGGCGATGCCCATCGTGTCGGCGGCGTCGCGAAGCACCTCGCCCAATTCGCCATCGAGCAGTTGGCGAAACGCATCGGCGCCCTGGCGCGGATTGGCGATCATCCACGAGTGATACGCGTCCGGCACCCTGTACAGCGTCGCGTCGGCCTCGTTGGCGATTTCGCGCGCGTGCGGGAACGGCACGATCATGTCTTTTTCGGCGTGCACCACCATCGTGGGCATCCCCTCGTCGCGCATGGTGTGCAGCATCGGCGTGTAATCACCGGACTCGACGATGGCCCTGATCGTCCGGACGGCCGCGAGTGGATCACGCAGGTTGGGCACCGCCACCGCGGCCAGCACCCGGAAGTATCCGAGTTGCTCGCTGGGTGAGAGCTGCGTCGGGTCGCCCAGTGTGTCGCGGACAGCGGTGTAGGCCGCGCCCAACGCCTTGGTTGGGGACCTCACCAATTTCGGGATGGTCGTGTCGAACCGCGCTCCGGCCGCCGGGTCGAACAGCACGGCGGCGAGTACCCGCTCAGGCGCGCGTGCGGCCAGCTGGATGGTCATTCGCCCGCCCATCGAATGGCCGACGAACAACGCCTGCCCGATGCCAAGGGCGTCCAGCGTGCGCAACACCGAATCGGCGCGATCGGTGAAGCCGCACGCGTCGCTGGGCAGTCGCCCGGTATCTCCGTGACCGGCGGCATCGACGGCGACGACCAGGAATCCCATTCCGGCGATCCGGCTGAGCATCCGCAGATAGGCCTTCCGACTCAGCAGGAGCCCGTGCATGAACAACAACGGCACTCCGCGGCCGCCGACTGAAAGCCCGATCCGCCGCCCGTCATCGAGTTCCACGACGTGATGGCTCAGGCGGATCCGGCTTGGTGATGTTTCCGTCATGGCCACGGCGGAATTCCCGGCCGGCGGGGCGTCAAAACGGATTGCCGACAGGCCCTCGCTGGTCGCTGCCGGGGAGCGCAGGCTTGTGCGGCCGCAACCGGGGGTACTCGGCTGAGCAAGATGACGCAAATCCCGTATCGACGCACCGACGAAATCGATCCTTCTGTGCGCGTTTACGGGGCGCGGGTGCACAATCTGCGGGGTGTCGACGTCGTAGCGCCGCGTGACGCGCTGGTCGCGTTCACCGGAATCTCCGGATCCGGCAAATCGTCGCTAGCCTTCGGGACCATCTATGCCGAGGCCCAGCGCCGCTACTTCGAATCGGTCGCTCCGTACGCCCGTCGCCTGCTATTGCCAACCGGCGCGCCAAAGGTCGATGACATCACCGGGCTACCGCCTGCCGTTGCACTGCAGCAGCGCCGGGGTTCGGCGACATCGCGGTCGACGGTCGGCACCGTCACCACCCTGTCGAACTTGTTGAGGATGCTGTTCTCCCGCGCCGGGACCTACCCGCGGGGGGCTACGGAACGACTGGACTCCGATGCGTTCTCGCCGAATACCGCGGTGGGGGCGTGCCCCGAATGTCACGGGCTGGGACGAATCCATCGGGTGACCGAAGAGACACTGGTGCCAGACCCCTCGCTGACCATCCGCGAAGGCGCCGTCGCCGCATGGCCCGGCGCGTGGCAGGGCCAAAACCTCCGCGACATCCTCGTCACGCTGGGCTACGACATCGACAAGCCATGGCGGAAACTGCCTAAGCGGCAACGCAATTGGATTCTGTTCACCGAGGAGCAGCCGACCGTCGAAATCGATCCGAGCCAGCACCCCGTGCAAGCCGATTATTACTACAACGGCACGTTTTCCAGCGCCGAACGCCATGTCCGCCACACGTTGGCCAACTCCCATAGCGCGATGATGCGCCGCCGCGTACTGCAATTCGTCGACACCGTCGAATGCCCGGTATGCGACGGCTCTGGGTTGCGGCCGGAGGCGTTGCGGGTGACCTTCGCCGGCCGCACCATCGCCGACTACACGGCCATGCCACTGGGCGACCTCGCGGACACGTTGCGCCCGACGGCTTCTCGGACCGACGCCGCCGCCGCGTACGAGTCCATGACATCCGGCGAGCTGACGGAAGTGGCGACCATGATCGCCGCCGACCTGGTCGCACGCCTGCAGGTACTCATTGATCTCGGCCTCGGCTATCTCACGCTCAGTCGCCGGACCCCGACCGTGTCACCCGGCGAACTGCAGCGGTTGCGGCTGGCCACCCAACTGCGCGCCGGCTTGTTCGGCGTGCTCTACGTGTTAGACGAACCGTCGGCCGGCCTGCACCCGGCCGACGCCGAGCCGCTGCTCGAGGTGCTCGATCGCCTGCGGCGCGCGGGCAATTCGTTATTCGTGGTCGAGCACGACATGGACGTCGTGCGCCGTGCCGACTGGATCGTCGACGTTGGGCCCGGGGCCGGAGAACTCGGTGGGGGCGTGCTCTACAGCGGGCCGGTGCCCGGCCTCGCCGACATCGAGGGGTCCGTCACTCGTCACTACCTTTTCGACGGTGCCCGGCCGCCGCGTCGACAACCACGTACGCCGTCCGGGCAGCTGCGGCTGCGCGGGATCTGCTTCCATAATTTGAAAGACCTCGACGTGGACCTGCCCCTCGGCGTGTACACCGCGGTCACCGGGGTGTCCGGTTCCGGAAAGTCGACACTCGTCGTCAAGGTCCTCGGCGATGTCGTCCACAGCCAGCTCGGCACCGGACGAGCGGTCGAGCCTGCCGAACCCGACGACGACGAAACCGACAGCGGGATAGTCGATCTCGATCATGACGCGAGTATCGGTGTGACGGCAGAGGGGGCCGAAAACATCAACCGGCTGGTATCGGTCGACCAGCGTGCGATCGGACGCACGCCGCGCTCGACGCTGGCGACCTACACCGGCTTGTTTGACGCCGTGCGCCGTGAATTCGCTGCGACCCCGAAGGCGCGCCGCCGCGGTTGGACGGCGGGCAGGTTCTCGTTCAACGTGGCCGACGGTCGCTGCCCCACCTGTCAGGGGGAGGGTTTCGTGTCGGTCGAATTATTGTTCCTGCCAGGCACATACGCCACCTGCCCGGCGTGTCAAGGAGCGCGGTACTCCGACGAGACACTCGAGGTTCGCTATCGCGACCGTACGATCGCCGATGTCCTCGCGATGACCGTCGATGAGGCTTCGGAGTTTCTTGCCGACGTCGCCAGCGCGGCGCGCAGCCTGACCACGCTGCAAGAGGTCGGGCTCGGATACCTCCGTCTCGGACAGCCCGCCACCGAGCTGTCGGGCGGCGAGGCACAGCGGATCAAGCTCGCCGCCGAACTGCAGAGACCCCGGCGAGGGCACACCCTCTACGTCCTCGACGAGCCGGCCACCGGGCTGCACCCTGCCGATGTGGCTCTGCTCGATCGTCAACTGCACCGCCTGGTCGACGCGGGCAACACCGTGGTGGTGGCCGAGCACTACATGCGGATGGTCGCGGGTGCAGATTGGGTGATCGACTTGGGACCGGGAGCCGGCAGCGATGGCGGCCGGGTCGTCGCGGCGGGGCCACCTGAGCAGGTGGCACGGGCCAAACAGAGCCGCACGGCGCCGTACCTGGCGAAGCGGTTGGCGCCGTCTGGCACCCAGTGAAGACGTTGTCTCACCGCGGGCTCGGCGCGGCGGGTGATCCTGGACGCCCGTAGCGAGTTGAGCGTGGAATCGGCGGCGTCGCCAAACTTTGAATGCCCCAAGAAGGGGATCTTCTCTCCGACAAGGAGTCCGACACGAAGCAGCGGGCGACCGACATCGCCTAGCCCCAGTGCGGCGGCACCTCGCTACCCGGGCAGTCCGCATACCGGCAGTTGACGTCCCGCACCCGCCTGCCGGTGACTTTGCCGTCGTTGTCGTAGCTGTATTCGACCGTGGCCTCCGCCGAGCGCCGGCAGTGCGGGCAGACTTCCATTTCGGTTTTGAAGCGCGCCATCATGTCCTCCTGGTCGCAATGCTATTGAAGCGCGCCCCTCGCCACGTGTCCCCGATTAGCTCCGCGCCGAGCGCACTGAAGTGAATTTCAGCGCCTTTTCGGGTGGAATAGGGGGACAGGGGAACCAGCGGAGGTAGCGTCAAAGCTGGTCAAAAGCGCAAATGGGCGGGGCAATGCAGCTGAACTGGTTGAGCGTTGCCGATCTGATCGCCCAGGCCGGCGGCGATCCCTGGGCGGTCAACCGCAGTTTGCAGGCCGGCAACCCCTTTCAGATCTCCCAATTGGCGGAGGCCTTCCACGCGGCGGGCCGGTGCTCCACCGCCGCCCAAGAGGAGTTCGAGCAGGCCCGCAAGCGCTTCGATCAGGCCTGGAACCACCAGCACGGCGACCATCCGATCAACGGCTCAGAAGAAGTGCAGCGGCCAAATCGCTTCGCCTGCAGACCGACCAGTTGCCCAAGATCGCCGCGGACCTGGAAAACATCGCCGCCATGCTGGCCGCCGCGCAAAAAGAGGGCTCCGCGGAGATCGCCACGCTGGAACGACAACTGCAGTTGCTGGACAAACTGATCGGCGCGGCCACCAAGGATCTGCAAGACCCCACCCTCGATGCGAAGAGCCGCCGGGCGCTCGAGACCTTGATCAAGGACGCCAAAGCCGACGCCGCCGATGACACGCGGGACGCCCTCAAGCAGATGAACTCGATCCGCGACACCTACACGAAATCGCTGCGTGAAGCACAGGCGAACGGACACCTCACCCCGCAAGATGCTGCCGCGGTCGCCGAGTTCAAGCCAGCGGGCTTCGGGGACGGGCAAGACGCTCCACCCAGCGACCCCAGGATCACCGGACCGGCCGGCCCGCCCCAACACGAGCAAAACACCTACGACCTGCAAGACCAGTTCCAAGACGGCCAGGGCCCCACCTTTGGCGGCGACCCCCGAGACGGCTTTCCGCGCAGCCCGGCATCGGAGCTCGCGCAAGGGCCGCCGGGCACCCGCCCGCTGCCGACGGGGACCGCGCTGGGGCCCGACGGTCATCGCTACGCGTTTTTCAGCCACCCGGATGGGTCCGTGACGCCCGGGTTCAACGAATTCGCGACCAACGGGTCGGTCTGGGATTACACCGATCCCACCCATCCCGTGAAAGTCGGTGAGCTGCCGGGGATTTACCAGGCCAGCGGCGTTTACGATCCTGCCACCAACCAGATGGTGATCGTCGGCAACACCAGCAACCGGGTAGGCGACACCACCCGCGGCATGTGGGTGTCGGGACCCATCGATCCGGCCAAACCCAACAGCTGGATCAACAACTTGCAGCGCGTCGGCACCGTCAGCCTCCCAGGCGATCGTGAAAGCCAACTGGTCTCGCTCAAAGGTGGTGGATTCATGCTCGTCGGCGCGACCAACGGCGGCCCCGTGCAGGGCATCACCGCCGCCACACCGCAAGGCCTGATGGGGGCGACACCCCAAACGCTGGTGGCCCCCAACCAGCTTCCGACCGTCTACGGCCCCACCATCACGGGCACGACGCTCGACCCCGCGACCGGCCTTGAGACGATTCAGCTTCGAGTGAGCACCTGGCCGCCCGGGCCGACCTATGATCCCAACACGTGGACGACAACCTTCGGCGTCCAACACTAGGAAGGGGGACACCACATGCTGAGCAGGGTGACCCTAGCGGTGATCACCGCGAGCGTTGCGGTCCTGAGCCTGGCATGTTCCCGCAACGCCCCCGGCGTCGCGACGGCCACGCCGCCGCCGAAATTTCCCGATCTGAACGCATTTCAAGCGGTCGACGCCGCGCCCTATACCGCCGCGGCCCGCGCCGGCGGCGCGGCCTATTTCGCGACACCCGATGGGCTGCAGTGCATCCTCCCCAACCCGCCCAAGCCGGGCGATCACGTCAGCGCCAGCTGCGATGGGCCACTGCCTGGTCTGCCGGACAACGCCCCCGTCGGCAGCGACGGCTGCTCGGTGGTCGCCTCGCCGTCATCGCTTCCGACGGACCTCAACCCGTACAGCTTTCAAAAGGGCACCGGCTGCCCGATCATCACCTCGCCGCTGCTCAACGTCGGCCAAAAGCTCACCAAAGGCGACATCACATGCATCGTGGGCGCTGACCGCCTGACCGCCTGCATCGATCCAATCCTCAACCGTGGCTTCGTACTTCAGTCCGCCGGCTCGTGGACGTTCTAACCCGCCGCCGCCCCCCGCAATCGAGGCGGATGTGCTGGCAGCAAAATCCACGTAAGATTGTCGGCGTGAGTCGCATGCGCGGGTTGACGTTGGCAGCGGTGCTTAGTGCCGCCGCCGTTGTGTTCGCGTCCGGCGCGGGCGCCGACCCCGGGTCGCCCTCGTACAACCAAGGCAAACAGGCCATCGATGAGCAGATTCAGCACTATCACGTGCAGCTGAATGCTGACACCGATTGGAACCAGTACTGCCAGAGGGTCCTTCAGAGCGATCTGAAAAGCGGGAAGATCGCTCAAGTGGACTCGGCGCCTGACTTCATTGCCGGATGCACCGACGAGGGCCGTGCCCTCGTAGCGTCCCACTGAAAGCCGCTGTAGCCCAAAGTCTCCGGGATGGCCCGGGCGTAACGCCACGGCGAAAAATCGGCAATAGTTCCACCGTGGCGTTACGCGCGCGGCCGCCCGGGGCAGCAGGTTACAGACCGATGTAGACCGCCTTGGTGTTGAAGTAGGCCTCGATGCCCTTGCGGCCGCGCTCGCCGCCCCACCCGGACTGCTTGTGGCCGCTGATCGGCATCGACGGGTCGGCCGCGAGTGAGGAGTTCACCCAAACCTGGCCCGCCCGAAGCTCATTCACTATCCGGTGGGCGCGGGAGAGGTTCTCGGTCCAGATGGACCCGGCCAGCCCGTAGTGCGTGTCGTTCGCGGCGGCGATTACCTCGTCCTCGTCGTCGAACGGGATCACACAGCCGACCGGCCCGAAAATCTCCTCCTTGATGAGCCGCATGTCGGGCGTGGTGTTGGTGATGATCGTCGCCTCGTAGAAGTAGCCCTTGCGGTCCATCGGCTTGCCGCCGGTGATGATTTGCGCGCCGCCGGCCACCCCGTCGTTGACGATGCCTTCTACCCGTTTGCGCTGCTTGTCGCTGATCAGCGGGCCCAACACCGAGTCGGGATCCTCGCTGCCGCCCATCGGCAGCATCTGGGCGAACTCCGCCAGCCGCTGCACGACGTCGTCGTAGATGCCGCGCTGGACGTAGATGCGCGACGTGCACGAGCAGTTCTGCCCCGAACCGGCGAGCAGGCCCATGCCCGCCCCCAAGATCGCCTTGTCGAGGTTGGCGTCGTCGAACATGATCAGCGGGGACTTGCCGCCGAGCTCGAGCGTCAGCCGCTTGAGGTTGCCGGCGGCCGCCTTGACGATCAGCCGCCCGACCTCCGTCGACCCCGTGAACGAGATCTTGTCGACGTCGGGGTGCGCGGTGAGCGCGGCGCCCGTGGTCTCGCCGTAGCCGGTGATGACGTTCAGGACGCCGTCGGGCAGGCCCGCCTCGCGGAAGATCTCCTCGAGCTTCAGCGCGGTCAGCGGCGTCTCCTCGGCGGGCTTGAGGACGGCGCTGCAGCCGGCCGCGAGGGCGGGCGCGACCTTGAGCATCGCGACGAAAAACGGTCCGTTCCAAGGGATGATGAGGCCGACGACGCCGACCGGCTCGAGCTGGGTGAAGGTGTGGTAGGTCTCCCAGGTGCCCAGCAGGCCGTCGGACACCAGATTGGCCGACTCACCGTGGATCTTGCCGACCCAGCCGGCGTAGTACTTCAGCATGTCGACCGACACCGGGATGATGTGCCGCGCGGCCGTCAGGTTCATGCCGTTGTCTTGGCCTTCGAGCGCGGCGAGCTCGTCGGTGCGCTCCTCGATGATGCGCGCCGCGCGGAAGAGGACATTGGCCCGGTGCGACGCCGGCGCCTTGCGCCACACGCCCGACTCGAAGGTCTCACGCGCGCGGGCCACCGCCGCGTCGACGGCCGCCTGGTCGGAGTCGGGGACCTCGGTGATCAGCTCCTCGGTGGACGGGTTGAAGACCTTAATGGCGTTACTCACGGTTCTCAGTGGCCTTTCGCTCGCGAGAATGCTGTCGTTGCGCGACAGAGGTTACGCGCGTAACCAGTGGGTGTCCAGTGCGTGCGGGGGTCGTGGTGGGCGGGGGTTCTGGGCGGATTCTGCTGGTCGCAGACGTGCGCAGAGCGATTCGGGCCCCGTTGGCCGCGGATGCGGCGCCCTCCTGACCCAACGCGAATTGGCGGCTAAGTTACCTGTATGCGGGTTATTCGCCTGTTCGGTGCCGTCCTGACGATCCTCACCGCGGGCTTGCTGCTGGTAAGCCCCGCCGCCGCGCAACCGCCGTCGAAGCTCACGGATCACGTCACCGACACCACGGGGGTGTTGACCGATTCCGGTCGCGCGGCGGTCAGCGAGGCGATCGATCGGCTGTACCGCGATCGTCACATCCAACTCTGGGTGGTCTACACCGACAACTTCTCTCGCTTCAAGCCCGACAACTGGGCCGATCGCACCCGCAGCGCCAGCGGGCTGGGCGGCCAGGATGCGCTGCTGGCCATAGCCACGAACACCAAGGCGTACTCGTTCACCGTGCCGCCGCAGGTGCAGGGGCCGACCGCTGCCGGGCTGGATAGCCTGCGGCGCAACCAGATTGAACCCGTGCTGGGCGCCAAGGACTGGAGCGGAGCGGCGGTCGCCGCGGCCGACGGGTTGGATAAATTGGCGAGTTCGGCCAAGCCGGCGAGCTCGTCGAAGCCGATCTGGCCGCTGGTCGCGATCGGCGTCATCGTCGTCGTGGTTCTGCTGTTGCTGTTCGTGCTCTATCGCGCACGTCGGCGCCGGCGCGCGCCGGGCAGCGTTGCGGGGCACGGTGATTCGTTGCCGCAGGCGCTGTCCACCGCGGATGCGCGGGTGCGCCAAATCTCGGATTATGTGGCCCGGCATCGCGACAGCGTCGGCGCCGAGGCCCAGGCCCGGCTCGACGAGGCCCAGCGGCATTTGGCGGCGGCGCGCGGCAAGGAATCCACTAACGACGCCGACGCGCTCGCGCACGCCAACAGGGCGTCGACGCTGGCCGCTCAGGCGCAGACGCTGGCCAACGCCGACGTGCTAGGACACCATGGCACGCGACGGCGCCGTTAGCGGTAGGAAGCGCGCAGCAGCGCCAGCGCCTGCTCGACGGTCTCCTCGCTGTCGCGCGTCGCATCGACCCGCAGAACGGACGGTTGCTCGTCGGGTGGCGTGAATGCGGCGCGCAGCTCGGGCCACAGCTCGATCCGCGCATCCGAGACAACGCCCTTCTCCGTGGCGCGCCGCTCGAGTCGCGCGATCAGGGTGGCGTCGTCGGCGTCGCACAGCACGACGCGGAGGTCGGCCCCGAGGCGGTGCGCCAGTTGCCGCATCTGGGCGCGCTCGCGCGGATTGCCGAACGTCGCATCGACGGCTACGCCCCGGCCGCGACGCAACCAGCGCGCGGCATCACGGCGCAGGGCGGCATACGTGCTGCGCGTCATCGCCGGATCGTAGAGCCCCGAACCGAATTCGTCGCTGCCGCGCTGGGTGGGCTCGATGCCCGCCATCCGCTTGCGCGCCATATCGGACGAGAGATGCACCAGCCCGAGTCGGCCGGCGAGCGCGCGCGCCAGGGTGGTCTTGCCGCTGGCCGGCAGACCCATGGTGACCACCATCGGCGGGCGGGGCAGCCCACCCGCGTGCGCCCAGGCCAGGTCGAAGTACGCGCGCGACTCGGCGATGAGCTCACGGTTGTCACCACCGGACGCCTGTTCCGTCTGGGCCAGGCGCAGGCTGCGGACCTTGCCGCGAACGTAGGCCCGGTAGCAGGCGTAGAAGTCGAGCAGGTCGAGCAGACCGTCGTCGCCGCTGGCCCGCACGTAGGAATCGACGAACCCCCACGCCAGATCCGCACGCCCGTGGTATTCGAGATCCATTGCCAGAAAGGCGACTTCGGAGGCGAGGTCGGCGCAACGATAACGCGGCGCGAATTGCAGGCTGTCGAACAGCAGAATCTGGCCGTCGTCGATGCAGATGCTGGCGGCGTGCAGGTCGCCATGGCCATCGCGCACGTGCCCGTCGGCCACCCGTCGCTCGAGCACCGGCGCCCGCGTTCGCAGGAACTCGGCGACGTAGCGTCGGATGTGGTCGTTGACGTCGCTTGAGATGGTCCGGCCGACGAACGGGCCCATCTGATCGAAGTTCTCCTGCCAGTTCGCGGCCACGCTGGACGGGCTGCCGTACGCATCGATGTCGGGGCCGGTTTCGGTCCTGCCGTGAAGCTTGGCCAGGGTGCGGCCGATTCGTCGCGCGAGTCGAAGGTCGACCTCGCCGCGCGCGAGCTTGGCCGGCAGCATGCCCTCCTCCGGCAGGCGCCGCATCCACACCGCCGGCTCGCCCGACCCGGACTTGCCGCCGATGCGGTAGTGGCCGTCCTGCTCGGTGACTTCGACGACGCCCAAGTACATCTGGGGACTGAACCGCCGATTGAGGCGCAGCTCCTCGTCACAGTCGGCGCGGCGCCGCTCGATACTGGTGAAGTCGAGAAACCCGAGGTCCACCGGCTTCTTGAGCTTGTAGGCATAGGGGCCGGCGAGCAGGACCCACGAGCTGTGCGTCTCATGGAGACGCACGTCGTGGGCCGGCGGGTCGTACGCGTCGGGCCGTAGCAAGTCGGCGACGATGCGCGGGTGGCCGTCGGGTCCGCTCGGGTCGAAGGCGTGTGTCATGCTCCCGCCGACGATTACAGGTGGGCTGGGTGGCCGTCAAGGAACGTCAGGTTCGCGCCGGTCGCGACAGTGAGTGCGTGACGGCGGTGCCGTCATAAGCGACTATGTGCGCAGGATGGCGCAGGGGTTCGATGCTGGCATCCGCGTGGACGACGACTCCGCCGCCCGTGGGGATGCCGAGCCCGGTCGCTTCTCCGTGCAGCGATTGGATTGTCCGCGTCAGCCGCGCCCACTCGGCGCGTTCGTCGTGCACGTCGATCACCATGGGGACGAGGCCGAACACGTCGAGCAGTTCGGTGCCTGGGAGCTCAAGGATTCCATAGCGTCCGAGCTGGACCGCGCCGGCCGAAATGCCCACGAGGACAGTGCCTTTGGCGTAGCGGTTCAGGATCGTCTCCTTCATGCCGGTTTTCTCGAAGGTGTTCCAGCCAAGGCGGACATCGCCGCCCGCGAGGACGATCACCTGGGCGCCTTCAAGGAAGGCGCGGTCGGCCCGGCCGAACGACGAATGGATCATGCGACGGTCGGTGATCCCGACGGCGTCCACGGCCGCCTCGAAGATTTCGTAGAACTCCGGCCGGTCGCCATTGGAGGCCCCGATGTAGGCGGCGCTCAACGGTTTGTCTCGAGCCAATCCGTCGAGCGCCGTTTCCAGTAGCGGGCGGCCGTCGCGCTTCCAGAACAGCAGCTGACTATCCGCTAGCAGATAAAGCGGTTGGCGTTGTGGCGCTGTCACTTCGGCTGGTCTCTGCAATTAACCTGATCGAAGTACGCAAGGGCCACCTCGAGATCTTCCCCGTCAAAGACTTCGATGCGGCTAAGGAGGTTTCCCTCGACCACGATCACGTAGGTCAACCGCAATTCCGCGTCAAAACCATCTTGCGAGGTCATTTTCAGCACTTGAGTAGTGACGGTTCCGTATTCGGTGAGCTGATGCACGGCTTCGATGTAGGCGCTGGTATCCGAAGTGAGGTCCCACAGGGCACCGACGGATGTGGCCAGATCAACCCCCGCGATCGATACGAGCGATCGATGATCGATGTAAACCGGATCCGGCGTCGTCGCGGGAAGCTCGTGACGATTGAATTTGGCGTTAGCCCTTGAAGTCACCGACCAAGTGTGCGCGTACGCGGCCGCTTCGCCGGCGAGGTAACGCGCATCGAGTTCCTCGAAGGCAGCATCGATATCGTCGGCGTCGAAAAAGACGTGGGAGGCGATCCGCCCGTCGGTGTCAATTTCGGCGATTCCCAGCAGCTCTACCGCAAATCCCTCCCGCCGGGAGTCGGGATTGAACGAGCGGACGCGGGCGAGCGAGAGGCGCTTTCCACGAGTCGCGATCACCGTCAAGGACACCTGCGCAAGGCCCTCGGCCAGTGCTCGCATATTTGCCATCACGGCATCGCGACCGTCCCAGAAGCCGACATTCACCACTCGACGTCGATCGTCGACGAAACTGTCCGGCGCCAAGATTTCGGCTATCGCCGCCCAATCGTGGGTGCTCGAGCGGTCAAAGAGTCGGTGTTCTGCGCGGCTTGCCGCGTTCTCCAGCTTCCGCGTCTGGCCGTGCAGCTCATCGAACCTGGCGAGCGCGGTGTCTAGGTCTGACTCGTCGAAAAGCTCACAGCGGTTGATCCGATCGCCTTCGAAAGTCATGACGTCGATTACCTGCCACTCGGCGTCGAGCCCTTCGGGCGAAGCCCCAGCCGCGACATGAGTGATCACCGCGCCAAGGCTGCTCAGGCGGTGCACGGCGGCAACGTAGAGGTAGGACTGCGGCGAAAGTTCCCACGCGACGGAGAGATATGCCGCCAGATCACCCGTGCCGATCGGCACCAGTCGTCGGTGATCAATGTTTACCCAATCTGATGTCGTCGCAGGGATTTTCCGCTGGTTCAGCGCCACAAAGGCTTCCGTCACCAGCGTCCAGGTGTGGGAGCGGGTGGAGGCCTCCCCGGCGAGGTATCGCGCATCGAGTTCGGCGATGGCCGCGTCGAAGTCGTCGGGGTCGAACACGATGCTTGTCACGATTCGGTTGTCGTCGTCGATTCCGATCATGCCCAGCGCCGCAGCTTGGGATGCCTCGGGCAGCGAATCTTGGCTTGCGAAGGTGAAACGACAGAGCGCGAGGCGTTCGCCGCGGGTGGCAAGCACGGTCGACCTCACATCAGTCATCCAGACATCGGCGGTGGCCCGCCAGTTCGCCATCTCAAGGTCTCGTCCCCGTCGGATCCCGGCGCTTAGGACGCGACGGCGATCGTCTGAGCAAAACCCGTCGGCGAGTAGTTCTGCCATTGGTTCCCAATCGCGGACCGCAAAATGCGCCAGAAACTTCTCGACAACCCGGGTTGTCGCATTTTTTACCCGCAGCGGCGTTGGGCGCAATTTCTCAAACCGTGCCAGCGCCTTATCGACATCGCTCTCTTCGTAGACTTCCAACCGTGGCTCGTGGGGATCGAGCAAAAAGGAGCGGGCCCATTGCAATTCATTCCCGCGCGCATCGGTACCCTCGATGATGGCGCTGGCGACGACGCCACGGGCATCGAGAGCATGTACCGCCGTCGCCCAATAGCGTGCGTCCGGTACGAGGAGCCACAATTCCTCAATCGCCCGCCGGAAGTCTCCATCTGCGAATGGGACTCGTCGATGATCGGTGTATGCAAGTCGCTCGATCATCGGTCCCGGATGGTGGCTGTTGAGCTCGCGGAGGATGTCCAGGGCACACACCCAGGCGCTCGCGTATGGAGCCGCTTCTCCCGCGAGATACCGCGCATCGAGTTCGGCGATGGCCGCGTCGAGTTCGTCCGCCTCGAATACGACCCGCGCGACGACTCGGTTTTCGGTGTCGATCTCGACGAGGCCGACCACCTCGCTGTGGAACGTGTCGGGCCCTTGCTCAGGGCCGAAGAAACGGGTGCGGCCAAGGAAAAGGCGGTCGCCCCGGGTCGCGATGACGTGTGATGTCATGCTCGCAATCCCGACGTCGGCCCACGCCCTCATATTGTCGATATCGACATCCCGGCCTAGTTGGACTCCCGCGCCCACTACGCGACGACGATCGTCACTCGAAAAGTCGTCGGCCGTCATCTCGGCCATCGCACCCCAGTCGCGCGCCGCGAAGTGCGCCAGGAAGCGGTCGCTGACTTGGCTTGCCGTGTTCTGCAGCCGCGGTGCCTGCCGGTGCAGCTCTTCGAATCTCGCCAGCGCGGCGTCTAAGTCGGACTCGTCGAAGACCTCGACGCGGTGGTAGAGATCGCCGTCGGTTACGCCAACGACGACCGTCCGCCACTCGGCATCAAAGCCCTCCTGCGAAGTGCCGCGCGCAGTATGGGTCATGACCGCTCCCAGCTCATTCAGCCGATGCACCGCTTCGACGTAGACTCTGACATCTGGCGTGAGGTCCCACAGGGCGGGAAGATATCCCGTCAGATCCTCCCGTTCGGCCGCTAAGACCGCTCGATGGTCCACGAACACCGAATCCGGTGTCATGCCGGGAACTTCGTTCCTGTTGGCGGCGGCATAGCCTAGTGCGATGACCTGCCACGCGCGCGCGTAAGGAGCGGCTTCTCCGGCGAGATAGCGAGCGTCGAGTTCGGCTATCGCGACGTCAAAGTCGTCGACTTCGAAGAACACGACTGCGACGATTCGCTCGTCAGAGTCGATCTCGAGCACTCCGAGTACCTCGGTGAGAAATGATTCTGGTCCTTGATCGCGCCCCGAGAAGCGGAGACGCATGAGGGCAAGGCGCCTCCCGCGAGTCGCTATGGTCGTCGGCATCACCTTCGTGGTCCACAGGTCGGCAACTGTCCGCATATGCGCGATCTGGGCGTCTCGACCATGCTGGATTCCAGCGCCTACCACACGACGTCGATCGTCGTTGGAAAAGTCTTCGGAAAGCGTCTCCGCCATAGCGTCCCAGTCGTGAGCCGCGAATTGCGCTAGGTAACGCTCGCCCACACGGCTCGCCGCGTTTTCCAATCTTGCTGTAGGCCGCCCAAGCTCCTCGAATCTCGCGAGCGCGGTGTCGAGGTCTCCCTCGTCGAAGAGCTCGGAGCGGTTGATCTCATCGCCTCGCACCGTCGAAAGGCCGATTTCTCGCCACTCGGCATCGACGCCCGTATCGGAGATTCCGCGCACCACCCGGGTGACGACTGTGCCGACGGCGGTCAGTCGATGCACGGTCTCGATGTAGGCATTCGGAGACAGCACGTCCCACGTGGCGCGAAGGTACGGCTCAAGATCACCGGGCGCGAAGGATATGGTTCGCCGGTGGTCGATGTTGACCCAGTCTTGCGTCGTTGTGGGTAGCTCCTGACGGTTAACCGCCGTATACGCCTGCGTGACGACTTGCCACGTTCCCGCGTGCGGAGCGGCCTCGCCGGCGGCGTAGCGAGCGTCGAGTTCGGCTATGGCGGAGTCGAAGTCGCCGGGGTCGAACGTGACGTAGGCTGCCATCTGGTTGTCGGAGTTGATCTCGACGACTCCGAGTTCCTCAGTGAGGACGCCGTCGGAGGCTTGGTCTGGTCCCGAGGAACGGGTTTGGACGAGGGCGAGACGCGCGCCGCGGGTCGCGATGACTGTCGACGAAAAATTCGTGATACCGACCTCAGCGATAGCTTGCAGGTTCGCAATTTGCGTATCTCGACTGTGTAGGACCCCAGCGTTAACCACGTGCCGGCGATCGTCGTGCGAGACATTGTCGGCCAGTGTCGTCGCCAAGGAGTCCCAATCGCAGGCTGCGAAGTACGCAAAGAAGCGCTCCGCTATCTGGCTCGCAGCATTTTCCAGCCGCTGTGCCGGTCTGTTGAGCTGATCGAACCTCGCGAGCGCGACGTCGAGGTCTGATTCATCGAACAGCTCACAACGGCGGAGTAAGTCACCTTCGACCATGAGAAGGAAGACTTCGCGCCACTCCGCATCGAAGCCCTCATGTGAGCTTCCATGCGTCACGTGGGTGACTACCGCTCCGAGGTTATTCAGCCGATGCACAGCCTCGATGTGGGTACTGCCGTATTGTGCGAGATCCCAGGTGGCACGAACATATTCGATCAGCTCACCGGGGGCGAACTTTGTCCCGCGGCGGTGGTCGATGCTCGCTAAATTCGGCGTCGTCGCGGCGATCTCATGTCGGTTGAGCGCGGCGTACGCTCTTGCGACCACCGACCATGCGTTCGCGTGGGCAGCCGCCTCGTCGGCAAGATAGCGAGCGTCGAGTTCGTCTATGGCACTGTCGAAGTCGTCCAGGTCGTAGACGACGATCAACGTGAGTCGCTCGTCGGCGTCGATCTCGACGACATTGATCGCATCGTTTTGAATCGTTTCCGGGTCGCGGCCGGCCGCCCGCACCCGTGTGAGGGCGAGGCGCTCGCCGCGGATCGCCACGACGTCGGCCATCCCGATCGTGAACCCGAGGTCGGCGGCCACCTGCAGATCCTCGATCACGGATTCTCGGCTGCCTCGGTCCCCGGCATTCACGACCCGTCGGTGATCGGCGCCGGAAAGGCTTTCGGAGACAATGGTTCCTACGGCAGCCCAGTCGCGGGCGGCGAAGTGCGACCAGAAGCGTTCGTATACCCGCGTCGCGGCGTTCTCGAGCCGCGCCCGAGGATGTTCTGTCTCGAATCGGGCCTGCGTGGCATCGAGTTCGGCGAGTGCGGCATCCATGTCTTCGAGGTCGAACCACAGTTGCAGCGAGACGTGGCCGTCTTCATCAATGCCATACAGCAGGAGGAATTCGTCCTGCGGTGCCCCAGGGCCGACGTCCTCCGCGCCGATCACCAATCGAGCGAGCGCCAGACGCTCGCCGCGCACGGCGATCACCGTTTGGGCGAGCCGCATAGGAACTGTCTCCAAAACGCGCCTGTTCACACGTGGAAACTCGCCCGGTGGGACGTCGATCTGTCCAAAGCCGACAATCTTGCGGCGGCTCTCGATGAATCCATCTGGCGCGAATAGCCGCTCGAACTCGTCCCACGCCTCACGGTTTATGGCGGCCACCACGTTTTCGCCTGCTCGCACGCATGCGTTGTCTAGTTCGGCTTTTGGCGCCTCGGAGGGAGTCGGGGTGGGTGCAACGGCAGTCTCGCCGAGAATTACGCGCGCCCTCTCCGCAAGCGCCGCAGCGCCTTTGCGTTCGTACAGCTCGACGGCTTGCTCGGCGGCGCGGCGTGCCGCCACGACGTCGCCGGCGCCGTTCAAAACCGTCGCCAGCGTCAGGCAGGCGTCGCCGTGGTCGACCAGCGCGTCGGTGCGTTCCGCCAAGGTGACAGCTGCCTCGGCAACCTGCCGAGCGGCTGCGTGATCACCGCCCCGCGCCAGCAAGTGCGCACGCAGGGTACGCCACGCAATCGATGCCTTCAGCGCGTGCCCAGCGAGACGCTCGCTCTCCGAACACAATTCGTCTGCCTCGGATTCGCGCCCGAGTGCAAGGTATGCGCGGCCCAACAACGCGGCGGTCTCGGCAGTGTCGGCGTCCAGGCCCATGCGACGAAAGCCGTTGTAAGCCTTGCGCAGATGCGACTCGGCTGCGGCCGGATCGTCGACGATGAGCTCGACGATCCCGGCGAACTGCTCAACTTCCAATAGCGCATGACGCAAGCCGAGCTCGCTCACCGTGCGCCGGGCCGAGTCGATCATCCGACGGGCCGCCGCGGCGCGGCCGCGAAAGGCCTCCAACACGGCCTGGCATCGTGTCGAGGTGGCTTCGACGGCGGGGGAGTCGGTCGTGATCCGCAGCAGCCGCACCACGTCCAGGCACCGCCCCCCCGCACGGGGCACCGGGTTGGGGCCCCACAGCGCCGCGAGGGGAGCACCCGCCAAAACCGCGTTCACGCGGCGGTGTTCGCGCGCGCGACGCGCGGCGTTCAGCGCGTCGTCGAGGGCGCCCTCGCAGTCGGCGATCCGCCCGAGACGGGCGAGGCACCCAGCGCGGACGGTGTGCGCCGTGGCTTCTCCGGCGGCGTCGTCTTGTTCGGCGAGTTTGGCGGCAGCCGCGGCCAACGCGGCTTCGACCTCGTCCAACCGTTCGGGGTGGATCAGCATCGACAGCTGCCCGTCGAAGCAGGTCGCCCATGCCGCCAACCGGGCCGACTCGACTGTGCTTGCCTGCAGTTGGGTGACCGCACCCGCCGCCGAGGACACATCGCCGGCGGCCAACAAAGCCTCGCAGCGCGCGACCAACAGCTCGGCGGTCTGGTCGTCGCGGTCGGGCAGCTCGTCGTCAAGCTCTTCCAGCGCGTGCAGGGCGCGGTGGTACAGGTCGGCCGCGCCCTCGTAGGCGAGACGTGACATCGCCTGGTCGGCCGCGCGCCGACAATAGAAAACCGCCTTGGCGGCGTTTCCGGCCCAGGCGCATTCGAAATAGTGGTGAGCAAGCTCGGCGAGCAACTCGTCGTCGGCGCCGGGCAGCGTCTCGAGCGTTGCGGCGATGCGCTGGTGTAATCGCATGCGCCGCACCGACGCCAGCTCGGCGAGCAGCGATTGCCGGACAATCGCGTGGTTGAACCGGTAGTTGCCACCGGGTTCTTCGATGACGATGCCCGCCCGGCGCGCTTCGTCGAACTCGTCGACGAGGTCCTCGCCGACCACCTGCTCGACCAGCTCCAGGGCGAACCGGCTGCCGACAACCGCCGCCGTGGCGAGGGCTTTGTTCGTCTCGGTCGGTAGCCGGGAAAGCCTGCGGCTCACCGCTTCTCGTACACCCTGCGGCAGGGTGCTCTGATCCCACACGCCGCCGCTCTCATCGACGTGGCGCAAGGCCTCGATGAGGAAGAAGGGGTTACCGCCGGTGACCGACGCCAGCGCGTGCGCGAGTTCCTCGTCGTCGTAGCCGGCTTCGGCGACGTAGGTGGTCACGTCGTCCTCGTCGAGGCCGCCGAGGTTGAGCCGGTTGGCCGTGCCGTCGCGGTGCAGGTCGGCGAGCATCGCCGCCAAGGGGTGGGAGCGGTCGAGGTCGGTGCTGCGGTAGGTGCCGACGATCTGCACGCGGGCGTGGTCGCCGAAGCGCAGCAGGTGCCGCAGCAGGAGCAGCGTCGGCTTGGCCGCCCAGTGCAGGTCGTCGAGGATCAAGAGCACCGGTGCGCTCGCGGAGGCGATTTCGAGCAGGGCAACGGCGGCATCGAAGAGTGCGTATCGCTCGGTGTCGGGATCCGCGTGCGCCGGGGGAGCGAGGTCGGGCACCACATCGGCCAGCCCGGGCGCGAGCGGCAGCAACGCTTCGACGCCACGCAGTCCCCGCAGCCGCTCAGCGCCCATACACGGCACGAGCGCACGCAGCGCTTCCGCGAACGGTTGATAGGGCGCTCCGAGGTCCTCGTCGCACCGGCCGTACAGCACGACCGCGCCCATTTCATAGGCCCGCTGCGACCACTCACCGGCCAGGCGGGTCTTGCCGACGCCGGGTTCGCCGGCGATCAGCACCGTGCGCACGCCCCCCGTCAGTGCGCCCTGCCACGCCGACAGCAGGCCTTCGAGTTCGCGGCCCCGCCCGACGAACGGCCCGGGGCCGACGAGCACCGCCGGAAGCCCGGGGCGCTCCATCGGGGTTTCGGCCGCCGCCGGCTGCGGACGCTGCTCAGCGGTTTCCAGTCGCAACTCGAAAACGTGCTCGGGCCGTGCGAGATTCCGCAACTGGCGCATCCCCAGGTCGGTGAGCACCACGTCGTCGGCGAGCGAGTCGATGACGAGCTCGGCGGTCGCGCCCGAGCACAGGATCTGGCCACCCTCGGCCAGCGACCGCAGCCGCGCGACCCGGTTGACGGCCCGGCCGAAGTAGTCGCCGTCGCGAAGCTCGACCTCGCCGGTATGCAGCGCCACCCGGACGCGGATGGGTTGCCGCAGCGCCCAGGGTTCATGCGCGATCGCGTCCTGCAACTCGACCGCTGCCGAGGCCGCCGCAGACGGCCGTTCGAAAACCGAGAAGGTGGCATCGCCCTCGCCGCGCGTCTTGATCAGCCGACCGCCACGCGACGTGACCACGTGCTCGATCAACTCGTCGTGTCGGGCGAGGGCCGCCGCCATGGCCCCGGCCTCCGCCTCCCAGGCGGCCGTCGACCCCTCGATATCGGTGAGAAGGAACGTCACCGCGCGGGTCACCG
Organism: Mycobacterium sp. 3-98; assembly: GCF_035918355.1. NCBI lineage: Bacteria > Bacillati > Actinomycetota > Actinomycetes > Mycobacteriales > Mycobacteriaceae > Mycobacterium > Mycobacterium sp. 3-98. The sequence continues at coordinate 3,705,637 of NZ_CP142360.1, read as the reverse complement.
ACGGAACATGTTGTGCCACAGCAATGTCCAGGGACGAGTCCTGCGCGACGATCGCGGCCTCGAGCCGGCGAAGTTCCGGTCCGGGATCGACCCCCAGCTCGTCGGCAAGCAGCGCCCGCGCCCGTTGGTACGCGCCGAGGGCTTCGCCTTGCCGGCCGGCGCGGTAGAGGGCGAGCATCAGCTGGCCCCACCGCCTTTCGCGCAGCGGAGCATCAGCAATCGCGGCCTCCAGATCGCCGATGACTTCCGCGGCGCGGCCCGTCGCCAGCAACGCGTCGGCTCGATCCTCCACCAGCGCGGCGTGGCCCTCCATCCACCGCGTTTTTTCGGACGTGCCGCGCCGGCCATCGGGAAGTTCGGGGATTCCGCGCCACAGCGCGAGGGCCTCGTCGAACCGGGCCACCGCTTGGCTCGTGTCGCCGGCGGCGGCGGCAGCGCGTCCCAGGCGGGTGGCCGTCTTGTACCGCGAGGCATCGACCTCGCTGTCGGCGAGGACCCAACCCGCGCCCTGTGTCAGGACGAAGCCGTCACCGAGCGTGCGGCGCAGCGCGGAGATGTGGGTCTGCAGGGCTTTGTCAGCGGTGCGCGGCGGATCCTCGCCCCACAGCAACTCGACGAGGGTGTCGGCCGGCACGACGGAACCGTCGTGCAGTCCGAGCATGGTGAGGATGGCGCGAGGTTTCGCGCCCGGGATACCGACGGCCGCTCCGCCTCGCCGGACCTGGAGAGGGCCTAAAACCCCCAGTTCCACCGCTAAAAGGGTACTCACCTTGCCTATCGTCGGCGGGGCAATTCAATACCCGGTCAAGATTCAGTAAAGGCCGCTGCGCCCGCGCGCCGGCAACTCCACGCACTACCTTGGTGCCTATGGACAGCGACCGGAGTGACTCCGCCTTCACCTGGCAGGGCCGGCGCGAACTGGTGGGCCAGATGCACGACCAGCTCGATGAGCTGGTGGCGGCGCGCGACCAGATGGAACAACTGGTGCAGGTCATCGTCGAACTGGGCTCCGATCTGGACCTGGACGTGACGCTGCACCGGGTCCTCAAAGCGGCGATGGAGCTGACCGGCGCCCGCTACGCCGCCCTGGGCATCCGCGCCCCCGACGGCAGCCTCGTGTCCTTCGTGCACGCGGGCATCGACGGGGAGGCAGCGCGACGGCTCGGCGACCTCCCGGTCGGCGACGGGCTGCGCGTCGACGATCTGAGCGCCGATCCGCAGACCGCCGGGCTGCCCGCACAGGACCCACCGTTGCGGGCGTTTCTGGGAATCCCGATCACCGTGCGGGCGGCCAACTTCGGCAACCTCTACCTGGCCGACGACCGGCCCGGGCGCGTCTTCACCGACTCGCAAGAGGGTGCCGTACGAGCGATGGCCACGGCGGCCGCCGCCGCCATCGACAACGCACGACTTTTCGAGCGCGAGCGTGAAACGGCGAAATGGACGACGGCCAGTCGTGAGATCACGACCGCGCTGCTGTCCGGCGACCCGCAGACGGGGCCGCTGCAGCTGATCGTGAACAGGGCGCTGGAGTTGGCCGGCGCCGAGCAGGCGATCTTGCTGGTGCCCCGGGAGCCGGACTCGGTCGCCGACGAGGCCGACACGCTGGTGGTGGCCGCAACGGCGGGCCGCTATTCGTCGGAAGTGATCGGTCGGCAGGTACCGATGGAGGGCTCGACCACGGGCGGTGTGGCGCGACGCGGTCTGCCGCTGATCACCGATTCCTTCCAATACCCGATCGAGGGCTTCACCGATGTCGGTGAACGCCCGGCGATAGTCATCCCGCTCATCGCGGACGGCGCGGTGCTCGGTGTCATCGCCGTCGCGCGCGACCCGCGCCAGCCCCCGTTCGGCAACGACTACCTCGACCTCGTCAGCGACTTCGCCCGGCACGCCGCGATCGCGTTGGCGCTGGCGGCGGGCCGCGAACACGCGCTCAATCAGGAACTGGCCCAAGCCGATACGGTCGAGGAAGCGGTCCACACCGCCGCCGAAGAACTGCGCCGGCTGTGGCGGGCGCGCCGGGTCCTGGCCGTCACCTTTCCGGCGTACGGCTCGTCTACGGAGACGGCCTTCGGCGCGCCGCAGGTGGTGTCGGTGGGCGAGCCCGCGCAGTGGGCCGACCTGCCGTCCGACACCCAAGGGGCGCTCAGCTCGTTGCGGGACGGCGACTTACTCACCCCGACGACGACGCAGCCGGGGACGGCGGGCATCGCCCTGCAGCACCCCGAGGGCGTGCTCGTCGTCTGGATCGACCTGGCCGAGCAACGCCCGTTCACCCTGGAGGACCAGACCTTGCTCACCGTGCTGGCCGGCCGCCTCGGCCAGGGTCTGCAGCGGGTGCACCAAGTCGACCAGCAGCGCGAAACCGCTCTGGCCCTGCAGCACGCGATCCTCGGCCCGGCCGATCTGCCCAGCGGATTCGCGGTGCGCTATCAGGCCGCCACAAGGCCGTTGCAAGTGGGCGGCGATTGGTACGACATCGTCGACCTCGAGGACGGGCGCATCGCGTTGGTTGTCGGCGACTGCGTCGGCCATGGCCTCGCCGCTGCGGCGGTGATGGGTCAGGTGCGCAGCGCCTGTCGTGCGCTATTGTTCGAAAACCCAAGCCCCGCTGCAGCTCTCGCGGGGTTGGATCGCTTCGCCGCGCGGCTGCCCGGCGCGCAATGCACCACCGCGGTGTGCGCGGTCCTGACCCCCGACACCGGTGAACTGGTCTACTCCAGCGCCGGGCACCCGCCGCCCATCCTGGTGCACGGCGACGGCAGCACCCAATTGCTCGACGACGGCCACACCATTGCTTTGGGAATACGGGGGGACTGGTCGCGCCCGGAGGCCCGCGTGACCATACCGGCGCGCACGACCCTGCTGCTCTACACCGACGGGCTGGTCGAGCGTCGCCGCAGTCCACTGGATCGGGGCATATTTCGCGTCGCCGACGTCGCGCAGGACGCCCGAACGCTGGGACTGGAAGATCTGGCCAACCAGGTCATGACCCGCGTCGCGCCGCCGGGCGGGTACCAGGACGACGTCGTCCTGTTGCTCTACCGTCATCCGGCGCCGTTGGAGCTGAACTTCCCCGCCGATGTCAGCCAGCTCGCGCCCACCCGCAACGCCTTGCGTAAGTGGTTGGCCCGCGTCCGGGTGGGCCCCGAGGAGGCCTTGAACGTGCTGGTTGCCGCCGGGGAAGCGGTCGCCAACGCGATCGAGCACGGCCACCGGCACAGACCGGAGGGCCTCATTCGGCTCGGCGCGGTCGCGGTGGGCGATGAGGTGAAGTTGACGATCACGGACACCGGTTCGTGGAAGGCTCCGCAGCCGGCCTCCCATCATCGTCGCGGCCGGGGCATCCCGCTGATGCGAAGCCTGATGCACGACGTCGACATCCGGCCGGCGCACGACGGAACCACCGTTCACCTATCGGCGCGGATCACCTGATGACCACGCCGCTCACGCTCGACACCGCGCGCGGGCGCGACGGGAAACTCGTGCTGGTCGCATCGGGGGAAATCGACCTGACCAATGTCGACGCCTTCACCCTGGCCCTGTCCACCGCCGCCACCGGCAGCGACGGGGCGGTGCTTGTCGATCTCAGCGCCGTGGAGTACCTCGACAGCGCCGCCATCAATGCCCTGGCCGCCCACGCCGACCGCATTGAGCTGGTCGCGCACCCGATCCTGATGCCCGTCCTCAAGGTCAGCGGCCTGACCGAGCTCACCGCCATCGTCCCCGCGCCGCCGACCGAGAAGCGCTGACACTTTCTCGGCGTTGAATATCCTTGCGGCGCAACATATAACCTGTTATGGCTGGCCCATGTGCCTCCTGCGTGCCACGATGGCGTAATGGGTGAGGACGCGCTGAGCTCGGAACGGGAATTCAACGAACACAACATCGAAGAGTTTCGCCGCAATGGTGGCAAGGTCGGCGGACAGTTCGAGGGCTTCCCGCTGTTGTTGCTGACGTCAGAGGGTGCGCGCAGCGGCGCCCAACGCGTCAACCCGGTCGCCTACTTCGACATCGACGGCAAAATCTATATCGTCGGCTCGGCGGCCGGCCGGGACAACCATCCCGCGTGGGTGCACAACATTCGCGCCGTCCCCGACGTGACCGTCGAGATCGGCTCCGACGCTCCCAAGTCGGTGACCGCGCGCGAATTGCCGCGCGAGGAAAGGGATTTGATCTATCCCGTGATCGTCGAGCGCGCTCCCGGCTTCGGCGAATACCAGCAACGCACCGATCGCGTCATCCCGGTCTTCGAATTGATGACCGACTGAAGGCGCGAGCCGCCAACAACATTCAGGTCCGCCGATTCGGCACGCTAACGCGTCGATTGCCGCACAATGATGTGCGCGGGTCCGGCCTGATGCGACGGCCAACGCCGCGCGCCCTGCCCCAAGGACGAAGTGAGGTCGGCGATGAGACGGTATCTGCGGCGCTCCCTGATCGGCGTGTTCGCCCTCGCGCTGGCGGGGTTGCCGGTGACGGTGCTCGGGACGTCCGCGATCGCCCGCGCCGACGGTGAATGCGCCCCGGGCTGGGGCTGGAGCGTCGAGCTGAATGAGTGCGTGTTCTTGCTTCCGGCCGCAAATGGCCCGGGAGGCCCCGGGGGGCCCGGTGGACCGGGCGGGCCCGGCGGTCCTGGTGGGCCCGGAGGCCCCGGTGGGCCCGGCGGACCCGGTGCGCCCGGCCACCCAGGAGCGCACTAAAAGGCCCGCTTAGCTGCGGCAACGCCCGCCTGGAATCGGCGACATCGCCGGATGGTCGGTGCGCGGGAACTCCACCCGCCCGCCGGTCGTTATACCGGCTAAGTAATCCGATTCCGAGGGGGACAACAGCCGCATGCCACGCACAGACAACGACACCTGGGACCTTGCGACCAGTGTGGGTGCGACCGCCACGATGGTGGCGGCCGCCCGGGCGATCGCGACCAACGCCGACAACCCGCTGATCGAGGACCGATTCGCCGAGCCCCTGGTTCGTGCCGTCGGCGTGGACTTCTTCACGCGCTGGGTCTCCGGCGACCTGGTCGCCGCCGATGTCGACGACCACGAGTCCGGCTGGAAGCTCGAACACATGCCTGCCGCGATGGCCGCCCGCACCCGCTTCTTCGACTCGTTCTTCCAGGCCGCGACGCAGGCCGGGATCCGGCAGGCGGTGATTTTGGCGTCCGGCCTGGACGCACGCGCCTACCGGTTGGCCTGGCCCGCCGACATGACGGTGTTCGAGATCGATCAGCCGCAGGTGATCGAATTCAAGGCCGCCACCCTGGCAGAGCTGGGCGCCGCCCCGCAGGCCGAGCTGCGCACGGTCCCCGTCGATCTGCGCAACGATTGGCCAAAAGCCTTGGCGGACGCGGGGTTCGACAACAGCCGGCCCACGGCGTGGATCGCGGAAGGGCTCTTCGGTTATCTGCCGCCCGAGGCGCAGGACCGCCTGCTGGACAACATCACCGCACTCAGCGCCGAGGGCAGCCGGCTGGCGTGCGAAGCTATTCCGGACATGTCCGAGGTGGACACCGAGAAGGCTCAGGAAATGATGCGCAGGGCCACCGCGAAATGGCGTGAGCACGGCTTCGACCTGGAATTCGGTGATCTCGGCTACCAGGGCGAGCGCAGCGACGTCGCCGCGTACCTCGACAACCTGGGCTGGCGCTCAGTCGGCGTCCAGATGAGTGAGCTGCTGGCGGACTTCGGCCTGGACTCGATCCCGCAGACCAACGACTCGGTCTCGGTGGCCGACACCGTCTACTTCAGCTCGGTGCTGGCCAAGTGACCGCACCGCAGCGCCGCGGGCTCAACGAAGCCGTCACCCGGATGTGGACCTTCCTCGCGCCGGCCTACGACCTGCCGTTCCTGCAGCAGTGGGTATACCGGCCGCCGCACAATGAGGTGATCGCGCAGCTGCGCAATCACGGGGCGCGAAAGATCGCTGATATCGCCTGCGGCACAGGGATTCTCAGTGACCGGATCCAGCGTGAACTGAATCCCGACGTGATCTATGGCGTCGACATGTCCGACGGCATGCTCAACCAGGCCCGGGCCAAATCGGATCGGGTGCAGTGGTTGCGCGGCCCGGCCGAACAGCTTCCCTTCGACGACGGTGCGCTCGACGCGGTCGTGACGACCTCGGCGTTCCACTTCTTCGATCAGCCCGCGGCGCTGCGCGAATTCCATCGCGTGCTCGCGCCCGGCGGCCTGGTGGCCGTGTCGGCCCTGAGCACGCGGCAACCGCGGCTGCAGTCTTCCGCGCAGAACCGGTGGAAGCCGCAACACAACACGTCGGCGCCCGAGATGCGGGCGCTGTTCGAAGACGCCGGGTTCGTGATCAGCGATCAGCACCGGATCCCGCGGCCGGTCTGGACCCGCCTCGTGTCCGACCTGTTGACCGTCGGCACCAAACGCTGAAACTCGCGTCGAACCGCGGAAGCGTTCGCCGCCAACGCATTAAACGACGATGCCCGCCTCGCCGATCGGCGAGGCGGGCATCGCGTTCAGCGATCTTTACAGCGGAATCCAGACCCCGAAGAAGTCGAATCCCCACTGGTTGAAACGAGGGTTCCAGTACGGCGTTTCCTGGTAGCCCCAGTAGTCGATCGGGCCGTAAACCCAGTGACCGCCGGGCGGGGGGAGCGGTCGATCCCACGCCGGCCGCGGCGGCGCGCCCGGGCCCCACGGGCCGGGCCCGTCGCCCCACGGGGCGCCGTGGAAGTAGCCGCGCTGGTCATCGCCGTGCCACGGGCCACCCGGGCCACCGGGTCCGCCCGGACCACCGGGTCCACCCTGGTGATCGGGACCGGGGCCGCCGGGACCACCCGGACCGCCCGGGTGATCGGGACCGGGACCGCCGGGTCCACCCGGCCCGCCAGGCCCGCCAGGCCCACCGGGATGACCGGGTCCACCCGGGCCCCCGGGCGGGCCACCAGGACCACCGGGACCACCGGGTCCACCGGGTCCGCCGGGATCGTTGGGCCCGGTGGGGGCGTGGAAGCCCCCGGGCTGCGGTGCGCCATGACCACCGGGACCGGGCGGCGGACCGCCCGGCGCGGCGTTGGCAAACCCGGCGCCCATTCCCAGGGCCGCAGCGCTGAGCGCGCCGGCGATGGTCACCCCTCCGACAAGCTGCTTCAACTTCATGGTGCTTCACCTATCCACTAGGGACTTCTTCAACTAGGGATGTGCTCGGAACCTCCCCCTGACACAACCCAGACGCTAGATAGCTTCCCTATGGACTAGCTGTGTCTGGCCCATGCAATGCTTGGGCGGGGCATCGAAACGCACCGGTTTGGCAAGGCTAGGTTGGCTAGTCGGCCAGGGTTTTCCTCTATATCGTTGCCGCCGTGTCGACTACGTCACATCCGGCCGAACCGCATGTCGGATCGGTGTCCTCGAAGCTGAATTGGCTGCGCGCGGGCGTGCTGGGCGCCAACGACGGGATCGTCTCCACCGCGGGCATCGTCGTCGGGGTTGCGGCGGCAACGACCCTGCGAGCGCCGATCTTGACCGCCGGAAGCGCCGCGCTGGTCGCCGGAGCGGTGTCGATGGCGCTCGGCGAATACGTATCCGTCAGCACCCAACGCGACACGGAAAGGGCGTTGCTGCGCCAGGAGCGTCGCGAATTGCGCGACGATCCGGCCGCCGAACTGGACGAGCTCGCCGAACTCTATGAAGCGAAAGGCCTGACGGCCGCCACCGCGCGCACCGTGGCAGAGGAACTCACCGATCAGAATCCGTTGCTGGCCCATGCCGAGGTCGAACTCGGCATCAATCCCGAGGAGCTGACGAATCCGTGGCAGGCGGCGGCGTCGTCGGCCCTGTCCTTCGCGATCGGCGCCCTGCTGCCGTTGATCGCCATTCTGGCCCCGCCGACCACGTGGCGGATCCCCGTCACCATGGTGGCGGTGCTGATGGCGCTGGTGGTCACCGGAGCGGTCTCGGCCGGCCTGGGCGGGGCGCCGAAGCTTCGCGCGGTGCTGCGCAACGCCATCGGGGGCAGCCTCGCACTGACGGTCACCTACGTGATCGGTCACCTGGTGGGCGCCGCCATCGACTGACCGGCACGGTGCGCATCCAGCGACTGGAAGCGCAACTGTAACATTCACGGTTGCGGATCTCAGCAGGGTTCCGCGATCCCCTCACGCGAAGGGTCATGCAGTGGCCGAGCCCAATTTCGTTCCGGATGAAGCCCGATGGGCGGAACCGGCGCCGTATTTCGTGCGCGACGAAAATCATTTCGTACCAACACAAATCGCGCGCGGCGGCTGGGGTCCATCGCTCAGCGGCCACGTCGTCGGCGGACTCTTGGCGTGGGCGGTCGAGCGGGCCGCGCCGGACGCGCACCTGCAACCGGCGCGGCTCACCGTCGACCTGCCCCGGCCGACGGCGCTCAAACCGCTCGAGGTGCACACCGAGGTGCGCCAGGACCGGCGGCGTTTGCGGCTGGTCGAGGCCGTCATCATCCAGGACGGCGCCCCCGTGGCACAGGCCAGCGCGCTGTTCGTGCGGCGCGGTCCCCAGCCCGACGGACACATCTGGTCACCGCCGGTACAGATGCCGCCGATGCCGCTGGGTGAGACTTCCCCGACGCTTTTCATGCGCACCTACGGCTGGGGCTCGGAGGTGCAGAACCCCGAGCCGGATTGGCCCCAGACCGATGGCCCGAAATACACCTGGTTGCACGAGAACCGCCCGTTGATCGACGACGAACCGCTGTCCGCCTTCACCCGCGCCGCGATGGCGGGCGACATCACGGCCTCGATCGCCAACTGGGGCACCAACTCCCTGGAATTCATCAACGTCGACTACACGCTGACGCTGACCCGGCTGCCCGAGGGACCGCACATCGGGCTGGCTTCCCTCATGCATCACAGCCACGACGGGGTGGCCAGCGGCTCCGCGGTACTTGTCGACGAGAAGGGCCCGATCGGCACCGGTGTGTCGGTCGCCGTCGCGCACTCGGGATTTCGCCCGCCCTCCACCGACCCGACGGTGCGCTGACGTTGGCTGGCGCCGGCACGTTCTGGGCGTTGATTGCCGATGCGGCGCAACGTGGATCGAACCGGCCGCTTCTCGCCGACGAGCACGGTCGCAGCCTGACCGCACGCCAGCTCCACGACGCCGCGTGCGCCACTGCCGCCGCCTTCGCCGAACGGGGTGTCCGCGCGGGGACCGTGGTGTCCTGGCAGCTGCCCACCACCCTGGAAACCCTGGTGGTGATGTCCGCGCTGGCCCGGCTGGGCGCGGTGCAAAACCCGATCATCCCGTTGCTGCGCGAGAGCGAAGTCGGCTTCATCACCGGCCAGTTGAACACCGAATTCCTTGTGGCACCAGATGTTTGGCGCGGCTTCGACCATGGCGGCCTGGCCCGCGAGTTGGCGCGGGACAAGGGTTTTGAGGTCATCACCCTCGACCTGGAAACGCCTCCGTCCGGCGGGCTGCGGCTGCCCGGCGCCCACCACGGATCCCTGCCCGCGCCCCCACGATCGGCCGACGACGCCCGCTGGGTCTACTACTCCTCCGGGACCACCGCGGACCCCAAAGGGATCCGCCACACCGATACCTCGGTCATCGCCGGCTCGGCGGGGGTGGTGGGCATGGTCGGGGCCACGAGCAGCGACGTGGACCCCATCGCCTTCCCGATCGCTCACATCGGCGGGGCGGCGATGCTGGCGACGGCCCTGCTGACCGGCATGCGGCTGGCGCTGTTCGCGTCGTTCGACCCCGCGACGACGCCGCTGGCCATCGCCGCCCACAACCCGACGTTCCTGGGCACCGCCACCCCGTTCTTCGTGGCGTTCCTGGAAGCCCAACGCGCCCACGGTGATCGGCCGTTGTTTCCGTCCGTGCGGGGTGGCCTGGCGGGAGGCGCGCCCATCACCGCCGAACTCGGACGGCAGGTCCGGGAGACCTTCGGCATCGCCGGGATCGCCAACGCGTGGGGGATGACCGAGTTTCCGTGTGCGACTTCGCCGCCCCTGACCGCCCCGCCGGAGGTGCTCGACCACACCGTCGGCCCGCCGGTGCCCGGGGTCAAGGTTCGCGTGGTCGACAACTACGAGGTCGAACTGGGCGCCGGCCAGGAGGGGGAGCTGCGACTCAAGGGCCCCCAATGTTTCCTCGGTTACGCCGATCCTTCGCTGGACGCCGAGGCTTTCGACAACGACGGGTGGCTGCGCACAGGCGATCTCGGCCTGATCGATGCGGACGGCAACGTCCGCGTCACCGGTCGCACCAAAGACGCGATCATCCGAAACGCGGAGAACATCTCCGCCCTCGAGATCGAGAATGCGCTCGCGACCCATCCCGCCGTCGCCGACGTCGCCGTCATCGGGATCCCCGACCCGCGCACCGGCGAACGCGTCTGCGCCGTCGTGGTGCCCGCCACCGCCGACGGTGTGACGCTGGAATCCCTTGTGCAACACTGCCAATCGCGGGGGCTGAGCCGTTACAAGCACCCCGAACATCTCGTGGTCGTCGACACGCTCCCGCGCAATCAATTCGGCAAGGTGATCAAAAAGGACCTGCGCGCGGCGTTTGGGTGACCTTCCCTATTCGCGCACGTGTAACGCCACGGCGAGATTCCGCTGAATTTTTCGCCGTGGCGTTACGCCCGCGGCGCGATGCTATAACCCCTTGGGCGCGTCGCGAACCGCCTGCACCGCCGCGGCGTCGCCGTCGAACTCGACCTGCGCCGCGCGCCCGACGGAGAACAGCAACAGCTCGGCGGGCGCGCCGGTCACCGTGACCGCCGGACCCTGACCGGCGGTGAGCAACGTCTTGCCCTCCGGGGTGCGCAGCGCCACCCGGGCGGGCACCTTGGCGAGCGTCATCCGGGCCATCAGCGGCAGGGTGCGGCGCAGCATCGTGCTCAGCGCGGGCTCCAGCGCGCGCGGCTGCCAGCCCGGCTGCGCGCGGCGCACGTCCTCGTGATGGATGAACATCTCGGCGACGTTGGCGACCGGGTCGAGCAGCTTGAGCGGGGAGTAGACCGGCGGGCCGGCGGCGACCTTGCCGACCAGCTCGTCCCACTCGTTTCGCTCGCTCACCTGGTTTTGCACCTTGGCGGTGTGGGAGGCGAAGAACGGGATCAGGATGCCCGGGGCGGCGTCGGGCCGATACTCCCGGATCATCAGGTGGGCGGCCAGGTCCCGCGTCGTCCAGCCCTCGCACAGGGTGGGAGCGTCCGGACCGACCTCGCGCATGGTGTCCACCAGGGCGGCGCGTTCGCGTTGAGCAACAGACATGGGTTCAGCGTAGAGCCGGTCACCCCCGAAGAGGACGGGTCCACCACACACCGACGGCCGGCGGCTCGGTAAATTTGAGACCGTCCGGCCCTGGAAAGGAGATATAGGAGAAGTCATGAACGCGCGCGTCGAGCAGTTGGAGTTTCAGGCAGAGGCTCGGCAACTGCTGGATCTGATGGTCCACTCCGTCTACTCCAACAAGGACTCGTTCCTGCGGGAGCTGATCTCCAACGCCTCCGACGCGTTGGACAAGCTGCGGCTCGAAGCGTTCCGCAACAAGGACCTCGACGTCGACACCTCCGACCTGCACATCGAGATCGACGTCGACCACCAGGCGCGCACCCTGACCATCCGCGACAACGGCATCGGCATGACCCGCGCCGAAGTGGTCGACCTGATCGGGACGCTGGCCAAGTCGGGCACCGCCGAGCTGCGCCAGCAACTCCGCGAGGCCAAGAACGCCAAGAACGAGGCCGCCTCCGAGGAACTCATCGGCCAGTTCGGCATCGGCTTCTATTCGAGCTTCATGGTGGCCGACAAGGTCGAACTACTCACCCGCAAGGCCGGCGAGAGCGACGCCACCAAATGGGAATCCAGCGGCGAGGGCACCTACACGATCGAATCGATCGACGGTGCGCCGCAGGGGACGTCGGTCATCCTGCACCTCAAGCCCGAAGACGCCGAGGACGAGCTGCACGACTACACCTCGGAGTTCAAGCTTCGGGGTCTGGTCAAGAAGTACTCCGACTTCATCGCCTGGCCCATTCGTATGCAGGTCGAGCGCCGGGAACCGGCTGCCGAGGAAGGCGGCGAGGAGACCGTCACCATCGAGACCGAGACCCTCAACTCGATGAAGGCCCTGTGGGCCAGGCCCAAAGACGAGGTCTCCGAGGAGGAGTACAAGGAGTTCTACAAGCACATCGCGCACGCGTGGGACGACCCGCTCGAAGTCATCGCGATGAAGGCCGAGGGCACCTTCGAATACCAGGCGCTGCTGTTCATTCCGTCGCACGCGCCGTTCGATCTGTTCAACCGCGACGCCCAGATCGGCATCCAGCTCTACGTCAAGCGCGTGTTCATCATGGGCGACTGCGACCAGCTCATGCCCGAATACCTGCGCTTCGTCAAGGGTGTGGTTGACGCGCAGGACATGTCGCTCAATGTCTCGCGCGAGATCCTGCAACAGGACCGCCAGATCAACGCCATCCGCCGGCGCTTGACCAAGAAGGTCCTGTCCACCATCAAGGATCTGCAGTCCGAGCGCCCCGACGACTATCGGACCTTCTGGACCCAATTCGGCCGGGTCGTCAAGGAAGGCCTGCTGTCGGACTTCGACAACCAGGACACGTTGCTGCAGATCTCCTCGTTCGCCTCGACGCACAGCGAGGAGGAAGCCACCACGCTCGCCCAGTACGTGGAGCGCATGAAGGACGGCCAGACGCAGATCTTCTACGCCACGGGGGAGACGCGTCAGCAGATCCTGAAGTCGCCGCATCTCGAGGCGTTCAAGGCCAAGGGCTACGAGGTGCTGCTGCTCACCGACCCGGTCGACGAAGTCTGGGTGGGGACCGTGACGGAGTTCGACGGCAAGCCGCTGCAGTCGATCGCCAAGGGTGAGGTGGACCTCAGCGCCGAGGGCGACGAGAGCGAGGCCGAGCGCGAAGAGCAGCAGAAGGAATTCGCCGACCTGCTCACCTGGCTGAAGGACACCCTGGCCGATCACGTCAAGGAAGTTCGGCTCTCCACCCGGCTGACCGACTCGCCGGCCTGCCTGATCACCGACGCCTTCGGGATCACGCCCGCGCTTGCCCGCCTCTACCGCGCCTCGGGGCAGGACATCCCGGTGGGCAAGCGGATCCTCGAGCTCAATCCGAACCACCCGCTGGTCACGGGCCTTCGCCAGGCACACCAGGACCGCAGCGACGACCCGTCCATCGCTGAGACCGCCGAATTGCTCTACGGCACAGCGCTTCTCGCCGAGGGCGGCGCGCTCGACGATCCGGCGCGGTTTGCCGAGATGCTGGCCGATCGGTTGGCCCGCACGGTGTAGGCCGGGCTTGGGCGCCGGATGCCGAAGTTTTTCGGATTGAAACGCCGCGGGTGGGGATAATTAGGTCCCATGGCTGAGTTCCGCGTCATCGACCCTCACGGGCGGGTGGTCGCGACGAAGAATTTCGCCAACGCCGAGGCCGCGCACGCATGGTTCGTCCACTCGGTCGGCGGCAACACCGAGCTGGGCTGGCGCATGGAGGTCAACGACGACGGGCAGTGGGCCTTCTTCGATGACACCGAAGGCTTTACCGCCCCGGTGAGCCGACGGCCGACGAAGCGCTGAATCAACGATCGTCGCGCGCGGCCGGCCACGTAGGCTCCCACCATGCATGTCGACGCGATGACGACGCCCCAGCCGCTCGCTCAAATCGGCGAACTTGCCCGCCGGACCCAATCCGCCGGCTTCTCCGGTTTGTTGTTCACCGAGACGGGCCGCACCGCCTACCTGAACGCCGCGGTCGCGTCGCAGGCCGCGCCCGGTCTCGAGCTGTCCACGGGTGTCGCGGTGGCGTTCCCGCGCAGCCCCTTCGTCACCGCCGCCGCGGCGTGGGAACTGCAGGAAGCGACCGAGGGAAAGTTCCGGCTGGGTTTGGGAACTCAGGTGCGCACCCACGTCGTGCGGCGCTACGGCACGGCCTTCGAACGGCCCGGGCCGCGGCTGCGCGACTACCTGCTCGCCGTGAAGGCGTGTTTCGCGGCCTTTCGCTCCGGGACGCTCGACCACCACGGCGACTTCTACGATCTCGACTTCATCACCCCGCAGTGGAGCCCGGGACCCATCGGCGCTGTCGACCCGAAAGTCGATATCGCGGCGGTGAATCCGTGGATGCTGCGGATGGCCGGCGAGGTGGCCGACGGGGTGCACGTCCACCCGATCGGCGAACCGGGATACCTGGCCCGCCACGTCCTGCCGACGGTCGCCGAAGGGGCGGCCAAGGCCGGGCGTTCGGTGTCGGACCTCGCGATCATCGTGCCCGTCATGACGATCGTCGGTGACAGCGACGAGGAGCGCGACAAGCAGCGCGAAGTCGTGCGCGCCAGCATGGCGTTCTACGGAAGCACGCCCAACTACGCGTTCATCTGGGACGAGGCCGGTTTCGAGGGCACGACCGCCCGGATCCGGGAGAAACAAAAGGCCGGAGACTTCGCCGGCATGGCCGCCCAGGTCAGCGACGACCACATCGCCGTCTTCGCCACCGAGTCCAGCTGGGACGGCCTGGCCGACGCGTTGACCGACAAATACGCCGGCATGGCAACGCGTTTGGTGATGTACAACTCCGTGGCCGACCAGGACCGCTTCGAGCGCTACGGCGAGGTGGCGCGGCGGATACGGCACCGCCAATAGCGTTACGGCAGAAGGCTATCGGGGCCGTCGAGCATCGGAGTCCGCTACTGTTTGTCGACCTTCGCGGCGATCTGATTGGCGATGTTGACGCCGAGGTCCCCGACATCCTTGCGGCACACGTCGACGTCGATGACGACGTTGCGGCGGGCGGTCAGCGCCCGCTGACAGGGCATCGTGACGTTCGTGCCGTCCCCGTTGACGGTCACGATCACCGACGTGCTCAGCACCCCATTGGCGTTGGACACCTGCCTCACCTTCCACTGAAGCTCGGGGTGGGTGCCGTCGGCGGGGACGGTGTCCTGGCGGTTGGCGCAGGCGGGCCAGCGCTGAGATGACGTGGAGAAGAAGGCGTTCGCCTGCTCGGGGGAGGGATACAACACCACGAACTGGTAGACGTCGGGGCTTTCCAATTGGTTGCCGCGGGGCGGCGTCGGTGCGATGTCGTGGTAGCCGTACACGCCGGTGCTTCCGCTGTCGGCGTATTCGGACGCCAATCCGGCATGGATCGTGTACTTGCATTCGGGCGGAAAGGTGTAGTCGGTGCGGTGCACCGGGTCCTCGCCGAGGTTGGTGAACGGCGGGTCGCTCGTCGTTCCCCGGGTGCCCAGCGCGCTGTCGATGTCGTCGGGGCTGAGCATCAGGTCGGGCAGCGCGGCCTTCGCGAGGGGAGTCTTGGGCGACGCCGTGGTGGTCGTGCTCGACGACGCCGCGGTGTCGCCTGCGCTGCTGTCACCGCACCCGGCGACCAGTAGCCCGGCGACGGCGACGGCGGCAGTTAGCTGGCGCATGGTGGGTGCCCTTTCTGCTTGAGCCGACTCCTCAGGGGTCGTTTGCGGTGGAGCATACGACAGCACTGGCCGCGGCGCGCCGGTTCGGCGCGAAGCGCTATCTTCGCGGGGTGTCCGCAGTGAACTTCGCGTCCGTCGCGCCGATCGTCCCCGTTCGGAATCTCGATGTCGCCCTGGACCGCTACCGGCGGCTCGGGTTCGACGCGCGCGCATACGACGGCCCGGACCGCTACGGCTTCGTCGACCGCGGGTCGGTGTCGCTGCACCTCACCGAGTGGGACGAACACGACCCGTTGCGCACCGCCGCGAGCGTGTACTTCTACGTCAGCGACGCCGACGCGCTGCACGCCGAGTGGTCCGCGCTGGAGAATCTCGAGGGCCGCTTGATCGCGCCGCAGGACACGCCCTACGGATTGCGGGAGTTCGCCTATGTCGATCCCGACGGGACCGCGCACCGGGTCGGCTCGCCCCTGACCTGATCTTCGGCCGTCGCGCCGGCTTCGTGGCGCAGTGGTCACAGGCGCAACACGCGTCCCTCCGCCGGGCGACAGACGAAATGCCCACCTCCGAGCGACAATCCGAGCGGGAGCGGCGGGACACCGCCCCAACACCGGACCACCCCGCGCGGTTGTCGCTCGGAGGTGGGCATTTGCGGTCATCCTCCCCGGGCGGCGCCAAAGCTCCCTACGTGACGGCCGTGGTCAACAAGCGGTGATGCCGCGACGCGCGCGTCAGCTCTCGCGCCGGATCCTGAGCGCGGTGGTGATCATGGGAATCTGCAGCGGCAGCCGGGCCAGGGCCACGATCCGCATCGCCCACGGCTTGTCCCACCACAACCGGACCATGTTGACGTTGCCCGGGAAGACCCCGACGAACAGGGCGACGGCGGCCAGCGCGGCGGTTCGCCGGGTGCGTCGCGGCACCAGCAGCGCCCCGATCGCCAGCTCGGCCACTCCCGACCCGTAGGTGTACAGCCGCGGGCTGCCGGGCAGTTCGACGGGGATGATCGAGTCGAACGGTTTGGGCGCCACGAAGTGCAGGGTGCCGATGCCGAGCAGCATCGCCGCGACGCGGAAGGCGAGTCGCTGGGTGGCGTCACGGCCGGCGAGGGGTCTCGTTGTCATGGAGACATTGTGCCCATTGCGGCCACGGCCTACCCGCGGTCGGCGTCGGTGTAGCGGATGATGCCGCGAATGTTGCGCCCCTCGAGCATGTCGCGATAGCCGTCGTTGATCTGCTCGAGGGTGTACTCGCGCGTGACCATGTCGTCGAGATTGAGTTGCCCCAGCTTGTACAACTCGAGGATCGCCGGGATGTCGTACTGGGGATTGCCGCCACCAAAAATGCTGCCCTGCAAGCTTTTCTGCAGCAGCGAGAGCCCGGCGAGGTTGAGGGTGACATCGTTGGCCATCACGCTGGCCATGCCGGTGACGCAACATACTCCGCCCTTGGCCGTCAGCGCCATCCACGACTCGATGTCTTTGCCGTCCACGTGGCCCACGGTGACGATTACCTTGCGGCACATCATGCCTCGCGTCGCCTCGGCAATGCCGGCCGCGGCGCAGCCCACGTCCGCGAAAGCCGCTGTGGCGCCGAACTTGAGCGCCTGCTCGCGCTTCCATTCGTAGGGATCGACGGCGAATATCCGTCGGGCCCCGGCGATGCGGGCGCCCTGCAGCGCCGCGACGCCGACGCCGCCGATGCCGATGACAGCGACGTCCTCACCCGGTGCGACCGCCGCGCTGCGCACCGCCGAGCCGTAGCCGGTGGTCACCCCGCAGCCCACCAGGCAGGCCACGTCGAACGGGATCGCGGGATCGATTTTGACCACCGAGGTCTGGTGCACCACCGCGTACGGCGCGAACGTCCCCAGCAGTGACATCGGGATGACGTCGCGGCCCCGCGCGGTCACCCGAAACGATCCGTCGGACACCGATTGACCCGACAGCAATCCCATGCCCAGGTCGCACAGGTTGCGCAGCCCCGTCTGGCACGGCGTGCACTTGCCGCAGGAGGGGATGAACGACATGACCACGTGGTCGCCGACGGCCAGGTGCTCGACACCGTCGCCGACCTCGGTGATGATGCCGGCGCCCTCGTGCCCGCCGAGCACCGGGAAGCAGGGGATGGGGAAGTCACCGGTCAGCAGGTGGTGGTCGGAGTGGCACAACCCTGCCGTCTCCAACCGGACCGTCACCTCGCCGGGGCGGGGATCGCCGATCTCGATCTCGTCGATCACCCAGGGTTCGTTGAGATCCCAGATCAGGGCGCCTTTGGTTTTCAACGGGGAGGCCTCCTGAACGTGTACTAACCGCTTAATTGTTAGCGCGGTCACAGACCGGCCCCCACCGAACTTAGACCAATACTATTGTCTATACAGTATTTGAAACGATTCGCCGCGACTGAACGCCGCCAGACCGCTCGAGGTTGAAAACATGGGTACACCCGTCATCGTTGGAGCCGTCCGAACGGCGATCGGCCGTTCCTTCAAGGGGACGCTGGTCAACACGCCGCCCGAGACGCTGATCACCGCGGTGCTTCCCGAGGTGGTGCGCCGGTCCGGTGTGGACCCGGCTGCCATCGACGACATCATTTTCGCCGAATCCCATTACGGGGGCGGCGATCTCGCGCGGTATGCGGCCACCGCGACCGGCCTCGAGCATGTCCCCGGTCAATCGGTCAACCGGCATTGCGCGGGCAGCCTCACCGCGATCGGCAACGCGGCGGCGCAGATCGGTTCCGGCATGGAGCGGGTGCTGATCGCCGGCGGCGTGCAGTCGCTGTCGATGACGCCGCTGACCAACTGGCGCATCCCCGGACCCGAGCTGAAGTTCGAGGAGCGGTGGATGCCGCCGACGCACGTCGAGACGCCCGACGCGCCGGCCAAGGACATGTCGATCACGGTCGGCTGGAACACCGCCCAGACCGTCGGCATCACGCGCGAAGAGATGGACGCGTGGGCGGCCCGCTCGCACCAGCGCGCCGTCGCGGCCCAGGACGCGGGCAAGTTCGTCGATGAGATCCTGCCCCTGAAGATTTCGCAGGCGGACGGTTCGGTCATCGAGTTCGCCGTCGACGAACACCCCCGCCGTGACACCACCGTCGAAAAGCTGGCCGGCCTCAAGGTATTGCACCCCGAGATCGAGGGCTTCTCGATCACGGCGGGCAACAGCAGCGGCACCAACGACGCCGCGGCCGCGGTCGCGCTGGTCGACCGCGAGTACGCCGACGCGGAGAAGCTCAACGTGATGGGCACGGTCAGGGCGTGGGCCGCCGCGGGCGTGCCGCCGCGGGACTGCGGCCTGGGTGCGGTCAAGGTCATCGGAAAGGTGTTGCAGCGCGCCGGGTTGTCGCCCGGCGACGTGGCGCTGTGGGAGATCAACGAGGCGTTCGCGTCCGTGCCGATCGCGGCGTGCCGGGAATACGGCCTCGACGAGGAGAAGGTGAACTTCTCCGGTAGCGGCTGCAGCCTGGGCCACCCGATCGCGGCCTCCGGCGCGCGCATGGTGACCACGCTGGCCTACGAGCTGGCCCGCCGCGGCGGCGGCATCGGCGTCGCGGCGATGTGCGCCGGCGGCGGCCAGGGCGGCGCTGTCGTCATCGAGGTCTAGCGGCGATCGCGAGGGCGGCAAAGCGGGTCGCCGCCATCAGGTCTAGCGGCGTCAGTTACAGAACGTGTAGCCGATGAACTGGGTGCCGCGCGTGTCGCCGCTGGCGTAGTTGGCGAAGTGCACGGCCGGTTTTCCGTCGTACTGCGTGTTCATCTGCTGCACGGACGGCGGCGGGACGTCTTTGGGGAAGGCCAGGATCATGTCGGCGAAAATCTCCAGGCCGGCCTGGCAGATGGCTTCGCGCCGGGGCGGCTGTGGATTCCACGCGTGCACCACGACCGGCTCGGTCAGCTGAGATCCCGTCGCGCAATTCGGGTCGCAGAGCTTGAACACGGCCGTGCCGGTTCCGTCGGCGCCCTGCGGTCCCCAGGAGTTCCACGACATGTCCTGCAGCGCAACCGCCACGCTGGCGCACCCCAGAACGTTGAGCTTCTTGGGACGCGCGACCGGAGGGACGGACGGGTTGTAGCAGCCGGGGATGGCGAAGCTCTCCGGTGCCGACGGCGGTGGGCTGGTGGTGGGACCCGTCGCGCTGTGGTTGCCTTCGGTTACGCGCACCCCCACGACGGCCAAAACCCCGACCAGCACGACCGCCGCGATGCCGATCGCGATCAAACGCCCCCGCGAGATGTGCCGCAACCGCCTCGATGTAGGGACGTTGGCGTTGCCGCTCACAACCACCAGATTACGGACCAGTTTCTGGTCGGGGGTGGCAACCCGCGATGGCTTCTCAGGGTAAAGTTGGTCATCGCTGCCAACTTATCGAGGATTCCGTGGAGGCGCCGATGAATGACCATGACCTGGCCGCGCGGTTGGCCACCGACGCGGGCCAGCTGCTGCTCGGGGTCCGGCAGGAGTTCGCCGACGCGGAAGCGAACGAACGGAAAGCCGCGGGGGACAAGCGATCCCACGACTTTCTGATGGTTGCGCTCGCCGCGCAGCGCCCCGGCGACGCGGTGCTGTCCGAGGAGGGCGCCGACAACCCGGTGCGGTTGCGCGCGGAGCGCGTCTGGATCGTCGATCCGCTGGACGGGACGCGGGAGTTCTCCGAGCTCGGGCGCGACGACTGGGCGGTGCACGTCGCGTTGTGGGAGGCCGGCGAGCTGGTTGCCGGCGCCGTGGCGCTGCCGGCGCAGGGCATCACGTTCGCCACGCCCGACATCGCGTCGCCTCCGGCGGCGCCGGGCAAGCCGCGGATCGTGGTCTCGCGCACCCGCCCGCCCGCCATCGCGCTGAACGTCCGGGACGCGCTGGACGGCGTTCTGGTCGAAATGGGTTCGGCCGGCGCCAAGGTGGCGTCGATCGTCCAGGGCTTGTCCGATGTGTACGTGCACGCCGGCGGGCAGTATGAATGGGACTCCGCGGCCCCGGTGGCGGTGGCGCGCGCCGCGGGGCTGCACACCTCCCGCATCGACGGGTCCGCTCTGGCCTACAACCAGCCGGACCCGAAGCTGCCGGACCTCGTGGTGTGTCGTCCCGAGCTCGCGGAGGCCGTACTCGCGGTTACCGGCTGACCGGCCGCGCCGGCCTGCGTCCAGGGGACTGCTAGACCGTGACGAAATCCGCCATCATGGCCATGTCCTCGTGCTCGAGGTTGTGGCAGTGGACCAGATAGGTTCCGCGATAGTCGGTGAACCGCACGATCACTTCCACGGCTTCGGCCGGGGCCACGTCGACGGTGTCTTTCCAACCGTGATCGAAGCGCCCGGGCGGCTTGTTGTTGCGCGACAAGACTTGAAACGGGTTGAGATGGACGTGGATTGGATGCCGGATGTCGGTGATGAAGCGCCAGACTTCGACATCGCCGATGCGCGGCGTCGCAACCGGAGTGCCGGGCTTGTAGGGCTTGTTGTTGATCGTCCACACACCGGCCCGGCCTTGTCCGAACAGAAAGGTGCGGGTGGTCGTGGCACGCCTCCGGTCCAGGGGTGCAACGCTTTCGCTGAGCCGTTCGGGAATGCTTGATTCGTCTGAGCGGTCGGTGCCGAGGACGTCGAAGCGCATGACCTCCGTAGTGGACTGTGCGCCAAGGGTGTTGACGAGCCGTACCCGGGTGCCGCGACGGTAGCGGGAGAAGTCGACGACGACGTCGAAGCGTTCGGCCGGCGCGATGTCGATCGCGTCATGCGTGATCGGACTGCTCAGAAGCCCACCGTCACTTCCGATCTGGGTGAACGGCGGTCCCTCGGGTGGTGGCGGGTCGAGCCGCAATCGGTAGCGGCGGGCGTTGGAGGCGTTGAGTACTCGGAATCGATACCGTGCGGGATCGGTGTCGAGCACGGGCCATGGCGCGCCGTTGACCAGTACGACGTCGCCGAGCACGCCGTTCATATAGGGGGCGGCGACCTCACCGCCGTCGGCGAGCGGGTACTGGAACGAGCCGTCCGCGGCAAACGATCGATCGGTGATCATCAGCGCGATGTCGCGATCACCCTTCGGCAGCGGCAGGGCCAGCTCTTCATCGTCGTGAACGAGGTGAAATCCCGCGAGCCCACGCCAGACGGCTTGGCCGGTGTAGCCCATTCGGTGGTCGTGATACCACAGCGTCGCCGCGCGTTGCTGCATGGGGTAGACGTATTCGCGTTGCCCGACAACGGAATTGCGTGACATTCCCGCCGCCATGCCGCCGTCACCGGGAGTGACCTTCGGGCCCTGTGGTTCGATGAGGTCGAGCGGATAACCGTCACTGTCGGGCGGGGTATGGCCGCCATGAAGGTGCACAGCAACGGGAACGGGCAACGCGTTGTGGTGGCGGATCACGGTGCGCCGACCCGACCGGGAGACGATTGTGGGACCGGGAAAGGTTCCGCCATACGTCCAGGCGTGCGTCGTGAGGCCGGGCAGTATCGGCAGATCGGCGGCGCACTGGGTGATCTCGTAGTAATCGCTTGCGGCGTCGCTGGCGACGGGGGCCAGCCGAATTGGGATCGGCAACCGCGTCCGGTAGAGCGGCGGCAATGGTACCTGGCTGCGCAGCAGCTTGCCGGGCTCGGCGGGACCCAGCGCCAGCTGCGCCGCGGGCCATCCCGCTCCTGCGACACCGACGCCCGCCGTGAGCAAGCCGGCGCGCAGCAGGGTGCGCCGCTTCACGGTGCCACCTCGCCGTCGACGGCGCGCCGAGCCGGCAGCGGGGTGCGCCAAATCACCGTCGCCACTTGGACAATCCCGACGACGAGCAATACGCCCAGCGGAACGTGTACGGCAGTCAGTCGCAGTTCGCCTGCGGCGAACTCGGCGACGAGCAACAACGTCTGCGCCACGCCGCCCAAGAACGCGCCCCGCGGGCCGCCGAGACGCCAGATCCAGGCGAGGATAGCGACTTGCACCGCAGAGGTGAGGGTGATCGCTTTCGCCCCGAGCGAGTGCAGCATCAGCGCGTCGTACTGGCCGCCGAGAAAATTGCCCGCCAAAGTGGCCTGCGCGAGCGCGAGCACCACCATCGATGCGGTGCTGGCACGCGCCAACAGCAGCGGTCCCCGTGTGGTCGGGCCTCGCCGGCCACCGGCGTTCACAGGACCGCCGGGTGTGCTGCAATCGCCACGCCGAGGGCGGCGCAGTTGAGCGCCAGCAGGAATCCGCCGAACATCATCTGGCCCGTGATGTCGTGGGCCAGCACATGGGTGTACACGGCGCACACAAAAAATATGACCAACCCCGCAGCGGCGGCAATGCCTATTGCCGGTATCCACAGGCCCACGATGAGTCCCACGGTTCCCAATGTCTTCAGGGTGCCGATAGGAAACCTCAACCACGACACCGGCACGCCCGCGCTCGCCATCCCGGGCAGAATCGGCGCGAAGTGAACCAGCGCCGCGATACCCGAGAATCCATCGAAGGCGATCGCAGTGAATGTCACGATCAAATATGCGGTGTGCACCGTGTCCTCCCCGGGGAATTCATCTCGTCGGTATCGAGTCAGAGTCTTTGGCCGACAGTGCCTCTCGACGTACCATCTGCCACAGGGTCGGGGTGGACTGGGTCGTCGAGATGACCACGATGCGCCGGAGGGAAGCCGAGTCGGTGACGAGGGAAATCAGATAGTCGGCCAAGTCGATACGTGCGGTGAACGCGCCCACCGGCTCGATGGGTCCGCTGATGTAGTCGGTCGGTTCGGGCAGGTCGAACAGGCCGGAGGGCCGAACGATCGTCCAGTCGAGGCCGCTGCCGCACACGATGGTTTCCATGCGGCGCATGTCGTCGTACACCGTCTTACCGATCGTCGTCCTGATGATGGGGTCGATCAGGCGCAGCAAGCGCGGGGCGTGCAGGCGTCGCGTGGGATGTACCGACGTGGAGCTCACGACGATCAGGCGGCGCGTCCCCGACGCACGCATGGCGTTGACGATGTTGGTCGTTCCGGTCGAATAGGTGTCGACCCGGTGGCGGGCGAAGGGCACCCCGAGCGCCGAGACCACGGCATCGGCCCCTGCGATGGCTGCACGGACGGCGGAGTCGTTCCGCACGTCGGCCGCCACAACCCTCAATTGCGGGTGCGTGATGGGGAATTCGCGTGGATGTCGGGTCACGGCGACCACGGCGTGCCCGGCGGTCAGCGCGCATCTGACGGCGAGTCGACCCGTTGGCCCGTTGGCTCCGAAGATGACCGTCTTCATCGTTCGCTTCCCAATTTGTCACGACTAGTGATTATCACGGTACATGACGATTATGCACGGTGCCAGACTGAATGTAGGGAGACTGAAGCCGCGCTGCACGGCGCCAGCAGCATGGTGTCGTGACTTCGCGCCGTATGGCTTAGGGAATGCGGCCGACGAGCGCATTGCCTCGTCGCGCCCGCCGATTGGTCAATGACCGACGATCACGCCAGTTGGGGATGAACTCCGGGAATGAGCCCTGCCCCCGCGGCGACGCGCTGAAGAAGGCGGCGCAGCGTGTCGCGTTCTTTCGCAGACAGGGGCGCGGCTATTTCGTTTTCGAGGTTGCGGCCCTGCTCATGCAGCGCGGGCAGCAGGCGGCGGGCCTTGGCGGTAAGCGTGACAGCGACCGCGCGCCGATCCTCGGGGCGCGGTAACCGCTTTGCGAGTCCTCGCTGTTCAAGCTGGTCGATGACCACAACCATGGCATTGCGGTGGATCCCGAGGCGTTCGGAGAGCTGACGCTGGGATTGGCCGTCGGCACTAGCGAGTGCCAGCAGAACTGCGTACGTGCGGGGGTCGGCCCCTATCGACGAAAGCCGGCGCTGGAAGTCGCTGCTGATATGGGCGCCGAGTTGCGCGAGGAGAAACGGGATTCGTTCGTCGAGTTCAGCAATGCCGGAGTGATGTTCACTCGGCGGCTTGGCCAACGTCGGCTCCTCAAGTACTGGACTGTTTGCGCCGCAACGCTTTAAGTAGAAGCGTTGCCAGTGCAGGGATTATCATCCTACAAGATCGTCATCGGCCGGTACAGTTTCTCGGCATCCGGCCGCGCGTACTCCCGCCGTCTCAGAGCAGGGCCTGCTGCCACGACAGGACGCGTGCGGCCAGTTCGGGTCCGCGGTCCTCCTGGATGAAGTGGCTGGCGTTGATGCGGGCGTGCGGCTGGCCCGCGGCGCCGGGGATGTGCTTGATCAGCGGGGTGTCCGCTTGCCCGAGGATGGGGTCGCGCGCACCGAAGATGGCCAGGAACGGCTTCTCCCAGCGCCCGAGCGCCTCCCACGCCCGCCTGTTGGCCGGAATCGCCGGATCGCTGGGCGAGGTGGGGACCAACTGGGGGAACGCGCGGGCCCCGGCCTGATATGTCTTGTCCGGGAAGGGGGCGTCATACCCGGCCCGCACCTTCGACGACACCCGGCGGACGGTCCCGGCGCCCACGATGCGTCCCGCCGGCAGCACGGGGGAGTAGCGCGCAAAGGCGCGCCAGGCATGGAAGGCGGGCGGGGTGCGCCGCTGCGCCGTGGGCAGGAAACCGTTGGCCACCACCAGCCTCCCGACGCGGTCGGGCTGCTCGGCGGCGATGCGCAGCCCGATCAACGATCCCCAGTCCTGCACGAGCAACGTGACATCCCACAGATTGAGGTGCTCGAACCACGAGACCACCCATTCCACGTGCCGCTGGTAGGTGTAATCCTCGATGCGGCTGGGCTTGTCCGACCGGCCGAAACCGATCAGGTCGGGTGCCAGCACGCGGTTCCCGGCGTCGGTCAGGGGCGTGATCATGGAGCGGTACAGATAGCTCCACGTGGGCTCGCCATGCAGCAGGACGATCGGCGGCCCTTCGATCGGCCCCTCGTCGAGGTAGTGCATGCGCAGCGGCCGGGTGTCGCTTGCCGTGACGTCGAGATAATGCGCTACGAACGGGTAGCCCTCCAGGTTTTCGAAACGGGAGTCCGGGGTTCGCAGCACATGCATATCAGCTCCTCCGGTGAACCGGCACCTCTGCTAGCCTCTCTCGCCGAGGCGCATTCGTCTAGTGGGAGATTCATTGAGCTGGGCCGCGCCGGCCATTAAACTGGCTTATTCATGGCAATTCGGCGCGCGGTTCTGCTCATAGCCGACATCGGCGGTTACACGCACTACATGCAGTGGAACCGGACGCACCTTGCCCACGCCCAGCTGACGGTCGCGGGCCTGCTGGAGTCGGTCATCAACGCCGCCAAGGGGCTGAAGCTGGCCAAGCTCGAGGGCGACGCCGCATTCTTCTGGGCACCGGACACCAACGCCAAAGTGGTGGTGTGCGAGCGGCTGTCACGGATGCGCACGTCGTTCCTGGAGCGACGGGAGCGGATGAAAAACGACATCGCCTGCCAGTGCGCGAGTTGCGCGCAGCTGGAGAAGCTGTCGCTCAAGTTCGTCGTGCACGTGGGCGAGGTGGCGGATCAGAAGGTGAAGCGCCATGTCGAGCTGGCCGGCTTCGATGTAATCCTGGTGCACCGAATGCTGAAAAACATGGTGCCGGTAGCCGAATACGTGCTCATGACCGATCC
Source organism: Mycobacterium sp. 3-98 (assembly GCF_035918355.1). Taxonomy (NCBI): domain Bacteria; kingdom Bacillati; phylum Actinomycetota; class Actinomycetes; order Mycobacteriales; family Mycobacteriaceae; genus Mycobacterium; species Mycobacterium sp. 3-98. The sequence continues at coordinate 3,679,680 of NZ_CP142360.1, read as the reverse complement.
CGTCGCGGAATGCCTCGACGAGTCGATGCGTGGGCTGTGCACACCCATGCTGCACGTGTTCGACGGCATCGGCGAAACGTCGACGCACTACATCGACCTCGCGTCGTTGCAGGTTCCCGCCGTGGAGTCCGAGCGCAGTTTCTTGCGCCGGCTTGGCGCGACGATGAAGTTGGAGTTCAACACCCTGCCGTTCACCCTGGGCATGCGGGAGCCCGCCGAGGGGTTCCGCAACTTGGGGCGCGGGACCGAAGAAATCTCCGCGTAGCCCCCGCGCCGCTACTGAGCGCCGGCGAGGGCGCGGCCCATGCGCGACAGGGCCTCGGTGAGGATAGCGCGTGAGGTGGCGAAGTTCAGCCGCACGTGCCCGGCTCCGCCGGTGCCGAACACGTGGCCGGAGCTGAGCGCCACCCGGGCGTGCTCGAGGAACCAGCGGGCGGGTCCGGACAGGTCGGCGACCACCGCGAGGCCATCGCTTTCCTCTTCGTCGATACCGAGTGCCCGGCAGTCCAGCCACGCCAGGTAAGTGCCTTGTGGCCATTGATATTTCACGCTGGGCAGCTGCTCGGCGACCAACTCGCCCAGCAGCTTCCGGTTAGCGTCGAGGCCGGACAGCGTCGCGTCGAGCCAGTCGGCGCCGCTGCGGAACGCCTCGGCGTGTGCGATGACGCCGAGATGGCTGGCCCCGTGGCTGACCTCCTCCGGCATCCGGTCCAGGTCGGCGGCCGCCTCCGGCCCGGCGATCGCCACCGCCGCCTTCAGCCCGGACAGACTCCAGGCCTTGGACGCCGACGTCAGGGCGAAGGCGTTCTCCGCTCCGGGGACGGTCAGGAAGGGGGTGAACCGCGATCCCGGCAGGATGACGGGCGCGTGGATCTCGTCGGACACCACGCGGACGCCGTATCCGCGCGCGAGTTCGGCCACCGTGCGCAGCTCCTCGGGCGTGTGCACCGTGCCGGTCGGGTTGTGCGGATTGCACAACAGGTAGGCCACGTTCCCGTGCGTCGCGCGGGCCCGGGAAAAGGCCTCCGCTAACGCGCCCAGATCGATGCGCCCCTCGGCGAGCGGCGCTTCGATCACGCGGCGGCCGTCGTGCGCCACGAACGCGTAAAACGGTGCGTACACAGGGGGATTGACGACGACGGCGTCACCGCGATCGGTGACCAGACGCAACACCTCGACGATGCCGAGCATGACGTCGGGAACGAGCGCGGTGCGGCCCACCTCCAAGTCGTCCCAGTCCCAGCGCCGCGCCGCGAATTCGCTGACCGCCTCCGCCAGCGCCGTGCCGCACGGGTATCCGGTGTCGCCGTCGTCGAGGGCCCTGCGCAGCGCCTCGGCCACCGTCGGCGGCAGGTGCACGTCCATCTCGGCGACCCACAGCGGCAGGACGTCGGCGGGATGCGCCCGCCATTTCATGCTGGTGCGAAGCCGCAACTGCTCGAGCGTGAGCTCTTCGAAGGGATTAAAAGTCACTCGGGCAGATTATGTGGCGAACGCGTGCTTCGGAATCGTCAACGGCAGGTCGACCGAGCTGAGCAATCCCGGCTTCGCGGCAACGACATACGGCACCGCGTTGACGACGCGCATCGCGGTGGCGACCATCGCGCCGGCCCCCGAGGTCATGCCCGCGATCCCGGCCCGGCCGGGATCCCGCAGCGTCGCCGCCAGGGTGCAGTCGAGGTCGGGGTCGCCGGTGATCATGACGCGATAGGACAGGTCGCCGATCCCGATGGGCCAGTCGGGCGCGACGTCGTGGGCGAGCCGGGTGACGTGCTCGATGACGATGGCCTCGCGGCCGTCGACCACCCCGATCGCCTGCATCCGCAGCGCGCCACAGGTTCCGGCCTCGACGGTGCCCATCGCGACTTCCAGCGTCCGGTTGGTGACCGCGCGATCGAAACCCTCACGGACTTCCTGGACTTCGACCCCGAGGGCGTCGGCGATCAACCGGATCTGGCCCTGCCATTCGCCGGCGATCGCGCCGGGAAAGCCGATCCAGGGTTGGTAGTCGAGCGGGCGGCCGAAACCCAGCGCGTCGCTCATGATGTCGGGAACCCCGTAATCGTCGTAGAGGCCGATCTCGAACGAGTGGATCTTTTCGATGACCGACGACTGGGTCGACAGCACCAGCGGCAGGTAGTCGGCGGCGAAGCCCGGCTCGATCCCGGACGCGTACAGCGATGCCTGGCCCCGCTTGGCGGCGGCGACCAATTGGTCGCGCCACTCCGCGGGTTCGTAGGCGTGCGGGTTGACCAGCCGCGTGGTGCTGGTCGTCACGACGTTGATCCCGGCTTCGAGCAGCTTGACGTAGTCCGGGATGGCCAGCGCGTCGCGTTCCGGGCCGCTGGCCGCGTAGATGACGCAGTCCGGCTTCAACGCGATCAGCGCGTCGGCGTCGTTGGTGGCTGCCACGCCTATCGCCTCCCCGCCGGCCAGTTCGCCCGCGTCCTTGCCGACCTTGTCGTCCGAGTGCACCCAGACGCCGGCCAGGTCCAGATTCGGGCGCCGGGCGAGGGCGCGGATGGCGATCGAGCCGATGCCGCCGGTCGCCCACACCACCACGCGATGAGTCGTCATCTCGTTCCTCCTCAAGTCCATATCAGCCGCCGGTCTAAGACCAACGGCCGCCGCGGTTTTCGTGTGTTCGCGACGCGCGGCCGGTCCGGGCGGTCAGGTTTAAGAAAGCAGGCACTATCTTAGCGAACAAATTTTAGGTTAGTCTGCAGCGGTGAGGGCCGAATCCGAGTTTTTCCCGCCTCCGGGCTTCGTGGCCGACGACGTGGGCCGGGCCTGGGACGAGTTGGGCCCGCACCTGGTGCACGACGCGGTGATGGCCGCGTCCTACCGCCCCCATGACGACCCGGTGGCCAGCATCACCCGGGCCGACAGCGTGGACGCACTGCGCGCGGAGGGCGGCCCCTACCGCATCTTCACCACCGCCGAGGCAACCGAGTACGTCCGTGGCGGCCGGCCGCTGCCGCTGCACCCGCGGTGCGGCGGCAGCGCCCCCGACGTCGCCTGGCCCTACCTAGAACGCGCCGCGCGCGCCGCCACCCAATAAAAGGAGAGCACCGGTGTCGATCCAACAGCCCCTGCGTGTCGTCGTGTGGTCCACCGGCGGCGTCGGCAAGGTCGCGATCGACGCCGTCCGCCGGCGCCCGGACCTGGAACTCGTTGGGGTATGGGTACATTCGGCGGACAAGGTCGGCCGGGACGCGGGGGATCTGTCCGGCGGCGACCCGCTCGGGGTGGCGGCCACCGACGACGCCGAGGCCCTGATCGCGTGCAAGCCGGACTGCGTGGTGTATGCGGCCAGCGGTCCCGAGCGCGACGGGGCGGCGGTGCCCGATTATCTGCGGCTGCTCAAGGCCGGCATCAACGTCGTGTCGACGTCGTCGACCAGCCTGGTGCATCCGCCGTCGTATTTCGCCCCGGACTGGCGCGACCGGCTCGAGGCGGCGGCCACCGCAGGCGGCGCCTCGTTCTACGCGTCGGGCATCTTTCCCGGCTTCGCCTCCGATCAGCTCGCGCTGCTGATGACGACGCAGTCGAAGCGCATCCGGACCATCACGGCCAGCGAGGTCGCGCTCAACGACCACTACCCGGTGGCCGACGTGATGATGAACGGGATGGGATTCGGCCACCCGCTGGAGTTCCAGCCGATGCTCGCCACGCCCGGCTTCATCGAAATGGCTTGGCAGGCACCGATATACCTGATCGCCGGCGGCCTGGGGGTCGAGGTGGAAGAGGTGCGTGGCTCCCTGGACCGACGGTTGGCCGACCGCGACATCGAGGTGGCATTCGGCACCATCAAGGCGGGCACCTGCGGCGCCGTGCGGACCCGGGCGGCGGGCGTGGTGAACGGTCGCGAGGCAATCGTGATCGAACACGTCATCCGGATGGCCCGCGACGTCGCGCCCGATTGGCCGACCTCGGAGTCCGACGCCACCTATCGGGTCGACATCGACGGCGATCCCGACGTCCACTGCGAGATGAGGATGGGGGAGGCCGAAGGCCACGGCGCGGGGCACGCCGCCATGGCGTCGACGGCGATGCGGGTGGTCAACGCGCTCCCGTATGTGGTCACCGCACCCGCCGGCCTGCTGAGCTCGCTGGACATTCCGATGACGCTGCCGCTTTACGCCTTCGACTGAAGGTGTAACGTGCATCACCAAGATTAGGCCACCTAGGAGTTTGCCGTGTACACACTGCGCTTCGACATGCGCGATCCCGAATGGGCCGCGGCCCCAACCGATCTGTACGCCGCGGCGCCCGAAATGTCGGCCTGGGCCGAGGAGCACGGCGGTCTTGCCGCCGTGCTGTGTGAGCACCACGGCTCCGAGGACGGGTATTTGCCGTCACCGTTCTTGCTGGCCTCGGCGGTGGCGGCGCGCACGCAGCGCCTGGCGCTGAGCCTGATCCTGATCCTGCCGTTCTACGAGACCGTGCGCCTCGCCGAGGACATGGCGGTGCTGGACATCATCAGCAATGGTCGGGCGTCGTACATCCTGGCCCTGGGCTACCGGCCCGAGGAGTTCGAGCACTTCGGCGTGCCGATCAAGAAGCGCGGTCGCGTCTGCGACGAGAAACTCGCGCTGCTGCGGCGACTGCTCGCCGGTGAAACCGTGATCGAGGACGGGCGGCGGATCACCGTGACGCCGCGCCCGCTGACCCCCGGCGGCCCGGGGCTGATGTGGGGTGGGGGAACGTTGGCGGCGGCCCGCCGGGCCGGCAGGTACGGCCTGGGCATGGTGGGCAACGCCAACGCCCCGGGCATCCGGGAGGCCTATGAGGAGGCCTGCCGCGAGCACGGCCACACGCCGGGCCCCACCATGTTTCCCGACCGCAACACCCCGTCGGTCGTGTTCGTCGCCGACGACGTCGATCGGGCGTGGAAAGAGATCGGCGACCACCTGCTGCACGACGTGCGGACCTACGCCGCGTGGAACCCCGGCGACGAGACGACGGCCGGCTTCTCGCACGTGAACACCGTCGACGAGCTACGCGAGACCGGAACGTCACACGTGATTATCTCTGTTCCCGAGGCGGTTTCGTGGGTGAAGGCCGGGCAGGTGCTCAACCTGTCGCCGCTGTGCGGCGGGTTGCCACCGGACATCGCGTGGCCCTATCTCAAGCGGGTGGGCGAGGTCGTGCTCCCGGAGGCCCTGTCGTAATTTTTCGTGCCGAACGTGGAGTTGTTGCGTGAAATGTTCGCGATTTCGCGCAACAACTCGACGCTCGGCGGCTACTCCTCGCCGAAGCGATCGACCAGGTGTGAATTGACGCCGTCGGCGTCTCGCCGCCGCGCCACCAGGTACCCCGCCCCCACCCAGGCGCGCCGCGACCAGTTGCCGAACGACACCCGCGTTCCCGGGGCGCCGGACGCGGCCGGCATCATCTTGACGCGCTCGAGCGCCTCCTTGACCCCCGCGGGCTCAACGGGTGCGCGTCCGCGAGCGCCCGCAACAGGGTGAACGCCACGTCGCGATTCACCACCGGCACACACCATTCCGGGCGCCGCCCGAAGGCCTGCTGGTATTCGTCCAGGAATTTCTGCCCGACGACGTTGCCCTCGTCGTACTGGTCGACCCCGGTCCAGCCCATGAACGCGTTCCACATCACCGGGTTGAGCCACGCGTTCTGGAAGGCGGTCCCGCAGAACCGGGGCGGATCCCAACCCAGCGCGTCGAGCGCCGGGTTGACGAACACGATCCCGAAGCCGAACCCGCAGTGCACGATGGCCTGGGCCTTCGCCTCGTGCAGCGACCGCACGGCGGCCGTCACGTCCCCAGCGGTCTGCGCGATGGGCGCCTCGGCGACGATGCGAATGTCCTTGCGGCGGCAGGCATCACGGAGGTTCTTCAGGTAGGCCTCGCCGACCAGGGATTGCTCGACGAGCACGCCGATCTCGGTGTGGCCGCCCTTGGCCAGCAGGTCGGACCAGAAGATCGGCTCGTCGGTGTGCGAGCCCATCGGGAACGCGAAGAACCATTCGCCGAGCGCGACGTCGGACCCGGTGACGCTGATGCAGGGAACCTTGAAGCGCTCCTCGATGGCCTCTCGCGTCGGGATCGCGTTGTCGCCGATGTTGGGGCCGAAGACGGCCAGGCAGCCCACGTCGCACAATTCGCCGTAGGCGTCGATGACCGCTTTGACCGATCCCTTAGGCAACCCCTCCACCTCGCGGTAGACGATCTCGATCGGGCGATCGATCAGCCCCTGCTCGACGCCCTTGCCGAAGACCAGGTCGAACGGCTGCGTCAGGTCCTCGAAATACGTTGTGGGAAAGCCCTCGGGCAGCCGAAAGTCCATCAGGTAGCCGATTTTGATCGGCTCGGCCTTGCTTTCGTAGCTCATCTGAACTCCTTGGTGCCGAGCGTGGAGTTGTTGCGCGAAATGGTCGCGATTCCGCGCCACAACTCCACGTTCGTCGCTAGCGCGGTTGGTTCGGGACGCCCGGGAACAGCTCGCCCGCCGGCGGCTCGGTGGTCACCCAGCCGCCCAGCTTGGTTGCCAGGTGGGGCGCGAAAACAGCGCCGTAGAGGACGTTTCCGATGACGATCACGGCGACGACGGACAGGATCGAGGTGGTGACGCGGTTCTTCGACCTGTTCTGCGCCCACATCTCGATGACGTTGCGTCCCTGGTCGTCGGTCCGGCCCAGCAGGTAGGTGAAGAGCATCATCTGGATGCCCATCGCCAGCGAGTCGTAGAGCGGGTACTGGTGCAGGGTCCCCTCGCGGATCGCGAGCCCGGGAATCACGCGGCCGTAGTAGAACACGCCGAGCTTGGCGCCCAGGAACCCGTTGAAGAACAGTGCCCAGCAGAAGCCGACGATCAGACCGACCACCAACAGCGTCTGTGGTCTGCGCCAGTTGAACCTGGCCGCCACCCATCGGCCCAGGGCCGCGCCGGTCACGGCCGGCAACACGAAGTAGGAGATGTAGCCGACGGGAACGAACAGCGGCAGCCCGCCCCACGTCATGTCCAGCGGCCACCACGACGGCATCCGGGGGATGGCCGGCGGGAACTGCGCGTACATCGCCCAGTCGTAGGGGGCCTCGATCCACGAGAACGACATCGCCGAGATGCACAGCAGCAGAAGGGGGTGCACGCGCCGCTGGCGCACGCTCAGATAGATCCCGAGGGCGGTGAACGTGATGCCGCCGACGAGCGCGAAATCGCTGGCCGCCTGCATCACCGGCGTCATCTGGGAGCTCACCGGTCGGCCCCTTGACTCCGGCGTGCCTGCGGGTCGAAGCGCAGCACCAGCCCGAAGATCACAACGATCAAGCCGAACAGCGTGCCCAGCATGATGACAGCGCCCACAGTCGCAATCCCTTCCGATTCGAGCTCGACTGATTAGATAGTGCCTACTATCCTAAAGGGAGTCAACCATCGGGTGAGGAGGCAGTGACGTGGCCCAGCGGTCGTCCGGCACGAAACGCGGCGCGGCGGAGGCGTCGGCCTCGGTGCGCCGGCCCCGCGGCGCCCCGCGCAAGCTGCTGCTCGACACCGCCCGGGCCCGCTTCGCCCGCCAGGACTACCGCAGCACGACGACGCGCGAAATCGCCCAGGCCGCAGGCGTTACCGAGCATCTGTTGTTTCGCCACTTCGGCTCCAAGGCGGCGTTGTTCCGTGAGGCGCTCGTCCTGCCCTTCACCGATTTCGTCGAGGAGTTCCGCCAGACCTGGCAGTCGGTCGTCCCGGAGGAGACCGACGAGGAGGAGTTGGCGCGCCGGTTCGTCGGGCAGCTCTACGACGTGTTCGTCGAGCATCAGGGCCTGCTGTTGACCCTGATGGCATCCGAGGCGCTGTCCGAGGAGGAAAAGGCCGACGCCGGCATCGCCGAGATCCGGCAGGCCGTCACGGCGCTCGGGCAGATCAGCGCCGAGGGCATGCACCTGCGCGGGCTGCGCTCGGACCATCCCGACCTGCCCGCCCACTCGACGGTCGCGATGATCGCCGGCATGGCGGCGTTGCGGTCGACCTACTTCGGGACCGAGCCGCCGTCGAGGGAGACCATCGTCGACGAACTCATCCAGGCCATCTTGCACGGCTTCCTGCACAGGAACGGCTGAGCTTTCGAAAGACCGCTCTACTCAGAGGAATTGGTTCATGACAGACACCAGCGCGATCGAGTTGTACTACGACCCCTTCGACTCCGTCATCGACGACGACCCCTATCCGGTGTGGAAGCGGATGCGCGAAGAAGCGCCGCTGTATTACAACGAGAAGTACAACTTCTACGCGCTGAGCCGCTACGAAGACGTGGCGCGCGAACTGCCCAACTGGCAGACCTACCGATCCGGCCGGGGCACCACCGCCGACATCCTGTTCGCCAATATCGAAGTGCCGCCCGGCATTCTGCTGTTCGAAGACCCCCCGCTGCACGACCTGCACCGCCGCCTGCTCTCGCGTGTTTTCACGCCCCGGCGCATGCTGGCCGTCGAAGACCTGGTGCGTGGGTTCTGCGTCCGCGAGCTTGACCCGCTCGTCGGCGCCGGCGGCTTCGACTTCATCGCCGACCTCGGGGCGATGATGCCGATGCGGACCATCGGCTACCTGTTGGGCATCCCCGAGGCCGACCAGGAAAAGATCCGCGACCGCAGCGTCGCCAACATCGAACTGTCCACGGACAGCGACCCGGCCGCGGTCGACGCGAACATCTTCGCGAACTCCATTGCCCTGTTCGCCGAGTACATCGAGTGGCGGGCCAGTCATCCCTCCGACGACCTGATGACCGAGCTGCTGCGGGCCGAGATCGACGAGCCCGACGGCACCCGGCGCCCGCTGTCGCGCACCGAGGTGCTGGCCTACACCGCCATGATCGCCGGCGCCGGCAACGAGACGACCGCCCGGCTCATCGGTTTCATGGGACAGCTGCTGTCGGACCATCCCGAGCAGCGCCGCGAGCTCGTCGCCGACCCGTCCCTCATTCCCGGGGCGATCGAGGAGACGCTGCGCTTCGAACCCCCGTCGCCGGTGCAGGCGCGCTACGTGGCCCAGGACGCCGAGCAGTACGGCCGCGTCGTCCCCGAGGGTTCATTCATGTTGCTGCTCAACGGTTCCGCCAACCGCGACCCCCGGCGGTTCGCCGATCCGGACCGCTACGACATCCACCGGCAGGCGGGCGGCCACCTCAGCTTCGGGCAGGGCCTGCACTTCTGCCTGGGCTCGGCGCTGGCCCGGATGGAGGCGCGGGTGGCCTTCGAGGAGGTGCTCAAGCGCTGGCCGGACTGGGAGGTCGACTACGCCAACGCCGAGCGTGCGCACACCGCGAGCGTGCGCGGATGGGCGCGCCTGCCGGTGGCCACTCGCTGAGCCGCGGCACCGCTAGGGCTCACTCCGGTCCACCAACACCGCGCCGTCGGGCCGGTTTCCCAGCGTCTGCAGCGGGATGTCCCCGCCTTCGGCGGTGAGGCGCACGATCTGCGCGAGCTGTCCTGGGGCGTCGCACTGGAGATAATGGTCGGCGCCCGGCACCACCCAGTAGCGATTGCGGCCCGGCTTGTTCTTCAGATAGGTCTGCCAGACGTGGTTGGGAACCCGCAACGGGGCCACGTTGTCGTGGAGGCCCCACACCACCGTGGTGTTGACTTCGCTGGTGGAAAGCGCCTCCAGCCAACCGGTTTCGTCGGCGGCGCGCTCGTGGAGGTATTGAATGGTATCGGGCAGCACGCGGATTCCGTCATTGTGGGCAAAACACTTGGCCAGCGCGGCGATCTCCGGATCGTCCAATGTCCGCCGCGGCATGAACGTGCTGGCGCCCAAACCGGCCGCCAGCATCTCCGGCGTCGTCGCCGCCGCGGTGGCGCGCCCGGTCCCGGGATCGAGCAGCGCGGTCTGGAACGCGGTGAGGTTCGAAAGGGGAAGGTAGATATTGGCATTCGTCACGATCAGGTCGGCGGGCAGCGACGGCGGATCAAGGGCCGCCAGCATGCCCAGCGCGATCATCCCCACGCTGCTGCCGCGGTCGTGGGTGAGCATGCGGTAGTCGGTGAGCTGCCACGCCTCGGTGATGGCGTAGACCAGCAGCCGCGCGTCGTCGTACAGCGAGTACACATACGGCTCGGGCGGTTTGGCGGACAGGCCGTAGCCGGGAAAGTCGAGCAGGTAGATGTCGAACTCCGCGCGCAGTTCGGCCGCCAGGGCGAAGTAGTCGATGCTCGACGTCGGAAAGCCGTGCACCAGCACCAGCGCGGGCGCGCCGGGCGTGCCGCAACGGCGGCTGAAGATCGTGACTTCTCGGGCCTCGTTGGCCGCGGTGGTCGACCGCCAACGAAGTTCGGTGCCGCCGTTTTGCCACTGCGCGAAGATGTCCAAGCTGTCAGCCTCTCAGAGGGGGCCGCGGCAGACAACCACGGCGGCTAGGGGCACGTCACGTGGATCCCGAACCTCACGTCGCGCACGCCGCTTTGCCCGGGCGTGGTCGCCTGGCCCGTTCCGGTGATCGTGTAGCCCTTGCCGTCCTTGGTCGCCTGCACCTGCGTCGGCGAATTGGTGCCCTGATAGGGCAGCTGATATTGGCCGTTGGGCAGCTTGAGTGAAATCGCGAACCCGTCGACGGTGGGGGGCCGTTCGTCCGAGACGGCCAGCGACACCGACGCCGCGTCGTCGTGCACGCTGATGCGGGTCGTGAGATCCCCCGATTCCGGCGGCGACGCATTCGGCTGGGCCGCCGAGCTCGTGCAGTCGACCGCGGCGATGAGCGTGTGCTTGTTCCCATCGATCATCACGGTCGTGCTCGTCAATGCCGGTGTCGAACTGGGGGGACTCGCCGGGTCACTCTCCTTGCCCGAACAGGCCGGCAGGCTCGCCCCCAGCGCCAGCGCGCCGAGCGCGGAACCCGCACGAACGATCCACGGCCGAGGGTGTGTCATATCGGTCCTCCGCTAGACGGTCATGAGGACTATAGAACCTTGCCTTCTGATTAGATATGCGTTTATATAGATGCATGTCGAATCAAACCACGGCGTGTTGCCCGGCGCTGGGGGCGGCCGCGCTGGCCGAGCCGCAGGCCGCGGAACTGGCGGCGATGTTCAAGGCGCTCAGCGATCCGGTGCGGTTGCGGCTGTTGAGCCTGGTCGCCAGCCACCCGGGCGGTCAGGCCTGTGTTTGCGAGATCTCCCCGACGTTCGACGTGTCGCAGCCGACGATCTCCCATCACCTGAAAACGCTGCGGTCGGCGGGGCTCTTGGATTGCGAACGGCGCGGCACGTGGGTGTACTACTGGGTGGTTCCCGAAGCGCTACAACAGCTTTCATCGGTGTTGCACGTCGACGCCCTGTCGGGCGCGGGATGCGGCTCATGAACGAGGCGGTGAGCGCGCGGCTTTCGACGCTGGATCGATTCCTGCCCGGATGGATCGCAATGGCGATGGTCGCCGGCCTGCTGCTGGGCCGGCTTGTCCCGGGCCTGGGAGGGGCGGTGAGCGCAGTTCAGGTGGACGGGATCTCGCTGCCCATCGCGATCGGGCTGCTGGTGATGATGTATCCGGTCCTGGCCAAAGTTCGGTACGACCAGCTCGATACCGTGACCGCGGACCGCAAACTGATGGCGACGTCGCTGGCGTTGAACTGGTTGGTCGGACCCGCCGTCATGTTCGCGCTGGCCTGGCTCCTGCTGCCGGATCTACCGGAGTACCGCACCGGGCTGATCATCGTGGGGCTGGCGCGTTGCATCGCCATGGTCATCATCTGGAACGACCTCGCCCGCGGGGACCGCGAGGCCGCGGCGGTCCTGGTCGCGCTGAATTCGATCTTCCAGGTCGTCATGTTCGCCGCCCTGGGCTGGTTCTATCTGTCCGTGCTCCCGGGGTGGCTGGGACTGAGCACGACCGGCATCGACGTATCCGCTTGGCAGATAGCCAAATCGGTGCTCATCTTCCTCGGGCTGCCCCTGCTGGCCGGGTACCTGTCGCGCCACCTCGGCGAACGCGCCAGGGGCCGCGGCTGGTACGAAAATCGCTTCCTGCCCCGGATCGGGCCCTGGGCGTTGTATGGGTTGCTGTTCACCATCGTCATCCTCTTCGCGCTGCAAGGCCACCAAATCACGTCCCGTCCTTGGGATGTCGCCCGGATCGCGCTGCCGCTGCTGGCGTACTTCGCGATCATGTGGGCCGGCGGATACGCGCTGGGGGTGCTGCTGCGGCTCGGCTATGCGCGCACCACCACCCTGGCGTTCACCGCCGCCGGCAACAACTTCGAGCTCGCGATAGCCGTGGCGATCGCGACCTACGGCGCCGCCTCGGGTCAGGCGCTGGCCGGCGTCGTGGGACCCCTGATCGAAGTGCCGATCCTGGTCGCATTGGTTTACGTTTCCCTGGCCTTGCGGCCCCGGCTCTTTGGTGCGGCCGACGGTTCGCGGTCGAGCGCCGACAGGCCCAGCGTCCTGTTCGTCTGCGTGCATAACGCCGGTCGTTCCCAGATGGCCGCCGCGCTGCTGCGCCACCTGGCCGGCGACCGCATCGACGTCCGTTCCGCCGGAACGGAACCCGCCGATCAGATCAATCCCGCGGCGGTGGCCGCGATGGCCGAATGGGGCATCGATATCACCGACGTCCCGAAAGCACTCGACGCCGACGTGGTGCGGACGAGCGACGTCGTCATCACCATGGGCTGCGGTGATACCTGCCCGTTCTTCCCGGGCGTCTCGTACCGCGATTGGCCCCTGCGCGACCCCGCCGGTCAGCCGGTCGAGACGGTGCGGGAAATCCGCGAGGACATCGCCGAGCATGTCTATGCCCTCATCCGGGAGCTGCTCGGGATCACGATGACGATCGATGTGCCCGCCACGAAAGGACAGTGATATGTCGCGCATCCAACTCGCTCTCAACGTCGACAACCTCGACGAGGCGATCACGTTCTACACCAGACTCTTTGACGTGGAGCCGGCCAAGGTCAAACCCGGCTACGCGAACTTCGTCGTCGCCGACCCGCCGCTCAAACTGGTGCTGCTGGAAACCGCCGGCCAGGGCGGGACCCTCAACCATCTCGGCGTCGAGGTTCCCACCAGCGACGCCGTGCTCACCGAAAACAGCCGGCTCGCGCAGGCGGGTCTGCTCACCGACGAAGAGATCGACTCGACCTGTTGCTACGCCACCCAGGACAAGGTGTGGGTGAGCGGCCCGGGCGGTGAACGCTGGGAGATCTACACGGTCAAGGCCGATTCCGAGACGTTCGGGCCGGCCGACGAATCGCAGTCCACCTGCTGCGCCTCGTAGCTACGGCCAGGCCTCCCAGGCGATCATGCTGCGCAGCGGCCCGGCGAACACCGGCCGCACAGCCGTTGAGCGCCAACGTTCTTCGATGAGCGGAGCCAAGACTTCGACGGTGGCGAGCGGATCCTCGTCGAGATAGACGACGCTGATGTACTGGTGGTCGGTGCGCCACCCCCGGGGCAAGTGGCTCCACCCGGCGCTGGACCCGAATGTCCACGCGCCGGCCGTACCCGGGGTGGCGAGCAGCGCCGGATAGTGCTCGGCGTGCAGCCATTGCAGCCATTCGTCCGGGCGGCCGTCGCTGGGTTCCTCGACGATCAGCACGATGCCGCGGTGCGGCCGAAACGGCACCACCTCGGGCGAGATCAGCGCGCGCGGCGAGGACCGCCACTGCAGCAGGCGCAAGCCGGCCACTTGCAGCGACGGCCGCACGACGGGAAAGCGGCCGTTGTCACGCAACGCGCGGCCGAGGGTGACGAACTCGTCGAAGGTCTCTTCGACCGGGTCGGTGACCAAATAGTGCACCGCGTTGCCGATGTCGCCCAACGGTCCGTGGGCGGCCAGGCGATGGTCGGCGTAGTCGCCGTCGGCGATCCAGCGCAATCCATGCACGATGCCCGGCAGCTGAAATTGCTCGGGCATGTGATCCAGCAGGTGCCAACGCAGGTAGCTGCCGTCATCGTCGGGCGGCGCCGCGGCGGTGAGGCTGAAGATGCCTGCCTTGACGCGCATTACGTGGCACCGCCGGACGGGGGATGAAGTTCGGCGAGGGCCTGCAGGTTCTCCAGGTAATGGGGCAGCGAGGTGTGCCGGAACACGGCGCTGACAATGGTGGCGCCGTGCGCGGCGGTTTCGGCCACGAGATCGCGGGTCCGTTCCGGTGCACCGATCGGGTCCAGCGGCGAGGGCGTGGGCAGGATGACGTCGAAACCAGGGCCGAGGTCGAAGCGGCTCAGCCAGTCTCGCGCCTGGCGCAGGCTCACGTTGAACGGCGCCCAGCCGTCGGCCAGCGTTGCGGCCCGGCGCAGTGAGAGCAGCGTTTGCCCACCGATCCAGAGGGGGACGCGGTCTTGGACCGCGCACGGGTCGACGACCATGCCGGCGAAGGAGTAGAACTCGCCGTGGTATTCGGGTTCGGGCGTTGACAGCGCGGCGCGCAGGGCCCGCAGCGCGTCGTCGGCGCGCCGGCCGCGGTCGTCGTAGGGCGCGCCGAGCAGGTCGAATTCTTCTTTGAGGCTGCCGACGCCGACCCCGAGGATCAGCCTGCCGCCGCTGATCCGGTCCAGGGTGCCGTAGCGTTTGGCGATCTCGAGCGGATGGTGGTAGCCGAGCACCAGCACGTTGGTGGCCAACCGAATTCGTCGCGTGTGCGCGGCCAGGTAGCCGAAGGTCGCCAGCGGGTCCCAGTAGCGGGTGCCGCGGCGGCCCGTCTCGGTCGCTGGCAGGGCGACGTGCTCGCTGCAGGTCAGGTGGTGGTAGCCGAGCCCGTCGGCGGCCTCGGCGATCCGCGCCAGGTCCTCGATGGTGGCGTCCTTCTCCCAGTCGCCGCTGCTGTGGGGGAACATCGTCACCACCGGGGTGGCGACCGACAGTTTGGCATGACCGCTCATCGGTGCAGGCATCCTCCGGCGTCGACGGGGATGCATAACGTGGTCTTCCCAGGATGATTCATGCGGGGGTAGATTCTAACAGTGCTCGAATCTGGCGGGAGTCGAACCGCCGCCGTGGGTGAGCGGGTGCCGCAGATGACGGCCGCGGTGCGCCGGCCCTATGGCGAACTCGACCGCGCCCGCGTGGTGACCTCGCTGCGCGACCTGGCCCGCCGCGTCGGCGTGCAGGGCGTGACGATGCGCGAGCTGGCCGCCGAACTCGGCTCCGCAGTGCCCTCGGTCTACTACCACGTGCCGGGCAAGCAGGCGGCCCTGGACCTGCTCGCCGAATCCGTGCTGGCCGAGATCCCCGTCGTCGAGACCGGGTCCTGGGACACCCGGCTGGCCGAACTCTATTGCGCGGCCCGTGAAGTGATCCTGTCGGTGCCGGGCATCGCGGGTGTCCTGCAAGCGGGCGGCGGAGGCGACTCCGCCCGTCGGCTCGACAAGCTCAGCCGTATGTTGCTCGCCGAGGCGGGCCTCACCAAACCGGTTGCGGCGGCGGCCCACTCGGTGCTGTACACCTACCTGCTGGGTTCGGTGAGCCTGCAGGAGACGCGGCCCGCCCACCGCGGCAAGCGCCAGGCCGCCAACCACTTTCGCGCCGGCCTCGAGGTGATCATCGCCGGGATCGGGGCCTCGCGACCGGACGGATCGGCGCGGTCGTGAGCATTGCCAAACCCACGCTGGTGAAATCCCTGGTCCCGCAGAACCTGGACACCGCCGCCGACCGCGACGCGGCCGCCGTGCTGGACCCCGACACCTTCGTCACCGGCGCACCGTACGACGCGATGACGCGGCTGCGCGCCGCCTCGCCGGTGCACCCGGTGCAACTGCCCGGGCTGCCCAGGGCGTGGCTGTTGACCAAACACGCCGACGTGCGCCTGGTCAGCCGCGACACCGACACCTTCACCAGCAGCAAGGGCAACACACTGGTGGAGGCCGAGGCCGGGCCGAACTCGGCGATGCTGCCCGGCATCGATCCGCCCCGTCACGTCCACTTCCGCAAGCTGATCAACCAGGGCTTCACCGTCCGCAACGCGCAGCGGCTGGAGCCGAAAATGCGGCAGGTGGCGCGCGGCATCGTCGCCGCCATCACCGACAAGCGCGAATTCGACGCCGTGACAGACATTTCCGCCGAGATGTCGCTGCAGGTGATCGCCGACGTCCTCGGCGTTCCGGCCGAGGACCGGATGGATGTCTTCCGCTGGAGCAACGCCATCGGAAGCCTGGGCATCGAAGATCCCGACTACGCCCCCACGCCGGAAGCACTGGGCCAGGCCGCGGCCGAAATGTTCGCCTACTGCGGGGAATTGGTGGAGCATCGCCGCAAGCACGGCCTCACCGACGACATCTTGTCGGCGCTGCTCGCCGCGGAGGTCGACGGCGAAAAGCTCAACCGCGACCAACTCAACGAGTTCTTCCTACTGCTGGCCATCGCCGGCAACGAAACGACCCGCAACACGCTGAGCCACGGCATCTTGGCGCTCGCCGAGCGCCCCGAGCAACAAGCGCTGCTCGCCCGCGATCCCGCGGCGATCAAGCCCGCGGTGGAAGAGCTGTTGCGCTGGGCGACCCCGGTGATGCACTTCCGGCGCACCGTGGTCCGCGACGTCGAGATCCGCGGGCAGCGAATCCCTTCCGGCGACTGGGTGCTGATGCACTACCTGTCCGCCAACCGCGACGAGGAGGTCTTCGACCGGCCGGACCAGTTCGACGTCACCCGCCCCGACGCCGGCCACGCCGCGTTCGGGGGCGGGGGAGTGCACTTCTGCCTCGGCGCACAACTGGCCCGGCTCGAACTGCGCGTCATGCTCGAAGAACTCTATGCGAACGTGCCCGGCCTGGCCGTCACCGGACCGCCGGACCGGCTGCGCTCGTCGTTCTTCCACGGCATCAAAAGACTGCCGTGCACAACGTGATTCAGCCGCGTTCCACCGGGCGGGACGGATCCGAACTCCACTCCGACCACGACCCGGGATACAAGGCGGCCTCTCGGCCCAGCGCGGCGAGCGCCGCGATCGCGACCGTGGCGGTGACGCCCGAGCCGCAGTAGGCCCCCACCGTGTCGTGACGCTCGATCCCTTGATCGCACAACAATCGGGCGACCGAGTCGTCGTCGAGGAAGGTGCCGTCGGCCGCCAAGACGGCGACACTGGGAAGGTTCTTGGCGCCGGGAATGTGGCCCGCGGCGGCGTCGAGGGGTTCCACGTCGCCGCGGTAGCGCTCCGGCGCTCGCGCATCGAGTAGCGGCACCGAGCCCTCGGCCACCCGCTCGACCGTCAGAGTCGGAAGGCTTCCGGCATACAGATCATCGTGCGGCACAGCCACATTGCCGGGCGCCGGTTCGACGGGGCCGGTCTCGAGGCGGTAGCCGGCCGCGCGCCACGCGGCCAAACCGCCGTCGAGGATGCGGACGTTGTCCAGTCCGGCCGCGGTCAGCACCCACCATGCGCGCGCGGAACCGGCCCGATTCCAGTCGTCGTAGGTCACCACCAGCGCGTCCTGCCGGACTCCCCAGCGGCGCGCGGCGACCTCCAGGTCGCGGCCCGACGGCAGGGGGTGACGGCCCCGCCCGGAAATCGAGTGGTCGCTGAGTTCGTCCTCGAGCGAGACGTACACCGCGCCCGGTATGTGCCCCTCCAGGTACGCCGCGCGCCCGTCGGTTTCGTCGATCCTCCACCGCACGTCCAGGACGCTCACCGGATCGCCGGCGTCGATGACGCCGGCTAACTCGGTGGCGCTGATCAACACCCGATCGCGTGCTTGCACTGGCCCCTCCTTGTCGTCTGCATCGAGACTAGCCAGGCGAATGGCACGGTGTGAGCGGCTATGCGGTCCGTTCGGAGGCGCCGCCGGTAGAGGTGGGCGCGCCCATCGACGCGAGCATCCCGGCCGCCGCCCGGTGCCAGGTGAAATCCTCGGCGCGGCGCCGCGCGGCGACGCGGCGCTGGTGTTCGGGTCGGCCCACGATGGAGCTGACCGCGGCCGCGATGGCGGCCGGGTCGTTGTCGGCCGCCGCGCCGCTGTCGGGCGTGATGATCTCGGTCAGCGCGGACGTGCGAGAGACCACGGCCGGTGTTCCGCACGCCAGCGACTCCAGCGCGGCCAGCCCGAAGGTCTCATGCGGGCCCGGGGCCAGCGTCACGTCGGCCGAGGCCAGCAGCTGCGCCACGACCTCGCGATCGGAGACGAAACCGGTGAAGTCGATCGGTAGGCGCGCGGCCTGGCGCTGCAGCCGGGACCGCAACGGGCCCTCGCCCACGACCACGAGCCGCGCGTCGACGCCCGCGTGGCGCAAGGCGCCGAGCGCGTCGATGCTGCGGTCGACACGTTTTTCCACCGAGAGCCGACCGCAATGGACCAGCAGCAGCTGCGTCGGCGCCGCCCAGCGCCGGCGCACCAGATGCGAGTGGCGGCTCGGATGGAACGTCTGCAGATCCACGCCCAGCGGGATTGTGACGGTATTGCCGGCGTCGATCCGGTCGAACTCCTCGCGGGCGAAAGCGGTGGTGCACACCACGGTGTCGTAGTTCGCGGCGGTGCGTGCGTTGGCCACATCGGCGAACTTCCGCGCGGCCCGGCGCGGAAGCACCTGGCCCACAAGGCGATCCAGGCGCTCATGGGAGATCATCAGCGTGGTGACACCGTGGTCGCGGCCCCACCGGCCCAGCGATCGCAGCGTGAGCCGGTCCGACACCTCCAGCGCGTCGGGCCGCAACGCCGCCAGGAGGGCCTTGACGGGACCCGGCATCACCGCGCGGTAGCCGCCGGTGAAGGGAATCAGCCTGGCGGGCAGGGTGATTCGGACCACGCCGGTGTAGAGCTGGACGTGCCCGGCGCGCCGTCCGGGAACGATCAAGAAGACCTCGTGACCGCCCGCGCAGTATTCGGCGCCCAGCCGGTCGATCGCGGTGCGAAGGCCGCCGGAGCGAGGGCCGTAGAAATTGGCGACCTGTACAACGCGCATAACGCGAGGACACGCGGTGCGCGTGTGCGCACATCAATGCCGAACCGACGCGCGCCTGAACACTGTATGAATTTCGCTCGCGGGTGCCGCTATCCGTTGGCCGGCGGCCCGAACCAGCGCCGCAACGCCGCGCGCAGCGCCTCTTGGTGAGTGCTGCCGAATTCGTCGGCCGCCCAGGCCACATAGCCGTCCGGCCGAATCAACATCGCCGCGGCGGGGCGCTTGGCGGTACTTGCGGTGACGACGTCGACCCGCGCGGCCCAGCCTTGCGCCGCGTTCGCGACGGCGCCGCCGAGGTCGAGCACGACCGGACGGCCATCGTGGAGTACGTCGGCCACCCGTCGGCCGTCATCGAGACTCAGGTCGGGCACCAAGTGGCCCGACAGCGGGTGCTCGTCGCCCACGTCGTAGCGCACGTCGGAGCCCGCCAGCAGCGCCGCCATGTGCCTTTGTGCGTCCGGGAAGGTGAACAGCTCGCCCAACAGCGTTCGCAGCGCGGCGACTTCGGGTCCCGGCGCCATCAGCGCGATCTGGGACAGCGAGTGCATCATGACGCGCTGGCCGACCGGATGGCGCTCGGACTGGTAGGTGTCGAGCAGTCCGGCCGGCGCCGTTCCGTTGATCTCGGCGGCCAGCTTCCAGCCCAGGTTCATGGTGTCCTGCAACCCCAGGTTCAGGCCCGGGCCGCCCATCGCGCTGTGCACGTGCGCGGCGTCGCCGAGCAGCAGGACGCGGCCGACGCGGTAGCGTTCGGCATGCCGGGTGTTTTGTCCGTTGATGCGCCGAAGCGCGTGGGGCCCGGGGCCTTTCGGCTCCTCGAACGGAACGTCGACACCCAGCACCCGGCGTGCGCTCTCGCGCAACTCGGCCAGACTCATCGGCACCTCGTCCACCGGCGGGCCGAATTCGATGGTCCCGAGCAGCGCGCGGCCCGGCTCGAATTCGGCATAGATCATTCCGCCCCGGTCGAAGCGGCTGTGCCCGAAGCGAAGCGGACCGAATCCCGGAACCTCGATGCTGGCGATCTCCGGGCGGCGGTACTGGTCGGGAATGTGCACGTGGGCCAGCCGAGCGACCATCGGTGAGGTGGTGCCGGGAAAGTCGATGCCCAGGGACTTGCGCACCAGGCTGCGCCCGCCGTCCGCGCCGACCGCGTAACCGGCGGCGATGGCGTAGTCGCGTTCTTGCGACGCGACGCTCAGCGCGACGGACTCGGCCCCCGGCACGATCCCGACGAGTTCGTGGCCCCAGCGCACATCCACGCCGAGGTCGCGGGCGCGCTTCTCCAGCAGCCGCACGAGCCGGGGCTGGGGCATGAGCATCGCGTACATCGGGTTGTCGCGGCCCTCGGGGAAGATCAGCGGCATCGCCGCGAACATCCATCCCGGGCTGGGCCGCGGTGGGCACTCGTCACCGGTGAAGTCCCGATACATCCCGCGCATGTCGAGCATCCGAACGACCTGTCCGACAAGGCCGTTGGCCTTCGGCTCGGGGCTGGGGCCGGGCAGGGCGTCCAGCACGACGGGCCTGATGCCGGCCAGCGCCAGCTCGCAGGCCAGCATCAGCCCGTTGGGGCCGGCGCCGGCGACGACGACGTCGGCGTGTTCGTCAGCCATGGGCTGCCTTCTTTCTGGTGGGTTCCGGTAGCCCCGCCTCGACGGCGGCGAAGCCCGAGCGGATCAACGTGGTGATCGCCACCGGGGGGTCGGCCCATGCATAGGCGTCGGCCGCGGCGTCGCCGACGGCCCGCACGACGGACATGACCAGTCGGGGGTACAGGTCATGCTTCGGGTCGGTGCCGGTGCGTTCGGCGACTACGCTGAGGAACTCGTCGAACAGGTTCTGCGGCACCGAGTTTCGAACTTGCGGCTGCATGAGCAGCTTTCGCACCTCGACGAGTTCCCGGCGGCTGGGTGCCCGGTTCTCGTCGCCGTAGACGTCGCCGAAGTCGTCCTCCAAGGGCTCCAGCACGGCGTGGGCGATCGCCGTCCAGAGCGGCTCGTCGGCGGGACGCTCCCGGAGCAATGCGACGCTGCGACGCAGGCGTTCGGCTTGCCGGTAGGCCAGCGCCTCGTATTTGCCGCTGAAGTAGTTGTTGAACGTGCGCAGTGAGACGCCCGCCATGTTGGCGACGTCTTCGCGCGTCACGTTGTCCAGCCCGCGCTCGAAAGCAAGGCGCAGCGCGGCATCGCTGAGCGCGCGCCGGGTGTCGGCCTTTTTGCGTTCGCGCAGTCCGGACATAGCGGCCACCGTACGCAAAAGATGCCCAGTAGGCAATATTGCCCGGTAGGCAGTTTTTCGTCGAGTGTGCACTGAGGGCTTTCGGAGTGAAGCCACGGCGGCGACACGCCGGTGAAGCCCGCCCAGGTTTAACCCGCAACGCCCAGGATTCACACTCGGCGCGAAGACGGGGCGAACGCCGCAGAGAGAGCACGCCAAGCCAAGCGCGCTTAGCGCGCGCCCCAATCCCACCGCGGGGTCGTGATCAGGGTCTGGCCGCCGATGCGCGTTTCACCCCAGTCCTTGTACAGCTCGATCTCGATGGCACCGTCGGAGCCTTCGGCCATCGGCGCCGCGTCCAGAAATTCCAGCAGGACGCGCGAATGCGTGACCACCACAACCTGGGTCTTGGCGGCGGTGGTACGGATCAGCGACGCCAGCGGCGCCACCAGGTCCGGGTGCAGCGAGGTCTCCGGCTCGTTGAGCACCATCAGCGAGGGCGGTTGCGGGCTCAGCAGCGCGGCGGCCCACAGCAGGAAACGCAGTGTGCCATCGGATAACTCGGCGGCGCGCAACGCGCGCAGCATGCCGCGCTGTCGCAGCTGAAGGTCGAACAGCCCGTCGTGGATGGCCACCGAGAGGGTGGCGCCGTCGAACGCCTCGGCGACGGCGCGGCCCAGATCGTCGAACCCCGCTTCGAGGATGGTCTGGATCGCGGCCGCGAGGTCGCTGCCGTCGTCGGAGAGCACCGGGGTGCGGGTGCCGACCTGCGGGTGCCGCGCGGGCGCCCCGCCGTCGACGCGGAAGCCGTCGTAGAACCGCCACCCGCGCAGCCGTTCTCGCACGGCCGCGAGCTCGGGAAGCGCGTGCGGGTGGGCGTATTCGGCCAGCACGCTGTGATACGACGGCAGCGATCGCGACAGCTCGTCGAAACCGCCGCCCGAGTCCGCGCGGGCCTCGGCGAACACCCGCGACCGGCGCACCAGCGTCGTACTTGGCCGCAGCACCGGGCCGGCGAACAACACTTCCCGTTTGATCTCCGGATCGCGGGCGAACACCGACTTTCCGGCGGACTGCGGGATGCCCAGGTCCACCAGATATCCGAAATCGTCCGCGGCGAAGCCCATTTCGAGCGACACGGGCCGGGTGCGCACCGTGCCCTCGGTCTTGCCGGTGCGTCGGGTCCCGGCCACCTGCTCGGGGCCGGCCCACAGCACCGACTGCAGCCCGCCCTCTCGGGCGAGCGACCCGATCACCTCGCCGCGCCCGCAGTCGGCCAGCAGCCGCAGCGCGCGATACAGCGACGACTTGCCGGATCCGTTGGCGCCGGTGATCACCGACAGCCGGCCCAGCGGCAGGATCACCTCGCGCAGCGAGCGATATCCGCGGATCGCGACGGTCTGCAGCATGCGGCCGACTGTACGGTCGGCCACCGACTGGCCCTAGTCGCCCTCGTCCTCGTCGGCCGCGGCGGCGAGGAGCTGTACCTCCTCGAGATCCATCTCGTTCTGCAGCTCGCGCAGCACGATGTCGTCGATGAGATTTTGGTTGCGCAGCGCGGTGATTTCCCGGCGCTTGTGCTCGAGCACGCCCAGGCGCACCTGGCGGACCTTCTCGCGGCCCTTGAGGATGCGGTGGTCGGTCGACCCGTCCTCGGTGGCCAGCACCAGCGCGGCCTTTTCCTCGTATTCGGTTTGCAGCCGCCGGCGCAGGTCGTCGCTGATGCCGACCTCGTCGGCGACCGTCGGCAGCGCGGCGAGCGCGGCCTGGGACCCCCGACAACGAGCCAGTTGCAGTTCCTCGGCGTGGGTGGCGTCCTCGGGCATTTTCGCCCATCGGACCACGGCCGGCAGGGTGCTGCCCTGGACCAGGACGGTCACCAAGATGACGACGGTCACGATGAAGATCAACAGGCTGCGGTCCGGGAAGGGCGCGCCGCTCAGCGTCGTCATCGGCACGGCGACCGCGGCGGCCAGCGATACGGCCCCACGGAACCCCGCCCAGACGGTGACGAAGCGCTGGCGCCAGTTGACCCGACGTTCGCGTTGGACCTGACGCCGGTCGATCAGCCGGATCAGCAGCGTGGTGATCTCGCCCCAGAAGATGCGCGACACGATCACGACGGCGGTGACCACCAGCGCGACGAACAACGCGTGGCGAATTCCGCCGTCGACGCCGGCGATGCCGCGCAGCGCGCCGGGGATCTGGACGCCGACGAACACCCAGAGCGAGCCGTTGAGCAGGAAGGTCGCGATGTCCCAGAAGGCCGAGGATTGCAGTCGCGAGCGGGCCCGGATGACCACGGGTCCGGCGTAGGCCAGGACGAGCGCGGAGACCATCACCGCGACCACCCCGCTGCACTCCATCGATTGCGCGAGCAAGAACGCCGCGAACGGCGTCACCAGGCTCAGCGCCCCCTCCTCCTGGGGCGCGTCGATTCGCTTGCGCAGCAGCGTGACCGCGCCGCCGACGAGCAGTCCGGCGGCGATGCCGCCGAGGTAGGAGCCGATGAACCGGGCCGTCACCTCGGGTGGGCTGATCGCGGCCCCGCCGATCGCGACGTGGACGCTGACGGCGAACAAGACCAGGGCGGTGCCGTCATTGATAAGACTCTCGGCCTTCAGCACGGTCAGCGCCCGGCGTGGCAGCTTCTTCGCGAGGCCGGCGACCGCGGCCGCGTCGGTGGGCGAGAGCACCGCGCCCAGGACGCCCGCCGCGTGCGGATTCATGCCCAGCGCCCGCGCCGTCCACGACACCGCGACCGCGGTCGCGATCACCAGGGCGACGCTGAGGAACACGATGATGCGCGCGTTGGCCCGGATCTCGCGGAAGCTGGTGTTCAGGCCCTCCCAGTACAGGATCGCGGGAAGAAACAGCAGCAACACGATTTCGCCGTTGACCCGCACATGACCGAAATGGGGGACCAGACCCAGCAGCACGCCCATCAAGATGAGCAGCACCGGGGGACCCACGCGATAGCGCCGCCCGATGACCGTCCCCACGATGACGGTGGACACCAGGGCGACGATCAGTTCGAGGCCAAACACCAGCCCATCCTGCCGGATGACACGGTCGGTGGCTGCGCGGGCCGCCCGACGTCTGACGGCCCGCCGGGTCACGCACGATGGCGTCGGCGCCTATCTTCGGTCTGGATCAGACCGATAGGCTCCGGAGCGGAATTGAAGGGGGATCTGGTGAAGGTGAGGCTGCTGGCAACAGTCGCCGTGCTCATGTTGTCGTCGGTGGTGGGCTGCCACTTCGCGTCCAGGAATCCGCCGTCGACCAAGACCCTCCAGGTCCCGATGACCAAAGTGCTGACCCAGAGCGAGATCAACCAGAGCATCACCCTCGACGTCGGCAACACGCTGGTCGTGGAATTGGGTTCGAACTACACCACGCCCTACCGGTGGACGCCCGACACCAAGATCGGCGACTCGGCGATCATCAGGCAGCTCAGTCACGAGTTCGTGCCGCCGGCCTCCGATGCCTTGGGGGCGCCGGGCACCGAGACGTGGACGTTCGCGGCCATGAGGCCGGGGACCACCACCATCGTCGCGACGTACAACAGCTTTGTGGAGAAGGACGCCAAGCCGGGGTGCGTCTATACGCTGACCGTGACCGTGCGATAAGTCCTTGTGGCGTCAGCGGTTACGCGACGGCGACCTGGCGCTGTCGGGCGTAGATCTCGGCGAGGAATTGCTCGACGGCCACCGCGGTGTGCGCTGCGCGCACCGAGCCGAAGATGTCGAAAGCGTGTTGGGTGAAAGGTAATTCGGCGTAGAGCACCGGCTGCGCGCTGGCTTGGCGCAGCTTTTCGACGAAGGTGCGCGCCTGTTCGACGTAGGCCAGCGAGTCGTTGCGGCCGTGCAGGACGAAGAACGGGGGAGCGTCGGCATGGATGTGGTTGACCGGCGACGCGGTTTCGAACGTCTGTCGGTGGGTCGAGGGCTTTTGTTTGATGATCGATTTGATCAGCAGTCCGGGCATCATCGGGTGCAGCGACTTGTCGAATCGGGTGAAGTCGTAGATGCCGTAGAACGGCACGGCCGCCTGCACGCGGGTGTCGGCGTCCTCGAAGCCCGGCTGGAATTGCGGGTCGTTGGGGGTGAGCGCGGCCAGCGACGACAGGTGGCCGCCGGCCGAGCCGCCGGTGATGGCGATGAAGTCGGGGTCGCCGCCGTATTCGGCGATGTGTTGTTTGACCCAGGCGAGAGCGCGCTTGACGTCGACGATGTGGTCGGGCCAGGTATTGCGCGGGCTGTGCCGGTAGTTGATCGCCACGCAGATCCAGCCGAGTTCGGCGAGGTGGCTCATCAGCGGATGCGCTTGTCCGCGTTTGTTTCCCGTCGTCCAGGCGCCGCCGGGGATCTGGAACAGCACCGGGGCCTTGCCGGCCGGATCGAGGTCGCGGCGCCGCCAGATGTCCAGGTGGTTGGCGCCGCCGAATTCGCCGTAGCTGATGTTGGAGTCGTGGGCGTAGTCGCGGTAGATCCGCAGCATCCGTAGGAGTCCGGGCGTCTTGGCGGTGCCGCTGCCGCTCGGCCGGCGCCACAGGCTGGCCGACTCGGTGAGCCGGTCCGGTCCCAGCCCGCTGTCCAACGCCTCGGTCAGCGGCACATTGGCGCGATGGCCGGCGCGGCTCAGGTTGAGCAGGCCGAGCGCCGAGAGCCCGGCGACCAACCATGCCGTGATGCGCACGGGCCGCGTCAGGCGCCGTGCCGTCAGGGCCAGCCCGCCGAGCTGGCTGACCAGCGTCTGCAGCGGCAACTCGGTGACGATGAGCCCGACCATCCACGAGTACAGCGACGGGTAGCCGCCGCGCGCCAGGGGGCGGTAGGCGTTGAGTGTGGACGCCGCGGTCACCGCGGTGACCGCTAGCGACCCGATTTGCCGGGCGAGGTGGATGATTCGAGCTGTCCGCATTGCCTCACCTTACGAAACGGGTGGGTTCGTCTCGGATTAGCGGGCTACGACGCCTCTGCCCTGCTCTCGAGGTTCTTCACCGGGGCGGGGTCGTTCTCGGTCAGCCCGACCTTCGCGGCTCCGCCGGGCGAGCCGAGCTCGGCGAAGAAGTCGGCGTTGATCTGCAGGTATCCGCTGTGCTCGTCGGGCAGGTCGTCCTCGTAGAAGATCGACTCGACCGGGCACACCGGCTCGCAGGCGCCGCAGTCCACGCACTCGTCGGGGTGGATGTAGAGCATCCGGGCGCCCTCGTAGATGCAGTCGACGGGGCATTCCTCGATGCATGCCTTGTCTTTGATGTCGACGCAGGGTTCGGCGATCACGTAGGCCACGAATGTTGTCCTTCCGTCTGGCTAGCGGGGTCAGCCGGCTGCGGGCCGCAGCAACTCGGTCAGGCTGGCTAATTTAGCGCGGCGGCATCCGCGCGGCTCACCGGCCCTTTCGGGCGGCAATGTTTCCCATGCTTCCGGCCCGCGCGGGGCGTGAGTAGAGGTTTGGCGTTGTGGTGTCACAAGCTATAGTTGTGGTCACACGATTTGATTGTGAGCGCTGCATCATGCCACTCAGCCCGCGGCTGCCCGAACTGGCCTCGTTCGAGGCGTTTTTGGCGATCGCCGAGACGGGCAGCCTCGGCCGGGCCGCGCGCGAGCTGGGGCTGACCCAGCAGGCGATCTCCCGGCGCCTGGCCACCATGGAGGCCCAGATCGGCGTCACCCTGGCCGTCCGGACCACGCGCGGTTCCCAACTGACGCCCGCGGGCCTGATCGTCGCGGACTGGGCGACCCGCCTCCTCGACGTCGCCCATGAGGTCGACGCCGGGCTGGGCTCGCTGCGCAAGGAAGGCCGCGAACGCATCCGGGTGTCGGCCAGCCAGACGATCTCCGAGCAACTCATGCCGCACTGGTTGCTGTCCCTGCAGGCCGATGCGGCGCGGCGCGGCGACACCGCGCCGCAGGTCATCCTGACCGCCACCAACAGTGACCACGCGATCGCCTCGGTGCGCGACGGCTCCGCCGACCTCGGGTTCGTCGAAAACCCCGGCACACCAAAGGGTTTGGGCAGCTGCGTGGTGGGGGAGGACGAGCTGGTGATCGTCGTCCCGCCGGACCACAAGTGGGCCCGACGGTCGCGGATCGTGACCGCGCGCGAACTCGCGCAGACGCCGTTGGTGTCCCGCGAACTCCATTCCGGCATCCGCGATTCGCTGGCGGCGGCGCTGCGCCAGGTGCTCGGGGAGGACATGCAGCAAGCCGCACCCGTGCTGGAGTTGACCTCGTCGGCGGCGATGCGCGCCGCCGTCCTGGCCGGCGCGGGCCCGGCGGCGATGAGCCGGCTGGCGGTGGCCGACGACCTGGCGGTCGGGCGTCTGCACGCGGTCCACATCCCAAAGCTGGATCTGCGCCGCAAGTTTCGGGCCATCTGGGTCGGCGGGCGTACTCCGCCGGCCGGGGCGATCCGCGACCTGTTGAGTCACATCATCAACCGCACGACGGCGTAGGACGCTTGGCCGAGCGTGGAGTTGTTGCGGCGTCTCCGGGCGTTTTGCCGCAACAACTCGACGTTCGGCGGGAAGAAGGAGAGAGGCAGGGCTTACGCCGCGGCGTCGGCGGCCAGCGCCTCGTCGTAGCGGTCGAGCACGGTCTCGGCCACCAGCGGGTGCGCGCCCAGCGGGGAGGCCATCCGAATCCCGTTGTCCCGGGCGAAGGTTGACACGCCGTCGGTGATGAATCCCGGCGCCAAGAACCACGGCGCGATCACCAGCCGGCGCGCGCCGCGGCGGCGCAACTGGTCAGCGGCCCGGGCCACCGACGCCTCGGGCCGGGTGGCGAACGCCGTTGCGGCCCCGGCCCATCGGGTGCCGGCGGCCAGCCGAGACGCCACCTTCGCGGTGCGGGCATTGGCGGCCAGGTTCGACGAGCCGATCGCGACGACCAGCACCCCGAGATCTTCGTCGAGGGGCGACACGCCGATCTCGGTCAGACGCTCGCGCAGGACGGTGACAAGACGGTCGTCCTCGCCGAGCACATCGGCCTGCCGGATGCCCTGAGCGCCGGCGCGGGCGATCTGTTCGGGGATGTCCAGGCGCGCGTGATACGCGCTGGCCAGCAGCAACGGGGCCACGACGGCACGGCGGCTCTCGGGCAGCCCGGCCAGCACGTCGACGAAGTTCGGGGCGTTGAGCTCGAGGAACGCCAGCCGCACGTCGAGGTCCGGCCGCATCCGCCTCAGGCGGTCGGTCACGGCTTCGGCGTTGGCGCCCGACCGTGGGTCGCGGCTGCCGTGCGCGGTGAGTACGAGCGTGCTCACCGTAGGTCGTCCTCCTCGGCGCGCAGCGCCCAGGACGCGAAAGCCTCACCGCTGTCACGCTTTTCGAGGTACTTGCGGGTCACCCGGTCGATGTAGTCGCCCAGCTCGGCGCTGGTGACCTTGTGCTGGCGCAGTTTTCGGCCGAAGCCGCTCTGCTCACCCAGGCCGCCGCCCAGATGCA
Source organism: Mycobacterium sp. 3-98 (assembly GCF_035918355.1). Lineage (NCBI taxonomy): Bacteria > Bacillati > Actinomycetota > Actinomycetes > Mycobacteriales > Mycobacteriaceae > Mycobacterium > Mycobacterium sp. 3-98. Next base: position 3,651,169 of record NZ_CP142360.1, on the reverse strand, counting down.
CCTGGAAGCCCTCGACCGAATTGCCGTCACCGTCGTCGATCCACTGGCCCTTGAACCCGATGTCGGCGACCTGGATTCGGGCGCACGAGTTCGGGCAGCCGTTGAGGTGCACGCTGATCGGCGCGTCCAGTCGCGACTCGACGTCGGCCAGGCGCTGCTCGAGCTCGGGCACCAAAGTCTGGGTGCGGACCCGGGTTTCGGCGAACGACAGCTTGCAGTACTCAATCCCGGTGCACGCCATGGTGTTCTTGCGCCACGACGACGGCCGCGACGGCAACCCGAGCGCGTCCAGCCCCGCCACCAGTTCGTCGACCTTGTCGTCGGCGACGTCGAGGATGACCAGCTTTTGGAACGGGGTCCATCGCGCCCGGTCGGAACCGGCCTTCTCCATCAGGTCGGCCACGGCCGACAGGGTGCTGCCCGACACGCGGCCGGCGATCGGTGCGACGCCAACGGCGTTGAGGCCGTTCTTGATGCGCTGCACGCCGACGTGGTCGATGGTGTGCTTGACGGGCGTGGGGGCCGGGCCGTCGATTAGCCGGCGGTTGAGGTATTCCTCTTCGAGGACTTCGCGGAATTTCTCGACGCCCCAGTCCTTGACCAAGAACTTCAACCGGGCCTTGGCGCGCAGCCGGCGGTAGCCGTAGTCGCGGAACAGCTGGGTGACAGCCTCCCAGACGTCGGGCACCTCGTTCAGCGGAACCCAGACGCCGAGCCGCTGGGCCAGCATCGGGTTGGTCGACAGGCCGCCGCCCACCCATAGGTCCAGGCCCGGACCGTGTTCGGGGTGGTGGACGCCGACGAACGCGATGTCGTGCGTCTCGTGGGAGACGTCCTGCAGACCGGAGACCGCGGTCTTGTACTTGCGCGGCAGGTTGGCGTACTCGGGGTTGTTCAGCGAGCGGCGGACGATCTCGTCGATCGCGGCCGACGGGTCGAGCACCTCGTCGAGCGAGTCGCCGGCCAGCGGCGAACCGTGGATGCCGCGCGGGCAGTCGCCGCAGGCCTCGGTGGTCTGCAGCCCGACGGAGTCGAGCCGCCGCCAGATCTCGGGGACGTCCTCGATGCGGACCCAGTGCAGTTGGAGGTTTTCGCGGTCGCTGATGTCGGCGGTGTCGCGGGCGAATTCGGTCGAAATCTGGCCCAGCGTGCGCATCGTGTGCGCCGTCATCGCCTTGCCGTCCGAGCGGACGCGCATCATGAAGTACTTGGCTTCGATCTTGTCGGTGTTCTCGTCGCCGGTCCAGCTGCCGTCGTAGCCCTGCTCGCGCTGGGTGTAGAGGCCCATCCAGCGGAACCGTCCGCGCAGGTCGGACTTGTCGATGCTGTCGAAGCCCTGCTTGGAGTAGACGTTGATGATGCGGTCGCGGACGTTCAGCGGCCCGTCGTCGTTCTTGATCTTCTCGGTGTCGTTGAGGGGTTCGCGATGCCCCAGCGCCCACTGACCCTCGTTGCGGGTCTTGACGGGACGTGCGGTGGTCATATGCGTGCTCCTTCGCGAACTTCGTCGCGGCGGCTCAGATTGGCGGCGTGCGGCCGGAGGCGGGCTGCGGGCCTTCTCGGCTACCGGGCATTCGCGATGATGTTGGGTCTGTGGGCACCCGCAGGTTCGTCATTGGACCCACGGGGCGCGATTTCCATAGTGCACGAGTCGCGCCGACGTCAGTAGAGGTCACATGTTGTGAGGGCACAACCTCGCGTTGTGTGCGCTGCTTCACGGCGTTGCCTTGGCGGCCAGAGGGATTGGCCGGACTCACAGTAGTGTGGCCGCTTATGAGCTCCTCCGACATCCATGACGTGATCATTATTGGTTCGGGTCCTGCTGGGTATACCGCGGCGTTGTATGCGGCGCGGGCGCAGTTGGCGCCGGTGGTGTTTGAGGGGATGTCGTTTGGTGGGGCGTTGATGACGACGACCGAGGTGGAGAACTACCCGGGGTTTCGCGACGGGATCATGGGTCCGGAGTTGATGGATCAGATGCGTGAGCAGGCGTTGCGGTTTGGTGCTGATCTGCGCATGGAAGACGTCGAATCGGTGTCGCTGGAGGGCGCGGTGAAGTCGGTGACCACCAGCGAGGGGGACACTGTGCGCGGACGGGCGGTGATTTTGGCGATGGGCGCGGCCGCCCGGTATTTGGGGGTGCCCGGGGAGCAGGAGTTGCTGGGTCGTGGGGTGTCCTCGTGTGCGACCTGTGATGGGTTCTTTTTCAAGGATCAAGACATCGCGGTGATCGGTGGTGGGGATTCGGCGATGGAAGAGGCCACGTTTTTGACCCGCTTTGCCCGCAGTGTGACGTTGGTGCACCGCCGCGAGGAGTTCAGGGCCTCGCGGATCATGCTGGAGCGGGCCCGGGCCAACGACAAGATCACCTTCCTGACCAATAAGGCGGTTGAGGCGGTCGAGGGCGCCCAGACGGTGACGGGGTTGCGGTTGCGTGACACGGTGAGCGGTGCGGAGTCGACGCTGGCGGTGACCGGGGTGTTCGTGGCCATCGGGCATGACCCGCGTTCGGAGTTGGTGCGCGAGGTACTCGAGACCGACCCGGACGGGTATGTGTTGGTGCGTGGCCGCACCACCAATACCTCGATCGAGGGGGTGTTCGCCGCCGGGGATCTGGTGGATCGCACCTACCGCCAAGCCGTGACCGCCGCCGGCAGCGGCTGTTCGGCCGCCATCGACGCCGAACGCTGGCTCGCCGACCACGAGGAAACCGACGTGGACGCGTCCGTGACGCCTGCAATAGGTCGAGAACCGTTGCGTAACTGAGGTTTAGACGGGAAGTTTGGCGGAAGTCGCTCTGCGACCGCCTAGTTGGGCCGGCAGCCGGGTGTATCCGTGCAAGTTGATCAGCCCTCGCGGTTGTGGGGGAGCCGTCAGGCGCAGATCGGGAAAACTCTCGAACAGTGCGCGCAGGGCGGTCGCTCCTTCGATGCGGGCCAGGGCGGCACCGAGGCAGGCGTGGATGCCGGATGCGAACGCGAGGTGGTCGCGCGCGTTGGCCCGGGTGATATCGAAAGTCGTTGGATCGGTGAACACCTTCGGATCACGGTTGGCGCCGCCGAGGAACAGTCCGACCATGTCGCCCGACGCGATGTGGGCCCCGGCGATTTCGACGTCGCAGTTCGGGGTGCGCGCGGTCATCTGAACCGGACTGGCGAACCGCAGGATCTCCTCGACCGCGGAGGGCCAAAGGTCCGGATTGTCGTGCAGCAGCGCCAACTGCTCGGGGTGCTGCAGCAACAGCACGATGCCGTTGCCGATCAGGTTCACCGTCGTCTCGAAGCCCGCGCCGACGATCAGCGCGGCGTTGGCAGTGAGTTCGCGGTCGGTCAGCGAGCCGTCGGCGGCCATGCGGCCGAACGGATTGTCGCTCTTCTGGCCGGCGCGCAGTCTGTGGAGGTGCTCGAGCAGGTAATCGTCGGCGCCGCGCAGCCCGTCGATGGCGTCGCGGTAGGTCTTCCAGTCGATCCCGATGTCCAGCAGCGGGGAACCGCTGCGGCCCCACCCCAGCATGCGCGGATACGAATCACGCGGCAGGCCAAGGATTTCGGCGATAATAGCGACCGGCAGTTGCATCGCGAAGTCGGCGATCAAATCGGGCTGCGGTGTGGCGGCGATGCGCTCGATCAACTCCATCGTCACTTCGGCGACTCGGGTGTCCAGTGAGTCGATCGCGCGCGGGGTGAAGCTTTGTGCCACCAGTTGCCGGTAGCGGGTGTGATCGGGCGGATTCACGATCACCATCGCGGGTGGTTCGACCGGGTTGGCCACGCCGGGGTCGGTTTTGGCGATGAGCGCCTTCAGCGGGCGGGGCAATTCCATCTCGCTGGGCGCGGTGACACCAAAGCGCTTGTCCCGCAGAATTTGTCGACACACGGCATGGTCGACACTGGCCCACACGTACGGGGAGCGCACCACGCGTCCACGCGCCCGGATCTGCTCCATCAGCGCATAGCGGTCATCGGCCGTTCCGCTGCGCAGCAGCCGCGCCAGGGGGTCGCCGCGGCGGGCCTGAACGGCGAAGTACGCCCGCGGCACGCCGTGCATGGCCGCCCACCGGGCCCTGAGTCCGACACGCATACGGATCCCTCCCGGAATATCAACCCCGCTTGCACCCTGCGATACAATGAGACCCTAAATGTCTCGCATGTTCCGATCGCTACGATACGACGACCGCGACGAGCGGGCAAGGAGGGATTCGTGACCTCGACGCGAACGGCGGAGTTCGTGCGGCGACTCACCGAGCCCGATCCCGTCGTGCTGGCGCAGGTCGACAACCCCGACGAGATCACCGCCCGCATCCTGGCCGCCATCGCCGAACAGGCCGAGCTGGTGGGGATGCGCCGGACCACCATGGAAGATGTCGCGCGGCGCAGCGGCGTCGGGCGCGCCACCCTGTATCGGCGGTTCCCGACCAAGGCGGCGCTCGTCGATGCCGTCGTGCTGGCCGAGGCGCGCCGCTTCCTCGAGGGCGACGCGCAGGCCTGGGCGCGTGGCGCGACACTTGAAGAGCGCATGGTCTACAGCACGCTGTTCTCGGTGACGTTCATGCGCGAACACGCCTTGCTCAAGAAGCTGCTCCGCACCGAGCCCGAAACGATTCTGCCCAGCCTGACCATCGACGCGGGCGCCATTCTCGACTTCGCCACCGCGCACGCCATGGGGCTGCTGCGCGCCGCGCTCTACGGCACGTCGAAAACCACGGCGGCTCAGGAGCGCCACCTGCGCACCGTCGCCGAACTGCACACCCGGCTGACGCTGTCATTCATCGTCACCCCGCACACCGGCATCAACCTGGCCACCATTGACGACACCCGCACCTACGTGCGCAACTACCTGATGCCGATGGTCACCGGGCCGAGCTAGTCGGCTGCCGTTGACCGGGGCGAGTCACATGCGCCACTTTCGTCTCTCCGCGAGACGGCATATCTTTTGCCCACCTCCGAGCGACAAACGCGATGCGCGGCAGTGTGTTGTCGCTCGGAGGTGGGCACTTCGTATGGTCGTCCGGACCGCGGTGGCACCGGAATACCGCCCGGCGTCGCACCGGAATACCGCCCGGCGTCGCACCGGAATACCGCCCCGCGTCGGCCCCGGATCACCGGCCCGCGACGTCCCGAGGTCGCCTAACCCCGCGGCGTGAGATGGGCGGTGACGATCGGGGTGACCCGCGCGATGAGTTCGTCCACTGGAGCGGACGCGATCGGTTCGACCTGCAGGACGTGGCGCAAGTAGGCGATGCCCAGGAGTTGGCCCATGGCCAGATCGACACGCAGTTGCGCATCCGATCCCGTCAGCAGTTTGGCCATCTGCGGATACAGCTGGCCCTGAATGAACTGACGCACCAGCGCGGCCGACTCGTCGTGGGTGGCGGCGCCCCGCAGGATTGCCAGTAGGGAAGCGCGCGAGTCCGGCCGCTCCCATGCTTCGAAGAACACCCGCGTCAGGCGCGCGCCGATTTCCTCGCGATCGCCGCCGGCGATGCGCGCGCTGACCTCGGCCGGGTCGAACGGCCACCCCATGGTGGACCGGAACAGCTCGGCCTTGCTGCCGAAATAGTGCCGGATCAGCGCGGGGTCGACGCCGGCGCCGGCGGCGATGTCGCGAACCGAGGTCTTGTCGTATCCCGACTCGGCGAACAGCCGTCGAGCGGTCGCCACGATGTCGTTCCGGGTGTCGGGGTTGCCCGGGCGTCGTCCAATGGGGGGCACAATCCAGAAATTCTACAGTCGTTGACTTCCGGATGCTGCAGCGTTAGCCTGGATCCATAAATTCCCCAAGTGAGGAGTTAAGGAGATGCCAGCACCGCGATGGGTTGCCCGGGCCAACAAAATCGGCCTCAATCGGTTCACCAAGTACATCGCCCCGTGGGCGCCGGGATGGGCAATCGTCGTCCATCGCGGACGCAAATCGGGGCGCACCTTCCGCACCCCGCTGTGGGCTTTCCGCCGCCACAACGGATTTGTGATCGCGCTGACATACGGCCCCGAAACCGATTGGGTGCGCAACGTTCTCGCCGCGGGGGGCTGCGAACTGCAGACCCGGCGCCGGCGGTATCAGCTCGGCGCCCCGGTCGTGTTCCGCGACGAGGACGCCACCGACATGCCGGCGTTCATCCGGTTCATGCTGCGCAAGGTGATCAAGGCGCCGGAGTTCCTCCGCCTCGACATCGTGAGCCAATTAGCAACGGCGCGTTGACGATGGACCTACCGAGCAGCCCGCTGGGGGAACTGGATCCGCAATTCGAGAAGCTCGGACTGGAGGTGGCCGCGTTCACGTTCGGGCTGCCGGGGACGAGCGTTCGCGAAAAGCTGCTGCAGACCGTGACGCTCGACATCTGCCGCGCCCATCTGGGCCTGGCCTTCCGGATGCACGTCACGGCGGCGACGATGCACGGTCTTACCTACGCCGAATTGTTGGCCGCGATCCGGTTCGTCGCCCCGTACTCGGGTTATCCCGCGGCGGCGGACGCGCTGGCCCGTCTCACCGAGATCGCGGCCGAGATCGGATTGGACACAAGCGATCTCGGTGAACAGCCGGAGCCCGGCGCGGTGAACGACGCCGCGGGGCGCCTCGATATCGCCGACGAATGGACCGCCGAATTCGTCGACTGTCAGCTGTCCCGGGCGTGGTCGGAGGACCTGTTGAGCGGGCGCGAGCGCGCCATCATGGCGCTGACCTCCGATGTCGGCCAGCAGGATCTCGACGAGTCGATGCGCCGCCACGTCGAACTCGCGCTCGACGCCGGTCTCAGCGCCGACGACGTCCGTGCCGTGATTCGCTTCTGCGCCGAGTACGGCATCGGGCGCGCCGCGGCGGCCCTGCGGGCGCTTGACGACGTGTTAGTCGGCTAGGGCGTCTGGCTTACGCGTCGCCCGAAGCGAACACGACGTCGGGGTTGAGGATCCCGGCCGGGTCGAAGCCGGCCTTGATGCGGCGCATCAGGTCCACCTTGACGGGATCCTCGAGCTCGACGAAGTACGGGGCCTTGGCGCGGCCGAGTCCGTGCTCGCCGGAGATCGCTCCACCCAATTCCATTGCCAGCGCGAAGATGTCGGTCAACAGCTTCTTCCGCGTCGCGGGGTCCGGGCAGAAGATGGCCAGGTGCACGTTGCCGTCGCCGGCGTGCCCGCAGCCCGCCGCGGCGCCGCCGGCCGCCGCCGCCAATTCGCGTGCGGCGGACAGGAACTTCGGCATCGCGCCGCGCGGCACGACGGCGTCGATGAGGTCGTCGGCGTTGAGCGCCTTGAGCGTCCAAAACGCCTTCTCGCGTGCCTCGATCAGCTTGCGCGCCGCGCCGCCGTCGAGCACATAGGCGTCGACGGCACCCAGCTCGGCGAGCAGCTCACCCGTCGTCTCGACATCCTCGTCCAGCCGATCCACGGTCCGGTTCTCAAGCGCCACAACGAGATAGGCCTGGCAGCTGTCGCGGACGTCGTCGGGAACACCGAGCTCCAGGTTCTGGGTATGGACCAGCGCGGCCATCGTCACGTTGTCGATGTACTCCAGGATGTAGGGCGCCAGGCCGCTGGCGAGGATCTTCGGCACCGCCTGCATGACCTGGTCGAAGTCGGCGAACGGCGCGAGCACGGTGGCGCTGTGGTCCAGGCGCGGATGCAGCTTGACGATCACCTCGGTGGCCAGCGCCAGGGTGCCCTCGGAGCCGACGATGAGCTGGGTCAGGTCGTAGCCGGTGGAGACCTTGGCGATCTTGCCGCCGGTGCGGATGATCTCGCCGGTGGGCAGCGCGGCCTGCAGCCCGAGCACGTTGTGGCGGGCGATGCCGTATTTGACCGCGCGCATGCCGCCGGCGTTGGTGCCGACGTTGCCGCCGACGCTGGAGGACAGCTCGCCGGGGTGGACCATGTACCGCAGCCCCGTGCCGGCGGTCGCGGCGTCCAGTTCGGTGAGCGTCACGCCGGGCTGGACGACGGCGACCTGGTTGGTGACGTCGACCTCGAGCACGGCGTTCATGCGCTCGAACGAGATCAGCAGGCCGTCGGCGCGGGGGATCGCCGCGCCCGACAGGCCGGTTCCCGAGCCGCGGGCCGTCACCGGCACGTGGTTCTCCGTGGCGGCCTTGAGCAGTTGTGCCACCTCGTCGGCGGTCGCGGGCTTGGCCAGGTACGCGGGTCGTTGCGGTGCCTTGGTCAGCACCTCGTCGTGTGCGTAGTCGTCAGAGATGGTGTCGCCCGTTAGGATGTGGTGCGCGCCGACGATCGTCGCGAACCGCGTTGTCATGTCGGTCATCGAAGGCCCACCTTCTCCCGTCGGACAGCCACTCACTGTATCGGGGTGTGGGGGACGGCGGCGCACCGTAGTTGCGGGCGGCGCTGCTGTGCGGTTGCGACACGCGTGAGCCTGCGCACGTTATGTCGACGCCCGATTCGGGAACACGCGGGCTGGACTGTCTTCGACGTTGCGAAAGGATTGCACAGTGGCCTCCTCGTCCCGCGGTTCGCGGCTCGGTACCCGGTTCGGGCCGTACGAGCTGCGATCACTGATCGGCGCCGGGGGACTGGGCGAGGTCTATCGGGCCTACGACACGGTTAAGGACCGGATGGTCGCGCTCAAGCTATTACGTGGCGAGACAGCAGCGGACCCTGGCTTCCAGCAACGACTTTGGCGCGAATGCCGCAAGGTGACGCGCCTGCAGGAGCCCCACGTCCTGCCGCTGCATGACTTCGGCGAGATTGACGGGGTGCCGTTTATCGACATGCACCTGGTTGACGACGGGGGCAGCCTCAAGGACCTGCTGCGCGAGCAGGGCGCGCTGGAGCCCTCGCGCGCGGCATCGATCACTGCCCAGGTGGCGCGCGCGTTGGACGCCGCCCACGCCGCCGGGCTGGTGCACCTCGACGTCAAACCCGAAAACATCCTGCTCACCCACGACCACTTCACCTACCTGGCCGACTTCGGCATCGCCGAAGCCGCCGGGGACGAGCAGATTTCGCGCACCTACATGGCGCCCGAGCGATTCACCACCGGCCGCATCGGGTCGCAGACCGACGTCTACTCCTTGGCATGTGTGCTCTACGAGTGCCTCACCGGGCAGCCGCCGTTCGAGACCGAGGACGCGGGGGAGCTGAAGAGCGCGCACCTGCTGTCGCCGGCGCCGAGGCCCAGCATCATGCGCCGCGGCGTCGGCCGGGACTACGACGACATCATCACCCGAGGCATGGCCAAACAGCGCACGGCGCGATTTGATTCGGCCAGCGCATTGGCCCGGGCCGCCAGCGAAGCGGTGTTCGCGGCGTACGAGCCGGTTTCCGTTGGGGCCGGCCAGCTCCCGCTCCCGCGCACCCGTCCGTTCCCGGCGGTGGCGCTTCCGGATACCGGCCCCGACGGCGACGCCCCCGAGCCGCCCCCTGCGTCGCCGCGGCCGGCGCGCCGACTGGTGGTAGGCCACGCGCCGCTCGTGGTGACAGCGGTGGCGACGGTGCTGCTGATCGTCGGCCTGGTGTTGTCGGTGAAATCCGTTGTCGGCACTCATCACAACAGTTCGGCCTCCCCGGGGCCGTCGTCAGCGCGAGCGGCCGCACCTCCCGCGCCGGTGAGCTCGCCGCCACCGCTGACGCCGACGTTGTCGCGTCCGGTGAAGGGCGCCGACGGGCTCGGGTTCGTCGGCGAGACGGCCCGCTGCGACCCGGGCAACCCGCCGGCCGCCGTGGTACGCACCGCCAAATCGCTGGCGGTGGTCTGTCAAAACCTCAGCGGGACTTACTATTACCGCGGTGAGCGGATCCGCGATGGCGCCCACATCGAGCTTTCCAACGCCAAGCCCGTCGAGGACGGATTCGACGTCACCAATCCGGTCGACGGCGTCGTCTACGAGGTCCGCCCGCACCGGCTGCGGATCATCAGCTACGGGCACGTCGATTCGTCGGAACCCGTCCTGCAGTACGCGACGGCGTCGTAATCACTGGGAAGGCAACGTCTTCGGAATACCCGGCCATGCCAACGCGGCGGGAGCCACATGTCTTTCGAACGCGCTAGCGGATGTGGTAGCGGTTTGCGCACGATCCCGGTGCAAGCACGGCCGAAAGCATTGGTTGCCAACGGCTCCGCTTGAGGCGCGGCGTCGACACGGCGTGGCTGGCGAGCCCGATTCCCGCGCCCAGGATGGGCCAGATCGGCCAGAAGTAGGTGGCGTCGGTCGTCAGGGCGATCGCCGCCCAGACAGTGAGCACGACGACGACCATGGCCAGGTACGCGGCGAGATGGGCGCGCAGTCCGCGACGGGCCGCGGCGACACGGGCGGCGCGCCGGCGGGGATCGTGGCGCCGGATGCGATCGACCGGCAGGTCGGCGAGCAGTTCGCGGAGTTCGTGGTCGGTCTGCGTCTGGAAAGCGGCTTGTAGCCGTCGGTCGTACTCGTCGATCTGCAGGTAGCCCTGGGCGAGGGCCTGGCCGAGCAGGTCGGCCGTGCGCTCCCGGTCGCGGGTGCCGGCGAGCGTGGATGTGGTGTCAAGCAGATTCGTCATGTCGTCTCCTTGGTCGCCGATGTGAATGCCATTAACATAGACTTAATGTTAATGTCGTCAACATGGCTGTGAAGCGGTCGACTGTGCGCCGGCGCGAGAGCTATCACCACGGTGATCTCAAGCGCGCGCTCACCAGCGCGGCGCTGTCGCTGGTGGCCGAGAAGGGGCCGAAAGGGTTCACCCTCACGGAGGCGGCGCGCCGCGCCGGGGTCAGCGCCGCGGCGCCGTACCGGCACTTCGCCGACAAGGCCGAGTTGCTGGCCTCCGTCGCCGAACAGGGATTCCGTGACCTGCACGCCGAGTTGGCCGCGGCGGCCGAGCGCGTGTCGGATCCGAAGGAACGGGTGACGGAGCTCGGGCGGGCCTACGTGCGGTGGGCCATCGCCCATCCCGATCACTATCAGGTGATGTTCGGGGCGTCGCTGAAGGCTGAGCAGGGCCTTGCGATAGCCGGCGAGCAGGCGTTCGGGGACCTGTTCGACGCGATCACCCGGTGCCAGGAGGCCGGGATCGTCGCGGCTCAGGATCCCCGCGAGGTGGCCGGGCCGCTCTGGTCGCTGGTGCATGGCATCGCGTCGCTGGCCATCGGCGGCCACCTGCGCGCGGTGGGCATTACCCAGGCTCCCGAGGAACTCGTGGAGGGTGTTGTCGCTCAAGCGCTTTGAGTGATCACCACGGCCGTTCTGTTTCCCGGCTGGGTCCCCGGGTGAAGGTGACCGGGAGCTTGCCCAGCCCGGTCATGCTCGGGTTGCCCAGGTATTGGTGGACGTTTTCAACGTCGACCTGATAGTCGGGGATGCGGTCGAGGACGGCCTTGACCATCACTGCCGACATCAGCCGGGCGAGATGCGATCCGATGCAGCGGTGCGGGCCCAGCCCGAACGCGACGTGGCGGTTGGGCGCGCGGTCGAGGATGATCTCGTCGGGCCGGTCGAACTCGGTTTCGTCGTGGTTGGCCGAGAGCCAGCTGAGGACGACCCGGTCGTTCTTTCTCAGGCATTGGCCGCCGAGGACGACGTCGTGAGTGACTGTGCGGCTGAGGGTTTGGTTGACCGAGAAGTAGCGCAGGAATTCGTCGGTGGCGGTGCGGTAGAGCTCGGGATGGTCGATGAGTTGCTGTCTGAGGTCGGGGTGAGTGCCCAGGTGCCTTAGCGTCAGTGCGGTTTGCGAGGTGGTGGTGTCGACGCCGCCGCCGATGAGGTTCCACAGGATGTTGAGCAGCTGCTCGTCGGTGAGGCGGTGGCCGTCGAATTCGAAGTGCAGCAGGAAGCTGGTCAGGTCGTCTTCGGGGTTGCTGCGTCTGGCCGTGGCGAATTCGATGACTTCTTGCATCATGGCGGGGACTTTGGCGATCGCGTCGGCGTACTCGTCGCTGTCTTGGGGGACGGCCATGACGGAGTGAAAGAGGTTGGCGTACAAGTGCCAATTGTCGTAGGGCAGGCCCATCAGCTTCATGGTCAGGATGGCCGGGACCGGGCTGGCGTAGTCGAGCACCAGGTCCATCTGTCCAGTTGTGATGTGTTGGTCGAGGAACCAGTGCGCGGACTGCTCCATGAACGGCTTGAGTTTCTCGACGGCGCCGGGGGAGAAGAACGGGGCCAGCGCGTGGCGGAGGGCTTGGTGGTAGGGGCCGTCGACCTCGCCGATGCCCAGGGCCGGCTGGCCGTCGGGGCGCGGGACGCCCATCTCGCCCTGATAGTCGACGCCGTCGGGCGCGTTGGGTTCGTATTTGTGGGCGAAGGTGTCGCCGTCACGGGCCGTGTGGCTGACGGCGTCGTAGCTGCTGAGGTACCAGAAGCCGTCATAGTTCTCGTTCCAGGCGACCGGACATCGTTGCCGCAGTTCAGCATTGACGGCCAGCTCGTTGAGGTTGAACGCGTCGGAATGATGGTCGAAGTCGACGGTGGCGTCGGGCCGGACCTTCGGGCGTGTGACCATCGAAAAGCTCTCCCACGGAAGCGGTCTGCTTAGTTGGCGGTGACGGGCGCTTATTGGTTTATCTTTGCATTATTACGCTTTCGCGTGGCGTGGAGAAGCTTGGTTATAGCGCGGTAGCGATTGCATTCGTCAGGGGTCTGACTTGCTGCGGAGGTTGGGTTGAGTAGTCATCGAACGGTTTTCAATCACGTTGGGTTGTGCGTCACGGATCGCGAGCGGTCGCGCCGCTTCTACGAGGGCCTGCTGGGGTTCCAGTTCTGGTGGGAGCTCGACCCGCCCGACGGTGCGACGTCCCAGCTGGTCGGGCTGCCCGAGCCGCTCGGCGTGCACGCGACCTATCTGGTGCGCGACGGGTTCGTGCTCGAACTCATGGACTACTCGAAGCGTCAGGTTCATGCCGGCTCGGAGCGGGTGATGGACCAGATCGGCCTGACGCACATCTCGTTCTCGGTGTCGGATCTTCCTGGCGTGCTGGCTCAGGTGGCCGAGTTCGGGGGAGCGGTGGTCGATTCGTCAGTGTCCGCCGGGGCGGCGATGATTCGGGATCCCGATGGGCAGTTGCTCGAGTTGCTTTCGGATGGGTGGTTGAGGGCGTTACCTGCGCGGCCGTAACGTGGCGAGCTCCGCTCCGCAGTCTCGCAGTCGCGTCGCGATACGTCGAAGGGGTCAGGAGTTCGCAGATGGTTGTTGAATAGACGCACGGTTGTCGGGTCGCTGATGGTGTACTCCGGCTGTTTCGAATCCTGCCGGGGGCACCAAGCGGTTACGCAGTTCAGACGCCATTTTTGGCCTTGTCGCGAGTGCGCCGTGCAACAACCGGACGACTCGTGTCTTGCCTCCGGCGGTCGCCAGCTAACGCGCGATTTGAGGAGGTCAAATGGGCGGAGACCAGCTCTTGTTCAGCGGGACGCGGAAACTCACGCCGGGCGGCCACCCGGGCGCCGGCATCACGGTCCACTCGCGCGGCGACGGGATCATCGTGCGCATCACAGACCAGGAAGGCACCTGGTACGAGGTCTTCCTCGACACGACCGCGACGACGAACCTGGTCGAGACGCTGACCGACGACCCGACCTCGTGGGGCTGGCGGCCGCAGTCGCCAGTGTAGGAGGCGTCAACCTCGCACAGCGGCGATGATTGTTTCCACCGCCGCCTGCGGGGACTCGTGCTCCCAAACCCGTATGACTCTCCAACCGAGTTCAGTCAAATGGGCAGTGGTTGCGGCGTCCCGTTCCCGATTCTTCAGCAGCTTTGTACTCCACGCGGTCGCGTTGAAGGTGGGCCGGTTGCCATGATCCGGACAACCGTGCCAGAAGCAGCCGTCGACGAACACCGCAACTTTCCGCCTCGTGAACGCGACGTCGATGGTGCGTCGGGGAAGCTCGGGAACCCTCAGTCCGACTCGATAGCGCAAGCCGTGCGCGTGGAGCAGGCGTCGGATTTCAAGTTCGGGTCGCGTGCCCAAGCGCGGTTGACGCGCCATCCTCGATCGGACTGCTTCGGACATGGGCGCTGGAAAGCGCATGGATGAAGCATAGGTAATCGGGCCGCGTAGTGGGTTCGCGAGCCGCGTCGCGGGCAGGATCTGTCAGGGCTCGGCGATACTCTGTGGATCAATTCCTAGGAGGTCGAGACTTGACGGTGTCAGATGATCGGAAGCTTCGAGTTGTTGACCTTTTCTGCGGGCCTGGCGGGATATCTGAGGGCCTCCGGCAAGCTGGCTGCGACACCGTTTTTGCGCTGGACTACGACAAGCAAGCCGTCGAGACGTTCGGTGCCAACCATCCCGAAGCTGTGGTTGTCCACGACGACATCCGAAACCTTGACCCGTCGACATTGCCTGAATGCGACATCGTCGTCGGCGGACCGCCCTGCATCGAGTTCTCGACCTCTAAGGGCTCTCGCGGAAACATTCTGGAAGGGCTCGAACTCGTCCAGGCGTACCTGCGCATCGTCCACTACGTGAAACCAAAGTGGTGGATCATGGAGAACGTTCCGCGCGTGACGAAGTTCTTGCCCGATGTGATTCCACTTTCTTGGATAGGGCTAGATGAAGACGGGACGCTGAGGATTCCAGTACGGAACGTATTCAACGCTGCCGAATATGGGGTGCCTCAGCGCCGCAAGCGATTCCTGATGGGTTGCTACCCAGTGCCGCAGCCCACCCATTCAATTAGTAAGCAGTCCGAAGTGAGCTTGACGGACAGCGATCTGCCGACTGCACCAACGCTTGGCGATATCCTCAAGTCTCTTCCGAGCGCCACGAAAAATGCGCAGAAGCGCAGTTACGTTGATCCGAACTATGGGTTCGAATTGGCGACCAAGGATTTGACTGACCAGTTTCACGAGACGTGGATTGACGATCGCGAAGCACAGCGACTCCGCGGACTGAAACTCAATCATCCCTACATGGGGAAGATGTCGTTTCCCGATGACCTCACGTCACCCGCTCGGACAGTCGTGGCAACCCAGCTGGGACGCGAAACGCTGGTGATCGAAGACGGTGGCCGCTTCCGTCGCCCAACTGTGCGGGAGGTCGCGACTCTTCAAAGCTTTCCGTTCACCTACCAGTTTTTTGGTTCCGCTTCGGCAAGGTATCGACTCGTCGGCGACGCGGTTCCGCCGCTACTCGGGTTCGCGATTGGAAGGCTTATCCGCGACGAAGGTGGATTGCCGCCGATTGATGCGCCGGTGGGCGCGACCGCTGCCGCGATCAAGCGGGCACCTGCACTGCCTCCGCTACCTGATCGAACAGCCAAAAGAGCCCAGAACAAGCCCGACCGCAAGTTCGCGCAGATGCTGCCTGGCAAAGAGGTTCGCGGCTGTAGAGCCGAATTAGATAACCGTGGCGACCCAGCTGGCACCGGCGTGATTGTCCGGTGGAGAGCGGTGCTTCACGTGGGTGAGGGATCGACACGCCAAGAGATGGAGGTCGACACGGTTGTGGCGACGAGAGCTCTAACGGCGTTCTACAACGAGCCCGAATTCGCGCAACTCATCGTCGAATTGCTCCATGACGTCGATAAGTTCTTGTCCGACACGCCTATTGAGGTGACGGCGCTTCAGACCGCTTGGGTTGACGCTGATACCGATGGCGGTCCAGACAGTTTGGTGGATCAACTGAATTCCCTCGTCGACAAGTGGCTGCCTCGTTCGAGATGGTCGAATCTGCGCAGGACCACCACGTCGTTGCCCATCCTCAAACCGACGGGAATTCGTGTGCGCGTCGCAGTTGGCCTGTTGCTTGCGGCGAGGGTTGCCGAGTTAGCAGGCCGCGTCGAGTCGCCCACAGACTTGCTACTCCTCGATCGCTGGCAATCGGCGGTCGATCAGGAGGGCTCGGGCCCGGCTGCTAAATCAACGACCGACCGTCTGTCCCTTTTTTGATCCGAGGTGCCGCGAAGTCCTCATGATCGTGCTCGACCGCGTAGATGGCCAGCGCTAGGTCGGGAAGATCGTAGAGCGGCAGGTATTGCTCCAGCTCCTCGAAGTTTCCGATCCGGTCGGTCAAGTATTTCGCCAGACTCCTCGTCGGCAGAATGAGAATCCCCCCGAGACAGTCGCCGCCAGTCTGAGCAAGCCTCAGGCGGTTCATCGATCGATGGCTCGACGAGATATTGCCCGTCTCCCACTCGAGCCCGACATAGCCATTTGGATAGGTCTTGACCGCATCGAGCTTCAATTGGTTGCTCGCGACCCTCCACCCATCGAGCGCTAACGCCGCTAGAAACCCCTGATGAATCGGCTTGACCCCATTGCCTTCGTCGCGCTTCTTGCCTGACTGAGGATGGATAGTGAAATCGTCTGCTCCCTCCGGCCAGACGACCCTACCGATCGCCGTTTCGACCTCTCGAAGCGCCTGCTTCCAGATGGGCCCAGTCACTCTCTGCCCGAGCAGTACCCGCCTTACAATCTTCAATCCACTTGGCCTTCCGAACGCTGATCGTCCGGAAGGCTACGGGTTGCGTGCCGAAATTCCCAGTTCCCTCACGCTGCGCTAGGGGCCAAAAGTTCCAGACGCCGGCGTCACCAAAGAGCCGATGCCAACCGGGGGGCGATGTGCCCATGGGGGAGGGGCACCTGCCCTGGGGCGCCGGGCAGGGTCGGGCCGGCACGGGCTGTGTCCGCTCAGCCCGTCCGGCTCCCGGCCCGACCGCAGGTCCGATTACGGCGTGGCGTCCAGCTTGACGGTCACGACGCGCTCGGGCTTGGCGACCACGGCGCCGAATCGGAATGTGATTCGCAGCGCGACCGAGTCCTGCCCGAACAGATAGTCCGAGCTGGTGGCCACGACGATTGGCCCGTAGGCCGACAGGACCGCGCCTGTCGAGGACTACAAGCGCGCCGTGCGGCACGTCGCGGTCCACGAGGACACGCAGGTTGAGCAGCTGTCGTGCCGGTGCGGTCGCGGTGCCCGCTCCGAGTAGCGCGGCGTTGCTGTCGGCGGCGAGCTTCAGCGTCTGCAGCCTCGCCTAGTCCGGCGGGTGGGCCAGGATGTGCGTGGCCTGGCCGCCGTCGGTGTCGACGTTGGCGACGGCCGCGACCACCGCGTCGAGGTTTTCGGCGGTCACGATATCGCCCGTGCCCGCGGTCAGCGACTGGCTCGGCAGGCCGGCGGGCGAATTGGTTGCGGACGCGACTGGCGCAGCTTGGGTCAGGAAGGCGCGGTTGGCCTTGCGCACCAGCGCCTCCCGCGGCCTCGGAGATGACGGCCGCGTCGTCCTGCCCCACTCCATCCCGTCCCCCCGCGAGACGGGAACGATCGGCCTGACCTTGCCGGTGTGGATGGTGTTGTGTCGTTCGCTCGGAGGTTCGCTACTCGCGAGTAACCTTAACTTGACGCTCGGTTAACGGTGGAGGTGGCGATTTTGAGCACGCTTACCGAGGACGCTGCGTCCGCCTCCAGGAATCGACCATGCGCGCTCACCGCCTTGACCCACACCAAATCCGACTGCCGATACAACTGCCCATCCGGCGCAACGTACCGCCCCATGCCCGGGTCGTAATGCAGCACTGCAACCGACGGTGACACACCAGAGCCATTGGCGCCAAACGCGCTTGGCGCCGCCGGCACGGCACCCGCATCGGGCGGTGTTGGCGGCTGTTGACCGTCTGCGGCGCCGGCGGCCCCGGCGGTGTTCCTGCGGGCGCCGCCCCGGCTGCGATGGCGTCCCCTCCACGGGACCAAAAGTCCTCTGCTCGATATCCACCCGATCATCCGGCGGCAGACCCTGCGGCAGAAGATTCGGATCCATCGGAAACGGCCCCAGCGCGTGCTGCCTCTCCGCGAGAGGCACATATTTCTTATCGCTATTGCAGATCGCGACTGTGGGGGCGCGCTTTCCGGGCTTGCTCATGCAGGGATAGTTACGCGACCCGCGCACGGATAACGGCGAGACTTGCGGCAGCTTGCAGTAGACGTTATCCGGAATATCGGCCTCGCTCACATTGGCGGGCGAGCGCCAACTCGACGGCGGCAGGAACCCCACCGTATACGCCGGCGGGTTAGCGATGGTCAGCGTGAACCCGCCGACCGCCAGGCCGGTCGGATTGTTCGTGACACCGTACGAGCCGTAGGCCGCGACCGACGGGGGCAGTAGCATTAGCAGCTGTTCGAGCGCGGCGTGATAGATCACCCCGATCTGCCCGATGGTGGTCAGGTTCACCAAGAACACCGGCAGGTTCGGCTTCAGCTGATCCAGGAGCCGCGAAACCTCTTGCGCAAAGCCGGGTCCGGTGTGCAGCAGCTTCCCGATCTGCGAATCGTCTTTCACCATCTGGTCGGTGAAGCCGGCCGGTTGCGCCCACATCGCGTCTGGTCCGAGGTCTGGGGCCTACGCATAAAAGCGCCTGACATCGTCGACCGGAGCGCGGGTGCGGTCGACGACGGCGAGGCGTCGTGCTACAGCTTGCTCGACGAATCCAGCATGGACTCCAGGTCGTAGCTCGCTCCGTTGAACGCCGTGAACGTCTCGCCGAGCAACTGCCCGAGCTTTCTTTAAGGATGTTCTTGACCAACGCGCTGAGCTTGTCGAGCATCGGCCCGACCGGGCGCGGAATGCTGGTGTCGCGCAAGCGATCACCACCCGTCGCGCAGATAGGGCGCTGTTTCCGCGCGCGGTGCCGGATCGACATTTTGTTCACATACCGCCGACATGCTGTGCACGTCGGCGGATATCTTCGGCGAGGTGCCAATCGCCAGTGTGGATTTTGCGCCGGTGGTGGTTGCCCGACGCGGTCATCTTGTCGACCTGCACGCCCCGATAGGTGACATTGCTGAACTCGCCTGCATCGGGGAGCTCCAAGGTGTGACGGTGGCGTCCCTCGGGCTGCGAAGTGACCTGAGTCCGGCGGGCGCCATGAACGGGGGTGAACGCGCGAAAGCGGTAAGCGCATGCGCTTATCGGTTCCGCACACTTCCTTCTACCGGCCGAAACTAAGCTCGAGGAGCCCGCAACGAAAGGTAGGCCGCGTGACCCGCATGCCGCTCGCCAACGCAGACGAGCAACCCGAACACATCAAAGAGCTCCTCGAACGCCCCGGAACGCTCGACGTGCTGCGCCTGATCGCCAACGCCCCCAACGTATTCGAAGAGTGGGCGCAGATGGCCGGGCAGCTCTTCGACAGCCCGACCTTCACCCCGCGGATGCGCGAAGTGATCATCCTGCGGGTCGGCCACCTGCAGGAGTCGCCCTACGAGCTCGCCCAGCACGTGGTCTTCGCCCGAAAGGCAGGGCTCACCGACCGACAGATCGACGCCCTCCAGAACCAAGCGGACCTCGACACCGCCGGGTTCAGCGGCGACGAACGCCTCGTCATCGACACCGTCACCGAGCTGTGCACCACCCGCCGCCTGTCCGACGACTCCTTCGGCAGGGCCCACGCCCTGCTCGGCGACGAGGCGCTCACCGAACTGCTGATGATCGTCAGCTGTTACTACGGCCTGGCGTTGGTGCTCAACGCCGTCGACCTCGACATCGACGCGCCCGCATGACCCGCACCCCGTACCGCGAACCCGAGGACATGCCCGAGCTTGCCCGCGAATTGACCGCGCGGCGGGGCAATCTCAACGTCTACCGCGCGCTGGCCAACGCCGAGAAGGTGTTCACCCGCTGGATGGTCGCCGGCGACGCCGCCCTGACCAGCCCGGTGCTGCCGAGAAGGCTGCGCGAACTCATCGTCCTGCGCACCGCCTATCTCATGGACTGCGCCTACGAGCTCGGCCAGCACAGAGACGTCGCGCAAACGGTCGGGATCGACAGCGACACCATCGACGCCCTCACGTCCGAATCCGATTGGCAAACCGGCGATTTCGACCCCACCGAGTTGGCCGTGCTGCACCTGACCACCGAGCTGGTCACCACCCGCCGCGTCGCCCCCGAGCTTTTCGCTCAGGTCCACCAAGTCCTCGGCTCGGAGGCCACCATGGAGGCGTTGATGGTCATCAATCGCTATGCGGGCCTGGCCCTGATGCTCAACGCGCTCGATGTGGATCTCGACGAGACCGCCCGGCTTCCCGTGCCGCCGACGCGATGAGGCGACGGTAACCCGCGGTTCCCCCACCGGCCAATCGGCCTTCCCGTAATGTCCACGGTGTGGTGGTGCGCAAGCAGCCGTCGACCCGCCTGTCGGCCGAGGACTGGCTCGAGGTGGGCTACACCGTGCTCGCCGAAGAGGGGGTGCGCGCACTCAAAGTCGAACGCCTCTGCCAGCAGGCCGGCGTCACCCGCGGCAGCTTCTACTGGCACTTCGAGGACATCGACCACTACCGGGCCGCGCTCGTCGAATCCTGGAACAAGTTCCTCGAACGCGACCGCCAGGCGCTGTCCAAGCTCGACGAGCTGCCACCCCGGGAGCGCCTGTTGGCCCTGACGCGCACGCTGGTCAGTCCCCAGTACTGGATGCTCGAGCGTGCGATGCGTGAATGGGCCCGCCTGGATCCGGTCGCGGCCGAAAACATCCGCGCGGCCGATCGGCTCCTGTTGCGCACCGTGGTGAAGGCCTACTGCGACTACGGGTTCAGCTTCGAGGACGCCAAACTGCGCGCGGAGTTGACCTTCGCCGCGGGAATCGGACTGCTGCACCTCACCAGCTCGGCCGAGCAGGCCCAATCGCTGTCCCAGCGAGAACGATTCCTGGCCGTGATGCTGGGCGAGGCGGGAACCGCCGGCTCAGATCATGGCGATGGGTGAGATCTTCGCGCCAATCGCCAACGCCCCGGCCAACTCTCGGCTCGTGTCGTAATCGAACACCACATGCCCCGCGGCGATGTCCACATCGCGCTTGGCGCGCTGCAACGGGCTGGACAGGAAATGCGCGCTGGCGCCGGCCGCCTCCAACAGATCGGCGATGATCGCCCGGCACTCGTGCACCGTGCGCGCGGCCGCCAGCCGGGCATCGGCCCGCACCGACCGGCTCACCCGCCCGCCGCTGACCACGATCGCCTCGATCTCGTCGGCGGTCGCCGCGATCAACGCCCGCAGCGCGCTCAGCCGCACCCGCGCCTCGCCGAGCCGGATCTGCGCGGCAGGCTGATCCTTTTGCGCCACCCCGCTGTAGGCCAGCACCCGCCCGCCGAGCCGCTCGGCGAACAGCTCGGTCACCCGTTCGGCCGCCCCGAGCACGGGCATCGACGCCGTCAGCGCCAGCGCGGGCACCATCGGCCACCGGTACGTCGGGACCCCGTGCGCCAGCGCGCCGGGTGCAGTGCCGCCGTAGATGTCGGCCACCGCGACCAACCGATGCTCGGGGACGAACACGTCGTCGACGACCAGATCATGCGAACCGGTGCCGCGCATGCCGGCCGTGTGCCAGGTGTCGACGACCTCGACCCGGTCGGCGGGCAGCACGACGAGCACCGGGTCGATCCCGTCCGCGCGCTCGATCAGCGCGCCGACGATCATCCAATCGGCGTCCATCGCCCCCGTCGCCCACGCCCACCTGCCGGTCACCCGCACCCCGCCGTCGGCCGGGACGCCGCGGCCGGTCGGGGCCAGGGGCGCTGGCGCCAGCACCGGTCCGGACGCGAACACCTCCTCCTGCGCCCGCGGATCGAACAACGACAGCATCCAGTTGTGCAGCGCGTAGAAACCCAGCGTCCAGGCGCTCGAGGCGCAGCCGTGCGCCATCCGCCGAATCGGTTGCATCAGTTCGGGAAACGACGCCTGCAGCCCGCCGAACCGCGCCGGAAGCAACAGGCGGAACAGCTCGGTCTGCCGGAAATCGCTCACCGTCGCCGCGGGGAGGCGCCGCAGCCGCTCGGCCTCCTCGGCGCGCTCGGCCAGCCGCGCCACGAATTCGTCGGTGATGCCGTGCAGGGGACGGCTGTCGACCACGGACATGCCGACGACCGTAACATACTTTTTAGTATGTAGCGGCGCCGGTTGTTACCATCGCCCGGTGAGCGATCGCCCGGGAGGGATGCGATCACGCCGCGACGTCCTGAAGATCGCCGGTGTCCTGCCGGCGATCCTCGGCGCCGCCGCCGTCCTGCCCGCCCCGCGCGCGGCCGCCGGTGTCGCCGGGATGTCGGTCTTCCTCGATCCCGGCCACAACGCCGTCAACGACGCCTCGATCAACCAGCAGGTGCCCAACGGCCGCGGCGGCACCAAGCCGTGCCAGACCTCGGGCGCCGCGGCCGGCGACGGCTATCCCGAGCACGCGTTCACTTGGGCGGTGGTGGGGCTGATCGCCGACCAGTTGAACCAGATGGGCGTTCGCACCCAGCTCTCGCGCGACGGCGACGGCGGCGTCGGCCCGTGCATCGACCAACGCGCGGCCGCGGCGAACGCCATGCGCCCGGACGCGATCGTGAGCATCCACGCCGACGGGGGACCGCCGTCGGGCAGCGGATTCCACGTCAACTACTCGAGCCCGCCACTGGGCGATGTTCAGGCCGGGCCCGCCGTGCAGCTGGCCCACGCGATGCGGGATGCCTTGGCCCAGTCGGGGTTACAGCCGGCGAACTACATCGGCTCCGACGGCCTGTACGGCCGCGACGACCTCGCCGGGCTGAACCTGGCCCAATACCCGGCGGTGCTGGTCGAACTCGGCAACATGAAAAACGCGGGCGACGCCGCGCGGATGGAAAGCGCGGACGGCCGGGCGGCCTACGCCGCCGCGGTCACCCGGGGGATCGTCGCCTTCCTCAGCGCCAAGGCCGGCTGACTCAGCTGCCGAAGCCTCCGCTCGCGGGTGGCGGCGCCGGGGCGGGGCCGCCGAGGCCGAGGTGGCTGGAGGCGAAGGCGACGCCTTTGTCGATGATGGAGCCGTCGTCGGCGTAGGTGTTGTGGGCGGCGAAGTTCATGCCGTCGGAGCAGACGGGGTCTTCGGTGGCGCAGACTTTGAGGGTTTTGTCTTGGTAGGCGGGTCCGATGACGACGGGGGGTTCGCCGAGGAAGTTCATGGCGCGCACGTTGGGCATGCCGAAGAGCACGACTGAGGAGACGTGGTTGGCGACGTCGGGGGACAGGGGTTTGGGGACGGTGGCGGGGTCGATGCCTTCGGGGACGGCGGCGGAGGTGACAAAGCCCATGACGGCGGCGCCTTGGGAGTAGCCGCCGAGGACCATTTTGGTGTTGGGGCAGTCATGGGCCATGGATACGACGTGGGCGCCGGCGTCGCGGATGCCGTCGATGCCGGTGTCCCATTGGTCGGTGGCGGGGTAGTTGACGGGGTAGACGTCGAAGGAGCGGTCGCCGACGCGTTGGTGCAGGGCGTCGACGAAGGCTTGGCCGGTGGGGCCGACGCCGGGTTCTTCGCCGGTGCCGCGGGCGAAGACCACTTGCACGTCGGGACATTGGGCGGCGGCGGTGGGGATGAGGGAACCGGAGACGGCCGAGGCGGCCATGCCCGATGCGGCGATAACTACTGCTGGACCAACGGAACGAACAATTCGACGCACGATCATGCCGTCCAACGTGCCCATGCGAGCCCCTCCCAAACTGTCAACTTGCCGACCATTTCGTGATGTTTTCCTGTATACCGGCGCGCGCCGGCATGCGGTGGATAGCGGCTCCGTCGCCTCCATCGGACCGACGCGGCCAGTGCGCATCTGGTTACCAAAAAACACTTTAAGCCGTCGTTTGATTTCGTCTGTCGAGGGTAGCCGCAGATCGCGGGACTCTGCCAATCAGAGGGGCGGCGACATGGCAACGGGCGAAACGGGTTTCGGCGGTGTAACCTTCGATCTCTTTTCCGTTCAACACCACTCGGTGATATCGGGCCGCGACGACGACCCGCGCGCGCGACGCAACCCGCGCAGGACCGAATGGGATTGCCTCCGGCCCCGCGACGAGGACGCCGGTGCGGCGAATTGGTATCCGCGTAAGCCGAAAATGCTGAGCGGGCGCACAGGTGTCGGCATGGTCACATACGGGCAACGCTCAGGTGCGCTCGGCGTGGCGCCCTATTAGAGTGACGTATCTTAGGGAAAGCTTATGATTCGTTAAGTATGGAAACAGGTAGCACGGAGCAAGGCTGTGAAAACGGACCGTTTCGACGCGATCATCATAGGCGCAGGTTTCGGCGGCATCGGCGCCGCAATTCAGCTCAAGCGCCTCGGTTTTGAGAACTTCGTCATCCTCGACCGAGAGGATGACCTGGGTGGCACCTGGCATGTCAATCACTACCCGGGCATCGCCGTCGACATCCCCTCCACCACGTACTCGTACTGGTTCGAGCCCAATCCCGGGTGGTCACGGTTGTTTGCGCCGGGCGCCGAGGTCAAGGCGTACGCGGCCGACGTCGCCGACAAGTACGACGTGCGCCGCCACATGCGGTTCAACACCACCGTCGAAGGCGCCGAGTGGGACGAGGACGCCGCGGTCTGGCGGGTGACGCTGGCCGGCGGCGAAAACCTGACCACCCGCTTCCTGATCACCGCGACCGGCTTCCTGTCCCAGCCGCGCCTGCCGGACATCCCCGGCATCACCGGCTTCGAGGGCAAGATCGTCCACACCACGGCCTGGGACCACGACTACGACTACACGGGCCGCCGCATCGCGGTCATCGGGACCGGCGCCTCGGCGGTTCAGCTCATTCCCGAGCTTGCCAAGCAGGCCGGCGAGCTGACCGTCTACCAGCGCACCGCGACCCACATCATGCCCAAGCCCGACTTCGAGTTCCCGCAGGCGGTGCGACGCCTGTTCGCCCGGCTGCCGGCCTCGCAGCGCGCGCTGCGGTGGGTCACCGACATCATCCTGGAAATCATCATGGTCGTCGGGGCGCTGCACTATCGGGAATCGCGGGGGCGCGGCAACATCTCGGCCGCCGACCTGGCCAAGATCAACCGCTTCCGGTGGATCCGGGACAAGGATCTGCGGGCCAAGTTCACCCCGGACTACGACTGCGGCTGCAAACGGCCCACCCTGTCCAACAGCTTTTATCCCGCGTTCGCCAAGCCGCACGTGCACCTGGAGACCAACTCGATCGAGCGGATCGAGCCGGACGGCATCGTCACCACCGACGGGCGCAAGACCGTCATCGACACCCTGGTCCTGGCGACCGGTTTCGACCTGTGGGAGGCCAACTTCCCGGCCATCGAGGTGATCGGCCGCAAGGGCCGCAATCTCGGTAAGTGGTGGCGCGAGACCAGGTTCCAGGCCTACCAGGGCGTCTCCGTGCCGTACTTCCCGAACTATCTGGGCCTGGCGAGCCCGTTCGCCTTCTCCGGACTGTCCTTCTTCCACACCATCGAATACCAGATGCGGCACATGGACCGGCTGCTCGGCGAGGTCAAGCGCCGGGGCGCGACGACGTTCGAGGTGACCGAGGAAGCCAACGACCGGTTCATGGAGCGCATGACCAAACTGCTGGACAGTTCGGTGTTCTACAGCGGCGACTGCGCCACGTCGCGGTCGTACTACTTCAGCCCCAGCGGTGAGGCGTCGCTGCTGCGGCCCACGTCGACGCTCAATTCGGTGCGCGAAGCGCAGACCTTCCCGCTCAGCGACTACGTGATCGCCTAGCGCCTCAGCGGCGCGCGGATCCGGTCAACGGTTGCCCGTTGGCGGACTGCAGCAAGCAGATGGCGGTGCTCGGGGTGGGGTTGGCGCCGGTGCGGTCCTGGTTCGAGTCGATCAGATAGGTGATCGAAAACCGGCCGGCGTCAACGGATTGCCCGGTGTAGGGGGCGAGTCCGGCGGCGCAGTCCTTGGTGGCGACGGCGGCGATGGCGGTGTCGACGGCCATCGGGGCGCGCAGATACACCTCGGCCAAATGTGCTGTCGCGCAGTCGACGACGGTGACGTCGACGCGGCTGCCGTCGGCCGGCGGCAGGTCGGCCACGCACTCACCGGCCCGCAGGTCGATCCATTTCTCGGTGTGCGAGCCGGGCGGCAGCGGAGCGGCGATGGCGGCGGTGCAGGGGCCCAACATGGCCGCGACGACGAGGACGCCCACCGGGTGAAGGGGTGAAGTGCGCATCGCAGCCTCCCTTGCTCTTAGCGGTGGAGTTTAGGAGGTGTTGGTCAGCGCCGGGTCCGGTTTTCCCGACGACATCGATACGAACCCGCGCACGCAGCGCGCGGCCAGCCACCAGTTCGCCGGCTTTTTCATGTCCAGCCCGCCCAGGAGCTGTTTGACCATGGTCAGGCTGTCGAAGTAAATGCGTTCGCAGACAAGGGTTTCGGTGTCGTCGAAGACGAAGTAGGCGGTCATGCGGACACGGAATCGGCTGCCTGTCGGCGGGACCTTGCCCAGGTAGCCGCGGTGGGTGCCCATCAGCCAGAATTCGACGATCACCGCGTCGGCGCTGTGCCGCAGCGCGATGATTTCGTGATCCTGGTCGGGAAACGCCGTGCGGGTCTCGGTGTAGTAGCCGCGCACCGCCGCGTCGCCGTCGTGCACGAGCATCTGGGGGATCAACTCGTAGCGCGGATGCGGGAACGTCGCCAAGACGTCGTCCCAGGCCTGGCGGACCTCGTCATGAAAGTGGTCGAGCACGAGCTTCTGGCGCGCGGCCAGCACCTCGGGCGGCGGGAACGCGGGGATGGTCACGTGGTCAGCGTAAGCCCATGACCTCGCGATCAGAGGCGACCTACCGCGGGGGAGTCCAGGCGACCGGCAGGGTCTTGATGCCGTGGATGAACTGCGACAGCAGCCGCGCGGGCTCGTCCGTCGCGACGATGTCGGGGATCTCGCGTCGCAATTCGTCGAAGACCACCCGGATTTCGCGACGGGCCAGGTTGGCGCCCAGGCAGAAATGCGCGCCCCCGCCGCCGAAGCCGAAATGGGGATTGGGGGTGCGCGCGACGTCGAAATGCCAGGGATTGTCGAACGTCGACTCGTCGCGGTTGGCCGAGTTGTACCACAGCGTGACCTTGTCGCCGGCCTTCATCTTGGTGCCGGACAGCTTGAAGTCCCGGGTCAGCGTGCGCCGCATGTAGATCACCGGGGACGCCCACCGCACGATCTCCTCGACGGCGGTGGGCGTCAGGCGGTCGAAGTTGGACCACCACTTGTCCCGCTCGGCGGGGTAGCGCGACAGCGCCAGCACACCGTGGCTGATCGCATTGCGCGTCGTCTCGTTGCCGGCCACCACCAGCAGGATGAAGAACGACGCGATCTCGGCCGACGTGAGCCGTTCCCCGTCGACCTCGGCCTCCACCAGGCTGGTGGTCAGGTCGTCGTGGTGATTCGACCGCCGGTCCTCGGCCAGCGCGCTGGCGTAGGCGCCGATGTCCATCGACACCTGGAGGAACTCCCCGAAGTCCGTGGCCAGGTCCGGGTCGCCGAACCCGAGAATCACGTTGGTCCAGTGGAAGATTCGCTGATGGTCCTCCTCCGGGATGCCCATCATGTCGCAGATGACCTGCAGCGGCAGCGGACCGGCGAGCTCGCCGACCAGCTCGGCCTCCCCGTCGGGATGGTTCGCGATCAGCGAGGCGACCAGCCGGCGGGCCCGCTCGCGCACCGACGCCTCGATGCGCGCCACCACTTTCGGGGTGAACGCGCGGCTGACGATCGAGCGCAGCCGCTGGTGTCGCGGATCGTCGAGCACGATCATCGAGCCGAAGTACTCGCTGATCTCCGGGGTGTTGTCGTTGATCGTGATGTTGGGGCTGGAGCTGAAGATGTCCGGATGACGGCTCGCGAAATACACGTCGTCATGCTTGGTCAGCGCCCAGTGCCCGTTGCCCGGCTCGAACCCCTCGTACTCGACCGCGGGCCAGAACGAGATCGGCGCCTCGCGGCGCAGGGTGGCGAAGGTGCCGTCGCGGACGTCGTCGTCGAGCGCCCAGAAGTCCAGCGACTCGAGGTGGATGTCGGCCAGCGGGATCTCGGGCGGCGGCGCCCCGTTCGTCCGCGCCGCCAGGCCCTTTTTGGGACCCGTCTTGAGGCTCACCTAGACCTCCTCGTGTCGTACGGGGGCGGCACGGTCAGTGGGTGCAGACCGTTCGGGCGGGCGTGCCGACCGTGGCCGTCGCCGCGCTGACCACGTTGCCGTCGACCAAGATCTTGCAGGAGATGGGGCCCGGCCCCTGCGCGCTGATCGTGAACACCTCGCCACCGAATCCGGTGAACTCCGTCGACCACGGCAGCGGCGCATTCACCTGATGCAGCTGCCCGGTGTCGGTTTGGTAGTAGATGAATTCGGCGACCGCGGGCCCGTTGACCTCGTAGCGGATCTGCGGCATCTGGGGCAGCGCGTGGGCCACGCCGCCGGCATTCGCGAACCCTAAACCGACGGCCAACACGATCGCAGGTCCGGTGAGGTGCTTCGTCATGAATTGCATCGTGTCACCACGGGCGACGGTAGGGAAGCTTAATGTGAAGTTCCAAGCGGGGGCTGGTGAGTGGAAAGGTGGCGTAAAGGCATGGCGGGACACGGCTCAAAGCGCGTGGTGGTGTTCGGCACCGGCTTCGTCGGCAAGATGGTGATCCCCGAGATCGTCAAACACCCCTCGTTCGAGTTGGTGGGCGTCGGCGTCAGCAACCCGGACAAGGTCGGCCGCGACGTCGGCGAGATCTGCGGAATGGGCGAGAAGGTGGGCATTCTCGCGACCGACGACATCGACGCCCTGATCGCCCTGAAGCCCGATGCGCTGGTGCATTACGGCCCGACGGCCATGCACGCCAAAGAGAACATCCTGCTGATCACCCGGTTCCTGCGGGCCGGCATCGACGTGTGCTCGACGGCGATGACCCCGTGGGTGTGGCCGACGATGCACCTGAACCCGCCGAACTGGATCGAGCCGATCACCGAGGCCTGCGAACTGGGTGAGTCGTCCTGCTTCACCACCGGCATCGACCCCGGATTCGCCAACGACCTCTTTCCGATGACGTTGATGGGCCTGACGTCGGAGGTGCGGCGGGTGCGCGCGTCCGAACTGCTGGACTACACCAACTACGAGGGTGACTACGAATTCGAGATGGGCATAGGTCGCGAGCCCGAATTCACGCCGATGCTGCAGGACCGCGACATGCTGATCTTCGCGTGGGGCGCCACCGTCCCGATGATCGCCCACGCCGCCGGCATCATGCTCGACGAGATCACCACCACCTGGGACAAGTGGGTGACACCGACGGAGCGCAACTCGGCCCGCGGCGTCATCAAGCCCGGCCACGTCGCCGCCGTCCGGTTCACCATCAACGGCGTCTACCAGGGCGAGACCCGCATCCAGCTCGAACACGTCAACCGCATCGGGCTCGACGCCGCCCCGGACTGGCCGCGGGGCCACGACAACGACGTCTACCGCGTGGACATCGAGGGGACCCCGAGCATCTTCCAGGAGACCGCGTTCCGGTTCACCGACGGCTCCGGCCGCGACGCCGCCGCGGCCGGCTGCCTGGCTACCGGGTTGCGGGCCCTCAACGCCGTGCCGGCGGTCAACGACCTCCGGCCGGGCTGGGTCACCCCGCTCGACCTGCCACTCATCGCCGGGGCCGGCAACATTCGCTGACCGGCGCACAGCGGCCACATAGCCGGCACCGACACGCGATACAGGATTTGGCGGCACAATAGCGGCTAGCCGGATGCGAATTGGTGCTGCGAACAACGGGGATCGAACTATGGCCAATGGAGCTGGGACCGCACTGGGCCTATCGATCGGTGTCACCAACCTGGCGGCCGCGACCTCCGATAACGCCATCACCCGCAAACCCGTACTGACCCTGTATCCGGACCGGCCCGCCGAGATCGGCATCCCCGCCGAAAACCCCCGCCTGCAGGGGCCGGGCGTGGTGCTCACCGGCTTCGTGAACCGCGTCGGCGACCCGCGCGGCGTCGTGGCCCCCGACGGCTCGGTGCACCGCGGCGAGGTGTTGCTCGCCGACGGGTTGCGGGCGCTGGCCTACGCCGCGACCGGCGGACGCCCGCTGCCCGACGACGTCGCGGTCACCTACCCGGCCCATTGGGAGTCGCCGGCGGTGGAGGCCCTGGGCGCCGCCCTGGGCGAAATCCCCGAATGGTCGGGGCGCGCGCGCCCGATCCTGTTGATTCCCGACGCGGCCGCAACGCTGCTCGCCGTGCGGACCAACCCGGGCATACCGGCGCGCGGGACCGTGGCGGTGTGCGATTTCGGCGGCAGCGGCACCAGCATCACGCTGATGGACGCCGACGGTGACTACCGGGCGGTGGCGCCGACCGTGCGGCACCGCGACTTCTCCGGCGACCTGATCGACCAGGCGCTGCTGGGGGTCGTGGTGGCCAACATGCCGACCACCGGCGCGTTCCCGACGGGCACGGCGGCGATCGGCTCGCTGAGCCGGCTGCGCACCGGGTGCCGGATCGCCAAGGAACAGCTGTCCTCGAGCGCCGCGACGACGCTGACCAATGGGCTGACCGGGGCGCAAGGTGAAATCCGGCTCGCCCGACACGAACTCGACGACGCGATCCGACCGGCGCTGACCGGCTTCCTCGCGCGGCTGGATGAAACGTTGGCGCGCAACGGGATCCGCGACCTCGTCGCGGTCGTGTCGTCGGGGGGCGGGGCGAACCTCCCGGCCATCACGACCACGCTGGCGCGGCATCTCCGCGTCCCGGTCGCCACCACGCCGCGGCCCCAACTCACCGCGGCGGTCGGCGCCGCGCTGCGGGTGGCGCGTGGCGCCGGCGATGCGACGTCCGCGGCGCCCGCCGTGCCCGCGACCGCGACGGCTCGGGCGGCGAGGCCCGACCGCACCGCGACAACCCAACTGCCGCCCGCGGGCCCAACGCCGATGCCGATCCGGGCCTGGTCGGCCACGGCCCACCAGTCGCGCGTCATGCCGGCCGGTGACGCGGAGGCACCGACCACCCGGGTCGCCGCCCCGGCCGCGCGGCGCAAGCGGTTGTTCGCCCGGTGGCGCCTGCTGCCGGCGGCCGCCGTCCTTGTCACCGCCGCGGCGGTGCTGCTGGTGGGGGCCGCGCTGGCGGTCGGGCTGAACCCGCCGGACAAATCGGCGACGACACCCGCCCCGGCGGTGACCACGACGCCGCCGGCGCCGGCGAGCGCGACCGCGCAACCCGGGCCCGTGGACGTCCCGGTGCCGTCGACCTCCGACACCAACCCGCCGGCCGAGACCGAGACGCCGATGACCACGACGCCGCGGGCGACTCCCCAGGCGGCCCCGCCCCCGCGCCCGGCAGCTCCGCGCCGCGTGGCCGTCCCGCCCATTCCGCCGATTCCCGGGCTCAACGAGCCGATCCCCGGGCTCGACCGGGTCAACCAGATCCTTCAGGAGATCCAGGGCGGCCTGGGCGTCAACGCCCTCGGGCCGTTACCCGCCCGCTGAGCGACTCTTACCCGCCCACCGAGGGTCGGTTCACGAATTACCTTTCGGTGATACGTTTTTCGCCCTTGTTCTCCGCGGTGGCTGCTTCCCTCAGCACCTCGTTGAGGGACTTGTCCTTCTCGATCTGGTCCTGCAGATCCTTCTGCTCGCGGCCGTCGTCGTCCTTGGCCTGGGAGTCCGTGCCCTCGGCGACTTCATGCTTCGGGTTACCGTCCTCGTCCAACCATTCGTTGACGGCGGTGCCGGACACGCTCCCGCCGGTGCCGGGCAGCACGATCGTGGGCTTGTCCTTGTAGGCCTCCATCATCTTGGCGGCCTCTTCTTTGTCGTCCTCGTCCGGCTCCGGCTTCTCGGTCAGTCGTTGCTCGTCGTCCTGACCGGACGATTTGTCGTCCTGCACGCTCATGCATCTACCCCCTTGCATCGCAGATTCGGCGATGGCGGGGGATTACCCGTTGCGCGGCTGTGCCGAAACTCTCCTCAGCGCGCCCCGTCGCCCTTGACCAGCACAACCAGGGCCTGCGGGATCCGCATCGGCTCGGGTGCGGTGGACAGCCGCTCGGCGACCGCGCCCTGCAGCTGCTCGACGAACTGCCCGGCCCGTGGGTCGTGGATGCCGCCGTCGAGCGCGCGCGCCAGGGCGGGGAACAGCGCGGACCGCGCGAAGGCGGCCCACTGGGCGCCGAAGGCGTGCGCGTCGTGGTCGGACTGGAAGCGGGCCCAGAATCGATCCTCGGCGTTGAAGATCTCGAGGTGCTCGATCATCAGCCCTTCGAACCGCCCCTTGGGCGCGAACGGCGCGCGAAAATCCTTCTCGGTGCGGGCGAAGGTGGGAATTGTCATGCGCCGCAGCTCATCTGGGCTCAGCAGGCCGTCGCGTCCCTGCTCGTCCAGCGCGCCGACGATCGCGTCGAGCAGCGGCGCGAAGCCCGCGGTCTCGTCCTCGTCGGCCGCCAGCGTCAGCGCCACCAGCCGGCCCTCGGGCGCCAGTTCCCGCCCGCGGAACGCCACGAAGTTGTGCCAGTCCAGGGCGGCCTGGTCGGAGTAGGCGGACCGCACCGCGTCGTCGGCGGTGCACGAGACGTGCACGTGATCGGGCACCTCGCAGGGCGTTCGGCTTAGCCACTGCGTCGCCCAGGACGTCCAGCCCAGGTTGACGGTCTTGGACGGGACGATCTGGTTGTAGAAGGACCGGCCGATCGCCGAGGTGAACGTGGCCCCGTCGAGGTGCAGGTAGCTTTCCGGGTCGTCGGCCACCGTGCCGAACAGCGCCGTGAAGTCGTTGCGTGGTACGTCGGTGTGCGCCACCAGGATTGCGTGATCGTGGCTGGTGCGCCGGCGCAACACCGCGATGGCCGCCGACAGCGGCCGCAGCGAATTGTGGCCGTTGGCGGCGCCGTAGTCGGCGAGGACCATCGGCTGTGGAGACCGGGGCAGCGCCACCTGTTCGGCGGCCCGCTCGAACACCGCGATCGCCTTCGCCAACCCGGCCGCCCGCAGCCGCGACGCCTCGCTGAAGGTCGGCTCGGGGCGGACCACAATGCTCGATTCGGGCATCGGCGGTTCAGGCTGCATAGGGCAACGATAGTGGTTGGGCTGGTGGTCAGTTCGGCGTGGCGAACGGGCCGGGCGATGTCAGTGGCCGCGCGCCACCCATTCCTCGTAGTGCACGATCTCGTCACCGATGGTGGTGCTGTCGCCGTGGCCGGTGTGCACCACGGTGTCGCCGGGCAAGGTGCCCAGCCGCCCGGAGATCGACTGCAAGATCGTCGGGAAATCCGAATAGGAACGCCCCGTGGCGCCCGGCCCGCCGGAGAACAGGGTGTCCCCGCTGAACACCACACCGAGCTCGGGGGCGAACCAGCACACCGAGCCGGGGGAGTGCCCCGGCGTGTGCAGAGCCAGCAGCTCGGTGCCGGCGATGTCGATCGTGTCGCCGTCGGCGATGGCGCGAAAGTCCTTGTCCGGGTGGGTCATTCGCCACAACACGTCGTCGCCGGGGTGCAGCAGGACCGGCGCGTCCAGGGCCGCGCCGAGTTCGGGGGCCACCGTGACGTGGTCGTTGTGCCCGTGGGTGCACACCACCGCGACCACGTTGCGCTGACCGACCGCGGCCAGGATGGGCTCGGCGGCGTGCGCGGCGTCGAACACCACGACGTCGGAGTCGTCGCCGACGATCCAGATGTTGTTGTCGACTTCCCAACTGCCGCCGTCGAGTTCGAACGTTCCGTGGGTGACCAGGCGTTCGATCGCCGCCATCAGAGCACCACCACCGAACGCAGCACCTCGCCGCCGTGCATCTTGTGGAACGCCTCCTCGATGTCGCCGAGCCCGATGCGTTCGGAGACGAACTGCTCGAGCGGGAGCCGGCCCTGCAGGTACAGGTCGATCAGCGTGGGGAAGTCGCGTTCGGGCAGGCAGTCGCCGTACCACGACGACTTCAGCGAGCCGCCGTGGCTGAAGAAGTCCACCAACGGCATTTCCAGGGTCATGTCGGGGGTCGGAACACCCACCAGCACAACGGTTCCGGCGAGATCGCGGGCGTAGAAGGCCTGCTTGTAGGTTTCGGGCCGGCCCACCGCGTCGATCACCACGTTCGCGCCGAACCCGTCGGTGAGGTCGGCGATGGTGGTGACCACATCGAATTCGCGGGCGTTGACGGTGTGCGTGGCGCCGAACTTGCGCGCCCAGTCCAGCTTGGTGTTGTCGGTGTCCACGGCGATGATGCGCCGCGCGCCCACCAGCGCCGCCCCGGCGATCGCGGCATCGCCCACCCCGCCGCAGCCGATCACCGCGACGGTGTCGTCCCGGGTGACGGCGCCGGTGTTGATCGCCGCGCCCAGCCCGGCCATCACGCCGCAGCCCAGCAGACCCGCGACCGCGGGGTCGGCGGCGGGATTGACCTTGGTGCACTGGCCGGCGGCCACCAGCGTCTTGTCGGCGAACGCCCCGATGCCCAGCGCGGGCGTCAGCTCGGTGCCGTCGGTCAGCGTCATCTTCTGGGTGGCGTTGAAGGTGTCGAAGCACAGGTGCGGCCGCCCGCGCTTGCAGGCCCGGCACTGCCCGCACACCGCGCGCCAGTTCAGGATCACGAAGTCGCCCGGCGCCACGGCGGTCACGTCCGGCCCGACCGCCTCGACCCGGCCGGCGGCCTCGTGGCCGAGCAGGAACGGGTACTCGTCGTTGATGCCGCCCTCGCGGTAGGTCAGGTCGGTGTGGCACACCCCGCAGGCGATCACGTCGACGAGAGCCTCACCCGGCCCGGGGTCCGGGACGACAATGTCGACCAACTCGACGGGTTCGCCCTTCTTGCGTGAAATCACGCCGCGCACTGTCTGACTCATGGGCTCCAACCTACTGATCGCCGCCATACATCTCGCGGCGGGCCGTCCACCCATCGGGCCGGTGTAGCGTCGCAGGGCGTGACGGCCAGGGAGACCACCGAAGAATTCACCGAACGCATCGCCGCGACCCTCGACGGCGCCAGCCTCACAATCCTGTTGAGCATCGGGCACCAGACCGGCCTGCTCGACACCATGGCCGGCCTGCCGCCATCCACCAGCGCCCAGATCGCCGACGCCGCCGGGCTCGACGAGCGCTACGTCCGCGAGTGGCTGGGCGGCATGACCACCGGGCGCGTGGTGGAATACGACGCCGACACCGCCACCTACTCGCTGCCCGCCCACCGCGCCGGCGTGCTGACCCGCGCCGCCGGGCCCCAAAACCTCGCCGTGGTGGCCCAATTCCTGCCGCTGCTCGGCGAGGTCGAACAGAAGATCATCGGCTGCTTCCGCGCGGGCGGCGGCCTGCCCTACAGCGAATTCCCGCGCTTCCACCAGCTGATGGCCGAGGAGAGCGGCGCGATGTACGACGCCTCGCTCGTCGACGTCGTGCTGCCGTTGGTGGACGGCCTCGTCGAGCGGCTGCGCGCCGGCGCCGACGTGGCCGACTTCGGCTGCGGCAGCGGCCACGCCGTCAACGTGATGGCACAGGCGTTTCCGGCGAGCCGCTTCACCGGCATCGACTTCTCCGAGCAGGCCATCGCCACCGGCATCCGCGAGGCCGCCGACCGCGGCCTGACGAATGCGACGTTCGAAAGCCACGACCTGTCCGAGTTGGACAAGCCCGAAGCCTACGACGTCATCACCGTGTTCGACGCCATTCACGATCAGGCCCGGCCGGCGCGGGTGCTCGAGAACATCTACCGGGCGCTGCGGCCCGGGGGCGTCCTGCTGATGGCCGACATCAAGGCGTCGAGCCGGCTGGAGGAGAACGTCGGCGTGCCGATGAGCACCTACCTGTACACGACGTCGCTGATGCACTGCATGACGGTGTCACTCGCGCTCGACGGCGCCGGGCTGGGCACCGCGTGGGGAACGCAGCTGGCCGTCGCGATGCTCGGCGACGCCGGGTTCGACGATGTGCGGGTCGCCGAGATCGAGGCGGACCCGATCAACAACTACTACATCGCCCGAAAGTGATGGCGCCCCTCGACGTTCTGGCCGACTGGCCGGTCGGGGCCGCGGCCGCTGCCGTCGTCGGGCCGGGCGGCGTGCTGGCCGGCCACGGCGACCCCGGGCGGGTGTTCGAGCTGGCCTCGGTGACCAAGCCGCTGGCGGCCCGGGCCGTGCACGTCGCCCTCGAGGAGGGCGCCGTCGACCTCGACACGCCCGCCGGCCCGCCCGGTTCTACCGTCCGCCACCTGCTGGCGCACACCTCGGGCCTGTCGATGCACTCCGAGAAGGTGCTGGCCGCGCCCGGCGCCCGCCGCATCTACTCCAACCAGGGCTTCACCGTGCTGGGCCAGACCGTGGAACGCGAGACCGGCATCGACTTCGCCCGCTACCTTGCCGAGGCGGTGTGCGAGCCGCTGGGCATGGCGGCGACCCGCCTCGACGGGGGCGCGGTGGCCGCCGGGTTCGGCGCGACGTCGACCGTGGCGGACCTGGCCGCGTTCGCCGGGGACCTGCTGCGCCCGGTGACGGTCTCGGCAGGCCTGCACGCCGAGGCCACGACCGTGCAGTTTCCCGGCCTGGACGGCGTGCTGCCCGGATACGGGGTGCAGCGGCCCAACGACTGGGGGCTCGGATTCGAGCTTCGGGACGCGAAATCGCCGCACTGGACGGGCGCGCGGAACTCGGCGCGAACGTACGGCCATTTCGGCCAGGCGGGCGGGTTTATCTGGGCGGATCCGGAAATCGAGCTCGCGCTGGTGGTGCTGACCGACCGCGAATTCGGGGAGTGGGCGCTGCGGCCGTGGCCGGAGATTTCCGATGCCGTGATAGCCGAGTACAGCTAATTCGGACTGCACACTAGCGCAACACGGGTATCACAAGGCACAATAGACACGCAGGACACACAAATAATCGAAGATTTCGCGCAAGCTGCCCTGCTTGCCGGGTCCACAGGTCGTTGGGGAAGACGTCCCTGGTGGAACCGAAGGAGCAGGAAATGCGAGCGTCGAATCAATTCGCCGACGTGACGACTGGCGTGGTGTACGTGCACGCTTCGCCGGCGGCGGTGTGCCCGCATGTCGAGTGGGCGTTGTCGTCGACCCTGGGCGCCAAGGCGAACCTGAACTGGACGCCCCAGCCGGCGATGCCCGGTCAACTGCGCGCGGTCACCAACTGGGTCGGTCCCGTCGGCACCGGCGCCAAGTTGGCCAACGCGCTGCGCTCCTGGTCCGTGCTGCGGTTCGAGGTCACCGAGGACCCCAGCCCCGGAGTCGACGGCCATCGGTTCAGCCACACCCCGCAACTCGGCCTGTGGAGCGGGGCGATGAGCGCCAACGGCGACGTCATGGTCGGGGAGATGCGGCTGCGGGCGATGATGGCCCAGGGCGCCGACACCCTGGCCGCCGAACTGGATTCCGTGCTGGGAACGGCCTGGGACGAGGCGCTCGAGGCGTATCGCGACGGCGGCGACGGCGGCGAGGTGAGCTGGCTGAGCCGGGGGGTCGGTTAGTTTTCCCGGCGGTGGGACGCAAGAGCCTTCGCGCCGAGTGAACGGCGCTGACCGGTCTAGCGAAAAGGCCGGGCCGACTACGGAACCCGCGGACGGCTAGGTCGGTTCGCAGATCACCACCGGAATCACCCGGTCGGTCCAGGATTGGTATCTGGCCCACCGCGGGTTGTGCGCGGTGAGTCGCGGCCACAGTTGTGTGCGTTCCGTCTCGTCGGCGACGCGGGCACGCATGCTGCAAGTCTGCGCTCGGATCTGGACGCGCACATCGGGGTTGGCGCGGAGGTTCAGAAACCACATTGGGTGTGTGGGCAGACCGCCCTGTGACGCCACCAGGACCAGTCGCGCGTCGTCGGCCATGAATATCAGTGGAGTGGTGCGGGATAACCCGCTCTTGCGGCCGGTCGTGGTCAACAGGCACAGTGCGAGTCCCAACTCGTGGCCGGCAAGGCGGCCGTCGGTGGCGCGATAAATAGCCACGTTCGCCTTGGAAACCCATTTCAGGAGTCGCGGAGCCAGAACCGAAATGAGGACGGGGGGCCGCTTGGCGTCGACCCTGCGAGTGTTAGCCGGCCAACGCCACATTGTTTCTGTTCCTTGTTCGGGTCGCGCGCTCGGCAGGTCTTCTTTTAAAGGATTATAATTGTTAAAATAGACTTTGTGCAGGTGCACACATCGGGACGGCAACGCTACGGGTCAGTCAGCCATGGCGGAAAACAGGCGACGAGCTATCCGGGAAGTAAGAAGCGGCCATGAAAGATATCGAAACCCCCGTAATCGAAGCGCTCGGTGATCACGATTACCTCGTGCGTGTCGGCCAGGACGAGGATCGTGTGACCATCCGGGTGCGGGCTACGCCCGAGGTCGTCGCGCGCATTGCCGGACCCGAGGCCGACGAAGCGCGCGTCATCGCCGCGACCATGGCCTATCTGACGGTGCGTCAGCGCCCCGACGATCTACCACCGCAACTGGACCTCGACGACGTCATCGCCGCTTACGACGATTACCTCGATGACGTCCGTAACGAAATCGGCAACCTGCGGTGAACGGTGCGCATGGCTACCGGGCCGGGCGCAAAATCTGCAGAGCGCCTGGCACCACGGAGATCTCGGCCGGCAGCGCGCACGCGAAGTCGCCGTCGGCGTAGACGTTGATGCCGGGGCACTCGACGTGGATCGATCGGGCGCGCGCGGTGCTGACCTCGTCGAGGTCGACGTGCGTGCCCTTCATCACGGTGGGGAACAGGCGGACCAGCTTGGTGCGGGATGCCGAGTGCACCATGGTGATGTCGAGCAGGCCGTCGGTGTAATCGGCGGCGGGACAGATCCGCATGCCGCCGCCGTAGCTGCGGGTGTTGCCGAAGGCGGCCAGCGTGATGTCGGCGTCGATCTCCGTGGTGCCGTCGAGCACCAAGCGAAAGGGTAAGAGCCGCAACTGCGACAGCTCGGCGAGCATCGCGAGGTAGTAGCGCAGCCGGCCGTGCGGCCAGCGCATCCGGTTGGCGCGATCGGTGACCAGCGAATCGAAGCCCGTGGCCGCCACGGTGCCGAACCACTTGCTCACCCCTTCGCTGTCCGTAATCCGGCCCAGGTCAATGGTTTCGGTCCAGCCGTCGACGACGAGGTCCGCGGCCGCCTCGGGGTCCTGGGTGGGGATGCCGAATGCGCGGGCATGGTCGTTGCCGGTTCCCGCGGGAACGATGCCGACGGGAATGTCGGTGCCCGCCAACACCTGCAGCGCGTTGGAGACGACGCCGTCGCCGCCGGTCACCATGACCGCGTCGGCGCCCTTGTCCAGCGCCGCGCCGACCAGGTGCCGCGCATCGTCGGCGTCGTCGCCGATGATCTCGACGACCTCCACCCCCCGCTTGTGCAGCCGGGCGATCGCGACCTGCGCGGCGCGCACGGCGGTGCCGTGCCCCGAGATCGGGTTGGTCAGCGCGATCACCTTGCCGACCTCGCGCCGGCGCAGCGGAGTCACGGAATCAGCTTGCCGGGATTGAGGATTCCGGCCGGATCCAGGGTCGCCTTGACCGCGCGCAACACCTGCACTCCCAACTCGCCGATCTCGTCGCGCATCCACGGCCGGTGATCGGCGCCGACCGCGTGGTGGTGGGTGATGGTCCCGCCGGTGGCCATGATCGCATCCGACGCCGCCCTTTTCGCGGTCTTCCATTGTTCGATCGGGTTGCCGCGCTGGCCCGCGACGACGGTGAAGTACAACGAGGCGCCGCATGCGTAGACGTGCGAAATGTGACACATCACCAGCGCCGGGGTGCCCGTCTCGGCAAGGGAGTCGGTAAGTGCCTGGGTGACAGCGGTTTTCAGCGCGGTGACGTTCGACCAGTCCGTGGCGGTCTCCAGCGTCTCGCACAGCGCACCGGCCGCGAGCAGCGAGTCGCGCAGGTAGGGTGCGCCGAACCGGCCACGCTCCCACGCCCGCGCGGGCCCCTCGCCCAGCGAGGTTCCGCCGCGGGCCGCGAGCAGCGCGCTGGTTTCCGCGTGCCGGCTCTCGACGTGCTCCTCGGTGCCCTCGAACATGGTGATGGCCAGGCATCCGCCGGTGATCTGGGATTCGCCGATCGCCTCGGTGGTGGCCAGGTTGACGCCCGTCTCGGCCTCGTCGGAAAGCCGAACGACGGTGGGGCCGGTGGCATTTTGGGTGACGGCCCGCAGGGCGGCGGCGCCGGTCTCGAAATCGGGGAACGACCAGGCCTCGTAGCGCACGGCCGCCGGGGCACGGTGGACCCGCAGCCGCACCCGGGTGATGACGCCCAGGGTTCCTTCCGAGCCGATCAGCAGCTGACGCAGATCGGGGCCCGCGGCCGATTCCGGTGCGCGGCCCAGGTCCAGGGTGCCCACCGGGGTGATCACCCGCAGTCCGCGCACCATGTCGTTGAACCGGCCGTAGCCCGCCGAGTCCTGCCCGGACGAGCGGGTCGCGGCGAAGCCGCCGATGGTGGCGTACTCGAAGCTCTGCGGGAAATGGCCGAGCGAAAAGCCGTGTGCGCCAAGGAGTCTTTCGGCGTCGGGCCCGGTGACGCCCGCCTCCAAGACGGCCTGGCCGGACACCTCGTCGAGCGAGATCAGCCGATCGAGGCGACGGAGGTCGAGCGAGACGACGGCGCCGAACTGGGCGCGATGCGGGTCCAGCCCGCCGACCACGCTGGTGCCCCCGCCGAAGGGCACGACGGCGATGCGGTGCTCGCTGCAGTGGCGCAGGATCGCGGCGACGGCGTCCTCGTCGGCGGGCAGCAACACGGCGTCGGGCGCGTCCTGCGGCCCGCGTTGTTTGCGGTTGAGCAGGTCGACGGTGGACTTGCCGCCCGCGTGCAGCAACCGGTCGGAGTCCGCCGTGCGGCAGTAGTCGGCGCCGACGATGGCGGCCAGCGCCTCCCGATCGGTCGGCGACAACGCCGACGGCCGCAGCTCCACCTGGTCGGGTTGCAGTTCGGCCGCGGGGGACCCCTCGACCCCCACAGCCTGCTGCAGCAACGACCGGATCCCTTCCGAGAGGGGCTTGGCCGCGGCGGGATCTCCCCACGCGTTCCATTTCATGGGCGGCAGGAGCCCCTCGGGATGCGTCATGCGTTACAGTATTACATATGTTGTCAATCCGTAACGAGCTGGATGTCGGGGAGCGGATCCTCGCGGCGGCCGCCAGTTGTGTGGTCGACTTCGGCGTGGACCGGGTGACCCTCGCCGAGATTGCCCGACGCGCGGGAGTCAGCAGGCCGACGGTCTACCGGCGCTGGCCGGACACCCACTCGGTCGTCGCGGCGCTCTTGACCCGGCACGTCACCGAGGTGATGAGCGACGCGCCGCTGCTCGGCGACGACCGGGAATCGCTTGTGCGACAGATCGTTACAGTGGCCGACCTGCTGCGCCAGGACCCGCTGGTGATGTCGGTCCTGCACTCGGAGCTCGCGACCACCTACATCACCGAGCGCCTCGGGACCAGCCAGCGCATGTTGATCGACGCCCTGGCCGCCCGCCTGCGAGTCGCCCAGCGCCACGGCAGCGTCCGCAGCGGCGACCCGGTCCAGATGGCCACCATGGTGTTGCTGATCGCGCAGTCGACCATCCAGTCGGCGCGCATCGTCGCACCGATGCTCGACGCCGACGCGCTGGCCGCCGAGCTGGCCCACTCGCTGAACGGATACCTGTCGTGATTCCTGACCCCACCGCCTTGAACGCCGCGCGGCGCGCCGCCGACCTGACCGCGCTCGCCGAGGGCGAGCCGCTGGACGTCGTGGTGATCGGCGGCGGCATCACCGGCGCAGGGATCGCGCTGGACGCCGCGGCGCGCGGGCTGCGCGTCGCGCTGGTGGAAAAGCACGACCTGGCGTTCGGCACCAGCCGCTGGAGTTCCAAACTCGTCCACGGCGGCCTGCGCTACCTGGCGACCGGCAACGTGGGCATCGCCCGCCGCAGCGCCATCGAGCGCGGAATCTTGATGACCCGCAACGCGCCCCACCTCGTTCGGGCGATGCCGCAGCTGGTGCCACTGTTGCCGTCAATGAGCCCGGGCACGCGGGCGCTGGTGCGGGGTGGGTTCCTGGCCGGTGACCTTTTGCGGGCGCTGGCGGGCACGC
Source organism: Mycobacterium sp. 3-98 (assembly GCF_035918355.1). NCBI lineage: Bacteria > Bacillati > Actinomycetota > Actinomycetes > Mycobacteriales > Mycobacteriaceae > Mycobacterium > Mycobacterium sp. 3-98. The sequence continues at coordinate 3,609,475 of NZ_CP142360.1, read as the reverse complement.
CGGCCTCGACTTTGCCTCGGTCGCACCGGATTTCGGCGCGCCGCGTCGTGGAAATGGCCCCCACCGTGCGGCGCGACGGCCTCGACGGCGGATTCCTGGCCTACGACGGGCAATTGATCGACGACGCCCGACTGGTCACCGCCGTCGCGCGCACCGCGGCGCAGCACGGCGCCCGGATCCTCACCCATGTGTCGGCGTCGCAGGCCACCGGCACCTCGGTGCGGTTGACCGATGCGCGCACGGGCGAGGCCTTCGACGTCTCGGCTCGCGCCGTCGTCAACGCGGCCGGGGTGTGGGCGGGCGAGATCGACGGCTCGTTGAAGTTGCGGCCCAGCCGCGGGACGCACCTGGTGTTCGATGCCGCCGCGTTCGGCAATCCGACTGCGGCGCTGACGATTCCGATTCCGGGCGAGCTCAACCGCTTCGTCTTCGCCATGCCCGAACAGCTGGGCCGGGTCTACCTGGGCCTGACCGACGAGGCGGCGCCCGGCCCGATTCCGGATGTGCCCGAGCCGTCGGTCGACGAGATCACGTTCCTGCTCGACACGGTGAACACCGCGCTGGGGACGGGCCTCACCGCCACCGACGTGATCGGTGCCTACGCCGGGCTGCGGCCGCTGATCGACACCGGCGAGGGCCGCACCGCCGACGTCTCGCGCGAGCACGCCGTCGTCGAATCGGCGTCCGGGGTGATCAGCGTGATCGGCGGCAAGCTGACCGAATACCGTTACATGGCACAAGACGTGCTGGATCGCGCCGTCCGGGCGCGGCGGCTGCGCGCCGCGAAATGCCAGACCCGCAACCTGCCGCTGATCGGGGCGCCGGCCAACCCGGGGATCACCGCGGCGCCGGATGCCGGGCTGCCGGAGTCGCTGGTGTCGCGCTACGGCGCCGAGGCCGCCAAGGTTGTCGCCAGCGCCGCCTGCGAGCGGCCGAGCGAGCCGGCCGTCGAGGGAATCGACGTCACCCGAGCCGAATTCGAGTACGCGATCACCCACGAGGGCGCGCTGGACGTCTCCGACCTCCTCGACCGGCGGACGAGGATCGGCCTGGTGTCGCGCGATCGGGAGCGGGCCGTCGCGGTGGCCGAGGAGTTTCTGGCGCGGTTCGGTTAGGGCGCCCGCCCGATGTCCTCGTGCCACAGCTCGGGGTGCTCGGCGATGAAGGCGGACATCATTTGTGTGCAGCGCGGGTCATCGACCACGGTGACCGTCACGCCGTGCTGCGCCAGCCATTCGTGCCCGCCGGTGAACGTGCGGGATTCGCCCACCACCAGCGCGCCGATGTTGAACTGGCGCACCAGGCCGCTGCAATACCAGCACGGCGACAGCGTCGTCACCATCACCGTGGAGCGGTAGTCGCGCTGTCTGCCCGCGGCGCGAAACGCGTCGACCTCGGCGTGCAACGACGGATCACCTTGTTGCACACGGCGATTGCAGCCGCGCCCGAGCAGGACGCCGTCGGCGGTGAACAGGGCGGCGCCGATGGGGATGCCGCCCTCGGCCAGCCCGGACCGCGCTTCCTCGAACGCGACGTCCAGCATTGCCGGTGCTGAGAGGCTCACGCGTTCATCCTCCACTACGCTCCAGCGCAGGGATAGGCGATCTCGATACTTGGGATCCGTCGCATCGGAAGGGGCCGAGATGGCGTCGCGGGTTCCCGTGCTCATCGTCGGTGCCGGCGCGGCCGGGCTCGCCACCTCCGCGCTGCTGGCCAAGTATGGGGTCCGGTCGATGCTGATCGAGAAGCGTCGCGAAGTCTTCATCTATCCGAAAGCCCGCAACCTGAGCTTTCGCAGCCTGGAGATTCTGCGCGGTCTGGGGTTGAGCGATCAGGTGCACGCGGTCGCCGATGGGGTTTCCGGCATGGTGGTCAAGCCGACGCTGAACAGCGTGGACCAAGCGCCCGCCATGGACATCGACGCCATCTTCGCGCCCTTCGTGGGACTCAGCCCGGAACCCCCCGCGCAGTATTGTCCGCAGAGCAAGCTGGAGCCGATGCTGCTGGCCGACACCCGCCGGCGAGGAAGCGAGGTCCGCTACGGAACGGAGCTGGTGTCGCTGGAACAGGACGACGCCGGCGTGACGGTGGTTGTGCGCGAGCGCGATTCGCGAAGTACCGAGACGGTGCGGGCCCAGTACGTCGTCGCCGACGACGGTGTGCACAGCCCGATCCGCGAGGCGCTCGGCGTGACCACGTCGGGATACGGCGCGCTACCGATCTTCATCGTTTTCGTCTACTTCAAGGCGCCGTGGCGACGGTTCGTTCCGGATCTGCTCGACGGGGACGGCGTGCAGGTCAAGAACCCCGACGTGGACGGGATCTTTCTGGTGGCGCAGGGCGACCTCGGCATGTTCATCACCACATACCTGCCGGGCGAGGGGGAAACGGCCGAGCAATTCACCGCTGAGCGCTGCGTCGAGCTGCTCACCAAGGCGATCGGCGAGCCGATCGACATCGACGTCATCGAAATTGCACCGTGGCAACCGTACGAGCGGGTTGCCGACCAATTCGCTTGTGGGCGAGTATTTTTCGTCGGCGACGCCGCCCACACCATGCCGCCGTTCAAGGCCGGGGGCGCCAACACCGCGATCCAGAGCGCGGACAACCTGGCCTGGAAGCTCGCTGCGGTGGTAAACGGCGTGGCCGACCCCGCGCTGCTGAGCACGTATCACGCCGAGCGGCACCCGGTCGGGCGGTTCAACGCGCGCCAGTCCTTGACCGGCCCGACGCTGGCGCTGATCAGGCTGGACGACGACCGACCCCAATTGCCGCCGGAGGAAGAGGCGCCGATGTTCGCCTTGCTCGCGGGCTACCAGTACCACTCGGCCGCAGTCATTTCCGGCGCGCCGGCCCCGGCGGATCCGGGCGCAGTCTCACTGGTGGACGAGCTGCGAGGGCAACCGGGCACCCGGGTCCCGCACGTGTGGGTGCGCGACGGGGTTTCGACGCTCGATCTGCTGGGCCCCGGGTTCACCGTGCTGGCAACAGACGAGCGATGGTGCGCGGCAGCGGCTTCGGTGTCGCTGGCCGCGCATCGCATCGACAGCCACGAGTGGGCGACGATCACCGGGCTCGCGCCGGACGGGGCGCTGTTGGTCCGCCCGGACGGATTCGTCGGCTGGCGTGCGGAGACGCTGCCGACCGATCCCGAAAGCGAACTGCGCCGGGCGCTCTCGACGATCCTGGGTCGGCCGCGGGCGTAACGTGGCGGCGACTTCTGTCGCGATTTTTCGCCGTGGCGTTACGTCCGCGGTAAGTAGGTGCCTTACAGCGGGATGTTCTTGTGGCGGCCGCGGCGCGCGGGCGCCTGCGCCAGCGCCTCGGTGAGCTTGCTGCGGGTGTGCGACGGGTCGATCTTCTCGTCGACCACGCCGATCTCGATGGCGCTGTCCACGCCGCCCGCGATCCGCTCGTGTTCGGCGGCCAGCTCGTCGTGCAGCGCCTCGCGCTCGTGCTCGGGCGCGGCGGCCAGCTTCTTCTTGTGCAGAATGCCCACGGCGGCCTTGGCGCCCATCACCGCGACCTCGGCGTCCGGCCAGGCGTACACCTTGGTCGCGTTGAGCGAGCGGGAGTTCATCGCAATGTAGGCCCCGCCGTAGGTCTTTCGGGTGACCAGCGTGACGCGCGGAACCGTGCACTCGCCGAACGCGTGCAGCAGCTTGGCGCCGCGGCGCACCACGCCGCCCCACTCCTGGTCGACACCGGGCAGATAACCCGGCACGTCGACGACCACCACCAGCGGAATGCCGAACGCGTCGCACAGACGCACGAAACGCGCTGCCTTCTCGGCGCTTTCGGAGTTCAGGCAGCCGCCGAGGCGCAGCGGGTTGTTGGCCAGCACGCCGACCGTGCGGCCCGACAGCCGGCCCAGCCCGATCACCATCGACGGCGCCCAGTTGGCCTGGAACTCGTCGAACGGCGTCTCGTCGTCGAGGATCGCGGTCACGATCGGGCGCACGTCGTAGGCCCGCCGCGCCGACTCTGGCAGCAGCGCGTGGATGTCGGTGTCACCGGCCTCGGCCTTGGTGCGGTCGAAATGGCCCTGCTGGCAGAACAACCCGACCAGCCGGCGGCCGCGCTCGTAGGCGTCGAGCTCGTCGTCGGCGACGATGTGGCACACCCCGGACTTCTTGTGGTGGGTCTCGGGGCCACCGAGCGAGGCCATGTCGACGTCCTCGCCGGTGACGCTGCGCACCACGTCCGGGCCCGTGACGAACACCCGGCTCTCCGGCGCCATCACGACGACGTCGGTCAGCGCCGGCCCGTAGGCGGCACCGCCGGCCGCGAAGCCGACGACCACCGAGATCTGCGGGACATAGCCCGAGGCGCGGATCATCGCCTCGAACACCAGGCCCACCGCGTGCAGCGCCTTCACACCCTCGGCCAGCCGGGCGCCACCGGAGTGCCAGATGCCCACGATCGGGCTCTGCTCCTCGATGGCGGTGTCGTAGGCGTCGACGATGTGCGTGCAGCCCTCGATGCCCATGGCGCCGCCCATCACGGTGCCGTCGGTGCAGAACGCGATGGTGCGCACACCGTTCACGGTCCCGGCGGCGGCAAGCACGCCGGAGCGGTCACGCTCGTGCAGGAGTTCGACGCTGTCGTCGTCGAAGAAATTGCTCAAGCGCAACAGCGGGTCGCGGGGGTCGAGCGACTCGCCGACCGCCTCGGGGGCCGTGATAGTCATCGCAGTCTCCTGATATTCCGGTGTTGCTCGGTTTAGTACCGCCCGAAGGCGATGGCCACGTTGTGTCCGCCGAATCCGAACGAGTTGTTGATCGCGTACTCGTAGTTGCCGGGGCGGGGTTTGCCGGCCACCACGTCCAGGTCGATCTCGGGGTCGAGGTTTTCCAGGTTCAGCGTGGGCGGCACGACCTGGTCGCGCAGCGCGAGCACGGTCAGGATCGATTCGACGGCGCCCACGGCGCCCACGGAGTGGCCCAGGGCGGCCTTGGGGGCGTAGACGGCGGCGTTGCCACCGTGGGGGCCCAGGGCGTTGTTGATGGCCCTGCCCTCGGCGACGTCGCCGACCGAGGTGCCGGTGGCGTGGGCGTTGACGTGGTGGATGTCGCTGGGGGAGAGCCCGGCGAGCTGGATGGCGCGGGTCATGGCGTGCCCGGCGCGTTCGCCGTTGGGGTCGGGGGCCACCATGTGGTAGCCGTCGGAGGTGATGCTGGCGCCCATGATGCGGGCCAAGATGTTGGCCCCGCGGGCCTTGGCGTGCTCCTCGGTCTCGATCACCATCAGGGCGCCGGCCTCGCCGAACACGAAGCCGGTCCGGTCGCGGTCGAACGGGCGGCACGCGCCGACGGGGTCGTCGTTCTTGGTCGACATCACGATCCGCATCTGGGCGAACGCCGCAATCGGCACCGCTTCGATCTTCGTTTCGACCCCACCACAGATCGCGATGTCGGCTTCGCCGAAGACGATGTTGCGCCACGCCTGGGCGATGCCCTCGGAGCCCGACGCGCACGCCGATATGGGCGTGAGGACCCCGGCCTTGGCGTGCCGTTCCAGACCCACCGCCGCCGACGCGCCGTTGGGCATGTACTTCTGCACGCCGAGGGGGGAGACCGCCTTCATGCCACGAGCGCGCATGTCGTCGTAGCTGAAGACCATCTCTTCCGACGAGCCCAAACCGGTACCGATCGACACCAGCAAGCGGTCGCTGTCGACCTCGGGCGAGCCGGCGTTCTCCCAGACCCGCCGGCCCAAGATCGTCGACATCCGTTGCAGGTAGCCCGACCGGCGCAGCTCGACGCGGGTCAGCTGGCTGTCGAATTCCTCTAACAGATGACCGCCGATGCGTACCGGCAGGTCAAACTCCTCGACGAACGGATCCTCGAGTTTGCGGATACCACTTTGGCTGTCCAGCAACAGCTTCCAGGTGGTCTCGGCGTCAGTCGCCAGTGCGGTCGTCATGGCAACGCCAGTGACGACCACGTTCGGGAGAGTCTTCCCGGTAACCAGCTCTGTCATGGGTCTTGCGAACGTTCCTTTCCTGCTCAGTGGTGACCGCGAACCCGGCGGGGCCGGGACGCGGATCGCCACCTTCCGTGGTGTCCGGCTCCTCTTCGGGCCGTTTGCGGCCCGCGTCGTCGCCGGACGCCAGCTCTAGTAACGCCCGAAGGCGAGTGCCACGTTGTGGCCACCGAAGCCGAACGAGTTGTTGATCGCGTAACGGAAATCGCCGTAGCGAGGTTCGCCCGCAACAACATCCAGGTCGATCTCGGGGTCGGGGGTTTCGTAATTGAGGGTGGGTGGAATGACGCCGTCGCGCAGGCTCAGCACCGTGAGCACCGACTCCAGCGCCCCGACCGCACCGATCGAGTGGCCCAGCGCCGACTTCGGCGCGTAGACCGCCGCCTGCTGGCAACCGGCGACGCGGATGGCGTTGGCCTCCGCGGTGTCACCGATCGGCGTGGCGGTCCCGTGCGCGTTGACGTGGTCAACGTCCTTGGGGGACAACCCCGCCAGCTCGAGCGACCGCGTCATCGCCCGACCCGCACGCACACCGTCGGCCGCCGGGGCCACCATGTGGAACGCGTCCGACGTGATGCCGGCACCCATCAACCGGGCCAGCGGCTTGGCGCCGCGGGCCTTGGCGTGCTCCTCGGTCTCGATGAGCATCAGCGCACCGGCCTCGCCGAACACGAAGCCGTCGCGGTCCTTGTCGAACGGCCGCGATGCGCGCTCGGGCTCATCGTTGCGAGTCGACATGGCCCGCATCATCGAAAACGCCGCGATCGGCAGCGCCTCGATGGGGCCCTCGACGCCACCGCACACGGCGACGTCCGCGTCACCCATGACGATCTGACGCCAGGCGTGGGCGATCGCTTCGGAGCCCGACGAACACGCCGACACCGGGGTAATCACGCCGGCGCGGGCGCCGAGCTGCAGGCCCACCACGGCGGCGGCGCCGTTGGGCATGATCATCTGGACGGCCAGCGGCGACACCTTGCGGGGGCCGCCCTCGTTCATCAGGTCGTAGCTCTCCACGATCCTTTCGGCGCCACCGAGGCCGGTGCCGACCACGACCGAGAACCGGTCGGGATCGAGCTCCGGGTTGCCGGCGCTCTCCCACAGCTGGGTGCTGAGCAGCTTGGCCAGCCGTTGGACGTACGACATACGTCGCATGTCGAGCCTGCTCATCTGCTCGTCGATGGGCTCCTTGAGGTGTCCACCGATCCGGACGGGCAGGTCCCACTTGGTGATGTAGTCGTCTTCGAGGACGTGGATGCCGCTTTCGCCGGCCAACAAACCCTTCCACGTGCTCTCGACGTCCGGCGCGATCGACGTCGTCGCCGTGACGGCGGTTACCACAACGCTGGGGTAACCGCCGTTAGCAGTGGAAGGCTTACTCACTTGGTGTCCGCTTCCAGCCTTGCCTTGACGTTGGCGACCGCGTCGGGGTTCTCGGTCTCCAGCTTGGCGCGCAGCGCCTCGGCAGCCTCGGGGTTCTCTTCCTCGAGCTTCTGGATGTAGGAGACGACGTCACCGACGGTACGCAGACCGGCGAGGTCCTCGTCCGGGATCTTGACGCCGTACTTGTCCTCGGTCTGCACGGCGATCTCGACCATCGACAGCGAGTCGATGTCCAGGTCGTCGACGAAGGACTTCTCCGGGGTGACCTCGGAGGGCTCGATACCGGTGACCTCTTCGATGATCTCGGCGATACCGGCGATGATTTCTTCCTGGCTGACAGCCACAGCGTGCTTCCCTTCGTAATGTGTTGTGAGATAGTCGAACTGACGTGCTATGTGGTTGTACTGGATGCGGCCGACTTAGAGCTCGGCCAAAGCGTCCAGGTCTGCGGGCGACTTGACGGCGCGAGCCGTAACTCCCCGAAGTTCTCGTTTGGCGATACCGGTGAGCGTGCCCGCGGGCGGGAACTCCACGGCCGCACCGACTTCCAGCTCGCGCAGCGTCGCGGTGCACAGGTCCCAGCGCACCGGCCGGGTCAGCTGGGCGACCAACGCCTCCATCGCCGCGGGGGCCGAGGCGACGGGCTTGCCGTCACGGTTCGACAGCAGCGTCGCGGTGGGCTCGGACGTCTGGACGGCGGCGGCCGCGGCGGCATAACCGTCGAGCGCCGACGCCATGTACTTGGTGTGGAACGCACCGGCCACCCCCAGCGCGCGCACGCGGGCCTTGGCCGGCGGGTCTTCGGCGAGCTTCTCCAACGCGTCCAGCGAGCCGGCGGCGACGATCTGCCCGGCGGCGTTGCGGTTGGCGGGGAACAGGTCGAGCTGCTCGAGGCGGGCGAGGACCTCGGCCTCGTCACCGCCGAGCACCGCGGACATGCCGGTGGGCTCGACGGCGCACGCCTTGGCCATCTCGGCGCCCCGGGTGGCGGCCAGGGCGACGGCGTCGTCCGCGGCCATCACGCCGGCGATCGCGTAGGCGGCGATCTCACCGACGGAGTGACCGGCCACGACCAGGTCTTCACCGGCGAGCAGGCCGCGCTTGGTCAGCTCCTGGTGTGCGAGCAGCGTGGCCGCGACGACCAGCGGCTGGGTGACCGCGGTGTCGGTGATCTCGTCGGTCGATGCGGTGGTGCCCAGGCGCACGAGGTCGAGGCCGCTGGCCTTGGACCACAGCGCCAACTGGTCGGCGGCGCCGGCGAGCTCCAGCCACGGCGAGAGCATCCCCTCGGTCTGCGAACCCTGTCCGGGCGCAAGCAATGCAATCACGTGTTTAAGAGAACACTGTGGAAACGGTTTTGGCGGGTGTAACAGATTATGAACCTCGTCTTAGGTTTTTGTGTACACCCTACAAAACGGCTCCGTAAGCTACGGGTTTGATATCGTCCCGCGACCTGTCGTCTGGGTCACTATCACCCGATCTGGCCCACCGCAGCCCCTTTGACCGGCAGCGGAACGACGGGCATGGCGTTGTTGGCGGCGCTGCCGGGATGCGTCGGATAGTTGAGCTGGCCCACCGTCGCCGCCACTCGCAGGACATATGCGTCACGCGGCTGCATGGGATCGCGCCCGGTGAAGTCGGTGATCCGCTTGAGTCGGTAGCGCACCGTGTTTGGATGAACGAACAACTTTCTGGCACAGGCTTCAATCGCGCCGCCACAATCTAAGTAAGCGTCAAGAGTTTCGATGAGCGTCGGGCCGGCGTCTGCCAACGGCCCCATCACGTCGGTGTGCAGCGCCACGATCGCCGACGCGTCGCCCATCAGGGCCCGTTCCGGCAGGAGCTCGCGCGCCAGCACGGGGCGCGGCGCCCCGCGCCAGCCACCGACGGCGTTCATCCCGGATATCGCCTCGCTGGCGCTGTGGTAGGCCGCGGTCAGCATGGGCGCCGTCGGCCCGACGACCACGGGGCCGTCGGCGAACGCGGCCAGCAGCTCCCCGAGGAACTTGTCGGTCGGCGACAACTGCCCGGACACGATGGCGACCAGCCAGGTGCCGTGCACGTCGGTGAGGGCCGCACGGCCGTGCTGCGCGGCGATGTCGCGGACGTGCTGACTCGCGCGCTCACTGTCGCCGGGGCCGGTCGACCCGTCGCGCCCGGGCGCCGGGGTTCCGACCACCACCGTCGCGGGCTCGGTGGTGTCCCAGTTCAGGGCGGCCGCGCGGGACAGCAGTTCCGGGCCGGTGTCGCCGCGGACCACCGCGTCGACCACGCTGGCCTCCATCCGGCTGTCCCAGGTGCCGCGCGCCTCGGCCGCGTCGGCGTACGCCCCCGCCGCGGTGAACGCCAGGTCGCGGGTGTACTTCAGGATGCCCACGGTCAGCGCGGTCAGCTGCTCCTCGGAGCGGGCCAGCAGCGGGACGACCTCCTCGAAGATGTCCATGGTGACGCGGACCATGTCGACGCTGTGACGCAACGCGATCCGGCGCTGCAGCTCCTGGGGCACCAGCTCGAAGGCCTGCGCGGTGTAGCTGACGTTGCTGTGTGGGTCTTGCATCCATTCGACGAAGTTCACGACGGCCGTCTGCACCACCAGCGCGACGCTGGCCCGTTGGGACGCCTCCAGCTCGGCGAAGAACGGCAACCGGTCCTGCATGGCGTTGACCGCCTCGGTGGCCAGCCGCCCGGAGTGCTGCTTGAGCCGGCGCAGCACGGATTCGGGGACCGAATCCAGCGTTTCCAGCGGCGACCGGGGATGCTTGGCGAACGGGCCGGCGAAGGGATTGTCACTCACCCCTAAAACGTACGCGACTTTTCTGGAAGTTTCCGCCAAAGAGGCGCGTGGCGCCGTGCTCGAACGTGCGGCTGGCCGCACGCTCGGCGAGCGGCGGCCGGTGGAGGGCTGGAAAGCCCGGCTCGCCGGGCGCTCCATGCCGAGCCCCCGGCTGGCCGGGCGCTCGGCGAGCCGGGGAGTCACGCGCCAGCCCTTATGCCAGCCGTTATGCCGCCCTTTTAGGCCACGCCGGGGTCCGACGTCTGCTCCGGCGCGGCCTGCACGTCGTCGATCCGGTACTGGCGGGCGGCGGCCACCGGCACCGAGGGGTCGATCTCGCCGTCGCGGGCCAGCGCCTCGAGCACGGCCACCACCTGCGACTCGGCGTCGGTGTTGAAGTACCGCCGCGCCGCGGGCCGGGTGTCGGAGAAGCCGAACCCGTCGGTCCCCAGGGTGACGTAGGTGCCGGGCACCCAGGGCCGGATCTGCTCGGGAACGGCGCGCATCCAGTCCGAGACGGCGACCACCGGGCCGACGGCGTCCGACAGCGCCTGGGTGACGTACGGGACGCCCGCCTGCCGGTCCGGGTGGCGCAGCCTCGCCCGGTCCACCGCGACGCCGTCGCGGTTCAATTCGCCCCAGCTGGTCACCGACCACACGTCGGCGGCGACGTCCCATTCGGCGGCCAGCATCTTCGCGGCGTCCAGCGCCGCCGGCATCGCCACCCCCGACGCCAGGATCTGTGCCTTGTTGGCGCGCTGCTCGGTGGCGACGTGGTAGCGGTACAGGCCCCGCAGCACGCCCTCGGGATCGAAGTTGTCCGGCTCGGGCGGCTGCACGTACGGCTCGTTGTAGACGGTGATGTAGAAGAACACGTTCTCGGGGTCCTGCCCGAACATCCGGGCCAGCCCGCTTTCCACGATGTAGGCGATCTCGTAGGCGAACGCCGGGTCGTAGGCGACCACCGCCGGGTTGGTGCTCGCCAGTAGCAGCGAGTGCCCGTCGGCGTGCTGCAGGCCCTCGCCGGTGAGCGTGGTGCGTCCCGCGGTGGCCCCCAGCAAGAAGCCGCGCGTCATCTGGTCGGCGGCCGCCCACAGGCCGTCGCCGGTGCGCTGGAACCCGAACATCGAATAGAAGATGTAGATCGGGATCATCGGCTCGTTGTGCGTCGCATACGAGGTGCCGGCCGCGATGAACGACCCCACCGACCCGGCCTCGTTGATGCCCTCGTGCAGGATGTGGCCGACTTCGCTTTCCTTGTAGGCCAACATCAGATCGGCGTCCACGGCGGTGTACAGCTGGCCGTTGCGGTTGTAGATCTTCAGCGACGGGAACCACGAGTCCATGCCGAACGTGCGCGCCTCGTCGGGAATGATCGGCACGATGCGCGGGCCAACTTCCTTGTCCCGCAACACTTCCTTGAAGGTGCGCACCGTCGCCATGGTGGTGGCGACCTCCTGGGTGCCCGAGCCCTTCTTCAGCGCGGCGTAGATGTCGCGGCTGGGCAGCCGCAACGCCTTGGCCTTCGTCCGACGCTCGGGAAGGTAGCCCCCGAGGGTGCGCCGGCGGTCGATCATGTAACGGATCTCCGGGGCGTCGGAGCCGGGGTGGAAGTAGGGCGGCAGGTACGGATCCTCTTCCAGCTGGGCGTCGTTGATCGGTATCCGCATGGCATCGCGGAAGTCCTTGAGGTCTTGCAGCGCAAGCTTTTTCATCTGGTGCGTGGCGTTGCGACCCTGGAAGTGCGCGCCCAGCGAGTAGCCCTTGATGGTCTTCGCCAGGATCACCGTGGGCTGCCCCTTGTGGTCGACGGCGGCCCGGTAGGCGGCGTAGACCTTGCGGTAGTCGTGGCCGCCGCGCTTGAGATTCCAGATCTCGGAATCGCTCATGTTCGCGACGAGCGCCTTGGTGCGCGGGTCGCGCCCGAAGAAGTGGTCGCGCACGTAGGCGCCGTCGTTGGCCTTGTAGGTCTGGTAGTCCCCGTCGGGCGTGGTGTTCATCAGGTTCACCAGCGCGCCGTCGCGGTCGGCGTGCAGCAGGGCGTCCCACTCGCGGCCCCAGACCACCTTGATGACGTTCCAGCCGGCGCCGCGGAAGAACGACTCGAGTTCCTGAATGATCTTGCCGTTGCCGCGCACCGGGCCGTCGAGGCGCTGCAGGTTGCAGTTGATCACGAACGTCAGGTTGTCCAGGCCCTCGAGCGCGCCGACGTGCAGCAGGCCGCGGCTTTCCGGCTCGTCCATCTCGCCGTCGCCCAGGAAGCACCACACGTGCTGGTCTGAGGTGTCCTTGATGCCGCGGTCGTGCAGGTAGTGGTTGAACCGGGCCTGATAGATCGCGTTCATCGGGCCCAGACCCATCGACACCGTGGGGAATTCCCAGAAGTCGGGCATCAGCCGCGGGTGGGGGTAGGACGGCAGGCCGCCGCCGGGATGGCTGTGCTCCTGGCGGAAGCCGTCGAGTTGGTCGGTCGTCAGCCGGCCCTCCAGGAACGCCCGCGCGTAGATGCCGGGGGAGGCGTGGCCCTGGATGAACACCTGGTCCCCGCCGCCGGGATGCGACTTGCCCCGGAAGAAGTGGTTGAAGCCGACCTCGTAGAGCGCCGCGGACGACGCGTAGGTCGAAATGTGGCCGCCCACACCGACTCCCGGGCGCTGGGCGCGGTGCACCATGATCGCGGCGTTCCAGCGGATCCACGCCCGGTAGCGCCGTTCGACGTCCTCGTCGCCGGGAAACCACGGCTCCAATTCGGTGGGAATGGTGTTGACGTAGTCGGTGGACGTCAGCGACGGAATGGCGACGCGCTGCTCGCCCGCCCGCTCCAGCAGCCGCAACATCAGATAGCGCGCCCGCGACGGGCCGGAGCGCTCCAGCAGTTCATCGAAGGACTCCAACCACTCCGAGGTCTCTTCGGGATCGATGTCGGGGAGGTAGGAAGCCACCCCCTCGCGGATCACCCGGACGCGGTCGGGTTCGGTTGCGCTGTTGGGACTTGTGGCCAGATCGTGGCGCACGAATTCGGTTGTCAACCCACTACTCCTGTAATTGGCGGGATGTGTGACGTGAGGGCGGGTCGCGCCCTCTCCACCATCGTGCCGCACCGGTGTTTCGGGCGGGCAGCCGCCATCTGGTAGCCGGCAAAGGCTCACCCGGTGCGCGTCAACTCGGCGTGTATGGGGCGGGTGCACAAGCCACCCGGTAACGTCAGGCCTGTGCTCATCCGGTGGCGTGCCGTCCCCCCGAGGCAGGTGGGGGCTTTCCCCCGGCGTGGCGCGTTGGCCCTGGGCTGTGTCGCCGCCGCGCTGATGGGCATCGTGGGATGTACCTCCGTCACCAACGGAACTGCGACCCCCGACACCAAAGTCGCCCCCGCCTACCGCCAGTCGGTGTCCGCGTCGGTGTCGGCCTCGTCGGCGACGTCGAGCGTCCGGGAGTCCCAGCGCCAGCAGTCGCTGACCACCAAGGCGGTGCGCACCGCCTGCGCCTCGCTGATCACCACCAGCAAGAACGCGATCGACAAGACCAACGAATTCGTCCAGGCGTTCAACTCGGGCCGCGGCACCGGCCCCACCGAGGGCCCGGCGATCGACGCCCTCAACGACAGCGCCACCACGGTGGCCAACAGCTTCAATGACGCAATGTCGCAGCAGATCAAGGACGCGTTCAACGCGTACATCGACGCCGCGCACTCGGTGGCCAACGCCATTGGCACACACGCGGGGACGTCGGAATTCAACAAACGCGTCGATCAGCTCAACGACACGAAAAAGAAGGCGATCAAACTCTGCTTGGCAACGTAATGAGGCGGAAGTGTGAACGGGGTTCGCGCTGTGCGACGATAATCCCGAAGCGCACATCGCGAGGGAATTGAAGGAGGCTCCACGGTGGTCGCGGCGGATCACGCCCCGAGCTACGCTCGCAAACTGGGCATCCAACCCGACCATGTTGTCCAGGAGTGGGGCTGGGACGAAGACACCGACGATGAGATCCGCGCGGCGGTCGAGGAAGCCTGCGGCAGCGAGCTGCTCGACGAGGACACCGACGAGGTAGTCGACGTCGTGCTGCTGTGGTGGCGCGACGGCGACGGCGACCTGGTGGACACGCTGATGGACGCGATCGGCCCGCTCGCCGAGGACGGCGTGATCTGGGTGCTGACCCCCAAGACCGGGAAACCGGGACACGTGCTGCCGGCCGAGATCGCCGAGGCGGCCCCCACTGCCGGTCTGATGCCGACCTCGTCGGTCAACCTGGGGGATTGGGCCGCCAGCCGTCTGGTGCAGCCCAAGTCCCGGGCCGGGAAGCGTTGATGCTGTCGGTCGGCACCGCCGCCCCGGACTTCACTCTGCGCGACCAGAATCAACAGCGCGTCACGCTGAGCTCCTACCGCGGCGCCAAGAACGTGCTGCTGGTGTTCTTCCCGCTGGCGTTCACCGGGATCTGCCAGGGCGAGCTGGACCAGCTGCGCGATCATCTGCCCGACTTCGAGAACGACGACAGCGCGGTGCTGGCCATCTCGGTGGGTCCGCCGCCCACGCACCGGGTCTGGGCGCTGGACAGCGGCTTCACCTTCCCGGTGCTGTCGGATTTCTGGCCGCACGGCGCGGTCAGCCAGAGCTACGGCGTGTTCAACGACGACGCCGGCTACTCCAACCGCGGGACGTTCGTCGTCGATCGGGCCGGGATCATTCGATTCGCCGAGATGAAACAGCCCGGGGAGTCGCGCGATCAACGGTTGTGGACCGACGCCCTGGCGGCCTTGAGGGCCTGATTTTGGGGACTTGGCCGGCGGGCGGGTAGCCTGCCCGCAGCAACGGGCGCGTAGCTCAGTGGTAGAGCTCTGGTTTTACACACCAGCGGTCGGCGGTTCGATACCGTCCGCGCCCACTCCTTTTGGCGGTTCGCGGCCGTAACGTGGCGGCGACTTTAGGCGCCGATTTTCGCCGTGCCGTTACGCCCGCGGGGACTACTCGCAGGGCCGGTACTCGGGCCCCGAAATCCAGGCCCGGGCGCCGGCGAGCACCGCGGCGTGCACCGCCCGGGCGATCCGGGCGCCGAACACCGAGCGCGGCCCGCCATAGGTCTCCTCGGCCCCGTCCGTCGGGCAGTGCACGACGACCGCGTCCGACGCGGTTCCGGTGGCGCGCACCCCGACCTCGTGCAACGCCTGCGCCTTGGCCTCCGTGGCGGTGGCCACGGCGTTGACCAGCGCCGCCCCGGACAGCCGCACCGGCACCGCGACCACGATGTTGATGGTCCCCACCCGGTACCCGTCGCCATCGGTGAGCGGCCGGTACTCGACGATCTCGTAGTCGGTGAACGCGGTCGTGCGCAGGCCGGCTGGCACCTCCCGGCGGAAGTGCCGGTCGGGCGCGGCCGCCCAGGCGGGGCTGGACAGCCCGACCGTCGCGGTGGCGTGCACACCGCCGTCGGCGGCGAGGTGGTGACGGGTCACGTCGACCGCGGTGAGCAGCCCGCAGCCGGTGCCGGCGAGACCCAGCGCGGAGCCGATCTCGGTCAGGTGGCGGTCCGGGTCGGTCCGGTCGTAATCCAGGGGGACCGTCGCGTTGACCAACCAGTCGCGAGCGCCGACGCCGCCGCCGAGCGGGCCCGACGAGATGCACAGCCGGGGCTCGCGGAATTGCCAGACGAGCAACGGGATCGACCGACTGTGTTCCACTCGCGTGGTCAACCTGGGATCCATGGTCACATCCTCGCGTGCCGACCCACCCCGCGCGTCGCCGGTGTCACCGACGGCGGCACTATGAAGCGCGTGAAACCGTTCCGCATCGACGTTTCCGACGAGGTTCTCGACGATCTGCGCGCGCGGCTGGCCCGAACCCGTTGGCCCGAGGCCGAATGCGTCGACGACTGGAGCCAGGGCATGCCGCTGGCCTACACCCGCGAGCTGGCCGACTATTGGGCCAACGACTACGACTGGCGGGCGCGGGAGGCCGCGCTCAACCGCTTCGACCACTTCATCACCGAGATCGACGGGCTCGACATCCATTTCATCCACCAGCGCTCGCCGCACGAAGGCGCCTTCCCGTTGGTGATCACCCACGGCTGGCCGGGCTCGATCGTGGAGTTTCACAAGGTGATCGAGCCGCTGACCAACCCCGCGTCGGGTCGCGCCGAGGACGCCTTCCACGTCGTGTGCCCGTCGCTGCCGGGCTACGGGTTCTCCGGCAAGCCCACCGGCGCGGGCTGGGGCGTGGAAAAGATCGCCGAGGCGTGGGAAACGCTGATGCTGCGCCTGGGCTACGAGCGCTACGGCGCCCAGGGCGGCGACTGGGGCGCCGCCGTCACCACCCAGATCGGCCGCAACCGGGGCCACTGCGCGGCCATCCACCTCAACATGCCGGTCGGCAGGCCCACCAAGGAAGCGCTGTCGAATCCCACCGAGGAGGAGCGGCAAGCCATGGCCGGGTTGGCCAATCACCGCAAATGGGGCACCGGCTACTCCAAGCAACAGTCCACCCGGCCGCAAACGCTGGGCTACGGGTTGGCCGATTCGCCGGTGGGCCAGCTGGCGTGGATCGTCGAAAAGTTCTGGGACTGGGCGGATTGCGACGGGCATCCCGAGAACGCGGTCAGCCGCGACGAGCTGCTCGACAACGTCATGGTCTACTGGGTGACCAACACCGCCGCGTCCTCGGCCCGCCTGTACTGGGAGAGCTTCGCGGTCTGGGGTAGGGGAGACCGCGTCGAATTGCCCACGGGCGTCGCGGCTTTCCCCGGCGAACTGCTCAAGGCGCCGCGCAGCTGGTGCGAGCCGGTCTACAACATCACCCACTGGACCGACATGCCGCGCGGCGGGCACTTCGCGGCGTTCGAGGAACCGGAGCTGTTCGTCGAGGATCTGCGCGCGTTTTTCGCGACGGTGCGCTGAACGAATCAGCCCGGCGGGGCGAAGAACTCGAGCGCGATGCCGTCGGGGTCGCGGAAACTGAGGCCCGAGCCGTAGGGGGCGTCCACGATGCCGCCGTGCTCGATGCCGAGTTCGCCCAGCCGGGTGACCCAGTTCTCCAGCTCGGCGCGGCCGGCGCAGCCGAAGCCGACGTGGTCCAGGCCCACGCGGTGTTCGCTGAATCGTTCGTCGGTAGCCGGGCGGTCGTGCTGGTGAATTCCGAAGACGGTGCCGCCGTCGAGCATCCACACCTGGTGCCGGAAGCCGGCGTCGGTGTGTTCGTCGAGCATCGGGTCGGTGCCGAGCAGGTTGCGATACCACGGGCCGCTGACTTCGATGTCGCGCACGGTGACCGCGACGTGGTTGAGCGCTGGGAAAGCCATGGTGTCGACTCTAGCCCCGGACGCCCCGGTAGGCCCGGCGTGCCCGAGATCTACTGCCCCACAGGCAAAGTGATGCGACCCGGGTCGCGCGCCGGGCGCCTCGTGGGGACGGTCACCTCCGGTGTGAGACGCTGCCGGGGTGTTTGCGACGCCCCGCACGGCCGGCGTGCTGGTCGGTTACCTGGCCGATCGCGCGCTGGGCGACCCGCGACGCTGCCACCCCGTCGCCGCGTTCGGCACCGCCGCCGCCGCGCTGGAGAGCCTGACCTACCGCGAGAGCAGGGCCGCCGGCGCCGTCCATGTCGGCCTGCTGATCGGGTCGCTGGGCCTGCTGGGGGCGGCGGCGCAACGGGCCGCCGGGCACGGCGGCCGGCCGTGCTCGATCGCGGTGACCGCCGCGGCCACCTGGGTCTGCCTGGGCGGAACGTCGTTGGCGCGCACCGGGCTGGCCATGGCGGAGCTGCTGGAGCGCGGCGACGTCGAGGGCGCGCGCGGGCTGCTGCCGTCGCTGTGCGGGCGCGACCCCGCGTCGCTGGACGGCGCGGGCCTGACCCGGGCGTCACTGGAATCGGTCGCCGAGAACACCTCCGACGCCCAGGTGGCGCCGCTGCTCTACGCGGCGGCCGGCGGGGTGCCCGCGGTGCTGGCCTACCGCGGCGTCAACACCCTGGACGCCATGGTCGGCTACCGGTCGCCGCGCTACCTCCGATTCGGTTGGACCGCAGCGAGATTGGACGACGTCGCCAACTACATTGCCGCGCGGGTGACGGCGTCGCTGGCGGTGCTGTCGGCGCCCCTGGTCGGCGGCTCAGCGTCGGGGGCGGCGCGGGCGTGGCGGCGCGACGCCGGCCGCCATCCCAGCCCCAACGCCGGCGCCGTCGAGGCGGCGTTCGCCGGGGCGCTGGGTGTGCGCCTTGGCGGGCCCACCCAATACCGTCACGAGCTGCAGATCCGGCCGACGCTCGGCGACGGCCGGGAACCCACGGTGGCCGACCTGCGGCGGGCGGTCGCGCTGTCGTCGCTGGTGCAAGCGGGCGCCGCGCTGCTGGCCGGGCTGCTGTCGGGTTATCGGCGTCGGCCGTAACGGTCGGCGAGTTTGTCCTCCACCGTCGGCGGTGCCTCGGGGGCGGGCGCCAACGCGGCGGCGGGTGACTGCTTTTCCTGGCGGCGCGCCCGGATCTCGGAATAGGCGAAGTAGCCCAACCCGATCGGGGCGAGAATGCCGAACGCGATCCACTGGATGCCATAGGACAGGAACGGGCCGGCGTCCAGCTGCGGCACGCCGACGACCCCAAGGCCGCCGGGCTGACCGTCGACCAATTGCAGATAGGACCCGGCCAGCGGGACCTTGGTCAGCACGGCGATCTGCCCGGTGTCGATCGAATACACCTGCTGCACACCGTCTCCCACGAACGGATCCTTGCCCGCCACGGGGGGCTCCGAGTTGCGCAGCCGTGCCGTGACGGTCACCGTGTCGGCGGGCGGGCGGGGGATCGGCGGAACGCGAGATCCCTCCAACGGACGCACGTAACCGCGGTCGACCAGCACGGTGGGGCCGCCGTCGACGACGAAGGGCGCCAGCACCTCGAAGGCCGGTTTGGAGTCGATCACCCGCAGCCGGGCCAGCACCTGGACGTCGGGCAGGTAATGCCCGGTCGCGGTGACCTGACGCCACTGATCGCCGGGGGCGACCGAGTTCTGCTGCGGCAGCAGGGTTTTCACCGGGACGGGCGCGGTGTTCAGGGAGTGCTCGATTTGGTGGTTCTCCCGCGAGGTCCTGTTGTGCTTGCCCAGCTGCCACGGCGCGAGCACCGTGAAGCACAGATAGGCGAATGCGATGACCACCAGTGCCAGCACGATCCAGCCCGGGCGCAGCACGAACGCCAACCTGCGCATCACCCCGACCCGTTCTGCGCGAGGCGTTCGTCGACCCAGTCGTGCAGCCCGGGCAGTGCGGCCTCGATGACGGTGTAGACGCGTTCGAAGTCGCTGGTGTCGCCGTAGTAGGGGTCGTCGACGTCGGGGGTGTGTGCGCCGGTGCGCGGATCGAAAGACCGCAGCATCTTGACGCGCTCCTCGTCGGCGCCCAGGTGCCGCAGCATCCGGGCGTGGTTGCGGTCCAGGGCCACCACCAGATCGGCCGCCAGGTGCTCGGCGTCGACCTGCGCGGCGCGGTGCTCGGTCGGGTAGCCGTGGGCGCGCAGCACGCCGGCGGCCCGCTCGTCGGCGCACTCGCCGACGTGCCAGTTGCCGGTGCCGGCGCTGCTCACCCGCACCGCGTCGGCCAGACCCCGGCGGCGCAATTGGTCGGCGAACATCTTCTCGGCCATCACCGACCGGCAGATGTTGCCGGTGCACACGAACGTGATGTGCAGCGGCTCGCGCTCAGACACCCAGGGCCCTCCGTAGCTCGTCGACGGTCGCGGCGTGCGTCACCCCGCTGAACGTGTCGGCCCGGCCGTACCCCCAGCCGACCACCACCGTGTCGATGCCGTGCGCGGCGGCGCCGTGCACGTCGTGGCTGCGGTCGCCGACCATCAGCACCCGCTCGGGCAGCGGCTCCAGCTGCGAAAGCGCATGGGCGAGCACCTCGACCTTGGCTTTGCGGGAGCCGTCGGGGCTCGCCCCGGCGATGACCTCGAAATGGTGGTCGAGCCCGAAATGGGCGAGGATGCGCCGCGCGGTGGGTTCCAGCTTGGAGGTGGCCACGGCCAGCCGGACGCCGGCGGCGCGCAGGTCGACCAGCAGGGCCTCGATCCCGTCGAAGAGCGCGTTCATCGCCCACCCCCGGGCGCCGTACTCCGCGCGGAAGGCCGCGATCGCCTCCTCGGCGTCGTCGCCGAGCTCCATGGACCGGAAGGTGTCGTCCATCGGCGGGCCCACGATCTGGGCGACGAGGTCGCCCGGGGGCACCGGCGCGCCGATGTGATCGAGCGCATGCAGGAAGCTGGCCACGATGCCCTCTGCGGAGTCGGTCAGCGTGCCGTCGAGATCGAAGATCACCAGCTGCGCCCCTGGGGCTTGGCGATCGGTGGACGTTGCGCCTGTCACCTCACCATTGTCCTCGATGGGCGCGGACGGGTACGACGGTGTTGCCGGTGTTCGTCCGGCCGGCCCGCGCGGCGCACTAGTGTTTCACGGATGGCGAGTCTGAACCTGAGCCCGCCTGCGGCGCGCTATCACGGCGATCAGGCCGTCGCGCCCGGGATGCTGGACTTCGCCGTCAACGTCCGTCACGGCCAACCGCCCGACTGGCTGCTGGGGCGGCTGGCCGCGCGGCTGCCCGACCTGGCGCGCTACCCGAGCGTCGACGACGTCCGCGCGGCGCAGGACGCGGCCGCCCAGCGGCACGGCCGGGCCCGCGACGAGGTGCTGCCGTTGGCCGGGGCGGCGGAGGCCTTCGCGCTGCTGGGCAACCTGCGCCCGGCGCGGGCGGCGATCATCGCGCCGGCATTCACCGAGCCGGAGGCGGCGCTGAGTGCCGCCGGAGTGCCGGTGCACCACGTGGTGCTGCGGCCGCCGTTCGACCTCGCGGGCGCGGTGGTCCCCGAGGACGCCGACCTTGTCGTGGTGGGCAATCCCACCAATCCCACCTCGGTGCTGCACCGCCGCGAGGAGCTGCTCGCGTTGCGCCGGCCCGGCCGGATCCTGGTGGTCGACGAGGCTTTCGCAGACTCGATTCCCGGGGAGCCCGAATCGCTGGCCGGTGACGCGCTGCCCGACGTGCTGGTGCTGCGCAGCTTGACCAAGACGTGGGCGCTGGCCGGGCTGCGGGTGGGCTACGCGCTGGGGTCGCCGCAGGTGTTGGCGCGGTTGACCGCTGTGCGGGCGCACTGGCCGGTGGGCACGCTGCAGCTGGCGGCCATCGCGGCGTGTTGCGCCCCGCAGGCGGTTGCCGACGCGGCAGCCGGGGCGGCGCGACTGGGGCGGCTGCGCGCCGAGATGGTGGCCGGGCTGGCGTCGGTGGGCGCCGACGTGGTCGACGGCCGGGCGCCGTTCGTGCTGTTCCGCATGCCGGAGGCCGTTGCATTGCGAAAACGACTGCATGACAGGGGAATTGCCATCCGTCGCTGTGATACGTTCGTCGGCTTGGACGAGCAGTACCTGCGGGCCGCGGTGCGCCGGGAGTGGCCGCTGCTGGTGCAGGCGATTTCGGAGGTGCGCCGGTGAGCGTGAAGCTGGCCGACGTCATCGCGGTGCTCGATGAGGCGTACCCGCCTCGGCTTGCTGAGGCATGGGATTCGGTGGGCCTGGTATGCGGTGACCCCGACGACAAGCTGGAGTCGGTGACCGTCGCGGTCGACGCGACGCCCGCGGTCGTCGACGAGGTTCCCGATGCCGGCCTGCTGCTGGCCCATCACCCGCTGCTGTTGCGGGGGGTGGACACCGTGGCGGCCAGCACGCCCAAGGGCGCGCTCGTGCACCGGATGATCCGGACCGGGCGTTCGCTGTTCACCGCGCACACCAACGCCGACTCGGCCAACCCGGGGGTGTCCGACGCTCTGGCGGCCGCCCTCGGGCTCGAGGTCGAGGCCGCGCTGGAGCCGGCGACGGGCGCGCCCGGCCTCGACAAGTGGGTCATCTACGTGCCCAACGAGAACGCGGAAGCGGTGCAGGCGGCGGTGTTTGACGCCGGGGCCGGCCACATCGGCGACTACTCGCATTGCAGCTGGACCGTCACCGGGATCGGGCAGTTCCTGCCGCACGAGGGGGCCTCGCCCGCGGTGGGCAGCGTCGGCAACGTCGAGCGGGTCCCCGAGGACCGGTTCGAGGTCGTCGCGCCCGCGCGGGTCCGGGCCGCGGTGCTGGCGGCCCTGCGCGCCGCCCACCCCTACGAGGAGCCCGCGTTCGACATCTTCGCGATGGTCCCCCCACCCGGCGACGCCGGGCTGGGCCGCGTCGGCACGCTGGCCCGACCGGAACCGTTGCGCGACTTCGTCTCCCGCGTGCACGCCGCGTTGCCGCGGACGTCCTGGGGGGTGCGGGCCGCGGGTGACCCCGACATGCCGGTTTCGCGGGTCGCCGTCTGCGGCGGCGCCGGAGATTCGCTGCTGGCCGCCGCGGCCGGCGCGGGGGTGCAGGCCTACGTCACGGCCGATCTGCGGCACCACCCCGCCGACGAGCACCGCCGCGCCTCGGACGTTGCCCTGATCGATGTGGCACATTGGGCAAGTGAATTCCCGTGGTGCGAACAGGCCGCCGACCTGCTGCGGTCGCGTTTCGGTGCGGAGCTTGCGGTGCGGGTGAGCGCGATTCGCACCGACCCTTGGAATGTCGAGCGCGGTGACAACGAGTCCGGGGGAGAAGGGTCATGAAAGCCGAAGTGGCACAGCAACGTTCGCTGCTCGAGTTGTCGAAACTGGATGCCGAGCTGTCCCGCCTCACGCACCGGGCGGCCCATCTGCCGGAGCAGGAGGCCTGCCGGCGCATGCAGGAGGAATACGACGCCGCCGGCGACCGCATCGGTGCGGTGCGGATCGCCCTGGAAGACATTGACGCCCACGTCAAGCGGCTCGAATCGGAGATCGACGCGGTGCGCCAGCGCGAAGACCGTGACCGGGCGCTGCTGCAGTCGGGAGCGACCGACGCCAAACAACTGGCGGACCTGCAGCACGAGCTGGAGACCCTGCAACGTCGCCAGACCAGCCTGGAGGATTCCCTCCTCGAGGTGATGGAACGTCGGGAGGAGCTGCAGTCCCAGCTGGACACCGAGCAGAAGGCCCTCGAAACCCTGGAGGCCGAAATGGCCGGTGCGCGGCAGGCGCTCGACGCCGCGCTGGCCGAGCTCACCGAAGCCCGCGAGTTGCATTCGTCACAACGCGACTCGCTGAGCGCCGCGCTGGACCCGGCCCTGTCCGCGCTCTACGAACGGCAGCGCGCCGGGGGAGGGCCGGGCGCCGCGCAGCTGCTGGGAAAGCGGTGCGGGGCCTGCCGGCTCGAGATCGACCGCGGGGAGCTGGCCCGCATCTCGGCCGCCGCCGAAGACGACGTGGTGCGATGCCCGGAATGCGGCGCGATCCTGCTGCGGGTCAAGGGATTCGATCAGTGAAGGTCGTCATCGAAGCCGACGGCGGATCACGCGGCAACCCCGGGCCGGCCGGCTACGGCGCGGTGGTGTGGACCGAGGACCGCGCGACCGTACTCGCCGAGAACAAGCAGGCCATCGGCCGGGCCACCAACAACGTCGCCGAATACCGCGGCCTGATAGCCGGTTTGGACGACGCCCTGAAGCTGGGCGCCAGCGAGGCCGCGGTGTATCTGGATTCCAAGCTGCTGGTGGAGCAGATGTCCGGGCGGTGGAAGGTCAAGCACCCCGACCTGATCGAGCTGCATGCCCAGGCCCGAGCGCTGGCGGCGCGGTTCGACAGGATCAGCTACTCGTGGATTCCGCGGGAGCGCAATTCGCACGCCGATCGGTTGGCCAACGAGGCGATGGACGCCGCGGCCCGGGCCAACGGTGCGGCGGAGACGCCCGAGCCGGCCGAAGAGCCCGAGCCCCCCGGCGCCGAGGCGGCGAAAGCCGTTGCGGCACCGTCGCCGACGGCGCCGGGCTGGACCGGGGCGCGCGGCACCCCCACCCGGCTGCTGTTGCTGCGACACGGGCAGACGGAGCTGTCGGTGCAGCGCCGCTATTCGGGGCGCGGCAACCCGGCGCTCACCGAGGTGGGGCGGCGGCAGGCCGACGCGGCGGCGCGGTATCTGGCTCAGCGCGGGGGGATTTCGGCGGTCTTCTCCTCCCCGCTGCAGCGGGCCTACGACACCGCGGCGGCGGCGGCCAAGGCCCTGGGCCTCGATGTGACCGTCGACGACGACCTGATCGAGACCGATTTCGGGGCGTGGGAGGGGTTGACGTTCGCCGAGGCCGCCGAGCGCGACCCGGAACTGCACCGTCGTTGGCTGCGCGACACCAGCACCGCCCCGCCGGGCGGCGAGAGCTTCGACGCGGTGCACGACCGGGTGTCACGGATCCGTGACCGCGTCCTCGCCACCCAGCAAGGCACGACGGTGCTGGTGGTGTCCCACGTGACGCCGATCAAAATGCTGCTGCGGGAGGCGCTGGACGCCGGGCCGGGCATCTTGTACCGGCTGCACCTCGATCTGGCGTCGCTGAGCATCGCCGAGTTCTATTCCGACGGAGCCTCTTCGGTGCGATTGGTGAACCAGACGGCGTACCTAGCCGGCTGAGGGCGACGCGCCGCCGTAGTCGCCGAAGGACCACAGGTTGCCTTCGGGATCGCGGACGGTGAATTCGCGTGCGCCGTAGTCGGTTTCGGCCAGCGGCCGCACCACCTCGGCCTTGTGCCGCAGCACCCGTTCGTAGAGCGCGTCGGGATCGGCGGTGACGACGTAGCCGCCGGCGGTGCCCGGTTCGCGGCACCACTGTGCGTCGGGCTTGTGGGTGCCCAGCATGATCCCTCCGCAGCCGTACGGCCAGTTCAGTTGCGCGTGATCGACGGTCTCGCCCTGGCCGTAGCGCGCCGTGAGGACGAAGCCGAATGTCTCGACGTAGTAATCGATCAGCGTGGGGGCGTCATGGGTCTGCAATGTCAACCAGACGGTCGGATTCGAAGCGGTCATGGTCCCACTGTGCGCCGAACGAGTGGCCGCCGTCTTGAATGTTTCGGAACTCGTCGGCCAGCCACCGTCGCGGCGGCACTCCGACGAACCGGACGAATTCGCGGGTCAGGTGGGCCTGGTCGCTGTACCCCGTGGCGGCCGCGACCCCCGCGAGGTCGACGCGTCCGTGCCGGCGCGCCGGCGCGCCGACGCGGCGATGCGTGCCGTCGCGTGCTGGAAGCGCATCAGCATCGCCACCGTCTTGGGCGAGCGGCCGACCTCCTGGCCGAACAGCGTCGTCAGGTGCCGGGTGGTCACGCCGACCGTCTCCGCCACCGCGGCCACCAATATCCGGCCCCGGCTGCGCTCCAGCAGGTGCCAGGCATGCGCGACCTCGGGACGCACGCTCGCGCTCTCGCGGCGCCGCCGTGCCTCGACGAGGTAGCGGGCCACCAGGGCGAACACGTCCGGCCAGCCGTGCGCCTCGGTCACCCGATCGTGCAATTCGAGGCCGCCGCGATCCAGCACGGCGGTCGCGTCGTACTCGGCGACGGGAAGCTCGGCGCTCGGCACGCCGAACAGCGCGCGCGATGCGAGCGGATGCACCGCCAGCTGCACGCCGGCCTGGCCCCGGCGCTGCCGCACGTGGCTGGCCTGCACGTGCAGCCCGCTCAGCAGCAGCGGGTTGGGGCGCGCGACGGCCAGCGCGTCGGCGGTGTCGCCGGCTTCCACCCCGTCGTCGAGGCTGACGATGAACGTCAACATCGCGGATGGCATGCCGCGGTGCACGGTCTCGGGAACGTCGAGCGTGCGGTATCCGACCATGGACGTCACGCCCGGCGCACTGTGCGGCGGCGCCAGGTGGTATTCCGAGCCCCGGTCCATCGCTCCACGCTAACGCCGCACCGGTCAGCTGTGCAGGTGCAGCCGCTCGCCGTGCGGGCCGAAGATCACGATCGCCTCCACCGGCCCGTCCACCACGCCGAACCAGTGCGGTGTCCACGTCGAGAATTCGACGGCCTGGCCCGGGTCGATGGTGAAGTCGCGGTCGCCGAGGATGAGGCGCATCCGGCCGGAGAGCACGTACATCCAGTCCTGGCCCTCATGCACGGGCAGCTCGGCGGGCGGGTTGCGCCGGCGGGCGCTGACCCGAACCTTGAACGCGTGCAGGCCACCGGCGGGGCCCTGGCGGGTCAGGGGCCAGTAGGTGACGCCGTGGTGGGTGTGCGCGGCGCCGCGCACCCGCGGGTCCGGCGCCGACCCGGTCTGCAGCAGCTCGTCGGTGCTCACCGACAGGGCCCGGGCCAGCCGCGGCAGATGATCCAGCGCCAGGCGCCGTTTGCCGGACTCCAGGCGGCTCAGCGTCGAGACGTCGATGCCCGCCCGCTCGCCGACCTCCTGCAGCGTCATGCCGCGCTGCGCGCGCAGCTCCCGCAGTCTGCGCCGCACCACCAGGTCGATATCGGGGGTTTTTGCCTGCATGGCAATTCAGCTTGGCAAGTCGGGGCGGAATCGGCAAGCTCGCGGTATGGACAGTTCGTGCAAACCCGATGATGCCCAGCAATTCTGGGAAGACCGCTACCGTTCGACCGAGCGGGTGTGGAGCGGCCGGGTCAATCCCCGGCTCGCCGAGGTGGTCGCCGACCTGCCGCCGGGCCGCGCCCTGGACCTGGGCTGCGGGGAGGGAGCCGACGCCCTGTGGCTGGCCGACCGCGGGTGGCAGGTGGTGGCCGTCGACGTCTCGGACACCGCGCTGCAACGCGCCCGCGCGGCCGCATCGGCGCGGAATATGGCCTCCCGCATCGACTTTGAGAGGCACAACCTCAACGAGACGTTCCCGCAAGGGATGTTCGACCTGATCTCCGCCCAGTATTTTCATTCGCCGGCCCGCCTGGACCGCGAAGACGTGCTGCGGCACGCCGCCGAACGGGTGAATCCCGGTGGCGTGCTGCTGATCGTGGACCACGGGGCGGTGCCGCCGTGGGCGCAGCACCACGATCACTCCTTCCTCGGCATCGAGGAGGTGATCGCCTCGTTGCGGCTGGATTCGACCGCCTGGACGCGGCTGCGGGCCGAGGCCGTCGAGCGCGAAATGACCGTCAACGGGGAAACGGCCAGGGTGCCCGACCACGTGATCGCGTTGCGGCGAGACCGATAACCCTCATGCCGCGTCGTGAAAAATCAGTCCCATGGCGTAGCGCTGCCCGGTGCGAACCACGGACACGCCGTGGCGCACCGGCGCCGCGGACCAACCGCGGGCCGAGGGCACCGGCCGCTCCCGCGTGGTGAAGACGTAGCCGTGTCCCTGCGGCAATTGTGTTGCCGTGCCCCGGGATTGCGCCCGCAGTCGCTGCTCGACCAGCAGGAACTCCCCGCCGGTGTAATCGGTGGCCGGGTCGCTGAGGTTGATCACCACCTGCAGGGGGAACACCAGGTCCCCGTAGAGGTCCCGGTGCAGCGCATTCCAGTCGCCCGCACCGTATTTCAGCATCAGGGCGGTGGATCGGGTCTGGCCGGCGGCGTGGCAGGCCGCCAGCCAATCGTCGAGGCGGTCCGGCCAGGGCGCGTCCCGGCCGAGCTTGGCCCACCAGTCGCGGGCGATCGGCAGAAGCCGGGGGTACAGCGCCTGTTTGAGTTCCTCGATCGGCGCGGGGTAGGGCGCGTGGAAATAGCGGTACTGCCCGGACCCGTACCGCTTGGGCGCCATGTCGATCGTGGAGCGGAACAGGGCGTCGTCGGCGTAGAGCGCGCGCAGCCGCGCCGCCTCGCTGGGCGTGATCAGTCGCGGCAGCAGCGCCCCGCCGTACTCGTCGACCGCGGCGGCGATCGCGTCCCAATCGCCTGAATCGACACGCCTTTTCCACCGGGACATCGCGGGCCTTCCCATTCGTGATCCGAGTCCACGGTAAACGGTTGCTGGCCCCGGCCCGGTGCAGCGGGTACCGTTTATCGTCGCGGACGAGTTGGCCGGGCGGCCGCGGGCCGTCGCAAGGCGGTTCGAGGAAAGTCCGGACTTCACAGAGCAGGGTGATTGCTAACGGCAATCCGAGGTGACTCGCGGGAAAGTGCCACAGAAAACAGACCGCCACCCTCGCGGTGGTAAGGGTGAAACGGTGCGGTAAGAGCGCACCAGCATCCCGGGTGACCGGGGTGGCTCGGCAAACCCCACCCGAAGCAAGGCCAAGAAGGCCGCACCGCTGGTGCGGCCGCGCAGGCGTTCGAGGGCTGCTCGCCCGAGCCTGCGGGTAGGCCGCTCGAGGCACCCGGTGACGGTGTGTCCAGATGGATGGTCGCCGCCGCACCGCCGTTGCTCACGCGCGGCGGTGGGGAACAGAATCCGGCTTACAGGCCAACTCGTCCGCCTTCAGCCCCTTCGGCGACTAGTGCCCGGCCTTGCGCACCGCCTTGGCGAGCTTGCGCAGCGTGCCGTCGAGTTCGCGGCGGCACCGCTGCGCCAGGTCGGCCTCCCGCTGATACAGCAGGCCGTAGGTGAAGGTGTCCTCGCCGGCGGCGTGCGCGACGTCCGCCTCCTGGCGCAGGTGTTCCCGGCTGACCACGCTGTCTTGATGATCACCGAGCAGCGACTGCACGGCCTTGGCCCGCTCGGACACCTTGGCTTCCCCGGTGGCGGCCGCGGTGTATCGAAGTCGCTTGGCGCGCTTGCGGATTCGATGTATCGCTTCGTCGCGGTGGTGGTCGCCGGGGTTCTCCCGATCGACCTGGGCGGCGACCTTGGCGGCCTTGCGGACCTTCTTGTAGGCGGCCTCGATGGTGACCGGGGCCTGCTCCTCGGCCGCGGCGGCGCCCGGGGACGCGGCCGCGATCGCCTCCAGGGAGTCGAGCAACCGGAAGTAGCGTTGCGAGCGCATCGCGATCAACGAGCGGCGCAGGCCGGTCTGGTAGCGGCGCTGCGCGCCCCCGACCAGCCGTTCGCGCACCGGACCGCGCACCAATTCCGGTGCGAGGCCGTCCAAGTCACGCTCGTAGCGCTCGGCGAGCACCTCCGCGTCGCGCGCCATCCCCAAAATCCCGGCGAGCTCACGCAGCTCGTCCAGGACCCATCCCTCGTCGGGCAAGCCGAACGAATCCTGGTAGTCGCGCAGCAGGCTGCGCAGCTTGCGGGTGGTCACCCGCATCTGGTGGATGGAGTCGTATGCGTCGGCGCGCACGGCGCGATCCCACACCAGCAGCTCGCGGACTTGCTCGGCGATGGCGCGCTGCAACGGATCCTCGCTCGGCTGCGCGCCGTTGGGCGGTGGCGGGGTGCCGAGCACCCGCGCCAGCTTGGAGCCGTGTCCGGCGGGCGCGGCGCCGGCGTCCAGCAGCCGGTTGCTCAACCGGTTCAGCAGTTCGGTGCCGGCCGCGCCGTTAAAGTGGCCGCCCGCTTCGAGGAGCTCCAATTCCCACTCCCGCCATTCGAGCTCGGTGGGCGGCGCACCGGATTCATCGGAGCTGTCATCGGGCCCCCGCGTCGACCATGCGGTGACGGAGTCGTTGCTGAACTCGGCCAGCGCGACGCCCGCGGCGTCGTACAACACCTGGCTCTCGCGCTCGGTGGTGATGCGCGCGACCGGCTGCAGCGGACGGTCACGGACGATCGCCAGCACGACGTCGGCCAACTCGGCGGGCACGGTGTTGTTGCCGTCGGGTCCGGACGCGTCCAGCGGCGCGCGGACCTCGGTGCGCGCGTCGGGCCCGGCCGGCAGCTTCAGGTGCCACCCGGCGTCGGAGCCGCCGGTGCGGCGGCGCAGGGTGATCTTGTTGCGTGCGAGGTCATGTGCGGGCGTGTCGAAGTACGTCGCATCCAGGGTTTGCGTCGGCGCCTTCTCGACGTGGGCGACCGCGGCGATCCCTTCGAACGACGGCGACACGGTGGACTCGCCGACGTCGAATTTGCGCTCTACCTCCAGGTGACGCGAGGTCTGCGGCGCTTTTGCAGGCATCTTCGGCTCCGTTGAGGGCGCGTCGCCGCGGCCTTGAACGTGGTGGACGGTGGGGATGAGACCCATAGCCTGCCATACGGAGGTGACGACGTTATGGCGGCGGCGGAGGAGGGGGCGGAGCCGTCGTCTCGTCCTCCGGCAGCGGCGCATAGACCGCGGGTGGAGGGGCATAGCGGGCGATGTTGTCGGCGATGTTGGTGCAGCCGCTTACCGAGATGCGTCGGCCCGCGCCCACGCACACGGTCGCTTCGACCCGATCGGCGGATGGCGCCGCGGTGAGAATCGCGGGGACGGACCCCACGCCCGAGAACACCAGCAATGCGGCAAGCCCGCGGCGGCGATTCATCTGCACTCTCCTTCCGACCCCTCAGTGCATTGTGCCGTCACAGCGCGGCGGGCGGGCCCGGAATCTGAATATCGACGCCGCCTCCGACGCCGCCGCAGAAAAGTGTTAAGCGGTGTGCACGTTCGGGGTGCGGACGTGTTCGGGACGAAGGCCGCGCCCGAAGGCGATCGGCGGGATGGAGCGCAGCGGGCCCCGTCCCACGATCGCGGGGATCGGGATGGGTGACAGGTCACCGCCGTTCAGATTGGGCGCGATCACCCGGTCCTGTGCGAACACCTGGATCGCCTGGATGACCCGGGCGGGCAGCTCTCGCCGACGCTGCACCTTGGCGAGGTCCGCGTCGCGCAGACGTCCGTCGCGCAGTGGGGCGCACAGGATGTTGGCGGCCGCCACCGCATCGGCGACAGCCAGATTGATGCCGACGCCACCGATCGGCGACATGGCGTGGGCCGCGTCCCCGATGCACAGCAGGCCGGTGCGCCACCACCTCTCGAGCCGGTCCACCCGCACGTCGAGCTGACTGGTCTGGTCCCAGGAACGAAGGTCGTCGACGTGTTCGCGCAGCTGTGGCCGCGCCGCCACGATGCGCTCTTTGAACGCCTCCAGCGACCCGTCGCGGGGGTCGGACCCCTTGGGCATCAGATACGCGATCTGCCAATAGTCGCCCCGGTAGATCAGCGCCATGGTGAGGCCCCGACGGGCCACCCCGTACAGCTCCTGCGGATCGCCAGGTCGCCAGTTGAGCCGAAACCACAACACGTCCATCGGGGAGTGCGCGGCGGCGGTCCTTAGGCCGGCCGCCGCCCGCACCGCGGACTTGCGCCCATCCGCGCCGACGACCAGGTCGGCGCGCACCTCCACTTCGGGCGCGCGCGCCCCGATCACCCGATCGCCGTCAAAGATCAGGTCCTTGACTTCGGCGTTGCGGATCAGCGTGAATTCCGGGTAGGCAGAGGCCTTTTCGGCGAGGAAGTCGAGGAAGTCCCACTGCGGCATCAACGCGATGTACGGCTGTTTGAAACCCAACCGTTTGACCACGCCGAAGTTGCCGAAGGTGCGGATCGTCCCGTCGGTGTCGAACGCGACACGGTCGACTTTGGTGTGCGGCAGGCGCAGAAGCTCATCGACCAGCCCGAGCTCGTCCATGATCCGCAGGGTGCTCGGGTGCACCGTGTCGCCGCGGAAGTCGCGCAGGAAGTCATTGTGCTTCTCCAAGACGACAACCCGGATCCCCGCGCGGGCGAGCAAGAGCGCGTGAACGAGACCGGCGGGGCCCCCACCGGCTACGCAAACCTGGGTCTGAAGCACTTCCGCCACGGCCCGACCCTACCGCGGTCGCGCACTTGTTTGCCGCCTGATTCGCGCGTGCGCGGCGGGCAAACCCCTTATGGTTTGCGGTACGAATACCGCTCGCCTTGAGCGATGGTCGACGAAGGAGCGTTTGCATGGGGTCTTTTGTTCGCCCGACGGCCCGGGCCGTTGCCGGCGGGATGGCGGCTTGCGCGGCCACTGTGGCAATGCTTTTCGCGACGGCGGGTTGGGCCGCCGCGGACGTGCCGGCCGACGAGCCGGAGCCGGCGCCCGCGTCGCAACCCAATTGCACGGCGGCCGACCTGGCCCAGGTGTCCTCGGGCGTCGCCGCGGCCACGTCGGCGTACCTGTTCACGCACCCCGACGTCAACGACTACTTCACCAGCTTGAAGGGCCAGCCGCGCAGCGACATGCGTGATCAGTTGAAGCAGTACATGGACGCCAACCCGCAGACCCACGCCGACCTCGAGGGCATTCGCCAGCCGCTCACCGACTTCCAGAATCGGTGCCGCTGACGCCTGCGGGTCAGCCGGCCGGCGGCGGCCGCAGATGCATCGCCAGGTCGCTCAACTCGAGGATCGTCTCAATCTCGGTGTCGCGGAACGGCCGTCCGTCGGGACCGAGCAAGTCGTGAAACCATTCCTGCGGCATCGCCGGATCCGGGTTCGGGTGGTCCCAGGAGTCCCAGGGAAAGAACGTCTGGGTTTTGCCGGCGACGAATCCCCAGTTGAACGCGCCGACGCCGGCGCGCTTCGCGATCGGCAGGATGTTTTGCACCGTGCTGCCCAGCGGCCGGGCCATGTACTCGGTGCACAGGATCGGGCGCCCCAGCGGGACGAGCTCGGCGATGCGCCTCTCGAACGCCGCCGGCTCGCCGTAGCAGTGGAAGGTGATGACGTCGGAGTTGTCGAGCTGGATCCCGGCGATGACGCTGCGGCGCGCCGGGTCGGCCCACTCGCCGTGCCACACGCCGCTCGTCAAGGGCTGGCGGGGATCGACCAACCGCGCCCACTCGAACACCTGGGGCAGCAGGTTGGCGACCAGGTCGAGCTTGTCCTTGCGCTCCACTGAGGCGTAGGTGTCCGCGGGGTTGTCCGGCTCGTTCCACAGGTCCCAGCCCAAAATGCGGTCGTCATTGCGGAATTGGGTCAGGATCCCGGTGACATAACCGCGCAGGGTGCGGACGTAGCCGCGGTCGCCGAGGCGCTCGGCGCCCGGGCTCTGCACCCAGCCGGAGTTGTGGATGCCGGGTCGCGGCGCGGGCTGCGGACCCGGGCGCGGGAACGGATCCCAACACGAATCGAACAGCACGAACAGGGGTTTGATGCCGTGGCGGGCCGCGATGTCGACAAACCGCGCGAGCCGGCCCTGGAACCCGCGGTGGTCCTGCGCCCAGAGCAGATCGTGCAAAAAGACCCGCACCGCGTTGAACCCGTTGGACTGGGCCCAGCCCAGTTCGGTGTCGATGCGCCCGGGATCGAAGGTATCGGCCTGGAACATCTCCAGCTGGTTGATGGCATTGGACGTGATGTAGTTGGCGCCCACCGGCCAGCCCTGCGCTTGATACCAGCGGTTGGCGCGCTCGGGTGACCATCGGCTTGCCTGCGGCGAGGTGCGCGGCGGCTGCGCGGACGCGTGCGGTGTGCGGGCCAAAACGATGCCTCCTGCCACTAGCAGCGGGAACTTCAGCACCGTTCGACGGTGTACGAAGCCACCACGGTCCCCCCGGTCGATGTGGTCCACCTTTGCTCTTTTGAGTCCGGATCGTCTCTTAACAACGATCGTACATGCCTGCCACACAACGTTTTTCGGCACTTTCGTTGTGACCGGGGTAACGTGGTGGTCAACGAGGCGGGACCCTCAGCGCGGTGGTCCCGGCGCGCAGCAGGACGTGCCGTGAATCGTGCGGTGGCGCGCCGGATCAGAAGCAGTGTTCGTCGGCGGGGAAAACCCCACCGGCCACCTCTTGCGCATATTGCGTTGCGGCGCGGCGCAATTCCCCGCCGATGTCGGCGAAGCGCTTGACGAAGCGGGCGGCCTTGCCGCTGCTCATGCCGGCCATGTCCTGCCAGACCAGGACCTGGCCGTCGCAGTTCGGTCCGGCCCCGATCCCGATGGTCGGAATGGTCAGCTTGCCGGTGATCTGGGTGGCCAGCTCGGCCGGCACCATCTCCATCACCACGGAGAACGCCCCGGCCTCGGCGACGGCGATCGCGTCCGCGACGGTCTGTTCGGCCGCGTCGCCGCGGCCCTGGACCCGGAAGCCGCCGAGGCTGTTCACGCTCTGCGGGGTGAACCCGATGTGCGCCATCACGGGGATGCCGGCGGCGGTCAGGCAGGCGATCTGCTCGGCGACCCGCTCGCCGCCCTCGAGCTTCACCGCGTGCGCGCCGCCCTCCTTCATGAACCGCGTGGCGGCGGCCAGCGCGGCGGCGGGCCCGGCCTCGTAGCTGCCGAACGGCAGGTCCGCGACGACCATGGCGTGCTGGGCGCCGCGCACCACGCCGCGGACCAACGGGATCAGTTCGTCGACCGACACCGGCACGGTGGTGTCGTAGCCGTAGACGACGTTGGCCGCCGAGTCGCCGACCAGCAGGACCGGGATGCCCGCCTCGTCGAAAATGCGGGCGGTCGAATAGTCGTAGGCCGTGAGCATCGCCCACTTGTGCCCCTCGGCCTTCCACTTCTGCAGGTGGTGGGTGCGGATCTTGGTGAGCGGCTGCGCGGGCGCAGGCGAGTTGGCACCGTAAACGTTGTGCTCAGACATCATTGTCCCTAGTGGGTGGTCGGGTCGATCCTCGTGGCCCAAAGCGGGTCCCCGGGTTCGTCTGACGGTGTCATTCTGCCATTTCTTCGGCGCGGTTGAAACGGCGCGACAGTGTGAGACAGGCCATGCTCCGCGCGCGGCGGTGCCGCTGATCAGGATCTCAGGTTTCCTCTGGCAGCATATGTTGGCATGGGTTTGACTCGCCGAGGCACGCGCGCGCGCACGCTGCTGATCTGGACGTCGGTCGCTGCCGTCGCGCTGCTGGTGGCGGGCTGCGCGCGCGTGGTGGTGGGGCGCGCCGTCATGTCCGAACCCAAGCTGGGCCAGGCGGTGGAGTGGACGCCGTGCCGGGCCGCGAACCCGAAGGTCAAGCTGCCGGCCGGCGCGTTGTGCGGCAAGCTCGCGGTTCCGGTCGACTACGACAACCTCGACGGCGACGACGCCACGCTGGCGATGATCCGTTTTCCCGCGACCGGCGACAAGATCGGTTCGTTGGTGATCAACCCCGGCGGGCCGGGGGAGTCCGGCATTGAAGCGGCGTTGGGCGTCGTCCAGTCGCTGCCGAAGCGGGTCCGCGAACGGTTCGATTTGGTCGGCTTCGATCCCCGCGGGGTGGGCGCGTCGCGCCCCGCGGTCTGGTGCAACTCCGACGCCGACAACGACCGGCTGCGCACCGAGCCCAACGTCGACTACAGCCCGGCCGGCGTGGCCCACATCGAGGACGAGACCAAGCAGTTCGTCGGCCGCTGCGTCGACAAGATGGGCAAGGGCTTCCTGGCCAACATCGGGACGGTCAACGTCGCCAGGGACCTCGACGCCATCCGGGCCGCGCTCGGCGACGACAAGCTGACCTACCTCGGCTATTCCTATGGCACCCGGATCGGCTCGGCGTACGCCGAGGCCTTCCCGAACAAGGTGCGGGCGATGATCCTCGACGGGGCCGTCGACCCCAACGCCGATCCCATCGAGGCCGACCTGCGGCAGGCCAAGGGATTCCAGGACGCGTTCAACAACTACGCCGCCGACTGCGCGAAGCAACCGAGCTGCCCGCTGGGCACCGACCCGGCCAAGGCCGTCGACGTCTACCACAGCCTCGTCGACCCGATGGTCGACCCCAACAACCCCATGATCGGCCGGCCGGTCCCGACCAACGACCCGCGCGGGCTGAGCTACAGCGACGCCATCGTCGGCACCATCATGGCGCTGTACTCACCGAACCTGTGGCACCACCTGACCGACGGCCTGTCCGAACTCGTCGACCACCACGGCGACACCCTGCTCGCCCTGGCCGACATGTACATGCGCCGCGACGCCCACGGCCACTACACCAACGCCACCGACGCGCGGGTGGCGGTCAACTGCGTCGACCAGCCGCCGATCACCGACCGCGCCAAGGTGATTGACGAAGACCGCCGCTCCCGGGAGATCGCACCGTTCATGAGTTACGGCCAGTTCACCGGCAACGCGCCGCTGGGCACCTGCGCGTTCTGGCCGGTACCGCCGACGAGCAAGCCGCACACCATTTCCGCGCCCGGCCTGGCGCCCACGGTGGTGGTGTCGACCACGCACGACCCGGCGACCCCCTACAAGGCCGGCGTGGACCTGGCCGACCAGCTGCGCAGCTCGCTGCTGACCTACGACGGAACCCAGCACACCGTCGTCTTCCAGGGCGACAGCTGCATCGACAACTACGTGACGGCCTATCTGGTCGGCGGCACCACGCCGCCCAGCGGCGCCAAGTGCTGACGCCGAACGTGCACTCCCGGCGGGATTTTCGTCGATTCGTCGCCGTGCGTGCACGCTCGGCGGCGACGCGAGCCGGTTGAGAGCCGAGACCAAGGCGTAATCGTTTCGCGCTGCCACGGGTACCCGCGGCTGCAACGATGACTGCCATGTCGCGCCTGAGACCCTTGAGCTCGGCGCTGCTTTCGTTCGGTCTGGTGCTCGGTGGTTCCGCCGCGCTGCCGGTGGCCGGCGCCACGCCCGAGCCCGGTGCCGGGCAGACCCCGGCCCCGAACCCGCCGGCGGCGGCGGTGCCGCAGGGCTGGGGGAGCTGCGACCAATTCGTCTCGGACACAAGCGATATCCCCGCCGCGCGATGCACCACGGTGTCGGTCCCGATCGACTACAACAACCCCGGGGGCGCCCAGGCCAAACTGGCGGTCATCCGCGTGCCCGCGACCGGACAACGGATGGGGTCGTTGCTGGTCAATCCCGGCGGTCCCGGCGGCTCGGCGGTCGACATGGTGGCCGCGATGGCGCCGGACCTGGAGAACTCGCCCGTGCGGCGCAACTTCGACCTGGTCGGCTTCGACCCGCGCGGGGTGGGCCACTCCACTCCGTCGCTGCGCTGCCGCACCGACGCCGAGTTCGACGCGTACCGGCGCGAACCGATGGTCGACTACAGCCCGGCCGGTGTCGCGCACATCGAGCAGCTTTACCGGCAGCTGGCCCAGCAATGCGTCAACCGGATGGGCAGCGCGTTTCTGGCCAACGCGGGCACCGCGTCCGTCGCGCGTGACATGGACGCGGTGCGCCAGGCGCTGGGCGACGAACAGATCAACTACCTGGGATACAGCTACGGCACCGAGCTGGGCACCGCCTACCTGGAGAAGTTCGGCAACCACGTGCGGGCGATGGTGCTCGACGGCGCCATCGACCCGACCGTCGGCCCGATCGACGAGAACGTCAACCAAATGGCCGGATTCCAAACGGCTTTCAACGACTACGCCACCGACTGTGCGCGCTCGCCTGGCTGCCCGCTGGGCACCGACCCGTCCCAATTCGTCGCGCGCTACCACGCCCTGGTCGACCCGCTGGCCACCAAGCCCGCCCGCACCGCGGACCCCCGCGGGCTGAGCTACGCCGACGCGACCACCGGCACCATCAACGCGCTCTACACCCCGACGCACTGGAAATACCTGACCAGCGGCCTGCTCGGCCTGGCGCGCGGCACCGACGCCGGCGACCTGCTGCTGCTCGCCGACGACTATCAGGGACGCGGCCGCGACGGGCACTACTCCAACGACCAGGACGCGTTCAACGCGATCCGCTGCGTCGATGCCCCGAACCCGACGGACCAGGCCAGCTGGGTGACCGCGGATCAGCGGATCCGCCAGGCCGCGCCCTTCCTCAGCTACGGGCCGTTCACCGGAAACGCTCCCCGCGATTTGTGCGCGCTCTGGCCGGTGCCGCCGACGTCGGCGCCGCACGCCGCGCCGGCCATGGCGCCGGGCAAGGTCGTCGTCGTCTCCACCACGCACGACCCGGCGACCCCGTATCAGGCCGGGGTGAACCTGGCGCGCCAGCTGGGTGGCCCGCTGATCACCTACGACGGCACGCAGCACACCGCGGTGTTCAACGGCGACCAATGCGTGGACAACGCCGTGGTGCGCTACCTGGTCGCGGGCACGCCGCCGCCGGCCGCCTACACCTGCCGGTCCTGACCAGCCTGCCGCGGCCATCGCAACGGTTCTGAGCGGGCATCGGTAACACAGAATTAACAGCCGTTGCATACTGTTCGAGTTATGGATCGTCAGAAGGAATTCGTGCTGCGCACGCTCGAGGAACGAGACATCCGCTTCGTTCGGCTGTGGTTCACCGATGTGCTCGGCTTCCTCAAGTCGGTCGCCATCGCCCCGGCCGAACTCGAGGGCGCCTTCGAGGAGGGCATCGGCTTCGACGGATCCTCGATCGAGGGCTTCTCGCGGGTCTCGGAGTCCGACACCGTGGCCAACCCCGACCCGTCCACCTTCCAGGTGCTGCCGTGGGCGTCGCCCAACGGTCACCACCACTCGGCGCGGATGTTCTGCGACATCACGATGCCGGACGGCTCGCCGTCCTGGGCGGACCCGCGGCACGTGCTGCGCCGCCAGCTGCAGAAGGCCAACGACCTGGGCTTTTCCTGCTACGTGCATCCCGAGATCGAATTCTTCCTGCTCAAGGCCGGCGCCGACGACGGGACGCCGCCGGTCCCGGTCGACAACGCCGGCTACTTCGACCAGGCGATCCACGACTCCGCCTCGAACTTCCGCCGCCACGCGATCGAGGCGCTGGAGTTCATGGGCATCTCGGTGGAATTCAGCCACCACGAGGGCGCGCCCGGACAGCAGGAGATCGACCTGCGCTTCGCCGACGCGCTGTCGATGGCCGACAACGTGATGACGTTCCGCTACGTCATCAAGGAGGTGGCGATCGAGAACGGCGCCCGCGCGTCCTTCATGCCCAAGCCGTTCGGGCAGCACCCAGGCTCCGCGATGCACACCCACATGAGCCTGTTCGAGGGCGACGTCAACGCGTTCCACAGCCCCGACGACCCGCTGCAGCTCTCCGATGTGGGCAAGTCCTTCATCGCCGGGGTCCTCGAGCACGCCTCGGAGATCAGCGCCGTCACCAACCAATGGGTCAACTCCTACAAGCGACTGGTGGGCGGCGGCGAGGCGCCGACCGCCGCGTCCTGGGGCGCGGCCAACCGCTCCGCGCTGGTGCGGGTGCCCATGTACACCCCGCACAAGACGTCGTCGCGGCGCGTCGAGGTCCGCAGCCCCGACTCGGCCTGCAACCCGTACCTGACGTTCGCCGTGCTGCTGGCCGCCGGGCTGCGCGGGGTGGAGAAGGGCTACGTGCTGGGGCCGCAGGCCGAGGACAACGTGTGGGACCTGACCCCCGCCGAGCGCCAGGCGATGGGATACCGCGAGCTGCCCACCAGCCTGGACAGCGCGCTGCGTGCCATGGAGTCCTCCGAGCTGGTTGCGGAAACCTTGGGGGAGCACGTCTTTGACTTCTTCCTGCGCAACAAGCGCACCGAGTGGGCGAACTACCGCAGCCACGTCACCCCGTACGAACTGAGCACCTACCTGTCGCTGTAGCGGTTTCATGCGCCGCCCGCGCCTGAAGATCGGCGGGTTGCGATACCGTCGTGGTCGTGACCAAACCCGCGACGCAGCGCCCCCGGCTGCCCAGCGTGGGCCGGCTCGGGTTGGTCGATCCGCAAGCGGCCGAACGCATAGCGCAACTGGGCTGGCACGACCACGACGACCAGGCCCACGTCGACCTGCTGTGGTCGCTGTCGCGCGCCGCGGACCCCGACGCCGCCCTGCTCGCCCTGGTGCGGCTGGCCGAGAACAAGGACA
This sequence comes from Mycobacterium sp. 3-98, assembly GCF_035918355.1. Taxonomy (NCBI): domain Bacteria; kingdom Bacillati; phylum Actinomycetota; class Actinomycetes; order Mycobacteriales; family Mycobacteriaceae; genus Mycobacterium; species Mycobacterium sp. 3-98. The sequence goes on along the minus strand of NZ_CP142360.1, from coordinate 3,569,988 downwards.
CCGGGTGGGACGAGCTCAACGCCGCCCTGCTCACCGAGCGCCCCCTGCGCGGGCGCCTGTTCGGTGTGCTCGGCGCGTCGCTGGCCCTCGGGGATCACCTGATCGCCCAGCCGCAGTCCTGGAAACTCTTGCGCGGCAACGTCACCCTGCCCACCCACGACCAGCTGCGCACGAAGTTCACCGAGTGCGTCGAGGAGGCGCTGGCCGACCCCGGTTCGGCGATGGTGCGCCTGCGCACCCTGTATCGCGATCAGCTGCTGGTGCTGGCCGGGCTGGACCTGGCCGCCACGGTCGAGGACGAGCCGGTGGTGCCGTTCACCGTGGTGGCCGCGCACCTGTCGGACCTGGCCGACGCCGCGCTGGCCGCCGCGTTGCGGGTGGCCGAGAGCACCGTGTGCGGCGACAAGACGCCGCCGCGGCTGGCGGTCATCGCGATGGGCAAATGCGGTGCCCGCGAACTGAACTACGTCAGCGACGTCGACGTCATCTTCGTCGCCGAGCACGCCGACACCCTCACCACCCGGGTGGCTAGCGAGATGATGCGGCTGGCCTCCGAGGCGTTCTTTCAGGTCGACGCCGGCTTGCGGCCGGAGGGCCGCAGCGGCGAGCTGGTGCGCACCGTCGAGTCGCACATCGCCTACTACCAGCGGTGGGCGAAAACCTGGGAGTTCCAGGCGCTGCTGAAGGCGCGCGCGGCGGTGGGCGACGCGGAGCTCGGACAGCGCTACCTGGACGCGCTGATGCCGATGGTCTGGGTCGCCTGCGAGCGCGAGGACTTCGTGGTCGAGGTGCAGGCGATGCGGCGGCGGGTCGAGCAGCTGGTGCCCGCCGAGGTCCGCGGCCGCGAGATCAAGCTCGGCAGCGGCGGGCTGCGCGACGTCGAATTCGCCGTGCAGCTCCTGCAGTTGGTGCACGGGCGCAGCGACGAGTCGCTGCACGTGGCGTCGACGGTGGACGCGCTGACCGCGCTCGGCCAGGGCGGCTACATCGGGCGCGAGGACGCCGCGAACCTCACCGCCTCCTACGAGTTCCTCCGCCTGCTCGAGCACCGGCTGCAGCTGCAGCGGCTCAAGCGCACCCACCTGCTGCCCGAGCCCGACGACGAGGAGGCGGTGCGCTGGCTGGCGCGGGCCGCCCATATCCGGCCCGACGGCCGCCACGACGCGGCCGGGGTGCTGCGCGAGGAGCTGCGGCACCAGAACCTGCGGGTGTCGCAGCTGCACGCGAAGCTCTTCTACCAACCGCTGCTGGAATCGATCGGCCCGGCCGGGCTGGAGATCGCGCACGGCATGACCTCCGAGGCCGCCGAGCGTCAGCTGGCCGCCCTGGGCTACGAGGGCCCGCAGTCCGCTTTGAAGCACATGTCGGCGCTGGTCAACCTGAGCGGGCGGCGCGGCCGGGTGCAGTCGGTGCTGCTGCCCAGGCTGCTGAACTGGATGTCGTACACGCCCGACCCCGACGGCGGGTTGCTGGCCTACCGGCGGCTGTCCGAGGCGCTGTCCGGGGAAAGCTGGTATCTGGCCACCCTGCGCGACAAGCCCGCCGTCGCCCGCCGGCTCATGCACGTGCTGGGGACCTCGGCGTACGTGCCGGACCTGTTGATGCGCGCGCCCCGGGTCATCCAGGACTACGGCGACGGGCCGAGCGGCCCGCACCTGCTCGAGACCGAGCCCGCCGCGGTGGCCCGCGCGCTGGTGGCCTCGGCCGCCCGCTATTCCGACCCGGTGCGGGCGATCGCCGGGGCGCGCACCCTGCGGCGCCGCGAGCTGGCCCGGGTGGCGTCGGCCGACCTGCTCGGCATGCTCGAGGTCGTCGACGTGTGCAAGGCGCTGACCTCGGTGTGGGTGGCCGTGCTGCAGGCCGCGCTGGACGCGATGATCCGGACCAACCTTCCCGCGGACGGTAAGGCGCCGGCGGCCATCGCCGTCATCGGCATGGGCCGGCTGGGCGGCGCCGAACTGGGCTACGGCTCGGACGCCGACGTGATGTTCGTGTGCGAACCGGCTTCTGGCGTCGAGGATTCCGTCGCCGTGCGCTGGGCGACGACGGTCGCCGAGCAGGTCCGGACGCTGCTGGGAACGCCCAGCGTCGACCCGCCGCTGGAGGTCGACGCCAACCTGCGGCCCGAGGGCCGCAACGGTCCGCTGGTGCGCACCCTGGCCTCCTACGCCGCCTACTACGGGCAGTGGGCGCAGCCGTGGGAGGTCCAGGCGCTGCTGCGCGCGCACGCGGTCGCCGGCGACGCGGAGCTGGGGCAGCGGTTCCTGCTGATGGCCGACAAGACGCGCTATCCACCCGACGGGATGTCGTCGGAGGCGATGCGCGAGATCCGCCGCATCAAGGCCCGCGTCGACGCCGAGCGGCTGCCGCGCGGCGCCGACCCGAACACGCATACCAAGCTGGGCCGCGGGGGACTCGCCGACATCGAATGGACCGTGCAGCTGCTGCAGCTGCGGCACGCCCACGAGATCCCCGCGCTGCACACCACGTCGACGCTGGCGTGCCTGGACGCGATCGCCGAGGCCGACCTGGTGCCCGCCGACGAGGTGGAGCTGCTGCGGCAGGCCTGGCTGACGGCCACCCGGGCCCGCAACGCGCTGGTGCTGGTCCGGGGTAAGCCCACCGACCAGCTGCCGGGCCACGGACGCCAGCTGAACGCGGTCGCCGTCGCCGCGGGCTGGCCGACCGACGAGGGCGGCGAATTCTTGGACAATTATTTACGGGTGACGCGACGCGCAAAGGCCGTCGTGCGCAAGGTGTTTGGAAGTTGAGTCAGGAGGCCGGCGCGTTGGACGCCATATTCGAGGTGCTCAGCGCGACGGAAGCCGATCGCGTGACCGCGCTGTATGCGCCGTTGGCCGATGCGGTCCGCGGGCTCGTCGACGCGACCATCCGCACCGAGGCCGACGACGACGTCGTCGCCGAGGCCCGGCGGGCGATCGAGGCCGTCACCGCATCGCTGCGGGAACGCACCCGCCCGATCGGGGTGAGCTACCGCGTCGACGGCCGCCCGCTGCCGTTGGGCAACGCCGCGATCGGCGTGTGCAACCCCATCGCCCCGCCGATCGTCGTGCATCACGAGGGCGACGGGCGCTGCTGGAGCGAGTTCGTTCTCGGCTCGGCCTACGAGGGCCCGCCCAAGCTGGTGCACGGGGGCGTCAGCGCCCTGGTGCTCGACCACATGCTCGGCGAGGCGGCCAGCGAGGGCCTGTCAAAGGCGCGGTTCACCGGGACCATCACCGTGAAGTATCTGCGTGGCACGCCGCTGGGCCCGCTTCGTTGTGAGGCGTGGGTCGACGGCAAGGAGGGCCGCAAAGTCTTTGCGCGCGGCACCATTTCGGATTCCAATGGCGTCACCGTCGAGGCCGACGGCGTCTTCATCGAGCCGGCGTGGGCGGCGGAGGAGCAGTGAAGTTCTACATCAGCAGCGCCTTTTTGAACACCCGCGAAATCATCGAGCTGGCCAAGGCCGCCGACGAACTCGGCTACGACGGGATCGGCATTCCCGACCACGTCGTCAACCTCGAGACGCTGGACACGCCGTACCCGTACACCAAGGATGGGGAACGGCGCTGGCAGCCCTTCACCGACTGGCCCGACCCGTGGGTGCTCGTCGGCGCGCTCGCCCAGGTCACCACGCGGTTGCGCTTCGTCAACACCGTCTACATTCCCGCGATGCGCAACCCGTATTCGGCGGCGAAAGCCATTGGCACCGCGGCGGTTTTGGCGTCGGGCCGGGTGGAGCTGGGCATCGGCGTGGGCTGGTGCCGCGAGGAATTCGCGTTGATGGGTGAGCGATTCGAGGCCCGTGGCAAACGCACCGACGAAATGATCGAGCTGATGCGGGCGCTGTGGTCGCCGGGCTGGACGGAGTTCGAGGGTGAGTTCTATACCGCGCCGCGCCTCGAGATGCAGCCCACCCCGCCGCCGATCCCGGTGTACGTCGGGGGACTCAGCGAGATCGCGCTGCGCCGCGCCGCCCGCAACGACGGCTGGATCGGGGATCTGATCAACACCGAGCGGGCGCTCGATGCCATCGGCCGGCTGCGGGAGATGCGGGCCGAAAAGGGTTTGTCCATGGACGATTTCACTGTGTTGACCCCGCTGACCGACGCGTTCACCACCGCCGACTATCGGCGCGCGGAGGCCGGCGGCATCACCGGGATCATCACGATGCCGTGGATGTTCTACGCCGGGCCCGATGCCAGCCTCGACGACAAGATCGACGGCATGCAGCGCTTCCGGAAGGACCTGTCACTCGACGGGTAGGAGACACCTGCTTTGCGGCGGGTTTACCGTGCGTAGGGGTCGGTGATCTCGCGGAGCTGATCCAAGATCTGCTGCAGCAGTGTGAAGTTGCGGGTACCCAGGTAGGCCTTCCACTCCGAGTGGATCTCGTCGAGAGTTGCCGTGGCTACCGCGACCGCGCGCCGGCCACGTTGCTCGATGACGATCAGTCGGGCGCGGCCATCCGCGGGGTCGGGGACCCGGCGGACATAGCCCAAGCGTTCGAGTTGATCGACCAGGACGCCCGCGCTCTGCTTGCTCATTTGCGCCTGTTCGGCGAGGTCTGTGAGGCGCGAACCGTCCGGGGCGATGCGCTGGAACACGCGGCACTGGGCAAGGGTCCAGTCGTCGAATCCGGCATCCTGGAGCGCCCGGAAAATCCGGTCCTCGGTGTACCGGTACGGGATGAACAACGACACCCCTAGGTCAATCCGCTGCTCGTCGTTCATGCTGCCCTCGGCTCCATCGCCCACGTGGTCCAACGAAATTCACACCCTACGTCCACCGCTACTGCGCTCGGCGGCCCTGCATCACCTGGGTGACTTGCTACCTGCCGCTGTTGCGGGCATGGCCTCCGACCATCAGAGTAGTAAATATCATTGACCACCATAGACGTCGGGCTTGGTCCTAATCTGTTACGGATTCTTGACATTAGCCGAGAGCATAGACGATAGTAGTCAACATTCCTGACGATTTACCCCGGCGATGGAGGGGCGGCTACCGCGATGCGGGCCCCGCTCACCATCCCGCCCTTTCATCCGTTTCATCCGTTCTAGAGAAAGCGAAATATTGTGAAGTTTCTTGTCCTTGGAGCAACCGGCCGCACCGGCCGTCTCTTCGTCACGAAGGCCCTCGACCAGGGTCACCAGGTCACCGCCCTCGTTCGGCGGGCCGACGCCACCGTTGACCCGCGTGCCCACGTCGTCGGCGGCGACGTCACCGACGCCGCCGTCATGGCAACAGCAGCCCGAGGGCACGACGCGGTCATCAGCGCACTCGGAGTCAAAAACGTCCGCCAAACCCCGACGCTGATCACGGACACTGTCCGCGCCGTCATCGCGTCCGCCAAAACATCGGGTGTTGACCGGTTTGTGATCGTGTCCGCATTCGGAGTCGGCGACTCCCTGGCCAAGGCATCGTTTCTCGCCGGCCTGATATTTCGCACGGCGCTGCGCAAGAAGTACGAAGACAAAGCTGCGTCCGAAGTGCTCTTGAAAGCTAGCGGGCTGAAATGGACCCTCGAATACCCCGGGGCATTGAACGACGGGGTCGGCGGCCGTTACACCGCGAGGGCGCTCGATGACGTCACGACGTTGCCGATGCTCCCCTCAACCTCTCGCGGAAACGTCGCCGACTTTCTCCTCCACTCCGCCTTAGAGGACACGTTCATCCGTCAGGTCGTCGTCGTCACCGACGCCAAATAGGTCGCCGCAGCGGGAGCTGCCCAAGGGGCAGGTTTCGGCGGCGGAACTCGCCGCGGATGCAGTCGCGGCGGCCGAAAACGAAACCACCCGCGCGGCAACCGAACCGCGCGGGTGGTTTCGTCAAGCGTCCTTAAACGTCGTAGTACAGCGCGAATTCGTAGGGGTGCGGCCGGATCTGGACCGGCAGGATCTCGTTCTCGCGCTTGAAGTTGATCCACGTCTCGATGAGGTCGGGCGTGAAAACGCCGCCCTCGGTGAGGTATTCGTGGTCTTCTTCCAGCCGGTCGATCACCGCGGACAGCTGCGTGGGCGCCTGCGGGATGTTGGCGGCCTCTTCGGGCGGCAGCTCGTAGAGGTCCTTGTCGACCGGGGCCTGCGGCTCGATCTTGTTCTTGATGCCGTCCAGGCCGGCCATCAGCATGGCCGAGAACGCCAGGTACGGGTTGCCCGAGGAGTCGGGGCAACGGAACTCGAGGCGCTTGGCCTTCGGGTTGGTGCCGGTGATCGGGATCCGGACACAGGCCGAGCGGTTGCGCTGGCTGTAGACCAGGTTGATCGGGGCCTCGTAGCCGGGAACCAGACGCTTGTAGGAGTTCACGGTGGGGTTGGTGAACGCCAGCAGCGACGGGGCGTGGTGCAGTAGGCCGCCGATGTAGTGGCGGGCGGTGTCCGACAGGCCGGCGTAACCGGTCTCGTCGTACATCAGCGGGCTGCCGTCCTTCCACAGCGACTGGTGGGTGTGCATGCCGGAGCCGTTGTCACCGAACAGCGGCTTGGGCATAAACGTGACGGTCTTGCCGTGCTGCCAGGCCGTGTTCTTGACGATGTACTTGTAGAGCATCATGTCGTCGGCCGCGTGCAGCAGCGTGTTGAACTTGTAGTTGATCTCGGCCTGGCCGCCGGTGCCCACCTCGTGGTGACCCTTTTCCAGGCTGAAGCCGGCGGTGATCAGGTTGGACAGCATCTTGTCGCGCAGGTCGACGTAGTGGTCGACGGGGGCGACGGGGAAGTAGCCGCCCTTGGGGCGGACCTTGTAGCCGCGGTTGGGGCTGCCGTCGAGCTCGTTGGGCGAGCCGGTGTTCCACCAGCCCGAGATCGCGTCGATCTCGTAGAACGAGCCGTTGGTGCGCGAATCGAAGCTCACCGAGTCGAAGATGTAGAACTCGGCCTCGGCGCCGAAGTACGCGGTGTCGGCAACGCCGGTGCTGATCAGGTAGTTCTCGGCCTTACGGGCGATGTTGCGGGGGTCGCGCGAGTACGGCTCGAGGGTGAAGGGGTCGTGCACGAAGAAGTTCAGGTTCAGGGTCTTGGCTTCGCGGAACAGGTCGATCTGCGCCGTCGCGGGGTCGGGCAGGAGCAACATGTCCGATTCGTGAATGGACTGGAATCCGCGAATGGACGAGCCGTCGAATGCCAAGCCGTCCTCAAAAACGCTCTCGTCGAAAAACGAAATCGGAATGGTGAAGTGCTGCATGATGCCGGGCAAATCACAGAACCGCACGTCGACAAACTCGACGTTCTCGTCCTTCGCGAGTTTGAAGACGTCGTCGGGCGTCTTTTCCGTCACAGAGTGCTCCTTTACTTGGTGAGATCCGCGGCCTGACGCTAGGGAGCAGATGTTGCCCGTCAGTCAACCCGATGTTGCGCGCACGTTACGTGACCATGCCACACGCAAAAAGTGGCCGCTTTGGCGGCGGGTTCTATTGTGGGGCCATGGATCGCAAGATCGTATCTTTTCTGGTGGCAGAGCGCACCGTCCGCCCACCGTTCCGGACCCGGCCGTCGGTTTATTCGGACCCCGGTCCGCGGCGATGATGCCGGAATCGCGATCCGCCTACCCCGGTGAAAAGCTGGGATTGCCCGAGAGCGGGCCGGGCTCGCTGGCGCGGATGGGACGACGGCTGGGCGCGCTGACCATCGACTGGCTCATCGCGTTGGGCCTGGCGGCGCTGGCCATGCGGCTCGGGTGGTTACCCGAAGGGGCGCTGGCGACCGCCGAGCTGGTGATCTGGTTCGTGCTGGGCGTGGTCTCGGTGCGACTGTTCGGCTTCACGCCCGGCCAGCTGGCGCTGGGTCTGCAGGTGGTGACGGTGGACGGGCGCGGGCTGGTCGGCACGGGCCGCGCGGTGGTGCGCGGCCTCCTCGTCGGCACCGTGGTCCCGGCGCTGTTCACCGACTGGGACGGTCGCGGGCTGCAGGATCGGCTGACCGCGACGGCCGTGGTACGGCGCTGAGCGCCGAGTTCGACCCGCTGCGATTACTTGCGGCGCACCGTGCGCTGCACGCCGCGCATCTTGCCGGCGTTGGGCAGCGGACCCTTGGGCATGACGGCGGCCCCGGCCCGCGTCCCCAACGCGGCCAACCGGGACTCCAGCGTGTCCATCTGCTTGACGGTGATGTTGGCCGGCAACCGGGTGAGATGGCGCTCCAGCTTGGCCAGGGGCACCTCGTCCTCGCCGTTGCCGACGATGATGTCGTAGATCGGCACGTCCCCGATCAGGCGGGCGGTGCGCTTCTTCTCCTGCGCCAGCAACGGGCGCACCCGGGTCGCCGAGCCCTCGCCGACCAGGATCACGCCGGGACGGCCGATGACCCGGTGCACGGCGTCCAAGTGGCCGGTCGCGGCCACGCCCGGGGTCACCCGCCACTTGCCGCGCAGGTTGTCCAATGCCCATGCGGCCGCCCCGGTTTGGCCTTCGGCCTTGCGGTAGACGGACTTCTGGGCGCGGCGCCCGAAGACGATGAACGCGACCAGCGCGCCCAGCACCACGCCGAGCGGGATCAAGGTGATCATCGTCAGCCCGCCGGCCCAGAGCCCGACGCCCACCGAGACGCCCACGATCAGCACGAAGGCGCCGATCATGTACGGCAGCAGGCGCTTGTCCTCCTGGCGTTGCAGGTTGAACGCCTGCCACAACTGGGTGCGGCGCTCCCGCGCGGCGGCCTTGCGGGCGGCCTGCGCCTGCGCTCGGGCGGCCTTGTTCTCAGCGGCAGTGCGGGATTTAGCCATAGTCAAAGAATACGTAGCGCCCCGACGGTCACCGTGCCGCGGCGTCCGAGGCGCGGGCGGCGGCCGCTTGCTGATACAGCCGCCCCGCGCGATACGACGAGCGCACCAGCGGCCCCGACAGCACCCCGGAGAACCCCAGCTGCTCGGCGTGCTGCGCGAACTCGACGAATTCCTCCGGCTTCACCCACCGCTCGACGGGGTGATGCCGCGCCGAGGGCCGCAGGTACTGGGTGATGGTGATGATGTCGCAGCCGGCGTGACGCAGGTCGGCCAGGGCGGTGCGCACCTCGTCGGGGGTCTCGCCGAGGCCGAGGATGAGGTTGCTCTTGGTGACCAGCCCGGCGTCACGCGCCGCGGTGAGCACGTCCAGGCTGCGCTGGTAGGTGAAGGCCGGCCGGATGCGCTTGAAGATCCGCGGCACGGTTTCGACGTTGTGCGCCAACACTTCCGGGCGCGACTCGAACACCTCGGCCAGGCGGGCGGGCTCGCCGTTGAAGTCGGGGATCAACAGCTCGACGCCGGTCGACGGGTTGAGTTCCTTGATGGCGCGCACCGTCTCGGCGTAGAGCCACGCGCCGCCGTCGGGCAGGTCGTCGCGGGCCACCCCGGTGACCGTGGCGTAGCGCAGCCCCATCGTGCGCACGCTGTCGGCCACCCGCCGGGGCTCGTCGCGGTCCAGCTCGGCGGGCTTGCCGGTGTCGATCTGGCAGAAGTCGCAGCGACGGGTGCACTGGTCACCGCCGATCAGGAAGGTCGCCTCGCGGTCCTCCCAGCACTCGAAGATGTTGGGACACCCGGCCTCTTCGCAGACCGTGTGCAGGCCCTCGCGCCGGACCAGGCTCTTGAGCTCGGTGTATTCCGGGCCCATCCGGGCCCGCACCCTGATCCACGGCGGCTTGCGCTCGATCGGGGTTTCGGCGTTGCGCACCTCCAGGCGCAGCAGTTTGCGTCCCTCGGGTGCGACAGTCACATCGCTGATGCTACGCGCGCGGCGCTGTCGTGCTCGCGCACCGGCAGCACCCCGTCCAGGGCGTCGCAGACGGCATCGGCGACGCTCGTGCGGATGTCGTCGACGCTCACCGGGCGGCGCAGCTCGGCGGACAACGACGTCACCCCGGCGTCGCTGATGCCGCACGGCACGATGGCGTTGAAGGCGCCCAGGTCGCAGTCGCAGTTGAGCGCGAACCCGTGCAGGGTGGTGGCGCGCGACACCCGCACGCCGATCGCGGCGACCTTGCGGTCGGGCCGGCCGTCGGTGCCCGGCACCCACACCCCGGACCGGCCCGGGACGCGGACCGTGTCCAGGCCCAGGTCGGCGCAGACCTTGATCAGCGCTTCCTCGAGCCGCCGCACGTAGTTGACCACGTCGAGCGGTTCGGCCAGGCCGATGATCGGATACCCGACCAGCTGACCGGGACCGTGCCAGGTGATCTTGCCGCCGCGATCGGTGTCGACGACGGGGGTGCCGTCGGCCGGGCGTTCGTGCGGCTCGGTGCGCCGTCCCGCGGTGTAGACCGCCGGGTGCTCGAGCAACAGCAACGTGTCGGCGCCGCCCGCGGCCCGGGCGTCGGCCAGGTCGCGCTGCTGTTGCCAGGCCACGCGGTAGTCGACGGTTCCGAGCTGGCGGACGTCGATCAGGGACCGGCTGGACCGGATGGAATCGATCACCTTCGCGACGGTACTCGGCCCGCGCGCGCCAGGGTGACGCACGTGCCGCTAGTCGTGGTCGCGCCGGGCGGTGGCGTAGCCGAGCGCCTCACCAATCGTGTTGTGGTGGAACAGAAAACCGGCGCGCTCGAGCGCCGACGGGATGGCCCGCTGGCCCGTCAGCAGGCCTTCGTCGGCGAACTCCCCGAGCGCGGCCCGCACGGCGAACCCGGGCAGCATCAACGGCGTCGGACGGTTGACCGCCCGCCCGAACGCGGTGGTGAACTCGGCGTTGGTGACCGGCGCGGGCCCGGTCATGTTCACCGGCCCCGACAGCGCGGTGTTCGATATCGCGAACAGCAGCGCGCGCACTTCGTCCTCCAGCGTGATCCACGACATGTACTGCCGACCACTGCCCAGCCGGGCCCCGAGGCCCGTGCGGAACAGCGGCCGCAACCGCCCCAGCGCGCCACCGGCGGGGGAGAACACCAGCCCGGTGCGGGCCAGCACCACGCGGGCGCCGCCGTATTGGGCCGGCAGCGTGGCGGCCTCCCAGTCCTCGCACAGCCGGGCCAGGAAACCGCTTCCGGCGCGGTCGTTTTCGTCGACAACGCGGTCCTTGGTGTTTCCGTAGAAACCCACCGCGCTGGCGTTGACCAGGGTTGCCACCCCGGCGTCGGCGACCGCGTGCGCCAGGACTTCGGTGGGGGCGATGCGGCTGTCGCGCAGGGCCTGCTTGAAGGCGCCCGACCAGCGGCGCTTGCCGATGTTGACGCCGCACAGGTTGACGACGGCGTCGACGTCGCCCAGCGTGTCGGGGTCGAGGTCGCCGCTCTCGGGGTTCCAGTGCACCTCGTCGGCGTTGCTCGGCGCGCGACGTACGATGCGCAGCACGCGGTGGTCGGCGGCCCGCAGGGCCGCGGTGAGGGCGGAGCCGATCAGCCCGGACGACCCTGCGACCGCGACGACGAACTTTTGACCAGCCACGTTCGCGCTCAGAGCCCGAGGTCGGCCTCGAACGCTCCCTCTTCGAGCCGGTGCTTGATGGTGGTCAGGAACCGCCCGGCGTCCGCGCCGTCGATCAGCCGGTGGTCATAGGTCAGCGGCAGGTAGCAGATCGAGCGGACACCGATCGATTCGTTGCCGAATTCGTCGACGATCACCCGGGGGCGTTTGACGATGGCGCCGGTGCCCAGCATCGCGGCCTGCGGCGGGACCAGGATCGGGGTGTCGAACAGCGCCCCCTGGCTGCCGATGTTGGTGATCGTGAACGTGCCGCCCGAGAGCTCGTCGGGTTTCAGGTTGCCCGAGCGGGCGCGCGCGGCGATGTCGGCGATTGCCCTGGCCAGCCCGGCCAGCGACAGGTCGCCGGCGTTGTGCACGACGGGGGAGAGCAGTCCCTGTTCGGTGTCGACCGCGAAGCCGAGGTGCTCGGCGTCGAAGTAGGTGATCTCCTTGGTTTCCTCGTTGTAGCTCGCGTTCACGTTCGGGTGGATCTTGAGGGCGTCGATCACCGCGCGGGCGATGAACGGCAGGAAGGTCAGGTTGACGCCTTCGCGTTCGGCGAACGCCGCCTTGGCCCTGGCCCGCAACCCGACCAGCCTGGTCATGTCGACCTCGTGGGTCTGGGTGAGTTGGGCTGTGGCCTGCAGGGATTCGCGCGTCTTGTTGGCGGTGATCTGACGGATCCGGCTGGCCTTCTGGGTGGTGCCGCGCAGGTGCGCCAGCGCCGGTGCCGGGGTGGGCGCGGGAGCGGCCTTGCGGGCCTCGCCGGCAGCGGGGGTGGGAGTAGCGGCGGCGGCGGGCGCCTTGTCGGCCTGCTGCTTGCGCTCGGCGGCCGCCAGCACGTCTTGCTTGCGGATGCGGCCGCCCACTCCGGTGCCGGTGACCGATCTGAGGTCGATGTTGTTCTCGGCGGCCAGTTTTCGCACCAGCGGCGTCACATAGGGGGTGCCGTCGCCGCTTGCGTCCGCCGGCTGGGCCTGTGCGGGTTGGGCTTTCGGCTCGGGTGCCGCCTTCGGTTGCGGTGCGGGGGCCGGCGTCGGTTCGGGCTTCGGCTGCGCCTGGGGCTGGGGCTGTGGTTGTGGTTGTGGCGCGGGTTCCGGCTTGGGTTCGGCCTTGGGCGCGGGCGGCGGCTGCGGCGCGGCGGGGGCGGCGGCCTCGGAACCGCTGCCGATGCGGGCCAGCTCGCCGCCAACGGGCACGGTGGCGTCTTCCTCGGCGGTGATGCTGATCAGCACACCGGCCACCGGCGACGGGATCTCGGTGTCCACCTTGTCGGTGGACACCTCGACAAGCGCGTCGTCGACCTGGACCGAATCGCCGACCTTCTTTAGCCAGCGGGTCACGGTGCCCTCGGTCACCGACTCACCCAGTTCGGGCATCAGCACCGGGGTGGCGTCGCCGCCGCCGGAGCTCTGCTGGGCCGGCTGCGGCTCGGGCTGGGCCTGGGGCTGCGGCTCGGGCTCGGGTTGCGCCTCGGGCTGGGTGGGGGGCGCCGACTGCGCCTGCGGCTCTTGCTGGCTCGGCGCCTGGGATCCGCCGTCCTCGTCGCCGATCACGGCCAGCTCGCCGCCGACCTCGACGGTGTCGTCTTCCTGGGCGACGATCTTGGTCAGCACACCCGCGGCCGGCGACGGGATTTCGGTGTCGACCTTGTCGGTCGACACCTCGACGAGCGGCTCGTCGAGTTCGACCGTGTCGCCTTCCTGCTTGAGCCAGCGGGTGACCGTCCCCTCGGTGACGCTCTCACCGAGTGCCGGCATCTGGACGGAGAAGGCCATCTTTTCTGACTCCTCGATCGCTCGTGGGTCGGGGCGGGTCGTGCAGCTCGCTTGTGGAAGGCGAAGTAGCAATCCAAAACTATCCTGTCACTGCGGCCGCGCCGCCACGCAGCCAGGGCAGATACCGCGCGCTGGCCGGGTGACCCCGATCACGCTTGCTACCGTGTGGCCACGGCAGCCAGAGCGGGAGGTCCGATGCCGCCATCACAACAACTACCCCGGCATTTCGTCGACAGCGCGGACGGCGCGCGCATCGCCGTCTACGAAGAGGGCAACCCCGAGGGCCCCACCGTGGTGCTGGTGCACGGCTTTCCCGACTCGCACGTGCTGTGGGACGGGGTCGTGCCGCTGCTGGCCGAGCGGTTCCGGATCATCCGCTACGACAACCGCGGCGTCGGCCTGTCCTCGGTGCCCAAGCCGGTATCGGCCTACAGCATGGATCGCTTCGCCGACGACTTCGCGGCGGTGACCGGCGAGCTGAGCCCGGGCGCGCCCGTGCATGTGCTGGCCCACGACTGGGGCTCGGTGGGGGTGTGGCACTACCTCAAGCGCCCCGGCGCGGGTGACCGGGTGGCCACGTTCACGTCGGTGTCCGGACCCGCTCAGGACCAACTGGTCGACTACATCTTCACGGGCCTGCGCGCGCCGTGGCGTCCGCGTACTTTCCTCCGGGCGCTCAGCCAGGCGCTGCGGTTCACGTACATGCTGCTGTTCTCGATCCCGGTGCTGGCGCCGTTGTTCCTGCGGCTGACGCTGTCGGTGCCGGCGCTGCGCCGCAACGCGGTCGACAACATTCCCGTCGAGCAGATCCATCATTCCGACAAGCTCGCGCGCGACGCCGCCCAGTCCGTGAAAACCTATCCCGCCAACTACTTTCGCTCGTTCTCCGGTCGCAAGGGCGGCGTCGCGGTCATCGACGTGCCGGTGCAGCTGATCGTCAACACCAGGGACAAGTACGTGCGGCCGTACGGGTACGACCACACCCCGCGCTTCGTGCCGCGGCTGTGGCGCCGCGACATCCGGGCCGGTCACTTCTCCCCGATGTCGCACCCGCAGGTGATGGCGGCGGCGGTGCACGACTTCGCCGACCTGACCGAGGGCAAGCAGCCCAGCCGCGCCCTGTTGCGCGCGCAAATCGGGCGCCCGCGCGGATCGTTCGGCGACACCCTGGTGTCGGTCACCGGCGCCGGCAGCGGCATCGGGCGCGAGACCGCGTTCGCGTTCGCGCGCGAGGGCGCCGAGGTGGTGATCAGCGACATCGACGAGGCGGCCGTCAAGGCCACCGCCGCCGAGATCGCCACCCGCGGCGGCGTCGCGCACGCCTACGTGCTCGACGTGTCCGACGCGCAGGCGGTGGAGGCGTTCGCCGCGCGGGTCAGCGCCGAGCACGGCGTACCCGACATCGTGGTCAACAACGCCGGCATCGGGCAGGCGGGCGGGTTCCTGGACACCCCGGCCGAGCAGTTCGACCGGGTGCTCGACGTCAACCTCGGCGGGGTGGTCAACGGCTGCCGCTCGTTCGGGCGGCGGATGGTGGAGCGCGGCACCGGCGGCCACATCGTCAACGTGTCGTCGATGGCCGCCTACGCCCCGCTGCAGTCGCTGAGCGCGTACTGCACGTCGAAGGCGGCCACCTACATGTTCTCGGACTGCCTGCGCGCCGAACTCGACACCGCCGGCGTCGGCCTGACCACGATCTGTCCCGGCGTCATCGACACGAACATCATCAAGACCACCCGCTTCGACGCGCCCGCGGGAAAGCTGGCCGAGGCCGTCGACGGGCGCCGCGGGCAGCTGGGCACGATGTTCGCGCTGCGGCGCTACGGCCCCGACAAGGTCGCCAACGCGATCCTGTCGTCGGTCAGGAAGAAGAAACCGATCCGCCCGGTCGCGCCGGAAGCCTATGCGCTGTACGGACTTTCGCGGGTGGCGCCGCAGGGTCTGCGCAACGCCGCGCGGATGCGGGTGATCTGAGGCGATTACGGGCCCGTGGCCGCGCCGCGGCGCCCGGTCAGCAGGGTGGCGCCGATCGCGATGACGCCGAGCACGGCCAGCGGGATGGCCCACGCCCGGCGGCCACCCACCGACGACTGGCACTGCGCGACAAAGTCGGTGTGCGGGACGATCTGGTTGAGGATCGGGATATTCGCGCCATTGCTGTTGTTCGCGCTTCTGGCCTCGGAGAGATCCGTCGCGACGGCGTTGCCGCACCCCACCGAGTGGCCATTGCTGTCGGTGACCGACACCGGCGCCAACAAACCGATGACCCCGGCCAGCAACAGCACCGCGCCCACACCGATGATCAACCGTCGCGCCGTCATGGTCCGCCTTTCTCGCCATTTCCTGCCGGGGATTACGACCGCTTGCAGATTAACCGGAGCGAAGCGCCGATAAACCCGGACGGATACAGCGCCCGTGGGTGGGTATCCCGCCGCAGTAGTCACGAGCGGAAAGGATGTGCGGTGATCACTGCGACGCGAGAGGTGCCCGTCCCGTGCGAGCGGGTGTGGGAGGTGCTTGCGCAGGGCTGGACCTACACCCAGTGGGTGGTCGGCAACAGCCGCATGCGCGCCGTGGATCCGAACTGGCCGGAGGCCGGCTCCTCGATCAGGCATTCCATCGGGATCTGGCCGCTGGTGATCGACGACGCCACCATCGTGGAGGAAAGCGAACCGCCGCACAGGCTGGTCTTGTGCGCCCGCCTGGGGCCGATGGGCGCCGCGCGGATCACGATGCTGCTGCACGAGATTCCGCAGGGGTGCCGGATCGAAATGATCGAGGTGCCGGTCGAGGGCCCGATGAGCCTCGTTCCCGATTCGGTCGCGTTGGCCGCGGCCTACCCGCGTAACAAGGAGTGCCTGTTGCGGCTGGCGGCACTAGCGGAACGTCTGGAGCCGAGCCAGGTGAAGTGACCGTGCACGACGCTGCCGACGCGGTCGTCATCGGTGCCGGGCACCACGGGCTGGTTGCCGCCGCGATGCTGGCCGACGCGGGGTGGGACGTGCTGGTGCTGGAGGCCCAGCCGGAGCCCGGCGGCGCGGTGCGCAGCGCCGAGTTGACCCCGGGCTACGTCACCGACCTGTTCAGCTCGTACTACCCGATGACGGTGGCTTCACCCGCGATCGCCGCACTGCGGCTCGAGGATCACGGCCTGCGATGGTCACACGCGCCCGCGGTGGTGGGCCACCCCCGCGGCGGCGCCGACGACGACCCGCCCATCATCTACCGCGACCCGGCTCGCACCGCCGCGGAATTCGCGCGCCGCGAGCCCGCCGACGGCGAAAACTGGTGGCGCGTCGTGAAGTTGTGGGAGCGCATCAAGGCGCCCCTGCTCGACGCCATGCTGGCGCCGTTCCCACCCGTGCGCCCGCTGCTGCGGCTGCTGGCCGAACTCGGTACGTCGGAAGCGATCCGGGTCGCGCGCCTGCTGGTGCAGCCGGCCAACACCATGGCGAGCGAGCTGTTCGCCGGGGAGGCACCGCGAGTCTTGTTGTTGGGCAACGCCATGCACGCCGACGCCCCGCCCGATGCGCCGATCAGTGGCGCCATGGGCTTTTTGATGACGATGCTGGCCCAGGACTGCGGCTGGCCGGTGCCGGTCGGCGGGTCGGGTCAGCTGACGGCCGCGCTGGTCAGCCGTGCCCGCTCCGCCGGCGCGCGAATCGAGTGCAACGAGAACGTTTCTCGCATCGAGGTGCGGGGCGGCCGGGCGGTCGCGGTGACGACGGCCGGGGGGCGCACGGTGCGGGCGCGTCGGGCGGTAGTGGCCGACGTGACGGCGCCGCGACTGTTCTGCGACATGCTGCCCGCCGACGCGGTGCCGCCCAAGGTGCGGCGCGACCTCGAGCACTTCGCGTGGGATCCGCCGGTGGTCAAGGTGAATTATGCGCTGCGCGAGCCGGTTCCGTGGCGGGCGCAACGGCTGCGCGGGGTGGGCACCGTGCACCTCGGGGCCGACGGCGACGGGCTGGTGCGCTGGATGGCCGACCTGAACACCAAGACGGTGCCCGATCATCCGTTCATGTTGCTGGGGCAGACCACCACCGCCGACCCCACCCGGTCGCCGCCGGGCACCGAAAGTGTGTGGGCGTACACGCATTTGCCCCGCAATGTCGCCGACGACTCCTCTGCCGAGCGCCTCGCCGGCTCGGTTGACCGGGTCATCGAGGAGCATGCGCCCGGCTTCGGCGCGGCGGTGATCGACCGGTTCGTGCAGCGCCCGTCGGACCTGGAGGCCAGCGACGCCAACCTGCACCTGGGCGCGCTCAACGGTGGTACCGCGCAGCTTCAGCAGATGCTGATCTTTCGACCGGCGGCCGGGATGGGCCGGGCCGAAACCCCGGTCGAGGGGCTGTATCTGGGCAGCGCGTCGGCCACCCCGGGCGGTTCGGTGCACGGCGCCTGCGGTCGCAACGCGGCCAACGCCGCGCTGGCCGCCGGCGGGGTCAGCGGCTGGCCACGGCGCAGGCTGACCCGCGCCGCGATGTCGCTGCTGACGAAATAATCTGTGCGTCAGCCGTTTTCGGCGATGTCCTCGAGGACCGCGAACATGGTGCGGACCGGCACGCCCGTGGCGCCCTTGGGCGAATACCCCCACGGCCCGCCGGTGTTGTAGGCCGGGCCGGCCACGTCGATGTGCGCCCAGCCCACGCCGTCGGCGACGAACTCGCGCAGGAACACGCCCGCCACCAGCATGCCGGCGAAGCGCTGCCCGCTGATGTTCGACAGGTCGGCCACCGTGGACTTCAGGTCCTCCTTGAGTTCGTCGGGCAGCGGCATCGGCCAACCGTTTTCGCCGACCCGCTGCGAGATCGCGGCCACCCGGTCGCGGAACTCGTCGCTGCCCATCACGCCGGGGATCCGGCTGCCCAGCGCCACCGTCTGCGCGCCGGTCAGCGTGGACGTCTCGATCAGGTAGTCCGGGTTGTCCTCGCAGGCGCGCACGATGGCGTCGGCCAGGATCAGCCGGCCCTCGGCGTCGGTGTTCTGCACCTCGACGGTGATGCCGCCGTACTGCGTCAGCACGTCACCCGGGCGCTGCGCCGTCGCCGACGGCATGTTCTCGGCCATCGGCACGGTGGCGATCACGTCGATGGGCAGCTGCAGCTGCGCGGCCAGCGTGACCGTCGCGATGACCGCCGCGGCCCCGCCCATATCCGAGGTCATGTAGTGCATCCCGGCTGCCGGCTTGATCGAGATGCCGCCGGTGTCGAACGTGACGCCCTTGCCCACCAGGGCGACTCGCTTCGCCTGCTTGGACCGCTTGGCCAGCTTCGCGCCCCGGTGGGTCAGCCGCACCAGCCGCGGCGGCCGCGACGACCCCTGGCCGACGCCGATGATCCCGCCGTAACCGCCCTTGCGCAGCGCCTTGTCGTCGAGCACCTCGACCTCGAGCCCCACCGACTCGCCCAAAGCCCTTGCGCGCTTGGCGAATTCGTCAGGGAACAGGTGGCTCGGCGGGGTGTTGACGAAGTCGCGGGCGGTGGCGACCGCGGTCGCGACGGCCGCACCGTGCGCGGCGTCCCTCTTGGCGTCCTTGGCGGTGGCGAGCACCGTGATCTTGCCCAGCCCTTTGTCTTTGGGTGCGGACTTGGGGCTGCGGAAGTCGGTGAACCGGTAGCTGCCCAGGATCAGGCCCTCGACGGCGGCCGAGACGACGCCGTCACCGGGCAGCTCGCCCAGCGTGGTGATCACGGCCGCGGTGCTGCCCAGCGACCGCGCGGCCACCCCGGCGGCGCGGCGGACCGTGTCGGCCGGCCACTCCGGCCGCGGCTTGCCCAGGCCGATCGTCAGCACGCTGGACACCGGCAGCGAACCCACCACCAGCCGGTGCACCTGGTCGGCGCCGCCGGTGGCCTCCAGCGCGCGCAGCCCGGACTCGATCTCGGCGACCGCATCCGAGGACAGGAACGGCCCGGCCTCGGTGACGGCCGCGCCCGGCTTGTCGTCGTCGCCGGTCGAGACGACGGGCACGATCAGCACGGTGGACGCGGCGGCGCGCCGGGGCAGCGAGGAGGCGACAGTGACAGCGGGGGAGGCGTAACCGGGTTCTGTGCTCATCCGCATCACCCTAACGGGCCGCCCGTCGCGGCCCCTTAGGGTGAAGAGTCGTGAGCAACGAAGCCGACCTTCTGCACGGACCGTTAGAAGACCGTCACCGCGACCTGGGTGCCAGCTTCGCCGAGTTCGGCGGCTGGTTGATGCCGGTGTCGTATGCGGGCACGGTCAGCGAGCACAACGCGACGCGCAACGCGGTCGGCCTGTTCGACGTCAGCCACCTGGGCAAGGCGTTGGTGCGCGGGCCGGGCGCCGCGCGGTTCGTCAACGCCGCGCTCACCAACGACCTGAACCGGATCGGGCCCGGCAAGGCGCAATACACCCTGTGCTGCACCGAATCCGGCGGGGTCGTCGACGATTTGATCGCCTACTACGTCGACGACGACGAGATCTTTCTGGTGCCCAACGCCGCCAACACCGCGGCCGTGGTCGACGCGCTACAGGCGGCCGCGCCACCCGAACTGACCATCACCAACCTGCATCGCTCCTATGCGGTGCTGGCCGTGCAGGGCCCGCGCTCGGCCGACGTGCTCGGCGAGCTGGGCCTGCCCACCGACATGGATTACATGGCCTACGCCGACACCTCGTATTCCGGGGTACCGGTGCGGGTCTGCCGCACCGGCTACACCGGCGAGCACGGCTACGAGCTGCTGCCGCCGTGGGAGTCCGCCGGTGTGGTGTTCGACGCGCTGGCCGCCGCGGTCAAGGCGGCCGGCGGCGAGCCGGCCGGCTTGGGCGCCCGCGACACGCTGCGCACCGAGATGGGCTATCCACTGCACGGGCACGAACTGTCGCTCGACATTTCCCCGCTGCAGGCCCGCTGCGGCTGGGCGATCGGCTGGAAGAAGGAGGCGTTCTTCGGCCGCGACGCCCTGCTGGCCGAGAAGGAGGCGGGGCCGCGGCGGCTGCTGCGCGGGCTGCGGATGACCGGCCGCGGGGTGCTGCGCGCCGGGCAGACCGTGCTGGCCGGCGACACCCCGGTCGGGGTGACCACCTCGGGTACCTTTTCGCCGACGCTGCAGGCCGGCATCGCGCTGGCGCTCGTCGACACCGACGCCGGGGTCGAGGACGGCCAGGAGATCACCGTCGACGTCCGCGGCCGTCGCGCAGCCTGCGAAGTCGTGCGCCCGCCGTTCGTCGCGGTGAAAACCCGCTAGCCACGCCGCCCGCGCGGGCGAAATCCGATTCGGCGGGCGGATATACAATCGGCGGATGACCAGTGGCTCCCTCGAGTTCACGGTTTCGCGCTCGACACGTCCGGCGACCGACACCGAACGCGAAACCATCCTGGCCGAGCCGGGTTTCGGTAAATACTTCACCGACCACATGGTGGCGATCGAGTACGACGAGGGCCGGGGCTGGCACGACGCGCGCGTCATCCCCTACGGCCCGATCGAGTTGGACCCGTCGGCGCTCGTGCTGCACTACGCCCAGGAAATCTTCGAGGGCCTCAAGGCGTACCGCTGGGCGGACGGCTCGATCGTCTCGTTTCGCGCCGAGGCCAACGCCGCCCGGCTGCGTTCGTCGGCGCGACGGCTGGCGATTCCCGAACTGCCCGAAGAGCTGTTCATGGAATCCTTGCGCCAGCTCATCGCCGTCGACAACGCCTGGGTCCCGTCCGCCGGTGGGGAAGAGGCGCTGTATCTGCGCCCGTTCGTCATCGCCACCGAGCCCGGACTGGGCGTGCGGCCCTCCCGGCAATACCGCTACCTGCTGATCGCCTCGCCGGCCGGCGCCTACTTCAAGGGCGGCATCAACCCCGTCACGGTCTGGGTGTCGACGGAGTACGTGCGGGCCAGCCCCGGCGGCACCGGCGCGGCCAAGTTCGGCGGCAACTACGCCGCCTCGCTGTCCGCCCAGGCCGAAGCCGCGGCTCACGACTGCGACCAGGTGGTGTGGCTGGACGCCGTCGAGCGACGCTTCGTCGAGGAGATGGGCGGCATGAACATCTTCTTCGTGTTCGGCAGCGGCGGGTCGGCGCGGCTGGTCACGCCGGAACTGTCCGGCTCACTGCTACCCGGGATCACGCGAGATTCGTTGCTGCAGTTGGCCATTGACGCCGGGTTCTCCGTCGAGGAACGCAAGATCGACATCGACGAGTGGCAGAAGAAGGCCGCCGCCGGCGAGATCACCGAGGTGTTCGCCTGCGGCACCGCCGCGGTCATCACACCCGTCTCCCACGTCAAGTACGGCGACGCCGAATTCACCATCGCCGACGGCCAATCCGGCGAGGTGACGATGGCGTTGCGCGACACGCTCACCGGGATTCAGCGGGGCACCTTCGCCGACACCCACGGCTGGATGGCCCGGCTCGGGTAGGCAGCTCGGGTAGCCGCTCGATCGCCCGGCCAGGCGGGCGCTCGGGTGTCGGCGCCCGGCTGGCCGGGCGCTCGGCGCGTTAGAACCGCACCAGGGCCGCGAGCGCCACCGCGCACACCGTCGTCGTCAGCTCGATCGCGGCGCCCAGCACGTCGCCGGTGATCCCGCCGAAGCGGCGCGCGCAGTGCCGCACCAGGACCGCGCCGCAGCCCAGGCCCAGCAACGCCGCCGCCGGTCCGTGCCACGGCCGCGGCCCGGCCGCCAGCGAAATCCCCAGCAGCACCGCGACCCAGGCCGTCACCACCGCCGTCGGCTGGCTGCCGGCGACCGCCGCACCCAGCGCGCTGCCCTCGGCGGCCGGCACCGCGCGGTGACCGGCCAGCACCGCGGCGACCCGCCCGGCGAACACCGCCACGGCGATCCCGACGACGCCGCGCACCCCGCCGCCCGCGCCCAGCGCCGAGAACGCCAGCCCCTGCAGCAGCACCACGACGACGACGGCGGCCACCCCGAACGGCCCGGTCGATCCCTCCCGCATCACCGCCAGCGCCCGCTGCGGCGGCCCGTAGCAGCCCAGGCCGTCGGCGGTGTCGGCGACACCGTCGACGTGTAGGCCACGCGTGATCAGCAGCAGCACCACGACCGCAAGCACCCCCGCCAGCGGGGTGCACCGGCCGAAGGCCAGCTCCGCGCCCCAGGTGATGGCCGCGGCCAACGCCCCCAGGCCCGCGCCCACCACCGGAAACGCCGTCAGGGCGCCGCGGCCCATCGGCGCGGTCCGCGCACCCGGGACGGGCAGCACCGTACCGAACGCGAAAGCCGTTGCCAGCGAACGGATCACGACGGGGGAGCAGCCTGGTCGGGGCGGTTGGACACGCCGGCCTCGGTGAACGTGGCCATCGACGACAGGGCGGCCACCGCGGCGCGCAGCACCGGCACCGCCAGCGCGGCGCCGGTTCCCTCGCCCAGCCGCATGCGCAGGTCGAGGATCGGCTCCAGATCCAGTGCCGTGAGCGCCAACGCGTGGCCCGGCTCGGTGGACCGGTGACCGGCCTGCCACCACATCCGGGCGCCGGGAGCCAGGTGCTCGGCGACCAGCGCGGCCGCGGTCACCGCCATGCCGTCGAGCAGCAGCGGCGTGCGCCGCACCGCGGCGTGCGCGCAAAAGCCCGCCATCGCCGCCAGATCCGCCCCGCCCGCGCAGCGCAGCAGCGCGACCGGATCCGGCAGCACCTGCCGCGCCCGGAACAGGGCGTCGCGCACCGCGGCGGTCTTGCGTCCCCACCCGGCGTCGTCGATCCCGGTGCCGAAGCCCACCACCACGACCGGCTCGGCGTTGGTCAAAGCCGCCACCAAAACCGCTGCGGCCGTGGTGTTTCCGATGCCCATGTCACCGGCGATCAGCAGATCCGCGCCCGCGTCGACCTCCTCGTCGGCGATGGCGGCGCCGGCGGCCAGGGCCCGCTCGGTCTCCTCGTCGCTCAACGCGTCCTGCATCCTGATGTCGCCGCTGCCGCGCCGCACCTTGTGGGCGCCGATCGGTGGACTGAGCGCCTCCGCGTCGACCGCCAGGTCCGCGACGCGCACGCTCGCCCCGGCGATGCCGGTCAGCGCGTTGATCGCTGCCCCGCCCGCGTCGATGTTGGCGACCATCTGCGCGGTCACCTCCGGCGGGTACGCCGACACCCCCGAGCGGGCGACGCCGTGGTCACCGGCGAACACCACCACCCGGGCGCGCTCGAACCCTCGCGGGGGGCATTGCCCCTGGCACGACGCGATCCACACCGACAGGTCCTCGAGGCGGCCCAGCGCGCCGCGCGGCTTGGTGAGGGCGTCCTGGCGCGCGCGGGCGGCGGCCGCGGCGCCCGCGTCGGGCGGTGACACGACGGCGAATTCCATTAGGCCCCCGACGGTTTGATCGGCACCGCCTGCCCGGCCACCACCAGCACCACCCGATCGCACAGCCGGGCGAGGCGCTGGTTGAGGCCGCCGAGTTCGTCGGCGAACCGGCGCCCGGCGGCGGTGGCGGGCACGACGGTCAGCCCGACTTCCGGGCTGACCAGCACCAGTGTCGAGGCGAAGCCGCCGACCGCGGACAGCACGTCGTCGACCGGCGCCGCCACCGAGCCCCCCTCCCATGCGTTCTCGCGGTCCATCGCGCCGGCCAGCCAGGTGCCCAGATCGTCGACCAGGGTGGGGGTGTCCGCGGATTGGCGCAATTGCGTTGCGATGTCGCAGGCTTCGATCGTCGACCAATGCGCGGGCCGGCGCTCACGATGCTCGGCGACCCGGTGCGCCCAGGCCGCGTCGTCGGCACCGGCCGGACCGGGAGCCAGGTAATGGACCGGCCGGCCGGGCGGCAACCCCGCGGCGATGGCGTCCTCCGCCCACCGTGACTTGCCTGACCTGATCCCGCCGAGCACCAGGGTGCGCACCGGCGTCAGCCGGCCTTCGGGTAACGGTTATTCGACACTGGCGCCATGCTTCACCTGGGGCCGCGGCGCCCGCAGCCGGCGCATCTGGGAGGCGCGGCCGGCGGCGTAAAGGCCTAGCTTCCAACGGCTTTCGGTGTTGTCGGGGAATTTCGCGTCGACCAGCTTGCTGACTTTGCGGCCCAGGATCAGGCCGTCGACGCTCATCACCGCCATCAGCGCCAGCATCGCCGGGGAAATCCAGAGCTGCAGCTGCGGGACGCCGAACATGACGAACATCAAAAACAGGGTCGACGGCATGAACAGGCCCAGCAGGTTGCGCCGGGAATCCACCACGTCGCGCACGTAGCGTCGGATCGGGCCCTGGTCGCGCGGCAGCAGGTAGCCCTCTTCGCCGGCCATCATGCGATTGCGGCGCTCCGACATGCGCGCGCGGTTGGCGGTCTTTTCGGCGCGGCGCTCCTCGCGGCTGAGCTTGGGGCCGGCCAGCGATTTGCGCCGGGCCCGCGCCTCGGCGGAGGTCATGGGTGCGGGCGCGACGGGGCCCTTCTTCGCGTTCCGGCGGGCCTCGTTGCGCTTGGGCGTGGGGCGCCCCTTGGGTCCGGTCCGGCGGGGTGCGGCGTCCGGGCCGCCAGCAACGTCGGAGGCGGCCGACACGGCCACGGTTTCGTCGAGGTCGGTGTCCTGGCCCTTCTTGCGACCCAAAAGCTTCACAGGGGCCAGGTTACTTCGCGGATGACGCGCGCCGGAATTCGCCTGGAATGCCTTGCTATTAGACCTGCGTTAGTGCCGCACTTGGCCCTACTCTTACACGTGATGAATGGCTGCCTTTGATGGACGACGGGTCGATGGCCTCGGATGATGCTGCCCCCGGCCTGGCGCCCGGCCGCCTTCAGCTACCCGCGATGCAGGTTTTGGTGGCCCCGGACTGTTACGCCGACAGCATGTCCGCCCTGGAAGCCTCCGCCGCCATCGCGACGGGCTGGACACGGTCGCGTCCGGGCGACCGGTTCATCGTCGCGCCGCAGTCCGACGGTGGGCCCGGCTTCGTCGAGGTGTTGGCCAGCCGGCTGGGGGAGATGCGGCGATTGCGGGTGTCGGGGCCGCTAAAGGCCATGGTGGAGGCCGAATGGGTCTTCGATCCCGGGTCGGCGACCGCATACCTGGAGTGCGCCCAGGCCTGCGGTTTGGCGCTGCTCGGCGGTCCGCCCACCCCAGAGACCGCGATGGCGGCCCACAGCAAAGGCGTGGGGCAGCTGATCGCCGAGGCGCTGCGGGTGGGGGCGACGCGGATCGTCGTCGGGTTGGGTGGCAGTGCGTGCACCGACGGCGGCCAGGGCATGATCGCCGAGTTGGGCGGCCTGGACACCGCCCGCCGCCAACTGGGCAACGTGGAGCTGATCGCCGCCTCCGACACCGAATACCCCCTGCTCGGTCCGTGGGGAGCGGCCCGAGTGTTCGGGCCGCAGAAGGGCGCCGACACGGCCACCGTCGCGGCGCTGGAAGTTCGGCTGCAGGCCTGGGCGCTCATTTTGGAGGCGGTGGCCGGGCGCGACGTGAGCGCCGAACCGGGCGCGGGCGCCGCCGGCGGCATCGGCGCCGGGCTGCTCGCGCTCGGCGGGCGGTGTGAGTCCGGGGCCGCCATCATCGCCGAACACACCCGGCTTTCCGACGATCTCGACACGGCGGAGTTGATCGTCACCGGCGAGGGCCGCTTCGACGAGCAGTCCCTGCACGGGAAGGTGGTGGGCTTTCTGGCCGACGCGGCCCGGCCGCGGGGCATCCCGGTGGTGGTCCTGGCCGGCCAGGTCGATCTGGACAACGCGACGGTGCGCTCGTCGGGGATCATGGCCGCGTTGTCGATCGCCGAGCACGCAGGATCGGTGCGGCTGGCCCAGGCCGACGCCGCCAATCAGCTCATGGGTCTGGCCTCCGTTGTGGCGGCGCGACTCGGGAATAGCGGTCCTGCAAGGTACCGTTGATGGTGTGGACTTTCCGGCAGTCCGGCGGCGCCGGGCGTGATCGGTCCCCGCTCAACAAATGAGGCATGTAGGAGAAGCAATGACGGTGCAAAACGAGTCGAACGCCAAGACCCACGGCGTGATCCTGACTGAGGCCGCCGCCACCAAGGCCAAGTCGCTGCTGGACCAGGAGGGTCGCGACGACCTGGCGCTGCGCATCGCGGTCCAGCCGGGCGGGTGCGCTGGGCTGCGCTACAACCTCTTCTTCGACGACCGGTCGCTGGACGGCGACCTGATCGCGGAGTTCGGGGGTGTGACCCTGACGGTGGACCGGATGAGCGCGCCCTACGTCGAGGGCGCGTCCATCGACTTTGTGGACACCATCGAAAAGCAGGGGTTCACCATCGACAACCCCAACGCCGGCGGGTCGTGCGCCTGCGGCGACTCGTTCAACTGATTTCACCGCGAGACTGCGACTACCGACGCGTTCCCCGAGTAGGGCCGTCGGCGGTTGCGGTCTCGCGGCAAGAAAAGCTCTAGTACGAGCCCCCGGTGCGCAGCACGTATGAGCACACCATGATCTGGCCGCGCTGGAAGAGCAGCTGCGCGATGCCCTGCACCTGCCCGCGCATGGGTCCCCCGCTCACCGGCGACACCCGCATGGTGAACAAAGCCTGAGCCTGGTACTGCGACAGGTACACGATCTTGTCGATCGAGGTGATCTCCACCTCGGAGAACTGCTTGCGGAATGCGTCGCTACTGAGCTTGGCCAGCGCCTGGTCGGATCGCTTGTCCTGGACGGCGTCGTAGAGGCCGCACAGCGCGTTCCGGGCGATCTCGTTGATGTCGCGGTGCTCGAGCGCGTCCAGGTATCCCTGAATCGCCGTCTTCGCCGCGCCCTCGGAGAACGTGGTGCCGGTGTTGGCCCCGTTGGTGCGCACCCCGTAGACGATGGCCACCGTCATCACCGCGACGAGCGCGATGGCCAGCGCCACGCCGACGATCAGCCGCCGCCTGGAGCGTGGCGGCGGATACGGCGCCGGCCCCGGGGGCGGCCCGGCATAATTGCCCGAAGGGGGTCCCGCCTGCGGAGCCGGGGTGAAGCCCGGGCCGCCGGTGGCGGGGTCATCGGGGAACTCGAGTGGCTCGGATTCGCGTGGGGGCTCGTGTCCGCTCGGTCCGTTGCCGCCGCCAGCGTGGTTCGGCGAGTGCGGGCCTGCCATCGTGGTTCTCCTACGGTGGTAGACGGGACTGCAAGCGGGTTGCGGCGCACGCATTGTGATCCCGGCGACTTGAGTGAGTTCCCTAGGGAGGCTAGCGCAGACCTTGCGGCGACCGTGCACGCGACGACGGTCGGAGGCGCCTGAGTAAGCTAGATAACCTTACTAACGAAGGATGGAGATTTCGTGACGATCGCGGTGACAGGTTCGATTGCGACCGACAATCTGATGCGGTTCCCCGGCCGGTTTTCCGAGCACCTGCTGGCCGAGCACCTGCAGAAGGTGTCCTTGAGCTTCCTGGTCGACGACTTGGTGATTCACCGCGGCGGCGTGGCGGGCAACATCGCCTTCGCCATCGGTGTGCTGGGCGGCGACGTCGCGCTGGTCGGCGCGGCCGGTGACGATTTCGGCGAGTACCGCGACTGGCTGCAGAGCCACGGCGTCAACTGCGACCACGTGCTGATCTCGAAGACCGCGCACACCGCGCGCTTCGTGTGCACCACCGACGAGGACATGGCCCAGATCGCGTCGTTCTATCCCGGCGCCATGTCCGAGGCCCGCAACATCAAGCTTGCCGACGTCGCGTCGTCGGTCGGCACACCCGACCTGGTGATCATCGGGGCCAACGACCCCGACGCGATGGTGGTGCACACCGAGGAGTGCCGCAAGCTCGGCCTGCCGTTCGCCGCCGACCCGTCCCAGCAGCTGCCCCGCCTGTCCGGGGAGGAGATCGACAAGCTGGTCGACGGCGCGGCCTACCTGTTCACCAACGACTACGAGTGGGAGCTGCTGCTCTCCAAGACCGGCTGGTCCGAGGCCGACGTGCAGCAGAAGGTGGGCCTGCGGGTGACCACGCTCGGCGCCAAGGGCGTCGACATCGTCGAGCGTGACGGCACCACCACGCACGTCGGCGTGGTCCCCGAGACCAGCCAGACCGACCCCACCGGTGTCGGCGATGCGTTCCGGGCCGGTTTCCTCACCGGGCGCAGCGCCGGGCTGAACCTCGAGCGTTCGGCACAGCTGGGCTCGCTGGTGGCCGTGCTGGTGCTGGAGTCGACCGGAACCCAGGAATGGGCGTGGGACCGCGAGGTCGCCAAGACCCGTCTGGCCGACGCCTACGGCGACGAGGCGGCCGCCGAGATCGCCGCGGTGCTGGGTTAGCGCCGTTTCCCCGACGCCCTTTCTCGCCCGGGCCGCATCGAGTGTGAACCCACGGCGTCGCGTGTGCGCTGACGGCGCCGACACGCCGACACACCGCGCCCAGGGTTCACGATGAAAGCCCAGGATTCACACGCGAAGCCCGGGCTTACAGCTGCACCGGATACATCGGCTCGCTGATCTGCGGCACCACACTGCGCTCGACGAAGATCGCGTGCCAGAGCATGAAGATCAGCAGCGTCCACAGCCGGCGGCTGTGATCGCCGGCGCCGCTGCGGTGCTCGTCGAGCATCCGGTGCACGGCCGCCCGGTCCACCAGGTGGTCCGCCTGCGACGACGCCGCCAGCTCGTAGGCCCACTCCAGCAGCTCGCCGGTGCGCAACCAGTGCCGGATCGGCACCGGGAACCCGAGCTTGGGCCGGTGCAGGACGTGCGCGGGGACGATCGGCTCGAGCGCGCGGCGCAACGCGTACTTGGTGGTCGTGCGGGTGATCTTGGCGTCGACGGGCAACCGGGACGCCACGGCGAACACCTCGGGATCCAGGAACGGCACCCGAAGCTCCAGCGAGTTGGCCATCGTCATCTTGTCGGCCTTGACCAGGATGTCGCCGCGCAGCCAGGTGAACAGGTCGATGTGCTGCATGCGGGCCACCGGGTCCCAGCCCGCCGACTCGGCGTACAGCGGCGCGGTCACGTCGGTGTGGGTCCACTCCGGGCGGAAGCCGGGCAGCGCGTCGCGCAGCTGCGCGTCGGAGAAGCTGCGGGCGTTGCCGTAGTAACGCTCTTCGAGCGTCAGCGAGCCGCGGTGCAGCAGGCTCTTGCCCCGCATCCCCTCGGGCAGCGGGCGCGACACCTTGCCCATCGACCGCCGCAGCGGACGCGGCAGATGGTCGAAGGGCTTCAGCGACAACGGCTCCCGGTAGATCGTGTAGCCGCCGAACAACTCGTCGGCGCCCTCGCCGGACAACACCACCTTGACGTGCTTACGGGCCTCGCGAGCGACGAAGAACAGCGGCACCAGCGCCGGGTCGGCGACCGGCTCGTCGAGGTACCAGACGATTTCTGGCAGGGCGGCGACGAACTCGTCCGGCGTGACCACCTTGGCGATGTGGCGCGCGCCGATCGCCTCCGCCGAGGCCACCGCGACATCGATCTCGGAGAATCCCTCCCGCTCGAAGCCGGTGGTGAACGTGATCAGTCGCGGGTTGTGCCGGATGGCCAGCGCCGCGATGGCGGTGGAGTCGATGCCGCCGGAAAGGAAGGACCCGACCGTCACGTCGGCGCGCATGTGCTTGGCCACCGAGTCCTCGAGCACCGCGGTGATCTCGTCGTACCGGGCCTGCTCGCTGCCGCGGGCGATCGGGGTGGCGGCGAACCGGGGCACGAAGTACCGGGTGACCTCGGGTTGCAGGCGGTCGGGGCGGATCCGGGCGTAGCAGCCCGATTCCAGCCGGCGCACCCCGCGGTGCAACGTCTCGGGCTCGGGCACGTACTGCAGGACGGTGTAGTGCTGCACCGCCCGCTCGTCGATGCGCGTGTCGAACCCGATCAGCTCGGCCAAATCCAGCAGACACTTTTTCTCGCTGGCCACCGCGGTGCCGCCGGCACCGGTCGCCATGAACAGCGGTTTGATGCCGAAAGGGTCTCGGGCGCAAAACAATTCGCGGGTAACGGTGTCCCACAGCGCGAAGGCGAACATGCCGCGCAATCGGGTCAGGACATCGGTGCCCCAGTAGTGGTAGCCGGCGACGACGGCCTCGCCGTCACCATCGGTGGCGAAGACGGCCCCATGGGAGGTGGCCAGTTCGTCGCGCAACTCCAGGTAGTTGTAGATCTCGCCGTTGAACACCAGCACGTAGCGGTCGGGCGCCTCCGGCGGCCCCCAGCGCAGCGGCTGGTGCGAATGCGCGATGTCGATGATGGACAGCCGGTTGAAGCCGAACACCACCGAACCGTCGGTGTCCGGGTCGACCCAGGTGCCGGGCTCGTCGGGCCCGCGGTGGCGCATCGAATGCGACGCGCGCGCGATCGCGTCGTCGGCGCGGGCGGCGGCCGCCTCCTTGTCCCCGTCCTCGGGGGCGGCAACGAACGCCAGCAGACCACACACGGCGCCCCAGTATGCCGCACTTGGCGACCGCTCGTGGACGTCGCACCCGGCACGGCGCGAGACTGGCGGGCCGGGGTTTCGTCGCCCGCCTCAGGCGCGTGGTCTACGCTGCGTAGTATTCGATATCCGAGCAGGAGGCGCCAACGTGACCCCTCGCGAGCAGGACCGTTCGCAATCTTTGTCGCAGGGTAGGTTTCAGCGCCGTCCTGGGGGCTCCGCCACCGGTCTTTCCCGCCGTCTCCGGCCGCTGGCGCTGGCCGTGACGCTGGGTGTGCTGGCGATGTTCCTGAGCGGGTGCAGCAGCTGGGCCGACGCGCTGGCCCTGGGCTGGCCGAGGGGGATCACGCCGCAGGCGCAGCTCAACCGGGAGCTGTGGATCGGCGCGGTGATCGCCTCGCTGGTCGTCGGCGTCATCGTCTACGGCCTGATCTTCTGGTCCTCGGCGTTCCACCGCAAAAAGGCGACCGACACCGAGCTGCCCCGCCAGTTCGGCTACAACATGCCCTTGGAGCTGGCGCTCACCGTGACGCCGTTCCTCATCATCTCGGTGCTGTTCTACTTCACCGTCGTGGTGCAGGAGAAGATGCTGCACATCGCCAAGGATCCCGAAGTGGTGATCGACGTCACGGCATTCCAGTGGAACTGGAAGTTCGGCTATCAGCGCGTCGATTTCAAGGACGGCACGCTGACCTACGACGGGGCGGACGCGGCGCGCAAGAAGGCCATGGTGTCCAAGCCGGAAGGCAAGGACGAGCACGGCGAAGAGCTGGTCGGGCCCGTCCGCGGCCTCAACACCTCGGACCGCACCTACCTGAACTACGACAAGGTCGAGACGCTGGGAACCAGCGACGAGATCCCGGTGCTGGTGCTCCCGACCGGCAAGCGCATCGAATTCGATCTGGCGTCCGCCGACGTCGTCCACACGTTCTGGGTTCCCGAGTTCTTGTTCAAGCGCGACGTCATCCCGAACGCCGACGCGAACAACTCCGTGCACGTCTTCCAGGTCGAAGAGATCAACACGCCCGGGGCGTTCGTCGGCCACTGCGCCGAGTTCTGTGGCACCTATCACTCGATGATGAATTTCGAGGTTCGCGTGGTGTCGCCCAACGACTTCAAGGCCTACCTGCAGCAGCGGATGGATGGCAAGAGCAACGCCGCGGCGCTGCAGGCGATCGGACAACCTCCCGCCGCGGTGACCACGCACCCGTTCGACACCCGCCGCGGCCAGTTAAGCCAGTAGGTTAGGACACCAAATGCATATCGAAGCCAGGCTATTCGAGTTCATCGCCGGGTTCTTCTTTGTGGTTGCGCTGCTCTACGGGGTTTTGACCGCGCTGTTCGCCACCGGCGGGGAAGAGTGGGCGGGCACCACCGCGCTCGCGCTGACGGGTGGGCTGGCGCTGATCGTGGCCACCTTCTTCCGGTTCGTGGCGCGCCGGCTCGACACCCGGCCCGAGGACTACGAAGGCGCCGAGATCAGCGACGGAGCAGGGGAATTGGGCTTCTTCAGCCCGCACAGCTGGTGGCCGATCCTGATCGCGCTGTCGGGCTCGGTGGTGGCGGTGGGCATCGGGCTGTGGCTGCCGTGGCTGATCTTCGCCGGCGTCATGTTCGTCCTGTCGTCGGTGGCCGGACTGGTCTTCGAGTACTACCTGGGTCCTGAGAAGCACTGATTCGCGGCATAAAGGTCACAATCCGATCACGTGATCGCTTGCGCCGATCGCCACGGCGGCTCTGCCCGTTTTGGGTTCGGTAGTGTTTCGCGCAGGCAATGAGAAGTTCCCAGCGCGCCCGGCAACGAGGTGATTGCGGAGTTTTACGCGCAGGTGATGCAGTCGAACAGGGTAGGCAAAGGGCAGAGATGAGCGGGTCGAAACCCCCGGGATGGGAACCTGACGAATCCGATCCTGTCGACCCGATCAGCCACCACGCGGACGCCGGTGACGACCCCGCTGACGACGGGGAGCCCGGCGGCGACCACGACGTCGAGGGCGCGGCGGAACCCTTCGACGACAGCGCCGAACTGGCCGCCGCTGACCAGACGGACGCATACTCGCGTGCCTACTCGGCCCCGGAGTCCGAGCACTTCACCAGCGGCCCCTACCTACCCGCCGATCTGCGGCTCTACGACTATGAGGACTACGACGAGTCCGCCGACGAGGACGAACGCAGCACCGCGCGCTGGCCGTGGGTGGTGGGGATCGCCGCCATCGTGGCCGCGATCGCGCTCGTCGTATCGGTGTCGTTGCTGTTCGCCCGGACCGACACCACCAAGCTGGCCAACCCCAACACCACCACCGCCCCGTCCACGCCGCCGATGCAGGACGAGATCACGACCACCAAACCACCGCCGCCGCCTCCACCGCCACCCACGACCGAACCGCCGCCGCCCCCGACAGCAACGGAGACACAGACTGTGACGGTGACGCCCTCTCCGGCACCGCCGCCCCCGCCCGCACCCGCTCCGGCGCCGCCGGCGACCTCCACCGCGGCGGCGCCACCGCCGCCCACGACGCCGGCCGGGCCGCGGCAGGTCACCTACTCGGTGACCGGCACCAAGGCCCCGGGCGACATCATTTCGGTGACCTACGTCGACGCGTCCGGGCGGCGGCGCACCCAGCACAACGTGTACATCCCCTGGTCGATGACCGTCACCCCGATCTCGCAATCCGACGTGGGCTCGGTGGAGGCCTCCAGCCTGTTCCGGGTCAGCAGGCTCAATTGCTCGATCACGACGAGCGACGGAACCGTGCTGTCGTCGAACAGCAACGACTCGCCGCAGACGAGCTGCTGATGGTCAGCAGATATTCGGCATACCGGCGCGGGATCGGCGACGACACCGTTTCGCCCGAGGTGATCGACCGCATTTTGCTCGGCGCGTGCGCCGCCATCTACCTGGTGCTGTTGGGCGTCAGCGTGGCCGCGGCCGTCGCGCTCACCGATTTGGGCCGGGGCTTTCACAAATCGGCCAGCAGCCCGCACACCACGTGGGTGTTGTATGCGGTCATCATCGTTTCCGCGCTGATCATCGCGGGCGCGATCCCAATACTGTTGCGGGCCCGGCGGATGTCTCAGTCCGAGCCGGCCGCCCGGGCGATGACAGCGCCGAACCGGCCGCCGGTGCGCCTGATGTCTCAGGCGCCGCGCACGGCGGCCGAGCGGGCCCGGCAGGCCACGGTGCAGGCGGCGCCGCCGAAGACGGATGCCGAGTGGTCAGGGGAGACGGTGGACCGAGTCTGGTTACGCGGCACGGTCATACTGACCGGCACCATGGGTGCGGCGCTGATCGCGGTCGCGACGGCGACCTACCTGATGGCCGTCGGCCACGACGGCGCGTCCTGGACGGCGTATGTATTCGCCGGTGCCATCACCGCGGCGATGCCGGCGGTCGAGTGGCTGCATATCCGCCAGCTGCGCCGCGTGGTCGACGAGCGCTGACGCGTATCGCCGTCGAGGCGTAAACCATCGACACATAAAGCATTGCGACGACACGTCGTGCGTCGTCGCAACGCTTTATGTCGCGCGCGCTCGTGGGTGATTGCGGGTGCTCGATTGCCCGGCTCCCGCGTCGGCCAGGGGGCCGATGGGGAGCCGGGCTGAGCGGGTCAGTGCTCGCCGTTGGTCGAGCCGTTGGACGAACCGTTCGTCGAACCGTTGAGGCTGTCCTGGTGTTCGCGCAGCGCGGTCAGGGCACGCTGCTCGGAGCGGTGCGCCGCCTCCCGCAACGCCGCGTCCTCGGACGCCGGATCGGCGAACATGAAGCTGCCGCTGCCCGGCGTCCCGGCCGAGCCCAGCTTGTTCATCTTCTTGGGCAGCGCCGCGCCCTGGTACTCGAGCGGCAGCGGGTGGCCGTGGTCGTCGACCGGGCCCAGCGGCTGGTGCAGCTCGATGTAGGCACCGTGCGGCAGCCGCTTGATGATGCCGGTCTCGATGCCGTGCTCGAGCACCGCGCGGTCGCTGCGCTGCAGCCCGATGCACCACCGGTAGGTGACGAAGTAGACGATCGGCGGGACGATCACCATGCCGATGCGGCCGATCCACGTCGTCGCGTTCAGCGAGATGTCGAACTTGAACGCGATGATGTCGTTCATCGCGCTCAGCGTGAGCACCATGTAGAACGCGATCGCCATCGCGCCGATCGACGTGCGCACCGGCACGTCGCGCGGGCGCTGCAGCAGGTTGTGGTGCGCGTAGTCACCGCTGAACCGCTTCTCCAGGAACGGGTAGATGATCAGCAGGATGAAGACCCCGCCCATGATCAGCGCCACCCAGACCACCGCCGGGATGGTGTGGTGCCAGAAGTAGAACTCCCATGGCGGCCAGATACGGGCCAGGCCTTCGGTCCACATCATGTAGAAGTCCGGCTGCGAGCCCGCCGAGACGTGAGATGGCTTGTAGGGCCCCAGGTTCCAGATCGGGTTGATCTGCAGCAGACCGCCGAGCAGACCCAGCACGCCGACGATCGCGGCGAAGAACGCGCCGGACTTCACGGCGAACACCGGCATCACCCGCACGCCGACCACGTTGTGCTCGGTGCGGCCCGGTCCGGGGAACTGGGTGTGCTTCTGGAACCACACCATGGCCAGGTGCAGCCCGATCAGCGCCAGGATGATGCCGGGCAGCAGCAGGATGTGCAGGGCATACATGCGGGGGATGATGTAACCCGCTGTGGCGCATTCGTTTCCGACGCCGCCGCAGGGGAAGTCACCGCCGAACAGGGCCCAGTGCAGCCAGGTGCCGATCACCGGCATGCCCAACGTGATCGAGGACAGGGCCGCGCGCAACCCGATGCCCGACAACAGGTCGTCGGGCAGCGAGTAGCCGAAGTAGCCCTCGAACATGGCCAGGATCAGCAGCAGCGAACCGATGACCCAGTTGGCCTCGCGCGGCCGACGGAACGCGCCGGTGAAGAAGATGCGGGCCAGGTGCACCATGATCGACGCCGAGAAGATCAGCGCGGCCCAGTGGTGGACCTGACGAACGAACAGGCCGCCGCGCACCTCGAAGGAGATGTCGAGGGTCGACGCGAACGCCTTCGACATGTCCACCCCGCGCAGCGGCTGGTAGGCGCCGTTGTAGGTGACCTCGCCCATGGACGGGTCGAAGAACAGCGTCAGGTACACCCCGGTGAGCAGCAACACGATGAAGCTGTACATCGCGATCTCGCCCAGCAGGAACGACCAGTGGGTGGGGAACACCTTGTTGAGCTGTCTGCGTACGGCAGCCGAGGGGTGATAGCGCGTATCGATGTCCTCGCCCTGGCGGGCCAGGACGTCGCCGATCTTCGGGGGACTCAGTTTGGGACTCATGATGTCGTCCTCTCCCAGAATGCCGGTCCGACGGGCTCGATGAAGTCACCGTTGGCGACCAGATACCCGTTGGTGTCGATGGTGATCGGCAGTTGCGCCAACGCACGCGCCGCCGGCCCGAAGATCGGCTTGGCGAAGTGCAGCGCGTCGAACTGCGACTGGTGGCAAGGGCACAAGATTCGGTAGGACTGCTCCTCGTAGAGCGACGCGGGGCAGCCCAGGTGCGAGCAGACCTTCGTGTAGGCGAACAGCTCGCCGAAGTTGAAGCTCTCCTGGCCCTGCCGCTTGACCACACGGTGCATGTCGGTGGGGCGAATCCGGATGAGCATCACGGGATTACGCACGCCCTGGTTGATCGCGCGCAGCTTTTCCTGCGACTCCGGGGTGGTGCCGTCACCGTCGGACTCCCGCCACGGGAAGACGGTTTCCATGCCGCCGGCGTCGATGTCCTCGGGCCGCATCTTGACGAACGGCGACCCGGCGAAGCTGCCGGTGGCGCGCGCCAGGTAGATGGTCTCGCCGTGGTAGCGCGGGGTCCAGTCGGAGGTGAACAGCACCGCCTTCTTGCCGTTGGCGGTCTGCACCACCGGCTTCCACGGGTTCTTGATCAGGCCGCCGGCAAACGCCACCAACGTGGACAGGCCGAACGCGCCCAGCCCCACGCCCAGCGACAGCCCGACCAGCTTGCGCCGCCCGATGGTGGAGCCGCTGTAGGCGTCGGCCAGGTTCGCCACGACGGTCTTGCGGTCGACGTCGCGGGAGGCGCCGTCGTGCCGGTCCTGAATCGAAATCTCTTCGGGGATAAAGCGTTTCTGGTACAGGATGGTGCCGATCCCGATCGACAGGATCGACATCCCGAAGGTCAGGCCGTACAGCGGGGTGGTCAGCGAGTAGAGCCAGCTGTCCGCGGCCTCCTTGGGCTTGTACTCCCACGGCCAGAACAAAAAGATCAGCAGCAGCGCCAGCCCGAAACCGCCGCCGCCCAGCAAAAGCCACAGGGCAACGCCACGCTCGGCGCGCTTCTCGGCTTTGGTGCCCTCGACCGGCCAACGGTTTTCCTTGAACACGGTCTCGACGCCGTCGAGCTTGCCGCCCAGCGCCACCAGCTCCTGTTGAGACATCGCGGCCAGCGCGGCGTCGTCGGGCTCCCGCTCGCCGGTGCCGTGCGGGTTTCCGCCGGTGTCCGAGCCGCGAACGTTTCCGTGGTCAGCTGAGTCGCTCATGCCCGTGCCCCAATCCACAGTGCCAGCCCGATCGCGGCGACCATCCCGATGATCCAGGCGGCCATCCCCTCGGGCGCGGGTCCGAATCCGCCGAGGCCGTAGCCGCCCGGCTGACGCTCTTCGGTCACCGCCTTGATGTAGCCGATGATGTCCTTCTTGGCCTCGAAGGACAGCTGGCGGTCGGAGAACTTCGGCATGTTCTGCGGACCGGTCCGCATGGCCGCCAGGATCTGCTGCTCGTTGGCGGGCTCCAGGTCCGGCGCGTACTTGCCGGACGACAGCGCCCCGCCCTTGCCGGTGAAGTTGTGGCAGGACGAGCAGTTGAGCCGGAACAGGTCACCGCCGCGGCCGAGGTCCTCGCCGCGCAGCGAGTGCATCGCCAGGCTGCCGTCGGGGTTGCGCACGGTCGTCGGGCCGCCGCCGTTGGCCTGCACGTAGGCGCCCAGGGCGTCGATCTGGCCCTCGTCGAAGATCGGTTCCTTGCGGGGCGCCTGCGCCTCGCCGGTCATCGCCGGCATCCGGCCGGTGGACACCTGGAAGTAGACGGCTTCCTCGCCGACGCCGATCAAGCTCGGCCCGCGATCGGGCACGCCCTGCAGGTTGGCGCCGTGGCAGGACACGCACGACGTGTCGAACAGCTGCTTGCCGGTCCGCAGCAGCGCCGAGTTCGACTCGTCCGCGACGGCCACCTGCGGGCGGGGGGTCAGGACGGCGGCCACACCACCGGCGATGGTCAGCGCGATCAGCAGCAGCAGGCCGCCCGACAAGCGGCGGCGCAACCGCCGTCGCGAACGGTCACGCTGCCCCTGGTGCGACTGAGGAAGCCGCGAACCGGATCGGGTAGACCCCAGTTTCTTCAACCGAGCACTCCTGTTCGTCCAGCGCCTGCTCATCGGATGAAATAGATCACGGTGAACAGTGCGATCCACACGATGTCGACGAAATGCCAGTAGTACGAGACGACGATGCTGGCCGTAGCCTGCGCCGGCGTGAACTTGCTCATCGCGGTGCGGGCCAGCAAGAAGATGAAGGCGACCAGGCCGCCGGTCACGTGCAGGCCGTGGAACCCGGTGGCCAGATAGAACACGCTGCCGTAGGCGCTGCCGGGAATGGTGGTCCCGTGGGTCGCCAGGTGGAAGTACTCATACCCCTGCCCGCAAACGAAGAACAGGCCCATCAGGAAGGTGATGACGTACCAGCGGCGCAGCCCGAACACGTCACCGCGCTCGGCCGCGAACACGCCCATCTGGCAGGTGAACGACGACGCGATCAGCACCAACGTCACGGGGACGGCCTGGTACAGGTTGAGCTCGGTCGGCGGCGGCGGCCATTTTCCGCCGGATTGGGCACGCGCGGTGAAGTACATCGCGA
Organism: Mycobacterium sp. 3-98; assembly: GCF_035918355.1. Classification (NCBI taxonomy): domain Bacteria; kingdom Bacillati; phylum Actinomycetota; class Actinomycetes; order Mycobacteriales; family Mycobacteriaceae; genus Mycobacterium; species Mycobacterium sp. 3-98. The sequence continues at coordinate 3,531,680 of NZ_CP142360.1, read as the reverse complement.
ACAGGCCGGCAAAGAACATCAACTCGCTGGAGAGCCAGACGATGGTGCCGACACTGACCATGTTGGGTCGATTCAGCGAATGAACGCGCGACGTGATTGCAGTACCTGAGGTCCCGACAGCGCTGGTCACATCCGCAAGTATGACGCTTTGTAGTTGTTGATCTCCACCCGGGGCGCAATTTGATGCCTCGCGCGTCGCGCGCGCGTGTGTTCGGGCCGCCCGCGGCCGACGGTTGGGGCCGCTGTGGTGCTCGTGGGACCATCGGCGCGTGGCTTTGTCATCTGAGGTTTCGCCGTCCGGCGGGTCCGCGACGTCGTGGCCGCGGGTGCTGGGCCGGCTGACGGGCGGTCAGGACCTGACCCGCGGCCAGGCCGCCTGGGCCATGGACCAGATCATGACCGGCGCGGCGAGCGCCGCCCAGATCGCGGCCTTCGCGGTGGCGATGCAGGTGAAGGTGCCCACGTCGGCCGAGGTGATCGAGCTGGCCGAGGTCATGCTCGGCCACGCGCTGCCGATGCCCGATTCCGGTATGCCCGAGGACACCGTCGACATCGTCGGAACCGGCGGCGACGGCGTCAACACCGTGAACCTGTCCACGATGGCGGCGATCGTGACGGCGGCCGCGGGTGTGCCGGTGGTCAAACACGGCAACCGGGCGGCCTCGTCGTTGTCCGGTGGCGCCGACACGCTCGAGGCGCTCGACATCCGCATCGACTTCGGACCCGACGAGGTGGCGCGCAGCCTCGCCGAGGTCGGCATCGGGTTCTGCTTCGCGCCGTTGTTCCACCCGTCGTACCGGCACACTTCCGCGGTGCGCCGCGAGCTCGGCGTGCCGACGGTGTTCAATCTCCTTGGGCCGCTTACCAATCCGGCCCGGCCCCGGGCCGGATTGATCGGCTGCGCGTTCGCCGACCTGGCCGAGGTGATGGCCGGGGTGTTCGCGGCCCGCCGCTCCAGCGTGCTGGTGGTGCACGGCGACGACGGGCTCGACGAGTTGACGACCACGACCACCAGCACGATCTGGCGGGTGCAGGCCGGCACCGTGGACCGGCTGACGTTCGATCCGGCCGGGTTCGGCTTTCCCCGCGCCGACCTCGACGACCTGTTGGGCGGCGACGCGCAGGCCAACGCCGCGGAGGTGCGTGCGGTGCTGGCCGGCGCCAAGGGCCCGGTGCGCGACGCCGTCGTCCTCAACGCCGCCGGCGCGATCGTGGCCCACGCCGGGTTATCCAGTCGCGCCGAATGGCTGCCGGCGTGGGAGGACGGGTTGGCCCGCGCCGGCAAGGCCATCGACTCCGGCGCGGCCGAACAGCTGCTCGCGCGTTGGGTGCGGTTCGGCCAGCAGGTCTGAATCGCGCAGGGCTTGCTCGGCGGCCAGCCGCGCCGAGCGGGCCGCCTCCGCCCACGCCGCCCACCCGCCGGCCGATCGCAGCGGGGACGCCCAGCCCGCGCCGTCCCCGGTTGCCTGGACCCGAACGATGCGCACGCCGGGAGCGCCCAGCCAGCGCGCGATCAGCGCGGTCTCCTCGACCAGCGCCCCGCCCAGCGGGGCCGGCGCGGGCAGAATCGCTTGTGCCCCAGCGGTAATCGCGTCGACGACCGGCATCGGCGGCACCCCCCTTGGGGCGTTGCCCGCGGCGGCGAGTTGGCCGTGGCGGATGACGGCGAGGTGATAGCCGCCCTGGCCGTCGGGCGCGGCGGCGACCAGCTCGGGCAGGGCGACCAGGGCACGCAGCCGCTGACCGCGCCACAGCGTCTCGACCGCGGCGGCGGTGCGGTCGCGCAGCCGCGCGGCGCTCTCGAAGTGACGCCGCTCGGCGAGGGCGGCGACCTGGGCCACGGCGGACGTCAGGGCGACGTTGTCCGCGCCGTCGACCAACGCCGCCATGCGCGCGACGGCCGCGGCGTATTGGGTGGCGGTGACGTCGCGGGCGGCCGGGCACGGTGAGACCTCCGCCTCGGCGCACAGCGGTCCGTGTAATGCCGTGCGCCCCAACCGGTTCGTGCAGGTGCGCAGCCCGGTGAAGCGGGACAGCAGGGCGGCGGTGTCGGCGGCGTCGGCGCGCGCCCGGAACGGGCCGACGGCGCGGTCGTGGCGCGGGGCGCGCACCACCGCCAGGCGGGGGAAGGCCTCGTCGGTCAGCGCCACCCACCACCAGCGCTGCGGGAACCGGGATCGCCGGTTGTACGGCGGGGCGTGCGCGGCCAGCAGCCGCAGCTCGCGCACACCGGCCTCCAGCGCGTGGGCGCACTCGACATGGTCGACCGCGCAGGCCAGCGTGACCATCTCCTTCATGCGGCCGCGCGGATCGGCGCCGGTGAAGTACTGCAAGACCCGCCGCCGCAGGTCGACCGCGGTGCCGATGTAGAGCACCTCGTCCGACGGCCCGCGGAACAAATAGACACCCGGGCGGTGCGGGAGCCCGTCGGCGAGCACGCGTTTGCGGCGCTGGGCCGGTGCCACGTCGGGCAGATAGGAGCGCAGGTCGGCGTAGGTGTGCACGCCCTGGTTGCCCACGCGTTCGATGAGGGCGTGCAGCACGTCGACGGTGGCGCGTGCGTCGTCGAGGGCGCGGTGGGTGGGCTGGGTGGTGACGGCGAACAGCCGCGCCAGCGACGCCAGCCGCACGCTGGGCGCCTCCTCGCGGCTGAGCACCCGGCGGGCCAACCGCACCGTGCACAGCACCTGCGGCCGCGGCCAGGCGATGTCGCACCGCTGCGCGGCGGCCCGCAGGAAGCCGATGTCGAAACCGGCGTTGTGCGCGACCAGCACGGCCCCCTGATCCAAGCGGGCGAACTCCAAAAACATCGGCAGCACGGCGTCGATGGTCGGCGCGTCGGACACCATGGCCGTGGTGATGCCGGTCAGCCGCACGACCTGGGGCGGGATGCTGCGCTGCGGATCGATCAGCGTGGCGAACTCGCCGAGCACCACGCCGCCGCGCACCTTGACCGCCCCGATTTCGGTGATGGCGTCCGGCTCGGTTCCCGCGGCGGATTTGGTGCGTCCGCCGGTGGTCTCGAGGTCCACCACGACGAAGGTGGTGTCGCGCAACGAGAGTTCGTCGGGCGTGAAGGGTGATCCCACGTCGGCGAAGCTCAGCTGAGTCGCCCCGCGTGCAGTCACGGGGGTGACGTTAAGCACGACGGCTGACATCCGCGGCGTCCCACGCCGCGGCCCCGGGGAGATGTCGGTGCCCGCGGTTACCGTTCGGGCAGACCGGCGTGATGTTCGTCGGAGCCAGACCGAGAGGACCGATCCCGATGGCACCAAGAACTGGACCCACCGACGTCGCCATGCCGCCGCCCGAGCCGGGCGCGCCGGTGGTGATCGACTGTGACGACTGCGCGGTGCGCGGACCCGGATGCCGCGACTGCGTGGTCAGCGTGATACTCGGGGTCCCGGATACTTTATTGCAGGACGAACAAGCGGCATTGGAGGTTCTCGCCGAGGTCGGCCTGGCTCCGCGACTTCGTCTGGTGCCGATTCGTCGGGACCGCGGATCTGGTGTAGCGTAAATGCCTTGTCCGCCAACGGCCCTCGGTCAGGCGGAATGGATCACATGAAAATGACAGAATTCTTTCTAATTTCTTAACCGCCCGCTTTGGACAAACGCCGATATCGTTTCGTAACCTGTTTGAGACCTAAACCCGCTCGACGACCAGTGTTCGTCGATGGCCGTTTAAGGAAGCAAATCTTGAGGCTTGATTCTAGTTGCCTGGTTGCGCGTGTCCTGACACGTTCGGCCCTAGGGACGCTAGCTGGCTTCGCGATTCTGTGCAGTGTGGTGATCGCCCCCTCGTGGGCGGACCCGGCCCAGGACGCCATGGCAAAACTCAACGAGCTGTCGCGCCAGGCGGAGCAGACCACCGAGGCGATGCACAGCGCCCAGCTCGACCTGAATGACAAGCTGGCCGCCCAGCGTGCCGCCGACAAGAAGCACAACGACGACCAGGCCGCCGTCGACGCGGCGAAGGTCCATCTGGCGTCGTACCAGAACTCCGTCAACAACCTGGCCGCGGCGGCGTACATGGGTGGTCGCGTCGACGGCATGCAGGCCATCCTGACCGCCGGTTCGCCCCAGGGGCTGATCGACAAGCTCGCGGTGCAACGCGTGATGGCCACCCAGATGGCCAGCCAGATGAAGAGCTACCGCATCGCCGGCGAGCAGGCCGCCAAGGCCGAGCGGGAGTCCGCGAAGTCCGCCGCCGACGCCAAGAGCGCGGCCGAGCAGGCCGCCGCGGTGCGAGCGAGCTTGCAGTCCAAGCAAAGTCAGCTGCAGGTGCAGATCGCGGTGGTCAAGTCGCAATACATGTCGTTGACCGCCGACCAGCGCACCGCGCTGGCCAATCCCGCACCCGCCGCCGTCCCCGCGGCGGCGCCGCCGGCGCCCGGTGCCCCGGCGCCGGAAGCGGCACCCCCAGGACCCGGGCAGGCGCCGGGTGAGGCCCCGCCTCCAGGCGGCATGCCCGGTATGGCTCCCGGCGGTGGGGTCGGCGGCGGTGACCGTGCCACCGTCGTGCAGGCCGCGCTGACCCAGGTCGGCTCGTCCTACGTATGGGGCGGCGCCGCGCCCGGCGGATTCGACTGCTCCGGACTGGTGATGTGGGCGTTCCAGCAAGCCGGCATCTCGTTGCCGCACTCCAGCCAGGCGATGGCCCACGGCGGTCAACCCGTTTCGCTGTCGGACCTGCAGCCCGGTGACGTGCTCACCTTCTACTCCGACGCCTCGCATGCCGGCCTGTACATCGGTGACGGCATGATGATCCATTCCTCCACCTACGGTGTGCCGGTACAGGTCGTGCCGATGAACTCCTCGGGCCCGATCTACGACGCCCGCCGTTACTAGACACTCCACGCTGCGTCGGCGGCTTCCGCTACTGCTGGCCTGGGTCTTCGTCGTCGAATTGATCGTGGCCGCGGCCGTGCCGTTCGACGCCGAACGCAGCAGCCGGATCCGGCCCCCGCAGCTGATCACGCCCGCGCGCAGCCAGGCCAGCGCCTCGACGAAGTCGATCGTCGTCGGCGACCGCACCGTCGGGCTGCTGGGCCTCGGCGGCCCGTCCAGCGAGCGCCTGTTGTTTCGGGTGGCCTCGGACATGGGCGCCGCGATCGGCGCCGTGGAGGCGTTCTGGGGCCTCGACTGGCCACGGGAAATCTCGATCGTCGCGGCCGGCACCGACGAGGAATTTCGCGCCGCCGCCGGCGGGGGACCGGCGGCGCAGTGGGCCGACATCGCCGCCGCGACGGTCTCCGACCGGATCGATCCCGTTCGCCGGGTCGCCCTGGGCCAGCGGATCGTGTTCGCGCCGGGTGCGGCCAACATGAGCGCGGCGTCCCTGCGAATCGTGTTGGCCCACGAGCTTTTTCACTACGCCGCACGCGCGGACACCGTTGCCGACGCGCCCCGCTGGCTCACCGAGGGCGTCGCCGACTTCGTCGGCCGCCCCCCGACGCCGGTGCCCAAGGAGGGGTTGCTGCCCATGACGCTGCCGTCGGACGCCGACCTGGATGTGCCGGGGGCGCCGCGCTCGCTGGCCTATGACCGCGCCTGGTGGTTCGCCCGGTTCGTGGCCGACACCTTCGGGGCGCCGAAGCTGCACGATCTCTACCTGGCGACCTGCGGCCTCAGGCGCGCCGACATGGCGACCGCCGCCCACGACGTGCTGGACACCAGCGAGGCGGGCCTGCTCACCGCCTGGCGCCAGTGGCTGACCCACTAACGACGCACCGGGCCGTGTGCACGCACGGCGCCGCCGCCACGCTAGCCTGTCGCAGGTGAGTCGGGTCCTGCTGGTAACCAACGACTTTCCGCCCCGCCCGGGCGGCATCCAGTCGTACCTCGGTGAGTTCGTCGGCCGACTCGTCGAGGCCGGGTCGCATTCGGTGACGGTGTACGCGCCGCACTGGAAGGGCTCCGATGCCTACGACGAGGCGGCCGGCTACCGCGTGGTGCGCGATCCGGGCACCCTGATGCTGCCCGGCCGGGCGGTCGACGCCCGGATGCGGCGGCTGATCGCCGACGACGGCATCGAGACCGTCTGGTTCGGGGCGGCCGCGCCGCTGGCGCTGCTGGCCCGGCGAGCGCGGGGCGCGGGGGCGAAGCGGGTGGTGGCCAGCACGCACGGCCACGAGGTCGGCTGGTCGATGCTGCCGGTCGCGCGGTCCGTGCTGCGGCGCATCGGCGACGACACCGACATCGTCACGTTCGTCAGCCGCTACACGCGGTCCCGGTTCGCACCCGCCTTCGGGCCCAAGGCTTCGCTGGAATACCTGCCGTCCGGGGTGGACACCGACAAGTTCCGGCCCGATCCCGCCGGGCGTGCCGCGTTGCGTCGGCGCTACGGGTTGGGCGAGCGGCCCACGGTGGTGTGCGTGTCTCGGCTGGTGCCCCGCAAGGGCCAGGACATGCTCATCAAGGCGCTGCCCTCGATCCGGCGACGCGTCGACGGGGCCGCCCTGGTCATCGTCGGCGGCGGACCCTACCTGGAATCACTGCGGACGCTGGCCCGCGACTGTGGGGTGGCCGACGACGTGATCTTCACCGGCGGCGTGCCGGCCGCCGAACTGCCCACGCATCACGCGCTGGCGGACGTGTTCGCGATGCCCTGCCGCACCCGCGGCGCCGGACTGGACGTCGAGGGACTGGGCATCGTCTTCCTGGAGGCCTCCGCGAGTGGCGTGCCCGTCGTCGCCGGAAAGTCCGGGGGAGCCCCGGAAACCGTGCGGCACAACGAAACCGGGCTCGTCGTCGACGGTTGCTCGGTGACCGAGATCGCCGACGCCGTCACCGAGTTGCTGACGGATCGGGACCGGGCGGCCGCGATGGGCGCGGCCGGGCGCGACTGGGTGACGGCCCAGTGGCGCTGGGACACCCTGGCGACACGGCTGGCCGGGCTGCTCGGCTAGCGGTGCGCGCGGTCAGTCCTTTTCGTAGATGGCCTCGATGTCGGAGGCGAACTTCTCGGCCACGACGTTGCGCTTGACCTTCATCGTCGGCGTCAATTCCCCGGTGTCCTCGGTGAAGTCGACGGGCAGGATGCGGAACTTGCGGATCGACTCGGCGTGCGACACCGCCTGATTCGCGTCCTTGATGGCCGCGTCCACCTCGGCGACGAGGTCGGGATCGGTGGCCAGATCGGCCACCGACGCGCCGGATCCCTTCTGGTTGCGCTGTTTCCAGCCGTCGAACGCCTCGGGATCAATGGTGATCAGCGCGCCGACGAACGGCTTGGCGTCGCCGACGACCATGGCCTGGCTGATCAGCGGATGGGCCCGCAGCCGGTCCTCCAGCACGGCGGGGGCGACGTTCTTGCCGCCCGCGGTAACGATGATCTCCTTCTTGCGCCCGGTGATCTTCAGGAACCCGTCGTCGTCGAGCACACCAAGGTCGCCGGTCTTGAACCAGCCGTCGGTGAACGCGTCGGCGGTGGCCTGCTCGTTGCGCCAGTAGCCGCTGAACACCACGCCGCCGCGCACCAGCAGCTCGCCGTCCTCGGCGATGCGCATGCTGTTGCCGGGCAACAACGTTCCGACCGTGCCGATCTTGACGTTGCCGACCTGGTTGACCGTGATCGCGGAGCTGGTCTCGGTCAGGCCGTAGCCCTCATGGATGGTCAGGCCGACGCCCCGGTAGAAGTGCCCCAGCCGCGACCCCAGCGGCGCCCCGCCCGACACGGACGCGTGGCAGTCGCCGCCCAGCGCCGCGCGCAGCTTGCGGTACACCAGCCGGTCGAACAGCGCATGCTTGGCGCGCAGCACCGGCCCCCGCCGGCCCCCGTCGGAGGCCTCGCTCCAGTCGACGGCGGTTTGCACGGCCATGGCGAAGATGCGCCCCTTGCCGTCGTTGGCGGCGTTTTGCTCCGCCGTGTTGTAAACCTTCTCGAACACCCGCGGAACCGACACCACCACCGTCGGTTTGAACACCGCGAACATCGGCAGCAGGTTCTTGATGTCGCTGGTGAATCCGACGGTCACCTTGTTGGCGAACGCGGACAGGGTCAGCGAGCGCGCCAGCACGTGGGCCAGGGGCAGGAAGATCAGCAGCCGCTGGCCCTCATCGAGCAGCGTCGGCAGGCTCTCCTTGGCGCCGCGGGTCTCGTACAGCAGGTTGGAGTGCGTCAGCTGGCAGCCCTTGGGCCGCCCGGTGGTGCCCGAGGTGTAGATGAGCGTCGCGGGGTCCGCGGCCCGCAGGCCCTCCAGGCGTGCGGTGAGCTCGGCCGGTTCCACCGACTCGCCGGCCTCGACGAGCTGGTCGAGCGCCTTGGGGCCCGACCCGTTGATGTGCAGCACCCGGCGCAGGGCGGGCAGTTCGGCGGTCAGCTCGGTGACCATCGCCGCGTGCTCGTCGGTTTCGGCGAAGGCCAGCACCGCCTCGGAGTCCTGCAGCACCCAGCGCACCTGTTCGGCCGACGACGTCTCATAGATCGGCACCGTGACCCCACCGACCGCCAGGATGGCCAGGTCGAGGATCGCCCATTCGTAGCAGGTGGCACAGAAGATCGACACCCGGTCGCCCGCCTGCACCCCCAGGGCGATCAAACCCAGTGCGGCAGAGCGGATCTGACCGGCGGCCTCGGCGCAGGTGACGTCGGTCCACTCGCCGTCGACCTGGCGTTGGTAGATGACAAAGTTCGGGTCATCGCGCTCGTGCTCGAAGACCATCGCCGCGATGTTGTCGTCATCGTCGACCGGAAAGCGGGCGGGGACGCTGTACTCACGCACTCTTATGACCTCAATTGACCTCGTGACGTTTCCCGGCAGCCCGGGTTGCTGTCGACCAGCCTAATCCGAGCATCGAGCCTGCACGGCCACAGTCCGTGCGGCCGGGACCCCGACGCCCGCCGCACGCGGGTGTGTGAAGCTGTGGGCATGAACAGCATCCAGATCGCGGATGAGACGTTTGTCGCCGCCGACGGCGCACGGGTGGGCGCCGCGGTCGCTGATCGGGCGAGTTGGCGCCGCTGGTGGCCGGACCTGCGGCTGCAGGTCGTCGAGGATCGCGCCGACAAGGGCATCCGGTGGTCGGTCACCGGCGCGTTGACGGGGACCATGGAGGTCTGGCTGGAACCGTCGCTGGACGGGGTGGTGCTGCACTACTTCCTGCACGCCGAGCCCACCGGCGTGGCGGCCTGGCAGCTGGCCAAGCTGAATCTGGCGAAAATGACACACCGCCGCCGAGTGGCGGGCAAGAAAATGGCCTTCGAGGTCAAGACGACACTGGAACGGTCACGTCCGGTCGGAGTTTCTCCGGTAGTTTAGCCGGGTCGGGTCCGCGCGGAGAGTACCGTTTCGGACCGAGACCCACGGGGGTCCCCGCACGGCCGGTTCGGAGCAGCCGGGACCCATCCGCTCGCGGGAGAGAGGGCAGCAACCAGGTGGCGGAGAAGACGACGCAAACCATCTACATCGACGCCGACCCGGGCACCGTGATGCGGGTGATCGCGGACATCGATTCCTACCCGCAGTGGATCTCGGAGTACAAGGAAGCCGAGGTTCAGGAGAAGGACGCCGACGGCTACCCGAAGGTGGCGCGGATCGTCATGGACGCCACCGTCCTCAAGGACACCATGGTCATGTCCTACCAATGGCCCAAGGATCGCCAATCGGTGAGCTGGACGCTGGTCTCGAGCTCGCTGCTGCGTTCCCTTGAGGGCTCATATCGGTTGGCGCCCAAGGGATCTGGCACCGAGGTCACCTACGAACTCTCCGTCGACCTGGCCATGCCGATGATCGGCCTGCTCAAGCGCAAGGCCGAGCGTCGTCTGACCGACACGGCGTTGAAGGATCTGAAGAAACGAGTCGAGGCTGAGTGAGACGGCTGCGCCCGCCCCGGCCCGGATCAGTCTCTTCGTTGGGAAAGGCGGGGTAGGGAAATCCACCCTGGCTTGCGCCACCGCGGTCAGTTCTGCGAGCGCGGGACAGCGGGTGCTGGTGGTGTCCACCGACCAGGCGCACTCGCTGGGTGATGTGCTGGGCACCCCCATCCCACCCAGCCAGGACGAACTGGTGCGGGTGCTCGCCGATGACGCGGAGGCCGGCGGCGGATTTCTCGATGCGCTGGCCTTGGACACCCTTGCCCTGCTCGAGGTCCGTTGGCGTGAGGCCGTCGCCACGTTGGACCGGCGGTTCCCCGACTCCGAATTGAGCACCATTGCGCCCGAAGAGCTTTCGGCGTTACCCGGTGTCCAGGAGGTGCTCGGTCTCTACGCCGTCGGTGAGCTGGCCGGCTCGGGACGATGGGACCGCGTGGTGGTCGATTGCGCGTCGACCGCGGACGCGTTGCGGATGTTGACCTTGCCCGCCACCTTCGGGCTGTACGTCGAGCGGGCGTGGCCGCGGCATCGCCGGCTGTCCGTCACCGCCGACGATGGCCGCTCGGCGGCGGTGGTCGAGCTGCTCGAGCGCATCAGCGCGAGCGTGGAGACGCTCGGCGCGCTGCTCACCGACGGCGAGCTGGTCAGTGCGCATCTGGTGTTGACCCCCGAGCGGGTGGTCGCCGCGGAGGCGGCCCGCACCCTGGGGTCGCTGGCGTTGATGGGCGTGCGCGTCGAAGAGCTGATCGTGAATCAGGTTCTGCCGCAAGACGACTCATACGAGTACCGCAACCTGCCCGAGCACCCGGCCTTCTACTGGTACACCGAACGCATCGCCGAGCAGCGCAGTGTGCTCGACGAGCTCGACGCCACCATCGGTGAGGTGGCCCTCGTGATGACCCCACACCTGTCCGGCGAGCCGATCGGCGCCAAGGCGCTGGGCGCGCTGCTCGACGCCGCCCGCCGCCGGGGAGGCACCGCGCCGCCGGGCCCGTTGCGGCCCGTCGTCGACCTCGAATCCGGGACGGGACTTGGGTCCGTCTACCGGATGCGGCTAGCGTTGCCGCAACTCGATGCGTCGGCGCTGACCCTCGGGCGGGTCGACGACGACCTCATCATCAGCGCCGGCGGATTGCGGCGCAGGGTGAGGCTGGCGTCGGTGCTTCGGCGCTGCATCGTGCTGGACGCGCGCCTGCGGGGTAGTGAGCTGACGGTGCGTTTTCGACCAGATCCGGAGGTGTGGCCTAAGTGAGTGGGGCTCATCCCGAAATCGGTCCGGAGCTGCGCAGGCTCGCCCAGACGATCCTGGACGGCATCGACCCCGCGGTGCGCGCGGCCGCGGCGCTGACGGCCGGCGCCGGACCGGGAACGGGCAAGTGTCAGCAGGTGTGGTGCCCGGTGTGCGCCCTGGCCGCGCTGGCGACCGGCGACCAGCACCCCTTGCTCACCGCGATCGCCGACCACAGCATCGCCCTGCTTCAGGTGATCCGTGACATCGTCGACGACATCGACCGGGCGTCGCGCCCGACGCCGGAACCGCCGCCCGACGGTCCGCCCGGCGGCGCGGCCGACAGCGGCGACGCCGCCCCGCGGACGCGTTATCAGCCCATCCCCGTCACGCTGGACGAGTGAGGGCGCTGCGTCGCAGGTGGTCCCTTCCCGTGGGGATAGGTACAGTTGGCGCAGTACATCAGCGGGGTGTAGCCGAGAGGGAGGGCCATGTGGTACTGGCTATTCAAGTACGTGCTCCTCGGCCCGTTGCTGTCACTGCTGGGGCGGCCGAAAGTTGAAGGCCTAGAACACGTTCCGAGCTCCGGGCCGGCGATACTGGCAAGCAATCACCTGGCCGTGATGGACAGCTTCTATCTTCCGCTGGTGGTGCGGCGCCGAATCACCTTCCTGGCCAAGTCGGAATATTTCACCGGCACCGGTTTGAAGGGGTGGTTCCAGCGGTGGTTCTTCACCGCCGTCGGGCAGGTGCCGATCGACCGGACCGACGCCGACAGCGCCCGGGCCGCGCTGACCACCGCGCAACAGGTGCTGGGTGAGGGCAAGCTGCTGGGCATGTATCCCGAAGGCACGCGGTCCCCGGACGGCCGGCTCTACAAGGGCAAGACGGGGCTGGCGCGGCTGGCCCTGCAGACCGGGGTCCCGGTGATCCCGGTCGCGATGATCGGCACCAACGTCGTCAACCCGCCCGGGACCAACATGTTGCGGTTCGGCCGGGTCACGGTTCGCTTCGGCAAGCCGATGGACTTCTCGCGCTTCGACGGGCTGGCCGGCAACCGCTTCATCGAGCGGGCCGTCACCGACGAGGTGATCTACGAGCTGATGGGGCTGTCCGGGCAGGAATACGTCGACATCTACGCGGCCAGCCTGAAAAAGGGCGGTGACGCGGCCGACGGTGAGGCCGCGCGGATTCCCGAGACCGCGGCCGGTTAACCGACGGCGGTAGCCGGCGCCAGCGGCTCCGGCGCGGCCTCCCGCGAAACGCCGCGGGCGGTCACGGTGACGCCGGCCGCGACGATGACCGCCAGCGCCCACCACACGTACGACATCCCGGCGAGTTGGCGCCACCACACCGCGCTCGCCTCGTGATGCTTGGGCAGCAGGTCGATCGGCGTCCACCTCATCAGCGCCACCCCCACGGCGCTGACGACCATCAGCAGTGCGTTGCGGCGCCGCCAGCCCAAGACGGCCGTCACCAGCACCGCGGGCAGCACCCACACCCAGTGGTGCGACCACGACACCGGCGAGACCACCAGCCCGAACAAGGCGACGCAGACCAGCGCGAGCGTGGGCTCGCCGGCGCGCAGCACCCGGCGCATCGCCCACACCGTCGCCGCCAGCACGAGCAGGGACGCCGCCACCCACAGCAGGAAGCGCTCCTGCTGTCCCAGCCCCAGCCGGGCCAGGGCGCCGGCGATGTTCTGGTCGGTGTTCAACGACGCCGAACCGATCCGGTCGGTGTGATGCACGGTGTGCGTCCAGTACTCCCAGGAGTCGTTCCAGGCCAGCACGAAACCCAGCAGCGTCGCCCCAGCGAACGAGGCCAGCGCGGTCAACGCCGCACGGTGATCGCGGCGCAGCAGGAAATAGAGCAGGAAAACCGCCGGCGTCAGCTTCAGCGCCATGCCCACCCCCAGCAGCAGCCCGCGCGGCCACGGCGTGCGGCGCGGCACGCAGTCAGCGATCACCAGCGTCATCAGCACCACGTTGATCTGGCCGAAGGCGAAGTTCGAGCTGATGGGTTCCAGCCAGACCGTCGCGGCCGCGGCGGCGACGACGGCCAGCCACCACCGGCGCAGCCAGGCCGGGCCGGGCAGCACGGCCGACGCGCTCCAGACGTCGAGCCGGGTCAGCACGATCACGGTCGACACGACCAGCAAAACCAGCGTCAGGGCGGTGATCGCGACACTGGCGGCCGGCATGTGCATCCAGGCGAACGGGCAGAACACGATGGCGGCCAGCGGCGGATAGGTGAACGGCAGATCGACGATCGGCGTGTGGAACAACACGTCGCCGCGGTACAGCGGGCGGCCGTCCATCCAGGCCCGGGCGCCCATCTGATAGACGTCGATGTCGATGCGATACGGGATGTGCCCGAACAGCTGCCACGCCGCGTAACCCAGCCCCGCCGCGGCCGCCAGCCAAGCCGCGCCCCACACCAGCGCCCGCCCGGGGGCACGCTTACCTGAGAAGCCCGCCCCGGGCGCCTGCCGTGTACTCATGTCGCACAACAGCGTAATGGGTGCCCGCGCCCGGACACCCCTGGTGCAGCGCGGCTCCCACGGCCGCGGCGCGGGGAGGCGTAGGTTTCAAGGGTGCTCCACTCGTTCGTGGACGAGATGTCCCGATGGTTCGAACATGACATTCACGACCGGGGCCACCTGCCACTGTTGTGCTGCCTGGTGGCCTTCATCCTGACGTTTTTCGTCACGCGGACGTTCGTGCGGTTGATCCGGCACCGCGTCGAAAACGGCCGGCCCACCAAGTGGTGGCACCCGCGCAACGTCCACGTCGGGGGAGTGCACATCCACCACGTCACGTTCGGGGTGGTCCTCACGTTGCTCTCCGGGCTGACGCTGGTGACCCTGTCGATCGACGGGCACGAGCCCCAGTTCATGATGGCCGCCACGTTTTTCGGGATCGGGGCCGCCCTGGTCCTCGACGAGTACGCGTTGATCCTGCACCTGTCCGACGTCTACTGGTCCGAGGACGGCCGCACCTCGGTCGATGCGGTCTTTGCCGCGGTCGCGGTGGCCGGGCTGCTGATGATGGGCCTGCACCCGCTGATGTTCTTCCTGCCGATCTGGCACGACGCCAACTCGTGGGCGCTGCGCGCCGTGGTGGGGGGCGCCATGGCGTTGACGCTGCCGCTGGCCGTCGTGGTGGTGCTCAAGGGCAAGGTCTGGACCGGCCTGCTGGGCATGTTCCTGGTCATCTTGCTGGTGATCGGGGCGGTCCGGCTGTCGCGCCCGCACGCGCCCTGGGCCCGCTGGCGGTACGCCACGCAGCCGGACAAGATGCGCCGCGCGCTGCAGCGCGAACGGCGGCTGCGCCGCCCGGTGGTGCGGGCCAAGCTCTACCTGCAGTGCGCCATCGCGGGCACGCCGCGGTTTCCGGATCAACGTGCGGTGGACGCCAGGTTGGACGACGAGGTTCATCCCGCCCCGGCGCCCACCGGTCCGATCCTGATCAGCAGATAATCTCCCTTCGTGCGGTACTTCTACGACACCGAATTCATCGAGGACGGCCGCACCATCGAGCTCATCTCGATCGGGGTGGCCGCCGAGGACGGCCGCGAGTACTACGCGGTGTCCACGGAATTCGATCCCGAGCGCGCCGGCCCGTGGGTGCGCGCCAACGTGCTGCCCAAGCTGCCGCCCCCGGCGTCGCAGGTGTGGCGCTCACGCAGGCGGATCCGCGAGGACCTGGAGGAGTTCTTCGGCGTCAATTCCGGGCGGGCGGCCGCTGAGCCGATCGAACTGTGGGCGTGGGTGGCGGCCTACGACCACGTCGCCCTGTGCCAGTTGTGGGGCCCGATGCCGGACCTGCCGCGGGCCATCCCGCGTTTCACCCGCGAGCTGCGGCAACTCTGGGAAGACCGGGGCAGCCCCCGGATGCCCCCGCGGTCGCCCGATGCCCACGACGCGTTGGTCGACGCCCGCGATCAGCTCCGCCGCTTCCGGTTGATCACGGCGGGAGACTAAGACGGCCGCGCTCGACGGCGTTCACGCTGATCAACCCTGACCGGGGGCGTCCGCGACCCGGTTACGATGGACCGATGAACTGGACCGTCGACATCCCGATCGACCAGCTGCCGCCGCTGCCGCCGCTGCCGACCGATCTGCGGGCGCGATTGGACGCCGCGCTGGCCAAGCCGGCCGCCCAGCAACCCAGCTGGCCCGCCGATCAGGCGTCGGCGATGCGCACGGTCCTCGAGAGCGTGCCGCCGGTCACGGTGCCGATGGAGATCGTGCGGCTACAGGAGCAGCTCGCCCAGGTGGCCAGGGGTGAGGCGTTCCTGCTGCAGGGCGGTGACTGCGCGGAGACGTTCACCGAGAACACCGAACCCCACATCCGCGGCAACGTGCGCACCCTGCTGCAGATGGCGGTGGTGCTGACCTACGGCTCGAGCATGCCGGTGGTCAAGGTGGCCCGCATCGCGGGGCAGTACGCCAAACCGCGATCGGCCGACATCGACGCGCTGGGGTTGAAGTCCTACCGCGGCGACATGATCAACGGCTTCGCCCCGGACGCCGCGGTGCGCGAGCATGATCCGTCGCGATTGGTGCGCGCCTACGCCAATGCCAGCGCGGCGATGAATCTGGTTCGTGCGCTGACGTCGTCGGGGTTGGCGTCGCTGCATCTGGTCCACGACTGGAACCGCGAGTTCGTCCGGACCTCGCCGGCGGGCGCCCGCTACACGGCGCTGGCCACCGAGATCGATCGCGGCCTGCGCTTCATGAGCGCGTGCGGGGTGGCCGACCGCAACCTGCAGACCGCCGAAATCTACGCCAGCCACGAGGCTTTGGTGCTCGACTACGAGCGGTCGATGCTGCGGCTGTCCGAGAACGACAGCGGCGAGCCCCAGCTGTACGACCTGTCGGCGCACACCGTGTGGATCGGCGAGCGGACCCGCCAGCTCGACGGGGCGCACATCGCCTTCGCGGAGGTGATCGCCAACCCGATCGGCGTCAAGATCGGCCCGACGATCACCCCGGAGTTGGCCGTCGAATACGTCGAGCGGCTCGACCCGCACAACAAGCCCGGCCGGCTGACACTGGTGAGCAGGATGGGCAACAACAAGGTGCGCGATCTGCTGCCCCCGATCGTGGAGAAGGTCCAGGCCACCGGTCACCAGGTGATCTGGCAGTGCGACCCGATGCACGGCAACACCCACGAGTCGTCCAACGGGTACAAGACCCGCCACTTCGACCGCATCGTCGACGAGGTGCAGGGCTTCTTCGAGGTGCACCGCGCGCTGGGCACCCATCCCGGCGGCATCCACGTCGAGATCACCGGGGAGAACGTCACCGAGTGTCTTGGTGGGGCGCAAGACATTTCGGACACCGACCTGGTCGGCCGCTACGAGACCGCGTGCGACCCACGGCTGAACACCCAACAGTCGCTGGAGTTGGCCTTCCTGGTCGCCGAGATGCTGCGCGACTGAGCGCGCCTACAGCAGCCCGTTGAGGTTGCTTCCGACGGTCCACGCCGCGGTCGCCACCAGGCCGGTCAACGCCAGCACCAGCGCCACCCACACCAGCACCATGCGCCGATTGTGCTGGCGGGTCCACACGAATTCGCTGATCGGGATGCCCGCGAATTCGCCTGCGACAGGCTCATATTCGTAGTCATCGTCGTCCTCGTCGGGTTCGTCGACGGCCGCGGCCGGGCGCTGCGGGCGCGGCCAATCCTCGGGGCCCCGGGTCAGTTGGCGGGTGGGCTGGCGCACCGGGGCGGGCCCGGGCTGCTGCGCGGTGGCCGGGCGCTGGCCCATCCGGCTGTGCTGCAGCGCGGCCGAGCGGTGCTGAGCGGAGTTTCGTGGCGCCGGCACGGAGAAGTCCGGCAGCGCAAGCTCATCGGCGATCGCGTCGAGATCGGCACCCATCTCGGTCGCGTCGGCGTACCGGTCGGCCGGGTCGCGGGCCGTCGCCCGCTGCACGAACTGGTCGAACTGCACGGGCACACCGTCGATGGACGCGCTGGGCGCCGGCACGTCGGTGTCCAGCCGCCGGTAAGCGATCGACAGCGCCGAGTCGCCGGTGAAGGGGGTGTGCCCGGTCAACAGCTCGTAGGCGAGGATGCCCGCGGAGTACACGTCGCTGCGCGGGCTCGCGTCGCCGTCGCGCACCTGCTCGGGCGACAGATACGCCGCGGTGCCCAAAATCACACTGGTAGAGGTGATTCCGGCGGCGGCGACGGCGCGGACCAACCCGAAGTCGGCGATCTTCACCTCGCCGTCGTCGGAGATCAACACGTTCTCCGGCTTGACGTCGCGATGCACCAGACCGGCGCGGTGCGCGGCGGCCAACCCGCCGAGCACCGGACGAAGCACCGCCGCCACGGCGTAGGGCGGCATGGGTCCGCGCTCGCCCAGCAGCTCGCGCAGGGTGCCGCCCTCGATGAGCTCCATCACCAGAAACGGGTGCCGAGCGTCGGAGCCCTGGTCGTAGACCGCGACCAGCCCGGGATCCTTCAGGCGTGCGACGGTGCGGGCCTCGCGCTGGAAGCGGGTGAGGAACTGCTCGTCGCCCGCGTAGCGAGAATCCATCACCTTCACGGCGACGGGACGGTCGAGCCGGGTGTCGAGACCGCGGTACACCGTCGAGGTGCCGCCGCTGGCGATCTTCGCCTGGATCAGGTAGCGGCCGTCCAGCAACGCGTTGTCCAACGGGTCCGCCGTCCCGGCCTCCGCCGGCGGACGATGCGGACCGGCCCGGCCGGGCGGATGAGCTTGGGCCACGGGGCCATCGTAGGTGCGGCGCCATGATTGGGCGGAAGAACACGGGCTCACGGCGCGTATCAAGGCTTACACTTGCGCGGATGAGCAGTATTCCTGCCGGCGACGATGTGCTAGATCCCGACGAGCCGATCTACGACCTCCCGCGGGTCGCCGAATTGCTTAAAATCCCGGTAACCAAGGTCCACCAACAGCTCCGCGATGGCCATCTGGTCGCGGTCCGGCGCGGCGAGGGCGTGGTGGTGCCGCAGGTGTTCTTCACCCAGTCCGGTGAGGTGGTCAAGAGCCTGCCGGGATTGTTGACGATCCTGCACGACGGCGGCTACCACGACACCGAGATCGTGCGCTGGCTGTTCACCCCCGACCCGTCGCTGACGGTGACCCGCGACGGCACCAAGGACGCCATCAGCAATGCCCGCCCCGTCGACGCGCTGCATGCCCACCAGGCCCGCGAAGTCGTGCGCCGGGCGCAGGCGATGGCCTACTGAGCCGGTGCGGCGACCTCGGCCGGGCCGGTCCGAGGGCGGGGGGCCCGGTACAGGGTGTACCAGGCGATCAGCGCGACGGCGGTGGCCAGCGAGAAGTGCAGCCACGAGTACATCCCATGCGAGCCATCGGGTTTGAAGATCACCATCACCCAGGTCGACGCGCCGCCGATGATCGCCACCGCCCGTCGTGACTGGGCCAGGGGAGCCACGATCGCCAGCGGCCACGAGTAGTACCAGGGCAACGCGGCCGGGACGAACAGCACCACGATCAGCATCGAGTACGCCATGCCGGTGAGCGCGGCCCGGTCATCACGCCGGAACCGCCACCACAACAGCGGCAGCGAGACCGCGATGATCGCGATGCCGACCAGCCGGGTGACCCGCAGGAGCGGATAGAAGCTCACGGGAAACAGCCCGCTGCCGATCGCGTGGATCAGGTTGGCCGCCGCGGTCGGCACGGTCAGCCAGTTGATGATCTTCACCGAACCGGCCAGCGCGGTCAGCCATCCCAGCCCCACGCCGGCCACCGCGGACAGGATCGCGAACACCACCGCGAAGACCAGCAGCGACGCCGCCGCGGCCGCGAGAAGCGCTCGCGCGGAACGATATCCCCGCCGGTCGCGCAGATCCCGCGCCCACACCCACACCAGGAAGGGCAGCGCGATGCCGGCGGTGGCTTTGACCGCGATGGCGACCGTGATCAGCGCGGTGCCCGCGACGTGGCGACCGCCGAACGTCAGCGCGATGCCGGCGGCCATCAGGCCCACCATCAGCATCTCGTTGTGCACGCCGCCCATCAGGTGGATGAGCACCAGCGGGTTGAGCACGCAGATCCACAGCGCCGTCGAGGGGTCGGCGCCCAGGTGCCGCGCCACTCGCGGAGTGGCCCAGATCAACAGCGCCAAACCGGGCAGCATGCACAGCCGCAGCAACATGGTGCCCGCCACCACGTTGTTGCCGACGAGGACGGTGATCAGCTTCGCCACCAGGATGAACGCCGGACCGTAGGGGGCGGTCGTGATCGACCAGATGGGACTGACGTTGTCCAACAAGATGTTTGGATTGGCGACCGGGCCGACGGCGTAGGGGTCCAGGCCGTCGCGCAGCAGTGCGCCCTGCGCCAGATACGAATAGGTGTCCCGGCTGAAGACGGGCACCGACACCAGCAGCGGCGCCAGCCAGAATCCGGTGGTGGTCTTCATGACGAACTCGGTCGCGTCGCCGGCCAGCACGCGGCGGCCCAGGCCCAGCCAGGCGATCAGCATGAGGCCGACGCCGGTCCACAGCACGATCGACGACAGCACCAGGCCGTGGCCAAAACGCAGCCAGGACATGTGAATCGACTCGAGCAGCGGGTCGTGCTGGCGGGTGCTGCCCGCGCCCAGCCCGCCCAGGGTGATCAGCACCGACCCCAGCAGGCCCAGTTTGGCCGGCCGCGATTCGTCGGCCGCCACGAACGCCCTCAGCTGGGAAAACCGTTCGCCGCGAGGGGGTTTGGCTGCCGGCGCGTCGTCGGCCGGGGTGTCGGTCGGAGTCGTCATCGGTTCAGGCGGACCGGTTCGTGGCGATCTTGGCCAATTCGGACAGCCCGGCTTTGGCCGCGGTGTTGATGGGGGCGGCGGCCAGCGTCGCCAGCGCCCGCTGGGTCAGCGTGGCGATGCGTTGTTCGGCCGCGGCCAGGGCACCCACCGACTCGATGACCTCACGCAGCCGATCCACTTGCGCGTCGGTCAGCTGGGCGCCGATCGAGGTCCGTAATAGGTTGGCCGCCACCGGGTCTGACGTCTCCGCCAACTCCACCGCCTCGGCCAGCAGCACGGTGCGCTTGCCGGATCGCAGGTCGTCCCCGGACGGCTTGCCGGTCACCGCGGGGTCACCGAAGACGCCCAGGACGTCGTCGCGCAGCTGGAACGCCACCCCGAGGTCCGTGCCGAACTGGCTGAAGATGTCGTGGACGTCGGGTCGGTCGGCGGCGGCGGCCACGCCGAGCTGCAGCGGGCGCGACACGGTGTAGCAGGCGGTTTTGAAGGTGTCGACGTTCATCGCCGACGCGATCGAGGCGGCGGCGCTGGCTTCGGCGACGATGTCGAGGTACTGCCCGCCGAGCACCTCGGTGCGGATGTTGGCCCACACCCGGCGGATGCGGCGCTGGGCCTGCGGCGTCAGGTCGATACCGAAGACGATGTCGTCGGCCCAGGCCAGGGCGAGGTCACCGAGCAGGATGGCGGCCGACGCGCCGAACCGCTCGGGCGAGCCCTGCCAGCCCCGGTCGCGATGCAGGGTCGCGAACTGGACGTGGGTGGTCGGCCGTCCCCGCCGGGTGGAGGAGTCGTCGATCACGTCGTCGTGCACCAGCGCGCAGGCGTGCAGCAGCTCGAGCGCGGAAAACAGCAGCAGCACTTGCTCGTCGGGTTCGTCGGTGGCCACGGCGCGCCACCCCCAGTAGGCGAACGCGGGGCGTAGCCGCTTCCCGCCGCCCAGCACGAAATCTTCGAGCGCGGCGATCAGGCCGTTGTAGTCGTCGCCGATGTAGGCGGTCTCGGCGCGCCGCTCGTCCAGATACCGCCGCAACTGTTCGGTGATGGCGCCGGTCAACTCGACGGTTGCCGCCGCTGCTGTGGCTTTGACGCTCAGCGCGGCGCCCCTTTCTGCTCGGCTGGCTGGGTGTTCCAGGCCCGACCAGTGTATTCGTCGCGCGGCGCGGGGTGGGTCCCGCGTGAGGTCGCCGGGCGCACCCAGTTGCTTCGACTGCCTCACTAACCCGCCCCTATGCTTGCGGGTGCGCTGGGGCTCGCGCGGATGCTGCGCGGCCAAGAGACGCCCCGGGCCCATAGTCGTCGGACGGAGAGAAGCCGCGTGACCCTCAACACCATTGCGCTCGAACTGGTGCCACCAAACGCCGACGAAGGTCGGGAGCGGGCACTCGAAGAGGCGCACAAAGTGGTGCGGCATTCGGCCGAGGCCGGTTTGGACGGCCGGATCCGGCACGTGATGATCCCCGGGATCATCGCCGAGGACGACGACCGTCCCATTCAGATGAAGCCCAAGCTGGATGTGCTCGACTTCTGGTCGGTGGTCAAGCCGGAACTGACCGGGATCAGGGGCTTGTGCACGCAGGTCACCGCGTTCATGGACGAGCCGTCGCTGCGGGGCCGGCTGACCGAGTTGTCCTCGGCCGGAATGGAAGGCGTCGTGTTCGTCGGCGTGCCGCGCACCATGAACGACGGCGAGGGCTCCGGCGTCGCCCCGACCGACGCCCTGTCGATCTATCGCGAGCTGGTGACCAACCGCGGGGTGATCCTGATCCCCACCCGCGACGGCGAACAGGGCCGGTTCAACTTCAAGTGCGACCAGGGCGCCACCTACGGGATGACCCAGTTGCTGTATTCCGACGCGATCGTGGGGTTCCTGAGCGAGTTCGCCAGGCAAACCGATCACCGGCCCGAGATCCTGCTGTCCTTCGGTTTCGTGCCGAAGATGGAAAGCCGCGTCGGACTGATCAACTGGCTCATCCAGGACCCGGGCAACGCCGCGGTCGCCGCCGAGCAGGAGTTCGTCCGCAAGCTCGCCGAATGCGAGCCCCCGCAGAAGCGTCAGCTGATGGTCGACCTCTACAAGCGCGTCATCGACGGGGTGGCCGACCTCGGTTTCCCGCTGAGCATCCATCTCGAGGCGACCTATGGGATCTCCGGTCCCGCGTTCCAGACCTTCGCGGAGATGCTCGCGTACTGGTCACCCACCCAGCAGGGTTAGCGCGGCGAGGCTAGGTGGGCGGCGGCTGGTCGCGCGGCGCGGTGAGCCGCGGTGAGCGGTCCCGGCCGACCCACGCCAGCAGCCCCACCACGCCGGCGGCCGCGAAGGACGCGATGCCCAGCCACACCACGGCGCCGGTGAAGGAACGGGTGTTGGGGTCGGTGTAGCGGGCCTGGGCGGTCATGGTGCTCACCACGCCCGGCTTGAGCTTCCAGGACACCACGTCGGGCTCGACCCGGTCGCCGTTGGTGGAGGTGACCACCCCCGGAAAGGCGACCGTCAGCTCGACGTCCGCCTCCGAATCGGTCAGCGACGTCAGATCCGCGCGGCCCTCCAGGATCACCAGGTTGCCGTTGCGGCGCAGCGACAGGTTGACGCCGGAGGCGTCGGAGTTCATGTTGGCCAGCTGCGGCAGCTCGGCGAACGTCAGATCGGAGAACACCGCCTGGGAGCCGACGTAGCCGTCGCTGTCGTAGTTCGACACCGCCACCTTCTGGCTGAACGGCAGGTTGTTGCTGTCGAGCTGGGGGCCGGTGTCCTTGGGGGTCTTGGGTTTCGCGGCGGCGACGATCTCCCCGGAGACCAGGTCGTCGGGGGAGACGGTGAGCGAGGCCCGGACCCGCAGGCATCCGGTGGCCAGCGGCACCAGCAGCAGCAACATCGCGATGGCCAGCAGACGGCGCCGTCGGGCCCGGGGGGCTTTCACGCCGCGGCCGCGGGCTGGGGGAGAGCTGGCGCGCACCAGGTCATCGTGCCAGATCCGATGTGCCACTTGAACAAGGCCACTCCGGAGCGCGGGCGTCCGATGCGCGCCCGGTTCCGCGGTGTCACAGCGGTAGTTCGCGGCCCAGGATCGCAAACGCCCGCGGGTCGCCGGCGAAGTGGTAGCGGCGGATGACGTCGGTGAAGCCCAGCCGGCGGTACAACCGCCAGGCGCGGTTGGGCTCGCCGTTGGTTTCCGGTGTCGACAGCAGCACGTTCTTTTCCGCGCGCCCGGCGAGCAGCCGCCGAGCCAGCGCCTCGCCGAGGCCGCGGCCCTGGGCGCGGGGATGAATGTGCAGCTCGGTCAACTCGAAATAGCTGTTCATCAGCCGGGCGATCTCGTGCGTCGGCGAGCCGCCGCGCTGCATGCCCAGCACCACCTGCTGCTGCCACCATTGGCCGGGCGCCCCGGGATAGCCGTAGGCCACGCCGAGCAGCGGGGCGCTGGTCAGATCCTCCGCCGAGGGCATCGGCGCGCCCTCGTCATCGGGCCCGTCGGCTTCGACGACCCCGGCGCCTTGCCAGCCGCGGCGGCGGATGTGCTCGAGCCACATCGCGGCGCGCTGTTGCTCGGTGCCGCGCGGGTAGCGCATCGCATCGACGTACACCGTCAGGGCGTCGGTGAGGCGACGCTCCATATCGTGGGGGAGCAGATCGATGAGGAATATCCCCAACTCGCGGTGCCCTCCTCATCCGGTGATCGGTCTCGTTCGATGCTGCGGCGTTCTGACCCGGCTGCTAAGAATCATTATCGGACCCCCACGGGCCGGCGCGACGAGCGGTCGTGGCACCGAACCCACGGACGCCCCCGGGTCGGGAAGCCGGTTGTAGCGCACGGGCGTTCCGGTCTGGCGGATTGCCGCGATCCGGCCGGGATAGAATCGGCGCGGAACCAGTGGTATGGGGCAGATTGACCTCGTATCATTCAATTAGTTGCCCGCGCAACGGGCATCGCGTGCTATCGATAGTCACGTGCCAAACTGTCGGCAAGGAGGGACGAATGCCACTCTCCGATCATGAGCAGCGAATGCTCGATCAGATCGAGAGCGCTCTCTACGCCGAAGACCCCAAATTCGCGTCAAGCGTCCGCGGCGGGGGCTTTCGCGCGCCCACGGCCCGCCGGCGCCTGCAGGGAGTGGCGCTGTTCGTCGTCGGCCTGGCGATGCTGGTGTCGGGGGTGGCGTTCAAGGCCACCTGGATCGGCGGCAGCGTCCCCATTCTCAGCATTTTCGGGTTCATCGTCATGTTCGGCGGCGTGGTGTTCGGCATCACCGGTCCCCGATTGTCAGGCAGGCCAGACCATTCCGGCTCCGCGCCCACCTCGCTGCGCCAGCGCCGCAACAAGGGCGGGGGCTCCTTCACCAGTCGCATGGAGGATCGGTTCCGCCGCCGCTTCGACGACTGAGCGCCGACCCACCCGCACGGGGTAGCTGCTGGCTGCCCCGTTTTGCATTTCTCCCGCGTCGTCCGCGCCTCGCGCCGCCCCGGCCGTCATCGTCGCAGCTTCCGGCCGGCTGACTGACGCCGCGCAACCGTCGATACCGTTTTGCGCCCCAACCGAGCCCTAGCCGACGCGCGGGCCGTCGGTTAATCCCCACCGGGCCCCACTAGAGTTCCCCACTACGCCCCACCGGCGACATTTTCCCTGCTAGCTGCGCTGCCGGCGCCACCCTGAATCCCGGTGCGAGGGCCGCCCGACACGCCTCTCGTAGCGCGTCGAGGGCCCCGTGACGACGGAGAACCCGGAAAACGCCACGGCGACATGCCATGAATGGGGCGAAGTGGGGGATTGTGGGGTATGGTGGCTGCAGTGTTTGGGTGACCTCGAACGGGAGGTGAGCTGGTGTTTCTTGGCACCTACACGCCCAAACTCGACGACAAGGGGCGGCTGACGTTGCCCGCCAAGTTCCGTGACGCGCTGGCAGGGGGGTTGATGGTCACCAAGAGCCAGGACCACAGCCTCGCCGTCTACCCGCGGGCGGAATTCGAGCAACTGGCCCGCCGGGCGAGCAAGGCGTCGCGAAGCAACCCTGACGCCAGGGCCTTCCTGCGTAACCTCGCCGCCGGCACCGACGAGCAGCACCCCGACGCCCAGGGCCGCATCACGTTGTCGGCCGACCACCGTCGTTACGCCGGCCTGTCCAAGGAGTGCGTGGTGATCGGCGCGGTCGACTACCTCGAAATCTGGGATGCGCAGGCCTGGCAGGACTACCAGCAGACCCACGAAGAGAACTTCTCCGCGGCCAGCGATGAAGCACTCGGCGACATCATCTGAGGCGCATGCCCGTGCAACGTGGCCTCTGCCCGAACCGACCCTGGCGTACTTCCCCAACGCCAGGTTCGTGCCTTCGGACAGGGACCTCGATGCAAGGGCGCCACACCTTTTCCGGCACGCTCGGGCCATACCGGGGCGTGCGGCCCACGGGTGGCGGCAGAACCGGGGAGGCGTTGCGGTGGCTGACAATTCAGGGCGCGGTGATCGCAAGCGCGGCCGTGGTGACCGCAAGCGCGGCGCAGCCGGGCGCAGCGCGTCGCCGCCATCGGGATCAGGCGGGCACGTGCCCGTCCTGCTGGAGCGTTGCGTCACGCTGCTCACGCCCGCATTGACCCGCCACCACCCGGACGGGACGGGGGCGACCCTCGTCGACGCGACCGTCGGCGCGGGAGGGCACGCCGAGCGGTTCCTCACCGAACTGCCGGGCCTGCGGCTGATCGGACTCGACCGCGACCCCACCGCCCTGGACATCACCCGAACGCGGTTGGCGCGATTCTCCGACCGGGTCACGCTGGTGCGCACCCGCTACGACGGCGTCGCCACGGCGCTGGCCGAATCCGGCTATGCCGCAACCGAATCGGTCGACGGGATGCTGTTCGACCTCGGCGTGTCGTCCATGCAGCTCGACCGCGCCGAACGCGGTTTCGCCTACGCCCAGGACGCGCCGCTGGACATGCGGATGGACCCCGACGCGCCGCTGACCGCGGCCGACATCCTCAACACCTACGACGAGGCCGAGCTGGCGAACATCCTGCACCGCTACGGCGAGGAGCGCTTCGCGCGGCGCATCGCCGCGCACATCGTGCGCCGGCGGGCCCGCCAGCCGTTCGCGTCGACCGCGGACCTGGTGGCCCTGCTCTACGAAGCGATTCCGGCCGCGGCACGCCGCACCGGCGGCCACCCGGCCAAGCGCACCTTCCAGGCGCTGCGGGTCGCGGTCAACGACGAATTGGATTCGCTGCGTGCCGCGCTCCCGGCCGCCCTGGACGCGCTTGCCGTCGGCGGGCGCATCGTGGTGATGGCGTACCAATCGCTGGAAGACCGGATCGTCAAGCGGTTGTTC
The DNA here is from genome assembly GCF_035918355.1 of Mycobacterium sp. 3-98. Lineage (NCBI taxonomy): Bacteria > Bacillati > Actinomycetota > Actinomycetes > Mycobacteriales > Mycobacteriaceae > Mycobacterium > Mycobacterium sp. 3-98. Next base: position 3,505,553 of record NZ_CP142360.1, on the reverse strand, counting down.
GCCGAGGCGGTCGCGTCCCGCACCCCGGTGGACCTGCCGGTCGAACTCCCCGGTCACCAGCCGCGATTCCGGGCCCTGACGCAGGGTGCCGGACGGGCCGACGCCACCGAGATCGAACGCAACCCGCGTAGCGCCGCGGTGCGGCTGCGGGCCCTGCAGCGCATGGAATCACAGCAGGCAACCGGGAAAGGCGATTGATGAAAGCGGACCGCGAGACGTCGAAACGACGCGGCGGCAGCGACCGCCGGGGCGCCCGCGACGGTGCTGCCCGACGGGGCAGGCGCCCGGCGCCCGAACCCGGCGCGGCGCGGCGCGCCCGCGGCGCCAGGACCACGGCGCCCGCCCGCGAATCCCGCGCGCCCAAGGCCGGTCCGCAGAGCAGCCCCGTCGCCCGGCCGGTCGAGCGGTCGGCGCGGCCGAAGAACGCCAGCCAGGCCAAGGCGCGCGCCAAGGCCCGCAAAGCCAAGGCGCCCAAGGTCGTTCGGCCCAAGCTCACCGAGCGTCTGGCCGCCCGGCTGGCGTCGATCGACCTGCGGCCGCGGACACTTGCGAGCAAGGTTCCGTTCGTCGTGTTGGTCATCGGAGCGCTGGGCGTCGGGCTCGGGCTCACGCTGTGGTTGTCCACCGACTCCGCCGAACGCTCCTACAAGTTGAGCCACGCCCGCGAGCGGACCCGGTTGCTGCAGCAACAGAAGGAGGCCCTGGAGCGCGACGTGCGTGAGGCCGAAGCCGCGCCCGCGCTGGCGGAGGCGGCCCGCAAGCAGGGCATGATCCCCACCCGGGACACCGCGCACCTGGTCCAGGACCCGTCCGGGAACTGGGTGGTGGTGGGCACCCCCAAACCCGCCGACGGTGTTCCGCCGCCGCCGCTGAACACCAAGCTCCCCGACGAAGCGCCGCAGCCCCCGAAACCCGCGGCGCCCGCCGCGGAGGTCCCGATGCGGCTCGAGCCGGTCCCCGGCGCCCCCGCCCCGGCCAGGTCGGGGCCCGAAGCGCTGCTGCGCGCACCCGACGGCGCGTCGACGGTGGGCGGTCAACACTTCCCGCCGGCAGTTCCGCCGGTGCCCGGCGCGCCTGGCGTCGCCGGTGCGCCCCCTGCCGGTACGCTGCCCGGCATGCCAGGCGGCCCCGTGACCGGTGCGCTCCCCGGCATGCCCGGTGGGCCGGTGACCGGCGCGCTGCCGACGCCGGGGCTGCCGATGCCGGCCAGACCCGCGGCCCCCCCGGTGCCCGCCGAGGTCCCGATCCCGTTGGGCGGCCTGCCCATTCCGGCCCCGGGCCAGCTACCCGCGCCCCTGCCACCCGAGGTTTCCGTCCCGGTGCCGCTGGGCCGCGCGGCCGGCCCCCAGCCGATCGCCCCCGCCGCTCCGGCGCCCGCCCCGATGCCGCAACCGGGTACCGGCTCCCTGCCCGGGCCCCCCGGCGCGGTGCCAGGTGCTCCCAGGTGAGCCGCGGCGACACCCCACGGGCACGCCGGTCGCAGGCCGCACGCCCGACACGCGGTCCCCGTAAGGACATGGCGGACAACGCCGCCCGGCAGCCCAAGCGCCGCGCGAAACCGCAGCAGGCGGACCAGGGCCGTGACGTTCGCGAACCGAAACGACTCCGGAAAGCCAAGCAGCCCAAGGCCAGCCGGGGTGCGCAGCGCCCCGAGCCGGTGGGGGCCGGGCATTCGGCGCGGGAGCGGCGCACCCGTCAGATCGTGCAAATGGCCGGCCGCGGTGGGTCGTTCGTCTTCCGCCATCGCGCCGGCAACGTGGTCATCCTGGTGCTGATGCTGGTGGCCGCCGCCCAGCTGTTCGTCCTGCAGGTGACCAAGGCCCCGACGCTGCGCGCCCAGGCCGCCGGGCAGCTCAAGGTCACCGATGTGGAAAAGGCGGTGCGGGGCAGCATCATCGACCGCCGCAAGGATCAACTGGCGTTCACCATCGAATCTCGTGCGCTGACGTTTCAGCCGAAACGCATTCACAAGCAGCTGGAGGAGGCCAAGGCCAAGAATTCGGCCGCCCCCGACCCGCAGCAGCGCTTGCGCGACATCGCCAAGGACGTCTCGGGTCGCCTCGGCAACAAACCCGACTCGGCGACCCTGCTGAAGAAGCTGCAAAGCGACGAGAACTTCGTCTATCTCGCGCGTGCCGTCGACCCCGCCGTCGCCAGCGCGATCTCGGACAAATTTCCCGAGGTCGGTTCCGAACGCCAGGATCTGCGCCAGTATCCGGGCGGATCGCTGGCCGCCAACATCGTGGGCGGCATCGACTGGGACGGCCACGGGCTGCTGGGCTTGGAAGAGGCCATGGACTCCGTGCTGTCCGGGACCGACGGTTCGGTCACCTATGACCGCGGATCCGACGGCGTGGTCATCCCCGGCAGTTACCGCAACCGGCATCGGGCGGTCAACGGCTCGATGGTGCAGCTGACCCTCGACGACGACATCCAGTTCTATGTGCAGCAGCAGGTTCAGCAGGCCAAGAATGTCTCTGGCGCGCACAATGTTTCGGCCGTCGTGCTCGACGCGAAGACCGGTGAAGTGCTGGCCATGGCCAACGACAACACGTTCGACCCCTCCCAGGACATCGGGCGTCAGGGCGACAAACAGCTGGGCAACCTGGCGGTGTCCTCGCCGTTCGAGCCCGGCTCGGTGAACAAGGTGATCACCGCGTCGTCGGTCATCGAGTACGGCCTGTCCAATCCCGATGAGGTGCTGCAGGTTCCCGGCACGATCCAGATGGGCGGGGTCTCCATCCACGACGCGTGGGACCACGGCGTGATGCCCTACACGACCACCGGCGTGTTCGGAAAGTCTTCCAACGTCGGCACTTTGATGCTCGCACAGCGGGTGGGGCCGGAGCGCTTCTACGACATGGTCCGCAAGTTCGGGCTCGGGCAGCGCACCAATGTGGGCCTGCCCGGGGAGAGCGCCGGGCTGGTGCCACCCATCGACCAATGGTCGGGCAGCACCTTCTCCAACCTGCCCATCGGGCAGGGCCTTTCGATGACGCTGCTGCAGATGACGGGCATGTACCAGACGATCGCCAACGACGGGGTGCGGATCCCGCCGCGGATCATCAAGGCCACCATCGCGCCCGACGGCACCCGCACCGAAGAACCGCGCCCGGACGGCGTGCGGGTGGTGTCGGCGCAGACGGCTCAGACCGTGCGCAACATGCTGCGCGCCGTCGTGCAACACGACCCGATGGGCTATCAGCAGGGCACCGGCCCCGCCGCCGCGGTGACGGGCTACCAAATGGCCGGCAAGACCGGCACCGCCCAGCAGATCAACCCGGCCTGCGGCTGCTACTTCGACAACGTCTACTGGATCACGTTCGCCGGCATGGCCACCGTCGACAACCCCCGGTATGTCATCGGCATCATGATGGACAACCCGGAGCGCAACGCCGACGGCACCCCGGGCCACTCGGCGGCCCCGCTGTTCCACAACATCGCCGGCTGGCTCATGCAGCGCGAGAACGTGCCGCTGTCGCCGGACCCGGGCCCGCCGCTGACGCTGCAGGCCACCTAGACTTCCCGGCCGCGGCCGGTTGCGACGGTGAAATCGTTGTTGCGCGCGTCGATTTGAGCCTGAGTGGCCGGAATCAGGAGGTCGCCGCCGGGTGCCGCCGTGGCCTGGCAGCGCAGGGCGTGGGGTCGCTGGTCGCGTTCGTACTGCTCGCACGCGTGGCCGAGATCGCCGGGATGGTCGCGCAGCGCTCGCGCGAGAAACCAGGCCCCGGTCAGGGCCAGGGAGGTGCCGCGGCCCGACAGGCTCGAGGCACAATGCGCCGCGTCCCCGACGAGGACGACGCGACCGCGATGCCAGCCGGGCATGTGAATCTGGCTGACGGAATCGAAGTACAGTTCCGGGTCGGCGATCGCGGCGTCGAGCAGTTCGGGTACCCGCCACTCGCCGTGGCCGGCGAACGCGTCGACGAGTAATCGTTTCTGGGCCGCGAGGTCGTGGTAGTCGTAGTCGATCCAGGGCGATCGAAACATGAAGACCGCCAAGGCTTTGTCGTTGTAGGCGGCGATGCCGGCAAGGTGCCCGGGGAAGTTGTACATCGGGTTGTCGCGCCCGGACGGCGTATAGCCGGGCAAGTCGGCCAGCGCGACATAGAAGCCGAGTTGGCGCAGAAACCGTTGCTCGGGACCGAACGTCAGGCGTCGCACGGCCGAGTGCATCCCGTCGGCACCGACAACCAGGTCATAGCGCTCGCGGTCGCCGGAATTGAACCGCACATCGACGCGACGGTCATCGTCGTCGAGTTCGCCGATGGATTCGTTGAACCGCAGTTCTACCGTCGGCCCCAGGCGGTCGCGCAGGATGGTTGTGAGGTCTTCCCGCGGGATTTCGATGTCGCCGGCGGAGTCGTTGATCTCGTCGAGCGGCGGTTCGGCCACCACGGTGCCGTTTTCGTCGACGAACTGGACGCGTTCGGTCATATCGACCCGGTGCGCGCGGATCGGTGCGAGCACGCCCATCTTGTCGGCGACACCGATGGAGTCCCCGCGAATGTCGATCGGGGAGCCGTTCACCCGCAGGTGGTTGGCGCGTTCGACCAAGGTGACGTCGTGGCCGTCGGCGCCGAGGTTTATCGCCGCGCTCAGGCCGCCGATTCCGGCACCGGAGACGAGAATGCGCATCGATTCCACTCCTGTTCGCTATAAGATACGTTCTGTATCCAAAGAACGTAGACCCGACCGTTAGGAAACGCAATGTCTCTTAACTCGACCGGCGTGGCCCGGCGGCGCCGGGGTCCCGCGTTGGAGGAGGCGTTGCTGGATGCGGCGTGGACGGAGCTGACCGAACGCGGGTACGACGAGCTCACGATCGACGGCGTCGCCGTGCGGGCGGGCACCAGCCGTGCGGTGCTCTACCGGCGCTGGCCGAACAAGCAGGAACTCGTGCTCGCCGCGGTGGCACATGAGGTCGCCAAGGACGTCGTGGTCGCCCCTGACACCGGCAGCCTGCGCGGTGACGCGATCGCATTGCTGCGGCAAGCGAACAAGGTCAGGGTGGGGTTGGTGGTCCCGTTGCTGACCCGGCTGGGCGGCTTCTACCAGCAGACCGGCAGCAGCCTGGCCGATCTCGAAACGCTGGTGCGAGGGCGGCGCGATGCCGCGTTGGATCAGGTGATCCAGCGCGCCATCGATCGCGGTGAAATCGAGCCCGACCAGTTGACCGAGCGCATTGCGCGCCTGCCCGTGGACCTGTTTCGCTACGAGGTCCTGATGACGCTGCGGCCCCTGCCCGACGAAGCCATCGAAGAGATCGTCGACACCGTCTGGCTCCCCCTGCTCGAGCGGCGCAGCGGGTCGTGACACCGGCGCCCGGGCGCGGGAACATCCGTCGGCCGGTGCTCCTAGGTAGGGTGTCATGGCCGATCATGGCTGACGGAGGTGGTGACGGGGTGTCGGTGCCCAGTGCGCTGCGGCCCAGCGCCGCAGCGGGCGTGCGCTTGCCGGCGTTGGCGGCTGACATCGGAGCCGCGCCGGCCGGCGATCGGGCCGTCCCGAACCTGCCGGTCACCGGGGTCACGCTGCGCGCCCAGGAGGTGCGGCCCGGCGATCTGTTCGCCGCGCTGCCCGGTTCCACCACCCACGGCGCGCGTTACGCCGGCGACGCGATCGAACGCGGCGCGGTCGCCGTGCTCACCGACGCCGGCGGGGTCGCCGAGATGGGCGCCCTAGGGCAATCCGTGCCGGTCCTCGTTCACCCGGACCCCCGCGGTGTGCTCGGCGGGCTGGCCGCCACGGTGTACGGGAACCCGTCCGAGCGGGTGACGGTCGTCGGCGTCACCGGCACGTCCGGCAAGACCACCACGACGTATCTCATCGAGTCCGCACTGCGCGCCGCCGGCCACACCGCCGGGCTGATCGGCACCATCGGGATCCGCATCGACGGCGCCGACATTCCCAGCGCGCTGACCACCCCGGAGGCCCCCGCCCTGCAGGCAATGCTGGCGGCGATGGCCGAACAGGGGGTGGACACCGTCGTCATGGAGGTCTCCAGTCACGCCCTGACGCTGGGCCGCGTGGACGGAACCCGGTTCGCGGTGGGCGGTTTCACCAACCTGTCCCGCGACCACCTCGACTTCCACCCGACGATGGCCGACTACTTCGAGGCCAAGGCGATGCTCTTCGACCCGGGCTCCCCGCTGCGGGCCCGGCGCGTCGTGGTCTGCGTCGACGACGACGCCGGGCGCGCCATGGCCGCCCGCGCCGGCGACGTGATCACCGTCAGCGCCGAGGGCCGGCCCGCCCACTGGCGCGCCACCGACGTGGCCCCGATGGGCGCCGCGGGACAACGGTTCACCGCCATCGATCCCGCCGGGGCGCGCCATCAGCTGGGTGTTCGGCTGCCCGGCCACTACAACGTCGCCAATTGCCTTGTCGCACTGGCTATTCTGGATGCGGTCGGGGTGTCCCCGGAGCAGGCGTCGACGGGCCTGCTACAGGCCCGCGTGCCGGGACGCATGGAGGAGATCGACGCCGGCCAGGACTTCCTGGCGCTGGTCGACTACGCCCACAAACCGGGCGCGTTGCGCGCGGTGCTGACCACGCTGGCGCGTCCGGATCGCCGGCTGGCCGTGGTGTTCGGCGCCGGCGGCGAACGCGACCCGGGCAAACGGGCGCCGATGGGCGCGACGGCGGCCGAACTGGCCGATCTGGTCGTCGTCACCGACGACAACCCGCGCGGTGAGGACCCGGCGTCGATTCGTCGCGAAATCCTCGCCGGGGCGACCGAAAGCGGTTGTGCGGCAGACATTGTCGAGATCGCCGACCGCCGCGACGCGATCAGGCACGCCGTCGCCTGGGCGGGCCCGGGCGACGTCGTGTTGATCGCCGGCAAGGGCCACGAAACCGGCCAGAGCGCCGGCGGGCACACCCGCCCCTTCGACGACCGGGTCGAGCTGGCGCAGGCGCTGCGGGACCTGGACGGGGCACCGCGATGATCGAGTTGACCGTCGCCGAGATCGCCGACATCGTCGGCGGCACCCTGGCCGACATCTCGCCGCAGGACGCCGCGCGACGCCGCGTCACCGGGACGGTGGAATTCGACTCGCGCGCCGTCGGACCCGGGGGACTGTTCCTGGCGCTGCCGGGCGCGCGCTCGGACGGCCACGACCACGCGGGCGCGGCGATCGCCGCCGGTGCGGTGGCGGTGCTGGCCGCCCGGCCGGTCGGCGTTCCCGCCGTGGTCGTCGCCCCCGCGGGCGCGTCGGGATCTCGGGCCGGGGTGCTCGAGCACGACCCGGACGGCTCGGGCGCGGCGGTGCTCGCGGCGCTGGCCAAGTTGGCCCAGGTGGTGGCCGCCGAACTGGTCGCCGGCGGGCTCAGGATCGTCGGGATCACCGGATCGTCGGGGAAGACGTCGACCAAGGACCTGGTGGCCGCCGTGCTGAAACCGCTCGGCGAGGTGGTCGCCCCGCCCGGGTCGTTCAACAACGAGCTGGGGCATCCGTGGACCGTGTTGCGCGCGACGCCCGAGACCGACTTCCTGGTCCTCGAGATGTCGGCGCGCCACCCGGGCAACATCGCCGCGCTGGCCGAGGTCGCCCCGCCGGCGATCGGCGTCGTCCTCAACGTCGGCACCGCGCACCTGGGCGAGTTCGGCTCGCGCGAGGCCATCGCTCAGACGAAATCCGAACTGCCCCAATCTGTTCCGGCATCCGGGGTGGTGATCCTCAATGCCGACGACCCGGCGGTGGCTGCCATGGCGGGCGTGACCGCGGCCCGGGTGGTGCGGGTCAGCCGCGCCGAGAACACCAGCGCGGGCCCCAGCCAGGTGTGGGCCGGGCCCGTCTCGCTCGACGAGGTGGCCAGGCCATGCTTCACGCTGCACCACCGCGACGGCTCCGGGACCACGCAGGCGCAGGTCCGGCTCGGCGTCTACGGCGACCACCAGGTCACCAACGCGCTGTGCGCCGCCGCGGTCGCGCTGGAATGCGGCGCCGACGTCGACCAGGTGGCGGCCGCACTCGCCGGCGCCGGCCCCGTCTCACGGCACCGGATGCACGTCACCACGCGCGCCGACGGCGTCACGGTGATCGACGACGCCTACAACGCCAACCCCGATTCGATGCGCGCCGGGCTGCAGGCGTTGGCCTGGATCGCCCACGGCGGGGGGGACCGGCCGGCCGAAAAGCGCAGGAGTTGGGCGGTGCTCGGTGAGATGGCCGAGCTCGGCGAGGACGCGATCGCCGAGCATGATCGCATCGGCCGGCTGGCCGTGCGCTTAGATGTGTCTCGACTCGTTGTCGTGGGAAGTGGGAGGTCGATGAGCGCCATGCACCACGGAGCGGTCATGGAGGGTTCGTGGGGCTCGGCCGATAAGGGGGCCGTCAACGTGGCCGACGGCGAGGCCGCCCTGGCGTTGCTGCGGGCCGAGCTGCAACCCGGCGACGTCGTGCTGGTCAAGGCCTCCAACGCGGCCGGGCTGGGGGCGCTGGCCGACGCCCTGGTATCACAAGGCTCGCAGGGCGGTGCCCGCCCGTGAGACAGATCCTCATCGCCGTCGCCGTCGCGCTGACCGTGTCGATCCTGTTGACCCCGGCGCTGATCCGGCTGTTCACCCGGCAGGGATTCGGCCACCACACCCGCGACGACGGCCCGCCGACCCACCACGCCAAACGCGGCACGCCGTCGATGGGCGGCGTGGCGATCCTGGCCGGCATCTGGGCCGGTTACCTGGGGACCCACCTGGCCGGGTTGGCGTTCGACGGCGAGGGCGTCTCCGCGTCGGGTCTGCTGGTGCTGGGCCTGGCCACGGTGCTCGGCGGCGTCGGCTTTCTCGACGACCTGATCAAGATCCGCCGGTCGCGCAATCTCGGGCTGAACAAGACGGCCAAAACCGTCGGGCAGGTCGCCGCCGCGGTGCTGTTCGGCGTGCTGGTGCTGGAATTCCGCAACGCCAACGGCCTGACCCCGGCCAGCGCGGACCTGTCCTACGTGCGCGAGATCGCCACCGTCGCCCTGGCCCCGGCGCTGTTCGTGTTGTTCTGCGTGGTCGTCGTCAGCGCCTGGTCCAACGCCGTCAACTTCACCGACGGCCTGGACGGACTCGCCGCCGGCAGCATGGCGATGGTCACCGCGGCCTACGTGCTGATCACGTTCTGGCAGTACCGCAACGCGTGCGTCACCGCGCCCGGGCTGGGTTGCTACAACGTGCGCGATCCGCTCGACCTGGCGATCGTCGCGGCCGCCACCGCGGGCGCCTGCATCGGCTTTCTGTGGTGGAACGCCGCGCCCGCCAAGATCTTCATGGGCGACACCGGATCGCTGGCGCTGGGCGGCATTATCGCCGGCATCTCGGTCACCAGCCGCACCGAGATCCTCGCCGTCGTGCTGGGTTCGCTGTTCGTCGCCGAGGTCAGCTCGGTGGTGTTGCAGATCCTGACTTTCCGCACCACCGGGCGTCGGGTGTTCCGGATGGCGCCGTTCCACCACCACTTCGAGTTGGCCGGCTGGGCCGAGACCACGGTCATCATCCGGTTCTGGTTGCTCACCGCGATCGCCTGCGGGCTGGGCGTGGCCCTTTTCTACGGTGAGTGGCTGGCCGCGATCGGTGCCTGATGAGTGGGCTTGACCCCGTGGCGCCGGGCGCCCCGGTGCTGGTGGCCGGCGGCGGGGTGACGGGCAGGGCGGTGCTGGCGGCCCTGAGCCGCTTCGGCGCGGTGCCCACCCTGTGCGACGACGACCCGGCCACCCTGCGCGGGTACGCCGATGCGGGGGTGGCGACCGCGCCGACATCGGTGGCCGCCGAGCAGGTCTCCCGCTACGCCCTGGTGGTGACCAGCCCCGGCTTCTCGCCGACCACGCCGCTGCTGGTCGCCGCCGCGGCGGCGGGCGTGCCCGTCTGGGGCGATGTGGAGCTGGCCTGGCGGCTGGACGCGGCCGGCCACTACGGCCCGCCGCGGCGCTGGCTGGTGGTGACCGGGACCAACGGCAAGACCACGACGACATCGATGCTGCACGCCATGCTCACCGCGGCCGGGCTTCCAAACCTGTTGTGCGGCAACATCGGCAGCCCGGTGCTCGACGTGCTGGACCAACCCGCCGAGCTGCTGGCCGTCGAGTTGTCCAGCTTCCAGCTGCACTGGGCGCCGTCGCTGCGGCCCGAGGGCGGCGCGGTGCTCAACATCGCCGAAGACCACCTGGACTGGCACGGCACCCTGGCCGACTACGCCGCGGCCAAGGCCCGGGTGCTCGACGGCCGGGTGGCCGTCGTCGGGCTGGACGACGCCCGGGCCGCGGCACTGCTGAGCACGGCGCGGGCGCCGGTGCGGGCCGGCTTTCGGCTGGGCGAACCGGGCCCGGGGGAGCTCGGCGTGCGCGACGGACACCTGATCGACCGCGCGTTCGCCGACGACCTGACGCTGGCGCCCGTCGACTCGATACCGGTGCCGGGCCCCGTCGGCGTGCTCGACGCGCTCGCCGCCGCCGCGCTGGCCCGCAGCGTCGGGGTGCCGGCCGAGGCGATCGCGTCGGCGCTCGCGGCCTTCCGGGTCGGGCGGCACCGGGCCGAGGTGGTGGCCGTCGCCGAGGGCGTCACCTACGTCGACGACTCCAAGGCCACCAATCCCCACGCCGCCGAGGCGTCCGTGCTCGCCTACCCCCGGGTCGTCTGGATCGCCGGCGGCCTGCTGAAGGGCGCCTCGGTCGAGGCCGAGGTCGCTAGGATCGCGTCGCGGCTGGTCGGGGCGGTGCTCATCGGCCGAGATCGGCAAGAGGTTGCAGAGGCGTTATCGCGACACGCGCCGGATGTCCCCGTCCTCCAGGTTGTGACAGGCGAGGATGCTGGTATGGATGCGACTGCAGTGGTTCTTGGTGCAGATGTGACAGAAGTGAAATATTCGGGTGGAGATCTCGGCGCCGCCGTCATGACCGCGGCGGTCGCCGCGGCTCGTGGCCTGGCCGCACCCGGTGACACTGTCCTGCTGGCACCGGCGGGCGCATCGTTCGACCAGTTCGCCGGGTACGCCGACCGGGGCGACGCGTTCGCGGCCGCCGTGCGCGCGGCGATCCGGTAGGGCGGGGCGTGGGTAACGCACTGACCCGGCTGCTGGGCCGGGGCAAAGCGACCGGCGGAACCGCGACCGAGCCGGGGCCGGCGGAGGACGCGGACGCGACGGCCGAGGTCACCGACGCGGCCGCGGACGACGGCGACAAGGCCGACGAGCCCGCCAAGCCCGCGAAGGCGCCCAAGGCGAAAAAGGACAAGGCCGCCGGTGGCGATGGCGGTTCGCCCACCCGGTTCGGTGCCTGGCTCGGCCGCCCCATGACCTCGTTTCACCTGATCATCGCCATCGCCGGCTTGCTGACGACGCTCGGCCTGATCATGGTGCTCTCGGCATCGGGGGTGCGGTCCTACGACGCCGACGGGTCGGCCTGGATCATCTTCGGCAAGCAGGTCCTGTGGACGGTGATCGGCCTCATCGCCTGCTACACCTCGCTGCGGATGTCGGTGCGGTTCATCCGCCGCGTCGCCTTCACCGGCTACGTCGTCACCGTGATCCTGCTGGTCCTGGTCCTCGTTCCCGGCATCGGCAACCTGGCCAACGGCTCCCGCAAGTGGTTCGTGGTCGCCGGCTTCTCCATGCAGCCCTCCGAGCTGGCCAAGATCGCCTTCGCCATCTGGGGCGCGCACATGCTGGCGGCCCGCCGACTCGAGCGCGCCAGCCTGCGCGAACTGCTCATCCCGCTGGTGCCTGCGGCGGTGATCGCGCTGGCGCTGATCGTCGCGCAGCCCGACCTCGGGCAGACCGTGTCGCTGGGCATCATCCTGCTCGCCCTGCTCTGGTACGCCGGCCTGCCGCTGCGCGTCTTCGCCACCTCGCTGCTCGCGGTCTTCATGGCCGGGGCGATCCTGGCGATGTCGGCCGGCTACCGGTCCGACCGGGTGCGGTCCTGGATCAATCCCGAGAACGACCCGCAGGACACCGGCTACCAGGCCCGGCAGGCGAAATTCGCGCTGGCCCACGGCGGCATTTTCGGCGACGGCCTGGGCCAGGGCACCGCCAAGTGGAACTACCTGCCCAACGCCCACAACGACTTCATCTTCGCGATCATTGGCGAGGAGCTCGGTTTCATCGGCGCCTTCGGGTTGCTGGTCCTGTTCGGGCTGTTCGCCTACACCGGGATGCGGATCGCCCGCCGGTCGGCCGACCCGTTCCTGCGGCTGCTGACCGCCACCACGACGATGTGGGTCCTGGGTCAGGCGTTCATCAACATCGGCTACGTGATCGGGATCCTCCCGGTGACGGGCATCCAGCTGCCGCTCATCTCCGCCGGTGGAACCTCCACGGCGGCAACGCTTTTCATGATCGGGATCATGGCCAACGCGGCCCGTCACGAACCCGAGGCGGTGGCCGCGCTGCGGGCCGGCCGCGACGACAAGGTGAACCGGCTGCTGCGGCTGCCGCTGCCCGAGCCCTATTCGCCCACGCGCCTGGAGGCGTTCCGCGACCGCAAGCGGTCGCGCCCGCAATCGGGCGCCGCGCCGCGCAAGGGCGCCGGGTCGCCCGGGCGCAAGGCGCCCCGCAACGGCGAGGCGCCGCTGCGCGGGGCGCCCCCGCGGGCGGCCGGCCGCCCGGTCCGCCGGTCTGCGGGTAACCCCCGCTCACGGGCGGGGCATCATGGATCTGGCCAGCGCTATGCGACCCTGGGAGCCAATCAGGCCGCCGGCCGGCGCCAGCAACGGCGCACACGCGCATTGGAAGGTCAGCGTTACGGGTGAACGACACGGTCAACGAGCCGACCGGCGGGCGGGGGGCAGACCCTCTGCCCGCCGGTGCCGCGTTGTCGGCTTTTAGGCCCTTGTCGGTCGTGCTGGCCGGCGGGGGAACGGCCGGGCACGTCGAACCGGCGATGGCCGTCGCCGACGCGCTGCGCGCGCTGGATCCCAAGGTCCGGATCACCGCGCTGGGCACGGCGCGGGGGCTGGAGACCAGGCTGGTGCCCGCGCGCGGCTACGACCTCGAGCTGATCACGCCGGTGCCGCTGCCCCGCAAGCCCAGCGGTGACCTGGCCCGGCTGCCTTCGCGGGTGTGGCGGGCCGTCCGGGAAACCCGCGCCGTGCTGCGGTCGGTCGACGCCGACGTCGTGATCGGCTTCGGCGGATACGTGGCGCTGCCGGCCTATCTCGCAGCGCGTGGTGTCTCGCCGCGCAGATCCCGGGTTCCGGTGGTGATCCACGAGGCCAACGCCAGCGCCGGGCTGGCCAACCGGGTCGGCGCCCGCAGCGCCGAGCGGGTGCTCTCCGCGGTGCCCGACTGCGGCCTGCCGGGCGCCGAGGTCGTCGGGGTGCCGGTGCGCGAAGCCATCACCTCGCTGGACCGCGCGGCGCTGCGCGCCGAAGCGCGCCGACACTTCGGCTTCGCCGACGACGCCCGGGTGCTGCTGGTGTTCGGCGGCTCGCAGGGGGCGGCCTCGCTGAACCGCGCCGTCGCCGGGGCGGCCGCCGGGCTGGCCGCCGCGGGCGTGGCGGTGCTGCACGCGCACGGCCCCAAGAACACGCTCGACCTGCGCGAACCACTGCCGGGCGACCCGCCGTACGTGGCGGTGCCCTACCTCGACCGGATGGACCTGGCCTACGCCGCCGCCGACCTGGTGATCTGCCGGTCCGGGGCGATGACGGTCGCCGAGGTCTCGGCGGTGGGCCTGCCGGCGATCTACGTGCCCCTGCCGATCGGCAACGGCGAGCAGCGGCTCAACGCACTACCGGTGGTCAACGCCGGCGGCGGCATGGTGGTCGCCGACGCCGACCTGACCCCCGGGCTGGTCGCCCGGGAGGTGGCCGCCCTGGTGGGCGACCCGCCGCGGCTGGCGGCGATGACGACGGCCGCCGCGCGCGTGGGACACCCCGACGCGGCCCGCCAGGTGGCCCAGGCGGCGCTGGACATCGCCAGGAAGGCGCAGCTCGGCCGCTTGTCGGCCGGAGGGCAGCCATGACCACCGAGCAGCTGCCGCCGGAGCTGCAGCGGGTGCACATGGTCGGCATCGGGGGAGCCGGCATGTCGGGCATCGCCCGCATCCTGCTCGACCGCGGCGGGCTGGTCTCCGGCTCCGACGCCAAGGAGTCGCGCGGCATCCATGCCCTGCGGGCCCGCGGCGCGCAGATCAACATCGGGCACGACGCGTCGTCGCTGGACCTGTTGCCCGGCGGCGCCACCGCCGTCATCACCACCCACGCAGCCATCCCGAAAACCAACCCCGAGCTAGTCGAGGCCCGGCGGCGCGGCATCCCGGTGATCCTGCGGCCCGCCGTGTTGGCCAAGCTGATGGACGGGCGCACCACGCTGATGGTCACCGGCACGCACGGCAAGACGACGACGACGTCGATGCTGATCGTGGCGCTGCAACACTGCGGGCGCGACCCGTCGTTCGCGGTCGGCGGCGAGATGGGGGAGGCCGGGACCAACGCGCACCACGGCAGCGGCGACTGCTTCGTCGCCGAGGCCGACGAAAGCGACGGGTCGCTACTCGAGTACACGCCCAACGTCGCCGTCGTCACCAACATCGAGACCGACCACCTGGACTTCTACGGCAGCGCCGGCGCCTACGTCGACGTGTTCGACGCGTTCGTGGACCGGCTGGCCCCCGGCGGGGCGCTGGTGGTCTGCGTCGATGACCCCGGGGCCGCGGCGCTGGCCCGACGTACGGCCGAACTGGGAATCCGGGTGCTGCGCTACGGATCCGGGACCTCGTTACCCGGTGAACCCCTGGCCACCACCCTGTTGTCGTGGCAGCAGCAGGGCACCGAGGCGGTCGCCCAGATCCAGCTGGCGCCCGACCTGGACCCCGAGCAACGCCCGCGGGTGATGCGGCTGTCGGTGCCCGGACGCCACATGGCGCTCAACGCGATGGGCGCGCTGCTGGCGGCCCTCGAGATCGGCGCCCCCGTCGACGCGGTGCTGGACGGGTTGGCGGGCTTCGAGGGGGTGCGGCGCCGATTCGAACTGGTCGGCACCGCGGGCAACGGGCAGCCGGTGCGCGTGTTCGACGACTACGCCCATCACCCCACCGAGATCGTCGCCACGCTGGCGGCGGTCCGAACCCTGCTCGAGCAGAGCGGCGACGGCCGCAGCATCGCGGTGTTCCAGCCCCATTTGTATTCGCGGACAAAGGCTTTCGCCGAGGAGTTCGGTCACGCGCTGGACGCCGCCGACGAGGTCTTCGTCCTCGACGTCTACGGCGCGCGCGAACAACCGCTGGCCGGCGTCAGTGGTGCCAGCGTCGCCGAGCACGTCAGCGTCCCGGTGCGCTACCTGCCGAACTTCTCCGCCGCCGCCGAGCAGGTGGCCGCGGTCGCCGGGCCCGGCGACGTCATCGTCACCATGGGGGCCGGCGACGTGACCCTGCTGGGACCCGAGATCGTCACGGCGCTGCGGGCGCGGGCCAACCGCGGCGCGCCGGGAGCCCTGTGATGACCCAGCCGCTCGACCCGGGCACGCCGGGCGGCGGGGCCGGCCAGGCCGACGACCCGGTCCCGGACGACGCCGCCACCGAACCGCTGGTCACCGGCACGGGCACCGAGCCGACGGCAACCGATCAACAGCCCGATCCGGCCGAGGTCGAGGGGCCGCGCCGGCGCGCCCGCCGGGAGCGCGCCGAACGACGCGCCGCCCAGGCCCGCGCCATGGCCATCGAAGAGGCGCGCCGGGAGGCCAAGCGCAGGGCCACCGGGCGGCCGGTCCACGAGCCCAAACCCGTTGCGCGCGGCGTTGTTCGAGGGCTCAAGATGCTGTTGGTCACCATCCTGCTGGTGATCGTCGGCATCGGCCTGGCATTGGTCCTCTATTTCACGCCGGCGATGTCGGCCCGCAACATCGTCGTCGTCGGGACCGGGGTGGTGACCCGCGAAGAGGTCCTGGATGCGGCTCAGGTGCGGCTCGGAACGCCGCTGCTGCAGATCAACACCAGCCAGGTCGCCGACCGGGTGGCGGCGATCCGCCGAGTGGCCAGCGCGCGCGTGCAGCGCCAGTACCCGTCCGCGCTGCGGATCACCATCGTCGAGCGAGTCCCGGTGGCGGTCAAGGATTTTCCCGACGGGCCACACCTGTTCGACCGGGACGGCGTGGACTTTGCGACCGGACCGCCGCCACCGGCGCTGCCCTACCTCGATGTCGCCGACCCCGGGCCCAACGACCCGGCCACCAAGGCCGCCCTGCAGGTGCTCACCGCGCTGCGTCCCGAGGTCGCCGACCAGGTCGGCCGGGTCGCGGCGCCCTCGGTGGCCTCGATCACGCTCACACTCGGCGACGGCCGGGTGGTGATCTGGGGGACCACCGACCGCACGGACGAGAAGGCCGAGAAGCTGTCCGCGCTGTTGACCCAGCCCGGCAAGACCTACGACGTGTCCAGCCCGGACCTGCCGACGGTCAAGTAGCGATCTTCGTCACGTCGCGCGCGCCGCGGCGCCGCCGAACAGCGCTCACGCCCGCTCAGCCGCGGAAAAATGCGCAAAATTTGCGGGACGCGCGTCGGCGCGCCTGCGGGGTTCGCGCGCGCCATGCCCATACCGTTCTGGTTGCGCGGAACTACTTGACATAACTCTAACTCTATGGTTGAGGTTGAGGGTTTGCCAGGGAGGACCGCCACCGTCCGGAGGAGCCCACCACCGGGAGAGCCGAGCCCATCAGGGAGGAAGACGAATGATGACCCCCCCGCACAACTACCTGGCCGTGATCAAGGTCGTGGGTATCGGTGGCGGCGGCGTCAACGCCGTCAACCGAATGATCGAACAGGGCCTCAAAGGCGTCGAGTTCATCGCGATCAACACCGACGCGCAGGCGCTGTTGATGAGCGACGCCGACGTCAAACTCGACGTCGGGCGCGACTCCACCCGTGGCCTGGGCGCCGGCGCCGACCCGGAGGTCGGGCGCAGGGCCGCCGAGGACGCCAAGGACGAGATCGAGGAGCTGCTGCGCGGGGCGGACATGGTGTTCGTCACCGCCGGCGAGGGCGGCGGGACCGGCACCGGCGGGGCTCCCGTCGTCGCCAGCATCGCCCGCAAGTTGGGCGCGCTCACCGTGGGTGTGGTCACCCGCCCGTTCTCGTTCGAGGGCAAGCGGCGCGGCAACCAGGCCGAAAGCGGCATCGCGGCGCTGCGCGAGAGCTGCGACACCCTGATCGTGATCCCCAACGACCGGCTGCTGCAGATGGGCGACGCCGCGGTGTCACTCATGGACGCCTTCCGCAGCGCCGACGAGGTGCTGCTCAACGGTGTCCAGGGCATCACCGACCTGATCACCACCCCGGGTCTGATCAACGTCGACTTCGCCGACGTCAAGGGCATCATGTCCGGCGCCGGCACCGCACTGATGGGCATCGGCTCGGCGCGCGGCGAGGGCCGCTCGCTCAAGGCCGCCGAGATCGCCATCAACTCGCCGCTGCTGGAGGCGTCGATGGAGGGTGCGCAGGGCGTGCTGATGTCGATCGCCGGTGGCAGCGACCTCGGGCTCTTCGAGATCAACGAGGCGGCCTCGCTGGTGCAGGACGCCGCGCACCAGGACGCCAACATCATCTTCGGTACCGTCATCGACGACTCGCTGGGCGACGAGGTGCGCGTCACCGTCATCGCGGCGGGCTTCGATGCCACCGGCCCCGGCCGCAAACCCGTCATCGGCGGCAATGCCGACAAGGAAGAGAAAGTCGGCGCGCACCGCATCGAGTCGGCAAAGGCCGGCAAGCTCACCTCGACGTTGTTCGAACCGGTCGACGCGGTCAGCGTGCCGGTGCACACGAACGGTTCGACCTTGAATATCGGTGGCGATGACGACGACGTCGACGTGCCGCCGTTCATGCGCCGCTGAGGTCTCGATTTGCTTGCCACTGCGCGACAAACCGGCCTCGAAAGATAGTGGCCCTACGTCGATGCAGCCTGGCAGGCAACAACTTCCGGATACTGATCACGTGAGCGTTCGCGTCCGACGGGTGACCACCACCCGCGCCGGTGGTGTCTCGAAGCCGCCCTTCGACACCTTCAATCTGGGCGACCACGTCGGCGATGACCCGGCCGCGGTCGCCGAGAACCGGGCCCGGTTGGCCGCCGCCGTCGGTCTGCGCCCCGGCCGCGTGGTGTGGATGAACCAGGTCCACGGCGATCGGGTCGAGGTGGTGGACGGGCCACGCGAGGCCGCCGTGGAGGACACCGACGCGCTGGTGACCCGCACGGCGCGACTGGCGCTGGCGGTGGTGACCGCCGACTGCGTTCCGGTGTTGATGGCCGATGCGCGCGCGGGGGTGGCCGCGGCGGTGCACGCCGGCCGGGTCGGTGCCCAGCGCGGCGTGGTGGCGCGCACGGTGGAGGCGATGCTCGAGCTGGGGGCGCAGCCCGACGACATCTCGGCCCTGCTGGGTCCGGCGGTCAGCGGCCACAACTACGAGGTGCCGGAGGCGATGGCCGACGAGGTCGAAGCTGCGCTGCCGGGCAGTCGCACCATCACCGGTGCCGGAACCCCCGGGCTTGACCTGCGGGCCGGAATCGCTTGCCAGCTCAAGGGTTTGGGCGTCACCGCGATCGATATCGATCCGCGGTGCACGGTCGCCGACCCGACGTTGTTCAGTCATCGCCGGGAGGCGCCCACCGGCCGGCTGGCCTCGCTGGTCTGGATGGAGTGACCGCGATGGCGGTGGACGTGTCCAATGGGGGAGACCGCGAATCGGAATTGACCCACGCATTGGCGGCGGTGCGCTCCCGCCTTGCCGCGGCAGCACAAGCCGCGGGCCGCAATGCCGCGGAAATCGAGGTTTTGCCGATTACCAAATATTTTCCAGCAATCGACGTCGTGACTTTGTCCCGATTGGGGTGCCGGGCCGTCGGCGAATCGCGGGACCAGGAAGCGACCGCAAAAGTGGCCGAAGTCACTCGGCTCCTGGCGGCTCCCGAACGGGCGAACGTGGGAAATCCGCGCTGGCACATGGTGGGTCATATCCAACGGAACAAGGCTCGGTCGGTGGCCGGTTGGGCCCACACCGCGCACTCGGTCGACAGCGCCCAGCTGGTGACCGCCCTCGACCGGGGGGTGGCGGCGGCGCTGGCCGAAGGGCGCCGCACCGACCCGATGCGGATCTACGTCCAGGTCAGCCTCGACGGCGACGAGTCCCGCGGCGGTGTGGACATTTCCCGGCCGGGGGCCGTCGACCAGATGTGCGCCCAGGTCGAGGAGGCGTCCAATCTCGACCTGGCCGGGTTGATGGCCATCCCGCCGCTGGACTCCGATCCCGACGAGGCCTTTGACCGGCTGCAATCGGAACATCGGCGGGTCCTGGAGTCGCACCGGAACGCGGTCGGGCTCTCCGCCGGCATGTCCAACGACTTCGAAATCGCGGTCAAACACGGATCGACATGTGTGCGTGTCGGTACCGCCCTATTGGGCCGTCGGAGGTTACCGTCACCGTAAGTAGTCACTGCAGTAACAGCTTTATCACTAACACCAGGAATCCCAGGGGCTAGAAGGGTCAACGCAATGAGCACACTGCACAAAGTCAAGGCCTATTTCGGTATGGCCCCAATGGACGACTACGAGGACGAGTATTACGATGACCGCGCGCCGTCCCGCGGTTTCCCGCGCCCCCGATTTGATGACGGCTACGGCCGCTACGACGGCGACGACTACGAGGACCCGCGTCGCGAGACCGCCGACTACCCGCCGCCCGCCGGCTACCGCGGCGGCTACGCCGACGAACCCCGCTACGGCTCCGTGCACCCCCGCGAATTCGACCGGGCCGAGCGGGGCGGGCCACGCTTCGGCTCGTGGTTGCGCAACTCCACCCGCGGCGCGCTGGCGATGGACCCCCGCCGGATGGCGATGATGTTCGAAGAGGGCCACCCGCTGTCGAAGATCACCACGCTGCGGCCCAAGGACTACAGCGAGGCCCGCACCATCGGCGAGCGCTTCCGCGACGGCACCCCGGTCATCATGGACCTGGTGTCGATGGACAACGCCGACGCCAAGCGGCTCGTCGACTTCGCGGCCGGCCTGGCCTTCGCGCTGCGCGGATCCTTCGACAAGGTGGCGACCAAGGTGTTCCTGCTGTCGCCCGCCGACGTCGACGTGTCCCCGGAGGAGCGTCGCCGGATCGCCGAAACCGGTTTCTACGCTTACCAATAGGCGCACCCGCCGCGCTCGGCAGCGAGAGCTGACCGCACCCTCGAACGGTTGAACGAGTCCCGAGACCACGTGAGGTGGGGCCGCTGACCCGGAGTCGGTAGGCTGGCAGGCGCCGCGCACGTCCGCGGCGCTTGGCATCTCATCGATAAGGTCGGGGCACTTCAGTTGGTGTTGTTCTTTCAGATCCTTGGGTTTGCGCTGTTCATCTTCTGGCTGCTGCTCATCGCTCGGGTCGTCGTTGAGTTCATCCGCTCGTTCAGCCGGGACTGGCATCCCACCGGGATCACCGTGGTGGTGCTGGAGATCATCATGTCGATCACCGATCCGCCGGTGAAACTGCTGCGCCGGCTGATCCCCCAACTCACCATCGGAGCGGTCCGCTTCGACCTGTCGATCATGGTGCTGTTACTGGTCGCGTTCATCGGGATGCAGCTGGCGTTCGGCGCCGCGGCGTGACCCCGTTCCGGCCCGCCGCCTGAGGCCCCGCGCCGCCCCCGGAGACGGTTCGGACACGTTTTAGCGTCGGTTTGGTTCCCGCGATTTAAAATTTCTAAGGTTTCGGATTTTATTGGCCTCAATGTTTGAAATTGGCTCTTATTTATTGGGCTAATCAGCAACCGTCGCGCCTGGTGTGACAGGATGGACGGCAGTTGCACCACGGCTACCACTGCGTTCTACACTTTCCAGAACGTTCGACAGGAACTTGAGGGGACGAAACAATGCCGCTTACACCAGCCGACGTCCACAATGTGGCGTTCAGTAAGCCACCGATCGGCAAGCGGGGCTACAACGAAGACGAGGTGGATGCCTTCCTCGATCTGGTGGAAGCCGAGCTGACGCGACTCATCGAAGAGAACAGCGATCTGCGCCAACGGATCGAAGAGCTCGACCAGGAGCTGGCCTCCGGCGGCGGGGCCGCCGCCCCGGCCGCGGCCGCCGCGCCCACGCAGGCCATTCCGGTCCGCGAGCCCGAGCCCGAGCCCGTCAAGGCCGCGGCCGCGCCGGCCGCCGCGGTCAACAACGAGGAACAGGCCATGAAGGCCGCTCGGGTGCTGAGCCTGGCCCAGGACACCGCGGACCGGCTCACCAGCACCGCGCAGGCCGAGTCGGAGAAGATGCTGTCCGACGCCCGCGCCAACGCCGACCAGATCCTCAGCGAGGCCCGCAGCACCGCCGAGACCACGGTCGCCGAGGCCCGGCAGCGCGCCGACGCGATGTTGGCGGACGCGCAGACCCGCTCGGAGACCCAGTTGCGCCAGGCCCAGGAGAAGGCCGACGCCCTGCAGGCCGACGCCGAACGCAAGCATTCCGAGATCATGGGCACCATCAACCAGCAGCGCACGGTCCTGGAGGGTCGCCTCGAACAGCTCCGCACCTTCGAGCGCGAATACCGGACCCGGCTCAAGACCTACCTGGAGTCTCAGCTCGAGGAACTCGGCCAGCGCGGGTCGGCGGCCCCCGTGGACTCCAGCGCCGATGCCGGCGGGTTCGACCAATTCAACCGGGGCAACAACTAGCGTTTTCAGCTGTGCCGGACGCTCGCCGAGCTCGGGGTTGGCACACTAGGTCCTGAACACCGCAGTCCCGCTCGTCGCCTGGAGGATGCCCGATGCTCGTCATTGCGCTGGTATTGGCCCTGATCGGGCTCGTCGCGTTGGTGTTCGCCGTCGTCACGAGCAACGAGCTGGTCGCCTGGCTGTGCATCGCCGCCAGCGTGGTGGGTGTGGTCCTGTTGATCCTCGACGCCTTGCGCGAGCGCCAGCACCGCGAGCCCGGTGGTGCCGAAGACCAGGATGCGGGTGAGGCCCGTCCCGACGAGGACGACTACGTGGACTATCCCGAGGAGGCTTCCGCCGAGGGCGAAGCGGAGGCGGTCACCGACGGGCCCGAGCCGACGGGGGAATCCAGCGTCGCGGCCGAGGGCCGCGGCGACGAGTCCGCCAAGTAACGCTCAGGCCGTCGGCGTGGCGAGCAGTTCGCGCACCTCGTCGTCGCTGACCTGATGAAAATCGTCGTAGACCTGCCCGACGGCTTCGAATCCGGGCGGCATCGTCGCGCACACCACGTCATCGGCCTCCCGCGCCAGGTCGCGGCAGGCGGACTCCGGCCCCACCGGGACCGCGACGGTGATTGATTCCGGCCCCGCGGCGCGCACCGCTCGCACGGCGGCCAACATGCTGGCGCCGGTGGCGATCCCGTCGTCGGCCAGGATCACGACCCGGTCGCGCGGGTCGGCGATCGGCCGGCCGCCCCGGTAGGCGTGCTCGCGCCGGAGCAGTTCGGTGGTCTCGCTGTCGATCACCTCGCGCACCTGCTCATCGGTGACGCGCAAGCTGGCCACGACGTCGTCGTTCATCACCAGGCCGCCACCGCTGGCCAAGGCGCCCATCGCCAGCTCCGACCAGTTCGGCACCCCGAGCTTGCGCACCAGGAACACGTCCAAGGGGGCGCCCAGGGCCGCGGCGATCTCCCAGGCCACCGGCACGCCGCCGCGCGCCAGCCCGAACACCAGCACGTCGCGCCCACGGTAGGACGTCAGTTCCTCGGCCAGCGCGCGACCGGCCTCGCGGCGGTCACGGAAGTTGCGCGTCGCCGTTCGCCGGAGAAAGCCGTTCGGTCGATTCATGGGTCGCCTACCAGCCTACGTGTGAATGCCCAGGCGCGAAGTGTGTGCTCGGTTGGATTGCCGGCGCAGGCCCAATACGGTTGCGCGGGAAGGTGATTGGGTGTGTGCGACCGTAGCAGCGTAGGTGTGTTCGCGGCTTCGCCGCTCAACACGCTCAGGTGGGCCGCAGCGTAGGTGTGTTCGCGGCTTCGCCGCTCAACACACTCCATCGGCTCGGAAATGAATGCGAGCATTCATTTCGCTCGCCTCAGTCGTGTGTCCGAGGGGGGACTTGGCCACGTGCGACACGAGTTGAGGTCTTCCAGCTGAGCCGTTGATCCTGACGAGTCATTATTCTGCCGACGCCGCGCTGGCAACTACTGACGAACGAATCAGTGCAAGCTTGTGCTGCTCCAAAGTGAGGTTCAGCGGTCAGTGGCCTAGCGCTCCGCTGAGTAGCTCGGCGGCGAGGTGGATGTCATCGAGACGTAAATCGGCGCCTTCGGGGATTGCGTTGATCAGTGATAGCGATCGGTCGGCACGCGCGTCGAGGCAGAACTCCACGTGTTGTGCGATGTCCCGCGCGAGCTGGGACTCAGCCAGTGAAAGCTGCTCTCGCACTGTGGGTCCCGATTGTTGATCCAAAGTGAGTCGGACGATGTCAAGCAAGTCCGTGCCTTCCTTGGCTTTGCCGCGATCGAAGGTCGCTTGAAGTTTCATGGCGATCAGCGGGCCGGGCTCGGCAACTGCAACCGCGATATCAGGCTGTCCGTGCACACCCATGATGACCGGAGTCGCGGTGGCAGCAGCCCAGGCGTGCGACAGCACGAAGAGCCGGCCGGTGGGATCGTCGGGCAGCGGGTGCAAATCGGCGTCGGCCACTTCCAAGACGTCAACGATCACTTTTCCGGCCGCAGTCGTGACCAGCGCCGCGTTGCGTCCTTCGACCGGCTCGCTCTTCGCTATCAGCAGTTCGAGCTGAGGGGCTTGATGGTCGTTGCGGCGGTTGACGATGTCGAGGTCGCTGGTGGCACGATGCGGGGTGCTGAGACGGCATATCACAGCCAGACCTCCGATCACCGTCACAGGCTGGCCAGTCAGGGTCTGGGTAGTGCGGATTGCGTCCGCCAGTGCCGACATTTGGGCGCCCAGCAGCTCTACCCGAGGGGTCTGAAGCTGTTTACCAGACACGAGACCACGGCTCTGGGGGAGTCCAGCTATCCAGTATCTCGCGCCCTCGACCTGGGTCCTGGGCCAGGTCGAGAGCCACGAATAGGGGGCGGGTCATGGGCCAGTACTCACTGTTCCCGTTGCCGGGAAAATCCACTGGATCTTGCCGGTATATGCAAACCAGGGGCGTGGGTGCAACACGCACGACGGCTGTGGGCGTGATGTGCTCGCGCGCGGGTGCGAGCAGTTTGGCTGCGCGGCGCATCACCTGCTGGTCGGGAACGTAGAGCACCGGTGGATGGTTTGATCTGATCGCGATCGGCGCGCCGTATACGGCGGCCGCGCGCGAATCGCTGAGCGCCCATCCCGGCTTGTCGAAGTCGTCGAGATTCACCCGCAGTGCATTAAGCAGGCCACCCTCTCGCGGCTCATTTGCGACGGCGAAGTCGGTGGGCTTCCACCGTGACGCTAACTCCCAGAAGAGCTCTGGTGTTCTAGGGTGCCCGGCCGGAGTGATCAGGTTGGCGTCGCGGAACGCGGCAATCGTGTCGGATACCGAGCTGGGGGCGCGGTCGATCTGCGTGGCGAGGGGACGAATGGAGACCACGCGGTCGGGTGTGAGCAGCATGGCTGACGCTAATTCGATGCCAACTTGACCGGCGAACGGTTCGCGCCGGCGTGGCGCGCGCATGGCAGCCGGCACGTTCGCGTCTACCAGCAGTCCATTGGCGGCGAGCCGTAGGTGGCCGCGAGTGTCCAACCAGCTCCAGCCGGCAGCGCGGAGCTCTTCGCGCGCATCGGCCGTAATGCGGTTGGCTACGACCACGCCGACGGTGTTCGCGCGCAGTTGGTGACTCCACAGTTGCAGCTGGTCCCGCAGGCCCTTTGTGGTCATTAGTGACGAGGTTTTGACCTCGACGAGCAGCTGGCGGTTGTCGGGCAAGACGAGGACCCCGTCCGCGTGCAGATCGTTCGCTTCGTTCGCGCGCACGAACTTGAGCCCCACCGCGGCCACGGCGTCGGCGAGTTCGTCGACAGCGTTCATCTCGGTGCGGAGCGATCCTGTCATGGGTAGATCCTCGCATGCTTTCGGTGTTCGGTCTATACCGAACACCGAACGGCGTCTTCAGTGGATGCTTGTCGGTCACGTGTCTCGCGGAATGCCGGTTCGCTCAGTTGACGCCGGCGTGCTGTACGTAGGAGCGGCACGCTGCGGGTCTTCGCACTTCGGGTCGATGTGCGCCGATCAATGCTTGCCGCAGCGCTTTCGCGTCATAGATGGGCGATCTCAGTTGGCGTGGCGACGCCATACTCGCCGCCTGGATGCCGGAAAGAGTCCTCGGCACGCGACTGCTCGGCGACAGCACGAAACGACTCGTCATCCCTGCTTAGGATGTGCAACTCGCTGATTACCGGCAAGAGGCCGCAAGGTTCGTGGGCGCATCGCACCATCATCGACCCCGCCGTCGGCGACAACGAGTTTGACGCCGACTTCATGCTCGATATGAGCGAGAACCCGGACTGGGCCGACAACCCCAAGGCCTGCATCGGTGAGGTCCACGCCGCCCTTCACCGGCACAGCACCTACGGCACCATGCCGCACTCACGGAAGTGCCGCTGCGTGCGGCTCGTCTACGCCAACTCCATGCACACCTGACGACCAATTTCTGATCGACCCCGGCCTCGTAGGTGGTCTCCTTATGCCGTTGGGGATTCAATGATGCGGCAGACGGTGGCAGCGCGTCCGCGGCGTTGATCGCTGCGGGCGGTTTGTAGCGCGGTGGTCAGGGTGGTGCGTAGGGCGCGTAGGTCGGCGATGGCGCGGTCGATGTCGCGAATGTGCTTGTCGAGCAGGGCGGTGACCTGCTCACAGGGCGCCGTGCCGTGGCGATGCAGGTCGAGGATGTCTTTGATCTCCGACAACGTCAGGCCGAGGGTCCGGGCCCGAAGAATGAACCGCAGGATCGCGATGTCGTGGTCGCTGAACAGCCGGTAGCCGGCTTGGGTGCGCTCAGCAGGCGGCAGCAGGCCCTTGGCTTCCCAGATCCGGATGGCCTTGGCGGACACGCCAATGGCTTTGGCGGCGTCACCGATGGTGTGCGTCACTAGGGTCCGTTCACGGACGGCGGCCGCTATCGATGACCCTTCCCAGCTGCGAGGTTCAAGCGTAGCCGTGCGAGTCCCGGATGCAGCTGCCTCACTCATTGGTCGTTAGGGGCGCGGTGCCGACGAGTCCGTTTCCCCTTCCTCCTATTCCAGCTGAATTGCAAGAGTGGTCCGGCGACGCCGCGCTCCGTCGCGAACGGCAACGTCGACGGTGACTCCAACGGTAGGGGTTGCCCCAGGGGCAAGGTCAAGGGTACGCCGCGGCAGCCTCTCACGGTGCGAGCCTGACAAAGCCCGGAGGCATGGGTCGCGCCGGCGACGGCTCCACCGGACCGCCACCGGCGTTGCCACCACTGCCTCCGCCGCCGATGCCGCCACCGCCGTTGCCACCGCCGCCGGCAGGGCCCCCCGGAGGAGCATCGGCAGGGGGCTCCACCTCTTGCGGTTGCGGCGGCGATTGTTTTGGTGGCGGCGGTGCGGCTATCGGCGGGGGCGGTGCCAGGATATGCGCCGTCGGGGGCGGTGGCGCCGGAATCTGCGGCGGGTTCGGTAGGAGGGGATCCCCCGCGGGAACCGCTCCGATCAGTGAGGCGAGCATTGTGCGGCCCGCCGCCGGCATATTGGTCATGTCCAACCCCGGCGGCGTGTCCCGCAGATCGCTTCCTGAGGTGACTGTGTCATGCGCGTACGCGGCGAGCCGGTGCGTCGGTTGCCTCGATCCCGGCGCGCGATTAGCCATGATGGAAGCTATCTTGCCCCGGTGGTACGGGCAGTAGATCTCCACTGCCGCGGTAATGAATCGGGCCTCGGTGCGCGCGAGGCGGCCGGGAGCGTATAGGCGCTCGGGCGGGTCGATGCGATACGCGTTGTTCACCATCTCGTCGACTAAGGCATCCACCGGCATGCCGCCATCGAGTTTGCGACAGACTTTATGGGCTGTGGCGATGAGGCTCGGAACGTTCTTGAGGGCGGGGATTTCTGCTTTATCGAGCAGTGCCAGAAACTGGTCGTCCTGGTTTGGGTCGGCCGCTGCTGCGCCGCCGCTCAGAATTGCGGCGCCGGTTAGCACCACGATGGCGGTGACCAGGGCACCGGCGTGGCTAGTGGTGCCGGTGAACATGGTAGGGGTTTCCATTCTGCTAGGGTTCCCACGGCGTCGCGGGCGGGCGATGCCGTGGTCGGTCTTGTGACGTGAGCCGTTGCGTCGCAGAATGTTTCGCTACGGCGCTGGTGCTCGAAGGATCGGTGTGAAGTGATGGACTATGTAGCGAATCGATGAATCTGCTTACGGCGTTGGTGGGTGCGCCGCATCAGTGGCCTACGGGGACCACGAGGCCTAATTACGTTGTCGCTCAGCTCATGTTCGCCTCCTTCGCGTGACTACGGTGGAGGCATCACCGCCGGTGACTCCAACGGTAGGGATTGCCTCAAGGGCAAGGTCAAGGCGCAGTGCCGTAATTCTTTGCCGCCCGCCCGCCCGCCCGCCCGCGTCGCGGGCCGTCGGCTTTCGTTCAACCGCACTGAAATTGCGTAAGAAAGTGCGTTTCAACGTCTTTCGTTACGGCGCACGTACGAACGATGGGGTCCAGTTAGGACCCGCGTGAGCTCGATGAATCCAGCCTCGGCGCCGGTGTGGCCTAACCCTTGACCTTGCCCCGGGGGCAACCCATACCTTGGGGTTGCTCGTCGGCTAACGCGAAGCGACGGGAGAGCGTGCGAGATGAAGGCGGCGCCCCACCTGGTGAGTTTTGCGGCGTACGAAGTTGCGCCCCCGCCGCGGCGGACTGACAAGGCCAGGATCACTGATGCTGACCGTTGATCCTGACCGGGATGTTGGGTTGACCGTTGTATCCGCCGCTGCGGGGCGGATGCATGTGTCCGCCAACGGGTTTCGTATCTACACGGTCCCGGCCGTCGCGATCGAGGATGCGGTCGGCAGCTGAGCGGTGTGCGTGCCGTGCGTGTCTATCCGCGAACGGCATCCGTTGTGATCCGGTATTCGCCCGCTGCCTGCGACACCGCTGCCGTCTTGTCGGCGATCACCGATGCACAGCACACCCCCGCCGCGTCGGTGCCCGCGCATGCCCCCCGCTCGGCTGATTTCGGCAACGGCGGCATAGTGGACAAAGTCACCGGCGGGATAGGGCGAACGCAATTACGCCTGCGCCATGGAGTGCCAGACCATCCGCCGGAGATCGAGCGGCGGCTGGAAGCTTCGAAGAAGATCGATACGGTCGTGTTTGACAAGACCGGCACCCGCACCCGCGCCCAGATACAGCTCGCCGATGAAACGCCATAGCATTAAATCCACGGGGTGGCCCTAGCACGGGCGCTGATTCACCTATGCATCAGAGGTCGAATAATCCAGTGCAGTTGAACCGTCGGACTCGATGAATCCGACCTCGGCGCTGGTGCGACCTAACCCTTGACCTTGCCCTTGGGGCAACCCTTACCTTGGGGGTGGCCCGTCAGCTGACGCGACCCGCGCCGCCGAGGCGTGAGCCATGCCGGGGCAACGATTGCGAAGGGAGCGTGCGAGATGGCATTGCATGGGTTTTTGGTGAAGGCGGCGCCCCACGTGTTGACCTTCGCCGCGTATGAGGCGCTACACCGAGTGGTGGCGAAGGCTCCGTGGCGGGAGGCAACGGTTTCCGCAATGGCCTGTGGTGTTCGCGGCGTGCGCACGGCTGAGGAGAAGGCCGAGCGGGCTCGATTGACGGCCGCCGACATGTTCGCCGAGGCGATAGAGCGCAGCGGGGAGAAAGCTCCGCTGTCAGCGGTGGCGGACGAGGAAGTTGCGCCCCAGCCGCGGCGGACTCGGAAGACTAGGACCACTGATGCTGACAATTGATGCTCAGCGAGATGTGGGCCCGACCGTTGCGTCCGACGCGGCAGGACGGATGCGTATACACACCAACGGCTTTCGTATGGACGAAGGCCGGGCCGTCGCAATCGAGGAGACGGTCGGCAACCTATCTGGTGTACGCACCGTGCGTGTGTATCCGCGCACGGCATCCGTTGTGATCCGATATTGGCCCGAGCGATGCGACACCGGCGCCGTCTTGTCGGCGATCACCGAGGTGGAGCGCAGCCCTGCCGCTTCGGAGCCGGCGCCTGTTTCGCGGTCGGCTGATATCGGCAATGGCGGCATCGTGGGGAAGGTCGTCGGCGGGATCGGGCGGATGCTGCTGGGCCTGCACAGTGACGAGTCAGAAGCTCCGCCGGAGATCGAGAGGCTACGAGAGGCGCTGAAAGGTATCGGCTATCACCTCGCGCCGGTTACCGAGGGTCAGCCCTCGCCGCGCGAGGAGGCCCAGCGTGGGATTCGGGCCTGGTTGCGGCGGGTCTGGTTGGCCTGGCCGCTGGGGCTGCTGGCGTCTGGCTTGACGATGTTCTTCGCCGCGTCCCCGTGGGCGGGGTGGTTGGCCTTCGCCGCGACGCTGCCCGTCCAATTCATAGCCGGGTGGCCGTTCCTGTTGGGGGCGGCCCAACGGGCGCGGGAGAAAACCGCGAACATGGACACGCTGATCACACTCGGCACGTTGACCGCGTTCATCTACTCCACCTATCAGCTCCTCGTTGGCGGGCCGCTGTTCTTCGACACCTCGGCGCTGATCATCGCGTTCGTGGTGCTGGGCCGCTATTTCGAAGCCAAAGCCCACGGCAAGACGCTCGAGGCCATCAGCAAGCTGTTGGAAATGGGCGCCAAAGAAGCCCGGCTGCTGGTCGACGGCCAGGAGCTCCTTGTGCCAATCGATCAGGTGCAAGTAGGAGACCTGCTGCGGGTGCGGCCGGGGGAGAAGATCCCGGTCGACGGCGAGGTCGTCGACGGGCGTGCCGGCGTTGATGAGTCGATGCTGACCGGCGAGTCCGTCCCGGTCGAAAAAACGGTGGGCGACCATGTTGCCGGGGCCACCGTCAACACCGACGGGCTGCTGACCATCCGCGCTACCGCCGTAGGGACCGACACCGCGCTGGCGCAGATCGTGCGACTGGTCGAACAGGCCCAGGGCGGCAAGGCCCCGGTGCAGCGCTTGGCCGATCGGGTCTCGGCGGTGTTCGTGCCAGCTGTCCTCGGCGTGGCCGTGGCGACGTTTGCGGGCTGGACGCTGTTCGCCGCCAACCCGGTCGCCGGCATGACGGCGGCGGTCGCGGTGCTGATCATCGCGTGCCCGTGTGCGCTGGGCCTGGCCACCCCCACCGCGATCATGGTCGGCACTGGCCGCGGCGCCGACATGGGGATCCTGGTCAAGGGCGGTGAGGTGCTGGAAGCCTCGAAGAAGATCGACACCGTGGTGTTCGACAAGACCGGCACCCTCACCCAAGCCCAGATGCGACTCACCGACGTGATTGCCGACAAGCGCCGTCAGCCCAATCTGGTGCTGCGAATTGCCGCCGCGGTCGAATCGGGCTCCGAACACCCCATCGGCGCGGCGATCGTCGCCGGGGCACACGAACGGGGGGTGGAGATCCCGGCCGCTACGGCGTTCACCAACCTCGCGGGGCACGGAGTGCGCGCCGAGGTAGAGGGCCGACCCGTGGTGGTCGGGCGGCGCAAGCTCCTCGATGTGCACGACGTGAAGTTGCCTGAACACCTTGCCGCAGCGGCGACGGAGTTCGAAGAACAAGGCCGCACCGCGGTTTTCGTCGGCCGCGACGGCGAAGTTGTGGGTGTGCTCGCCGTGGCCGACACCGTCAAAGACGACGCCGCCGACGTGGTCCATCAACTGCGCGCCATGGGGCTGCATGTCGCATTGATCACCGGCGACAACACCCGCACGGCGGCCGCGATCGCCAAGCAGGTCGGCATCGAGCAGGTGCTGGCTGAGGTGTTGCCGCACGACAAGGTTACCGAGGTGCGCCGACTCCAAGACGAGGGCCGCGTGGTCGCGATGGTCGGCGACGGCGTCAACGACGCGCCCGCCCTGGTGCAGGCCGATCTGGGCATTGCGATCGGCACCGGCACCGACGTGGCCATCGAGGCATCCGATATCACGCTGATGTCCGGCCGGCTCGACGGCGTCGTCCATTCGATCGAGCTCTCGAGGCTGACGCTGCGCACTATTTATCAAAACCTCGGCTGGGCGTTCGGCTACAACACCGCCGCAATTCCCCTCGCCGCGCTCGGCGTGCTAAACCCGATCGTCGCAGGCGCGGCGATGGGATTTTCCTCGGTCAGCGTGGTGACCAACTCGCTGCGACTTCGCCGCTTTGGCCGCGACGCTTGACATGTGGTCTGCAGTCTGCGAGTAGCTCAGCGGCCATGACACCCCTTAATCGTGAATCCAGCCAAAGGAGACGACCAACGGTGCCGGCGCAGCGCAGAGGAGTCCCGAGCATGCGGTGTAGCGGAACTTGATTGGCGACCTCGCGCTGCGGTGGACGGTTAGCGTCCTCTTCGGCGCCAGCTTCGCGGGACACCTGTACGGCCTTGTCGCGCAACGTGAACGATGGATATGCACAGTCGAACGCCTGCTGCACATAGTGATGTGCGCGGGAATGGTTGCGATGGCCTGGCCGGTCGGAATGGAACTCCCCACACTCGGGCCGATGGCCTTCTTCCTCGCGGCGGCCGTCTGGTTCGTGCTGGTGGCTGCCCACGTGTTCTCCGGCGACGATGGCCGACTGACCAACGGCTACCACGCCAACATGATGGCGGCGGTAGCTTGGCTGTACGCGGTAATGCGCGGCGGCCCGCTGGGCCGGCGCGATCACCCACCCGACCACACAATGCCCAGCTCGCCCGGAATGAAGATGCCGGGTATGGACATATCGGTACCCCACACAGCCGAACCCTGGTGGATCACTACCCTCAACTGGATCGCGGCGGTCGGATTCGCAAGTGCCGCAGTGTATTGGCTGTATCACTATTTCGCCCAGCGGAAAGCGAACCCTGCGCAGCACACCACGCTCCTCGGGGACTGGGGAACGCTATGCCAGGCATTCATGGCCTCCGGCATGGCCATCATGTTCGGCGTGATGCTGGAGGTATGACCCGCCGCAGCTCGGCGCACCAACGATGCTGCAGGCCCCTGCGTGGTGTGTTGCAGGCGTTGGGCGCCGGTTTTGGCCCTACGTGCTGCCGTGGCGTTCACCTCGTCACAGTCAGTCGCTGGTAGTTAACCCATTCCTGCGATGGCCCGGGATCCGTGTAGCCGTGGTCGTTGACTCGCCGACCCCGAAGCGCTCTGGCGCAAAGACCACTCGTAAGCCGCTGCCGGACGAAGATCACCAAACAACCAGATTCGTTCCGTTACTACGGCGACGCCGACAACCTCAACAGCACGATCAAGCAGGTGCTGTTCGGGCGCTCTGCTGGTGGAGTGCAGGTCTTCCAAACGTGCGCTATTCGTGTGAAACCGCTGGGGAAGCAGGCACCGATGCACGGCGGAGCATCGGTTCTGCGAAGCACAGCCTGGGTGCGACGCGTGGTGCCGACGATCCTTCCGCACCAGATCACTGAGTTTCCTCCAGTCCTTGGCCTCAGCCTCGGGGTGTTTTGCGTGAACCTTGGCCGCGATCGGGGCTAAGGAGGCAGCGCGGTGTCATCTGTAGCGCGCTGCCGGGGTGTATACGATTGTGCCCCATGGTTACTGCCGCAGGTGCGTGGGCTCGGGGACCTCAGCAAGCAGTACCACGCTCGGCCAACGAACTCGGCAATCACACAGTTGATTGCAATCGGCCTACCGATGACCGTCGTGCATTTCTCAGCAGACAGTAACCGGGTGGCACGCGCTATCGCCGGCGAACCCGGTTCGATCGTTCTCGGCCCCGTCGACGTTGGATGATGCGGATGATGATGATGTCACCACCGTGATCGCGGCGATCGTGGCGAGGATTGTTGTGCCGATGATTTGCTGGGCGTGGTTGTAATGGGGTAGGTAACCAGGTTCTGCGGCCGACCATAGACGCAGTGGTGTGCTCATGGCGGTGGCCGTCGACGCAGGTGTGGGCGCATGCTTATCGGCCCGTACAGCCGTAGCTTGATACGTCTGCGAACCTGGCCCTGGATTGGACACCACGGGTCGCCAGTATGGGGCCCTGAGCCCTGAGTGCAGACCGCTGGCGGCTCTATCGCGTTTGAGGAGAATGTAATGAATGCATCACAGGCTGCGGTCGAGCACGACGCGGCGCGGCCGGTGATCCACTTGTCGGAGTTGCTGCGTTCGCCGGTTTTGGCTCGCTCCGGCGAGGCTGTAGGCCGCGTGGAGGACGTGATCGTGCGACTGCGGGGCGCCGACGATCATCCGCGGGTGACTGGGATCGTGGCCGGGGTAGGTCGGCGGCGGGTGTTTATCGGCAGCCCTTCCATCAACGAGTACGCCGCGCAGCGAGTTGTGTTGGCCAAGAACACAATCGACCTCCGCAGCTTCGAGCGCCGCGACGGTGAGGTGTTGTTGCGCGCCGATGTGCTCGGGCACCGGTTGATCGATGTGGCGGCTGTGGAATTGGTACGCGCCTACGACGCGGAGCTCGAAGATACTGGCGGTGGGCGCGGCCGCTAGATCGTACGACCCTAATGCCGTCGATAGCCACCACCAACGGGTAAACATCGGTGACGGCTATTTGCTCGGGCTCGCCGAAACCGCCCGAGCCGCAGGAGAAAGGGAGGTCGGCATCGGCGGGCTTGCGCAATGCACGTGCATCGATTCAGCTTGCGGTCTCACCCGCGACGGCCGTGGTTGCTGGCGTTGCATCGATGGTTAGCAGCCGCAGTCCTCACCTCGCCAGGATCGAAAGCCTTGCCAGACCGCGACGACGGCAACGCCCAGCCCGATCACCGGATCGAGCCACCAACCGCCGGACCAGTTTGCGGTCGTCGCCAGGCCAATGAGCACCGCGGCAGCCTGAACAGCGCACAAATAATTCTGGGTGCCTTCGGCCACGGTGGCCGCCGAGTCCAATCGCGCACCGAGAATTCGTTGGGCGCGGCCCAGGAGCGGCATTTGCAGCACCGCGAAGGCGGTCAGCACGATGCCGATCACGCTGGTGTCGGGATGGCGCTCACCGAACAGATGGTGCACCGATTCGGCGGCGATGTAGGGGGCTGTCATCCAAAACGACACCGCCACACCGCGTTGGGCGCTGCGCTCAGCCGTCGCCGACAGCATCCGCGATCCGGTGAACCGCCAGATCACCACCACGCCGGCCAGACCCTCGGCCACACTACCCAGCGCCCAGCCGGTCAGGGCGACTGACCCAGCAGCCAAGCCTTGCCACAGCCCCACGGCGGCCTCAATGGCCAGAAAGACCAGGCTCACCCACGCCAGAGCGCGGGCCGCGCCGGCCGCACGCAGCCACCCCGCATCTGCGGCCAACACTGCCGGCGCATTCTGCGCGGACGCTGCGCAGCACGCATCGTCAAGCAACTCGCCCGGACCATTGGCCGGACCGGAATTTGTCACAAAGTACCTCACTGGCTGCATTTGGCCATTTTACGGGCGCGGGCGAAAGGCATCCACGACCGCCACACTCGCTGATCCAACCAAGTATGCCGGTGCAGGATTTCAACTTTCAGCGCCTGGATCCATCTTGGACGCGGCTGGACGCTTGGTGCTACCGCGGGGCCGGGTAGCAGACCGTCATGAACTGGCGGTCGCAGCTCGTTCCTCGACGAGCATTGCTTGCGAACTCACGACCTTGGGCTCGCAGGACGAGGGGCGAGCCCAAGGGTGTGAATCCGAAGTGACGCCGTCAACGGGATGATTCTTGGGCCACCAGCGGACGCACCGAGCCGCCTGGCAACTGCAGACTACCCTGGGTAGTAGTGCCGCGGTCCCCGGCATTACCCAAGGCGGTATCGCTGAGGCGGTAGCGGATCAGCCGGGAGCTGTTGGTGGCGACTGCGACTGAGGACGCGTTGTGCAGAATCGCGGCGAGCACCGGCGATAGTGCGCCGCCGGCGCCGATCAGCAGGCCAGCGGCGTTCACGGCGATCGACATGCCGTAGTTCTGCCGGATGACTTCGACCGCACGCGCACCCAGGTCCGGGACGTCGAGCAGACGTTGCAGATTGTCGTTGGCCAGAGCGACGTCGGCGGTCTCGACGGCCACATCGGTGCCAGCCAATCCCATGGCGATCCCGATGTCGGCGGTCGCCAACGCTGGGGCGTCGTTGACACCGTCGCCCACCATCCCCACGACGTAACCCTCGTCCTGCAAGGCTTTCACCACTGCGAGCTTGTCGTCGGGCAGCACCTCGGCGCGCCACTCCTCAATACCGAGTTCGTTGGCGACCGCTGCAGCGGTCTCGGGATGATCGCCAGTGAGCATGACAATCCGGCGTATCCCGGTGGCCCGCAATCTCTTCAGCACCTCGGCCGCCTCGGGGCGGACCTCGTCACGCAGACTGATCAACCCGACCAGCTTGCCGTCCACCGCGAGCAACAGCGGGGTTTCGGCCTGGCGGCGCAGCGTGTCGACCCACTCCGTAGCTTTCTTGGAGATGCGGACACGTTCATCACGCAGCAGTGACGGGCTGCCCAGCAACAGGATCCTACCGTC
This sequence comes from Mycobacterium sp. 3-98, assembly GCF_035918355.1. Classification (NCBI taxonomy): domain Bacteria; kingdom Bacillati; phylum Actinomycetota; class Actinomycetes; order Mycobacteriales; family Mycobacteriaceae; genus Mycobacterium; species Mycobacterium sp. 3-98. Next base: position 3,470,057 of record NZ_CP142360.1, on the reverse strand, counting down.
GGCCCAGGTGCGCATGCCCAGTCCCACCAGCACCTCGCATTCCTCATGTGGGGGAATGGTGATGCGGCGTTCCTCGGTCGAGCGGATTACCGCTTCGGCCAGCGGATGACGCGAGTGGATCTCGGAGCTGGCCGCATAGGCCAAGACCTGTTCTGGTTCCCAATCCTTGTGCAACGCAATGATATTCGTGACCACTGGGCGCCCAACGGTGAGCGTGCCGGTCTTGTCGAACACCATCGCGTCCACCCGGCCGGCCCGCTCCAAATGGGAGCCGCCCTTGATCAGGATGCCGCGGCGGGCGCCGTTGCCGATTGCGGCGCTGATCGCTGTCGGCGTGGACAATCCCACCGCGCACGGGCAGGCGATCAACAGCATGGTCATCGCGCGCCGCACATCCCCGGTCAGCACTAAGGTGAGCGCAGACAGGATGAACGAGGCGGGAACGAAACGACGGGAGAAGTTTTCGCCGACAGTCTGAATCGGTGCCCGATCGAGTTGCGCCTCTTCGACGCGGGTGATGATGCGTCCGATCACGGTTTGACTGCCCACCGCACTGGCGCGCACCACCAACCGTCCACGCACCACCACCGAACCGGCGTGCACCGGCGATCCCGCGGTGATACTGACCGGCAGGTTTTCCCCGGTGATCGCGGACTGGTCGACAATCGCCTCCCCGTCGATCACCTCACCGTCGACCGGGATGGCCACGTGATCGTGCACTACCACTTGATCGCCGATCTCCACGGTGTCGATCGAGACTTGAACCTCGCTGCCGTCATTCAGGCGAATCCAGGCGGTGTCGGCGGTGCCGCGCAGCAGCTCGGAGATGGCCCGCCGAGTCCGCCGCACGGTCAGATCCTGCAGATACTCACCAATGTTGAGCAGCCACAACACGGTAAGCGCCACCACGTTCTCGCGTAGCACCAAGCTGGCCACGGTGGCCGCAGCGACCAACGCGTCGGTGCCCGCGCGGCCTGACCGCAGCGAACGCAAGGCGCCGCGCAGGAACGGATACCCGGTGAAGATGGTCACGCCGGTTGCCACCAGCTGACCGGTCGGACTCAGCAGCGGTGGCCGTTTGAACCCGTAGCGGCGCACGCCCAGTAGGGCCAGCGCCGCCCCCCCGATCACCATGCGCAGCACCTCGGTGTTACGCACATCGGCTGATCGGGGTGAGCGCGCCGGAATCAGATTTTCGGCGATATGGGCGGCCTCCGCGATTGCCCGCTGCACTGCGGAACGGTCGCAACGTCTCGGCGAATACCACACCACCACCGAACCAGTGTGCGGATAGGCGTGCACCGCCCGCACGCCGTGTTGCCGTCCTACTGACTCTTCCACCGCCACAGCGCGACGCGAATTCGCCTGCACCCATGGGACCACCACCCGCATCCGCCCACCGGCATCCGACACGACCGGCAACACGGTGTCATCGACAACGGTCATATCGAGCGATCAGTGGTCGTGGTCGTGGACGTCGGCAGCGGCGGGAGGCGGCACCTCTTCGCCAATGCGCTCACGGGCCTCGGCGACCACGTCCGACACCTTCAGGCGCGCCGACTCCGCCGCGACCTCAGCGCGCCGTGTCCCGCGCAAACCCAGCTCCGTCGTTGCGACCGCAGCTCGGCGGAACGGCGCCTTACCCACCGCCTTTTTCACCACTTCGTAGGCGCTCACGCCGACCAAGCCGGTAAACACCGCCGCGCCCGCCTTACCCAATAACCCGTGCAGCATTACTCTTCGTTCCTTCCTTCCCGGGTCTGCCCCTGATGGGCAGACGTTCACCGCGTCACCAACCGACGTTAACATAGACGCATTGCAATATCGACATACATTGCCGGTGAAGTCTTCGCCTCAGAGATCCGGGCGGTCAGATCGGATGAATAGCCCACATCGCGGATCAGACCGCGCACCCGGACGCCGGCCCCAACAGCGCGAGTTGTGGCACAGACAGTGGCCGGCGCACCGGACGCAATGGGCCGCGCCTAACCTAATTTCACGCGGGCATCGGGCTAGAACGCCGAACCGTCGAGCTCGCTCTTATGTTGCGGGCAGTAGGACGTTACCGAGGCGCCGATGAAGTACCCGGCTTCATGTGCCGACAGATTCGTGTCCTTCACCAGCGACAGATCCACGAAGATAGGCGTTTGGCCTTTGTCCAGTCCCGCGCACACGGCGTGTCCCATTGCGATCGAGGTGTTGGCGTCGGTCACGACGACCGCGTGTCTTTCAAGCGTCGCGAGGAACGCGTCATCTGTTTGATCCGCCCATGCTGGCGGCGCGCAGAGCAGCCCGGCGGCCGACAACACAACAGCAGTGATCATCGACCGCTTCGCCGAGAACGGGTTCATTCCGGTCCTCGCGTCCCGCCAGTGGCGAACGTGTGCCTGCGCATTACAGGTCACCCCGGTGGTGGTTGCTCATTGATCGGCCGACAAGGTTGAGGATTTCCTGCCGCCGGATCGCGGTCAACTGCGACACCGACGGGCCTTGCAGCCCAATGCGAACAACCAGCAGCTCGTCAATCCCCTCGGGATTTTCGCATCGCGACGTCAGCGGTGCCATCCCAGCCCGGGCACCGCTAACACGACAACGAGCAGACCGCGAAGAGGACCGGTTGAACCCCATAGCAACATATAGTAATTTGCGCATGCAAGAGCGCCAACCACACGAGCCGCTGGGTCAGCGCATGGGCCGCATTCAGGGAGCACCGTCGCTCGCTTCGGCGAGGATTTTCGTTTGGCGGCTATGGTGGTGTCGCTGCTGAGGCGCTCGCGTTAGCGTCGCGCCGATCACTGGAGATGAAAGAGACGATGCCGCAAAAGCTCACGTCTAAAGACTGGCCGACTCGGTTACTCGTTCTCGGCTACGGAGGGCTGTTGGCCGCAGTCGCCGGGTTCGTCAATTCGGTGGCGTTGCTGGTATTGGCGTTCCCAGTGGGCAACCTGACCGCCTTGACCACCAAGTTGGGCATGGATTCAGCCAATCCGCTGCTGTATGAGAGCTGCATGATCGTGCTCATCGTGTTCGGGTTCCTGTGTGGCGCCGCGGGCGCCGGCGCTATGTTGGGTGGCACGCGGACCAACACCGGCCCGCGCCACGCTGCAGTCCTGGTCGGCGAAGCCGCGCTGCTGCTCGCGGCGACCGCCGGGGGACTTGCGGGAATCAAGGTGTTGCTGGCCGCCGCCGCGTGTGGGCTGCAAAACGGCATGACGTCGAATTTTCGCGGGATGACGATCCGTACCACGCATTTCACCGGCACCATGACCGACCTCGGCTTCATGCTGGGCCGCAGCCGTCGTCACGGGCTCGACACGTGGAAGGCCACGGTTCTGGTCACCACGGTGGTGTTGTTCCTTGGCGGCGGCGCCGCCGGGGCGGTGATCGGCGGCCGAATCGGCGACCACGCCCTGATATTGCCGGCGACCGCCTGCCTCACGGTGGCGGCTGCCAGTCTGCTGCATGCCCGTCGACGTGACAGTGTGGCGGCTCGCGCGATATTCACGCCCGAGCCCGCGCCCGCATCCTCCCACTGACCGGCGTCAGCCAGGTCAGCCCAGGACGACCTTACGCGCGACTTTCATTCATACATGCGAATGATTCTATTATTTGTTAGCCTGTGGACGTTGCTGCGATCAGCACCGGGAGGTCAAGTGAACGATGAGCGCGGATCAGCCGAGACCAGGGAGTCGCCCCTGCAGTGTCCGCGGTGTGTATCGCAGATGTTGCCGGTGCAGCGGTTCGGGGTGACGATCGATCAATGCACCGGCTGCGGGGGCATATTCCTGGACCGCGGCGAGCTTGAGCAGCTCGCCGAGGCCGAAGCCAAATTCTATTCCGCCCAGCAGCAACCCCAATCCCCTCCGAGCCCCTATCCGCCGCAGCAGCAGTACCCGGCGCAGCCGGTGTATGTCGAGGGCGCCCGCCCGAGAGGCTTTCTAGGCGGGTTGTTCGGCGAGGGTTATTACGGTGGCCGCCACGGAGGTTATCGCGGTGGACACCACTGATCCCAGGTGCCAAGCGCCCCGCCCCCCGGTGGAGCGGGCCAACGCACACGGCCAAGCTCACGACCACGGCCATGGGGTGTCCGCGGACGCGGACCGCAAATGGCTAGCAACCGCGCTCGGTTTGATCGTCGCTTTCATGGGCGTCGAGGTGGTTATCGGCGTTGTAGCGAACTCGCTGGCGTTGATCTCCGACGCCGGCCACATGCTTACCGACGCGGCGTCAATCATGTTGGCGCTGATCGCGATCCGGCTGGCTGACCGTCCGGCGCGGGGCCGCTACACCTACGGTTTCAAGCGGGTGGAGATCCTGTCGGCACAGGCCAACGGGATCACACTGCTGTTGCTGACGGCGTGGTTCCTCTATGAGGGGGTGCGTCGGCTTATCGCCCCGCCAGAAGTTGCGGGCCCGCTGGTGCTGTTCACCGCGCTGGCCGGGATCGTGGTGAACATTGGCGCTACCTGGTCGATCAGCCGCGCGAACCGCACCAGTTTGAACGTAGAAGGCGCTTTTCAGCACATCCTCAACGACCTATACGCGTTCATCGGCACCGCGGTTGCCGGTCTGGTGGTGTGGGTGACTGGCTTTGCCCGCGCCGATGCCATTGCCGCCTTGCTTGTGGCTGCATTGATGGCGCGCGCCGGCTGGGGGCTGCTCCGCGAATCTGGCAGGATCTTTTTAGAGGCCGCCCCAGCGAACCTGGATCCGGCCGAGATCGGCGCCAGGGTCGTCGCAGTACCGCAGGTGATCGAAGTGCACGACCTGCACGTCTGGCAGATCACGTCAGGCCAACCTTCACTCTCAGCGCACGTACTCGTCGCTGACGACGCCGACTCCCGCATGGTTCGCTCCCACATCGAAACGGTGCTGCACGACGAGTTCGGTCTCGAGCACACCACCTTGCAAGTCGACCACACTGTCGCCGATGGCGACAACGGCGGCGAGCACTGCGCCGGACCACACGGGCCAGTGCACCGCCCGTGATCCGAGAACGAGGCAGGAGCTATGCGCATCAACGGAGCGAATCGGATGCCCAGCCCGGACCAGGGCCGGGGAAGTTCCTCCTCAGAACGACGAACGCCACAGCGAAGTGCTTCAGGCTCTTCATGGCTCTCCTCGCTTGTGCCGGTATCGCGTTGAGCGTGGCGGCCCGAGCCACCGCCGATCCCAGTCCCTTTGGCAGCCTCTCTTGCTCCTGCGATCACCCGGTGTCAGGACCACACCGTCCCCCTGCTCAGCAAATAATGCAGGGCATCCGGGACGGCGTGCCCAACCTGCATCAACACAGCACCAAACCGAGCGAGTGAGCGAGTTGACGGGCGTCGCCTTGGTGGTGATGCCGCTCGTGGGTCGGGCGAACCACATACTGGCGGCGGGCTGGGCTCGGCGGCCGCCGCGGCTCTGGTCGGTCTGGCGATCATCGCCAGCTGGTCCGGCGGTTGGTGGTTCGACCCCGCGATCGGGCTGGCGGTCGCCGCCGTCGCGATTGGCAGGGCATCCGCTCCTGACGCGGCAAGGATTGCTCCTGCTGAAGGGACGCGAGGGCCGCACGCGATTCGCCGACTCTGTCAGCGGTTGTGCAAGTGTGAATCGGTCGGTCATCGTGGCCAGTTCGGTGTTGTGATCGCGTCACGTCAAAGCCGCCACCATGTGCGACGGTTGACACCGAAGGCTTGTAATCAATTAGCTGGGCCGCTATCATCGGGTTATGTCGATGAAAAGTCTCGATGCTGTCCCGCCCGCCGCGTCACCGCGTAAGGATTTGGCGGACGCGGTCGCGTTGTTTCATGGCCTGTCGGATCGGACCCGGCTAGCGATCGTCCGCCACCTCGCCCATGGGGAAGCGCGGGTGGTCGACCTCACCCGCATGCTGGGGTTGCCGCAATCGACGGTGTCTTCACACCTGGCGTGCCTGCGTGACTGTGGACTTATCGTCGGCCGACCCGAGGGGCGGCAGGTGTTTTACGCGCTGGCCGTGCCCGAACTGCTGGACTTATTCGCCGCCGCGGAAGCCGTCTTGGCGGTGACAGGCAACGCGGTGGCACTGTGCCCCACCTACGGCACCAAGGCCAACGCCCGCCCTGACGGAGCTGGAACGGGGGTCTCGTTGGACGAGCCGATTGAGGTGGGCATCGCCACGCCGACCGATGACGGGCCTGTGACGGCTGGGAGCAGGGCATGACGAACACGACATTTGTCGGTAGCAGTCATTCGTTCAGGCACGTGCGGCAGGTGATTGAGGCGTGATGCCAGCCACCGAGAGTTGGCCGGGGTCAGAAGTAGAAGGTGGCGGCGGGGGCTGTGACTGCCCGCAGCGCTGTGATGGCGCAACGTTTGGAAGGGAGCGGTCGGGATGGTGAAGCACGGACTTTCGGCGAAGGCGGCACCCACGGCGGGTTTTGTGGGGGCTGCGGCGTTTGAGGCCGTAGGCAGGGCATGGGCGAAGGTTCCCTGGCGGGAGGCGACGGTTTCCGCTAGCGCCTGTGGTTTGCGCGTTGCCCGTGAGGCCCAGAAAAGCGTCAAGCGGGCTCGACTCGCGGTCGTCGACGTGGTCGCCGAGGCGCGAGAGCGCGTCGGTGAGGAAGTCGAGGAGGAAGTTGCACCGCCGGCGGTGGCTGAACCTGCGCCCCGCAAGCGTCCCGGCAAAGCGGCCAAGCGGCCACCGCAGGCGGCGGCGGAACTTGAGCCTCGCAAGCGTCCCGGCAAAGCGGGCAAGCGGCCACCGCAGGCGGCGGCGGAACTTGAGCCTCGCAAGCGTCCCGGCAAAGCGGGCAAGCGGCCACCGCAGGCGGCGGCAAAATCCGGCGACGACCACCACCACGGAGGCTGATGATGCTGACCACTGACGTTCGCCCTGATGCCGGCGCCAAGCTGACCGTCGTATCCGACGCGGCGGGCCGGATGCGGGTGCATACCAGTGGGTTTCGGTTCGACGCAGTGCGGGCCGCCGCGATCGAGGACACGGTCGGCAAGGTGACCGGTGTGCGGGCCGTATATGCCTATCCGCGAACGGCATCGGTGGTGATCTGGTATTCGCCGGGGCGCTGCGACAGTGCTGCCGTGCTGTCGGCGATCGCCGATGCCCAGCACATCCCCGCGGCGTCGGTGCCCGCGTATGCCCCGCACTCGGCTGACATCCGCGGTGTAGTGCACAGCGTCATCGACTGGACCGCGCGAACGCTATCGGGCCGTCCGGCGGCTGTCGTCGCCGGGCAGCGACCGCGGGTGGTGAGCGATGCCTGCGGCTGCGACCACGATGACATTGAGTGCGAGCCGGAACGGCTCTGGCAAGTCTCCAAGTTGCGACGAGCCGCGCTGTCCGGGGTGCTGCTGGGCGCCTCGGTGGTTACCGCATGGGTCACCCCAGTTGGGCCGATCGCGCTGGGACTGAAGGTCTTCGCGTTGGCGGTGGGGGCCTCGACGTTTGTGCCCTCCAGTCTGCGACGACTGACCGAGGGCCGTATAGGCGTGGGCACCTTGATGACCATCGCCGCGGCGGGCGCTGTCGCACTGGGTCAGGTCGGCGAGGCCGCCATGTTGGCGTTTTTGTTCTCGATCAGCGAGGGCTTGGAGGAATACGCGGTGGCGCGCACCCGCCGTGGCCTGCGTGCCCTGCTGTCGCTGGTGCCGGATCAGGCCACCGTATTGCGCGAGGGCATCGAAACCGTGGTCGCCGCCGCCGACCTGCGTGTCGGTGATCAGATGATCGTCAAACCGGGGGAACGCCTGGCTACCGACGGCATCATTCGTGCCGGGCGCACAACCCTGGACGTCTCAGCGATCACTGGCGAATCGGTGCCGGTCGAGGCCGGACCCGGTGACGACGTGTTCGCCGCCTCGATCAACGGCTCGGGAGTGCTGCAGGTGCAGGTCACCGCGACCGCAGAGGACAACTCGCTGGCGCGCATCGTGCACATCGTGGAAGCCGAACAGGCCCGCAAAGGCGCCAGCCAGCGGCTGGCCGATCGCATCGCGCGACCGCTGGTGCCCGGCATCATGATCGCCGGGGCGTTGATCGCCGCGACGGGCATTGTCGTCGGTAGCCCGTTGATCTGGGTCGAACGTGCTCTGGTGGTGTTGGTCGCGGCTTCCCCGTGTGCGCTGGCCATCGCCGTGCCGGTATCTGTGGTGGCCGCCATTGGCGCCGCCTCCAAACTCGGCGTGCTGATCAAGGGCGGCGCCGCGCTGGAAGCGCTGGGCACCATCGGCGGGATCGCCCTGGACAAAACTGGAACGTTGACGGCCAACCGGCCTGCTGTCATCGACATCGCCACCACCAACGGCGCCACTCGCGAGGAGGTGCTGGCGGTGGCCGCCGCGTTGGAGGCCCGCAGTGAGCACCCCCTGGCCGCGGCCGTCCTCGCCGCCGCCCCAGCCCCGACGGCCGCCGGCGACGTGCAAGCCGTCCCGGGGGCCGGGCTGACCGGCCAACTCGACGGGCATGCTGTGCGGCTGGGGCGCCCGGGCTGGCTCGAGCCCGCCGACCTCGCCGATGATGTGGCGCGCATGCAACAAGCCGGGGCCACAGTGGTCCTCGTCGAACGCGACACGCTGCTGCTCGGGGCCATCGCCGTGCGTGACGAACTACGCCCCGAAGCCGGCGAGGTCATCGCCGCCCTACGCGCCGCCCGCTACGAGGTGGCGATGCTCACCGGCGACAACCACGCCACCGCTGCCGCTCTGGCGGCCCAAGCCGGAATCAAACATGTGCATGCCGAACTGCGCCCTGAGGACAAGGCGCAACAGGTCAGACAGCTGCGTGCCCGGCGACCGATCGCGATGGTCGGCGACGGCGTCAACGACGCTCCGGCCCTGGCCGCCGCGGATGTGGGAATTGCGATGGGGGCGATGGGAACCGACGTCGCCATCGAAACCGCCGATGTCGCGTTGATGGGCCAAGACCTGCGCCACCTGCCCCAAGCGCTGCAGCACGCGCGCCGCTCGCGGCGGATCATGCGGCAAAACGTCGGACTGTCGCTGGGAATCATCACCGTGCTGATGCCGCTGGCGTTGTTCGGGTTCCTCGGCCTGACCGCGGTGGTGCTGGTGCACGAGCTCACCGAGGTCATCGTCGTCGTCAACGGTGTGCGCGCCGGACGCACCAAACCACTTACAGCTCAGGGCAAGACACCCGAGAGTATTACGACTCACGGTGAGACGAGGATCGTCGCGACAGGTCGGTCGGCGCGGCAACCGACATAGTCTTCGCAGGATAGCGTGAACGGGTGCCAACCAGCAGAAAAAATGGCGGTGGAGATCCAGGAGTCCTTCGGGAAGTCGGGCACGATGGTACTCGCCGGGGTTGTCGGGGTGGGCGCCTACGAGCTGCTATGCAAGGTGGTGGGCAAGGCGCCGATTCATCAAGCCCGTGTGGCGGCGACGGAGTTGGGTCTGCGCGGGACTCGGCAGGCCGAAAGGGCTGCCGAGTCGGCCCGGCTCAAGCTCGCCGACGTGATGGCCGAGGCGCGTGAACGCATCGGTAAGGAGGCGCCGGCGCCTGCGGTCACCGGTGTCGACGAGCATGAACACTGATCCCCCGCCATGACTGTGGCGGCTGTGAGCAACGCTGCCCTGGAATCTGTTTCGGATACCTCGATATCAGTAGAGAAAGTTCTCACACCGTAGGTCGGAGGCGGTGTATGAGCGTTTGCGCGCCTGCTGCCACGGCAGCTCGGCGCGGCGAGGAGCGAGGACAGGTCTGGGTTGTCGTGAGACCCGGGGTGCTGAGGCCTTTGAGGTGTGGGCGCTGACTGGTCGTAGACAGCTGGTGGGGCGGCGGACGGAGGGCGAAGCGTAGCGACCGGCGCGGACGGCAGCGCCAGCGGACGGGAGCAAAGGGAGCGGAGCGAAGCCCGCAGGTAGCCGCCAGATTCCTGCGGGGCCTGTGCGGTCACGGCTGCGCTGAGCATCAGCTGTGGGTCTGCGCGGCGGCGATGAGACTCGTAGGCTGGTGGTGTGAGCGGGGTTCTGGCGCAGCGTGCGCGGCGGGAGGCCGAGGCCCGGTTGGTGGGGCAGCCTGGGCGGTTGGCGCATGTGCGGGGTGTGGTGGCGGCAGCGCAGCAGCTTGGTCGGCATTTCGACGCAGAGACTGCCGATTGTTTGGTGGCGGCGGCGTGGCTGCACGATATCGGCTACGCGCCGTCGGTGCGCCGGACGGGGTTTCATCCGCTCGATGGGGCGGAGTTTGTTCGATCGGCCGGATTTGGGAAGCTGGTTGCGTCTCTGGTCGCGTTTCATACCGGAGCGCATGTGGAGGCATCCGAGCGCGGTCTACAGGGGTTGTCAGAGTTCGGTGATCCGCCCAGCGACGTTCTGGATGCGTTGACGTTTTGTGATTTGACGACCGGGCCGGACGGGTCGCCGGTGTCAGCCGATGATCGATTAAGCGACGTATTGACTCGTTACGCGCCCGAGGATCCGGTGCATCGCGCGGTCGATGCGGGCCGCGAGGAGCTGTTAGCCGCGGTCCAGCGAGTGCGCGACTGGCTCTAACCGCGGTGGCTCAGCCGAGATAGGGTTTGTCGCGGTGTTGGAGGTAGTGGTCGATGCGCAGTCGCATCGACGGGTGCATATCCAGGGTGGGGATGTCGTCGGGATGGGCCCAGGCGATGTCGGTGCTTTCGTGGTCTATGGCTAGCTCACCGCCGATTAGGGTTGTGGTGAAGCACAGGGAGAATTGTTGGCGGACTTCACCGTCGGTGAACGCCACGACGTGGTGCGGGTTGGTGTAGACGCCGACCAGGGCGGTGACTTCGACGTCGAGACCGGTTTCTTCTTTGACTTCGCGCACGGCGGTGCCTGCGATCGTTTCGCCGATGTCGTGCCCGCCGCCGGGTAGCGCCCACAGGGTGTTGTCGCGGCGTTTGACCAACAGAATGCGGCCTTGTTCGTCGGTGACGATGGCCGAGGCGGACGGGACCACGCTGTTGGGCTGGGGGGCGTCGGGGTCGTTGTAGTAATCGGTCCGCATTCCAGAATCAGCCTTTCCTGATCAGTGGGTTGGCACTGTCCCAGATATGGGCAAATGCTTGTTCGAGGGTGGCCCACAGTCGGGGTTCGTGGTGGCGGGAGAGCACGAGCACAGGGTTGTTGCGTCCCGGTGAGCCGTAGATGTGGAAGTTGACGATCATGGTGTCGTCGACCCGGAAGGTTGACGTGTACAGCGTGGTGTCGTGGGTACGGATGTGCAGCCCCGGTGTGCCGGCGTGCGGAGCGAGCAGTTCGACGGAGGTGCGGCAGCGTGCGATGACGGCTTCGCCGATGCCTTCTTCCTCACCGCGCAGGATCGTGGCGGCGGTGTCGGGGTCACCAATGAGGAATCGCACCTGAACACCACGGGCGGCGGCGGCGAGCAGGGTGTCGAGAAATCCGTCGAGCGTGTCGAACAGGAACGTGGCCGCCAAGACGAGTATGTCGATACCTGTGGCGGCGTCGGCGAAATGCTGCTGCCACGCAGTGATCGGTAACTGGGTGCGGCTGGCGTACAGCGTCGCAGTGAACGGCCCACCCGGGTTTGTCGCCAGCGCGCGTGCGGTGGAGGGTTGGAATTGATTGGGCCACAGGTCGTGCGGGGTACAGCCGAGTACCTCGGCGGCACGGTGGGCGTTATCGTCGCGGACCTTGTAGGTGGCGTTGGCCAACCAGCGACGGACCGTTTTGACATCCACACCCGCCTCCGTGGCAAACCGCCGATGGGACAGCCCCTTGGTCCGTAGCCGTTGTGCTAGGCGATCGTTCGGGATTGCTGCGGTGCCAGCATCGCCGTCCTGATTGTCTGTCGTCTCAGCGCACATCTTCCCGTGTCGTCCCTGTCCGTCCCCAGCCCGTGGTTCCTAGTTTGCCACGCGCCGGTCTCAAACTGGGTCGGTGATGTCCCGCAGATGTCCGGCGTCATGTCCCTCTCGTGTCGGAAATGTCTGGGTCGTGTCGGCAATGCCTGCAAACGTCCTCGCAACGTCCGCGGTGTCCATGTGAACTGAGTCCAGCGCCTCACCTGGCGCAGACAGATCACGAAAGGAACAGCAGGACAATGCGTTTGAGAATCGACACGTCAGGAACCCGGTTCATCGTCACGCGGGCGGCCGAACCACGGCTGAACTTCGATACCGGCAGCCCCAAAGTCGACACCGCTACCGGCGTACCGCTCTACGCCGCGCAGCTGCTGGCGCTCGATGACAGCGGCGGTGAGGTGCTCAATGTCACCGTCGCTGGGGATCCGAAAGTAACAGTGACACAGCCAGTGTCGGTGTCGGGACTGGTGGCCATCCCGTGGGCTCAAGGCGATCGCAGCGGTGTGGCGTTCCGCGCCGATGCCATCGGCCCCACGAACCCCGCCGCTGTGCAGAGTGACCAGGCGTCCCGCGCGCAGAAGTAACGAGATTGCTGGGGCGCGGCGCTCGTGGGTGTCGCGCCCCCGCACCGGAGCTGCTATCGGCCATTCACTCACGGAGGGACGCCTGTCATGGCATCGAACAACAAGAACGGCAACAACTCTCAATCCAACGATGACGACTGGATCACCGACCTCATCCTCGCACTGTTCAAGGCGCTCGGATATCTGCTGTGGTGGGCGGTGCTCTTCCCGGCCGTCAGCATCCCGATCATCGCCAGCGTGGGGATAGCCATCACCCATGGCCCACGCTCGGGGCTGATCGTCGGTACTGCTCTCGTTGCTGCGTATGGGGTATGGGCGTGGCTGGAGCCGCGATCGTTTCGCGGATGGGTCACCGAGCCGGTGCGGCGGCGCTGGTTAGCCTGGTTGCGCTACACGCGCACCTGGGAATCGCTGTGCACCCTGCACGGGCTGACCGCCACACTTGGCGAACGCACTTTGGTGCCGACCTTGCAGTCGGTGCGCATCGGCAAGACGACCGACGTCCTGGCGCTGCGCGTGGTGACCGGCCAATCCCTGACCGATTGGCACAAGCAATCGGAGGCGCTGGCCGCCGCCTGGCGTGCCGACCGGATCACCATCCGCGCGACCGCGCCCGGAGAGCTACGCATCACCTTGATGCGAGGCGACGCGCTGGCCGACCCGATTGCTCTGCCCATGCCCACGACGACGACTGCGGTGGATGTGGGGTCGGTCCGGGTCGGCATCACCGAAACCCGCCGCTGGTGGCACCTACCTCTGCTCGGCAACCACCTGCTGGTGGCTGGCGCGACCGGCGCGGGCAAAGGCTCGGTGTTGTGGTCACTGATCGCCGGCATCGCCCCCGCAGTGAAAACCGGGCAGGTACGGCTCTGCGTCATCGACCCCAAGGGCGGCATGGAACTGGGCGCTGGAAGACCGATGTTCACGGTGTTCACCCACGACGCGACCGACTCGACCTTGCACCTGCTGCGGCAACTGGTGGAGGTGATGCACGCCCGCGCCAATCGGTTACGCGGCAAGACGCGCCTGCACACCCCCACCTCATCCGAACCGCTTTTTGTCGTGGTTATTGATGAGATCGCCGCTCTGACCGCCTATGTCACCGATCGCAGGGTGCGCAGCGAAATGGAACAACTGCTGGGTCTGCTGCTCTCCCAAGGCCGCGCCGTCGGCATTTCGCTGGTGGCTGCGGTACAAGACCCGGCCAAAGACACCCTGTCAGTGCGGCAGCTGTTCACCGTGCGGATCGGGCTGCGGTTGACCGAAGCCACTCAAACCGCCATGGTTCTCGGCCAGGGAGCAAGGGATGCCGGTGCGGAGTGCGACCGGATCGCTGATGCGACGCCGGGTGTCGGGTACATGATGATCGATGGCACCGCCCGCCCGGTGCGGGTACGGGCATTTCACGTCACCGACCACGACATCACCACCCTGGCAGCACGATTCCGGGCGCCCCGTGCCGCGACCCGCCCCGACCAGGCTAACGGCGAGCGCACTGACACCGATCGGGGTCAGCGGTGACTATTGCAACGACGGCCCCCACGCTGGTGTTGCCCGGCATAGCCGCCACAATCGACACCAACACGGCGGTGGATCAGATGGTGCGCCGCGCGTCCTCGATGGGGTTCGAATCGTGGTGGCGGCGAGCGGAATCCGTTGGCTTCTGCGCCAACCCCATTCAACTCACGGGTATCGACGAGTTCGGCCGCGATCGGGTGGTGTGGACACGGTGCAATAACCGCCGCGCCCAGATCTGCCCGTCGTGCTCGGACCTTTACGCTCGCGACACGTGGCAACTCGTGCACGCTGGCACCGCCGGCGGCCACCACGATATCCCCGAAGCCGTGGCGGACCGCCCGCAGGTGTTCGTCACGCTGACCGCACCCAGCTACGGGCCGGTCCACACCACCGCACGTGCGGGCGACAAGCGCCTCCGGGTGTGCCGCGACCACCACGGGCCTGGCGGCTACCGCCGTTGCCCGCATGGAAAACCACTGTGGTGCAGCACAACCCACGGAGAAGGTGACATCCATGTGGGACAGCCGATCTGCGCGGACTGCTATGACTACACCGGGCATGTGCTGTTCACCTGGCATATGCCAGAACTGTGGCGACGCTTCACCATCACCCTGCGACGCGCGCTGCGCCGCGAGCTACGCGCCTCGGGCGCCGACCCGGATGCGGTGCGGGTCAGCTTCATCAAAGTCGTCGAGCTGCAAGCCCGGCTCGTCCCACATATTCATGCCCTGATCCGTCTCGACCCGCGCGACAGCGACAACTGCGGTGGTCCGGAGTGGCAAGCGCCCCTCACAGCCACTGAACTGGCCACCATCATCCAACAGGCCGCTCGAACCGTAGCCGTGACGGTCACCGACCCATCCTCAGATACCGCGACACGGGTGATCAGGTTCGGCACACAAGTCGACACCCAACCCATCGAGAACCGGCACGCTGGCACGGACAGCCCTGCTGTGCAGGAGGATTCATCACACGGCCGGGTGCTGCCAGGCCACCGCGTAGCTCGCTACCTCGCGAAATACGTCACCAAATCCTTAGCTGACGTCGGGATCAGCGCACGACGCATCTCCACCGAGGCCATCGCCGACCTGGATGTGTCCGATCACGTCCGGGCGATCCTGACCACCATCAGCCAACTCGCCGATAGGGGATTGGCCGGTGTCGGCCGGTGGCTGCACACCCTGGGCTACCGGGGCCACATCACCAGCAAATCCCGCCGCTACTCCACCACGATGACCGCGCTACGCGAACGTCGCGCCACCTGGACACGTGAACAACGTCTGAAAAGCACTGGACACCAACATGGTTTCGGCTTCAACTCCACCGATGGCGATGATCTAGTGGTGTGGGAGTTTGACCGTGCCGGCCTCACCAGTCTCGGCGACCGCACCCTCGTGAACTCCGCGGCCCTCCGACGCATGGAAATCCGCCGGATCGGACTGATGGAAGTCCGTGGCCTAGCCCGCAACCAACGATGGGATTCGCAAGGGGGCAGCGATGGCTGACGGATCCCGAACAGCACATGCCCGGTATGAGCGTGACGCTCGAATCGATGCGCCGACGATGTCAGAGAGGCGTGTTGAAATTGTCGTGCCCGACCACTATCGACTTCCGCGCGAGGCGAACAGCGCGCTGGTAGACGTGATAATGGCTGTGCGGGACCGGATGCTGGGATCAGGGAGGGGAGTGGCGTGAGCCTGAGGTTCGCCTTCTATGGCCGAGTGAGCACGGAGGACGCTCAAGACCCGGAGGCGAGCCGCAGCTGGCAGAAGCGGCGTGCCATAGACCTGATCGCTCCGCACGGCGGAGTCCTCGCCGCTGACTACTTCGATGTGGGACAGAGCCGTTCGCTGCCGTGGAAGCGCAGGCCGGAGGCATCACGTCTCCTTGGTGATGTCGCTTGTCGGGACCGTAACTTTGATGCCGTAGTGATCGGGGAACCCGCCCGTGCGTTCTACGGGCCGCAGTTCGCGCTCACCTTCCCTATCCTCACGCACTACGGCGTCGGCCTGTGGGTACCCGAGGTCGGCGGAGCAGTCGATCCCGGTTCTGAGGCACACGACCTGGTGATGACTCTGTTCGGCGGCATGAGCAAGGGAGAGCGCGCACGAATCCAGATGCGGGTCCGTACGGCGATGTCAGCACTCGCGCAGGACACGTCGAGATACCTCGGTGGTCGACCACCCTACGGTTACCGGCTCGTCGACGCCGGCCCGCACCCAAACCCTGCCAAGGCAAATCTTGGGCAGCGGCTTCACCGCCTCGAACCTGACCCCGCGACGTCGCCGGTCATCGAGCGAATCTACCGCATGTACGCCGACGGAGCGGGCCTGCGCTACATTGCGCAACAGCTCACCGACGATGGCGTGCCGTCACCGAGCCAGTACGACCCGGCGCGGAATCGTCATCGTGACCCGCGAGGCTGGTCCCATTCTGCGATCCGCGCGATACTCGACAACCCGGCGTACCGCGGTATCCGTGTTTGGGGCAAGCAGGAGAAATACGAGGTCCTGGTCAGCCCCGACGATGTCGCGGCGGGGTACGAGACTCGTATGCGGTGGCGTGATCAGGCCGACTGGATCGCACCAGACCGCCGCACGCATGAAGCGCTGATTCCCGATGAACTGGTGCAGGCTGTTCGTCTTCGGACGCAGGCACGGCGTGGTCCCGGTCTCGTGTGCAGCAGAGAATCGACCGTGCCGTATGCGCTGCGCGGGCTCCTGTTCTGTGCCGCGTGTGGACGGCGGATGCAGGGCGCCGCTCGCGTCGGGAAACGAACGACCCGCATCCTCTACCGTTGTGAGCTGGGCAAGTCGCGTTCTGTACCTGTTGACCTGAGTGATCATCCGCGCACCGTCTATCTCCGTGAAGACGAGGTGACTGCGCGACTTGACGAATGGATCGCCACCCTGGCCGATCCGGAAGACCTTGCACGCGGGCAGGACGTGGACCCGGCAGGCGGTACTGGCTACGCCGCCCTACAGCGCCAGCTTCGCGAGGCGAATGCCAAGGTTGCTGCTTTGGTTACCGCCGTGGAGTCTGGCGTGGCCGTGGAGGACTTGACCGCCGCATTGCGTCGCCGCACCGCCGAGCGCGACGAGCTGAAGGCCCGTCTTGAGCAAGCGGAGCGGCCCCGTCTCATGTCTGCCGCACAGATCAGCGAATTGGTCGAGGAACTGGGCGGGCTGTCAGCTGTGCTCGGTGCGGCGACCGGGGCGGAACGCGCCGAGGTGTACGCGACCCTTGGGCTCCGCCTTGATTACGATCCGCATCTGCGACAAGTTAAGGCGACGGCCGATTTGAGTCGTGTCGCCGGCTGTGTCCGAGGGGGGACTTGAACCCCCACGCCCATTAGTAGGGCACTAGCACCTCAAGCTAGCGCGTCTGCCATTCCGCCACTCGGACAAGGCCAAACCAGCATGGGTTGGCAGCTAAGGCTATCGGATTGCCTGCCGCGAACCCAATCCGACTCCTCGTGACGCCGCGATGCTCGGCATCGGGCCGTCCGGCCGCGGCAATGGTAGGAAAGGGGGTTGTGACCATTCAGAGCGGGGCGACCGAGGAGCCGACCAACCCGAGTGACGACGTCGTCGAGGTGGTCAGCAAGCTGATCCGGTTCGACACCACCAACACCGGCGAACCCGAGACCACCAAGGGCGAGGCCGAGTGCGCCCAATGGGTCGCCGAGCAGCTCGCCGAGGTCGGCTACGCCCCCCAGTATGTCGAATCCGGCGCCCCCGGCCGCGGCAACGTCTTCGTCCGCCTGCCCGGCGCCGACCCCTCGCGTGGTGGCCTGCTCATCCACGGGCACCTCGACGTGGTGCCGGCCGAGCCCACCGAGTGGAGCGTGCACCCGTTCTCCGGCGCGGTCAAAGACGGCTTTGTCTGGGGCCGCGGGGCGATCGACATGAAGGACATGGTCGGGATGATGATCGTGGTGGCCCGGCAGTTGAAGCGGGCCGGCATCGTCCCCCCGCGTGACCTGGTCTTCGCGTTCATCGCCGACGAAGAGCACGGCGGCACCTTCGGGGCGCAGTGGCTGGTCGACAACCGGCCGGATCTGTTCGACGGGGTCACCGAGGCGATCGGCGAGGTGGGCGGGTTCTCGCTGACCGTGCCGCGCCGCGACGGGGGAGAACGTCGGCTCTACCTGATCGAGACGGCCGAAAAGGGGCTGTCGTGGATGCGGCTCACCGCCCGTGGCCCCGCCGGTCACGGGTCGATGGTGCACGACCAGAACGCCGTCACGGCCGTCGCCGAGGCCGTCGCCCGGCTGGGCCGGCACCAGTTTCCGCTGGTGCTGACCGACACCGTCGCGCAGTTCCTCGCGGCCGTCAGCGAGGAAACCGGGCTGACCTTCGACACCGAGTCGGGCGACCTGCGGGGAGCGGTCGAGAAGCTGGGTCCGACGGCCCGCATGCTCAAGGCCGTGCTGCACGACACCGCCAACCCCACGATGCTCAAGGCCGGGTACAAGGCCAACGTCGTCCCGGCGATCGCCGAGGCGGTGGTGGACTGCCGGATCCTGCCCGGTCGCAAGGAGGCGTTCGAGGCCGAGATCGACGAGCTGCTCGGGCCGGACGTGACCCGCGAATGGATCAAGGACTTCTCGTCCTATCAGACCAGCTTCGACGGTGACCTCGTCGACGCGATGAACGCCGCCGTGCTGGCGCTCGACCCGGACGCCCGCACCGTGCCGTATATGCTCTCCGGTGGTACCGACGCGAAATCCTTCGCGCGCTTGGGTATTCGCTGTTTCGGCTTCAGCCCGCTGCGGTTGCC
Source organism: Mycobacterium sp. 3-98 (assembly GCF_035918355.1). Taxonomy (NCBI): domain Bacteria; kingdom Bacillati; phylum Actinomycetota; class Actinomycetes; order Mycobacteriales; family Mycobacteriaceae; genus Mycobacterium; species Mycobacterium sp. 3-98. Next base: position 3,451,378 of record NZ_CP142360.1, on the reverse strand, counting down.
GCCGGACCTGGATTTCACCGCGCTGTTCCACGGCGTCGATGAACGGGTACCCATCGACGCGTTGCGGTTCGGCACCGACGTGCTGACCCACTTCCTGACCCACTGCTAGTTGACGAACGCAAGCCGATCACCCGAGAGGACCGCCATGAGCACTGCGCCCGACCCATACGCATCGCTGCCCAAGCTGCCGACGTTCACGTTGACCTCGCAATCGGTCACCGACGGTCAGCCCCTGGCCAAGCCCCAGGTCAGCGGCATCATGGGCGCCGGTGGTGAGGACGTCAGCCCCCAGCTGAGCTGGTCGGGATTCCCGGACGGGACCCGCAGTTTCGCCGTCACCGTCTATGACCCCGACGCGCCGACGGCCTCCGGGTTCTGGCACTGGGCGGTCGCGAACCTGCCCGCCGACGTCACCGAGCTGGCCGAGGGCGCCGGCGACGGCAGCAACCTGCCCGGTGACGCGCTCACGCTGGTCAACGATGCCGGGCTGCGCCGCTACCTCGGCGCCGCGCCGCCGGCCGGGCACGGCCCGCATCGCTACTACATCGCCGTGCACGCCGTGGACACCGACAAGCTGGATCTGCCCGAGGACGCCAGCCCGGCCTTCCTCGGGTTCAACCTGTTCCAGCACGCCATCGCCCGCGCGGTCATCCACGCCACCTACGAACAGAAGTAGGCTCAGCCCCGAGCCGCCGCGCCGACCGCCTCACTGAGCGAGGCGAACCCCCCGTCGTGCAGCCGCCGGGCGACGCCGTCGTGAATCTGCTTGGCCCACAAGCCTCCTCCGTAGATGAAGCCGGTGTAGCCCTGCAGCAGCGAGGCGCCCGCGGTGATCCGCTCCCAGGCGTCGTCGGCGTTTTCGATGCCGCCGACGCTGATCAATACCAGGCGGTCGCCGACCCGGCCGTAGAGCCGGCGCAGGACCTCGACCGCGCGGCGCGCCACCGGCGGCCCGGAGATGCCGCCAGCGCCCAGCTCGTCGACGCCGGGCGTCCGCAAACCCTGCCGCGAGATCGTGGTGTTGGTGGCGACGATGCCGGCCAGGCCCAGCTCGACCGCCAGGTCCGCGATGGCGTCCACGTCGGCATCGGAGAGGTCCGGCGCGATCTTCACCAGCACCGGTGTGGTCGTCTCGGCGAGCACGGCCGACAGGATGGGCCGCAGCGACTCGACCGCCTGCAGGTCACGCAGCCCGGGGGTGTTCGGCGAGCTGACGTTGACCACCAGGTAGGAGGCCAGCGGGCCCACCAGCCGCGCGCTCGCCCGGTAGTCGTCGACTGCCTGATCGGCCGGCGTTGCCTTCGTCTTGCCGATGTTGACCCCGATCGGCACCTCCGGCCGCTGGCGCGCGAGCCGCATCGCGAGCGCGCCGGCGCCGAGGTTGTTGAAGCCCATCCGGTTGAGCAGGGCCCGGTCGGCGGGCAGCCGGAACATGCGGGGGGCCGGGTTGCCGGGCTGCGGGTGGGCGGTGACGGTTCCGACCTCGGCATGCCCGAAACCCAGCGCGCCCCAGGTGAGTACGCCCAGTCCGTCCTTGTCGAAGCCGGCCGCCAGGCCCAGCGGACCCGGGAAACGCACCCCGAACACCGTGCTGGCCAGCGCCGGATCGGTCGGGCCCAGCAACCGGCGCAAGGCCCGGCGCGCCCAGGCGACGGCCGTGACGCCGCGCAGGAAGCCGAAGACCAGCGTGTGAATGCGCTCGGGCGGGATCACGAAAAACAGCTGCCGCAGCAGGCCGTACAGCCGGTGGCCGCCCGCGCGTGGCCGGTCGGGTGTCACAGTTGCGGCTGGTCGGGCCGCCGCCCCTCGTAACCGGTACCGTCCAGGCGAGACTTCTTGCGGCGCAACAACACTCGTCTGCTGCCGTCGTTGTAGAGCCGCACCCTGGTCAACTCCCAGCCGCGGTATTCGGCCTCGATGGACAATCGGGTCGACGCGCTGACCCGGGTCACTTCCGGGGGTAGGCGCAGCGGCACCCATTCGTATTCGTCGGACATCTCGGTGTCCCAGCCCGCGGGCAGGCGGCTGTGCCGCGCCGCGGTCAACGCCTACCCGCCGCGTGATCGATGACCTGAACTCCCGCACCGGATCCCGACACCACGTACAAGGTGTCCGACGCTTCGTCGAAGGCCAGTGAGTTGGGTTGCTGCACGGTCGGGTAGCGCACCTTTTCGACGGGGATTCCGGTGGACAGGTCGTAACCAATGACGATATTGGAAACGGTCTGCGAAACCCAGGCTAACGCGCGGGAACCCGCCAGGCCGTAGGGCGCCTGCGACACCGGGTAGGCCTGCCGCAGGATCAGCGGGTCCACGCCGTAGACCAGCAGCTGACCGCCGCGGGTGTCGGCGACCAGAACGCGGCCCAGCGCGTCGGCGGCCATGGTGGTGGCGCCCCGGCCGGCACGCAGGGCCTGCTGGACGTGGCCGTCGGCGTCGATCGTCGTCACCGACGTCTGCCCGCGATCCAGCACCACCGTCGTATCGCCTTGTGTGACAAGACAATCGACGCGCGCGAAGACCTTGTTGCGACTGGCGACGCTCGCGGCGCTCACCGCGCCCGGCTTGGGGGAGGCGAGGGTGTAGACGGCGCCGTCGGCGCTGCCCAACACGAGCCGGCCGTCGGCGCGTCGCGCCACCGCGGTGAACTCGGTCTGGGCCGCGTCGCTCACGCTCACCTGCGCCGTGTGGCCGGTGGACAGGTCGACCGCGAAGTAGCCGCCGCGCGCGGCCAGATAGGCGGTGCCCTGGCCGTCGTCGGTCAACGCGCTGGCCGGCCCCGGCAGGTCGACGACGCGCGGCGGGGCCTGCGCCTCACCGAAAACGGTGATGCTGCCCGGCGCTGCCGGGTCGCTGCCCGGCGCCAGGACCGCCAGCCGGCGGGTGCCGGCATCGAACACCGCCGCGGCGGCATGGGCGGGCAGCGGCCGCACCGCGCCGGCCGGCGACTGCGACGGCGGCGGCGACACGGCCGCCGCCGCGGGTTCGATGGTGCGCGGCGCGCCGGCGAGCGGATTCGACGAGCAACCGACCGTCGCACCGAGCAAAACCGCGAGGCTCAACACACCGCCTTGAGCTGCCAGCTTGTGGCGCCATGGTTGTGACAGCAAGTGCTTTCCCTCGTGGTGCGGCGGTGGAACACAAATTCTAAGGAACGAGGTCGGTCCCACAGGGCCATGCTGCCCGCGTCTGGCCGGACCGGCGAGGTATCGTCGGCTCATGGCCGTCACCGCTGACCGTCATATGACGCAGGAAGAGTTTGCTGTCGAAGACATGTCGACAGGTATTTTCGCTAGCGGATACGGACAAGTCGGTGATGGGCGAAGTTTCTCGTTCCACATCGAGAACCGATCACTTGTCGTGGAAGTTTACCGGCCACGCCTGGCCGGGCCCGTTCCGCAGGCCGACGAGGTGGTCGCCACCGCAGTCCGCGGCCTGGTCGATATCGACCTCACCGACGAGCGCAGCCTGAGCGCGGCGGTGCGCGACTCCGTGGCGCACGCGGAGCCGGTTTCCCGCTAGGCCGCGCGCGTCGCCGGCGTCGGGCCACTCAGCTGCGGTCTCGGGGCCTCCTACCGGGTAGCGTCGTGGTCGACATGACCGTCATTCTGCTGCGACACGGCCGATCCAGTTCGAACACCGCCGGCATCCTCGCCGGACGTTCGGAGGGCGTCGACCTCGACGACAAGGGCCGCGAGCAAGCCGCCGCGCTGATCGACCGGATCGGTGATCTGCCGATCCGCGAGTTGATCACCTCGCCGCTGTTGCGCTGCCGTCGCACCCTCGAACCACTGGCCGACGCGCTGTGTCTCGCGCCGCTCGTCGAAGACCGGCTCGCCGAAGTGGACTACGGGGAATGGACGGGCCGCAAGATCGCCGAGCTGGTGAGCGAGCGGTTGTGGAAGGTCGTGCAGGCCCATCCCAGCGCGGCGGTCTTTCCCGGCGGCGAGGGCCTGGCGCAGATGCAGGCCCGGGCGGTCGCCGCCGTCCGCGAGCACGACCGCCGGCTGGCCTCGGAGCACGGTGGCGACGCGCTGTGGGTCGCTTGCACCCACGGTGATGTCATCAAGGCGGTGATCGCCGACGCGTACGGCATACACCTGGACGGGTTCCAGCGCGTCACCGCCGACCCGGCGTCGGTCAGTGTGATCCGGTACACCGAACTGCGCCCGTTTGTGTTGCACGTCAACCACACCGGCGCGCGGCTGTCCGCCGCACTGCGGGCCGGACCGCAGCCGAAGGAAGAGGCAAAGGCGGAAACCGACGGGCAGCCCAACGGCGAGGCGCAGGCACCACCGGCCGCCGGAGTCCCGTCCAGCGACGCCGTGGTCGGCGGTTCGACGGATTAATTCGACTGCCACCACTATCGGATCGCACGGCGACGGCAACAGCCGGTATTTTGGAGGTGCCATGTCCCGCGCAATTCACGTCTTCCGCACCCCCGACCGCTTCGTGGCCGGGACCGTTGGCCAGCCCGGAAATCGCACGTTCTACATCCAGGCGGTGCACGACGCGCGCGTGGTGTCGGTGATCCTGGAAAAGCAGCAGGTTGCCGTACTGGCCGAACGCATCGGCGCGCTGTTGCTCGAGGTGAATCGCCGGTTCGGCACGCCGGTTCCGCCCGAGCCCGCCGAGGTCGAGGACCTCAAGCCGTTGATCACGCCCGTGGACGCCGAGTTCCGGGTCGGGACCATGGGTCTGGGCTGGGATTCGGAGGCCCAGACCGTGGTGGTCGAGCTGCTGGCCGTCACCGACGCCGAGTTCGATGCGTCGGTGGTGCTCGACGACACCGAGGAGGGTCCCGACGCGGTGCGGGTGTTCCTGACGCCGGAGTCGGCGCGGCAGTTCGCCAGCCGCTCCAACCGGGTGATCTCGGCCGGGCGTCCGCCGTGCCCGCTGTGCGACGAACCGTTGGACCCGGAGGGACATATCTGCGCGCGCGCCAACGGCTATCGGCGCAATGCGCTTCTCGGGTCTGACGATGACCCCGAGGTGTGACGACCATGAGGTGTTGCGCAACGGCGAGCTGACGGTCATCGGACGGATCCGCTCGGCCAGCAACGCCACCTTCCTCTGCGAATCGACGCTCGACGAGCGCGCGGTGCACTGCGTCTACAAGCCGGTCGCCGGCGAGGCGCCGCTATGGGACTTTCCCGACGGAACGCTGGCCGGCCGCGAGCGGGCCGCATACCTGGTGTCGGCGCAGTTGGGCTGGAACATCGTGCCCTACACGATCATTCGCCACGGGCCGGCGGGCCCGGGCATGTTGCAGCAGTGGGTGCAGCAACCCGGCGACACGGTGGACACCGAGCCGCGGCCGGGCCCGGATCTGGTCGACCTGTTTCCCGCGGGCAAGGCCCAGCCCGGCTACCTGCCGGTGCTGCGCGCCTACGACTACGCCGGCGACGAGGTCGTGTTGATGCACGCCGACGACATTCGCCTATGGCGGATGGCGGTGTTCGACGTGCTGGTCAACAACGCCGACCGCAAGGGCGGCCACGTCCTGCGCGACCTCGACGGCCACATCTTCGGGGTCGACCACGGTGTGTGCCTGCACGTCGAGGACAAGCTGCGGACCGTGCTGTGGGGGTGGGCCGGCAAGCCGATCGACAGTCAGACGTGCAAGGCCGTCGCCGGCCTCGCCGAGGCCCTCACCGGCTCGTTCGGCGACGAACTGGCCGAGCACATCACGTCCGCGGAGATCGCCGCGCTGCGCATGCGCGCGCACGCGCTGCTGGACAATCCGGTGATGCCGGGACCCAACCGGCATCGCCCGATCCCGTGGCCGGCTTTCTAGCGGTGATCGCAAGCGCGGCACGGCGTCGGCGATACTGAACCGGTGAGCCATGCCCCCGACGACGAGTCGGACGAGATGACCGATGCCGCGCTGGCCGCCGATCTCGCCGCCGAAGCGGGGGAGTTATTGCTCAAGGTCCGCGACGAGGTCGGGTTCGGCTATCCCTGGGCGCTGGGCGACGCGGGTGACAGCCTGGCGAACGACCTGATCCTGCGGCGGCTGCGCGTCGAGCGGCCCGGCGACGCGGTGCTCAGCGAGGAGGCCTACGACGACCTGTCCCGGCTGCAGCACGACCGGGTGTGGATCATCGACCCGCTGGACGGCACCCGCGAGTTCTCCACGCCGGGCCGCGACGACTGGGCGGTCCACATCGCGCTGTGGCAGCGACCCAGCGATGGCCAACGCGAGATCACCGACGCGGCGGTGTCATTGCCCGCGCGTGGCAACATCGTCTACCGCAGCGACACCGTGACGGCCGGCGCCGCCCGCGCCGGCGTCACCGACACCATCCGCATCGCCGTCAGCGCCACCCGGCCCCCGGCGGTCCTGCACCGGATGCGGCAGACGCTGCCCATTCAGCCGGTCGCGATCGGCTCGGCGGGCGCCAAGGCGATGGCCATCATCGACGGCGACGTCGACGCCTACGTGCACGCCGGCGGCCAGTGGGAGTGGGACTCGGCCGCCCCGGCCGGGGTGGTGATGGCCGCCGGGATGCACGCCTCGCGGCTCGACGGATCGCCGATGCGCTACAACCAGCTCGACCCGTACCTGCCCGACTTCGTCATGTGCCGCGCCGAGCTGGCCCCGATCCTGCTGGGAGCCATCCGCGACGCCTGGCGCTAAGGGTGGGCGATTCCGGGCAGCTTCGTCGACGCGCTGTGCTGATTGCGCGCCTCCTCCGCGGCCCACTGCGCGGGCCGCATCGTCGACGCGCTGGGGCTGATTGCGCGGCTCCTCCGCGGCCCACTGCGCGGGCCGCATCGTCGACGCGCTTAGGCTGATTGCCATGCAGTCGTGGTCTTCCCCACAGGTCCCCGTATTGGCGGGGCGCGGCCCGGAGCTTCGGCTGTATGACACCTCTGACCGGCAGGTGCGCCCCGTGGCGTCCGGGTCGACCGCCACGATGTACGTCTGCGGCATCACCCCGTACGACGCGACCCACCTGGGCCACGCCGCAACCTATCTGGCGTTCGATCTCATCTACCGCCAATGGCTGGATCTCGGCCACGACGTCCACTACGTCCAGAACGTCACCGACGTCGACGACCCTCTGCTGGAGCGCGCCGAGCGCGACGGCATCGACTGGCGGGAGCTGGCGCAGCGCGAGGTGTCGCTGTTCCGTGAGGACATGACCGCGCTGCGCATGCTGGCACCCCGCGAGTACGTCGGGGCGACCGAGGCGATCGCCGAGGTCGTCGAGCTGGTCGAGAAGATGCTGGCGTCCGGGGCGGCCTACGTCGTCGAGGGCGAATACCCCGACATCTACTACCGCGCCGACGCCACGCCCCAGTTCGGCTACGAGTCGGGCTATGACCGAGAAACCATGCTGCGCTTGTTCTCCGAGCGCGGCGGCGACCCGCAGCGGCCCGGCAAGACCGATCAGCTCGACGCCCTGCTATGGCGGGCGGCGCGGCCCGGGGAGCCCAGCTGGCCCTCGCCGTTCGGCGACGGACGGCCCGGCTGGCACGTCGAGTGCGCGGCGATCGCCCTCAGCCGCATCGGCAGCGGCCTGGACATTCAGGGCGGGGGCAGCGACCTGATCTTTCCGCACCACGAATTCACCGCCGCGCACGCCGAATGTGTCCGCGGCGAAAGGCGATTCGCGCGCCACTACGTGCACGCCGGGATGATCGGCTGGGACGGGCACAAGATGTCCAAGAGCCGCGGCAACCTGGTGCTGGTGTCGACGCTGCGCGCCCAAGGCGTCGAGGCGGCGGCCATCCGGCTGGGCCTGCTGGCCGGCCACTACCGCGGCGACCGGTACTGGAGCCAGCAGGTGCTCGACGAGGCCGTCGCCCGGCTGCAGCGCTGGCGCACCGCGACCGCGCTCCCGACCGGCCCCGACGCCGCCGACGTGATCGCGCGGGTGCGCCAATATCTGGCCGACGACCTCGACACGCCCAAAGCGCTTGCGGCGCTTGATGGTTGGTCAACCGATGCGCTCGAGTACGGTGGCCACGACGCCGAGGCGCCCCGCTTGGTGGCGACCGCGGTCGATGCGCTCCTGGGCGTGGCCCTGTAGTCGCGGTAAACCTATCGCGAGGAAAACCGCTCGCACGTTCTGCAACCTCTAGCGGAGTCGACGCGAAAGTCATGCATCCGCGGACGGCGCTTGAGCCGATTCAAGCCGTTCCTATGAGTTTGCTGAGGGGGCCTCGGCCGGTGCCCCGGCAAACTTATGAAACAGCTGTACAATCAGCATATTTAATTTACATATGTGTGAATTGAGGGGTAGAAAATAATTTGCTGTCCGCGGCCTACCCGAGTATATTTCAAGTAATACTGGTTCTAGAGGGGTGAGGTCCCGCGCGTACGAGGAGCGGGTCAGCTCGGTGGATATCGGGCAGACGGCGAGGCTGACCGGCAAGTCGCGATCGTAGTCGGCGGCACAAACAACGTGTGGCGGCTACCGCTGGGCCGTGCCGGCCCCGATGGAGAGTTACGACCGAACCCACGGAAGCTGCCTGATATGTATGCACGAAATACGCGCACTGCGCCCTTGAATTAAGTAGGGCTTCAGATGCACGGGGGTAAGGGGTCAGCGTGGCCTGTAGTTGGGCGCGATGTCGAGTTGCGACGATCGCTGGGGGCGCTCAGTAACGGCGAGTTCCAAGGCGTCGCGTTGGTCGGCGACAGTGGCGTGGGCAAGTCGACGCTGGCGCGGATGCTGGCCAAGACGGTGGAGTCGGCGGGGCGCACGGTGCGATTTGCGCTGGGCACTCAAACGGGTCGTGCTGTGCCGTTGGGTGCGTTTTCTCGCGCGGTGAGCCTTGGGGTGGCACACGAGCCGGCGATCATGCTGGCCGCCGCGCATCACACCTTGAGCCAGGACAAGAACCTGGTGGTGGTGGTCGACGACGCGCAGCTGCTCGATCCGCTGTCGGCCACCTTCGTCAATCAGCTTGCGGCCGGCCGCAGCGCGAAGTTGATCGTGACCATCCGGTCCGGCGATTCGGTCTTGGACGCGGTGACCGCATTGTTGAAAGAGCGCCTGTTGCTGACCGTTCACATCGATCCGTTCACGCGCGAGCAAACCGAGCTATTGGCCTGTGCGGTTCTGGGTGGTCCGGTCGACCCACGCTTGGTCGACGAGTTGTCGGAGCGCAGTGCGGGAAACCTGTTGCTCCTACGCGGATTTCTGACCGCCGGCCGCGAAAATGGGGCCCTGGTTCAGGGCGAACACGGCTGGCAACTCCAAGGCCCGCTGCGCGCAGATCGCGAACTTTACGACGTTCTGGAGTTTCAGCTGCGCTCGCTGACCCCAGCGGAGCTGGAGGTCGTGGAGATCTTGGCCACCGGCGAGGTGCTGGGGTGGGAGGTCCTGCGGGAGATCTGCGATGCCGACGCGATGGCGAACCTGGAGCGTCGTGGTCTGATCCAGTTGGTCGCCGACGGATCCCACGCTCTGGCGCAGTTGAACAACCCGATGCTTGGTGAAGCGGCGACCCGCCACGCCGGGATGGTGCGCATCCGGGAACTCAACGGCGAATTGGCGCGAGCCCTTCAAAAGCAGCAGCGGGCAGGGAGCCGGCTGCCGGGGTTGCCCGGCCCACAGGGACGAATTCGGCTGGCCCAGTTCATGATGCGAAGCGACCTACAGCCCGACCTGGAGATGGTCATCAAGGCGGGGATGGACGCGCTGGCGATGTCGAATGTGGGGTTGGGCGAGGAGTTGGCGAGGTTCGCGGTCGATCGCGGCGGCGGTCTGCCGGCCGCTCTGGTGCTCGCCGAGGCGGTGAGCTGGCAGGGGCGCGGCGAGGAGGCCGACGCCGTGCTCGTCGACGCCGAGCCCGACGGCGGCGACGAGTGGCTGATCGCGCGGTGGGGCTGCCTGCGCGCTGCCAACTTGTACTGGGGTTGCGGGGACGTCGAATCCGCCACCCAGGTACTCGATGACGTGAAAAAGCTTGTCTCGTCCGAGTTGTGCCTCCGCCTCATCAACGGGCTGGAGGTCTCCATGGCGTACTTCCGTGGCGACGTAGAGACGACGATCGAACTCGGGCCGGGCCTATGCCAACCCGATGCACTGCCGATGGCGACCGTGTGGGCGGTTTTCCCGACATGTTGTGCGTTGGCGGGAGCCGGGCGGTTTTCCGAGGTTCCCCGCTTGGCGGCCATCGGGGCGCGCGCGGCCGAGCTGTGCGGATTGGGGCCGCATCGATTCAACATCGGCATGGCCGAGGTCATGGCGGCGACGGCCGCCGGCGACTATCGGGCGGCGGAGCAGATCTACGAGCGTTACGCCGCGATGGCCGCCGGCCTTCTTGCCGCGGAGGCCATGGTCGACGCGATGCTCGGGCTGGTGCAGGTAGCCCGCGGTGAGCTGGCGTCAGCGTGCGCTGTATTCACCAATGCCACTGCGGTATTCGCCCAGGGGTTTCCGTCGCCGTGGCTGATCGTGGTGGCCGCCCTCCATGCCCAGGCCGAGGGGGCGCGGGGCGACAGTGCGGCGGCCGCCGCGGCGCTGCGGCGAGCGGAGAAAAACTACGGACCGCATGTCGCGGTGTTCCTGCCCGAACTCGAGCTCGCCCGGGCCTGGGAACGGGCAGCTGCCGGTGACACGTCGGCCGCCCAAGCGCACGCGACGCAAGCGGCGCAGATCGCGCGAGCGGCCAAGATGCATGCGGTGGAGATGCGGGCACGCCACACGGCCGTGCGCTTCGGCGATCCTTCGCAGGCCACGCCGCTGGAGAAACTCGCTCGTATCCTGAACACCCCGTTGGCCGCGGCGGTCGCCGACCATGCCTGCGCTCTGGCGAAACACGACGGTGCCCTGCTCGATGCCGCTGCGGGTCGGTTCGCTGATCTCGGCGCATTGGCGCTTGCCGCGGACGCGTGGGCGCAGGCGGCGGGCGAGCATGGCCGCCGAGGCGATCGCGGCAAGAAATTTGAGTCGTCGACCCGGGCGCACGCTTTGGCGAGCCATTGCGAGTTGCACACACCGGCGGTCGAGAGCGCGGCACGCCCACTTCCCTTCAGCGGCCGTGAGCGCCAGATCGTCATGCTGGTCGCGGCCGGTTTGTCCAACCGGCAGATCGCCGACGAGTTGGTCATCTCGGTGCGCACGGTGGAGGGACACCTGTATCGGCTTTTCGCCAAACTCGGGATCAACACTCGCGAGCAGCTCATCTGCCTGATGCGCAGGGAGCCGTCCATGCGAAGCGAGTTGTCACGTCGCGGCGACGAGTCGCTGCGTTACGAGCGCCACGATCACCCGCGGACCGGCTGAGTCTTCGTCGGCAACCGATCGATTCGACGGGCCGCCACTCGATCTCCAGGCGCGCACCACTCGACTTGTGTCCGGATTCCGGCGATGCCTGCTCGAGGGACCATACCCTCCGGCACATGAGTGGCAGTCGCAAGCGCGCGGTCGCGATCGTTAATCACGATGTCGGCCCGTCCGTACCCGCAGAGACGGCCTCGCCGTGTGAGTCGCCGATAGTCGAGGACCGACGCGCATCGGAGCCGTTGGCGCCAGCCTCGACTTCGTTGGACGCCTTCAGGCTCTATCTGGCGGGCGCGCGGTCCGGGTTTGTGTAGCGGCGGCCCAGGGCGTCGTCCGGTGGACGACAACGGCACTGGCTCGCGCCCGTCACGGACCAGCAGCAGTCTGGCCGCGACGTCGCCGGCTTGGGGGAGCGGGGAGATACATCGTTTGACACAGAGGGCAAATGGGTCGACGTGGCCCATCGTCGGACGCGATGCGGAGTTGCGCCGGTCGCTGGCCGCGCTGAACAACGGGGACTTCCACGGTGTGGCGCTGATCGGCGACAGTGGCGTGGGCAAGTCGACCTTGGCGCGCATGCTCGCGAAGACGGTGGAGTCGGCCGGGCGCACGGTGCGATTTGCACTGGGCACCCAAACGGGCTGGGCCGTGCCGCTGGGCGCCTTTTCGCGCGCGGTGAGCCTCGGGGTGGGGCATGAACCGGCAATCATGCTGGCCGCCGCCCATAACACCCTGAGCCAGGACAAGAACCTGGTGGTGGTGGTCGACGACGCGCAGCTGCTCGATCCGCTGTCGGCCACCTTGGTCAATCAGCTTGCGGCCGCCGGCGGCGCGCGGTTGATCGTGACGATCCGGTCCGGTGAGCCGGTGCTGGACGCGTTGACGGTGTTGCTGAAAGAGCGCCTGTTGTTGACCGTTCACATCGACCCGTTTACGCGCGAGCAGACCGAGCTATTGGCCGGCACGGTTCTGGGTGGTCCGGTCGACCCGCGACTGGTCGACGAGTTGTTCGAGCGCAGCGCCGGAAACCCGTTGCTACTGCGGGGTTTTCTGACGGCCGGCCGCGAAAGCGGGACCTTGGTTCACGCCGAGCATGGCTGGCAACTACAAGGCCCGCTGCGGGCGGATCGCGAACTGCGCGACGCTTTGGAGTTCCGGTTGCAGTCGCTGACTCCAGAGGAGTTGGAGGTGGTCGAGGTCTTGGCCACCGCCGAGGTGTTGGAGTGGGAGATCCTGCGCGACATCTGCGATGCCGACGCGATGGCAAACCTCGAGCGTCGTGGTCTGATCCAGTTGGTCGCCGACGGAACCCACACCCTGGCGCAACTCAATCACCCCATGCTCGGTGAAGCGGCCACCCGCCACGCGGGGATAGTGCGCTCGCGGCAGCTCAACGGCATCCTGGCGAAAACCCTTCGGAGGCACCTGAGGGCGGGCGGGCGGCGCTCGCACTTCGCCGATCCGCGAGGCCGAATCCGGTTGGCTCAGTTCATGTTGCGCAGCGACCTGGAGCCCGACCTAGAGGTGGTCATCGATGCGGCGGCCAGCGCACTGGCGATGTCGAACGTGGCGCTTGGTGAGGAACTGGCCAAGTTCGCGGTCGAACGCGGTGGTGGCCTGCCGGCCGCTCTGGTGCTTGCCGAGGCGGTGAGTTGGCAGGGGCGCGGCGAGGAGGCCGAATCCATTCTGCTGGACGTCGACCTCAGTGACGCCGACGACTGGCTGATCGCGCGGTGGGGCTGCCTGCGCGCCGCCAACTTGGCGTGGGGATGCGGTGACGCCGAAACCGCGACGCGCGTAGTGGCCGAGGCGAGGCAGCGCCTCGTGGCCGAGGGCGCCCTCCAGCTGCTCGCCGCGCTGGAGATATCAATCGGGTTCTTCTGCGGCGACATTGAGACGACGATCGAGCTCGGGCCGCGTCTGTGCGAGGCCGACGTAGTGCCGATGGCGACCGTGTGGGCGGCCGTCGCGACATGCGGCGCCTTGATGGCGGCCGGGCGCTTTTCCGAAGTCAGCCGCATCGCCGCTGCCGGTGTGCGCGCGACGGCACTCTGCAGGGCGGGCGCGCAGCGATTCGCCATCGGAATGGCCGAGGTCATGGTCGCGACCGCGGCCGGCGACTACCCGGCGGCCGACCGAATCCATAGGCGCTACGCCGCGCTGGCCACCGGTCTCCCCGCGGCGAAGGCCATGGTTGACGCCATGCTCGGGCTCGTGCAGGTGAGCCGCGGCGAGCTGTCGTCGGCGTGCGCCACACTTGACCGATCCATTTCGCAGCTGTCCCAAGGCTTTCCGTCGCCGTGGCTGCTGGTGGTGGCTGCCCTGCTGGCCCAGGCCGAGGGGGCGCGGGGCGACGGCGCGGCGGCCGGCGCGGCGTTGCGGCGTGCGGAGGAAACGTATGGACCCCACGTCGGGGTGTTTTTGCCCGAACTCGAGCTGGCCCGGGCCTGGGAGCGGGCAGCTGCCGGTGACACGTCGGCCGCCCAATCGCATGCGATGCAGGCGGCGCAGATCGCGCGAGCGGCCGCGATGCACGTGGCGGAGATGCGGGCGCGCCATGCCGCCGTTCGCTTCGGGGACCGGTCACAGGCCACCCGGGTGGATGAGCTCGCCCGAATGCTGGGCTCTTCATCGGCGCAAGCGGTCGCTGACCAAGCCCGCGGTCTGGCGCAGCACGACGGTGATCTGCTCGATGTCGCCGCGCACAAATTCGCCGATCTCGGTGCGTTGGCTTTTGCCGCCGACGCGTCGGCCCAGGCGGCCGGCGAGCATGCCCGGCGCGGCGAGCGGCGCAAGGAGGTCGAGTCGTCGAGCTGGGCCCATGCTTTGGCGGGCCAGTGCGGCGTGCGTACACCGGCGCTCGAGGCCGCGGCGCGCCCCCTTCCGTTCAGTGGGCGTGAACGTCAGATCGTGCTGCTGGTCGCGGCCGGATTGTCCAATCGTCAGATCGCCGACCGGCTGGTTATTTCGGTGCGCACCGTCGAGGGACACCTGTACCGGCTTTTCACCAAACTCGGCGTCAACAATCGCGACCAGCTCGTTCAGCTACTGAACCTGGATTGGTCCGCGACGCACGACGACGATTCGAGCACGTCATGACGACGGTTCCGCGCCGGCGGATGGCCATCGAACAGGCCGCGCTGGCCGCTCAAGCCGACCTTTCCCGGCCCGGCTACCGCATTTGCGGGTCCATCGCCGCGGGGGAGCCGTAGCCCGTCGTCTGCGGCACGTCTCTCCTGCGGCCGTCAACACAGGCCGGCGCCCGCGTCTCCGCCGAACAACAAAGGCAGCAATATCGCGAAACACGCTGCAGCAGAATCAAATCCGCGCTACCACGCGAATTCTCGGCGAACTCTGCCTGCCGCTACCAAGGGTCACTCTCGTAAATCGCGCTCACCACTCTATGTGCGCGTCCGGACTACGCTACCCGGCTTGATAAGGCCGACAACAGGATTGAAACCCATACGCTCCCGGTCATGTCGAGACCGATGCTGGGTCAAGCCCCCTGGCGCCCGGTCCAAAACAGCACGTGCAGTGAAGTGCGCGACCCATGCGACAACGACGTTTGGAGGCCCGGTGAGTACCAATCCGTTCGACGACGACACTTGCAGCTTTTTCGTCTTGATCAACGACGAAGAGCAGCACAGCCTATGGCCGGCGTTCGCCGATATTCCGGCCGGCTGGCAGACGGTTTATGGCGAAGCGGATCGCGCCGCGTGCCTGGAGTACATCGAACAGAACTGGCCCGATATCCGGCCGAAGACGCTGCGGAACAGGCTGGCGGCAGCGCGCCAGGCTTCTGACAGGTAGACGGCAAAGGGAATCCGATGACGATCGATGACCGGGCGCTGTCGGTTGGGCGCGAACGACTGACGGAATCTGACGGTGGGCCATTCCCTCTGACGCGCGGGCAACTGGATATATGGCTTGCGCAGGAAACGGATCGCGGAGGCGCGAGGTGGCAACTGGGCTATCTTCTGCGAATCGAGGGCACGCTCGACCCTTGGTTGCTGGAGCACACGATCCGTCAAGTGGTGCGCGAGGCCGAACCATTTAGAGCCGCCTTTTTCCAGGTGGATGGCCAGGTGTTCCAAGCGGCGGTTGATTACCCGGATGTCGAGCTTGCTCGCTATGAGCGGATGGGCTCGCAGGATCCTGTCCAGGAAGCCTATCGGCTGGCATCCTCGATTCAGCGCACGGTGATGCCGCTCAGCGGGCCGCTGTTCAAATTCGCGTTGTTGCAGACGCGGGCAGATGAATTTTATTTGTTCGTCTGCTGCCACCATATAGTGGCGGACGGAATCGGCCTCGCTCTTATTTGTCATCGGATCGGCGATGTCTACAATGCCATGGCGTCGGGCGCGCCGATTCCCCCCGCTTTTTTCGGATCGCTGAGTGATCTGATTGCTTGCGAGGCGGAATACGAAGCGTCCACCGATTATCTCGACGATCAGGCCTATTGGACCAAGAACCTGCCGGCCGAAAGCGAACCGCCTTATGGGTTGGCGCCCGCCGCGGACGGCCGTGAACCCTACGAATCTTCTGCACCGGTGGAATTGGACCCTGTTGCTGTCTCTGGGATCCGAGAGTTGTCGCAGGCGTTGGGGGTGCGTCGCTCGTCGGTGATTGCCGCGGCATGCGCGCTCCTGGTGGGAGGGTGCGACGTCGAGGGCTCGGAGGTGGTTTTCGATTTTCCGGTAAGCAGGCGGGTCCGTCCGGAGACACAGACGGTGCCCGGAATGGTTACCGGGTTCGTCCCATTAGTCTTGAAGGCTTCGCCGGAATCCACGATTGCCAGTTTTTGTGAGCATGTCGACAGGCGACTGCGAGAAGCGTTGGACCATCAGCGGTTCCCGGTGCATCTCATCGAGTACAGGCGACCCCGCGGCTCCGCGCAGAGGTCGAATCGCGTAATCCTCAATTTCATCCCGACTACAAATCTGGCGAATATCGCCGGTGCCAAGATTTCTGGCACCCTGACCCATACGAATCTCGTCGATCAATGTGGGCTGGACTTCTTCAGCGACCACGATCGGCTCTTCCTCGGCCTGCAACCCGGCGCGAAGACGAGTGGGTTCGGCGGTGCTGGGCAGTGGCTTTCTCGTTGTGACATCCGCGATTTGATCGGTCGGTTGGAGCGGGTGTTGGTGGGGATGGCCGCCGATGCGGGTCGGCGGTTGTCGTCGGTGGATGTGCTGGGTGAGGGTGAGCGCGCGCGCCTGGAAGAGCTTGGTAATAAAGCTGTTTTAACGAGCCCGCACGGTGTTGCGGTGTCGGTGCCGGCATTGTTCGCCACCCAGGTGGCCCGGATTCCGGATGCCGTGGCGGTGGTGTGCGAGGACCAGTCGCTGACGTATCGCGAGCTGGATGAGTCCTCGAATCGGTTGGCGCACCTGCTTGTTGGGCGGGGGGCGGGGCCGGGGCGGACTGTGGCGGTGGTGTTGTCGCGGTCGGCCGAGGCGGTAGTGGCGATCGTGGCGGTGCTCAAGACGGGGGCGGCGTATTTGCCGATCGACCCGGGTCTGCCCGCGGAGCGGATCGGTTTCGTGCTCGCCGATGCCGCGCCGATCGCGGCGATCACCACCGCGGCGCTGACCGAGCGGCTCGACGGCCATGACGTGGCGGTCATCGACGTCAACGATCCCGCCATCGACGCGCAACCGTGTACGGGGTTGCGGGGCCCGGAGCCTGAGGATATCGCGTATGTGATTTACACCTCGGGCACCACCGGGGTGCCCAAAGGTGTTGGGATCAGCCATCGCAACGTGACCCAGTTGTTGGGGTCGTTGCGGGCGGGCCTGCCGGCCGCGGGGGTGTGGGCGCTGTGTCATTCGTTGGCGTTCGATGTGTCGGTGTGGGAGATCTTCGGGGCCCTGCTGCGCGGTGGCCGGCTGGTGGTGGTGCCCGAGGCGGTGAGCGCCTCACCGCAGGATCTGCATCGGGTGCTGGTCGCCGAAGGCGTCAGCGTGTTGACCCAGACGCCGTCGGCGGTGGCCGCGTTGCCCACCGAGGGTTTGGAGTCGCTGGCTTTGGCGGTGGTCGGTGAGGCGTGTCCGGCCGAGGTGGTGGATCGGTGGGCGCCGGGGCGGGTGATGGTCAACGCCTATGGCCCGACCGAGACCACGATGTGCGTGGCGATCAGCGCGCCCTTAAAGGCCGGCTCGAGTGTGGTGCCCATCGGTGCGCCGGTGGCGGGGGCGGCGTTGTTCGTGCTGGATGGGTGGTTGCGCCCGGCGCCGGCCGGTGTGGTCGGCGAGCTGTATGTGGCCGGTCGCGGCGTGGGATGCGGCTATGTGGGCCGACCAGGGTTGACCGGGTCGCGGTTTGTGGCCTGCCCATTCGGGGCGCGGGGCCAACGGATGTATCGCACCGGGGATCTGGTGCGTTGGCGCGCCGATGGGCAGCTGGATTACCTGGGGCGCGCCGATGAGCAGGTCAAGATCCGCGGCTATCGCATCGAGCTCGGCGAAATTCAGACCGCCCTGACCGCGCTGAGTGGGGTGGATCAGGCGGTGGTCATCGCCCGCGAGGACCGCCCCGGCGACAAACGCCTGGTCGCCTACGTCACCGAATCCGGCACCGGCACCGTCGATCCCGGCGAGCTGCGTACCGCGCTGGGCGAGCGGCTACCGGAATATATGGTGCCGGCCGCGGTGGTCGTGCTCGACGCGCTGCCGTTGACGGTCAACGGCAAACTCGATACCCGCGCCCTGCCCGCACCCGAATACCAGAGCGCCGGTTATCGCGCGCCGGCCAACCCGGTCGAAGAGATCCTGGCCGGCGCGTTCGCCGAGGTCCTCGGGATTGAGCGCGTCGGGGTCGACCAGTCGTTCTTCGATCTGGGTGGCGACTCGCTGCTGGCGACGCGCCTGGTCGCCGTAATCAACACCAGCCTCGATGCCGAGCTTTCGGTACCCGCCCTGTTTGACGCGCCCACGGTTGGCCAGTTGGCGCTCCGCGTCGCCGGGGATGGCGGTCGACGCGAGCCCGTGGTGGCGGTTGAGCGGCCTGAGGTGGTGCCGTTGTCGTTTGCCCAGCAACGCTTGTGGTTCATCGACCAACTGCAAGGGCCTTCACCGATCTACAACATACCGGCGGCGTTGCGGCTCAGCGGACCGCTGGATGCCGAGGCGTTAGGGGCGGCGCTGTCCGACGTCGTGGCCCGCCATGAGAGCCTCCGCACGCTCTTTGCGGCGCCCAACGGAACACCGCAGCAGATGGTTATCCCAAGGGAAGAAGTCGATTTCGGCTGGCAGATCATTGATGCCACCGGCTGGTCGGAAAGCCGGCTGAGTGAGGCCGTCAAAGCCACAGCGTGCCACACGTTCGATTTGGCCACCGAGATTCCTTTGCGGGCACGGCTTTTCCGCGTTGCCGACGACGAACACGTGCTGGTGGCCGTGGTGCACCACATCGCCGCCGACGGCTGGTCGATCACCGCGCTGGTGCGCGATCTGGGACTGGCTTATGCCAGCCGGTGTGCGGGGCAGGCACCCGGTTGGGCGCCGTTGCCGGTGCAGTACGCCGATTACACGCTGTGGCAGCGTGCGCAGCTCGGTGAGGTCACCGACAGCGACAGCCCGATCGCCGCGCAGCTGGCGTACTGGGAGCAGCAGCTGGCCGGGCTGCCCGAGCGCCTGGCATTGCCCACCGACCGGCCCTATCCGCCCGTGGCCGACTACCGCGGCGCCAGCGTGGTCGTGGACTGGCCGGTTGAGCTGCAGCTGCGGATTGCTCAAGTGGCCCGCGAGCACAACGCGACCAGGTTCATGGTGATCCAGGCCGCCCTGGCCGCACTGCTGTCCAAGCTGACCGCCTGCAGCGATGTGGCGGTCGGGTTCGCGATCGCCGGGCGGCGCGACCAGGCGCTCGACGAGCTGGTGGGGTTTTTCATCAACACCCTCGTGCTGCGAGTCGATGCGGCAGGGGATCCCACCGTGGCCGAGTTGCTCGCTCAAGTGCGGGCGCGCAGCGTGGCCGCCTACGAGCACCAGGACGTGCCCTTCGAGGTGCTCGTGGAGCGCCTCAACCCGACCCGAAGCCTGGCGCACCACCCGCTGATACAGGTGGTGTTGGCCTGGCAGAACTTCCCCGGCCACACCAGCGATCCCGCCGCCGGGCTGGACTTGGGTGACCTACAGGTCACGCGTTTGCCGGTGGACACCCAGTCGGCGCGCATGGATCTGACATTCACGCTGGCCGAACGGTTCACCGAGGCCGGTGAGCCCGCCGGGATCGCCGGGGATGTGGAGTTCCGCACCGACGTGTTCGACGCGGCCAGCATCGAGGTATTGATCGAGCGGTTGGAGCGGGTGCTGGCGGCGATGACCGCCGAGCCCAGCCGGCGATTGTCGTCGGTGGATGTCCTGGATGCTGCTGAGCGCGCACACCTGGACAAGGTCGGTAACCGGGCGGTGTTGGCCCGGCCGGTGCCAACCGCGGCGTCGATTCCGGCGGTGTTCGCCGCTCAGGTGGCGCGCACGCCGGAGGCGGCGGCGATCACTTTTGAAGGCCGGTCGACGACCTACCGGGAGCTCGACGAGGCGTCGAACCGGTTGGCGCACCTGTTGGCCGCCCTGGGCGCCGGCCCGGGACAGTGTGTGGCGCTGCTCTTGCCACGGTCGGCCGGGGCGGTCGTGGCGGTAATGGCGGTGCTCAAGACCGGGGCGGCGTATCTGGCGATCGATCCGGCGCACCCGACGGCGCGAATGGAGTTCATGGTTGCCGATGCCGGACCGATCGCGGCGATCACCACCACAGGGCTGGTTGACCGGTTCGACGGCCGTGACCTGCCGGTCATCGATGTCGACGATCCGCGCATCCTGGGCTGCCCGTGCACGGGCCTGCCGACGCCGGCTGCCGAGGAGATCGCCTACCTGATCTACACGTCGGGCACCACCGGGGTTCCCAAAGGCGTTGCCATTCCCCACCACAACGTGACCCGCCTGCTGACGGCACTGAGCGCCGACCTGGAGCTGTCGCCGGAGCAGGTGTGGACGCAGTGCCATTCGCTGGCCTTCGACTACTCGGTGTGGGAGATCTTCGGTGCGCTGTTGCACGGCGGGCGGCTGGTGGTGGTACCGGAGTCCGTGACGCGCTCACCCGAAGACCTGCACGCGTTGCACATCGCCGAACAGGTCAGCGTATTGAGCCAGACGCCGTCGGCGTTTTATGCGCTGCAAACCGCCGATGCGCGGGCACCCGAGCGGGGATCTCAGCTGAAGCTCGAGACGGTGGTGTTCGGCGGCGAGGCGCTAGAACCCCAGCGCCTGGGAACCTGGTTGGACCGCCACCGCCGGTCACCGCGGCTTATCAACATGTACGGCATCACCGAGACGACCGTGCATGCCTCGTTCCGCGAGATCAGCGTCGCCGACGTCGACCGCAGTGTCAGCCCCATCGGGGTGCCGTTGGTGCACCTTGGCTTTTTTGTGCTGGACGCGTCGTTGCGTCCGGTGCCGGTCGGGGTGGTCGGGGAGTTGTATGTGGCCGGCGGCGGGCTGGCGTACGGATACCTGGGCCGGGCCGCTTTGACCGGTTCGCGGTTTGTGGCGTGCCCGTTCGGCGCGCCGGGACAACGGATGTATCGCACCGGGGATCTGGTGAGTTGGGGGCCTGACGGGCAGCTGGATTATCTGGGTCGGGCCGATGAGCAGGTCAAGATCCGCGGGTATCGCATTGAACTCGGTGAGATCCGCGCGGCGCTGGCCGCCCTGGATGGGGTGGAGCAGGCGGCGGTGATCGCCCGCGAGGACCGCCCCGGTGACAAGCGCCTCGTCGGCTATGTCACCGGCACCGCTGACCCGGCCGATGTTCGGGCCCGGCTGGGTCAGCGGCTGCCGGCCTACATGGTCCCGGCGGCGGTGGTGGTGATCGACGCGCTGCCGTTGACGGTCAACGGCAAACTGGACACCCGGGCCCTTCCGGCGCCCGAGTACTGCGAGGGCGATCGCTACCGGGCCCCGGCCACGCCCACCGAGGAGATCGTGGCCGGCATCTACGCCCAGGTGCTCGGGCTCGAGCGCGTCGGGGTCGACGACTCCTTCTTCGACCTGGGCGGGGATTCGCTATCGGCGATGCGAGTCATCGCCGCCATCAACAAATCCCTGGACGCCGGCCTCGCGGTGCGCACCGTGTTCGAGTCACCCACCGTTGCCCAGTTGGCGCCCCGTATCGGCGGGGACGGCGGTACGCGTCAGCCGTTGGTGGCCGGCACGCGGCCGCCGATGGTGCCGTTGTCGTATGCGCAGAGCCGGTTGTGGTTCCTCGACCGGTTCGAGGGCGGGGTGGCGACCTACAACATGCCGACCGCGTTTCGGATCAGCGGGGCGCTGGACGTCGAGGCGTTGACGGCGGCCGTCGATGACGTCATCGCCCGCCACGAGGCGCTGCGCACCATATTTCCCGACATGGACGGTGTGCCGTTCCAGCAGGTGCTGCCGGCCGAGGCCGGGATGTGGCGTCGCGGCGACGCGGCAGTGGTGTCGTTGACCGAACAGGATCTGCTCGGCGAGTTGGTGGAACTGGCGGGATATCGGTTCGATCTGGCAACCGAGATCCCGATTCGCGCGCAGATCTATGAGGTGGGCCCCGAGCAGCATGTCGTGGGAATTGTGGTGCACCACATCGCATTTGACGGGTGGTCACTGGCTCCGATGGCCCGGGATATCGGCGAGGCCTATCTGGCGCGGCGGGGGGGCCGGGCCCCGCAATGGGCGCCGTTGCCGGTGCAGTACGCCGATTACACGCTCTGGCAACGGGATTGGTTGGGCGTCGAGTCCGATCCCGACAGTGTGATCGCCGGGCAGCTGGCCTATTGGCGACAGGAGTTGGCCGATTTGCCCGAGGTGGTGTCGCTGCCGGCGGATCGGGCGCGCCCGCCGGTGCCCAGCTACCGCGGCGATGCGGTGGACATGCACCTCGACCCGCGGCTGTGGGCGGGGATCAAGGCGTTGGCGGCGGCGCATAACGCGACCGCCTCGATGGTGTTGCAGGCGGCCATGGTGGTGGTCCTGCACCGGGCCGGGGTCGGCGAGGACGTGACCATGGGCACCCCGATCGCCGGGCGGATGGATGCGGCGCTGGATGAGCTGGTCGGGTTCTTCGTCAACACCTGGGTGCTGCGGGTGGGTGTGAGGCCTGCGCACCGGTTCAGCGATGTGCTCGAGCAGGTGCGCCAGAAGGCGCTGGACGCCTACACCAATCAGGATGTGCCGTTCGAGCGACTGGTCGAGCAGCTCAACCCGGTGCGCTCCACGGCGCACCATCCGCTGTTTCAGGTGGCCCTGGCCTTCCAGAACAATGTGCGCCCCGAGGTGGCGCTCGACGGGCTCAGCGTCGAGCCGCTGGCGGTGGACAGCCGCACCGCCAAATTCGATCTGGATGTCGACCTGCGGGAGGTGCCCTCCGACGACCCGGCCGCACCGATGGCCGCCGGGGTCGTGACCTATGCCACGGACCTGTATGAACGGGCCACCATCGAGCGCTTCGTCACCTGGTTCACGCGGGTGATCGAAGCGGTCGTCGCGGATGCGTCGGTGGTGGTGGGCGACCTGGCGCTGCTGGATCGCGACGAGCGTGATCTGGTGCTGTCGCGGTGGTCTGGCGCCGGAGTTGGGGCGCCGGCGGGGGTGGCGCCGGAGTTGTTGGACGCCGCGGTGGCCGCCGACCCGGACGCGGTGGCGATCGTCGATCGGGCCCGGAGCTTGTCCTACCGCGAGCTCGACACGTGGTCGACGCGGCTGGCGCGGGTGCTGATCGAGGCGGGGGTGGGCCCCGAACGCGCGGTGGGCGTGGCGATGGGCCGGTCCACGGAACTCGTGGTGGCGTGGTGGGCGGTGCAGAAAGCCGGCGGCGTGTATGTGCCGGTGGATCCCGCTCACCCGGTCGAGCGGATCGCGACGGTGCTGGACGCCGTCGGCGCGGTGTGCGTGTTGACCCGCGACGCAGACACGGTGGCCGGCGCCGGGTCGCGCCCGGTGCTGCGCATCGACGGCCTGGACCTGTCCGGGCGGTGCGCCGAACCGATCACGGACGCCGACCGACTGGCGGAGTTGGGACCGGACAACACCGCGTATGTGATCTTCACGTCGGGGTCCACCGGCACCCCGAAGGGCGTGGCGGTCACCCACGGCGGTCTGCCCGGGGTCGCCGCGGCGCACCGCGAGGCGTTTGGGCTCGGCGCGGACACCCGAATGCTGGCGGTGCTCTCCCCGACATTCGACGCCGCGCTCGGTGAGTTGTTGGTCGCGGTGGGATCGCGCGGCGCGTTGGTGGTCGCGCCGCCGGAGGTGTATGCCGGCGAGGCGCTGACCGCATTGCTGCAGGAGCAACGGGTCAACGCGGCCGTGATGACCCCGACGTTGCTGTCGTCGCTGGATCGAAGCCGGCTGGATGTGTTGTCCACCTTGATCGTCGGCGGTGAGGCCTGCCCCGACGAGTTGGTGGCCGCGTGGGCGCCGGGGCGGCGCATGTTCAACGGCTACGGCCCGACCGAGGCCACAATCTGGGCCACCACGGTGCCGCTCGTGGCGGGGCAGCCGGTCCGCATCGGCAGCCCGCTACCGGGGATGCGCTCGCTGGTGCTCGACGCGCGGCTGAACCCCGCCCCCATCGGGGTGATCGGCGAGTTGTATCTGGGCGGACCGGCGCTGGCGCGCGGCTACCTGGGCCGCGCGGATCTGACCGCGGAACGGTTCGTGGCCGATCCCTACGGGCCCGCGGGCGCGCGGCTGTATCGCACCGGCGACCTGGCGCGCTGGACGCTCGACGGAACCCTGGACTACCTCGGCCGTGCCGACGCTCAGATCAAGCTGCGCGGGCACCGCATCGAACTGGGCGAAATCGAAAACACCTTGCTGGGCTGCCCGCAGGTCGCCCGGGCGGCCGCCACCGTGCACGAGAGCAGAACCGGCTCGCACCTCGTCGCCTATGTCACCCTCGAGCAGGCCACCACCGCCGAGCACGACGCCGAAACCGTCCAAGCGTGGCAACACCTGTATGACGAGGCGTATGGCGCCGACGTGGACGCGCCGGAATTCGGCATGGATTTCCGCGGCTGGAACAGCAGCTACACCGACGATCCGATCCCGCTCGAGGAGATGATCGAGTGGCGTTCGGCCACGGTGGATCGGATCCTCGAGTTGCATCCCGCGCGGGTGCTGGAGATCGGCGTGGGTTCGGGGCTATTGCTTTCCCAGTTGGCGCCGGTCTGTGCCGAGTACTGGGCCACGGACTTCTCCGCGCCGACGATCCAGAGGCTGCAGGCCGCCGTGGCCGGGCAGCCGTGGGGGGATCGGGTGCGGTTGCGGGTGCAGCCCGCCGATGTGGCAGATGCGTTGCCGGAGGGCCATTTCGATGTGGTGGTGCTCAACTCGGTGGTCCAGTACTTCCCGAGCGCGCGCTATCTCACCGACGTGCTGGCGGTCGCGATGCGATTGCTGGCACCAGGCGGGGCACTGTTCGTCGGCGACGTGCGTAATCACAGTCTGCAGGGCGCGTTTCAAACCGGCGTCGCGCTTGTCCGGGCCGCCAACGACACCGCCGACGTTGACGAGATTCGCCAACGAGTTCAGCGCGCCATGCTCGGCGAAGCCGAATTACTATTGGCCCCAGAGTTTTTCACCGCCTGGGCCGCTGGCCATGCATCGGTGGCCGGGCTGGATATTGAAGTCAAGCGCGGCACGGCCGACAACGAACTCAACCGGTATCGCTACGACCTCGTCGTCTTCAAAACCCCGGCACCGGTGCGCTCACTGGCCGGCGCAGACAGCTGGGCGTGGGCCCAGTGCGCGGGCCTGGGCGGGCTGCACGACCGGTTGGTGGCCGAGCGTCCCGCCATTGTTCGCGTCACCGAGATCCCCCGCGCGGGAGTGATCAGCGACGTGCACGTCGAACACGCCCTCGCCGACGGGCTCGCTCTGTCCGACGCGCTGGCCCTGGCCGAGAGCGCGGACGCCGTTGTCCCCGAACAGCTCCACCGCCTTGGCGAGAGTGCCGGATACCGCGTCGCGGTCACCTGGGGAGCCCAACCGGGCACCGTGGACGCGGTGTTCGTCACTGCCGCCGACGCTGAGCGGACCTGGGCGCTGACCGATCTGTATCTGCCGCCCGACGCGGCCCACCGAGTCACCAGTCACGCCAACGACCCGCAGACCAACACCAAAATCACCGCCGTGCGTCAGCAGTTGAGCGCGTGGTTGCCCGAGTACATGGTGCCGACGCACATCGTGGTGCTCGACGAGTTCCCGATGACGTCCTCGGGCAAGATCGACCGTAAGGCCTTGCCGGCGCCCGTTTTTGCCACCACAGTCTTCCGAGCGCCGCAGACCCAGACCGAAAAGATCGTCGCCGGCCTGTTCGCCGAGGTGCTGGCGATCGACAAGGTCGGGGCCGACGACTCGTTCTTCGACCTGGGTGGGGATTCGCTGTCGGCGATGCGGCTGATCGCCGCGGTCAACAACGTTCTGGATGCCGACCTGTCGGTGCGTGCCGTGTTCGAGGCCCCCACGGTTGCCGAATTGGCGCCCCGTATCGGTCAGGGCGGGGGCCTGGAGCCGCTGGTGCCGGCGGAGAGGCCGGCGGTGATTCCGTTGTCGTTTGCCCAGAGTCGGTTGTGGTTCATCGACCAATTGCAAGGGCCTTCACCGCTTTACAACGTGGTGGTGCCGTTGCGGCTGAGTGGGCGCCTCGATGCGGACGCGCTGGGTGCGGCGCTGGTCGATGTGGTCGGCCGCCATGAGAGCCTGCGCACCCTGTTCCGGGCGGTCGACGGGATACCGCAGCAACTGGTGGTGCCCGCCGACCAGGCCGATTTCGGCTGGGACGTCGTTGATGCCACCGGATGGCCGGCTGGCCAGGTGGAGGACGCCGTCGGCGCCGTGGTGCGCTACGGGTTTGACCTGGCCACCGAGATCCCGTTGCGGGCAAGGCTTTTCCGCGTCGCCGACGATGAACACGTGATGGTGGCCGTGCTGCACGAAATCGCCGCCGACGGTTGGTCGACGACCCGCCTGGTGCGAGACATGAGTGTGGCCTATGCAAGCCGGTGCGCGCGCCGGGCCCCCGACTGGGCCCCATTGCCGGTGCAGTATGTCGACTACACGCTGTGGCAGCGCGCGCAGTTTGGCGATCTCGACGACAGTGAAAGCCGCATCGCCGCGCAGCTGGCCTACTGGGAGCAGACGCTGGCCGGGATGCCCGAGCGGCTGCAGCTGCCCACCGACCGGCCCTATCCGCCGGTGGCCGATCAGCGCGGCGCCAGGGTGACCGTCGAGTGGCCGGCGTTGTTGCAGCAGCAGATTGCGCGGATGGCCCGCGAACACAACGCGACCGGATTCATGGTGACGCAGGCCGCCCTGGCGGTGCTGCTGTCGAAGCTCAGCGCCAGCAGCGATGTGGCGGTGGGATTCGCGATCGCCGGGCGCCGCGATCCCGCGCTCGACGAGCTGGTGGGATTCTTCGTCAACACCTTGGTGCTGCGTGTCGATCTTGCCGGCGATCCCACCGTCGCCGAGCTGCTGGCGCAGGTGCGATCACGCGGCCTGGCCGCCTACGAGCACCAGGACGTGCCGTTCGAGGTACTCGTCGAGCGGCTCAACCCCACCCGATCGTTGGCCCACCACCCGCTGGTCCAGGTGATGTTGGGCTGGAACAACTTTCCGGGACAGGTCAGCGTCCCCGAGACCGGGCTGAGCTTGGGAGACCTTCAGGTCACGCCGCTGCTCGGGGACACCCAGACCGCGAAAATGGATCTCGTCTTCTTCCTCAAAGAATGCTGGACCGACGCCGGTGAGCCCGCCGGGATTTCGGGGCAAGTCGAATTTCGCACCGACGTGTTCGACGCGGACAGCGTCTTGGCGTTGATCGGTCGGTTGGAGCGGGTATTGGTGGGGATGGCGGCCGATCCGGCCCGGCGGTTGTCGTCGGTGGATGTGCTGGGTGAGGGTGAGCGCGCTCGCCTGGAAGAGCTTGGTAATAAAGCGGTTTTAACGAGCCCGCACGGTGTTGCAGTGTCGGTGCCGGAGTTGTTCGCCGCCCAGGTGGCCCGGATTCCGGATGCGGTGGCGGTGGTCGGTGATGGCTTGTCGCTGACGTATCGCGAGTTGGATGAGGTGTCGAATCGGTTGGCGCACTTGCTTGTTGGGCGGGGTGCGGGGCCGGGGCGGACTGTGGCGGTGGTGTTGTCGCGGTCGGCCGAGGCGGTGGTAGCGATCCTGGCGGTGCTCAAGTCGGGGGCGGCGTATTTGCCGATCGACCCGGGTCTGCCCGCGGAGCGGATCGGTTTCGTGCTCGCCGATGCCGCGCCGATCGCGGCGATCACCACCGCGGCGCTGACCGAGCGGCTCGACGGGCACGACGTGGCGGTCATCGACGTCAACGATCCCGCCATCGACGCGCAACCGTGTACGGGGTTGCGGGGCCCGGAGCCTGAGGATATCGCGTATGTGATTTACACCTCGGGCACCACCGGGGTGCCCAAAGGTGTTGGGATCAGCCATCGCAACGTGACTCAGTTGTTGGGGTCGTTGCGGGCCGGCCTGCCGGCCGCGGGGGTGTGGGCGCTGTGTCATTCGTTGGCGTTCGATGTGTCGGTGTGGGAGATCTTCGGTGCCCTGCTGCGCGGTGGCCGGCTGGTGGTGGTGCCCGAGGCGGTGAGCGCCTCACCGCAGGATCTGCATCGGGTGCTGGTGGCCGAGCAGGTCAGTGTGTTGACCCAGACGCCGTCGGCGGTGGCGGCGCTGCCGGTCGAGGGGCTGGAGTCGGTGGCCTTGGCGGTAGTGGGTGAGGCGTGTCCGGCCGAGGTGGTGGATCGGTGGGCGCCGGGGCGGGTGATGGTCAACGCCTATGGTCCGACCGAGACCACGATGTGTGTGGCGATCAGCGCCCCGCTGACGCAAGGATCCGGGACGCCGCCAATCGGTGCGCCGGTCGGCGGGGCGGCACTGTTCGTCCTCGACGGCTGGTTGCATCCCGTGCCCGCGGGGGTGGTCGGTGAGTTGTATGTGGCCGGTGCCGGGGTGGCGGCCGGGTATGCGGGTCGTGCGTCATTGACCGCCTCGCGGTTCGTGGCCTGCCCATTCGCCGGTGAGGGAGCGCCGGGCCAACGGATGTATCGCACCGGGGACCTGGTGCGCTGGCGCGCCGACGGGCAGCTGGATTACCTGGGGCGCGCCGATGAGCAGGTCAAGATCCGCGGCTATCGCATCGAGCTCGGGGAGATCCAGACCGCCCTGACCGCGCTGAGTCAGCTGGATCAGGCGGTGGTCATCGCCCGCGAGGACCGCCCCGGCGACAAGCGCCTGGTCGCCTACGTCACTGGGACCGCGGACCCAGCCGAGCTGCGTACCGCGCTGGCCGAGCGGCTACCGGAATACATGGTGCCGGCCGCGGTGGTCGTGCTCGACGCGCTGCCGTTGACGGTCAACGGCAAACTCGATACGCGCGCCCTGCCGGCACCCGAATACCAAAATGCCGGTTATCGCGCGCCGGCCAACCCGGTCGAAGAGATCCTGGCCGGCGCGTTCGCCGAGGTCCTCGGGATTGAGCGCGTCGGGGTCGACCAGTCGTTCTTCGATCTGGGTGGGGATTCGCTGCTGGCGATGCGCTTGGTCGCCGCGATCGAGATGGGTCTGAAGGCAGAGCTTTCGGTGCGCACCGTGTTCGAGGCGCCCACGGTGACCCAGTTGGCGCTCCGTGTCGGCGGAGGTGGCGGTCGACGCCAGCCGGTGGTGGCGGTTGAGCGGCCTGAGGTGGTGCCGTTGTCGTTTGCCCAGCAACGCTTGTGGTTCATCGACCAGTTGCTGGGGCCTTCGCCGATCTACAACATGGCGGTGGCGTTGCGGCTCAGCGGACGGCTGGATGCCGAGGCGTTAGGGGCGGCGCTCGCCGATGTGGTAGCCCGCCAGGAGACCCTGCGCACCCTCTTCCCGGCGATCGACGGGATACCCGAACAGGTGGTTATCCCGATCGAGCAGGCCGACTTCGGTTGGCGGGTCGTCGATGCCACCGGCTGGCCGGAAACCCGGCTGCAGGAGGCCATCGACCCGACGGTGCGTCACTCGTTCGATCTGGCCACCGAGATTCCTTTGCGGGCACGGCTTTTCCGCATCGCCGACGACGAACACGTGCTGGTGGCCGTGGTGCACCACATCGCCGCCGACGGCTTGTCGATGTCGCCGCTGGTGGCTGATCTGGCGGTGGCGTACGCCAGCCGGTGTGCGGGGCAGGCACCCGGTTGGGCGCCGTTGCCGGTGCAGTACGCCGATTACACGCTGTGGCAGCGCGCCCAGCTCGGTGATGTCACCGACAGCGACAGCCCGATCGCCGCCCAGCTGGCGTACTGGGAGCAGGAGCTGGCCGGGCTGCCCGAGCGCCTGGCGCTGCCCACCGATCGGCCCTATCCGCCCGTGGCCGACTACCGCGGTGCCAGCGTGATGGTGGAGTGGCCGCCCGAGCTGCAGCAGCGGGTGCGCGCGGTGGCCCGCGAGCACAACGCGACCAGCTTCATGGTGATCCAGGCCGCCCTGGCCGCACTGCTGTCCAAGCTGACCGCCAGCAGCGACGTGGCGGTCGGATTTGCGATCGCCGGGCGCGATGATCCCGCACTCGATGGATTGGTGGGCTTTTTCGTCAACACCCTGGTGTTGCGGGTCGACCTGGCCGGCGACCCGAGCTTCACCGAATCGCTGGATCAGGTGCGGGCGCGCAGTCTGGCCGCCTACGAGCATCAGGACGTGCCTTTCGAGGTGCTCGTGGAGCGCCTCAACCCGACCCGAAGCCTGGCCCACCACCCGCTGATACAGGTGGTATTGGCCTGGCAGAACTTTGCGCGGGAGGACGGTGTCCCCGCCGGGCTGACCCTGGGTGATCTGCAGGTCACACCGCTGGCGGCGGACACCCGGGTTGCCCGGATGGACCTGACCTTCACGTTGGGCGAACGCTGGACTTCCGCCGGTGATCCCGCCGGCATCGGCGGGTCGGTGGAGTTCCGCACCGACGTGTTCGACGCGGCCAACATCGAGGCGCTGATCGAGCGGCTGGAGCGAGTGCTGATCGCGGTCACCGCCGAGCCGTCTCGAGTGTTGTCGTCCGTGGACGTGCTGGACGCGGGCGAGCACGCTCGGCTGGATGAGATCGGCAACCGGGCGGCGTTGACCCCGACGGCGTCACCCTCGCCGTCGATTCCGGCGGTGTTCGCCGCGCAGCTCACCCGCGCCCCGGAGGCCGTGGCGATCAGCTCCGACGGCCGGTCGATGACCTACCGGGAGCTCGACGAGGCGTCGAACCTGCTGGCGCACCTGCTGACCGCCCAAGGCGCGGGTCCGGGACAGTGCGTGGCGCTGCTGTTCAACCGTTGCGCCGAGGCAGTCGTAGCGATGTTGGCGGTGCTCAAGACCGGAGCGGCGTATCTGCCGATCGACCCCGCGCATCCGGCGGAGCGGATCGCGTTCGTCGTGGCCGATGCCGCGCCGATCGCCGCGATCACCACCGCGGCGCTGGCCGGGCGGCTGGATGGGCGCGACCTAACGGTCATCGATGTGGCCGATCCCCGCATTGACGGCTTCCCCGACACGGGATTGCCGACGCCGGATCCCGATGACATCGCTTACGTGATCTACACGTCGGGCACCACCGGTGTGCCCAAAGGCGTCGCCATCACCCACCGCAACGTCACCGAGCTGCTCGGGTCTCTTGATCCGAGTTTGGCCGGGCCCGAGCAGGTGTGGTCGCAGTGGCACTCCTACAGCTTCGACATCTCGGGGTGGGAGATCTACGGCGCCCTCCTGCACGGTGGGCGGTTGGTGGTGGTGCCCGAGTCGGTGGCGGCCGCACCGGAAGACTTCCGCGCGCTGCTGATCACCGAACAGGTCAGCGTCCTATGCCAAACGCCCTCGGCGGTGGGGACGTTGTCGCCGGAGGGTCTGGAGTCGGTGGCCCTGCTGGTGGGCGGCGAGGCCTGCCCGGCCGAGCTGACCGAACGGTGGGCACCCGGGCGCGTGATGATCAACGAATACGGCCCGACCGAGACGACGATGTGGGTGGCCTTGAGCGCGCCGCTGACCGCCGGGTCGGATGTCGTGCCGATCGGTTCGCCGGTGCCCGGCGCGGCGTTCTTCGTGCTGGACCGGTGGCTGCGTCCGGTGCCGGTCGGGGTGGTCGGGGAGTTGTATGTGGCCGGTACCGGGGTCGGTGTCGGATATGTGCGCCGCCCGGGGTTGACGGCGTCGCGGTTTGTGGCGTGCCCGTTCGGCGCGCCGGGACAACGGATGTATCGCACCGGGGATCTGGTGAGCTGGGGGCCTGACGGGCAGCTGGATTATCTGGGTCGGGCCGATGAGCAGGTCAAGGTCCGCGGGTATCGCATTGAACTCGGTGAGATCCGGTCGGCGCTGGCCGCGATGGATGGGGTGGAGCGGGCGGCGGTGATCGCCCGCGAGGACCGCCCCGGTGACAAGCGCCTCGTCGGCTATGTCACCGGCGCCGCTGACCCGGCCGATGTTCGGGCCCGGTTGGGTCAGCGGCTGCCGGCCTACATGGTCCCGGCGGCGGTGGTGGTGATCGACGCGCTGCCGTTGACGGTCAACGGCAAACTGGACACCCGGGCCCTTCCGGCGCCCGAGTACTGCGAGGGCGATCGCTACCGGGCCCCGGCCACGCCCACCGAGGAGATCGTGGCCGGCATCTACGCCCGGGTGCTCGGGCTCGAGCGCGTCGGGGTCGACGACTCCTTCTTCGACCTGGGCGGGGATTCCCTGTCAGCGATGCGGGTCATCGCCGCCATCAACAAATCCCTGGACGCCGGCCTCGCGGTGCGCACGCTGTTCCACGCGCCGTCCGTCAGGAGCTTGAGCCGGGAATTGGGCCAAGATGCCGGCGAGGTGGAAGTCGTGCCCGTCGAGTTCCTCAAGGAGGGCACCGGTATTCCGCTGTTCTGCATCCATCCCGCGAGCGGGCTGAGCTGGCCGTATCACGCCCTCGGAAATTACCTGGACTGCCCGGTCATCGGAATTCAGCAAGCCCCGCAAAACGGCGAGGCCGAACCCGCGTCAATCCGCGACATGGCGAAAAACTATGCCGACCGGATTCAGGGGGTCGATCCGACCGGGCCCTACAACCTTCTCGGCTGGTCTTTCGGAGGCGTCGTCGCCCATGAGATCGCCATCGAGCTCCAGCGACGCGGATGCTCGATCGCACGCCTGATCCTTCTCGACGCCCTCCTGACCGTCCCGAACAGCGACGTCCTGAACAGCGATGTGTTGGTCGAGAAGGCGCTGGAAGAAGTTTTGCGGTTCTGCCGCATCGACATTCCCGATGAGCCGCTCACCTACGAGCTTGCAGAAGAACTACTCCGCGAACGAGGAATCGTCGAATTGGCTCGATACAAGCCGCTCCTCGATTCGATCGTCCGCAACGACGACACGAATCTGGCGTTGGCCCGAGACCATGAACCAGGGGTTTTCAACGGTGACGTGGACGTTTTCGCTGCCGTGGGGGATGACGACGACCAGAGTTCGTCTCCGCTGCAAAGTTGGCGACCTCACATTACTGGCGAAATCCATTGCTACGCGGTCGATTCCAGGCATCAAGAAATGCTGAATACAGAATCGCTCATCCAGTATGGCCAACAACTCAAAGTTCTATTAGAACTCGAAGGTGCGCGCACAGAATGATGGCCGTCAAACCGAGCGCGCCGCGCCCCGCGAAGAGGCGCCTTCCGCCTTTGCTGCGGTCTCGCCCGTTCGTCGCCGTCGTTGTCGCGATCGGCGGCATGCAACTGATGATGGCGATGGACGGCCCCGTCGCGATCTTCGCGCTGCCCAGGATCCAGAACGAGCTGGGCTTGTCGGATGCCGGGCGGAGCTGGGTGATCACCGCCTACATGCTGACCTTCGGTGGCCTGATGCTGCTGGGAGGCCGCCTGGGTGACACCATCGGCCGCAAGCGCGCTTTCATCGTCGGGGTCGCGCTGTTCACTTTCGCCTCGACCTTGTGCGGCATCGCCTGGGACGGGGGGACCCTGATAACGGCGCGGCTGCTGCACGGCGCGGCTTCCGCGATCATGGCGCCGACCAATTTGGCGCTGATAGCGACCACGTTCCCGAGGGGATCGGCACGCAACGTCGCAACAGGGGTGTTCGGCGCGATGTCCGGTCTCGGCGGGGTGCTGGGCCTGGTGGTGGGCGGCGCGCTGACCGACGTGTCGTGGCGGCTGGCGTTTTTGGTGAACGTGCCGATCGGGCTGGCGGTGATCTGCCTGGCCGTCATCATGCTGCAGGAAACCCAGAAGGAGCGGATGAAGCTCGACGCCACCGGGGCCGCGCTGGCCACGTTGAGCTGTACCGCCGCGGTGTTCGGCCTGTCGATGGGCCCGGAGCACGGGTGGCAGTCGGCCATCACGATCGGTTCGGGCCTGGTGGCCCTGGCCGCCCTCGTGGCGTTCGTCGTGGCGGAGCGCACCGCCGAGAACCCCATCGTGCCGTTCGGCCTGTTCTTCGACCGCAACCGGCTGGCCGCGTTCGCGGCCATGTTCCTCGGCGGTGGCGTGCTGTTCAGCCTGACCGTGCTGGTCGGCATGTATGTGCAGAGCATCATGGGCTACAGCCCGCTGCGCGCTGGTGTCGCCTTCATCCCGTTCGGCATCGGGGTGGCCATCGGGGTCGGCGCGGCATCGAAGCTGGTGATGTGGTTCCCGCCGCGGGTGGTGGTGCTCGCCAGCAGCGGCCTGATTCTGCTCGCAACGCTGTACGGCGCGACACTCAACGCCGGGATCCCGTACTTCCCGAACCTGCTTGTGCCGCTCAGCATCGGCGCCCTTGGTATCGGCGCGATCTTCGTCCCGCTCACGCTGTCGGTGATCGCCAGCGTCGGCTCCGACCGGATCGGGCCCACCTCGGCGATTGCCGTGATGCTACAGACCTTGGGCGGACCGCTGGTACTGGTCATCATCCAGGCCGCCATCACATCGCACACGCTGCGGCTGGGCGGCACCCTGGGTCCGGTGAAGTCCATGAACGCCGCGCAACTGCATGCGCTGGACCGCGGCTACACCTACGGCCTGTTGTGGCTGGCCGGGGTCGTCGTGCTGCTCGGCGCGGTGGCGCTGCTGATCGGGTACACGGCAGCGCAGGTGGCCCGCGCGCAGGAAGTCAGGAAAGCCGTCGACGCGGGGGAGATCTAGCTCGTCGCGGCCTACGGCCGAAGTGTGCGGCGTCGACGAAACATGCTGTTGCAGAGCGTGATCCGCGCAGCCATCCGGTTTCTGGTGGAGTACTGCCCGCCGCCGGCGCAGCCACCACTCTGTTGGCTCGCGTCGACCACTCTATGTGCGGGTCCTGACTACGCTACCGACTTGATAAGCCTGACAACGGGATTGCAAAACCACAACGCTCTGAATCATGCACCTTGTCGAGCCGTTCCGGGCGATGCCCCAGAGCGCTTGCAACAGCTGTGCACCGATGTGTTCGGCCCTTGCCCACGCGAGATTTGGAGGACCGGTGAGTATCAATCCGTTCGACGACGACCCTGGCAGCCAACTCAGTCGTTGCTGTGAGGGCGCGAAATGACTACCTACCCGATCGACGACGTCATGCAGCGCTCGCCGTCGACCGACTCGCCCCCGATCGGCGCCACACCTGTCACTCCCATTGCTGTGATCGGCATGGCGTGCCGGCTACCGGGAGGCATCGACTCCCCGGAGCAGTTGTGGGAGGCGTTGCTGCGCGGCGACGACCTGGTTACCGAGATCCCGCCCGACCGCTGGGACGCCGACGAATACTACGATCCCGAGCCGGGTGTGCCGGGCCGGTCGGTCTCGCGGTGGGGCGCATTCATCGACGACGTCGCCGGCTTCGATCCCGAGTTCTTCGGGATCAACGAGCGGGAAGCGACCGCGATGGATCCGCAACACCGGATACTTCTGGAAACCTCGTGGGAGGCCATGGAACACGCCGGTCTTACGCGGGAGCGAATCGCCGACTCGCGCACCGGCGTGTTCATGGGATTGACGCATGGTGACTACCAACTGCTGGCCGCCGACGCGCACTCCGTCGAGGGGGCATACGGCTTTTCCGGCAGCAACTTCAGCCTGGCCTCCGGGCGCATCGCCTACGCCCTGGGGGTTCACGGTCCCGCACTGACCGTGGACACCGCCTGTTCTTCCGGCCTGACCGCGATCCACCTGGCTTGCCGCAGCCTGCACGAGCGCGAAAGCGACCTCGCCCTTGCCGGCGGCGCCACGCTGGCGTTGGACCCGCGGAAATTCGCCGCGGGGTCGGCCGAGGGCATGCTGTCGCCGACCGGGCGCTGCCACGCCTTCGACGTCGCGGCCGACGGGTTCGTGGGCGGCGAGGGCAGCGTCATGCTGTTACTCAAGCGGCTGTCCGACGCGCTGCGCGATGGCGACCGGATTCTGGCCGTCGTGCGGGGGACCGCCGCCAATCAGGACGGTCACACCGTGAATATCGCCACCCCGTCGAAGACCGCGCAGACCGCGGTGTATCAGGCGGCGTTGGCCGCCGCGGGTGTCGACGCCCGAACGGTTGCCATGGTCGAGGCCCACGGGCCCGGCACCCCGGTGGGCGACCCGATCGAATATGCCAGCCTGGCCGACGTTTACGGCGTCGAGGGGCCCTGCGCGCTGGCGTCGGTGAAGACCAACTTCGGCCATGCGCAGGCGGCCTCGGGAGCCCTCGGGATGATGAAGGCGATCCTCGCGCTGCAACACGGTGTGGTTCCCCGGAATCTGCATTTCACCCGGCTACCCGATGACCTGGCTAAGATCGATACGAAACTCTTTGTGCCCCTTGAGACTACGCCGTGGACTACCAACGGGGACCACCCACGACGGGCGGCGGTCTCGTCGTACGGCCTGTCGGGAACCAACGTGCACGCCATCGTGGAACAAGCACCCGAACAAGCCCTGAAAACCGTTGTATCCCAGGACGAATCGTCGACGACGGAACCGCTGATATTCCCGCTGTCGTCCACCTCGGCCGATGAACTGCGCCGCACGGCCGGCCGGCTGGCCGGCTGGGTGCGAGCACATGACGATCTGGCGTTGCCCGACCTGGCCTACACCCTGGCGCGCCGGCGCGCCCACCGCCCGGTACGTACCGCGGTCATCGCGGATAGCCGGGCCGGGCTCGTCGTGGCGCTGCGCGAGGTCGCCGACGGCGATGCTCCCTATCAGCCCGCGGTCGGACAGGACGACCGCGGGCCGGTTTGGGTGTTCTCCGGGCAGGGTTCGCAATGGGCGGCGATGGGCGCAGACCTGCTGGCGACCGAACCGGTGTTTGCCGCCACCGTCGCGGAAGTCGAACCGCTGATCGCGCGGGAGTCCGGATTCTCGGTGATCGCAGCCATGTCGGCGCCGCAGACCGTGGCCGGCCAAGACCGTGTCCAGCCGACCCTGTTCGCCTTGCAGGTCGCGCTGGCGGCCACGATGAAGGCATATGGAGTGCGCCCGGGCGCGGTGATCGGGCACTCGCTAGGCGAGGCCGCGGCAGCTGTCGTCGCGGGTGCGATGTCGCTGGAAGACGGGGCGCGGGTGATCTGCCGCCGTTCGCGGCTGATGTCCCGCATCGCCGGTGCGGGTGCCACCGCATCGGTGGAATTGCCCGCCCAGCAAGTGCTTTCGGAGCTGACGGCGCGTGGCGTCAACGACGTCGTGGTGGCGGTGGTGGCCTCGCCGCAGTCCACCGTGATTGCCGGTGCCGCCCAAACGGTTCGTGACCTGGTCGCGGCCTGGGAGCAGCGCGATGTGATGGCCCGCGAGGTCCCCACGGACGTCGCCTTTCATTCGCCTCAAGTCGATCCGATCATGGACGAGCTGACCGCGATGCTCGCAGAGATCAGGCCGATGACACCGGAGGTTCCGTACTACTCGGCGACCCTGTTCGACCCGCGCGAGCAGCCCGTGTGCGACGCCCGCTATTGGGCGAACAACATGCGCCGTATGGTGCGGTTCGCCACGGCGGTGCAGGCCGCTTTGGAGGACGGCTTCCGGGTTTTTGCCGAGCTGGCGCCGCACCCGCTGCTTACCCGCGCTCTCGAGCAGACCGCGCGCGGTCGGGAGATGCCGATGGCCGCTCTGGCCGGGATGCGCCGTCAACAATCGCTTTCCTACGGGCTGCGTGGTTTTGTGGCGGATCTACACAGCGCGGGCGCTGCGGTCGATTTCTCCGTGCTCTACCCGAGTGGGCGGCTGGTGGACGCGCCGCTGCCGACCTGGACGCACCGCCGGCTGTGGTTGAGCGGCGGCGGCCAGGAATCCCCGACACACGGCGGCTGCACCGTTTCCGTGCATCCACTGCTGGGTTCGCACGTGCACCTGCAGGAGGAGCCCGAGCGCCACGTGTGGCAGGCCGAGGTCGGCACCGCCGCGCAGCCGTGGCTCGCCGACCACCAGATCCGCAATGTGGTTGTGCTCCCGGGAGCCGCGTACTGCGAGATGGCGTTGGCCGCCGCGCGCACCGTGTTGGGCGAGACGGCCGAGGTTCGCGACATCCGGTTCGAGCAGGCGCTCCTGCTGGATGAGCAGACCACGATCGGCGCCTTGGCGTCGTTGTCCTCACCGGGCGTCGTCGAGTTCACCGTCGAGTCGAATCGGGGCGGTGAACAGGCGCGGCATGCCGCCGCAATCCTCCGTGCCGCAGAGGATGACCGGCCCCCCGCGTATGACATGTGCGCGCTCCTCGCCGCGCATACGGGTAGCGATGATGGCGACGAGGTGCGCGCGCGCATGGACCGACGTGGCGTTCAGTACGGTCCCGCATTCGCCGGTTTGGGTGTCGTCCACACCGGCAAGGAGGCGCCCGGCACCGTCCTGGCCGAGGTGGCGCTGCCCCGCCAAATCCGCTCGCAACAGGCGCTTTACGGCGTACACCCCGCATTGCTGGATGCCTGTTTCCAGTCCGTTGAAGCTCATCCGGACGTCCGGGCCCTGGGCGACGGCGCGCTGGGGTTGGTGTTGGGTATTCGTCGACTCCGCGCCTACGGCGCCGCCCGCAACGCCCACTACTGCTACACACGGGTGACCAAGGCCGACACTTCCGGGGTCGAGGCCGACATCGACGTGCTCGACGAGCACGGGGCAGTCCTGCTCACCGTGCAGGGCCTGCGGGTGGGCACCAGCGCATCCGAGAGCGGCAACAAAGATCGGGTGCTGGCCGAGCGGCTGCTGACCGTCGAATGGCGGCAACGCGAATTGCCGGAGCCGGACCACACCGACGCCGGAAGCTGGCTTTTGCTCGGCACTTCCGACACCGCGGACGTGGCCGCCAGCTCGCTCGCCGACGCGTTGAAAAACCACGGGATGCAGTGCACGACCATGTCCTGGCCGCGGCACGCCGACCACAGCTCCACCGTGGGTCAGCTCGGAAATCATCTGCGTACCGGTGGATTCGCCGCAGTGGTGATCCTCACCGGGCCGGACAACGGTGAATCCGACGAGCAGTGTGCGCTTTTGGGCCGGGACTACGTGCAACATCTGGCGCGCATTGCCCGCGAGCTGGTGGACGTTCCCGGCGAACCGCCGCGCTTGTACGTCGTCACCCGCAACGCCCAAACGGTGGTGTCCAACGACGTGCCCGACCTCGCGCAGGCCGGACTGCGGGGACTGGTCCGGGTAATCGGCATGGAACACCCGCATCTGGGCGCCAGTCTGATCGATGTGGACGAAACCACCGACGCCGAGCAGCTGGCACGGCAACTGCTCGCCGGTTCGGACGAGGACGAGACCGCCTGGCGAAATGGCGCGTGGTACACCGCGCGGTTGTGCCCCGCTCCGCTGCTTGCCGAGGAGCGGAAAACCGCCGTCGCCAACCACGAGTCCGACGGGATGCGGCTGCAGATCCGTACGCCCGGTGACCTGGAGTCACTCGAACTCGTTGCCTGCGACCGCGTTCCGCCGGGACCCGGAGAGATCGAGGTCGCCGTCAGCGCGTCCAGCATCAACTTCGCCGACGTCCTCGTCGCGTTCGGCCGTTACCCCGCCTTCGAGGGCCGGCTGCCTGCGCTGGGCACCGACTTCGCCGGCGTGGTGACCGCGGTCGGACCGGGCGTGACCGGCCACCGGGTGGGGGATCATGTCGGCGGCCTGAGCGCCAACGGTTGTTGGGCTACGTTCCTCACCTGCGACGCGCGCCTGGCCGTCACGCTGCCGGCCGGCCTGGCCGACGACCAGGCGGCGGCGGTCACCACCGCGCACGCCACCGCCTATTACGGCCTGCATGAGCTGGCCCGAATCCAAGCCGGTGAGCGGGTGCTGATCCACTCCGCGACCGGTGGGGTTGGACAGGCGGCAATCGCCATCGCCCGGGCCGCGAAGGCCGAGATCTTCGCCACCGCGGGCAGCGAGGAACGTCGACAATTATTGCGCGACATGGGTATTGAGCATGTCTACGACTCGCGAAGCGTGGAGTTCGCCGACCTGATACGGCGCGACACCGACGGCTATGGCGTGGACATCGTGCTCAACTCGGTCGTCGGCGCCGCCCAGCGCGCGGGCGTCGAATTGCTGGCGTTCGGTGGCCGATTCGTCGAAATCGGCAAACGCGACATCTACGGTGACACCCGGTTGGGGCTCTTTCCGTTCCGGCGAAACCTCACGTTCTACGCCCTCGACCTGGCGTTGATGTCATTCAGCCACCCGGACAGGTTGCGAGACCTGCTGAACACGGTGTACCGGCTCACCGCGGACGGCTCGTTGCCGATGCCGCAGAGCACGCACTACCCACTTGCCGACGCCGCCACCGCAATTCGGGTGATGAGCGGCGCGCAGCACACCGGCAAACTCGTGCTCGATGTCCCGCGCACGGGCCGCAGCCGCGTGATGTTGCCGCCCGCGCAGGTCGGGGTCTTCCGCAGCGACGGGGCTTACATCGTCACCGGTGGGCTGGGAGGCTTGGGGCTGTTCCTGGCCGAGAAGATGGCTACTCCCGGTTCGGGAGCCGGTTGCGGGCGTATCGTGCTGTCCTCGCGCTCGCAACCAACTCCCGAGGCGCTGGAGATGATCGAGCGTATCCGCGGGATCGGTGCCGACGTCGTGGTCGACTGCGGCGATATCACCGAGGCCGAGACGGCCCGGCGATTGGTGGCCACGGCAACCGCCACCGGGCTTCCGGTGCGCGGTGTGCTGCACCTGGCGGCGCTGATCGAGGACGCCACGCTGACCAATATCACCGACGAGCTCATCGAGCGTGACTGGGCACCAAAGGTTTACGGTGCATGGAATTTGCACACCGCGACCGCTTCGCAGCCATTGGACTGGTTCTGTTCGTTCTCCTCGGCCGCCGCGCTGGTGGGCTCGCCCGGTCAGGGCGCCTACGCCGCCGCCAACAGCTGGCTGGACGCCTTCACCCGTTGGCGCCGGGCTCGAGGTCTGCCGGCCACCGCGATCGCGTGGGGCGCCTGGGCGCAGATAGGACGCGCCACCGCCTTCGCCGGCCGCGCCGACGCTGCTATAGCTCCCGACGAAGGCGCTTATGCATTGGAAGCGCTGCTGCGCCATGACCGCGCCTGCACCGGCTACGCCCCGATAACGGCTACACCGTGGTTGGCCGCTTTCGCCCAACGCAGCCCCTTCGCCGAAGCGTTCGGCTCCAACGGGCAAAGTGCCACGGGCACAAGCAGACTGCGTGCCGAGCTCGAAGAGCTGACCCTGGACGAGTGGCCCACCCGGCTGCGGCGATTGATCTCCGACCAGGTCAGCCTGATCCTGCGTCGCAACATCGACCCCGACCGTCCGCTGTCCGAGTACGGACTCGACTCGCTGGGCGGCCTCGAACTACTTACCCGCATCCAGACCGAAACGGGCATACGCGTGACGCCCGCCGACATCGCCAGCATTGGCACCATTCGCGGTCTGGCGGAACTGCTGTGCTCAAAGCTGGCGCCCGCGGACGCGGCGTGAGGCGGAAAGGATTTCATCATGGCTTCCGATCACATGGTCACAGGAAAGTCCGCTCCGAGCGGACCCGAGCACCTCGACTTCTTCACCGACAAGGCGCTCGTCGACGACCCATACGACTACTACGACGCGATCCGGCGTTGCCCGGTATGGCGTGAGCCGGCGCACGGTGTGGTGATGGTGTCGGGGTACGACGAGGCCCTCGCGGTGCAACGCGACACCGAGCAGGCCCTGTCGGTATGCAACATCGTCAGCGGGCCATGGTCGGGGATTCCGACCAAAACCGACAGCGATGACATCTCGGACGTGATCGAGCGGCACCGCAAGAAGGTTACGTTCGGCGACTACTTCATCACGTTCGATCCACCGAAGCACACCGCGCACCGCTCGCTGTTGAGCCGGTTGTTCACGCCGAAACAGCTCAAGAACAACGAGGACTTCCTGTGGCGCCTTGCCGATGAACAACTCAACCGCTTCGTCGCAAAGGGTAAGTGCGAGATCGTCTTCGACTACAACTTCCCGTTCACGCTCGACGCGATCACCGACCTGCTGGACGTACCCGAGGCCGATCGTGAGCGATTCCGCCACGCGGCGAGAGCCAGCAGGCTCGAAGGCGACCGCAGCGGTTTCGTCGGCGTGAAAGAGGAGTGGTTCGTGGAGTACATCGAGGAACGGCGGCGCAATCCGCGCGACGACGTCCTCACCGAGCTTGCGTTGGCAAAGTTTCCCGACGGCACGACCCCCGACGCGTTAGACGTCGCCCGCGTTGCCACCTTCATGTACGCCGCGGGCCACGGCACGACGATCGACCTGCTGAGTCTGTCGATGCTCACGTTGGCGGAGCGACCGGACCTGCAAGAGCAGCTGCGCGAGGACAATTCAAAGATTCCCGCCTTCATCGAGGAGATGCTGCGCATCGAGAGCCCGATCAAATCGAACTTCCGCCTGGCGCGGCGTAGCACCAGGATCGGAGACGTCGATGTGCGAGCCGGTACCAGCATTCTGGTGATGAACGGTGCGGCAAACCGCGATCCCCGGCGGTTCGACGATCCCGACGAATTCCGCCTCGGCCGCCCGAACATACTGCATCACATGGCGTTCGGCCGTGGTGTTCACACGTGCCCGGGCGCGCCCATCGCCCGCGCCGAAGTGCGGGTGAGCCTGGAACGAATCCTGGCTCGGATGCGCGACATTCGGCTTTCCGAGGCCAAGCACGGTCCCCCGGGCGCTCGCCGGCTCGATTGGGACCGCACCCTGTTGTTCAGGCGCCTCAAGGAATTGCACCTCGAGTTCACACCCGTTCAGGAGGTGTCCAATTGACCACGCAATCGTTGACCCGAGTGGCTGTCGGCGTTTGCGCCCTCGCATTGTCGTTGACCGCCGGCGCCGGCCTTGCGGACGCCGATCGGGACCTGAGTCCGTTCGTCAACACCACCTGCAATTACGGACAGGTGATATCGGCGCTGCAGGCGGCGGATCCGCAAGCCGCCGCACAATTCAACTCTTCGCCGGAGAGCGGGGCCTTCTTGCGTCAGTTCCTCGCTTCGCCGCCGGGTCAACGCCAGCAGATGGCCCAGATGCTGGCCGGCCAGCCGGGGGCCGACCAGCAGTTTGAACTCGTCCAGCGCGTCTTCGGCACCTGCAACAACTACTGAGCAGACCGGCACCCACCCTCGACCACCGAAAGCGTTTTGGAGTTCTTTGTGGCCACACTCATCGAACGTTTCCCACTGATCAGCACGCTGCGAGACGCTGTTTTCCTCTCCGCGACGGTCAGCGAGATCGAAAGTCTGACACCAAGAATGCGCCGCATCCGGTTCAGCGGCCCGCGGCTGCAGGGACTGACCTGGACGCCGGGTCAGCATGTCCGGCTGCAGGTCGCGAACCTGCGTGATTCCGTTGTGCGGCTGCGCCCGTACCCGGTGCTCCGCACGTATTCCATCTACGACGTCGCCCCCGACCTCGGTGCGCTCGACATCGTGATGGTCGACCACGACGGCGACCCGAAGAACGCGACGCCCGCCAGACGCTGGGCGACGGCCACCTCCGTCGGAGA
Source organism: Mycobacterium sp. 3-98 (assembly GCF_035918355.1). Lineage (NCBI taxonomy): Bacteria > Bacillati > Actinomycetota > Actinomycetes > Mycobacteriales > Mycobacteriaceae > Mycobacterium > Mycobacterium sp. 3-98. The sequence goes on along the minus strand of NZ_CP142360.1, from coordinate 3,408,172 downwards.
CCAGGCCCAGTTCACCCGCCCCCAGGGCAAATTCGTCATCCGCCGCGACGCGCCCTACCACGTGTTCGCCGGCGAAGAAACCGCATCGGTCGCGTTCGCCGCGATGCTGCGCTCCCTGCACCCGTCCGCCGAGGTTTACGGCGTGGTCGAGGCCGCGACCGACACCGACCACCTTCCCCTCGCCACCCCCCTGACCCGGGTCGAGCGCGGTGACGCCCCGGCGGCAGACTCTGCCGTGCTCGCCGATGCCCTACGTAGCCTCCCGCTACCCGCCCATCCCGGCGTCGCCTACCTCGCCGGCGAGGCCCGCACCATACAAACCTTGCGCAAGATCCTGACCACCGAACGTGGCTGGGATCGACGCCAGATATGCACCAAACCCTTTTGGACCCCCGGCCGAGCCGGCATGGAGTGATCATGGTTGAGACGTCCATTTCGAACCTGCTGTGTGAACGAGCCAGCTTGCAGCCCAACGACACGGCGTTCACCTTCATTGACTACGAGCAGGACTGGAACGGAATTGCCGAAAGCCTGACGTGGTCTCAGCTGCAGCGGCGAACGGTGAACCTTGCCCGGCAGCTTCACGATTGCGGGTCGACGGGTGACCGCGCCGTCATCATGGCCCCGCAGGGCCTCGACTACGTCGTGGCGTTTCTCGGCACACTGCAGGCGGGGCGGGTCGCGGTTCCGCTTTCGGTTCCGCTGGGTGGCGTCAGCGATGAGCGCGTCAGTTCGGTGCTGCGCGATGCGTCGCCGACGGTCGTCCTCACCACGTCCGCCGCTGCGGAAACCGTTGCGAACTATGTCAAGTCGGAGTCCGGCGGGCCCGTGCCGTCGGTGGTTGAGGTCGACCTGCTGGGCCTGGACGCCCGCACAGGATCCGGCGCCGGGAGCGAGAATCACGCAGATCTGGCGTATCTGCAGTACACGTCCGGGTCGACCCGTCAGCCCGCCGGGGTCATGGTCTCGCATCGGAACCTGCTGGCCAATTTCGGGCAGGTGATGTCCGACTTTTGTGTGGAGTACGGCGGCGTTGCTCCACCCGATACGACCATCGTGTCGTGGCTGCCGTTTTACCACGACATGGGTTTGGTACTGGGGGTGTGCGCACCAGTCCTGGGCGGTATTCGCACGGTGCTGATGAGTCCGGTGTCGTTCCTGCAGCGACCGGCCCGATGGATGCAATTGCTGGCCAAGGAAAGTCACGCATTTTCCGCGTCGCCGAACTTCGCTTTCGAATTGGCGGCCCGCAAAACCTCAGACGAGGACATGGCCGGACTGGATCTCGGAAATGTACTGGTCATCCTCAGTGGTAGCGAACGGGTGCATCCGGCGACCTTGCAGCGTTTCACCGGGCGGTTCACGCGCTTCAATCTGCCCGACAAAGCGGTGCGGCCCGCCTATGGGCTCGCGGAGGCAACGGTGTACGCGTTGACCCGCACACCGGCGCAACCACCCAAAATCGCCCACTTCGACTCCGAGAAACTGGCCACCGGGATTGCGCAGCAGTGCGAAAGTTCAACCGGCACACGACTGGTCAGCTACGGGGCGCCGCGGTCTCCGGTGATTCGTGTCGTTGATCCCGACACCAGGATTGAGTGCCCTCAGGGAACGGTCGGTGAGATCTGGGTGCATGGTGACAACGTCGCCATGGGCTATTGGCTAAAGCCCAAGGAGACCGAAAGCGCCTTCGGCGGTCGGCTTGTCGCTCCGTCGGCCGGCGCACCGGAAGCGCCGTGGTTGCGAACGGGGGACTCGGGGTTCTTCTTCGACGGCGAGCTGTTCATCATCGGCCGCATCAAGGATCTGCTGATCGTCTACGGGCGTAACCACTCGCCCGACGACATCGAAGCGACGGTCCAGGAGATCACCCGGGGCCGGTGCGCGGCGATTGCGGTTCCGCATCAGGGCATGGAAAAGCTCGTCGTGATCGCCGAAGTCAAGAACAAGGCCGCGTCCCGCGCCGAGGCGGTGGACACGCTCGCCGTCGTGGAGCGTGACGTCACCTCCGCGGTCTCCCACTCGCACGGCGTCGGCGTCGCGGATCTGGTTGTGGTGGCACCCGGGTCGATACCGATCACCACCAGTGGCAAGGTGCGGCGCTCGGCGTGCGTCGAGCAGTATCGGCAAGGTCAGTTCGCCCGCTTGAACGCGTAGGGGACCACCCACGCCGCCGAAACAGTGTTGATCGGCTTTTTTCTCCGTCTTTTAGCCGTCGAATTTGGTTACGCCCGTCATTACGCGACGTTCTTCTTTGTCGCTTCATTCCACGTCTTTCCCACCGGGCGCCAGCAGAATAGGTTGCTGCCCTGACGATGCCAGAGATAGGTGTCCACGTCACCGAAGCTGGCATGGGACACAAATTTCCACACGGGTAGATTCGATGGAGTCGATTTTCTGTGCATCATCCCTCCCGTCAATTACTGAAGCCGACTAGGCCGAGGGTGGATGCGTTGTTAAATCCGGCGCGCGGTGGCTGGGTTGGCGGGGCCACCGCGCGCCGGTGGCTTATCGGATATGGCCGAATTCGACTTCTACAAGGGTCACTGGCGGTGGGGCAGAGCTGTCGACTGTCATCCCGTGGCCCCCGCCGACATGCGCAACTGCGTGTCATGCCCGGAGCCTACGGTCGGCATTGGTGTCGGCGGGCAAGGTGCGAACGAATAGAGTAGTGGGGGCGGCAAGTTAGCGTAGTGTTTACACAGACTCGTCGATCCGCAAAGAGTGGGCGGAGATAACCATCGCCCCGCGACACTTTATGAGACGCGCGCTAAATACCGCCCGCTTTCTGTAATCAATTTCCTGGACGCTAATTCCATTCGTGCATAATTCGTCCGCCTGGTGATCCGCGGATAGCCTCGACCGACCGATCAGCGTCCTCGGCCCGTGCCGCCGAGGCCGATGGCGACCGTCCCGCGCGGGCGGCCGCAGTCACTCCGGTCCACAGCGCGGTACGTTGTCGGCCATGACATCGCTGCGGGACCAAGTCGTTTTCATCACCGGCGGCGCGCGGGGGATCGGCGCCGAGGTCGCGCGCCGGCTGGCCGCCAAGGGCGCCAAGCTCGTCCTCACCGATCTCAACGAGGCCGACCTGACGGCGCTCGCCGACGAGCTGGGCGAGGACCGGGTGCTGACCGCGGTGGCCGACGTGCGCGACCTGTCGGCGATGCAGGCGGCCGCCGCCCGCGCCGTCGAGCGGTTCGGCGGCATCGACGTCGTCGTGGCCAACGCCGGCATCATGAGTTACGGGTCGGTGACCCAAGTCGACCCCGAGGCGTTCAAGCGGGTCCTCGACATCAACGTGCTCGGCGTCTTTCACACGGTCCGCGCCGCCTTGCCCGCCCTGACCGAGCGCCGCGGCTACGTGTTGATCGTCTCCTCGCTGGCCGCCTACACGGCCTGCCCCGGGCTGGCGCCGTACAACGCCTCCAAGGCCGCCGTCGAGATGTTCGCCAATGCGCTGCGGCTGGAAGTGGCCCGCCACGGCGTGCGGGTCGGCTCGGCGCACATGTCCTGGATCGACACCGCGCTGGTCCGCGACACCCAAACCGACCTGTCCGCGTTCAACCAACTGCTGGCCAGCTTCCCGTGGCCGCTGAACAAGACGACGACCGTCGACAAATGCGCCGCCGCGTTCGTCAAGGGCATCCGGCGCCGGCGCACCCGCGTCTACTGCCCGCGCTGGGTGGCCCTGTTCCGGTGGGTCAAGCCGGTGTTGTCCAGCGCGGTCGGCGAAGCGCCCCTGCACAAATCGACCGCCGAGCTGTTACCCCAACTGGACGCCCAGGTCGCGGCGCTCGGCCGTTCCACCAGCGCCTATAACCAGGGACTTGGCAAGTCCTAGCCGGTCTGGGCCGCGCGCTGCGACGCGATGGCCGCCACCCGGTTGCGCACCAGGAGCCACCCCGCGCTCAGCGCCGGGATGACCACCACGACCGTGGCGATGGTCCAGGTGCCGGTCTGTTTGTCGAAGGCCATCATGACCAGGACGCCGGCCAAGAACGCCAGGGTGAGATAGCCCGAATAGGGCGCCCACGGCATGCGAAACCGGGGCCGTTGCAACAGCCCGGCCTTGGCCATCCGGTAGGCGCGCAGCTGACACAGCACGATGGTCGCCCAGCACGCGATGATGCCCGGCGCCACGATGTTGAGCACGATCTCGAAGGCTTCGCCGGGATTGACCGCGTTCAGGGCAATGCCGAACAGGCAGATGGCGGCCGCCATCGTGATGCCGACGTAGGGCACCCCGTTCTTGGACATCCGGGTCGCGAAGCCGGGGGCGCTGCCACTGGAGGCCATCGAGTGCATGATGCGGCCGGTGGAATACAGCCCCGCATTCAGGCTCGACAGCGCGGCGGTGAGCACCACCACGTTCATCACGTCCCCGGCGCCGTGGAAGCCGATCGTGGAAAAGAAAGTGACAAAAGGGCTTTCGGTAGCCTTGTACGAGGTGTACGGCAGCAGCAACGCCAGCAGCGCGACCGACCCGACGTAGAAGATCGCGATGCGAGCGATCACCGAATTGATCGCGCGCGGCATGACTTTTTCCGGCTCCGCGGTCTCCCCGGCGGCCGTGCCCACCAATTCGACGGCGGCATAGGCGAATACCACGCCCGAGGTGGTCAGCAGCATCGCCAGCACGCCGGAGGGGAACATGCCGCCGTGGTCGGCCCACACGCTCAGTCCGGTGCTGTGGCCGTCGATCCGATAGCGCCCCGCCAGGAAGATGATGCCCACGACCAAGAAGGCGATGAGGGCGAAAACCTTGATCAGGGCCGCCCAGAACTCCAGCTCACCGAACCATTCCACCGAGATCAGGTTCATCGACAGCACGACGATGAGGGCCAGTAGCGCCAACACCCACTGGGGGATCGATTCGAAGCTCGTCCACCGCCGCAGATAGGTGGCGATCGCGGTGGTGTCGACGATGGCCGTCATCGACCACCCCAGGAAATACATCCAGCCGATCGCGTAAGCGGCCTTCTCGCCGAAGAATTCGCGCGCGTACGACACGAACGAGCCCGACGACGGGCGATGCAGGACCAGCTCGCCCAGCGCCCGCAGGATGAGAAAGACGAAGAACCCGCACACGGCGTACACCAGGAACATCCCGGGGCCGCCCTTGGCCAGCCGACCGCCCGCGCCCAGGAACAGCCCGGAGCCGATCGCGCCGCCGATGCCGATCATCTGCACTTGCCGGGGCTTGAGGCCCTTGCGGTAGCCGGCGTCTTCGCCGAAGTCGCCGGCTCCTGGGTTGGGGTTGCCGTCATCGGGCAACGAGGGCATGAAACGTCCAATCGGTGGGTGCGAAGCGATGTTTCCGTAGTTGATCGGTCGCCGGCAAGTTCGGCGACCGCGTCATTAACGCCCGAAGCCGGGACGGCGACGGCGCAGGTAGCGCTCGAACTCGGCGGCCAGGGCGTCGCCGTCGATCTTGCCCAGCGCGTCGTTCATGTCGACCTCGGCGTCGCCGCGCTGTTCCAGCGACTGCACGTATTCGGCGAGATCCTCGTCCTCGGCGGTCATCTCGGTGACCGCCTGCTCCCATTCCTCGGCGTCGGTCGGCAAGTCCGCCAGCGGAACCTCGATGTCGAGCACGTCTTCGACGCGGCGCAGCAGGGCTACCGTCGCCTTCGGGTTCGGTGGCTGCGACACGTAATGCGGCACGGCCGCCCAGAACGTCACCGCCGGGATCCCGGCGGCCACGCAGGCGTCCTGAAACACCCCGGCGATTCCGGTGGGCCCCTCGTAGCGGCTCTCCTCAAGGCCGAAGCGCTTCGCCGACTCGGGGGAGTAGGCCGCGCCCGAGACCGGAACCGGCCGGGTGTGCGGGGTGTCGGCCAGCAGGGCGCCCAGGATCACCACGGTGTCCACGTTGAGCTTGTCCGCGATGGCCACCAACTCCGCGCAGAAGGTGCGCCAGCGCATGTTGGGTTCGACCCCGTGCATCAGCACGACATCGCGATCACTGCCCGGGGGCCGGCAGTGCGAGATCCGCATCGCCGGCCACACCAGCTCGCGGGTCACGCCGTCCACCTGCCGGATCACCGGGCGATTCACCTGGTAGTCGTAGTACGCCTCGTCGTCGATCTCCAAGATGGGGTCGGCTTCCCAGATGGCCTCGAGGTGTTCGAGCGCGTCGCTGGCCGCGTCGCCGGCGTCGTTCCAGCCCTCGAATGCGGCCACGACGATGGTCTGATGCAGTTCGGGCAGAGCGGCCTTACCACTAGGGAGGCCAAAGGGAGGGCCATCGGGCGGGGTCACAGAATTAGCGTACGGCCTTCCGCGCGACGACGATGCGGACCGCGCGCGGTTCGATGAGGAGTCGGGCAATTGGATCTAGCCCCCATCTTCGGGGCGCGGTGGCGGTGAATTGGCGCCCGCCGAGCGTTTCACCGGGGGCTTTACATAGGCCGACTATTCTTATGGCGTGACTGCCGCTGACGAAGGCCGTGCCGTGGACTTTGTGCTGGACGATCGCCACAACGGCGTCGCCGCGGTCAAGGCGAAATACGGCCGGCTGCAATCTCGTTAACCTTGGTAACTACTCCATTGCCGACAAGACCCGTGCGCTGGCGAGCCGGGGCAGCGCGGGTCGGGTCGAGCCAGGGCGTCCAGGCGTCGGGTGACGACGTAGACTTTTCTGGTCGAGAGGCGTTGCAACGGTTTCTGGAGGGGGCCTGGTCCCCTGCCGGTCTCCGCCACGCTCGGCAGAGTCAAGGACGCCTTCCGCTACGGAAGGAATGCACATGACGGCCGTTGAGACGAAGACTTCCGCGAAGAACACTTCCGCGTCGGATGCCTTCGCGCCGAACATCCGCCCCGACTGCACCGACGAACTGACGGCGGCCCTGCGCCAGCGGATCATGGTGATCGACGGCGCGATGGGCACGGCGATCCAGCGGGACCGGCCGGACGAGGCCGGCTACCGCGGCGATCGGTTCACGGAATGGCCGACCGCCCTGCAGGGCAACAACGACCTGCTCAACCTGACGCAACCGCAGATCATCGAGGGCATCCACCGCGAGTACCTCGAGGCGGGCGCCGACATCCTGGAAACCAACACGTTCAACGCGAACGCCATCTCGCTCTCCGATTACGACATGGCCGACCTGGCCTACGAGCTCAACTACGCCGGCGCCGCCCTGGCCCGCAAGGCGGCCGACGAGTACAGCACCCCGGAGAAGCCCCGCTACGTGGCCGGCGCGATCGGGCCGACGACGCGGACCGCGTCGATCTCGCCCGACGTCAACGACCCCGGCGCACGCAACGTCTCCTACGACCAGCTGGTCGCCGCCTACCTGGAAGCCGCCAACGGCCTGGTCGACGGCGGCGCCGACCTGCTCATCATCGAGACGATCTTCGACTCGCTGAACGCCAAGGCGGCCGTGTTCGCCGTCGAGACGCTGTTCGAGGACCGCGGACGCCGCTGGCCGGTGATCATCTCGGGCACCATCACCGATGCCTCCGGGCGGACGCTGTCCGGTCAGGTCACCGAAGCATTCTGGAACGCGATCAGGCACGCGAAGCCGATCGCGGTCGGCCTCAACTGCGCCCTGGGCGCGCCGGAGATGAGGCCCTACATCGCCGAGATGTCGCGGATCGCGGACACCTTCGTCTCGTGCTACCCGAACGCCGGCCTGCCCAACGCCTTCGGCGAGTACGACGAGACCCCGGAGCGTCAGGCCGGCTACATCGCCGACTTCGCCGAGGCGGGCCTGGTCAACTTGGTCGGCGGGTGCTGCGGAACGGCGCCGCCGCACATCGCCGAGATCGCCAAGGTCGTCGAGGGCAAACCGCCGCGCGAGGTGCCGAAGATCGAGGTGGCCACCCGTCTGTCGGGCCTGGAGCCGCTCAACATCACCGACGATTCCCTGTTCGTGAACATCGGTGAGCGCACCAACATCACCGGTTCCGCCCGGTTCCGCAACCTGATCAAGGCCGAGGACTACGACACCGCGCTGTCGGTCGCCCTGCAGCAGGTCGAGGTCGGTGCGCAGGTCATCGACATCAACATGGACGAAGGCATGATCGACGGCGTCGCCGCGATGGACCGGTTCACCAAGCTGATCGCGGCCGAGCCGGACATCAGCCGCGTCCCGGTGATGATCGACTCCTCCAAGTGGGAGGTCATCGAGGCGGGCCTGAAGAACGTGCAGGGCAAGCCGATCGTCAACTCGATCTCCATGAAGGAGGGCGAGGAGAAATTCATCCGTGAGGCGCGGCTGTGCCGCAAGTACGGCGCCGCCGTCGTCGTGATGGCCTTCGACGAGCAGGGTCAGGCCGACAACCTGGAGCGCCGCAAGGAGATCTGCGGGCGCGCCTACCGGATCCTGACCGAGGAGGTCGGCTTCCCGCCCGAGGACATCATCTTCGACCCGAACTGCTTCGCGCTGGCGACCGGAATCGAGGAGCACGCGACGTACGGGATCGACTTCATCGAGGCCTGCGCCTGGATCAAGGAGAACCTTCCCGGGGTGCACATCTCCGGCGGCATCTCGAACGTGTCGTTCTCGTTCCGCGGCAACAACCCGGTCCGCGAGGCGATCCACGCGGTGTTCCTGTTTCACGCCATCAAGGCCGGCCTGGACATGGGCATCGTCAACGCCGGCGCGCTGGTGCCCTACGACTCGATCGACCCCGAGCTGCGCGACCGCATCGAGGACGTCGTCCTGAACCGCCGCGAGGACGCGGCCGAACGGCTGCTCGAGATCGCCGAGCGGTTCAACAAGTCAGAGAAATCCGAAGACCCCGCCGCGGCCGAATGGCGCAGCCTTCCGGTCCGCGAGCGGATCACCCACGCTTTGGTCAAGGGCATCGACGCCCACGTCGACGACGACACCGAGGAATTGCGGGCCGAGATCGCCGCCGCCGGGGGCCGCCCGATCGAGGTGATCGAGGGCCCGCTGATGGACGGCATGAACGTCGTCGGTGACCTGTTCGGCTCGGGCAAGATGTTTTTGCCCCAGGTGGTGAAGTCGGCCAGGGTGATGAAGAAGGCCGTGGCGTACCTGCTGCCGTTCATCGAGAAAGAGAAAGAACAGAACGGTACGGCAGCGGCGAAGGACACCAACGGCACGATCGTGATGGCGACCGTGAAAGGCGACGTCCACGACATCGGCAAGAACATCGTCGGGGTCGTCTTGCAGTGCAACAACTTCGAAGTGATCGACCTTGGGGTGATGGTGCCCGCCGAGAAGATCCTGGCCGCGGCCAGGGAGCACGACGCCGACATCATCGGACTGTCCGGACTGATCACCCCGTCCCTGGATGAGATGTCCAACTTCGCCGTCGAGATGGAACGTGAAGGCCTCGAGATCCCGCTGCTCATTGGCGGCGCGACCACCTCGCGCGCTCACACGGCGGTGAAGATATCGCCGCGCCGGTCCGGTCCGGTGGTGTGGGTCAAGGACGCGTCCCGCTCGGTGCCGGTCGCCGCGGCCCTCCTCGATGACAAGCAGCGGCCGGGCCTGCTGGAAGCCACCGAGAAGGACTACGCATCGCTGCGAGAGCGGCACGCTCAGAAGAACGAGCGCCCGATGCTCACGCTGGAGAAGGCCCGCGCCAACCGGACCCCGATCGAGTGGGCCGGCCAGACGCCGCCGGTGCCCGCCCAGGGCCTCGGGGTGCGGGAGTTCAAGGAGTACGACCTCGCCGAGTTGCGCGAGTACATCGATTGGCAGCCGTTCTTCAATGCCTGGGAGATGAAGGGCCGCTTCCCCGACATCCTCAACAACCCGGCCACCGGCGAGGCCGCCCGCAAGCTGTACGACGATGCGCAGGAGATGCTCGACACCCTGATCAAGGAGAAGTGGCTGACCGCCAACGCGGTGATCGGGTTCTTCCCCGCAAACGCGGTCGGCTCGGGTATCGAAGACATCGAGGTCTACACCGACGACACCCGCACCGAGGTGCTGACCACGCTGCACCACCTGCGTCAGCAGGGGGAGCACCGGGAGGGCATCCCGAACCGGTCGCTAAGCGACTACATCGCGCCCAAGGACACCGGCCTGGCCGACTACATCGGCGCGTTCGCCGTCACCGCCGGGCTCGGCAGCGGTGAAAAGATCGCGGAGTTCAAGGCGGCCCTCGACGACTACAGCGCGATCCTGCTGGAGTCGCTCGCCGACCGGCTGGCGGAGGCGTTCGCCGAACGGATGCACCAGCGGGTCCGCAAGGAGTTCTGGGGATTCAAGCCCGACGAGCACTTGGACAACGACGCACTCATCGCCGAGAAGTACCAGGGAATCCGCCCCGCCCCGGGCTACCCGGCGTGCCCGGAGCACACCGAGAAGGCGACGCTGTGGAAGTTGATGGACGTCCACGAGCGCACCGGCATCGAGCTCACCGAGTCGATGGCGATGTGGCCCGGCGCGGCCGTCAGCGGCTGGTATTTCTCGCACCCGCAGTCGCAGTACTTCGTGGTCGGCCGGATGGCCCAGGACCAGGTCGCCGACTACGCGAGGCGCAAGGGCTGGACCCTGAAGGAAGGTGAGCGCTGGCTCAGCTCCAACCTCGCCTACAACCCGGAGGACTGAGCTCCGGCGCCTTCGTGCCGCGTCACCGCGACGCCGAGTACGTCAACGTCTGACGCGCGGCGCGCCCGGCGGGCTCGGACTGTGGCCAGAGTCCGGCCGCAATGGCATCACACCTTTTGCCCGCCTCCGAGCGACAACGCCCGCCTCCATCTGAGGTTGTCGCTCGGAGGTGGGCACGTCGGCAGTACCCCGGTCCAGATACTCCTGTGACTGGCGGTATGCCTGTGGCGCAACGACTTACACGGGGCTCATATGCGCAGCACGGAACTGAGCGCCGACAGCGGGATGTGCGCCTGCACCGTGCCGCCGTCCATGTACCACTGCATGACACCGGGTGTGAAGTTGATCGGGCTGTCGTGGCCGACCGGGTAGTCCGGCATGTAGAGGATCAACTCGTCGGGGGTCACCGCCCAGGCCTTGTACGCCCCGGAATAGACCTTGTCCGGGGTCCAGCGGTCGACGGTGAACGGGTAGGTGCCGGGGTCGTGCGGCGGCGGCGCCTGATCGAGCGCGGTTTGGACAAACGGTTGAGCCAGTGGGGGAATGGCGGTCAGCGGGTCCGACGTCGTCAGGTCCGCCAGCTGCACCCGCCTGCCGCTCGACATGTCAAACGTGAAGGTCCGATAGGCGTTGTTGGACTGGGGGCCATCGGCGTGATAGTCCTCGTGAAACACCGCGCTGAGCAGGTTGGCGTGCCGGAAGACTTCGAAGTTCTCCTCGCCGTAGCTGTCGGCGGCCATGCTGGAGTTGGCGTTTCGCCAGTTGTTGACCAGGGTGTGCAGGTAGTCACGGATCACCGGTCCTGTGGTCGGATTGTCGACCAGGTCCTCGGGCACCGCGACCTTGATGTCGCGCACGGCGTTGCGTTCCGAGGTGACCGAGGTGTGGCAGTACTGGCCGTCCCAGTTCCCGCCGAGCTCGCCGCAGAACGACGGCGCCGAGGCGTGCGCACGGGCGGTGGTGGGAAGCGTTGCGGCGGCGACCAATACGAACGCCGCGATGAGCCGGCGCGTCACAACAGCTGCACCTTGCTTGCCCGCCAGCGGCCGTCGACCTTTTCCATGGTCATCTTGATCCTGCTGCGGTCGATGCGCGGATCGGGTGCGGCCGTGTTGGTGACGGTCTGGTCGATGAACACCAACACGACGACCTTGTTCATGGATTCGGACTGGATGGCCGAGTCCACCACCACCCCATGCGCGGTCGCCTTGTTGTCGATCAGCAGCTGCCGAAGTTTCACGCTGGACTGGGTGTACATGTCCTTGAATTCGCCGGTCGCGCCGTCGAGCACCTGCCGGAAGTTCTCGTCGACCTTGTTCGAGTCGATGCTCGTCAGCACCTGCGCGTAGGAGATCGCCGCCTGCTGGGCCTGTTCGCCGGCCAGCCTGACCCGATGGTCCTGCCACTGCCGCCATCCCAGGAATCCCGAAACGGCAAGCGAGGCAACGAGTAACAGCGGCAGGATGCCGCGGCGCAGATATTGCCTCAGATCCTGTTTCCGAGGCCGCTTGCGGCGCTCGGCGTCCGGACGCTTGCGCCTGAGCAGACCGCCCTCGTCTTGATCCTCGGCCTCGTCGGCGGTCACGTCGTCGACATCGTCAGACACGTCTTGCGTCGATTCGGCGTCCGGCTCCGTCTTGACGGCCTCGGATTTCGGATTCTTTTGGGAGGTCACGATCACGGTCATCTCCTAGGATCGGCGCGGACGGTTCGGGGCCTAGTGCGGCGGTTCGATCGGCAGCTGCGGGCCGCCGTAGGGGGTCGGAATGGTGAAGCGGCCCTTGGGGGTCGGATCGGTCCGGCGGCCCAGGTTGGCCCCCATCGGCGGGCCGGCCGTGTCGTCGCCGCCCGGCCGCGGCGCGTTCTTGGCGCCCCGGATCGAGACTGCGGGGTCGTCGTCGCGGCAGTAGGTGTACATGAAGGGCTCGTAGTAGTCGGCGGCCGACGGCGGGTGCGACGGTGTCCCATAATCGCACACGTAGCGGGGGTACAGGTCGGCGATCGCCCACACCCCGTTGTCGTGGAACGCGCTCGTCACTGCGTCCAACACCGACCCACGGTAGTCCGGGAACAGCGCGTTGAGCGCCGGAACCCGCAGATACAGCAGCTGCGACACGGTCGCCATGCTGCCCAGCAACTGCACCATCGTGTCGGAATTGTCGGCGAACAGATTGTCGACGGCCGACAGGGTGCGCGGCGTCTGCGCAGTCAACCGGCGATAGCCCGCCTGCATCCTGGCCACCCCGGACAGCGTGCGGTTGAGTTCCGTTGCGGCCGCGCCCAAGCCGGAGTTCTTGTCGCTTGCCAGGGTGAGCACCACCCGGCTGGTCTTGATGATGCTGGTCGTCTGGGGCAGCACCGAGTCGAGCGTGGACAGCAGGAAGGTGCCGCCGTCGACGATGGCGGTCAGCTTCGCCGGGCCCTCCTTGCTCAGGCTCAGTTCCTTCTTGATCAATTCGATCTTGTGGGGATCGACCTGGGACAGCAGCCCGTCGGCGTCGCCCAGTAACCGCGCCAGGCTGACGGGAACGGTGGTGTGGTCCAGGGCGATACGGCTGCCGTCGTGCAGATACGGTCCGGCGTCGGACGCGGCCTCGAAGTTGATGTACTGCTCGCCGGCCGGCGACAGCGCCGAGACGTGCACGACGGCGTTCGCGGGGATCCGCACCTTCGAGGTGATGCTGGCGACGGCGTTCACCCCGTCGTCGGTGATCTGCAGCGACTCCACACGGCCGATGCGCACCCCGCGCAGCGCGACATCCTGATTGGGGAGCAGCCCGCCGGATTCCGGCAACTGCACCGTGACCCGGTAGGACGAGGTGAAGGGCTTAACCCGCAACGCGCCCACGAGCAGGTAGGCGGTGGCGACGACGAGGATCAGCACCAATCCGGCCACCGACAACCAAACCTGTTGCCGGTGGCCCCTGCGCACCACCCGGACAACGAAATTCGCGAACGTGGCGATGGTGCGGATCATGGGCGGGGTCCCGGCGGCGGCGGTTCGGGCGGCCCCGGTGGCGGGGCAGCCCCAGGCGGGGGACCGGGGGCGACGTCGATTTGGCCCGGGATGGTCGGGTCCGGAATCACCGGAACCTGTGGCGAATCCGGCCCCCGGCCCACCACGCGCTCCTGCAGGCGCCACAGGGTGTACTTCAGCGTGCCGACGAGCAGGTTCACGTTGTAGTGGTGGGGGCCGTGCAGCCCGATGTCACCGGGGTATCCGATATCGGGAAGCGACCCGAGCAGAATCTTGTCCACGCTGACGTTCACCGAAATCGAGTTCCCCGCAGTCGATTTGATTAACGGGGGAATCAGTCGATTCACCGACAGCCAGCTGGTGTCGGGGCTCACCGCCACATCGTTGGCGGCCCCGGCGACCGTGTTCAGGTCGCGGATCAGGCTGCGGCCGCTGGTGTCGGTTCCGCCGATCGACGGGAACCTGGCCAGCAGCCGGGAGGTGTCGCCCACCTGCACGGCCAGATTGGAGAGCTGGGCGGTGTTGTCGGCCAGGGCCGATGTGGCGGGACGGGCGGCCGACATCAGGTCGCTGATGGTGTGATTCTTGGCGTCGAGTTGGTCGGCCAGGTGCGACAATTGGGTCAATGCGTTCTTGATCTGATCGGACCGCGAATCCAGCGTCCCGAGCAGCTCGTTGGATTTGCGGATCATGTCCCCGAACGCCTGGCCCTGGTCGCCGGTCGCCTTGCCGAAACCGTTGATGATGTTGGTGAAATTGCGGACCGCCCCGCCGTTGACCAGAATCGCCGCCGAGCTCAGCACCGACTCGACCGTCGCGGCGGCGGCCGTGGAATCCAGGCCGATGGTGTCGCCGTTGCGCAGCAGCGGCGCATCCGTTTCACCGGCGGCCGGTGGCTTCAGGGCGACGAACACGTCGCCCAGCGGTGTCGCGGTGCGCAATTCGGCGGTGCTGCCGCGGGGGAGCTGCACGCCGTCCCTGATCCGCAGCCGGGTCAGCGCGGTGTAGTTGCGCGCGATCATCGATTCGAGCTGCCCGACGTCGGCGCCGGCGAGCTTGACCTTGGCGTTCATCGGCAGGTTGAGTGCGTTGGAGAACACCGCGTTCAGCGAATAGCCGCCCGAACCCAGCCCCGGCGCCGGAAGGGGCAGGCTGGCAAGGCCATTCGTGGCGCATCCGGCGCTCACCATGACCGCGGCCAGCAGCAACGGCATTGCCCGCCCGCGGGTGGTCATCATTTCTGCCCCATGGCGGCCATACCGTCCAGCACATAGGTCAACCCGAAATCGGGGCCGAAGTCCTGGATGGTCCCGGTGCTGCAGCCCAGTTGCCGAAGACCCATCAGGTTGCAGATCTCCTTGGTGTACTGGCTGTCGAAGATCAAACGGTCCGTGAGGAAGCGGGCCCGCACGGCGCCGTTGGCCCGGTCGATCATGTTGTAGGCGTTGTCGGCCAGCAGCGGGGCCAAATCCAGGAGCTCGGCCAGGTCGCGCCGCTTGTCGGCCACCGTCTTCAGCGTGGTGTTGCCGCTGCCGACGGCCTGCTTGACGTTGTCGCGGTTGGCGTCGAGCAGGTCGCCCGCCCGCTGGATCAGGTGGTCGAGCTTGCGTCCGGTGCTGCCGCTGCCGAGGTCCTCGTCCGCCATGATCTGGCTGACTTGGTGGATGGTGGTTGCGAATTCGCGCAATTTCGTGTCGTTGGCGGCCACGGCGTCGAACAGCGTGCTGATGTTTTTGACGATCGTGGTGATCTGCTCGCGGGTCGTCGTCCCGCCGTCGCTGGACAGGCGCAGCGCCTTGGACAGCTCGCCGAGAGCGGCTTTGATCTTCTCGCCGTTGCCGCTGACCACCGCGGTGCCACCGTTCAGCACGTCGGCGATCGGGCCGCCGCCGTGGCCGTCGCCCTCGAGCGATTTTGTCACCTTGTCCAAAACGTTGAGGACGCTGCTGAATTCGACGGGCGTCTTGGTGCGGGGCAACCCGATGGTGTCGTGGTTCTGCAGGGTCGGCCCGTCGTGATAGGGCGGCGTGAGTTCGATCTGTCGGTCGGTGAGGATGGAGGTCGACACCGTCACGGCCTGCGCGTCGGCGGGAATCTTGACGTGGCGGTCGACGGTGAAGTCGACCTCGACATAGCCGCCCTTGGCGTTGATCTTGGTGACCTTGCCCACCGGCATGCCCAGCACCGCGACCACGTTGCCCTCGTAAAGGCCCGAGGCGCTGTCGAATTGGGCGGTCACCGTGATCGTGTCCTCGTCGGAGCGCAGGAACCACCAACCGGCGACGGCCACCACCGCGATCGCCGCCACGGCAGCGACGATGGCCACCACCTTGACGACGAGCGGGGCGCCGGGGTTGTTCGTGCGGCCCTTCACTTGCAGTCCTTGAAGTACTGGATCATGCCGAACTGCTTGGCGCGACCGCTGATCGCGCACATCCACGAGTCGATCAGCGGAACGTTGGGGGCGTTGAAGTTGACCGCGTTGCCCTCGCCCGTGAGGTTGGCCGCCTCGCGGAAGAAGATCGGGCTGATTTGCAGCATGCTGTGCAGCAGGTCGTCGTGCGCGGACATCAAGGCGGTGAAGTCCCGCATGTCTTTGATCAGCGCGTCCAGACCCGCCCGGTCGTTGACCACGACCTGACTCATGGTGTCAACGAGACTCGTCAACGACTGCATCATCGCGTGGAAGACGGCGCGCCGCGCGACGAATTGGCCGAGCAGGTCTTGGCCCTGGTTGACCAGATTGCCGATGCCGGCCTGCTGGCGGCGCAGGGTGTTCGTCACCTGCTCGGTGCTGCGCAGTAGCTGGCCCAGCTGATCACGGCGCACCGCGATGATCGACGACAGCGTGTTGATGTTCGTGATCGCCTGCGGCACCACCGCGGGCAGGCCCTCGAGCTGCTTGCCCAGCACCGCCAGCGATTGGGCGAACCTGTCGGAGTCGACCTGCTCGAACGTCGTGGTCGCGTCCTGCAGCGCGGCTTGCAGGTCGTAGGGCACCTCGGTGTGAGCCAGGTCGAAGGTGTTGTGGGGCAGGTGCGCCGGGCCGCTGGGTTCCAGCGCGAGGTACCGCGACCCCAGAATGGTGGTGACCTTGATCCGGGCGCGGGAGTCCTTGCCCAGCGCGACGGTGTCCCGAACCTTCAGCCCGGCCTCGACGTGGTCGCCGACGAGTTTCATGCTCGTGACGTTGCCCACCGGGATGCCCGCGACCACGATCGGATTGCCGGCCCGCAGCGAGGCGGCTTGCAGGAACTCGGCGGTGTAGTGCCGATAGCCGGCGCCGATGGCGTGCACCAGCAGCATGACGCCGATCACCACCGCCACCACCGCGACCGCGATGAATCCGAGCCACGTCTTGTTGTAGCTTTCCAGCGGGCGTCGCTTCATCCCCGAAAGCCGTTGCCGCACAGTCTTGTCAGCCATCGACGGTGCTCCTGCATCTCGGGGTGTGCCACGCCCTGTTTCCCGGCGTGGCGGCGTTGATGATGATCGGCACGACATCGTTGAGCCCGGGGAAGAACCCCAGGAAGTTCACGTCACACACGTAGGCGTTGCCGTAGGCGCCCTGATTGCCGACCCGGACAAGTCCTTTCAGCAGCAGCGGGATGTTGTCGCCGAAGAACGCCACCTGCGGCTCGACGTCCATGATGTGCCGGGCCACGCCGGGCTTGCGATCGATGAATTCGCGCAGCGCCGGATAGACGTCGGACGCCGAGGTCGACAGGCGGCCGGTCACCCGCGCCAGCGAGCCCACGGAGGCGACCAGGTCGGGGCGCCGTCGGTCGAGCTCGCCGACGACGCTGCGGGTCTCGGTGATGACGCCGTCGAGATCGTCGTTCTGGGCCGCGAGGTTGCCCACCACCTTGTTGAGGTTGGTGATCACGCTGCCCAGCGCCTGATCCCGGCCCGCGAATGTCTCTGTGAGCGTGGACGTCTGGCCGACCAGCGTGGCCAGCGACGAGGTGTCGCCCTGAAGCGACTGAATGATGCCCTTGGTCAGGTTGTCGGCGTCGTGCGGGTTCAGCAGGCTGAACAACGGCTCGTAGCCGTTGAGCAACGTGGTGACGTCGAACGACGGCTCGGTGCGTTCCACCGGGATGGTGCTGCCCGGCGCGAGCAGCTCCGGACTCCCTTCCTTGCCCAACGACAGTCCGAGGTAACGCTGGCCGACGATGTTCTGGTAGGTCACCGACGCCAGGGTGTTTCCGAACAACCGCTGTTCTTGCTGCACGACGAACGAGACCTTCGCCAGTTTCCCGTCGAGCTCGACCTTTTCGACGCGGCCGACGCGCACCCCGGCCATGCGGACGTCGTCGCCCTCGCGCAGCCCGTACACGTCGGTGAACACCGCCGAATACCGTGCGGTGTCGCCGGCCACGTCACGGCGCAGGCTCACATACACCAGCCAGGTCAGCGCCAACGAGACGACCATGAACAGCGCCAGCGCGATGAGTGGACCGCGAAACTTCATGGGGCCTCCCCGGCCGGACGGCCCAGTGACACCGTGCTGCCACGGGTGACCGGTCCGAGCAGCAGCTCGGTGGCCGGCGAGGCGGGCGTTCCGGTGATCACGCCCAACATGTTTCGTTCGTACTGGCTCCCGACGGGCCCCACGTTCCCCCCGAATCGAGAGCCCCCGAAGGCGGACTGCGGAATCCACGGCGCCTTGGGCGCCACCGGGGCGACCCACGGCTGGTGCGGCTGCGGAGTCGCCGGAGCCCCCGGCGACGGGTTGTCGGGATTCGCGCTCCCTGGCACGGGCGGCGACGGCGTGATCCCCGGGGCCAGCGGGGGATTGGGATCGGTCAGGTTGGGAGTCGGGTTGATCAGCGGCGGGCCCACCGCGACAAGGTTTCCGTCCGGCCCGATCACCGTGCCCGGCGGGGGCGCCAGATCCTTGGGCGGATGATAGTTCTGCGGCAGCAGCACCTCGGGCAGGTCGGGGCGCACCGGAATCAGCGGCGCGGTAAAGCAGCTGGGCCCCTTGAGTTCGCCGTAGTGCGGACAGTCGGCGCGTGTGTAGGTGGAACTGGGCGTGAACGTCAGCATCGCGTGCATGTTGCCCAGGTTCTTCTCCGGGTTCCAGACCTGCTCCATGAACTGGTTGGCCAGGTCGTCCAGCTTGGTCACGGCGGGAACGAAGTTGTTCGACTTTTGCGCCAGCACGCCGAGCACCGGCGTGAAATCGGTGGTGATCCGGATGAGTTGGTCGATGTGGTTGTCGAACGACTGGCGCGTCGTGCCGACCGTGTAGTCCGCACCCGACACCAGCGAGGCCAGCTGCTCGCGCGTCTCGGCGAAGGTCCGCATCGGTTCGACGGCCTGATGCAATGCGTCGAGAAGATCGGGGGCGGTCTGCGCGAGCCCCGCCGTCGCATCCAGCAGGGCGGACACCGTCGACGGGCCGGTATCGGTGCTGACAATCGAATTGAGCTGGTCGAGAAGGCGATTCAATTGCGCGCCGGCATTGAGCAGGCTGACGCGACGGTGGTCGGTGGCCGCGCCCAGGGCGGCCAAGATCCCCACCGACCTGTCGTCACGGCCGCGCCCCGCGGCGGCCAGCAGGTCGCGCAACTTGCTGACGGTGGTTTGGAACAGCACGGTCGGCAACTGCTTGTCCTCCGGAATATGCGCGCCCTGGCGGATTTTCGCCCCCGGGCCCTTTTGGTTTGGGGAGCCCACCAACTGCACCGACGACACCGCGAACACATTGCTGGGCATCACGCGTGCGGTCACGGCGGCCGGAATCGCCTGGGCGTATTCGGGTTTGAGGTCGATGTGGACATAGTTGGGTTCGCCGTGTGCCGCCGGGACGACGTCGTTGACCATCCCGACAAGCACGCCGTGGTATTTGACGTCCGACTTCTGCGGAAGGCCATCGCCCACGTTGATCAGATCGGCAACCACCCGCACGTAATCGTTCAGCCTGCCGGTGGATTTGACCAACATCATGGCCGTGACCAGGGCGCTGACCACCACCACGGCGATGCCGACGCCGAACAGCTGGCGCTCGGAGGGGCCGCGTCCGTCCAGCTCAAGGGAATTGGGCATCTTCCACCGACCTCGCCACGGGCCTACCCGCCGAACCTTGCGCCGGAGTCCACACCCCACAGCGCCATGGTGAGCAGCATGTTCACGATGATCACGACCGTGATGCTGGCCCGCATGCCGTGCCCCGCGGCGACCCCGACGCCTTCGGGTCCGCCGCTGGCGTAATAGCCGTAGTAGCACTGGATGGTGGAGGCGATCCACACGAAGATGACGGCCTTGATCAACGAATAGACGATGTCCTGGCCGGCCAGCATCAGCGTGAAGTAGTGCAGGTAGGACCCGGTCGAACCGCCGCTGCCGATGCCCACCACGACTTGCGTGCTCAGGTAGCCGATCGCCAGGCAGGCGGCGTAGAGCGGAATGATCGCCACCACCGAGGCGATGAGCCGGGTGGTCACCAGGTAGGGAATGGGGCGGATCGCGATCGACTCTAGCGCGTCGATCTCCTCGGCGATGCGCATGGATCCCAGTTGGGCGGTGAAGCGGCAGCCGCCCTGCATGGCGAAGGCGAGCGACGCCATCAGCGGAGCCAGCTCGCGCGTGTTGACCAACGACGAGACGAACCCGGTGGCGGGCCCCAGACCGAGCAGGTCCAAGAAGTTATACCCCTCGATCCCGACGAGTGCGCCGACCGTCATGCCCAGCACCACCGCCACGCCCGCGGTGCCGCCGCCGACCACGATCGAGCCGTTGCCCCAGGTGATGTTCGACAGCAGCCGCAAGAATTCGCCGCTGTACTGGCGCACGGCGAGCGGCACAGCGACCGCCGCCCGGACGAAGAAGACCAGCAGATGGCCGAGCCGGATGATCGGCACTTTGCCCCTGCGGTAGAGCCGGACGAGCGGTGTCGAAATCGGTGCGAAAGGCACATACGCCGAGGCCGTCACGTCAGAGCCCCGTCCTGGGCGACAGCATGATGTAGAGCTGGCTGATGGCGACGTTGACGATCATCAGCAGCAGGATCGCCTCGACGACGGCGGCGTTCACCGAGTTCGCGACGCCCGTCGGTCCGCCCTTGGTGGACAACCCTTTTTGGCTTGACACGATGGCCACGATGGCGCCGAACACGATCGCCTTCAGCAGCGCCAGGACCATGTCACCGGTCGTCGCGAACGACGCGAACGTCGACACGAAGCTGCCAGGCGCGCCGTTCTGGAAGTACACGTTGAACATGTAGCTCGCGAAAAATCCGGCGAAGCACACGACGCCGGTCAGCGCCACACCGATCATCACCGCGGCTGCGAAGCGGGGGACGACCAGGCGCCGGATCACCGAGACCCCCATCACCTCCATCGCGTCGGTTTCCTCGCGCATGGTGCGCGAACCCAGATCGGCGGTGATCGCCGACCCGACCGCCGACGCCATGAGCACCGCCGCCACCAACGACGCGCCCTGGCGGATGACGGCGAGTCCGCTGGCCGCGCCGGCCAGCGAGGTGGCGCCGACCTGGCCGGCCAGCAGTGCGAACTGGATGGACAGGGTGACGCTGATCGGCAGCGAGACCAGGATCGTCGGCAGCACGGCGGTGCCGGCCATGAATGCGCCCTGCCGGACGAATTCGTGCCATTGGAACCGCCCGGTGATCAGGTCGACGAAGAAATATTGAACGGTGCGCACACCCAGGACGAACTGTTCGCCCACGGTCGTCAGGGAGGCGACCGGATGACGTTTGACGTATCCGACGGACCAGTCCCGGATGGCGACAACGCCGTCAAGCTGTGCTGTCGTCATAGCGGCGCGACCTGCGGTCGGCCTAGCAAACCCATGGCATAGGTCATCGCGTACCAGCTACCGCTGTCATCGGCCCTCTTCCCACCCCTAAGTCCTGAGTGCCGAGCAGAGGCCGTTGGGCGGCCGTTGGACGCTAACTTTATTAAAATAGTGTCAACAAGCGCCCAGTCTCTGCAGTTCATCGGTGTGTGCTGCATCACACTAGCCTATTTGATAGGGACTTTCAATAGTGTAGAGTCCCTCATCTGAGTTCGTCGCTGGACGCACCGCGGGGTTGTTTTGTCGGATTGACGAAGGTGATGGCATGCCCTCAGCAAACACCGGTTCGTTGCGGGACCGACGCCGTGCTGAGCTGCTGTCCCAGATCCAGCAGACCGCGCACCAGCTCTTCGCCGAACGGGGATTCGAGGCGGTGACGACCGAGGACATCGCGTCGGCCGCCGGGATCTCCATCAGCACCTATTTTCGGTACGCGCCCACAAAGGAGGGCCTGCTGGTCGACCCCGTCCGGGATGCGGCCGCCGAGATCGTGGGTTCCTACAGTGCGAGACCGCAACACGAGTCGCCCGTAGAGGCGCTGATCCAACTGTTCGTCACGCACGCCAGGGACGTCAGCGACGTTGACAACCTGGACACCTGGCGCCTCGCCGTGGCCACCGCGCCGCACCTGTTGAGTAAATCCGTGCTGATCAGCGAAACCGACCACGGCAACCTGATCCAGCAGGTCGCTCACCGGATGGGTGTCGATGCGATGGCCGACATTCGACCCGCGTTGTTGGTCCACACCAGTTTGGCCACAGTCCAATTCGTCCTCGACGGATGGTTGACCTCCGATGTCGGCGAAAGTCCGCCTTTTCACGAGCAATTGGAGCAAGCGCTGCGGCTCACCCTCGCCGGATTCGACTGAACCAGGCAGTGTTGAACGAAACCGCCGTGACTTTGCCGACCGCCGCGTGAAACAATCGCTGGCCGTGAAGACCTTCGAGGATCTGTTCGCCGAACTGGGCGAGCGTGCCCGCACCCGGCCGGCCGGCAGCGCGACGGTCGCCGCGCTCGACGGCGGCATCCACGGGCTGGGCAAGAAGATCCTCGAGGAAGCCGGCGAGGTGTGGCTGGCCGCCGAACACGAACCCGACGACGCGCTGGCCGAGGAGATCAGCCAGTTGCTCTACTGGACACAGGTGCTGATGGTCGCCCGCGGGCTGTCCCTCGACGACGTGTATCGGAAGCTGTGACCATGCTGCGGGTTGCGGTTCCCAACAAGGGCACGCTGAGCGAGCCGGCCACCGAGATCTTGGCGGAGGCCGGTTACCGGCGCCGTACCGACTCCAAGGATCTGACCGTCATCGACCCGGCCAATCAGGTGGAGTTCTTCTTCCTGCGGCCCAAAGACATTGCCATCTATGTGGGTTCGGGAGAGCTGGATTTCGGCATTACCGGGCGCGACCTGGTGGGCGATTCCGACGCCCCGGTGCGGGAACGATTGGCGCTGGGATTCGGTTCGTCGAGCTTCCGCTACGCTGCCCCGGCCGGGCGGGACTGGAAGATCGCCGATCTGGCCGGCAAGCGGGTCGCTACGGCGTATCCCAACCTGGTCCGAAAAGACTTGGCGGGCCGCGGCATTGAGGCGACCGTCATCAGACTCGACGGCGCGGTGGAGATTTCGGTGCAACTCGGCGTCGCCGACGCCATCGCCGACGTGGTCGGGTCCGGTCGCACCCTGAGCCTGCACAACCTGGTGGCCTTCGGTGATCCGCTGTGCGATTCGGAAGCCGTGCTGATTGAGAGCGACCAGGCCAGCCGCTCCGGGACGCAGGCCGCGCGCGATCAGCTGGTGGCGCGCATCCAGGGTGTGGTGTTCGGCCAGCAGTATCTGATGCTCGATTACGACTGCCCCCGCTCGGTGGTGGACAAGGCCACCGCGATCACGCCGGGGCTGGAGTCGCCCACGATTGCGCCCCTGGCCGATCCGGATTGGGTTGCCATCCGGGCGCTCGTCCCGCGCCGGGGAGTGAACGAAATCATGGATGAGCTGGCCGCCATCGGCGCCAAGGCGATCCTGGCGTCCGATATCAGGTTTTGCCGGTTCTGATTGCACACGCGGTGCGATCGCCGCGGCTGTGTTAGCGTCCGCCTCGGGGGACTGCCCGGGTTGGCGTATGGGCCGTCCCTGAAAAGGTCGCCGGCTGTTTCGTCCTCCAGGAGGTCTTCGTGACTCACGCGCTTGTTGTGTTGCTGGCTTTGTTGATTGGTGTCGTTGCCGGGTTGCGTTCGCTGACGGCACCCGCGGTGGTCGCCTGGGCCGCCGCCCCCGCCCTCCTGGGGTGGATCGACCTGCACGGCACGTGGGCGTCCTGGATGGCCAGCATCGTCGCGGTGGTCGTCTTCACGGTCCTCGCCGTCGGCGAATTGATCAACGACAAGCTGCCCAAGACCCCGCCGCGCACGGCGGCACCGATCTTCGCGGGCCGCATCGTGATGGGTGGCCTCGCGGGCGCGGCGCTGGGTGCCTGGCCGCACTGGACCTTTACCGCGCTCGGCGCCGGCGTCATCGGCGCGGTGCTGGGCACGCTCGGCGGTTACCAGGCGCGCAAGCGGCTGGCCGCCGCGGCGGGCCGGGACCTGCCCATCGCGCTGCTCGAGGACGCGGTCGCGATCGTCGGGGGACTCGTCATCGTGGCCGTGACGGGCCACGTGCTGACGGAGTACCTGCTGACGGCGGTTAAGTGACAGAACATTTCGACGCGATCATCGTCGGTGCGGGCCAGGCGGGCCCGCCGTTGGCGGGGCGGCTGACGGCAGCCGGGCAGCGCGTCGCGATCGTCGAACGCAAACTGATCGGCGGCACGTGCGTCAACACCGGGTGCATCCCGACCAAGACGCTGGTGGCCTCCGCGCATGCCGCGCACCTGGCGCGTCGCGGCGCCGACTACGGCGTCGGCACCGGCGAGATCAGCGTGGACATGGCGAAAGTCAAGGCCCGCAAGGACGAGATCATGCTCGACGACCGCAAGGGTGTCGAAGACTGGCTCGAGGGCATGGACGGCTGCACCGTCGTCCGCGGGCACGCGGTATTCACCGATCCGCACACCGTGCGGGTCGGTGACGACGTGCTGCACGCCGACCGCATCTTCCTTAACGTCGGCGGCCGCGCCGTGGTGCCCGACATTCCGGGCCTGGACGAGGTCGACTTCCTCACCAACGCGTCGATCCTCGAACTCGATGAACTGCCAACACATCTCGTCATCGTGGGAGGCAGCTACATCGCGCTGGAGTTCGCGCAGATGTACCGGCGCTTCGGGGCGCGGGTGACGGTGGTGGAGCGGGGTCCGCGGCTGGCGTCGCGCGAAGACGAGGATGTCTCGGCCACCATCGAAGAAATCCTGCGGACCGAGGACATCGACATCGTCGTCGACGCCGACGACGTGCGGGTCACCAAGACTGACAACGGATTTGAACTCATCCCGCGCGATGGCGCCACGCCCATCCGCGGGAGTCATCTGCTGCTGGCGGCGGGCCGGCGCCCCAACACCGACGACCTGGGCCTGCAGGCCGCCGGTGTGCGGACCGACGCCCGCGGCTATATCGTCGTCGACGATCAGCTCAAGACGAGCGTCGAGCACATCTGGGCGATGGGCGACTGTAACGGCAAGGGCGCGTTCACCCACACCTCGTACAACGACTTCGAGATCGTCGCCGCCAACCTGCTCGACGGCGACCCGCGGCGGGTGAGCGACCGCATCACCACCTACGCGCTCTACATCGATCCGCCGCTGGGGCGCGCCGGCCTGACCGTCGAGCAGGTCCGCGCGTCGGGGCGCAAGGCGCTCGTCGGAAAGCGGCCGATGACCAGAGTCGGCCGTGCGGTGGAAAAGGGTGAGACACAAGGCTTCATGAAAGTCGTGGTCGACGCCGAAACCAAGGAGATCCTTGGCGCCGCCGTCTTCGGGGTCGGCGGCGACGAGGCCATTCACTGCATCCTGGACGTCATGTCGGCCAACGCGCCGTACACCACGCTCTCCCGCACCATGCACATCCATCCCACGGTCAGCGAGCTCATTCCGACGGTGCTGCAGGAGATGTCGCCGCTGGACTAGGCGCTACGCCGCCGGCTCGCTCGAGCGCGAATCGCTTTGCGGGTCAAACGATTCCGGCCAGCCCGGGTAGGGCGGCGGTGTCCCACCGAAAAGCGGGCAGTGCTGCTGGTGGGGGCACCAGTCGCACAATCGCGACTGGGTGGGACGGAAATCGCCCGTCTGGCCGGCGGATTGGATGGCGCGCCAGATCGCGATCAGGGTCTTCTCGAAGCGCAGCAGCTCGTCGTGATCCGGCGAATAGTCCAGGACCTGACCGTCGGCCAGGTAGATCAGCCGCAGCCGGGTGGGCGGCACGCCGCGCGAACGCAACAGGGCCACCGCGTAGAACTTCATTTGGAACATGGCCTTGAACTCGGCCAGGGCCCGCGCTTCCGGTGGCGCCTTGCCGGTCTTGTAGTCGACCACCCGGAGCTCTCCGGTGGCGGCGACGTCGATGCGGTCGATGAATCCGCGCAGCAGCGTGCCGTCGGCGAGTTCGACCTCCACGCGTTCTTCGCAGCATTGCGGGTCGAAACGCGTCGGGTCCTCGAGGCGGTAGTAGCCGGCGAGCAACGCCTGGGCCTCGGCCAGCAGCTGGGAGCGCTGGGCCGGGTCCAATCCCGCAGTCATCTCCGGCGTCGCGGCCATCACCTGCTCCCAGGCGGGCTGCACCAGCGACAGGGCGGTGTCGGGGCCGCGCTGCGCGGCGGGCAGCTCGTAAAGCTGCTGCAGGGCGGCGTGAACCAGGGACCCGCGCAGCTGCGCCGGCGACGGGGCCTCGGGCAGGCGGTCGATGGCCCGGAAGCGGTACAGCAGTGGGCATTGCTTGAAGTCCGCCGCCCGCGACGGTGACAGCGCCGGGCGGGACACCTGCCTCGCCGGGCCCGTCACCGACTGCGGAGCCTCCGGCTGGACGATCATGTCGAAAGCCTATGACCGGGCTCCGACAACCCCAAGGACCCGTGGGGGCGAGTCGACTGGCACGCTAGACCGCGTGTCCGTAACCGGCCCGTTCACCGTGGGCGAGCGTGTGCAGCTCACCGACGCCAAGGGCCGGCATTACACGATGGTGCTCGCCGAGGGCGCCGAGTTCCACACCCATCGCGGGTCGATCCCGCACGACGCGGTCATCGGGCTCGAGCAGGGCAGCGTGATCAAGTCCAGTAACGGCGCCGCGTACCTGGTGCTGCGGCCGCTGCTGATCGACTACGTGATGTCGATGCCCCGCGGCCCGCAGGTGATCTACCCGAAGGACGCGGCTCAGATCGTTCACGAGGGCGACATCTTCCCCGGCGCCCGGGTGCTCGAGGCCGGGGCCGGTTCGGGCGCACTGACCTGTTCGCTGCTGCGCGCCGTGGGGCCCGGCGGGCGGGTGGTCTCCTACGAGCAGCGCGCCGACCATGCCGAGCACGCCCAACGCAATGTGTCGGTGTTCGCCGGCGGCGAGCCGCCCGACAACTGGGAATTGATCGTCAGCGATGTGGCCGACTCCGAGCTGCCTGATGGATCCTTCGATCGCGCCGTGCTCGACATGCTCGCGCCGTGGGAGGTGCTGGAGTCGGTCGCGCGGCTGCTCATCCCCGGCGGCGTGCTGATGATCTATGTGGCCACCGTCACCCAACTGTCGCGCGCCGTCGAGGCGCTGCGGGCTCAGCAGTGCTGGACCGAGCCGCGGTCGTGGGAGACGTTGCAACGCGGGTGGAATGTCGTCGGGCTCGCGGTGCGCCCGCAGCATTCGATGCGCGGGCACACGGCCTTCCTGATCTTCACGCGACGGCTCGCCCCCGGGGTGGTTGCGCCCGCGCCGCTGGGCCGCAAGCGCGAAGGCCGCGACGGTTAGTGGCGATCGCAAGCGCGGCGTTGCCGTCGACTAGGCCAGATCTTCGGGGCGCACCAGCGAGCGTCGCACCGACAGCAGCTCGAACTCGGGGTGCGCGGCCACCAGCCGCTCGGCCGCGTCCAGCACGTCGACCGCGTGGCCGCGGTCACCCGAAACCAGGGCGACCCCGATGCCGGCCCGTCGATACAACTCGTGCGAACCCGTCTCGGCCGCCGAGACGCTGAACTTGCGCTGCAGTTCGGCGACGACGGGACGGACGACCGATCGCTTCTGTTTGAGCGAGCGAACGTCGCCCAGCAACACGTCGAACTCGAGCCAACCGATCCACATCCGGCGCGTCAGCCCGGCGGGTTTTGGGACGGACCGGGTTCGGGAGCCGGCGGTGGCGGCGGCGGCGCGGGTTCGGGCGGGCTCGCGGGGGCGCCGGAGGACGGGGCCGCCGGCGACTTGCCCAGGGCCAACAGCGTTTCGGCGGTGTGCCGGGAAAGCTGCCAACCGCCTTGGAAGGGAGCGAATTCCATCGGGAAGGCGAAGTTCGCGTTGTCGGCCTGGGCGGTGTGCACGGCGACGCTGGCCTTCACATTGGACGGGTTCTTGTCCGACCACGCGATGTCGTTCGCGGCGAAGGTCATCGGCAGGTAGCCGTTGTCCCGCAACGCGTTGGTGAACTTGTCCAACGTGGCCGCGCTCTCCGGGGTGGCGCCCTCCACCAGACTCACCTTGGCGTCGCCGGGGACGTTCGGATCGGCCAGGCGGGCCAGGACATCGGTGAGGGCTTCGGGCGGTGGCAGGGGAGCCGTGACGGGCGCAGCAACTTGGCTGGACGTGGCCGGCGGCAGCGACGAGACGGTCGACGACTCGCTTGCGGGGTGCTTCGACGAACACGCCGCAAGACCGACCACCGCCAGGGCGATGGCGGTGCTGAGCGCTACGGACAGTGGTCGATGCATCCAGTGGGTCGGCCGGCTAAACGGCTCTGGCCGCTTCGGGTGGGAGCGATGTCGCTAAGGTCGGGCCGATGGGTGCAACTGAAGTCACACCGGCGGTGACTGCGACGCGAGCCGAGCCGGTGGCGAGGCTTTTTGCGGTCACTGTGCCACCTCCCGAGGCCGTTTCGATCATCACGATTAGTGGCCGAGATTACCAGCGTGACGAAAATCTTAACTTTTCGTGGGTATTTGACTACGCACATCAATCGTCAATCGCCGGTAGCTTTGAAGTATCCGCCGCGCCAATTCGGTGTGGGAAAGGAGCGCAAGATGGGTAGCTCAGAGCGTTCTGAAGCTTTCGGAACCCCCCACGAATCAGACATGTCCAGCGGCGACGAGGCCGAGTTGGAGCAGCTTCGCCGCGAGGCGGCGATGTTGCGCGAGCAGCTCGAGCACACGGTCGGTGCGCAAGGCGGCGCCCGCTCTGCCCGCGACGTGCATCAGCTCGAAGCGCGCATCGACTCCCTCGCGTCCCGTAACTCGAAGTTGATGGAGACCCTCAAAGAGGCCCGCCAGCAACTGCTGGCGTTGCGGGAGGAAGTCGACCGGTTGGGGCAGCCGCCCAGCGGCTACGGCGTCCTGCTCGGCACGCACGAGGACGACACCGTCGACGTGTTCACGTCCGGCCGCAAGATGCGCCTGACGTGCTCGCCGAACATCGAAGTCGCGTTGCTGCGTAAGGGCCAGACCGTTCGCCTCAACGAGGCGCTGACGGTCGTGGAAGCGGGCACCTTCGAGTCGGTCGGCGAGATCTCCACACTCCGTGAGCTCTTGGCCGACGGGCACCGGGCGCTCGTGGTCGGGCACGCCGACGAGGAACGCATCGTCTGGCTCGCCGAGCCGCTGGTCGCCGAGAACCTGCCGGACGGTCATCCCGACGCCCTCAACGACGACACCCGGCCCCGCAAGCTGCGGCCCGGCGACTCGCTGCTGGTCGACACCAAGGCCGGCTACGCGTTCGAGCGCATCCCCAAGGCCGAGGTCGAGGACCTGGTGCTGGAAGAGGTGCCCGATGTCAGCTACCTGGACATCGGCGGCCTGACCCGCCAGATCGAACAGATCCGCGACGCCGTGGAGCTGCCGTTCCTGCACAAGGAGCTCTACCGGGAGTACGCGCTGCGGCCGCCCAAAGGTGTGCTGCTCTACGGTCCGCCCGGCTGCGGTAAGACGCTGATCGCCAAGGCGGTGGCGAACTCGTTGGCCAAGAAGATGGCCGAGGTCCGCGGCGACGACGCGCGCGAGGCCAAGTCGTACTTCCTCAACATCAAGGGCCCTGAGCTGCTGAACAAGTTCGTCGGCGAGACCGAGCGCCACATCCGGCTGATCTTCCAGCGCGCCCGCGAGAAGGCGTCGGAAGGCACCCCGGTGATCGTGTTCTTCGACGAGATGGACTCGATCTTCCGCACCCGTGGCACGGGGGTGTCCTCGGACGTCGAGACGACCGTGGTCCCGCAGCTGCTCAGCGAGATCGACGGCGTCGAGGGGCTCGAGAACGTCATCGTGATCGGCGCGTCCAACCGCGAGGACATGATCGACCCCGCGATCCTGCGGCCGGGCCGGCTCGACGTGAAGATCAAGATCGAGCGCCCGGATGCCGAAGCGGCGCAAGACATCTTCTCGAAGTACCTGACCGAGGAGTTGCCGCTGCACGCCGACGACCTCGCCGAGTTCGGCGGCGACCGCACGGCCTGCATCAAGGCGATGATCGAGAAGGTCGTCGAGCGGATGTACGCCGAGATCGACGACAACCGGTTCCTGGAGGTCACCTACGCCAACGGTGACAAGGAAGTCATGTACTTCAAGGACTTCAACTCCGGGGCGATGATCCAGAACGTCGTCGACCGGGCGAAGAAGAACGCGATCAAGTCGGTGCTGGAAACCGGTCAACCGGGCCTGCGCATCCAGCATCTGCTCGACTCGATCGTCGACGAGTTCGCCGAGAACGAGGACCTGCCCAACACCACCAACCCCGATGACTGGGCGCGGATTTCGGGCAAGAAGGGCGAGCGGATCGTTTACATCCGCACGCTGGTCACCGGCAAGAGCTCGAGCGCGTCGCGGGCCATCGACACCGAGTCGAACCTGGGTCAGTACTTGTAAACATTTGTCGGCGCCACCGGCTAGCGTCGCACCCGTGCGGCTCCGCTTTGAGGCTCCGGGTGACGACGACGCCTACGACCAGGTTCGTGGCGTGCTATTGGACGAGCTCGACGGTTGGTGGTCCGGAGTCGACTCGGATCGGGAGGCGGTCGTCTCCGACGTCGGCGTCTTTCTGGACTGGCGTTACTTCGACTCCACCGGTGTGCTCGACGATTTCGCGCCGGCCGATATCGCGGAATTTTTGCTGGAGTGGTGTCCGCGGCGGTTCGAAGGCCGGCCGGACGACGCCGCCAGTCTGTGCTTCGCGGTCGGCGTATACGTCGACTTCATGCAGGCAACGGGGCGTCTGGTCGGCGGTGCCGACCGCGCCGCCAGGTTGCGCAGGCTGGCCGACGACCTTGCGCCGACCCTGCTGGCCGAAGCACGCGACCCTACCGTTGTCGAGGATCTTCCGGTCCCGGGCGACGCGCCGGAGCCCTTCGAACTGCCGTTCCTCTACGTTCCGCCGTCCGCGACCGATCTGGCGGCCGCCGCGACGGCGGTCCCGCTGCTCGCCAAACTCGATGCCTTGCGCGACTATCTCGGGCCGGACGGCAAGCCGCTGACCGACAAGGGCGAACTCGAACTGGCTGCTGGTCGCGCGCTTGTGGAACGCCTCGACACCGGCGACGTGTTGGATTTCGAGTTGGGCGAGCTGAAATATCCGGCGCGGTCGACGGCGGCGCTGCGGCGTCTGAATTTCCTCGTCCAAGTGGCTATCGAGGCGGGCGCGGTGGACGTGCATCGCCACCGGGTGCTGCCGGGGCAGGAGTGGGGGACGCGCTCGCCCGTGGAGCGGGCGGAGTCGCTGTTCGCGGCGATCCTCTTGTCACGTCCGTTGCGGTCGTTGCATTCGGCGCAGCTCTATCCCGAGCAGCACGTCATGCACGACCTGCTCGACGACGGGATCGCGTGTTGGCTGGCGCCGCTGCTGCAAGACGGCGCGAAACTTCCCTTCGAATCCTTGCTGGAGTGGGTGCACGCGCTGGTTGCCGCGCAACGGCCGTCGCCGCGCTGGTATGCCGACGAGGAGGACACGCTGGAGGCATACGTCGAGGACGACATGGGCCGACTCCTCGACGTGCTGCGGCAGGCCGGTGTGGTGCGCTGGACCGACGCCCTCGAACGGCCGCAGCCGCTTGGGCCTAGCAATTGGACCGGTGGGACTGTGGCGCTGACCGCGCTGGGGCGTCACGTCGTGCCGGAATACCTGGAGGACGCCGGATTCGCGCTGCGCCGTCTCGACCGAATCAACGACTGGGATGCGACGGACCTGATCGGCGCAATGTTGTTGGTGGGCAAGGACACTCATGTGCCGTTGATAGCAAACTGGCGGTCCGACCGGCCGGCCGCCGAGCGGGTGCAGATGGTCACCGAGGCGGCCGCGGCCATGGAGACCGCGGCCGGCCGGACGATGGGCTTCGTCGCCCTGAACGAGTTCGACATCGACGTCGCCGAACCCTTCGTTCGTCAGCTGCTGGACAGCCCGGTCGCCGGCCACGCCGCGCTCTGGCTGATCCAGCGGGACCGCGCCGACGCCGAGACGCTCGCGAGCTTCGTCGACGTTGCCGTGCTCGTCGACGTCCTCGCGGAGTCCTTGGAGTCGCCCGAGGAGTTGTGCAGCCTCTTCGCCGGTTTATCCGACCCGTCCCAGTTGCTGGACGACATCTGGCGTCATCCGGCGCCGGAGACCGCGCTCGTCCTCGACGCGCTCGGCCGTCACCTGCCGGACCGAGCACTGGCCAAGGCCGCGCGCAAAGCGGCAGTGCGGCACCAGAGTTGGATGGCAAACCGCCTGTGACGCGGCGTCAGTCCAACTGGAGCGAGTAGCTGTTCGTCAGATCGTCCTGCGTGACATGCGCGGAACGGGTGCGGGTGTCCACCCGCAACTCCTCGGTCAGCACGCGCGGCTGATAGGCCCACCCGTGCGGCAGGTTGAGCCGGGCGGCCAAGCCGGGCAGGTCGGCGCGCGACAAGGTGGGGTCGGCGACCTGGCTCCAGGTCTGCATGACCCAGCGCTGCCCGCCGGGATCGAGGAGTTCGTAGACCTCTTCACCCGGGTTGAAGACGAAGACCGTGTGGCGGTTGACCTGATTGGCGGTATAGGGCGCGGGGTTCATCGACGACAGCAGGACCGTGGCCTGCTGAATCATCTCGATCCCGCCGAAGGTCTTGGTGATCTGCGGCCCTTGCCGTTGCTTCTCGATGGCGTTCATCAGCCAGTAGCGCGGACCGTTGAGCAGCGCCGTGGCCGCCCCGTGCTCCTTGGCGATGGCCTGGGCGTCGAGCTTCGACCACAGCTCGGCCGGACAGTCGTTGAGCGGGAAGCTGTTGTACACCGTGGCCTGCGGTCCCGCCTCCCCGGGGGTCACGAGAAGCACTTCGCCGTAACGCTTCCCGGATAGGTCGGTCATCCCGTGAAGCTAATCACCGTCGTCGGCGGCGTCAACAGCAAACGCGATCACCGATGACCAGCGGCGCCAGGGCGCCGACGCCCGGGAGAAGGTCAATTCCGCACCTCGCCTAGTCTTTGAAGCATGCAAAGGATTATCGGGACGGAGGTCGAATACGGCATTTCCTCGCCATCGGACCCGACGGCGAACCCGATCCTCACGTCGACGCAGGCGGTCTTGGCTTATGCGGCCGCGGCGGGCATTCAGCGCGCCAAGCGGACCCGGTGGGACTACGAGGTGGAATCTCCGCTGCGCGACGCGCGCGGGTTCGACCTGAGCCGCTCGGCCGGCCCGCCGCCGGTGGTCGACGCCGACGAGGTCGGCGCGGCCAACATGATCCTGACCAACGGGGCACGGCTCTACGTCGACCACGCGCACCCCGAATACTCCGCGCCCGAATGCACCGACCCGCTCGACGCCGTGATCTGGGACAAGGCCGGCGAACGGGTGATGGAGGCCGCCGCCCGACACGTCGCCAGCGTGCCCGGGGCCGCGAAGTTGCAGCTCTACAAGAACAACGTCGACGGCAAGGGCGCCTCCTACGGGTCGCACGAAAACTATTTGATGTCGCGGCAGACGCCGTTCTCGGCGATCATCGCCGGGCTGACCCCCTTCCTGGTCTCGCGGCAGGTGGTCACCGGGTCGGGACGCGTGGGCATCGGGCCCTCCGGCGACGAGCCCGGCTTTCAGCTGTCGCAGCGCTCGGACTACATCGAGGTCGAGGTCGGCCTGGAGACCACCCTCAAGCGCGGCATCATCAACACCCGCGACGAGCCGCACGCCGACGCCGACCGGTACCGGCGCCTGCACGTCATCATCGGCGACGCCAACCTCGCGGAGACGTCGACCTATCTGAAGCTGGGCACCACGTCGCTGGTGCTGGACTTGATCGAAGAGGGCCCGGCGCACGGAATCGACCTGAGCGATCTGGCCCTGGCGCGGCCGGTGCACGCGGTCCACGCGATCAGCCGCGACCCGTCGCTGCGCGCCGCGGTGGCCCTGGCCGACGGTCGAGAGCTGACCGGGCTTGCGCTGCAACGGGTTTACCTCGATCGGGTGGCGAAGCTCGTCGACAGCCGCGACCCCGATCCGCGGGCGGCCGACATCGTCGAAACCTGGGCGCACGTGCTCGACCAACTCGAGCGCGATCCGATGGAGTGCGCCGAGCTGCTGGACTGGCCCGCCAAGTTGCGCCTGCTCGAAGGGTTCCGGCAGCGGGAGAACCTGAGCTGGTCGGCGCCGCGGTTGCACCTGGTCGACCTGCAATACTCCGACGTCCGGCTGGACAAGGGCCTGTACAACCGGCTGGTCGCGCGGGGCTCGATGAAGCGCCTGGTGTCCGAGCACCAGGTGCTCGAAGCGGTGGACAGCCCGCCGACGGACACCCGCGCGTACTTCCGCGGTGAATGCCTGCGCCGGTTCGGCGCCGACATCGCGGCGGCCAGTTGGGACTCGGTGATCTTCGACCTGGGGGGCGATTCCCTGGTCCGCATTCCCACGCTTGAGCCGCTGCGGGGCAGCAAAGCGCACGTGGGAGCGCTGCTGGACTCGGTGCACAGCGCGGCGGAACTGGTCGAACAACTCACCAGCTAGCCGCCGGTTCGGCCGGGGAACGTCGGGGTTGACCGGTAGGGTAGGAAAGACCAACGGGCGGCGTGGCTGGACAATTGAAAGGCCATTCAACAAGCCCAGACAACGCAGGAGGCGGCGATGGCTCAGGAGCAGACCAAGCGTGGCGGCGGTGGCGGTGACGAGGACGACTTCGCCGGCAGCACGGCCGCGGGCCAAGAGCGCCGGGAGAAGCTGGCCGAGGAGACTGACGATTTGCTCGACGAGATTGATGACGTTCTCGAGGAGAACGCCGAGGACTTCGTGCGGGCATACGTCCAAAAGGGCGGCCAGTGACCTGGCAGTTCTCTGATCGCCTACCCATCAACTCCGCACTTCCGGGAAACCCCGCCGTAGACCTTTCGTCGTTCGCCGACTTCCTACGCCGTCAGGCGCCGGAGTTGCTGCCGGCCTCCTTCGGGGCCGTCCAGTCGGAAAGCGCCGGGGCGCAGCTGCCCCACGGGACCACCATCGTCGCGCTGAAGTACCCCGGCGGTGTGGTGCTCGCCGGTGACCGGCGCTCGACGCAGGGCAACATGATCGCCGGGCGCGACGTCAAGAAGGTGTACATCACCGACGACTACACCGCGACCGGCATCGCCGGAACCGCCGCCATCGCCGTGGAGTTCGCCCGCCTTTACGCCGTGGAACTCGAGCACTACGAGAAACTCGAAGGCGTGCCGCTGACGTTTGCCGGCAAGGTGAACCGGCTGGCGATCATGGTGCGCGGCAACCTGGCCGCCGCCATGCAGGGGCTGGTGGCATTGCCGCTGCTGGTGGGTTACGACATCGACGCGCCCGATCCGGAAGGCGCCGGCCGCATCGTGTCGTTCGACGCCGCCGGCGGCTGGAACCTGGAGGAGGAGGGCTACCAGTCGGTGGGCTCGGGCTCCATTTTCGCCAAGTCGTCGATGAAGAAGTTGTACTCGCAGGTCACCGACGCCGACTCCGCGGTGCGGGTCGCGATCGAGGCGCTCTACGATGCGGCCGACGACGACTCCGCGACCGGCGGGCCGGATCTGGTCCGCGGCATCTATCCCACGGCGGTCACCATCGGCCCCGAGGGGGCGCTGGAAGTGCCGGAGGGCCGCATCGCCGAGCTGGCTCGCGAGGTGATCCAAAGCCGTTCGCGCGCTGACACTTTCGGCCCCGATGGTGGTGAGAAGTGAGCTTCCCGTATTTCATCTCGCCCGAACAGGCGATGCGCGAGCGCAGCGAGCTCGCGCGCAAGGGCATCGCGCGGGGCAAGAGCGTGGTCGCCCTGGTCTATGCCGGCGGGGTTCTTTTCGTCGCGGAGAACCCGTCGCGGTCGCTGCAGAAGATCAGCGAGCTCTACGATCGCGTGGGCTTCGCGGCCGCCGGCAAGTTCAACGAATTCGACAATTTGCGCCGGGGCGGAATCCAATTCGCCGACACCCGCGGCTACGCCTACGACCGCCGCGACGTCACCGGCCGCCAGCTGGCCAACGTCTACGCGCAGACGCTGGGCACCATCTTCACCGAACAGGCCAAGCCCTACGAGGTGGAATTGTGCGTCGCCGAGGTGGCGCACTACGGCGAGTCGAAACCGCCTGAGTTGTACCGCATTACCTATGACGGATCGATCGCCGACGAGCCGCATTTCGTGGTGATGGGTGGCACCACCGAACCGATCACCACCGCGCTCAAGGACTCGTACGCCGAAAACGCCAACCTGCGCGAGGCCACCCGCATCGCGGTGAAAGCGTTGCGGGCCGGCAGCGAATCCTCCAACGGCGACCAGTCCACCCTGGACGTGGCCAGCCTGGAGGTCGCCATCTTGGACCTCAACCGCCCGCGGCGGGCGTTCCGGCGGATCAACCGCGCCACCCTGGAGAATTTGCTGCGCGAACTGGATTCGAACGGATCCTCCGACGGCGACGGCGACGGCGACGGCGACGGCGACGGCGACGAGTCGGAGTCGAACGGCGGCTCGCCCGGCTAGACCACCGTCGGGCATGGCGTCTGACGCGGTGGTGCTGGTGTGGCTGCCGGTGCTCAAGGTGCCGATGAGGCTTCGCATCTCCCGGCGTGCGCGCCGCGGCCGCGTCATCACGAGGGGGCGCGGCGCGGCTCTGGAACCCGCCCGCGCAAAAGTTCGTCGATCGATACGCGCGGCTTGCTCACCGTCATGCTCGGACAACCAGTACGCTCGATTACGTGCAGCGACGAATCATGGGCATCGAGACCGAGTTCGGGGTCACCTGCACATTCCACGGCCATCGCCGGCTCAGCCCGGACGAGGTGGCCCGCTACCTGTTCCGGCGGGTCGTGTCGTGGGGGCGCAGCTCCAACGTCTTCCTGCGTAACGGCGCCCGCCTCTACCTCGACGTGGGCAGCCACCCCGAGTACGCCACCGCCGAGTGCGACAGCCTGGTGCAGCTGGTCACCCACGACCGCGCCGGGGAATGGGTGCTCGAAGACCTGCTCGTCGACGCCGAGCAGCGCCTCGCCGACGAGGGCATCGGCGGCGACATCTACCTGTTCAAGAACAACACCGATTCGGCGGGCAACTCCTACGGGTGCCACGAGAACTACCTGATCGTGCGGGCCGGCGAATTCTCCCGGATCTCCGACGTCCTGCTGCCGTTCCTGGTCACGCGCCAGTTGATCTGCGGGGCCGGCAAGGTGCTGCAGACCCCGAAGGCCGCGACGTTCTGCCTTTCCCAACGCGCCGAGCACATTTGGGAGGGCGTCTCGTCGGCCACCACCCGCAGCCGGCCGATCATCAACACCCGCGACGAGCCGCACGCCGACGCCGAGAAGTACCGGCGCCTGCACGTGATCGTCGGCGACTCCAACATGTGCGAAACCACCACCATGCTCAAGGTGGGCACCGCCGCGCTGGTGCTGGAGATGATCGAAGCGGGCGTGCCGTTTCGGGATTTCTCGCTGGACAACCCCATCCGTGCCATCCGCGAGGTCAGCCACGACATCTCCGGCCGGCGGCCGGTGCGGCTGGCGGGCGGGCGTCAGGCCAGCGCCCTGGACATCCAGCGCGAGTATTACAGCCGCGCGGTCGAGCACCTGCAGACCCGCGAACCCAACGCCCAGATCGAGCAGATCGTCGACCTGTGGGGTCGCCAGCTCGACGCCGTCGAGAGCCAGGACTTCGCCAAGGTGGACACCGAGATCGACTGGGTGATCAAGCGCAAGCTGTTCCAGCGCTACCAGGACCGCTACAGCATGGAGCTGTCCGACCCGAAGATCGCCCAGCTCGACCTGGCCTACCACGACATCAAGCGCGGGCGCGGCGTCTTTGATCTGCTGCAGCGCAAGGGACTTGCGGCCCGCGTCACCACCGACGAGGACATCGCCGAGGCGGTCGACAATCCGCCGCAGACCACCCGGGCGCGGCTGCGTGGCGAGTTCATCAGCGCCGCCCAGGCCGCCGGCCGTGACTTCACCGTCGACTGGGTGCACCTCAAGCTCAATGACCAGGCGCAGCGGACCGTGCTGTGCAAGGACCCCTTCCGTGCGGTCGACGAGCGGGTCAAGCGGCTGATCGCCAGCATGTAGCCGCTCCGACGCGGTTGCGCGACGCGGTGCGCGGGTGGAAGCGCCGGGCGGCGACCATCGAATAATCTGGTGCCAATGGCGACGTCAAAAGTCGAACGGTTGGTGAACCTGGTCATCGCCCTGCTGTCCACCCGCGGGTACATCACGGCGGAAAAGATCAGGTCGAGTGTGGCGGGTTACTCGGAGAGCGCGAGCGCCGAGGCGTTCTCCCGCATGTTCGAGCGCGACAAGAACGAGCTGCGCGACCTCGGCATCCCGCTCGAGGTCGGCAGGGTGTCGGCGTGGGACCCCACCGAGGGCTACCGGATCAACCGCGACGCCTATTCGCTCGCGCCGGTCGACCTGACCCCGGACGAGGCGGCCGCGGTGGCCGTCGCGACCCAGCTGTGGGAGTCACCCGAACTCATCACCGCCACCCAGGGGGCGCTGCTCAAACTGCGCGCCGCCGGCGTCGACGTCGATCCCGACGCGCCGGTCGCCATCGCGTCGCCGGTCGGAGTGCCGGGCCTGCGTGGCTCGGAGGATATTCTCGGAATCCTGTTGTCGGCCATCGATTCCCGACGGGCGGTCCAGTTTCCGCACCGGCCGTCGCGGGCCGAGCCCTACGCCACCCGCACCGTCGAGCCCTGGGGCGTCGTCACCGAGAAGGGCCGCTGGTATCTGGTGGGCCACGACCGCGACCGCGACGCCACCCGGACTTTCCGGCTCTCCCGGATCGGTCCCGACGTCACGCCGATCGGCCCGGCGGGCGCGGTCACCGTGCCGGAAGGCATTGACCTGCGCCGGATCGTGGCCCAGACGGTCACCGACGTTGCAGCGACACCGGCCGGCGGGGTGGCCCAGGTATGGGTGGCCGCCGGGCGGGCCACCGCGCTGCGCCGGGCCGGCAGGCACGTCGGCGAACGGCGGCTGGGTGAGCGCGACGGCGAGGTGATCGAGCTCGACATCCGATCCACCGACCAGCTCGCCCGTGACATCGCCGGCTACGGCGCCGACGCCCTGGTGCTCGAGCCGCAATCGCTGCGCGACGACGTGCTGGCCCGGTTGCGGGCGCATGCGGGCGTGTCCGCATGACCGCCATCTCCACCCGCCTGGTCCGGCTGCTGAACATGGTCCCGTACTTCCAGGCCAACCCGCGGGTCACCCGGGCCAAGGC
The DNA here is from genome assembly GCF_035918355.1 of Mycobacterium sp. 3-98. NCBI lineage: Bacteria > Bacillati > Actinomycetota > Actinomycetes > Mycobacteriales > Mycobacteriaceae > Mycobacterium > Mycobacterium sp. 3-98. The sequence continues at coordinate 3,369,074 of NZ_CP142360.1, read as the reverse complement.
CGCCACCGACCTCGGGGTCTCGGCCAAGCAACTCGAAGAGGACCTCAACCAGCTCTGGATGTGCGGCCTTCCCGGCTACTTCCCGGGCGACCTCATCGATTTCCAGTTCTCCGGGGACACCATCGAGGTGACGTTCTCCGCCGGCATCGACCGACCGCTCAAGCTCACCTCGCCGGAGGCCACGGGCCTGCTGGTGGCGCTGCGGGCGCTGGCCGACATCCCCGGCGTCGTCGACCCGGAAGCCGCGCGCAGTGCGATCGCCAAGATCGAGGACGCCGCGGGAGCCCTCGGCCACGACACCACACCCGCCGCGACGGCCGTCGACGAGCCCGCGCCGGCGGAAAGCCGGGCCGCCGCCGCGGTGCGCGCCGCCGTGCAGTCGCGGCACGCGCTGGCCATCGACTACTACTCCGCCTCGCACGACACCCTCAGCAGCCGGGTCGTCGATCCCATCCGGGTGCTGCTGATCGGCGGCCACAGCTACCTGGAGGCCTGGTCGCGGGAGGCCGAAGGGGTCCGGCTGTTCCGCTTCGACCGGATCGTGGAGGCCAGCGAACTCGACGAGCCCGCCGCGCCGCCCGAGCCGGCGCTGCATGCGCCCCCCGACACCTCGCTGTTCGACGGTGATCCCTCGCTGCCGTTCGCCAAGCTACGGGTCGCGCCCACGGCGTCCTGGATGTTCGAGTACTACCCGATGCGCGACGTGCGCGAGTTGCCCGACGGATCCTGCGAGGCGGTGATGACCTACGCCTCCGAGGACTGGATGACGCGGCTGGTGCTGGGCCTGGGGCCGGCCGTGCGGGTGCTGGCACCGGAGTCGCTGGCGCAGCGGGTGCGAGACGCCGCGGCCGCCGCGGTGGCGTCGTATGACGCCCTGAGCTCATAAAAGTCCAGGCAACGTGGCCCCTCGGCGCGGCGCGGGCCCACCGCCACGCTGCGCTGCTGCGGTAGCATCGGGTCAACGTCTGGAGGTAATCAAAGTGGGCAGTCTGAGTCCGTGGCACTGGGCGATCCTCGCGGTCGTGGTGATCTTGCTGTTTGGTGCCAAGAAGCTCCCCGACGCGGCGCGTTCGTTGGGCAAGTCGATGCGGATCTTCAAGTCCGAGATCCGAGAAATGCAGAGCGAGAACAAGCCGGAGAACTCGGCTTTGGGGACCCAAAGCGACGCCCCCGCGGCGAACCCCACGCCCGTGCAGTCGCAGCGGGTCGACCCTCCGGCGCCCAGCGAGCAGGGGCACAGCGAAGCACGCCCGGCGTAGCCGCCGTCATCGTCGCGGTGCCCGAGCGCCCCTGACCGAGCCCTAGACGAGCATCGTGAAATCACTCAAGGTTTCAGCGCGCACTTCTGGCCTGCTGAAGCGCCTCAACCCACGCAACAGACGCAGTCGCACCAACCCGGACGCGACCATGTCGCTGGTCGACCACCTCACCGAACTGCGCAGGCGGCTGCTGATTTCCCTGGCGGCCATCGTGCTGACCACGATTTTCGGGTTCGTCTGGTACTCGCATCCGATCTTCGGGCTGGAAAGCCTCGGCGAGTGGCTGCGTCATCCCTACTGCTCGCTGCCGCAGTCGGCGCGCGCGGACATCAGCGCCAACGGGCAATGCCGGCTGCTGGCCACCGCGCCGTTCGACCAGTTCATGCTGCGGCTCAAGGTGGGACTGACCGCCGGGGTGGTGCTGGCCTGCCCGGTCTGGTTCTACCAGCTGTGGGCGTTCATCACCCCCGGGCTCTACCAGAAGGAGCGCCGCTTCGCGATCGCGTTCGTGGTCCCGGCCGTGGTGCTGTTCGGTGCTGGCGCGGCGCTGGCCTACTTCGTGCTGTCCAAGGCCCTGGGCTTTTTGCTGACGGTCGGCAGCGACGTCCAGGTGACCGCCCTGTCCGGTGACCGCTATTTCGGGTTCCTGATCAATCTGCTGGTGGTGTTCGGCGTCAGCTTCGAATTCCCGCTGCTGATCGTCATGCTCAACACCGTCGGCCTGCTGACCTACCAGCGGCTCAAGTCGTGGCGGCGCGGCCTGATCTTCGCGATGTTCGTGTTCGCGGCGGTATTCACGCCAGGCTCCGATCCGTTTTCGATGACCGCACTCGGCTTGGCGCTGTCCGTCCTCCTCGAGTTCGCCATCCAGATCGCCCGCCTCCACGACAAGCGCAAGGCCAAACGCGAAGCCCAGACGGAGATCCCCGACGACGAAGCATCGGTCATCGATCGGCCCACCGCGATACCGGAGCCGTCGGTCACCGCCGGGCAACACGACGATGTCACCTGAACCGTCGGCGCCCCATGAGGTGGCGGAGCTGGTCGAACTCACCCGATTCGCCACGGATCTGCCCTTTGCGCTCGACGGCTTTCAGCATCGGGCGTGTGTGGCGCTCGAACGCGGCCACGGCGTGCTGGTCTGCGCGCCGACCGGCGCCGGCAAGACCGTCGTCGGGGAATTCGCGGTACACCTGGCGCTGGCGGCCGGCGGCAAGTGCTTCTACACCACGCCGCTCAAAGCGCTGAGCAACCAGAAGCACACCGACCTGACGGCGCGCTACGGCCGCGACCGCATCGGCCTGCTCACCGGGGACATGTCGGTAAACGCCGATGCGCCCGTCGTGGTCATGACGACCGAGGTGCTGCGCAACATGCTCTACGCGGATTCGCCTGCGCTGCGGGGCCTTTCCTACGTGGTAATGGACGAAGTGCACTTCCTGGCCGACCGGATGCGGGGCCCGGTGTGGGAAGAGGTGATCCTGCACCTTCCGGACGAGGTCCGCGTGGTCAGCCTGTCGGCGACGGTGAGCAACGCCGAGGAGTTCGGCGGCTGGATCCAGACCGTGCGCGGCGATACGACGGTCGTCGTTGACGAACACCGGCCGGTGCCGCTCTGGCAACACGTGTTGGTGGGCAAGCGACTTTTCGACCTCTTCGATTACCGGCATTCGGACGCCCCCGAGCAGCCGGGCGCCCCGCGCGAGCCCCGCGTCAACCCGGATCTGTTGCGGCACATCACCCATCGCCGTGAGGCGGATCGGATGTCGGATTGGCAGCCGCGGCGAAGCGCCGGACGCGGGCGTCCGCCGGCGCGGTCGGGCCGGCCCCGGCTCTACCGCACGCCGGCGCGTCCGGACGTGATCGCGAGCCTGGATGCCGAAGGGCTGCTGCCGGCGATCACGTTCGTGTTCTCGCGGGCCGGCTGTGACGCCGCTGTCCAGCAATGCCTGCGTTCCCCCCTGCAGCTGACCACCCAGGAAGAGCGGGCGCAGATCGCGGAGGTGATCGAGCATCGCTGCGGCGATCTCGCCGACGCCGACCTCGCCGTTCTCGGCTACTACGAGTGGCGCGAGGGGCTGCTGCGCGGTCTGGCCGCCCACCACGCCGGCATGTTGCCCGCCTTCCGGCACACGGTCGAAGAGCTGTTCACTGCCGGGCTGGTGCGGGCTGTGTTCGCCACCGAGACGTTGGCGCTGGGGATCAACATGCCTGCCCGCACCGTGGTGCTCGAGCGGCTGGTCAAGTTCAACGGCGAGCAGCACGTGGCGCTGACGCCGGGGGAGTACACGCAGTTGACCGGGCGCGCCGGCCGGCGCGGCATCGATGTCGAGGGCCACGCGGTGGTGCTCTGGAATCCCACCGAAGAAACCACCGAACCCTCCGCGGTGGCCGGGCTGGCCTCCACCCGCACCTTCCCGCTGCGCAGTTCGTTCGCCCCGTCGTACAACATGACGATCAACCTCGTGCAGCAGATGGGCCCCGAGCAAGCACATCGGTTGCTGGAGCAGTCATTTGCGCAGTATCAGGCCGACCGTTCGGTCGTCGGGCTGGTGCGCGGCATCGAGCGGGGCGACGCGATGCTGGGCGAGATCGCCGGCGAGCTGGGCGGCCCCAAGGCGCCGATCCTCGAATACGCCCGGATGCGCGCGCGCATCTCCGAGATGGAGCGCGCCCAGTCGCGTGCCTCGCGTCTGCAACGCCGGCAGGCGGCCACCGACGCGCTGGCCGCGCTGCGCCGGGGCGACATCATCAACATCACCCACGGCCGGCGCGGTGGGCTGGCCGTGGTGCTGGAATCCGCCCGCGACAGCTCCGACCCGCGGCCGCTGGTGCTCACCGAAAACCGTTGGGCGGGAAGGATTTCCTCGGCCGACTATTCGGGCATGTCGGCGCCGGTCGGGTCCATGCCCCTGCCGAAGCGGGTCGAGCACCGGCAGCCGCGCGTCCGCCGCGATCTGGCGTCGGCACTGCGGTCGGCCGCCGCCGGGCTGGCCATTCCGGCAAAGCGCCGCGGCCGCGGGGACGCCGACGGCGAATTTCATGACCCCGAGCTGGCGAAGCTGCGCGAACAGCTGCGGCGGCACCCGTCGCACAACACGCCCGGCCGGGAAGAACAGGTCCGGCAGGCCGAGCGCTATCTGCGGATCGAACGCGACAACGCGCAATTGGAGAACAAGGTTGCGGCAGCGACCAATTCGCTGGCCCGGACCTTCGATCGGATCGTCGGGCTGCTCACCGAGCGTGGCTTCATCGAAGGCCGCGACGGCGATCCCCGCGTCACCGACGACGGGCGGCTGCTGGCGCGCATCTACAGCGAAAGCGATCTGCTGGTCGCCGAATGCCTGCGCACCGGCGCGTGGTCCGGTTTGAAGCCCGCCGAGCTGGCGGCGGTGGTCTCGTCGGTGCTGTACGAGAGCCGGGGCGGGGACGGGCCGGGCGCGGCGTTTGCCGCCGACGCCCCCACGCAGCCGCTACGCCAGGCGTTGCAGCAGACGTCGCGGCTGTCGATGGCGTTGCGCGCCGACGAGCAGACGCACCGGATCGCCCCGAGCCGCGAACCCGACGACGGCTTCGTCAATGTCATCTACCGTTGGGCCCGGACGGGTGATCTGGCCGCGGCGCTGGCGGCGGCCGACCCGGCGGGCAGCGGCTCGCCCCTGCTGGCGGGCGATTTCGTGCGCTGGTGCCGGCAGGCGCTTGACCTGCTGGATCAGGTGCGCAACGCCGCCCCGGACGCCGAGGTTCGGGCCACAGCGAAGCGGGCCATCAACGACATTCGGCGCGGCGTCGTTGCAGTTGACGCCGGGTAGGCTAGGCCGGAGCTACCGTTAAACGCCGATAGTTCATGCCGAGACACAAGGGGCTGAGGAGAGAGATGAGCGGACCGCAGGGATCGGACCAGCAGTGGCAACCGCCCGGCCAAGGTCAAGGCAGCGACCACTCGTCGGACCCGACCCAGGTGGCGCCGTCCTGGCACGACCAGCAGACCCAGGAGGCCTCGTGGCAGGCGCCCGCCTACACGCCGCCGGCCGAATACCCGCAGTACCAGCAGCCGGCTGAACAGGCCTATCCGCAGCAGTACCCCCAGCAGCCGGGCTATGCCCAGCCCGGGCAGTACGGGCAGCCGGGTCAATACGCCCAGCCGGGTCAGTACGGGCAGCCGGGCCAGTACCCGCAGCCCGGCCAGTACGGGCAGCCGGGCCAATACCCACCGCCGGGTCAATACGGGCAGTACGGTCAATACGGCCAGCCGGGCCAGTACCCGCAGCAGTACCCGCCCTATGAGCAGCCCGGCAAGAAGCGACCGGTTGGGCTGATCGCCGGCGTGGGCGGCGGCATTGCGTTGCTGCTCGTCGTCGTCGTGCTGGTGCTGGGATTCTGGCAGCCGGGCTTCTTCGTCACCACCAAGCTCGACGTCAGCAAGGCGCAGGCCGGGGTTCAGCAGGTCCTCAGCGACGAAACGAACGGCTACGGCGCCAAGAACGTCAAGGACGTCAAGTGCAACCACGGCCAAAACCCGACCGTCAAGAAGGGCGCCACGTTCGACTGCGATGTCAGCATCGATGGCGCGCCGAAGCACGTGACGGTGACGTTCCAGGACAACAAGGGCACCTACGAGGTCGGCCGCCCGCAGTAGCGGACCCTCAGGTCGGCAGCGCGTCGAGCGCTTTCTGCAGGCGCGCGATCGACGATCCGACGCCCAGTTCGGTCGCCAGCTTGGCGGTTCGTTGCGGATCGGCCGCGACCAGCGGTAGTTCGTCGCTGGCCGTCGAAAACGTGACGTGCGCGTCGGTGGCCACCCGCACCACGTCGCCGGCCGCCTCGATGTAGTCCAGCGCGCCCAGCAGTTTCGCCCGCAGGCCCTTGGGCATCTTCGACTTCGGATCGTGGGCGGCGGCCAGGATCTGTTCCAGCGAGCCGTGCTGGGCCAGCAATGAGGCCGCGGTCTTCTCGCCGACGCCCGGAACGCCCGGTAGGCCGTCGGACGGGTCGCCGCGCAGCAACGCGAGTTCGGCGTAGGCGGGCCCGGCCCGCTCGACCGGCACGCCGTAGTGCTCGGCCACCTCGGCGGGCCCGAACAACGTGGCTTTGCTCAGCCCGCGGCCGAGGTAGAGCACCCGCACCGGGACCGGATCGTCCGACACCACCTGCATCAGGTCGCGGTCACCGCTGACCACCACGACCGGGTCGTCGCGTTCCCGCGCCGCCAACGTGCCCAGGACGTCGTCGGCCTCGAAACCCTCCGCGCCCGCCGTCGGAATCCCGAAGGCGTCAAGCAGTTCGGCGATCATGTCTATCTGGGGCGTCAGGTCGTCGGGGACCTCCTCGATGTCCGGTTCGCCCGGCGGCTCGGGCTCGGCCACGCGATGGGCCTTGTAGGACGGCACGAGGTCGACCCTGAACTGCGGCCGCCAATCCAGGTCCAGGCAGACCACCAGCCGGCTTGGTCGCTGTTGGGTGATCACGAAGGCGACGGAATCGATGAATCCGCGAACGGCGTTGACGGGCCGGCCGTCTGGCGCGGTGATCGAGGACGGGACCCCGAAATACGAACGGAACCACATGCTGGCGCCATCGAGCAGCACTAGTGGTCCCGGCATGCCGAATATGGTCTCACGCCCCCGCGGCCAACCCCCACCCCGTCGAACGTCGACTTGTTGTCGGCCGGCCAACCCCCCACCCCGTCGAACGTCGAGTTGTTGTCGGCCCACGCGCGAAATCGGCGCAACAAGTCGACGTTCGGCGGGCGGGTTAGCCTGACTGCCATGGAGTCACACCGCTTCGACGCAGCCGTGTATGCCCGTCGATTGGCCGCGGCCGCCGCCGCGGCCGCCGATGCCGGTCTGGCCGGGCTGGTGATCACGCCGGGGTATGACCTGCGCTACCTGGTCGGGTCGCGCGCCCAGACCTTGGAGCGGCTCACCGCGCTGGTGTTGCCCGCGTCCGGTGATCCGACGGTAGTGGTGCCGCGGCTGGAGCTGGCCTCGCTCAAGGGGTCGGCCATCGCCGAACTCGGCCTGGCGGTGCGCGATTGGGTCGACGGTGACAATCCCTACGATCTAGTGGGCGCCGCGCTGGGTGGTGCCCCCGCCGCGACCGCCGTGACCGATGCGATGCCGGCGCTACATCTGCTCCCGCTGGCCGGTGTGCTCGGCGCCCTGCCGGTGCTGGCCACCGAGGTGTTGCGCATGCTGCGAATGGTCAAGGAGGAGTGCGAAGTCGACGCGTTGCGCAAAGCCGGTGCCGCCATCGATCGGGTGCACGCCCGGGTGCCGGAGTTTTTGGTGCCGGGCCGCACCGAGGCCGACGTCGCCGCCGACATCGCGGACGCCATTGTGGCCGAAGGGCATTCGGAGGTGGCGTTCATCATCGTCGGATCCGGGCCGCACGGCGCCGACCCGCACCACGGATATTCGGATCGCGAACTGCAGGCCGGTGACATCGTCGTCGTCGACATCGGCGGCACCTATGAACCCGGGTACAACTCCGACTCGACACGCACCTACAGCATCGGTGAGCCGAATCCAGAAGTGGCTGAACAGTATTCGGTGCTGCAGCGCGCCCAGCGCGCCGCTTATGAGGCGGTACGCCCGGGCGTGACGGCCGAGCAGGTCGACGCGGCCGCCCGCGATGTGCTGGCGGCCGAAGGACTCGCCGACTATTTCGTGCACCGTACCGGGCACGGCATCGGCTTGTCGGTGCACGAAGAGCCCTACATCGTCGCCGGAAACGACCTGCCGTTGACCGCGGGCATGGCGTTTTCCATCGAGCCGGGCATCTATTTCCCGGGCCGCTGGGGCGCGCGCATCGAGGACATCGTCGTTGTGACCGAGGACGGCGCCCTAGCCGTCAACAACCGGCCGCACGAACTGATCGTGGTCCCGGTCGGCTGACGCTGTGGATGAGTGAGTTGTGGCGGCGAAGCGATCGGCGCGCTACGCGCCCCGGTCCAAAAGATCCGACGACCCGAGCACCCGCTCCACCTGAACCTCGATGACCACGCGCCGCGGGTTGGGGCGCGGCGTGCGGTAGCGCTGGGCGTAGCGCAACTCGGCGTCGCGCACCGCGTCGGCGTCGCTGTTCACCTTGGACCGGCCCTCCAGCGACAGCCAGCGCGCGCCGTCGACCTGGCTCAGCACGGCCAGCCCGCCGCGATCGGCGTTGACCGCCTTCTGGGACCCGCCGGTGGTGATGACCCGCGCGATGTGCGTCCTGGGGTCGAAGGTGAACCCGACCGCCACCACGTGCGGCGAATTGTCGGCTCGCAACGTGGTGAGCATGGCCAGATGGCGTTCCGACAGAAACGCGAGGGCCTCGTCGGTGAGCCGGGTCGTGGTATTCGCCATCACCGCTCACGCTAGCGCAGGTAATAATCGCAGCCGTGGACGACACGGGCGCGGGTCCAGTACTAATCCTGGGCGGACGCAGCGAAATCGGGGTCGAGTTGGCGCGACGCCTGGCCCCCGGGGCGACGGTGGTGCTGGCCGCGCGCCGCGCCGATCAGCTCGCTGACCAGGTCAGCGCGCTCAAAGCGGCCGGCGCCGCCGCGGTCGACACCAGGGAATTCGACGCCGACGACCTGGCCTCGCACGCCGCCCTGGTCGCCTCGGTCGTCGCCGACCACGGGCCCATCGGCACCGCGGTGCTGGCCTTCGGAATCCTGGGCGACCAGGCTCGCGCCGAGACCGATGCCGCGCACGCGGTCGCCGTCGTGCACACCGATTACGTCGCCCAGGTCAGCATGCTCACCCACCTGGCGACCGCCATGCGCAACGCCGGCAAAGGCCGACTGGTGGTGTTCTCCTCGATCGCAGGTGCCCGGGTGCGGCGCGCCAACTACGTCTACGCCTCGGCCAAAGCCGGCCTTGACGGCTTCGCCAACGGTCTGGCCGACGCGCTGCACGGCACCGGGGTGCGGGTGCTGATCGCCCGCCCGGGATTCGTCATCGGGCGTATGACGGAAGGCATGACGCCCGCGCCCCTGCCCAGCACGCCCGCGCAGGTGGCCGCCGCGACCGCGCGGGCACTGGCGAAAGGCCGCCGCACCGTGTGGATCCCGTGGGCGCTAGGACCCGCGGCCGCCGTAATGCGATTGCTGCCCGCGTTCGTCTGGCGCAGGATGCCGCGATGATGCGCGCCCGCGGCGATGAGGGGCCGCGCTCGTGATCGTCGTCGTCGGTATCGGCGCCGACGGCATGGCCGGTCTCGCCGAAGCATCGCGAGCCGAATTACGAAGGGCCACAGTTATTTACGGCTCCCAGCGCCAACTTGACCTGCTCGACGACACGGTGCCCGCGCGCCGCCGGGAGTGGCCCTCGCCGATGCTGCCCGCCCTGAAAGCGCTGCCGGTGGACGACGACATCCACGTGGTGGCCAGCGGCGACCCGCTGCTGCACGGCATCGGCGGCACGCTCATCCGCCTGCACGGCCCCGAGAAGGTACGGGTCCTGCCGCACGTGTCCTCGGTGACACTGGCGTGCGCGCGGATGGGCTGGAACGTCCACGACACCGAGGTGATCAGCCTTGTCACCGCGCAACCGCACACCGCTGTGCGCCGCGGCGGGAAGGCGATCGTGTTGTCGCAAGGCAAATCCACGCCCACCGAGCTGGCCGCCCTGCTCAACGCGCACGGCCGCGGCGATTCGCAGCTCACCGTGCTCGAAAGGCTCGGCGGCCCAGACGAACACCGCCGCGACGGCACCGCCCGCGACTGGGCCGGCGGCGCGCCCGGCCACGTCGACGACCTCAACGTGATCGCCGTGCGCTACCTGCCCGACGAACGCGTCTCCCCAATACCCGACGACGCATTCACCCACGACGGCCAGATCACCAAACAGGGCATCCGCGCGGTGACGCTGGCCGCCCTGGCGCCGCGGCCGGGGGAGCGGTTATGGGACGTCGGCGCGGCCTCGGGCAGCATCGGTGTCGAGTGGTGCCTGAGCGGACCGGGTTGCGGCGCAATAGCCTTCGAACGCGACGAACAACGCCGTCACAACCTCGAGCGCAATGCCGCGGCTTTCGGCGTCGGCATCGAGGTGCGCGGCGACGCCCCCGAGGCCTTTGACGGCGCCGCGCCGCCGTCGGCGATCTTCATCGGCGGCGGCCTGACCCAGCCCGGCCTGCTCGACGCCTGCCTCGACCACCTGCCCGCCGGCGGGCGGCTTGTCGCCAACGTGGTCACCACCGAATCGGAAGCCGCTGTCACACAGGCATATACGCGCCTCGGCGGTGAGCTGCGACGCTTCCAGCACTATCAGGGCAAGGCCCTAGGCGCCTTCACGGGCTGGCAGCCGCACTACCCGGTCACCCAGTGGGTGATGACCAAATGACGGTATATTTCATCGGCGCCGGGCCGGGCGCCGCCGACCTGATCACCGTCCGCGGTCAACGGCTCCTCCAAACCTGCCCCGTGTGCCTGTACGCCGGGTCGATCATGCCCGACGACCTGCTGGCGCTCTGCCCTCAGGACGCGAAAATCGTTGACACGGGCCCGCTCACGCTGGAACAGATCATCGCCGAACTACGTGACGCGCATGCCGCAGGACACGACGTGGCGCGGCTGCACTCCGGCGACCCGTCGCTGTACAGCGCGCTGGCCGAACAGTGCCGCCGGCTCGACGCGCTGGGCATCGACTACGAAATCGTGCCGGGCGTACCGGCTTTCGCCGCCGCTGCGGCCGCCCTGAAGCGCGAGCTCACCGTCCCCGGCGTCGCGCAGACGGTGACGCTGACCCGGGTGGCGACCCTGTCGACCGCGATGCCGCCCGGCGAAGACCTGGCGACGCTCGCCCGATCCGGCGCCACCCTGGTCCTGCATCTGGCGGCCGCCCAGATCGACGCCATCGTTCCGCAACTGCTCGACGGCGGCTACCGCCGCGAAACACCCGTCGCCGTCGTGGCTTTCGCGAGCTGGCCGCAGGAGACGGTGCTGCGCGGCACGCTTGCCGACATCGCCGCCCAGATGCACGAGGCCGACATCACCAAGACCGCGGTCATCGTCGTCGGCGACGCGCTGACCGCGGGGGAATTCACCGACAGCTATCTGTATTCGACCGGGCGGGCCCGGGGGAGCAGGCATTGATGCGCGTCTTGCTGCTCGGCGGCACCGGCGAGGCGCGCGCGCTGGCGAAAACCCTGCACCCCCGCGTCGACGTCATCAGCTCCCTGGCGGGCCGGGTGCCGGACCCGGCGCTGCCCGTCGGCCCCGTGCGCATCGGCGGCTTCGGCGGCGTGGACGGCCTGCGGCGCTGGCTGCACGACGAGGGCATCGACGCCGTCGTCGACGCCACCCACCCGTTCGCGGCCACCATGACGGCGCACGCCGCCACCGCATGCGGCCAACTGCGGATACCTCATCTGATCCTGGCGCGCCCGGCCTGGGATCCCGGCGAGGCACTTGTCGTCGGGTCGGACACGCATGCGGCGCAAACGGTTGCCCGGCAGGGCTATTCGCGCATCTTCCTCACCACCGGTCGCTCCGGCGTGCACGCCTTCGCCGGCAGCGACGCGTGGTTTTTGATCCGGGCGGTCACCGAACCCGACAGCGCCTCGCTGCCGCGCCATCACCGGCTGGTGCTCTCGCGTGGCCCGTACCGCTACGACGAGGAAGTCGCGCTGTTGCGCGAGCACCGCATCGACGCGCTGGTCACCAAGAACAGCGGCGGGCAGATGACGCGGGCCAAACTGGATGCCGCCGCCGCGCTCAAGGTGCCGGTGGTGATGGTGGCGCGCCCGCCGCTACCGGAGGGCGTCACCACCGTCGGCACCGTGGCCGAGGCCGCGGAATGGGTTGGCGCGCTAGCCGGTTAGGTCGCTGCGCTCGCCGTCGGCCAGCAACGCATCGCGGGCGCGCGCGACCCGCGACCGGATGGTGCCCACCGGGCAACCGCACACCGCGGCGGCGTCGGCGTAGGGCAGCCCGAGCAACTGGGTGAGCAAAAGCGCTTCCCGCTGTTCGGGATTGAGGCCGGCGATCATCGTCGTAACCTCGACGAGGTCTTCGAACCCGCGGGCGTTGCGGTCGCCACGCACCGCGTGTTCGGGATCGGCGCCCAGCGCGGCACGCGGCCGCGACTGCAGCTGGCGGATGTGATCGGCCACGACCCGGCGCGCGATGGACAGCAGCCACGTCCGGGCGCTCGAGCGTCCGGAGAACCGCTCGATGGCGCCGATGGCGCGCAGGAACGTCTCTTGGGCCAGATCGTCGGCGTTGCCGGCATCGGAGAGATAGGCGACGAACCGCCACACGTCTTGCTGGGTGGCTTTGATGAACGCCTCGAGCGCTCGCGCGTTCCCGCGCGCGGCGGACAAAGCGAGCTCGGTTACCGCCTCGTCGTCGCTCGGCGCGATCATGCTCAACCACCTTAGTTGCGCGGGTTTTCCGATCCTACGACGGGTCGTCGTAGAGGGCGCGGCGTGGTCGGGGGCGGCGTGGTTGATCGGCCGCAGGTGCCCGCGCCGTCGACCGCTCGACGGGTCGGCCGCCGAGGCGGGATGGTCGGCGTCGACCGCGCCGTCGGAGCCGTGCCGCCGGTGCGAGCCCACGCGCTCGCGCGCCACCAACAACGCGAATGCCAGGCCCAACAACAGCGGCATGTGGCTGGCGATCCGGGTGGCCGTGACCTGTCCGTCGAAGGCGTCGACAATCACATAACCAAGCAGCGCAACGGAATACACGCCGGTGATCGCCGCCACCCCCGACGCGGAGGCGGGCCAGACGCCGGCGGCGACCATCGCCAGGCCCAACGCCAACAACCACGCCGTGGACTCGTGCATCAGGTGCTCGCCCGACATCGCGCCGTGCATGTGACCGGACACCATGCCGAAATCGACGCCACTGATCTGGGCCGCGGCAATCGCCACCTGGAACAGGCCCACCGCGATCAAACCCCAGCGCCGGTAGTGCGACCGCAACCAGCGCATCCACCTCGGGTGTCCGGAGGCTTGGTCGTCGATGCTGGCCATGATCTTGTCGACCAGGTCGGGTCCCTCGCCGGGCGCCACCGAGGCGAACCGACGGGTCTGCGCCGCCGCCCCGATAAGCCAGGAACGGCAACTGCGGCACGATTCAAGGTGGGCGTCGACCTGCTGCGCGAGCACCTGGGGTCGCTCGCCATCCAATCGAGCCGACAGCGCTTCACGCGCAACGTCACACCGCATCCCTGCATCGTTGCAGCACGACCGTTCGCGCGCAAAGAAGCCCGGCTTTTTGGCACCCGAACGAAATGGCGGGGAACTAAACCGCCGCCGCAACCGACCTCTGGTCGTACGCATCGCCAGCCCATCCACGAGATTCCGAAGAGGTATTCGTGTTCTTGCCTGAAGGCCCTAGACGATGACCGCCCCGATCTTTGCCGCGTTTCCGCCCGAAGTGCACTCGACCTTGCTCAGCAGCGGCCCCGGCCCCGCCCCGTTGCTGGCCGCGGCGACGGCATGGTCGTCGATGAGCACCGACTACGCGACCGCGGCGGCCGAGCTCAGCGGGTTGCTGGGCGCCGTGCAGGCCGGCGCGTGGGACGGGCCCAGCGCCGACCAGTACGTGGCCGCGCACGTCCCCTACCAGGCCTGGCTGGTGGAGAGCGCGGCCAAGAGCGCAACCGCGGCCAGCCTGCACGAGACCGCGGCCACCGCCTACACCGCCGCGTTGGCCGCCATGCCCACGATGGGCGAACTCACGGCAAACCACGCGGTGCACGGGGCGCTGGTCGCCACGAACTTCTTCGGCATCAACACCATCCCGATCGCCGTCAACGAAGCCGATTACGCGCGCATGTGGGTGCAGGCCGCGACGACGATGACCACCTACCAAGCCGTCAGCGAATCCGCCCTGGCCGCGGTCCCGCCGACCACCCCCGCGCCGCCGATCGTCGTCCCGGGCGCCGAGGCGGGGACCGCCGGCGCCGCGGCGATGCAAGCGGCCGCCGTGGCGCCGGCGACGGATTCCGGCTCCAACCTCAACAACGCCGACACCTCGAGCGCCCAGCAGCAGGCCACCACCACGACGCAGTACCCGTCCTGGATGGACCAGCTGACCAAGTGGCTGCAGCAGTACACCCAGAATTTCGCGTGGCCGGTGTCCAAGGACCTCAACCCCGGTGGGTGGCCCTTCCCGCCGGTGCCGTGGGTCAACAGTCTCGCCTCGTTCTTCGGGCAGCTGGGACTGTCCCCGGCGCTGTCGACGGCGCTGGGTTGGGCCATCTTCCACACCTTGATGATCTTCTGGCCGTTCATCCAGCTGGCGATCCAGATGGCCGTGGTGCTGGCGCCGGTCGTCGTTGCCGCCATCGGCGCGGCCGCGGCCGGTGGGGCGGCTGCGGCGGTCACCGCGATCAGCGTCGGGATCCCGCTCGCGTCTGCCCCGTCCCTGCCGGCCGTCGCGGCGGCGCCCGCACCGGTGGTTGCTCCGGCGCCGACGATTGCCACCGCGCCCGCCAGTGTCAGCCACGTGTCGGCACCGTCCACCGCCCCCGCGACGACGGTTGCCGGGTCGGCCGGTGGCGGACCGGTCGGTGGCGGACCCGGGGTGGGCTTCGGTCCGACGGCGACCGACGGAATCGGCGCGGGCCTCTCCAACGCCCTGTATGCGGTGGGGCTGTCGGGACTGTCGGCGCGCGGCAGCGCGAGCAGCCGGTCACGGCGCAAGTCGGAGGAACCGTCTTCGGACGACCTCGACGCGCCCGCCGGCGCGGCCGCGGCCGCCGCGGCCAAGAAGAAGGCCCGGGCCCGCCGGCGCCGCGGCGGAACCGCCACCGAGCGCGCCTACCGCTACGAGTTCATGGACCTGGACCAGGATGGGGACCCGGGCGTCGATAGCGGGGACCCATTCGCCGCACGGCCCTCCGAGGACAGTGCGGGACCGCTCGGATTCGCCGGTGCCGCAGCCAAACCCGACGCGGCCCGGGCCGCCGGATTGGCGACGCTGACCCGCGACGGGTTCAGCGACGGCCCCAGCGTGCCGATGATGCCGAGCACCTGGGACCGCGACTAGCCCTACGACGATGCAGCCCGCGTAGCGGGGTGCGGAGGAGTAGGGCAATCGGACTGAGCCCTACGACGATGCAGCCCGCGTAGCGGGGTGCGGAGGAGTAGGGCAATCAGACTGAGCCCTACGGCTGATAGCGCCGGGGAGCGAAGACCCGGTCCTCGGTGGAATCGGCTGAGTACCACTGCGTTTGCGATGACCCGACGATCAGCAGGCAGCGCATGTCGATCTCGGCCGGGTTGAGATCGGCCAGCCGGACGACGCGGACGTCTTCGTCGTCGCCCGACACGCTGCGGCCGATCACCACCGGCGTGCCCGGCTCGCGGTGGGCCAGCAGAATGTCACGCATCGCCCCGACCTGCCATGTCCGCGTCTTCGACGCCGGGTTGTAGATCGCCAGCACCAGGTCGGCGGCCGCGGCGGCCTCAAGCCGCGCGGAGATCACCCCCCACGGCTTGAGCCGATCGGACAGCGAGATCACCGCGTAGTCGTGGCCCAGGGGCGCGCCGACCCGGCTGGCCACCGCCTGGGCCGCGGTCATCGCCGGGATCACCCGGATCTGCACGCCCGGCCATTGTTTGGCCTCTTCCAGCACCGCGGTCGCCATCGCGAAGACACCCGGGTCGCCCGACGACACCACCGCCACGGCCCGGCCCTGCTCGGCCAGCGCGCAGGCCAGCCGCGCGCGCTCGGGCTCGTCACGATTGTCGCTGGGGTGCCGCTGCTGGCCCTCGTGCACCGGGACGCGATCCAGGTAACCGCCGTAGCCGATCAGGTCGGTCGCCGCGGCCAGCTCCCGCCGGCTCTGCGGCGTCATCCAGTCCGCATCGCCGGGGCCCAGGCCCACCACCGCGACGCTGCCCGTCGCCTGCCCCTCGGGGGCGCGTCGGTGCAGCCGGCGGCCGCCCGGCAGCATGGCCAGCGAGAAGTACGGCACGCTGGTCTCGTCGACCTCCGCGGCGGGCAGGATGCGCTGACCGGCGCTGCTGGCGCGTTCGACGTAGAACGTGTCGTCAAGCTGCCCTGACGCCGAAAGCGCTTCCCGCACAGTGTGATACGAGCGCCCCAACTTGAGGACCACGGCGGCGTCGGCGTCGGCGAGCCGGCGGGTCAGTTCGCCGACCGGCAACGTGCCCGGCAGCACCGACAGCACCTCGTCGCCGGCCACCAGCGGCGTGGCGATGGCCGCCGACGCGGCGCTCACCGACGTCACGCCCGGAACGATGACCGCATCGAATCGCTCGGTCAGCCGCGTGTGCAGATGCATGTAGGAGCTGTAGAACAGCGGGTCGCCCTCGGCCAGCAGGGCCACGTTGCGCCCGGCGTCCAGGTGGGCGGCGATGCGTTCGGTGGCCTCGGCGTAGAAGTCCTCGAGCGCGCCGGCATAGCCGCCCGGGTGGTCGGTCACCTCGGTCGTCACCGGGTAGACCAGGTGCTCCTCGATCTGGCCGGGCCGCAGATACCGTTCGGCGATGCCGCGCGCGATGCTGCGGCCGTGCCGGGCGCTGTGATAGGCGACCACGTCGGCCTCGCCGATCACCCGCGCGGCCTTGACGGTCACCAGTTCCGGGTCGCCAGGCCCCAGCCCGACGCCCCACAGCGTCCCCCGGGCGGTCATTCGGCGTCGCTCGCGATCGCGTTGACGGCCGCGGCGGCCATGGCGCTGCCGCCCCGGCGGCCCTGCACCACCAGATACGACATTCCGCGCGGACGGTCGACGAGCTCCTGCTTGGACTGCGCCGACCCGACGAATCCCACCGGCCCACCCAACACCCCGGCCGGCGGCGCAAGCCCCTCGTCGATCAATTCGAGCAGCCGGAACAGGGCCGTCGGTGCGTTGCCGATGGCCAGCACGGCGCCGTCGAGCCGCTCGGCCCACAGCTCGACCCCGGCCGCCGAACGGGTGGTCTGCCGGCGCGCGGCCAGCTCGGCCGCCCGCGAGTCGGCCACCAGCGACACGACCTCGTTGCCGGCGGGCAGCCGTGCGGTGGTGATCCCCGCGGCCACCATCGACGAGTCGCACAACACCGGGGCGCCGCCGCGCAGGGCCGCGCCGACGCGCTCGACGACGTCGTCGGTGAACGCGACGTGCTCGGCGACGTCGACCTGGCCACACGTGTGGATCAACCGGACGACGACGCGGGCCACGTCGGCGGGGAATCGGGCCAGGTCGGCCTCGGCGCGAATGGTCGCGAACGACTGGCGATAGATCTCCGCGGCATCGCGGATGTAGTCGAGCACCCGCTCACCCTAAGGCTTGTCAGGTTCGCAGCATCCGGTATCCGTCGCCGGTGGCGACCAGCACCTGACCGGCCGGCGGGCTCCCGCAGGCGCGTTCGCAGCCCACGAAGTGCCGGTGCAGCGTGACGTCGGCGTCCAACGCCTCGGCGGCGTCGGCCCGCACGTCGGCGGCCGAGTGCGCACACCCGGGGCTGCCCGTGCAGGCGCTCACGGTCAGCCAGGGGGAGTTCTCGTCGAACACCAGCCCCAACGGTGCCAGCACGCGCAGCGCGGTGTCGGCCACGGATTCCTGCAGATCGCACACCAGCACCGAGCGCCACGGGGTGATCACCAGCGGCGCCTCGATCGCGGCCAGGTACTCCGCGACGCGCGCGGGCAGGACACCCAGCGGCACCGCGGCCCCCAGCGTCACCCGGCCGTCATCCTGACCGATCCAGCCCACCGGCGCCTTGGTGACGACGGGAAACGGTGTCCCGCCCGGCTCGGCGTCGGGTAGTAGCCGACGAAGGTCAGCCAATTCCTGGACGCGCCAGGCGGTTTCGCGGATCTCGACGAAGCGCGTCGCGAGAGCGACGAGCGTCTCCACCACCTCGCCGGCGGCCAGCCGCACGCCGGTGTCACGTCCGGCGAGCAGCAGCGCGCAACCGTCGGGCGACGCATGCACGCCGATGTCGGCGCGCAGACCGGACACGTCGGCCCGCCCGTCGTCGAGGCTGAACCAGAATCGGCCGCCCAGGTCCGCGAGGCGTGGCGCCGCGCAGATCGCGGCGTCCAGGTCGCCGACCCAGCCGCGCACGTCGACGTCGCCCCCGGCCCGCCCCGACAGCGGCGACGCGACGATGTTGCGGACGCGCTCATGCGTCGTCGACGGCAACAGGCCTGCGGCCGCCAGCGTCTCGGCCACCGCGGTGACGTCGGTCAGCCCGCGCAACTGCACGTTGCCCCGCGCGGTGAGTTCGAGCGTTCCCGACCCTGACTGCGTGGCGGCGGCGCTCAACGCCGCCAGCTGCGCGGCCGTGAGCATGCCCCCGGGTAACCGCACCCGGGCCAAAGCGCCGTCGGCGGCCTGGTGCACCTGCAGCGCACCCGGGCAAGCGTCGGTGTCACGCGTCCTGGCCACCCGTCCACGGTACGGCCACCGGCTGAACACGGCGGCCGACATTGGCTTCAGGCAGACGTAAACCCTTACCCACGGCAACGGTCGCGCCCTACCGTCGGCACGGTGAGCATTGCCACCGCGCTCGAGGCTGCGCCGAAACAGCCCAGGAGCGCCCAAACCGGCGCACCTGGCGGGTTATGGGCGCGCCGCAAATGGGAAATCGTGCGCATCGCTTCCCCGCTGGCGTTGCTGGCCCTGTGGCAGCTGGGCAGCGCGGTCGGTGTCATCCCGCAAGATGTGCTGCCCGCGCCGTCGCTGATCGTCGAGGCCGGAGTCGAGTTGATCCGTGACGGCCAGCTCGCCGCCGCGCTGCAGGTCTCCTCCGTCCGGGTTGTCGAGGGGCTGGTCCTGGGTGGGGTGATCGGGGTCGGCGCGGGCGCGGCGGTCGGGCTGTCCCGTTGGCTCGAGGCCTCCGTGGACCCGCCCATGCAGATGATCCGCGCGCTGCCGCACCTGGGCCTGATCCCCCTGTTCATCCTGTGGTTCGGGATCGGCGAGCTGCCCAAGGTCCTGCTGGTGGCGCTGGGGGTGGTCTTCCCGCTCTACCTGAACACCTTCTCGGCGATCCGCCAGGTCGATCCCAAAATGGTGGAAACCGCTCAGGTGCTGGGCTTTTCGTTCGCGCAGCGGTTCACCCGCATTTTCGTGCCCAGCGCGGCGCCGCAAGTGCTCGTCGGGTTTCGGCAGTCGCTGGCGATCGCGTGGCTCACCTTGATCGTTGCCGAGCAGATCAACGCCGACAAGGGAATTGGGTTCCTGATCAACAATGCCCGAGATTTTCTGCGGATCGACATCATCATCTTCGGACTGACCATCTATGCGCTGCTGGGCATCGTCACCGACGCGATCGTCCGCCTCATCGAGCGCCGCGCCCTGCGCTACCGGCACTGAAAGGTTCACGGTTGACAGTCATCGCAGAATCCGACGCCCACCCGCGGGTGCGGACCGAGGTCGCGGGGGAGCTGCGCCACGTCGACAAGTGGTACGGGAATCGCCATGTCCTCAAAGACGTTTCGGTGCGGGTGCGCGGCGGCGAGATCGTCGCGCTGGTCGGGCGCAGCGGGTCCGGCAAGTCGACGGTGCTGCGGGTGCTGGCCGGGCTCTCGCGTGACCACAGCGGCGAGCGCGTGGTGGCCGGCGCCCCGGCCCTGGCCTTCCAGGAACCGCGGCTCTTTCCGTGGCGCGACGTGCGCACCAACGTCGGCTACGGCCTCACCCGCAGCCGCCTCCCACGGCCGCAGGTGCGACAGCGCGCCGAGCGTGCGCTGGCCGACGTCGGGCTGACCGACCACGCCGGGTCCTGGCCGTTGACCCTGTCCGGTGGGCAGGCGCAACGGGTTTCGCTCGCGCGGGCGTTGGTCGCCGAGCCGCGGCTGCTGCTGCTCGACGAGCCGTTCGGGGCGCTGGACGCGTTGACCCGGTTGACGATGCACGCCTTGTTGCTGGATCTGTGGCGCCGGCACGGGTTCGGGGTGTTGCTGATCACCCATGACGTCGACGAGGCGGTGGCCTTGGCCGACCGCGTGCTGGTGCTCGAGGAGGGGCGCATCATCCACACGGTGACGATCGACGAGCCGCGCCGCACACCCGGTCATCCCGGTGCCCATACCGAGCGGCATCGCGCCGAGTTGCTGGATCGACTAGGGGTGCAATCGTGAACCGAGAACAGGCCGATCCTTGCGACGTCGAATCGAACTCCACCGCAACGGCATCGCCCGGCTCGCCGTTTGGGATCACGGCCCCCGGGGCACACTCGTGGCCGTGGACACGGTGGAATACGCCCCCGGACGCTTAGCCGACGTCTTCGGCGACTCCCGACGTCCCACCGTCCTGCTGTGGCACGGCATGCAGACCGATGCCCGCGCGGCCTTCGGACCCCTGGCCGGCATGCTCAGCGACCGCGGCGCGGCCGTCGTGGCGCCGGACTGGAATTCCCATGCCGACGACGGTGGCCGGGCGGATCTGTTGGGATCGCTCGACTTCACCCGCGACTTCGCGGGCCCCGGCAACGGCATCGTGCTCGTCGGGTGGTCCATGGGCGGTTGCGCCGCGGCGGGTCTGACGCTCAACGCGGCGCGGTTCGACGCCACCCTCGTCCACACCGTGTGCCTGGCCGGCGCGTTCATGGTGCCCGATCCGCTCTCCGGTCAGGCGCCGACCGACGCGCTATCGGATGGCCGCGCCGGCACGCCGTTCACGCTGCTGCACGGGCTGGCCGACGACGCCGTCCCCGTGAGTGCCAGCCGGGAGTTCGCCGCCGCCCTGGGCCGCGTCGGCTGGCCGGTCGAGTTGGTGGAGCTCGACGCCGACCATGGTTCCATCGCCGGCGCCGACTACGACCCGGTGGCGGATCGCTACGGGCCCGGCACGAGCGACGAGGCGCTGCGCGTCGCCGGGAAGGTCGCCACGCGGATTGCGGCCCTGATCGGTCACTGACCGACGCGAATCACGCGCCCACGAGGCTCAGACGCCACCCCGCTCGACCGCCACCAGCGCTGTGCCGCAAGAGTTTTCCGGGAGGGGAGGAAGCGCGAGTAAAGTGACGTCGGTGGCCGCGGCTTCGTCGAATGACCGGATGATCGCCGGGGTCGCCGCTGCCTCCGTCGCGCTCGGTGTCACCCAACTGGCCAGCATCCCGTTCGGTGCGCGGGCCGAACCCCGCGCCGCCGTGGGTTCTGCGGTCGTCGACCTGACACCGGGCCCCGTCAAAGAGTGGGCCATCCAAACGCTTGGCCCGCTGGACAAACCCTTCCTGGCCGTCGTCGTGCTCGTGGTGATCGCGACGATCGCGGCGATCGCCGGGACCCTCGAGACGCGGCGCCGCCCGTTCGGCAGCGTGGTGATCGCCGCGGCGGGCGTCCTCGGCTGCATCGCCGTGCTGTCGCGACCAGGCGGGACGGCGCTCGACACGCTCCCCACCATCGTCGGTGCCGCGTGTGGCGTAGGGGTGCTGCGGGTGCTCGCCCGGCGGTTCTCGCCTGAGCCGGACGACGACGCAGACGACCAGGAGCTGGCACATCCAAGCCGGCGCAGGTTGGTCATGTACGGGTTGCTCGGACTGGGCGTCGTCAGTGGGGTAGTGGGGGCGTTCGGTACCCGGCTGGCGCATTCGGTGGAAGCCGACCGTAAGACGTTCGCCCTACCCCGGCCACGATCCCCGGCGCGTCCGATACCGGCCGAAGTGCAGCCGAAAGGCGTTGCGTTGCCGAGCTTTATCACTTCAAGTGCTGACTTCTACCGGGTCGACACCTCGCTCAGTGTTCCCCAGCTCAGCCGCCGCGACTGGCGCCTGCGGATCCATGGGATGGTGGACCGCGAGATCACCTTGAGCTTCGACGACCTCGCCCGCTTCGACATCGTCGAGACGGTGACCACGTTGACATGTGTATCCAATCCCGTTGGTGGAGATCTCATTTCAACGGGCATCTGGACCGGCTACCGGCTGGCGGAGCTGCTGGCGACGGCCGGTGCACACCGCGATGCCGACATGGTGCTCTCAACGTCGATCGAGGGATTCACCGTCGGCACCCCTGTTCAGGCGGTCACGGACGGCCGCGACGCGTTGCTGGCGGTCGGCCTCAACGGTCAACCGCTTCCGGCCGAGCACGGCTACCCGGCCCGCATGGTGGTGCCAGGACTCTATGGCTACGTCTCGGCCACCAAGTGGGTGGTGGATTTGGAGCTGACCCGGTTCGATCGGGCCAAGGCCTACTGGACGCGGCAGGGCTGGGCGGCGCAAGCGCCCATCAAGACGGAGTCGCGGATCGACGTGCCCAGGGGCGGCCAGACAGTGCCGGTGGGGCCGGTGGTGTTCGGCGGCGTTGCGTGGGCCCAAAATCGTGGCGTGCGGGCGGTCGAAGTCCGCATCGGCGACGGCGGTTGGCAACCGGCCGAACTGGGCGCGAGTTATTCCAATGAGACATGGCGATTGTGGCGCTTCCCGTGGCAGGCGAAAAGCCCCGGGCGGGAAACCATCACCGTGCGAGCCATCGACAACACCGGTGCCGTCCAGACCGAAGAGCGCGCCAATCCCGTCCCCGACGGCGCCACCGGCTGGCACACGGTGAACTTCGCCGTCGTGCCGGCGTAGCAACCTATTTCGACGAGAGCTTCCGCCAACTGATCACCGCGATCACTATGCCGACGAGCGCTGTGATCGGCCCGATGACGGACCAGGTGGTGGTGTTGCTCATCGGGCTGCCGCCAAGCACCCCGAACCCTTGCAGTGCCCAGATCACCCCGAACAACGCGACGATCAGCCCAACCGCGAAAGTGACGACGAATCCTCTGCTCATAGAGGGACCCTACGTGCCGATTCGGCCGTCCGAAGCCGCTGCGGTACGAATGACGGGTGGCTGAACCGACCATCCTGCTGCTGTCGACATCCGACACGGACCTGATCAGCGCCCGTTCCAGCGGGAAAAACTACCGGTGGGCCAACCCCTCGCGGCTCTCGGAGGACGACCTGCCCGACCTGCTGGCCGGCGTCGCCATCGTGGTGGTCCGGATCCTCGGCGGCTACCGGGCCTGGCAGGGCGGGATCGACACGGTGATCGCCAGCGGCGTGCCCACGGTGCTGGTCAGCGGCGAGCAGGCCGCCGACGCCGAGCTGACCGGCTTGTCCACGCTGGCGGCCGGCATCGCGGTCCAGGCGCACATCTACCTGGCCCACGGCGGCGTGGACAACCTGCGCCAGCTGCACGCCTTCCTCTCGGACACCGTGCTGATGACCGGGTTCGGGTTCACCCCGCCGGTCGTGACGCCGACCTGGGGCGAGCTGGCGCGGCCGAATGCCAAGGATGTCGATGGGCCGACGATCGCCGTGCTGTACTACCGCGCTCAGCATCTGGCCGGCAACACCGGCTACGTCGAATCGCTATGTGCGGCCATCGAGGACGCCGGCGCACGGCCGCTACCCGTCTACTGCGCATCGCTGCGCACCGCCGAACCCGAACTGCTGCAACGGCTCAGCGCCGCCGACGCGATGGTCGTGACCGTCCTGGCCGCCGGGGGACTCAAACCCGCCACCGCGTCCGCGGGCGGCGATGACGACAGCTGGAACGTCGAACACCTTGCCGCGCTGGATATTCCGATCCTGCAGGGGCTGTGCCTGACCAGCCCGCGCGCCCAGTGGTGCGAAAACGACGACGGCCTGAGCCCGCTCGACGTGGCCAGTCAGGTGGCCGTGCCCGAGTTCGACGGCCGCATCATCACGGTCCCGTTCTCCTTCAAAGAGATCGACGAGGACGGCCTGATCTCCTATGTCGCGGACGCGGAACGCTGCGCCCGGGTCGCCGGGCTGGCGGTGCGGCACGCGCAGCTGCGCCACGTCACCCCGCCCGACAAACGGGTCGCCCTGGTGTTTTCGGCCTATCCCACCAAGCACGCCCGCATCGGCAACGCGGTGGGGCTGGACACGCCCGCGAGCGCCGTCGCGCTGCTGCGGGCGATGCGCGATCGCGGGTACCACATCGGTGACCTGCCCGGCGTCGAGGCGAACGACGGCGACGCCCTGATTCACGCGCTGATCGAACGCGGCGGCCAAGACCCCGACTGGCTCACCGAAGGCCAATTGGCCGGCAACCCGATCCGCGTGTCCGCCACCGACTACCGCGCCTGGTTCGCGACCCTGCCCGCCGAATTCACCGACGCCGTCGTCCAGCATTGGGGACCGCCACCGGGGGAGCTGTTCGTCGACCGCAGTAACGACCCCGACGGTGAAATCGTGATCGCCGCAATCCAATCGGACAACGTGGTGCTGATGGTGCAGCCGCCCCGCGGCTTCGGCGAGAACCCGGTCGCCATCTACCACGATCCCGACCTACCGCCCAGCCACCACTACCTGGCCGCCTACCGCTGGCTGGACACCGGGTTCGGGGCGCACGCCGTGGTGCATCTGGGCAAACACGGCAACCTGGAATGGCTGCCGGGCAAAACCCTGGGCATGTCGGCGGGCTGCGCGCCCGATGCCGCGCTGGGCAACCTGCCGCTGATCTACCCCTTCCTGGTCAATGACCCCGGCGAGGGCACCCAGGCCAAGCGGCGCGCGCACGCGGTGCTCGTCGACCACCTCATCCCGCCGATGGCGCGCGCCGAAACCTACGGCGACATAGCCCGTTTGGAACAGCTGCTTGACGAGCATGCCAACGTCGCCGCGCTGGATCCCGGCAAGCTGCCCGCGATCCGCCAGCAGATCTGGACCCTCATCCGGGCCGCGAAGATGGACCACGATCTCGGGCTCACCGAACGTCCCGCCGAGGACTCGTTCGACGACATGCTGTTGCACGTCGACGGGTGGCTGTGCGAGATCAAGGATGTCCAGATCCGCGACGGCCTGCACATCCTGGGCCAAAAGCCCACGGGGAAGCCCGAACTGGACCTCGTGCTGGCGATCCTGCGTGCCCGTCAGCTCTTCGGCGGCGAGCACGCCATTCCCGGCCTGCGCCAGGCGTTGGGTCTGGCCGAGGACGGCACCGACGAACGAACCAGCGTGGACGCGACCGAGACGGTGGCGCGGGAGTTGGTCGCGGCGCTGCAGGCCTCCGGCTGGGATCCCGATGCGGCCGAACGGCTCAGCGACAACCCAGAGGTGGCACGGGTCCTCCGGTTCGCCGCCACCGAAGTGGTGCCCCGGCTGGCCGGCAGCTCCGCCGAAATCGAGCAGGTGCTGCGCGCCCTGGACGGACGATTCATCCCGGCCGGCCCCTCGGGCTCCCCGCTGCGTGGCCTGGTCAACGTGCTGCCCACCGGGCGCAACTTTTACTCCGTCGACCCCAAAGCCGTGCCCTCCCGGCTGGCCTGGGAAGCCGGTGTGGCGCTGGCGGATTCGCTGCTCGCCCGCTACCGCGACGACCACGGCCGGTGGCCGCAATCGGTGGGACTGTCGGTGTGGGGGACCTCGGCGATGCGCACGGCCGGCGACGACATCGCCGAAGTGCTTGCGCTGCTGGGCGTTCGGCCCGTGTGGGATGACGCGTCACGCCGTGTCGTCGACCTCGCCCCGATTTCCCTGACCGAGCTCGGGCGCCCCCGCATCGACGTGACGGTCCGGATCTCCGGCTTCTTCCGGGACGCCTTCCCGCACGTGGTGACGATGCTCGACGACGCCGTGCGGCTGGTCGCCGGGCTCGACGAACCGGCCGACGACAACTTCGTGCGGGCCCACGCCGAGGCAGATCTGGCTCAGCACGGCGATCAACGCCGCTCGACCACAAGGATTTTCGGATCGAAGCCGGGCACCTACGGCGCCGGGCTGCTGCAGCTCATCGACAGCCGCAACTGGCGTGACGACGCCGACCTCGCCGCGGTCTACACCGCCTGGGGCGGGTTCGCCTACGGGCGCGACCTGGACGGCCGCGAGGCAGTCGACGACATGAACCGGCAATATCGGCGTATTGCAGTGGCCGCCAAGAACACCGACACCCGGGAACATGACATCGCCGACTCCGACGACTACTTCCAGTACCACGGCGGCATGGTGGCGACCGTGCGGGCGCTGACCGGCCAAGCGCCCGCGGCCTACATCGGCGACAACACCCGGCCCGACGCGATCCGCACCCGCACCCTGTCGGAGGAGACCACGCGCGTGTTCCGGGCCCGGGTGATCAATCCGCGCTGGATGGCGGCGATGCGCCGCCACGGATACAAGGGCGCGTTCGAGATGGCGGCGACCGTGGACTACCTGTTCGGCTACGACGCGACCGCTCAGGTGATGGCCGACTGGATGTACGAACAGCTCACCGAGCGTTACGTTTTGGACCCGGAGAACCGGAAGTTCATGGCCGAGTCGAATCCCTGGGCGCTACACGGCATGGCCGAACGGCTGCTGGAGGCGGCCGGGCGCGGCATGTGGGCGCAGCCGCAGCCGGAAACCCTCGACGGGCTGCGCCGGGCGCTACTGGAAACCGAGGGCGACCTGGAGGGCTGACCCCTCCCGCGAGTATGCGGCGGGCCGCACACCCGGCACTCAATGTGCGGCTGGCGGCACGCTGGGCACGAGCCGGCGGAGCCGTCAGATGCAATCCGATCCGCCATCCGGTAGGCGGTGATGGCGGCGACCCCTTCGGGGAGGCCGGCACGGCCGAGGTCGCAGTGCTGGTGAAAGTTGTCGTCGGCGGCAAGGATGTCAACGTCGAATTGCCACGAGCGGTAGGTTGGCACCGTGACACCGACGTTCGCCGATCTCGCCAAGGCGCAATACATCCTGTTGACCACGTTCACCAAGGACGGCAGGCCCAAGCCGACGCCGATCTGGGCCGCCGCCGATCAAGGCCGGCTCCTGGTCATCACCCAGGAACAGTCGTGGAAGGTCAAGCGCATCCGCAACACCCCGCGCGTCACGCTGGCCACCTGCACGATGAACGGACGCCCCACCAGTGAGGCCGTCGAGGGGACCGCCGTCATCCTCGACAAGTCGCACACCGCCGCGGTCTACGACGCGATCGGCAAGCGCTACGGCATCGTGGGCAAGGTGTTCAACTTCTTCAGCAAGTTGCGCGGCGGCATGGAGAACAATGTGGGGCTCGAGCTGAAAGTGGCGTGAACGCTAGGCCGTCGCGCCGGCCGCCAGGTGTTCGCCGAAGAACGCGAACACGCGGCGCCAGGCGTCCTCTGTGGCGTCCTCGTTGTAGCCGAAGCCGGTGATACGAAGCAGACCCTGGGCGGGAAGTTCGTTGGCGAAGCTGTGCCCGGCGCCGGGGTAGACCTTCACATCGGCGGTGATGTTCTTGTCGGCGATCGTCTTGCGCAGCTTCTCGGGCGCGCCCCGTCCCAGCGGGTCACGACCGCCCAAGCTGGCCACGATCGGGCACGCCCCATCGAGCGTCTTGTCGAGGTTGCGGGGCAGGGGAGTGCTGTAGAAGGGCGCGGCAGCACCAAAACCCTTGGGCGACATCACAAGTGCGAATTGGCCGCCCATGCAGAAACCGGCGATGCCCACCTGACCGGAACATTCCGGCATGGCTTTCAGGTGATCGCGCGCGGCCAGGATGTCGGTGAGGGCCCGGCCGCGCTGCGTCTGCAATTCCTTCATGACCCGCGAGATGCAACGGATCCGGCCACCGCGGGCATACATGTTCGGGGTGAGCGCCAGATATCCCGCCCGGGCGATGCGGTCGTTGGCCGACTGCTTGTCCCGGCCGTAGCCGAACGCATCGTGGATCACCACCACGCCCGGCCACGGGCCCTGTCCCGACGGCGTGCTCAGTAACGCATCGATCGGTCCGTCGGGGGTATCGATCTGAATCGTCGTCATAGCGTCATCTAACTGCAATCGCGAGGACGAGCACCACGGGAACTCCAACGCGGTCCGCGGACGTTGGCCTGACATGGTGTCGCGGCTGTTGCTCGTCTATGCCGTCGTCGAACTGGCGGTGATCTTCGCGCTGGTGTCGACGATCGGATGGGGTTGGACCCTGCTGATGCTGTTGGCGACGTTCCTGCTCGGGTGGGGCATCGTCGCTCCGATGGCAGGGTCCCACCTCATCCGTCGAATCGGGAGACTGCGCTCCGGGCCGGCCGGCTCACGCGACGCGGCCGGCGACGGCGCGGTGGTCAGTGTGGCCGCGCTGCTTGTCCTCATGCCCGGGCTCGTCAGCACGGCGCTGGGCCTGTTGCTGCTCATTCCGCCGGTGCGGTCGGCCGCCGGCCCCGGGCTGGGCGCCATGGCGGTGCGCACGCTGCGGCGCCGGGTGCCCGGAATCAGTTACGCCACCACCTTCCGCGCGGATCCCTATCCGGCCGGTCCTTACCCGGGTGACGTCCGCGGTCACGGCGACTACATCGACGGCGAGGTCATCGACGTCAAGGACGTCGAACCGGTGCGAACCCAGCGCTTCGACGGGCGCTGAGCCGGCGGGGCCGATTACAGTTGCCATTGCACGTAGCTTTGGGCTGTGACTGATGGTCCCCTTCCTCCTCAGGCCGTTTCACGGCCTGCATCGTCAGGGCACGTGACTGATGGTCCCCTTCCTCCTCAGGCCGTTTCACGGCCTGCATCGTCAGGGCACGTGGCTGATGGTCCCCTTGATAGCCCGGTGACTCTGCTCGTCAACGGCCGGGTGCACAGCCCCTCGCACCCCGACGCGACCGCGATGGCGGTCCGCGGCGGCGTCATCGCCTGGCTGGGCAGCGACGAGGTGGGGCGCAGCATGTTCCCCGATGCCGTTGTCGAAGACGTCGACGGCGGTTTCGTGGCGCCGGGATTCGTCGACAGCCACATTCACCTGACCGCGACCGGCCTGACACTGAGCGGGCTGGACCTGCGCCGGGCCGGCTCGCGCGCGCAATGCATTCAGATGGTCGCCGACTACGCCGCCGCCCACCCCGGCCAACCGGTATGGGGGCACGGGTGGGATGAAACCTCGTGGCCGGACAACACCCCGCCCGGCACCAGCGACCTCGACGCCGTTCTCGGCGACCGACCCGCCTACCTGGCACGCGTGGACGTGCACTCCGCGGCGGCCTCGACGGGCCTGCGACGCCTCGTCGCGGAACTTCCTTCGGCGCCCGGCTTCAGTGAGCAGCGGCCCCTCACCGGCGACGCGCACCATCTGGTGCGCGCCGCCGCCCGCGCCCTGCTGACCCCCGAGCAGCTCGCCGAGGCCCGCGCCGCGGCGCTTGAGGCCGCCGCAACGGCCGGCATCGTCGCGGTGCATGAGTGCGCCGGTCCCCAGATCGGCGGGATCGACGACTGGTTGCAGCTGCGGTCTCTCGAGCACGGTGTCGAGGTGATCGGCTACTGGGGCGAGGCGGTGCGCACCCCGGCGCAGGCCCGCGAGCTGATGGCCGCGACCGGGGCGCGCGGCCTGGCCGGTGACCTGTTCGTCGACGGCGCGATCGGGTCGCGCACCGCCTGGCTGCACGAGCCCTACGCCGACGCGCCGGACCGCGCGGGCACCTGCTACCTGGACGCCGACGCCGTGGAGGCCCACGTGCGGGCGTGCACCGAGGCCGAGATCACCGCCGGGTTCCACGTCATCGGGGACGCCGCCGTCGCCACCGTCGTGGACGCCTTCGAGCGGGTCGCCGCGGACCTCGGGCCGGTCGCCGTCGCGCGTTGCGGGCACCGCCTCGAGCACGTCGAGATGATCGACGCCGAGCAGGCCACCAAACTGGGTCACTGGGGCGTCGTCGCCAGCGTGCAGCCCAATTTCGACGCCCTTTGGGGCGGCGCCGACGGCATGTACGCGCGCCGGCTCGGCGCCGAGCGGGGCAGTCGGCTCAACCCGTTTGCGCTGTTAGCATCCCAAGGCGTGCCCCTCGCGCTAGGTTCCGACGCCCCGGTGACGGTTTTCGACCCGTGGATGAGCGTGCGCGCGGCCGTCAACCATCGCACCGCGGGCAGCGCAGTCTCGGCGCGGGCCGCGTTTGCTGCGGCCACCCGCGGTGGCTGGCGCGCGGCCGGTGACCGCGACGGCAAGGCGGGCACCCTGACGCCGGGTGCGCCGGCGTCGTACGCCATCTGGGATGCCGGGGCGCTGGAGGTGCACGCCCCGCGCGACACCGTGCAGCGGTGGTCGACCGACCCGCGGTCCCGCGTGCCCGCGTTGCCGCGCCTGGGCCCGGACGACGCCCTGCCGCGGTGCCGGCGAACCGTGCATCGGGGCGCTGTCATCCATGGCTAGGCACTGGTCGGGCGGTGAGGAGCCCCCGGACCAAGACGAACCGGACCAAACCGCCGCCGCCGACCCGGTGGACGAACGGGCCGAGCCGATCAGCGACGACGCCGAATCCGAACGCGACGACGAGCCCGCCGACGCGCACCCGAAACGGCCCCGCGAGCGCGCGCGGCTGACCGACCGACTGGGGACCGTGGCCCGCCGGGCGGCGACCGGGCTGGTGACCGCGGTGATCGCGAGGCTGCCCGCCGCCCAGGCCGCACTGCTGCCCCGGCTGACCCGGCTGATCTGCGCCGTGGTGGGCGGCCTGCTGCTGTGCGCCAGCTTCCCGACTCTGAACTGGTGGTGGGCTGCCGTGATTGCCGCGGCGCTGCTGGCGTGGGTGCTGACCCATCCCGCGACGACGCCGGCGGGCGGGCTGGGCTACGCGTTCCTGTTCGGCCTGGCCTTCTACCTGCCGCTGCTGCCGTGGGTCGGGCTCCTGGTCGGTTCCGTGCCGTGGGTCGCGCTGTCGGCCGTGTCGGCGCTGTTTCCCGCCGCCTTCGGTCTGTGCGCCGTCGTCGTGCGCCGGCTGCCCGCCTGGCCCATCTGGTTCGCGCTGCTGTGGGCCGCACAGGAATGGCTGAAGTCGGTCTTCCCGTTCGGCGGCTTCCCCTGGGGCTCCGTGGCGTTCGGCCAGACGCACGGACCGTTCCTGCCGCTGGTTCAGCTCGGCGGCGTCGCGCTGCTGTCCATGGCCATCATGCTGGTGGGTTTCAGCGCGACCGCCATCGCGCGGGAGATCGTGAAGTGGTGGCGCGCGGGCCACCCGGTGCGCGGCGCGGCCGAGGGAGCGGAAACCGAGCCGCCGCCGCCCGCGGTGGTGCTGCCCGGCGTCTGCATCTGCCTGGTGCTGTTCGCGTCGGCCATGGTCTGGCCGCAGGTGCGGCACGCCGGCACCGGCTCGGGAGGCGAGCCGTCCGTGACCGTCGCCGCGGTGCAAGGCAACGTGCCGCGGCTGGGTTTCGAGTTCAACGAGCAGCGACGGGCGGTGCTGGACAACCACGTCCGCGAGACGCTGGCGCTGGCCGACGACGTGCGCGCCGGGGCCGCGCCGCAACCGCAATTCGTGATCTGGCCGGAGGACTCATCCGACATCGACCCGCTGGTGAACCCGGACGCCGCGCTGGAGATATCGCAGGCCGCGGCCGCGATCGGCGCCCCGATCCTGATCGGCAGCGTGCTCGAAGTCCCGGGACGCCCCCCGGAGGATCCGCACTACACGAACACGATGATCGTGTGGAACCCGGCCACCGGCCCGGCCGAACGCCACGACAAGGAAATCGTCCAGCCGTTCGGCGAGTACCTGCCGATGCCCTGGCTGTTCAAGCATCTGTCCGGGTACGCCGGCCGCGCCGGGAGCATGGTGCCCCGGGCGGGCAGTGACGTCGTGCACATGGCGGGGGTGCCCGTCGGGGTCGCGACGTGCTGGGAAGTGATCTTCGACCGCGTCCCGCGGCACGCGGTCCTGGGCGGCGCCCAGCTGCTGACGGTGCCGGCCAACAACGCCACCTTCAACAAGACGATGAGCGAACAGCAGCTGGCGTTCGCCAAGGTCAGGGCCGTCGAACACGACCGATACGTGGTGGTCGCGGGCACGACGGGGATCAGCGCCGTGATCGCCCCCGACGGCGGCGAGTTGGCGCGTACCGACTTCTTCCAGCCCGCCTACCTGGACATGCCGGTGCGCCTCAAGACCAAGTTGACGCCGGCAACCCGCTGGGCGCCGCTGTTGCAGTGGATCATGGCGGCAGCGGCCGGGGCGGTCATTTTGGCAGGGATACGGCACAATGGATGGTTCCCGCGTCCGAGTCGTCTCAGGACCAGGTCCTCGGGTCGATCGGCACGTTCTTCCAAAACGGCCGGTGCGACCCCGGGCACATCCCCGCCCGACGAGCACGACTCAGACACCGCGCCCGACGAGGGCGGGGATCGCACGCCGGCAGACAACGGCGGGTGACGACACTCCGTCCCACCCGGGGACGGCCGACTTGCTTTCAATTCGGGCGACACAGAGGAGCTACATGACCACCGGCCAGCCGGCGCCCCACGCCCCGGGCAATCGTCCCAGCCAGCGCGTCTTGGTGATCATCCCGACCTACAACGAGCTGGAGAACCTGCCGGTGATCCACCGGCGGCTCAAGGACGCGTGCCCGCACGTGCACCTGCTCATCGTGGACGACAGCAGCCCCGACGGCACCGGCCAGCTGGCCGAGGAACTGGCCGCGGCCGACGCCGGTCGCACGCACGTCATGCACCGCACCGCCAAGGACGGCCTGGGCGCGGCGTACCTGGCGGGCTTCGCCTGGGGACTGAGCCGTGACTACTCGGTGCTCGTCGAAATGGATGCCGACGGCAGCCACGCCCCCGAACAGCTGCACCGCCTGCTGGACGCGGTCGACGGCGGCGCCGATCTGGCCATCGGCTCGCGCTACGTCGACGGCGGTACGGTGCGCAACTGGCCCTGGCGGCGGTGGGCGCTGTCCTGGACCGCCAACACCTACGCGCGGCTGGCGCTGGGCATCGGGGTGCACGACATCACCGCCGGCTACCGCGCCTACCGGCGCGAGGTCCTCGAGGCGATCGACCTCGACGGCGTCGACTCCAAGGGCTACTGCTTCCAGATCGACCTGACGTGGCGGACCATCTGCAACGGGTTCACCATCGTCGAGGCGCCCATCACGTTCACCGAACGCGAGCTCGGCGTGTCCAAGATGAGCGGATCCAACATCCGCGAAGCCCTGGTCAAAGTGACCCGATGGGGCATTCAGGGCCGCCGGTCGGGCGCGCGGGCCACCAGGGCGGACAACCGCAGCTAAACCGCGCGGTCAGCCTCGTCGACGGGTCTTGATGATCTCGAGGCGCTCCTTGAGCAGCTCTTCGAGTTCTTCGACCGAGCGGCGCTCCAGCAGCATGTCCCAGTGCGTGCGCGGCGGCTTCACCTTCTTGGGCTCGGGCAGGTCGCCCTCGATCAGGGTGCCTTCCAGCCCGTTGCGGCACAGCCAGGTGCCGGGGATTTCGGCGTCGTCGGCGAAGGGGACCTCGAACTCCTCGCCGTTCTCGGTGCGGTACTTCGCGAGCTGGCGCGGCGCCAGGTCATGGTTGCGGTCGGTCTCGTAGCTCACGGCTCCGAGGCGACTGCCTCTCAGTACGCGATCAGCCATGGGTGCTACTCCTTTAAGTCGTTTCGGAGCCCTGCGGCCCCCTGTGGTGCAATTCTCTCTCGATTAGCAACGCTGTGGCGATCTGCGCAGTTCCCGGCGTACAGCCGGCGTACGCGACGCGACCATCAATGATACCGGGATCGCAGGAGATCCCCGACTAAAGTCGGCAGGCGTGAGTCGCCGTACCCACCCGCAGCCCTGCCGCTGGTGCGGTCGAGACGTCGCCGACGTGGGGATGGGCCGCCGCCGCCAGTACTGCCGGCAGTCGTGCCGGCAGCGGGCCTACGAGCAACGTGCCTCGTTGAACCGGCACGGCGCGGCGGCGGTGCCCGACGACGCGGTGGTGCTGTCGGCCGACGACGCGGCCGACCTCTCCGACCGCGTCTACCAGGTGCGGTGCGCCGCAGAGGACGTTGCCACCGCCCTCGAGGAAGGCGCCGAGGCCACCGAACTGCGCCAGTTGTGCGACGCGCTGATCCACGCGGCCCGCGCCGCCGACGGCTGGCGCCGAGCGGGTGTCTGACACTGCGCCTGACCACCGACTATGGCTAGACGGGTACAGTCTCGCCATGGACCACGGGCCACGTCTGCAGCGGGCCGTGGTCCATCGAGTTCACCGGGCTGCGCGCGGCGCACCTCGCCTGAGCGGGCGCCGCACCTGTCCAAGCCGGTCCTCCTGTAGCAATCGGGAGCAGCGGACGTTTTGAAATCCAGTCGGAGTTGGCCATACTCACCAGCAACATTCTTGGGTCGGAAAGCTGCACGACGCTGGTCGAACGAAACACGGCGTCGCCTCGTGCAGCGAATCCCGTGAATCGGCGACAACCGCAGCCGGCGGGACAAGACGGCCAGACATTAGGTGAGGGTTAGGGCGAGGTTTAGTGATGGTGGACCAACTCCAGCATGCGACCGAGGCGCTGCGGAAAGCGCTGGTCCAGGTT
Source organism: Mycobacterium sp. 3-98 (assembly GCF_035918355.1). NCBI lineage: Bacteria > Bacillati > Actinomycetota > Actinomycetes > Mycobacteriales > Mycobacteriaceae > Mycobacterium > Mycobacterium sp. 3-98. Next base: position 3,334,669 of record NZ_CP142360.1, on the reverse strand, counting down.
GAACGCCTGAAGCGCACCAATCGCGCGCTACTGGAGCGGTCAAGCGAGCCGATCGCGATCGTCGGTATGTCCTGCCGCTTTCCCGGCGGCGTCGACAGCCCCGAGTCGCTGTGGCAAATGGTGGCCGACGGCCGCGACGTGATCTCGGAGTTTCCCGCCGACCGAGGATGGGACCTCGCGGCGCTGTACGACCCCGATCCCGACGCCCGCCACAAGTGCTATGTGAACGCCGGCGGTTTCGTCGACGGTGTCGCGGATTTCGATCCGGCCTTCTTCGGCATCGCGCCCAGTGAAGCCCTGGCGATGGATCCCCAGCACCGGATGTTGCTGGAGCTGTCCTGGGAAGCGTTGGAGCGGGCCGGGATTGACCCCAGCGGCCTGCGTGGCAGCGCCACCGGGGTGTTCGCGGGGCTCATCGTGCAGGGCTACGGCATGCTCGCCGAGGAGATCGAGGGCTACCGGCTGACCGGCATGACCTCGAGTGTGGCCTCGGGGCGGGTGTCGTATGTGCTGGGGCTGGAGGGTCCGGCGGTGTCGGTGGACACGGCGTGCTCGTCGTCGTTGGTGGCGTTGCACATGGCGGTGCAGTCGCTGCGTTCGGGGGAGTGCGATCTGGCGCTGGCCGGCGGCGCGACCGTCAACGCCACGCCGACGGTCTTTGTCGAATTCAGCCGGCACCGGGGACTGGCACCCGACGGGCGATGCAAGGCGTACGCCGGCGCGGCCGACGGCGTCGGCTGGTCGGAGGGCGGGGCGATCCTGGTCGTCGAGCGGCTGTCGGATGCGCAGCGGTTGGGTCATCCGGTGTTGGCGGTGGTGCGGGGTTCGGCGGTCAATCAGGATGGTGCCTCCAATGGGTTGACCGCGCCCAATGGTCCCTCTCAGCAGCGGGTGGTGCGTGGGGCGTTGGCCAATGCGGGGTTGTCGGCGGCCGAGGTGGATGTGGTCGAGGGGCATGGCACCGGGACGACGTTGGGTGATCCGATCGAGGCGCAGGCGTTGTTGGCGACTTATGGGCAGGATCGGGGTACTAGCGGGCCGTTGTGGTTGGGGTCGATCAAGTCGAACATGGGTCACACGCAGGCCGCCGCGGGTGTGGCGGGTGTGATCAAGATGGTGCAGGCCATGCGCCATGAAACGCTGCCCGCGACACTGCATGTCGATGAGCCCAGTCCGCATGTGGATTGGTCGGCGGGTGCGGTGTCGTTGCTGACCGAGGCCCAGCCGTGGGGTGCGGATCGTCCGCGGCGGGCGGGAGTGTCGTCGTTTGGCATCAGCGGCACCAACGCCCACGTGATCATCGAGGCCGCCCCCGCCGAAACCGTTGAGGTCACCGAGCGCCCCGAGGTGCCCGTGGTGCCGTGGGCGTTGTCGGCGAAGTCGGCCAGGGCGCTGGCGGCCCAGGCGGCGCGGCTGGCCGAATACCTGCGTGCCCACCACGAATTGGACGTCGCGGACGTGGGATGGACGCTGGCCGGTCGCGCGACGTTCGAGCATCGGGCCGTCGTGGTGGCCGCCGATCGGGACCGGTTGCTGGCCGGGCTGGACGAGCTGGCCAACGATGACCCGACCGGGTCCGTCCTGCGGGGCATCGCGACGCCGGCGGGCAAGACCGTGTTCGTCTTCCCCGGACAGGGCTCCCAATGGCTGGGCATGGGCATCGAACTGCTCGATACCGCACCTGTATTCGCACAACAGATCCAGGCGTGCGAAGAGGCGTTCGCCGAATTCGTCGACTGGTCGCTGATCGACGTGCTGCGCGGCGCACCCGGCGCACCCGGAATGGATCGCGTCGACGTGGTGCAGCCGGTGCTCTTCGCGGTGATGGTGTCGCTGGCCGAGCTGTGGAAATCGGTCGGGGTGAGCCCGGACGCGGTGATCGGCCACTCGCAAGGGGAAATCGCCGCGGCCTACGTCGCGGGAGCCTTGTCGTTGCGCGACGCAGCCCGGGTGGTCACGCTGCGCAGCAAGCTGCTGCGCTCGCTGGCCGGCCCCGGGGGCATGCTGTCGATCGCCTGCAGCACCGAGCGGGCCCGGGAGTTGTTGGCGCCCTATGGTAGTCGGGTCAGCATCGCCGCCGTCAACGGCCGGTCGGCGGTCGTGGTGTCGGGCGACGTGGCCGCGCTCGACGAACTCGTCGGGTTCTGCGCCGACCTCGAACTGCGGACCCGGCGCATCGACGTGGACTACGCCTCGCACTCGGTGGAGGTCGAGGCGATCCGCGACGACCTCGCCCAGGCGCTGTCCGGCATCGAGCCGCGTTCCTCGCGCATCGCGTTCTTTTCCACCGTGACCGGAAACCGCCTGGACACAGCGGGTTTGGACGCCGACTACTGGTACCGCAACATCCGGCAGACCGTGCAGTTCGACCAGGCCGTGCGGAGCGCGAGCGAGCACGGATACCGGACGTTCATCGAATCCAGCCCGCACCCGGCCCTGGTCGCGGGCATCGAGGACACCGCCAACCATCATGCCGGCCGCGACGCCGAGGCCTCCGAAGCCAAGGTCATTCCGACCCTGGGTCGCGACGACGGCGGGCTCGACCGATTCCTGACGTCCGCTGCCACCGCGTTCGTCGCGGGAGTGAGCGTGGGTTGGCGTGGTGTGCTGGACGGGGCCGGCTTCGTCGAGCTGCCCACGTATGCCTTTGACCGCCGGCGGTTTTGGCTGTCCGGCGAAGGAGCCGCGGCCGACGCCACCGGCCTGGGCCTGGGAGCCAGCGAGCACCCGCTGCTGAGCGCAGTGGTCGAACTGCCGTCCTCGGGCGGGGTCGTGCTGACGGGCCGCCTGTCGCCCAGCCTGCAGGGGTGGCTGACCGACCACGCCGTGTCCGGTGCGGTCGTGTTCCCCGGGGCCGGCTTTGTGGAATTGGCGATCCGCGCCGGCGACGAAGTCGGGTGTTCGACGGTCGACGAACTGACCCTGCAGGCGCCATTGATGTTGCCCGCCAAGGGCTCCGGAGCGGGATCGGTGGCCGTACAGGTCGTGGTGGGCCCGGCCACGGAAACCGGTCAGCGCGTCGTGTCGATCTTCTCGCGGCCGGACACCGGCTCGGGCTGGGTATGCCACGCCGAGGGCACACTGAGCACCGGCTCGGTCGAGCCGGGCGCGGACCTGTCGGCCTGGCCGCCGGCGGGCGCCGTCGCGGTCGACCCGGCCGACGGTTACGAGCAATTGGCCGCCCGCGGTTACGGTTACGGCCCGGCGTTCCAGGGCCTGACCGCGGCCTGGGTGCGCGGCGACGAGATCTTCGCCGAGGTGCGGCTGCCCGACGCCGCCGGGAGCGTCAATGGGTTCGGCGTGCACCCGGCGCTGCTCGACGCGGCCATGCACGCGCTGGTCATCGGCCACCAAATGGCCGACCACACCGACGAAGTGGTGTTGCCGTTCTTCTGGCAGGGCGTGTCGCTGCACGCCGCGGGCGCATCGGCGGTGCGCGCACGCATCGCGCCGGCGGGCGCCAGTGCGGTGTCGATCGAACTGGCCGACGGCCTCGGATTGCCGGTGCTGTCGGTGCGCGCGATGGTGGCGCGCTCGGTGAGCGAGCGGCAGCTGCGCGCGGCGGTGTCGGCCTCGGGTCCCGACCGGCTCTTCGAGGTGGAGTGGTCGCCGGCGACCGCCGGCGCGGGCGAGACGCCCCCGCACGAAGTCTTCGAATCCCTTGCGGCCGAGGAAGACCCGATCACGGGATCGTATCGTCGCACGCATGAGGCCCTGGCCGCCGTGCGGTCGTGGCTGTCCGAGCGCGACTCCGGGCTGCTGGTCGTCGCGACGCGCGGCGCGATGGGACTGGCGGGGGAGGACGTCCCCGACCTGGCCGGCGCGGCGGTGTGGGGGCTGGTCCGGTCGGCGCAGACCGAGCATCCCGGCCGGATCGTGCTGGTGGATTCCGATGTCGCGCTGGACGATAGCGCGATAGCGACCGCTCTCGCCGTCGGCGAGCCGCAGGTGCTGCTGCGCGACGGCAAGGCCCACACCGCACGGGTGCGGGGCAGCCGTGCGGTCGGCGGCATCATGACACCGCCGGAAAGCGGCCCCTGGCGGCTGGGCATCAGCAGCGCGGGCACCTTCGAAAACCTGCAACTCGAGCCGGTTCCCAACGCCGACGCTCCACTGGAGCCGGGTCAGGTTCGGGTGGCCCTGCGCGCGATCGCCACCAACTTCCGCGATGTCATGATCACCCTGGGCATGTTCACCCACGAGGCGCTGCTCGGCGGCGAAGGCGCCGGAGTCGTGGTCGAGGTCGGACCGGGTGTCACCGAATTCGAGGTCGGCGATTCGGTGTACGGCTTCTTCCCCGACGGCAGCGGCACCCTGGTGCCCGGCGACGTCCGTCTGCTGCAGCGCAAGCCGGCCGACTGGTCCTACGCCGAAGCCGCCGGCATCTCAGCGGTTTTCACCACCGCCTACATGGCGTTCATCCACCTGGCCGAGGTCCAGCCCGGGCAGCGAGTGTTGGTGCACGCCGCCGCGGGTGGGGTCGGGATGGCCGCCGTCCAGCTCGCCCGGCACCTCGGCCTGGAGGTGTTCGCCACCGCGAGCCGCGGCAAATGGGACACGTTGCGGGCCATGGGCTTCGACGACGACCACATCTCGGACTCCCGCAGCCTCGAGTTCGAGGACAAGTTCCGCTCGGTCACCGGCGGGGCCGGCATGGACGTGGTGCTGGACTCGCTGGCCGGCGAATTCGTCGACGCCTCCCTGCGCCTGGTCGCCCCGGGCGGCATGTTCCTGGAAATGGGCAAGACCGACATCCGCGACCCGGGCGCGGTGGCCCAGGAATACCCGGACGTCCGCTACCGCGCCTTCGACCTGTTCGAGCCCGGACGTCCTCGCATGCATCAGTGGATGATCGAGCTCGCCGGCCTGTTCGACGCCGGGGTCCTGGAACCGTTGCCGGTGACGACCTTTGACGTGCGGCGCGGTCGCGCGGCCTTGCGGTACCTGAGCCAGGCCCGCCACATCGGCAAGGTCGTCATGACTGTGCCTACCGGACCGGGTGCCGGCCTGGCCTCGGGCACCGTGCTGATCACCGGCGGGACCGGCATGGCGGGATCGACGCTGGCGCGTCACCTGGTGGCGCACCACGGCGTCGAGGACCTGGCGCTGCTGAGCCGGCGCGGACCGGACGCGCCGGGAGCCGCCGAGCTGATCGCCGAGCTGGAAGCGGCCGGCGCCCGGGCGCGAGTGATCGCCTGCGACGCGGCCGACCGGACGGCGCTGGCCGCGGTGATCACCGAACTCTCGGCGACTCGGCCTCTGTCCGGCGTGATCCACGCGGCCGGCGTGCTCGACGACGCGATGCTCACCTCGCTGACACCCGAGCGGATCGACGCGGTGCTGCGGTCCAAGATCGACGCGGCCTGGAACCTGCATGAACTGACCCGCGACCTGAATCTGTCGGCATTCGTGATGTTTTCCTCGATGGCCGGGCTGGTGGGCTCGTCGGGCCAGGGCAACTACGGCGCCGCGAACTCGTTCCTCGACGCGCTCGCGGCGCATCGGCGCGCGCACGGGCTGCCGGCGATCTCGCTGGGCTGGGGCCTGTGGGACCAGGCCAGCGCCATGACCGGCGGGCTCGACGCCGCCGACCTCGCCCGGCTGGGCCGCGACGGGATCCTGGCGCTGTCCTCGGACGAGGCCATGGAACTGTTCGACACGGCATTGATCGTCGACGAACCCTTCCTGGCGCCCGCCCGCATCGATCTCGGCGCGCTGCGCGCCCACGCGGTCGCGGTGCCGCCGATGTTCGCCGACCTGGTCAACGCGCCCACGCGGCGCCGGGTCGACGACTCGCTCGCGGCCGCGAAGTCCAAATCGGCTCTGGCGCATCGCCTCGACGGCCTGTCCGAAGCCGAGCAGCACGCCGTGCTGCTGGACCTGGTGCGCTCCCACATCGCCACCGTGCTGGGCAACACCTCCGCCGAGGCGATCGACCCGGACAAGGCGTTCCAGGAGTTGGGCTTTGACTCGCTGACCGCGGTCGAAATGCGCAACCGGCTCAAAACCGCGACGGGATTGGCGCTTTCGCCCACGCTGATATTCGACTACCCGACACCCAACGGCCTGGCCGGCTACATCCGCACCGAACTCGCCGGGGCCCCGCAGGAGATCAAGCACGCCCCGGTCGCGCGCGCCACCGAGGACGATCCGATCGTGATCGTCGGCATGGCGTGCCGCTATCCCGGCGGGGTGAATTCGCCCGAGGATCTGTGGCAGATGCTCACCGAGCGCCGCGACGTCCTCTCCGATTTCCCGACCGACCGCGGTTGGGATCTGGCCGGCGTGTACAACCCTGATCCCGACGTCCCGGGCACCTGCTACACCCGGACCGGCGGTTTCGTCGATGGTGTCGCGGATTTCGATCCGGCCTTCTTCGGCATCGCGCCGAGTGAGGCCCTGGCGATGGATCCGCAGCAACGCATGTTCCTCGAGCTCTCCTGGGAAGCCTTGGAGCGGGCGGGAATTGAACCCGGCGCGCTGCGTGGCAGTGCCACCGGCATGTTCGCCGGCGTGTACACGCAGGGCTACGGCATCGACGCCGCGCCCACCGCGGAAGGCTTCCGGCTGACCGGTCAGTCCTCGAGTGTGGCCTCGGGGCGGGTGTCGTATGTGCTGGGGCTGGAGGGTCCGGCGGTGTCGGTGGACACGGCGTGCTCGTCGTCGTTGGTGGCGTTGCACATGGCGGTGCAGTCGTTGCGTTCGGGGGAGTGCGATCTGGCGCTGGCCGGCGGCGTCACGGTCAACGCGACGCCCGACATCTTCGTCGAGTTCAGCCGCATGCGCGGGTTGTCCGTCGACGGCCGGTGCAAGGCGTACGCCGGCGCGGCCGACGGCACCGGATTCTCCGAGGGCGGCGGCATGCTCGTGGTGGAGCGGTTGTCGGATGCGCAGCGGTTGGGTCATCCGGTGTTGGCGGTGGTGCGGGGTTCGGCGGTCAATCAGGATGGTGCCTCCAATGGGTTGACTGCGCCCAATGGTCCCTCGCAGCAGCGGGTGGTGCGTGCGGCGTTGGCCAATGCGGGGTTGTCGGCGGCCGAGGTGGATGTGGTCGAGGGGCATGGCACCGGGACGACGTTGGGTGATCCGATCGAGGCGCAGGCGTTGTTGGCGACTTATGGGCAGGACCGTGGTTCGGGCGGGCCGTTGTGGCTGGGGTCGATCAAGTCGAACATGGGCCACACGCAGGCCGCCGCGGGTGTTGCCGGTGTGATCAAGATGGTGCAGGCCATGCGCCATGAAACGCTGCCCGCGACACTGCATGTCGATGAGCCCAGCCCGCATGTCGACTGGTCGGCGGGTGCGGTGTCGTTGCTCACCGAGGCCCGGGCCTGGAGTGCGGAGCGTCCGCGCCGGGCCGGGGTGTCGTCGTTCGGCATCAGCGGCACCAACGCCCACGTGATCATCGAGGCCGCACCCGCCGAAACCGTTCAGGTCACCGAGCGCCCCGAGGTGCCGGTCCTCCCGTGGGTGGTGTCGGCGAAATCGCCGTCGGCGTTGAGGTCTCAGGCCGCCCGGCTGGCGACCCACCTGCGCGCCCACCCGGATCTGGACGCCGTCGATGTGGGCTGGACGCTGGCGGGCCGGTCGACCTTCGAACAGCGGGCCGTCATCGTCGCCGATGACCGTGACCGCCTGCTGGCCGGGCTGGACGAGCTGGCCGCAGACGAACTGGCCCAATCAATCATTCGCGGGACGGCGGCGCCCGGCGGCAAGACCGTGTTCGTCTTCCCCGGTCAGGGCTCCCAACTACTCGGCATGGGTAGGGGATTGCACGACGCGTACCCGATGTTCGCCGAGGCCTTCGACGCCGTCCTGGCCGAACTGGACCAGCACCTGCTGCGCCCCCTGCGCGACGTCATCTGGGGCAGCGACGAAAGCCTGCTGAACACCACCGAATTCGCGCAGCCAGCGCTGTTCGCGGTGGAAGTCGCGCTGTTCCGGCTGCTCGAATCCTGGGGCATACACCCCGACTTCGTGATGGGCCACTCGATCGGCGAGCTGTCCGCCGCCCACGCCGCCGGCGTCCTGTCGCTGAAGAACGCCGCCGTCCTCGTCGCCGCCCGCGGCCGATTCATGCAGGCGCTGCCTGCGGGCGGGGCGATGGTCGCCGTGCAGGCCACCGAAGACGAGGTGCGGCCGCTGCTCGTGCCCTCCGAACAAGACAGCGTGGGCATCGCTGCCGTCAACGGGCCTGCCTCCGTGGTGATTTCGGGAACGCAAGGCGCGGTGACCGCGATCGCGGACCAGCTCCGCGCCGAGGGCCGCCGCGTCCATCAACTCGCCGTCTCGCACGCGTTCCACTCCCCGTTGATGGACGCCATGATCGACGAATTCGGCACCGTGGCGGCGGGACTGACCATCGGCAAGCCGACCATCCCGATCGTGTCCAACGTGACCGGCGGGCTGGCCACCGATGACTTCGGAACCGCGGCGTACTGGAAGCGGCACGTCCGCGAGGCGGTGCGATTCGCCGACAGCGTCCGATTCGTCCATGCGGCCGGCGGCAACCGATTCCTCGAAGTTGGGCCGAGCAGCGGTCTGACGGCGTCGATCGAGGAAACGCTGGCCGACAACCCGGTAACGACGATGTCCGCGCTCCGCAAGGACCGGCCGGAGCCGACGGCCCTGGTCAACGCCGTCGCGCACGGGTTCGTCGCCGGCATGGCGGTGGACTGGCGCGGCGCCATCGGCACGGCGAATCTCGTCGAACTGCCCACGTATGCCTTTGATCGGCGGCGCTTTTGGCTCTCGCGCGACGATGCCCCCGCCGATGCCGCGGGCCTGGGCCTGGCCCCCGGCGAACACGCCCTGCTGGGCGCGGTGGTCGAACTGCCGGCGTCGGGTGGGGTGGTGTTGACCGGTCGGTTGTCCTCGGGTACGCAAGGCTGGCTGGCCGATCATGCCGTCGGCGGTGTCGTGCTGTTCCCGGGTGCGGGATTCGTCGAGTTGGCCATCCGCGCCGGCGACGAGGTGGGCTGCGGAATCCTCGACGAGTTGAATCTGGCCGCGCCGCTGGTGCTCCCGGCCGGCGGCTCGGTCGCGGTTCAGGTCGTGGTCGGTGGCCCGGACGACTCGGGTGCGCGCGCGGTGTCGGTGTTCTCACGGGCCGAAGCGGGCTCGGGCTGGTCGTTGCACGCCGAAGGCGTGCTGCGCGCGGGGTCGGTGGAGCCGGGCGCGGACCTGTCCGCGTGGCCACCCGCGGGGGCGGTCCCGGTGGAGGTCGGCGACGGGTACGAGCAACTGGCCGAGCGTGGTTACGGGTACGGGCCCGCGTTCCGTGGCCTGACCTCGATGTGGCGCCGTGGCGACGAAATCTTCGCCGAAGTGACCCTGCCGTCCGACGCCGGGGTGTCGGTGAGCGGGTTCGGGGTCCACCCGGTGCTGCTGGACGCGGCGCTGCACGCGGTCATCTTGTCGTCCGAGAGCGACGAGCTCGCCCCGGGTTCGATACTGGTGCCGTTCTCCTGGCAGCAGGTGTCGTTGCACGCCGCGGGGGCGGCGGCGGTGCGCGCCCGGATCATGCCCGTGGGCGCCTCGGCGGTATCGATCGAACTGGCCGATGGGCTCGGACTGCCGGTGCTCTCGGTGGCATCGATGGTGGCCCGTCCGGTGACCGATCAGCAGCTCCTGGCCGCGGTGTCTAACTCGGGACCGGACCGGCTCTTCGAGCTGATTTGGTCCGCTCAGCCGACATCGACGGTGCAGCCGGTGTCGGTAAGCGCTTGGGGTGCACCGGAATCCGCGGAATACGACAACGGCGAGGCCGGACTATCCGTGGTGCTGTTCGAATCGGAGCCGGTGTCGGGCGACGTGATCACCGAGGTGTACGCGGCGACGCGAGCGGTGCTGCCGGTGCTGCAGTCCTGGTTGTCCCGCGACGTCACCGGGACGCTGGTGGTGGCGACCCGGGGCGCGATGACGTTGCCCGGGGAGGACGTCACCGATTTGGCCGGCGCGGCGGTGTGGGGCCTGGTGCGGTCGGCGCAGACCGAACACCCCGGCCGCATCGTGCTCGTCGACACGGACGCGCCGCTGGATCCCGATGCGATCGCCGCCGTGTTGGCGGTCGGCGAGCCGCAGGCGTTGCGGCGCAACGGGATGGTCTACACCGCGCGGGTGCTCGGCAGCCGCGCGGTCGGCGGCCTGCTGACGCCGCCCGAGCAGGGCCCGTGGCGGTTGGGCATGAGCAGCTACGGCACGATCGAGAATCTGCGGATAGAGCGGATTCCCGACGCCGACGCGCCGCTGGGACCCGGGCAGGTGCGGGTGGCGCTGTCGGCCATCGCCGCCAACTTCCGTGACGTCATGATCGCGTTGGGCCTCTATCCCGACCCGGACGCGATCATGGGCATCGAGGCAGCCGGCGTGATCACCGAAACCGCCTCGCAGGACGGGCGTTTCGAGGTCGGCGACCGCGTCATGGGGCTGTTCCCTGACGGCACCGGAACGATCGCCAAAACCGACGAGCGCCTGCTTGTCAAGGTGCCGGCGGGATGGTCACACACCGCCGCGGCGACTGCTTCGGTGGTGTTCGCCACGGCGCGCTACGCCCTGGTGGATCTGGCCGCCGCGAAGCCCGGTCAGCGGGTGCTGGTGCACGCCGCCGCCGGCGGGGTAGGAATGGCCGCGGTCCAGCTGGCCCGCCAGATCGGGCTGGAAGTGTTCGCGACGGCAAGCCGTGGCAAGTGGGACACGCTGCGGGCCATGGGGTTCGACGACGACCACATCGGCGATTCGCGCAGCCTTGAGTTCGAGGACAAGTTCCGCGCGGTCACCGGCAGGACCGGCACGGCCGGGATGGATATCGTGCTCGACTCGCTGTCCGGCGAATTCGTGGACGCCTCCCTGCGGCTGGTCGCGCCGGGCGGGGTGTTCCTGGAGATGGGCAAGACCGACATCCGCGACCCCGAGGTCGTCGCGCGCGACCACTCCGGGGTGCGTTACCGCGCCTTCGATCTCTTCGAAGCCGGACCGGACCGCATCGCCCAGATGCTCGACGAGCTGGCCGCCATGTTCGCCGAAGACGTGCTGAGGCCGCTGCCGGTGACCCGATTCGACGTGCGCCGTGCGCCCGCCGCGCTGCGCTATCTGAGCCAGGCCCGCCACGTCGGCAAGGTCGTCATGACCATGCCGGACGCGTGGACGGCGGGCACCGTGTTGATCACCGGCGCCACCGGGATGGCCGGTTCGGCGGTCGCGCGGCACGTCGTGACCCGCCACGGCGCGCGGAACGTGGTGTTGGTCAGCCGGCGCGGTCTTGATGCGCCGGGGGCGGCGGAGCTCGTGGCCGAGCTGAGGGCGGCCGGCGCGCACGCGGAGGCGGTGGCCTGCGATGCCGCCGACCGCGAGGCCTTGGCCAAGGTGATCGCCGACATCCCGATGCAACGCCCGCTGACGGGGGTGATCCATGCCGCCGGCGTCTTGGACGACGCGGTGGTGACGTCGCTGAATCCCGAGCGGATGGCCGCGGTGCTGCGTTCCAAGGTCGATGCGGCATGGAACTTGCACGAGTTGACCCGCGACCTGGATGTGTCGGCCTTCGTGATGTTTTCGTCGATCGCCGGCCTGGCGGGCGCCTCGGGACAGGCCAACTACGCCGCCGGCAACTCGTTCCTGGACGGGTTGGCCGCGCATCGACGCGCCCACGGCCTGCCGGCGATCTCGCTGGGCTGGGGGCTGTGGGATCAGGCCAGCGCCATGACCGGCGGGCTGGGCGCCGCCGACCTCGCCCGGTTCGGCCGGGACGGGATCGTCGCGATGTCCTCGGAGCAGGCGCTGGAGCTGATGGACACCGCGCTCATCGTCGACGAGCCGTTCATGCTGCCCGCCCACATCGACCTCGCGGCGCTGCGGGTCAAGTTCGACTCGGGCACGCTGCCGCCCATGTTCGTCGATCTGATCAACGCGCCGACGCGACGCCAGGTCGACGACTCGCTGACCGCCGCCAAGTCGAAATCCGCTCTGCTGCAACGCCTCGAGGGGCTCCCCGAGGACGAGCAGCAGGCGATACTGCTGGACTTGGTGCGTTCGCACATCGCCACCGTGCTCGGCAGCTCCAGCCCGGAGGCGATCCACCCGGACCGGGCGTTCCAGGAGCTTGGCTTCGACTCCCTGACCGCAGTCGAGATGCGCAACCGGCTCAAAGCCGCGACCGGGCTGGCGCTTTCACCCACGCTCATCTTCGACTATCCGAACTCCGCGGCGCTGGCGGGCTACATGCACCGAGAACTCGTGGGGGCGTCGGAACAAACCCCGGGGGGCGCGGCGCCGGGCGAAGCCGAGATCCAGCGCGTCGTCGGGTCGATTCCGGTCAAGCGGCTCCGACAGGCCGGCGTTTTGGAACTGCTGCTGGCGCTGGCCGACGAATCCAACGGCAACGCGCAGTCCGCGGCGCCGGCGACCACCGAAAAGGACATCGCCGACATGGACCTCGATGACCTGGTCAACGCGGCGCTGCTGGACGACGACGACTAGCCACCTATGACCACCAAAGGCATTCAGTGAGAATTGCTGTCACCGGGGCCAGCGGAGTGCTCGGCCGCGGACTCGCCATGCGGCTGCTCACCCAGGGCCACGATGTCGTCGGCCTTGCCCGAAACCGCCCCGAAAGCTGGCCGAGCGCAGCCGACTTCGTCGACGCCGACATCCGTGATGCCGCCGCGGTCAAGCGCGCCCTGGCGGGCGCGGAAGTGGTTGCGCACTGCGCGTGGGCGAACACTCCCGGACCAGACGAACGGATCGGTCACGAGGTCAACATCGACGGCGCCCGCAACGTGCTCGACGCGATGGTCGAGACCGGGTCCAGGAGAATCGTTTTCGCGTCGACGGCGCACGTCTACGGCGGCGGCGGCGGTGCGCCCAAGGCCGAACACGATGCCTTGACCCCGGTCACCGTCGACGGCCAACTCAACGCCCAGGTCGAACGCATGGTCGCGGAAGCGGGCACGGAATGGGTCGCGATCCGCTCCGCGCTGATCCTCGGCCGAAGCGTCGACAACTGGGTGCGCCGGATGCTGGCGCTACCGGTGTTTCCCGCCCGGTCCAGCGATCACCGCATGCAAGTCGTCCATCTCGACGACGCGCTTCGGCTGTTCAACCAGGCGATCGTGGACGGTGAAATCGACAGCGGCCCGGTCAATCTCGCCGCTGCCGGACAGGTGACCTTCCGGCAGATCGCCGCCGCTCTCGGGCGCCCGGTCGTGCGGCTGGGCTTCGAGCCGGGCGAACTGCAACGGGCGCAGGGCGCTCCGCTCATGGATCTCTCGCGATTGCAGCACGAGTGGGGATTTCGGCCCGCGTGGGAATCCACCGAATGCATCGACGATTTCGCGCTGGCCGTGCGCGGCCGGGTCACCGTGGGCAAGCGGGTGATATCGCTGCCCTGGCGCCTGGCCACCATCCAGGACCTACCCTCGGTCGACGCGCCGAGCGACGACGGCGTCAAGCCGAATTTGGCGGGCGCAGCGGGGGATAACGGGGAATTCGACACACCGATCGACCCGCGCTTTCCGACGTTTTTGGCCACGAACCTGTCGGAGGCACTACCCGGCCCGTTCTCGCCGGCGTCGGCGTCGGCGACGGTCCGGGGACTGCGGGCCAGCGCGGTGTGCGTTGCCGAGCGGTTGCGCCCGGGGGGCAAGATCCAGCGCGAAATCGCGATGCGCATGGTCGCGGTGTTCGCCCACCGCCTGTACGGCGCGATCACGACCGCGCACTTCATGGCCGAGACGGTGCCTTTCGTGAAGCCCACGACGGTGGTGAGCAACAGCGGATTTTTCGGCCCCAGCATGGCCGCCCTGCCGATCTTCGGTGAGGAACATCCGCACTCCGACATCGATCGAATCCGCAAGCGACTGCGCACCGTCCGCAACATCGGGGTATTCGGCGTCAACCTGATCGGCCTGTCGGCCGGCGCGCCCCTGGACACCCGCGAATTCGTTGCCGACGTCGATCGCCTGGAACGCCTGACCGAAGGGGACCTCGCCGGAATCGACGATCGCCGGCTGCTGAGCCTTATCTCGCTGGCGCGGGACCAGGTGGTGCACGGCTGGGTGCTCGCCGCCGGCTCATTCCTGCTGTGCGCGGCGTTCAACGTGCTGCTGCGTGGTCTGTGCGGGCGGGACGTCGCCGCCCCCGGTGGGCCCGAATTGGTCAGCGCGCGTTCGGTCGAGGCGATGCAGCGGTTGGTGGTTGCCGCGCAGCGCGATCCGAAAGTGACGGCGCTACTGGCAGAACCGGGGGACCGGCTGGACAAGCTGGCCGTCGAGGCACCGGAATTCCATGCCGCGCTGCTGGCCGAGCTGGCGCTCATCGGCCACCGTGGGCCCGCCGAGCTCGAGATGCTGTCAACCAGCTACGCCGACGACCCCGAGCTGCTGGTCCGGATGGTGACCAGGGCGATGAGCGCGCCGTCGGCGCAGCAACCCCAGCGCCCCCAGATTCCGTTGCACGCCAAGCCAATTGCGGTGCTGGCCACCCAGCAACTGCGCGACCGTGAGGTCCGCCGCGACAAGGTGGTGCGGGCCAACTGGGTTCTGCGCACGCTGCTGCGCGAGTACGGGCGCAGGGCGGTCGAGTCGGGCGTCTTCGAAGCCGCCGATGATGTCTTCTATCTGCTCGTCGACGAACTGGATGCCCTGCCGGCGGATGTGGGCGCGCTGGTGGCCCGGCGCCGGGCCGAGCAACGCCGGCTGGTCGCGGTGGCGCCGCCGACGGTGTTCAGCGGAAGCTGGCAGCCAACCGCGCCCTCGTCGCCCGCCCTGGCCGGCGGGGACACCCTGCGCGGGGTCGGGGTGTGCGGCGGGCGGGTGCGCGGCCGGGTACGGATCGTGCGCCCCGACACCATCGACGACCTGCAGCCCGGCGAGATCCTCGTCGCCGAGGTCACCGACGTCGGATACACGGCGGCGTTCTGTTACGCCGCCGCCGTCGTGACCGAACTGGGCGGCCCGATGTCCCACGCCGCGGTGGTGGCCCGCGAATTCGGCTTCCCCTGTGTCGTCGACGTTCAGGGGGCGACCAAGTCGTTGCCGCCGGGTGCCCTGGTCGAGGTCGACGGCGCGACGGGCGAAATCCACGTCCTGGAGCTGGCCGCGGACGACGCGCTGAGCTAGTCGAATTCCATCTCCAGACCGACCGGCCCGCTCAGTCCCAGCATCGGTTTCCACTGCGCCGTCGCTACGCGCCGCGGGTTGGTCATGCGCCGGGCGAGGACTTTGAGCGCTCCGGCGAGTTCCGTTCGGGCGAGGTTCGCGCCCAGGCAATAGTGGGCACCGCCGCCGAACGTCAGAATGGGCGGCGGGTCCTCGCGGGTGATGTCGAACCGGCCCGGGTGCGCATAGACCTGCGGATCGCAGTTGGCGGCAAAGGTATTCACTGAAATGAAGGTGCCGGCCGGAAAGGTGTAATCGGCGAATGTGACGTCGTCGAGGACGGTGCGCAGGGTGGTACAGACCGCGGGCGAATGGCGCATGCATTCCTCGACGGCCGGCATCGCGAGGTTGGGGTTTTTGCGGAGCATCGCCAGTTGCTCGGGGTGATCGCACAGCGCGTGCATGCACGCGGCCAGCTGATTGCGGGTGGTGTCGGTGCCGGCGGACAGGATGCTGAACGCCAGCATGCGCATCTCCGCGTTGCTCAGCCGGTCGCCGTCGTCCTGCGCGCGGATCAGTTCGGAGATCAAGTCGTCGGTCAACCGGCTCCGCCGTTCGGCGATCATGTCGTCGATGTAGGCGTCGAACTCGTCCCACGCCCGCATCACGATGTGCTGCTCGTTCGCCAGGTCGGAGTCGAACCGCACGATCTTGAAAATGTCCTCCGCCCATAGGGAAAACTGCTCCCAGTCCTCGGGTGGTGCGCCCAACAACGCGCAGATGATCGGGATCGGGTAGGGCCGGGCGATGTCGGCGACGAAGTCGCAGCGGCCGGCGCCGGCGACCTGATCGATCAAATCGTTGATCACCCTTTCGATGGTGTCTTCCATGCGCGCGGACGCCCGCGGCGTGAAGGCCCTGGACACCAGACCGCGCAGGCGCCGATGTTCCTCGCCTTCCATGCCGAGGATGGTGCCCAGCACCCGGTCATAGAGCGGGCCGGAGGTTATCCCGCGAGCCGTCATGTGCATGCCGGGCGGGAAGACGAACCGGGGATCGCGAAGTATCCCTCGGGCGAGTTCGTAGCCGAGCACCTCGGGTCCCAACGGCCCGAGGGCGATCGGAGATCGCTTGCGCGCCTCGTGGATCCGCGGGGCGACCTGGTGCACGGTGTCGGTGATGTCGTAGTGCAGTGTAGGCAGGCCTGCGTCGAAGACGCTGGGTGCTGCGGTGTCGACGGTCATGATGTCTCCTTGGCCGAAATCAACTCGGTTGGTAGCGCTTCGGTAGTACCTCGATAGGCGCCGAAATGGCCTCGCCCGGGGCTAACTCACCGGAGTCGGGCAAATCCGGTATCAACCTGGCCGTCGACGTGTCGGTGATCGCCGCGAAGTTGTCCCGCACGTTCTCGATGGTGAGATCGGCGTCGTATATACCCGTCGTCTGACCGAACACCCGGATGCTCACGTTTCCCCCACCCGCCTCGAGGTTGGCTCCGGATACCGGGCAACTCTCGTGAACCAGGAACGCCACCGCGGGTGACACCAGGCCGGTCGGAAAGTGATCCTCCATCAGTCTGGTGAAGGCGGACGGGTTGTTGAAATGGCGCACGGCGGTGGTGTCGGCGGCAGGCCCCAACGCATTGACCTTGATGCCCAGCGGTGCCCCTTCGACGGCGAGACCGCGTGTCAGCCCGAAGATTCCGCCCTTTGCCGCACCGTAGATGGAAAGATTTTCCAGTCCGAACATCGCCCCGGAGGTGGTGTTCACAATTCGGCCGTAACCGGCATCGCGCATGTGGGGCCACGCCGCCCGGCACATCCACACGGTCCCCATCAGGTGCACGTCGATGACATTGCGAATGTCGGCGTCGGAGATCTCGTCGAAGTGCGCCATGAAGCAGACACCGGCATTGTTCACCAGGATGTCAACGCGGCCCCACACGTCCATCGCGGTCTGGACGACCCGGCGCGCGCCGTCCTCGTCGGCGACGCTGTGCAGGTCGGCAACCGCCTCACCACCGGCCGCGCAGATCTCGTCGGCCACCTGTTCCGCATTGGCCCGCAGGATGTTTCGGCCGTCGGGCCCGACGCCGAGGTCGTTGACCACGACCTTGGCCCCTCGCTGGGCGAGCAGCTTGGCGTGCGAGCGCCCCAGGCTTGGCTCCTGGCCGCCGGCCCCGGTGACGATCGCGACCCGCCCGTCGAACCGGAGCTCGGTCATGACCTCTCCGTGGCGAGTATCCGCAGCGGCAATAGCGGCAGGGTGCACGTCGGGGACGGCCACGTGTTCCAGGGTCCCGGTGGCAGCTTGGAATGGGGTATCCGCCTTGACCACTCGGTCACGACGCCGCGGCCGAGAGCCAGGGGCGGCTCGTCCGAGGCGAGCTCGCAAACTCCGTTCGGCTCACGATGTTGGGCCATGCCGTCTCCAATCACGGAATGTTGGTCGCCAGGAATGTCAGTGGCAGTCCCAGGATCGACACGTCGTTTTCGTCGAGAAAGGTGCCCTCGCCCTCCATGCGTTGCCGGAAACGCGTTGTCGCACCGTAGCGCTCGGCGACGGCGTCGGCCCTGGAAGCTTCCGGGACCCCGATGACCACGGTGAACACGCCGTCGCCGTGGCGCTCGAGGAACTCGGTCACCGAAACGGCGACCTCCCCGGTCGATCCCGGGATCGGGCTGATCAGCTCGATGCCCCGATTCCAGTCGAGGTGAATGTCCAGACCGAGCTCGGCCAGCTGCAGCGGCTCGAAGACGAACCCCAGATCGCTGAACATCTGGGTCACGGCCGCATGTCGTTCCGGTGCCACGGCGAACACGACGTGATGGAGCGAGGGTTCTTGTGTTGTCGTCATGTCGTCAGGACTCCGCGGGGAAGTAGCAGGGGGAGGTCGTTGTAGGTGACGATGCCGGGAGGTGCGGCGACGACGGCGGGTATCGCGGTGATCGCCGGCACGGCGGTGATAGTGAGCCCCAACATGATGTAGTCGTCCAAGGTGGTGCCCTCGAAGTCCGGCGGTGGCAGGAAGCTCAGCGTGGTCTTGATCGTCGGTCGGCCCTGCACCTCGACGGTGTAGCCCATGTCCAGCGGCCAATCCGGTTCCAGCGCTTGCCCCTTCCGCCATTGCCCGCCGATTTCGATGACCTCTCGGCCGGCAACAATCCCTTTCCAGCGAACGTGGATGCCCGCCACGCAGCCCGTCGCGATGGTCCAGTCCCCGGGCAGGTGCAGATCCTCGGTGGTCTGGGCGTACTCGGCTTCACAACGGACCTCGTCGAGTTCGACGCCGAGGGCGTCGGCGAGCAGCAACACGCCGTCGCGGAAGATGCCGGATCCTTTCTCGGTGACAGCCGGCAGGTCCGGACGGTCGATGGGATAGCCGAAGCCCATAGGGATTTCGGTCGCCGGCGAGTTGTAGATCGTGGTATCAAAGGACTCCAGCACCGACACCTTGTCCACCCGCTCCGAGAGTCCCGCCGACACGATGGTGAACAGTTGGACGAAGCCTGGGTTGATGCCGGTGCCGAAGATGCTCGATCCGCCCGCCTCGCAGGCCTGGGCGATGCGCTCGCGTCCCGCGCCGAGAAAGTGGCCGGTGATGAACTCGGCGGTGCCCACCACATTGATGCCGGCCTTGAGGATGCGGACCAGCTCGTCGACGTCGGCGAACATCGGGTTGTAGACCACGCAGTCCGGCTTGAGCGCTAGCAGCGCCTCGATGTCGTTGGTGGCCTTGATATTCAGTGGCTCGATCCCGCACAGCTCGCCGACGTCGCGCCCTGCCTTCTCCGGCGAGAAGGCATAGCATCCGACCAGCTCCAGCGTCGCGTTCGCGGCGATCGCCCGGACCGAGCTCTTGCCGACGTTACCGGTCGTCCATTGGACGACCCGATAGGTCACCGGGCCGGCCCCGTCATGGGTGCGTCGCCGCGTGCGCTTGGCGGGCGAGTCGTTCGTCGTGGATCTTGACGAGTTCGCGGAACCCCAGCCGGTGGTACTTCGGTATCGGTTGGATGCCCCAGACGTCCTGCGCGGTGGCTTTGCCCTCGGCGCCCTCCGGGGGCCCGAACGGCGGGTAGGGGTACTTACACTCCAAGGTGTCGTTGGAGTACCGGATCTTAAGCAGCTCACTGCAGATTTGGGTGAGGCTCAGCGTCGGGTACCCGTAGTAGACCGCCATGAACGGCAGCGTGAAGGCACCCTCGATCACGAGCGCTACCAGGCACACCAACACGGCGCGCTTGATCCAGGTGTGCATGCGCGCGTAGTACGGCGTCGTCCCGGGCTCGAGATCGGCGGCCGGGTCCTTGTCTTCGGTGGGGGACGGTACGGACGGACTAGTCATGGCACTGCTCCTTTTAGTCGGAGAAGATTTCGCGATTGACGGTGTGCAGGTACGGGATCGCGAGGAACGGGGTGATGTAGAAGATGTCGTAGAGCCACCAGCCGATGACCGGGAACACGACACCGGCGTAGCGCACGTCGGCGAACATGGTCATGTTGAAGACGTAGGCCGACCAGATCACCACGCCCATCCAGCAGGTGACGACCATCCACTGATGGCCCCAGCGCTTCATCTGTAAAAACCCGATGGCCGCCGCCACCCGCATCGAGAATACGGTGAGGATCAGGCCTGCCACATAGGCCTTTTCGCCCGGACCCGCCGCGCCGCCGATCCACAACTCGTTGTAATGCCAGAAGTAGCCGGCGTCGAACATGTTGCCCCACCCGACCATCAGCACCCTGTTGATCAATGTGTGGTTGGCGACCAGGTCAAGTGCCCAACCCAGACTGTTGAGCATCCCGTCGATCAGGACGAGATAGCCGATGAGGGTCACGATCATGGGCCGCACCGACAGCCCGGCGCGCAGGGCCTGGCGCTGCAGCCATACCCCGCGCATGAAGATGGGAAATCCGATCAGGCCCGGTGCCCACATGCCCATCATTGCGGCGCCGACGATCATCCACTTGTCGGCGTGGCGCTGGGCCTGGCGTGATTCGTCGTGGTGATCCTCGAGGCTGCGCGACCCGTCGGCACGTTCCGGCGCGTCTCCCGAATTCCGTTTCAGCAGCGGCACATTCACAGATCCCACCAGCCCCGCGCGAACGACATGTAAAGCTGGACTCCGAACATCGCGAGCAGATAGCCGTAGATGAAGATCTGGAAGATGATGAGCGCCCTTTTGCGCTTCGCCTCCTGTCGGTCCATGCCGGTTGCTCCTTTCCCTAGGGCGAACTGTTCGAGGTGGCCAGGCTGGCTGCCGCGACTTCACGCAGACCGTCGGTGACCGCGCCATCGGTGCTCAGCGGCGCGAGTATGCACGCGTCGGCGGCGTCCAATTCGGTTGCGCCGGCCGCGATCAGCTGGGCGGCGGTGACCAGCACCCTGGTCGACGGCGGCTCGAAGTGGAAGGCTTCGTCGGCCGTGCGGATCGCGACCGCGCACCCGACCAGCCGCTGGGCGGTGGCCAACGGGATTCCGGATTCGGCGACGATCACGTCGGCCTCGCGGTCGGGCGGCAGATAGTGCATCGCCAGCGTGACGAACCGTTGGCGGAACGAGGGTTTGAGCTCCTTGAGTGAGCTGCGATAGGCCGGGTTGTACGAACACACCAGCATGAACTCTTCGGGGGCTTTCACCACCTCGCCGGCGCGGTCCAGGTACAACGATCGTCGGTGATCGGTGAGCGAGTGCAGGATCGCCAAGGAGTCGTGGCGGGCCTCGACGACTTCGTCGAGGTAGCAGATCGCGCCGGCTTTGACGGCCCGGGTGAGCGGGCCGTCGGTCCAGACGACGTCGCCGCCGGTCACCATGAAGCGGCCGACGAGGTCGGAGCTGGTGAGGTCGTCGTGGCAACTGATCGTGACTACCGGTCGCTGCAGCAGCGAGCCCATGTGTTCGACGAACCGGGTTTTGCCGCACCCGGTCGGGCCGGTCAGCATCACCGGCAGGCGCCGCTGAAAGGCCTGTTCGAACAGCTGAACTTCGTTGCCGTTGGCGAAATATGTGTCGGTGGTCATCTCTTCCTCAATCGGTCGGCATTCACGCTGCGACCAGTTCGCGATGGACATGGGCCAATACCCGGGGTAATTCCTCGATGCGCCGGATCCGTTGCGAACGGCGCGGCCCGAACACCTCCGGGAGGGGGTCGACCCGGGTCGGCCCGACGCCCACGTAATACATCGACACCCCGGCCTCGTTGGCCTCCTCGACGGCGTGCGCGGCATCGGCCCAGGCGTAACGGCCCTCGTAGCCTTCATCGGAGATCAGCCCGTCCCCGATGATGATCAGCAGGCGCCGCTCGGAGGCCTGGGCCAGCAGGCGGCTGGTCAAATGGCGCAGCGGCGCACCGAGTCTGGTGTAGCCGCGGGTGGACAGGCCCAGCCCGCTCGGCGGCACGAACCGGCGGTCTTCGAAGTCCTTCAGGCACCGCACCTCGACCCGGTGCCGGGTGTTGCCGGTGAACACGAAAACGCCATGGCGTTCGCGCGCCAGCGTCATGGCACGCGAAAGCGCGTCGGCACAGGCCAATTCGAGCTGGAACACCCGGCCCCCGTGCACCCCCAGCGACGAGCTGCCGTCGAGCAGCAATGCGGTGGTGACGTCGCGGCTGCTGGGCAGCAGGTCGCGAAACACCCGCGGCTCTTTGGCCTCGCCCGTCGTCAGGTCGATGTAGTGGCTGACGTATTGGTCGACGTCGAGGTCGGAGCCGTCTTCGAGTCGGCTGGTCATTGCACGGTGGGTGTGTTCTTCGAACCACTTGCGGACGTCGACGGCCACCGGCACCGGACGGCGCAGGCGCCGGCCGTCGGCGTGCTCGACGACAGCGACGTGGTCGTGCATGAATCGCTGTGTCCACATGTTCCACTCGGGATAGGGAATCCCGGGCCGGTGTTGGGGTGTGACGTCGAGATCGTTGTCCTGCGGCCGGCTCGGCGGCGGCAGGTTCGGGTTGCGGACGCCCCCGTCACCGCCGACCGGAACCGAGTATGGCCGCGGAAGACGCTTCTGCGTCGTGGTCCACGGCATCCTCCCGAAGCTGCGTCGCAACTTATCGGTCAATCCCTGCGGCGCCGTGTAGGCCAGCGGCAAAGCGCCCAGCAGCGGTGGGACCGCCAACTCCCGGCCGGTGGCCGCCAATCCGATTGCCCTGTCGAGCATCTGGGTGCCGTCCATGTCCGCGGCTTCGGGGTGGACGTCGGGGAGCAGCCGTTGGACCTCGGGAAGCAGGCCGGGCCAGCGCGACGCGATCCAGCCGAGCGCGACGCCGCCTTCGACGAGCGTGAGCGCGCGCAGTTCGCGCGCGGAGAGCTCGTTCAGCCGAAATTCGGTGACGCGTTCCTTCGATGGTGAGCATTGCAGGGCCACGCCGCAGGTCAGGGTTCTGCGTGTCCAGTCGGAGGGGGCGGGGTAGGGGACGTGGACGAATGTGAGCCCCGCGTTCAACCCGAAGCCCCGCCGCTCGCCGGTGACGAGCCGCACGCCTTCTCGGCGTTGCTCGCTCAGCGCGACCGCTGTCACCGCGCAACTGCGTTCCAGCGCCATCGCATGGCCGTCGGAATGCTCAGTCATCGGCCCAATCCCGCGCACCGCGAACCCCGGCTCAGAACGTGCCGATGTTGGAGAACAGCCAATACCAGAACCAGATGATCAGTCCGGTGCCGCCCCACGCGGCGACATAGCGAAGGATCTCCCACAGATAGCCCACGATGTGACCTCCTCGGTGCCGTGGTCAGTTGATGCGTGCTGAGATGTCGAGAACTCTCGTGAACCGAAGGCGCGTCGGGCATTTCAGTCGGAGAAGAGTTCGCGGTTGACGGTGTGCAGATAGGGGATGGCCAAAAACGGGGTGATGTAGAAGATGTCGTAGAGCCACCAGCCGACGACCGGGAGCACGACGCCGGCGAAGCGCACGTCGGCGAACATCGTCATGTTGAACACGTAGGTGATCCAAATGACCACGCCCATCCAGCAGGTGATGACCATCCACTGGTGGCCCCACCGCTTCATCTGCAGAAACCCGATGGCGGCGGCGATCCGCATGGTGAAGACGGTCAGGATCAGCCCGACCTCCAGGGCTTTCTCGCCGGGCCCCGCCGCGCCGCCGACCCACAGCTCGTTGTAGTGCCAGAAGTAGCCGGCGTCGAACATGTTGCCCCACCCGTTGAGCAGCACGCGCGCGAGGATGGTGTGGTTCGCCACCAGATCAAGCGCCCACCCTACGGTGTTGATGGCGGCGTCGATGATGACGAGATAGCCGAGCAGGGTGACCAGCATCGGCCGGACCGAGAGGCCGTCGCGTTGCGCCCGGCGCAGCAGCCGCACCCCCCAGAGGAACAGCGGCAGCCCGAAAACACCCAGGGCTGCCGTGCCGATCAGGAGGCTGCCGGAGATAAGCCATTTGTCCGCCCGCTGCTGCGCGAGCCGTGAGCGTTCCATGTGCTCGTCGATGGCCAGACCCGGCGATGGGGCAGAGCCGGGCGAGCGCGTGGCTGCACCTATCCCGGCGTCGCGCTGATGCAGCTTCGGCAAATTCACGAACCCTCCCCGCCATCGACACTGATTGGACCGGCGAGTGCACTATAACAGGCTGACTACAGTCAGCAGAAGACGCGCACCGGGTCGGCGACGAACCGGCAGCGAGATTCG
Organism: Mycobacterium sp. 3-98; assembly: GCF_035918355.1. Taxonomy (NCBI): domain Bacteria; kingdom Bacillati; phylum Actinomycetota; class Actinomycetes; order Mycobacteriales; family Mycobacteriaceae; genus Mycobacterium; species Mycobacterium sp. 3-98. Next base: position 3,310,921 of record NZ_CP142360.1, on the reverse strand, counting down.
CCCCAATTCCCGCAGTTCGTGCGTGCCACAGGGCTAATGCGGAGTTCACGCCGCCTGTCCACGCCCCACCAGCGGAGCGACAGTACTGACGAAAGTCAGCTGGTATTCGTTGACACGCCCGTTGCCAGACGCCTACGCTCAGCGAGCGCTCAGGCATTCTGGCCATGCAAAGGAGTAGCGATGACGCTCAAGTCGCCGGCCGAGAAGAAATATCGTGTAATCCAATGGGGCGTCGGCAATGTCGGAACGATCGCGCTGCGTCATTTTGTGCACAACCCTGCCTACGAACTGGTCGGCGTCCTGTGCAATCGACCGGAGAAAGTCGGCAAGGACGCCGGTGAGCTCTGCGGCAAACCGCCGACCGGCGTGCGGGCGACCACCGACAAGGATGCCATCGAGGCACTCGACGCCGATTGCGTGTTCTATGCGCCGCTATGGTCCGACCCCGACGAGGTGTGCCGCCTGCTGCGCGGCGGCAAGAATGTCGTCGCATCGGGTGGGGCGTGGTGGTATCGGACCGAGCACAGTCAGGCGGACATCGACAAGATCGATGCCGCGTGCCACGAGGGCGGCACGTCGTTTCATGCGGGTGGTGTCAACCCCGGGTTCGCCGGAGACCTGCTCGTCCTGACGCTGGCCCGAATCATCAGTCAGATCGACACAATTCACATCTACGAGGTGGTGAATTTCGGGCGCGACACCCTGAAGTACCTGTTCGAGATGGGGATGGGCAGCGACCCGGCCGGGTTCGAAGATGGCCCGAATCTGCTGGGACAGGCATGGCCGTTGTTCGCCCAGTCGATGGCCATGGTCGTCGAGGGACTGGGCAAAACAGTCGAGCGATACACGACCGAGGTGGAGCTCGGGACTGCCACCCGCGACATCCCCTTCGAGGGAGGGGAGAGCAGCGACATGCCGGGCTTCAAGGGCGTGATCAAAAAGGGGACTGTCGCTCGCCAGCACCACAAGTGGACGGCGTGGGTGGACGGCAGACCCCTCATCGTCTTTCACGAGATCTACACGATGGACACCTTCGACGCCATTGAACCGCAGGAGGATTGGCCCCAGCACTACCACTACCGCATTGTGATCGAGGGCGATTCCTCCACCGAGCTGATCCTGCAGGGCGCGCAGGACCCCAACGGCGGATACGCGCTGCCCGGATACACCTGGACCGCGATGGGCCCCGCGAACGCCATTCCCGCGGTCTGCGACGCTCCGCCGGGGTTCATGTCCCACAAGGAACTCGGCCTGATGCCGCTGCGCGGCGTCATACGCCCCTAGCGGCGGGTCAGGGCTTCAAACTTCGCAACGTCCTCGCGACGTAGTCTTCCAGCAGCGCATGGCCGGTCGGCCAGTGGTTGGTGGTGATCAACAGGGCGTAGAGACCCAGCAAGAAGAACACCGCACTGTTCATGGGATTGACGTGCGGATCCGTCTCACCGCGTTCCTGCGCAAGCGCGATTTCCTGGGCGACCAAGACGATCAACGGGTGATCGCGGCCGTCCTCGGTCTGCGGACGGGTCTGCGAGAAATGCAGCGCGAGAAAGTCATTGAAGAGCCGATCGCCCAGCCGGCGTTCCAACCCGGCCACGAGGCGGACCGCCTCGCCCAACGCGGAAGCGAGATCGTGCTTGGACTTCAGGAATTGGGCGAACTGCTTGGCTATGCGGTCCTCTTCGCGGCGCTCGAGCTCCAGCAGCACATGCTCCTTGGTGGGGAAGTGGAAGAAGAACGTCCCGTGCGCCACGCCCGCGGCGGCCACGATGGCACTGACGTCCGCCTCGGCCATGCCGGCCCGGGCGAACTCCGCGATCGCGGCCCCCATCAAACGCTCCCTCGTCTGCAGACGCTTTGCTTCTCGGGTCGACAGCCGATCCGTCACAGCCATGTGTTTCCTCACAGTTGACCCGACTCATGCGAGAGTTGCGGGGCTCAACGGCTCATTATGCCGTGTTCGCGCCAAAAACGCTTGCATAACTTGATTATTCTCAGGCACTCAACGGTACTGCGGACGCCGATCACGCGAATTCGTTGACTTTAGTCAGCCCAGTTCATAGATTGAACGGCGCACCCCACGCGCGATCGAAGGAGCTCGGCATGGCGTTGGAACAGTTCCAGCTTGATGGGCAGGTCGCGATCGTGACGGGCGCCGGGAAAGGCGTCGGGGCGGGCATTGCCCGGGTGTTGGGGGAGGCCGGCGCCACGGTTGTCGGGACCGCGCGTACCGAGGCGGATATCGTTGGCACGATTGAGGGCATCGAGGCCTCGGGCGGCAAGGGGCTGGCGCTCGTCGCGGACGCGATGAGCCGCCCGGACGGCGAGCGCGTCGTGAACACGGCCATGGAACGCTTCGGGCGCATCGACATTCTCGTCAACAACGTCGGCGGCTCCACCTATGCGCGCTTTCTGGACATCACCGACGAAGACTTCCGGCACACCTTCGACTGGTGCGTGACATCAGCGTTCATCATGAGCCAGCTCGTCGCCCCGCACATGATCAGCGCGGGACGCGGGTCCATCGTCAACATCTCGTCCGGTTCCGCCCGGTTCGGTATCCGCGCGTTGACGGCCTACTGCGTCGCGAAGGGCGGCCTCGAGGCGCTCACCCGCGCGATGGCACAGGAACTCGCGCCGAAGATCCGCGTCAACGCCATTGCGTTGGGATCGTTCGCCACCGACGGCCTGCGGGGCAGCCTGGACTTGATGCCCGGATCGCTGGAGAAAATGCAGGAGGCCACCCCGCTGCATCGGCTCGGTGACGTCGAGGATCTCGGGCGGCTGACGGTGTACCTGTGCACGCGCGACTGCTACGCGACGAACGCGATCTTCCACGTCGACGGCGGCATCGACTCGAACAACTCGCCGCTTCCAATCCCCGATTACTGACCTGGACCGCGACGCAACGCGCCATGATGGGTCATCGCCCACGGTCGGAAGGATGAGGGTAAGTGCGCAGAGTCATACAGTTTTCCACCGGGAATGTGGGCCGGCACTCGTTGCGGGCCATCATCGGCCGACCGGATCTGGAACTGGTCGGCGTGCACGCCGCCAGCGCCGACAAGATCGGCAAGGACGCGGCGCAGCTCTGCGGGCTGGACGAGCCGACCGGCATCATCGCCACCGACGATATCGACGCACTGCTCAATCTTGGCGCCGATTGCGTCGTCTACACGTCTCAGGGTGAGACGCGACCCATGGAAGCCATCGAACAGATGGCCAAGTTCCTCGCGGCGGGCATCAACGTCGTTGGCACATCGATGGTCTGGCTGGTGACACCCCGCCATGCCGACGATTGGTTGCGCGAGCCGTTGGAGCGCGCGTGCGCGGCAGGCAACGCCTCGCTCTACGTCAACGGCATCGACCCCGGCTTCTCCGGCGATACGCTGGTGCATTCGGCGGCCAGCCTGACCACGCGGATCTCGTCGATCACCGTGCAGGAGATCTTCGACTACGGAAACTACGACGATGCCGAGTTCACCGGTGCGGCAATGGGGTTCGGAACCACGCCCGACGACGACTCGCCGATGATGTTCTTGCCCGGGGTGATCGTGGCGATGTGGGGCGGTCAGGTCCGCAGTCTGGCCGACCATCTCGGGATCACGCTCGACGACGTGCGCCAGCGCTGCGAGCCGTGGTACACGCCCGAACGCATCGAATGCACGATGATGACCGTCCAGCCGGGGCAGATGGCCGCGGTCCGATTCGCCACCGAGGGCGTGCGCGACCGCAAGCCGGTCATCACCCTCGAGCACGTCACCAGGCTCACCCCGGCCGCCGCGCCCGACTGGGAATTCCCGCCCGATGGCCACACCGGTGTGCACCGCGTCGTCGTGGAGGGCGAGCCGCGGGTGGAGATCAACACCCATGTATCCCACCCCCTTTACGATTCCACCGATGCCGGCTGCATCTCGACCGCCGGCCGGGCGGTCAACGCGATCGACTGGGTGTGCCGCGCGCCCCAAGGGCTGATCGGGGTCGAGGACATCCCATTGTCAGCGACGATGCGCGGATTGATGTGGAACGAGCACTGAACTGACCACCCCGGCTCCAGGACGCGTTGCCGGTAAACGCATTCTGATCACCGGCGCCGCCCGCGGCATGGGGCGCGGCCATGCGCTGCGGCTTGCGCAGGAGGGCGCGGACCTCATCCTCGTCGACATCTGCCAATCCATGCCGCAGATTGAATATCCGTTGGCCACCGAGGATGACCTCACCGAAACAGTAAGGCTGGTACGGGATTTCGGTCGCCGATGCGTGAGTCGCGTTGTCGATGTCCGCGACGAGGCGCAACTGTGTTCCGCGGTCGACGAGGGAGTCGGCGAGCTGGGCGGCCTGGACGGCGCGGTCGCCAACGCCGGCGTGCTCACGGTGGCGCCGTGGGACAAGACCACTGCCGAACAGTGGCGCACGGTGGTCGACGTGAACCTGATCGGCGTCTGGAACACCTGTGCGGCCGCGATACCGCACCTGCTCGAGCAAGGTGGAGGCAGCCTGGTCAACATCAGCTCCGCCGGCGCCATCAAGGGATTCCCGCTGCAGACGCCCTACACGGCGGCCAAGCACGGCGTCGTCGGCTTGACGCTGGCCTTGGCCAACGAGCTGGCGGCGCAGAACGTGCGTGTCAACGCCGTGCTTCCCACGGGCGTGCCCACCGGGATGGTTCCGCCGTCGTTCGGGCCTCTCCTGGGAGAGCAGCGTTCCGATCTCATTCCCATCTTCGTCAATGCGATGCCCACGCCGGCTGTCGAGCCCGCCGACGTCAGCAGCGCAGTGCTGTTCCTGCTTTCCGACGAGTCCAGATACGTGACCGGGCTGGAGTTCAAGGTCGACGCGGGCGTCACCATCAACTGAAGCGAAACCCGTCCGATGGTGATTTGCCCGCCGGCCCACATAGTTTGCGTGTTCACGCTGCGGGTGGCCCGGGTACGGGTTACAAATAGCTGACCTCACAAAGGAGGGCTCATGACAAAGATCCGGACGTCCGCGGTCGGCCTGGCCGCCGCCGCGATGCTGCTCAGCGCCGCGATCGCCGGCTGCGGCGACGACAAGAACTCGACTGCGCCATCGGGTCCGGCCGCGTCGTCGAGCGCGGCCGTCTCGTCGAGCGCCCCCTCTTCACCCGGGGCGCCGGCGAACTACAGCTCCTTGCTCATCCAGGCCGCCGACGTCGGCCCGCACGCCACCGCTGACGGGCCGCCCAGCCAGAATCCGGGCGGCATCGTCGGCGTGGGGCAGGTCTTCAAGAACCCCGACGGCAAGCGCACCATCATCGACACGATCGCGGTCTTTCCCGACGCGGCGACGGCCGACAAGACGGCCGCGAACATGCGCGACGTCGTCGGCAAGAAGGTCAGCGGCGAGCAGCAGCCCATCGACGTCGGCACCAACGGATTCATGGTGATCGGGCAGAGCACCGACCCGGCCAATCCGATGGAGATCTCTGAGGCGGTATTCGTCGAGGGCAGGGCCATGGTCGATATGGAATTCGACTGTGTCATAGGCAATCCCACGCCAGCCGACATCCTGCTCGATCTCGCGCGCAAACAGGACGCCGCGGTCAAGGCGGGTCTGCCGGCTAGCTGAGCGGCCGTTCCTTCACAGCGGCCAGCCGTCCGGCTGCAGTGTGTAGCGCAGTTCGGCCGCCGGGGGCAATGGCCGCCGCTCATCAACCGATATGGCATCGACGACCAGGGCGACGTAGCGTCGCCAGCCGTCGCTGTCGGAATCCATCGTCGAGAGCACGCTGAAGAGCATGGCGATCAGCCGAGGCAGGTCGTCGCTGACCAGGTCGGCGCGAATCCTGCCGAGACGCTGGCCCTCGCGGGCAAGCTCGGCGAGCGCGGCATTGAGCGACATGGAGATGTCGGACGTGAGGGACCCGGCCCGGCGGGCGGCGGCCAGCAGGCTGTGTTCGCGCGCGCCGAGCGAGATCGCCGCTTCGATCAATTGGGTCAGGCCGCGCAGAGGATCCTTCGCGCGGCGGGCGGCGTCGATCACCGGCGTGAGATCCTCGGCGATGCTCTGTTCCAGCGCCGCCAGGACGAGATCCGCCTTGGTGGGAAACCTGCGGTAGAGGGTTCGTTCGCCGACGCCGGCCCGGCGGGCGACCGCCTCCACCGGGGCGTCCGGGCCCAACTCGCCGTAGACCTCGCGCGCCGCGCGCAGTATGCGCTCGACGTTGCGCGCCGCGTCCGCCCGCAACGGCCGGTCCTCCACCGCGGTCATCGTGACAGCGTAACCGACAGTTGACTACCGCCAACGGTCCCTTTACGCTCTACAACTGGCAGGTAACTGACATTTAATGGGAAACGCGGCTTATGTCAATATCTTTCGAGGCGTCCGACTCCTGCTCGGACGCGGAGCTTCCGGCACTGCCCGTGCCGCGTCCCGCCCACTGTCCGCTCGCGACGCCGGTAGAGTTCGCGAGCTGGCGGGAAGAGCCCGGGCTACGACAGGCGATGTTCCACGGAAATCCGGTCTGGGTGGTGAGCCGCTACTCCGACATCAGGGCGGCGCTGGTCGATCCGCGGCTGTCCGCGAAGACCATTCCGGACTCCATCATGCCCACCAACGCCGACAACGAGGTCCCGGTGATGTTTGCGCGCACCGACGATCCCGAGCATCACCGGATCCGGCGGATGATGACCGGCAACTTCACCTTCAGGCGTTGCGAATCGATGCGGCCGCAGATCCAGGAGATGGTCGACCATTTTCTTGACGAGATGATCGCGGTGGGGCCGCCTGCCGATCTGGTGCGTGAATTCGCCTTGCCGGTGCCATCATTGGTGATTGCGCTGCTGCTGGGCGTGCCGCCCGAAGATCTCGAGCTTTTCCAGCGCAACACCACTGCCGGGCTCGACCAGAAGACGTCCGAGGCGGAAAAGGGACAGGCCTTCGGGGCGATGTACGCCTACATCCAGGAGTTGGTGCAACGCAAGGAGCGCGAACCCGGCGACGATCTGATCAGCCGCATGATCACCGAGTACGTCGCGACGGGTCAACTCGACCACGCGACCGCGGCGATGAACAGTGTGATCATGATGCAGGCGGGTCACGAGACCACCGCCAATATGATCTCACTGGGAACGGTTGCGCTGCTGCAACATCCGAGCGCCTTCGAGCGGCTCGGCCAGACCGACGATCCCGCCCTCATCGCGAACGTCGTCGAAGAGCTGATGCGCTATCTGAGCATCGTGCACAGCCAGGTCGACCGCGTGGCGACCGAAGATCTGGTGATCGGTGGCCAGTTGATCCGGGCGGGGGAGTTCGTGATGATGAACCTGCCCGCCGGAAACTGGGACACCGAATTCGTCGACGACCCAGAGAGTTTCGACATCCATCGAAACACGCGCGGACACTTGGGTTTCGGGTACGGCGTGCACCAGTGCATCGGGGCCAACCTGGCCCGCGTGGAAATGCAGGTCGCGTTCGCCACCCTCGCGCGACGGCTGCCCGGGCTGAAGCTGGCCGTTCCGCCGGAGGAGTTGCGGTTCAAAGAGGCCGACATTTACGGCATGAAAGAGCTTCCGGTCACCTGGTGAACCGCCGAACGTGGAGTTGTTGGTGTCGAATGCCGCGATTTCACGCAACAACTCGACGTTGGGCAGCGAAATCCTCAGCAGCTGAACGCCGCGCCGACCCCGTCGGGCGGCGGCACCGACTTCAGGCAGCCGAAGGGCTGAATGCCGGCGGGCGCAAAACGCGCCGCCGACTGATGCGCGTAGTTCACGCAATACAGGCCGGCTTGGTCGGCGCGGCACCGATAGTCGCCGAACGACAGCGAGTCCCCATTCGCCAGCTCCGGTCCGTTGCCGTTGACGAAGGGGCCGGGGTCGGCCCGCGCGGCTCCCACCTGCAGGTGCACCCCGTCAAAGGTGACCCAACCGCCCTGCCATTCGCCATAGGCGGTCGCGGGGGCCGGCGCCGGAGTGGCCAGGTTCACCAGGCAATTCAGCGCGCCGTCGGTGTGCGCGGCATCCGTCATGCAGGAGACTTTGCCGCCCACCGCCGCCAGGGCGATGTCGCTGCCCAGGGGTGTGGCCACACCGTCGCGGGCCGCCGTGTGGTAGCGGCCAGGATCGGCGGGGTGGGCCGCCTCTATCCACGCGATGACGTCGGAGACCGCGGCGCCGGCGGCCGGCGCGGCGGATGCTCCTGGCGTCCTGCTTCCGGACGGGCCAACGGAGGTCTGAGTGGAACTCGGCGTCGGCTCGGAATGGTTGCCCGTGGTGTGTGAGCAGCCGGCGACCAGTACCGACGCGGCGATCATCGCAGCTATCCGCATCCAGTCAGGCTAACCGCCGCGCCGGGCAATAAGGCGCTGCGCGCGCGTTAACGCCGTCATGTCGGTTACCGTCGGGTTTATGCATCACCGGACTGTCCGCGCACACACGGCCACCGGCACCGTCGAGGGCTTCACCAGGGACGGGGTTAATCGGTGGCGGTCGATCCCGTATGCCCGTCCACCGGTGGGAAACCTGCGCTTCCGGGCGCCGCAGCCGGCGGCACCGTGGTCGGGAGTGCGGCACTGCCACGGCTTCGCCAATTGCGCACCCCAGCAGCGCCGTTACACCCTGCTCGGCCTGTCCGGGCTGGGCGGCCGCTATCAGCCGATGAGCGAGGACTGCCTCACCCTCAACGTCGTAGCGCCCGAGGGTGCCATGGAGGGACCGCTGCCGGTGATGGTCTTCATCCACGGCGGCGGGTACTTCCTGGGCAGCTCGGCGACACCGCTCTACGACGGCGCGGCCCTGGCACGCCGGGGATGCGTGTACGTGTCGGTGAACTACCGGCTGGGCGCGCTGGGATGTGTGGACTTCTCGTCGCTGTCGACGCCCGACATCACCATTGACAGCAACCTGTATCTGCGCGATCTGGTGCTGGCGTTGCAGTGGGTGCGCGACAACATCGCCGGATTCGGCGGTGACCCGGACAATGTGACGATCTTCGGCGAGAGCGCCGGCGCGTGCATCACCGCCTCCCTGCTGGCCGTGCCGTCCGCCAAAGGCCTGTTCGCCCGGGCCATTTCGGAGAGTCCCGCATCGGGCCTGACGCGATCCAAAGAGGTTGCCGCCGAGTTCGCGAACCGCTTCGCCGGCCTGCTGGGCGTGCGCAAGCAGGACGCCGCCGACGCTCTGATGCGGGCGTCGGCCGCCCAACTGGTGAAAACCCAGCACGCATTGATCGACGAGGGCATGCAGAACAGGCTGGGCGCCTTCCCGATTGGCCCGGTCGTCGGGGACGACGTGCTGCCGATGGATCCCGTTGAGGCGATGCGGCGCGGTGACGCGCACCCGGTACCGCTGATCGTCGGCACCAACGCCGAAGAGGGCCGGCTGTTCACCCGGTTCCTGGCGATGTTGCCGACCAACGAATCGATGGTCGAAGAGCTGCTGGCCGAGGCGGACCCCGCTATCCGCGAACGCATTACCGCCGCGTACCCGGACTACCCCGGGCGGGCGGCGTGCATCCAGCTCGGCGGCGACTTCGCGTTCGGATCGGCGGCCTGGCAGATCGCCGAGGCCCACAGCGCGCACGCGCCGACCTACCTCTACCGGTACGACTACGCCCCGCGCACGTTGCGCTGGTCGGGTTTCGGCGCCACCCATGCCACCGAGTTGTTGGCCGTCTTCGACGTCTACCGCACCAGATTCGGCGCCCTGCTGACCGCGGCGGCCGACCGGCGCGCCGCGTTGCGGGTCAGCAACCAGGTGCAACGGCGGTGGCGCGCCTTCAGCCGCACCGGCGTCCCGGGCGAGGATTGGCCCCGCTACAACGCCACCGACCGCGCCGTGATGGTCTTCGACCGCAAATCGCGGGTCGAGTTCGATCCACACCCGCACCGCCGGATGGCCTGGGACGGCTTCTCACTCGCGCACTGACCTGGCACGCTAACCCTCATGCACGCCGAGACCGAGCAAGTCATCGAAACCCCGAGTAACCTCACCGCCTCCTGGTTGGCCGCGGTGATCGGCACCGGACCCATCGCCGACTTCTCGGTCGAGCGCATCGGCACCGGGCAGATGAGCGAGTGCTACCGCATCCGGCTCAACTACGCGCAGGCCGACGGCGGGCCCGCGTCGGTGGTGCTCAAGGTCGCCGCCACCGACCCGGTGAGCCGGCAGACCGGGCTGGCTCTGGGACTCTACGAGCGGGAGGTCCGCTTCTACGGCGACATCGCGCCGCGGCTGGGCGGGCCCATCGCGCCCTGCTATCACGCGGCGGTCGACACCTCCACGGGCGTGTTCGACCTGCTGCTGGGCGACGCGGGCCCGGCCGTGGTCGGCGATGAAATCGCCGGCGCCACAATCGAACAGGCCCGCCTCGGCGCCGTCGAGCTGGGACGGCTGCACGGCCCGCTGCTCGGCGATGTCTCGCTGGCCGAAGCGCCGTGGCTCAACCGCGAGGCGCCGCTGAACCAGGCGATGATCACGCCGCTGTACGCGGGGTTCGTCGACCGTTACGGCGACCAGATCGCACCGGAGCACCGCGTGGTGTGCGAGCGTCTGGTTGCCGCGTTCGACGCCTACCTCGACCAGGAGGCCCAGGCGTCCGGGATACAGGGCCTGGTGCACGGCGACTACCGGTTGGACAACATGCTGTTCGGTACCTCGGGCGCCGACCGCGCGCTGACGGTGGTCGACTGGCAGACGGTGTCGTGGGGACCGGCACTGACCGACCTGTCCTATTTCCTCGGGTGCGCGCTGCCCACCGAGGACCGCCGCGAGCACTACGACGCGCTGCTGCGGGCATACCACGAGGCGCTGGGACCCGACGCGCCCCTGACCCTGGCCGACGTCGCCGACGGCGTGCGCCGGCAGAGCTTTTTCGGCGTGATGATGGCGATCGTCTCCTCGATGCTGGTGGAGCGCACCGACCGTGGTGACCAGATGTTCATGACGATGCTGCGCCGGCACTGCGATCACGTCCTTGACACGGACGCGCTGGCGACGCTGCCGGCGGCGGTGGCATCCGAGCCGTTGCAACCGGTGCCGGAGGATGAGCTCGCCCACGATCCGACCGCCGAACCGCTGTGGAGCGAGAGCTGGTACGCCGACTTCGCCGACACCGCACAGGGATTGGGCGGCTGGTTCCGCCTCGGCCTGGTGGCCAACGAGCGAACCGCATGGGTGCACGTGCTGCTGTGCGGCCCCGGCATGCCAACCGTCGCGGTCGACGCGCAGGTCCCGCTGCCGGCGGACCCGTGGACGGTGCGCACCGACGAGTTCGAGCTCGGGCATTCCGCCGGTACGCCGTTGCAGAGCTACCGCGTCGATGTGCGGGCGAGGGCTCAGGCTTACCCCGACCCGGCTGCGCTGTTGCGTGGGGAATCCGGCACGCCCGTCGCGATGTCCATGAACCTGGTGTGGGACACCGACGGCACCCCATACCAGTACGGGCTCACGACGCGATATGAGATTCCGTGCACCGTCTCGGGCACCGTCACGATCGGCGACACCAGCTACCGCCTCGACGCGGTGCCCGGCCAGCGCGATCACTCCTGGGGTGTGCGCGATTGGTGGAGCATGGATTGGCTCTGGAGCGCACTGCACCTGAACGACGGCACCCATCTGCACGGCGTCAACATCCGCATCCCGGGTGCACCGGCGTTCAGCATCGGCTACACCCAGCGCGCCGACGGCCGGGTCACCGAGCTGCAGACCGTCGACTCACGAGAGTCCTTCGACGACAACGGGTTACCGCTGGAGGCGACGCTGACGCTCAACCCGGGGGAGATCACCGCCAACGTGGACGTCCGCGGCCAGGCGCCGGTCCGGCTTGTCGCCGCCGACGGGCGGGTCAGCCAGTTTCCCCGCGTCTGGGCCACGATCACCACCGCCGACGGGCGCAGCGGCGTCGGTTGGCTGGAATGGAACCGCAACCTCGGTGAACAATCCGGGTGAGCCGATCGGCCCCTGTCGTGGTGATGGGCGTATCCGGATCGGGCAAGTCGACGGTCGGGGCGGCGCTCGCGCGACGCACGCGGGTCCCGTTCGTTGACGCCGACACGCTGCACCCGGCCGCCAACATCGCGAAAATGGCGGCCGGCGAACCGCTCGACGACGACGACCGCTATCCCTGGCTGGACAAGGTCGGCGAATGGCTGGCGGCTCACCGCGACGGCGGTGTGGTGAGCTGTTCGGCGCTGAAAAAGAAGTACCGCGACCGGCTGCGGGCGCACTGCCCGGGCGTCGAGTTCCTGCATCTGTCCGGTTCGGCGGAACTGATCGCCGGCCGGCTGGCGGCCCGGGCCGACCACTTCATGCCGGCCGCGCTGCTGCGCTCGCAACTGGACACGCTGGAGGCCCTCGGCCCGGACGAGGCGGGCATGACCGTCGACGCCGGCCAAGACGTCGAGGCGATCATCGACGCCGTCTTGAGGTCACGGCGGGACCCCTGACGACGCGGCCGATCGAAATGCCTACCGGTGAAAGCGATTCGCGTCGACGCGCGGCGACATTCCGCCGCCGCTAGTGGCCGGCGCCCCCGGCGTCCTGGGGCAGTTCGGTCAATGTCTCGAATGCCTCCGTGAACAGGGCGGCGATGTCGCGGTCGCTGGCGGTGGCGATCGGCTCCTTGTGCAGGAGGACGCGCAAGACGCCAATGCCCAGAAGCAGGGCGGCGACCATGTCGGCGCGGAGTCGAGGTTCGTCGGCCCGCATCCGGCGGGAGAGGTTGCGGGTCAAGCCGTTTTCGAGCTGGGCGTTGAGGCGTCCGACGACGTCGGGGTCCCCGCTGGAGCGCAGGAGCGCGAACAGCGGGGCGTCGCTGTCTTGCCGGGCTTGTAGCACTCGTTCGATCAGGGTCTGGCCCACCGCGCTGTCGGTGGCCCGGCGGATGGCTTCGACGTTGCCGGAAATGTTCGTGGCTTCGTCGAATAGCTGTTGCTTGGAACCGAAGTAGCGCCTGATGAGCATCACGTCGACGCCGGCTTGGGCCGCGATCGCACGCAGCGAGGTGGCCCGATAACCGTGTCGCAAGAACTGTTCGCGCGCCGCCGTCAGCAGGCGCGCTTTTGTGGCGGCGGCATCGCGCCGCGGCGGGCTCGCGTCCGGGCCGACGCCGGTCGACGTGCGCTTCATCGTGCTCCCTCAGAAATTTATCTACAACTGTAGACATGATGGGCCGGCGCGGCATAACATTGGCAATGTCTACGTTTGTAGACATTGCCGCCGGACAGGCCGGCGGCCAGGCATCGAAGGCGGGTGACCGTATGGCTGAGCGTCCGCAAACGGGTTCAGGACCAACGGGCATCGGCGCGACTTCCCTCGGTGTGGCGGTGCTGCGGGCCGAGGAAAGCTCACGCACGGACCGATTGTTCAACGACCCGTATGCGCGCGCATTCATCGACCGCGCTGATCCTGACGGATCTATGTGGGACGCCGCGGGTCTGGCCCGTGACTTTTTCCGGCTCATGGCCGGGCAAGTCGCGGTGCGCACCCGATTCTTCGATCAAGCGCTTCTCGATGGCGCGGCGACCGGCATCGGCCAGGTCGTCCTGCTCGCCTGCGGCATGGATAGCAGGGCATTTCGTCTGCCTTGGCGGGCCGGCACCACGGTCTACGAAATCGATCAGCCCGAGGTTCTGGCCTTCAAATCCGATGTGCTGCAAGAGATGCACGCCCAGCCGCGCTGCCGTCGTGTCGTCGTGCCGGCGGATTTGAGGACCGATTGGCCGGCACGCTTGGTGGGAGCGGGGTTCGAGCCCGCGAAGCGGACGGCCTGGCTCGCCGAAGGGATCCTCTACGCTCTTGACGCCGATGCCGCGGACGGCTTGCTCGGTCGGATCAGCTCCTGCTCGATCCTCGGCAGCATCCTGGCGCTGGATCACAACGAGGACTCCGAGCTCCTTCGCGCCGCGCGCGCGGCGATCTCACCCGAGCTCGTCTCGATGTGGCGGGGCGGCCCGTCGGGTGATCTCGGCCCTTGGCTGAATCAACATGGTTGGCGCGGCGACATCCGCGACGTCGGTCAGGTCGCCGCCGATTACGGCCGCAACGCGCCGCCCGCCTTCGAATCCGGCCGCGACGGGGCCAGCCGCGCCTGGCTGGTCACCGCAGCGAAAACCACGCCGTAAAAGCCAACGCTGTCAGGAGGATTCGTCATGGCCGGGGTAATGCTCGTCATACAACAAGTTGCCAGCGTCGAGCAATGGAGCGCCGTCTTCCGCGATCCGGCGCTCGATGCCGTGCGCCGCGATCACGGTTTGGTGGTCACCGGGACCTACGTGGATGCCGCCGATGCCAGGACGGTCATCGTCGTCATGGACATGCACGACCTCGACAAGGCACGCGAATTCGCCACCTCGCGGGAACTGGCCACAGCCCGCGAAAAGGCCGGCGCGATCGGCGCCCCGGAGGGGGTGTGGTACGGGCAGCGACAGATCCGGTGACGCCGTGTAGCATCTTGCTACAAGTTGTAACGGGGTGCTGCATCACGGAGGAAGTCATGGCCGACGCTCCCGATCGTGTGACCCGCGTGGCGTCCGACCTGATGGACAGCGCGGCCTCCGAAGGCGCCCGCCAGAGCCGTTCGGCCAAGCAGCAACTCGACCACTGGGCGCGTGTCGGGCGCGCGGTGTCCAGCCAGCACACCGCCTCGCGTCGGCGGGTCGAGGCCGCGCTGGCCGGCCACCTGGCGACCGGCGAACTCACCGTCGAGGAAGGCGTGGTGTTCAACGCCGAGATCTCCGCCGCCATCGACGAAAGCCTGGTGCACGCCGACTACGGGGCGACGCTGGCCGGGCATGGCGTCACCACGGTCGCCCTCAACGAGGACGGCGACATCGTCGAGCACCGGCCCGATGGCGCCGCCGTGGTGCTGGCGCGCGGGCGCTGACCCGGCGTTCGCCGGCGCGGTCCGATGCAGCGACTTGACCTGGTGGTCGGGCCGAACGGTGCCGGCAAGTCGACCTTCATCCCGTTCACCCTGGCGCCGCTGTTGCCCGGCAGCCCGGTCGTCAACGCCGACGAAATCGCAAGGCAGCGCTGGCCGGGGGAGTCGGCAGGGCGCGCCTACGACGCCGCGCAAATCGCCGCCGCCACGCGCGCGAAGTTGATCGACCTGGGGCGGTCGTTCATCGCGGAGACCGTGTTCTCCCACCCGTCGAAGCTGGACCTCATCCGCACCGCCCACCGAGCGGGCTTCACCGTCGTCCTGCACGCGATGCTCATCCCGGAAGACCTTGCCGTCGAACGTGTCCGGCACCGCGTGCGGGCCGGCGGCCACGACGTACCGGAAACCAAGGTTCGCGAGCGCCATCGTCGCTTGTGGACACCGGTCACCGACGCCATCGCGCTTTCCGACGTCGCCACCGTCTACGACAACAGCCGGCTGCGCGGGCCGCGCATTGTCGCCCGCCTCAGCGGCGGCATGACGATCGGTTCACCGGACTGGCCGGCGTGGGCTCCGGAGATCTTGCGGTCGCGCTGGCCGGACTAGCTGCACCAGCCCGACGCAATCACCAGGACAGCTTGCGCCGACGGGTCTCGACCTGCCCGCCGACGCGCTCGCGTGCGGTGTCGGCCAAGTGGCTGCCGCGCTTGCGCGCGGTCTCGGCGAGTTCCTCGGAGCGCGCCCGCGCCGTGGCGGCCAGCTTCTCACTGCGCTTGCGCGCCTTCTTGGCGAGCTTCTCGCTGCGTTTGCGCGCCTTCTTCGCCAGCGGTGCGGCCCGATCGGCGGCCTCATCGGCGAGCTCTTCGCCGCGCTTACGCGCCTTCTCGGCCAGATAGGCCGCGCGGTCGGCGGCCTCATCGGCCCATTCCTCCCCACGCTTGCGGGCCTTCTTCGCCAGCGGCTTGCTGCGCTCGGCCGCGGTGCTGGCCAACTCGCGGCCGCGCTCCAGCGCGGTCTCGGCATACGGCGCACCGCGCTGCGCCGCCGTGCTGGCCAATTCGCGGCCGCGTTCCAGCGCGGCTTCGGCGTAGGGCGCACCCCGTTCCGCCGCGGTGCTGGCCAGCTCGCGGCCGCGTTCGGCGCCGACGTGCAGGCCGTGCGCGATCCGGTCGCCCAGCTCCGACAAGTCGCCGTCGAAGGCGGAATCGTCGGATCCGGGCCACGCCGACGACACCCGCTCGGAGAGCCGTTCGGCCGCGCGGCGTCCACGCCACCCCAGCGACGGCTTACCCGCGGTGTCGGCGGAGGCGATCAACAGTCCGCCCAACAGGCTCAGGTCGGTCAGAAACTGCTGCCGTTTCTGGGCTTTGACCGCCGGATCGCTTTCGTTCCAGAACGAGTGCGCCCCAATGTTGGCCGGTAACACCGTCACCGCCAGCGCGGCCGAAGCGATGCGCGGAAGCTTCCCGCTGGCGAGCAGCAGGCCACCACCGATCTGGACGGCCGCGGTGATTTGGGCGACCGTCTCGGGGTCGCTCGGAATGTTGGCGCTCACCGAATCCGGCAATGCCTGCAAGCCGTCCACTGCCGGCGCCGCCGCCTGGGCCGCCGATTTGGGGTTGAGTAGTGAATTGACTCCTTGCCCGATGAATGCGACTGACAACAGGGGTCGCGCGATTCTCCTGATCACCATGGCCGGTGTATTACCCGACTGCCTGTCGAGCAAACCGTGACGCCGATTTGCGCAGCTAGGGCGGCGCTCTGGCCCAGCGGGATAGTGTGGAGCCCGTGCGAGCGTTGATCATCGTCGACGTGCAAAACGATTTCTGCGAGGGCGGCGCCGTGCCGGTGGCCGGCGGCGCCGCGGTGGCGCCCGCCATCAACGCCTACCTGTCTAGCGCGCCGGGTTATCGCCACGTGGTGGCCACCCAGGACTTCCACATCGACCCGGGCGGGCATTTCTCCGACCGGCCGGACTATTCCTCGACCTGGCCACCGCACTGCGTCGCCGGAAGCGCGGGCGCGGAATTTCGGCCCGACTTGGACACCGCGCGCATCGATGCCGTCTTTCGCAAAGGCGCGTACTCCGCGGGGTACAGCGGGTTCGAAGGTGCCGACGAGAACGGGACCCCCCTCCTGGAGTGGTTGCGGCAGCGCGGCATTGACGACGTCGACGTGGCCGGCATCGCCACCGACCATTGCGTCCGGCGGACCGCCGAGGACGCGGCGCGGGCGGGCCTGAGGACCCGGGTGCTCGTCGACCTGACCGCGGCCACAACAGCGGATGCGGCCGCCCAGGCGCTGGCGGAATTGGAATCCGTCGGCGTCGAATTGGTGGGGGGATCGTAATGGTGGTGCCGCTGGACCGGGAACGTCTACTCGCGGCGGTGGAGCGCTCACCGCAGGCGGCCGCCGCGCACGATCGGGCCGGATGGGTGGGGCTGTTCACCGGCGACGGCCGCGTCGAGGATCCGGTGGGCTCGCGGCCCCACGTGGGGCATGAACAGATCGGCCGTTTCTACGACACGTTCATCGGCCCGCGTGACATCAAATTCCACCGCGATCTCGACATCGTCGTCGGCACGACGGTCTTGCGCGATCTCGAGCTCGAGGTCGCCATGGGCCCCGCCGTGACCATGTACATCCCCGCATTCCTGCGCTACGACCTCCGAGAAGCCAACGGCGAGTGGCTGATCGGTGAACTACGGGCGTATTGGGAACTGCCCGCCATGATGGCGCAGTTCCTGCGCACCGGACCGGGCGCGGTGAGCCCGGCGCTGCACCTGTCCAAAGGCCTGCTGACCAATCAGGGATGGCGGGGGAGCGCGGGATTCATGGCCGGATTCCGTCGGGCGGGGGCGCGCCACCAACGGCTGGTGCGGACTTTCCTCGCCGCCGCCGCGCGAGGAGACGCATTCGCTGCGGCACGTGCGCTATCATCAACGGCCGCAATAACTTTGGGTGATCGCGATCCGCTCGAGCTGGCCGAATTGGTGGAACAACTGGACGGGGCCGGCGCGACCAAGACCAAGAGCGCCGGCCCGACGGTCGCGGTCTCCATCAACTCCGACCACGGGCGCGCCATCATGTTCGCCGATGTGACGCGGCGCGGCGACGCGATCGAGCGGATCCGGTACTTTCCCTGCTGATCCGACGATGTTCAGCGCGCGAGCATCAGCGCCAGCGACGTGGCGGACAGGCACAAGTAGGCCCCGGGGAACGCGATGTTGTACAGGACCCGCGCCTTCACATGCGTCAACACCGCGCCGACGAAAAACAGGACCAGGCCTGCGGCGGCGGCGATGCCCAGTTCGCGTGCGCCCAGCAGCCCGACCACGATCCCGGCGGCTCCGGCCAGCTTCACGGCGCCCAACGCCGGTAACCACGCACGCGGCACCCCGACTTGGGCGGAGTTCGCCAGCACGAATCGAGCCGGAACGAGATCGGCGATGGCGATCGCGGCGGTGACGGCCGCGGTCGACAGGGTGACCACGACAAGTGCGGTGTTCATGTGGATCAATCCCTTGTCGCGCAGCGAGTTCCGCGGCGAATTGTCTGGTTACTGAGCGCGCCGCGGCGCACAATCGGTAGGGTCATGGTGTTGGTCTCCTTCGCAACAGGAAGTCCAGTGGATGCGGTCATCTCCTTGACGATTCCCGTGCAGAAAAGGTGACCCATGGGCGCAACAACGGATTTGGTGGCTCTCGCGGAGCGTTTCGCCGCGGATCGGCGGCACCTGCGATCGGTCGCGTTCCAGCTGCTGGGTTCGGTGGCCGACGCGGACGACGCGGTGCAGTCGGCGTGGCTGAAGGCCAGCCGCGCGGACTTTCGGGCCGTCGACAACCTCTCCGGTTGGTTCACGACGATCACCGCGCGCGAGGCGCTGGACCAGCTGCGGGCGCGCAAGCGCCGCGCCGAGCAACCCCTCGCCGAACCCGACGAGCTGGACCGGCTGGCCGAGGCGGCGTCGGCGCCTGCCGACGAGGACGCGCTGCTGGCGGAGTCGGTGAGCAGCGCCCTGCTCGTCGTGCTCGACCGCCTCTCACCGGCACAGCGCGTCGCTTTCGTGCTGCACGACGTGTTCGCCATGTCGTTCGAGACGATCGCCGAGTTGTTGCATCGGTCGCCGGACGCGGCGAAGAAACTCGCCAGCCGGGCCCGCGGCCGGCTGCAGGCCGCCCCGGCCGCCCAGCCCCGCAGCACGGCCGGTCACCTCGAGGTGGTGGAGGCGTTCCTGGCGGCCTCCCGCGGTGGCGACATCGCCAGCCTGCTCGAGCTGCTCGCACCCGACGTCGTGCGCACGGTTGACCGCTCCCTGGTCCCCGCGGACGTGCCCACCACGGTGCGCGGCGCCCGGCAGGTCGCCGAGGAGACCCGCCGCTTCGCCCGGCGGGCGCGCGCCGGCGCTGTCATGCTCATCGACGGGGCACCGGGCATCGTGATCGCCACCCATGGGCGCGCTCAGGTCCTGCTGGTGATCGGCATCGGAGCCGACGACCGCATCCACACGATCGACATCACCGGCGATGCCGAGCGCATCCGCCGGGCGGCGCTTACGCTGCCGGCCAGGCCGATCCAGGAACATCACAAGCTCGTCGGGTACCAAGGACGTCAGATACAACCGGCCAGCGGCCGGGAACGGGGCTAGACCGGGAGAGCCATGCTCGACAAGCCGTTCGGACGGCGCAGCCTGCTGCGGGGCGCCGGCGCGCTGTCCGCCGTCGCGCTGGCACCGTGGTCCGCCGGCTGCGCTCCCGACGACGACGCGCTGACCTTCTTCTTCGCGGCCAATCCGGACGAGCGTGAGGCGAGGATGCGCATCATCGACGAGTTCGCGCGCCGCCATCCCGACATCAAGGTGCGTGCGGTGCTGTCCGGGCCGGGCGTCATGCAACAGCTTTCGACGTTCTGTGTCGGCGGCAAATGCCCCGACGTGCTGATGACGTGGGAACTGTCCTACGCCGAACTCGCCGACCGCGGTGTGCTGCTGGATCTGAATCCTCTGTTGGCGCGGGACAAAGCGTTCGCCCAGCAGCTCACGGCGGACAGCATCCCGGCGCTGTATGAGACGTTTGCGTTCAACGGAAGCCAGTTCGCCCTTCCCGAACAATGGTCGGGAAACTACCTGTTCTACAACAAGCGGCTGTTCGCCGACGCTGGGGTGCCCGCCCCGCCCACCACGTGGCAACGGCCTTGGGATTTCAGCGGATTCCTGGACACCGCCCGCGCGCTGACCAAGCGCGACACCTCCGGGCGGGCGGCGCAGTATGGCTTCGTCAACACCTGGGTGTCGACCTACTCGGCGGGACTGTTCGCGATGAACAACGGCGTCCCCTGGTCCAACCCGCGGCTGAATCCGACCCACCTCAATTTCGATGATGCCGCCTTCCAGGAGGCGGTGCAGTTCTACGCCGACCTGGCCAACGAACACCGGGTCGCGCCCAATGCATCGGAGACGCAGTCGATGTCCACCCCCAACCTGTTCGCGGTGGGGCGGGCGGCGATCGCGCTGGGCGGGCACTGGCGCTACCAGACCTACCTTCGCGCCGAGGACCTCGATTTCGATGTCGCGCCGTTGCCGGTCGGCCCGGCGCTCGCCAACGGGCGTGCGGCGTGTTCGGACATCGGCGCCACCGGGCTGGGCATCTCGTCGACCAGTCCACGCAAGGAGCAGGCCTGGGAGTTCGTGAAATTCGCGACGGGTCCGGTCGGCCAGGCGCTGATCGGTGAATCCTGCCTGTTCGTTCCCGTGCTGCGGTCGGCCCTGAATTCGGAAGGATTCGCCAACGCCCATCGGCGGATCGGCAATCTCAGCGTGCTCACCGAGGGCCCGGCGTATTCGCAGGGTCTGCCGATCACCCCGGCCTGGGAGAAGGTGAACGCGTTGATCGACCGCAACTTTGGCCCCGTCCTGCGCGGACGCCAACCGGCGACGTCCTTGGCCGGCCTGTCCCGCTCCGTCGACGAAGTGCTGCGCAGCCCATGACCGCGATTCATTCGGGTGGCGCGGCCGCCCCTGCGCCGAAGGCGGGCGCAACGGCCCCGGAAAACCCGAGCCCATGGCGCCGCCACGCGTGGGCGGGCCGGCTGTTCGTCGCTCCCAACTTGGTGGCCGTCGCCGTGTTCATGCTCTTTCCGCTGGGCTTCTCGCTGTACATGAGCTTTCAGCGGTGGGATGTGTTCACACCGCCGAAATTCGTGGGGCTGAAGAACTTCGGGGAGCTGTTCACCGCGGATCCGCTGTTCCTGATCGCGATCCGCAACACAGTGATCTTCACCCTGGGGACGGTGGTGCCCACGGTCGTCATCAGTTTGGTTGTCGCCGGTGTGCTGAACCAGAAGGCCAGGGGCATCGGCATTTTCCGCACCATTGTCTTCCTCCCATTGGCCATCTCGTCGGTGGTCATGGCGGTCGTGTGGCAGTTCGTTTTCAACACCGACAACGGCTTGCTGAACATCATGCTCGGCTGGGTGGGGCTCGGCCCCGTCCCATGGTTGGTCGAGCCCCACTGGGCCATGGTCTCGCTGTGCATCGTCAGCGTGTGGCGCAGCGTACCGTTCGCCGCCGTCGTGTTGTTGGCCGCGATGCAGGGCGTCCCGGGGACGGTGTACGAGGCGGCCAAAATCGACGGAGCAAGCGAGATAAGGCAATTCGTCTCGATCACGGTGCCGTTGATCCGGGGATCGATCTCTTTTGTGGTCATCATCTCGGTCATCCACGCCTTTCAGGCGTTCGACATGGTCTACGTCCTCACCGGCGCCAACGGCGGACCGGAATCGGCGACCTACGTCTTGGGCATCATGCTGTTCCAGCACGCGTTTTCGTTCCTCGAGTTCGGATACGCGTCCGCGCTGGCGTGGGTGATGTTCGCCGTCCTGCTGGTGCTGACCGTGGTGCAGTTGAAAGTGAGCCATCGACGTTCTTTGGAGACTTCGCGTGGGCTTAAGTGAGGGGGTCATCAGGCGCACCGCGTTGCGCGGCGGCATGGTCTATGCCGCGCTGCTCGGCATCGCCTGGTGCGCGCTGTTCCCGATCGCGTGGGCGGTGTCGGGCTCGCTGAAAACCGAGGGCGAGGTCAGCGAGCCCACCCTGCTGCCGGCGCACCCGCGGTGGTCCAACTACACCGAAGTGTTCGCGCTGCTGCCGTTCGGGCGGATGTTCTTCAACACCGTGCTGTACGCGGGTTGCGTCACCGCGGGGCACGTGTTCTTTTGCTCGCTGGCCGGATATGCGTTCGCGCGACTGGATTTCCGCGGCCGCGACGCGCTGTTTGTGGTGTATTTGGGGACGTTGATGGTGCCGTTGACGGTGACGGTGATCCCGCAGTTCCTCGTCATGCGGACCGTGGGATGGGTCGACACTCCGTGGGCAATGATCGTGCCGGGCTTCTTCGGTAGCGCGTTCGGCACGTACCTGATGCGGCAATTCTTCCGGACCCTACCGACCGATCTGGAGGAGGCGGCGATACTCGACGGTTGTTCGCCATGGCAGGTCTATTGGCGCATCCTGTTGCCCCACGCCCGGCCGGCGGTCATGGTGCTCGCGGTCCTCACCTGGGTCAACGTCTGGAACGATTTTCTCTGGCCGTTGTTGATGATTCAGCGCAACAGCCTGGCCACGCTGACGCTGGGGCTGGTCCGGATGAAGGGTGAATACGTTGCCCGGTGGCCGGTCCTGATGGCAACCTCGATACTCATCATGCTGCCGTTGGTCGTCATCTACGCGTTCGCGCAACGCTCGTTTGTCCGCGGCATCGCGGTCACCGGGATGGGTGGCTGATCGTGGCCTCGGTGAGCTTCGAGCAGGCGACGCGGCGCTATCCCGGAGCGGATCGCCCGGCGCTGGACAACCTGGATCTCGTTGTCGGCGACGGCGAGTTCGTCGTTCTGGTGGGGCCATCCGGATGCGGCAAGACCACCTCGCTGCGGATGGTGGCCGGGCTGGAAACCGTGGACTCCGGACGCATTCGGATCGGTGACCGGGACGTCACCCGTGTCGATCCCAAGAACCGCGACGTCGCGATGGTCTTTCAGAACTATGCGCTCTACCCGCACATGACGGTGGCCGAAAACATGGGCTTTGCCATGAAGATCGCCAAAACCCCGAAAGCGCAGATCCGTGAACGGGTATTGGACGCGGCAAAATTGCTTGACCTGCAACCGTATCTCGATCGCAAACCGAAGGACCTGTCCGGCGGCCAGCGTCAGCGAGTGGCGATGGGGCGCGCGATCGTGCGCCGGCCGCAGGTGTTCCTGATGGACGAACCGCTGTCCAATCTCGATGCGAAACTGCGGGTGCAGACCCGCAACCAGATCGCCGCATTGCAACGGCGGCTGGGTACGACCACCGTCTACGTAACCCACGATCAGGTCGAGGCGATGACCATGGGTGACCGCGTCGCCGTGCTGCGCGACGGCGTGCTGCAGCAGTTCGCCCCACCCCGGGAGCTCTACCGAAACCCGGCCAACGTCTTTGTGGCGGGTTTCATCGGGTCGCCGGCAATGAATTTGTTCACCCTGCCGCTTGTGGATTCCGCCGTGTCGCTAGGTGATTGGCCCGTCGCGGTGCCGCGGGAGATCGCCGGTGCCGCGGGGGAGGTCGTCGTCGGGGTCCGTCCCGAACACTTCGAGGTGGGCGGCCTCGGTGTCGAAATGGAGGTCGACGTGGTGGAAGAACTGGGTGCGGACGCCTACCTGTACGGGCGAATCACCGGCTCCGGCAAGGTAATCGATGCGCCGATCGTGGCGCGCGCCGACGGACGCAATCCACCGGCAAGGGGCAGCAGGGTGCGCCTGCACCCGGAGCCGGGACACGTGCATTTCTTCGGCGTGGATGGTCGCCGACTGTGTTGATCGTGCTCGCGGTTTTCGGCGTGCCGCGCCGGGACAGCTCCGCCCGGTCCGGCTAGGCTGGTGGCAGTGAGTGACGTGCGTGCCGACCTGGTGTGCGAAGGCGGCGGTGTCCGGGGGATCGGACTGGTGGGAGCGGTGGACGCGCTCGACCAGGCCGGGTACCGGTTTCCCCGGGTCGCGGGAAGCAGCGCGGGCGCGATCGTCGCCTCGCTGGTGGCCGCCCTGCAGGTCGCCGGTGAGCCGATCAGCCGGTTGGCCGACATCATGCGCTCCATCGATTACCGGAAGTTTCTCGACCGCAACCTGATCGGGCGGGTTCCACTGATCGGCGGCGCCCTGTCCCTGCTGACGTCGGACGGTGTGTATCGGGGGGCCTATCTCGAGCAGCTGCTCGCCGGGCTGCTCGGTGATCTGGGCGTGCGGACGTTTGGCGACCTGCGCACCGGCGAACAGCCCGAACAGTTCGCGTGGTCCCTGGTGGTGACGGCCAGCGACCTGTCACGGCGCCGGCTGGTGCGAATCCCCTGGGACCTCAGCACGTATGGCATCGACCCCGATGACTTTTCGGTCGCGCGCGCGGTGCACGCGTCGTCGGCCATCCCGTACGTGTTCGAACCGGTTCGGGTCGCCGGCGCCACATGGGTGGACGGCGGATTGCTGTCGGACTTTCCGGTGCAGTTGTTTGACCGGCCGGATGGCCAACCACGGTGGCCCACATTCGGAATCCGGCTGTCGGCACGTCCCGGCATCCCGCCCACGCATCCCGTCCACGGCCCGGTGTCGTTGGGGCTCGCCGCGATAGAGACGCTGGTGAGTAACCAGGACAACGCCTACATCGACGATCCCTGCACCGTCCGGCGCACCGTCTTCGTGGCCGCCGACGAAGTCAGCCCGATCGACTTCGACATCACCGTGCAGCAGCGTGAGGCCCTCTACCAACGAGGATTGCAAGCGGGCCAACAGTTTCTGCAGACCTGGAACTACGCCGACTATCTCGCAGCGTGCGGCGGCCCGGTGCCTAAATCAACATGAGGGCGCTGAATTCGGACGCGGCTACCCGCGCGAGCATCGCATCACATGAACGCGACGCTGGACACGCTCGACGTCCTCGGGTGTCGGCAGCTGGTTGGTGATCCGGGTGATCTCCACCCCGATGTCGATCGGGTTGGTCGGCCAGACGCGACGCGCGATGAGATCGCTTGCGATGGCGCTGATGTCGTGGCCGCAGAGTCGTCGGCGCGTCAAAGCCACCAACGGCACGTGACCGGGGGCCGGCATGCCGGTGGGGTAGCCGGCCCGCACAAACGCGACAATGCTTGTCACCCAATGCGACAAGTCCATACGTCCACCTCGCTAACCGCCGCAAGTTGCGCATGAGCGGCAGTGCTTGCCTTAGCTAGCAACGTACCATCGCCGACGCGATCAGCCAGGTAACGCCACACAGTTAAACGCAGGTTTTTGCGGCGTGCCCGCGCTGGTGCGCCGAGAGTGATCTTGCCGACTATCGCCACACCCCCTGGCGCGCCGTAACACTGTTTGGCCGCAAGGCTTTCTAGGATTGCCGCGTGGTGGATCGTTATGGGCCCGATGTGCTGGCCGCGGGGCGACGCAAGCCGCGCTCGACCGAACACCCGGCCGACCTGGGCCTGGTCGTCGAGGACGTCGAAACCGGCTATGTGGGCGCGGTGGTACGCGTCGAATACGGTCGGGTGGATCTGGAAGACCGGCGAGGTCATGTGCGCGGCTTTCCTTTGGGCCCTGGGTATTTGCTCGAAGGCCGGCCCGTCATCCTCACCGCGCCGCGACGGGCGGCGCCCGCCGCCGCGACCAGGACGGCGTCGGGTTCGGTCGCGGTGCCCGGTGCCCGGGCACGGGTCGCCCGCGCCAGCCGAATCTATGTCGAGGGCCGTCACGACGCCGAACTCATCGCGCAGGTGTGGGGCGAGGACTTGAAGATCGAAGGTGTCGTCGTCGAGCAACTCGGCGGCGTCGACGATTTGGTGGACATCGTCGCCGAGTTCGCTCCCGGGCCAGGGCGGCGTCTCGGAGTGCTCGTCGACCACCTTGTCACCGGCTCCAAGGAAGCCCGCATCGCCGACGCGGTGCGGCGGGGCCCGGGTGGCGCCGACACCCTCGTCGTCGGTCACCCGTACGTCGACATCTGGCAGGCCGTCAAGCCGCAGCGGCTGGGGCTGGCCGCCTGGCCGGACGTGCCGCGGCAGGTGGACTGGAAACACGGCGCGTGCCAGGCGCTGCGCCTGCCGCACGCCGATCAGGCCGACATCGCCCGGGCGTGGCGGCATATCCGTTCGCAGGTACGCGACTGGAACGATCTCGAGCCGGCGCTGATCAGCCGGGTCGAGGAACTCATCGACTTCGTGACGCATCCGGCCCGCTGACCTCGGCGCCCGAACGGCCAGGCCGCTAGGGGCCTTTCGGGTCGGCTACGCTAAGCCGCAGATCGGCGGGACAGAAACAGGGCGCATGCAGGGCGTATTCGGCGTATTTGTAAGCACGTTCCTCATCGGCCTCCGCGAAGGCCTCGAGGCTTCGCTCATCGTGAGCATCGTCGCCGCCTTCCTCAAGCGCAACGGCCAGACGATCCGGCCGATGTTCGCCGGCGTGGCGGTGGCCGTGGTGCTCAGCGTCGCGGTGGGTGTCGGCCTCGACCTGTTCGCCGCGAGCCTGCCGCAGGTCCAGCAAGAGATGATGGAAACCATCATCAACGCCATCGCCGTGGTGTTCGTGACGTCGATGATCATCTGGATGAACGGCAACGCCGCACAGCTCAAGGGCGAACTCGAGCGCGACGCCGGGCGGGCGGTCCATCGTGGCGGCGCGCTGGCGCTGGCCGCGATGGCGTTTCTCGCCGTCCTCAAGGAGGGCTTCGAGACGTCGGTGTTCCTGCTGGCCGCCGCCGAGACGTCGCACGGCAACCGGTGGTTCGCCCTGCTCGGCGGCGCCGCGGGCATCGCGACGGCGATCGGGCTCGGCGTGGGCCTGTACTTCGGTGGCGTGCGACTCAACCTCGGCCGATTCTTCCGGGTGACCGGGGTGTTCTTGGTGCTGATCGCAGCCGGGCTGGTGGTGGGCGGCCTGCGCACCGCACACGAGGCGGGCTGGGTAAGCATCGGCCAGCAGCAGGTGCTCGACCTGTCCGGGTGGATACCGAGCAATTCCGTCCTGGGCGCGGTGACCGCCGGCGTATTCGGCATTCCCGCCGACCCGCGCCTGATCGAGGTGCTGGGCTGGCTGCTGTATACCGTGCCGGTGCTCATCGTGTTCCTGTGGCCCGCCGGCGTCGCCGCCGCCCCGCGAGCCCGGAGCCGGCTACTGGCGACCGCCTCGACGCTGCTGCTCGTCGCGGCGGCGGGGCTGGCGATCATGGCGCCCGCCGGTGGCTCGTCGCCGAACGCGCGGCCGCGCACCGTCACCGACCGTTCGGGCCACACCGCCGCGGTGTCGATGGGGACCGGGCCGCACGGACGCGAGCTGACCGTGGCCCCCGCGGGCGCCGCGACCGTCCACAGCGTCGTGCTCGTCCCGGCGGACCACCAAACCGTGGACGGCGTGCCCGTACAGGTATGGCAGGCTTCCGAGGCCGCCGGTGCCGACGGTGCGCCGGACGTCACGCTGGATCAGTTGCTGAGCATGACGGGGGGTCGGCTGCCCGTCGGTCTCGGGGTCGGCCGCACTCCAGGGCCGTTTCAGGGTCAATGGTCGACGACCACGGTGTACACCGTGCTCGCCCGGGGTGATGTCGTGGTAAGTGCGCAAGCGACGAGCAACCGCACGGCGATCTTGACCGGCGGCGGGCTGACCGGCGCCAAGACCGTCAGCCTGGGCGGGCTGGCGACCGACTGGTCCACGTCCTGCGCCGAAGACCACTCGACCGCGGCCGAGATCGCCACCAGCGGACGCAATCGCGCGGACCGGCAGCTCTGGAATGCCTGGCTTCCGTTGGCGCTCGGCGGTTTCGCCCTGCTCTGCGGTCTCGGCGCTATAGCCTCGATGCGGCGCCGGCACACCGGCCACACGAGAGGGAACGATTGATGGTGAAGCGTACCGCGAGGCACCACACCTCTGAGATGCGTTTGGCGGCAACGGCTTTGGTTGCCGGCATACTGTCGGCTACGACCGGCTGCAGCCACCCGGGCACTAACTCGGGCCCCGCGGCGCAACCGAGGCCGGGCGGCACCCGCGCCGTCAAGGTCACCATGACCAACGACGCCGGCAAGGACGGCTGCGCGCTGGACACCGCCACCGTGCCCGCCGGCCCGGTGACCTTCACGGTGGCCAACGCGAACGCCCCCGGGATCAACGAAGTCGAGTTGCTCAGGGACCAGCGGATTATCGGCGAGAAGGAGAACCTTGCGCCGGGCCTGGACCCGGTGTCGTTCACCGTCACGCTGGACGGCGGCGCCTACCAGCTCTATTGCCCGGGGGCGAGCACCGAATACCAGACCCTGACGGTGACGGGTACCGCGCCGGCGACGCCGACGGGCACCGTGGCCAGCATCCTCAGCGAGGGCACCAAGGACTACGCGGCCTACGTCGTCAATCAGATCGCCCAACTCAACGACGGCGTGAAGGTCCTCGACGCCGCGGTGCAGTCGGGCAACCTCGACGCCGCGAAGACGTCCTACGCCAAAGCCCGGTTGTTCTGGGAGCGTTCGGAGTCCACCGTCGAGGGCTTCGTGCTGCCAGGCTATGCGGTCGGTGACAATGCCGGCAGCCTCGACTATCTGATCGACATGCGCGAGTCCACCCCGGTCGACGCCAAGGTCGGGTGGAGGGGTTTCCACGCCATCGAGCGTGACCTGTGGCAGGGCGGGGCGATCACCCCCGCAACGAAGGCGTTCAGCACCGAATTGGTCGGCAACGTCGGCAAATTGAACGGCATCATCACCACCCTGACGTATAAACCCGAGGACTTGGCCAACGGCGCCAGCGACCTGATCGAAGAGATCCAGAACACCAAGATCACCGGCGAGGAAGAGGCGTTCAGTCACATTGACCTGCTGGACTTTTCGGGCAACGTCGAAGGCGCCCAGCAGGCGTACGCGTCGCTGCGCCCGGGCCTGGACAGGATCGACGCCAATCTCGTCAAGCAGATCGATCAGCAGTTTCGCAACGTGCTCGCCACGCTCGACGGGTACCGCGACCCCACCGCCCTGGGCGGCTACCGGACCTACACCCCCGCGCTGAAGGCCAGCGATGCGCCCAAGCTGACCGCGGTCATCCAGCCGCTCCATCAGAGCCTGTCCACCGTCGCCCAAAAAGTCGTCGCGGGCGGCTGATCGTGACCGACGACAGCACCGGTTTGGCCGACGACGGCCCGGACGGCATTGGGGCACAGCCGGACTCGGCAGCGGTGTCGCGCCGGCGCGCGCTCGGCGGCGCCATGCTGGCCGGGCTCGGCGGCGCGGCCCTCGGTGCCGTCGGGGGAGGCCTCGCCGGGCATGCGATGGCGGCCGGACAGCGCGGCGATGACGACGACACCGTCGACCTGCGTCGCAGTTACCCGTTCTACGGGCAGACGCACCAGGGCGGAATCGACACGCCGCCACAGCGTTACGCCATGTTCATGTCGTTCTCCCTGGCCGCCGGCGCCGGCCGCGCCGAGCTGCAAACCCTGTTGGCGCGATGGTCGGCCGCGGCCGCGATCCTGCAGCAGGGGAAGCCGGTCGGTACCGTGCAGCCGCAGGTCGATGTGCAGCCGCCCGCCGACACGGGGGAGGCTTACGGGCTGAGCCCGGCCAGCCTGACCGTCACCATCGGCCTGGGCCCGGCACTGTTCGGTGACCGATTCGGACTGGCCGCGCGACGCCCCACCGGATTCACCGACCTGCCACCGCTCGACGGGGACAACCTCGATCCGCGCCTGCACGGCGGCGACCTGTCCGTGCAGGCGTGCGCCGACGACCCCCAGGTCTGCTACCACGCCGTGCGCAACTTGGCCCGGCTCGGGCGCAACATCGTCTCCCCGTTCTGGGCGGTGCTGGGATTCGGCCGCGCCTCAGCAGGTCCGGGCCAGCACACACCGCGAAACCTGTTGGGATTCAAAGACGGAACCCGCAATGTCGCCACCGACGCCGAATACCACAAATTCGTCTGGGTCGATAACAGCGACCAGCCCTGGATGAACGGCGGGACCTACCAGGTCGTCCGCAAGATCCGAATGCTGCTCGAAACATGGGACGTCGACCGGATCGGCAACCAGCAGAGGATCTTCGGCCGAACCAAGGACGAAGGCGCACCGCTGAGCGGCAAGGCCGAATTCGATACACCCGACTTCACCGCCAAGGGCGCCGACGGCAACCCGCTCATCGATCCGATGTCCCACGTCGGCCTGGCCGCCCGCGAAAACAACGACGGCATCATGATCCGCCGGCGGTCCTACAACTACACGGACGGTCTGGACGCCAACGGCCAACTCAACGCCGGTCTGCTGTTCATCTCCTACCAAAACGATCCGCAAGATTTTATCCGCCTGCAGAACCGCCTGGGCGCCCACGACCTACTCAACGAATACATCCGCCACATCGGATCAGCTATCTTCGCGGTTCCTCCCGCGCCCGCTGAAGGCCACTACATCGGGCAAAGCCTGTTCCGCTGAGCAAACTTCGCCGCGCCGTGACGGCCGCTGAGCGCCGCCGCGTTTCACCCATGTGACGTTTCGTGGCGCGCGGGTAAATCAGTCCCACCCGCCGTCACGCATCGGTGCCCGCCGAACACTAACTCCGTGAAACCGCACAATCAGCGAGAAACGGAGAACACCCATGACCGACGCGCTCGTCATCGACGCCGAAGGCCTCGACCGGCTGTCGTGTAACGCCAAGGCCAACCCCGAGAGCGGCAAGAAAACGCTCAAGGCCAAGACGGTGTGTGAGACCGGATTTCGCAACATGACCTACGTCCGCGACCTGGCGCCGATGCTGGTGGGGGAGCCGCCCGCGCTGCTCGGTGACGACTCGGCACCCAACCCGTCCGAAACCGCTCTGGCCGCGCTGGGCTCGTGCGTGTCCGTGGGACTGTTGGCCAACGCCACACATCGTGGCGTGACCCTCACCAAAATCGAGGTCGAGATGGAAGGCGACATCGACATCTCCGCGGTGTGGGGTGTGGGGGACACCCCCGAACGAAAGCGCCTCGGGTTCAGCGCGGTCCGTTGCACGGTGAGCCTCGCCGGCGACGCCGACGAAGCCACGCTCAAGGAGATCCACGACAACGCCATCGCGTGGTCGCCGGTCGTGAACACGTTTCGCAACCGGGTGAGCCTCGAATCGACGCTGCGCACCGGATAAGCATCGCAACCTCAAACCAGAACCATGGCAAAGACATTGACCAAATCCGACCTTGCCGAGACGATCAGGCTCGCCCGCGTCAAGCACGGACTGAGCTGGGCGAAAATCGCCGAAACCATCGGCAAGGACCCGGCATGGACCGTTGCCGCGCTGCTCGGGCAGCATCCGCTCTCGGCCGGCGACGCCCGGGCGGTGGCGTCGCTCCTCGGCCTCGACGAGGAGGCGGTGGCCGTTCTGCAAATGATGCCGCACCGGGGATCCGATGCGACCATAGCGAAAGATCCGACGATCTACCGGTTCCACGAGGCGCTGGCGGTCTACGGTCCGGCGATCAAAGAACTCATCCATGAAGAATTCGGGGACGGCATCATGAGCGCGATCAACTTTCAGCTCAGCGTGCAGCGCCGTCCGCACCCCCAGGGCGACAGAGTCGTCGTCACATTCGACGGCAAGTTCCTCGATTACGCGTGGCAACACTCCGCCGAGCAGGCGCAGGAGGTGGCGAAATGACGGCGACCCTGGATCCCGCGGCCGGCCGGCTGGATGTCGGCCTGTTGGAAGACATTCGGGCGCACGCCGCGGCATTGGACGGCGGCGAGCACCGGTCCCGCCGCAGCTTCACCGCGCTGGGGGAGGCCGGTCTGCTCGGCATCGGCGCCCCGGCCAACGCCGACGGCCGGCTCCCGGCGATGGCCGAGGTGATCCGGTTGATCTCGGGGACGTGCATGAGCACAGGCTTTTCGCTGTGGGCCCATCGCATGGCGGTCGAGTATTTGCTCACGGCCGCAACACCGTTCGGCGCGGCCGCCGCCGACCGGCTGCTTTCGGGAACCGTGCTGGGAGTCACCGGCATGGCCGCGGCGTTCAAAGAGGCCGCGGGCTGTGGCAGCGTGGAGTTGACCGCCGCACCGGTGGCCGGCGGCTACCGGGTGTCCGGCCCGATCAGGTGGGCCAGCAATCTCTACCCCGACTCGACCATGGTGACGGCGGTGCGCACCGATGCCGGCGAGAGATTGATCGTCGCGTTGACGTTGGACACACCCGGGGTGATCCTGGGTGAGCACTTCGATCTGTTGGCTATGGGGAGCACGGCCTCGTCGTATCTGAACCTGGACGCCGCTCACGTGCCCGACGGCCAGGTGCTGTCGCGCGATTTCGAAGGCTTTTTGCCCGCGGTCCGCCCGACTTTCCTTGTGCTGCAGTCGGCGATGTGTCTGGGACTGGCCAGGGCGGCAATCGAGCAGGCCAGGCTGGGGCTCGGCGGTGTCAACGCGGTGTTCGGCACCGACGTCGACCGCGTCTGCGAAAGGCTCACCGACGCCGAGGCGACGTTGGCCCACTTGGCCGCCGCGGTGGGCGGCCCCCGGTCGCCGGCCAAGAAAGAGCTGCTGTCGCTGAGGCTCACCGCGGCCGAATTATCCAGCGCCAGCACTGATTTGGAGATGCGAACCGCTGGTGGGAAGGGATATGCGAGCCGGACCTCGGTGAGTCGCCGCTACCGGGAGGCCGCGTTCATCCCCGTCCAGTCGCCGTCCGAGGGCCAGCTGCGCTGGGAGTTGGCCCGATGCGCCTGAGCATGGACCGATGGTGACCCCGGTGGCGGTGCCGCCCGAGGGCACCCGATCACCACGGCTGGTCGGCGGGGTTCCGCTGGCCAGCCTGGTGCGCGACTACCACCGCCCCATGGTGAATTTCGCCCGGACCATGGTGGATTCGCCGGCCGTCGCCGAAGAAGCCGTGCAGGAGGCGTGGGTGCAGGTGCTGCAATCGCCGGATTCGTTCCAGGGGCGCTCGTCGGTGAGCACCTGGCTGTTCGGGATTGTCAAGCACACCGCGTCGCGCCACCGGCGCCGGGAATCGCGGATCCGTCATCACGAGATGCTGGCGACCGCGGATGCTGACCCGCTATCGGGCCGCATGCACCCCGACGGCCACCCCGATGCCGGACACTGGCGCGAGCCGCCGTCCCGCCGCTTTCTGCCGGAAGATCACACGGTCCAAAGCGAACTCGTCGGGTACGTCCGTGCGGCGCTGGACGCCTTGCCCGAGAGGCAACGGCAACTGGTCATCCTGCGCGACATCGTCGGCGCCCCCGCCGGCGAGGCGGCCGAGCTCCTCGATCTGACCGCCGAGGCGCAGCGGGCGCTGCTGTACCGCGCCCGCGGAAATCTCCGAAACGAACTGGAAAAGCGGTATCAACGATGACCGTTCACGACAACACCGTCCCCGCCATCGATTGCGTCGACTTCGTCCGCCTGGTCGACGACCTCGTCGACTCCGACCCGCGGCAATGGGGACCGATCGTGGCCAAGCACCTCGACGAATGCCCCCCGTGCCTGGTCTACCTGCAACAGATGCTCGACCTCAAGATCCTGCTCAGCCACGTCTTCGACGGCGAGCGCCTCACCGAGGACCACGTCTCTGGAGTCCTCCACGCGATCAACACCTTACGGAAAGGCGAACACGGATGACCATCAACGCTCCAGCGCAGCCGCTGCCGAGCTCGGCAACGGCGGGCACGGTCACCGCGTTGCCCACCGGCGTCGTCACCACCGACCGCGCGCCCGAGGATCCCTTCGAGCCGCTGACGGTGGGAGCGATGGTGGATCGGGTAGCGGCCATGGCAGTGGAAAAAGCCGCGCATCCGTGGGCCTTTTTGATGCGCTCCCTGGTCGGCGGCGTGATGGTGGCGTTCGGGGCACTGCTGGCCCTGGTGGTCAGTACCGGCGTCAAGACGCCCGGGGTGGCGAGCCTGTTGATGGGCCTGGCGTTCGGCATGTCCTTCGTCCTCATCCTGGTGTCGGGCATGTCGCTGATCACCGCGGACATGGCCGCCGGTTTCCTCGCCGTGCTCAAACGCACGCTCAGCGTCGGTAACTACGCCCTCCTGGTGACCGTCGGACTCGTCGGAAACATCGCCGGCGCACTGATATTCGTCACCATTTGCGCCGCGGCCGGCGGTCCCTACCTGGGCGCCTTCGCCGAGCGCGCCGCGACCGTCGGTACCCTTAAGGCGGGCCAGCCCTTCTGGACCGCGCTCCTGCTCGCCGTCGTCTGCACGTGGTTCCTGCAGACCTCGATGTGCATGTTCTTCAAGGCCCGCAGCGACGTCGCCAGGATGACGTTCGCGTTCTATGGCCCGTTCGCATTCGTGATCGGCGGTACCCAGCACGTGATCGCCAATGTCGGATTCCTCGGTCTTCCGTTGTTGCTCAACCTCTTCCATCCGAGCGCGCCCCGCGGCGCGATCGGCTGGGGGTTCGGTGCGCACGGCTTGCTCACCAACATCGGCGTCACCACCGTCGGCAACCTCATCGGGGGTACGGTTTTCGTGGCGCTGCCGTTCTGGATCATCGCGCGGCTGCAGCACCGCCAAATTTGACTGGCGGCGTCGTCATAGAGCGTTCGTGCGGTGGGCCGTGGGGCGCAACGCCGCGAAGAGCGCCCCGGCGGCGAAGACCACCGCGATCACCCACGGAAACCGCCCGTCTGGGGCGAAGCCCTTGGCGGCGACCACGGCCAGGGCGTAGGCGGTCATCGCGGCGCCGGTGAGCATCACGGGCTCGGCCCGGCGCTCGCTGAGCGGGACACCGAGCAGTGGCAGGGGAGCGGCGAAAATCCTTCGCGCCCACCATAACAGCGCGATCTCGGCTGCCGTCACGACGCTGAGGATGGCCACCCATTCCAGCCGGGCCAGCCACCAGGCGGCGCTTCCTTCCGGAAGTTGCGGCAAGAGTCCGGTCGGATACCCGACGATCGCCACGATCACGACGGGAATCATGTGCCACAGATAGAGGGCCATGATGTTGTTGTTCGCGATGGACAGAGCCCGCTCGACGCGGGCCGCGCGCAGCGCGCGGTTGAGCATGGGCGCGAGCGCCACGACGATGCCCGTTTGCGCGCCACCAAAGGCCATCAGCGCCACGGTAGGCGGTGTCGTGTTGTCGATGGTCTGGCCGGGAACGCCGATCATGCTGACCGGATAGACCCGCAGCCAGATCAACCCCGCCAGGCCCGCCGCCGAGGCACCGGCCAGCAACCAGGGCCTGCGGCCCGTCAATAGCCCACCGCGCCAGGCGATTCCGAGCTGATACAGGGCTCCCCAGCCCAACAGGTAGTTCAGCCAGTCGAGGTAATGCACGTGAGTGCTGAGCCTGGCGGCATCGACGACCGCGACCCCCAACACGAGCGCCGCGGGCGCCCGAAGGCCCCAACGGCGGTGTGCGGCAATCCCAACCGGCGTCAGCGACACCACCACCAGATACACCGCCAGGAACCAGAGGTGCATCGCCACCGCCCAGCCGGCGTACTCGAGCACCGAACCCGCGACACCGCACGCGCCCAGCACAACCACCGCCACCGACACCAACGCGGTGTACGCCGCGGTCGGCCCGAGCACCCGGGCCAGCCGGTGTTGTAACCAGGTCTGGCGCGAGACTCCGCCGGTGTCGCGCCGATGCGTCCACGACACCGCGCCGGCGTAACCCGCCACCAAAAAGAACGTCGGAACCGCTTGGAAGGGCCAGGTCAGCCACTGGGTCCAGGGCATGTCGACGAGCGGGTTCTGCCGGCCGAACTGTCCGTCGTGGTAGGTCACCGACCCGGCCAGCCAGTGTCCCAGCACGATCAGCACCACTCCGGATACGCGGTAATAGTCAACCGCCAGATCGCGGGCCGGGCGCGGGCTGATTGCGCCGCCCATCAGATCGGGGGAAGCTCGACGCGGGACACAGCGCCACGGTACCGTCCAGCGCTCAGCGAGGCTTCGCTGAACCACGTCAAGAAGAGGAGAAGGGCCATGAAACAGGCTCAACTCGGTGAGCTGCGGGTCGGGCGCCTGGGACTGGGCGCGATGGGAATGTCGGTCGCCTATGCCGGCGCCGGAAGCGACGACGCCGAATCGATCCGCACCGTCCATCGCGCCATCGACCTGGGTGTCACCCTGATCGACACCGCCGAGGTTTACGGCCCTTACGTCAACGAGGAACTTCTGGCGCGTGCCCTGCGGGGCCGTCGCGATCAGGTGGTGGTGGCAACCAAGTTCGGTCTCATCTCGCATACGGGCCGCGACGGGCTCGACAGCAGCCCCGCCAATATCCGCCTGGCCGTGGACGGTTCGCTGCGGCGGCTGGAAACCGATTACATCGATCTGTACTACCAGCATCGCCTCGACCGACAGACCCCGATCGAAGAAACGATGTCCGCGCTGGCCGAGCTGGTTTCCGAAGGGAAGATCCGGCACATCGGCCTTTCCGAAGTCGGCGTCGACACCATCCGCCGCGCACACGCGGTGCATCCCGTCACGGCCGTCCAATCGGAGTATTCGCTGTGGACGCGCGACCAAGAACCGGCGATCTTGCCGTTGCTGCGCGAGCTGGGAATCGGTTTCGTCGCCTACTCACCGCTGGGCCGCGGCTTCCTCACCGGTACGGTCCGCTCCACCGAGGAGCTCCCCGACAGCGACTACCGCAAGACCAATCCGCGGTTCTTCGACGAGAACTTCCAGCACAACCTGCGATGCGCGGACGAAGTGCGCGAGATCGGCGCTGACGTCGGCGCCACGGCGGCCCAGGTCGCATTGGCGTGGCTGCTCGCGAAAGGGCCCGACATCGTGCCCATCCCGGGCACCAAACGGGTCACCCGCCTGGAAGAAAACGTCGGGGCCGACGCGCTAGAGCTGACCCCGGACCAACTGGCGCGGCTCGATCGCCTCACCCCACCCGTGGGAGGGCATCACGCGCAGGCGCAAATGGCATGGATAGACCGCTAGTGGCCGACAAGAAGCTGGTGATCGGCGCGAGCGGGTTTCTGGGATCACATGTCACACGGCAACTGGTGGCGGCGGGTGAAGACGTGCGAGTCATGGTGCGCCACACCAGCTCCACCGCGGGCATTGACGATCTCGACGTCGAGCGCTGCTACGGCGACGTGTTCGACGACGCCGCGCTGCGCGCCGCGATGGCGCGCTGCGACGTCGTCTACTACTGCGTCGTCGACGCCAGAATGTGGCTGCGTGATCCGGCGCCGCTGTTCCGCACCAATGTCGAGGGCCTGCGCCATGTTCTGGACGCGGCCCTGGGCGCCGACCTGAAGAGATTCGTATACACCAGCACCACAGGCTCTTTGGCGATCAGCGACGGCAAGCCGGTCACCGAGGAGGACCCGCACAACTGGGATCAGGGCGGCGCCTACATCGAAGCGCGGGTGGCCGGCGAAGACCTGCTGCTGTCGTACGCGCGGGACAAGGGCCTGCCGGGCGTGGCGATGTGCATCTCCACCACCTACGGGCCGGGCGACTGGGCGCCGACCCCGCACGGTGCGCTGCTCGCCCTGGTCGCCAAGGGCCGTTTTCCGTTCTATTTCGATTACTCGTCCGAAGTGGTGGGCATCGAAGACGCCGCCAGGGCAATGCTTCTCGCCGCCGAGCACGCGCGCGACGGCGAACGCTACATCGTGTCCGACAGGTACATGAGCATCCGGGAGCTGCATGAGATCGCCGCCACCGCCGTCGGAAGGCGATCGCCGCGCATCGGCATCCCGATGTCGGTGCTGCGGGCCGGGGCGCGGGTGAACGACGCGGCGGCTTGGCTGCTGGGCCGCGACCTGCCGTTCGCCTACGCGGGAATCCGGATGGCCGAACTGATGTCGCCGCTGGACCACTCCAAGGCCACCCGCGAACTGGGCTGGACGCCCGAACCCGTCGAGGACTCCATCCGTAAGGCCGCCGTCTGGTTTGCGGCGCGCTAGTCGACGCTGGCCAATGCCGCCGTGCCGTACTTCTTTTCGATCAATCCCCAGGGGTCGGCGTAGGGGCCGCGCCCTTCCAGCCGGCGCTGCACCACGAAGACGGCGCGCAGAATCGGCCGCAATAGCGGGCCAAGCAGCCGCAGCACGTTGCGCACAGGGCCCTGCGAGTCGGCGAGCCAGGCCACCGTCTGCTGCCAGTCATGCTCTTGAAACTCGAGCAGCGCCTGCGCTTCGGTGGTGTCGTACCAGCCGGTGAAACTCCAGCCGCGATCGTCGCCCGGGTCGCCGGGCAGGCCGGCCGAGGGGCCGAGCGGGCCCAGCCCCGCCGCGGTCATGAGGTCGTCTTGCAGCCGGTGCTGCCGCATCACATACGTCTCGTTGCCGCCGATGAGCAACACCTTGCCGGAGATGGCCGTTTCGCGGTCGACGCCGTTGGCGAACGCCAGTGCCACGTCGCGCGCATCCACCGCGTGAATGCGGTTATCGCTCGGCATCGACCGCATCAGGACGAGGTAGTCACCGTTGATACCGGCCTGGGTGTCCGGCGAGATGACACCCGCGAGCCGGTAGAGCGCGTAGGGCAGGCCACTGGCACGGATCGCCGCCTCGGCAAGCACCTTGTCCTGGCCGTATTGATCGATGGGATTCACCGGGGTATCCGGGGTGATCCGCTCGGGCTGGCGGAAGGGATTTCGCGATCCGTACACCGCTGCGCTGGACGCCATGAGGAACAGCGGTGGGCGCGGGAGCGTGGCGCAGGCGGCCAAGAGATTCTCGGTGCCGCCGACGTTGACGCGCCGGGCCAATGCGGGGTTGCGATACGACGGCGGAGAGACGATGGCGGCCAGGTGGACGACGGCCCCGGGACGGTGGGCCGCAACCAGATCACGCACCGCGTCGGCGTCCAATAGATCGGTGTAGGCGGGGATCAGCGTCCCGGATTGGCCCGCGGCGGCCAGTTCTTTCTCGACGGTCACGGTGTTGTCGTTGCGCAGATCCATCGCAACGACGGTGTGCCCCCGGTCGAGCAGGAGCTGCGTGCAGCGCCTACCGACTTGTCCGAATGCGCCCGTGACCAGAACGGTGTCGACAGCCACGACGCGTCACCGATCCATCAGCCGGCCGGCGATCTTGGCGATCGCCGTGCGGATTCGGGGGGACACGTAAATCGAGAATAGCGGGGTCACGATGTCCTCGCGGAGCCGAGTTAGCTTGGAGCTCTTGATAAGCCATCGGCCCGCGACGTTTTCATAGGTTTCGTGGTAATGGCCGTAGCCGACCAAGGTTGCCCCGGGCCCGAACCGAACGACGTCTTGCAGCGCCCATATCCCACGCGCCGTCGTTGCCGACGTGAACTCGATTTCGGGGGTGTGCACCTGGTGCGCGGTGGCCTGGGTGGGTCGGCCCAGGGCCTGGCGGGTGAAGGCGACGAAGTCGTCGGCGCCGGCGATCACCTTGCCGCCCGCTTCGGAGGTGTCACTGACGAAGTCGTCGGCGAAGATCGTTCGCCAGGCCGCCCAATCCTTGGTGTCCAGGTAGCGGCAGTAGCGCGCTTTGAGCTGCTTGATGGACTCGATCGCCGGCAAGCCGTCGGTGACCAGGTTTTCCGCGCGCTCTGTCATTGCGGCTCGATTCTGCCCGTAAGGGCCCCGGCGTGACGTTTCACTGGCGAAGTGTAAACCTGTCAGCCCTTGAAGTAGACGATCTGATGTGTGGTGGCCAGCAGTCCGCCCGCCCGGGTCCACACCTGCGCGCTCTGATCGAAATAGCCGTTTGCGAAGCGGTTGGCGTGGGCGGTGGCCAGCACGAAGTCGTCTCCGACGGCCTCGAGTTGCTGCTGATCGGCGTGAAAGTACGTGGTCAGTGAGATCGTTCCGGACGGGAGGAAGCCGCCGTGACGCAGGAACACCCGCGGGTAGAAGATGTCGCACAGCGCCGCGAGCGCCGCGTAGTCGACCGGGCGGCGCGCGCGGTCGCGCACCCACAGCGTGGTGGTCGAAGAGGGGCTGGGGTCCCCGCCTTTGCCGGGCATCGCCCCCTCGACGTAGCGCGTGTCGTAGAGGCCGGTCCATCGCACGAGGCCCGGATCGACGGCGGACAACTGCTCCGGGGCCGGCGCGCTCGGCGGGTGCGCTTCCGTGTCGGCCCAGCTCTCGCGCCGGATCGCGAAGATCGCGGTCGCCGTGGTCTTGACCACCCCATCCTGGCTGAGCTCGACAATCCAATGCTGGTTGGTGCGGTTGGTGCGCGCGGCCCGAAGCGCGATGTCGAAGTCGCCGTCGGCGATCGGTGCGGCGAAGTTGACGGTCAGGGCGAGCGGCTCGCCGATGCGGTCGGGCTGCCCTTCGACGGCGGCCAGCATGACGGCGGCCGTGATCCCGCCGAATGGCCCGACCATGTTGGCCCACTCCGCGTGCGTGCGACCGCGTCGGACGTCCGCGCTGACGGTGTCGAGGCGGACGGCTTCGTCGAAGGGATGTGTGTCGGTCATGTTGGTCGACGGCAGACTACTTGCGGTCGAACTCGCCGCTGGACACGGGGTCGTTGCACCCGACCGACGATTCACCTCCCCTGATACGGTCCGGCGAGCGACAGCCTGAACGAAAGCGAACCGCGATGACCAACTCCAAGCACGAAGCCGCAGCCAAATCTCCCGCCTCGTTGATCGATGCCAGGATCGAGGAACTGGGGGATTGGCGCGGCGAGACGCTCGCCCGGATCCGGCAACTGATCAAGGAGGCCGTCCCCGACGTAATTGAAGAGTGGAAGTGGCGTGGCGTTCCGGTGTGGTATCACGACGGGATGATCTGCACTGGCGAGACGTACAAGAACGTCGTGAAGATGACGTTTGCGAAGGGGGCGTCGCTGCAGGATCCCGCGAGTCTGTTCAATTCGAGCCTCGAGGGCAACACCAGACGCGCAATCGATTTCCACGAGGGCGACACGATCGACGAGAAGGCGTTGACGGCGCTCATTCGGGCCGCGGTCGACCTGAACAGGTCGTAGGGCGCCACCTGTACAGCGCCGTCGCCGTTGCTGTACAGTCGCCCAGCACAAGGACGACGGTCGAGTGAGAGGCCAGCCGGTGACTTCCGAGTCGGTCGAGGAATTTCGGCGCCGGGCCAGGGCCTGGCTCGCCGCGAACATGCCGCGACTCGATCCGGCCGAGGCGGTGTCGCTTCAGCGAGATCAGCTGCCGGCCTGGCACCGGGCCCGCGAATTGCAGAAGCTCCTGTGGGAGGGCGGATTCGCCGGCATCTGCTTCCCGCGTGAGTATGGCGGCCTGGGGCTGAGCTACGAATACAAGAAGGCCTTTGACGCCGAGTCGCTCGGCTATGAGACGCCGCTTCTGCTCAACGTCCCGTCCTTCGCCATCTGCTGCGCCACGATCCTCGATATGGGCAGCGAGGAGCAAAAGCGAACCCACATCCCGGCCGCGCTGCGCGGCGACGAGGTACTGGTGCAGCTGCTCTCGGAGCCCAGCGGGGGATCGGACCTGGCGGGCGTCATCACCCGCGCCGAACGCCGCGACGGCCGGTGGATCATCAACGGCGCCAAGACCTGGAGCACCTGGGCATTCGCCGCCGATTACGGGCTGTGCCTGGCCCGCACCAACTGGGACGTGCCCAAGCACGACGGTCTCACGATGTTCCTGGTGCCGCTTCGGCATCCCGGCATCACGATCAACCGCGTTGAACAGGTCAACGGGTCGATCGAGTTCTGCGAAGAGTTCTTCGACGACGTCGACGTGGGGGATGACGCCGTTGTCGGCGAGCCGGGCAAGGGCTGGGAGGTTGCGTCGCGCCAGCTCTACCACGAGCGCCGCAGCATGGGCGACGGTTCGGAGTACACCAGCGGGCCGGGAATCGCTGAGGCCGAAGATGTTTCGGTCGACCTGCTGGCATTGGTCGACAAGACCGACCAGCACGACAGCGAGCGGGTCCGGGAGATGATCGGTCGGGCCCTGGTTCACCGCACGGTCCACGGCCAGCTCAGCGAGCACGTCTTTCATGCCGTCGCCGGCGGCGCCCTGCCGCCAGCCGCGGGATCGATCATCCGGCTCTCCATGGCCGCGGTGCACGACGTGGAAACCGACACCGCCCTTGCCGTGACCGGGACGTCGGCCGTGGTCGCGGACGACGGCGCACTCCTCGACATCGGGACGCGCTATCTGGGCCGGCAGACCGCCAGCATCGGCGGTGGCACCACCGAGATGGCGCGCAACGTGATCGGCGAGCGGGTGCTGAACTTTCCGCGCGAGCGCGCCGATGACCGGGGCGTGCCGTTCAATCAGGTGCGACGCGGCAAAAGCCCGGGAGGAGAACGGAATTGAGCGACCAGCTTCGTGACATCCGAGAGTTGGCGGGGGACACCGACGCCTACCGCGACGAACTGTACCGACGCTGGACGGGCCTGCTGAGCTACCGCTACATCGGCCGCAAACACTCGTCGATGAATCTCGGCGAGACCGACGACACCGTCACCATCCGCCGCGACATGCGCAACGAGGCGGGCGGAATCATGGTGGCGCCGTTGGCCATTTCCTCCCCGGAGGGTTGTCAGACCGACATGGTCGCCGTGCCCAACCCGGTGATCGCGTCGGTACAGATCGTCGACCCCGGCTACGACGTGACGCGGGTGGAGATCGTCGGGTCGGGCATCGTGCACCAGGGCCGCACCATGGGCTACGGGCGCTGCACGATCGTCGACGCCGATAACCCGCAGCGCGTGATCGCCTTCAACGAGGGGCAGGGAGCGATCATCGGCATCCCGCCCGAAGGCCTGGACAGGATGGATGTTTCGGGCACGGAGCTGGTGATCGAGGACTCACCGGATCTGCCGCCGCTGTGGCGGGCCTTCGGCGCCAGCCGTCGCGGCGACGGCCATTGGGTCCTGCCCGAGCTCAGCACCGAACTCGCGTCACCGGATGCGGCGTTGCACATCGGACCCCAGCACGTCGTTCTCGAGACCGCCGCAATCGATTTGGCCGCCGCGGTCGCGGGAAGCAGAAAGCTGCAGGTCGTGAGCTGGCACGTGATGTTCATGTCGCGCGGCAAGGTGGGTCCATTCCGGGTCGAGGGCACCGCGCATCCTGGCGGGCCCGGGCGCGTCGGCGTCCGAATGCTGCTGCACGACGAAGGCAACGCCGACAAGGCCGTCACCTCCGCTGCCGCGGTCTTCGACGTCGTCGGCTGAGCCGGGCTCGGCGACCTCCGCTCGGGTGCGCCCCGGGGAAGGGCGATAACCTTCCCGAAGGCGACGCGAAGGAGCGTGATGGTCATGCAGATCTCCATGTTCGGGCAACTCAGCGGATCGGGCGGTCAATCGCCGATCGACGCGACGATCGCCAACCTCGCTATGCTGCGCGACGAGGGCTTCACGCGGGTGTGGATGAGCCAATTGCCCTATGAGCCAGACCTTCTCACGATTCTGGCCATCGCGCTGCACGAGGTCGACACGATCGAGGTGGCCAGCGGTGTGGTGCCGATCCAGAATCTGCATCCGATGCTCATGGCGCAGCGTGCCCTCACGCTGAGCCTCGCTTCGGGTGGCCGGTTCACGCTCGGGCTCGGCATGACCCATCAGGCGGTGACCGAAGGGATGTGGGGCATCCCGTGGGACAAGCCGGTGCGCAGGCTGAACGAGTACCTCGACGGGTTGTTGCCCCTGCTGGCCGGTGAACCCGCCGCCGCGGCGGGGGAGACGGTGACCACCCGCGGTGCCCTGATGATCACCGGGGCGCCGAAGCCCGACGTGTACATCGCGGCCCTGGGCCCGCAGCTGCTCAAGATCGCCGGCCGGCGCACGTCGGGCACCTGCACCTGGATGACCGGCCCCAAGACGCTGGCCGAACATGTCGGCCCGACGCTGCGGCGGGCGGCCGCCGATGCCGGCCGGGAGGACGAGGTGCGTGTCGCCGCGTCGTTGCCCGTCAGCGTCACCGACGATGTCGACGCCGTCCGCAAGCAGGCGGCCGAACAGTTCGCCATCTACGGCGAGTTGCCGTCATACCGTGCGATGCTCGACCGCGAGGGCTACGCGGGGCCGCAGGATGCCGCCATCATCGGCGACGAGGACACCGTGCGCGGCCGGCTCGACGAGCTGCGCGCCGCCGGCGTCGACGAGTATGTTGCGGCGGCATTCGATCCGTCACCGGAGGGCCGGGCCCGCACGCGGGCGCTGCTGCGCGCCTACGACTCCTGACCCGACATTTGGCTATGGCCATACATTGCCTCCGGAACGTATGGTGCAGAGACGAACTCACACGACAGGAGAAGCGCAGTGGCAGAACGGTTGGCGGGAAAGGTCGCCCTCATCAGTGGCGGCGCCCGGGGGATGGGCGCATCGCACGTGCGGTCGCTGGTCGCCGAGGGAGCCAAGGTGGTGTTCGGTGACATCCTCGACGACGAGGGCAAGGCCGTGGCCGCGGAGGTCGACCCCCATTTCCAAGCGGTCCGCTACCTGCACCTCGACGTGACCAAGCCGCAGGATTGGGACGCGGCGGTGGCCACCGCCCTGAGCGAGTTCGGCCGCATCGACGTGCTGGTCAACAACGCGGGCATCATCAACATCGGCACCCTGGAGGACTACGCGCTCTCGGAGTGGCAGCGCATTATCGACATCAACCTGACCGGAGTGTTTCTCGGCATCCGCGCCGTGGTGAAGCCGATGAAGGAAGCGGGCCGGGG
Source organism: Mycobacterium sp. 3-98 (assembly GCF_035918355.1). Classification (NCBI taxonomy): domain Bacteria; kingdom Bacillati; phylum Actinomycetota; class Actinomycetes; order Mycobacteriales; family Mycobacteriaceae; genus Mycobacterium; species Mycobacterium sp. 3-98. The sequence goes on along the minus strand of NZ_CP142360.1, from coordinate 3,266,487 downwards.
ATCGATCATCAACATCTCCTCGATCGAAGGCATGGCCGGCACCATCGCCTGCCACGGCTACACCGCAACCAAATTCGCGGTGCGCGGGCTGACGAAGTCGGCCGCACTGGAACTGGGGCCCAGCGGAATCCGGGTGAACTCCATTCACCCCGGGCTCATCAAGACCCCGATGACCGATTGGGTCCCGGACGACATCTTCCAAACGGCGCTGGGCCGGGCCGCCCAACCCGTGGAGGTCTCCAACCTCGTGGTCTATCTGGCCAGCGACGAATCCAGCTACTCCACCGGCTCGGAGTTCGTCGTCGACGGCGGCACCACCGCCGGGCTGGGGCACAAGGACTTCGCCAACGTGGAGACCGACGCGCAGCCGGACTGGGTCACGTAGGAGTCATCTGCCGCGAAAGCGCAACTGCCGACGGGATCCCGAGCGGGACCGTCGGCAGTTGCACTCTCGAGCGTCAGGCGTCCGCGGTTACGGATTCGCGCTCTTTGGCGGCGGGTTTGGGCCACGGCGAGGGGACCGGCCGTTGACGCACGTGCTGTGGCCACCAGAACCACTTGCCCAGTAGCGCCGCAATCGATGGTGTCATCAGCGACCGCACGATCAGGGTGTCGAACAGCAGACCCAGCCCGATGGTGGTCCCCACCTGGCCGATGACCGTCAACTCGCTGACGGCCATCGTCATCATCGTGAAGGCGAACACCAGGCCGGCTGAGGTGACCACCGAGCCGGTGCCGCCCATCGAGCGGATGATGCCGGTGTTCAGGCCGGCGTGGATCTCTTCCTTGAACCGCGCGACCAACAGCAGGTTATAGTCGGCGCCCACGGCCAGCAGGATGATCACCGACATCGCGAGCACCATCCAGTGCAGTTCGATGCCGATGAGGTGCTGCCAGATCAGCACCGACAGTCCGAAGGACGCGCCCAGCGACAGCAAAACCGTTCCCACGATGACCGCCGAGGCCACCACACCGCGCGTGATGAGCAGCATGATGATGAAAATCAGGCACAGCGAAGCGATTCCGGCGATCAACAGGTCGTAGGTGTTGCCGTCGCTGAGGTCCTTGTAGATCGACGCGGTGCCGGCGAGGTAGATCTTGGAGCCCTCCAGCGGCGTGCCCTTGAGCGCCTCGTAGGCGGCCTTCTTGATCGCCCCGATGTGCGAAATGCCTTCCTGCGACATCGGATCGCCGTCATGGCTGATGATGAAGCGCACGGCGTGCCCGTCGGGGGAGATGAAGTTCTTCATGCCTTTCTTGAACTCTTTGTTGTTGAAGGTCTCCGGGGGCAGGTAGAACGAGTCGTCGTTCTTGGAGGCGTCGAACGCCTTACCCATGGCGCTGGAGTTCTTCTGCGCCTCTTTCTGCTGATCCTGCAGGCCCTTCTGGGTCGAATACATGGTCAGCATGGTCGTTTTCATCGCCTTCATGTTTTCGATCATGGAAGGCATCAGCGCCACCATCTGGGGCATCAGGGTGTCCAGGTGGTCCATGACCGGCAGCAGACTTTCGATGTCGTCGGTCATGGTGTCGATGCCGTCGAGGCCGTCGAACACCGAGCGCAGCGACCAGCACGCCGGGATGTCATAGCAGTGCTTTTCCCAGTAGAAGTAGCTGCGCATGGGCCGGAAGAAGTCCTCGAAATCGGCCATGTGGTCGCGTAATTCGTTGATGTCGATGGTCATGTCGTGCATCTTTTTGACCATGACGTGCATGTCGTTGGCCATCTGCACGGTGATGCTGGACATCTTTTCCATGCTGTCGATGGTCGTCTGCATCATGTCGGCCTGGTGCAGCATGTCGGCCATCTGATCTTCTTGGTACTTCTGGCTCATCTGCTGGCTGACGCCCTGCATGCTGATCTGGAAGGGAATCGACGTGTGTTCGATCGGCGTGCCCTGCGGGCGGGTGATCGCCTGCACGCGCCCGATGCCCGGGACCCGGAAGACCGTCTTGGCGATCTTGTCGATCACCAAGAAGTCCGCCGAATTCCGCAGATCGTGGTCGCTTTCGATCATCAGCACTTCGGGGTTCATCCGCGCCTGCGAGAAGTGCCGATCCGCGGCCGCATACCCCTCGTTGGCCGGCAGGTCCGTCGGTAGGTAGTTGCGGTCGTTGTAGTTGGTCCGGTACCCGGGCAGGGTCAGCAAGCCCACCAGCGCCACCCCGATGGTCATCACCAGGATCGGGCCGGGCCAGCGCACGACGAGCGCACCGACCTTGCGCCACCCGCGAATCCGTTGCGTGCGCTTGGGTTCCAGTGTCTTACCGAAGCGGATTACCACGGAGATGACCGCGGGACCCAGCGTCAACGCCGCCGCGACGACGACCACCATGCCGATCGCCAGCGGGATACCCAGCGTCTGGAAGTAGGGCAGGTTGGTGAAGTGCAGGCAGAAGGTGGCGCCGGCGATGGTCAAGCCCGACCCGAGCACCACGTGCGCGGTGCCCTTGTACATCGTGTAGTACGCATCTACTCGGGACTCGCCAATAGAGCGGGCTTCCTGATATCGGCCGATCAAGAAGATCGCGTAGTCGGTGGCGGCCGCGATCCCCAAGGTGACCAACAGGTTCGTGGCGAACGTGGAGAGCCCGATGAGCTGGAAATAGCCTAGGAACGCGACCATTCCGCGCGCGGCCGACAGCTCGAGCACCACCATCACCAGCGTGAGCAGCACCGTGATGACGGAGCGATAGACCAACAGCAGCATCGCGATGATGACGGTGAACGTGGCCGCGGTGATGAGCTGCATGCTGCGGTCGCCGGCCTCGTGCTGGTCCGCCGACAACGCCGCGGGACCGGTGACGTAGGCCTTCACCCCTTTGGGTGGGGTCACACTCTTGACGATGTGTTGGACCGATTCCACCGACTCGTTGGCCAAGGCCTCGCCCTGGTTACCGGCGAGGTAGACCTGGACGTAGGCGGCCTTGCCGTCGTTGCTCTGCGCGCCCGCTCCGGTGAGTGGATCGCTCCACATATCTTGTACGTGTTCAACGTGTTTGGAGTCGGCGTCGAGCTTCTTGACGACGTCGTCGTAGTAGGCGTGCGCGTCCGCGCCCAGCGGATTCTGGCCCTCGAGGACGATCATCACCGAGCTGTTGGACTTGTACTCGTTGAACACCGCGCCCATGCGCTTGGTCGCGACGACCGACTGCGCGTCATCCGGTGCCATCGACACCGAGCGCATCTTGCCGACCTCCTCCAGCTGGGGGACGGAGACGTTGAGCACCGCGATGATCGCGATCCAGCCGAGAATGATCGGTACGGCGAACGTCCGGATGAGCCGGGGGATCTTGTCCCGAACGGGTTCGTCGACAACGGGGATGGTGTCGGTGCGGGCGTCGTTGAACGTTGTGCTCATGCGGATTTCACCATGCAGAAGGTCAGGGCGTGTACGCCGTGGGTGAGGTTCTCGTCCTTGACTTCGTCATCGATGGTGATGCGGCAACCGAGGGAGTTGCCGTCGCTTTGTGCCGAGAGGTTCGGGAACACCGACGGGGCGGTGGTGCTCAGGACCAGCGTCCACGGCAGCGGCGCGCCGTCGATCCGCTTCGGGTCGGCGGACAGATCCAGGTAGTTCACGTTGGCTTGGGCGGCCGAGCCGAAGACCTCGTATTTGACGACCTTGGGCTTGAACGGCTTTGACTCATCGAGTCGCGGGCTGGTCATGACGCCCGTGTCGTGCGCGCCGAAGAACGACTTGACCCGAACGACGGCAAATCCGCCGACCAGCACCACCGCCACGATCAACAGCGGCAGCCAGGCGTTGCGCACAAGTCTCGATATCTGCACCTGGGTGATCCCTTCCTCATCACGCGGACGTGACGCGGATCAGCGTTTGCGCGACTGGAGGTCGTGGACAGGTGAGTGCCCACAGTCGCACCGATCAACAACGAATTGCGTGGATTGCTTGGTTCGTGCGCGCAAGACCGTCAAACGCGGTGAAAGTCGCCCATCCCCACTGCCGACGTCCCCGGCGGCGACACCCGGCTCACCTTGTTGCTGAAGCCTCCCCGGGTAACGCCACCAGCGCATAGTACATGATGTGCATACCTTGCAGTGTATGCAACATTTGCTGCTGGTGTTTCAGGTCACTTCGTGAAGATGCTGTTCACCAGCGCGGCGGCACGCTCAACATAGGGCATCGGCGTGTCGGCGGTTTCACTCGCCTCACCGCTCGCCCAGCGTTCCAGGCCCGACCGCACCGCCGTCAGCGCCAGCGCGGAAATTAGCGCGGCCATCTCGTCGTCGGGCTGCATCGCCTGGCGGCGGACGATGATGTCCGTCAACTGGTTCTGGAATCGTTCCAGATCGGCGAGGAACGCCGCCAGGACGGCGGGCGAAGTCTTCGCGAGTTCGAGCATGTGAGCTGCGTGTTCGCGCCGAGGGGGGACGTCGCGCAGGTGGTGTGCCGCCAGGGTGATCAGTTCCGCGAGGACGACCGAGTAGGGGGCGGGTCCGGCGGCGACGAAATCCTCGGCCAGCTCGGCGGGTATGTCAGAGGGGCCGTAGGCGAGTGCGGACTCTTTGTTGGGGAAGTAATTGAAGAACGTGCGGGTCGAGACGCCGGCCTCGGCGCAGATTTCGTCGACCGTGACCTTGTCGAATCCCCGTTCCAGCGTGAGCCGTACGGCGGCGTCGCGGATGTCGGCGCTCGTCTGCCGGCGGCGGCGCTCGCGTAGCCCCAGGGGATTGGCCATACTCATATAGTTGCACGTTGTGCACAGTTTGCAGTCAAAAGGTGCCATCTGGCGGTGCGGAGGCGAGGCCGCCCGGCACCGTCCAGGGCGAGCGGCGGCGTTCCGCGTTCTCGCCGCCTCGCACCAGCCCTGTTCTTGCGCAACATCATTCGGCCAGCCGCTGTGGTGCAAGAGGTGGGTTCGGGCCGGTCATCCGCTGGGGGTGAGGGCGCCCCGCAAATAGTCGCATTGGCTTTGGAAGAACTTCGCCGAGATCGCCGCCTTGTCGGCGATCTGGTCGAACGCGTGAAACGCGCCCGGAACGATCTCCTCCTGCACCGGGACGCCCGCCTCGCGCAGGCGTCGCGCGTACTCCAGACTCTCGGAGTAAAAGAGGTCCAGCGTTCCCACGCCGATCCAGGCGGGCGGCAAGCCCGACAAATCCTTGCGGCGAGCCGGTGCCGCCTCTTCGGGATCGGCACCATTGAGGTACCACTGCCAGGCCAATTGGTTATCGGATTCGGTCCACATGATCCGCCTGGGGCCGTCACGCCGGGCGCCGGTGCGATCGTCGAGCATCGGATACACCAGCATTTGGAAAGCGATTTTGACGTCCTGGCGGTCGTGCGCCCGCTGCGCCACCGCGGCGGCGAAATGCCCGCCGGCGCTGGCGCCGCCGACGGCGACTCGATCCGGGTCCACCCATGGCTGGCGCGCCAGCCAGAGCAGGGCCGCATAACAGTCCTCGACCGGTATCGGGTAGGGGTGTTCGGGGGCTAGCCGGTGTTCGACCGCCGCGATCGCGACGCCGGTGAGCTGAGACAGTTGGCGCAGATACTTGTCGTCCTGGGCGGCGTGGCCCATGATGGTGCCGCCGCCGTGGATCCACAGCAGCGCCGGTGCGTGGTCGGCAAGGCCGGCCGGACGGTGCAGGCGGACGCTGACGTGCTCGTTGACCGCGGCCACCGGCACGGTGCGGATGCGGCCGGCGTTGCCCATCAGGTTCATGATGGCGCGCTGCAGCTTCAGACCGCGGTGCAAGGCGTAACCCCGGGGCAGGAATCGAGCCACTTTGCGAAGACCGGGATCCAAGACATGGGGCGACGTGTAGGCGTTATCGGGAAGGCCGTTTGCCATCGGATGCCTCTGTTCCCTCGCGCCGGCAGACATGCTGACCATACAGGACGCAGGTAATGTCCATGCGTGGGAATTTGAACGAGTTTCAGCGGTATTCGCGCCGTCACGTGTCGGCCCGGCTGCGGACGCATTGGCCAAGCGGCACAGCCCGTTTCAGAGCGCCTCGTCGCTGTCGGTCAGTGCGCGCACGACGTGACCGAACATCGTCTGTTTGATCGCTCCGAGCGTGCCCGGGTCCTTGCCTCCGAATGGGCGAATCTGGTCGACGGCCGTGCCGGTGACCGCGTCCGCCGGACAGGCGACGTCGACGAGGCCGAATTGTGCTGCGTCGGGCCCGGTGAACCGACGGCCCGTAGTCATCGAGGCCACCGCGGCGCGAGGAGTGAGTTTGGACTGGATGAGCGCGGCCATGCCCGGGTTGAACGGAATGCGGATGTCGACCTCGGGAAAACAGAAGTACCCGCGATCGTCGCGCATGGCGCGAAAGTCGTGCGCGATCGCCAGCATTGCTCCGGCACCGAACGCGTGACCGACCACGGCGGCGGCGGTGGGAACGGACAGCGTCAGCACGCGCGCGAGCAGCCGGTGCACCCGATTGATGTACCAGGAGCCCCGGTCGGTGTGGGCGCTCAGCCAGTCCAGATCCAGCCCGTTGGAGTAGAACTTTCCGCCGGCGGTGGTGACCAGCCCCAGGGCGCCATCCGAGATGATCTGATCGAGCGCGGCCTCAACGTCATCCAAAAATGCTGGGGAGAAACGGTTCTCATCGTCGCCCAGCCGGATGATGGCGATCTTGTCGTCGTAATCCAGTTTTACAGCCATGTGTTCCCCTGACTTTCTTTCATGGTTCTCATCGGTCAGCCGCGTCGTTGCCGCGCGGCGGGAGGTCCGATCTCCAGCACGGCGCGCACGGCCGCGCGCAGATGCGCTCGCGCTGTGGCGCTTCCGAGGCGATCTCGCCGGAGCAACAACGCGGTGGGCAGGTCGACGACGCAGCTGGTTATCGTGTCCACCGCCGCCGCGTCCTTGCGCTCCCACACCGCGACCGCAAGCCGCACCATCAAATCGACGAGAAGTTCGTCGAGGCGTCGCAATTCGTCGGCAATGTCGTCGGGGACATCGTCGGCGAGCACTTCCTCGCGGCGCACACGCAACAACAGCGTCGATGAGCCGGGATATTGCTCAGTGAAAACCACCGGCGCGTCGGCGGCGGCCACCACCGCTTCGATGGGACCGCCCGGGTCGGTACCGGTCGCGGCGTCGTCGACAAGTGCCGTCTGTACCGCCAGGAAACGCCGGCCAGCCCGCAGCCAAGCCTGGCCCATCAGCCCGCCCCGCGATGTGAACGTGTGGTACACAGCGCCGTTGGAGACACCCACGGCCGCGCCGACCGCCCGGATGGTCACCGCGCTCGGGCCCGACCGCGCCACCAGGTCCTCGACGGCGTCGAGTACGGCGTCGGGATCGTGAAGGCGGGGCCGCGGCATGCAGCCACCATAACAGAGCGGGTGCTCTATTACGCGCCGGGGCGTGAGTATCTCCCTGTGCCGCGGGGCACGATCCGACCGTGATATGGCGCCGGTTAGCATCGGACGTCCGGATGTCGGTGCGGAAGGTAGGGCATTGGCTGCGATACCCGTCATCGCGCTCACCGGTCATCTCGGCGCTGGCAAGACGACGCTGCTCAACCACTTGTTGCGCCATCCCGGCACCCGAATCGGTGTTGTGGTCAATGATTTCGGCGACATCAACATCGACGCTTCTCTGGTGGCCGGTCACGTCGACGAACCGGCCTCGATCGCCGGCGGATGCATCTGTTGCCTGCCCGATGGCGGTGGGCTCGACGACGCACTCGTCAAACTCGCGGATCCGGCCCGGCGCCTTGATGCCATCGTCGTCGAGGCCAGTGGTCTGGCCGACCCCGTGGCGATCGCGCGGATCATCGGTTTCAGCGAGATACGGGGGGTCCGGCCGGGGGGACTCGTGGATGTCGTCGATGCGGTGAACCATTTCGACACCGTCGACTCCGGGACGCTACCGCCGGTCCGCTATGGTGCGGCGTCGCTGATCGTTGTCAACAAGCTCGACCAAGTGCCTGACTGCGAGAGGTCGGCTGTGGTGCAGCGCGTCACACAGCGTGCGGCGCAACGGAACCCGCACGTTCATGTCGTGGGCACATCGGGTGGCCGGATCGACCCGGAGCTGCTCTTCGACGCGTCTGGCACGTCCGGACAGGTTGGCCAGCTCTCGTTCCTGGACTTGGTGCCCGAGCACGAGCATGACCACGTCCATGCTGATGCGGTCACCGTGGCCGGCGCTGGTTGTATCGACCCCGACGCCCTGGTCGATCTTCTCGAACAGCCGCCTCCGCAGGTGTTCAGGATGAAAGGCATTGTGGCTGTGCGGGAGCGCGCGACCGTGCGCGAATACGTGATCAACTTGGTGGGTGGCGCCGTCCACATCGCGAAGGCGCCGTCGGGAGCCATGGCCAATTGCCTCGTGGCGATCGGGATGCATCTCGACATCCCCGCCGTACGCGCGCGGCTCGATGACGCGCTGCAGCCCGTGTCGGGGTCGGCGTCGGCACCGGCGTTGCGGCGGCTGCAACGGTACCGGCGACTCAGCGCGTGAGTGAGGATCCGGCAAGATACGTCGTGATGTCATCTTCGCTCGGCGACGTGCTCGCCACCTTGGAGCTCGACCGAGTCGATCAGTGGCTCTTCGTCGGGCGGCAGCTTCCCGCGCCCGCCAACCATATACTCGGTGGGCACATCTCGGCTCAGGCGTTGTTGGCGGCAAGCCATACCGCACCGGGCCGAACGCCGCACAGCGTCCACACGTACTTCCTGCGGCCCGGCGACTCGCGTCACCCGGTTGATTTCGAGGTCGTCGACCTCCAAGAAGGCCGGACGTTTTCTGCTCGACGGGTCACCGCACGCCAAGACGGCAAGATTCTGATGGAGGCCATGTCGTCGTTCAAAGTCGCCGATTTCGCTCCCGCGCAGGTCGTCTATCAGCCACCTATGCCGCCGGCTTCCAGCCCGGAATCCCTGCCGTGGGTTGCCCCGCATCTCGCGGAATCCGACGAGACCGCCCAAGGGCGGTGGGCGAGCCTGCGCTGGTTCGAGCGCCGGATCATCGACACCGAGGCTGCTCCGCCCGCACGCGCGCCGATGTGGTGGCGACCCGACGGGCGAGTTCCCGATGACCCGGTGCTGACCGCCAGCCTGGTGGCGTACCTGTCGGCGGTGACGTTGACCGAACCGGCATATGCCGCACGCGGCGGTGTCGGGGCATCGGCGCAGCGCGACCATTCGGTGTGGTTCCACGGCCCGGCGGCGTTGTCGGATTGGCTTCTCTACGACCGGTCCTCGCCGAGTAGCGCCGGTTCGCTGGCACTGGCGAGTGGGACGATGTTCAACCGCACCGGCGAACTGGTGTGCACGGTGAAACAGGAGATGTATTTTCCGACGCACAATTGATGGGACAGTCACAGTGCACGTGCCGATGGTTGACCATCGCAACGCGTGACGTCGCACCGTCTCAATATGGCTGCGCCGCAAGGCAATTCCGTCACAGTGACGTAATTAGGCCATAGGGTTTTCCACGGTGGGGAAGGGGATACGGTGGTCGGGTGCGGTCTGTAGCGCGACCCGGTGTCTCTTCTCCGCCATGTCCTTACACTGTCTCGTGGTGATCGGAGTCTCGTGGAGCTCTCTGTGCCCGACGAAGGAGTCGTAAGCCGAGCCGGCCACGATGTGATCGCAGTAGCGGCTTACCGCCTTGCATAATCGTCACCGTGACGAATCGGGCGGGTCGGGGATTCCCACCCACCTCGCGGGGGCCCGGAAGCCGCTGCGTAAAAGTGCGAGGTAGTGATTGCGAGGCCGCCGGATTGGGTAGTCGGTTTACACTCACGCCCAGCTAAAGTCTGGACGCCTGCGATGGGAGGGCTCGATGAGTGTGTTCGTTCGTCGCGTCGTGTGCACCGTGGCGGTGGCATTAGGACCAATGGCCTACGTGGCGGCGGTATCGTCCGGCGTGGCCTCCGCCCAGCCCCCGGATTGCGGTGCCGGCAACTGGTGGAACCCGGGGGCCAATGCGTGCCAGCCGGTGGCACCGCCGCCCCCTGATTGCGGTCCTGGCAATTGGTGGAATCCCGGGGCCAATGCGTGCCAGCCGACGGCACCCCCTGATTGCGGTCCGGGCAACTGGTGGAACCCGGGGGCCAATGCGTGCCAGCCAGTGGCGCCCCCGCCGCCGGAGTAGCGCCTCGTACGTACCCTCGCCGAGCGCGGCGAGGTGGGATCGGGGCCGTAGCGCGTCCGCGCCCAGCATCGGACCCGCATTGGCCGCACATTGGTGCGGGCCTTATGTGCCGCCGCCACAACGCAATTCGTCACTGTGACGTAATGATGGCGGTAAAGGCCCGGTCAGGCGAGCGAGGCCGAGGATCACTCAATGGGCTGCGCGCGATGTCGTGCGGAAGCGCTCGATCAGACGATCACAAGAGTTGGTTCATTCGCGCGACTGGCGCGTACCCACGCGACAGATTTGCCAACTGAGCGTTCTCGGCTTGCTGCCATGGAAGGCAGTGGACAAGGGTTACTGGACTCGTTTTAGCCCCGCTAGCCGCTTTGTGCCGGTGAGCATTATGCCGATAAGCGACATTATGTCGGGTAATCGGGAGAAGGCTCCACTCTCGGATGTTGCCATCAGTGTCGGTGTCCTGCGGCATGAGTTGGCCATGACATCGACACCGTCAGACTTGGAGTTGATCCGCTGCTCTCCCGTTAATGGGTGCGGACAACTCAAACCCTGAGCAGTACCACGCCCTTCGAGCCGAGCAAGCCTATCGTTGCGGCATTTGCGGTATCAGTGAGGCGGACGTTGATCTCACAGGGTTGGCGGCCGTCCGCGCGCTGATGGTCTGCTCAAGGTTCCGTTCGCCGTAGAGGCGCGAAGCTGCGTCGGGCTAACCCGCCAAAAGGAGATCATCATGCCCGTCGGCCGCGTCTTTGTCGACCGGGTCGTGCGCGGCGATTGCGGTCGTCATATCAGCCCCCGGGACGCCGATAGGCGTTAATGGACGGTCGAAGCTTCGGCTTTCTCGTATATCCGAAGATACGAGCGCGAGATCGCGATTGCGGTAACGATCCTTAGCGACCACAGCACAGTCGTGCTCCTGCACTGCGCGGCGAGCAGGGTGACCCGCGGTGAAGTTGCCATCGTGACTAAAGACCCTCCCTGCTGCGGCGCGGGAGGGATATGCACCAATCCAATATGGATGTTTACCGGCCGATGCTTCGGCTATGCCCACCATCACTTCCGGCAACACCAACGCGCCGACCATGCGCATCGCCGAGCGCGCAGCGCGGGCGATCGTCGGTAGGTCGTTCTCCCGCATGTCCTTTCGCGGTTATAGCCGAACGATCACCGCTTGGTATCTATTTGGGCATGCAACCGCGTTTCGACTGGCGCAGCACTATCGGTAACAACAGTCACATGTTTAACCTTGCGCCGTGCGCAATTTGCCCTCTGCCGCCACCGATGTGCCATTGCGCACTGTCTCCCGGCGCGACGCGCTGCGCTACGCCGCCACGTTGGCCGGTCTGGGTGCCGCATCGGTAGCTTGCGGCGTGCCGACAGCGACTGCCGCCGCTCCCCCTCAGCTGATCGACTTTGCCGCACACCAGATTCCGGCGCAGCAGATCCGGGCTGCCGGCTATAGCGGGGTGGTCAACTACGTCTCGTTGTCACGTCCCGGCTCCTCGTTCGGCGCCAAGCCCATCACTCGGTCCTACGCCGACTCACTGACAGCCGCGGGTTTGGTGATTGTCAGTAACTACCAATACGGCAAGCCGGGCGGGTCGACACCGTCAGACTTCACGCGGGGCTACGCGGGCGGCGTCGCGGATGCGCGCACCGCCTGGCGTTTGCACACCGCGGCAGGCGGCGGCCAGAGTGCGCCGGTTTTCTTCACCATCGACGAGGACATCAACCGCAACACCTGGATTCACACCGCGCTGCCGTGGTTTCGCGGAATCAACTCAGTTCTTGGGGTTCAGCGCACCGGGGTCTACGGAGGTGTCAGGGTCTGCCAGTGGGCCGCGGCCGATGGCGTTATCGGGTCTTCGAGCACACCTGGCCGCCGGTGGGCCTGGCAAACTCGAGCCTGGTCCGGTGATCAGGTCCACCCCGCCGCTGTTCTCTACCAGCGCGTCGTGAGCACCGCGTCCAATCCCGGGCCGAAGGTCGGCGGATTCGAGGTGGACGTCAACGACGTCCTGGCCCCCGACTGCGGCCAGTGGAACCTCCATGCGGGTCGTCCAAGCGGCGACGTGCGATAAGGTGTTGCCGCCACTTCCGGCAATACCAACGCGCCGCTCATGCTCGTCGCAGAGCACGCAGCGCGAGCGTCCATGGAATAAGTCGGTTAAGCGCCGACATCAAAGATGTTGCGGTGCAATCTGACCCAGGGCTGGTGTGGGCTTGTGCGCCAGACGGCAGAACTATGCCGGGTACATCTGATGAATCAGGCCCGCCGGAGGCCGTGCTCACCGAGGACGATCTGAGGCAACCAGCTCGAGAATCTAATCCCGTGTGCACACTGCACCACCTGCCTTTGCATGGTGGAATGTGCCCATATGCAACCGCTGAAAAGCGCCTCACCCTATGTGCGGGTTGACCGATCAGTGAGCTCCGGTCGCTAACTCATTGTCAAGGCCGTGCCCACGGCGACGCTGATCACCACCATGAGGGACACCCAAATCACCGTAATCGACACGCCCACGATCTCTTCTTCCGTGAGGCGCCAACGCGGTTCGTCGACAAGAGCGGTTTCCCTTAGGGGCGCAACCGCGTTGATTGCTGCGACCGCCAAGAGAAGATCGTTCGCGTCGTCCGCATCCTTCTCGATTGCCTCAAGCGCGGCGATTGCGGTCGTCATATGAGCCCCCAGGATTGCGGTCGCCAACAGGTGTTATCTCGTATATCCACGGTAAGAGTGCGAGATCAAGATTGCGGCAACGCTCCTTAACGGTCGCAGCACAACCTCCCCGCTCCAGGAACAATGGGCCATGCGCAGCGCCCGTCCCCTCGAAATCGCGCTCGACATTGCGCTGGCCACTCGGCGATTCTGAAGGCATGACATCGGGACCGGCGCCCGAATACGACGGATTCGAATATGCAGTGTTACCGGTAATCCGGACGGTTCCGCGATCGCACGTCGCGGTTAGCCTTGGTGGCCTGAGGCAAGCTTTGGTCATGACATCGACTCCCTCTGATGTGGAATTAATCCGCCTGAGGTGATCGACGGCTCGGCCCGTTCGACAGGATAAGGCGATGCCGCCGTACGGATTCGACATTGATGATGAGTTGCACGATCAGTTGCGTGCTCCAGTTCCACCGGGCGTACTGGCATGGGTTGAGCGCCAGACAAAGTGTCAGGTCATTGCGCACCGGCCGTTGGAAGGCGGCCAGTCCGCGGCGATTCACCGTCTTGTTCTCGATAACCGAAGCGCTGTGATCCTGCAGCGATTCGTCTTGGATTGGATCCGCGACGAGCCGTGGGCTCCTGCGAACGAGGTCCTGGTCTTAGGTCTTTTGGCCGATACATCGGTTCCAGCGCCGAAGGTGATTGCCGCCGACCCGCACGGACAGGACACCGGTGTGCCCACAGTATTGATGACCGCACTGCCAGGCGCCGTCGTGTGGGACCCACCAGAGCTGGACCCATGGTTGGACGCCGTCATCGACGTCATGATGACGATTCATGCCATACGGGCGCCGCAACAGTTACGCCGGTGGGAGCCTTACCCGCCGGAGAATGCCCCACCGGCGTGGACCCGCTATCGGTGGGCATGGGAACGCGCGGTCACCACGTACCATGATGTGCGCCCAAGCAGCGACCGTGTGTTCTTACACCGCGATTTTCATCCCGGCAACATCTTGTGGCAGCAAGGCAAAATATCCGGACTTGTCGACTGGGTCTCGTCGTGCGCCGGACCCGTCCAGGAGGATATAGCCCACTTCCGCGTGAACCTGGCCATGCACCACGGACAAGCCGTCGCAGATCGCTTCCTGCGGCGCTGGATGCGCGCCAGCGGCCAGTTTGAATACCACCCACCTGGGATCTACTAACTGCGGTGTCTATGGGCGGCGACGAACCCAACCACCAACTCGACGAATTCATCGCAGCCGCCGCCCGCCGCCTCTGACCGCGTTTCCTGATCAACGCCTCCCGCCGACGCGATCACCCCCACAACGCAATGTCCGGGAAGCGGGAAACAGATCACCCATCCACAGGAATTGACAATTCCTCAGCAAACAGGCGGAGGGGGTGTTTTCAGATCAACATTCGTCTGTTGGCGCCCAGACGACGACCCGTGACTGGGAGTTGGGGCCGCGGGCTACAGCCCGGATGGTACGACGTTGCCGTTTACCGTCACTTCGACCTGGCCGGTCTTCGGGTTGTACTCGATTTTGCCGTGCTCGAAGTTCGATACAAGCAGATCGCCAACGGTGTTCACGTCGCTGGTCGGAAAGCCCAGCGGTCCCGCCGACCCGTTGTTGCCGGTGATCGCGGGCGCGCCGTTCGGGTCGCGCGGAACATTCCATGCCTCCCGGATCTTGCCCGTGGTGATAAACGCGGGTGTACCGGCCGCGTCGTTCCTGGCGGTGATCACGCCACCCTGAAACTGCTGAAATACCAAGCCGCTCTCCCGTTTTCCCGCGTTGCGGTCACCCGTCAGCGGTTTGCCGAGGGCCTGCTTCTGATCCTGGGTTGCCGACGAGTACTTGGCGGCGATCGGGCCGGTCAGGATCACCTCGACGTTGCCCTCACCGATGAGCTTCACCTCCGCGGGCGGCGCCGGGGGTTTAGACGTGGAGGTGGCGCTCGCCCCTGCGTGAGGCGGTGCCGACGCGTCGACGCTCTTGCCATTGCCGCAGCCCACAGCAATCAGTGCGACGGCGGCCAGGCCGGCGACTGCCGCGTGGCGGTATGCGATGGTTCTCATGAGCTTCCTCTCGCGTCTTCCTGGGGCAGGCGGTCGCGGTCGTCGTGGCTCCGAACGAACTTACCCGCGGTCATCGACGGCGAGCCAGGGCACCTAACGGAGGATCACCGCAGCTTTGTCAGCTGCCCAGCACCGAGACGATCTTCTTGGCGGTAGCCTTGGCCGATCCCGGATTCTGGCCCGTGACCAGCCGCCCGTCGACAACGACGTGCGAGGCGAAGGGAATCAGACCCTTAACGTAGCGGGCGCCGCGCTTCTTGATTTCCGCTTCGGCGTTATAGGGCACCAGCTTGTTGACCCGGGCCAGGACCTCCTCCGACCAGGCGAACCCTGTGAGCTTGCGCCCGGCAACCAGAAGCGATCCCTCCGACAGCTTGGTGTTGAGCAGGCCGCAGTAGCCGTGGCAGACCGAGGACACGACTCCCCCGCGCTCGAAGATCTCGCGCGTGATGCGTTGCAGGCCTTCGCTATCCGGGAAGTCATACATGACCGCGTGGCCGCCGGTGAAGTAAATCGCGTCATAGGCCGTCGAGTCGATCTCATCGGGTGCGGCGGTGCGGGCCAGCAGCGCCATCTTCGTATCGTCGGCCTTCCAGGCCTTGGCGCTCTTGCCGAAACTGGGGAACTTCAACGAGCGCGGCTCCAACGGTGAAGTGCCGCCTTTCGGGCTGACGATCGTCTGTTCGTAACCCGCTTCGGCGAAGACGTCATAGGCGTGCGTCAACTCGGAGAGCCACAGCCCGGTCGGCTCGGCGGGGTCGTCGTAATGGGCGACGTTGGAGACGACATTGAGGATGCGCTTGGTCATCCTCCCAGGATTCCACTTTTAGCCCGCCCTGTGCCCAGCGTCGACGTGTAGTAGGTGACACCGTTCATCGTTTGTCGATTGTCGTCGGTCTGTGGGATCGGCCCCAACTCGTGGTCCGCGAGCAGTCGACCCATTGGAGTTGCGACCGATGTCCAGCCGCGCGCGTCGAGGTACGCGCCGACGTCGTGGCGCTCGCCCTCGAACTCGACCACGGTGAAGTCGGGTTCAAAGCCGTGCCGGCGCCACTTGGCCGTCGCCGCCTGCATGCGTTCGCGGGCCGCGTCGGGGTCCATGTCGGCCGTATTCGGGACGGCCTCGGTGCCGAGTCGACTGCCTGGCGCGCTGAGCGCGGTGATGGTGTCGAGCAGCTGGTCCTGGGCCCCGGGTGCCAGGTAGCCAAACAGCCCCTCGGCGATCCACGCCGAAGCTCTGTTGGGCTCGAAGCCCGCCGCGTTCAGCGCCGTCGGCCAATCCTGGCGCAGGTCGGTCGCGACCGGGCGCACGTCGGCTTTGGGTTCGGCGCCAAGACTGGCCAGCGTCGTTGTCTTGAACTCGATGACGGCCGGTTGATCGATCTCGAACACCGTCATCCCTCCGGGCCACCCCAACCGATACGCGCGGGTATCCAGGCCCGAGGCGAGGATGACGGCCTGGCGGATGCCCGCCGCGGCGGCATCCGCAAAGAATTCGTCGAAGTACCGTGTGCGCGCCGCGATCGACGCGGGCATCTGTGCCAGGCCCCACGGGCTGCCCTCCACGTCGACATCCGACGCGGACAGCTCACCGGTAGCCCAGCGGGTCAGAAAGGTCACGCCGACCGCGCGGACCAACGGCTCGGCGAAGGGATCGTTGATGTCACCATTGGCGGTCGCTATGGCCCGCGCCGCGGCCACCATCGTCGCCGTGGTTCCTACGCTGGTGGCGGGATCCCACGATCCCTTCGTTGGTGGCATTCTCTACCTCCGAAGTTTTTGGCTACGTAGTGCGTTGCGCTGCGCTCGGAGGCAACGAACTCGCCGCTGCACGGCAAGAAGCGCATCGGCGCCCGGCTTGGGCCGGTGGGCCCCGGAGCGGCACAGGCTCGGTGCACCGTCGGCGCTAAGTGCAAGGATATTGCCCGTTGAGCACGCAATTCACCGGTGGTGAGTAGGTACCGCTCAGCACGCCCCTGAAACCACCTGTGGCCGAACTACCGGGCGCAATGACGCGATTCCAATTCGCGGGAGTGAGCACATAGTGCGTGCCAGTCTGCGTGACGGTGCTGTTCCACGCGTGCAAGACGGATTCGCCCGCCGGCAAGTCGAATTCGAGTTTCCAATCGTTCAGCGGCGCCATGCTCGAGTTGGTGACGGTGAAGTGGGCGATGAAACCGCTCTGCCACGAATGGGACACCGATAACGTCGCCGTGGCAGCGGCCGCGTGAGCTGCCGGCGTGATGGCGAGTCCGAGCATGACAACCATCAAGGCCGCCACGGCCGCGTGAAGCGCTGTGCGCCAGCGCTTCACGCAATTGTCCACTCCCGCCATACCAGCAACAGTAAAGCCGCAGAGGCGACATCGGGCCTCGCATCGCGGGTAAGCCGCAGTACCTTTGCCCAACCGAAACCTTCATGAAATCTAGCCTTGATCCGTCCCCGGACTCCCCTTAGTCGCGCCCTCAGGTGAGGATCAGCAACCCGATCGGCAGCGTGGCGATCGCGAGGGTTGTGGTCTGCGCAACCGCGGCCGCCGTCGTGAAGTTCTCGAGGTGTGTGACGTGGAAGACCAAGTGCGGGACTGCGAACAGCAGGTAGGCGCCCAGTGCGACCCGGACCAAGCGTCGTTCCATCGTCATCGCGGCGGCGACGACGACGAGTGCCAGCGCGAGGTTCATCGCGCCGTAATCGCGCATGAGGTGTTCGGAGTACGGCGGGATGCGATCGACCCACGGGACATAGTCGTAAAAGGCCCGAGGAGCCAGCGTCGCGACGAGCCCGACCGCGACTTCCACGAATGCCAAAAACCACAGTCCGCCGCGCAGCACGGGGCTGGTCATCGTCGCCTCAAGTAAGCGCGGATGGCGTCGCGGTACGGCAGCCGGCCGGCGGCTTGCTGTTCTTCGAGGTATTGCTCGAACGTGATCGTGCCGGCGGTGTGCTCGGGGGTCAGCAGCCCGCCGCCACGAATCCCACCAAATACCTTGCCGGGCAATCGGATCGGGACCATGGGACGACGCCTACCGGCAATCGCCAGGTAGCTGCGGGCGAGATCGTCGAGCGTACGCGCCTGTGGACCCCCGAAATCCGGTGCGCGCCCGATCGGCTCGCCGAGGGCCAAACCCGCCAACCGTTCGCCCACGTCGCGCACGTCGACCGGTTGGAATTTCAGGCCTGACGGCAGCGCCATGACCGGCGGTTTCGCGAGCACGCGCAATACGAAAGCGATCAGGTCGTGAAACTGGGTCGCCCGCAGCACCGTCCATGGCAGGCGCGACTCGGCGATCGTGCGTTCGTTGGCGAGCATTCTGCGGTAGAAGGCGAAGGGAACGCGATCGATTCCGACGATGGAGACGTACAGCAGATGCGGTGAACCCGCCCGTTTGGCAGCCGCGACCAGGTTCTCGGTGGGATAGACGCAGTGCACGATCGTGTCGACGCCGTCCAGCGCAGCATCGAGCCCAGCACCGGTCTGCACGTCCCCCACGACATGTTCGACGTCCGCGCGTTGGTTCGGGCGCCGTCCGCGGCTCAGGACCCGGACGTCCTTGCCCGCGGCCGTCAGCTGGTCGACGACGACGCGGCCTACAGTTCCGGTGCCGCCGGTTACGAGTACACAGTTCGTCACGTCTTATGAACCGGATGGCGCCACCGGATGTGACAACTGCTTGGCAAGAAAGCGCAATTTGTCCGGATTGGCCAAGACCCGCAGCGCCGCTATCTGGTCCCCGGCGATGTCGAAGCACAGGACGCCGGCCAGCGTGTCGCCGTCGAACGCCAGCATCGCGGGCTCGCCGTTGATCTCGGCGACGTCGAGACGCGGACCCGCCTGCGCCAGGTTCCTGCCGAACACGCGCGCCACATAGCGGGCCGTCCGATCGCGGCCCGAGACGACGCGCCGGGCGGCCGCCACCTTGCCGCCGCCATCGGCCGTCGACGTCACGGTGTCGGTCAAGATTTCGACGAGTCCGTCCACGTCGCCGGCTCGGGCGGCGGTAAAGAACCGTTCGACGAGGCGCCGCCACTGCGCCCGGTCCGGTTGGAAGCGCCGCCGGGGCTCACTCAGCCGCTGGCGCGCCCGCCGGTACAGCTGGCGGGCGTTGGCTTCCGAGGTTTCCAGGATCTCGGCGATCTCGAAATGGCTGTAGGCGAACGCTTCTCGGAGCACGAACGCCGCACGCTCGGTGGGCCCGAGTCGCTCCATCAGGCTCAGCAGCGCGATCGATACCGACTCGCGCTGTTCGGCGGTCTCGAGCGGCCCGAGCGTCCGGTCGTCGGTGAGAACAGGTTCGGGAAGCCACGGGCCGGGGTAGACCTCCCGGCGGGCGCGGGCCGACGTGAGCCGGGTGAGGCACAGGTTCGTGACAGCCGTGGTGAGCCAGGCCGGCAGCGATTCGATGGCCTCCGCATCAGCGCGGTGCAGGCGCAGGTACGCGTCCTGCACGGCGTCTTCCGCCTCGCTCGCCGACCCCAACAGCCGGTATGCCAACCCGAACAGACGCGGCCGCTGAGACTCGAAATCCCGCACGACATCGCTCACCCGTGCAAGCCTGCCACCGGTGCGCGCGGATCAGAATCGCTGAGAAACCTCGCCCGATATCTCGACCGCGGTGGCACGTTGACGAGTGGCGTTGCTGAACCTGGAAGCGCGACGTTGGGCTACTCGAATCGAGACGACGGGGTCAGCTCCGCGTGGACCGTGCGACCGAACTTGGACCGCATCAAGCGATGCGCCGACGGGACCAGGACGCCGTGCAGGAAGGGATACTTCTGCCGCAGCAGGCGCCCCACCTGCCGATACTCATCTCCGTCGAGCAAGCGCACGACGCCAGGTTGCACGGGTCCCGTCGGCTTGCCCGACCCCGTGGACGGCCCGAATTCGACGGTTGGGTTACGCCGGATCCGGCGGATCTTGACCGCTTGCTCGAAACTCCGGAAGTAGGCGCGATCGCCGTCCACGACGATGCTGACGGGGCTCGAGCCGGGGGTGCCGTCCTTGCGAAAGGTGATCAGCCGGATCGTCTTCTGGCGCACCAATGGCGCCAACGTCTGGCTGGTGGCCATGGGAACGCTGCCCAGTACGTAGCCCAGTTGATGTAGCCGCAGCACGAACGCCGCGACCAGGGCCACCGATACCGCACCGAGCGCCCACGCTTGGGCGGGCGAACCTCCCAGGTCAAGGTCCATCACGTGGTTCACGGTATGCACGGTGTTGGCCACAATGAACCCCGCGAGGGCGACAGCCAGAGCGTCCGCCCAGATCAGGGCGAGCAGCAGCGTGATTCCCAGGCCTATCTGGAACGCGCCGACGTCGTGCAGAAAGTGCTGGTGCTCGCCAAACCCGACGGCACGGGCGAATGAGGGCGGATCGAGCACACACCAGATCCCGATGCCGGTGGTGACCGTCCCGACAAAGGCCGTCACCGCGATCAGGTATGCCCGCGCAATGCCACTCAAGCGCTTCATCATGCCGCCTCTCCCACAATTGGCTTGTCTGTTCCTCATCCGCTAGACGGGACGGGGCAGCAACATGTGACATCGCTAGCGGCGGCGTCGACGGGCCGCCCATCCCTACCGATGAATCTCGGGCACTCCGGCAGTCAGTCCTTCCAGACGAACAAATCGAGAGCGAAGGTAGATGCCATGCCCCCCGAAACCGCGGCCTTGCCGCCTGTGGTCGATCACCGAACCTGGCGCGCCGAACTCGACAAACTGCGCAAACGTGAGAAGGCCGCCACCCGCGAGCTGGATGCGATCGCCGCGCAGCGCCGCCGACTGCCGATGGTCGAGTTGCCCGACTACATTCTGATCGGTGCCGACGGGCCCATCCGCCTGGTCGACGTGTTCGACGGTCGCGCCCAGCTCATCGTCTACCACCACATGTGGTCGGACGGCGCGGAGTGGCAGTGCAGCGGGTGCACGGGCTTTACGTCGCAGTTCACCCGGCTGGAGTTCCTCGACCGCTATGACGCCCGGTTCGTCGTTGTCACCAACGGACCGATCGAGGAAGCACTCGCCTACAAGCGCAGGGTCGGCAATCGCATGGATTGGTATTCGTCGTCGCAGAGCCCCTTCGCCGCCGACGTGGATGCGCCACCCGGCGGCGGTTTCGGCGTCAACGTGTTCCTACGCGACGGCGGCACCGTGTACCGCACGTGGCATACGAGCGGGCGGGGCACCGAGCAACTCAGTCACACCTTCGCGTTGATCGACGTCCTGCCATGGGGCCGCCAGGAGGAATGGCTCGATTCGCCCGAAGGCTGGCCCTCGCGACCCACATACTCCGGATGGCTCGACTCCCCCGCTATCGCAGCCGCCTACGGCCCAGGGACAAACGAGGACAACGCATGAGCGCCAGCGCCGAACGATACGTCGTCACCCGCACCATCGCCGCGACCCCGGCCGAGATTTTCGCTGTCCTCGTCGACCCAGCGCGCCACCAGGACACCGAGCCCACCGACTGGGTCCGCGACCCGGTCGACACTGCGCCGATCACCGGCGCGGGACAGATGTTCGCGATGAACATGTACCTCACGCGGGCGGGAGGCGACTACGTCACGCACAATCTGGTCAACGTGTTCGACGAGAACCGTGTCATCGGGTGGATGCCGGGCGTGCTCGACGACGCGGGCGGGCATGTGCCCGGCGGGTGGTTCTGGCGTTACGACCTCGCCCCCAACGGCCACCGCACGGACGTCACCCTCACTTACGACTGGAGCGGCACGCCGCAGCACTTCCGAGAACGCGTTGGTGAAATGCCCATTTTCTCTGAGGATTACCTGGTCGCATCGCTGGCCGCTCTGGAGCGATGGGTCGCGGACTGATCACATCTCCCCTACCCGGCACCAATGCACCCATCGTCAAGCGGACAGCAGCCGTTGGCGCAGTACAGGCAGTCCGGGCCCACCGAGTTTGTCCAGCAGCGCGGTGCGGCCGCTGACGGCCATCATCAAAGCGGACGCGCGGCCCCGGATTTCGGCTCCCTTACGCCAGGATCGATCAATGTCGGTGCCGTGCAACGAGATGCCCCGCAGTCGGCCTAGCCGCACGAAGCCAACGGGCCATGGCCCAGTCAGGAAATCCAGCGCAAGCCCGACGCTTTCGGGATCGGGATCAAACGGGAGCCCGAGCGGAATGCTGATGTCGCCGCCGTGGATCAAGATATCGGTGAACGGGGCCACCGGCCCGATCACCGGCGGGCTCAAAGGGTGATCGGCGCACTGACGCAGGGTGGCAACGATTTCGGCGGCCGGCCGCTGCGCACGACGGCGCGCGAGCTCGTCAATCGCGCGGTTCAGGCTGCCGCGGCGCAGAGCCATCGTCATGGCCGGCGGGAGTCCATCAGCGACCGAGCAGCCGAGATGGGCGGCCACCGTCTTGACGTCCCAGCCGGCACACAGGCTTGGCGTTGCCAGCTGGGTGTCGTCCAACCCTTCGACCAGTGTCGCGATCCGGCGCCGCTCGTTCGCGACAGCGGCGAAGACACGCTCGCGGTCCACTCGCACGAGAAAAACTCTATCGCTGGGATGCGACCGCCGTAGCGGCTAAGAAGGATTTAGCGCGCCTGGCGTGCATCGCCGTTGATGGCTAGTGGCACGAATCCGTCTGTGGCACCAAAGGTCTGGAGGGAACCAGGGGCCGTTACCGCAGCCGGAACCGCGGGGCAATCGTCAGGTCTCGTATAGACGGGAGCGGCGCCGACCGGGCGTTGAGAGGCGTCGACGTGATGTTGCTGCCGCGGTCGCGGACTTCGACGCTTATCGGGGCCGAGTGCGCCAGTCAGGAATCGCTGTCGGGTCGGCTTCCTTATCTACTGAGATGCCCGCAATCGCCCCTATTGCGATCCGTAGCAGCTGTAGAGTCGGCGATACAAAGAATTACCGAGGTGATCATCTCGCCGCATCTGGTCGACAAACACCACTTGTATAGGCCGAATCTTCGATGACACGTCACCGATCCAACGTAGGAGGCGATTCGGTGAACGGTGATGGCCGCGACCGCACACAGCGTGACATAGCCGATGCTGACCAGCAGGTGGTGACATCGGCTGATGGAGACGATGCTCCCCGGGGCGCGCGGTTGACCCGCGAAGTGGTTTTGGATACCGCCATCGCGCTCGTTGACCGCGACGGTCTGCCGCAGCTGACCATGCGTCGGCTGGGGGCAGCCTGCGGCGTGGAGGCGATGGCGCTGTACCGCCACGTTCACAGTCGTGGTGACCTGCTCACCGGCATCATTGACCGCATCGTTGATCGCCTCCACGCCGAACAACTTGCCGCGCGTCGTCAAGAGGACGGCTGGCAGGACTACTTGGTACGCCTGGCGCATGGGGTACGCCAAATCGCCCTTGAACACCCGCAGATATTCCCGCTGTTGGCCACGCACGCGCCCGAAGCGCCATGGGTCCGCCCGCCGCTGCGCAGCCTGCGCTGGATGGAAACCTTCCTCGAGACGCTCTTCTCCTACGGCTTCGACGACGATGCGGCAGTGGCCGCCTACCGCGCCTACACCACGTTCCTGCTGGGCCAGTTGCTTCTGGAAGTGCACGCCCACGGCGCCAAACTACATCCGGACGAGGCCATTCTCGACGGCGAACCACCGCGTCGGCATCTCACGGGCTACCCGTGCCTGCAGCGGTTACAACCGATGTTGTCCGAGGATCACAGCACCGCAGAGTTCGAAGAGGGACTCGAGTCGTTGCTCGATCGCATCGAACTTCTGATGGCTCGTCGCTAATAGGGCTGTCGCCGCCGACAACCCAACAATCGCGCCCACCTGTTTACAACGTAAGCCCTGCTGTTTACGCTGTAAACGACGCGGCGTGCTCGTCAGCCACCAGCAATGCGACTCTGGTCCGTTGCGGCCGAACGGTGCACTGCGGTTCCGCTCAGGCCCGAAACGACGAGGAATACGAAACGTGCGCGTGCATTTGGTCGTTGGATTTGTAGGTATTGCGCTGGCATCGGTGCTCCCGTCCGCCGCGGTTCCCCTCGCCGTCGCCCGGGGATGTCCCGATGTCGAGGTGTTGTTCGCACGCGGCACCGGTGAGCCACCGGGCGTGGGCCCGACGGGACAGGCGTTCGTTGACGCTGTGCGCTCGCGGGTGCGCGCCGGCTCGTTCGACGTGTACCCGGTCAACTACCCCGCCAGCGACCAGTGGGACACCGGCCTCGAGGGCATCAAAGACGCTGGCGCGCATGTGGTTTCCACGGCCAACGGATGCCCCAGGACCAAGATGGTGCTCGGCGGCTATTCGCAGGGCGCGGCCGTGATGGGCTTTGTCACCTCGGATGCGGTGCCCGAGGGCGTTGATCCCGCAACGGTACCGAAACCATTAGCACCTGAAGTGGCCGATCACGTCGCCGCGGTGGTGCTGTTCGGAATGCCCAATGTGCGGGCCATGAACTTCCTGGGTCAGCCGCCGGTGGTCATCGGACCGACGTATGCGGCCAAGACCATCAAGGTGTGCGTTCCCGAGGACCCGGTGTGTTCTGATGGCCTCAATTTCGCCGCGCACAACACCTATGCGGACAACAGCAGCATGATTGACCAGGGCGCAAATTTCGCCGCCGGGCGGCTTAATCAAGATGCCGGGAATCCCCCGATTCTCGGGCCGGCGCCTGATAACCCACCACCCGCGCCGGGTGACTGGTCTGGAAACCCCACCGGCTGATGGCGCGGAATCAGGATTGGCTCTGCACGCAGCCACCGCCGACGTGCTCGACGCTTGATTCCATGGAGCCCACAGCAGCAGAGGTGACCGCGGCTTTCGAGCATCTCGGCTGGAAGTTCCAGAACCGCACCGACTTCCACGCCCGCGCTGCGCGGTACATCGCCGAGGGACTCGCCCATAATTACTGGATCGAATTCGTCGGGCACGGCAGCCGCGAGCAATTGTGGGCGGAATTGACGGCGCTGCCCGGCATCGCCGACCGGCTTACGGCCGGCGGGGTCGGCGTGACACCGGCATCGAAGTTCTACGCCGTCTTGGACGGCACCGACATTGTGGACCCGCATACCGCTGTGGCCATCAGTGTGGCGGCCCTCGATCACGCAATCCAAAATGGTTACAACGGCTTTCGCGTGGTCGTCGACGCTACGACATTGGCCCGCCGCCCCGACCAACGCGCCGCCCTGTCGCAATTTGAGTTCCTCCTCTCCCGCACGATGACAGGGCTGCCCTTTTCCGCGCTGTGCGCCTACGACACCCATCAGCTGGCGGGTGCCGCGGACGAACTCATTTGCCTTCACCCCGATCTCGGTGAGCGTGCGCCCCGTTTCCGGCTGCACCCTGCACCGCAAGCAACGTTCGCGCTGACCGGCAATATCGACTTACACAGCGACGGGCTCTACACCACCGCATTGCAACGCATTTGGTCGCTGCTCGACGATGACCCGCTGATCGTCATCGACGCGCAAGGCCTAGAGTTCATCAGTCACCAGCAGCTTTACACCCTCGACCACTACGCGCGCACCAACGGCCGCACCGTGATCCTGCGAACCGGTCAACGAATCCCCACCAGGCTGGTCGGCGTGCTTCAACTGACGAACGTGGAGTTGCAGCCGGCACCGCCGCACAACGCAACACAAGCGACCGGGTCCTCCGCCGGGCAGGTCACCTACGCAGGATCGGCGGGATGAACGTAGGGGCACTGCGGTCACGTGGTTTTACAACGGAGTTCGGCAGCGCGCGGACTGCGACAGGCGCCCGTGCCGTACCGACATCGGGAGGGGGTCACGCTCACCAGTGGGCAGGATTTCGCCACAGCGACGTTGCGGGCCGGCGGGAGCCAAGGGCCGGCCAGGTCGAAACCTGGCGCGCCGGCGCACCTTTGGTGGCGTGAGGCTATGACGAGGCGGGTTGAGGATGCCAGACGGTAACGAATCCCCCGATGTGGCGGCATCGCGTTCGCGTGCCGAGCCCACCGCGGTATTCACCGGCTTAGCCGACATCGTCTACCAAGGCTCAACGCCCGCAGAGATCTATGCTGCGATCTGCATCGCAGCCACACTCATGGTTCCCGGCTGCGACCATGCCAGCGTCATGTTGCGCGACAACCACATCGCCACGACGGCGGCAGCCAGCGACAGCGTCGCCCGCAAGATCGACAAGCTCGAGCAAGCGCTCGGCGAAGGCCCTTGCCTGGATGCCATCTCGGAGGAAACCCCACAAATCGATCCCGATCTCCGCGCCGGCAGTCAGTGGCCCGCTCTGGCCGCCCGGGTCCTCACCGAAACACCGGTGCACGGAATCATGGGCTTTCGCCTGCTTGTCGGCCCTCACAAAATCGGCGCCCTAAACCTGTTCTCCGACAGCCCCAATGCGTTCGACATGGTGGCCGTCGAACGCGCAATCCTTTTGGCGGCTTTCGCCGGCGTCGCCGCCAACGCCGTGGCTCAAGGCGAAGATGCCGCGACATTGCAACGCGGCCTTGCCAGCAACCGCGAGATCGGCAAAGCCATCGGCATGCTGATGGCGCTCAACGACCTCACCGAAGCCGAGGCCTTCGATACGCTGCGCCGCGTCTCCCAAGAGGCCAACATCAAGCTCGTCGACGTCGCTGCCGCAATGGTGAAACGCCACACCCGCGGCGCCGCGGGCGAGATCTGAACGTGGTGGGCCTGCACGCAACGCACGACAGGTCCCGCGAACAACCCGAGTCGACCTGGGCCTTCACCGGTGATCGGGAATTGATTCCGTCGCGTGCTCCCGTCACGCCCGCCGCGCGGTCCTTGTCCGTGCTGCTGATCGAGGACGACCGCGCCGATGCGCTACTCGTCGAAGATCTGATCGATGATGCCGCCAGCGGCGTACGGCTGGTGTGGGCGCGGTCGATGGCACACGCGGAGCAGGTGTTGGCCTCGGCCCGGCCCGACTGCGTGCTGCTGGATCTGCATCTGCCGGACGCCAGCGGAATGGACGCTCTCGAGCGCATCACCAAACGTGATGCCACCGTACCGATTGTCGTGCTGACGGGGCTGAACGATGAAGATTTCGGAGGTACGGCGGTGGCGGCCGGTGCCCAGGACTTCTTGGTCAAGGGCCGCGTCCAACCCGACGTGGTGCGCCGTGCGCTGCTGTATGCGATCGAACGCAAGCGCGCCGAGCTGATGGCCGTCGACCTGGATGCCACCCAGCTGCGGGCCCGCGAGAACGCCATACTCGAACGGGGCCTATCGGCCTCCCCGCTGCTACTCGACAACCCGGGCGTCGACGTCGTCGCCCGGTACCGGCCCAGCCGCGAGCACGCGCTGCTATGCGGAGATTTCTACGACGTCATCCAAACACCTGACCGCACCGTGCATGTGCTGATCGGTGAGGTCGCTGAGGACGGTCCCCATGAGGCACCACTAGGTGCGGCATTGCGGATCGCGTTTCGTGCGCTCACCCTCGCCGGCGTGCACGACGTGGCGAGGATGCACCACCTCGAGCGAGTGCTGCGTTCAGAACGAAGCGGCTCGGGGATCTGCGCCACGGCGCTCACCCTGCAAATCTCCCCCGACAACCCGCGCCTCAAAACGATCCGTGCCGGGCATCCCGGGATGTTGTTACACGGCGGCGGCACCGTGGAATGGATCATGCCTCCGGCCGGCCCGGCGCTGGGACTGCGCGCCGACGACTGGCCACAACACGAGCTGGAACTGCCGGATGATCAGGGCCTGGTGTTGGTGACCGACGGACTCTTCCAAGGGTTTTCAAGCAACGGCAGCCAACCCCTGGACGAGGACGGTCTGCTCGCTCTGGCCCGTTCCCACGCACACTTGCCCGGCATACAATTCGTCGACGCGCTCATCGACAGTGCCCACCAGCTTGCCCAGCCACACGGTGGGTTTACCGATGACATCGCCGTGCTGCGCCTCGAGCGGTCTGCCAGATGACCACGATCGCCGCGCTTGCCCCGGCGGCGGTTGCCAGAAGCAACGGCGTCCGGCGGAAGGGAGAAAATTGTGTGGCCATTCAGAAAGAAGAAGCCGGCCGAAAAAGCTGCTCGCGACGCTAAGGTCTACTACTCCACTCCTTTTGGCGACACGAAGGACGGCAAACAAAAGCCGTTTTTGCTTGAACGCGACGGTGCGTGGTTCGTCCCGGTTTTTCGCAGCGTGGAGACGATGAACGAGTTCTATGAACGAATGAACCGCGCCGCGTACATGATAATTGAGGGAGACATTAAAGACGTGCTGGAGACCAACCGCTCAATTGAGGTGATGAAGAACGTGGGAATTGTGATTGAGCCGTTGAGCGAACATCCCGTTGAGATCGCGCCTGACGCTTGACGGACGCTGAGGAAGAGTCAGGGCCCGACACCGCGCCAGGCGTGCAGCGCGCTCGTCGTGATGCGGCGCGCCGGCCTGGTTGCCTCACCCTCAGTGGCAGGCAGAACCTCAGTCCGCTGCGGCTGAATAATTGCCGGTTTCGGGTCAATCGCGTCTGGGCATTCGCATGCATGAGCTCGCTACGATCCATTCGCTATCTCGCTACTGCGGTAGTAACAGCCTCGGCGGCGCTGTTGAGCGCGCCCGTCCCGGCGGCCTCCGCCGAACCGTGTCCCGACGTCGACGTGGTCTTCGCTCGCGGCACCGGCGAACCACCCGGGGTCGGCGGGGTCGGGCAGGCGTTCGTCGACGCGCTCAGCTCGCGAGTCGGCGGAAAGTCGGTGCGCGTCTCTCCGGTCAACTACGAGGCGAGCGGCGACTTCAACGGAGGCATCGCCTTCGCCCGAACCTTTGTGGACGGGATCAAGGACGCCGGCGGCCACATCGAATCCACGGCGTCGAACTGCCCCAGAACCAAAATGGTGCTCGGCGGGTATTCCCAAGGCGCTGCCGTGGCCGGCTTTGTGACCTCCCCTGCCATACCCAAGGAAGTGCCACAGGAGTTCGTGTCCTATGTGCCGCAGCCGCTGCCGCGGGCGGTCGCTGATCACGTGGCCGCGGTGGTCCTGTTCGGAACACCCTCCAATGAATTCCTGCGCGGCGCCGGCGCGCCACCCATTACGATCGGTCCGCTGTACGCAGGCAAGACCATTCAGTTGTGCGCCCCCGACGACACGGTTTGCAATGGCGCACCTCCTGGACCGCCCGGGATCGCGCATACCCTGTACGCGGCGAACGGCATGGTCGACCAGGGCGCGGATTTTGCTGCCCAACGTCTGTAGCGCCACACTGCGAATAGTCCTGAGACACAGCGGTATTGTGAGGCCGGATGCCCGCTCACCACAGGAGGTTGGACGGGTCGATCAGGACATAGTCGCTATCCGATGTCTGGAGCTCAATGCCGCGGGGCATCGCGGCTTTGGCCCAGGATTGGGGCACCGACAGTGCCCCGATCGAGGACGCGCGACCTAACCGCGCCGTTGCCGAGGTCGTAGCGCCGCCGACCTGACCCGGGAGTGGCAGCAACGCTGCGGCCCTTTTCAGTGACGCTGTCTTGTTAAGCGAACTCAGACGGCTTATCGCGAAGTCGGTGGGAGCGGACAGTGAACCCAGTTTTGACAGCGGTGATGTCGCCGCGGACAGGCATGCGTCGAATGTCGTTATCGGCGAACGAGACAGCGCCCGCAGCGCTCGGGGAATCACGGGCATCACGTGGCCGCCGGCCGATACCACTTGCGGAGCCGCGATCAGGCTCCACGCGGTTTCTGCGACCGCGGGGTCGTGCTGGCCCGATCCCACGGTCGGCGGCGAGTCGAATGGTGCCAGAGTTGACGCGGCCGCAGCGGCTGCGGCATAGGCGTACATGGCGTCGGCGTCCTGTGCCCAGATCCGTTCGTAGCCAGCGTCCGTGTCGGCGATTGCGGGGCCGTTTTGGGCCAGGCCGTTTGCCGTCACGAGCGCCAGCCGCAGCGCGCGGTTGGCGTCGATCACCGACGGCGGCACCACCGCCCCTAACGCGGACTCGAATGCGTCGGCGGACGCTCTCGCTTGGCGCGCGGCCTGCCGCGCGCGGGCGGCGACGGCATTGAGCCATGCGGTAAAGGACACCACCGCCGCCGCGATCGCGATCGACTTCGGGTGCTGCTCTACCTGGAATAGCATCGACGCCACCGAGCCATAGCTCTCCGCGATGTCGTATAACTGCGCCGCCGTTTCATCCCACGCCTCAGCCGCCAGGCTCATCGAGGCCGAGCCGGGACCTGAATACAGTCGGCCGGAGTTGATTTCCGGTGGTAGCTCACCGAGACTCACTGATTACTCACTTCAGGTGCGCGTCACCTAACGACGGCCGAGCGCGATGCGCCTGTCCGCTCAAGCGAATGGCCCGCCGGTGCCACGAACGCCTTATTGAGCGTGAGGCTCCGTTCGGCCTTGGGATACCAGCCTTGCGGTGCGTATTGGCTGGTGTGCAGGTAGCACTGGACCCGCACCTCAGCGCTGCCGGGCGTGAAGGTGAGCAGCCTGCTGATCGGAAGTGTGGTGATGGGCATATGGTGGCGGCTCAGTGATGCGACGTTGAGAAACCATGTGCCCCAGCGTTTTTCGATATGGGCTTTGCCGCCATAGCTGTCGTCGGGGTGGGTGTGGGTGTGCCCGGCGATCCACAAGTGAACCCGGCCGGGATGTTCGGTGAGGAAGTCTTCGAACGCCCCGGAGTCTGGTTTGCTGTCCACCCAGTACAGATAGGACGCCGCGTGTGGGGTTCCGAGTTCGAACGGGCGATGATAGTGCTCCAGCAGCTGTCCGTCCGGCCCTTTGCGAACGCCTTCCCACTCCCCGGAGGCCACGGTGGTGTCCTTGAGGACGTAATGGTGGACGACGATGATGATCGAATCGGGGTTGCTCAGCACCATGTGTTTCCACCAGCGGAACGCCTCGCCGCTGACGACGCCGCCCGGGTTGCCGCCGAGCGGGCCCCGCCCCACGGTCTGGGTGGGTTCGTTGCGGTCGCTGAGCATGAGGAACAAGAGGTTGCCCACCCGGAAGGAATAGTGGTCCCACGCGCCCTCGACTGGATAAGGTCGCGCGTTGGCGTCGACTCCGGAGAATTCGGTGTGCTGTCCGAGGGGATCCACCCACTTCTGCCACCACCATGCCTCGGGCTCGTGTAGGCCGCTGCGATCGTGATTGCCGCAGACGCTGTAGATGGCCTCGCGTCGGTGGCGACGCAGGCTCGCGAACTGACGGCGAAGCTCGGATCCCTCGGCGTCGTCGGGAAGATGGTGATGGGCCCCGGACATGTCGCCGACGTCGATGGCGATATCCCACTCGAACGGTGGGCCACCTTCGGATCCGCCGGCCTCCGAATGCGTTATCGCCTCGGCCAGGCTCCGTCTGCCGTAGCGCTTGTCTGTCCCGACGTGCGCATCACCGAACGCCCAAAGACGAAATGGGCTGTCCGGCAGTCGATGATCGTGGTGGTCCTCCGGCATGGGGCTCCTTGTCCGAGTGGATGGTCGAGTCATTCAGAATTGGTTTCGATCAGTCCCCAATACCGGCGGATACGCTGATCGGCCGCGTCGAAGACGGCGTCGATGGCAATGCCGATCAAAAGGATCACGATCATGATGGCAATCGCCGACGGCATATCGCTGAGGTTCTGAGAGTTTTCCAACAGCACCCCGATCGACGCGGTGTCGCTGATCAGCACCACCAATTCGCCGGCCATCAAGCTACGCCAGGCGAACGCCCATCCCTGGCGCAGGCCGGCGACGAACATCGGTAGCGAGGCGGGCAGAATTACGTGCCGGTAGAGCCCAAAGCCGTGCAATCCCAAGTTTTTTGCGACCCGCAGCTGCAGGGGCGGGATTTGTCCGGCTCCGGCGAGCACCCCGGTGGCCACCGACGGTGCGGCGCCGATGACGACGACGAACAGGATCGCCGACGTGTGCAGCCCGAAGAAAATGATGGCGAAGGGAAACCAGGCGATGGCCGGCATGGTCTGCAGACCGGTGATCACCGGCCCGAATGCCGTGCGCAGCAGCCGGTTTTGCGCGATCACTGCGCCGACGACCGAGCCGATGAGCAATGCCAGCGCGAAACCGGCCAGCGCACGGCACATCGTGATCCCGATCGCGTCCCACAGCACGGCCTCATGCAGCCGCTGCCAGAGGTTGGCCGCGACGGTTCCGGGGCCGGGCAGCACGAATGACGGCTTCCACCCGCTGAGGTACACGAGCTGCCAGATCAGCAGAACCATCGCGACGGCAAAGACTTTCGCCCGCATCGCCGCCAGCACCGACCTGATCCGCATGCGGTTCGGGTGCGGCGCTTGCGGCGTCGATGCAGGCCGGTGACTCTTGGTAGCGAGATCGCTGTCAAGCACCGCCACGGTTTCCCTCGTTCCGTAGCTGGGTGGAGATGCGGGAGGCCAATTCGGCAACGCCCGGGTTGTTGACTCTGTGGCGCCGCGCCACCGGGACCGCGATCTCTTCGACGATGCGACCGGGCCGCGGGCTGAGCAATACGACACGATCGGCGAGTCGCACTGCCTCGCGAACGTTGTGCGTAACGAACACGACGGTCAGTCCGCGTTCGTCAACGATGCGCTCGAGTTCTTCGTGCAGGCGATCACGGGTCAGGGCATCCAGCGCCCCGAACGGCTCGTCCATCAGCAAGACGTCGGCGTCTTGGGCGAGCGCACGCGCCAATGCGACGCGCTGCTGCATGCCACCGGACAGCTGATGAGGACGCTTGTCGGCGAAGTCAGCCAAGCCGACCGTTTGCAACAAGTCAGTCGTCCGCTGGCGGCGTTGCGGGCGCGGCACCGAGCGCGCCCGCAAGGCCAACTCGACGTTGGCGGCCGACGTCAGCCATGGGAACAGCGCCGGTTCCTGAAACATCAAGGCCACCCGTTGCCCATCGGTGCTGAGCTCGCCGGCGGACGGTTGGTCCATCCCGGCGATCAGCGACAGCAGTGAGCTCTTACCGCAGCCGGATGCCCCCACAACGCAGACGAATTCACCGGAGTTGACCGTCAAGGTGATGCGATCGAGGGCTGTGACGGCCGACCGGCCCCGGCCGTACTGCTTGGTCACGTCGGTGAGCCGCACGGCCCGTGACGTTTGGGCGCTCGCTTCGGGTGGCGGCCCGGTGAGGTGATCAGACTGAACGTAGTGGATCACGGGTCACCTGCGGCTTGCCGGCTCGGCGAGCACTTTGTTGAGCGGTCCCGGCTCGTACAGGCCGCTGATATCGAGTGGCTTCAGCAACCCTATTGCCACGGCCTTGGAGACCTGGTCGCGCAGTGAGGCCATTCCGGGGTCATTGGTGTAGGTGGTTTCCTCGAAGGAGGCCGCGAGTACATCCGGTTCGAGCCCCTTGCCAAGGTCTTTCGCCAGCGCGGTATTGGCAGATTGGGCCGCGCCACTGCGGTCCGTGGCGATACGTTCGGTGGCCTCGGCCTGGGCGCGCAGCAGTCCGGCGACCGCGTCAGGATGGGCCGCAAGGAATTCTTGGCGGATCACCAGGACGGTGATGGTGTTGGGGTCCGACCACAGTCGCACCCCACCGGCCTTGATCATCTGCACATCGAAAGGCGCGGAGTCGATGGCGCCGGCGATTTGGTCGGTGAGGAATTGCTGGACGATCGCCGATTCCGGGCTGGTCGGTTTGACCGAAACATCGCCGCCTCCTTGGATATTCGTCTTCAACCCGTTGTGGGCGAGCCAGTCGCGGAGGCTGACGTCCTGGGTCCCGCCGAGCGCGGGGTCCGCCACGGTCTTCCCTTTGAGGTCTGCTGCCGTCTTGATGTCGGGTTTGACGACCATCGAGGTACCTCCGCTGGCCGCGCCGGAGATGATCTTGATCGCTTTCCCTCCCGATTTCTGCCAGGCGTTGAAGGCGGGATTGGGACCGACGTAGGCGGCGTCGAGTTGGCCAGACAGCAGCGCGGTCACTTCCTCGGTCCCTCGACTGAATGGCTTTGCTGTGAAGTTGACTTGGGGTCCGAGTTGCTTGGTGAAGAAGCCGTCGTGGAGAGCCACCAGTGCCGAGGCATGCGTGATGCGCGGCAGATATCCCAGGCGCAGCGATACGGCGGAGGAGGTCGGCGACGCGCCCTGGCTCGAGCACCCGGACAGCACGGCGACGGTAGCTGACGCGGCGATCAGCGCGATGAGCTTGCTGCCGAATCGGTGCAGTGACATGGTTTCCTCGAATCGAACGGATCAGAACCTGGCGGATTTGGCCGCGGCTCACAACGAGAGTTGCTGCCGTACCGCGGGAGCGGTGAGTGCTGATGGCGCGGCGGTGCGCGCTCGTCAGACGGCCCTGGGGGCCGGACAAGCCGCGCAAGTGATGCGGCGCAAGTCGATGTGGAGGCGGCGGGTAAGGCCGGTTCGAAGTCGGCTCACCACGGGGTCCCCACGGTTCGGGTCACGAACAGCGGGCTTGTCCATACCTGATGCCCATCGAATTGCTTGCCGCGCACGTATATTGCGCTGTCGCCCTTGGGCAGCTGCAGGTTGAGCGCGCCGGTGACGGTGGTCGGCAGTGCCATCGGGTCGGCGATGCGTTCGAGGCGGACGCGCAGATTGAGACCGCCGACCGCGATGTCACGATGTCCCTCGGCGACGAGCTCCGCCCCGGAAAGGCTCGCCCGGGTGCGCAGAACGTCTTCCTGCACCGTCGCGTCGAGTTCGAAGCGCGCACGGCTCAGGTCGGCGAGCCGTATCACGATGCCGATATCCGCCCCGTAAGTCTTGGTATCCCAAGCCACGGCCGATCCGTCGACATCGATGATCTGCTCGGGATGGGTGATCGCCCACGGCGTTACGTGTTCGACGACGGTGCCATCGATACCCAGTCGGCCCGACCAACTGGCCCAGCGGTAGCGGTCACGGTGCCGAGCGCCACCCCAGCTCACGCGAACCAGGTTGGGCGAAAGCCCCGTCTCGGTGTGCAGGTCACGACGCCAGAGCAAACCGGCGCTGTCGTAGACCGTCACGTCATCCCATCCCGTCGTGCCATACAAGGCATAACCGGCGGTCAGTTCTCCGGCGTCAGCGGCGAACTCGTCACCCATCCAGTTCTCACCGCTGCGCAGCAGGGCGACCGCGCGCGCACCGGTTGTGGCCCAGGTGCGGCGGGCGCGCAGCGAACGACCGACGTCTGCGGCGGAAAGGGCCGGCGCGAGGACGCCGGTGAGCCCGCCGAAGCCGCCGAAGATGTTGGCGCCCGGCGCCCCGGCCCCCGGCCGTCCGCGGTGTTCATCGCTGGCGGCGCTCGCCCCCAGCCGTAGGCCGCGCGCCAGGGCGTCTTCGAAGAACCATGGGCTACTGCCCCAGGCCGAATGCACCTCGATCAGCCGCTCGAGCTCGGGGTGGTGCCAGTCCAGGATCGCTCGTCGCCCGCCCACGTGCGGGATCAAGAGATAAGACTCCGGGTCCTTCTCGTAGGCGGCGTATAACTGGGTGACCGGCCAGGTCTGCGGGGTGGGCGCCATGGTCGCCATGCGCTGGTGCCATTCCAGCGAGCGGGCCAACGTGGTGTCCTCACCAAGGAAGACGACATTGTGGTCACCGCCGGCGCCGGCGGTACCGCACCACTCCACTCCGGGATAGCAGACAAATGCGCCATCCTCGGCGATCTGCCTGCACGCCCTGACGACGTCGTCCCACGTGTCGTCGGTGATCTGAAAGTCGTTGGCGGTATAGCCAAGTACGTCGAGCGCGGCGATATCGCGCGCGTAGTGCAGATTCCAGTCGGTGTCCTGAGTGCCGACGGTGTCGTTGGAATGAACGTGCAGGTCGCAGAAGTACGCCCGCGGCGACGGGAAGTCGTCGACGATGTCGATCACGGTCTCACCGCCCTGCAGCACGGCGGTGCTTGTCTCGGCGGCAACGTCGATGCGGGCGGCGACCGGCGGCACGCGGAACGACGCCTTGGACCACCCCTTCGCAGGCGTACGGGCGCTGTCCACGACGACACCGTCGATGAGTGCATGCATCGTCGCGGCAACGTCGGAACAGGTGTTGCCCCAACGGTCTTGCAGATGGGCATGCAGGTGCACCGCCGGCGCCTCGCTGCGCACGATGCGAGGGCCGTGCACGACGACTCGTTCGGGTGCACCCGGTACGACCGCAATTCGATGCACATCAGCGCGCGCCATGCGCGACGTGCCCAGCGGGTCGACGAACAGGTGGACCTCGAACTCGTCTTCCACGAAAGTCTGCACGCGCGTCCCGGGGCCGCCGAAACGGCGGTCGCCGCAGCGGATCTCGATCACATCACCGGGACGGAGGTAACCGTCCACGACGTGGATCAGTAGTGACTTCTGAAATGGCCGCTCCCCGCCTTTGACGTCATATCTCGTGACCAGTTGCTGCACCGTCGCGGCACTGTCGTCGGAGGCCCCGCCGATCAGGGACCGACTCACCAAGCGGGCGGTCGCGAAGTCGCGGGCGTCCGGCGACGTTGTCTGCAGATCCCAATCCGAGTAGTAGCGGAAGCACAGCTTCAGCCAACCGCTGTCGGCAATGCCGGATCCCCCGACGGTGTAGGTGAACACCAACTCCTCGAGAGAACCCGCGACCACCCGGTCATGCGAGCAGCGCAACTCCCCCAGGAACGCAAGGCGGTCAAACTGTTCGGTGATTTCGTCGCGGACCGCTGCCACCGAGCAGTCATTGCCGGCCATGCCTGGCTGCGGACGCACCACGATGCCGGCAGCCGCCAAGGCAGCCGGTGACGACGGATCCGCGGACATGCCCTTGATCCTGAAGGCAACGAACCCACGAGTCCAGTGAATAGATATGATGCGATTAATCACGAAAGATGAAGGATTGTGAACCTGCAGCAACTGCGCTACGTCGTGGCGTTGGCCGAGGCGAATAGTTTCACCAAGGCGGCCGAGGCGATGTTCGTCGTGCCATCAGCCTTGAGCCAGCAGGTCGGTCGGTTCGAAAGTGAGATCGGCTTACGGCTGTTCGAACGGACGACCCGCTCGGTCTCGCTGACCCCCGCCGGTGAAGCGCTGATGCCGCTGGTGCGCCAGGTGGTTGCCGGCATTGACCAGATCGCCGTTGACGCACAGGCTCTCGGCGGCACGGTCGTTGGCCGGCTCATGGTCGGGATGATGGAGATCCCATCCGAAAGCCTCGATGTGGCCACTCTGATGGCGACCTTTCACTCGCACTATCCCGACGTCAGCGTGACGTTGCGCAGCGGCGGCAGCGACGTGCTGATCGAGGCGGTCCGCGACCGGAAGCTGGACGTGGCGATCGTGGGCTCCAACGTATCCAGGACCGGCGGTGCCTTGACGTTCACCCATCTGTTTAGCGAGCCGCTCATCGCCGTCATGCCCGCCCACCACCCGCTCACAAAAAAATCATCGGTGTCGATAACTGCGCTGGCCGCATTACCGTTCATCGACTTTCCCCCTGGTTACGGTCTGCGACACGAAACCGACCGCGGCTTCGCCAACGTGACGCGGCGAGTGGCTTTCGAAGTGACGCGTGTCGATGAGGTCACCCACTTCGTGCGCAAAGACCTGGGTGTCGCGTTGCTGCCCGAATCCGTCGCCCGTACCCGCGCTAACGCCGATCCGAGACTGGCACTGCGGCCGGTCGCCGGAGCTGACATGCACCGCCGGGTAAACCTCGTGGCACCGCGCCCTGAAAAGCGCTCCGCCGCATGCCAGGCCTTTGTCGGTTGCGTCGCCGACCACATCGAACAGACCGTGCCGTCTCGCGACGCGTTGTCGAAAAAGACTGCGGGAACCTCGAAGCGGACACGCCGCTCCAACTGATGCATGCCGTCGCCTGGTCGGTGGCAGGGCCGGCGTTCGATGGTCGCGCGGTGCAACACATGGACATGCGGCTCAGGCGCTGGACGCCATGAAGTTCGATGGCGACGCAATGTCATCGCCGTTCGAGCGGGAAGCTGGCAAACGGGCTCGCGGCCAAAGTGCCCCTTTCGAATTATTTGACGCCTAGATTTTTACTGATGAAAACTGTTTCATCAAGCAACTTTTCGTGCGGAAATTGGCTTCCGTTCACGCCGGGGTACTTCGCGATTCGTCCGAGGTAGACGGGGCGTAGGGGTGCTTCTGCAGACCCCCATCGCCAAGGCGCGCCCACTGCCCTCGGGAGTGGTGACCGTGCGGAGTCGGCCCTTGTTGGTCGATGTTGCTTCCGCCGGAGCTGGCTAGTCTTCTGGGCACACGAGCATTCAATCCATCGGCGGCCAGGGTTTGCGATGGCTGAGTGTGCTGAATGCTGTTGAAGGACAACGTTATCGGCGGTTGAGATGCTGGCCGACGTTGGCCATATCCGGATGCGGAGGGAAGCAATGGAATTCGGAGCGTTACCGCCGGAGATCAACTCCGGCAGGATCTACTCAGGCCCCGGACCGGCACCCTTGTTGGCCGCCGCGGCGGCCTGGGATGGACTAGCATCCGAATTACATTCCACGGCAGCGTCTTACGGGACTGTGATCTCGGAGTTGAAAGCAGGTTGGAATGGTCCCTCATCGACGTCAATGGCGGCCGCGGCCGCGCCGTACGTTGCGTGGCTGATCGGCAGCGCCGCGCAGGCCGAGCAGTCGGCCAGTCAGGCGAAGGCGGCGGCGGGCGCGTATGACGCCGTCTTCGCGGCCACGGTGCCGCCGCCGGTGATCGCGGCCAACCGGGCGTTGTTGGCGACACTGGTCGCGACCAACATCCTGGGCCAAAACACCCCGGCCATCGCGGCCACCGAGACCCAGTACGCCGAGATGTGGGCCCAAGACGCGGCCGCGATGTATGGCTATGCGGGTTCCTCGGCGGCCGCGACTCAACTGGCACCGTTCACCACGCCGCCGACGACCACCGACGGCAGCGCGGAAACCAACCAGGCCGCCGCGGTCGCCGCCGCGACTCAGTCCTCGGCGAGCTCCAATGTGGAATCCGCGGTCTCCCAGGCGCTCTCGCAGGCCCCCGCCGCGGCACCAACCGCGGCGACGACGTCGCCGGGAATCTCGTTCGGCCTCGGGGAAGCCACGGGGGGCCTGAAAAGTTTCAACAACTTCCTCAACGTCCTGACCGGGCCCTACTCGCCGATCGGCATCGGGACCGCGGGGAAGGGTTTTTATCAGCTCGCGCTCAATGTCCGCGGGATGGGCGCCAACCTGCGAAGCATCGGTGGCACACTGCATCCGAAAAGCCTCCATGGGGTTCTGGCCCCGTTGCTGCACAGCGATCTGCTGACCGGCTCCACCTCGTTCCAGGCGCCGAGTGCGGGAACGGTGTCGGCGGCGGTGGGCCGCGCCGGTGTCGTCGGATCGTTATCGGTTCCCGCGAACTGGGCCTCGGCCGCGCCCGCGATCAGGACCCTGGCCGCCGAGCTGCCCGAGACGATGCTGGACGCCGCACCCGCGATGACGATGAACCCCGGCCAGGGCCTGTTCGGCCCCACCGCCCTGTCGAGCCTGGCCGGACGCGCCGTCGGGAGCAGCGCCACCCGCGCGGTGGCCGGGCCGGCGGTCCGGGTGCCCGGGGCGGTGGCCGTCGATGACATCGCCACCACCTCCACCGTCATCGTGATCCCGCCGGACCCGAAATAAGGAAAGGCACCGCCATGGTTTTCGCCGATTTCGCAGCGCTGTCACCAGAGGTCATCTCCATCCAGCTCTACGCCGGCCCGCATCCTCCTACGGCTCGGCGATTTCGAATCTGACCAGCGAGTCGCGGGAGGGTCCGTCGTCAACATCCATGGCGGCCGCGGCGGCGCTGGTGCGCCGTGTCGCGCCCAATGTTGTTGCGGCACTGGTGCGTCAGGTGTTCGCTTGGTCGCTGGTCAAAGCCCGCTCTGCTGTTCGCAGGACCATGCGGATTCCCAATCCGATTAAGGGCGCATAGAGCCGGGTGAATAAGCCAGCGAGGACGGGGCTTTTGAGGCGGAAGCTTGTTGTCCATAGAACTTCGGTGCCTCCCGGCACCTCCTGCAACGTCACCGAGCCACCGCTGTGTTGCGCTGGCGGCACGGTTGACAGGGCTTGGTAGCTCATCGAGTGTAGCCGTTCGAACGCCGTGACCACTTCGGTGACTTTCGAACCCGAGCTGGCGAATTCACGAATTGAGCCGACTCCAAAAGGCTCTGGCCCATCGACCGGGCGAACGCGGGAGTAAAACATCCCCGGTATGTCACTCCAATTGTTTCCGTTAATGAGCCAGTCGAACACCGCGTCGATCGGCGCGGCGATGGTCCGACGCCGGCTTACCGTCCGCATTGCGCCCATCGATCATTCCGACCGGTAGGTTCGCGGGCCACCGGAGCTGCTGCGCAAAGGGCTGACCGCGGGCATCGCGATCGTCACGGTTGCCATCGATGTCAATGCGGGCCTTTCCCTCGAGGTACGAGCATTATCGAACCGAGGCGGGCGACGGGGTCAAGACCGTGCTGGCAAATCGAGAACAATTTGCGGTTCCGAGATCCAGACTCCCGCTTACGATCCCTGCGCGAGCTCCAACGCCGCCGCGACGACCGGCTTGGCCCAAGCCGGTGTGGAGCTCAAGTCGGACGGCCCGACGATGCGGCCGCGGTCCATGTGCAACACCAAGACCGGCTTCGGCGCCTGCCCCTCGGCGGGATCGGCGCTCGCCGAGTTGTCGTACATCCGCAACCCGGTGAGCACCGGCAGCAGTTTCACGAGATTGATCAGGCTGTGGCGGTAACGGCGACGGACGTCGGCGTCGGAAATGTCATGCCCGCCGGCGCGGACCCGTTGGCGCACCCGCTCGATGCAGGTATCGGCGCTGTCGAGGCCGACATAGAAAACATGGACCTCGAGTCCGCGCTTGGCGGCCTCGGCCAGCAGTGCCGGCATCGTGGTGCCGCCGAGCGTGGTCTCGAAGGTGAAGTCGAGGCGTTGATCGATCGCCCGCTGCAGCATCTTTCGGCCCTGTTCCCACGCCGCGGCGTTGGCCTCGGCCTGGCCCAATCCGGGGTTGGCCGCCATGATCTCTCGCGCGGCCTCGTCCGGGTTGTAGTACTCACCGCCCTTGTCGCGGATCGTCGCGCCCACGACGCTGCTCTTGCCGACGCCGTTGACGCCCGCCAACACGTGTATCTGCGCCGGTGTCGTCGTGCGAGCCATGGGCCGCGCCGGATCAGCGCAGCGGCGCGGTGCGTGCCGCCTTCACCGCGGCGGCGCCCAGCTCCTCCGGTGTGGCGTCGAACGCGGCGGCGACCCCGGCTTTGGCCTTCGGCGTCTGCATGGTCGCCAGCAGTTCGTCGAAGCGTGCACTGAGGTCGTCGAGGGCGGGTGCCGCCGTTGCCGCCAGGGCCTCGAATTCGGCGTACGACAGCAGCACTGCCCTGGGGGTGTTGTGCTTGGTGATCACCACCGCCCCGCTGACCGCGGCCTCATCGAAGACTGTGCCGAACTCATTTTTGAGGCGGCTGGCGGTCACCGAGGGGACATCGACGAGCTTGCCGTCGCGGTTGCGGAACGAGACGGTGGACATGGCGCTCCCTCCTTGGTCTGCACCTTAGCCATTCTAGCTGCTTTGTCCATTTTGTACGAATGGCCTATTTTGCGCCGAGAGCCTCTGCCTTATCGTTCGGGCACTCATCGGAAAATTGCGCAGCGCAGTCGCTACAGATGAGCTACCAGCAAGGCCCGCGATGCGTCGCTGTAGCGTGACGGCCGTGAACTCCTTCCGGATGTATTCGTCTGTGGCGCTCGCGGCCGGCGCCGCGGCAACCGCTCTCCTGCTCGCTGGATCGGGCACGGCCAACGCGGCCGACTCGTGCCCAACCGCGGCACCGCAGAATGGTGGAACGCCTGACTGGACCCTCGCCGGGAACACGGGGAGCGTCGCCGTCACCGGGTCCACCGACACGACGGCCCCGCGGGTGACCGTGACGGCACCGTTCGCCGTGTCCCAGACGCAGGTGCATACGCTGCGCGCCGGAGATGGACCCGTGGTCTCGAGCACCGCCAAGGTCTCCGTCTGCTACATGGGTGTCAATGGTCGTGACGGGTCGGTGTTCGACAGCAGCTACCAACGCGGCGCCCCCGTCGACTTCCCGCTCACGGGCGTCGTGCCGGGCTTCCAAAAGGCCATCGCGGGACAAAAGGTGGGGTCCACCGTCGCCGTCGCGATGGTCCCCGCGGATGGCTACCCCGAAGGTCAGCCCAGCGCCGGAATCCGCCCGGGTGACACGCTGGTTTTCGCGATCAAGATCCTCAGCGCATCGGGCTAGCTCCGCCCGCCAAACACCCTGCGCCGGCGACTAATTCGTCAGCGGGGCGAACATCAGCGCGGGATCGATGCCGAGTTGCTGTGCGACGTGGGCGGTGTCCCAATACTCTCGCCAATGAGCGATCGCACCGTCGCGAACATCGAAAATGGCTGTGACATAAAACGTGACGGCCACGCCATTCATAGAGTTCACGTCGACTCGTTCGACGACGACGGTGTCGCCGTCGGACACGATCGTGCGGATCTCGCTCCCCTCGACCATGCCGGTCGACAGCGTGTTGTGCTTCTCGAGTTCTGCGCGCGCCGCGTCGCGTCCCCGCACGACCGGGGACAGCGGAACGTGGAGTTGCCACTCGAAGTCCTCGGCCATGAGCGCGGTCATCGCGTCGATGTCCATGCTCTCGCCGTAAGCGGCATGTATAAAGTCGACCACGATCTTCTCGTTGTCGTTTTTGGTCGCAACACTTTTCGACATCGCGTTTTCCTTACGTGCCAGTGCGGGTGTTCGTCATTCGTGGAACTGTAGAGGGCCGCGCCCTTCGGCGTCCGCGCTTCGCGCGATTCGCGCAGGTATACGAAGCGCTTAGCTCCACGCTGTGGTGGGTACTGCCGGGGCAGCCGCGCGTTCTGCGTCAGACTTGGTTGAATCCACCGTCGGCGGTAACCGTGGATCCCGTGGTGAAGCTGGACAGATCGCTCGCCAAAAAGACCGCAGCATTGGCGATCTCGATGGGATCGGCGAAGCGACCCAATGGAATGGTCGCGATGCGGCCGGCGCGGAACTCTTCGATCGACGCTTCCGGGTCGGTTTGCGCGGCCAATCTATCGCTGCCCGGGGTGGCGGTGGACCCGGCGACGATGACGTTGACCCGGATGTTGCGGTCGGCGAGCTCGTTGGCCCAGGCGCGGGCCAGTGATCGGACGGCAGCCTTGGTGGCGGCGTAGATGCTCAGCCCGGCGCGGCCGCGGTCGGCGGTGGTGGAGCCCGTCAGGATGACCGAGGCGCCGTCGTTGAGCAGGGGCAGCGCTTTTTGGACGGTGTGCACGACCCCCTTGACGTTGGTGGTCAGCAGCGCGTCGAGGTC
This sequence comes from Mycobacterium sp. 3-98, assembly GCF_035918355.1. Classification (NCBI taxonomy): domain Bacteria; kingdom Bacillati; phylum Actinomycetota; class Actinomycetes; order Mycobacteriales; family Mycobacteriaceae; genus Mycobacterium; species Mycobacterium sp. 3-98. Next base: position 3,223,441 of record NZ_CP142360.1, on the reverse strand, counting down.
ATCGTCGGTGATCTCCCCCAGCCGCGCCACCCGGGTCACCCCCGCGTTGGCCATGACGATGTCGAGGCCCCGGCCGGCGGACTCGACCTCCCCAAAGAGCCGATCCAAGTCCTCCGGAACGCCGACATCGCCGGCCACGGCGGTTGCCCTCGGCCCCAATTTGCTTGCCGCGGTATCGAGTTCGGCCTGACGCCGGCCCGTGATGAACACCCGTTCGGCACCTTCGGCGAGGAATCGCTCGGCGGTGGCCAGCCCGATCCCCGAATTGGCGCCGGTCACGACGGCCGTCTTGCGGTCGAGCAGTCCCATTCAGTTCTCCCGGTGTCGGCGCGTCGGCGGTCTATGCCCGAGTTCGTTTGGAAGCCGGGTCATTTCCAGCAAACCCGATGAGGTATTCGTGCAGCCCCTGCGGTGTCAGCGTGTTCATCGGTGGCGCGCCTCCGGATTCGATGTGCTGTGGCTGTGTGGATGCGTCAGCCGCTTCGTCGACGCCTCGATCATGCCGCGGATCGCCCGCGCTGGCGCCATCGCCCCCTGCGTGAGCGCTCCGGTCTGACCGTATTGTCTGCAGCATGATCGCCGCTTTGATCGTGTCGCCGTGGTCAGTGCCCAGCCGCTTCCGAGCACCCGGCGAATCCGCACGCTAGGCCCGGTACAGGCGCGTGGCAGCTCTGATTCTTGCCCTGGCGGGGCTGGCGTTTCTCGATTCGCTGAACGTCCTCAACGTGGGCGTCGTCTCGGCGGTCATCTTCGACAGCCGGCTCGGTCGCCGCTCCCCCATCCCGGGCGCTTTGAGCTTCGTCGCGGGCGTGTTCGCCGTGACGACCACCTTCGGCCTGTGCACGGTGCTGGGTATCAGCTTCATCACCGAGGCGTTCGATTTTCACATCACGCCGGCCATCCGGTTTCGTGGCGAATTGCTGTTGGGGATCGTGCTGATCGGCTTGGCATACTTCCCGCTGACCGCACAATCGTCGGCGCCCGGCTGGGCGATGGCGGCCATGCGCAAACGTCCGTGGCTGCTCGGATTCCTCGGGCTGGCGGTGGGAAGCGGACAAGCGCCGACCGCGGTGCCCTACCTCACCGGGCTGGCCATGCTGGCCGCGCTGCATCCCCGGCCGCCGCTCTGGCCGCTGGTCATCATCACCTACTGCGCAATCGCGGTGTCGCCGCCGCTGGCGATCCTCGCGCTGTCGATGAGACGAACGGTGCGGGCCGCGCGCATTCAGCGGGGACTGGTGCGCGTGCTCACCCGCTACGGCCCCATGTCGGTGCGGCTTCTGTTTCTCGTTTTCGGGGTCGGCCTCATCGCCGATGCGCTCGTCAATCACAGCGCCCTCTGGTGACGCGCGATCCTTTCTCACGTTCTGCATAGCGAGCTGGATTACGTTGTCGCGTGTGACTGATCGTCAAGCGCGCGCAATGTCATTCGGATCGATCGCCGAAAACTACGACGGGCTGCGTCCGCAGGCCCCGCCGCAGGCGGTGGACTGGTTGATGCCGTCGGAGTGCGAGGTGGCCGTCGACGTGGGCGCGGGGACGGGGCTGTTCACCCGCACGCTCATCGGCAGGGCGGCACAGGTCATCGCCGTCGAGCCCGACGCCCGGATGCGCGCGGTCCTGGCCGAGCGGTCCCCGGGCGTCCGCGTCCTCGAGGGCAGCGGTGAGTCGATCCCACTCCCCGACCGTGCCGCGGACGCGGTGTTCGTCTCGGCGGCGTGGCACTGGATGGATCCCGAACGGGCGGTTCCGGAAATCGGGCGGGTGCTTCGCGACGGCGGGCGCTTCGGCCTGATTTGGACCAGTCGCGATCGCGACGTGGACTGGGTCCGCGACCTCGACCTGCTGCCCGGCGACGAAAGGACTGAGGCGGATGCCCCCGAACGCTTCCGCCAGCTCCACGAAAACGTCACCCTCCCCGATCCGCAGATCTTCCACCAGGTGGCCCGCGAGGCGTTCACCTTCGTGCGCACGATGAGGCTCGACGACGTCGTCGGGATGGTGGGCACCTACAGCAGGATCATCACCGCGTCTCCCGACGACCGCGAACGCCGGCTGGCCAACGCCCGCGCTGTGTTGCGTGAGCGCTTCCCCGCGGCTGATTGGATCGACGTCCCCATGCAGTCCCGCTGCTGGCGCGCCGACCGGATGCCCCGCGGCTGTTAGGCCTGGGGTCCCTCCGACGGCGGCCACGGCGTTCCGGGCGACGCCTCGCCCGGGCTTTCGTAATCGCCGCGAGACAGCGGCACCCACCGCTCGCTGGGCGCGGGCTGCTTCGACGACGGAAAGTCGCGCAGACTGCCCGTCGGCTTGGCGTCCCACTTGGCGAACGTCAACGGCGTCTGCAGCCACGCATGCAGCAGGTTGTAGGCGGCTTCGAGCGAATCGATGTGGGTGCGCTCCCAGCCGTGGCTGCCGTCGAGACCGAAGCCGACGAGCGCGGCGCGGGTGTTCGCGCCCGCCTCGATCGCCGCGGCGGCGTCGGAACGGTAGTAGCGAAAGATGTCGCGCGCGAACGGGATTCCCCGCTCCTGGGCGAGGCGGCAGAGCTTGCGGGTCAGGTGGTAGTCGAAGGGCCCGTGCATATCGGCCATCGGGATCGTCACGCCGTCCTCGAGCGAGTGCTGCCCGCGCGCGCACACCGCGTTGTCCACCGACACCAATTCGGCGACGTCGGCGGGCAGCCCGTGGCTGGCCCCGTGGCCGACCTCCTCGGTGATGGTGACCATGATCGTGGTGCGGTGCGGCAGCACCACCTTGTTCTCGGAGAAGTTCTTGGCCAGCGCGAGCGCGATCGCGACGCCCGCCTTTCCGTCCAGGTGGCGGGAGACGATGAAGCCGTCGGCGGTGAGCTCGGGGCTGGTGATCAACGCGACGAAGTCGCCGATCTGCAGGCCGAGGCGAAGCAGGTCCTCGCGCGAGGACACCTTGCGGTCGATCCGAACCTCGACGTGGTCCCAGTCGGTGGGTTGGGTGTCGATCTCATCGCCGAACGCATGTCCGCTGGACTTGAGCGGCATGACCGTGCCGGTGATGAACTCGTCGGGGTCGTCGATGAAGATGCGCACGCGGGCTCCCGCGGCGAACCGGGCCGAGAAGGTGCCGACCGGGACCAGTTCCAGGCGGCCGTTGTCCTTGAGGTCGCGGACCATGCAGCCGATGGTGTCCGAATGAACCACCAGCGCCCGGTCGGTGGTCGCCGACTCCCCCGGGAGCTCCGCGGTCAGCGCCCCGCGCCGCGTCAGCGTGAACGGCACGCCGAAGTCGTCGAGGATGTCGCCGATCACCTGCATCACCGCGTCCGTGCGCCCCGACGGACTCGGGGTCTGCAGCAGCGCGAGCAGCGTGTCGATCATCCACGTGCGGTCGGCCTCGGCCATGGCCGCGGTCTCGCCCACCTTGTCTCCTCTCGAGTCGTCGGGAATCGCGTACAACCTACCGTGTGGCCGACCCCGATCGCTCTGCCCGGCCTAATCCGAGCTAGGAAGCGGTTTCCATCTCCGCGATCAAATCGGCCAGGGCGAGAATCCGCTGGGCGTCGCGCACGTGCAGGCTCTCGATCATGCGGCCATCGACCGTGATGACGCTGGTGCCCGCGGCCCGCGCCTCCTCGTAGGCCGATACGACCTTGCGGGCGTCGTCGAGCTCCTTCTGCGATGGGCCGAACAGCTCGTTCGCCGGGGCGATCTGTGACGGATGGATCAGGGTCTTGCCGTCGAATCCCATTTCGCGGCCGTGCTGCGCCTCGGCCCGGAATCCGCCCTCATCCGTGATGTCGTTGAACACGCCATCCAGAATGATTTTTCCGGCCGCCCTCGCGCCCAGCAGGGCCATGCCCAGCGCGGGGACGACGGGCGCGCGCCCGGGGACGTGCAGGCCGTGCAGCTCGTTGACGAGATCGTTGGTGCCGACCACCAAACCGGCCAGGCGCTCGCTGGCCGACGCGACCTCCTCGGCCCTCAGAAACGCCCGGGGCGTTTCGATCATCACCCACAGCTGCAACGACTTCGGTGCCCCCAGCGCGTCGAGCGCGTCGGCCAGCGCCCGAACCTGTTGGCCCGTCTCGACTTTCGGCACCAGCACCCTGTCGGCGGCCGATCCGGCCACCGCGGCCAAGTCGTCACTGTGCCAGTCGGTGTCCAATCCGTTGATGCGCACCACGACCTCGCGGGGCCGGTAGCTGTCCGACGAGACGGCCTCGCACACCGTCGCACGCGATTCGGCCTTCGCGTCGGGCCCCACGGCGTCTTCGAGGTCGAATATCAGCACATCCGCCGGCAGCGATTTAGCCTTCTCCAGCGCCCGGGGCTTGTTGCCGGGCAAGTACAGGGCGGAGCGGCGCGGGCGCAGGGTCGGTGCCATAGCGTGATTCGCTTCCTGTCGTCTAGTCGTGCGGGAAAGGAGTCACCTGCATGTGGCGCGTGGTGACCGCGGCATAGCAGAAAGTACCCTTCGGTAGCGGTGGTGTAGTCGCGGGTGGCGGCCGCCCCACGGCCCAATCGGCCGGCGCGGCGGCCGGATCCTGGAAGGGAACACGGATGTCATCGATCGATTCGGCACGAAGCGAGGGCGATAGCTGGGACCTGGCCTCCAGCGTGGGGGCGACCGCGACGATGGTGGCGGCCTCCCGGGCGTTGGCGTCTCGCGAGCCGGACCCGCTGCTCGACGACAGGTTCGCCGAGCCGCTGGTGCGGGCGGTCGGACATCCCTTCTTCGTCCGGATGCTGGACGGCCAGATCCCGCTCGACACCGACGACTCGCCGATGACACTGCAGCAGCGGCGCGAGCAGATGACGGTGCGGACCAGGTTCTTCGACGATTTCTTCCGCGCCGCGACGGCGGCCGGCGCACGCCAGGCCGTCATTTTGGCCGCCGGGCTCGACGCCCGGGCCTACCGGTTGTCGTGGCCTGCGGGCACCGTGGTTTTCGAGGTCGACCAGCCCGAGGTCATCTCGTTCAAGACCGACACGCTCGCCCAGATCGGCGCGGAACCGACCGCCGAGCGCCGCACTGTCGCCATCGATCTGCGCGATGATTGGCCAACCGCCTTGCGCGGCAGCGGTTTCGACGCCGACTCTCCAACCGCCTGGATCGCCGAGGGCCTACTGCCCTACCTACCGCCGGAAGCCCAAGACAGGTTGCTGGACAACATCACCGCGCTCAGCGCCCCGGGTAGCCGGCTGGCCACCGAGAACATCACCGACATGAGCGTGTTCACCGACGAGCGGGCCCGGGCGATGCGCAACAACTGGCGCCAGCACGGCCTCGACATCGACGTCGCCGAACTCGTCTGGCTCGGGGAGCGCCGTCCGGCCGCCGAGCACCTGTCCGCGACCGGCTGGAACGTCACGCGCCACCCCACCGAACAGGTGTATGCCGACTACGGTTTCGCGATGCCCGACAACGAGATTCTCAAGCGATTCCGTCACGCCATCAGTTACCTCAGCGCGGAGCTGAGCTGAGTTGATCCGGCGCCCGCGTCAGGCCCTGGCGTGGCGCCACTCCCGCTCGAACGGCAACCGCCAGGCGTTCGGCGCGATCAACTGGTGAATGGCGTTGGGCCCCCAGGTTCCCGGCTGGTACAGCTTGACCGCGGGTGGATCGGTGAGGAGCTCTTCCGAACGCTCCCATAAGGATTCGATGCCTTCCGCGGTATTGAACAGGGTGTGGTCGCCGCGCATCGCGTCGAGGATGAGTCGTTCGTAGGCCTCCAGCACATCGACGACCGTCTCGATCTCCTGCGAGGAGAATTGCATGGACAGCTTGTCCAGCTTCATGCCGGGGCCGGGCCGCTTGCCATAGAACGACAAAGACACCTTCGAGTTGTCGGCGAGGTCGAACGTGAGGTGATCGGGACCCTGGGTTCCCACCCCGGATCCGGGTGGGAACATCGTGCGCGGGGCCTCCTTGAACGCGATGGAGATGATGCGGATGCCCTCGGCCATCTTCTTGCCGGTCCGCAGGTAGATGGGCACCCCGGCCCACCTCCAGTTGTCGATGCCGACCCGGAGGGCGATGAACGTCTCGGTGTCGGAATCCCTTGCCACCCCGGCTTCGTCGCGGTACCCCTGGTACTGGCCGCGCACCACATTCGAGGGCTTGACCGGCAGCATCGACCGGAACACCTTATTCTTCTCTTCGCTGATGGCAAAGGGTTCGAGCGCGGTCGGCGGCTCCATCACCACGAACGCCATCACCTGGAACAAGTGGGTGACCACCATGTCCTTGTATGCGCCGGTCTCTTCGTAGAAGCTCGCTCGTTGATCCAGGCCCAGTGCCTCGGGGATATCGATTTGGATGTGGTCGATGAAGTTGCGGTTCCAGATCGGTTCGAACAGTCCATTGGCGAAGCGGAACGCCAAGATGTTCTGGGCGGCCTCTTTACCCAAGAAGTGGTCGATGCGGAAAATCTGGGATTCCTCGAAGGTTTCGTGCACGAAGTCGTTGAGCGCCACCGCGCTGGCCAGATCGGTGCCGAATGGTTTCTCCATCACGACCCGTGAGCGGTCGACCAATTTCGCGTCGCGCAGCATGGTGATCACCGCGCGCGCCGCCTTGGGCGGCACCGACAGGTAATGCAGCCGCCGGGCGTTGGGGCCCAGGTTGGCTTCGGCGTCCGCCACGGCGGTGGCCAGCGCTTCGGGTCCGGCGCCCTGCGGGACGTAGGTCATGATCCTCGCGAAGTTCGCCCATTGGTCGGGTGTGAGCTTGTGTGTCCCGAACGAATCGATCGCGTTCTTGGCGAGCTCGCGAAATTCGTCGTCGGTCAAGTCTTCCAGTGAGGTGGCGACGATCTGAATGTTGGGCGCCAGCTCGGACTGGTCCAAGTAGGCCAGGCCGGGGATGAGCTTTCGCTTGGCCAGATCCCCCGTCGCGCCGAACAGGACGATGACGTGGGGGTCCAACGGATCGGGGTGGTGGCGACGCGGGCGTGCGTCGGGCGCGGGGTACGAGATCGTCTGAGGTTTTGCGGTGGCCACTCCTGCGATACTTCCACCGCCGCGACGCTCTGTCGCCCCTGTTCTCCGGTTGCGGCCGGTTAGCGATCGCTCGATCGGGTATGGGATAGCGGCGGCCCCCGGCATCGGGGTTCGCCGCCCCACCAAGCCAACGGAAAGCGACATGACAAAGTCCGATAAAGACCCATTGAGCCGCGCTCAGGAGCTGGAGAACATCGTCGATCGGCTCGAGGAGAAGGTCGCCGGGGACCGCGAAGCCGAAGACGTCCCCGGTAAGCCCAGCGACCGGGAGCATGCCGCCGTCCGAGGCTCGGACAACGAGCCGCCGGACTAGCGAGTCATCCGCTCGGCAGATCTATGGCGTGAGCCTTCAGCGTCGCCAGCGTTTCCGGTGCCGGCCACTCGTTGGCTCGGTATCGCGCCGGGGTGATCCCCGCGACGGGCAGGATGCCCACCACGTCGACGACCGTGGCGAACGGCACGGTGAACTTGTCCGACACGTTCGGCGGGTCGCCGACGAGGAACGTCACGTAATCGGTGTAGGGCAGCTCCCAGGCCGGGCCCTGCCCCCACACCGTCGTGGTGCGCCGCCCCCACGGCGTGTCGATCACCTGGGCCTCGCCGACGTATTGCGGGAACAGTTCGCGCTCGTAATGCTGCCGCAGGTAGTCGGTCTGGTGTTGGTATTCCCTTGCGGCCAAGAGGCTTCGAGCCGCCAGCCCGTACCCGCGCAGCGGGTGCGGGCCGGCCTGATCGAACGGCACGATGATGGCGCCTGCAATGGTGTAGCCCTGCGGCGAGACGGGTTGTTCGGCCTCGAGGTACAGCTGCTCGGCGACCTCGAAGAGTTCGGCCACCTGGTCGGGGGCGTCGGTGCCCAGCACCAGCGACCCGTCCCCGGGGAAGAACACCAGCGGTCGTGGGCCGCCCGCCACCGCCAGCGAACCCAGCCACCCGGTGGCCAGAATCATCGAGTCGACATAGCTGGCACCGTCGGCGTCCTTCAACAGATACTTCTCGCCCGGTGTGAAGACCTGCTGACGCGCGGTCAGATTCTCCCGGGCCACCGCGAACGCCTGGTCGCCGGTAATGCCCCAGGCGCCGGTTTCGGCCGGCGTCACCATGGCCCGAACCGTGGGAAGGTCCACGACGACCATCTCGTTGATGTGCGGGAACACCGGACGGACCCAGGGCTGCGCCCCGTTGTTGACCAGCTGATTGGCGTAGCTTTGCGGCCGCAGCACCGGCCTCAGCAGGGGTTGGGCTTCGCCCCAATCCAGCGGCGGTGTCGACGATTGGTCGCTTGCCATGTCCACGGTGCGTGCTTCCTGCTCATGATCAGGGAACACGCACGATACACCGTGCGCCCCCCAAAACAAGTCACCCGACGGTGGCCCGCGACCGGCGCCAATCACCCGGCCGGTGGCCCGAACCAGGCGGTGAGGGCATCACGCAGCGCCGGGTCGGTTCCCTCACCGGTCCAGGCAACATATCCGTCCGGACGGATCAACACCGCCGTTGGGGCGCACACCGTCCCCAGTGCCGGAAGTTCCCAATCTCCTTCGTGTTTCGCGTCGACCACACGCACCCGTCCCGCCCACGACGCGATGTCGATGCGCCCGGCCGGGCCGAAGTTGAGCAGAACGGGCCGGCCGTCCCGCAGGAGGGCAAACACCCGCAGCGGACCGTCAGCGGTGATCAGGTCCAGGTCGGGCATGCGGCGCCCCAGCAGCGGGTGTCCCTCCCCGAGGTCGTAGCGGATGCCCAGCCCGGACATCATCGCGGCGAACCGTTTGCGAGGCTCCTCCATGCCCAGCAGCTCGCCCATCGTTTCTCGCAGCGCCTCGGTGCCGTCGTCCGCGCGAAGGAGCGCCAGCTGCGCGATCGAGTTGCGCAGCACCCGCGCGGCGATCGGGTGCCGTTCGGCGTGATAGGTGTCGAGGAGGCTGTCGCGTGACGTGTTGTTGACCACCTGGGCCAGCTTCCATCCCAGATTCACGGCATCCTGGACGCCGGTGTTCAGACCCTGCCCGCCGACCGGGTGATGGACGTGCGCGGCGTCGCCGGCGACCAGCACCCGTCGGACGCGATAGGACGCGGCCTGCCGGGCGGCATCGGTGAAGCGGGAAATCCAACGGGGACTGTGGATTCCGTAATCCGTCCCGTAGACGGCGACGAGCGCCCGGCTCGCATCGTGCACCGTGGGTTCGCCGGAGTTCCGGAGGCGCTTCTCGGTGACCATGATTCGCACCGGCCCGCCCTCCTCGGTGGTGGACAGGGCGTGGACTCCGAGCGCGTCGCGGCGGATACCCCACGGCGGCGGCTGGTCATCTTCGTAGTCCATGTCCGCCTCGGCGAGCAGATAGCTCGTCGTGGCATCCCACCCCGGAAATTCGATGCCGGCTGCCTTGCGGACCACGCTGCGTCCGCCGTCGCACCCGACGAGATAGCCCGCCCGCATCACCCGGCCATCGGACAGGCCGACGTCGACGCCGTTGTCGTCCTGGGCGAGGGTGGCCACCTCTGTGCCGCGATAGATGCGCACGCCGAGTTCGCCGACCCACTCGGCCAGGATTCGTTCGATCTGGTTCTGCCACAGCGCCAGTCCGTACGGGTGGCGGGTGGGAAAGTCGCTGATGTCCAGCCGAATCTGGGCGAAACCCGCCACCTGCGCCACCTGTCCCTGCGACAAGAATCGATCGGCGATGCCGCGCTGATCGAGGACTTCGATGGTGCGAGCGTGCAGACCCCCGGCGCGCGATCCGATCAAATCCTGGTTGGCGCGCCGCTCGACGATCGCGACGTCGACGCCGGCCAAACCCAATTCGCCGGCGAGCATCAGCCCCGTGGGGCCACCTCCGGCGATGAGCACCGCATGCTCGACCTTCCCGCCCGAGCTCTGCGAAACAACCACGTCGATACCCCCGCGCTCTCCCGAATTTTGGTTTCGGACAGCGATTTTGCGACATCACCCGGGTCTTGCGGCAAGCCCCGGGATGCGCTATAGGTTGAAAGTGGCGGGGAAAAACATTCAGCGACGATCGCGCACAGCGTCCATGGCGCGGTAGATCCGCTGCTCGCTGACCGGGCGCGGCGTGCCGAGCTGCTGGGCCCACAGGCTCACCCTGAGTTCCTCGATCTGGCGGGCGATATCGAGGACGTCGGGGTCCGTCCTCGCCGTTCGTGGCAGCTCACGCAGCAGTTCGTCGTAGGCGTCCTGCACGGCGTGCACCCGGTCCATCCGCTCCCGGTCGGCCTGGGCGCCGCGCGCCAGCCCGTCGAGCCGGCGACGGATCGCGAGCAGATAGCGGGTGAGATCGGCGAGGTGCGCCCGGCCGGTCGCGGTGACGAAGCCCGGCGGCAAGAGCCGGTCGAGCTGGGCGCGCACGTCCGCGATCGCCTCGGAGTGCGCGGGCGGCGGGTTGGTGGGCAGCAGGAGTCGCACGTCGTGGGCGGCGGCGAGTACCCGCTCGACCGCGCGCGCAATCTCGGCGGCCGTGGGCGCCAAGGTCTTTCCCAGGCGTTCTTGCAACGCGACGAACTCCCCCCGCGTCCACACCGGCGTCGGCATGAGGGTGTCGGCCGCGGCGTCGGCACAGTCCTCCAGCAGCGCGGACAGGTCGCCGTCGGGGTTGGTGCCGAGCGTCAGACGGGTGCGCGGGTCAAGTTGTCGCGCAATGGCTTTCACCGGGGACGCAACGCTGAGCCGGACCAATCGCCGAAGGCCGGGACCGATCGCCCGGTGCTGTTCGTCCGGCGTCGCCAACACGCGTAGGTCGACGGCGCCGCCGGTGTCGACGAACGCCGGAAAGCCTCGCACGGTGCGCCCCTGCACGGCGCGTTCGATGACGCGCGGCAGTTCGTCGAGATCGTCGGGCCAGTCGCGCAACCCGGTGCGCTCGAGCTCGCCCGCGACCGCGTGCGCCACCGCGCGGCGGGCCGGCGTCGTGAGTCGTTCCTGCAGCTCCTGCAGATCCTTGCCGCGGGCGACCTCGGCGCCGTCAGGGGACTCCACCGCGAACGTCACCCGCAGGTGCGGCGGCAGCTTGTCCAGGTCGAACGCCTCGACGGGCACCAAAACACCGGTGCGACGGCGCAATTCGCGCTGCAACGCCGACAGCAGCGGCTCGGCGGCCGGCTCGATTGCGGCCAGCACCGCGCGTGCCGTGTCGGGGGCGGGAACGAAGTTGCGGCGCAGGTCTTTCGGCAGTGAGCGGATGAGCGCGGTGACCAGTTCCTCGCGCAGCGCGGGTACCTGCCAGGCGAACTCGTCACCCCCCAGGCGCGCCAGCACGTCGATCGGGACATGCACCGTGACCCCGTCGTCGGCGGCCCCCGGCTCGAACCGGTAGGTCAGCGGCAGCGCGGCGTCGCCCGTCCGCCACGTGGTGGGCCGATCGGTGCCGGCGTTGTCGTCGGTGCGCAGCAGGTCGGCGCGGGTGAACGTCAGCAGGTCGGGTGTCTTGTGCCGCTGGCGTTTCCACCACGCGTCGAAATGCCGCGCCGAGACCACCTCGGTGGGAACGCGGGCGTCGTAGAGCGCGTAGACGTCGTCGTCGCCGACCAGCAGGTCGCGGCGGCGGGCACGCTCCTCGAGCTCCTCGAGCTCGGCGCGCAGCCGGGCGTTGTCGCGAAAGAAGTGATGCCGGGTCTGCCACTCCCCTTCGACCAGGGCGTGCCGGATGAACAGCTCGCGCGCCACCACCGGCTCGATGCGGGCGTATCCGACGCGGCGGCGCGCCACCAGCGGCAGGCCATACAGCGTCACCCGCTCGTAGGCCATCACCTCGCCGCGCTTGGCGTCCCAATGCGGCTCGCTGTAGGTGCGCTGCACCAGGTCGCCGGCCACCCGCTCGACCACCTCCGGCTGGATGCGCGCGGCCGTGCGCCCATACAGCCGGCTGGTCTCGACCAACTCCGCCACGACGACCCAGCGCGGCGGCCGTTTGGTGAGCACCGAGCCGGGCGCCAGCACGAAGTTCGCGTTACGCGCTCCCAGGTACTCGCGCGTGTCCTCGCGGCGCATGCCCACATGCGACAGCAACCCGGCGACCAGCGCCGCGTGCACGCGGGCCGGATCGGCGGGCTCGCCGGCGGTGTCTTCGACGATGCCCAGGTCGCCGGCGATGCTGCGTAGCTGGCCGACCAGGTCCTGCCACTCGCGGATGCGCAGGTAGTGCAGGAATTCGGATCGGCACATCCGTCGAAACGCGCTGCCGGATAACGACTTCCGTTGTCCGCGGAGATAGTGCCACAGGTTGAGGTACGACATGAAGTCGGAGTGTTCGTCGGCGAAGCGGGCGTGCTTTTCGCGGGCGGCTTCCTCGCGATCGCTCGGCCGTTCCCGCGGGTCCGGGATGCTCAGCGCCGCGGCCAAAACCAGCATCTCCCGCACGCATCCTTCGGTCTCGGCCTGCAGGATCATCCGGCCCAGCCGTGGGTCGACCGGCAGCCGGGCAAGGCGGCGGCCGAGCTCGGTGATCGCGCCCCGGCCGTCGAACGCGCCGAGCTCGACCAGCAGCTGGACGCCGTCGCGGACGCTGCGCCGGTCCGGCGGATCGAGGAACGGGAACTTTTCGATATCGCCGATTTGCAGCGCCGCCATCTGCAGCAGCACGGCGGCGAGGTTCGTCCGCAGGATCTCGGGCTCGGTGTAGCGCGGCCGGGCCGCGAAGTCCTGCTCGGAGTACAACCGGATGCACACGCCGGGCGCGACCCGGCCGCACCGGCCGGCCCGTTGGGCGGCGGAGGCCTGCGAGATGGGCTCGATCGGCAGCCGCTGCACCTTCAGGCGGCGACTGTAGCGCGAAATCCGGGCGTTGCCAGGGTCGATGACGTAGCGGATTCCCGGCACGGTCAACGACGTCTCGGCGACGTTGGTCGCCAGCACGACGCGACGCCCGGTATGCGGCGCGAACACCTTTTGTTGCTCGGCGGTGGGCAGCCGGGCATACAGCGGAAGCACTTCGGTGTGGCCCGGGCCGTTCGTCAAAAACGTCAAAGCATCTGCGGTGTCACGGATCTCGCGCTCACCCGAGAGAAAGACGAGGACGTCGCCGGGCGGCTCGGCTTCGAGTTCACGGATGGCGTCGACGATCGCCTCGATCTCGTCGCGGGTCTCGGTGCGGACGATCTCGTGGTCCGGATCGTCGGGATCGTCCGTCGATGCGGAAGGCACGGCGACCTCCAGCGGCCGGTAACGCACCTCGACCGGATAGGTCCGCCCGGACACCTCGATGATCGGCGCATTCTCGAAATGCGCGGCGAAGCGGTGCGGCTCGATGGTCGCCGAGGTGACGATCACCCTCAAATCGGGCCGGCGCGGCAACAACTCGCGCAGATAGCCGAGCAGAAAATCGATGTTGAGGCTGCGCTCGTGTGCCTCGTCGAGGATCAGGGTGTCGTAGCGCAGCAGGCGGCGGTCGCGCTGGATCTCGGCGAGCAGGATTCCGTCGGTCATCAGCTTGATCAGGGTGCGGTCGCCGACCCGGTCGGTGAACCGCACGCTGTAGCCGACGGCCTCGCCCAGCGGGCTTGCCAGCTCGTCGGCGATGCGCTGGGCGACGGTGCGCGCGGCCAGCCGGCGGGGCTGGGTATGCCCGATGGTTCCGCGGATGCCGCGACCCGCCTCCAGGCAGATCTTGGGCAGCTGCGTGGTTTTGCCCGACCCGGTCTCCCCGGCGATCACCACCACCTGATTCCCGCGGATCGCGTCGGCGATTTCCTGCCGCCGTGCGCTGACCGGCAGGTCGGGGTAGGTGATCGTCGGAACGGCGGCCTGGCGGGCCGCGACGAGCGGCCGCGCCGCCGCGATCTCGTCGGCGAGCCGCCGCAGCTTCTCGGGCGTGGCGGCGCGGAGGTTCTTCAGGCGCCTGCCGATGCGGGCGGCGTCGCGCAACGTCAGGCCGTCGAGTTGGTTGCGCAACTGCGCTGCAGACGGTCCGGCCACCCCGCACAGAATAGGCACCCGCCGCCGGTGGCGTCCCAAGCCCCGGTGCGCCCACCGCGGTTGACGGCGGCCCAATTCGGGTATGACCTGGCGAGCGCATTGAACGGGATGCGGGCTTGTGCGGGGGACGTGATCGGCGATGGTCGGTTGGTTAGACGAGCTGCAGCGACGGAATCGAACCGTGGGCGTGATCGTCGCCGTCATCTACAAATACAACGACGATCAGGGCGGCTACCTCGCCGCGCTGATCACCTACTACGCGCTGGTGTCCCTGTTTCCGCTGCTGCTGCTGTTGACCACCGCGCTGGGGGTCGTGCTGGCCGGCCGGCCCGATCTGCAGGCACAGGTGCTGCACAGCACGCTGAGCCAGTTCCCGGTCCTGGGCAGCCAATTGCACCACCCCGAGGGGCTCAGCGGAGGCGCCGTCGGCGTGATCGTGGGCCTGCTCGGAGCGCTCTACGGCGGTCTGGGTGTGGGACAGGCGCTGCAGAACGCGATGGATTCCGTCTGGGCGGTGCCGAAACACAAGCGGCCCAACCCCATTCGGTCACGCCTGCGCAGCTTGCTGTTGCTGTTGGTGCTCGGCTCGGCGGCCATCGCGGCCACCGTGTTGGCCGCGGTCGGTCACGCCGCCGGCGCCGTCGGCATTCTCGAAACCGCCGGCCTCGCGCTCGCCGCCGTCGTGATCAACGCGTTGATCTGCCTGGTGGCTTTTCGCGTGACAACCGCGCGGGCACTGACGTACCGGCAGGTGTTGCCCGGGGCGGTCGCCGCGGCGTTCATCTGGCAGATGCTGCAGTGGTTCGGGGCGGGCTATGTCGCGCACACCGTGAAACGGGCCAGCGCCACCAACAGTGTGTTCGCACTGGTGTTGGGGGCGTTGGCCTTCCTGTTCCTCGCCTCGGTGGCGCTGGTGTTGTGCGCCGAGGTCAACGTCGTCTTGGTGGAAAAGCTGTACCCGCGCGCCCTGCTCAGCGCGTTCAGCGACGACGCGGACCTCACGCCGGCCGACCGCAGGACCTACACCAAGAAAGTCAAAGCCGAACGCGTCAAGGCCTTCGAGCGTGTCAGCGTGCGGTTCGATGACGTCAGGCGTCTCTCCGCGAAAGCCGTTGGGCGCCTCGGGGTTTCCGACGACCCTCGCCGCTCCCGCACGCCGTGAGGTAGGTTCGCGCCCGGCTTATCGGTGGGTCCTCGCGCCCGGCGCAATACTCTGCAGGCATGAGTCTGGTCACCTATGAGCTGCAAGATCACGTCGCCACCATCACGCTGAATCGCCCCGAGGCGCGCAACGCCATCAACGGCGCGCTGCGCCAGGACCTCAACGCCGCATGGGATCGTTTCCGCGACGACCTGGACGCCTGGGTCGGGATCCTGACCGCCAACGGCAGCGTGTTCTGCGCGGGCGGCGACCTCAAGGACGGCGAAGGCTCCGTCGGCACGTTCGGCGGCACCTTCTGGGAGAAACCGACGATCAACTCGTTCGAATCCGGCATGGAACTGTTCAAGCCGACGATCGCCGCCGTGCACGGTCCCTGCATCGGCTACGGGGTGACCGGGGTGTTGTTCTGTGACTTCGTCATCGCCAGTACCGAGGCCACGTTCTGTTTCCCCGAGGTCTCGATCGGGGTGCCCACCATCGTCGGGGCGATCCGGCTGCCGCAGCGGGTGGGCTGGGCCAACGCCATGGAACTGCTGTTGACCGGCAAGCCGATGAGCGCCCAGCGGGCCAAAGAGGTCGGCCTGGTCTGGAGGCTCGTCGAGCCCGACCGACTGCAGGCCGAGGCGCAGGCCTGGGCCCGCACCCTCACCGAGGCCGCACCGTTGGCCCAGCGGGCGACCAAGGAGGTGGCCTGGCGGACCGCGGACATGGGCTGGATCGAGTCGGTGCGCTTCGGCGAGACGATGCGCAAGGTGGCCGGCGCGACCGAAGACGTGGCCGAGGGTATCCGGGCCTGGAACGAGAAGCGCAAGCCGCAGTGGCGTGGCCGTTGACGTGCCGCGGATGGCGCCGAACCGGCCACCGCCACCGTCGTCGTGGCGCATGTGTCAGGATTCGGGGATGAATGCACGCAGACTTGCTCGCTTCGTTGGTATCTCGGCTGTGACGGCGTGGGCGCTGCTGAGTGCACCCATCGGCGCTCCGACCGCCGCCGCCGATCCATGCTCGGACGTCTCGGTGGTCTTCGCCCGCGGCACCCACCAGGAGCCCGGCCTCGGCAACATCGGCCAGGCGTTCGTCGACTCGCTCACGTCGCAGCTCGGCGGGCGATCCGTCGACGTCTACGCCGTCAATTACCCGGCCAACGACGACTACCACAACAGCGCGAACGCCGGCGCGGACGACGCGGCCACCCACATCCAGGACACCGTGGCCAGCTGCCCGAACTCCCGGATCGTGCTCGGCGGGTACTCGCAGGGCTCGACGGTGATCGACCTCGCCACCAACGCGCTGCCCGCCTCGGCGGCCGACCACGTCGCCGCCGTCGCCCTCTTCGGCGAGCCGTCCAGCGGCTTCTCCACCATGTTGTGGGGCGGCCAGCCGCTCCCCACGATCAACCCGGCGTACGGCGCCAAGACCATCAGCCTGTGCGCCCCCGACGACCCGATCTGCTCGGGTGGCGGCAACATCATCGCGCACGTCTCCTACATCGACGCCGGGATGACGGCCCAGGCCGCGACGTTCGCGGCCGACAAGGTCAACCAAGCCGCGCCGCGCGTCTGAGGCAGGTTCTAGTCGTTCGCGCGCCGCTCTTGGCGTTCTTGCTTTTCGGCGGCCGCCAAATCCGCGACGCGATCCGCTTCGGCGCGCTTGTCGGCGGCCTCGCCTAGCTTGTCCTCGGCCTCATCGAGTTTGGCGGCGGAAGCCTTGGACGCGGCCCGCTCGGCGGCCTGAGTCCTGTTCTCCACCTGTCGTTTTGCCGATTCGACGGCGTCCTTCTGCTTGGCGGCCGCCTCGTCGACGCGCTGCTTTGCCGAGGCGCTCGCCTTCTGCGCCGAATCTGCCGCCTGCCGCTTGCGGTCCCCGGCGGCGTTGCGGGCCTCCGCGATCTCCTGAGCTGTTGCCGCCTGCGCTTGCTGGCGTTCCTCGATCGCCTCGTCACGAGCACCCGCCAACTCCGCGTCGGCCTGCTTTTTCCTGGTCGCCGCCGTCGCGTCCAGCTGTGCGGCACGTCCGAGCGCGTCGCTGCGTTCCACGAGCGCCGTCCCCCGCTCGACCAGCCGGGGATCGCCGAGCGCATTCCCGACAGTGCTGTCAAGCATCCCGAGCGAGCGCTCATAGAGCAGCCGCGCACGCGCTTCCGCCGGGATTCGGGTAACGACCCGATCTTCGATCAACTGCAGCGGGAACCGGGCGAGTTGGTAGTGAAACCGCAGAACCGCCAACGGGGCGTCGGATATTTTCATCGTTTTCTCCTGTACGTGGCCCGCCCTCAGGGCAGGTCGGCTTCGTCGGACACGTTCTGGGCATGGTGGCGAAGGCGATCGGCCTCCGCCTTTTCGTTCGCGGCCACCTGCACCGAGGTTTGATGCTGCGCGGCGGCATCGACGACGTCCTCCGTCGCGTCACCGATTTCCTCGCGTTCGTCGGCCTTGGCCCGTTGGATCTGCTGTTGTGCGTCGAGCTCAGCCCGCGTTTGTTCCGTTGCGGCGGTCTGCTGCGCCGCGCGCTCGGCCGCGCGCTTCTGCGCGGCTTGTCGGGCTTCGATCGAATCCTCCGTAGCCACCGCGCTGGCGTTCGCCGCCAGGCGCTGTCGGGCTCCATCCGCCTTGGCTTCGGCCGCGTCATCCCGCGCTTGCTTGGCCTGGGCCTCGGCGACGGCCTCGGTTGCGTTCGCTTCTTTGCGCTCGTGCGCCTGGGTTTGCTCGAGCTGTCCTTCGGCGGTCAGCGAATCATTGCCCGTCACGGCGCCGACGACCTCTTTGGCCTTGCCCTTGACCGAATCGATCAGGCCCCTACGCGCCTCGTCTGCCTTGTCGTGCTTACTCATCGAAATTTCTCCTTGCGGCGTTGGCCAAGAACGTTCGTTCACGCAGGGGGATTCCACGGACTCGGTGGCTCAAACACGACGTGAACCGCGTCACTGATCGCCAGGACGTCATCGCCGCGGTCGGCGGGCGTGAATTAACAACTGCCGCAACATCGTTCGTGGCGGAGGCGCCTTGCCATGCGCGAAAGAGCGGCAGGGCGATACTCTTGCCGGCAGGGCCGTCGCGTCCGACTCGACGGATGGGCACGTCAAATGGCGTCGAGGCGCGGTTGAAACCCATCGATTTGGGTAGGGCCGGCTGGCGCGGGAGGGAAGGCATCATGCGAGGAGCCGTCATTTACGGCGCCGGCGACGTCCGTTTCGAGGACATCGCGGACCCCGAGATCGTCGCCCCCACCGACGCCATCGTCCGCACCACCGCCACGTGCGTGTGCGGCTCGGATCTCTGGGATTACCGCGGCATCAACCCCGTTCCCGAGCCCAAGCCGTTCGGTCACGAATACTGCGGCGTCGTCGAAGCCGTTGGCAGCGAGGTCACCTCGGTCAAGCCCGGCCAGTTCGTCATCGGATCCTTCTTCGCTTCCGACGGCACCTGCCCGAACTGCCGCAACGGAGTTCAAACGTCGTGTGTGCACGGGGTACTGATGAGCGGTTGCCAGGCGGAGGTGATCCGCATCCCGTGGGCGGACGGCAGCCTGGTCGCCCTCCCCGACCAACCCGACCACGAATCGATTCCGGACCTGCTGACCCTGTCGGACGTGATGGGGACCGGATGGTTTGCCGCCGAAGCGGCCAACGTCGCTCCCGGCATGACGGTGGCCGTCGTGGGGGACGGCGCGGTCGGCTTGTGCGCGGTGCTCGCCGCCCGCGAAAAGGGCGCCGAGCGGATCATCGCGATGAGCCGCCACGAGCCCCGGCAGAAGCTGGCGCGCGAGTTCGGCGCCACCGACATCGTCACCGAGCGCGGCGACGACGGTGTCGCCGTCATCAAGGACATGACCGAAGGCGTCGGCGCCGACGCCGTGCTCGAATGCGTGGGTACCGGCCAATCCATGCAGCAAGCCATCCAATCCGCCCGCCCAGGCGCCTTCGTCGGGTTCGTGGGAGTCCCCCACGACGTCAGCATCACCGGCGAGCAACTCTTCAGGAGTCAGGTCGGGCTCCGCGGCGGCCCCGCCCCGGTCCGGCACTTCCTGCCCGACCTGATCGAGTCGGTGCTCGACGGGCGAATCAATCCCGGCAAGGTCTTCGACCTGCACCTGCCGCTTGAACAAGTCGCCGAGGCCTACCGGGCCATGGATGAGCGGCGCGCCATCAAGGCCTTCCTGCAGCCCTGACCGGGCCCCGGCCGCGGCGGGCGGACATCGGCTACGGTCGGCGGTATGTCCAAAGCCTCCGGTAACGACCGCATCGACGACGTCACCCCTGGCGACATCATCGCCGTTGACCGCGGCTCCGGCGCACAGCCCTACAAGGTCGTGTTCAAGGACCCCACCGATGCGGGATATCTCGTCACGCTGGAAAGCGACCGCGGGGAGACCTTTCAGCTCGACCTGGCCGCCGGCACCACGGTGGAGAGGTCCCTCGAGGCGAAGTGGGAATCCGCGCAAAGTCCCACACCGAACTCCGAAAACTGACGACGCCGGCGATTCCGGCTCCATGAACGCGGCGGACCGCACGAAAAGCCTTGGCCCGCAGCCTATTCGGTGACCGACCCGCCGGTCGGCCGCACCTTGCAGACGGCATCGCCGGACGGCGATCCGCTGTAGGGACCCCTTCGCGTCACCGGCCCCGCGCCCGCGGTCGGTTTGGGCGGCCCGTGGGCGGGTACCGCAATGCCCCGACGGAGGGAGCGCGCGGTGAGTTATCTCGGCTTCGCGAAAAACCAAGTGTTGGGCGCGGTGAACAGGGTGATCGACAAGGTGCCGCGACGCGCCAAGGCGCAAACGGTCACGATCGCGTGCCCCGTCGAGCGGATCGAGCGTTTCTGGCGCGACCCCGACCAGTTGTCGGTGGTGCTCGGCGACATCTCCGACGTCGAATCCGACGCACGGAATCGCTATCGCTGGCGGTCATCCGCGGCGCCTGACGTGACCTGGGATTCCACGCTGGTCGAGGAATCCGGCGGAATCCGCTTCGTCGGCAACGGGAACCAGATCGTCGTCAACTACCGGCCCGCCCCGCGCGAGCTGGGCACCGAGGTCACGCTGTGCGTCCAGGCGCCCGCGCCCGCGTTGCTGTCCGGCGCGGCGGCCTTCAAGGTCCTCTACCGGCTGCGCGCCTTGATGCAGACCGGCGAGGTGCCGACCATCCAGTCCAACCCCAGCGCACGCGAGTCCGCGCGCTAAGCGAAAGGCCCAACATGCGAGCACTGTGCTGGAACGGGGTCAACGATCTCTCGGTGGAGACGGTCGATGACCCGAAGATCCTGAATCCGCACGACGCGATCGTCGAAGTCCGCCTCACCACGACCTGCGGATCGGATCTGCACTTCATCGACGGCTACCTGCCGGGCATGCGGGCCGGCGACATCTTCGGCCACGAATTCATGGGCATGGTGGCGGAAACGGGCCGCGAGGTGCGCGACACCAAGGTGGGCGACCGTGTGGTGGTCCCGTCGTTCATCGCCTGCAACCGCTGCTGGTATTGCGATCACGAGTTGTATTCGTGTTGCGACACCACCAATCCCAACGCCGAGCTGCAGCAGCCGTTGCTGGGCTATCCCTCCGGCGGCATCTACGGATACACCCATCCGTTCGGGGGCTACGCCGGATCCCACGCCCAATACGTCCGGGTGCCGTTCGCCGACGCGAATTGCTTCGTGATTCCCGGTGACATCGCCGACGAGCAGGCGCTGTTCTTGTCCGACGCGGTGCCGACGGGTTTCATGGGCGCCGATTTCTGTGACATCGCCGGTGGCGACACGGTCGCGGTCTGGGGAGCCGGCGGGGTGGGCTTGATGGCGGCCCGGAGCGCGCTGCTGTTGGGCGCCGAGCGGGCCATCGTCATCGACCGCATACCGGAGCGGCTGGCCCTGGCGCGCAACGCCTTTGGCTTGGAAACGATCGACTATACCGCGGTCGACAGCGTGCACGAGACGCTTCGGGAGATGACCGGCGGCCGCGGCCCCGATGCGTGCATCGACGCCGTCGGCATGGAAGGTCACGGCACCGGCGTGCAGCAACTCTACGACCGGGCCAAGCAACTGCTGCGCATGGAGACCGACCGCGCCACCGCGCTGCGCCAGGCGATCCTGGCCTGCCGCAAGGGCGGAGTCGTGTCGGTGCTCGGGGTGTACGGGCTGACCGACAAATTCCCGACGGGTGTCCTGACCAACAAAGGCCTGACGCTGAAGACGGCGCAGCAACACGGACAACGCTACATAACCCGGCTTTTCGATTACGTCGAGCAGGGCGACCTGGACCCGGCGAAACTGATCACCCACGACGTGCCGCTCGAGGAGGGCGTGCGGGCCTACGACTTGTTCAAAAACAAAAAAGACAAGTGCATCCGGGTCGCGATGCGGCCGGGCGTATCGACCATCACCGGCGGCGAAAGGGGCGCTGTCCACCATGACCGCGCAACCTCCCGATCCTGACCCCGCACGAACCCCCGGACTCGAGCCGGGAGGAGGAACCGCACCGGGCGCTACTCCCCCGGCCGCGCCCCAAACATCCGGTGTGTCCGAGCCGCAACCGCCGAACACCCGGCGATTCACGCCCAGCTCGGTGCTCACAGTGATCGCCGTCGGCATCTTCGTCGTGGCGTTCATCGCGGTAGCGGTGCTGCTGGTGATGAAAATGGTTGGGGCGACAGGCTAGCGGGTCGGAAACGATGACGACATTTTCTGATTACCTCGGCCCCGGAGTGGGCATAGCCACATGCATGATCGACGGTTTGTCACAGCTGGACGGCTCATGACCATCGGGGCCGACGACGTTCGGCGGCTACTCGCCAGCCAAGAGCAGGACGCCGCACTCGTGGTTGTCGAGGGGCGCGCCGCGGTCGTCACGCCGGAGGACCTGAACTCTGCCGAATATCGAGGCGCCCTGCAGGTCGCCACCCGCCAGGAATTGGTGCAGCGCATCGGGCGCGCGGAGCTATCCGACCGTGAGCTGGCCGAGCAGGCCGAAGACCTCGACACGGCGGTGCGCAATCTGGGCGGCTGATGCCACGGCTACGGCCGGATGTCGACCGGATCACCCACGCGGATAACGCCTTTGGTCACCACGGAGAGGTAGGCCCCCGCGCAGGCCTGCGCCCCGTGACCGCCCGTGTTCAACCGGTTTTCCTTCGCGGGGATGCGAAGCGCTTGCGGGGCACGCGGCAGGGGGCCGTGTTCGAGCGTGGGAACCACGCACCGTGACGTGGCGGTCAGCACCCGCAGCCGCGCCTCACCGACGGTGATATCGCTTCCGACCCAATCGTTTTCGACGTACGGCGGATAGTCCGGTGGTGTCGCGATCACCAGATTCGGCCGGTACCGCAGGGCCTCCACCCCGATGTGCTCGAGGGTCGCCGTGGTGATGGCGTGCAGCGGGGCTTCGTCGGTGAACGAGTCCCCCGGGGTGGCCTGGGCGATCCGCAGAATACGGCCGTCGACCTCGGCGTCGAGACCGAGTTCGAGCAGTTGCTCCGGATCGGGGCGAACCAGCGTGGCCCCCTCGGGCCGCTGGGCCACGAGTTGGACCCGTCGTCCGGTCAATCGGGAGATCAGCTCGTCGACACCGGGGTCGTCGAAGGCCACGTCCGTCCCGTCGGGCAGCCTGATGCTCACGCCGTCGGCGCCCGCGTGGGCGGTGCACGTCAAGAGGTCCCGCCAGAGCCGCGGATTCTTGGCGCTGGCCACATGGCCGGTCTCGCCGTCCACGAGTGCGAGCCGCCGGTCGCCCTCGGCGCCGCGCTCGTCGACCGCCAGGGCATCCACCGTTTCGCCGAGCATCGACTTCACCGGGTAGCGAAGCAGCGCCTCCACGCGCATCTGCACGGCACCGGGGCCGTTGCCGGTCGACGACGTGTCCATAGGCACCTTCACACTGTGCCCCAAATCGCAGGGCGTCACCACTTCTCACAACGGCGGCAACGGAACCGCTGGGTCAGCCGGGGAGCAGCCGCTTCTTCTGCTCCTCGAATTCCTGCTGCGTGAGGATTCCGGCGTCGCGCAGCGATGCCAGCTCGCGCAGCTCGGCGGCGATGCTCGTGATCGGTCCGCCCGCCGACACCTGCGGGGTCGTTGCGGACTCGTCCGCCTTGTCCTTCTTGTTCGGGTCGCGCTTGTTCGGGTCGCGCGGGGATTTCGCCGTCTCGGCCCGGCTTCGCTCGCGACCCAACGCGCTCGTGCCGGCCATCGCGCGCCCGGCCATGCTCGCCACCGCCATCTCGCCGAACAGGCTCCCGGTGCCGCTGGGGGCGGCTGCGGCCGCGGCTTCCGCGGCGGCGCCGACGCTGGTCGCCGGCAGCGCCAGCGCGGCCGGTCTGATCGCCGGGGCGGCGGCTGTCCACCCGGGCGGTACCGATAGGCCGCCGACGGTGTTGGCCTCCCCCAGCCCCGCTGACGCGAGAGTTCCGAATCCACCGGCCGGGTTAGTGATGACGGGGAATGGCGATGGCGGCACCGCGCCCGTCCCCGGGAACGACTGCACCCCGGCCCAGCCGCTGACGATGTCATCGGTGTGGAAACCGGTCAGGGCACCGGCGATGTCGTAGGGAAGGGCAATCGTAGCCGCGGGTGCGTCGACGAAAAACGTGACCAAGCTGCCGGGTGCGTCCAGAAAATACGTGATGAGATCGGCACCCACGTCCAGGGCTTCCACCGGCGACGGGTCGGCGGCCAAGGCGTTCGGTGCCAGGGACGCTCGGCTCAGCATGTTGGGCACCGCCGAGAGTGATTGCTGCGTAACGGCATTGCGTGTGCTCCCGGCGGCCGTGCCGGTGGCCTGGGCCACGGCTCCGGATTGGTCGGCGCCGGAGTTGGTGGTCTGATCGGGCTCGGCAAACGGTGTCAGCCTGGTCGCCGACGCCGTGGAACCCGCGTAGCCGAACATCGCCGCGGTATCGCGCGCCCACATCTCCGCATACTCGGTCTCGGTCGTGGCGATCGCCGGCGTGTTCTGGCCGAGGAAGTTCGTCGCGACGAGGGACGCCAGCAGGGTGCGGTTCGCAGTGATCACCGGGGGCGGCACCGTCTCGGCGAAGGCCGTCTCGTAGGCGAAGGCCGCGGCCCGGGCCTGGGTGGCGGCTTCTTCGGCCTGGGCGCCGGTGGTCCGCATCCACTCGAGATAAGGGGTGATCGCCGCGGTCATGGCGGCAGCCGACGGGCCGACCCACGGGCCGGAGGTGAGGGCGGTGATCTCCGCCTGGTACGAGTCCGCCGTCGACTGCAGCGCGGCGGCCAATTCGTCCCAGGCCATGGCGGCGGCCAGCATGGGTCCCGACCCCGGACCGGCGTACATCCGCGCGGAGTTGACCTCCGGCGGTAGTACTGCGAAGTCCACGTTCTCCTCCGATCGCTTTCATGGCCGCGAGGGCGCCGACGGCTCCGGTGCGCGTCGTATGGGGGTAGCCAGCCGAACAGCAAACAAATCGCATTCCTTCGGGCAGCGCCGGTACCGCGAAGGAAGGCGACCTAACGAGACCGTCCCGACTGCTGAGGGATCGGTCTCACACCTTCGCAAGTGTGGCCCAACGTTAACGAATACAGCGAAATTGTTGCGATGGGTTAACGATAGGTTACCGGCACATGACACAGGAAACCCACAAGGGTTTGGCGCGCGCCGCGCAAATCGTTTCGGCGCGTGGTCGGTGGGGCTGCAAGGGCGTCGCCGCATCGATTCGGGCACGGGGGCGTCCGCCGGGCACCAACAAAAGGCGTGGTCAGGTTGGGCTTCTCGCGCCCAGAAGGTTGGGCGCCGCCGGCTCTGCTTGGATTTGTGGCACCACCGCGAGTGAGGTCCGTTAATGAAATGTGTGCTGGCCGCCTACGGCAGCCGCGGCGACGTCGAACCCTGTGCCGCCGTCGCGCGGGAGCTGCAACGCCGGGGCCACGACGTCGTGATCGCGGTGCCGCCCGACAAGCTCGCCTTGGCCGAATCGGCCGGGCTTGCCGCGGTCGCCTACGGGCCCGACAGCCGCGAGCAGCTCGACACCGCCACCGACTTCATCCGCAACGTGCAGGATCCGATCAGCGCCTTGCCGCACCTCATGGAGCGCGTCACCAACATCTGGGCCGCAAAGAGCGAGACGCTGGCCCGCCTGGCGACCGATGCCGGCCTGCTGGTGGCCGGGATGAACGAGCAAAGGCTCGCCGCCAACGTCGCCGAGCGCTTCGGCATTCCGCTGGCCGCGCTGCACTTCTTCCCGGCGGCCGCCCTGGAACTCGGCTGGTTGCAGTCCCAGGTCACCAGCGCGGCCGAGAACGCGCAACGCCAAGCGCTCGGTTTGCCCGCGCAGGCCGTGGCGTCCACGGGGCCGACGCTGGAGATTCAGGCCTATGACGCGTTGTGCGTGCCCGAGCTGGCAAAGCAATGGGCAACCCCGCAGTACCGACGGCCCTTCGTCGGTTCGCTGACGCTGGGCATGCCGGGCGAGGCCGACGACGAAGTGTTGTCCTGGATCGCCACGGGGACGCCGCCCATCTACTTCGGGTTCGGCAGCACCCCCGTCACCTTTCCCGCCGAGACGGTCGCCGTCATCAGCGCGGCCTGCGCCCGGTTGGGCGAGCGGGCGTTGATCTGTAGCGGCCCAAACGATTTCACCGGCCTCCCGCCGGAAGATCACGTCAAGATCGTGACGGAGGTGAATCACGCCGCCGTGTTTCCGGCCTGCCGCGCGATCGCGCACCACGGCGGGGCCGGCACCACCGCCGCGGGCCTGCGGGCCGGAGTGCCCATGCTGATTCTGTGGCTCTGGCTCGATCAGCCGATGTGGGCCGAGGCCGTCAGCGCGTTGGAAGTCGGCGTGGCGCGGGCGTTCTCGGCGTCCACGTTGGACTCACTGGTCGCAGACCTGCGCTCGGTCCTGGATGCCCGCTACCTCAAACGGGCGCGCGAGGTCGCCACCCAAGTGACCGAGCCCGCCCAGAGCGTCGCCCGCGCCGCCGATCTCCTCGAAGACGCTGCCCGCACGGCGCGGCGGGACTGATAGGCGCACCGGCTTGGCGGTGGTGCAAAGCCGATCGGTCGTGTAGAAGGTTCTGGTGCACGAACCGCCGGAGGGATCATTCGACCCGTCGATGCTGCGCGAGGCGCTCATCCGGCGGATGTATCGGCGATCGTCGGCCGAGGGCCAGCTCCGGGTGCCGGCGGTGCCGGGCCTGATCGACGAGTACGTGCAATTGTGCGCCAACGTGTGCGCCACGCTGGGTGTCTGGTACACCCCCGAACAGTCCGCGCAGCTGCGGGCCGCGCTGGAAACCGAGTTGGCGAAGGCGTTCAAGGCATCCCCGCGGTCCGACGTGGTCATCTCGTACCACTCCCCGTTCGGGTCGGCCGGTGTGAACTTCCGCGTCCAGGCCGACGCGCGGACGATCGAGGCCGACTACGAGCAGTGGGTCGCCGTGCGCCCGCCGCCGCTGTTCGGCACCGAACCGGACGCGCGCGTGCTGGACCTCGCCGCGCAGGCGGCCGATCCCGCCGCCTTTCGGGTGCTCGACGTCGGCGCGGGAACCGGACGCAACGCCCTGGCCCTGGCCCGCCGCGGCCACCAGGTCGATGCGGTGGAGATGACGGCGAAGTTCGCCGACGTCATCCGCGCGGAAGCCGGCCGCGAAGCGCTGCGCGTGAACGTCATCCAAAGCGACGTGTTCACCGCCATGGAGGGTGCGCACGCCCGGTACCACCTGATGGTGCTCTCGGAGGTGGTGCCCGATTTCCGGACTCCGCACGAGTTGCGCGGGATGTTCGAACTCGCCGCCGAATGTCTGGCCCCCGGCGGGCGCCTGGTCTTCAACACCTTCCTGGCCCGCGACGGCTACGTGCCCGACGACGCCGCGGTGCAACTCGGCCAACAGTGCAACAGCATGATCTTCACCCGGGAAGAGGTGAAGGGCGCGGCGGTGGGCCTGCCGCTCGAGCCCGTCGCCGACGACTCCGCCTACGAGTACGAGAAGGCGCGGTTGCCCGCCGAGGCGTGGCCGCCCACGGCGTGGTTCGAGGGGTGGGCCACCGGCATCGACGTGTTCGACGTCGAGCGAGACGACTCCCCGATCGAGCTGCGCTGGCTCGTCTTTGAGAAGGCGGGCTGAGCTCAGGCGGTCTACGCGGTCAGATCGCGCGTCGCCGGCCCCTCCAACAAGGTGCCGTCGGGCGCGAAGCGCGACCCGTGCAGCGGGCATTCCCACGCCTTGTCGGCGTCGTTCCAATTCACGATCCCGCCGAGGTGCGGGCACACCGGTGAGACGCGGTGCTCGGTGCCGTCGACGCGGCAGCGGGCCTCGAGGTGCCACGGCGGGCCGCTCACCACGCCGCCCTCCCCGTCGGGGCTGCGACGGCCGATGCGTGCCGCCGGGGTGATCCAGCCCTTGGTCAAATTGAAGCCGACCTCGAGGTTGGCCTGCAGCGCCGTCCCCAGGCCGGTCAGCTCGTGCGGACTCCAGCTGGCGAACGCGCGCGCCCAATCCATCCGCCCACCCAGCATCCGGCTCGACAGCGCCAAGGCCGCCGCGGCGCCATTGGTCATGCCCCACTTGTTGAAACCCGTTGCAACAAAGATGTTTTCATTGTTCGGCAGGATGGGGCCCACATACGGCAGGTGGTCGATCGGCGTGTAGTCCTGCGCGGACCAGAAATGGGTCTGCACGGCCCCCGGAAAGTGCTTGCGCGTCCACGTCGCCAGCTCATCGAGCGCTTCGGACGGGCTCTTCTCGCGGCCGACGGTGTGGCCCGCCCCACCGACGATCAGCCTTTCGCCATCCGCGACCGGCGCGTAGCGCACCGAACGTGTCGGCGAATCGGTGGTGATCATCATCGGCCGGGTGATGTTGCCGGGAACCTTGAAGGCCAGGCAGTAGGACCGGCTGGGCTTGACCCGCGCGAAGTAGCCGCCGCGATCCAGGATCGGGATCCCGGTGGCGAGCACCAGCTGGCCGGCCTGAAGTTCGACGTCCTGCTGGGCGGCGTCGTTGACGTGCACGCGCACGCCCTTGCCGCGCGTGGAGACTCGTCGCACCCGGGTGCCCTCGACCAGCCGCCCACCCCGGTTGAGCAACTCGACGGCCAACGAGTCGAGGAAGGGCATCGGATCGAACTGGGCCTGGTCGGGCAGCCGCACGCCGCCGTGGTAGTCGAACGGCACGTCGGCATCGTCTTCCCACACCGCCGGCAGGCCGGCCGCCTGACACGCCTTGAGTTCGGCGCGCGCCGACGGCACGCCGCGGGCCGACTGGGCGTAGGTGTAGGCGTCCTCGCGCTGCACCGCCACCCCGTGCGCCTCGCAGTGGCCCAGCACCCATTCCTGTCCCTCGCGATTGCCGTCGACGTAGGCCCGGGCCACGTCCCTGCCGTGCCGCGGCAGTACCTTCGAGAGCTGACTGCCTTGCAGCAGGCTGATTTTGGCGGTCGTGTTCCCGGTCGCGCAGGCACCCACCGTGCGCGCCTCCAGCACCAGCACGTCCTTGCCCGCGCGGGCGAGCAGAACCGCCGTCATCAGCCCGGTGATGCCGGCGCCCACGACGATGACATCGGCGGATGCGGGGCCCCGGTCAAGCGGGCTTGCCGCCCACGGGCGTTCGGTTCGGTCGGTCATCCACAAAGAAGTCACGGCTGTGCTGATACCCCAACCCGGCACGAAGAAACGCCGCGCGGGTTCACGCCCGCTTCAGCCGGGCTTTCGCCTCCGTGAGCGAGTCGGCGGCGGCTCGGCTGGCTTCCTCGGCCCGCTCGTAATTGTGTTCGGCGCTACCGAGTTCGCGCTCGGCCGCCCGCAGCGCCCGCGCCGCCTCGTCGCGGCGGCGCCGGGCCTCGTCGCGTTGGGCTTCCCGCTCGGACAACCGGTCGTCGGCTTCGGCTTTGGCCCGCTCGGCTTCGGCGACCGCCGCGCGGAGCTTCTCGACGCGCCCGCGATGGGGTTTCTCGGGCGCCGATTCCGGCGCCGCCTCCCCGAGGGCGCCGAAACCCGACCACTGTTCGGGCCGCGTCAGTCGGCCCAGCCGCGCCCTCACCTGCGGGTCGGCGACGGCGGCTTGCAGGGTGCTGGTCAAATCCTCGCGCACGGACGCCGACGGCTGCTTCACCTCGGCGGCCCGCAGCGCGTCGCGAGTGAGTTCGTCGATGAGCTTGTGTTGCTCGACCGACAGGTCGCGGATGCGCGCGCCGTCCATCGCGGCGTGCGCCGCCCGCAACCGCTCACCGAGGTCGGCCAGGCGCTCGCGGGTGTCCTTGCGCCGCAGGGCCAGCCGGTTGACGATCCACGCCGCCGTCGTCGGCTTGGTGGCCGCCGAAATGCGTTCGGCGGCGGCGTCGTCACCGCGCTTCCTGGCCGCGGCCGTCAGCCGGGCGCGTTCGGCGGTGAACTCCTTGGGCGGCACGCCATAAAGATCGTCGAGTTCCTCGTCGGCCATGAAGCCATGATCTCTCGCGGGCCGGGCGTCGGCATGATTCTTTGCGCCGGGCGTGTACCCACGGCGAGGTCCGGCGATCTTCTCGCCCGAATGCGCGTTCGGCCCAGGACACCTGCACGTTTACGGGCAGGGCGTCGCGGGTTATCAGGTGCACACCATGACATTCCCTTGGCCCCGCCGGCTCCTGCTGGTCGTGTTCGTCGTTGTCGGCGTGGTCGGCGCGATCCAGATCGCATCGCGGGATCATCACTCCGAAACCGCGGCGACGACGCCCGGGCCCGCGCACGTGACGTTCACCCCCGCCCCCGACGCACACGACGTCGACCCCGTCGCTCCCGTGATGGTCAAGGCCGAGGTGGGCACCCTGGCCGGGGTCGACATGGTCAACGAGGCCGGTACGTCGGTCCAGGGCGTTATGACCCCGGACAACCTGGTGTGGAAGCCCACCGTCCCGTTGGGCTACGGGCGCACCTACACACTGACGGTCACCAGTCGCGGCACCAACGGTGTTGCGGCCAAACAAGTCTCGACGTTCACGACGTTGCGACCGTCCAACCAGACCAAGGTGTCGTTCACGACCACCGCGGAGGCGCCGCTGCGCGGCGGCGGCACCTACGGCGTCGGAACGGTCATCGTCGCGCACTTCGACGAGCAGATCGCCGACCGGGCGGCCGCCGAGCGACACCTGGCCGTGACCACCACCCCGAAGGTCGAGGGCTCATGGTTCTGGGTCGACGGCCAGAACGCGCACTGGCGCCCGGAGCACTACTACGCCCCGGGCACGCAGATCACGGCCGAGGCGCAAATCTACGGAATCGCTTTGGGCGACGGGCTATTCGGGCAAGACGACAGTCGGGTCTCGTTCCGGATCGGGGATGCGCACATCTCCATCGCCGACGACGCCACCAAACAGATCAGCGTCTTCAACAACGGAGCGCTCGTGCGCACGATGCCCACCAGCATGGGAATGGGCGGCACCGAAGATGTCGGCGGCCGCAAGATCTCGCTGTGGACCCCGCCGGGCGTGTACACCGTGCTCGACAAGGGCAATCCGGTCGTCATGGACTCCTCGACCTTCGGGTTGCCCAAGAACTCCCGGCTCGGGTATCGCGAAACCATCAACTACGCCACCAAGATCAGCACCGACGGCATCTACCTGCACGAGCTCGAAGCGACGGTGTGGGCCCAGGGGCACCGCGACACCTCGCACGGGTGCTTGAACCTCAACGCCGACAACGCGAAATGGTTCTACGACTTTTCGGTGCCCGGCGACGTGGTCGAGGTCCGCAACAGTGGCGGGCCGCCGCTGGCGCTGGAGCAGAACGGCGACTGGACGCTGAGCTGGGACCAGTGGCGCGAAGGCAGCGCGCTCAAGCCCACCTGACATTCGCGCGACGTGATCCAGACGTGACGCAGCCCATTCGTTACCCGGAATTGTGCCCCACTTCACAGGAAACTCTTGACTCGTTCCAGATAAGTGCGTCATATTGGTGCGGTGTCATCGACGGCCGATTACGCGGACAGGTTGCGGATGGCCGATCTGCGGGTCACCCGCCCCAGGGTTGCCGTGCTGGAGGTCGTAGACGCGAATCCGCACGCCGACACCGAGACGATCTTCTCGGCGGTCCGGGTGGGCCTGCCGGATGTGTCCCGACAGGCGGTGTACGACGTCCTCAACGCGCTGACCGCGGTCGGCCTGGTCCGGCGCATCCAGCCGTTGGGCATGGTCGCGCGCTACGAGTCGCGGGTCGGCGACAACCACCACCACGTCGTCTGCCGGTCCTGCGGGACCATCGGCGACGTCGACTGCGCCGTCGGCGAGGCACCGTGCCTGACACCGTCGGACGACGACAACGTTCTTGATGGCTTCGTTCTCGACGAGGCCGAAGTCATCTACTGGGGCCTGTGCGCCGATTGCTCGACTGCAGGCTCCTAGATCACAGCCCGTGATCGCAGCCCGATTCACCCACCCTCGAAAGGAATGCTGTGTCATCTGATACAACCAGTAGCCGCCCACCCCAACCAGACAGCGGGACGGCTAGCAAGAGCGAAAGCGAAAACCCAGCAATCCCTTCACCCAAGCCGAAGGCGCATGCCCCGCTGACCAACCGGGACTGGTGGCCCGACCAGGTCGACGTCTCGTCGCTGCACCCGCACTCGCCGCTGTCCAACCCGCTCGGCGACGACTTCGATTACGCCGCGGAGTTCGCCAAGCTCGACGTCGAGGCGCTCAAGGCCGACATGATCTCGCTGATGACCACGTCGCAGGACTGGTGGCCGGCCGACTACGGCCACTACGGCGGCCTGTTCATCCGGATGAGCTGGCACGCCGCGGGCACCTACCGCATCCACGACGGCCGCGGCGGCGCCGGCCAGGGCATGCAGCGCTTCGCCCCGCTGAACAGCTGGCCGGACAACGCGAGCCTGGACAAGGCCCGGCGGCTGCTGTGGCCGATCAAGAAGAAGTACGGCAACAAGATCTCCTGGGCCGACCTGATCACCTACGCGGGCAACGTGGCCCTGGAGTCGATGGGCTTCAAGACCTTTGGCTTCGGCTTCGGCCGCGAGGACGTCTGGGAGCCCGAAGAGATCCTCTGGGGAGAAGAGGAGGAATGGCTGGGCACCGACAAGCGCTACTCGGGTGAGCGCGAGCTCGCGCAGCCCTACGGCGCGACGACCATGGGCCTGATCTACGTCAACCCCGAAGGCCCGGAGGGCAAGCCCGACCCGATCGCCGCGGCGATCGACATCCGCGAGACGTTCGGCCGGATGGCGATGAACGACGAGGAGACCGCCGCGCTGATCGTCGGCGGGCACAGCTTCGGCAAGACCCACGGCGCCGGTGACGCCGACCTGGTGGGCCCCGAGCCGGAGGCCGCCCCGATCGAACAGCAGGGGCTGGGCTGGAAGAGCTCGTACGGCACCGGTTCGGGCAAGGATGCGATCACCAGCGGCCTCGAGGTGGTCTGGACGCCCACCCCGACGAAGTGGGACAACAGCTTCCTGGAGACGCTGTACGGCTACGAATGGGAGCTGACCAAGAGCCCCGCCGGGGCGTGGCAGTTCACCGCCAAGGACGGCGCGGGTGCGGGCACGATCCCCGACCCGTTCGGCGGTGCCGGGCGGGCCCCGACGATGCTGGTGACCGACATCTCGTTGCGGGAGTCCCCGATCTACGCCGACATCACGCGGCGCTGGTTGGACCACCCCGAGGAGCTGGCCGACGCGTTCGCCAAGGCGTGGTACAAGCTGTTGCACCGCGACATGGGCCCGATCAGCCGCTACCTGGGCCCGTGGGTCGCCGAGCCGCAGCTGTGGCAGGACCCCGTCCCTGCCGTCGACCACGAGCTGGTCGACGACAACGACGTCGCGGCGCTGAAGAAGAAGGTGCTCGAATCCGGGTTGTCCATCCCGCAGTTGGTCAAGACGGCCTGGTCGGCGGCGGCGAGCTATCGCAACACCGACAAGCGCGGCGGAGCGAACGGTGGCCGGCTGCGCCTGCAGCCGCAGCGCAGCTGGGAGGTCAACGAGCCCTCCGAGCTCGACAAGGTGCTGCCGGTGCTGGAAAAGATCCAGCAGGACTTCAACGCCTCGGCATCCGGTGGCAAGAAGATCTCGCTGGCCGACCTGATCGTGCTGGCGGGCTCGGCGGCCGTCGAGAAGGCGGCCAAGGACGCCGGCTACGAGATCTCGGTGCACTTCGCGCCGGGCCGCACCGACGCCTTGCAGGAGAGCACCGACGTGGAGTCGTTCGCGGTGCTCGAACCGCGGGCCGACGGATTCCGCAACTACATCCGGCCGGGTGAGAAGGCGCCGCTCGAGCAGCTACTGATCGAGCGGGCGTACCTGCTCGGCGTGACCGGTCCGGAGATGACGGTGCTCGTCGGCGGTCTGCGTGCCCTCGGTGCCAACCACGGCAGCAGCAAGCACGGGGTCTTCACCGACAGGCCGGGCGCGTTGACCAACGACTTCTTCGTCAACCTGCTCGACATGGGCACCGAGTGGAAGGCGTCGGAGACCGCCGAGAACGTCTACGAGGGACGCGACCGGGCTTCCGGCGCGCTCAAGTGGACCGCGACCGCGAACGACCTCGTCTTCGGCTCCAACTCGGTGCTGCGTGGCCTCGTCGAGGTCTACGCCCAGGATGACGCCCACGGGAAGTTCGTGGAGGACTTCGTCGCGGCGTGGGTGAAGGTCATGAACAGCGACCGGTTCGACCTTAAATAACAGTCGGATAGCGAGCGACACCCCGCGGGCCACCGGTTCGCGGGGTGTCGTGCGTTCGGATCAGCGCGCCAGATCCCATTGTCCGTAGTCGGGCGCGAGGACGTCGTCGACGTCCACGTTGATCCCGCCGAGCAGCGGGCCCGGGTTCGACGGGCTGTTGACGACGGCCTGGTAGAGCACCGCCGCCGGTTCGCGCTCCCCGTGCGACCACGACCGCGTCTGCCACGCCCACCGGTGCCCCGGCGTGCTGGAGTTCCCGATGACGCCGTCGCGGATCGCCCAGCCGCACGCCCTGGCGTGCCCGTAGATGCCGGTGCGGCCGACGCCCAGCACCGAGTTGATCCCTCGAAACCAGTCGACGGCAACGCCATTCCAGGTGTTCTCGTCGATGTCGTCGTCGATGCTGAAGAAGATCGGCGCCGAGTCCGGTCCCCCGGCCGCGGTGTGCAGCCGCATCGCCGCTTGAGCGTCGGCGACGCCTCCCTCGTGCCCGCGGGTGCAGTCCGACGGGTCGGGCCAACCCGGCTTGCCGTACTGGAAGTTGCTGACGATCTGCAGGCCCGCCGCGCGCAGCGAGTCCGCGTACGGGCGGGTGATGGGCTTCGCCTCGAAGTTCGCGCCAGGCCGCGACTCCGACACGTAATTGACCACGCCGCCGTATCCCGCGGCCTTGATTTCGTCCGGCGCGATCCTCTTCTCGGCGAAATCGATCAGCGTCAGTCCGGCGGCCGCCGCCGTCGGTCCCTCGGCCATCGCGGCCGCCAGGCCGAGGATGGTCGGGGCGAACGCGTACCTCAGGACGTCGCGTCTGGAGACAGATCGCGGCGCGTGTCCCGCCGGTGCAGCCGAATCCCGCACCGCGCGATGGTAACAAAGGCCGCGGGCCGCTCATTTTCGCCGGTCAGCACCGGCAGGTCCCCGGCCGGAAAGCCGGCGGCCCTCCGCCAGTGGCATGATCTTTGCGTGTCGGACATCCCGGGGGCCGTCTCCGCGCGAGACGGAGGATTTCGGGCTCGTTGCGCTCGCTTAGGTGATCGAACTATAGTCTGGACACATGTCCAGTTTGCTGTCACGGAGTTCGGGAGCCCGTTGACCGCGATGGATTCGGCGCCTTTCCGCGGTCATTTTCCAGCAAAGAAGAGTTGAGTATGCGAATTGCCCTGCTGTCCTACCGTAGTAAGACCCATTGCGGCGGACAGGGCGTCTACGTGCGCCATCTCAGCCACGGTCTGGTGGAACTCGGTCACGACGTCGAGGTGTTTTCCGGGCAGCCGTATCCCGACCTGCTCGACCCTCGGGTCCGGCTCACCGAGGTTCCGAGCCTTGATCTGTATCGGGAACCCGACCCTTTCCGGGTGCCGCGGCCGAGCGAAATTCGCGACTCCATCGACCTTTTGGAATTGCTGACCACGTGGACCGCGGGCTTTCCCGAACCGCGGACGTTCACGATGCGGGCCGCGCGGTTATTGGCCGAGCGGGCAGCCGATTTCGACGTCGTGCACGACAACCAGAGCCTGGGCACCGGGCTGCTCACCATTGCGGGCGCGGGACTGCCGGTGGTGGCCACCGTGCACCACCCGATCACCCGCGATCGGGTGCTGGATCTGGCCGCGGCGCGATGGTGGCGAAAACCGTTGGTGCGCCGCTGGTATGGGTTTTTGGACATGCAGCAGGAGGTCGCCCGCCACATCCCCGACCTGTTGACTGTCTCGTCGTCCTCGGCCGCCGACATCATCAGCGACTTCGGCGTCTCGCCGGACCAGCTGCACGTGGTGCCGCTCGGGGTGAATACCGAGCTGTTCAAACCGGGCTCCGGCCCGCGGGAACCGGGTCGCATCATCGCGATCGCCAGCGCCGACACCCCGCTCAAGGGCGTCCGTACCCTGCTGCAGGCGGTGGCCAGGCTGCGCACCGTCCGTGATCTCGAGTTACGGCTCGTCGCCAAGGTCGAACCCAACGGCCCGACCCACAAGCTCATCGCCGAACTCGGGATCTCCGACATCGTGCACATCACCAGCGGGCTCTCGGATGCCGAGCTCGCGGCGTTGTTCGCGTCCGCGGAGGTGGCGTGCATTCCGTCGCTCTACGAAGGGTTTTCGCTGCCGGCCGTGGAAGCCATGGCCAGCGGCACCCCGATCGTCGCCAGCCGGGTGGGCGCGCTGCCGGAAGTCCTTGGGACGGACGGCGCTTGCGCCGAGCTGGTGCCGCCCGCCGACGTGGACGCACTGACCCACGCGCTCGCCGAACTCCTGGATTCTCCGGAAAAGCGCCGCAACCTCGGCAGGGCGGGACGAACACGCGCAGTCGACGTGTTCAGCTGGGAAGCCGTCGCCGCCCAGACCGTCCGGGTCTACGAGCGGGCGATCGCCCGTACCGCGCGGGGCGAGGCGACATGCTGACAGTCGATTTCGACCGGCTCGGGATCGGGCCGTCGAGCAAGGTCATCGACGTGGGTTGCGGCGCGGGCCGGCACGCGTTCGAAGCGTATCGACGCGGCGCCGACGTCGTCGCCTTCGACCGCGACGAGGACGAATTACGGTCGGTCGACACCATTTTGCGCGCGATGGCCGACAACGGCGAGGCGCCCGCCGCAGCGTCGGCGAAGGTGGTGGTCGGTGATGCGCTCACGTTGCCGTACGCCGATCAGACATTCGACTGTGTCATCGCCTCGGAGATTCTGGAGCACATACCGCAAGACGACATCGCCATCGCCGAACTGATCAGGGTGCTCAAAGTCGGCGGCACGCTGGCGGTCAGTGTGCCGCGCTGGCTGCCCGAACGCCTGTGCTGGTTGCTGTCCGACGAATACCACGCCAACGAGGGCGGCCACGTGCGCATCTACCGGGCCAACGAATTGCGCGGCAAGATCCTCGATGGCGGAATGGAACTGACACATACCCATCACGCGCATGCGCTGCACTCGCCCTTCTGGTGGCTGAAATGCGCTGTGGGCGTCTCGAACACCGACCACCGCGCGGTGACCGCCTACCACAAACTTCTGGTATGGGATCTGATGCAGCGACCCAAGATCACCCAGCTTGCCGAGTCACTGCTCAATCCGCTGGTCGGCAAGAGCGTGGCGATGTACTTCGTCAAGCAGCAGGACGCCGATAGCCAAGCGAGCGCGGGATATTCAGTTGCAACGGTCTAACCTGCCCGCGGTCGCCGGGGTACTCACTCCCGAACAATGCCGACAGACCGCGCTGGCGATTGCCGCCGCACAGGAATCCTCGGGCGCCATCCCCTGGTTCGAGGGCGGCCACACCGACCCGTGGGATCACGTGGAGTGCGCGATGGCGCTCACCACCGCCGGACTGCTGGAGCCCGCGCGGGCGGCCTTCGACTGGAGCCGCCGCACCCAGCGGTCCGACGGCTCCTGGCCCATCCAGTTTCGGGCGGGCGTGATCGAAGACGCCAACAGCGACAGCAACTTCTGCGCCTACATCGCCGCCGGTGTCTGGCACCACGTACTGGTCACGGGCGACGCCTCGTTCGCGGCCGACATGTGGCCGGCGGTGCGCAAGGCTATTGATTTCGTCATCGACATGCAGGTCGGCAACGGTGAAATCGCTTGGGCGCGAAGCGAGGCCGGTCTGCTACCGGAAGCCTTGCTGACCGGGTGCTCCAGCGTGTATCACAGCATCCGCTGCGCGCTCGCGCTGGCGGCCTTCGTCGAGGACCCGCAGCCCGAGTGGGAATTGGCGGTGGGCAGATTGGGCCACGCCATCACCGACCATCCGGAGGCGTTCACCGAAAAAGAGCGCTACTCGATGGACTGGTACTACCCCATCCTCGGCAGTGCCTTGCGGGGGCCGGCGGCGGACGCGCGCATCAAGCAGCGCTGGGACGACTTCGTCGTCGACGGTCTGGGCATCCGATGCGTCGGCGATCGCCCCTGGGTGACCGGGGCCGAGACCTGCGAGCTCGTGATGGCGCTGGATGCCCTCGGCCAGCGCTCCGAGGCTCACCGCCAGTTCGCCGCCATGCAGCACCTTCGCGAAAGCGACGGATCCTATTGGACGGGCCTGGTTTTCGCGGACGGGAAACGGTGGCCCGAGGAGCGCACCACCTGGACCGGCGCCGCGATGATCCTGGCGGCGGACGCCCTGTCGAATGCGACCGCCGGCGCGGGCATCTTCCGCGGCGACGCGCTGCCGATGGGCCTGCAGACCGACTTCGACTGCGAATGCGTCGCAGCCGGGCCCGGCCGGTAGCCGGAGACTGTCCGCTAAACGGGTTCCCCGGGCTGGCCTCTGACGCGTTCGAGCACGCGTAGCGACCCGGTGGCCGACACCTCCCGAAACTTCCCGGAATCGATTGCGCGACAGTAGATGTAGTACGGAGGCCGCCCACCGTCCTTGGGGTCGGGAAAGACGTCGTGGATGGCCAGCGCCCCACCGGCGGCCACCCACTTGGCCCATCCGTCGAAGTCCTGGTTAGCGGCGTCCTCGCTGTGGCCGCCGTCGATGAACAGGAACTGCAGCGGCGCCCGCCATGCCCGCGCCACCAGTGGCGACTTGCCGACAATCGTGACGACGTGGTCGTCCAGCTGGGCGGTGTCGAGGGTGCGGCGAAACGTCGGCAGGGTGTCGAACAAGCCCGTGACCTCGTCGACCAGCGAGGCGTCGTGGAATTCCCAGCCGGCCTGATGTTCCTCGGAGCCGTGGTGGTGGTCGATCGTGTAGAGCACGCTCGCGGTTTGCTGCGCCGCCGCGCCCAGCAACAGGGTGGATTTGCCGCAGTACGTGCCGATCTCGACGCCGGTGCCGCCGTCGAGATAGCGCAGCGCGGCGTCGTACAGCGCGCGCCCCTCGTCGGCCGGCATGAAACCCTGTACCCGTTCGGCCAGGGCGAACAAGCGCTCGGGCGCTCCCGCGTCGACGTGATCCATCAGCTGAACCTATCGCCTGGATCGGCGCCACCGTCACCGTGGTCGATGTTCGCGCTGAGCGATCACGCGAGGTCTGCGTGCCGGCCGGCCAGCGGGCGTGGCGGGATCGCTTTACCATCATGGGCGTGCGCGCCTTGCCTATCCGTAAATTCGCTGCCGTCGGCCTTGCCGCGGTGACCACCGCGGCCACCCTGGTGCTGGCCACCGCGGCCCTTCCGCCCGCGTCGCCGCTCGCGGCGCCATCGGCCGCCGCGGCCTGCGCGCCGGTGCAGGTCGTGTTCGCCCGCGGCCGCAACGAATCGCCGGGACCGGGCGTGCTGGGCAACGCGTTCATCAGCGCGCTGCGATCCAAGGTGAACAGGACCGTCGACGCCTATGCCGTGCGATACCCCGCCGACACCGAGGTCGCGCAGGGCGCCAACGACATGAGCCACCACATCCAGGACATGGTCAACAGTTGCCCCGACACCCGGCTGGTGCTGGGCGGCTACTCGCTGGGCGCGGCGGTCACCGACGTCGTGCTCGCGGCGCCCATCGGCGCGTTCGGTTTCGACAGCCCCCTGCCGCCGGGCGTCGACCAGCACATCGCCGCGGTCACGTTGTTCGGCAACGGAAGTCAGTGGGTGGGTCCGATCACCAACTTCAACCCGACCTATAACGACCGGACCATCGAGCTGTGCCACGGCGCCGACCCGATCTGCAACCCGGCTGACCCGAACACGTGGAAGCAGAACTGGCCCCAGCATCTCGCCGGCGCGTACATCGACGCGGGCATGGCCAACCAGGCCGCCGACTTCGTCGCCGGCAAGCTCTGAGCCAGGCGCGCCGGGCGGTACCCGATTCGGCGCGCCGGCCAGACGCCAGACCGCTCTTGCCGTCTGTCGTTGCTGCCAACTACGTTGACGCCGCGCGGAACCTAAGATCGATCCGACTGCGTATGCCCGATTCGTGCCGCCAGCTGAGAGGAGACGCGATGCCGCGTCTGAAGCCGATCCCACGGGACGAAGTCAGCGACGAATTCACGCTGAAGATGTATGACTTCATGTTCGGCGATCGCGACCCGGTGGCCGAGCCGGGCACCATCGGTGGCACTCCCGGCAACTGGTGGACGGTGATGGCGCAATCCCCCGCCGCCCTGCGCCACGCCGTGCGTGGCTTCCGCCTGTACCGCGAAGAGGTTTCCATCCGCGCCGACCACCGCGAACTGGGCCAGATCCGCGCGGGCTGGGTGGTCGGCAGCCAGTTCGTCTTCTCGCAACACTGCAAAGCGTGCCGATCGGCGGGTTTATCCGAGGAGAAGATCGCTGCCATACCGTCCTGGCAGACCGCCGACTGCTTCGACCAGACCGAGCGGCTGCTCCTGGCCTACACGGATTGCCTTGCGGGACAGCATGGCCGGGTTCCGGAGCGGCTGATGACCCAACTGCGGGAAATCTTCAGCGACACCGAGATCCTCGAGTTCACCTACACCACAACCATGTACGTGATGCACGCGATCATGTCTCGGGCCTTGCGGCTGGAATTTGACGACGTCGACGACCCGACCGTCGAGGTAGTCGATCCGGAAGGCGGCGGTGTGCTCGACATCGGTGCCGCCACGTCGCCGGATGACTGACTATCGCGGTGGGAGACCCGGTCGCCGCTTGCGGGCCTAGGCGATTGCGCGGGGGTGGCCGGGCGGCTCGACGGCCGCCCGGCGCCGCGCTCGCAGACCCACGACGCCGAGGATCAGCCCGGCCCCGATCTCACCGACGGCGGACAGCCAGGAGAACCAGGTGACATTGATCCGCGGTCCCGCGGTGAAGCTGTCCTGGTGGCCGGGAAGAAACGTGGGCAGCACGTGCGTAGACGAACAGGGTCGCGCTGCCGAATCCGACGACGATCGCGACCCGGGACGCCCAGGGGGTGGCCGCGCAATATCAGCGCGAGGGCGATTACCACGATCAGGCCCTGGATCGTTCCGCCGACCATGACCGCCGGCGGCGATGCCGACATCCCGCGCCGGAAATGGTCGATCGCGTGCACTGCAAAGGCGGCGACGAACCCGATCGTCGCCGTTGGTATCGGACGCTGTGTTGTCACCGCATCCCAGTTGCCGGACATCGGCTTCTCCCAACTAGCGACTACTACAAACGGTAGTAGCTCTGGGGATGCGTGTAAATACCGCGACCGCGGGGTGTGGCCGCCGCCCCGCTTAGGTCGACGAACCCTCCAAAGTCGCGCGGCGTCAATGTCTGAACAACTATTCAAATAGGACACATATGTTCAGCGACAGTATATGTTTTCGCGTCGTGAACATATATTTCCATAGCAAATTCAGCGCTCCCGTCGTTGAGTTTATCGAACCACAGTCGGGCCAATTAAAATCAATGAGAGCGTGTATGAAAGGCAAAGTTCAGCCCTTTTTCACTGCAGCGGACGCGTTGAACGTGTCGCTTCGCGATAAATACCGTGTCGGGGCAACCGGACACGTCGGTGTGTTCGTCCGGGGTCCAGTCCACTGAAGGGAAGTCAGATGTCGTCCGCATCTTCTGCTCCAGACAAGCTGTCGGCCGCGGCCGCAAACCTGCAATCGATCGGCGCGGCACTCAAAGCCGAGAACACCGCCGCGGCGGCCCCGACGGTCGCGGTCGTTCCGGCCGCGGCAGATGAGGTTTCAATGTTGACCGCGGTGCGATTTGCGGCTCATGCTCAACGGTTTCAGGAACTGAGTGCGCGCGCGGCCGCGATCCAAGACCTGATGGTGGTGATGCTGGCCGCCAGCGCCGGCTCTTATGCGGCGATCGAGGCGGCCAACACGTCGTCGGCGGAGTGAGCGTTCGGGCGTCCGGGGATCTGCCGTCGCGGCGGCCAAGAGAATTCGGTAACAGGGGCGCGTAAAACGCATTGGCGAGTGCCAAACTACGCTCAAATCAATCGAGGACTATATCTCGCAATACACGATGATCGACAACGCCATTGTTCACGTGACGACATTCGTGAAAGGTTTGGTGTCCGCGGCCGCGGCGGCTGCGGCGGCCAAGCGGTCGAGGATAAGGGGGTGATGCGCTGGACTCCGTCGCCGCCGCCCACGGACGTATCTGCGCCGGGCCATGGGTAGGCGCGTGGGGTGCGCGTGATGGCCAGGCACCCAGCGAACCCGAAAGAGATCAGGCCGGGGTGTTTGTGCTCGAGTAGGCCTTGAAATTGCGGATCAAGGGAATAACCGCATTGCCCGAGACCGCTGCGCGCTGACGGGTCCGAAACGAAGGATGGCGACGCATCGCTTCGCTACGTTCGCGTTCACGACGTTGGGCGGCGGCCCATACCGGGTGGGACTGAAGGAAAATAACCGTGCCTTCTTGGGTATTCGCCACGATCGTCACTCCTCTCAGACCACCCGCAAAGCTAGGACAGTGGTTATTGGATCGTGATCCCAGAATGCCCGCCGAATCCTGAGACCAAACCATCCCCCGAGATGAGAATTGACCGTGAATTCCCAAATCTCATCCGGGTGCCGCTGCCGTGCCGCCGGCCCGCGCTCGGCCGACCGTGATTCGAACCGTAGCGGCAGGCTCCGACAATTCCCGTTTACCGTCGTGCACGGCCGGCTGCTAGGGTCCCTTGCTTATGCCGGAGATCGATCGCCGCCGCATGATTTTGACAACCGGAATCGGGGTGCTGGCAGCCGCGCTGCCGGCCCCGAAAACCTGGGCCTCCCCGGCCGGACGGGATGAACCCGCCGGTCGGATACCGGCGCCCGCCGCGCCCAGCGGCCAGTCCGGGACCTACATATTCGCCGACGAATTCGACGGCCCTGCCGGTTCTGCACCCGATGCGTCCAAGTGGGTGGTGGCGAAAGCCCGCGAGACGATCAAGGACCCGACCTATTGGGAGCGACCCGAGAACATCGGCCAGTACCGCGATGATCGCCGGAACGTGTTCCTGGACGGCAAGTCCAATCTGGTCCTGCGCGCCGCCAAGGACGGACCCACCTACTACAGCGGCAAGGTTCAGAGCACCTGGCGCGGCGGGGTCGGCCACACCTGGGAAGCCCGGATCAAGCTGAACTGCCTGACCGCGGGCGCCTGGCCCGCCTACTGGCTGGGCAACGACGACCAGGGCGAGATCGATGTCATGGAGTGGTACGGCAACGGCAACTGGCCCTCGGCCACCACCGTCCACGCCAAGGCCAACGGGGGCGAGTGGAAGACCCACAACATCGCGGTGGACAGCGCATGGCACACCTGGCGATGCCAGTGGGACGAGGCCGGCATCCGGTTCTGGAAGGACTACGCCGACGGCGCGCAACCCTACTTCGACGTGCCGGCCAGTGCCCTGCCCGATTGGCCGTTCAACGGGGCGGGTTACACGGCCTATCCGGTGTTCAACCTGGCGGTGGCCGGCTCGGGTGGCGGTGACCCCGGCCCCGGCACCTACCCCGCCGACATGCTCATCGACTGGATCCGCGTCTGGTAGACGGGCGCGCTCAGTGCGTCAGCAGGGCGGTCGCGCTCCAGGCCCGGCCACCCGGACGGCGGGGATCCGGCTGCGGCAGCCACGCGAGCGGGCGCATCACCAGCGGTA
Source organism: Mycobacterium sp. 3-98 (assembly GCF_035918355.1). NCBI lineage: Bacteria > Bacillati > Actinomycetota > Actinomycetes > Mycobacteriales > Mycobacteriaceae > Mycobacterium > Mycobacterium sp. 3-98. Next base: position 3,180,303 of record NZ_CP142360.1, on the reverse strand, counting down.
GGCGACGCATGCGGTGGGCGGCCACATACAGCGCTTGCACGTCGACGGTGCGCCAGCCGAGGTTTTCGAAGTAGGCCAGCCCGTTCTCGGGTGCGAACTTGAACGGCGCGTTCTGCAACATGCCCGCCATCTTCTTGTTCATCATCTTCTTCAAACCGGGCCCGGCGAAGTCGAGCATCCACCAGTGGACCTCGGGCCGCGTGATCGCCGCGGAAAGGGCGGTCACGTCAGCGTCGTCCAGATACATCAGCAGGCCCTCGGTCAGCACCAGCGCCTTGGTTGCGCCGTCGAGCGCCTCGTTCAGGAAGGCGTCGCGGGCCTGAGGGTCGGCGAGATCGACGGCGGTTCGCGTCAACCGGCAGCGCGGCACCTGCTCGGCGAGCACCTGCGTCTTTTCGGCGAGCAGCTTCGGCAGATCCGCTTCCACCCAGACGAAGTCGGGGGGAAGGTCCAGCCGGTACGGCCTGGTGTCCAGCCCGGCGGCCAGATTCAGCACCCGGTCGCATCCGTCGGCGATCGCGTCGGCGATGGCGTCGTCGATGATCTTGGTCCGCGCGACCAGCCACCAGCCATTGCGGGTCGTGCGGGGCACGTTGTCGACGATCGCGCGGCCGTGGTCACCGGCCAGGAGTCCGGCGAGCGGGTCGCTGAACAACGCGTCGGGGCGCGCCGATTCGGTGGCCCGGTGCAATGCCGTCCACCGGGCCGTGTCCGAAACATGGGTGATCGCGTGCGCGGGGCCAGACATACGTTGCGTTATAGCACCTCGTTGCCGCCCTACTGACCGGCCCCGTCCGCGCGGCTTTCGCGCGAGAGTGCGACTCCGACGGTCTCTCTCGGAAAGCGTGTCGGCAGTTGCACTCTCGCACGTCGGATTGCCCGCGGCGGGGTCCGACCGGGATCTACAGCTGCGCCCAGACCGACTTCGTCTTCAGGTAGATCTCCAGGCCCTCTTTGCCGAACTCGTGGCCCCAGCCGGACTGCTTGTAGCCGCCGAAGGGCACATCGTGGTCGAAGACCAACTGGCAATTGACCTGAACGCTGCCGGCCTGCAGCCGCCTCATGATGCGGTGGGCCCGGCCGAGGTTCTCCGTCCACGCGGTGGCCGCCAGGCCGTAGGTGGTGTCGTTGGCCAGGGCCACGGCCTCGTCCTCGTCGTCGAACGGCAGGATGGTGACCACCGGCCCGAAGATCTCCTGCTGGTACAGGCGCATGCCCGGGTCCACGTTGGTCAGCACCGTCGGGTGGACGAAGTAGCCCTTGCGGTCCAGGCGGTGGCCCCCGGTGACCACTTCCACGCCGTCCTTCTTGCCTTCGTCGATGAATCCCATCACCCGGTTCAGCTGCTTCTGACTGATCAGCGGGCCGCTGACGCAGCCCTCTTCGCTCGGGGCGCCCAGCTTGAACGAATTCGCCATCATCGCAATGCCTTCCACGACCCGGTCGTAGACCCCGCGCTGGGCGAAGATGCGCGACCCGCACACGCAGCCCTGGCCGGAGTGCACGAAGATGCCCAGCGACGCCATCATGATGGCGTTGTCCAGGTTGGCGTCGTCGAAGATCAGCACCGGCGATTTCCCGCCGAGTTCGAGCGTGACCTTCTTCAGGTTGTCCGCCGACGCACGCACGATCTCCTTACCGACCTCGGTCGAACCGGTGAAGGCGACCTTTTCGACGTCGGGGTGCGCGGTGATCGCGGCGCCCGCGGTGTGGCCGTAGCCGGTCAGCAGGTTGACGACGCCCTCGGGAACGCCGGCCTCGTGGATGAGCCTGTCCAACAACAGCGCCGACAGCGGCGTCTCCTCGGCGGGCTTGACGAGCAGGCTGCCGCCCGCGGCCAGGGCCGGCGCGAGTTTCGCGCTGGCGTTGAAGATCGGGCCGTTCCACGGGAAGATCAGCCCCACCACGCTGTACGGCTCTTTGAGCGTGTAGGCGTGCATGTTGACGTAGTTGTCGGTCGCGATGCCGTCGGTCTTGACGTCGTAGGCGACGCCGTTGATCTTCGAACACCAACCGGCGTAGTAGCGGAAGAACTCCGAACAGGTGGACATCTGTAACTGGGCCTGCATCAAGGGCATTCCCGTGTTCAGGGAGTCGAGTTGGGCGAACTCTTCGGCGTGTTCGTCGATCAAATCCCCAATCCGCCACAAGATCTTGGCCCGCTCGCGGCCGGGAAGGTCGGACCAGACACCCGACTCGAACGACGCCTTCGCCCGCGCGGCGGCCTCGTTGACCGCTTCCTGCCCGCAGTCGGTGAACTCGGTGATCGTCTCCTCGGTCGCGGGATCGATGACCGTGATGACGTCACCCGTTCCGGGTCGCTTTCGAAGGTCGTCCAGTACCGCCTGCACCGTCATCTGATCCCTTTCGTCTTGCCAGTCGTCGCAACCAGCGCCGAATGCGCTCAGTGCTGAGCACTTGCTTAGCATTCTGCACACGGCTGGTCAAGCATTCGCAGGCGGATGGGCTCAGCGCAGTTCTTGGATACGAATGAGGTTGCCCGCGGGATCGCGCACGGCGCAGTCGCGAAGGCCGTACGGCTGGTCGGTGGGCTCCTGGACGATCTCGACGTCATTGCCCTGGAGCTGTTCGAAGGTGCCGTCCAAATCCTTGGTGGCCAGCAACAGTGTGGCGTAGCTGCCCTTGGCCATCATCTCGGCGATGGTGCGGCGCTCGTCGTCGGTGAGGCCCGGGTTGGCGGCCGGGGGGTTCAAGACGATGGAGGTGTCCGGCTGGTTCGGCGGGCCGACCGTGATCCAGCGCATCGCGCCCTTGCCGACGTCGAGGCGGACTTCGAAGCCGAGAACGTCGCGATAGAAGGCGAGTGACGCTTCCGGATCGTCATGGGGAAGGAAGCTCGAGTGAATGGTGATGTTCATGCGGTCAGGCTAGGTCCGGCCCGCCGGCGGCTGCTTCTCGATTCCTGATCGGTCTCGACACCTGTTTGGCCACGCATGGCGGTACGCCGGCCAGCGCATCGGTTGACTGCCGGCGATAGGTGCTGGGTGGTACACCCACCAATTCGGTGAACCGGCTACTGAAGGTGCCCAATGACGAGCAGCCGACCGCGAAGCAGACCTCGGTGACGCTCAGGTCGCCGCGACGAAGAAGCGCCATCGCGCGCTCGATGCGTCGCGTCATCAAGTAGGAGTACGGCGATTCGCCGTAGGCAGAACGGAATTCGCGGCTGAGGTGGCCGGCGGACATGTGCGCGTCACGGGCCAGCGCTTCGACGTTCAACGGCTGCGTGTAGTCCCGGTCGATTCGGTCCCGGACGCGGCGCAACAGAACAAGGGTCCGCAGCCGCTGCGCCGTCGCGCCCGCTCTGCCGGTCACTCCGGGCTACCGCAATCGGTTAGACGCCGACAAGTTCCGGGTGGAACTTGGCCGCCATGCGGCGAATTCCCTCGCGCCAGTCGACCGTGGTGCTGCCGATGAGCTCGTGCATCCTGTCGACGGTGGTGGGGTTGCCGCGCAGCGCTTGGTCGCTGGGCTCGAAGATCGGCGCTTTGCCGACCAGCGAGCCGAGGTAGTCACACCACTCCTGCAGGCTGACGGTCTGGTCACCGCACCAGTTGACGGTGGTGGCCGGGACCGACGCGACCTGAAGCAGCTTGGGGATGGTGGCGATGATGTCGTCCTCGTGAATCGGGTTGTAGCGGGCGGGTTCGCCGGGCGGCACGGGGATCGGGATGCCGGCCAGCATCATCTCCATGTGGTAGAACGGCCACCCGCCGTTGTCGCCGTAGGGGACGTTGAGCCGGGCGATCGTGGTGGGCAGTCCGATGACACGGGCCACCGAACGGGCGACCACCTCCCCGGCGATTTTGGAGATGGAATAGGTGGGAAACACCGGCTTGTGGTTGTCCCCCAGGGCGGAGCGCTCGCTGCGGGGGTCGTCGTCCGGGGGGTCGTAGACGGCGGCCGACGAACAATGCAGGAAGGCCTTCGCCTCGCGGCAGTGGGCCATGAGCAGGCCCACCGACTCCGCGTTGGCCGCCAGGTCCTTGTCCCAGCTGCCGCTCTTGGCCACCGCCAAGTTGAGCACGTAATCGAAATCCTTTGGGATACCGTTGAAGTCGCCGGCGGCCAAATTCACTGTCTCGCATCGAATTCCGGCCGCCTCGAGGCCTTGTCGCGCGGCGGGATCGGTGAAGCGGGCGATCCCCCACACTTCGTTGTCGGCCGCGAGCGCCCGGGCGATGGGGGTCGCGATTTGACCGGTTGGACCGGTGATCAGGATCTTCGAGCCGCGCATGGGGGCAATGCTAGCGAGGAGCCGTTGGGCCGTCAGTGGATCCGTCAACGTTGGCCGGCGGATCACAGCCCGGGCTGGTCGTCGATGATGCCCAGCCATATCTGCGCGGCGTCGATGGCCACCTTCTCGCTGATGAAGGCGTGCTGGGTGCCGGTGTAGATGTCACGGAAGGCGCGCTCGAGCCGGCTGCCCTCCCGGATCGAGGTGGTCCCGGCGACGAGATGGGCCCACTCGGCGCAGCTTCGGGCGGTGTCGGTGGCGAAGACGGCGGCCACCCGCATGTCGGCGCGCAGGGCCGGTGTCAGCTCCTCCCCCGAGGCCACCGCCGCCTCGGCGGTGGTGAACGCGTCGAGCACCAGCAGCCGGGCCGCACGCCAGGCCGCGCGGTGATGTGCCAGCCCTTTCTGGAAGGTCGGGCGGCTGGCCAGCGACGCCATGTCACTCATCCGGAATTTCGTCGCGGCCAGCTCCTGAACGTCGTCGAGCATGCTCTTGGCGACGCCCAGGGCCCACGACGCGTGCCCGGCCGCGGTGACGGGCATCAGGCCCATCCGGGTGGCCGGCGACGATCCCCGGTGCGGCTGCCGGGTGAACAGTTCGAACGTGCGGCCTGCCGGGACGAACACGTCGGTGGCGCTGTAATCGTAGGACCCGGTTCCCTTGAGCCCCTGGACATACCAGCCGTCGTCGAAGCTGATCTCGGAGCGGGGAATGACAGCGACCCGCATCTCGGGGAAACCTTCACTGATCCAGCGCATCTCGCCGTTGTCCATCGGCAGGAATCCGGCGGCAACGTAGTGCGAGTGCCCGATTCCCGAACCGAAGTTCCACACCCCGGTGACGACGTAGCCGCCGTCGACGGCGGTTCCCTGTCCGTTGGGAAAGAATTGACCGCCCATGGTGACGCGGTTGTCGTGGGCGGCGAACACCTCGGCGAAGCCCTCGTCCGGCAGGTATGCGGCGGCGGCGAAGGACGACGGCAGATTGGCGATCCCCACCCAGCCGAACGACCCGTCCTGCCAAGCCATTTCGATCCAGGTCTCGATCATCTCGGTGAAAGACGGCTCGACGCCGCCGGCGGCGACGGGGTTGAACGCCGACATCAGCCCGCTGGCCCACATCTCGTCGACGATCGCCGGAGTCAGGGTGCGCATGCGTTCGGATTCGGGGGCCTGGGCAGCCACCAGCTCGCGCATGCCGCGCGCGAGCGAGACGACCCGGTCTTCGGTGTCGGCGATCGACGTCATGGGGGTGACCGTATCAACCGGCCATGGCTTTGAGAACGAAAATCGGCCGTCGCGGCACGTCGTTTACGGTGTGGGTTGTGCGCTGGATCGTCGACGGCATGAATGTGATCGGAAGCCGCCCCGACGGTTGGTGGAAGGACCGCGAGGGTGCGATGGTCGCATTGGTGGAGCGCCTGGATCGATGGGCCTCGAGTCAAGGAGAAACGGTGACAGTGGTTTTTGAGCGACCGCCGTCGAGGGTGATCGCGTCGTCGGCGGTCGAGATTGCCCACGCCCCCAGGGCGGCCGCGAACTCGGCCGACGACGAGATCGTCCGGCTGGTCGCGGCCGACGCCGCGCCGCGCGACATTCGGGTGGTGACATCCGACCGCGCGCTGACCGAGCGGGTGCGAAGCCTGGGGGCGTCCGTCCATCGGTCGGAAAGCTTTCGCGACCTTGTCGATCCGCGGGACCGATGACCGCCGGCGCGCCGGGCCCCGTACCCAACCGGGTCTGCGCGCTCGCGCGCATCGACATCCCGATCATGCAGGCCCCGATGACCTACATCGCCGGCGCCCAGCTGGCCGCGGCGGTGTCGAACGCCGGGGGCCTCGGCATCATCGAGACCACCTCGGATCAAGGCCGAGCCGACCTGCGGCGCGTGCGCGACCTGACCGACGGCGCCGTGGGCGCCAACATCGCGCTGCTGTTCAACCGTGATCCCGCCATGCTGGATTTACTTGTCGCCAACGACATTCGGTTCGTGACCACCTCGGCCGGGGACCCCTCGCTGTTCACCGATCGGCTGCACGACGCGGGCATCACGGTCTTCCACGTGGTGGGCACGTTGGCCGCGGCCCGCAAGGCCGTCGACGCCGGCGTGGACGGGCTCGTGGTCGAAGGCGTCGAGGGCGGCGGCTTCAAGAACCGCTTCGGCGCCTCCACCATGGTGCTGCTGCCCTTGGTGGCGGCCCACGTCGACGTTCCGATCGTGGCCGCCGGCGGGATCTGCGACGCCCGGTCGATGGCGGCCGCTTTCGTCCTGGGCGCCGAAGCGGTGCAGATGGGCACGCGGTTACTCGCCTCGGCGGATTCGCCGGTGCACGGCAATCTCAAGCAAGCGGTCGTCGACGCCGACGAGACGGGCACAGTAATGCTCCCCCTCGACGGCAAACGGATGATGCGCGTCATCCGCACGCCCGCGGCCGAGCGGCTGGACGCCGCGACGTCTGCCGGCGAGGGCGCCGCGGCGCTGCAACGCGTGCAGCGGCTCTATTTCGACGGCGACCTGGACGCCAGCGTCGCCAATACCGGCCAGGTGGCGGGTCGTATCGACGACCTGCCCCCGGCCGCCGACATCATCGATCAGATGTGGAAAGGCTGCCGCGAGGTGCTCGCCGCCACCGCCGACCGCCTCGGGACGGTCGGCGGCGAGGCGCGCGCCTAGCGTGCCGCGAGATCAGCCCGCCGCGGCCAGCGCCGCGTCGTAGTTGGGCTCCTGCGCGATCTCGGGCACCAGTTCGGTGTAGGCGACGTTGCCGTCGGCGCCGATCACCACGATGGCCCGCGCGAGCAGCCCCGCCATCGGGCCGTCGGCGATGGTGACGCCGTAGTCCTCGCCGAAGCTGTCCCGGAACGCCGACGCGGTCTTGACGTTCTCGATGCCCTCGGCGCCACAGAATCGCGCCTGCGCGAACGGCAGATCCTTCGAGACGTTCACGACGGTCGCCCCGCCCCCGGCGGCGCGCTCGTTGAATGTCCGCACACTGGTCGCGCAGACCGGGGTGTCCACGGACGGAAAGATGTTGAGCACCACGGGCTTACCGCCGAACTGCTCGCTGCTGACCGGGGCCAGATCGCCGCCCGTCAGGCTGAAGCCCGGGGCTTTGGATCCGACGGGGGGCAGCTCGCCGACTGTGTTGATCGGGTTTCCACGCAACGTTATCTGTGCCATGCGCACAGTCTGCCAACACTGCCGCGAGCGCGATGGGGCAGGGTGGGCGCAGGCCCGCGTGTCCTAATTGGTGGGGTGCATGGCGTAGACGCCAGGCCGTCGCGTGTCCAACACTGGGTTCATGCCTCGCAAGGTGGTGATCGCCGGTTATCCCGGCGTGCAGGCGCTCGATGTGATCGGGCCTCATGACGTCTTCACGACCGCGTCGCTGTTGACGGGCGGCAGCTACGACGTCACCGTCGCCTCGGTCGACGGCCAACCAGTGTCGACGGCTACCGGGCTGGCCTTCGTCGCGGCGCCGTTGCCGGACCCGGGCGACTCGATCGACACGGTCGTGCTGCCCGGAGGCGGCGGCATCGACGCGGCGCGCGCCGATGCCGAGCTCGTCGCCTGGGTCAAGGCCGTCGCCGGACATGCCCGGCGCATGGTGACGGTGTGCACCGGCGCGTTCCTGGCCGCCCAGGCGGGGCTGCTGGACGGGCAGCGGGTGACCACCCACTGGGCCTTCGCCGAGCGGTTGGCGAGCGAGTTCCCCGCCATCGAGGTCGACGCCGACCCGATCTTCGTCCGGAGCTCCGAGACCGTGTGGACCGCGGCGGGCGTCACGGCGGGCATCGACCTTGCGCTCGCGCTGATCGAGGAGGACCACGGCACCGAGGTCGCGCAGACGGTGGCTCGTTGGCTCGTGCTGCATCTGCGCCGCCCCGGCGGGCAGACGCAGTTCGCGGCGCCGGTGTGGATGCCGCGGGCCCGCCGCGACTCGATCCGCGAGGTGCAGGAGACCATCGAGGCCGAGCCGGGCGGTTCGCACAGCGTCGACGACCTGGCCCGCCGGGCGGCGATGAGCCCGCGCCACTTCACCCGGGTGTTCACCGCCGAAATCGGCGAGGCGCCCGGCCAGTACGTCGAGCGCATCCGCACCGAGGCCGCGCGCCGGCAGTTGGAGGAGACCGACGACACCGTCGTCGCAATCGCCGCCCGATGCGGCTTCGGAACCGCGGAGACGATGCGCCGCAATTTCCTTCGCCGCGTGGGCATTTCGCCCGACCAGTACCGCAAGGCCTTCGCTTAGCCGGAAAGGACGACACTCATGACCCAAATCGCCTTCGTGGCCTACCCAGGATTCACCGCGCTGGACATGATCGGCCCCTACGAGGTGCTGCGCAACCTGCCGGGCGCGCAGGTGCGGTTCGTCTGGCACGAGGCCGGACCGATCACCGCCGACTCCGGCGTGCTGGTCATCGGCGCCACGCACACCCTGGCCGAAACACCCTCTCCCGACGTGATTCTCGTCCCCGGAGGTCCCTCGACCCCGGTCCATGCCCGCGATGACGCGCTGCTCGACTGGCTGCGCCGCGCGCACCGCACCGCACGCTGGACGGCGTCGGTGTGCTCGGGCTCGGTCATCCTGGCCGCCGCGGGCCTGCTCGACGGGCGGCGGGCGACGTCGCACTGGCTGACGATTCCCGCGCTGAAGGCCTTCGGCGCCATCCCCGTGGCCGACGAACGGATCGTGCACCAGGACGACATCGTCACCAGCGCGGGTGTGTCCGCCGGCCTCGACCTCGCGCTGTGGCTGGCCGGACAGATCGGTGGCGAAAACCGCGCCAAGGCAATCCAACTCGCGCTCGAATACGACCCGCAGCCGCCGTTCGACTCGGGCCACATGTCGAAGGCGTCTGCGACCACGAAGGCCGCGGCGACGGCGCTGCTGTCCAAGGACAGCGTGAAGCCCGCCAACGTCAAGGCCACGACGTTGCTGGCCTGGGAGCAGGCGCTGGGTAGGGTCCGGTCGCGGCGGCGCAGGCGCCAGCCGGTTCGTTTCCCCGCCTAGCACCGCCGACTGCGCGCCGTGAGCTTCACGCGTCAGGCGCAGGTTCGACAGGAGCCGGCAAGGGAAACAGGCGCCGGAACCTCTCCACGACGGCGCGGTCGCCGACGATGCGTAGCGACCCGTCCTCGACCATCCCGTCGAGCCCATTGTCGGTGCGGAGCAGCGACAGGAGCGTGGCCTGATCAGTTACCAGGGTGGCGTCCGGGTGATCGTCCTCGCCGCGCGTGAGGCTGAGCTCGCCGCCGGTGATGCGGAGCCGAAAGGGTTGACCGCTCAGATGGATTGCGATTGTCGCGTCCAATCCGGCTGCGGCTCGTCGGTCGAAAAGGGCTGTCAGGGAAAGCATCAGGGAGTCGACGCTCAGCGGAGCGTCGTAAGGCATGGACGGTGAGCGGCTGGCCCAGCGGGCCAGCCCGAGCACGGTCGGCGCCAATTCGGCCCCCCACGGCGTCAATTCGTAGACCCAGGACGCGCTGGGCGGGTTGAGCCGACGCCGGAGCACGACTTGCGCGTCGGTGAGCTCGCGCAATCGCTGGGTAAGCATGTCCGGACTGGCGCCGGGCAAGCCGGCCAGCAGATCCGTGAAACGTTTTGGGCCGAGCAGCAGCTCGCGAACCACCAACAACGCCCAACGCTCACCGACCAAATCCAGCGCGTGGGCCACCGCGCACCCGGTGTCGTACCTGCGTTTCCCTGCCATGAACGGCAGTCTACCAGTGCTAATTGGATTACCCAAGTTCATACTTGGAAATTCCAAGTAGTCGGATTAGCATCGAACGTGTCCACTCGGACGACCATCAAGGAGAGAGAGTCATGCCCGTATTCACCGTTGACGCACCGATCGGTGCGCCACCGAACGCCAAGCAAAAAATGCTGAAGGAGATCACCGATGCGCTCGATGAGGCCTATCCCATCCCCGATACCCGCGGATGGCTGCGGGAGTACTCGGCTGACAACGTGTCCCAAGATGGTCGCGTGCGAGCCGAGCCGATCCGACCGGTGGTTTCCTTGGAAGCGCCCGAACTGGCGAACCTCGACGCCAAGAGGAAGTTGGTGCAAAAGATCGAGTCGGCCGTCGGCGCGGCCTACGACGGGATCGCCAACATCGACGAAGTTCTCGTGTTGATCAATCACTACCCGTTACGCGACGTCGGCTGGAGGGGCAGCCTTCAATCCGACAAGCCGGAAATCGTTGAAGCGGTCGCCGCGCTGAACCGCTGAGATCCCGCACGGCAGCGGACTCGCCGATCGGCTTGGACCGGGGTGCAGACGCGGTGCTCTGGTCCAAGCCGGTACGGTGCGCGGGGACGCCGGTCGGCGTCAGCTTTTCGAAATGCTTTGGCGCGCAGCACGCCTTGCAGCTTGTGGCCGGCGACGCCTAGGCGTTGGGCTGCAGGATCTCGGTCGTGGCGAGCTGCCCGCCGGCCTGCATCCATGCCGCGACGACACCGGGCGCATCACGGTCCGGGTTGTAGATGTCCTCCTCGCTGGAGAACAGGCCGTTCCCGGCATAGACCAGCCGGGTCCAGTTGGGGAACCAGAACGGTTCGCCGTCCGGATCGGTGGGATGGTCCAGCAGGTTCTTGATCATGACGACGACGGCGTCGTTGTCCTCATCGTGGGCGATCCAGTCGTTGGGAAAGCGCATGTGCGGAAACGGCGCCATCACCGCGACGATCCAGTCCCGGACCGCCTCGCGCCCGTGGAAGACGCCGTAGTGATGCTCGGTGTAGACGACGTCTTCGGTGAACAGATCCGCGAAGGGACGCCAGTCGCCCGACGCGCTGCACCCCTCGACGACCTTGGTGTAGTTCTCGACGGCTTTGTCGATTTCTGCCCTGGTGAATTTGCCCATAGCGGACACACTAGAACGTGTTTCGGTTTCGGGTTGCCCGTTGCGAATAGGGTTATCGAATGAACGTGTGGGACCTGTTCGACTTGCGCGGCAAGCGCGCGTTGGTGACCGGGGCGTCGAGCGGCATCGGCAAGAAGGTGGCCCAGGCGTATCTGCAAGCCGGCGCCCAGGTGGCCCTTGCGGCACGGAATTTCGAAGCCTTGCAACGCGTCGCCGCCGAGCTGGCCGCAGCCGGGGAGGGCAACGTGGTGCCGATCCGTTGCGACGTGACCCAACCGGACCAGGTGGGCACCATGGTGGACCGGGTGACCGCGGAGTTGGGCGGCATCGACGTCGCCGTGTGCAACGCCGGGATCATCGCCGTCACGCCGATGCTGGAGATGTCGCCGGAGGAGTTCCAGCGCATCCAGGACACCAACGTGACCGGAGTCTTTCTCACCGCCCAGGCGGCGGCCCGGGCGATGGTCCGCCAGGGACACGGTGGCGCCATCATCACCACCGCCTCGATGTCCGGCCACATCATCAACGTCCCGCAGCAGGTCGGCCACTACTGCGCCTCCAAGGCGGCCGTCATCCACCTGACCAAGGCGATGGCAGTCGAATTCGCGCCCCACAACATTCGGGTCAACAGCGTCAGCCCCGGCTACATCCTCACCGAGCTCGTCGAGCCCCTCGAGGAGTATCACCGCCTGTGGGAGCCCAAGATTCCGCTCGGCCGCATCGGCCGGCCCGAGGAACTCACCGGCCTCTACCTGTACCTGGCCAGCGAGGCGTCCAGCTACATGACCGGTTCGGACCTCGTGATCGACGGCGGATACAGCTGCCCGTAGCGCTTCGTCACCGCTCGATCTCGCCGGAGATCCCGCGTTCGATCTTCGCCTGCGCAGTGGACGGCAGCACCAAAATGCCGTCGAGTTCGCTGCGGGCAACCTCGTAGGCGCGCTGACGTTCGTGCGCCGCCGCCGCGGGGTCGGCGGCCACCCGAAGCAGACTCTGGGCGCGGGCAATCCGTTGCTGATCCGCCTGGGAGAAATCGTTGCGGCGTCGGCGCATCGCTTCGGCCTCCGCGGCGTTGAACGCGGTCGCGTAATCCTCGACGGCTGCCATGTATTGGGCGGCGGCTTCCCGATCGTCGAGCAGATCTTCGGCCTTGGCGGGCCGCAGGAAGTCGGCGCGGAGTTTGGCCTTGTGGAACGCGACCGTCAGCGCATCGCGCATGTCGGTCATGAGCGGAAAGTCCAGCAGCTTGGCGACGTCGAGTTCGTACTCGAGCCAACGATCATCGGTGCGGTTGTGCTCGTCGAGGACGCGCCGGATCGCGCGCCACCGGGCCGCGTGGTTGTTGGCGGCGGCCCCGCCGGCGGGCGCGTCGGGCAGTGGCGCCCGGTCGGCTTCCCGCGGCTGCTCGTCGGCGCGCCGCCGGTAGGCGCCGAACGCGCGCGCCGCGGCCACGATCGCGCCCGTCAGCGGCAGGATCACGATCAGCAGCTCCGCCAACCGGAATAGCAAGCCCACATGGCCAGGATGCCATCAGGACGGTCGGTGTTCGGTCACTCTGCGGGCGCACCCGCCGCCGAGCGTGGGGACTACGGACGAATCCGGTGCGGTTCGCGTCCCTGGGGCCCACACTCGACGCCGCACGAATCCGGTCAACTCTGTGGGCGCGCCCCGAGCACATCGCGAAACAACGCCTGCCGCAACGCGAGTTCACGGGGGTCGCTCCACAGGTGAAACCCGAGCCGGTTCATGACGTAGGCGAAGCCGATGCCGGTGTCGGGGTCCGCACATCCGAAGGAGCCGCCGAAGCCGGGGGTGCCGAAGGCCTTGTCCGATGAACCGAATGTGAAGTGCGGCACCGGCTTACAGAAGCCGAGCGAATACGCCACGTCTACGTGCATCACCTTGTCGCGCACGCCCTGACTCGGCGAGATCGCCGGCGCCGCCAGGGACTCGAGCGTGGCGGCGCTCAGCCCCACCTCGGCGCCGCCGGCGGCGGCGCTGCCGTACATGCGCGCCACCGATCTGGCGGTTCCGATGCCGTTGACCGACGGGATCTCGACCGCCCGGACGTCGTCGCGGTTGTAGTCGCCGTCGAACGCGTTGACCCCCCGTGGGACCCCGACGGTGCGTGCCGTCAGGCCGACGGGATTGAGCGAGGCGCCGACGAACCCGGGGGGCATCACGCCCAGGTGCAGAAGTGTTTCCGCCCGCACCCAATTGTGGACGTGGGCGACTCGCGTGCGGTCGACCGAGTCCGGCAGGCCGATGTGCAGGTCGAGTCCTGACGGCGTGACGATCTCGTCGGCCAGGAATCGGCCCAGGGTGCGGCCGGCGGGGTCGGTGCGGCGGATCAACTCGGATTCGTACCAGCCCAGCGTGATCGCGTGGTATCCGTGCCGGGTGCCCGGTCGCCACGCCGGCGTCTGGGCGGCCAGGATCGGCGACAGCCGCTCAGGGTCGGCCACGTCGGCCAGCGTCGGCTTCGGTTTGAGCGCACACAGTCCGGCCTGATGTCCCAGCAGTTGGCGGACCGTGACATCCGCCTTTCCCGATTGGGCGAATTCCGGCCAGTAATCGGCGACCTTGGCGTCATAAAAGATGAGTCCGCGGGACACCGCCACCGCCACGACGAGGGCGGCCACCCCTTTGGTCGTGGAGAACATGTTCACCATCGTGTCGGGCCGCCACGGATCCTTGGTCAGTCCATTCCGGTACCCGCCCCACAGGTCGACCACCTTGGCGCCGTCGCGGTAGACGGCGACGGCCGCGCCGACTTCCGCGCCGCCGCGAAGAGTCGCGCGGAAAGCGTCGGCCACCTTGCCGTAGCCGGCATCCACGTCGCCGCCGATCAAGTCCGGCGACACCGTCATCTTGAGAACCATCTGGCGCCTCCGAGTGGAGATTAGCCAGCCGGGTGCGCACGCGGGGCCGGTTTGGGCGCCCCGGTCAGTGGGCGCTTAGGCCGCCACCGAGGTATTCGGCGCGGCATGCCCGACGGGCCAGTTTGCCGCTGGTGGTCCGCGGGATGGCGCCGGCCGGCAGCAGGCGCACGTCCGAGACCGTCAGGCCGTGTCGCCGCGAGACCGCCTCGTGGATCGCCTCGATCGCCGGCTGTGGGTCCTGACGGCTGGTGCCGGCGGCACGTTCGGCGACGACGACGAGCCGGTCGGCACCCGGGTTGTTTTCGGCCGGTACGGAAAACGCCGTCACGTATCCGCGCCGAATCATCGGGGACGCTTCGGCGACGGTGGCCTCGATGTCGTGCGGATAGTGGTTGCGGCCCTCGATCGTGATGAGGTCCGCCATCCGCCCCGTCACGTACAGCTCGCCGTCGAGGTACACGCCCAGATCGCCGGTGCGCAACCACGACCGTTGGAGATCGGCGCCGTCGGCATGGCTGCCGTCGGTCCGTCGCGATCGCAGTTCGGCGCCGAACGCCAGCCGAGTCGCCTCGGGCAGGCCCCAGTATCCGCGACCAATGTTGTTGCCCTGCAACCAGATTTCGCCCACCTGACCGTCGGGCAATTCGGCTGCTTTGCCGGGGTCGACGATCACGGCCCATTCGCTGCGTGCCACCTGGCCACAGGACACCTGAGCGACGGCGTTGGGAGCGTCGGCGGGAACGCGGACCGCGTGCCCGGCGCCCAGTTGTTCGCGGTCGAAGTACACCGCCGTCGCTTCCGCCGTTGGGGCGATGGTCGCGACGAGCAGCGTCCCCTCGGCGATGCCGTAGGACGGTTTGAACGCGGTGCGGGGCAACCCGTATGGCGCGAACGCCTTGTTGAAGGTCCTGATCGCGTCGATGCTGACCGGTTCGGAGCCGATGATCATCACCACGTTGCGCAGATCGATGTCCTCGCCGCCGGTGGGCAGGCCGCGCTGTGCCGCCCACTCGTAGGCGAAGTTCGGCGCGGCGGTGACGACGTTGCCCTGCCGCGAGCCGTCGGACAGCGCCTGGATCCACCGCAATGGCCGGCGCACGAACGCGGCCGGAGACATCAGCGTGGAATGGCCGCCGTAGACGGCGGGAAAGCCGATCATCGACAAACCCATGTCGTGGTAGAGCGGTAACCAGCTGACGCCGTGGGTGTTTCGGTCCAAGAGGTCGATCGACAGGATCATCTGCACCAGGTTGGTGCCGACGGCACGGTGGGTGATCTCCACGCCGACCGGCGGCCGGGTGGATCCCGACGTGTACTGCAGGTGCGACACGTCGTCCATGCCGAGCTCGGTCGCCTCGAACGACTCGCCGGCCGCATCGGGGATCTGGTCGATGGCGATCACTTCCGCCCGGCCCAGGTGGGGGTGGTCGGCCAGGAACTTGGCGACCGCGCCGTGCGCGGCGGTGGTCGTGAGCAGGGCCGTGGGCTCCGAGTCGCGCAACGCGGTATCCAGGCGCTCGGCGTGCCCGGGCAATTCCGGGGCGAACAGCGGGACCGCGATGGCTCCGGCCTTGACGGCCGCGTAGAACCCGGCGACGTAGTCGATGCCCTGCGGCGCGAGGACCGCGACGCGCTCGCCACGGCTCGCGACTTGCTGGATGCGCGCGCCGATGGCTTCCAGCCGGACACCGAACTGGGTCCAGGTCACCTCGTCGGCCTTGCCATCCCCCGGGCCGCTGTAATCGAGGTAGCGATAGGCGACGGCGTCACCGACGTTGGCGATGTTGCGGTCGATCAGGGATATCAGGTTGACGCCGGGTGGCAGCGCGATACCCCCGTCGCCGTCCAGGCAGTCCTCGATTCGGAGCAGCCCGGGGACACCGGCGTCGCGCCGGGAACCGTGATCCATGCCGCCAGTCTAGGCAAGCCGATCAGGCGGGCCCTACGCCGACGAATGGGGAAACGCCAAGAGCGGCGGCCGCATTCGCTCATTCCGTGAGGTGTAGGTGGCCCCGTGGCCGGGTCCTGGTCGGGCGGGCGGTAGCCTACCGGCGAGCGGCGTCCAGGGCCATCGAAGGCCGTAGGGTTTGCTATCACCAGGAGTTGTCATGTCGGGCCGGAAGTTCTCCTTCGAAATCACCCGTACCAGCAGCGCACCCGCCGAGACGCTGTTTCGGCTCGTCGCTGATGGCGCCAACTGGTCGCAGTGGGCCAAGCCAATCGTGTTGCGCTCGAGTTGGGCCCGCGAGGGCGATCCCGCACCGGGCGGGGTCGGGGCCATCCGCAAGGTGGGCATGTGGCCCGTCTTCGTGCAGGAGGAGACCGTCGCGTACGAACCGGACCGCCGCCACGCCTACAAGCTGGTGGGGCCGCCTACCCCGGCCAAGGACTACGCCGGCGAGGTGGTCTTCACGCCGAATGCGGCCGGCGGCACTAACATCCGCTGGACCGGCTCATTCACCGAGGGCGTTCGCGGAACCGGCCCGGTGATGCGCGCCGCGATGGGCGGGGCGGTGCGGTTCTTCTCCGGCCGCTTGGTGAAGGCGGCCGAGCGCGAGTCGAACGCCGGGCGTTAGTCAGCGCGAAATATGCGGTCCGCGAAGCACACTCGCGTGGCGGTTGGGTCGGTAAGCCGTTACTTGGACTCGACCTCGTCCTGATACTTCTTGGTCATGTGCGCGACCGCATCGAGCTGCGACTGCGCGAGGCTCTCCCGCGCCTGCCCGGCGCGCGCCGCCGCGTCCAGCGTCGGCTGAGCCTGGCCCTGAAAGTGCGGCATCACTTCGGCGGCGAACAATTCGGCGGATCGCCTGGTGGCGGCCGGATTCGCCCACTCGTGACCCATCTGCAGCATGCAACCGAACCCGCCGGACTGATCCCACAGCCTTTGCACCTGCTCGCGCGCCCGCTCGGGCGTGCCGATCACGCCCGCGCCGTTGTCGTTGATGACGTCGATCATCTCGTCGAGCTGTTCTCCCGGCATCGTCATCTGCGGGAACGCGGCCACCTTCTGGAAGTACCGGAACCACGGCTCGATGCCGAACTTGACCTCTTCGCGGGCCTGCTTTTCTGTCTCGGCGAGATGGAACAGGCCGACCAGGCTCCAGTTGCGGCGATCGACCTGCGCGCCGAAGGTCGCCGCGCGCTCCTCGACGATGTCCCAGTGGTACGACAGCGCGTTGAAGCCCTCGACGGTCAGCGTCGCCCCGATGGACAGCAGCCCGATGCCGTGCTTGCCGGCCAGCCGCGCCCCCGTCGGCGACGCGACCGCGGCGACCGACAGCGGGATCCCGCCATCGGAGTACGGGGCGAGCTGCAACCTGGCGTCGAACAGCTGATGGGTTGCCGTTTTGGCGCTGACCGTCTCCCCCGCCAGCAGCCGCACGACGATGTCGAGGTTCGTTTCCAGCAACTCGCGCGTGTCGGTGGGGGTGAGTCCGATCATCGACGAGTCGCTGGGCAGCGAGCCCGGCCCGACACCGCCGATGATGCGGCCGTGGGTGAGATGGTCCAGCAGCATCAGCCGATCCGCGACCCACAGCGGATTGTGATACGAGAGCGAAATCACCCCGGTGCCGAACCGGATTCGCTTTGCACGTTCGGCGGCGGCGGCGATGAAAATCTCCGGGGAGCTGATGATTTCGCTTCCGGCGGAATGGTGCTCGCCCAACCAGACTTCGTCAAAGCCAAGGGCGTCGAGATGCTCGATGAACGCGAGATCACGCTGCAGGGCCAGCGTCGGATTGGTGCCCGCGCGATGAAAGGGTGCGATGAAGTATCCAAACCTGAGCTTGCCCATGGGATCCCTTTGCAGTCGAGTCCCCCGAACCATAGCTCAACGGGCGCTGCGGGAAGCCAGAAAAAACCCCAGAGTTATCAGCCGGTGGGGCCAGGTAACCATGGCCCCACCGGCTAGCGAAACAAGTCTGGGACTTCGAACTAGAACGGGCTCAACGCCAGTGGCTGATCACGGGTAGCCGCCGCAGACGTTGCCGACGCACCCGCCGCCACCGCCCGGGCCACCGCCGCCACCGCCGACGCCGGGGATGCTGCCGCCGCCGCCACCGGGGCCACCGCCGCCGGTCGGGCCGCCGGGGATGCTGCCGCCGCCGCCACCGGGGCCGCCGCCGCCGGTCGGGCCGCCGGGGACGCTGCCGCCGCCACCACCGGGGCCACCGCCCCCGGTCGGGCCGCCGGGCACGTTGCCGCCGCCGCCTTCACCAGGCGCAGTGGAGGGCGCGACGCTCGACGAGGGCGTGGTCGTCGGGGTGGTGGTGCTGCTCGGGCCCTCTTTATGACCGCCGCCGCAGCCGACCGCCAGTACGAGCATGGCCGCGCCGCCGAAAAGGGCGACCGTTGTCCTCGGTCCAGATCCCATCAGATCCCCCAATCTCCACTTGCGCCACACCGCGGCGCCCACTGTTTCTTACCCAGGGGCATCGGCGCGCAAACTACTTCCGGCGCCGAGATTGCGACGGGAAAAGGATGGCCCGTCACGCGGGTGGGCGTGGCCGGCCGGGAAAGTGGAGCGTGCGCGATCCCGTGGAGCGGAGCCGCAGCGGCACAAGGGAATCTGGCGAACGCGGGAACATGACCATCGAGGCTTTTAAAAGCCGATGGCCCATCTCGGGCCTATGGACCATCGGCGAAACAAATCGTATCCGGGTGCGGGCCTTCCCGTGGGCGAAATGTCTGACTCGTAAATTAGAAAATTCCTTATACTCACTAAGTAGACCTTCCTCCGATCGGGCGTGGGCGGCCGCGCAAGCCCGTGACCAGGGCCGCAGCCGAAACCGCGGCTACCCCTCCTTGGTGATCAGCTTGCGCAGCGCCACGCGGTCGGGCTTGAGCAGTTCGGCGATGCGGGGCTGATTCACCTCGGCGACGATGATCTCGCCGACCTCCTGGTAGACCTCGCTGAAGATGCCGTGGGATTTCATCTTCGAGGTCTGATAGAGGTTGTCCTCGGTCGGCGTCACATAGATCACCCCGTCGGCCTTGAAGCGGTGCACCAGCCAGAGGTGGATCAAGGTCATCAGCCGCTTCTGGCGGAGCTTCTCCGCGAAGGTGTTCTGGTCGCGCACCTGAAGGATGCTGCGGCCGTGCCGGTCCTTGATCGGGTCGACGACCACGTTGGCCAGCTGCTCGTCGTCGTTCCCGTAGATGCCGAGTTCGAGCACGTCCGAGCCGGCGCGGCGGGGCCGCAGTTGCACCCGCAGTTTCTCGCCGAGGTCGTAGTTCTCGCTCCACATCGCCAGCCACTCCTCGAGCAGCTTCTTCGGCACCTCGGTCTGCACCAGGTGCTGGTGCTGGGTCGAGCCTTCGCCCATCGACTTGGTGGTGGCGGTGCGGCCCGAGGAGGCCGTGAGCGCGGCGTCGCTGCGCGGTCCCCCGACGAGGGTTTGCGGTGTGCGGTAAGGAGATTCGACCAGGCGCATCTTGCGCTGCAGGCGGGCCAGCGCCAGCATGCCGTCCTGTTGCAGCGAGGTGGCGAACTCCTCGGCGGCGACGCCGTCGATCTGGTGTCCGCCGTAGGTGATGAAGTTGAAGACGAAACCCATCTTGCCCAGTTCCTCGGGGAACTGCTTCATCTGCTCGTCGGTCATGCCGGTGGTGTCCCAGTTGAACGACGGGGACAGGTTGTAGGCCAGCATCTGGTCGGGGAACTTGGCGTGGATGGCGTCGGCGAACTGCCGGGCGTCATCCAGGTCGGCGGTCTTGGTCTCCATCCACAAGAGGTCGGCGAACGGCGCGGCCGCCAGCGATTTGGCGATGGCGTACGGGATGCCGCCGCGGATCTGGTAGTAGCCCTCGGGCGTCTTCGAAAGTTCGCAGTCCCAACCGGGGTCGACGCCCAACTCCTTCGCCTTGGCCCTGGCCGAGTAGAGCGAGGCGGTCGCGGCGAACTCTCGCCACTCCTCGGCGCTCATATCGGCCGGTTCGCCCTCGCTGGCGGCGAACGCGAGCACATCGGCGACGGCCTCGCCGTAGGTCATCAGGCCGGCGTCGTCCTCCCAGGCCGCCACGAACCGCGACTCGACTTGGTCGAACAGGTCGTCGATCGACTGCTGACCGTCCTCGCGCCAGGCGTTGACGGCGTCGGAGACCAGGCCCTGGATCCCTTGGCGCTCAAGCCAAGCTGTGGCCTCGGCGTACTCCCCTTCGGGCAGCGCGTACAGCAGGTGGCCGTTGAGGTCTTTGACGCCCAGCTCGTAGAAGCGACGCACCAACGCCAGGAAGCACGACTTGTACGACGGGATCTTGAGGTTGGTGGCTCCGAGCAGGAACGGCTGGTCACGCTCGTCGGCCCGGCTGTCCAGCAGGTTGGCGGCCTCGGCGTCGGTGCGCGCGACGATGATGCCCGGCACCTTCATGATGTCGAGCTGGAAGCGCGCGGTGTTGAGCCGTTTGATCTGTTCGTCGGACGGCACCAACACCTTGCCGCCCTGATGGCCGCACTTCTTGGTGCCGGGGCGCTGGTCCTCGATGTGGTAGCCGGGCACGCCGACCTCGACGAACCGGCGGATCAGGTTGCGCACGTGCGGGTCACCGCCGTGGCCGGTATCAGCGTCGGCGATGATGAACGGCCGGTAGTCGTAGACCGGCGCCGCGGCGCGCTGCTTTTCGCTCATCTGCAGGCGCTGGTATTGCTGGTTGCGGTCGGCGGTCAGCAGGGCGCGCACCAGCACCGCGGCGTCGTCGGGCACCTGGCTCAGCGGGTAGCTGGCGAGGTCGGGTCCGGGATCTTCGGTGGTGGACCCCTTGGCCGAGGTCGCCCAGCCGCCCAGATAGATCCCCTCGATGCCCATCCGCTTCATCGCGACCGCCTGGCCGGGCGAGTACGGGCCGAACGTCGTGATGCTCTTCTTCTGGGCGAACAGCTCGCGCAACCGCTCGTAGAAGGCCGCCGCCGCGTTTCGTGCCACGGTGTAGTCGGTCGGGATGGTGCCGCGCTGCTCGGCTACCTGGCGGGCCGTGTACAGGCGGGTGATCCGGGAAAAGCGCGGATCGTCGAAGTATTGCTGCGTGGCAGCGACCTCGTCGTCGAACGATGGCCGGACTTGTGTGTCCTTGTCGATGATCGCCATGTCTTACGCCCCTCTCCGGCACGACTCCACTGAACGTGAGTCTATCCCCGCGAAGGGCGGTTCAATCAGGAGTCGAAAGACTCGGCTGAAACGGTTGCAAAACCACTGGGGCACAGCGCATTCGATGGTCCACCGATCACGGGACGCCTCCGCGCCGGGCAAGCCAGTCCCGCTGACGGGCCACGAATGCGGCGTCGACGACCTTGCCGTGGCCCGGGACGTAGATGGCGTCGGGTCCGCCGACGGCGAGCAGTCGCCCGAGGGTGGCCGGCCAGGCCGCCACGTCGGAATCGGCGTCGATCGCCGGGTCGGCGGACTCCTCGACCAGGTCACCGGCGAACACCACCATCCTGTCGCCGGCGTTGGTCGCGGGCGCGATCACCACCAGGTCCGAGGCGGTGTGGCCGCGCCCGAGGTGCGTGATCGTCACCGTCCGATCCCCCAGATCGACGCTGGCGTCGTAGACCCCGCGGCGCGGAGGGCGTAACGCGGCGATCGCCGCGTCCACTTCAGTGGCGTCGGCGCCGTACCGCAGCGCCTCGGCGCGGATCTGGTCGGTCGCCGATCGGAGGTGCCCGACGACCTCGGGCGCGCAGTAGATCTTCGCGCGGCCGAAGAACGATGAGCCCAGGACGTGGTCGAAGTGCTTGTGCGTCAACACGATATGGCTCACCGGCCGCCCGGCAAGCCGTCGGACGTCGGCGTCGATGGCGGCGGCCTCGGCCAGCGTGGTACCCGAGTCGACGAGCAGCGTTCCGGTGCGGCCGCGCACCAGGCCGATCGTGACATCGCAGAACGAGAGCCGGCAGCGGTGCACGCCGCTGGACAGCGTTTCCCAGCCGAAATGCACACCAGCAACGTAGCGGCCACGCGTGGGCTGCGCCGGCGGTGCGCCGGGACGATGTGTCGGAAATAGTTGACATGTCGGGATTGTCCGACATATGTTGTCGACCGTGACTGGCGTCGATCGCGTCTTTCTCGCCTTGGCCAACCCGGTGCGGCGTGAACTGCTGGAGATCCTGTTCCGGCAACCATTGTCGGCCGGGGAGCTCAGCGAGCGGTTCGAACTCAGCCGGCCCGCGGTCGCCGAGCATCTCAAGGTGTTGCGTGACGCGAGGCTGGTGGCCGACGAGCCGCGGGGGCGCCATCGGATCTATCACCTGACCGCGGAGCCCCTGGCGGAGCTGGGTGAGTGGCTTCATCCGTTCGAGAAGTTCTGGCGTGCCCGGCTTGCCCGGCTCGCCGAGGTGGCAGAGGAGCTGGAATGACCGCAACGTCACGGTTCGCGACGATCCGGGTGGATCAATTCGTCGCGGCGCCACCGGAGAAGGTGTGGCGGTTGCTCACCGAACCCGCCCTGATGAAACTCTGGTGGGCCGAGGGGCAGGTGGCCGCGGTGGTGGGACACACGTTCACGCTCGACATGCCGGGCTATGGCCAGCAGCCGTGCACGGTGCTCGAGGTCGACGCGCCGCACCGCTTCGTCTACACGTTCACCACGGCCTGGACGCTGACCTGGCGGCTGGAAGCCGAAGGCGCCGGCACCCGAGTGTTCTTGGAGCACAGCGGCTTTGACCTCGACGACGGCCGTATGGCGCAGGCCTTCGAACGCATGGGACCCGGCTGGCGGGACGTGGTCCTCCCCCGGCTCACGCGGGTTGTCGCTCACGTGAGCCCCTAGGGTTTCGAGCGACGTCGCACCGGCTATCTCCCCGAGATGGCTATCACCGATTCCCGCGAAGTCGTCATCGAAGCGACGCCCGACGAAATCCTGGATGTGCTGTTCGACCTCGAGTCGTTGACCGAATGGTCGTCGGCGCACAAAAAGGTCGAGGTGCTCGAGCGGGACGACCAAAACCATCCGACCCGATCCAGACAGGTGGTCAAACTCGTCGGCGTCAGCGACGAACAGGAGCTCGCCTACACCGTTCACGACGATGGCGTCGGCTGGACCCTGATCAGCTCCAAACAGCAACGCGCTCAGGAGGGCCGGTACACGTTGACTCCCGAGGGGGACTCCACCCGGGTCCGCTTCGACCTCACCGTCGACCTGGTGGCGCCCGTTCCCGGATTCCTGGTCAAGAGGGGTGCCAAAACCCTCATGGACACGGCCACCGAGGGATTGCGCAAGCGGGTACTGGAAGTCGAGAAGCGCGCCAAGTAGCCGCGGCCCTCGCCCCGAAACGGGTGCTTTCGCGGCGCGCCCGCGCGGGTCAGACTGTTTTCATGGACTCGTCGCACGTGTTTCGCCGAACCGCAGCGCTCATCGGAGCAGCGGTGCTGCTGGGGCCGCTGACCGGCTGCGGCGGAACTGGGGATAGCCACCCGACGTCGTCTCCGGCGCCGAAGGTCACGACGCTGGGCAAGACGGCGCCCAAGGCGCCCGCCGGAGGCTCATTGACGATCAGCAGCCCGGCCTTCGCCGACGGTGCGCCGATTCCGGTGCAGTACACCTGCAAGGGCGCCGACGTCGCACCGCCGTTGGTGTGGTCGGCGCCGCTGGGTGCGGCCCTCGTCGTCGACGATCCCGACGCCCCGGCCGGGTTGTACGTCCACTGGGTGGTGATCGGAATCGCCCCCGGGCCCGGCAGCACGGCCGAGGGCCAAACCCCAGCCGGCGCAACCACTCTGCCGAACACGGCCGGCCAGTCGGCGTATCAGGGTCCCTGTCCCCCGAACGGAACAGGCACGCATCGTTACCGGTTCACCCTCTATCAGCTTCCCAATGACTACCAGCTGCCCGGCGGCCTGGCGGGCGTGCAGGCCGCGCAGACGATCGCCGGCGCCGCGACCGCGCAGGCGCAGCTCGTCGGGGCGTTCGGCGGCTGATCGGCTCGCCTCAGGACGCGTCGTCGAGCACCTGGTAGCCGGCGTTGTACCCCGGGGTGAAGGTGATGCCCGGTCCGCCATGGCAGCCGGCGCCGGCGAGGTAGAGACCGTCGATCGGAATGGGTAGATCGAGGAAGCCGCGCGGTCCGGGTCGGTTGGGCCCCATCAGGTCTGGGTGCAAAAGCCCGTGGCAGAAGTCGCCGTCGGGCGCACCGAACATAGTGTTCATGTGGTAAGGCGCGAACGTGATGTGGCGTATCACGATGTCCTTGAAGTTCGGTGCCAACCTGGTGATCTTGTCGATAACCCGTTGCGCCATCTCATTTTTGAGGCGCCCGTGCTGACCGCGGTCGGATTCGACCGGAAACGCGTAGGCGAACGCGCTCGCCGCGTGCTTGCCCGGCGGCGCCATGGCGGGGTCGTGGACCGACGGGATCTGCATGCCCATCGACGGATCGTCCGGGACGATGCCCCGCCGGCAGTTCTCCCAGTGCAGCTGTTGGGATTCGGGCGACCCGAAGATGCCGATGGACTGTTGCATGCCGTCGTCGTTGAGAAACTCGTACGGTGGGGCGAATTCGGGCAGCCCGTCCAGGGCGAAGTGGATCTGCACGAACGAGGCGCGGTGGTCGCGGCCGGATACCCGCGAGACGAGCTCCGCGGGAACGTGTTCTGGTGCGATGAGGTCGGTGAGGGTGACATCGGGTGACAGGTTGGACACCACGATCGGCGCCGAAATCGTCGACCCGTCGCGCAGCCGCACGCCGGTCACCTTCTGCCGGTCGACGAGGATCTGCTCGGCCTTGGTGCGGAAGCGGATCTCGCCGCCGTGGGAGACGAAGAGCTCGCGTAGGTGCTCGGTGAGGGCGCCGATGCCGCCCTTGAGCTTGGTCATCATCGCGGTGCTGCCGTCGGGCACCGCCAGCGCGAACGCCAAACATGTTGCGCTGCCCGGTGTATACGGACCGCGGTAGGTCGAGTTGACGGCCAGGAACGCCAGCATCCCGCGCATGACCGCGTGCTTTTCCCGGTCGGGCAGATAGCGGTCGATCACGTCCATCGCCGAGCCGAAGAGCATGTCGTGAATGGCACGGCGTTCGGCGTCGTTGGTCGCGCAGGCATACATTTCGTCCAGGGTCTTCGGCCGTTGGCGGACGTCGAAGCGGCCGAGCGCCTTCGCCGGTGCCTGGCTCCACCCGATCAGTTCGGCCATGCCCGTGACGGCCTCGACTCCGTGTTTCTCGCCCAGATGCGTCATCAGTCGCATCGGGTCGCGATAGAAGATCATCGGCTCTTCGCCGTGGTCGCCGATGTTTGTCGACATCACCTCGGGCTCCACCGCCGGCAGCGTGTCGAGGCCGAGGTCTTTGGTGAGCTGGCTTGCCATCGGGAACTGCACCGACCCGGCGATCTCGTATCGGAAGCCGTCGATCAATTCGACCGTCGCGGCCATGCCGCCCGCATAAGTGTTGGCCTCCAGGCACACGGTGCGCAGTCCCGCGCGTTGCAGGATCGCCGCCGCGGTCAGCCCGTTGTGTCCCGCCCCCACCACGATCGCGTCGTAATGATTTGTGCTCATGGTTCTCGCCTCCGTCGGGTACCCGTGCAGAATATGTCAGTACTGACATAATTGGAAGATGTCAGTAGTGACCACTTCGGCTGGGATACCATCTCCCCTGAGATGACCGCCCCGGGCAACCGTCACGAACAACGACGACGATCGACGCATGAGGCCCTACGTCGCGCGGCGTTGAAGAGCTTCGCGCGCAAGGGCTTTGCGAATGTCACCGTCACCGAGTTGGCGCGCGAGGCCGGCGTCACCGAGCGCACCTTCTTCCGGCACTTCCCCACCAAGGAAGCCGTCCTTTTCCAGGATTACGAGACGCAGCTGGAATGGCTGGCCGAGGCGCTCGCGCAACGCCCGTCGTCGGAGTCGTTGTTCGATGCGGTGCTGGCGAGTGTTTCGGCGTTCCCGCACGACCTCGAGGTGGTTCGGCAGGCGGCGACGGCGCGCGCGGAGCTGATCAGCGCCGAGCGGATCGCGGGCCACCTGCGAGTGGTGCAGTCCTCGTTCGCCGGCGTGCTCGCCGACTTCGTCAGGAAGCGCAATCCGGATACGGCGGACATCGACCTGGCGGCCGAGGTCGCGGGTTCTGCGCTGGCCGCGGCCTTGGTTGCGGCAGTGGAGAATTGGGGCCGCAAGGGTTGTGCGGGCGACCTCGGCGCAGACGTGGCCGCAAGCCTGGATCTGGTGCGCTCCGGTCTGGCGCGGCTCGCCTGAGCGACCCTGCAGTTCCCGCGCGCTATTCCCCGCCTCGACAAAGCGGCGCGGCACGGCGTAGCGACCGCTTCGAAGACGCGAGTTCATGAGCGATGTGTCGCAGCACGCATCTCACGAGGGATTTCCGCGGGCCTACCGTCTGTTGGAGTAGACGTCGAGATCCACGATCCACTCCGGCGATGGAGGACACATGCCGCTGTTGTACATCGACCTGATCGGGGGCCGCTCTCCGTCGGAGGTTCGGGCGCTGCTGGACGCGATCCACGAGACGGTGGTCGAAGCGTTCGGTGTTCCCGAGCGTGATCGCTATCAGGTGGTCCGCACTCATCCGGCCCACGAGGTCATCGCGCTGGACACCGGTCTCGGCATCGACCGCTCGGCGCGGCAGGTCATCCTGCACGTGGTCAGCAGGCGACGTCCGCGCGAACTCAAGCAGAAGCTCTACGAACTGCTGGCGTCCCGCCTCGCCGACCGGTGCGGACTCGACCCGGCGGACTTGATCGTCTCGGTCACCGAAAACAACGATGAGGACTGGTCTTTCGGCCACGGCCGCGCACAGTTCCTCACCGGTGAGCTGAAGTGAGCGACACCGTGCCGTTGCGGACCCGCCTGACGGAATTCTTCGGTATCGAGCAGCCCGTCCTGCTCGCGCCGATGGCCCTGGTCTCCGGGGGTCGGCTCGCGGCGGCGGTGACCGGGGCGGGCGGCCTGGGCCTGCTCGGCGGGGGCTACGGCGATCCCGAATGGCTGCAGCGCGAATTCGACAACGCCGACAGCGCCCGGATCGGTTGCGGGTTCATCACCTGGAGCCTGGCGGGCAACCCGCGGGCGCTCGACATCGCGCTCGCCCACCAACCCGCGGCGATCATGTTGTCCTTCGGCGACTTACGGCCGTTCGCCGATCGCATCCACGCGGCCGGCGTCCCGCTCATCGCTCAGGTGCAAAACCTCGACCAGGCGCGCCGGGCCGTGGACGCCGGGGCGGAGGTCATCGTCGCGCAGGGCAGCGAAGCCGGCGGACATGGAATGAGCGGGCGGACGACGTTCACATTGGTGCCCGAGGTGGTCGATTTCGTGGCCGAACGCTCACCCGACACGCTGGTGGCGGCCGCCGGCGGCGTCGTCGACGGCCGCGGATTGGCGGCCGCGCTGGCGCTGGGCGCCGACGGCGCGGTCGTGGGTAGCAGGTTGTGGGCGTCGCCGGAGGCATTGGTGTCACCGCGTGCGCAGCGGCGGGCCGTCGCGGCCTGTGGCGACGACACCGTGCGCACCCGGGTCTATGACGTTGTGCGCCGCCTCGATTGGCCCGCCGGATACGACGCGCGGGCGCTGGGCAACGCGTTCCTCGCCACCTGGCACGGTCGCGAACCCGAGCTGACGGCCCAGCTACCCCAAGCGGTCGCCGACTACGAAAAAGCCGTTGCCGCAGAGGATTTCGATACCGCGGCGATCCTGACCGGCGAAGGCGTGGGACGCGTTCGCGACGTCCGTCCCGCCGCTGACATCGTCGCCGACATGGTCGCCGAGGCCGCACACATCCTCAATCGGCGGGCGAGGGCCTAGACAGCCGAGCTCGGGGTCTGGTTTGCTCAGCTCGACACCTCAATTTCACGTCGCGATGATGGGCCGCACCTTTAACCACCCCCGCCGACACATCTAAGGATCCCATGGACATCGCCACCGTCGACGAACTGCTGAGCACCACCCGGTCGGTGCGCAAACGGCTCGACCTCACCCGGCCGGTCGGCCGCGACGTGATCCTGGAGTGCATCCAGCTGGCGATGCAGGCGCCCACGGCGAGCAACACGCAGGACTGGCGCTGGCTGGTGATCACGGACCCCGACAAACGCGCGGCCATCGCCGAGATCTACCGCAGCATCGGCGCGCAGTACCTGGCGTACGCGGCCGACAACGCGACGGATCCGCAGACGCAGCGGGTGTACCGGAGCGCGATGAGCTTGACCGAAACGCTCGGGCAAGTCCCGGTGCACGTCATCCCCTGCCTTAACCAGCGCATCGACACCGCGGAACCGGGCATCGCTGCCGCGGCGTGGGCGTCGATCATCCCGGCCGGCTGGAGCTTTCTGCTGGCGCTCCGCTCGCGCGGGCTGGGATCGGTGTGGACGACGATGCACCTGTTCAAGGAGCGCGAGGTGGCCGAGCTGCTGGGCATCCCACCCACCGTCACGCAGGCCGCGCTGTTCCCCGTCGCGTACACGATCGGCACCGACTTCCGGCCGGCCGCACGCCCGCCGGCGGCGACCATCACGTTCTGGGATGGCTGGGGAGAAGGCTGATGCAGTCCTACACCGTGCGATTCCACATCGACGCTCCGCCGCGGAAGGTCTGGCGGGCGCTGCATCCGCCGGCCCCGCCGAACGCCCCGCGCCCCCGGGTGCTCGAGTGGCCGACCGGCAGCATGGAAATCCTCAACGAGGGCAACGAGGCCGGTGAGGGCCTGGTCCGCACGTGTGTCTTCGAAGTGCCCAAATACCTGCTCACCGGCGGCCGGGCGCGTTCCTGGGAAACCGTGACCGAAGCCGAGATCGACAAGCTGTCGCGTTACGTGGCCGTCGGCGCGCCGCTGTGGTCGCGCGCCGAGGGGTATCACCAGCTCGAGGAGCAGCCCGACGGCACCACCGTGCTGACGTTCCACGAGACGTATCGCGCCTACAACCCCGTGCTGCGCTTCCTCCTCGAACGCCCGGTCTACGCGAAGATCTCCCGTGACAACCTCGAGACGTACGAGCATGCGCTCGCCCGCGCGGGCCGGGTCCGGCGTCTCGTCTAGCCGTTCTTTGCTGCCGGGTTCATTTCACAACGGCATGAATTAGGTACTTGGCCCCGGTACCCTCGATTTCTATGGGTGGAGTAGCTACTGCGGCGCGACTGGCCGCCGCGGGTTTGATGGTCGCGGGGTTGGCCACTTCGACGGTCGTTGCCAGCGCCGATCCGGACGAGACACGGGGGCCCGCCCCGGGCCCGGCCGCGTCGCCAGCACCGGCACCAGCGCCTTCGGCGGCACCCGCACCGGCCGCGTCGCCGGCACCGGCACCGGCGCCTTCGGCAGCACCCGCACCGGCGGCGTCGCCCGGGGCTTCGCCGGCACCCGCCCCGCCGGGGCCGAAGACCAGCATCGACAAGGACGGCATTTACGCCGTGGGGACCGACATCGTCCCGGGCATCTACAGCTCCGGTGGCCCCGTCGGCAACGGCACGTGCTACTGGAAACGGACCGGCAACCCCGACGGCGCGCTCATTGACAACGCCATGACCAAGAAGGCGCAGGTCGTGCAGATCGACCCGGGTGACAAAGCCTTCAAGACCTCGGGCTGCCAACCCTGGCAGCTGACCCCGGACGCCGTTCCGCCGTCACAAACGCCGCCCGCGGGCGTGCAGGGCACGCTCGGCATCCTCAACGGTCTGTTGGGCGGAAACGCACAGCGGCCCCCGCAACCGTCGCCCGCTCCGCAAGCGCCCGCACCTGCACCGGCGCCGGCCTCACAAGCGCCGGCGGCCCCGCAAGCCCCGGCGGCCGCGCCCGCAACTCCGGTAGCCCCACAAGCCGCGCATTCCTGATCGGCCCGCCGGCGCCGTGGCCAGTACGCACCAGATCGTCGTGGTAGGGGCTGGCGTCAGCGGGTTGACGTCGGCCATCTGCCTGGCCGAGGCGGGCTGGCCGGTGCGGGTCTGGGCGGACACGATGCCCAAGCGAACGACTTCGGCGGTGGCGGGCGCCGTGTGGGCGCCCCCGCGGCCCGCGGAACGCGCCGGCGATACGCTGCGCTGGACCGAGCACTCTCTAGAGGTGTTCCGTGATCTCGCCCGCGATCCCGACTCGGGTGTGTTGCTGGCGCCGGCGCTGGCCGTCGGCGAGTTGATCGCGACCGAGGCGATGTCATCGGCGGCCGCGCTGATCCCCGACCTGCGGCCCGCCGACCCGGCCGACGTTCCGCCGGGTTTCGGCACCGGATTTCGCGCCACCGTGCCGATGATCGACATGCCGCACTACCTCGACTATCTGACCCGGCGGCTCGCGGCGGCCGGCTGCGAGATCGAAGAACACCCCGTTCGATCCCTGGCCGAGGCCGCCGACACCGCTGACATCGTCGTCAACTGCACTGGTCTCGCCGCGGGCGCGCTCATCGACGACCACACCGTGCGGCCGCTCTTCGGCCAGCACGTGGTGCTGACCAATCCCGGTCTGCAGCAACTGTTTCTGGAATTGAACGACGGCCCCGAGTGGACCTGTTTCTTCCCGCATCCACAACGGGTGGTGTGCGGCGGAATCAGCATCCCCGGTCGCTGGGACACGACCGCGGAACCCGACGTGACCGAACGCATCCTGCAGCGCTGCCGACGAATCGAGCCGCGACTCGGTGACGCCGAGGTGATCGAGGTCATCACCGGACTGCGCCCCGACCGTCCCTCGGTGCGCGTGGAGGCCGAACCGCTAGGGCGGGCGCGTTGCATCCACAACTACGGTCACAGCAGTAACGGCGTCACCCTGTCCTGGGGCTGCGCGCGCGACGTGGTGGCCCTGGCCGGCGGCCGCTGATCTCAGGCGCCGGTGCGGCGAATTATCAAGGACAGCAACCAACTGACGATCGACAAGACGATCGCCGCCCAGATGGCGGTCCACCAAAAGTGGTCGATCTGCAGCCCCCAGTGCGTGGTGTGCTCGGTGATCCACGCCGTGATCCAGAGCATCAGCGCATTGATGACGACATGGAACAGACCGAGCGTCACGATGTAGAGCGGGATCGACAGGATCTGGACGATCGGCTTGATGAATGCGTTGACCAGACCGAAGATCACGGCGACGACGAAGATGATGCCGACCCGTTCCAGCCTCGTGCTACCACCCACGAAACTCAGGCCGTGCACGAAAAGGGTGACGATCCACAACGCAAAGCCGGTCAGCGCGGCGCGCACCAAAAATGGGCCCATGCGCCTAGATCCTGCCATCCGGTCGGCCGGGAAGGTAAGCAAATCGGCGCGGGTGAATTCTGACCGGGTGACCGGCTGCGACCGTCGGTTCTCGCGCCTACACGCGGGCGCGGTTTCGGATATCGGAAACGGATATTGAATTCCCTTGTGTCACTGTGGTTTCTGTGGTCACATTGCGGGGTTTTGTGTCGGTGGGCCTCGATAGTTTGGCGGTATGGGTTCGGGCGGCGTCGTCGATCGGGACGCGATCAGCGCGGCCTTCGACGCGCTCGATGCCGCGATCGAGGGCGTGGCGGGGCTGAGTTTTGATGCGCTGGCTCCTCGGGAGTGCCTGGCGTTGTTGGAGCGCTGCGAAAGGGCGCGCCGCCGGCTGCCGGTGGCTGAGCATGCGTTGATCAATCACCTGGCCCGCCAAGCCAGCATCGAAGAACTCGGCGGCCCGCTGGATCAGGCGATCGCCGACCGGCTGCGGATCAGCCACACCGAGGCCGCCCGGCGGGTCAAAGACGCCGCCGATCTGGGCCCGCGCCACGGCCTGACCGGTGAACCCTTGCCCCCGGTGTTGGCGGCCACCGCCGCCGCCCAGGCCCGCGGTGAACTCGGCGCCGCCCATGTGGCGGTGATCCGCCGATTCTTTCGCCGCCTGCCCGGCTGGATCGACCCGGCCACCCGCGAACGCGTCGAGGCCGACCTGGCCGGTCACGCCGCCTATCACCGGCCCGACGAACTCGACGGCCTGGCCCACGTCCTGGAAGATTGCCTCAATCCCGACGGCCTCTTCACCGACGAGGACCGCGCCCGTAGCCGCGGGGTGACCCTAGGCAAACAACAGGCCGACGGCATGTCGGAGTTGCGGGGCCTGATCACCCCCGAACTACGCGCCACCTTCGAGGCCGTGGAAGCCAAACTCGGCGCCCCGGGCATGTGCAACCCGCTCGACGAGACCCCGTGTGTTGAAGGGGCGCCCAGCCAAGCCGCCATCGAGCGCGACTCCCGCTCGAAGGCTCAGCGCGGCCACGACGCCCTGCTGGCCGGGCTGCGCGCGCTGTTGGCCTCCGGGGAGTTGGGTCAGCACAACGGGTTACCGGCCTCCATCATCGTCACCACCACCCTGGCCGAGTTGGAGGCCGCCGCCGGGCGAGCCCTGACCGGCGGGGGCACCATCCTGCCGATGAGTGAGGTGATCCGCCTGGCCCGCCACGCCCATCACTACTTGGCGATCTTCGATAAGGGCAAGGCCCTGGCGCTGTATCACACCAACTTGTTAAATCCTTGCAGGCGATCGTGGTCTGCAGCCATGATCTCCGAGGTGGTGGCCGGTTGACTCGTATCACACCTGTCACCCGTGGTTGACTTTCGCTTGGCTTGTCGGCCGGTCACCGCCGTATATGCGCAGAGTGGCTGAAGAGAGGCCTGCGTAGCCGAAAGTTGGTGTGCCCTCCGCGCTTTCATCTCTAAACCGAGGCGAGGAGAGAAGTTTCGTGCCAGCGATATTGAAGACCCAGATGGTGATCGCAATCGATCCACACAAAGCGTCCTGGACTGCCGCAGCAGTGGACGCCTCGTCGCGGCCCGTAGCCGCCATTCGCGTACCGGTCAGCCGTGACGGCTACCGCGCATTGCGTCGTTTCGCCCGCCAGTGGCCCGACTCGACATGGGCGATCGAAGGCGCATCCGGTCTGGGCGCGCCACTGACAGCGTGGCTACGTACCGACGGAATCGACGTCGTCGATATACCTGCGAAACTAGCTGCGCGCGTGCGGACGCTGTCGACCGGCCACGGTCGCAAGAACGACGACGCGGACGCAGTAAGCGTGGGGATCGCCGCACTGAGCGCACGTTCGCTGACTTCTGTTGTGGTAGACGGCACCGTGATCGCCCTACGTGCGATCGTCGACCACCGCGACGACCTGGTCAAAACCCGCACCCAGACCGTCAACCGCCTGCACGTCGTGCTTGCCAATCTCATTCCTGGTGGTGCAAAACGTGATCTCACAGCCGAGCGGGCCGTCGAACTCCTTCGCAAGGTCCGTCCTCGCGATGCCGCCGGCAAAACCCTGCGCAGCCTCGCCGCCGACCTCATCACTGAGGTACGCCACCTGGACCGCCGAATCACCAAGGCGGCCGCCGACATCAAGACCGCCGTCAGCGCCTCTGGCACAACCCTCACCGAGTTGTGCGGCATCGGAGAATTGACCGCGGCCAAGATCCTCGCCCGAGTCGGCACCATCGATCGGTTCTGCTCCGCCGCGGCGTTCGCCAGCTACAACGGCACCGCCCCGATCGACGTGTCCTCCGGAGATGTCATCCGCCACCGGCTCTCTCGCGCCGGAGACCGCCAACTCAACTGCTGTCTACACATCATGGCCTTAACACAAATCCGGCAGGACACCCCAAGCAAGGCCTACTACTTGCGGAAACGAACCGGCGGTAAGAGTCACAAGGAAGCAATACGGTGCCTGAAACGACGCCTGTCTGACATCGTCTACCGCCAACTGCTCCGCGACGCGACAAGACGTAAGGCAGGCCCGGGAGGACAATCGGGGGCGGCTCTAATATCCAGCGCGGCCAGCTGAAACCCCGCACACTGACTCTTCGGACAAGCCACTTCCCGGACCTGCTAGCAGCCACCATACAACCGAACAATGGCACACCTCTTGACACAGAGAGGCGCCAAGCGGCTGGCTTCCCGGGACAACGAATCGTGTTGTACGCCAAGGACCGCGGCTGCACCGCCCCGGGCTGCACCGTGTCGGGCTACTACTGCGAAGTCCACCACACCACCGACTACAGCAAGTGTCACAGCACCGACATCAACCAGCTCACCTTCGCCTGCGGCCCGCATCACCGCATGCTCAACCCCGGCGGCTGGACCACCCGCAAAAACACCCGCGGCGACACCGAATGGAAACCCCCACCCCACCTCGAGCGCGGCCAACCCCGCACCAACACCTACCACCACCCCGAAAAACTCCTCCACCACGAACACGACGACGACGAAACCGACAATCCCGGCGCCGCATAACACTTTCACCATCGCCGCTAGCTCCGATGGCGCCGACCCGCCTCGCCCGGCTGCGCCGCGCTCGCGATCGCCGCTAGCTCCGATGGCGCCGACCCGCCTCGCCCGGCTGCGCCGCGCTCGCGATCGCCGCTAGCTCCGATGGCGCCGACCCGCCTCGCCCGGCTGCGCGGCGCTCGCGATCGCCGCTAGTTCAGGTTGTAGAAGCGCTGCGCGTTGCGCCCACCGATCTTCTCGCGGGCCTCCTCGCTGATATCGGCGCGAGTGCGCAGGTGCTTGGTGCTTTCCGGCCACTCGCCGTCCCAGTGCGGATAGTCGCTGGCGAACATGATGAAATCGGCGCCCAGCACGTCGATCACCCCGGGCAGAATCGGCTCCTCCGGTTCACACGTCACCCAGATGTTTCCGGAGGCCAGATACTCGTGCGGATCGCGACGCCAGCCGTGCTCCACCCAGTCGCCACGCTTCTCGTAATGCTCGTGCAGCCGATCGATAAAAAACGGAACCCAGCCCGCGCCCGCCTCGAGGAAGGCCACCCGCAACTCCGGATGACGCTCGAAGACGCCGCCGGAAACCATCGCGGTCATCGCCGTCATCTGGTCAAACGGAAAGCTGATGCAGTGCACCTGAATGTAATTCGTGAAACGGTCTACCCCGATCTTGGGCAGATGAATGCCGGGCGCCCCATGCACCCCCAGCGGCATCCCGAGTTCGACGGCGGCGGCATAGAACGGGTCGAGGTCGGGGTGGTCGAGGTTGCGTGTCTTGAGCGCCGGCGGCACCAAAGTCGCCACCAGCCCAAGGTCTTTGGCTTCGGTCATGACATCGATCGCCAGCCGGCCATGTTCTATCGGAGTCACCGCGACGCCGCGGAGCCGCCCGTTCGAAGCGGCGCAGTAATCGGCGATCCACTCGTTGTAGAGGCGAGCGAATCCGGCCGCGAATTCGGGATCCTCGAGACTCGGCGCGCACAGGCCAAGGCTGGGATAGAGCACCATCGTGTCGATGTGATCGCGGTCGGCGTCACCCAGCACGCCTTCGGCCGACCGGCAGTTGATATCGGCCGCGCTACTGATCCCGTGTTCGGGCGGGCAGCCCGCGCCCGGACCGCGGTCCTCGGGGTAGTTGCGTCCTTCGAGGGTCAACCCGAGCCGCCCATGCCTGCCGGGTCTGACGTGGTCCGGCCACCGCTTGATCGCTTCGACTGCCAGTGACGAATTTTCGGCGACATGGCCGTCGGCATCGATGATCCGCATGCATCCGGAACTTACTCCCGCACGACGGGCGGCGAAACAGGTCGCGCCGACGCGCTCGGTACGCCACGATGCTGACGTGACCACACAGAGCCCTCGACAGAAGCTGACCGCCGACCAGCGAAACTCCTTCATCGCCGCCCTCTTGGGCTGGACGATGGACGCCTTCGACTACTTCATCGTGGTGCTCGTCTACGCCGACATCGCAAAGACGTTCCACCACAGCAAGGCCGAGGTCGCGTTCGTCACCACCGCCACCCTGATCATGCGTCCCGTCGGCGCGTTGCTGTTCGGGCTGTGGGCCGACCGCGTCGGCCGGCGGCTCCCCCTGATGGTCGACGTCATGTTCTACTCCGTGGTCGGGTTCCTGTGCGCGTTCGCACCCAACTTCACGGTGCTCGTGATCCTGCGCCTGCTGTACGGCATCGGCATGGGCGGGGAATGGGGGCTCGGTGCCGCGCTGGCCATGGAGAAGGTTCCGGTCCAGCGACGCGGATTTTTCTCCGGGCTGCTGCAGGAGGGTTACGCGTTCGGCTACCTGCTGGCCAGCGTGGCCGCCCTGGTGGTGATGGATTGGCTCGAGCTCTCGTGGCGCTGGTTGTTCGGCCTGAGCATCGTTCCCGCACTGATCAGCTTGATCATTCGCTACCGGGTGGAGGAATCCGAGGTGTGGGAGGCCGCCCAAGACCGGATGAGGCTCACCAGCACCAGAATCCGCGACGTGCTGCGCAGCGGCGCGATCATCCGGCGCTTCATCTACCTGGCGTTGCTGATGACGGCCTTCAACTGGATGAGCCACGGCACGCAGGACGTCTACCCCACCTTCCTCGGCGCGCACGCCAACCAAGGCGCCGGGTTGTCGAGCACGACGGTCAGGTGGATCGTGGTGGCCTACAACGTCGGCGCCATCATCGGAGGGCTCGTCTTCGGAACGCTGTCGCAACGACTGAGCAGGCGCTACACGGTCGTCTTCTGTGCGGTTCTGGCGCTGCCGATCGTGCCGCTGTTCGCATACTCACGCGGCGCGGCCATGCTGTGCCTGGGCTCGTTCTTGATGCAGCTCTTCGTGCAGGGCGCGTGGGGCGTGATTCCCGCCCACCTCACGGAGATGTCGCCGGACGCCATCCGCGGCCTCTACCCCGGTGTGACCTACCAACTCGGAAACCTGTTGGCGGCGTTCAACTTACCGATTCAGGAACGTCTCGCCGAATCCCATGGCTACCCGTTCGCCTTGGCGGCCACGATCGTGCCGGTGCTGGCCGCGGTGGTGGTCCTGACGCTGATCGGAAAGGACGCGACGGGAATCCGCTTCGGCACGACGGAAAGTTCTTTTCTCGCAACGGAAGCGACGTAAAGCTAGTCGGCGTCGGCCAGCAGGCGCCGCAGCAGGTGCATGGCCACCGTCGTCGAGCGTTCCCGGATATCGGACCGGTTGCCCGGAAGGCGCAGGGTGCGAGTGTCCGTGCGACCGCCCGCCACCTTCACGCTGAAGCAGACCGTCCCGACCGGCTTGTCTTCCGTGCCCCCGCCCGGTCCGGCGATCCCGGTGATCGCGACCGCGGTGTCGGCGCCGAAGCGTTGCAGCGCGCCCGCGGCCATGGCCTCGGCCACCGGCTCCGATACCGCGCCATGCGCTTCGATCAGCGCCGGGTCGACGCCGAGCACCTCCGCTTTCGCCTCGTTCGA
Source organism: Mycobacterium sp. 3-98 (assembly GCF_035918355.1). Lineage (NCBI taxonomy): Bacteria > Bacillati > Actinomycetota > Actinomycetes > Mycobacteriales > Mycobacteriaceae > Mycobacterium > Mycobacterium sp. 3-98. The sequence goes on along the minus strand of NZ_CP142360.1, from coordinate 3,143,185 downwards.
GTAGGACACCACCCCGCCGGCCACGTAGTCCGACGATCCGGGCCGATCGGTCAGCCGCGCCGCCAGCAGTCCCGCGGTGCACGACTCCGCCGTCGCGATCCGGTGCCCGGTGAGAAGCTGCGCGACCAGATCGTCGACACGCGAGCCGTCTTCGGAGTACAGCTGATGCCCGTGCCTCTCGCGCAGCAGCTTCGTCAGTTGCGTGTACGCGTCGGCGGAGTCCGGCTCGTAGCGGGTGACCATTTCGATCTCCCCGCGCCGCAGGCAGGTGGTGATCTCGAGGCGGTCGAAGCCGGGCACGGTCTTTTCGGCGTCGCGCAGCGTCTCGGCCAGCCCCGACTCGGGCAGCCCGAACATCCGCAGCATCTCCTGCCGATAAATGGTCCGGCCGGCGATCGCGTCCTGCGCCGCCGGTGTCTGGATGGCCGTGTGCCACATCGGCTGCAGCTCGCGCGGGGGTCCCGGGAGCACGATCACCGCGGGCTTGCCCGGCACCACGACACCCGGTGCGGTGCCGACCGGATCGAGCACCTGCGCCCCGGCCGGGACCATGGCCTGCTTGCGGTTGGCGGCGCGCAGCGACTCGAAAGTGCCGGGGTCCAAGGCGGATTGGAACGCGGGATTGCGCCCCATCAGCTTCTTGAGGATGTTCGCGATCTTCTCTTCGACCTCGGCATCCAACACCAGCTCGCGCCCGCAGAAGCGCGCCACCACCTCGACGGTCATGTCGTCGGCCGTGGGCCCCAGGCCGCCGCTGGTGACGATCAGGTCCACGCCTTGATCGGCGAGAAACCGCAGCTGGGCTTCGATGTCGGCGGGCCGGTCGCCGCAGATCGTGATGTGCGCGAGCTCGACGCCCAGCTCCAGGAGGCGATCGGCGATCCAGGGGCCGTTGGCGTCTTGGACGCGTCCGGTGAGGACCTCGGTTCCGGTGACAACGATGCCTGCACGTGCGCTCACCGCCATGAGCCTACGCATGGGCCTGCGGGACAATGAGCCGATGATCGAGTTAGAGGTGCTTGCGGCCGACGTGACCAAGCTCGACGTGGACGCGATCGCCAACGCCGCCAACACGCAGCTGCGGCACGGTGGCGGCGTCGCCGCGGCCATCTCGCGCGCGGGCGGGCCCGACGTGCAGCGCGAATCGACCGAGAAGGCGCCGATCGGGCTCGGCGAAGCGATCGAGACCACCGCCGGCGACATGCCCGCGCGCTACGTCATCCACGCGGCGACCATGGAACTCGGTGGGCCGACCTCGGCCGAGATCATCGGCGCCGCCACGGCTTCGACATTGCGCAAGGCCGACGAGCTCGGCTGCCGCACGCTGGGGCTGGTGGCCTTCGGCACCGGTGTCGGCGGGTTCCCGCTCGACCAGGCCGCCCGGCTGATGGTCGACACCGTCCGGCGGCACCAGCCGGACTCGCTGCGCAAGGTGGTGTTCGCCGTGCACGGCGACGCGGCGGAGCAAGCGTTTCGGGCCGCGCTGCGGGCCTAGCTCTCGGAAAGGTAGCGCTCGACGGAGGCAACCTTCTGCGTCATCGCGTCGCTGGCCCCGGTGCGCCAATCGGCCTTGATCACCGTGCTCACCCGCGGCGCCCGGGCCGCCACGGCCTCGACGGCGCGCTGCACCACCGCCATGACCTGCTCCCACGTGTCGCCCTCGATCACCGTGAACATCGAGTCGGTCTTGTTGGGCAGGCCGGACTCGCGAACCACCCGAACCGCCTCGGCGACGATCTCGCCGACACCCTCGCCCACCCCCATCGGGGTGACGGAAAACGCGACGAGCACGGACACCCTGTCGAGCGTACCCACCCCCGCCCCGGCCGGTCTGGCACCATCGAGGCCCATGCGGGTGTTGGTGCAACGGGTCTCGTCGGCGACGGTGACGGTCGACGGCGCGGTGGTGGGAGCGATCCGGCCGGATGGCCAGGGGCTGTTGGCATTCGTCGGCGTCACCCACACCGACGATCGCGACAAGGCCCGCCGGCTCGCCGAAAAGCTCTGGAACCTAAGGATTCTCGCCGAGGAGCGGTCCGCGGCCGACGCAAGAGCCCCCATCCTGGTCATCAGTCAGTTCACCCTGTACGCCGACACCGCCAAGGGCCGCCGCCCGTCGTGGAATGCGGCCGCCCCCGGGCCGGTGGCCGAGCCGCTGGTGGCGGAGTTCGCCGCGACGCTGCAGCGGCTGGGCGCCGAGGTACAGACCGGGGTGTTCGGCGCGAACATGCAGGTCGAGTTGGTCAACGACGGCCCGGTCACGGTGCTGCTCGAACTCTGAAGGGTACGTTGGCCCCGTGGGCACGACACCTGAATTCGGATCGCTCCGCTCCGACGACGACAACTGGGACATCGTCAGCAGCGTCGGCTACACCGCGCTGCTCGTGGCGGGATGGCGTGCCCTGCACGCCGTGGGCCCGCAGCCGCTGGTGCGCGACGAATACGCGAAGGTCTTCATCGCCGCCTCGCGGGACCCGTATCTGGCGGGGGTGCTTGCGAACCCGGGCAGCACCGAGGACGAGACGGCCTTTCCGCGGCTGTATGGCGTGCAGACCCGGTTCTTCGACGACTTCTTCGTCGGCGCCGGCCAGGCGGGCATACGCCAGGCGGTGATCGTCGCCGCCGGCCTGGATTCGCGGGCGTTCCGCCTTGAATGGCCCGACGGCACAAGGGTCTTCGAGGTCGACTTGCCGAAGGTCCTCGAGTTCAAGACGCGTGTGCTCGACGAGCAGGGTGCCGCGCCGAAGGCGAACCGGATCGAGGTCGCCGCCGATCTGCGCACCGACTGGTCGCGGCCCTTGGAGGCGGCCGGGTTCGATGTCGAGAGCCCGAGCGCCTGGTCGGTGGAGGGGTTGCTGCCCTACCTGACCGACGAGGCGCAACACGCGCTGTTCACCCGGATCAGCGGGCTCAGCGCGCCGGGCAGCCGGATCGCGATCGGCGCGCTGGGGTCGCGGCTGGACCATGACCAGCTCCACGCCTTGGAGGCGGATCACCCGGGGGTCAACGTGTCGGGCAACGTTGACTTTTCGGCTCTGACGTACGAACCGCAGTCCGATCCCGCAGAGTGGCTGACCGCGCACGGGTGGGCCGTCGAACCCGTCCGCAACACGCTCGATTTGCAAGCCGGTTACGGCATGACCCCGCCGGAGGTCGACGTCAAGATCGACAGTTTCATGCGGTCCCAATACATCACCGTCACCCGGTGAAGGCCTAGGGCTGCAGCAGGATCTTCACATCGTCGCCGGAGCGCGATTCCGCGGTCGCATAGCCCTTGGCCGCGTCGTCCAAAGGCATTGTCGTGGTGAAGATGCCGTCGACATCGAGGCGGCCGGACTGCAGCAGCGGGATCAATTCCGGCCAGGTTCGCTGCACCGGCGCGGTGGTCATCCGCAACGTGATGCTGCGGATCAGGCAGCCCAGCGCGTTGAGCGGAAACGGATTCATGTCGTGCACACCGACGACCGAGACGGTTCCGCCCGCCCGGACGGCGTTGAGCGCCTCGGTCAGGGATGCGTCGGTGGCGACGGCGTCGATCACCGCATCGACGCCGCGGCCGCCGGTGGCGGCAAGGATCTCCTCGAGCGCCGGCGCCTTGACGGGTGTCGCCCCCCACCGCGCGGCGCGCTGTAACCGGCCGTCGACCTGATCGACGGCGAAAACAGTTGCCGCGCCCTGAAAAAGCGCGCTGCGCAGCGAGCACAGGCCGACCGCTCCGAGGCCGATCACCGCCACGGTCCCGCCGAACGGAATGTCGGCGCGCTGCGCCGCGGCCCAGCCGGTGGCGAGATTGTCGGTGAGTAGCAGCGCCTGCTCGGTGCTGATGCCCTCGGGCATCTTCAGGAGCTGGAAATCGGCGGCGGGCACCGCGAGCAGATCGGCCTGCGCGCCACCGAGCACTCCGCCGCCGAAGATCTGAAAGCCGGAGTGGCACATGACCGGATCGCGGGTGGCGCACCCCGCGCACGCGCCGCAGCCGGCGACCGACGACACCATGACCTGATCGCCGACCTTGACGTTGCGCACCTGCGGCCCGGCGTCCACCACCGTGCCGATGGCTTCGTGGCCGAGGGCGATGGGATCGGGCATCGGGAAGTCGGCCTCGTAGAAGTGCAGATCCGAGCCGCAGATTCCGGCGGCGGTCACCTCGACGATCGCTCCGTCCGGGCCCGGCAGCGTTGGGTCGGGGCGGGTGTCGACCCGGATGCTGCGGGGCCCATCGACGACTACCGTGCGCATATCGGTGTGCTCACTTCCCTTGTCGCGCTTGATCTTTCTGGCGCACTACAAATTGTGACCAGTCTGGTTCACGCACCGCCGACCAGTACTCGTTGAGGCGCCACGGGCTGACGGTGTGAATCTCGCCGTCGGCGTTCTTGAAATACGAGTGCTTGACCGCCGGGTGTGACCACACCATCTTCTTGATCTGGGTCTGCGTCCGCCGGTGCCAGTCCGTAGCGGCGTCAAGTTTCGGCTCGACCGAATGCACATCGGCCTCGGCCAGGCGCGCCAGGCATTGGTCGATGTAGCGCATCTGCAGTTCGGACTGGAAGATCAGGCTGCCCCCGTGGGCCAGGTGGGTTCCGGGCCCGTAGACGATGAAGAAGTTCGGGAACTGCGGGACGGTGATCCCGAGGTAGGCATACGGCCTGCTCCCCCACATCTTGTGCAGGTCGACGCCGTTGCGGCCGGTGATCTTCAGCGGCCACAGCACGTCGGTGTGCCGGAACCCCGTTGCGTAGACGATGACGTCGACGTCGTGCGCCACTCCGTCTTCGGTGACGATGCCCTGCGGCGTGATCCGGTCGATCGGTGTGCGCACCAACTCGACGTTGTCGCGCTGCAGCGTTCTCAGCCAGCTGCCGTTGTCCTGCAGCGTGCGCTTGCCGCAGGCGGGATAGTCCGGCAACACCTTGGCCAACAACGGCGAGTCTTCGCCGACCTGGCTGGTGATCCACTGGGAGAACATCATGTGCGCGCCGGCGTTGATGTCGCTGACGGCGTGGTCCTGATCGGCGTAGTTCGGGTCGCCCTCGGCGGCGTCGAGGCCCTTGTCCGAGCCGGGCCATAGCACCAGGAAGCGATACCACCGACCGTAGAACGGCAGGTGGCGCATCGCCCAGCGCACACCGTCGCCGACCTCGTCGTGATACATCGGGTTCGGGAACATCCACTGCGCGGTCCGCTGGAACACCGTCAGGCGCTCGACCTCCTCGGCGATGGCGGGCGCGATCTGGAACCCGCTGGCGCCTGCGCCGACGAGCGCGACCCGCTTGCCTTTGAGGTCCACCGAGTGATCCCAGGCCGCCGAGTGAAACGACGGGCCCCGGAAAGTCTGTGCTCCGGCGAATTCGGGAATGTTGGGCCTGTTCAGCTGGCCCACCGCCGTGATGAGCGCGCGTGCGCGCAGGGTCGACCTGCGGCCGTCGGCCGATCGCAGCGACACGGTCCAGGTGCCGTCGTCGTCGTCCCATTCGGCCGCGAGAACCTCGGTCTGCCAACGTATCCGGTCGGCCAGGTCGTGTTCGTCGATGACCTTGGTGAAATAGTCCTGCAGCTCGTTTTGCTCGGCGAAGAAATGGGTCCAGTCGTTGTTGGGTTCGAAGCTGTAGCAATAGAAATGGTTCGCGACGTCGACACGGGCGCCGGGATAGCGGTTCTCCCACCATGTTCCGCCCGGGCCGGCGTTCTTCTCGACGATGGTGAACGGAATGTTGGCCTGCTTGAGGCGCACGCCGGCAAGGATGCCGGATTCGCCGCACCCGACGACCAGAACCGGAAGCTGCGCCGCGCGCTCTGCCGGCAACGCGGCCGGCCGCCGGGGGTCGACCCCGGCGAGGTCCAGTTCTTCGGAAACCAGGGACAGATAGTCGTCGGGAACGTGCTCACACGCCGCCCAATCCATCATTTCCCTGATGAGCTCCGGGCTCAGCGGCGCCGGTTCGGGGCAGCCGCGATCCCGATACTCGGTGATCACCGTCAGCGCCTCGGCGCGGGCCCGCGCCTTGTCCTCCTCCGACATGAACCCCTGGACCTCGTTGAGGAAGATGCCCATCTGCTTGTAGTCGCGGATGAATCGGGGGTCGCCGGTGATGTGGACGAGGGAGAGCAGCAGCGTCGGGATGCTGACATCCTCTAGGGCGGCGGCGATCTCGGGCGTAGACGTGGTGAAGGGATCGCCGGCGTAGCGGCTGCGCATCAAGCCGATCCTCTCGGTGGTTTGGAAGCCAATTACGCTACGCGTAGTTTCGTAATTGGCAGCACTACGCTACCCGGTCGCTCGGTGCGGGATCAAGGGATCAAAGGCGGTGGCAGGCCGAACGGCGTCGCGGCCCGCTCGGCGGCGACGGCCCGTAGTGATGGGGCGCAGTTCAGGACCCGCTGGCCACGTCAGTGACGTCCGTACTAAACTAGAACACGTTCCAATTCGGCGAGCATCCCAGGAGTTGTAATGCACACCCCTATTTGCGACGAACTCGGCATCGAGTTCCCGATCTTCGCCTTTACCCACTGCCGCGACGTCGTCGTGGCGGTCAGCAAGGCCGGGGGGTTCGGCGTGCTCGGGGCCGTCGGCTTCACGCCTGAGCAGCTCGAGATCGAGCTCAACTGGATCGACGAGAACATCGGCGACCACCCCTACGGCGTCGACATCGTCATCCCCAACAAGTACGAGGGCATGGACTCACACCTGTCCGCGGAGGAGCTGGCCGAGACGCTGCGCAAGATGGTGCCCCAGGAGCACCTTGACTTCGGGAAGAAGATCCTCGCCGACCACGGCGTGCCGGTCGAGGACAGCGACGGCGACACCCTGCAGCTGCTCGGCTGGACCGAGGCGACGGCCACACCCCAGGTCGAGGTGGCGCTCAAGCACCCGAAGGTGAAGATGATCGCCAACGCGCTGGGCACCCCGCCGGCCGACATGATCAAGCACATCCACGAGGCCGGACTCAAGGTGGCCGCGCTGTGCGGCTCCCCCTCGCAGGCCCGCAAGCACGCGGACGCGGGCGTCGACATCATCATCGCGCAGGGCGGCGAGGCCGGCGGGCACTGCGGCGAGGTGGGCTCGATCGTGCTGTGGCCGCAGGTCGTCAAGGAGGTCGCCCCGGTTCCGGTGCTGGCCGCCGGCGGCATCGGCAGCGGCGAGCAGATCGCGGCCGCGCTGGCGCTGGGCGCACAGGGCGCGTGGACCGGATCGCAGTGGCTGATGGTCGAGGAATCCTCGAACACCCCGGTCCAGCAGGAGGCCTACGTCAAGGCGGGCAGCCGCGACACCGTCCGCAGCCGGTCGTTCACCGGCAAGCCGGCCCGCATGCTGCGCAACGACTGGACCGAGGCGTGGGAGGCCCCGGAGAACCCGAAGCCCCTCGGAATGCCGTTGCAATACATGGTGTCCGGCATGGCGGTTCGTGCCACGAACAGGTACCCGAACGAATCCGTGGATGTCGCGTTCAACCCGGTCGGTCAGGTCGTCGGGCAGTTCACCAAGGTGGAGAAGACGTCGACGGTCATCGAGCGCTGGGTGCAGGAGTACCTGGAAGCGACCAACAGGCTCGACGAGCTCAACGAGGCCGCCTCCGTCTGACGGCGGGGCTTGCCCGGCCGGCGGGGCTAGATGTCGTCAACGTCCTGCCGGCCGGTGAACACTTCCTTCGTCCGGTCCAGGGCGTACGTGCCGATGTCGATGGAATTCTGAACGATTCCGCTGGCACCGCCGGCGAGGTCACCCCGGATGATGTCGCTGGCGTGCTCGACGATGTCGGAGGCTTTCTCGACGGCGTTGGTCGCGATGTCCCTCGCCGCGTCGACCGCATCTTTGGGATTGAAGGCCACTCGAGTCTCCTTTGTCGCAGGTTCGTTGCCCTGAACTCTAGACGGGACGAGGCCCCATTTCTCGGCGGCGGTGGGCTTCAGTAGTGCACGAGGGTGCGCCAGTAGTCTTCGGGAATTTCGGCCCCCGAGCGCAGTATTCGGGCCAGACCGATGGCCATCGCGATGCCCAGCAGCCCCAACCACAGCCCTGCCACCGCGATGACGCCCCACAGCACGGCGGTGACCGCGGGCCACGGCGAAAACACGGCCAGCACGGGCGCGAAGAAGAATCCGGTGCCGATGTACCACGCCGACCCGGCGCGATCCGAGGCCAGGACGAAACGCAGCCAGCGGGGCACGGGCGACGCGCCTTGCTCACCACGCTTCATCGTCGTGCCGATCAGTCGGAGGGCGGGAAAAACCCTGCGCCGGTAAACCATCCGGGCTGCCATCCCTGCTCCCCCAGGCACAGCATGGGAAGCCCGTCCGGAGTCTGCGCCGCCGCCTGCGAGCCCGGGCATTTCGCGCCGGTCTGCTGGACCCCGTAGAGCGGATAGGAAGCGACCCAGTACCCGGTAGTGGCCGCCGGGAACTGGTTCGGCGGCGGGAAGTGACAGGCCTCGGCCTGGCCGCTGGGCCCTCGTCCGAAGATGAAGCGCTCGTAGTTGTCGCACGGGGCGCCCAGCGAAGCTTGATAATTCATGCCCGGGACGTCGCCGTCGTAATGCGGGTCGGCGGCCGCGCACGGCGCCATGCCGATCGTGATGCCCGCTATCGAAGCGGCGCTCAGCAATTCCCGAATCATGTTCCACCCCGCCTGTCGTCGCCGGTGACCTGCACCAAAGCATATCGGTCGGGCCGCGGGCCACAAGACGGTTTCGGCGCGCGGCCGCGATCCCCGCCGGCGCACGACCGTGGCGGACAAAGCGCACCCGCGGAACACGTTCCAATTTGCCCCCGACGATCTTGCGTCAATGCTTCCCAACCGTGGTCCGGCAATGGTTTCCTTGCACAAGGACGCCTAGACGACTTCGTATCGAGGAGTGCGCCATGTCAACCGTCGAGCCCAGCACCAAGCCGGTCCCCAATCTGCCTCCAGGCTTCGACTTCACCGATCCGGACATCCACGCCGAGCGATTGCCGGTGGAAGAACTGGCCGAGCTGCGCCGCACGGCGCCGATCTGGTGGAACGAACAACCGATCGGTGCCGGCGGGTTCGACGACGGCGGCTTTTGGGTGGTGTCCAAGCACAAGGACGTCAAAGAGGTCTCGCTGCGCAGTGACGTGTTCTCCAGCCTGCAGAAGACCGCGCTGCCGCGCTACAAGGACGGCACGGTCGGCGAGCAGATCGAGCGCGGCAAGTTCGTCCTGCTCAACATGGATGCGCCGCAGCACACCCGGCTGCGCAAGATCATTTCGCGGGCGTTCACGCCACGGGCCATCGAGCGCCTGCGCGAAGACCTCGCCGAGCGGGCCCGCCACATCGTCGAGCAAGCGGCCGCCGAGGGCCGCGGCGACTTCGTCGAGCAGGTGTCGTGCGAACTGCCGCTGCAGGCCATCGCCGGGTTGATGGGCGTGCCGCAGGAAGAACGCAAGAAACTGTTCCACTGGTCCAACGAGATGGTCGGCGACCAGGACCCCGAATTCGCCAACAACGACGCCATCACCGCCTCGGTCGAACTCATCATGTACGGCATGCAGATGGCGGCCGAGCGGACGAAGAATCCGGGGGAAGACCTCGTCACCAAGCTGGTCCAGGCCGACATCGACGGGCACAAGCTTTCCGACGATGAATTCGGCTTTTTCGTGATCCTGTTGGCGGTGGCCGGAAACGAGACCACCCGCAACTCCATCACCCAGGGCATGATGGCCTTCACCGACTTTCCCGACCAATGGGAGCTGTTCAAGAAGGAGCGTCCCGGCACCGCCGCCGACGAGATCGTCCGGTGGGCCACCCCGGTCACCTCGTTTCAGCGCACCGCGCTCGAGGACTACGAACTGTCCGGTGTGCGGATCAAAAAGGGTCAGCGGGTCGTAATGGTCTACCGCTCAGCCAATTTCGACGAGGACGTCTTCGACGATCCGTTCACGTTCAACATCCTGCGCGATCCCAACCCGCACGTCGGGTTCGGCGGAACCGGCGCCCACTACTGCATCGGGGCGAACCTGGCACGCATGACGATCGACCTGATGTTCAACGCGATCGCCGACGGCATCCCCGACCTCGAATCCATCGGCAAGCCCGAACGCCTGCGGTCGGGCTGGCTCAACGGGATCAAGCACTGGCAGGTGGACTACCACACCGATGGCAAAGCGAAAGCCCCTGCCGCGCACTAAGCTAAGCCGATGCCCAAACATCAAGCTGTCCGGATCCAGTCCGCAGGCGGCCCCCTAGAGCTGGCCGAAGTCGAAACCCAACCACCCGGCCGCGACGAGGTACGACTGACGGTCGGCGCGTGCGGGATCTGTGGCACCGACGCGCACTTCGTCAACGGGGGGTTCCCGGGCATCTCGTGGCCCCTGACGCCCGGACATGAGATCGCGGGCAAGGTCGCCGAAGTCGGTGACGGCGTGCAGGATTTCGCGATCGGCGATCGCGTCGCGGTCGGTTGGTTCGGCGGGTGCTGCTACAGCTGCGATCAATGCCGCAAGGGCCTCTTCATTCACTGCGCGAACGGGAAGGTGCCGAGCTGGCAGTATCCCGGCGGATACGCGGAATCGGTGACCGTCCCGGTGAGCGCCCTGGCCCGGATACCGGCCGAGCTCTCCGACGCCGAAGCCGCCCCCATGGGGTGTGCCGGCGTCACCACCTACAACGCGTTGCGTCACACGAAAGCCTTGCCCGGCGATCGCGTGGCGATACTGGGCGTCGGTGGCCTGGGCCACCTCGGCGTGCAGTTCGCCCGGGCGATGGGCTTCGAGACCATCGCGATCAACCGCGGCAGCGGCAAGGCCGATGACGCCCGGAAACTGGGCGCCCATCACTACATCGATTCCACCGCCAACGATCCCGCCGAAGCGCTGAAGGACTTGGGCGGCGCGACCGTCGTCCTGGCCACCGCGGGCAATTCGAAGGCGATGGCCGCCACCGTCGGCGGCATCGTCCCGCGAGGTGAACTGGTCACCATCGGCGTCACGCCCGAGCCGCTGCCGATCAGCCCCGTACAGCTGATCACCCCCGGCGTCAGCATCGTCGGGCATCCCTCCGGTACGGCCAAAGACGTCGAGGACACCATGCATTTCGCGGTCCTGTCCGGCGTTCGGGCGTGGATCGAGGAGTTACCGCTGGCGCAGGCGGCCGACGGCTATGCGGCGCTGGAGCAGGGGCGAGCGCATTACCGCACCGTCTTGACCATGTGACAGCGTCGGTCCGTGACTTCTGAGAAGGGCGCGACGTGGACGATCGGCCCGCCCGACGGTGAACTGTTGCTCCACACCGGTGTTGCCGGGCGAGCGGCGCGGATGGGCCACCGCCTCACCATCGTGATGTCGCGCTGGCGTGCCACCGTGAATTGGGCGGGTTCGCGACCCGTCAGCGCCGAACTTGCGGTCGACCTCGGTTCCTTCGCCGTGGTGAACGCCGAGGGCGGCATCAAAGGGCTGTCCGCGACCGAGAAGGCGCAGGTGCGCTCCAATGCATTGAAGTCGTTGGACGCCAAGCGATTTCCCGAGATTCGTTACAGTACGGATGTCATCGAGCGGGCCGGCGACGGGTACCGGCTCACCGGCACGCTCGAGATCCATGGCACCTCGCGAGACCACGTCGTCGACGTGCGCACCGAAGATCTCGGAAACGCGTGGCGCATATCGGGTGAAACCGCCGTCCGGCAAACCGATTACGGCGTCAAGCCCTACTCGCTGCTGATGGGCTCGGTCCAGGTCGCCGACGACGTGTCATTGACGTTTACCGCGGTTCACGCCAAGGACGGGTGAACAAAACTTCCGGGCGAGATCAGGGCTGCCCGCCCGCCGCGCGCGGCGCCGAATCGGCCGCGTCGCCCGCGTCCCCGGGGATGTGCTCGAGCACGCGGGTCAAGTAGGGCTGCCCGTTACCCGGATCCGGCTGCCGATCGCCACCGACGCCCGGTTGCTCTTCCGGCGCGGCCGGCTCGGCAGCGGGCTCGCCGGCGGCGGGCGGCTGGGCGGGTCGTTTGACCGGTGGGGGCGCCGGAAGCGGCGCGACGGCCTGGGCCGCCTCGGCGGCCTGGGGCGTGGACGGATGGGTGGTGTGCTTGGACGCGGGCGCGCTGGCCGGGCCCACGTGGATCCCCACCGCCAGCGACACCGAGCCGACGAACGTGACCGCACCGGCGGCCAACGCCGTGAGGGCCCCGGCGTACGACAGGTGCCGCTGTCGTGCCGGCGCTGAGGAAATGGGTTCGCTGTGGTGCGCCACCAGCTGGTCGTCGGTGAACTCGGTGCTGCGGGCCGCGGACAGCGCCGCGCCCCGTGCGATCGTCACCTGGGCCATCGATTGCACGAAAACCGGTACCGGCAAGGCCTTTTCGAGTTGCCATGAGAAACCGTCGATGTCGCGGTGTGCGCCGACGACGACAACCCCGCCGGGTTGCCATCCGTCGCGGTCGAACATGCCGGTCAGCCACCGGGTCAGGCCGTCGAGGCCGCCGCGCACCTGCTTGGTCGCCGTCTGGGTCTCGCCGTCCTGAGTGTCGACCATGACGACGGTCGTGGCGTCATGGTCGAGAATGCAGACCGCGGTCTGTTCGTAACCGATGACGGGTGCGATGGCCTGCGCCAGGGTCTCGATGGCCTCGAGGAACCGGACCGGCACGACGTTGTCGAAACCCGAGTCGGTCAACGCCTCCAGCACCAGCGCCGCCTGAGCGGCTGCGTCGTCGTTCCAGGTCACCCCGATGACGCGCAGTCGTTGATCGCTCGCGGCCGCCGCCGTGTCGACCCGCAAGACCTCGTCGACGACTTGCTCCGCGGTGTTCACGGCGCGGACACCCCGGCCGGCGCGCAGCGCCAACTCCTGGTGATCCAGGATGGTGCCGTCTGCGCCGTGTCCCTCAGCGAGGACCCAGCCGACGGCGGTCGGCGTCACTGACAGGCCAAGTACCGTGTCCAAATCTATGCCCCAATCGGTCCCGCGCCTCGGCTCCCAGACGCACCGACGCGCACCATCAAACCGCTGGTGCGGAGGTTCGTGAGGGCCGGAACAGACACGGGATAGCGTGGTCTTCATCGGCTTGCTTCGACAGAGCCTACGCGGTCGGCGCAAACCGGGCGGCGCCGGTCCACACCGCCTCGCGACACGCCGATAATCCCAATTGGGTTGATCGGAAGGGGACGCCGCGCCGTTCTCATCGGATATGCACACAATTCCGGTGTCGCTGTGCGCCCGATGGCGGATTCAGACGGTCGACGGCGCGACACGCACCGCCGCTGACCGTCCGCCGAAATCGCATCTGGGTCGATCGGGCGCGCGCTGTGTCTATCGCGCGGTCTCAAGGGCTTTCGGCGCCGCGCACACCGGAGGCCGCCGCCGGCCGGCGACTTTTGCGGCGGCTCGGTTAAGCGGACGCCGAGCGGGTACTCGCCGATGGTCGCCGCCCGGGTCCCCGGGTGGCGAAATTGCGAGGTAAAAGCGATACGAAACCGAGACGCGTCCGCGTCCCAATCGACATTTGACGGACTTACACGGTAAATTCCTGTGAGACCGCGATCACATTCGATCACATCCGACAAGGGGCAGGTATGACAGATCTGAGCGAGAAGGTCCGGGCCTGGGGGCGCCGACTTGTGGTCGGTGCAGCCGCGGCTGCAACGCTGCCGGGCCTGATCGGTATTGCCGGCGGCGCGGCGACCGCGAATGCGTTTTCGCGTCCGGGCCTGCCCGTCGAGTACCTGCAAGTGCCGTCCGCGGGAATGGGTCGCGACATCAAGGTCCAGTTCCAAAGCGGTGGCAACGGCTCCCCCGCGGTCTATCTGCTGGACGGGCTGCGGGCTCAAGACGACTACAACGGCTGGGACATCAACACCCCGGCGTTCGAGTGGTACTACCAGTCGGGTCTGTCGGTCATCATGCCGGTCGGCGGTCAGTCCAGCTTCTACGCCGACTGGTACCAGCCCGCGTGCGGGAAGGCCGGCTGCTCGACCTATAAGTGGGAGACCTTCCTGACCAGCGAACTGCCGCAGTACCTGGCCTCGAACAAGGGCGTCAAGTCCACCGGCAGCGCCGCGGTCGGCATCTCGATGTCCGGCTCCTCGGCGATGATCCTGGCCGTGAACCACCCCAACCAGTTCGTCTACGCCGGATCGCTCTCCGCGCTGCTGGACCCGTCCCAGGGCATGGGCCCCTCGCTGATCGGCTTGGCGATGGGAGATGCCGGCGGTTACAAGGCGGACGCCATGTGGGGCCCGTCGAGCGACCCGGCCTGGCAGCGCAACGACCCCAGCCTGCAAATCCCGGCGCTGGTCGGTAACAACACCCGGCTCTGGGTGTACTGCGGTAACGGGACACCGTCGGAGCTGGGCGGGGCGAACATGCCTGCCGAGTTCCTGGAGAACTTCGTGCGCAGCAGCAACCTGAAGTTCCAGGACGCGTACAACGCGGCCGGCGGCCACAACGCCGTGTTCAACTTCAACGCCAACGGAACACACAGCTGGGAGTACTGGGGAGCCCAGCTCAACGCCATGAAGCCCGACCTGCAGAGCGCGCTGGGCGCTTCCTCGGGCGGCGGCGGATAACCCTATTCACCTGACGCCACTACTGCGCTTGACGACACGTCAGGCGCAGTAGTGCGTTAAGGGGCGGCGATTCACGCCAGAATCGTCGCTATGTCCCGCAGCGCGCGCCCGCACCGCGTCCGTCTCGTTCCCCTGTGTGTCGGCGTGGTCGGCGGCCTGGCGGTGTGGGCGGCGCCGGCCCGCGCCGACGACGCGAATCCCCTGACCCCGTTGGTCGACGCCGCCGCGCAACGGCTACAGGTTGCCGACCCGGTGGCCGCCTATAAATGGAAAACCCACGGGGCAATTGAGGACCCCGTTCGCGTCCGGCAGGAATTGGCAAAGCTCGGCGACGACGCCGTCGCCGCACGCATCGACCGCGACTACATCACCCGGGTCTTCGGTGACCAGATCGGCGCGACCGAGGCCATCGAATACGGCCGGTTCGCGGATTGGAAACTCAATCCGGGTGACGCCCCGGCCGACTCCCCGGACCTCGCGGCCTCGCGGTCGACGATCGACGGCCTCAACCAGACGATGCTGGCGCAGATATCGGCCAACTGGGACGTGCTGCACTCGCCGGCGTGCGCGGGCCAGCTCGACGCCGCCAGGGGCGCCGTCGTCGCGAGTCGTCGGCTCGACGGCCTCTACCGACGCGCCCTCTGGTCAGCGACGCAATCGTATTGCCAGCAATAATTTAATTTTTCCTCACCATTTCCTAACCGTCGAATTTGGCCTGGCGATAACGCGATTTCCGCAGATAGAAGGCATATCTCGCGCCATTTTCGAATAGGTAACGCTTTGGCCACACGCGCCGAAAACCTTGACATGAAGAATCTCTGCAAGCTTCTCGTCAAGTCCATAGCGGTCGGCGGGTTCGTTGCAGCATCGATGGCTTCGTCCACGGGTGTGGTGAGCGCGGACGCCGCTCCCAACTGGGACGCGATCGCTCAATGCGAATCCGGCGGCAACTGGCACGCCAACACCGGAAACGGCAATTACGGTGGACTGCAATTCAAGCCGGCCACCTGGGCGCGTTACGGCGGCGTCGGCAACCCGGCGACCGCCTCCAGGGAGCAGCAAATCGCCGTGGCCAACCGGGTTTTCGCGGAAGAGGGCGTGGAGCCCTGGCCGAAGTGCGGCGCGCAGTCCGGCCTGCCGATCGGGTGGTACTCGCACCCGGCGCAGGGCATCAAGCAGATCATCAACGGGTTGATCCAGGCGGCCGTCCCGCACTGATGACACGCCCGCGTGGTCTATGACCCCGCACGAAGCTGTGTTTGGATCAGCCCATGGAAGGTTCGGCGACTGTTCACATGGCGGCGCCCGCGGCCAAGATCTGGGATCTCATCGCGGACGTGCGCAACACCGGACGGTTTTCCCCGGAGGTTTTCGAGGCCGAGTGGCTGGGCGATGCGACCGGCCCGGCCCTCGGCGCGAAATTCCGCGGCCACGTCCGGCGCAACGAAATGGGACCCGTGTATTGGACGACCTGCAAGGTCACCGCGTGCGATCCGGGCCGCGAATTCGGCTTCACCGTGCTGCTCGGTGATCGGGAGGTCAACAACTGGCACTACCGCTTGGCGCCCAGCGGCGGCGGGACCGACGTCACCGAGTCGTTTCGGCTCAACCCCGCGCCCTGGCTGGGCGTGTACTGGTTGTTCGGCGGATTTCTGCGCAAGCGCCGCAACATCCGCGACATGACCAAGACGCTGAACCGCATCAAAGACGTGGTCGAGGCCGACGCGTCGTGAAATCGGTCTTCATTACCGGCGCCGGCAGCGGCATGGGCCGCGAAGGCGCAAAGCTGTTCCACGCCAAGGGCTGGCGGGTGGGCGCGGTGGACCGCAACGACGACGGCCTGACCACGCTGCAGCAAGAATTGGGCGGCGACCGGCTGTGGACCCGCGCCGTCGACGTGACGGACAAGGCGGCCCTGGACGGCGCCCTGGCCGACTTCTGCTCCGGCAACGCCGGCGGCGGCCTCGACATGATGTGGAACAACGCCGGCGTCGGCGAATCCGGGTGGTTCGAGGACGTGCCGTATGACGCCGCGATGCGCCTCGTCGATGTGAACTACAAAGCGGTGCTGACCGGCGCCTACGGCGCGCTGCCGTACCTGAAGAAAACCCCCGGCAGCCTGATGTTTTCGACGTCGTCCTCGTCCGCGACTTACGGCATGCCCCGCCTCGCGGTCTACTCGTCGACCAAGCACGCGGTCAAGGGCCTGACCGAGGCGCTCAGCGTGGAATGGCAGCGGCACGGGGTGCGCGTCGCCGACGTGCTGCCCGGTCTGATCGACACCGCCATCCTCACCACGACGACCAACCACTCCGGCGACGGCGCCGCGCCGAGAACCGCCGAGGAGTTGCGCGCCACCGCCCCCAAAAGAGGCCCGCTGCGGCTGATGCCGGCCAGCAGCGTCGCCGAAACCGCGTGGCAGGCCTACCACCATCAGAAGCGGCTGCATTGGTATGTGCCCAAAAGCATTCGCCTGATTGACTTCTTCAAGGGCCTGAGCCCCGAACTCGTGCGACGCAGTATCGTCAAGGCCCTACCCGCGCTAGCGCCGAAGCGGCAGTAAGGAGGTCGGCTGGTGCAAAACCGCTTGCCCACAGTCGCTTTGATCCTGGCGGCGGTCGTCGTCGGCGTCGCGGGGTGCAGCGCGGCGCAGACGACGCCCCGCCGCGCCGCCCGCCTGACCATCGACGGCGCCACACACACGACACGTCCCCCCGCGTGCCGGCAAGACCAGATGTATCGGACCATCACGATTCCGGACCACGACGGCGGCGTCGAGGCGGTGATGCTGCTCAGTGGCTACCGGGCCATGCCGCAATGGGTGAAGATCCGCAACGTCGACGGCTTCACCGGCAGCTTTTGGCAAGGCGGCGTGGGAGACGCGCATGTCGACCTCGCCCATGACGCGTACACCATCACCGGCAGCGCGTACGGCATCAACAGCAGCAATCCCAACAAGGTGGTGACCACCGAATTCAAAATCGTCGCGGAGTGCTGACTCCCCCGATGCGCGCGGCCTACGCTCGTAGCGACACCTGAGCGAGGGAGGGCCGGTGAAAAAACGACTGCACTGGTTCGCGATGCACGGCTTCATCCGCGGCGCCGCGGCGTACGGCGCGCGCCGGGGTGACGTCCAGGCCCGGTTGATCGCCGATCCGGCGGTGGCGGCCGATCCGGTGCGCTTCTACGACGAGGTCCGGGCCCGGGGCAAACTGGTGAAGGGCCGCGTCGCCTACCTGACCGCCGATCACGCGCTCGCCCACGAGCTGTTGCGGTCCGACGACTTCCGGGTGGTGATCTTCGGATCGAATCTGCCCGCGCCCTTGCGATGGCTCGAGCGCCGCACCCGCGACGACCTCCTGCACCCCCTGCGTGCCCCTTCCTTGCTGGCCGTCGAGCCCCCCGACCACACCCGCTACCGCAAGACCGTGTCGGCGGTGTTCACGCCCAGGGCGGTCGCCGCCCTGCGTGAGCGCGTCGAGCAGACGGCCGCCGACCTGCTGGAGCGGTTGACCGGTGAGTCCGGCGTCGTCGACATCGTCGGGCGCTACTGCGCGCAACTTCCGGTCTCGATCATCAGCGAGATCCTCGGCGTTCCCGAGTCGGATCGGCCGCGGGTCCTGGAATTCGGTGAGCTGGCCGCGCCGAGCCTAGACATCGGGTTGCCGTGGCGGCAGTACCGCAGCGTGCAGGACGGGATCGCCGGCTTCAGTTCCTGGCTCGCCGAACACCTGCAGCGGCTGCGCCGGGAACCCAGCGACAACGTGATGAGCCAGCTGATCCAGACCGCCGAAAGTGGCTCCGCGGAGACCTATCTCAACGAAAACGAGCTTCAGGCGATCGCCGGACTGGTGTTGGCGGCGGGCTTTGAGACCACCGTGAACCTGCTCGGCAACGGGATTCGCACGCTGTTGGACGCGCCCGAGCACCTCGACGCGCTACGGCGACGACCGGAGCTGTGGCCCAACGCCGTCGAGGAGATCCTGCGGCTGGAATCGCCGGTGCAGCTGACCGCCCGGATGGCGCGGGGCGATGTCGAGATCGCGGGGCACCAGGTCGCCCGAGGCGACCTGGTGCTGGTGTACCTGGCCGCCGCCAACCGGGATCCGGCGGTGTTCAGCGACCCACACCGCTTCGACATCGAAAGACCAAACGCCGGGCGGCATCTCGCCTTTTCCGGTGGCCGGCACTTCTGTCTCGGGGCGGCGCTGGCACGCGCCGAGGGCGAAGTCGGGCTGCGGACGTTCTTCGACCGCTTCCCCGAGGTGCGCGCGGCAGGCGCCGGCAGCCGGCGCGAGACCCGCGTGCTGCGGGGATGGTCGTCGCTGCCGGTGGCGCTCGGGCCGGCCCGGTCGATGGCCGCCGCCGAAAGCTGACCGATCGCGATTGCGGCGCGAACGGCCGCAGTAGTTGACACCGGCGCGGCAACCGAGTTTATTTGCCGGTATGACAGAGGTATCTATGATCGCGGTCGAGGATGTCGTCCGTGGGCTGTGGCAGGCCCTTTCGCGCCGCGACTGGGAGGCGATCCCGACATTCTTGTCCGACGACTGCCTCTACGTCGACATGCCGGTTCCGGCCTTGTCGGCCCGCGGCCCCGAGGGCATCGTCAAACGACTCAAGATGGGTCTGGAACACCTGGCGGGCTACGAGAACCACACCGGCGTGCTGGTGTCCAACGGTTCCGACGTGCTCTACGAGCACTCGGAGACATGGACATTCGCGACCGGCGAACAGGGCGTGCTGCGGTTCGTGACCGTCCACAAAGTCGTCGACGGCAAGATCACCGTCTGGAAAGACTATTGGGACATGAACAGCCTCGTCGCGTTCGCTCCCCCGAACCACTTCGAAGCACTGGCAAATGGGGACACTAGCTGGGTGTTCGACGCGTCAGCGCTGGTCTGAATCAGACGTTCGCGAATTGCGCTGCCGCGCAACGTAATGCGCCGGCTTGGCACGCGCTGCCGTGGAATGCCGGCATGGCCACCCCTCATAGACCATTCCGGCACTCCCTCGGCACAACGGCGATAGGGCTTGGCTACAACCCGCCCTGGTGCGGATATGACACGTAGTCACCAGAACTGGTGGCGTGGCGACCCCCACTGCGTGACGCGTAGGGCGGAGGCGCCGAAGCGGCGACGGTAACGATGGCTGCGTCGACGAACGCAGCGCGGGACAACATGTGCCCAAACCTCCTTGCTGCCTCAGTTTGGTGACGTTGCCCGATTCGTCTCCCGAAGCCTATGCGCCCCCGCGGCGGGTTACAGCGGAATTTGTGAAAAATGTCGTGGCCGCGCTTTCGCGGCCGAAGACCGGGCTACCCGAGGTCGTAGATCCTGCGGGCGTTCTCGCGGGCGATGAGATCGACCACCCGGATGGCGTCGGCCTCGCTCCAGTCGCCGCGGTCGACGAATTCGCGTAGCACCCGGTGTAGGCCCCGGCGCCACAGGACCGCCCCGAGAAAGTGCAGTTCCGCGGGACCGAAACCGTCTGACGAGTAGAGGATCTTGGAAAAGGGTGCCAGCTCCAGCAGCCGCCCGAGGAACGCCGGCGACCGCGCCCCCAGGTGGTTCACGCTCAGTCCGCCATCGAGGTAGACGTTGTTGAACGCCTGCGCCAGATAACCGGCCTCACGCTCGTAGGGATAACAGTGCAACAGCACGATCGGGACGTCGGCCGACCGGCGCAGAAAGTCAAGCAGCAGGAGCGGATTGGCCTTGTGCAGGTCGCAGTCCCGATCGCCGAACCCGACGTGGAATTGCAATGGCTTGCCGAGTCGCAACGCCTGATGCAACCCGAACCGCAGCAGGATCCGGTCCCGCAATCGCGTCCCGCCGCGCGCGCGCCACCGGTCGGCGGCCTCGGCGACCTCCGCCGTCGACGGCTCGCTGAGGTCACCCTCGAAACCGCCCCGGTAGGCCAGGATCGATTTGGTGCCCACGGCGTCGGCCGCGCGCCGATGCAGGATCTCCTCGAACGCCGCCGCATAGTCACCCGCGGCTTGGGCGGCCTGTTCGGCCACCTCCTCGAGACGCACGATTTCGTGCGCACGGCCGCCCGACATCCGGGCGATCTGCCCGACGCCGGCGACCCCGCCCCCGCCGATCCCGGTGTCCACCAGCCAGTCCCCGACGCCGGCGGCCGATAGGAACACCCGCGCCAGTTCGTCTTCGGCGAACTGGCGACGACGGTCCCAATAGGCCTGCGGGTCGACGTGCTCGGGCAGGCCGAGGGCGGGGGCGCAGTGCGCGCGCACGGCGAACCCGAGTTGGGAGTCGAAACCCGAGTCGGCGATGGGCTCGGTGTTGGCCTCGTTGAGTGCGTTCTCGAATCGCCGTCGGTCGCCGGCCGCCAACCAACAACCGTGGACGTGCTGATCGATCAGCGACACCGCGCCGATGTGCTCGGCCAGGTCGCGGGTCTCGGCGCTCATCAACGGCCCGTCACAGGCTCCAGGCCATGCGGAATCGGTCCGCCAGCTGCTCGGGGTCCAGATCGCCGTAGCGTTCGTGTTCCAGTCGGCGAACCGCGACCACCATGTCGACCGCCGGATCGCCCAGGATGCACCGCATGCGCTCCGAAGCGTCCAGCGCCGCAACCGCCTCGGCCTGCGAATCGGTCAGGCGCACCACGCCGTCACGCGCGCGGTCGGCATCGGAGCGCGCCGCCGGGTCGACCGTGACCTCCGGCGGCAGCGGGGCCCCGGATTTGATGCCGTCCAGCGCGAGCCCCAGGATGGCCGCCGATGCCAGGTACGGATTGGCCGACGGGTCGACGATCTTGACCTCGACGTTTCCGCCGCGCGGGCTGGCGGGTCCGCCGGTGACGAATCGCACTGCGGCCTCGCGGTTTTCGGTGCCCCAGCACGCGTAGGCGCCGGCCCAATTGCCGGGCCGCATCCGCAGACCCGAGACGACCGATCCGCACAGCACGCCCTGGGCTTCCCGCAGACCACCAACCACGCCCGCCACCGCGCTCTCCCCCGCCGGCGTCATGCCCGCGGCGCCCGCGCCGTCACAGAACAGCGGTCCTTCCGGCGTCGTCAGCGAAAAATGTTGGTGCGCACCGGATCCGACGGCACCGGCGAACGGGGCGGGTGACAAGCTGATGCGCAGGCCGTGGCGGCGCGCCGCGCGGCCGATGATGAGCCGCATCAGTATCAGCTGATCGGCGGCGGCGACCGGCGGTTGCGGCGGCAGCGAGATCTCGAACTGGTTGGCGCCATACTCGGGGTGGAATTGTTCGATCGCGACGCCGGCTCCCGTCGCCGACCCGATCACCTCCCGGATGAACGCTTCACGCTCCAGCACGCCGGCGAGGCCGTACGGGGCCCACACCGCCGACGGCAACCGGCCGCCGTCCGGCGCGACCAACAGGAATTCGATTTCGTGCCCGACGGCCGCCTCGATGCCGGCGTCGTCGAGCGCCGTTTCTATGCGCCGCAGCGTTCCCCGGCCGCACGTGGGGACCGGCGTGCCGTCCTGGGAGAAAAACGCGGCGGGCGCCCACGCCAGGCCGTCGCCAACGATGCGCAACGCGGACAGGTCGATCCGGAGCCGCTGGTCCCCCACCACGCCGACGTCGGCGGTGAAGGCGATGCCGGTCTGGTCGATGGCGAACGCGTGCCAGGAGGGGCTGGCGCCCAGCCCGGGATCGGCGAAGGTGTTCGTCTGGCGAATCGGAACGGCCTTGGCCAGGGTGAGCCCGGCGGAATTGACGACGGTGCCGATGACCGTGTCGACGCCCTCGCCCTCCAGCTGGGCAATCGCCGCGGCGGCAAGCGGTGTGCCGGTCATGGCAGTCATTCTGCAGCCTCGCGGTGGTCCGGTCGGGTAATCGTCCCGCGTGCCCGGTCAGTTCTGGCGGCCGACGAGTTCGGAGACGAAGCGATCGAGGAATCCGTCCACGGGGGCCCGACCGGCGGGCCGGATGACGAATTTCGTCAACCCGGCCTCCAGGTACGCGTCCAGTTGGCGGTGCAGCTGATCCCACCCGGCGGCGATCAGCTCACCGGGGTCGAGGTCCGGTCGGCGCTTGCGGACCGCCGCGGTCAATTCCGCGGGCAGCTCGCCCTCGGTGACGGCGAGCGAGATCCCGAAGTGGTCGGGTTCGATGTGCCGGCCGGCCCGCTCCGCGGCCCGTTCGATCGCCTCGCGCCCGGTCCTGGCCTCCGCCGGGGTGAGGAAGCTGCCCAGCCAGCCGTCGCCGAGCGCTCCGATACGCCGAAACGCGGCGGGCGCCGAACCGCCCAACCAGATGTCCAGCGGCGGCACCGGTTTCGGGGCGATCGCCGCGCCGGTGACGGTGAAGTATTGGCCCGTGAACGTGGCCGAATCCCGTTCCAGGGCCGCGCGCAGCACCCGTAGCGACTCGTCGAAGACCGCCGCCCGCCGACCGTCGGGAACCACGAACACCTCGCGCTCGGCCGGTATCGCCGATCGCAAGCCGAACACCGGAAGGACCCGCTTCGGGGCGACGGCCGCCAGCGACGCGAGCTGCTTGGCCACCAGCACCGGATGCCGGCCCGGCAGCACCGCCACCGAGGTGCCCACCTTCAGCCGGCTCGTCCGGGCGAGCGCGTACGCCATCCCGACCGTGGGATCGACGGCCGGCGAGTACACCAGCTCGGAAAACCACAGCGAATCCACGCCGTTGGCCTCGAGGTGGTCGACGATGGCGGCCAGCTGATGTGGGGCGGTGTCCGCGCCCAGCCCGACGCCGAAGCGAACCTTCACCCGAGCCTCCTCCTGCGTGGTCTCACCCGTCGCGCAACGCCGCGGCGCCCCGTTTTGTGCCCGCGGCGCGCGTCATCGCCTGCTGCCCGGAGTTCGGAGGGCGCAAACGGCTATGCGCGGCTGGGAATGGTGAGCTTGCAGGCCTGGCCGATGTCGAGGGTCCGCAACACCCGGCCCATGCCCACCCACAGCGCGCAGGAGAGCGCCAGGTCGGCCAGCAGCTCGTCGGAGAAGTGTTCGGCGCAGCGCGTCCAGAAGTCTTCGTCGTCGCGCAGGCCGGTGTGGTCGGTGGCGAAGCGGTCGGCGAACTCGGCCGCCAGCCGCTCCTGGTCGCTGTAGCCGGGCCAGGTGCGCCATTCGTGGACGTGGTCGTACAGCTCCTCGTCGACACCCGCGGCGGGTCCGTCCTCGTCGCGGGTGTTGACGCAGACGACGCATTCGTTGCGGTGAGCGATCACGGCGCGCGCCAATTCGCGCGTGCGCAACGGCAACCGGTTCTTGGTGTAGACCGCCTGGCTGAAGGCGCCGAGCGCGCCGCCGATGTCCGGCGACTTCACAAACCAGCCGGCCAGGTCGTCGTCAGCAAATGTTCCGATTCGGCTCATGGCGTGATGGTACGCCCGCCTAAGGACCCGGGTCGCGGTTGTCGCGAAACGGGTGGAGCCACCGGCTAGCGAGCGGCCGGACCGATCGCCGCGGTTGGCGTTTCCTCATGCCAATCACGTTGGGCGAGAACCCGATGCGCGACGCGTTCGAGCGCGGCCTGCACCGCGCGGCGGTCCGGGCGGCCCTCGAAGCCCGGCGAGCGGGCGAGCTTGTCCACGAGCCAGGCCACCAGCAGCGAGTGCACGTAGCCGACTTGCTGGGCCCCGGCCGGGGTGAGCGACAGTTGGTCGCCGTCGCTTCGCGCGTAACCGCCGGTGGCCAGGCGCGCGAAGGTGGGCTCGAGAACCTCGAACGGTATTCGGTGATAGTCGGCCATGTCGGTGAGACGGGCGGTCCCGTACATCTGCGTGTAGCGATTGATGCGCAGGACCCCCCACAGCCCGGCCACGTCGAGCCGGCAATCGGGCCGCATGGCGATGCTGCGTAACCGCATGCCGGTTTCGCCGCGCAACATCCGTGCGATCGCGTTCTCCAGCATCTGGTCCGGCGTCTCGGAGGTCGGCATGCCGAACGCGTCGCCGAGATCGACTGTGCTGTCGTGGATATCCCGCAGCGGGACCTCGCGCAGGAACAGGGCCAGCACGAAACCGACCACGGCCACCGGCGCCGCCCACAAGAAAACCTCGGTGAGCGAATCGGCGTAGGCCGCCACGATGGGCGCGGCCACATCGTGCGGCTGCCGGTGCAGGGCCCCGGGCGAGCTGACCGCGTCGGGCGGCGCGCCGCTGGCCGCCAGGGCCGGGCCGATGCGGCGGTCGAGGAAGTTCACGAACAGCGAGCCGAATATCGCCGCCCCGAAAGAACTTCCGATGGTGCGAAAGAACGTCACCCCCGAGGTGGCGACGCCGAGGTCTTCGAAATTCGACGTGTTCTGCACGATCAGAACCAGCACCTGCATGGACAATCCGATCCCGGCGCCCAGGATGACCAGGTACAGCGACTGGATCAGGGCGGACGTCGACGGCTCCATCCGCGACATCAGCAAAAACGCCAGCGCCATCAGCGCGGTGCCGGTCACCGGGAAAACCTTGTAGCGGCCGGTGCGGCCGACCAGGGTTCCGCTGCCGGTCGAGGTGATCAGCATCCCGACCACCATGGGCAGCGTGCGCAGACCCGAGGTCGTCGCCGAGACCCCGTTGACGTACTGCATATAGGTCGGCAGGAACGTCAGCGCGCCCAGCATCGCAAAACCCACGACGAAGGACAGCACGCAGCACACGGCGAACACCGGACTGGCGAACAACCGGATGGGCAGGATCGGCTCGGCGGCGCGACGTTCCACCACCACGAAAACGCCCAGCGCCACCGCGGCGCCGACGAACAAGCCGATGATCGTCGGCGACCCCCACGCGTACAGCGTCCCGCCCCAGCTGGTGGCGAGCGTCAGGCCCGCCGCGCCCAGGCCGACGAACACGATTCCGGAGTAGTCGATGATCGGCTTGGCGGACGCGCCCAGCGCTGGAATCGCCGCGGCGGCAACGAAAATGACGACCACGGAGATCGGCACGTTGACCCAGAACGCCCACCGCCAGGTCAGGTAGTCGGTGAAGTAGCCGCCCAGCAACGGCCCGATCACCGTGGTGACGCCGAAGACCGCCCCGAGGATGCCCTGGTACCGGCCCCGCTCCCGCAGCGGGACGACCTCGCCGATCAGCGCGCTGGCGGTGACGGTGATGGCGCCGCCGCCGATCCCTTGCAGCGCACGCGCTCCCACCAGCATGGCCATCGACTGGGACAGCCCGCACAACGCCGATCCGACGACGAAGAAGACGATCGCCGCCTGGAACACCCGCTTGCGCCCGTAGGAGTCCCCGAGCTTGCCGGCCAGCGCGGTGACGACGGTCGATGCGAGCAGATAGCTGGTGACGACCCAGGACTGATGGCCGGCGTCGCCCAGGTTGGCGACGATCGTCGGCAGCGCGGTGGCGACGATGGTCTGGTCCAACGCCGCGAGCAGCATCCCCAGGACGATCGCGACGAAGATCAGGTTGCGCCGTTGCGGGCTGATCAGCTCGCCGCTGGGCGCGGAATTCGCCGCCGGGGTCGCCTGGGTCACCGCTGCTCTCGGGCTCGTCATGCCGGCCCGACGTTACCTACCTTGCCCGCCGCCCGCGTCAGCTGGGTGGCCGCGAGACGCACTGCGCCGAGTACAGCTCCACGCCCAGCTTGTCCATCAACTCCAGCTGCGTCTCGAGGTAGTCGATGTGCTTTTCCTCGTCGGCGACGATGTCCTCGAACAGGGTGGCGGTGGTGGAATCCTGCTTGTCCCGGCATAAGACGATGGCCGGCTTGAGGCGGTCCATCACCTCGTATTCGATGGCGAGGTCGGCCTCGAATTGCTCGCGCAAGGTCTGGCCGATGCGCAGCGAGAAGAGGCGCTGGTAGTTCGGCAACCCGTCGAGCAACAGGATGCGGTCGGTGATCGCCTCGGCGTGTCGCATCTCGTCGAAGGACTCCGCGCGGGTGTGCTCAGCTAACTCGGTGAAACCCCAGTTGTCCTGCATCTTGGAGTGCAGGAAGTATTGGTTGATCGCGGTGAGCTCGCTGGTCAACTGCTCGTTGAGCAGACGCAAAACTTCCGGATCCCCTTGCATTTTCACTCCTACGGTGTCTGCGGCTGGCATGTTCGGCCGCGATCCGTGCGCTGGGCTGGAGCGCACAAACCCGGCCTGTAGCAGCACTTTGCCACGGCCGCCGCAAATGTTCTAGCAAGGTTTGGCTGCACTCAGTGCGTTGTCGAGCTAGTCTAAGCACCCGGTTGTTAGGTTAGACTGCACTAAGCAGGTTAGGTTAGACTCCACTAATATGCGGCTTGTTCGTTTCGCACCTCCGGCCGGGGCCCCGAGTCCCCGGGAGGCCAGGCGCGGGAGCGGCATCGGGTCGCTCGAACGAGCCGTCGACGAAGGGGACGCCCACATGCGGGAGGTGCGCTGATGTACGTGTGCCTGTGCGTCGGGGCGACCAGCCAGACCGTGTGCGACGTCGTCGCGCAGGGCGCGTCGACCTCCAAGGAAATCGCCGCGGCATGCGGGGCGGGCGGTGACTGCGGTCGCTGCCGGCGCACCCTGCGCGCGATCCTCGCCGACGCGGCGAAGTTAGAGACAGCGCCGTCGGCCTGACGCCGGAACGCCGTTTCAGCCCTTGTTGAAATCAGCCAGCGCCGCGGCGTTGGCCTGCGCGCCCATGAGCTCGGCGAAGTGCGCGTTTTCCCGCGCGGTGGCCGCCGTGATCTCGGGGCGGACCGGCTCCATCATCGTGTGTTTGACGGCCATCAAGCTCGAAATCGGCCGGGAGGCAAGGATTTCGGCGTGGTGGCGGGCCTGCGGGAGCAGCTCGTCCGGTTGGCACACCCGCCAGACGAGGCCCATCCGCAGCGCCTCGTCGGCGTCGACCCATTCCGACGACATCAACAACCACGCGGCGTTCTGCCGGCCCACCAGCTGCGGCAACAGATAGGACGACGCCGCTTCCGGGGCTACGCCCAGGCTGGTGAACGGGCACTTCAACTGGGCCGTCGACGACATGAACGCCAGATCGGCATAGCCCAGAATCGTGGCGCCGATCCCCACGCCGACACCGTTCACCGCGCAGATCAGCGGCTTGGGAAAGGCGCTGAGCGCGTTGATGAGTCCGATGAAGCCATGCTTGCCCGGGGTGAAGCCGGGGTCGGTGATGCGCGCCTGCATCTCACCCAGGTCGGTACCGGCGCTGAACCCGCGACCCGCTCCGGTCAGCAGGACCACGGCCACCTCGGGATCGTCGGCGGCGGCCAGCAGCGCTTCGGCGGTGGCGTCATAGAGGGCTTCGTTGAAGGCGTTGAGCGCCTCCGGGCGGTTCAGCGTGAGGGTGCGCACCCGCTTGTCGTCATCGATCTGCAGCGTCACCCCCGCAGCGTAGCGAGGCTAGCCGTTGCTGTAGACGCGGGTCGGGGCGATCAGCACCACGGCGCGCCCCTCGGAAGCCATCACCCGGTCGTACTCGTCCCAGTTGTCGTGGGTACCGCCCGCCGCAACGAACACATCGCGCAGCAGGACTCGCAACCGATCGGGATCGGTCAGCCACGGCTGGGCGTCGTCGGGGCCGACGAGCTCCGCGCGGCCCTCGACGGTCGCCCACTGCCAACCGTTACGGAAGGTGATGGCCAACTGCGGCCGGGCCCGCAGGTTGGCCAGCTTGACTCTTCCGTAGGTGGTAAACCCCAGCACCGGTTGACGATTCGCCGGGTGCGACAACAGGCCCACGTTGACCAGTGACGCCTGCACGGTCCCGTCAGCCCGGACGGTCGATACCACCGCCAATCCGTTCTCCGCCGCGGCCAATGCCACGGCGTCGCGCAGTGTCGTCATCTGGTGTCCTCAGTCCGTGAACGGCGTGCTGATGACGTAGCGGCTCGTCGGCACGGTGTCGATGTTCTCGTTGGCGCCAAAGGCCGTCGTGCTGGCCACCATTCGTCCTAACCGGTGTTGGAGATCCTTGTCGTCGGCGGCTCCGAAAAATGCCCGAAGATCGGTGATCGCCTCCGCGGGAAACAACTCCTCGACGATGCCGGCGATTCCCGGCGCGTCTTCGGTGAGCGCGCGCACCACCCAATTCTGGGTGTAGCCGAACGTCGACTGTGTCTCGATGGCTACCGGTGTATGGTCGCGTTGCCAACGGGTCAGCCACGTCGCCTGGTCCATGCCCGCGGGCCGACGCAGCAACGCGATGTTGGCCAAACCCGGTGTGCGGGAACCGGACTCGACGGCGGGCGCGCTCAGCGGGACCGATTCCGTCACCAGGTACGCGGCGAGCTGCTCACACTCCTTTGCCAGCAGCTCGAGCGCGGACGTCATCTGCTCGCCGTAGCACTGCTGCGTCCACATGCTCACCACCGCGGCGACCGGTGGGTCCAGCGTCGTGAGCGTCATCAACGACTGGCGCACGGCGTCGTCGCGGACGTTGACCGACAATCCGGGCACACCCAGCTCCAGCAGCGCATCCGCGACCGCCCCCCGCTGCCGGGCGCACCAATCGTCGTCGGAGTCGGCGCGCATGAGCACCGCGATTACCTTTTCCATAGGCCGAACCTACCGGTGCGGGCCCGCCGGATAGGCCTACTTCACCGGGCGCACCTGATGCTGACTGCTGATCAGCTTCCCGATGAGCCCGGCCAGCTGACGGTAGGACTCGTCGCGCCCGCTCGACGAGCGGTAGACCAAGCCGATTCGCCGGCCCGGGCGCGGTGCCGCGAACTGCGCCAGGCCCAGGCGGCTTCTCGAGGCCTCGACGGGCACCGCGCTCTGAGGAATCAGCGTGACGCCCAAACCGCCCGTCACGCATTGCACCGCGGTCGCCAGTGAGGCCGCCCGCGTGTTGGCCAGCTCAGCCCGGACCCCGGCCTTGTGGCAGACATCCAGCGCCTGATCGCGCAGGCAGTGCCCCTCGTCCAGCAGTAGCAGCGGCAGGTCGGCCAGCGCCGTCGCCGGAACCCGGCGCTTGCCCGCCAGCGGATGGCCGGGTGGCAGGGCGAGGACGAAATCCTCGTCGTAGATGGGGATCGCGCTGACCCCGGCGCCCTCGGCGGGTAGGGCGATCAATGCCGCATCCAATGCCCCTTCGCGCAACACCGCCAACAACCGCTCGGTCTGGTCTTCGGTCACCCGCAGCGCCAGCCCCGGAAGCTGCTCGGCCACCCCGGCCAGCACGGTGGGCAGCACGTAGGGCGCCACCGTGGGAATCAGGCCCAACCTCATGCCGGCCCGCAACGGATCCGAGGCGCCCGCCGCCGCGGCGGTGAAGGCGTCGGTCGCCTCGACGACGGCCTGGGCGCGCGGCAACAGCTCCGTACCCTGGGGTGTCAAGAAGACACGCCGGGTCGAGCGCTCGACGAGACGGGTGCCCAAGCCCGCCTCCAGCGCCGAGAGCGCCTGCGACAACGTCGACTGGCTGACGCCGAGAGCCGTTGCAGCACCGCTGAATTGATGCTTCTCGGCCACCGCCACGAACGCGCGCAGGCCGGCGATCGTCGGCTGATAACTCTTATCGGTCATACCTATAAGTGTAGTGGGAAATATCACCTTTACTTCAACCAGGGTACGCGGCAACATGGTGGAAGAAAGCTAATCTTGAGTAAATCCAGATAAGGAGCGATATGCCTCTGCTGACCATCGGCGACCAGTTCCCCGCCTACGAGCTCACCGCGTTGATCGCCGGCGATCTGTCCAAGGTCGACGCCAAGCAGCCCGGCGACTACTTCACCACCATCACCAACGAGGACCACGCCGGCAAATGGCGCGTGGTGTTCTTCTGGCCGAAGGACTTCACCTTCGTGTGCCCGACCGAGATTGCCGCCTTCGGCAAGCTCAACGACGAATTCGCCGACCGCGACGCGCAGGTTCTGGGTGTGTCGATCGACAGCGAGTTCGTCCACTTCAATTGGCGTGCGCAGCACGAGGACCTCAAAAAGCTGCCCTTCCCGATGCTCTCGGACATCAAGCGGGAGCTGAGCCTGGCCACCGGTGTGCTCAACGCCGACGGTGTGGCCGACCGGGCGACCTTCCTCGTCGACCCCAACAACGAGATCCAGTTCGTCTCGGTCACCGCGGGTTCGGTGGGCCGCAACGTCGAGGAAGTGCTGCGCGTGCTGGACGCGCTGCAGTCCGACGAGCTGTGCGCGTGCAACTGGCGCAAGGGCGACCCGACGCTCGACGCCACCGAGCTGCTCAAGCAGTCGGCCTGATCCGGGGCTGATCCCGTAGGGTCTGAACAGGAGGCGAGATGAGCGTAGAGAACCTCAAGGAAGCGCTGCCGGAGTACGCCAAGGACCTCAAGCTCAACCTGGGTTCGATCACCCGTACGACCGAGCTCGACGAGGAGCAGCTGTGGGGCACGCTGTTGGCGAGCGCCGCGGCGACCCGGAACACGCAGGTGCTCAGCGAGATTGGCGCGGAGGCGGCCGATATTCTGTCCGCCGAGGCGTACAACGCGGCGCTGGGAGCCGCATCGGTCATGGCGATGAACAACGTGTTCTACCGTGGCCGGGGTTTCCTCGACGGCAAGTACGACGACCTGCGCGCGGGATTGCGGATGAACATCATCGCCAATCCCGGTGTGGAGAAGGCGAACTTCGAGCTGTGGTGCTTCGCAGTGTCCTCGATCAACGGATGCCCGGATTGCGTGGCCGCCCACGAGCACACGCTGCGCGAGGCCGGTGTCAGCCGCGAAACCATCCAGGAGGCGCTGAAGGCCGCGGCGATCGTTTCCGGCGTGGCCCAAGCGATCGTCGCTTCCCAGACGCTGGCGACCGTCGGCTGATAGCGCCGTCGTGACCAGCGCCGTGTCCGGACCCGACTGGGTCCAGCACGCCATCTGGTGGCAGGTCTACCCGCTGGGGTTCGTGGGCGCGTTCCCCGTACCGCAGTCAAACGAGCCGCCGCAACCGCATCAACACCGGTTGCGGCGGCTCGTCGACTGGTTGGACCACGCCATCGAACTCGGGGCGTCCGGCATCGCGCTGGGCCCGATCTTCGCCTCGCGCACACACGGTTACGACACCACCGACCACTACCGCATCGATCCCCGGCTCGGCGACGATGCCGATTTCGACCACCTCGTCGCCGAGGCGCACCGACGCGGCCTGCGCGTCCTGCTCGACGGCGTGTTCAACCACGTCGGGGTGGATTTTCCGCGCCACCGCGAGGCTGCCGAGGACGACGCCGCCGCGCGCTGGTTCCGCGGACGTCCCGGGCGCTTTCACACGTTCGAAGGCCACGACGGGCTGATCACCCTCAACCACGACAACCCCGCCGTCGTCGACTACACCGTCGAGGTGATGGCGCACTGGTTGGGCCGCGGCGCCGACGGCTGGCGCCTCGACGCGGCTTATGCCGTGCCACAACACTTCTGGGCCTCGACCCTGCCCCGGGTGCGCGAGCGCTATCCGGATGCCTGGTTCGTCGGCGAACTCATCCACGGCGACTACGCCGCGGTCGTCGACGCCGCCACCTTCGACTCGGCCACCCAATACGAGCTGTGGAAGGCGATCTGGAGCAGCCTCAACGACGGCAACTTCTTCGAGCTGGACTGGGCGCTGCAGCGCCACAACGACTTTCTGAGCCGCTTCGCGCCCCTGACCTTCATCGGCAATCACGACGTCACCCGCATCGCCAGCCAGCTGGACAACCCCGCGCATGTGGCCCACGCGCTGGTGCTGCTGCTCACCATCGGCGGGGTGCCCAGCGTCTACGCCGGCGACGAGCTCGGGTTCCGCGGCGTCAAGGAAGAACGGTTCGGCGGCGACGACGCTGTGCGCCCCGAATTCGGCTCTCCCCCACTGCAACTGGATGACTTCGGCGTCCAGACCTGGGGGCTGCACCAGTACCTGGTCGGGCTGCGACGGCGCCACCCCTGGCTGCACGCGGCGTCCACCACCGCGTTACGGCTGGAAAACCGGCACTACGTCTACGAGGCGCGCAACGGCGACGACGCCCTGCTGGTGGTGCTCAACATCGACGACGAACCCCTGCACGTGTCGCTGCCGGAGCTGGGCCCGGGGCGCGCGCAGGTCATCGGCGGATCGGCGGCCCCGCCGCCGGAGGTCGTGGACGCTGTCGCCGTCGAGCCGCACGGGTGGCGGATCCTAAGCTCGGTCTAGGCGCTCGCACGTCAGCGCGTCCTGGCGGCCGTCGTAATACTTGTCGAGCACCGCGACGAAGTCCTCGTCGTCCTCGGTGGCGTGGGCGAACAGGGACATCGACGAGCGCAGTTTGAGGTCGTCCGGCGAGCCGAAGATCTGCCCGATCGAGCGCCCCTGCACCGCGGTGACCAGTCGGGCGCACTCCCGCAACCGCGGCCCCAGCAGCTCATGACGCAGGTACGCCCGAGCCTCGTCCAGCGAGGAGATGCCGTAATGGACCGCGGTCGGGCTGCCGCCCAGGCCGCGCAGTTGGGGGAAGACGAACCACATCCAGTGGCTGCGTTTTCGTCCGGCCCGCAGCTCGTCGAGGACGTCGCCGTACACCGGCTCCTGCGCGTCCACGAAACGCTGGAGATCGAACGGGTCGCCTGCAGATCTCACCTGACTACGGTTGCACATTATGGAACTCGAAAGACGGAAGGCCGTTCGCCGACGAGTACCCAAAGTGCGCGATCTCGCCCCGCTCATGCAGTTCAAGCGGCCCGAGCTGAACGCGACCAAGCGGCGGCTCGACGCCGCCTACACCATCGAAGACCTGCGGCGCATCGCCAAGCGGCGCACCCCGAAGGCGGCGTTCGACTACACCGATGGCGCGGCCGAAGACGAGCTGTCCATCGAACGCGCCCGACAAGCCTTCCGCGACATCGAATTTCATCCGGCGATCCTGCGCGACGTCTCCCAAGTGACCGCGGGGTGGGATGTGCTCGGCCAGCCGGTCGTGCTGCCGTTCGGGATCGCGCCCACCGGATTCACCCGGCTCATGCACACCGAGGGCGAGATCGCCGGCGCGCAGGCGGCGGCCAGGGCGGGGATCCCGTTTTCGCTGTCCACGTTGGGCACCTGCGCGATCGAGGACCTCGTCACGGCCGTGCCCCAAGGCCGAAAGTGGTTTCAGCTCTACATGTGGCGGGACCGCGAACGCTCGATGGAGCTGGTCAGACGCGCCGCCGATGCCGGCTTCGACACCCTGCTGGCCACCGTGGACGTCCCGGTCTCCGGCGCGCGGCTGCGCGACAACCGCAACGGCATGACGATCCCGCCCACGCTGACGCTGCGCACCGTGTTGGACGCGGTGCCCCACCCGAAGTGGTGGTTCGACCTGTTGACCACCGAACCTTTGGCGTTCGCGTCGCTGGACCGCTGGCCCGGCACGGTCGCCGAATACCTGAGCACGATGTTCGATCCCAGCCTGACCTTCGATGACCTGGAGTGGATCAAGGAGCAGTGGCCGGGCAAGCTCGTCGTCAAAGGGATTCAGACGCTTGACGATGCCCGCGCGGTCGTCGACCGCGGTGTCGACGGGATCGTGTTGTCCAATCACGGTGGGCGCCAACTGGATCGGGCCCCGGTGCCGTTTCACCTGCTGCCGACGGTGGCGCGCGACCTGGGTCAGCACACCGAGATCCTGGTGGACACCGGCATCATGTCGGGCGCCGACATCGTCGCGGCGGTCGCGCTGGGCGCCCGGTGCACGCTGGTCGGTCGGGCCTACCTCTACGGCCTGATGGCCGGCGGCGCGGCCGGGGTGAGCCGCGCCATCGACATCCTCGCCGCGGGAGTGATCCGCACGATGCGCCTGCTCGGCGTCACGTGCCTCGAGGAGCTCTCGCCCCGGCACGTCACGCAGTTGCGGCGCCTGGGGCCCGTGCCGCCGGTGTGAGGCCGGCGGCACACTCGGGCATCAATGTGAGGCTGGCCGCACACTCGCGACCGCGGGGCGCTCGGGAACAAACCGGCGCCGGGCTGGGTTAAGCGCATCAGACTCAACTTTTGGAGGATTTGATGGCTGAAGCCAAGTCGGTGCCGGTGCTGTTTGTCACCGACACCATCGTGCTGCCCGGAATGGTCGTGCCGATCGCGCTGGACGACGCGGCCCGCGCGGCGATCGACGCCGCCCAGGCCAGCGAGTCGGGACAGCTGCTGATCGCCCCCCGGCTCGAGGACCGGTATCCGTCCCACGGCGTAATCGCGAAGATCCTGCAGGTCGGGCGCATCGCCGGTGGCGGCACCGCCGCGGTGGTGCGCGGCGAGCGCCGGGCACAGATCGGGGCGGGCGCATCCGGCCCCGGGGCGGCGCTGTGGGTCGAGGTGACCGAGGTCCCCGAGGCCGAGGCGACCGACGAGGTCAAGGCGCTGACCGCGGAGTACAAGAAGCTGCTGCTGGCCATGCTGCAACGACGCGAGGCCTGGGAGATCATCGATTACGTCAACCGGCTGTCCGATCCGTCGGCGCTGGCCGACACCTCGGGGTACGCGTCCTACCTGAGCAACGCGCAGAAGCGCCAGCTGCTGGAGACGGTCGACGTCGCCGAGCGGCTGCGCGTGCTGATCGACTGGACCAGCGACCACCTCGCCGAGGTCGAGGTCAGCGACAAGATCGCCGAGGACGTGCGCGAGGGCATGGAGAAGACGCAGAAGGAGTTCCTGCTGCGTCAGCAGCTGGCCGCCATCCGCAAGGAATTGGGCGAGGGCGAACCCGATGGTTCGGACGACTACCGCGCCCGCGTCGAGGCCGCCGAGCTGCCCGAGAAGGTGCGCGAGGCCGCGCTACGCGAGGTCGGCAAGCTGGAACGCTCGAGCGACCAGAGCCCGGAGAGCGGCTGGATTCGCACCTGGCTGGACACCGTGCTCGACCTGCCGTGGAACGTCAAGACCGAGGACTCCACCGACCTCAAGGCGGCGCGGGAAGTCCTGGACGCCGATCACCACGGGCTGGACGACGTCAAGGATCGCATCGTCGAGTACCTGGCCGTGCGGGCGCGCCGCGCCCAACGTGGGCTGCAGGTGGTCGGCGGGCGCGGCTCCGGTGCGGTGATGGTGCTGGCCGGTCCCCCCGGCGTCGGCAAGACGTCTCTGGGCGAGAGCGTGGCCCGGGCATTGGGCCGCAAGTTCGTGCGCGTCGCCCTGGGCGGTGTGCGCGACGAGGCCGAGATCCGCGGGCACCGTCGTACCTACGTGGGCGCGTTGCCGGGCCGGATCGTGCGCGCGATCGGTGAGGCGGGGTCGATGAATCCCGTTGTGCTGCTGGACGAAATCGACAAGGTCGGTTCCGACTACCGCGGCGATCCGAGCGCGGCGCTGCTCGAGGTGCTCGACCCGGCGCAGAACCACACCTTCCGCGACCACTACCTGGACCTGGACCTGGACCTGTCCGATGTGGTGTTTTTGGCGACGGCCAACGTGATCGAGAACATCCCGTCGGCCTTGCTGGATCGCATGGAGCTGGTGGCCATCGACGGCTACACCGAGGACGACAAGGTCGCCATCGCGCGGGACTACCTGCTGCCCCGGCAGCGGGACCGCGCGGCGCTGACCGAGGACGAGGTGGCGGTGAGCGACGCGGCGCTGCGCAAGATCGCCGCCGACTACACCCGCGAGCCCGGTGTGCGACAGTTCGAACGGCTGCTGGCCAAGGCGCTGCGCAAGGCGACCACCAAGCTGGTTGACGATCCGCGACCGATCACCATCGACGAGCCGGATCTGGTTGACTACCTGGGCCGTCCGCGGTTCATGCCGGAATCGGCCGAACGCACGGCGGTGCCCGGTGTGGCCACCGGCCTGGCCGTCACCGGCCTCGGTGGCGACGTGCTCTACATCGAGGCCGGCTCCACCGACGGTGACCCGGGCCTGCAACTGACGGGTCAATTGGGCGACGTGATGAAGGAGTCGGCGCAGATCGCGCTGTCCTACGTGCGCTCGCACGCCGCCGAGCTCGGTGTGGATCCCAAGACGCTGGACCGGCGCATCCACGTCCACGTGCCCGCGGGGGCGGTGCCCAAGGACGGCCCGTCGGCCGGTGTCACCATGGTGACCGCCTTGGTCTCGATGGCCACCGGACGCCAGGTCCGCTCCGACGTCGGCATGACCGGAGAGGTCACGCTGAACGGTCGGGTGCTGCCCATCGGCGGGGTGAAGCAAAAGCTGCTGGCCGCCCAACGTGCCGGGCTGTCAACGGTTTTCATTCCGCAGCGCAACGAGCCGGATCTCGATGACGTGCCCGCCGAGGTGCTCGAGGCGCTGGACGTGCGGCCCATGACCGACGTCGCCGAGATCGTGGCCCAGGCGCTCGAACCGGCGGCCTCGGCCGCCACGGCCGCGGCCTGATCGGGGCGCCGGGCGTGACCCGGGGCTTTCCCCGCGGTCACGCCCGGCGTTGAATGAACCCGTGACTCTCAAACGACAAGTGGTCCACCGTGTTCAACGCCTGCTGGTCAACCCGGTCGGCCGGCAGCTGCCGATGACCATGCTCGAAACCACCGGACGCAAGAGCGGGCAGCCGCGGCGCACCGCGGTGGGCGGGCGCGTGGTGGACAACCAGTTCTGGATGGTCTCCGAACACGGCGAGCACTCGGATTACGTCCGCAATATCAAGGCCAATCCGGCTGTGCGGGTGCGTGTTGGCGGCACGTGGCGCAACGGCACCGCCCACCTCCTGCCCGACGACGACGCGGTGCAGCGCCTGGGCAACCTGCCAAGGCTGAACAGCGCGATGGTGCGGCTGATGGGCAGCGACCTGCTCACCGTCCGGGTCGACCTGGACTGAACCCGCGGATGGCCTACGACGAAGACCTGGCCAACCGGATCCGCGAACTCCTCGCGGGCGGGCCCGGCATCGACGAGAAGCGCATGTTCGGCGGCCTGGCGTTCCTGGTCAACGGCAACATGTCGGTGGCCGTCAGCGGCCAGGGCGGACTGTTGGTGCGGGTGCCGCGCGAGGACACCGACAAATTCGCCGGGCGCGCACGTCAGCCCCATGGTGATGGCCGGACGGGAAGCCCGGGGCTGGTTGCGCGTCGAGGCCGCCGGGGTGCAAACCAAACGCCAGCTTCACAGTTGGGTCAAACGCGGGGTCGACCACGCGCGCAGCCTGCCGCCCAAATAGCGGGCGCGGTTTGCCGTCGCGGCGTGGGGGTACGCGGTGCGGTATGGACAAGCGGGTGCGACGACTGCTCGACGTGGCGGGCACCACCTACGCGGCGCAGGCGCGCATCACGCTGAGCGACAAGCCGATGCCGCTGTTCCAGCTTTTGGTGCTGTGCATGCTGGCCAGCAAGCCGATCGATGCGACCATCGCCACGGCCGCCTCGCGCGAACTGTTCAAGGCGGGCCTGCGGACTCCCAAGGCCGTGCTGGCCTCGGACCGGAAAACCATGATCGACGCCTTTGGGCGCGCGCACTACGTGCGTTACGACGAGAGCTCGGCCACCCGGCTCACCGATATGGCCGAACGACTTCGCGACGACTACTCCGGCGACATGCGCGAATTGGCCGATCGCAGCGGGCATGACGTGGCCACCGCGAAACGGATGCTCAAGAAGTTCAAGGGAATCGGCGACACGGGCGCCGACATCTACCTGCGCGAGGTGCAGGACGTGTGGACCTGGGTGCGGCCCTATTTCGATGACCGCGCCACCGGCACCGCCAAGCGGTTTGGCCTACCCGTCGAACCTAAGAAACTGGGAAGCCTTGCGCCGCAGGCCAATGCGCGACTGGCCGCCGCGTTGGTCAGGGCGTCGCTGGACGCCGATGTGCGTCAGCGGGTGGCCGGCTGAGCCGCGGTGACCATACGAATCGGTACCTCGGGGTGGTCGTACAACCACTGGATCAATGTGCTGTATCCGCCGGGAACGCCGTCGGCGCGCCGGCTCGCCCGCTACGTCGAGGCGTTCGACACCGTCGAGCTGAACGCGAGTTTCTACCGGTGGCCCAAGGATTCGACGTTCGAGGGTTGGCGCGATCAGCTGCCGGACGGCTTCACCATGTCGGTCAAGGCGCATCGCGGCTTGACGCACTACCGCCGGCTGGCCTCCCCCGAACCGTGGATCGAACGATTCGAACGCTGCTGGCAGCTGCTGGGTGATCACCACGGCGTGCTGCTGGTGCAGCTGCACCCCGAACAGCAGCGCGATGACGCGCGCCTGGACTCGTTCCTGCAACTCGTGCCCGCGTCGATCCGCGTCGCCGTCGAACTGCGGCACCCGTCGTGGAATGACCCCGCGGTGTTCGAGCTGCTGGAACGCCATCGCGCCGCGTATGTGGTGATGAGTGGGCTGGGGCTCGAGTGCATTCCCCGCGCGACGACCGATCTGGTGTACATCCGGATGCACGGGCCGGATCCCGAGGCCAATTACGCCGGTTCCTACACCGCTGACGATCTGCGGCGCTGGGCCGAGCGGCTCACCGCTTGGGACGGTGAAGGGAAGGACGTGTGGATGTATTTCAACAACGACCTGGGCGGGCACGCGGTCCGCAACGCTCTCGACCTGCGCGAGCTGTTGGGCTGAGCGCCCGCGAGTAGGCTGAAAATTCCACAGAACGGAGCCCCATCCATGGCCAACTCGACCAGCTTCGTCATCATCGGCGGCGGACTCGCGGCCGCCAAAGCCGTAGAAGCTTTGCGCGACAACGATTTTGATGGGCACATCATTGTGTTCGCCGACGAGGAACATCTGCCCTACGAGCGGCCGCCGCTGTCGAAGGAGTATCTGGCCGGCAAAAAGTCGCTGACCGATTTCACCGTGCAGAACTCCGACTGGTACCGCGACCACAACGTCGACCTGCGGCTCAACACGCGGGTGAGCACCCTGGATGCCGCCGCCCACACGGTAGGGCTTCCCGACGGCACCACGGTCGGCTACGACAAGCTGTTGCTGGCCACGGGATCGGCCTCGCGCCGGCCCCCGATACCGGGGGCGGACTCCCCCGGTGTGCATTACCTACGCACCTACGAAGACGCCGTGGCATTGAATGACGTTCTGTCCGAAGGCGCTTCGCTCGCGGTCGTGGGCGCCGGGTGGATCGGGCTGGAAGTGGCGGCGGGTGCGCGCCAGC
The DNA here is from genome assembly GCF_035918355.1 of Mycobacterium sp. 3-98. Taxonomy (NCBI): domain Bacteria; kingdom Bacillati; phylum Actinomycetota; class Actinomycetes; order Mycobacteriales; family Mycobacteriaceae; genus Mycobacterium; species Mycobacterium sp. 3-98. The sequence goes on along the minus strand of NZ_CP142360.1, from coordinate 3,103,759 downwards.
GAGGTGTCAACGTCACCGTGGTGGAAACCGCCAGGCAGCCGCTGCTGGCCGCGCTGGGCGAGACCGTCGGCGAGGTGTTCGCCACCCTGCACCGCGAGCACGGGGTGGATCTTCGCCTCGAGACGCAGGTCGCGGAGATCACCAGGGCCGACGGCTCGGCCACCGGCCTGCGGATGCGGGACGGATCGACGGTGGCCGCCGACGCCGTGCTGGTGGCCGTCGGCGCCAAGCCCAACGTCGAACTCGCCGAGCAGGCCGGGCTCTCCCTGGGCGACGGCGGGGTGCTCGTCGACGCCTCGTTGCGCACCAGCGATCCCGACATCTATGCGGTCGGCGACATCGCGGCCGCCGAACACCCGCTGTTGGGCACCCGCATCCGCACCGAGCACTGGGCCAACGCGCTCAAGCAGCCCGCCGTGGCGGCGGCCGGGATGCTGGGCACACCAGGCGAATACGCGGAGCTGCCCTATTTCTTCACCGATCAATACGACCTCGGGATGGAGTACGTGGGACACGCCCCCAGCTTCGAGCGGGTGGTGTTTCGCGGTGACGTCGCCGGCCGGGAGTTCGTCGCGTTCTGGCTCGACGGCGACCACCGGGTGCTGGCCGGAATGAACGTCAATATCTGGGATGTGCTCGACGACGTCAAAGCGCTGATCCGGTCGAAGGCCGCCGTCGACCCCGACAAGCTGGCCGACCCGCAATCACCCCTGGGCGAGCTGCTCGGCTGAGCCATCCTCGGCGGTGGTCCCGGCGCCGGAGTCGTCGGGGCTGTGCGGGACGGGCGCCCAGGCCCCGTCGATAACGTCGGGTGGGAACTGCGCCTGCAGGCGTTCGCGTTCGGTGCGGCGGCGTTTGATCCGCAGCCGTGCGTCGCCCGGCATCGTGACCAGTTCATTGCACGTCAGGTAGTACATGTCGTCGACGGCGTCGATCAGGTCCGCCTCGACGCGCAGAGATCCCAACGCGCGCAACGTCATCCGCAGTTCGTGCGTGAACCGCATCGTGGTGTCGTGGGCCAGCTCCCGCGAACCGCGCGCGTTGGCGGTAAGCCGCTCGGCCAATGTGGCGGGCGTGGGCTCGGGGGGTGCGGCCCCTGCCGCGGCGGTCAGCAACATCGTCGGGTCGTCGGCGAAGGTCTTGCTGGCCAGCTCGGCCTCGCCCGGACCGCGGTGCCCGATTCGTGCGACGACCGCGTCCACAATGGCGGCGGTCTTCGGCGACAGCGCACGAATGCTCGCGAGGTTGCCCTCGGCGGCCAGCGCGCGCAACGGCGGGTCGGCCCGCAGCGCCGACGCCAGCTCGGCGGTCTCCGCCGCGACGAGTCCGCTGTCGGTGATCATGCTGATCCCGGGCACGCTGCGCCCCGCCTGGCTGCGCGGCAGCGCCGCGGCGGTGACGCCGGTGTCGATCAACCAGAGCGCGTTGAGGATCCAGCCCTGGTGGATGCGGTCGCGCAACAGCCGCAGCCGCACTTCCAGGGCCGCTTCGGGCAGCAACGCCAGTTGGGCGGCGTCGAGGTGCTCTGCTTCCGCGGCGGCGCAATACGCCCGGGTGTCGGCCCGCAGGTGACGCAGGAGCGCGACCGACCGCCCCGCGGCGACGGCCTTGGCGACCGAGCCGAGCGCCCCGGCCGTCCAGGCCGGCTCGCCGAACGGCAGCGGATCGCCGACCTGGGGCTGGCCGACGAGGGCGTTGCGGGCGACGGCGTCCTGGTCCCAGCCGGGCAGCTGGCTGGCCGCGACCATGTTGACCGACACGCCGACGTAGGCGCGGTGGCCGAACACCGCGATGGCCCTGCTGCCCCATTCGGCATCGGCGACGCCGCCGAGGGCGAGCGCCTGTCCCAGCACCCGGCTCGCGGCGCGCAGCCCGCTCAATTGGACGTCCAGCGTGATGGGGGTGAGCGGTCCGGGCAGCGCCTCGGCCAGTGCGGCGCCGCTGAAAACCGGGAACCGCGAATCGATCTGATCGTCGAATTCGCCCTCCAGGCCTTCCGGCGCGGCCGTGCGCACGTCGTCACCGGCCGGTCGCCGAGATTGCGGCAGCACCTCGACGGGCAGCGCGAGCTGTCCCCCCTGGTTGATCGCGCCGGCGGTGTCCAGCCGGCGCCCGACGAGTCCCCGCGCGGTGTCGGCGACGGCGTCCAGCGCGTGCCAGCCGTATGAGAACATCCAGTCCTCTTGTGCCGCAGCGACATCGAACTCCGGCGTCAGCTGGGCCCAGCTGCGCACCCGATGCGGCCGGATGCGCGGGTCGGCGGCTCGCAACACGCGCCAGGCGGTGACCATGTTGACGGTGTCCGGGCTGGCGAGGTCCACCACACCGGTGCGGTCGGTGTCCATCGCCAGGACCAAAAAGCGCATCAGGTCGTCGAGGTGCAGCACGCGCATGGGTTGCGCGGACACCTTGCTGCGCAACAGCGTGGCCACGGTGCGGCACACCATCCAGTCGAGCTGGCGCCCGACCGGTGGCGCGATCCGGATGACCGCGGTGGGGCCCCAGCTCGAGGACACCAGGTCCTCGGCCGGCCGATACAACTCGGGCCGTCCCGCGGCCTGCGAGACGAACACCAGGCGGGAGCCGGCGCGCGCGGCCGCATCGGTGACCCGCGCCAGCCCGTCCATGCCGGCGCTGCCGGGCGCGGTGGGGTCGATGGGTGCCAGGTGGATGACCGCGTCGGCCTCGTCGGTGAGCTCCCGCAAGACGCGGTCGCGCAGCGATGCGCAAACAAATTCGACGTTGCGGTCGAGGCAGGGATGCGGGAGCTCAGCAATGCCGGTGACCGTGTGCCCGGCAGCGATGAGCTGCCCAGCGACCAGGCGCCCGAGTGCGCCGGTGGCGTCGGTAACCAGGATGTGCACCTGGGCTCACCTCCCCCAACCCTCAGCACTCAACAATAGGCAAGTCGGCATAGGCTACGCGACCGTTACCCAGGATCGGCGCCGTTGACCTGGCGCCATACGGGTGACGGGGCTACCGCAGCGTCGCGCTGCCGTCCGCGGCGACGGCGACCTTGGCGCCACCGAGATCTTCACGCACCGAGGCCTGCACCGCGTCGGCGTCGGTGACCACGGCCAGCGCGCGCGACCCGTCGGGGGTGCGCACCGCCAGAAAGGCCTTTTCCGGCCGTCCCTCGCGGTCATACGGCGTCGTCCACGCCTCGAGGGTGCCCACGCCTTCCCATTCCACCACCGCGTCGGTCGTCGGCTCCGCGTCGACCTCTGGTTGCGTGTCCTCCCAACGGAATTCGGCCGGCGGTTCGGTGCCGTAGACACCGAAGCTGTGTTTGGTCAGGTAGCCGCCGTTGGCGGTGATCAGACCGCGCCGGCCCGGATTGGCCACCAGCAACTCCGCCATGGTTGCTATCGAATGCATCACGTAGTTGCTCCACGGGCCGCCGGCGAACGTCAGTCCGCCGGTCACGGTCAGCGGCCGGGCGGGGTCGTCGACGCTCAGCCCGAGTTCGGCCGCCGCGACTTGCACCGCGGAGGGAAAGCACGAGTACAGGTCGACGTAATCGATGTCGTCGATGCCCAGGCCGGCCAGCTCGAGCGTCCGCGCGCCGGCGATCCGGATGGCCGTGGACCGGTGCAGTTCGTGGCGCTCGGCGATGGACGGTGTGTCGTGCGCGTCGGTGCCCGCGTGCGGGTACACCCAGCGTTCGGCGGGGATCTTCAGCCTCCTGGCCTGCTCGACCGAGGTCAGAACGAGCGCCGCGCCCTGGTCGACCATGTTGTTGGAGTTCATCAACTTGGTGTAGGGCCAGCTGATCATCCGGTTCCGCGGGCCCACCCGGCGGATGTCGTCGGCACTGGACGGCGTGCGGATCCACGCGTGCGGGTTGTCCACCGCCACCGCGTTGAACCGCGCCCACAGCTCCCCGATGCGCCGGAGGTGATCGTCGATCGACTCGCCGCGCGCCACCCGCAGCGCCTGCTCGAACAAGGGGTAGACGTAGGCCGGGCGGTCCAGGGAAATCCTGATCTCGGCGTCGCCGGCCATCGGGACGTCGTCGCCGCTCACCTCGGCCATCGGGACCGAGCGGTCCTGTTCGGTCCACACCAGCTTGCCGCCCTGGGCCCGCAGACCCCGCCTGGTGCGCCAGGTTTCGGCGCCGGCCAGCAGCACGACGCCCGCGCGGCCGCCCTGGATGTCCAGGCAGGCCTGGTTGAGCAGCGATTGCGGCACATTGCCGCCGACCGGGCTGTACAGCGTGGTGAAATCCGAGGCGCCGATGCGCTGGCCCAATAACAGCCCGGGATCCCGATACTGGGCCGACAGGATGTTGACCACCCGGATCGAGTCGACCGCCTCGATCACCGCGGCGTCGGCGGCCCGCTCGACCGCGGCCACCATCAGGTCCATCGGCTCGACGGACCGCGTGGCCGGATCGATCTCGTCGCGGTGGTTGACCTGGCCATAGCCGATCAAAACCGGGGTCCTGGGGTCAGCGGTCATGCGTCGAACCTATCGGACCCCGGGCGTGCGGCTCGCCGCACAGTCGGGCGCGAGCGTGCGGCCGGCCGCACATTCGGGCGACCGGGGGCCGGCTCAGGCGTCGGCGGCCGGGCCGAACAGCACGCGGTCGTCGATCAGCCGCTGGATGTCGGTGGTGTTCATTCCCAGCACGTTTCGGCAGATCTCGACGGTGTCCTGCCCGGGCTGAGGCGCCGGGCCCCGCCGGGCCGCCGGAATGTGGCGGTAGGGCGCCGGTCCCGTCTCGGCGGGCAGCGGGTTCTCGATCAGCGGATGAGTCATGGCGCTGTAGACGTTTCGCGCGATCAGCTGCGGGTCCTCGAGTATGTCGGGCGGACGGTTCATCGGCCCGGCCGGAACACCCGCCGACTGCAGCAGTTCGGCGGCCCGCAGCGGGGTGCGGGTGCGGGTCCACGCCGAGACCCGTTCCACCAACTCGTCCCGATTGTCCAGCCGCGCTTGGCCGGTGGCGAAGCGCGGGTCGTCCGCCCATTCGGGGTGGTCGAAAACCGAAGCGGCGCGCCGCCATTCGTCGTCCGTTCGGATCGAGATGACGCACCATTCGTCGTCACCGGCGCAGGGATAGACCGCGTGCAGGCTGGTGTCCTGCCGGATCCGGTCGATGCCCGCGGCGAGCGCGGCTTGCGTGACATACAGGGTGTCGAGCTGGTTGACCACGACTTCGGCCTGCGAGATGTGGACGTGGGCGCCGTTGCCCGTCCGGTCGCGGTGGATCAGCGCGGCCAGCGCGGCGATCGCGGTGACCCGGCCGACCACGTGGTCGGGGAACACCGTCGTCGCGTCGTAAAACGCGTGCCGCGCCGCGTCGGCCCCCTCCCCCGGGCCGTCGCTCGTCCAGAGCCGGGTGACGCCGGTCGTGGCCCGCACGAGCGGGCCGTACCCCAGTCGCGCGCTCCACGGCCCCGTGTCGCCGAACGCGCTGCTCTCGGCGAGCACGATCCGCGGGTTGAGGGCGCGCAGCTCGTCGTAGGAAAACCCTAGTGCGGTAAGGGTTCCCGGCTTGAAGTTGGCGAAGACCGCGTCGGCGTCGGCGACGAGCCGGCCGAAGATCTTCTTGCCCTCGGCGCTGCGCAGGTCCAGCCCGAAACCGCGGTTGTTGCGGTGCGTCCAGGCGAAGGACTCGCTCATGGCCTCGCCGACGCGGGCCTGGCGCAATCCGTCGGGGTAATCGGCGCTCTCGATTTTGATGACGTCGGCGCCCAGGTCGCCGAACAGCCGGCTCAGCTCACCGCCGGCGACGATGATGCCCAGATCCAAAATCCGCAGTCCCGCAAAGGGATAGTCGCCGAGCCGGCCGGAGGCCGACGGCACCACCGAGGGATTGCCGCGCCAGTACGGTTCGTCGTTGCCCGCGGCGGGCACCGGTGTGCGGAAACCCGCGCGCCGGCCGTCGACCACGAAATACCCGGTCGGCACGGCGGTCCGCACGCCGGGGACGAGCTCGGCCTCGGTGATCGCGCCGACCGCCCGGAAGTGATCCGAACCCAGGATCCGCGCCGGCGTCAGCACCGCGGCGATGGGCACCCCGTGCGCCTGTCCGGCGGCCACCAGATCCTTCATGCTCTGTCCGGCGAAGAGCTTCTCCAGCAGCTCGCTGATCTGCGGCCACACCGCGAATCGCGCGCCGATCACGTCGTATTTGGGATCTTGGAAGTCTTCCGGCTCCCCCAGCCAGCGTCGCAGGCCGCGCCACTGCCGGGGCGCCATCACGCACAGCCGGACGTAGCCGTCTCGGCAGGGGTAGATCGGGTAGGCGTCCTGGTTCTTCGGGCGGCCCCGCCACCGCCCGGTGCGCCGGACGCCGGCGGCGGCCTGCCCGTGCGCGCCGAAGGCCGGGTCGAGGGCCATGACGACCGCGTCGAACCACGAGAAGTCGATGTAATCGCCGGTGCCGCAACGCAATCGGTTGTAGTACGCCGCGAGCGCGGCCCACGCCGCCTGGACGGCCGCGGTGGCCGACGCGATGCCGTCCGGCGGCAGCACAGGGGTGCCGGTGGTGGGGCCGGACCGCGACAGCGCGCCGCACATCGCGTACAGCACCGGATCCGTGGCGCGCCACGAGGACCGCGGGCCGGTCGCGCCGAAGTCGGTGATCGACAGCACCACCAGGTGCGGGTAGCGGGCGGCGAGCTCCTCGCCGGAGGTTCCGAACATGGCGCCGCGCTCGTCGGCGCCGGTGTCCACGACGATGTCGGCGTCGGCGGCCAAATCGAGGAAGCGGGCGCAGTCCTCGTCGTCGAACGGGTCGAGCACCGCGCTGCGCTTGTTGGCGTTGTGCACGGCGAACGGGATGCTGGCGCCGCGCAGCGTCGGCAGCGCGTCACGCGCCAGGCAGCCGCCCGGCGGTTCGACCTTCAACACGTCGGCGCCCAGATCGGCGAACAGGCGGGTCACCACGTCGGCGACCCCGCTCGACAAGTCGAGGACGCGCACGGCATCGAGCAACCCGTCGACCATCTGCACACCGTACCTGCCTGGTCAGGGCGCTGCACGGCGGGCGTTTAGCCGCCCGGCCCAGCGACGAGGCGGCCAAAAGGCCAGGTGGGCAAGCCGATTCGGTCTCTGTCCAACCGGGTCAGCCGCAACGCTCGGTCGCGGACCCGCGCCGGCGCGGCGTGGGCTATCGTCACAGGCCGACCGCGACCCGTCGTCCGATGGAGGCACCCACTATGACCGCGCACTTGAGCTACGTCGAGGCCGTGGTGGTCGGCGCGTTCCAGGGCGTCACCGAGCTGTTCCCGGTCTCGAGCCTGGGGCACGCGGTGTTGGTGCCGGCACTCGTCGGCGGGCGGTGGGCGCAGGACCTCAGCGTCTCGGCCCCCCACTCGCCCTACCTCGCCTTCATCGTCGGCCTTCACGTCGCCACCGCCGCCGCCCTGCTGCTGTTCTTCTGGCGCGACTGGCTGCGCATCCTGTCGGGGTTCTTCTCGTCGCTGCGGTATCGCCGCATTCAGACGCCCGACGAGCGGCTGGCGTGGCTGATCGTGGTGGGCACCATCCCGGTGGGCCTGGCCGGCCTGGCGCTCGAGCAGCTGTTCCGGACCACGCTCGGCAAACCGATCCCGGCGGCGACGTTCCTGTTGCTCAACGGCATCGCCCTGTACGTGGGCGAGGTGCTGCGCCGGCGCATCGCGCCCGCGCCCGCGCCGGGACAGCCGGCGCCGTCCGATGCGGAGCTCGAACACGGCGACGAGGCCTCGGATCAGCGGCTGGCGCAGCTCCCGCTGCCGCGCGGCCTGGTGATCGGGGCCGCGCAGATCCTGGCCCTGTTCCCCGGTATCAGCCGGTCGGGGATCACGATCGTCGCCGGCCTGTGGCGCGGCCTGTCGCACGAGGACGCCGCGCGCTTCTCCTTCCTGCTCGCGACGCCGATCATCCTGGCCGCCGGGGTGTACAAGATCCCGGAGCTCTTCGGGCCGCTGGGCGCCGGCATCGGCGGCCAGGTGCTGGCGGGCAGCGTCGCCTCGTTCGTCTGCGCCTACCTGGCCGTGCGCTTCCTCACCCGCTATTTCCAGACCCGGACGCTGACCCCGTTCGCGATCTACTGTGCGCTGGCCGGCGCCGCCAGCCTGGTGTGGCTGGCCGTGCGCTGAACCTCGCCCGGTCCGACCGGCTGTTGCGCGGCCGGACTTCGAGTGCTGTGCTTACCGGATTGTCTAGTTGACACCCGTCAAGAATCTGGAAGGCACGAACATGGCAGACACGGGTTCCCTCGGCCTCAAAGTCCGCGGAAAGGTCATCGTCATCACCGGCGGTGCCCGGGGAATCGGGCTGGCCACCGCGACCGCGCTGCACAATCTGGGCGCCAAGGTCGCCATCGGCGACGTCGACGAGGTGCGGGTGAAGGAGTCGGGCGCCGACCTCGGACTGGACGTCTACGGCAAACTCGACGTCACCGACCCGCACTCCTTCGCCGATTTCCTCGACCAGGTCGAACGCCGGCTCGGCCCGATCGACGTGCTGATCAACAACGCCGGCATCATGCCGGTCGGCCGCATCGTCGACGAGCCGGACGCGGTCACGCGGCGGATTCTGGACATCAACGTCTACGGCGTGATCCTGGGCAGCAAGCTGGCGGCCCAGCGCATGGTGCCCCGCGGCACAGGCCACGTCATCAACGTCGCCTCCCTGGCCGGGGAGCTCTACATCGTCGGCCTGGCGACCTACTGCGCCAGCAAGCACGCGGTGGTCGCGTTCACCGACTCGGCCCGGCTGGAGTACCGCTCGGCCGGGGTGAAGTTCTCCGCGGTGCTGCCGACGTTCGTCAACACCGAGCTCACCGCGGGCACGGACGGGGCCAAGGGCTTCCGCAACGCCGAGCCCGCCGAGATCGCCGACGCCATCGTCAAGCTGGTGGCCCACCCCAAGCCGCGGGTGCGGATCACCAAGGCCGCGGGGGCGATGGTGGTGTCCCAGAAATTCTGGCCGCGCCGCATCGCCGAGGGCCTCAACCGGATGCTCGGCGGGGATCACGTCTTCACCGACGACGTCGACGTCGAAAAGCGGCAGGCGTACGAAGCCCGCGCCCGCGGCGAGGAGTAGCGGGAGGGATCGGTGGGAACAATCGGTGAGATGACCCACGCAACCGCGCTCTCCGACGACGAACTCGCCCTGATCGACAAGTACTGGCGTGCCGCCAATTATCTGTCGGTCGGGCAGATCTACCTACTGGACAACCCGCTGCTCACCGAGCCGCTGACCATCGATCACGTCAAACCGCGGTTGCTGGGTCACTGGGGCACCACCCCCGGGCTCAACCTCGTCTACGCGCACCTGAACCGGGTCATCCGCCACCGCGACGCCGACGTCATCTACGTGACCGGGCCGGGGCACGGCGGACCGGGGCTGGTCGCCAACGCCTACCTGGAAGGCACCTACAGCGAGGTCTACACGGGCATCGAGGAGGACACCGAGGGCCTGCGCAAGCTGTTCCGGCAGTTCTCCTTCCCCGGCGGCATCCCCAGCCACGTCGCGGCCCAGACGCCGGGATCCATCCACGAGGGCGGCGAGCTCGGCTACGCGCTGGTGCACGCCTACGGCGCCGCGCTGGACAACCCGTATCTGGTGGTGGCCTGCGTCGTCGGTGACGGCGAGGCCGAAACCGGGCCGCTGGCCGCCAGCTGGCACTCCAACAAGTTCCTCAACCCCGTCACCGACGGCGCCGTGCTGCCGATCCTGGCGCTCAACGGCTACAAGATCGCCAACCCGACGGTGCTGGCCCGCATCCCGCACGCCGAACTGGAATCGCTGCTGCGCGGCTACGGGTACCGCCCGATCACGGTCGCCGGTGACGACCCGGCCGATGTGCATCGGCAACTTGCCGCCGCCCTCGACGACGCCTTCGACGACATCGCCGCCATCCAGAGTGCGGCCCGCGGCGGCAACGGGGTCGAGCGGCCCGTGTGGCCGATGATCGTGCTGCGTACCCCCAAGGGCTGGACCGGGCCAAAGATGGTGGACGGCAAGAAGGTTGAGGGCACCTGGCGCTCGCACCAGGTGCCGCTGGCCGCGACGCGCGACAACCCCGAACACCGTGCCCAGCTCGAAGAGTGGCTGCGCAGCTATGGGCCCGGGGAGCTTTTCGACGAAAACGGCCGGCTGCGGCCGGAGCTGCGGGCGCTGGCGCCCAGCGGGGATCGCCGGATGAGCGCCAACCCCCACGCCAACGGCGGGCTGTTGCTGCACGACCTCGACCTGCCCGACTTCCGCGACTACGCCGTCGCCGTCGAGCGACCGGCGGCCGTCACGCACGAGGCGACCCGGGTGCTGGGCGGGTTCCTGCGCGACGTGATCGCCCGCAACAAGGACCGATTCCGGCTCATGGGGCCCGACGAGACGGCCTCCAACCGGCTCGACGCCGTCTACGGATCGACCGACAAGGTGTGGCTGTCCGAGATCGAGCCCGACGACGAGCACCTGGCGCCCGATGGTCGCGTCATGGAGGTGCTGTCCGAGCACCTGTGCCAGGGGTGGCTGGAGGGCTACCTGCTGACCGGGCGGCACGGCCTGTTCAACTGCTACGAGGCGTTCGTGCACATCGTCGACTCGATGCTGAACCAGCACGCGAAATGGCTTGCCACCAGCCGGGAATTGCCGTGGCGGCGGCCGATCGCGTCGCTGAACTACCTGCTGAGCTCCCACGTGTGGCGGCAGGACCACAACGGGGCGTCCCACCAGGACCCGGGGTTCATCGACCTCGTCGCCAACAAGCGGCCCGAGCTCACGCGGGTGTACCTGCCGCCGGACGGCAACACGCTGCTGTCGGTGGCCGATCACTGCCTGCGCAGCCGCGACTACATCAACGTCATCGTCGCCGGCAAGCAGCCCGCGCTGGCCTATCTCGACATGGATGAGGCCATCGCGCACTGCACCCGCGGGCTGGGCATCTGGGAATGGGCGAGCACCGCGACCGACGACCCCGACGTCGTGCTGGCGTGCGCCGGGGACATCCCGACACTCGAGACGCTGGCCGCCGCCGACATCCTGCGCTCCGAGCTGCCGGAGCTGGCCGTCCGCGTGGTCAACGTCGTCGACCTGATGCGGCTGCAGCCCGACACCGAGCACCCGCATGGCCTGCCGGACCGCGAATTCGACGCGTTGTTCACCCCGGACAGGCCGGTGATCTTCGCCTACCACGGCTATCCGTGGCTGATTCACCGGCTGACCTACAGCCGCACCAACCACGCGCATATGCACGTGCGCGGCTTCAAGGAACGCGGCACCACGACGACGCCCTTCGACATGGTGATGCTCAACGATTTGGACCGCTTCCATCTGGTCATGGATGTCATCGACCGGGTCGACGGATTGGCCAGCCGCGCCGCCATGCTGCGGCAGCGCATGGTCGACGCCCGCCTGGCCGCGCGGATGTACACCCGCGAGCACGGGGAGGACGACCCGAAGATTTCGGGGTGGACCTGGGGCCCGAGCGACTGAGATTCGCATGACGGCAATCGCATTGGCCCGTCGCGCCGTGGGCCGCCGGTAGACTGGCCGGATGCATGAGGCCGGCACAGTCGACGTTCACCCTGTGGCGTCCCAGCATTCGGCACTGCACCGGTTCCGGATCCACCTGGACGTCGCCGTCGTCGTGGTGGTTCTCGTCCTGACGGATTTGATCGCGCATTTCACCACGCCATGGGCGAGCGTCGGCACGGTCCCGGCCGCCGCCGTCGGGCTGGTCATCTTGATGCGGTGCCGCGGTTTGGGCTGGGCGGACCTCGGCCTCGGGCGCGAGCACTGGAAGCCGGGACTGGGCTATGCGCTGGCGGCCGTGGCGGTGGTGGCCTCGGTGATCGCGGTCGGCGTGCTGCTGCCGGCGACCCGGCCGATGTTCCTGAACAACCGCTACGCCACGATCTCGGGCGCGATGGTCGCCTCGATGGTCATCATCCCGCTGCAGACCGTCATCCCCGAGGAGCTGGCGTTTCGGGGCGTCCTGCACGGCGCGCTCAACCGGGCGTGGGGTTTTCGCGGGGTCGCGCTGGCGGGCTCGCTGCTGTTCGGGCTGTGGCACGTGGCCACGTCGTTCGGACTGACCAGCAGCAACGTGGGGTTCACCCGGCTGTTCGGCGGCGGGATCGTGGGAATGGTGGCGGGGGTGGCCGGCGCCGTGGTGGCGACGGGAGCGGCGGGGTTCGTCTTCAGTTGGCTGCGCCGGCGCAGCGGCAGCCTGATCGCGCCGATCGCGTTGCACTGGTCCCTGAATGGGCTCGGTGCGCTCGCCGCCGCGTTCGTGTGGCACCTGTCCACCTGAGAACGGTCACACCAGCAGCACCGCCGCGCCCGCGATGCGCCCGGCGCTCAGATCCGTCAACGCCCGATCGGCTTGTCCGAGAGGATATTCGGGCGTGGTCACCTCGATGTGGTGCTCGCCCGCGAAATCGAGGAAGGCCCGCGCGTCGGCCCGGGTGTTGGAGGTGACCGACCGGACCTGGCGTTCCTGAAACAGGTGACGCTGGTAGTTCAGCGCCGGGATATCCGAGAGGTGGATCCCGGCGATCGCCAGCGTGCCACCGCGATCCAGCGCCTGCAGCGCGGGCAGCACCAGATCACCGACGGGAGCGAACAGGATCGCGGCGTCCAGTGGCGCCGGGGGCGGATCCGCCGCGCCTTGTGCGGATGCGGCGCCGAGTTCCAACGCCAGCTCGCGGGCCCGCGCTCCGCGGGTCATCACGTGCACCTCTGCGCCCTGCGCGAGGGCGACCTGCGCGGTGATGTGCGCGCTGCCGCCGAAACCGTAGAGGCCCAGCCGCCCGCCGGGCGGCAGCTCGGCGCGAAGCAGCGAGCGGTAACCGATGATGCCCGCGCACAACAACGGTGCGAGTTCGCTGTCGCTGTACCCGCCGGGCAGGGGGTGCGCGAAAGCGGCCGGGACGGTGGCGAATTCGGCGTAGCCGCCGTCGGCGTCCCAGCCGGTGTAGCGGGATTTCGGGCAGAGGTTCTCGTCGCCGCGGCGGCAGTACTTGCACACGCCACAGGTGTGGCGCAGCCAGGCGATACCCACCCGGTCCCCCACCCGGAACTCGTCGCCGGCCTCGGCGCCGAGTTCGACGACCTCCCCCACCACCTCGTGCCCGGGCGTGACACGCTCGCGGTGGACGGGAAGGTCGCCTTCGGTGACGTGCAGGTCGGTCCGGCACACCCCGCACGCTCGCACGGCCACCAGCAGTTCGGACGGACCCGGCCGCGGCACCTCGGTGGTGACCTGCTCGAGCGGGCCGGTATCCATCGGCCCGGGTCGACGAACGCGCCAGGCGCGCATTGCCGTGGTGGTCACCGGTGATGCCATCGCTCCATCATGCCGCTAACCACCACGGCCGCAACGGGTTCGGCGGCTAGGTCCTGCGGACCATGCCGACGATCCAGAGCAGGAGCAACGAGCCGAGCAGGGCGGTGAAGAAGGTGAAGAAGTAGCCGCCGCTGGCGGTGTCGACGAAGAAGCTCAGGATGAAACCGCCGACCAGCGCGCCCACAATGCCGATCACGATGTCCATCAGGATCCCGGCTCCGCTACCGCGGATGATCTTGCTGGCGATCGCACCGGCGATACCACCGATGATGATGTAACCGATCCAGCCGACGCTGGTGAGCGTGCTTGATCGAGCGAGGAATTCCGTAGCTGCCATGATGTCCATTGCGGGTCTCCTTGCAATCGCTGGCAAAGCCCAGCGCTTTGCTGGGCCGTCACTTCGGTATACCCAGTTTGGGTCACGAAACGAGTGCCGAATCGGAGACGGTTGACCAACCGGTTTTCCGTCGGCCTATATCAGGCCGAGCGAGTTTGCTGCGGTGCCGGCGCGGGAGTGGGGCTGACCTCCACGGCCGGCGCCTGGCCCGGGACCGGTGCCCCCGGAGCCGCCGGCGCTGCGGGAGCCCCAGGTGCGGGAGCCGGGGCGGGCCCCCCAGGAACCGCCGGTGCCGGCGCGGGCGCACCAGGAACCGCCGGTGCGGGCGCACCCGGAGCCGGCGGGGCTCCCGGAGCCGCCGGCGGTGTCCAGGCCTGGATCGACTCGGTGAGCGCCTTGGCCGCGCCCCGGTCCACCGGGTCGTTGGAGGTTCCGAGCCACACCACAAACCAGCGTTGCGCGTTCCCGCCGTTGGCCGAACCGATCACGCCCGTCCAGATCTGGCCGTTCGGCTTGGAGGCGTCACTGAATTTGACCTCGTAGTACGACCCGCTCCCGGTGCTGCCGTTGGCGCCGGTGAGCGGGGTGCTCTCCTGGTTGATCCGCGTTCCGGGATAGGGCATGAAGAACTCACCCATGTCCGAACCCAGCCGCACCGCGGCCTTGGCGTTGTCGGCTTCCGCGCTGGCGTAAAGCTTTTGGTCGAGGCGACCCATCACGATGCGGGTGTCGTTGGCAACCTGCGGCGGTTGGTCGGGCATCGGCGGCGGGCCGGTCACCTTGCTCAGCAGCGCCGAACCGTAGTCCAGGTGGGAAGCGTCCGACTCGACCCAGCCGGCGGGCAGGACGTAGCTGAATCCACCCACGGCGTTGTTGATCCGCCCCGCGTTCGGGTCGACGGGCGGTGGTGGCGGCGCGTTGGGGTCGACGGGCGGTGGTGGGGGCGCGTTGGGGTCGACGGGCGGTGGCGGTGCCCCGTTGGGGGCCACGGCCGGTGGGACCGCGTTGGGATCACCCGGTGCCGGTTGCCCATTCGGCGCCGGAGCCGCCGGCGCGGCCGGAGCCGCCGGAGCGGCGGGTGCCGCCGGAGCCGCGGGAGCTGCGGGAGCGGCCGGAGCCGCCGGAGCGGCCGGGCTCGGCGGGACGGGGGTCGGGACTTCGGGATCGGCGCTCGAGGTCGCCGGCAACGCGATGGCGAGTGCGCTGGCACCACTCATCGTGGTGATCGCCAGCGTCGTCCACAGTCCTTTGCGGCGTGTCGAAATCGGTTCCACCTGCTCCATGGCGACGAACCTACCGTGTTACGGCTGTGACGCAAGGAGCTTTGCGGACTATTGCAGCGCAGTTGTGTCGATGTTGCCAATGTGCAACCTGCCGACTGCCTTGCGGACGGCGGACGCCGCCGGGCACTCCGCCGCCGGCGCTCAGTGCGCGGCCGGATACAGCGTCACCTCATGGGCTTTCACGGAGAACCACACCCGGTCCCCCGGCGCCAGCCGCAACTCCGCGGCGGCGTCCGCGGTGATCTCGGCGGCCAGGCCGGGGGCGCCATCGGGTTGCTGGGCGCCGCGCACCAGCACCGCCGACCCGCGGACATCCATCTCCGCCACGGTGACTTCCACGGCGTTGCGGGGGCTGCCGTGCGGCCGGTCGCGATAGACGGCGACCACCGTGGGCGCGAACACCGCGATCGCATGCTGCTCGGGTGAGACCAGTTCGCCCCGCTCGGGTGGGGCGGCGTACCAGCGGTCGCCGCCGACCGCGACCAGCGAGCCGTCGCGGTCGACCGTCCCATTGACCAGGTTGACACCGGCGATGCGGGCCGCGAAATGGCTGCGCGGCGCGGTGAGCACGTCGGGCACCGGCCCGATTTCGGCGACCTTGCCGGACTCGAGCACCAGCACCCGATCGGCCAACGTGAACACGTCGAGCAGGTCGTGGGTGACCAGGATCGCGGCGCAGCCGCTGCGGGTGACGACCTCGCGCAGCACCGCCCGGATCGCCGCGGCCGCGGCGACGTCGAGCCCGGCCAGGGGCTCATCGAGCAGCAACACGTCGGGTTCGGCCGCCAGCGCCCTTGCGATGGCGACCCGCTGAGCCTGCCCGCCGGAGAGCTGTCGCGGTTTGCGGTCGGCGAGCCGCTCGGCGTCCACCTCGCGCAGCCAGCGGGATGCCGTCGCTTTCTGCGTCGCGCGGGCCGGACGCAGGCTCGCGCGACGACTGTGCGGTCCGAAAGCGACGTTGGCGGCAACGGTCATGTGGGGGAACAGCAATGCGTCTTGCAGCAGCAGCCCCACTCGGCGGTCGTGCGTCGGGACGTCGATCCCGGCCGCGGTGTCGGTCAAGACCCGATCGCCCAGCCGCACCGTCCCGTGGTCGGGTCGAAGGAGGCCCGCGATGACATGCAGGACAGTCGATTTGCCCGCGCCGTTGGGCCCGAGCACCGCAAGCACCTCCCCCGCGGACACCGAGAACTCCACATCCACCTGGCGGTCGGCGACGACCGCGCGCAGCTGCAATTCGCTCATGGCCCGGCCCTACCTCGCGTCCGCCCCGGTCAGCCGGCGTGTGCCCAGCCCCAACACCACCAGGGCCGCCACCACGACCAGCAGGAGCGACAACGCCACGGCCGCGTCGGCGTCAGTCACCCGCTGCAAATAGATCTCCAGCGGCAGCGTGCGGGTCACCCCCTGCCGCGAGCCGGCGAAGGTCAGGGTGGCGCCGAACTCTCCCAGCGAGCGGGCGAACGCCAGCACCGCGCCCGAAGCGACGCCCGGCGCCAACAGCGGCAAGGTGACGCGCCACCAGACCGCGCTGGGCCGCGCCCCGAGCGTCGCGGCCACCACCTCGAAGTCGGCCCCCGCGGTACGCGCCGCGCCCTCGAGGGAAATCACCAGAAACGGCAGCGAGACGAACGTCTGCGCCAGCACCACGGCGGCGGTGCTGAACGCGATGCTGATGCCCGCGGCCTCGAGGTACTGGCCGAGCAGTCCGAGCCGCCCGAACGCATAGAGCAAGGCGATGCCCCCGACGACGGGGGGCAGCACCAGCGGCAGCAGGATCAACGGCCGCAGCAACCGCACCAGTCGCGCCGTGCTGCGCGCCAGCACCAGCGCCATCGGCACGCCCAGCGCCACGCACAACACCGTGCTGGCGGTCGCGGTCCGAAGGCTGAGCGCCAGCGCGGTAAGCGACGAGGGGCTCGTGATCAGCGACCAGAAATGCGGCCAATCGACCTTCACCGCGACGGCCAGCAATGGCAGCCCCACGAAGGCGGTCCCGACGGCCGCGGGCAGGTACACCCAGCGGGGCAGATCCGTGCTGTGCGCGCTAATACCCAGCCTCCTGCCGACGGCCACCTCGACAACTTCGCGGAACCCGCTCACCCGCTCCTCGCATTACACCGGAACGGCGTGCTCGGCGCGCCGCAGTGGGGGCGGGACCCGCCGACGCCGGCGGTAAGTGGTGGCCCGATGACTGGTGGTCAGCCAGTGCGCGAGAATGGTTTTGCGCGGCCATCGCCGCGGGTAGCCGGAAGGTCACCGTCAGGACGAAGGTGCTTGGATGCCATCTGAACAGGCGCCGCCCCCGCCCAAATCGGCGCCGGGCTGGTACCCGGATCCCGCCGGGGTAGGCCATGGGCTGCAACGGTATTTCGACGGGACCAATTGGACCAGCGAATGGGCCTTCGCCACGGAGCCGCCCAGGAAGGGCCTTTCCGGGAAGGTGGCCCTGGCGCTGTCTGTACTCACCGTGCTGGTTCTCCTCGTGATCGTCGGCAAAAGCTGGGGTTTCGAACGAAACGACAGCCAACTGCCCTCGTCCGCGCCGTCGACACCGACCGAGGCGGCGCCGTCGACGCCGGCCGGTCCCAAGAAGCCCGACGGCGTCACCTTCACGACCACGCAAAGCCCGGACGGCGAAATCGTCGACGCCCGATTCGCCATTCGAGACAACTACACCGAGCTGCTGATCAAAGACGGTGCGCGGCTGGACACCATCGACATTCTCAGGTACGCCCGAGCGACCTACCCCGACGCTTCCGCCGTGAACGTTCAAGGCACGTTCCCGATGACCGACCCGTACGGCAACACCTCGACCCAGGTCGCCATCGACCTCACCTACTCGCGGGAGACGTTGAACAAGATCAACTTCGACGGCGTGACCAAGAACAGCATCTGGGAGATCCGCGATTCCGGCTCGATTCTTCCGGCCTTCCAGCCCTAACCGAGGGCGTTCGCCGAGTTGCGGTGAGGACGACGGTCAGGGCCTGGCGAAGCCGGCCTGCGCCAGGATCTGCTGGCCGGCCGCGGAGGTCACCAGGTCGACGAACTTCTGCGCCTGGGATGGATGCGCGGCCTTGTTCAGCACCGCGATGGGATAGACGTTCACCGCGCCGGCGGCCTCGGGGAAGGTCACGGTCGCGACCCTGCTCCCGGCCGTCTTGGCGTCGGTGACGTAGACCAGCGCTGCGTCGGCCTGGCCGCTGGTGACCTTGTTGAGGGCGTCCGTCACGCTGAGTTCCTCGCTGACCGGGTTGAGGCGCACCCCGGTGCTGTCTTCGACGCGATGGGTGGCCGCCCCGCACGGCACCGGTCGTTGGCAGGTCACCACGTTCAGCCCGGGCTTGGCCAGATCGGCGAAGGATCCGATCTGCTTTGGATTGCCCGGCGCGGTGACGATGACCAGCGTGTTCGACGCGAAGGTCCGCGGGGCGCCGCTGAGCAGGCCCGCCTTGCTGACCGTGTCCATCTGCGCGGTGTCGGCCGACGCGAAGACGTCGGCGGTCGCGCCCTGCGTCAACTGGGTGGCCAGCTCGGAGGAGCCGGCGAACTCGAATTCGACGCCGCTGCCCGGGTTTTCGGCCGTGAACTGCTGGCCCAGCCGGGTGAACACCGGCTTGAGCGACGCGGCGGCGAACACCATCACTTTCCCGGACGCCTGCGGCGACTGCGCCGGCGGCGGCGTGGACCCGCACCCGACCAGCCCCGCCACCAACATCGCCGAAACCAACCCGGTCCGGAACCCGATCCGACGCATGGATGCACCCTAGCCCGCCGACGATGCGGTCCCCCTGGCGGCCGAATCGCCGCAAAAAGTGACGCACAAATAGTTACCCAAGTGATCCGCGCGTCGCGGCCGCAAAAATTTCGCCAGCTAGCTACTGTCCAGTAACATATACGGGGATTGACGCCATAACGCGCTGAGGTCCCAGGCAGAGGAGGTCATGGCAGTGGAGGTACTGGTTACCGGCGGAGACACAGAGCTGGGGCGCGCGGTGGCCGAGGGCTTCCGCGATGACGGCCACAAAGTGACCCTCGTGGGCGCGCGCAAGAGCGATCTGGAGATCGCCGCCAAGGAACTCGAGGTCGAGGCGATCGTCTGCGACACCACCGACCCGGCCAGCCTCGAAGAGGCTCGCCCGCTGTTCCCCCACCACCTGGACACCATCGTCAACGTGCCGGCGCCCACCTGGGAGGCCGGCGACCCGCGCACCTACTCGATCGCCGACACCGCAAACGCGTGGCGCAAAGCGCTTGACGCGACGGTGCTTTCGGCGGTGCTGACGCTGCAGACCGTGGGCGATCATCTGCGCTCGGGCGGGTCGATCATCAGCGTGGTACCCGAGAACCCGCCGGCGGGCAGCGCCGACGCCGCAATCAAAGCGACGCTGGCGAATTGGACCGCCGGGCAGGCGAGCGTCTTCGGCACCCGTGGAATCACCGTCAACGCCGTCGCCAGTGGGCGCAGCGCCCAGGCGGGCTACGACGGACTCACCCGCACCCCCGCCCCGGTGGCCGCCGAGGTCGCCCGCCTGGCGCTGTTCTTGACCACATCGGCGGCACGCCACATCACCGGTCAGACGTTGCACGTGAGCCACGGCGCGCTGGCTCAGTTCGCCTGAGGCGTAACCCGCGCCCGTCGCAAACCCTTTTCCCGTGCCCGGCCGATCGCTACGGTGATCAGCGTCGTCGAGGAGGCCGGCGCGGCGGTGCGCCCGCTCGTCGGGCTGTAGGCCCTACGCGGCTCGCGGATTCGTCGTGGCGCGGTAATACTTCCCGAATAGCGTTTACCTGCGCCACGGTCGCGCAGCGCAGAAGAAAAGCCGGGGAGGCCATGAAGAAACGAGCATGGGCCGCGCTTGCCGTCGGCGTGGCGTTGGCGCCGGCCCCCCTAGCGCATGCCGACGACAACTGGATCGCCATGGCGATATCGGACTCCACCGGGCACATCAGCATCGCCGATGGCGCGGCCAGCCAGGGCGCAGCCGAAAAGGCGGCCATGGATACGTGCCGCAAGAGCATCAGCGACTGTCGTCTGCTGGCCAGCGGCCAGGGCGGCTGCGTGGCGCTCGCCTTGAACGGGGCCAAATCCCGATATTTCGGGGGCTGGGGTCCGACGCGCGAGGACGCCGAGGCGGCGGCGCTGGCGCGCGCACCCGGCGGAATGGTCCAGGCCGGCCACGACCACTGCGCGGGAGAAGGCGCCCCCCAGTGACGGCCACGCGATGCGCGGCGCTGCTGTCTCTGCGGGATTGATAACTTCACCACAGTGCCGGTCGACGACCAGGCGTGATGCGCACGGTGTGGTTGATTACACATGTTGCGAGTTAGGTTGCGGGGTATCCGCCTGACTAGCGTGGTTGCTAGTTGCAATCGCGCGTCCAAAAGCCTCCAAAAGCCCTCGTCAGGAGCAGCGGAAACATGAGCCCCCAGCCAAGTAACGCAGCTGGACCGGAGCGTCGCCACCAGGTCGTCATCATCGGGTCGGGCTTCGGCGGGCTCAACGCTGCCAAGAAACTCAAGCACGCCAACGTCGACATCAAACTGATCGCCCGCACCACGCACCACCTCTTCCAGCCGCTGCTGTACCAGGTGGCGACGGGCATCGTGTCCGAAGGCGACATCGCCCCGCCCACCCGGGTCGTGCTGCGCCGGCAGCGCAACGTCCAGGTGTTGCTCGGCGACGTCACGCACATCGACCTGGCGGGCAAGTTCGTGGTGTCGGATCTGCTCGGCCACACCTACGAAACCCCTTACGACAGCTTGATTGTCGCCGCCGGTGCCGGCCAGTCGTATTTCGGCAACGACCATTTCGCCGAGTTCGCCCCCGGCATGAAGTCGATCGACGACGCGCTCGAGGTCCGCGGGCGGATC
The DNA here is from genome assembly GCF_035918355.1 of Mycobacterium sp. 3-98. Taxonomy (NCBI): domain Bacteria; kingdom Bacillati; phylum Actinomycetota; class Actinomycetes; order Mycobacteriales; family Mycobacteriaceae; genus Mycobacterium; species Mycobacterium sp. 3-98. The sequence continues at coordinate 3,082,974 of NZ_CP142360.1, read as the reverse complement.
CTGAGCGCCTTCGAACAGGCCGAACGGTCCCGTGATCCGGAGCGACGCGCCAAGCTGTTGACCTTCACCGTGATCGGCGCCGGACCCACCGGCGTCGAAATGGCCGGGCAGATCGCCGAATTGGCGACCTACACGCTCAAGGGCTCGTTCCGCCACATCGACTCCACCAAGGCGCGCGTGATCCTGCTCGACGCCGCCCCCGCGGTGCTGCCGCCCTTCGGCGACAAGCTGGGCCAGCGGGCCGCCGACCGGCTGGAAAAGATGGGCGTGGAGATTCAGCTGGGCGCCATGGTCACCGACGTCGACCGCAACGGCATCACCGTCAAGGACTCCGACGGCACCGTCCGGCGCATCGAATCCGCTTGCAAGGTATGGTCCGCCGGCGTTTCGGCCAGCCCGCTGGGCCGCGACCTCGCCGACCAGTCGACGGTCGAACTCGACCGGGCCGGGCGCGTCAAGGTGCTGCCCGACCTGTCCGTCCCGGGCCATCCCGACGTGTTCGTCATCGGCGACCTGGCCGCGGTCGAAGGCGTGCCGGGAGTCGCCCAGGGCGCCATCCAGGGCGCCAAGTACGTGGCGAGCACGATCAAGGCCGAGCTCGACGGCGCCAACCCGGCCGAGCGGGAACCGTTCCAGTACTTCGACAAGGGGTCGATGGCCACGGTGTCGCGGTTTTCCGCGGTGGCCAAGATCGGCCCGGTCGAATTCAGCGGCCTGTTCGCCTGGTTCGCGTGGCTGGTGCTGCACCTGGTCTACCTGGTCGGGTTCAAGACCAAGATCAGCACGCTGCTGTCGTGGACGGTGACATTCCTGAGCACGCGACGGGGCCAGCTCACCATCACCGAACAGCAGGCGTTCGCCCGCACCCGGCTCGAACAGCTGGCGGTGCTCGCGGCCGAGACCAAGCGCCCCGTCGCCAGGCGGGCGAGCTAGCGAAACCCGTTGCCCGGCAGCGGGATTCGGCGCATCCGGGCGTCCTCTGCTCAGCCCTCGCGAAGCTCGAGATTCTGCAGGCGCACCTGGCCCCGGGCGACCACGCGGTCGTCGTCGTCGGTGATGGTGACCAACCACAACTGCTGGCTCCGGCCCCGGTGGATCGGTTCGACCCTGCCGTACAGCATGCCGGAGCCGATGGAGCGGAGGAAGTCGGTGTTGTTGTTGACTCCCACGACATTTCCGCCACCGCGGGTGGCCAGCCAGGTGTAGGCCGCCACGCTGGCCATGCTTTCGATCATCGAGCAGTAGACGCCGCCGTGCACCAGCCCCATCGGCTGCAACAGCTTGGGCGTCACCTCGAGTTGGGCGCGGGCGCCGTCGGGACTGAGTTCGGTGAACTGCAAGCCGATCTCGCGGTCGAACGGCGCGGAGAAATGCGGCGGGATGATCGTTTCCTGCGGCTCTGGCACGTCCCTGTGTCTACACCATCGCGTGCGGGACGGCTTCGGCGGCAGCACAACTCGCCGGATACACCCCCGAAAACGGCTGAGCCCCGTGCACAGGGCACGGGGCTCGCCGATCGAGTAAGACCGGGGGTCACTGCAGCCCTCAGGACTCTCACGCGGTCCGTTATCGCTCGACTCGAGTAGCATAGGCAAGGCTGCCCTAACTTTGCAAGGGGTATGGTTCGACTTGTTCGCGACGGGGCGTGCGCGGTGGCCGGCACAGAGATTTGTCAGCTTTCCGTACGACGGTCGGTAGTAAGCGGGAGTAGTCTGGTTTCGACGCTCAGGAGATGAACGAACTATGGCCAAACTGACACGGCTGGGGGATCTGGAACGGGCCGTCATGGACCATCTGTGGTCCGCGCCCGAGCCTCAGACGGTGCGCCAGGTCCATGAGGCATTGTCGGCGCAGCGCGACCTCGCCTACACCACGATCATGACCGTGCTGCAGCGGCTGGCCAAGAAGCACCTGGTCTCCCAGATCCGCGACGACCGGGCACATCGGTACGCCCCCGTGCACGGCCGCGACGAACTCGTCGCCGGCCTCATGGTGGACGCGCTGGCCCAGGCCGAGGACTCCGGCGGCCGGCAGGCCGCGCTGGTGCACTTCGTCGAGCGCGTCGGCGCCGACGAGGCGGAGGCGCTGCGGCGCGCGCTCGCCGAACTGGAAGCCAATCAACGCAACAACTCGCCATCTGCTGGCGCAGGCCCGGAGGGCTGAGAGACACTAACAGTGTGTCCGCGCTGGCTTTCACCATTCTCGCGGTGCTACTGACCGGTCCCGTGCCGGCCATGTTGGCACGCGCGCGGTGGCCGCTGCGCGCCCCCAGAGCCGCCATGGTGTTGTGGCAGGCCGTCGCGCTGGCCGCGGTCCTGTCGGCGTTCAGCGCCGGGATCGCGATCGCCACCCGGCTGCTCATGCCCGGTCCCGACGGGCGACCCACGACCAGCATCGTCGGCGCCGCCGACCGGCTCGGGTGGCCGCTGTGGGCGGCATACATCGGGGTTTTCGCGTTAACCGTGCTGGTCGGCGCCCGATTGATGGTCGCCCTCGCCCGGGTGGCCATCGCCAATCGGAAGCGCCGGGCCCACCACCGGATGGTCGTCGACCTGGTCGGGGTCGGCCACGACGCGGCGCTCTCGCAGTCCTGCACCCGCACCCGCGATCTGCGCGTGCTGGATGTCCCGCAACCGCTCGCCTACTGCCTGCCGGGCGTGCGCAGCCGGGTGGTGGTCAGCGAGGGCACGCTGAGCACGCTCGCCGACGCCGAGGTCGCGGCCATCCTCACCCACGAGCGCGCCCACCTGCGGGCGCGGCACGACCTGGTGCTGGAGGCGTTCACCGCGGTGCACGCGGCCTTCCCGCGGCTGGTCCGCAGCGCCAACGCGTTGGGCGCCGTCCAGCTGTTGGTCGAGTTGCTCGCCGACGACGCCGCGGTGCGTGCCGCCGGCCGCGCTCCCCTGGCCCGGGCGCTGGTCGCCTGCGCGTCGGGGCGGGCGCCGTCGGGCGCGCTGGCGGCGAGCGGTCCCAGCACGGTGCTGCGGGTGCGTCGGCTGGGGGGGCGCGGCAACAGCGCCGCGCTGGCGGCGGCCGCCTACCTCGCCGCGGCGGCGGTGTTCGTGGTGCCCACCATCGCGCTCGCCGTGCCCTGGCTCACCGAGCTGGAACGCCTGTTCAACCTCTGACGTCGCGCAGAGCCGATCACCCGGGGCGCACATTCCTGCGCTGTGCCACAGTGTCACCGAAAGCTTTTGCCGAAATGTTCTCCCGATTGAGAGGCGAAGACATGAGTTCGTCGGACACCCAGGCGGGTTCCAAGACCGGCACCGCACAGATCGGCGTCACGGGCCTGGCCGTGATGGGGTCGAACATCGCCCGCAATTTCGCCCGGCACGGCTACACCGTGGCGCTGCACAACCGGTCGATCGCCAAAACCGACGCGCTGCTCAAGGAGCACGGCGGCGACGGCAAGTTCGTGCGGTCGGAGACCATCGCCGAGTTCCTCGACGCGCTGGAAAAGCCGCGACGGGTGCTGATCATGGTCAAGGCCGGCGATCCCACCGACGCCGTCATCAACGAACTCGCCGACGCCATGGAAAAAGGCGACATCATCATCGACGGCGGCAACGCGCTCTACACCGACACCATCCGTCGGGAGAAGGCGATGCGCGAGCGCGGTCTGCACTTCGTCGGGGCGGGCATCTCCGGCGGAGAGGAGGGCGCGCTCAACGGGCCGTCGATCATGCCCGGCGGCCCGGCCGAGTCGTACAAGTCGCTGGGCCCGCTGCTCGAGGAGATCTCCGCGCACGTCGACGGGGTGCCGTGCTGCACCCACATCGGTCCCGACGGGGCCGGGCACTTCGTCAAGATGGTGCACAACGGCATCGAATACTCCGACATGCAGCTGATCGGCGAGGCCTACCAGCTCCTGCGCGACGGCCTCGGCAAGACCGCCGGCGAGATCGCCGACGTGTTCGACGAGTGGAACTCCGGCGACCTGGACAGCTTCCTCGTCGAGATCACGGCGCAGGTCTTGCGCCAGACCGACGCCAAGACCGGCAAGCCGCTCGTCGACCTGATCCTCGACGAGGCCGAGCAGAAGGGCACCGGCCGCTGGACGGTGAAGTCGGCCCTGGATCTCGGCGTGCCGGTCACCGGCATCGCCGAGGCGGTGTTCGCGCGCGCGCTGTCGGGGTCGGTGACCCAGCGCAAGGCCACCACCGGGCTGGCATCGGGCGGCTTGGGCACCAAGCCCGGCGATGCGAAGCAGTTCACCGAGGACATCCGGCAGGCGCTGTACGCGTCGAAGATCATCGCTTATGCCCAGGGCTTCAACCAGATTCAGGCCGGCAGCGCCGAATACGACTGGGGCATCACGCCCGGCGACCTGGCCACCATCTGGCGCGGCGGTTGCATCATCCGGGCTAAATTCCTCAACCGGATCAAGGACGCCTTCGACGAGGACCCCGACCTGCCGACGCTGATCGTGGCGCCGTACTTCCGCAGCGCCATCGAGGACGCCATCGACGGCTGGCGCCGTGTCGTGGTGACCGCCACCCAGCTGGGCATCCCGATCCCCGGGTTCTCCTCGGCGCTGTCGTACTACGACGCGCTGCGCACCGAGCGGCTGCCCGCCGCGCTGACCCAGGGGTTGCGGGACTTCTTCGGCGCGCACACCTACGGCCGCATCGATGACGACCCCGACAAGCGCTTCCACACGCTGTGGAGCGGCGACCGCACCGAAGTGCCCGCCTAGCTGGGCCACACTGGAGGGCGTAAGGGGGTTCGCGTTGCGATGAGGTTCCTCGACGGGCACCGGCCCGGATACGACTTGACCTACAACGACGTCTTCATCATGCCCAACCGCTCGGAGGTCGCGTCGCGGTTCGACGTCGACCTCTCCACCGCGGACGGCTCGGGTACGACGATTCCGGTCGTCGTCGCCAACATGACGGCGGTGGCCGGCAAGCGGATGGCCGAGACGGTGGCGCGCCGCGGCGGGCTGGTGATCCTGCCGCAGGACCTGCCGATCACCGCGGTCGAGCAGACGGTCGAGTTCGTCAAGGGCCGCGACCTGGTTCTCGACACCCCGGTGGTGCTCGAGCCCGACGACTCGGTGTCCGATGCGATGGCCCTGATCCACAAACGGGCGCACGGGGTCGCCGTGGTGGCTTTCGAGGGCCGTCCGCTGGGGTTGGTGAGCGAATCGTCCTACCTGGGTGTCGATCGGTTCACCCGGGTGCGCGACGTCGCGATGACCGACTTCGTCACCGCCCCGGTGGGCACCGAGCCGCGCAAGATCTTCGACCTGCTCGAGCAGTCCCCGATCGGTGTCGCGGTCGTCACCAACGCCGACGGCACGCTGGCCGGGGTGCTGACCCGCACCGGCGCCATCCGCGCGGGCCTGTACGCGCCGGCCGTCGACGCGCGCGGCCGGCTGCGGGTGGGCGCGGCCGTCGGCATCAACGGCGACGTCGGGGCCAAGGCGCGGTCCCTGGTCGAGGCCGGGATCGATCTGTTGGTGATCGACACCGCACACGGGCATCAGGTCAAGACGCTGGAGGCGATCAACACGGTCGCGTCGCTCGACCTCGGCGTGCCGCTGGCGGCGGGCAACGTGGTCTCGGCCGAGGGAACCCGCGACCTGCTCGGCGCCGGGGCGAGCATCGTCAAGGTCGGCGTCGGGCCGGGCGCGATGTGCACCACTCGGATGATGACCGGGGTCGGGCGCCCGCAATTCTCGGCCATCGTCGAATGCGCTTCGGCGGCAAGGGAATTGGGCGGGCACGTGTGGGCCGACGGCGGCATCCGCCATCCCCGCGATGTGGCGCTGGCACTGGCCGCGGGCGCGTCCAACGTGATGATCGGGTCATGGTTCGCCGGCACCTACGAGTCGCCCGGCGACCTGATGCGCGACCGCGAGGACCAACCGTACAAGGAGAGCTACGGCATGGCGTCCAAGCGGGCCGTGGTCGCCCGCAGCGGCGCCGACACCCCCTTCGACCGGGCCCGCAAAGCGTTGTTCGAGGAGGGCATTTCGACGTCGCGGATGGGGCTGGACCCCGCCCGCGGCGGTGTCGAGGATCTGCTCGATCACATCACCTCCGGGGTGCGCAGCACCTGCACCTATGTCGGCGCCGCGAACCTGGCGGAACTGTATGAGCGGGTCGTGGTCGGGGTGCAGTCGACCGCGGGCTTCGCCGAGGGGCATCCGCTCCCGCTGGGGTGGTGACACGCGCAGGGTAAGGCTAGCCTTGCCTAATAGGGCCTGCTAACCTACTGCGCCATGACCTCCTCTTCCCCCACCGTCAGCGCCGAGCTGCTGAGCATCCTGCGCGAGGACCTCAACGTCGACGCGTCCCGCCTGACCCCCGACGCCCGACTGGTCGACGACGTCGGGCTGGATTCGGTGGCCTTCGCCGTGGGCATGGTGGCCATCGAAGAACGGCTCGGTGTCTCGCTGTCCGAAGAGGAACTCCTGAACTGCGACACGGTCGGCGACCTGCAGGCCGCGATCGCCGCCAAACATCGCGATGAGTGAGCTGGCCGCGGCGCTGACGGCCGCGATGCGCGGCGGCACCAGCGATCTGGTGGTGTTCGACCGCGAGGCCTCGGCCTGGCACCGCCACCCCTGGCCCGAGGTGCACGGGCTGGCCGAGAGCGTCGCCGCGTGGCTGCTGGACCGGGGCCGGCCGGCCGCCGTGGGGCTGGTCGGCGAACCGACCGTCGAGTTCGTCGCCGCCATTCAGGGTGCCTGGCTGACGGGCGCGAGCGTCTCGATCCTGCCCGGGCCGGTGCGCGGCGCCGAGGGCCGGCGGTGGGCCGAGGCGACGCTGACCCGCTTCCGCGGCATCGGGGTGCGCACCGTCCTGAGCCACGGCTCCTATCTGGACGGCCTGCAATCGCTCGATCCCGCGGGCCTCGACGAGGACATGGTCGTCGAAGACGTTGGGCCCGCGGCGCGCACGGGCCGCACGTGTGGCGAGCCGCCGGCCCGACGCGAGAATCCCGCGATCCTGCAGGGCACGGCGGGCTCGACCGGCTCGCCCAAGACCGCCGCGCTGTCGCCGCGGGCGGTGCTGGCCAACCTGCGCGGCCTCAATCACCGCCTCTCGGTCACCCCCGCGGACGTCGGCTGCTCGTGGCTGCCGCTCTACCACGACATGGGCCTGTCCTTCTTGCTCGCGTCGTCGCTGGGCGGCATGTCGGTATGGCTTTCTCCCACATCGGCTTTCACCGCCTCGCCGTTTCGCTGGTTGAGCTGGCTGTCGGAAAGCCGCGCGACGATCACCGCGGCGCCGAACTTCGCCTACAACCTGGTCGGCAGGTACGCCCGCCGGGTCTCCGACGTGGACCTCGGCGCCGTGCGGGTGGCGATCAACGGCGGGGAGCCGGTCGACTGCGAGGGATTCGAGCGCTTCGCCGACGCGATGGGCCCCTTCGGGTTCGACGCCGGCGCCGCCACCCCGTCCTACGGGCTGGCGGAGTCGACGTGCGCGGTGAGCGTGCCCGCCCCCGGCACCGGGCTGCGGTTCGCCGACGTCACCGACGAGGCGGGCTCGCGCCGCCACGCGATGCTGGGCGAACCCATCGCAGGCACCGAGATCCGGATCTCGCCGCGCGACGACACGCACGGCGACATCGGTGAGATCGAGATCCGCGGCGCGTCGATGATGGACGGCTACCTGGGGCACGACCCCGTCGACCGCGAAAGCTGGTTTCCCACCGGCGATCTCGGCTTCTTCGCCGACGGCGGCCTGGTGGTGTGCGGCCGGGCCAAGGAGCTCATCACCATCGCCGGACGCAACATCTTCCCGACCGAGATCGAGACGGTTGCCGCCGGAGTCCGCGGGGTGCGCGAAGGCGCCGTGGTGGCGCTGGCCACCGGCGAACGTTCCGCGCGCCCCGGCCTGATCGTTGCCGCCGAATTCCGGGGGGCCGATCAGGCCGGCGCGCGCGCCGACGTCATCGCGCGCGTCGCGTCCGTGTGCGGCGTCGTTCCCTCCGATGTCATCTTCATGGCGCCGGGGTCGCTGCCCCGGACGTCGTCGGGCAAGCTGCGCCGCCTGGAAGTGCGGCGCTCCCTAGAGGCGGTGGATTAAGTGACGGCAGTGCCTGAGACAACCCAGGCCAGTCTCGACGGCTACCGTGGCCTGCTGGCCGACGCGTTCAACGAACAGGTCCTGGCGTGGACGACGGAAGCCGAAGCGCGCCAACAGTTTCCGCGTGAACTGATCGAACACCTCGGTGCGCGCGGTGTCTTCAGCGAAAAATGGGGCGACGGCGCGCTGCCCGACGTCGGCAAGCTGGTCGAGCTCGCCTTCGCCCTGGGCAGGTTGTCCTCGGCCGGCATCGGGGTGGGGGTCAGCCTGCACGACTCGGCGATCGCCGTCCTGCGCCGGTTCGGCAAGTCCGACTACCTGCGGGACATCTGCGAACGGGCGATCCGGGGGCAGGCCGTGCTGTGCATCGGAGCCTCCGAGGAGTCCGGCGGCTCCGACCTGCAGATCGTCGAGACCGAGATCTCCTCTCGGGACGGGGGTTTCGATGTCCGCGGGATCAAGAAGTTCGTCTCGTTGTCCCCCATCGCCGATCACATCATGGTGGTGGCGCGCAGCGTCGACCACGACTCGTCCAGCAAGTACGGCAACGTCGCGCTGATCGCGTTGCCGACGGCCCAGGTCGGCGTGCAGCGGCCCTACAACAAGGTCGGCGCCGGGCCGCTGGACACCGCCGCCGTGCACATCGACACCTGGGTCCCCGCCGACGCCCTGGTCGCGCGGGCCGGCACCGGGCTGGCGGCCATCAGCTGGGGGCTGGCCCACGAGCGGATGTCGATCGCCGGTCAGATCGCGGCGTCGTGCCAGCGGGCGATCGGGATCACGTTGGCGCGCATGATGACTCGTCGCCAGTTCGGCCACACGTTGTTCGAGCACCAGGCGCTGCGGCTGCGGATGGCGGATCTGCAGGCGCGCGTCGACCTGCTGCGGCACGGCCTGCTCGGCATCGCGGCACAGGGCCGGCTGGATCTGCGCGCGGCCGCGGGTGTCAAGGTGACCGCGGCCCGCCTCGGCGAGGAAGTGATGTCGGAATGCATGCACATCTTCGGCGGCGCGGGTTACCTCATCGACGAGACGCCGCTGGGCGCGTGGTGGCGCGACATGAAGCTCGCCCGCGTCGGCGGCGGCACCGACGAGGTGTTGTGGGAGTTGGTCGCCGCCGCAATGGCGCCCGATTACGCCGGCTACGCGTCGGTGGTGGGGGCTTCCAGCGCGTAGAGCGCCATGCGCCGGTTCGTCGTGTCGTGCTCGCCGAGGAACTCACATCCGACGTACTCGCACAGCCTGCGGGCGGTGGTGTTGCGGTGATCGGGGTCGAACATGATCCGGCGGCACCGCGGCTCCGCCGAAAAGGCACTGGCCACGATCCGGGGCAACAGCATCGGGCCCAGGCCCCGATTCACCAGCGTCACGTCGGCGATGGCGGCGTGCAGCCCCAGATCGTACGGCTCGGCGTCGTAATAGTGTGAGATCAGATCCTTTGCGCCCCAATACAGTTCGAGGTAGGCGATATCCCTGCCGCGTACACTCCCGATCAACGGCAGGGAGTAGGTGCCCTCGAGTTGGGCATCCAGGTGCTGCCGCCAGCGCGGGGTCGGCCAGTCGTACTCCCACGCCTCGGCCAGGTGCGGCCGGTTCATCCACTCGGCCACCATGTCCGCGTCCTCGAGCTGGGCGGCGCGCAGCCCGAAGGGGGCATCCAGGGCGGGCGTGGGTGGCCGGGGGATCTGTGCGACCTCGTCGGCGATGTCGAAGCGTTCGCGCGGCAGGATCTGGACCGCAGGCGTGTCCGGTGGGGCGTCGGGCATAGTGCGCAGAGCGTACCTGAGTAAGGGTAGGCATACCGTAGTTGCCCCCGGTCAGCGGCGGTTTCCGGCGCCAACCCGCGGCGCCGCCGCGAGCGGTCGGCGCCGCGGCGCCGTCACCCGGGCTAGCATTAGGCAGCAAAGACGGAAGCAACCGCGTCCGCTCGGTCACCAGGCAGCGAAAGGATCGACGTGCCGCAGGCACCCGCGCAGGCCATCGGCTTGCCGGCGCACGGGCCGTCGGACGAGCCGCCCGATGCGGAGCCTCCCCCGGTCACCGGCCCACCACCGTCGACCCGCGGGCGGCGTAATTCATGAACGTCACCGTCACCGTGATCAGCATTGTGGCGATCGCGGTGCTGATCTTCGGCAACGCCGTCTTCGTCGCCGCCGAATTCTCGTTGACCACCCTGGACCGCAGCGCCGTGGAGGCAAACGCCCGCGGCGGCGGCCGCCGCGACCGCTGGATCCGCCGCGCGCACCAGCGGCTGTCGTTTCAGTTGTCGGGCGCGCAGCTCGGGATCTCCGTCACGACGCTGGCGGCCGGTTACCTGACCGATCCGATGGTCGAGGACCTGCCTCACCCCTGGCTGGACGCGCTCGGCATCCCCGACCGGGTCGGCGACGCGATCATGGCCGCGCTGGTGCTGGTGATCGTGACGTCGGTGTCGATGGTGTTCGGTGAGCTCGTCCCCAAATACCTGGCGGTGGCGCGGCCGCTGTCGACCGCGCGCGCCGTAGTGGGGGCTCAGGTGCTGTTCTCGCTGCTGTTGACCCCGGCGATCCGATTGACCAACGGCGCGGCGAACTGGATCGTGCGCCGGTTGGGCATCGAGCCCGCCGAGGAGTTGCGGTCCGCACGGTCCCCGCAAGAGCTGTTGTCGCTCGTGCGTTCGTCGGCGCGCAGCGGCGCCCTGGACGCCTCGACGGCGGCGCTGGTGCGGCGATCGTTGCAGTTCGGCACGCTGAGCGCCGAGGAGTTGATGACGCCCCGCTCCAAGATCGTGGCGCTGCAGACCGACGACACGGTCGCCGACCTGGTGACCGCGGCCGCCGAGTCCGGGTTCTCCCGCTTCCCCATCGTCGACGGCGACCTCGATGAGACCGTCGGCATCGTGCACGTCAAACAGGTGTTCGCGATCCCGCGCGCCGACCGCGGGCGCACGCTGCTGACCACGGTGGCGCAACCCGTCGCGGTGGTGCCCTCCACCCTCGACGGGGACGCGGTGATGGCCGAGATCCGGGCCAACAGTTTGCAAACCGCACTCGTCGTCGACGAATACGGCGGCACCGCGGGCATGGTGACCCTCGAGGACCTGATCGAAGAGATCGTGGGCGATGTCCGCGACGAACACGACGACGCCACGCCCGACGTGGTGCCCGCCGGCACCGGCTGGCGGGTGTCGGGCCTGTTGCGCATCGACGAGGTGGCCGCCGCCACCGGATTCCGGGCGCCCGAGGGCCCCTACGAGACGATCGGCGGATTGGTGCTGCGCGAGATCGGTCACATCCCGGCGGCCGGTGACACGGTGAAGCTTCCCGGCCTGGACGCCGACGGCTTGCTGGACGCGGTGACGCGCTGGCAGGCGCGGGTCATCCGGATGGACGGCCGCCGGATCGACTTGCTCGAATTGACCGAACTGAGCGGTCACGGCGACATTCCCGCGCCGGAGGCACACCGATGAGCGACACCATGGGCGTGCTGCTGGCGTGCCTGCTGATCGCGGTCAACGCGTACTTCGTCGGGGCCGAGTTCTCGCTCATCTCGGCGCGGCGCGACCGCCTCGAAGCGCTGGCGGAACAGGGCAGAGCCGCCGCCGTCACGGTGATCCGCGCCGGGGAGCAGCTGCCGTCCATGCTGGCCGGCGCGCAGCTGGGCGTCACGGCCGCGTCGCTGCTGCTCGGCCGGATCGGTGAGTCGGCGGTCTCGGACCTGCTGCGAACGGGGCTCGGGCTGACCGCGATTCACCCGGCGCTGCTGCACACGCTGTCGTTGGCGCTCGCTCTGGTCATCGTGGTGACGCTGCACGTGCTGTTGGGCGAGATGGTGCCCAAGAACATTGCGCTGGCCGGTCCGGAGCGCACGGCCATGCTGCTGGTCCCGCCGTACCTGGCCTACGTGCGGGCGGCCCGGCCGTTCATCGTGTTCTACGACAAGTGCGCCAGCGTGGTGGTGCGCGCGCTCGGGGTCGAGCGCAAGGAGGAGCTGGAGATCACGGTCTCCCCCGGCGAGCTGAGCGCCATGATCGCCGAGTCCGCGTCCGAGGGGCTGCTGGACCAGGAGGAGGGCACCCGGCTGGCGCGTGCGCTGCAGATCCGCCACCGGGTGGTCGGCGACGTCGCGGTGCCCCTGTCCGGGGTGCGCGCGGTGCCGGTGGCCGGCGCCGGCAAGGGCCCGACGGTCGCAGCGGTCGAGGAAGCCCTGGCCCAGAGCGGCTACTCCCGCTTCCCGGTGGCAAACGTCGACGGCAGCTTCGTCGGTTACCTCCACATCAAGGACGTGCTGACGCTCGACGACGATCCCGAGACGGTGATCGATCTGGCAAAGGTGCGGCCCCTGCCGGGACTGCCGAGGTCGCTGCCGCTGGCCGAGGCGTTGTCGCGGCTGCGCCGCAGCAACAGCCACCTGGCGCTGGTCATCGACGAGATCGGCGCCGTGGTGGCCATGGTGGCGATGGAAGACCTGGTCGAAGACTTCGTCGGGACGATGCGCGAGGCCTAGCGAGACTGGCCCGGCGGGCCCGACCGCGCGCAGCCCGTATGATCTTTCACGGCTACCAGTTAAGAAAGTGCTGGAGGGCGCCGGAGGGCACAGTGCCGCTTGCGCACGGAATGTGCGTTGCTGGACATCGATTCCGGTTACCACCGCAGCATCATTCTTGGGGCTGTCAGCGCGTCCTGACCTGCTGTGGCAGGTCGGCGAATAACGCTCGCCAGGCTGTGCTCGGTAGGCTGATGACATTGCCAATCTGGGCCTTTCTGGTCCCTCGACGGCCCATGGAGGGTCCAGGGCGGCCCATGACGGAGGAGAATCATGACTGATCGCGTGTCGGCGGGGAACTTGCGCGTCGCCCGGGTGCTTTACGACTTCGTGAACGAAGAGGCCTTGCCCGGCACCGATATCGACCCGGACAGCTTCTGGGCCGGCGTGGACAAGGTCGTCACCGACCTCACCCCGAAGAACCAGGATCTGCTGCGCCGGCGTGACGAGCTGCAGGCCCAGATCGACAAGTGGCACCGGCAGCGGGTCATCGAGCCGCTCGACATCGACGCCTATCGCGAGTTCCTCACCGAAATCGGTTACCTGCTGCCCGAACCCGCGGATTTCACGATCACCACCTCGGGCGTCGACGACGAGATCACCACGACCGCGGGCCCCCAGCTCGTGGTGCCGGTGCTCAACGCCCGGTTCGCGCTGAACGCCGCCAACGCCCGGTGGGGTTCGCTCTACGACGCCCTGTACGGCACCGACGTCATCTCGGAGGACGACGGCGCCGAAAAGGGGTCGAGCTACAACAAGGTGCGTGGCGACAAGGTCATCGCCTACGCGCGCAAATTCCTGGACGAGGCCGTGCCGCTGGAATCCGGCTCGTGGGCCGACGCGACCGGTCTGTCCGTCGAGGACGGCCGCCTGAAGGTCGCGACCGCCGACGGTTCCGCCGGCCTGGCCGACCCGGACAAGTTCGCCGGCTACACCGGCGAGCTCGGCTCCCCCAGCTGGTCGGTGCTGCTGGTCAACCACGGCCTGCACATCGAGATCCTCATCGATCCGGACTCGCCGATCGGCAAGACCGACGCCGCCGGCATCAAGGACGTGATCCTGGAATCGGCCGTGACCACGATCATGGACTTCGAGGACTCGGTGGCCGCCGTCGACGCCGACGACAAGGTGCTCGGCTACCGCAACTGGCTCGGCCTGAACAAGGGCGACCTGTCCGAGGACGTCGACAAGGGCGGCAAGACCTTCACCCGGGTGCTCAACCAGGACCGCACCTACTCCACGCCCGACGGCGAGGGCGAGCTGACCCTGCCGGGCCGCAGCCTGCTGTTCGTCCGCAACGTCGGCCACCTGATGACCAACGACGCGATTATCGACGCGGAGGGTCACGAGGTGTTCGAGGGCATCATGGATGCGCTGTTCACCGGGCTGACCGCGATTCACGGGCTCAAGACGAGTGAGGCGAACGGGCCGCTGGCCAACAGCCGCACCGGGTCCATCTACATCGTCAAGCCCAAGATGCACGGGCCCGACGAGGTCGCGTTCACCTGCGAGCTGTTCAGCCGGGTCGAAGACGTCCTCGGGCTGCCGCAGGGCACCCTCAAGGTCGGCATCATGGACGAGGAGCGGCGCACCACCGTCAACCTCAAGGCCTGCATCAAGGCCGCGGCCGACCGGGTGGTGTTCATCAACACCGGCTTCCTCGACCGCACCGGCGACGAGATCCACACCTCGATGGAGGCGGGTCCGATGATCCGCAAGGGCGCGATGAAGGGCACCACCTGGATCAAGGCCTACGAGGACGCCAACGTCGACATCGGCCTGGCCGCCGGGTTCAAGGGCAAGGCGCAGATCGGCAAGGGCATGTGGGCGATGACCGAACTGATGGCCGACATGGTCGAGCAGAAGATCGGCCAGCCCAAGGCCGGAGCCACCACCGCGTGGGTGCCCTCGCCGACGGCGGCCACCCTGCACGCGATGCACTACCACTACGTCGACGTGGGCGCCGTGCAGGAGGAGCTGGCGGGCAAGAAGCGCACCAACATCGACGAGTTGCTGACCATCCCGCTGGCCAAGGAACTGGCCTGGGCTCCCGAGGAGATCCGCGAGGAGGTCGACAACAACTGCCAGTCCATCCTCGGCTACGTGGTGCGCTGGGTCGCCCAGGGCGTCGGCTGCTCGAAGGTGCCCGACATCCACGACGTGGCGCTCATGGAAGACCGTGCGACACTGCGGATTTCGAGTCAGCTGCTGGCGAACTGGCTGCGCCACGGTGTGATCACCGAGGAGGACGTGCGGGCCAGCCTCGAGCGGATGGCCCCGCTGGTGGACGAGCAAAACGCCAAGGATGCGGCGTATTTGCCGATGGCGCCCAACTTCGACGACAGCCTGGCGTTCCTGGCGGCGCAGGACCTCATCCTGACCGGAACGCAGCAGCCCAACGGCTACACCGAGCCGATCCTGCACCGCCGTCGGCGCGAGGCCAAGGCGCGCGCCGCGCAGTCGAATTGAGCCTGCGCTGGAATCGGGTTCGCACGTGTAATAGTGCCGCGGATGACTAAAATCGGCGGCGAGTTCATTCGGATGGAACGACGGAAAGGCCGCGGGCACTGCTATGGGTAGGCACAGTGCGCCCGACCCTGACGACTCCCTCGACGAGCCTTCTCGCGACGACGTGGTCGACGAGCCGTCCCGAGGTGACGACGCAGGACATCAGCAGCGGGACGCCGGCGAGGCGGCCGATTACTACTCGGAAGCCGACGACGACTACGCCGACGACGACTACGCGGACGAGGACTACTACTCGGACGAGCGCCACTATCCCGACGACGATGAGCCCTACGCCGACGACGAGCCGTACGCCGCGGGCGACGCGTTCGCTGACAGCACGGCCGACGAGTACCCGGAGTTTCCGCCGCGCCAGGGCGGACCGGCGAGTTCGGAGCCGCCGGCCGAATCCCCCTCGCTGTTTCGCGGCGGGCACCGGGGGCTCGCCGACTGGCGGGGCGGCCATCGCAGCGAGGGCGGTCGCCGCGGCGTCAGCATCGGGGTGATCGTCGCGCTGGTCGCCGTCGTCGTCGTGGTGGGATCGGTGATCCTGTGGAGCTTCTTCGGCGACGTGCTGTCCAAGCGGTCGCACAAGGCGGCCGGCCGTTGCGTCGGCGGTCAAGAGACCGTAGCCGTCGTCGCCGACCCGTCGATCGCCACGTCCGTTCAGGAACTCGCCGAAAGCTACAACAAATCGGCCGGACCGATCGGCGACCGCTGCATGGTGGTCAACGTCAAGCCGGCCGACTCCGACGCCGTGCTCAACGGTTTCATCGGCAAGTGGCCGGCGGAACTGGGCGGCCAGCCGGCGCTGTGGATCCCCGGCAGCTCGATCTCCGCCGCCCGGCTGGCGGGAGCCGCGACTCAGAAGACGATCAGCGAGAGCCATTCACTGGTCAGCTCCCCGGTGGTGCTTGCCGTGCGTCCCGAACTGGCACCGGCCCTCGCCAAGCAGAACTGGGCGGCGCTGCCCGGGCTGCAGACCAACCCGAATGCGTTGGCGGGGTTGAACTTACCCGCGTGGGGGTCGCTGCGACTGGCGCTGCCGATGGGCGGCAACGGGGACGCATCGTTTCTTGCCGGTGAGGCGGTCGCGGCCGCGTCCGTACCGCCCGGCGCCCCGGTGCCCCAGGGCACCGCCGCGGTGCGCTCCCTGTTGAGCGCGCAACCCAAGCTCGCCGACAACTCGTTGACCGAGGCGATGAACACGCTGCTGAAGCCCGGTGACCCGGCGACCGCGCCGGTGCACGCCGTGATCACCACCGAACAGCAGCTATTCCAGCGTGGCCAATCGCTCCCAGATGCCAAGAGCGCCTTGGCTTCCTGGCTGCCGCCGGGTCCCGCGCCGGTGGCCGACTATCCCACCGTGCTGCTCAGCGGTTCGTGGCTCACGCGCGAACAGGCCACGGCGGCCAGCGAGTTCTCCCGCTTCATGCACAAGCCCGATCAGCTGGCCAAGCTGGCGAAGGCGGGCTTCCGGGTCAACGGGGTCAAAACCCCCAGCAGCCCGGTGACCACCTTCCCGACGCTGCCGTCCACGCTGACCGTCGGCGACGACCCGATGCGCGCCACCCTTGCCGAGGCCATGGCCGCGCCATCGACCGGGCAGGCCACGACGATCATGCTCGACCAGTCGATGCCCGGCCAGGAAGGCGCGAAGTCCCGGCTGGCGAACGTGATTGCGGCGCTTCAGGACCGGATCAAGGCCCTGCCCGCCAGCGCCGTCGTCGGCCTGTGGACCTTCGACGGTCACGAGGGCCGCTCCGAGGTGGCCAGCGGCCCGTTGGCCGATCCCGTCGGCGGCTCCAGCGGCCAGCCACGCTCGGCCGCACTATTGGCCGCCCTGGACAAGCAGTACTCCTCGGGCGGCGGCGCGGTGTCGTTCACCACGCTGCGCATGATCTACCAAGACATGCAGGCCAATTACCATGCGGGCCAAGCCAATTCGCTTCTAGTGATCACCTCCGGACCCCACACCGACCAAACCCTGGACGGTCCGGGGCTACAGGATTTCATCCGCAAGAGCGCCGACCCGGCCAAGCCGATCGCGGTGAACGTCATCGATTTCGGGGCCGATCCGGACCGATCGACGTGGGAAGCCGTCGCCCAGCTCAGCGGCGGCAGCTACCAGAACATCGCGACGTCGGCGTCCCCCGAGCTCGCGACGGCGGTCAACGCCTTCCTGGGCTAGCCGGCCCGGCGTCGGTCACGATGTGGCCGACGGCGTCGTGCACGGAAAACCGGAAAATTCGGACACCGTCTATCCAATCGCGGTCGGCTGTGCCACACTCGTGATAGAACAAACCGTTCTTTCTATCAACGTTGATCCAGGAAGACGTAGCGCAACGATGTCCTCTGCACCGCTGGACGCCGCCGCGACACCGGCCTTGCGCCCGACCGGACCCCCTTCGGCGACCCGGCGACGCGGGAGCGCCTGGCGCGCCCTGCTCGGCGGCCGCGCGGCACCCGGGCGCGCCCGCCTCCCCTTCGCACACCGCACCGAATCTCGTTGAGCCGTTGGCCAACCCAGGAAGGCACCCCATGGCCCAGCCCCTGCCCACCGACCCGGAGGACGTCCCGGCCGGACCCGAGCGGCGCGACCGGCGGGCGGACACGGATTCCGCCGACACCTCGTTTCTCGCCGAGGAGATATCGCCGTGGCTGTCCCCCGCCTACGGCGCGGCGAACGTCGTGATGCAGCTGGCGAATTCCGGTGTGGCCTATGGCGTGATGGAAAGCAAGGTGGACAGCGGCAACCTGTACAAGCATCCGTTCAAACGCGCCCGCACCACCTTCACCTACATCGCGGTGGCCATCGCCGGCAACGCGCGGGACCGCCGTGTGTACCGGGAGGCCGTCAACGCCGCACACGCCCAGGTGCGCTCCGGCCCGCAAAGCCCGGTGCGCTACAACGCCTTCGACCCGCAGTTACAGCTGTGGGTCGCCTCCTGCATGGCCGCGGTGTTCGAGGACACCCGCAGGCTGCGGGGCGGCCGTTCCCGACGCGACCCCGACACCATCCACCGGGCGGCGTCGGTGTTCGCCACCACATTGCAGGTGCCGCCGGAAATGTGGCCCGCCGACCGCGAAGCCGCAGACCGGTACTGGCAGGAGCAACTCGACCGGCTCGACTTCGACGACCGCATGCGCAGCTACCTGATCGGCATCGCGCGCCTGGATTTTCTGCCCGCCCCCGTCTCGGCGCTGTTCGGCGGGTGGAACCTCTTCATGACGCTGGGGTACCTGCCGCCGCAGCTGCGCGAAAAGCTCGGGTTCGGCTGGACGGCCGCGCAGCAACGCCGGTTCGACCGCTGGCAGCGCCTCCTCGGGGTCCTGGACCTGTTCACGCCGCGGTTCTTGACGCGCCTCGGCGTGCAGGCGGTGGTGTGGGACATGCGTTTTCGGCACCGGATCGGGGCGACCGTCGTGTGACGGCCCACCGACGCGCACAAGGAGGAACGGGATGACGACGACAAGCCGAATCGACCGGCGCGGCAACGCTTCCGCGGCGACGTTCGTGCCCCCCGAAGCGGAATGGAATTCCGCGCACCGGGCGCTGGCCGACGACGTCAGGTGGTTCGCCGGGTCGCCGCTGGCCGCGGCGTTCGGCCGCCTGGCCCTCGACCAGGTCGCGCATCGCGAAATCGCGGCCGCGGTGGACCGCAGCGGACGCTTCGCCGACAACTTCACCGACCGTGGGATCCGCAGTGCGGCGTTCACCGCCCTCGCCGCCTTCGGCGACAGCTCGGACGTGAAGGCGTCGCGGGACGATCTCAAACGGTTGCACCGCGACGTCCGCGGCGCGGGAAAGGACTCGTTCAGCGACACGCGCTACAGCGCGCTTAACCCCGAGCTGTGGACCTGGGTGGCCGTGAGCGGTCTCAACCTCTTGTACCAGGGTTATCTGCGGGTGTGCGGGCGTCGCCTCACCCTCGCCGAGAAAGAGGTCGTCTATCAGACCCTGCGTTCGGAACTACAGTTTCTGGAGCTGCCCAGCAAGCAGGGGAAGCTGCCGGCGACCCTGCACGACATGCTCGAACATTACGACGCCGTCGCGGCAAAAGACTTGGCCGACAACGAGTTTCTCCAATTCGCCAATCGCAGCTTCGTCGCCCCGCCGATCCCGAAGCTGCTGGTTTCCCGGCAACTGCGGCCCGTGCTGCAAGTGGTCTGGCCGGTGCTGACCGCGCTGGCATCGCGCCCGGTGGTCGTGTGTTCGGCCGCCGTCGCCCACCCCACGATGCGCCGGCTGCTCAAGGTGCGGTGGGGCGCCCGCGAGCAGGTCGAGTTCGTCGTCTACGTCGCCGCGTTGCAGCTGGGCTGGCGATGGTTGCCGCGCCGGCTGACGTTGGAACCCCTGGCCTACAACCGCTACCAATACGAGCGGCTCCGCGACCGCTACCGTTCGGTGCTGCTGGATTCCTTCGCGGCGCCCGAGCGGAATTGACCCGCAAGCCCGGCTTTCTCGCGGTGGTGACGGCGCACCCGCACCGGCGCGCCGCGAATGCGGGTGAATACGCTGATGGAGCGCAGAATTGACCTGATACCCCAACCGGCTGGAGGGCAGATGTCAGACCCCGCGATGCTGCTCGGCGCGCTGCCCGACGGCCTGGCCAGCCTCGATCCGACCGCCCGCACGATCGTCACCGCGGCACGCACCTGCTTCACCGAGCGCGGATTCTCCAACACCACCATGCAGGACATCGCCGACACCGCCGGTGTCGGCGTCGCCACCGTCTACCGCCGGTTTCGGCACAAGCGAAACCTGGTGCGGCTGACCATCATGGACGAATCGCTGCGGCTGAGCACGCTGGTCTCCGAGGTCGCGGGTCGCGCGGGATCACCGGAAGAAGGGATCGCCGAAGTCTTCGCCGCGTTCGTGCACGAGGCCTCCGCCCCCAAGTTGTTGACCCGAAGCATCCGCGAATCGCCCGCCGCCGGGGAGCTGTCCGCCTACCTGACCGACGAGCACCTGATCGCCATGACGCGCGGCTACATCGCGACGTGGCTGCGCCGCTGGCAGGAGCGTGGCGAACTGGCCGCCGACCTGGACACCGAGATCGTCGGGGAGATGATCGGGCGCCTGATCATTTCGCTGATCAAGACGCCCGAGTCCGTCATCCCGATCTACAACCCGAACGAATCCCGCGACTTCGCCCGCCGATACCTGGTGCCGCTGGCGTTGCGGGCCCCGGCGCGAACGCCGGGGTGATCCCGCACCGACCCCGCCGTCAGGCGAACGCCTCCACGGGCGGGCACGAGCAGACCAGGTTGCGGTCGCCGTAGGCGCCGTCGATGCGGCGCACCGGCGGCCACACCTTGGGCCGGAAGTCCTTGCCCAGCGGATAGGCGGCCTCTTCGCGGGTGTACGGATGGTCCCACTCGCCGATGACCAGGCACTCGGCCGTGTGCGGGGCGCCGCGCAGCGGGTTGTCGTCGACGGACCACTCCCCCGCACCCACCCGATCGATCTCGCGGCGAATCGCGATCATGGCCTCGCAGAAGGCGTCGACTTCGGTCAGGGTCTCGCTCTCGGTGGGTTCCACCATCAGCGTGCCGGCCACGGGGAAGCTCATCGTGGGCGCGTGAAAGCCGTAGTCCGCCAGGCGCTTTGCGACGTCGTCGACGGTCACGCCGGTGTCTTTGGTGATGCCGCGCAGGTCCAGGATGCACTCGTGGGCCACCATGCCGTTCTCGCCGGTGTAGAGCACCGGGAAGTACTCGTCGAGGCGACGGGCGATGTAGTTGGCCGAGGTGATCGCGGTCAGCGACGCCGCGCGCAGGCCCTCGGCGCCCATCATCCGGATGTAGGCCCAGCTGATCGGCAGGATCGAGGCGGACCCGTACGGCGCTGAGGACACCGGATGCCCGTGGGGCAGCTCGGGGGCGTGCGGGTGCCCCGGCAGGAACGCCGCCAGATGCGAACGCACGGCCACCGGCCCGACGCCCGGCCCGCCGCCCCCGTGCGGAATGCAGAACGTCTTGTGCAGGTTCAGGTGGCTGACGTCGCCGCCGAACTTCCCCGGCCGCGCCAGGCCGACCAGCGCGTTGAGGTTGGCGCCGTCCACGTAGACCTGGCCCCCCGCGTCGTGCACGGCGGCACAGATGTCGGCGATGTCGTGCTCGTAGACGCCGTGCGTGGACGGGTAGGTGATCATCAGGGTCGACAGCCGTTCCCCGTGTTCGGCCACCTTGGCGCGCAGGTCGTCGAGGTCCACGTCGCCGTTGGAGTGGCAGGCCACCACCACCACCCGCATCCCGGCCAGCGCCGCCGACGCCGCGTTGGTGCCGTGCGCGCTCGACGGGATCAGGCAGATGTCGCGGTGCGGTTCGCCGCGGCTGGCGTGGTAGTCGTGGATGGCCAGCAGGCCGGCGTATTCGCCCTGCGAGCCGGCGTTGGGTTGCAGCGAGACGGCGTCGTAGCCGGTGATATGCACCAGCCAGGTCTCCAGGTCGGCGATCAGACGCCGCAGCCCGGGGGTGTCGGAGGCCGGCGCGAACGGATGCTGGCGGGCGAATTCGGGCCAGGTGATCGGCTCCATCTCGGCGGCCGCGTTGAGCTTCATCGTGCAGGAGCCGAGCGGAATCATGCTGCGGTCCAAGGCGATATCTTTGTCCGCCAGGGTGCGCAGGTAGCGCATCATCGCCGTCTCGGTGCGGTACTGGGTGAAGGCGGGATGGGTCAGGAACTCCGAGGTGCGGGTAATGATGCCGGCGCACACCGGCTCGGCCGGTTGCACCCCGAAGGCCTCGAGCACCGCGGCGACGTGTTCGTCGGTGGTGACCTCGTCGCAGGCCACCGACACGTGGTCGTCGTCGACGCGCCACAGGTTGATGCCCTTGGCTTTGGCCGCGGCGATCACCTCGGCGGCGCGGCCCGGCACGCGGGCCAGCACGGTGTCGAAGTACTTGTCGTGCACCAGCGCATCACCGAGCGCGGCGGCGATCGCCTCGGCGTGAGCGTGCACGCGGCGCGCGATCGCCGTCAGCCCCTCGGCGCCGTGGTAGCTGGCGTACATCGCGGCCATGACCGCCAGCAGCACCTGCGCGGTGCAGATGTTGCTGGTCGCCTTGTCGCGGCGGATGTGCTGCTCGCGGGTCTGCAGCGCCAGCCGGTAGGCCGGGTTGCCGTCGGCGTCCAGCGAGACCCCCACCAGCCGGCCGGGCAGTTGGCGCGCGTGGTTGGCGTGCACGGCCAGGTAGCCGGCGTGCGGTCCGCCGAATCCCATTGGCACACCGAATCTTTGGGTGGTACCGAAGGCGACGTCGGCGCCGATCTCACCGGGAGGCGTGATCAGCGTGCACGCGAGCAGGTCGGCGCCGATCGCGACCAGCGCGCCGCGGTCGTGGGCCTGCTGGACCAGAGCCGTCCAGTCGGTGACCCGGCCGCCGGCGCCGGGCAGCTGGGCGACGACGCCGAAGAAGTCGCCGTCGGGCAGGCCCTTCCGCAGGTCGGCGGTGACGAGCTCGATGCCCAGCGGCTTGGCGCGGGTGGCCAGAATGGCCGCGGTCTGGGCGAAGACGTCGGCGTCGACGGCCAGCCGGTTGGTTTTGCCGCGGGCCGCGCGGTGCATCAGCGTCATGGCCTCGGCGGCGGCGGTCCCCTCGTCGAGCATGGAGGCGTTGGCGACCTCCAGGCCGGTCAGGTCGGCGACCATCGTCTGGAAGTTCAGCAGCGCCTCGAGCCGGCCCTGGCTGATCTCCGGCTGATACGGCGTGTACGCCGTGTACCAGGCGGGGTTCTCCAAGATGTTGCGCAACAACACCGGCGGCGTGAGCGTGTCGTAGTAGCCCTGACCGATCATGGACACGGCCACCGTGTTGGCGGCGGCCAACGCCCGCAACTCCGCCAGCGCCTCGGTCTCACTGGCCGGTGCCGGCAGGCGGTCAAGTCCCGGCGCGGCGCCGTTGTCGGCGAGCCGATCCAGGATGCCCGCCGGGACCGCCTTGGACGCCAGCTCGTCGAGGGAGTCGACACCGATGACGGCGAGCATGGCCGCGACGGCCTGGCTGTCCGGGCCGATGTGCCGGGCGGCGAACGTGGATTGATCGGGCACTGGAAACTCCTGGGTAGGCGGGCGACGACGGATCGAGGCAGAGGACGAACGGCCCTCTCCCTCTGTCTTCACCCTGCGCCGGGCGCCTGAGAGATTCGGCGCCGGATGCTTGTCCCGGGCGCCTTTCCCCATCGGCGGGTGTCGACCGGCCAGGCCGTCACCGCTTTCCAGAGGCATCATTGTTTCGCGCGGTCCGGGTGCCTGAGAGGTTGACGGAGAGGTGTTGCTCCTTCGGCGTCCGTGACTGGCCGTCACGGAACTCTCCCGCTCGAATACGATGCGCGGCCCAGTTTACTCGGCCACGGGTGCGCGCGGTCGCGCGCTGTCGGGGCGCGCCGTCAGCCGATCTTGCGGTCGCGGTGCTTGCGCCGGGACGCCAGCTCGTCCTCGGGTTCGGCGATCGACTCGCCGCCGTCGGCCCGCTCGCCCGGGAAGTCGGCGATGACGCCGGTCAGCTCGCGCATGGCGCCGGACACGGCGATGCCGAACACGCCCTGCCCGCCCTGGAGCAGGTCGACAACCTCTTCGGCCGACGTGCACTCGTAGACGGTGGTGCCGTCGGAGAACAGGGTGATGTTGGCCAGATCCTGAACACCGCGCTGACGCAGGTGGTCGACCGCGACGCGGATGTTGTGCAGCGAGATGCCGGTGTCGAGCAACCGCTTGACGATCTTGAGAACCAGGATGTCTTTGAACGAGTAGAGCCGCTGGCTTCCGGAGCCCGCCGCGCTGCGGATCGACGGGACCACCAGCGAGGTGCGCGCCCAGTAGTCCAGCTGCCGGTAGGTGATGCCGGCGATCTGGCACGCGCTGGGACCGCGGTAGCCGACGAGTTCGTCGGGCACGGAGTCGTCCGGGAACAGGCCGGGCTGCACGGGGGGGCCGGCCGCGGTGATGCTGCGGTCGCTACTCGCGTCGGTGCCCTGCTCAGCTAGGTTGAGCTGTTCTTGGCGTGGCTGCTCGCTCACGGTGGTTCCTCTCCGCGATCGCGCTCTCGTCGTTAGCTGCGTTGTTGGCTGCACCGCAGCCACGTCTGCTCAGGCCCGAGTGCTAGTGAGCTTACGCTTTCCGATAGCCGCCGCGCCTGAAGTCGTGATCAAAGTATGGCCGCCCCGGGGCCAACTGGGCGGGCTATCCGCCAGCGTGTCGACATCACGTTGCCAGTTGAGACGGATCCGTGATGTCCCCACCAGGCTAGTCGAGCGCGATCCGCCCGCAGCGCGCTAGGTGGCTTTGAAATCGTCGGGAGACACGCTGTCGAGAAATTCCTTGAACTTCTCCACCTCGTCCTCGCGGACGGCGGTGCCGCCCTCTTCGTCGGTCTCGTCGGGGATCAGCAACCCGGCCTGGGCAAGCACGGGCTCCTCGACGTAGATCGGGACGCCGACGCGCAGCGCTATCGCCACCGAATCCGAGGGCCGCGCCGACACGGTGATGTTGCGGTCGAACACCAGGTCGGCGTAGAAAGTGCCTTCCTGCAGATCGACGATCCGCACCTCTTTGAGCGAATGCCCAAGCGCGGCAATGACATCCCTGATCAGATCGTGCGTCAGCGGACGAGGCGGCTCGACACCCTGCTGCTCGAGGGCGATGGCGGCAGCCTCCGACTGGCCGATCCAGATCGGCAGGTAACGGTCACCGTCGGTTTCGCGCAGCAACAACACCGGCTGGTTTTGCGGCTGCTCTACGCGAATGCCGACAACACGAACCTCACCCATTTGTGTCTGTCCTCCGCATTCGTGGCGCCGGTTGGATTGGCATTCCCAGCGGCGGCGAGGTCAAAAATCCGCCCTACCGCCGAAACCAAGCTGTCGACCGAAGTCTAGTCCTCAGCGATCCAGAACGTCGCGAACGGCGGATTTGATCAACGACGTGTGCAACGTGATGGCCAGCGCCGCAACTTCACGCGCCAAATCGTCGGCGCGATCCCGGGCACCGGCCTTGTTGGCTTTGACTACCGGCCCGGCGATTTGGGCGATCAAATCCGACTGCCGGTCCGCCGCCGACCGGAATGCGCGCAGATGCCGCGGCTCGACGCCGTAGTCCGACAGCGCCCGCGCGCATTGCAGGATCACGACGGCGTGCTCGTCGAAGAAACCCGCGGGCCCGGTGGTGATGACGCCGGCCTTGAGCAAGGCCGTCAGCAGGTCGTCGTCCACGCCCGCACGCGCCAGTAGGTCTTCGCGGCTCAGCCGGACGTGCGTGGCCGCCACCGCCGAGGTGTCCGCTCCCGCGTCCGCGCCGGCATCCCCGGTTCGGTTCACCGACACCAGGCGCGGGACGGCATAGGAGGTTTTGAACGGCGGTAGCTCGCCGTCGGGCTGGGCGTCCAGTTGCGCCCGGATGACCTTCAACGGCAGGTAGTGATCACGCTGCGCGGTAAGGATGAAGCGCAACCGCGCGCAGTCGTACGCGGTGAACCTCCGGTAACCCGACGCGGCCCGTTGCGGCGTCACCAGCCCCTCGGCCTCCAAGAAGCGAATCTTGGAGATGGTGACATCGGGGAAGTCCGGCCTCAACAATTCCAGGACCGCCCCGATCGACATCCCGGCCAGTGCCGAGCTATCGGGTGCGCTCACTAGCCCGAAGATCCTCCATCCTCACCCTGCTTGGGTCCGGTCAGAAACACCAAGCGGAACTTGCCGATCTGCACTTCGTCGCCGTTGGCCAGCACCGCGGAGTCCACGGGCTCACGGTTGACGTAAGTGCCGTTGAGACTACCAACGTCGACGACGCTGAATTCGTTGTTTTCCAACCTGAATTCGGCGTGGCGGCGGCTGACGGTCACGTCGTCGAGGAAGATGTCGCTGTCCGGGTGCCGGCCCGCCGACGTGGTGGGCTGGTCGAGCAGGAACCGCGATCCCGCGTTGGGACCCCGTTTGACGACCAGCAGCGCCGAACCCGCCGGGAGTCCCTCGACCCCGGATACCGCGCTTTCCGTGCCCGCCTGCGCGGGTGCGTCGAGCTCGTTGAGGAAGTCGGCGCGAAAGACAGAGGTCGTCTCTACCGTGACTTCGTCCGAATTCTGGTCTTGCTGACTTCCTGAGTCCATGTCCGTCACGCGCTGCTCCTCACTGGCCGCTGTGGCGTTGTCTGTCCGGGCCGCTCGGCCGGCCTCCGCACCAGGTCTTGTTGCCCGGTATGCCGGTCTTCAAAAGGTAGATCTGTCGACGGTACCGCGCACCGGCCTGCAATGCGCCCACCACTTGGCGATCCGAAACGTCGGTTCCCCCACGTGCCGGCTGCACCGTCGGCCTCGCCGTGCGAGGCTGCAGGGACATTAGCAATCGTCATTCGGTCAGCGTTCCGCGGTAGGCCTCCGCGTCGAGCAACGACGAAATGGCGGACTCCACTTCGGCGACGTCGGATACCTGCACATCCAGCAACCACCCGGCCCCGTACGGATCGGAGTTGACCAGTTGCGGGCTCCCTTCCAGATCGGTGTTGACGGCCGACACTTTGCCCGAGACCGGGGCGTACAGGTCCGACACCGATTTCGTCGATTCGACCTCGCCGAAGGATTCACCGGCGGTCAGCTCCGCGCCCACGTCGGGCAGCTGAACGAACACGACATCGCCCAACGCCGACTGTGCAAAGTCGGTGATGCCCACCCGCAGTGTGTCATCGCCGCTTCGACGAACCCATTCGTGTTCGGCGGTGTAGCGCAGATCGGGCGGGATATCGCTCACGAGTGATCCTGTCTGTTCGGGAATTGCTCACTTGACCGGCTGAGCGTATTGGTGCGGTTTTGGTTGCCGCAAGGTGGTCACGTCCACCCGGTCGGCCTGCTGGACGGACATCCGCGCCCCGACGCGCTTGACGGTGTCCTGCGCGCCACCGGGAATGTTCATCGCCGCGGCCAGGGTGGGCGGATCACCAATCGCCAGAATCGAATACGCGGGCGACAGCGTTTTGGAGTCGACGGTCAGCGACCCCGGCGCACCCGCGACCCACGTGTCGACGCCCACCCGCACGGACTGGTGGGCGTCGTTGACCTCGATCGCCTCCGCGCCCGCCGCGCGCAACTCGTTGATCACGTCGAGCATCGCCTCGGGGGAAACCCCCGGCCCGGGGTCCTCGATCGTGACGGTGACGCCGGGCCCCGTGGCGCCCACGGCGCCGACCAGGATGGACAGCGCCGCCAGCCGGGATTGGGCGGACTGGATGGCGGCCTGGTCGTTGTTGCCGGACGCCTGCAACGAATTCAGCGTGTTCTCCAGCTCGTTCACCTCGCTGCGGAGTGTGCCCTCGCGCTGCCGCAACGAATCCAGCAGCACCAACAGGTCGGCGGGGCGTGCCGTGTCCAGCGAATCGCCCGATTCGGTCTGGCGAACCTGGGTGACGATGGCGATCCCGAGAAGCAGACACAACAGGACGGCCAGCGTGCCGAAACCCAGGCGGGAGCGGCCGCCGCGCAGCATGCCGGACAACCCGCCAAGGGGGTGTTTCCCGCGCAGTTCGTGACGCCCGTGTGGCGCGGCCTGATCCGGCGCCGCGCCGGCGTCGCGATCCGTCGGATCCTGGCTCACGCTGAGCTCGATCGGGTCATGGCGTCACGCCCCGAACAGCCGGCGGCGCAGGGCCGCCGCGTTGCCGAAGATGCGGATACCGAGCACGACGATGATGGCCGTCGACAACTGGGTGCCCACCCCCAATTGGTCGCCGACATAGACGATGAGCGCGGCCACGAAGACGTTGAACACGAACGAGATCACGAAGACCTTGGGGTCGAAGATCCGCTCCAGATAGGCACGCAACCCGCCGAACACGGCGTCGAGCGCCGCGACCACCGCGATCGGCAGATAGGGCTGCACGACTTCGGGCACCGAGGGGTGAAAAACCAGGCCCAGCGCGATGCCGATCGCCAGCGCCGCGATACCGATCATGCGGGGTTTCCCGTCTCGCACAGGCGAAACTGTGTGTTCGGGACTTTTCTCACTATGGCCCAATCTGCTTGGCGAACTTGACATCCCGGACGGATCCGGCAGGCAGCGAAAGACCGTCGGCAACATCCACCGTAACCACCACGCCGTAGGAAATCTCCAGCAGCCTCAGGCGCTGCAGCCCCGGGCTGTTGTCGAAGACGTCGCGCATCGAGCGCGGCGGCCCGATCGCCAGGATGGTGTACGGACTGCTGGTCGGGTTGTTGTCGACGAGGATCGCGCCGCCGGCCTGCCGGATGGTCACGTTGGGCCCGATCCGCACGCCGCCGACCGAGACCGCCTCGGCGCCGCTGGCCCACAACGAGTTGACCACCAGCTGCAGGTCGCGGTCGAGGATGATCTGCCTGCTGCCGCCGACCCGCTGTTTGGACACGTCGGAAAGGTTCGGGCTGGCACCCGGATCGGTCACGGTCAACTTCAGGCCGGGACCGATGATCGCCGTGCTGGCGGCCGCCACGCTGAGCGCGTCGAGCCGTTTCAGCAACCGCTGCCCCTCGGCATCGTCGGCCAGCACGCGGCGCTGCACGTCGTCGAGGCGTGTCGAGAGCTGGTTGCGCCGCTGCGCCAACTGCGTCGCCGAGCCTTCCATCGCCCGCACGTTGCCCAACAGCAGTTGCTGGGCGTCGCGCACCCCGGGGGCGACCGAACGGGCCTGCGCGACCGCGGCGGCGAAAACCGTGGCGATGAGGAGCGCGGCCAGGGACTGCCACAGCCAACCGAACGCGCGCTGGCGTCCTTCGGTGGTAGCTCGCTTGGCCGCCGCCGCGGCGTAGCCGGGATCCAGGTGCTCGGACAGCAGCGCGCGCAACAGCGAGGGCACCGGAATCTGTTGCGGCCGGGCCGCCACGTGCGCGCTGTGACCGGCGTTGGGGTCATAGCCGCCGAGCCGGCGGTCCACGTCAGCCATGGTCGGTCGCCTTCGCCACGGCCGGCGGGCGCGACCCGCGATCGACCTTGGGCATGCGGCGCAACACCAGTGTCATCTGGACCGCATACTGCACGAACGCCCACAGGTAGCCGTACAAGCCCCAGATCAGGAACGCCCATCCGCAGGCGCCCACCACCCGGCTCCACAGCGCGTCCCACGTGCCCAGCAGCACCAGCGGAAAGCCCGACATGAGGGCGAACGTCGCGGCCTTGCCGATGTAGGTCACCGGCAGCGCCGAGAGACCCCGGCTCCACAGCAGCGGCAGCGTCGCGGCCAACAGGCCATCGCGTGCGAGCAGGATCGCGACGAACCACCACGGCACGATCCCGCTGAACGCCATCACGACGGGAACGGCGACCATGTAGAGGCGGTCGACGGCGGGGTCGAGCAGCACGCCGAGCCGCGAGGACTGATTGAGCAACCGCGCGATCTTGCCGTCGGCCCAGTCCGAGGCGCCGCTGAACATCAGGATCGCGACCGCCCATCCGTGGGCGTGCACGACCAGCAAGGCGTAGACGAACACCGGAATGAGCGCCAGGCGGATGGCGCTGAGCGCGTTGGGGACCGTCAGCACCCGGTTGGGCGGAAGCACCGGCTCCATGAGCCGTGACCTTAACGCGACTCCACGCCGAACGCCCGGCTGGGCGCACACTCGAGCGCGAACGCCCGGCTGGCCGCACGCTCGGCGGGTGGTCTACCGGAACACGCC
Organism: Mycobacterium sp. 3-98; assembly: GCF_035918355.1. Classification (NCBI taxonomy): domain Bacteria; kingdom Bacillati; phylum Actinomycetota; class Actinomycetes; order Mycobacteriales; family Mycobacteriaceae; genus Mycobacterium; species Mycobacterium sp. 3-98. The sequence goes on along the minus strand of NZ_CP142360.1, from coordinate 3,053,263 downwards.
GGGCAGGCTCAGGGTGGACAGCGTGTCATCCGACAGCGGGTTGTCGTTGACCATGTACGTCCACGTCGACGTCGGCCGCGCCAGCTTGGACAGGTCCAGTCCCGGCTCCTCCTCGAGGACGTTCGCGGTCTCGAAGGTCTGCTGGGCCGCCTCGATCGCGTCGGCGGCCAGCGACGCAAACGCGTCGACGGCCAACCGGTGAAACTCGTCCAGCGGGTTCTGCCGGCCCAGCGCCCGCAGGTGGATGCTCTCGCGGATGTCGGCCAGGTAGGCCAGATGGTCGGCCCAGCCGCGGTCCAGGTGATAGAGCATGATCTGCCGGCAGATCGTCTCGAGGCGTTCTTCGGAGATCTCCTCGGCCAGTTCCTCGTAGCGCTTCGGCGCCAGCTCGGCCAGCTCCTCGCGCGCGGTCGCGGTGCGCAGCAACGTATTTCGCCGATCGACGATGATGGCGCGCTGCTGGGCGATCAACTGGTTGTAGCGCCAGGTGTTCGCGTGCACGTCGAGCATGCGGCCCTCGGCGACCCGCTGGGCGTGGTCGAGCAGCCCGGCCGCCTTGGGGCTGACGATCCGGCCGTCCTCGTCGGTCTCCATCGGCAGTTTGTTGTGGTCCAGGTTGGCCGCCACGACGTCGTCTTCCCAGCTGGAGAAGAACACCGACGACCCCGGGTCGCCCTGCCGCCCGGCGCGGCCCCGCAGCTGGTTGTCCAGCCGCTCGGTGTGGTGCCGGCCGGTGCCGACGACGTGCAGCCCGCCCAGCTCGGCGACGCGGTCGTGGTCGGCCTCGTCGGAGCCGCCGAGCCGGATGTCGGTGCCGCGCCCGGCCATCTGCGTCGACACGGTGACCACGCCGAACTTGCCGGCCTCGGCGATGACCTGGGCCTCCTCGGCATCGTTCTTCGCGTTGAGCACCACCGCGGGCACGCCGCGGCGCAGCAGCCGTTCGTGCAGGTCCTCGGACTCGGCGACATCGCGGGTGCCGACCAGCACCGGCTGCCCGGTCTCGTGGACGTCGGCGATGTGCGCGACGATCGCGTCGTTCTTGGCCGCGCCGGTGATGTAGACCCGATCGGACTCGTCTTCGCGAATGTTGGGCTTGTTCGGCGGGATCGGCGACACACCGAGCTTGTAGAACTGGCGCAGCTGCTCACCGGCGGCCAGCGCGGTGCCGGTCATGCCGCACACGGTGGCGTAGCGGTTGATCAGCGCCTGCACGGTGATGGTGTCGAGCACCTCGCCGGTTTCGGTGGTCTCGATGCCCTCCTTGGCCTCGACGGCGGCCTGCAGCCCGTCGGGCCAGCGCTGCAGCTGGGCGATGCGTCCGCGCGAGGAGTTGATCAGGTGCACCGCGTCGTCGCGCACGATGTAGTGCACGTCGCGCTGCAGCAGCACGTGCGCGTGCAGCGCGACGTTGACCTCCGTCAGCGTGGTGCCGACGTGCTCCTCGGAGTACAGGTCGATGCCGCCGAGCGCCTTTTCGACCTTGCGCGCGCCGGCGTCGGTCAGGTGGACGTTGCGGCTGTCGGAGTCCGTGTCGAAATCGGTGTCGGCGTTGAGTTCACCGACCAGCTTGATGATTTCGAGCCGCGGGGTCTCCCGATGCGTGGTTCCCGCCAGCACCAGCGGCACCAGCGCTTCGTCGACCAGCACCGAGTCGGCCTCGTCGATGAGGGCCACGTCGGGGTTGGGCGACACCAGGTCGTCGACGTCGGTCACCAGCTGATCGCGCAGCACGTCGAAGCCGATCTCGTTGACCGAGGCGTAGGTGACGTCGCAGCCGTACGCGGCCCGGCGCTCCTCGCTGGTCGACTCGGCGGTGATCCAGCCGACCGACAGCCCCATGGCTTCGATCAGCGGACCCATCCATTCGGCGTCACGGCGCGCCAGGTAGTCGTTGATCGTCACCACGTGCACGTGCCGCCCGGCGATCGCGTACCCGGCGGCGGCGATCGCGCCGGCCAGGGTCTTGCCCTCGCCGGTGGCCATCTCGATCACGTCGCCGGCCAGCATCCGCAGCGCCCCGAGCAGCTGAACGTCGAACGGCCGCAACCCGCTCGCCCGTTCGGCGGCCTCGCGGGCGATGGCGAGGAACTGCGGGATGTCCTCGGAGTCGGCGAGGTCCTCGAGGTTGAGCAGCCCGGCCGCCTTGCGCAGCTGCTCGTCGCTCAGACCGGCCGCCTCGCCGTCGTATTCCGAGGAGTCGTTGACCTGGGTGAGGGAGCGGCTGCGGTCCTTTTCGGTGCTGGCGCCGAGCAGCTTCCAAAAGCGGCTGCTCAGCCGTCCGGGTTGAGCGCGGGTCGTCTTAGGCACAGGTCAACGGTACGCGGTGGGCTGCGGCGCCCACTCATCACGCGAGGTTGGATCGGCGTGGATAGGCGATGTCCGGGTCGGTGAGCACGTTGACGACGGCGGGCATTCCGCTGGCGAAGGCGCGCTCCAGGGCGGGCCGCAGCTCGCCGGGTGCGGCCACCAGCTCGCCGTGGGCGCCCAGGGCGCGCGCCACCTCGTCGTAGCGGGTCCCCGGGCGCAGTTCGGCCACCACCGAATAGCCGTACAAGGCTTCCATGGGGTGCTTTTCCAGGCCCCAGATGCCGTTGTTGCCGATCACGGACACGACGGGCACGTTGTGCCGGACCAGCGTGTCCCATTCCATGCCGCTGAAGCCGAACGCGCCGTCGCCCTGCAGCAGCACCACCTGGCGCTGCGGCCGGGCCAGCTTGGCGGCCAGGGCGTAGCCGGGCCCCGAACCCAGGCAGCCGAAGGGGCCGCTGTCCAGCCAGCACCCCGGCAGGTAGCTGTCGATCACCCGGCCGGCGTAGGAGCCGAAGTCGCCGGCATCGATGACGACGATGGCGTCGCGGTCCAGCATGGGCGCCAACTCCGCGTACACCCGCATGGGGTGCAGCGGGACGCGGTCGTCGGCGAGCTCGGCGTTCTCCTTGGCGCGCGCGGCGGTCTCGGCCGCCCGGAGTTCCTCGACCCAGTCTCGGTGCCCGGCGCCCCCGGCGGTGGCCAGCGCCGCCAGGATCGTCAGCAGGTCACCGTAGAGCTCGGCCTGCACCGGCCGCGGATGGCGGCGCTCGGGTTGGACACGGTCGACCACGACGAGCTGGGTCTGTTGCCCGAACACCGCGCCGAAGCCGAGCCGGAAATCCATCGGCACGCCGACGATCAGCGCAACGTCGGCCTCCCCCAACGCTTTTCCGCGAACCCGGGAGAACGCCAACGGGTGGTCGGCCGCGACCGCGCCGCGGGCCATCCCGTTCATCAGCACCGGGATCTGGAGTTCCTCCGCCAGGCGCAGCAGTGCGGCTTCGCCGTGTCCCCACCACACGTTGGTGCCGGCCATGATCACCGGGCGCTTCGCCGCGGCCAGGAGACCGACGGCCCGGGTCAGCGCCCGGTCATCGGGTGCGGGTCCCGGCGGCACGTCGATAAGCGCCCCGGGGCGCGGGCCGTCGTCCGACATGGAGAACACGTGGTCCATCGGGAAGTCGACGAATCCCACGCCCGACGGCGCGCCGACCGCGGCGCGCAACGCGTCATCGACGAGCCGCCCGGCGTCGGCCGCCGATTGCGCGGTGGCGGCGAAGCGGGCCAGCGGCGCGACGAACGGCACGTGGTCGATCTCCTGCAGCGAGCCCATCCCCCAGCGCTGGGCCGGCGCCCGGCCGCCCAGCACCACGAGGGGCGACTGGTTCTGCTGCGCCGCCGCCATCGCGCTCATCCCGTTGGTGACGCCCGGCCCCGCGGTCAGCGCCGCCACGCCCGGGACCCTGGTCACCTTCGACCAGCCCTCGGCGGCGAAGGTCGCGGTCTGTTCGTGGCGGGTGTCGATCAGCCGGATACCCTCGTCGCGGCAGCCGTCGTAGATCGAGAACAGGTGACCGCCGGACAGCGTGAAGACGGTGTCGATTCCGCTGGCTTTGAGCCGGCGCGCGACGAGTCGGCCGGCATGTACGGTCTGGCTGGACGGAGCGTCGATGCTCATCTGCGCAGCCTATCGACAACCGCTCGGGTAGCTTGCGGGCTCGGGTAGCTTGCGGGGAAGTGCCGACCTCAGAAGGAGACGCCGAAATTGGACACGAAGCTCTTCAAACCGTCCATTGATTGGTCGTCGGCATTTCAGGACTCCCTGCGGTGGCTCGCCATCGCGTGGGTCATCGGTGCCGTCTGTCTGCTGGCCGCGCTGGTCGCCGCCAGGTACCTGACCCCGTGGGGCCGTCAATTCTGGCGGATCACGCGCGGCTACTTCGTCGGGCCGACCAGCGTCAAGGCATGGCTGGGACTCGGCGTGCTGCTACTGCTGGTGCTGTTCTCGGTCCGGCTCAACGTGCTGTTCAGCTATCAGAGCAACGACATGTACACGGCTTTGCAGGTGGCACTCAAGGGGCTCGCCACGGGCAACGAGGAAGTCAAACACTCGGGGATCCACAACTTTTGGGTCTCGCTGGGGATTTTCATCCTGCTGGCGGCCATCTTCATCGCCCGTGTGATCCTCGACATCTACCTGACGCAGCGGTTCATCATCGCCTGGCGCATGTGGCTGACGGGCCATCTCACCGACGACTGGCTCGCGGGCCGGGCCTACTACCGGGATCTGTTCATCGACAAGACCATTGACAACCCAGATCAGCGCATCCAACAAGATATCGACATCTTCACCGCGGGGGTGGGCGGCACCCCGAACATCCCGTCCAACGGGACGACCAGCACCCTGCTGTTCGGTGCCGTCAACGCGGTGGCATCGGTGATCTCGTTCGCCGCGATCCTGTGGAACCTGTCCGGGGACTTCAATCTCTTCGGTGTGAACGTGCCGCGTGCGATGTTCTGGACCGTCCTGGTCTATGTCTTGATCGTGACGGTGGTCGCGATTTGGCTTGGGCGCCCGCTGATTTGGCTGAGCTTCAACAACGAGAAACTCAACGCCGCATTCCGTTACGCCCTGGTGCGGTTGCGCGACGCCGCGGAGGCGGTGGGCTTCTACCGTGGCGAGCGCGTCGAACGTACCCAATTGTGGCGGCGCTTCACGCCGATCATCGACAACTACCGCAGGTACGTGCGCCGGACCATTATCTTCAACGGATGGAACTGGTCGGCGACGCAGACCATCATTCCGCTGCCGTTGGCGATTCAGGCGCCGCGCCTGTTCACCGGGGAGATCGCCTTCGGCGATGTTACCCAGACCGCGCAGGCTTTCGGCAACATCAACGACTCACTGTCGTTCTTCCGCAACAACTATGACGCGTTCGCGGCCTTCCGGGCGGCGATCATCCGGTTGCACGGCCTCGTCGACGCCAACGACAAGGGGCGCGCGCTGCCCACCATCCTCGTCAAACCCAGCGAGGAGACCGCCGTAGAACTGCGCGGCATCGAGGTGCGCACGCCGGAGGGCGACCAGCTGGTCGACTCTTTGGACATCCAGCTCGACCTGGGCGACAGCCTGGTGATCACCGGACGCTCCGGAGCGGGCAAGACGACGCTGCTGCGCAGCCTGGCCGAATTGTGGCCCTACGCCTCGGGAACGCTGTGCCGTCCGGATGGCGACAACGAGACGATGTTCTTGTCGCAGTTGCCATATGTGCCGCTCGGCACGTTGCGCACCGTGGTGTGTTACCCGAATTCGCCGGACGGCGTCGCCGATGACCAACTGCGCGACGTGCTCACCAAGGTTGTTCTGGCGCCGCTCATCAGCCGGTTGGACGAGGAGCAGGACTGGGCCAAAGTGCTGTCCCCCGGCGAGCAGCAGCGCGTCGCGTTTGCGCGCGTCCTGCTCACCCGGCCGAAGGCGGTCTTCCTCGACGAGGCGACTTCCGCGCTGGACAGCGGCCTGGAATACGCGCTGTACCAACTGGTTCGGGCGGAGCTGCCGGAATGCGTGCTCGTGAGCGTGAGCCATCGGCCCGCCGTCGAGCAGCACCACGAGCAGCAGCTGCAACTTCTCGGCGGCGGCGCGTGGCAGCTGGGGCCGGTCGAAAAGGAGCCCGCGCAGGTCTAGCGGCTACGCTGCCCCGGCGCTGGGTCGTCGCGCGCCTACGCTCCCCCGGCCCGCCGCGCCGCGTGCGTTCCGGCGCGGCGCCCGAAGAACGAACCCTCACCCAGCTGTGTCCCGCTGGCGTAACCCTTGCCGTCCTGGGCGAGGTTGGACGCGCAGGCGCCGGCGGCATACAGGCCGGGCACCACGGTGCCGTCGTCCCGTTGCACCTCACCGTCGACGGTCACCGCGAGGCCGCCGATCGTGAAGCCCGAGTACATCGCGCGGCCGAGCGACAAATCGAACACCGCCCACGGCCCATTGTCTTGCGGCGCAAGGAATTCCGGCTGCTTGTGGAAATCGGGATCCTCACCGGCGGCGGCGAACTCGTTGTAGCGGTCCAGCGTGGCCGCGAGGTTGCCGGCCGGGATGCCAAGCGCGGCTTCCATTTCCGCGATCGTCTCGTAGCCATCGAGGAAACGGATCAGCGGCATCGCGGGCATCTCGGTGTGCGCCTCGTCGACGATCAGGTAGGCGGTCTGCTCCGGCTGCTCGAGCACGAACGCCGAGGTGCGCGAATGGTAGGAGTCCTCGGCGACGAAGCGCTTGCCCTCCTTGTTGACGATGACACCGGTCAGCAGGATTTCGGGCGGGTAGGCCGCCGCGGTGATGAACAGCTCGTCCATGTGCTTGGTGGCCCCGCCCGCCGAGACCCCCATCCGGATGGACAGCCCGTCGTCGTTGGGGTTGCCCAGGATGTAGGGCGCCGCCAGACCGTGATGCTTGGTGCGCCGCGGCTGGCCCAAAGCGGGAGTGTGCTCGGCGACCATCTCCGGATTCATCGCGAACCCACCGGCCGCGATGATGACGGCCTTGGCCTTGATGGCGCCCGTTTCGGTGAAGTGCTTCCAGGCGACGCCCACCACGGCGCCGTCGTCGTCCAGGATCAGATTGGTCGCCCCGGTCTCGTAGCGGGTCTGCACGCCCAGGGCGTCGGCGCGTTTCACCAGCAGGTCGATGACCATGGCCGCGCCGCCCAGCTCGCCGGGGACCGGCACGGAGTGCCCGCGCGGCGCCGGCTTGGCCCTCTCGCAGAAGGGCCACACCTTTTCGTTGCCCGTGTAGCTGAGGCCCTCGGTGCCCGGCGGCACGACGACTTTGCCCGGGTAGTAGCTGCGCTCGAACTGAAAGCCCAAGTCTTCCAGCCAGTTGAAATGCTCGACGCTGCCGTCGCAGTAGGCGCGGATCTTGTCGAGTTCGGGCTCACGCGACACCTCGACGAGGTACTTGTACATCTCCTCGGCGGAGTCGTCCTGGCCGGTCGCCTGCTGCACCGCGGTCCCGCCGCCGAGGTAAAAGTGCCCTCCGGCAAGGGAAGTGGTGCCGCCGGCCGCGGCCGCGCGTTCGAGCACGAGCACCCGCGCCCCTTCGGCCGCCGCACTGACCGCGGCGCAGCCGCCGGCGATGCCGAAGCCGATCACCAACACGTCGACCTCGTCGGACCACGACGTCACGTCGTTGGCGCTGACTGTTGGCGGTATTTCGGTGCTCATTGGCGCCACTCCTCCTGATCGCTCTGCTTTGCATCGTCGCCGGCGCGGCTCATCGCCGCTGCTCCTGTTTGATGTAGTCGTAAAACGCCCTCATTTCGGGCGCGATGTATGCGAACTCCACAAACGGCACGCCCGCTTGCGGCGCCGCGACGTAGGCGAATTGGATTCCGCCGGGCATCACGCCTTGCTGCACGACCGCGGCGCCCCGCTCGGCGGCCTGGACCAGCGCCGCCTCGAATTGCTCGGGGCTTTCGGCCTCCATGCAGATGTGGTGCAAACCGGCCCCGCACTCGCGCAAAAAGTCACTATAGATGTTCTCGCCCCGCACCGGTTGGATCAGCTCCAGCTGCATGTCGCCGAGATAGCTCAGAGAGATGCTGGCGATGAAATCGGCGGGCTTGCCGTGATAGCTGCAGGCGTCCGGAGCAAAGTGCACGTCGGGGATGCGCACCCACTTCCTGACGCCTAACAGGCCGGTGAGCGCCGTTTCTGTCGCGTCGAGGTCGGTGGTAACCCAGGCGATCTGCGTCGGCGACTCGAGAAGAGGGGTCATCGTCTCGCACAATAGTCCAGCCGCCGCGCCGCCAGAAAGGGGCCGAACGACTTTGCCATGCCGAATCGTTCCGCGCCCGAAATCCCGGGGTGAACACGTTCTAATTCGCGCCCTGTCCCGCCGGCGCTCCAAGGCGTCAATGCTGGGCGAGCACGTCCACCAGGAGTCGCACCTGGGTGTCGAAGATCGCTTCCGGGTCGGTCAGGGTGTCGGCGCCGTATTGCCCGAACACCTCCAGGCTGATGGCACCGAGCACCCCGGCCCACAACAAAAAGCACTTGGCAAGCACCTGATCGTCACCGGGAAATCCGAATTCGTGCCGGATGCGTTCGAAGTCCGACGACATCGGTTGCGGCGCAAGGTCGTTGGTCAGGCGAATGTCCCCGGTGGCGATTCCGGACGCGACGGCGTCGAACAAGGCCGCGACGACCCGGGTGCCGACGGCCACCGTGCGCTCCGGAGGCGCGTGATAACCGGGGACCGGGCTGCCGTACAGGAGCGCCCAGCACGCGGGGTGCGCGACGGCCCACCGTCGGGTCGCCCTCGCGATGGCGATGACGTCGTCGCTCCACAGTTCTCCCACGGTTTCGCGGGCGCGTTCCACGGTGTCGGCCAGGTCGGAATAGGCGTCGACCAGCAGCAAGGTCAGCAACTCGTCGCGGCTGGCGACGTACCGGTACACCGCCGAGGAGACCATGCCCAGGTCGCGGGCAATCGCGCGCACCGACAGTCCGGGCGCACCGCGTTCCACCAGCTGGCGGCGACCGAGTTCGATGATGCGCGCCTCGATCTGTTCCCGCGACTGCTGGCGTTTGCCCACGCGGTCAGTCTGACACAACCGAGAACACTGCTCTTGCTTTCCGAACCGGGGTGTGGCAGCGTCATCAAAAGCGAGAGCGCCGCTCTCGTTAATTCCGAGGAGCTTCGCCGGAAGGACCCGCCATGCCCACGCGCTATGAAGAGCCGAACCGGGCCGCCCGCGCGGCCAACGTGGTGATCCGCTGGCTTGCCGACGCGGGCATCAGCATCGCCGGCACCCGTGCGCTGCGCGTTCGTGGGCGCAAGTCGGGCAAGCAGCGCGCGGTCGTGGTCAACCTGCTGACCGTCGACGGGGTGGACTACCTGGTCTCGCCCCGCGGCGACACCCAGTGGGCGCGCAACATCCGGGCCGCGGCCGTCGTCGAGGTGGGTCCCCGGTGGCGCCGGCACCGCGTTCGCGCCACCGAGGTCGACGACGCGGCCAAGCCCGATCTGCTGCGGCACTACCTGTCCCGGTGGTACTGGCAGGTCAAGGACTACGTCGCGGGGCTGACGCCGGACAGCAGCGACGAGGAGTTCCGCGCCGCGGCGCCCACGATTCCGGTGTTCGCGCTGACCAAGGCGGGCTAACGGCGTCCGATCGGGGCCCTAACGGGCGTTGTCCCGCGCCCCGAGATCCTCGCGAACCTGCTGCGAGGTGGCCCCCCACGACACCGCCGCCGGGAAGTCCCCCCACACGCTGTTGAAGATCCCGACGAGCTGTCCCGGACCGCCACCGGGCGCCAGATACACCGGCCCGCCGGAGTCGCCGTTGTGGCTCTGCACGCCGTTGGACATGGTGAACCAGCCGTTGTTCACGCTCTGCACCGTCCCGCAGGTCTCCCCGGTGATCACGCCGTAGTGACAGATCGGCTGCCCGGGCGCCAGCGAAAGTCCGGGGTCGGAGACCAGCGGACGACCGCTCGGCAGGATGTTGTTCGCCGTGACGTCGTTGTCAAGCACGATCGCTTCGTAATCGTTGATCACCTGGCTCGTGGACACCGTCGTCCCGCTGGGGGTGTTGTCCCGGAAGGCCGCCAGGCGGCCGATGACGGTGCCGCCCCGATCCGTGACCACTCCGCCCCCGCCGCGGCAGTGCCCCGCGGTGAACGCGACCTTCAGGGCGGGGTCGACGTATCCCAACGTGCAGACGCGGTTGTCCTGGCGTATCTCCATGCCCGGATACACCAGGACATCGGCCTTTGCCGGCGCGGCCGGCAGCAAGGAGGCGAGCGCGGCGACAGTAACCGACGCGGCGAAGGCGCGCGTTGCCAGGCGATGCACCATGAACTCCGATCCATCGGGCGGACACCGACGGGAGGTCGAGGTTACGGCGTAACCGTCCTCCACGTTCAGCTTTTCGCGCCGCGCAGCGCCGATGTTACAGAGAGGTCACGAGCGCGGCGGCCGCATCGGTCTGGCCGGCCGTGCGCGGGGCCCAGCCGGGCGGACCGAACACGTAGCCCAGCCGGTCCCGCAGCCGGGTCGCGGTTCGCCAGTCGCGGGCGATCGCGACGTATTCGCGCGTCTGCAGCTTCCAGATGTTGAAGGTGTCCACCTGTTTCGTGAGGCCGTAGTGGGGGCGGAACAGCTCGGGCTGGAAGGTGCCGAAGAGCCGGTCCCAGATGATGAAGATGCCGCCGTAGTTCTTGTCGAGGTACACCTTGTCCATTCCGTGGTGCACCCGGTGGTGCGACGGCGTGTTGAAGACGAACTCGAACGGCCGCGGCAGCTTGTCGATGCGCTCGGTGTGGATCCAGAACTGGTAGATCAAGTTCACGGAGAAGCTGAAGAACACCATCCACGGCGGGATTCCCAACAGCGGCAACGGGATCCACATCAAGATCTCGCCGCTGTTGTTCCACTTCTGGCGCAGCGCGGTGGCGAAGTTGTAGTACTCGCTGGAGTGGTGGGCCTGATGGGTCGCCCAGATCAACCGCACCCGGTGGGCGATCCGGTGGTAGGCGTAATACAGCAGGTCGACCCCGAGAATCGCGATCACCCACGTGTACCAGCGGGCCACCGACAGGTGCCACGGCGCCACGTAGGCATAGATCGCGGCGTAGCCGAGCAGGGCCAGGGTCTTCCAGCCGGCGGTGGTGGCCACCGAAACCAGCCCCATCGAGATGCTGGTCAGCGAGTCGCGGGTGCGGTGCGCCCCCGACGGGGGCCGCGCGGCGTCGGCCGCGAGGTGTTCCAGCTTGCGGGCCGCGGTCCATTCGAGGGTCAGCAGCAGCAAGAAGAACGGGATGGCGAGCAGCACCGGGTCCCGCATCTGCGGGGGCAAGGCGGACAGGAAGCCGGAGAGGGCGCTCACACAGGTAAGACTACGACGGCCGCCGCGCCGCTCAGCGACGATCGTCGGTCTGCACGTCGTCGCCGGCGTACCACTGGACCGCGCGAACGCCCGGCAGCAGGGATAGCTCGGCCACCAGCCGCTCCAGCCGGGCGGGGGCGTCGCCGTCCATCAGCAGGTGGGCGGTCAAGGTGATCTCGTCGTCGGCCGGATGCCCGGTGTGGATCCCGCGAAGCGTGATGTCGTTGCCGCCGGCGTGCTGGACGATCTGGGCGCGCGCGTATTTCTCGTGCTTGGGGCGGCAGACCACCTGCACCAGATAGGGCAGCAGGCTTTCGTCTTCGTCGGCACTGTTGTCGCGGTCGATCAACCGGCCGAGAGGGCGCCCCAGCACGTGAATGCCGATGACCGTGCCGGTGCCGATCAACGCGAAGACCAGGTGCCCGGAAGCGGCCAGCACGCCGATGGCCGCCGAACACCACAGGGTGGCGGCGGTGTTGAGGCCGCGAACGTTGACGCCCTCCCGCAGGATCACGCCACCGCCGAGGAAGCCGATGCCCGACACCACATAGGACGCGACCCGGGTTGGGCTGGAATCCGACGTGGCCGCGGCGTACAGGACGAACAGGGTTGCGCCGCCGGCAACCAGCGCGTTGGTGCGCAGGCCGGCCCGACGGGCCCGCCACTGCCGTTCCAGGCCGATGAGGGCGCCGCAACCCACGCCGACGCCCAGGCGGAGCGCGAAATCGACGGCGCTCAGCGTTTCCACGACACGCTCCTTCCCGGTGGCTCGACGGCGAAGGGAGCTAACCAAATCCGGGTTAACCGCAAGTGGAGCCCAACCGAACCGCCGACGTCGGGAGGTATCCCCCCGCGGGCGGCGAGTCTCAGGCTAACCGGCTTTGGGCGTGATGTGGTGGGGGCAGTAGGCGCTCGAGGCGAGGGCCGCGAACTTGGCGGCGGCGTCCATCGTCATCCCGGGGTTTTGATCCTTGATGTCGCTGACGACCTGCAAACCGGTTTCGCCCCGGCCCATCAACCCGCACACGGCCTTGGCGGAGGTGATGACTTGGCTGGAGCTGCTATAGGTGATGCCGGAATTGTCGAGGTTGGCCAAAAACGCGGCATCGTCACCCTCCGGCTCGGCGTGCGCGGGCGCCGCGAAACCGATCACGCCGACGGCGCCGAGCAGCGCAGCGAAACGTTTCATGCCGATCCCGCCTTTCCGAGCCGGGCGTCGGGCAACGTCACCTTCGGCTTGTCTCCGCTGGACACGTGCACCGCGTGGATGCCCGGCTTTTTCGACAATTGGTCGAGCAGATCGTCGAGTCCGGCCTTGTCGACGTTCCAGTGCTGCACGGCTTCCGGTTGTTTTTGCAGCTTGGCGATGACGTCGTCGAGTTTGACGGGCTCGGCGGCCTTCGTCGCTCCCCCGGCGCGGGCCCGCACGCCCCCGCCGCTCACGACCTGCGGCGTGACGGCGCCAAGGGCGCCTCCGGTCAGGCTGCCCAGCGCCATCTGACCGAGCAGGCTGCCCGGGATTCCGGCCGCGGGCGCCGCGGCGATGCCGGCGCTCGGCGCCAGGCCGCTGGCCAGCCGGATCGCCGGGGTGGCCGACGCCCAGGCCGGTGGCACCGACAGCTTGCCCACCACGTTCGCCTCGCCCATGCCCGCCGATACCGCGCTGGTCAGGCCCGCGCCGGCCGACCGCATCCCGAGCCCGGCCCCCAGCGCGGACTTCGGGATGTCCAGGCCCTCGACCGGCAGGTTGTAGAACATCTTGAACTCGGTCATGGCGAGGTTGATCGGGCTCATGCTGTCGTTGGCGACGGTGCTGAACCGGCCGATGTCGGCGAGGATCCCGAAGGTGTTCTGCCACGTCGTCCCGGCCAACGGCGACCCGGTCAGGGTGTTGAGCACCTGGTCCCAGAACTCCATGTAACCGCGGGACGCGTTGCCGATGGCCTCGAGCAGGTCACTGAAGATGCCCGACGGCGGGGCCACCGCGTCCGTGGCCGCGGCGGTGCCGCTTGCCACGCCGGTGGCCTCGCCCAGCGCGGCCGCCTGCGCGGCGATCCCGGTTTCGTTGGTGGTCTGGGGCGGCTCGGTGAACGGTGCCAGTCGCGTGGCGGCCGCCGACGCGCCGGCGTAGGCGTACATCGCGGCGGCGTCCTGGGCCCACATTTCCGCGTATTCGGCCTCGGTGGCGGCGATCGCGGCGGTGTTCTGCCCGAAGGCGTTGGTTGCCAACAGCGTTGCCAGCCGGACGCGGTTGGCCGCGATCTCGGTCGGCGGTACCACCGCCGCGAAGGCGCTCTCGTAGGCGCCCGCGGCCGCCGTGGCCTGCACGGCCGCCGTCTTCGCCTGCGCCGAGGTCTCCGACATCCATGCCACGTATTGCGCGGCCGCGGCGGCCATCGCGACCGCCGACGGGCCGGCCCACGCCTCGTTGGCCAGGCCCTCGACGATCGCACCGTAGGACGACGCCGTGGACTGCAGCTCGGCGGCCAACGCGTCCCAGGCGGCGGCGGCCGCCAGCATCGGTCCCGCCCCAGGGCCGGTGTACATCTGGCCGGAGGTGATTTCGGGTGGCTGCACTGCGAAATTCATCGGCGTGCCCTTCCCGTGCCAGCCGGGCCGCTGGCCGCCGGCGAACCGGGAGTGCCGGCAAACATGCCGTGAATCGCCGACGTTCGCGGCGGTGAGGTCACCGAAGACATCGGTCGTCCCCCGCGGTCCGCTGGATCAATGCCATTGGTGTCATGTCAAGGCCCATCAATCCGCCGGCACCACGATGATCGTGGCGGTGGTCGCGACGCCGTCGGCGGCCGCCGCGGCGACGCCGGTCGTGCCGTTGCTGACGGTGCGCACACCCGCGCCCGCCAGCGCGCGTCCGGCCACGCTCGCCATGGCCATCTCGCCGAACATCGCCCCCTGCGACGTGGCGGTCATCGCCGGGACGGCTCCTAAACTCGCGCCCGGCAGTACCGACGCGACCGTCTTCATGACGGGGGCGGCGGTGGCCCAGCCCTGCGGAACCGACAGGGATCCGACCAGGGTCGCGCGGCCCATCGACCCGGCCACGCCCCCGATCTCCGGTGTCACCGCGGAGACGTAACCGCCCCGCAGCGGCGCAAGCGGCGACAGCCCCCCGGCGATGGCCTTTCCGCCGCCCAGCAGTTCGGCGACACCCGGCGCGTTTTGGGACAGACCCAGGGCCTGCAGCGACAGCAGCCACCATCCGCCGGGCACGATGATCGCGCCAATGGGGCTGTACGCGCCGGTGACGGCCGCGAAGAAGGGCCGCAGGGCGGCCGTGATGGGGTAAATGGCTTCGATGATCGATGCCGCCGGCGTCGCCGCCGCGGCCGACGGGGTCGCCGCCAGTCCTTGCAGCATCGTCGGCGTCACGTTGATCAAGGCCGACAGCTCGGACGGGATGTCAGAGGCGGCACTTTGCGCGATCGCCGCGGATTGTCGTGCCACCGCGGACGAATCGGTGGTCCGCGGCGGCTCGGTGAAGGGCGTCAGCCGCGTGGCCGCCGCCGACGAGGCGGCGTAGGCATACATCGCCACGGCATCCTGGGCCCACATCTCGGCGTACTCCGCTTCGGCCGCCGCGATGGCCGCGGTGTTCTGGCCGAGGATGTTCGTGGCGATCAGCGTCATCAAGAGACTGCGGTTGGCGGCGATCACCGGTGGGGGCACCGTCGCCGCGAACGCGGTCTCGTAGGCCGCGGCGGCGAGCCTGGCCTGGGTCGCCACCTGCTCTGCCTGGGCGGCCGTCGCCGTGGCCCACGCCACGTAGCGCGCGGCCGCGGCGCTCATCGACGCCGCCGCCGGTCCCAGCCAGGACCCGACGGTCATGCCGGCGATCGTCGAGCTGTAGGCCGCCGCGTAGGAATACAGTTCGGCTCCCAGCGCATCCCATGCCGCGGCGGCGGCCAGCAGGGGCCCCGATCCGGCACCCACGTACATCCGTCCTGAATTGACCTCTGGTGGCAGCGCCCCGAAGTCCACCCGTTGCCTCCCGTCCTCCTCTGGCGCCAGGGTAGGAGCGAATATGCGGCCTTCCCGCAAACAAGCCACGGCTCAAATGGAATTCATGAGATTCGCCGGGGCGGCATATGTGTATTCCATGTGTTGCACCGGCTCCGCTCCAACGCGTCCTTCGACTGAGAAATTCTCAGGATCGGCGTTCGGCACCGGAGCCCGCTCCACCGGTCGCGGATGCCCGCGCGGTGAATGTCCGCTAGACGCAAGGGATTTCGGTGCGGCAGAACCGCACGGCCGCCGTGGGCTCTGGAGCTATCTTTTGTTAAGCTGCTGCGGGCAATAGAATTTCGCCGCAATCGCCAAGAACGACGTCGCGTGGTCGTCGGTGAGTCCGGGGTTTTGGCTCTTCAATTCGTCCACCATTTGGGGACCCAACTCGCCGTTTGCCATCGACACGCATACGGCTTTGGCGAACTTTACCGCCCCATCCGGGGTCGAGTACGTGATGCCGGCGCCGCGCAGCGACGCAAGAAAAGCGGCCTCGTCGCCCCCGGTCGTCCCCGGGTCGCTGTGCGCGAGCGGGGTCGGACCGAGGATGACCGAAACGCCGACGCCCAGCGCCGCCAGCAGTCTCATGACTCGCGATTCTCCCATGCGGCGACGAGGCATTCGGCCGCCCCGGCGGACGGCCGACGCGTCAGGCCTTGGAGAGTTGGTTGGGGCAGTAGAACTTCGCCGATAGGACAGCGAAATTGGACGCCATCTCCATGTCCATCCCGGGGTTGCGGGTCTTGACGTCGTGGACGACCTCCAAACCGGGTTCGCCGTTGTCCAGACACGAGCACACGGCCCGTCCGGCGGCGACGGCCGAGCCCGGCGTGGCGAAGCTGAACCCGGCTTGCCGCAGCGCCGCGATGAAGCCTCCGTCGTCAGCGCCCGGTTCCGGCCCGGGATCGGCGTGAGCCGGTGCGGCAAGGCCGATCGTCGCGAAGGCACTCAGGAGCGCCAGTAGTCGTGTCATCACTCATCACCTTCCGTCATCACGCGCGGTCGCGGCGTGAACACCGATTGCCTTGTCCCCTAACCCAACTGGGCGTCCGTCGGTAGGACCTTGGACTTGTCCCCCTTCTTCAGATGCACCGCGTGGATGCCGGGCTTCTTGGCCAGCTGCTCGAGCAGCGCGTCGAGGTTTTCCTGATCGACGTTGTGGTGCTGCACGCTTTCGGGCTTCTCCGAGATCTGTGCGACAAGGCGTTTCAGCTGTTCGGGCGATTGCTTGTCCTTGAGGTCCTTGATCGCGGCCATCCGGTTGCGCACCCCGCCGCGGACCACGGTGGGCGCCCCAGAGCCCAGCCCGCTGCCCAGCATCCCGGCCAGGCCCATCGAACTGAACAGGCTTCCCTCGCCCAGCGCCGCTGCCGGTACGGCCTCGGTCCCGGCGGCCGACAGTGCGGCGGCGACGGTCCTGACCGACGGCGTGGCCGTGGCCCAGCTGGGCGGGATCGAGAGCTTGCCCACCAGGGTGCCGGCATTGCCCATGCCGGCGATGGGGTTGATCGCGCTGTACAGCGTGCCCCGACCGAAGCCCAACGCGCCGAGCCCCGCGCCGAGCGCGTCCTTGGGCAACGCACCGTACGCGATGGGAGGGGCGAATTTGAGCCACTGCGACAACGGAAAGTTGACCAACAGGCCGACGTCGTTGAACTGGGTGGTCAGGCCCAGCGGCACCTTCACGGCGTTGTACATCGCGGTGTAGAAGCTCGCCCCGCCCGGGACGGTGTTGAAGAGATTGGTCATGAACGTCTGGTAGAGGTACGCCAGGTTCGCCGCGCCGGAGAAGGGCCCGCTGTAGGGCAGCGTGGTGGTCGCCGCCGTCGCCGCGGCATTCGCCACGTTGGCGGCGGGGGTGCTGGCGGCCGACGTCACCGCGGCCGCTTGCATCGGTTCGGCCGCCGCGTTGGTGGTCTGGGGCGCCGGGCCGAACTCCGTCAATTTGTTGGAAGCGGTCGCCGAGGAGGCGAAATAGGTGTCCATCGCCGTGGCGTCCTGCGCCCAGAACTCGCCGTATTGGGCCTCGTTCACCGCGATCGCGGACGTGTTCTGCCCGAAGAGGTTCGTCGCCACCAATTGCGCCAGCAGCGCCCGGTTTTCGGCGATCACCGCCGGCGGCACATGGGCGGCGAAGGCCGTCTCGTAGGCGGCCGCCGCCTCGGTGGCCTGGGTCGCGGATTGTGCGGCGGCGGCGGCGGTTTGCTGCATCCAGGCCACGTACGGGGCCGCCGCGGACGCCATGGCCAACGATGACGGACCCGCCCAGGGCCCGGCGGTCAGGCTCGAGATCGTCGCCGCATAGGACGTCGCGGTGGACTGCAATTCGGTGGCCAGGCTCTGCCAGGCCGTCGCCGCTGCCACCAGCGATCCGGCGCCCGGACCGCTGTACATCCGGCCCGAATTGAACTCCGGCGGAAAGGCTCCGTAAAACAACCCTGCTACCCCCTGCCTCGACATTCGAGCGAAAGCGACTGGCGGCCATGCGGTTTGGTCATCGCGGTCATTCCTCGATGCAGGGGATCACGATGATGGTGGCTGCGGCCGGATCGGCTTCCGCGGCAACACCGCCCAGCGCTCCCATCGCCGTCGCGGCGCCGCCGACCGGACGGGTTGCGGCGGCCGCCACGGCGCGTCCGGCCAAGCTCGACAGGGCCATCTGGCTGAACACGCCCTCCTCGCCGGCCAACGCGGCCGGCGCCGCCGCCAAGTTCGTCGGCAACCCCTGGGCGAGCGTCCGTATCGCCGGGGCGGCTTCCGTCCAGCCCTGCGGGACCGACATGCCGCCGACCAGAGCGGCTTTGCCCATCGACCCCGAGACCTGCCCCGCCCCGATCGCGGAGCTGAGCATGGGCTTGACGGCGTTGGCGCCACTGGTGAGCGGGGCCAACGCGCCCGAGATGGCTTTCGGCCCAGCCAGATAGGCGGCCGCACCCTGCCCGTTCTGTCCCCAGGCGTACGCCTGGCCGAACGACAGGAACGGGCCGCCGGGGATGGTGGTCCACGACTGCGGCGAGTACACCCCGGTCACCACCGACCAGAACTCGTTCCAGTTGGTGATGAAACTGGGCGTCGTCAGTTCGGCGGACGACGTTCCCGACGAGCCGGCGTTCGCCACGGATTGCGCCGCAGGCTGCAGCGTGCCGCTCAGCTGCGACAGCTGGGTGGCGGTGTTGGAGCCGGACTGCCCGCCACTCTGGGCGACCGCGGCGGCTTGGGCGGGCCCGGCCGAATCGTTGGTGGTGCGCGGGGGCGGTGCGAACGGGGTCAGCGCCGACGCGCTCGCCGAGGACGCCGCATAGCCGTACATGGCGGCGGCGTCCTGCGCCCACATCTCCATGTAGTGGGCCTCGGTCGCGGCGATCGCCGGGGTGTTCTGGCCCAGGATGTTGGTGGCGACCAGCGTGGCGAGCAGGGCGCGGTTGGCCGCGATCACCGGCGGCGGCACGGTGGCCGCGAACGCCGCCTCGTAGGCGCCGGCGGCGAGCTTGGCCCGCGCGCCGGCCTCCTCGGCCTGCGCCCCGGTGGCGTGCATCCAGGCGACGTACGGGGCGGCAGCGGCCGCCATCGCCAGCGACGAGGGGCCCGTCCAGGGGCCCGTCGCGAGCGTCTCGATGGTCGAGCTGTACGACGCCCCCGTCGTCTGCAATTCCGCGGCCAGCTCGTCCCAGGCCGCGGCGGCGGCCAGCAGCGGGCCCGATCCCGCGCCGACATACATTCGGCCCGAGTTGTATTCCGGCGGGTACGCGCCGAAGTCCAGCATTCAGGACCTCCTCGAGTCTCGGCCACGCCGAGCGCGGCATCGCGGGCTCGACAAATTCGCGCCTGGAAGGGAATTCACGAAACAAGCCTTCGAATGCGGGCGCAGATTCCGTGGGTTGGAAGACAGCAAGCCCTACTCTCCTAGCTGTAAACCGGTGCCATAAAAGGCGGACGAATGAGTAGTCAAGCCACGCTGCTATCGCAATGAAGATGTTGCACCGTTGGTATTCAGGCGGCGTTCCCGCCAGGTAAAGCCGTGTAAAACATCGATGTCGCGGCCTTCGGGACCGGTGTGAGAACGGCGCATGAGATCCTTTCGATTAGTGGCGCAAATCACCCGGTATGCGCCCGTCGGGCAGGGTGGGCGTGCTGATGTATTGCTTCGAAGGTGTCCGCATTGAGACGCGACGCGACCGCCAAAAAACTTTCTTTATCGACGATGAGTTTTCGCTTTCGGAATCGCCAAAGGCGCGATTCCGCGCCATTTGCGCGAAATGCGATTAAGCCCCAGTTCGAGCCGACGGCGTCGTCATCGCCGAACTGGCGGGTGTGGTCACGCTGTGTCGTACGGTCTGTTCATACCACTAGACGCGGCCAGCCTGCCGTGCCGCTGGTGGGCCACTGACAATTTCCTGTGGGACGAATTCCCGTAGGGCGCAGCGGCTTTCGGGTGTGACACAGACCTCTCGACGCACCGCGGCGCTGCGGTCGGCACCGCGAATTTTTCCATGTGCCGTTGTAAAGATCCGGGCGGTAACGGTTTTCGGCCAAAGCCAAGGGCGCTCGTGCCGGAGACCTACCCGGCGGCGGGCGGGCGCACCACGAAGTTCGGCCGGAATCCGTACTGCGGGACGGCGCGTCCGAGTCCGTGGTTGCCCATGGGGCTGAACGGCATGCCGGGCATGCCGGCCGCCATCGCCGGGGGCGGGGCCACCATCGGGGTGCCGCCCAGCGCCGACGGCAACGGGCTGGCGACCGGAGCGGGCGGGGCCCAGCTCGGCGGCACCGACAGCGGGCCGACCAGGGACGCGCGGCCCAGTCCCGCCGAGACCGACGCGCCGGCATTGCCCACGCCCGCCAACCCCGACAGTGACTGGGCGCTTGTTCCGATGCCGGTCGCCACCGGCGCGCCGCTCGCCAGGTCGTTGAGGGCGCTGGTGCTGGCGCCGATCAGCGTCGAACTCGTCACGGTCTGCACCACCTGCGCCGGGTCGAGCGCGCCGGTCGACGTGATCGTGTTCCAGAAATTGCTGTTCGGGTCCAGGATCGACGACAGGCCGGACGTCGATCCGGTCGACGATTCCGTCGGCGACGACAGGGTCTGCAGCGCGTTGGGCACGGCGGTGTTCAGCTGCGACACGGTCGCCTGCTGGTTTCCCGCGGAGGTGCCGGTCGCCTGGGCGACCGCGGCGGCCTGGCGGGCTTGGCCGTCCTGGCTGGTGGTTTGCGTGGGATCGGTGAACATGGGCAGGCGAGTGGCGGCGGCCGAGGAGCCGGCGTAGCCGTACATGGTTGCCGCGTCCTGGGCCCACATCTCGCCGTACTGCGCCTCGGTAGCCGCGATGGCGGGCGTGTTCTGGCCCAGCACGTTGGTGGCGATCAGCGTCGCGAGCTGTGCGCGGTTGGCGGCGATCGCCGGCGGTGGCACGGTGGCCGCGAACGCGGCCTCGTAGGCCGCGGCGGCGGCCTCGGCCTGGGTCGCGGCCTGCTCGGCTTGGGTGGCGGTCGTGCTCATCCACGCCACGTACGGCGTCGCGGCCGCGACCATCGCCGCCGATGCCGGGCCGTGCCATTCCTCGCTGGTCAGCGAAGAGAGCGCCGACCCGTACGACAGTGCGGCCGAACGCAATTCCGCGGCCAACCCGTTCCACGCCGACGCGGCAACCAGCATCGGGCCCGACCCAGGCCCGGCATACATACGCGCGGAGTTGATTTCGGGTGGGAGCGTTGCGAAGTCCACGAACATTTCGGGCCCCTCCCCTAGCCGGCCGCGATCGTGTCGGCCAGCGCCCGCGCCTCCGACGTGCGGCGCGCGGCGTCGACGCTGAATTGTGTTGAGGCCAGCGCTGATAACTCAGTCACCGCGTGGCAACACGACATGGGAAACGACATCGGAGTTCTCCTCACAGCAGAGACCGAACTCAGCCGTGGTTCGCCCGAATCAGGCTAATTCCGCGCACACTCGCGCACGCACGCGTAATGCGTTGGCGTGCGCGAGAATATGTGGAAGGAGCCGATTCAGGCTACGAAACGTGGCCGGGGTCGGATCGCAACGAAATGGTCATCGATCTGGGATACGGACTATCACCGGGACTCATTCCGCTCTCACCTCCTCGCGGCCAGGGCATACGGGGATGCCATACGTTGCACGCGGGGATAGGCACCCAACGCGAGAATCGTTGGGCGCGCACCCCTCTCGTCAGAGCTTCGGCACCACACGGCGTATCCGGTCACCAGAGCCGGAAGCCACTTGGGCTCAACCCTTAATCCGGGAGGAGCTGTCCTGACCCTGGGCGTCTCTCGACGTTCGAGGTCAGTGGCCTATGTCCGTGCAGACGCCTCACCTAGCGAGGTGCTTGCACAGGCCATGGTGGCACTCGGGCTACGCCGAGTCAAATTGACGTGCAACACAACCGCGTACCAGCACGTAGCCGCCTGGCCGGTTAGTTCGCCTTCTCGGCGACCGCCGCGTTCAGGCCCTCGGCGAGATCCTCGCGGGTCAGCTCCTTGAACCGCAGCAGTTGGCGCTCGCTGAATTCGGTCACGTCGCTGGCCAGGACCGCATCCAGGTCCTCGTCATCCAGGCGGAAACTGCGGTGATCGCGGGCCTTTTCCACCACGTTGCGCACGAAACCGGCATTGCCCAGCGTGTCGATGCCGCGGATGAGATCGCCGTCTTCCGAATACGTTTCGTCGAGATAGAACTTGGTGTAGGACGGCAGGAGGGCCTGCGCCGATTCATCGGTGATGACGTCTTCGTTTTCCTGGCCCATCAACCGGGTCAGCGCGACCAGTTCGTCCGGGGTGTAGCTGAAGAACTCGATCACCGTCGAAAAGCGCCGCCGCAGACCCTGATTCACTTCGAGCATCTTGTCCATGGCCTTGGCGTAGCCGGCCCCGAAGACGACCAGCTCGTCGCGGTGGTTCTCCATGTACAGCAGCAACGTGTTGATGATCGCGTTGCCGTAGGGGTCGCCCTGCTGGTAGCCCTTTTCGTGCAGGGTGTGCATCTCGTCGAAGAACACCGCGCCGCCCAGGGCGCCCTCGAGCATCTCCTCGGTGTTCTTCTCCGCGTCGGCCATGTACCGGCCCAGCAGCTTGGTGCGGCTGGTCTCGACCACCACCGGTTTGCGCAGCACCGTCAACCCACACAGCTGCTTGCTGAAAGCCCTTGCCACCGAGGTCTTTCCGGTTCCCGGCGGACCGAGCAGCAAGGTGTGGCGCGACGTCACCGGCACCGGCAGGCCCATCTTGGCGCGCGCCAGGTTCACCTTCGTCGTCGACTTGATCAGCTTGATCTCCCGCTTGGCCCGCTCCATGCCCAGCATGGCGTTGAGCTCGGCATCGCCCTCGGCCAGGTACTTCGCGGCCTCCTCGGCGTGACGGGCGGCCTCCGCCTCAGCGCGGGTGGGCGCGCTGTCGGGGTCCCAGGGGTCGGTGCGGGCCTCGATCGTCTCGGGGTCGGTCAGGATCAGGCGATAGTTCGGGTTGTCCAGCGCTTCGCGCGCGGGGGTGAACTTGGGATCACGCGAATAGACGCGCCGCAGCAGCTCGACGGCCTCGTCCTCGCGGCCCAGGTGGCGCAGGCACATGCCCTGCGTGTACAGCGCGATGTTGGCCGCGCCCGGTACCCGGTCGCCTTCGATGGCGTCCTGGCCGCGGCGCAACGCCTCTTCGAACACGCCGAGCGAGGCCAGGGCGGTGGTGGCCATCGCCGCCCCCGCGGCCTTCAGCTCGGGCTGACGCCACCCCTTGCCCTCGGAGAATTGGTTGAGCACGTCCGGCCACCGCCCGGTGCGGAAGTACAGCACGCCGCGCACGTAGCTGACCAGCTCCTCGTCGAAGGCCTGGCGGGGTTCGACGCCGTCGAGCAGCTTCGCCGCTTCCGCATAGTGTTTGGCCTCGGCAAGCACAGCCGCGTAAGCGCACGCCAGCGACTCCACGCTGGTCACCGCCAGCCGCAGGAACAGCCCGTCGGAGACCTCCGGGCGGAACTGCAACTCGGTGACCCCGAGGCGGCGGGTCTCCCACCCGAACGTCCGGATCGACGACCAGGCACCGGCGAGCACGTCGAGGCTCTGCTCCCCCGCCAGCATCCGCGCCAGCCAGGCGTCGCACATCGACGGGTCCAGGTTGGTCGCCGTGGTGAACATCTGCGACGCGACCTGCGGGTTGTGGCTGGGTTGCAGCCCGTTGACCGACACGCCCGACGCCAACAGGCCGGCGACCATCGCGTTACGGGCGCCTTCGGCGGTTGATTGGGGCCTCGTCATTGCGCTACAGGTACGCCCGCCGAGCTCCCTCGCAGCTGGTCGACGGACAGCGAGAGCTCATCGTCGTCGGCGCGCAACGGACGGCTCGGCACGGATAGCAGCGGGCGGGCCGTCGGGGCGGGCAGGCTGGCCCGCACCGCGGCCAGCTGACGACCGGTGAGGCGGTTCAGCCCCGACGACACGTTTCGGCGCAGCCGCTTCTCGGTGTGATAACGCACCCACGCCGACACCTGCGGACGGCCGCCGCGGGACGTGAGCCGGATGGTCAGCACCGTGGCGAAAGTGTCGTCCTCCCAAAGCTCCTCGAGTTTGTCGGTGGTGATGTCCGACGGCGTCAGCCACAGGCTCGTCACGAACCCGTTGAAGTGCTTGAGGCGGCGCCATCCCGGACGACTCCACGTCGGCTCCAGGTCGGCGAGCACCGCGCGGTCGACTTCGGCGAGTTCCTCGGCGGTCAACGGCCTTGCCGCACAGGTCAGCCCGTCGAGATCTTGGGCGAGCCGTTCGGTGGCCGCCACCAGGGTCGACGCCAGCGAATCGCGAGCCGCCACGGCGGCGACGTTGCGCTGCGGGTTCATCCGCAGCACCAGCCAGGTCCTGCGCACGTAGGAGGTGGGCTGATCGTTCGCCACCTCCCATTCCTCGGGGCCCCAGTCGTCGAGCTTGGACAACTCGGCGGCATTCCCGCCCCGGCGCACCTTCACCGACACGATGTCGATGTCGTCGAGGTGGATGTCGAACTGGCGCAGCCCCGAGGCGACGGCCTGCACCAGCAAGGTGGGCCGGGACGACCGGTGGCGGTGGCGCGACGCCGGGTCGTCCTCGCCGCCGTTGACGGCGATCACCGTGACCAGCTGGCCCTGGTACTCGCGCACGCCGACCTTGTCGCGGCCGAATCTGCGTTGGTGATCGATGGCCGGGGTGCAGCCGGCGGCCAGCGCGGAGCCCGGGTCAGCGGACCAATCCCACAGCCAGGTCGCAATCCCCGACGTCACCGTCAGGCCGTGGTAGGTGACCAGCGACAGCAGCGCGACCAGCACGGCCAGACCCACGCCCACCCAGAACGCGACGCGGTAGGTGCCCTGCCAGGACTCCGGGCAGTGGCTGGCCACCGCCATGATCACGACGTCGACCAGGAACACCGTGGTCAGCCGCGACCACGACAAAGACAACCCAAACCTGCGCTGTGCCTTCATGAATGCTGCTGCTCCGCCCCTATTGCTGGTTCCGTGATCGCTTCATCAGCATCGCCGTGCCGAACACCCCGCCGCCGATGAGCAGCGCCACGAACAATCCTCCGGCGGCAACCCATACTGGCACCATATCCCGCGGCGGGGCGGGTTTCGGAACGGTCAGCGGCGCCGACAGCTGCTGCGGCGGCTTCACCGGACCGTCGGGCACGTCCCAGGTCAGCGCCGCGACGGGGTCGACGACCCCGTGGCCGACCTGGTTGTCCACCCCGCGCGCGGGCGCGCGGGCGGTGCGCGTCAGCCGGTTGATGACCTGATACGCCGACAGCTGCGGGAATTTGGCGCGCACCAGCGCCGCCACCCCCGACACGATCGCCGCGGAGAAGCTGGTGCCCGACGGAACCAGCAGCGTGTTGTCCGGTCCGTCGATCGCGTTGATGAGCCCGTCGTCCCGCGGCGACAGCCCGACGACGTCCGTCCCGGGCGCGGCGATGCCCACCCACGGCCCGGCCACGCTCGTCGACGCCTGGCCCTGATTGCCCTGGCTCAGCGGGCGCCCTTCTTCGTCGACGGCGCCGACGGTCAGGACGTAGTCGCTGAACCAGGACGGCGTCACGACGGTGGTGACGGCATTCCAGTTGCGAGGATCGTTGGGCTGCAACGGATCATGAGGCGGGTTCTGCTTGCAGTCCTTTTTGCTGGTATCGCCGGCCGCGGCCACGATGACGACGTTCTTGTCGACCGCCGCGTAGCGGACCGCGGCGCCCAGCGAGCGCTGGTCGATGACGTTGCGCGCGCTCATGCATGTCACGTCGGAGATGTTGATGACCGACGCACCCATGTTTGCGGCGTGCACGATCGCCCGTGCCATCGTCTGGACGTTGTCGATCTTCGCCGACGTCTGCGGATCCTCATCGCCGGTGTAGGCGTCCTTGAGGCCGAAGGCCTGGCTGGACTGCCGGATCGCGATGATGTCGACGTCCGGCGCGATCCCGCTGAATGCGTCCGGTCCGCCCTTGGTGGGTGCGGGTGGCGGCGGTGCCGGCGGCGGGTCGAGCGGGCGCGGATTATCGACCGTGACCACGTGCCCGCCACCGGAGTAGCCGGGGATGGTCACCGTGCCGGTGCCGCGGTTGCCCGCCGGGGCCTGCCCGCCTTGCGGCGGCCCGGGGGGCGGTCCGCCGGGCGGCGCCGGTGGCGGCGGGGGCGCCCCGAAGGGGCCCGGAGCAGGCTGCTCCTGGGGCGGCGGGGGCACCATCGTCACGGTCTGGGGCAGCGGCGACAGGGTCACCGTCTGCGGCGGCGGCGCTTTCGGCGGCGGCTCCGTGGTCGGAATGGTGACCGGCTTGCGCGGTGCCGCCGGCGGTACCCCGGCGCCGTTGGCCGGCGCCGCGCCGATCATCGACGCCACGAGGGTGCCGTGCGCGTCGCAGTCGGACAGCCCGTCGCCGGACATGATGTAGTCGCCACCCGGGATCAGGTGCGGAAACCGCGGATGCGGCGTGACGCCGGTGTCGATGACGGCCACCTTCTGGCCGGCGCCGCGACCGAACTGCCACGCCTCTTGCAGGTTCAGCATGTCCATGTATTTGGGCTGCAGCCGAAAGTCGGTCCCGGGCAGCACGCCCACCTCGGTGCAGTACGAGTTCTGCTTCATGGGCGCGCCCGGCCCGGGTGGGCCGTCCGGCGGCACCGCCGCCGCGTCGATCGTCGGAGGCGAAATCGCATAGGCGGGCGGCAGATTCGCCAACGCGCCCGAGGCGAGCAGGGCAGCGGCGACGGTCGCGGCGGTCGCGCGGCCACGCCACACTTTGCGGTCAGCGATAGCGGATTGCTGCATAGACATTCATCAACCACAATGCCAGCGGGAAAATCGGCATCAGGCAGAGGTATTCAATCCATTCCACGAATTTGCGGAATAGCGGGCTGTAGACCGTGTTCGGCACCACGGCCGCGGACGTCAGCCCCGCCGCCGGCACCAGAACCAGAATCGCCGCGCAGATCGAGACCGCAAGCGAAGACTGCAACACGAGCGCGTACCGCACCACGACGGCACCGACGATCAGCACGCCGGTTCCGGCCAGGGTGATCGCCTGCCAGCGGTCGACGTACGAGCGGCCGCGCAGCAACAGGAATCCCGCGCTGAAGCCCGCCAGCAGGACCGGCAGCCAGCGCTGCCCGGTGTGCGGGTCCGACAGGGCGGTCAGCGAGACGACCATCAGCACGCCGAGCCCGATCAGCAAACCCGACAGGAAGGAGCGGGCGCGTTCGGCCTGCGTCAGGACGTCGCGGACCGAGGCGGGTCCCTCCAGAACGGGGGGGCCTCCGTCGTTGCGCACCACGGTGGTGGGCAGGTCGGGCCGGGCCTCGAACACCCATCGGCTGGTGGCCGACGGGAAGACGGGCAGGCGGATGCCGGCCAGCCGTCGTGAGATCGCCGGTGCGCTCTGGTAGATCAGAACCGACACCAGCACGACGCAGGTCAGCAGCGTCACGGCGCTGGTCATGGCCACCATCCGCGCCAACGCGGCCACCGCCGCGATCGAGCTGACGGTGACGATCGCGGTGTAGATCGACAGCCGACGCCCGGTGAAACGCAGCGCGAGGATCGCGGCGATGGTGAGCACGCCGAAGCCCAACACCGCGTGGGGCGACCCCACACCGCCGGGCGGCGCGGCCGCCGCTGCCACCGACACCGGCGCGAGGCTGCTCAACAGCATGGTGTCGGCGACGCGCCGCTCCTGCAGCGTGGTGGCCCGCATCAACAGCAACAGCGAAACGCCCAGCATCAGCGCGCCGATCACGCCCGCGTAGACGGTCGGCAGCCACGAGTTGTGGTGCCAGCGCCACCAGCCCAGCAGACCGGTCGCGGCCGTCACCCCGATGGCCACCATCGACGCACCGACCTGCACGGCAACCACCGGGTCGATGGCGGCGAAGCGCTTGCTGAGGTTCGCCGCGACCGCGGTGGAGATGTGCTCGATGACCTGCGAGCGGTGCTCGGTGTCCGGGATGAATCGGATCCACAACCGGTCGCCGTCGTAGACGTCCTGCTCGCTCAGCGATTGGGTCGCCCGCAGCGGCGAGCCGTCCACCAGGCACAAGGCCCACCGGCCGCGACCGGTGGCCTCCAGCGGGGCCTCGCCGAGCTCGCGGAGCCGGCTGTTGACGACCTTCAGCAACGGGTCGGTCATCACCGAGACGGGGGCGTTCGCGTCCAGCAGGACGCCGATCTGGACGCCCGTGCCGGCCATCACGCCGACGACGACCGCCTGGGGCTGTGAGATGCCCTCTACATCAGGCTGTGGTACTTCAACGACCGCAGTCATCGCCTTGCACTCCCTACCGTGATGAATGTGTGAGCCCGTGCCGCCGTTCGCGTGCCGGCCGGCGCCGGTGTTCTCGCCGAGGTGCTGCGATCCCCCGCGCAGCGCATTCCTACTAATTGGAATTCCATCTGCCTCGCCTTGCGATTAAGAGTTGTGGTTGACACCGGTTTTCAGTTTGCTGATGCCTTGACAGAAGTATGCCGTGTTCGCAGCTCAACCGCATGTTGAGTGCGACCACATTGATGAAATCTGTGTTTCGCGCGAAGGTCACACCCTGCTGTGAGTTTTCCACTCGCCGTAGGGAAGGGTGTCGAGCACGGTTTTGACGCCGACCTGCACCAACTGCGGGGTTGCCGGGCAGATGGCGAGCCACGCCTCTCCCGAACCCGCGGTCCGGGCTTGCTGGTAGAGCGCGATGCGGCCGCCGGAGCCGTCTTTCAGCGACAGCACGGACGCGCTGGGCCCCTTGGCGTCGTCCTGGTACTGGCGGGCGTACACCGCGACCTCGGCGGCGGGGTCCGACAACGCCTGGCCCAGCGCGGCGACGGTGGCGGCGCTGATGCCCATCCGGCGCAAATCTCCGCCGGAGAACACGTTGAAACCCGACTCCTGCCAGGACTTCGTCGCTTCCAGCATCTCCTCCAGCGGCACGTTGACCGCGTTGATCGCGGCGGGCTCGGCGTGGTGGATGGACTCCAGCGCGTCGATCACCAGCGACGCGATCGAGGCGCTGTCCGCGACGGCGACGTCGTCGACGGTGATCTCGCCGCCGACCCGAACCGCCGACACCCAGTGCTGGCCGCGACGCGCCAGGACCACCCGAAACTCGTTGTCGGGGATGTCGCGCGAGCCCGGGGGCTGGTTCTCGTCGTCGAGGACGCCGTAAGCCAGCTTGCCCCGCGACAGCAGCGCGACGACCTCGAGGTCGGGCGCGGCGAGCACCTTCATCCGGGCGGCCACGTGCTCGTTGACCTCGTCGTTCTCGACGATGCCCTGCTCGCGCATCACCGCCATTCCGGGATGCTCGTTGAGCCAGTCGTTCGAGTCGGTGGAAACGTAGGGCCGGCACCGCAACTCCGGGGCGACGTGGCGAATGTCCAGCAGCGCCTGGAGCATCCAGAAGCCGTCGACGTTGACGGTGATGTCGGTGCGGGTGCTCTGTTGGTCCATCAAATCCTCAACTGGTCCCTGGGTAGGTCAAGCTCACACTGCACGGTAACCGCAGGACGCGGCAGCACACCGACGGGTGGTGTGCTGCCGCGCCTGTGGTCGAGGCGTCAGGCCCAGCTGGACCCGACGGCGCTGTCGGTGCTGGCCATGTTGTTGCCCGCGGACTGAACCTTCTGTCCGTGGGAGTTGGCCTGCTCGTAGATCACCTGGAAGTTGCGACCCAACTGGGTGATGAACTCCTGGCATGCGACCGAACCGGCACCGCCCCAAAAGTCGCCGGCAGCAAGCACATCGCGAATGATGGCCTGGTGCTCGGCCTCCAAGGACGCGGCCTGGGCGCGGATCAGGGCGCCGTGGGCGTCTACGTCGCCGAACTGGTAGTTAATGCTCATTACATGGCTCCTTAAAAGTGTTGGGCAGCAGCAGTTCTGGGCTAGCTGCTGAGGATCTGCTGCGAGGCCTGCTCTTGCTGCTCGTAGTTGTTCGCGTCGCGGATCAGCCCGTCGCGCACCCCGTGGAGCATGTTGACGATGTTGCGGAAGGCCTGGTTGACCTGGCCCATGGTGTCATACGACGTGGCCTGCGCCTGGCCGCTCCAGCCCGCGCCCGCGATGTTCATCGACGACGCCCACATCTTGCGAGCCTCGTCCTCGACGGTCTGGGCGTGGACCTCGAAACGGCCCGCCATCGCCCGCATCTCGTGCGGGTCGGTCATGAAACGTGTTGCCATGTCGGCTGTCTCCTTATTTAGGTAATGAATGGGTGATGTGCTTTAAGACGGTGGCCGGATCGTTTACGGATTACGCAACCGCCGTGCCGAACAGATAGAAATAACCCCCCCTTTCCGTCAGCCGGCGGCCACCGGGCGTTGTCACGGTGAGACGGACGTCAGACCCGAACCGCGGCGTTTGAGTTGACGGAGTGCGTGTTGCTGTGGGGGATGCTGCGCGGGACCGTTCCTGCGGCCCCGCGCTCGGCCCCCGATGGGCGGCTACGTTGGAACCCACGTCGGTGACAATCTGCCCCAAGCCCGAACCGCCGATACGAATCAGCCGGCGGCGGCCGCGTTGGCTGCCTCGGTCGCAGCGTACGAACCGGAGCTGGTGGACAGGGTGTTGACGAACGCCTCGTGAATGGCCTGGGCCTGGGCGCTCACCGCCTGGTACATCTGCGCGTGCGCGGCGAACTGAGCCGCGGTCAGGGCCGACACCTCGTCGGCAGCGGCGGGTACCACCCCCGTCGTTGGGGCTGCAGCGGCTGCGTTCTGGGCGCTCAAGGTCGACCCGATAGCCTGCAGATTCCCGGCCGCCGCGGCCAAAGCCTCCGGCTGTGTGGTCACGAACGACATATTTGTTTCCCTCCTAGTTCATTCCCCGACTCTGCGAGAGTAGATGACTGCGACCCCTGAGGCCGGGGTGGACGCAGCGTGTTTGCAATTGTTCACGTGGTGGTACTGCGAATTCACTTTCGTTAACGACACAGTAACAGCGTCTGACCTCGACCGCAGCCCTTCGCTCGACAGCCGGAACAAACGGCATCTGCCCCGGGTCGAAAAAGTTGCTGGTGGCCCCCGACGGCGACGAACTCGTCGCACCGGCGGGCGCGATGGTCTTTGCCGATAGCGCGTCCCTCGAACCTCCTTTCGTCCGTTTCAGCTGGTCGATCACCTACGGCCGCGGCTCAGCCCGCGAAGGGTGGTCGGGCCATGACGGTGGGTCGGAAGCCGTATTTGGGGCCGGCCACGCCGTGCCCGCCGGCGCCGGCACCGGCCAGCGGCATGCCCCCGAGCAGGTTTCCGGGCCCGCCGGCGGCCTCGGGAGCCGCGCTGATGGTGCTGACCGGGATCGCATGCCCCAGCGCCGGCGCCGCCGCCGGAGCCCCCGACCAGGCCACCGGCACCGACAACTTGCCCCCGATCGAGGCCGCACTGCCCAACGCCGCCACCGGATGCGCCGCGGCCGCACCACCACCGAGCATCCCGCCCAAACCCCCCAACGCGGGCAAGGCCTTGGCCGCCGCCGGGGCCGCACTACCGATCAACCCCAACGACTTGGAAATCTGCACAAAGTTGTTCCCCATACCAATGCTGAAATACGGCAAACCCTCAGTGTTATAGAAGAGGCCCGCGAACGGGGTGTAGCCGTTGACCAGCGTGCCGAGGTTGGTGGGGAAGGTGGTCTGCCCGGTCAGCAGGAACCAGAGCTCGGTCAACGGGTCGGTGGCGGTCGTCGCCTGCGCGGTCGCGTTGGCGGTGGCGTTGCTGGCGGGTTGGGCCATCGACTGCAACACCTTGGAGGTGTTGGTCGCCGTGGAATCCGTGGTCGCCTTGGTCACCGCCGCGCTCTGAGTGGCCTGCCCCGACGCATTGGTGATCTCGGGCGCCTTCTGAAACGGCGTCTGCTTGGTCGCCGCCGACGACTGACCCGCATACCCATACATCGCCCCGGCATCTTGCGCCCAATACTCCCCATACTGAGCCTCCAACTGCGCGATCAGCGGCGTGTTCTGCCCCAACACATTCGTCGCCTGCAACTGGCTGACCTGCATCCGATTCGACGCCACCAACGGCGGGGGCACCGACGCCGACAACGCCGCCTCATAAGCCGCCGCCGCCGCCCGCGCCTGCGTGGCCGCCTCCTCAGCCTGCGCCGCCGCCGACGTCATCCACGCGATATACGGCTGCACCGCCTGCGCCATCGTCGCCGAGGCCGCCCCCAACCACTCCTCACTACTCAACGCGGTCACCACCTTCTCGTAAGAAAGCGCCGCCGAATTCAACTCCGCCGCCAACGCACTCCACGCCGACGCCGCAGACACCAACGAACCCGACCCCGGACCCGAATAAATCCGCGCCGAATTGAACTCCGGCGGAAAAGCCCCATAGTCCAGCACGAATAGCCCCTTAACCTGTGATCTGCGGATCGATGCGTCGAGTTGCGAACGACGTTAATGCGCTGGTGACCGGCCTCGCGGCGTTCGCCCGGCGGGCGGCGTCACGGTCGGCCGCCCGGGTGGGCGGCGCCACCGGCCGCGGCGCGCCGACCGACCGCGTGCGCATCGGCCCGGATATCGATCCGGAACTGCCCAAACGGCCGGAGCCGAGGGGTCGCCCGCTCGGGTAGGGGCGGCGCGATGTCGTGGTGGCCCGGGGCGCCGGTATCGGGGCCGGGGATAAAATCCGGGCGCGGCTAAAGGTGAGGGTGTGCATTGCCGAATTCCGCCGCTTATCCGGCCGAGGGTGGGCGTGTCAGCACGCTGTAGCGGAATCCGTATTTGTTGACATAGCCCGCGGCGGCGCCACGGCGACCCAGCGCCCCCGCGGGCATGCCCCGCAGCAGACCGTTGGCCGGCCCGGAAGTGCCCGTCGCGGCGGCCTGCACCGGCGTGGCCTCCATCTCCGACACCGTCGCCGGGCTGACCGCCGACGTCAGCGTCGCCCAATGCTGGGGCACCGACAACGCCCCGACCCGCGCGGCCTGCCCGGCACCCGCGGCCACCCCACCGCTCACAT
This sequence comes from Mycobacterium sp. 3-98, assembly GCF_035918355.1. Lineage (NCBI taxonomy): Bacteria > Bacillati > Actinomycetota > Actinomycetes > Mycobacteriales > Mycobacteriaceae > Mycobacterium > Mycobacterium sp. 3-98. Next base: position 3,020,590 of record NZ_CP142360.1, on the reverse strand, counting down.
GGCCCAGCCCGCCACCGAGGTTGCCCAGGCCCAGGCTCGCGAACTGCGGTGTGGGGAACCACGCACCACCGGCACCCGCCGTGCTACCACCGGGACCAAACGTCAACTGCTGCGCGATCGACGTGCAGAAGCTCGCAATACCGTTCGAGAAGTACGCCAGACCCGTCGTCCGCTTCAGGATCGTGTCGTAGATCGTGGGGCTCAGGCCCAGCCAGTTGTTGGTCGGGGTCGGCAGCCCGGACTGCGCCAAGTTCTGCAGCGTGCTGGTGAGCAACCCTGACTGCGTTGCGTTGGTCGCCGTCGTCGGCGCCTGCGCGGCCTGAGTTGCGCTGAGCGACAACGCGTGTGGCGATGCCAGCTGCGAGGTGGTTTGTGCGGTGTTGCCCGCCGGTTCGGCGACCGCCTTCGCCACCGCGGCGGCCTGGTCGCCGGTCGCGTCCGGGGCCGTGGTGTTGGGCGGCGCCGTGAACGGGACCAACTCCGAGGCGGCCAGCGACGAACCGGCGTAGCCGTACATCGCCCCGGCGTCCTGGGCCCACATCTCCATGTACTGCGCCTCGGTGGCCGCGATCGCGGGCGTGTTCTGCCCGAGGAAGTTCGTCGCCACCAGGTTCGCCAGCAACACCCGGTTGGCCGCGATCACCGGCGGCGGCACCGTCATCGCAAACGCCGCCTCGAACGCCGCCGCGGCGGCGCGAGCCTGGCCGGCCGTCTCCTCGGCCTGCGCGGCCACGACACCCAGCCAGTTCACATACGGCATGACCGCCGACAACATCGACGCCGATGCCGGACCCACCCACGCGGCGTGGGTCAGTTCCGAGATCACCGAGGCGTAACCGCTTGCGGCCGTGCCCAACTCGGCGCCGAGCCCATCCCAGGCCGCGGCCGCGGCCATCATCGGCCCTGAGCCCGGGCCCGCGTACATGAGACCGGAATTGATCTCCGGCGGAAACGCCCCGAAGTCCATGGCTATGAGGCGCCGGGCTCGAACGACATGTATCCCCTCGTACCTGGTCTCGAGTCGATGACATCGGGCAGTTGCTTGCTTGGGAAGGCTAAATGGGCGCACCGCCCCCTCGCCGGTTCCTCGCCCGGCCGCAGCTGCGGCGACAACCAGCCCCAGCGGTTCTGCGTGCGCGCGCCGACGCCCGGCCGTCCCGGGGCGCGCGCCGCCGCGGCTGGCGGTTACCTGCGGGAATATCGCGTCAGCACTCGCCAGGGCGGGACGATCCGAGGTGTCGCCGCGGCGCGGAAACCCCCGCCGCGGGACAAAAAATCCGGCCGCAGATAAAGCGGATGCGAGGTTCGCCGCCGCGACGACGGTCGCGACGCCCAGGGGCGGCCCGACAACTCCCTAGCGAGGGCCGGTGGGATTGGTGCGGACGCAGCGAAACACGCCCTGCCGCAGGTGCTTTCGGGGCAGGGCGTGTTTTCGAACGCGCCGGTGTCGCTGGGCTTGGGAGGCTATCCGGCGAAGGGTGGTCGGGCCATGACGGTGGGTCGGAAGCCGTATTTGGGGCCGGCCACACCGTGCCCGCCGGCGCCGGCACCGGCCAACGGCATGCCCCCGAGCAGGTTTCCGGGCCCGCCGGCGGCCTCGGGAGCCGCGCTGATGGTGCTGACCGGGATCGCATGCCCCAGCGCCGGCGCCGCCGCCGGCGCCCCCGACCAGGCCACCGGCACCGACAACTTGCCCCCGATCGAGGCCGCACTGCCCAACGCCGCCACCGGATGCGCCGCGGCCGCACCACCACCGAGCATCCCGCCCAAACCCCCCAACGCGGGCAAGGCCTTGGCCGCCGCCGGGGCCGCACTACCGATCAACCCCAACGACTTGGAAATCTGCACAAAGTTGTTCCCCATACCAATGCTGAAATACGGCAAACCCTCAGTGTTATAGAAGAGGCTGGCGAAGGGGTTGTAGGCGCTGACGAGGTCACTCACGCTCCCGCTCCCGCTTCCGCCCGAGCTGGGAGCGGTCGCGGTCGGGGTCGTCCCGGCTGTGGGCTGGTTGGTCCCGCTCGACCCGGGTGCCGCCATCGTCTGCAAGATTTTTGACGTGTCGGTCGCAGTCGAGTTGCTCGTCGCGTTGGTGACCGCAGCAGTCTGGTTGGCCGTCCCGGACTCGTTGGTGATCTTTGGTGGCTCCTTAAAGGGCGTCTGCTTGGTCGCCGAGGATGACTGGCCCGCATAGCTGTACATTGCTCCGGCATCCTGGGCCCAGTACTCGCCGTACTGGGCCTCCAGTTGGGCGATCAGCGGGGTGTTTTGTCCCAACACGTTGGTTGCCTGTAACAGCTTGGATTGCATGCGGTTAGACGCAACCAGCGGTGGCGGCACCGACGACGACAACGCCGCCTCATAAGCCGCCGCCGCCGCCCGCGCCTGCGTAGCCGCCTCCTCAGCCTGCGCAGCCGCCGACGTCATCCACGCGATATAAGGCTCCACCGCCTGGGCCATCATCGCCGAGGCCGTACCCAACCACTCCTCACTGCTCAGCGAGGTCACCACCTGCTCATAACTGAGCGCGGCAGAATTCAACTCCGCCGCCAACGCACTCCACGCCGACGCCGCAGACACCAACGAACCCGACCCCGGACCCGAATAAATCCGCGCCGAATTGAACTCCGGCGGAAAAGCCCCGTAATCCAACATCATTGACTCCTTAACCCGTTGCGGCCGCGTTGGCCGCCTCAGTCACCGCGTACGACCCGGAGCCGGTGCTCAGGGTGTTGACGAACGTTTCGTGGATGGCCGCCGGCGCAACGCTGACGGCCTGATATATCCGTGCGTGCGCAGCGGCCTGCGCCGCAGTCACCTCCGGGATGAGGTGGGTCATGGGGCATCGCCTCCGTCTGTCGAGGTATCCATGGGTGTCATCCGGCCGAGGGTGGGCGTGTCAGCACGCTGTAGCGGAATCCGTATTTATTGACGTAGCCGGCGGCGGCGCCCCGGCGTCCCAGTGCCCCGGCGGGCATGCCACGCAACAGCCCGTTGGCCGGTCCGGTGGTTCCCGTCGCCGCGGCCTGCACGGGGGTGGCCTCCAGGTCGGGCACCGTCGCCGGGTTGACCGCCGAGGTGAGCGTCGCCCAATGCTGGGGCACCGACAACGTCCCGATCCGGGCGGCCTGCCCGGCGCTCGCGGTAACCCCGCTCAGGTGGCCCGCTCCGCCACCTAGGTTGCCCAATCCCAAGTTTGCGAACTGGGGCGTGGGGAACCACGCACCGCCGGCACCCGCCGTACTACCACCGGGACCAAAGGTCAGCTGCTGGGCGATCGACGACGCGAACTGCCCCATACCGTTAGAGAAGTACGCCAGACCCGTGGTGCGTTTGAAGATCGTGTCGTTGAAGGTCGGGTCGCCAAAGATGTTCTTGAGTGAGGTCGTGGTCCCGGTAGACGCCGCATTCGTTGCGGTCGTCGGCGCCTGCGTGGCTTGAGACGCATTCAGCGACAACGCTTGTGGCGAGGCCACCTGTGACGTGTTTTGTGCGGTGTTGCCCGCCGGTTCGGCGACGGCCTTCGCCACCGCGGCGGCCTGCTTGCTTGATGCGTCCGGAGTCGAGGTTTTCGGCGGCGGCGCGAACGGGGCCAACTCCGAGGCCATCGCCGACGATGCGGCGTAGCCGTACATCGCCACGGCGTCCTGGGCCCACATCTCCATGTACTGCGCCTCGGTGGCCGCGATCGCCGGGGTGTTCTGCCCGAAGAAGTTCGTCGCGATCAGATTCGCCAGCAACACCCGATTGGCCGCGATCACCGGCGGCGGCACCGTCATCGCAAACGCCGCCTCGAACGCCGCCGCGGCCACCCGGCCCTGACTGGCGGCTTCTTCGGCCTGCGCGGCCACCGCGCTGAGCCAGCTGATGAACGGGGTGATCGCCGAGATCATCGAGATCGACGCCGGCCCCACCCATGGCCCACTGATGAGCTCCGTGACCACCGAGTTGTACCCGTTGGCCGCCACGCCCACCTCCGCCGCGATCTCGTCCCACGCGGCGGCCGCGGCCATCATCGGCCCCGAGCCCGGACCCGCATACATGCGACCTGAATTGATTTCGGGCGGTAACGCACCGAAGTCAAGCACCTATCCTCCTCAGTCGGCCGAGCCCGCAGGCGATTTCGGCTGTCACATGGGAATCAGTGGTGGCGGTAATCACGGCTCTGTAAACGACCCCACCGGTCGATGGCTGCGTCCGCGGGAGCCCGTCAGCGGCCGTTCGGTCCGCGACTCGGCCGGCCGGGCGGGCCGGTGCATGCTGACCAAGGGGCTGCGTCCGGAAAGGTGATCTGCCACCACGCTTCTCGGACTTCTGGTCAAAAACGACATGCACCTTCTGCCTCGGCCAATCCCGTTTTCAGCAACCGGGCGACAGCTCCATGCCTCCGAACTGCCGCCCGGCACTGAGATTAGTTCGTTATGGGGCAAACGCCGACACGCAAAGGCCGCTGTTTATCAATGGCCAACCACTGTTCATTCCCGGTCGGCAGCAGTTCATATAGGGCAACGGTTTGTTCATTCACCGTTTGCTTGCACGGCGCGGTACCGCGGCCGTCCGGCGGCGTCGTTGCGCCGTCAGTCCTCGTCGAGGATCAGCGCCATCTCGGGGCAGGATGCGACGCCATCGCGAGTCACCTGCTCGTCTTCGGGCCGGACGTCGCGCTCCTGAAGAATCGAATAGCCGGACTCGTCAATGGGAAAAAGGTCGGGGTCGACGGCGTAACACTGGGCGTGGCCCACGCATTTCGACTGCTCCAGGCGAACCCTCACGAAGTTTCCTCCCTAGGCGGCCCGATACGGCGCTTCACGGTCCGATACCCAGATTAGTCGGTCGGTAAAGTATCGAGGATGTTCGCCATCAAGGACGGGCGCCGAATGGCTCGAATGGGCCCGGCTGTTCGGATCCGTGTTCCTTTGCCCCCCATGCAATATTGATGCGCCCCCAGATGTTGGTGCCGGCATGAGCGACGGCCAATACGGCTCGTTCCACTTACCCCGGCTGGATGTCGACAAGTTGCCGATGAGCGCCGACCGCGGGCTGGGGTGGAAGACGCTGCGCGACGCGGGGCCGGTGGTGTTCATGAACGGCCACTACTACCTCACCCGCCGCGAAGACGTGCTGGCCGCGCTGCGCAACCCCAAGGTCTTCTCCTCGACGGTGCTGCAGCCCCCCGGCCACCCGCTGCCGGTGCTGCCGCTGGCTTTTGACCCACCGCAACACACCCGCTACCGCAAGATCCTGCAGCCGTATTTCAGCCCGCACGCGCTGAGCAAGTCCCGTCCCGCGTTGGAGCGCCACGCCCGCGACATGATCGGCGCGCTGGCCGGTCGCGGCAAGTGCGAGGTGATGGCGGATCTCGCGAGCCTGTACCCGTTTCAGGTGTTCCTGGACCTCTACGGCCTGCCCCTCGAGGATCGCGATCGCCTGATCGATTGGAAAGATTCCGTCATCGCCGACAAGCCGTTCCTCACCCAGGCCGATATGGCGAAGGGCCAGCAGCTGCTGCAATACCTGGTCGACGCCATCGCGCAGCGCCGGCAAAACCCGGGCTCGGACATGTTGTCGCAGGTGATGACCGGCGGCGGCGACTTCAGTGACATCGAGCTGCTCGGCATGAGCCACCTGTTGATCCTCGCCGGCCTGGACACCGTCACCGCGGCGATCGGATTCTCGCTCTTCGAACTGGCGCGGCGGCCGCAGCTGCGCGCGGAGCTTCGCGACAACCCCAAGCAGATCAGGGTTTTCATCGAAGAGATCGTCCGGCTGGAACCGTCGGCGCCGGTGGCGCCCCGGATCACCACCGAGTTCGTCGAAGTCGGCGGCATGACGTTGCCGCCGGGCACCTCGGTGCGGCTGTGCATGGCGGCCGTCAACCGCGACGACAGCGACCCGATGTCCACCAACGAGCTCAACATGGACGGGAAAGTCCACCGGCACTGGGGTTTTGGCGGCGGTCCGCACCGGTGCCTGGGCTCGCACCTGGCGCGCATCGAGCTGACGGTGATCGTCGCGGAGTGGCTCAACCAGATCCCGGATTTCGAGCTGCCCGCGGACTACTCCCCCGTGATCAATTACCCGTCAAAGAGTTTCGCGCTCAAGGAGCTGCCGCTGCGCTGGGGCTGAGCCCGGGGTATTTCCCGGGCCGCCCCGGCGCGGCCGGCCCTACTTGCGTATCTCCGTCGCGGCGACCTGAACGAACACGCCGGTGTCCTCGGCCATCAGCAGGCCGCGGCCGCGGGGCAGCGGACCACCCTTCATCTTGCCGCGGATGAATCCCTCGTCGGGGTCGGCGTCCATCACCAGCAGGGGCGCGTTCGCCTGGGCCAGCGCCCGCAACATCGGGTCGCTGCCCGCCGACGACCAACCACCGAACGTCCGGGTGACGATCACGTGCAGGCCGACGTCGGCGGCCCGGGTCACCCACGGTGCGGCCTTGTGCAGCGGCGAATCGAAACCGGCTGGTAGCTGCTGGATGTCGTCGACGATCAAGAAGATCTCCGGTCCGCTCCACCACGACCGCGACAGCAACTCTTCGGCCGACAGGCCCGGCGGTGGCTCGCGGCCGGCCAGGACCGCGGCCAGTTCGCCCATCATCGCCTGCACGCCGTCGAGGTTGTAGGCGAACTTCTCCACGTAGTCCGAACCCAGCGTCGTCAGCAGCTGACGCCGCGGGTCCACCAGCCACACCTGCGCCGAGGGTTGCCCCGCCGGCGGCTGCGGGGCGCTGGTGGCTCCCGGCGCGTACAGCCGCCCGATCTCGGACATGATGGTGGCCAGCGTCGTGGTGCGCCCACATTCGCGGCGGCCGGTGACCATCAGGTGCGCGTTCTCGGCGAAGTTGAGGTAGACCGGCGACAGGTCCAATTCGGAGATGGCCCAAGCGATTCCGCCCGCACCGACGCCCTGGCGGGTGTCCTGGGCGGCAATCTCGCGAAGCTGATCGATGCCGAACGTCGCCGGCAGCCGGCGCACCGGCGGGGCCTGGCCGCTCGCGACACGGCTGACGGCTTCGACGATGCTGTCGGACTCGAACCGGTTGTCCGGCGTGCTCGCCAACGCGGGCCGGGCCACGAGCGTGTGCAGACCGGACTGCGGGTCGGCGTCGAGGCGGACGTAGTTGACCGCGACCATGCCGCGACCCGGCTTGACCGGAACATCCTTGGCGAACCGGGACCGCACCAGCTTGGCGTCTTCGACGGCGGCCAGCCGCAACTCGACCCGGGAGCCGAAGCCGCTGCGCACCGGCGGCCGCAGCTCGGATTCGCGATCGGCGGTGACCACCACGTGCACCCCGAACGAGGGGCCCTGGTTGATGATCACGTTCACCTGCTCGATCAGCACCTCGTTCTCTTCGGCCAGCGCGCGGTAGTTGTCCACCACCAGGTAGACGTCGCCGAACCCGTCATTGGGGACCGGCCCGGGCTCGCCGCCGAACCTCCGCCGCCGGAACACCTCCATCGAGGCGATGCCGTACTCGAGGAAGGTGCGCTTGCGCTCCCGCACCAGGGCCAGCAGCTCGGCCACCGTGCGGCGCACGCCGTACGGGTCGGTCGGACCGGCCACCTCGCCGACGTGGGGCAGCCCGGCGACCGTGGTCAGGGCGGTGCTGCTGTAGGCCAAGCAGTAGAACTGGATCTGCTCGGGTGTGTGGGTCAGCGCCGCCGCGCAGATCAGGGTCTGCAGCGCGGTGGTTTTGCCCGAGCCGCCGGCCCCCAGGATCAGGACGTTGGCACCGGGGCCGGACGTGTCGACGGTCCACGGCGGCTGGTCGTGCTTGAACGGGCGGTCGATGATCCCGATCGGGAAGACCAGATCCCGCGCGGTGCCGTAATCCTGCTGCCACGGGCGGCCGAGGAACCGGTTCACCAACTCGTCGATCGCGACGGGCTGGTTCAGCGGCGGCTGCCACAGCCGGTAGGGCTGGAAGTCGATCTTGCGCAGCTGATCGATGATGACCGTGCCGACCTTCGGCGTCCGGATCCCTTCGACGTCGTCGTCCGGTCCCTCTACCTCCGGCAGGTCGCCGTCGGTGGGGATCGCCGGGGTATTGACCTCGGGCCCCCCGACGCTGACCTCCAGCGGGGTGAACGAGTTCGTGAACAGCTGCGGGCGGACGTAGTCGATGCTGTGCACCAACGCCGGCGCCTCGTCCCCGTCGTCGGTGAGGCCGCGCGGAAAGTAGTCCCGCCAAAGGAATTCGGCCTGGAACCGGACGATGTCCTCCAAGCTGCGGCGGAAGTACCCCAGGCCCGCCTGGGCGGGCAGGTTGACCGCGTTCGGCACGCCGGCCGCCTGCGCCGCACCGGCGGTACGCGCCTTGAGCACCAGCCGGTAACCCATGTTCTCCATGAGCTTTTCGGCGCGGCTCTCGATGGTCTGCGACGCCATCATCAGGTGGATCCAGTAGGCGCGGCCCTGACGGCCGATCGAGTCGAGGACGTCGACCGCCGTCGGCATGATGCGGAACCATTCGTAGAACTCGTCGATGACGACCACGAGCATCGGCAGCGGCGCCATGTCCTGGCCGCGCGCCCGCATCCGGCTGCGCACCGAGTTGTATTCCTTGGCGTCGTCGACACCCGCGCTGTCGCAGATCGCCTTACGACGCGCGATCTCCCCCCACAGCGCGTCGAGGAAGCGCTCCATCAACGCCTGGTCCTCTTCCAGGTCGGTGATGATCCGGGACACGTGCGGCACCCCGGCGAACGGCTTGACCGCCGACCCACCCTTGAGGTCGGCCAGCACGAACTGCAGCTCCTCCGGCGGGTGGCTGAGCATCAGCGATTCGATCACCGTCCGCACCAGGGTCGACTTCCCCGAACCCGTCGTCCCGGACATGACGCCGTGGGGGCCGTCGCCGCCTTCGTCCAGCGACTTCATGTCCAGGAACAACAGCTCGCCGTTGTCGGAACGCACACCGAACGGGGCCCGCAACCGCGACCGGCCCATCGAGTCGTTGCGGCTGCCCCACAACGCCTCGAAATCGATGTGGCCGGGATCGTCAATTCCGTAGTAGGACATGATGTCTCGGGCGCCGATGTGCGCCACCCGCTGGCCGATCTCCTCGTACGCCTCGGCGAGCCGCCAGCGCGCCAGCTTCTGCGCGAACTCCTCCGCCTCGGCGACGCTGATGTGGTCGGTGAGGGCGAAGAACCACGGCTTCTCGTCGATCACCATCCAGGTGTCGCGGTCGCGGGGCAGCGCCTCGATCACACCCATCTTGTCGAACCGCAGGGTCCGCTCCGGCACCGCGCTCCACATCGGCGAGCCGGTGAGATCGAAGAACGTCACCCCGTCGACGCCCTCGCCGCTGATCACGTACTCCCATTGGGGGTCAACGGCGTCGGCGATGATCACCGTGTGCGGCGTCGGCGTCTGGGCGGCCGAGCTGGCGTGGCGGGGAGTGAAAGACCCACGGCCGGCGAACAATTCGGCCTGCTCGGCGGCGAACTCACGCACCGAGCTGTACACCATGCGCGCGTTGCCCGCCGCGTCCTGGCGGCGCGGATCACCGAAGTGGGGCAGCCATTTCACCCAGTCCCATTCGTCCACATCCGAACTGACCACGATCATCCGAACATGGTCGGGGCCGTGGGAGAACGCCAGCTGGCAGACGATCGCCCGCATCAAACCCAGGACCTGCTCGCGGTCCCCGGCCAGCGAGTACCAGGGTTCGACCAGCACCGAGATCATCTTGGGCAGGTTGTAAACGACGCTCTGATAGCGCCCGAACTCCTGAAGCGCCTTACCGGTCACCGGCTCGAGCTCGATGTCGGTCGGCATGTTCTGGGGCTCACCCCAGGTCACCTCGGGACGTGTCATGCCGACGCCGACACGGACCACGCCGAAGTTCAGGTCCTTGCCGTCGGGCTTGCGTTCCCACATGCGCGAGGATCCGACCGCGGCGGCCAGCGTGGTGGGCGCGGGGTGGAACCACCGGTAGTTGGCGTCCATGCTGTCGGCCGACTCGTGGGCGGTCTCGCGCAGCATGTCGAGCATCAACATGAACTGGGCGCGCATCGAGTCCAGCTTCGGCCGGCTCATCTGCTGCTGGCCGCCGAACCGGCCGCCGAACATCATCATCGCGACGCCGCCGATCATGAAGATCGGGAAGATGGCGCCCGCGCCACCGAACACGTGCGAGCCGCTGGCGAACGTCATGCCGACCATGCCGATCAGCAGGCCGACCACCAGCACACCGACCACCACCAGCCACCAGGGCTTGCCCTCCGGCGGCGGAATGCTCAGCGGGGTCGGAAGGACGATGTTCTCCGGCTTGATGACCGGGGGCTTCTCCGGTGTCGGCCGGGCAAATCCACGTTTCACTTCGGTACCGTCAACTCTCCTGGGGACATATCCATCGGCAGCGTGTCGTGCTGCACCAGCGCATCCGAGCGCGACAACGTCGGCCCCTGCGGCAGCAGCCGCAGCGCCACCCACGGCGCCAGGGCCGGTTTCGTCTTCAGGCCCAACGCTTCTCGGACTTCACGGGTGTCGTCGACCCCGAACCGGGCGCCCGCGTCCGTGAGCCACCACAGCGATTCGGTGGTCTTGGCACCGGGATCGTTTCCGGTGACGGCGACGAAGTTCGCGTAGTCGGGCCCGAAGAACACCTGGTCGGCTTCGCGGCCGGTGGTGTCCGCCTTGACCAGCGACACCACCCGGTTGACGTCCTTCGTCTCGACCGGGATGGTCGCGCCGGAGATGACCTGCACGCGGGCCCGGTTTTCACCGGAGGTCTTCTGCCACCACCAGCAGGTCGCCGGGTTCTCGCGGATGTCCATCACGTTCAGGGGCGCATCCGGGTAGGACGACAGGTCCAGCTTGTTGACCACCGGCATCTTCGCCAACGCGGACGGTTCCACCGTCACGGGTTTGGTGTTGCCCGGTCCGGCGTTCTGCAGGATCTGGGCCACCAACGGCGGCAGCGTCTGCACACCGTCGGCCAACACCAGCGAATACTGTTGCGGCCCACTGATTTGCGGGGTGACGATCACCGTGCCGATCGGTCCGGGCGCCCCCGGGAACGACGCGCCGGCGCCCGCGTTCTGAATCTGGGGCACCGTCAGTTCCGGACCCACCGGCAACGCGTCGTAGAGGGCGCGGCTCATCGGCTTGGCCATGCTGACCTGCTCGGGGGTCAGGCCCAGCGGCAGCAGCACCGACCGGTTCGCGGCGTCGATGCGCGAGCGGCGTCCGTCGCGGATCACCCAGGCGTCGCCGCCGTAGTTCAGCACCACCGCGTCCGTCCCGGTCAGCACCCGCCGGTGGTGGCTCAGATCGGGATTGCCGTCGATGACCGTGACCGTCACGCCGGACGGGGCGCCCGCGCCGGTCGAGTTCGCCACGGTGTCGCAGACCAACCATGACGAGGCGCCCGGGCTGGTGGGGTGGAAGCTCGACGGCGCACCCGGGATGCCCACCATCGGGCCGCGCGGCAGGCTGGCGATCTGGCTCGACCGAACCAGGTGCGGATTGTCCGGGCGGCCGGTGATCAGCCGCGCCGACGCCAGGTTCAGCGCGGGATACAGCCGGTCCCCCACCCGGACGTACAGGGCGCCCGAGTCGCGGTCGGCGATGATCGGCGACTCGTTGATCTGGCCGGCCGGGCTGATGAACGAATAGAGCAGCGCGCCCAGGCAGATCACCAGGGCGGCCGAAATCGATGCCACCACGGCGAGGTTCTGCCGTCGGCCGGGCTCGACCTCCATGCGCACGCGCCACCGGGTCAGCGCTATCGCGGTCCGGCGGGCAAGGAACTGATAGCCGGTGACCTGGGTCCGCGTCGACAGCCCAAGGCCGTACCCCGACCCGCGCTGCCCGCGACTCTCTTCCGCCACTAATTCACCATCCGGGTTGCTCGAACGCCTGGATTCGGCCCCTGTGAACCGATCCAGCGCGAATTACATGACAACGGTAAGGCACCTGCACGGACCTCGCCATGCGGCGCCGAAGCGCATTCACTTCTGCCTCTGCTCATCGCGCCCGGATCCGGCCCGTTCACCGCGCCGGCGCCCCCGCGCGGACGGCCCCGACCGGCGCCGTTGAGCTGGCAGTTTCTGTTCCCCCAAGATCAGCCACCGAATCCCCTCACGGCATCGTAGTGGCCCATCGCGCCGGCGTCCTGTCGAGCGCGCGGAGCGGGTCACCGACGGGCGGGGCAGATGAACGGAAGGCGGCCGTCCAGCAAAGAAAACGCCAACTCGCGTCGGGTCCGGGTCGCCGGTCGGCGAATCCTGGCAGCAAGATGGCCCTATGACCGAACTCGCACCGTCGCTGATCGAACTCGCCCGGAGGTACGGCATCGCGACGGAGTACGAGGACTGGAGCGGCAGGCGGGTGCGGGTGTCTGAGGCGACGCTCAAGGCCGTGCTGGCCGCGCTCGGCGTCGCGGCCGGCGACGAACAGGAACGCAACCTCGCGCTCACCGCCAAGCTGAGGTCGCACTGGGCGCGGCGACTGCCGGCGACCATCGTCGGCCGCACCGGTGAGCAGATCCGGTTTTGGGCCCACGTCACCCACGGTGCTCCCGCCGAGGTGTGGTTGGCGCTCGAGGACGGCACGGTGCGCGGCGACGTCGCGCAGGTCGACAACTTCACCCCGCCGTTCGACCTGGACGGACGCTGGGTCGGCGAGGCCAGCTTCCTGCTGCCCACCGACCTGCCGCTGGGGTATCACCGGGTGCACCTGCGGTCCGGGGACTCCGAGACCAGCACCGCGCTGATCGTGACGCCGGATTGGCTCGGGCTGCCGGAGCGGCTCGGCAACCGTCGCGCCTGGGGCCTGGCGGTTCAGCTCTACAGCGTGCGGTCCCGGGGGTCCTGGGGCGTCGGGGATCTCACCGATCTGACCGACCTCGCGGTGTGGTCGGCGTCGCGCCACGGCGCCGATTACCTCCTGGTCAATCCGCTGCATGCGGCGGCGCCTCCGGGTCCGAAGGGCCGGATGGAGCCGTCGCCGTACCTGCCGACGTCGCGGCGCTTCGTCAATCCGATTTATCTTCGCGTCGAGGCGATCCCCGAATTCGCCGACCTGGGCAAGCGCAGCCGGGTCCGCCGGCTGCGCGCGGACGTCCAGGAGCGCGCCGGCCGCGTCGACACCATCGACCGCGACAGCTCGTGGGCGGCCAAACGGGCCGCCCTCAAGCTGCTGCACGAGGAACCGCGGTCGGCGGGCCGGGAACTGTCCTACGCGGCGTTCCGCGACCGGGAGGGCCGCGCACTCGACGACTTCGCGACCTGGTGCGCGCTGGCCGAACAATACGGCGATGACTGGCATCGTTGGCCCGAAGCGCTGCAACATCCCGACGCGTCCGGGGTCGCAGACTTTGTCGAAAAACATTCCGACACCGTCGATTTCCACCGCTGGTTGCAATGGCAAATCGACGAGCAGCTCGCCGCGGCCCAGTCCCAGGCGATCCGGGCCGGAATGTCGTTGGGCATCATGGGCGACCTGGCCGTCGGCGTGCACCCCAACGGCGCCGACACCTGGGCGCTGCAGGATGTGATGGCGCTGGGCGTGACCGCCGGGGCGCCACCGGACGAGTTCAATCAGCTCGGCCAGGACTGGTCGCAGCCGCCGTGGCGGCCGGACCGACTGGACGAGCACGAGTACCGGCCGTTTCGCGCGTTGATCCGCGCGGTACTGCGGCACGCCGGCGGGGTGCGCATCGACCACATCATCGGGTTGTTCCGGCTCTGGTGGATCCCGCGGGGTGCACCACCAACCGAGGGCACCTACGTCCGCTACGACCACGAAGCCATGATCGGCATCGTCGCCCTGGAGGCACACCGGGCCGGCGCGGTGGTGGTGGGCGAGGACCTCGGCACGGTCGAGCCGTGGGTGCGTGACTACCTGTTGTTGCGGGGGCTGCTGGGCACGTCGATCCTCTGGTTCGAGCTGGACCGCGACGGGAACGGCGGACCACTGCCGGCGGAGCGCTGGCGGGAGTACTGCCTGTCCTCGGTCACCACCCACGACCTGCCGCCGACGGCCGGCTACCTGGCGGGCGACCATGTGCGGCTGCGTGACTCGCTGGGATTGCTGACCCGGCCCGTCGCCGAGGAGCTCGAGTCCGACCGTGCCGAGTTGGCGGCGTGGCTGGCCGAGTTGCGCCGGGTGGGGCTGCTCGATGAAGGCGAAGACGACCCGCAGCAGGTCGTCCTGGCGCTGTACAAGTACCTGGGCCGGACGCCGTCGCGGCTGCTGGGGCTGGCGCTCACCGACGCCGTCGGTGACCGTCGCACCCAGAACCAGCCCGGCACTACGGACGAATACCCCAACTGGCGGGTCCCGCTGACCGGTCCGGACGGGCGCGACGTGCTGCTCGAAGACGTGTTCACCGACCCCCGGGCCGCCACGCTGGCCGAGGCCGTGCGCGCCGCGATCGCCCCGGCCGCCTCGGAAAGCTCGGAGAGCGTTCAAAGCGCGGCCCGCTGACCGCGCGACCGGTCGGCTTGTTAGCTTCACCAACCATGAAGGTCTCAGTGGTGGCCCCGGTCGCCGACGGTGTCACCGCGGACCCCGAGTGGATGGTGGCCTTCGCGCGCCACCTCGAAGCCTGCGGATTCGAATCGATCGTCGCCGTCGAGCACACGGTCCTGCTCACGCGCTACGACAGCGTCTATCCCTACGACCGTTCCGGGCGGGTCGGGCTGGCCCCCGACTGCCCCATCCCGGACCCGCTGGATCTGCTGGCCTTTCTGGCCGGCCACACCACCAGCCTCGGGCTGGCCACCGGGGTGCTGGTGTTGCCCAACCACCACCCGGTGGTGCTCGCCAAGCGGGTCGCCACCGTCGACGCCCTCTCCGGTGGAAGGCTGCGGCTGTGTGTGGGTGTGGGCTGGCTCAAAGAGGAGCTGCAGGCGTGCGGCGCGGACTTCGACAATCGGGGCAGGCGGGCCGACGAGCAGCTGGCGGTGCTGCGCGCGCTGTGGGCCGACCGACCCCAGGGGGCGTCCTTCCACGGTGAATTCTTCAGCTTCGACAATGTGATGAGCTATCCCAAACCCGTTGCCGGGGAACGGTTTCCGGTGCACATCGGCGGCCACAGCCGAGCGGCCGCACGCCGTGCGGGGCGCTTCGGCGACGGCTTCCAGCCCCTTGGCGTCACCGGTCCGGCGCTGGCGTCGCTGATCGGGCTCATGCGCGAGGAGGCATCGGCGGCAGGCCGCGACCCCGCGGCACTGGAGGTGTCGCTGGGCCACAGTGTCACCAAGATCGACGCCGAGCGCGCGGCGGGCCTGGTCGACCAGGGCGCCGACCGGCTGGTGCTGGCCATGCCGCCGACCGCCGACCTCGAGGCGGCCAAGGACGCCCTGTCGGCGTGCGCGCAGCGGCTGTCGCTGGTTTCGTGAACCGATGACGCTTTCCGCTGACGAGCGAATGGCGCTCAGCGATGTGGTTCACCGGTACGCCGCCCACGTCGATGACCGTGAATTCGGCGCCGTCGCAGAGCTTTTCACCACCGAGGCCGAGTTGGTCGTGCCCTCGCCACCGGCCGATCTGTTGCCGACACATGCGCATCGCGGCCGCGCCGCCATCGCGAGGGCCGTCGGGGCCGTGGCCGCGGTCGCGCGCACCGAGCACGCTATCGTCGGCGAGGTGTACGAGGCGGCCGGGCGGCGGGGGGCCGCGCGCGGGCGCGTCGCGTGCGTCGCTCACCACTGGAACCCGCGGGGCGACGAGGTGGTGGATGTGGTGTGGCACCTGCGCTACGACGACGCATACGAGCTGACGGCCGCCGGCTGGCGGATCGCCCGCCGCGCGCTGACGATCAACGCCCTCGAGACGCGCCCGGTGCGCCGGCTGTTACCGCGCGACACCGCCTAGCCTCGTCTGCTAGGAGGTTGGGAGAGAATTCACAGCAATCGCCAAGGAGCCGTGTTTGCGGAAAGAATTGAGCATTCCGTAGGCAGTTGCGGCAACCGGCGTCCGAGCCGGAGCGGATTCCGCCCCCTGGCAACTGTTGCCGACGATCACACGACGGGACACGACGCGCCACGGAAGGATTTTTTCCAATCAAACTTGGATTTATCCAGGTGTTTTGGTGTATTTTCAACCCCGTGACGCATGCCGAAAGCAAACGTATTGACCCGGTGGGGAACGGCTCAGTCTCGACGTTGGCGGTAGGCACGCCGCTGACATCCGATCCTGGTTATCGGCACGAGATCCATACCGCCCACGACACCATCGATGTCGAGGAGTACGGCGGCGGGTTCGATCTGACCAGGCGGGCGACCGCCCCGAAGTTGCGCGTCGGCCGTGACCGGTGGTTCAACCTTCTGTGGTTGATCCCGATCGGCTTTGGACTGCTGATCGCGTCGGTGGCGATCGGCAAGGGCCTGCACAACATGCCGGCCATTCAGTCGTTCATCGCGCGCTACCCCGGGACCGATCCGCACAGCGGTGCTCCCGACGGGCTGCCCGCGTGGATCGGTTGGACGCACTTTTTCAACCTGTTCATGATGATGTTCATCATCAGGACGGGGATTCAGATTCTCTGTGACCATCCCCGGCTCTATTTCAGCCGCAACGCCACCCCGGGCAAGGACGAGTGGCTGCGGGTCGGCCCGCCGGTGCCGGACGACGAGCTGTGGACCGCCAACGCCGACACCGTCGCCCTGCCGCCGCAATTCGGCCTGCCCGGATTCCGGCACTCCATCGGGCTGGCGCGATGGTGGCATCTCGGCGTCGACGTGTTGTGGCTCCTCAACGGGGCGGTCTTCTACGTGTTGCTGTTCACCACCGGGCAGTGGCGCCACATCGTGCCGACCAGCTGGGACGTCTTTCCCAACGCCGCGTCGGTCGCGATTCAGTACATGTCGCTGGACTGGCCGACCGACAACGGCTGGGTCGCCTACAACGGCCTGCAGCTGCTGTCGTACTTCACCACCGTCTTCATCGCCGCGCCAGCCGCGTTGATCACCGGCCTGGGGATGTCGCCGGCGCTGTCGCAGCGCGTGCACTGGCTGAGCAAGCGCCTGAGCATTCAGCACGCGCGGTCGCTGCATTTCCTGGTGCTGGTGTACTTCCTGTTCTTCATCCTGGTGCACGTGACGATGGTGTTGACCACCGAGGCACTGCGGAACCTCAACCACATGTTCGCCTCCCGCGACGACAACAGCTGGATGGGTTTCTGGATCTTCGCCGCGGCCATGGTGCTGACGGCCGTCGCGTGGGTGTGGGCCACCCCGTTCACCATCAAGCACCCGCGGGTCGTTCAGCGGGTCGGGTACGCCCTGGTCGGGCCGTTCCAGCGAGCGCTCGAACGGCTGGACCCCAAGCCGGGCGCCTTCACCGAAAACGACATCTCGCCGCACCACTGGCGCAACGGCCGCCTCCCCGAGACCGTCGAATACAAAGAGCTCGAGCGCGACGACTTCAAGAACTGGCGGCTCAAGGTCTACGGCCTGGTCGAGCACCCGATGGAGTTCTCGCTCGAGGACTTGATGGCGCTGCCCTACCACGAGCAGATCAGCCAGCACTTCTGCATCCAGGCGTGGTCGGGCGTCGCCAAATGGGGTGGCGTGCAAATGAAGACGATCATGGACATCGTCAAGCCGCTGCCCGAGGCGAAGTGGGCGGTGTTCTATTCGATGGGTCTGGGCGCCACGGGGGGCATCTACTACAACGCCCATCACATCGGTCAGATGGACCACCACATGACGATGCTGGCCTACAACATGAACGACCAGCAGCTGCCGTACATGCACGGCAGGCCGCTGCGGCTGCGCAACGAGCTGCAGCACGGATTCAAATTGGTGAAGTGGATCAAGGGAATCGAATTCGTCGCCGACTACCGCGACATCGGAAGCGGCTATGGCGGCTACAGCGAGGACCACAAGTACTTCGGGCGGCACCAGACCCTGTAGCGGCCGTCGACTCCGCCAAGTCGTTTGTCCAGCCGGTGTTTTGGGTAGCTCCACTGCATCGGCCGGACGGAAGCGACAGCAGAGGAGACGCCCATGAGGCACAGCCCTGTCGATGATGATCGGACCGTTGCCCGCCGCGGCGACGACTCGATGCATGATGCGGCGCAGACGCCCGGATTGGTCGTGGTCTGTGCGGCTGCGCTGGCGTTCGTGGTGTGCGTGGCGAACTTTGCCCTGGGACAGGCTCACGCGGGCGTCGTCGCGGCGATCGTCGCGATGCTCGCGTTCGGGGCGGGCCTGGCGTGGCTTGCGATGGACCGCAGGCGGATTCGCCAGGCGCAGCGCGAATGGGTGATCGGCCACCCGGGCCGATAGGTCCCTACCGCAACGACGCGAGGTTGTTCACGGACTTTTGCACGTCCGATCGCAGCACCCTGGCGACCAGTCCCCCGATCGGCCCGCTGAGCAGGCCGCCTTTGAGGTCGGCGGTGAGGTGAAAGGTCGATCCCGGGTCGTTCGCCGACACGGTCATCTCCACATTGAGCCGGATTCCACCACGGCCACGGCCTTGCAGCTCAATCGATTTCGGCTCGTCGTACCGGGTGACGGTCCAATGGATGACGTTGCGGAAACCCTTGACCTTCACGCACGACGAGACACAGGTGCCTTCCTCGATCGTGTCGGGAACGGGGCTTCGCCACCCGGCGAAGATCGTCATCCACTCGTCGAACCGGTCCAGGTCCGACGCCAGCTTCCAGGCCGCTTCCGGCTCCACCTTCGAGGACACCGAAACATCTACTCGAGCCAAGGCGTTCCTCCGCTCCTCCCCGATCCCAAGCGCCGCCACCCACGTGGTCAAACGCACAACCGTGGCTGGGTACCCCAACACCGCCGGCGCTATTCGTGGGGCAACCTCAGGGCCACGCCTGTTCGAGTTGCTGAGCGACGTCGATGATCTGTGCCGCCTGCGACGCCGGCGCGTCGATCTCGGCCGCGACGTACTGCGCGATGAATCGCCGGATCTCGCCGTCCACCCCCGCCAGGATCCGGAGCACCTCGCCGCGGATGGAATTCGACGAGACATTGACGGTGATGTCGGAAGGCCTCGGCTTGGCGACGTCGACGATCAGCAGCAGCGGTTCGGCCGCGCGCGCGGTCGCTCGCAGGGCGATGTCACCCGAGACCACGAAGCGCTGCTTGTCGAGCCACAGGTCCACGAGCAGGTCGATCGACAGCGGTATGTGGATGACGAAGGTGATGCTGTCGCCCAGTCGGCGGGTGACGCGGGGCTCCTGGATGGAGACATTCGCACTGACTTTGGCGATCTTGCCCGGTCCCTGCGCGATCGGCTCCATGGCGAACTCGCTGCCGGCGATGTCGGCGAACGCGGCGGCGACACGCTCGGGGGTGACGGCGACCTCGAAGAACCTGCGACCGAATTCCTCGTAGGTGACAAAATCGTGATTCGACATAGGCTTATACCGTCTCACGTCACCTGCCCGAACGACCGCTGATCCGCTCGCGTCGCAGGAATTACGCGCGCGTTCCCGTCCCGTCGCACCGGGCCCGCCCGGCCGACGCCCGGCTGGTGATCTGCGTCCATCCCGCCGGCCTGTGAGGCCCGCCACACGTGGCAGCTTCGATTCGATGCGTCGGCCCCGGGCCTGGGAGGCTTGATCGCGGAGGTGTTTTCAGTCTCATGCCCCAGGAAGTAATCGACCGCCGCCCGGGCCTGGCCAGGGTCGCGGAAGCGCTCATCTGGCTCGGCGGCGGAGACGGCCGCGAGGCCGGCGAACGCCACGAGCGGTCCGCCCACGCGGTGGCCGGCGCCGTCGTGATGCTGGGAGCCGCGCTGGCCTGGCTGGTCGCGGCGCTGGCAGTGGGCGGGTCGGCCCGCGCGACGAGCGTTGCCGTCGTGCCGCTGACCGTCGTCTTCGGCCTGCTGGCCGGCGCGGTAACCCGCGCCACCGTGCCGGGCTCCCACCGGAGCCGCCCGGGCCTCGTGGGACGCGCCGCGATGGCGGCCGCGGTCGGCGTCATCGTCGGCGAACTAGCCACGTTGGTGATCCTGTCCGGTTCGATCGACCAGCGTGTCGACGAACGCGCTGCGCGCGCCGCGGAATCGGCGCCCGCGGTCGCGCAGGCATCGGCATCGCTACAGCGCACCGAGGAGGCGCGCGCCGCGCTCGAGCGCGCCGTCACGCAGGCCCGCGATCGGCAGGACAGGGCCCTGGTCGTCGCCCGCTGTGAATATCACCCCACCCCCGGTTGCCCGCAGACCCGGATCACCGGCGTTCCGGGACCCGGACCCGAAACCCGCACTGGCAACGAGCTTCTCAACGACGCCCAGCATGAACTCGACGCCGCACTGTCCGCGCGGGACAGCCGCGCGCCGGCGTTGGATGCCACGATCTCGCGACAGGAGCAAGACCTGCAGGATGCGCGGCGCGGCGTCATCGCCGACGCCGGCCGGGGCCTGGGCGCACGGTGGGTCGCGATGAATGACCTCGCGTGGAACACCGCGGGGGCCCAAGCCCTGCGTGTGCTGACCATCGGGGCGTGCGTGCTGCTGTACCTGGCGCCACTGATCCTGGGGTTGTGGCGCGGGCAGACAACTTACGATCGCCACGCCGCCGCGCGCGCGGAGCGCGACCGCGCCGAACTCGACGCGGACACCGCCATCGCAATCAAGCGGGCCGAGGTCCGCCGCGACGCCGAGATCATGTGGGCCGAGCACCAATTGACCCAGGCCCGGCTCGCCATCGAGGCGCAGACCGAGATCGACCGCGAGCATCAGCGTCGCCGTGTCCTGCAGGCCCTCGAGCACCCGGTGCACGCGCCGTCGCGGCGGGCCGTCGAACCGGTCGAGGACGGCGGGTATCTGCCGATCGCCGCCGAAGCGGAGGCGGCCAGCCGGGCGATCGCCCAGCGGCCCGCGCCGGAGGCGGGCGACGAGATCGCGCGGCCCGACGAGCGAAACGCGCCGTTGATCCCGTCGCTCCCGGAGGCGACCCGGGCCGCCGCCCGCTGGATCAGGCCGCTGGTACCGCCGTTCGTGGCGCGGGTGATCGACACCACGACCCAGCCGCTACGCACCGCGCGCCACGTGTTTGAAGGGGTACTCGAAGAGACCGAAGAGATCACGTTCGCGCTGAAGCGAACCCGCACGGTGACCGTCAACTCCGAGGCGTCGAGCGCCGAACTGCCCGCGGGCGAAGGTGGTGCCGAAACGCCGTCTGCCCGGACGGAATTCGTCACCTCATCGCGCTACACACCCGGCGAGGGTCGCCTGCCGGCCGCCGGACACGCACCGGAGTTGGCGACGCGCGGAGCGCCGCGGGATTTGGGTGCGTCGGAAGGCCCGCGCCAACTGCCGCCGCCGAAATAGCCTGGCGCTATTGCGGACCGAAGCTAGGCCTTGACCGCCTCGACGAAGTAGCCGCGCGGTATTCCGGGCACGTCGAGCGGGACCACTGGGTGGTCCCAGCGATTCCACTTCGTTCCAGGCTCGGCGACATCGGTGACGTGGGCCGTCCAGCCGTGCCGCTCGACGAGGGACGCCGGTGCGTCAGTACCGAACGTCCATGGCGCACCGAGGCGCCGCATGAATTCCAGGGTGGGCTGCAGGAATTCGGCTTCCAGCAACGTCGCCCCGACCAGGTCATAGAGCACCCGCGAACCCGGCGCGGACAACGCGTCGATTCTGGCGAACAAGGCGTCGACATCCGATGCATCGAGGTACTGCAGCAGACCCTCGACTAGCCACACCGCCGGTGCGGACGACGAAAACCCCTGGGAACGCAGCGCCTTCGGCCAATCGTCGGCCAGATCGATGCCCACCGCAACCCGCTGGCACCGGGGTTGCTCGCCGGCGAGCCGTTCGTCCTTGATGGCGGTCACCCGGGGCTGGTCGACTTCGTAAACGGTGGTGTCCGGCTGCCACGGCAGACGGTATGCGCGGGCGTCCATGCCTGCGGCGAGGATCACCACCTGCGAAATGCCGTCCGATTGAGCCCGCAGCAGGCGCTCATCCCAGAAGCGCGTCCGGATGGCGATCTGCGGTGACGTCGCGCCCGTCTTCGCCACGGCTTGGGCAAGCAATTCGCGCCCCTCGTCGCCGGCGAGCCGTTCGGCGAACGGATCGGTGAACAGTCGGTCCCGGCGCGCGGATTCCTCGGCGCGCATCGCGGCAACCAACAGGCCCGTGTGGGCGACGGCTAATCTGGTGTCTTCCATGTCGCAATCATGAGCACACACGAACGAATGGTCTTGGATATTTGTGCCGCCCGAGCGGGACGTGGCTGGGCAACAGGATGCGCTGCCGCCGGTAGCAGGTCGGCGTCGTCCCGCTGAAAGCCCGGAATTCCCGCACGAAATGGGACTGGTCGAAATACCCTAGGTCGGCGGCGATGCGGGCGCCGGGCGTGCCGTCACCAAGGCGCTTCAGCGCGGCTTGGAAGCGCCGGGCACGGGCAAATTCCTTTGGGGGCAAGCCAGCTTCGGCGCGGAACAGGGCGATGAGCCGCTTGGTGGACAGTCCGGTCATGCGGCGGACGTCAGCCAGTCGAATCGAGGGATCGGCCTCGACCGCAGCCATCGCGGCGGCGACGCCGGGATGGCGATGCACCGACGAGCGCGCCTGCGCGAGCATGAACTGCTCCAGCAGACGAAACCTGGCCGGGACGGACGGTGCCTCGATCAGGCGCTCGTGCAAGTCGCGTCCTTGCCGTCCCCAGATCTCACCGACGCCCACGGGTCCATCCGCCAGGTCGCCCAACGGTATGCCCAGAAACGGAAATGCGCCCCCGGGCCGGAAATGGATGGCCACGACGGGCTCGTCGGCAGCGATGTCCGAGACGTAGGGCGTGTTCTGTGATCCCGTGATGAAGGCAGGCGGAACGCTCATCTCGGTGGTGCCGTCGGCGGCATAGAGGTCCAGTTGCTGGCGGTGGCCGACGTCGAAGACGATCGTCACCGCGCCGCGCGGCAGCGCCCGGCTTCGGTAGGTGGCCCCGCGATGGAGCCAATGCCCGAAGAATTCGATATGGTCCGCCAGCTCAGAGCGCGGGCGGTACAGCCGGGGCCCCGAGCCCATCAGCGGACCCGGTTCACATCGCGTTGGACACCGGCCACAGATGACATTCTCGCACTTCGCTCGACGCCCACATCTTTTGGATTCGGTGTGCGCCCGTCAGCGGAACAGGCTTATGCCGTAGTCGGTTTCAAACATCGGTCGACGGGCCGCCCGATTTTTCCGCCAGCGCCTGCTGCCGCGCCCGCGAGCCGGCCAATAGAGCTCGAGCCCGAAGGCGCGACCCGCAGAACGGTCGGGTGCTTCATCGAAAGAGTTATCGAAAGAGTTGTCGAGAGAGTTGGAGACGGCCGGGTTACCCCTCGAAAGCTCGGCCGTCCCAACGTCTTGGTGCCCGCTCAACAGGGCACTGCGGCGGACTCGAACAACCGACCCCATTCGTGCCGCGCCGCGGACTGGGCGTCGGCGAAACTGGGTGTCTGTTGACCGTCGCCGGCCAGGTGCACCAGCGCCCATGCCATCGCGAACACCGGAACCTTGTGCCGCAATGCCGCACTGTGCAATTCGTCCAGGGCGGCCTCCGAGGGGCACCGGCGCAGGCCGATGAGGATGCCCCGCGCGGTGTCGAGGATGCGACCGGAGTGCGGGCCGCACGAAGTCTGGGCGGGAACCCAGTTCGATGTCATGCTGTGGATACCTCCTGCGGCGCCGTCAATGAATCCGCCACTCACGTACCGGACGAGGAATTCGTGTGTGCTACGCATCGTCGCGGCCGCATACCTCAAAAGCGCCCTGTGCCATGATTTGTCGATGGCCTGCGTTCTGCCAGACCGCGGGAGACATTGATATCCGCCCGTGACCCTTTCGGAATCGGCTGCTAACCACGGAATCCGCGACGCGTGGTATCGAAACGGGTTGCGAATCCCGCGATTAGGTCGCTCCCCCGCCCGCGGCCTTAGAGAATCGCCCCGAGCTCCTTGGCCTTGGCGATGTCGTCCCAATCGACGTCGAGCTCCAGCAGGATCTCCTCGGTGTGCTGGCCGTGTTCGGGTGCACGCGCGGGCGCCGGCGGGGTTTCGTCGAATTGCACCGGGGCGGCGACGATCCGGTACTTCTCGCCGTGGTCGTCCACGTTGGTCACCACGTATCCGTTGGGCTCGACCTGCGGGTCGTTGAGGGTCTCCCGCGGCGTCGCCAGGGCGCCCCACACGCCGGGTTCGTCCGCAAGCACACGTTGCCAGTGCGCGAGGTCGTGGCGGGCGAACGCATCCGCGAAGAGTTCGGTCGCCGCGGCCGCGTTGGCGATCAGGTTGCTCGACGGGACAAATCGCTCGTCGTCGGCCAGCTCGGCCAGGCCCATGCGCCGGCAGAAGCCCACCCAAAACTTGTCCGGCTGCAGGAAGACCAGTTGGATCCACCTGCCGTCCTTGGTCTTGTAGCGGTTGACGAGCGGGTTGATGGCCAGCCCCGGCGGGGCGCCCGGAATCCCGTCGATGTCGAAGAAGTCGGCGGCCGAAATGGACGGCGCTATCGACCACATCGCCTGGGCCAGCAGCGAGGAGTCGACGATCGTGGGCTCGCCGGTGCGTTCGCGGTGGAACAGGGCGGCGCAGACACCGCCGGCCAGTGTCGCCCCACCCTGCAGGTCACCGAAACCCGGCCCCTGAACCGCCGGGGTCTCGGTGCCGAACGGTGTGAGCGTGTACGCGACCCCGCCCCGCGCGAGGTACGTCGCGGCGTCGAATCCGCCCCTGTCCCGGTCCGGTCCCCGCACGCCCAGCCCGGTGCCGCGCGCGATGATGATCTTCGGGTTGAACGAGCGGATGTCGTCGACGGTCAGGCGGGCCCGCTCGAGCGCGCCCGGAAGCCAATTGGTCAAGAAGACGTCCGCGCTGGCCAGCAGCCGGCCGAACAGCTCACGGCCGGTCGCCGATTTGATGTCGATCCCGATGCTGCGCTTCCCGCGGTTGCCCAACTCGAGGATGAAGTCGGCGTCGGGGCGGGCGGCTTGCCGGGTGAAACCTCCGACGACCAGCGCGCGGCCCGGGTCGCCCGAGGTGACACCCTCCACCTTGATGACGTCGGCGCCCCAGTCCGACAGGGCCGCACCGGCCGACGGCACGTACGTCCACGACGCCAATTCCACCACCCGCACGCCGCGCAGTACCCCGTCGGACATCGCCAATCCCCTCGCTCGCCGCCATTCCTTGCTATTTTAGATATTCTAGCTAGTCTTGGGCGTAGTGATAGCCCATCCGCAGGTCAGCGCAGTTTTTCCGGGAAGAGATGCGATGGAGCCGGCCGAAGGTCTCGTTTCGCCAACCGCCGCGGTGATCGCGCGCCCCGCCACCGCCCAGACGGGTGACCGGCCCCCTCATCCTCGCCCGGGCTTACTGCCGCCACACCGAATACCGTTGGGCCCCAACGTGAATCGCGACGTAGCCGGACGGACGAAGGGCGGCCGATGGGCAGAGTAGCGGGCAAGGTGGCCGTCATCAGCGGCGCCGCACGCGGCCAGGGCCGCTCGCACGCGCGGATGCTGGCCGCCGAGGGCGCGGACATCATCGCGGTGGATTTGTGTGCCGACATCGAAACCAACGAATACCCCCTGGCCCGTCCGGAAGACCTCGACGAGACGGCGCGGCTGGTCGAAAAGGAAGGGCAACGCGCGTACACGGCGGTCGCGGACGTTCGCGACCGCGTGGCCTTGTCCGCCGCCATCGATGCCGGCGTCGCCGAGTTCGGGCATCTGGACGTCGTGGTCGCCAACGCGGGCATCTGCCCCCTGACCGCGGGTCTGCCGCCGCAAGCCTTCGCCGACGCGGTGGACGTGGATCTCATCGGCGTGCTGAATCTGGTGCACGCGAGCCTCAAACACCTGCGCTCCGGCGCGTCGATCATCGTCATAGGCTCCAACGCGGCGTTCATGTCATCGATGAATACCAGCGGGATCGACGGTGGCCCCGGCGGGGCCGGGTACGCCTTCGCGAAACTGGCTGCCGCACACTACGTCAACGACTTCGCGTTGGCGCTCGCCCGGTTTTCCATCCGGATGAACGCTGTGCATCCGACGAACGTCAACACCGACATGCTGCACAGCCCACCGATGTATCGCGCCTTCCGGCCCGATCTGGCGGAGCCGACTCGCGAGGATGCCGAGCCGGTGTTCCCGCTCGTGCAGGCGATGCCGGTCCCCTACGTCGAGCCCGAAGACATCAGCGAGGCGGTGCTGTTCCTCGCCTCGGACGCGGCGCGCTACATCACCGGACAGCAGTTGCGCGTCGACGCCGGGGGCTTCCTCAAGGTCAAACCCTGGTCGGGAGCGTGATGACCACCGAACACGATGCACCGCAATCGGTCTCGCAGGGCGTCGAGCGTCGCCTGTACGAATTGATGGTGCTGATGAAGGCGGCCGACGATCGATTGTCCAAGGGCATCGGCACCGGCGAGTTCATGTGCGTGTACTGGCCCTCGCGGGGCCAGGAGGCGATCGCCGCCGCGATGGGCGTGGCGCTGCGGCCCGACGACCAGCTGGTGACGACCTACCGCGGCCTGCACGACCTGATCGGCAAGGGCGTCCCGCTCGAGGAGATCTACGGCGAGATGATGGGCCGCACGGTGGGCGCCGGCCGGGGCAAGGGCGGCACCATGCACATCGCCAATCCCGCCAAGGGCGTGATGCTTTCGACGGGCATCGTCGGCGCCGGGCCACCCGTGGCCGTCGGGCTGGCGATGGCCGCCAAACGCAAGGGCATCGACCGCGTCACGGTGGTCAGCTTCGGCGACGGCGCCACGAACACCGGCTCGTTTCACGAGGCCGCCAACATGGCCGCGCTGTGGGACCTGCCGCTCGTCTTCGTCTGCCAGAACAACCTCTACGCCGAGATGACACCGACATCGGACACCATGAAGCTCGAACACGTCGCCGACCGGGCCGCCGGCTACGGCATGCCGGGCGTGCGCGTCGACGGCAACGACCCGCTCGCGGTGAAAGCGGCGCTCGACGACGCGCTGCGGCGGGCGCGCGACGGAGGCGGCCCCACCTTCATCGAGTGCGTCACGTTCCGCTTCCGCGGCCATTACTTCGGCGACCGGACGCCCTACATCCCCGCCGAACAACTCGAGGCGGCGCTGGCCGCCGACCCGGTGCCCCGGTTCCGCAGCCACCTGGAAGGGACCGGCGTCTGCGATCACGACGATCTCGTCCGCATCGACAGCGACGCGGCGGCCGCGGTGGAGGCGGCCCTGCGGACCGTGCTGGGCGCGGACTCCCCGTCGATCGACGAACTCGACCGCGACGTATACGCCGCCCCGATCGCGTTCCCGGTGTAAGCGCATGGACGACAAGGAGATGACCATGCGCGAGGCGCTCAACCTCGCGCTGGACCAGGCGCTCGCGGCCGACGAACGGGTGTTCCTGCTCGGGGAGGACATCGCCGATCCCGGCGCCTCCGGGCCGACGGCGGGCTTGTCGACGAAGTACGGCCACGACCGCGTCCTCGACACCCCGATCTCGGAGGCCGCGATCGTGGGCGCGGCCATCGGCGCGGCGATCGACGGGCTGCTGCCCGTCGCCGAGATCATGATCATGGATTTCATCGGGATCGCCGCCGATCAGCTGATCAACAACGCCGCCAAGCTGAGGTTCATGACCGCCGGGCGCACGTCGGCGCCCATCACCGTCCGCACCCAGGTATATGCCGGATTGGCCACGGGCGCAACGCATTCGCAGAGCCTCGAGGCGTGGTTCATGCACATCCCCGGGATGAAGGTGATCGTGCCCTCCACCCCACGCGACGGCAAGGGGCTGCTGACCGCGGCGATCTTCGACCCCGATCCGTGCCTGTTCGTCGAAACGATTCGGTTGCAGAGCAAGAAGGGCCCCGTCCCCACCGAGCCCGGGTTCTCCATCCCGCTCGGGCAGGCCGACATCAAGCGGCCGGGCACCGACGTCAGCGTGATCGCCTACGGCCGCTGCGTGCACGACGCGCTGAGCGCCGCGGACACGCTGGGCGAGCGGGGTGTCAGCGCCGAGGTGATCGACCTGCGCACCCTGGTGCCGCTCGACGTCGACACCATCGTGGGGTCCGTGCGCCGCACGCGCCGAGCCGTGATCGTCCATGACGCCGTGCAATTCGCGGGCCCCGGGGCGGAGATCGCCGCGATCCTGCACGCACAGCTCTTCGGCGAGCTCGCCGCGCCTGTCGAGCGGGTCGCCGCGCGATTCGTCCCCAACCCGGCCGCGGCGGCGCTCGAGGCCCAGGTGTATCCGTCGCCGGCGCGGATCGTCGAAGCGGCCCTGCGCACCTGCGAGAGGGCGAAGGCGCATGGCTGACTTCATCATTCGCATCCCCCGGGTCTCGGTGGCGGTCTCGGAGGCCGAACTGACCGGGCTGCTCGTCGGCGCCGGCGAACACGTCGAGGCGGGCACGCCGATCTACGTCATCGCCACCGAGAAGGTCGAGCAGGAGATCGAAGCGGGGGCGACGGGGACCGTGCGGTGGACGGGCCAGGTCGGGACCACCTACGACATCGGCGCCGAAATCGGCGTCATCTCGTCATAACGAAGAAAGGTATCCCATGGATCTCAACGAGACCCGCGAGAGAATCATCTACGAAAAGGACGGCCCCATCGCCCGCGTCACCCTGAACTGGCCGGAGAAGGCCAACGCGCAGGACCAGAAGCTGGCCGAGGAGGTCGACGCGGCGCTGGCCGACGCCGACCGCGACTACGACATCAAGGTGCTCATCCTCAAGGCCAACGGCAAGGGCTTCTGCTCGGGCCACGCGATCGGCAACAACGCCGTCGACTACCCGTCGTTCGTCGAGAACGCCATCGTCACCGGCCATCCGTGGAAAGCCCAGAGCGACTTGTTCGTCAAGCCGACATTGAACCTGTGGGAATTCTCCAAACCCACCATCGCCCAGGTGCACGGCTACTGCGTGGGCGGCGGCACGCACATGGGCCTGACCACCGACATCGTCATCGCCTCCGAGGACGCCTACTTCTCCTACCCGCCGCTGCAGGGGTTCGGCATGCCGTCGGGCGAATGTTCCATCGAGCCATGGGTTTTCATGAACTGGCGGCGCGCCGCCTACTACCTGTTCACCGCCGAGGTGATCGACGCCAGGAAGGCGCTGGAAGTCGGCCTCGTCAACGAGGTGGTCAAGCGTGAGGACCTCGACGACCGGGTCGACGCGATCGCCCGCCACATCGCCCAGGCGCCGCTGACGACGCTGATGCTCACCAAGGCCAACCTCAAACGGGCCTGGGAGCTGATGGGCATGCGGGTGCACTGGCAGAGCTCCAACGACCTCGTCGCGCTCGCCTCGATCAGCAAGGACGTGCAGCAGCTGATTCAGACCGTCTTCAAGGACAAGGTGTTGCCCTCCGAGCACGCCCGCCGCCAGGCCGCCGCGGCCGCCCAGACCGACGGCGCCGCAACCACTTAAGGGTCGCCGGTGAACATCGCCGACCACGCCCGCAGTGCCGCCCAGTCGCCGGCACTCATCGTCGCGGACGGTGACGCGATCTCGTACGCCCAGCTGCATGCCCGCAGCCGGCGGGTCGCCGCGCTGCTGCACGACGCCGGCCTGCGTCGCGGCGACGGCATCGCGCTGGTTCTGCCGAACAGAGCCGAATTCCTCGAAATCGCCTGGGGCGCTCAGCTTTCCGGCCTCTATTACACCCCCGTCAACACGCATTTCATCCCCGACGAGGTCGCCTACGTCATCGACGACTCCGACGCGAAAGCGGTCTTTGTCGACGCCTCGATGCCCGAACTGGCCGCACACCTCCGTTCCGCCAACGCCGCGCCGATCACCCACATCGCCGTCGGGGGCTCGATGGCCGGCTGGCAGTCGTATGAGGACGCGCTGGCCTCGGCCGGCGAAGCGCCGCCGGTGTCGGACGGCTCGGAGATGCTGTATTCGTCGGGCACCACGGGGCGCCCCAAGGCGGTGCGGCGGCCGCTGCCCGAGGACGGCAACGGGTCCTGGGCGCAGGCGGTGCTGGAGCTGGCGCTGATCCACAAATACGGGATGAGCCCCTCGAGTGTGTACCTGTCCCCCGCGCCGCTGTATCACGCGGCCGGAGTGAACTACACCATGGCGGCCAACCGCGTCGGCGCCGCATCGATCCTGCTGCGCAGGTTCGACGCCGAGACCGTGCTGCGGCTGATCGAGGAGCACCGGGTGACCCACGCCCAGTTCGTGCCGACGATGTTCGTGCGCATGCTCAAGCTGCCCGCGAAAGTCCGGGACAGGTATGACGTTTCGAGCCTGCGGTGCGTCGTCCACGCCGCCGCGCCCTGTCCCGTCGACGTCAAACGCCGCATGATGGAGTGGTTCGGACCGATCATCCACGAATACTACGGAGGGACCGAAGGATTCGCCGGAACGACGATCGGGCCACGGGAATGGCTCGCCCATCCCGGCTCGGTGGGCATCCCGATGGCCCCGGTGCACGTGCTCGACGAGGACGGGCGGGAGCTCCCCGTCGGCGAATCGGGCGAGCTGTATTTCGAAGGTGGACCGGACTTCGCGTACTTCAAGGACCCCGCCAAGACCGCGTCGGTGTGCAACGACCGTGGCTGGCGCTCGCTCGGCGACATGGGATACGTCGACCGAGACGGCTACCTGTACCTCACCGACCGGTCGACGTTCACGATCGTCTCCGGCGGGGTCAACATCTACCCGCAAGAGGCGGAGAACCTGCTCGTCATGCATCCGAAGCTGGTCGACGCGGCCGTGTTCGGGGTCCCCAACGAGGAATTCGGCGAAGAGGTCAAGGCCGTCGTGCAGCCCGCCGTGGTCGCGGGACCGGAGCTCGAAGCCGAACTCATCGACTACTGCCGGGCCCGCCTGGCCGGCTACAAGTGCCCGCGCAGCGTGGAATTCGACGCGGAGCTGCCGCGGGACCCGAACGGAAAGCTCTACAAGAGGCGCATCCGCGAACGGTACTGGCAGGGACGGGTATCGCGGATCGTGTGAACGAGGATGGCTATGAACGCTAGGAACGTACCGTGGGCGGTTCGGACCGCCGATCGGATCCCCAAACAGCGCTACTACGACCCCGAGTTCTACGCGCTGGAAGCCGAGATGTTGTGGCCCCGCATGTGGCAAATGGCGTGCCGGCTCGAGGAGATCCCCAAGCCCGGCGACTTCGTCGAATACGAAATCCTCGACCAGTCCGTCATCGTGGCGCGGGTGGACAACCACACCGTGCGCGCGTATCACAACGCCTGCCGGCATCGCGGCGTGAAGCTGGTGGAGGGCAACGGGAATCGGCGCACCTTCGTGTGCCCGTTCCACGGCTGGTGCTGGGGCCTCGACGGCCACAACACGTTCGTGCTGCGTCCCGAAGCGTTCGCCGAGGAAAACCTGAGCGCCGACGACCTTCGGCTCGTGGCGGTGCGATGCGAGCTCTGGGGCGGCTGCGCGTGGATCAACCTCGACGACGACGCGCCGGCGCTGCGGGACTGGATGGAGCCGTTCGCGTCGGTCTACGACGCCTGGCAGGTCGACTCGCTGCGCGTCGAGTGGTGGCAATCGTGCCGGCTGCCCGTGAACTGGAAGCTGGCCGCGGCGGCGTTCATGGAGGGCTATCACGTCCCGCAGACCCACCCTCAGTTGCTGCCGTCCGCGCAGCCGGGCGAAGTCGCCGCGACGGTGCACCCGGTCGTCGCGAGCAGCCTGTATTTCATGCGCACCCTCGGCGACGGAATGGGCGGGATGACGCACGAAAACGACATCCGGATCGCCGAGGGCCTGCAGAACATCGAGCTGCCGCCCGACCCGGCGGCGGCAATGGCCGCGTGGCGCAGCGCCCTCAACGACGCCGTCGTCGCCTGGCATCGCGCGCGCGGCAGCGGCATGCCCGACCTCAACGAGCTGGTCCGCCGCGGCATCACCGACGCGATCGGGTTCGCCTTCCCGCACTACTTCATCCTGCCGACCTACAGCAGCGCGTCGTCGTACCGGATCCGGCCGCTGGGACCCGAGGACACCTTGTTCGAGATCTGGTCCCTCACCCGGTTTCCCAACGACGCATCGGCGGGTAAACCGACGCCCCCGGTACCGATGGCGCCCGACGACCCGCGCTGGCCCCCGATTCCCGCCCAGGACTTCTCCAACCTGCCGAGGCAACAAAAGGGGCTGCATTCCAAGGGCTTTGACTTCATGCGGCTGTCCAACCAGATCGAAGGATTGATCTCCAACTTCGAGCGTGTCATCGACGGCTTCCTGGCCGGGCTGCCGTACGACGCGCTGGTGCCCGCGATCCAGAAGACCAACACGACCATCGACGTGCCGATCGCCGATCTCGGCTTCACGACGAGCCCCGTGGAGGCGCGATGAGCCCGCAGTGGGACCGCTCCGTGGACCTGCTCATCGCGGGCAGCGGCGGGGGCGGCATGGTCGCCGGCCTGGCCGCCCTGGACTGCGGGCTCGAACCCCTCATCATCGAAAAGCAGTCACTGGTCGGCGGTTCGACGGGGCTGTCCGGCGGCATCGTCTGGCTGCCGAACAACCCGTTGATGCGGGCCGACGGCATCGCCGACTCGCACGAGGACGGGCTGGCCTACCTGGCCGACGTGGTCGGCGACATCGGTGCGGCGTCCTCGCCCGAGCGGCGCGAGACGTTCCTGCGGGCCGGCCACGAGATGATCAACTTCCTCACCCGCAAGGGTGTGCGACTGATCCGATGTGCGGGCTGGAGCGACTACTACCCGAACCACAAGGGCGGCAACGCGTCCGGCCGCGCGGTCGAGGGCATCCCTTTCGACGCCGCGCAGTTGGGTGATTGGCGCGACAAGGTGCAGCCGCCGCTGGCCAAGAATTACGGATACGTGGTGCTGACCAACGAATTGCGGTCGGTTCAATACTTCAACCGCTCACCGCGCGCTTTCGCCGTGGCGGCCCGGGTGTTCCTGCGCACCGCGGCCGCGCGTGCCCGCCGGCGCCAGATCCTCACCAACGGCGCATCGCTGATCGGTCAAATGCTCAAGGCGCTGACGGATCTCAGCGACGGGCACCCCCCGTTGTGGACCAACGCCGCGATGGCCGACCTCGTCGTCGAGGACGGCCGTGTGGTGGGCGCGCGCATCGTGCGCGACGGCACGCCGTTGCACGTCGAGGCGCGCAAGGGAGTCCTGCTGGCCGCGGGCGGATTCGGCCACAACAAGGAGATGCGCCGCCGCTACAGCGGCGACCAGCCCAACGAGGGGCAGTGGTCGATCGCCAACGCCGGGGACACCGGTGAGGCGCTCGAGGCGGCGATGCGTTTGGGCGCCAAGACCGATCTGCTCGACGAGGCCTGGTGGCTGCCTTCGGTTTTCATCGCCAACGGCGGCGCGGTCGCCGCCTCGCTGGGCTCGGGCCGCCAGCGACCCGGCGCCATCTACGTCGACCCGAGCGGCCGCAGGTTCTGCAACGAGTCGAACTCCTACGTCGAGGTCGGCAAAGCGATGTACGCCAACAAGGCCGTGCCCTGCTGGATGATCTTCGACGAGGGATACGTCCGCAGATACGTCACCAGCGCCAACCCGCTCAAGCGCAACCAGCCGTTGCCGCCGGAACTGATCGAGTCCGGCGCCGTGAAGCGCGCGGCGACCATCGCGGAGCTGGCCGGCGAAATCGGCCTTCCCGCCGACGAATTGGCCCGCACGATCCAGCGGTTCAACCGGTACGCGACCAAGGGGCTGGACCCGGACTTCGGCCGCGGCCAATCGGCCTACAACGACTGCCTCGGCGATCCGGGGTATCGGCCGAACGCCGCGATCGGGCCGCTCGACACCGCGCCGTACTACGCGACCCGCGTACTCCCGTCCGACGTCGGGACGTGCGGGGGCGTGATCACCAACGAGCACGCGCAGGTCCTCGACCAACGGGATCGGGTGATCGAGGGCTTGTATGCCACCGGCAACACCACGGCCACGGTGATGGGGCGGACCTATCCGGGTGCCGGGGCGAGCATCGCCAGCTCGATGGTGTTCGGGTACGTCGCCGCCCGCCACGCCGCCGGCAAGTAACGGCGAAAGGACCCGTCAGGCGGGCAGTCCCGCCGAACGTGACACTGTCGCCACGCTCGACGCCGAACGTGACACTGCCGTCACGTTGGCGGGGACTCGTTTTCGCCGCGGTCGACGAATTCCCGCGGCTTCATGCCCGACCGCATGAGCTCGGCCCGCCGCGCCTGCACATCGGAGGCGGCGCCGACCATGTTCGTCAGGATGTGGCTGACCTGCAGGTGCACCCGCATGCCCATCAATTCCCAGGCGCGCTTGACGTTGTTCTTGACCGCCATCAGTGTGGTCAGCGGGATTTGGGCGATCCTGCGCGCCATCTCCTCGACGGTGTCCTCGAGCTGATCGCGTGGCACCACCCGATTGAGCAGACCCCAGTCCAGGGCCTGCTGCGCGGACAGGGTCGGCGCCAGCAGCAGCCAGTCCATGGTGCGGTGCCAGTTCATCAGCAGCCACGGCTCGATCATGGTGTGCCCGCCGGGCTCGCCGAGGCTTTGGGCAAGGGGCATCTGGAAATACGCGTCCTCGGACGCCACGCAGAAGTCGGTGAGCAACCCGAGATAGATGCCCCCGCCCATGCAATAGCCATGGATCTGCGAGATGGTCGGCTTGGGAAATTCCCATAGGTACAACGTCGGCCACAGGAACAGGTCGGCGGTGCCCTTGTAGAGATCCTCGAACGTCTCGCCGAAATCCGGATACGGGTTTTCGTCGGGGCCCCAACGGGCCACGTGCCCACCGCAGAATCCCTTGCCGTTGGCTTTGAGGATGACGACCTTGATGTCCTTGTCGCGGTCGGCCTCGTGCAGGCAGTCGTCCACCTCGGTGACCAGGATCGCGTCTTTGGTGTTGGCCTTGTCCGCCCGGTTCAGGATGATCCGCGCAATCGGCGGTTCGCGTTCATAGATGACCGCTTCGAGCTCGCGACGCTCCATGGTCGGACCATACCCTCCCGCGCCCCGCGCGCCGCCGATTTGACGGTTGCGCGATCGCGACGCGAGGAGTGAGCTGTACTGGGGCGCAGTGACGACGGATGGGGCTGGTATGGCGACTCCTCTCGACCGGGTGCAACAGCTGGATCTGGTGGCCCGGCTCAAATCCGCCTATCCCGAACTTCCGGACGCTCCCACACCGGATCTCATCGACCACAAGCGATTCGCCGCCTATGTCAAGACCCCGCACGACGTCGGCGGCGAGCCGGACGCCCCGATCGAGTACGAGAACAAGCAGTACGAGATCTGGGAGCACAACACGTATGTCCTGTGCGAGGTGCTCGGCTGGCGTGGGATCTGGCTGTCCGAGGAACGGCGCCGGATGGGCAACGTCGATCTCGGCCGCACCATCTATCTCGGCCTGCCCTATTACGGGCGCTGGCTGCTGGCGGTGGCACGCGTACTCACCGAAAAGCACCACATCGGGTTGAGCGAATTGGCCGAACGCATGGCCGAAGTCAAGGCACGCTACGCCGACGGCCTGCGCGGAAAGCCCTTGGCGGCGACGCCGAAGTTCGAGGGCGATCCCGCGCCCGTCCACCGCAACCGCCACCATGTCCATGCCGTGGGCAAGGGCGACCCGCAGGTGTATGCCGGGCAGGCCGGCGCACCGAAGTTCAGCGTCGGCGACAGGGTCGTGGTGCGCGATCTCCCCGTGCTGCTCTACACCCGCACCCAGGAGTATGTGCGCGGCGCGACGGGCGAGATCGCGGTCGTGTCCTACGAAAGCCCCGCCGCCGAGGACGAGACGTGGGACGGCCCGGACCAACGGCCCGAGTGGTTCTACATCGTCCGGTTCAACCTCTCCCAGTTGTGGCACGGCTACACCGGGCCCGGCAACGACACCCTGCAGACCGAGATCCCGGAACGGTGGCTCGAATCGGCCTAGCCACGGCTGCGGCTTCGGAAGAAAGGACCACGAATGAGCGCCGACGAACACGATCACGAGCGCACCGCAGCGCCCATGGTGGACGAGATCACCGACTTCGAAGTCCTCGAGATCGCGCTGCGCGAATTGTGCATCGAGAAGGGCCTTTTCACCGCGGAGGAGCATCGACGCTTCACCGAGTTCGCCGAACAGATCGGCCCCACCCCCGCGGCGCACCTGGTGGCGCGGGCCTGGCTCGACGCCGACTACAAGGAGCTGGTCCGTTCGGACCCGCTCGCCGCGAGCAAGGAGGTGGGGGTCGACTGGCTGGAACCGACCGGCTTCGGGACGCCCAGCGACTTCACGGCTTTGCACGTCCTCGAGGACACCCCGACGCTGCACCACGTGATCGTCTGCACGCTGTGTTCGTGCTATCCGCGGCCGATTCTGGGCAACTCCCCCGAGTGGTATCGGACGCCCAACTATCGCCGCCGCATCGTCCGCTGGCCACGCCAGGTGCTCGCGGAGTTCGGCCTGATCCTGCCGGAGGACGTCGAGATCCGGGTGGAGGACTCCAACCAGAAGCACCGTTTCATGGTGCTGCCCGTCCGCCCCGACGGAACGCAGGGGTGGACCGAGGAGCAACTCGCCGAGATCGTCACGCGCGACTGCCTGATCGGTGTCGCGCTGCCCAAGCCGGGCGTGACGACCAACGCCGTCACCCGGACCCGCGCCGCCGTCCATCCCGCAGCGCCCTGAGCTTCCGATGAGCACCGCGCACACCCCACGTCCCATCGAGGACTCCACCGTCGCACCGCTGACGAAAATCGTTGCGCGCAACCAGGTCTGGAGTCGCATGGCGGCGAAGTACGGGGTCGACAACCCGGTGCCGCCCTGGCAGACGAGTCTCGACGGCATTTGTGATGCGATCGACCAAAGTCATTGCGGCGCAGAGGCCCTCGGGTTCATCGAGCGGCGGGAGGATGAGGACGCGCTGTCGGCGACCGTCTACGCCGAACTGCCCTACCCGGAGAACCGGCTGGTTGCCCCGGCCCACTCGCTCGTCGCGCGCGGCGTCATCGACGAATCCGAACTCGAGGCGAGGCTGGCCGCCGTGCGCGCCAGGCTGGAATCCTGAGCGACGTCATCGCAAATAGTGAGTTGCAGCACAACAGCGCGTGTTTTTCGCTGCTGATGAGAGGCTTCGGTCGGCGATGCGCTACGCTGGCGGCAACGTTGGCTTCACAACACTGCATGCCAACACCGTCGTGGAACGCTTCCTCATCCCACTGGTGCCAGCGAAGAAGATCGCGCTTGACACCTCGATGACCGTGCATCGCGCACTAGCTGGTCTCGCGGCGATCGATTTTGCCACCCGGCAATCTCGCCACCTTCGTGCCGATGCCCGCGTGACCTTCTTGTCTCCGGCGCGGCACCACCGATGCCTGAAAGGCACCGAAAAGTGACTACCGACAAGACTTTCGCCGATCTCGGCGTGGGCAAACACATCGTCAGTGCGCTCGCAGCGCGCGGCATAACACACCCATTCCCGATTCAGGTGGAAACCCTGCCCGACACACTCGCCGGCCGAGATGTCCTCGGCCGCGGGAAAACCGGCAGCGGAAAGACCCTCGCATTCTCGATTCCCCTCGTCAGCCGCCTCTCCCGCGGAAACCGGCGCCCCGCGCGGCCCTCGGGGTTGGTGCTCGCACCCACCCGCGAGCTCGCGACGCAGATCACCGCGACGCTCGAGCCGTTGGCGGCTGCGTGTGGCCTGAGGGTCACCACGATTTTCGGCGGCGTCTCGCAGACCCGTCAGGTGTCCGCGCTCAAATCCGGCGTCGACATCGTCGTCGCCTGCCCCGGCCGCCTCGAGGACCTGATGAAGCAGCGTCTGATCAGCCTCGACGCGATCGAGATCACCGTGATCGACGAGGCGGATCACATGGCCGATCTCGGTTTTCTGCCCGGCGTCACGCGGATCCTGGCCGCGACGCCGAATGGTGGCCAGCGCCTGTTGTTTTCGGCGACGCTGGACAACGGCGTCGACAAGCTCGTCACCCGGTTCCTCCGCGACGCGGTCTCGCACTCCGTCGACGAGGCCAACTCCCCGGTATCCGAGATGACACATCACGTGTTCCACGTCGACAGTGCGCAGGCCAAAAAGGAACTGGTGCACCGGCTCGCCTCGGGCGCCGGACGCCGGATCCTGTTCATGCGCACCAAGCACCAAGCGCGAAAGCTCGCCAAGCAACTCACCGAATCTGGCATTCCCTCAGTCGACTTGCACGGCAACCTGTCTCAGCCGGCTCGGGAGCGCAACCTGGCGAGGTTCGCCGCGGGCAGCGCCCGGGTGCTGGTGGCGACCGATATCGCCGCGCGTGGCGTACACGTCGACGAGGTCGAGCTTGTCGTGCACATCGATCCGCCCAGCGAGCACAAGTCCTACCTGCACCGGTCCGGGCGCACCGCGCGGGCCGGGAGCGCCGGTGACGTCGTCACGGTGGTGCTGCCCGAGCAGCGCCAAGACACCCGGGAGTTGCTGCGCAAGGCCGGCATCAAAGTCGCTCCCCAGCAGGTGACCGCGATGTCGGAGGCGGTGCAGGCGCTCGTGGGTGAGGTTGCGCCCTATCAGGCCCCGGTGCCCGCCAATGTTCCCGCGCGCCAGCATCGGCAGAACACCGGCGGTAACCGGCGTCGACGGACCAACACCCGGTCACCCAAGACCAGTTCCCCCGCCGAAGCGGCGACATCGCACCACGGCGCCACCGCGACGCGTCGGCTGGATCGTCGCCGTTCGAGCCGCCCACAAGGAAGCACCAGATAGTCGCGGTCCGGAACGGGTCAGCGGCGCGCCAGCAGCCAGGCCTGGCCCGCTCCCTCGCCGGCGGCGATCGGGGTCAATTCGGCGAACGCGGCGGTGAGCTCGCCGGGCGCCGCGCGAAACGGCCCCGCGGACGCCCCCACCTCGCTGAGCGCGGCGATCGCCAGCAGCCCGCCGGGCGCCAGGCGTTCGATGATCGCACGGTCGAGACGGCGGTCGCGGAACTTGCAGCAGAGGATGACATCGGCGGGCGCGCCCGCCGGCAGACCGTCGTCGAGATCGACGACGTCGAAGCGACAGCGGTCGGCCACCGCGGCACGCCGGGCCAACTCCCGCGCGTGGGCGACCGCCACCGCGGAGATGTCCAGCCCCAGCACGTGCAGGCCACGCAACGCCAGCCAGACCGAGCCGGTTCCCTGCCCGCAGGCCAGGTCGAGCGCCGTGCCGGCGGTGGGAAACTCCCGCGCGTGGCCCGCGAAAACACCGGGCGGCCCAACCGAATCCAGCGACGGCGGCGCCTTCGCGGCGTACCGTTCGTCCCAGCGTTGCCGGTCCGATTCGCCCATACGCGACACTCTAGGACCCGCCGTCTTCTGGACAGTTGTCTGCTAGCGGCATCGCGCGGTGGAGACGACCACGATGAACGGAAGTTGTTGGTGGCGCGGCGCCTTCCTAGACTGGACGGGTGTCCAACGAGGCGTCGTTCCAGGCCGTTGCCGCTAAATCCGCCGCCGGGGCGGCCCGCAGGTCGGATCGCCGGCCGGGCCAGACGATTCGCAAAGTCCTCGATGCCGGGCTCGAGGAGCTGCGGGAAACGTCGTACGCGAACCTGACGATGCGGGCCGTGGCGACTCGTGCCGGGGTGTCCCCGGCCAGCGCCTACACCTACTTCCCGTCGAAAAGCGCGCTGGTCGCGGCGGTGTACCTGCGCTTCCTGCGCGACCTGCCCCTGCACACCGACGTCAACGAGACGACCAAGACCCGGGTCAGCGCCACCCTGCGGGACATGGCGGTGGTGGTCGCCGACGAGCCGGAGCTGACCGCCGCGTGCGGTGCGGCCCTGATGGCCGACGATCCGGCGGTCACGCCGCTGCGCGAACAGATCGGCGAGGAGGTGTCCAGGCGCATCGGCGCCGCGTTGGGGCCGGGTTGGCCGCGTGCGGTGAAGTCCACGCTGCAGATGACCTTCTCCGGTGCGCTGATGACGGCCCGGTTCATCAGTTTCGCCGAGATCGCCGGCCAACTCGACGAGGCCGTCAACCTCATCCTGGGCGCCTCGGTGGCGTGAAGCCCCCTGCGGCCCAGCCGTATTCGCTCGGCGCGCCGCCTACCTACCCGGTGGCGGCGAGGTTTCGGGAGGGGCTGCCCGCCCGCAGGAACCGACCGAATCGTTCCTTGCCCAGCGCCGGCGTGGCCTTGCCGGCGGCGAACGCGAGTTTCCCGGACACCAGCACGGCCGTGACCGTCTCGTCGTTGCGGTTGACCATCCGCGACAGCCCGCCGTAGGACTCGACCGGATGCTCGGCGTAGCGGTCGAGGGACTCGTCGAGCTTGTCGGGGTCGATGACGACGATGTCGGCGCGGTCGCCCTCGCGCAGCATCCCGGCGTCGATGCCGTACCACTCCCCGAGCTCGCCGGTCAGCCGGTGCACGGCGCGCTCCATCGAGATGAACGGCCTGCCGGACTTTTCGGCGTCGCGCGCGTGCCGCAGCAGCCGCAGTCCGGAGTTGTAGAACGCCATGTTGCGCAGATGCGCGCCCGCGTCGGAGAACCCCATCTGGATGGTCGGGCTCTGGGCCATCTTCTTGAGGACTTCGGGTCGGTGGTTGGAGATCGTGGTGCGCCAGCGCAGCTTTTCGCCGTGTTCGACGACCAAATCGAGAAAGGCGTCGACCGGGTGCACGCCGCCACGCTCCACGCCGACCTGCCCGAATGATTTGCCGATGACGGACTCGTCTGGGCAGGCCACGATTTCGGCATCGAAGAAGTCGCGGTGCCAGACCCGGGGCCCGTATTTGCTGTCGTAGTCCTTGCGGAACCTGCGCCGATACTCCTCGTCACGCATGAGCTGATTGCGTTCGATCTCGGTCTGCAGGTGCAGCGCCGCGGCGCCGGAGCCGAACTCCTCGAACACCACCAACGAAATCCCGTCGGCGTAGACCTCGAACGGCACCGGCAGATGCTGCCAGCGGAAGTCGCCGCCGAGGGCGTTGACGACGCGGGCGAGGCGGTCCATGACGTGAATGACGAACGGGATGGCCTTGATGTCGGCCGCCGACAACAGGCTGGTCTTCAGGCGGGGCCGGCGGATCCCGAGCGACGTCAGCAGCTGCGAGACCACCGACAGCGGGTTCTTGATGTCGGGGCCGGACTGCAAGATCTTGTCGCGCCGCCGCAGGATCGCGTTCAGGCGGCGCAGCTCGCGCGGGGACGCGTACGTCGACGGCAGCGTGCGCGATCTGCAGACCTCGCCGTCGAGCTTGTCGAACAGCAGCTGCTGCGAAGACATCCCGACGAACCCCTCATCGAGCGCGTCGTTCAGCATCGATTCCATGCGGGCGAGTTCCGCGGCGGACGGCCGCACGTCCTTGCGCGTCGCCCGATCCAGGCCCATCGTCGCGGCGCGCAGATCGGAGTGCCCGATGAAGGCCGCGAGGTTCGGACCGAGGTTGAGGCGTTCGAGTTCGGCCACGTATTCGGTGGGATTGGTCCACGAGCGCGCCGCGTCGAGGTGCTCGATGACATAGCGCCGGGGAATCGCTTCGACCCGGCCGAAGATGTCACCGGCATCGACGCTGTCCAGGTAAACGGTGGACAGCGAACACGATCCCAGCATCACGGTCGTCACGCCGTGCCGCAGCGATTCGGAAAGCTCTGGCGCACAAAGGATTTCGACGTCATAGTGAGTGTGGATGTCGATGATGCCAGGGATCACCCACTGGCCCGTCGCGTCGATGACGTCGGCGCCGGCCGTGTCGAGCCCCTTGGCGATGGCAACGACGCGGCCGTCACGCACACCGATGTCCCGCACCGCCGAGGGTCCTCCAGTCCCGTCGAACCAGCGCCCGTTGGTGATCACGGTGTCGTACTGCATCGGTCGGCCTTCCTCTGCCAGGCGCCCTGCCTGCTGGATCCGCAGTGATCATACATACCGGGCATAGTGTCTGGCCTCGTTATCGGCGCGCCACGCGCCGATTAGCCAGCAACGACAGTGCGGCGGCGGACGCTATGATCCAGCTGTGGGGATCACCGCCTACCGGTTTGCCGTTCGGTAAATCATGCGCAGCCACGGTTGGGCAGGAAATACGCCGGCTTCCGACGCGGAGGCGATCGAGCGCATCCTCGACGCGGCCGACAAGATCATCGACGAACGCGGTTCAGCGCTGCGGATCGCCGATGTCGCCCGGGCGCTGGGCGTCACCCGCCAGACCGTCTACCGATACTTCCCCGGAACCCAGGCGCTGTTGGTGGCGTCCGCGTTGCGTTCGGCCGACGGCTTCCTCGATCGCATGGCGGCCCACCTCGACGGCGTCACCGATCCCGTCGTGGCCATCACCGAGGGAATGGCTTTCGCCATCGAGGAGCTGGCCTCGGACAATCAGGTCGAATTCGTCCTCAACCAGCGCCATCGCGGTGGCCAGAAGGTCTCGATCATCTCCGATACCGCGTTGGCATTCGGTCGGTCGATGCTGCATCGCTACGACATCGATTGGGAGCATTACGGTTTCGACGAGGCGGGCCTGGACGAGCTGAACGAGTTCTCGCTGCGGGTCCTGCATTCCTTTCTCGCCGACCCGGGCAGGCCGCCCCGCAGCGGCGCCGATCTGCGGCGCTATCTCACCCGCTGGATCGGGCCGGCGATCGCCTACCCGCAGCTGGTCCGCACGATGGATGCTCTGGGCACCGCCGAGCCGCCGCGAACGCGCCGGCGCTCGTCGAAGGCGTCCTGACCGGGACGGTCGAAGTCGGCCGCGTACCGGACCCGCCGGGGCACCGGCGGACGGTGACCATACGTTTCCATCGATATGTCCGGCCGGCCGGCCGGTTGATCTGGTCGTGGAGTTCGGCGATCCTCGACGAGTCGACGTCGACGACAACCCGATCAAGGAGCCGCAATGGTGGGCTTGGGACAAATCGCACTCGATAGCGCGCCTGTGTTCGGCGGCGTGATGCTCGCGGTCGCGGCCGGGCAGTTCAAGGGTCCCGACTATCGGGGAATGATCAAACAGGACATGGACCTGCTGGACCGATTACCCCCGGACGCCACCGACCGGCGTGCCGATCTGCAGCGGACCATCGACGCCCGCATCGACGACATGGTCGAGGCCGCCGACCGCAGCCGCGCGTTGCGCCGGGCCGCACTGTCCTACCAGGGCAACTGGCGAGACGTGGTGCTGCTGCTCTGCGGTGTTGT
The DNA here is from genome assembly GCF_035918355.1 of Mycobacterium sp. 3-98. Classification (NCBI taxonomy): domain Bacteria; kingdom Bacillati; phylum Actinomycetota; class Actinomycetes; order Mycobacteriales; family Mycobacteriaceae; genus Mycobacterium; species Mycobacterium sp. 3-98. The sequence continues at coordinate 2,977,559 of NZ_CP142360.1, read as the reverse complement.
TCACCATCGTCTGGTGGAACGTGAGCCATGCCAGAAGCAGCTGGCTGCCCATGTTCATTCTGTTGATCGTCCTGTCGTCGGTCGCCGCCGCCTACGCGTTCCGCGGGGTGCTGCGTGCGGCGAGTGCGTTCGCCCGTAAACGACGCGGCCGGCCGGATTAAGCGGCAGGCGGCGGCTTTTCGTCGCTGGGTGCCGCCGCTCATCACGCCTTCGTCGCGGCGCCGACCATCGTGTGCACCTCTGCCACCGACCACGGTTCGGACTCATGGTGATCGCGATAACCGAGCACGCGCGGCGTCTGGCGGTCGAAGCTGCCGACGAAACCGCCTGCGGCGACGAGGATCTGGCCCGTCACCTGACGCGCCAAGTCGCTGGCGAGATAGGCGTAGACCGGGGCGACGAACTCGGGCGGGGCGCTGTCGAGCGAGGCTTGCATGGTCATCTCGTCGAGCAGCCCGCGGCGGTGCAGATCTTCGATATGTCTTTCGTATTCGAGCCCCGTGGACAGCCGTGTGCGGGCGCCGGGACACACCACGTTGGCCCGCACGCCGTGGGGCTTCAGTTCGGCGGCGATGGCCATCGTCAGGGAGTTGACGGCGCCTTTACCCGCGGGGTAGCCGGTCCCGCCATAGTCGCCCAGAAAGGCCACCGAACTGGTGTTGATGATGGCGCCGTGCCCCTGCGCGGCCATGACCGCGGCGGCGGCCCGGCACGTGTGAAACGCCGTGCCCAGGTGCGCCCCGATCAGCCGCTCGAACTCGGCCCCCGAGATGTTCAGGATGGAGGAGCCCGGCGGCTCGGCGATTCCGGCGCAATTGATCAGCGTGTCCAGTCGCCCGAACGCGCTGACGCATTCGTCGATGAGCGTTTGGGCCACCCGCTCGTCGTTCGCGGCGCCCACCACCGCGGTGGCCCGCCCGCCCGCCGCGCTGATCGCGGCGACCGTCTCCTCCACCGCGTGCCGGTCACGCCCGTTGACCACCACACCGGCGCCCAGGCCGCCCAGCAGTTCGGCGACCGCACGCCCGATGCCGCGACTGCCACCGGACACCGCCACCCCGCGCCCTTCCAGCAGGGCGTGCGCGCCGGATCCACTCACCGACGGCTCCGGGAGAAAGACGTCCCGAGCTCGGCGTAAAGCATTGCGCGCGAAAGGCTCTCGTTATCGGTGCGAGGCGTGCCGCTCGATTGGATGATGAACATTAGGCGAACGATACCGAAGCGAGCATCGACCCCGATCATCTTGTGGGCGCCCCGGCCCGACGCTCTCCAAACACGGCTGAGCGGTGGCGCTTCAAGCACCCCCCGCAACCGACCCAAGGCGGAGCGCAATCGGCGGCGAAGGGCGTCGGATTGGCCGCCGATTCCGTTTGCCGACGAATGCCGCCCCCTGGATCGTCGGTCGGGGAAAGTTCGCGACACCGCAGCTCGGCGCCATGCGGGCACGTCAGGTCCCGTCGGGCCGCCCCGGATCCGGGGATTGCTGACCGTTGACGAGTGCACGAGGAAACAGTTAAGTGATGGCGCGAAGCCCCACCGGAACGGGTCGCCGTGCGATGCGCGGGGGCGTATAGTCTCCAATGAAGTCCGCTTCTGGACATGTCGCCGTTTAGCTCAAAGCGGCCAGTTAGCCCCAATGGCTACTGAGCTTGGTACTGACTCCGGCGATCACACACCCCGAGAGTCATTCCCCGTTGGTAGCGCGTGTGCGGTGGGTAATCGACAAGTCCCGCGGATCAGGATGCAGTGGAGGCGACCGTGCGGGATTCCCGCGATGTCTTTCTGCATAGACTCAGGAAAGTGAGTCAGCAATGCAAACTTGTTCTCGCGCAGGTGTTTACACGATTCATCGAGTGAACACAAGGTGCGCGGCACGATGACCCACACGATTGCCCCAACCCGTCCCGCTCCGGCGCCCGCCAGACAATCCGACGATTCATACGACGACGTAGTCGACATGTTCGTGGCGCTGCATCGCATGCCGGCCGAGTCGCACGAGTACGCCCGCCAGCGCGAATACATCGTCGCCCGCTGCCTGCCGCTGGCCGACCACGTGGCCAGCCACTTCGCCCGCCGGGGCGAGGGTCTCGAGGACTTGATTCAGGTCGCGCGCCTGGGCTTGATGAACGCCGTCAACCGGTTCGACCCTGCGAAGGGCCCCAGCTTCATCGGTTTCGCCGTCCCCACCATGATGGGCGAGGTCCGGCGTTATTTCCGCGACTACAGCTGGGGGATGCGTGTCCCGCGGCGGTTGCGCGAACTGCACGTGCAGATCAGCAGGGCGACCGCCGATCTCGCCCAGCAGCTCGGGCGCGCGCCCAACGCGGGCGAACTGTCGCAGATGCTCGAGGTTCCGCGGGAGGAGATCGTCGAATGCCTCGTCGCCGGCGATGCCTACCGGCTCGATTCCCTCGACGCACCGCTGGGCGCCGATAGTTCCGGAACGCCGCGCTCGGTGGCCGACTCGGTGGGCGACATCGATCCGCAGATCGAGCACATCACCAACCGCGAGGCGCTGCGGGCCCTCGTTGCCACCCTGCCGCCACGCGAACGCGACGTCTTGCGTATGCGGTTCTTCGAATCGATGACGCAAAGCCAGATCGCGGAGCGGATCGGGGTGTCGCAGATGCAGGTCTCGCGCATCCTGGCAAACACGCTGCGCTGCCTGCGCGACCAACTCGAGTAGCCCGTCCGGCACCCAGTAAATTGCTCCGCAGCGTCCCCCGCCGCGGAGCAATGTACTGTGCGATTCGAAGGACGGGCCCGACGTTGTCGCCGGGAAGACCTGGAAGGGAGCTCGATGCGATGAGGATTTCACGAGCGCTGATCGCGGGTGTCGCGGCGACGACGGCACTGGCGGTGTCGGTGGCCGGCTGCGGCAACAACAAGTCGCAACCATCGACGTCGAAGACCGGATCCCCCACCTCGGCAACCTCGGCCCCCAGCGGCGCCAGCTCGGCGCCGCCGTCGTCGGCAGGACCCGCACAGCCCAACGATTACGCCAGGCTGCTCATCCAGGCCAGCGACATCAGCGCGCCGGTTCCCTTCGCCGCCGCTCCCCCGACCAGCAATCCCAACGGGAAGCCGGGCGTCGAAACGACCTTCAAGGACGACGACGGCAGCCATGCCATCAAGGTCACCATCGCCGTCTACGACGATCCCGAGGCGGCGACCAACGCGTTGAACGCGGCCAAGGGCCAGCAGGGCGGCGTCGTCAAAGATCCGACCACGCAACCGTCGAACGTCGGGACCGGCGGAACGATGCTGATGGGAAACGCACCCGACCGCAGTAAGGGTGTGGTGATCCTGCTCTTCACCGAGGGGCGGGCGCTTGCCACGCTGCAGTTCGACGGCCCGACCGACACGCTGGCCCCGCCAGATTTCGTCAGCGATGTCGGCCAGAAGCAAGACGCGGCCATCAAGAAGGGCCTCGGCGGCTAGGCGCCGCGCAGACCCGAGCGGACCGCGGCCGAGGGGACGCCATGAACGTCATCAACGGGATGCCGGCTCACGCGCTGTTGCTGCATTTCGTGTTGGTGCTCGTTCCGCTGACCGCCGCGCTGGAGATCGTGTGCGGATTGTGGCCGGCCGCCCGGCGCGGGCAACTGATGTGGCTCACGCTGATCCTCGCGGCGGTCACGTTGGTGTTGACGCCCATCACCATCGACGCTGGAGCGTGGCTCTACGACCGCCAGGCCAACCCCAGCCCGATCCTGCGCGAACACGCCGCGCGGGGCGGCGTCATGACCTACTTCTCGGCCGCGCTGCTGGTGGTCGCCGTACTGCTCGTCGCGCTCCGAATCGTGGAACGCCGATCCGATCGGCGCCGCGTGGTACTCCACGTCGTCGTCGCGATCGTGGTGCTCGCGACCGGCATCGCGTCGACCCTGCAGATTTACCGCGTGGGCGACGCCGGCGCCCACGCCGTCTGGGGCGGCTAGACGAACTCGTTGTGGTCTGCGGGGCGGCGTCGATCGAGTTTGCCCAGCCCGGTGATTTCCAGGCTGACCGACTTGCGTTGCCCGGCAGCGCCCAGCATGAAAAGCATGTCGGCGATCGGCGCGCCCAGCCAAAATCGCCAAAACCTTTTGCGGAAAATCGTCCACGCGTAGCTGCCGCCGCCGATCGTCCAATGCAGGGCCATCGTGATGAGGTAGTAGACAGCGCGTTTCGGGCGCGCGGTCACCATCTCGAGGTTCATCTCCCACGCTTCGAGGCCCCAAGCGCGGTAGTGCCATTGCAACTCGTACTTGCTCTGGAATTCGTAAAATGCCAGCATTTCGCCGTTGGTGACTAGGTATTCGTCAAAGACAAGGATCGATCCCTCGACGAAGCGGTCCTTGCAGGTTTCCAGCGCGTGCAGGCAACTCTCATACGTATCCAGATCCATGTGAAAAAGCCGGATGGCAGCGCCCGGTCGCTCGGCCAGAAACGGGGCCAGCGTCTCGTAGGTGCTTCCCCTGATGAACTCCACCTTGCGGCCGAGCGCGTCGGGAACCCCGTCGTGCAAGCTGACTCCGGTGTCCCGGAGGAAACGTCTGGCCACCGGGTCCGCCAGGGAGAAGGCGCCGCGCTTGATGACGGTGTGGTCGTCGATCGGCCAGTCCTCGACGAGGCCCGAGAAGGTGTCGAATCCGTACACCGTGCGGCCTGACGCGTCTGAGATGAGCCGCGTCGACCAGCCGGCCCAGACGCCCAGGTCGAGTAGCAATTCGTCGGGGTGATCGGCGCTTGGTGGCGCCAGGCGCGAGGCCTCCCACAACAGCGTGTGGCCCCCGATCTTGCACTGACGCAGTTCGGCGAGCGTGCGACCGATAAACGAACGATAGGCATCGTCATAAACTTCGATGTCCCGCGCATACAAATTGGGGATATACCGATCCCGGCCCTTATAGACCACGCGCGCGCACACAAGCGACAGAAGAATCAGGGCGACCCCGATGAGCAGAACGGGCCTGAAGTAGCACGCCGCAAACACAATGCATGCGATGCCGATAAGAATCGCTTTCCATATGCGGTGAAGCCCCGTCCGATCCACGGTTCGCGTGTCGATTGCGACCACCGGTCAGCCTCCCGATTTCTCGTCCGGATTAGACATCCCGCGGCCAATTTCGTCAAGAGCCGACGTTGCGGTGCCCGCGCCGCGCGTTGCTAGCAGGGCGTTTAAGCAATAAGCGGCCGCGCGGGATCCGGCGCGAGGCGACCGCACACCGAGGTCCGCTTTCGGAATCGGCTAACGGTTTTGACGGAGCGAAATTCGCCGGCGGCGGCGCATCGAATTGGCATTCGACGGACCGTCCGATGCCCTCTCCCGCCGGCCCTCGTGACCGCTGCCGGCTAAAAATGTCGGCGATTAACTAGGGTCTCCGGCCAGCTCAGGTAAGCGGCGCCAGAAGAAACAGCCGGAATTGGCGCCGGCCGGCAAGACCTTGGGCCACCCGATAGTTCGGCCAATGGTCCAGCACCGCGCCCCACGCCTCGTCGCGCTCCGCGCCGGTGAGCAGCTGCACCCTCGCCACGAACCGTTGGCCACGCCGGCGCACGGTGACGCGTTGTGCCGCTTTGAGATTCGCCGACCACGACGGGTGACGGTCGCGCCCCCAGTTCGATCCGACCAGCAAGAGCCCCCCGCGAAAGGGGACATACTGCACCGTCGCGCCACGGGCCAGACCCGTCTTGCGGCCCGAGGTCGTGATTTGCACGTTGGGCAGCCCGACGAGGTCCAGGACGCCGATGCGCCCGCTCGTCATGAACCGAAGCAGCGACTCGAAGCGTTCGACGATCGGCGGTCCGCTGCGCAGGAGCAACCGGTAGACGGTCGGGTTGTGGGCCAACCGCCGCAGCGGATTCATGCGGTGACTGTAATCGCGGCGCGCCGCGGCCGGGCATCAGCTCGGTGAACTATCCCCGACCACCCCGGGTTTCGGGTCGCTGCGCCCGATTCCACGGTCCCGCAACTAAATAAATTGCTTGATTTAACAAGGCGGCCAGTGTTCACTGAGGCGATGACCGCCGAGCGGATCGCTCGTTCCGAAAGGTCGACGGGAACCCGAGAGGCGCTCTTGTCGGCCGCCGAGGTGTTGTTCGCCGAACGCGGAATGTATGCCGTGTCGAACCGGCAGATCAGCGAGGCGGCGGGGCAGGGCAACAACGCCGCGGCGTGCTACCACTTCGGGACCCGGGTCGACCTGCTGCGCGCGATCGAAGCCAAGCACCGCGAGCCGATCGAGGAGCTGCGCGCGCACATGCTGGCCGCGGTCGGCGACTCCGCCGAGCTGCGGGACTGGGTGGGCGCACTGGTGCGCCCACTGACCGATCACCTGTCCGCGCTGGGGACCCCGACCTGGTATGCGCGGTTCGCCGCCCAGGCGATGGCCGATCCCACGTACCGCCACGTGGTCACCAAGGACGCCCTGGCATCGCCGTTACTGGTGCAGACGCTCGACGGCATCGACCGCTGTCTCCCCGAGCTACCCAAGCGCGTGCGTGCCGAGCGAATGGTGATGGTGCGCAATCTGCTGATGCACACCTGCGCCGAGCACGAAGGCGCGCTGGCCGAGCACGGGCCGCGATCCCGTTCAGCCTGGCCGGTCGCCGCCGAAGGGCTGATCGACGCGATCGTCGGCCTGTGGCGCGCGCCCGTCCACGTGGCCGCGGCCGGCGGCCCGACATCACCGACAACCGCGTAGGCCGAACACCGAGGAGCACGATGACCGAAGGATCCACCGCCACCGATATCCCGGAGTTTCCGATGACGCGGGCGCCGGGGTGCCCGTTCGCGCCGCCTCCGAAGGTATTGGAGCTCAACGCCGGCAAGCAGCTGAGCAGGGTGCGGATCTGGGACGGCAGCACGCCGTGGCTCATCCACGGCTACGACGCGATCCGCGCGCTGTTCACCGACTCCCGCACCAGTGTCGATGACCGCCTGCCCGGTTATCCGCACTGGAACGAGGGCATGCTGGCCACGGTGCACAAGCGCCCCCGTTCGGTGTTCACCTCCGACGCCGAGGAGCACACCCGGTTTCGCCGGATGCTGTCGAAACCGTTCACCTTCAAGCGGGTTGAAGCGCTGCGGCCGGCGGTGCAGAAGATCACCGACGACCACATCGACGCCCTGTTGGCCGGGCCGAAGCCGGGCGACGTCGTCAGCACCCTCTCGCTGCCGGTGCCCTCGCTGGTCATCAGCGAACTGCTGGGCGTGCCGTACGAGGACGCGGAGTTCTTCCAGACCCAGGCCCAGCGCGGCATGGGCCGCTACGCGACCGAGGAGGACACCGCCCAGGGCGCCGCCTCGCTGGCCAAGTATCTGGCCAACCTGGTTCGGATGAAAATGCAAAGCCCCTCAGAGGATTTGGTGTCCGACCTCGCCGAGCGGGTCAACGCCGACGAGATCAGCGTGCGCGAGGCCGCGCAATTGGCCACCGGTGTGCTCATCGCGGGCCATGAGACCACCGCGAACATGATCAGCCTGAGCATCGCCGCGTTGCTCGAGCACCCCGATCAGCGGGCGCTGCTGCGCGACACCGATGACCCGAAGGTCATCGCCACCGCGGTCGAGGAGCTGATGCGCTACCTGAGCATCATCCAGACCGGACAGCGGCGAATCGCCGTCGAGGACATCGAGATCGGCGGCGAGACGATCCGCGCCGGCGATGGCATCATCCTCGACGTCGCCCCGGCGAATTGGGATGAGCGCCAGTTCCCCAACCCGGACCGCCTCGACCTGCTCCGCGAAGACGGGCCGCATGTCGGGTTCGGCTACGGTCGCCACCAGTGCGTGGGCCAGCAGCTGGCCCGCATGGAATTGCAGATCGTTCTGCCCACTCTGCTGCGCCGCGTCCCCACGCTGCGGCTCGCCGTCCCGCTGGATGAGCTTCCGTTCAAGCACGACGCGTTGGCCTACGGCCTCTACGAGCTGCCTGTGACATGGTGAAACCCGATCTCGCGCTGAGTGTTCCCGATCTGCGGGGCAGGTTCGCCGTCGTGACCGGGGCCAACAGCGGTTTGGGCTTCGGCCTGGCGAAGCGGCTGGCCGCCGCGGGTGCCGACGTGGTGATGGCCGTCCGCGACCGGGTCAAGGGCGAACGGGCGGTCGCCGACATCCGCCGGGACGCACCGCAGGCCAAGCTCACCACCGGGCAACTCGACCTGTCGTCGCTGGAAAGCGTGGCGGCGCTGGGTGAACAGCTCACCGCCGAGGGCCGCCCGATCGACGTCCTGATCAACAACGCCGGCGTCATGACGCCGCCGCAGCGGCAGCAGACCCGCGACGGTTTCGAATTGCAGTTCGGGACAAATCATCTGGGGCACTTTGCGTTGACCGGTCGGCTGCTCTCGTTGCTGAGGGCGGCGGAATCCGCGCGGGTGGTCACGGTCAGCAGCCTCGCCGCGACCCAGGGCAAGCTCGACTTCGGCGACGTCAATGCGCAACAGGGTTATAAACCCATGCATTCGTACGGGGTCGCCAAATTGGCGCAACTGATGTTCGCCGTCGAATTGGATCGGCGCAGCCGTCGGGGCGGGTGGGGGTTGATGTCCAACGCCGCCCACCCGGGTTTGACCAAGACCAACCTGCTCAGCGGCGCCTCGTACGGCCGCGCCAAGCCGACGTTGCAGGCGCGTTTGACGCAGCTGACCTGGCGCGTGATGCCGTTCATGTGGCTCGACGTCGACGAAGGCATCAAGCCGACCCTCTACGCCGCGGTGTCCCCGGATGCGCAGGGCGGTAAGTACTACGGGCCGCGCGGTTTCTACGAAACGGTCAGGGGTGGGGTCACTTTCGCTCGAGTTCCCCGGTTGGCGCGCAGCGAAGCCGACATGCGACAGCTGTGGCAGCTTTCCGAAGAGCTCAGTGGCGTCACGTACCCCGACCCAGGCGCACAATGATGAGTGATTCCCGAGGAAGGGACGATGATGTCCAGCCCAGCCCCAACCCTCTACCCCGAGGGCGTGATCGGTGCGCCCAAGGACCGTCGCGGCCACGCCGCGGAGTTCAGCACCGGCCTGCCGGCCGGCACCGAGGTCTTCTCCGCCGACAATCACATCTCGGTGGCCGACGACATCTTCTACGAGCGCTTCCCCGACGAGCTCAAGGATCAGGCGCCGCGGATCTGGTATGAGGACGGCGCGTATCTACTCGGCCCGCCCGGACAGTCGATGGTGGTCGGCGACTTCAGCGCGGTGCTCATGCAGTACGACGACCTCGCCGGGGCGGCCACCAACAACGTCGAGGCCCGGGTTCGTGAGCTCGCCGAAGACGGCGTCGACAAGGAGCTGGCGTTCCCGAATGCGGTGCTCGCGCTGTTCCACCATCCCGACCACGCCATCCGCGAGCGGATCTTCCGCGTTTACAACGAGCACATCGCCGAGGTCCAGGAACGCTCGAACGGGCACTGTTACGGCGTCGGATTGATCAACTGGTGGGATCCAGCCGGCGCCCGCCGCACGCTCAGCGAGCTGAAGTCGTTGGGGCTCACCACGTTTCTGATGCCGATCAGCCCGGGCAACGACCGCGCTGGCCGGCCCATCGATTACTCCAGCGCCGAGATGAGCGCGGTGTGGGACGAGATCGAAGAGGCCGGCCTGCCCGTCACGCACCACATCGGCGAAAGTCAGCCCAAGTTCCCCAGCGAGGTCAACAGCGTGGCGGTGGCCATGATGGTCAACATCGACTCGTTCCGAGAGATGTTCTCCAAGTACATCTTCGGCGGCATCCTCGACCGGCATCCGGGGCTGCGGGTCGGCTGGTTCGAGGGTGGGATCGCCTGGGTGCCGACGGCGCTGCAGGACGCCGAGCACGTGCTGGCCTCGTATCGGCACATGCTGGCCCACCAGCCCAAGCGTGACGTCCGCGATTACTGGGACACGCACATGTGCGCCTCGTTCATGGTCGATCCGCTCGGGCTGCGGCAGATCGACGAGATCGGCATCGACAAGGTGATGTGGTCGTCGGACTATCCCCACAACGAAAGCACTTTCGGCTATTCGGAGCGATCGCTGGCCGCCGTGGTCGACGCCGTCGGTCCCGAGGATGCCGTGCGCGTTGTCGGCGGGAACATCAAGAAATTCCTGGGGATCTCCTTATGACGAACTCGGCGAGCGCCGTCGGCTCGGTGCTCGACATCCCCGACGAGCCGGATTGGGCGCGCATGCGCGCGGAGACCGGCGCGCGGTTGCGCGCGGCGATGGCCGAGCACGGCGTCGACGCGCTGATCCTGCTGCTGAACGGCTACGTCGGCTACGCCACGGGGGCGAGCTGGCCGCTGCTGGATGCGGGGCTGTCACACGTGGAGCGCCCCATCGCCGTCGTGCTCGCCGACGACGTGCATCCGCACCTCTTCATGCCCTTCCGCAGCGGAGCGTCCACCGAAGCGCCGGTGCCCGACGACCACCTGCACGGCCCCGCCTACCTCGAATTCGACCACGGCGTCGAGGATTTCGCGCGGCGGCTGGCCGGGATCGTCCCACCGGGAGCCCGCGTCGCCGTCGACGAACTCACCGGGGCGATGCGGCGGGCGGCGCCCAGGCTTTTCCCGGCCGGCCCGCCGACGGACGCGGCCCTCGTGGTCGGCGCCGCGCAGTTGGTGAAGACCCGCGACGAATTGTCCTGCCTGCGCAGGGCGGCCCGCATCACCGAACAGGCCATCGTCGATGTGCAGCGCGCGTTGGTGCCGGGGGTGCGCCAGATCGACCTGTCGGCCACCTTCGTCCGTCGCGCATTCGAACTGGGCGCGACCACCAACATGCTGGAGGCGATCTGGCAGGTGATGCCGAGGTCCCGGGAGGCCGGCGTGTGGACGACACACGGGGATCTCGCGCTGCCGCTGCTACCCACCGCTCGTGAACTGGCGGCCGGCGATGTGTTGTGGACCGACATCAGCATCACCTACCACGGATACTGCTCCGACTTCGGCCGAACCTGGGTGGTCGGCGAACGGCCGACGCCGCGGCAGCAGGACCAGTTCCGGCAGTGGCGTACCGTCCTGGACGCCGTGTTGGCGGTGACCAAAGCCGGTGCGACGTCGGGTGACTTGGCGCGCGCGGCGATCGCGGCCAACGGTGGCCGCAAGCCGTGGCTGCCGCATTTCTATCTCGGCCACGGCATCGGCACCTACCCCGCCGAGGCGCCGATGATCGGAACGGATCTCGGCGAGGAATTCGACGACAACTTCGTCTTTCCGCCCGGCATGGTGCTGGTCTTGGAACCGGTCATGTGGGAGGACGGCACGGGAGGCTATCGCAGTGAGGAGATCGTGGTGATCACCGAGGACGGCTACGTGCCGATCACCGACTACCCCTACACCCCCTATGGCGACTGAAGTTCTGCCCGACCCCGGGGCGTTGAGATCCGGGCGGCGGGAACGGGCGCTGGCCCAGATGGACGAGCACGGTCTGGACATCCTGGTGCTCGGGCGGCAGGCCAACATTCGGTACGTCACCGGCGCGCCGCAGCTGTGGATCGCCGGGACACGGCCGTTCGGTCCGATGTGTGTGCTGGTGCGTGCCACTCAAGACATCTACCTCAACAGCACCGACGATGAGGGGGTCCCGGAGGAGATCGACCACGATCACCTCTACGGACTGGCCTGGAATCCTATGACGCTCATCGACGTGCTGAAGAAGGTCGACGGCGCGGAGTCGGCGAGGCGGGTCGGAACCGACGCGATCACACCGACTTTCGCGGCGCTGCTGCCCGAGGCGTTCCCCAACGCCGAACTGGTCGACGCCGAGCCGGCAATGCGCGCGGCGCGGCGCATCAAGACGCCCGACGAAATCGCCGCGATGGGGGCGGCCCTTCGTGTCGCCGAACGCGGGCTCGCCTCTGCCCTGGCCGAATTGGCGCCGGGCGCGTCGGAGCGGACCCTGGCGGGGGTGATGATGGAGGCGATGGCTGCCGGCGGGGTGAGCACGCCGGCCACCCAGGACGCCGCGTGGGTGACGTCGCGGGAACAGCCGTGGCGCCGCGCGTCTGCGCACGAGATCCGGTCGGGCGATCTCGTCGCGTTCGCCGCCGGTGCGCTCGCGGACGGCTACGTCGCGGAGGTGGGACGCACGTGGCCGGCCGGCAATGTTGTCAGCGGCGAGGCGCGCGAGCTCTTCGCCCGCTCGAACGCGTTGTACGACAAGATGCTTGCCGCCTGTCGCCCCGGCGCGCCCACCAGAGATCTGCTGGCCGCCTATGAGGCGGTCGGTGAGCCGATACCGCCGATGCCGGTCGCACACGGGCTGGGGTTGGGTTTCGACCCGCCCGTCGTGTCCGCTGCGCTGCTGGCCGCGGGAGAACACGACCAACTCGAGGCGGGCATGGTGTTGGCCATCACCGGCTACGTGTGGCGGCAGGGCGTCGGCGCGGTGTTCCGACGCGACACCGTCCACATCACCGAGGACGGCGTCGATGTGCTGACCGGCAGTCCTGCTTGGGCTTAGGCGAGCCTGCGATTGCGGGCGCCCTTCCCCGCCCCGCGGGCGAGGGCGCGATTACGGATATCGAAAACGTATATCGAAATTCCTTGTGTCACTGTGGTTTCAGTGGTCACAATCCCGGGTTTTCTGTCGGTGGCCGTTCCTACACTTTGGGGCATGGGTTCGAGCAGTCGGGATGAGATCGTCGAGGTCTTCGACGCGATCGATGCCGACCTGGACCGGTTGTGCGCGTCGTCCTTTGAGGTGTTCACCACCCCGGAACGGTTGCGCACGCTCGAGCGCATCGAACGCGTTGCGCGCCGGCTGCGCGCCCCCCAGCATGAGTTGATCAATCAGCTGCGCGCCCAGGCCACCACGACAGAACTCGGTGGCACCCTGCGTTGTGCGCTGGCCGATCGGTTACGCATCACTAAGTCCGAGGCCGGCCGCCGGGTGGACGAAGCCGCTGATCTCGGGGAACGTCAGGCGTTGACCGGGGAGGTGTTGGCCCCCACCTTGAGCGCCACAGCGGCCGCCCAACGCCAAGGATTGATCGGCGACGGACACGTGCGGGTCATCCGCGGTTTCTTTGCCAACCTGCCGTCCGGGGTCGACCCGTGCATCCACGAGCACGCCGACCAAGATTTGGCGCAGCAGGCCCGCGGCTTTCGCCCCGATGAGTTGCAGAAATACGCCCACCGGCTGATGGGCTGGATCAACCCCGACGGCAAACTTAAAGACGGCGAGCGTGCCCGCAAGCGCGGCATCACCATTGGCGCCCAGCAATACGACGGCATGTCACCCATCCGCGGCTATCTGACCCCCGAGGCGCGCGCCACCTTCGAACCCGTGCTGGCCAAGCTGGGCGCCCCCGGCGCCTGCAATCCTGACGACGAGGTTCCGTTCATCGATGAGGTTCCCGATGACGATGCAGTGCGCCGTGACTTGCGTACCCCAGCCCAGCGCAATCACGACGGTCTGCTCGTCGGGCTGCGCGCCCTGCTGGCCTCCGGGGAGTTGGGGTGCCACAACGGCCTACCCGTGTCGGTCGTGGTCTCCACCAGCCTGCAGGAGCTAGAAGCCGCGGCAGGTAAAGGTATCACCGGCGGGGGCTCGTTGGTGCCGATGTCGGATCTGATCCGCATGGCCAGCCACGCCCACCACTATTTGGCGATCTTCGATCGCGGCAGGGCTCTGTCGTTACACCACACCAAGCGGCTGGCCTCTCCCGCTCAGCGAATCATGTTGTACGCCAAGGACCGGGGCTGCACGAAACCGGGCTGTGACGCGCCGGCGTATCACAGCCAGGTCCACCACGTGAGCGGCTGGACCACCACGCATCGCACCGACATCGACGACCTCGCCCTGGCCTGCGGACCGGATAACCGGCTAGCCGAAAAGGGTTGGACCACCCGCAAAAACGCCCGCGGCGACACCGAATGGCTCCCACCGGCCCACCTCGACCACGGACAACCCCGCACCAACGCCTTCCATCACCCCGAACGATTCCTGAATTACGACGAAGATGACGACCCGGTTTGACGCTAAGGCAGCACGTCATCGAGTAGGTCCCCCACGCGATGACGTTGCCACGCGCTCAGCAGGTTCGAGAGCATCTGCAGCGGCGCGCGCACGCCTTCGTCGTCCCGGATGCGCGGATCCTTCCGGGTGCCGGGCACGGTGTCGAATCGCTTGCGGATCAAGGCCGGCACGTCCAGCAGCCAGGCGACCCCCATGGCGGCCGCGTAGAGCAGCATGTGCCGACGCAACCGGCCAGCCTCGAGCTGCGGACCGCCGCAGCGCTCGTATTCCGTGACGAACAGTTGCAGCAGATCGTCGAGATGGGTGTCCCACATGTCGGTCTCGGCGCCGGACATCGCTCCCCACAGCGCCATGCCGAGGTTCATCTGGCCGACGCATCCCCAGTCCATCAGGCCGCAGTGCAACGTGCCGCCGGTGTCGCGCCAGAACCACGCGTTGTCGATGTTGGCGTTCCAGTGGCACAGCGCGACATAGTCGGAGTCGTCAGCCAATTGGTGTGCGATCGCCTGCTCGTGAAGCGCCACGCGCGGCGCGTCGTCGCGCAGGCGGGCCAGGAATTCCGGTGAGCAGGCATTCGCCGGCAGCAGCCCAGGATACGTTTGCGCGAATTCGGCGAGCTGGCTCACCCGCCGGTCCAGCTTCTCCGCGGACAGCGGCGCGCGTTCGCCCACCGTCGCGGCCCGCACGTCCAACGGAAAGTGAGCGGTCAATTCCGCGGGCAGCCGACCGGAGCGATGCGTGCCGGCGAGGCGCGCAAGCGCGGTCAGCAGCGCTCGGTAGTGCCCTAGGGGCTCGGGCATCTCGTAGTCGAGGCACTTGTGGTATTGACGCTCGATTCCGTTGCCGCCGAATTTGATTCGCTCGGTGACCAGCAGGCCGGTGCCGGTGGGGCGGTGGTAGTCGGCGAACTGCGGGCACGGTACGGCGATCGGGAATTCCGGGGCGCGGGACAGCGAGGCGAAGCGCACCTCGGGCTCCATCTGTGTCTTTCCGCGGTCGCGCACCGGATTGTCGAGATCGCGGGAGAACTTCACGAACAGCTCGGTGTGCAGATCGGGTGCGGCACGGTCGTATTCGACCGACAGCACCACCTTGCGTCCCGTGCTGCCGCCGCTGATCTCGCGGTAGTCGCTGATGCGAACGACGCTGTTGTCAGCGAGGACGCCCGAAGCCCGAAAGGCCTTCGTAAGGAACGCAGTTCCACCGCTGAGCAGGGTCGCGGGGTCCGCCGGGATCGGCAATCCGTACTGATCACCGACCACCCAATGCGAACTCACACCGCTACCAGGTCTGCTCGGCCGCGCGCACCAGCATGTGGTTCACCGCCACCCGGCGATCGCGGGTCACCATGAACAGGACCGCGTCGGCGATGTCCTCCGGCCGCAGCATGACCATGCCCGACGTCTGCTTTTCGAAGGCCTCCCGCGAGGATTCGGCCAGGTGGCTGAAGATCTCGGTATCCACCGTTCCCGGGCCCACCACGCCGACGCGCACCCGCTTGCCGAGCACCTCTTGGCGGATGCCTTCGCTGAACGCGTTGACCCCGAACTTGGTGAGCGAATACACGGCGGTGTTCGGCCGGGCCACCCACCCGGCGGTGGAGCTGATGGTCACCAGGTCCGCCACGCCGCGTGGCGAGTCGGCGGCGGCGTCGATCAGGTGTGGCAGCGCCGCGCGGGTCGCGTAGAGGACGCCCTGCACGTTGACGGCCACCATGTTGTCCCAGTCCTGCAGCGGCGCTTCGGTCGCGGGCGCCGATTGCATCAGGCCGGCGTTGTTCACCAGGGTGTCGAGCCGTCCGAACTCCGCGATTGTGCTCCCCACGGCGGCCGCGACCTGATCGGCGTCCGTGACGTCGGCCGTGACGACGAGCGCTGTGCCACCGGCGGATTCGATCTCGCCTTTCAGCTCCGCCAGCCGGTCGGCGCGGCGCGCGAGGAGAGCCACCGCCGCTCCCTCGGCGGCCAGCGCTTTGGCCGTCGCCGCTCCGATGCCACTGCTGGCGCCCGTCACCAGGGCCGCGGTGTGCGCCAATGTCGTCATCATCCGCCCGTCGGTTGGGTGCGCAGTATCTGGTGTAGAACGTAGTCGGTGTCCTCGCCCAGATCCGGCGCACCGCGCGCGATCCGCGCGGGGTTGTGCGCCATCCGCCAGGACGGTCCCAGCACCGGTCGCTGGCCTTCGCGATGGTCCGAAACGAAACGATACAGCTCGCGGTCCCAGAGTTGTTGATCGCCAACCACATCCATGGCGGTGGCGCTCTTGGTGGCCGGGACTCCCGCCGCCCGTAGCCGGTGCGCGAGTTGCTCGGCATCGAGCTGGCGGGTCAGCGCGGCGAGATCGGCGTCGAGGGCCTCGGCGTGCCGCTGCCGGTCGTCTGGGGTGGCGTAGCGGGGGTCGCCGGCCAGCGCGGCGGCACCGAGCACTCCGCACAACCGCTGCCATTCGGTGTCATCGGCGACGGCCACGCTGATCCACGAGCCCGCCGCGCACGGGTAGCAGCCGTGCGGGCACAGGTCGGGGTGGTGGTTGCCGTCGGGCCCGCGTCGTCGCCCGGTGAGGCTGTGTTCCAGCAGGCAGTCCCCGATCATCGAGGAGAGGGTTTCGACGGCCGACACGTCGACGAATTGCCCTGCGCCGCTGAGCTCGCGGTGCAGCAGCGCCACCACGGCGGCGTAGGCGGCCGCCGCGCCGACCGTGGAATCCCCGTAGCGCATGCTGGTTCCGAGCGGCGGTCCACCGGGGTAGCCGACCAGCGGTGCGAGCCCGGCGAGCGCGGCGAAGCACGGCGCGTAGCCGGTCTGATGACCTAGCGGTCCGTCGTTGCCCCACATTTTGATCGACACCGAGATGATGTCGGGTTTGATCTCGGTGAGCTGCTGATACCCGAGGCCCTGGCGCTCCATCGCGCCCGGCCGCAGGTTGTTGATGACGATATCGCTGCGGGCGATCAGCTCCCGCAGTTGCGCCATGCCCTCGGCGGACTTGATGTCGATGTCCACGCTGAGGATCTCGGGGTTGATGCTGAGAAAGAACGGGGCGTGGTTGATGTCGGTGCCGCCGTAGGCGCGCATCTCCTCGGGCAGCGCCGCGGTTTCTACCTTGATCACCTCGGCGCCCAACAGCGCCAACAGCTTGCCGGCATACGGACCGGCCCACACCTTGGTGAGCTCGACGACGCGCACCCCCTGCAGGGGGCCACCGCGCGGTGCCCTCGGCGGCTTGAGCTGCGCCGCCTTCGCCGCCGGTGGAGCGTGGGGGACGTCGAGTCCACCGAGGACCGACGCGGTGTGCTGACCGAGAGTGGGCGCCGCAGAGACGATTTCCGCCGGGGTCGCACCGAACCGGTACGGCACCGTGGGGTACGCCGCGTCACCCAACACGGGGTGGCTGACGGTGGAAAAGAAGCCGCGGTGGACGTACTGGGGCGCGCGGTGCAGGTCGGCGGCCTCGTTGACCGGCACCAGGGGCACACCGAGTCGCTGCGCCTCGTCGGCCGCCGTCTCCTTGGACAGGTCGCGGACCCACGCCGCGAATCCCCGCTGGAACGCCGCGACCTTGTCCGGGGTCACGGAGAACTCCAGCCAGTCGTCGTCGAAGTCGTCGAGCCAGTCCAGGCACCCCATCAGCTGTTTGACGCCGAGCCAGTGGGCGCGGCTGGTCATGTACAGATAGACGAAGCCGTCGGCGCAGGCGAAGAACGACGCGGGGCCCTGCTGGTCGTAGTCGTCGCGCGTGCCGAGGGCGGGGACTTCGCCGGTGACCAGGCGCCCCAGAATGCAATCGGCACGCGAGACCAGCACGGCCTGCTGCGAGACGTCGACGGCCTCGCCCCCGCCGGAGTGCAGGCGCCCGAACAACGCCGCCGCGACGCACAGCGCCGCCTCCAGCCCCGCCTCGTAGTCGGCCAGGAACCGGCCGGGCCCCCGCAGCGGCGGCCTGGTCGGGTCCGGATGGCTGGGGGTATGGTAGCCCCAGCCGCTGGCGTGGAACACGTTGATGCTCTTCGCATTCGCGTACTCGGCCGGGGCGTTCTCACCGAATGGCGTGATCGAGCAGAACACCACGCCCGGGTGCCGCTGCGTCCCATCGGTGGCGCCGTCGTCGATGACCGCGTCGGCGCCGCCGATGAGCCGATCCAGGCTCTCGGCGCCGGCTCGCGAGGTCGCATCGAGAACCACGGAGCGCTTGTTCGTGTTGAGGTAGGCGAACAATGCGCTGCCCTCGCAGCCCTCAGCGAGGCGGGGCGCCATGGCCCTGGTCGGGCTGCCGCGCCCGGGCGCCTCGACCTTGATCACCTCGGCACCGAAGTCGGCCAGCAACTTTCCGCAATACTCCCCCGCGACGGATCCCGCCAGCTCGATGACCCTGAAGGCCGTCAGCGCCGACATGTGCGCCCTCGCAAGGCGGTCAGGGCTTCGCGCGCCCGGAGCGGCTCAGTCGCCATTCCGGCGGGAAGTTCATGTCGTTGTCCTTGACCACGTTGTTGAGGCCCTTCTCGAAGGTGCCCGCGGTGAGGTCGACCTCCTGCGCGTCGTTGGCGATCATCGGCAGCATGCCCTCGACCATGCCGGTCAGCAGGCTGCCGAAGTACTCACCCTTGTGCTGCTTGTAGAGCTCCAGGAAGGTCTTCTGGACGGCAACGGTGTCGGTCGGGCGGGCCTTCGAGCACGCGAGCGCGTACTTGAGGGTCTCGTCTTCCAGCTTGTCGCGGGGCACCACGCTGTTGACGAAGCCGCAGTCGTACATCTCCTTGGCGCTGAACGGCCTTCCGGTGAACAGCATTTCGGAGAACTTGCGCAGTCCCATCGTCTCGGCCCACCACCACAGCCGGGGACCCCAGCCCACGTAGCGGAACGCCGGGTGGCCGAACAGTGCGTCGTCGGAGGAGATCACCAGGTCGGCGTCGCCGGCCTGGTAGAAGTGCCAGCCGTAGCAGTAGCCCTTGGCCTCGATGATGCTGATCTTCCGAAGCTCTTGCAGCGGCCGGTTTCCGGCGCGCGCCTTGGCGTAGAAGTCGGTGACGGTGGACAGGTAGCGGTAGGAGCCGCCGGGCGGGTACTTGACGTCGTCGTCGTTGATCGCGAGCTCGTGCAGCAGCGGCATGCCCGGGTTCTCCAGCATCCCGCGCTGTTCGGGCAGGTCGCCGCCGCTGCCGAAATCCTCACCCTCGCCGCGGATCACGACCACCTTGACGTCGTCGTCCACGTTGCACTTGTGAATCAGATCGGCGTAGTTCTGCCGCATTCCCAGCGTGGTGGAGTTCTGCGCGTCGGGGCGGTCGAAGGTGATGTAGGCGATGCGGTTCTTCTTGTCCTTTTCGAACTTGATGTACTGCTCGGCTTCCTTCTTCATTTCTTCATAGTCGTATTCGGGCATAGTCTTCTTCCTTCAGTTGAATGTTGTTAACGCTTACTTGAGCAGAGCGCCCGCGTCGACAGGTAGCGAAACGCCTGTGATGTAACGAGATTCGTCCGAGGCGAGGAACAGGACGGCGTTGCTGATGTCGACCGCTTCGACCCACGGTACTGGCAACGTGTGCATCATTTGCGAGAACGGCGCGAAATCGTCCGGCCCGGGATTCTCCAGGTCGGGCCGAAACAACCGGAACGTCACCTCATTGATCGTCATCGGGGTGTTTACCTGGCTCGGGTGTACCGAGTTGACCCGAATACTGTGCTCCCCCAACTCGACCGCGAAGGCCCGCATCAGGCCCAGCACGCCATGCTTTGCGGCGATGTAGTGGCCGGTGTGGGCCATGGCCTTGTGCGATCCGACGGAACCGGTCAGCACGACCGAACCGCCGCGCCCGCCGGCGATGATATGTGGCACACCGACTTTGACGGTGTGCCAGACGCCGGAGAGGTTCACGTCGATCATGTCGCGCCAGATGTTCTCGCGGATCTTGTGCAGCTTGTTGCCGAACGTGCCGATGCCCGCGTTGGCGACGATGATGTCGAGGCGGCCGAGTTGTTCCACCCCGCTGTCCACGGCCGCCTTCAGCGCGTCGTAGTCGCGGACGTCGACCTGCGCGGTCACGATGCGCCGGTCGAGAGCCTTGACCAGGTCGGCGGTTTCGTCGAGGTCTTCCGGCGTCGAGTGGGGATACGCCAGGTTCTCGATCGGCCCGCAGACGTCGATCGCGATGATGTCGGCGCCCTCTTGCGCCAGGCGCACGGCATGGCTGCGGCCCTGGCCGCGGGCCGCACCGCTGATGAACGCTACCTTCCCTTCTACCCGGCCCGTCATCGTGACACCAGCGCCGGCATGCATTCCCAGCCCCGCACCGTGGAGGTCGGGCTGAGCGTGGCTTTGCTCAAATCGACCTCCCACTCGGGGAATCGCTTGAGGATCTCCTCCAGCGCCACGCGGCCCTCCAGGCGTGCCAGCGCCGAACCCAGGCAGAAGTGCGTGCCCATGCTGAAGGTGAGGTGCGGGCGGACGGCGCGATGGATGTTGAATTCGCCCGCGTCGGGCCCGAATTGGGCCTCGTCGCGGCACGCCGATCCGATGAGCATCATCATCACGCTGCCTTCGGGCACCGTTTGGTCGTGCACCGTGACGTCGCGGGTCACGTATCGGGACACGTGCGGGGCCGGCGGCTCGTAGCGCAACAGCTCTTCGATCGCCTGCGGGATGAGCGCGGGGTTCTCGACGAGGTCGCGGCGCTGGTCGGGGTGCTCGGCGAGAACCTTTCCGGACCAACCGATCAGCCGTGTGGTCGTTTCGTTACCCGCCCCGGCGACGACGTTGAGGTACACGAGGATCTCTTCGCGACTGAGGTGCCGGTTCACACCCTTTTCATCGACGAACTCGACGTTGAGGAGTTCGGTCATGATGTCGTCGGACGGATGCTCCGCGCGCCAGTCGATGTAGGCCTCGAACTGCTCGCCGACCGACAGGCCGCGCTGGGCCGCGTCCATCGGCTTGCCGGCCTCCGTGCGCAGCTGCGCGTTGCCCCGGTCGCGGATGTACTCCTGGTCGTCTTCCGGAATGCCGAGCAACATGCTGATGACCTTCATCGGCATCTGCGCGCCCAGGTCGGTGACGAAGTCGAAGTGTCCCGAGCCCACCAGCGGGTCCAGGAGCGCGGCGCAGAAGTCGCGGATCATCGGCTCGAGCGCGGCGATCCTGCGCGGGGTGAACATTCGCGACAGCAGTTTGCGGTGCACGTCGTGAATCGGCGGGTCCTCGAAGATTAACATGCCCGGCGGGATTTCGAGGTTGGCCTTGATCAGCTCCAGGATCGCGCCGCGCGCGGAGCTGTACGTCTCGTGATCGACGAGCGCCTTGCTGACGTCGGCGTAGCGGCTCACCGCGTAGAAGTCGAACTCGGCGTTGTAATACAGCGGCGCCTCGTCGCGCAATCGCGCGAACATCGGATACGGGTCCGCGATCAGCCCGACGTCGTATGGATCGAAACGAACATGGCTGTCGGTGCTCGCCGTCACGAAACCCCTCCTACCGCTGCAGTTTTGGATACCCGCATTACCCGCACCAGGGCTCGCGCTGCCAGCGTTGCAGCGTTGGATTCGGTCCGGGGCAATTTACACACTCCGCTTAATTGCGTCGCTGCGACATGTGCACAAGTTCGGCTGAAAACGGCGCATGAACGTCGACTCACTCTATTGTCGTAGAGAACCATACTGCGGGTGCTCTGGCAAGGGTCGGAAGTCCGCGCGCCGGATTCGGTCGGGGCTGTCATCGGGGTCCGGGCGCCCCGCTGCGCAGCACCCGCAGACCGCCCGCCTGGGTGAGCCGACCCTTGTCCGAACTGCGCAATATTCCGGCCGCGATCGCCGACAGCACCCCGTCGAGCTGCTCGGCACTGTCGACGATCCGGTCGCCGTGGGCGAACCGCTGCAGCAGGCCGTTGATGAACGTCAGCGTGACGTTGCTCAGATCCTCGACGACGGCCGGGTCCAGTTCCGCGCCGTGCGGCATGAGCTGTACGAGGATTTCCCGGTGCAGCTTGGTGAACTCGTCGGTGGCCTGCTGCAGGATCGCGGCGAGCGCGGGATCGCGGGTGGCCTGCATGGTCAGCTCGTATCGGGCCCTGGTCCGGTACAGCTGCGGGTCGCTGCCGGCCTGGATGACGACCTGCGACAACCGCGAGGGTGTGGGAGCCTCACCGCCGGCGTCGGAGCTGTCCGCGATCGCCTGCAGTTCGGCGAGGTCAAGCTCGGCCGAACGTTCCGCGACGGCCCGCAGCAGCGCCGAGCGGGTGCGGAAATAGAACGACGTCGTGCCGTCCGGCACACCCGCTTTGCGGTCCACCTTCAAATGGCTCAGCCCTTTGGCCCCGTCATCGGCCAACAATCGAATCGCCGCATCGCATAGATCGCGGCGGCGCTCGGCGGGATTAGGCTTTCGTCGTCTATCCATTGTTATTCAGGATCAAGACACTATTCTATATTCGTAGTGTCGGTAAAGGAAGCCATATTTCCCGCCGCGACGGCGCCGCGCCGCACGCCGCCAAACAAACTGCGGTGCAAGAGTTCCGGGGATTCGTCGGCTACCTGAGTAGAGTGTGTTTCGATGAGCCCCCGTCGAGTTCGCGTGATCAATGCCGTTGCCCGGCTTGGGTCCATCGGTCTGGTTGCCGCGCTGGCCGGTGGCTGCCACCAGGCGCACAAGCCCGCGCCACCCAGCCCGCCGACCACCAGCACGTCCGCCCCGTCTGCCGCGCCGCCCGCGCCGGCGCCGATTGTGAAGGTGGCGCCGCTGCCCGTTCGGCCGGTGACGAAGTCACACCCGACGACGCCCGCCACCAAGTGCCCCGACATGGGTCCGAACGTCCCGGTGGCCCCGACCGACCCCCTCAACACGTGCGACCTCGCCCGGGCCAACGTGTACACCCTGGGCCCGGAAACCATGCAGCTCGGGCTGATACACGTGGACCCGCCCCAGGCCCTCACGGCGGATTTTTACCAGGTGACCCTGGTGCTCGACCCGCCGTCGGCGGCGGCGTGGGCGTCGTTCACCGCCGAGCACGTCAAAGACCACGTGGCCTTCATCCGGGACAATCTGGTGCTGGAAGCACCGATCATCGAGGAACAGGTCACCTCCGGACGGATCGTGCTGACCACCCAAACGGCCGAGGGCGCAGCGCAATTGGCCCAGCTGGCGGGTCGTCCCGCGTGACCGCGCCGGGGCGTCCCGATCGCCTCGCGCTCGGCATGCTCAGCGTGTTCGGCCTTCCCCCAATCGAGTTCGTGGAGCTGGCCGCGGAACTAGGCTGCCCCCGCATCTCGGCCGCCATCCAGGGCATGCCGCTGGTGCCACTCGGCTACCCTGCCTTCTCCCTCAAGGACGACGCCGCGCTCAGGAAGGATCTGCTCGCCGCGATGGACGATCGCGGCGTAACCATCTCGCTCGGCGACGGATTCCTCGTGCGCCCCGGCGCCGACGTGGACGCGCTGCGGCCCGACCTCGACGTGATGGCCGAACTCGGCGTCCCGCGGATCAACGTGGTGAGCCTCGACCCCGACCTTCCGCGCACCCTCGACCAGTTCGCGGCGCTGACCGAACTTGCCGCCCAGCGCGGCATCGGTGCCGTCGTGGAACCGGTGCCCGGACTGACCATCGGTGACCTCCCCGCCGGCCTGGCCGCCGCGGAATACGTTGGGCGAAGCGAATTCCGGCTGCTGGTCGACACCATGCACCTGATGCGCTCGGGTTCCGGGGCGAGCGAGCTGGCGGCCGTCGACCCCGGGCGCATCGGCTATGCCCAACTCAACGACACGACGCTGCGGCCGCGCATGGACAACTACCTGGAGGAGGCCATGTTCGAGCGCCTGGTGCCCGGCGAGGGCGACCTGCCCCTGCGCGACATCCTGGCCGCGCTGCCCGCCGACATCGTCATCGAGATCGAGGTCCCGCAACGATCTTTGGCGCTGGCCGGGGTGAGCCCGATCGAACGGCTGCGCCCCTGCGTCGAGGCGGCACGCCGGCTGCTGGCCGGCGTTCAGACCGGATAGCGCAGCGGAAGACCGGCGGCCGAATAGATCGCGTCGATCACGGTCATGTTGTCGATCGCGTCGTGCGGGGTCGTCTTGATCGGCGCGCCGCGCAGCACCGCCGCGGCGAAGGCATCCAGCTGATAGGCGTAGGAGGCGCGGCGGCCGAAGTGTTCGGTGCGTCTGCCCTTCGCCGACCGGACCGAGAGGCGGTGAAATGCCTGCGGCATCACGGGATTCACGATGCGCAACTCGCCGCGTTCACCGATCACCCGGGCGCTGATCTGCAGTAAGCGCGGCGACCACATCGAGCAGCGCACCCGGCCGGTGTGGCCGGCCGGAAACCGCAGCTCGGCCGTCATGGCCCGGTCGACGCGCGCGTCACGCAACGTGGCGCGAGCGGACACGACTTCCGGGGACCGGCCGCCGAACGTGCGCGCCATATGAACCGCGTAGCAGCCGGCATCCATGGTCGCACCGCCGGCGAGCGAGTAGTCGTAGCGGATGTCGGAGAACTTCGGCAGCGGGAAGCACAGCGCCGCCTCCACGCGTTCGAGCGTGCCCAACTCCCCGGAGGCGATGATGTCCTCGGCCCGCAGGGTCAGCGGGTGGTAGCGATAATGAAAGGCCTCCATCACCACGCGATCCGATCCGTCCGCCAGTTCGGCGATCTCGCGGGCCTCGATCGCGTTGGCGGTGAACGGCTTTTCGCACAGCACGTGCTTGTCCGCGGCCAGCGCCGCCCTGGTCCACCGACCGTGCAGACCATTGGGCAGCGGGTTGTAGATCGCGTCGATGCCCGGGTCGGCAATCAGCGCGTCATAATCGCCGTGCACGGTCGCGATGCCGTGTTGCGCGGCGAAGGCCCGCGCGCGGGTCACGTCGCGGGCGGCCACGGCGGCGACGACGACGTCCGTATTCTCCTTGGCGGGGTTGATCAACGCCATCGGCGCAATGCGCGCCGCCCCCAAAATGCCGATGCGCAACGGGTTTTCGCGCTTTGGCGGCGTCATGGTGCCGCACCGGGCGGCCGGCGGGCGAAGCCCGGCGCATGCTCGGGCCGGATCCCCACTCCGACGAAGTAGGCCGGCACCACCGAGAGCCACGGCAGTCGCCGGACGACGCCGAGAACCCATCGCGGCGGGGCGGGATCCGCGCCGCGAAACACCGCCCGCACAAGCGCGGCCTGCAGCACGCGCTGGCCCGCCTGGGTCAAAACGGTGGCAACGGCGCGGCGGCGGCGCACAGCGGCCAGGTCGCGGCCCGTGACCCGATGCCGGCGCAGCGGTTCGGCCAGCAGGGTGGCGGCCGCGACGGCGTCCTGGATCGCCAGGTTGATGCCGACGCCGCCGAGCGGGGACATCGCGTGCGCGGCGTCGCCGATGCACAGCAACCCGTCGGTGTGCCAGCGGCGCAGCCGATTCACGCGCACGTCGAGGTGCTTGACCTCGTCCATGGATTCGAGCGCCGCCACCGACTCGGGCATGTCGGGCAGCAGCGCACCCACGTCGCGGCGGAAGGCCTCGACCCCCCGCGCGCGCAACTGGGCGTCGCCGCCCTTGGGCCCCAGGTAGGCGATCTGGTTGTAACCCTCGCGCGGGATGACGGCCAGCGCCTTGCCCGACCCGATGCGCGGCAGGAACGAGTGGTCCGCGGCGCCGTCGCGTGGCAGCTTGAACCACCACACGTCGAAGTTCACCGGGTATTCGTGGGCGGTGAGTCCGGCCTCCTGCCGCACGATCGACCAGCGGCCGTCGCAGGCCACCGTCAACTCGGCCCTGAGTTCGCCCGGCCCGTCGGGTCCGTCGTAGCGCACGCCCACGACCCGGCCGCCGTCGCGCAGCAGGCCGGTGACCTCGCTGCGCATCCGCAGGGTGAAACTCGGTTCGGCCCGGGCCGCCTCGGCGAGCAGGTTGAGCAGGTCCCATTGCGGGACCATGGCGATGTAGCGATGGGGTTGGCGGAGCCGTTCGAGGTCGAGGTAGGTGACCGAGTGCCCGTTGGATTCGAAGGTGCCCCGGCGGAGTTTGCTGAACGGCAATCGCGCGAACCGCTCCCCCAGGCCCAGCTCGTCGAGCAGCCGCAGCGTCGTGGGATGCACGGTGTCGCCGCGAAAATCGCGCAGGAAGTCACCGTGCTTTTCCAGCAGGGTGACCTCGACACCGGCCCGGGCCAGCAACAGCCCGAGGACCATTCCCGCCGGGCCACCGCCGACGACCGCGCAGGTGGTTGTTTCGACCATCAACGCCCCAGCATAGGTGGCGACCGCTCGCTAGAGTTCGGTGTCGAACACGGAGACGGGTTCGAGGATCACGCCGGTTTCTTCGACGTAGCGGTCCCACAGCGCCACCAGCTCGGCCAGCTTGTCGGGATGCGACGCGGCCAGGTCGTGAATCTCGCCGGGATCGGAAGCCAAATCATAGAGCTGCCAGTCACCCGGGCCGTACGGCGCCGGCAGGTGCAGTGCCTTCCAGTCCCCCTGCCGGATGGCTCGGCGGCCGAACAATTCCCAGCCGGTTCCGGTGTCCGCGTCGTGCACGGTCTCCGCGGCGCCGGTCAGATACTCCACCAGCGAGCGGCCGCGCATGGGGGCCACCTCGCGGCCGCGGTAGGACGTGCCCGGGTGCGCGACGCCGGCCAGCTCCAGCAGGGTTGGCGCGACGTCCATCACGGTGCTGAACGCGGTGCCGATCTGTTGTTGCCGCGCGAATCCCGGCCAGGTGACAAAACCCGTCACCCGGATGCCGCCCTGGGTGGTGAACGCCTTGTGCAGTCGCGACGGCGCGGTGGCCGCCTGCGCCCAGCGCGGCCCGTACCAGATGAAGGACGTGGGCCGGCCGAGGTTGTCGAGGCTGTTGTCGCAATGCTTTTCGATCTGCGCGGCGATCTCGGCGCCGCGCAGCGGCATCGCCTCCACGATCGCGCCCTCGGCGCCGTTGTCGGACAGGAAGATCACCACGGTGTCGTCGAGTTCGCCGCTGGCCGTCAGGTAGTCGATCACCCTGCCGACGTTGTAATCCATCCGGTCCACCATCCCGGCGTAGACCTCCATGCTGCGGGCCGAGCGCGCACGCTGCTCGTCGGTCATGTCGGCCCACTCGGGCGCGCCGTCGGCCACCACCGGGTGCGCGGTGACGTCGGGCGGGCAGAGACCGAGCCGCTTGAGGGCGGCCAGTCGCTCCTCGCGCAGCGCGTCCGGTCCGTCGTCGTAGCGGCCGCGGTATTTCGCGACGGATTCGTCGGGCGCCTGCAGCGGCCAGTGCGGCGCTTGGAACGGCAGGTAGGCGAAGAACGGACGGTCGTCGTCGGCCGCGCGCTCGTCCAGGTACCGCAGCAGGGTGCCGGTGTAGGAGTCCGACGAGTAGAAGTCGTCGCCGACGGTGACGAACTTGTCGTCCTCGGTGTAAAGCGTTGGCACCGGCGAAAACCCGCGCGCGCCCGCTCCCCCGTAGTGGCTGGCACCGGCGGGCAGCAGCGCGAACGAGCGCTCGAAGCCGCGTGCCCACGGCGACCTGTCGATCGTGGCGCCCAGATGCCATTTGCCCGACATCAGCGTCAGATATCCGGCGTCGCGCAGGAGTTCGGGCAGCGCGACGACCCGGTCGTTCAGGTAGCCCTCGTAGCCGGGGGCGCCGCGAAATCCCGGGGACGCGACTTCGAGCATCGTGCCGATGCCGGCGATGTGATGGTCGGTCCCGGTCAACAGCATCGCCCGGGTTGGCGAGCACGCCGGCGCCGAATGGAAATCGGTGAGCCGGATCCCGGAGTAGGCCAGCCGATCGAGGTTGGGTGTTTCGATCTCGCCGCCGAAGGCGCCGATGTCGGAAAACCCGAGGTCGTCCGCGACGATTACGAGGAAGTTGGGGCGCTTCACGCTCAAGCATCCTGCCAGGTCGGTGCTCACGGTGTAATGCCGCCGCACCGCCGATTGCGGCCGATATTGTCGAGGCATGGAGATGTTGGCGCAGTTCGGGATGTCCATACCGCTGGTTGCGGCCCCCATGTCGGGCGGACCGACCACCCCGGCCATGGTGTCGGCCGCCACCCGTGCGGGGGCCCTGGGCATGCTGGCCGCCGGCTACAAGACCGTGGAGGCCGTCGAAGCCGAGATCAAAGCCCTTCGCGCCGAAGGGATCCCATTCGGCGTCAACGTGTTCGCGCCGAACCCGGTGCCGGTCGATCCGCGGCGTTACCGGGAGTACGCGGCGATCATCCAGGCCGAGGCCGACCAGTTCGGCCTGACGCTGCCGTCCGAGCCCGTCGAGGACAACGACAGCTTCGACGCGAAGATCGAATTGCTGCTCGACGATCCGGTTCCGATGGTGTCGTTCACGTTCGGCATTCCGCCGCGCGACGTGATCGCGGCGCTGCAACGGGCCAAGAGCGTGGTGGTCCAGACGGTCACCACGGCCGAGGAGGCGGAGCAGGCACGCGACGCCGGCGTCGACATGCTCGTGGTGCAGGCGGCGGACGCCGGCGGCCATTCCGGCACCCTGTCGCCGTCGCGGCCGCTGACCCCGGTCCCGATCGTCGACCTCGTCAGCCAGGTCGTGGCGACGGTCCCCCTGCCGGTGCTGGCCACCGGCGGGCTCGCCACGCCGGCCGCGGTGGCCGAGGCGATCCGGGCGGGAGCGGCCGCGGCCGCCGTCGGTACGGTGCTGTTGCGCGCCACCGAAAGCGGCGCGTCGACCACTCATCAGGCGGCGCTGGCCGATCCCGCGTACACCGAGACCGTGCTGACCCGGGCCTTCACCGGCCGGCCGGCCAGGGGCCTGCGCAACGCGTTCATCGACGCCCACGAAGCCGAGGCGCCCCCGGGTTATCCCGCCATCCACCACCTGACCAGCCCGCTGCGCAAGGCGGCCGCCGCGGCGGGAAAGCCGGACTACGTACACCTGTGGGCGGGCACCGGTTTCCGGCAAGCCACCGCCGAGCCCGCGACCGACATTCTGCGCCGGCTGGCATCCGACCTGTGAGGTTCAGTACTCGAAACGATTGAGCACGTCGTAGCCGCGCCCGCCGATCACCCACGTCAGCGCGTAGATCATCCGCACCGCGGCCGACGGGATGTGCTCGTAGCCGGCCAGCGCGGGCGTCTGCTCGAGGAACCGCAGCCGGGGATGCCAGGCCGCAACACGGCGCGCGTCGCGGATGCCCCAGGTGATGATGCCCCTGGTGAAGACCTTGGACAGCAACGGGGCCAGGGCCGACAGCGTATCGAAATGCATTTCACCGCCGGGGAATCGGTCGATCAGGCGCTGCAGCAGCCGCCGGACTTCCTCTTCGTGCAGATACATCAGCAGACCCTCGGCGACGACCAGGGCGGGCCGCCCGGCGGGGACGTCGTCCAGCCACCGCAGCTCGGTCACCGACGAGCCGATCATCCGGTAGCGCTCGGTGTCGTCGTAGAGCTGCCGCCGCAGCCCGATGACGCTGGGCTGGTCAACGTCGAACCAGGAAACCGACGGCGGTAGGTCGAGCCGGAAGGCCCTGCCGTCAAGGCCGCAACCCAGGTGCAGGACAACGACGTCGGGATGGCGGGAGAGGAAATCGGCGCACCAGTCGTCGAACTTCTTGGCGCGCAGCGCGACCAGGTATTGGTTCGAGGCGGGCATGGTGCTCCGGCGCATGCGCTTGAAGTCGTAGCTGATCCGGTCCACCGCGTCCGCGGCGACCGTGTCGCCCAGAATCGGCCGCTTCGAACGGCTTTCGCATGCGCGCAGATACAGTGTGACGAGATTCGTCCATTCCACCGATCCCCAGGCGACCGAGCTGAAATCGACTTTGTCCGTTGCGGTCATCGCTGCTTCCTCTTCGCGCGGTATTCGGTCCACATTTCCATGAGCTGGTCGCGGTAGGCCCGCGTGCAGAACTCGCAGAAATCGCGGAAGTCCTCCACGCGTTGCCGTTGTTCGGTGCGGTCCTCGTCCAGCACCGACAGCGCGAATTCGGCGGGTTCGATCCCCAGCCGCATCAGGGACAGCTGGGTTTCCAGCACGCTGGTGAACCCCCCCGGCGTGACCCGGTAGAGGTGCTGGCGGTTCGGGCTCGGCAACCGCTCGACCATGCCACCTTCGAGCAGTTGCCGGGCGACGGTGCTGATCGACGCCTTGCTCACGCACAACGCGGCGGCCAGCGCGGTCAGCGACTGCTGCGGCGGATCGCAGATCAGCAGCCACCCGTAGACCCGGCCCATGGTGCGGGTGGCGCCCAGCAACTCGAAGAACAGCCCGAGGCGGTCGACGAACTCGGCCTCGTCCGGCGACATACGCTCCATCCCGTTCGTTCAGTACGTACTAAACGTAACTTATACGAAGCGGGACGCTGGCGGAACCCCCCGCCGGTGATCAAGGGGTCTGGGTTGCCGGGCTCAGAACGCCTCGGGGTCGCGCTGCACGGCGGCGGGCACCGGGTGCCGATACAGGCGGGATGCGTTCTCCCAGCTGAACTTCCGGATGACGTCGGACGGCAGGTCGCCGATCTGTTCGTGGATGGCCTGCTGGGTGTGCGGCCACGTCGAGTCGCAATGCGGGTAGTCGGCTTCCAGCATGATGTTGTCGACGCCGATCCGGTCGCGCTGGACGAACGACGACTTGTCCTCGACCGCGCAGAACCAGAAGTTGCGGACCAGCACCTCCGCGGGGGTCAGGCGCTCGCCGAGCGCTTGCCAGGTGCCGTACATCGCGTGATAGCTGAGCATGTGGTCGAGGCGGTCGAGCAGTCCTGCCACCCAACCGATTCCGCCTTCGGACAGACAGATCTTCAGGTCGGGGAACCTGCTGGGCAGCCCCGAGTACAACCAGTCGACCGCCGCGGAGATGGCGTAGGCGAAAAACAGCACGCCCTGCACGTCCGGCGGCGCGTCCGCGGTGGTGGACGGCGACGACCCGGACGATCCGATGTGCAGGTTGACCACGGTGCCGGTCTCGGCGCACGCGGCCATCATCGGATCCCAGTGGTCGGTGTGGATGCTCGGCAGGCCGAGCATCGCCGGATTCTCGCTGAACGTCACGGCGTGAAAGCCGCGGTCGGCGTTCTCGTAGATCATCTTCGCGCCGAGCTCGGGGTCGAGCAGCCACGGCAATTGGCATCCGATGATGCGGTCGGGGTACGAGCCCGCCCAGACGTCGAAATGCCAGTCGTTCCAGGCGCGAACGCAGGCGAGCGCGAGGTCGCGATCGGTGGTCACCTGCTGCAGCCGCTGTCCGGCGAAGCCGGGCAGAAACGAGGGGAAGTTGAGCGAGGCGTAGATCCCGTTGAGGTCCATATCCTTGACGCGCTCGTGGATATCCCATGCGCCCCTGCGCATCTCGTCGAATCGGACGGGTTCGAAGCCGTACTCCGCCACCGGCCGCCCGACCACCGCGTTGAAGCCGACGTTGGGCAGTTCCCGGCCGTCGTACACCCAGGTCTGGCCCCCGGCGTCGGTGTCGACGACTTTGGGCGCACGGTCGGCGAACTTTCGGGGCAGCCGGCCGGCGAAGGTGTCGGGGGGTTCGACGATGTGGTCGTCGACCGAGATGACGGTGTAGCGGCGTCGCGCCCGGGGCGGATCGGGCAGGAAGGTGACCGAACGTTCGGTGCCGGTCTTCGCCGTGGTGAAGTTCAGGTCGGTGGCCAGCTCGTCGATCGATTTCACGCGTCAAACTCCTTGTGGCTCAAGTCAGGACGTCGGGGTCGGCCTTGATCGTCATCCGCGCGGCCCCGGCCCAGTACACGTCGGCGGCCCGTTCGATCAGCGAGCGTTGCATGCCGGCCATGTCCGACCACCGCATGGCCACCGGCTGCTTGCCGGTGAGCATGACGTCGTAGGCCAGCTTGCACACCCGTTCGATCGAGGCCGCGCGGTAGACGGCCTCGGCCAGGTTGCGGCCGGTCGCGATGACGCCGTGGTTGGCCAAGATGGTCAGGTTGGCCCCGCCGATGCGGGCCGCGAGATCCGCGGCGCGAGTGGGGCTGTCGATCTCGCCGTCGTAGGTCTCGACCAGGCACAGGTCGTCGAGGAACAGCGACCCAGTCTGGTGCACCAGCTCCGGCAGCCTGCCCAGCGCGGCGAGCACGCATACGTAGTACGGGTGGTTGTGGATGACCACGCGGGCGTCGTCGCGGACGCGGTGCAGTTCGGTGTGGATGTGGATGGCCGGGGTGACGTCCCAGCGGCCGCGGACCACGCGCGCGTCGGCGTCCACCACGCAGATGTCGGAGGCGCTGACCTCCTGCCACCACAGGCCCCAGGGATTGACGAACATGTTCGTCTGGCCGTCGAGCTGCCAGGTGATGTGTCCGGCCATGTTCTCGGCGAAGCCGATGCCGGCGAGGTGGCGGAACGCGATGGCGAGCGCCTGCTCGTGGGACAGCTCGACGCCGATCGGCGGAACCACTGACGGCGCCCAGACTTCCAGCCCGCCACGGCGTGCATCAGGTGCGTTCATGACCAGCCTCCATCCTGGCTCCAATATCCTCGCGAAGTCGGCCTTTGGCTATCTTTCCGCCCGACGAGCGGGGCAATTCGTCGAGAACGATGAGGCGCTCGGGCAGCAGTTCCTTGGAAACTCCCAGCGCCAGCAGGTGTTCGACGAGCTGGGGAAGGTCGATGGTGGCGGAGCCGGTGAGTTCGGCGTAGAGGCAGACCTTTTCGCCGAACACCGGATCGGGCATGGCGACCGCGGCGGCCACCGCGATGGCGGGGTGGGTGGTCACGGCGTCTTCGACCTGGCTTGCGCTGATGTTCTTGCCGCCACGGACGATGAAGTCGGAGGTGCGCCCGGTGACCCGCAGATAGCCGTCCGCGTCGATTTCACAGATGTCGCCCATGCGCATCCACCCGTCGGGGGTGAACAGCTTGTCGTGGTCGGTGCCGCCGAGGTAACCGAGGCTGGTCGCCGGGCCCCGGCACGCGGGCTGGCCCCGACCCGTGTCGGTCACGTCGCGGTCGCCGTCGAAGAGGCGGACCGACATTTCGGGGATGATGCGGCCCCCGGTGCGCAGCCGCCGTTCGCGGGAGTCGTCGACAGTGGTCGCGCTGAGCATCCCCGTTTCGTTCGAGCCGAAGAACTGCAGGATCTTGGCGCCGGTGAGTTCCTCGAATTCGGCCGCCGGGCGATACGGCAACGCCTCGCCGCCGGTGTAGACGACGCGCAGCGAGCTCAGGTCGCGTTCGCGGCTGGCCGGGTCCGCCATCAGCATGGTCAATTGTGTGCTGACGCAGCATAATACGGTGACCCTGTGCCGGGCGATGGCCTCGCAGGTGGCTTTGGTGGTGAACCGGTCCAGGAGCACCGCGGTGGCGCCGAGGTAGATCGGTGTGGTGTGGCTGGTCCAGAGCCCGAACCCGAACGGCGTGGGTATCACCGGCAAAAAGACGTCGTCCGGCGCCAGCAGCCCATTGGCGACGGCCTTCTGGTGGAAGTAATGCCAACGGTTCTGGGTGTGCACGACACACTTGGGCAGCCCCGTGGTCCCGGAGGTGGAATTGATCAGGAAAACGTCGTCGGGGCCGAGGCGGGCGTCGGTCGTGAGCGCGGTGGGTTTTGCGCCGACGTCCAGGCGAAGGGTCCGGTCCAGCAGCAGCGCCGGCAGCCCGAGTTCATCGGCGACGCCCGCGGCGGCCTCGCGGTGGGGCTCATCGCTGATCAGGGCCTTCGGCTGGGCGCTGCGCAGTATCGCTGTGGCCTCGCGGGTGCCGGCCCGTGCGCCGACGCCGACGACCACCGCCCCGCAGCGTTCGATGGCGACGAACAGGGCGTGGATGGCCGCGGAGTCACGGTGCCATACCGCGACCCGGTCCCCGCGCGTGACGCCGGCACCGGCCAGGGACTGCGCCAAACGTGTTGCGGCGTCGTCGAATTCACGCCATGTCAGCGACGCTTCGGGGTGGTCGACATAGGCGAGGCGGTTTGGGGTTTGCGCGGCGTTGCGGCGCACGGCGTCCGACAGCGTCGTATCGCACCACCAGCCGGCCTCGCGAAACCGGGCCGGGTCCTGTTCGGAGAATGCCGGCGACGACTCGATATCCAGCCCGCCGACGCTCATTCGGTCAATGATAGGAAAGCGACGCGGGGCCCGGTCTCGCTCCCGCCGAGAAACAGCCGGGCTAGGGATTCCTCGGGGCGGGAGTGGAGCGCTGCGTCTTGGCGGGAACATTCGGAGGGTGGGCCCGCGGCTTGTGGCAGTTATGCAGGCACCCGCAATTGAGGCCGATGATGCACCCGTTTCCACCGGTGGGTTGCACGCCGTCGGGATCGCTTTGCGAAACGGGCAGGGGGCTGGACAAAGCTGCTGACGTTGTCGGTCCTGTCGCGCTGCCGGCCGAGGAGCCCAGCGCGAGGACGAACGCGGCCACCCCCGCGCAGAACGTGGCTCCTGTTCTTTCGTTTCGGCTCCCCACGGGGCGCGAGTGTAGTTAGCCGAATGGAGATACACGGGACGCGCGCGCACCCGCAAGGACACTCCAAGGAGTCACCAAGAATCCTCTAAGGCCCGTCGCCGGGGCGTTGATTCGTTGCCCGGGGCGCCATTTCCCGCGCCCGGGTCCGCTGCCGCGCCCTTGCCGTCCGGATGGCATAGGCTGCGGCGCTGACCGCGAACATCGCCGCGGTCAACAACAGCCACCGACCCAGGAATGGGTCCTGGGTCTGGCCGGTCGCCGCCCGGTACGTGGCGCCGCCCTGCCTGATGATGCCGGGAAGGAACACCAGCAGCGTGAGGCCCGCCCCCAGCGCGGGCACCCGGAGATGGTTGAGCACGGGCACGTCGGGACCGGGGCGCGGCGCTCGGCGGGACAGCAGCCGGTCGAGGCCCGCGTAGACCGGGAACAACACCAGATCGTGGGCGACGACGGCCCCGGCGAACCACACGACGATCGACTGCCACCACACGTCGGGGTTCCACAGCGTGGCCGGTTTGACCGTGGCGACCACGTAGCCCAGCACCGCGAATCCGGCGATCATCGTCAGCAGGTGCAGCGGGTGGGACCCGTAGAGCCTCGCGAACGCGTTACGCATGGGCGGCCGTGCGGAAGTCAATGGCGGCCACCCATTTGGTGTTGTGCACGCCGGGCAGCGCGGGCACGATGATGCGCGCGGGAAAGCCGTGGTCCGGCGACAGGTCGGTGCCGTTGACCCGCAGCGCCAGCAGCGCGTCCGGGTGCCGCACCTGGTTGCCCTGCAGGGTGGCGCCGGCGAAGGCGCCGGAGCGTTCCAGCGACGACACGCGCGCCGAATCCGGCGCGGGCACACCGGCGAGGCGGGCGAGTTCGGCCAGCTGCACCCCGCTCCACGTTTGGGTGGTCGACCAGCCCTCCACGCAGGCGATCGGTAACACGGCGGTGTGTTGCGGCATCGCCAGCAGCGCGGCGCGGTCGACGGTCACCGGCCGGGGGCCACCGGTCATCGTTAGCCGCCATCGGTCGGCGGTGTCCAAAGGCGAGATGCCGGCGGCCGCCGCGGTCCGGTTGACCTCGAAGTCATTGGGCCCGTTGCCTCGGCTGCGCCCGCGCGGCAGGAGTAACGCGGCGGGCCGGGCGTACCCGCCGACGGTTTGACCGGCGGTGATGAGCGCGAGGAACAGCGCGCCCCCGCCCACCAGCGCCAGCGCGCCGCGGCGGCTCATCGTCGCGGGGCCGGGGTCGGCGGCGACCAGGGAGTCGGGCTGCCAGGGCTGCGGCTTGGTATCGGCGCGTGCGGTGCGCAGCACCTCCCGCAGCGG
Source organism: Mycobacterium sp. 3-98 (assembly GCF_035918355.1). Lineage (NCBI taxonomy): Bacteria > Bacillati > Actinomycetota > Actinomycetes > Mycobacteriales > Mycobacteriaceae > Mycobacterium > Mycobacterium sp. 3-98. The sequence continues at coordinate 2,941,950 of NZ_CP142360.1, read as the reverse complement.
CATCGAGCGCAAACCGGACCACATGCGCCGGCTCTTGATCGCCACGTGCACGACGAAGCCGGTGATGAAGACCCAGGCGCCGAAATAGTGGGCGGTATAGAAGCTGAATCCGAAAATGTAGTCGTACTGGATGTTCAGCACGCCGGTGACGATCTCGAACAGGATGCCCCCGACCAACATCAGCAGCGAAACCCGTTCCAGCAGTTGGGCAACCGACCGTGCGGGCGGCACCACGAACAGTCGCGGTATCACCGACCACAGCTTGGCGAGCACCACGGGGATCAACACCAAACCGAGCCCGACGTGGAGTCCCTGGGTCAGCCGGTACAGCCACGACGGATCGGTGGGCCAGTCGAAGGTCGGCAACTTCAGCCAGCCGACGTCGCCCGGGATGGCCTGGCCGAGTCGCGGCCCGTAGGCGATGTAGGACAGCAGGCCGGTGAGGATGACGATCGGCAGCGTCACCAAGAGCACCGAGCCGAATACCGCTGTCAGCCAAGGTCCGCGCAGCGGGCTGCGCCACAGCCGCGCGGGTAGGCCGCTGGCGGTCCGAATGAGATGCACCATCGATCATCATTCACGAGGGGCCGGCGATAGCGGTTCATTTCGCTGATCCTCGCCGAGCGGCGCGAACCGAGGGTGCGGTCAGTCGTTGCCGCGCGGTGGCGGCTGCACCGCGACGCCGCCGGACTCGTGTTCGGGGCCCGCGGCCGGGTGTTCGGCCGGGACACGTTCGCGGAAGCGGGCGCCCTCGCTGGGCCGCTGCATCCCCGGCCGGTCGGTCGGGCTTCGGTACGGTCCTGGTTTGCGCCGCGGCTTCCCACCGGGGAAGGCCAATCGAAAGATGGTGCGGTGCACCATCAACCACTGCTTCGAGAAGCGGCCGGAGTTGTACGGCAGTTCGTAGCGTTCGCAGATGTCTTTGACCTTCGGCGCGATCTCCGAGTAGCGGCTGCTTGGCATGTCGGGATAGAGGTGGTGTTCCACCTGGTAGCCGAGGTTGCCGCTGATGACATGGAACAGCGGGCTGCCTTCGATGTTGGCGGCGCCGACCAGCTGGCGTACATACCACCCGCCGCGCGTCTCGTTCTCGACCTCTTCGGGGGTGAAAGTGTAGGTCTGGTCGGGAAAATGGCCGCAGAAGATGATGGCGTGCGCCCACACATTGCGGATGACGTTGGCCAGCGCGTCGGCGCCCAGGGTCCGCAGATAGGTGCTTTCCACCCCCGGCAAGAGCTTGTCCAGCAGATCCGCCGCCGAGCCCAGGCGACCGCCACCGGCCCTGCGCAGCGCTTTGCCCACCCGCGACCGCGGGGGCTGATCGAGCCTGCCGCGTGCGGCCAGCTGAACGAGCGCGAAGGCGCCGGCGCTGATCAACGGCCAGCCGAGGTAGTCCTTGATGATCTGCGCGCGCGCCTTTCCGCTGATGCCGCGCAGGTCCTTGCGCACCTCCGACCAGGGCTTCTCGCGGCGCCGGATGGCCTCGATGTCCATGTCGTGGATCGCCACACCCCACTCGAACAGCAGCGTCAGCAACAGGTTCGAGATCGGCTGGAACAGGTACCGCGGGGCCCACTTCTGCGCGGGATCGATGCGCAGGAGTTCGTAGCCGAGGTCTTTGTCTTTGCCGAGGATGTTGGTGTAGGTGTGGTGGATGTAGTTGTGGGAATGCTTCCACGCCTCGGCGGTCGAGGCGGTGTCCCAATCCCACACGGAGGAATGGATATCGGGATCGTTCATCCAATCCCATTGGCCGTGCATCACATTGTGGCCGATCTCCATGTTCTCGAGGATCTTGGCCATTCCCAGGCAGGCGGTTCCCAGGATCCACGCGGTTTTCGAACGCGATCCCAGCAGCAGGATGCGGCCGGCCACCACGATCTGTCGCTGTACCGAAATGACCGTCTTGATGTAGCGCCGATCCCGCTCGCCCAGATCGGCGAACACCTCGTCATGGATCGCATCGAGTTCCTTGGCGAGTTTTTCGAGCTCTTGTTCGCTCAGACGCTCAAGGGGGCTTTTCATCGTCTTTTCCGCGACGGAGGTCACCGGCCGCTCCTTTCGATCACAGTGCGAGTTTCACGTCGCCTTCGGCGGTGTTGATGCAGATTCGGACGTCCTGTTCGGTGGGCTCGATGACGTCACCCGAGCGCAGGTCACGCAGCTTGCCCGACTTCAGGGTCCCGACGCAGGTGTGGCAGATGCCGATTCGGCAGCCGTGGGCCAGATTGAGGCCGGCCTTCTCCCCCGCCTCCAAGATCGAGGTGCCGCCGTCACATTCGACGGACTTCTCACTGTCGAGAAAGCACACCGTGCCGCCCTCTCCGGCGTTGGCGTCGCCACCGATCTTGGGCTGGAACCGTTCGAAGTGCAGTCGTTCGCGGTCGGCGTTGCCTTCCCAGTGCTCGATCAGCGCGTCGAGCATGTCGCCGGGACCCGAGCTGAACGTCTCGCGTTCGCGCCAGTCCGGGCAGGCGTCATCCAGGTCGTCCGGCTTGAGCCTGCCCCGCTCGGAGGTCAGGCGCAGATCCAGCCGCATGCCGGGGTGCCGGCGGTCGAGGTCTTCGAGGACGGACAGGAACATCACCTGCTCGCGGGTCCGCGCGGAGTGGATGACCACGACGTCACCGAACGCGTCGCGATGGTCGAGGCTGCGCAGCATGCTGATCACCGGGGTGATGCCGCTCCCGGCGCTGATGAACAGCAGTTTGGGCGGCAGCGGTTCGGGCAGGGTGAAGACGCCTTCGATCTCGCCGAGCCGGACCAAGTCCCCGGGCTGGATCCGTTGCACCAGATACGGCGACACCACACCCCCGTCCACCTTCTTGGGCGTCACGCTGATCAGCCCGTCTTCGGGCACCGGATCCGACGTGAGCGAATACGCGCGCCAGTGGTAGACCCCGTCGATGACGACGCCGAGCCGCACGTACTGCCCGGGCTGGTGACCAGGCCATTCATAGCCCGGCCTGATCAGGACGCTGGCCGCTTCCGAGCCCTGCGGCTCGACACGCTCGACCTTTCCGCGCAGCTCCTTGGTGGTCCACAGCGGATTGATCATCTCCAGGTAGTCGTCGGGCTGTAGCGGGCTGAACAATCGCCGCACCGCGCGCAGGAACAGCCGACGCCCGCGTGGGACGTGGGGCCGGGCACCGCGTTCAGCCATAACAACGGAGTACACAGTTGTACACCGACTCAAACCGCCAATCTGAAACTGCTTGGGACACATGGTTACACATATGCAAAATGCGCATATCGGCATCGCTTATCCGTTCACCATTCGGTGTTGGGCGGGGTCGGCGCCCCGCGCGGCTAGTGTCGGTGGGTGTGTTGATCGGCTTTCTGCTCGCGTTGGGCTGCTCGCTCTGTTACGGCACCGCGACCGTGTTGCAAGCGGCGGGGACGCGATCGGTGGAAGCGGGCAGCGGCTCGGGCGTCGACGCCGTGCTGCTGCTGCGGGCCGTCAGGCAGTGGCGCTACCTGGTCGGGATCGGCCTCGACGTCGTCGGGTTTCTCCTTCAGGTGGCCGCGCTGCGGCTGGTTCCGATCTACGTCGTCGCCGCGGCGTTGGCCGCCTCGATCGCCGTCACCGGGGTCGTCGCCGCGTGGGTGTTGTCGGCCCGGCTGTCGCCGGTCGAGTGGTGCGCCGTCGGCGTGGTCTGCGCCAGCCTCGTCGCCCTCGCAGTGGCCGCCGGGCCCGGGCACTTTCGACACGCCCCGGCCGGGCTCGGCTGGGCGCTCCTGGGCGTGGTGGCCGCGGTACTGATCGCCGGTTTCGCCGCCGGGCGTCTGCCCGACCGCGCGCGAGCGCTCGCGTTGGGGCTGGGTGCCGGGACGGGCTTCGGCGTCGTCGAGGTCGGTGTGCGCCTGATCGACGTGATCGATCCGACCACGCGGTCGTTCTACGCCAACCCCGCCCTGTACGCGGCGGCCGCGGGTGGCGCCGCCGGATTTCTGTTGCTCACCTCGGCTCTGCATCGCGGATCCGTGACCACGGCGGTCGCGGGCATGGTCGTCGGCGAAACCCTCGCCCCGGCGTTCGTGGGGGTGGCGTGGTTGGGTGACACGGCGCGCGACGGGCTCGGTGGGCTGGTGATCGCGGGATTCGCCGTCGCGGTGGCGGCGACGTTGGTGCTGGCGCGGTTCGGGGAAGCGCCGGTGCCCAGCGAGGCCGGTGGGGCCGACGCTGTCTCGGGCCGCTGATTCAGGCGCCGGCGATGGTGGATGCCGAACGGCCGTCGGCGTTTTCGTCGGCCGCAGCGTAGGTGGTGCCGCGGGCGGGCCGCGTCCACAACACACCGCCCTCGGCGCTGGGGCCCGCGGCGATGAGCGCGCGCTTGAGGATCTTGTTGGTCGCGGTCGCGGGCAGCTGGTCGTTGATGCGCACGTAGCGCGGCCACGCCTTGGGTGACAGATCGGGTTGCGACGCCAGGAATCTCCCGAAATCGTCCGGCGTCAGTTCCGCCCCGGCGCGCGGCACGATCGCGGCCATCACCTGGTCGCCGACCTGGTCGTCGGGCGCGGCGTAGACGGCGACCTGGCTGATGCCGGGCATCCGCGCCAGGATCCGCTCGATCGGTGCGGCGGCCAAGTTCTCGCCGTCCACCCGCATCCAATCGGAGGTCCGCCCGGCCAGGTAGATCCAGCCGTCGGCGTCCCGGTAGGCCAGATCGCCCGACCAGTACATGCCGTGGCGCATGCGCTCGGCCGTGGCGCCGGGATCGTTGTAGTAGCCGGCGAACGGTCCCGCGCCCTGGGTGTTGACGAGTTCGCCGACGGCCTCATCGAAGTTGGTCAGCGCCCCGTGCGCGTCGAACGTCGCGACGTCACATTCGGTCAGTGTCGTCGAGTTGTAGATGCTCACCCCGGGGTAAGGCTTGCCGATGGAACCGGGCGGGGTGCCGTCTTCTCGGACCACGATCACCGCGAACTCGCTGGATCCGAAGCTGTCCACCACCCGGCAACCGAAACGCCTTGCGAATTCGGCGATATCGCGATCGGTCGCCTCGTTGCCGAAGGCCACCCGCAGGGTGTTCTCGGCGTCGTCGGGACGCTCCGGGGTGGACAGGATCAACGCCAGGGGCTTGCCGACGTAGTTCAGGTAGGTCACGCGGAAGCGGCGCACGTCCTCGAGGAACCGCGACGGCGAAAACTTGGCGGGGACCATGGTGGCGCCGCAGCCGATGGCCACCGCCCACCCCGCGGCGACGCCGTTCGAATGAAACAGCGGCATCGCCAGGTAACACACGTCGGCGGCGGTGACGTCGTACTGGAAGATCAGGCTGGCGCCGCACATGATGGCCAACCCGTGCGCGAACCGGACCACCTTGGGGTCACCGCTCGTCCCCGAGGTGAAGATCATCATGAGCGTGTCGGCGGCGGCGACCTCGCGGTGCGGGGTCAGCGGTGGCGCCGCGGTCACCGCCTCGGCGTAACTCGTCCCGTCCACGTCGAAAACCTGAATTCCGTTGAGATCCAGGCCCTCCAGCAGGGGCAGGTGATCGCGGTCGACCAGCAGGATCTGGCAGTCCGAGCGCCGGATGTCGGCGAGCAGCGCGGGTCCGCGGCGGGTCGTGTTGAGGCCGCACAGCACGTAGCCGCCCAGCGCGGCCGCGGCCATCGCCCGCAGCATGGCCGGTGAATTGCCCAGTGCGGCACCGACATGCAGCGGCCGGGTGGGGTCGGCGCGCGAGATCAGGGCAGCCGCTTCGGCCTCGGCTTCGGCGAGGTGCTCGCGCCAGGTCCACGTCTTCTCGCCGTGGGCGATCGCGGGGGTGTCCTCGTGCCTGCGCTGCCGCAACAGCTGCTGAACCGTCTCCGGCACCGTCTCACTTCCTCCGTGCTGTCATCGGGTCGTCATCACCAACCCGGCATAGTCGCGGGCCGCCACGTCATCGCAGTGCCGACGGTAGGTACCAAACCCGCCGATGTAGGGCATGAAGACTCGCTTCTTGCCCTCGATGTTGGCGCCCAGGTACCACGACGATGCCGCCCGGGGGAACAGCGTCTGCTCGGCCGCTTCGGCCACCTGCTCGGTCCAGGCGACGGCGGCGTCACGGCTCGGTTCGACCTCGCTGACGCCGCGCCGCCGCGCGGCCCGCACCAGCTCGATGACCCAGTCGACCTGAACCTCGGCGTGCAGCACCATGTTCGCCAACACCGACGGGCTGCCCGGCCCGCTGATCGTGAACAGGTTCGGCAGGCCCGGCACCATCAGGCCGAGGAAGGTGAGGGGGCCATCGGACCAGATTTCGCGCAGCCGCTCCCCCCGCGGCCCGCGCGGGTTGATCCGCGTCAACGCGCCTGTCATGGCGTCGAACCCGGTCGCGAACACCAGCACATCGCAGGGGTACGTCGCCGCGGGGGTCCGCACGGCGTCGGCGGTGATCGCCTCGATGGGCTCGCGGCGCAGGTTCACCAGCCGCACGTTGTCGCGGTTGAAGGTGGCGTAGTAGCCGTCGTCGGTGCAGATCCGTTTGGTTCCGATCGGGTGGTCCACCGGGATCAGGTCGGCTGCGACCGCGGGATCGGCGACGATTTCCCGGATCCGCTCCTCAGCGAACTTCCTGGCGACCTCGTTGGCCGACGCGTTGCGGGTCTGGTCGGGGAAGGTCTTCGCGAAAAGAACCCCGCCCTCGCGCCAACGCTCCCACAACGCCGCTGCCCGCTCCTCGGGGTCGGTGTCGACGGCGTTCTTGTGGTAGCTGCCGTGCGGCGTGCCCGCCGACGCGTAGGCCGAGGCGCGGCGCCGCTCGGGGTATTGCTCCTGGATCTGCCGCTGTTCGTCGGCCGACCACGGCCGGTTGGGCATCGGGATGGTGTAGTTCGCGGATCGCTGGAATACGACCAGGTTTTCGGCCTGCGAAGCGATGATCGGCGCAACCTGGATCCCCGATGATCCCGTGCCGATGAGCCCCACCCGCTTGCCGCGCAGATCGGGATCCTCGCGCGGCCAGGCGGCGGTGAAATACACCTCTCCCGAAAAGTCTTGCACGCCCGGGATATCGGGCCGGTTGAGTGCCGACAGGCACCCGGTGGCGCACAGGAGGAACTGCGCCGCATGGCTTTGTCCGGTCGCGGTGTCGACCTGCCAATGCCCACCCTCGAAGGCCGCGCCGACGACGTCGACGCCGAACCGGTAGTGGCGGCGCAGGTCGAAGCGGTCGGCGACGTGCCGAAGGTAGGCCAGGATCTCCGGTTGGGCGGCGAAGCGTTCGCTCCACTGCCATTCGCGCTGCAGCTCCTCGTCGAAAGAGTAGGAGTAGTCCACACTTTCGACGTCACAACGTGCGCCCGGATAGCGGTTCCAGTACCAGGTGCCGCCCACGTCGGGCGCCGCCTCGAGCGCCGTCACCGACAGCCCCGCCGAGGCGGCTCGGTGCACGGCGTACAGCCCGGCGAACCCGGCACCGATGACGATGACGTCGCTCATTTCGGTCATGCGGGCCGATACCTCAGTAACGTGACTCCGTCTTCGAGATCGCAGAACACCGGCTCCACCCGCATCCCGATCCGGACGTCGCCGGGATCGACGTCGACCAGCTCGGTGCTGAATTTCGGCCCGGCGTCCCACTGCACCACCGCGAGCAGCTGCGGCAGCGCGTCGGCCCACGGCGGGCCGGTGGGCCGGCGGGCGATCGTGAAGGTGTACAGCGTTGCGGCGCCGTCGATCTCACGCCATTCCAAATCGTCGGCCAGGGTCCCCGGGGCCAGCGTGCGCGGGTAGAACACGTGCCGCCGAAGCGACGGCGAGTACTGCACCAGGATCCGGTGCTGCGCCAGGCCGTCCCAGAACGGCCGGGACACCGGTGTGGGCTCGGGGACGAGCGCATCGTCGCGGCGGGCCATCGCTAATCCCCCCGCAGGAGCAGCGCGACCTGCTCGCTCATGATGCCGCCGTTGCCGGTCACGAACGCGGTGTGACAGTCGGGCACCTGCGCGTCGCCGGCACGTCCCATGACCTGCCGCGCTCCGTCGACCACGTGGTGCATGCCGCCGGCCATTCCGGCCTGACCGAAGGACAGTTGCCCGCCGGCGGTGTTGAGCGGGAACTCCCCGCGATGGGTCAAATCGTGTTCGTTGATCCACGACATGCCTTTGCCTTTCGCGCAGAATCCGGCGTCTTCCAGGCTCATCAGCACCGTGATGGTGTAGCAATCGTAGATCGAGGCGACGTCGACGTCGGACCGGGACAGCCCGGCCATTGCGAACGCCCGCTCGGCGGCGCGGGCGATGGGTGTGGACAGCAGGTCCTCGGCGTAGGTGGGGGTCTTGAAGGCGATGTGTTCGCCGAACCCCTTGATCCAGACCGGGCGGTGGCGGGCTCGGCGCGCGATGTCGGCGTTGGCGATCAACACCGCCGCTCCCCCGTGCACGCGCATCACCGTTTCCAGCATGTGGATGGGGTCGGCGATCATCGGGCTGTCCAGCACGTCCTTCACCGTGATGGGGGTGCCGTGGAAGACGGCACCGGGGTGGGCGCACGCGTTGGTGCGTTGGTCGACGGCGATCTTGGCGACCGCGGCGGGGTCGTAACCGTATTCGGCCGCGTACCGCTGGGCGATCTGCGCGTAGGGCGCGTTTTGGCCCACGTTGCCGTAGGGGATCTCGAACTCGGCCTGCGGCGAGCCGTAGTTGCCCGAGGACGCCCCATACCAATTCGGCTCCGGCGCGGGCCGCCGTTCGGACCGGGGCACGGCCGCGGAGCCGGGTACCACGGCCAGGGCGGCCTCGCAGACGCCGAGTTCGACGGCCGCCGCGGCCCGCCACACCATGCCGGCCGAGGTGGCCCCGCCCAAGTCGACCCGCTCACCGAAATCCAGTGCCAGGCCCAGGTATTCGCACAGGGTGGCCGGGGCGAACATGGCCGACTCGGCGATGCCGTGGGTCAGCAGGCCGTTGACACAGCCCGGATCGACACCGGCGTCCTCGATCACCATCTTCGCCAGCAGCGCGTACTGGTCGAGGGTGAACATCGCGGGGCCGGTGGGGCGCCGTTCGGCCGGCAGCTCGGCGATGCCGACGATCGCGGCCTCTCCCCGCAGCCCGCTCATGCCCGGCTCCCCCGCAGCGGCAGCGCGACGCCGGCGGTGCCCGGCATCAGCACCGTGTCGCCGCGCCGGCCGGCGATGTCCAGATCCACCAGGCCGTAGCCCTCAAAATCATTGCCGCCCGGGCGTTTGCCGGTGACCTCGCCACCGAAACTGAGCGCCTCACCGGGATAGGCGATCGCCCGGTTCTGCACCGAGAACGTCACCAGCCTGCCCCGCCCGCCGATCCAGTCCCCGAGGGCGCGGGCCAGCAGCGCCGCCTGCAGCGGACCGTGCACCAGCACGTTGTCGTATCCCTCGGTGTCGCGGGCCCACTCCTTGTCGTAGTGGATCCGGTGACCGTTGTATGTGGCGGCCGAAAAGAAGAACATCTGGGTTTCGTCGACGGTCACCGTCAGCGTGGGGATGTGATCGCCGACGGCGATGTCTTCATAGAACACTTGCTGGTCGGCCACGATGCTCCTAGGGGCGGGCGATCATCGACGTCGACGCTTCGGCCAGCAGGTCGCGATCCTGGTTGCGGTACACCGTGTGCCAGGTGACGAGGACGAATCTGCCGGAGCGGCCTCGCTTTTCGACGATCGACTCGATGGTGCGGACCATTTCGATTTCGTCGCGGTGGTAGGCCGGCAGGTGAAAGGTGAAGCTCTCCCCGCCGGCCATCCGCTTGGGGGCGCGGGGAAACGCGAGGCTGCCGGAGACCGCGCCGGAGGATCCGTCGGGGCGCAGCGACTCCAGCCGCGACACCCCGAGGACCGCGTACTGCAGGTACAGCGGCGGGCAGATGATGTCGCGAAAGCCGTTGGCGCGGGCGTACTCCGGATCGAAATACAACGGGTTGTCCTCGCCGACCGCGGCCGCCCACCGTTGCCAATCGCGCCGGTTCACCTCACCGGTCGCCGAGGCGGCGACCGTGCCCACCCTCGACGCCGACTCGGCGTCGATCAAGCTGTCCTCACTCACCGGCGCTCCCTTCTCCCATGGTCTCCTGAAGCCACGACGCCGCGACGTCGGTGCCGCCGCCGAGCGTCGCACCGAGGCGGGCCCGCTCGCTCCACAAATGCAGGTCCGTCTCGGTGACATAGCCCATCCCGCCGTGCAGCTGATGGGCGTCGAGCGTGATCAGCCGGGCCGCGGTTGCCGCGTGCATGCGGGCGATGGCGGTCTCCCTGCTCGCGGTGCGGCCGCGCCCCAGCCAGAACACCGCCGCGTGCGCCGCCAATCGCGCGGCCGCCAGGGCGATGTGCATGTCGGCGATCAGATGCTGGGCCGCCTGAAACGAGGCGATGGGCCGGCCGAACTGGTGACGCAGCTTGGTGTAGTCGACGGTGCGGTCCAGCACGGCCTGGCCGACCCCGACCAGGTCGAGTGATCCCAGCGCCACCGCGGTGTTGGCCAGCCGGCGCAATCCCGGCACGGTGACGCCGTCGAGCACGGCGTCACCGGCCACGACCGTGCCGTCGAAGCGCACGGTGAACGCCCGGTGCCCGCCGACCATGTCGAGCGGCTCGACGGTCACACCGGCGCCGTGCGCGTCGACGAGGAAGACCAGCGGGCGTTCGGCTCCGTCCCGCGACGAGGCGGCCGAGACCACGATGAGATCGGCGACGTCGGCGTCGGCGACGTAATCCGCGGTTCCGTTGAGCCGCCACCGATTCGGATCGGGATCGGCGCGCAGCGCAGGGGCGACGAGCGCGGCGTCGCGGGCGTTCCAGACGGCGGTGGTGGCGCGGAGGCTGCCGCACGCGAGCGGGGGCAGCCAAGCGGCCTTGGCCTCCGGGGAGCCGAGCTGGTCGACGGCGAGGGCGGCGTGCACGGTGCTGTGCACGGTCGTCGGGCACAGCGCGCGGCCGGCTTCGGTGAAGAACACGGCCAGGTCGTCGAGTGAGCCACCGGCGCCGCCGTACTCCTCGGCGACGGCCAGCCCGAATACCCCCGAGTCGGCCACCGCCTTCCACAGCGACGGCGTGCGCCGGTCCGTGCCCGGCTCGTCGAGGGCGCGCACCAGGCTGACCGGGTTCTCGGCGGCCAGCAGGGCGCGTAGCGCCGCGGCGAACTCCCGCTGCTCGGCGGACGGGATCGTCTTCATCGGTGGTGTGCGAGGTTTCCGTCAGCGTCCATAGGAGGGCATCCCGTGCCCGCGCTGGGCGATGATGTCGCGAAGCACCTCGTTGGTGCCCCCGCCGAAGCGCATCAGCGGGGCGGCCCGGTAGAGCCGCTCGAATTTGCCGGCCAGCGGGGCCTGTTCGCTGCGATGCGCCAACAGGCCGTCCGGGCCGAGGAGATCGAGCGCCAGGGCGGCGATGCGCTGGCGCAGCTCGCTGGTGAACACCTTCTCGACGCTTACCTCGACGGTCGGAATGACGCCGCTGTCGAGGATCGAGGCCGCCTCGTAGCCCATCAGCGTGGCCACCGCGACGTCGGCTTCGGCCTGCGTCAGCCGGCGGCGAAGCGACGGGTCGTCGGCGGGCACCGTCCCGTCGCGGCGCGGACTGCGCGAAAGTTCGTGCAATTCCTCGACGGCGCGGCGCAGGTCTCCGGCGTTGGTCAGCGCGCCGCGCTCGAGGTCGAGCGCGCCGGTGATGTAGGTCCAGCCGCGGTTGACCTCGCCGACGAGGTTGGTGGCCGGCACCCGCACGTCGCGGAATGCCACCTCGTTGGTGCGGTAGCCCGACCACGCGTAGAGCGGGCGGATCTCGACGCCGGGGCTGTCGATCGGCACGATGATGACCGAGATGCCGCGGTGGCGTGCGGTCGTCGGATCGGTACGGACGCAGAGCCATTCGTGCGTGGCCCGCTGCGCGCCGCTGTTCCAGATCTTGGTCCCGTTGATCACCCATTCCTCGCCGTCGCGGGTCGCGGTGGTCCGCAGGCTCGCCAGGTCGGTCCCGGCCTCGGGCTCGGAATAGCCGACCGCGCAGATCATTTCGCCCCGGGCGATCGGGGGCAGCCACTCGCTCTTGTTCCGCTCGGTGCCGTGACGCATGATCATCGGCGCCACCGACGTGACGGTCAGGTCGGGTCCGGGCACGCCCCAGTACTCGAATTCGCTCATCAACAGGTGCAGGTGAATGGCGCCCAGACCCAGCCCCCCGTACTCGCGCGGCCAGTTCAGCCCGAACCAGCCCTTGGCGCCGATCTCGCGGCGGAACCGCGCCACCTCGCCGTCGAGAATCTCCAAGTCGTGCGCGGCCAGCTCGGCGCGCAATGCGGGGGTGACATTCTCGTGCAGAAATTGGCGGACCTCGGCCAGCCAGGCGCGCTGCCCGGCGTCGAGTTCGAAATCCATTCCGGCGCCTATGCCTTTCTCGGAGCGTCGATGCCGTTACACCGAGCAGCGCCAGCGTAACGCCGCCGCGAGTTCGCGCGTGGCATTCTGCCGCGCATCGGTCGCGAACGGCGGGGGTCGCACTGTAAAACCGCTGTCAAACTCCCGTTAAAACCCGTCGACGCTCTGGCGGATTCGGCCGCGGGCTGCGAAGATTTTCGGATCGGTTGGTCAACGCGGACCAGGCCCTCTGCCCCAGCCCGAGGGAGAAATCATGCCCACTGTTGAGACGCGCCTCCGCGAGGACTTGCGCAACTACGCCGTCGAATTGAGACAACTGGCGTACACCCTTCCCCTGGGCGTAGGCGAGCACAATCTTCTGCAACTGTCCGATCGGATGCGCGCCGCGGCCGACCAAGTGGTCCGCAAGGGCGCCTGACGCGCGAGCGATCAGCCGCCCTTGAGGCGGATCTTCCAGCGCACGAAACCCAGATAGACGGCGCTGATGAGCGCCAGCATGCCGACGTCGAACCACCACCTGGCCGGCGTGTGCTGCCAGTGCGAGTCCTTCGGGGTCAGCGGCCCGGGCACCAGCTTGGTCAGGTCGGCGGTGGACGCCGACGCCGCGAATCCCCACCGGGCGGGCGTGGCCCAGGCCATCTGATCCAGCCCCACCCGGCCGGTCACCGGGATCATCCCGCCGGAGAACACCAGCTGTGACATGACGGCCACCACCAGCAGGGGCATGATCTGCTCGTTGGACTTGGCGACGGCCGACAGCGCGAGCCCCAGCATGGCGGAGGCCACGCACGTCAGCGCGACGTCGACGAACAACTCGAGGCCGGGCTTGCCCAACGCCACCGCGCCCTGGGTCGGCGCGCCCTTGCCGAGCACCGCGATGATGGTCACGATCGCCGACTGAACGATCGCGAAGACCGTGTACACGCACACCTTGGCCAGCAGGTACGCCGACGTCGACAGGCCAACCGCCTGCTCGCGCAGGAAGATCGCGCGTTCCCCGATGAGGTCGCGGATGGTCAGCGCGGTACCCATGAACACCGCGCCGACGTTCAGCAGCACCAGGATCTGACCCGGCTCGTTGGGCGCGGCGCCCATCGGGTTCGGGATGCCGAAGCCGACATCGCCGGGCACCGACATCGACAGCGAACCCATGATGAACGGCAGCAGCGCCAGGAACACGAAATAGCCGCGATCCGAGACGATTAGCCGCATCTGGCGCCGGGCGATGGTGGAGAACTGCCGGAACAGGCTGGTGTGTGAGGGGTCGCCGAGTTCGGCGGGTTTCTCCGCCGGCGGCGGCGCCGGGGGCGGGCCCGTCCGCGCCAGGTAGCGCTCCCGGGAGCCGTCGGGGTCGTTGGCGACGGTGCTGAAGATGTCGGCCCAGTTGGTGGTGCCCATGGCGGGACCGATCTGGCCGGGCGGCCCGCAGAACGCCGTCTTGCCGCCGGGGGCGAGCAGCAAAACCTGATCGCAGACGTCGAGGTAGGTCAGCGAGTGGGTGACGACGAGCACCACCCGGCCGGCGTCGGCCAGCTGCCGCAGCATGGTCATCACCTGCCGGTCCAGCGCCGGATCCAGGCCCGACGTCGGCTCGTCGAGGATCAGCAGCGACGGCCCGGTGAGCAACTCCAGCGCCACCGAAGCGCGCTTGCGCTGGCCGCCGGAGAGCTTGTCGACCCGCGTGTGCAGGTGCTGGGTCATCTCGAGTTCCTCGAGTACCCGGGCCACCACCTGGGCGCGGTCGTCCTTGGTGGTGTCCGGCGGCAGGCGCAGCTCGGCCGCGTACATCAACGCCTGCTGCACGGTCAGCTGGCCGTGCACGACGTCGTCCTGCGGCACCATCCCGATCCGGCTGCGCAACGAGGCGTACTCGGCGTGGACGTTGTGGCCCTCGAACGCCACCGTGCCGGTGCTCGGGTGCGTGTACCCGGCGACCAGCCGGGCGAACGTCGATTTGCCGGCGCCGGACGGCCCGATGATCGCGGTCAGCGTCCCGGGCAGGGCGGTCAGCGAGATGTTGTCCAGCAACGTCTTGTTGTTCTCGATCGTCCACGTCACCCCGCGCACGTCGAGGCCGCCGGTGCGCGTCGCGGTCGCGGTCTGGTCGCGGCGGGCCAGGGTGCCGCCGGCGAAGACCAGGTCGATGTTGCCGATCGTGACGACGTCACCGTCGTGCAGCACGGCCGAATCGACGCGGGCGCCATTGACGAAGGTGCCGTTGATGCTGCGGTTGTCATGGATCTCGGTGCCACCGGGCGCCGGGATCAGCGTGGCGTGGTGGCGTGACGCCAGGACCTCGGGGATGACGATGTCGTTGTCGTTGGCGCGGCCGATCGTGATCGCGCCCGGCGTGGACTCCAGCCCGGCCCTGCCCGGCCGCAGGATCTTCATCATCGACGTGGCGATGTTCGACGAGTCGCCACCGATGCGGCCCGTCTGGGACGCCGCCGGCTGCGCGGTGGTGGGCGGGGCCGCGTGCACCGCCGACGGCGCCCGGTAGATCTGCGGCGCGGGCTGGGACGCGCTGGGCGGCGCGGCCAGGGGGCCGCTGGTCGGGAAGCGGGTCTGCGGCCCCGACGGATGGCTCGGGGTCGGGCCGCTGGGCGGCTGGCTCGCGAGGGGTCCGCTCGGTGAGTGGCTGGGCTGCGTGGTGGTGGGCGGATGCGCCGGGTGGCGGAACGAGGCAGACGCCGGCTGCTGAGGCTGGACGGAAGTTTGCGTGCCGCTCGGGCTCTGCGGCGCTCCCACGAGGGGCGCGCCGGGCGTGCTGACGATGGGTATCGACGTCGTCAGCGGCGGCCGCCCGGCCGAACCCTGGTGGCGACCGACCTCGAAGGTCAGCGCCGGGCCGTCGGGATTGCCGACGTTGACGCGCATGCCGTCCTGGATGTCGATGACCGGGACGCGGCGATTGTTCGCGTACAGACCGTTGAGGCTGCCGTTGTCGACGGCGACCCATCGGCCCTGGTCGTACCGCACGATCAGATGGGTGCGGGAGATCAGGGGGTGGGCGACGCGGACGTCCGCGCGAAGGTCACGCCCGATCACGACGTCATTGCCTGCCGCGAAGGTGCGCTCGGCTCCCTCGTACCGCACGGTCAGCGCAGGCGGGGCTGGTGGGCTCATCAGGACCAACTGTAACGGCAGCGCCGCGAGTTGGGCACCCGGCGCAACGGAATACGGCCGCCGGCCGTCGAATCAGCCTGCAGCACAATTACTTTCGTCGTCCTCAACCGGCCGCGGCGGCGCTGCGCAGGCGGCGCACGTTCCGGACCTTACTCCGGACCGCGTCCCCGGCGGGGGTGACGTCCTTGACGAAATCGCCGAGGTATTTGATGGCGCGCCTGCCCTCCGGCAAGATGTCGGCGGCCAACGGGAAGTCGTGGATCTGCCCGTCCCACAGGTGCAGATCGCATCGGACCCCGCTGGCTTCCAGGCGCTTCGCCATCAGTTCCGCGTCGGCGAGCAACAATTCGTCCGAGCTCGCGTGAATGGTCACCGGTGGCAACGACGACAGGTCGGCATCCACGGGCGAGGCGACCGTGGACTCGCCCCGGCCCTCCGCCGCCCGGGCGTCGCCGAGGTACTTAGCGAACCGCGAGAACGCGCTGCGGGTGAACATCGAGCACTTGCGGGCGTTGCGGTGCTTGAGTTTTCGTGCCGGGTCCGTGTCCGTGAACGGCGAGATGGTCGCGACCCCGGCCGGCTCCATGATGTCCTCGCCGATCGCCGACAGCGTGGTCATGAACGCCAGGTATCCGCCGGCCGAGTCGCCGGCCACGACGACCCGGTCGCCGTCGTAGCCGCGGTCCTGCAGCCACCGCAGGCCGCTGATCCCATCGTCGATGGCGTCGGTGATCTGATGTGCGGGCAACTTCCGGTAGGCGACGGCGAGCACGGCGGCGTCGGCCTCCTTGGACAGGCGGGTCACCATCGAGCGGTGCGTGTTGAGGCCGCAGGTGAGGAACGCGCCGCCGTGCAGGTACAGGATCGCCCGGTCCCCCGAGACGCCGGGAGCGCGAACCCACTCCGCGGCGCAGTGCTCGAGACGCACCGGTTCGGTGCTCGCCGCGGAGCCGAGACGGGGAAACATCCCGGCAAAACTGTCGACGTACTCCAGCGGCCAGTGCAGGTTGGGCGTCATGGCCCAGGCGCGGACCGCGTTCTTCACGATCAACCGGCTGGCGAGCGAGACGGCGACCGACTGGGGGCTATGCCGATGGTGCATGCGCCGCGTCGTCGCCACGCTCGGCAGTATGCGGGCCGGATCGATTGTGCTCACTGTGTCATCAACTCCTAAGTGGACACCGGGTACCCGGCTTACCGGTGGATCCAGCGCGCAGCAAACGTCGCGTAGGTCACTGTTTGCCGCCGGCAGAGATGGGTACCACCCGTTGATCGCGATCGCCGATGTCGCGCGGCCGGAATGGGGCCGGACCGGCTGTGGCCGGGGCCGCCGCGTGGCCCAAGATATGAGCGATGACACACGCAGAGCATCCGGGCCCGTTGCTGGCCGACCGGGTCGCGGTCGTGACCGGCGGCGGGGGCGGCATCGGCGCGGCCACCGCGCGGCTTTTCGCCCGCCACGGCGCGCACGTCGTGATCGCCGATATCGACGGCGAGCTGGGCGGCGCGACCGCCGACGCGATCACGGCGGCCGGCGGATCCGCGCGGGCGGTCGTCACCGACGTCCGGGCGCCGGACCAGGTCACCGGCGTGGCCCGGACGGTGCTGGACGAGCACGGGCGGGTCGACGTGCTGGTCAACAACGTGGGCCACTGGCTGCGCCACCCCGGAAACTTCGTCGACACCGACCCGGGGCTCTGGGATGAGCTCTACCGGATCAACCTCCACCACGTCTTCCTGCTCACCCGGGCGTTCCTGCCCGCCATGGTGGACCGGCACGCCGGTGCGATCGTGAACGTCTCGTCGGTCGAGGGGCTGCGCGGCTACCCGGAGGATCCGGTGTATGCCGCGTTCAAGGCGGGCCTGATCGGCTTCACCCGCAGCCTCGCCGTGCAGGTGGGCAACCACGGCGTGCGGGTCAACGCGATCGCCCCCGACGTCACCGAGTCCCTTCAAGTGCCCTACTCGCAATGGCTATCGCCCGAGGAGCACACCCAATGGCCGCGGTGGGTGCCGGTCGGGCGGATGGGCCAGCCCGAGGATCAGGCCCGCGTGATCCTGTTTCTGGCCTCGGACCTGTCGTCGTTCGTCACGGGCCACACCATCGCGACCGATGGCGGAACGGGCGCGGCCGGCGGATGGTTCCGCTCGTCACGCCGGCCGGGCCGCGAGTGGACGAATCGGCCGGTCGACCCCTGAGACTCCTTGGTAAACCGCCGGCTTCCTCAAAGCGCTTGCGCGGGACGGAATCTGGCTTGATCGTCGATGATCGTCACCGGGATGCCGTTGAGCACCCCGTTGCCGGACGGCTGGTCGACGAATGTCGGCGGGGACAGCACGTTGGTGTTCGCGCCCGGTGAGCCGTTGGCCACCGTCATGCGGGTGCCCGGCTTGCCGTGTCCCCAGCCGTGGGGCATCGAGACCACGCCCGGCTTGATGGCGTCGGTGATCTCCACGGGCACCCTGATCTCGCCGGCCTCCGATTTCACCGTCACGATGTCGTTGTCGGCGATGCCGCACCGGGCCGCATCGTCGGGGTGGATCAGCAACGTGCACCGGTCCTTTCCCTTCATCAGCGCGGGCACGTTGTGCAGCCAGGTGTTGTTCGAGCGCAGGTGTCGGCGGCTCACCAGAACCAGCGGTTCGGCGGGGCGTTCCATGCGCGCGGCCAGCCGGGGCAGGTCGTCGAGCAGGTACTGCGGTGCGAGCCGGATCTTCTTGTCGGGGGTGCCGAGGATGTCGGGGAGTTGGGGGACCATGGGCCCGAAGTCGATTCCGTTCGGGTTGGCCTTGAGCGTGTCCAGCGTGAGCCCGCCCGGATTCTTGCCGTACTGGTCGCCGAAGGGCCCGGTGCGCAGGGTGAGGTCGAGCATGCGCTCCGGCCCGCCGTGCTCGTAGAGCTTGCGGATCTCCGCGCCGTCGAGCCCGCGGGTGAAGGCCAGGTAATCGAAGAAGCCGTCGTCGATCGCCGCAACGTCGACGTCCTCGGCGGGCGTGCCGGTACACAGTCCGGTCAGCCGGATCAGGATCTCCCATTCGTGCGGGCGATCGCCCGGATCGAACACGGGCGCCGAGTAGTTCGCGATGCTGTGAATCGCGAAGAGCAGGATCAGATCGTCGTGATGCGGCTGCTCCAGCGGCGAGAGTCCGGGCAGGATCACATCAGCGTGCCGTGTGGTCTCGTTGAGCCAAAGGTCAACGGAGATCATCGCCTCCAGCATCGGCAGCACTTCGTCGAGCTTGTCGCCGCCGGGGGTGGACAGCACCGGGTTGCCCGCGACCGTGATGAGCGCCTTGAGTTGGCCGTCGCCCGGGGTGGCGATCTCTTCGGCCATGCAGGACACCGGCGCCTGGCCGAGAACTTCCTTGGCGCCGCGCACGCGGGTGTGCCAGCGGCCGAATTCCGGTGCGCCGCCCTCCAATCCGGGCAGGGGCTGCGTGGTGATCGACCAGGCGGCCGGCCTGGGGAACATGGCGCCGCCGGGGGTGTCGAAATGACCGGTCAGGATGTTGACCACGTCGACGAGCCAGCTGGCGAGGCTGCCGAATTCCTGGTTGCACAACCCGATTCGTCCGTAGACCACCGATTTGTCGGTGCCGGCGAGTTCGCGGGCCAACCGGCGGATCCGGTCTTCGCCGATGCCGGTGACGGCGCCGACACGTTCCGGTGGCCAGTCCGCGACGGCCCGCCGCAGCGTGTCCAGCCCATCGAGGTGGCCGGCGAGGTGCGGAGCGGGACGGGCGAGGTCTTCGGCGAAGAGGGTGTGCGCGACCGCCAGCAACAGCGCCGCGTCGGTCCCGGGCACGATGGGAAGCCACTCGTCGGCGCGCGCGGCGGTCGGGGTGCGCACCGGGTCGATCACGATGACCTTGCCGCGCTTGCGGATCGCGTCGATCAGGCCCATCACGTTGGGCGCTGCCAGCAGTGAGCCCTGCGATGCGGCGGGATTGGCGCCCATGATGACCAGCAGGTCCGTGCGTTCGATGTCGGGCACCGGGAAGTTCCACCAGAGTCCGTACATCAGGTGCGAGGACAGGTTCTTCGGCCATTGGTCGACCGTGCCCGGCGAGTAGGTGATCGGCATCCCGGACATGCCCATCAACACGCCCGCGTAGCGGGCCAGCGAGAACGAGTGCGCCAGCGGGTTACCGGTGTAGGCGGTCACCGCGCCGATTCCGTATTCGTCGATCACCGGCGCCAGCAACTCGGTGCAGCGCCGGAACGCCGCGTCCCAGCTGACCTCCTGCCACTGACCGTCGACCTTGATCATCGGCTCGCGGATGCGGTCCGGGTCGTCGTGCAGGGCGGCCAGCGATGTGCCCTTGGGGCACAGGTGCCCGCGGCTCCAGACGTCGTCGCGGTTGCCCCTGATGCCGGTGACACGGCCGTCATCGACCTGAATTTCCAAGCCGCACATGGCTTCACACAACGGGCAGGTGCGCAGGTGCCTGCCGTCTTCGCCGGGTTTCATCCACCCACTGTATTGCGCTACCGCCCGTAGCGGAAGTGGTGACAGCGGCGGTAGCCCGGACACCACGTGACCGGGCCACCGCCGGCTGTCGCTACTGTTCGGCCTTCTGGCGAGCTTCGTTGATATCGGCGGCCTTTCGGGCGCTTTCGGCCTCGGCCTCCTTCTGGGCGGCCTCGCGCTGCGCATCGGCCTTGTCCTGTTGGGCCTGGCCTTCGCGCATCAGGTCGTCGCGTCCGGCGACCGCCCCGGCGACTTCCTTCACCTTGCCCTTGACGCCCTCGACGACGCCTTCGACGGCTTCCTCGGGACCGCTCTTGTCCGACATACGTACTCCCCTCCTTGTCGTGCGTCTTGCTCAGCGCTTATTGCCCAGCCGGTCGGTTCCCAAAACATTCGACGGGAGTCGCCTTCGCCACAGCGCCGACGCGTCGGGCGGTCGCCGCGCAAGGACCGCCGGCCGTTGCATCTAATTCCCCTGCGGTTCAGGGTGTTTGACAATGCCCGGCCGAGACGACGCCGGAATGTCCCGGCCGTATCGGTTACGCTGAGGCCCGATATCGCTGCACCCCGGTCAGCGGCGGGAGGAACCATAGCAGTGGAAACGTGGGAACTGGTGGCCCGTGAGCAGATCCGCGACACCTTGGCGCGCTACAACTGGTCCGGCGACGCGGGCGCGCTCGACGGCCTCGCGGAGACGTTCTGTCCGAACGGCGTGCTCGAAATCCGCGGGTTCGACCCGCTGCGCGGGCGATCGGCGATCGCGGAATTCCTGGGCGGCGTCACCGGAAAGGTCGCCGTCGACGCCGATGTCACTGGCGGCGTCAAACCGATTGTGCGCCATAACGTCGCGAACGTGTTGTTCACCGAAGTGACACCTGGCGAGGCGCGCGTCAAGTCGTACTTCACCGTCGTCACCCACATTGGGCTCGACCATTGCGGCCGCTACCGGGACGTCCTGGTGCCCGAGGGTGGCACCTGGCTGATCAAGCACCGCCGGGTGTCCACCGACTGGGCAGCGCCCGACTCGGCGATGGCCCGCTAGCCCTCGCAGAACGCGGTCCCGATCCGCGTCCGGCCCAATGTTTGCCGGAAGCCCCCCAGTGGCTATAGAAAGACCGTCACACAACAAATCGCGGTCGCCCCGATCGTGGATCCCCCACGAGCGTTGGGATGACCGATGGTCATGTGACCAGCGGTCAGAGCCGCACACAAGAGACGAGCGAGTATGCAGCGACTCAGTGGGCTAGACGCGTTCTTTCTGTACCTCGAATTACCGACACAGCCGCTGAACGTTTGCTGCGTCCTGGAGCTCGACCCCGCGACCATGCCCGGCGGCTACGATTTCGCGCGCTTTCGTGAGGCGCTCGCGGAGCGGGTGGACGCCGTCCCGGAATTCCGTCTCAAGCTGGCCGATAACCAACTGAACTTCGACCATCCGGTCTGGGTGGACGACGACCGGTTCGATCTGGGACGCCACCTGCACCGGGTCGCGCTGCCCTCGCCGGGCGGGCGCGAAGAACTGGCGGAAATCTGCGGCCACGTCGCCGGCCTGGCGCTCGATCGCGATCGTCCGCTGTGGGAAATGTGGGTGATCGAAGGGCTGCGTGGCGGGGACGCGCTGTCCGTCGTCCTCAAGGCCCACCACGCGGTGGTCGACGGTGTGGGCGGAGCCAACCTGCTCGCGCAACTGTGCGGCCCCACCCCCGACTGCCCGCCGCCGCCGCCGGAACCGGCCGCCCGCGCCGGCGCGGCGAACCCATTGCAGATCGCCGCCGGCGGTCTGATCGGGGCGGCGTTGCGACCGTGGCGCCTGGCGCGGGTGGTGCCTGCCACGGCACTGACGCTGGCGCAAACGGTCCTGCGCGCCCGCGCCGGCGGCCACACGATGGCGGCCCCGTTCGCGGCGCCGCCCACGGCGTTCAACGGCCGCTTCACCCGACGCCGCAACATCGCCCTGGCGAGCGTGGACCTCGAGGACGTCAAAACCGTGAAACAGCGGTTCGGGGTGACCGTCAACGACGTGGTGACGGCGATGTGCGCGGGGGCGCTGCGGCAGTACCTTCTGGACCGCGACGCCCTGCCGGATATTCCGATGGTCGCCAGCGTGCCGGTGTCCGTGCGCGGCAAGTCATCTCGACCGGGCCGCAATCAGATGACCTGGATGCTGTGCCGGCTCGAAACCCACATCGCCGACCCCGCCGAACGCCTCACCCGCATCGCCGGCGGGAACGCCGCGGCCAAGGACCACGCCGCCGCGATGGGACCGACACTGCTGCAGGACTGGACGCAGGTGGCCGGGCAGACCATGTTCGGCGCCGCGATGAAGCTGCTGCCCCGCATACCGCTGCCCGAGAAGCCGCCGCACAACCTGGTGATGTCGAACGTGGCCGGGCCGCGAGACCAGCTCTACTTCTTGGGTTGCCGGCTCGACGCGATGTACCCGCTCGGTCCGATCATCGCCGGCGCCGGGCTCAACATCACCGTGATGTCGCTGGGCCGCCGTCTCGGCGTCGGCATCATTTCCTGCCCCGACCTCGTGGCCGACCTCTGGGACCTGGCCGACGCCTTCCCCGTCGCCCTCAAAGAGCTGATGAATTCGAGCGCGCCGGTCCGCGGCCGAACCTGACCGCCGCCCGTTCAGCGGAACCCCATCCCCCCTCGGCGCCGCGGCATGGCAGGGTGACACCCGTGGCAGACACTCCTCGACAGCCTCTCGCAGAGCAAGACCTGCGCGAAATCAGCACGGAAAACGGCGCTTTGCGCTACTACGACACTGGGGACAGCGGGGCCCCCGATTCCGCACCGGTGCTGTTGTTCCTGCACGGGTCCGGGCCCGGGGTCACCGGGTGGCGCAACTTCCGCGGCGTGCTGCCCGCCTTCGCCGAGCGATTCCGCTGCCTGATCCTGGAATTCCCCGGGTTCGGGGTCAGCGACGACTTCGGCGGACACCCGATGGTCACCGCGTTCGGCACCGTCGCGCCCTTGCTGGACGCGCTCGGCGTCGCCAAGGTGCACATCGTGGGCAACTCGATGGGGGCGGTGTGGGCATCAACTTCGCCACCCACAATCCCGAACGCGTCGGTCGGCTGGTGACCATCGGCGGGATCGGCACCAACATCTTCAGCCCCAGCCCCAGCGAAGGCATCCGGCTGCTGCAGGAATTCGTCGAGGACCCGACGCGCCAGCGCCTGGTCGACTGGCTCAAGTCGATGGTCTACGACCAGGGGTTGGTCACCGAGCAGCTGATCGAGGAGCGCTGGCAGCTGGCCACCGACCCCGACACCCTGGCCGCGGCGCGGCGCATGTACGGCAAGGCGGCGTTCGCCGGGATGAACGCCGCGCTGGCCGCCTCCGACCGGCCGCTGCCGTGGGCGACCATGCACAAGCTCACCGCGCCCACCCTGCTGACCTGGGGACGCGACGACCGGGTCAGCCCGCCAGACATGGCCCTGATCCCGATGCGCACCATTCCCAACGCGGAGCTGCACATCTTCCCGAACTCGGGGCACTGGGCGATGATCGAGGCCAAGGAGGCCTTCGAAAGCACTGTGCTGACGTTCCTTTCGCGCGGCTAGCGCGAGACCGTCCTCAATCCACGTCTCCCCCGGCGCCCAATGTCGGTGCCGGTGCACCCGCCAGGCCCGCGGTGAGCAAGGCGTGGGCCCCGGGATTGCCATCGAGGACACGGCTCGTACGCTTGGTGATCCGCCAACGGTTCTCGATGCGCCGCAACTCGAAATGGTTTGCCGTGCAGCGCCATACGCGGTAACTCTCGCCGTCGCGCACGAGAACCAGCGATTCGCTGACCGCCACCGCCGAATCTCCCGCGACCGTCACGACCGCCGGTCCGACGAAGTGGCAGCAACCACCACCCACCAGCTTCTGATGGGAGGCCGAGCTGACCATGGCGCGCACGTCGGCCCGGCTGTGCATCTGCCAACCCTCGACGTCGTAGCCGCCATCGGTCGCCCAGAGCCGCGCCGCGGCGTCGGCGTCCCCCGCGTCCACCGCCGGACCGTAGGACGCGATCAATCGGGCGATATCGCGTTCGTCCTCGAGTCGGCACAGCCGTGTCAACAGTTCGTCGGCGTCGATCACCGCTGATCTCCTTCCAGTTTCAGGAGCGCATCATTTCTGGCCCAGGAGTTCCTGCACGGCTCTGTGCGCGCCCAACACGATCGCGGCGCGGTCCGGGCCGCTGCCCCGGTGCACCGCGGCCGCGTTGCCGCCAGCGATGAACACCGGGCCGTTGGCCAGGTTCTCCAACCCCTCGCGGGCCACGTCGGCCGGTTCGGACACCGACAGCCCCGGCACGTCGAAGTTCAGGCCGGCCCGGGCCATGGCCGGCGTGCGGGTCACGCCCAGCACCAGTTCCAGCACATCGACGCCGTGCTCGCGCAGCTCCAGCCACAGGCTCTCGGCGAAGAGGCGGCTGAAGGCCTTCACGCCGGTGTAGACCGATTGGCGCATCGAACCGTGGGTCGCCGCCATCGAGCCGACCACCAAAATGCCGCCCCGGCCGCGGGACCGCATCGGCCGCGCAAAGTGCTGCACGAGTTGCAGCATCCGCGTCACGTTGAGGTCGATCACCCGGCCGAACTCGCTGAGCTCGGCGTCCAAAAACGGCTTGCTGCAGGTGTTGGCGCCGGCGTTGTAGATCAACAGGCCGACCTCGATGTCCGCGGTCTGCGCGGTGATTCGCGCGACCGCGTCGGGGTCCAGCAGGTCTATGGCCAACGTGCGCACCTGTGCGCCGAAATCGCGGCACTGCCGCGCCGTGTCCTCCAGCGGTCCCGGCTTGCGAGCGATCAGCACCAGATCGAACCCGTCACCGGCCAATTGCTCTGCGAACTCGGCGCCCACCCCTTCCGAGCCGCCGGCGATCACCGCCCACGGCCCGTACTTCGCGATGTCGGTCACGGATCCTCCTTATTTCTGGGTGGCGCCCGCGTCGACGGGCAAGGTGATCGCGGTGATGTAGCGCGCCTCGTCGGAGGCGAGGAACAGCGCGGCGTTGGCCACGTCGAGGGGGTCGATCCACGGCACCGCGAGCATGTTCATCGAACGCGCGGCGTCGGCGAATTCGGCGCGCGTCGGCGGGCGGTCCAGGTCCGGGCGAAAGGCGCTGCTGACGACGTCGTTCTGGATCATCGGCGTGTCGACGTTGGTCGGGTTGACGCAGTTGACCCGGACATGGTGCGGCGCAAGCTCGTTGGCCAACGAGCGCATCAAGCCGACCACGCCGTGTTTGGCGGCCGTGTAGTGCGCGACCCCGACCAGGCCGCGCAGCCCGGCGATCGAGCTCGTCAGGATGACCGATCCGGCGCCGCGCGCGATGAGGTGGGGCGCGCCGGCGCGGCAGGTGTGCCAGACCCCGGTGAGGTTGACGTCCAGCATGGTGCGCCAGGCGTTTTCGTCCAGCTCGACCGCCATGCCGCGCGACGTGATTCCCGCGGTCGCGCACACCACGTCCAGTCCGCCGAACCGCGCGGCGCCTCGGTCGGTAGCGGCCCGCATGCCGGCGAGGTCGCGGACGTCGACGATCTCGGGGTGCACCCGCCCGCCGGCCTCGCGGATCAGCGATGCGGTGGTGTCGAGGTCGTCCGGCGTGCTGTGCGGGACGAGCACCGTGTCGATCGGGCCGCACACGTCGAGCGCCACGATGTCGGCGCCCTCCTGGGCGAAGCGCACCGCCTGCGCGCGACCGATCCCCCGCGCCGCGCCGGTGATCAGGGCGACCTTGCCGTCGAGTCGCCCACCGCGCGCCGCCCTCATGTCGTCTTCTGGGTCAGGCCGGCGTCGACGACGAGCTGGGTGCCGGTGATGTAGCGGGCCTCATCCGAGGCCAGGAACAGCACGGCGTTGGCGATGTCGACGGGCTCGACCCACGGCACCGGAAGCAGGTTGCGGGCCCGCAGCACCTCGGCGGCGTCGGCCTCCGTCGGGTTTTCCAGGTCCGGTCGCAGCCGCCGAAAGGTGGCCTCGTTGAGCACCATTGGGGTCGCGACGGGGCCTGGGTGCACGGTGTTGACCCGGATGCCGCGGGGCCCGAGCTCGTTGGCCAGCGTGCGGGCCAGTCCCACCACCGCGTGCTTGCTGGCGGTGTAGTGGGCGGTGTTGGGCAGGCCGCGAAGGCCGCTGGTGGAGCTGATGATGACGACGGAGCCGCCGTCACCACCGATATGCGGCACCCCGGCCCTGACGGTGTGCCAGACGCCGGTGAGGTTGATGTCCAGTGTGCGCTGCCACACCAGTGGGTCCAGTTCCCACGACGGCGCGCCCGGCAGGTGGACGCCGGCGTTGGCGACGATGGTGTCGAGGCGGCCCAGCTCGGCGGCGCCGGCATCGATGGCGGCGGTGACGGCCCCGAGGTCGGTGACGTCGGCCAGCCCGGTCACGCAGCGCCGACCGCGATCGGCGACTTTCTCTGCGGTGTCGGCCAACTCGTCGGCCACGGCCGGGGCGTCGAGCGCGATCACGTCGGCGCCCTCGTCGGCGAACCGCTGGCAATGCACCCGGCCGGTTCCCTTGGCGGCGCCGGTGACGACGACGACCGTGTCCCGTAGACCCGTCATCGTTCGATGAGATCGAAGCCGCGGTAGCCGGCGTCGGCGACCTCGGCGCAGATGTCGTTATAGGTCGCGAAGCCCCCGACGAACAGCATGAAACCCCGGGGCTTTCCCGGCACGTTCGCGCCCATGTACCACGAGTTCGCCTTGGTGAACAACGTCGTCTCGGCCCGACGGGCGCATTCGGCGCCCCAGCCGTCCACGCTGTCGACGCCTGCTTCGATCGCGGCGTAACCGTGCTCGTCGAGGAACGCGATGGCGTCGGCGATCCAGTTCACCTGGGCTTCGGCGTGCAGCACCATGTTCGCCAGCACGGCGGGCGCTCCCGGGCCCGAGATCAGGAACAGGTTGGGGAAGCCGTCGACGCCCAGCCCCAAATAGGTGCGGGGTCCGTGCGCCCAGTCGTCGCGCAGGGCGGTGCCGCGGCGCCCGACGATATCGATCCGGCCCAGCGCACCGGTCATCGCGTCGAAACCCGTTGCCAGCACGATCATGTCGACGTCGTAGTGGGCGTCGGTCGTGTTGATGCCGGTGGCGTCGACGGATTCGATGGGGGTGACGCGGACGCTGATCAGCGACACGTTCGGGCGGTTGAAGGTCTGAAAATAGTTGCTGTCGGTGCAGATTCGCTTGGTGCCGATGGGGTGGTCGTTGGGGATCAGGAGGTCGGCGACGGCCGGATCGTCGATGACGGCCCGGACCTTCTCCTCGTAGAATCGGCGGGCCTCTTCGTTGGCCTCCAGATCGGTCATCTGGTCCGGGAAGGTCTTCGAGAACAGCACACCGCCGAGCTGCCAACGCTTTTCGAACGCCGCTCGGCGCTCCTCGGGCGTGAACTGCATGGTGGGCTTCGGCGCGGTGATGTGGGGTGAGCCGCCGCCGCTGCGCCACGACAGCGCGCGTCGCTGGGCATATTCCGCCTTGATTTCGTCGAGCTCTTCGGCCGACAGCGGCCTGTTGCCCGCCGGCACGCTGTAGTTGGGTGTGCGCTGAAAGACGTAGAGGTGTGCGGCCCGCTCGGCGATGATCGGAATCGATTGAATGCCGGAGGATCCGGTGCCGATCACAGCCACCCGCTTGCCCGTGAAGTCGACGGGATCCTGCGGCCAGTGCGCGGTGTGGTAGACCTCGCCCGCGAAGGTGTCCAGGCCGTCGAAGTCCGGGGTCAGCGCAGCCGACAACGGACCGGTAGCCATGAGACAGAACCGCGCCGAGATTGTCTGCCCGGCATCGGTGGTGACCGTCCAGCGCAACGTCGTCTCGTCGAGCGCCGCCGACACCACCCGGGTGCGCAGCGCGATGTCGCGGCGCAGGTCGAGTTTGTCGGCGACCCAATTCAGGTACGCCAGGATCTCGGCCTGGGTGGCGTAGCGTTCGGTCCAGGTCCATTCCTGCTGCAGTTCGTCGGAGAACGAGTAGCAGTAGTCGACGCTCTCGACGTCGCAGCGCGCGCCGGGATACCGGTTGTAGTACCAGGTCCCGCCGATCTCGGGCGCGGCTTCCAGGACTCGCACCGAAAGCCCCTGGCCGCGCAGCTTGTGCAGGGCGTACAGGCCGGCGAACCCCGCGCCGACCACGACCACATCGAGAGTCTGTTCGCCGGGATCGTTCACAACCAGTCACGGTAAGGCCTGCGGGATCGCGCACCGCTCCACCTCCCGGTCACCGGACGCCGGGGGCGCATTTTCCCGGCCACCGGGCAGCTGGGTTCGCCCTGCCGTCTGGATCGCTCACGATCGGCGGATGCCGCAAGTCGCGCGCGTCGACGTCGAGCTGGACGGTCGACGCCATCATTTGTGCTGGCCCCACGGGCAGACGCTGGTCGAGACATTGCTCGAGGCGGGTATCGCCGTGCCCCACTCGTGCCGGGAGGGCCGCTGCGGCTCGTGCGTGGCGACCGTGGTCGCGGGCGAGGTCGACATGGTTCCGTGCGAAGTGTTGGACGCCGACGATCTCGAGGAGGGCCTGATTCTGGCCTGCCAGGCGCGGCCCGCGGGCACCGATGTTCATGTCGAATTTTGACCGCGTTGTGTCCGCTCATCGGGATTTACTTTGGGACGGGTCGGGACTGCGGTAGACCATTACTAAGCACCCACACGTAAGGACAACGATATGAGCGACCGGGTACTGGACCGGGTAGTGGCCATGGCCGATCAGCTGCGCGAACAGGCCGCGGAGGCCGAGCAACTCGGCCGGCTCACCGACGACACCGTCAAGCTGATGAAGGGCGCCGGGCTGATCCGGCTGTTGCAGACCAAGCAGTATCAGGGCTTCGAGGTCCACCCCCGCGAGTTCGCCGAGACGACGATGGCCACAGCGGCGCTCGATCCCGCGGCGGGCTGGATCGTCGGCGTGGTGGGCGTGCACCCCTACCAGCTCGCCTACGCCGACCCGAAGGTGGCCGCCGAGATCTGGGCCGACGACGTCGACACCTGGATGGCGTCGCCCTACGCGCCGCAGGGCGTGGCCAAACCGGTCGACGGCGGCTACCTGTTCAACGGGCGCTGGCAGTTCAGTTCGGGCACCGACCATTGCGACTGGATCATCCTGGGCGCCATGCTCGGCGACGACAAGGGCATCCCGTTGATGCCGCCGCAAATGCTGCACATGATCCTGCCGCGCAAGGACTACGAGATCGTCGAGGACTCGTGGAATGTGGTGGGGCTGCGCGGAACCGGCTCCAAGGACGTCATCGTCAAAGACGCGTTCGTCCCGACCTACCGGACCATGGACGCGGCGAAGGTGATGGACGGCACCGCCCAGCGCGAGGCCGGCATGACCGAGCCGCTGTACCTGATGCCGTGGTCGACGATGTTCCCGCTCGGCATTTCGGCGGCCACCATCGGCATCGCCGAGGGGGCGCTGGCCGCGCACCTCGATTACCAGCGCGGCCGGGTGGGCGCCACCGGGACCGCGATCAAGGACGACCCCTACGTGATGCACGCGATCGGCGAGGCTGCCGCCGACATCAACGCCGCCCGCCAGGAGCTGCTGGCCAACGCCGACCGCATCTACGACATGGTCGCCGCGGGCAAGGAGGTGTCGTTCGCCGACCGCGCGGCCGGGCGCCGCACGCAGGTTCGCGCGGTGTGGCGCGCGGTCTCCGCCGTCGACGAGATCTTCGCCCGCTCCGGCGGCAACGCGGCCCGGATGGACAAACCGCTGCAACGGTATTGGCGTGACGTGCACGTCGGCCAGATGCACGCCATCCATGTGCCGGGCACCACGTACCACGCGGCGGCGCTGAGTTCGATCGGCATCGACCCGCCCGAAGGCCCGCTGCGGGCCTTGATCTGAGGGGTTTCAATGTCTGACCTGAAAAGCCTTGGCTACATCACGGTTTCGACCTCAGATATCGAGCGTTGGCGCCATTTCGCGTTCGGTGTGCTGGGATTCGCCGAAGGGAAAGGACCCGACGAGTCCGCGCTGTACTTGCGGATGGACGAACGCGCGGCCCGGATCATCGTCGTCCCCGGCGAGGTTGACCGGGTGATCACGGTCGGCTGGGAAGTGCGTGACCACCAGGCGCTGCAACGGGTCAAGGCCGCCCTGGACGGCGCCGGTGTCGGTTTCAAGGAATTGTCCGTCCAGGAGGCCGACGCCCGCCGCGTCGAAGAGGTGATCACCTTCGAGGATCCGGCCGGCACCACGCTGGAGGTGTTCCACAGCGCGGTGCTCGACCACAGCCCGGTGATCACCCCGTTCGGCGCGAAGTTCGTGACGGGCGACCAGGGTCTGGGCCACGTCGTCGTGCCGGCGACCGATTTCAACGGCGTCGTCGACTTCTACACCGAGGTGCTCGGTTTCCGGTCTCGTGGCGCGTTCCGGGTGCCGCTGCCCGCCGAGTTCGGACCGATCCGGGTGCGGTTCCTCGGCATCAACGCGCGCCATCACAGCCTGGCGATCTGCCCCGCCGCCCAGCAGCGCGACCCCGGGCTGGTGCACGTCATGGTGGAGGTGGACACCCTCGACGCCGTCGGCCAGGCGCTCGACCGCGTCAACGCCGATGGCTTCACCGTCGCGTCCACGCTGGGCCGGCACACCAACGACAAGATGGTGTCCTTCTACGTCCGCGCGCCCGGCGACTGGGACATCGAATTCGGCACCGACGGGATGCGGGTCGACGAAACGTATTACACCGCAGAGGAAATCACCGCCGACAGCTATTGGGGCCACGAGTGGATTCCGGAACCACCCGCGGCCATGCGCATGTGATCGCCGAATCTGACGTGACGCCGGTGGCGGCGTCGTCGATCACGTCGTGGGACGCCGAGGCCGACGTCGTCATCGCCGGCTATGGGATCGCGGGCGCCGCGGCGGCGGTGGAGGCCGCCCGGTCCGGCGCCGACGTCCTGGTGCTCGAGCGCACCGGATCCTGGGGCGGCGCGGCATCGATGGCGGGCGGATTCATCTACCTCGGGGGCGGCACGCCGCTGCAAAAGGCCTGCGGCTTCAGCGATTCGGTCGACAACATGGCGGCGTTCCTCAACGTCGCGATGGGCCCCGGCGCCGACGAGGCCAGGATCGCCGACTATTGCGCCGGCAGCGTCGCCCACTTCGACTGGCTGGTGGGCTGCGGCGTCCCGTTCAAGGCGGAGTTCTTCTCCGAGCCGGGCTGGGAGCCCATGGGCGACCAGGGGTTGATGTACAGCGGCGGCGAAAACTCCTATCCGTTCAACACGATCGCCTCCCCCGCCCCGCGCGGGCACGTCCCGCAGATGCAGAACAAGAAGCAGGGCGAAGCGAGCGCGGGCTACATGCTGATGAAGCCCCTCGTCGAAACGGCCACCGCCGCCGGGGCGCGGGCCCTCTACGACGTGCGGGTGCAGCGGCTGATCACCGAATCCGACGGCCGGGTGGTGGGCATCTGCGCCCGCCAGTACGGCAACGACATGACGATCCGGGCGCGCCGCGGGGTCGTGCTCGCCACCGGCAGTTTCGCCTACAACGACGCGATGGTGGCGCGCTACGCGCCGCGCATCGCGGGGCGGCCGGCCGCGTCGATCGAGCAGCACGACGGGCAGGCGATCCGGATGGCGCAGGCGCTGGGCGCCGACCTGGCGCACATGGACGCCACCGAGGTCGCGATCTTCGTCGACCCCCAGCAGCTGGTGCGCGGCATCCTGGTCAACGCGCGCGGTCAGCGCTACGTCGCCGAGGACACCTATCCGGGGCGGATCGGCCAGCTCACGCTGTACCAGCAGGACAACGTCGCGTACCTGATCATCGACGGCGACGCGCAGGAGGCGGCGGAGGCCTCGTGGTCGCCGAAGCTGATGCTGCGCCCGGCGACCTGGGTGGCCGACACCGTCGCGGACCTGGAGCGCGACATGGGCCTGCCGCCCGGTTCGCTGCAGGCCACCGTGGCCGCCTACAACGAGGGCGCCGCGCGCGGCGAGGATCCGCTGCTGCACAAGAAGTCCGAGTGGATCAAGCCGATCGGATCGCCGGTCGGCGCGATTGACCTGCGGGAAAGCACCGGCGGCTTCACCCTGGGCGGGCTGGCGACCACGCTGGACGCCGAGGTGCTGCACGTCAGCGGCGCGCCCATACCCGGGCTATTCGCCGCCGGCCGGTGCACCGCCGGCCTGGCCGCGTGGGGCTACGCCAGCGGCGTCTCGCTCGGTGACGGCAGCTTCTACGGCCGCCGCGCCGGGCGCTCGGCGAGTCTTTTTCCGCGGGCGTAACGCCACGGTGGGATATCCCGCCGAAATTTCACCCCTGCGTTACGAGCGTGCGAGGGGCGCCTCCCGCTCGCGGGTTCTTTCGGCGCGCCATGTGACAGCGGCCACACCGCTGTGGTAGAACTATATTCCTAATAGGAATATGCCAGCCAGGAGGATGAATGGCCGCGCCCGCCGAAACCCCCACCGCCGTCATCGACCGCATCTCGCTGGTCCTGGACGCCTTCGACGGCCCCGGACGCCTCACGCTGGCCCAGATCGTGCGGCGTACCGGCCTGCCGCGCTCGTCGGCGCACCGGATGCTCGAGCGGCTGGTTCAACTGCGCTGGCTGCGTCGCAGCGGTCGTGACTACGAGCTCGGCATGCGGCTGGTGGAGCTGGGTTCGCTTGCCGTGCACCAGGATCGGTTGGTGCGGGCGGCGGGCCCACTGCTGGGTGAATTGCACCGCGCCACCGGGCTTGTCGTGCACCTCGCGGTGCTCGACGGAGCCGACGTCGTCTACCTCGACAAGGTCGGCGACCGCATGGTCGGTGCGATCCCCACCCGGGTCGGCGGCCGTCAGCCCGCGCACTGCACCGCGGTCGGCAAGGCGATCCTGGCTTATCGCGACGAAGAGACCGACATCGACCTGGGCGCCCGCCTGACCAAATACTCGATCTCCAGCGCTCCGCAACTGGCGACGGAACTGGCCAAGGTCAGGGCCCACGGCGTCGCCTACGAGCGCGAAGAATCCCTGCTCGGGTTTGGCTGCGTCGCGGCCCCGATCGGGAGTCCCGGTGAGGCCGTGGCAGCCGTGTCGGTGTGCGGTCCGCTGAATCGCATGGCGCTCGACCAGCGCCTCGCCGCCCCGGTGCGAATGACCGCGATGGGCGTGTGGCGCAACGTGGAAGGCGGCCCGCAACGAGTCGCCCCGACTCTGCAGCCGCTGCGGCCGCTGCTTTCCCTGCGCTCACAACACCCCGCCCCCGCGCGACAACCCGCCCTGCAGTACGCGTGAGCCTCGACCCGCAGATCGCGGCGATCCTCGAGCAATTGGACAGTGGGTTCCCCCCGGTTCAGGAGATGAGCGGCGCGCAGGCTCGAGCCCTCATCCGGTCCAGATTGATGCCGCCGGCGCGGCCCGAACCCATCGCCGAGGCCGCCGATCGCTCCATCGACGGTCGGGACGGCCCGATACCCGTCCGCGTGTACCGTCCCGACGCGGCCGGACCGCTGCCGATCGTGGTCTATGCACACGGCGGCGGGTTCGTCTTCTGTGACCTGGACAGCCACGACGGGCTGTGCCGCAATCTCGCCAATCTCGTTCC
Source organism: Mycobacterium sp. 3-98 (assembly GCF_035918355.1). NCBI lineage: Bacteria > Bacillati > Actinomycetota > Actinomycetes > Mycobacteriales > Mycobacteriaceae > Mycobacterium > Mycobacterium sp. 3-98. The sequence continues at coordinate 2,908,455 of NZ_CP142360.1, read as the reverse complement.
CGCCGTGGTTGTTTCGGTCGGCTATCGGTTGGCCCCGGAGAATCCCTGGCCGGCGGCGGCCGAGGACGTGTACGCGGTGACGCGCTGGGCGTACGACAACGCCGGGTCGCTCGGGGCCGATCCAGGCCGTCTGGTCGTGGGCGGCGACAGCGCCGGCGGCAACCTGGCCGCGGTGACCGCGATCATGGCTCGCGACCGCGGGGGCCCGGCGCCGGCGGCCCAACTGCTGCTCTACCCGGTGATCGCGGCCGACTTCGACACCGAGTCCTACCGGCTGTTCGGCCAGGGCTTCTACAACCCCAAACCGGCGCTGCAGTGGTACTGGGACTGCTACGTGCCCTCGCACGACGACCGCGCCCACCCCTACGCCACACCGCTGAACGCCGACCTGCGCGGGCTCCCGCCCGCGGTGGTGGTGGTCGCCGGCCACGATCCCCTGCGCGACGAGGGACTGGTCTACGGCGCCGCCCTGACAGCGGCCGGCGTGCCGACACGGCAATTGTGTTACGACGGCGGCATTCACGGGTTCATGACGATGCCGACGCTCGACATCGCGCACCGGGCGCGCAAAGAGGCGACCGCCGCCCTCGCCGAGCTATTGCAGCGGTAGGTTCCCGGTGGCTGGGAGCCGACGACGCCGCGTCCCCGGCGTGCCATACGGTCGGCTCATGGCCGAAGGCGAAGTCTTCGTGATCGACAGGGTGGTGACACGACCCGGGTGTGCCCGCCGATTCGTCGACGCCTACCTCGCCGAATACGCGCCCGGCGCACGCGCCCGCGGGATGACGCTGCGCGACATCCTCGTGAGCCCACCGATCTGGTTCGACGATGACAGCAACGTCATCACCGCGACCTGGACGCTGCCCAGCGCGCAGGCATGGTGGGAGATGACCTGGAAAGGCCGACCGGATCCGGCGTTGGGCGAATGGTGGTCGCGGATCGGCGAATTGGTCACCGAGCGGTCCCGCTCCTTTGCCGCGGCCGCCGACGACGTCGACGGGCTGTGCGATGTATAACCTCACGCGGCTGATCGACGTCGCCGACGCCGATCGCGACCGGATCCTCGACGAGCTGCGCACGACCGCCCGCGCGGCGGCGCCGCTGCGCGGGGTGGTGCAGCCGACGCTGCCCGGCTCGCGCAACGGGGGCGACATCCTGCTGCACCTGCGGTTCGCCACCGCGGACCAATGTGCCCGCGCGACAGAGGATCTCGCTGCCGTGCTGGCCGATCCGGCGTTGGATCGGGTCAACGGCGCGAGCTATGCGGGTTCGCCCGTGCGCTGCGGCGAGGCGGCCGGCACGGTCTACCGGACGCTGTTGGTGCGCGTGCAGCCGGGCACACCCGAGCCCACCCTCGCCCGGTTCGAGCGCGAGCTGTCGTCGATGCCGCGGTACCTACCGACGATCCGGGCCTGGCAGCTGAGCCGGGTGTCCGCGCCGGTCGGAACCTGCTCGTGGACACACGTATTCGAGCAGGAGTTCGCCGACGTCGAGGCGCTGATGGGGCCCTACCTGATGCACCCCGTCCACTGGGCGGTGGTGGACCGCTGGTTCGACCCGGAAACCACCGACGTGATCATCCGCGACCGGGTATGCCACAGCTTCTGCGCCATCCCCGACCCGGTGCTGAGCTAGACGCCCGCGGGCAGGATGCCCGGATTGGCGGTCGCCGGCGGCTGTAACGGGGGCAGCACTTCGGTACCGTCCAGGCTGTGCACCGGCAGTTGCTGCGACCACGGGTAGTGCAGGCTGAAGGCGACCAAGCCGGTGCGCTCCGCGGCGGGCAGATGGCACATCGCCAGCACGGTCTCGGCCAGATACTCCACCGGTTCGGTGGGGAACGAATCCGGGATCAGTTGCGCGGCACCGGGCGTGCGTACCGCGGTCGACGGGCCGACGCAGTTCACCGCGATGTTGGCGTCCAGCAGCTCGGCGGCCACGCCCTGGGTGAACCGGTGCAGCGCAGCTTTCAGGGACGCGTAGACCACGTCGCCGGAGGTCTTGTTGTATTCGCGGTACGGCCGAACCGGGGCCACGCCGGTGACCGAACCGATGTTGACAATCCAGCCCGCCCCTTGGCCACGCATATGCGGCACGGCCGATTTCGTCAGCGCGAACGGGATGCGCAGGTAGTGTTCCACGGTGCGGTCGAACGTCTCCAGGCTCATGTCCTCGACCAACGCGTAGTCGGCGAAACCGGCGTTGTTGACCAGGATGTCGATGCGTCCGGTTCGGTCCAGGACCGCGTCGACCAAACCGTCGCGCTGCTGCGCATCCTCCAGGTCGCTCGCAATGCCGAACGCCGAGCCGCCGTCGGCCTCGATCAGTTCCACCGTTTCCCCGATGGTGCCGGGCAGAGCGGTAATCGTTCCGGCCCGCGTCGACAACGAAGGCGTGTGCGATCGTGCGGTGACTGCGACCGTGGCGCCCTCGGCCGCCAGCCGCCGCGCGATGGCGCGGCCGATGCCTCGGCTGCTTCCGGTGACCAAAGCGGTTTTGCCCGAGAGTAATCGGCTCATCGAAGTTCGAGATCCTCCTCGGCCGGGGCGCGGTGATCGCGCCAGAAGTCGACCAGGCGGTACGGGAAGGCGATGACGATCCGGTCGCCGGAACGGTAGTAGGTGTGGGCCGACGGCGTGTGGCGCCATACGGTGCCGGTCATGGTCGCATCGAGGCGGGCGACGTAGTCCTCGTAGGCGCGCTGCGTCACCTCCAAGGTGGTGGCCTTGCGCAGCGCCATCAACTGCAGGCATTCCATCACGTAGTGCACCATCACTTCGACACCGAAGTTGTGCCCCGCGCCGTGACCCGGACTGTAGTTTGGGGCCGAGGAGATGAACAGGTTCGGGAATCCCGGCACCATCCCGCCGCGGTAGGCCCGCGGCGAGTCGCCCCATTCCTCGGCCAACTTCTTGCCGTCGCGACCCCGAATATCCACCGTGGAAAGGAAATCCAGGTAATAGCCGGTCGCGTAGACGATGACGTCGAGGTCGATCTGCCTGCCGTCGGCGGTCACGATGCCGGCCTCGTTGACCCGCGCGGGCTCACTGGCCTCGACGTCCACGTGCTCGCGGGCCAGCGCCGCGTAATAGCCGCCGGGATCGCGGATGATCCGCTTGCCGTAGGGCGCAAAGTCGGGCGTGACCTTGCGGGCGAGCTCGCTGCCCGCACCGAACACGCGATCGATGTAATCGAGGCAGATCTGCAACAGCACGTCGTTGGCCGGCGAGATCGACAGATGCTCGGCCGCCCACTGCTCGTCATGCAGGATCACCGGATAGTTGTTGTCCGATGTCCCCCAATATGACTTGAGCCGAATCCAATTGGCGTAGTAGGGCAACCGGGTGCCCAGCCACCGCCGATAGGCGGGCACATCGTCGGACGGCCGGCGCCGCGGCGCGACCCAGTGCGGCTGGCGTTGAAACACCGTCATGTGCGCGACCTGGTCCACGCACGCGTCGACGATCTGGACCGCGGTGCACCCGGCACCGATGATCGCGACCCTCTTCCCCGTGAGATCCAGGTTCGGATCCCACCGCGCGGAATGGAGAGAAATTCCGGAAAACGTCTCGCGGCCCGGGAGTTCCGGCCACCGCGGCCGGTTGAGGTACCCGGCGGCCGGGATCACCGCGTTCGCGTAACTGACGTCGCGGGTTCCGTCCGGCCCGACCGCGTGGATCTGCCACTGCCGGCGGCCCTCGTCCCACCACAACGCTTTCACCTCGGTACCGAACCGGGTGTTCCTGCGGAGGTCGTTCTTGTTCGCCACCGACACCAGGTAGGCCTGATACTCGGCACCCTGCGGGTAATAACTCGACCAGTCGCCGTTGATGTCTCGCGAGAGCGAGTAGTAGGCCGAGGGCGTGTCCACCCCGATGCCGGGATAGGTGGTGGTGTACCAGGTGCCGCCGACCTCGTCGTTGCGCTCGATGATTTGATAGTCGATACCGGCGTCCGCGCACGCGAGCGCGGCGGTGATGCCGGCGATGCCCGCGCCGATGATGACCACCCGGAAGTCAGCGGGAAGCTTTGCGGTGCGCGGCAGTACCGGTTGTGAGGGCTGGAAACCACCCTGTTCGAGGAGCAGTCCGAGGTACTCGGGGTCGATCGTTCCGCCGAGCGCGATGGGGGCGACGCGGGCGAACAGGTCGAGGTCGTCGGCCGGCACCGCGTCCGCCCGGCGCGGCTCCCGCAGCGCCGTGACGATCTCGTCGATGAGCTGCGCGGCCGTTTCCGGATCGGTGACGCCCGCCTGCTCCGGCGGGTCGGGCACATGGGTGATTTTCGGTGCGAACCGCTCGGCGACGGTCGGGTCCCCGGTCAGCTGCGCCAGCACGGCGACCAGAACGCCAGGATCGGCCTGGCGCAGGTTGGCGCGCAGTTCGTCGACGCCGTCGTGATCCGGACCCGTCCACCCGGCGCTTTCGGTCGTGAAAGGGACACCAGTGCTCATGCCGATGAGTATCGGCGCGGTCCACCGCGCGTGGCGGCCCCCTGCCTACTCAGCGGGACACGGATGGCCCGCTCGCGGGCGACGGCGCTTACCGTGACCGGCATGCAGTCCGATGACCTCGACGCCATGATCGAACGGGCGCGTAGCCACGGGCTCGGCGATATCCCCCGGCGATCGGCCCGCCGGCACCCGCACAAGATCGCGATCATCGACGACGGTGTCGTGCTGACGTTTGCCGAATTCGATGACCTGGTGAACCGGGCGGCGGCGGCGTTGCACGACAGCGGGTTTCGGCCGGGCAGCCGATTAGGACTCTTGTCACGCAACTGCTGGCAGTACGCCGTGCTGGCGTTCGCGACGGCGCGTGCGGGAGTGGTCCTGGTCCCGATCAACTTCATGCTGACCGCCGAGGAGATCGCCTACATCCTCGGCCACAGTCGGGTCGGCGGCCTGGTCGTCGAGGCGGATCTGACACCGACCGCCGAGGAGGCGATTCGGCGAGGTGGGGTGGTCAGGGCCAAGGTCGCCCTGGTGCCGAGGGGCCACCAGGGCGTGCCAGGTTGGGCGGATTTCAGCCAGTGGCTGACCACCGACGCGCCGGCCCCGAGCCCGCACATCGACGACGACCAACCCGTGCGGCTGATGTACACCAGCGGGACCGAATCCCGGCCCAAGGCCGCCATTCACACCAGCCGCAGCCTGATGTGGCAGTACGTGAGCACGATCGTCGCGGGCGAGATGTCGCCCGACGACGTCGAGATCCACTCGCTGCCGCTGTATCACTGCGCGCAGCTGGACAACTTCCTGGCCACCGATATTTACCTGGGCGCGACCAGCATCATCCTGCCGCGGCCCGAGCCCGAAACCGTGCTGCGCACCATCGAGCGCTACCGGGTCACCAACTATTTCGCTCCCCCGACGGTCTGGATCTCGCTGCTGCGCTCACCGGTGTTCGATCAGGTGGACCTGTCCAGCCTGCGCAAGGGCTACTACGGCGCCTCGGCCATGCCGGTGGAGATCCTGCGCGAGATCCGCGAGCGGCTGCCCAACCTGCGGCTGTGGAACTTCTACGGCCAGACCGAGATGGCGCCGCTGGCCTCCGCGCTGGGACCCGACGAACAGGACGCGCACGGCGGAGCGGCCGGACGGCCGGTGCTGAACGTGGAAACGGCCATCCTCGACGACGCGGACAACCCGGTCACCGCCGGCGTGGTCGGCGAGATCGCCCACCGTAGCCCGCATTTGACGCCGGGCTACCTGAATGACCCGGAACGCACGGCGGCGGCTTTCACGAGCGGCTGGTTCCACTCCGGTGACCTCGGCTACTTCGACGAACACGGGCTGCTGCACGTCGTCGACCGCAAGAAGGACATGATCAAGACCGGCGGCGAGAACGTGGCCAGCCGGGAGGTCGAGGAAGTCATCTACCGGCACAACGGTGTTGAGGAAGTCGCGGTGTTCGGACTCCCGCACCCGGTGTGGGTGGAGACGGTGGTGGCCGCCGTTGTCGCGCGCGACGGCACCGTTCTCACCGAAGAGGACCTGGTCTCGCACTGCCGGGAGCGCTTGGCCGGATTCAAGACGCCCAAACGGGTCTTCTTCGTCGACGAGCTGCCGAAGAACCCCAGCGGGAAGCTGCTCAAACGCGTACTGCGGGAGCGTTTCAGTCTCGATCAGCACGCCCTCAGTTGATCCCGGGCCGACGCCTGCTCACTACAGTGGCCGGGATGAGCCCAGTTCTCGATACCGACACCCTGAAGACGCGCTGATGGCACTCCCCCGTCTGGTCCCGCCGGCCAGTGCCGACGCCGCGATCGCCCAGGAGTTGCGCAACGAGGTGCGCGATTTTCTAGCCGATCAATTGGCCGCGGGCGCGTTCACCCCTTCGGTCGACGCCTGGCTGACGGGCTGGGACGAAAGTTTCACCGGCGCCCTCGCGGCCCGCGGGTGGCTGGGCATGACCGTGCCGACCGAATACGGCGGGCACGGGCGCTCATTCCTGGAACGGTTCGTCGTCACCGAGGAACTCCTGGCCGCCGGCGCACCCGTGGCCGCGCACTGGATCGCCGATCGCCAGATCGTGCCCTCGCTACTCAAATACGGTACAGAGCACCAGAAGTCGGAGTTCCTGCCCCGGATCGTGCGCGGCGAATGCTTTTTCGGCATCGGGATGAGCGAGCCGGACTCCGGTTCCGATCTGGCCAGCGTGCACACCCGCGCCGCCCGCGTCGACGGCGGCTGGTCGCTCACCGGCACCAAAGTGTGGACGTCGGGCGCCCACCTCGCGCACGCGTTCATCGCGCTTGCACGCACCGCACCGGTAGACCCGGCGAACCGGCACGCCGGGCTGAGCCAGTTCATCGTCGACCTGCGGGGCCCCGGCGTCGAGATCCGGCCGATCGTGTCGATGAACGGCGCCCACCATTTCAACGAGGTGATCCTGGAATCGGCCTTCGTCCCCGACGCCATGGTCTTCGGTGAGATCGGCAACGGCTGGCAACAGGTGACCTCCGAGCTCGCCTTCGAACGCAGCGGGCCCGAGCGGTTCCTGTCGACGTTCGTGCTGTTGGCGGCCTGCGCCGATCGCATGGCGTCAAACGCCACCCCGCGCGACCCCGATCTGGGGCGCCTGGTGGCGCGCATCGCCGGCCTACATCAGATGTCCACCGCGGTGGCGGGCGCACTGGAACGGCACGAACCCGCGGACCTGCCCGCCGCGGTCGTCAAGGTGCTGGGCACCACCACCGAAGGCGACATCGCGGAATTCGCCGACCTGCAGGAGGCCCCCGACTCGGCCTTCTCGGACCTGGTGTGCGCGGCCGTCGATCAGCGGCCCGGCTTCACACTGCGCGGCGGCACCAACGAGGTGTTGCGCGGTGTGCTCGCGCGCGGGTTGGGCATCCGATGAGCGCCGGGCCCTCCGTTGACGGCGCCCTCGTCGAGATGATGGACGCGGTGTTCTCCGATTACCGCGACAAGCACCCGCCCGCGGCGACGATCGAGCGCGACCCCGCGCTGTGGCGGCGCCTCGACGAACTCGGCCTCGTTCGCCTGACCGGTGCCGAACAGCACGGCGGTAGCGGGGCAACCTGGTACGAAGCCGCCGAACTGGTGACCGCGGCCGCCGGCCACGGGGTTCGAATCCCGTTGGCCGAGCACGACTTATTGGCCTGCTGGCTGCTGGAGGCCAGCGAAATGCCCACCGACGACGCGGTTCGGACCGTGTGCGTGCTCGACAAGCAGGGAACCGCAACGGCGGTGCCCTGGGCCACTTCCGCCGACCGGATCGTGGTCGTGTGGCGCGCCGAGGGCGGACACCGGGTTGCCGACGTCGCCGCCGAGCAGCTCACGATCACCCCGGGCAGCAACCTGATCGGCGAGCCACGCGACACGGTGACCGCCGAGCCGGCGGACCTGCAAGGGATCCCGGTCACCGCGGCGCTGCTCACCCAGCTCCGGCTGAAAGCCGCGCTGGTGCGATCCATCCAAGTGAGCGCCGCCCTGGATCGGATCCTGCAGCTGTGCGTCGACCACGCGGCCGCGCGGGTCCAGTTCGGTCGCCCCCTGGCCAAGTTCCAGGCCGTACAGAACCTGATCTCCGATATCGCCGCCGAGGCCGCGCTCGCCCGCGCGGCGACCGAGGCCGCACTGCACGCCGGGGTCATCGGTCAATGGTCGGCGCCGCACCTGGAATTCCTTGTGGCCGTGGCGCGTTCGTGCGGCGGCCACGCCGCCTCGGTGGTGGTGCGCAACGCCCACCAAGTGCACGGCGCGATCGGCACCACCCGGGAGCACCGGTTGCACGAGTTCACCCGCGCGGCGCTCGCGTGGCGCTCGGAGTTCGGCTCCGTGCGGTATTGGGACGAACGGCTCACCGACGCGGCGATGCACGCGAGCGCCGGAGCCCTGTGGGAGCTGATCACCGGCTGAATTCCAGGCCGTGTTCCACTGACCGGGCATCGGCGATGTTACCGGGACCACACCGGAGTTGACTCGTGCCCATGAGCACCGACATCACGCTGCCGGAATTACAGGAGTTCATCGCGTCCTTCTGGTACCACTACGACGAGGCCCACTACGACGAGCTGCGGCGCAGCTACGCCGAGGATGTCCGCTACCTGACCCGAAGCGATTCCGGTGCAAGCCCATTCGAAGAGCTGATGTCACCGGAGCTCACCGGTCGTGACGCGGTGATGGAATGGCTGTCCGAGCACCGCAAGCAAAGCCCCTACCCGTTGCGCCACCACGCCACCAACGTGCACCGCACCGGCGCTGACGACGGGGTCACCCGCGCGCGCTTCTATATCTTCGTCAACCAGATCGCCAACTTCGTGCCGTTCGCGGTGTCCAGCGGGGTGGTCAACGTGGGCGTCCGGCGCCGCGGCGCGGGCCCACTAGGCCTGGAGTTCACCGAGATGGACGTGATCCTCGACGCCACCAACTCGGTCCTGCTCTCGGACCTGCACGCCGAAAGCGGCGCCGGCGCATAGTCATGGACGCTCGGGGCATCTTCGGGGGCGGCGTCGCGGTCATCACCGGCGCCGGATCCGGCGTCGGCGCCGGGCTGGCCCGGTACGCCGACCGGTTGGGCATGACGGTCGTGCTGGCCGACGTCGACGGGGCGGCGGTCGCGGCGCTGCGCGAGGAGCTGTCCGCCGGTGGCGGCGTGGCGCACGATGTCGTCTGCGACGTGCGAGACCCCGAGGCCGTGCAGGACCTCGCCGACCGCGCCTACCGCGACGCCGGGCCCGTGCGCCTGTTGGTGAACAACGCGGGGATCGAACAATTCGGCTACCTCTGGGATACGCCGGTGGCCAACTGGCAACGCGTCATGGACGTCAACGTCAGCGGCGTCTTCCACGGCGTGCGGGCCTTTCTGCCGAAGATGATGGCCACCGATGACCAGGCGTGGGTGTGGAACATCGCGTCGGTGGGCGCGGTGGTGGCGATCCCGTTGCAGGCGCCCTACATCGTGAGCAAGCACGCGGTGTTGTCGCTGACCGAATGTTTGCACCTCGAGGTGCAGGCCACGGGACACGACCATCACATCCACGTCCAGGCCGTGCTGCCCGGGCCGGTGCGCTCCAACATCTTCGAGTCGGCGGGCGGCGTGGACCCGGGCGCGGCGGGCGACGCCGCCGCCGAAACCCAACGCTCGACCATGCTCGGGATCAAGGCGGCGTCCATGGATCCGCTGGAAGCCGCCGAGAGGATCTTCGGACAGTCCGCCGAGGGCCGCTTCTATCTGCACACCCACCCGGACAGCGTCGGCGCGGCGATGGCCGAGCGAGCCAATGTGCTGGCCGCGCAACAACCCCCACGACTGCGGACCGAGACCCGGTTCGAATCCGCACCGCACTGACGTGACCGCGACATGACCCCGCACGCACTTGATCCCGACGCAGCCGCCCGCATCGCCTCGTTCGGCGAGATCGCTCCGATGCGGCAACGGGGTTTGGCCGCGGTGCGCGCCGGGCTCGAATCCGCGCCGCTGCCGCCACACATGCCCGAGATGGCCAGCCTCACCGAGACGCTCGTCCCCAGCGACGGCAACGACGTACCGGTCCGGATTTATTGTCCGACAGCGGCTTCCGGCGGCCCGGTGCTGGTCTATTTTCACGGGGGCGGGCTGGTGATGGGATCCAACCGCTCGTTCGAACCGCTGGCCCGTGAGCTCGCCTCGGCTGCGGCGGCCACCGTGGTGGCCGTGGACTACCGGCTCGCCCCGGAGTCGGCGCCGCCCGCCCAGTTCGACGACGCCTATGCCGCCACCGAATGGGTGTCGCGAAACGCCGCCGAATTGGGCGTCGACGCCGAGCGGCTCGCGGTGGTCGGCGACAGCGCCGGGGGTGCGCTGGCGGCGGCGGTGGCGCTCGCCGCGCGGGATCGCCACGGGCCGGCCATCTGCGCGCAGGTGCTGCTGTATCCCGGCCTGGACCGCGACATGTCCGTCGCCTCGATCGCCGCGATGCCCGACGCACCGCTGCTCACCTGCGATGACATCGAGTACATGCACGCGCTGGCCGACGGCGACGCCGGCCCGCCCACGGACCCGTATCAGGTTCCCGCGTACGCGACCGATCTGTCGGGCCTACCGCCGGCGATCGTGGTCACCGGGGGCTGCGACCCGATCCGGGACTGGGGTGAGCGCTACGCCGACCGGCTGCGCGACGCCGGCGTGCAGACCACCGTCACCCGCTATCCCGGGATGTACCACGGCTTTCTGATGCGCTCCGATGCCACCGCGCGCGGGCGGCTGGCCCTCGCGGAGATCGGGGCGCTGCTGCGCGCCAAGTTCGCCCATCCGCTTCGGTTTGACGTCCCGATCACCGGACAGCCGTCGACCGTATCGCCGTGATGCTGCGCACAATCAACCAACCTTGAACCGACAAAGGAGACCGCTGATGCTCACCGACGAGCGCCGGATGGAGCTTTCCGACGTGCTGCGACCGGCCGCGCCGCCCCGCGAGATCGACAACGTCTACACCGACGACCAGCGCGAGCGCCTTCTCGACGTGGTGCGCACGGAAGGCCCGTGGAAGCTGATCATCGCGCAGCACTTCGCGTCGGCCGACGAGTTGATGGCGACGATGAGCGGCATGTTCCCCGAGGGGTTCAGTCCGTCGCTGGATTTGTTTTTGACCCCGACCTTCCGCGGCTACCTCGCGAACTACGGCGCCGTGCTCTACCCGCAACTGCACGACTGCTTCTACAACGAGCGCTTCCTGCAGATGGCCAAGGAGTACTGGAACGCCGAATACGCCAAGCCCCAGTTGATGCTGTTCAACATCAACGGACCGTGCGCCAATCGCGACCCCGGCCACTTGGATTCGCCGAGCTTCCGCGGTGTGCGGCACGAAAACGCCCCGACCTGGTTGACCAGCGTCATGGGCAAATCCGGCCTGTTCCGCGACTATCTGATCAAGATGGCGCAGGTCATCACCTGGTTCTCACTCGATGCCGGCAGCGGCTTCACCTACTGGCCGCACGGTCCGCTCAAGGCGCCACAACGCATCCTGCCGCCGATCAACAACCGCGGCGTGGTGGTGCAAAACGAGATGATGGTGCACCGCGGTGAGGCGAATGGCCCACTGGATCAACAGATTCCGCCTGGACTGGCGTTCGACACCGTGTTCGCCGGCGACCCGACGAGCCGCGAGCATTGGCTGCTGAAAAACGGCGAAGACGTGATCGCCCGCCACCACACCGACGAGCTGCGGTTTCTGGTGCACTGGTCGGCCGAAGTGTTCTCCGACTTCGACGAGCTGAAAAAGAACATGGACGGCAGCGACGACCTGACCATCGACAAGGCCATCGACATCATGGTCGACGACCTCAAGGGCAAGGGCATCGACCTCGACATCCCGGCCGAGCCGCTGCACGACCCGGCGTTCATCAGCGCGCTCAACGCCGCCTATGACCTGGGCGGCCCGGCCACCTATCCGGAGGAAGCCCCGATCAGCGCCTTCCAACTGGCGTGACCGAAAGGCCTTGCACCGTGGATCGTTTCGCCGATCGGCGCGTCATCGTCACCGGTGCCGGCTCCGGCATCGGACAGGCCACCGTGGCCCGGCTGCTCGACGAGGGGGCCACCGTCGTGGCCTACGACGTCTCGGCGGACGGGCTGGCGCGCACGGCGGCCGCCGCCGACGAGGCCGGCACGGCCAAGCGACTGACCACCGCGGTGCTCGATATCTCCGTCGAGGACGATGTCGTTGCCGCCGTCGATGCCGCGGTGGCCGACCTGGGCGGCCTCGAGGTACTGGTCAATGTTGCTGCGGTGCAGACCTGTTCGCACACTCACAAGACCACGCTGGCCGACTGGAACCGGACGCTGGCGGTCAATCTGACCGGCACCTTTCTGATGACGCGCCAGGCGCTACCGGCGCTGCTCGAATCCGGCCGAGGTGTCGTCGTCAACTTCACCTCGACCGCCGCGTCGTTCGCCCACCCCTACATGGCCGCGTATGCCGCCAGCAAGGGCGGCATCTTGAGTTTCACCCATTCGCTGGCGCTGGAGTACTCCAAGCAAGGGCTGCGCGCGGTCAACATCCAGCCCGGCGGGATCTCGACGGCGCTGGCCAACAGCACGCTCGAGAAAATGCCCGACGGCTATGACCTGGGCCTGTGGGCCAAGCAGACTCCGCTGCTGCACGGTGCGGACAGCGAAATCCTTGGCGACGCAAGCGCGGTCGCCGCGGTGATCGCCATGGTGGCCTCCGACGACGGGGCATTCGTCACCGGAACGGAGATTCGCGTCGACGGCGGCGCGCACGCCTGAGCGTCCCGCCCGGCTAGCGCACCACGACGCTGCTCGGCGTCCGGGGCGAGCCGAGCATGTCCCGGTGCGACGGCGGGCGGCGGCCGCCCTCGTCGGTGATCCCATAACGCTCAGCGAGTTCCGCCCCGATCAGCGCCTGCCCGCTCAGCTCCTCCAGGTGCGGATCGCAGAACAACGCGTGGATCAAATGCCCGGTGAATTCGGGTGTTTCGGCATGCTCGGCCATTGCGGCCAGCGCCGCAGGATCCGCACTGAAAGCGGCGCGGAGCTTTTCGGTCAGCAGGATGCCCATCCAGATCGACACCGTCGCGACCCCGGTGCCCCGGAAGTCCACCGCCATGTCGGCGACCATCTTGTCGACGCCGGCCTTCTGCGCGCCGTACGCGGGACCGTGCATGTAGCACACCGACCCCGGCGAGGACGTGAACGCGATCAGGCCGCGGCCGGCGGCGACCAGCAGCGGCGCGGCGCACCATGACGCGACGTAGGACGATCGCAATCCCACATCGAGCACATCGGCCAGCTCGAGTGGCTTCTCCCAGAAGGGCTTTGGGCTGACCAGCGCGTCGGAGATGGCCGCGGCGTTGTTGACCAGGAGGTCGAGGCGGCCGCACTCGTCTTGCACGCGGTCGAACAAGCCCTTGACGGCGTCGTCGTCCCCGTGATCGACACGGACGGCCACGACGCCGGGTGGGGCGTCGCTGATGGTGCGGCTCGTCCCATACACCCGCCAGTCGCGGGCGGCGAGCGCGGCCGCGATACCGCGTCCGGCGCCGCGGCTGGCTCCTGTCACGACGGCGACGCGTGATGCACCATTCACGGTCATCAGATTACGGGGTCGACGACCGCCAATTCTCCTGTGGCCACGGCGGCCTGGATCGAGTCCCGCAGCGCGGCACACACCAGGAACGGCCCGCGATGATGACCGGCGAGGCGCTCGGCCTCACGGCGCTCGATGCAGCGCTTCGCGGCATCGGCGTTCCACTGCACACTCGTCTGGTTCCAGCTGCTCTTGCGGGCCAGCACCCGCGCACCGCACTCGCGGCACGTGACCGGGGCCATGGGCGTGTCGACCAGTCGATTGTCGGTCCTGGCGGACCAGTCGAGTGCCATCACACCGAGCCGGCCGCGGCGGACCGCGCCGCCAGGTTCGCCTCGACCTCTTTCATCCACGCCTCGTAGGGCCGGGTCGTGTCGAGTTCGAACTCGAAGCGATCCACCATGTCCGGTTGCACGTCGGCGACGTCGACGTAGAACTGCTGATACCAGCGGCGCAGCTGATACACCGGCCCGTCCTCCTCGACCAGGAGCGGGTTGTCGATGCGCGCTTTATGCCGCCAGATCTCGACGTCCTGCTCGAAACCGAGCTTGACGTAGTCGCCGAGGGTGATCGCGGTTTCCATCGCCTGGTCGTCGGGCATCACCTCCGACTTTTTCACGATGATGCCGTATTGCAGCACAAAGGAATTCGCGTCGATCGGATAGTGGCAATTGATGAGGATCGTGTTGGCGTCGCCATGCTCGTAGTGATACGTCAGGTCATCGATCATGAACGAGGGACCGTAGTAGGACGCCACCGACGTCGTCCCCAGCATCTGCGATCCGGTGCCACCCATGTCCGGCCGGCTGCCGCCGTTCATGTACTGCGTGGCGACGTGCCCCTCGAAGATGTTCTTGAAGTACGTGGGCAACGAGCCGTGAATATAGAAGAAGTGCGCCATATCCACGACGTTGTCGATGATTTCGCGGCAGTTGCTTCCCACGACCGTGGTGTACCAATGCCAGTCTGTCCACTGGTCGCTGGTGGCGCCCTCGATGCGCGGGATCGTCACGTCCGGTGGCGGCGGTTTGCGCTCGGGGTCGTTCCAGACGAACAGCATGCCGTCCTGCTGCAGCGTCGTCCAGGCTTGTGTGCGGGCCAGTTTGGGGGTGCGACGGCTGTAGGGCACCTGCTTGCAGCGGCCGTCGCCGCCCCAGCGCCAGTCGTGGAACGGGCAGGCGATCTCGTCGCCCTTCACCTCGCCCTGGGACAGGTCGCCGCCCATGTGCCGGCAATAGCTGTCGAGCACGTTGATGTTGCCGTCACCGCTGCGGAACACGACGAGCTTCTGTCCGAAGGCGTTGATCGCGTGAGGTTTGCCGTCGGCGAAGTCCCGGATCAGTCCCAGGCAGTGCCAGCCGCGGGCGAACCGCGTCGGCGCCGCCTGCGCTTCTATCAACCGGATTTCGTCGGCCTCAGTCTGCGACGTCATGGGCGCGATTCAACTCCCCCGGGCCGGCGTGTGGGCCGGGTTGTTCCACTCATCAGGACGGCTCTTCCGGTATCGCGCCTGCGCGGCCTACCGTTTCGAACGTGACGACGCGCAGCACGACGATCCCTGCCGGGCTTCCCGTGGCCGACACCGCCGTGGATCTGCTCGTCGTCGGCTCCGGCACCGGCATGGCGGCGGCGTTGGCCGCCCACGAATCCGGGTTGTCGGCGTTGATCGTGGAGAAATCGTCGTACGTGGGCGGCTCGACCGCGCGGTCCGGCGGCGCGCTGTGGCTGCCGGCCAGCCCGGTGCTGGCCGAGGCCGGCGCCGGCGACACCGCCGAAAGCGCCGGCGCCTACCTGGACTCGGTGGTCGGCGGGTCGGCGCCCGCGCAGCGGTCGGCCGGGTTCCTGGCGCACGTGTCGGCGACGGTGGACATGCTGCGCCGCATGACGCCGCTGCGGCTGTTCTGGGCCCGCGACTATTCCGACTACCACCCCGAGGCGCCCGGTGGCAGCGCGGCCGGACGCACCTGCGAATGCCGCCCGTTCGACACCTCGCTGCTCGGCGCGTACCGCACCCGGCTGGAGCCCGGCCTGATGGAGGTCAGTGTTCCGATGCCGACGACGGGCGCCGACTACCGCTGGATGAATCTGGTCGCCCGGATGCCGCGTAAGGGCATTCCCACGTACGGCAAGCGATTGGCGCAGGGCGTGGCGGGCCGCATGGTGGGCCGGCGCTACGCGGCGGGCGGTCAGGGCCTGGCGGCCGGGCTGTTCACCGGTGTGCTGCGGGCCGGGATCCCCGTGTGGACCGACACCGCGCTCGTGCGGCTCGTCCGCGACGGCGAGCGCGTGACGGGCGCCGTCGTCGATCACGGCGGCCGCGAGGTGACGATCACCGCCCGGCGCGGCGTCGTGCTGGCGACCGGCGGTTTCGACCACAGCATGGACATGCGGTGGAAATTCCAATCGGAGTCGTTGGGCGCCGATCTCAGCCTCGGTGCCGCGGCCAACACCGGCGACGGCATCCGGGCGGGCCAGGAACTCGGCGCCGGCATCGACCTGATGGATCAGGCGTGGTGGTTCCCCGCCATCGCGCCGTTGCCCGGCAAGGCGCCCGCGGTGATGCTGGCCGAGCGGTCGCTTCCGGGCTGCCTCATCGTGGACCAGCACGGGCGCCGGTTCGCCAACGAAGCGACCGATTACATGTCGTTCGGGCAGCGGGTGCTCGAGCTGGAGCGATCCGGCAGCCCGGTCGAGGCGATGTGGATCATCTTCGACCAGCAGTACCGCAATAGTTATGTCTTTGGCGCCGAACTGTTCCCGCGCATGCGCGTCCCGCAGGCCTGGTATGACGCCGGCATTGCGGCCCGCGCCGATAATCTCACCGATCTGGGCGCGCGGATCGGTGTACCGGTGTCGGCGTTCTTCGAGACGATGACGCGGTTCAACCACAACGCCGCCGCAGGCGAGGATCCCGACTTCGGCCGCGGCCGCAGCGCGTACGACCGTTATTACGGCGACCCGACGGTCAAGCCAAACCCGAATCTGCGTCCGTTGGTCAAAGGTCCTTTCTACGCCGTGAAGGTGGTGCTGTCCGATCTGGGCACCTGCGGTGGGCTCAGGACCGACGAGCGGGCGCGGGTGCTGCGTGAGGACGGCGGGGTGATCGCCGGGTTGTACGCGATCGGCAACACCGCCGCGAACGCGTTCGGCACGACGTATCCGGGTGCGGGCGCGACGATTGCGCAGGGTCTGGTGTACGGCTACATCGCGGCCCAGGACGCGGCGATCGCGAGCGCGGCGCAGCCGGGCGAGGCGGGTCGGCGCCATCGGACCTAGCGGCGAGCGCGAGCGCGGCGCAGCCGGGCGAAGCGGGTGGGCGCCATCGGAGCTAGCGGCGAGCGCGAGCGCGGCGCAGCCGGGCGAAGCGGGTGGGCGCCATCGGAGCTAGCGGCGATGGCGAGCGCGGCGCAGCCGGGCGAGGCGGGTGGGCGCCATCGGAGCTAGCGGCGATGGCGAGCGCGGCGCAGCCGGGCGAGGCGGGTCGGCGCCATCGGAGCTAGCGGCGATGGCGAAAAGTGTTATGCGGCGCCGGGATTGTCGGCTTCTTCGTCGTCGTCGTGTTCGTGGTGGAGGAGTTTTTCGGGGTGGTGGTAGGTGTTGGTGCGGGGTTGGCCGCGCTCGAGGTGGGGTGGGGGTTTCCATTCGGTGTCGCCGCGGGTGTTTTTGCGGGTGGTCCAGCCGCCGGGGTCGAGCATGCGGTGATGCGGGCCGCAGGCGAAGGTGAGCTGGTTGATGTCGGTGCTGTGGCAGGTGCTGTAGTCGGTGGTGTGGTGGACTTCGCAGTAGTAGCCCGACACGGTGCAGCCCGGGGCGGTGCAGCCGCGGTCCTTGGCGTACAACACGATTCGTTGTCCCGGGGAAGCCAGCCGCTTGGCGCCTCTCTGTGTCAAGAGGTGTGCCATTGTTCGGTTGTATGGTGGCTGCTAGCAGGTCCGGGAAGTGGCTTGTCCGAAGAGTCAGTGTGCGGGGTTTCAGCTGGCCGCGCTGGATATTAGAGCCGCCCCCGATTGTCCTCCCGGGCCTGCCTTACGTCTTGTCGCGTCGCGGAGCAGTTGGCGGTAGACGATGTCAGACAGGCGTCGTTTCAGGCACCGTATTGCTTCCTTGTGACTCTTACCGCCGGTTCGTTTCCGCAAGTAGTAGGCCTTGCTTGGGGTGTCCTGCCGGATTTGTGTTAAGGCCATGATGTGTAGACAGCAGTTGAGTTGGCGGTCTCCGGCGCGAGAGAGCCGGTGGCGGATGACATCTCCGGAGGACACGTCGATCGGGGCGGTGCCGTTGTAGCTGGCGAACGCCGCGGCGGAGCAGAACCGATCGATGGTGCCGACTCGGGCGAGGATCTTGGCCGCGGTCAATTCTCCGATGCCGCACAACTCGGTGAGGGTTGTGCCAGAGGCGCTGACGGCGGTCTTGATGTCGGCGGCCGCCTTGGTGATTCGGCGGTCCAGGTGGCGTACCTCAGTGATGAGGTCGGCGGCGAGGCTGCGCAGGGTTTTGCCGGCGGCATCGCGAGGACGGACCTTGCGAAGGAGTTCGACGGCCCGCTCGGCTGTGAGATCACGTTTTGCACCACCAGGAATGAGATTGGCAAGCACGACGTGCAGGCGGTTGACGGTCTGGGTGCGGGTTTTGACCAGGTCGTCGCGGTGGTCGACGATCGCACGTAGGGCGATCACGGTGCCGTCTACCACAACAGAAGTCAGCGAACGTGCGCTCAGTGCGGCGATCCCCACGCTTACTGCGTCCGCGTCGTCGTTCTTGCGACCGTGGCCGGTCGACAGCGTCCGCACGCGCGCAGCTAGTTTCGCAGGTATATCGACGACGTCGATTCCGTCGGTACGTAGCCACGCTGTCAGTGGCGCGCCCAGACCGGATGCGCCTTCGATCGCCCATGTCGAGTCGGGCCACTGGCGGGCGAAACGACGCAATGCGCGGTAGCCGTCACGGCTGACCGGTACGCGAATGGCGGCTACGGGCCGCGACGAGGCGTCCACTGCTGCGGCAGTCCAGGACGCTTTGTGTGGATCGATTGCGATCACCATCTGGGTCTTCAATATCGCTGGCACGAAACTTCTCTCCTCGCCTCGGTTTAGAGATGAAAGCGCGGAGGGCACACCAACTTTCGGCTACGCAGGCCTCTCTTCAGCCACTCTGCGCATATACGGCGGTGACCGGCCGACAAGCCAAGCGAAAGTCAACCACGGGTGACAGGTGTGATACGAGTCAACCGGCCACCACCTCGGAGATCATGGCTGCAGACCACGATCGCCTGCAAGGATTTAACAAGTTGGTGTGATACAGCGCCAGGGCCTTGCCCTTATCGAAGATCGCCAAGTAGTGATGGGCGTGGCGGCCCAGGCGGATCACCTCACTCATCGGCAGGATGGTGCCCCCGCCGGTCAGGGCTCGCCCGGCGGCGGCCTCCAACTCGGCCAGGGTGGTGGTGACGAAGATGGAGGCCGGTAACCCGTTGTGCTGACCCAACTCCCCGGAGGCCAACAGCGCGCGCAGCCCGGCCAGCAGAGCGTCATGGCCGCGCTGAGCAGCCGAACGGGTATCACGATCGATGGCGGCCTGGCTAGGCGTCCCCTCCACACACGGAATGTCGTCGAGCGGGTTGCACATGCCCGGGGCACCGAGTTTGGCTTCCACGGCTTCCAGCGTGGCGCGTAGTTCGGGGGTAATCAGGCCCCGCAACTCCGACATGCCGTCGGCCTGTTGGCGGCCCAGGGTCACCCCGCGGCTACGGGCCCGGTCCTCATCGGTGAAAAGGCCGTCGGGATTGAGGCAATCTTCCAGGACGCGGGCCAGGCCGTCGAGTTCGTCGGGCCGGTGATAGGCGGCGTGACCGGCCAGGTCGGCCTCGACCCGCTCGCGGGTGGCTGGGTCGATCCAGCCCGGCAGGCGGCGAAAGAACCGGCGGATCACCGCCACATGGGCGGCGCCGAGTTCACCGCGGGCCTGGGCGGCGGCAGTGGCGGCCAACACCGGGGGCAACGGTTCACCGGTCAGGCCGTGGCGCGGGCCCAGATCGGCGGCCTCTTTGACCCGCCGGGCGGCCTCGGTGTGGCTGATCCGCAGCCGGTCGGCGATCGCCTGATCCAGCGGGCCGCCGAGTTCTTCGATGCTGGCTTGGCGGGCCAGGTGATTGATCAACGCATGCTCAGCCACCGGCAGCCGGCGGCGCGCCTTTTCGCAGCGCTCCAACAACGCCAGGCACTCCCGAGGAGCCAGCGCATCAAAACTCAGCCCCGCCACGCCCTCGATCGCGGCATCAAGCGCGTCGAAGGCCGCGCTGATCGAGTCCCGATCGATGACGCCGCCCGAACCCATACCGTCAAACTATCGAGGCCCACCGACACAAAACCCCGCAATGTGACCACAGAAACCACAGTGACACAAGGGAATTCAATATCCGTTTCCGATATCCGAAACAGCGAGCGGGCGAGCGGAAACGAGCGACGGCACCGGAAAGGCGCACCAGAACTAGTCTGAAGAATCGAACCAGAACTAGTCGGCGCCGCGCTTCGCCTGGACCTGTTTCTCGATTTCGCGCCAATACCCCGGCGTGGGGCGCGGCTTGCCGAACCCGCCCTTCTCGGCCTTCTTCAGGACGGCGTCGGCCTCGTCGATGTCCTTCATGAGCTCGAGCGCGAACTCACGCTCGGCGGCGTAGTACTTCGCCGCCCAGCGCAAGGCGATCACCGAATACGCCCATGCGGGTTCGCCCTCGGCGCCGTCGGCATCCTCCACCGCCTTGCGGTGGCGGGCATCGGCGAACGCCACGTGTTCTTGCAGCAGTTCCTTGAGCCGAGCCGGATTGGTGAGGTGACCGAACGTAACCCGAAGCAGCACACTGTGTTTGAGCACCGGCGGGTCCACCGGCGCGTCGTTGACCCACTCGATTGCGGCCGCCATGCCGGCTTCGGTGATCTTGTAGAGCCGGCGGGTGCGGGTGCCCTCGTCCCGCTCGACGCGCGACGTGACCAGTCCCAAGCCCTCCAGCTTCTTCAGCTCCGTATAGATCTGGCTGTAGGACGGGCTCCAGTAGTACAGATCGACGCTCCAGTCGATCCACTTCTTGAGGTCGTAGCCGGAGATCTCCTCCTCGTAGGACATCATGCACAGCAACGCGCGACTGGTCGCGGCCAATGCCGCGTTCGTCGGCTTTTTGCTGGCAGGGTCCGTTTCGGAGTCCACCTGGCCAGGTTAACAACACGCACCCTAGATTGGGGGACATGGACCGCTGGCTGGGACGCCCGTGAAATTCTCCTTCCCCGTTCCGCACATGCTGCGCCTCAAGGCGATTTCGCAACCATGGGAAGCGACCGTCACGGGCCCCGAACAGCGGCGCATGATGCGGTGCGCCGACCAGTGGGGCTACGACATGATCGCGGTGCCCGAACATCTCGTCATCCCGACCGACCACGTCGAGTTGTCCGGGCCGCACTACCTGCATTCGACGGTGGCCCAGGCCTTCATCGCCGGCGCCACCGAACGGGTCGCCGTCAATTCCTGCATCACCATCCTGCCGCTGCAGCATCCGATCGTGCTGGCCAAAGCGCTTGCCACCGCCGACTGGATGAGTGGCGGCCGGATGATGGTCACGTTCGGCGTCGGATGGCTGGCACGGGAGTTCGAGCTCGTGGGCGTGCCGTTCGCGGAACGCGGGCGGATCGCCGACGAGTACCTGGCGGCCATCGTCGAACTGTGGACCAGTGACGCGCCGACATTCGAAGGACGCTACGTGTCGTTCGCCGACATCGCCTTCGAGCCGAAACCCGTTCAAAAACCCCATCTCCCGATCTGGATCGGCGGCGACGCCGATGCCGCGTTGCGCAGGGCCGCCACCTTTGGTTCGGGCTGGTGGCCGTTCCTAACCAAACCCGAGCAGATCGCCGAAAAGCTGGACTACATCAAGTCCCAACCTTCCTATGACGGGCGGCCTTTCGAGGTGATGCACGGGCTGGGCACCAACCGGGTCGGCGAAGGACACGTCGCGCGCCGCGACGCAAGCGATCGGCCGGGCATGAGCGCGGCGCAGATCGTCGACCGGTTGGGCTGGCTCGCCGACCAGGGCGTGACGATGACCGCGGTGCCCGTTCCGGCCGTCGGTGGCGTGGACGAGTACCTCGACTACGCGCAGTGGGTCATCGAAGAGATCAAGCCGCAGCTCACCTGACCTGCAGCCCGCGCCGGCGCTGCCATCCGAGCGCGGCGACGCTGCACGCGACCCACACGGTGACCGCGATGCCAACGTGGACAAGGCTCTTGGTGTCGCGCCCGAACACCGGCCAGATCAGGGCGGGCACCTGCTGCCACAGCACCCGGTGCTCCACACCGTTCATCGGGTCGGCCACGTAATACAGCGCGTACGGCAGCGCGAGCGCCAGCAGCCAACTGCGCGTGCGGCGCAGATCGCCGCGCTGGCGCCAGCGCCGGACCAGCGGCTCGACGCTGACCGGGTGCAGCACCGAGATGAGGTTTCCCACGCCCAGCCACGACACGATGGGAACCGCCACGGTGGGGATCGTAATGCCCAGGCGCGCAGGCGTTTCGAGCCACAGCGTCAGCACCGTCGCGGCGGCCAGGGTGGGCAACCCGACGATCGCGAGCAGGGCGAGGTTCTTGATCAACAGGATTCGCCCGAACGGCACCCCCGCGGACAGGCCCCGAACGATGCGGTAATGATCCGCGCCCAGGAAGTTGGTGGTGGTCACGTCGGCGAGGACCCACGACGAGAAGTAGGTGCCCACCAGGATCACCCAATCGTGGTGACGGCCCACCGGGGTCAGCGGCTGCACCAGCAGCCAGGCGGCGGCGGCGGCCACGTTGGCCACCACCCCCATCAGCCAGGTGCGCGGCGGCGTGAACGCCCACCGGATCTCGGCGACAACCGCCGGGAACAAACCCTTCTCGAAGTCCTTGGCGGCGCGCTGTGCCGCGGCGGGACGGGGCGCCGAGGCCCGCACGAGGGCGCGCAGAAGAGCGTCCAACTGATGTGGCCTCCCCCGCTATCGGCTCGTCGGCGTTCGTCCGCACCGCACGCAGGGCAGGATAGCGCCATGAACCGAAAGCGCGTCGTCGTCGCGGGACTCGGGGACGCGGGCGTCCTCGCGGCGATCCGGCTGTCGCGGCACGCCGACGTCGTCGGGATCTCGGCCAAACCCGCGCTGGTCAGCGGCCAGGAACTCGGCGTTCGGCTGTCCCGCCCGCACGATTGGGCCCGCGATTACTGGATCCCGTTCGACCGGTTTCGCCGCCTGGATCGCGTCCGCACGGTGCAGGCGACGCTGACCGGGGTGGACCTGGGCGCCCGCATCGTCTTCGGCCGGGGCCAAGACGGCGCGACGATCGCCGAACCCTACGACGCGCTGGTCATCTCGACCGGGGTCAGCAACGGGTTCTGGCGCCAGCCGACGTTGCAGTCCGCCGCCGAGATCGGCGCGGGGCTGCGCGCCGCGCACGACCGGCTGGCCGCCGCCGAGTCGGTGATCGTGGTGGGCGGCGGCGCGGCGGCCGTCAGCAGCGCCCTCAACATGGCGACCACCTGGCCGGACAAGCGAATCGACCTGTACTTCCCCGGCGAGTCCGCGCTTCAGGAGTATCACCCGCGGACTTGGCAGCGGATACGCGCCCGGCTGAGCGGGCTGGGCGTCGGCGTGCACCCCGGCCACCGCGCGGTGATCGGCGAAGGCTTCGCGGGCGACGAACTCACCGACGAGCCCGTGCGCTGGAGCACCGGACAACCCCCGGCGGACGCCGACGCCGTGCTGTGGGCGATCGGGCGGGTGCGGCCCAACACCGGTTGGCTGCCACCGGAATTGCTCGACGAGCGCGGGTTTGTGCGCGTCACGCCGGACCTGCGGGTGCCCGGTCAGCGGGGCGTCTTCGCGCTCGGCGACGTCGCGGCCACCGACCCCCTGCGCAGCTCCGCCCGCAATCGCGGCGACGCCCTGGTGGCGCGAAACGTCCTCGCCGAATTCGCGGGCCGCCCGCTGCGCACCTATCGCGCGCCGACGCGGCGCTGGGGTTCACTGGTCGGCATCCAGCCCAACGGCCTGGAGGTCTTCCTGCCCACCGGCCACGCCTTCCGCTTCCCGTCCTGGTCGGTCGAACGCGTGGTGATGCCGTGGTTCGTGCGCTGGGGCATGTATCGCGGAGTGCGCCAGAACAACCCACTCGGATGAGCGCGCCATCCGGCGGCGGCGAGCTTCGCCGAAGCCTGGGAGTCTTCGACGCGGTGGTGATCGGGCTGGGCTCGATGATCGGCGCCGGGATTTTCGCCGCGCTGGGCCCGGCGGCGCGCGCCGCCGGTTCGGGACTGCTGCTGGGCCTGGCGCTCGCGGCGGTGGTGGCCTACTGCAACGCCACGTCCTCCGCGCGGCTGGCCGCGCGCTATCCCGCCTCGGGCGGCACCTACGTCTACGGCCAACAGCGGCTGGGCGAGTTCTGGGGCTACCTGGCGGGGTGGGGCTTCGTCGTCGGCAAGACCGCCTCGTGCGCGGCGATGGCCCTGACCGTCGGCGCCTACGTCTGGCCCGCGCAGGCGCACGCGGTGGCCGTGGCGGTGGTGGTCGCGCTGACCGCGGTGAACTATGCGGGAGTGCAGAAGTCGGCCTGGCTGACCCGCATCATCGTCGCGCTGGTGCTGGCCGTGCTGGCCGCGGTGATCGTCGCCGCGCTCGGATCGGGACGGCCCGGCTTCGATCCGTTCCGCCTGCAGGGCGCGACCGCCGGCGGTGTGGTGCAGGCCGCCGGACTGTTGTTTTTCGCCTTCGCCGGATATGCGCGCATCGCGACCCTGGGCGAGGAGGTGCGCGACCCGGCCCGCACCATTCCGCGGGCGATACCGCTGGCACTGAGCATCGCCCTGGCCGTCTATGCCCTGGTGGCGATCGCGGCCCTGTCCGTGCTGGGGCCGGCCCGGCTGGCCCGGAGCGCCGCGCCGCTGGTCGAAACGGCCGGCGCGGCGGGCGCGGGCCCGCTGGTTCCCCTGGTTCAGGCGGGCGCGGCGGTCGCGGCGGTGGGCTCGCTGCTGGCATTGATTCTCGGCGTCTCGCGCACCACCTTGGCCATGGCGCGCGACCGCCATCTGCCCCACCCGCTGGCCGCCGTGCACCCGCGAACCCGGGTGCCCCACCGCGCCGAACTGCTGATCGGCGTCGTGGTCGCGGTCCTGGCCGCCACCACCGACCTGCGCGACGCCATCGGGTTTTCCTCGTTCGCCGTGCTGATCTACTACGCGGTCGCCAATGCCTCGGCGTTCACCCTCGGGCGCGACGAGGGCCGACCGCCCCGGGTCGTCCCGGTGATCGGATTGCTCGGATGCGTGGTGCTGGCTTTCGCGATGCCGCGGTGGTCGGTGCTGTCCGGGGTGGCGGTGCTGGGCGTCGGCGTCGCCGCCTACGCGGTCCGGCGACTCATCTCCCGAATGATGTTGCGTCGCGGCGCAAATCGCGGGAACACGATTCCCCGGCGCTGCGACGGGGAAGACTGACCGGATGGCCGACCCCGAAACCGAAGCATTCGACAAGCTGGTGGCGGTGCTGAACTATCCGATGTTCGTCGTCACCACGCACGCCAACGGCACCCCGGCCGGCTGCCTGGTGGGTTTCGCCAGCCAGGCCAGCATTCACCCGCCCCGATTCCTGGTCGGCCTGTCGCAGCGCAACCACACGTTCCGCACGGCCCGCGACGCCACCCACCTGGCGGTGCACGTGTTCGACCACGACCACCTCGACGTCGTGGAGCTCTTCGGCGGTCAGACCAGCGACAAGATCGACAAGTTCGCCCGCTGTTCCTGGCATTCCGGCCCCGACGGGATGCCCATCCTCGACGACGCGGCCGCCTGGTTCGTCGGCGAGATCCTGGAGCGCTTCCCGCTGGGCGACCACGTCGGGCACCTGCTGGCCCCGGTCGGCGGCAGCCCGCCACGGGAGCTGGAAAGCTGGGTGTCGTTCGGCGACGTCCGCCAGCTCGAACCCGGCCACGAGGCGTGAGGGTGGACCAGTCTCCCCGGGTCAGCACCGTCCCCAGCATCGTCGAACTCGCGCCGTTCTATGCCGATCCCCCGGATGGCCTGCGCGCCAACATGATCTTCAGCGCCGACGGCGCCGCCGCGTTCGGGGGGCGAGCCGGTCCCCTGTCGTGTCCCACCGATCAGCGGCTGTTGCGGATCCTGCGCGGGCTGGCCGACGTCGTCCTGGTCGGGGCGGGCACCGCGCGCGCCGAAAACTATGGCCCGGTGAAGCTCAGCGACGCGGCGCGGGCCAGGCGGCACCACGAGGGGCGATTCGCGCCCCCGCCGATCGCCGTCGTCAGCCGCAGCGGCGACCTGCCCGCGCGGCTGTTCAGCGATCCCGAACAACCACCGATCCTGGTGACCTGCGCGCGAACCGCGGCGCGCCTCGACCACGACGACCGGCTGCGCGTCCTGATCGCCGGCGAGGACACCGTGGACGTGGCCCTGGCCGTCGCGATGCTGCGCGAGCAGGGCATGCGCCGCATCCTGTGCGAGGGCGGGCCGACCCTGCTCGACGAGCTGGTCGAGGCCGACGCCGTCACCGAACTGTGCGTCACCCTCGCCCCCAGGCTCGCCGCGAGCCAGCCGGTGGGTTACCGCGTGCACCCGGCGCGCTTGACCGCGCCGGTCACGATGCGCCTGGCGCACGCGCTGGTCTGCGACGACTACCTGTTTCTGAAGTACAGCCGCTGACACCGGTGCGCAGAAGCGCTCGACATGCAGCAAGCGGCCACCCTTCCTATGATGAAAACGCCCGGCTTGTCGCCTCCCGCGCTGCACACAGAAAAGGATCACCGGCCAGGTGAGCAGTTCAGACCACGACCGTGACTATCGGAATCTGGCGGTGAACCGATTGCGCCCCAGCGAAATTCAGTGGGCGCTCAACCACGATGCCGTGCACGGGATCGCGTATGCGTTCCGGAACCCCGTCGCGGTCGCCGAGTCACTCGAGGACCCCGACGACGACCGCAGAACCTATCTGGTCCGGGTCAAGCGCGACGACCTGGCCAACGCGCTGGAGAAGATCAACGAGTGGATCTTCGACAATCCCGGCCCGGCCGGGATGCAGGCCTACGGATTCGTCCGGGCGCTGTCGCGCGAAGGCCTCACCGACCGCGCCGCCGGGGATGACGACGTCCGTTAAGCGCGTCCCGTCGAATTAGCTGGCTTTCGCTATTCGGTGTGCCCCGCGGTCGCCGAAACCTTAGCCTTATGCCTGCATGCCACCGCATCGACGGATCCGGCGCCGCCATCGGCCGGGCCCGCGCGGGCGCCACGAATCGGTTTGCGGTGCATGGGGCTGGCGGATGAGGAGTCGCCGATGGATGACACGACCGCGGATACGCGGGCGGGTTCGCAGTTCGGGCCGTACCTGCTGCGGCGGCTGGTCGGTCGCGGCGGCATGGGCGACGTCTACGAGGCCGAGGACACGGTCCGCGAGCGCGTGGTGGCCCTGAAACTGATGTCGCCGACGCTGTCCAACGACCCGGTCTTCCGCTCGCGGATGCAGCGCGAGGCCCGCACCGCCGGGCGGCTGCACGAACCCCACGTCGTGCCCATCCACGATTTCGGCGAGATCGACGGCCAGCTCTACGTCGACATGCGCCTCGTCGACGGCAAAGACCTGGCCGGCATGCTGAAGCGGTACGGGCCATTGTCGCCGCCGCGGGCGGTGGCGATCGTCCGTCAGATCGGGTCGGCGCTCGACGCCGCCCACGCGGCCGGCATCCTGCACCGAGACGTCAAGCCGGAGAACATTCTGGTGAGCGCCGACGACTTCGCCTACCTCGTCGATTTCGGCATCGCCAGCGCGACGTCGGACGAAAAGCTGACGCAAATCGGCACCACCGTGGGCACCGCCAAATACATGGCCCCGGAACGGTTCGGCGACTCCCAGGTGACGCATCGCGCCGATATCTACGCGCTGGCCTGCGTGCTGTACGAGTGCTTGACCGGCTCCCCTCCCTACACGGGCGACCAGCTCAGCGTGATCGGCGCGCACGTGCACCAACCGATCCCACGGCCCAGCGCGGCGCGGCCCAGCATCCCGGCCGGCTTCGACGAGGTGATCGCCCGCGGCATGGCCAAGAACCCCGACGACCGCTACCTCACCTGTGGTGACCTGTCATCCGCCGCGTACGCGGCGCTGGCCGCACCCGACCAGGATCGGGCCACCGACATCCTGGCGCGCACCCAGATGGCAACGCCGCCTTCGGCATTCGCCGCCCAGGCACCCGGGGGCATCGCGCCGGCACCGCCCGCGGCGACGGCGTGGCCCAGCCCTGCGGGCGCCGGCCAGCCATTTACTCCCGGCGGGCCGGTGCCCCAACCGACCGGCTGGGGCGGCGCTGGGGGCTGGAGCAACGCCGGTGGCCCGCCGCCGTGGGCGCCACCGCCGCAAGCGGGCCGCAGGCCCTGGCTGTGGGTCGGCGTCGCCGCCACCGTCGCCGTGGTGCTCGTCGGGGCGCTGCTCGCCGTGGTACGGCCGTGGGAATCTGAGTCCCCGCCGGAGCCGCCTTCGCCGCCGCCACCACCGGAGGCCGTCGCGCTGCGGGTGCTCGATGACGGTGTGTACGTGGGCAGTTCGGCCGCACGGGCGACGATCGACATCTTCAACGAACCCATCTGCCCGCCGTGCGGCACCTTCATCCGATCGAACGGCGCCGACATCGACGCGGCGGTGAACAACAAGAAGCTCGCGGTGCGCTATCACCTGCTCAACTTCCTCGACGACCGCTCGCACAGCCGGACCTATTCGACCCGCGCGGTCGCGGCCACCTACTGCGTCGCCGCGCAGAACGACGCCAAGCTCTACAGCGACTTCTATTCGGGCTTGTTCGCCAGCAACTTTCAGCCGCAGGAGGGCGGCGCCGAAGACCGCACCGACGGCGAATTCGCGCAACTGGCCAAGACGGTCGGCGCCGGCGCCGCCGTGATCACCTGCATCAAGTCCGGCGACGACCTCGGCACGGCCAAGACGAAAGCGGCCAACGGCTATTCGACGCTGTCCGGCGTCAACGCCAACTCCACCCCCTTCGTGTGGGACGGCGTCACGTCCGTGAACTATCAGGATCCCGCCTGGCTGACCAGGCTCACCGGATAGGCGAGCGGTGACGCGCGCGAGCGGACGGCCCGTCAGTCCGGGAGCGGCGCCGAATCCCCTTGGCGTTCGGCCTCTTCGGCGTCTTCCACGGTCAGCGGCAACGCCAGCTCTTCCAGCGGGCGCCGCTCGGCGGCGACCCCCAGCCACAGTTCGACCAGCCCGGCCGCGGCCATCACCACCGCGCCGATCAAAAACGACCAGACGACCTCGCTGCGGTGGCCCGAGTTGATCAGCTGACCGAACAGCAGCGGGCCGGTGATGCCGCCGATCGCCGTCCCCATCGCGTAGAAGAACGCGATCGCCAGCGCCCGCGTCTCCATCGGGAAGATCTCGCTGACGGTCAGGTACGCCGCGCTGGCACCGGCCGACGCCAAAAAGAACGCCACGATGAGCACGCCGATGAAGGCCCAGACGCCGCCGGCCTGGGTGACGAACACCAGCGCCAGCACCACCACCGCGAGACCCGAGCCGATGTAGGTCAGCGTGATCATCGGTTTGCGGCCGACGGTGTCGAACAGATGCCCGAGCACCAGCGGGCCGGCGAAGTTGCTCAGAGCCCACAGCACGAAGAAGACCGGCACCATGCCCGACGGCACGGCGTAGAACTGGCTGAGCAGCGTGCCGAGGTTGAACGTGACGCCGTTGTAGAGGAACGCCTGCCCGATGAACAGCGCCAGCCCGAGCACCGCGCGCCGCGGGTAGAGCTTGAAGGCCACGCCGGCGATCTCCCGGAACGAGATCGCCTTGCGCTGGCGGATCCGCAGCGGCTTGCCCTGCGGCTCGGGCAGGGGCTCGCCCGTCTCCCGCTCGACCTCCTGCTCGATCTCGCCGACGATGTGCTCGGCCTCCTCCTCGCGTCCGTGAATGAACAGCCAGCGCGGGCTCTCCGGGACGTTGCGCCGCACCAGCAGCACGAAGATGCCCAGGATCGCGCCGATGCCGAAGGCGAGCCGCCACCCGATGTCGGGCGGAAAGTTGGCGGTGTTCAACAGGATCAGCGCGCCGCCGGCGCCGGCGGCCGAACCCAGCCAATAGGTTCCGTTGATCACCAGGTCGACCCGGCCGCGCACCCGCGCCGGGATCAGCTCGTCGATGGCCGAGTTGATGGCGGCGTATTCGCCGCCGATGCCGGAGCCGGTGAAGAAGCGGGTCAGGAAGAAATACCAGGGGGCGAACGCGAACGCGGTCGCCACGGTGGCGACCAGATAGATCGCGAGGGTGAGGATGAACAGGTTTCGTCGTCCGAACCGGTCCGTGAGGTGACCGAAGAACAGCGCCCCCGAACACGCCCCGGCGATGTAGATCGCCGCCGCCATACCGATCTGCGCGGGGTCCAGCGCGATGCCGCTGCCCGGTTCCATGAGCCGAGCCGAGACGTTGCCCACCATGGTGACCTCGAGCCCGTCGAGCACCCACACTCCGCCCAGGCCGACGACGACGCGCCAATGGAACCGGGACCACGGCAGCCGGTCCAGCCGTGCAGGTACCTGCGTCGTGATGGCGTTGGTTTGCGCGCTCGCACTCACGGGCGTCTCCGTTCTGGTTTCGACCGGCGTCAGCCGCGATCGGAGCGGGACTCCTCGGGCGTCCAGGCCTGCGGCTGCCCGGGGTGGCCGGGGAAGAGGAAATCGATGAAAGCCGCCGCCGTGGGCTGAGGTTCGTGGTTGGCCAGCCCCGGTCGCTCGTTGGCTTCGATGAACGCGTAGTCGGCGCCCGTGACGTCGGGCACCAGCAGGTCGATGCCGGTCACCGGGATGCCGATCGCCTCGGCCGCGGTCACCGCGACCCGGCACAGCTCGCTGTTCACCTGCGCGGTGACGTCGTGGATGGTGCCGCCCTGATGCAGGTTCGCCGTGCGACGCACCCGGAGCCGGGTGCCCTGGGGCAGCACATCGTCGAGCGCCCAACCGGCTTCGGCGACGGTCGATTCCGTGAGGTCGTCCAGCGGGATGCGGGACTCGCCGCCGGTGGCCGCCGACCGCCGCCGGCTTTCGGCCGCGATCAGGTCCCGCACGCTGTGCTCCCCCGTGCCGATGATCTCCGGGGGCATGCGCAGGGCGGCGGCGACGACGCGGCCGTCGATCACGACGAGGCGAAGGTCGTCGCCGGCCACCCGCTGCTCGATGAGCACGTCCGGGTATTGCTTGCGGGCGCGCGCGAGGGCGGCGGACAGGTCGTCGGGCCCGTTGTCGGGAACGACCCCGACCGTGATGCCCTTGCCCTGCTCGCCCCGCGTCGGTTTGACGACGACCTCGCCCACCTCCTTGAGGAAGGCGAAGTCGCTCTCGTCGAAGGTGGCCAGCCGCGCGCGCGGCACGGTGATGCCGGCCTCGGAGACCAGGCGCCGGGTCAACCGCTTGTCGTCGCAGCGGCACATGGCCACCGCCGAGGTGTATTCGGACAGCGACTCGCGGGTGATGACGCTGCGCCCGCCGTGGGTGAGCCGCATCTCGCCGGTCTCGGCGTCGAGCACCTCGACCCAAATCCCGCGGCGCAGCGCCTCGTCGGCGATGATCCGGGCGTACGGGTTGAGGTCGTCGACCGTCTCGGGCGGCGGGCTGAACAGCGGCTCGTTGATCGCGTTCTTGCGCTTGATCGCCAGCACCGGGACGCGGCGGAAACCCAGCTTCTCGTAGAGGCCGATGGCGGCGGCGTTGTCGTGGGCCACCGACAGATCCATGTAGGCGCGGCCCGCGTCGCGGAAGTGCTCGGCCAGCGCCCGGGTGAGGGCCGCGCCGACCCCCGGGAGCCCGGCGGCCGGATCGACGGCCAGCGTCCACAGGCTCGACCCCTCCTCCGGGTCGTTGAACAGCAACTCGTGGTCGACGCCGGTGACGGTGCCGACCACGGCGCCGTCCTCGTCGCGCACCGCGAGCAGATACTTCACCGCCGGCACATGCCGATGGTTGTCCCAGATCACGTCGACCCCGGCGGGGACCATCCCGCAGCGCACGTACACGCGGTTCATGGCGTCGGCGTCGATCGGATCGTTGAGCGTGCGCACCGTCACGCCCAGCGGCGGCGGCGGCGAGGCCTTCTTTTTGCCCGTGAAGCGCAGCCGGTAGGTGTGGCTGGGGTCGATGAACAGCTCGGTCGGCGCCTCGGCGACCACGACGTGGGATTCGCGGGCGTAGATGCAGATGTCGCGCCGGCCGGGACCCTCGCGGCGCAGCGCCTCGACCAGTTGCTGGGAGTCGGCGAAGGTCTGCCCGAAAATCAGTCGGCCCCAACCCAATTCGAGCTCGACGTCTTTCGCCATCGCATCGACCAGCTCCGGCGGCGAAGCGTCGTGCAGACCGAGCGTGATCGCCTCGGTGTGGTCGCCGGACGGATCGACCACGGTCATGCAACCGGCCCCGTGATGCCGTGACGCTGCAACCACAGCTCGAGCAGGGCGATCTGCCACAGCTCGTTGCCGCGCAGCGGGGTCAGCTTGCCGTTGGGATTCTCCAGCAGGGTGTCGACCGCTTCCGCACGGAACAGGCCGCGCTCCTTGGCAACCGGCGCGTAGAGGGCGTCGCGGACCATGTCGAGGTAGGGCCCCTCGAGATGGGTCAGCGCCGGAACCGGGAAATAGCCCTTGGGCCGGTCGATGACCTCCGATGGAATCACCCGCCGCGCAGCCTGTTTCAGGACGCCCTTGCCCTCGTGCGCGATCTTCAACTCCGGCGGGCAGGTGGCGGCCAGTTCCACCAGCTCGTGGTCGAGGAACGGAACCCGGCCCTCCAGCCCCCACGCCATCGTCATGTTGTCGACCCGCTTCACCGGGTCGTCGATGAGCATCACGGTGGTGTCGAGCCGCAACGCGCGGTCGACGCCCGTCTCGGCGCCGGCCTGCGCGAAGTGCTCGGTGACAAATCGGCCACTGGGGTCGCCGGGCGCCATGATGCCCGGGCCCAGCAGGCCGGCCAGCTCGGCCGAATCACGGTCGAAGAAGGCACCGCGGTACTCGGCGACCGCACCCTGCAGCGACGCGGCGGCCGGTGAGCCCATCGGCGGGTACCAGTGATAGCCGGCGAACACCTCGTCGGCGCCCTGGCCGGACTGCACGACCTTCACGTGGCGCGCCACTTCCTGACTGAGCAGATAGAAGGCGACGCAATCGTGGCTGACCATCGGCTCGCTCATCGCGCCGATGGCCCCGTCGAGGGCGGGCAGCATCCGTTCGGTCTCGATGCGGATCTGGTGGTGGTCGGTCTCGAAGCGCTTGGCCACGATGTCGGAGTACTGGAACTCGTCGCCCTTGACGCCGCCGGCCGACTCGAAGCCGATCGAGAAGGTGGACAGCCCGTGCTGGCCGGCCTCGGCGAGCAGGCCCACGATCAGGCTGGAGTCGACACCGCCGGACAGCAGGCAGCCGACCGGCACGTCGGCCACCAGGCGGCGCTTCACCGCCAGGCGCAGCGTGGACAGCACGGCGTCTTCCCAGTCGCGCTCCGACCAGTCCGCGCGGTCGGCGTGCCGGGTGAAGTCGGGCGCCCAGTACGTGGTGACGGTGCGCCTGCCGTCGGGCTCGATCGCGACGAGCGAGGCGGGCGGCACCTTGCGCACCCCGCGCAGGATGGTGGCCGGGGCGGGCACCACCGAGTGGAAGGTCATGTAGTGGTGCAGGGCGACGGGGTCGATGCGGGTGTCCACGCCGCCGCCGGCCAGCAGGGCCGGCAGGGTCGAGGCGAAGCGGACCCGGTGGTTGTCCTCGGTCAGGTACAGGGGTTTGATGCCGAGCCGGTCGCGCCCGAGCAGCACTCGCCCGCTGTCGCGCTCGACGATGGCGAAGGCGAACATGCCGAACAGGTGGCTGACGAAGTCGTCGCCCCACCGGTGGTAGGCCTTGATCAGAACCTCGGTGTCGCTGTGCGAGAAGAAGCGGTAGCCGTACCCGCTGAGTTCGCTGCGCAGTTCCTTGTAGTTGTAGATGCAGCCGTTCCAGGCGATCGACAGGCCCAGTTCGGAGTCGACCATCGGCTGCGAGCCGGCCTCGGTCAGGTCGATGATCTTGAGGCGACGATGGCCGAGGGCAACCCGGCCCTGCGACCAGGCGCCGCCACTGTCCGGGCCCCTCGGCGTCAGCACGGCGGCCATCGCTGAGACCGCCGCTACCTCGGGCGCCCGCCCGTCGAGTCGTACCTCCCCGGTGACTCCGCACACCTCTTCGACCCTACCGGGGCCCGATTCGGCGCGCGCGTGACGTCCGCCAAAAGCGCTGCAACGGCCCATCAACGCCCATGATCAACGCGTGGTGATCACTGCGATCGCCGCGAGTGTGAGGTGGCTCGCATCGTCGCGCCCAGAAGGTCGCGCAGCCGCTCGCCGTACCTCGCCACCGATTCGGCGGTCAGCATGTCGTGGTGCGTGCAGTCGATCGCGTGCACCGCAATGTGGCCGGACGCGTAGGGCGCCCACGATCGCGACAGCCGCGCGCCGCGATCGCCGTCGTCGCGGGCCGCGGAAAACACGGTGATCTCCCCCTCGAAGCGCCCCGGCTCGTGGCGGCGATAGAGCTCGATGTTGTCGTTGAGGTTGCTCAGCAGTTGCGCGACGAGCGGTTTGCTGCGCGGCCGGCGTTCGTCGGCGTGTCCGTCTTGTTCGACGGGGCCGATGTTGTTGGCCCGCAACACTTCTTCGAGCACCCGCTGCTCGCCCTGGGCGTGCTCGCCCACGGCCATGCCGCCGTCGAGGCCGGGTTGGGCGTCGAGGAGGATCAGGCGCCCGATCTCGCACCCCCGCCGCTGCAGCTCGATGGCGACCTCGTGGGCCACGACCCCACCGAACGACCAGCCCAGCAGGTTGTAGGGCCCGTCGGGATAGGCGTGCTGGATCCGGTCAGCATAGGTCTGCGCCATCGCCCGGATGGACCGCGGGCCGCCGTCGCCGTTGCGCGGGACCTGCTGGATCCCGATGATCGGGCAGTCGAGGTGGTTTCCGAGCACCTGATACGGCCAGCTCACCCCGCCGGCGGGATGCACGCAGAACAGCGGGACACCGCCGACCCCCTGCTTGAGGGTCTGCACCGGAACCACCTCGTGCGCGTCCGTCGTGGGGGTGCGCAGTCGCTGACCCAACCCGGCGACCGTGGGCGCGTCGAACAAGGTGCGCACCGGGAGATCGGCACCCAGGCCGGTGTTGATCGCCGCGACGAGACGCATCGCGGAAATGCTGTCGCCGCCCAGGTCGAAGAACGAGTCGTCGGCCCCGACCCGCTGAACGCCGAGCACGCGCGCGAAGGCCGCGGCCAGCGCCTCCTCGAGCGCGTTCGACGGGGCCCGGTACCCGCTGCCGGTGTACTGCACCGCCGGCAGCGCGCGGGTGTCGAGTTTGCCGTTGGGCGTCAGCGGCAGCGCGTCGAGCCCGACCACGGCCGCCGGCACCATGTAGCCCGGCAGCCGTTGGGCCAGCGCGGTGCGCGCCTCGCCCGGGTCGGCGGTTCCGGTGATGTACCCCACCAGGCGTTTGTCGCCGGGGCGGTCCTCGCGGGCGATCACCACCGCCTGGTCGACGTCCTCCAGCGCGGCCAGCGCGGTCTGGACTTCGCCGAGCTCGATGCGGTAGCCGCGGATCTTGACCTGCTCGTCGGCGCGGCCCAGGTATTGCAGCTGGCCGTCCGTTGTCCAGCACACCAGGTCCCCGGTGCGATACATGCGCGACCCGGGCGCCCCGAACGGGCACGCCACGAACCGCGACGCGGTCAGCCCGGGCCGGCCGACGTAACCCGCGGCCACCCCGTCGCCGGCCACGTACAGCTCCCCCACGACGCCTGCGGCGACGGGACGCAACCAGCCGTCGAGCACGAACAGCGCCGCGCCGTCCACCGGCGAACCGATCGGCGGCGTCCCGGATCCCGCCGTCAGTGGCGCGCTGATCGCCACGCACATCGTCGTCTCGGTCGGGCCGTAGGCGTTGACCATCACCCGGCCCGGCGCCCACCGGTCCACCACCTCGGGCGGGCAGGCCTCCCCGGCCATCACCAGCGACACCGATTCCAGCCCCTCGTGGGACAGCATCGCCACCGCGGACGGCGTCTGGGTCAGTACGCTGACCCGCTCGGCGGCCAGCAGGTCGTGGAAGTCCCGCGGCGAGCGCGCCACCGACTCGGGCACGACGACCAGCCGCCCGCCGCGCAGCAGCGCGCCGAAGATCTCCCACACCGAGACGTCGAACGCGTACGAGTGGCTTTGCGTCCACACGCCGGCTCGTGGCAGGCCCGCATCCAGCGGCTCGAGCAGCTGCGTCACGTTGCGATGAGTGATCGCAACGCCTTTGGGAACGCCGGTGGTGCCCGAGGTGTAGATGATGTAGGCGATGCCGTCGGGCGGGGGCGCCGGCAACGGCGTGCCCGCTGCGGTGTCGGTCGGTGCGTCCTCGATGTCGATGACGGTGACGTCGCACCCGTCCAGCCGCGAGCGCAGGCCCGTGGTGGTGACGGCCGCGACCGGCGCGGAATCCTCGAGCATGAATCTGATCCGGGTGGCGGGCGCCGCCGGGTCGATCGGCAGGTAGGCCGCGCCGGTCTTGAGCACCGCCAGGATCGCGACGATCGCCTGCGGCGAGCGCGAAAACAGCAGGGCCACAGCCTGTCCCGGGCCCGCGCCGTGGCCGGTCAGCAGGTGCGCCAGCCGGTTGGCGGCGTCGTCGAGTTCGCGGTACGTCATCGACAGGTCGCCCCAGCTGACCGCCACCGCGTCCGGCGTCCCGGCGACGTGCGCGTCGAACAACGCCGGAATCGACGGGAATTCGAGCGGCGCGCGGGCCAGGACCGCCCGGTTGCCGACCTCGTCGAGGCGCGCGTGTTCGGACCCGTCGAGCAGGTCCACCGACGAGAGCGGCCGGGCGGGATCGGCGGTCATCGCGACCAGCACCCGCTCGAACCGCTCGCCCAGCGCGCCGATCGTGTGCGCGTCGAAGACGGCGGCGTCGTATTCGACCCGAAGGCCCAGTTCCTCGCCGGACAGCGCGGCCTGCATCGTCAACGGGTAGTGGTTGCGCTCGAACATGTTGACGTCGGTGATGCCCAGCTCGTGGTCGACGGCCATCGCCGAGGTGTCCAGCGGGTAGTTCTCGTAGGCGAACAGGGTGTCGAACAGCTTGTCCTGACCGATGATTCGGTGGATCTCGCTCAGTGCCAGGTGCTGGTGGTCGAGGGTCTCGGTGTGCGCGCCTTGCAGCTGGGCCAGCAGGTCGGCCGCGGTGGTCGCCGCCGTGATGCGCGCGCGCACCGGGACGGTGTTGATCATCAGGCCCACCATCGCGTCGGCGCCGGGGACGTCGGCGGGCCGGCCCGAGACGGTGGTGCCGAACGCGACGTCGTGCTGGCCGGTCAGCCACGCCAGTAGCTGCGCCCACGCGGCGTGCAGCACGGTGCTGACGGTGGTGTGGCTGGAGCGGGCCAGCTCGCCGAGCGCGGCCGTGATCCCCGCCGGGACCGTGAACGACTGGACGCCCCGGGCGCCCGGCTCCGGCTGGTGCGGCGGGCCGACCAGCGTCGGGGTGTCGAAGCCGTCGAACACCCCTGCCCAGGCCTCGCGCGCGGCGTCGCGGTCGCGTTCGGCCAGCCAGGCGACGAACCTGCGGTAGGGCGGGGGCGCGGGGAGGCGCTGGCCGGTGTAGCAGGCGAACGTCTCGTTCAGCAGGATCGGGACCGACCAGCCGTCGAGCACGATGTGATGAATGGTGAGCACCAGCCGATGCCGGTCCTGCCCGGTGCGGATCAGCACCGCCCGCACGGCGGGCTCGTCGGCCAGGTCGTAGACGGCTTCGCGTTCGGCCGCGCACAGGCGTTGGATCTGCTCCTCGGGTTCGGACCCGTTGGCGGCGACCTCGAGATAGCGCCAGGCCATCGCCGGGTCGGCGGGGATGATCTGCACCGGCTCGTCGAACCGGTCGCTGAACCGGGCGACGAGGTGCGGGTGCCGGGTGATCACCGCGTGCATCGCGTCGCGCAGCCGGTCGCGGTCGATCGGACCGGCGAGGCTGAGGTCCAGCTGGACCACGTAGAGGTGGTCGTCGGAGCCCCGCATGGTGGTGGCGTGGAACAGCAGCCCCTCCTGCAACGGGGTCAGCGGCAGGACGTCGGCCACCCGGTGGATCCGCTCGAGCTGGTCGATCTGCGGCTGGTTCAGCCGGGCCGGCGCGATGTCCGACGGGGTCAGTCCGCCGCCGCCGTCGCGCACGTGCGCGCAGATGCCGGCCAGCGCCTGGAACCACAGCGTGCTCAGCCGGGCCACCTGCTCGCGGTCGAGCGCCGAGGGCGCCCACGTCCAGGTTGCGTGCAGCTGGGGGCCGTCCTCGGTGTCCATGGTGCCGGCGTTGAGGTCCACGGTGTGCATCAGCGGCATGGGCACCGCGGTGCTGGCGGCGGTGGCCGCCGCGCCGTCCCGGCTGATCCGCCAAAGCTCGTCGGAAAGTTCGGCGGCCGCCCCGCCCAGCCGGCCGAGGTAGTTGAACCCGATCGTCGGGTCGGAGCCGTCCAGGTCGACCTCGTCGTTCAGGTAGCGCAGCAACCCGTAGGTCAGCGGGTCGGGCAGGGCGCGCAGCTGCTCCTTGGCGTCTTTGAGCAGCGCGCCCAGGATCGGCGCGCCGGCCACGACGTCCGCCCAGGACAGGCCGCCGACGTTGAGGGCCACCGGGTATTTGGCGGTGAACCAGCCCACGGTGCGGGACAGGTCCACGCCGGCGGCCAGCTCCTCGTCGCGGCCGTGGCCCTCGACGTCGATGCCGATCGGGGCGCCCGCGTTGCCCAGGAATTCCGCCCAGGCCAGCGCGAACCCGGCGAGCAGGATGTCGTTGATCCCGGCGTGGAAGGCGGCCGGCGCCTCGCCGAGCAGCGTGCGGGTGGTCTCGACGTCCAGCAGCACCGACAGGTTCTCGGCGGTCTCGTAGGTGTCCAGGCCGGGACGCACGGCCGGCAGCGCGGGCGGGGTCGCCGCCACCCGACGCCAGGCTTCGGCCCGCTCGGTCACCGCGGGCGCGTGCGCGCGCTCGGCCAGCAATGACGCCCAGCGGGCGAACGACGTCCCGCCGGTGGGCAGCGCCACCGGCTGCCCGTGGTGGTGCTGGCCCCAGGCGATGTTGAGGTCTTCCAGCAGGACCCGCCAGGACACCCCGTCGACGGCCAGGTGGTGAACGATCAGCACCAGCTGGCCGGTGGGTGCGACCCACAGCGCGCTGAGCATCACCCCGGCGGCCGGGTTCAACCGGGCCCGCGCCTCGACGACCGCCGCGTCGGTCAGTTCGTCCACCGAGAGCACGCGGTGCGCGGCGTCCACCGAGCCCGGCTCGGGCACCTGCAGCGACCACTCGCCGCCGTCGTCGTCCGAATCGCGGTCCACCCGCAGGCGCAGCATGGCGTGCCGGTCCAGCAGGGCCTGCAACACGGTCACGACGTCGGCCTCGGTGACCCCGGCGGGGGCTTGCAGCACCATCGTCTGGTTGAACTGGTCGACCGGACCGCCCGCACTTTCCACCCCGCGCAGCCAGCGGATGATCGGGGTGGCGGTGATCGCCCCGGTGCCCTCGTCGACCACGCCGTCCTCGCCGTCGGCCGCGACGGCCACCCGGGCCAGCCGGGCCACGGTCTGCTCGGTGAAGATGTCGCGGGTCCGCACCGCCAGGCCCGCGGCCCGGGCCCGGGTCACCACCTGCATCGAGGAAATGCTGTCCCCGCCCAGGTCGAAGAACGAATCGTCGGCCCCGACCCGCTCGACCCCCAGGACCTGGGCGTACATGGCGGCCAGGGTCTCCTCGACCGGGGTCTGGGGGGCGCGATAGCGATCGGCGTCGGTGTATTCCGGTGACGGCAGGGCCCGCGCGTCGAGCTTGCCGTTGGGGGTCAGCGGCAGCGCGTCGAGCGCGACGACCGCCGCCGGGACCATGTAGGCCGGGAGCCGATCGCCCAGCCGGGCGCGCAGCTGGGCCGGGTCCGCTGCGCCGGTGACGTAGCCGACCAAACGCTTATCGCCGGGACGGTCCTCGCGCGCGATGACGACGGCCTGGTCCACCCCGTCGAGGGCGGCGAGGGCCGAACGCACCTCGCCGAGCTCGATGCGGTAGCCGCGGACCTTGACCTGGTCGTCGGCGCGGCCCAGGTACTGCAGCTGCCCGTCGGAGCCCCAGCACACCAGGTCACCGGTCCGGTACATGCGCGATCCGGGCGCCCCGAACGGGCACGCCACGAACCGCGACGCGGTCAGGCCGGACCGCTTCCAGTAGCCGCAGGCCACGCCGGCGCCGGCCACGTACAGCTCGCCGACGACGCCTTGCGGCACCGGCCGCAGCGACTCGTCCAGCACGAACAGCCCCGCGCCGGGCACCGGCGATCCGATGGGAACGACGTTCGATCCGGCCTTGAGTGGCGCGCTGACCGCCGCGTACACCGTCGCCTCGGTGGGGCCGTAGGCGTTGATCATCGCCCGTCCCGGCGCCCAGGCGTCCACCAGCTCCGTCGGGCAGGCCTCCCCCGCGACCACCAGGGTGGCCGATTCGAGCCCCTCGGGCGACAGCACGCCCGCCGCCGACGGGGTCTGACTGATCACGCTGACCCGTTCGTCGACCAGCAGCGCGTGGAAGTCCCGCGGGGATCGCACCGCCGAGTCCGGGATGACCACCAGCCGCCCGCCGTGCAGCAGCGCGCCGAAGATCTCCCAGACCGAGACGTCGAAGGCCAGCGAGTGCCACTGCGACCACACGCCTTCGCGCGGCAGGCCCGAGTCCTGGGCTGCCAGCAGCTGGGCGACGTTACGGTGGCTCACCGCAACGCCTTTGGGCACCCCGGTGGTGCCCGAGGTGTAGATCAGGTAGGCGATGTCGTCCGCGTCCGGCGCCGGCAGAGCGGTGGCCGGCTGGGCGTCGATCGCGGGGTCGTTCACGTCGAGGACGACGACGTGATGCCCGCGCAGCCGCGCCGCGAGCTCGCCGGTGCTGATCGCGGCCATCGGGGCGGCGTCGGAGAGCATGAACCCGATCCGCTCGGCCGGCAGCCCCGGGTCGATCGGCAGGTACGCGGCGCCGGACTTGAGCACCGCGAGGATCGCGACGATCGCGTCGGCCGACCGGCCGAACAGCAGGGCCACCCGCTCGCCGGGCCCCACGCCGAAGCCGGCGAGCCGGTGCGCGAGGCGGTTGGCGGCCTCGTCGAGCTCGCGGTAGGTCCACGAGCGGCCTTCGAAGCTCAGGGCCACCGCGTCGGGGGTGCGCGCCGCCTGCGCGGCGAACAGCGCCGGGATCGAGCCGGCCTCGGTCGCCGGTGCGGTGAGCACGGCGCGGTTGCCCAGGGCGTCCAGCCGGGCGTGCTCGGCCGCGTCGAGCAGGTCCACCGACGACATCGGGCGGGTGGGGTCGGCGGTCATCGCCGTCAGGACTCGTTCCAGCCGCCGGATCAGCGCCCGGATGCTGTCCGCGTCGAACACGTCGGTGCGGAACTCGACCCGTCCGCCGATCCCGGCGGGCTCGTCGCCGTCGGTCCAGCGTTCGGCCAGCGAGAACACCAGGTCCATGCGGGCCACCTGGGTGTCCAGCGGAATCGAGGTGACCCGCACGTCGCCCAGGGCCAGCCCGGCCCCGGGGTCG
This sequence comes from Mycobacterium sp. 3-98, assembly GCF_035918355.1. Classification (NCBI taxonomy): domain Bacteria; kingdom Bacillati; phylum Actinomycetota; class Actinomycetes; order Mycobacteriales; family Mycobacteriaceae; genus Mycobacterium; species Mycobacterium sp. 3-98. The sequence continues at coordinate 2,867,212 of NZ_CP142360.1, read as the reverse complement.
CCGTCCTGGCCGGCGAAGTTCTGCCACGCCAGCATCACCTGCACGAGCGGGTGATGGCTCAGGCTCCGCGCCGGGTTGACCCGCTCGACCAGCACCTCGAAGGGCACGTCTTGGTGCTCGAACGCCTCGAGGCTGCGGGCGCGCACCCGGGCGAGCAGGTCGGTGAAGGAGGGATCGCCGGCCAGGTCGACACGCAGCACCAGGGTGTTGACGAAGAAGCCGACCAGCTCGTCGAGGGCGGGGTCGCGCCGCCCGGCGATCGGGAAGCCCACCGCCACGTCGGTGCTGGCGCTGATCTTCGACAGCAGCACCGCCAGGGCGGCCTGCACCACCATGAAGCTGGTCGAGTTGTACTCGCGGGCCAGCCCGGCGACCTGCTGCTGCAGGTCCGCCGGCCAGTCGACCTCGACGGCCGCGCCGCGCTGATCGGCGATCTGCGGGTAGGGCCGGTCGGTGGGCAGCTGAAGCCGCTCGGGCATGCCGGCCAGCGCCTCCTGCCAGTAGGCGAGCTGCTCGGCGATGCGGCTGCCGCTGTCGGCCAGCTCGCCGAACTGGTCGCGCTGCCACAGGGTGTAGTCGACGTATTGCACCGGCAGGGGCTCCCAGTCGGGGGCCCGCCCGGCGGACCGGCTGGCGTACGCCATGCCCAGGTCGCGCACCAGCGGTCGCAGCGACCAGCCGTCCGCGGCGATGTGGTGGACCACGGCGACCAGCACGTGTTCGTCCTCGGCGACGCGGAAAAGCGAAGCGCGCAGCGGGATTTGGGTCGCCAGGTCGAAGGTTTCGGCGGCGGCGATGTCGATGGCCTCGCGCAGCCGGCCGGCCGACCACCCGCGGGCGTCGACCATCCGCCAGCTCAGATCGGCCCGCTCGGCGGGGAGCACCACCTGCTGGGGTGTTCCCTGCGGCGCGGCGAACACCGTCCGCAGGCTCTCGTGGCGGGCCACCACGTCGGCCAGCGCGGCGCCGAGCGCGTGCGCGTCGAGCCGCCCGTGCATCCGCAGCGCCGCGGCCATGTTGTAGACGGGGGACGGTCCCTGCAGCTGGTCGAGGAACCACAGCCGGCTCTGGGCGAACGACAGCGGGATCACCGCCGGCCGGGCGCCCGCCACCAGCGGGTCCAGCCGGCCCGTGTCCTCGCCGATGCGCGGCGCCAACTGGGCGACGGTGGGCGCCTCGAAGATGACGCGCACCGGAACGCCGGTGTCCATGGCGCTGTTGATCGCCGCGATGACGCGCATCGCCGAGATGCTGTCGCCGCCGAGGTCGAAGAAGGAGTCGTCGACGCCGACCCGCTCGACGCCGAGCACGTGGGCGTAGATGCCGGCCAGGATCTCCTCGGTGGGGGTGGTCGGCGAGCGATACCCCGCGGCGGAGTATTCGGGCGCCGGCAGGGCGCGGGTGTCGAGCTTGCCGTTGACGGTCATGGGCAGCGCGTCGAGCGCCACCACCGCCACCGGAACCATATAGGCCGGCAACCGCTCGGCCAGCTCGGCGCGGGCGCCGGCCGGGTCGGCGGGTCCGGTGATGTAGCCGACGAGGCGCTTGTCACCGGGGCGGTCCTCGCGGGCGACGACGACGGCCTGGTCCACCCCGTCGAGCGCGGCCAGCGCCGAACGCACCTCGCCGACCTCGATGCGGTAGCCGCGGATCTTGACCTGCTCGTCGGCGCGGCCGAGGTATTGCAGCTGGCCGTCCGTGCCCCAGCGCACCAGGTCGCCGGTGCGGTACATGCGGGAACCCGGCTCGCCGAACGGGCACGCCACGAACCGCGACGCGGTCAGCCCGGACCGCTTCCAGTAGCCGTAGCCCACGCCGCGCCCGGCCACGTACAGCTCGCCGACCACGCCGGCCGGTACCGGGCGCAGCCACCCGTCGAGCACGAACAACCCGGCCCCGGGGACCGGCGAGCCGATCGGGGGCGCACCCGAACCCGCGCTCAACGGCGTGCTCGTCGAGGAGAAGATCGTGGCCTCGGTCGGGCCGTAGACGTTGACCATCACCCGCCCGGGCGCCCAGCGGTCCACCAGTTCCGGCGGGCAGGGCTCCGCGCCGATCACCAGCGCCGCGGCATCCAGTCCCTGCGGCGAGAGCATCCGCACCGCCGACGGGGTTTGGCTCAAGACGGTGACCTTCTCGGCGACCAGCAGGGCGTGGAAGTCCATCGGCGAGCGGGCCACCGAACCGGGGACCACGACGAGGCGCCCGCCGTGCAGCAGCGCACCCCAGATCTCCCACACCGAGAAGTCGAAGGCGTACGAATGGAACTGCGTCCACACCTGGTCGGCCGACAATTCGACGCCGACGGCCTGCGCGTCGAACAGCCGGGTCACGTTGTGGTGGCTCACCGCAACGCCTTTGGGCACGCCGGTGGTGCCGGAGGTGTAGATGATGTGGGCGACGTGTTCGGGTGCCGGCGCCGGTAGCGCCGTGACGGGCTGGCGGGCCACGGCGCGGTCGTGGATGTCGATGACCATCAGGTGGTGGCCGTCGAGCTTGTCGGCGAGCGCGGCGACGGTGAGTGCGGCCATGGGCGCGGTGTCGCCGAGCATGAACTCGATGCGGGCCGCCGGCAGGGCCGGGTCGATCGGCAGGTAGGCCGCGCCGGTCTTCAGCACCGCCAGGATGGCCACGATCGCGTCGGCCGACTTTCCGAACAGCAGCGCCACGGACTCGCCGGGGCCCACCCCGCGGTCAATCAGCAAGTGCGCCAGCCGGTTCGAGCTCTCGTCGAGCTCGCGGTAGGTCATGGACCGGCCCTCGTAGGTCACCGCCGGCGCGTGCGGGGTGCGCGCCGCCTGGGCGGTGAACAACTCCGGGATGGACGCCGGCGTGCCGGGCTGGGTCAGGATGGCCCGGTCGCCCCACGCGTCCAGCCGGTCGTGTTCGGCGGGCTCGAGCAGGTCGATCGACGACAGCCGCCGCGCGGGGTCGGCGGTCATGGCGGCCAGCACCCGCCGCAATCGTTCGATCAGCGTCGCGATCCGTGCCGCGTCGAAAACGTCTGTGTCGTATTCGACTTGGAGGCGCATCTCGCGACCGGGCTGGGCCTGCACCGTCAGCGGGTAGTGGGTGGATTCGCGGCTGGTGATGTCGGTGACGGCGAGTTCGTGGTTGCCCGACAGCGCGCTGGCATCGATCGGGTAGTTCTCGTAGGCGAACAGGGTGTCGAACAGCGCGTCCTGCCCGGTGATGCGGTGAATCTCGTTGAGCGCCAGGTGCTGGTGGTCGAGCGTGTGGTTGTACGCGCCCTGCAGCTGGTCGAGCAGGTCGGCGGTGGTGGTGGCGGCGCTGATGTTCGCCCGCACCGGCACGGTGTTGATCAGCAGGCCCACCATGGTGTCCGCGCCGGCGATTTCGGCGGGACGGCCCGACACCGTGGTGCCGAACACGACATCGCGTTGGCCGGTCAGCCCGCACAGCAGTTGCGCGTAGGCGGCCTGCAGCACGGTGTTGACGGTGGTGTGGCAGGAGCGCGCCAGGTCGGCGACGGCCTGGGTGAGGTCGGCGGGCAGCGCGAATGATTCGACGCTTTGCCGGCCGAGCTCCGTCCGGTCCTGGGGCCCGACCAGGGTGGGGGTGTCGAAGCCGGCGAACACCTGGCCCCAGGCCGCCCGGGCGGCGTCGAGGTCGCGGTCGGCCAGCCAGCTGACGAAGCTTCGGTAGGGCGCCGCCGCCGGCAGCCGTTGCCCGTAGTAGGCGGCGAAGATCTCGCCGAGCAGGATCGGCATCGACCAGCCGTCGAGCACGATGTGGTGGTTGGTCAGCACCAGCCGGTAGCGCTCGGATGCGGTGCGTACCAACGCCACCCGGAACGCGGGCTGCTCGGCGAGGTCGCCGCAGACGGCCGCGCGTTCGGCGGCGCACAGGCGCTCGATCGCGTCGGTGTCGGTGCCATCCAGCTCGAGGTACCGCCAGGCCGGCGCGGGGTCGGCCGGGATGATCTGGACCGGCTCGTCGTACCGGTCGCAGAAGCGGGCCACCAGGTTCGGATGCCGGCTCACGACAGTGTGCACGGCGTCGCGCAGGCGGTTCGGGTCGAGCGGGCCGGCGATGCTGATGTTCAGCTGTCCCGCGTACAGGTCGTCGGTCGCCGGCGCGGTGTTGGCGTGGAACAGCAGACCCTGCTGAACCGGGGTCAACGCCAGCACGTCGGCGATACGGTGTTGGCGCGCAAGCTGATCGAGCTGCTGTTGGCTCAGCCGCGCGGGCGCGATGTCCGACGGTGTCAATCCGCCGCCGCCGGAGCGCACGTGGGCGCAGATGCCGGCGAGCGCCGCGAACCACAACCGGCCCAGCCGGGCGACCTGTTCGTCGTCGAGCGCCGACGGCGCCCAGGTCCAGTTGGCGTGCAGGCGTGGGCCGTCCGCGGAGTCGACGGTGGCCGCGTTGAGTTCGAGGGTGTGCATCAACGGCATGGCTGTCGACGCGGCGGCGCGGGTGACCGACCAGCCGTCCGGCACGGGCCGCCACATGTCGGCGGTGAGCTCACCCGCGCCGCCCTGGCGCCCCAGGTAGTTGAACCCGATCGGCGGTTCGGGGCCGTCCAGGTCGATCCCGGGGTTGAGGTAGCGCAGCAGCCCGTAGGTCAGCGGGTCAGGCAGCGCCCGGAGCTGTTCCTTGGCGTCTTTGAGCGCCGCGCCCAGCGCGGTCCCGCCGGTGACGACCTGCCCCCAGGAGACGCCGCGCACGTTCAGCGCCGTCGGGTATTTGGTGGTGAACCACCCCACGGTCTGGGACAGGTCGATGTCGCGGCCCAGTTCCTCGTGCCGGCCGTGCCCCTCGACCTCGATGCCGATGGGCGCGCGGCCGCCGCCGAACTCCGCGCACGCCAACGCGAACGCGATCAGCAGGATGTCCTGCACGCCGGCGTGGAACGCCGACGGCACCTCGCCGAGCAGGGCGCCGGTGGTCTCGGGGTCCAGCTCCATGAAGAGGTGTCCGGCCGTGGCGAAGGTGTCCATGTCGGGGCGGACCGCGGGCAGGGCCGGCGGTGTCGCCGCCACCTCGGTCCAGCGCTCCGCCTGATCGACGACGTCGGGGCGGCGCGCATGCTGGGCGAGCCGCGACGACCACCGCGCGAACGAGGTGCCCGCAGCGGGCAACTCGACCGGCCGCCCGCTGTGATGCTGGGCCCAGGCGATGTTCAAGTCCTGCAACAGGATTCGCCACGACACGCCGTCGACGGCGAGGTGATGCACGATCACCACGAGCTGCCCGGTGGCGCCGGCCCACAGCGCGCTGAGCATCACGCCGGCGGCCGGGTTCAGCCGCGACCGCGCCTCGGTGACCGCCGCGTCGGACAGCTCGTCCACCACGTGCAGGCAGTCGGCCGCATCGACCGAGCCCGCCTCGGGCACCGTCAGCGACCAGTCGCCGGACCCCTGGACGCCCGAGCCGTCGACGCGCAGCCGCAGCATGGGGTGGCGATCCAGCAGCGCCTGCAGCATGGTTACCACGTCGGCCTCGGTCACCCCGGCAGGCGCCTGCACCAGCATGGCCTGGTTGAACTGATCGACCTGTCCGCCAACGCTTTCCACGTCTTGCAGCCAGCGGATGATCGGGGTCGCCGCCACGGGTCCGACGCCCTCGTCGAGGACGGCGGCGTCGGCGTCGACCACCTCGGCCACGCGGGCCAGCCGCGCCACGGTCTGCTCGACGAAGATGTCGCGGGTCTTGCACACCAGGCCGGCGGCGCGCGCCCGCGTCACCACCTGCATCGACGAAATGCTGTCCCCGCCAAGGTCGAAGAACGAGTCGTCGACGCCGACCCGCTCGAGCCCGAGCACCTGGGCGTAGATGCCGGCCAGGATCTCTTCGACGGCGTTGTCGGGGGCGCGGTATTGGTCGGCGTCGGAGTATTCCGGCGCGGGCAGAGCGCGGGTGTCCAGCTTGCCGTTGGGGGTCAGCGGCAGCGCCTGCATGACGACCACGGCGGCCGGAATCATGTAGCCCGGCAGCCTTTCGGCCAGCGCGGCGCGGACCGCGGCCGGGTCGGCGGTGCCGGTGACGTAACCGACGAGGCGCTTGTCCCCCGGCCGGTCCTCGCGGGCGACGACGACCGCCTGCTCGACGCCGGCCACCCAGGACAGCGCCGCCCGCACGTCGCCGAGCTCGATGCGGTAGCCGCGGATCTTGACCTGCTCGTCGGCGCGGCCGAGGTAGTCCAGTTGCCCGTCCGCGCGCCAGCGCACCAGGTCGCCGGTGCGGTACATGCGCGATCCGGGCGCGCCGAAGGGGCACGCCACGAACCGCGACGCGGTCAGGGCGGCGCGCTTCCAGTAGCCGCAGGCCACGCCGGCGCCGGCGACATACAGCTCTCCGACGACGCCGGGCGGCACGGGTCGCAGCCATTCGTCGAGCACGAACGACGTCCCGTTGGGCACCGGGGAGCCGATAGGCACAGCGCCCGTTCCGGGCCGCAGCGGCGCACTGATCGCGGCGTAGACCGTGGCTTCGGTCGGCCCGTAGGCGTTGATCATCACCCGGCCGGGCGCCCAGCGGTCCACGAGTTCGGCCGGGCAGGCCTCACCGGCGACCACCAGCGCGACCGACTCCAGGCCGGCGGGCGAGAGCGCGCCCGCCGCCGACGGGGTCTGGCTGAGGACGCTGACCCGCTCGGCCACCAGCAGCGCGTGCAGGTCTTCCGGTGAGCGCGCGACGGATTCGGGCACCACGACCAGTCGGCCGCCGTGCAACAGGGCGCCGAAGATCTCCCAGACCGACACGTCGAAGGCCAGCGAATGCCATTGCGACCACACGCCGGTGCGGGGCAACCCGGAGTCTTGCGAGGCCAGCAGCTGGGTGACGTTGCGGTGCGTGACCGCAACGCCTTTGGGAACGCCGGTGGTGCCCGAGGTGTAGATCAGGTAGGCGAGGTGGTCGGGCCCCGGCGCCGGCAAGGCGGTCGCGGGCCGGTCTTCGAGCTCGGGATCGTCGACGGCGATGACCATGACGTCGTGGCCCTCGAGCCGGTCGGCGAGCCCGGGACTGGTGAGCGTGGCGATCGGGGCGGCGTCGGAGAGCATGAAGCCGATCCGCTCGGCCGGCAGCGCCGGATCGATCGGCAGGTAGGCCGCCCCGGTCTTCAGCACGGCAAGGATGGCGACGATCGCCTCGGCCGAGCGCGAAAACAGCAGCGCCACAGCCTGTCCCGGGCCCGCACCGCGGGCGGCGAGCAGGTGCGCGAGCCGGTTCGACGCCTCGTCGAGCTCGCGGTAGGTCATCGAGTGGCCGTCGCATACCACCGCGGCGGTGTCCGGGGTGCGGGCCGCCTGGGCGGCGAACAGCGCCGGGATCGAGTCGGTCTCGGTGGCCGGTCCGGTCAGCGCCGCGCGGTTGCCGAGGGCGTCCAGTCGGGCGTGTTCGGCGTCGTCGAGCAGGTCCACCGCCGACAACGCCTGCGCGGGGTCGGCGATCATCGCGAGCAGCACGCGCTGCAACCGGCCGATGAGTGCCGCGATGCTGTCCGCGTCGAAGACGTCGGTGCGGAATTCCACGGTACCGCCGATTCCGGCGGGTTCACCCGCATCGCTCCAGCGCTCGCCCATCGAGAACGTCAAATCCATTCGGGCGGTGTGGGTGTCGACCGGGATGGGCGTGACGTCGACATCGCCGAGGGCCAGCCCCGCGGCGGGCCCGCCCTCCTGCCCGGCGAAGTTCTGCCAGGCCAGCATCACCTGCACCAGCGGGTGATGGCTCAGGCTGCGGGCGGGATTGAGGCGCTCGACCAGCACCTCGAAGGGCACGTCCTGGTGCTCGTAGGCGGCCAGGCTGCGGTGGCGCACCTGGGACAGCAGCTCGGCGAAGGTGGGATCGCCGCCCAGATTTTCCAGATCGACCCTCAATACGAGTGTGTTGACGAAGAACCCGACCAGCTCGTCGAGCGCGGGGTCACGGCGGCCGGCGATCGGGAAGCCCACCGCCACATCGGAACTCGCGCTGATCTTCGACAGCAGCACCATCAGGGCGGTCTGGACCACCATGAAGCTGGTGGCGTTGTGTCGGCGCGCCACGTCGGCGACCCGCTGTTGCAGCTCGGCCGACCAGTCGATCTCCACCGTGGCGCCGCGCTGGTCGGCCACCAACGGGTAGGGCCTGTCGGTGGGCAGCGGCAGCCGCTCCGGCATTCCGGCCAGTGCCTCTTCCCAGTACGCCAGTTGGGCGGCGATGCGGCTGTCGCCGTCGTCGAGATCGCCGAACTGCGCACGCTGCCACAGCGTGTAGTCGACGTATTGCACCGACAGCGGCGCCCAGTCGGGGCCGCGCCCGTCGCACCTGGCGGCATACGCCACGCCCAGGTCACGCACCAGCGGGGTGAGGGACATGCCGTCGGCGGCGATGTGGTGCACGACGGCGACCAGCACGTGCCGGTCGTCGCGGATGCGGAAAAGCTCTGCCCGCAGGGGGATTTGGGCCGACAGGTCGAAGGTGTAGCGGGCGGTGGCGCCGATCGCCTCGTCCAGCTGGTCCGCCGACCAGGTGCCGGCGTCGACGACCTCCCACCCGAAGTCTGCCTTGCCGGCGGGGATCACCACCTGCTGCGGTAGTCCCTCGGGCGCGACGAACACCGTGCGCAGGCTCTCGTGACGGACCACCACGTCGCCCAGTGCCGCGCCCAGGGCGTCCGCATCGAGCGGCCCGTCCAGCCGCAGCGCCGCCGCCATGTTGTACACCGGTGAGGGCCCTTGCAATTGGTCCAGGAACCACAATCGGTTCTGCGCGAACGACAACGGGATGACCGCCGGCCGCTCGGCGGCCGTCAACGGCTCCAGCCCGCTGCCGCCCTCACCGATCCGGGGGGCCAGCTGGGCGATGGTGGGCGCCTCGAACACGGCGCGCACCGGGAGGCCGGCGTCGAGGCTGGCGTTGATCGCGGCGACCAGGCGCATCGCGGAGATGCTGTCGCCGCCCAGGTCGAAGAAGGAGTCGTCGACCCCGACCCGCTCGACGCCGAGGACTCCGGCGTAGACGCCGGCCAGGATTTCCTCGGTGAGCGTTTCCGGCGCGCGGTACCGACCGGCCGTGTATTCCGGTGCGGGCAGGGCGCGCGCGTCGAGTTTGCCGTTGGGGGTCAACGGAATCGCGTCGAGCGTCACCACCGCGGCGGGCACCATGAAGGCGGGCAGCCGTTCGCTCAGCGCGGCGCGCAGCTGGGTGGGGTCGGCGCTGCCGGTGACGTAGCCGACGAGCCGCTTGTCACCGGGACGGTCTTCGCGCGCGACGACGACTGCCTGCGCGACGCCGTCGATTCCGGCCAGGGCGGACTGGATTTCGCCGAGCTCGATGCGGTAGCCGCGGATCTTGACCTGTTCGTCGGCGCGGCCGAGGCAGAGCAGTTGGCCCACACCGGATCCCGAGGGTTCCCAGCGGACCAGGTCGCCGGTCCGGTACATGCGCGTTCCGGCCCCACCGAAGGGGCAGGCGACGAACCGCGACGCGGTCAGGCCGGGCCGGCCGACATACCCTGCGGCGACACCGGATCCGGCGACGTACAGCTCGCCGACGACGCCGGGCGGCACCGGCCGCAACGCGTCGTCGAGCACGAACAGCGCCGCCCCGGGGACCGGCGAGCCGATGGGAACCGGCCCCGTCCCGGCCGCCAGCGGCGCGCTGATGGTCACGCACATCGTGGTCTCGGTCGGGCCGTAGGCGTTGACCATCACCCGCCCGGGCGCCCACTGGTCGACGACCTCGGCCGGGCAGGCCTCCCCGGCCATCACCAGCGACACGGAGTCCAGCCCCTCCCGCGAGAGCATGGCCACCGCCGACGGGGTCTGGGTCAACACGCTGACCTGCTGGGCGACCAGGACGTCGTGCAGGTCGTGCGGGGACGCCGCCACCGCCTCGGGGACGACCACCAGCCGCCCGCCGCGCAGCAGCGCGCCGAAGATCTCCCACACCGAGACGTCGAACGCCAGCGAGTGACATTGCGACCAGACCCCCGCGGCCGGCAGGCCCGCGTCCAGGGATCCCAGCAGCTGGGTGACGTTGCGGTGAGTGATGGCAACGCCTTTGGGCACACCGGTGGTGCCCGAGGTGTAGATCAGGTAGGCGAGGTGGTCCGGCCCCGGCGCCGGCAGGGCCGTGTCGGGCAGGGTGTCGACGCGGGGATCGTCGACGTCGATGATCGTCACGCCGCGACCGTCGAGCCGCTCGGCCAGGTCGGCGGTGGTGACCGCGGCGACCGGTTTCGCGTCGCCGAGCATGAACTCGATGCGCGCGTCCGGCGAGGAGGGGTCGATCGGCAGGTAGGCCGCTCCCGTTTTGAGCACGGCCAGGATCGACGCGACGGCTTCGGCGGACCGCGAAAACAGCAGCGCCACAACCCGTCCCGGGCCCGCGCCCGCGGACGCCAGGCAGTGCGCTAACCGGTTGGACGCCTCGTCGAGTTCCCGGTAGGTCACCGACAGGTCGCCGCACACCAGCGCCACGGATTCCGGGGCCCGCGCGGCCTGCGCGGCGAACAGCTCCGGAATCGACGCCGGCGCGTCGCCGGCCGGCCGGGTCAAAACCGCGTGGTTGCCAAGCTCTTTCAGGCGGGCGTGCTCGGCCTCGTCGAGCAGATCCACCGACGACAGCGGGTGGGCGGGTTCGGCGGTCATCGCGGTCAGGACCCGCTGCAGGCGGCCGATCAGCGCCTCGATGGTCGTGGCGTCGAACACGTCGGTGCGGAATTCCACCCGTCCGCCGATGCCGGCGGCCTCCCCGCGCTCGGTCCACCGTTCGGCCAGGGAGAACACCAGGTCCATGCGGGCCGACTGGTCCTCGACGGGCACGGAGGTCACCTCGAGGTCACCCAGCGCCAGGCCGGCGGCGGGGTCGTCGTGGCCGGCGAAGTTCTGCCAGGCCAGCATCACCTGCACCAGCGGGTGATGGGTCAGGCTCCGGGTGGGGTTGACCCGCTCGACCAGCACCTCGAACGGCACGTCCTGATGTTCGAACGCGGCCAGGCTCTGGGCCTGGACCCGGTCCAGCAGTTCGGCGAAGCTGGGATCGCCGGCCAGGTCGACGCGGAGGACCAGGGTGTTGACGAAGAAGCCCACCAGTTGATCGAGCGCGGGGTCGCGCCGCCCGGCGATCGGGAAGCCCACCGCCACATCGGGACTCGCGCTGACCTTCGACAGCAGCACGGCCAGGGCGGCCTGCACCACCATGAAGCTGGTCGCGTTGTGCTCGCGGGCCACCCGGCGCACCTGCTGCTGCAGCTCGGCCGACCAGTCGACCACCACGCTGTCGCCGCGCTGATCGGCCACCGTCGGGTAGGGGCGATCGGTGGGCAGCTCGAGCCGCTCGGGCATGCCGGCCAGGGCGCGCTCCCAGTACGCCAGTTGAGCGCCGATGCGGCTGTCGCCGTCGTCGAGGTCGCCGAGTTGGGCGCGCTGCCACAGCGTGTAGTCGATGTACTGCACCGGCAGGTCGGCCCAGTCGGGCGCGCGCCCGGCGGACCGGCTGGTGTAGGCCAGGCTCAGGTCGGCGCCCAGCGGCGTCAGCGACATGCCGTCCGCGGCGATGTGGTGTACCGCGATCACGAGCAGGTGCTCGTCCTCGGTGATGGTGAAAAGCCGTGCCCGAATCGGGATTTCGGCTGCCAGATCGAAGGCGTGGCGCGTCACCGCCTTGACGGCGTCGTCCAGCCGGCTCGCCGGCCACGCGGTGGCATCGACGACCTCCCAGCCGAATTCGGCGCGCTCGGCGGGCACGACCTCCTGCCGGGGCGTGCCTTCGTGCGACGGGAACAGGGTGCGCAGGCTCTCATGACGGCTCACCACGTCGGCCAGCGCGGCGCCGAGCGCGTGCGCGTCGAGCCGCCCGCGCAGCCGCAGGGCCGCCGCCATGTTGTACAGCGGTGACGGGCCTTGGAATTGGTCGATGAACCACAGCCGGTTCTGCGCGAAGGACAACGGGATGATCGCCGGCCGCTCCCCCGCCACCAGCGGTTCCAGCCGGCCCGAGCTCTCCGCGATGCGGGGCGCCAGCTGGGCGACGGTGGGCGCCTCGAAGACGACGCGCACCGGTAGCTCGGTTTCCAGCGTGGTGTTGATCGCGGTGATCAGGCGCATGGTGGACAGCGAGTCGCCGCCGAGGTCGAAGAACGAGTCGTCGACGCCGACGCGTTCGACGCCGAGGACTCCGGCATAGATGCCGGCCAGGATTTCCTCGATGGCGGTGCTCGGGGCGCGGTATCCGTTGCCGCCCTGGTAGTCCGGGGCGGGCAGGGCGCGGGCGTCGAGCTTGCCGTTGACCGTCATCGGCAGCGCGTCGAGCACCACCACCGCCGCGGGGACCATGTAGGCCGGGAGGCGCTCCGCCACCGCGGCGCGTGCGCGGGCGGGTTCCGCGGTCCCGGTGATGTAACCCACCAGGCGTTTGTCGCCGGGCCGGTCCTCGCGGGCGACGACGACCGCCTGCTCGACCCCGTCGAGCGCGGACAGCGCGGCCTGGATCTCGCCGAGCTCGATGCGGTAGCCGCGGACCTTGACCTGTTCGTCGGCGCGTCCCAGGTAGCGCAGCTGCCCCTCCCCGGATCCGGAGCGGCCCCAGCGCACCAGGTCGCCGGTGCGGTACATGCGGGTGCCGGGTTCGCCGAACGGGCAGGCCATGAACCGCGACGCGGTCAGCCCGGGGCGCCGCCAATAGCCGACGCCGACACCTTCGCCGGCCAGATACAGCTCCCCGACCACCCCGGCGGGCACCGGGCGCAACCACTCGTCGAGCACGAAGAACGCCGCACGCGTCACCGGGGAGCCGATCGGCGGGAATCCCGAACCCGCCTGCAGCGGGGCGCTCTTGCACGCCCACATGGTGGTCTCGGTCGGGCCGTACACGTTGACCATTACCCGCTCCGGCGCCCAGCGGTCCACCAGCTCCGGCGGGCAGGGCTCGGCGCCGATCACCAACGCCGTGGAATCCAGCCCCTGCGGCGAGAGCAGCCCCACCGCCGAGGGGGTCTGGGTCAGCACCGTGACGCCCTCGCGCACCAGCAGGGCGTGGAACTCCTCGGGTGAGCGGGCCACGGCGCCCGGTACGACGACGAGGCGCCCGCCATGCAGGAGCGCGCCCCAGATCTCCCACACCGAGAAGTCGAACGCATAGGAGTGGAATTGGGTCCACACCTGCTCGGCCGACAAGGCGAAACCGAGCCGCAGGTCGTCGAACAACTGCGCGACGTTGTGTTGAGTCACCGCAACGCCTTTGGGCACACCGGTGGTGCCCGAGGTGTAGATGACATGGGCCAGATCGGTGGGCGCCGGCGCGGGCGGCGGGGTGCTCGGCTGGGCCGCCACCGCGGGGTCGGCCACGTCGACGACGATCAGGTCGAAGCCGTCGAACCTGTCGGCCAGGTCGGCGGTGGTGACCGCGGCCATCGGGGCGGCGTCGGTGAGCATGAACTCCACCCGCGCTGCCGGCAGCGCGGGATCGATCGGCAGATACGCCGCGCCGGACTTGAGCACCGCCAGGATCGCCACGATCGCCTCGGCCGACCGCGAAAACAGCAGCGCCACAAACGCACCCGGGCCGGCGCCGCGATCGACCAGCACGTGCGCCAACCGGTTGGCGGCCTCATCGAGCTCGCGGTAGGTCATGGACCCGTCTTCGAACGTCAGCGCCACCGCATCCGGCGTGCGCGCCGCCTGCGCGGCGAACAAGCCCGCAACGGTCACCGGCTCCATCCGCTCGGACAGCACCGCCTGGTTGCCCCACTGCGCCAGCCGGGCGTGCTCGGCGGTGTCGAGCAGATCCACCGACGACAGGCGCCGCTCCGGGTCCGCGGTCACCGCGGCCAGCAGCCGCTGCAGCCGGTCGATCATCGCCTCGACGGTGTCCGCGTTGTAGACGTCGGTGCGGTATTCGGCAGTCACGGCGATCCCGGCGCGCTGGCCGGACTCGGTGAAGCGTTCGGCCAGTGAGAACGTCAGGTCCATGCGAGCGGTGTTGGTGTGCAACGGCATTGGGGTGACCCGCAGGTCTCCCAGCGCCAGCCCGGCGGCGGGGGCGGTGACCTCCCCCGGGAAGTTCTCCCAGCCCAGCAGCACCTGAACGAGCGGGTGATGGGCCATGCTGCGGGTGGGGTTGAGCCGCTCCACCAGCAGTTCGAATGGCACGTCCTGGTGTTCGAACGCGGCCAGGCTGCGCCGGCGCACCTGGCCCAGCAGCTCGGCGAAGGTCGGGTCCCCGCCCAGTTCTCCGAGGTCGACCCGCAGCACCAGGGTGTTGACGAAGAAGCCGATCAGGTCGTCGAGGGCGGGTTCGGGACGCCCGGCGATCGGGAAGCCCACGGCCACATCGGTACTGGCGCTGATCTTGGCGAGCAGCGCGGCGAAGGCGGCCTGGATCACCATGAAGCTGGTGGCGTTGTGCTCGCGCGCGACCCGGCGGACCTGTTGCTGTAGCTCGGCCGGCCAGTCCACCGCCAGCCGGGCGCCGCGGTGGTCGGCGACCTGCGGGTAGGGCCGATCGGTGGGCAGCTGCAGGCGTTCGGGCAGCCCGGCCAGCGCGTCCGCCCAGTAATCCAGTTGGGCGGCGATGCGGCTGTCGCGGTCGTCCACGTCCCCGAGATGTGCGCGCTGCCACAGCGTGTAGTCGACGTATTGCACCGCCAGGGGCGTCCAGTCGGGGGCCTGCCCCGCGCAGCGGCTCGCGTAGGCGATTCCGAGGTCGCGCGCGAACGGGGTGATCGACCACCCGTCGGCGGCGATGTGGTGCACCGCGACCACCAGCATGTGTTCGTCGTCGCTGACGGTGAAAAGCTCGGTGTGCAGGGGGCTTTCGTGCGACAGGTCGAAGGTGTACCGGGCGGCCGTCTCCATGCTCTCCCGCAGCCGGTCCTGCGGCCACCCACGCGCGTCGATGACGTCGCAGGCGAACCCGATGCGTTCGGCGGGAACCACCACCTGCTGCGGGATTCCGTCGGCCGAGGCGAACACCGTGCGCAGGGTTTCGTGGCGGCCCACGACGTCGGCCAGTGCCGCGGCCAGCGCGTCGGCGTCGAGGTGCCCGCGCAGCCGCAGCGCCACGGTGATGTTGTACATCGGCGAGGCGCCCTGGAACTGGTCGATGAACCACAGCCGGGTCTGCGCGAAGGAGAGCGGGATCACCGCCGGGCGCTCCCCCGCGACCAGCGGGTCGGGACGGTCGGCGTCCCCACTGGTGAGAAGGGCCAACTCGGCGACGGTGGGTGCCTCGAACACGGCCCGCACGCCGAGGTCGGAATTGAAACTGGTGTTGACCGCGGCGATCAGGCGCATCGCCGACAGCGAATCCCCACCCAGGTCGAAGAACGAGTCGTCGACACCCACCCGTTCCAGGCCGAGCACCTGAGCGTAGATGCCGACCAGGATCTCCTCGACGGCGGTGGCCGGGGCGCGGTACCGATCGGCGTCCTGGTAGTCCGGGGCGGGCAGGGCCTTGCGGTCGAGCTTGCCCGAGGTCGTCATCGGGAATTCTTCCAGCGCCACAATGTGTGTCGGCACCATGTACTCGGGCAGCCAGGCGCTCAACCGCTCGCGCACCTCGCCGACCTTGGTGTTGGTCCGGGGGTCGTTGGCGTGGATGGTGCGCCGTCGGGCCCCGTCGGGCGCCAGGTAGAGATCGGTCAGCGCCGGGACGGCCTGGTCGGCGGAGGCGATGAAAACCGCACTGAGAGTACCGGGTTGGGCGCCCCAGGTGACGGCGACGCCATATCCGGCGCGCTCACCGAGGCGGTGCAACTCTTCGGCGACGGTGGCGTCCGGATCGGGGTCGGCCTGGGCCAGCGCGTCGGCCAGGGGCAATCCCTGCGCCAGCGCGGCCTCGACAGCGACGTCGGTGATCAGTCCGGCGCGCGGGATGTCGGTGATGCGGACGGCGGGGGGACGCCGCGACGTCAGGGTCTCGCGCAGGCCGCGCAGCCCGTCGCACTGCGCCCACGTCAGCGTGGGCTCGTCGGCCACCGAGCGCACGGCCGCGGGAGCCTTGTGGATGGCGACGTCGTAGCGGTGCCGGTTGAGTTCGTTGTCGGCCATTCCACGTTTGACGCGGATGTCGATCCCGACGGCTTCCGGGCGCGAGCGCGCCCAGGAGGTGAAAAACTCCGGCGCCAAGAGCAATTCGGTCTCGCCGAGCATGGCGTGGCGGACGCGCTGGCGGATCTCGGCCGCGTCGGCGGCGTCGCCGCGGGCCAGCGCGATCGCGGTCTGGAACGCGCCCTGCAGGGTGTGGTTGCGGATGTCCCCGATGAAGACCGCGCCGCCGGGCGCCAACAGCTCCATGGCCTTGTCGATGACCTGGGCCAGATATCCCGCGTTGGGGAAGTACTGGACGACCGAGTTGAGAATGATGGTGTCGAAGTGACCCTGCGGCAGCCCGTCGGTGACGTGGGCGGGTTGGGTCAGCAGTTCCACGCGGTCGCGCCACGGCAGCTGCAGCCGCTCCATCGCGCGCGCCAGG
Source organism: Mycobacterium sp. 3-98 (assembly GCF_035918355.1). Taxonomy (NCBI): domain Bacteria; kingdom Bacillati; phylum Actinomycetota; class Actinomycetes; order Mycobacteriales; family Mycobacteriaceae; genus Mycobacterium; species Mycobacterium sp. 3-98. The sequence continues at coordinate 2,850,784 of NZ_CP142360.1, read as the reverse complement.
TTGTCGATCGCGACGGCCGAGAAGTCGGTGGCGACATACTGGTCGCAGTGCGGGGCGATCTGTGAGAGCAGCAACCCCGAGCCCGCGCCGACCTCCAGCACCCGCCGGGGCCGCAGGGACTTGATGCGATCGACTGTGGCGGAACGCCATTCGACCATCTCTTCGAGCGGGATCGGTTCGCCGGTGTAGCTGCTGTTCCAGCCGCGGAAATCCTCGCCGAAGTTGGCCGCGAGGTCGGCGCCGTACAGGTCGTCGTAGAGGTGCTGCCACTCCTGGACGTCTTCGGCGTCCTGCTGCAGATCCCGGTCGGTGGTGGCGTTGTGATCGAGCGTCACGTAGGCGACCAGGTGCGAGCCGGTCGCGGTGTCCGCGACGGTGACGGCGGCCTGGGTCACCTGCGGGCAGGCCAGCAGGGTGTTTTCGATTTCGCCCAGTTCGATGCGTTGTCCGCGCAGTTTGATCTGGTTGTCGGCGCGGCCCAGGTAATCCAGGGTCCCGTCGGACATCCAGCGCACCAGGTCGCCGGTGCGATACATCCTTGTTCCGGGCGCGCCAAAGGGGTTGGCGACGAACCGTTCTGCGGTCAACTCCACCCGGCCCAGATAGCCGTGCCCCAGGGCCGGCCCGCTCAGGTACAGCTCGCCCACCACGCCTACCGGGACGGGGTTCAGCCACGCGTCGAGCACGCGCGCGCACACGCCGGAGATGGGGGCGCCGATGCGAACGGGTTCGCCCGCCGACAGCCGCGCGCAGGTGACCCAGATGGTGGTCTCGCTCGGGCCGTAACCGTTGAACATCTGGCGGCCCGGCGCCCAGGCGTCCACCAGCTCGGGCAGGCAGGCCTCCCCGACGGCGACCAGCGTGTCCAGGCGATCCAGCCGGGCGCGGTCCAGCGTCGAGATCACGGTGGGCGTCAGGATGGCCGCGCTGACCCGCTGGTCGTGCAGCAAGGCGGTCAGCGCCTCACCGGCATACACCTGCGGCGGCGCCACCACCAGGGCGGCGCCAGATCCCGCCGCCAGCAACAGTTCTCCGACCGAGGCGTCGAAGGTCGGCGAGGCGACCATCAGCACCCGCGCGTCCGAGCCCAGACCGAACAGCTCGCGCTGGGCGGCGGCCCAGCCCAGCATGCCGCTGTGGCCCACCGCGACGCCCTTGGGGACGCCGGTCGATCCCGACGTGAAGATCAGGTAGGCGGTGTCGCCCGCCCGCAGGGGCGAGAGCCGGTCGGCGTCGGTGATCTCCTGCGCCGAGCACGCTGACAGGTCGAGACCGTCGAGACGCACGATCGGGCGCGTCCCGGCGCCCGCGACGTCGTCGGTGCCGCACGTCAACACGCACACCGCGTCGACGGCGTCGAGCACCGAGGCGATGCGCTCGACCGGATGGTCCAGATCCACCGGGGCATAGATGCCACCGGCCTTGACGACCGCCCACCACGCCACCACCAGCTCCGCGCACCGGCCGATCGCCACACCGACGGCGCGCTCCGGGCCGACGCCTGCGTCGATCAGCTTGCGCGCCAACCGCGTTGACCACTCGTCGAGTTCGCGATACGACAACGCCCGCGCGCCGTCGATCACGGCGGGCGCGTCCGGGCCCGCCGCCACCGCCGCGGCGAGCAGCTCCGGCGCCACGCCCACCGGCGCCCCAACGCCGGCCCCGGACATCCTCGACAGCACCAGGTCGCGCTCGTCGCGGTCCAGCAGGTCCATCGATGACAGCCGCCGGGCGGGGTCGGCGGTCATCGCCACCAACACCCGCTGCAGGCGCTCGACGAGTGACGCGATGTCAGCGGCATCGAACACGTCGGCGTCGAATTCGATGTGCAGGCCGAGTTCGCGGCCGGGCAGGGCCTCCACCGTCAGCGGATAGTGGTTGTACTCGCGGTTGGTGAACGCGGCGATGGCCAGGCCGTCGTCGCCCAGGGTCATGCCGCTGTCGATCGGGTAGTTCTCGTAGACGAACAGCGTGTCGAAAAGCTGGTCGTGGCCGGTGACGCGGTGGATCTCGCTGAGCGCCAGGTGCTGGTGCTCGAGCGCGTCGTTGTGACTGTTCTGCAGCTGCGCCAGCAGATCGGCGGTGGTGGTCGTCGCGGTGATGTTGGCGCGCACCGGCACCGTGTTGATCAGCAGCCCGACCATCGACTCCGCGTCGTCGACCTCGAGCTGGCCGACCCGCGACCGCGGGGTGCCGAAGACGACGTCGTGCTGACCCGTGAGCGAGGTCAGCACCAACGCCCACGCGGCCTGCAGCACGGTGCTCAGCGTGGTGTGGTGCGAGCGCGCCAGCTCGCCGAGGGCCCGGGTGGTCTGCGCGGACACGCGAGACTTCTCAAAGCCGCGGCGCCCCTGCCCCAATCGGTCTTCGGGCGCGACCAGGGTGGGAGTTTGCAAGCCGGACAACAGCTGTGCCCAGGCCTCGCGGGAGGCGTCGAGGTCGCGATCGGCCAGCCAGGTGAGGAAGGCCCGGTAGGAGCCGGCGGCGGGCAGGCGCTGCCCGTAGTAGCTGGCGAAGATCTCGCGCAGCAGGATGGGGAGCGACCAGCCGTCGAGCAGGATGTGGTGATTGGTCAGCACGAACCGGAATCGCCGGTCCGCGGTGCGGATCAACGCGGCCCGGAACGCCGCCTGCCCGGCGAGGTCGCACACCGCGGCGCGTTCGGCCGCGCACAGGCGCTCGATTCGCGCGTCGGCGTCGGCCTCCCCGGCGCCGCCGTCGTCGAGCTCGAGGTACCGCCACTCGACCACGGGATCGGCGGGGATGATCTGCACCGGCTCGTCGAACTGTTCGCAGAACAGGGCCGCCAGGTGGGGGTGCCGGTTGACGACGGTGTGCACCGCGTCGCGCAGCCGGTCGGGGTCGAGCGGCCCGGTCAGCGTGAAATCCAGTTGGACCGCGTACATGTCGTCGCCGCCCTGCGCGGTGCTGGAGTGGAACAGCAGCCCCTGCTGCAGCGGCGTCAGCGGCAAGATGTCGGCGATGTGGTGCCGGCGCGCCAGCTCGTCGATCTGCTGTTGGCTCAAACGGGCCGGGGCGATGTCCGACGGGGTCAGCCCCCCGCCGCCGTTGCGGACATGTGCGCAGACCCCGGACAGCGCCTCGAACCACAGCCGGCTCAACCGGGTGATCTGCGTGGCGTCGAGAACCGATGGCGCCCAAGTCCATTCGGCGTGCAGGTGCGGCCCGGCGCCGGTGTCGATGGTGCCGGCATTGAGTTCGACGGTGTGCATCAGCGGCATGGGCACCGCCGCGGCGGCGCCGATCAACGACAGCCCATCCTGGCTGATGCTCCAGCCCTCCCCCGCCGAATCGGGCGCTGCGCCTTGGCGTCCCAGGTAATTGAAGGCGATGGAGGGGTCGGGCCCGGCGAGGTCGACGTCGGTGTTGAGGTAGCGCAGCAGCCCGTAGGTCAGTGGGTCGGGCAGCGCGCGCAGCTGCTCCTTGGCGTCTTTGATGATGGGCCCCAGTGCCGTGTCGCCGGAAACCACCTGCGCCCAGCGCAACCCGGCCACCGCCAGGGACACCGGGTACTTGGTGGTGAACCATCCGACGGTGCGGGACAGATCGATGTCGGCGCCGAGTTCCTCGTGGCGTCCGTGAGCCTCGACGTCGATGCCGATCGGGGCGCCGGTGTCACCCAGGAATTCCGCCCACGCCAGCCCGAAGGCGATCAACAGGATGTCCTGGATCCCGGCGTGGAAGGCGGTCGGCACCTCGCCGAGCAGCATCGCGGTCGTCTCGGCGTCCAGCTCGACCGACAAGCGCCCGGCGCTGGCGTAGGTGTCCACGTCGGGGCGCGCCGCGGGCAGCGCGGCGGGCGCCTCCGTCACCCGCTTCCAGGCGTTCAGCTGGCCGACGACGTCGGGGTGGCGCGCGTGCTCGTTCAGCATTGTCGCCCAGCGGGCAAACGAGGTCCCCGCCGGCGGCAGCTCCACCGGCTGTCCGGCGCTGTGCAGCGCCCACGCAATGTTGAGGTCTTCCAACAGGATCCACCACGACACCGCGTCGACGGCCAGGTGGTGGATGATCACCGCCAGCCGGCCGGTGGATTCGACCCACAACGCGCTCAGCATCGCCCCGGTGAACGGGTTCAACCGCGAACGGGCGTCAAGCAGCGCGTCGTCGGTCAGCGCGTCCACCGCCTGCAGGCAGTCCTGCGCCCACACCGACCCGGGTTCGGGAATGTGGAACGACCAGCCGCCGGCGCCGTCGCGCTCGACCCGCAGCCGAAGCATGGCGTGCCGATCAACCAAGGCCTGCAATACCATTGAGACGTCGGCCGCGGTCACCCCCGCGGGGGCCTGCACCATCACGGTCTGGTTGAACTGATCGACCGGGCCGGCCTGCTCCGCGCCCTCTAGCCACCGCATGATCGGGGTGGGCGGCACCGGCCCGACGCCCTCGTCGACCACCTGCGCCGCTCCGTCGCTCACCCCCGCCACCCGGGCGAGCCGGGCGACGGTCTGCTCGACGAACACGTCTCGGGGCCGGCAGGTCAGGCCCGCCGCGCGGGCCCGCGCCACGACTTGCAGCGACAAGATGCTGTCGCCGCCCAGTTCGAAGAAGGACTCGTCGACGCCGACGCGCTGCACGCCGAGCACCTCGGCGTAGATGCCGGCCAGGATCTCCTCGACCGCGTTGCCCGGGGCGCGGTACTCGCCCGTCGTGTATTCGGGCGTCGGCAGAGCGCGGGTGTCGAGTTTGCCGTTGGGCGTCAGCGGGAGCGCCTCGAGGACGACCACCGCGGCCGGCACCATGTAGCCCGGCAGCCGCTCGGCCAGTGCGGCGCGCGCCTCGACGGGGTCGGCGATGCCGGTGACGTAACCGACCAGGCGTTTGTCGCCGGGGCGGTCCTCGCGGGCGATCACCACGGCCTGGTCGACGCCGTCGAGCGCGGCCAGCGCGGCCTGGATTTCGCCGAGTTCGATGCGGTAGCCGCGGATTTTGACCTGTTCGTCGGCGCGGCCGAGGTACTGCAGTTGACCGTCATCGCCCCAGGACGCCAGGTCCCCGGTGCGGTACATGCGCGCGCCCGCCCCACCGAACGGGCAGGCCACGAACCGTGACGCGGTCAGCCCGGTCCGGCCGACGTATCCGCTGGTCACCCCGTCGCCGGCGACATACAACTCGCCGACGACGCCCGGGGGCACCGGGCGCAGCCAGCCGTCGAGCACGAACAACGCCGCCCCGGGCACCGGGGAACCGATCGGCGGGATCCCGGATGCCTTCGTCAGCGGCGCGCTGATCGCCACGCACATGGTCGTCTCGGTCGGGCCGTAGGCGTTGACCATCACCCGGCCCGGCGCCCAGCGGTCCACCACCTCGGCCGGGCAGGCCTCGCCCACCACCACCAGCGACGCCGCCGAAAGCCGCTCGGGCGAGAGCATCGCCACGGCCGACGGGGTCTGGGTCAACACGCTGACGTCCTCGCCGGCCAGCACGTCGTGCAGTTCGTCGGGTGAGCGCGTGACGTCCTCGGGGACCACGACCAGCCGCCCGCCGCGCAGCAGCGCGCCGAAGATCTCCCAGACCGAGACGTCGAAGGCGTACGAGTGGCACTGCGACCACACGCCCGACGGCGGCAGGCCGGCGTCCAGCGATCCCAACAGCTGCGTCACGTTGCGATGCGTGACCGCGACGCCTTTGGGGACACCGGTGGTGCCCGAGGTGTAGATCAGGTAGGCGACGTGGTCCGGACCGGGCGCCGGCAAGGCGTCGGCGCGCTGGGCGTCGATGCGCGAATCGTTGACATCGATGACCGGCACGTCGTGGCCGTCGAGGCGGTCGGCCAGATCGACGGTGCTCAGCGCGGCAACGGGTTTGGCGTCGTCGAGCATGAACCCGATCCGCGACTCGGGCGAGGACGGATCGATCGGCAGGTAGGCCGCACCGGTCTTGAGCACCGCCAGGATCGACGCGACGGCTTCGGGCGACCGCGAAAACATCAGCGCCACAGTCTGTCCCGGGCCTGCGCCCAGTCCGGTCAATAGATGCGCCAGCCGGTTGGACGCCTCATCGAGTTCCCGGTAGGTCACCGACCGGCCCTCACACACCAGCGCCACGGCCTCGGGCGTGCGCGCCACCTGGGTGGCGAACAGTTCCGGCACCGACATGGGCGCGCTCGCCGGCAGGTTCAAAACCTCCTTATTACCAAGTTCTTCCAGGCGTGTGCGCTCCGCGGACCGCAGCACATCCAGCGACGCCAGGCGCCGGCTCGGATCGGCGACCATGGTCGCCAGCACACGCTGCAGCCGTTCGGCCAGGTCCGCGACGTCGAAATTCGAAAACGGTTGCCCGGTACCGACAGTGCTCAGGAATTGCTGGTCGCCGAATCCGAGGAAGAACAGTCCGAAGTGGCCAACCGGCCCGAAGCTGGTGTAGGTCGCGGTCGCCGGGATGCCGTTGAGGCTGAGGGTGAGGCGGGCCGGGACGAAGTTGACGACCACCCGGTTGGGCGCCTGCCGCGGGCCGTTGAAGCCGCCTTCGCCGTCCAGCGTCCGCGTCGGGAATTGCTGATGGCGCAACGCCTCTCGAGACCGCTGGTCAACATGCCGGCAAAAGTCGGCGAACGAGGTGTCCGGCGCGGCCTTCAGCACCAGGGGCACCACGCCGGCGAGCATGCCGGGGTGCGTCTTCGACTCCGGGTCGACGCGCCGGCTGACCGGAAAGTCGAGCACGACTTCGTCGGAACCGTCGGCGCACCAACCCCGCACCAGAAGCGCGCAGGCCGCGGTGAGTACCGATGACCGACGGATGCCCAACGTCTTGGACAACTCTTTGACCCTGCCGACCACGGACTGATCCAGTTGCACTGGCGGAGAAGGTGAATACGGGTCTCGCCCGTCATTCAGCGCCGGTGCCGGATAGTCCGCCCCGCTCCCCGCGGGGCGGTGCGCGACCCAATACTCTTGATCTTCACGGAATTTGGCGGACCCCTCGTATTCCAGCTCGCCGCTGACGAGGTCATGCAGGGAGCCGAAGAAGGCGGGGGGAACTGGCTTGCCGGCGGCCAGCGCGGAGTAGACGGCGGCGATACGTCGTCCGGTCAGCGCGATGCCCATGCCGTCGATGGCGATGTGATGGCAGACGGTGAACCAGTAGTACTCGTCGGGACCCGTACGGAACAAAGCGAATTTGATCATCGGGCCGGTGAGCGGCATCGGCGTTCGCTGGATCGATGCCGCAGTCTCGCGGACTTCCCGCTCCGGATCCGGCGATTCCGTCAGGTCGTAGAAGACCAAGTCGACGTCGTCGTAGTCGACGGCCTTCTGGAAGACCTGGCCGTCGGCCTCGAAGAACGAGGCCCGCAGGCTCTCGGCCTCGTTGACCACGTGTCGCATAGCTTGGTGCAACAGACGGGGGTCGATCGCCCCGTCGATACGGACCAGCACGCCCAGCTGCCACGCCGCGTCGAAATGGCCGGCCTGTTGTGCTAACCAGATATCGAGCTGGCCTCGTGTTACCGGGAGTGCCCGGTCACCACCACGCTCCACTGAACCCCCCAAGCTCTACCGAAGTCCTTCATATGACATCGGTGTAAACATCACAAACCGGCGCGGGTCGGCGTGTCGCGGAGGCTTTTCGCCCGGATATCGGGCCAGTGTTCTTCGATGTAGTGCAGGCATGCGGCGCGGTCGGCTTGCCCAAAAACTACTCTCCAACCGGCGGGAACGGTAGTAAAAGTTGGCCAAAGACTGTGTTGTTCTTCGTTATTGACCAGGACGAAAAAACTGCCGCCGTCGTCGTCGAACGGATTGAGCTGCATTGATGGACCCCCTAACACCGAAACGAAACTCCAAGCGCTGCGCACCACACGAAGTACCGTGCGGCACTTAAGGATTGAGCCGTCAGGCTCGATCAGATGCGGTCGAAAACGGCGCCCGTGAGTTTGGACGCGGTGGCAACTGAGCCATGACGGCCATGGCAGACCCCCTACCCGGGTAGGCCACACGAACGTCAATGTTGCCATTCACGCTCCGCGGTGTACCCCGGCCGCTCGTTTCGAAACATTTGAATTACGTTCTCACGTAAGACATTAACAGCGGCCGTTGTTGCACTCGTGTCTCGCTGTCCAGCAAACAACTTTGACGCTCGGCACCGTTGACATCGCCACGACACGGGTGCCTTACCGTCCTTTTTCACAAGCGACCTAGGGAAATAATGAATTTGCCGGCCCGGCATTCCTGGCGTCGCTTACGTGAACGAAATATATTTGCCTCTGGCCCCGTCCGGCGGCTCGGCGCGCGGCGCCGTGGCCGCGGCGTAACCGATAAACCCGCCGCAGCTGCGGGCCGAATCATGGCCTTAACAGCCTATTCGCGGCGCGACGATTCTCAGTAGCCAATTGATACCCGGCGACACAGTCCGTTTGCCGCACAGTGCAAAAACGTACGGACGCTTGCTAAACCGCGATTAGCGCCCCGCCAGCAAGGTCGACACATCGAGCTTCGCCGTAGCTGTGGCGAGTCGGATTGCCACGGCGGCGTTCGACCAAGTGGTGCGTTTGCTTTCGGGCGTGAAGCTGCGCGCCTACGGCTGGCTACGTCTGGCGCACGATTCAACCGGCCGTTTTTGCCGGCGGGACCGGACAACCGGCAACCCCGGGGCCTTGTGATTGATCTCACGGGCGCGCTTGCACACCGCTCGTCGGCTTCGCCCGAATCCGTTGACCAAGATCAAGATTCGGCGCACAGCGGGCTCATAGCTTCGGGCGGGCCCCGCTCCGCCGCGGCGCCATCCGGTCGCGACCCGTCGGCGTTTAAGCGCCGACAGGTGCGGGTAGAGCTGCGGCCATGTGGGGGTCAGTGCTGGGCTTGGGAATTCTGGCTGCGCTCAACCCGGTTCGTCTCGGGCTCGCCCTGCTGATGATCTCGCGGCCACGGCCGGGACCGAGTCTGCTCGCCTACTGGATCGGCGGGCTGACGGTATGCGTACCCGAGCTCTTGCTCCCCCTGATGCTGCTGAACTTCACCCCCATGTTCGGGCACATCGCGCACGGTTCGTCTTCCCCTTCTACGGGCGCGACCCTCGGAAAGGTTCAAATCGGCCTCGGCGTGATCGGGCTGTCGATCGCGGCGGCGATGACGGTGCGCTTCGTGACGCGCCAGCGGGTGGCGCAACCCTCGCCCGACGCCCGATCGCCGGCACCGTCGTCAGCCTCCGCGGCGCCCATCGCCATGCCGCGGCTGCTGACCCGGGTCCAAGATGTCTCGAGCGACGACGGCTCCCCCGTCCGGCGCCTGCTCGGCCGCATCCACGACGCATGGGAGGGCGGGTCGTCGTGGGTCGCGTGGGTGATCGGGCTGATTTCGGTGCCGGTCGACGGCGTCCTCTTCATCGTCGCGATCATCATGGCCTCGGGCGCGTCGCTCACCGCACAGTTCGGAGCCGCCATCGCGTTCACCGTCCTGATGTACGCCGTCGTCGAGGTGATCCTCGTCGGGTATGTGGTCACGCCGGCCAAGACGCAATCCCTGCTCCGGGTGCTGCACGACTGGGTGCGGACCTACCACCGGCAGATTTTGGTCATCCTGTTCACGGTGGTTGGGGTGTCGCAGCTGGCCCAGGGTCTGCACATCGTCTGAGCCCCGATCGCGGTCCGCCCCGTGCCGGCGGCTCAGGCCGAGCGCGGAGGGCGCTTCGTCTCGACCAGCGTGCGGGCGATCTGCTCGACCCGGGTGTTCGTCTGCTGCGAGAGGCGGGTCAACAGGCCGAACGCCCCACCGGCGTCGATATTGAATCGTTCCATCAGCACGCCCTTGGCCTGCCCGATCACGTCTCGGGTCTCGATGGCGCGCATCAGTTGCTTGTTCTCGAGGGCCAGCGACTCCTGGCGCTGAGCGTAAAGACTGGCTTCCACGGCGCTGACGGCCTCGAGCGTGTGCAGCAGCTCGGCCGGATCCCAGGAGTCACCGCGCTCGACCTCGCGGGCCACCTCGGCAAGGAGCTGGCTGCTCTCGGAGACTTCCTTCACGCAATGCACCACCCCCACCAGCTCGCCATGGTCGAGCAGCGGGGAGTTGGTCGGCCTCCACACCTTGGGCAGGAATTCGTCGGGGGCGGCGGGATCGGGGATGTCGTAGCGCTGCAGCCGCATCTTATGGGTGTGGCCGGCGCGCATCGCGATCTCGAGGGACGACGCGAGGTTCGACGTCCCCGTCGCCTGCGGGTCCTTGGGATTGTCGGGGAATGCGTCGAACAGGTATTGCCCGGACAACTCGCCGTGTTCCCGGAGCGCGACGCGCTCGTAGGCCCGGCTTGCCGCCCGGATCCGCAGGTCGCGGTCGAGCAGCACGCAACAGACGCCCGAGACCCCTTGGACCATCTCTCGGGCGATCGCGTCGAACTGCCCCTGGTTGCGCATTGTTTATGCCACTACCCGTTTGTAAAAACGCTCAACCACCGAGGATCGCCGACCCGCGGCTGGCGATCCGGGCCCCTCCGGCGCACTATCTCGCTATGAGACGAGAAGTGGGCGCCGAGATTGAAGTCGAAATCACTGCGGCCACGACGCTGGAGTTCCAGATTGCCGTTGCGCCGCACCCGCGTGCTGAGGTCTTCGAGTCGCTGCGCTTCGTCTTGAACGGAGAGCAAATCCGGCCCTTGGAGGTCAGCGGACTGCACGGCAACCGCATCCACAAGTTCGACGCGGAGGTCGGCACGCTGCGCGTGGACTACGCCGCGACGATCGTGGGGCACACTGATCCGGCTCCGGTGACCGAATACGACCAGTCGATGTACCTGCGGCCGAGCCGTTACGCCGAGGCCGACAAGTTCTATGGTTTCGCCGCCACAGAATTCGGCAATGACCGCGATCCGACGGCGCTGCTGGAGCACGTCAGTTCCTGGGTGGGCACCAGACTCAATTACGTACCCGGCTCGAGCGATCCGATTGACGGGGCGGTGGACACCCTGCTCGCCGGCGAAGGTGTGTGCCGTGACTACGCGCATCTGGTCGTGGCACTTCTGCGAGCGGTCAGCGTGCCGGCCCGCTTGGTATCCGTCTACGCGCCCGGGGTAAATCCGATGGACTTCCACGCGGTCGCCGAAGCTTTCGTCGAGGGGCAATGGCGGGTGGTCGACGCGACGCTGCTGGCGCCGCGACAGACGCTGGTGCGCATCGCCACCGGTCGCGACGCTGCCGACACGGCCTTCCTCGATAATCACAAGGGCGCGATCACGCTGGATCGGCTGGTGGTCAGCGCCCTGGTGAACGGCGAATTGCCCCGGGACTCGATCGACCAACTGGTTTCGATCCGCTGAGGTCAGCCGCAAACCCGAACACCGTGTCATCGCATTTTCGATGAAATCCGCTGCGCCACGGCGTGTTTGCGCCACGGCGACGCCAAGAGCCGCGTCGCAAGCCGGTGGCAATCATGATTCGCGCTCGCGTTCGGACACGACCGGAGTAGGGTAAGACCATCGGCGATACCTCGAACGTGACGAATCAAAGCCATGTCATCGTCGATTCGAATGATTTGGCCCACTTCGCGGCCAAGACGGGAGCGTCAATATGGCGCCGCATGACGACCACACCACTGCCGGGGGCCGGCATGCCCCGCCGCTACACACACCGCGCCTGCGCCTGAAACCGAAGTCGCCCCGCAGCGGGTATGTCGATGGAGCGTGGTGGCCGCATAGTGACGACCTGACGGCGGAGCTGCCAGATCTGCTGGCAGTGCTATCGGTTCGGCTTGGTCCCGTGGGTCGTGTCATCTACAACCTCACCGAATGGGCAACGGCGCCAGCAAAATTGGCGTTCGGCCCGCAGACGGTACGGCTCGACGGATACCGCCGCCAGCCGGTTCACACCGTCGAGGTGCTCGGGCTCAATCGCCAGAGAATCACCCTCCTGGTGGTTTCACCGCACACCGACGAAAACGATGCGCACACCGTCATGATGACCGCGGCCGGCCCGAACAACGCCTTGACGGTCGCGAGCCTCATGATCAGCGGGCAAAAAGTGGACGCCCGCGAGTAGACCATGTCGGCCACATCACCATCAGCGCCGGATTCGACTGAGCCGTTTAACCTGACTTCGCGGTGCATTTTCGCCGGTCATGCCCGTTGCAGGCGGTCCGAATTATTTTGATTTGGAATATTAGGGCGGATCGTTGGTGGCGGCTTTGATAGCGGGTCGGGGTGCGCAGGAGGGGTGTATGCTCGCTAAATCGGGACCTGCCAGGTCCCCAAATCAAAAAGGCCGCGATGTCTGATAAATCTCCCCGGCAAACCATGGGCAAGAAATCGGGTAAATCCCTGAAAGAAAAACGAGCGGCGAAGCGGGGCAAGGCCGCCGAGATCTCGCAGGCGGAAGCCCTGCTGGTCACCAAGAAGCGCTGAGGCGACGACCTTCCTCGATAGCGCCCGTTTATCCGTGATCGGATTCCGCAGGTCCCCAGCGTGCGTGCGGCAATTAACCCCCGCTACTTTTTCGCTGGATTGTGTTACGGTTGACCCGGATGTAGCTAATTTCATCCGCTCCGAAAGAAAGCGAAATTCGTATGACACAGGGAACCGTGAAATGGTTCAACAGCGACAAGGGCTTCGGATTCATCGCCCCTGACGGCGGCGAAAAGGATGTATTCGTCCATCATTCTGAGATCCAGGAAAGCGGCTTCCGCAGCCTCGAGGAGAATCAGCGCGTCCAGTTCGAGATCAGCCAGGGGCCTAAAGGCCCCCAAGCGGTGGGAGTGACCACCCTCTAGCGGTGGAGAACGAAAACCCCTGGGGCTGAACGCTTTCCACACGGCCCATGGGCCGGGCGATGCCGTTGTTTCGGCCGCGGGGCTCGTGCGCCCGTCGAGATACGCGGGGCGCCAATCCAAAAGCCGCCTTGTCCTGCGTCCGCACTGCGCGCTAGGCGGTGCGGCCCCCCCGCTGGCCGCGTCTACCGCGGGTGAGCATCGCCGTCGCCAACCCGCGTCGCCTCACGTCAGTGTCCGCGATTGCTACTTGCGGCCGGCCCGCGGCGTCCCGAAATCTATGCTCGGACGCTGTCTCTGGCGCGTCGTCGGCGGTCGCGGACAAAAATCGGTCGGGCAACGCCAATTTGCAGATCGTGCGGACGGTGAGCAGGTACTGCCGGAGCAGCGGACCGGTGGTATATGGCAAGTCGTATCTGCCGCACAGCGCGCGAACCCGTTGAGCGATCTCGGGGTAACGATTGCTCGGCAGATCGGGAAACAGATGGTGTTCGATTTGATAGCAGAGGTTTCCGCTCATGAACGCCAGCGCCGGACCGGCTCGGAAGTTGGCGGTCCCGAGCATCTGTCGGAGATACCATTCGGGTTTCGTCTCGTTCTCCAAGACCGACGGGGTGAACTTTTCCGCTCCGTCCGCGAAGTGACCGCAGACGATGACCGCGTACGCCCACACGTTGCGTAATCCGTTGGCCACCACGTTCGCGGCGAGCGTGCGGCGCCATCGCCGTCGGCCCAGCGCAGGAAAGAAGATGTAATCCTTAGCTGCCTGGCGAGCCATCTTGCGGATCATCACCCGTTTGTGGGCAGATCTACCGGCCTCTGTTGTCTCGCGATCCCGCACCGCGTACAGGCCATGCAGCGCGACGCCCCATTCGAATGCCAGCGCCAGCAACACCGCGCGCAACGGTTGCGCCAGGGCGCTCGGCTCCCACTCCTGATCGCGCGTGACCCGCAGGACTCCGAATCCGAGGTCGTCGTCCATGCCCACGACGTTGGTGTACACGTGGTGCAGGTGGTTGTGAGAGGACTGCCAGTGCTTCGAGGGACCGACCATGTCCCATTCCCAGGTACTGGAATGGATTTCCGGATCGTTCATCCAATCCCACTGACCGTGGCTGATGTTGTGGCTGAGTTCCATGTTCTCGATGCACTTGGCCGCAGCCAGCGCTGCGGTTCCGAGGGCCCATCCGGCCTTCGATCTGCTGCCGATGAGGGTCAGTCTGGCCGCGACCTCCAGGCATCGCTGAAAGGCGATGGCCCGACGGATGTAGTCACGGTCCTTGGTGCCACGCGAACCTTCGACGTCGAAACGGATCGTGTCCAGTGCGGCCGCGAGGTTCTCGACGTCTTCATCGCTGAGGTGGGCGTATTCAGGTACTTCGGTAATCGCCATGGAATCAGTGAGATTCGGGCTGAGCGGAGACATGCGGACAGGGCGGGTTTACGAACCGCGGCAAAAGGGGTCACGTCCGATCTTGTGAGTGGTTACGCGCGAGTGGCGAGGATCGACGCGAGGTCAGATAAGCGGCGAACTTCTCGATCTAGAAAACCGGCCCGCGGGTTGGGGCGGCACGGCGACGCGTCCGGGACCTACCGGTCCGGTGGACGGCCGTATCATCTGTGTGAGAGCACCTGCCTGATCGGCTCGTGGGTTGGTCGATACCTGAGGCTACATGAGTTCTCAGACCCTTCGGACTCATCAGCGTCTTCCACTCGGTGATAGCCGCTCAAAACAAGCCCACGGGCACCGGAGGCCCCCGGCATCGCAGAGCCAATAGTCTGGTGTTTTGGACGCCTGCGCTTTTGAGAGGTGACGACATGCCCGCACCGTCAGCCGAGGTCTTCAACCGCTTGCGCCAGTTGGCCGCGATCAAGGACGCCACCGCACGCCAGACCAAGACGATCGACGAGGTCTTCACCGGCAAGCCGCTGACCACCATCCCCGTCGGCACGGCCGAAGACGTCGAAGCCGCCTTCGCCGAGGCGCGCGCGGCGCAGGCCGACTGGGCGAACCGTCCGGTCAGCGAGCGCGTCGATGTCATCAGCCGGTATCGCGACCTGGTCGTCGAGAACCGCGAGTTCCTGATGGATCTCCTGCAGGCCGAGGCGGGCAAGGCCCGATGGGCCGCACAGGAGGAGATCGTCGACCTGGTCGCCAACGCGAATTACTATGCGCGGGTCTCCGCGGACCTGCTGAAGCCGCGCACGGTGCAGTCGCTGCTCCCGGGCATCGGCAAGACCACGGTGGGTTACCAGCCCAAGGGCGTGGTCGGGGTGATTTCGCCGTGGAACTATCCGATGACCCTGACGGCGTCGGACTCGGTGCCCGCGCTGCTGGCCGGTAACGCGGTGGTGCTCAAGCCGGACAGCCAGACCCCGTATTGCGCGCTCGCGTGCGCCGAGCTTTTGTATCGCGCCGGCCTGCCGCGAGCGCTCTACGCGGTGGTGCCCGGGCCGGGCTCGGTGGTCGGCACCGCGATCATCGACAACTGCGACTACCTGATGTTCACCGGCTCGACCGCCACCGGCAGGCAGCTCGCGGAGCACGCCGGCCGGCGGCTGATCGGTTTCTCCGCCGAGCTCGGCGGCAAGAACGCGATGATCGTCACGCGCGGCGCCAACCTCGACAAGGCGGCCAAGGCGGCCACCCGCGCATGCTTCTCCAACGCGGGCCAGCTGTGCATCTCCATCGAGCGGATCTACGTCGAGAAAGACATCGCCGACGATTTCATCGGCAAGTTCGGGGCGGCGGTGCGCAACATGAAGCTGGGCTCCGCGTATGACTTCTCGATTGACATGGGAAGCCTGATCTCCGCCGGCCAGCTGGACACCGTGACCGACCATGTGGACGATGCGAAAGCCAAGGGCGCCAAGGTGATCGCCGGCGGCAAGGCTCGCCCCGACCTCGGGCCGCTGTTCTACGAGCCCACGGTGCTGACCGGCGTGACGCCGGAGATGGAGTGCGCGGCCAACGAGACGTTCGGCCCGGTCGTCGCGATCTATACGGTGGCCGACGTCGACGAGGCGGTCGAGAAGGCCAACGCCACCGAGTACGGGCTCAACGCCAGCGTGTTCGCGGGTTCCTCCGCCGAGGGCCAGCAGATCGCCGCGCGGCTGCGGTCGGGGACGGTGAACGTCAACGAGGGTTATGCGTTCGCGTGGGGCAGCCTCGGCGCACCGATGGGCGGGATGGGCCAGTCCGGCGTCGGGCGCCGCCACGGTCCCGAGGGCCTGTTGAAGTACACCGAATCGCAGACGATCGCGACCGCACGCGTGTTCAATCTTGATCCGCCGCTTGGCATTCCGTCGACCCTGTGGCAGAAGTCGCTGTTGCCCATCGTGCGGACCGTGATGAAGATTCCCGGGCGGAACTGACCTTCAGCCGCTTGGTGCGGCCCCATTGCCAGGCACTACTACAGCGCGTAGTATTCGGGCATCTTGCCGCGCACAAGGGGGTGCCATGTGAGGTGGAGTTTCGCCCAGGTCGGGCTGCTGATCATTTGTGTTTTCCACGTCATTCAGGCGGTGATCGGCTTCATCATGAATCCCAGTTTCGCGATCGGGCCCACCGCGCCGACCGTCCAGCTGTTCGGAATGGACTACAACGGGTGGCATGCCGTCGCCGGCCTTGCGTTGTTCGCTCCAGGCCTGGTCTTCGCGATGCGCAAGTCGTGGTCGGTGTTGTATCTGCTGCTCGCCGCGATCGCCGGTGCGCTGCCGGGCATTTGGGCGTTCTTCTCGCATCGGGTCGCGTTCGTGTTCACGTTTCCCAACAACGTCACCGACGCGGTCGTGCACCTGGTGACCGCCGCGATCATGGTGGCGGTGGCCGCCGTGCAGATCCGGATGGACGGCGGGCTCAAGCAATCGCTCGCCGACCTCCGGAAGGCACGGTAGGTCTTCAAATGCGCCGTTGCGGGTAGTCCTTCGGTCGACGAAGGAGATTGCGATGGGCAAGCACTCGGAAAAGGATGACGACGAGCCGAAGGGCGGCCGTCCCGGCCCCGCGGATCACGGCCACGAAGGCGGCATGGCGACTCGCGAGAACGCGCCGGAACTCACCGAGCCGGACCGTGAGGACTGACGGGGCAGAACCTACTTGGAGGGGTTGCGGGCTTCCTCGTAGCGGATGGACGCCACCAAAGCCACGGCGAGCAGGAACAGCAACGGCACGAACACCATCGGGTACGCGGCGACAGCGGCCATGGCGATGAGCGAGCCGGGCACCCCCAACGTCAACGCGGCCGTCGGATGTTTCTCGCCCATGCTGACGATCCTCGCGGGCGCCGCAAAAGCGATCGCGGCCTGCTGATACCGATCCGCCCACTCGCCGTAATACGAGCGGCGGGTCTGTTGGCCGCAGGCCACGCAGTTGCGCCCGTAAGAGTAGCGGGTTTTGAGGCCGCAGCCCATGCAGGTGTGGGTTGTCATCGGGCCCATGCTCTCATCACGGTGAGCGGCCGCCGCGGGCGAGGCGTTCGCCGCCGCCATTCGTAGGCCTGGTCGGGCTGACAGGATTTGAACCTGCGACCACTTGACCCCCAGTCGAAATATGGATGTTCGAGCGAACGCTGGCGCACACGTCCCTTCAAGTCAGCAGCGGTTTCCGGCCGCCGGGGAACTGACAAGAACGCCCGCGGCTTCGATCTCGTTGGGGTGCAGGTTGGGGTGCGGTACACACCGCACTACAAAGCGAACGACGGCTACAGCGCAACGGCGACCGGAGATTGCCCACATCTTGATACCACCAGGTGGATGTGCTCTGGCGGCGCAGTCGGGGTGCGCCAGCTCCGGCGCTGTCGCTGTCGAATTCGCCCATGTTGCCCCGTCGGACCGCCACAATAAGGCTGATGTACTTAGTAGGTGCGCGCCCCAAGCAACGGTGGGAGGCAACAAGTGGATCGGTACTCGCGTTGAAGCACCGATATGGCCCCGACGGCATTCACCTTTTCGACCGGCGCACTGGTCTGAATGTGCTGCTCGACGAGGTTGATGTCGAAGAGGCGCAGTGGGCACGCGCACCACGCCAGGTGTCGATCGCCCTCACGAACGCTTGCGATCTGGATTGCCCATTCTGCTACGCCCCTAAGAACGCCGCTGTTCTGGACGTTGCCCGGGTCTGCGCCTGGCTCGACGAACTCGACGCAGCTGACTGCTTCGGCGTCGGCTTTGGCGGCGGTGAGCCGACGCTTTACCGACGATTAGCTGAGGTCTGTCGGTACGCCGAAGAACAAACACGACTTGCAGTAACGATGACGACGCACGGGCACCGCTGGACGCCGAAGATGATCGACGCGCTGGCGGGTGCAGTGAACTTCGTGCGCGTTAGCGTCGATGGTGTCGGTGAGACTTACGAGCAGCTGCGACGACGCTCATACGCCGACCTTGTGCGACGTATAGCCATGATTGGCAAAGTCTTTCAGATCGGGCTTAACTGCGTCGTCAATACTTCGACGCTTCCGGATCTCACTGCTGTCGCTGAGCTTGCCGCATCTGTGGGCGCTGCTGAACTTCTGCTGCTCCCAGAACAGCCCGCGCGCGGGCGCAAAGGCATCACCTCCCATGCCCTCGCTGCACTACATCGTTGGATCGAAAGTTACCCCGGACCAGTTCCCTTGGCGCTTGGCTCGGGCGATGCTGGTCACCTCGCGATTGCCGAGCCACTCCCGAAGGAAATCGAATTGCGTGCTTACGCACACATCGACGCGTCCGGAATGCTGAGACGGACGTCCTATGACCCCACAGGTGAGGCTATTGATCATCGGGGTGTCATTGCAGCGATACGCCGCCTGGAACGCGGAGCCTCCGAATGAAGGTCTGGTACGGCTTCGGCACGGAACACTCAATGAATCTTGTGATGATTGGCCGATTCAAAGATGCGGCGGCCGCCGGTGCCGTTAAGAAGACAATCGAGAAGCTTGCATCCGCGGTTCAGCTAGAACTAGACGGAGGCCGCCTGACTATCGGCGAGCGAGACGATCGCTACAGCGACGAAATCTTGGAAGTTCTTCATGAACTAAATATTCATAACGTCTGGCCGTTTGAGCTTGAGCAGTTCGTATATGACGTCAACGTGCGGCGCGAAGACGACTCCATTGTGATCACCACGGACGAGAGCGATGTCCAGGCTCTGCTGAAGGTGCTACTCGACGGGGGCGCCCGCGTCGAGGTCTACTCGGCGCACGACTACCCGGATACCGCCGAAAAGTGAAGCGGGGCATGAGGACGAGCGGACTCTGATGCCAGAACTCGATTGGGAAGGATTCCGTGCGCTCCCCGGTGAAGCGACTAGAAACTTTGAAAACCTCTGTCGCGCTACGGCCTTCCACAGCTACTTCCGCTACGGCCGTTTCGCGGCGCTGGCACAGCAGCCGGGAGTCGAGTTTCATCTCAAGATCGATCTGACCGATTGCCCGCTAGGGAACCCCGGGCGCTGGTTCGGCTGGCAGACCAAGTGGTGGGATCTAGCTGCGGGCCGTCCAATTGGAGCAAATCGAAGAGCAGACATCGTCGACTCAATCAAGACGACGAAGGAGCACGAACCCGATATCACGGACTGGGTGCTGTGGACCCGACGACCGCTCAGGTCTTCCGACCAGACTTGGTTCTACAATCTCGAATCGGCCAGCGAAATGAGATTGCACCTCTGGACGGAAGACAACCTCGACGAGCTACTAATCGGTGACGCAGAACTACTGCGCCAAGCGTATTTCGGGAATCTTGTCCTCACACCGGATCGACTGGCCGCGCAGCATAGGCTCGCCGCTGCGGAGGTCGGTGAGCGGTGGATGCCAGAGGTCAACCAAGATTCGGCTGCCGAGCAACGCTTGCGGCGGATACTCGCAGATGGGGAATGGTGGCAAGTTTTAGGGGTCGTCGCCTCTGAGATCGAGCGCTTCGCCCTCGCGGTTGAGGAAGCGATGACGCCTCTCGACGAGACGCTCGCATCAGAAGTCGCAGCAATCATCGGAGCGTGCCGTGGCATAGCCGCGGTGCTTGAAGTGGCCTACCAGGAACTCCGCGACGGTGGCGCCGTAACGGCACTAACCTCGCTCGCCGGTGCAACCGTGCCGCCCGCGCCCCCTGCAAACCCCGTCGCGTTGAGGCGATTACGTGGACTGCAACATCCAGCCGCTCTGCCGCTTACAAATCTACTGGCCCACACTCGGGACGCAGTCCATCTTCCTGAGGACGTTGAGAACCACTTGACTACCTCGCTTGCCGTGGTCACTGGCGATGCTGGGTTCGGCAAGACTCAGTTGGCGGCCACACTGTCGGCTCCTACCCAGGCTCGGCCAGCTGGCGTTCTGCTTTATGGACGACGTGTTACTCAGAACGACACCCTCAACGATCTGGCACGCCAGATGACGATCGGTGGGCAGCCGGTTACGGCGTTCGAAGAGTTGCTCGCAGCTGTCGACGCCGCCGCCACACGTGCGAGGTGCCGGTTGCCAATCGTGATCGACGGCCTGAATGAAGCTGAAGTCGTGACGATCTGGATCCCGCTACTACGGAGCCTGCTCGTACTTCTCGAGAAGTACCCATCAGTACTCGTCGTGTGCACGGTTCGTCAAGACTTCGTCGAGCATGCCGTACCTGACGAGATAGACGAAATCCTCACCCTGAGTGGGTTCGAGGATATCGATGAGGCGATCGACCGTTACTTCGCCCACTACAAGATTGATCCGGGCGATGCGGAACTACCACGTGAATTGTTCAATCGTCCACTCTCGCTAAAGATTTACTGTGGCGTAGCCAACCCCGATCGAGAACAACCAGTCGGCATCGAGCGGCTTCCCGAATCCCTCACCGGTATGTTCGACGAGTACCTGCGCGTAGCTGGCCATCGCATCTACGATCTCAACTCCAACATCCACCCGCTTGACGTCTTACAGGGGCTCGATGCCCTAGGCGAAGAACTCTGGACTACCCGCGCCCGACATGTTTCACAGCAGCGCGCGCATGAGCTCTTCAAGGACAACAGTGGATGGCAAAATAGCCTGCTCGCTGCTCTAGAATACGAGGTGGTCGTTCTCCGCCAACCAGGTGCCACGGGAGGGATGGACGTATCGCTCGTCTACGACTTGCTGGCTGGGCACGTCATCGCGGCAAGTCTGCTTCGTAAGCACGGTGCCGCCATCTCCGAACTCCTCAGCAAGGACAGCACCACGACGCTGTTTATCGGCGATGTGGACGAACGGCACCCGCTTGCCGCCGATATTTTCGACGCTTTGGCGGGGCTTATGCCGCGAGTGAGCGGACAACAGCTTTGGCCGGTCGTGCAAGAGCCCCTTCGATTGCCCGCATTGCGACGCGCGGCCGGACTAGAAGCAGACTATCTAGACGCTGCGACAGTTGATGCGATCGCCGAAAGCGTGGACCAACTGCGCGGAAGGCGATTCGATATCTTCGACCGATTCTTCGTGACGCGAGCTGCTCCGCGCCACCCACTCAACGCGAGATTCCTGGACCGGATCCTAAGCGGCCGTACAGTCGCGAATCGCGACTTGCGGTGGACAGAATGGCTGCGCGCCAATTCGCGGCTACTACGCGAGGATGCCGGTGCTTTGCGCTCGGGCTGGCAAGCCACTCCAGATCGATCAGACGCCGACCAGCTGCGAGCCCGATGGCTGATGTGGACGCTGACGAGTACGGATCGAGGTTTACGTGATGCTGCCAGCTCCGCCCTGTATTGGTTTGGTAGGCACGATATCGAAAAAATGTTCTCGCTCGCCCTCGAAGCGATTGCAATCAACGATCCCTACGTAGGAGAGCGGGTGCTCGCGGCTGCTTACGGTGTCGTTACGGCAAAGCAGTTGCACGACCCAGCATTTGGCCCGCCACTCGCGACTTATCTCCGGGGCCTGGGTGACGCTTTCATCGGAAGCAGTGCCACCAACCCAACATTCCACGCGCTCATCCGCCACTACGTCTCAGGCACCTTCGAATTCGCAAGGCGGTTTTATCAAGACGCAGTCCCCGCCGGGCCAGCCGTGCCGTTGAACTTTGCCGCCGGGCCGCCGGTCGAGGCTCTTAGGGATGGAGACCCTCGACGAGAAGAAGCCGACAAAACGATGGGAATGGACTTCGGGAACTACACCCTCGGAAGACTATTCTCCGACCGCAGGAACTACGACAACAACCACCCCGGTCACAGGGATGCAACCGATCACGTACTGGGCGTCGTACACGCTCTCGGATGGCGTTCAGATCTATTCACCGAAGTAGACCGCTCCATTGTCGAAGTTCGGCGCGATCGCGAGCCGGGTCGCCTTGAACGATATGGAAAAAAGTACGGATGGATTGGCTTCTATATCGTCGCAGGGATGCTGGCCGAACAAGGGCTGCAAGCGGATCATCCAGAGGTCGACATCGACCCGACATTCCCGCAAATACCGCCAACGGCACCGATGCAGCTTCCGACCTGGGCAAGGCCGACGCCTGCAAACAGTCGACGTTGGTTGCGGGAGGGACTTGTCCCGATCCCAGGTGATTTTCTAGCCCGTACGCATCTTGAGAATGACCATGGCCCTTGGATTCTCGCGCATGCAGAGATCAACGTGAAAGATACGGAGACGCGACGCAACACATTCGGTCTGTTCAATACCGTCCTCGTGGACGCCGCCGACTTGGCCGCTCTCCTCGAAGTATTCCAGGCTCAAGGGCATCCAGGGCGGGATCTTATCGAGCTTCCAGGCGAGTACTACCTGTTCGCGGGCGAAATTCCCTGGCACCACTCGTTCGCCTTGCCAGAACCAGGTGGGACGGTCGAAAGCATCTACAGAGAGCCGCCCTGGTCTAGGCGTCCGGAACTCAACATCGAGACGCTGGTTCATAGCTTCAACTGGGAGTCGTACCACAGCAACGAGAATCGAGCAGTCGGCTATGTTCCCAGTAAGTTGTTCTCTGAGGCGTTCGACCTGAGAAGCATTCCAGCCAGTTTCGACCAGGTCGAACCTTCGGGCGCGCCAGCCGCTCGATGCTTCTCAGCTCCGTCCGGCTTCGAAGGCGAACTGTTGTACCTTCGCGCTGACCTCGTCCAGAGCTACGCAGCTGATCGAGCGATCGTGACATTTGGTTGGGGGGAACGCCAACTCCATTTAGATTGGCATCGGAGGCTTCCAGTTTCGTTGCAAAGGCTTTATCAGGCATACGAGAACGTCTGGCGCACAGTGAAATTGCACTGAGGTGTCCGGTTCGCCTCGATGTGGGTCCGATGGTCAGAGCCTCACTCGGCCCATAGGCGAAATTGATGACGTAGATCAGCGCTTGCGATCAGTCGTCGGATTTAGCTCATTCTTTGCTAACCGCGAGTAGCTCCCGCATGACGAAGGCGGCGAACTTGATACGGTTATCTAGCGATCCGTCTCCAACAACAATCTCGGTCTCGTCGTATTCAGGTATCTCGTCGCGGTTCCAATGCTCTTGAGGAACAACCTTTTCAAACATACCGAGGTAGTGGGTCCGCTCGGGCAGAGGTGCGGTACTGCCCGCAGGAGCGATCGCGACAAATCGACCTGCAAGTTCGTACGCTTTAGCTGTTCCACTCGAAATCAGCTCGAGGGCAATACCACTCAATTCGTGTATCAGGTCATCATCGAGTTGTCGGAACACACTCAAAATGGTTAAGCTTTCTGGCGCACTGGCTTTCACGTCAGTCATGAGATCAATACGACACGCCGCACGCAACCAGCACAGTCTGTGAATGGTTGGCATATTGGCGCGCAACAACTCTGGCCGCGTCAGACCGCAAAGAGTCGACAAGGGCGCTCTATGAGAGCCTGTGCCGCAGGCACCTAGAACCAGCACCCTTCGGAGCAATACGGCTTGACCGGCTCAAACCGTCGGACGTCGAAGCGCTGGTGCTAGCAATGCGTGCGAAGACCAAGCCCGGCAAGCGAATCAACGACGATACCGATACCAAGACAGTGCGCGCGCTCAGCGATTCCACCATCAGACAGACCTACACCGTCCTGCGCGCAGGCCTCGACGGGGCGGTCCGCGACGGGCTTCTCGGCCGCAATCCCGCCGCGGCGGTCACGCGGCCCGGCATCGCCCGCCAGGAGGTCAAGCATCTCGACGCCAGCGGCGTCGCATTGGTTCTCAAGCACGCTGAAGAATCGCGGTACCACGCGGCGCTGGTGTTGATTGCATCGACGGGGCTGCGGAAGGGGCAAGCGCTGGGTCTCGCGTGGGACCGCATTGATCTTGACACCGGGGTGCTGAAGGTTACGGCCACGCTGGGCCGCATTGGAGACCGGCTGGTGATGAGCGAGCCCAAGACGGCATGTTCCCGGCGCGCGGTGCCGCTCAACGCCGGTGTAGTAACCATGTTGCGCAAGCACCGAGCCGCGCAGTTGGCTGACCGGCTGCGCGGCGGAAACCAGTGGCGCGAGACCGGGCTGGTCTTCACGACCGAGTTCGGCGGCCCGGTTGACCCTCGCAACCTGCTGCGGGTCATCGAGGTCGCGGCCAAGGCCGCGGGTGTCGCCGACGTGGGAGTGCACACCCTGCGGCACTCCGCAGCCGTCGCATGGCTGGAGGCGGGGTGCACATCAAGGCCGTCGCCGACCTGCTCGGCCATCCGTCAATCGCGGTCACGGGCGACGTCTACGGACACACGAGCGACGACACCGCCAGGGCCGCCATCGACGGCCTGGCGGGTCGCCTGGGGCTCTGACCCCGCTTACTCGATCTCACCCATCCACGGCTGCGGTTCCGGCCCGGTTTCGGCGGCGATGATCGACTCCCGTTGCTCCGGGTTGTTCCAGAGGTTCGGGCGGACTGCGAACTCGTCGCCGTCATTGATCCGGATCCAGAACATAGCGTCGTGGTAGCGGCGCTTGATGTTGATCGTGCCCATCTCGGGTCTCCCTTCTCGACCAGGGAGCGACTCTCACTCCCTCATCTATTAGGGGTCGAGCCATGCCATTTCACACTGCCGGTCGCACGACAACTTCAGACACGCGATCCTGGTTGGGGTGCGGGTTGGGGTACGGACCTAATTTCGATCGGCCAATGCGGTCAGAAACCGCCCTTGACCTGGTGTCGGGCTGACAGGATTTGAACCTGCGACCACTTGACCCCCAGTCAAGTGCGCTACCAAACTGCGCCACAGCCCGCGCGCCAGTGGTTCCACCGGCAGCAGGTCGAAAGCCTACCGTAAGCGCTCCGCCAATCCGCCAGGCGCCCATTCGTGGAAGGCCGGTACCTCTCGGCACCATGAGGTGATGCGCAAACGTGCTAGGAGGCTGCTGAATTAGTGGTCTTTGGGGGCGGGGTGCCTCGCGGCGCTTTTTGGCGCTGATGTGACCCTGAGGTCGACACAAGAGATCACCCCGCCGCGGTAAGGGTTGCAGGGCAGTGGCGTGTCGCGCAAGTCTCTGAGTTTAGGTTTAGGCGATGGCCCAGTTGGTTCCAGTGTGGTTGAGGCCCAACGTGATTAACCTGCGCAGGTTGATTGCGGCGACTCGGTGGTGCAGCCAGTGGTCGTTTTTGATGGTTCCGCGGTAGCGCAATCTGCGGTTGCCGCGGGTGAGCCAAGCGATGCTGCGTTCGACCATAGGCCGGTGCTGGTGGTATTCACTGAGCCAGTCGGGGTCGCGGGCGGCTTGGCGGGCAGCGCGCAGCGCGGCGTCGTAGCGGCCGACGAGCAGATTTTTGCCGGCGCGGCTACGGGTGCACCGCGCCCGCAACGGGCAGTCGGTGCAGGCCTTGCCGAAGAAAGCGCGACCGGAACGGCTGATCGGTCGGGTGAGCCCGTTGGGGCAGGTTGCGGTGCGGGCGTCGTGGTCGACAGTGAAATCATCGACGGTGAACCCCCCGGCCAACGCGCGGCGCGCCAGTGGGGGTTTGACCCGGTCGGTGTGGCCGCGTTGGGCCAGTTGGGCGCGGAATTCACCGGAGCCATAAGCCGCATCAGCCAGCACAGTCATCGGCCCAGATTCGTTGGCCAGCAGGGCCAGCCCGACGGCCACTTCGTGGTTGCCCACCCCGGCGGCCTTGGTCAGCGCACAGCCGGTGATGATGCCGGTATCGGGCTCCACCACCACATGCGCCTTGAATCCATCCTGCTGGCGGTGCGGTGATTTGTGCACGTGGCGCGATTCCGGGTCGACCGTGGAGACCACCCGGTCCGGCGCCACGCTCTGGGCGATGCGCCACTGCCCGTCAGTGCCATCCGAGCCCTCGGCCGGTTCGACGTCTTGGCCGGCGATCAGAGCCAGCAGCGCCACCGCGTCGGCGGCGCGTGGCTCCAACGGCTGTCCCGACAACTGGGTGAGCAGCCGCCGCGCGTCGGCGACCAGGGCATCGACCAATGCCTCTCGGGCTGCGGCGTCGTCCCAGATGATGGCCGGTTTACCCGGGTCGCTGTAGTCATGGGCCAAACAGTGGGCTGCGATGACCTCGGTGGCGCTTGGCACCTCACGGCCCACACGACGGATCGCACCGATGAGCTGAGTCACCGTGTCCTGGGTGGCCACCGCGTCATCGAGGACCGTGGAGTCCAAGGCCCGGCGCGTCTTTCCCGACAACGCCCCCGATTGAGCGACCACCGCCTTAACCACCTCGAATATCCGGTTCGGGCGATCTGATTCGGCCAGCCGGCGCCGCCAATAAGTCAGTGTCGTGGAATGAAACGCCGCAGCGGTAACCGGCAGACCGCACGCGGCTTTCCAGCGCAGATCAAACGTGACCGCATCGACGGTCTCGTTATCGGAAAGACCGTGCAGAGCCTGCAACGTGATCACACTGGCCATCACCTCAGCGGGCACACTCGGGCGGCCCCGCCGCGACGGGAAAAGATCGGCGAACAATTCCTCAGGGAACAACTGGCGGCGATGAGCCGCCAGGAAACCAAACACGCTGCCGCCCTTCAGAAGATGACCGGCAACCGACTCCGCATCCAACAACTCACGTTGATCATCAGACCGACCCTGCACCCACCAATCATCCCCAAATACCCCACCACAACCACGCCCGCCACGCGGATTAATTCAGCAGCCTCCTAGCGCATGCGCTATCGGATTCCAGAGTCACCACTCGGTCCGGCAGAAACCGCCACCTTCCAAACGCCCAGCGCTCAGCGCCGCCTGGCGCCCCGCTTTTCGCGCACCCGCACGTTGATCCGGATCGGCGACCCCTCGAAGCCGAAGGCCTCCCGCAGCCGGCGCTCCAGGAAACGCCGATAGCCAGCCTCGAGGAACCCGGTGGTGAACAGCACGAACGTCGGGGGCCGGGCGGTGGCCTGGGTGGCGAACAGGATCCGCGGCTGCTTGCCGCCGCGCACCGGTGGCGGGGTGGCCGCCACCACCTCTTTCAGCCAGGAGTTCAGCGGGCCGGTGGCGATCCGCGCATCCCACGATGCCAGCGAGGTCTCCATGGCCGGCACCAGCTTTTGCACGGCGCGGCCGGTCTTGGCGGAGATGTTGACGCGCGGCGCCCACCGCAGCTGCACGAGTTCGCGGTCGATCTCGCGCTCCAGCAGCTCGCGCCGGTCCTCGTCGACCAGGTCCCACTTGTTGAAGGCCAGCACCAGGGCCCGGCCGGCTTCGATGACCATCGACAGCACCCGCTGATCCTGTTCGGTTAGCGGGTCCGACGCATCGATCAGCACGATCACCACCTCGGCCGCGTCGATGGCCGAGTGCGTGCGCACCGACGCGTAGAACTCGTGGCCGCTGGCCTGACCGACCTTGCGCCGCAAACCCGCCGTGTCGACGAACCGCCACACCCTGTCGCCCAGCTCGATGAGGGAGTCCACCGGGTCCACCGTCGTCCCCGCGACATCGTGCACCACCGAGCGCTGATCGCCGGCTAGCTTGTTCAGCAGCGAGCTCTTGCCCACGTTGGGTTTACCGACCAGCGCCACGCGCCGCGGGCCACCGGGTTTGGGGCCCACCTCCGACACCGCGGGCAGCGCGGCCAGCACCTCGTCAAGCAGATCGGCCACCCCGCGGCCGTGCATGGCGCTGATCGCGTGCGGCTCACCGAGCCCCAGCGACCACAACATCGCCGCGTCCGCTTCGGCCTTGTCGCTGTCAACCTTGTTGGCGGCCAGGAACACTGGCTTTCCCGACCGCAGGAGGATCCGGGCGGCGGCTTCGTCGGCCGAGGTGGCGCCGACGACGGCGTCGACCACCAGGATCACCGCGTCCGCGGTGCGCATGGCCACCGAGGCCTGCTCGGCCACCAGCTGCTGCAGCCCCTTGGCGTCGGGCTCCCATCCGCCGGTGTCCTGCACGACGAACCGGCGGCCGGTCCACAGCGCGTCGTAGGACACCCGGTCGCGGGTGACGCCCGGGATGTCCTGAACCACCGCTTCGCGACGGCCCAGGATCCGGTTCACCAGCGTGGACTTGCCGACGTTGGGCCGGCCCACCACCGCCACCACGGGCGCCGGGCCGGCCTCCTCCTGTTCGTCGATGCCGAATTCGACGGATTCCCAGTCGCTTTCGTCACTCCATGTGCCGTCCTGGGTCACCGCACCGCCCCGCTTCGCTGGTCGACCAAGTCCCGCAGATGGGTGATCACCTGCGCCTCGGTCATCTCGCTGGTGTCGACGACCACCGCGTCGGGGGCGGCCCGCAGCGGCGACACCGCCCGCGTGGAATCCAGATGGTCGCGACGGCGGACGTCGGCGAGCGCGGCGTCGTAGTCGTCGGCCAGCCCGGCCGCCACGTTCTGGTCGTTGCGCCGACGCGCCCGCGTTTCTGCCGACGCGGTCAAAAAGATCTTCACCGGCGCGTCGGGCAGGACGACGGTGCCGATGTCGCGGCCCTCGACGACGACATCGCCCGGCCCAGCGGCCATCTCGCGCTGCAACTCGACCAGCCGGGCGCGCACCGCGGGCACCGCCGACACCGCCGAGACGGCGCCGGTGACGGCATCCCCCCGAATCTCGGTGGAAACGTCCTCTCCGGCAAGCAAACACCGATCGCCGTCCACCGACAGCTGCGCCGTCGACCCGACCCGGCCGACCGCGTCGACGTCGCCCGGATCGACGCCCGCACGCAACACGGCCAGCGTCACCATCCGGTACATCGCCCCCGTATCGAGGTAGCGGGCCCCTAAAGCGCGCGCCAATCCCTTTGACACCGAGGACTTTCCGGTGCCCGCCGGGCCGTCGATGGCCACCACTACCCCACTCACAGGCCCACCGCCTTGTAGAGCTGTCCGATCTCGTCGCGGCCCAGCGCCCGGAAGCTGCCCGGGCGCTGCTTGCCGAGCGACACCGGCCCAATGTCGGTGCGCACCAACGCTTCCACCGGGAACCCGGCCGCCGCCAGCAGCCGGCGCACGATGCGATTGCGGCCCTCGTGCAACGTGACCCGCACCAGCGTCTTACCCGGGATCGCGTCCACCACCGCGAACTCGTCGACCCGCGCGGGACCGTCGTCCAACTCGATCCCGGCGCGCAACGCCTTGCCGACACCGCGGGGCACCGACCCGGTCACCGTCGCCAGGTACGTCTTGGGCACCTCGTGGGAGGGATGCATCAGCCGGTGTGCGAGTTCACCGTCGTTGGTCAGCAGGATCAGCCCTTCGGTGTCCGCGTCCAACCGCCCGACGTGAAACAGGTTCTTGTTCCCGCGAACTCGCCGTTCGATCAAATCACCGATACACGGCCGCCCGCGGTCGTCCGACATGGTCGAGTGCACGCCGCGCGGCTTGTTCAGCGCCAGATACACCTGCGAATCGTCGAGGACGATCCGGGCCCCGTCCACACGGATCACCGAGGCGTCCGGGTCGACGCGGGTGCCCAATTCGGTCACCACCTGCCCGTCCACCTCGACGCGGCCCTCGATGATCAACTTCTCGGCGACCCGCCGCGACGCAATTCCGGCCTGGGACAACACCTTTTGCAGCCGGATTCCCTCAGCTTCGACCATCAATCCTGGTCCACGTCGAAGGTCAGCGCCGGGTCGGCCGCGTGGCCGCCGGAAAGTTTGATGAAACGTGGCTCGCTGTCCAGGGATTCGCTGAGGTCCTCGATCGTGTCCACGTCGGGCAGCAGCGGCGCGATGTCCGGCAGGTCGGCCAGCGACGTCAGCCCCAGGCGCTCCAAGAACAGCTCGGTGGTCGCGAACGTCGTCGCGCCGCTGTCGTCGTCCACCCCGGCTTCGGTGATCAGGCCGCGCGCCAGCAGCGTGCGCATCACCGCGTCGACGTTGACGCCGCGCACCGCGCTCACCCGCGCACGCGTCACGGGCTGGCGGTAGGCGACCACGGCCAGCGTCTCCAGCGCGGCCCGGGTGAGCTTGGACCGCGCGCCGTCCAGCAGCAGCTTTTCCACGTACGGCGCGAACCGGGCGCGGGTATACATGCGCCAGCCCTCGCTGTTCTTCCGCAGGTCGATGCCGCTGTCGCGCGCGGTCAGTTCCTCGGCCATCTCCTGCAGCTTGGTGGCGATCCGATACACCGGCTGTTGCGTGGCGGACGCCAGCGCCTCCGCGGTGACCGGGGTGTCCACCACCAGCAGCAGCGCCTCGAGCACCGAGCCGAGTTCCTCGGACTCCATCGGCGCGGCCTCGGCGATGTCCGGGATGCCCACGTCGAGATCGGAATCCAGGTCGACTTCGGGTTGCGCGGCGTCGCTGGGCTCCGCACCGTTCAGATGCCGTTCCTCGGCATCGCCGCGCTCTGCGTCGTCACCGGCGGTGCCGAAGCGCCGTTCCTCCGCATCGCCGCGCTCTGCGTCGTCACCGGCGGTGCCGAAGCGCCGTTCCTCCGCATCGCCGCGCTCTGCGTCGTCACCGGCGGTGCCGAAGCGCCGTTCCTCCGCATCGCCGCGCTCTGCGTCGTCACCGGCGCCCATCATGATTCGTCCCGCACTTCTACCAAGGCTTCACTGACCGGACGTTCCCCGGTCCACGAAATTTGGAGCACGCCAAGCGGCTCTGACTGGTCGAATGCTACCGCCCGCGACCGATACAGTTCGAGCAGCGCCAGGAACCGCCCGACCACCTCCATCGACGCCTCACAATCGGCGACCAGCTCGGAGAACGTCGCCCACGCCCCGCTGCCCCGCGCCTGAAGGATCGCCAGCAACTTCTTGGCCTGCTCGGGGACGGAGACCTGCACCTCGTGCAGGTGCGCCACCGACACCGTCGGGACGGGCCGCGGACTGAACGCGATCGCCGCGATCTGGGCGAAGCGGTCGGCGTCCACGCCGATCATCACCTCGGGCAACAGCTCGGTGAACCGGTCCTCCAGCGACACGGCGCGCGGGTAGCTGCGCAGCGCGGTGGCCTCCAGCTCGGCGAACATCTCGGCGACGTGCTTGAACGCGCGGTACTGCAGCAGCCGGGCGAACAACAGGTCGCGCACCTCCAGCAGCGCCAGGTCTTCGTCGTCGTCGACCTGCCCGGCCGGCAGCAGCCGGGCGGCCTTCAGGTCGAGCAGGGTCGCGGCCACCACCAGGAACGCGGTGGTCTCCTCGAGCTCCAGCTGGGGACCGATTTCGCGGGTGTAGGCGATGAAGTCGTCGGTGACCTGGTGCAGCGCCACCTCGGTCACGTCCAGGCGATGGGCGAAGATCAGCTGCAGCAGCAGATCGAACGGCCCCTCGAAATTGGTCAGGCGGACCTGAAAGCCGTTCTGCTGGGGCGCCTCACCATTTGCGGTCGCGTTCACGCGCCGAATCGGTCGATGAACTCGCGGGCCAACGCGCGATAGGCGATGGCTCCGGTCGATCGCGGGGCCCACGTGGTGATGGGTTCGCCGGCCACGCTGGTCTCCGGGAACCGGACGGTGCGGGTGATGACGGTGTCGAACACCAGGTCGCCGAACCGCTCCACCACCCGGGCCATCACCTCGCGCGAGTTGACCGTGCGCGGGTCGTACCGGGTCAGCAGGATCCCGCTGATCTCCAGCTTCGGGTTCAGCCGGTCGCGCACCTTGTCGACGGTGTCGGTGAGCAGCGCCAGGCCGCGCAGCGAGAAGTACTCGCACTCGGTGGGGATCACCACCCCGTCCGAACAGGCCAGGCCGTTGACGGTGAGCAGACCCAGTGACGGCTGGCAGTCGATCAGTACGTAGTCGTAGCGATCCAGCACCGGGTGCAGCGCCCGGCCCAGCGTCTGCTCGCGTCCCACCTCGTTGACCAACTGGATCTCGGCGGCCGACAGGTCGATGTTGGACGGCACCAGATCCATGTGCTTGACCCGGGTCTGCAGCAGCACGTCGTCGATCGACACCCGCGGCTCCACCAGCACGTTGTGGATGGTCTTTTCCAGCTCGTAGTGCGGGACGCCCAGGCCGGCGGACAGCGCGCCCTGCGGGTCCATGTCCACCAACAGCACCCGGCGGCCGTACTCGGCGAGCGCGGCACCCAGATTGATGGTCGACGTGGTTTTCCCGACGCCCCCCTTCTGGTTGCACATGGCGACAACTTTGGCCGGGCCGTGCGAGGTGCGCGGCTGTGGCTCCGGGATCGCCCGCGGCGGCCGCCCGGTCAGGCCGAGCTCGACGCCGTTGTCCGGCTGCTCGGTCATGGCGGGGGTGTTCGGGAGGTGAACATCGACCGAAAGTCTAACGGGTCCGCGCGCCGAAACCCGGCGACCCGCAGGCAATTAACCAGCCAATATGAGCGAAAATCGGTGGTGAAACGCACATCCCGACAGCCTATTCACTCCAGTCACAGCAGCACCAGTTCGGGGGGCGATGTGCCGGCCGCGAAAAGCTGTCGCCAGCGAGGGCACCGCCGGCGGTCGGCCTATCGTGGCCCCTATGGATCTCAAGCGACGGATACCCCTGCTGCGGTGGTCGGTCTGGCGGATGGCCGTCGGGAATCGCAACATCACCACCACGGGCCAGATCGGCGACGGGCGCGAAGCCGCCGCCGTTGAATACGTGCTGCGGAACGCCCGGGCCGGCGACGTCGACGACGTGCTGACGACCATCGACAAGTTCGCCTACGAGAAGTCGATGTTGATCAACGTCGGCGACGAGAAGGGACTGCTGCTCGACGCCGCGGTGCGGCGCGCCGATCCGGCGCTGGCGCTCGAATTGGGCACCTACTGCGGCTACGGCGCGCTGCGCATCGCCCGGGCCGCGCCGAAGGCCAAGGTGTTCTCGGTCGAACTCGCCGAGGCCAACGCCGCCAACGCCCGCCAGATCTGGGCGCATGCCGGCGTGGCCGACCGTGTGACGTGTGTGGTCGGCACCATCGGCGACGGCGGCCGCACCCTGGACGTGCTGGCCGAACACGGGTTTGCCGCCGGCACACTCGATTTCGTGTTCCTCGACCACGACAAGGACGCCTACCTCGACGACCTGAAAAGCATCCTGGATCGGGGCTGGCTGCATCCCGGCTCGATCGTGGTCGCCGACAATGTGCGGGTGCCAGGCGCACCGAAGTACCGCGGGTACATGCACCGGCATCAGGGCACGCGGTGGAACACCGTCGAGCACAAGACCCACCTCGAGTACCAGTCGTTGGTGTCCGACCTAGTGCTGGAGTCCGAATACCTGGGCTGAACTGACGCTCGAGCGTCGACTTGTTGTCGACGATTTCGCCGTTTTCGCGCAACAACTCCACGTTCGGCGGGAAGGGGGGCGTTCGGCGGGAAGGGGGGCGTTCGGCGGGAAGGGGGCGTTCGGCGGGAAAGAGCGGGAATTATCGCGCCCGCGGGTGGGCCTCGGCCCACACTTCGCGCAGCGCGTGCACGGTCACCATGGTGTAGATCTGCGTCGTCGTCACCGAGGCGTGCCCGAGCAACTCCTGCACGACCCGCACGTCGGCGCCGCCCTCGAGCAGATGCGTGGCGAACGAGTGCCGCAGCATGTGCGGCGACACCCCCGAGGTGATGCCCGCGCGCTCGGCCGCGTCCTGCAGGACCTGCCACGCGCTCTGACGCGACAGCCGCCCGCCGCGCACGTTGAGGAAGATGGCCGGCGTCCCGCGGCCCCGTCGCGCCAGATCCGAACGTCCGCGCACCAGATAGGCGTCCAGCGCGGCCACGGCGGGGCGCCCGATCGGCACCAGCCGCTGCTTACCGCCCTTGCCGCGCAACAACACTGAGCGGGCCTGGGTGTCGACGTCGTCCACATCGAGGCCGACGGCCTCGGAGATCCGCGCGCCGGTCGAATACAGTAGCTCCAGCAGCGCGCGGTTGCGCAGGGTCAGCGGGCCGTCGGCCGGGCTGTCGCCCCCCGCGCCCTCGAGCAGCGCCAGGACCTGGTCGACGGTCAGGCTCTTGGGCAGCCGGCGGCCGGGCGTGGGCGGGCGGACCGCGCGGGCTACGTCGAGTTCGGCCAGCCCCTCGGCGGCGGCGAAGCGGTGCAGGCCGCGCACCGCGATCAGGGCCCGCGCCGCCGACACCGCCGACAGCGCCGCCGCCCCGGTCTCGGGGTCGCCGCGGCGCAGCGCCACCAGGAACTCGCTGACGTCGTTCTCGCCCACCTTGGCCAGATCGTGAATTCCACGGTCCGACAAGTGTTTTGTGTAGCGGCGCAAATCGCGGCGATACGAGCTCAGGGTGTTCGCCGCGACGCCGCGCTCGATCGTGAGGTGGTCGAGGTAACCCTGGAGTTGGGAATCCAGCGCCACCGTCGTCATGGCCCGGCCTTTCGGGCCGCGAACGCCGTCGGCCGGTCGATCCAGGGACTGTCCACCGGCCGTGGCTGCGCGAACCCCTCGGTGACGGCGTGGGCCGCCAAGATCCCCGCGATGGCAATCGAATTCACGATGTCGCCGCTGAATACCCGACGGGCGGCCTCCGCGATGGGAACCCAGCTCATCGTCATGTCGGCTTCCTCGTGGTGCGCCTCGGGCCTGCCCACCTCGGTCAGCCCGGTGGCCAGATAAATCCGTACGGATTCGTCGCTGAAGCCCGGCGCGGAGTTGAGGTCGACCAGCACCCGCCAGGTGTCCGCCCGCAGGCCGACCTCCTCGTGGAGTTCGCGGGCGGCCGTCTGCTGCGGCGGCTCCCCCGCGACGTCGAGCAGCCCGGCGGGCAACTCCCAGAGCCGCCGCCCGAACGCGTGCCGGTACTGGTAGACCAGCGGGATGTTGTTGTCGGCGTCCAGCGCCGCGACGGCAACGGCACCGTAGTGCTCGACGACCTCGCGCACCGCGGTGGTGTCGCCCGGCATCCGCACCCGGTCGCTGCGCAGCGCGAAAATCTTTCCGGTGTACAGCGTTTCGGAGGACGCCGTGGAGAAGACGTGTTCAGCCACGGGACGCGGGCTCAGGTATGGGCCGCGCGGCGCTGTCCCGATGCTGGATGCCGTTGGACGACTGCTCGGGGATTTCCACCGGCAACCGTTCGCCGGCCTTGTATTCGAGGGCCGCCCCGACGAACGCGACGAACAATGGGTGCGGCCGGGTGGGCCGGCTCTTGAGCTCCGGATGAGCCTGCGTGCCGACGATGAAGGGGTGCACGTCCGGCGGGTACTCGACGAACTCGACCAGGTGACCGTCGGGTGAGGTGCCGGAAAACCTCAGTCCGCTTTCCGCGATCTTGTCGCGGTAGGCGTTGTTGACCTCGTAGCGGTGCCGGTGGCGTTCGGACACCTCCGTGGCGCCATACGCCTGGGCCACAATCGAATCCGGTTCCAGCACCGCGGGATAGGCGCCCAGCCGCATGGTGCCGCCGAGGTCGGCCTCGCCGGCGACGATGTCGACCTGGTCGGCCATCGTGGAGATGACGGGATCCGGTGTGTCCGGGTCGAATTCGGCCGAGTTGGCCTCGGTCAGGCCGGCCGAGCGGGCGGCCTCGATCACGATGCATTGCAGCCCGAGGCACAGGCCCAGCACCGGCAGGCCCCGGGCGCGCGCGTAGTGGATGGCGCCGAGCTTGCCCTCGATGCCGCGGATGCCGAACCCGCCGGGAATCAGCACACCCTGCACGTCGGCCAGCGCCGCCGCGGCACCGGGCCCGGTCTCGCAGTCGTCGGACGCCACCCAGAGCAATTCGACCTTGGCGTGGTGCTTAAAACCGCCGGCGCGCAGCGCCTCGGTGACCGACAGGTAGGCGTCGGAGAGTTCAACGTACTTGCCCACCAAGGCGATTCGCACCGTTTCATGCGGCTCATGCACCCGGCGCAGCAGGTCGTCCCATTCGGTCCAGTCGACATCGCGGAACGGCAGGTTGAGCCGGCGCACCACATAGGCGTCGAGTTCTTCGCGGTGCAGCACCTTCGGGATGTCATAGATCGACGGCGCGTCCGGGGTGGAGATGACGCCGTCGATGTCGACGTCGCACATCAGCGCGATCTTGTTCTTCAGCGCCTCGGGAACGTCGCGGTCGCAGCGCAGGATCAGCGCGTCCGGGGTGATACCGATGCTGCGCAGCGCGGCCACCGAGTGCTGGGTGGGTTTGGTCTTGAGCTCGCCCGACGGGGCCAGGTAGGGCACCAGCGAGACGTGTAGGAAGAAGACGTTCTCGCGACCCAGGTCGTGGCGCACCTGGCGGGCCGCCTCCAGAAAGGGCTGCGACTCGATGTCACCGACGGTGCCGCCGATTTCGGTGATGACCACGTCGGGGCGGTTGCCCTGCGCGTCGGGCTGGGCCATCGCCATGATGCGCCCTTTGATCTCGTCGGTGATGTGCGGGATCACCTGGACGGTGTCGCCGAGGTACTCACCGCGGCGTTCCTTGGCGATGACGCTCGAATACACCTGCCCCGTAGTGACATTCGCCGAGCCGGACAGATCGCGATCCAGGAAGCGCTCGTAGTGGCCGACGTCGAGGTCGGTCTCGGCGCCGTCCTCGGTGACGAAGACCTCGCCGTGCTGGAACGGGTTCATGGTGCCCGGGTCGACGTTGAGGTACGGATCGAGCTTTTGCATCGTCACGTACAGCCCGCGCGCCGTCAGGAGCTGACCGAGGCTGCTGGCGGTCAAGCCCTTACCCAACGAGGATGCGACGCCCCCGCTGACGAAGAGGTGCTTGGTGGCGGTTTGCGGGTGCTTTCGCAACAGGCGACCTCCGTGAAGACGGGCAGGGCTTGAAAAATGTTTCTAGCGAACAACTAGATGGGCCTGCCGACCCACGGAAACCCACCCTAACATCCACGGCGCCGAGCCGCGGTGAACACGCCCGCTACTGAGGCACCGTGATCGACGTCGCCCCGTGGCCGGTGCCGTACTGGCCCGCGTGACCGCCGCCCAGCAGGTCGTGCAGGCCGAGCACCGCGGTGATGCGTCCCGGCGCGGCGTCCACGTCGTCGACCGTGCTGATCGCGGAGTTCAGGCCGGCGTCGGCGCGGGCCACCGCGACGGCGGCACCGCCGGTCGCCGAACCGTCGCGCCCGGCGAGCAGCGTGCCCGAGCCGTGCGGGGCCAGCGCGGCGGAGAACCGGGCCACGCTCGCCCCCTGGTTCCCGGCGTCCTGGGGCAGCGCGCCACCGGTGACGACGAGCGCGGCGTTGGCCGCGCCCATGTGATCGCTCGCCTGATAGGTGATGAAGCCGGTGTCGCGCAGCGCCGCCAGCACGGTGTTGCGCTGGGTGTCGTCCACCGGGGGCACCGCGGGGTTGGGGTTGGCCAGCAGGGCGATGCCCATCAGGTCACCGGCCTGCGAACCCTGGTCGACGAGCTTGGTGCTCAGCTGCTGTCCGGCGGGCAGCACCGAGGAGTTCACCACGGTCTGCAGCTTCTCCGCCGAGTTGGCCTCGACGAACTCCTGCGTCAGCGACACCGTCCCGGTCACCGTCCCGCCGGCCTGACCGATGAACTTCGACACCGCGGAAACGTCGTCGTCCTTGGCGTCCGGGGTGCGGAACACCACCACCGACTTGCCGGCCAGCGCGTCGTGCACGATCCGGCCGGCCAGCTGGGTGTCGAAATTGTTTGCCGCGCTGAGCTTTTCGTTCAACACGTTTTTCTGGTCGTTGAGCCCGCTGATCTGGGTGTTGAGGTCCTTCTTCTCGTCACGCAGGCTCGACAACAAGGTGTCCGACAGGAAGCCGGAGCCCAGCACGACGCCCACGGCCAGCGCCAGGAACACGGCGGCCAGCGACAGGGCGTGTTGGCGCAGCGAGATCATCTAGGTCACCCACTTCTGCACCATCAGGCAGAAGTGGTTCCAGTAGTCGGTGACCCAGTGCAGCACCACGCCGTCGGTGCGCGACACCCACAGCGCGACGATGACGGCGATCAGCATCGTCAGCGCCAGCAGCGCGATGGCCCCCGCCGAGATGTGGTTGCGGTAGAGGGTGGCCACGGCCTTGGCGTCCACCACCTTCTCCCCCACCCGCAGCCGGGTCAGGAAGGTGGACGGGTTGCTGTGCGCACGGGTGCGGTCGAAGAACGTCTCGATGTTGGCGGTGTGGCCGGCGGTCACCAGCAGCGCGGCGCCGTGGTGGTCGGCCAGCAGCAGGGCCAAATCGATCGCCGACCCCGCGGCCGGGAACGTCATCGCGCCGACGCCCAGGTCCTGGATGCGTTCCAGGCCCGGCGCGTGCCCGTCGGCGTCGGCGGGCAGCACGACCTGGGCCCCGCACTTCAGGGCGTCGGTGCTGATCTGGTCGGGGTCGCCGACGATCACCTGCGGGCGATACCCCGCCTTGCGCAACACGTCCGCGCCGCTGCCCACCCCGATCAGCGCCGGCTGATACTCCTTGATGAACGGCTTGAGCGACTTGAGGTCGTCCTCGGCGCTGGGCTCGTCGGCGACGATCACCACGTGCCGGCGGCGCAGGTCGACGTCGACGTCGGGGATGCCGATGCCGTCGATCAGCAGCGGGCTCTCGCTCTTGATGAACTCGATGGTGTTGCCCGCGAACGCCTCCAGATGGGCGGACAGGCCGCTCTTGGCCTCCCGCATCAAATCGGCGATGTCGTGGTCGGTGCGCTCGGTGCCGCGGACCAGCCGCCGGTCGCCGGCGTACACCCCGCCCTCGTGCAGGCGGATCTTGGCGCCGTCTTTGACCTTCTTGAAGACGTCGGGTCCGGCCTCGTCGATCAGCGTGACCCCGTTGTTGACCAGGACCTCGGGCCCCAGGTTGGGGTAGCGGCCCGACACCGACGGCGAGGCGTTGACGACGGCGGCGATGTCGGCCTCCACCAGGGCGTCCGCCGTGATGCGATCCAGATCGAGGATGTCGAGCACGACGATGTCGCCGGGGCAGACCCTGCGCAGCAATCGGTCGATGTTGCGGTCAACGCGGGCAGTGCCGACGAGGCCCGGCCGGGCGGGATTACGGGAAAGCAGGCCTGACATCTTCATGGGGGCGATTCTGTCGGTGATGCGCGGACGACGCGGGGAGGCGTGCCGTAACATCAGCCCCAGAAGTTATCTAGAGTCCCATTAGTAACAGCTCTGTGCCGAACTGGTCTCGAACGTCGACTTGATGCGGCGACACGCCGGGGTTGGCCGCCACAAGTCGACGCTCGCGGAGACAGGGGCGCGAGACAGGGGCGGAGACGGCGGCGGCCGCGGCCGCAACACGGGGCTAGATCTCGTCCTTTTGCGCCGCCTCGAGCAGCTCGCGGGCGTGCGCGCGGCCGCTGTCGGATTCGCCCAGCCCGGCCAGCATCCGCGCCAGCTCGGCGACCCGCTCGTCGCCGCCCAGGCGCCGTACCACGCTGGTCCCCTTGGGCCCCGCGGCGTGCACCACCAGGTGCACGTCGGCGTACGCAGCGACCTGCGGCAGGTGCGTGACCACGATGACCTGGTGGGTGCGCGCCAGCCGCGCCAGCCGGCGCCCGATCTGCACCGCCGCGCGGCCGCCCACCCCGGCGTCGACCTCGTCGAACACCATGGTGGTGCCCGCGGCCTCTTTGCGGGAGGTGGCCAGCACCACCTCCAGGGCGAGCATCACCCGGGACAGCTCGCCACCGGAGGCGCTCTTGGCCAGCGGCAGCTGGTCCATGCCCCGGTGCGCGGCGAAACCGAACTCGACCTGGTCGACGCCGTCGGCGCCGGCGTGGACGAGCTCGCCCGACGGCAGCCGCAGCGCGGCCGAATCCTCGGGGTCCGACGCGGTTTCCGGCGCGGCATCCAGGGTCACGTCGATGGTGAATTGGGCGTCGGCCATCGCCAGCCCGGACAGCTCCGCGGTGACCTCCTTGGCCAGCCGCTTGGCGGCCTTGCGCCGCGTGGCGCTGAGATCGACCGCGGCCTGGGCCAATTCGCGGCCGAGCTCGTCGACCCGGGCGGCCAGCGCCGCCAAACCCTCCTCGGAGACGTCGAGCTGGGCCAGCCGTTGCCGCGACTCCTGGGCCCACCCGATCACGCCGTCGATGTCCGCGGCGTACTTGCGGGTCAGGGTGCGCAGTTCGGCCTGCCGGGCCAGCTTGGATTCCAGCGCGCTGGCGTCGACCGGCAGCTCCTCGAGGAAGCCGCCCAGTTCGCCGGCCGCGTCGACGAGCACGGTCAGCACCTCGCCGATCTGGCCGGCCAGCGCCGTCAGCTTGGCGTCGCCGGTGGATTCCAGTGCGGCCCTTGCCTTTCCCAGGCTGTCGGTGGCGCTGAGGCCGTCGGTCTCCTCGGAGGACAGCGCCGCGCGGGCGGTGGCGGCGGCCTCGCGCAGGGTGTCCAGTTCGGAGAGCCGCACGATCTCGGCGACCAGGGCGTCGTCCTCGCCGGGTTGCGGGTCGACGGCGTCGATCTCGTTGAGGGCGAACGTCAGCCGGTCGGCCTCCAGCGCGAGCTCGCGCATGCGGTTGCGGCGGTCGAGCAGGTCGCGCCGCGCCGACAGCCAGGCGTCGCGCAGTTTGCAGTACCGCTCGAGCGCGGGTCCGGCCTTGGCGAAGCGGTCCAGCGCCGCGCACTGCTCCTCGGGCCGGATGAGGCGCAGCTGGTCGTTCTGCCCGTGCAGGGTCAGCAGCCCGGCGGTGAAGTCGCCCAGCGATTTGGCGGGCACGCTGCGGCCGCCGAGGTAGGCCCGCGACGGCCCGTCACGGCTGACCGAGCGCAGCGCGATCACGCTGCCGTCCTCGTCGCGTTCGGCGCCCGACGCGTCGAGCATCTCGTCGAGCCGCACGACCATGGCCTCGTCGAGATCCGTTGTGCTGAACCGCCCTTCGACGACCGCCCGCTCGGCCCCCGACCGGACCCGGGTGGCGTCGGCGCGGGCACCGCCGAGCAGATGCAAGCCGGTGACCACCATGGTCTTTCCGGTGCCGGTCTCCCCCGTCAGGACGGTCAGGCCGCGGTCGAACTCGCCGACCGCCGAGCTGATCGCCCCGAGCGACTCGATCCGGATTTCAGTCAGCATTCAGTCAGGATCCCGTGCTGTGCCGTCAGTTTCCGCGCCACCCGGTCACCGGCAGCCGGAACTTGCGCACCAACCGGTCCGTGAACGGGGCGCTGTCCAGCCGGGCCCATTTCACCGCCGTGTCACAACGTTTCACCTCGATGCGGCTGCCGGCCGGGATCAGCATCTCGCGGCGGCCGTCGCAGAACACCAGGGCGTCGTGGCCGTCCGCCTCCACCTCGATCGCGATGGTGGCGTTCGGGCTGGTGACCATGGGGCGACCGAACAGCGCGTGAGCGTTGTTGGGTACCACCAGGATTGCCTCCAGGTCGGGCCAGAGCACCGGGCCGCCCGCGGAGAACGCGTAGGCGGTGGAACCCGTCGGGGTCGACACCAGGACGCCGTCGCAGCCGAAGGCGGACACCGGCCGCCCGTCGATCTCGACCACCACCCCGAGTACGCCGAGCCGGGGGCCCTTTTCCAGGCTGACCTCGTTGAGGGCCCAGCCGTGCGCGGAGACCCGGCCGCCCTGGCGCACGACCACGTCGAGTGTCAGGCGGTTCTCCACCCGGTAGTCCTGTGCGACAACGTGGTCCAGCACCCGGTCGATGGCCTCGGCCTCGGCCTCGGCCAGAAAACCGATCCGCCCGAGGTTCACGCCCAGCACCGGGATGCCGGCGTTGCGCGCCAGCTCGGCGGCCCGCAGGAACGTCCCGTCGCCGCCGAGTACCAGCACCAGTTCGCAGCCTTCGGCGGCCCGGGGGTCGGCGTTGACGACCTCGATCTCGACGCCCATCGCCCGCATGTCGTCGGGGGCCAGGTGCAACGGTCCCCGGTCGACGGCCTCGGCGGACAGCACCCGAAGCCCGATTCCGTTGTCGCCCAGCGTTTTCTGTACACGGCGGGCCGTTTCGGTGGCTTCTTCGCGGCCGGTGTGGACAACCATCAAGACGGTGCGTTCGGCAGGAGTCACTGCGGCCCGCTTTCCACCGCGTGCCGCACCGCCGCCACCAAGGCGTCGCCGGCGAGCGGACGATCGGCCTGGGCGCGCAGCCGAAGGAAATATTCGACGTTGCCCGACGGCCCCGGCAGCGGGCTCGCGGTGACGTCGACGGTGTGCCAACCCAGCTCGGCGGCGCGGCGCGCGACCGACGTCACGGCGTCGGCGCGCAGGCCGGGGTCGTGCACCACACCGCCCGCGCCGACCTGGCCCTTCCCCACCTCAAACTGTGGCTTCACCATGGGAACGATATCCGCGTTCGGTGCGGCGCATCCAGCCAGCGCCGGCAACACTGTGGCCAACGAGATGAACGACAGGTCGGCCACGACGAGGTCGGCCGGCCCGCCGATCGCCTCGGGCGTCAGGTCACGAACGTTGGTCCGCTCGACGACGACGACCCGCGCATCGCTGCGCAGCGACCACGCCAGCTGGCCGTATCCCACGTCCACGGCCACCACTTCGGCGGCCCCGCGGTCCAGCAGGACTTCGGTGAAGCCGCCCGTCGATGCTCCGGCGTCCAGGCAGCGGCGGCCCGCGACGGAGATCCCGAAGGCGTCCAGCGCGCCGATGAGTTTGTGCGCGCCGCGCGAGACCCAACCGCGTTCGCCGTCGGTGGCCACGGTCAAGGCGGCGGTGACGGCGACGGCGGTGCCGGGCTTGCGCGCGGGCATCCCGTCGATGCTCACCTTGCCGGCGCCGATCAACTCCGCGGCCTGCTGACGCGACCGGGCCAGGCCGCGCCGCACCAGCTCGGCGTCAACGCGGGCGCGTCGAGACATGCGCGCACTCAGCCCTTCTCCGCCGACTCCAGCGCGGCCAACAGGACGTCGTGGGCCTCGGAGAGCCGGCGCGCGATCTCTTCGAGCTCGTCGAGCGAGGGCGCCTTCTCGGGGTCCTCCTGGTCGCCGGGTCGGGGCAGCCGGGCCAGCAGGGCGTCGATCTCGGCGCGAATCTGATCGGGGTCGATACTCATCGCGTTCCTACGTTAGTCGGTGCGCACCAAAGACCAGCGCTGCAGCGCGGCGCGCGCCCGGTCGTCGCCGGCCTCGATGCGCACGGCGCCAGACCCCGATGTGCCCCACACCGCGCCGGCGACCGCGCGCACGATCGACAGGCCGTCCCCGTCGTCCGGCCCGTCCCCGCTGACCGTGATCGCCCCGTCCGCGACGTCGACCCGCCAGCCCGGCTGCGGGCCGACCGCGAGGCGCTCGGCGTCGGCGTGCAACGAGCGCAGATCGTGGCCGATGTAGGTGGGGCGCTGGGCGGGCTTGGCGTACACCGCGTCCCGCGCGGAGTTGACCCCGGTGAGCACCATCAGGCTGGGCAGCTCGGCGGCGTTGGCGCCCTCGATGTCGGTGTCGAGCCGGTCGCCGATCACCAGGGGCGCGCGGAAGTCGCCCCGGGCCGCCGCGTCGCGCAGCAGGGCGGGCGCCGGCTTGCCCGCCACCTGGGGTTCGGCGCCGGTGGCCGCCCGCAGCGCGGCCACCAACGAGCCGTTGCCGGGCAGCAACCCGCGCTCGGTGGGCAGGGTGAGGTCGACGTTGGCCGCCACCCACCGCGCGCCGGCCCGGATCGCCAGCGCCGCCTCGGCGAGCTCGGGCCAGCCGATGGTCAGGGACAGGCCCTGCACGACGGCGGCCGGGTCGTCGTCGTTGCTGCGCACCGGGCGCAGCCCGACGGCGGTGATCTCGCCGGCCAGGGCCTCGGTGCCCACGATCAGCACCGGCGAGTCCGGGGGCAGCTGGTCGGCGAGCAGCCGGGCCGCGCTCTGGGCGCTGGTGGCGACGTCGTCGGCGGTGGCGGTGAAGCCGAGTTCGGTCAGGTGCGCGGCGACCTCGTCGGCGCTGCGGGAGGCGTTGTTGGTGACGAAATACGCGCGACTGCGCACCTCGGCCAGCGCCTCAACGGCGCCCTCGGTGGGCTGACGGCCGCGAAATGCCGTCCCGTCGAGGTCGATCAGCAGGCAATCGTATTCCTGCGCAAGGCTGTTCACGTCGTCGGTTCCGTCGTGTCAGCCGAGTTCACTGACCCGGTCTTCGGCGTCGGTGACTCCGTCGACGTCGGCGGCCGCCGAACGCAGGAACCATTGCAGCGCATCGTCGGTGCGGTCGAGCGCGAGCAGCGTGTCCGCGTAGGCGTAAAAGAGCCGCGCGGCCGTGGAGCCGGTGCGGCTGGGATCCAGTTGCGGCGTGGACAATACGGTCAGCGCCTGCTCCAGCTGCCCGAGGTCCGCGCGCGCCCCGGCGGCGACGATGCGAAGCTCGTCGGCGTCGTCCCCGGACAGCTCGGCGGCCTCCGGTCCGCGCGCGAGCTCGATGGCGCGCTCCGGACGGCCAAGTCCGCGTTCGCAATCGGCGATCAGCGGGAGCAACGCGGACTTGCTGCCCATGCGGCGGGCGGCGCGAAACTCCGCCAGCGCCTGCGACCAGTCGCCGCAGTGGTAGGCGGCGATGCCGACCGCCTCCCGGATGGTGGCGATGCGGCT
This sequence comes from Mycobacterium sp. 3-98, assembly GCF_035918355.1. Classification (NCBI taxonomy): domain Bacteria; kingdom Bacillati; phylum Actinomycetota; class Actinomycetes; order Mycobacteriales; family Mycobacteriaceae; genus Mycobacterium; species Mycobacterium sp. 3-98. The sequence continues at coordinate 2,806,443 of NZ_CP142360.1, read as the reverse complement.
GGACCGGGCCCGCGCCGCGCGGGCGTGACGCAACGCCGCCTCCGGGTCCTCGTCGAGCAGCTCGCCCGCGGCGACGAGGTGGCGGGCCACCGCGTCGGCGGTGGCGCGGTCCAGGGTGCTCAGCTCGCGGCGAACGTCGGGTGCCAGCTGCTTGGCTTCCACGCCGGGCGGGATCGGCGGCCCGTCCTGCGGCGCGCGATCGGCCTGGGCGTCGCGGCGCGGGCCGCTCTGCGGCTGAGCCGGCCGCGCACGCCCCGGACCGGACCAGTTGCCGGATGCCGGCCGCGCCCTCCGCTCGCCGCGGTGCCTCTGCCTGTCGTCGACCACGCTGCCGAGAATACGGGCAGCGCCACACCTAACTCGGCAGCCGGTTGCCCAGGAGTGGCGCGATCAGCGCCGGGCAGTAGGTCGCGATCGCCACGATGGTGAACCTGCCGGCCGTCTCGTACGACATGCCGTTGCCCTCGGCCATCTTGGACGTCACCGCGTCGAAGGACCCGCCGGGCTCGAACAGCATCGGGCACACCGACTGTCCCATCGCGGTGGTGCCGGTCGGCTGGCTATAGGCGATCCCGGCGTTCGTCAGCGCCGACAGGAACGCATTGCTGAGCATGTCCGCGCGGATCGGCGCCGACATCGCCCCCGACAAAGCCGCGGCCAGCGCCACCAGGCCCGTGATCACCCCCAGGCTCCGCAGGACGGTCGACCGCACACGCGTCGCGAAAATCACCGTGACAACAGTGGTCCCCTCGGGTCACGCCGACGACACGGTGAGGTAAAGATCTGTGCACGCGCGTGTTTCGCGGAGGCTCTACGGCGCCCGGGCGGTCTAGACCTTTTCGACCCCGGCGACGGTGCGCTTGCCGCGGCGCAGCACCAGCCACCGGCCGTGCAGGAAGTCCGCCGGCTGCGGCGCCCACTCCTCGCTTTCGATGCGGACGTTGTTGACCGAGACGCCGCCCTCGCCGATGGTGCGCCGCGCGGCCTTGCGGCTCTCGGACAGCCCGCTGGCCACCAGCAGGTCGACGATCCCGTCGGGGCCACCGGGTTTGAGCTCGGCGACGGACGTCTCTCGCAGCGCCGCGGACAGCGTGGCCTCGTCCAGCCGGCCCAGCTCGCCCTGCCCGAACAACGCCCGGCTGGCGTGCTCGACGGCCTCGGTGGCCGCCTCGCCGTGCACCAGCACGGTTAGTTCGCGCGCCAGCCGCCGCTGCGCGGCGCGTTGTTGGGGGCGCGCGGCCGTGGCCTGCTCCAGCTCGCCCAGCTCGTCGGCCGACAGGAAGGTGAACCAGCGCAGGTAGCGGATCACGTCGGCGTCGGCGGTGTTGAAGAAGTACTGGTACCAGGCATACGGGGTGGTCAGCGCGGGGTCCAGCCACAGGCTGCCGCCGCCGGTGGACTTGCCGAACTTGGTGCCGTCGGCGGCGGTCACCAGCGGCACGGTCAGCGCGTGGACCGAGGCGCCGAGCTGCTGGCGGACCAGCCGGACCCCGGCGATGATGTTGCCCCACTGGTCGGAGCCGCCGATCTGCAGGCGACAGCCGTAGCGGCGGTGCAGTTCGACGTAGTCGTTGGCCTGAAGGAGCATGTAGCTGAATTCGGTGTAGGAGATGCCGTCGCCGTCCAGGCGGCGCCGCACGGTGTCGCGGTCCAGCATGACGTTGACCGAGAAGTGCTTGCCGATGTCGCGCAGGAACTCGATCGCCGACAGCGGGCGCGTCCAGTCCAGGTTGTTGACGACGACGGCGCCGGTCGGTGAGTCGTCGAAGTCGACGAAGCGTTGCAACTGTCCGCCGATCCGTTCGGTCCACTCGGCGACGGTGTCGGCCTCGTTGAGGGTGCGCTCACCAACGTCGCGGGGATCGCCGATCATCCCGGTGGCGCCGCCGGCGAGCACGATGGGGCGGTGGCCGGCGCGCTGGAAGCGGCGCAGTGCCAGCAGGGGCACCAGGTGGCCGGCGTGCAGGCTCGGCGCGGTGGGGTCGAAGCCGGCGTACACCGTCATCGGCCCGCGCCGGGCTTCGGCCGCCAGCGCATCGAGGTCGGTGGACTGCGCGATCAGGCCGCGCCAGCCCAGCTCGTCGAGGATCATGGTGTACGAGTCTTCCAGAGCGCCGACGGCGGGCGTCGACTTGTGGCGCGGATTCGGAGCGTTCCCCCAGCGACCCGACGTTCGCCGCGGGTTAGTCGCTGGCACCCGGGGCCGGCGCGCGCGGGCTGCGGCGATACGCCGAGACCTCCGGGCGCCCGGGAAGCCACAACCGCCAGGGCCGGTCGGCGGCCTGGCTGACACCGACCCGCGGGCCGGACATCGAGCTCAGCGGTTCGTGCAGCTCGAGCGTCACCGGGCTGTTGCCGTCGAACAGGTCGATTCCGTTGTCGTCCATGGTGATTCCCATGGCGGCGCACAGGTTCCCCGGCCCGCGCGCCAGCGCGGCGGTGTGCACCAGCTCGCCGCGGCGGGCCCGGGCGGCGTCGGTGCCGTCCTCGATCGCGGCCGCCCGCAGCAACACCGCGGCCGCGGTGCCGTCGGGACCGCACGAGACGTTCGCGCAGACATGGATGCCGTGGCTGCGGTAGGTGTAGAGCCGCCCCGGCGGCCCGAACATCACGAAATTGCGGGCGCGCAGGCCCTTGTAGGAGTGCGCCGCGGCGTCCGGCCACGGACCGTCGGGCACTCCCCCGTAGGCCTCGACCTCGACGACTATCCCGCTCACACCCCGCGCGGTGAGAGTGGCGCCCAGTAACCGGCGCGCGGCCTCGACCGGGTCGACCAACAGCTGCGCCGCCGCCGTGCTTGCGCGAGATCGTCGTCCAGCCTCGACCAATTGAAGATCCTGAATCCTCTTTTCAGTAACCCAACGAACCTACCGGCGGCCCGAACATGGCAGTATCCCGGTGTCCGGGACCCGAAGGAGGCCGACATGCACGCGATAGACCCGGCCGCCACGGCGTGGCTGCTGGCCAGCACCGCGCTGGTCTTGCTGATGACCCCCGGCCTGGCGATCTTCTACGGCGGCATGGTCCGCACCACCGGGGTGCTCAACATGATGATGATGAGCTTCATCTCCATCCCGCTGGTGACCGTGGCGTGGCTGCTGATCGGCTACACCCTCGCGTTCTCCGAGGACGGGGCCAGCGGGTTCGTCGGCAACCTCAGGCATTTCGGGATGCTCGGCATCACCCCCGACACGGTGCACGGCACGGCGGTGCCCGAGTTGCTGTATGCCACGTTCCAATTGACGTTCGCGATCATCACGGCCGCGCTGGTCAGTGGCGCGATCGCCGACCGCGCGAAGTTCGCCGCCTGGATGGTTTTCGTCCCGGTGTGGACGATCGCCGTGTATTCGATTGTCGCCCACTGGGTCTGGGGGCCGGGCGGCTGGCTGGCCAAGTTGGGCGTCCTCGACTATGCGGGCGGGCTGGTCGTCGAGATCGTCTCGGGTTCCTCCGCGCTGGCCCTGGCGCTGGTGCTCGGGCCGCGGATCGGTTTCAAGAAGGACGCCATGCGGCCGCACAACCTGCCGCTGCTGTTCGTCGGTGTCGGGCTACTGTGGTTCGGCTGGTTCGGGTTCAACGCCGGCTCCGCCCTGGCCGCCAACGGAACCGCCGCGGCCATCTTCCTCAACACCTTGGTCGCGGGATGTCTGGGCATGCTGGGTTGGCTTGCGGTCGAACAGATTCGCGACGGCAGGCCCACCACGTTCGGTGCGGCGTCGGGCGTGGTCGCCGGCCTGGTGGCCATCACCCCATCGTGCGGGACCGTCAACACCCTCGGCGCGACGATCGTCGGCCTGGCGGCGGGTGTCGTGTGCTCGTTCGCGGTGGGCGCGAAGTTGCGCTTCAACTATGACGATTCGCTCGACGTGGTGGGCGTGCACTTCGTCGGCGGCGTGGTCGGTGTGTTCCTGATCGGGCTGCTCGCCACGGCGGTCATGACGGCGGGCCCGCGCGGCCTGTTCTACGGCGGCGGCGTCGGCCAGCTGGGCAAGCAGACGCTGGCGATCGCGGTCGTCGCGTTCTACGCGTTCACCGTGTCGTTCGTGCTCGCCAAGGTGATCGACCGGGTGGTGGGTTTCCGGCTCAGTACCGAAGACGAAACCACCGGCGCCGACCTCACCCAGCACGCCGAAACCGCCTACGCCGAAGGCGTGCACGGGCACCTGCCGCAGCGACGCCCGGCGATCGGCGAGCGCTTCAACTAGGCCCGCCCGGGGCCGCGAAGGCCCGGATGCTGCGACCCCTTGACAGCGCGGCCGCGCGCGACGAATATTCATCACATGATGAGTTCATCCCGTGATGAATTAATCTCGGACCGGGCCGAGCCGGCGGTAGAGATCGATCACCTTCGCGTGATCCGCGGTAAACGCCCGGCCCTGCACGACTTCTCCGTGCAGATCGCGGCGGGCAGCATCACCGGCCTGCTCGGCCCGTCCGGCTGCGGCAAGACCACGCTGATCCGATGCATCGTCGGCACCCAGATCGTGACCTCGGGCCGCGTCTTCGTGCTCGGCAAGCCGGCCGGCAGCGCCGAACTGCGCCGTCGCGTCGGCTACCTGCCGCAGGACCCGACCATCTACAACGACCTTCGCATCGTCGACAACGTTCGCTACTTCGCCACGCTGTACGGGTTCGACGGCCGGGCCGCCGACGCCGCCATCGAACGAGTCGGGCTCACCGATCACCGAACGGCCTTGTGCGGCAACCTGTCCGGTGGCCAACGCACCCGGGTGTCGCTGGCCTGCGCGCTGGTCTGCCAGCCCGATCTGCTGGTGCTCGACGAGCCCACCGTGGGACTCGATCCGGTGCTGCGCGCGGACCTGTGGGACCAGTTCGCCGAATTGGCCCGCGCGGGGACCACATTGCTGGTTTCCAGCCACGTCATGGACGAGGCCGACCACTGCGGGGACCTGCTGCTGATGCGCGAAGGCCGGCTGGTCGCCCACACCACCCCGTCCCAACTGCGAGAGGACACCGGATGCACGTCACTGGAGGACGCGTTTCTGTCCATCATCAAGCGCAGCACCATGCGCGAAGCCGGTTAGGGCTCAACGGGTATACGGCGACCACGACGCGGATCCTGCGCCAGTTGGCCGCCGATCACCGCAGCGTCGCGATGATCCTGCTGGTGCCGGTCCTGGTGATCACCCTGATGTACTTCATGTTCGAAAACGCCCCGTACCGCCCGGGCGGCCCGACCCCCTTCAACAACGCCTGCCTGATCCTGCTCGGCCTGTTCCCGCTGTTCGTGATGTTCATCATCACGGCGATCACCATGCAACGCGAACGGGCCTCGGGAACGCTGGAGCGCATCCTGACCACTCCGCTGCGCCGGCTCGACCTGCTGATCGCCTACGGCACCGCCTTCTCGACGGCCGCTGCGGCGCAAGCCGTTCTGGCGTGCATCGTGTCGTTCTGGCTGCTCGGCTTCGACACGGCGGGCAGCCCGTTGTGGGTGTTCGTGATCGCGATCGTCAACGCCGTGCTGGGAGTCGGCCTGGGCCTGTTGTGTAGTGCGTTCGCGCGCACCGAGTTTCAGGCCGTGCAGTTCATCCCGCTGGTGATGGTGCCGCAGCTGCTGCTGGCCGGCATCATCGTGCCGCGGGCGGTGATGCCACACTGGCTGCAATGGATCAGCAATGTGCTGCCGGCCAGCTACGCGCTCGAGGCCCTGCAACAGGTGGGCGCGCACCCGGAGCTGACCTTCATCGCGGTGCGCGACATCATCGTGGTGTTGGCCTTCGCCCTGGCGGCGCTGTGCCTGGCGGCGGCGACGCTGCGGCGACGGACCGGCTAGTGGCGATCGCAAGCGCGGCGCAGCCGGGCGCAGCGGGTCGCCACCATGAGATAGTGGCGATCGCAAGCGCGGCGCAGCCGGGCGCAGCGGGTCGCCACCATGAGATAGTGGCGATCGCAAGCGCGGCGCAGCCGGGCGCAGCGGGTCGCCACCATGAGATAGTGGCGATCGCAAGCGCGGCGCAGCCGGGCGCAGCGGGTCGCCACCATGAGATAGTGGCGATCGCAAGCGCGGCGCAGCCGGGCGCAGCGGGTCGCCACCATGAGATAGTGGCGATCGCAAGCGCGGCGCAGCCGGGCGCAGCGGGTCGCCACCATGAGATAGTGGCGATCGCAAGCGCGGCGCAGCCGGGCGCAGCGGGTCGCCACCATGAGATAGTGGCGAGCGCCCAGTGACGACTACCAACACCGGCCGCCGGCGACGGGGCCGGCCCTCCGGGAACTCCGATACCCGGGAGCGGATACTGGCTAGCGCCCGGGAATTGTTCGCGCGCAACGGTATTCGTAACACGTCGATACGTGCGGTGGCCGCGTCGGCGGGGGTGGATTCGGCGTTGGTGCACCATTACTTCGGCACCAAGGAGCAGCTGTTCGCCGCGGCCGTCCACATCCCGGTCGATCCGATGGACGTCATCGGCCCGCTGCGCGAGGTGCCTGTCGAGGAGCTCGGCTACCAGATTCCGTCGATGTTGTTGCCGCTGTGGGATTCCGAGATCGGCGCGGCGTTCATCGCGACGCTGCGCTCGATCCTGGCGGGGTCGGAGATCAACCTGTTTCGCGCGTTCATTCAGGACGTGATCGCCGTCGAAGTCGGTGCCCGCGTGGACGATCCGCCGGGAAGCGGAATTATTCGCATCCAATTCGTGGCGTCGCAACTGGTGGGTGTGGTGATGGCGCGCTACATCCTGCAACTGGAGCCGTTCGCGTCGCTGCCGGCCGAGCAGGTCGCGCGAACCATCGCGCCCAACCTGCAGCGCTACCTCACTGGGGATCTGCCGGAGGGCCTTGCGCCATGAGCCGGGCGTGCTCGTCGTCGTCGACGTCGCGGGCCTCGTCGATCAGCAGCACCGGGATGCCGTCCTCGATCCGGTAGGCGCGGCGCAACCGGGGGTTGTAGAGCACTTCCCCACCGCCCGTTTGGGATACCAACACCAGTGGGCCGCGGTCGGCCGGGCACACCAGGATGTTCAGCAGCGCGTCGTCGATCATGACCGCGCCCCGCTCAGCTCGGAACGCACCCCGGGAGTCAGCCGGCGGTAGTGTTCGGTCTCCGCATCGAAATACCAGACGTGCCGTCCCGCCTTGGGAATCCCGGCGGCCCGCAGCGCGCTGACGGTCGGGCGGTAGGTCGCGCTCAGCGTCATCTCCGGGACCACGCAGACGATGTCGGGCCCGAGCCCGATCGGGATCTTGGCGAAGGCCTCGGTCAGGTCGGCCGCCGTGATGGAGGCGCCCGGCAACAGCGTCACCGCCGACACCGCCACCTCGTGGTCGCGCACGGGCACGTTGTAGGTCACCGCGAGGTCGACGCCGTTGATGCAACCCAGGGCGTCGGTGACCGGCTCGGCGTAGACCAGCCCGCGCGGGGTCCGCACCACCGAGCCGCGCCGGCCCGCCAGCCAGTAGTCGCCGTCGTCGTCGCGGTAGAAGAGGTACTCGGTCGAGATCCAGGTGTCGCCGGCGGCGAACACCCCGCGCTTGACGGAGGCGCTCGGATCGATCGGGCCGTTGGACGCGGCGAGCAGAACCCCGACCTGTTTGGGTTCGGCGATCTGCACGAAGCCCCGCTCGTTTTCCAGGATCAGGTCGTGTTCGGTGTCGTAGGCGCCCAACTCGATGCGCCCGGCGCCCGGCAGCGGGCGGCCCTTGCTGCCGACCTTGGCGCCGGACACGTTGGCCAGCACCGCCTGACCGTCGGTGGTGGCGAAGAACTCGACGACGTGAGCGGGCGCGAACGCCTCGACGACACGCCCCCACAGCCCGGTCGGCATGCCGGAGCCGATGAACAGGCGCACCGGGTGGTTGCCGTGCAGGACGAAGGGCGGATCGGCCGGGTTGTCGAGGATCTCGCCGAGCATGGCCCAGGTGTAGGACACCACCGTGACGCCGTACTGGCGCACCTCCTGGATGAATCGGGTCCGGTCCAGGCCGCGCGACAGCGCGATGCGGGTGCCGCCGACCACCGCGCCGCCCAGGCTGACCAGCAGCGCGGACTCGTGGTGCAGCGGCGTCAGGCAGTACACGGTGTCGCGGCGGTCGAGGGCGGCCGTCGAGGCCGTACCGAACGCCGAGACCGCCCAGCGGTAGTTGGTGATCTGCTTGGCCACCAGCTCGCCGCCGGCCGAGCTGAACGCGATGAACGCCAGGTCCCGGGCCAGCCCCGCGTTGGGCCGATACCAGCCGGGCAGCTCGACGGCGTCCGGGTCGATCTGTTCCATGTCGATGACCTGGGGCTGCTCGTCGGAGTCCTCGGGCAGGTGCAGGTCCCGCGTCTCGCCGCCGCCGAGCACCAGCACCTGCCGCAGCAGTTGCCCGTCCGACTCCAGCACCGCGTCGAGGTTGGTGGGGTCGGTGAGGATCTCGGTCACTCCCCCGAGCCGCACCGAGGCGGCCAGGTCGGCGTCGGGCCGCATCACCACCGCGATGGCGCCTAGGCGGGACAGCGCGGCGATGGCCACCAGCGCGCTGGGCCGGGTCTCCATCAGCACGCCGACCCGGTCGCCCTGGCGCACCCCGACCTCGATGAGGCCGCGGACGACGTTGTTGATGCGCCGGTTCACCGCCTCGTAGGTGTGCACCCGCCCGTCGAACAACAGGAATTCGCCCTGCGGGGCGTCGTGCGCCTGCTCCTCGATGATGCGGCCCAGCGAGATCCTGGTGTGGTCGTTGATCTGCCCCAGCCGGACCAGTCGCGGCAGCGTGCGGGCCGTTTCGACGGCCAGGGTGCGCACGCTTTTGTTGGCCGCGACGACGGTGTTGGCCGCCCCGCGGACCATGCCCAGCGCCGCCTCGGAGGCCTCCCCGATGCCGTGCGCGAGCCGGGAGCTCAGCGCCACGCCGCTGTCGGTGTGCTCGGCGGGCTGGTCGGCCATCGGCGCGATGCTGGTGGGCTTATCGCCGCCGGCGGACAGCCATCGCACCCATTCCGCGACGGTCGGCCAGCTTTGTTGGGCCGCCTTGGACCCGACGACCAGGCCGAAGTGGCCCGTGCGGATGGTGGATTCGTAGACGTCGGCGTCCGGTGCCGCGCGCCGGATGCCGCGCACCGAGGCCGGCTGGCCGATGTCGTCGACCTCGCCGACGAAGGCCAGCACCGGGCAGGTGATGTCGGTCAGGGTGACCATCTGTCCGTTGACGGCGAAACCGCCGGTCATCATCCGGTTGTGGGCGATGAACTGCTTGAGCAGCTCGGAGATCGCGGGACCGGACCACGCGATCCAGCCTTCGCGTTCGAGGAAGCGCCGCTGCTGCTCGCGCGGCAGCAGCGCCTCGCGGTCGTGCAGCTGGCGGACGAAGTCGACCCGCGCCTTGGCGGTCTTGAGGGGGTCGAGCATCTGGAAGCCGGTGCGCGCCATCCAGCTGGGGATGGCCAGCCGGCTGAAGACGTGGTCGGCCATGAAGTTGGCGGCGGGCGCGGCGAAGTTTGCCGGGATGCCCATCGGCAAGGCGGCCAGGGTGTCGACCGGGGAGCCGAAGGTGACGATGCTGGCCAGGCTCTTCGAACGCCGGTAGGCGGCGACCTGGTAACACCACATGCCGCCCTGCGAATAGCCGACCAGATGGATGTCGCTGCCCGTGGTGTCCCGGACCGTGTCGATGGCCTGACTGAGCGCGACGATGTGATCGGCCAGCGTGCGGCGCATGCCGCCTTCGACCTTGTCGGGTTCGCCGAAGTCGATGACCCAGGGATCGAGCCCCCGGCTGTGCAGGATCCCCACCGCGCCTTCGTCGCGGGTGACGTCCCACATGTCGGCGGACATCATCATCGGATGCACCATCAGCACCGGCGGCCCGACGGGCGATTGGCCGGGCCGACTGTCCGGCGGGAAGTACCGCCGGAGCTTGTACATCGGCACGCTCTCGACGATCTGGGACGGTGACGGCACCGTGCCGGTTTCCAAGCCCCCCAGTCGCAAGACTTCCAGCCCGTTCTGCGCGGTAGCGATCAGCCGCGCGACCGGTCGTGTGACCATCGAAAGATTGACATCCACTGCTGCTCCCTGAGTCTTGACAGCTTGGACATCATGGCACATCTGGGCAGCTAGAAGGGCGGTGGTTACACCGATCCGGCGGCGGCGGGCGCCGTGCGAACAGACCCGGGCTCCGCTGGGAAGGCGGTGGCTCGCCGTCGGCTTCGGCCGACGACTCGGCGTGTGCCGCGGCGGTAGGTCGTTAGCCACCGGCGCCCCGCCTGGTGGCTCGCTGTGAATCACCTGCGCGCCAGTTTGTCCGGCAGGGCACGGGGTACGCAGTCGATGCGCTTCGGTCACGACGCGTCGTCGCGACCGTTTCGGTTGAAATCCACAGCTGGGCGCTATGAGACCGCCGGACCGCGTTCCTTCCAGCCCGAAGGAGAGGTCACTGCATGACGCGATGGACGTACTCGGCCGGCACGGTCACGGCACACCCCAGCGCAGTGCCGCTGCGCACCCCACGACTCACCCAGGAAACCAGCCCGGGCCGGTGATCCGGCACGACGCAAGCGCAGAAGGGACTTCACATGTTGTTGCTCGGCAACGGCGGACGGCGCAAAGGCCGCACCGCCGGAAGTGACGGACTGGGCGAGGTCTCGCACCTGGCCGAGCGGGCGCTGTACGACGTCGCACACGGTCGTTTCGAACGCTCGCTGTCCGGGCTGACCGCCGTTGCCGCGCTCGTCACGACGGCCGAAATCTACTTCGAGCACTACAAGGCGAGCTTCGGCAACAAGTGGATGTGGAGCCCGATCGTGGTGACGCCGCCGGTGGTCGTCGCCGGCGTCGGGGGCGTGTTCTCGCGGCGCTGGGCCAAGCTGTGGCTCCCGATCACCGCCGGCATCTACACGGCCAACGGTCTGATGGGCGAATACCTGCACGCGCGCGGCGTCGCTCGCAAGCCGGGCGGATGGAAGCACGCGTCCTACAACGTGCCCATGGGCCCGCCGATCGCGGCGCCGGGATTGATGTGCATGGTCGGCGGGATGGGGCTGCTGGCGTCGATCCTGCGCCGCGAACGGTTCCGGGGTTAGGCATCGGGATCACTGAGATGGCTGACACCTCACGCCCCGACCACCTGCCCAACCTGCGCCCCGACGGCAAGCCGCCGCACCCGTCCTGGCTGCCCAAGCAGCGCCGCGGCACCACGCCCCAGATGATCGGGCGCTACCCCGATTTCGACGTGCTGGAAACCGCCGGCAGCTGGGACGAAGCCACCAGGAAAGTCGTGCTGGCCCGGCTCGAACCTCCCGGCCCCCTGCGGTTTTTCACCGCAGAGGAGGAGCCGTGCCTGCGCGCGTTCTGCGACACGGTGCTCGCGCAGGACGCCGAGCCGCGCGTCCCGGCGGCCGAATCGGTCGACTCCAAGCTCGCCGACGGGCGCCTCGACGGCTACCAGTACGCGGACATGCCCGACGACCGCGACACGTGGCGCTTGGTGCTGCGCGGGCTCGACGAGACCGCCGCCAGATACGGCGCATCCTCCTTCGCCGCCGCCGGGACCGAAACCCGCGAACAGATCGTCGGGCAGTTCTCGCAGGGCGAGCTGGAGGGCGGTGCCTGGGAGAACCTGAACGTCAAGCGCGCCTGGTCGGTGTGCATGCGAATGACGCTGTCCGGCTTCTACTCCCACCCGTGGGCCTGGAACGAGATCGGGTTCGGCGGCCCCGCCTACCCGCGCGGATTCATGCGCCTGGGCGGCGCCACCGGGCCCGACGCCGCGCGCGAACCGTACGAGATGCCCGGCGCCACCGACGAAGACCCCGTGCAAGTCGTGCAGAACGGTGAGTTGTGATGGGCGACTTCTGGCGGGGCCTGCTCAAAGGGGCCGTCGGCCCGAAGGACAACGAGTCGCGGTTCCTGCTCGACGTGCACTCGCGCGACCTGCCCGGCGAAAAGACCATGCGCCGCTACCGCGACGATGACGAGGTCGACCTGGTGGTCGTCGGGGCCGGCGCCGGCGGCTCGGTGCTGGCGCAGCGGCTGGCGCGTGCGGGCTGGCGGGTCGTGATCCTCGAGGCCGGCCCTTTCTGGCACCCCGACGAGGACTGGGTGTCCGACGAGGCCGGCTCCCACGCGCTGTACTGGACCCAGAAGCGCATCATCGGCGGTGACGACCCAATTGAGCTGGGCAAGAACAACTCCGGGCGCGGGGTGGGCGGCTCCATGGTGCACTACGCCGGCTACACCCCGCGGTTCCACCCCAGCGATTTCGCGACCCGCACCCTCGACGGGGTGGGAGCCGACTGGCCCCTGCGCTACGAGGACATCCGACCCCACTACGAGCAGGTCGAGCTCGAGTTGCCGGTGGCCGGCCAGAATTGGCCGTGGGGCGACCCGCATCGCTATCCCTTTGCCCCGCATCCCATTTCGGGGGCGGCAGCCAAAATCTGGCGGGGCGCGCTCAAGCTCGGCATTGAGATGCGGGTGGGGCCTGTGGGCATCGTCAACGGCACGTTCGGCAACCGCCCGCACTGCATCTACCGCGGCTACTGCCTGCAGGGCTGCAAGGTCAACGCCAAGGCCAGCCCGTACGTCACGCACCTTCCCGACGCGCTGGCCCACGACGTGGAGATCCGCGCCAACTGCATGGCCTCGCGCGTCGAACTCGACGAGACGGGCGCGGCGCGGGGTGTGGTCTACTACGACGAGGTGGGCGGCAAAGAACGGTTGCAGCGCGCCAAAGTTGTTGCCGTAGCCGGGTATTCGATCGAAACACCGCGCCTGTTGTTGAACTCGGTGAGCGAGCGCTTTCCGAACGGGTTGGGCAACAACGACGATCAGGTCGGGCGCTACGTGATGGTGCAGGGCGCCACCCAGTCCGCGGGCCGCTGGTCCGAGGAGGTCCGGATGTACAAGGCGCCTCCCCCGGAGGTGACCTCCGAACAGTTCTACGAGACCGACCTCTCTCGCGGGTTCGCCCGCGGGTTCTCCATTCAGACGGTGTCGCCGATGCCCATCGGCTGGGCCGAACACGTGATGGCGGACGGGCACTGGGGCCGCGCCCTGCGCGAGTACATGCGCGACTACAACCACTGGGCGACCGTCGGCGTGCTCAACGAGTTGTTACCGCTGCCGGACAATCGTGTGACGCTGGCCGAAGAGAAGGACCCGTACGGCATCCCGGTCGCCCGGTTCGACTACACGCTCTGCGACAACGACAAGGCCAACATGGCCTACTCCACCAAGGTGATCGGTGACATCCTGCACGCCGCCGACGCCCAGGACGTGCTGACCATCGAGCGCTTCGCCCACCTGATCGGCGGCGCCCGCATGGGCACCGGGCCACAGAATTCGGTGGTCGACTCCGATCACCGGGTCTGGGGCGTGCCGAACCTGTTTCTCGCCGACGGCTCGGTGTGCCCCACCCAGGGTTCCGCCAATCCCGCGCTGACGATCATGGCGTTGGCCTCGCGGCTCGCCGAACGGATGGCCACCGGAAAGATCGATACCGGCGTGGGGCGGGGGTCGAAGGCTGGAGCCCGTGGCTGACCTGAAGATCGACACCGCGACCACCTTCGCCCCCCGCGTGCTGCGCGAGTACGCGCTGCTCGCAGACGGCGAGCGGGGCGCGCTGATCGGACCGCAGGGCGACGTGGCGTGGATGTGCGCGCCGCACTGGGATTCCGACGCCGTCTTCTCCAATCTCATTGGCGGCGGCGGGGTTTACGCCGTCACCCCGACCGACGTGCGGCACGTCTGGGGCGGCTACTACGAACCGGGCAGCCTGATCTGGCGCAACCGCTGGACCACCCGCGACGGCATCGTGGAATGCCGTGACGCGCTGGCCTTTCCGGGCGACCCGGACCGGGCGGTGCTGCTGCGGCGGCTCACCGGCTGCCGCGGGACGGCGCGGGTGCGGGTGCTGCTGGCGCCGAGTGCGGGATTCGGCCGGCACGGCCCCGGCAAGGCGACCGTTCATGACCGGGTGTGGAGCGCCCGCTCGGGGCCGCTGCGCTGGCGCTGGCAGGCCGGTTGCGACGCGCGCCCCGTCCGGGCCGCCCAGGAGAAGGGCGAGTTGCTCACCTGTGAGATCACGCTCGAGGAGGGCCAGCACCACGACCTGGTGCTCGAACTGTCGGAACACGCACTGCCCGACCAGCCCCCGGACCCCGACCTGGCCTGGGAGGCCACCCCCGCGGCCTGGCAGCGCAGCGTGCCCGAGCTGAGCTGCACCATCGCTCCCCGCGACGGGCGCAGCTCCTACGCCGTGCTGCGGGGACTGACCAGCAGCGGCGGCGGCATGGTCGCAGCCGCCACCATGAGCCTGCCCGAACGCGCGCACTCCAACCAGAATTACGACTACCGCTATTCCTGGATCCGCGACCAGGTGTACGCGGGCATGGCCGCCGCCGCCGTCGGCACAACCGAGCTGCTCGACCGGGCGGTGGAGTTCATCAGCGCCCGGCTGCTCGAGGACGGCCCGAACCTCAAGCCCGCCTACACCATCACCGGCGGCGCCGTGCCCGGGGAGGAAACGCTCGACCTGCCCGGCTATCCCGGCGGCGCCGACAAGATCGGCAACTGGGTCAATCAGCAATTCCAGCTGGATGCCTTCGGCGAGGCGCTCCAGCTGCTGGCCAAGGCGGGCGCCGCCGACCGACTCGATGCCGACGGCTGGCGCGCGGCGCAGACCGCGATCAAGGCCATCGAAAAGCGTTGGCGCGAACCGGATGCCGGCGTCTGGGAGATCGACAACGAGCGCTGGACGCAGTCGCGGCTGGCCTGCGTAGGGGGGTTACGCGCCGTCGCGAAACTGGCCGGCGCCGGTCCCGAGGTGGCCGCGTGCGCTCCGCTGGCCGACGCGATCCTCGCCGAGACCGCATCGGAAAGCCTGCACCCGCACGGGTATTGGCAACGCAGCCCCCGGCAGAAGGGGGTCGACGCATCGCTGCTGCTGCCGCCGGTGCGCGGGGCCGTGCCCGCCGACGACCCGCGGACCATCGCCACGCTGGACGCCGTTCGCCGGGAACTCGCCGACGACGGGTTCGTCTACCGCTTCCGGCACGACGAACGCGACCTCGGCGACGCCGAGGGAGCGTTCCTGCTCTGCGGGTTCATGATGGCGCTGGCCGAACACCAACAGGGCCATGCCCATTGCGCGATGCGGTGGTTCGAGCGCAACCGCACCGCCTGCGGGCCGCCGGGCCTGTTCTGCGAGGAATACGACGTGCAGCAGCGCCAGCTCCGCGGCAACCTCCCCCAGGCATTCGCGCACGCGCTGATGCTGGAATGCACCGCCACCCTCACCGACGACGCCGCCCACCATGACTGATCGGGAGCCCGACACCGAGCGAAAGGGATTGCGATGACTCAGACAGTGGTGATCACGGGAGCCAGCGCCGGCATCGGGCGCGCCACCGCGAAGGAGTTCGGGCAGCGCGGCGCGAACGTCGCCCTGCTCGCCCGCGGCGCCGCCGGGCTGGAAGGCGCGGCCCGTGACGTCGAGAACGGCGGCGGCAAAGCCCTGGCCATCCCGACCGACGTGGCCGACCACGCGGCCGTCGTCGCCGCCGCCGACGAGGCCGAAGCCGCATTCGGTCCCATCGACGTGTGGGTCAACGTCGCGTTCACCTCGGTGTTCGCGCCGTTCACCGAGATCAGCCCCGAGGAGTTCAAACGCGTGACCGAGGTGTCCTACCTCGGCTACGTGCACGGCACCATGGCGGCGCTGGCCAAGATGCGCCCCCGCGACCGCGGCACCATCGTGCAGGTCGGCTCCGCGCTCGGGCAACGATCCATCCCGCTCCAATCGGCCTACTGCGGAGCCAAACATGCCATCAACGGGTTCACCGAGTCGGTGCGCTGCGAGCTGCTTCACGAGGGCTCGAAGGTGCGGATCACCGTGGTGCAGATGCCCGCGGTCAACACCCCGCAGTTCTCGTGGGTGCTGTCCCGGCTGCCCCGCCACCCCCAACCGGTGCCGCCGATCTATCAGCCCGAGGTCGCCGCCCGCGGCGTGCTGTACGCCGCGGATCACCCAGGGCGCAAACAGTATTGGGTCGGCGACTCCACCATGGTGACGCTGCTGGCGCAGAAGTTCGTCGCGCCGCTGCTGGACCGCTACCTCGGCCGCACCGGATACGACTCGCAGCAGACCGAGGAGCACGTCAGCGCCGGCCGGCCCCACAACCTCTGGGAACCGCTCGACTCGCAACCCGGCAGCGATCACGGCGCCCGCGGCGAATTCGACGACGAGTCGCACACCCGCAGCCCGCAGCTGTGGGCGTCGCAGCACCCGGTCGTCAGCGGCACCGGCGCGCTGGGCGCCGCGGGTGTGGGCGCGTGGCTCGCGGCGCGCGCCGGCCGACGGTGGGCGCGATGACGACCCGGCTCGACACGACCATCGATGAGGTCAGCGCGCAGGTCTACAAGATCCCCACCGACGCACCGGAAGCCGACGGGACCCTGGCCTGGTCGTCGACCACGCTGGTGCTGGCCGAGGTGTCGGCCGGAGGCGAGCGCGGAATCGGCTACACCTATGGCGACGGCGCCTGCGGCAAGCTGATCACCGGGCCGCTGGCCGGCACTCTCACCGGGCACAACGCCGTCGACATCCCCGCCCGGTGGGAGTCGATGGTCAAGGCGATGCGCAACAACGGGCGGCCGGGTTTGGTGTCGTGCGCGATCTCGGCGATCGACACCGCGCTGTGGGACCTCAAGGGCAAGCTGCTGGGGCTGCCGGTGTGCCGACTGCTCGGCATGGCGCATCCCGCGGTGCCGATCTACGGCAGCGGCGGCTTCACCACGTATGACGAACGCACCACCCGCGCCCAGCTCGAACGCTGGGTCGACGAGTGGCAGATCCCGCGCGTCAAAATCAAGATCGGCGAGTCATGGGGCTCCGACGAGCGTCGCGATCTTGATCGAATAGCCTTGGCACGCAAGGTGATAGGGCCCGGCACCGAACTCTACGTCGACGCCAACGGAGCCTACCAACGCAAGCAGGCGATCCGGGTGGCCCACGCCATGGCCGATCACGACGTCACGTGGTTCGAAGAACCCGTCTCCTCGGACGATCTGGCCGGGCTCCGCGAGGTGCGCGACCAGGTGACCCCGGACGTCACCGCCGGCGAATACGGCTATGACCTGGCCTATTTCCACCGAATGCTGGCCGCCGGCGCGGTCGACTGCCTGCAGATCGACGTCACCCGCTGCGGGGGCATCACCGACTGGGTGCGCGCCGCCGCCGTGGCCGCCGCCCGCAACGTGGACGTCTCCGGGCACTGCGCCCCCAACCTGCACGCCCACGTCGCCACCGCCATCCCGAATCTGCGGCACCTGGAGTACTTCCACGATCACCACCGCATCGAGCACATGCTCTTCGAGGGCGCGCTCGCCCCCGAGGGCGGCGCCCTGCGGCCGGATCAACACCGGCCCGGGTTCGGCCTGGAGTTCAAGCACAGCGACGCCGAGCGGTACCGGGTGGCCTGAGAACCCCGCCGCTGCCGGCAGGCATGGACGGGGCCAAAAACGGGAACCGATACGCCAGGGTTTTCACAAACGGAAATGGAGCAAGGCGCGATGAAAGTGAACTCGGACGACGAAACCGTGGAGCGCCACGAGGCGCTCATGCGTGACGTCGTCGAGGAGAGCGACCTCAGCGCGGTCGACTCGGTGCTCGGTCTCGGCGATCCGCAGCGCGTCGGCCGGTTCCGGTTCTTTCTGGACGGCCATCGCTGGGAATGGTCGGACGCGGTGGCGCGCATGCACGGCTACAAGCCCGGACAGGTGCAGCCCACCACGGAACTGTTGCTGCAACACAAGCATCCCGAGGACCGCGAACGGGTGGCGGCCGTGCTGGAGCGGGTGATTAAGGGGAAGCCGTTCAGCAGCCGACACCGCATCATCGACACCGCCGGGCGCACCCACTGCGTCGTCGTCGCCGGGGATCGGATGGTCGACGACGCCGGTGCGCTGGCCGGCACGTCCGGCTTCTACGTCGACGTCACCGACTCGCTGCACACCGACATCACCAACGTGCTGTCGGCGGTCGCCGAGGCCCGAGCCCGCATCGAGCAGGCCAAGGGCGTGCTGATGGTCACCTACGGCATTTCCGCCGAGCGGGCGTTCGACATCCTGGTGTGGCGTTCCCAGGAGTCCAACCTCAAGGTGCGCGACGTCGCCGGCCGCTTCCTGGACGCCGTGGCCAGCAAGGCGTCAGCGGAAACGCAAAGCCATGTGGACCAGGCGCTGCTGACGCTGGAATAGCACGCGCCAGTAGGGTCGGGCCGGTGGCGCACCTACTCGGAGCCGAGGCCGTACACCTCGAATACCCGACCCGGGTGGTGTTCGGGTCGATCACGCTCGGGGTCAACGACGGCGCGCGAATCGGCATCGTCGGTCGCAACGGCGACGGCAAGTCCAGCCTGCTGCGGCTGCTCACCGGCCAGCAACAGCCCGACTCCGGCCGGGTCACCCGGCGCAGCGGGCTGCGGGTCGGCGCGCTAAGCCAGGCCGACACCCTGGACCCCGACCACACCGTGGGGTGGACCCTGGTCGGCGACGCCGCCGAACACCAGTGGGCCGGCGACCCGCGGGTCCGCGACGTGGTCACCGGGCTGGTCTCCGACATCGCTTGGGACGCAACGGTTGCCACGCTCTCCGGTGGGCAGCGCCGGCGGGTGCAGCTGGCCAGGTTGCTGGTGGGCGAATGGGACGTCATCGCGCTCGACGAGCCCACCAACCACCTGGACATCGAGGGGATCAGCTGGCTGGCCGGCCACCTGAAGGGGCGCTGGGCGCGCAACACCGGCGGGCTGCTGCTGGTCACCCACGACCGCTGGTTCCTCGACGAGGTCGCCACCACGACGTGGGAGGTGCACGACGGGATCGTCGAGCCGTTCGACGGCGGGTACGCGGCCTATGTGCTGCAGCGCGTCGAGCGAGACCGGATGGCCGCCGTCGCCGAAGCCAAGCGGCAGAACCTGATGCGCAAGGAGCTGGCGTGGCTGCGTCGCGGCGCCCCGGCGCGGACCTCCAAGCCCAAGTTCCGGATCGAGGCCGCCAACCAGCTGATCGCCGACGTGCCGCCGCCGCGTGACACCGTCGAGTTGGCCAAGCTGGCGAGCGCCCGGCTCGGCAAGGACGTGATCGATCTGCTCGACGTGTCGGTCTCGTTTGGCGGCCGGCCGGTGCTGCGCGACGTCGAGTGGCGGATCGCCCCGGGCGAGCGCACCGGCATCGTCGGGGCCAACGGCGCCGGGAAGTCCACGCTGCTGGGGTTGATCGACGGCACGATCGCGCCCGATGCCGGCCGCGTCAAACGCGGCAAGACGGTGCGGCTGGCGGTCCTCGACCAACAGGGCGACGCGCTGGGCGCGGTCGACGACGACCGGATCGCCGACGTGCTGGGCCAGCTGCCCGGCGCCTACCAGGTCGACGGCCGTGAGGTGACCCCGGCCCAGCTGCTCGAGCGGCTCGGCTTCGGACGCGGCCAGCTGTCCGCCCGCGTGGCGGATCTCTCCGGCGGCGAGCGTCGGCGGCTGCAGCTGATGCTCACGTTGCTGTCCGAGCCCAACGTGTTGCTGCTCGACGAGCCGACCAACGACGTGGACACCGACACGCTGGCGGCAATGGAGGATCTGCTCGACTCCTGGGCGGGAACGCTGATCGTCGTCTCGCACGACCGCTATCTGCTGGAGCGGGTCACCGATCAGCAGTACGCGGTGCTCGACGGCCGGTTGCGGCACCTGCCCGGCGGCGTCGACGAGTACCTGCGGCTGGCCGAGCGGCGGCAGGACGGGGCGGGCACCGAAGAGGCGCGGCCGGCGCAGGCGTCGCGGTCGGCGCAGGAGTCGCAGCCGTCGCAGGCGTCGCGGCCCGCGATGTCGGGCGCCCAGCGCCGCGCCGCCGAGAAAGAGGTGGCCTCCCTCGACCGCCAGCTCGCGCGGTTGACGGACCGGATCGAGGACAAACACCACGAACTCGCGGCCCACGACCAGTCCGACCATGTCGGCATCACCCGGCTCACGCAGGAGCTGCGCGCGCTCGAAGACGAGGTCGCCGCGACCGAGAGCCGTTGGCTGGAGCTTTCGGAATTGCTCGAATAGCGGTGAGCGGCTACAGCTTTCGTGATGCGGTGTAGATGTGCGACCTGGTGGTGTGAACGAATTTTGTTATGCCCCACTGTGTTTGATCGCCAGGACTGGCCGGGCTAGTTGGTTGTCGGTGGTGGTTGGGGTTGGAAGGGGTCATACCACCACCAGTCGGCGCGTTCGCCGGTAGGTCCCGGGCACGGTGGCACCGCGGGCGGGGGTCGGGTGGGTGGGTGCGCGAGTGAGCCCGGGCTCAGGATTTGGCCGGCCTCGTCGGTGACGGTCAGGGCGTCTGCGGGTCCGGTGAGGGTGATAACGCCCCGGTGATGCAACCGGTGGTGATACGGGCAGACCAGCACCAGGTTGGCCAACTCCGTGGGGCCACCGTCCTCCCAATGCCACAGGTGATGCGCGTGCAGGCCACGGCTGGCCCCGCAGCCGGGCACCGCGCACGTGCGGTCGCGATATTCCAGCGCGCGGCGCAGCCGCCGGTTGATCACCCGCGTCACCCGCCCGGCCCCAATAACCTGCCCGTCGCGTTCGAACCAGACCTCACAGGTGACATCGCAGGTCAACAAGCGGCGTTCGGCATCCGAGAGCAGCGGACCCAAATGCAGGGTTGCCACGCGCTGCCCGACGTCGAGGTGGGCCACCACCGTGGTGTGCTGCCCATGGGGGCGGCGGGTGGCCTCGGCGTCCCAACCCGCCTCGACCAGACGCATCAACGCATCGACGGTGCTCGGCAACGGGGGCCGCTGATCGGATGAACCCTCGCCGTTTGCGTGATCGTGTTTCCACTCGGCGATCAGCGCCTCACGATGAGACGCCAAAGCGGCGTCGAACTTCGCGGCATCCAAGTGGCCCAGCATGATCCGATAACAGGCGCCCCACTCAGTGGCGGTCGTAGTGATCGAACGCTCAGGCTCGATCTCGGGCCGAGGTTCGGACTCGGACTCGGACTCTGACTCTGACTCGGACCGAGGTTCAGGTTCGGGTCGCGGTTCCAGCTTCACCGCGGTACGCAACTGACCGACCGTCGCGACCGCGGCCAGCTGCGCGTAATGCTCATCGGATCCCTCACCCGCGCGGGCGGCGATCACCCCGACCTGATCGGCCGACAGCCGACCCTCCCGCAGGCCGGCGGTGCAGCGCGGAAACTCCTCGAGCCGGCCCGCAATGGCGGCCAGCGTGTGCGCGTTGGCCGACGAGCAGCCCAGCTTCCAGGCCACCAACGCCGGCACCGAGCGCGCCCCGGTCACACCACACAATTGGTCACGATCAATCTCGGCCACGATCTCCACGATGCGCCCATCAATCGCATTGCGCTGACCCGCCAACTCCGCCAACTCGCCAAACAGCACCTCAAGGCGGTCACTCGCAGTGACCACCACAGCCTCAGCGGACGCGGTCGACGACATGACGCCATCCTTGCAGCGACCACCGACATCACCGGGCCGCCTACGGAAGCGACCCGCTCAGTGCCAGCGCAGCAGCACCAGTTCGGACCCGAAGCCGGGTCCCGTCGCGATCATCAGCCCGGGGCTTCCGCCGGGCGGTGGCTTGGCGATGGTGTCCCGCAGGATGTGCAGCACCGATGCGGACGACAGGTTCGCGATTTCGCCGAGCGAGCGCCAGGTCAGCTCGTGCGCCTCCGGCGGCAGCTCGAGGCACTTGGCGATGGTGTTGATGACTTTGGGGCCGCCGGGGTGCGTCACCCAGGCGCCGACGTCGTCCTTGGTCAGCTGGTGCGCGGCGAGGAACCGGCTCACGTCGTCGGCCAGGTACCGGTCGATGACGGCGGGCAGTTCCGGCGACATCACCAGCTGGATGCCGGCCGAGCCGACGTTCCAGCCCATGATGTGCAGCGATTCGGGGTACAGGCGGCTGCGCGAATCGAGGATGTCGGGCCCGGCCGAGCTCAGCTGCTCGGCGCGACGGTCGCCGACGGCGACCACCGCGGCGGCGCCATCGCCGAACATCGCGGTCCCGACCAGCCCCGACACCGTCGGGCCGACCGCGGGGAAGGTCAGCGAGCACAGCTCGACCGATACCAGGGCGGCGACGCCGTCGGGGGCGCCACGCAGGTAGTCGTGCAGCCTGCCGACCCCCGCCGCCCCGCCGGCGCAGCCCAGCCCGAACAGCGGCACGCGGCGCACGTCCGGGCGCAGGCCGAGGCGCCCGACGATCCGGGCGTCGAGCGACGGCACCGCGACGCCGGTGACGGTCGTGGTGACGATCGTGTCGATGTCTTGCGGGACGAGCCCCGCCTCGTCGAGGGCGCCGAGCAGCGCGTCGCAGCCCAGTTCCACGGCCTTGTCGATGAAGACCTCGTTGGCCTCACCGAAGTCGGTCAGCGCGTGGTACCGCTCGAGCGGCACGACGAAGTGGCGGCTGTTGACCTTGGCGGCAGCGTGCAGACGCCGGACGATCTCTTCATGTTCCTTCAACGCGGGGAACTCGACGATGTGGTCGGTGATTTCGCGTTGGCTGTAGCGATGCGGCGGCAAAGCGCCGAACACACCCGCGATGACGCTCATGCTCTACTCTCTTGATTGCCAACCAACGTGAACACGATTCCGCGTAATGCCGGAAGTTTATTCGGTTGGCTGTGGTCTTGCAAAAGTTTCTGGTATTCAACACATGTCAGATTGACTGCGCGTGGTGTACGCGTAATCATGTCCGCCAGCGGGGAATTCGTCATTCGATTTCGTCGTCTTCCGCCGCATCGAGCGCCATGGCGATTAAATCGTCGGGGCTCAAAGAATCGATATCGTCACCGCTGGGACCGGGTTCATTTGCGTCGCCGTCGGGTGTTTCCGGCACACCGGCGAGTAATAGGAGTTTGTCGAGCAATCCCGTTCTGCGAAGTTCACGCACAGGAATCCTCCTCAGCGCGGACCATAGTTTTTCGTCGTCGGATTCCTCGCGATCGTCATGGAGTAGTTGCCGGCGAAGATGATCGGCCAGCGCGGCCGGGGTCGGGTAGTCGAAGATCACAGTGCGTGACAACGCCGTCCCGGCATGTGTGGTGAGGCGGTTGCGCAATTCGACCCCGGTCAGTGAGTCGAACCCGAGGTCGCCGAAGGCGCGGTCGTGGTCGATGGCCTGTCCGCCCGGATATCCCAGCACGGCCGCCGCGTGCTCGCACACCAACCCGAGCAGCACACGCTGCTGTTCGTCGCGCGGCAGGCCGTGCAACCGCTGGGCCAAGTCGGGCGAGCGCGTCACGGTGGCGGGCGCGGCCCCCGATCCCCCCGGCCCGCGCCCGTCGCCGAGCCAAAACCTGTCTCGCGCAAAGCCATACGTCGGCAATTCAACCCGCCGCGCGTTCAGGCCGGCGAAGACGCCCGCCCAGTCGAGGTCGAGTCCGCGGGTGAACAGCTGCCCGGCGGCGGCCAGGGTCGATTCCGTCTCGGGGCGGTCCTTGGGCATGGTGGCCAGCGACGCCGCCCGCTCGGCGCTCAGTGATTGGTCCACGGCGGCGGTCAGCGCCGCGCCCGGTCCCAGCTCGAGGAAAATCGCGGCGCCGCCCGCCTCGGCGGCGCGCACCCCCTCGAAGAAGCGCACCGGCCGGCGCACGTGTTCCACCCAGTACTGCGCCGATCCGTACTCGGCATCGGCCGGCCGCCCGGTCAGGTTCGAGACCAACTCGACTCGGGGGCGCCGCGGTTCGATGCCGGCCGCCGCCGCGGAAAACTCGCCCAGCATGGGCTCCATCAGTGGGGAATGAAACGCGTGGGAGACCGCCAACCGGTGTACGCGCCGACCGGTTTGCGCCAGCCGATCGGCCAGCGCCGCGACCGGTGTCTGTTCGCCGGAGAGCACCACCGACTGCGGGCCGTTGACCGCCGCGATGCTCACCCCACCGTCCATCAACGCGGCCACCTCGGCCTCGCCGGCGCCGACCGCCACCATCACCCCACCGGCCGGCAGCCGTCCCATCAGCCGGCCGCGGGCCGCCACCAGCCGGGCCGAATCGGGCAGCGACAGCGCCCCGGCCACGCACGCCGCGGTGATCTCCCCCACCGAATGTCCCATCACCACATCCGGTGCGACACCGAAGGATTGCCACAGCGCCGCCAGCGCGATCCCCAACGCGAACAATGCCGGCTGGGCAAACTCCGTGCTCTGCAACAACTCCGGGTCCGCGCCCCACATCACCTCGCGCAAGGGCAGCCGCACATGCCCGTCCACCACTTCGACGGCCTCGTCGAAGGTGCGGGCGAACACCTCGAAGCGGTCGTAGAGTTGGCGCCCCATCCCGAGCCACTGCGAACCCTGGCCGGGAAAGACGAACACCGTCTTGCCCGGCGGCATGCCCCGGCCCACCGACACACCCGAATGTGGCTGCCCCGCCGCCAGCGCCGCCAATCCCGTTGCCAGCTCCCCACGATTGCCACCCACCACGACCGCGCGGTGCTCGAAAGACGCCCGGGTGCTGACCAATGACCAGCCCACGTCGAGGGGGGTGAGATCCTCCCGCTCGGCCAGGTGGTCCGACAGCCGCCGCGCCTGGTTGGTGAGCGCACGTTCGGATCGGGCCGAGAGCACCCACGGCACCGTGAGGCCTGGGTCCGATTGCGCCGCATCGGGTTGGGCGGGAGGCTGTTCCACGACGAGGTGCGCGTTCGTCCCGCCCATGCCGAACGAGGACACCCCGGCCCGCCGCGGGTGGCGCGTGGACGGCCAGGGCACCGCCACGGTATTGACTTGCAGTCCAAGGCGATTCAGATCCACCTCGGGATCTGGGCCGGCATGGTTGAGGCTCGGCGGAATCGTCGAATGGTGGATCGACAGGACGGCCTTGAGCAGACCCGTCACGCCGGCGGCGCCGCCGGCGTGGCCGATGTTGGTCTTCACCGATCCCACCCGCACCGGATCGTGTGCGCGCACGCCGAAAACCTCACCCAGCGCTTGGGCTTCGATCGCGTCACCCACTTTGGTTCCCGTGCCGTGGGCCTCGACGTAGTCGATGTCCGCCGCGTCGAGGCCGGCGTCGGCGAGCGCGCCGCGGATCACGTCGGCCTCGCCACGCGCCGACGGCACGGTCTGGCCGGCCGGGCTGTGCCCGGCGTTGGCGACGGCGCTGCCGCGAATGACGGCGTGGATGCGATCGCCGTCGTCGAGCGCGGCCGGCAGGGGCTTCAGCAGCACCAGCCCCGCGCCCT
Organism: Mycobacterium sp. 3-98; assembly: GCF_035918355.1. Lineage (NCBI taxonomy): Bacteria > Bacillati > Actinomycetota > Actinomycetes > Mycobacteriales > Mycobacteriaceae > Mycobacterium > Mycobacterium sp. 3-98. The sequence continues at coordinate 2,781,249 of NZ_CP142360.1, read as the reverse complement.
CACCGCGCACGTAACCGTCGGCGCGCCGATCGAAAGCGTAGGTGTGGCCGGACACCGACACGGCACCGAATTCCCGTTCCAGCATGGCGATTTCGTCGGCCAGGTTGAGGTGAACCCCGCCCGCGATGGCCAGCGACGACTGCCCGGTCCGCACGCTTTCGCATCCGAGGTGCACCGCCACCAGGGACGAGGACTGGCCGGAGTCGACGGTCATGCTGGGCCCCTGCAGCCCGAAGGCATACGAGATCCGGTTGGCGATCATCGCCCGGCTGATGCCGGTGAACGTGTGGTGGTCGAGGTTGTCGGCGAGGTCGCGCAGCGTCAGCGCGGCGTAGTCATCCGTCATCACCCCGAGGTACACCGAAACCGGTTCTGTCCGCAGTGTGTCGGGAACGATGAATGCGTTCTCGAACAGCTCCCAGGTCAATTCGAGGGCCAGCCGTTGCCTCGGGTCCATCGCGCACGCCTCGCGCGGCGACAGGTTGAAGAAGTCGGCGTCGAATTGCTGCGCCTCCCCGGCGAATTGGGTGTTCTCCCGCCCGTCGCGGATGAGCCGCCACAAGGCCTCGGGGCCGGCCGCTCCGGGGAACTTGCACGCCAGCCCGATGATCGCTACGTCTGTCGAGGCCAAGGTCAGGGGCCGACTTCGTCGTCGAGGATGGCAAAGAGCTGACTCTCGGTGGCGGTGGCGAGGTCGTCGTCGAACGCGTCCTCAGGCTGATCCGGCAGCGCGGACGGTGTCGGACCGGTCGCCGTCGCCAGCAGACCCTCGAGCCGGGCGACGAGCTGTGCCCGGTCGGCGGGGCTCAGCCCGGGCCGGCCCAGCAGTGCCTGCAGTTCCCGCGCGATGTCGTCGAACCGGGCGATGCGATCGGGCTCGGTGGCCGGGGCGGCGACGGAGCCGGTGGCCAGTTCGGTTCCGAGGTGTTCGGCCAATGCGGCCGGCGTGGGGTGATCGAAGATCAGCGTGGGTGAAAGGGTAAGCCCGGTAGCGATTTTGAGCCGGTTTCGCAGTTCGACGGCGGTCAGCGAGTCGAAACCGAGGTCACCGAACGCGTCGTCGGCGTTGACGTCGGCGGTGGTGTGCCCCAGTACCGTGGCCGCGTTGCCGCAGACCAGTTCCACCAATTCGGCTTGTCGCTGTTCGGGACTCAGGCCGTCCAGGCGCGCCCGCAGGCCCGTCAGGGACACCATGTCGGTGTGCTCGAGGACCCGCCGGGCGGGGCGGGTGGCCAGCTGGCTCAGCAGCGGCGGCAGCGTGGCGCTGTGGTGCGCCAGCGCGCCCCGGTCGAGGCGGGTGCCCACCACCATGGGCCGGTCGCCGAGCAGCGCGGCGTCCAACAGATCCAGCGCTTGCCGGGTGGACAACGCGCTCAGCCCGGCCCGGCTCATCCTGGCCCGGTCGGCCTCGCCGAGGTGGTGCGTCATCGCCGACGGCTCTTCCCACATCCCCCACGCCACCGACAATCCCGGCAGCCCCCGGGCGTGGCGATGGGCCGCCAGCGCGTCGAGGAAGCTGTTGGCCGCCGCATAGTTGCCCTGACCCGGCGCACCCACGATGCCGGCCATGGACGAAAAGGCCACGAACGCGGCCAGGTCCAGTTCTTTGGTCAGCTCGTGCAGGTGCCACGCGCCGTCGACCTTGGCGCGCAACACCGCGTCGATACGCGCGGGAGTCAATGACGCGACCATCGCGTCGTCGATCACCCCCGCGGCGTGGAACACCGACCGCAGCGGGTAGTGCGAGGGCACCCGCCCCAGCAGGGCCGCGACCGCGTCCCGGTCGCCGACATCGCAGGCCACCACCGACACCGAGGCGCCCAGGTCGCGCAATTCGCCTGCCAGCTCGGCGATTCCGGCCGCCTGCTCCCCGCCGCGACTGACCAGCATCACGTGGGGCACCCGATGCCGCTCGACGAGGTGGCGGGCCACCGCCGACCCCGCCATGCCGGTGCCGCCGGTGATGAGCGCGGTCCCGCCCGCCAGCCCCGCGGGGCCGTCCGGCATGGTGAGCACGACCTTGCCGATGTGACGGGCCTGGCTGACAAAGCGGTAGGCGTCGGCGGCGCTCCGCGCGTCGAAAGCCTTGACCGGCAACGGCGCCAGGGCCCCGCCGGCGAACAACGTCATCAATTCGGCCAGCATCTCCGCGATCCGATCCGGGCCGGCCTCCATCAGGTCGAAGGCGCGGTACCCCACCCCGGGGTGGGCGTGCGCGACGGCATCCGGATCACGCAGGTCGGTCTTGCCCATCTCGATGAAACGACCACCCCGGCCCAAGAGCCGCAGGGACGCATCGTTGAATTCACCGGCCAGGGAGTTGAGCACCACGCCGAAGCCCCCGGCGCCCACCGCCGCGCGGAACTTGTGCTCGAACTCCAGCGTCCGCGAATCCGCGATGTGGGCGTCGTCGAAACCCATGGCGCGCAGCGTGTCCCATTTGCCGCGACTGGCCGTCGCGAACACCTCCGCGCCCCAATGCCGGGCCAGCTGCACCGCGGCCATGCCGACCCCGCCGGTGGCCGCGTGCACCAGCACCCGTTGGCCCGCCCGCAATCCGGCCAACACCGAGAGCCCGTAGTACGCGGTCAGGAACACCACCGGCACGCCGGCGGCCTGAGCCATCGACCAGCCCCGCGGCACCCGCGTGACCAGCCGCCGATCGACGGTCGCCTCCGAACCCGCCAGCCCGAAGATCCCCATCACCGCGTCGCCGACGGCCACATCGGTGACGCCGGAACCGACTTCGGTCACGATGCCGGCGCCCTCGGCACCCAACTGCGCGGCACCGGGATACATGCCCAGCGCCACCAGCACGTCCCGGAAATTCACCCCGGCCGCGGCCACCGCCACCCGCACCTGTCCGGCTTCCAGCTCCGCCGGCGGGTACTCCTGGACCGCCAGATCCTCCAGCGTCCCGGCGTCGCCGGCGGCCAGCCGCCACACCGACGGCGGCTCGGGCAGCGACAACAGCGCCCGCTGGCCGGCCGGCTTCAGCCGGGCACTGTGGGCGATGCCGTCGCGCACCACCAATTGCGGTTCGCCGCAACCGATCACCGTCACGACGTCCAGCGAGCCGTCGGTGTCGACCAACACGATGCGGCCCGGATGCTCGGCCTGGGCCGAGCGCACCAGCCCCCAGACGGCCGCGCCGGCCAGGTCGGAGACGTCGTCAGCGGACAGGGTCACCGCACCACGGGTCTGCACCACCAACGTCCCGGCCGCGTCGCCGGACAGCCAGGACTGCAAGACGCCAAGCGCCTCGTGCGCCGCGGCGTAGACCGCGGTGATCGAAGCGCCCGGGGGCGGTTCCCAAACGGTCACGCCCTGGCCAACCCCGTTGCCCGGGAGCGAGATCGGCGACCACACCACGTCGAGGAGCTCGCCGCTCCCGGCGCGGGCCGCCAGCGCCGCCGTCAATTGGTCGGCCGACACGGCGCGCGTCACCAACTCCCGCACCGACAGCACCGGCAGGCCCGACGCGTCGGCCAGGTCGACCGACACGGCGCCGGTGCCCGCCGGCGCCAGCCGCACCCGGACCCGCGACGCACCCGCGGCGTAGAGGCTCACGCCCTGCCAGGAGAACGGCAACACGGTCTCGATCCGCTCGTCGGCCACCCCGAGCGCGTGCAACGCCGCGTCCAGCAGCACCGGGTGGATGCCGAAGCCGCCGGTCGCGACACCGGCGTGCTGCGGGAGTTCGACCTCGGCGAACGTTTCGGCCCCCCGCCGCCACACGGCCCGCAACCCCTGAAAGGCCGGGCCGTACCCGTAGCCGCGGTCCGCCAGGCCGTCGTACGCGCCGGCCACGTCCACCGCCTCGGCGCCGACGGGGGGCCACACCGACAGATCCGCCACCGGCGTGGTCGCGCCGTCGCGCAACAAGCCCTCGGCGTGCAAAATCCAATCCGTTTGCGCCGCACGCGAATACACGGAGACGGCCCGCGCTCCGGTGCCGTCGGCCGCCTCCACCACCACCTGCAGCTGCACGACCCCGCCCGCCGGGACCGCTAGCGGCGCCGACAGCGTCAGTTCCTCGATCACCGAGCAGCCGACCTCGTCACCCGCCCGCAACGCCAGCTCCACGAAGCCCGCCCCGGGGAACAGCACCGTGCCGGCCACGGCGTGGTCGCCCAGCCACGGTTGGGCGGCCGTCGACAGCCGGCCCGTCAACACCACACCGCCGGAATCCGGCCGGTCCACCACCGCCCCCAAAAACGCGTGCTCGGCCTCGGTCAGACCCAGGCTGGCGATGTTCGCCGATCCCACCGAATCGCTCGACAGCCAAAACCGGCGCCGCACAAAGGCATACGTCGGCAACGGGATGCGCCGCGCGCTCAGCCCGGTGAACGCCGCCGACCAGTCCAGGTCCGAACCTGTCGCGAACAGCTGTCCGGCCGCCGACAGCAGCGAGTCGACCTCGGGGCGGCCCTTGGCCATCGACACCACCGACATCGCGCGGTCGGTGGTCAGGCACTGGTCGACCGCGGCCGTCAACGCCGCCCCGGGGCCGACCTCTAAAAACACACCGGCGCCCAGCGATTCGGCCAGCTGCACGCCGTCGACGAACCGCACCGGCTTGCGCACATGGTCAACCCAGTACGCGACCGTCCCATAGTCGGGCCCGGCCAGTTGCCCGGTCAGGTTGGACACCAACGCGATCCGCGGCTCGCGGGCCGACACGCCGGCCACCACCGCGGCGAAGTCCCCCATCATGGGTTCCATCAGCGGCGAGTGGAACGCGTGCGAGACCGCCAGCTGCCGCACCCGGGCGTCCCCGGCCGCCAGCCGGTCCGCGACCACCTTCACCGCCGACTCCGAGCCCGAAAGCACCAGCGATTGCGGGCCGTTGACCGCCGCGATGCCGACGTCGCCGTTCAGCAGCGGCGCCACGTCGGCCTCGGTCGCGGTCACGGCCATCATCACCCCACCGCGCGGCAACTGCGCCATCAACCGGCCCCGGGCCGCGACCAATCGCGCCGCGTCGGACAGCGAGAGCGCGCCCGCGACGCAGGCCGCGGCGATCTCCCCCACCGAGTGGCCGATCACCACATCCGGTGTGACGCCCAGGGATTCCCACAGCGCGGCCATCGCGATCTCCAGCGCGAACAGCGCCGGCTGGGCGAATTCGGTGCTCTGCAACAACTCCGCGTCGGAGCCCCACATCACCTCGCGCAACGGCAGCCGGCAGCGGGCGTCCACCGCGGTCACCGTCTCGTCAAAAGCCTGGGCGAACGCGGGAAAGCGTTCGTACAAGGCCGCGCCCATGCCCAGCCACTGCGAACCCTGACCGGGAAACACGAACACGCGCTTGCCCGCCGCGCGGGTGCGCCCGGTGATCGCGCCCGGGACCGGCGCCCCCGCGGCCAACCCCGCCAGGCCGGCTGACAGGCCCGCACGGTCGGCGCCGATCAGCACCGCGCGGTGCTCGAACGCCGCCCGGGTGGTCGCCAACGACCAGCCCACGTCCACCGCGGGCACATCCGGTGTGGCGCCCAGGTGGTCCAGCAGGCGTTGGGCCTGACCGGCCAGCGCGTCGGTCGAGCGTGCCGAAACCACCCACGGGACAACGGGATTCGAGCCGTCGCGCGCCGCGGGCACGTCGTTGGGTTCGGCGGGTGCCTGCTCGACGATCACGTGGGCGTTGGTGCCGCTGATCCCGAAGGAGGAGACGCCCGCCCGCCGCGGCCCGCCGTGATCCGGCCAGGGCCGCGGGTCGGTCAGCAGCGACACCGCCCCGGCCGACCAATCCACATGGGGCGACGGGACATCCACGTGCAGCGTCCTGGGCAACACCCCGTGCCGCATCGCCTGCACCATCTTGATCACCCCGGCCACGCCCGCCGCGGCCGAGGTGTGGCCGATGTTGGATTTGATCGATCCCAGCCACAGCGGGCGGTCCGCCGGGCGGTCCTGCCCGTACGTCGCGAGCAGCGCCTGCGCCTCGATGGGGTCCCCGAGCACGGTCCCGGTCCCGTGGCCCTCCACGGCATCCACGTCCGCCGCCGTCAATCCGGCGTTGGCCAACGCGGCCCGGATGACCCGCTGCTGCGACGGGCCGTTGGGTGCGGTCAAGCCGTTGGACGCGCCGTCCTGGTTCACCGCGGTGCCCCGCAGCAGCGCCAGGACCGGGTGTCCCAGGCGCCGCGCGTCGGCCAGCCGCTCCAGCACCAGCACACCGGCGCCCTCCGACCACGAAGTCCCGTCCGCCGCACCGGCGTACACCTTGCAGCGACCGTCGGGCGCCAGCGCCCGCTGCCGGCTGAATTCGACGAACGCCGCCGGGGTGGCCATGACGGTCACTCCCCCGGCCAGCGCCAGGTCGCATTCCCCGGACCGCAACGACTGCGCGGCCAGGTGCATGGAGACCAACGAGGACGAGCACGCGGTGTCCACCGAGACCGCCGGGCCTTCCAGCCCCAACACGTACGACACCCGGCCCGAGGTGACGCTCAGGGTCGAGCCCGTGAGCCCGTAGCCCTCCAGCTCGCCTTTCACCTCGCCGCCATACCCGGCGTGAATGACCCCCGCGAAGACTCCGGTCGCCGTGCCGCGCAGCGCGAAGGGGTCAATTCCCGCGCGCTCCAACGCCTCCCAGCAGATCTCTAGCATCATCCGCTGTTGGGGGTCCATGGCCAGCGCCTCGCTGGGCCCGATGCCGAAGAACCCGGCGTCGAAGTCCCCCGCGTGCTGCAGGAAGCTGCCGTGGCGGGTGTACATCTTGCCTTTCGCGTCCGGGTCCGGGTCGTAGAGGCCCTCGACGTCCCAGCCGCGATCGAGCGGGAAGTCCGACACCGTGTCCCGCCCCTCGGCGACCAGCTCCCAGAGGGCTTCCGGGGTGTCCACGCCGCCGGCGTAGCGGCAGGCCATGCCCACCACCGCGACCGGTTCGGACAGTTGGCCTTCCAGCTCGGCGACGCGCCGCCGGGTCCGCCTGAGATCCGCCGTGAGGCGCTTCAGGTAGTCGACGTGCTGCGCGGTGCCGGGCGTCGCCGCTCCTGGCGGGGTGTCAGCGGCCGAGTTCTTCATCGAGGATCGCAAAGAGTTGGCTTTCGGTGGCGGCATCGAGGTCATCGTCGAGGTGTTCGGAGTCGGCCGGATCGGCGGGCGCAATGGCGCCGAGCAGGGTGTGGATGCGCGCCCGCAGCACCGAGCGGTCGTCGGCATTCCAGTCGGGCGCGCCCAGCAGCGCCTGCAGTTCGCGGGTGATGTCGTTGACCCGGGCCATCAGGTTCGGCTGCACGTCGGTGCCGGCCCCCGCCAGTTGTGTGTCCAGGTGCCCGGCCAGCACGGTCGGCGTGGGGTAGTCGAAGATGAGTGTTGGCGAAAGGGTAAGGCCCGTCGCGTTTTTGAGCCGGTTACGCAGCTCGACCGCGGTGAGCGAGTCGAAGCCGAGCTCCTGGAACGCGCGGCCGACGTTGATGTCCGCCGGGTTCGGCACGCCCAGCACCATCGCGGCGTTGCCGCGAACCAGGTCGATCAATTCGCGCTGCCGGGCCTCGGGGCTCAGGCCGTTCAGGCGTGCGCTCAGACCCGTGCTGGACGCGGCGGCGCCGGTGTCGTCGACCACGCGCCGGGCCGGGCCGGCGGCGAGTTCGCGCAGCAGCGGCGGCAGCGCGGCGACGTTGTCCGACAGGGCGGCCCGGTCCACGGCGGCGGCCACCAGCACCGGACGGTCGACCAGCATGGCGGCGTCGAAGGCCGCCAAGGCCTGCCCGGTGGGCAGCGGCGCCAGGCCGATCCTGCTCATCCGGGCCTTGTCCCGGTCTCCGAGGTGCGCCGTCATCGCCGAGGCCTGTTCCCACAGGCCCCAGGCCAGCGACAGGCCCGCGAGGCCGTGGGCGCGCCGGTAGGCGGCCAGTCCGTCGAGGAAGCTGTTGGCCGCCGCGTAGTTGGCCTGTCCCGGGGTCCCCACGATCCCGGCCATCGACGAAAACACCACGAACGCCGACAAATCCAGATCGCGGGTGAGCTGGTGCAGGTTCCAGGCACCGTCGACCTTGGCCCGCAGCACCGCGTCCACCCGGTCCGGGGTCAGCGACGAGATCAACCCGTCGTCGAGGATCCCGGCGGCGTGAACGACGCCGCGCAGCGGATAGTGCGCCGGTATCCGGGAAAGCATCGCCCCCACCGCGTCGGGATCGGCGACGTCGCAGGCCTCCACCGACACGTCGGCGCCGGCCCGCTTCAGCCCGTCCACCAGTTCCGCGACACCGGGGGCCTCCGCGCCGGCCCGGCTGACCAGCACCACGTGGGCCACCCCGTAGCGGTCGACGAGGTGGCGGGCCAGCGCCGAACCGGCCATCCCAGTGCCGCCGGTGATCACCACACTGCCCCCGGCCAGCCCGCCGCCGCAGCCGCTGAGCACCTCGCCGGGCCCCGACGGCACGGTGAGCGCGACCTTGCCGACGTGGCGGGCCTGGCTGACGTACCGGTAGGCCGCCGCGGCGCAGCGGACGTCGAATGTCTTCTGCGGCAACGGTGTCAAGACCCCGCGGGTCAACAATCCGACGATCTCGGCCAGCATGGCCGCCGTCCGGTCCGGGCCGGCCTCCAACAGGTCGAAGGCCCGGTACTGGGCGCCCCCATATTGTTCGGCGACGACGCGCGGGTCGCGGACGTCGGTCTTGCCCATCTCGATGAATCGCCCACCGGGCGCCAACAGCCGCAGCGAGGCGTCGGTGAAATCGCCGGCCAGGGAATTGAGCACGACATCGAAGCCGCGGTCACCCGCCACCGCGCGGAACTTCTCCTCGAACTCGAGCGTGCGGGAATCCCCGATGTGGTCGTCGTCGAATCCCATCGCGCGCAAGGTATCCCACTTGCCGCGGCTTGCGGTGACGAACACCTCCGCACCCCAGTGCCGCGCCAGTTGCACCGCGGCCATGCCCACTCCCCCGGTGGCGGTGTGCACCAACACGCGCTCCCCGCAGCGCAGCCCCGCCAGCACCGACAACCCGTACAGCGCGGTGAGGAATACCACCGGCACGCCGGCGGCCGCGACCAGCGACAGCCCGTCGGGCACCGGTGTCACCAATCGCTGGTCGACCACCGCCTCGGAGCCGACGACCCCCAACAACCCCATGACCGGATCACCGACGGCCAACCCGGTCACGTCGGGGGCGACCTCGACGACCACACCGGCGCCCTCGGCCCCCAGCTGTCCGCCGCCGGGATACATCCCCAGCGCCACCAGCACATCGCGGAAGTTGACCCCGACCGCGGCCACCGCCACCCGCACCTGCCCCGCGGTCAATTCGGTTCGCGGGCAAGGGCTTACGACGAGGTCCTCCAGGGTGCCCTCGCCGCCGGCGTCCAACCGCCAGCCACCGGCCGGCAGGCCGATCGCGGAGTCCGCCCGCACCGGCCGCAGCCGGGCCGCATAGGCGACGCCCCGGCGGACCACCACTTGCGGCTCACCGCAACCGATTACCGCGTGGGCATCCAGCGACCCGTCGGAGTCGATCAGCACCATGCGGCCGGGGTGCTCGGCCTGCGCCGAGCGCACCAGGCCCCACACCGCGGCGCCGGAAAGGTCCGAAACGTCTTCGCCGGCAAGCGCGACCGCGCCGCGGGTCCGCACGGCCAGCACCCCGTCGCCGTCGGCGCGCAACCACGATTGCAGCACCTCCAAGGCCTCGGCGGCCGCCGCGTGCACCGACTTCACCACGTCGCCGCCGTGATCGGCCAACTCCCACACCGTGGCGTTTGCGCCGTCGTCCTCGCCGCCCAGCGTGATCGGTGACCAGGTCACGTCGAGCACTCCCTGGGCGAGCGGGCGCCGCGCGGGAACCGCCGCGGTGGCCAATTGCTCGGCGGAGACCGGGCGCATGGCCAACGCGCCCACCGACAGCACCGGCAGCCCCGCTCCGTCCGCCAATTCCACCGAGACCGCCCCGGCGCCGGCGGGCGCGATCCGTACCCGCGCCCGCGCCGCGCCCGACGCGTGCAACGACACGCCCTGCCAGGAGAACGGCAACACGGTCATGTCCTGCTCGCCGGCGGCCCCGATCGCGTGCAGCGCGGCGTCCAACAGCACGGGATGGATTCCGAAGCCGCCGTCGGCCGCGGCGGCGTCGGGCACGGCGACCTCGGCGAAGAGCTCGTCCCCGCGCCGCCACATCGCCCGCAATCCCTGGAATGCGCGGCCGTATTCGTAGCCGCGCCGGGCGAGCGCGGCGTAGGCGCCCGAGACCTCGACCGCGGTCGCCCCGATGGGCGGCCACACCGAGAGGTCCGCGGCCGGCGTCACCGCCCCCGGCCGCAACAGTCCCTCGGCGTGCAACACCCACTCCGAACCCGGCTGCGCGGCATCCGAATACACCGACAGCCGACGCCGACCCGACTCGTCGGCCGCCCCGACCACGAGTTGCACCTGCACTCCGTCGCCGGCGGGCAGCACCAAGGGCGCCGACAGCGTCAGCTCGTCGAGCACGCCGCAGCCGACCTCGTCACCCGCGCGGATGGCCAGCTCGACGAATCCCGCGCCGGGGAACAAGACGGTCTGGCCCACCGCGTGATCGGCCAACCAGGGGTGGGCGGCCGTCGACACCCGGCCCGTGAGCGCCACACCGCCGGAGTCGGGCCGGGGCACCACCGCGCCGAGCAGCCCGTGCTCGGCACCGCTAACCCCCAGGGTGGCGGCGTCAGACGAGCCCGTCGATCCGCCCGGAAGCCAAAAGTGTTGCCGCACAAACCCGTACGTGGGCAGGTCGACACGCCGGCCGCCCAGGCCGTCGAACGCGGCGCGCCAGTCCACACCCACGCCCGCTACGAACGCCTGCCCGGCCGAGAGCCAGAAGCGGTCCGGGCCGCCGTCGTCACGGCCCAACGACGGGATGACGCAGCCCTGTTCGTCGTCGGGCATGGTCTCTTCGATGGCGGCCATCAGCACGGGGTGCGGGCTGGATTCGATGAACGCCCGATAGCCCGCGTCGCAGGCGCCGCGGACCGCCCGCTCGAACTGCACCGTCTGCCGGATGCTGCGGAACCAGTAGTCGGCGTCCAGTCCCGCGGTGTCCATGAGCTCACCGGTCACGGTGGAGAAGAACGCGACCGAGGACGACCGCGGTGCAATGCCGTCCAGCGCCGCGGCGAGGGGCTCGCGGATCGCGTCCACCGCGGCGGAATGCGAGGCGTAGTCGACATCGATGCGGCGGGCGCGGATGTTGTCGGCTTCGCACCGCCGCATCAATTCGGTCAGCGCGTCCACCTCGCCGGAGACCACCACCGCCGAAACACCGTTGACCGTGGCGATATTCAATCGCTCACCCCACGGCGGGATGAGCTGCTCGGCGCGCGGCAGGGCGCAGGCCAGCGAGACCATGCCGCCCCGGCCCGACAGCCCCACCAGCAGCCTGCTGCGCAGCGCCACCACCCGGGCGGCGTCTTCCAGCGACAGCGCCCCCGCCACGCAGGCCGCAGCGATTTCGCCCTGGGAATGACCGATCACCGCATCGGGCACCACGCCCACCGAACGCCACAACTCCGCGAGCGACACCATGACCGCCCACAGCGCCGGCTGCACCACGTCCACCCGGTCCAGTCCGGGCGCGCCCGGCGCGCCGCGGATGACGTCGATCAGCGACCAGTCGACGTGATCGGCGAGCGCCCCCGCGCACCGGTGCAGCTGCTCGGCGAACACCGTTGAGCCGTCCAGCAATTGGGCGCCCATGCCGGCCCATTGCGAGCCCTGGCCGGGGAACACGAACACCGTCTTGCCGGGCGACTGCGCCCGGCCCACCGCGACGCCTGCCCCCTGCTCGCCGGCCGCCAACTCGGCCAGCCCCCGCAGCAGCTGCGCGCCGGTGGCGCCCACGACCACCGCGCGGTGCTCGAAGCGCGACCGCGTCGCGACCAGGGACCAGCCCACGTCGACCACCCGCAGCGCGGGGTGGGCCTTCACGTGCGCCAGCAGCCGCGCCGCCTGGTTCGCAAGCGCCTCGGCCGACCGGGCCGAGAGGACCCACGGCACCACCACGTCATCGCCTGGGGGCGAGTCGCTTTCGGGCTCCGGCGCATACTGCTCGACGATGACGTGCGCGTTGGTGCCGCTGATGCCGAACGACGAGACGCCCGCGCGGCGCGGCCGGTCGGGCGTGGACCAGGGGCGCGATTCGGTCAGCAGCGACACCGCGCCGGCCGACCAATCCACGTGCGGCGTCGGCTCATCCACGTGCAGCGTCTTGGGCATCACGCCGTGGCGGATCGCCTGCACCATCTTGATCACTCCGCCGGCGCCGGCCGCGGCCGACGTGTGACCCATGTTGGATTTGATCGACCCCAGCCACAGCGGCCGGTCCGCGGGCCGGTCCTGCCCGTAGGTGGCCAGAAGCGCTTGCGCCTCAATCGGATCCCCGAGCGTGGTGCCGGTCCCATGGCCCTCCACCAGGTCCACATCCGCGGTGCCCAGCCGCGCGTTGGCCAGCGCCGCCCGGATCACCCGTTGCTGCGAGGGCCCGTTGGGCGTCGCCAGCCCGTTGGACGCGCCGTCCTGGTTCACCGCGGACCCGCGTATCACGGCCAGCACCGGATGCCCGAGCCGGCGCGCGTCGGCCAGCCGCTCCAGCACGAGCACGCCGACGCCCTCGGAAAACCCGGTGCCGTCGGCCGCGCCCGCGTAGGCCTTGCAGCGGCCGTCGGCGGCCAGCGCCCGCTGGCGACTGAATTCGATGAACATCGCCGGCGTGGCCATCACCGTCACGCCGCCGGCCAGCGCCAGATCGCATTCACCGGAACGCAACGACTGCGCCGCCAAATGGAGGGCCACCAGCGACGACGAACACGCCGTGTCGACGGAGACCGCCGGGCCCTCGAGCCCCAACGAGTACGCCACCCGCCCCGATGCCACACTCAGCGTCGAGCCGCGCAGGCCGTATCGCTCCAAGTGTCCCGGCACCCGGCCCTGTCCCCCGTAGGAGCCGTGAAAGATCCCGGCGAACACGCCGGTCGACGAACCGCGCAGGGTGACGGGATCGATTCCGGCCCGCTCCAACGCCTCCCACGACACCTCGAGCAACAGGCGTTGCTGCGGGTCCATCGCCAGCGCCTCGCTCGGCGCGATCCCGAAGAAGGCGGCGTCGAAATCCCCGACGTCCGAGAGGAACCCGCCGCAGCGCGCGTAGGACTTTCCGACCGCGTCCGGATCCGCATCGAAGAGCCCGGCCAGGCTCCAGCCGCGGTCCGACGGGAACTCCGAGACGACGTCGCGGCCCTCAACCACCATCTCCCACAACGCCTCGGGCGAGTCCACCCCACCGGGATAGCGGCATCCCATGCCCACCACCGCCACCGGTTCGGTGGTGGCGGCGAGGTATTGGCGGTTCTCGCGCTTGAGCCGCTCGTTTTCCTTCAGCGATTGGCGAAGGGCCCGGACGAGCTCTTCGGTGTTGCCGTTCATCGAACGCGGCCTTTCGTGTCACTCACAGCGCCGGCTCCTCCAAAGGGCCGTCGGTCGACCCACCGTCACAACCTCCCCGCCGCCCCAAGAGGGCGCCTCAGGGCAGGAACGGAGGTACACGAGCGACCATCAGTGCCAACGCAACAACACCAATTCGGAACAGAATCCCGGCCCCATCGCGAGCATCAGGCCGGGACTTCCGCTCGGCGGCGGCTTGGCGAGGGTGTCGCGCAGCACGTGCAACACCGACGCCGACGAAAGATTGCCGATCTCGCCGAGCGAACGCCAGGTGAGTTCGAGGGCCTCCGGCGGCAGGCTGAGCGCCGCGTTGATCGCCTCGATGACCTTGGGTCCGCCGGGGTGGCTGACGAACGCGCCGATGTCGGTCGGCGTCAGGCCATGGGCGCCGAGAAACTGGGTGACGTCGTCCTCGATGTATTGCTCCACGACCGCCGCGACGTCCTTCGACAGCACGAGCTCGAATCCGCCCGAACGCACGTCGAAGCCCATGGTGCGCAGCGAATCGGGATACAAGTGGCTGCGCGAATCCAGCACGCTGGGCCCGGCGGCAGCGAGCTGTTCGGCGCGCCGGTCGCCCACGGCCACCACCGCCGCGGCGCCGTCGGCGAACAGGGCGCTGCCGACCATCCCCGCCAGCGACGGCTTGTATCCGGGGTAGGTCAGCGAGCACAGCTCGACCGAGACCAGGGCGGCGACGGCGTCGGGCGCACCACGCAGGTAGTCGTTCGCTCGGGCGACACCGGCCGCGCCGGCCACGCAGCCGAGGCCGAACAGCGGCACGCGGCGCACGTCGTCGCGCAGGCCGAGCCGCGCGGCGATCCGGGCGTCCACCGACGGCACCGTCAGGCCGGTGACGGTCGTCGTGATCAGCACGTCGACGTCCTGCGCCCGCAGTCCCGCCTCGTCGAGCGCGCCGGACAGCGCCTCGCAGCCGAGGTTCACGGCGTGCTCGGTGAAGATCCGGTTGGCCATGCCGAAGTCGGTCAGCGTGGGGTATTGCTCGAGCGGCAGCACCAGGTGGCGGCTGTCGACTTTGGCGCTGGCGTGCAGCTGCCGGACGATGTCTTCGTAGTCCGCGAACTCGGGGATGCTGACGAAGAAGTCGGTGAGGTCGCGCTGCGAATAACGGTGCGGCGGTAGCGCACCGAAGACGCCGGCAACGACGCTCATTGGTTTCCCACCCCTTGGTCACGGGGATCCGGCCCGAAACGTTCATCCGGATCGCTTTGAGCCCGCAGTCTAGTCGGCGCGACAGCGCGGGGCACGGAAACCGACGTCATCTCAACGGCTCCCGCGCGCCCGGTCCTCGAGCCGCTCTTTGAGCGTTCCGGCGCTGGCCAGGACGTTTTCGATCTGCTCGGCGACCCGGACCGGCGCGGTGCCGCCCCACGCGTCGCGCGACGCCACCGAGCCCTCGATCGTCAAGACCTCGCGAACCTGCGGTGTCAGGTCGCCGCTGATGGCGGCCAGCTCGTCGTCGGTCAGCTCGTCGAGCCCGACGCCGCGCTGCTCGGCGGCGCGCACGGCCGCGCCGGCGGCCTCGTGCGCGGAGCGGAACGGCACCCCCTGGCGCACCAGCCATTCGGCGATGTCGGTCGCCAGCGTGTAGCCGGCCGGCGCGAGGGCGGCCATCCGGTCGACGTCGAACGTCAGGCTTCCCACCAGCCCCGCCATCGCGGGCAGCACCAGCTCCAGCTGGGCCACCGAATCGAACACCGGTTCCTTGTCTTCCTGCAGGTCACGGTTGTAGGCGAGCGGCTGGGCCTTCAGCGTGGCCAGCAGGCCGGCCAGGTTTCCGATCAGCCGACCCGACTTGCCGCGGGCCAGCTCGGCGATGTCCGGGTTCTTCTTCTGCGGCATGATCGAGCTGCCGGTGGACCACGAGTCGTGCAGGGTGACGTAGCCGAATTCGGTCGAGCTCCACAGGATGACGTCCTCGGCCAGCCGGGACAGGTCGACGCCGATCATGGCGAGAACGAACGCCGCCTCCGCGGCGAAATCTCGGGACGCGGTGGCGTCGATGGAGTTGTCGGCGGGGGCCGCGAAGCCGAGCTCAGCGGCGATCGCGCCGGGGTCCAGGCCCAGCGACGACCCGGCCAGCGCCCCGGAGCCGTACGGGGAGATCGCGGCCCGCTTGTCGAAGTCGACGAGGCGGTCGACGTCGCGCAGCAGCGGGTGGGCGTGCGCGAGCAGGTGGTGGGCCAGCAGCACCGGCTGGGCGGACTGCAGGTGGGTTTTGCCGGGCATGATGGCGTCGGGGTGCGCGGCGGCCTGGGCGGCCAGCGCGCCGACGACGTCCAGCGCCCCGGCGGCGACCCGGCGCACCGCGTCGCGCAGCCACATCCGGAACAGGGTGGCCACCTGGTCGTTGCGCGACCGGCCGGCCCGCAGCCGCCCGCCCAGCTCGGGCCCGACGCGGTCGATCAGCCCGCGTTCCAGCGCCGCGTGCACGTCCTCGTCGGTGACCAGCGGCGAAAAGCTGCCGTCGGCGACGTCGGAGGCGAGCTGGTCCAGGCCGGCCAGCAGCCCGTCGCGCTGCTCTTCGGTCAGCAGCCCGGCCCGGAACAGGATCACGGCGTGGGCCCGCGAGGCGACGATGTCGTAAGGGGCCAGCACCCAGTCGAAATGGGTGGACTTGCTCAGCGCGGCCAGCGCGTCCGACGGGCCGTCGGCGAACCGCCCGCCCCACAGCGATCCCTCGCGCGTGCTCACGCTTCGGCCGGGCCCGTCACCGTCTGGTCCCGGCGGGACGCGATCTTCGACGACAGGCCGTGCACGTAGACGAAACCCTTTGCGGCCGACTGGTCGAAGCTGTCGCCCTCGTCGTAGGTGGCCAGGTTGAAGTCGTACAGCGATTCGGCGCTGCGCCGCCCGTTGACCGCGATGTGGCCGCCGTGCAACACCATTCGCACCTCGCCCGTCACGTGCTCCTGGGTCTTGGCGACGAAGCTCTCCAGTGCCTCCTTGAGCGGGGAGTACCACAGCCCGTCGTACACCAGCTCGGCCCAACGCTGATCGGTGTGCCGCTTGAACCGGCCCAGCTCGCGCTCGAGCGTGACGTGTTCGAGTTCGGTGTGCGCGGTGATGAGCACCATGGCGCCGGGCGCCTCGTAGATCTCGCGGCTCTTGATGCCCACCAGCCGGTCCTCGACGACGTCGAGGCGGCCGACGCCCTGCGCGCCGGCGCGGGTGTTGAGCTCCTCGATGGCGCCCAGCACCGACACCCGCTTGCCGTCGATCGTCACCGGCACGCCGCGCTCGAACCCGACGATCACCTCGTCTGGGGTGCTCCAGTTCAGCGTGGGGTCTTCGGTGTAGGCGTAGACGTCCTTGGTGGGCGCGTTCCAAAGGTGTTCCAGGAAGCCGGTTTCCACCGCGCGGCCCCACACGTTCTGGTCGATCGAGAACGGCGAGCGCTTGGTGACGTTGATCGGGATGGCGTTCTCCTCGGCGAACGCGATCGCCTTCTCGCGCGTCCAGGCGTAGTCGCGGACCGGCGCCAGCACCTCGAGATCGGGTGCCAGCGAACCGAATCCGACCTCGAACCGGACCTGGTCGTTGCCCTTGCCGGTGCAGCCGTGCGCGACGATGCTGCCGCCGTGCTCGCGGGCCGCCGCCACCAGGTGCTTGACGATCAACGGCCGGCTGATCGCCGACACCAGCGGGTAGCGATCCATATAGAGGGCGTTGGACAGGATGGTGGGAAGGCAGTAACCCTCGGCGAATTCGTCGCGGGCGTCGACGACGACGGCCTCCACCGCCCCGCAGTCCAGGGCCCGCTGGCGGATGACCTCCATGTCTTCGCCGCCCTGGCCGAGGTCGATCGCCACCGCTACGACCTCACGGCCGGTCTCCTTGCCGATCCAGCTGATGGCCACCGAGGTGTCCAGACCGCCGGAATACGCCAGGATGACGCGTTCTGACATGAACCAATCTCCTTAGGTTGAAATCGCTTACGTGAGTTTTTCCAATGTGGTGGCCAGTTCGGCGCCGGTCATCGGCTCTCGGGCGGCCACGAAGACGGTGTCATCGCCGGCGATGGTGCCGACGACGTACGGTAGCGCCGCGCGATCGATCGCGCTGGCCAAATAGTTGGCACCGCCGGGCGGGGTGCGCAGCACCGCGAGGTTCGCGCTGGAGTCGGCCGACACCAACAGCTCGCCGAGCAACCGGGACAGCCGGGCGGTGCCGCCCGACACGCCGCGCACCGGGCTGCCGTCCTCGGGAACGATGTAGACGCCGACCCCGCCGTCGGCGCCGCGCAGCTTCACCGCGCCCAGCTCCTCCAGGTCGCGCGACAGGGTGGCCTGGGTGACCTCGATGCCCTCGCCGGCCAGCCGGGCCGCCAGTTCGCTTTGGCTGCTGATCGACGCCGACGACAGGATCGCCACGATCCGGTCCTGGCGCCCGGCCCGGGTAGTTTCGGGCGTGGCTTTCGAGCGGGTCATGACCGCCGCTCCAAAAGCCATGTCAGCAGCGCCTTTTGGGCATGCAACCGGTTCTCGGCCTCGTCGAAGACCACGCTGGCCGGGCCGTCCATCACCTCGTCGGTGATCTCGTCGCCGCGATGAGCCGGAAGGCAGTGCAGCACAATGGCTTCCGGGTCGGCCAGCGACAGCAGATCGGCGTTGATCTGATACGGCCGGAACGGTTTGACCCGGTCCAGGCCGTCGCCCTCCTGTCCCATCGACGTCCACGTGTCGGTGACCAGGACGTCGGCGCCGCGCGCGGCCGCCCCGGCGTCGGCGGTGACGGTGACCGAGGCGCCGGTGTCCTCGGCGCGCCGGCGGGCCGCGGCCACGAACGCCGGATCGGGGGCGAAGCCGTCCGGGGCGGCGATCGTGACGTGGATGCCGGCGGTGACCCCGCCGAGCATCAACGAGTGCGCCATGTTGTTGGCGCCGTCGCCGAAGTAGGTCATCCGCAGGCCACGCAGCGCTCCCTTGCGTTCGGCGATGGTCTGCAGGTCGGCGAGCACCTGGCAGGGGTGGAACTCGTCGGACAGCGCGTTGACCACCGGCACCGTCGCGGCCCCGGCCATCGCCTCGAGTCGCTCGTGGGCGAACGTGCGCCAGACGATGGCCTCGACGTAGCGGGACAGCACCCGCGCGGTGTCCTCCAGGGTCTCGTCGCGGCCCAGCTGGGTGCTGCGGGCGTCGACGACGACGGCGTGCCCGCCGAGCTGGGCGATGCCCACCTCGAACGAGAACCGGGTGCGGGTGGAGTTCTTGTCGAACAGGACCGCGACCCCGCGCGGCCCCTCCAGCGGGCGGGCGCTGAACGGGTCCTTCTTCAGCTCGGCGGCCAGCTGCAGCACTTCGGACTGCTCGGCGGGCGACAGGTCGTCGTCGCGCAGGAAATGCCTAACCACGTGCGGCCCCCTCGAGAATGCCCGGCAGCGCGGAAATGAACCCGTCGAGCTGGTCTTCGGTGATGATCAGCGGCGGCGCCAGCCGGATGACGTCGGGCGCGGCGGCGTTCACCAGGAACCCGGCCTCGCGCGCGGCCGCCTCGGCGTCCTTGGCCCGCGCCGCGGTGAGCACCACCCCGCACAGCAGTCCGCGCCCGCGCACGTGGTCGACGAGCGGGTGGCCGAGCCCCTCGATGCCGTGCCGCAACGACTTGCCCAGCACCTCGGCGTGGCGGACCAGGTTGTCGGACGCCAGCACCCGCAGCACCGCCAGCGCCGCCGCGGTGCAGACCGGATTGCCGCCGAAGGTGCTGCCGTGCAGGCCAGGTGTCATCAGCTCGGCGGAGCGCCCGACGGCCAGGCACGCCCCGATGGGCAGGCCGCCGCCGAGCCCCTTGGCCAGCGTGACCACGTCGGGGGTGATGCCGTCATGCTGGTGGGCGAAAAACGTTCCGGTGCGGCCCATCCCGGTCTGCACCTCGTCGAGCACCAGCAGGGCGCCGTGCCGCGCGGTGACATCGCGTGCGGCGGCCAGGTATCCCTCGGGCGGGACGACGACGCCGCTCTCCCCCATGATCGGCTCCAGAAACACCGCCGCGGTGTCGTCGTCGACCGCCGCGGCCAGCGCCGCGGCGTCGCCGTACGGCACGTAGGTGACGTCGCCGGGCAACGGGGCGAACGGCGCCCGCTTGCTCGGCTGGCCGGTCAGCGCCAGCGATCCCATCGTCCGGCCGTGGAAAGCCTCGTGCGCGGCAACCAGTTTCGTGCGGCCCGTGAGCCGGGACATTTTGAACGCGACCTCGTTGGCCTCGGTGCCGGAGTTGCAGAAGAACACCCGCGCCGGCGTTTCCTCGGGCACGCCCAGCAGGGCCACCAGTTCCTCGGCCAGCGCGATGCCGGGTTCGGTGGCGTACAGGTTGGACGTGTGGCCCAGCGTCGCCATCTGCCGGGTGACGGCCTCGATGATCGCGGGGTGGCGGTGGCCCAGGATGTTGACCGCGATGCCGCCCAGCAGGTCGAGGTAGCTCTTGCCGTCGACGTCGGTGACCACGGCCCCGTCGCCACTGGCCAGGGCCATCGCGGGGGTGCCGTAGTTGTTCATCATCACGGCTTCCCAGCGCCGCTTCAGGGCGTCGGTATTACTCATGCCTTCCACCTGCGCCGCTCCTCCTCATCGCTGCGCTCTGCATCGTCGCCGGCGGATACCACCTTGGTGCCCGTGCCCGCGTCGGTGAAAAGCTCCACCAGCACACAATGTTCGACCCGGCCGTCGATGACGTGCGCACTCGGCACGCCCGCGGTCACGGCCCGCAGACACGCCTCGACCTTGGGAATCATGCCCGCCTCCAGCGTGGGTAGCAGTTGCGACAGTGTGGCCGTGTCGATTTCGCTGACCAGCGAATCGCGGTCGGGCCAACTCGTGTACAGGCCTTCGACGTCGGTGAGCATCAACAGCTTCTCGGCGTGCAGCGCGTCGGCCAGCGCCGCCGCGGCGGTGTCGGCGTTGATGTTGTGCACCACACCTTCGGCGTCCGGCGCCAGCGTCGACACCACCGGAATGCGCCGTGCGGCAATAAGATCCAGCACCGCGGCGGTATTGACCCGCTCGACGTCTCCCACCAGGCCGATGTCGGTGGCCACGCCGTCGACGGTGACGCTGCGCCGCACGGCGGTGAACAGCTGGGCGTCCTCGCCGGTGATGCCGACCGCGTACGGTCCGTGCGCGTTGATCAAGTTGACCAGCTCGCGGCCGACCTGGCCGAACAACACCATCCGCGCCACGTCGAGCACTTCCGGTGTGGTGACCCGGAATCCGCCCTTGAAGTCACCCTGGATGCCGAGCCGGCGCAGCATCGCGCTGATCTGCGGGCCGCCGCCGTGCACGACGACGGGGTGCACGCCGCAGTTGCGCAGGAACGCCATGTCGGCGGCGAACGCGTGCCGCAGCGTGTCGTCGGTCATGGCGTTGCCGCCGTACTTGATGACGACGACCTTGCCGTGCAACTGCTTGAGCCAGGGCAGCGCCTCGGCGAGCACCTGCGCCTTGACCGCGGTGGATAAGTCGCTGGCGCGGGTCATGAGCTGTAGGCCGAATTCTCTTCGACGTAACCGTGGGACAGGTCGGTGGTCCGGATGGTGGCCCGTCCGTCGCCGAGCCGCAGATCGACGGCGATGTCGATGTCGGCTTCCGAGAGATCCACCTCGCGCGCCCCCGGCGCCCCCACCCCGTCGGCGAAGACCGTGGAGCCGTTGAACGACACCGTGATCCGATCGGGATCCAGGGCGATGGGCGCGATGCCGACGGCGGCGAGCACCCGTCCCCAGTTGGGGTCCGAACCGAACACCGCCGTCTTGACCAGGCTGTCGCGGGCGATGGTCCGCGCGGCGACCAGGGCGTCGTCCTCCGAGGCGGCGCCGGTGACGGTGACGTTGACGCGCTTGGTGACGCCCTCGGCGTCGGCCTGCAGCTGCGCGCACAGGTCGTCGCAGACACGCAGCACGGCGTCGTCCAGATCGCGCTGGTCCGGCGCGATCCCGCTGGCCCCGGAGGCCAGCAGCAGCACCGTGTCGTTGGTCGAGCACGCGCCGTCGATGTCGAGCCGGTCGAAGGTGCGCGCGGTGGCGTGGCGCAGCGCGGAGTCCAGCGCCGCGGCGTCGACGGCCGCGTCGGTGGTCAGCACGCAGAGCATGGTCGCCAGCGACGGCGCGAGCATGCCCGCGCCCTTGGCCATCCCGCCGATCGTCCAGCTGTCCGGGTGGTGCAGCGCAACCTGTTTGGGCACGGTGTCGGTGGTCATGATGGCCTGGGCCGCATCGTCGCCTCCGGACAGGCCGCCGGCCATGTCCTGCACGATCGCGCGCACGCCGGACAGCACCTTGTCCATCGGCAGCCGGTCGCCGATCAGCCCGGTGGAGCACACCGCGACCTCGATGGCCCCGGTCTCGGTGCCCCAGTCCGACAGCGCGGCCGCGACCGCCTCGGCCGTGGCGTGGGTGTCCTGGAACCCGCCCGGCCCGGTGCAGGCGTTGGCGCCGCCGGAGTTGAGGATCACCGCGCGCAGCGCGCCCGTGCTCAGCACCTGCTGGCTCCACAGCACCGGCGCGGCCTTGACCCTGTTGCGGGTGAACACCCCGGCGGCCGCGTAATCGGGGCCCTCGTTGAAGACCAGGGCCAGGTCGCGCTTGCCCGAGACCTTGATGCCGGCGGCGATGCCCGCCGCCCGGAATCCGGCCGGCGCGGTGACGCCCTGCTCGCGCAGCAACCGCGGCGTCTCGGTGCGCGTCACGGCGCCACCCCGATCACCGAAAGGCCTTCCGCCTCCGGCCAACCCAGCGCCAGGTTCATCGACTGCACGGCGGCCCCGGCCGTGCCCTTGACCAGGTTGTCGATCGCGGCGATCGCCACGAATGTCTGGGCCGCCTCGTCCACCGCGACGGCGATGTGCGCCGCGTTGCTGCCGATCACCGCACCCGTGCGGGGCAGCTGACCGTCGGGCATCAGGTAGATGAAAGGCTCTGCGTCGTAAGCCTTTTCGTAGGCCTCCCGCAGCTGCGGCAACGACGCACGGGTGCGGGCGGTGCACGTGGCCAGGATCCCGCGCGACGTCGGGATCAGCACCGGGGTGAATGACACCGTCACGTCGCGGCCGGTGACGGCCCCCAGCCCCTGGGCGATCTCCGGGGTGTGCCGGTGCGCCCCGGCGATGTTGTAGGCGCGCGCCGACCCGATGACCTCGGCGCCCAGCAGGTCGGTCTTGGCCGCCCGCCCGGCCCCGGAGGTGCCGCTGACGGCGACGACCGTGACGGCGGGCTCGACGAGGTCCTCGGCCAGCGCGGGCAGCAACGCCAGCAGCGCCGCGGTCGGGTAGCAGCCGGGAACCGCGATGCGGCGCGCGCCGCGCAGCCGCTCGCGCGCGCCCGGGAGCTCCGGCAGCCCGTAGGGCCAGCTGCCGGCGTGCGGGGTGCCGTAGAACCGCTCCCACGCGGCGGCGTCGGTGAGCCGGAAGTCCGCGCCGCAGTCGATGATCACGGTGTCGGGGCCGAGCTGAGAGGCCAGCGCGGCCGAATGGCCGTGCGGCAAGCCCAGGAACACCACGTCGTGGCCCGCGAGCACGGCGGGCTCGGTCGGCTCGACGACGCGCTGGGCCAGCGGCGTCAGGTGCGGATGGTGCTCGGCGAGCGTGCTGCCGGCGCTGGCAGCGGCGGTCAGCGCGCCGATCGACAGGCGCCCCTGGGCGTAGGCCGGGTGCCCGAGCAGCAGGCGGAGGATTTCACCGCCCGCATAGCCGCTGGCACCGGCAACTGCCACCTTGATCACGTCGGCCATTTCGACGATTTTGCATGGTTATGCAGTAGTTTGCAAATCCATTCCATCAGGCGCGGAGCTCGGCGCCGACCGACTCGGCGGCCCGGCGCACGGCGGCCTCGCGGGCCGCGGTGGCGTCGTCCTCGGTCAGCGTGCGGTCCGGCGCCCGGAACCGCAGCGCGAAGGTCAGCGACTTGCGGTCCTCCCCGATCTGCGGGCCGGTGAAAACGTCGAACAGCTGCAGGTCTTCCAGCAGCTCGCCCGCGCCTTCGCGCACGGCGTCGGCCACCGCCTGAGCCGGTACGTCCGCCGGCACCACCAGGCTGACGTCCTGGAAGACGGCCGGGAACGGAGACACCCGGGGCGCGGGCAGCGCCGCGACGAGGGGCACGGCGTCGAGATCGAGTTCGAGGGCGCAGGTGCCCTTGGGCAGCCCGGAGCGCTCGGTCACGGCCGGGTGCAGCTGGCCCGCGTACCCGACCGTCGTGTCGCCCACGAGCACCTCGGCGCAGCGGCCCGGGTGCCACGGCAGCTGCTGCGCCGCCCGCAACCGCACGTCGATGCCGGCGGCGCGGGCGATGATGCGCACCGCCTCGAACGCGTCGGCGGCCTCGGCGCGCCGGCCCGGCCCCCAGGGGCCGCGCGCTTCCCGCAGGCCGGTCAGCACCGCGGCGACGTGCTGGGGTTGGCGCGGCAACGACGCGTCGAGCGCGGCGATCTCGGCGTCGGTGGGCCGGCGGTCGACGGGGATCGGCGTCACGCCGCGGGTCTCTGCTGTCGGCTGCACCACCTGCGCAAGGGCATAGAGCGAAACGTCGACCAGACCGCGGCATACGTTGCGCACCAAGGCTTCCAGCAGCGCCGGTAGCAGGGTGGTGGCCAGGTGCGGGCGGTCGGCCTCCAGCGGGTTGAGCACGTCGGTCGTGACGCGCCGCGGGTCGTCGGGCGGCAGCCCCCACAGGTCGAACACCCCGGCGGGCAGAAAAGGCGTCGGCAGGATCTCGACGTACCCGGACTGGGCCAGCGACCTGCCGATGGCGCGGCGGCGCTGTTGCACGGCGGACAGCCCGCGGCCGGCCGGCGCGGACGGCAGCACCGACGGGATGACCTCCAGGCCCTCGAGCCGCAGCACCTCCTCGACGAGGTCGGCGGGCTGCAGCAGGTCGGGTCGCCAGCTGGGTGGGGTGACGGTCAGTGTGTCGCCGCGTTCGGCGACGGCGGCACCGATTTGGGACAGCCGCTTGGCGGCCGTGCCCGGGGCGTAGGCCACGCCGGCGATGCGGCCGGGCAGGTCGGCGGCGATGTCGATCGGCGACCCGGCCCACTCGTCGCGGGGCGGGTTACCCCGCCAATCGGTCAGCGTGTCGGACACCGCGCCGCCGGCGATCTCGGCGAGCAGCGTGGCGCAGCGGTCCAGCGCGGCAACGGAAATGGCCGGATCCACGCCCCGCTCGTAGCGGCGGGCGGCCTCACTGGGCAGGTGCAATCTGCGCTGGGTGCGCGACACCGCGGCGGGATCCCAGACCGCGGCCTCGAGCAGCACGTCGGTGGAATCGGCGCGCACCTCGGTGCTCTCCGCGCCCATCACGCCGCCGATCGCCGTGGTCGCCGTGTCGTCGACGATCAGGACGTCGGCCGGTTCCAGTTTGCGTTCGATGTCGTCGAGGGTGACGACGGTCTCGCCGGGACGGGCGAAGCGCACGCCGAAGCCGCCGGTGATGCGGTTACGGTCGTGGGCGTGCAGGGGGTGGCCCAGCTCGAGCATCACGTAGTTCGTGACGTCGACGGCCGGCGAGGTGGGGCGGATGCCCGAGAGCAGCAGGCGGCGCTGCAGCCACCACGGTGACACGGCCGCCGGCTCGATGCCGGTGACCGGGCGCAGCGCGAACCGCCGCACGCCGGTGTCGGGCTGCACCGTCAGCGGCCAGGCCTCCCCGTTGGCCGGCAACGGCTTGACGTCCGCGGGGTCGACGAAGTCCAGGTCGTAGGCGCAGGCGATCTCGCGCGCCAGGCCCCGCAGCGACATGCCGTAACCGCGGTCGGGGGTGATGGCCAGGTGGAAGATCACGTCGTCGAGGCCCAGCACGGCGTGGCCGTCGGCGCCGGGTTCGGCGGTGCCCGGCGGCAGCACCAGAATCCCGGAATGGTCGGCGCCCAAACCGAGTTCGGCCGCCGAGCAGATCATTCCCTCCGAGGTGCGGCCGTAGGTCTTACGCGCGGCGATGGCGAATCCGCCGGGCAGCGTGGTGCCCGGCAGCGCCGCCACCACGAGGTCACCGGCCACGAAGTTGGTTGCGCCGCAGACGATCTCGCGGTCTTTATCCTCGCCGACGTCGACGTGGCAGAACCGGATCGGCTTCTTGAAACCGGTGAGTTCCTCAATGTCGGTGACGCGGCCCACCGTCAGCGGGCCCTCGACCGGGCCGAGGGTGAGAACCTCTTCGACCTCGTGGCCGATGTCCACCAGCGCCTGCTCCAGCTCGGCGGGGGCCACGTCCCAGTCCGGCGCGCCGGCGTTCACGACCTCGCGCAGCCAGCTGTACGGAACGCGCATCAGGCACCCACCCCGAACGGCAGCGAGAACCGGACGTCGCCCTCGACCATGTCGCGCATGTCCGGAATCCCGTTGCGGAACTGCAGCGTTCGTTCCAGGCCCATGCCGAACGCGAAGCCGGAGTATTCCTCGGGGTCGATTCCGGCCGCCCGCAACACGTTTGGATGCACCATCCCGCAGCCGCCCCACTCCACCCAGCCCGGGCCGCCCTTCTTGCCGACGAACCACACGTCGACCTCGGCGGAGGGCTCGGTGAACGGAAAGAAGTGCGGGCGGATGCGGGTCCGCGCCTCGGGGCCGAACTCGGCGCGCGCGAACGCGTCGAGCGTGCCCCGCAGGTGCGCCATGGACAGGCCGCGATCCACCGCCAGGCCCTCGACCTGGTGGAAGACCGGGGTGTGGGTGGCGTCGAGCTCGTCGGTGCGGAACGTGCGGCCGATCGAGACGATGTAGACGGGCAACTCGCGGGCCAGCAGCGTGCGCACCTGCACCGGCGAGGTGTGGGTGCGCAGCAGCTGCCGAGAATCCTCGGGCGCGATGTAGAAGGTGTCCTGCTCGCTGCGCGCGGGGTGGTCGGCGGGAAAGTTGAGCGCGTCGAAGTTGAACTGTTCGCTTTCGACCTCGGGGCCGTCGGCCACTTCCCAACCCATGGCGATGAAGGTGTCGGCGACGTGTTCGGCGAGGATCGTGATCGGGTGCCGCGCCCCGGTCGGCTGCCGCGTCGAAGGCAACGTGACGTCGATGCGCTCGGCGACGAGCACGGCGGCGTCGCGTTCGGCGCGCAGGGCCGCGAGGCGTTCGTCGTACCCCTGCTGGGCCTCGCCCCGCGCGGCGTTGACCCGCTTACCGGCATCGGCGCGTTGGTCTTTGGCAACGCCCCCCAGCGCCTGGCGCGCGAGCGCCAGCGGTGAGCGGTCGCCGAGGTGCTCGGTCTTGGCGCGCGCCAGCGCGTCGAGGTCGTCGGCCCGGGTGAAGGCCTGCCGCGCGGCGTTGACCGCCGCGGTCAACGCTTCGGGCGACAGGTCGACGGGTTGCTCACCCACGCGGCGACACTCTCCTTGCTGACGAGGCTGTTAGGGCTGCCCGCATCGATGGTGCATTCCGCGCGGCACGGGACGACTGCTGATCATAGTGATCGGATCCGCGGCGCCCGGCGGGCGCTGGGCAACTGCGCGGCGGGACTCAGCCGGCGACGGCCGGCGCCGGACCGGGCAGCGTGTCGTCGCCGTCCAGCGGCGCGACCGGCAGGCCCCGGCCGGTGACGTACTTCGCCCCCGCGTAGGCGACCACGGCGCCGAGGAGACCGAACACCGGGGTCGCCGCCATGGTCCCCCAGTGGTGGGCCAGCATCAGGAAACCGAAGCCCGAGGAAGCCGCCAGCATCAGGTACCGCGCCGGTGTCCAGTGGATCGGCTGCCGGAACCGCGCCGACACGAGCACGCCCAGGATCACCGCGACGGTGTGACCGGCGTCGGTGAAGTCGCCGCCGACGATCGCCGAAGCGATGCCCGCCGCCACCCACCAGCCGACCCAGGCGGCCCGCCAGCGCGACGGGATCACCGCCGTCATCGCGCCGAGCACCGCCAGCGCGCCGTAGCTCATCCCGACGTCGCTCGCCCGGGTGATCGACACGGGCAGCCAGCCGAATTCGACCGCCCCGGCCAGGGCGGCGGCCACCAGCAGCGTCGCGCCGATGTGGCCGACGAGAAACGCCACCACCAGCCGGATGGTGCGCAAATGCAGCTCCGCCAGCGCCAGCAGGCAGGTCAGGAAGGGCAGCCAGAAGTAGAGCGGCCCGGCGTCGACGACCAGCGCGCTGCCCAGCAGCGTGCCGAGGTGCCCGTGGGCCAGGTTGTGCAGGTTGGTGCTGGCGCGGGCGACGATGACGTCATGTGCGTCCGGGCCGAGCACCAGGATGGCGCAGCTGATGGCAAGCAGCAGCGCCGCATACCCCACGGTGAATTGGACCCGGGCGAGCCGGGACACGATGCCCCCTAGCATTGGCACCCATTATGGCTGCGGTTTTGTTTCGGCTGTGTCATCAGAGCCTGACAACTCCCTAAAAGTCTTGAGGCGATATATCGCCAAATCGGCGGGCATGCCGGCGGGCTTCGGCCCGAAAACCGGTTTGCGGGTCCGCTTGGCCTCGACGCCCAACGCGTCCAACTCGCTTTGCGGTATGAGATCCAACGTTGAACTCGACACCATGATTCCACCTTTGGTGGCCCGTTCCATAACTCGTGCGGCGATATTCACATCCACGCCGAGCCAATCCGAGGCCAGCCGCTGCGGTCGTCCGGTGTGGATCCCCACGCGCATCCGCGGTGTGTAGCCCTCCACCTCGACCGATCCGACCGCCTCCTTGGCGGCCAACACGGCCCGCACGGCGACCGTCGGATCGCCGAACACGGCCATGAGTCCGTCACCCATGCGTTTGACGATGTGCCCGCCGGCGTCGAGCAGCGGCGGCTCGAGGGCCCGCGCCACCTGACGCAACAGCGCCAGCGCCGCGTCGTCGCCGGCCCGCAGGGACCACGTCGAAAACCCGACCAGGTCGGTGAAGACCAACGTCACCTCCGGATTGGCCGGCCGGCGGGAAACGCCTTCGGTCAGCGCCTGCCACACCTGCAGCACCCCGAGGCTGACCTCACGCGACACCGCGTCGCGGTCCCCCAGCAGCCGGTCGGCCGCGCGCGCCGCGGCGCGCGGACCGCCGTCGCCGGCCGTGGACAACGGATCGCCGAACTCGGGGTCCCCCGGCAACAGCCGGCGGGCCCGCCGGACCAGGGCGACCGCCCCGGGGCTGTGATTGCGGCCGTGCAGCCATTGGGTCGCGTTGTGCACCGACAGCGGCGTGCGCCGCGAAGCGGAGTGCGCCGCGCGGGATTCGTCGGGCTCGCCCGGCTTCAGATCGCGACGCGCGAGTTCCACCTGGCCAGGTTATTTGGTTTCGTCAGAGGCAGGCAACGACGGCCCCGGCGGGTGTGTCACAAGTCGCACCTCACCGCCTGATCACGGTGGCGGCACACCGGTGTGGAACCTCGATAACAGCTGCGGGGACACATCACCGAAATCGTAGACAACACTCGTTGTCAAAAGTTATCGTGAGGCCAATCGGTGCAGGAGGCCGCGATGACTGCCAGATCGACTACCCCCGCTGATCCGCTCGGACCAGATTCTTTGACCTGGAAGTATTTTGGCGATCTGCGCACCGGAATGATGGGCGTGTGGATCGGTGCGATCCAGAACATGTACCCCGAACTGGGCGCCGCCGTCGAGGAGCATTCGATCCTGCTGCGCGAGCCGCTGCAGCGGGTGGCCCGGTCGGTCTACCCGATCATGGGCGTGGTGTACGACGGCGACCGCGCGGCCCAGACCGGGCAGCAGATCAAGGGCTACCACCGCACGATCAAGGGCGTCGACGCCGAGGGCCGCCGCTATCACGCGCTCGACCCCGACACCTTCTACTGGGCGCACGCCACGTTCTTCATGCTGATCGTCAAGGTGGCCGAGTACTTCTGCGGCGGCCTGACCGAGGCCGAGAAGCGGCAGCTGTTCGACGAGCACGTGCAGTGGTACCGGATGTACGGGATGAGCATGCGGCCGGTGCCCGGGTCGTGGGACGAATTCCAGGAGTACTGGGAGCGGGTCGGTCGCGAGGAGCTGGAGATCAACCAGGCGGTCCTCGACATCTTCGACATCCGCATTCCCAAACCCAGGTTCGTGCTGATGCCGACACCGATCTGGGACCAGATCTTCAAACCGCTGGTGGCCGGGCAGCGCTGGATCGCGGCCGGGCTGTTCGAGCCCGCGGTCCGCGAAAAAGCCGGTATGCGTTGGACTCCGGGTGACGAGGTGTTGCTGCGATTGTTCGGCAAGATCGTCGAACTCGCGTTCCTGGCGGTGCCCGACGAGATCCGGCTGCACCCGCGCGCGCTGGCCGCCTACCGCCGCGCCGAGGGACGGCTGCCCAGCGACGCGCCGCTGGTCGAGGCCCCGCCGTTCATGGCGCCGCCGCGCGACCGCCGCGGGCTGCCGATGCACTACTTCCCGCCGCCGCCCAAGTTGCCGTTCGACCCCGCCCTGCAACCCGCCCGGGCGCTGCTGGAGCGGGCCGGATCGCTGGTGCACACGACGTTGTCGCTGGCCGGCCTGCGCGCCGGGCGGGGCCGCCCGAAGCGCGCGGTCAAGGCCGCGTAGGCAGCTTCAGGGCCCGCGCGCTCTGGTACAGACAGATGGCCGCGGCCGACGCCACATTCAGGCTCTCGGCGCCGCCGGACATCGGGATGCGCAGCCGGTGGTCGGCCGCCGACGCGATTTCGCTTGGCAGGCCGTGGGATTCGGGCCCGAACAGCCACGCCGTCGGCCTGCCCAGCAGTTCGCCGGCCTCGTCCAGCCGTCGCTCACCGTCCACGGTGGTGGCGAGCGCCTGCAGACCCGCGGCGCGCACCGCGTCCACGGCGGCGAGGGCGTCCGGCGCGACGACGACAGGGACGCAGAAGATGCTGCCGGCCGAGGCGCGCAGGCACTTGCCGTTGTACGGATCGACGCTGCGGCCGCCGAGGATCACGCCCGCCGCGCCCATCGCGTCCGCGAGGCGGATCAGGGTGCCGGCATTGCCGGGCTCGCCGATCTCGACGGCCACCGCGACCAGCTGCGGCGCGCCCGCCAGCACGTCATCGAGGCGGGTCGCCGGCATGTCGCACACCGCGACCAGCCCCGCCGGGGTGACCGTGTCGGAGAGCGCCTTCGCGGCGCGCTCGGTGACCGGGTGGACCGGGCAGTCCAGGCCCGCCAGCAACGCCGCATGGCGCTGCTCGGCGACCTCGGTGACAAAGACGTCGCGGACCAGGCCGCGACGCGAGGCCGCCTCGACCAGGTTCGGGCCTTCGGCGAGGAAACGCCCCGCCCGACGGCGCCCGACGTGGCGATGCAGTTTGACCGCCGCGGCGACCCTGGCCGAACGTTCGGTCAGCACCTGCCGGTCGGGCATCTTCGGTCGGGCCGGTTAGGCGGCTTCTCCCGAATCCGAGGGGGCGTTGACGTCCTCGGGCAGCGCCGCGCGGGCGATGTCGACCAGCGCGGTGAAGGCGGCCGGGTCCGCGACCGCGATGTCGGCCAGGTTCTTGCGGTCCACCTCCACGCCGGCGGCCTTGAGGCCCTGGATCAGCCGGTTGTAGGTGATGTCGTTGGCGCGAGCCGCCGCGTTGATCCGCGAGATCCACAGCTTGCGGAACTCGCCCTTGCGCGCGCGGCGGTCGCGATAGGCGTACTGCAGCGAATGCAGCTGCTGCTCTTTGGCTTTGCGGTAGAGCCGGGATCGCTGGCCGCGATAGCCCTTCGAGGCCTTGAGAATGCTGCGCCTCTTCTTGTGGGCGTTGACCGCCCGCTTCACGCGTGCCATTGGATGTTCCTACTCTCGTTCATGCGTAGTGGGTCGATAAATGGGTTCGCCGTGCCAGCTCGCGATGCGGGTCTGGCCGGCGCGGTGATCAGCCGTTCAGCAGCCGATTGATCCGCTGGGCGTCGTTGGCGGCCACCACGGTGCGGCCGTCGAGCCGCCGGGTCCGTTTCGTCGGCTTGTGCTCGAGCAGGTGCCGGCGGTTGGCCTTCTGCCGGACGATCTTGCCGGTTCCGGTGCGCCGGAAGCGCTTTGACGCCCCGCTATGGGTCTTGGCTTTGGGCATGTTTCCTCTGGTTCTCGCTCGGTTCTCGTTATTAGGTCAGTTCGACTAGGTCAGTTCGACGACGGTTCGGCGTCGGCGGCGTCGGAATCCGGTGCCGCTGCGCCCCCCACCTCTTCGGGGTGCCGCGCCCTGGCGCGGGTCTTCGCGCCGCGGTGCGGCGCCAGCACCATCGTCATGTTGCGGCCGTCCTGCTTGGCCGACGTCTCCACGAAACCGTATTCGGCGACGTCCGCGCCCAGGCGCTGCAGCAACCGATAGCCCAGCTCGGGCCGCGACTGCTCACGTCCGCGGAACATGATCGTGACCTTCACCTTCGATCCCGCCTCCAGGAAGCGGATGACGTGGCCCTTTTTGGTCTCGTAGTCGTGATCGTCGATCTTGGGTCGCAGCTTTTGTTCCTTGACGACGGTCTGCTGCTGGTTGCGGCGGGATTCGCGCGCCTTTTGCGCCGCTTCGTATTTGAACTTGCCGTAGTCCATGATCTTGCAGACCGGCGGCCTGGCGTTCGGGGCAACTTCGACAAGGTCCAGATCGGCGTCCGCAGCGACGCGCAGTGCGTCTTCGATGCGCACTATGCCTACCTGCTCTCCCCCTGGGCCAATCAATCGGACTTCAGGTACGCGGATGCGCTCGTTGACGCGGGTCTCAGTGCTGATGGGGCCTCCCTTGTTGGGCTTCTCTATGTCCTGCGGTGACGACCGTTGCCTGGGTTCGTCGGGAAGCAGCGGCGGAAACACCACACCACGAGCAAAAAAGCCCTGCACAAGCAGGGCCCAATGCCGACCGATCGCGGCCGAGGGCTACTCGGGCCGCCCGCGCTGGACGCGGAACAGGCATACGCGCTGCCTGTGACCGGACCGTCGAACCTTCCGCAGATCCGCACAGGGATCTCGTCGGTTCGCGGTGGGAGTGGGACTCCACTTAACTGTTCCTGGCGTTCGCCGGGATGGTCGCAGGCGTCAGTTTAGCAGCCTTGAGGTGCCTTTTAGCACTTCGGCCGGTCGGCGGCGCCGCGCCGGCCACCGACCGGCCCCGAAAAACGCGTGCAAACTCGCGCCCGCCACTCTTAGCGCTTCGGCAAGCTTTTCACGGATTGAGGGCATATCCTCGCGGTCTGTGACACTCGCTTCTCCTCGTTCAGGCCCCCGTTCGGGGCCGCACTTGGGGCCCCGTAGCCGATCGAACTCGCGGTATCGCTGGGTGCCCGCGGCGGCCGGATGGACCGTGGGTGTCATCGCCACCGTGTCGCTGCTGGGCAGTGTGTCCCCCCTGATCCGTTACCTGATCAAGGTTCCGCGCGAGTTCATCAACGACTATCTGTTCAACTTCCCCGACACCAGCATCGCGTGGTCGTTCGTGTTGGCCTTGTTGGCCGCGGCCCTGACCGCGCGCAAGCGGATCGCCTGGCTGCTGTTGCTGGGCAACATGATTCTCGCCGCCGGCCTGAACGCCGCCGATATCGCCGCCGGGGACAACACCGCCGCCGAGATCTTGGGCGAGAATCTCGGGTTCGCCCTGCACATCGTCGCGATCGTCCTGCTGGTGTTGGCCTATCGGGAGTTCTGGGCCAAGGTCCGCCGGGGCGCGCTGGTCAAGGCGGCCGGCGTGCTGGTGGCCGGCGATGTGGTGGGGATCTTGGTGTCCTGGGGCCTGGTCGAGTTGTTCCCCGGAACGCTGGCCCGCCCGGATCGCCTGCCCTACGTGGCCAACCGGGTGGTCGGATTCGCGCTCGCCGATCCGGACCTGTTCACCGGCCGGCCGCACGTGTTCCTCAACGCGATCTTCGGTCTGTTCGGCGCGCTCGCGCTGATCATGGCGACGATCGTGCTCTTTCAATCTCAGCGCGCGGAGAACGCGCTCACCGGCGAGGACGAATCGGCCATCCGCGGGCTGCTCGAGCTGTACGGCAAGAACGACTCCCTGGGCTACTTCGCCACCCGCCGCGACAAGTCGGTGGTTTTCGCCCAGAGCGGGCGCGCCGCCATCACCTACCGGGTCGAGGTCGGCGTCTGCCTGGCCAGCGGCGACCCGATCGGCGATCCCCGGGCGTGGTCCCAGGCCGCCGACGCCTGGCTGGGTCTGTGCCAAACCTACGGCTGGGCGCCCGGCGTCATGGGCGCCAGCACCCAGGGGGCGCGGACATATCGCGAAGCCGGCCTGAACGCGCTGGAGCTCGGCGACGAGGCCATCCTGCGGACCGCCGACTTCAAGCTGTCCGGCCCCGACATGCGCGGAGTCCGACAGGCCGTGACCCGCGCCCGCCGGGCCGGCCTGACCGTGCGGATCCGGCGGCACCGCGACATCGGCGCCGACGAGATGGCCGACACCATCACCCGCGCCGACGCCTGGCGCGACACCCAAACCGAGCGCGGGTTTTCCATGGCGCTGGGCCGCCTCGGCGACCCCGCCGACGGGGACTGCCTGCTGGTCGAGGCCCTGGACCGGGACGGCGCCGTCGTCGCGATGCTGTCGCTGGTCCCGTGGGGAACCACCGGCGTCTCCCTGGACCTGATGCGCCGATCGCCCCAGTCCCCCAACGGCACCATCGAGCTGATGGTCAGCGACCTCGCACTCAACGCGGAAAACCTTGGCATCACCCGCATTTCACTGAACTTCGCGATGTTCCGCTCGGCTTTCGAACAGGGTGCCCAACTGGGCGCCGGCCCCGTCGCGCGGCTGTGGCGCGGGTTTTTGCTGTTCTTCTCGCGGTGGTGGCAGCTGGAGACGCTGTATCGCTCCAACATGAAGTACCAGCCCGAATGGGTGCCGCGGTATGCCTGCTACGAGGACGCCCGCCTGATCCCGCGGGTCGGGGTCGCCTCGGCGCTGGCCGAGGGCTTCCTCGTCCTGCCGTTCGGCCGGCGCAAGCCGCACACGGGTCACCACCCGGCCGTCCCCGCCCGGCTGGCCGCGTCCGGGCTGCTGCACCACGACGGGAGCGCGCCGGACGTCAGCGGGCTGCAGAGGCGCCAGGAGTCGGCCGACGAGGAAGAGGCGAGATCCCGGCTGCCCGAGCAGGTTCGGGTGCGCCTGGCCAAGTTGAAGGTGTTGCGGCGCAAGGGCATCGACGCGTATCCGGTGGGCCATCCGCCCAGTCACACCGTCGCCGCGGCGCTCGACACGGACGACCGGGAGACGATCACCGTCTCCGGCCGGATACTGCGAATACGCGACTACGGCGGGGTGCTGTTCGCCCACCTGCGTGACTGGTCGGGGGAAATGCAAGTGCTGCTGGACAATTCGCAGTTGCAGCGCGGGCGAACGGCCGACTTCACGGCGGCCATCGATCTCGGCGACTTGGTCGAGGTCTCCGGCCACATGGGCTTTTCCAAGAAGGGAACCCGCTCGCTGATCGTCGGCGACTGGCGGATGATCGGTAAGTGCTTGCGGCCGTTGCCCAACAAGTGGAAGGGGCTGACCGATCCGGAGGCCCGGGTGCGGACCCGCTACGTCGACCTGGCGGTCAATCCCGAGTCTCGCGAACTGATCACGGCACGCAGCGAGGTGTTGCGCTCGGTCCGGCAGACGCTTTTCGACAACGGGTTCATCGAAGTCGAGACCCCGATCCTGCAGCAGATCCACGGCGGAGCCACCGCCCGGCCGTTCGTCACGCACATCAACACCTACGACATGGACCTGTTCCTGCGGATCGCGCCGGAGCTCTACCTCAAGCGGTTATGCGTCGGCGGCGTCGAGCGGGTCTTCGAGCTGGGCCGGGCCTTCCGCAACGAGGGCGTGGACTTCAGCCACAACCCGGAGTTCACCCTGCTGGAGGCGTATCAGGCGCACGCCGACTACAAGGTCTGGATCGACGGGTGCCGCGAGCTGATCCAGAACGCCGCCGAGGCCGCCCACGGCGAGCAGGCCGTCATGCGCCCCCGCGGCCAAGGCACCGGTGGCGGCCTCGAGCCGGTCGACATCTCCGGCGTGTGGGCGGTCAAGACCGTGTACGACGCCGTCTCCGAAGCGCTCGGCGAGCACATCGACCCCGCCACGCCGCTGCCCGCGCTGCGCAAGCTGTCGGATGCCGCGCACATTCCGTATCGGGCGCACTGGGACGCCGGGGCGGTGGTGCTGGAGCTGTACGAGCATCTGGTCGAGGACCGGACCGAGGAGCCGACTTTCTATATCGACTTCCCGACGTCGGTGTCGCCACTGACCCGGCCGCATCGCAGCGAGCCCGGCGTCGCCGAGCGGTGGGACCTGGTGGCGTGGGGTGTCGAGCTGGCCACCGCCTACAGCGAGCTCACCGATCCGGTGGAACAGCGTCGCCGCCTGCAGGAGCAGTCGCTGTTGGCCGCGGGTGGGGATCCCGAGGCGATGGAGCTCGACGAAGACTTCCTGCAGGCGATGGAATACGCGATGCCGCCCACCGGCGGACTCGGGATGGGCGTCGATCGCCTCGTCATGCTCATAACGGGCCGCAGCATCCGGGAGACGCTGCCGTTCCCGCTGGCCAAACCCCATTGATCGAGGTCAGCAACACTGCGTTCGTAGTGGGCGAACATTAGGCAAACAGGTTCCAGGCCGGTAAACAATAGATCACAATGACTCACGTGACAGCCTCGACGAACGGTGCGCCCGCGCAGTTCCTGGCTCTTAGTCACACCTCGCTGATGCATGGCTGGGTGCCGACGACGATCCAGGTGCTGGCCGCCGTCGTGCTGACGTTGGCGGTCGGGTGGCGGTCGCGTCGCTGGCGCGCGGTGCGGATGCCGGTGGCGGCGCTGAGCGGCGGCGCCGCCGCCTACCTGACCCACTGGTACGTCGTCGACCATGGACTCTCCGAGGAGCCGGCGCCGACGGCGCTGTGGGTGTGGATCGCGCTGACGGGCGTGGCGGCGGCGGTGCTGGTGCTGGGCTGGGGCAGCGCGCGCCGCTGGCGGCGCGGCGCGGGGATGCTGGCCGTGCCGTTGTGCTTGCTGAGCGCGGCGCTGGTGCTCAACCTGTGGGTGGGCTACTTCCCCACCGTCCAGTCCGCGTGGAGCCAGCTGACGTCGGGCCCGCTGCCCGATCAGACCGACCAGGCGACCGTTACCGCCATGGCCGCCAAGGGAACCCGGCCACCGCACGGCACCGTGGTGCCCGTCGCGATCCCCTCGGACGGGTCGCACTTCAAACACCGTGGCGAGCTCGTGTACCTGCCGCCCGAATGGTTCGCCACGTCCCCGCCGCCGCCGTTGCCGACCGTGATGATGATCGGCGGGCAGTTCAACACGCCGGCGGACTGGACCCGTGCGGGCAACGCGGTCAAGACGATCGATGACTTCGCGGCCGCGCACGACGGCAAGGCGCCGGTGTTCGTGTTCGTGGACTCCGGCGGCGCCTTCAACAACGACACCGAATGCGTCAACGGGGTTCGGGGCAACGCCGCCGACCACCTCACCAAAGACGTCGTGCCCTATATGGTTTCGGCGTTCGGTGTCAGCCCGCTGCGGTCCAACTGGGGTGTGGCGGGCTGGTCCATGGGCGGGACCTGCGCCGTGGACTTGACCGTCATGCATCCCGATATGTTCAGCGCGTTCGTCGACGTCGCCGGCGACTTCTTCCCCAATGCCGGCAACAAGGCCCAGACCATCACCCGGCTGTTCGGCGGAAACGCCGATGCCTGGGCGGCTTTCGATCCGTCCACGGTGATCACCCGGCATGGGCCGTACCGCGACGTCGCCGGCTGGTTCGCGATTTCGTCGGACGGTCCGCCGACGGCGCGCCGGGACATCACATTGACCGACAGCGGCGCCATCCGTCTGGCCGGACGCGAGGCGGCCGCCAACCCCGCCAATCAGACCGCGGCCGCCTATTCGCTGTGCGCGCTCGGCCGCGCCAACGGAATCGACTGCGCCGTCGTTCCGCAGCCCGGCCGGCACGATTGGCCGTTCGCGGACCGCGTGTTCGCCGCCGCGCTGCCCTGGCTGGCCGGAGCGCTGGGCACCCCGGGCATTTCGCGGACGCCGTTGCCCTCCGCCCCGGCCGCCGGCGCCCCGGTCGTCGTTCCGGCCGAACGTTCCAAGACCGCGATGCGGTAGCTCGGTGGTATCCGTTGCGCGCGTTCGGCGTGCGGTCTTCGCGCGGCACTGCCATCCGTGGAGCGCGTGGAGCCGGTGGGCGAGCACGCCGTTGATCCTGGTGCCGCCGTGGACGCGGCGGTGGAGCCACGCGGCGTGGATCGCGCTGTGGCTGGCCGCGAACCCGTTCGTTTTCGGCAAGCCCGCCCATCACCGCGCATGGTCGACGCGGGCGATGCTGGGCGAGGAGCTGTGGATCAGTCGTCGCCCCCGCGATGCGGCGGCGTTGGTCAGCGCGGCGACGTCGGCCGCCGCGTTGGGCGCGGTGCTCGCCGCCCGCCGCCACCGGCTGCGGCCGGCGCTGATCGCGGTCGCCGTGCAGATGGCGCTGACCCTGGTGTACTGGCAGCAGATGGTCCGGTATCTCGAGCGGCGGGCGCGGTAGCCTCACGGGACCTTGTGGGCGAGAACACCGTTCGTCGCCGAGGACGGCAGCCGCCACGTAAGCGCGGTGACGATACGCAGGTATGGTTATCCGATACCTCCGTATCGTGAGGCGATGCGGGTGTATTGTCCGGCCGTGGGACCCACCCGGCTGTTTCCGTACGACCCGCCCCCTCCAGCAGACCCTTCGCCCAAGGAGCGGATTCGCGACGCCGCGCTGAGCTGCTTTGCCGTTCGCGGCATCGCCGCCACGACGTTGCGCGCGGTCGCCGAGACCGCGGACGTTTCGATTGGGCTGGTACAGCACCACTTTCGCACCAAGGCCGCGCTGAGCGCCGCCGTCGATCAATACGTCCTGCAAACGGTGAGTGAGGCATTGGAACCCGCTACGCTGCCCGAACCGCCGTCCGACAATCTCAACGAGGCAGGGCGGCGGCTGACCGCGCTGATGGTCGAACGTCCCGATGTGATGTCCTACCTCGGGCGTGCGCTCGCCGAGGGTGGCGCATTGGGTTCGGTCATCTTCACCGGTCTGGTGGGTATCAGCGCGGGGCAGGGTGATCAGTTCGGGCAACAGGGCAAGCTTCGGCCCGACCTCGATCCCGATTGGGGGGTGCTCAACCCGCTCATCCTGCGCATTGGCGCCATCATTCTGCATCCCTACATCGAGCTTTACCTGGGTGAGTCGTTCTTCAGCGCGCCACAGCTGCGACGGTGGGACGCCGCGGTCACGAGCCTGATACGGCGCGGGCAATTCGCCGAGGAAACCGAGCTGCAGGACAAGGACGTCATCGCCCGGTGAGCGGCCAAACGCAGCGTTAAGACGGCCGGCACGCCGGTCAGGTGCTATACACGAAACACCATGGACGAGCGCACGGTAACCGCGCATAGCGCACAAATTCTCGACCCCGAAGAGCCCGGCGATCGTCTGGTACTGGACCGACTTCGAACCGATCCCACCGTCGAGGTCGTCGACCGGCTCGACGCGCAGCTGGCCAATCTGCGCGGCCTCCACCCGCCACCGGATTCGACCCTCCTCGGCGAGGGAACCCGGTGGGCGTACTACCCGTGGCGGCGCGCCGTCGTTGCGGTGTTGGGGCCGCGGGGGTTTCGGGCGTTACGACTTGATCGCAACAGGAACAACATCACCATTGCGGAACAGGCCAGGCTCAGCTCGCTGACCATTGGCGTCGCCGGCCTGAGCGTCGGGCATGTCATCGCGCACACCCTGGCGGTCCAGGGATTGTGTGGCCGGCTTCGCCTGGCGGATTTCGATCATTTGGAACTATCGAATCTGAATCGGGTGCCGGCCACTGTGTTCGACCTCGGGTTGAACAAAGCTCAGGTGGCGGCGCGCAGGATCGCCGAGCTCGATCCCTACCTGGCGGTGGATGTGCTCGACACCGGAATCACCGCAGACACCATCGATGCGTTCTTGGATGGACTGGACATCGCCGTCGAAGAATGCGATTCGCTCGACATGAAGGTCGCCTTGCGGCTGGCGGCCCGTGACAGGCGTATCCCCGTGTTGATGGCGACCAGCGACCGGGGGCGGGTCGATGTTGAACGCTTCGATCAACATCCCGAACGCCCGATCATGCACGGATTGCTGGACGGGCTCGACGTCGAGCTGGTGGCAGGCATGAGTACCCGGGACAAGCTCCCTCACATGCTGCGTTACGACGAAGCCGAGCACATCTCGCCGCGCACCGCCGCATCGCTCATCGAGATCGACCGGTCGCTGTCGACGTGGCCGCAGCTGGCATCCGATGTCATTGTGGGCGCCTCGGCCCTGGCCGAGGCCGTCCGCAGAATCGGACTGGGCGAACAGCTTCGATCCGGCCGGTGCCGCATCGACACAGGCTGGGCGCTCGACCAGCTGCGCGAGGTCGACGCGGCCCAGCATCGCCCTGCGCGTGACAACGACCAGGGAGACGACCCGGCGGCCCCCGCGGTCGACGACACGATTGTCGCCGCCGCCATGCGCGCCCCCTCGGGCGGAAACAGTCAGCCGTGGCGCATCGACGCGCAACCGACCGAGCTCACCATAAGCATTGCCACAGAACATACTTCGACGATGGACGTGGGCTTCCGCGGCAGCGCCGTCGCGGTGGGCGCGGCGCTGTACAACGTCAGAATCGCCGCCGCCGCCCGCGGGGTGCTCGGCCCGGTGACCGTATCCGAAGACGGCGCCGGGTCTCCGCTGCGGGCCACCATGCACTTTGGAACCGGCAGCGACCCGGCCCTGGCCGATCTCTATGAACCGATGATCGTGCGGGAGACCAACCGGCATCGCGGCACACCTCAACCGCTCGACGATCAGACGACCAAGTTACTCACCGTCACGGCCGAGCGGGAGGGCGCACGCCTGCACCTGCTCACCGGGCGAGACGAGCTTTCGCGGGCCGCAACGATTTTCGGCGCGGCCGACCGCATCCGGTACTTGACGCCGCATCTGCACGCGGAGATGGTCTCGGAACTGCGCTGGCCCGGAGACCCCGACCCCGACACCGGTATCGACGTGCGCTCGCTCGAACTCGACGCCAGCGACTTGGCGCTGATGGATATCGTGCGCCGGGCCGACGTCATGGCTTATCTTGCGGAATGGGACGCCGGCAGCGCGCTGGGCGACGGGATGCGCGACGAAGTCCTCGCCGGCTCCGCCCTGGCCGTGCTCACCGTGACCGGGGGGCGCCTCCGTGACTACGCCCGCGGCGGGTCGGCGGTCGAGGCGGTATGGATCGTTGCCCAGCGCGAAGGCCTCGCCGTCAGGCCGCTGTCGCCGGTCTTTCTGCATGCGCGGAATGCTGCTGATCTCAATGAGTTATCGGCCGCTTTCGGCGACGAATTAGCCCGATTACAAGACGGATTTGCGCGCCTGATCGCGACCGATCCCGAGGAATCGATCGTGCTGGTCTTGCGCTTGGCCTCCGCGCCGCCACCGTCGGTGTCCAGTCGCCGCAGCCCGAGCCGGGTCCGTTCGGGGCGCCCGTGATGCGCCCGTCGTGCGACGAGCGCGCCGGGGCCATCGGACCTCAGAACGGTTTCGCCGTGAATCCCCATCGCAACAAAGCCGACTCGCGGCGGGCTTGACGACTCAGCCGAGGGTCCCGCGCGCCGGTCAGCGCGCTCGGTCCGCCGCGCGCCCCGTACATCCAGTACGCCTGCAGGTAGGGCACCGGTGTCGAATGACCGCGGTGCATTGCTTGCAGACCCGCTGCGGCAAGCTCATTCGACAGTTCCGCGATGGTGAACGCCGCCGCCTCGCTCGCAATGGCGTCTTGGCGCAGGACGGCCGGCGAGTCGGGGTCGGCGATCGCCAGCATGCTGGGGGCGGCCGCCGGGTCCCGGAGTCGCTGAAAATCGGAAATCCACACTGCGGCCCCACTGCGGCGTTGGATCGCTTCGATCTGTCGAAGGGCGCCGCGCAAGGTGTCGAAATCGGGTAGCTGATGCAAGGTCCACATGCACGAGACGGCGTCCCACGGGGCCGTTGAAACCCGCTCCGGCAACGCGGTGATGTCCTCCCGACGCAGTTCGACACGTTCTCCGATCCCTTCGGCGTCGAACAGCGCCCGCGCCGTGGACAGCATGTTGGGGGCGAGATCGACGGCTGTGGCCCGAACGTCGGGTCGTCGGCGCAGGACGGCGCTCAACGCACGACCGGAGCCAACGCCGAGATCCAGCAGGCGGCCGCCTGGAGGCAGCAGCGCATCAAGCGCGCGAGCGCACAAGTCGTACACCGCGCACATGCCGGGGTTGGATGCGCCACCGGTGTGGAACTGTGCGACGGACTCCGGATCGTCCACCACCATCGGCTCAGGAATGCGCTCCCGCCCCGGCGGATGCGACCGCTCACGCAAAACGATCCCAGGCATTCGCCACAGCGGCCGAATTCTCTTCACCCTCAACCTTTCATGGGGTCCGCATGATCGATTTCTCGTCAGGCTCTGGCGGCAGTCAGCTACCCGGCCGAAGTGTCGCAAATGATTATTAACCTGTCCGCGCAGTCTGCACCGGCGTCCCGTTGAATTTCGCTGCGTCGAAACGGACGTCCTGGAATACTTGTCCGGTCAGCGGGGGCCGGCAAGCTTTCGGCCTGCGCGGTCGTTCGACCGGCGTAGGCAACAGCATTTCCGCAGGAGGTAGGCGTGGTTCAGGCCCTTGCAAGTGACGGCATCGAATGCCTGCCCCTGCCGCCGGTGAATCCGATGCCTTACCGTCAGCGCCTCGCGGCGGTACGGGAATTCAGCACGGGAACCGAACGGCTGCGTGACGCCGGCGGGCGGGTGACGTCGTTCAAGTTAGGGCCGCGATGGCTGATGCCCCCGATGGTGTTGGCGACGTCTCCGGAGGCCATCCGCGACATCCTCAGCACCAAAGACGATTCCGTGGACAAGACCACCCCGGTCTTCGACCAAGTGCGCCGCGTCATCGGCGCCAGCCTCACCGATCTTCCCTTCGAGCAATGGAAGCCACGCCGGCGCACCCTACAGCCGGTGTTCACCAAGCAGCGGGTGAGCGAGTTCGGCGGCCACATGGAGCAGGCGGCGCAATCGGTGAGCGAAAGCTGGCACGAGGACGCCCTGATCGATTTGGACGCCGAATGCCGCACGATCACCTTGCGCGCGCTGGGCCGATCGGTGCTCGGGCTCGACCTGGAACAACGGGCCGACGAGGTCGTCGAGCCACTGCGAATCGCGTTGGCCTACGCGGTCAGGCGCGCGACGCGCCCACTCCGTGCGCCGCGCTGGTTGCCCACACCCGCGCGTCATCGCGCGCGAGCGGCGAGCGCCAAACTTCACGCGCTGACACGGGAGATCCTGCGGGACTGTCGCGCCGATCCGACACGAGTCGCGCCCCTGGTCCATGCCCTGCTCGCCGCCGAGGATCCAGAAACCGGAAAACGGTTGTCCGATGACGAGATTTGCGACGAGCTCGTCATGTTCCTCTTCGCCGGCCACGACACCACGACGACCGCGTTGACGTATGCGCTGTGGTCTCTGGGACACCACACCGATTGCCAGAACCGCGTGGCCGCGGAAGTCGCGGCCCTGCCGGATCGGCCGCTGACGTCCGACGACATTCCACAGCTCGGCTACACGGTGCAGGTCATACGGGAATCGTTGCGCCTGTGCCCCCCGGCGCCTACGGGGACACGCATGGCATCCCGCGACGTCCAAGTCGGCGGCTACCGGGTGCCCAAGGGCACGATGCTCATCGTGGGGCGAATGGCCGTACAACGCGACCCGCAGCTTTGGGACGACCCGCTTCGATTCGACCCGGAACGATTCAGCCCGGAGAACTTCAAGGCTCTCGATCGGTGGCAATACGTGCCCTTCGGCGGCGGCCCCCGCTCGTGCATCGGCGACCATTTCGCCATGCTCGAAGTCACACTCGCCTTGGCGACACTCATCCGGGGAGTCGAAATTCGCTCACTCGACGACGAATTTCCGCTCGCGTTGCACTTCACCATGATCGCCGGCGGTCCGATCCGCGCGCGCGTCCGACCGCGCCGCTAACCCAGCCCGCCGCGCCTTCCCCGTCGCTACCGAGTCCACGCGACCCCGATCACACTCGGGCGTCAACGTGAGCGAATCATTGCTAGACGCACTAGGCAATGCCAAACGCGGCGCACCGGTTACCGCTACCGTTAGGGCAATGTCGGGCACACTGGACCACCTGGTCACCGCTGCCGCCGCCGAGTTGATGGCGGCCACCGCGGCGGACTCCGCCTCAATCAGCGAACGCGTGCTCGGCAACCTGGTTCGCGACCTGGGGGTGGACTTCAGCTTCCTGCGCCACAACGATCACACCATCCGCGCGACCATCCTCATCGCCGAATTCCCGCCGCGTAACGCCGACCCCGACCCGATCGGGTTGGTGTATTTCGCCGACGCCGACTCCATCTTCGCGCGCACCGAACACCTCAAGGTGCCCGAGGTGGTCCGCCCCGAGCCGGAGAACGCCGACTATCAGAACCGCATCGAAGCGGGCACCGGAGTTCCCGCCGTCTCGCTGGCCGCCGTTCCGCTGCTGTCCGGCGACGTCACCAC
Source organism: Mycobacterium sp. 3-98 (assembly GCF_035918355.1). Taxonomy (NCBI): domain Bacteria; kingdom Bacillati; phylum Actinomycetota; class Actinomycetes; order Mycobacteriales; family Mycobacteriaceae; genus Mycobacterium; species Mycobacterium sp. 3-98. Next base: position 2,737,367 of record NZ_CP142360.1, on the reverse strand, counting down.
CGGCACACTCGCCTTCGGCAAACTCGGAGACCGCGAATGGCTACCCGAAGAACTCAATGCGCTACAGGCGATCGCCGCGCTTTTTGCGCAGCTGCAAGCCCGCGTCGTCGCCGAACAGCAAATTCACTACCTCGCCGAGCACGATGAACTCACCGGGCTGCTGAACCGAAGGGCGCTCATCGCACACCTCGACGACCGGCTGGCGAAGGGACAGCCCGGCCCGGTGTCGGTCGTGTTCCTCGCCATCGACCGCTTCAAGGTCATCAACAGTCGCCTCGGCCAAGACGCCGGCGACCGATTCATCGAGTCCTTCGCCGCGCTACTACGTGAGGCCACCCGCGTTCCCTCCGTCATCGCCCGCTTCGGCGGCGACGAGTTCGGCGTCGTGCCGTCCGCGGCCATGGACGTCGAGGCCGCCGAAGCGTTCGCACACTCATTGCACGGTCGGGTTCACCAACAGATCCCCATCGACGGCGAAATGCTCAGTCGCACCGTAAGTATCGGCGTCGCGGCAGGCCTACCCGGGGACGAGACCACGTCAGACCTGCTACGGCGGGTCGACCAGGCCACCCGGTCGGCCAAGGCCTCCGGCGGCAACAACGTCGCAACCTTCCGCCCGGAGATGTCTACAACGGACATGATCCGCAACGACATCGAGCTGCATCTGGAAGGGATGATCGAGGGCGGTGGCGGTGCGCTGGTCCTCCACTACCTTCCGGAATTCGACATGCGTACCGGCGAGATTCTCGGCACCGAGGCGCTAATCCGTTGGCAACACCCAACTCTGGGCCTGTTGATGCCTGATTCGTTCATCCAGGTCGTGGAATCGATCAACCTCGGCGCCAAGCTCGGCCGCCTCGTCATGCGCTCCGCGTGTGCGCAATTCGGACTATGGCGCTCGCACGGTGTCGGCAAGGGCACGGTGCTGCGAATCAACGTATCTCCCGTGCAGCTCGTCACGGCCGGTATCGTTGACACGGTCGCCGCCACCCTCGACGAGTTCGGTCTTGATCCCAGCACCGTATGTCTGGAGATCACCGAAAGCGTTGTGGTCCAAGACATCGACGCGACACGTCAGACGTTGTTCGGGTTGAAGGATGTTGGCGTACAGATCGCGATCGATGACTTCGGCACCGGCTACAGCGTGTTGACATATCTGAAATCTCTTCCCGTCGATTCACTCAAGATCGACAAGGGTTTCGTCCAGAATCTCGACACCAACGCCGGAGATCTGGCGATCGTGCGCTCGACGATGGCCCTGGCCGACGCCTTCGGGCTCGATGTCGTGGCCGAAGGGGTGGAAACCGTGGCCGCGGCCGAAAGGCTGCTCAGCCTGGGCTGCCATCGCGCGCAAGGCTTTTTGCTGTCCCGCCCCATCGACAGCGCGGCGATGGAATCACTCCTGGCCAAACGCGTCATCCCGATGAACTTCTCCAGCACGCGGTTTCCTGGAACGGGAAACGCGGTTTAGATCCGCCAGAAAGTGCACACGGGAGACGGTCGGGCACTCAGGCGCGACGTTGGAACAGGTAGTAATACGCCGGGGTCTTCCTGTCGTCGAGTTCCTGCTCGTCGCCGCTGAATAACAGCGTCCAGCCGGGAGTGAAACGTCGTTCGATCTCGGGGTGATCGATCCCCGGCACGCCGAACCGGCCGCCGGGAGGGAACGCGGCGATGAACAGCCGCGCGTCGGGCGCCGCCACGGCGCTGACTTCCCGGACGTACGCCTCACGGTCGCCGCCACTCATGTTGTGGATGCAACCGTTGTCGACGATCAACTGGAAGCCAGTCCCGATCCCGGACTGACTCAGCTGCGTCACATCGGCACGAACAAAATTGACGGAGACATCGGCTTTGCCCGCTTTCGCCCGCGCCTTTTCAAGCGGTTTCGCGACGTAATCGACCCCGGTGACCTGCCAGCCCTGCTGGGCGAGATAGATGGCGCAGTCCCCGGTGCCGCATCCCACGTCGAGAGCCCGCCCCTTGGGCAGCGCCGGCGTGTCACCAGTTCCCTCGACCAGATCCCGCAGCCCCTGCCCGATCGGGTGTCCTTCCCACGGCGTGAAGCCGACGCGGTAGAAGAACCGAAATCGCGTGTGTCGAGATGCCATAGCCGCAATGATGGCATCCGCGGCAACCGGCCCGACACCACCTTCCCGGTTTACCACTTTCGCGGCCAACCGGGACCGTGCCATCAACACGTGATTTCTTCCAATGCCGAAAAGCGGCTGAGGATTTCGGCGTTCTCGGCGCACATCAGCTTGAATTGCGCCGGCTCGGCATGAGCGGAAAGGGTGCGACGGTCCCACCACATCACTTTGGTTCGATAGTTTTCATTCGGATAGGCGGCCGCCGGAACGCGTGCGGCCACGACGCCCCCGGAGGATTGCCACTGCTCCAGCACATGGGCCGCCGCGGTAGCCATCACAAATTGAGCACCCAGCAACGTCATCGTCGGCAGGGCCGTGCGGGCCAATACTCGGGAAAGCGACTGATTGCCATATTCGCGGGAATTGGCCCAGGCGCTTTTCACCTCCACGACGCCGAACGGCAGCCGGTTGGCGATCATATGACGCAGCAGGGAAAGGCCGGGATTGCCTTTCCACTCCACCAGAGCGTGGGAGTCCTCGGGCGAGCGCAACGGCCCCACGACGCGCGTGCCCCCGACCACGCGCCCCTCCGGGTCAAGGGCCGCGAAGAACAGCGCCGTGTCCGCGCCGTCCGAAATCGCGTCCACGTCGAGCACCCAATCCAAGCCGTGCCTGCGATAGCTGTGCGCTGCGCCTTCCAGGTATTGATTCCACAGATCGGGCTCCCCCCTCGGCGTGGACGCGACGACCCAGCATCCCGTCGCGTGATCGCGCCAGCCGGACCGAACGTCCGGCCGCGGGGCATCAAACACTCTTGCTTCGAGCTGAGCCGCTTCCATGGGTTTGCCTCCACCTATTAACCGTGCGAACCGAACTATTTCGTGAACGCGTCTTGAATCGTTTCTCAATTCGACTCGCGACAAATAACCAAGGAGATTGTGACATAACAAGCTAATGGCGGCTGTGCAGCGCGGGCGGAAAATATCAACGCGGGCTTGTTAGGCGCCGCACGGGATTTGGCGAAAACGTCAGCTACTGTTCAGTAACACGCGACCGCGGCCGAATTATGGTTAACGCCGGTCGGGGCTAGAGCACGGGAAATGCGAACCGCAGCGACTCCAAGAACTGACAACGGATGTTGCCGATTTCGACCGCGGCGCGCAGTACCGTGGCGGCATGCCCGACGAATCCAGCACTGAAGGTGCCGCCGACGCCGGATACGACGACGCCGGTACGCCGACGTTCGAGTCCGTGCGCGACAAGATCGAGGCCCGGTACGCGACGGCACAGGGCTCGGCCGAACTCGACGCGGAGTCACCCGAGGGACGATCGGTCGAGGCCGAGTACGACGAGCGCCGTCGCGCGGCGGCCGAGCGGCTGGCCCAGATCCGCGAGTCGATGCGGCGCGACGACCAGCCGTGAGCGACGCCGGGCGTGTGTCCCCTCAGTGCTCGCCAGATGCCTTGCCCGACAACGTCATTCGGGCCTTGTCGCGAAAGCGGGCTCAGGCGGTGGCTTTACGGCGGCGGGCCGGCCGGCGCGTCGGAGCGCTGGCCGGCGGCGCGCTGCGCCCGATGACCTCGGCGAGGAACTTCCCGGTGTAACTCTCCGGCACCGCCGCGACGTCCTCCGGAGTGCCTTCCGCGACAACGGTTCCGCCCTCAGCGCCGCCTTCCGGCCCCATGTCGACGATCCAGTCCGAGGTCTTGATGACGTCCAGGTTGTGTTCGATGACGATGACCGTATTGCCTTTGTCGACAAGGCCGTTGATGACCTTGAGCAACTTGCGGATGTCGTCGAAATGCAGACCCGTGGTCGGCTCGTCGAGGATGTACACGGTGCGCCCGGTGGATCGCTTTTGCAGTTCGGCGGCCAGTTTCACGCGCTGCGCCTCGCCGCCGGACAGCGTCGGCGCCGGCTGGCCGAGCCGCACATAACCGAGACCGACGTCGACCAGGGTGCGCAGATAGCGGTGGATGCCGGTGATCGGCTCGAAGAACTCCGCCGCCTCCTCGATGGACATGTCCAGCACCTCGGAGATGGTCTTGCCCTTGTAGTGCACCTCGAGGGTTTCCCGGTTGTAGCGGGCCCCCTGACACACCTCGCACGGCACATACACGTCGGGCAGGAAGTTCATCTCGATCTTGATGGTGCCGTCACCGGTGCACGCTTCGCAGCGGCCGCCCTTGACGTTGAACGAGAACCGGCCCGGTTGGTAGCCACGGACTTTGGCCTCGGTGGTGGCCGCGAACAGGGTGCGGATCTTGTCGAACACGCCGGTGTAGGTGGCCGGGTTCGACCGCGGCGTGCGGCCGATCGGCGACTGATCCACCCGCACCAGCTTGTCCAGGTGGTCCAGCCCGGTGACCCGAGTGTGGCGGCCGGGGACCAGCCTTGCGCCGTTGAGCCGGTTGGCCAGCACCGCCGCGAGGATGTCGTTGACCAGAGTCGACTTGCCGGAACCGGACACGCCGGTCACCGACGTGAGCACGCCGAGCGGGAACGAGACGTCGATGCCGCGCAGGTTGTGCTCGCGGGCGCCGACGACGGTGAGCTGACGGCGCCGGTCGACGGGACGCCGGATCGCCGGCATCTCGATGCTTTCCTTGCCCGACAGGTAGGCGCCCGTGATCGACTCCTTGTTGGCCAGCAGCTCGCTGTAGGTGCCGCTGTGCACGATCTGGCCGCCGTGCTCACCGGCCCGCGGGCCGATGTCGACGATCCAGTCGGCGTGCGCGATGGTGTCCTCGTCATGCTCGACGACGATCAGCGTGTTGCCCAAACCCCTTAGCCGAGTGAGGGTTTCGATGAGGCGACGGTTGTCGCGCTGATGCAGCCCGATGGACGGCTCGTCGAGCACGTACAGCACGCCCACCAGCCCGGACCCGATCTGGGTGGCCAGCCGAATGCGTTGCGCCTCACCACCGGACAGCGTGGCGGCCGCGCGGGACAGCGACAGGTATTCGAGACCGACGTCGAGCAAAAATCCCAGCCGCGACTGGATTTCCTTGAGCACCTGCCCGGCGATCGCCTGCTCGCGCGGCCCCAGGGTGAGGGTGTTGAGGAAGTCGGCGCAATCGGAGATCGACAGCTCGCAGACCTCGGCGATGGACTTCTTGCCGCGATTGCCCGCGCTCAGCGACACCGCCAGGATCTCCGGCTTGAGCCGGGTCCCCTCGCAGACCGGGCAGGGCACGTCACGCATGAAGCCCTCGTAGCGCTCCTTCATCTGCTCGGATTCGGTCTGCGCCATCTTGCGCTGCAAAAACGCCAGCACGCCCTCGAAATCGGCGTAATAGGAGCGGGTCCGGCCGTACCGGTTGCGGTAGCGCACGTGCACCTGGTGGTCGGAGCCCTCGAGGATCGCCTTGCGGGCCTTGGCGGGCAGTTTGCGCCACGGGGTGTCGACGTCGAAGCCCAGCTCGTCCCCCAGCCCGGCCATCATCCGGGTGAAGTACTCCGCGGTGTGGCCCGTCGACCACGGCGCCACCGCACCCTCGGCCAGGGTGCGCTCGGGGTCGGGCACCACCAGGTCGGGGTCGACCTCCTTGCGGATGCCCAGGCCGCTGCATTCCGGGCAGGCGCCGTACGGCGAGTTGAACGAAAACGACCGCGGCTCCAGGTCGTCGACGGCCAGCGCGTGCCCGTTCGGGCAGGCCAGCTTCTCGGAGAACCGCTGCTCGCGGTTGTGGGCGTCGTGCTCGTGATCGACGAACTCCAGCACCACGATGCCGTCGGCCAGGTTCAGCGCGGTCTCCACCGAGTCGGTGAGCCGCTGCTTGGCGCTGGCCTTCACGGTGAGCCGGTCCACCACGACCTCGATGTCGTGCTTCTCCTGCTTCTTCAGCTTCGGCGGATCGGTCAGCGGATGCACGACGCCGTCGACCCGGACCCGGCTGTAGCCCTGGGCGTTGAGCTTTTCGAAGAGGTCGGCGAACTCGCCCTTCCGGGTGCGCACCACCGGCGCGAGCACCTGAAACCGGGTGCCCTCCGGCATCGCCAGCACCTGGTCGACGATTTGCTGGGGCGTCTGGCGGGCGATGCGCTCGCCACACACCGGGCAGTGCGGGGTGCCGGCGCGGGCGTACAGCAGCCGCAGGTAGTCGTAGACCTCGGTGATGGTGCCGACCGTCGATCGCGGGTTGCGGTTGGTGGACTTCTGGTCGATCGACACCGCAGGCGATAGGCCCTCGATGAAGTCGACGTCCGGCTTGTCCATCTGCCCGAGGAACTGGCGGGCGTAGGCCGACAGCGACTCCACGTAACGCCGCTGCCCCTCGGCGAAGATCGTGTCGAAGGCCAGCGACGATTTGCCCGAACCCGACAGCCCGGTGAAGACGATCAGCGCGTCGCGGGGCAGGTCGAGGTCGACGCCGCGCAGGTTGTGCTCGCGGGCGCCCTTGATGATCAGACGGTCAGCCAACGCCGCCCCTCTCAGGAACTATCTGCTACTTTTCCGCAGCCACAATGCCGATCCCGGATCGGAGTTGCGCACGGCGCATTCCATGCTATGTGCCCATACCGACAAGCAGTCTGTGACCAGTAACGTGGCCGCTATGACTGCCCAGGACGGCCCCACTGACAAGCTTGTCGACACCTACACGGGACACGTCGACCCTGGTACCGCGGCCCGCCGGACCCTACCCGGCGCCACGATCATAAAGGCGTCGGTGGGCCCCATGGACAACAACGCGTATCTGGTGACGTGTTCCGCCACGGGCGAAACCCTGCTCATCGACGCCGCCAACGACGCCGACGACCTGATCGGCCTGATCCGGCAGCACGCACCGAAGGTGTCGCTGATCGTGACCAGCCATCAGCACTTCGATCACTGGCAGGCGCTCGACGCCGTGGCGAAGGCGACCGGCGCGCCGACCGCCGCCAACGAGATCGACGCCGAGGCGCTGCCGGTCAAACCGGACCGTTTGCTGGCGGGCGGCGACACCGTGCAGATCGGCGAGCTGAACTTCGACGTCATCCACCTGCGGGGGCACACCCCCGGATCGATCGCGCTGGCCCTGGACGGACCCGCGACCGGCGGGGTCACGCAGCTGTTCACCGGCGACTGCCTGTTCCCGGGCGGCGTCGGCAAGACGTGGCAGCCCGGCGATTTCGACCAGCTGCTCGACGACGTCACCACCCGGGTGTTCGACGTGTATGACGACGCGACGGTCATCTACCCCGGCCACGGCGACGACACGGTGTTGGGCGCCGAACGCCCCCATCTGAGCGAATGGCGCGCGCGGGGCTGGTAGCGCCGGGCCCGGCGGGCGGCGGTTACGTCGTGGTGTGCACGATCAGGACGTCGGTCTTGGCCCGCCGCGAGACGTTGGCCGGCACCGATCCCAGCAGCCGGCCGGCGATGGTGCTCAGACCGACGTTGCCGACCACGAGCAGGTCCGCCTGCTCTTCCTCGGCGAGGTGCACCAGCGCATCGACCGGCGCCCCCACGATCGGGCGCTCGTCGATGTTCTGCGCGCCCGCCGCGTGCGCGCGGTCCTTGGCGTCGCGCAGAATCGCGTAAATCGGCGCGGTGCCCGAAACCTTGTAGCTTTCGTCCCGGAGGGCGTCGGCGGCCCGGGCGTCCTCATGTTGGGGCAAGTACGCCGAGGCGACGATCAGCTTGGCGTCCGGCCCGGCGATCTGCGCCGCCTTCTCCACCGCACGCATCGACGAGTCCGAGCCATCGGTTCCTACCACCACAGTCCGATAGGCGCCCATTTACCCTCCCAGTTTCGGTTGGTCAGCCAACCCAAGACAGTATCGCGTTTGCTCGATGCAGAGGAGATAGATGAACGACACGGTGTGGCGTGGCACACCCGTGATTTGCGGCGCCTGGCTGGGCCAACGGACAATATCGGAAATGGCAAAACAATCGAATGCGCGATTCGGCGACGGAAAGCATTGCATGACGCCGCTTTTCGTGAATACGGGCGCGAACTGCAAATGCGGCGGGTGCTGTTGGTGACCGGTTCGACCGACCGCGCCCTACAGTAACAAGCATCATGTCCATGCCCACCCTCGAGCCGATTTTCGAGCCGCGCGCCGGGGATGTTGTCGATAAAACCGTCGCAGCGGGCCCCCGCGGCAGGTTGCTCGATCCGTGGGCGATCGCCCTGTTCGCCACGGCCGTCAGCGCCGCCTGGGCCTGCCGGCCTTCGCTGTGGTTCGACGAGGGGGCCACGATTTCGGCCGCGGCGAGCCGGACGCTGCCCGAGCTGTGGCGGCTGCTGGGCCACATCGACGCCGTCCACGGTGCGTACTACCTGGTGATGCACGGTTGGTTCGCCCTGTTTCCGCCCACCGAGTTCTTCTCGCGCCTGCCCAGCGCCCTTGCCGTGGGCGCCGCGGCCGCAGGGGTCACGGTGTTCACCAAGAAGTTTGCGACGCGCCCGACGGCGGTGTGCGCGGGCGTCGTCTTCGCCATCCTGCCCCGCACGACGTGGGCCGGCATGGAGGCGCGTTCCTATGGCTTCGTCGCGGCCGCGTCCGTATGGCTGACGGTGTTGTTCGTGGCCGCCGTCCGGCGCAATCGGCCCCGCTGGTGGATTTGCTACGCGCTGGCATTGGCGCTGTCGATCCTGCTCAACGTCAACCTGGTGCTGCTGGTGCCGGTGTACGGCGCGATCCTGCCGCTGTTGCTTCCCGGAGGGTCCCGCAGGTCCCCGGTCGTGTGGTGGGTCGCCAGCTCCGCCGCCGCGGTCGGGGCGATGATCCCGTTCGCGCTGTTCGCCCATGGCCAGGTGTGGCAGGTCGGCTGGATCTACCCGGTGAGCTGGCATTACGCGTTCGACATCATCCTGCGGCAGTATTTCGACCACAGCGTCGCCTTCGCGGTGCTGAGCGCGGTCGTGATCGTCGCGGCGGCGCTGGCCCGGTTGGCCGGCGCGCCGGCCCCGGCCGGTGACCTGCGCCGGTTGTTGACCTTCTGTGTGGTGTGGATGGTCATTCCGACCGCGCTGGTCGTCATCTATTCCGCCGTCAGCGAGCCGATCTACTACCCGCGCTACCTGATCTTCACCGCGCCCGCGATGGCCATCGTCCTGGCCGTCTGCATCGTCACGCTGGCCCGCCGGCCCTGGCCGATGGTCGGCGCGGTGCTGCTGTTCGTCATCGCCGCGGTGCCCAATTACCTGTTCGTCCAGCGTTGGCCGTACGCCAAGGAGGGCTGGGACTACAGCCAGGTCGCCGACCTGATCGCCGCACACGCCGCCCCCGGCGACTGCCTGATGGTGGACAACACCGTGCCGTGGCGGCCCGGCCCGATCCGGGCGCTGCTGGCCACCCGGCCGGCGGCCTTCCGGTCGCTGATCGACGTCGAGCGCGGCGTGTACGGCCCGAAGGTCGGCTCGCTGTGGGACGGCCATGTGGCCGTCTGGCTGACCACGGCCAAAATCGACAAATGCCCCACCATCTGGACCATTACCAATAAAGACGCCTCGCTGCCGGATCACCAAGCGGGACAATCGCTCCCGCCCGGAAGCGCATTCGGGCGCGCCCCGGCATACCGATTCCCGGGCTACCTGGGCTTCCACATCGTCGAGCGTTGGCAATTCCATTACTCGCAGGTGGTGAAATCCACCCGGTAATCCCGACGGGTCAGCCCACGCTGGCGACCGGCCGCGCCTGGCGCGTGGCCCGGGTCGCGGCGTACGACACCGCCACACCCGCGGCGCTCACCGCGGTGAAGACCGTGAACAACAAATGGGCCGCGACCGCCTCGCCACCGGTGGCGGTGTTGACGACCACTCCGGCCAGTCCGGCGCCGATCGCCGCGGAGGTCAGCTGGACGGTGTTGATCGCCGCGGAGGCGGCGCCGCCCTCGGCCGGATCGTTGACGCAGGCCATCGCGCGGGCCGAGAGGTGCGGCCAGGCCATCCCGATGCCGATGCCGGCGACCAGCAGGGCCACCGCCCACAGGGCGGCGGTCCAGTTTGACCCGTCGCCGTGCCGGGCGACCGCGCCCAGCGCCAGGCCGGACGCGGCCACCAGCGGCGCCACCATGACCACCCGCCCGATCGTGCGCGGATTTTCCAGCGAGGCGCTGACGATTTCGCTGACGGTCCAGCCGAGGGCGAGGGCCGCGCCCAGGAAGCCGGCCGCGATCGGCGTGAGGTGGGCCAACCGCTGCCCGAACAGCGGCACATAGGTGTTCACCATCGCCGCGCCCATCAGGACACCCATGGTGAGGTAGATCCACTTCAACGGGCCGGGAGAGAACACGCTGGGCGGCAGGATGGCCGCGTGCATGCGCCAGTCGACGATCACGAACAGGCCGACCAGCATGATGCCGGCCGCAAGCAGGCCGTAGGTCGCGACGGTGTTGCGGGGAATCTGCGCGCCGCTCACGGCCAGCGCGGCCACACCGATGATCAGCAGCGACCACACCGGCACCTTCATCCGCGGGATGCCGTTCGTCGGGTCGACGCTGGCCAGCGCGACCGGCACCAGCAGGGCCATCAAGACGGTGAGGACGGCCATCGTGACGAACGCCCACCGCCAGATCCCGAGCTGCGCGAACAGGCCGCCCGTCGTGGGCCCGACCACCGTCGCGACGCCCCACATCGCTGACACCAGCGCCGAGCCCCGCGTCCACAGCCAGCGGGGCAGCGCGGAGTTGATCACCGCGTAGCCCAGGCCGGCCAGCAAGCCCCCGGCCACCCCCTGCATCGCGCGGCCAGCAATCAGAACATGCATGGTCGGCGCGGCCGCGCAAACCATGCTGGCGATGCCGAACACGGCGAGTCCGAACAGATACGACGACCGCGCCCCGACGCGCAGCAGCATCGGATTGACCATCGTCGCCGCGACCACCGACCCGACCAGGTACAGCGTCGTCACCCACGCGTAGAGCCGGCTTCCGCCGATCTCGGCGATCGTGTTGGGCAACAAGCTGGTGGTCAGGAACTCGTTGGTGGCGTACAGCGCTACCCCACCGGCTAGCAGGATTGACGTCCTCAGATACCGGGCGCCCAGCAGCTCTCGCCAGCCGCCGGTGATAGTCGCCGCGTCGGTCACCCCTCTACCGTATGGGGTGCCGCGGGGTTACCCGGCGCAGATCGGTTGCCAGCAAACTCATTTCAGGCCGGCGGCGTCCATCCCGCGCAGTTCCTTCTTCAGGTCGGCGATCTCGTCCCGGAACCGCGCGGCCAGCTCGAATTGCAAGTCCCGGGCGGCGGCCATCATCTGCGCGGTCAGGTCCTTGATCAGGTCGGCCAGTTCGGCGCGGGGCATGCTGGTCGTGTCGCGGCCCTCGAACACCCCGGCGCTGACCGCGCGGCCCGGCTCGCCCTGTGCGCGCCGACCGCGGGACGCATTGCGCCCTGACCCGCCGATCTCCACCACGCTGGCTTCTGTATCAGACGCCTCGCGATAGACCTGGTCGAGGATGTCGGCGATCTTCTTGCGCAGCGGTTGCGGGTCGATCCCGTTGGCCTCGTTGTAGGCGATCTGCTTCGCCCGGCGCCGTTCGGTCTCGTCGATGGCTTCCTTCATCGAGTCGGTGATCGTGTCGGCGTACATGTGCACTTCGCCGGAGACGTTGCGGGCGGCGCGGCCGATGGTTTGGATCAGGCTGCGCGATGACCGCAGGAAGCCCTCTTTGTCGGCATCCAGGATGGCGACGAGCGACACCTCCGGCAGGTCCAGGCCCTCGCGCAGCAGGTTGATGCCGACCAGCACGTCGTACTCGCCGAGCCGCAGCTGGCGCAGCAATTCCACCCGGCGCAGCGTGTCGACCTCCGAGTGCAGATAGCGCACCCGGATGCCCATCTCGAGCAGGTAGTCGGTGAGGTCCTCGGCCATCTTCTTGGTGAGCGTGGTGACCAGCACCCGCTGGTCGGCGTCGGTGCGCTTGCGGATCTCGCCGATCAGGTCGTCGATCTGCCCCTTGGTCGGTTTGACCACCACCTTCGGGTCCACCAGGCCGGTGGGCCGGATGACCTGCTCGACGAACTCGCCGCCGGACTGACTGAGCTCATAGGGGCCCGGGGTGGCCGACAGATACACCGTCTGCCCGACCCGGTCGGCGAACTCCTCCCACGTCAGCGGGCGGTTATCGCACGCCGACGGCAACCGGAACCCGTATTCGACCAGGTTGCGCTTGCGCGACATGTCGCCCTCGTACATGCCGCCGATCTGCGGCACGGTGACGTGCGACTCGTCGATGACCATCAAAAAGTCTTCCGGAAAGTAGTCGAGCAGGGTCGCCGGCGGCGAGCCCGGCCCCCGGGCGTCGATGTGGCGGGAGTAGTTCTCGATGCCCGAACAGAATCCGACCTGGCGCATCATCTCGATGTCGTAGTTGGTGCGCATCCTCAGGCGCTGCGCCTCGAGCAGCTTGCCCTGGCCCTCGAGTTCGGCCAGCCGGGCGGCCAGTTCCTCTTCGATCGTCGAGATGGCGTGGGCCATCCGCTCGGGGCCGGCCACGTAGTGGGTGGCCGGGAAGATGCGCAGCGAGTCGACCTGGCGGATCACGTCGCCCGTCAGCGGGTGCAGGTAATACAGCGCCTCGATCTCGTCGCCGAAGAACTCGATGCGCACCGCCAGTTCTTCGTAGGACGGGATGATCTCCACGGTGTCGCCGCGCACCCGGAACGAGCCGCGGGTGAAGGACAGGTCGTTGCGGGTGTACTGGACGTCGACCAGTAGCCGCAGCAACCCGTCCCGGGGCACCTCGTTGCCGACCCGCAGTTCCACCGAGCGATCCAGGTACGACTGCGGGGTGCCCAGGCCGTAGATGCACGACACCGACGCCACCACGACCACATCGCGCCGCGACAGCAGCGACGACGTCGCGGAGTGCCGCAAGCGCTCGACGTCGTCGTTGATCGAGCTGTCCTTTTCGATGTAGGTGTCGGTCTGCGCGATGTAGGCCTCGGGCTGGTAGTAGTCGTAGTACGACACGAAGTACTCAACGGCGTTGTGCGGCAACATCTCCCGCAGCTCGTTGGCCAGCTGGGCGGCCAGCGTCTTGTTGGGTGCCATCACCAGGGTGGGCCGCTGCAGGCGCTCGATGAGCCAAGCGGTGGTGGCCGACTTCCCGGTGCCGGTGGCGCCGAGCAGCACCACATCGCGCTCCCCCGCCCTGATCCTGCGCTCCAGCTCGTCGATGGCCGCCGGCTGGTCCCCGGCGGGGTCGTGCGGGCTGACGACCTCGAAGCGGCCGCCGGCGCGCACCAGCCCCGCCACGGCCTCTTCGGCCGGGCGATATTCCGAATGAGCGACTACCGGATGTTCCGTGGCGAATGCCATGCCACCAGGGTAGAGGCGATCACCGACAAGTGCCTTGGAGCTGGTCTTTGCAGGTCGTCGTCCTGACGGTTGAGGGATTCGCTCATGGAGGATCTTGGTAAAGACGAGGCTGCGTCTTTGGTCGAGCTTGGTTTTGGCTGGCGCTAGACGGGGGCGCTCCGGTCGACGGCGTATACCGATACGCCTCAGAGATGCTCGACGTCCGGTCAGGGAGGTTCTCGCGCGGATAGCCGAACCACCAAATAGTGTCTGGCTCTCCCGGTTGGCGGGAGGACGAGGACGGCTGGTTTTCCTCGAAGTCGACCAGAAAGTAGTACAGGACGGCCCCCGCGGCCGTCCTCGGCTAACCCGCGGGACGCGTCCACGTCCGGGTGACCGGGTCGCATTGCAGCAGGTAGCCGTCGCTGGAGGTGCTCATGGCGAACACCGAGGTGCCCGGCCGGTCGCACGAGCTACCGGCCGCGTGCACGCCCATCGTGATCGGGGCCTTGGCCCAGCTGCTGCCCTCGCACACGATCTGCTCGTTGTTGGTCGGGTCGTAGGCGACCTTGCCGACATCGGCGCACAACCCGCCCAGCACGGGCGGCGCCGGGGCGGACGCGGTGGTCGAGGCGTTGATGACCTGGGTGGGGTCGCCCAACGCCACGCCGGCCGGCGCGGCGCCGGCCCGGGTGGCCACCACGGGCACCCGGACCACCGCCCCCTGAGCGCCGCACTCGTTGCTGAGCACGGTCTCGGTCTGCGTGCCCCGCAGCGTGCCGTCGGCCTGCGGCGCCAGCGACCACGCGACGGTTTCCTGCTGGGTGGCAGGCGCGTGTCCGTTCGGCTGGGCGCAGCCCACTCGCAGCTGCTCGGGCGCGCCTTGCCAGTAGCCACCCACGTAGCGCAACGTGTCGGCCTGGCCGCCGCCGGTGGTGCTGGCCAGTTGGTGGGTGGCATCGTCCAGCTGGGTCCCGGTGGCCGCGCATCCGTTGGTCGTGCAGGCCGACCGGAACGCCCACCAGTCGGTGGTGGCTCCGCCGTGCCGGATGCCGATGCCGTTGGTGGTCCGCTTGGTCTGGTCATAGTCCAGCCGATAGGTCCCATTCAGCGCCGGTCCCCCGGCGGCGGGTGCGGCGCTGGGAGCGGGCAGGGACGGTTTGGAGGCGAGCGCGGGGCTGGGCGGCGGCGTGGTGGGCTCAAACGAGTACAGGATCGACCAGGTCGCCGCGACGGCGACGAGCACCGCGCACACCAGCGCCGCGGCCCACCGGGTTTTCGACGAGAACCGGTGGTTCAAGGCGGCGAGCCCGCGCCGGCGGTGCGGCGCCAACGGGGCGGTGCGCGGCGGCGGGCGGCGGGCTTCGGAAACCCGCGCGCTGACGGCGGTGGCGAACTCCCGGCACCGCGCGAACCTGTCCTCGGGCCGTTTGGCGAGCGCCGTCGAGAACACGTCGTCGAGCTCCGCCAGCTCCGGCCGAAAGTCGCTGAGGCGGGGAGGCGTCTCGTGCAGGTGCCGGCTGATCACCGCGATCGGGTTGGAATGCTGAAACGGTGGCGCACCGGTCAGCAGATGGAAAGCCGTTGCGGCCAACGCGTATTGGTCGGCCCTCCCGTCGATCGGAGCGCCGGCAAGCTGCTCGGGCGCGGCGTAGGCCACGGTTCCCACCGCGACGTTGGTTTCGGTGATCCCGCTCACGTCGCCCAGGTGGCGCGCGACACCGAAGTCCGCCAACAGGATTCGGCGTTCCCCGTCTTCCGGGTGGGTGAGCAGGATGTTGGCGGGCTTGACGTCGCGGTGCAGCAGGCCACGGTCGTGCGCGTAGTCCAGCGCACCCGCGACCGCTTGCACGATGGCACACACCTCGTGGATCGGCATGCCCTCGGGGTGGCTCTGCTTGACCAACCGCGACGCATCGGTGCCCTCGACATAGTCCATCGAGATCCACAGATGCCCGTTGAAAGCGCCGCGGTCGTGGACGCCGACGATGTGGGGATGCCACAGCGTCGCCGCGAGATCGGCCTCCCGATTGAACCTTTCGCGAAACTCGGGATCGGCCGTCACCGCCTCGGCGAGGACTTTGATCACGTCGCGGCGCGGCAGCCGGGGATGCAATGCCAGGTAGACCTCGGCCATGCCACCGGCGCCCAGTTGCCGCAAGATCGTGTAGCCGGCAAACGACGCACCATTCCCCACCGCACCGGAATCGCTGTGTGGTTGCGCCGCTTGGGGTTCCGCGTTCGGCAGGGAACTCACCGGTGGTATCCGGCGAAACAGCTGCCCGATCGGCATCGCGGGTAACGAGTGAAAACCCGCGCGCAGGGCGTCGCGGGCCTGGCGCGGGTTGGTCAGCAGTCGTCGCCCGGTGCCGATGCGCCGGGTCGTTCGCTTGTGCTCATCCATCAATGCGTTGGTCCCCCTCCGATCGAATAATGCCGCACGGCCGTAGGCGATTCGACTCCGCCGACTATGAAACAGCTATGAATAGCCGTGCCGAAACAAAGGGAAGTCACAGCCGGATCCCATAGAAGCACGGCCGGCGCGACCCGATACTTGAGTGGTGACTCGACCCGCCCCGCCTCTGCTGACCATTCGGCACGACGGGTCCCAACGATCCTTCGCGGCCGGACACGAAGTGGTCGTCGGACGCGACGCGCAGGCCGACGTGCAGATCGCCGATCCGCGCATCTCGCGCGCGCATCTGATCCTGCGTTTCGATCAAGGCCGCTGGCTGGCAATCGATAACGGTTCGCTGAACGGGACCTATCTCAACGGTTACCGGATGCCGGTCATCGATATCCACGACGGCCAGAGCATTCACGTCGGAAACCCGCGCGGCCCGCACCTGACCTTCGCGATCGGGCCCCGGCAGGGCCAGGCGACCCGCCCGGCCCGCACCCGGCCCAGCCACGATTCCGGGCCACCGACCCTGACGTGGTCCGCGGTTGGCGAGCAAACGAATCCGACGCATCATCGGCCCCCGCCGCGCCGCGGCGTTCCCCGAGGTCCGCTGCCTCGCCCCGCGCCCCCGCTGCCGCTCGCGGCGCCTTCGCCAGTGCGCGGCGCACCACCGGAGGAGCTGACCGTCATCGATCCCGGCTCGCCCGCCAGGTTGCGGGCCGCGCCGGCAACGGAATTCACGGTGATCGACGCAAAGACGGCCGACGTGTCGAACCTGGCGACGCGCTTTGTGAGATTGCTCTCGCCGCGCGCGTCGTCCGCCGCGGGCACGACCGGCGCCCTGACCATCGGGCGCGCCCCCGAAAACGACATCGTCGTCCCCGACGTATTGGCGTCGCGCCGGCACGCGACCTTGGTGCCCACACCGCTGGGCACCGAGATCCGGGACAACAGCGTCAACGGCACGTTCGTCAACGGCACCCGGGTCGGGTCGGCGATCCTGTCCGAGGACGACGTCGTCACCATCGGCAACGTCGACCTGGTGTTCCGTGGCGGCACGCTCACCAAGCGCAGCGAAGCCGCGTCGCGCAGCGGCGGGCTCGAGGTGCGCAACGTCAAGTACGTCGTCGACAACGGCAAACAACTGCTCGACGACATCTCGCTGGTCGCACGTCCCGGAACGCTCACCGCGGTGATCGGCGGGTCGGGCGCCGGAAAGAGCACCCTGGCCAGGCTCATCGCCGGCTACACCACACCCAGCTCGGGCTCAGTTACGTTCGAGGGACACAACATTCACGCCGAGTACGCCTCCCTGCGCAGCAGGATCGGCATGGTCCCCCAAGACGACGTCGTGCATCGCCAGCTGACCGTCAACCAGGCGCTGGGCTACGCCGCCGAGCTGCGGCTGCCGCCCGACACCGGAAAGGCCGACCGCGCCGGGGTCGTCGCCCAGGTGCTCGAGGAGCTCGACCTGACCAAACACGCCGACACCCGCGTCGACAAGCTGTCCGGCGGGCAGCGCAAACGCGCGTCGGTGGCGCTGGAACTGCTGACCGGCCCGTCATTGCTGATCCTCGACGAGCCCACGTCCGGCCTGGACCCCGCGCTCGACCTGCAGGTCATGACGATGCTGCGCCAGTTGGCCGACGCCGGTCGTGTGGTGCTGGTGGTGACGCACTCGCTGTCCTACCTGGACGTCTGCGACCAGGTGTTGCTGATGGCCCCCGGCGGCAAGACGGCCTACCGCGGCTCGCCCGAGCAGATCGGCGACGCGATGGGCACCACCAACTGGGCCAAGATCTTCACCCAGGTCGGCGCCGACCCGGACGAAGCCAATCGCCGCTTCGTGGAACGCAGCGAGGCCCAAAAGCGCATGCCGGACAAGGCCGATGAGCCGAGCGGCCTGGGTGAGCCGGTGCACACCAGCGTGCGACGCCAGATCTCGACCATCGCCCGGCGGCAGTTCCGCCTCGTCGTCGCCGACCGCGCCTACTTCGTCTTCCTGGCGCTACTGCCCTTCGTATTGGGTTCGCTGTCCCTGACCGTCCCGGGCAGCAACGGATTTCATGCGCCGGGGCCCAATGCGGGAACGCCCGACGAGGCCGCACAGATACTGGCCCTGCTGATGCCGGCCGCGGCATTCATGGGCACCGCCTTGACAATTCGCGATCTGGTCGGCGAACGGGCCATCTTCCAGCGGGAGCAGGCGGTCGGCCTGTCGACCACCGCATACCTGCTCGCCAAGTCCGCGGTGTTCTGCGCGTTCGCCATTTTGCAGTCGGCGATCGTCACGGCGATCGTGGTGGCCGGCAAGGGCGCACCGACGCGCGGCGCAAATCTGTTCGGCCACTCCACGATTGGGGCCACGGTCGAGCTGTTCGCGACGGTGGCCGCGACGTGCGTCGCCTCGGCCATCCTGGGCCTGGCCATCTCGTCGCTGGTGCGCTCGAGCGAGCAAATCATGCCGCTGTTCGTGGTGACGGTGATGGCGCAGCTGGTGCTGTGCGGCGGCATGGTGCCCGTGACCGGCCGGCTCGGCCTGAACCAGTTGTCGTGGGCGATGCCGGCGCGCTGGGGCTACGCCGCCGCCTCGTCGACGGTGGACCTGCGGCACCTGGTGCCCGATTCGCTGCTGTCCCAGGACCGGTTCTGGCAGCACGCGCCGAAGACCTGGCTGCTGGACATGGCCATGCTGGCCGCGCTGTCACTGTTGTATGGCGGGTTTGTGCGGTGGAAGATCCGGTTGCGCCGGTAGGGTGTGATCATTCAGGAGGAACAGCGAGATTCACCCACCGAAACACGAGACGTTCGACTTAGTGGGCCGCACCAACACCGATCCCAAGGGAATCGTGCGGGCCGTGGACGAGTATGCGGTGCACCCGTGGGGTCTCTACGTCGCCCGCCCCACCCCCGGCCGCGCCCAGTTTCACTACCTCGAATCGTGGCTGCTGCCGTCGTTGGGCCTGCGCGCCACGGTCTTTCACTTCAACCCCGGCCACGAACGCGACCACGACTACTACCTGGATGTGGGCGAATACACGCCTGGGCCCGAGGTGTGGCGCGCCGAGGATCATTACCTCGACATCGAGGTCCGCAGCGGCGCCCGCGCGGAACTGTGCGATATCGACGAGTTGCTCGATGCGGTCCGCCACGGCCTGCTGACCCCCGAGGTCGCGGAGCTGGCGGTGCGACGCGCCGTGGCCGCCGTGGATGGGTTGGCCCGCAACGGCTATGACCTGTCGCGGTGGCTGGCCGCCGGCGGCATGGAGCTCACCTGGCGCGGCCGCTGAGCGCGACCGCACTACCCTGGCCGGTGGTTGGTGATGCTGTCGAACTCGTCTTTGACGATGCGGTAGCAGCCGCAGGCTAGTCGTTCCAGCCCCTGACGGTCGGTGATGGTCACGACGGTCGGTGATGGTCACGATGCCGCGGCTGTAGCGGGTCAGGTGCTGGGCCTGGATGCGTTGTGCCGTCTCGGACACGGTGGCTCGGGATGCGGCACGTTCGACGGCGACCCACGGTTCCAGGAACTATGTCGGCGCCCCGACACAAGGATTACCCTGGCGCTATGTCCGCGACCCAACACAAGCCCGTCCAGGCGGCGTTTGGGCGAGTGGTGCTGGTGGCGTCGCTGGGCGGCATGAAAGCCCTGGGCACCGTGCTCGCGGGTCTGCCGGGTGATTTTGCGGTACCCGTCGTCGTCGCCCAGCATCGCCGCCCCACGCTCAGCGGCGACGATCCGCTGGCCCAGATTTTGTCCCGCGCGAGCTCTCTGCCGATTCGAGTCGCCGAGCCGGGGGCGCCGGCGGACAAACCGGGCATCACCATCGTGCCCGCCGGAAAGACGGCAACCATCGATGCGGACGGCGCCTGGATGCTCGCCGAGGAAGCGGCCAAGGCCAGCGTCGGGGACGCCGTCCTGACCAGCTCCGCCGCGCTGGTGCCGACGGTCGCCGTGATCCTGACCGGGCGGCTGGCCGACGGCGCCAACGGATGTCGCGCGGTCAAGCGCAACGGCGGGCGCGTGCTCGTCCAAGACCCGGCGACCGCCGAGGCGTCGAGCATGCCGGCGCACGCGATCGCCACCGGCTGCGTGGATTTCGTGCTGCCGCCCGATCGCCTCGCGGCGGCGGTGCTCGCCCTGACCACCGCACCCGGGGGCGCCGAACTGCTGACGGTTCCCGTGCCGCCGTGGGCATGTCTTAACTAGTCGGCATGACGGACTTCGCGAGCCTGCCCGGTGCGGTGCGCGAAGCGCTGTACGACGAACCCGTGCCCGACTGGCGCTCGCCCACCCTGGCAACCCTCACCGACGACCGGTTCTCCGATCCGGGCTGGATCTTCGAGCGCAAGTTCGACGGCATGCGCTGCCTGGCGTTCCGCGACGGCGATCGGGTCCGGCTGTTGTCGCGTAATCGTCAGCCGCTCAATGGAACCTATCCCGAATTGGTGGATGCGCTTGCCGCGCAACCGGTCACGCGGTTCGTCGTGGACGGAGAGGTGGTGGCCTTCGACGGCCGGCGGACCAGCTTCGCCCGGCTGCAGGGTCGGCTGGGCCTCACCGACCCCGACGTGGCCCGGGCGTCGCCGGTGCGTGTCTTCTACTACGTATTCGATCTGCTGCATCTCGACGGCATGTCCACCGTCGAGGTGCCGCTCCTCTGGCGAAAGAGGTTGCTGCGCAAAGCGATCGACTTTGCCGACCCGCTGCGCTGTGCACCGCACCGCGTCGGGGACGGGATCGCCGCCTACCGGCGCGCATGTGAGCGCGGGGACGAGGGAGTGATCGCCAAGCGGGCCGACTCCACCTACCAGGGCGGTCGCTCGAAAAACTGGCTGAAGTTCAAATGCGTGCGCGATCAGGAGTTCGTGGTGGGGGGCTACACCAGTCCCAAGGGCAGTCGAGTCGAGTTGGGCGCCCTGATGCTCGGCTACTACGACGGCGGGGACCTGGTCTACGCGGGCAAGGTCGGCACCGGTTTCGACGACGCCACGCTGCGCCGGCTGCACGCGCGCCTGTCGCCGATCACCCGGGACAGGCCGCCGTTCGCCCGCGGTTTGGTGCGCGAGGCCGGCGCGAACTGGGTATCCCCCGAGATGGTGGTTCAGATCGGATTCAGCGAGTGGACGCGTGATGGCAAGTTGCGCCATCCGCGCTACCTCGGCATGCGCACCGACAAGGAGCCCGGCGAAGTGGTGCGGGAGACGCACTGATGGCCCGCGTCGACGTCGAGATCACCCACCCGGACCGCGTCCTGTTTCCCGCCGACGGGATCACCAAACGCGATCTCGCCGCCTACTACGACCAGGTGGCCGACACCATGCTGGCGCACCTGCGGGGCCGGGCCCTCAACGTGCAGCGCTATCCCCGAGGCATCGCCGAAACAGGGTTCATCCAGCAGGATTTCGCCGATTCGCTACCAGACTGGATGAGCAGTGTCCGGGTGCCCAAGGAGGGCGGCACCGTAGAGCATCCGGTCGTCGAACGGCCGGAGGCGCTGCGCTGGCTGGCCAATCAAAGCTGCATCACCCTGCACATGTGGCAGTCGCGCCGGGCCCGGCTGGACCACCCGGACCGGCTCGTCTTCGATCTCGACCCGGCCGACGGCGACTTCGCCGTGGTGCGAGCGACCGCACGCGCCACCGCCGGGGTGCTCGGGGACCTGGGCTTGGCGTGCTACGTCCAGACCACCGGCTCGCGCGGGCTGCACGTCGTGACTCCCTTGCGCGCCGACGCCGATTTCGACACCGCCCGGCAGTTCGCCCGCGACGTCAGCGAAGTGGTCGCCGCGGACGATCCCGCGCATCGCACCGTCGAGGCTCGCAAGGACAAGCGCGACGGGCGGGTATACCTCGACATCATGCGAAACGCCTACGCGCAGACGGCGGTTGCGCCGTATTCGGTTCGGGCCCGCAACGGCGCACCGGTAGCCACACCACTGGAATGGGACGAGCTGGACGCCGGGCGGTTGCGGGCCGATCGGTTCACCATCCGAGACGTGCCCAAACGGCTTGCCGGACAACCGGATCCGTGGGCGCACATGTCGCGGCACGCCCGCTCGCTGGCCGGCCCGCTGCGGCGATTGGCGAGGCTACGTGCCTGAGCTGCCCGACGTGGAAGGGTTTCGGCGGCAACTGGCCGCGACCCTGCCGCGGCGGCGAATCCGGCACGTGCAGGTGCACGATCCCGGGATCCTGCGCAACACCACCGGACAAGCGCTGGCGCGCCGGTTGACCGGTCACCGCTTCGCCGGCCCACGCCGGCACGGCAAGTGGTTGGTGCTCCCCACCGACGGCCCGGCGCTGCTGATCCACAGCGGCATGACCGGCCGGCCCTACTATGCCCCCGACGGGGCCGCCCACGACCCCTACGAGCGGCTGGTGGTGTCGCTGGACGGGGGCGAGCTGCGCTACGCCGACCTCCGCAAATTGCGCGGGGTGTGGCTGGCCGACGATGCCGACGACATCGGGCACATCACCGGCCCGCAGGGACCCGACGCGCTGGGTCTCGGCCTGCGCGAGTTCCGCGCGGTGCTGGCCTCGCGGTCGGCCCGCTCGCGGCAGCTCAAACCCACGCTGATGGACCAGTCGGTGCTCGCCGGCCTCGGCAACCTGCTGGTCGACGAGATCTGTTGGCGGGCCAAAACCCGACCGACCGTGGCGGTCGCGGACTTGGGCGACGACGACGTAAAGGCCTTGCACGCCGCGATGACCCGGGTGCTGCGCACCGCGGTGCGCCACGGCCGGGTGCCCGGCCTGCCGCGCTGGCTCACCAGGGTGCGTGACGAGCCCGACCCGCGCTGCCCCCGCTGTGGGACGCGGCTCGAGCGCGCCCGGGTGGGCGGAAGGGCGACGCTGTGGTGTCCGCGCTGCCAGCCGTAGCCAAACGATCTGGCTCGGAAATCACGCGGGTTGTAATGTCACCGGCTATGAGCTGCAAAGGCCACAGGTTCCTGCCGGTCGCCGCGGTGACGGTGATCGCCGCCGGGGCCCAGTTGTATCCGGCGACGGCGAGCGCGGACCTGCACAACATCACCTATCGGGCCAGGATCGACGGCGTCACGACCGGCAGTCAGGCCACGTTCGTCATCAACGGCGGCCAGACGAACACGGCCGGGCTGAGCTCGATGCCCGGCAACGCATTCGAGGCCGACACCGTATTGTCCGATCCGCAGCAGGCCGGCATGCGCATCGTGCTGCACTTCCCGTACTCGGCGAACGTGCACTGCGAGATCGACGTGGACGACAACGTTTTCGTCCAGGCCGACCAAATGGTCCGGCCGGTGGCGGGGAACGCCGATCCCAACAACGGCGCGCTGCAGTGCGGGGCGCCCCTGCCGTGAGTGGCGTAGTGGCTAGGGACGCCAGCCCGTCGCGTCGGCCCACTCCCAGGCCCGCCGGTAGGCGTCGAGAAACCACGGCTCCTTGACGGCAACATAGGCCGCAATGTCTCCCCCGCCGTCGGTTTCGGCGGTGCGCTTGACGCTCAGGTACTCCGCCCGCGCATCGGGATCGGCGGTCAGCCAGTCGGGGAACAGCAGGGCGAACTGCTGATTGGGCCACCCCTCCACCCGGATGTGCACATTGGTGGGCCGGCCGGGATCCGCCGAGGCGTGAATCCGCTTGGACCACAACGCCGGATCGTCATCGCGGTCGTAGCGGCCGACGGTGCTGCGCGCGTCGCTCTTGGCGACATCGCCGACGATGCGCTCGATGCGCGGGTACCCGGCGGACAACAAGGGTTCGGCGAGTTCGTCGGCGACGGCCAGGGATTCGACGGTGATCTGGATGTCGATGAGGTCCTTGGCGGGGAAATCCGGCACGGCCGTCGACCCGATGTGGTCGACGCGCAACGCCCGCTGCCCGCAGGTCGTCCTCAGGCGGTTGAGGATTCGCTGCGCCTGGTCCGGCCAGGTCGGGTCGGGCGGCGCCAATTGGACCGGCGCCGGGGCGATCTGACGCGTGCTCAGGTTGTGAGCAAACGGCACGATGCGGTTGTCCCACACCTGTTGGGCGCGTTGCACCAGGTCTTCCGGGCTGCCCGAGTTGTCCACCCAGATGTCGGCGACCGCGCGGCGCTGCTCGTCGCTGGCCTGCGCGGCGATCCTGGCGCGGGCGTCGTCTTCGGCCATGCCGCGCTGGTCGACCAGTCGCCGCAGCCGCACCTCGACGTCGGCGTACACGATGACCACGAGCGGGAACAGCGGCGCCATCCCGGACTCCACCAGCAGCGGAATGTCCTCGACCACAACCGAATCCTCGGGCACCGAGGCGATGATCTCCGCGCGGCGCCGGCCCACCAGCGGGTGGACGATTCCGTTCAGCGTCTGGCGGGCCTGGTCGTCGCGAAAGGCCTTGGCGGCCAACGCCGGTCGATCCAGCGATCCATCCGGCAGCAGGATGTCGGCACCGAACGCCTCGACCAGCGCCGCCAGCCCTTCGGTGCCCGGCTGGACCACCTCACGCGCGATGACGTCCCCGTCGACGATGACGGCGCCGCATCGCTCGAACGTGGACGACAGCGCCGACTTGCCGGCGCCGATGCCACCGGTCAACCCGATACGCAGCATGGCGTCCTCAGGTCAGGATCACGCGTTGCCGGCGAGTTTCTCCCGCAGCGCGGCCAATTGGGCATCGCTGGCCAGCGATCCGCCCGCCTTCTCGGCGGGCGCACCGTTGCCCGGCGACTGCTCGCCGGCCGTGTGGCCGGCCGCCTCGGCCGCCGCGAACTTCTCCATCTGCGCGGTGTGCATCTTGTGCCGGCGCTCGGCCTCGGCGTAGCGGGCCTCCCACTCGGTGCGCTGCTTGTCGAATCCCTCGAGCCATTCGTTGGTCTCGGAGTCGAAGCCCTCGGGGAAGATGTAGTTGCCCTGCTCGTCGTAGCTGTCAGCCATGCCGTACTTCGCCGGGTCGAACTCGTCGGTGTAGTCCTCGTTGGCCTGCTTGAGCGACAACGAGATCCGGCGGCGCTCCAGGTCGATGTCGATGACCTTGACCATCGCGTCGTCGCCGACGGCAACCACCTGGTCGGGGACCTCGACGTGGCGCTCGGCCAGCTCCGAAATGTGCACCAGGCCCTCGATGCCCTCCTCGACGCGGACGAACGCGCCGAACGGAACCAGCTTGGTGACCTTGCCGGGCACGATCTGGCCGATGGCGTGGGTGCGGGCGAAGTGGCGCCACGGGTCTTCCTGAGTCGCCTTGAGCGACAACGAAACCCGCTCGCGGTCCATGTCGACATCGAGCACCTCGACGGTGACCTCGTCGCCGACCTGGACCACCTCGGACGGGTGGTCGATGTGCTTCCAGCTCAGCTCGGAGACGTGCACCAGACCGTCGACGCCGCCGAGGTCGACGAACGCACCGAAGTTGACGATGGAGGAGACGACACCCTTGCGGATGGCGCCCTTCTGCAGCTGGTTGAGGAACTCGCTGCGCACCTCGGACTGCGTCTGCTCCAGCCACGCCCGGCGCGAGAGCACCACGTTGTTGCGGTTCTTGTCCAGCTCGATGATCTTGGCCTCGATCTCCTTGCCGATGTACGGCTGCAGATCGCGCACCCGGCGCATCTCGACCAGCGAGGCGGGCAGGAAGCCGCGCAACCCGATGTCGAGGATCAGGCCACCCTTGACCACCTCGATGACGGTGCCCTTGACGGCCTCGTCCTTCTCCTTGAGCGCCTCGATGGTGCCCCAGGCGCGCTCGTACTGCGCGCGCTTCTTGGACAGGATCAGGCGGCCCTCTTTGTCCTCCTTGGTGAGAACCAGGGCCTCGACCTCGTCGCCCACGGAAACGACCTCGTTGGGGTCGACGTCGTGCTTGATCGAGAGCTCGCGGGCGGGGATGACCCCCTCGGTCTTGTAGCCGATGTCGAGGAGCACCTCGTCCCGGTCCACTTTGACGATCGTGCCCTCGACGATGTCGCCATCGTTGAAGTACTTGATCGTTTTGTCTATTGCGGCGAGAAAGTCCTCGCTGGAGCCAATGTCGTTGACGGCTACTTGGGGCGAGGTGACGGCGGGACTCGGCATATTGTTGGGGTGCTCCGGACAGGTTTGGTCGTAGGGACAATTGGGATTTACCCATCGAGGCTACTCGACTGTGCACACGCTGGCCAAACCCAGTCCCGGCGGCTCACCCGGTTCGATGGGCCACCCGGTTGGTGAAGGCGCCGTGGTAGCTCATCGGCACGTGGAACGGCAGCCACGCCTCGGCGATCGGGCCGTCGGCCACGTGGGCCGCGTCGACCACCATTAACCTGCTGCGATGCTGCGATTCGTGGTATCCGACGGTGAGTAGCCAGCCGTCGTCCTCGGCCGTTCCGCCGGGTCGCGGCACAAACGTCGGCTCCACCAGCACGTCCCCGGGCGGACAATAGGTCTGGACCGCGCCGGTGCTGTGATCGATGCGGGCGATTCCCTGGCCTGCAAACCTGGCCGGGTCCTGGACGGTCACGTAGGAGACGTCGTGCCGGGTCGCGGAACGCCGCTGGTCGATCTGGGGGAACTCGCACCCGAAATCGGCCAACGGCTCGCGGGACACGCGCCCCGACGGGGCGATCCGGAACCGCGTCAGCACCACGGCGTCGTCGATGGCCCCGTAGTCGTCGAGCTGGGCGATGTCGGAGCGGATGTGGGCGGTGTATTTCTTCATGCCCGCGTAGGTCTGCGGCACGAACCGTGGCAGCTCGACGACGACATCGTCGCCGTCGTCATATGCGTTGGTGAAATGCCAGTGATAGAACGGATCGGTCTCGGCCACCCGCACCCGGCCCCCGTCGCGCGGCGCGAGAACGAAGTACGACGGCGCATCCCGCTTGAAAAATATGGAGTCCCAATAGGATTGGTGGCCGACGAGCGCCCACGGGTTGATCCGCAGCGGCGACACCACGAAGATCGCGTAGCGCCGGGTCAACGCCATGTCGTGCACCACGCCCATCCCCGGCAGCGGCACCGCCCGCAGGTAGCGGGTCACACCGTTGGCGCCGGTCTCGTAGAGCCGCAGGCGCATCCGCGGCACCGCCTCGCCCGCCAGCTCCCGCAGCCGGCGCCACCGCTCGCGACCGCGGGCCCCGCGCAGCGCGTGGCGCAGGTCGATCCGCGGGAAGTACGGGTCGAACCCGAAGTTGATTTTGGTGTTGGTGGCCGGGTCGTAGGTGTAGTGCGCCGAATAGGCCCGGACCGCACCCTTGAGCGCCCCGCCGAGGTTTGACGGCCCGATGGTGTCCAGGGTGTCGAGATCGAGTTCGTGCGGCGGTCCGCCCTCCCAGAGCGCCAGCAGCTGGTTGCGGTTGACCATGACGCTGGTGTTGGCGGTGTTGGCCGGAAGCCGCAGCGCGTTCGCCAACGTGCCGCCGTCGCGCTGGTAGGCGAAGCCGCGGTCCACCAGCTGTCCGGCCGCCGTCGACTTCAGGTAGTGCTTGGTGCGGACGAAGCGGTTGCGGAAACGCACCCCCGACCCGTCGAGCACGAACGCGCTGACCATCCCGTCGGCATCAAAAATGCTCTCGACCTGCGTCGATCCGAGCGTCCAGCGGCCCGACCCGTTCCGGTACAGGGTGCCGAGGAGCCCGTCGGGGATCGTTCCGGTGATTTCGGTGACGTCGACGTCGGTTTCGCCGACGATGTTTTCCCAGTAGCGCGACGGAGCTTGAACGTCTGCCAGAACCATAAAAGACAGTGTGTCTATTATCGCTGGGCGTTGTCAATGGTCTTGATGTCGTCGGCGTTGAACGGCAGGGCCGCCCCGCCGTCCCAGCACAGCGCGGTGAGGTGTTCGACGAGCGCCTCCCGCGGCATGGTTCCCGTCCGGCACCACCACTCCGCGGCCGCCACCGCCGACCCGACGATGGCCCGCGACCAGGGCGCCGCCGCCATGCGCGCGGCCTCGGAGCCCGACGACGACGCCAGCATCCATTCGACCGCGCCGGCCAGCTGCTCGAAGACACTGGTCGACGGGTCACCGGTGAGGGCCCGGTAGAGATTCGGCTCGGCTTCCATCCACGCGCTGATCACGTCGAAGAACAACGCCATCCGCTCCCTGAGGTCGGTGGAACCGGCTGCCCGAGTGGTGATTTCGGCGAGCAGCCGCTGCGAGGTGCGTTTGCTCAGCTCGGCCAGCAGCGCGTCACGGCCGGGGTACATGGCATAGACCGCCGAGCGGACGAAGCCGGCCTCGCCCGCGATGTCGACCAGTCCGGCGGACGGCCCCTTGGCGCGGATCACCCGCTCGGCGGCGTCGAGAAGCTCCGAGCGCCGCGCGCCGGGATCCACCCGCGAGCCCGCCGGGCGACCACGACTGCGCTTTGCCGGGGGCATCGACGGTGGCCTGTCAGTGCGCCGCAGCGTCCCAGCTGCGGCCGTAGCCCACCGAAACCTCGAGCGGGACGTCCAACGGGTAGGCGCCGCCCATCTTGTCGCGGGCCAACGCTTCGAGCTGCTCGCGCTCCCCCGCCGCGACCTCGAACAGCAGCTCGTCGTGCACCTGCAGCAGGATCCGGGAGGACAGCCCGGCGTCCTTGATCGCCTTGTCGGTTTCGATCATCGCCACCTTGATGATGTCGGCGGCGCTGCCCTGAATGGGCGCGTTGAGCGCCGCCCGCTCGGCGGCCTCGCGCACCTGGCGGTTACTGCTGTCGAGTTCGGGCAGATAGCGGCGGCGGCCGAACACCGTCGACGTGTAGCCGTCCTTGCGGGCCTGTTCCACCACGGCCATCAGGTAGTCGCGGACTCCGCCGAACCGGGCGAAGTACTGCTCCATCTGGTCTTTGGCCTCTTCGGTGGAGATCTTGAGCTGGGCGGACAGCCCGTAGGCGCTCAATCCATAGGCCAGCCCGTAGGACATGGCCTTGACCCGGCGGCGCAGTTCGGCGGTGACCTCCTCGATCGGCACGCCGAAGGCGCGGGAGGCGACGAACGAGTGCAGGTCCTCCCCGGTGTTGAACGCCTCGATGAGTCCCTCGTCCTTGGACAGGTGGGCCATGATCCGCATCTCGATCTGGCTGTAGTCGGCGGTCATCAGCTCGCTGTAGCCGTCGCCGACCACGAACGCGTCGCGGATCCGCCGGCCGGCCTCGGTGCGGATCGGAATGTTCTGCAGGTTCGGCTCGGTCGAGGACAACCTGCCGGTGGCCGCGATGGTCTGGTTGAACGTGGTGTGGATGCGCCCGTCGGAGGCCACCGAATTCAGCAGCCCGTCGACGGTGACCTTGAGCCTGGTGGCGTCGCGGTGGGCCAGCAGATGTTGCAGGAACGGGTGACCGGTCTTGTCGAACAGCGACTGCAGCGCGTCCGCGTCGGTGGTGTATCCGGTCTTGGTGCGCTTGGTCTTCGGCATCTCCAGCTCGTCGAAGAGCACCGCCTGCAACTGTTTCGGCGAGCCCAGGTTGATCTGCTTGCCGATCACCGCGTACGCCGCTTCGGCCGCGTCGCGGATCAGGTGGGCGAAGTCGCTCTGCAGTTCGGTCAGCAACTCCAAATCGACGGCGATGCCGGCGTTTTCCATCCCCGCCAGCACCCGCTGCACCGGCAGCTCCATGCCGCTGAGCAACGAGGTGGAGTTGATGCGGGCCAGCTCCTCGTCGAGCGCGTCGGCCAGATCCAGCACCGCCACGGCACGCAAAAGCAGCGTCTGCACCGCCTGGTCGTCGGTGCCGTCGGTGTCGTCGAGCAGCGAAAGCTGTTGCTGCTCAGGGTTTTCGGCCCGCAACTCGCGACGCAGGTAGCGCAGCGACAGGTCGTCGAGGGAGAAGCTGCGCTGCCCGGGGCGCACCAGGTAGGCCGCCAGCGCGGTGTCGGAGGTGACGCCGGCCAGCGTCCAGCCCCGCCCGGCCAGGTCGTGCATGGCCAGCTTGGCTTCGTGCAGCGCCTTGGGCGGCCCGGGGTCGGCCAGCCAGGACGCCAGCGCCGCCTCGTCTTCGGGATCCAGCGTCGCGGTGTCGATGTAGCGGCCCTCGCCGTCGGCGGAGACGATGGCCAGCGCGGTGGCGTCGGCGTCGTAGGCCAGGTGGGTGCCGACGACGGCCAGCCCGAAGCGCTTCCCCGAGCTGTGCTCGGCCAGCCACACCGCCAGCTCGCCGGCTTCCAGCGCGCCGCCGCGCACGTCGAAGCCCTCGTCGACCTCGGGCTCCACCGCGGCCAGGGTTTCGAACAGCCGGTCGCGCAGCACCCGGAACTCCAGGTCGTCGAAGAGCCAGTGGATCTGGTCGCGGTCCCACGGTTGCAGCCGCAGCGTGTCGGGAGTCTGGGCCAGCGGCACGTCTTTGACCAGATCGGTGAGCTCGCGGTTGCGGATCACGCTGGCCAGATGTTCGCGCAGCGCGTCGCCCACCTTGCCGCGCACCGAATCGACGTTGTCGACCAGCGCCTGCAGCGACCCGTACTCGCCGATCCACTTGGAGGCGGTCTTCTCCCCCACACCGGGGATGCCGGGCAGGTTGTCGCTGGGGTCGCCGCGCAGCGCGGCGAAGTCGGGGTACTGCGTGGGCGTCAGTCCGTACTTCTCGACGACCGCGTCCGGGGTGAAGCGGGTCAATTCGCTCACCCCCTTGCGGGGGTAGAGGACCGTCACGTTCTCGCTGACCAACTGCAACGAATCGCGGTCGCCGGTGACCACCAGCACGCGGTAGCCCTCGTTTTCGGCCTGGGTGGCCAGGGTGGCGATCAGGTCGTCGGCCTCGAAGCCCGGCTCGGCGAGCACCGTGATGCCCAGGGCGGCCAGGACCTCCTTGGTGATGTCGATCTGGCCGTGGAACTCGTCGGGCGTCGCCGACCGATTGGCCTTGTACTCCGGATAGCGCTCGGAGCGGAAGGTCTGCCGCGACACGTCGAAGGCCGCGGCGATGTGGGTGGGGGCTTCGTCGCGCAGGAGGTTGATCAGCATGGCGGTGAAGCCGTAGACCGCGTTGGTGGTCAGCCCCCCGCGGGTCTTGAAGTTCTCGGCGGGCAGCGCATAGAACGCCCGGAACGCCAGGGAGTTGCCGTCCAGCAGCATGAGCGTCGGCCTGGTCTGTTCCTCGCTGGCCTTCGTAGCGGTTTTCGTGGCGGGCACGGCTTTCACTTTAGGCACCCGGTGTGACGAGTTGCGCGCCCCGACCGCGCCGTCCGCAGAACTGCAACACGTTTCAGTTTTGTGCGCGGGCTGGGTACGCTGGCCCGGTGCCAGAAGTCATCCGACAAGAACCGGCGGTCGATGGATGGTTCGCCACCGACGACGCCGGTGTCCCGCATCTGATCGGCAGCAAGTGCCCCGAGTGCGGCACCTACGTCTTCCCGCCGCGGGCGAACAACTGCCCCAATCCGGGTTGCGCCAGCGACACGCTGGAATCGGTCGCGCTGTCGACGCGGGGAAAGTTGTGGAGCTACACCGAGAACCGGTACGCGCCACCGCCGCCCTACCCGTCGCCGGACCCCTTTGAGCCGTTCGCCGTCGCCGCCGTGGAGCTGGCCGAGGAGGGCCTGATCGTGCTGGGCAAGGTGGTCGAGGGCACGCTGGCCGCCGACCTGAAGGTCGGCATGGAGATGGAACTGACCACCATGCCGCTCTACACCGACGACGACGGCGTGCAGCGCATCGTGCACGCGTGGAAGCGCGCCGGCGACGATGCAGAGCGAAGCGATGAGAAGGAGCGGCGCAAATGACGACCATGAGCGCTCCCGAACCGCTGTACATCCTGGGCGCCGGGATGCACCCCTGGGGCAAGTGGGGCAACGACTTCACCGAATACGGGGTGGCCGCGGCCCGGGCCGCGCTGAACGAAGCGGGCCTGGACTGGCGACAGATCCAGTTGGTGGCCGGCGCGGACACCATCCGCAACGGCTACCCCGGGTTCGTCGCGGGCGCGACGTTCGCCCAGAAGCTCGGGTGGAACGGCGTGCCGGTCAGCTCGAGCTACGCCGCGTGCGCCAGCGGTTCGCAGGCGCTGCAGAGCGCCCGCGCCCAGATCCTGGCCGGCTTTTGCGACGTCGCCCTCGTCATCGGCGCCGACACCACGCCGAAGGGCTTTTTCGCCCCGGTCGGCGGTGAGCGCAAGAACGATCCCGACTGGCAGCGGTTCCACCTGATCGGCGCCACCAACCCGGTGTACTTCGCGCTGTTGGCGCGGCGGCGGATGGACCTCTACGGCGCCACGCTCGAGGATTTCGCCCAGGTCAAGGTCAAGAACTCGCGGCATGGCCTGCAGAACCCGAACGCCCGGTACCGCAAGGAGGTGTCGGTCGAGGACGTGCTGGCCAGCGCGGTGGTGGCCGACCCGTTGCGGCTGCTGGACATCTGCGCCACCTCCGACGGCGCGGCCGCGCTGATCGTGGCCAGCGCGAAGTTCGCCCGCGAACACCTCGGCTCGCTGGCCGGTGTGCCGTCGGTGCGGGCGGTCAGCACGGTCACCCCGAACTATCCGCAGCATCTGCCCGAATTGCCGGACATCGCAACGGATTCCACCGCCGCGGTGCCCGCACCCGATCGGGCGTTCAAGGACCATATCCTCGACGCGGCCTATGCCGAGGCGGGCATCGGGCCCGAGGACGTGAGCCTGGCCGAGGTCTACGACCTGTCCACCGCGCTCGAGCTCGACTGGTACGAACACCTGGGCCTGTGCCCCAAGGGCGAGGCCGAGGCGCTGCTGCGCAGCGGCGCCACCACGATCGGCGGCCGGGTGCCCGTCAACGCGTCCGGCGGGCTGGCCTGCTTCGGCGAGGCCATCCCCGCGCAGGCGATCGCTCAGGTCTGCGAGCTGACGTGGCAGCTGCGCGGTCGGGCCACGGGCCGGCAGGTGGAAAACGCCACGGTCGGCATCACCGCCAACCAGGGGCTGTTCGGGCACGGTTCGTCGGTGATCGTCGCCCGCTAGGGATTGCCGCCGCGTTGGCTTGCGTTGTGCGGCCACGGTTTTGAGTGTGAAGCCACGGCTTTCAGTGTGAAGCGTGGGCGCGGATTGTCGGCGTGTCGCCGCCGGGGGTTCACATCCAAA
This sequence comes from Mycobacterium sp. 3-98, assembly GCF_035918355.1. Lineage (NCBI taxonomy): Bacteria > Bacillati > Actinomycetota > Actinomycetes > Mycobacteriales > Mycobacteriaceae > Mycobacterium > Mycobacterium sp. 3-98. Next base: position 2,704,678 of record NZ_CP142360.1, on the reverse strand, counting down.
GCCAACGATTCACACTCGACGGATCGGGTGCTCCTCGGGGTACTCCGAGAGCTATTCCTTGGGCGGGTCCAGGGTCTCCAAGACGACCTCGGCCACCCTCTTCATCGTGGTTCGCCGGTCCATGGCTGCCCGCTGAATCCACTTGAACGCCTCGGGCTCGGTCATCCCCTGTTCGGTCTGCAGCAGCCCCTTGGCGCGCTCCACGAGCTTGCGGGTCTCCAGCCGATCGGACAGTGACGCCACCTCGCGTTCCAGCTCGGCGATCTCACCGAATCGGCTGACGGCCAATTCGATGGCCGGGATCAGGTCGCTGATGGTGAACGGCTTCACCAGGTAGGCCATCGCCCCCGCATCCCGGGCCCGCTCGACCAGGTCGCGCTGACTGAACGCGGTCAACACGACGATCGGTGCGATGCGCTTGCTGGCGATCTCCGAGGCCGCGTCGATGCCATCACGGCGCGGCATCTTCACATCCATGATCACCAGGTCCGGCCGATGGCGCTCGGCCAGCTCGACGGCTTCCTGCCCGTCGCCGGCCTCGCCGACGATCTCGTAACCCTCCTCTCGGAGCATCTCGGCGAGATCCAGTCGGATGAGCGCTTCGTCTTCAGCGATCAGGACCCGGCGCGGCACAGCGGCGTCGGTGTCGGTCGTGGGGCCTGTCATGACGAATATTGTGTCGCGAACGCCTCAGACCAGCGTGCGCGGGGGCGGTGTGGCAGGTGAGGACACCAAATCCTCTATGGTGGGAGGCTGCCTCTAAGGTAAGACGCCGGCACGCCCTCGTATCCCAACTGGCAGAGGAAACGGATTCAAAACCCGTCCAGTGTGAGTTCGAATCTCACCGAGGGCACCAGCGACCGCGGTCGGTGGCGCCATCGGCTCGGCCGGCTTTCTTCGGTACCGAAGTAGCGGTTCCGGCCGACGCAACCGGTTCACAAGTTTCCATATCGACTCCAATACCTTCCAATGGTATGAATTCGGCCGCATTTATAAACTCTGCGCATTTATAGCTCTTCGTATTGCAGGCAAGAATATGGCGCGCAAAAGATCACTTGAATTCATAATTCGGCGCGGGCAGGACGCGGCCGATCGCGATTTCGGTGGCGACGATCCCGAATCGAATCGGTGACGTCCACCGTCGGCCCCGCTAGCGGTCCCGGCGATCCGCGGGAACCCCGGGCGGGTTCGGAACCGTCAGTCGCCGAATGATCGCGTGACACACACCTGGCCGGATGCCGAAACCTCCGGCCCCGCGGTGTAATTGCCGATGGAATCGCCGGCCACCCGTAGCAGCCAACTCGGATCACTACAGGCGACGCTGCAGCCGTCCATCAGCATGGCGGTAAGGGCAATGAGCGACGCAAGAACGATTCTTCTGAGAACCGCCATCAGGCACCCCTTAGTCGAGGCGAACACGCGTCACGCAGAGCGTCCAACACGTGTTGAATAACCGAACCAAATGACTCGTAAACCCGACAAAAACCCGATAACTAGATGGTTATCAGATCCGGAAACTTACGGGGGCGAAAACGGTGATATTCATTAGACAGCCGACAAATACCCTGCTCAGCGGTTAGGCTTGCTGCGTGGCGGCCAAGGATTGTGGTGGCCCACCGCGATGGCCAGACGGCTCGTCGAAGCGCCCGGACTGTGTAGCCGCGGCGCGGGCCCAGTCGCGCGCACGCAACCAGCACTACGCCGACAGCGCCGCGCGCCAATACCGGGTGCTCGCGATCGCCGCGTGGCTGGCCGTGCTGGTCTGCGTCGACTTCGTCGCTTTGCAGTTGATCACCGGAGTCTGGACGTGGCAGATCATCTCGCTCAACGCCCTCGCCGCGATGATCTTCGCCGCGGTGCCGTGGCTGCACCGTTTCGGTGACCTCATCGCGCCGCTCACCTTCATCGGCGCCGCCTACGTCACGGTCTTCGTCAGCACCTGGGACGCCGGCACGGGTACGGGCGCGCAGTTCTTCTTTTTGGTCGGGGCGTGCCTGGTGGTGCTGTTGCTGGGCATCGAACACACCGTGCTGGCGGCCGGCCTGACGGCGGTCGGGGCCGGGCTGGTGATCGCCCTGGAGTTCCTGGTCCCCCGCGATACCGGATTACAGCCGGCGTGGGCGCAATCCATGACCTTCGTGGTCACCATCGTCTCGGCCTGCGTGATGGTGTTCGTGGCGGTGTGGTTCGCGCTGCGCGACACGCAGCGCGCCGAGGCGGTGATGGAGGCCGAGTACGAGCGCTCGGAAGCGCTGCTGGCCAACATGTTGCCGGGCAGCATCGCCGAGCGTCTCAAGAGCTCGTCGCGCAGCGTCATCGCCGACAAGTACGACGAGGTCTCCGTCCTGTTCGCCGACATCGTCGGGTTCACCGAACGCGCCAGCACCACCACCCCGGCCGACCTGGTGCGGTTCTTGAACCGGCTGTACGGCGCCTTCGACGAACTGGTCGACAAACACGGCCTCGAGAAGATCAAGGTCAGCGGCGACTCCTACATGGTGGTCAGCGGGGTCCCGCGGGCTCGGCCGGATCACGCCTTCGCTCTTGCCGATTTCGCGCTCGACATGGCCAATGTCGCTGCCGCACTGAAGGATCCGCACGGCGATCCGGTCGCGCTGCGGATGGGCATGGCCTGCGGGCCCGTGGTCGCGGGCGTCGTTGGCTCGCGCCGCTTCTTCTATGACGTCTGGGGCGACGCGGTCAATGTCGCGTCGCGGATGGAATCCACCGATTCGGTGGGCCGAATCCAGGTGCCCGAGGCGATGTACGAGCGACTCAAGAACGAGTTCGTCCTGCAGGAGCGCGGCCGCATCGAAGTCAAGGGCAAGGGCGTTATGCGCACCTGGTACCTCATCGGCCGTAAGGCGGACGAAGAGCCCGCCGACCTGCTCACCGGGCGACCACACACCGTCCACGTCTGATCAAAGCCCCTGTACGGTCCCTGTACCAGGGCCCGCGTTTGTGTCAGACTGCGGCCATGACTATCTCCCCTGGCTCTCCTGGAACCCACCCCGTTCCAAGCTTGCTGCCGCATCTGTGGAAATCCGCTCTGCTGTCGGGAATTCTGTCGATCGTCCTCGGTGTCCTGGTATTGGCGTGGCCGGGAATTTCCATCCTGGTGGCCGCCGTCGCCTTCGGCGTGTACCTGCTCATCACCGGTATCGCGCAGGTCGTGTTCGCGTTCTCACTGCACGTCTCGGCGGGGAGCCGAGTTCTGTTGTTCATCAGCGGGGCCGCGTCGCTGATTCTGGCGTTGCTCGCGTTCCGCCACTTCGGTCAGGGCTACGCAATTCTGCTGCTGGCCATCTGGATTGGCATCGGCTTCATCTTCCGTGGTGTCGCCACGACGATTTCGGCCGTCAGCGACCCGCACCTGCCGGGCCGGGGCTGGAACATCTTCCTCGGCGTGCTCAGCCTCCTCGCCGGCATCGTGGTCGTGGCGTCGCCGTTCGAATCGATTGTCACCCTGGCGATCGTGGTCGGCGCGTGGTTCGTGGTCATCGGGATCTTCGAGGTCATTTCGGCCTTCGGCATCCGCAAGGCGTCCAACTCCCTCGGCAGCTGACGCGGGCGCCGGTGGCGCAGGCGCCGACCCATCTACTACACTCTGTCGTAGCCGTTGATCGGGCCTCCGCAGTCGGGAGATGACAGATGAATGTCGTCGATATTTCGCGGTGGCAGTTCGGTATTGTTACCGTCTACCACTTCATCTTTGTGCCGCTCACGATCGGTTTGGCCCCACTGATCGCCATCATGCAGACGGTGTGGGTGGCTACCGGGAACACCGCGTGGTACCGGCTGACCAAGTTCTTCGGCAAGCTGTTTTTGATCAACTTCGCCATCGGTGTGGCGACCGGCATCGTCCAGGAATTTCAGTTCGGGATGAACTGGAGCGAGTACTCGCGGTTCGTCGGCGACATCTTCGGTGCACCGCTGGCGATGGAAGGGCTGTTCGCCTTCTTCTTCGAATCCACGTTCATCGGCTTGTGGATCTTCGGCTGGAGCCGGCTGCCGAAGCTGCTCCACCTGGCCTGCATCTGGATCGTCGCGATCGGTGTCAACGCCTCGGCGTTCTTCATCATCGCGGCGAACTCGTTCATGCAGCACCCGGTCGGCGCGCACTACAACCCGGCGACACGGCGCGCCGAGCTGGACAGCATTTTCGCCCTGCTGTCCAATAACACTGCGCAAGCGGCGTTTTCACACACCGTGGCGGGAGCGCTGCTGACCGCCGGCACCTTCGTCGCCGCCGTCAGCACGTGGTGGATGGTGCGCTCACGCAGGACCGAATCCACCGCCCCCACCGCGGAAACCCAGGCCCGCACCATGTTTCGCCCCGCAGCAATCCTGGGCTGCGGCGTGGTGCTGCTCGCCGCGGTCGGCCTGTTCTTCACCGGCGATCGCCAGGGCAAGCTGATGTTCGTCCAGCAGCCGATGAAGATGGCGTCGGCAGAAGCGTTGTGCCGCACACAAACCGACCCCGACTTCTCGGTGCTGACCATCGGCACCCACAACAACTGCGGCAGCGTCACGGAAGTGATCAAGGTGCACTACGTGCTGCCGTTCCTGGCCGAGGGCAAGCTCAGCGGCGTGACGCTGCAGGGGGTGAACGAGCTGCAGCAGCAGTACCAGCACCGCTTCGGACCCGACGACTACCGGCCGAACCTGTTCGTCACCTACTGGTCGTTCCGATTGATGATCGGGTTCCTGGTGTTCCCCGTGGCGTTCGCCCTGGCCGTGCTGTGGTTGACCCGCGCCGGGCGAACCCCCAAGGGCCGCTGGGTTTCCTGGTTCGCGCTGCTCACCATCCCCACGCCGTTTCTGGCCAACATCTCGGGTTGGGTGTTCACCGAGATGGGTCGGCAGCCATGGGTGGTGGCGCCGAACCCGACCGGTGACCCGCTGGTCCGGATGACCGTCCGCGAAGGCGTGTCGAACCACGTGCCGGGCATGGTCATCACGTCGCTGGTGACCTTCACCGTCGTCTACGCGGTGCTGGCGGTCGTGTGGTTCTTTCTGCTCAAGCGCTACACCGTCGAAGGGCCGCTGGAACACGACGCGGAACCCGCTCCCCCGCAGGCGCCCGACGCTGACGACGTGGCGCCCCTGTCGTTCGCCTACTAAGGGCGTGATGGGGCTAATCGACGCCGAAAGGAGCTGATCGCAGTGGGACTGCAAGAAGTGTGGTTCGGCATCATCGGGATGCTGTTCCTGGGGTTCTTCATCCTCGAGGGCTTCGACTTCGGCGTGGGCATGTTGATGGAGCCGTTCGCGCGCGTGGGCATCGGTGAAGCCGAACCGTTGCGGCGCACGGCGCTCAACACCATCGGCCCGGTCTGGGATGGCAACGAGGTGTGGCTGATCGTCGGCGGCGCGGCGATGTTCGCCGCCTTTCCCGGGTGGTACGCCACCGTGTTCTCGACGCTGTACCTGCCGTTGCTGGCGATCCTGTTCGGCATGATCGTGCGTGCCGTGGCGATCGAGTGGCGCGGCAAGATCGACGACACAAAGTGGCGCGGCTGGGCGGATTTCGGCATCGCCGCCGGTTCGTGGCTGCCGGCGGTCTTGTGGGGTGTCGCGTTCGCCGTCCTGGTCCGCGGGCTTCCGGTGGACGCCGCGGGCCACATTCACCTGTCGGTCGCCGACGTGCTGAACCCCTATACGGTGTTGGGCGGCTTGGCGACCGCCGGTCTGTTCTTGCTGTACGGAGCGGTGTTCGTCGCGTTGAAGACGTCCGGCGCCATCCGTGAGGACGCCCACCGGTTCGCCGTGTGGCTCTCGCTTCCGGTGACCGGACTGGTTGCGGGCTTTGGACTTTGGACGCAACTGGCGTACGGCAAAGACTGGACCTGGGCGGTGCTGGCCGCCGCGGTGGTCGCACAACTGGCCGCGGTGCTGCTGGTGTGGCGGCGGGCCTCCGACGGCTGGGCGTTCACGTGCGTCGCGCTGGTCGTCGCGGCCGTGGTGATCCTGTTGTTCGGCTCGCTGTATCCGAACCTGGTGCCCTCGACCTTGAACAGGCAGTGGAGTCTCACCATCTACAACGCGTCGTCGACGCACTACACGCTCAAGGTCATGACGTGGGTGACCGCCTTCATGGCGCCGCTGACGGTGGTGTACCAGGCATGGACGTACTGGGTGTTCCGGCAACGGATCTCGGCCGAGCGGATACCCGCACCCATCGGTCTGGCAAGGCGCCCGTCCTGAGCGGTAACGACCGCGCGAGCCGGGCGCCACTGGACCCGAGACTGTGGCGGGCATCGGCGGCGCTGCGCCGCTATCTGGTCGCCGCGGTGGGTTGCGGGGTTTTGATCTCCGGCTGCGCGATCGGCTCGGCGATCGTGTTGGCGCGCATCGTCGCACGCGTCGTCGCCGATCCCCCCGCGCGCGGCCTGCACGCCTGGTGGGGTCCGCTGTCACTCCTGTTGGCGCTGTGGGTGATTCGCGCGATAGCGCATTGGTTTCAGGCCCGATTGGGGCAGCGGGGGGCCAGCGCCGTCATCGCGGACCTGTCCGGCCGGGTGCTCGATGCGGTGACCGCCAGGCAGCCCGGCGAGCTCGCGGCGCAACGCGACGCCGCCGCGGTAGTGGTCACCCGCGGACTCGACGGCCTGCGGCCCTACCTCACCGGATACCTGCCGACGTTGCTGCTCGCCGCGATCCTGACGCCGGCCACCGTCGCCGTGATCGCCGCCTACGACCTGAAATCGACGGCGATCGTGGCGATCACGCTGCCGCTGATACCGGTCTTCATGGTGCTGATCGGGCTGGCGACCCGGGACCGCTCGGCGGCCGCCCTGGCCGCGATGACCACCCTGCAGGCGCGGCTGCTGGACCTGATCGCCGGGATCCCCACCCTGCGGGCGTTAGGACGCGGCGCGGGCCCCGAACAGCGCATCGCCGAACTCGCTGCCGCGCACCGGCGCTCGGCCATGGCGACGCTGCGGATCGCCTTCCTGTCGGCTCTGGTGCTGGAATTGCTGGCCACCCTGGGGGTGGCGCTGATCGCCGTCGGAATCGGGCTCCGCCTGGTGTTCGGCGAGATGACCCTCACCACGGGTTTGACGGTGCTGCTGCTGGCGCCGGACGTGTACTGGCCGCTGCGCCGCATCGGCGTGGAGTTCCATGCCGCTCAAGACGGAAGGGCCGCGGCCGATGCGGCGTTCGCCCTCATCGGCGAGCACGCCCCGGCCAAGGGCCGCACCCGGGCGGTGACCGCGCGCGGCGCGCCGATCCGCCTCGAACGTCTCACCGTCGCCGGCCGCGACGGTCGGGCACCGTGGGATCTGGACGCGGTGATCGAGCCCGGCGCCGTGACCGTGCTGACCGGGCGCAACGGCGCCGGGAAAAGCACCACGCTGCAGGCGATCGCCGGCATCACCGAGGCCTCGTCGGGCCGGGTCACCGTCGCCGGGGTCGATGTCGCGGATCTCGAGCCGGCCCGGTGGTGGGCTCAGCTGTCCTGGCTGCCCCAACGCCCGGTGCTCGTTCCCGGCACCGTCGATGACAACCTGGCGCTGCTCGGAGAGCTCGAGGACCGCGAAACCGCCTGTGCGGTATCCGGATTCGACGCCGTGTTGGCCGAACTTCCCGAAGGGGGCGACACCGTGCTGGGGCGCGGCGGCGTCGGGCTTTCTTTGGGACAGCGGCAACGGCTGGGTCTCGCGCGGGCCCTCGGATCGACGGCCGACGTGCTGTTGCTCGACGAGCCGACCGCGCACCTGGACGCGCGCACCGAGGAACGGGTCTTGCGGGCCATCGCGGCGCGGGCGCGCGCCGGTGCGACCGTGATCGTGGTCGGGCACCGCGAGCCGGTGCTGGCCATCGGCGATCGGGTCGTCGAGGTGATCGCCGACCGTGGGGTGCACTATGCCCCGGTCTGATTCGGCGGCGACTCGCCCTGAACCCCTACTTGCCGCCGCGGCGCTGCTGCGGCCCCGGTTGCCGCGCGTGCTGGCCGCGATCACGCTCGGGGTGCTCTCGCTGGGCAGCGCGCTGGCGCTGGCCGGTGTTGCGGCGTGGCTGATCACCCGCGCCTGGCAGATGCCGCCCGTGCTCGACCTCTCGGTCGCCGCGGTCGCGGTGCGCCTGTTCGCGATCTCGCGGGCCGTGCTGCATTACTGCGAGCGCCTGGTCACCCACGACACGGCCCTGCGCGCCGCCGGCACCGCCCGGGTGCAGGTCTATCAGCGGCTGGCGCGTGGGCCCGCGGCGGCCGCCGTCCGGCTGCACAGCGGTGAGCTGGTGTCCCGGGTGGGGGCCGACGTCGACGAGCTGGCCAACGTCTTGGTGCGCGCCCTGGTGCCGATCGGCGTCGCGGCGGTGCTGGCGCTCGCGGCCACCGCGGTCGTCGCCGCCATTTCGCCGGCGGCGGCCGTCGTGCTCGCCATCTGCCTGCTCATCGCCGGTTTCGTCGCCCCTCGCCTCGCCGGGCGGGCCGCCGCGACCCAGGAGGAGATCGCGCGGCAGCAGCATTCCGAGCGCGACACCTCGGCGCTCGTCGCGCTCGAACACGCGCCCGAGCTTCGCGTCGCCGGCCTGCTCCCCGGCGTCATCGCCGAATCGCAACGCCGGCACCGCGCCTGGGGTGACGCCCTGGACACCGCGGCCAAACCGGCCGCCATTGCCGAGGCGATGCCCACGGCGGCCGTCGGGGCCAGCGTGCTGGGTGCGGTGGTGGCCGGGATCGGGTTGGCATCCGCGGTCGCGCCCACCACGCTCGCCGTGCTGATGTTGCTGCCGCTGTCCGCGTTCGAGGCGATGACGCCGCTGCCGGTGGCGGCCGTGCAGCTGACCCGGTCGCGGATCGCCGCGCGGCGGTTGCTCGAGTTGGCGGCCGAGGGCCCGCGCGAGACCGTCGACGCCACGCAGACGACACCGAGGCCGGTCGGCACCTGCCGGTTGTCCGCGGACGTGCGTTCGGGTCACAGCGCGGCAGGCTCGATCCGCGTCGCGCTGGACCTGCCCCCGGGCGCGCGGTTGGCGGTGACCGGCGCCAGCGGCTCGGGGAAGACGACGCTGCTGATGACGCTCGCCGGGTTGCTGCCGCCGCGCGAAGGGCAGGTGCTGCTCGACGGCGTCGCCGTGACTCGGTTCGACGAAGCCGATTTGCGCTGCGCCATCGGCTTTTTCGCGGAGGACGCGCACATTTTCGCCACCACGATCCGGGACAACCTGCTGGTCGCCCGCGGCGACTGCCGCGACGACGAACTCACCGCGGCCCTGGGCGCCGTCGGGCTGGGCGGGTGGCTCGCCGGCTTGCCCGAGGGCTTGGCCACGGTGTTGATCGGTGGCGCGCAATCCCTTTCGGCGGGCCAGCGCCGGCGGCTGTTGCTGGCCAGGGCGGTCCTATCGCCCGCGCGGATCGTGCTGCTCGACGAACCCACCGAACACCTCGACGTCACCGACGCCGACCAGGTCCTGCGCGACCTGTTGGCCCAGGATTCCCGGCTGCTGTCCCGCGAGCGCACCGTGGTGGTGGCCACTCACCACCTGCCCAAGGGAATTGGCTGCGACGAGCTGCGCGTCGATCACAAAGCCTGAACTACCGCGTGTCCGGGCAGCGGTCAGCTGGCCGGGCGCTGCCGATGGGCGTCCGGGTGCTCGTCATACCAGCGGTTCTCGAGCTTGCGGACCCGCCCGCGTTCGACCTTGAGCCACACCAACCCGACCGTGATCGCCGCGATCGCGATCGCGCCGCCGATCAGGCTGCGGCCTTCGTGGCCGGTGCCGAGGGCGACGAGGCACCGAAAGACGGCGATCACGCCCACCAGCATGAACAGGTAGCCAGGCCAGCTCATCACGTCGATCAGCGACTCACCCGCATGCGGCCTGGTCGTCCTCGCATGGTCGATGGGGTCGCGAAACGTGTCACCCATGACAAAGTGCCTTCCCCGAGTGTCCACCGCGGTATCCGGGGGGTGCCTACCTCTTCAACGGTAGCGACGAAGGGTGAGAATGTGCTGTCGGGTAACTGGACGGCCGCTGCCAATCAGGCTGTCCCCCACGGCCGGCGGCACGCTCAGAGGTGTCGGCGGCGCGGCATGAACTCCAGCGACAGCAGCACGAACAGTAGCGGGACGATCTGTGTCATGGAGATCAGCGCGTAGCGCCGCGCGTCGAGCGCGTGCCACTTGCGCACGTACCGGTATAACGACTCGAGCGCGATCAGCGGGTCGAGGATGTGGATCAGCCGGTAGAACACGCGCTGGGTCCAGCCGCGGTTCTTGTCGTCGAATATCTCGGGGAAAGCGGCGAAGGCGAGCGAAACACGCTGTGCCCCACTGTCTTTGCCGGCCATGATCATGTCGACGCTGAGTCGCTCGTCGAGCCCGTTGGGGGCGCCGCGGCGTCGCCACGGGACGTCGAGGGTGATGTCGCTGCCGCCGCCGGCCGTGGCGTATCGGTGAAAGGCCTGCACCTTGCCGGTGGCGTCCCTGGCGATGATCAGCTGTATCCCCGGGAAACGGCCTTCCAGGACGCCGTCGAGATTCATGTGGAATCCGCGGTCGGCGCGCGCCCCCTTGGACGATTCCCGCACCACCTCGGTCAGCTCGGCCAGCAACGTGTGGTCGAGCTCCTGCTCGGCGACGATTTCGGTTGTGACACCGCAGTTATGGGTGCGCTTGACCGCCTGACGCAGGTTGCGGAACCTGCGGCCCACCATGTCGAAGCCCGACACGTCGACAACGACGTCGCGCCCAATCGGTATGGCCCGCAACGTTTGTCCCAGGATGGCCGGGTCGGTCCAGAGTTCACGCCGCCGCTCGCCGCACCCCACGACCGCGATGCGCCATCCGTGGGCATGACAGGTGGCGGCGAAATCGGCCACCAGTTCGCCGAAACGCTTCTCGTCGCCGATGGGATCGCCGCTCACCACGGCGATTCCCATCCGCGTCCGGTAGGCCAGCGCCGCGGAGCCGTCGGCGGTGAAGTGGTAGCTCTTGCCGGTCTGCATGGTGAACGGCGCCAACGCGTCATCGCGGGTCACCTTGATCAACTCCCACACGCGCGGCAGGTCGGCGGGCCGCGGGTGTGAGGTCATCGGCCACATCAACACCAGGCCCGAGCTGGCGATCACGACGTCACCGAGCAGATCGAAGGACAGCACGTGCATGCCCAGCCCCGCCAGCACGAAAAACGCGGCCGCAATGGCGTGCATCGTCGTCACCGGGCGGCCCAGGAAGACGCCGCGCGCGATCCACGCCACCGCGACCAGGACCGTCAACGACCACGCCAACCGGTCGGCGAAATGCCAGTTGGGTTGGCTGTGGTGGCGGGCGAGTATCTCGATGAGCCAGCACGCCGCGCACAGCAGCGCCAGGGCGCCGATCAGCCGGGCCGCCCGCGAATCGGCCGAAACGACAACACGTTCGCGCACGCGAGGTCGTGCTGTGACGTCCACCACCGGCCCGTTCACACTCACCTCCCGATGCGCTGACAACAGCTGGGCGGCATGTCTGCCGCCTCTGCACCGAATACCCGGCTACGTCAAAGCTACGCCCGATCACGGCCCATTCGGGAGAGATTCGGGCGGATATCCTGCAGCTATTGGGTAACGGTTTATCGGGGAGAAGACGGAAAGTACTTCAGCACGCCCTCCTGCACCACCGTGGCGAGCGGCTGCCCGGACCGGTCGAAGAAGTGCCCGGTGCCCAGGCCACGCGAATCCGCGGCCACGGGCGACGACGTCGAGTACAACACCCAGTCGTTGAAGTTGACCTGCCGGTGAAACCAGATGGAATGGTTGGCAGACGCGGCGAAGATGCGGTCGAAGCCCCAGGAGAGGCCGTGCGTGGTGATGACCGAGTCCAGCACCGTGGTGTCCGAGGAGTACACCATTGTCGCCGTGTGCAATACCGGGTCCTCGGGAACCTCGCCCAGTGCCTTGACCCAGACCCGGTTGTGGGGCAGCCGATCCCCCTTCGTCCGCATCACCCACGCCGGGTCATTGGTGTAGCGCCACTCGATGGGCTGCAGGGCGTTGACGAAGTGCGGGACCGTCTCCTCGTACCCGCGCAACAGCTCGCCGATCGTGGGTTGCGTGTGCGGTTCGGCGACCTGCGGCGGCTCGATGCCGTGCTCGAGGCCCCGGCCGCCGGCCATGTAGGAGACCATGGCCGAGCACAGCAACGTGCCGTCTTGCGTCGCGTCGACGCGCCGGTTGGCGAACCGCCGCTCGTCGCGCAGCCGGGTCACGCGGTATTCGATGTCCTTGCCGGTGTCGCCACCGTTGATGAAGTGCACCGAGAGCGCGCTCGGCGGCAGGTCGCCGCGAACCAGGCTCCGGCTGGCCGCGACGAACGCTTGCGACATGAGCTGACCACCGAACGTCCGCATCGGGTTCTTGCTGGGATGCGAGCCGATGAACAGGTCATCATCAAGACGATCGAGGTCGAGTGTCGCCAGCAGTTCCTGGAAATCAGAATCGGTGCTGATGGCGGCCTCTCCTTCGGGTCCGGGCGTTAGACGTCGTCCTCCCCGATCCGGTGCACGTGGATCAGGTTGGTCGACCCTACTGTGCCAGGTGGCGCGCCGGCGACGATGACCACCAGGTCGCCGCGCTTGTAGCGACCGAGTTCGAGCAGCGACTTGTCGACCTGGCGGATCATGCCGTCCGTGGAGGTCATCATCGGGACGATGAACGTTTCGGTGCCCCAGGTCATGGCGAGCTGGCTGCGCACCTCGGGCCAGGCGGTGAAGGCCAGCAGCGGCAGCGGGGTGTGCAGGCGCGCGAGCCGCTTGACCGTGTCACCGGATTGCGTGAAGGCGACCAGGGCTTTGGCGTCGAGCCGCTCGCCGATGTCGCGGGCCGCATAGGAGATCACGCCGCGCTTGGTGCGCGGCACGTGGGTCAGCGGCGGGGCGGCCGTGGAATTGTCCTCGACCGCGCAGATGATGCGCGACATGGTCCGCACGGCAGCCATCGGATACTTGCCCACCGACGTCTCCCCGGACAGCATCACCGCGTCGGCGCCGTCGAGGACGGCGTTGGCGACGTCGGAGGCCTCGGCGCGGGTCGGGCGTGAGTTCTCGATCATGGAATCGAGCATCTGGGTGGCCACGATGACCGGTTTCGCGTTCTCCCGGGCCATCTGGATGGCCCGCTTCTGCACCAGCGGAACCTCTTCCAGTGGCAGCTCGACGCCGAGGTCGCCGCGGGCCACCATGATGGCGTCGAAGGCCAGCACGATGGCTTCCAGATTGTCGACGGCTTCGGGCTTTTCCAGCTTGGCGATCACCGGAACCCGTCGCCCGACCCGGTCCATCACCTCGTGCACCAGCTCGACGTCGGCCGGCGAGCGCACGAAGGACAGGGCGACCAGGTCGACGCCGAGGTCCAGGGCGAAGGTGAGGTCCTCGATGTCCTTCTCCGACAAGGCCGGTGCCGACACGTTCATGCCCGGCAACGAGATTCCCTTGTTGTTGCTGACCGGGCCGCCCTCGACGACCGTGCAGATGACGTCGTCGCCCTCGATGCCGTCGACCACCAGGCAGACCTTGCCGTCGTCGACCAGAACCCGGTCACCGACGGCGGCGTCCTCGGCCAGTTTCTTGTAGGTGGTCGACACCCGGTCGTGGCTGCCCTCGCAGTCGGCGACGGTGATCCGGACGGTCTCACCGTCGGCCCAGTAGGTTGGGCCGGTCGCGAAGCGTCCCAGCCTGATCTTGGGGCCCTGCAAATCGGCGAGCACGCCGACGGCACGGCCGGTGGCGTCGGAGGCCACCCGGACCCGTTCGTAGGCCGCTTTGTGATCGGCGTAATCACCGTGGCTGAAGTTCAACCGGGCGACGTCCATTCCCGCCTCAACCAGCGCCAAGATCAACTCGTCCGAATTGGTCGCAGGCCCAAGGGTGCAGACGATCTTCCCGCGTCTACTCACGCCGACCCAGCATAGTCGCGTGTGACCCCCGGGGCGTGCACATAACGCCGCCGGGGCAGTGTGCTTTTACCCACCAAGAACGGTCGGAATCAACGGGAAGGCGGGCAAGTTACGCGCAACCGTCCAAACGACCGTCGCGACCACGACGGTCAGCAGCGCCGGCCGTGACAGCGGCGATGCGCCGCGCGCGCGGCGAACCACCAGCCACGCGGCCAGCATCGGGATTGCGACCAGCACGAAAACGTTGTCGTGGAGGGCGGCCGCCAGGTCACCGTGCACCACGTCATACGTCATCCGCAGCCCGCCGCAAAACGGGCAGTTCCAGCCGGTGAGCCACCTGAAGGGACACGGCGGATAGATCGACGCGGGATTGTGCGGGTCGGCCAGCGCGACGTAGCCGAGCGCGCCGCCCAGCGCGAGGCCGGTCGCGGCCCCGACGTAGCCGAGATGATGACGCAGACCGTGCGCATCGGCATGCGTGGGTGGCAGGGCGGGCCTCGCGTTGGTCACAGTGCTTCCAGCATGCCAGATGCACCGCGCCCCGACGTCATGAGCGGGTGGTCAGCGGCCCGACAGTCGGTTCCGCAGACGCGAGCCCCATCGCCGCCGGGTTTCCGGTTGATCCGAAATCTTTTCGGCGACGGGCTCTTCCGTAGTGGCTTCTGCGCTTTCGGCTTCCGGTTCCTCGTCTTCCGCCTCGTCGGCGGGTTCCGGTTGCGGCGCTTCGGCTTCCGCCTCGGATTCCGGCTCGTCGAGCTCGAGCTCTTCGGCCTCGGATTCCTCCGCCTCGGCCTCATCGGCCTTCGGCTCGGCCTCCGGCTCGTCCGCGTCGCCCTCGGATCCTTCGGCTACCGCCTCGTCGGCTTCCGCTTGCGGCGCTTCGACTTCCGTCGCGACCTCCGGCTCGTCAAGCTCGAGCTCGTCGGCCTCGGATTCCCCCGCCTCGGCCTCCTCGGCCACCGCCTCGGCCTCCGGCTCTTCGGCGTCGCCCTCGGATTCTTCGGCGTCCGCCGTGTCGGCTACCGCCGCGTCGGCCTCTTCCCCTTGCGGCGCTTCGGCTTCCGCGGCGGCCTCCGGCTCGTCGAGCTCGAGCTCGTCGGCCTCGGATTCCTCCGCCTCGGCCTCGGATTGCTCCGCCTCGGCCTCCTCGGCCACCGCCTCGGACTGCGGCTCTTCGGCTTGTGCCTCGTCGGCGTCGGCGACGGCCGCGGTCCCCACCGCGGATTCGGTCGGCACGTCGTCGTCACCGCCACCCGCCGCGGCCGTCGTACCCGCCGCACCCGCCGTCGCCGCAACGGTCGCCGGCTCCAGTTCGGCGGATTCCTCGTCAACGTATTGGTTTCCGCGCAGGCTCTCGGGATCTTCGCGGCCCCTGGGCGCCGCCATGATGTACACCACGGCCCCGATGAACACGAAAGTCGATGTGAACGAATTGATCCGGATGCCGGCGATGTGGGTGGCGGTGTCGTCGCGCAGCAGCTCGACACAGAACCGGCCCACGCAATAGCCGGCCACATAGAGCGCGAACAGCCGGCCATGTCCCAGCGTGAATCGCCGGTCCGCATAGATCAGCACGGCGAAAATCAGCAGGTTCCACAGCAATTCGTAGAGGAACGTCGGTTGCACGACGAGTGCCACCTGCCCGGTGGAGATCCCGTCCAGCGAATGCGGGTCGATGTATCCCGAGGGGTCCCGGCGGTAGAAGATCTCCAGCCCCCACGGCAGCGTGGTCTCGCGGCCATAGAGTTCCTGGTTGAAGTAGTTCCCGAGCCGACCGATGGCCTGCGCCAGAATGATTCCCGGGGCGATCGCGTCGGCGAAGGCCGGCAGCGGAATGCCGTGCCGGCGGCAGCCGATCCAGGCGCCCACACCCCCGAGCGCCACCGCACCCCAGATGCCCAGTCCGCCGTCCCAGATCCGGATCGCCGCCCCGAGCCCGGCTCCGCCCGGGCCCCAATAGGTTCGCCAGTCGGTGGCCAGGTGGTAGAGCCGACCACCGATCAACCCGAACGGCACGGTCCACAGCGCGATGTCGTAGATCACCCCACGTTCACCGCCGCGCGCCTCCCAGCGCCGGTCGCCGATCAGCAGGGCGGCCACGATGCCGGCGATGATGAACAGGGCATAGGCCCGGATGGGCAGCGGCCCGACGTGCCAGACGCCCTGCGCCGGACTCGGAAAATAGGCGAGCAACTTCGTCACGACGCGGCCGCCCTTTGACGTACACCGGCGGCGAGTTCCTCAGTGAGTGCGCGCAATGCGGTCAAACCCCCGTCCCCCAGCGCCGACACCAGCGCGGAACCGACAATGACACCGTCGGCGTAGCCGCCGATCTGGGCGGCTTGCTCACCCGACCGCACCCCCAGCCCGACACCGACGGGGATGTCCGATATCTCCTTGACCCTGCCCACCAATTCGGGCGCGGCATTGGACACCACGTCGCGTGCTCCCGTGACGCCCATCGTCGACGCCGCGTAGACAAATCCGCGGGACGCCTCGACCGTCATCGCCAAGCGCTGCGGCGTCGAGGAGGGCGCCACCAGAAATATCCGGTCCAACCGATGCTCCTCGGACGCCGCCAACCACTGCCCGGCTTCGTCGGGGATGAGGTCCGGAGTGATCAGGCCGTACCCGCCGGCCGATGCCAGGTCGCGGGCGAAGGCGTCAATTCCGTAGCGCAACACGGGGTTCCAGTAGGTCATCACCACGGCGTGGCCCCCGGCGGCGCTGATCGCCTCGACCGCGGCCAGGGTGTCGCGGACGCGCACTCCCCCGTGCAGCGCGGCCTCGGTGGCCTTGGCGATGGTCGGGCCGTCCATGCCGGGATCCGAATAGGGCACCCCGACCTCGACGATGTCGCAACCGGATTCGACCAGGGCGACCATCGCGTGCACGGACGTCGTCACATCCGGGTACCCGGTGGGCAGATAGCCGATCAGCGCGGCGCGACCGTCGTCGCGGCACACGTCGAAGATCGGCCCGAGCCTGCTGGCCTCGCTCTGCTTCACGGTCATCGGTCGCTGGATCCCAACAGCCCGAACCACTGCGCGGCCGTCTCGACGTCCTTGTCTCCACGCCCGGACAGGTTCACCACGATGATCGCGGCCTTCCCCAATTCGGGGGCCACCTTCAGGGCCCCGGCCACCGCGTGCGCGGATTCGATGGCGGGGATGATCCCCTCGGTGCGGCACAGGGTGCGGAATGCCTCCATCGCTTCGGAGTCGGTGATGGGCCGGTACTCGGCGCGTCCGCTCTCGCGCAGCCACGCGTGTTCCGGACCCACCCCCGGGTAGTCGAGACCCGCTGAGATGGAATGGGATTCGATGGTCTGCCCGTCCTCGTCCTGCAGCAGGTAGGAGAACGATCCCTGGAACGCCCCGGGGGAACCGCCGCTGAAGGTCGCGGCGTGCCTTCCGGTTTCGACGCCGTCGCCGGCCGCCTCGAAGCCGATCAGCCGCACGCCGGGATCGTCGATGAACGGGTGGAAGATGCCGATGGCGTTCGATCCGCCACCGATGCAGGCCAGCACCGCGTCGGGCAGCCGGCCCGCCTGCGCCTGGATCTGGGCGCGCGCCTCGAGGCCGATGATGCGCTGAAAGTCGCGCACCATGGCGGGAAAGGGATGGGGCCCCGCCGCCGTGCCGAAGCAGTAGAAGGTGTTGTCGGCATTGGTAACCCAATCCCGGAACGCTTCATTGATGGCGTCCTTGAGCGTCCTCGAACCGCTCTGGACCGAGACGACCGTGGCTCCCAGCAAGCGCATCCGGGCCACGTTGAGCGCCTGGCGTTCGGTGTCGACGGCGCCCATGTAGATCACACACTCCAGGCCGAGCAGGGCGCACGCGGTGGCGGTCGCCACGCCGTGCTGACCGGCCCCGGTCTCGGCGATCACCCGCTTCTTGCCCATCCGCTGAGCGAGCAGCGCCTGGCCGAGCACGTTGTTGATCTTGTGAGAACCGGTGTGGTTCAGGTCTTCTCGCTTGAGGAAGATGCGGGCGCCGGCCTGCTCGGACAGCCGCGGCGCCTCATACAGCGGTGACGGCCGCCCCGCGTAATGCGCCTGCAGATAGTCCAGCGTGTCCAGGAAATCCTGGTTGACGCGCTCCTTCTCGTAGGCCGCGGTGACCTCTTCGATCACGGCCATCAACGCCTCGGCGACGTAGCGGCCGCCGTACACACCGAAATGGCCACCCGCATCGGGTTCGTGGCGGGTGGGTTCGGCGATGGCTGCGCTCGGAAGCGGAAGGTCCGGGCGGGACAGATCCACCATCACCAAGGCTCTACGCGGGGATGGCTCATGGGGTTCAACGTTACAGCGAAGGGGCTCTTCAGTGACGCAGCGACTAGCGAGAGGGTTTCGGACAGGACGGATGGGTGCCCGCGGTGACCAGATCGGCGACCGCGGCGCGCGGGTCACCACTTTTGACCAGACCTTCGCCCACCAACACGGCGTCGGCACCCGCACCGGCGTACGCCAGCAGGTCTGCGGTACCGCGCACACCGGATTCGGCGATCCTGATCACGTTGCTGGGCAGCCCGGGAGCGATGCGCGCGAAGCAATCCCGGTCCACCGCCAGCGTGGCCAGATCGCGGGCGTTGACGCCGATTACGTTGGCCCCGGCCTTGAGCGCGCGGTCGGCCTCCTCTTCGGTGTGCACCTCGACGAGTGCCGTCATGCCCAGCGATTCGGTGCGGTCCAGCATCGACACCAACGCCGACTGCTCCAGCGCGGCGACGATGAGCAACAACATGTCGGCGCCGTGCGCACGCGCTTCGTGGATCTGATAGGGCTGCACCACAAAGTCTTTGCGCAAAATCGGTATCGAGACCGCCGCCCGAACCGCGTCGAGATCGTCGAGCGAACCGTGAAAGCGGCGCTCCTCGGTCAAGACGCTGATGATGCGCGCGCCGCCGTCCTCGTACGCCCTGGCCAGTTTGGCCGGATCGGCAATGGTCGCCAGGGAACCCGCCGACGGGCTGGCGCGCTTGACTTCGGCGATGACGCCGATTCCGGGCTCGCGCAGGGCGGCCATCACGTCGCGGGGCGGCGGCGCGGCCGCCGCGGCGGCCTTGATCTCGGACAGGCTGATGAGGGCTTCGCGCGCGGCAACGTCGGCCCGGACTCCCTCGAGGATGGAGTCAAGCACGGTTGCCGGACTCATGCCTGTCGTTTCCCTTCGCCCTGTCGCCCCGCTGTCATCCCACGGCCACTCGGTTGTCCCCGGCCGATTGCGACGACGTCAATGAAGGGTAGCGGCCCGCGGCTTGCGGCCCGTCACCGACCCTCGGTGTCAGACTCGCTCGGCGCATCGGTTGGGTCACGCCCCTCGTCAAGCGCGTCCCAGATCATCCGCTCCGACATTTCCGGCGTCTGTCGCCCCTCCAGCATCGCCCCGGAGGCGTCGTCGCGTCGGGCAATCGAGCGGCGCGTCGCCGGCGTCGTGTACTTGATGGCGCTGGATCGGGCCGACCCGGAGTCCGACGCGGACCGCATCAGCAGGACGGCCGCGATCAGGGCGCACGCGGCGGCGGCCACCGTGACCCCGGCGCCCCAGTACCGTCGCTCGCTCCCTACCAGCGACATCACCGAGACGTGCGCCAGCTCGGCGCCGCGGACCGCCACGTCGGGCAGCACCCACAGGCTGACGCCCAGGTAACCGACCGCCAGGCTGGCCAGCGCCAGCAACCCCGCCAGCGCGCGCAGCGGCCAGCCCCGCACGGCGATGGCGGCGACGGCCGCGGCCAGCAGCAGCATCGCCAACGGCAGCAGCGCCGTCGACCACGCCCCGCCGGACAACGTCACCTCCTTGGGTGGCCCCAGCCCGTCGAACGACCGGATCACCACCCAGGGCAGGCGCGAGGCCGCCCACAGCGCGCCCGCGGCCACCACCAGCGTCGCCTGGGCGATGCGGATCCACCAGGGACTGTTCAGGGGGCGCCCCGAGGCGTCAGCCATCGCGGCCGGCCCCCGGCTCGGTCAGCGTCTCGGCCGCTGCGATCGCGCTGAGCACCGCGCGCGCCTTGTTGGTCGCCTCGGTGTATTCGTAGGGGCCGTTGGAGTCGGCGACCACCCCGCCCCCGGACTGCACGTAGGCGGTGCCGGCGCGCATCAGGGCGGTGCGGATGGCGATCGCGAAGTCGGCGTTGCCGGCGAAGTCCAGGTAGCCGACCACGCCGCCGTACAGGCCGCGGCGCGTCTTCTCCACCTCCTCGATCAGCTCCATGGCCCGCACCTTCGGCGCGCCCGACAGCGTGCCGGCCGGGAAGCAGGCCGTGACCGCGTCCAGGGCGGTCCGGCCCTCGCCGAGCAGCCCGGTCACCGTCGACACCAAATGCATGACGTGGCTATAGCGTTCGATGTGGCTGTAGTCCTCGACGCGGACGGTGCCCGGCGCGCACACCCGGCCGAGATCGTTGCGGCCCAGATCGACCAGCATCAAATGCTCGGCGCGTTCCTTCTCGTCGGCCAGCAGCTCCTTTTCCAGCAGCTGATCCTCTTCGTCGGTGTCCCCGCGCCAGCGGGTTCCGGCGATCGGATGGGTGGTCGCGACGCCGTCGGCGACGGTGACCAGCGCCTCCGGGCTCGACCCGACGATCGAAAAGTCCGTTCCCCCAGCGTCATTCGGCACGTGCAGCAGGTACATGTAGGGGCTCGGGTTGGTCACCCGCAGCATCCGGTACACGTCGATCGGGTCGACGGCGGTGTCCATTTCGAACCGCTGCGAGGGCACCACCTGAAAGGCCTCACCCGCGGCGATCTGCTCGACGAGGTAGTCGACGATCTTCCCGTACTCCTCGACGCTGCGCTGCGCGCGGTAGCGCGGCTCGGGCCGGTCGAACGTGGCGACGGTCGACGACAGCGGCTGGCCCAGCGCCGCGGTCATCACGTCCAGCCGGGCGACCGCGTCGTCGTAGGCCTCGTCGACCCGCTCGTCGGTCCCGTTCCAGTTCACGGCGTTGGCGATCAGCGTGATGGTGCCCTCGTGGTGATCCACCGCCGCCACATCGGTGGCCAGCAGCAACAACATGTCCGGCAGGCCCAGGTCGTCGACGGCCAGCTCGGGCAGCCGCTCCAGGCGCCGCACCAGGTCGTAGGCGAAGAACCCGACCATGCCGCCCGACAGCGGCGGCAGACCCGCCAGCGGCCCGGTGGCCAGCAGCTCGAGGGTGGCCCGCAGGGCCCGCAGCGGGTCGCCTCCGGTGGGCGCGTCCTGCGGCACCACGCCGAGCCAGATCGCCTCGCCGTCGCGCACGGTCAGGGCCGAGGGCGCTCCGGCGCCGATGAACGACCACCGCGACCAGGAGCGGCCGTGCTCGGCCGACTCCAGCAGAAAGGTGCCCGGGCGGTTGGCGGCGAGTTTGCGGTAGGCCGACAGCGGCGTCTCGCTGTCGGCCAACACCTTGCGGGTCACCGGGACCACGCGGTGCTCGGCGGCCAGCTGGCGGAAATCCTCTCGTGAGGTCGTCGCGGCGAGGTGGGCGTGCACCGACCCATCCTCCCAGACGCGGGCGGACGGCTCGCGCGCGTAGCGTGTCCGCCATGAAACCTGGTGAGACCGTCGCCGACTTCGAACTGCCCGACCAGACGGGCACGCCGCGCAAGCTCAGCGAATTGCTGTCCAGCGGGCCCGTCGTGCTGTTCTTCTACCCCGCGGCGATGACGCCCGGCTGCACCAAGGAAGCGTGCCATTTCCGCGACCTGGCCGCCGAATTCGCCGCGGTCGGGGCCAACCGGGTGGGGATCAGCGCCGACCCGGTGGACAAGCAGGCCAAGTTCGCCGACCTGCGGAAGTTCGACTACCCGCTGCTGTCGGACACCGACGGCACCGTCGCCGCCCAATTCGGCGTCAAGCGCGGCCTGCTGGGCAAGCTGATGCCGGTCAAGCGCACCACGTTCGTCATCGACACCGACCGCACGGTGCTCGACGTGATCTCCAGCGAGTTCAACATGGACACCCACGCCGACAAGGCGCTGGCGACGCTGCGCGCCCGGTCCTAGCGGCGGCCCTCAGGGGCTGATCGCCAGGAAGACGTAGGCGGCCAGCAGCACCAGATGCACCTCGCCCTGCAGCCGGGTGGCCCGCCCGGGTACCACGGTCAGCATGCTGATCACCACGGTCAGCGCGAGCAGCACCAGCTGGATGGGGCCGAGGCCGAGCACCAGCGGCCCTTTGAGCCAGATCGACGCCAGCGCGATCGTCGGGATGGTGAGCCCGATGCTGGCCATCGCCGAGCCGTACGCCAGGTTCAGGCTGATCTGGATGCGGCCCTTTCGCGCCGACCGGGCGGCCGCGAGCGTCTCGGGCAGCAGCACCAGCGCCGCGATGATCACACCCACGAACGACTGCGGCAGACCCGCCACCATGACAGCGTGTTCCACGGCCGGCGACTCCTCCTCGGCCAGGCCGACCACCGCCACCAGGGCGCAGAGCAGCAGCACCAGGCTGCTCAGCGCCTGCCGCCTGCTGGGCGGATCCGCGTGGCTCTCGTCCTCGAACACGCGCTTTTGGCCCCGCTGCGCGATCGGCAGGAAGAAGTCGCGGTGCCGCACGGTCTGGGTGAACACGAACAGCAGGTACACCAAGAGCGTGGCGATCGCGGCGAAGGCGAGCTGGCTGGAGGTGAACTCCCTGCCCGGATGCCCGGTGGTGAAGGCCGGCAGGACCAGGCTCAGCGTGGCCACCGTGGTGACCGTGGCCAGTGCGGCCCCGGCGCCCTCCGCGTTGAACAGCGTCACGCCGTAGCGCCGCGAGCCGAGCAGCAGCGACAACCCGGCGATCCCGTTGGTGGTGATCATCAGCGCGGCGAACGCGGTGTCCCTGGCCAGCGTCGCGGCCTCGTTGCCGCCGGAGGTCATCAGGGCGACGATGAGGGCCACTTCGATGATGGTGACCGCGGCCGCGAGGATCAGCGACCCGAACGGCTCGCCGACCCGGTGCGCGACCACCTCCGCGTGATGCACCGCGGCGACCACGGCACCGACGAGAAACAGCGCGGCCACCGCGACCAGCACCGGTCCCAGCTTCTCGCCCCAGATCACTGCCAGCACGACGACGGCAAGCACCGGAACCACCACGTTCCAGGACAAGACGTCCCGGGACACCCATTTCGACATTGCCCGCCATTCTTGTCGAAGTCATGCGCCCGCGCCCGCCGAAAGTGACGCGGGCCACGCGCTAGCGCTCCGGTTGCAGCAGCGCGTCGGCGTCGAAGCAGCTGTGATCGCCGGTGTGGCAGGCGCCGCCGACCTGGTCGACGGTCAGCAGCACGGTGTCCCCGTCGCAGTCCAATCGCACCGAGTGGACGTATTGGGTGTGGCCGGAGGTCGCGCCCTTCACCCACTGTTCGCGCCGCGACCGCGAATAGTACGTCGCCTCACGGGTTTCCAGGGTGCGGGCCAGGGCCGCGTCGTCCATCCACGCGACCATCAGCACGTCGCCGCTCCCGCGCTCCTGCACGACGGCGGCGATCAGGCCGTCGGCGTTGCGCTTCAGGCGCGCGGCGATCCGCGGGTCGAGCGTCATCGAACGGTGATCCCCTCTTTGGCCATGGCGGCCTTCACCTGCCCGATGGTCAGCTCCCGGAAGTGGAACACGCTGGCCGCCAACACCGCATCGGCGCCGGCCGCGATCGCGGGTGCGAAGTGCTCGGCCGCCCCGGCTCCGCCGCTGGCGATGACGGGCACGGTGACCGCCGAGCGCACCGCCTGCAGCATCTCGAGGTCGAACCCCGCCTTGGTGCCGTCGGCGTCCATCGAGTTCAGCAGGATCTCCCCCACCCCCAAATCGGCTCCGCGGGAAGCCCATTCGACGGCGTCGAGCCCGGTACCGCGGCGCCCGCCGTGGGTGGTGACCTCCCAGCCCGACGGGGTGGGCACCGAGCCCGGCGGCACCGTGCGCGCATCGACGGAGAGCACGATGCATTGGGATCCGAACTGCCGTGCCATCTCGGCCAGCAGCTCGGGCCGGGCGATCGCGGCGGTGTTGATCGAGACCTTGTCCGCCCCGGCGCGCAACAACACGTCGACGTCGGCCACGGTGCGCACCCCGCCGCCGACGGTCAGCGGGATGAAGACCTGCTCGGCCGTGCGCCGCACCACGTCCAGCATCGTGGTCCGTCCCGACGACGACGCGGTCACGTCGAGAAAGGTGAGCTCGTCGGCGCCCTCGGCGTCATAGGCGGCCGCGAGTTCCACGGGATCGCCTGCGTCCCGGAGGTTTTCGAAGTTGACCCCCTTGACCACGCGCCCGCCGTCGACGTCCAGGCACGGGATCACCCGGACCGCGAGGCCGCTGTGGTTGGCGTGCATGTCAGTAGTCCTCCGGTCGGCCGGTGCTGCGCAAAAGGTCGAGGATCTCGGCGTGCGCGGCGGGGCCCGCCGCCAGCGCGGAATCCGACGCGGGGCTCCAGGGCTCGCCGGCCAGGTCGGTGACGACACCGCCGGCGGCCCGCACCAACGCGACCCCGGCGGCGTGGTCCCACACGTGGCCGCCGAAACTGATTGCCGCGCCCAGGATTCCGTCGGCAACGTAGGCGAGGTCGAGGCCGGTGGAACCGTGCATGCGCAACCGCGACGAGACCCGGCTGAGATTCTCCAGCACCGCGATCCGGTAGCGGCCCGGGAACCGGCCCCGGGCGTCCGCGCTGAACGATCCCGCGCCGACGAGGGCGTCGGACAGGTCGATGGCCGCCAGTGGCGGCTGCGGGATCCCGTTCTTGCGCAACGGTCCACCCGACACCGCGGTGTAGCGCTGGTCCATGAACGGCAACCAGGTCAGCCCGGCCACCGGGTCGCCGTGGTGCAGCAGCCCGAGCAGGATCCCGGCCATCGGTGACCCGGCCGCATAGTTGAAGGTGCCGTCGACGGGGTCGAGCACCCACACCCAGGGTGAATCGACGGCCGACCCGCCGAATTCCTCGCCGTGGACGCCGATTCCGGTCGCTTCGGTCAGCGCGGCGACCACCTGACGCTCGATCGCGAGGTCCACGTCGGTGGCGAAGTCGTTGCCCTTCTTGCGCACCGCGGAGTCGGCTCGGTGACCGGCGAGGAAGGGTTCGGTGGCGTCGTCGAGGATTGCCGATGCCGTCTCGACCAACGCGTCCAAGTCCATGCCGCTGTTACTCTCCGGCCGCGGCCAGCGCCTGCGGCAGCGTGAATCGCCCGGCGTAGAGGGCCTTGCCGACGATGGCGCCCTCGACGCCGCGGCCGGTCAGGGTGGCGATGGCGCGCAGGTCGTCCAGGCTGGACACCCCGCCCGACGCGATCACCGGGACGTCGGTGCGGTCGGCGACGGCCGCCAGCAGCTCCAGGTTGGGGCCGCCCAGCGTGCCGTCCTTGGTGACGTCGGTGACCACGAACCGCGAACACCCTTCGCGGTCAAGGCGTTCCAGCACCTCCCACAGGTCACCGCCATCGGTCTCCCAGCCGCGTCCCCGCAGCCGGTGGGTGCCGCCCGGATGGGTTTTGTCGATCTGGACGTCGAGCCCCACGGCGACCTTGTCCCCGTGCTCGCCGATCGCCCGCGCGCACCACTGCGGGTTCTCCAGCGCCGCCGTGCCCAGGTTGACCCGGGCGCAGCCGGTGGCCAACGCCGCCGCCAGCGAGTCGTCGTCGCGGATCCCCCCGGAGAGCTCCACCTGCACGTCGAGCTTGCCGACCACCTCGGCGAGCAGTTCACGGTTGGAGCCGCGCCCGAACGCCGCGTCCAGATCGACCAGATGGATCCATTCGGCGCCGTCGCGTTGCCAAGTCAGCGCGGCGTCGAGCGCCGAGCCGTATTCGGTTTCACTGCCCGCCTTGCCCTGCACCAGACGCACGGCGCGGCCGTCGACCACGTCGACCGCGGGCAACAAGATCAACACGCTTTCTCCTTCACGCCGAGACTGCAACTGGCTACGGGTCCCCTCGGCGTTTGTGTCGTGGAATACAGTTTCGCGGAAGCCATCACAGTGCCTGAACCCAGTTGCTCAAGACGGCCGCGCCGGCATCTCCGCTTTTCTCCGGGTGAAACTGGGTGGCCGACAACGGCCCTTCCTCGACCGCGGCCAGGAAAGGCCCCTCGTGGGTGGCCCAGGTCAGCACCGCATCGGGCGATCCCTCCCACTGCTGGGCGGCGTAGGAGTGCACGAAGTAGAACCGGGTGTCCGCGTCGAGCCCCTTGAACAGGACGCTGCCGGGCCCGGAATCGACGACGTTCCAACCCATGTGCGGGATCACCGGCGCCTGCAGCCGCGTCACGTATCCCGGCCACTGCCCGCACCCTTCGGTCTCCACGCTGAACTCGACGCCGCGGGCGAACAGGATCTGCATCCCGACGCACACGCCCAGCACCGGACGCCCGGCCGCGACCCGATCGGCGATGATGCGGTCGCCGTTGATCGTGCGCAGCCCCGTCATGCAGGCCTCGTACGCGCCGACGCCGGGCACCACCAGCCCGTCGGCCGCGGCCGCGGCTCCGGCGTCGGCGGTCACCTCGACCGACGCACCGACCCGCTCGAGGGCGCGCTGAGCCGACCGCAGGTTGCCCGAGCCGTAATCGAGGACAACAACCGATTTCTTTGTCACAGAACACCTTTGGTGGACGGCACGCCCGACACCCGGGGGTCGGGCTCGACCGCCTGGCGCAGCGCGCGGGCCACGGCCTTGTACTCGGCCTCGGTGATGTGGTGCGGGTCGCGCCCATACAGAACGCGGACGTGCAGCGCGATCCGCGCGTTCATGGCGAGCGACTCGAACACGTGCCGGTTGATGACGGTGTGATAGGGCACCGAATTGCCGGCGATCGTGGTGTGCTGCAGGTGATCCGGCTCCCCGCTGTGCACACAGTAGGGCCGGCCGGACACGTCGACCGCCGCGTGGGCCAGCGTCTCGTCCATCGGGATGAAGGCGTCCCCGAACCGGCGGATGCCCCTCTTGTCGCCCAGGGCCTGGCCGAGCGCCTGCCCCAGCGCGATGGCGGTGTCCTCGATGGTGTGATGGCCCTCGATCTCGACGTCACCCTTGGTGCGCACCGTCAGGTCGAAGCTGGCGTGACTGCCCAGCGCGGTGAGCATGTGGTCGTAGAACGGCACCCCGGTGTCGACGTCGACCTGGCCGGTGCCGTCGAGGTCGAGCTCGATGACGATGTCGGATTCCTTGGTGCGGCGCTCGACGCGCGCACGGCGGGCGGCTTTTTCGGTGTTGACGGCGGTCATGGCGCTCCTACGTTGACGGGGGCCGGCTCGGTGGCGGCGATCTGGGCGCTGGCCCGCAGGAAGGCGTCGTTCTCCTCGACCAGGCCGGTGGTGACCCGTAGATAGCCGGGGATTCCGACGTCGCGGATCAGGACGCCGGCATCCAGATAGCGCTGCCAGGTGGCCGGCGCGTCGGCGAACTCCCCGAACAGCACGAAGTTGGCGTCGCTGGGGATCACCCGAAAACCCAGGCGGGTCAACGCCGCCCCCACGCGTTCGCGCTCGGCGATGAGCGCCGCGACGCTGCCCAGCGTGTCGTCGGCGTGCCGCAGCGCGGCGCGCGCGGCGGCTTGGGTGACCGACGACAGGTGATACGGCAGCCGCACCAGCAGCATCGCGTCGATCACCGCCGGCGTGGCGATCAGATAGCCGAGCCGTCCCCCGGCGAAGGCGAACGCCTTGCTCATGGTGCGCGAGACGATGAGCTTGGTCGGATACTCCCCCACCAGCGCCACCGCGCTGGGCTCCGACGAGAATTCGCCGTAGGCCTCGTCGACGATCAGGATGCCGGGCACCACGTCGAGCAGCCGCCGCAGATCCGGCAGCGAAACACTCTGCCCGGACGGGTTGTTCGGGCTGGCGACGAACACCACGTCGGGTTGGCGGTCGGTGATGGCGGCGACGGCGGCCTCGACGTCCAGGCTGAAGTCGTCGGCCCGGGCGGCCTGCAACCATTCGGTGCGGGTGCCGTCGGAGATGATCGGGTGCATCGAGTAGGAGGGAACGAACCCGATCGCCGTGCGCCCCGGGCCGCCGAACGCCTGCAGCAGTTGCTGCAGGATCTCGTTGGAACCGTTTGCCGCCCAGAGGTTTTCGACCCCGAGTGCAACGCCGGTCTGGGCGCTGAGGTATTCGGCCAGATCGGTCCGCAGGGCGACCGCGTCGCGGTCGGGGTAGCGGTGCAGGTCGGCGGCGGCATCGGCGACCGAGCGCACCACGTCGTCCACCAGCGCCTTGCTGGGTGGGTGCGGGTTCTCGTTGGTGTTCAGCCGCACCGGGACCGCCAATTGCGGTGCGCCGTAGGGCGACTTGCCGCGCAGGTCGTCGCGCAGCGGCAGGTCGTCCAGTGTCGGTTGCCGCGGCCCGGTCATCGCTCGAACCTCCGCCGTACCGCCTCGCCGTGCGCCGGCAGGTCCTCGGCCTCGGCGAGCGTGATCACGTGCCCGGACACGTCTTTGAGCGCCGCCTCGGTGTAGTCGACGACGTGGATGCCGCGCAGGAAGGTCTGCACGGACAGGCCGCTGGAATGCCGCGCGCAGCCGGCGGTCGGCAGGACGTGATTGGATCCGGCGCAGTAGTCGCCGAGGCTCACCGGCGCATACGGGCCGACGAAAATGGCTCCCGCCGCGCGTATTCGCCCGGCCACGCTCGCCGCGTCGGCGGTCTGGATCTCCAGGTGTTCGGCGGCGTAGGCGTTGACGACCTTGACGCCGGCGTCCACGTCGTCGACGAGGATGATCGCCGACTGGCGCCCGCCCAGGGCGGCGGTCACCCGCTCGCGGTGCACGGTCGTCCGCAACTGGGCGGCCAGTTCCTTGTCGGTGGCCGCGGCCAGGTCTTCGCTGGGGGTCACCAGCACGCTGCCGGCCATCTCGTCGTGTTCGGCCTGGCTGATCATGTCGGCGGCCACGTGCGCGGGGTCGGCGGTGTTATCGGCCAGGATCGCGATCTCCGTCGGCCCGGCCTCGGCGTCGATGCCGACCCGCGAACGGCACAGCCGCTTGGCGGCGGTGACGTAGATGTTGCCCGGCCCGGTGATCATGTCGACGGGCGCCAACTCGGCGTCTGCCCCCGGCGACGATGCGGATCGTGCGCGATCCGAGGAGAAGCCGGGCCATTCGGCCCCGGTATCGGTGCCGCCGTAGGCCAGCAGCGCCACCGCCTGCGCCCCGCCGATGGCCCACACCTCGTCGACGCCCAGCAGCCGGGCCGCTGCCAGGATGGTCGGGTGCGGCAGGCCGCCGAACTGGGCCTGCGGCGGGCTGGCCACCACCAGCGAGGCGACGCCGGCGGCCTGCGCCGGCACCACGTTCATCACGACGCTGGACGGGTAGACGGCGTTGCCGCCGGGCACGTAGAGGCCCACCCGCTCGACCGGTACCCACCGCTCGGTGACCGTCGCGCCCGGGCCGAGCGTCGTCGTCACGTCGGTGCGGCGCTGGTCGGCGTGCACCGCGCGGGTGCGCTCGATCATCACGCGCAGGGCCTCGGCGACCGCCGCGTCCAGTTCGGCCAGGGCTTTCTCGAGCGCCTCCGCGGGCACCCGGACGGCCGGGGGTCGCACCCCGTCGAAGGACTCCCCGAATTCGAGGGCGGCCTCGGCGCCGCGCTCCGCGACGGCCTGCACGATCGGGCGCACCTTGGGCAGCACCGCCTCCACGTCGGCACCGCCACGCGGCAGCGCCGCCCGCAAACGGGCAGCCGTCAATTCCGCGCCCCGCAGGTCGATACGGGC
Source organism: Mycobacterium sp. 3-98 (assembly GCF_035918355.1). Taxonomy (NCBI): domain Bacteria; kingdom Bacillati; phylum Actinomycetota; class Actinomycetes; order Mycobacteriales; family Mycobacteriaceae; genus Mycobacterium; species Mycobacterium sp. 3-98. The sequence continues at coordinate 2,675,107 of NZ_CP142360.1, read as the reverse complement.
CATCGGCGACGGTCGGATGGTGCTCACGGTGTCCATTGTCCCAGAGGAACTCAAATCGATATCCGACCGGTAGTGTGCCGGTGAAGAGGCCATGCCCCGCGCTGAAATGACGCTGAGACGATAGAGCCGACCCAGGGAGCCGCCATGTCCGCCAAGGATCACCCCAACAACGCCCCCGGCGTCCCGATGGTCTTCCCGCCCTGGTTCGAGCGCTTCCAGATCAAGTACTTCAACCCGGCGGTCAAGCCGATCGTGCGCTACCTGCCCGGCACCGCGACGATCAAGCACCGTGGCCGTACCTCCGGCAAGCCCTACGAGACCATCGTGACCACGTACCGCAAGGGCAACACCCTGGCCATCGCGCTGGGCCACGGCAAGACGAACTGGGTGAAGAACGTGCTGGCCGCGGGCGAGGCGGACGTGGAGTTGAGCCGCAACCGCGTGCTGCACCTCATCAACCCGCGGATCCTGCCCGCCGGCTCCGACGGCGACGGGCTGCCCGCGTTGGCGCGCATGCAGCTGCGCCGGATCGGGGTTTTCGTCGCCGACATCGCCTGAGACCGGGCGCGCCGACTTTGAGTGTGCGCCAGTGGCTTTCAGTGTGCGGCCACGGCGCCGACACGCCGAAGAATCGCGCCGACGATTCACACTCAACGCCCAGGTTTCACACCCGATGCGGCCGCGCTACATATCCAGGCCGATGTCGAGCACCCGCACCGAATGCGTCAGCGCGCCGACGGCCAGATAGTCCACGCCGGTCGCGGCGTAGGCGGCGGCGTTTTCCAGGCTGAGGCCGCCGGAGGACTCGAGCAGGACGGCCGGCGCGCGCGCATCCCGGCGTTGCACCGCCATCTGCGTCTGCCACACCGGGAAGTTGTCCAGCAAGATCAGCTCGGGCTTTTCGGGCAGCACCTCGTCGAGCTGCTCGAGTGAATCCACTTCCACCTCACACGGCACGTCCGGCGCCGCGTCGCGGACCGCGCGCAGCGCCTCGACCACCGAGCCCGCCGCCACCACGTGGTTGTCCTTGATCAGCGCGGCATCGCCGAGCCCGAGGCGGTGGTTGACGCCCCCGCCGACGCGCACCGCATATTTCTGCAACACCCGCAGGCCCGGCAGGGTTTTGCGGGTGTCACGGACCTTGGCCTTGGTGCCGTCCACGGCGGCCACCCAGTGCGCGGTGGTGGTGGCGATCCCCGACAGGTGGCAGATGAGGTTCAGCATGGTCCGCTCGGCGGTCAGCAGGCCGCGGGTTTCGGCCCGCACCGTCAGCACGGGCTGGCCCGCCTGCAGCTGGGCGCCGTCCTCGACGCGGTCGACGACCTGGTAGCCGCGCGCGCCGAGCACCTCGTCGAGCACCAGCAGCGCGATGTCGATGCCGGCGATCACGCCGGGCTGCCGGGGCACCATGGACGCGGTGGCCACCGCGTCGGCGGGCACCGTCGCCAGCGTGGTGACGTCGGGCCCGTAGCGCAGGTCCTCGACCAGGCCGCGCCGGATGGTTTCGCGCGCGGCGGTGAGTTCGCAGTCGGACATCGAGGTCATACGACCGCCGCCAAGGCCTCCACCAGCACCGAGTTCTGGTCGTCGGCCAGTCGCAGCACGTTGCTGCGCGCCTGCTCGGCCACGGTCTGCGGGTGTTCCTCGCGGTGGTGGCAGCCCCGGGTTTCGGTGCGGGCCAGGGCCGCGGCCGTCACCGCGCGGGCGGTGACGGCCAGCGCGACGTCCTCGAAGTCGCGACGACCCGCGACGGCGCGCGCCTTGGCCCGCGACAGCGTGGTGGACAGCCGGGTCAGCCCGGCGGCGTCGCGCACCACCGACGCGTCGCGGCTCATCGCGCGCTGCAGCTCGGCGCGCTCGGGCGCGGTGTGCACGACGGGCTCGGGTGCGACCGCCCGGGTGGGCCCGGCCGCCGCGGCGTGCGCGGCCGCCGCCCTGCCGGCGCGGCCGCCCACCACCAAACCTTCCAACAGGCTGTTGGACGCCAACCGGTTGGCGCCGTGCAGGCCGGTACGGGCGACCTCACCGGCGGCGAACAACCCGGGCAGCTCGGTTTGGCCGCACACGTCGGTGACGATGCCCCCGCAGCTGTAATGCGCCCCGGGCACAACGGGAATGGGTTGACGGACGGGGTCGACGCCGGCGGCCCGGCAGGCGGCCGTCACCGTCGGGAACCGGTTGGCGAAGTCCCCGATGTGGCGGGCGTCGAGGAAGACGCACGGGTCACCGGTGGCCTTCATCCGCGCGTCGATGGCCGCGGCGACGACATCGCGGGGGGCCAGGTCGCCCATCGGATGAACACCGGCGGTTACCGAATCCCCTTGCCGGTCAATCAGTCTGGCGCCCTCGCCGCGGATGGCCTCGGTGACCAGCGGGCGCCGCCCGCCGGCGGCCCCGGGCGCGAAGAGCATCGTGGGGTGGAACTGGATGAACTCGAGATCGCTGACCGCGACGCCGGCCCACAGCCCCAAGGCGATTCCATCGCCGGTGGATCCCTCCGGGTTGGTGGTCGCGCCGTACAGGTGCCCGAGCCCGCCGCTGGCAATGATCACCGAGGGCGCGCCGATGATTCCGTATCCCTGCGGGTTGCCCACCAGGACGCCGGTCACGGCCGCGCCGTCGTGCAGCACGCGCAGGGCCACGTGCCCGGTGCGGATGTCCAGCGTGCGCGCGGCATGGTCGAGTGCGCGCTGCACCTCGGCGCCGGTGGCGTCACCCCCGGCGTGCACGATGCGCCGCCGCGAGTGACCGCCTTCGCGCGTCAGCGCCCACTGGCCGGGCGCGGATTCGTCGAATCGCGCTCCGTCGCCGACCAATTCGGTCACGGCCGCGTATCCGTCGGCGACGATTGAGTAGACCGCCTGGGGATCGCACAAACCCGCCCCGGCGACCACGGTGTCGGCGACGTGCGCCTCGACCGAGTCGTCGTTGTCGGGCAGGACGACCGCGATGCCGCCCTGCGCGTAGTGGGTCGCCGTCGCGCCGCGCGCATGATCGGCCTTGCTCAGCACGACGACGCGGCGCCCGGCGCGGTGAGCGGCCAGCGCGGCGGCCAATCCCGCGACACCGGTGCCGATCACGACGACGTCGGCGCTGTCAGTCCACTGGGGACGGGCGGTCATTCGCCACCGCCCGGCTGCCCGATCTCGATCATTCGCTGCACGCTGCGGCGGCCGGCGGCCGCGATGTCGGGGTCGACGTCGACTTCGTCGGCCCCCTCGACGAGGCAGCGCAGCAGGGCCGCCGGGGTGATCATCTTCATGAACTTGCAGGAGGCGCGGTCGTTGACGGCGCGGAAGTCGACCTGCGGCGCGGCCCGCCGCAGCTGATAGAGCATGCCGACCTCGGTGGCCACCAACACTTTTCGCGCGTTGGTCTGGGTCGCGGCGTCGAGCATGCCGCCGGTGGACAAGATCTTCACCCGGTCCGGGGGGAACGCGCCTTCGCCGGCGAGGTAGAGGGCCGATGTGGCGCAACCACATTCGGGGTGCACGAACAGCTCGGCGTCGGGATTCGCGCGGGCCTGGTCGCCCAGTTCGTCGCCGTTGATCCCCGCGTGCACGTGGCATTCGCCGGCCCACACGTGCAAATTCTTGCGGCCGGTGACCCGGCGCACGTGGGCGCCGAGGAACTGATCCGGGCAGAACAGCACCTCGCGGTCCGGGTCGATGGACTCGACCACGTCGACCGCGTTGGACGACGTGCAGCAGATGTCGGTGAGCGCCTTGACCGCCGCCGTCGTGTTGACGTAGGAGACGACGACCGCGCCGGGGTGCTCGTCCTTCCACGCGCGTAACTCGTCGGCGGTGATCGAATCGGCCAGCGAGCAGCCGGCGCGCTGATCCGGGATGAGCACCGTCTTGTCGGGGCTGAGCATCTTGGCCGTCTCGGCCATGAAGTGCACGCCGCAGAACACGATGGTGTCCTCGGCCGCCTCGGCGGCGATCCGCGACAGCGCCAGCGAGTCGCCCACGTGGTCGGCGACGTCCTGGATCTCGGGCAGCTGGTAGTTGTGCGCGAGCACGGTGGCGCCGCGCAACTTCGCCAGTCGGCGAATCTCGGCGGCCCACTGCGCATCGGCGACCACGCCGGCGTAGCCGGTGGGCGAATTCGTGATGTCGGCAACCATGTCTTCGGCGAGCGTGTCCATGCGATTGATCACCGTCATGGGGGCTCCTTTCAGCCAGGAGGTTTTCGACTTATAATCGAAAACATGGCCCATCGTAGCACCGCCCACGAAGTGCTCGCGGTCGTGTTCCAGGTTCGCGAAATCACCGACGGGGTTGCCAAGGGGCGACCGACGGCGAAACCGCAGCTGAACGTGCTGTTATGGCAGCGCGCCAAGGATCCGCAACGCGGCGCGTGGTCGCTGCCGGGCGGGCAGGTCCGAAACGACGAGGACATGATCACCTCGGTGCGCCGCCAGCTCGCCGAGAAGGTCGACCTCAAGGAGCTGGCCCATCTGGAACAGCTCGCGGTGTTCTCCGACCCGCACCGGGTGCCGGGCGCCCGGGTGATCGCGTCCACCTTCCTGGGCCTGGTGCCCTCCCCCGCCAGCCCCGAGCTCCCGCCGGACACCCGCTGGCACCCGGTGAACCGCCTGCCACCGATGGCCTTCGACCACGCCCCGATGGTGGATCACGCCCGCACCCGGCTGAACGCCAAACTGTCCTACACCAACATCGGGTTCGCTTTGGCGCCAAGGGAATTCGCGCTCTCCACGCTGCGCGACATCTACGGAGCGGCGCTGGGGTATCAGGTCGACGCGACGAACCTGCAGCGGGTGCTGGCGCGGCGCGGCGTCATCACCGCGACCGGCACCATCGCGCAATCCGGCCGCAGCGGCGGGCGCCCGGCCGCGCTGTACCGGTTCACCGACGCCGCGTTGCGGGTCACCGACGAATTCGCCGCGCTCAGGCCGCCCGGGGTCCCCGGCTAGGCTTACCCGAACGCGTCGTTGCAGCGACGCGCCATCCGGTCGGCACCCGTGACGTGTCTGGCCCGCCCGCAGGTGACGAGAAGTCGCTCACAGCGCGGCGATGACGTTTTGGTTACCTGCCGTTCGTACGCGAGAATGCCGGGTGGCCACGAAGGGAGCCTCAATGGCTGAGCTCGGCAACCTGGCAGGCACGCATGGCGCGGAATGGATCGCCCGGCCGCCCCACGAGGAACTGCAGCCCAAGGTGCGTCCGCTGCTGCCCTCGGACGACCCGTTCTACCAGCCGCCGCTGGGATTCCAGCACGCCGAGCCCGGGACGGTGCTGCGCTCGCGCGACGTCGAGTTGGCCTTCCTCGGCCTGATCCCGCAGCCCATCAAGGCCGTCCAGCTGCTCTACCGGACCATGGACATGCACGGCCAGCCGGAGGCGACCGCGACGACGGTGATCGTCCCGACCGACCTCGCCCCGGGGCGTCCCTGCCCGGTGCTGTCGTACCAGTGCGCGATCGACGCCGTGTCGTCGCGCTGCTTCCCGTCCTATGCGCTGCGCCGCCGGGCGAAGGCCCTCGGGGCCATCGGCCAGTTCGAACTCTTCCTGATCGCCGCCGCCGTCGCCGAGGGCTGGGCCGTCTCCGTGCCCGACCACGAAGGCCTGCGCGGCTTGTGGGGGGCGCCGTATGAGCCCGGCTACCGGGTCCTGGACGGCATCCGGGCCGCGCTGGGCTCGGAGCGGCTCGGGCTGTCCAAGTCGGCCCCGATCGGGCTGTGGGGGTACTCCGGGGGCGGCCTGGCCAGCGCATGGGCCGCCGAAGTGTGCGCCGAATACGCGCCGGAACTCGACATCGTGGGCGCGGTGCTCGGCTCGCCCGTCGGGGACCTGGGCAACACCTTCCGGCGGCTCAACGGCAGCTTCCTGTCGGGCTTGCCCGCGCTGGTGGTGGCCGCGCTCGCGCACATCTATCCCGATCTGGACCGGGTGATCAAGGAGCACGCCAACGAGGAGGGGCGCGCCCTGCTCGACTCGCTGGAGAAGATGACGACCGTCGGAGCCGTCGTCCGCATGGCCGGCAAGAACATGGGCGACTATCTCGACGAGCCGCTCGAGAAGATCCTGTCCACCCCGGAAGTCTCGTACGTCTTCGACCACATCAAGCTGGGCGCCGCGGTCCCGACGCCACCGGTGCTGATCGTGCAGGCCGTGCACGACTACCTGATCGACGTCCACGACATCGACGTGCTGGCCGACGCCTATTCGGCGGGCGGTGCGCGGGTCACCTACCACCGCGACGCGTTCAACGAACACATGATGCTGCACCCGCTGTCGGCGCCGATGACCTTGCGCTGGCTGACGGACCGCTTCGAGGGTCGCCCGCTGACCGAGCACCTGGTGCGAACCACCTGGCCGACGATGTTCAACCCGATGACCTACATCGGCATGGCCAGGCTGTTCAAGATCGCGGCCAAGGTGGTCACGGGCCGCAGGATTCGCCGCCGTCCGCTATGACACGGCCGCTTCCGCCGCGCCGCCCCCTCCCACGGGCAGCGCGGCGGAGGCCCGGCGCTCCGGGGGCAGCGCCCCCAGGTCGTCACGGGCGTCCGCGGCCACCCGCACGGCGTACACCAGCGCGGCGACGCCCACCGGCCACATCAGGCTGACCGCGATCTGCAGGGGACGGTCGGAGAAGAACACCGGCGGCGCCTGGGTGACGTAGGCGACGGACGGGCTCTTGCTCAGCGGCACCGCGTCGAAGTCCAAGGCGCCGTAGGCGAGCCGCACCAGCCCCGCCCCGACCGCGGCGGCCGCGGCGGCGGCGGTCAGCATGCCGACCGACAGGGCGACGACCATTCCCGGGCCGCGGTGCTGTTGCCATTGCCACGCCCACACGGACGCGACCACCGCCAGCACGGTCAACAGGCCCAGCATCAGGGCGGGGGCGACGAAGAAATGCTCGGACTCGTTGCCCAGATAGTCATGCACCCGCTCGCCGGAGCGGGTGAGCGCCACCACGGCGCGGATCGGCGGCGCGATCCACGCCCACAGCGCGCCGATCAGCAGACCGGTCACCGCCGAGCCAGCCGCGACGAGCACGAGCGCGCGCACCCGCGCCCGGCGGGTTACGGCGACGGGCGGGGCCGGGGCGTCCGGGTTGGCCTGCTCGCTCACCGTTGCGCCTCCAGGTCGGCGGAGTCGACCTCACCGTGGCGCGAGCAGCGCGCCCGCCACCCGTCGGGGCGGACCTGCACCACCATCCGGCGCCCGCACGCCGCGCAGAACCGGGGCGGCTCGAGGCCCAGCTGAGCCGCTGTCGGCACGGCGGTGCCCCCTAACTCGCCGGTGTAGACGTTGTAGACGCCGGCGCTGACCGCAGCACCCAGATCGCCAACCACAAGTGTCCAACCCTAGCCGCGGCGAGTCGCTTACAAACTGGCGTTGAGCCCCTTGAGGGGCATCTGCAGGTCGCCGAGCAATTCCAGGTCGGATTCGGCCGGACGGCCCAGCGTGGTCAGGTAGTTGCCGACGATCACGGCGTTGATGCCGCCCAGCATGCCCTTCTTGGCGCCGAGGTCGCCCAGGGTGATCTCGCGGCCGCCCGCGAAACGCAGCATGACGCGCGGCAGCGCCAGCCGGAACGCGCCGACGGACTTCAACGCCTCGCTGGCCGGCAGCACCTCCAGGTCGCCGAACGGCGTGCCCGGCCGGGGGTTGAAGAAGTTCAGCGGGACCTCGTCGGGTCCGAGTTCGGCGAGTTCGGCGGCGAATTCGGCGCGCTGCTCAAGGGATTCGCCCATGCCCAGGATCCCGCCGCAGCACACCTCCATGCCGGCGTCGCGCACCATCGACAGCGTCTCCCAGCGCTCCTCCCAGGAGTGGGTGGTCACGACGTTGGTGAAGTACGAGCGCGCGGTCTCGAGGTTGTGGTTGTAGCGGTGCACACCCATGGCCGCCAGCTGCTCCACCTGCTCGGCGGTCAGCATGCCCAGCGAGCAGGCGATGTTGATCTCGACCTCGTTGCGGATCGCCTCGATGCCCGCCGCGACCTGGGCCATCAACCGCTCGTCGGGACCGCGAACCGCGGCCACGATGCAGAACTCGGTGGCGCCGGACTTCGCGGTCTGCTTGGCCGCCTCGACCAGGCTGGGGATGTCGAGCCGGGCGCTGCGCACCGGCGATTCGAACAGGCCGGACTGCGCGCAGAAGTGACAGTCTTCGGGGCAGCCGCCGGTCTTGAGGCTGATGATGCCCTCGACCTCGACCTCGGGGCCACACCAGCGCATCCGCACCTCGTGGGCCAGCGCCAGCAGTTCGTCGAGCCGGTCGTCGGGCAGCCGCAGCACCTGCAGGACCTGGTCGCGGCTCAGGCCCTGGCCGTCCTCCAGCACCTGCTGCCGGGCCACCGCCAGGATGTCCTCGCCGTTGCCGGTTTCGGCCGTCGGTCGGGTTGCCGCTTGGGTCACCAGGTACTCCCTTGCCTCTTTCTCGTGTCCGCGCGTGGGGACACATCTGCCCCGTGGTGGTGGCAGCCGGAATGAAAAGGTGTTCAAAGTAGGGTAACGGCCGAAGAACTCCGCCTATCCCTGGGTATACGACCATGGTGACCCCGCACGTCGAATACCTGGCGCACCACTACCTGCTGTTGGCGGCGCCGGCATTCCTGCCTGCGGTGATCGTCGTCGCCGTCATCCTGTACATCGCGCTGCGCGACCGCCGCGAAGGCCGCAACGTCACGGGCGCCACCAAGGCCACCTCCGACGCGTCGAAACCCGACACGCCCGATCAAGAGCGTGATTGACGGGCGCCGGATCTGGGCATTAAACAAACAATCACGAACCTACTTGACAGTAATAAGCGGTTGACTTCAATCGGATCTTCCGGGGCAGCCCGGCGCGAGTGGGAGGCACGACGATGCGGCCGAATGAACTGACGATTGTTGCTGAGGCACCGGCGCGCGGTGCGGGGTTGGACCAGGTGATCGGGCTCTCGATCGCCGCGGTGTTGATCACGTTGCTGATGCTGTGGGTGGGCCACGCCCACCGCACGCACCGCATCACCTGGTTGGCCCGCCTCGCGGACAAGGTGGGCGAAAAATTCCACCGACCGAGCTGGGTCGCCCTGCCGGTGCTGGTGTTCACCACATCGATCATCTGCGCGCTGTTCGGCTTCATCTGGGACGTCAGCTGGCATATCGGCAACGGCCGCGACCCCGGCCCGCTGGCCAACCCGGCGCACTACTTCATCATCATCGGGCTGTTCGGCATCTTCCTCGGCGGGATGACGGCGGTCGTGCTGCCTTTCGAGCAGCCCGGCCCGGCGGCGGTGCGCATCACCCGGAACTGGCAGGCCCCCGTCGGCGGTGTGCTGATGGCCGGCTGCGGCCTGTACGCACTGATCGGGTTCCCGCTCGACGACATCTGGCACCGCATCTTCGGCCAGGACGTAACACTTTGGGGCCCAACGCATTTGATGATGATCGGCGGCGCCTGCTTCTCGCTGTTCGCGGTGCTGATGCTCGAGCGCGAGGGTGAGGCCCAACTGGGCGCCGACGTCCTGCACGGCGCGTTCATCACGTTCCTGCGCTACCTGCCGTTCGGCGGCATGTTCATCGGCTTGTCGGTCTATCAGATCGAATACGACTTCGGCGTCGAGCAATTCCGCCTCGTCCTGCAGCCCATGATGATCGCCGCTGCGGCGGCGCTGGCGGCGGTGGCCGCCCGCATCACCATGGGACGGGGCGCGGCCCTGATCGCGGCCGTCTTCGCCATCGCGCTGCGCGGTGGTGTGGCATTGCTGGTCGGGCCGATCCTGGGGGCCCCGATCAACTGGTTCCCCCTGTATCTCGGCCCCGCGCTCGCGGTCGAGTTGATCGCGCTGACTCCGCTGATCAAGCGCCCCATCGCATTTGGCGCCGTCGCGGGCCTCGGTGTGGGGACCGTCGGGCTGTGGCTGGAGTCGCTGTGGATCGCGGCGGTCTACCACTACCCGTGGCCGGTCGGCATGTGGGGCGAGGCGCTGGCCATGGCGGTGCCGGTCGCGGTGCTGATGGGCATGTGCGGCGCGCTGTTCGGCATGGTGCTCACCGGCCAGCGGCTCCCCGGCCGCGCCGCCGGCATCTCGGTGGTGGTGGTCACGGTGCTGGTGATCGGCGGCGCGGTGGCCAACGGCCTGCACATCGTCGTGCCGCGCCAGAACAACGCCGCCATCACGCTGACCGATCTGCCCGCGGCGCCCGGGCAGCGCATGGTCTCGGCCGACGTCCAACTGCAACCGTCCGACATGGTCGGCCGGCATCCGGAGTGGGTGACGATCCTGTCCTGGCAGGGCCGGATGGAGAACAATCGCGGTCTACAGATCGACGAGCTCGAGCAGGTGGGTCCCGGGCATTACCGGTCGACGCGCCCGCTTCCGGTGTGGGGCACGTGGAAGACGCTGTTGCGGGTTCAGGACGGCTACACGATGACCGCGGTGCCGATCTACGAACCGGCCGACGAGGCGATTCCGGCGCCCGAGGTTCCGGCGTTGCCGGCGATGAACCGCCCGTTCGTGCAGGAGATCACGATCCTGCAGCGCGAACGCGACCAGAACGCGCCGGTGTGGCTGTTCACCGCCGGCTCGATCGTGGTGCTGTTCATGACGCTGATGGTCATCGCCGGCCTGACGTGGGGTGCGGGGCGGCTCGGTAACGCCGTCACCGAGCCGGAGCCCGTCGAGGACAAGCAGCCCGCTCCCCGGGCGGCGTAGGGCGATGACGATTCGCGGCACTCTCCTCGCGGCGTGGGTGACGGCGCTGGTCTGCGGGCTGGTCGCCTGCGGCGGTTCCACCGACAAGTCACCGGCGGCTCCCCTGGTGATCGACGTGACCATCGCCCACGGTCAGGTGACCCCGACCAACGCCACACTGCAGGCCAAGGTGCGCCAGCAGATCACCCTGCACGTGACCAGCGACGTCACCGACGAGCTGCACGTGCACTCGACGCCCGATCACAAGTTCCAGGTCGCGGCGGCGCCCCACCAGACGTTTGACTTCGCCGTCGAGGTGCCCGGCAACGTCGCGGTGGAACTGCACCACCTCGACCGGACCATCGCCACCATCCAAGTGCAGCCGTGACCTCCGCCCACGCGGCGGTGGTGCTCGCGCATGGGCTCGGCGGGTCGGGCGACCTTCCGGTGCCGTACGCCTACGCGATGGTCGGGGCGGCATGGGCGCTGACGTTCACCTTCGCCCTGGTCGCTTTCGCCTGGCGACAACCGCGGTTCGATCCGCTGAAGCCGGGCAGGCCCTTGCCGGCGGCGCTGACGGCGTTCGTCGACGCCCGGGCGAGCCGCTGGGCGGCCGCGGCGCTGGCGCTGGTGTTCGCGCTGTGGGCGGTGTCGGCCGGGATCTGGGGCCCCCAATCGGAGACCAACGCGCTGCTCGGCGCGTTCTACGTGCTGCTGTGGGTCGGGCTGGTGGCCCTGTCGCTGGCCGTCGGGCCGGTGTGGCGGGTGATTTCGCCCATGCGCACGGTGTACCTGCTGCTGCGCCGCGTCACGCCGCGGCGGATCGGCCGGCCGCGGCGGTCCTACCCGGAAGGCTGGGGCTACCGTCCCGCCGCGGTCGGCCTGTTCGCGTTCGTCTGGATGGAACTGGCCAGCCCGAACTCGGCGTCGCTGCCCTGGATCAGGACGTGGATCGCCGCCTACGCCGTGCTGATGCTCGCCGGGGCCTGGCTGTGCGGGCAGCGCTGGCTGGCGCGCGCCGACCCGTTCGGCGTGTACAGCATGGCCGTCTCCCGGCTCTCACCGTTTCGCCGCAATCGGGAGACCGGGCGGATCGTCGTCGGCAACCCGCTCGACCATCTGCCGTCGCTGCCGGTGCGTCCGGGCGTCGTCGTGCTGCTGGCGGTGCTGCTCGGGTCCACCGCCTTCGACAGCTTCTCGTCGTCGCCGACCTGGCGCGGCTTCGCCGATCGGCTCACGCGAGACGTCGGCGTGTCCCCCACTTTAGCGTCGTCGGCGCTACGCACCGCCGGGCTGATCGTCTTCATTTCCGTTGTGGCGGTGACGTTTTCGTTGGCCGCGCGGGCCACCGGCGGCGTGGACCGCGAGCGGCGCCGCGCGCTGCCCGGCCAGATGGCGCATTCGCTGATCCCGATCGTGGTGGGCTACATCTTCGCGCACTACCTGTCGTATCTGGTGGAGCGCGGACAGCAGGCGGTGTTCGCGCTGGCCGACCCGTTCGGCCGCGGCTGGAACCTGTTCGGCCTGGCGCACTTACACGTGGCCTACGTGTTGTCCATGCATCCGCCGCTGCTGGCGGCGATCAAGGTGATTTGCGTGGTCACCGGGCACATCGTCGCGGTGATCGCCGCCCACGACAAAGCCCTGCGACTGCTGCCCGCCGGGCATCAGCTCACCGGACAGCTGACCATGATGCTGGTGATGGTCGGCTACACCTTCACCGGTTTGTATCTGCTCTTCGGTGGGTAGGCGTTGCGGCGTGCGCTCCTCCGTAACGCGAACCCTGACCGAACTCGATTGATGGCGGGGCGCTCGACCGAGCCGGTCCCCCCGGACGAGCAGAACCCGGCCCGGACGACGTGGCGTCGCCTACGAGCGCTGTCCCGATTCAGCATTCAGTCCAAGGTGATGCTGATGCTGCTGGTGGCCAGCCTGGCGTCGCTGGGAGTGATCGGAACAGTCGAATACGTCGCGGCGCGCAACGCGCTGTTGCCCGCGGCCTCCGAGCGGATGACCCAGATGCGCGCGGCGCAGAAACGGGCCATCGAGACCCTGTTCTCGGATCTGTCGGATTCGCTGGTCGTCTACAGCCACGGAACCACCGCGTTGGACGCGGTGCGCGAGTTCACCGCCGGCTTCGACCAACTGGCCAACGCTCCCGTCGACCCCGGGCAGCAACGCGCGCTGGTGGACTTCTACACCAAAAAGCTGATCGAACCGATCGAGCGCGACACCGGCAAGAAGCTGGCCCTCGACGCCGTGCTGCCGAGCAACAACGCACAGAAGTACCTGCAGGCGCACTACACCGTGGCGGCGAATCGGTCCTCCAATCAGACGGGCTCGGCGCCCGACGACGCCGGCGACGGCAGCGCATGGTCGGCCGCCAATGCGCGGTTCAACGACTACTTTCGCGAGATCGCAACCCGATTCGAGTACCGGGACGCGCTGCTGCTCGACACCCGCGGCAACGTCGTCTACAGCGTGAAGAAATCCGCGTCCCTCGGTACCAACGTCCGCACCGGCCCGTATCGCCAATCCAACCTGCGCGACGCCTACGAGAAGGCGATGGCCGCCAACTCGGTGGACTTCGTGTGGATCACCGACTTCGCGCCCTATCAGGCTCAACTCGGTCAGCCCATCGCGTGGTTGACGGCACCGATCGGTCCACCCGGCAACGCGGCCGGGGTGCTGGCGCTGCCCCTGCCGATCGCCAAGGTGAATCGGATCATGACCGCCGACAAGCAGTGGAAGGCCGCGGGCATGGGCGACACCGCCGAAACGTATCTCGCCGGTCCGGACCACCTGATGCGCTCGGATTCGCGGCTGTTCCTCGAGGACCCCCAGCGATACAAACGGGATGCGGTCGCGGCCGGAACCCGGCCGGCCGCCGTCGACACGGCGATCAGGTGGGGCGGCACCACGCTGGTTCAGCCCGTGGCCACCGCGGCGGTGCGCGCCGCCGACCGCGGAGAGTCGGGAACCCTCACCGACACCAGCTATCTGGGCCGGCGCGAACTCGCCGCCTACGCCCCGCTGTCCGTGCCCAATTCCGACCTGCACTGGTCGATCGTCGCGACCAGGGAAACCGCCGAGGCCAACGCCCGCGTCATGTCGCTCACCCAGACCCTCGTGATCACCACCACCGCAATGGTTTTCGTTATCTGTGTGGCGGCGCTGCTGGTCGCGCAGATCTTCGTGCGACCCATCCGCAGGTTGCAGGCCGGCGCCCAGGAGATCGGCGCCGGAAACTACGACGTCGCGATCCCGGTCACCTCCCACGATGAAATCGGGGAACTCACGGCCGCTTTCAACGAGATGAGCCGAAACCTGCAGATCAAGGAAGAGCTGCTGGGCGAACAACGCAAGGAAAACGACCGGCTGCTCGGGTCGTTGATGCCCGAGCCGGTGGCGCGGCGATACCGCGAGGGCGAACACACGATCGCCCAGGAGCACCAGGACGTCACCGTCATCTTCGCCGACCTCGTCGGCCTCGACGAGATCTCGGGCAGGCTTTCCGGGCGCGAATTGGTGGGCATCGTCGACGAGCTGATCCGCGAACTCGACTCGGCGGCCGAATCCCTTGGTATCGAGCCGATTCGCACGCTCCACAACGGCTACCTCGCCAGCTGCGGCCTGAACTTTCCCCGCCTGGACAGCGTCCACCGCACCGTCGAATTCGCTGTCGAGATGAAAGACATCATCGCGCGCTTCAACGCCAGGACGGGCTACCACCTGGCGCTGCGGGCCGGCATCAACACCGGAAACGTCATCAGCGGACTGGTCGGGCGATCCAGCATCGTCTACGACATGTGGGGCGCTGCCGTCAACCTCGCGCATCAAACACGCAGCAGCACAACGCAAACGGGGATTTACGTCACCTCGAAGGTGTACGAGGTGATGCACGACATCCGTCAGTTCACGCCCGCGGGCACCATCACGGTCGGCGGCGTCGAGCAGCAGATCTGGAAGTTGTCGGAAGGGTAAGGGGCAGGGCCGTGACATCCTTGGACTCGTCGTCGCTGTACTGGGCCGCCGGTGTGGTCATCGGGCTGCCGCTGCTGCTGATCGCCCTCACCGAATGGCATCAGAGCCTGGTCCGCAGGGACAGCCCGCTGGCCCGGCCGGCGTTCCTGTTGCGCAGCTACCTGATCCCACTGGGCGCCCTGCTGGTGTTGCTGGTCAACGTCGCGCGGATGCCGGCGCAGTTCACCTCGGTTCGGGTCCTCGCGACGGTGTTCGGCTTCGTGGTGTTGGTGCTGCTGTTGTCCGGGCTCAACGCGACCGTGTTCGAGGGCGCGCCGCAAGGGACGTGGCGCCAGCGCATTCCGGGCATCTTCCTCGACGTGACCCGGTTCGTGCTGATCGGAGTCGGGCTGGCGGTCATTTTCTCCTACGTGTGGGGTGTCCGCGTCGGCGGCCTTTTCACCGCGCTGGGCGTGACCTCGGTGGTGATCGGGCTGATGCTGCAGAACTCCGTCGGCCAGATCGTGTCGGGGCTGTTCATGTTGTTCGAACAGCCATTCCGGATCGGCGACTGGCTGGACACCCCCGCGGCCCGGGGCCGCATCGTGGAGGCGAACTGGCGCTCCGTCCACATCCAGACCGGCCGTGGGCTACAGATCACCCCGAACTCGGTGCTGGCCACCACCTCGTTCACCAACCTCAGCCGCCCGCCCGGGGGCCACCAATTGGCAATCACCACAACGTTTTCCGAGGTCGACCCGCCCGACCGAGTGTGCGCATTGCTGGAACGGGTGGCCAACGCGCTGCCGCAGCGCAGGCCCAACGCCGTGGCAGCCGCGACGCCCGCCGGGGCCGCCGAGTACCTCCTCACCGTCGGGTTGAGGTCGCCCGCAGACGATTCCGCCGCGCAGGCGACGTTTCTGCGTTGGCTCTGGTACGCCGCGCGGCGCGAAGGCCTGCGCCTCGACGGCGCCGAGGACGACATCTCGACGCCCGAGCGCATCGAGAAGGCCTTGCGGACCGTGGTGGCCCCGGCGTTGCGGCTGAGCCAACCGGATCAGCAGGCGCTGACGTCGCACGCCAGGATCGTTCGCTACGGTGCGAACGAGATCGTCGAGCACGCCGGCCGGGTTCCCGACAAGATGACGTTTCTGCTCGCGGGCGGTGTGCGATTGACCGCCACCGCCAGGGACGGAACGGCGGTCGCGGTCGGGGGGCTGGACGAGGGCTCGTTCCTGGGGGTGACCGCGCTGACCCGGCAGCCCAACCTGTCCGACGCGCAGGCGATCGACGAAATCACCGCGCTGGAAATCGATCGCGACCACCTCGTCGAATTGGTGACCAGTAAGCCGCTGCTGCTGCAAGACCTGGGCCGCGCCATCGACGAGCGGCGCGCCAGGGTGCACGAGGCCATGGGGCAGGAGTTCGCACTGTCGGCCACCCCATGAGCCGGGCGGCGCCGCAGCGCGACGAACGCTGATGTGCGGCCGGAGCGCCGGGCCCAGCGGGCGATGTCATCTTGGGCCGGGCGTCCACGGGCGCAGTCGCGGAAACCACGCGGGCACCGCCTGCCGATAGGCCTCGTAGTCGGTCCCGAATTGGCGCTGCAGGGTGGGTTCTTCGTACCAGCGCACGAACGAGGCCGTCACCGCCCACATCACCGCGGCGTAGATGGCCGTGCCGAGGCTGCCGAACAGCAGGGCCTGGCCGACGATGACCACCAGGAGGCCGACGTACATCGGATTGCGGACATACCGGTTGAATGCACTGACGACGAGTCGTCGGGGCGCCGCGACGGGTGCTGGGGTGCCGCCCGCCTTGGCGAACTCCGCAAACGCCGACACCACCGGTACCAGGCCCACACAGATCAGCAGCACCCCGACGATCTGGGCAATCACCCAGTGTGGCAGCGGTTGATGGCAATGCCAGCCGGTGATCAGCCAGGGGATCAGTCCGGCGACGGTCCCCGGGGCGACGAGAAAAAACGCCGCGCTGCCTAGCGCCGCAGTCGTTGTACGCATCATGCTCCCCTTCGCTCAGAGCCTGTAACTCGCGCGTTCCCAATGGTTTTCACGCCAGGTACGGCGACGGCGTCCCGCCGCGGGAAGTCGGGCACCTTGATGACCCGGCGCACGACCCGTCGTGAAACCTGGCACCGCATAACTCCCCGACTGCGGAGTTTCTCCGCGTCCAAGCTAACGACATCGGCGGAGATAAGTCAACGACCGTAGAATTTCTGTGCGATGCGCCGATGGGTGGCCCCCGCGCCCCGCCATACCGCGTTTGCGGTCGCCACTAACCGATCAGGTGCTCGACCTTCTTGTTGCCGTCCCAGCGGCGCAAACCCGCGAAGCTGCCGTCGATCTGGGCGGGCCGGCCCGCGATGCGCAACGCGCGGCCGAGTTGGGCGCCGCCGACCCGGCGGGCGATCGTGACGTGCGCGGTCCATTGACCGGGCAGGCTGTTGGGCATCGGGCCGGGCACCAGATGCGGGGCGCACAACTCGTGCACCCGGGCGTGCAGGGCCAGCAGCTCGCCCGTCGGCACCACGAGCCGCGCGAAAACGGCGCTGCCGCGGCCGAACAACACCGGCGCGCCGACGAGGCAGCCCAGCGGCAGCCGGTTGCTCAGCGGGGCCAGCAACGGGTCGACGTCGGCGGCGATGCCCTCGGCCACCGCCAGCGTCACGTGCGGGCGGCTGGCCGGCGCCTGGCTGGGAATTCCCGCCGCCGCCAACGCTTCCCAGATGTTTCGGATCGCGGCCTCGGTGTCGCGGTCGAAGGTCAGCTCGATGGAGTGGACCATCAGCCGGCCAGCGTGGCGACCCAGTCGCGGTCGAATGCGCCTGCGCACAGCGCCGCGAAGTCGGCCGCGTCCAGCGACGCCGCCCCCGCGGGCAGCGCGGCGCGCAGCGCGGCCAACCGGGCCAGCGCGGACCGGTTGGACGCCTCCACCACCCCGGGGCACCGGGGCCACGCCCCGATCACCAGCCCGGCGCACGAAACATTGTGTGCGGCAAGTGATTCCAGCGTGAGCGCGGTGTGGTTGAGGGTGCCCAGCGACGGGCTGACCACCACCAGCGCCGGGGCGCCGAGCGCGACGGCGAGATCGCGTGCGGTGACACCGTTTTCGCCGAGTTCGACCAGTAGGCCCCCGGCGCCCTCGACCAGCGTCAGCCGCCCCGGCCGGTCCAACTCCCCGATGAGCCCCAGTAGCTGCTCGCGGGTGGGCAGCGGCATCCCGGCCTGCTCGGCCGCGGCCACCGGCGCCAGCGGCTGCGGGTACCGGGCGAACCCGGCCAGCTCGGTCACCCCGGACAGCCGGCCCACCTCCGCGAGGTCGTCGTCGCCGTCATCGGTGCCGGTCTGGACCGGTTTGCACACCGCCACGTCGAGGCCGGCCCGGCGGGCGTGGCAGGCCAGCGCCGCGGTGACGACCGTCTTGCCGACCCCCGTGTCGGTGCCGGTGACGACCAGGACCGTCACCGGGGTGCCCTAGCCAAGCCCGGCGAGCACGTCGGTGAGCACCCGGCGCGCGAGGTCCAGCTCGGCGTCGTCCAGCGACGCGCGCGCGGTCAGCCGCAGCCGCGAGGTGCCGGCGGGCACGGTCGGGGGCCGGAAGCATCCGACCCGCACGCCGGCGTCCAGGCAGGCGGTCGCGGCGGCCACCGCCACGTCGGGGTCGCCGAGGATCACCGACACCACCGCCGACTGCGGTAGCTCGCGTACCCCGCAGGCCTCGGCGAGGATGCCGGCATGGCGCAGCACGGCGTCCGCGCGCCACGGTTCGGCCCGCAGCACCCGCAGCGCGGCGCGCGCGGCACCCACCGCCGCCGGGGCCAGTCCGGTGTCGAAGATGAACGTGCGCGCCGAATCGATCAGATGGGCGCGCACCGACGCCGGCCCGAGCACCGCGCCGCCCTGGCTGCCCAGCGCCTTGGACAGCGTGGTGGTCATGACCACGTCCGGCGCACCGGCCAGCCCGACCTCGTGCAGCAGCCCGCGCCCGCCGCCGCGCACCCCGAGGCCGTGCGCCTCGTCGACGATGAGCAGGGCGCGATGCCGACGGCACACGTCGTGCAGTTCGCGAAGCGGCGCCAGGGCGCCGTCGGTGGAAAACACCGCTTCGGTGAGGACGACCGCGCGTTCCTCGTCGCGCGATCGCAGCGCCGCCTCCACGGCACCGACGTCGCGATGCGGCGTCACCGCCACCCGGGCCCGCGACAGCCGGCAGGCGTCGACGAGCGAGGCGTGCGAAAGCTCGTCGGACACCACCAGCGAACCCCGGCCGGACAGCCCGACGACGGCGCCCAGGTTGGCCGCGTAGCCCGAGGAGAACAGCAAGCCCGCGGCCGCCCCGGCGTAGTCGGCGAGCTCGGTCTCGAATTCCTCGTGCAGTTCGGTGTCGCCGGTGACCAGGCGGGACCCGGTCGCCCCGGCGCCCCACAGGCGCAGCGCAGCGACCCCACCGTCGATCACGTCGGGGTGTTGGGACAACCCCAGGTAGTCGTTGGATGCCAGGTCCAGCTCGGTGGCGACGGCGGGGCGCGGCCGCAGCGAGCGGCGCAGCCCGGCCTCGCGGCGCTGCCGTTCCACCGCCTCCAGCCAGGCCAGCGGGGAGACGTCGATCGGTGCCTGCGGGGAGGCGTTCATAGGGGCTCAGCCTAGTGGCGATCGCCAGCGCGGCCGCGGCGACCGCCAGCGCGGCGACGCCGGGCGCAGCGGGTCGCCGCATAGTCCACGCCGGGCGCAGCGGGTCGCCGCATAGTCCACGCCGGGCGCAGCGGGTCGCCACCGCTAGCCGACGAGGCGGGCGACCTGCACCATCGCCGAGGCGATCCGGGAGATCTCGTCGGGCGTGCAGATGTAGGGCGGCATCGCGTAGACCAGGTTGCGAAACGGCCGCAGCCAGACGCCGTGGTCCAGCGCCGCCGGCGTGGCGACGGCGAGGTCAACGGGGCGCGCGCATTCGATGACGCCGATGGCCCCGCGCACCCGGACGTCGGTCACGCCGGGCAATGCGCGGGCGGGTTCGAGCCCGGCCGCCAGCCCGGTGCCGATCTCGGCGACCCGCGACCGCCAGTCCTGCCCGAGCAGCAGCTCGACGCTGGCCACCGAGACCGCGCAGGCCAGCGCGTTGGCCATGAACGTGGGCCCGTGCATCAGCGCGCCGGCCTCGCCGGCGCTGATGGTGTGGGCGATCTCGGTGGTGCACAGAGTGGCGGCCAGGCTCAGGTAGCCGCCGGTCAGCGCCTTGCCGACGCACATGATGTCGGGGCTGACGCCGGCGTGGTCGGCGGCGAAGAGCTCGCCGGTGCGGCCGAAGCCGGTGGCGATCTCGTCGAAGATCAGCAGCACGTCGTGCCGTCGGCAGATCTCGCGCAGGTCGCGCAGGTACCGCGGGTCGGAAAAGCGCATGCCGCCGGCGCCCTGCACGACGGGTTCGACGATGACCGCGGCCAGTTCGTCGGCGTGGCGGGCCAGTTGCGCCTCGAACGCCGCGCTGTAGGCGGCGTCGTAGTCCCGGGGCACCTGCGGGGCGAACACCTGCCGGGCCAGGATGTCGGTCCACAGCGAATGCATGCCGCCGTCGGGGTCGCAGACGCTCATCGGGGTGAAGGTGTCGCCGTGGTAGCCGCCGCGCCAGGTCATCAGCCGGTGCTTGCCGGGCCGGTCGAGGCTGCGCCAGTACTGCAGCGCCATCTTCACCGCCACCTCCACCGACACGGATCCGGAGTCGCTGAAGAACACCGTCTCCAGGCCGGCCGGGGTGATCTCGACCAGCAGCTGGGCCAGCCGGGCCGCGGGCTCGTGGGTCAGTCCGCCGAACATGACGTGGTTCATGGCGCCGAGCTGGGCGGACAGGGCCGCGTCCAGGACCGGGTGGCCGTGCCCGTGGATCGCGGTCCACCAGGAGCTCATGGCGTCGAGCGCCTCGACGGGTTCGCCGTCGCGGATCAGGGTCAGCCGGGCGCCGTGCGCCGCGACCGCGACGACGGGTGCGATGGATTCGGCGCCGATCGTGCTGTACGGATGCCACAGGTGCGCGGCGTCGATCGCGCTGATCTGCTCGGGCGTCAGCCCGGCCTTGGCCGCGGGCATAGTGATCGAGGGTAAAGCAGCCGATTCGCGCAAACCCGGGCCGTCGGGAAGCATGGGACATCATGGCCACGCCGCAGCAGCCCGACAGCGCAGGGCCCGCACCCGACCTGGTGGATTACGACGCCGAGGCCCCCGGGGCGCCGCGGGTGATCCGGGTGCGGCTGGCGGTGTGGGACGTCGTCTGCACCGTCACCCTGCTGGTCCTGCTCGCCGTGCTGGCCACGGCGACGACCTGGCCGTCGCGGCTTTTCGGCTTCCTGGCGCATGTCTGCGCGGACGAGACCTGCGGGCCGGTTCCCTTCGGGCTGGATCTGTACATCCACCCGGTGGTGTGGGGCGGGATCGGGGCGGCCCTCACCGCCGCCGTCATCGGCCCGGTGGTGTCCATCCTGAAGGGCTGGTACATGTCTTTCTGGCCGGTTCTGGCTCTGGCGCTGGTCATGGTGAGCTCGGCGGCGGGAACGATGCTGACCTTGTTCAGCGAACGCTATTGGCTCTGATCGGGCCGGCGTCTCCGCCCCGTGACGGGATGGCTACGTCGTAGCCGGCTGAGACCGAAATCACAACTGCGCATACGGGATTGGGCCGCGCCAGTCACCGTCCGGTCACGGTACGACAAATAATCCCCCGGGGCCCTGGCGGCTAACACCATCTGTTGTCAAAGTTACGGTTGTGACTGATGTGAATACGGCCCTCTGACGGGCCGCTTCACTACGCAAGTGCCATGGACGGCGCGGCCCCAGCGTGGGGGCCGTCGCCCGATCCATGAACCGGGGGCGGACGCGCGAGGTCACCGCGTCGAGGCCCCACGAGCGCCTGAGAGGCCAGAAACATGAAACGCATCTACGCCCTCGCGATCGGTTTGGCCCTGCTCGGGGCGCCGATGGTGGTTCCCACCGTCGCGACCGCCGACCCGGGCGCCAGGTCGATGGACTATCAGCAGGCCACCGACGTGGTGATCGCCCGCGGTCTGTCGCAGCGCGGCGTGCCGTTCTCCTGGGCCGGGGGCGGCATCAACGGCCCCACCCGCGGCACCGGTACCGGCGCCAACACCGTCGGTTTCGACGCCTCGGGGCTGATGCAGTACGCGTACGCCGGTGCCGGCGTGAAGCTGCCGCGTTCCTCCGGGGCGATCTACCGCGTCGGCCAGAAGATCCTGCCGCAGCAGGCCCGCAAGGGTGACCTGATCTTCTACGGACCCGACGGCACGCAAAGCGTCGCGATGTACCTGGGCAACAACCAGATGCTCGAGGTCGGCGACGTCGTGCAGGTCTCGCCGGTACGCGCCAACGGCATGACGCCCTACATGGTCCGCATCCTCGGCGCTTCCGCGCCGACGCCACAGGCCCCGGCTCAGCAGCTGCCCACCCAGCAGGGCCCGGCTCAGCAGGCGCCGACACATCAGGCGCCGTTGCAGCAGGCGCCGTTGCAGCAGGCACCGTTGCAGCAGGCGCCGACACAACAGGCGCCGTTGCAGCAGGCGCCGTTGCAGCAGGTCCCGACGCAACAGGCGCCGCTGCAGCAGGTCCCGACGCAACAGGCGCCGGCGCAGCAGGTGCCGACCCAGCGTGGGCCGTTGCAGCTGGCACCGACACAACAGGCGCCGTTACAGCAGGCGCCCGTGCAGCAGCTGCCCACCCAGCAGGCCCCGTTGCAGCCGGCGGGCGCCGGTCTCACCCGGTAATTCCCACGGGTCGTCCGCTGCCTTCCGACGCCCGCCACTCGCTCCCCCGCCGCGCGCGGTCGGGAACGGGTGGCGGGTTTTGGGTAAATTAGCGGTCGATCATGCAGACCCCGACACGTCCTTCCGCACCGATCGCCGCCGCCGATCCGGGGGACTCGGGGGCGGCCACCACGGAATCCTGGGGATCGCAGGGGTTCTATCGCGACGACCTCGACGGCTTGCGCGGCATCGCGATCGCGCTCGTCGCCGTGTTCCACATCTGGTTCGGCCGCGTCTCCGGCGGCGTCGACGTCTTCCTGGCGCTGTCCGGATTCTTCTTCGGCGGCAAGGTCATCCGCGCCGCGTTGAACCCGGCGGTCACCCTGTCGCCGGTGGCCGAGGTGATCCGGCTCGTCCGTCGCCTCGTTCCGGCCCTCGTCGTCGTGCTGGCCGGATGCGCGGTGCTCACCATCCTGGTTCAGCCGGAAACCCGCTGGGAGGCCTTCGCCGACCAGAGCCTCGCCAGCCTTGGCTACTACCAGAACTGGGAGTTGGCCAACACCGCCTCCGACTACCTGCGCGCCGGCGAGGCCGTCAGCCCCCTGCAGCACATCTGGTCGATGTCGGTGCAGGGCCAGTTCTACGTCAGCTTCCTCGTCTTGATCGCCGGCCTGGCGTACCTGTGCGGGCGTCGGCCGGGTGCCCGGCTGAAGACGGTGTTCCTGGTGGTGCTGAGCGCGCTGACGCTGGCCTCGTTCGTCTACGCGATCATCGCGCACCAGGACAACCAGACGGCCGCCTATTACGACAGCTTCGCGCGCGGCTGGGAGTTGCTGCTGGGGGCGCTGGTCGGGGCGCTGGTGACCCGCATCCGCTGGCCCATGTGGTTGCGCACGGCGCTGGCGACGGTCGCGCTGGGCGCGGTGCTGTCGTGCGGGGCGCTCATCGACGGCGTGCGCGAGTTCCCCGGCCCGTGGGCCCTGGTCCCCGTCGGCGCCGCCATGCTGCTGATCCTCGTCGGAGCCGGCTCGACGGGCGAGCGCGGCGCCCAGGGCCGGCTGCCGCTGCCCAATCGGCTGCTGGCGACGCGTCCGCTGGTCGAGCTGGGCGCCATGGCGTATTCGCTCTACCTCTGGCATTGGCCGCTGCTCATCTTCTGGCTGTCCTATACCGGTCACAAGCACGCCACGTTCCTCGAAGGCGCGGTGCTGCTGGTGGTGTCGGGCGTGCTGGCGTACCTGACCAACCGGCTCGTCGAGGACCCCCTGCGCTACCGGGCCGCCTCGAAGCCGGCACCCCGTCCGGCCGCGCCGACCACCCGGTGGCTGGCCCGCCTCCGGCGGCCGACGCTGGTGCTGGGATCGGCGGTCGTGCTGCTGGGCGTGACGCTGACGGCGACGTCGTTCACGTGGCGTCAACACGTCACGGTGCTGCGGTCGGCGGGCAAGGAGCTCAGCGTCCTCAACCCGCAGGACTATCCCGGCGCACGGGCCCTGACCGAACGCGTGCGCGTGCCGAAACTGCCGATGCGGCCCACGGTCTTGGAGGTGAAGCAGGACCTGCCCGCCTCGACCAAGGACGGGTGCATCAGCGACTTCGTCAACCCCGCGGTGGTCAACTGCACCTACGGCGATGCCGCCGCCGAGCGCACGATCGCGCTGGCGGGCGGGTCGCACGCCGAGCACTGGCTGCCCGCGCTGGACATCCTGGGCAAGCTGCACCACTTCAAGGTCGTGACGTATCTCAAGATGGGCTGCCCGCTGTCGACCGAGCAGGTCCCGCTGATCATGGGCAACAACGCCCCCTACCCGCAGTGCCGCGAGTGGGTGCAACAGACGATGACCAAACTGGTCACCGACCGCCCCGACTACGTCTTCACCACGACCACCCGGCCGTGGAACATCAAGTCCGGCGACGTGATGCCCGCCACCTACATCGGGATTTGGCAAACGTTGTCCGACAACAACATTCCCATCCTCGGAATGCGAGACACCCCGTGGCTGGTGAAGAACGGCCAGCCGTTCGACCCGGCGGACTGCCTGGCCAAACGGGGCGCGACCGCGCAGTCATGCGCGATCAAGCGGTCCGACCTGCTCTCCGACCGCAACCAGACCCTCGACTTCGTCAGCCAATTCCCGCAGCTCAAGGTGCTCGACATGTCCGACGCGATCTGCCGCGCCGACGTGTGCCGCCCGGTCGAGGGCAACATCCTGGTCTACCACGGCGCCCACCACCTGTCCCCCACCTACATGCGGACCATGGCGCCAGAACTGGGCCGCCAGATCGCCGAGAACACCGGCTGGTGGTGAACCGCCTCGCGGACCGCCGTACGTTCGTGAGGGTCCCGCGCCGCGGATAAGGTCGATAGGTGTCCACCAACAATTCCGCTTCAGAACCAGGCGGTCACCAAGAACCCAAACTCGCCACCGTCTGGCCGGGAAACCCATATCCGCTCGGGGCGTCCTACGACGGCGCCGGGACCAACTTCTCCCTGTTCTCCGAAATCGCCGAAAAGGTCGAGCTGTGCCTGATCGACCACCGGGGCGGCGAGTCGCGGATTCCCCTGGAGGAGGTGGACGGATACGTCTGGCACGCCTATCTGCCCAACATCAACCCGGGCCAGCGCTACGGGTTTCGCGTCTACGGCCCCTTCGACCCGGCGGCGGGTCACCGGTGCGACCCCAGCAAGTTGTTGCTCGACCCGTACGGCAAGGCTTTTCACGGCGATTTCGCGTTCGGCCAGGCGCTGTTCTCCTACGACCTGAAGGCCTACCGGGAAAGGGACCCCGAGGGACCCAACGCCGACGGGGCCGACCCGGGAACTCCCCCCATGGTCGACTCGCTGGGCCACACCATGACCAGCGTGGTGAGCAACCCGTTCTTCGACTGGGGATCCGACCGAGCCCCGCTGACCCCCTACCACGAAACCGTCATCTACGAGGCGCATGTCAAGGGCATGACGCAGAACCACCCCAGCGTCCCGGAGGAACTGCGGGGCACCTACGCCGGCCTGGCCCACCCGGCGATCATCGACCATCTCAAGTCGCTCAACGTCACCGCCATCGAACTGATGCCGGTGCACCAGTTCATGCACGACTCGCGACTGCTCGACCTGGGATTGCGAAACTACTGGGGCTACAACACGTTCGGGTTCTTCGCCCCGCACAACCAATACGCCGCCAACCGCAACTCCAGCGTCGCCGAGTTCAAGTCCATGGTGCGCAGCTTCCACGAGGCGGGCATCGAGGTGATCCTCGACGTCGTCTACAACCACACCGCCGAGGGCAATCACCTGGGGCCGACCATCAATTTCCGGGGCATCGACAACGCCGCGTACTACCGGCTCGTCGACGGCGACCTGCGGCTGTACAAGGACTACACCGGCACCGGTAACAGCCTCAACCCGCGCCACCCGCACGTGCTGCAGCTGATCATGGACTCGCTGCGCTACTGGGTGACCGAGATGCACGTCGACGGATTCCGCTTCGACCTGGCCGCCACGCTGGCCCGCGAACTGCACGACGTCGACCGGTTGAGCGCGTTTTTCGATCTGGTGCAGCAGGATCCGATCGTCAGCCAGGTCAAACTGATCGCCGAGCCGTGGGACGTCGGCGAGGGCGGCTATCAAGTCGGAAACTTCCCGGGTTTGTGGACCGAGTGGAACGGGAAGTATCGCGATACTGTGCGCGATTACTGGCGGGGTGAGCCCGCAACCCTGGGTGAGTTCGCCTCCCGGCTGACCGGGTCGTCGGACCTGTACGAGGCGACCGGCCGGCGCCCCAGCGCCAGCATCAACTTCGTCACGGCGCACGACGGCTTCACGCTCAATGACCTGGTGTCCTACAACGAAAAGCACAACATGGCCAACGGCGAGGACAACCGGGACGGCGAAAGCCACAACCGCTCGTGGAACTGTGGCGTCGAGGGCCCCACCGACGACCCCGACATCACCGAGCTGCGCTACCGACAGATGCGCAACTTCTGGGCGACGCTGATGGTCAGCCAGGGCACGCCGATGATCGCCCACGGCGACGAGCTCGGGCGTACCCAGAACGGCAACAACAACGTTTACTGCCAGGACTCCGAATTGTCTTGGATGGATTGGTCTTTGGTCGACAAGAACTCCGACCTGCTGGCGTTCGCGCGCAAGGTGACCGCCCTGCGCAAGCAGCACCCGGTGTTCCGCCGGCGCCGGTTCTTCGAGGGCGAGCCGATCCGCAGCGGCGACGAGGTGCGTGA
This sequence comes from Mycobacterium sp. 3-98, assembly GCF_035918355.1. Classification (NCBI taxonomy): domain Bacteria; kingdom Bacillati; phylum Actinomycetota; class Actinomycetes; order Mycobacteriales; family Mycobacteriaceae; genus Mycobacterium; species Mycobacterium sp. 3-98. The sequence continues at coordinate 2,648,486 of NZ_CP142360.1, read as the reverse complement.
CATCGCCTGGCTGAATCCGAGCAGCCGCGAGATGACGCACGAGGATTGGGGCGAGAGCTTTCACAAGTGCGTGGCCGTCTTCCTCAACGGTGACGCCATCACCGCGCCGAACGCCCGCGGGGAGCGGGTGGTCGACGACTCATTCCTGTTGTGCTTCAACGCCGGCGACGATCCGGTGGAGTTCTCGATGCCGCCCGACGACTATGCGCAGGAGTGGACGGTGGAACTGGACACCAACGAACCGACGGGCAGCAAAGAGGGTCCCGACCAGGTGGTGACCGCCGAGGAGAAGGTGTCGTTGCCCTCACGCTCGTTGCTCATCTTGCGTAAGACTCTGTGACGCATGGATTTACCCATCCTGTCCACCTATCGGCTGCAGCTGCGTGGTGAGTCGAGCGGGTCCGCGTTCACCTTCTCCGACGCGGAAGACCTGCTGGACTACCTGGACGACCTCGGGGTGACGCACCTGTACCTGTCCCCGATCATGACCGCGACCACCGGGTCGAGCCACGGCTACGACGTCACCGACCCCACGACGGTGTCCCCCGAACTCGGCGGCCGTGACGGCCTGGCGCGGCTGTCGGCGGCGGCGCGGGCGCGTGGCCTGGGACTGGTCGTCGACATCGTGCCCAACCACGTCGGAATCGACCAGCCCCGGCAGAACCCCTGGTGGTGGGACGTCCTGCGGAACGGCCGTTCTTCGCCCTACGCAACGTTTTTCGACATCGACTGGGACCTCGACCAGGATGGCCGCATCGTGCTGCCGGTGCTGGGCTCCGACGAGGACGCCGCCGACCTGACCGTCGACGGGGACGTGCTGCGCCTGGGCGATCTGGCGCTGCCGATCGCGCCCGGCACCGCCGGCGGCACCGGTCCCGAGGTGCACGATCGCCAGCACTACCGCCTGGTGGGCTGGCGCAACGGCGTGTGCGGCTACCGCCGGTTCTTCTCGATCACCTCGCTGGCGGGGCTGCGCCAGGAAGACCGCGCGGTCTTCGACGCCACGCACGCCGAAGTCGGGCGGTGGTTCGCCGAGGGGCTCGTCGACGGTGTGCGCATCGATCACCCCGACGGCCTGTCCGATCCGTGCGGCTACCTGGCGTGGTTACGCGAATTGGTCGGCCCCTCGGCCTGGATCGTGATCGAGAAGATCCTGGCGGTCGACGAGGCGCTCGAGCCCACCCTGCCGGTCGGCGGCACCACCGGTTACGACGTGCTGCGTGAGGTCGGCGGCCTCTTCGTGGATCCGCAGGGCGCCCCGGCGCTGACCGCGCTGGTGGAGTCCTCCGGCGTGGACTACCGGGCGTTGCCGGACATGCTGGCCGACCTCAAGATCCGTTCGGCCACCGACACGTTGGGCAGCGAGCTGTCCCGGCTGCGCCGCAGCATCGCTGCCGCCGCCGGCGCCGACCACCCGCAGCTGCCCGCGGCGGTGGCGGCGTTGCTCACCCACCTCGGCGTCTACCGCAGCGACTACCCCGGCCTGGTCGCGCTGTTGCCCACCGCACTGGCCGAAACCGAGGCGGCCGCACCGGAATTGGGCCCGGCGCTGCAGGTGCTGGCCGCGGCGCTGGCCCGCGGCGGCGAGCCGGCCACCCGGCTACAGCAGCTGTGCGGGGCCGTCACCGCAAAGTCTGTCGAGGACTGCCTGTTCTATCGCGACGCCCGGTTGGTATCGCTGAACGAGGTGGGCGGCGAGCCGCACCGCTTCGGGGTCGGCGCGGCCGAGTTCCATCACAGCGCCGCCAGCCGCGCCCGGATGTGGCCGCAGGCCATGACGACGCTGACCACCCACGACACCAAACGCGGAGAGGACGTGCGCGCCCGGATCGGGGTGCTGTCGCAGGTGCCGTCGCTGTGGGCCGAGTTCGTCGCCCGCTGGGAGACCCGCGCCCCCTCCCCCGACCCGGCGACCGGACAGTTCCTGTGGCAGAACATCTTCGGCGTGTGGCCGGTCAGCGGGCAGGTCACCCGCGAGCTGCGCGAGCGGCTGCACGGCTACGCGGAGAAGGCCATCCGGGAAGCGGCCTGGCACACCTCGTGGAACGACCCCGACACCGACTTCGAGGACGCGATCCACCGCTGGCTGGACACGGTGCTCGACGGCCCGGTGGCCGGGCAACTGACCGAGCTTGTCGCGCAACTCAATCCGCACGCCGCCAGTGACGCGCTGGGTCAGAAGCTGCTGGCGCTGACCGTGCCGGGGATTCCGGACGTCTATCAGGGCACCGAGCTGTGGGACGACAGCCTGGTCGATCCGGACAATCGCCGGCCGGTCGACTACGCGGCCCGGCGCGCCGCCCTGCACGAGTTGCAGCACCCGAAGATCCGGGTCGTCACCACCGCGCTGCGCGTGCGCCGCGCCCACCCGGACAGCTTCTTGCGGGGCGACTACGTCCCGGTGCTGGCCGACGGCGACGCCGCCGACCACGTGGTGGCCTTCCGCCGGGGCTCAAATGGCGGAGACATCGTGGTCGCGGTGACCCGCTGGACGGTGCGGCTGGCCGAAAGCGGCTGGGGCAACACCGTTTTGCCGCTGCCCGACGGCACCTGGAAAGACGCGCTCACCGGGGCGGTCGCGGACGGACCGACCTCGGCGGCCCAGTTGTTCGCCGACCTGCCGGTCGTGCTGCTGGAGCGGCACCATGACTGACTTCCGGGTGTGGGCGCCCAAACCCGAACGGGTCCGGCTCGACGTCGAGGGCCAGGTGCACCCCATGACGCGCTCGCGGGACGGCTGGTGGCATGCGAGCGTGGACACCGCGCCGGACGCCCGCTACGGGTACCTGCTCGACGACGACCCCACCGTGCTGCCCGACCCGCGCTCCGCGCGCCAGCCCGAGGGCGTGCACGCCCGCTCCCAGCTGTGGGACCCGGCCGGCGCGACGTGGACCGACACCGGGTGGGCCGGCCGGTCGGTCGAAGGCGCGGTGATCTACGAGCTGCACCTGGGGACGTTCACCGGTGCCGGGACCCTCGACGCCGCCATCGACAAGCTGGACTATCTGGTGGATCTCGGCGTGGACTTCGTCGAGCTGATGCCGGTGAATTCCTTTGCCGGCAGCCACGGTTGGGGATACGACGGGGTGTTGTGGTACAGCGTGCACGAGCCCTATGGCGGCCCCGACGCGCTGGTGCGCTTCGTCGACGCCTGCCACGCGAAGGGGCTGGGCGTGCTGATCGACGCGGTGTTCAACCACCTGGGCCCGTCGGGCAACTACCTGCCGCGGTTCGGCCCCTACCTGTCCTCGGCGAGCAACCCGTGGGGCGAGGGCATCAACATCGCCGACGCCGACTCCGACGAGGTCCGCCGCTACATCATCGGCTGCGCGTTGCGCTGGATGCGCGATTTTCATGCCGACGGTCTGCGGCTGGACGCCGTCCACGCACTGGTGGACACCACCGCCATCCATATCCTCGAAGAACTTGCCACCGAAACCGACTGGCTGGCACAGCAGTTGGGGCGCCCGTTGTCGCTGATCGCCGAGAGCGACCTGAACGACCCGCGGCTGATCACCCCGCGCGATCGCGGCGGCTACGGTCTGACCGCGCAATGGGCCGACGACGTTCATCACGCCATCCACACCGCGGTGTCCGGCGAGCGCCAGGGCTACTACGGCGACTTCGGCAGCCTGGCCACCCTGGCGCACACGTTGCGCCAGGGCTTCTTTCACGCCGCGACCTATTCGTCGTTCCGGCGTCGCCGCCACGGCCGCCCGCTGGACACCGGAGCCATTCCGGCGACCCGCCTGGTCGCCTACACCTGCACCCACGATCAGGTCGGCAACCGCGCCCTGGGGGATCGCCCCTCACAGAACCTGACCGGCGGCCAGCTGGCCATCAAGGCGGCTCTGGCGCTCGGATCCCCCTACACCGCAATGCTTTTCATGGGTGAGGAATACGCGGCGGCCACGCCGTTCCAGTTCTTCAGCTCCCATCCCGAACCGGAGCTGGCCAGGGCAACCGCCGAGGGACGCAAGGCCGAGTTCGCCGAGCACGGCTGGGACGCCGACGAGATCCCCGACCCGCAGGACCCCGAGACGTTCGCGCGCTCCAAGCTGAACTGGGACGAGGTCGACACCGGCGAACACGCCCGCCTGCGCCGGCTGTATCGCGACCTGATCGCGTTGCGGCGCACCGACCCCGACCTCGCCGATCCCTGGCTCGAGCACCTCGCGGTCGACTACGACGAGGACCAGGGCTGGATCGCCGTGTCGCGCGGGCAGCTGCGCATCGTGTGCAACCTGGGCGCCGAGCCCGTGCGGGTGCCGGTCGGCGGCGAGGTCGTGCTGGCCTGGGAGGAGCCGGCCGTCGACGCCGACGGCGCTGTGCTGCAAGGCCATTCGTTCGCCATCCTCGCCGCACCCGCGCGGGCTGTGGATAACTGAGTGGCGGCCGCGGGGCGTCGACCCCGATGATGCGGCCATGAATCATTCTGAATTCGGTCACAAACTGCGGCGGATCTGCTCGCACAATCCGACCCGCCGCGGCCTGAACACCCGGCGCACCGTGCGCCGCGACGCGCCACCCAACCCCACCATCGAGCTGTTATGGACCGGCCCCGGCCCGGGTGACGACGAGACCGCCTGACCTGCGGCTACACGATGGGCCGGCCGTCGGGGCGCACCGCCTGGGCGACCGCGTCGGCGAGTGGATCGATCTCGTCGGGCGCCAGGTCCGAGATCGTCAGCCGGATCCCCGCCGGAGTCCGCATGCGGAATCGGGCGCCCGGCGCCGCCGCCCAGCCCGCGCCGAGCAGCCGTGAGATCGCGACCGCCTCGTCGGGAACCGGCACCCACACGTTGAGCCCGGACCGTCCGTGCGCGTCGAGACCGCGGCCGGCCAGGGCGTCGCACAGCCGCGACCGGCGGTCGGCGTAGTGCCGCTCGGCGTCGGCGACCAGCTCGGCTGCCGCGCTGTCGGACCACAGGCCGACGGCCAGCCGTTGCAACAGGTGGCTGACCCAGCCCGGCCCGAGCCGCAGGCGGCCATGCACGCGCTCGACGGTCCGGTGGTCACCGGCCAGCACGGCCACGCGCAGGTCCGGGCCGTAGGCCTTGGACGCCGAGCGGACGAACGCCCAGTGGGCGGTGCAGCCGGCCAGGGTGCGCAGCGGTACGCCGGCGATGCCCGCGCAGTGATCGTCCTCGACCACCAGCAGGTCCTCGGCGCGGTGGGCCAACACCTCACGCAGGCCCTCGGCGCGTTGCGCCGATAGCGCGGCGCCCGTCGGGTTCTGCGCGCGGTTGGTCAGGACCAGCGCGCGTACCCCGCGCCCGAGGGCCCGGGCCAGGTCGGCGGTCAACGGCCCGTCGTCGTCCACGCGCACCGGCTCGGCCGAAAGCCCCAGGGCGGCAAGAAGATCGAGCAGGTTCGCCCACCCCGGATCCTCGATGGCGACCCGATCGCCGGGGCGCAGATGCGCGGTGAGCGCGCGCTCGATGCCGTCCAGCGCGCCGCTGGTCACCGCCAGGTGTTCGGCGGGCACCCCGTCTGCGATCAGCGCGTGGCGGGCGAACTCCTCCAGCGCCGGCGAGATCGCCGGCCCACCGTAGAGCACGGGCGCGGCGGGCGCCGGTGCGGGCGGGGCGGTGCCCGCGATGGGCAGCAGGTGCGGGTTCGGGTTGCCGGTCGACAGGTCGCGCACGCCCGCGGGCACGTCGAGCCCGAGCAGCGAACGCGGGCTGGTCGCCGGCCGGTGCCGCACCCGGGTGCCCCGGCGGCCGGCGGTTTCGACGGCGCCGCGATCGCGCAGCAGGCGGTAGGCCGCGGCGGCGGTGTTGGCGTTCACGCCGAGCTGCGTGGCCAGCTCGCGGACGGGCGGCAGCGCGTCGCCGGGGGTCAGGGAGCCGGCCGAGATCGCCGCTTCGATGCTCGCGGCTATGGAATCCGCGCCGGTTCCGGTTATGCTGTTTTGTACTGGCACGCATTACATTATGTACTAGGACAAATCAATGGGCAATTCCGCGGACACCGCATACCCGCCGACCTCACGCACCACCCCGACCCGCTACCGGGAACGCGCCCGCTACGACCGTCGCACCGTCCACGACATCCTCGACGAGGCGCTGGTCTGCCATCTGGGATACCTGAGCGCCGGCCGCCCGGTGGTCCTGCCGACCACGCACGCCCGGCTGGACGAGACGCTCTATTTGCACGGTTCGACCGGCAGCGGCCCGCTCCTGGCGGCGCGGGCGGCCCAGGCAGCGGGTTCGGGCCTGCCGGTGTGCGTCACCGTCACCCTGGTCGACGGGCTGGTGCTGGCGCGCTCGGCGATGCACCACTCGGTGAACTTCCGCTCGGTGGTCGCGGTGGGTGAGGCGCGCGTGGTCGACGACCCGGCGGAGAAGTCGCGGGCGCTGGGCTGCCTGCTCGACCACATCGCGCCCGGGCGCGCCGCCGACTGCCGGGCCCCCGACGCCCGCGAGCTCGCCGCGACCGGGGTGCTCGCGCTCGACCTCGCCGAGGTGTCGGCCAAGGTGCGCGGCGGTCCCCCGGCCGACGACCCGCAGGACCTCCCGCTGCCCCACTGGGCCGGCGTGGTGCCGCTGACCCTGACGGCCGGGACGCCGGTGCCGGCCGCCGACCTCGATCCCGCCATTCCCGCGCCGCCATACCTCGGCCGGCGCCGAGGCTGAGCTCACGCCCCCGGTTGCCGGTCGCGGGCCCGTCGGGTGTTGTCCCACCAGGTGCCGACGACCATGACCGCGCCCGCCCAGGCCATGCCCAGCAGCCAGCCCGCGAGCACGTCGCTGAGGTAATGGACGCCCAGGTAGACGCGCGAGAATCCGATCAGGAACCCCGCGCCGATCGTGACGGCCCACACCGTCACGCGCCCGGTCCACCCCCGGATCAGCCAGCGGGTCAATATCCACGCGGAGATGACCATGATCGCCGCCGTGCCGGTGGCGTGTCCGGAGGGAAACGAGTACCCGTCCGCGTCGACGAGGGCGAACGGCAGGGCCGGGCGATTCCGCCCCACCAAGGCCTTGGCGGTGAAGAGCATCAACGGGACCCCGGCGCCGCACGCCAGGGCGAGCACCACCGGGCGCCACGACCCGCACCGCCAACCGGCCACCATGGCAATCGGCAGGGCGAACGCGGCCAGGAACAGGGGGCCGCCCGCGACGGTGATCGTCCGCAGGACGGTGGTCAGCCACAGGTCACGATGGGTCGCAAGCCACCGGGTCACCGGGTGGTCGATCACGGCGATGCCGTCGCCCTCCAGCACGTCGTCGAGCACTTCGGTGAAGCCGACCGCCAGCGTCACGACCACGGCCAGCCCGAGCAGCAGCGCCACGGCGGCGACCTCGCTGATCGGCAGCCGGCCGGCCAGCGCCCGCCAGCGGTCGCTGATCCGCTCGCGCGCCCACGCCAGGGTCTCGCCGATCACGGCGACGCCCGACACCCTCTCCCGCAGGCCCCGCAGCAGGCGCCCGCGCCGGGCGACCCAGATGGCCGCCCACGCGAGCAGCACGAGCAAGGCGATGGTGGCGGCGCTGACCACCCCGAATCCGGGGGTCCCGGGTCCATACGGCTCGTGCATGTAACGCGGCCCGACGGCTAGAGCAGCAGGTAGCGGTAGGCGGGCGACCCGGGTTTCAGGGTTTCGACGTGCAGCTCCGTCGCGCGCATCCTCGACAGCAGGCCGTCCAGGTCGGCCGAGGATCCCAACTGGATGCCCACGAGCGCCTCGCCGGTCTCCCGGTTGTTGCGCTTGACGTACTCGAAGAGCGTGATGTCGTCGTTGGGTCCGAGCACCTCGTCGAGGAACCGGCGCAGGGCGCCGGGCTCCTGCGGGAAGTCGACCAGGAAGTAGTGCTTGAGGCCGAGGTGGACCAGCGAACGCTCCAGCACTTCGCCGTAGCGCGAGACGTCGTTGTTGCCTCCGGAAATCAGGCACACCACCGTCGAGCCGGGCTCGATATCGGCATCCAGCAATCCCGTCACCGACAGGGCGCCCGCGGGTTCGGCGATGATGCCCTCGTTCTGGTAGAGGTCGAGCATCGTGGTGCACACCGCTCCCTCGTCGACCGCGGTGATCGACACCATGTCGCCGGCGGCCGCCAGCGCGGCGTAGGTCAGGTCGCCGGCGCGGCGCACCGCGGCGCCGTCGACGAACTGGTCGACGTGATCCAGGGTCACCGGCTCGCCGGCGGACAGGGCGGCCATCATCGCCGCGGCGCCGGCCGGTTCGACGCCGAGGACCGACGTGTTCTCGGTCCGCTCGGCGAGGTAGCTGGTGATGCCGGCGATGCAGCCGCCGCCGCCCACCGGGACCACCACCAGGTCCGGCTCGGTCTCCAGTTGGTCGAGCAGTTCGACGGCGATGGTGCCCTGGCCCGCCATGGTGCGCGGGTCGTCGTAGGGCGGGACCAGGGTGGCGCCGGTGCTTTCCACGTCGGCCAGCGCGGCCTCGGCGGCAAGGTCGTAGGTCGTTCCACCGACGATCAGCTCGATGAAGTCCCCGCCGTGGTAGCGGATGCGGTCACGCTTTTGCATGGGCGTCTTGGCGGGCACGTAGACGCGGCCGTGCACCTGCAACATCCGGCACGCGTAGGCGAAGCCCTGGGCGTGGTTGCCCGCCGACGAACACACCACGCCCGCGGCCAGCTCCGTCTCGGAGAGCTGAACCAGCAGGTTGTAGGCGCCCCGCAGTTTGTAGGAGCGCACGATCTGCAGGTCCTCGCGCTTGAGGTAGACCCGCGCGCCGGTGATGGCCGACAACCGGTCGCTGAACTGCAACGGGGTCGGCGTCACGACGGCCGCGATCCGCTTGGCCGCGGTGTCGATGTCCGCCGCGGTCAGCGGCGCGACGCTCGGAGGGCGGCTCAATTCAGCGGACACTGATTAATGGTGCCATGCCAGCTGGCCAACTCCGGAATTCAGCCGACCGGGGTCAGCACGAACACCGGGATCTGGCGGTCGGTCTTGGTCTGATACTCGGCGTACTCCGGCCACGCCGCGACGGCCCGCTCCCACCAGACGGCCTTCTCGTCGCCGAACACCTCGCGGGCGTCGTAGTCGCGGGTGACGGAGCCGTCCTGCAACTCCACCCGGGGGTTCTTCTTGATGTTGTGGTACCAGACCGGGTTTTTCGGCGCCCCGCCGAGCGAGGCGACGACGGCGTACTGGCCGTCGTGCTCGACCCGCATCAGCGGCGTCTTGCGGAGTTTGCCGGTCTTGGCGCCGACCGTGGTCAGCAGGATGATCGGCTTGCCCTTCATGTCGGCGGCCTCGGCGCCCCCCGACGCGGCGTACTTGTCGGCTTGCTCGCGAGACCAGTCCCAGGGCGACGGCTCGTACTCTCCAGAAAGCGGCATGCCACCAACTTTAAGCGCGGCGCCCGGTCTGCGGTGACTGAGTTCGCCACAGGGGCCGCACCGGCCCCACGGGTCACGGCTCGAGGGGATAGCGCCAATGCCCACCTCCGAGCGACAACGGCCGGTTCTCATTGTTCGTGGCACATGGCGATCTCTACCTTGCTCCCCCTCGTGGCGCTGCGGCCGTCACGCGACGCGGTCAAGCACACCAAGACGCAAACCATCGAGGCTGTGAACCGCGGCGCGCCCAGCCACACTCAAAACATGGGCTTCGCGCTCGAGGTCCCAGATCTATGACCGCCCAGCCTGATTCGCCAAATACGATTCCAACGGCTGCGCTGCCGAAGGCCAGCCACGCGGTTGGCTTATCCGTGCGGCGAGCGGTTTCACCCCTCAGTGGCCGCGGGTGACTAGCAGATGACGGCCGGGCCGCCGGTGAGGGGGCAGTAGGGAGGTACGCAGCTCACCGAGGTAGTTGAGACCGCGAACGCGAGCAACAGCGCAAACAAGACCCTCGTAACCTTGTTCATAACTAGAAAGTGTAGGTCCGGCCAGGACCCCCAGGTTGGTTACGGCTCGTCCACACCGCTGTCGCTGGGAGGCGGGCAATCGCGCTAGTCCCGGTGCTCGGGTTCGTGCGCGGCGAAGGGACGCAGGCGGCGCTTCGTCTGGTGGTCGTCGGCCCCGGACTCGCCGTCGGCGTGGCGGCCCCGGGTGTAGTCGCCCTGCCACGGCACCCGCTCGCCGGGGGCGCCGTCGGCCGTCTCCTGCTCGCGTCCCAGCGCGCCGCGTGAGCCCAGGAAGAACTCGTGCTTGCGATGCAGTTCCTCGTCGGACTCGATGGGCCGAAGTTCGGGGGCGAACTCCTCCAGTTCGGCGCGGCGCTGCGGGACGATCATGCAGATCGGCTCGTCGACCTCGAAGCGCACCGGCATGAACTCGCGGGTGAATTTCCAGTTCATGCTGAAACTCGAACTGGACCAATCGGTTTCGACGACGCCTTCCAACGCGGAGATGGCGTCCTTGGGATGGTTCGCCGGACCCCGCACCAACAGGTTGTAGCCCGGCGGGGTGCGAAACAGCATCGGCAGATGCCAGGTCAAGATGCCGTAGCCGAAGTGGCTGGAGGGCAGGAACTGGCCGCTCTCGCGGGTGTCGGGCGCGATCATCAGGCTGGTGCGGTCGTCCCCGCCCATCCACGTCGCCGTGAACGCGTTGCGGTTGCGCACCTCCCAGCCGCTCTGATTGGCGATCAGCATCGGCAGGCACCGGTGGGGCCAGCCCTGACGCATCTCCGACATCCACGTCCGCCCGATCGGCGCGGGGGTGATCTGCGGCGCGATCTCATGGGTGATGTACCCGATCAGCGGGCGGGCCTGCCCGGTCGACTCGTCACTCATCAGATCCTCGCTTCACCGATAGGGCCAACGCACTATCGCGACCAAACGTTAATGGTCCGTGAACCCGCGCGCCCGGTGGACGAGTGATCAGCAGGTCCTGGCCAGCTCCGCGATGGCGTTGACGCGCCGGACCGCGGTGGCGATCTCGTCGGCGAACTCACGCCGGCGTCGTGCGATGTCCGGCCCGTCGACGCCGTCGACCAACTCGCGATGCCGGGCCAGTCGCAGCGCCGTCTTGAACAACTCCATCGACCGCGACTCGGCGCTGGCGATCCTGCGCTGCAACTCCCATTGCTTGCCCACCTCGAGGCACTCGGCGAGAAACGCGTCCTCGTCGAACGATTCGTCGTCGTAGGCGGCGAGCCGGTCGGCCACGATGTGGTAGGCGTCGAGGAACGGGCGCAGCACGAGGTGCGCCAGCAGCACGTCGGCCTTCTCCAGCAGGCCGCGTACGTCGGCCGCGTGGGCGGCCTTGCGGGTGTCGTCCACCCGTCCGATCAGGCGCACCTCGTCGGTGAGCTCCTTCTCGAACTGCGCGCGCGCCGAGAACAGGAACTCGAACTTCAGCAACTCGCGCAGGCGCAGCGCCTCATCGCGCACGGCCGTCGGCTGGACCAGGCCCTCGACCGAGGCCTCGGCGTCTTCGACGGCGGCCAGCAGCGCCGTCTCGGCGATCGCGCGGTCGACCACGATGTGAATGGCGGCGTTGCGGTAGAACGCGGCGACCAGGTGCTGCTCCGCCCCGATGCCCCAGACCGGTTCGGTGCCGGCGTCATACACGCTCACGACGCCGGAGGCGACCAGCTGGTGCAGGGTCCAGCGGATGGTGGAGCGATTCGTCAGGTCGGCGGCGCCGGCCACCGTCCAGTTGCGCGCCGCGATGTAGCTCGCCAGCGGCCGCACGGTGGCCAGCACCTCGCTGATCGACAGCGAGCGGTCGGCGCCCAGCAGCGCGAGGCTCACCACCGCGGTCGGGGTGACGGGGGTGGCGCGGTTGATCCGGTGCTCGACGTCCAGCGCGATGCGTTCGATCTCGGTGCTGGCGCCGGACTCTGATGTTTTTTGCAAGGCGCGCAGCTCCTCGAGGCGCTTGCGCAGCGGCAGCGGTTCACCGAAGTCGAGGTAGGCGCGGCCCAGCCGCTCACCCTGCTGGCGCGCCAGCCGGATCAGGAAGCGGAAGTCTTCCGGCCGCTTCGTCGCGCCGTAGGCCTCGGTGGTCATGGCCTCCACCTCGTGCAGCTGGTCGTACACGATCGAGGTCGGCACCAAATACACTTCGGGGCCGTCGATTTCGTCGACCGCGTCGGCGATGTACCGCAAGATCCCGAACACCGGGGGCCGCAGTTTGCCCGTCCTGGTTCGGCCGCCTTCGATGGACCACGTCATGTTGGCGTAGTCTTGCACCAGCTGCGCGGCGTACGCCCGCAAGACGAAGCGGTAGACGGGAATGTCTTTCGTCTGACGCCGGATGAAGATCGTCCCGGTTCGCTTGGCCCAGGCTCCCATCGGGAAGAAGTTCAGGTTGGCGCCGCCGAACGTGAGCGCCGGCGAGAGCCGGTTGGCCTGGATCACCTCGGGCAGCAGCAGCCCGTCCAGATACGAGCGATGCGAAAAGGCAAACGCCAGAGTGGCTTTGCGATCCAGCCTGCGCAGCTGGGCGATCTGGTCCTCGTCGACCAGCACGTCGTATGCCCGCATCAGCCAGCAACTGAAGCTGCGCCAGGCCCGCACCGCCCGCTCGTCCAGCGAGGGCGCCATCTCCCGCAGGTAGGACGCGGCCTCGGCGCGCACGGCGGAAGGGTCGCGGCCGAGGTCGTCGGCCAGCTTGCTCAGCCGCTCGTCATACCATGGCGCGCGCAGCAATCGGGCGACCTCGGCCGGGTCGGTCGCCAGGGGCGTCGTCGACTCCTCGATGAGGCCGGTGCGCTGCAACAGCTTTCGCGCTCCGACGCGACCGATCTCACGGGCGGTGCCCGCCGGCCCGCCGATCATGCCGGCTGCACCGTTGCGGCGCCGGAGGGCTCGTACACCTCGGGCGGCGGGTCGAGCGCGTAGAGCTCTTCGATTTCCTCGGCGTACTTGGCCATGATCGGCTTGCGCTTGAGTTTCATCGTCAGCGTGATCTCGTCGCCGCCGGGCTCCCACAGCGTCGGCAGGATGCGGAAGCGTTTGATCTGTTCCACCCGCGAGAGTTTCGCGTTGCCGGCGGCCACCCCGGCGGCGATCTGGGCGACGACCTCCGGGTCGGCCGCCAGCGCGGCGGGCGACGCGTCGGACAGCCCGCGTTGGGCGGCATAGGGGCCGACCGAGTCGGCGTCGAAAACCATGAGCGCGGTGTTGTAGGGCCGTCCGTCGCCGATGGTGATCATCACCCCGACCATCGGGCACGCGGCCAGGATGGAGTTCTCAATGTTGGCCGGCGACATGTTCTTTCCGGCCGCATTGATGATCAGCTCCTTCTTCCGGTCAACCACCCGCAGGTAGCCCTGCGCGTCGGCCTCGAGGATGTCGCCGGTGTGCAGCCACCCGTCGGCGTCGATCGCCTCGGCCGTCTTCTCCGGCTCCTTGCGGTAGCCCCTCATCACCAGCGGGCCGCGCACCAGAAACTCGCCGTCGTCGGCGATCTTGCCCTCGAGCCCGGGGAGCAGCTTGCCGACGGAGCCCAGGCGCGCCTCGCGGGGGTGGCTGACGGTGGCGACGCAGCTCAGCTCCGACATCCCCCAGACCTCGGCGATCGGAATGCCGATGCCGGCGAAGAAGGCCAGCGTCTCCTTGGGGATGGGCGCTGCCCCGGAGACCGCCCAGCGCAGGTCGCCGAAGCCGAGGCGCTCGCGCAGCTTCGACAGCACCAGCTCGTCGGCCGTGGCCCATTCGGCGGCCAGGTCATCCGGCATCGGCTCTGAGGCCACCAGTGCGGCGGCGCGCTTGGCGGCCACCGACATCGCCCACTGCAACGCCTGCCGGGTGGCCTCGTCTGCCTCGTTGGCGATCGCGAATTCGATTCCCGCCTTGAGCTTTTCCCAGACCCGGGGCACCGCTCCCCACACGGTGGGCCGCGCGTCGGGCAGCGCGGCGGCGATGGCGCGTGGGTCGGAGACCACCGTCACCTGGGCGCCGAACACCTCCAGGCTGTACAGGCCCATCACCCGGTCCGCGATGTGCGCCGTGGGCAGAAACGACGTGACGCGGTCGGCGTACCGGCTGGGCAGCACGGCGTCGAAGGCATACATCTCGAAAAGCAGGTTGGCGTGGGTCATCTCCACGCCCTTGGGGTTTCCGGTGGTCCCGGAGGTGTAGATGAGCGTGGCGACGTCGCCGGATTGCACTGCCCGCCAGGTGGATTCGAAGTCGAAATCCTCCTGCGCGGCGGCATACAGGTCATCCACGGAGAGGGTGCCGGGCGGCGAGCCGTCGATGCAGACGATGTGCTCGATGGGTGCGCCGCTGGCGCGGATGCGGTCCACGTACTGCGCCTCGCAGATGGCGACCTTGGTGCCGGCGTTGTCGAACAGATACGTCAGCTGCTCGGCCGGCAGCGTGCTGTACACGGAAAACGATGTGGCGCCGAGGTGTTGGGCGCCGATTTCGAAGGGGTAGAACTCGATCCGGTTGGCCATCATCAGCGACACCGTGTCGCCCCGCCGTACCCCCAGGCCCGCCAGCCCGGCGGCGACCTTGCGCACCTGGGTCGCGAGCTCTCGCCACGTCAACGTCTGAGTGTCGCCGGGCGTGCGGAGCGCGACGGCATTCGGGTCGATCGCGGCGGTGCGCTGGAACGCCTCGCACAGGGTGGCCGGATGCTCGGCAGTCGTCATTTCCGTAGCGTACGTCGGTGGTCAGCGAGCACGGAATACATTGATCGAATTCTTCGGTGCGGCAACGACGCCGCTCGGGTCACCTAGTACGTTGGCGATTATGCGGTCCGAACCGGGATTTGACGTACACGATCTTTCCCCACTTGAGCAGACCGCGTTGCTGACCCAGTACGCGCGAGCGCTCGACAGCCGTTGGCCACGGCCCATCCTGGGCGACACGCTCGCCGACGAGACCGTCCGAAAAATCGACTACGACTTCGGCGCGCTCGGCATCCCCAGGAGCGTGGTGTGCCAGTCGGCCCTGCGGGCGAAGATGCTCGATGACCGGGTCCGGGGTTTCACCGCCGTCCACCCCGATGCGGTCGTGGTGGACCTCGGCGCGGGTTTGGACACGGGCCTGTTTCGAGTCGCCCCGCCCGCCACGGTGGACTGGTACAGCGTCGACCTGCCGGGTGTCATCGCGTTGCGCGACCGGCTGATGCCGACGAGCCGGCAAGCCCACTCGGTCGTCGCATCGGTGGCCGACGAGAGCTGGCCCCAGACCATCCCCAGCGATCGGCCGACCATGGTCATCGCGGACGGGCTGTTCGCGTTTTTGTCCGAGGCGGTGATCGTCGGCGTCTTCCGTCGCATCACCGAGCACTTCAAATCCGGGGAGCTGGCCTTCAACGACTACGGGCACATCGGTTGGTTCAGCCGGCTTGCGGTCAGGCTGGCCCCGCAGCAGATGTTCAGCCAGGTTGGTGCGCAGTGGGGCTATTCGGGCTTCAAAGACGCGCGGGTGCCGCAGACGTGGAATCCGCGGTTGAGGCTGGTCGAAGAATCCAGCCTGGCGCACGCTCCTGAGGTCGAGTTGTTTCCGGGCTGGATTCGGTTGGCTACCAAGATGTCCGGAAAGTTCAAGGCGTCTGCCCGTAAAGCGCGGATACTCCGTTACCGGTTCGAGCCGGCTCAGGCCGGCGGTGCGGTGTGAATGCCGCACGTACAGGCGTCAATTGACGGACACGTGCAGCGCATCCCCCACTCGATGACCGCGCGGGCACGGGCCAACGATTCCAGCTGGGCGTCGATCTCGGCGAGTTTCGCCTCGGCGAGGGCGCGGCTGGCCGGCCGTCCGGGCGCGTCGTCGGCGAACAGCAGCTGGATCTCGTCGAGCGAGAACCCCGCGGACTTGCACAGCGCGATCACCTCGAGCCGGGACAGAATCGAGTCGTCGTAGCGACGCTGGCCGCCCCGCCGCGTCGGCTCGGGCACCAGGCCGATCTGCTCGTAGTAGCGCAGCGTCGTCGCGGCGACCCCGGTTTGGCGGGATATCTCCCCGATGGTGCGGCCACCGGCCATGGCGCCTCCCGAACGATTCGATGCTTGACTTAGAGCCAACTCTAAGTCCTTGACTGTGGTGATGGCTATCCCCTCACGCCCCTCACGAGCGGAACTGGACGGATCCCGCTACGCCCTGCTCCGCTCCTTTCGCCGCGACGGCACCGCCGTCGACACCCCGGTCTGGTTCGCGTTCGACGCCGACGGGTTGGTGTTCCGAACGAAGGTGGGCCCGAAGACCCGGCGGCTGGCCGCGCGCGGCGACGTCGAACTGGCGGCCTGCGATTACCGCGGCCGGGTGCGTCCGGGCGCGAAGACGCCGTGGGTGCCCGGCCGCGCCACCGTCCTTTCTGGCGCCGACGCCGAGCGGGCGAACCGCGTGCTGCACCGCCGTTATGGCTGGCAGTGGAACATCGTGCCGCTGATCAAGGTGCCGGGCGTGACCAACGTGCACCGGGATCTGTGTCTGCGCGAGAAGGTGCGGCGCGCGCGGGACCGCGGGGTGTGGCCGGACAGCGTCATCGTGCGGGTGCAGCTCGCCTGAGCGTTTGCGAGCGTGCGCCCAGCTTCACACTCGTCGGCGAGTGCGCGGCCGGCTGCACACTCGGCGCCGCTAGCCGCCCAGGCAGCCCGGGCCGAGCAGCTCCTTGAGGTCACCCATCAACGCCGGCGACGGCGTCACCCGAAGCGAGGCATCGAGTTCCAGCGTGGTGATCCGGTCCCCGCTGATCAGCCGCAGATGCACCTGCGAGGTCCCCGGGTGCCGGGCCAGCACCTGCTTGAGCGCGCTGACCTTGTCGATGGTGCACTGCCGCGTCGGCAGGCTGACGGCGATCGGCCGGTTCACCTGGGCGCTGGAAAAATCCGGCACCACAAGCTCGTTGGCGATCAGGCTGATCCGATCGTCGCGGATGGCCACCTTGGCGTTGATCAGCACGACGGTGTCATCGGCGATGTCGGCGCCATAGGTGGAATACGCGTGCGGGAAGAACATCACCTCGATGCCACCGGTGAGGTCCTCCAATTGCGCTGACGCCCAAGGCATCCCGTTCTTGTTGACCCGCCGGTTGACCGACGCGAGGATGCCGCCGACGCGCACCTGGGTCTCGTTGGGCACGTCGCCGTCGAGGATGGCCGGGATCTGGGTGTCCACCTGCGCGGCGAGCAGGTGCGCCACCCCGTTGAGCGGATGCCCGGACACGTAGAGGCCCAGCATCTCCCGCTCCAGCGCGAGCTTGTGCTTGTCCTCCCACTCGTCGTCGGGCACCTTGATGGTGAACACCGCTTCGGTGCACCCGTCGTCGCCGCCGAACAGGTCGAACTGGCCGATCGCCTCGGCCTTCTTGGTGCCCAGCACCGAATCGACCGCGTCGGTGTGCACCAGGAACAGGCCCTTGCGGGCGTGACCGAGCGAGTCGAACGCGCCGGCCTTGATCAGCGACTCGGTGACCTTCTTGTTGCAGGCGGCGATGTCGATCTTGTTCAGGTAGTCCGAGAAGTCGGTGAACTTGCCCTTGCCGTTGCGGGTGCTGATCAGCGAACCCACCACGTTGGCGCCGACGTTGCGCACCGCACCCAGCCCGAAACGGATGTCCGTTCCGACCGAGGCGAAGTTCACCAGCGATTCGTTGACGTCGGGCGGCAACACAGTGATGCCCAGCTTGCGGCAGTCGGCCAGGTAGACGGCGGCCTTGTCCTTGTCGTCACCCACCGAGGTCAGCAGCCCGGCCATGTACTCGGCCGGATAGTTGGCCTTCAGGTAGGCGGTCCAGTACGAGACCAGGCCATAGCCGGCCGCGTGTGATTTGTTGAACGCGTACCCGGCGAACGGAAGGATGGTGTCCCACAACGCCTTCACCGCTTTTTCGGAGAAGCCGTTGGCGGTCATGCCCTCGTAGAAGCCCTTGTACTCGGCCTCGAGCACCTCGAGCTTTTTCTTGCCCATGGCCTTGCGCAGGGCGTCGGCCTTGCCCATGGTGTAGGAGGCGACCTTCTGGGCGATGAACATGATCTGCTCTTGGTAGACGATCAAACCGTAAGTCTCGGAGAGGATTTCGCGCAGCGGCTCCTCGAGCTCCGGGTGAATCGGCTTGATCGGCTGGCGGCCGTTCTTGCGGTCGGCGTAGTCGTTGTGGGCGTTCATGCCCATCGGGCCGGGGCGGTACAGCGCCAGCACCGCGACGATGTCGTTGAACTCGGTGGGCTGCATGCGGCGCAGCAGGTCGCGCATCGGCCCGCCGTCGAGCTGGAACACGCCCAGGGTGTCGCCGCGGCCCAGCAGCTCGTAGGTGGGTCCGTCGTCCAGCGGGACGGATTCCAGGTCGAGGTCAATTCCCCTGTTGGCCTTGATGTTATCCAGGGCGTCACCGATGATCGTCAGGTTGCGCAGGCCCAGGAAGTCCATCTTCAGCAGGCCGATGGCCTCACACGACGGGTAGTCCCAGCCGGTGATGATGGCGCCGTCCTGCGGCCGCTTCCACAGCGGAATGGCCTCGGTCAGCGGCTCGCTGCTCATGATCACCGCGCACGCGTGCACCCCGGCGTTGCGGATCAGGCCTTCCAGGCCGCGCGCGGTCTGGTAGATGGTGCGGACGTCGGGGTCGGTTTCGATCAGGCCGCGGACCTCGGCGGCCTCCTTGTACCGCTCGTGGGCCGGATCGGTGATCCCCGACAGCGGGATGTCCTTGGCCATGATCGGCGGCGGCAGCGCCTTGGTGATCCGGTCGGCGATGGCGAAGCCGGGCTGGCCGTAGTGGATGCGTGCCGAGTCCTTCAGGGCCGCTTTGGTTTTGATGGTGCCGAAGGTGATGACCTGGGCGACGCGGTCGGAGCCCCACTTGTCGGCGGCGTAGCGCACCATTTCGCCGCGACGGCGGTCGTCGAAGTCGATGTCGATGTCGGGCGCGGACGGGCGTTCCGGGTTGAGGAACCGCTCGAACAGCAGGCCGTGCGGGATGGGATCGATGTTGGTGATGCCCAGCGCGTAGGCCACCAGCGAGCCCGCCGCCGAACCGCGCCCCGGCCCCACCCGGATGTCGACCGACCGGGCGTAGTTGATCAGGTCGGCGACGATCAAAAAGTACGACGGGAAACCCTTGTCGCAGATGACCTTGATCTCGTACTCGGCCCGGTCGATGTAGTCCTGGCCGACGCCGGACGGGAAGCGGCGCGCCAGCCCCGCCATCACCTCGTGGTGCAGCCAGCTCGCCTGGTCGTGCCCCTCGGGCACCGGGAAGATCGGCATCCGGTCGCGCGGCGCCCAGACCTCGTCGTAGGGCTGCACCCGCTCGGCGATCAACAGGGTGGAGTCGCAGGCGCCGGGGACCTCGTCGTCCCAGATGCGGCGCATCTCGGCGGCCGACTTCAGGTAGTAGCCGTCGCCGTCGAACTTGAACCGGTTGGGGTCCGAGAGCGTCTTGCCGGTCTGCACGCACAACAGCGCCTCGTGGTTGTGGGCGGCGTCGCGGGTGACGTAGTGGCAGTCGTTGGTGGCCAGCGGCGGAATGCCCAGCTTGCGGCCGATCTCGAGCAGCCCGTCGCGGACCCGCTGCTCGATGGACAGCCCGTGGTCCATCAGCTCGAGGAAGTAGTTGTCGGCGCCGAAGATCTCGCGCCACTTGGCCGCCGACTCCAGCGCCTCGCGGTCGTGACCCAGGCGCAGCCGGGTCTGCACCTCCCCCGAGGGGCAGCCCGTGGTGGCGATGATGCCCTCGGCGTGTTCGGCGATGATCTCGGCGTCCATCCGCGACCACTTGCCGAGCTGGCCCTCGAACGACGCCAGCGAGGACAGCTTGAACAGGTTGCGCAGGCCGGTGGGCGTCTCGGCCACCATCGTCATGTGCGTGTAGGAGCCGCTGCCCGAGACGTCGTCGGACTTCTGGCCGGGGTCACCCCACAGGATCCGCCGGGTGTCGAACCGCGACGCGGGCGCGATGTAGGCCTCGACGCCGATGATCGGCTTGATCCCGGCCTTGGTCGCCGCGTTGTAGAACTCGCTGGCGCCGAACATGTTTCCGTGGTCGGTCATCCCGACCGCGGGCATTTGCAGCCGGTCCACCTCGGCGAGCATCGGCGCGATCTTCGCGGCACCGTCCAACATCGAGTACTCGGTGTGGTTATGCAGGTGCACGAAGGACGAGTGGTTCATAGGGACGCCAGTCTATGACCGCGGACCGACACGAGTTGGGCGTGTCGCCGCGTGTGTCACGGATGATTTCGGAGGCGACCCGCCGCGCCCGGCTTCGCCGCGCTTGCGATCGCCACAGGGTTTATCCGTACAACTCGACGAAGTTTTTCAACGACTTCTGCACGTCACCTTTGACGGCGCGGGACGCCGCCGCGCCCACCGGACCGAACAGCGGGCGCCCGCCCAGTTCCAGGCGCAGGCCGAGCGTCGAGCCCTCGCCGGTGGGCCGCACGGTGAGTGAAACGGCGTATTTGGTGCCGCCCTTGCCCGAGCCCGCCATCGCGACCTCGTGCGGCGGGTCCCACTTGGTCACCGTCCAGGTCACCCGGTTGCGGAAGCCCTTGGCGCGGGCCACGCCGACGACCTGGCTGCCTTCGCCGAGCTCGTCGGGCAGCTCGCTGCGCCAGCCCTCGTGCATCACCAGCCAGTCGCCCAGGTCCGACAGATCGGAGACCCGGTCCCACATCTGCTGGGGGCTCATCGGTACGTCGGCGGTCATCTCCACGGCGGCCACCGACTGAGCTTAGCCCGGCGTCACATCCGTCACTTGGGTCGCGCCTCACATCCGTCACTCGGGTCGCGCCTCACATCCGTCACTCGGGTCGCGCCGGGGAGGGATATGGTCTTGCGCCCACCTCCGCGCGACAACGGGAGGCGACGCGCGGCCGGCAACAGGAGGCGGCACGGGGCGACAACAGGAGGCGACGCGCGGGCGACAACGGGCTGCGACGCGCGGGCGACAACGGGCTGCGACGCGCGCCATCACATTTGTCGCTCGGAGGTGGGCAATTCGTCATTCACCCGACGGAGGGACGGGTGTGGCGCGTGAGACGAACACGCGCCATACACCTCAGTGTTTGGGCCCGCCGCGAAATCGGTTGCCGATCCGGATGCCCGGCAGCAGCAGGCTGCGCGGCGCGAACCGCCCGCCCGTGCTCACCACCTTGGGCACCACGCCGGGCACCACCGTGCGGCGGCCGGACAGCATGCCGCCGATCGCCGCCTCGGCCACGTCGCGCGGCGAAACCTGAGCGAGCGGAATGCTGAACCGCTCGGCGTTGGCGATCTCCGCCCACTCGGTCGGCACCGGCCCCGGGCACAGGCAGGTCACCGACACCCCGGTGTCGTGCAGCTCCTCGTGCACGGCTTCGGAGAACGTCTGCACGAAGGCCTTGGTGGCCGAATAGACGGCCATGTAGGGAACCGGCTGAAAGCCGGCGATCGAGGCGATGTTCATCACCGCGCCGGCCCCGCGCTCGACCATCCCGGGCAAGGCCGCGTGGGTGAGTTCCATCAGCGCCAGCGCGTTGAGGGTGACCTCCTCGCTCTCGCGTTCCACCGGCAATTCGTGGAAGACGCCGCTGGTGCCGAAGCCGGCGCTGTTGCACAGCCCGGCGATCGGCTCCGCGCGCAGCCGGCTCGCCAGCTTGGCGCGCTCCTGCTCGTCGCTGAGGTCCAGCGGCAGCACCTCGACGGCCACCGAGTACTCCTGGCCGACCTCGTTGGCCAGCTCGTCGAGGCGCTCGCGGCGCCGCGCCACCAGCAGCAGCGGGAAGCCGCGGCGGGCCAGGCCGCGAGCCAGTTCGGCGCCGATGCCCGAGGAGGCCCCGGTGATGACGACGGTGGTCTGGATGTCAGGTTTCGGAAGGCTCATGTCTCACCAATGTATCCCGCGGGTCGCCCGCACAAACGTTTCGCTTCGTCTGTCGAATTCCGTTGTGTCGCTTGTCGATTGATCACCCTTCGCGGCGCTGGAGTCACCGAACATGGTGAACGCCCGGTTGCGCACCCGGTCCATCACCGCCGGGTTGACCGCATCGGCGACGGCGGCGAACTGCCCGAACGGCGAGCTGGCCCGGCGCGGCCGGTGCACGATCGCGTCCGCGATCACCCCGGCCGCCTGCTCGGGCGTCAGCGCCGGGAACTTGTCGTACAGCGTGGTCGGGCTGATCATCGGCGTGCGCACCAAAGCCATGTGCACGGTGGTGAACTTGACGCCGTCGTTGACGGTCTCGGCCTGCAGCGAGTCGCACAGGCTGTCCAGCGCGGCCTTGCTGGCGATGTAGGCCCCGAAGCGGGGCGCCCGCGTCTGCACACCCACCGAGGAGACGTTGACGATGTGCCCATACCCCCGCTCGCGCATCCCGGGGATGAACTTGAGAATCAGCTGGACCGCGCCCAGGTAGTTCAGCTGCATGGTCCGCTGATAGTCGTGGATGCGGTCGTAGGACAGCTCCAGCGATCGGCGAATCGACCGCCCGGCATTGTTGATCAGGACATCGACGCCGCCGAGCTCGTCGAGCACCTGATCGGCCATGGCCGCGATGGCGTCCATGTCGGACAGGTCGCAGGGGTAGACGTGGGCGGCCCCGCCGGCACCGCTGATTTCGTCCGCGACCTTCTCGAGGTTTTCCCGGGTGCGGGCGACCAGCGCCACGGTCCCCCCGGCCTCGGCGATCTTCTTCGCGGCGGCCTCGCCGATGCCCGACGATCCCCCGGTGATCAGGATGGTCTTGTCGCGGACGGCTTCCTCGAGCGTGCGGCCCTGCACCGCGTCGAGCAGATTCCTCAGATAGAACGGCCGATACCGGCCCGCCGAGTTCGGGGTGTTGACGAGGTGAGACACCGTCGCCAGCGGCTTTTCCACCAAGCTCCCCAGCGAGCTCTCCACCAAGTTCGTCAAGTCGCCAAGGTTCATCGGCGTTCGCTCCTGGACAGTGATGTGACGCGGGTCATACCGCCAACCTAGGTCATCAGGCCCCCGCCCCGATGCGGATTGCACTCATGTGGCCCGCCACGCCCTCTCACGGTCCACCCATCACGATCGCCACCGATAGGCAATCCGCTTGTTACACACAGCAATCCGGACGTGATCGCGCACTAACCGACGGGCAACGCCCGGATGTTCCAATCGGCCTTATGAAAATTCTGGCGCGCTTCCGCAAGCCTGAACCGGGCACCATCTACGACCGGATCGGCGGGCACGAGGCGATCGAGGTCGCCGTCGACGACTTCTACGTCCGAGTGCTTGCGGACGACGAACTCGCCGGCTTCTTCGCCGGCACGAACATGAACCGCCTCAAGGGCAAACAGGTCGAGTTCTTCGCCGCGGCGCTGGGCGGCCCGGAGCCTTACACCGGCGCACCGATGAAGCAGGTGCATCAGGGCCGCGGAATCACCATGCACCACTTCGGTTTGGTGGCCGCGCATCTTGCCGATGCGCTGGCAGCCGCCGGGGTGCCGCCCGAGACGGTGACCGAGATCCTCGGTGCGATCGCGCCGTTGGCGCCCGAGATCGCGACGGGCGACGCCAAGGCGACGGTCTGAGCGCGCGTGCTATCCGTCTCGAACGGTGCCTAGCATGCTGACATGCGGCGCACATTTTACGACCTGATCGCGGAGGCGGAGGCCGCCCCGGTCGACGGCTGGGATTTCTCGTGGCTGGACGGCCGGGCGACCGAGGAACGCCCGTCGTGGGGCTACCAGCGCCTGCTGCGGCAACGGTTGGCGAGCGTGTCGGCCGCGCTGGACATTCACACCGGAGGCGGCGAGGTGCTCGCCGGCGCC
This sequence comes from Mycobacterium sp. 3-98, assembly GCF_035918355.1. Taxonomy (NCBI): domain Bacteria; kingdom Bacillati; phylum Actinomycetota; class Actinomycetes; order Mycobacteriales; family Mycobacteriaceae; genus Mycobacterium; species Mycobacterium sp. 3-98. The sequence continues at coordinate 2,624,875 of NZ_CP142360.1, read as the reverse complement.
GCCCCCTTCCCGCCCACCATGGCGGCCATCGAGACGTGGCCTCCCAACGCCGCCCTGGCCACGCAACGCCTGCATCCGCTGGGCGCGGTGGTCGTCGCGACGCGGGACGAGCCGCCACTGCCGTTCGCCGATGACGCGTTCGACCTGGTGACCACGCGCCATCCGATCTCCGTCTGGTGGACCGAGATCTTTCGGGTGCTCCGCCCCGGCGGCAGCTACTTCGCGCAGCACATCGGCCCCGCCACGATGGCCGAGTTGGTCGAGTACTTCATCGGGCCCCAACCGGAGAAAGGGACCGAGTTTCACCCCGACGCCGTGCGCGCGCAGGCCGAGGCGGCCGGGCTGCAGATCGTCGATCTGCGCATGGAGCGGATGCGCGCGGAGTTCTTCGACATCGGCGCCATCGTCTACTTCCTACGCAAGGTGATCTGGTCGGTGCCCGACTTCACCGTCCAGCGCTACCGCGACCGGCTGGCCGAACTGCACGAGCGCATCGAGTCCGAGGGGCCGTTCGTCACCGACTCCGTGCGGCTGCTCGTCGAGGCCCGTAAGCCCAGCTGAGCGATCGCAAGCGCGGCGAAGCCGGGCGCGACCATCAGACTGAGTCAGCCCTCGTCGCGCAGCACGTCCAGCGCGTGCTGCAGGTCGGGCGGATAGGGGCTGACGATCTCCATCCGCCGGCCGTCGGCCGGGTGGGCGAACGACAGCGAGCGGGCGTGCAGCCATTGACGTTCCAGCCCAAGCCTTTTCGCGAGCTTTGGGTCGGCGCCGTAGACCAGGTCTCCGCAGCACGGGTGGTGCAACGCGGAGAAATGCACCCGGATCTGGTGGGTGCGCCCGGTTTCCAGGTGCACGTCGAGCAGGCTGGCGGCGACGAAGGCCTCCACGGTGTCGTAGTGGGTGAGGCTGTGCCGGCCGTCCTTGGTGATCGCGAACTTCCACTCGCCGCCGCGGTGGCGCCCGATCGGCGCGTCGATGGTGCCGCTGGACGGATCCGGGTGTCCCTGCACCAGCGCGTGATAGCGCTTGTCGACGGTGCGTTGCTTGAACGCCCGCTTGAGCAACGTGTAGGCGCGCTCGGAGAGCGCCACCACCATCACCCCGGAGGTGCCGACGTCGAGGCGATGCACGATGCCCTGCCGCTCGGGCACGCCGGAGGTGGTGATCCGGTAACCGGCGGCCGCCAGGCCGCCGAGCACCGTCGGCCCGCTCCAGCCCACCGACGCGTGCGCGGCCACCGCGGCCGGTTTGTCGACCGCGACGATGTCGTCGTCGGAATACAGGATCGTCATGCCCTCGATGTCGACCGGCGTGTTCTGCAACGGCGCCGGCGGCTCGGGCAGGCGCACCTGCAGCCACGCCCCGCCGGTCAGACGATCGGACTTGCCGGCCTGCACCCCGTCCAGCTCGACGCCGCCGTCTTCGGCCAGCGCCGCCGCCGCGCTGCGCGACAGCCCCAGCAGGCGGGCCAGCCCGGCGTCGACGCGCATGCCCGCCAGTCCCTCGGGGACCGGCATCGAGCGGTCACTCACCCGCGCTGTCCCCGGTGTCGTCGTCCTTGCGACGCCGACCGGCCGAGTCGAAGTCGAAGCCGAAGATCGACAGCACCACCAGCAGGATGGCTCCACCGACCACCGAGGGGTCGGCGACGTTGAACACCGGCCACCAACCGACGGAGAGGAAGTCGACGACGTGGCCGCGCAGCGGTCCGGGGGCCCGGAAGAAGCGGTCGACCAGGTTGCCCATGGCGCCGCCGAGGATCAACCCCAGACCGACCGCCCACCAGGGGGATACCAGCCGCCGGCCCATCCAGAAGATGCCGACCACCACGCCGGTCGCGATCAAGGTCAGCATCCACGTGTATCCGGTGGCCATCGAGAACGCGGCACCCGAATTGCGCACCAGGGTCCAGGTGATCGTGTCGCCGATGATCGGCACCGGCTGGCCGGGCGGTAACAGCTTGACGGCGAGCACCTTGGTGACGATGTCGAGGGCCAGGACGATGGCCGCGACCGACAGCAGCAGGCGCAGTCGGCGCGGGGGCCGCTGCGGGTCGGTCGCCGCGGCGTCCTCGGGCTTGTCGGCCGAGGTCACCGGCTCAGTCGATCCGCTTGGTTCTTCAGGCACTCTCCCATCATCCCCTACCGCCCCGCGCGGGCGAGCGACGTCCGCGACGGCGATGCGCAATGATTCGAACATGGCCCGCCTCACCGTGATCGCCACCGGGGGCACGATATCGACCGCCACCGGCGCCGACGGGGTGCATCGGCCGGCCTACGGCGCGGCGGAGCTGACGTCCGGTCTCGACGTCGACGTCGTGGACCTGCTGGCGGTCGACAGCTCGGAGCTGACGCTGGCCGATTGGGACCGGATCCGCGACGCGGTGACGGCCGCGCTCGACGCCGGCGCCGACGGGGTGGTCGTCCTGCATGGCACCGACACCATGGAGGAAAGCGCCCTGTGGCTCGACCTGACCTACGGCGGTGACGCGCCGATCGTGTTGACCGGCGCCATGCGCAGCGCCGACGCGCCCGACGCGGACGGTCCGGCGAACGTGCGCGACGCCCTGGCCGTGGCGGCCAGCCCCGCCGCCCGCGGCCTGGGCGTGGTGATGTGTTTCGCGGGCCGGGTGCTGCAGCCGCTGGGCATGTACAAGGTGGCCACCGAGGACCTGAGCGGCTTCACCGGCCGGCTGCTGGGCACCGTCGCCGGCGAGGTGGCGTTGACCGGGTCGAAGACGAGGCCGTACGTGGGCGAGGTGCGGGCGCGCTCGGCGCCGCGGGTGGACATCGTCGCGGCCTACCTGGGCAGTGACGCGGTCGCGCTCGACGCCTGCGTGGCTGCCGGGGCGCGCGGCGTGGTGCTCGAGGCGCTGGGCTCGGGGAACGCCGGTCCCGCGGTGGTCGACGCGGTGCGCCGGCACTGCGGCGACGGGGTCGTCGTCGCGGTGTCCACCCGGGTCCCCGGCGGGCGGGTCGGCGCGAGCTACGGCCCCGGCCATGACATGGCGGCGGCCGGGGCGATCATGGTGCCCGGGCTGCGCCCGGCCCAGGCGCGCGTTTTGCTGATCGCCGCGCTGGCCGCCGGGTTACCGGTCGCCGACGTCATCGGCCGGTGGGGCTGACGCGGCGTCGGTCTGCAGATCGCCCACATAGTCCGGCCAGTCCAGCGAATCGACCGGGTTGGCGCGGGCGAGCTCTCCGCCGTCGGCGGGAAACGTGCGGGCCGGGCCCGGCCCGGAGGTGCGGGTTTCGAACCGCGCGGTCACCACGCCGTGGCCCGCGCCCTGCACCCAGCCGTGCCCGAGCTCGCGGTGCACGACGTCATCGCCCACCCGCCACCCAGCCTCTTCCGGCCCCTTGGTGAACATCACCTCGGTCGCGGTTTCGACCGACGGCGAATCCGGTTGCGGCTGCGGCAATTCCAAATCGGGGAACAGCGACTCCTGGCGCACGTCGCTCAACCCCGAAAACCCCACGCCGAGAAGGCGAATGGGCCCGATCTCGCGCGGATCGAGCAACAGGCGGCGGGCCACGCCGACCAGCGCGGCGACCTCGGTGGTGGCATAGGGCAGCGTCGCGGACCGGGTCAGCGTGCTCATGTCGGACTTCTTCAGCTTGACCGTGACCGTGCGCGCGCCGCGGCCATCGCGCAGCAGCCGGTGATGGGCGTGCTCGGCGATCGGTTCGATCGCCTCCCGCAGCTGCTCGAGGCTGGTCAGGTCGACGGCGAAGGTCGACTCGGAGCTGATCTGTTTGGCCTCGGCGCGCTCGGCGACGGGGCGGTCGTCGACGCCGCGGGCCAGCCGGTGCAGCGCCGGCCCGATCGTCGCGCCCAGGATGTTGGCCGCCTCGGCGTCGCTCAGCGCGGCCAGCTCGCCGACGGTCTCGATGCCGAGGCGATGCAGCTTCTCCTCGGCGACCGGACCGATCCCCCACAGGCGGCGCACCGGCAACCCGCCGAGCAGCGACCGTTCTTCGTCGCGGCGGACGACGCGGATCCCGTCGGGCTTGGCCAGACCGGAGGCGATCTTGGCGATCTGTTTGCCCGAGCCCGCGCCGACCGAGGCGATCAGCCCGGTCTGGTCGCGGACCCGTCGGCGCAGGTCCTCGCAGAAGGTTTCGACGTCGGCGGCGGACGCGCCGGCCAGCTGCGCGGGTTCGCCGAATCCCTCGTCGAAGGAGAGCTGCTCGACGACGGGGACGACGGCGCGGATGGTGTCGAACACCCGTCGGCTGGCCACCCCGTACACCACGCCGCGCGGCGGCAACACCACCGCGCTCACGCCGACCAGCCGGCGGGCCTGATGCATGGGCATGGCCGACCGGGCGCCGAACACCCGGGCCTCGTAGCTGGCGCCGGCCACCACTCCGCGCCCACCCAAACCGCCGACCAGCACCGGCCGACCGCGCAGGGTCGGCCGGGTGAGCTGCTCGACGGAAGCGAAGAACGCGTCCATGTCCAGGTGCAGCACCCAACGCGACTCCACAGATTGATGCTAGGGGCCTCCGGACGCGCGCCCGGCTCGCTTGGCCGCCGAAAGCCGCGTCCGACCATATGGTGTTGTGCCCGCCTCACAGCGACAGTTGGTCACGCCGACACGCTGCGGTGGCGATTGTCGCTCGGAGGTGGGCACAAAACGTGTCGTCTCGCGGAGAGACGAAAGTGGCGGATGTGACGGCTCAGGCCTTGGCGATGCTCACCCGCACGCCGTCGCCGATGTCCGCGCCGTCGGCCGGGTCGCCGAATTCGAAGCTGGTGGCCAGGATTTCGCCGGCGATGAGGTCGCGGTGCGCCCGCGCCCAGTCGGCGCGCTCGGTGGGCACCGACATCACCACGCTGATGCGATCGGACACGTCCAGCCCGCTCGACTTGCGCAGCTCCTGCAGTTCGCGGATGCGGTCCTTGGCCCAGCCCTCGGCTTCGAGTTCTGGTGTGACGGTGCCGTCCAGCACCACCAGGCCCGCGCCGCCGGGCAGGGCCGCGGTGAATTCCGGGTCGGCGGCCACCAGCCGCGAGCTGTACTCACCGGGCTGCAGCACCGCGGGCCCGGCGGTCAGGGTGCCGTCGTCGTTGACGACGCCCTCCCCCGCCTTGACCGCCTTGATCGCCGCCTGGACGTCCTTGCCCAGCCGCGGGCCGGCCACCCGCGCGTTGACGGTGAGCTCGAAGGAGCCGTAGGTGTCGATCGCGTCGGTCAGCTCGACGGTCTTGACGTTGAGCTCGTCGGCGATCAGGTCGACGAACGGCTCCAGGAGGTGCGGGTTCTCCACGGCCACAGTGAGTTTCGGCAACGGCAACCGCACCCGCAGCTTTTTGGCCTTGCGCAGCGACGAGGCGGCCGAGCACACCTCGCGAACCTGATCCATCGCGGCGACCAGCTCGGGGTCGGCGGGCACGTCACCGGGTGCCGGCCAATCGGTCAGGTGCACCGAGCGCTGAGAAGTCAGGCCGCGCCAGACGACCTCGGTCACCGACGGAAGCAGCGGCGCGGCCAGCCGCGCGGTCACCTCGAGCACGGTGTGCAGGGTGTCGATGGCGTCGACGTCCTCGGCCCAGAACCGCGAACGCGACCGTCGCACATACCAGTTCGTCAACGCCTCGGTGAACAGGCGCAGCTGCTCGCAGGCCCGCGAGATGTCACAGCTGTCCATCTCGCGGGTCAGGTCGTCGCGCAGTTGGGCGAGCTTGGCCAGGATGTAGCGATCCAGCACCTGAGCCGAATCGGTGCGCCAGCTACCGACTTTCGGCGCGTAGAGGGCCAGGAAGCTGTAGGCGTTCCAGAACGGCAGCAGCACCTGGCGCACGCCCTCGCGGATGCCCTGCTCGGTGACGATGAGGTTGCCGCCGCGCAGGATCGGCGAGGCCATCAGGAACCACCGCATGGCGTCGGAGCCGTCGCGGTCGAACACCTCGGACACGTCGGGATAGTTGCGCAGCGACTTGCTCATCTTCTGGCCGTCGGAGCCCAGCACGATGCCATGGGCCACACAGGTTTTGAAGGAGGGCCGGTCGAACAGCGCGGTGGCCAGCACGTGCAGCGTGTAGAACCAGCCGCGGGTCTGGCCGATGTACTCGACGATGAAGTCGCCCGGGTAGTGCGTGTCGAACCAGTCGGAGTTCTCGAACGGGTAGTGCACCTGGGCATAGGGCATCGACCCGGAGTCGAACCACACGTCGAGCACGTCCGGGATGCGCCGCATCACCGAACGCCCGGTCGGATCGTCGGGATTGGGCCGGGTCAGCTCGTCGATGAAGGGACGGTGCAGGTTGGTCGGCCGCACCCCGAAATCGCGCTCCAGCTCGTCGAGGCTGCCGTACACGTCGATGCGCGGGTAGTCCGGATCGTCGGACTTCCACACCGGAATCGGGGTGCCCCAGTAGCGGTTTCGCGAGATCGACCAATCGCGGGCCCCCTGCAACCACTTGCCGAACTGGCCGTCCTTGACGTGTTCGGGGTACCAGGTGATCTGCTGGTTGAGCTCCACCATGCGGTCCCGGAATTCGGTGACCGCGACGAACCACGACGAGACCGCCCGGTAGATCAGCGGATTGCGGCACCGCCAGCAGTGCGGGTAGGGGTGCTCGTAGGTTTCGTGGCGCACCAGCACCGCCCCGTTGGCCGCGGCGGGGCCGGTGCCGTTCTTCAGGTCGCGGATGATGTGCGGGTTGGCGTCAAAGACGTGCTGCCCCTGGTAATCCGGGACGCTGGCGTCGAATCGGCCCTTGGAGTCGACCGGCGTGACCGGCGCGATGCCGGCCGCCTCGCCGACCGCCATGTCGTCCTCGCCGTAGGCCGGCGCCATGTGCACGATGCCGGTGCCGTCCTCGGTGGTGACGAACTCGCCCGGCAGGACCCGAAACGCGTTGGGGGTGTCCACGAAATACGGGAACGGCGGCAGGTATCGGGTGCCGAGCAGGTCCGCGCCCCGGTAGGTGCCCAGCACCTCGGGCTCTTCGCCCAGCTCGCGGGCGTAGGCGGCCAGCCGCGCCTCCGCCAGCACGAAACGACGCTCGCCCACCCGCACCTGCACGTAGGTCACGTCGGGGTTGACGGCGACGGCGAGGTTGGACGGCAGCGTCCAGGGCGTCGTCGTCCACACCAGCAGATGCGCGCCATCAAGCGAACCGCCCACCACCCGGAATCCGACGGTGAGCGCGGGGTCCTGTCGGCTCTGGTAGACGTCGTCGTCCATCCGCAATTCGTGGTTGGACAGCGGGGTTTCGTCGCGCCAGCAATAGGGCAACACCCGGTGGCCCTCATACGCCAGGCCCTTGTCCCACAGCTGTTTGAACGCCCAGATCACCGACTCCATGTACGGCAGGTCCAGCGTCTTGTAGTCGTTGTCGAAATCGACCCAGCGCGCCTGGCGGGTGACGTAGGCCTGCCACTCGTCGGTGTAGCGCAGCACCGAGGCGCGGCAGGCGTCGTTGAAGGCGGCGATGCCCATGTCGTCGATCTGGGACTTGTCGGTGATGCCCAACTGGCGCTCGACCTCGAGTTCGGCCGGCAGCCCGTGGGTGTCCCAGCCGAATCTGCGCTCCACCTTGTAGCCGCGCATGGTGCGGTAGCGCGGGACGATGTCCTTGACGTAGCCGGTGAGCAGGTGCCCGTAGTGCGGCAGGCCGTTGGCGAACGGCGGCCCGTCGTAGAACACGTACTCCGGCGAGCCGTCGCGGCGGGCGATGCTGGCGCGGAAGGTGTCGTCTCGGGCCCAGTAGTCCAGCACCTCGACCTCGAGGGCCGGGAAGTCGGGCGCCCCGCCCGCCGGCTTCGGGTATGTGTGCTCGGTCAAACGTCGTCTCCTGTGCCAGTCTCCAGGCCTGGGGACGACGACGCGCCGGCTGCGCGAGCGCCGCGGTACCACCCCGCTTGCCGCGCTCACGCGCGACCGCTCATCGAAGGCTGTGACGGGCCTACCCGTTCGGTTCTACTGAGCCGGAACGGCTGTTCTTCCGAAAGCTCCCCGGTGATGGCCGGATCGACGCCAATGGAACGATTCTACTGGCCCCGAACCTCGAGCACACCCACCCGCCACAGCGCCGCGTACACGTGGCGCAGCGGAATGCTGAGCAACCGGCAGGCCCCGTGGATCAGCGGGTCGCCGCCCGGGCCGAAGAGCGGGAAGTCGCTGCGGCGCGGCTCTTCCACGGGCTCGGGGACGTGGATTTCGGGGACGTCGCGTACCACCCTCAGGGTGCGGGCGGGCGCGACGGTGACGACGTCGTCGTAGAGAGCTGCGGTCATGATCGACTCCTAGAGGAGAATTCCAACGGGGACCAAAAAGGACTGACGTGTCCCGTCCCGGGTGGGTCCGATCTCAGAACGCTTGGCGGATAAGCACTTAGCGTGTGCGACGCCTCAGCCGAGGAGGTCGCGCCGGAGAACGGATCGGGACGAAACAGGGTTCGGACTTCGATCCGGACTATCGCAAGAACTCATGTGTCCCTCACCTCCTCGCGGTCGCGACGCATGCGGGGTCGCATGCGATCTAGGCGCAGCAAAAGGAGCAGAATCCGACGACCGCCGGAGATCCGCACCCCTCTCGTCAGAGCTTCGGCACCACACGACGTGTCCTGGCCTGGAAAAAATCCAAACCGGAAGCCACCTGGGCTCAACCCTTAAGCCGGGAGGAGCTGTCCTGACCCGGGGCGTCTTTCGACGTTCGGGGTCAGTGGCCTGTATTCGTGTAGACGCCTCACCTAACGAGGTGCTTACCCGACCGATAATGCACGAGCGGTCTGACGCGGTCAAATCCCTGGACAGCGTGTCCGCGATTCGTTACCGACCGGACCGCGATCACTTCTCGACCAGGCCGTCGAGCCGGCCGATCGTGTCGATGAATTCCTCGACCATGTCCAGCACCACCGAGCGCGTCGGCCGGACCCGATCGAGCGAGCCCACCACCTGCCCGACGAAGTAAGTCGCCAGCTCACGCGCCCTGGCACCGTCGTGGGCGGCGGCGGAATTGATGCGCAGCTGCGGCTCGGTGATCAGCGCGGTCTGCAACGGCATGCCCAGCGGGTCGGGGTTCTCCGGCCGGTCCCACTCCTCGGTCCACGCGGTGCGCAGCATGCGCGCCGGCTTGCCGGTCATCGAGCGCGACCGCACCGTGTCCGACGACGTGGCGGCCAGGAACTTCTCCTTGACCACGGGCACCGTCTCGGCTTCCTCGGTGGTCAGCCACACCGACCCGCACCACACGCCCTCGGCGCCCAGCGCCAGCGCCGCCGCGATCTGGCGGCCGCGGGCGATCCCCCCGGCGGCGAGCACCGGCACCGGGGCCACGGCGTCGACGACCTCGGGCACCAGCACCATCGTCGCCACCTCGCCGGTGTGGCCGCCCGCCTCGGTGCCCTGCGCGACGATCAGGTCGACGCCGGCGGCGGCGTGCCGCTGGGCGTGGCGGGTGGTGCCGGCCAGCGCGGCCACCAGCACGCCGGCGTCGTGGGCGCGTTCGACGAGGTCCGCCGGGGGTGGGCCGAGCGCGCTGGCGATCAGCCGGATGTCGTGGTCGAAGGCCACGTCGAGCAGCGGCTGGTAGCTCTTGGGCGAGATGTTCAAACCGCCCACGGACGGGCGGGCGTCCCCGGCGGGCGCCGTCACGCCGTAGCGGGCCAGCAGGTCGTCGACGAACGCGCGATGCTCCTCGGGCAGCAGGGTCCGGGCCTGGTTGGTGTCGATCCCGCCCTGCTCGGCGCCGACGTATTTGGGCGGCAGCAGCAGGTCGACCCCGTAGGGCTTGCCGCCGGTCTGCTGCTCGATCCAGGTCAGCTCGCTGCGCAGTCGCGCCGGGCTGTGCGCGGTGGCGCCCAGGATGCCGAATCCGCCCGCGTTGGTCACCGCGGCCACCACGTCGCGGCAATGGCTGAAGGCGCAGATCGGGAATTCGACACCGAGCATCTCGGCGACCCTGGTTCTCATTGCCCGACGCTAAGAGTTCCCGCTTGAGAAGTCAATCGCTTACGGCCCTGTGCAATTCGCGCCGCCGGCTCAACCCTTGGGCCCGGGCGGCCGGCCGTCCGGAGGCCAGCTCGATACGCCGTCCTCAAGCGGCACCTCAAGGCTCTGCAGGATGGAGGAGACCATGCGCCACGCGCCGATGACCGTGACCAGCTCGACGAGAACCGTTGTGTCGCCGTCGAATTCGCGCTCGCAGGCCGCCCAGCTCGCGGCGCTGACCGCACCGTCGCGCACCACGTCGTCGGTCGCCGCCAGCACCGCCCGCTCGGCGGGCCCAAACCCGGCGTAGTTCCGCCAATCTCGCACGCCGAGCAGGTCGTCACCCGGGACGCCGAGCCGGGACGCGACGCGCCAATGCTGCGTCCACTCGTAGTCGCACGCGGTCAGCCAGCCGATCCGCATGATCGCCAACTCGCGCAACCGCGCGTCGAGGGCGCCGTGCCAGAGCATGGTGGCGAGCAGGTCGTTGATGGCGCGCGCCAGCGGCGGATGGTTGAGCAGCACTTGGAAGATGCTCAGTTCGGCCATGTAGTTGGGGACGGCCGCTTCGTCGGCGGCGGCTTTGGCTTCGTCCAGTGGCAGTTTGGGCAGGCGCGCTGTTGTCATCGGATGAGCACTCCTCTCCGGCGGCGGGACCGTCGCGTTCTACGGTCATGGTAGTCAGCGGGAGGCGTGGCGACGACGACTTCGGACACGGCGGCGAAATACGCTGCAGGCCAAAATATTTCAGAGCAGACCGAGCAACCGCAGGTCGGTCACGTATTTGACGATCACCGCCGCGGTGATGTGCGGGATGTCGTTATCGGGGCCGATTTTGGCTTCCTGCACCGCGGCGCGGAACCGTTCGGTCGGTCCCAGGCAGCCGCGCGCCGGGTCCGCCGGCGGCACGTGTTGGGCGTTGCGCAACTGCAGTAGCTGCAGCACCGACTGGTGGCGCTGGCGTTCCGGCAGGGCGTGCAGCGCGGTCTCCATCCGGTGCAGCCACTCCCCGAAGTCGTCGACCCGCTCGATCGGATAGCCGGCCTCGATGACCCAGTCGACGTACTCGTCGAGCCCGATGCCGTCGTCGTGCGGGTTCATCACGTGATAGGTCTCGAACCCTGCGGCCGAATCGCGGCCCACCTGGGCGCCCAGCGTGGTGATCGACTCGGCGACGAACTCGACCGGCAGGGCGTCGAAGTGCGCGCGTTGCCGGTTGCCGCGGGCGTCGAGCTGGTAGAACGAGCGCGGCGCGACGCCGCTGGCGACGACGCTGAACAGCAACCGGGTGAACATGTCGGACAGGTTGAGCTGGCCGGCGTAGGTGGTGTCGGCCAGGATCATGTCGCAGCGGAACACGCCGACGGGCAGCGCGCACAGGTCGTGGGCCTCGCGCAGCAGCACCTCGCCGGCCCACTTGCTGTTGCCGTAGCCGTTGCCGTAGCTGCCGTCGATCGTGCGGATCGGGCCGGCGACGCGGACGTCGGCGTCCTCGGTGAACGCGGCCGGCTCGATCTGGTCGCCGACGTTGGCGGTCGAGACATACGTGTACGGCTTGAGTTTGGTGGTCAGCGCGAGCCGGATCAGCTCGGCGGTGCCGGCGACGTTGGGGGCGAACAGCTCGCTGTAGGGCAGCACGCCGTTGACCACCGCCGCGGAGTCGACGATGAGGTCGACGGTGTCGGCCAGCCGCTGCCAGGTCTGTTCGTCCAGGCCGAGATTGGTGCGGCCCTTGTCGCCGGCGATGACCTCGAGGTGGTCGGCGGCGAGCTCGTCGAAATACCGCCGCAAAGCGGGGTCCCCTGCAAACCCGGGGGGGTCGAAGGTCCTCTGCAGCCGGCGCCGCGCATCCTCGTCGGAGGTGGCCCGCACCAGGCAGATCAGCTTGCCGTCGGCCAGTTCCAACCGTTCCAGCCATTGCAGCACCAGGTAGCGACCCAAAAAGCCGGTGGCCCCGGTCAGTAGCACCGTGCGCACCTCGGCGCTCGGCCCCGGCAGCGACGGCGCGGCGGCCAGCGTCGGGGCGTCGATGAACTTGTCCAGCGTGAGGTCGCAGGCGTACACCTCGGTGGCGTCGCGGCCGTGCACCGACGCGAAGTCGCCCTGGTGGCCTTCCCCGGCATCGTGATCGCGGTTGAGCTGCTGGCTCAGGCTGCGCACCGACGGCGCCTCGAAGACGGCGCGCACGGGCAGGTGGATGTCGAGGGCGTTGTAGATCGCGGCGACCAGGCGCATGGCCGACAGGGAATCCCCGCCCAGGTCGAAGAACGACTCCTGCACCCCGACCCGCTCGAGGCCCAGCACCTGGGCGTAGAGCCAGGCCAGGATCTCCTCGACCGCGGTGGCCGGGGCGAGGTAGTCGTCGCCGCCCTGGTAATCGGGGGCGGGCAGGGCGCGGACGTCGAGTTTGCCGGCGGGTGTCAGCGGCAGCCTGTCGAGCACCACCACCGCGGCCGGCACCATGTAGGCGGGCAGCCGGTCGGCCAGCAGGGTGCGGAGTTCGGCCGGGTTGGCCGTCCCGGTGATGTAGCCGACCAGACGCTTGTCGCCCGGGCGGTCCTCGCGGGCGATCACCAGCGCCTGCTCCACACCGTCCAGCGCGGCCAGCGCCAATTGGATTTCGCCGAGTTCGATGCGATACCCGCGGATCTTGACCTGTTCGTCGGCGCGCCCGACGTAGCGCAGCTGCCCGTCGGAACCCCACGACGCCAGGTCGCCGGTGCGATACATGCGCGCGCCCTCCCCGCCGAAGGGGCACGCCACGAACCGGGACGCGGTCAGACCGGGCCGGCCCAGGTAACCGGTCGACACGCCGCCCCCGGCCACGTACAGCTCGCCGACCACGCCCGCGGGCACCGGCTGCAGGCATCCGTCGAGCACGAACAGCGCGGCCCCGGATACCGGCGAACCGATCGGCGGCGCTTCGGGTCCCGGTGTCAGCGGCGCGCTGACGGCCGCGACGATCGTGATCTCGGTGGGGCCGTAGACGTTGACCATCACCCGCCCGGACGCCCACCGCTGCACGATTTCGGCCGGGCACGCTTCGCCCGCGACCGCCAGCACCGCGGACTCCAGGCCCTCGGTCGAGAGCATCGTCACCTCGGACGGTGTCTGGGTCAGCATGTCGACGCGTTCGGCGACGAGCAAGGCGTGCAGGTCTTTCGGGGAACGCACGACCTCGTCCGGTACGACGAGCACCCGCCCGCCGTGCAGCAGCGCGCCGAAGATCTCCCACACCGAGAAGTCGAACGCCAGGGAATGGCAGTGGCTCCACACCCGTGCCGGTGCCGCGGGCAGACCGGCGGCCCCCAGGGAGGCGAACAATTGCGTGGCGTTGTGGTGGGTGACCGCCACGCCCTTGGGAACTCCGGTGGTGCCCGAGGTGTAGATCGTGTACGCGATGTGGTGCGGCGCGGGCGCCGGCAACGCCGTGGTGGGCCGGTGCTGGATCGCCGGGTCATCGATATCGATGACGAGCACGTCGAAATCGTCGAGGCGCGAGCGGTGTTCGGCGGTGGTGAGCACCGCCGCCGGTGCGGCGTCGGCGAGCATGAAGTCGATTCGGGCGGCGGGCAGGCCTGGGTCGATCGGGACGTACGCGGCCCCGGTTTTGAGCACCGCCAGGATGGCGACGACGGCCCGCGCCGAGCGCTCGGTGAGCAGCGCCACGCACTGCCCCGGCCCGCAGCCGTGGTCAACGAGCAAGTGCGCCAATCGGTTTGCTGACTGGTCGAGTTCGCGGTAGGTCCAGGAATCCGCACCGTGGGTGACGGCCACCGCTTGCGGGGTGCGCGCGACGTGGTCGGCGAACACCTCGGGTATCGACATCGGCGGGCGCGACGGGCCGTCCAGCACCGCGCGGTTGCCGATCGCGTCGAGGCGGGCGTGCTCGTCGGGGCCGAGCACGTCGATCGACGACAGCCGCCGGGCGGGGTCGGCGGTCATGGCTTCCAGTACGCGATGCAGCCGGGTGATCAGCGCCTCGATGGTGGCGGTGTCGAACACGTCGGTGCGGAACTCCACGGCCCCGCCGATGCCCTCGGGCCGGCCGTCGGCGCTCCAGCGTTCGGCCAGCGACCACGCGAGATCCATACGCGCGGTGCGGGTGTCGACCGGCAGCGGGGTGACGCGCACGTCGCCCAGGCTCAGCTCCGCTGAGTCGGTGTTCTGCCAGGCCAGCATGACCTGCACCAGCGGATGGTGCGCGAGGCTGCGGGCCGGGTTGAGCCGTTCGACGAGGACCTCGAACGGCACGTCCTGATGCTCGTAGGCGGCCAGGCTGCGTTGGCGCACCCGCGCCAGTAGTTCGGCCATCGTGGGGTCGCCGCCGAGATCGACGCGCAGCACCAAGGTGTTGACGAAGAAGCCCACCACATCGTCGAGGGCCGGGTCGCGCCGCCCGGCGATCGGGAAGCCCACCGCCACATCAGAACTCGCGCTGACCTTGGCCAACAGCACCGCCAGCGCGGCCTGCACCACCATGAAGCTCGTCGCGTTATGCGCGCCCGCCACCGCGCGCACCCGCTGCTGCAACTCCGCCGGCCAGTCGACGGCCACGCTCGCGCCGCGGAAATCGGCCACCAACGGATACGGACGGTCCGTGGGCAATTCGAGCTGCTCGGGCATTCCGGCCAGGGCGTGTTCCCAATACCGCAGCTGTCCGGCGATCAGGCTGTGCGGATCCTGCAGTTCGCCGAATTGGGCGCGCTGCCAGAGCGTGTAGTCGACGTACTGCACCGGCAGCGGCGCCCAGTCCGGGGCGCAGCCGGCCGAGCGGCTGGCGTAGGCCTCCCCCAGGTCGCGCACCAGCGGGGTGAGCGACCACCCGTCGGCGGCGATGTGGTGCACCACGGCCACCAGCAGGTGTTCGTCGTCGCTCACCCGGAAAAGCATTGCCCGCAGCGGGATTTCGGTGGCCAGGTCGAACCGGTGACCCACCAGGGTCTCGACCGCGTTGCCCAGCCGGGTGGTCGACCACCCGCGCGCGTCGCTGATCTGCCAGCCGCAGTCGGCGTCGTCCACATCGACGACCAGCTGCCGCGGTATCCCCTCCCGCGCCGGGAACATCGTCCGCAGGCTCTCGTGGCGGGCCATCACGTCGGCCAGCGCCGCGCCGAAGGCCTCGGCGTCCAGGCGCCCGTGCAGCTGCAACGCGATCGCCATGTTGTGCACCGGTGAGGGCCCGTGCAATTGGCCCATGAACCACAGCCGCGACTGGGCGAACGACAACGGCACCATCTCCGGCCGCTCGCCGGCCACCAGCGGCGCGCGCGCTCCGCCGTCGGTGCCCAGGCGCGCCGCCAGCCGGCGAATGGTGGGCGCCTCGAACAGGGCCCGCACGCCGAGGTGGACGTCGAGGCCGGTGTTGACCTCCGCGACCAGGCGCATGGCCGACAGCGAGTCCCCGCCGAGGTCGAAGAAGGAGTCGTCGATCCCGACGTTCTCGACGCCCAGGACGTGGGTGTAGATATCGGCCAGGGCCCGCTCGACGGCGGTGGTCGGGGCGCGGTAGTGATCGGAGCCCTGCGACCGGTGCGAGTGGTCGGGTGCGGGCAGCGCGCGGGTGTCGAGTTTTCCGTTGGCGGTCAGCGGCATTGCGTCGACGGCGAGCACCGTGGCCGGGACCATGTAGGCCGGCAGATGCTCGGCCAGCCGGGCGCGGACCTCGACCGGATCGGCGGTCCCGGTGATGTAGCCGACGAGCCGTTTGTCGCCGGGCCGGTCCTCGCGGGCGACGACCGCGGCCTGTTCGATGCCGTCCAATTCGGTGAGCGCGGACTGGATCTCGCCGAGCTCGATGCGGTAGCCGCGGATCTTGACCTGCTCGTCGGCGCGGCCGAGATAGTGCAGCTGTCCGCCCGGGCCCCACCGCACCAGATCCCCGGTGCGGTACATGCGCGCGCCGTCCTCGCCGAACGGGCAGGCGACGAACCGGGACGCCGTCAGGCCGGCCCGGCCGACGTAACCGGCCGCGACGCCGGAACCGGCGATGTACAGCTCGCCCGTCACACCCTCGGGCACCGGCCGCAGCCACGCGTCGAGCACGAAAAATCCCAGATGCGCCAATGGCATTCCGATGGGGCTGGCGTTGGTGTCGATGTCGTTGTCGACGATCTCCCGGTAGGAGGCGTGCACCGTCGTCTCGGTGATGCCGTACATGTTGATCACGCGCGGCCGGTGGGGATGGCTGTCGAGCCACTTCGCCAGCCGTTGCGGGCTCAGCGCTTCGCCCCCGAACACGAGGGCCCGGACGTTGAGCCGCGGGCCCGACCGCGCGCCGTCCAGGCTCTGCAGCGCCGAGAACGCCGACGGGGTTTGGCTCAGCACGCTGACGTTCTCGGCGATCAGCAAGGCGTGCAGGTCTTCCGGCGAGCGCACCACCTCGTCGGGCACGACCAGCAGGCGTCCGCCGCCCAGCAGGGCGCCGAAGATCTCCCACACCGAGAAGTCGAAGGCCAGCGAATGGCACTGGCTCCACACCCCCGCCGGCGCCGGCCGGTCGAGCAGCGAGGCGAGCAGGTGGGTGACGTTGTGGTGGGTGACCGCCACGCCCTTGGGGGTGCCGGTGGTGCCGGAGGTGTAGATGACGTAGGCGATGTTGTCGTCGGCCGGCGGCGGCAGGGCGGTGGCGGGCCGGGTGTGCACGGCGGGGTCGTCGGCGTCGATGACAGCTCCGTCGAAACCGTCGAGCCGGTCTCGCAGTTCCGCGGTGGTGAGGGCGACGATCGGTGCGGCGTCGGTCAGCATGAATGCGACCCGCGTGTCCGGCATCGCCGGGTCGATCGGCAGGTAGGCGGCCCCCGTCTTCAGCACCGCCACGATCGCGACGATCGCGGGCGCCGAGCGCTCCATCAGGACGGCGACGCACCGCCCCGGCCGCGCTCCCCGCTCAACGAGCAAGTGCGCCAACCGGTTTGTGGACTCATCGAATTCGCGGTAGGTCATCGAACGGTCCCGGTCGCTCAGCGCCACCGCTTCGGGGGTGCGCGCGACGTGGGCGGCGAACAGCGCCGGGATCGAGGCCCGGGTCAAGGCCGGTGCGTGCGGTGGCAGGGTCAGCGCCGCCCGGTTCCCGATCGCGTCGAGCCGGGCGTGCTCGTCGGGGCCGAGCACGTCGATCGACGACAGCCGCCGGGCGGGGTCGGTGGTCATGGCCGCCAGCACCCGCTGCAATCGTTCGATCAGACTTTGGATGGTGGCGGTGTCGAACACGTCGGTGCGGAACTCCACGGCACCGCCGATGCCGGCGGGCCGGCCGTCGGCGCTCCAGCGTTCGGCCAGCGACCACGCGAGATCCGTGCGGGCGGTGCGGGTGTCGACCGGCAGCGCGGTGATGCGCACGTCGCCCAGGCTCACGTCGGTGGGTTCGTCGTTCTGCCAGGCCAGCATGACCTGCACCAGCGGATGGTGCGCGAGGCTGCGGGCCGGGTTGAGCCGTTCGACGAGGACCTCGAACGGCACGTCCTGATGCTCGTAGGCGGCCAGGCTGCGTTGGCGCACCCGCGCCAGTAGTTCGGCAATCGTGGGGTCGCCGCCGAGATCGACGCGCAGCACCAAGGTGTTGACGAAGAAGCCCACCACATCGTCGAGGGCCGGGTCGCGCCGCCCGGCGATCGGGAAGCCCACCGCCACATCAGAACTCGCGCTGATCTTGGCCAACAGCACCGCCAGCGCGGCCTGCACCACCATGAAGCTCGTCGCGTTGTGCGCGCCCGCCACCGCGCGCACCCGCTGCTGCAACTCCGCCGGCCAGTCGACGGCCACGCTGGCCCCGCGGAAATCGGCCACCAACGGATACGGACGATCGGTGGGCAGTTCCAGCCGTTCCGGCAGGCCGGCCAGCGCCTCCTCCCAGTACGCGAGCTGCGCGGCGATCGGGCTGCCCGGGTCTTCCAGGTCACCGAACTGGGCGCGCTGCCAGAGCGTGTAGTCGACGTACTGCACCGGCAGCGGCGCCCAGCCCGGCGCATCCCCGACCGACCGGCTGGCATAGGCGAGCGCCAGGTCGCGCACCAGCGGAGTCAGCGACCACCCGTCGGCAGCGATGTGGTGCACCACGGCCACCAGCACGTGTTCCTCGTCGCTCACCCGGAAAAGCATTGCCCGCAGCGGGATTTCGGTCGCCAGGTCGAAGGTGTGCCGGGCCGCGTCGCGGATGGCGCCCTCCAGCCGGGCCGGTGACCAGCCGGTGGCGTCGATGGTCTGCCATGTGACGTCGGCCCGATCGGGCGGCAGCACCACCTGCTGCGGTATGCCCTCGGTGGCGGCGAACACCGTCCGCAAACTCTCGTGCCGTGCCACCACATCGGCGAACGCGGCACCCAGCGCACCGGCGTCCAGGCGCCCGGCGAGGCGCAGTGCCGCCGCCATGTTGTACACCGGCGACGGGCCGTGCAGCTGATCGATGAACCACAGCCGCGATTGGGCGAACGACAACGGCACCGCCGCCGGCCGCTCGCGACGCTCCACGCCGGCCAGGCGCCCGCCGTTCGCGCTGACGCGCGCCGCCAGCTCGCCGATTGTGGGCGCTTCGAACAGCGTTCGCACGCCGAGGTGCGCGTCGAGACCGGAGTTGATCGCGGCGATCACCCGCATGGCCGACAGCGAATCCCCGCCCAGGTCGAAGAAGGAGTCGTCCGCGCCGACCCGCTCGAGCCCGAGCACCTGGGCGTAGATGCCCGCCAAGATCTCCTCGGTGGGCGTGGCCGGCGCCCGATACCGGCCGCCGGTGTATTCGGGCGCCGGCAGGGCCCCGGTGTCGAGTTTGCCGTTCGGTGTCAGGGGCAATGCCTCGATCGGCACCACCGCGGCCGGCACCAGGTAGGCCGGCAGCCGGTCGGCCAGCCGGGCGCGGAGCTCGACCGGGTCGGCGGTGCCGGTGATGTAGCCGACGAGCCGCTTGTCGCCGGGCGTGTCCTCGCGGGCGATCACCGCGACCCGCCCGACGCCGTCCAATTCGGCGAGCGCGGACTGGATTTCGCCCAGCTCGATGCGGTGGCCGCGGATCTTGACCTGGTGGTCGGCGCGGCCGACGTAGTACAGCCGGCCGTCCGGCGCCCACCGCACCAGGTCCCCGGTGCGGTACATGCGCGCACCGGCCGCGCCGAACGGGCAGGCGACGAACCGCGACGCCGTCAAACCGGGACGGCGCGCATACCCGACGGCGACCCCGTGCCCCGCCACGTACAGCTCACCGACCGCACCGGCGGGCACCGGCCGCAGCCAGTCGTCCAGCACGAACAGCGCCGCCCCGGGCACCGGCGACCCCAGGGGCGGCGCTCCGGCGCCCGCGGTCAGCGGCGCACTGAGCGTCGCGTCCACGGTGGTTTCCGTCGGGCCGTAGGCGTTGATCATCACGCGGCCCGGCGCCCATTGGTCCGCGAGCGCGGCCGGGCAGGGCTCACCGCCGATGATCAACGCCGAGCGCAGCTTTCGCGGTGACAGAGCGGTCAGCGCCGACGGGGTGTGGCTCAGCACGCTCACCCGCTCGGCGGCCAGCAGGGCGTGCAGCTCGTCCGGTGAGCGTGTCACCGACTCGGGCACCACCACCAGCCGACCGCCGCAGGCCAGCGCACCCCAGATCTCCTGCACCGAGACGTCGAAGCCGTACGAGTGGCATTGTGACCACACCCCCGCCTCGGGCAGCGGCGCGTGCAGCGATTCCAGCAGCTGGGTGACGTTGCGGTGGGTCACGGCAACACCTTTGGGGACGCCGGTCGTCCCCGAGGTGTAGATGACGTAGGCGATGTTCTCGGGCGCGGGCGCCGGCAACGGCCCGGCGGGCCCGACGTCGGCTTCACCGGCGTCGAGGACCGGCAGGTCGAATCCGTCCAGCCGGGCCCGCAGGCCGGCGGCGGCGACCGCGGCGACCGGGGTGGCGTCGCCGAGCATGAACTCGAGGCGCGCCGCGGGCAGCGCGGGGTCGATCGGCAGGTAGGCGGCCCCCGCCTTGAGCGTCGCGAGGATCGCCACGATCGCCTCGGCCGAACGCGGGAACAGCAGCGCCACGCACTCCCCGGGCCCCGCGCCGCGCTCGATCAGCCTGTGCGCCAATCGGTTCGATGCCTCGTCGAGTTCGCGGTAGGTCATCGAACGGCCCTCGAAAGTGACCGCTCCCGCGTCGGGGACGCGGGAGACCTGCGCGGCGAACAGCGCCGGGAGCGATAGGGCGGCGCTCGACTCGGCGGCCAGCACTGCTTGGTTTCCCCACAGTTGCAGCTGGGCGCGCTCCGGCGCGTCGAGCGCATCCAGTGATCGCAACGGCCGATCCGGATCGGCGGGCATGGCCGTCAGGAGCCGGCGCAGGCGGTCGGCCAGGGCGTCGACGGCGGCGGGTTCGAAGACGTCGGTGTCGAATTCGATGCGCAGGCGCAGTTCGTCGCCCGGCACGGCTTGCAGCGACAGCGGGTAGTGGTTGTAGTCGTGGCTGGTGAATTCGGTGGCGGTCAGGTCGTCGGCCGCCGATAGCGCGGCGGCGTCGATCGGATAGTTCTCGTACACCAGCAACGTGTCGAACAGTTGGTCGTGTCCGGTGACGCGGTGGATTTCGTTCAGCGCCAGGTGCTGGTGCTCGACGGTGTCGTTGTGGGCGCGTTGCAGCCGGTCCAGAAATTCGGCGACGGTCGTCGTCGCGGTGGCCTGGGCGCGCACCGGCACGGTGTTGATCAGCAGGCCCACCATGGATTCGGCGCCGGGCAATTCCGCCGGCCGGCCGGACACCGCGGTGCCGAAGGCGACGTCGTGCCGGCCGGTCAGCGACATCAGCAGTTGCGCCCAGGCGGCCTGCAGCACGGTGTTGAGGGTGGTGCGGCAGGAGCGGGCGAGTTCGCCGAGCGCACCGGTGGTTTCGGCGGAGAGCCGGACAGCGGCGGCTCCCCGCGGCCCGAGCTCCGCCCGACCCGCCGGGCCCACCAGGGCGGGGGTGTCGAAACCGTCGAGCGCGTCGCGCCACGCGGCGCGGGCGGCCGGAGCGTCGCGGGCCGCCAGCCAGGTGACGAAGCGGCGGTAGGGCGGCGCAGCCGGTAGCCGCGACCCGTAGTAGCAGGCGAAGATCTCCTGCAGCAGGATCGGTAGTGACCAGCCGTCCATCACGATGTGGTGGACGGTGAGCACGAACCGGAATTCCTGGTCCGCGGTGCGAATCAGCGTGGCCCGCAGGGGTGGCTGGTCGTCGAGGTCTCGCACCGCGGCGCGTTCTGCGGCGGACATCCGCCGGACCTGGTCGTCGATGTCGTCGGCGTCGCCGTCGAGTTCGACGTGGCGGTAGGCGATTTCGGGGGTGACCGGGATGATCTGCACCGGGTCGCCGAAGCCGGAGCAGAATCGGGCGGCGAGGTTGGGGTGGCGGGCGACGGCGTTCTGCACGGCGTGGTGGAGCCGCTGGGGGTCGAGGCCGCCGCGCAGCGTGATGGTCAGCTGCACCGCGTACACGTCGCCGTCGGGTTGCGTCGTCGAATGAAAGAGCAGCCCCTGCTGCAGCGGGGTCAACGGCAGGATATCGGCGACGTCGTATCGCCGCTCGAGTTCGTCGATCTGCTGCTGGTCCAGGCGGGCCGGTGCGATGTCCGACGGCGTCAGCCCGCCGCCGTCGCGGCGCACGTGTGCGCAGATGCCGGCCAGGGCGTCAAACCACAACCGGCTCAACCGGTTTACCTGATCGTGGGTGAGCGCCGAGGACGCCCACGTCCAGCTGGCGTGCAGGTGCGGGCCGTCCTCGGTGTCCATGGTGCCGGCGTTGAGTTCCACCGTGTGCGGCAACGGCAGGGCCGCCGCCGCCGCCGCGGCGCCCAGCGCGTGGCTGTTCGGGCTGAGTTGCCATAGCCCGTCGGACGATTCGGCGGGCGCTCCCCCGAGGCGGCCCAGGTAGTTGAAGCCGATGGCCGGGTCCGGACCGCCCAGGTCCGCTTCGGGATTCAGGTAGCGCAACAGCCCGTAGGTCAGGCCGTCGGGCAGCCCGCGCAACTGCTCCTTGGCGTCCTTGATCACCGCCCCCAGCGCGGCCTCACCCGCGACCACGCGAGCCCAGTCCAGCCCGCCGACGTCGAGGGCCACCGGGTACTTGGCGGTGAACCACCCGACGGTGCGGGACAGGTGCACGTGGGGGGCCAGTTCCTCGTTGCGCCCGTGGCCCTCGACGTCGATGCCGATCGGCCTCGCCGTTCCCAGGAATTCGGTGAATGCCAGCCCGAAGGCGATCAGCAGGATGTCTTGCACCCCGGCGTGAAACGCGGCGGGCACCTCGCCCAGCAGCTGGCGGGTCGTCTCGGCGTCCAGCGCCGCCGACAACTGCCCGGCCGTCTCATAGGTGTCCGACGGCTGGGCGGGCGGCAACGCCGGCGGCGTCTCGGTGATTCGCCGCCACACCTCCGCCAGCTCGGTCACCGCCGGATCCTTCGCGTGCTGGGCCAGCAGCGACGACCAGCGGGCGAACGAGGTGCCGGGGGCGGGCAGCTCGATCGGTTGGCCGCGGTGATGTTGGGCCCAGGCGATGTTGAGGTCCTCGATCAAGGTCCGCCAGGACACACCGTCGACGGCCAGGTGGTGGACGATCAATGCCAATTGGTTTGTCGCGCTTGCCCATACCGCGCACACCAGCACGCCGGCGCCGGGGTTCAGCCGCGCGCGGGCCCGCATCAGCGCCTCCTCCGAGAGCGCGTCGACGGTGCGCAGGCAGGCCCGGGCGTCCACCGAGCCCGCTTCGGGAACGTGTATGTCCCAGCCGCCGGCCCCGTCGTCGTCGACGCAGAGCCGCAGCGTGGGATGGCGGTCCAGCAGCGCCTGCAGCGCGACCGCCACGTCGGCCTGGCCCACCCCGGCGGGCGCCGCCAGCACCATGGTCTGGTTGAACTGCTCGATGGGGCCGTCCATGTCGCGCAGCCAACGCATGATCGGGGTGGCCACCACCGGCCCGATCCCCTCGTCGACCACGTCGTCCTCGCCGGTGGCCAGCGTGACGACCCGCGCCAGCCGGGCCACCGACTGCTCGACGAAAACATCGCGGGGCCGGCACATTACGCCGGCCGCGCGGGCCCGGGCCACCACCTGCATCGACAGGATGCTGTCGCCGCCCAAGTCGAAGAACGAGTCATCCACCCCGACCCGTTCGACGCCCAGCACCTGGGCGTAGATGCCGGCCAAGATCTGCTCGATGGCGTTTTCCGGAGCGCGATATCCGTTGCCGCCCTGGTAGTCCGGTGCCGGCAGGGCGCGGGTGTCGAGCTTGCCGTTGGCCGTCAACGGCAAGGCGTCCAGCACCACCACCGCCGACGGCACCATGTAGGACGGCAGCCGCTCGGCGAGCCGCGCCCGGGTCTCGGACGGGTCGGCGGTCCCGGTCACGTAGCCCACCAGCCGCGCGGCGGGAGGGTCGTTCCGGGCGATCACCGCGGCCTGCTCGACGCCGTCCAATTCGGCGAGGGCGGAGCGGATTTCGCCCAGTTCGATGCGGTGGCCGCGGATCTTGACCTGCTCGTCGGCGCGACCGAGGTACTCCAGCTGACCGTCGCGGCCCCAGCGCACCACGTCCCCGGTGCGATACATCCGCGTTCCGTTACCGCCGAACGGGCACGCCACGAACCGCGAGGCCGTCAGCGCCGCCCGGCCCAGGTAGCCCGCGGCGACGCCGCGTCCGGCGATGTACAGCTCGCCGACCACGCCGGGCGGCACCGCGCGCAACCATCGGTCCAGCACGAACAGGGCGGCCCCGGGCACCGGCGACCCGATCGGCACCGGAGCGGAGCCCGCCGTCAGCGGCGCCGTCATAGCCGCGTACATCGTGGTCTCGGTGGGGCCGTATTGATTGACCATCACCCGCCCGGGGGCCCACCGGTCCATGACCTCGACCGGGCACGGCTCGCCGCCGACGACCAGCGCCACCGAGTCCAGCCCGTGCGGCGAGAGCGCCGCCACCGCCGACGGGGTCTGGCTCAGCACGGTGACGCGTTCGGCAATCAGCAAGGCGTGCAGGTCTTCCGGCGAGCCGACGATGTCGTCGGGGACGACGACGAGGCGTCCCCCGCGCAGCAGCGCGCCGAAGATCTCCCAGACCGAGAAGTCGAAGGCCGGCGAGTGGCAGTGGGTCCACACCCGCCCCAGGTCCAGTTGGGCGTCCACCGACCGCAACAGCTGGGTGACGTTGTGGTGCGTGACCGCCACACCCTTGGGCACGCCGGTGGTCCCGGAGGTGTAGATGACGTACGCAATGTCGTCGGGCGACGGGTCCGGCAGCCCGGTGGCGGGCTGGGTGGCCAGGGCGGGGTCGTCGACGTCGATGATGTGCCCGGCGAATGCGCCCAACCGTGGCAGCACCGTGCCGGTGGTCACCGCCGCGATCGGTTCGGCGTCGGTGAGCATGAACTCGATGCGGGCGGTCGGCAGCGCCGGGTCGATCGGCACGTACGCGGCCCCGGTCTTGAGGACCGCCAGGATCGCCACGATCGCTTCGGCCGACCGTGGCATCGCCACCGCGACCCGCTGGCCCGGCGCGGCGCCGCAACCAATCAGCCCGTGCGCCAACCGGTTTGTGATCTCGTACACTTCACGGTAGGTCCACGCCCGCTCGCCGCAGGTGATCGCGACTGCCTCGGGGTCCCGTGCCACCTGCGCGGCGAACAAGGCCGGGATGGACGCGCGTGCGGTCGCGGGCCGGGTCAGCACGGCGCGGTTGCCGATGGCGTCGAGGTGGGCGCGCTCGGATTCGTCGAGGACGTCGATCGCGGACAGCGGCCGGGCGGGGTCGGCGGTCATGGCGGCCAGCACGTGTTGCAAGCGCGTGACGAGTGACTCGATGCTGGCCGCATCGAAGACGTCGGTGCGGAACTCCACCGTCCCGGCGATGCCGGCGGGCTCCCCGTCCTCGTCCCACCGTTCGGCCAGCGACCACACCAGATCCATGCGGGCGACCTGGGTTTCGAGCGGCAGCGGCGTCACCCGCAGGTCGCCGAGGCTCATGTCGACGGGGTCGTTGTTCTGCCAGGCCAGCATGACCTGGACCAGCGGATGATGCGCCATGTCGCGGGTCGGGTTGAGCCGTTCCACCAGCACCTCGAACGGCACATCCTGGTGTTCGTAGGCCGCCAGGCTGCGCCGGCGCACCCGGCCCAGCAGTTCGGCGACGGTGGGGTCGCCACTGAGGTCGACCCGCAGAACCAGGGTGTTGACGAAGAACCCGACCACCTCATCCAGGGCGGGGTCGCTCCGCCCGGCGATCGGGAACCCCACGGCCACATCGGGACTCGCGCTCAACGCGGACAGCAGCACCGCCAGGGCCGCCTGGACGACCATGAAGCTCGTTGCGTTGTGTGCCCGCGCCAGCTCGGCGACTTGGTGCTGCAGGGCGGCCGGCCAGTGCACGTCCACGCTGGACCCGCGATGGTCGGCCACCAGCGGGTAGGGCCGATCCGTGGGCAGCTCAACGTGTTCCGGCAGCCCGGCCAGGGCGCGCTCCCAATAGTCCAGTTGCGCCGCGATGGGGCTGTCGGGGTCGTCGAGGTCGCCGAATCGGCCCCGTTGCCACAGGGTGTAGTCGACGTATTGCACCGGCAGCGGCGCCCAATCCGGCGCCCGCCCGCCGCGGCGGGCCGCGTAGGCCTCCCCCAGATCGCGCACCAGCGGGGTCACCGACCATCCGTCGGCGGCGATGTGGTGGACGACCGCCACCAACACGTGTTCGTCCTCGCCGGTGTGGAAAAGCCAGGCCCGCAACGGGATTTCGGTGGCGAGGTCGAAGGTGTAGCGCGCCGCGTCCTGGGTGGCCTCCGCCAGCCAGGACGAGGGCCACCGCGTCGCGTCGACGACCTGCCAGTTGACGTCGGCCCGTTCGGCGGGCAGCACGACCTGTTGGGGGGCGCCCTCGGGGGCGAGGAAGATCGTCCGCAGGCTTTCGTGTCGGGCGACCACGTCGTCCAGGGCGGCCCCCATCGCGTCGGCATCCAGGCGGCCGGACAGGCGCAGGGCGACCGCCATGTTGTACATCGGCGAGGGCCCCTGCAGCTGATCGATGAACCACAGGCGGGTCTGGGCGAACGACAACGGCAGCAGCGCCGGGCGCTCGCCGGCCACCAATCGTCCGGCGCGGCCGGTGCCGGCCTCGACCCGGGGCGCCAGCTGCGCGACCGTGGGGGCCTCGAACACGGATCGGACGGTCAGCCCGGCGTCCAGGTCGGCGTTGATCGCGGTGATCAAGCGCATCGCCGAGAGGGAGTCGCCGCCGAGGTCGAAGAAGGAATCGTCGACCCCGACCCGTTCGACGCCGAGCACCCGGGCGTAGACGCCCACCAGCGTCTCCTCGACCGCGTTGTCCGGGGCCCGATACCGGCCGGCGTCCCGGTAGTCCGGGGCCGGCAGGGCGGCGGTGTCGAGCTTGCCGTTGACCGTCAACGGCATCGCGTCGAGCACCACCACCGCCGCCGGCACCATGTAGGTGGGGAGCCGCTGACCCAACCGGGCCCGAATGTCGGCGGAGTCAGCGGCTCCGGTCACATAGCCGACGAGACGCCTCTCGCCGGCACGATCTTCGCGGGCGAGCACCGCGGCTTGCTCGATACCCTCCAATTCAGCCAGGGCGGAGCGGATTTCGCCCAACTCGATGCGATAGCCGCGAATCTTGACCTGCTCGTCGGCGCGGCCGACATAGTGCAACTGTCCGTCGCGGTCCCATCGGGCGAGGTCGCCGGTGCGATACATCCGTGCGCCGGCCCCACCGAACGGGCACGCCACAAATCGCGACGCCGTCAGCCCCGCCCGCCCCAGATAGCCCACGCCCACCCCGGCACCGGCGACGTACAACTCCCCCACCACCCCGGCGGGCACCGGGCGCAGGCACCCGTCCAGCACGAAGAGCGCGGCTCCGGCCACCGGCGACCCGATTGCCGGTGGCCCGGACCGCGCCCGCCCCGCTGTCAGAGGTGGGCTGTGCGACACCCACATGGTGGTCTCCGTCGGGCCGTACACGTTGACCATCACCCGGCCGGGCGCCCACCGATCCACCAGCTCACCCGGACACGGTTCGGCGCCCACCACCACCGTGACCGTCTCCAAGCCCCGCGGCGACAGCATCCCCAGCGCCGACGGCGTCTGGGTCAACACGGTGACACGCTCGCCAATGAGTTTGGCGCGCAACTCTTCCGGCGACCGGGCCTCCGTATCGGGCACCACCACCAGTCGCCCGCCGTGCAGCAGCGCACCCCAGATCTCCCACACCGAGAAATCGAATGCCAGCGAATGGCACTGGCTCCACACCTGATCGGGCCCCAGTTTCACCCCGGCGTCCAGCGCACCGAACAGCTGCGTCACGTTCGCGTGGGTGACCGCCACCCCCTTGGGCGTACCCGTGGTGCCCGATGTGTAGATGACGTGTGCGACGTCGTCGGCCGCCGACCCCGCCGCCACCGGCGTCGCCGGATGTGCCGCCAGGGCCGGGTCGTCGACCTCGACGATCGCCCCGCCGAATTCTCCTAGCCGCGAACGCAACTCGGCGCTGGTCACCACGGCCCGCATGCCGGCGTCGGCGACCATGAAGCCGATCCGCGCCGCCGGCACCGCCGGGTCCATCGGCACATAGGCCGCCCCCGTTTTCAGCACCCCCAGAATCGCGATCACGGCCTCGGCCGAGCGCTCGAGCAGCAGGCCCACGCGCTGGCCGCGGCCGACACCGCGGTCAACCAGCAGGTGCGCCAGCCGATTCGCGTCCGACTCCACTTGCTCGTAGGTCCACGATCGCCCAGCGCATCTGATCGCCACCGCGTGCGGCGCGCGCTGCACCCACGCGCCGAACAGCGCCGGGACCGACGCCCCCGCGCTCGGCCGGCGCAATGCCGAACGATTGGCGCACTGGTCAAGGCGGGCGTGCTCGTCGTCGTCGAGCACGTCGATCGACGAGAGTCTGCGACCGGGGTCGGCGGCCATGGCGACCAGCACCCGCCGCAACCGTTCGGTGAGCACACGGATGGTGTCCGCGTCGAACAGGTCGGTGCGGAACTCGACGGTGCCGCCGATTCCCGCGGGCCGGCCGTCGCCGCTGCGGCGTTCGAACAAGGAGAACGTCAAATCGGTACGCGCGGTGCGGGTCTGCACCGGAAACGCGGTGATCTGCAGTTCACCCAGGCTCAGCTCGGCGGGATCGTTGCCCTGCCAGGCCAACATCACCTGCGTCAGCGGATGATGCGCCAGGGAACGGGTGGGGTTGAGTCGCTCCACCAGGAACTCGAACGGCACGTCCTGATTTTCGTAGGCCGCCAGGCTGCTCCGGCGGACCCGGGCCAACACGTCGGCAACGCTGGGATCGCCGGCCAGGTCGACCCGCAGCACCAACGTGTTGACGAAGAAGCCCACCAGTTCGTCCAGGGCGGGATCGCGCCGCCCGGCGACCGGAAAGCCCACGGCCACATCGGAAGTCGCGGCGATCTTGCTGAGCAGCACCGCCAGGGCGGCCTGCACCACCATGAAACTGGTGGCGTTGTGCGCCCGCGCCACGGCGCGGATGTGTTGCTGCAACTCGGCCGGCCAGTCGATGTCCACGTTGGCGCCGCGGTAGTCGGCCACCGCCGGGTACGGTCGATCCGTCGGCAGCTCGACCCTTTCGGGCAGGCCCGCCAGCGTGCGCTCCCAATACGCGAGTTGCTCGACGATCGGGCTCTCCGGGTCGTCGAGGTCTCCGAATCGGGCGCGCTGCCAGAGGGTGTAATCCACGTACTGCACCGCGAGCGGAGACCATTGTGGGGCCCGTCCGGCGCAGCGGCCGGCATAGGCGACCCCCAGGTCGTGCACCAGAGGATTCAGCGACCAACCATCCGCAGCAATATGATGGACCACCGCCACCAGCACATGCTCGTCGTCGGAGGCACGGAAAAGCTTGGCCTGCAAGGGTATTTCGGCTGACAGATCAAATGCATAATCGGCTGCGGCATCAACGCCCTCCTTCATCCGTGCCGGCGACCAGCCGGCGGCATCTATTACTTCCCACCCGATATCGACCCCCTCGGCGGGCAGCACCACCTGTTGTGGCGTCCCGTCGGACACGGCGAACACCGTGCGCAAACTCTCGTGGCGGCCCACCACGTCGACGAGCGCGGCCCGCAGCGCCTCCACCTGCAGCGGCCCGCGCAGCCGCAACGCTGCTGCCATGTTGTACATCGGCGAGGGCCCCTGCAGCTGATCGATGAACCACAGCCGGGACTGCGCGAACGACAACGGCACCACCGCCGGCCGGTCGGCCGCCGCCACCCGCGAGAGCCGCTCCGCACCCTCGTCGAGGCGCGGAGCCAATTGGGCCACCGTGGGCGCCTCGAACAACGCGCGCACCGAAACCCCGGCATCCAGAGCGGCATTCACGGCCGCGATCAGGCGCATCGCCGACAGCGAGTCCCCGCCGAGGTCGAAGAAGGAGTCGTCCACACCGACGCGCTCCACACCCAGCACCTGGGCGTAGATGCCGGCCAGGATCTCCTCGATGGCACTCGCCGGCGCCCGGTAGCGGTCGACGTCGGAGTATTCCGGGGCGGGCAGGGCGCGGGTGTCGAGCTTGCCGTTGACCGTCAGCGGCAGCGCGTCGAGCACCACCACCGCCGCCGGCACCATGTAGGTGGGGAGCCGCCGACCCAACCGGGCCCGAATCTCGGAAGGGTCGGCGGCTCCGGTCACATAGCCGACCAGACGCTTGTCGCCGGCACGATCCTCACGAACGAGCACCGCCGCGTGCTCGACGCCCTCGACGTCGGCCAGCGCGGCACGGATCTCGCCCAACTCGATGCGGTAGCCGCGGATCTTGACCTGCTCGTCGGCACGGCCGATGTACTGCAGCTGCCCGTCGGCGCTCCACCGGACGAGGTCACCGGTGCGATACATCCGCGCGCCGGGCGCACCGAAGGGGCAGGCCACGAATCGGGTGGCCGACAGCCCCGGGCGGCCCACGTAGCCGGTGGCCAATCCCCCACCGGCGACGTACAACTCGCCGACCACCCCGACCGGCACCGGGCGCAGCCACCCATCGAGCACGAAGAAGGCGAGGTTGCCCAGCGGCACCCCGATCGGGCTCACGTTGTTGTCGACGTCGCCGCGAAGGATCTCGCGGAACGACGCGTGCACCGTGGTCTCGGTGATGCCGTACATGTTGATCATCCGCGGCAGGCCGGGATGGTGATGCAGCCACGTCGACAGCCGGCGCGGCTCCAACGCCTCCCCACCGAACACCACCGTCTGCAACTTCAGCTGCTCACCCAGCTCCGGGGCCAACGCGTCGGCACTCTGCAGCGCATAGAACGCCGACGGCGTCTGGCTGAGCACGCTGACCTGCTCGCGAACCAGCAAGGCGCGCAAGTCATCTGGTGATCGCACGACGTCGTCGGGCACGACGACCAGGCGACCTCCGTGCAGGAGAGCGCCGAAGACCTCCCACACCGAGAAGTCGAAAGCCAGGGAATGGCACTGGGTCCAGACCTGCCCGACGTCGAGTTGAGCGTCGATGGACTCCAGCAGCTGGGTGACGTTGCTGTGGGTCACCGCCACGCCCTTGGGCGTTCCCGTCGTGCCCGAGGTGTAGATGATGTAGGCGATGCTGTCCGCCGACGGCACCGGCAGGCCCGTGGCGGGCTGGCGGGCGACGGCGGGGTCGTCGATGTCGATGATCTGCCCGGCGAAGCCACCCAACTGCGGCCGCACCTCGGCGGTGGTCACCGCCGCGATCGGCGCGGCGTCACCGAGCACGAACTGCACCCGCGCCGCCGGCACGCTCGGGTCGATCGGCACATACGCGGCGCCCGTCTTGAGCACCGCCAGGATCGCCACGATCGCCTCGGCCGACCGCGGCACCGCGACCGCGACCCGCTGGCCCGGGCCCGCGCCCCGCTCAACGAGCAAGTGCGCCAACCGATTTGTGGCCTCGTACAGGTGGCGGTAGGTGAACGACCGGTCGCCGCAGGTGATCGCCACCGCCCCCGGGGCGCGGGCCACCTGCGCGGCGAACAACGCCGGGATCGACACCAGGGCGGCCATGGACGGCATGGTCAACACCGCGCGGTTGCCGATGTCGTCGAGCCGTTCACGCTCGGCGGCGTCGAGCAGATCGATCGCCGACAGCCGGCGGTCGGGGTCGGCGGTCATGGCCGCGAGCACCCGGCGCAGCCGCTCGATCAGCGTCTCGATGCTGTCCGCGTCGAACACGTCGGTGCGGAACTCCACCATGCCGCCGATGCCGGCGGGCCCGCCCTCCTCGTCCCACCGTTCGGCCAGGGAGAACACCAGGTCCATGCGGGCGACCTGGGTGTCGACCGGCAGCGGGGTGACCCGAACGTCGCCCAGCTCCAGCCCGGCGGCGGGGCCGTCGTGCTGCCAGGGCAGGTTCTGCCAGGCCAACACCACCTGGACGAGCGGATGATGCGCCAGGTCGCGGGTGGGATGGAACCGGTCCACCAGGACTTCGAAGGGTACGTCCTGGTGTTCGTAGGCCGCCAGGCTGCGCTGGCGCACCCGGGCCACCAGCTCGGCGACGCTGGGGTCGCCGCTCAGGTCGACCCGCAAAACCAGGGTGTTGACGAAAAAGCCGACGACATCGTCGAGCGCCGGATCGCCGCGGCCGGCGATCGGGAAGCCCACCGCCACATCGGAACTCGCGCTGACCTTTGACAGCAGCACGGCCAGGGCCGCCTGCACGACCATGAAGGTGGTCGCGTTGTGGGCCCGCGCCACCTGCGCGACTCGCTGCTGCAGTTCGGCCGGCCACTCGACGTCGATGCGCGCGCCGCGGTGGTCGGCGACCGGCGGGTAGGGGCGATCGGTCGGCAGTTCGAGGCGTTCGGGCATCCCGGCCAGCGCTTCCTGCCAGTACCTCAGCTGCGCGGCGATGGGGCTGCCCGGATCGTCGAGGTCACCGAACTGGGCGCGTTGCCATAGCGTGTAGTCGACGTATTGCACCGGCAGCGGCGCCCAATCCGGGGCCTGCCCGCGGGACCTGCGCACGTAGGCCGCGCCGAGGTCGCGCACCAGCGGGGTCAGCGACCATCCGTCCGCGGCGATGTGGTGGGCCACCGCCACCAACACGTGGTCGTCCTCGGCGAGCCGGAAAAACTTTGCCCGCAAAGGGATTTCGTTGGAAAGGTCGAATCGGTGGCACGCCTCGGTCTCGATGGCCTGGCTCAGCCGGCTGACCGGCCATCCGCCGGCGTCGATGACCTGCCAGCCGACCCGGGCGCGCTCGACCGGGACCACCACCTGCCGGGGCGTCCCCTCGGACGCGACGAACACCGTGCGCAAGCTTTCATGGCGGGCCACCACGTCGCCCAGCGCGGTGCCCATGGCGTCGGGGTCCAGCGGCCCGCGCAGCCGCAGGGCGACGGCCATGTTGTGCACCGGCGACGGACCGTGCAGCTGGTCGAGGAACCACAGGCGGGATTGCGCGAACGACAGCGGCACCACGGCCGGCCGCTCGGCCGCGACGACCCGCGCGAGCGTGCTTCCCCCGCCGCACACCCGCGGCGCCAGCTCGGCGACCGTGGGCGACTCGAACAAGGTCCGCACCCCGAGGTGGGCGTCGAGGCCGGTGTTGACCGCGGAGACCAGCCGCATCGCGGACAGCGAGTCGCCGCCGAGGTGGAAGAAGGAGTCGTCGATCCCGACGCGTTCGACGCCGAGGACCCGGGCGAAGATGCCGGCCAGGATTTCCTCGATGGCGCTTTCCGGGGCGCGATATCCGTTGCCGCCCTGGTAGTCCGGGGCGGGCAGGGCGCGGGTGTCGAGCTTGCCGTTGACCGTCATCGGCAGCGCGTCGAGCGCCACGACCGCCGACGGGACCATGTACGTGGGGAGCCGCCGACCCAACCGGGCCCGAATATCGGTCGGGTCAGCGGCTCCTGTCACATAGCCGACGAGACGCTTCTCGCCGGCACGATCTTCACGGACGAGCACCGCCGCGTGTTCAACGCCCTCCACCTCGAGCAGCGCGGCGCGGATCTCGCCCAATTCGATGCGATACCCACGCACCTTAACCTGTTCATCGGCGCGGCCCAGATACTGCAGCTGCCCCTCCCCGGATCCGGAGCGGCCCCAGCGCACCAGGTCGCCGGTGCGGTACATGCGGGTGCCGGGTTCGCCGAACGGGCAGGCCAGGAATCGCGACGCGGTCAGCCCGGGGCGCCGCCAATAGCCGACGCCGACACCTTCGCCGGCCAGGTACAGCTCCCCGACCACCCCGGCGGGCACCGGGCGCAACCACTCGTCGAGCACGAAGAACGCCGCACGCGTCACCGGGGAGCCGATCGGCGGGAATCCCGAACCCGCCTGCAACGGGGCGCTCTTGCACGCCCACATCGTGGTCTCGGTCGGGCCGTACACGTTGACCACCACCCGACCCGGCGCCCAGCGGTCCACCAGCTCCGGCGGGCAGGGCTCGGCGCCGATCACCAACGCCGTGGAGTCCAGCCCGTCGGTGGGCAGCAGCCCCACCGCCGAGGGGGTCTGGGTCAGCACCGTGACGCCCTCGCGCACCAGCAGGGCGTGGAACTCCTCGGGTGAGCGGGCCACGGCGCCCGGCACGACGACCAGGCGCCCGCCATGCAGCAGCGCGCCCCAGATCTCCCACACCGAGAAGTCGAACGCATAGGAGTGGAATTGGGTCCACACCTGCTCGGCCGACAACGCGATGCCGAGCCGCAGGTCGTCGAACAACTGCGCGACGTTGTGCTGAGTCACCGCAACGCCTTTGGGCACACCGGTGGTGCCCGAGGTGTAGATCAAATGGGCCACATTCGTCGGATCCGGCGCCCGCAAAGCGGTGCACGGCGCGCCCGCCACGGCCGGGTCGGCCACGTCGACGACGGTCAGGTCGAAGCCGTCGAACCTGCCGGCCAGCTCCGCGGTGGTGACCGCGGCCACCGGCGCGGCATCGGTAACCATGAACTCCACCCGGGCCGCCGGCAGGGCGGGATCGATCGGCAGATACGCCGCCCCGGACTTGAGCACCGCCAGGATCGCCACGATCGCCTCGGCCGACCGCGAAAACAGCAGCGCCACAAACGCACCCGGGCCGGCGCCGCGATCGACCAGCACGTGCGCCAACCGGTTGGCGGCCTCATCGAGCTCGCGGTAGGTCATCGACCGGTCTTCGAACGTCAGCGCCACCGCATCCGGCGTGCGCGCCGCCTGCGCGGCGAACAGCTCGACCACGGTCACGGGCGCCGCCGGCCGGCGCAACGCGGACGCGTTGCCCCATTCGTCGAGCCGGGCGCGCTCGTCGGCGTCGACGGCGTCGAGGGACAGCAGCCGCCGGGTCGGATCGGCCGTCATCGCGACCAAGAGCTGTTCGAGTCGGTCCGCCAGGCCGGCGGCGTCGAGGTGGGCCCACGGTTCCCACGCGCCCGCCGTGCTGAGGAAGAGGTCGTCGCCGTCGCCGGAGAAGATCAACCCGAAGCCGTCCGCCTGACCGGAGTTCGTGTACGACGCCGAGGCCATGACGCCGCCGAAGGGCAGCGTGAACGCCGACGGGATGAAGTTGACGCTGACCCGTTCGGGCGGTTGCGTCAGGCCGCGGACCTTGCGCTCCAGCGCGTGCACCGGAAAGCGCTGGTGCTGGATCGCTTCGTCGATTCGCGTCTCGACGTGTTTGCAGAAGGCGGCGACGGTGGACTGCGGCGAGGCGCTCAACACCAGCGGCACCACGCCGGCGACCATCCCGGGCAGCGTCTTCTGTTCCGGGCGCACGCGCCGGCTGACCGGGAAATCGAGCACCACGTCCGAGCCGTCGGCGGACCACCCGCGCACCAGCAGCGCGCAGGCCGCAGTGATGACCGACGTCTGGGACACCGCCCACACCTCGCAGAACCGATTGACGCGGCGCAGCACCGCGGGGTCCAGGGCCGTCGGGGCGGACGGCCACGGGTCGCGCTCCGTGGCGCCGTCGGGCGGCCGATGGTGGCCCTGGCCGGCGGGGGGCAGGTTCGCCGTCCAATACGCCTCGTCGTCGCGGTAATCACCGGAGCGCTCGTACTGCGATTCGCAGTCGATCAGCTCCTGCAAGGAGCCGAAGACGGCCGTGGGAATGGGTCCGGCGGACACGATCGCGGAGTAGATCGAGGCGATGCGGTGACCGACCAGCGCGACGCCGGTCCCATCGATGACGATGTGGTGGCAGCAGGCGAACAAGAAGAACTCGTCGCGCCGGGTCGCAAATAGGACGAACCGGAACAGCGGCCCGGTGAGCGGCATGGGCGTGCGCTGGATCGCCAGCGCCCGCCGGCGCGCTTCCCGCACGGGATCGGGCGCGTCGGTCAGGTCGTCAAAGGCCAGCTCGACGTCGGGGTAATCGATCGCCCGCTGGAAGACCTGGCCGTCCACCTCGAAGAAGGCCGCCCTGGCCGGCTCGGCCTCCCGCACCGCCTGCCGGATCGCCCACTGCAGGGCATCGCGCTGGACCACGCCGTCGATCCGTACGAACAGACCGAGCTGCCACTCGGTGTTGGAGTGACCTGTCTCGCGCGCCAGCCAGATGTCCAGCTGTCCGCGCGTCAGCGGAAGTGCTTGACGATCAAGCTGCATCCCACGCCCCAACCACAGGGTCTTCCTTTCAACCCCCCGGTTGTCTGATACCGCTCGCGCAGAAGCCCGGTCCGCTTCCGTTCGATGTAGCCCCGGCGTCGCAGTTCGTCGTTGACCGAGACGACCAGGCTGGCGGGTGTCGCTATCGAACGGCCGACGCTCACCGACTCCGGAAATCTCGTCTTCAACACGAGTGCAACAGTTGGGAAGGCTAGTAGACGCGAACCCCGGTAGTCCAGGGTTATCCAAACTTAATGTCCTGTGAATTACCCAAAACCGTAGACTGCACCTGCTAATCCCGTACTTCAGATACCTGAGGTACTGATCGTGGATAGTGTAGCTACATACAGTATTGATTGGATCAGGGGGTTTGACGGTTTCGCCGACGCCTTTCGCGGAGGTGACCGTTATTGCCGCGTGATTGGCGGCGGGCGCTGGTCGGGCGTCACTCAATCACAAACGGGAATTGCCCATGCAGCAGCGCGGCGCGGTCCGTAGGGGCCACGCCGCGCTGAAGTTCCGCGATCGGTTAGAGCAGGCCGAGCAGTTGCAGGTCGGTGACGTACTTGACGATCACCGGCGCGCTGACGTGCGGGATGTCGTTGTCCGGACCGACTTTCGCTTCCTGCACGGCGGCGCGGAACCGGTCGGTCGGCGCGAACGCGCCGCGGGCCGGCTCGGCGGGCTGCAGGTTCTTCGGATCGCGCAGCAGCAACAGGAGCATCTGCAGGACCGAGTTCTGGCGCTGCCGTTCCGGCAGGCCGCGCAGGCCGGTCTCGAAGCGCTGCAGCCACTCCCCGAAGTCGCCGACGCGCTCGATCGGGTAGCCGGCCTCGATCAGCCAGTCGACGTATTCGTCGAGCCCGATGCCGTCGTCGTGCGGGTTCATCACGTGATAGGTCTCGAACCCCTCCATCACCTGGGCGCCCAGCTTGGCGATCGCCTCGGCGACGAACTCGACGGGCAGGCCGTCGAAGTGCGCGCTCTGCCGGTTGCCCTCGGCGTCGAGCTGATAGAACGACTTGGGCGCGCAGCCGGTGGCCACGACGCTCAGGATCATCCGGGTGAAGATGTCCGCCACGTTGAGCTGGCCCGCGTAGCTGGTGTCGGCCAGGATCATGTCGGAGCGGAACACCGAGACCGGCAGGCCGCACAGGTCGTGGGCCTCGCGCAGCAGGACCTCGCCCGCCCACTTGCTGTTGCCGTAGCCGTTGGCGTAGCTGCCGTCGACGACGCGGGTGGCGCTGATGACCCGGATGTCGGCGTCCTCGGTGAACGCCGACGGCTCGATCTGGCGCCCCACGTCCGACGTCGACACGTAGGCGTACGGCTTCATCTTCGTGGTGAGCGCCAAGCGGATCAGCTCGGCGGTGCCGCCGACGTTGGGTGTGAACAGCTCGTTGTAGGGCAGCACCCCGTTGACGACGGCCGCGGAGTCCACGATGAGGTCGACGGTGTCGGCCAGCTGCCGCCAGGTCTGGTCGTCCAGGCCCAGGTTGGCCTGGCCCTTGTCGCCGGCGACCACCTGCAGGTGGTCTTCGGCCAGTTCCCGGAAGTGCCGCAGCAGCTCGGGGTCGCCGCTGTCGAAGGTCTTCTCCAGCCGGCGCCAGGCGTCCTCGTCGGAGCGGGCCCGCACCAGGCAGATCAGCTTGCCCTCGACCTGTTCCAGCTGCTCGAGCCATTCCAGCACCAGGTAGCGACCCAGGAATCCGGTCGCGCCGGTCAGCAGGACCGTCCGGACCTCGGAGCTGGGAGCGCGCAGCGACGGCACGGTCGCCAGCGTCGTCGCGTCGATGAACTTGTCCAGCGTGAGGTCGCGGGCGTACACCTCGGTGGCGTCGGCGCCGTGCACCGCCGCGAAGCCGGGCCCCGCGGCGTTCTCGGTGTCGGCGCCGCTGGCGATCCGCTGACTCAGAGCCCGGATGGACTGCGAGTCGAACAGGGTGCGCACCGACAGGGCGCCGTCCAGGGCGGTGTTGATCTCGGCGATCACCCGCATCGCCGACAGCGAGTCGCCGCCGAGCTCGAAGAAGGAGTCGTCGACCGAGACCCGCTCCATCCCGAGGACCCGGGCGAAGATGCCGGCGATGGTCTCCTCGGTCGGGTTGGACGGGGCGACGTATTCGCCGCCGCGCTTCTGGTACTCCGGCGCGGGCAGGGCGCGCTTGTCGAGCTTGCCGTTGACCGTCAGCGGCAGCGCGTCGAGCACCACCACCGCGGCCGGCACCATGTAGGCCGGCAGCCGGTCGGCCAGCTGGATGCGGATGCCGACCGGGTCGGCGGTGCCGGTGATGTAACCGACCAGCCGCTTGTCGCCGGGACGGTCCTCGCGGGCGATCACCGCCGCCTGCTCGACCCCGTCCAGCCCGGCCAGCGCCGCCTGCACTTCGCCGAGTTCGATGCGGTAGCCGCGGATCTTGACCTGCTCGTCGGCGCGGCCGAGGTACTCGAGCTGACCGTCGTGGCTCCACCGGACCAGGTCGCCGGTGCGGTACATCCGCGCGCCCGGGCCGCCGAACGGGCAGGCGACGAACCGCGACGCCGTCAGACCGGACCGTCGCGAATATCCCGTCGCCACACCGTGGCCGGCGATGTACAGCTCGCCCACGACACCCTCGGGCGCCGGGCGCAGCCACCGGTCGAGCACGAACAACGCGGCCCGCGGCACCGGTGAACCGATCGGCGCCGACGCTGCCCCGGCCTGCAGCGGCGCGCTCATCGCCGCGTAGACGGTGGCCTCGGTCGGGCCGTACGCGTTGATCATCACGCGCCCCGGCGCCCACCGGTCGACGACCTCGACCGGGCAGGCCTCGCCGGCCACCACCAGCGCCGTCGAGTCCAGTCCCTCCGGCGAGAGCATGCCCACCGCCGACGGGGTCTGGCTCAGCACGGTGACGCCTTCGGAGACCAGCAGCGCGTGCAGCTCATCCGGGGAGGCCGCGACCGATTCGGGCACCACGACCAGGCGGCCACCGTGCAGCAGCGCGCCCCAGATCTCGTGCACCGACACGTCGAAGACCAGGGAGTGCCACTGCGCCCACACCCCCGCCTCCGGCAGGTCGGCGTGCAGGGACTCCACCAGCTGGGTCACGTTGTCGTGGGTGACGGCCACGCCCTTGGGGACGCCGGTGGTGCCCGACGTGTAGATGAGGTAGGCGATGTTGTCCGACGACGGGATCGGCAGCGGGTCGCTGGGCTGGGCGTCCAGCGCCGGGTCGTCGACGTCGATGACCGTCGGGCGGCAGCCCTCCAGCCGCGACCGCAGGCCCGTCGTGGTGACCACGGCGACCGGCTCGGCGTCGCCGAGCAGGAACTCGATCCGGGCGGTCGGCAGCGCCGGGTCGATCGGCAGATACGCCGCGCCCGTCTTGAGGACGGCGAGGATCGAGACGATCGCGTCGGCCGAGCGGGAGAACAGCAGCGCGACCCGCTCGCCCGGGCCCGCGCCCTCCTCGATCAGCAAGTGCGCCAACCGGTTTGCGGCCTCGTCGAGTTCCCGATAGGTCATCGAGCGTCCGTCGAAACTGAGCGCCGCCGCGTCGGGGGTGCGGGCCACCTGCGCGGCGAACAACCCCGGGATCGACGTGCCGGTCGCCGGCTGGCTCAGCACCGACCGGTTGCCCCAGGAGTCGAGCAGCTCGTGCTCGGCCTCGTCGACGACGTCGAGCGCCATCAGCCGTCGGGTAGGGTCGACGGTCATCTCGGAGAGCACGCGCTGGAACCGCTCGGTCATCTTCTCGATGCCGGCGGCGTCGAACACGTCGGTGTCGTATTCGACGCGCAGGCCCAGTTCGCGGCCCGGCAGCGCCATCACCGACAGCGGGTAGTGGTTGTACTCGCGGTTGGTGACATCGGTGATGGCCAACTCGTGGAAGCCCAACGGGACGCTGGTGTCGATCGGGTAGTTCTCGTACAGGAACAGGGTGTCGAACAGAGCGTCGTGGCCGGTCACGCGGTGGATCTCGCTCAGCGCCAGATGCTCGTGTTCGAGGGTGTCGTTGTGGTGCTGCTGCAGCTGGTCCAGCACGTCGGCGACGGTGGTCTCCGCGTCGATGTTGGCGCGCACCGGGACGGTGTTGATCAGCAGGCCCACCATCGATTCGGCGCCGGCCAGGTCGGCGGGCCGACCGGAGACGGCGGTGCCGAACGCCACGTCGTGGTGGCCGGTGAGCCGCATCAGCAGCTGCGCCCACCCGGCCTGCAGCACGGTGTTGACGGTCGTGTGGCACGAGCGGGCCAGCTCGCCCAGGGCGCGCGTGGTTTCCGCGGAGAGCCGGTAGGACTCCACGGCCCGCCGGCCGAGCCGCATCCGGCCCGCCGGGCCCACCAGGGTGGGGGCCTCGAACCCGTCGAGCACCTCGCGCCACGCCGCCTGCGCGGCGGCGCGGTCCTGGCCGGCCAGCCAGGTCAGGTAGCTGCGGTAGGTCGCGGGCGCGGGCAGCTGGTCGCCGTAGTAGTTGGCCAGGATCTCGCGCAGCAGGATGGGCAGCGACCAGCCGTCCATCACGATGTGGTGGTTGGTGAGCACGAACCGGTACCGGTTATCCGCGGTGCGGATCAGCGCGGCCCGGAACGCCGGCCGGTTGGCCAGGTCGCTCACCGCGGCGCGCTCGGCGGCACACAGCTCCTCGACCCGCTGTTCGGGGTCGGGGTCTTCGGGGCCGAGCTGGATGTAGCGCCACGCCATGACCGGGTCGGCCGGGATCACCTGGACGGGTTCGCCGAATTGCGGGCAGAACCGGGCCGCCAGGTTGGGGTGGCGGTTCACCACGGTGTGCACCGCCTCGTGCAGCCGGTGCGAGTCCAGGGCGCCGGTCACGGTGATGCCCAGCTGCACCGCGTAGACGTCGTCGCCCGGGTCTTGGGCGAAGCTGGCGTGGAAGAGCAGGCCCTGCTGCAGCGGGGTCAGCGGCAGGATGTCGGCGACCTGGTGCTGCTTGCTCAGCTCGTCGATCTGCCGCTGGTTCAGGCGCGCCGGCGCGATGTCGGACGGGGTCAGCCCGCCGCCGCCGGCTTGCACGTGGGCGCAGATGCCGGCCAGGGCCTCGAACCACAGCCGGCTGAGCCGGCTGATCTGCTCGCGGTCCATCGCCGAGGCCGCCCACGTCCAGTTGGCGTGCAGGTGCGGACCCTCTTCGGTGTCCATGGTGCCGGCGTTGAGGTCGACGGTGTGCATGAGCGGCATCGCCACCGCGGCGGCCGCGCCGCTCAGCGACAGGCTGTCGGGGCTCAACCGCCACAACTCGCCGGGCAGGTCGGCGGCCGCGCCGAGCCGACCCAGGTAGTTGAAGCCGATCACCGGGTCGGACCCACCCAGATCGACGTCGGGGTTCAGGTAGCGCAGCAGGCCGTAGGTCAGCCCGTCGGGCAGGGCGCGCAGCTGCTCCTTGGTGGCCTTGACGGCGGCGCCCAGCGCGTCGTCACCGCCCACCACGCTGGCCCAGTCCAGCCCGTCGATGGTCAGGGCCACCGGGTACTTGGTGGTGAACCACCCCACGGTGCGCGACAGGTCGACGTGGGGTCCCAGCTCTTCCTGGCGCCCGTGACCCTCGACGTCGATGCCGATCGGCGCGCCAGCGGCCTTGGAACCCAGGAATTCCGTCCAGGCCATCCCGAACGCGATCAGCAAAATGTCTTGCACCCCGGCGTGGAACGCCGCGGGCACCTCACCCAGCAGCAGCCGGGTGGTCTCGACGTCCAGCGACACCGACAGCTGCTCGGCCGTCTGGTAGGTGTCCTCCTCGGGTCGCACCGCCGGCAGCAGGGCCGGGGTGGACACCACCTCGCGCCAGGCGTCGGCCTGCTCGACGACCGCCGGGCTCTGCGCGTGCTCGGCCAGCAGCGACGACCACCGGGCGAACGAGGTCCCGCCGACCGGCAGGGCCACCGGCTGACCGCTGTGGTGCTGCGCCCAGGCGATGTTGAGGTCCTCGATCAGGGTCCGCCACGACACACCGTCGACGGCCACGTGGTGGATGATCAACGCCAATTGGCTTGTCTCGCTTGCCCATACGGCACTCACCATCGCGCCGGCACCCGGGTTCAGCCGCGACCGCGCCTCGACGAGCGTGGCGTCGGTCAGGGTGTCGACGGTCTGCAGGCAGTCGCCGGCCTGCACCGTGCCCGGGTCGGGCGCGTGCAACTTCCAGCCGCCCTCGCCGTCGTCTTCGACGCGCAGCCGCAGCATCGGGTGGCGGTCCAGCAGGGCCTGCAGCACGACGACGACCTCGTCGGCGGTGACGCCCGCGGGGGCCGCCAGCACCATGGTCTGGTTGAAGTCGTCGATCGGGCCGTCAACGGTCTGCAGCCAGCGCATGATCGGGGTGGCCACCACCGGGCCGATCCCCTCGTCGACCACGTCCTCCTCGTCGTCGCGGTCGGTGGCCACGCGGGCCAGCCGGGCCACGGTCTGCTCGACGAACACGTCGCGGGGGCGGCACACCACGCCGGCGGCGCGGGCGCGGGCCACGACCTGCATGGACAGGATGCTGTCGCCGCCCAGGTCGAAGAACGAGTCGTCGACGCCGACGCGCTCCACACCCAGCACCTGGGCGTAGATGCCGGCCAGGATCTCCTCGGTGTGGTTGGACGGGGCGCGGTACTCACCGGCGCGCTTGTGGTACTCCGGCGCGGGCAGGGCGCGCTTGTCGAGCTTGCCGTTGACCGTCAGCGGCAGCGCGTCGAGCACCACCACGGCGGCGGGGACCATGTAGGCGGGCAACCGCTTGCCGAGCTGGGTGCGCAGCTCCGCCGGGTCGGCGGTGCCGGTGATGTAGCCGACGAGGCGCTTGTCGCCGGGGCGGTCCTCGCGGGCGATGACCGCGGCCTGGTCCACGCCGTCGAGCCCGGCGAGGGCCGCCTGGATTTCGCCGAGTTCGATGCGGTAGCCGCGGATCTTGACCTGCTCGTCGGCGCGGCCCAGGTACTGCAGCTGACCGTCGGTGCCCCAGCGCACCAGGTCCCCGGTGCGGTACATCCGCGCGCCCGGGCCGCCGAAGGGGCAGGCCACGAACCGCGACGCCGTCAGGCCGGACCGTCGCGCGTACCCGGTGGCCACGCCGCGGCCGGCCACGTACAGCTCACCGACCACGCCCTCGGGCGCGGGCCGCAACCACTTGTCCAAGACGAACAGCGCCGCGCCGGGCACCGGCGAGCCGATCGGCGGTGCGCCCGAGTCGCCCGTCAGCGGCGCGCTCATCGCGGCGTAGACGGTGGCCTCGGTCGGGCCGTAGGCGTTGATCATCACGCGTCCGGGCGCCCACCGGTCGACGACCTCGGCGGGGCAGGCCTCGCCGGCCACCACCAGCGCCGTGGACTCGAGGCCCTCGGGCGAGAGCATCCCGACCGCGGACGGGGTCTGGCTCAGCACGTTGACCTTCTCGGCGACAAGTAGGTCGTGCAGGTCGTCGGGCGAGCCCGCGACCGATTCGGGGACCACGACCAGGCGCCCGCCGTGCAGCAGCGCGCCCCAGATCTCCCACACGGAGACGTCGAACACCAGGGAGTGCCACTGCGACCACACCTGGCCCGCGCCGGACGGCAGCTTGGCGTGCAGGGTCTTCAGGAATTCGGTCACGTTGCGGTGCGTGACCGCGACACCCTTGGGGACGCCGGTGGTCCCCGAGGTGTAGATCATGTAGGCGATGTCGTCGGGCGCCGGTCCGGGCAGCGCGCTGCTGGGCTGGCCGTCGGCGGCGGCCTCGTCGACGTCGATGACGGGCAGGTCGAAGCCGTCCAGCCGGGTGCGCAGGCTGGCGGTGGTGACCGCGGCGATCGGGGTGGCGTCGCCGAGCATGAACTCCATGCGGGCGGCGGGCAGGGCGGGGTCGATCGGCAGGTAGGCCGCCCCGGTCTTCAAGACCGCGAGGATCGAGATGATGGCTTCGGCCGAGCGGGAGAACAGCAGCGCCACGCACTCGCCCGGGGCGGCGCCCTGCTCGGCCAGTAGGTGCGCCAGCCGGTTGGCGGCCTCGTCGAGCTCCAGGTACGTCATCGAGCGACCCTCGAAACTCAGCGCCGTCGCCTGGGGGGCGCGCGCCACCTGGGCCGCGAACATTTCGGGAATGGACGTGGGCGCCTTGACCGGCTTGGTCAATATCGCCCGGTTGCCCCACTCGTCGAGTCGGTCGTGCTCGCCGCCATCCAGTAGATCAATCGACAACAATCGCCGTCCCGCACCGACGGTCATGACTGCTCCTCCAAGTCCACGGTCATGGCTTCCAGCACCCGCTTGAAACGCTCGACCAGCTTCTCGATCCTCGCCTCGCCGAACACGTCGGTATCGAACTCGACGCGGAGGCCAATTTCGTGGCCCGGCACGGCTTGAACCGAAAGCGGGTAATGGTTGTATTCCCGATTCGTGAATCCCCTAATAGTTAACTCGTCCACGGCCGATAGCGCGGCGGTATCGATGGGATAGTTCTCGTACACGAACATTGTGTCGAAAATTTGATCGTGTCCCGTTACACGATGAATTTCGTTCAGCGCCAGGTGCTGGTGGTCCAGGGTCCTGGTGTAGGCCTGTTGTAGCTGGTCAAGTAGGTCGGCGATGGTGGTTTCGGCGCCGATCGTCGCCCGCACCGGCACGGTGTTGATCAGCAGGCCCACCATGGACTCCGAACCGGCCAAATCGGTGGGCCGGCCCGAAACCGCTGTGCCGAAGACCACATCGTGCTGGCCGGTCAGCCACATCAGCAGCTGCGCCCAG
The DNA here is from genome assembly GCF_035918355.1 of Mycobacterium sp. 3-98. Taxonomy (NCBI): domain Bacteria; kingdom Bacillati; phylum Actinomycetota; class Actinomycetes; order Mycobacteriales; family Mycobacteriaceae; genus Mycobacterium; species Mycobacterium sp. 3-98. Next base: position 2,580,704 of record NZ_CP142360.1, on the reverse strand, counting down.
GCCGCCTGCAGCACGGTGCTGACGGTGGTGCGGCACGAGCGGGCCAATTCGCCGAGCAGGCGGCTGGTCTCCGCGGACACGTGGAATTCGGCGACGCCGCGCGGACCCAGCCCCATCCGGCCCGACGGGCCCACCAGCGTGGGGGTGTCGAATCCGGCGAGCACCTCGCGCCACGCCGCCTGGGCGGCGGCGCGGTCCTGCTCGGACAGCCAGGTGATGAAGCTGCGGTAGGGCACCGGCGCGGGCAGCCGCACCCCGAAGTAGCTGGCGAAGATCTCCTGCAGCAGGACGGGCTTGGACCAGCCGTCGAGCACGATGTGGTGGTTGGTGAGCACGAACCGGTAGGTGCCGTCCCCGGTGCGGATCAGCGTGCCCCGGAACGGCGGCTTGCCCGCCAGGTCGCAGACGGCGACGCGTTCGGCGGCTGACAGCTCCTCGATCCGGTGGTCTTGGTCGCCGCCGGCGTCCAGCTCGACGTACTGCCAGGCCAGTTCCGGATCGGCGGACAAGACCTGCACCGGCTCGCCGAAGTCCTCGCTGAAGTGGGCCACCACGTTGGGGTGGCGGGTGACGACGGTCTGCACGGCGTCGCGCAGCCGCTCCGGGTCGATGGCGCCGCTGACCGAGATGTCGAGCTGCACGGCGTAGAGGTCCTCGGAGCCTTGGGCGCCCTGCGCCGTGCCGGTGTGGAACAGCAGTCCCTGCTGCAGCGGGGTCAGCGGCAGCACGTCGGCGACGCGGTGCTGCTGCTGCAGTTCGTCGATGTCCCGCTGGGTCAGCCGGGCGGGCGCGATGTCGGACGGGGTCAACCCGCCGCCGCCGTCGCGGACGTGCGCGCAGATGCCGGCCAGCGCGTCGAACCACAACTCGCTGAGCTTGCCGATCTGCTTTTCGTCCAGCGCCGAGCGCGCCCACGTCCAGTTGGCCTGCAGGTGGGGGCCGTCCGCGGTGTCCATGGTGCCGGCGTTGAGCTCCACCGTGTGCGGCAGCGGCAAGGCCACCGCCCCGGCCGCACCGGCCAACGCGAAGCTGTCCTCGCTGAGCTGCCACAGGTCGGGCGACAGGTCGGCGGCCCCGCCACCGAGCCGGCCCAGGTAGTTGAAGCTGATGGCGGGATCCGAATCACCAAGGTCCACATCGGGATTCAGGTAACGCAACAACCCATAGCTGAGGCCGTCGGGCAGGCCGCGCAGCTGTTCCTTGGCGTCCTTGATCACCGGGCCCAGCGCCGCGTCTCCGCCGATCACCTGGCCCCACGACAGGCCGCCGACGCGCAGCGACACCGGGTACTTGGCGGTGAACCACCCGACCGTGCGCGACAGGTCCACCTGCGGGCCGAGCTCCTCGCTGCGCCCGTGGCCCTCCACGTCGATGGCGATCGGCGCGCCGGTGCCCATGAACTGCGTCCACGCCAACCCGAACGCGATCAACAAAATGTCTTGCACCCCAGCGTGAAACGCCGCGGGCACCTCCCCCAGCAACAGGCGGGTCGTCTCGACGTCCAGCGACGCCGACAGCTGCCCGGCCGTCGCGTAGGTGTCCTCGGGCTGCGCGGCCGGCAACACCGCCGGGATCGCGGCCACCTGCCGCCACTCCTCGGCCCGCTCGACCACCTCGGGGCGGCGCGCGTGCTCGTCCAGCAGCGACGACCACCGGGCGAACGAGGTCCCGCCGGCCGGCAGGGCCACCGGCTGGCCGCTGTGGTGCTGCGCCCAGGCGATGTTGAGGTCCTCGATCAGGGTCCGCCACGACACACCGTCGACGGCCAGGTGGTGGATGATCAACGCCAATTGGCTTGTCGCGCTTGCCCATACGGCGCTCACCAGGAGGCCATCGGCCAGGTTCAGCCGCGACCGGGCCTCGACCAGGGCCTCCTCGGACAACTCGTCGACGGTCTCGAGAACGTCGCCGGCCTGCACCGAGCCGGGCTCGGGCACCTCGAACGACCAGCCGCCCACGCCGTCGTCCTCGACGCGCACCCGCAGCATCGCGTGCCGGTCCAGCAACGCCTGCAGCACCACCGGCACGTCGTCGGCGGTTACGTCGGCGGGGACCGCCAGCACCATCGTCTGGTTGAACTGTTCGACGGGGCCGTCCATGTTCTGCAGCCAGCGCATGATCGGGGTGGCCACCACCGGCCCGATGCCCTCGTCGACCACGTCGTCCTCGGGGCCGGCGATCGTGGCGACGCGCGCCAGGCGCGCGACCGTCTGCTCGGTGAAGACGTCCCGGGGGCGGCACACCACGCCAGCGGCGCGGGCGCGGGCCACCACCTGCATGGACAGGATGCTGTCGCCGCCCAGGTCGAAGAACGAGTCGTCCACGCCGACACGCTCCACGCCCAGCACCTGGGCGTAGATGCCGGCCAGGATCTCCTCGATGGCGCTCGCCGGCGCCCGGTAGCGGTCGACGTCGGAGTATTCCGGGGCGGGCAGGGCGCGGGTGTCGAGCTTGCCGTTGACGGTCAACGGCAGCACGTCGAGCACCACCACCGCGGACGGGACCATGTAGCCGGGCAGCCGTTCGCTGAGTTGGGCCCGGGCCTCCGCCGGGTCGGCGGTGCCGGTCACGTAGCCGACCAGACGCTTGTCGCCGGGACGGTCCTCGCGGGCGATCACGGCGGCGTGCTCGACGCCGTCGAGCGAGGCGAGGGCGGCCTGGATTTCGCCGAGTTCGATGCGGTAGCCGCGGATCTTGACCTGCTCGTCGGCGCGGCCGATGTACTGCAGTTGCCCGTCGGCGCTCCACCGGACGAGGTCACCGGTGCGATACATCCGCGCGCCGGGCCCTTCCGCGCCGACGTACGGGCAGGCCACGAATCGGGTGGCCGACAGCCCCGGGCGGCCCACGTAGCCGGTGGCCAATCCCCCACCGGCGACGTACAACTCGCCGACCACCCCGACGGGCACGGGGCGCAGCCACCCGTCGAGCACGAAGAAGGCGAGGTTGCCCAGCGGCACCCCGATGGGGCTGACGTTGTTGTCGACGTCGCCGCGAAGGATCTCGCGGAACGAGGCGTGCACCGTGGTCTCGGTGATGCCGTACATGTTGATCATCCGCGGCAGGCCGGGGTGGTGATGCAGCCACGTCGACAGCCGGTGCGGCTCCAACGCCTCCCCGCCGAACACCACCGTCTGCAACTTCAGCTGCTCACCCAGCTCCGGGGCCAACGCGTCGGCACTCTGCAACGCGTAGAACGCCGACGGGGTCTGGCTGAGCACGCTGACCTGCTCGCGAACCAGCAAGGCGTGCAGGTCTTCCGCGGAGCGCACCACCGCGTCGGGCACCATCACGAGGCGCCCGCCGTACAGCAGCGACCCGAAGACCTCCCACACCGAGAAGTCAAACGCCAGCGAGTGACATTGCGTCCACACCTGGCCCAACCCCAGCTGAGCATCCAGTGTCTCCAGCAGCAACGTGACGTTGCGGTGCGGGATCGCCACGCCCTTGGGCGTTCCCGTCGTGCCCGAGGTGTAGATGATGTAGGCGATGTTGTCCGGCGCCGGTACGGGCAGGCCGGTCGTGGGCTGGTCGGCCACGGCGGGGTCGTCGATGTCGATGATCTGCCCGGCGAACCCGCCCAACTGCGGCCGCACCTCGGCGGTGGTCACCGCCGCGATCGGCGCGGCGTCACCGAGCACGAATTCGAGGCGCGCCGCGGGCACGCTCGGGTCGATCGGCACGTAGGCGGCCCCGGTCTTGAGGACGGCGAAGATCGCGATCACCGCTTCGGCCGACCGCGGGATCACCACCGCCACCCGCTGGCCAGGGCCGGCGCCCTGCCCAACGAGCAAGTGCGCCAACCGGTTTGCCGACTCTTCGACCTCGCGGTAGGTGAACGACCGGTCGCCGCAGGTGATCGCGACGGCGTCGGCGGCGCGGGCGACCTGGCCGGCGAACAACGCCGGAATCGACTCCCGCCCGGTGGGCCGCTGGGCCAGGACGGCCCGGTTGCCCCACTGGTCCAGCCGTCCGTGTTCGGCGGGGTCGAGCAGATCGATCGCTGAAAGCCGTTGCGCGGGATCGGCGGTCATGGCCGCCATCACGTGGCGCAGCCGTTCGATCAGCATTTCGATGGCGGACGCGTCGAAGACCTCGGTGTCGTACTCGACGCGCAGGCTCAGTTCGTGGCCCGGCGTGGCCACGACCGACAGCGGGTAGTGGTTGAATTCGCGGCTGCTGAATTCGGTGACGGCCAGCTCTTGGGCGCCCATCATCGCGCCGGCGTCGATCGGGTAGTTCTCGTAGAGGAACAGGGTGTCGAACAGCTGGTCGTGCCCGGTGACGCGGTGAATCTCGTTGAGCGCCAAGTGTTCATGCTCAAGGGTCTCGGCGTGGGCGCGTTGCAGCTGCTCGAGCAGGTCGACGACGGTGGTCGCGGCGGCGATGTTGGCCCGGACGGGCACGGTGTTGATCAGCAGCCCGACCATGGCGTCGGCGCCGGCCAGCTCGGTGGGCCGGCCTGAGACGGCGGTGCCGAAGGCGACGTCGTGCTGGCCGGTCAGCCACGTCAGCAGCTGCGCCCACGCGCCCTGCAGCACGGTGCTGATGGTGGTGCGGCTGGAGCGGGCCAGCTCGCCGAGCGCGCGCGTCGTGTCGGCCGAAACCGCATAGGTGGCAACGGCGCGGCGCCCGATCTTGCCGGGCGGGGCCACCAGGGTGGGGGCCTCGAACCCGTCGAGCGCCTCGCGCCAGGCCGCTTGGGCGGCGGCGTGGTCCTGGGCGGCCAGCCACATCAGGTAGCTGCGGTACGACGGCGGCGCGGGCAGCCGCTGCCCGTAGTAGCCGGCGAAGACCTCCCGCAGCAGGACCGGCAGCGACCAGCCGTCGATCACGATGTGGTGGATGGTGAACAGCAGCCGATGCCGGTCGTCGGCGATGCGGATCAATGCGGCCCGGAAGGTGGGTTGGCCCGCCAAATCGCACACGGCGGTGCGTTCGTCGGCGGCCAACTGCTCGAGCTGGTGGTCCTGGTCCGCGCCGCCGTCCAATTCGACGTAGCGCCAAGCCATTACCGGCTCGGCGGGGATGATCTGCACCGGCTCGCCGAATTCGTCGAAGAAGCGCGCCACCAGGTTGGGGTGGCGGTTGACGGCGGTCTGCACGGCCTCGCGCAGCCGGTGCTGATCGAGGCTGCCGCTCACGGTGATGCCCAGCTGCACCGCGTAGAGGTCTTCGAGCTCGGCGGCGAAGCTGGTGTGGAACAACAAACCCTGCTGCACGGGGCTCAGTGGCAGCACGTCGGCGATCTGGTGCTGCCGGCACAGCTCGTCGATCTGCTGCTGGTCCAGGCGGGCCGGCGCGATGTCGGACGGGGTCAGGCCGCCGCCGCCGGCGCGCACGTGCGCGCAGATGCCGGCCAGGGCCTCAAACCACAACTGGCTCAACCGGTTTACTTGTTCGTCGGTCAGCGCCGAGGTCGCCCACCGCCAGTTGGCGTGCAGCAGCGGGCCGTCCTCGGTGTCCATGGTGCCGGCGTTGAGTTCCACGGTGTGCGCCAAGGGCATCGCCACCGCCGTCGCGACCGCGGCCGACGACAGGCTGTCCTCGCTGACGCGCCACAAGTCCTCGGAGAGGTCAGCCCCCGCGGCCAGCCGGCCCAGGTAGTTGAACCCGATCACGGGGTCCGGCCCCTGCAGGCCGACCTCGGTGTTCAGGTAGCGCAACAGCCCATAGGTCAGGCCGTCGGGCAGGGCGCGCAGCTGCTCCTTGGCGTCCTTGATCACCGCACCCAGCGCGGCGTCCCCGGCGGCCACCTTCGACCAGCTCAGCCCGCCGGTAATCGACAGCGCCGCAGGGTATTTGGTGGTGAACCAGCCCACCGTGCGGGACAGATCCACGCGGGAAGCGATCTCTTCGTTGCGCCCGTGCCCTTCGATGTCGATGCCGATCGGCGTCGCGGTCCCCACGGACCCCAGGAACTCCGTGAACGCCAACCCGAACGCGATCAACAGGATGTCCTGCACGCCGGCGTGAAACGCCGCCGGCACCTCCCCCAGCAACTGCCGGGTCGTCTCGACGTCCAGCGACGCCGAGAACTGTCCGGCGTTCGCGTAGGTGTCCTCCGGCCCGGCGGCCGGCAGCGCCGGCGGGGTGGCGACCACCTCCTGCCACGCGCCGGCCTGTTCGAGGACGGCCGGGTCCTTCGCGTGCTCGGCCAGCAGCGACGACCACCGGGCGAACGAGGTCCCGGGCGCCTGCAACGCCACCGGTTGGGCGTTGTGATGCTGGACCCAGGCGATGTTGAGGTCCTCGATCAGGGTCCGCCACGACACACCGTCGACCGCCAGGTGATGAATGATCAACGCCAATTGGTTTGTCGCACTTGCCCATACCGCGCTCACCATGACCCCGTCGGCCACGTTGAGCCGGGAACGGGCGTCGACCAGGTCCGCGTCGGAGAGCGTGTCGACCGTGCGCAGGCAGTCGCCGGCCTGCACGGACCCGGCCTCGGGCGCCTCGAGCGACCAGCCGCCGGCGCCGTCGTCCTGCACGCGCAGCCGCAACATCGGATGGCGATCGAGCAGGGCCTGCAGCACCACCGCCACGTCGTCGGTGCTCACACCCGCGGGCGCCGCCAGCACCATGGCCTGGTTGAACTCGTCGATCGGGCCGTCGATGGTCTGCAGCCACCGCATGATGGGGGTGGCCACCACGGGGCCGATCCCCTCGTCGGCCGCACCGAGGTCGCCGTCGACCGCCACCTCGGACACCCGCGCCAGCCGGGCCACGGTCTGCTCGACGAAGACGTCCCGGGGGCGGCAGATAACGCCGGCCGCCCGCGCGCGGGACACCACCTGCATCGACAGGATGCTGTCGCCGCCCAGGTCGAAGAACGAGTCGTCCACGCCGACGCGCTCGACGCCCAGCACCTGGGCGTAGATGTCGGCCAGGATCTCCTCGATCGCGTCGGCCGGGGCCCGGTATTCGCTCGCGGTGTATTCCGGCGAGGGCAGGGCGCGCTTGTCAAGCTTGCCGTTGCCGGTCAGCGGCAGGGCGTCGAGCACCATCACCGCGGTCGGCACCATGTACGGCGGGAGCTTTTCGGCCAGTTGGGCGCGCAGCGCCGCGGGGTCGGCGGTGCCGGTGACGTAGCCGACGAGGCGCTTGTCGCCGGGGCGGTCCTCGCGGGCGATCACCGCCGCCTGGTCCACGCCGTCGAGCCCGGCCAAGACCGCCTGGATTTCGCCGAGTTCGATGCGGTAGCCGCGAATCTTGACCTGCTCGTCGGCGCGGCCCAGGTACTGCAGCTGCCCGTCGGGACCCCAGCACACCAGGTCCCCGGTCCGGTACATGCGTGCCCCGGGACCGCCGAACGGGTTGGCCACGAACCGCGACGCCGTCAGGCCGGGCCGGCGTACGTAGCCGTGCCCGACGCCGCGACCCGCCAGGTACAACTCACCGACAACACCGGCGGGCACCGGCTGCAGCCACTTGTCGAGGACGAACATCGCCGCCCCGGGTATCGGGGAGCCGATCGGCACCACTGGTGAGCCGGGCTCCAGGGGTGTGCTGATCGACGCGCAGACCGTGGTCTCGGTCGGGCCGTAGGCATCGATCATCACCCGCCCGGGCGCCGCCCACCGGTCGACGACGTCGGTCGGGCAGGCCTCGCCGGCCACCACCAGCGCCGTGGATTCGAGGCCCTCGGCCGGCAGCATCGCCACCGCCGATGGTGTCTGGGTCAGGACGCTGACTTTCTCCGCGACCAGCAGGTCGTGGAAGTCCTGCGGGGAGGACGCCACCGATTCGGGCACCACCAGCAGCCGCCTGCCGCGCAGCAGCGCGCCGTAGATCTCCCACACCGAGAAGTCGAAGGACGCGGAATGGCTTTGCGTCCAGACATTTCCGGGCGGCAGGGCGGCGTCGAGCGACTCGGTCAGCCACGTGACGTTCAGATGAGGGATGGCGACGCCTTTGGGGGTCCCGGTCGTTCCGGACGTATAGATGATGTAGGCGACGTTCTCGGGGGCCGGGTTCGGCAGCGCGGTGCTGGGCTGGTTGTCGACGGCGGGGTCGTGCACGTCGACGACGAAAACGTCGTGGCCTTCCAGCCGCGGGCGCAGTTCCGCCGTGGTGATCACCGCGCTGGGCGCGGCATCGGAGAGCACGAAGTCCATCCGCGACGACGCGTGCGCGGGGTCGATCGGCACGTAGGCCGCCCCGGTCTTGAGCACCGCGAGCATCGAAACGATGGCGTCGGCGCAGCGGGGGAACAGCACCGCCACGCAGTCACCCGGGCCCACGTGGTGGCTGGCGAGCAGGTGCCCCAAGCGGTTCGACGCCTCGTCGAGCTCGGCGTAGGTCAGCGTCTGGTCGCCGAATGTCACGGCCGGCGCCTCGGGCGTGCGGCGCACGTGCTCGGCGAACGCGGCCGGAATCGACACCGGGGCCGGCGCGGGCTCGGCCAATGCCGGCCGGTTGCTCCACCGGTCGATGAGCGCGGGCTCGTCGGGCGTCAGCAGCTCGATCGACGACAGCGGCCGCTCGGGGTCGGCGGTCATGGCCGCCAGGATCTGCTGCAGCCGTCCCGCCAGGTCGGCGACGCCGAAGCCGGCGAACGGTTGCCCCGGACCCGCGGTGCTGAGGAAGAGCTGGTCACCGGCGCCGAGGAAGAACAACCCGAAGTGCCCGACCGGCCCGTGGTTGGTGTACGACGCCGTCGCCGGCGAGCCGGCCAGGTCCAGGGTCAGTCTCATCGGTAGGAAATTGATGCCCACCCGGTTCGGCGCCTGCCGCAGGCCGTCGCCCTCGAGGGTGTGCGCGGGAAAACGTTGATGCTTCAGCAGTTCGCGGATCCGCTTGTCGACGTGCTTGCAGAAGTCGGCAACCGTCGTCTGCGGTTCCGTCGACAGGACCAGCGGCACGACACCGGCCAGCATTGCCGGGAGCGTCTTCGACTCCGGAGTCACCCGCCTGCTGACCGGGAAGTCCAGCGCCACCTCGGAGCCGCTGCCCGACCATCCGCGCACCAACAGCGCGCACGCGGCGGTGGTGACCGAAAACCGGCGGATGGCCAGCTTCTTGGACAGCTCCTTGATCCGGTTGACGACCGAGGGGTCCAACTGGACCGACGCGGACGGCGAGTAATGGTCTTGCTCGGTGCCCGCATCGGGCAGCCGGTCGACCGGTCCGCTCTCCGGCGGAAGGTGCTCGCTCCAATAGGCCTTGTCTTCGAGGTAATCCTCGGAAGCCTCGTACTCGGACTCGAGGTCGACCAGGTCCTGCGCCGAACCGAAATAGGCGTCGGGAATTGGCTTTCCCGCCACCATCGCGGAATAAATGGTTGCGACCCGGCGGCAGACCAAGGCCATGCCCAAACCGTCGATCGCAATGTGGTGGCAGCAACCAAACAAATAGAATTCCTCGTGCCCCGTTTGAAAGAGCACGAATTTGAACATCTGGCCGTTCAACGGCATCGGCGTGCGCTGAATGGCGGACGACATCTCGCGGGCTTCCTGCACCGGATCCGCCGCGCCCCTCAGGTCATGGAACTCGAGCTCGACATGGGGGTAGTCGATCGGCTTCTGGACCACCTGGCCGTCGACCTCGAAGAACGAGACCCGGCCCGATTCGGCCTCGCCGACCGTCTGGGTGAGTGCCTGCTGAAACTTATCGCGATGGACCGGGCCGTCGATTTTGACCAGGAGGCCGAGCTGCCACTGGGTACCGGCGAAGCCGGCTTCTTGGGATAGCCAGATGTCGAGCTGACCCCGTGTCAGTGGCAGCGTTCGATCATCCCTCGCCATCGACTCCCCCAAGTCTCCACCCACCCGCCCCGTACCCCGGCTGGTTACTGGTCAAAACCCCGACCCGTTGCGAGCTTGTCCCGCAGGCTCTTCGGCCTGATGTCGGGCCAATGTTGCTCGATGTACTCCAAACACGCAGCTCGGTCGGCTTCCCCGTGTACCACTCGCCAACCCGCTGGAACATCGGCGAAGGCCGGCCACAAGCTGTGTTGCTCCTCGTCGTTCACCAGGACGAAAAAGCTGCCGTTGTCGTCGTCGAATGGATTGATGCTCACAATTCTCCAGATAGATAGTGGACATGAGTGGAACAGGTCCAAACCATAGTGGAGGGCAACACTGCCCGTCGGCGGTTTGGGGAAAGTTCCTGGTGTGGCCGAGAAGGTCTTGGCGCCACCGAATGATTGGTGTGCGGAGGGGCCCCGATGCCCCTGAATTCGCTCAGTGACCTGCATCAATGGCGGTGGGTGCGAAATATCGCTATTGGGGCAGGCACGTCCTTCAGGCCGATGAAGTTTTTGTGCTTGTCGACACACATCCTAGCCGAACGCGTGACGGCCGCGAAAATCACCCGGAGGCGAACCTGCCGCCTCCCGGCGAGGCGTGTTGAACCCTCCCGGCCGGTGACACGTGACCACTGCTGTGCTTAGGTGGTTGCGCGGCGTTGGCGACCGCTGCCCGGGGCGGAGGGGTCAGCAAAACGCCGTTTACGCAGGTGGAATCGGTCACGATCCCGTATCGCGTTGCCAAAGCACTGATACGGAAGCGACGGGCGTGGTTTACTCATCAAGACCTGGTCGCGTTCCCCGGGGGGCGGGGCTCGCATGAGGTAACGGAGACACGACTGGTCGGCGACGTACACCGCATCAAGGCGCCGCAGTCTGGCGTGTTGCTACCGGTCTGTAGTTGCATGTTCGGGTGGCGGAGCCCGCGCGGACATGAAGACGGCTGAAGGGGGTGCAGTGGTCGAATCCGACGTGCGGGCCCGGCCCGACAACACCATCGCGGAAGGACGAGAAATTAGCCAACCGTCTGGCCGGCGACGCGGTTTCTTGGGCTTTGGTCGCCGATCTTCGCCTGAACCCACACTGCAAACTGGCCGTCAAACGAATCGACCCAAAAAGAGTGCCGCAGTTTTCGGCCTTCTGAAGCGGCTGTGGATCCCGTTGGTGATCGTGGCGGTGGTCATTGCCGGGGGCATGACCGTTTCGCGGTTGCACGGCGTTTTCGGTTCCGAGCACCGCCCGTCGTACGCCGAATCACGGCAACAGGACACCAAACCGTTCAACCCCAAGCACGTGAAATACGAGGTCTTCGGCCCAGCGGGGACGATGGCCGACATCAGCTACTTTGACGCCAATGGCGAGCCGAACCACATCACCGGCATCGTGCTGCCATGGTCGTTCGACATCTCGACGACGTTGCCGTCAATCGTGGGAAACGTAGTGGCGCAGGGCAATAGCGACACTCTTGGCTGCCGCATCGTGGTGGACGGCGTCGTCAAATCCGAGAGGATCTCGCACCAATTGAACGCATTCACCTACTGCGTGTTGACGGCCACATGAGTACCCAGCAATTGGAGACCCAACCGGCCGCGCGACCACGCATAGCGCGGATCATCCACCGCTTGTCGGTGCCCATCATCTTGGGTTGGCTCGGCATCGCCGTCCTCATCAGCGTCGCCGTCCCCTCGCTGGAAAAGGTTTCGGCCGAGCACGCGGTGTCGCTCAGCCCCCTGGGGGCGCCGTCGTTCAAGGCGATGGAGCGCCTGGGCCAGGATTTCAAGGAAACCAACACCGGCGCCCTGGCCATGGTCCTGCTGGAGGGTCAGCAGCAACTGGGCGAGGACGCGCACACGTATTACACGCGTTTGGTTCACCTCTTGGAGGCCGACCACGCGCATGTGCAGCACGTCCAGGATTTCTGGGGTGATCCGCTGACCCGCGGTGCCGCGCAGAGCCAGGACGGCAAGGCCGCATACGTTCAGGTGAACCTGAACGGCAATGCGGGCGCGGCCGCGGGCGACGAATCTGTGGCCGCAATTAGAAAGATCGTGCAACAGGCTTCTCCGCCGCCCGGGCTGAAGGTCTACGTGACCGGCCCCGCGGCCATCGTCGCGGACATGAACATCGCCGGCGCGAAGACGGTCGCGCTAGTTACTTTGGCCAGCCTTTGCGTGATCTTCCTGACGCTGCTGCTCGTTTATCGGTCGGTTGTCACCGTCATCCTTCTGCTGCTCATCGTCGGCCTGGAATTGCAGATTGCGCGCGGAATGGTCGCGCTACTCGGCCACCTCGGGCTGGTCGGCCTTACGACGTTTGCTGTCAACTTGCTGGTCGCGGCGGTCATCGCGACGGGGACCGACTACGGCATCTTCTTCGTCGGCCGATATCAAGAGGCTCGGCAGGCCGGTGAAAGTCGTGAAGACGCCTTTTACACCACCTTCAGTGGGGTCGCGAAGGTTGTGTTGGCCTCTGGCTTGACCATCGCGGGCGCGGTGCTTTGCCTCAGCTTTACCCGCCTGCCGTTTTTCCAGCCCCTCGGTATCCCGTGTGCGGTCGGCATAGCGGTTGCGGTCCTTATTGCACTGACACTCGGGCCGGCGCTGCTCGCCGCCGGCGCCCGGTTCGGAATGTTCGAACCGCGGCGGGCGGTCTCCGCGCGCAGGTGGCGCCGCATCGGCACGGCGATCGTCCGCTGGCCGGCGCCCATTCTCGTTGCCTCGTTGGCTGTCGCGCTGATCGGGCTGCTGGCACTGCCGAATTACCGGCCCAGCTATGACGACCAGAAATTCATTCCGGACAGCATTCCTGCGAACGTCGGATATGCGGCGGCGGCACGCCATTTTCCTGGCCAGCGTATGCAGATGCCCGAGATTCTGCTGGTCGAGACCGACCATGATTTGCGCAATCCGACGGATATGTTGGTGATCAACAAACTCGCTAAGGGCGTATTGGGCGTTCCGGGAATTGCGACGGTGCAAACCGTGACGAGGCCCGAGGGTGTCCCGCTGCAGCACACCACGATCCCCTGGATCATCAGCATGAGTCAGGCGAGCCAGCTCCAGAACATGGCCTTCCAAAAGGACCGCATGAACGACATGCTCGTCCAGGCCGAAGAGCTGGGCAAAATGATCGGCATCATGCAGCACATGCTGGACCTGATGAAGCAGCTCGTGGCCACGACTCACCACATGGTCGGGACGACGCATGAGATGCAGGACATCACGTCGGAATTGCGCGACCATATTTCGGATTTCGAGGACTTTTGGCGTCCATTGCGCAGCTACTTCTATTGGGAAAAGCACTGCTACGACATTCCGATCTGCTTCTCCCTGAGGTCCATTTTCGACACGCTCGACGGCGTGGACTTGATCAGCGACAAGCTGGGCGACCTGGTGAAGGATCTCGATCAGTTGGATGCCATCATGCCGCAACTGGTGATGCAGATCCCGCCGATGATCGAAACCATGAAGGGCATGCGCAGCATGATGCTGACCATGCACAGCACCATGTCCGGCGTGATGGGCCAGATGGATTCGAGCGCCAAGGATCCGAGTGTCATGGGGCAGGCTTTCGATGCGTCCAGAAACGACGACTCCTTCTACCTGCCGCCCGGGATCATCAACGGCTCCGACGCCTTCAAGCGGGTCGAGAAGGTGTTCATGTCGCCGGACGGAAAGGACTTCCGTCTGCTGATCACCCAGCGGGGTGACCCGGCGACGCCCGAGGGCCTCTCACGGGTGGAACAGATCAAGACGGCGGCCGAGGAATCGCTCAAGGGGACGCCCCTCGAAAACGCCAAGATCTACCTGACGGGTACGGCGGCGATCACCAAGGACCTGGTGGACGGATCCAAGTTCGACCTCCTGATCGCCGGCGTCTCCGCGCTCTGCCTGATCTTCATCATCATGCTGATCATGACGCGAAGCTTCATTGCCGCCATGGTGATCGTCGGCACGGTGTTGCTGTCCCTCGGCGCATCCTTCGGGCTGTCCGTGCTGGTCTGGCAGGACCTCCTCGGCATGCAGCTGCACTGGACTGTGTTGTCCACCTCGGTGATCGTGTTGTTGGCGGTGGGCTCCGACTACAACCTGCTGCTGGTCTCCCGCATGAAGGAGGAATTGGCCGCCGGGATCCACACGGGCATCATTCGCGCCATGGGCGGCACCGGGAAGGTTGTCACGAATGCCGGCCTGGTGTTCGCGTTCACCATGGCCTCGATGGTGGTCAGCGACCTGCGCAGCATCGCTCAGCTGGGGACCACGATCGGTTTGGGACTGTTGTTCGACACGTTGGTGGTGCGCGCGTTCATGACGCCCTCCGTCGCCGCGCTGCTCGGGCGTTGGTTCTGGTGGCCGCAACTGGTGCGCCCCCGCCCCGCCAGCACCATGCTCCGGCACACGGGGCCCCGTCCATTGGTCCGTTCATTGCTTCTGAAGCAGTCCCAGTAGGTGGTGCTTTCCACAGTGATGGAAACAGCAACCGTGGGGAAGTTCGTGACACGGGGTAGTAACGCCGCCCGCCTGCTGGGGGCCGCATGACGACCCAACCCGTGCGGCCTTCCCGCGTCGCCCGGTTTATCCGCCGCTTTGCGGCCTTCATCATCATCGGGTGGGTGGCGCTGACCCTGCTGGTGACGTTCGGCGTGCCGCGGCTCGAGATCGTGGGTCAACAGCACTCGGTGCCACTGGCCCCCCAGGACGCCCCTGCGGTCCAGGCCATGCAGCGCATGGGCCGGGACTTCAAAGAGTCCGATTCGGACAGCTTCGGGATGCTGGTCCTCGAGGGGCAGCAACAGCTGGGCGATTCGGCACACGCCTACTACGACAAGTTGGTTCGTGAACTCAAAGCCGACACCAAGCACATAGAGCACGTGCAGGATTTGTGGGGAGATCGCCTCACCGCGGCGGGCGCGCAAAGTCCCGACGGCAAGGCCGTTTACGTGCAGTTAAACCTGGCGGGTAACCAGGGCACGACGCAGGGTCAGGAATCTGTGGCGGCGGTGCGCGACATTATCGCCAAGACGCCACCGCCCCCCGGCATTCAGGCCTATGTCACCGGCCCGGCGGCACTTTTTTCCGATATGCAGCTCGCCGGTGACCGATCCATCCTGAAAATGACCATGATCGGCGCGCTGATCATTTTCATCGTGCTGCTTTTGGTCTACCGCTCCGTCGTCACGGTGATCCTTTTGCTGCTCACGGTGGGCATCGAAGTCTTCGCCGCCCGAGGCGTCATCGCCTTTATTGCTGATCACAACTTCATCGCCCTGTCTACGTTTGCCGTCAACCTGCTGGTGGCTCTGGCAATGGCGGCCGGAACCGACTATGCGATTTTCTTTTTCGGCCGTTATCAAGAGGCGCGTCAGGCCGGCGAGGATCGGGAAACAGCGTTCTTCACCACCTATCGCAGCGTCTCCCCCGTGGTCTTGGGTTCCGGTCTGACGATCGCGGGGGCGATGTTGTGCCTGAGCTTTACCCGCATGCCGATCTTCCAGACCATGGGCCTGCCTTGCTCCCTGGGCATGCTGATTTCGGTGGTGATCGCTCTGACCCTCGTTCCGGCGGTTCTGACCGTCGGCGGTGGTGTCGGGTTATTCGACCCGAAGCGCACGATCGGGTTCGGCCGCTGGCGCCGGATCGGCACGGCAATCGTCCGCTGGCCCGCACCCATCCTGTGCGCGACGATAGCGATCGCCATCGTCGGCCTGGCCACTTTGCCCGGCTACAAGACGAGCTACAACAATCGGCTCTACATGCCCGACAGCGTTCCCGCCAACGTCGGGTACGCGGCCGCCGATCGTCATTTCAATCAATCACGAATGATGCCCGAAATCGTGATGATCGAGGCCGACCACGACATGCGGAACCCGGCAGATTTCCTGGTGTTGCACAGGCTTGCGAAGCGAATCTTCGGAGTTCACGGGATCTCTCGTGTGCAGGGCATCACGCGGCCCGAGGGAACGCCTATCCAGCACACGTCGATTCCGTTCCTGATCAGCATGCAACAAGCGATGATCCATCAAGACATCAAATACATGCAGGCGCGGATGGACGACATGCTCGTGCAGGCGGACATGCTGGCCAAGCAGATCGAAATCATGAAGCGCATCTACCAATTGCAGAGCCAGCTCACCGACATTACTCACGATTCCATCATGAAGACCAAGGAAATGGTCGTTATTATTCATGAATTGCGTGACCACATCTCAGATTTCGAAGACTTTTTCAGGCCGCTTCGTAGCTATTTCTATTGGGAAAAACACTGCTACGACATCCCCATATGTTTTTCGCTCAGGAGCATATTCGAAACTCTGGACGGGGTCGATACCTTAAGCGACAAAATGGTGGACCTTGTCAAGGATCTCGACAACATGGACAAGCTGATGCCTCAGCTGCTCGAGCAATACCCGCCGATGATCGCGATGTCGGAGGACATGCGAAACATGATGCTGACAAATCACAGCACCATGTCCGGGATCATCGGCCAGATGGACAGCAGCGACCAGGACGCCGTCGCCATGGGAGAAGCGTTCGACGCCTCCAAGAACGACGACTCGTTCTATCTGCCGCCGGACATCTTCGACAATGCGGACTTCAAGAAAGCGATGAGTCAATTCTTGTCGCCGGACGGGAAGGCAGCGCGTTTCATCATTTCGCACCGAGGCGATCCCGCTACGTCGGAGAGCGTGGCCCGTATCGACAAAATCAGGCAAGCGGCGGAAGAAGCGCTCAAGAACACGCCGCTGGAAAGCGCGAAGATCAACATCGCCGGTACCGCGTCGACTTTTAAGGACTTCCGGGATGGTTCGACGTACGACCTCTTGATTGCCGGCGTGGGTGCGCTGTGTCTGATTTTCATCATCATGCTCATCATCACCCGAAGTTTTGTGGCCGCCCTCGTCATCGTGGGCACGGTGACGCTCTCATTGGGCGCCTCGTTCGGGCTGTCGGTGCTGATCTGGCAGTACATCTTCGGCATCGAGCTGTACTGGATGGTGCTGCCCATGTCGGTCATCGTCCTGCTGGCGGTGGGGTCCGACTACAACCTGCTGCTGGTGTCCCGCATGAAAGAGGAGATCGCCGGTGGAATCAATACGGGCATCATTCGCGCGATGGGCGGCACCGGGAAGGTCGTGACGAACGCGGGCCTCGTGTTCGCATTTACCATGGCGTCGATGGTGGTCAGTGACTTGCGCATCATTGGCCAGGTCGGAACCACGATCGGCCTAGGTCTGATGTTCGACACCTTGATCGTGCGCTCGTTCATGACACCCACCATTGCGGCGCTGCTCGGGCGTTGGTTCTGGTGGCCGCTGTTGGTTCGGCCGCGGCCGGCCAGCCTGTTGCTTCGCTCAGTGGGCACGCGTCCGTCGGTGCGCACCCTGCTACACCACGACGATGACGCGGACGCCCCCACAGCCGAGATCCCAATCCCCCGCTCGACCGTCTGAGTTGCTTGCCGCGTTTCATTGCCCGGGCAACGGGGCGCTCAACGCCCGCCGCGAAGAATGTGGTGAGAAAGGTTGGATGCCAATGATTTCGGCAAGACCATCCCGAACTCCCCCACCGCAATCAGATTTGGACGACGACCGAGGAAAGGCCTGTGCCATACCCCATACCGCTGTCCACCTATACCGCCAACGTGTCGGTACGCACCGTGAAATACTCCTACCGTGAGCCCATTGGCGATCGAGGTTGTCGGCCTCACGAAGACATTTGGGCGCGACATGCTCGCGCTGAATGGCGTGGACTTCTCGGTTCCCGCCGGGACGGTATGCGGGCTCCTCGGCCACAACGGCGCCGGCAAGACCACCACAATCAACATCCTGTCCACACTGATACGTCCCAGCTCAGGCCGGGCCAGCGTGGCCGGGCACGACATCGTCCGTCAGCCAGCCGAGGTACGTGCCAGCATCGGGATGGCCGGGCAGTTCACTGGACTGGATCCCATGCTCACGGGCCGCGAAAACCTGGTGTTGTTCGGCAGGCTGCGCGGCCTGAATCGCCGTGGGGCGAAGGCGTGCGCCGACGAACTTCTCGAACGGTTTGACCTAGTCGCCGCCGCTGACCGCCGGGTCGCGACATATTCCGGTGGTATGCGCCGACGTGTAGACCTGGCCAGCGCCCTGGTGGTGCCACCGAAGGTGCTTTTCCTCGACGAGCCGACCACTGGGCTGGACCCACGCAGCCGCCGTGACGTATGGGCCCTGGTGAGTTCGTTGGCTGTGCAAGGCATGACTGTGCTGCTGACCACCCAGTATCTGGAAGAAGCCGACGTGCTGAGCGACTCGATCGTCGTCATCGATCACGGGCAGGTGATTGCCAGCGGCACCGCGGAGGAGCTCAAGCACGCCGTGGGCACCAGCTACTGTCAGGTGACCCCGGCCAATCCCGCCGAGCTGTCCCGGGTCGCAGCGGCGTTGACCGGGCTCGAAGGGATCGAGATCGACACCGACACGAGCTCTGTGTCGGTGTTCGCCCCCGACGGGGTGTCCACGCTGGTCGAAGTGTTTCGCCGGGTCGATGCGCTCGGCCTCGAACTCGCCGACATCTCGCTGCGCAAGCCGTCGCTCGACGAAGCCTTCCTGCACCTCACCGAACGGACCGTCACCCGTTCATGAGCGCTGTGACCGCACTCACCGAACGTTCGTTGAAATCCGCGGCACGTGACGGCGAGATGATCTTCGAGATCCTCTCGCCGGCAGCGTATTTGGTGGGGTTCGGGGTGGCTCTACACGGTTTGATCGACACGGGACAAATCAGCTATTCGCAATATCTGCTGCCCGCCGTGGTGGTCCAGTCGATGATCGTCGTTGGGCTGCTCACCGCGGACCGCGCTTCACGTGACCACCTGTGCGGGTTCGGCGAACGGATGCGTACCTTGCCAATCGCAGCCGCGGCGACGGTGACTGCGCGCGTGACTGCCACCCTGATGCGGGGAATGCTCGCCCTGGTGGTGGCGATGGTTGCCGGCTATGTATTCGGTTTCCGCATGACCGGCGGGCTGGGGTACGCGATAGCTTTCCTGTTCATCGCCCTGCTGCTGTGCTTGGCCGTGGCGCTCGGCGCCGACGCGCTCGGATCTAGTGCGAACAGCGTCCAGGGTGCCAGTCACCTGCTGTTTGTCCCCCAGCTTCTGCTGTTCATGCTTTCCACCGGGCTCGCCCCCGAGAAGACTTTCCCAGATTGGCTGCGCCCGTACGTCCGGAACCAGCCGGTGTCACAGTTCGCCGAAACCCTACGCGGGTTGGCAAGCGGAAGGGTGCTGGGCGGCACCTTGGCTGCCACGCTGGCGTGGTGCGCGGGCATGGTGGTGGTCTTTGGCGCGATAGCACTGCGGATGCAGAGGCGCGGGTAATGACGCATCGCCTCCTGCCACATGGATCCCTCCTCAAACAAAGTTGGGTGCAGGCCGGTCGGCTACTTCTTCGGTGGCGTCGTGACCAAGCCGTCTTGATGGGGTCACTGCTGCTCCCCGTCTTCCTTCTGTTCGCCTATCAAATTGTGCTGGGCGGGCGGGTGCGCGAGGTTACCGGCGTCGAGAGCGTCTACGGCATAGTGCCCATGTGTGCGGTGATATCCGCCCTCTTCGGCTCCCTGGGCAACTCAGTCGGTATCACCACGGATCGCGAGTCGCATCTGCTCAGCCGGATATGGGTGCTGCCGATCCACCGGGCAAGCGCTATCACTGGTTGGGTGCTGTCGGAGGTCGTGCGCGCATTCATCGGCACGACGCTGATTACCGCGATCGGACTGGCGATGGGGCTCCGCTTTTCAGGGGGCTGGCCTGCGGCACTGGTGTTCATTCTGATCCCGTCGATCGTGGTGACGGGGTTCACGGCTCTGGTGATGGCGATGGCGGTGCGCAAAAATGGCCGCACCGCAATGACGTGGTTGTTGGCTATCACGTTCTCGATGGCGTTCGTCAATCCCGGCGCCACTCCCATTGGCCTCTTCCCAGACTGGGTTCGGCCATTGATCCGCATGCAACCGATATCGCCGCCCATCGAGACGATGAGGGGACTAGCCCACGGCGGGCCAATCGCGTGGCCTCTGACGGTAACGCTCAGTTGGGCGGTCGTGCTGCTCGTGGTCTTCATTCCGTTAGCCGTACGCGGCTATCGGCTGGCCGCCGAAGCCAGTGCTTGAACCCGCCTCGGGCACACGCTTTCCGCCCCTGACAACGAGGGTGTCGCAACGAACCTGCGCTACTGCTGTGCCCGCGCCTTCGATGCGGCTCTGGACCTGATCATCAAGGCGCGCAACGCTAGTCGACGGTTCTCTTTTTTCCGGAAGAACGCCAGCATCCGGCTACACGTCTCCCAGGCGGCCACCCAAAAATACATCGGCAGCCGCTTTCTGAACTCCCTATCGGTGCTCTGCCTCATACTGAGCCCGGTCATGTCGTTGTATTCGGCGATGACGATGTCCATGTATCGTGTCACGAGCGCCGGGTTGGAGAAGCAGCGGATGTTGAAATCCCAATCAGCCCAGACCGGATAGCGCAAGTTGTAGGGACCAATGCCGTCAAATAGCTTGCGGCGGTAGAAGATTGACTGGTGGCACAGGTTCGTCTCAAACAGCAGACGATCGAGGTCGAACGCGCCGGCGTGGCGGGCCCCGGTTGATCGCATGACGACATCGCCATAGACCAGGTCGCTCGGCTCATGGCTGCGAATGAAGGCGGCCACAAGCTCCAGGGTGGCCGACTCCAGCAGCGTGTCATCGGATCCCAGGAAGAGCACCCATTCCCCGGTCGCCATGCCGACGCCGCGATTCATGGCGTCGTAGGGGCCCTGGTCCGGGCCACTGTGGATGACCAGGCGTTCACCGAGGCCGGCGCCAAAACTATTCGCTATGTCGATGGTTCCATCCGTCGAAGCGCCGTCTACGAGTACCAGTTCGTAGTCGGTGTACGTCTGGCGGGTAATGCTTTCGATGCAGGCCTGCAGAGTCGCGGCCGAGTTGAACGTGGGGACGATGATCGAAAACGTTGGTGCACTCATGACGCTACTCCACGGCTTTCGACTTGGCCGTCGGTCGGAACCATAGACACTTCATCTGGATTCGATTCAGGCGACAGAACAAATGCATTGTCAAGTCAATTCTTCTCACGCAAAAATACACCGTCGGCTTGCAGCATCCGGCCGTCCCTGGGATCGATAAAACACGGTAGCAATCCGGTTAGCGTAAAACCCTTGGAATAGGCCCACTCGAGCGCCTCCGGGATAAGCATGCTCCCTTCATACAAAGGCAGGAAGGAAAGTTCGAGTTGCATGCCCACACAGCTGTTGGCGAGCGTCGATTCACTACCGGCCAGCACTTGCTTCTCGAAACCTTGAACGTCGATCTTGAGGAAAGTCACATCGGTTGGCCGCAAAATTTCTGGCGCCACAGAGTCAAGCCGATATACGGCGACGTCTTCGGCGCCAACGTAATTCGCTGGTGGGAAGGCGTCCTGATGGCTTTTCAGCATCGGCAGTACGGAACTGCTCTGAGCAGCATTGCCTGCAATATTCACCGACACCGTGCCGTCGGCGTCCCCCAGCGCGTACTGCCGGCAATCCCAAAGTGGATCTTTTGACGCCCTTCTTTCTAGCGTCGCAAAAGGCTGCGAGAGGGGCTCGAATGATACCATGCGGCCCTGGTAGCCCGCTTTGCGGAGGCCGGCAGCGTATTGCCCCGTGTTTGACCCTATGTCGAAAACTACATTCACATTAAGTGATTCAAGTTGTTTGACGAACTTACGTTTCCAATTGCGCTCGGAGAAGTAGCGCAACAGTTCGGAAGGGGCGGCGCGCGCGATCAAACGAGCCTGATCCAGCAATTGCATCACATAACACTAACATGCGAATGGCCGAGGAGATTGCCGCTTCGGGGGGAACTGACGTCCAGATATGCGTCTCGTACGCGCTCTGCTCTATTGCCGCGCCGCGGCTGTGTTCGCGCGATACCACGCCACCGTTGCCTCAATACCGTCGCGCAGGGAGATTTTGGGCTGCCAACCCAGGCCTCGTAACACCGCGACGTCCAGCAGCTTGCGCGGCGTTCCGTCCGGTTTCGTTTGGTCCCAGTGCGTTTCGCCCGCATAGCCAACCGCGGTGACAACCATCTCGGCGATCTCACTGATGCTGTGATCGACACCGGTACCCACGTTGACGTGATCCGGGCCGTCAAAATGTTCGAGAAGGTACAGGCACGCGTTGGCTAAGTCATCGACATGCAACAACTCTCGCTGTGGGGTTCCGGTGCCCCAGTTCGTCACGCTCCGGGCTCCGCTCGCCTTCGCTTCCTCATATCTGCGGATGAGGGCAGGCAGCAGGTGTGAACCCGATGGGGAGAAGTTATCGCCGGGTCCGTACAGATTGGTGGGCATCGCCGAAATCCACGCCAAGCCGTATTGGCGCCGAACCGCCTGTACATGAAGGATTCCCGCGATCTTTGCAATCGCGTACGCGTCGTTTGTCGCCTCTAGTGGGCCGGTGAGCAACGCGCTCTCCGGGATGGGCTGCGGAGCGAACTTCGGGTAGATACACGAGGATCCGAGGAACAGCAACCGTGGCACCCTTGCGGCCAACGCCGCATCCAGTAGGTTGACCTGGATTTGCAGGTTTTCGGACAAGAAATCCGCGGGATAGGTGTTATTCGCCATGATGCCGCCCACCTTGGCGGCGGCATCAATCACGATCTGCGGCTTCGACTCGAGAACGAAGTCAAATGTTGCCTCCCGGTCCATCAAGTCGAGTTCACTGTGCGACCGCATAAGAAGATTCGTGAACCCTTCGGCCTCAAACTGGCGCACCAACGCAGATCCGACCAGGCCGCGGTGCCCTGCGATGTATATGGGTGATCCGCGGTCAAGGACGCCGACTGACACGGTCATATTCTGGTCATTCCCAACCGGCGAGGGCCGGCTTGTCGATCCATGGCCTGCCATCGCATTCCAACGCGGCGATGTCCGCATCCACCATGATCCGCGCCAAATCGCCGCTGTGTACGGAAGCCTTCCACCCAAGCGATTGCTCGGCCTTGGTGGCATCGCCGATAAGTGCATCCACTTCGGTGGGCCGCAGATAACGGTCGTCGAATTTCACATACTTCTGCCAGTCGAGGCCGGCGTGATCGAAAGCGGTCTGGGCGAACTCGCGCACGGTGTAACCGCGCCCCGTCGCCAGAACGAAATCCTGCGGGTCGGGGGCCTGCAGCATCCGCCACATCCCCTCGACGTATTCAGGCGCATACCCCCAGTCACGAACGGCATCGAGATTACCGAGATAGACGTCTAACTGGACACCGGCTTTGATACGTGCCACTGCTCGCGTGATCTTTCGCGTCACGAATGTCTCGCCCCGCCTAGGTGATTCGTGATTGAACAAAATGCCGTTCACCGCGAACAGGCCGTACGCCTCCCGGTAGTTACGTGTCGCCCAGTACGAAAAGACCTTGGCCGCACCGTATGGCGAACGCGGATAGAACGGCGTCTGCTCATTTTGCGGTGGCGGCGACGCACCGAACATCTCCGACGAGGATGCCTGGTAAAAGCGGCAGTCGATTCGAGACAGGCGAACGGCTTCGAGCAGTCGGATCGATCCCATGCCCGTGGTATCGCCGGTGTGCACCGGTTCGTCAAAGCTGACACGCACATGCGACTGCGCAGCAAGGTTGTACACCTCGTCGGGATCGATGGTGCTAAGCAAGGTAACCAATCGAGTGCCGTCGGTGAGGTCGCCGTAGTGCAGGAACAGTTGGGCGCCCGATTCATGTGGGTCGATGTAGAGATGATCGATCCGAGAGGTGTTGAAGGTTGACGCTCGACGGATGAGCCCGTGGACTTCGTACCCCTTGCTCAGCAGCAGCTCGGCGAGATACGAGCCGTCCTGTCCCGTGATTCCGGTTATGAGCGCGCGCTTCACTCGATTCCCATCATGCGGCCGTCTCACTCCTCGTTGTGTGGCTGCAACGGCGGGGCGTCACCATCGCTTCATAGTAGATGTCGTGGGCAAGCACGCACTGACCAAGGGCTTTGCTAATCCGTCCGTACTGAAATGTGGTTGCAGCGAGGTACACCGACGAACGACGTCAGCCCGGCTGAATTCCTTGTATTCCACAGACCTTTGCGCGAAACTCAATCCGCAGACCTGGCGCACACCCTCGCGCCAGGTCGTGTGCGCCTACTTTCGGGTTCCCGCGGCACGCGCGCGACTCCGATCCGGGCAATCATGCGCTCGCGCTCCACGACCCTTTCGAGCAGACCGAGGAGAACGCAGATGAATCGATCCCCTGCGGTGCCGCAACGTCGGGCGTTCGCGATCCGAACGCGACTCGAAGAGGTCACCGGCCAATCCGAGCGCACCATTCTTCTCGGCAGTGTCCTACTCTTGACGGCACTGTCAGCGGCGATGGGTTACGTGCTCGCCCAGTTCTTCGCGGTCGATGTGTCTACCTCTCTCTTGCACCCCCCCGAAGATTGCTTTGGCCGTTGGGGTACGAATATCGGTCGCCACTGCTTCAGCGACTATGCAATGGTTGTTGGCGCAGCGACACGCGACAACCCCTGGCAGCCATATCCGATGTTGGAACCGCATCCAACCCTCCGATTGGGCTACCCCGCGGCCGGAATATTGCCGCAACTGTTATTTGGGATTCCGGCGAAATGGCTCGGCGTTCCGTTGCTCGGGCTGTTCGGTTATGAGCTCGCTCTGTCGATTGCGGTTTTTTCTCCGGCCATCTGGGCGGCACGAGGGACGCAAGGCCTAGAGCGGGTAGTGGTATTCGTCGCTTTGGGCGCGGCGGCAATACCGGCTTGGGCCACGATTGATCGGGGTAACTCGGTCGGATTCGTCGTACCGATCGCATTGACGTTCCTGGTGGCGCTACGGCGGCAGCGCTGGGGATGCGTCACGGTCATGATTATCTTGGCTTCCCTGGTGAAACCACAATTCGCAGTGCTGGTTATCGCACTGTTCACGGCTCGGCAGTGGCGGATGGGCGGCTTCGGTGTTGCGGGAATTGCGATCGCCAACTTCGCTGCATATCTACTGTGGCCGCGGCACTTTCCGGCAACAATCACACAGTCGATTCACAACCTCTTCGGCACCAGTGGTTTGTATCTCACCGATCTCCGCAACGTGTCCTTCGGCAGAGCCATCCTGCTGGCTCCGGATTATTTCAAGCTTCTCCAAACGGGCCAACTCCCGGACAGTTTCCTCGCGGGGCCGCGTGCCCTGATCGGATATGGCATTTTGGCCGTCATCGTTGCCTGCATGTTGGGCTTGGGGCGGCGCATCGCCCCTGTGATGTCGGGCATCGTCTTACTCGCCACGGCAACGCTCTTTCCTCCCCTGGCTCTGTTTTACTACCTGGTATTTGTTTTGCCAGTCGCCGCACTCATAGTCCGAGACCCGAACGGGCCGCCCGGTGCTGGAATATTCGACAACCCGGAGGCCTTGGGCGGCAGGCGCCGCAAGGCTGGCATCTGGGTGAGCTTGGCGACGGCGCTCGCGATCGCGCAGATCGCACTGCCCGGGCCGATCATGAACATCGCTATTCCCGGTCAGACCGTGACCCGTGGAGTCGTGGGTACCACGGTGTTTATCACGCCATTTCTCTGGCTGGTCGCGTGCGCGATAATCATCGTCTCGTACGCGCGCCGGCCCGCTTCCGTACTTGGCCATGACCAAGAGCCTGCAATGCCGGATGTAGACAGCTGGGCCGGATCAGGTTCACCTGGAAGCTCTGGTAGATGAATCGGTTGCGGCCGTTCACGAGAAGGAAACCAGATGAAGTGCAACAGACACATCAATCGCGGCCTCGAGCTCAGCGGTCAAGCGCCATGAGCGTGGACCCCGGCGCACGTATCCACGACAACGCGCAGTTCACTTGCCGATTGCAAACCTCCACGCGCTCAGCGGTTTCGGCGCAATTAGGGTTTATCTGTTGAGAGAATCCCGATTGCACCTAATCGCAGATTACGTGCGGCGGTACCGTCCGCGACACACCGGCACATTCGGAGTTTGCGAAACGTTACCTGTTTGCGGGACTGTCACACAGTGAATGATCTGGCTATCAAAGCCCGTTGAACCACCGGTGGTACCACAATTGCACCGACTGGCTAAGAAAGCCGCATTGCTGATATACCGCTTGCGCTCGGACATTCCGCCCCTGAGTGACTACTTGTGCTCGGTCAAACGCTTGGCTCCGAAACCAGCTAATAGCCGCACCGACCAGGGCGCGTCCCAGACCTACGCCTTGGGCGGACGAGTCCACCCCGAGCAAACCGATTTGCCCGGTAGTCACATCAACTTTCTCGCATGTCACGTAGCCGGCGGGGCGTCCCTGCCATTCGGCTACGAGCACCACACCGGCGCTGTCTCTGCAGCTCTTATCGAGCCATGTTTCGTACAGGCGATCACACGTTTCCACCGGGAAGTGCCCGTCAAAATAGAACCGCGAATCCCGATAGCTGTCGCGGGCAATGGCTCTCAGGAGGTCAAGGTCGGTGGGTTGGACCGAGCGGATCGTCGAACCTTGCGGCACACCCGCCGCCTCCTCGAGTGAAGGAATGCGTCGGGTTAAGGTCAAGCGAATGTCAACCAACGCAAAGCCAGCCCCCTCGGCGCAACGAATGCTCGGCGCGTCGGAAGCCTCGGCTAAGAAATAGAGGCAATCAATTGCATTTGCCGCACACCACCGATCCGTGGCTTCTATGATCGCCGGGGACAGCTTAGTCGTCCGCAGCCGGCCGATTCCAATCCCGAAAAATTCTGAGTCCCATGCCAACCGCTCACAAACGTCCGTGTCGTGTCGGTTCTCCGGTCTCCTCATGCTGCCAGACCTACGATGTAGCCGGTCCATGGTTCGTGAGACAACGCCGATGGGCCACTCGTCGATGATACATAGCTACGGTATTGCAGCCCGCACAGAAGAGGGACAGTGTCCGCCAATTACCGTTCTCGCCCGGGACTTTGCCGGCGTCAACGCTGCCCTGCTCGCTCGGTCGGCTAGCGTCGTCCGATTCGGGCAAGTACCGCAGGATGCAATGTGAGACTGCAGATCCGATAAGGAGGCGCCGTGCTGACCGTAAGTATTGTCATACCCGTATATCGCGCAGCTCCGACACTGCGCGAGTTGCACGGTCAGTTGATCGCCGCGATGCCGCAGGTCTCCCCGACGTTCGAGATCATCTTCGTCGAGGATTGTGGCGGTGACGAGTCATGGTCTGTGATCTGCGAATTGGCGGCGGCGGACCAGCGGGTACGTGGCATCCGCATGAGCCGCAACTATGGTCAGCACAACGCACTGCTCTGCGGCATCCGTGCCGCCCGGTACGACGTAATAGTCACGATGGACGACGACCTGCAACATCCGGTGAGCGAAATTGCGCCACTTGTCGCCGCGCTTGGGCCAGACGTCGACGTTGTGTATGGCGCACCGCAAAGCGAACAACATGGGTTCCTGCGGCACGCCGCCTCACGCCTTACCAAGCTAGCCTTGGCAAGCGCCATGGGAGCCGATACGGCGCGCAACGTCAGTGCCTTCCGAGCTTTTCGAACTCGATTACGGGAGGGCTTTCGTGACTACCGCAGCCCCACCGTCTCCATCGATGTACTGCTCACGTGGGCAACATCTCGGTTCGCTGTGATCAAGGTGCGGCATGCGCCGCGTTCGGTTGGCGTAAGTGGCTACTCGGTTTCCCGCCTCATTCGCCACGCGATTGATTTGATGACAGGATTCAGTACGCTACCGCTGCAAATATCCAGCATCATGGGGTTCATCCTACTATTTTTCGGCTTATCCATCCTCGCGTATGTCGGTATCAACTTCATTATCAATGGCAGCGCGGTGCCAGGTTTCACATTTCTCGCGTCTATCATCGCAATTTTTTCCGGTGCGCAACTTTTCGCGCTGGGAATCATTGGCGAATATCTCGCCCGCATGCATTTCCGCATGATGGATCGACCGTCCTATCTGGTAAGTGAGACCGTGGCATGCGAAGGTACCGATGGCAGACGCTGACGAGATTTGGCGAGGATAGGTCGCGATGAGGATCTTTTAATGAACATCCGCATCCCGTTCAACAAACCGTCCGTGGTTGGACACGAACTACGCTATGTGGGCCAGGCGGTCGCAGGCGGGCACGCCAGCGGCGACGGGCCCTTCACCAAGCGCGCCCAGGATATGCTGGAAGAGAGCTTTAGCGCGAGGCGGGTGTTGTTGACGACATCCTGCACTGCCGCACTCGAGCTGGCCGCGCTCCTGTGCGACCTGCGCCCCGGCGACGAGGTAATCGTGCCGTCGTACACGTTTGTCTCCACGGCCAACTCGTTTGTTCTCCGCGGTGCCAAACCAGCCTTCGTGGATATCAGACCTGACACGCTGAACATTGATGAGCGGCTAATCGAGCAAGCGATAACTCCACGAACGCGCGCCATATTCCCGATCCACTATGCCGGCGTCGCCTGCGAGATGGATTCGATTATGGACATCGCCGAGCGTCATGGTTTGTTAGTGGTGGAGGATGCAGCGCAGGGTGTGTATGCCCAGTACAAGAATCGGTGGTTGGGCACAATCGGCCATTTAGGCTGCTACAGTTTTCACGAAACCAAGAATATTTCGTGCGGGGAGGGCGGTGCCCTCGTAATTAATGATCCAGCAATGGAGCATCGAGCCGAGATTTTGCGCGAGAAAGGCACGAATCGTAGCCAATTCATTCGCGGCCAAGCGGATAAATACACGTGGGTGGATGTGGGCTCGTCTTTCCTCCCGTCCGATATGCTCGCGGCATTCTTGGTAGGGCAGATCGAAAACATGGAAAAGATTACCCGGCGACGCGGCGAGATATTTGAGCGCTACGCCGCTACCCTGGCTCCGCTCGTGGAGCAGGGCCTCATTCGAGTACCCGCGGTGCCACCGCACTGTTCCACCAACTACCACATGTTCTATGTGCTGACCGCCGATATCGAAGAACGCACAGCACTGATCGCGCACTTACGTGCAGCTGGCATTCTCGCCGTATTCCACTATGTCCCACTGCATTCCGCGCCGTTTGCCCAATCACTCGGAGTGCACCAGTCGGAGTTGCCGAGGACGGATGAGTTCAGCGCGCGACTGCTCAGGCTGCCAATGTATTTTGATCTCACCGACCAAGAGGTCGACGAGGTGGCCGCGGCCGTGCTCGACTTCTATCGAACACGCAAGGTCCAATGCATGCATGGCGTATAACATTTGACGCCAGAGGTGGCGCTTACCCGTGAGGGCGGGCGCAGTAGCTTAAATCGCGTATCGACAAGACTTGTCTGCAGACCGCCATAAGAGGTTCGCCGGCGGATCCCAGGTCGCCGGTGGTAGTCGCTTCGCACTTGTGCTTGGCTCCTGCGGCAGTTGGTGGTCCCACTACCTAGGACGGAGCGCGCCCTTGGAGTCGCGGGTTATCCGCAGTGTCCAGCACCAACGCCCGACTGCCTCCGGGCGCCTTTGCGAACACGTACGATCGAGCCAATGCGATTTTGATACACAGCACAACGGGAGCGCATGGCACCATTTCAGTTGACACTAACTGGTTTTCGATCTCGCTAAGGATAGAGCTTTGGCATCAGAACGCAAAGGCGGCCTATATTCGGGCCTGCGGAATCCCAGGGTGTACGAATCGATCCAGCGCCTCATGGGCGCAGATGCGTTGCGGCGCGACTTTGCACAGCGCTTCGTGTGCGCCCAGCCAGGAGATCGCGTCCTTGATATTGGCTGCGGACCGGCGCAGTTGCGCGCGTACCTGCCAGACGTGCACTACATCGGTTGGGAGCCGAACGGCGCGTATGTGGAACAGGCGCGGAACACGTATGGCGACGGCGGGGACTTTCATGTCGGACTTTTCGGGCCGGTAGAAGCGAACACTCTCGCACCTGTGGACATCGCTATCGTGTCGGCTGTGCTGCACCACATGGATGACGCTCAGGCAAACGAGCTCTTCGGGCTGCTGCGACAGGTTCTCAAGCCGGGTGGGCGTGTCGTCACCCTCGACCCAGTCTTTACTGAGCGACAGAACCCGATCGCGCGATTGATCATTAGCCTTGATCGTGGTCGGCATGTGCGCTCGCCAGCGAGCTATGAGGCATTGGCGCGCGCTGCGTTCACGGACGTGCGCGGCCAAGTCGTCGTACAGGCGTTTCCGCCCTACACCCGTTTTTTCATGACGGCGCAATAACGACCTATTTCAACGTTGCAGACTGCATTTGAGGGTCGGCCGAGTATTCATAGCCCATGCCGCAACGTGCGATCGGCCGTCGAGCGAGCTGGGCTGAGGCGAACTGAGGCCAAACGCCATGCAAAGGAACCTGAGCTACGCGACATGCGGAATCGGGCGTGGACCTCGCGTGCTTGCGGCAATATGGGCGGCGATCGACTGATCGATGAAGGGATCATCTTGAAGATTTCGGTAATCGGATCCGGTTACGTGGGCCTGGTCACGGGCGCCTGCCTTGCGGATAGCGGCAACGAGGTCGTATGCGTTGATATCGACCGCGCGAAGATAGACGGACTCCTTGCAGGTGAGGTCCCCATCTATGAGCCCGGCCTGGCAGAGTTGATCGCGCGGAACCGGGAGGCCGGGCTCATCGACTTCACGACCGACAGCCGGCGCGGAGTTGAGCACGCGGACGTCATCTTCATCGCCGTCCCGACACCCATGGGGGAAAGCGGTGGGGCCGATCTCACTTACGTCTACTCGGCCGCTGAGGACATCGGCTCCCATATGGACCGCTACAAGATCGTCGTCAACAAGTCCACCGTGCCCGTCGGCACGGCCGACCGGGTCCGAGAGATCATCCGGTCTAAGACTCACCACGAATTCGACGTTGTGTCCAACCCCGAGTTCCTCAAGCAGGGCAAGGCATTGGCCGACTTCACACAGCCCGACCGGGTCGTGATCGGCAGCGACTCGAAGCACGCCCTCGCCGTCATGCGAGAACTCTACGAGCCGTTCCTTCGGAACTTCCATCCGGTCATCGCCATCGACATCAAGAGCGCCGAGATGGCGAAATATGCGGCCAACTGCTTCCTCGCAACCAAGATCTCTTTCATCAACGAGATCTCAAACTTGTGTGAGAAGGCCGGCGCCGATATCTCAGCAGTGCGGGAGGCCATCGGAGCGGACAAGCGCATCGGCTATGAATTTCTGTTCCCAGGGATCGGCTACGGAGGCTCTTGCTTACCCAAAGACGTTCAGGCACTGCTACATACCGCCGACAAGGTGGGCTCGAGCATGGACCTTCTGCGCGCGGTCCAAAGCGTCAATAGCGAGCAAAAGACGGCCCTTGTATCCAAGATCGTCACCCGTTTCGGAGCCGCGGACTCGCCCGAGAAGAACCTGCAAGGCGTGCGCATAGGGCTCTGGGGCCTCAGCTTCAAGCCACGGACCGACGATGTGCGCGCGGCCCCTTCCCTGGTCATCGCGAAAAAGCTCGTCGAGTCCGGTGCGACAGTGCGGGCGTTTGATCCCGAAGCAACCGAGCAGGCCAAAAAGGTGCTCGGGGATTCGATCGAGTACGCCGGCAACATGTACGAGGCGGTGCAGGACGCCGATGCGCTGCTGCTCCTGACGGAGTGGAAGCAGTTCCAGCGGCCGTCGTGGCCGCGCGTCAAGTCGGCGATGCGCGGTTCTGTCCTGTTCGACGGGCGAAACATCTACGACCCTCAACGCATGCGAGACGAGGGCTTCGAGTATTACGGCATGGGCCGGCTCTAGGATACGCAAATGGCGCCTCCCGTACCGCGTCTCGAGGCCACGCCCTCGTCGCGCAGGGAGGCTTCGACGGCACGATTCGGCGCGGGACCGGGCCGATTCAACCCCTCAAAGCTGGCCCGCCACTATCATTACGATGCCCTTGACCGCAGCCCACGAAAGAAAAAGCGAAATCCGACTGCATCAAGTGATCGAGAAACGCGTTCCGGCCTGAGCGCGAACACGATGTGTCCAAGCATTCGGGGGTGCACGTTGAGGCGCCACGGCGCAGCTGACCCTCCCGAGATCGCCGTAAGGATGGGACCGTGACAACGACACCCCCCGTGATCTTCATGATCTTCAACCGCCCAGATACCGCCAGGCGCGCCTTCGAGACGATCCGGGCCGCGAAACCCCCGCAGCTGCTCGTGATCGCCGACGGCCCGCGCGCGAGCAAGCCCGACGAAGCCGAGAAGTGCGAAGCAACACGCGCGATCATCGACGGAGTCGACTGGGACTGCGAAGTCCACAAAAATTTCGCCGATGCCAACATGGGGATCCGCGACCGCATTTCCACGGGCATAACGTGGGCATTCGAAATCGTCGATAGGGCGATAATCCTCGAGGACGACTGCGTGCCAGCCCCCTCCTTCTTCCCCTACTGCGCCGACCTCCTCGATCGCTACGAGCACGACGAGCGAGTCATGATGGTTTCTGGCAACAACCATCTGTTCGGACACGCCGAAATAGCGGACAGCTACTATTTTTCACGATATCCGCACTATTGGGGCTGGGCCACCTGGAGAAGAGCCTGGGCTCACTACGACATGAACATGACGCAATGGCCCGATATCAGAGATAGAAACCTTTTCGACCAATACTTTTCGAAGATGAGCGAGCGCTACTATTGGGAAGCCATCTTTGAAATGGTGTACCGCAACAAGGTCGATACCTGGGCCTGGCGGTGGGTGTACAGCATATGGGCCAACTCCGGCGTTTGCGCAGCTCCCGCCCGCAACCTAGTACACAATGTCGGCTTCGACGCGGACGCGACGCACACCCACACGAAGTGGGACCGGGTTTACTCGGAATTGGCTGCCCAGGAGCTCAGCCTGCCCCTCACCCACCCCGTGAGCGTCCTGGCGAATTTTGATCTGGACACCCTTGAAGCCAAACTGCGGGTTACCTACCATTCCACTGGCTTACTGTATGTGTGGAATCAGACCCAAGTGCTCAAGACGCTCTTCAGAAGGGTTAAGAGGCGCATTCAGAAGCGCGCGACGGCTCACCATGAAGTGTATTCGGCAAGGCGCCGGGCCAGTCGTGAACTTCCGGAGGCTCGTGAATTTGCCTAAAGCCGCGGACCAAACCGGTGTAGCTTCCACCATCGTGACCCCAGGGTGAGCCTTCGGGTCTTCGATAGCCTTGAGTCCGCCGGTGCACGACGACTGCAAGGCTGGGAGCAGTAATGAGATTTGCCCTGGCGAGTTACGGAACTCGCGGCGACATCGAGCCCTCCGCCGCGGTGGGCCGCGAGTTGGTGCGCCGAGGGCACGACGTCCGAGTGGCGGTGCCCCCGGAACTGGTTGGCTTCGTCGAGTCGACGGGTCTTGCGGCGGTCCCCTACGGCCCCAAGGTGCAGGAGTTTCTGGATGAGGAATTCCTGCGGAACATGTGGACGGACTTCTTCCGCAATCCCATCAGGCTCGTGCTCAAAGTCTGGGACCCGATCATCAAGTACTGGGAGGATGTGAGCGCGGCCTTGAAGTCGTTGGCGGACGGGGCCGACCTGCTTTCCACCGGCCTGAATTTCGAGCAGGCCGCCGCCAATGTCGCTGAGTACTACGATATTCCGTTGGCCTCCTTGCACCACTTCCCTATGCGAGCCAACGGCCAGCTGGTGCCGAGCGTCCCGGCCCCGTTGGTCCACTCGACGATGACGGCAATCGAGTGGCTGTTTTGGCGGGCGACGAAGAAGATTGACAACGCGCAACGCCGAGAACTCGGACTGCCCAAGGCAACACAGCGTTCGCAGCGACGTATCGCCGAACGCGGTTCGTTGGAAATCCAGGCCTACGACGCGGTATGCTTCCCCGGCCTGGCGGCGGAATGGGCGAAATGGGGCACCCGTCGTCCGTTCGTGGGCGCGCTGACCATGGAGTTGACGACCGACGCCGACGACGATGTCGCGTCGTGGATCGCCTCGGGGACACCGCCTGTTTGCTTCGGGTCCGGGAGCATACCGGTCGAATCCCCCACCGCCACCGTCGAAATGGTCAGCACGGCGTGCGCACAGCTCGGCGAGCGGGCGCTCATTTGCTTCGGGGGAACGGACTTCAGCGACGTGGCGCATGACGACCATGTCAAGGTCGTCGGGCCAGTCAACTACGCGACCATCTTTCCCGCCTGCCGCGCAGTCGTTCATCACGGCGGTTCGGGCACCACCGCCGCAAGCTTGCGTGCCGGAATCCCAACGCTGGCCCTGTGGAGTTCGGCCGACCAACCGTACTGGGCGGCGCAGATCAAGCGCCTGAAAGTCGGTGCCGCCCGGAGCTTTTCTACCACGACGCAAGAAACCCTGGTAACGGATTTGCGAACCATCCTCGCCCCGGACTACGCGACCAGAGCCCGCGAACTCTCCACCCGCATGACCAAGCCCGTCGAGAGCGTCGAGACCACCGCCGATCTCTTGGAAGACGCCGTACGCCGCAAAAGCCTTGGCTAGCTGAAGCTTAACGGCGGCCAGCGGGGGTGGAATTCACTCGGCTGGCGACCGCCTTGAGTGAATCCGGCAGAAGCCGCAAGGCCACACCGACGGTCTTGGTGGTCAGCGAGCCGCCGACGACCTTGCGGTCGCCGCGCATCATCGCCTCGAAGCCCTGCCTGGCAACCTCGGCCGGGTCATCCTTCGGTTTTTGCCCCGCACGTGTCTCGTCCATACCCGCGCGGTTGAAGAAATTGGTCTCGATGGTGCCGGGCAGCAGGGAGGTGATAGTGATTCCGGTATCACGCAATTCGTCCTGCAAGGCCCCGGCGAAGGACTGAACGAACGACTTGGATGCGTGATAAACGGCCTCGAAAGGTCCTGGCGCCATCGACGCCAGCGACGACGTGAGCAGCACCCTCCCCGCGCCGCTCCGGGTCATGTTGCGCAGCACGAGCTTGGCCAGGTGCACGGTCGAGCGCACATTGAGGTCGATGATGGACATATCGTGCGCCAGGTCGCCCTCGACGAAACTTCCCCCGCCGCCGATGCCGGCGTTCAGCGCGGCCGCGTCGATCGGACGATCACCCTCTGTGGCCTGCTGATAGAGCTTTTCGACGCCTTCCGGGGTACGTAGGTCAACCCGTACCGGCCGGACATCGACGCCCCACCGGGATAACGTGGTGGACGCTGGGTAGATGCCGTCGTTTTCGGCCGCCACCACCAGGTCATATCCCCGCTGGGCAAAGAGCTCCGCTAGCTCGAGACCAATTCCACTGGACGCGCCGGTGATCAATGCTAATGCCATAGCAGAGGCCTACCCGTGTGAAAGAACGTGAAACCCGACCGCTCGGCAACTCGAGGTTCAGCGCGCTAAAACCCTTGGGAGAAGGCCTGGTTCGCCTAGCGCGCCGGCTTGATGAGCAGGCCCTGGCCCGTGGGCAATGTGCAGATTTTCACACCCAGCTCGCCGGCAACCTCGTCCATGGCGGCGCGCTGCTCGTCGCGTCCCCGGTTGGCGTAGTCATCCAGCAGCACGAAGGCACCCGGGGTGAGCCGCGGCCAAAAGTACCGGAGCGCAGCGAC
This sequence comes from Mycobacterium sp. 3-98, assembly GCF_035918355.1. Lineage (NCBI taxonomy): Bacteria > Bacillati > Actinomycetota > Actinomycetes > Mycobacteriales > Mycobacteriaceae > Mycobacterium > Mycobacterium sp. 3-98. The sequence continues at coordinate 2,545,449 of NZ_CP142360.1, read as the reverse complement.
TTCGGGGGGAGCACAGTTCATGTCGATGTGCAGGTACGCCACCGACGGCGCATCGACCTGCTCCAGCGTCTCGGGAACCGCGCCGACGATGATGCGCTGGTTTTTCCATTGCGCGAAATTGGCGCGGACGCTGTCAACGCCGTTCACGTACATGCCGTTGCGCAGATGCCCTTTGCTGGTCTCCAGCGCGCCCGCCCGCCGTTCGTTCTCGGTGACGAACCGCGGGTCGAGACCGGCGAAGGTGTCAAGCAAATAGAACGTCTTGCCCAGCCGATCCCAGTCGAGGTACTCCATGATGGCGCTGCTCAAGAACCCGTAACTGACGCCGCACTCGACGAAATCACCCTCGAGCTTGCTGGCACTGGCCGCCGCCCACAGCCCCACGTGCACGCGCCATTGCCACTGGTACCAATCCTCGTTGCCGAGGGAGCGGGCACCACGCTGGTAAGCGCGCTGGAATTCGGGATCATCGAGAAACGCGTGAAAGTTGTTGAACGTGATCAACGCGTCATTGGCGTAGACGTCGGGCAACAATGTGCGCGCGAGCCAGTATTCGGTGCGCACCCACCACATCCGCAGGCGGGTGCCGGTTGTCAGCCCTGGTGCCACGGCGGCAACCATAGCATCGGCACGTACCGCGTCCGGTGCAAACGGAATCGGTTCATCATGGTCGTGTTCCGCCCATCCTGCACCGGAGGGCAAATCGTTTCGTGCACCTAGAGTTTCAGCGATCTCTTTAGGACTTGCGCCACAGCACGCCGGTGCCGTCGATCTCGACGATCTCGTCGGTCACGCCATGCTTGTCGCGATAGTCGGTCACCGCCTGCGCGCACGCCTTGATCGCGTGGTAGTCGTCGACGATGCAAAAGCCTCCTGGCGACAACCGCGGGTAGAGCGCATCGAGCGCCTGAATTGTCGACTCGTAAAGATCTCCGTCAAGCCGCAACACGGCAATGCGATCGATCGGGGCGTCCTGCAGCGTGTCTTTAAACCAACCCGGAAGAAAACGTACCTGGTCGTCCAACAAACCGTAGCGCTCGAAGTTGGCCTTGACGTGCTCTTGCGGCACACCCAGGATGCGCGCGTGGCGATGCAGCCGGATTCCTTTATCCGCCTTGTAATTGACGGTGTCGGGGGGCGGCACTCCGGCGAACGAATCGCACAACCACACGGTTCGCTTCTCGTCTCCGTGGGCCGCCAGCACGGCACGCATCAAGATGGAGGCACCGCCGCGCCAGACGCCGCACTCGACCAGGTCGCCGGGGACATCGTCTTCAAGAACCTTCTCCACACAGTGCTGCAAACTGGTCAGCCGCTGCATACCAATCATCGTCAAGGCATCCGCCGGCCAGTCCAGGCCCAGGTCGCGCGCCTTTTTATTGAATGGCCGCTTGCGCACGAGCATCAGGTTGCGGGTACTGAACAGGGGACGCCCCAGGCGGTACAACCCCACAGGTACTAACTCGTCGCTGCCGTACCTGGTCAGATCGCGCCGAAGCAGGTCGAGGTATGCAAACCGCGTGTCGTGATCGGTGACGGCCAAGACTGCCCCTAACTCCGCTTGCCTGTATTTCCCGCGATCGAGCCTAGTCGTCGATCAGCCTAATTAACGCGTTTGCACTGTATCCACGAGCGTCGTTCGGCTGGTTAACTCCGCGCCGGGCGACGCTGCTTCGGTCGTTTTCACGGATGGTCACCGGCCGGTCAACTTAGTGGCTTCGCCCAGCTCGAACGCCGCCTGTGCACCGCCCCGAACGCGCGAAATTCTCCAGCAGGTCAACTGCGCGACCCGCGCTCTCGGCGGGCTTGCTCATCCGGGTCGCGAGCTCACGGGCGCGGGTGAGGTATTCCGGCGCAAGGATTTTCCGCAGGTCCGCAACCAACGATTCAGGCGTAGTAGCCGAAAAACGCCGAGCGGTACCCACCTTGAGTTGCTTGATGTGTGACCCCCAGAGTGGCTGGTCCCCGGCCGTCCACAGGATCAGCATGGGGACGCCCGCGCGCAGGCAGGCGGCCGTGGTGCCCGATCCACCGTGGTGCACGACCGCACGGCAGGCGGGAAAGATCTTGGTGTAGTTGACCACGCCGACGACCTTGACGTGCTCCGGGTGAGGAACGTCGCTGAAGTCACTCCAGCCGGAGCAGATCAACGCGCGCTCACCCAGCTCGGCACATGCCGCACCAATTATTTCGACCGTATCGGCCGGCGATTCGGCGACCGGCATGCTCCCGAAACCGAAGCAAATCGGCGGAGTGCCAGAGGCGATCCACGACAAAACGTCGTCGTCGGCGTCGGTCGTCAACTCCATCGTCAGGGAGCCCACGAAGGGCCGCTGGCCACCCCACTTCGACCATTCGTCGGCTAGTCCTGGGAAGCAAACATCGTCGTAGGCCTGGATTTCCAACGAGCCGCGTTCGGCGATCCGCCGCGGTGAAGCAACCGTGGCGGTAGGTAGGCCAAGCTCGCGTCGCTGCCTGTCCTCGGCCTTCTTGTTCATCCGCCAGCACATCCAGTCGTACATCGCCATGCCGTTACGGACCAACGGTGCCGGCAGTTTCGGAATCAGCTGGCCATTGGGACGCATCGGGATGTAATGCAGCGTGGCCATCGGAATGCCGTAATAGTCCGCGACGTTAATTGCCAAGTCCTGGTAAAGCTGTCCGGTGAATAGCAAATCCGCACCGGCCCCTACCGACATCAACGCGGAGCTCATTTCCTGCCAGTTCCTCAGCACAGGCTCCCAGGCTTCCCGGATCAAGGTAACCGGACCCCGGACGAAATTCTTGAAAAAGTTCCGTATGAACTCGTCGCTCCAAAAGTCGTGCATATCTGGCCCGTAGGCGATCGCCGGGAGTCCGGCCGCTTCGGCAAGTTCGACGAGATTGGGCGGCACGGCCATACGCACCGAATGGCCCCTCCGCATCAGTTCACGACCGATGGTGAGGCATGGCTCTATATCGCCACGCGTTCCATAGCTTGCCACAGCAAATTTCATCGCGCCCGTTACCTTAATCAATCCCCGACCGCGGGGGCAAGATTGATGACGGCGTTTCCACCCCGTAATCTGCGGCTCGCCATCCGCCCCGGGATTGAATCAGAGTCGCTGGTTGCGCTTGCTTCGCAACGGTTTTGCCTACCCGCGCCGCAAAGGGGTCGCCACACGATAGCGGCGTACTTGAGTGCGGCAAAGCCAACCTCATCGGCCTTCCCCCCGACCGTAGAACTTTGACGACCTTTGGGCGGTTTGGCTGAACCCGGCGTCGTCGCCCGATCTTGTGTCAGTGTGCCAGACGATCGATGTCGTGTCCTGGGAAATCGGTAAGTCAGCCCAGCACAGCTGCTGTAAAGCTCTTTGACGATCACGCATGAGTTCGCGAGTTCACGAAGTTCTCCACAACATCGGCGGCCTTCACAACGCTGTCGGCAGGTTTGGTCATCCGGGCGGCGATCGCGCGAGCGCGCCGCGCGTAATCCGGGGCGAGGATTTGGCTTAAATCCTTCACCAGTGATTCGCGATCGGCAGCCGAAAACCGCCGGGTAGTACCCACTTTCAGACGTTTGAGCTGCGCGCCCCAGATGGTCTGATTCGCGTCCATCGAGAGGATCAGCGTGGGAACGCCGGCACGCAGGCTGGCGGCAGTCGTTCCCGATCCGCCATGGTGAACGACGGCACGGCAGACGGGAAATATCGTCGCGTAATTTACCGGTCCCACCACCTTGACGTGATCGGCGATCCGGACGCCACCGAAGTCGCTCCTGCCGGCGCAGATCAATGCCCGCTCGCCCAGCTGCGTGCAGGCGGAAGTGATCATCTCGACCGTGTCGGCCGGAGACTCGACCGGCATGCTGCCGAAGCCGAAGCAGATCGGCGGTGTCCCGGCGTGAATCCAGGACATCACGTCGTCGTCGGCCTCGGTGGTCAGCTCCATCGTCAGCGTGCCGACAAAGGGCCGCAGACCGTCCCATTTCGCCCATTCGTCCGCCAGCCCGGGAAAACAGGCCTCGTCATAGGCCTGGATTTCCAGCGATCCGCGCTCGGCGATCCGCCGCGGTGACGGCGCTGTCGCCTTCGGCAGCCCCAGTTGGCGGCGCTGGGCGTCCTCGACCTTTTTGTTCAGGCGCCAGCAATACCAGTCGAACGCCGTCATCGCCGAGCGGGCCAACGGCGGCGGCAGGATCGAAACCACCTGGCCGTTGGGACGCATCGGGACGTGATGCAGTGTCGCCAGCGGAAGGTCGTAATACTCCGCGACATTGGCGGCGGGCTCCTGATAGCTCTGGCCGGCGAACAGCAGGTCAGCCCCGTCGGCCAGCGACATCAGCGCGGTATTCATCTGCGCCCAACACTGGTCGCTGAGATCCCACATCTGGCGCCACATGCCGCGCATCTCCTGCACCTTCCAAAATCCGCGGAAGAACGAGGTCCAGAAGTTGCGGTAGACATCAAGCCATGTCTGCGAGTCCAGTCCGTAAGGGACCGCGGTCAGCCCAGCCGCCTCCGTGAAGCTCACCGAGTCGGGCGGGACCGCCATGACCATGTCGTGTCCCCTGCGCTGCAGTTCACGGGCGACGACCACGGAGGGCTCGATGTCGCCACGCGTTCCATAGCTGGCCAGCACACATTTCATCGCGATTCCAAGCCCTTCGGTTGCGCCATCACAGGGATGCACCGATCACTCTAAATATCGACGATCTCCACAGCGCCGGTTTGCGCGAGTACACCGGCTACGAATTGCGGTCGGCAGCTGTCACGGCTTGCGCCACAGCACGCCGGTGCCGTCGATTTCCTCGATCTCTGCGGTGACGTCGTGCGCCGTGCGATAGTCGCCCACAGCCTGCCGGCACGCGTCGATGGCGTGGTAGTCGTCGATGATGCAGAACCCTCCGGACGACAGTCGCGGGTAGAGGGCATCGAGCGCCTGGATCGTCGATTCATAGAGGTCACCGTCGAGGCGCAACACGGAAATGCGATCGATCGGTGCACCCTGCAGGGTGTCTTTGAACCAGCCCGGAATGAAACGAACCCGGTCGTCGAGCAATCCATAGCGCTCGAAATTCGACCTGACCTGCTCTTGAGGCACCGCGAGCACGCCTGCGGCGCGATGCAGGTTGATGCCTTTGTCCGCTTCGTAATGCGCGATGTCCGGGGGTGGCACCCCTTCGAACGAATCACACAACCACACGGACCGCTTCTCGTCCCCGTAGGCCGACAACACGGCGCGCATCAGAATGGACGCGCCACCGCGCCACACACCGCACTCGACAAGATCGCCGGGAATGTCCTGCTCCAAAACCGTCTCGACGCAGTGCTGCAAACTAGTCAGCCGCTGCATACCGATCATCGTCAGGGCATCCGCCGGCCAATCTAGGCCCAACTTGCGCGCCTTCTCGTTGAACGGACGCTTGCGCACGAGCAGATAGTTGCGGGTATTGAAAAGCGCACGTCCGAAGCGTTGCCAGCCGACCGGAACCAACTCGTCACTGCCGTACCGGGTGAGGTTGCGTCGCAGCAGGTCAAGATACGCCGACCGGGTATCAATGAACGAAGATCGCATGTCACGATCGGCCACGGTCAAGGTTGCCCCCTGTTCAGATGAAGTTCTGGCGTGATGACCTCGACATCGTCGAAGCCGTCAATGCGTTCGCATTGGTCCGACAAGCTCGACCGACGGCCTCCTTCACCCGCCCCGCGCCCAACGGCTGCCCCGTACCTACCGGGGAGTAGCAACCATCATAGGCGTTAATAAGCACTGCCCCCGCTTCTAGCAGTCACGCCAGACTCGACTTCTCAGAGGCGTCCCGCCTGTTCAACGGCCGGACGGCCCGATTGGTTCGATCCGGCCGCGGCTTCGGGCCGATCACCGATCCAGTCGAGCAGCGCGCGCAGGCCGTCGTCCAGCGTCCACTTCGGATGCCAACCGAGTTCGTTGATCGCCGGCTCGATGTCGCAACTTGCGGCGCGTACGTCGCCGTCGCGGAATTTCGGTACGACGGTTGGTTGTGGGGCGCCGCACAGCGCGGCGATCTTGTTGGCCAGCTCGTGGATGGTGGTGGCCTGACCGGACCCGATGTCGAGACAGCGCGGCTGGGTTGCCGGGCGCTCGACCGCCGCGAACAAGGCGTCGATGACAGCGTCGATGTAGACGAAATCGCGCACGATGCGGCCGTCTTCGTATACCTCCAACGCGAGCCCTTGGCGAGCTAACCGCGCGAAGAGGGCGACGATTCCGGTATACGAGTTGGTCAGCGACTGCCCGGGGCCGTAGACGTTCTGCAGACGCAGCACGCTGAGGTTGGTGTCGTGCGCGGAGGTCCAGGCGGCCAACAGGTGTTCCTGCGCGAGCTTGGTCGCCGCGTACACGTTGGTGGGCCGCGGCTCGGTGCGGTCGGCGCGGCTGGGCAGCGGCAACGCCTGCTCGCCCGCGGGGCCTTGCGGATCCCAGCGGCCCGCGACGAGCTGCGCGTGGCTGCGTGGTGGCGGGTAGAAGATGTGCGGGCCGGATTGCCACGAGCCCTCGCCGTACACCGCCCTCGACGACGCCAGGACGAGTTGGTCGGGCACCAGTCCCGAGCGGCTCAAGGCGTCGAGGAGCTGGGTGGTGCCGACGACGTTCACCGAGCCGTGCCGCGTCGCCTCGGACAGCGATTGCGCGGTTCCCGTCTCGGCGGCCAGGTGGACGACTTGGGACGGGCGGAACAATCGCAGCACCGCGTCGAAGTCGGGCGCGTGCGTGACGTCGCCGGTGAACAACCGCACCGACGGCGGCAACTCGATCGGCCGATCTCCCCCGTGCACCTGCGGATGCAGCACGTCCATCACGGCGACGTCGTATCCGGCCTCGATGAGACGACGTGCCAGCGCCGACCCGATGAATCCCGCCCCGCCGGTGATGAGCACGGACGCTGACACGAATCGACGCCTCCCTTTTGCGATGCTGAAGAAAATGTGCGATCGGCACATTTCGCCGAGTTCGCGGTCCGGTCGATCATATCGGGGACTTACCGCGGCATCAGACGATTCAGGTTAGCGGATCGTCGACACGCCAGGCCGAACCGAACGCGCGAAAGGCGCTACGCCCAAGTCCCCCTGTGCCGGTGGGCCATTGCGACGACCTCCATCACCGGCCTCGCGATGGCCGGACGGAAAAGCCGGAACAGCATGCTGTTGGACAAGCCGTGAAAGTCCTCGTACGCCTTTCGGAAATCACGCTCGCTGGCGCGGTAAGACTCGAAAACGCGGTCCAACGCTGACATGTCCATCGGGTCGTCCTGCGCGGCCTCACGAAGCGCTTCATAGACGGTGGAAATCCAATTGGCGCCGAAAAGATCCGTCACCGCGCCACAGTGCCGCTGCCGATGCAAGCCTGGCGTGAGGAACCCCTCGATGGCATCCTCGTCCTGAGTATGCAGGTCGATCTGCAACTCCGTGGAGATTCGCTTCACTTCCCGACGCCAGTCATCGAGCAGGTTCGCGTAGTCGACGAATACCCGTGGTACGCCGCGTGAATTCCGTTCGGCCAGGATGTTGCATTTCAACCACAGGGCGCTCGCGAGCGCGGGCGAAACACGCCAGGACTTCGCAATCGACGAAATGACCTCCTGCGGATGACGTACGGCGATCACCGAGGCGACGTCGAACCCGGCCCTGCGTGCCGCCTCGAACCACAGGTCGGACAGTGTCGTGATCCTAGGTTCTTTGATCACAACCAGCGGCGCCGCCGGCAACGTCGACAAATACTCCGCGACTTTGCCGATGCGAGCTTTGTTTTGTTTGGCGGGCGCATCGTCGTCTAGAAAGCGAAGCGAGGGGTCGTACCAATTGGTCCCCAGACGGCGCAGGATCGTTTCATTGAGCGAGATGGCCGCTCGCGGTTCCCAATACCCGAGCGGGTTGTTGGCGTCGGCGCCCAGCATCGCGGCCGGCAGCGTGCCACCGCACAGCGAGAGTACCCGGGTGAGCGCCGAGGTTCCCGACCGTTGCGGTCCCAGTACGAAAAGCGCGACCGGACGCTTTCCGGCGCCGAGGGCGTCGGAGGAAGCAACAGTATGTACGACGGGCTTGGTCATCCGGCCCAATCTCATCGCGAATCGAACCTTTCACTGGTCTCCGGTGTGGCACACGCGCTATCAACGCGCGCAGCAACCGTTCGAAATCGGCGCGGTCGTGCACACTACGATGTCAGGGAGCTAAATCCCAGCCTGCTCAACAACTTTGGCAAGGAAAAGACGACGCCCTCCTCCTGCGGAATCAGGCTCGACTTTTGACCGGCAACTTCTGCCCCCCCGGTGAGAACCATCGAATCATTGCGCCCGTTAAAGACTGTAGCCGGGCAGAAGGATCAAGACCTCGCTTTTGCGAAACTGTTTTGCTTACTTGACGTTTGATCGCGCCGCTCGTTGCGATCTCAACGTGGCCTGCCCACGACGGGCGCTGTTGACTGCGATGTCGCGCGCGTCGCGCCACGTCCGGGAATTCATCAGCGGCTATTCGCCCGAGACGGTGCCCATGGCCGGCTGCGCCTCAGCGACCACGCTGCCCGATTCGCGCCGTCTGCGCTTGAACCGAGCTTTGAGTGAAAGCGCACGCTTTTCGACCAGGAACCAGCTCATTGCGGCCAGCGGCAGGGTGGCCGCGGCGGCAACGACCGTGAACAAAAGCGGATGCAAGAACCCCAGGCCGCAGATGACCAGCAACTGCTGCATCGGCCATGCGTAGATGTAGACGCCGTACGAGAGGTCCGTGCGCAAGCGCAAACGCTCGTTGTGGATCAGAGCACCGGAAACAACGACCGCGTACGCCAGCGGAATGGCGGCGAGCACCCGGTAATTGGGAACGAACAAACCGGCCGCCACGACGATGCCCGCGCTCAGGGCGACGAGTGACCAACGTGCGGGAACCATGTCCTGGAACTGGTGCAGCAGCGCCCCCGCGGCGAACACAAGGGCGAAGCGCGTGATCATCTGGGCGATGTTTTCGACCGCGCCAATCGGGTAAGAAGCCAGCGCCGCAGCCACCAGAAACACTGCGAACACCACGGGGGCGGGCCACCGGCGCTTGAGGAGACCGGCGACGCCGGCAATGGCAATGGCGATGTAGCAAAAGAATTCGAAGATCAGGGTCCACAGCACCCCGTCCCACACGCCCGGGAACGGCACATTGCGCGGCGTTCCATCGATGCTGGCGTGATACACGTTCAGTACGGCGTTGTTCAACACGTACTCGATCGGCGCGGGAGACAGGAGCAGCTTGGCGGGCGAACCTCCTTGGATCACCACTCCGATCGGGGCGATGACGAAGGCGACCACGATCAGACAGACCCAGAGCCCCGGAAAAATGCGAAGAACCCGGGCGACGAAGTATTCGCGCAGCCGGGGGTTGCGCACCCAGCTCGCGGTGATGAGAAAGCCTGATATCACGAAGAATCCGTCGACCCATACCTGGGTCAGCAGCTGCTCGATTGGGGGGTAGATCTTGCGTCCGGTGAGCGGCCAAGAGTGTTGCAGGATGACGCCCGATGCCAGCACCAACCGCCAAACGTTCAGTGCGTTATTTCTGGTATCGAATATTTGCACGAGCCTCGGACTCACAGTCCTCGGCTCCTTTGTGCTCGCGCTCATCTCGACGATTCCTATGCGTTCAGCCAGGCGAACTGAGGTCGCCCGGTTCCCGGGTGCCAATGGCGCTGTCCAGCCATCACCGGACCCGCAAACTCAGGGTCGCAGACCGGCGTTCCCCAGCATTGCAACGGGCCTGCGCAGGCACGGACGGGTCAAACATCCGGACAGATTACATCCCCAGCAAATCAGAGGTAGCCGAACCTCATCTTCCCAGGGTCCCGCCGATTTGAGCTTGCGCCCATTTATGTTTGTGGCGCCCCGTGCAACGCGGACCTCATACCGTCCGCGCGCTTTCAGCCCGCGACGGCCCCCGGCTCGCAGAACGGCGCCCCGAACTCGGTGACCGGGCGGAATCCGCGTTTGCGGGCCTTGTCCGCGGCCCTGCGGATCAGCGCATAGATCCCGACGAACGCCGCGTGGTCACTCATCACGAGCGGCGTCAGCAGACGGTTGTGCACCAGCGCGAACGCCACCCCCGAGGCCGGGTCGGCCCATCCGACCGAACCGCCCATCCCGACGTGACCGAAGCCGGGCATCACGCCGCCGATCGGCAGACTGTGATAACCGAGGTGGAATGCCAACGGCACGTAGATGTTTCGGTCCGGCCGCAGGCTGCGCTCGCCCGTCAGGCCTGCCGTCAGGTCGTGGGAGAGGAATCGGATGCCGTCGACCTCGCCACCGTTGGCGATGGCGCCGTACATCCGCGCCAGGCCGCGCGCCGTGGCCACACCGTTGGCCGCCGGGATCTCGGCGTCGAGCAGCGGGGTGTCGCCCTGCACCGCCGCGACCATGCCCGGGAAATAGATCGACCGGAAGCCGCCGGAGAGCTCGTTGGCGACCTTGCGGGAGACGTAGTTGACGAGCGAACTGCCCAGCAGGTTCTGCGGCGCGACGATCTCGGCCACCCGCGTCGGGCATCCGGCCGGCGGCCGGCCCAGGTACAGGCCGTCGACGCCCAGCGGCTCGGCCAGTTCCTCGCGAATCAGCCTGCGCATCCCTTTACCGGTCACCGCCCGGCCCAGACCCGACATTAGCCAGCCGAAGGTCAGCGCGTGGTATGCGGATTTGCCGAACAGCCGCCCCGGAGCCGCCGCCGCCAGCCGCTCCTCCATCACCACGTGATCGAGGAGGTCTTCCTTGGTGGCGCCGCGCAGCCCCGAGAGGCCGGCCTGGTGGCTCATCACCTGGCGCACGGTCATGTCGGCCTTGCCGTTGGCGGCGAACTCGCGCCAATACTCGGCGACCGGGGCGTCGTAGTCGATCAGCCCCCGGTCAGCGAGCCGGTGGATGACGGTGGCGGCCATTCCCTTGGTCGCGGAGAACACCATCGGGGCGGTGTTCTCCGACCACGGCCGCTGCCCGCTCCGGTCGGCAAACCCCGTCCAGACGTCCACGACGGGCTGGCCGTCCACATAGACGGCCAACGCCCCGCCACCGAACCGGCGGGCGGGAAACATGCTGGAAAAGCTACGAACGACGCACCCGAAGTGTGAGTCCGCCGCGCCGGACACACGGTGACCTGCGTCAAGGTCATCGTGGACACGGACCGCGCGGCGATTGACTCGGCTATCCACCGTCACACTTTTGAATTTACTTGGATTACACACCGGGCAGGAGCGAAACCCCCCGATTATTTACCTATCCGTTAGCCAGACGCGGCCGTCAATATTTGCTGGGCGGCCAGGGCCGGAGTTAGCTCCCCCGCCTTGACCTTCCGCTCGACGTCGGCCCGGATCTTGCGCACCGCCGGGTTGGAGGCCAGCCGGTCCAGCACCGTGTCGCGCACCATCTGCCAGGTCCAGTCGACCAGCTGGCCGCGGCGGCGCGCCTCGAACTCCCCCGCCTCGCTGAGCACCTCACGATGGCGTTCGACGGTCTCCCACAGTTCGTCCAGTCCGGTCCCCTCCGCAGCGCTCATCGTGAGAACGGGCGGGCGCCAAAGGGTTTCGCGCGGATATATCAGCCTGATCGCCCCGGACAGCTCGCGGGCCGCCGACCGCGCCTCGGGCAGGTGATTCCCGTCGGCCTTGTTCACTACCACGATGTCGGCCAGCTCCAGCACGCCCTTTTTGATGCCTTGCAGCTGGTCGCCCCCGCGCGCCAGGGTCAGCAACACGAAGGTGTCGACCATGTTGGCCACGGCCACCTCGGACTGCCCGACGCCGACGGTCTCGATCAGGACCACGTCGAACCCGGCGGCCTCCAGCAGCACCGATGTTTCGCGGGTGGCCTTGGCCACCCCGCCGAGGGTGCCCGACGTGGGCGACGGCCGAATGTATGCATCCGGGTGCATCGCCAGGCGCGCCATCCGTGTTTTGTCACCGAGGATCGAGCCGCCGGTGCGCGTCGACGACGGGTCGACGGCCAACACCGCGACGCGATGGCCCAGTTCGATCAGGTGCATGCCGAGGGCCTCGATAGTGGTGGACTTGCCCACCCCGGGAATCCCGGTGATCCCCACCCGGTGCGCCTTGCCCGAGTCCGGCGTCAGCTCCAACAGCAGCCGCTGCGCCTTCTCCTGATGGTCCTTGCGGGTGGACTCCAGCAGGGTGATGGCGCGCGGCAACGCCGCGCGGTCACCGCTGCGGACCGCCTTGGCCAGCTGCTCTGGGTTCATTTCCACACCGCGAGACCGCAACTGGCGACGCATTTCCCGAGTAACCCTGTCGGTAGTTGCCGTCTCGCGCGCATCATTAGAGGTCGTAACCCAGCCGCTCGGCGAGCTTGTGCAGCAAGCCGATTGCGGCGTCGGCGATCACCGTGCCGGGCGGGAAGATGGCGGCGGCCCCGGCCTCGTACAGCTCGTCGAAATCGCCGGGCGGGATAACGCCGCCCACCACCACCATGATGTCGGGGCGCCCCACCTCTTTGAGCGCGTCGCGCAGCGCCGGCACCAGCGTCAGGTGACCGGCGGCCAGCGAGGACACCCCCACCACGTGCACGTCGTTGTCGGCGGCCTGGCGGGCCACCTCCTCGGGCGTGGAGAACAGCGATCCGACGTCCACGTCGAAGCCGATGTCGGCGAACGCCGTCGCGATCACCTTCTGGCCCCGGTCGTGGCCGTCCTGCCCCATCTTGGCCACCAGGATCCTGGGGCGGCGGCCGTCGGCCTCGGCGAACTTCTCGACCAGTTCGGTTGCGCTGGCCATGTTTCCGGCCTTTCCAGCTTCGTCGCGGTAGACGCCGGCGATGGTACGGATCTCCGCCTGGTGACGGCCATAGACCTTCTCCAGCGCGTCGGAGATCTCGCCGACGGTGGCCTTGGCGCGGGCCGCGTCGATGGCCAGCGCCAACAGGTTGTTGCCCAGCCCGTCCTCACCCGCACGACCGTGCGCGGCCGCGGCGCGTGACAACTCGGCGAGCGCGGCGTCGACGGCCTGCTGGTCGCGGCTTTCCCGCAGCTCCTTGAGCTTGGCCAGCTGCTCGGCGCGCACCCGGCTGTTCTCGACCTTGAGGACCTCGACCTCCTGGTCCTCCTCGACCTGGTACTTGTTGATCCCGATCACCGGCTGGATCCCGGAGTCGATGCGGGCCTGCGTGCGCGCGGCCGCCTCCTCGATGCGCAGCTTGGGGATCCCGTCGCTGATGGCCTGGGCCATGCCGCCGTGCTCGGCGACCTCGGCGATGTGGGCGCGGGCCTTCTGCGCGAGCTGATGGGTCAGCCATTCCACGTAATACGAGCCCGCCCACGGGTCGATGGGCCGCGTGGTGCCCGACTCCTGCTGCAGCACCAGCTGGGTGTTGCGGGCGATGCGGGCCGAGAAGTCGGTGGGCAACGCCAGCGCCTCGTCCAGCGCGTTGGTGTGCAGCGACTGCGTGTGCCCCTGGGTGGCGGCCATCGCCTCGATGCAGGTACGCGCGACGTTGTTGAAGGCGTCCTGCGCGGTCAGCGACCAGCCCGAGGTCTGCGAATGTGTGCGCAGCGACAGCGATTTGGCGCTCTTTGGGTCGAACTGGGAGACCAGCTCGCTCCACAACAGCCGGCCCGCCCGCAGCTTGGCGACCTCCATGAAGAAGTTCATCCCGATGCCCCAGAAGAAGGACAACCGCGGCGCGAACTTGTCGATGTCCAGCTCGGCGTCCAGGCCGGCCTTGATGTAGTCCACCCCGTCGGCCAGGGTGTAGGCCAGCTCCAAATCCGCTGTGGCACCGGCCTCCTGGATGTGGTACCCGGATATCGAGATGGAGTTGAACTTCGGCATCTTGGCGCTGGTGTAGGCGAAGATGTCGGAGATGATGCGCATCGACGGCTTGGGCGGATAGATGTAGGTGTTGCGCACCATGAACTCTTTGAGGATGTCGTTCTGGATGGTGCCGGCCAGCTTCTCCGGCGGGACACCCTGCTCCTCGGCGGCCACCACGTACAGCGCCAGGATCGGCAGCACCGCGCCGTTCATGGTCATCGACACCGACACCGTCGACAGGTCGATGCCGTCGAACAGCTGCCGCATGTCGAGGATGGAATCGATTGCCACACCGGCCATTCCGACGTCACCCTGCACGCGCGGGTGATCCGAGTCGTAGCCGCGGTGGGTGGCCAGGTCGAACGCCACCGACAGGCCCTTCTGTCCGGCCGCCAGGTTGCGGCGGTAGAAGGCGTTGGATTCGGCGGCGGTGGAGAACCCGGCGTACTGCCGAATCGTCCACGGCTGGTTGACATACATCGTCGGGTACGGCCCGCGTACGAACGGCGGTTCGCCGGGGAAGCTGTGCAGCGGATAGCCGTCGGCCTCGACCGCGGCGCGGTCGGCGGCGATGTAGACCGGTTTGACGTCGATGTCTTCCGGTGTGTGCCATTGCAGTTGGTCGGGCGTGTACCAGTGCGCGGCCGCGGCCGCGGCGACGTGTTCTTCGACGGCGGCTTCGGTCGCCGGTTTTATGGTCCGTTCGCTGTGCAGCGGCACATCGGCGAAGCTGCCGACAGCAGGTGCAGTGGTCGTCATAACTGGCTACGCCCCCAGCCTCGTGAGCAGATCCGACAGTGCTTCGACCGCATTGATTTTCGCGGTCAGGAATTGGTCCGGTTGGTGCTCGGCGTCGGCCACGGCCTTTTCCGGTCCGGCCAGATAAACCCGGTCGATGCCGGCGGCGCGCGCCGCCTGCACGACGCCGGACGCCTCGTCCTGGTAGCGTTTGTCGGTGCCGCAGATGACCGCCACCGTTGGCGTCCCCGCCTCAGCCACCGCCGCCGCGACGCCGGCGGCGTCGACGGTTCCGGGGTTGACCGCCTCGATGCCCCCGGAGGCCAACAGGTTCGACGCGAAGGTTGCCCGAATGTTGTTCTCGGCCAACGGGCCCAGCGGCAGCAACAACGCCTGGGGGCGCGAGCCGGTGCGGGCCACGAAGGCGTCGGAGCGGTCGCGCAGCGCTTCGAACTCCGCGGCGTAACGCACCAGCTTCCCGGCGGCGAGCGGCGAATACGACGAGTCGCTTTGCGGCAGCGGCGGTTCGGTGAGGTTCGGGAACTCGTTGACACCCGTGATCGCCGTGCGGCGGTGCGCGATGTCGTCGCTGCGGCGGGCCGCGATCTCGCCGATCTGGGCGGCGATGAAATCGACGGCCTCGGTGAATCCGCCGTGCGCCTCGATCGCCTGGAAGTGCTGCCAGGCCTGTTCGGCCAGCCGGGCGGTGAGGTCCTCGACGAACCAAGACCCGCCGGCCGGGTCCAGCACGCGACCTACGTGCGACTCCTCGAGCAGCAGCAGCTGGGTGTTGCGGGCGATTCGCCGCGCGAAACTGGTTGCGGTGCCCGGGAATCCCCCGTCGATCGCCACGTCGAAGGGGAACACCAGCAGCGAGTCCGCGCCGCCGACGCCGGCACCGAAGGCGGCCAGGGTGCAGCGCAGCATGTTCACCCAGGGGTCGCGCTGCGTCATCATCGGCAGCGAGGTCTCGGCGTGGATGACGGCCGCACCGGCGTCCGGATCGCCGACGACCTCGGCGACCCGCGCCCACAGGTTGCGTGCGGCGCGGAACTTGGCGATCGTCATGAACTGGTCGTCGTCGGCGGCGAACCGGAAGCTGATCTGGCGCAACGCCTGGCCGATCGGCATCCCCGCCTCGGTGAGCACCCGCAGGTAACTCACCGCGGCCGCGACACCGGCGGCCAGCTCCCAGGTCGCGTTGGCGCCCAGATTGTGGAACGCGGGTCCGTCGACGGTGATCGCCCGCACGCCGGTGTGCTCGGCGGCCCGCTTGGCGACGGCGACCACGTCCTCGATCTTCGGGGCGGCACGCTCACTGAGCGCCGCGGTCAGCGGGTCGCCGCCGAGGTCGATCGACACGGTGGCGCGCTGGTCGGGTTCCACCCCCTCGGCCAGCGCCAGCGCCACGTCGCTGGCCGCCGCGTAGTCGGCGCCGGCTTCGAGGATCAGCGGCGCCATGCTCAGGTAGACGCCCTGCAGCGCGTCGGCCAGCTGGCCGGGCGCCATGCCCGACTCCCCGATCCGCAGCACTAGGGCGCTGGCCCCGTTGCCGAGCGCGTCGAGCACCGCGGAGTTGACGTCGGCCGCCGCGACGCCGGGCACCGGGGTGGCCGGGAACGCCTCGGCGACCCGCCAGCCGGTCTTGACGTCGCGCAGCGCGTCGCCGCCTCGCACGTAGGGCCACTCGCCCGGCAGCGGCGGTTCGGGAAGCTCGTCGAGCGCGGTGTAGAGCGCGCGAATCGCGATCCCGTCGTACGTCGGGGTCTCCAGCAGGCGCTCCGGCGCGTCCCCCAACTGCTCGGGGTCCTTCCGGGTGCTCTTGGCCAGCACTCCGGCGACCGCACTGCGCCAACGCCCGCGAACCTGTTCTAGGCCGGCGAGCTCGGGTACATCAATGGACACCGATTGCTCCCTTTTCCCAGCATTTGGGCTACAGCTTTGGGGATACCACTTAGCTATTGAGGCTAATTGATGGGAGCTCTCCGCTAAAAACCGCCAGGCGACGCCACCCGACCGGGTTCTGGACGAAACGCCAGCCGCGGGCAACGCCCAATTCATCTGCGCCCCGTAACCTTGGATGCCGTGACGGGTTCCGCCACCAGCAAAATCACCGCGACGCTTCGCGATCTCGGCTGCGCCATCGGCGCGGCGGCCCGAAGTGTGTCTCGGTCGCGGATCGTCTGGACAGTGGTGGGCATCACAGCGCTGCTGGTGCTGGCGTCGTGGCTTCCGCTGCCCTCGCCGGTGCAGATGCGCGACTGGGCGCAGTCCCTCGGACCGTGGTTCCCGCTGGCGTTCTTGGTCGCCCACATCGTCGTGACGGTGGTGCCCATCCCGCGGACCGCGTTCACGCTGGCGGCCGGGTTGCTCTTCGGCCCGCTGCTGGGCGTCGCCATCGCGGTGGTCGCCAGCACGGCGAGCGCGATGATCGCCCTGCTGTTGGTGCGGGCGCTCGGGTGGCGGTTGAACCGCCTGGTGCGCCACCGATCGATCGACACGGTGGAAGAACGGCTGCGGCGGCGGGGCTGGCTGGCGATCGTGTCGCTGCGATTGATTCCGGCGGTGCCGTTCTCGGCGCTGAACTACGCCGCCGGCGCGTCGAGCGTGCGGGTGCTGCCGTACGGCCTGGCGACGCTGGCCGGCCTGCTGCCCGGCACCACCGCCGTCGTCGTCCTCGGCGACGCGCTGGCCGGTCACCCGAGCTCGCTGCTTTACCTGGTGTCGGCGATCACCAGCGCGCTTGGCCTGGCGGGCTTGATCATCGAGGTCCGCCACTTCCGTCGGCACCACCGCCGCGCACACCGTCGCGTCGATGACGAACCCTCCCCCGAGCCGGCCACCGTCGGCTGATCCACCAACTCTGTCGAGAGCGCCGCGCGAGGCGGCAAAGACCGATCTAATGGGGGGCGTGTACGCGCTGGAGTTCGCCAGCTGGGGGTCGCCTTATTCGCCGGCTCGTACCGTCGCGCTGCCGCTCAGTGCCCTGGTGTTGGCGGTGCTGGCCGTGTTGGGCTTTCTGCCCAGCCGGGACCAGCGCCGGCGCAAGCCGAAGAGCCGTTTCTCCGATGTGCCGCAGCGCGCCAAACTGCACACCACACTGCTCATCCTGGCGGCGGTGTGCAGCACCGCCGCCCTGGTGGCGGCCGTCTGCCTGTACCCCAGGGCCGCGACCCCGGCGCGGCAGCCTCCCCTACCGCCGCCGCCGACCCTGGCGCCGATCGATCTGCCCGCGGCCAGCGCCATCGGCCCGGGTGCCGGCATTTACGTCGAGTATGCCGACGGATCCGGTGGAATGGGTTGCACCGCGGGATTTTTGGTGCATACCGGGGGCGGCCGGGCCGGGATCCTCACCGCCGGTCATTGCAATCGGCCCGGTCAGCGGAGCAAGGTGACGATGAACCTGGGCGGGGTCCTTCCCTACACCACGCTGGGCACGTTCACCGAGACGATCAGCGAGGGGGTCCACGACGAACAGCACGACATCGGCCTGATCACGCTCGACGGTGACAGCGTTCCCCAGTCCGCGGCGGTCGCCGCGTCGTTACCGGTCACCGGCGTCGCCACCAATCTTCAAGTCGGACAACAGTTGTGCAAGTTCGGCATGGGTTCGGGCGCGGACGCCTGCGGGCAGATCGTGGAGATCACCGCCAGCAAGGTCGTGTTCCTGGCGAGCGGGCAGTGTGGCGATTCGGGTGGGCCGGTGTACCACTACGAACGCGACGGCACCGTCAGCGCCGTCGGCATCCTCATCCGCGGCGGCGCCCCCTACACCCCCAAAGCCGGGTGCGCGGCGCGCGCCCAATTCTCCGTCGCCGAGTTGGTGCGGCCCTGGCTGGACAAGTGGAACCTGACCGCCGTCACCGCGCCGTCCTCCCCCGGCTGATTTCTTCAGGCCCACTTCAGGCTGACTTCCTACCGTCGCGACAAGCGGTGCGAGAACGACGATTTCGCGCCGCCGGGGTAAGGAAACGCCGATCGGAAGGATGGATGGGCCGAATGAATTTCAAGCAACTCATCGCGGGTTCGTTGGTCGCGGGGACCCTCGGGGCCGCCGTGGCCGGCATCGGCGCCGCGGTGGCGAGTGCGGATCCGCCGCCCCCGCCACCCGGGCCGGGCGGGCCGCCGCCGGGTGGACCGTTCGGTGCGCCCCCGCCCGGGCCGGGCGGGCCGCTGGGACCACCGCCTCCGCCGGGGCCGGGCGGACCGGTGCATCAGCCGCCACCGCCGGGATGGTGAGTGCGGCGGTGTGCTAGCGCTGCCCGAGCGGTGGTCGCGCCGAACGGATTTCGGCGGCGGCCACCGCTCGCCATCGGCCCCGTCACGCCCTCGGCAGGCTGAGCCGGAATCGCGCGCCGCCCTCGTGGGGCAGGCACACCAGTTCGCCGCCGTGGGCGCGGGCCAGCGCCCGCGCGATCGCCAGCCCCAGGCCGGCGCCGCCGTGGTCGCGGGCGCGCCCGGCGTCCAGGCGCAGCAGCCGCTCGAAGACGCGATCGCGCTCGTCGTCCGGGACGCCGGGGCCGGTGTCGGTGATGGTGACCTCCGCGACGTGGTCGTGGGCGCGAAGGTCGATGGTGATGGCCCCGCCGGCCGGCGTGTACCGGCGGGCGTTGTCGAGCAGGTTGGACACGATCTGGGACAGGCGGGTCGCGTCGACTTGGAGCGTCAGCGCGGTCGAACCGGTCCGGCTGACGCTGATCTGCGGTGCCAGCATCGCGGCCCGGTCCGCTTCGCCATCGAGGACGGCGGCCACGTCGACGTCCTGCCGCTCGAGCGCCAGCCCGGCGTCGATGCGGCTCAGGTCCAGCATGTCGGACACCAGCCGTCCGGCCCGACGCGCGTCGGAGAGCAACAGGTCCGCCCGACGGTACTGCCCGTCGTCGGAGCGCGCGGACGCGCTGTATGCGAGTTGCTCGGCGGCGACCTGAATGCCCGCGATCGGGGTGCGCAGCTCGTGGGCGGCGTCGATGAGGAAGCGCCGGGTGGCCGTCTCCGCGCGCTGCGCGGTGTCGGCGGCGCGCTGGGCGCGGCGCTCGGACTTTTCCAACGCGTCCAGCATGCCGTCGAAAGCGCTTGCGGCGCGGCCGAGTTCGGTGTCGGTCCGCTCGGGGTGCAGGCGACGGCCGCGGTCCCCGGTGGTGATGGCGTTGGCCAGCGCGGTGAGCCGATCCAGCGGGCGCAGCGCCGCCCGGCTCACCACGATCAGCAGCAGCGCCGCGATGAGCAAGGTCACCAGGCCCGCCGCGATCAAAAGCCCGCGCAGTTGGTGAGTGACCTGCGTGGTCTGCGTGGTGTCGGCGACCAGGATCACCCGGGAGCCGTCGGGCAACGCGTGCACCACGGCCGTCGCGGTGGCATCCGGCGGGGGGCCCGGCGGAGGCGGGAGTGGGTAGGGCGGTGGCGGGTAGGGCGGCGCATACGGCGGAGGCGGTGGTGGAAAGGGCGGCGGGGGCGGATAAAACGGTGGTGGCTCGACCGGCCCGGCGGTCAGGTCGGGGCTGATCCCGCGGTCTCCGTAGGCGGAGCCGTCGGCGGTGACGACGAGCGCCCGAATCCCGCCACCGTTGAGTTCGGCCGCGAGCAGATCGGGCGAGGTGTGCGCGGCGCTCAGCGCGTCGGCGCGCGATGTCGCCGCGAGCAGGCGGTCGTGCAGGTCGCGGCGGGTGAGGACACCCATCGTGACGTCGACGGTGACCCCGAGCACCACGAGCAGGGCGGCCAGCAGCGCCAACACCACCAGGGTTACCCGCCGTTGCAGCGACGGGGTCGGCGTCGTCGAGGCGGCCGTCATGGCCGCTCGGGTTGCAGGCGGTAGCCGATGCCGCGGACGGTGTGCAGGATCCGCGGCCCATGCGCCTCGAGCTTGCGGCGCAACCCGCTGACGTGCACCTGCACCAGGTTGGGGTCGTAGGCGTCGTAGCCCCACACCCCGTTCAGGATCTGGCCGGCGCTGACGATCCGGCCCCGCTGCTCCACGAGAAAGGCCAGCACGCGCAGCTCGGTGGCGGTCAGATTCAGCCGATGGCCGCCGCGCGCCGCGACACCCGCGCCGAGGTCCAGGGTCACGTCGCCCACCTGGATCACCTGTGGCAGCCGCCCGCGCCGGCGCAACACCGCGCCGACCCGAGAAACCAGTTCGGCCAACTCAAATGGCTTGATGACGTAGTCGTCGGCGCCGCCGTCAAGGCCGCGCAGCCGGTCCGTCAGCCCGTCGCGAGCCGTGATCAGGACGATCCCGATGTCACCCCAGGCGCGGATGACGTCGATGAGGGCGAAGCCGTCGCGCCCCGGCAGCATCACGTCGAGCACCACCAGGTCCGGCCGCATGCCGTCGAGAACCTCTTCCAGCCCGTCGCCGTCGCAGCGGGAATCGGTGTGATAGCCGACATCGGTGAGCGCTTCGCTGACCATCTCCCGGATGGTCTCGGAGTCTTCGACGACCAGCACCCGCGGCGTGCCGACGCTGAAGTGGCCGCCGCGGCCGCCGGCCGCGCGGAGGCAATCGGTCATGACGACCATTGTCGGCGCCGCTGCTGAAACCAACCTGAAGGTGCGGGCCCGGAAACGTCCGCCAGGGCAGCCTCGTCGGTCACGCGGGGTCGGCGATGCGGCTGTTGCCCACCTCCGAGCGACAATCTCACTTCCAGCGCGGCGTCGCGCTCACTTCCAGCGCGGCGTCGCGGCCGTTGTCGCTCGGTGGTGGGCACAACACTGCTTCCTTCTGCTGGTGACGGCCGTGGCGAATGGGACTCGTGGGGCGGAGCACTTTCTTCAGATCCATTTCAGTTCCGGCTCCTACCGTCCGTGACATGACCACGAACGACGACATCGATACCAATCCGCCACCGCCCGCCCACCAACCACCCGAACGACGCCGTCACTCCACCGGCGTGGTGATCGGCGCCGGGGTGGCCGGCGCGCTGGTGGGCGCCGTCGGCACCGTCGCGGCTATCGCCTTCGCGTGGATCGTCAGCGTCGGGCCGCCCGGCCCGCCGCTGCCTCCCGGGCCGCCGCCGATGCTGTTCCACGGGCCGCCGCCCCCGATGGCGGGCCCGGGAGGTTTCGGACTTGCGCCGCCGCCCGGCCCGCCGGGACCACCGCGCGGGGCCTGGCCGGCGCCGCCGAACGAGGGTTTCCCGGCGCCCCCCACGCCGCCGTCCGACACGCCGCGTCCCTAGCCGATCCGGTCGCCGTCACGATCCCCGAAATCGTGACGGCGACCGGCGTCCGGCCAGTACCGTCTCGGTTATTCACCGCCCGACGACCGTGGAGAGCCCCATGACATCGGACAACAGCGGCGCCCGCCGGTTTCCCACCGGCGTCGCCCTCCTCGCCGGGCTGGCCGGCCTGATACTGGGCGCGCTGGCCACCTTCGCGATCACCGGTCTCGTCTGGACGGTGCGCGTCGAGCTGCCCCCGCCGCCGTACCCGCCGCCGCTGGGGCAAACGTCGGGACCGGGCTGCGTGTATTCGCCGCCGCCATCGCCATCGCCATCGCAGGCGCCCGCGCAGGCACCCGCGCCCGCCGTCGTGCCGCCCCTGCCCCCGGCCCCGCGCCCCTGAGTGCAGGATGGGGAGCGTGCCACGAGATCAATCGTCTCCGCTCCCCGCCAAGCTCGCCGCACGGCTGCTACGGTCGCGCCACCTGATGCGCGCACCGATCTGGATCTACAAGGCCCGTGCGGGCGCGCTGTTCGGTTCGCGCATCCTGTTGCTCGAACACATCGGCCGCAAATCCGGAGCGCCGCGCCACGCGGTGCTGGAGGTCATCGACCACCCGTCCCCCGACACCTACGTCGTGGCCTCCGGATTTGGCCGAAAAGCCCAGTGGTTCCGCAACATTGCGGCCAACCCTCAAGTACGCGTCTACGCCGGCAGCCACGCGCCCAGGCCCGCCGCCGCGCGCGTCCTCGACCAACACGAGGCCGACCGCACGCTGGCCGACTACCGAACCCGCCACCCCAAAACGTGGGAGCGGATGCGCCCGGTGCTCGAGGACACGCTCGGCGCGCCGATCACCGACACGAATACCCCGCTGCCGCTGGTCGAGTTCAAGCTGGACTAACCCCGATCCGGGCCCTTGACCGTCATCGCGGCGAACAGGGCCAAAAACAGCGCGGCCGGAAGGCCGTTGACGACCTTGTCGCGCACCCGGACGTGCGCGCCGACCGCCACCACGAAGTACAGCGTCAGCATCGCCGTCGTCACCCTCGCCAGGACGGGGAAACGGGTGACCGACAGCAGGCCGACCGCGGCGGCCGCCTTCACCACCGGCAACACGGGCCGCACGTTCTCCGGCAGGCCCACGTCATCCAGCACCTTCTTGATCGGGGCCACCTGGACGCCGCACAGTACCGCGTCGACGGCGTGGAAGGCGCCAAGCGCCGCATAGGTCTTGGGGGAGGTCAACGCACTCATCCCGCAATCCTATTGAGTCAGCTCGCCCGGGCCTTCGGCCGGCTGACGGGCGATCGCCTCCGCCTTCGCCACCGCCTGGGCGATCGCGGGGTCGGTTTCGGTGGAGAACCAGTCCGCGACGTCGGCGTCGTCATCGGCGCTGTGCTTGGGCGCGTCCTCGACCGGCGAGGGCTGGAAGCGGAACACCCCGTCCTGGCCCGGGGTGCCCAGGAGTTTGGTGAATCCCTGCAGCGCCGCGCTGAAGTCACTGGGCACCACCCACACCTTGTTGGCGTCGCCGCGGGCCATCTCCGGGAGCGTCTGCAGGTACTGGTAGGCGAGCATCTCCGGGGTGGGCCGGCCCGCCTTGATCGCGGCGAACGTCTTCTCGATGGCCTTGGCCTGCCCCTGCGCCTGCAGGTAGGCGGCGGCGCGCTCACCCTGGGCGCGCAGCATCCGGGACTGCCGCTCGGCCTCGGCGCCCAGGATCGCCGCCTGCTTGGCGCCCTCGGCGGCCAGGATCTGCGCCTGCTTCTGACCCTCGGCCTCCTTGATGGCCGCCTCGCGCATACCTTCGGCGGTCAGGATCATCGCCCGCTTCTCGCGGTCGGCCTTCATCTGCTTTTCCATCGACGCCTGGATCGACGGCGGCGGGTCGATGCTGCGCAACTCGACCCGTGCGACCCGCAGGCCCCAGCGGTTGGTGGCCTCGTCGAGCACGCCGCGCAGCTGCCCGTTGATCTGGTCGCGCGATGTCAGCGTCTGCTCCAGCGTCATCCCGCCGACCACGTTGCGCAGCGTGGTGGTGGTGAGCTGCTCGACGCCGACGATGTAGTTGCTGATCTCGTAGACGGCCGCCTGGGGAACGGTGACCTGGAAGTAGACGACGGTGTCGATGTTGAGGGTCAGGTTGTCCTCGGTGATCACCGGCTGCGGCGGGAACGACACCACCCGCTCACGCAGGTCCACCCGGGCCCGGATGCGGTCGATGAACGGCACCAGCAGTGTGAGTTGCCCGCTGACGGTGCGGCTGTAGCGGCCCAGCCGTTCGATCACCGCGGCCTCGGCCTGCGGTATCAGCGCCACCGACTTGGCCACCACGACGATGGCAAAAATCACCAGCACCGCCAGCAGCACCAGACCAGCAACCGCACCTTGCATCGGAGTTCCTTTCTTTCGCAGCCGTTCTCGCGGCCCTACAGACCGGCCTTGAAGACCACAGCGGTGGCGCCGTCGATCTGCATCACGGTGACGGGCTCGCCGGGTTCGTAGACGTCGTTCTCGTCGAGCGGACGCGCCGTCCACACCTGGCCGTCGAGCTTCACCTGACCGTTGTCCCGGGCGACACGCTCGAGCACCAGCGCGGTTTTGCCCTCCAGCGCCTCGATTCCCAAGCGCGGCACGTTCGGCGTCAGCCGTCGCCGCAGCGGCGGACGCACCACTACCAACAGCAGCACCGAGACGACCAAAAACACCGCGCCGTCCACCCACACCGGAGAATCCAGCAACCAACTGGTGAGCGCCGCGGCCAGCGCGCCCCCACCGAGCATCACCAAAAACATATGACCGGTGAGGGCCTCCGCACCGGCCAGCACCAGCGCGAATATTAGCCAAAGCAGCGCGGCGTGCATGCGGCAAGGATACGCGTGATCGGCCTTTGCGGGGCAAAACAACTACACTGCGTCTCGTGTGGTGTCCCAGTGTTTCGCTGTCCCTGTGGGCCAATGCCTGGCTCGCGGGAAAGGCCGCGCCCGACGACGTCCTGGACGCGTTATCTGTTTGGGCGCCAAAGCAATCGGTGACCGCGTATGATGCTGTCGCGGCGGGCCATACCGGGCTGCCGTGGCCCGACGTGAACGACGCCGGCACGGTCACGCTGCTGCAGACGCTGCGCGCCGCGGTGGGCCGCCCGACGGTGGCCTCGGGGGCGCCTCCGCTGATGCGCGGGACCATCAACGTGGTTTTGCCGGTACCCGGCGATGTGCGCGGGCTGGCGCCGGGAACACAGTTCGAGCGGGACGCGCTGGCCGCCGGCGAGGCGATCATCATCACCAACCCCCACAGCCCCGCAACCGCCGTCGGCCTCGTCCCCGAATTCTCCTATCAGGATGACGACGACACGCCCGACGACTACGAGACGGGCCTGGCCGAACTGTGCGCGCTGACGTGGACGGTGTACTCGCTGCCCGGCGCGCCGATACTCGACCACTACGAGCTGGGCGACGCCGAATACACGCTGCGGTCCGCCGTGCGCTCGGCCGCCGACGCGCTCGGCGCCATCGGGCTGGGATCGGCCGCGGCCGACGTCGACGATCCACGGGGACTGATCGAGCAGTTGCTGGAATCCGCACGGCAACACCGCATTCCGGACCACGCGCCGTCGCGCGCGTTGCGGGTGCTGGAGAACGCCGCGCACGTCGACGCCATCATCGCGGTCAGCGCGGGGCTGAGCCGGTCCGACTCACCGGACCGTTTCGCCGCGCCCATCGCGGCCGGCCTCGAACCGCTCGGCACGCAGTCGTCGTCGGAGGCCCGCATCGCCAGCGACGCGCTGCGACCGCTGACCGCCGTGGTGCGTTCGGCGCGGATGGCCGCCGTGACCGCGATCCTGCATTCGGCCTGGGCGGACTAGTCCTGATAGCGGGCCGCACAGTGCGGGGGCTCGCATGGCGCGCCGTCGACGCTGGCGAGGCAGCCGGGCACCGGGTCGGGACCGGTCACGCGTTCGGGCGCGCGGCCGTGGCGCAATTCGTCGATCAGGTCGACGGCCAGTTGCGCAAAACGCGGGTGGGCGTTGGGCGTTGACGCCCGCACCATGACGATCCCCGCGGCCTCGGCCTGTCCCGCCAATTCGTGGTCGAGGTCCCATACCACCTCGATGTGGTCGGCCACAAAACCGATCGGGCAGACGACGACGGCCGTCGTGCCCGCCTCCGCCAGGGCCGCCAGGTGGTCGGCGACGTCGGGCTCAAGCCACGGAACCTGGGGCGGCCCCGACCGCGACTGCCATACCAGGTCGTAGTCGGCGTATCCGGCGGCGGCCGCCACAAGGCTTGCGGCGTAGGCGACTTGCCGGCTGTACAGCCGCGGGCCCAGCCGCTCGTCGGCGGCCACCGGGATCGAATGCGCGGTGAACACCAGGCGCGCGTCGGGAACCTTTTCGGCCGCGTCTGTGATTGCCCTGGCGAACATCTCCACGAAAAGCGGGTGGTCGAAATACGGCCGCAGCTTGACCAATTCGGGTGCGTCCGGCCCGGCGGCGCGTCGCGCCCGAGCGATGTCCTCGACGTATTGGGTGCAGCTGGAATAGCCGCTCCACGCCGAGGTGGTGAACACCGCCGCTCGGCGAATCCCGTTGTCGCGCATGGTTGCGACGGTGTCTTCGACGTAGGGCTCCCAGTTGCGGTTGCCGAAATAGACCGGGATGTCCAGGCCGCGGTCGGTCAGTTCGGCGCGCAACTGCTCGATCAGCGCCAGGTTGATCCGGTTGATCGGTGACACCCCGCCGAAATGCAGGTAGTGCTCGGCGACGTGGTCGAGGCGTTCCGGCGGCACGTTGCGACCCCGGGTGACGTTCTCCAAGAACGGCCGCACCTGCTCGGGGCCTTCCGGCCCACCGAAGGACAGCAGCAGGACGGCGTCGAATTCCATTAGGCTCTAAAGCAATTGCGTGCTGGCGCCACCGTCGGCGTAGATGATGGTCCCCGTCGTCGCCGGCAGCCAGTCCGACAGCAGCGCGCACACCGTCTTGGCGACCGGTGTCGGGTCTTTCATGTTCCAGCCGATCGGGGCGCGCTGGTCCCAACCCTCCTCGAGCAGCTGCATCTGGGCGCCGGCCTCTTCGCCCAGCGCACCGCCGACGATCGCGCTCATCGCCAGGGTCCGGATCGGGCCCGCGGCAACGAGATTGGAGCGGACGCCGAACTTACCCGCCTCGCGCGCCACAAACCGGTTGACCGATTCCAGCGCGCTCTTGGCGACCGTCATCCAGTTGTACGCCGGCATCGCGCGGCTCGGGTCGAAGTCCATGCCGACGATCGAACCGCCGGGGTTCATGATCGGCAGCGTCGCCTTGGCCAGCGAGGCGTACGAATACGCCGAGATGTGAATGCCTTTCGAGACGTCCTCGTACGGCGCGTCGAAGAACGGGTTGATGCCCATCCCCGTCTGCGGCATGAACCCGATCGAGTGCACCACGCCGTCGAGCTTGTTGCCGTCGCCGATCTCGGCCGTCACCCGCTCGGCCAGCGAGTTCAGGTGCTCCTCGTTCTGCACGTCGAGCTCGATCAGCGGCGCCTTCTCCGGAAGCCGGTCGGCGATGCGCTGAATCAGGCGCAACCGGTCAAAACCGGTCAGCACCAACTGCGCCCCGGCCTCCTGGGCCGCCTTGGCGATGTGAAACGCGATCGACGAATCGGTGATGATCCCCGAGATCAGGATCCGTTTGCCGTCGAGCAGTCCAGCCATGTCCGTCCTTAGTGTCCGTATGTCGTATTTGAACTCAGTGGCCCATGCCCATGCCGCCGTCCACCGGGATGACCGCGCCGGCGATGTAGCTGGCGTCCTCGGATGCCAGGAAGCTGACCACCCCGGCGACCTCGGCGGCGGTGCCGACCCGCTTGGCCGGGATGAAGTCCAGCGCGCCCGCCTGGATCCGCTCGTCGAGGGCACGGGTCATCTCGGTGTCGATGTAGCCCGGCGCCACCACATTCGCGGTCACGTTGGCCTTGGACAGCTCCCGGGAGATCGAGCGGGCCATGCCGATCAGGCCGGCCTTGGCGGCCGCGTAGTTGGACTGGTTGCCGATGCCCCAGCTGCCGGAGACCGAGCCGATGTAGATGATGCGGCCGAACCGCTTTTTCTGCATGCTGCGCGCGGCGCGCTGGGTCACCCGGAACGCCCCGGTGAGGTTGGCGTTGATGACCTCCTCGAACCGCTCCTCGGTCATCCGGATGAGGAATGCGTCCTTGGATATGCCGGCGTTGGACACCAGCACCTCAACCGGCCCCTGGTGCTCCTCGACCTCCTTGAAGGCGCGGTCGATGGCCTCGTTGTCGGTGACGTCGCACACGACGCCGAACAACCCCTCGGGCGCCCCGGATCCCCGGTGCGTGACCGCCACCTTGTGGCCGTCGGCGGCCAGCCGCTGCGCGATCGCCAGACCGATCCCCCGGTTTCCTCCGGTAACCAGGACCGAGCGGGCTACGAATGCGGGTCTGCCGTAGTCGGCAGCACTTTCGGTGGTGTTCTCGGTGGCCGTGTCAGTCACCCCGTCAACCTATCGCCTCGGCTCACGCTGGCCGAAACCTCCCCCTTTTCCCTCGTCCCGCTTTTTGCCACCGGCCGTAACGCCAGGGCGAAAAATCGCGCGAAATCCCGCCGTGGCGTTACGAGCGCGATCCGGTGTCGGTGTGACTCAGCACACTCTCGTCATGACCGACCCGTTCCTGGGCAGCGAAGCCCTGGCCGCGCGACTGATGTCGCGGCATGAGCTGCGGAGTCGTTACCTCGCCCTGCATCGCGATGTGTACCTGCCGAGGGATGCCGAACTGACGGCGATGCTGCGGGCCAAGGCGTGCTGGCTGCGATCGCGCCGAAGGGGCGTCCTGGCGGGCTTCTCGGCCTCCGCCATGCATGGCGCTCGGTGGATCGACCCGTCCCGACCCGCCGAGATCATCGATACCAATCGACGTCCGGCCCCGGGCGTACACGTCTGGGAGGAACGCATCGAACCGGACGAGATCACCGTCGTCGAGCAGATGCGCGTCACCACGCCGGCGCGCACCGCGCTTGACTTGGCACGTCGTCATCCCAGAGCCATCGCGGTCGCCGCGATCGATGCGCTGGTGCAAGCGACGGAGCTGAAGATGGCCGACGTCGAGGTGCTCACGGACCGCTACCGCAGCCGCCACGGCGTGAGGGCCGCCAGGGCGGTTCTCGAACTGGTCGACGGCGGGGCTCAGTCCCCGAAGGAAACGTGGCTGCGTCTGTTGTTGATCGATGCCGGCTTCCCGCGGCCGCAGACACAGATCGCCATACGCAACGAATGGGGTTGGGCCGAGGCGTATTTGGACATGGGGTGGGAGGACATCAAGGTCGCGGTCGAGTATGACGGCGACCACCATCGGTCCCTGCGCACCCAATACGCCAAGGACATCGGCCGGCTCGAGATGCTCGAGCGTTACGGCTGGATCGTCGTCCGCGTCATCGCCGAGCACCATCCCTCCGACATCATTCGCCGGGTGCGCGACGCCCGAGGCCGCCGCTTGTAACGCCAGGGCGAAAAATCGCGCGGAATCCCGCCGTGGCGTTACAAGCGGGCTCAGGGGGACGGCGAAGACTCAAGTCGGCAGGCGGCGGTTGATCAGCAGCGCCGCCAACGCCGCCAACGCCAACACCAGCGCGCCCAGCCGCACCCAGCCCACGCTCGCGTCGCCCTTGATCGTCTCGTAGCCGATCTGCTGTTGCAGGGTCGCGTAGACGGCCTTCAGCTCCTGCAAAGACGCTGCGTTGTAAGCGTTTCCGCCCGAGAGCTGGGCCACCTTCTTGAGGGTCTCGTCGTCGACCGGCACCGGCTGGCGCTGGTCGTTGATCTCGACGAAACCATAGGGGGTGCCGAACGAGATCGTCGAGATCGGCACGCCCTGGTCCTTGGCGGTGCGCGCGGCGGTGAAGGCGCCCTTCGGGTTGTCGGGGTTGGTCGGCATCGTCTCCTTGCCGTCGGAGAACAACACGATGCGCGCCGGCGGCGGCTTGTCGCCGCCGCCGATCACCGCGCCGACCGTCGCGATGGCCTGCAGGGCGGTGAAGATG
Organism: Mycobacterium sp. 3-98; assembly: GCF_035918355.1. Classification (NCBI taxonomy): domain Bacteria; kingdom Bacillati; phylum Actinomycetota; class Actinomycetes; order Mycobacteriales; family Mycobacteriaceae; genus Mycobacterium; species Mycobacterium sp. 3-98. Next base: position 2,515,698 of record NZ_CP142360.1, on the reverse strand, counting down.
CCCTCCCCGGTGGCGGTGCGGTCGGCGAACTGCAGCTTGTCCAGCGCGGCCTTGGTCGAGTCCCGATTGGTCGTCGGCGACACCAACACCGTCGCGGTCCCCGCATACGCGATCAGTCCCAGGTTGATGCCCGGGGTGAGCTCGTCGGCGAACTGCTTGGCCGCCTCCTGGGCCGCCGCCATCCGGTTGGGTTGCACGTCGGTGGCGCGCATCGACTGCGACACGTCGATCACCAGCATCACCACCGCGCGGTTGCGGGGAATGCGGACGTCGTTCGTCGGGCCCGCCATCGCGATCGTGAACAGCACCAGGGACGCGACCAGCAGGATGGCCGGCACATGCCGCCACGTCGAAGGCCGTTTGGGCGCAACGCTTTCCAGCAGCTCCATGTTGGCGAACCGCAGCATGCGCCGCTGCCGCGCCAACTGCATCAGGATGTAGAGCGCGGCCAGGCCGAAGACGACCAACAGGAACAGGAAGAACCACGAATGTTCGAAGCCCGACAACGACATCGGGCCCAGGAGCGGCAGGCTCATATCCGAGTCACTGGCGCCCCGCCAATGCCCCGCGCCGGCGGGATTCCACGAACCGCACGATGTCGGCGATCCAGTCGCGGTCGGTGCGCAGCGTCAGGACCGGGGCCCCGCAACTGCGGATGGTGCGCGCCACGTCGGCGCGGTGCGCCGCGGCGGCCTTGGCGAAGTCGTCGCGCAGCTGCGCGTCGATGGTGAACTCGCGGGTGACCCCGGACTCGGCGTCCTGCAGCACCACGTCGCCGATGTCGGGCAGTTCGACGTCGCGGGGGTCGAGCACCTCGATGGCCAGCACCTCGTGCCGGGCGGCGACCGCGCGCAGCGGGCGCATCCAGTTGATCGGCCCGAGGAAGTCGCTGATGATCACCGCCATACCGCGCCGGCGTTCCGGGCGGCGCAGCGCGTCGATCGCCGTCGCCAGGTCGCCGCGCACCCCGACCGGCGCGCGCGGCGTGGTGGCGATGGTGCGCAACAGCGTCTGCTCATGCTGGCGGCCGGAGCGGGCGGGCACCCGGGTGATGTTCGCGCCGGTGGACACGATCGCGCCGAGCCGGTTGCCGCCGCCGCTGTTGAGGAAGGTGATCGCGGCCGCGGCCGCCACCGCCAGGTCGCGCTTCTCGCACACGGTGGTGCCGAAGTCCAGGCTGGCCGACATGTCCACCACCAACCAGGTTTCCAGCTCGCGGTCGGCGATCATCTGCCGAACGTGGGGATGGGTGGTGCGCGCGGTGACGGCCCAGTCCATGCGGCGGACGTCGTCACCGGGCTGATACTCGCGCGACTCCCCCGGCTCGGAGCCCGGGCCCGGGATCAGCCCGAGGTGATCGCCGTGCAGCACACCGTCGAGCTTGCGTTTGACGGTGAGCTCGAGGGTGCGCAGCGCCGCCGACAGCTTCGGGTCATCGATCTGCCCGCGCTGCATCGACGGGGGATGGACAGCCGACCGCCCCTTGGGCCCGGTCACCGACCGCTGGCCGCGCCGGCGGGTTGCATCACCGGGGCCACCGAATGCCCTTGCTGCGGAACGGCATTCACCTGAGGCAGGGCGACCGTCTGCAGCACCCGGTTGATGACGATCTCCGGCGAGATCTCGTCGGCCAGCGCGTCATAGGTGAGCACGAGCCGGTGCCGCAGGACGTCGGGAATGACGTCCACGACATCTTGCGGAATCACGTAGTCGCGGCCGCGGACCAGCGCCAGCGACCGGGAGGCGGCGATGATGCCCAGCGAGGCGCGCGGCGACGCACCGAACGAGATCCACGTCTTGACGTCGTTCATGCCGAGCTGTTCGGGATGACGGGTGGCCGTCACGACGCGCACCACATAGTCCACCAGCGCGTGGTGCACGAAGACGTTGGCCGCGATGTCCTGCAGTCGCAACAGGTCGCCGGTGTTGAGGATCTGCTTGGGCTCCGGCGGGCGCACGCCCATCCGGTAGATGATCTCGCGCTCCTCTTCGGGCGACGGATAGCCGACGTTGATCTTGAACAGGAAGCGGTCGCGCTGCGCCTCGGGCAGCGGATACACACCCTCGTGCTCGATCGGGTTCTGGGTGGCCATCACCAGGAACGGGTTGGGCAGCGGGAAGGTCTTGCCGCCGATCGAGACGTGGCGTTCCTGCATGACCTCCAGCAGCGCCGACTGCACCTTGGCGGGCGCGCGGTTGATCTCGTCGGCGAGCAGGAAGTTGACCACCACCGGGCCGAGCTCGGTGTCGAACTCCTCCTTGCCCTGCCGGTAGATGCGGGTACCGATGATGTCGGTGGGCACCAGGTCGGGGGTGAACTGGATGCGCGCGAACGTCCCGCCGACCACCCGCGCGAACGTCTCGACGGCCAGCGTCTTGGCGACGCCCGGCACACCCTCGAGCAGCACGTGGCCCCTGGACAGCAGGCCGACCAGCATCCGCTCCACCAGCTGGTCCTGGCCGACGATGATGCGTTTGACTTCGAAGATGGCGCGCTCGAGGGTCTGGACCTCGGCGGCCAGTCCGTTGCCCCCGCCCGTCGGCGCTTCGTGAGCCGGCGAACCTGCTTGCCCGCCCGGGCCCGAGTAACCACTGGCGCCTGGCGGCGGCCCACCTGCTGCTGTCATCAAGAACCCTCCACGCTCAATCGGACACGACTGCCGGGCAGCGACGTGCCCTCGTCCAACTATTCCAGGCCTGCCGGTCCCCGTCGACGCTCGCCCGGCCGATGGGTCGCCGGCCCCCGCGATCAGTACTCGATGATCCTGGTCAAAAACGGCGTCATCCCCGGCTTACGAACCGGACTGACCGTAACCTTCCCGGCGCTGCCGGAGGCCTCCAGCATCTGGCCGTTGCCCAGGTACATGGTGACGTGCTGGCCGCCGTTCGGGCCGTAGAAGATCAGGTCGCCGCGCCTGGCCTGATCCGGCGGGATGTGGCGCCCGGCGTTGTACTGGTCACCCGAGAACCGCGGGATCAGCACGCCGACCCCGGCGAAGCCGTAGCGCATCAGCCCCGAGCAGTCGAAGCCGGTGATGTTGGCCCCGTCGCCGACGCCCTTGCTGGGGCCGTCCAGCGAACCGCCGCCCCACGAGTAGGGCACGCCCATCTGCGACCCCATGCGCTTGATCACGTACTCGATGGCCTGCCGCCCGTAGACCCGCGGGATCTTGCCGCCGGGGTTGGAGGGGGTGGCCGCGCTGGGAGCGGGATCCCCGCCGATGTTGATGCCGAGCCCGCCCAAAAACTGCTTGCCCAAATTGAACGTGGTCTGGGTGGCCTGGGCGGTGGCCTGCAGCGAGGCGTTGGCGACGGCGAGCGGATCGCCCGGGGCGCCGGCGCTGATTTGGGCCGGCAGGGTGGGATCCCACGCGCCCGGATCGGCCGCGGCCACCGGAGCCGGGCCGGCCACAGAAAGCATCAGCCCGGTCACCACGGTGGTGATCCAGGCGAAGTTGATGAGACGGAATCGCTTGCGGCGCATGACTTCCCGTTCAGTTCTCACTGGATCACCATTCGATGTATCGGACCACGTAGGGGGTCATGCCGCTGGTGCGCACCGGGGCGACGCGAACCTTCAACCCGATGTCGGGAGCCTCAAGCATCTGCCCGTCACCGAGGTAGATCGTCACGTGCTGGCTGCCGCCCGGGCCGTAGAAGATGACGTCGCCGCGGCGCATCTGCGAGGACGGGATCTTGCGGCCGAGGTTGTACTGCGAGCCCGAGTAGTGGGGCAGCTTGATGCCCACCCCGGCGAACGAGTACAGGACCAGGCCCGAACAGTCGAAACCGGTGATGCCGGCCCCGGAGTCGATCCCCTTGCTCGGGCCGGCCGCGTTGCCGCCGCCCCAGGAGTAGGGCACACCGATCTGCGACATGCCGCGCCGGATCACGTACTCGGTGGCCTGCCGGCCGTACACCCGGGGAATGCGCCCCCCGACCCCGCCCGGCGCCGCGTTGGTGATGCCGGTGTCGTCGGGCTTGAGGATGCCCAGCTGCTGCAGGAAGTTGCGGCCGAGACCGGCGGTGACCTGTGTCGAGGTGGCCGAGATGCCCAGCACCTGGTTGATCACCGCGATCGGGTCGCCGGGGATGTTGGCGCTCGGGACCATCGGCAGCGTGGGGTCCCAGGCGCCGTCCCACTGGCGGGCCCCAGACGACGGCGCCGCCCCGCCGGGCGTTCCCGTCTCCCAGCGATCGCCCGACGCCGGGGAGCCGCCCGACCCTTGCCGAGCGGCGGCCTCCCGCTTGGCCGCCTCGAGCTTGGCCTGCGCCTGGTTCCGCTCGGCGGCCAGCCGGATCATGTCCTCGCGCTGCTCGTCGAACTTCTGCCGGGAATTGGTCAGCGCCGCCACGGCGGCATCCTGGCTGGACTTGGCGTCGGCGGCGGCCTTGTCGGCGTTCTGCTTGGCCAGCCGCGCCGCCGATTCCTTGTTCAGCTGCTCGGTGCGGGCCTGCTGCAGCTTGGCCATCACGGTCTGCGAACTGGCGGTCAGGCTCTTGGCGGCGGCCTCGGTGGCGATGATGTCGTCGGGGCTGCTGGCGGTCAGGTAGCTGCTCGACGGTCCGTTCATATAGGCGGCCGCGGCGAACGTGTTGAAGCGCTGCTGCGCGCCGGCGATCGCCGAGTTGGCGTCCTTGACCGCCTGCTGGCTGGTCTCCAGATCGTGTTGGGCGGTGGCCACGTTGTCCCGGGCGGTCTCCACATCGACGAGGGCCTTGTTGACGCTTTCCTGTTCGGTCTGAATTTCGGCGCTCAGGTTCTGCAGGCGCTGGTTGGCCTTGGCGACGTTCGCGATCAGTGCCGCGAGATTGTCGGCGGCGGGGTCAGCCTCCGCCAGTCCCGGGGTGCACACCAAGAGGGCCACGCTCAACACCGATGGCACGACGGGCCGGAGCAATCTTGCGGTCGGTCGCGCGGAAGACCCCCAGCGTGTGCGTCTCATTCGACTAGGTCTCCTACGGCTCGACGCGACGGGCGGCGCCGGCCACAGCATTCTCGTAAGGCGCCAAAGACAACACCAGCATCATTTGCACCGTACGTCACACAGGTGGGCGTGCAAACGCTCCACCGAAATCGCACTCTCTACGTGCGTTTAATGTGACCGAACGGTGACCTGGCCCGTTTGCCGAATTAGCCGCGAGTCGTCAGGACCCGGTGTTGGCCTCGGCGTCCTCAGCGGTCGCCGACTCGTCCGAGGTTGCTGAGCGCTCGCCGCGCACCTGCAGCAATCGGGTGCCGACGGCCGCGGCGAAGACCGCGATCAACAGGAAGATCGTCAGGCCGGTCCAGGGAAACTCGGGCGTGTCGAGCTCGTGCAGGAAATGTTGCGCCGAGACCACAGGGTTGCCCGTCTTCGCGATGTCCTCGCCGGCCTCGAGGGTGACGCGCGGGAACTGCGTGCTGTAGCTGCCGACGTAACTCGGGCTCAGCGTCAGGACGGTGGCGTCGTGGTAGTCGGCGCCGACCACGGTCGAGATGTCGCGCAGCGGGGTGTCGTTCGGGGGGTTGTGGTCGAGCAGCACGATCTTGAGGTTGATGCCGTCGGCGTGCGCCTGGTTGACCACCTCGAGCAAACCGGGCATGGCCGCCGGTGGCGCGCTGACCCCGGTGGCGGCGACCTGGGCCTTGATCATCGTCATGTCGACGTCCACCGGAATGTAGGCGGGAAGGACCGGAACCGTTTGCGGCGGCGGTCCGAAAGAAACGTGCCCGGTCATCTGCGCCTCCTGCGGTAGTGCTAGAGGCACCGTACGCGACGCGCGGGCGCCGCAGCGCGCCCGGCGCCGATCGCGCCGCGTTCATCCCGGCGAGATTCGGGCGCACGCGAAGGTTTAACCGGCGGCCACCGCGATAAGACTGCAATCAGGACTGCCGTAGTAATGCAGGACAAGCGTACTGTTAAAGTTGCATGATCGTTTTGGACGATCCGCCGACACTCAGCCCGTCGGCGCTAGAACTAAATCCTTGGGAGTTGAAGTGACTGATTCTGTGAACTCATTCGGAGCCCGCAACACCCTCGAGGTCGGCGACAAGAGTTACCAGATCTATCGCCTCGACGCCGTCCCCAATACCGAGAAGCTCCCCTACAGCCTCAAAGTCCTGGCCGAGAACCTGCTGCGCAACGAGGACGGCAGCAACATCACCAAGGACCACATCGAGGCCATCGCGAACTGGGATCCCAAGGCGGAGCCCAGCATTGAGATCCAATACACCCCGGCGCGCGTCGTGATGCAGGACTTCACCGGCGTGCCGTGCATCGTTGACTTGGCCACCATGCGCGAGGCGATCGGCGAGCTCGGCGGCGACCCGGAAAAGGTCAACCCGCTCGCGCCGGCCGACCTGGTGATCGACCACTCCGTGATCGCCGACCTGTTCGGCACCGCCGACTCGTTCGAGCGCAACGTCGAGATCGAGTACCAGCGCAACGGGGAGCGCTACCAGTTCCTGCGCTGGGGCCAGGGGGCGTTCCAGGACTTCAAGGTGGTGCCCCCGGGCACCGGCATCGTGCACCAGGTCAACATCGAATACCTCGCCAAAGTGGTGATGTCTCGCGCGGACGCGCAAGGCACAGTCGTGGCCTACCCCGACACCTGTGTGGGGACCGACTCGCACACCACGATGGTCAACGGCCTCGGTGTGCTCGGATGGGGCGTGGGCGGCATCGAGGCCGAGGCCGCGATGCTCGGCCAGCCGGTGTCGATGCTGATCCCCCGCGTGGTCGGCTTCAAGTTGACCGGCGAGATACAGCCCGGCGTGACGGCGACCGACGTCGTGCTGACCGTGACCGAAATGCTGCGCCACCACGGCGTGGTCGGCAAGTTCGTCGAGTTCTACGGCGAGGGCGTGGCCGAGGTGCCGCTGGCCAACCGAGCCACCCTGGGCAACATGAGCCCCGAATTCGGTTCCACCGCAGCGATTTTCCCGGTCGACGAGGAGACCATCTCCTACCTGCGCTTCACCGGCCGCAAGGACGAGCAGCTGGCGCTGGTCGAGGCCTACGCCAAGGAACAGGGCATGTGGCACGACCCCAAGCACGAGCCCGAGTACTCCGAATACATCGAACTCGACCTCTCCGACGTGGTGCCGTCCATCGCCGGCCCCAAGCGTCCGCAGGACCGGATCGCGCTGGCCGACGCGAAATCCACGTTCCGCGAGCAGATTTGCGACTACGTCGGTGACGACCCCGACAAGAAGGAATACTCCAAGCTCGACGAGGTTGTCGATGAGTCGTTCCCGGCCAGTGACCCGGGGCAGGCAACCAACGGCCACGCCGACGACCACAAGGTGCAATCGGCCGCCGCGCACTCCAAGGGCCGCGTGAGCAGCCCGGTGACGGTCAAGTCCGACGAACTCGGCGAGTTCGTGCTCGACCACGGCGCGGTGGTGATCGCCGCCGTCACGTCGTGCACCAACACCTCCAACCCCGAGGTGATGCTGGGCGCCGCGCTGCTGGCGCGCAATGCCGTCGAAAAGGGCTTGGTCTCCAAGCCATGGGTGAAAACCACCATGGCCCCGGGCTCCCAGGTGGTCCACGACTATTACGACAAGGCCGGCCTGTGGCCGTATCTGGAGAAGTTGGGCTTCTATCTGGTCGGCTACGGCTGCACCACGTGCATCGGTAACTCCGGCCCGCTGCCCGAGGACATTTCGAAGGCGATCAACGACAACGACCTTTCGGTGGCCGCCGTGCTGTCGGGCAACCGCAACTTCGAGGGCCGCATCAACCCCGACGTGAAGATGAATTACCTGGCGTCGCCGCCCCTGGTGATCGCCTATGCGCTCGCCGGCACCATGGACTTCGACTTCGACGAGCAGCCGCTCGGCAAGGACAAGGACGGCAATGACGTCTTCCTCAAAGACATCTGGCCGTCGCAGCAGGACGTCTCCGACACCATCGCCTCGGCGATCAACCAGGAGATGTTCACCAAAAACTACGCCGACGTCTTCAAGGGCGACGAGCGCTGGCGCAACCTGCCCACGCCGAGCGGCAACACCTTTGAGTGGAACCCGGATTCGACGTACGTGCGCAAGCCCCCGTACTTCGACGGGATGCCCGCCGAGCCCGAGCCGGTCGCCGACATCACCGGCGCGCGGGTGCTGGCGCTGCTCGGTGATTCGGTGACCACCGACCACATCTCCCCCGCCAGCAGCATCAAGCCGGGCACCCCGGCGGCGCAGTACCTCGACGACCACGGCGTGGAGCGCAAGGACTACAACTCCTTCGGCTCGCGGCGCGGCAACCACGAGGTGATGATCCGTGGCACGTTCGCCAACATCAGGCTGCGCAACCTGCTGCTCGACGACGTGTCCGGCGGTTACACCCGCGACTTCACCCAGGATGACGCGCCGCAGGCGTTCATCTACGACGCGGCGCAAAACTATGCGGCGCAAGACATTCCGCTGGTGGTGCTGGGCGGCAAGGAGTACGGGTCGGGCTCGTCGCGTGACTGGGCGGCCAAGGGAACCCGGCTGCTCGGGGTGCGCGCTGTGATCGCCGAGTCCTTCGAGCGCATCCACCGGTCCAACCTGATCGGGATGGGCGTGATCCCGTTGCAGTTCCCCGACGGCAAGTCCGCCAAGGACCTGGGGCTGGACGGCACCGAGGTGTTCGACATCACCGGTATCGAGGCGCTCAACGACGGCAAGACGCCGAAGACGGTGAAGGTCAAGGCAAGCAAGGACGGTTCGGACGCAGTGGAGTTCGACGCCGTGGTGCGCATCGACACCCCCGGCGAGGCCGACTACTACCGCAACGGCGGCATCCTGCAGTACGTGCTGCGCAACATGCTGAAGTCGGGCCAGAAGTCGGACTAGCGCGAGACCGGCCCAGCCACTCGTGCCCAAAGTCAGCGAGGACCATCTGGCGGCTCGCCGCCGCCAGATCCTCGACGGCGCCCGCCGCTGCTTTGCCGAATTCGGCTACGACAAGGCGACGGTGCGCCGCCTGGAGAAGGCGATCGGGATGTCGCGCGGCGCGATCTTCCACCATTTCCGGGACAAGGACGCGCTGTTTTTCGCACTCGCCCACGAGGACGCCGAGCGGATGGCCGATGTCGCCTCCCGCGCGGGACTGATCCAGGTGATGCGGGACATGCTGGCCGCGCCCGACCAGTTCGACTGGCTGGCCACCAGATTGGAGATCGCCCGCAAGCTGCGCAACGATCCCGCGTTCAGCCGCGGCTGGGCGGAGCGTTCGGCCGAGCTGGCGGCGGCGACCACGGATCGGTTGCGTCGGCAGACGGAGGCACACCGGGTGCGCGACGACGTGCCCGGCGACGTACTGCAGTGCTATCTGGAGTTGGTGCTCGACGGCCTGGTCGCCCGGCTGGCGTCCGGCGAGGACCCGCAACGCCTGGCCTCGGTGCTCGACCTGGTCGAGAACTCGATGCGGCGCAACGGTTCTCGAGGTTAGGCCCGCGCCGCCTTCGCGGTCCGGTTGGGGCCGCCGCGGCTGCGCATCGTGGTACCCGACTCCCGCAGCAGGCTGTGGATCGACCCGTACGACCTACCGGTCGTGGCAACCAGGCTGCGGATGCTGGCCCCGCCTTCGTAGGCGTGGCGCAGTTCGTCCAACAACTGGTCGCGCGCCTTGGCCGACCTGTGCATTGCTCTTCTCATGGCTCCTCCGACACCGGGACACGACCGCAAGAAACCTAGAGTAAGAAGCCGTCGTCGACGGCGGGCGAATTTCGCCAAATCGCCTTGGGGCGCTTGCCGCCAGTGGCGATCGCAAGCGCGACCGCCGCAGAGTCCAAGCCGGGCGCAGCGGGTCGCCACCATCAGGCCAAGTCAGGCGAGCTCGATGAGATCCCGGTATTCGTCGGACCAGTAGTCCTCGGTGCCGTCCGGTAGCAGCACCACTCGTTGCGGGTCGAGGGCCTCGGCGGCGCCGGGGTCGTGCGTCACCAGCACCACCGCGCCCTGGTAACTGCGCAGCGCGTCGAGCACCTGCTCGCGCGACGCCGGATCGAGGTTGTTCGTCGGTTCGTCGAGCAACAAGACGTTGGCGGTCGACGCCACCAAACCGGCCAGCGCGAGCCGCGTTTTCTCACCGCCGGACAGGGTGCCCGCCAATTGGTCGAGCTGCGGACCGCTGAACATGAACGCGCCCAGCAGGCCGCGCAGGTCCTGCTCGCCCGAATCCGGTGCGGCGTGGCGGATGTTGTCCCACACGCTCGCGTCGTTGTCGAGGGTGTCGTGCTCCTGCGCGAAGTAGCCGATCCGCAGGCCGTGCCCGGGCTCGAGCCCTCCGGTGTCGGGGGTCTCGGTGCCGGCCAGCAGCCTCAGCAGTGTGGTCTTGCCGGCGCCGTTGAGCCCCAGCACCACCACCCGCGAGCCGCGGTCGATCGCCAGATCGACGCCGGTGAACACCTCCAGCGACCCGTAGGACTTGCTCAGCCCCTTGGCGACCAGCGGCGTGCGCCCGCACGCGGCCGGCGTCGGGAACTTGATGCGGGCCACCTTGTCGGCGACGCGCTCCTCGTCGAGCGCGGCCATCATCCGGTCGGCGCGGCGCAACATGTTCTGGGCCGCAACGGCTTTGGTGGCCTTGGCACCGAGCTTCGCGGCCTGGGTGCGCAGCGCGGCGGCCTTGCGTTCGGCGTTGGCGCGCTCCCGGCGGCGGCGCTGCTCGTCGGTCGCGCGCGCGTCGAGGTATTTCTGCCAGCCCATGTTGTAGACGTCGGCCTCGCCGCGCACGGCATCCAGAAACCACACCCGGTTGACGACGTCGGCGAGCAATTCGACGTTGTGGCTGATGATCACCAGCCCGCCGGTGTGGGCCCGCAGGAAATCCCGCAACCAGCCGATCGAATCGGCATCCAGGTGGTTGGTGGGCTCGTCGAGCAACAGCGTGGTCTCCGAGCCCGACGTTCCCGCTCCGCCCTCGGAGGCGGCGAACAGGATGCGCGCCAATTCCACCCGGCGGCGCTGCCCCCCGGACAGGGTGCGCAGCTGCTGGGTCAGCACCCGTTCCGGCAGGCCGAGACTGGCGCAGATGCGGCTGGCTTCGCTCTCCGCGCCGTAGCCGCCCAGGGCCACGAAACGCTCCTCGAGCTGCCCGTACCGACGGATCGCGCGGTCGCGGGCGTCGTCGTCGGCGACCTCGGCCATCAACGCCTGCTGCTTTTCCAGGTCGGTGAGCAACACGTCCAACCCGCGGGCCGACAGGACCCGGTCGCGGGCCAGCACATCGAGGTCGCCCTCTTTGGGATCCTGTGGCAGATAACCGATTTCGCCGGTCCGGGTAATCGACCCGGCGTACGGCTCGGTCTCGCCCGCCAGGATGCGCAGGGTGGTGGTCTTGCCCGCGCCGTTGCGGCCGACCAGGCCGATGCGGTCGCCGGGCTGGATCCGCAGGTCGGGGCCGTCAGGTGAGAGCAGGATGCGCGCGCCAGCGCGGACCTCCAGGTCCGTGGCCGTGATCACGATCGCTCTCCTGAGTTGAAAAGACGCCTATTTGTCGTCGGTGAATACCGCTGGTCGTCGTTCTGCGCGTGCGGCAACCGCTTCTTCGAAGTTGGCGGTGAGCAGGCGGACGAAAAGCTGTCCCAAGCCTTCGGCTTGCATGTGCCCTTCCAGGCTACCGGCGTCCAGTCCACTCCACAGCGTGCGCTTGGTCAACTCGACACCCGGGCGCGAGAACGCCGCGATCCTGGCGGCGATCGCGTAGCAGGTGTCCAGCAGCTGCTTGTCGGGCACCTGGCAGGACACCAGCCCGATGCGCTCGGCTTCCTCGGCGGTGATGTCGCGGCCGGTCAGCATGATCTCGAAGGCCCGCGAGGACCCGATCGCCCGCGGCAGCAGATACGACAGCCCCAGCTCGCTGGCCGTCAGCCCGTTGTTTATGCCGGCGGCGCGGAAGTACGCGCTGGTGGAGGCCACCCGGATGTCGGCGGCCAGCGCCAGGCACAGGCCCCCGCCGATGGCGGGTCCGTTGACCGCGGCGATCACCGGTTGGTGCAGCCGGCGCAACCCCAGGATGACCTCGTCGAGGATCTCCATGGAGCGCAGCGCGTAGGTGGGGCGGGTCAGCCCCTCGACGTGGGGCACCGAGCCCGCGGACTTGTGGTCAGCGCCCGAGGAAAAGCCCCGGCCGGCGCCGGTGAGCACGACCACGCGCACCGAGTTGTCGTGCCTGACCTTCTCCAGGGCCTCCTTGAGCGGCACCATGACGTCGAAGGCCATGGAGTTCATCCGCTCGGGCCGGTTGAGGGTTATCAGCGCGACGCCGGGCCTCGGGTGGTCTACCAGTACCAAACTCACCCATGCAACCTAGCGCGTGGCCGACGGCGACGCGGTCGCTCCTACTCGGCCGAACCGGCCTCGGCGGCGTCGATGTCGAACGCCCGGACCTGTTGGACCAGGTCCTCCAGTGCCGCCGGTGGCAGCGCCCCGGGCTGGTTGAACAGCAGTTTGCCCTTCTTGAAGGCCATCAGCGTGGGGATGGACCGGATCTGGGCGGCCGCGGCCAGCTGCTGTTCGGCCTCGGTGTCGACCTTGGCGTGCACGATGTCGGGGTGTTTCTCCGAGGAGGCCTGGAACGTGGGGCCGAACTGGCGGCAAGGACCACACCAGGACGCCCAGAAGTCGACGAGCACGATGTCGTTGCCCTCGATGGTTTCGTTGAACTTCTCAGCGGTGAGATCGAGTGTTGTCACATTTGCGGTAACGCCCGGCGTCGACACGGTGTTCCCGCTCCGCCGGCGCCGCGCCCGGCGCTGGTTACGGTTGCGTACGTTTTCCCGCGTCCGACAGACTGGGCCTGACCATCCGCCGCCTCAATGAACCAGTGAGGGAATCGCGTTGGGCCACTACATCGCAAACGTCCGTGATCTCGAGTTCAACCTCTTCGAGGTCCTCGACATCGGCGCCGTCCTGGGCACCGGGGGCTACAGCGAACTCGACGAGGAGACGGTCCGCACGATATTGGCCGAGGCCGCCCGCCTCGCCGAGGGCCCGGTCGCCGAATCCTTCGCCTTCGCCGACCGCAACCCGCCGGAGTTCGATCCGGCCGAGCACACCATCAGCGTGCCCGACGAGCTGGCCAAGACGGTGCGGGCGATCAAGGAGGCCGGCTGGTGGCGGTTGATGCTGGCCGAGGAGATCGGCGGCATGGCCGCACCCCCGCCGCTGGCGTGGGGGGTCAACGAGATGATCATCTGCGCCAACCCGTCGGCGAATTTCTTCTGCCTCGGCCCGTTGATGGCCCAGGCCCTGTACATCGAGGGCAACGAGCAGCAGCGGCACTGGGCCGCCGAGGGCGTCGAGCGCGGCTGGGCGGCCACCATGGTGCTCACCGAACCCGACGCGGGTTCTGACGTCGGCGCCGGCCGCGCCAAGGCCTTCGAACAGCCCGACGGCACCTGGCACATCGAGGGCGTCAAGCGCTTCATCTCCGGCGGCGACGTGGGCGACACCGCCGAGAACATCTTCCACCTGGTGCTGGCCCGCCCCGAGGGCGCGGGTCCGGGCACCAAAGGCCTGAGCCTGTTCTATGTGCCCAACTATCTGTTCGACCCGGACACATTCGAACTCGGTTCGCGCAACGGGGTTTTCGTCACCGGCCTGGAACACAAGATGGGCATCAAGTCCTCACCCACGTGCGAATTGACCTTTGGCGCAACCGATGTGCCCGCCGTCGGCTACTTGGTCGGCGACGTGCACCGGGGTATCGCGCAGATGTTCACCGTGATCGAGCACGCGCGCATGACGATTGGCGTCAAGGCCGCCGGCACGCTGTCCACCGGTTATCTGAACGCGCTGGCTTTCGCCAAGGAGCGGGTGCAAGGTGCGGACCTGACGCAGATGTCCGACAAGACCGCGCCGCGGGTCACGATCATCCACCACCCCGACGTGCGCCGCAGCCTGATGACCCAGAAGGCCTACGCCGAGGGCCTGCGGGCGCTCTACATGTACGCCGCCGCACACCAGGATGACGCAGTGGCCCAACGTGTTTCGGGCGCCGATCACGACATGGCGCACCGGATCGACGATCTGCTGCTGCCCATCGTCAAGGGCGTGAGCTCGGAGCGGGCCTACGAGGTGCTGACCGAATCGCTGCAGACACTGGGCGGTTCCGGCTTTTTGGCCGACTACCCGCTCGAGCAGTACATCCGCGATTCCAAGATCGACTCGCTCTACGAGGGCACCACCGCCATCCAGGCGCTCGACTTCTTCTTCCGCAAGATCGTGCGCGATCGGGGCCAGGCCCTGCAGTTCCTGACGACTCAGATCACCGCGACCATCGACGACTGCGACGAGGCCCTCAAGCCGGTCGCCCAACTCCTGCAGACCGCGTACGACGACGTGACGGCGATGACGGGCGCACTGACCGGGTATCTGATGTCCGCCGCCCAACAGCCCACCGATATCTACAAGGTGGGGCTGGCCTCGGTGCGGTTTCTACTCGCCGTGGGCGATCTGCTGATCGGCTGGCGATTGCTGGTGCAGGCCGGCGTCGCACACCGCGCGCTGACCGACGGCGCGGCGGGCGCTGACGAACCGTTCTATCAGGGCAAGGTCGCGACCGCGACGTTCTTCGCCAAGAACATGTTGCCTAAGCTGACCTCCCTGCGCACGGTCATCGAGGCCATCGACGACGAGATCATGAGGGTGCCCGAAGAGGCCTTCTGACGGTCACAGGTTACGCACAGCTCAAATGGGTAAACCATGACGTTCGCTCTCACCGACGAATGGAGAAACGTTGATGTCTGCCAGCTGTGCCGTGCCCCGGCTCACGCGCTTCGCGGTATTCGCGGTCGCGGGGGCCACCGCCCTGTCCCTGTCCGCCTGCGGCTCGTCGAACAAGTCCAGCTCCACCTCCACCTCGACGTCGACGTCGACGTCCACCGTGACCTCGGCGGCCCCCTCATCCACCCCGAACGCCGAAGCTAAGGTCAGCGGCCTTATCGCGTCGGTGGCCGGCAACTCCATCCAGGTCACCAAGGAAGACAACGCGACCGCCGCGGTGAACTTCACCTCGACCACCAAGATCACCGAGGCCGTTCCGGCGGGCCTGCCCGACGTGACCCAGGGCAGCTGCCTCAGCGTGAAGCCCACCGAGGGATCGGCGCCCGGGCAGCCGGTGACGGCCGCGAAGGTCAAGATCAGCGAGTCCGTCAACGGCACCTGCCCCAAACCGCACGAGTCCACCCCCGGCGGGGCCAGCAGCACACCGCCGTCCGGCTCGCCGTCGCCGGCCCCCGCCAAGCCGGCCTGGGTGCGGGGTTCGGTTGCGTCGGTGTCGGGCAACACCATCAACCTGACCGGCACGGATGCCAGCGGCAACACCACGCAGACGACGGTCACGGTCGACGACAAGACCAAATACACCAAGCAGACCAGCGCGAACACCGAAGCGATCGCGCCGGGCAAGTGCCTGTCCGCGCGCGGAACCACGGACAGCGGCGGCGCGCTGCAGGCGACGAGCATCAAGCTACGACAGGCCGTCGACGGCAAATGCGGCAAGCCCAAGCAGCCCGGCCAGGGTGGATGACCCAGGCTCGAGCTAGCTGAGATTGCCGTCACCGCCGGCGGGCGCGAGCGAAAACCGCGCCCGCCGGGGGTGATTGGCCACGACGGCGAACATGTGATGGAGAAGAGTCTGTGCGTGCCGCTTCGTTGAAACCCCGGCCGACGCACATCGCGATCGCCGCGGTGATCGTTTTCATCGCGTTGTGCGTGGCCATGTGCGACTCCCCGCGCGACACGTCGAGCAGTAACGCGCCGCCCGCCGTCACGGCCGTCCCGCCCAGCGCCGCACCGAGCGCGGTGCCACCGCCGGCGCCGCCCCCGCCGCCGCCGGTCGGCAAGGATTACGTCGAGGGCATGGTCCAGTCGGTGTCGGCTGGCACGATCGCACTGCGGACGCGAACCGGCTCCGCGAGTGTGGATTACACGCCCGAGACGAGGGTTGTCCAGGTCACCCCGGCCAAGCTGGCCGACGTGACCCCCGGCAGCTGCGTGAACGTCCGCGCCACCCCGCAGAGCGCGCCGACCCCCGGGGCGGTCACCGCGCAATCGGTGACGGTCACCGCGTCCGCGGACGGCAAGTGCCAACCGCCGGCCGGGTTCTACGGGACGGTTGCGTCGGTGTCGGGCAACACCATCACCGTCACCGGGCTGGGCCCCGGCGGCCCGGGCGCGCCCACCACCGTGACGGTCACCGAATCGACCTCATATCAACGGCAGACACCGTCGGACGCCCAGGCGATCACCAACGGTAAATGCCTGGGCGCTAACGGAACTCAAGACGGCGGTGTGCTGCACGCGGCGATGATCAGCTTGGAGACGTGCCCGCCCATGGGCCACCCGCACCACCACCACCTGCATCTGCCCCACCTGCCGTTCCACCTTTAGCCTGCGGCGGCGCGAAGCCGGGCGCAGCGGGCCGCCGGCCGTTCAGCCGTTGAACTGGTCGGAATAGACAGAGTCATTGTTGAGCTGCACCGGCAGCGTCGACCGTTTGACCCGTCCGGTTCGCTGATCTGCCGTGACGGCGGGAATCGAAAACGACCGAGTTGGTTTTGGGCGGCAGTTAATTCGTTAGCGAAATAAAGTGACTTTGAATTGCACGCCTCCTGTTTTGCGCAACGGAAATTGTCCGCTAGCGATAAGAAACCAGCACCGATTCAGGGCAGCCGCGCGTATTCTGACCAGTATGGTCAAGACCAAGACCTGCGTGCATTGCGGCCACACGTTCGACCCGGATGCCCGGCGGCGTGACCTATCCGATCCGGAGTGGCTCCCGGCCGCATCGGTCTATTGTTCGCACGAGTGCAGTGACCGCTACCATTGCGAGATCGTGCATTGCTGCTCGACCCACGTCAAAGAGAAGGCTCAGCGCGAAGCCGCCATGGCGGCGCATCGCGAAACGTAGACCGATTGTCCCGCCGGCTGCTATGTCTGCGCATCCGACGGCACCCCGCGTTGCGGGTGGTACAGCAGTGCACGAACAAGCGGGCGGGGTCCGACCGACCGGAGCATCTGACTGGCCGGGCGGACCCGTACCCGCTTCGGCCACCAGAACCAGCGTCCCATCACCGTCATGATCGACGGCGTGATGAGCGATCGGACGACGAACGTGTCGAACAACAGGCCGATGCCGATCGTCGTGCCGAATTGGCCGATCGCCCGGAGATCGCTGGTGATCATCGTGCCCATGGTGACGGCGAACACCACGCCGGCGGCCGTCACCACCGGCCCGGTCACACCCATGCCGCGGATGAGTCCCGTTTTCAGCCCCGCTCCGATCTCCTCCTCGATGCGGGACACCAGCATCAGGTTGTAGTCGGACCCCACCGCCAGGAGCACGATCAACGCGAATTCGGTTGCCACCCAGTGCAACTGGAAATCACCAAGGTGCTGCCAGATCAGTGTCGAGAACCCGAAGGCGGCCCCTAGCGACATCACGATGGTGCCGACGATGACGCCCGCCGCGACCAGCGCGCGGGTCACGATCACCATGATGATGAAGATGAGCACGATCGAGGCCACCCCGGCGATCATCAGGTCGTACTTGGCGCCGTTGGCGATGTCGTAAAACGTTGCGGCCGTGCCGCCGAGGTAGATGTCCGCGTTCTCCAGCGAGGTGAGTTTCAGCGCCTCCTTGGCCGCTTGGCGCTCCTGATCGACGGACGCGATTCCCTTCGACGTCGCCGGATCCACGGAGTGAGTGATGATGAAGCGCGCGGCCTTGCCGTCCGGCGACACCATCAGGCTCAACCCCAGCTGGAAGTCCGAGTTCTGGAAGATCTCGGGTGGCAGGTAGAACAGGCTCTCCACCTGGGCGTCGTTGAAGGACTTGCCCATCACGGCGTTCGTGTCGGTCAACCGGTCGAACTGATCGATCAGGCTGTCGAACGAGCTGTAGATGGTCAGCGTCGTATCCCGGATCGACTTCGAGACGGCGATGTTCTCGGGGATGATCGCCAGCAGTTCGCGCGTGGCCTTGGCCGTGTTGGTGAGGTCGCTCGTGAGGGCGTGGAACTTTTCGGCCAGCAGATCGAACCCGTCCAGCGCGTCGAACAGGCTCCGTAGCGACCAGCAGATCGGGATGTCGTAGCAGTGCTTCTCCCAGTAGAAGTAGCTGCGAATCGGTCTCCAGAAGTCGTCGAAATCCGCGATGTGATCCCGGATTTCGTCCGTGATGGCCGCCGTCTCCCCCGTGGTTTTCGAGCTGTCGTCGGCGGCGTTCGCGAGCTTCTGTGTGACCGCGTACTGACGCTCCAACAGCGCGATCTGGGTGTCGAGGAAACCGGTGATCTTCTTGATGTCGGCGACGCGATCCTTCAGGTAGTTCAGGTTGCTGCGGATCGGCGCGCTTTGCACACTGAGCTGGAACGGAATCGATCCGTCTTGAATCGGCGGGCCCAGAGGCCTGGTGATGCTCTGCACACGTTCGATGCCCGGCACCCGGAAAATGGCACCGGCGATCTTGTCCAGGACCAGCATGTCCCTCGGATTGCGCAGATCGTGGTCCGATTCGATCATCAGCAGGTCCGGGTTCAACCGGGCCTGGGTGAAGTGTTGATCGGCCGCGGTGTACGCCTGCACCGACGAAGCGCTCGGCGGCAGGTAGTACAGGTCGTTGTAACGAGGAGTGAAGCCCATCAAGCCAATTGCGCCGACGATCGCCAGGATGACCGACGTAGCGAGGATGGGCGCCGGCCACCGCACGATGGCCGTCGCCAAGCGGCGCCACCGCGTGTAGTTGAACTCGCGCTTCGGGTCGAAAAGGCCGAAGCCGCTTGCGAAGGCGATCAGCGCGGGCGTCAGCGTGACGCCCGCGGCCACCACCACCAGCAGACCGACCGCACACGGAAACGCCAGCGAACTGAAGTACGGCAGCCGGGTGAATTTCAGACAGGCCAGCGCCCCGACAATCGTCAAACCCGAGCCCAGCACCACCTTGGTGACACCGGCGAACGTGTCGTAATAGGCGGCTTCGCGATCCAGCCCCCGTTCGCGGCCCTCCTGGTAGCGGCCGACCATGAATATGGCGTAGTCGGTGCCGGCGGCGATGGCCAGTGCCGTCAACAAGTTGACGGCGAAGGTCGACAGCCCCATGATGCCGGTTTCGCCCAGCAGCGCAACGACGCCGCGACCGGTGGCCAGTCCGACGAACAGGATGACCATCGTCAGCAACACCGTGCCGATGGATCGATAGACGAACATCAGCATGATCGCGATGATGATGATGGTGATGATCGTCATCTTGGCCAGGCTCGCGTCGCCGACGACGATCGTGTCGGCGGTCAGGGCTCCCTGACCGGCGACGTAGGCCTTCACCCCGGCCGGCGGTTTCGAGTCCGCGACGATTTTGCGAACCGCCGCAACCGATTTGTCGCCGACGGCCCCGCCTTGGTCACCCCGCAGGTTGACCTGAACATAGGCGGCCTTGTGGTCGTAGCTCTCGACACCGGAAGACGTGAATCGCTGTCCCCAGAAATTCAGCGCATGCTCGACGTGTTCGTGGTCCTGCTGCAGCTTCTTGACCAGATCGTCGTAAAACCGGTGAGCATCCTCGCCGAGGGGTTTGTCACCGACCAGGGTCACCAGGACAAGGTTGTCGGAGTCGTACTCCTTGAATTTCTCCCCGATGTGCTTCATCCCGGTCACCGAGGGCGCGTCGGATGGCGAGAGCGGCACCGAGACTTCCTCGGCAACCTTTTCCAGCTGTGGGACGAAGACGTTGACGCCGATCGCGATCAGCAGCCAGACCACGATGATCGGCAGCGCCAGGACACGCATGGTGCGGGCGATCCGCGGTTTCCGGTCAACCTCGGTGCGCTGCACGACGGGGATTTCGGCCGTGTCGTCAGCGTCGCTGCTATCGCTGCTCACGCGGACTTGTCCAAGCAGGAAACCTGCGCGTTCCGGTTGGTGGCCTGTTGTTGATCGACCAACTTGCCGTCGACGGTGATGCGGCAGCCGATGAAGGGACTGTCACCTTGGGCGACGACGTAGGCGAAGATGCCGGGCATCTCGGCGACGATCGTCTTCGACCACGGCAAGGTGGTGAAGTTGGCCTTCTGCGGCAGTGACTCCGCATCCATCCAGTTGACGACGCCGGTCGTCCCGGGCGGTCCCAGGATTTCGTAGATGGCGGTCTTGGCCGCATACGGCGGGGTCGCGTCCCGGGGATCGGGCTTGGGCAGCCCGGGTCCTGGGAAAACGCCGTTGAGTCGGATCACTGCGACGCCACCGATGACCAGCGCCACAGCCACGACCAGCGGAACCCATGCCCGCTTGAGAAGCGTTAACACCGTGCCCCCCGATCAGGAATGCTCGACCGGCTGATATTAAGACATCTCTTCGCGTGCGCCACGGCTAGCCGAACGCAACAGCGGTCGAGTTGATTCCCGGGGGCGGCCGCCAGACCGACGCCGCAGCGGCCAGACATCCTCCTCTTTGTTGCGATGGCGTCGCGGCGCTTCATCCACCCGCGACACGTTGAATCCAAAGGCTACGGACAGTACGTAATTCTGCTCACGAGCCCGGGCGCGCCGCGGCGCAACGCATTTCGTGGCGTCGTCCACAACTGCGGCCGCGAACCGCGACGGATGATCGAGCGTCCCCTCCACAACCCGTGGCGGGAGCCGCGCGTCGGCGCGGCGTGCGAAAGGGCCGGTTCTAGACCGTGAAGCCAAGGGCGCGCAGTTGCTCGCGCCCGTCGTCGGTGATCTTGTCCGGGCCCCATGGCGGGTTCCACACCCAGTTGATCTTCAGCTCGTCGACCAAGCCGGCGCCGACGAGCGCGCTGCGCGACTGGTCCTCGATGACGTCCTGCAACGGGCACGCCGCCGAGGTGAGCGTCATGTCGATCAACGCCACCGGGCCCATCTCGCCGTGCTCGACCTCCAGGCCGTACACAAGGCCCAAATCCATGACGTTGATGCCGAGTTCGGGGTCGACGACGTCATGCATCGCTTCCTCGACGTCGGCGAGCAACTCGTCATGCGGTGTGGTGGTCTCGCTCATCTGTAACCTCCTCGAGGGCTGGTTCTTGTCGTGAGTAAGCCTGCGCCAGCGCGTCTTTGCACGCCATCCACCCCAGCAGCGCGCATTTCACCCGGGCGGGGTATTTGGCCACTCCGGCGAACGCGACCCCGTCGCCCAGCACGTCCTCGTCGCCCTCGATGGTGCCGCGGGAGGACACCATCTCGGTGAACGCGGTGATGGTCTTGAGGGCATCGCCGACACTTTGACCGATCACCTGCTGGGTGAGGACCGAGGTGGCCGCCTGGCTGATCGAGCAGCCCTGCCCGTCGTACGACACGTCGGCGACGGTTTCGCCGTCGTCGGACAGCGCGACGCGCAGGGTGACCTCGTCACCGCAGACCGGGTTGACGTGGAACACCTCGGCGCCGAACGGCTCCCGCAGCCCGCGGTGCTGTGGGTGCTTGTAGTGATCGAGGATCACGTCCTGATACATCTGTTCGAGGCGCAAGGTCATTGTCTCCCAACCGATGGCGACGACCCGCTGCGCCCGGCTTCGCCGGGCTTACGATCGCCGACGAAGAAATCCAGCGCGCGGCGCACGCCCGCGACCAACCGCTCGACCTCTTCGGCGGTGTTGTACACCGCGAAGGACGCCCGGGCGGTGGCCGCCAGTCCGAACCGGCGGTGCAGCGGCAGCGCGCAGTGGTGCCCCACACGCACCGCGACGCCATCGTCGTCGAGCACCTGCCCGACGTCGTGCGCGTGCACGCCGTCGACGACGAACGCCACCGGCGAGCCGCGGTTTTCCAGTGCGGTGGGTCCGATGATCCGCACCCCGTCGATCCCGGACAGGCCCTCGAGGGCGGCGGCGACCAGCTCGCGTTCGTGTGCCTCGACGGCGTCCATGCCGATGTCGTCGAGGTAGCGGGCCGCCGCGGCCAAGCCGACCACCTGGGACGTCATCGGGGTGCCGGCCTCGAAACGCTGCGGGGGCGCGGCGTAGGTGGAGGAGTCCATGGCCACGTTCTCGATCATCGAGCCACCGGTGAGGAAGGGCGGCATCGCCGACAACAGCTCACCGCGGCCGTAGAGCACGCCGATCCCGTTGGGGCCCAGCATTTTATGTCCGGAGAAGGCGGCGAAGTCGACGTCGAGGGCGTGGAAGTCGACCGGCCGGTGCGGCACCGACTGGCAGGCGTCCAGCACGGTGAGCGCGCCGACGGCTTTGGCGCGGGAGACCAGCTCGCCCACCGGCGCGAGCCCGCCGGTGACGTTCGAATGGTGGCTGAAGGTCACGACTTTGACGCGCTCGTCGAGCTCCAGCGAGTCCAGGTCGATGCGGCCCTGGTCGGTGACGCCGTACCAGCGCAGCGTGGCACCGGTGCGGCGGGCCAGCTCCTGCCAGGGGACCAGGTTGGCGTGGTGCTCGAGCTCGGTGGTGACGATGACGTCGCCGGGACGGACGGCGCGCTCGAACCGGTTGTCGCCGAGCACATAGGAGACCAGGTTCAGCGCCTCGGTGGCATTCTTGGTGAAGATCAGCTCTTGCGCGTCGGCGCCGACGAACGCCGCGATGTCGGCGCGGCCCTGCTCGTAGGCGTCGGTGGCCTCCTCCATCAGCTGGTGCGCCCCGCGGTGCACCCCGCCGTTGGACGTCAGCAGAAATTCGCGCTCGGCGTCGAGCACCTGCACCGGGCGCTGCGCCGTCGCCCCGGAGTCCAGATAGGCCAACTGATTTCCGCCGCGCATGACGCGCTTGAGGATCGGGAAGTCGGCACGGATCGCCGCGAGATCGAGACTGGAAGCCGCCGCATCACGCCGAGTCATGTCAGGCCTTCGCAGACGCCGCCTGCACGAAGCGCTCGTAGCCGTGCTCCTCGAGCTCGTCGGCCAATTCGGGGCCGCCGGCTTCCACGATGCGCCCGCCGACGAACACGTGGACGAACTGCGGCTGGATGTAGCGCAGGATGCGGGTGTAGTGGGTGATCAACAGGATGCCGCCCTGCTCGGCTTCGGCGTAGCGATTCACACCCTCGCTGACCACTCGCAGCGCGTCGACGTCCAGGCCGGAGTCGGTCTCGTCCAGGATGGCGATCTTGGGCTTGAGCAGCGACAGCTGAAGAATCTCGTGGCGCTTCTTCTCGCCACCGGAAAAGCCTTCGTTCACACTGCGTTCGGAGAACGCCGGGTCGATGCCCAGGTCGTCCATCGCGGCCTTGACTTCCTTGACCCAGTGCCGCAGCTTCGGCGCCTCACCGCGCACGGCGGTGGCCGCCGAGCGCAGGAAGTTCGACATGGACACCCCGGTGACCTCGATCGGGTACTGCATCGCGAGGAAGAGCCCGGCCCGGGCGCGTTCGTCGACGCTCATCGCCAGCACGTCTTCGCCGTCCAGCGTGATCGACCCGGACGTCACCTCGTACTTCGGGTGCCCGGCGATGGCGTAGGACAGGGTGGACTTGCCGGACCCGTTGGGTCCCATCAGCGCGTGCGTCTCCCCCGACTTCACCGTGAGGTTGACGCCCTTGAGGATTCCGATGGCGTCGGCCTCGTTGGAACGCGCGACGCTGACGTGCAGGTCCTTGATTTCGAGTGTGGTCATCAGTTCTTGTTTCCTTCGGTCAGCTCAAGCTCGTGTTCGATGGCCTCGGTCAGCCGCTCGCGCACGGCGGGCACGGCGATCTTCTGGATGATCTCGGCGAAGAACCCGCGCACGATCAGCCGTCGGGCCTGGTCTTCGGGGATGCCGCGGGCCCGAAGGTAGAACACCTGCTCGTCGTCGAATCGCCCTGTGGCGCTTGCGTGTCCGGCGCCGACGATCTCACCGGTCTCGATCTCGAGGTTGGGCACCGAATCGGCGCGGGCGCCGTCGGTCAGCAGCAGGTTGCGGTTGGTTTCGAAGGTGTCGGTGCCGGTGGCCTCGGCGCGGATCAGCACGTCGCCCACCCAGACGGCGTGTGCGTCCGGACGGTCGGATTCCGGATCCGCTTGCAGCGCACCCTTGTACAGCACGTCCGAGCGGCAATTGGGGTGCGCGTGGTCGACGAGCAGCCGGGATTCGATGTGCTGGCCGTCATCGGCGAAGTAGGTGCCGAGCAGCTGAGCGTCGCCGCCGGCGGCGGTGAACCGGACCGTCGTCGACGTGCGAACCAGGTCTCCCCCGAGCGTCACGTTGACGTGGCCGAGCACCGAATCCTTGCCCAGCCGTGCGTGATGCGCACTGACGTTGACCATATCGTCGGCCCAGTCGGCGATCCAGATCACGCCGAGTGCCGCCGAGTCTGCAACGATGATCTCGACGTTGTCGGCGTACGTTCCGCTGCCACGCAGGTCGACGACCACGATGGCCCGCGCGAGTTCTTCGACGCGAATCTGCAGATGGCCGTAGGCGACCGCGCCCTCGCCGGGCCCGTCCACGACGATCTCGATAGGTTTGGCGATCTCGGTGTCACGCTCCACGGTCACCACCGTCGCGGAGTTGAATGACGAGAAGGCCTGAGCCGCAACGCGATCGGTGGGGACGCCGCCCTGGCCCAGCCGCTCGTCGCCCCGGCGGACGGTCTCGGTGCGCACACCGGGCTGGTCGGTGACGGTGATCTGCGCCTTGCCGGTGGCATGCGCCGAACCGTCATGCAGGCCGCGCAGCCGGCGCAACGGGGTGAAGCGCCAGATTTCGTCGCGGCCGTGCGGGACCTCGAACGCATCCACGTCGAAGGAGGAGAACAGCTCCCCCTTGTTCAACGCGGTCAGGGCCGAGCCCTCAACCGCTTCGGTCAGATTCGTCACTATCCGACCGCGCCTTCCATTTGCAGCTCGATGAGGCGGTTGAGCTCGAGCGCGTACTCCATTGGCAGCTCTTTGGCGATCGGCTCGACGAAGCCGCGCACCACCATCGCCATCGCCTCGTCCTCGGTGAGCCCACGGCTCATCAGGTAGAAGAGCTGGTCCTCGCTGACCTTGGACACGGTGGCCTCGTGCCCCATCGTGACGTCGTCCTCGCGGATGTCGACGTACGGGTAAGTGTCGCTGCGGCTGATCGTATCGACCAGCAGCGCATCGCATTTCACGCTGGAACGTGATCCGTGGGCGCCCTTGTTCACCTGCACCAGGCCGCGATACGACGCGCGGCCCCCGCCGCGCGCCACCGACTTGGACACGATGTTGCTCGACGTGTTGGGCGCCAGGTGCAGCATCTTGGCGCCGGTGTCCTGGTGCTGGTCTTCGCCGGCGAAGGCCACCGAGAGCACCTCGCCCTTGGCGTACTCGCCGGTCATCCACACCGCCGGGTACTTCATGGTGACCTTGGACCCGATGTTGCCGTCGACCCACTCCATGGTGGCGCCGGCCTCGGCCCGGGCCCGCTTGGTGACCAGGTTGTAGACGTTGCCCGACCAGTTCTGGATCGTCGTGTAGCGCACGCGCGCATTGGGTTTCACGATGATCTCGACGACGGCGGAGTGCAGCGAATCCGATTTGTAGATCGGTGCCGTGCAGCCCTCGACGTAGTGCACGTACGAACCCTCGTCGGCGATGATCAGCGTCCGCTCGAACTGGCCCATGTTCTCGGTGTTGATCCGGAAGTAGGCCTGCAGCGGGATGTCGACATGCACGCCGGGCGGGACGTAGATGAACGAACCGCCGCTCCATACCGCGGTGTTGAGCGCGGAGAACTTGTTGTCCCCCGCCGGGATCACGGTGCCGAAGTACTCCTGAAAGATCTCGGGGTGCTCGCGCAGACCGGTGTCGGTGTCGACGAAGATGACGCCCTGGGCCTCGAGGTCTTCGCGGATCTGGTGGTAGACCACCTCGGACTCGTACTGCGCCGCGACGCCACCGACCAGGCGCTGCTTCTCCGCCTCGGGGATGCCCAGCCGGTCGTAGGTGTTCCTGATGTCCTCGGGCAGGTCATCCCAGGTCGCGGCCTGTTTTTCGGTGGAGCGCACGAAGTACTTGATGTTGTCGAAGTCGATGCCCTCCAGGTTGGAGCCCCACGTCGGCATCGGCTTGCGCTCGAAGATGCGCAGCGCCTTGAGCCGGGCCTGCAGCATCCACTCCGGCTCGCTCTTCTTCGCGGAGATGTCGCGGACCACCGCGTCGGACAGCCCGCGCTGGGCGCTGGCGCCCGCGACGTCGGAGTCCGCCCAGCCGTAGCCATACCGCCCCAGGGAGGCGATCGCCTCTTCCTGGGTCAGCGGTGCGGTAGCCGTCTTGCTGGCCTCGGGTGTGAGTGTCATCGAGACGCTCCTTTGATGCTCGTGGTGTCGGTCATGTGGCGCGGGCTGGGCGCCGTACTTGAAGCCTTGCTCTGCGTCAGCGGGACGTGCGTGGTGCAGGCGCAGTCGCCGTTGACGATGGTCGCCAACCGCTGGACATGGGTGCCCAGCACCTCGGCCATCGCCTGCTGTTCGGCCTCGCACAGCTCGGGGAATTCCTCGGCGACATGCGAGACCGGGCAGTGGTGCTGGCAGATCTGCACGCCGTGAATCGGCCCGCCGACCTGGGTGGTGCTGGCGACATAGCCGGCCTTGGTCAGCGCGGTGGCGATCCGTTCGGCGGCCGCCTCGACGTCGTCGTCCGCCGCGCTGTCAGCCGCGGTGACCTCGGTCAAGATGGCGTCGATCCGTTGCCGGGCGAACGCCTGAACCGCCTCTTCGCCGCCGATCTCGCGAAGCTGCCGCATGGCCGCCGCCGCCAGGTCGTCGTAGGCGTGGTCGAGCTTGGCCCGACCGCCGGCGGTCAACCGGTAGCGCTTCGCGGGACGCCCGCGCCCCGCCTGCTGCCATGCCGCGGGGGCCGTGGCCTCGGCATCGCCGGCCTCGATCAGGGCGTCGAGGTGCCGGCGCACACCGGCGGCCGCCAGGCCCAGCCGGTCACCGATCTCGCCCGCGGTGATCGTTCCGGATTCCAGCAGCAGGCGCACGATGGCGCGGCGGGTGTGACGATCCGAGCTCGCAGCGCCGACGTCGGGCGCGGCGACGCCATCGGGGCTGGTTCGGATTTTCACAACACCAGTGTGACGCAATTCCGACGATCGGTCTAGCAAGGGTCCCCTGTCCTGGCGTTGCGCTGGTCACACCGCCGGACGGCTACGCTGCTGAAGATGTCAGCCCGCCACCACACGCTGAGCTCGTCGATCGCGAGTCTGCACGGCGACGAGCAGGCGGTGGGTACGCCGCTGAACGATACCGAGCTGACCTCGCTCCGCCGCATCCGCCTGTTCGGCGCCAGCGGCACGATGCTGATGGCGATCGGCGCGCTGGGCGCCGGGGCGCGGCCCGTCGTGCAGGACCCGACGTTCGGGGTGCGGCTGCTCAACCTGCCGTCGCGCATTCAGACCGTGTCGTTGACGATGACGACCACGGGCGCGGTCATGATGGCGCTGGCCTGGCTGATGCTCGGCCGGTTCGCGCTGGGCAACCGGCGGATGTCGCGCGGTGACCTGGACCGCACCCTGCTGCTGTGGGTGCTGCCGCTGCTGATCGCCCCACCGATGTACAGCAAGGACGTCTACTCCTATCTGGCGCAGAGCCAGATCTCCCTGGAGGGACTCGACCCGTACCGGGTCGGCCCGGCCTCCGGGCTGGGCCTGTCCCACATCTTCACCCTGTCCGTGCCGACGCTGTGGCGCGAGACGCCCGCGCCCTACGGCCCGCTGTTTCTGTGGATGGGGCGCGGCATTTCGGCGATCACCGGGGAGAACATCGTCGCGGCCGTGCTGTGCCACCGGCTCGTCGAGCTGCTCGGCGTCGCACTGATCGTGTGGGCGACGCCCCGGCTGGCCCGGCGCTGCGGCGTCGCCGAGGTCAGCGCGCTGTGGCTGGGCGCGGCCAATCCGCTGCTGATCATGCATCTGGTGGCCGGCGTGCACAACGAGGCGTTGATGCTGGGCCTGATGCTGGCGGGTGCCGAATTCGCGCTGCGCGGTGTCGACACCCCGCGCCTGCTGCCGCGCTCCCTCAAGCCGGGTCCCGACTGGGAACCGCTGGGCATGCTGGTGGCCGGCGCCGTCCTGATCACGCTGTCGTCGCAGGTGAAGCTGCCGTCGCTGCTGGCGCTAGGCTTCGTCACGATGGCCCTTGCCTACCGGCGGGGAGGAAACCTGCGCGCCCTGCTGTTGACCGGAGGCGGCATGGCGGCCCTGTCGCTGGCGGTGATGGCCGTCGTGGGCTGGGCCAGCGGCCTGGGCTTCGGCTGGATCTACACGCTGGGCACCGCGAACGTGGTGCGCAGCTGGATGTCGCCCCCGACGCTGCTGGCGCTCGGCACCGGGCAGGTGGGCATCCTGCTGGGCCTGGGCGATCACACCACCGCGGTGTTGGGACTGACCCGTGCGATCGGTGTGCTGATCATCACGGCCATGGTGGCGTGGCTGCTGCTGGCCGTCTTCCGCGGCCGGTTGCACCCGATCGGCGGCCTCGGCGTCGCGCTGGGCATCTGCGTGCTGCTGTTCCCGGTCGTGCAGCCCTGGTATCTGCTGTGGGCGATCATCCCGCTGGCCTGCTGGGCCACCCGCGCCGGCTTCCGGGTGGCGGCGATCGTCATCAGCCTCGTCGTCGGCATCTTCGGCCCGACCGCCAACGGCGACCGGTTCGCACTGTTCCAGATCGTGGACGCCACCTTGGCCAGCACCGTCATCGTGGTGCTGCTCATCGCGCTGACCTACACCCGGTTGCCCTGGCGGCCCCCGCCGGTGCAGGCCCGGGAAACCGACCCCCGACCGGCCGCCGACCCGTCATCGCCCGCGCAACCTGCCCCGACCCCGCGGCCGACGCCGACCCATGACGCCTACGCTGATTCCACGTGAGCCGCGCCGACGACCCAGCCGTGCGCCGCATGAGCGGCGCCTATGAGGAGGAGCGGCGCTCGTGAGTCCCGACGTTCCTGACACGGTCGTGCGACTGCGCGGCGTGAGCAAGCACTACGGATCCACCACAGCGGTCTCCGATCTCGACCTGGAAGTGCACGCCGCCGAGGTGCTGGCCCTGCTCGGGCCCAACGGCGCCGGTAAGACCACGACGGTCGAGATGTGCGAGGGCTTCGTGCGCCCGGACGCCGGCACCATCGAGGTGCTCGGCCTGGACCCGATCGCCGACAACGCGCGGCTGCGGGCGCGCATCGGCGTGATGCTGCAGGGCGGCGGCGGCTACCCGGCGGCCCGCGCCGGCGAGATGCTCGACCTGGTGGCCGCCTACGCGGCCGATCCGCTGGACCCGGCGTGGCTGCTGGACATCCTGGGCCTCACCGACGCCGCGCGCACCACCTACCGCCGGCTCTCCGGCGGCCAGCAGCAACGGCTCGCGCTGGCGTGCGCGCTCGTCGGCCGGCCCGAATTGGTGTTCCTCGACGAGCCCACGGCGGGCATGGACGCCCACGCGCGGCTGCTGGTGTGGGAGCTGATCGACGCGCTGCGCCGCGACGGCGTGACGGTGGTGCTGACGACCCACCAGCTCAAAGAAGCCGAGGAGCTCGCCGACCGGATCGTCATCATCGACCGCGGGGCGACGGTGGCCTCGGGCACGCCCACGGAGCTCATGCGCAGCGGCGCCAAGGACCAGTTGCGGTTCAGCGCGCCGCCCCGGCTCGACCTGTCCCTGTTGACCGCGGCGCTGCCCGAGGACTACAAGGCCACCGAGGTGACGCCGGGCGAATACCTCGTCGAGGGCCCGGTCGACCCGCAGGTGCTGGCGACGGTCACGGCGTGGTGTGCCCGCATCGACGTGCTGGCCACCGACATGCGCGTCGAGCAACGCAGCCTCGAGGACGTGTTCCTCGACCTCACCGGCAGGAAGTTGCGGCCATGAGCGAATCACCTTTCCCCGCAGGCACTTTCGCCCCCGACCCGCGCCCCAGCGCGGTGCCCAAGATGCTGGCCGCGCAGTTCGGTCTGGAGCTCAAGCTGCTGCTGCGCAACGGCGAACAACTGCTGCTGACCATGTTCATCCCGATCACGCTGCTGGTCGGGCTCACGCTGCTGCCACTCGGCTCGTTCGGCCAGCACCGCGCCGCCACGTTCACGCCGGTAATCATGGCGCTGGCGGTGATCTCGACCGCGTTCACCGGGCAGGCGATCGCGGTCGCCTTCGATCGCCGGTATGGCGCGCTCAAGCGGCTCGGGGCCACCCCGCTGCCGGTGTGGGGCATCATCGCGGGCAAGTCCCTGGCCGTCGTCACGGTGGTGTTCTTGCAGGCAATCCTGTTGGGCGCCATCGGTTTTGCGCTGGGTTGGCGACCCGCGTTGCTCGCGTTGGCGTTGGGCGCGGGGGTCATCGCGCTGGGCACCGTGGTGTTCGCGGCCCTCGGCCTGCTGCTCGGCGGGACGCTGCGGGCCGAGATCGTGCTCGCGGTCGCCAACCTGATGTGGTTCGTCTTCGCCGGCCTGGGCGCGCTGACCGTGGAAACCGACATCATCCCGACGGGTGTGAAATGGGCGGCCCGGCTGACCCCGTCGGGCGCGCTGACCGAGGCGCTGTCGCAGGCGATGACCATGTCGGTGGACTGGTTCGGGGTGATCGTTCTGGCGGCCTGGGGCACGCTGGGCGCGCTGAGCGCGCTGCGCTGGTTCCGGTTCACCTGACGACCGCTCGGCGACCCAGGGCGTACTACAGCATGTAGTTTTCGGTGCCTTAGGATCGGGCCGTGCTCGGACGAACGCTGTTGCGACTGGTGGACCTGCTCCCCAATCCCAGTCTGGGCGTCCAGCGGCTGATCGCCGCGGCCGTCATCCTGACCCAGGGCGGCATCGCCATCACCGGCGCGATCGTGCGCGTCACCGCCTCGGGGCTGGGCTGCCCCACCTGGCCGCAATGCTTTCCGGGCAGCTTCGTCCCGGTGGCTCACGCCGAGGTGCCGCGCATCCACCAGGCCGTCGAGTTCGGCAACCGGATGGTCACCTTCGCCGTGGTGATCACCGCGGCGTTGGCCGTGCTCGCGGTGACGCGGGCCCGCCGACGGCGCGAGGTCCTGGTGTATGCGTGGCTGATGCCGGTGTCGACCGTCGTCCAGGCGGTCATCGGCGGCATCACCGTGCGCACCGGGCTGCTGTGGTGGACGGTGGCCATCCACCTGCTGACGTCGATGACGATGGTGTGGCTCGCGGTGCTGCTCTACGTCAAGATCGACGAGCCCGACGACGGAGCCGTGCGCGTGCTGATCCCCCCGCCGCTGCGCGCGCTGACCGCCCTCTCGGGCGTGAATCTGGCCGCGGTGCTGGTCACCGGCACGCTGGTGACGGCCGCCGGCCCCCACGCGGGTGACCGCAGCGCCACCCGGACGGTGCCGCGACTCAAGGTCGAAGTCGCCACTTTGGTGCACGTGCACTCCTCGCTGCTGGTCGCCTACCTCGCGCTGGTCGTGGGCCTGGGCTTCGGGCTGCTGGCGGTGCGTGCGACCCGCCCGGTGCTGCGGCGGCTCGGGGTGCTGCTCGTCCTGCTGTGTGCGCAGGCCGCCGTCGGCACCGCCCAGTACTACACCGGCGTCCCGGCGGCGCTCGTCGCCCTGCACGTGGCAGGGGCCGCCGCGGCCACCGCCGCCACCGCGGCGCTATGGGCGTCGATGCGAGAACGGGCCGAGCCCGAGCCGCTCGCAGCCTGACTCGACCGCCACGGCGAACCGGCGCTGCGCGAGCTCGCGAGTGGCGGCGTCCACGTGCCGCCAACCCAGCTGCGGCGCAACGAGATCCAGCTTCACCAACCGGTCCCCCGCCACGTCGGCGCGCGCGTAGAGGAGCTCCCGCGCGCCGACCCCGGCGCGTTCGGCGGCCGCCGCCAGCGCGGCATAGGCGAGGTCCCAGGACTCGAACTCCGGCTCGCCCGGCCAGGCGTGGGATCGCTCCCCGCCGAGAAAGATCAACGTCGAGCGGGCCGTTGCGCCAGGGTCCGTCGGGATCCCGTCGTCCGCGAGATCGCGCAGATAGCGCTCAGTGAAATTCCAGGCGATGGCGTCGGGCGGGTTGAGCAGGTGGCGCACCCGGCGGGTCCAGGCCAGGAATTCGTCGCGCCGGCCCGGCCCGACCGGGGCGGCCCGCAGGATCACCAGGTCGGCCTGGGCGGTCCCCGGGTCGTCCCAGGACAGCCACCGCGCGTGCAGGCCACGCCGGCGCAGCGCGGGCACCAGCCCCGCGTCGTCGGGGTTGTCGCCGGGCCCCGCCAGCACGATGCGGGGATGGAAGACGTCCGGACGAGCGAGCTTCATGCCCGGGCATGATAAGCACATGCACGCAATCGAAGTCAGCGAAACCGGCGGCCCCGAGGTGCTGCGCTACGTCGATACGCCGCAACCCTCCCCCGGCCCGGGCGAGGTGCTGATCGAGGCCGAGGCCATCGGCGTCAACTACATCGACACGTATTTCCGCTCGGGCCAGTACCCGCGCCAGCTGCCGTTCATCCTCGGCCAGGAGACGAGCGGCACGGTGGTGGACACCGGCGAGGGCGTCGAGGGGTTCACCGCGGGCGACCGGGTGGTCACCGCCGCGGCTTCCGGCGGCTATGCCGAATATGCCACCGCCCCAGCCTCTTTCACCGCGTCGGTGCCCGACGGCGTTCCCGCCGACGTGGCGGCCTCGGCGCTGCTGAAGGGGCTGACCGCGCATTACCTGTTGAAGTCGGTGTATCCGGTGCAGGCCGGCGACACGGTGCTGGTGCACGCCGGCGCGGGCGGTGTCGGACTGATCCTGACGCAGTGGGCGCACCTGCTCGGCGCGCGGGTGATCACGACGGTCTCGACCCCGGAGAAGGCGCGGATGTCGGCGAAGGCCGGCGCCGACGAGGTGCTCTCCTACCCCGACGACGCCGACGAGTTCGGCGAGCGGATCCGGGCGTTGACCGACGGTGCCGGGGTGGCCGCGGTGTACGACGGCGTGGGGGCGACCACGTTCGACGCCAGCCTGGCCAGCCTGGCCGTGCGGGGCACGCTCGCGCTGTTCGGCGCGGCCAGCGGGCCCGTTCCGCCGTTCGATCCGCAGCGGCTCAATGCCGCCGGCTCCGTGTTTTTGACCCGGCCGTCGCTGGCGCACTTCGTCCGCACCGGGCAGGAATTCAGCTGGCGCGCAGAGGAATTGTTCTCCGCGATCGCCCGTGGCGACATCACCGTCGAGGTGGGCGGGCGTTACCCGCTGGCTGATGCCGCCCGCGCCCACGAGGACCTGCATGGCCGCAAGACCACGGGCTCGATCGTGCTGGTGCCCTGAGGGCTGTCGAGTCACAGGGGTCACATTGGTCTCGCCGCGGAAGGGATGGGCGTTTTGCCCACCTCCGAGCGACAACGCATCGTGGTGGGGTTGCCGTTACTAGGCGCGGTGGGGTTGCCGTTACCCGCCTTGGTGGGGTTGCCGTTACTAGGCGCGGTGGGGTTGCCCTTACTCGCCGTGGTGGGTTTGCCGCTACTCGCCGTGGTGGGTTGCCGTTACTCGCCGTGGTGTGGGTTGCAACTACTCGGGCCGGGCGATTGTCGCGGGGAGGTGGGCATTCGCGGTCCACTCTCTCGGAGAGACGGGAGTGGCCCAAGTGACTGGCGGCGCCCGAGTGGCGGCCCCAGATCGTCAGAACAGGTGCGGCAGTCCGATGGCCGAGTCGATCGCCAACGCGCAGAACACCACCGCCAGGTAGTTGTTCGACTGCAGGAACAACCGCAGCGGCTTGACCGGCTCACCGACGCGCACCCCCGCGTACAGCTGGTGCGCCATCGCCAGGAACCACACCCCGGCCACCACGGCGACCGCCGCGTACAGCCAGCCCGTCGCCAGCGCCAGCGCCAGGGTGGACAGCACCGTCAGCCAGGTGTAGATCAAGATCTGCTTGGTCACGTGGCGCTCGGTCGCGACGGCCGGCAGCATCGGGACGCCCGCCGCTTTGTAGTCGTCCTTGTAGCGCATCGCCAGCGCCCAGGTGTGCGGCGGCGTCCAGAAGAAAATGATGGCGAACATCACCAGGGCGGGCCAGCCGATCGTGTTCGTCACGGCGGACCAACCGATCATCACCGGCATGCAGCCGGCCGCACCGCCCCACACGACGTTCTGCGAGGTGCGGCGCTTGAGCAGCAGGGTGTAGACGAACACATAGAACGCGATCGTCGCCAGGGCCAGCAGCCCCGACAGCAGGTTGGTCGTCCACCACAGCCAGAAGAACGATCCGACCGTCAGCACCAGCCCGAGCACCAGGGCGTTGCGGGTGGGCACCGCGGCCCTCGCCAGCGGCCGGCGCGCCGTGCGCTTCATCACCTTGTCGATGTCCGCGTCGGCCACGCAGTTCAGCGTGTTGGCGCCCCCGGCGGCCAGCATGCCGCCGATCAGGGTGTTGACGATCAGCAGCGGGTTGACCGTGCCGCGCTGGGCGAGCAGCATCGCCGGGATCGCGGTCACGAGCAACAGCTCGATGACCCGCGGCTTGGTCAGCGCCAGATACGCCAGCACCGTGCCTCGCACCCGGCTTGGCAATCGGCTCGGCGCGGCGCGCCCGCGAACGCTCACGCAATAACTCCTCGGGGTCGCAGCGGCGCGCAGCATCTACTACAGACGATGGTAGACCGAGTGGCGGCGATGCCCCGCCCGTGGGTCGGTTCCCGCAGACTTTTCCCAGTTTTCCGAACTGAATGTTAAGGGCTTTCGACGGGCGCGTAATTTTCTCACCTGCCGGCCGCGGGTACCCGAAATCCTGCTCTGCAAGAGCCGGCCCTCCCGCACTAGGGTGGGATTGATCAGCTCGATGACCCAAGGACTGAGTCTGTGACGACACTCGAAGAGATCTCCACGCTGACCCAACCGCACCTCCCGGACGACTGGTCCGAGCTCGACTCGGCCGCCGTCGACACCATTCGGGTGCTGGCGGCCGACGCGGTGCAAAAGGTCGGCAACGGCCACCCCGGGACGGCGATGAGCCTGGCCCCGCTGGCGTACACGCTGTTCCAGCGGACGATGCGCCACGACCCCAGCGACACCTACTGGCTGGGCCGCGACCGGTTCGTCCTGTCGTGCGGGCACAGCAGCCTGACCCTGTACCTGCAGCTGTACCTGGGCGGTTTCGGCCTGGAGCTCTCCGACATCGAGTCGCTGCGCACCTGGGGATCCAAGACGCCCGGACACCCGGAGTTCCGCCACACCAAGGGCGTTGAGATCACCACCGGTCCGCTCGGGCAGGGCCTGGCGTCCGCCGTCGGCATGGCGATGGCCGCACGCTACGAGCGCGGCCTGTTCGACCCCGACGCCGCCCCGGGCACTAGCCCGTTCGATCACTTCATCTACGTGATCGCCTCCGACGGGGACATCGAAGAGGGCGTCACCTCGGAGGCCTCGTCGCTGGCGGCCGTGCAGCAACTGGGCAACCTCATCGTTTTCTATGACCACAACCAGATTTCGATCGAGGACGACACCAACATCGCGCTGTGTGAGGACACCGCCGCGCGCTACGAGGCCTACGGCTGGCACGTGCAGAGGGTCGAGGGCGGCGAGAACGTCGTGGGCATCGAGGAGGCCATCGCGGCCGCCCAGGCCGTCACCGACCGGCCGTCGTTCATCGAGCTGCGCACCATCATCGGCTATCCCGCGCCGAAGTTGATGAACACCGGCAAGGCGCACGGCGCGGCGCTGGGCGACGAGGAGGTCGCCGCCGTCAAGCAGATCCTCGGCTTCGACCCGGACAAGAACTTCGAGGTGCGCGACGAGGTGATCGCCCACACCCGCAAGCTGGTCGACCGCGGCAAGGAAGCGCACGAGAAGTGGCAGGCGGATTTCGACGCGTGGGTGCAGCGCGAGCCCGACCGCAAGGCGCTGCTGGACCGGTTGACCGCCGAGGAACTTCCCGACGGCTGGGACGCCGACATCCCGCACTGGGAGCCGGGTTCCAAGGAGCTGGCCACCCGGGCGGCCTCGGGCAAGGTGCTGTCCGCGGTGGGACCGAAACTGCCCGAGCTGTGGGGCGGCTCGGCCGACCTCGCGGGCAGCAACAACACCACCATGGATGGCGTGAAATCCTTTGGCCCGCCGTCCATTTCGACGAAGGACTACACCGCCGACTGGTACGGTCGCACGCTGCATTTCGGCGTTCGCGAGCACGCGATGGGCGCGATCCTGTCCGGCATCGTGCTGCACGGCCCCACCCGCGCGTACGGCGGCACGTTCCTGCAGTTCTCGGACTACATGCGGCCCGCGGTGCGGCTGGCCTCGCTGATGGACATCGACACCATCTACGTGTGGACGCACGACTCCATCGGGCTGGGCGAGGACGGCCCCACCCACCAGCCGATCGAGCACCTCGCGGCGTTGCGCGCCATTCCCAAGCTGTCGGTGGTGCGCCCGGCGGACGCCAACGAGACCGCGCACGCCTGGCGCACGATCCTGGCCCGTGGCAACGGCAGCGGCCCGGTGGGGCTGATCCTGACCCGCCAGGGCGTGCCGGTGCTCGAGGGCACCAGCGCCGAGGGGGTCGCCCGCGGCGGGTACATCCTGGGTTCGGACGGCGAGGAGGCCGGCCAGGACCCCGACGTGGTGCTGATCGCCACCGGCTCGGAGGTCCAGCTCGCCGTTAAGGCGCAGAAGTTGTTGGCGGACAAGGACATTGTGGCGCGGGTGGTCTCCATGCCGTGCGTCGAATGGTTCGAGTCCCAGCCCGACGACTACCGCGACAGCGTGCTGCCGCCGTCGGTGTCGGCGCGGGTCGCCGTCGAGGCCGGCGTCGCGCAGAGCTGGCACAAACTGGTCGGTGACACCGGGAAGATCGTTTCGATCGAGCACTACGGCGAATCCGCCGACTACAAGACCTTATTCCGTGAATTCGGCTTCACTGCCGAAGCCGTCGCTGCCGCCGCGGAACAAGTCGTGGATAACTGAGGAAAGGGTAATTCACATGACCGCTCAGAACCCTAACCTCGCGGCGCTGAGCGCCGCGGGCGTTTCCGTGTGGCTCGACGACCTGTCGCGGGAGCGGCTTCGGTCGGGGAACCTGCAGGAGCTCATCGACACCAAGAGCGTCGTCGGCGTGACCACCAACCCGTCGATCTTCCAGAAGGCGTTCGCCGAGGGCGATGCCTACGACAGCCAGATCGCCGAGCTCGCCGAGCGCGGCGCCGACGTCGACGCCACCATCCGCACCGTCACCACCGACGACGTGCGCAACGCGTGCGACGTGTTGACGCGCGAGTGGGAGAACTCCGACGGCGTCGACGGCCGGGTGTCCATCGAGGTCGACCCCCGGCTGGCGGGCGACACCGACAAGACCATCGCTCAGGCCGTCGAGCTGTGGAAGATCGTCGACCGGCCGAACCTGTTCATCAAGATCCCGGCGACCGAGGCCGGGATTCCGGCCATCACCGCCGTTCTGGCGGAAGGGATTTCGGTCAATGTCACGCTGATCTTCTCCGTCGAGCGGTACCGGGCCGTGATGGACGCCTACCTGGCCGGTATGGAGAAGGCCCGCGAAGGCGGACACGACCTGTCCAAGATCCATTCGGTGGCTTCGTTCTTCGTCTCCCGGGTGGACACCGAGGTCGACAAGCGGCTGGAGAAGATCGGGTCCGAGGACGCCAAGGCGCTGCTGGGCCAGGCCGGTGTGGCCAACGCCCGGCTGGCCTACGCGGCCTACCAGGAGGTGTTCGAAGGCGGCGAGCGTTACCAGGCGCTCAAGGCCCACGGGGCCCGGGTGCAGCGTCCGCTCTGGGCGTCGACCGGGGTCAAGAACCCCGACTACTCCGACACCCTCTATGTCACCGAACTGGTGGCGCCCAACACGGTGAACACCATGCCGGAGAAGACAATTGACGCGGTCGCCGATCACGGTGTGATCAAGGGCGACACCGTCACCGGCACCGCCGCGGACGCCCAGGCGGTATTCGACAAGCTGGACCAGATCGGCATCGATCTGAGCGACGTCTTCGTGGTGCTCGAAGACGAGGGGGTGGAGAAGTTCGTGGATTCGTGGACCGAGCTGCTGGAGGAAACGCAGAAGCAGCTGGGTTCCGCCTCCAAATGAGCCCAGCCCGCACCGCGCAACAATGGCATAACCCGTTACGGGACAAGCGCGACAAGCGCCTGCCGCGCATCGCCGGGCCGTGCGGGATGGTCATCTTCGGTGTCACCGGCGACCTGGCGCGCAAAAAGGTCATGCCGGCGATCTATGACCTGGCCAATCGCGGGCTTCTTCCGCCGAGCTTTTCGCTGGTGGGCTTCGCCCGCCGGGATTGGAGCACCCAGGATTTCGGCAAGGTGGTGTACGAGGCGGTCAAGGAACATTGCCGCACCCCCTTCCGGGAGGAGAACTGGGAGCGGCTGGCCGAGGGATTCCGTTTCGTGCCAGGCGCTTTCGACGACGACGAGGCGTTCGCCCGGCTGGCCGAGACACTGGACAAGCTGGACGCCGAGCGGGGAACCGGTGGCAACCACGCCTTCTACCTGGCCATCCCGCCCAAGTCCTTCCCGGTCGTGTGCGATCAGCTGCACAAGTCCGGCCTGGCCCGCCCGCAGGGCGAGCGGTGGAGCCGGGTGGTCATCGAGAAGCCGTTCGGCCACGACCTGGAGAGCGCGCAAGCGCTGAACCAGTCCGTCAACGCCGTCTTCCCCGAGGAGTCGGTCTTCCGGATCGACCACTACCTGGGCAAGGAGACGGTCCGCAACATCCTGGCGTTGCGGTTCGCCAATCAGCTGTTCGACCCGATCTGGAACGCGCACTACGTCGACCACGTGCAGATCACCATGGCCGAGGACATCGGCCTTGGCGGTCGGGCCGGCTATTACGACGGCATCGGCGCCGCGCGCGACGTCATCCAGAACCATCTGATGCAACTGCTGGCGCTCACCGCCATGGAGGAGCCGGTCAGCTTCAGCCCCAGGGCGTTGCAGGCCGAGAAGATCAAGGTGCTCTCGGCGACGCAGCTCGCCGAGCCGCTCGACGAGACCACCAGCCGCGGCCAGTACGCCGCGGGGTGGCAGGGCGGCGAGAAGGTCCTCGGGCTGCTCGACGAAGAGGGGTTCGCCAAGGACTCGACCACCGAGACGTTCGCGGCCATCACCCTCGAGGTGGACACCCGCCGCTGGGCGGGCGTGCCGTTCTACCTGCGAACCGGAAAACGGTTGGGCCGCAGGGTAACCGAGATCGCCCTGATCTTCAAGCGCGCACCGCACCTGCCGTTCGACGCGACCATGACCGACGAGCTGGGCACCAACGCCATGGTGATCCGCGTGCAGCCCGACGAGGGTGTCACGCTGCGGTTCGGCTCCAAGGTCCCCGGCACCGCGATGGAGGTCCGCGACGTCAACATGGACTTCTCCTACGGTTCGGCGTTCGCCGAGGAATCCCCGGAGGCCTACGAACAGTTGATCCTCGACGTGTTGCTGGGTGAGCCGTCGCTGTTTCCGGTCAATGAAGAGGTCGAATTGGCTTGGCAGATACTCGATCCCGTGTTGGATAACTGGGCGGCCGGTGGCAAGCCCGAGCCTTACGAGGCGGGCACCTGGGGCCCGGACTCCGCGTTCGAGATGCTGCACCGCACGGGCCGGGAATGGCGGCGGCCCTGATGATTATCGATATGCCGGACGCCACCACCACCGCGGTCAACAAGAAACTCGACGAACTCCGGGAGAGGGTCGGCGCCGTCGCGATGGGCCGGGTCCTGACGCTGATCATCGCGCCGGACAGCGAGGAGATCCTCGAGGAGTCGCTGCAGGCGGCCAACGACGCGAGCCACGAACACCCCAGCCGGATCATCGTCACGATGAGGGGAAATCCGTACGCGGACAAGCCCCGGTTGGACGCGCAGCTGCGCGCCGGTGGCGACACCGGCGCCAGCGAGGTCGTGGTGCTGCGGCTGTCGGGCGCGCTGTCCGGCCACGCGGCCAGCGTCGTCACCCCGTTCCTGCTCCCCGACATCCCGGTGGTGGCCTGGTGGCCCGACGTCGCGCCGGCGGTGCCCGCGCAGGATCCGTTGGGCCGGTTGGCGATTCGCCGCATCACCGACGCGACCAACGGGGTCGATCCGCTGGCGGCGATCAAGAGCCGGCTGCCGGGATACACCGCCGGTGACACCGACCTCGCCTGGGCGCGCATCACCTACTGGCGGGCGCTGCTGACCTCGGCCGTCGACTTGACGCCGCACGAGCCCATCGAGTCGGCGCTGGTGTCCGGCCTGGCCACCGAGCCGGCGCTCGACGTCCTGGCGGGGTGGCTGGCCAGCCGGATCGACGGCCCGGTGCGCAGGGCGGTCGGCGAGCTCAAGATCGAATTGACGCGCAGCAGCGAGACCATCGTGTTGAGCCGCCCGCAAGAAGGCAGGACGGCCACGCTGAGCCGGACGTCGCGGCCCGACGCGCTGCTTCCGTTGGCGCGCAGGGAAACCGGCGAGTGC
This sequence comes from Mycobacterium sp. 3-98, assembly GCF_035918355.1. NCBI lineage: Bacteria > Bacillati > Actinomycetota > Actinomycetes > Mycobacteriales > Mycobacteriaceae > Mycobacterium > Mycobacterium sp. 3-98. The sequence continues at coordinate 2,475,428 of NZ_CP142360.1, read as the reverse complement.
CTCGCCGAAGACCTGCGCCGCCTGGATCCCGACGAGATTTACCAAACCGCGCTGGAAGGCATTGAGAAAGTGCAATACGTGTGAGCACCAGCATCGAAATCTTCCCGGACAGCCAGGCCCTGGTCGACGCCGCCGCGACGCGACTGACGGACACCATCGGGAAGGCGGTCGCGGCCCGCGGCCGCGCGCTCGTCGTGCTGACCGGCGGCGGCAACGGCATCGGGCTGTTGCGGTCGCTGGTGGACCGGCCGATCGAGTGGTCCAAGGTGCACCTGTTCTGGGGCGACGAACGCTACGTCCCCGAAGACGATGACGAGCGCAATGACAAGCAGGCGCGGGCCGCGTTGCTCGATCATGTCGACATCCCGTCCAGCCAGGTGCACCCGATGCCGGCCAGCGACGGCGAATTCGGCGGCGATCTGGCCGCGGCGGCGCTGGCCTACGAGCAACTGCTGGCGGCCAACGCCGCGCCCGGCCAGCCGGTGCCGAGCTTCGACGTGCACCTGCTGGGCATGGGCCCCGAGGGCCACATCAACTCGCTGTTCCCGGACACCCCGGCCGTGCTCGAAACCACCCGCATGGTGGTGTCGGTCGACGACTCCCCCAAGCCGCCGCCGCAACGAATCACCTTGACGCTGCCCGCGATTGCGCGGTCCCGCGAAGTCTGGTTGATGGTGTCGGGCGCCGGGAAGGCCGACGCGGCGGCCGCGGCCATCGGTGGCGCCGCGCCGGTGTCGGTGCCGGCCGCCGGGGCGATCGGTCAAGAGACCACGCTCTGGCTGCTCGACGAGGACGCCGCGTCGAAGCTGCCGTCGGATCCGTCCGGCGTGGCCTGACGCGATTCCCACCGTGGGGTCCCCGGCCGGCCCGTCCGGGTCATAATGGCGGTCATGGCAGACAGAACCGTGCGCGGGGGGCAAGAGCGAAGCCGGATCAAGACGCTCACCCAGGCCGCCTTGAACGCCGACAAGACGGTGGAGCAGGTCGAAGACGTCCTCGACGGTTTGAGCAACACCATGAAAGAGCTCAGCAGCTCCTTGTCGGCGCTGAACGCCACGGTGGAACGCCTGGAAGCCGGCCTCGATCACCTGGACGGCACCATGGCCAGCCTGGACGATCTGGCCAAGCGGCTGATCGTGCTGGTCGAGCCCGTGGAGGCCATCGTCGCGCGGATCGACGAGATGGTGAAGGTGGGCGAGACCATGATGTCGCCCCTGGCGATCACCGAGCACGCGGTGCGCGGTCTGCTGGACAGGCTGCGCAACCGGACCGCGGAGTAGGCCCCGACCCCTGATGGCCACGCTGCTGCTGCACCACTCCGCCTTCGCCGCGCATCGGACGGCCCCCGGGCACCCGGAGCGGCCGGACCGCTATCGCGCGGTGGAGGCGGCGCTGCGCCAGCCCCGGTTCGACGCGCTGGTGCGCGAGACGGCTGAGCCGGCCGAGCTTGCCGCGGCGCGCTACGTGCATTCCAACCGCTACGTGGACGCGCTCGAGGCGGCGCGCCCCGAGCACGGCTACGTCTATCTCGACGGCGGCGACACCATGATGGAGCCCTCGACGTGGGAGACGGCCTTGCGCGGGGTGGGCGCCACGCTGCGGGCGGTGGACCGGGTGCTGGCCGGCGACGTGCAGAACGCGTTCGTCGCGTGTCGGCCGCCGGGGCATCACGCCGAGTCCGAGCGCGCGATGGGCTTCTGCCTGTTCAACAACATCAGCATCGGCGCGCGGCACGCGCAGCGCAAACACGGGCTGATGCGCGTCGCCATCGTCGATTTCGACGTCCATCACGGCAACGGCACGCAGCAGATCTTCTACTCCGACCCGAGCGTGCTCTACGCGTCCACGCACCAGATGCCGCTGTTTCCCGGCACCGGCGCGGCGCGGGAAACCGGGGTCGGCAACATCTTCAACGCGCCGCTGGCGCCCGGCGACGGCGGCGCCGAACTGCGCGCCGCCTTCGCCGACCGGATACTGCCCGCGCTGCACGCCTTTTCACCCGAACTGATCATCGTGTCCGCCGGGTTCGACGCGCACGAGCGCGATCCGTTGGGCTCGCTGACCATGACGACCGACGACTTCGCCTGGGTCACCAGGGAATTGATGAAATCGGCGGAGATGCTGTGCGACGGCCGATTGGTGGCGGTGCTCGAAGGCGGTTATGACCTGCAAGCCCTGGCCGATTCGGTGACCGCGCACGTCGGCGAGCTGGTGAAGGGCTAGGCGCCCTCCCCTGGTCAGCTCGCCTTTTTCTCGTGCATCTCGGGGGCCGGGCCGCCGACCGGCGTCGCCGACTTCATGATGTCCTCGATCGCGGCCAGGTCCGCGTCGGTCAGCGTGACGTCGGCCGCACCGGCGCTGTCCTGCAGGTAGGTGACGTGCTGCGCGCCCATGATGGCGGTGTGCACGCCGGGTTGCGCGAGCGTCCAGGCGATGGCCAGCTGGCTCGTCGTGACGCCGAGATCGATAGCCAAATGGCTCAGGTCATCAACGACTTTGAGGTTACGCAGATAATCCTCGCCGGTGAAGATCGGACTCTTGCCGCGCCAGTCGCCGTCGGCAAAGCTGGTGTCTGGCTTCATGGTTCCCGTGAGCAGGCCGTGCGCCAGCGGTCCGTACACCATCACCCCGATGTCGTGGGCGTGGCAATAGGGCAGCAGGTCGGATTCGATGTCACGGCGGAACAGGTGGTATGGCGGCTGCACCGCTTCCACCGGAAGCGTGGCCGAAAGTTCCTCGATCTGGGTCGTGTCGTAGTTCGAGACACCGACGTGCCGAATCTTGCCCTCCGACACCAGTTCTGCGAGCGCTTCACCCGTCTCGGCCGCCGGAGTCGTGGGATCCGGCCAGTGGACCAGGTAGAGGTCGATGTAATCCACGCCCAGCGCGCGGAGGCTGGACTCGACACCGCTGCGCAGGTACTCGCGGCTGGCGTCGCGGACCAGTCCCGTGTCGGTTTTGCGCAACCCGCCTTTGGTGGCGATCACCAACTCGTCGCGGGCCCGCGCGAAATCGTCGCGCAGGGCCTTGCCGAGAATGCGCTCGGATTCCCCGAACCCGTATTGCTGGGCGGTATCGAAAAAGTTGATCCCCAGGTCACGAGCGCGTTGGATCATGGTGATCGCGGCGTCCTCGTCGGCTTGGCCCCAGTCGCTGCTGAACGCCCAGGTGCCGAAGGCCAACCGGGAAACCTCAAGCCCCGTCTTGCCGAATGTGATGGATTTCAAATGCCAACCTCCCCCGTTGGATGTTCGTCCCTGCGTGCGCGGCCCGCGCAGGCAAGCCACGACTCAACCATAACGACGCCGACACCGCGTGCCGCAACACCGGTGGTCAGCGCGGGAAGTACGCGCGTCGTCAGCCGCTGTTGCGCAACGCGCTCGCCAGCCCGTTCATCGTCAGCAATATCCCGCGCTGCACCAATTCGTCGTCGTCCCCGGAGCGGTAGCGGCGCAGCAACTCCACCTGGAGGTGGTTCAGGGGCTCGAGGTACGGGAAGCGGTTGAACACCGACCGCGCCAGCGCGGGGTTGTCGGCGAGCAGGTTGTCCTGCCCGGTGATGAGCTTGTGCATGGCGATGGTTCGGCCGTGCTCGTCGACGATCTTGTCGAAGACCCGGCGCCGTAATTCCTCGTCGTCGACCAATTCGGCGTAGCGGGCCGCCAGGCCGAGGTCGCTTTTGGCCAGCACCTGAGCCAGATTCGACAGCACGCTGCGGAAAAACGGCCAGCGCTGGTACAAGTCGTGCAGGATGCTCACCCGCTCGGCCTCGCTCTGCGGGCCCGCCGCGATCCACTGCTCGAATGCCGATCCGGTGCCGTACCAGCCGGGCAGCATGACCCGCGACTGGCTCCACGCCAGCACCCACGGGATGGCGCGCAGGTCCGAGATCGACTCGGTGGGTTTGCGGGACGTCGGCCGGCTGCCGATGTTCAGTGACCCGATCTCGCTGACCGGGGTGGAGGCCATGAAGTAGTCGACGAAACCCGGTGTGTCGTGCACCAATTCGGCGTAGGCCCGCTGGGCCAGCACGGCCACCTCGTCGAGCACCGCGTACGCCGGTTCCGCGGCGTCGCCCAGGCCCTCGACGTCCAGCAGCGTGGACTCCAGCGTGGCGGCCAGCAGGCTTTCCAGATTGCGTTGCGCCGCTTGCGGTTCGGCGTATTTGGCGGCGATCACCTCGCCCTGCTCGGTGAGCCGCAGCGAGCCGTTCACCGCGCCGGGCGGCTGCGCCAGGATCGCCTCGTAGCTCGGCCCGCCGCCACGCCCGACGGTGCCGCCGCGACCGTGGAAGAGCCGCAACCGGATTCCGGTTTTGCGCGCTTCCACCAGCGCCAGCTCGGCCCGGTACACCGCCCAGCTGGACGCCAAATACCCGCCGTCCTTGTTGGAGTCCGAGTAACCCAGCATCACTTCCTGGGTCTCGCCGCGCGCGGCCACCAGCGCCCGGTAGATCGGAAGTTCCAGTATCGCGTGCAGGATCGTCGCGCCGTTGTGCAGATCGTCGATGGTTTCGAACAGCGGGGAAATGCCCACGGGGCAGTAGGGTTCGGGACCGGACGCGTCGATCAGCCCCGCCTCTTTCAGCAGGATCGCGGCCTCGAGGACGTCGGAGACCGAACGGCACATCGAGATCACGTAGTTGGGGACGGCGGACGGTCCGTAGCGCTTGATGGCGTGCGCGGCGGCGCGCACCACACCCAGCTCGCCGCGGGCCAGGTCGGACAGCTGCGCGTCGTCGGCGACCAGCGGGCGGCGGGTGCCCAGCTCGGCCGCCAACAGCTCGACGCGCTCGTCTTCGGGCAGCGACCGGTAGTCCGGGTGCACGCCGGCCCACGCCAGCAGCTCGCAGATCACCTCTTCGTGCGCGTCGGAGTTCTGCCGCATGTCCAGGCCGCACAGGTGGAACCCGAAGACCCGCACGCCTTCTCGCAGCAGCGCCAGGCGGTCGTCGGCCAGCAGCGCGCTGCCGTGGCCGCGCAGCGACTCGTCGATGGTGTCGAGATCGGCCCCCAGTTCGGCCGGGGTTTCGTACGGCGGTAGCCCCAGATCCAGCACCTGCTGCGGTGTCCGGTCCAGGATCGCCGCGCTCGTCGCGCTGAGGCGGGCGCGGATCACCCGCACCGCCCGCCGGTACGGTTCGTCGGCGCGGGCCTTCTCCGCGCAGCCCCCGGCGAGTTCGGTCAGCGCGGGGGTGACCGAGACCAGGCGCGCCGACATCGACAGCTCCTGCTCCAGCGCGGTCAGCTCGGCCAGGTAGTGCGCCAGCGCGGTGAACGCGGCGCTGCCGGTGGCCTGGCGCACCACGTCGGCCGTCACGTTCGGATTGCCGTCGCGGTCCCCGCCGATCCAGGATCCCGGCTGCAGCATCGGCTCGTCGAACAGGTCGGCGTCGGGCCAGCGGGCGCGCAGGGCGTCGCGGACCTCGGCGTTGACCTGCGGGATCACCTTGAAGAACGCGGCGGCGTAGTAGCGCAGACCCACCTCGATCTCGTCGGTGATCTGCAGGCGGGACAGCCGGATCAGCGCGGTCTGCCACAGCGTGAGGACCTGGCGGCGCAACTCGAGTTCGATGTTGCGGCCGTCGTCGGTCTCGGCGTGCCCCTCGGCGTGCAGCCGCATCAGCTCGGTGATCCGGTGCTGGGTGACGAAGACGGTGCGTCGGCGGGTCTCGGTGGGGTGGGCGGTGATCACCGGAGCGACCACGGCGCCCTTCAACGCGTCGGCAACCGTGTCCGAATCGAGTTGTGCCTCATCGAGTTTGGCGTAGGTCGCGGCCAGGGTGCTGTCCGGCGGCGGTTCGCCGGCGGCGACGTGGACAGCGCGGCGGCGCTCGCGGTGGATGTCTTCGGCGACGTTGGCCAGCAGCGCGAAGTGACTGAACGCGCGGATGACCGGAATGGCCTGGTGGATGTCGATGCGAAAGAACATCCGGGCCAGCTCCGCCCGGTCGATTTCGGAGCGGCGCACCCGGAACGATTCCACTCGGGCGCGTTCGACGAGCTCGAACACCTCGCGCCCGTTCTGCTCGCGCACCGTGTCGCCCAGGATGGCGCCCAGCAGTCGGATGTCGGCCCGCATCGGCTCGGTCGCCTCGCGCCCCACCGGGGTGCGCTGGACGGCGCCGATCGGTTCCAGGGTGTCCTCGGGGGCTTCGGAGGCGTCAGCCATGCGTCCCAGTATCGGCGTGCCGCGGGGCGGTCAGGTCGTCAGTGGTACTTGATCAGCAGCGCCATGCCGATGATGCACACCAGCCAGATGCCGGTGATGAACAGCGTCAGGCGGTCCAGGTTCTTTTCCACCACGGTGGATCCGGACAGGCTCGATTGGACGCCACCGCCGAACAGCGTGGACAGGCCGCCACCCTTGGCGCGGTGCAGCAGCACCAGCAGCACCACCAGGATGCTGGTGACGACCAGGGTGATCTGCAAAGCCAACTGCATGACGGCCAGCCTACCGGTGCCTTGGCCGCATCACGGAAGAGGCCCACCGGCGGCGATGGCCGCCAGCGTGGCGAATTGCTCGCCGTCCAGCGACGCGCCGCCGACCAGGCCGCCGTCGATGTCGTCCTGGGCGACGAGCTCGCCGACGTTCTTGGCGTTGACCGAGCCGCCGTAGAGCACCCGCACCGAGTCGGCGACCTGGGGCGAGGCGAGCGACGCCAACTCCTTGCGGATCGCCGCGCACACCTCCTGGGCGTCGGCGGCGCTGGCCACCCGCCCGGTGCCGATCGCCCACACCGGCTCGTAGGCGATGACGACCTTGCCGATCTGTTCGGTGGACAGCCCGGCCAGCGACCCCCGCAGCTGCTCTTCGCAGTGGATGACGTGGTTTCCGGCCTCGCGCACCTCGAGGTGCTCGCCGATGCAGACGATCGGGGTCAGTTCGTGCTTGAGCGCCGCGGCGGTCTTGGCGGCGACGACGGCGTCGTCCTCGTGGTGGTAGGTCCTGCGCTCGGAGTGCCCGACGACGACGAACGTGCAGCCCAGCTTGGCCAGGAAGGCGCCGCTGATCTCGCCGGTGTAGGCGCCGGCGTCGTGCTGGGACAGGTCCTGCCCGCCGTAGGTCAGCCGCAGCTTGTCGCCGTCGACCAGGGTCTGCACGCTGCGCAGGTCGGTGAACGGCGGCAGCACCGTGACGTCGACCTTGTCGTAGTACTTGTCCGGCAGCGCGAACGCGATCTTTTGCACCAGCGCGATCGCCTCGAAGTGGTTGAGGTTCATCTTCCAGTTGCCGGCGATCAGTGGCTTGCGGCTCACGCTGCGCCTCCAGTCGGTTGCGGACGGTCCAGTACCTCGACACCCGGAAGCGTCTTGCCCTCAAGGTATTCCAGCGACGCTCCCCCACCGGTGGAGATGTGCGAGAAGTCGCCTTCCGGGATGCCCAGCGCGCGCACGGCCGCCGCCGAGTCCCCGCCGCCGACCACGCTGAAGGCGCCCTTGCCGGTCGCGGTGGCGATCGCTTCGGCGACGCCCTTGGTGCCCGCGGCGAACGCCGGGAACTCGAACACGCCCATCGGCCCGTTCCAGAAGACGGTCTCGGCGTTGGACAGCAAGGTGGCGAACCGTTTGACCGATCCGGGCCCGATGTCCAGACCCATCAGGTCGTCCGGGATGGCGTCGGCGGCGACGGTCTGCGGGGTCGCGTCGGCGGCGAACTTGTCGGCCACCACGATGTCCACCGGGAGCCGCAGCACGTCGACGTAGGTGTCCAGCAGCCGCCGGCAGGTGTCCACCATCTCGGTCTCCAGCAGTGACTTGCCGACGGAAAAGCCTTGCGCGGCAAGGAAAGTGAAGCACATGCCGCCGCCGATGACGATGCTGTCGGCCTTGGTGGCCAGCGACTCGATGACCCCGAGCTTGTCGGACACCTTCGACCCGCCGAGCACCACGGCGTAGGGGCGTTTGGTGGAGCTGGTCAGCTGCTGGAGCACCTGGATCTCCTCGGCCACCAGCGTGCCGGCGTAGTGCGGCAGCAGGGTCGCGATGTCGTACACGGACGCCTGCTTGCGATGCACCACGCCGAAGCCGTCGGAGACGAAAGCGCCTGTGGGCCCGACCAATTCGGCGAGCTGGCGGGCGAGGGCGAGCCGCTCGGCGTCGTCCTTGCTGGTCTCGCGGGCATCGAAGCGGATGTTCTCCAGTAGCAGGACGTCGCCGTCGGTCAGCCCCTCGGCGCGGGCCAGCGCGTCGGTGCCGACGACATCCCCGGCCAACTGCACGTGGCGGCCCAGCTGCTCGGAGAGCGCCGCGGCGACCGGCGCCAGCGACAGCTTCGGGTCCGGCCCGTCCTTGGGACGCCCGAGGTGCGCGGTGACCACCACCTTGGCGCCCGCCTCGACGAGCGCCTTCAGCGTCGGCACCGAGGCGGTGATGCGCCCGGGGTCGGTGATCTTGCCGTCATCGAGCGGCACGTTCAGGTCCGAGCGCACCAGCACGCCTCGGCCCGAAACCCCCTCGCCGAGAAGGTCTTTGAGCGTGTGGACGGCCACGGGTTACAGCGACTTGCCGACCAGGGCGACCAGGTCCACCAGGCGGTTGGAGTAGCCCCATTCGTTGTCGTACCAGGACACCACCTTGGCCTGGTCGTCGATCACCTTGGTCAACCCGGAATCGAAGATCGAGCTGTGCGGGTCGGTGACGATGTCGCTCGAGACGATCGGCGCGTCGTAGTACTTGAGGATGCCCTTCATCGGCCCCTCGGCGGCCGCCTTCATCGCCGCGTTGATCTCCTCGGCGGTGGCGGACTTCTTCAGCTCGGCGGTCAGGTCGGTGACCGAGCCGGTGGGGATCGGCACCCGCAGCGCGTAGCCGTCGAGCTTGCCCTTCAGCTCGGGCAGCACCAGGCCGATGGCCTTGGCGGCGCCGGTGGAGGTCGGCACGATGTTCAGGGCGGCGGCGCGGGCGCGGCGCAGGTCCTTGTGCGGGCCGTCCTGCAGGTTCTGGTCCTGGGTATAGGCGTGGATGGTGGTCATCAGGCCCTTGACGATGCCGAACTCGTCGTTGAGCACCTTGGCCAGCGGCCCCAGGCAGTTCGTGGTGCACGAGGCGTTGGAGATGATGTTCTGGCTGCCGTCGTACTTGTCGTCGTTGACGCCGAGCACGATGGTGATGTCCTCGTCGGTGGCCGGCGCGGAGATGATCACCTTCTTGGCGCCGGCGTCCAGGTGGCCCTTGGCCTTGGCGGCGTTGGTGAAGATGCCGGTTGACTCGACGACGACGTCGACGCCCAGGTCGCCCCAGGGCAGCGCCGCCGGGCCCTCCTTGACCTCCAGCGCCTTGATCTTGGCGTTGCCGACGACGATGGTGTCGTCACCCTCGAGGCTGACGTCGTGCGGCAGGCGGCCCAGGATGGAGTCGAATTTCAGCAGGTGCGCCAGGCTGGCGTTGTCGGTGAGGTCGTTGACCGCGACCACCTCGATGTCCGCGGTGCCTTGCTCCTGTTGAGCCAGCAAGGCCCGGTAGAAGTTCCGCCCGATTCGACCGAAGCCGTTGATACCTACTCGGACCGTCACTTGTCTCTCCTCTGTCTTCTTTCCTGTGTCCGCTGATTTGCGCTCGTCGCCAGCCTAGATCAGCGCCGCCACCCGTTGCCGCGCTGGTACATCGGCCGTGACGTCGGCCACACGCGGCCCGTACCGCTAGGCCGGATTGCGGCGCTTGCGCAGCCAGCCCAGCGCCGCCTCGGCCGCGTGGTAGCCGCACAACCCGTGGATGCCGGCCCCGGGCGGGGTGGATTGCGAGCACAGGTATACCCCCGGCACACCGGTCGCATACGGGTTGACGGAGACCCGCGGCCGCAGGATCACCTGGAGCCCGTCGTTGGCGCCGCCGATGATGTCGCCGCCGATGAAGTTGGGGTTGTAGGCCTGCAGATCGGCGGTACCGCTGGTGACGGTGGCGACGACGCGGTCGCGGAATCCGGGCGCGAAGCGCTCGATCTGGTCAGTGATGATCTCGGTGGCATCGCCGGTGTAGCCGAACGGCACGTGGGCGTAGGCGTAGATCGGGTTGATATTGCCCGCCGAGCGCGACGGGTCGGCCAGGTACTGCTGCCCAAGGATGATGAACGGCCGCCGGTACATCCGTCCTTGCGACCGCTCGCGTTCGCTGTGTGCGATCTCGGCGAATGTCCCGCCCAGGTGCACGGTGCCGGCGTGACCGCAGTCGGGATTGGTCCAGGGAATGTGGCCCTCGATGGCGTAGTCGACCTTGAAGGCCGAGGACCCCTGGCGGTAGCGCCGGTAGGAGCGCTTGATGCGGCCGGGCATGGCGTCGCCGTAGAGCCGCAGCGTCGCGGCCGGGGTGAGGTCGAGCATGACGATGTCGGCGCCGGGAATGTCTTTGCGGCTGGTCACTGTGACGCCGGTGGTGATCGCAGCGCCGTGTTCGGCCAGGACGGCTGCTAGCGCCGCGATGATCGAACCCGATCCGCCCGCAGCCACCGGCCAGCCGTAGTGGTGCCCGCTGGCCATGAACATCAGCGCCATTGCGGCCGTCAGCGGCCGGTCGAGCCGGGTGTAAGCGTGCGCGGCCTGGCCGCCGTATAGCGCGCGTACCCGCTCGGTGCGAAACCAGCGGGCCAGCACGGTCGCCGGCAACAGCGCGCGCGGCCCGAAGGCAGCAAGCCGGATGGGGTGGTGCGGAACATGCAGGACCGGGCGCATCAGGTCTTGGCACAGCTCGTCGAAGCCGGCGGCGAGATCGCCCACCGCGAGCCGCCACCGCCGTCCGTCGGCGCCCATTTCGGCCACGGTTCGGTCGATCGACCGGTAGAGCAACCCGGCGGTGCCGTCGTCGAGCGGATGCGCGCAGTCGACCTCCGGCCACTTCCAGGTCAGCCCGTAGCTCCGCAGGTCGATCTCCTCCCAGAACGGTGAACCCACTGCCATCGGATGCGCAGCCGAGCAGACGTCGTGGATCACCCCGGGCACCGTCAGCTCGGCCGAGCGCGCTCCCCCGCCGACCGTCTCGCCGGCCTCCAGCACCTGCACGTCGACACCGTGGCGGGCGAGGTGGATCGCGGCCGCCAGCCCGTTCGGCCCGGCGCCGACGACGACTGCCCTAGCCATGGGCGTCATCAATGACGTGGACGGGGCAGTCATCCCCGGGCTCGGGCCACGGCTGGCGGGTCAGCATGTCCTTGACGTCGACGTAGCCCGCCTCGATCAGGCCGGTCTTGGCGTCGAGGATGCGATACGACTGCCGTTGGACGTGGATGGGCTGACCCTCCAGGACGATGACCCGCACGTCGCCGTCCTCGAAGCGGCAGCGGCGTTGCACCGCCTCCACAAGTTGCTCGTTGTGTAGGTGGCCCTCGCCGAAGTTCCACCCGACGAGCGGCCCGGCAACGATTTCGCCCTCACGGATCTTGTAGTCGGCTTCGTCGTCGATCGCGCGCGGCAGCAGCCCGTTGAGCGCCCGGCCATGCACGTGCATCGCGCGGAAGGCGGCGATCTTGTCCGCCAAGATTTCGGCGGTTTCCGGGTCGTAGAGCCTCGCCAGCTGATTGACGACGAGCGCGGAGCTCTTCACGATGTCGGCGTCGATCTTCTCCTCGGCGCCCGCACGGAAGCACCACACGCTGGTGGCCCAGTTGCCGGCGTAGTACCGCATCGCCGGAAGGAACGAAATCCTTTCGGGGAACATGTTTCCCACGATGACCACCACCACCGCGAGGATCACGAGGGCGAGCAGCACGGGCGAGCGAAGATCGGTGGCCCGGACCGCGCCGTAATGCCCGAACAGATAGAACAGCGAGAAGATGAAGAACACGTTCCATTCCAAGGGCACTCCCATTGGGAGGTTGGAAATGATGTTGAGATGGAACAGCACCATGAACGCGATCAGAAACCATCGCCACGGGTGATCGGCGGCGAAGAAGACCAGCACCGTCGGAACCACGAATTCCGCTGTGGTGCCGCCGACGTGGGCCATCAGCTTGGGCAGCAGCGACGGTCGCAGGTCGTTGACGTGGTCGAGGTAGAGCAGGTGCTTCAGCGGGGTGAACACCCGGCTTCGCAGCAGCGCGTTGTTGCTCGTCATCACCGCCACCACGTAAGGGAAATGGTGGTTGAGCTTGGAAACCGCTGCGCCCCACCACAAGCAGAGCATGATGAGCTTGCAGGCCGCGACCTGATCGGTGAACGGGAAGAAGAACACGAACAGCTTCAGCCAATAGTGTTCGCCGCGGGCGGCCAGGAAGACCGTCTTGTCGCGTAGACCCAACAGGGCCAGCGCCACGATCGTCGGGACGACCCGCACGGGGTCGATCAGGCCGACATCGCCCGCGGTGGTGACCGGCCCGCCGTGGCCGGGCGACAGCAGCGCCCACACCCCGCCGATCAGAACGATGGCATACAGCGCGACGTCGAAGGCGGTGCGCGTGTCGCCGCGGGTGAACGGAACCTTGCCGGGCCAGGCCGGGAGCCGAATTGTGTTGGGTCGCAACCAGTAAAGGATGCCGCCGATCGGTGGCATGAACCGCCCGGTCAGCGGCCCGGATCCGCAGCCGAGGCCGGTGACCTCGAACAGCAGCGTGAAGATGACGACCTTCTGGTAGACGATGGGTTGCGTCCACCAGTCGCCGATGCGGCCCAGACCGCCCAGGCCGGGGGTTAGCGAGATGATCGCGGCGGGGGCGGCGACGTAGAGGGCGATCTTGAGCAGGTAGAGCAAATACACCGCGTATGGCGTGCCGAAGCCGTGTTCCGCCCAGTGCCGGGTCACGACTTGCAGCCGGGTGGCCCGGGGCAACGTGGGCCAGGTGCTGCGGTCGACGTCCGGAAGCTCCGGTGACATGAATCCCATGGGCGGCCTCGTTCCTGTCGGAAAACCAGCTGGCCCATCGAATGTATCGGCACCGCAGCCGACTCAACGGCTTACGCGGGCGAAAATGCCGAAACACCATGACGGCGGCGCTTCCTTGGTCGCTACCATCGAGGGACTCGACTCGGCACCTGGCCCGGCGCGAGCGTCAAGGGAGGAACGTGACCGACAGCGACAACGCCGATGGCGGGGACATCGGCAAATTCGACCCCGTCTTGACCCAGCGCCTGATGGCGGTGATGCGCCCGGTCTTGAAGACGTACTTCCGGTCGGAGGTACACGGCTTGGACTCGTTCCCGCCCGGCGGTGCGCTGGTGGTCGGTAACCACTCGGGCGGCATGTTCCCGATGGACGTCCCGATCTTCAGCGCCCACTTCTACGACAAGCTCGGCTACGACCGGCCGGTCTACACGCTGAGCCACGACATCCTCATGACGGGCCCCACCGCGGACTTCTTCCGGCGTACCGGATACATCCGGGCCAATCGGGAGAACGCGGCCGTCGCGCTGCGGTCCGGCGGGGTGGTGATCGTGTTCCCCGGCGGCGACTACGACGCCTACCGGCCCACGCTGTCGGAGAACGTCATCGACTTCAACGGCCGCAAGGGTTACGTCCGCACCGCGATCGACGCCGGCGTCCCGATCGTGCCCGCGGTGTCGATCGGCGGGCAGGAGACGCAGCTCTACCTGACGCGCGGCACCTGGCTGGCCGAGCGGCTGGGCATCAAACGGTTGCTGCGCAGCGCGATTCTGCCGGTGTCGTTCGGTTTCCCCTTCGGCCTGAGTGCGGTCATCCCACCCAACCTGCCGCTGCCGACCAAGATCGTGACCCGGGTGCTGGAGCCGATCGACATCGCCGGGAAGTTCGGCGAGGACCCCGACATCGACGAGGTCGACGAGTACGTGCGCTCGGTGATGCAGGAGGCGCTGACCGAGCTCGCCGCCAAGCGCCGGTTCCCGATCCTCGGCTGAGTCATGCCAAACCCTTTGAGCGAGACCCTTGGTCTGATCGGCACCATGCGCCGCGCCGGACTGATCGCGCCCATGCGCCCGGATCGCTACGTGCGGATCGCCGCGGCCATGCGCCGCGAAGGCATGGGCATGACGTCAGGGTTCGCCAGCGCCGCCCAACGCTGCCCGGATCGGCCCGGGCTGATCGACGAGCGGGGCAGCCTGACCTGGCGCGAACTCGATGAGCGGTGCAACGCGCTCGCCGCGGCGCTGCAGGGGTTGCCGTCGGGCCAGCCCCGCGTCATCGGGATCATGTGCCGCAATCACCGCGGTTTCGTCGAGGCGTTGGTGGCCGCCGACCGGATCGGCTCGGACATCCTGCTGCTCAACACGTCGTTCGCCGGGCCGGCGCTGGCCGACGTGGTGACCCGCGAGGGCGTCGACGCCGTCATCTACGACGAGGAGTTCACCGAGACGGTGGACCGCGCGCTGGCCGGCACGCCTGACGCGACCCGCATCGTGGCGTGGACCGATGCCGAGCATGAGCGCACGGTCGAGGGGCTGATCGCGGCCCGGGCAGGCGCTCAACCCCAGCGCACCGGGCGCAAGGGCAAGATGATCCTGCTCACCTCCGGCACCACCGGAACGCCCAAGGGCGCCAAGCAATCTGGCGGCAACGCGGGAATCGGAACGCTGAAGGCGATCCTGGACCGCACGCCGTGGCGGGCGGAGGAGCCCATCGTGATCGTGGCGCCGATGTTCCACGCCTGGGGCTTTTCCCAGCTGCTGCTCGCGGCGTCGTTCGCCTGCCCGGTGATCACCCGGCGCAAATTCGACCCGGAGGCCACCCTGGACCTTATCGACCGGCACAAGGCGACCGGCCTGGTGGTGGTGCCCGTGATGTTCGACCGGATCATGGATCTGCCGACCGAGGTGCGGCGCCGCTACAGCGGCCGGTCCCTGCGGTTCGCCGCGGCATCCGGTTCGCGGATGCGCCCCGACGTCGTCACCGCGTTCATGGACGAGTTCGGCGACGTGATCTACAACAACTACAACGCCACCGAGGCGGGCATGATCGCCACGGCCACGCCGGCCGACCTGCGCGCGGCGCCCGACACCGCGGGCCGGCCCGCCGGTGGAACCGAAATCCGCATCCTGGACCCGGAATTCAACGAGCTGCCCGCCGGCGAGGTCGGCAGCATCTACGTGCGCAACAACACCCAGTTCGACGGCTACACCTCGGGCAGCACGAAAGACTTTCACGCCGGATTCATGTCGTCGGGCGACGTCGGGTACCTGGATTCCGCGGGCCGGCTGTTCGTCGTCGGCCGCGACGACGAGATGATCGTGTCCGGCGGCGAGAACGTCTACCCGATCGAGGTGGAGAAGGCGCTCGCAGCACATCCCGACGTGGCCGAGGCGGCGGTGATCGGCGTGGACGACGAACAATACGGCCAGCGGCTGGCGGCGTTCGTGGTGCTGGGGCCGGGCGCCGGCGCCACCCCCGACGCCCTCAAGCAACACGTGCGGGACAACCTCGCCAACTACAAGGTGCCGCGCGAGATCGCGGTCCTGGATGAACTCCCCCGCAGCAGCACGGGCAAGATCCTGCGCGCGGAGCTGCGAGCACGGGTCGGCGGCTGATGCGGTTCACCCGGATGATCAGAAGGCCCAGGCCACTGGTGCGCGCCGCGCTGGAATTGGCCAACGCCGCCAACGGTTTACGGCCGCTGGCCCGCAAGGGCTACAGCACGGTGTTGGTGTTCTGGTTCGGGTGGCCGGCGTCCGAGGTGCCGGGCGTGTACTTCTCCGCTTCGCTTTTGGACGTGCTGCGGCGCGGGCACCGCGGCGACTTCGCGGGACGTCGCGGGAAGGTGGCGCTGGCGCTGACGGCGGCGTCCTGGGCCATCCTGGCGGTGATCAAGTATCGCGGCGTGACGACCCCCGGGCCAGTGCTGGAGGCGGGGCTGCGCGAGCAACTCGGCGACGACTATGAAGAGGCGCTCGACAAGCTGCCGCAAACCAAGCCCACCCGCAGCGGGCGTCGCACCCTGCCGCTGGGGAATACGGTGGCGCGGCGCCGCTACGTGGAGAAGACGAACGTGGTGTCCTACGGGCCGCACGGTCGCGCCAATCTGGCCGACATCTGGCGCCGCCACGATCTACCGCGCGACGGCAAGGCGCCGGTGCTGGTGCAGGTGCCCGGCGGCGCGTGGGTGATCGGAATGCGCCGGCCCCAGGCCTATCCGCTGATGAGTCACCTGGCCGCGCGCGGTTGGGTGTGCGTGTCCATCGGCTACCGGGTGTCGCCGCGGCACACCTGGCCCGACCACATCGTCGACGTCAAGCGCGCGCTGGCCTGGGTGAAGCAGAACATCTCCCGCTACGGCGGGGATCCGAATTTCGTGGCGATCACGGGCGGTTCGGCCGGTGGCCATCTGTGTTCGCTGGCGGCGCTGACACCCAACGACCCGGCGTTCCAGCCCGGCTTCGAGGAGGCCGACACGTCGGTGGTCGCCGCGGTCCCGGTGTACGGGCGCTACGACTGGTTTTCCACCGAGGGCGAGGGCCGGCGCGAATTCGTGGAGTTGCTCCAAAAGTTCGTCGTCAAGCGGAAATTCAGCACCCACCGCGACATCTACGTCGACGCCTCACCGATCCGTCGGCTGCGCGCCGACGCGCCACCCTTCTTCGTCCTGCACGGGCACGACGATTCGCTGATCCCGGTGGGCGAGGCGCAGGAGTTCGTCGAGGAGCTGCGCGCGGTGTCGAAGTCACCGGTCGCCTACGCCGAATTGCCGCACGCCCAACACGCTTTCGACATCTTCAGTTCCCCGCGGGCCCACCGTTCCGCGGAGGCCGTAGCGCGGTTTTTGTCGTGGGTGTACGCGACGCGTCCGCCCCAGCGCGACTAGGACCGCTCTCGGCCGACCGAGGCGGTGCCCCGAGCCGTGCACGCTCCGGCGCCGCGGGCCGCGCGCGCTCCCGCGCCCCGGGCCGCCCGCGCTCCCGGCGACACGAGCCGCCCGCGCTCCCGCCGACACGATTTCGGATATCGGAAACGGATATTGAATTCCCTTGTGTCACTATGGTTTCTGTGGTCACAATGTGGGGTTTTGTGTCGGTGGGCCTCGATAGTTTGACGGTATGAGTTCGGGCGGCATCATCGATCGGGACGCGATCAGCGCGGCCTTCGACGCGCTCGATGCCGCCATCGAAGGCGTGGCGGGGCTGAGTTTTGATGCGCTGGCTCCTCGGGAGTGCCTGGCGCTGTTAGAGCGCTGCGAAAAGACGCGCCGCCGGCTGCCAGTGGCTGAGCATGCGTTGATCAATCACCTGGCCCGCCAAGCCAGCATCGAAGAACTCGGCGCCAAACTCGACCAGGCGATCGCCGACCGGCTGCGGATCAGCCACACCGAGGCCGCCCGGCGGGTCAAAGACGCCGCCGATCTGGGCCCGCGCCACGGCCTGACCGGTGAACCCTTGCCCCCGGTGTTGGCCGCCACCGCCGCCGCCCAGGCCCGCGGTGAACTCGGCGCCGCCCATGTGGCGGTGATCCGCCGATTCTTTCGCCGCCTGCCCGGCTGGATCGACCCGGCCACCCGCGAGCGCGTCGAGGCCGACCTGGCCGGCCACGCCGCGTATCACCGGCCCGACGAACTCGACGGCCTGGCCCACGTCCTGGAAGATTGCCTCAATCCCGACGGCCTTTTCACCGACGAGGACCGCGCCCGTAGCCGCGGGGTGACCCTGGGCCGCCAACAAGCCGACGGCATGTCGGAGTTGCGGGGCCTGATCACCCCCGAACTACGGGCCACGCTGGAAGCCGTGGAAGCCAAACTCGGCGCCCCGGGCATGTGCAACCCGCTTGATGAGATGCCGTGTGTGGAGGGGACGCCCAGCCAAGAGGCCATCGATCGTGATACCCGCTCGGCTGCTCAGCGCGGCCACGACGCCCTGCTGGCCGGGCTGCGTGGGCTGTTGGCCTCCGGGGAGTTGGGTCAGCACAACGGGTTACCGGCCTCCATCATCGTCACCACCACCCTGGCCGAGTTGGAGGCCGCCGCCGGGCGAGCCCTGACCGGGGGCGGCACCATCCTGCCGATGAGTGAGGTGATCCGCCTGGCCCGCCACGCGCATCACTACCTGGCGATTTTCGATAAGGGCAAGGCCCTGGCGCTCTATCACACCAACTTGTTAAATCCTTGCAGGCGATCGTGGTCTGCAGCCATGATCTCCGAGGTGGTGGCCGGTTGACTCGTATCACACCTGTCACCCGTGGTTGACTTTCGCTTGGCTTGTCGGCCGGTCACCGCCGTATATGCGCAGAGTGGCTGAAGAGAGGCCTGCGTAGCCGAAAGTTGGTGTGCCCTCCGCGCTTTCATCTCTAAACCGAGGCGAGGAGAGAAGTTTCGTGCCAGCGATATTGAAGACCCAGATGGTGATCGCAATCGATCCACACAAAGCGTCCTGGACTGCCGCAGCAGTGGACGCCTCGTCGCGGCCCGTAGCCGCCATTCGCGTACCGGTCAGCCGTGACGGCTACCGCGCATTGCGTCGTTTCGCCCGCCAGTGGCCCGACTCGACATGGGCGATCGAAGGCGCATCCGGTCTGGGCGCGCCACTGACAGCGTGGCTACGTACCGACGGAATCGACGTCGTCGATATACCTGCGAAACTAGCTGCGCGCGTGCGGACGCTGTCGACCGGCCACGGTCGCAAGAACGACGACGCGGACGCAGTAAGCGTGGGGATCGCCGCACTGAGCGCACGTTCGCTGACTTCTGTTGTGGTAGACGGCACCGTGATCGCCCTACGTGCGATCGTCGACCACCGCGACGACCTGGTCAAAACCCGCACCCAGACCGTCAACCGCCTGCACGTCGTGCTTGCCAATCTCATTCCTGGTGGTGCAAAACGTGATCTCACAGCCGAGCGGGCCGTCGAACTCCTTCGCAAGGTCCGTCCTCGCGATGCCGCCGGCAAAACCCTGCGCAGCCTCGCCGCCGACCTCATCACTGAGGTACGCCACCTGGACCGCCGAATCACCAAGGCGGCCGCCGACATCAAGACCGCCGTCAGCGCCTCTGGCACAACCCTCACCGAGTTGTGCGGCATCGGAGAATTGACCGCGGCCAAGATCCTCGCCCGAGTCGGCACCATCGATCGGTTCTGCTCCGCCGCGGCGTTCGCCAGCTACAACGGCACCGCCCCGATCGACGTGTCCTCCGGAGATGTCATCCGCCACCGGCTCTCTCGCGCCGGAGACCGCCAACTCAACTGCTGTCTACACATCATGGCCTTAACACAAATCCGGCAGGACACCCCAAGCAAGGCCTACTACTTGCGGAAACGAACCGGCGGTAAGAGTCACAAGGAAGCAATACGGTGCCTGAAACGACGCCTGTCTGACATCGTCTACCGCCAACTGCTCCGCGACGCGACAAGACGTAAGGCAGGCCCGGGAGGACAATCGGGGGCGGCTCTAATATCCAGCGCGGCCAGCTGAAACCCCGCACACTGACTCTTCGGACAAGCCACTTCCCGGACCTGCTAGCAGCCACCATACAACCGAACAATGGCACACCTCTTGACACAGAGAGGCGCCAAGCGGCTGGCCTCCCCGGGACAACGAATCGTGTTGTACGCCAAGGACCGCGGCTGCACCGCCCCGGGCTGCACCGTGTCGGGTTACTACTGCGAAGTCCACCACACCACCGACTACAGCACCTGCCACAGCACCGACATCAACCAGCTCACCTTCGCCTGCGGCCCCCATCACCGCATGCTCGACCCCGGCGGCTGGACCACCCGCAAAAACACCCGCGGCGACACCGAATGGAAACCCCCACCCCACCTCGAGCGCGGCCAACCCCGCACCAACACCTACCACCACCCCGAAAAACTCCTCCACCACGAACACGACGACGAAGCCGACAATCCCGGCGCCGCATAACACTTTCACCATCGCCGCTAGCTCCGATGGCGCCGACCCGCCTCGCCCGGCTGCGCCGCGCTCGCGATCGCCGCTAGGTCAAATGGCGGCGCCTCATAGTCGTGAGATCGCCTGGCAGCAGGCCTAGTTGGGGCTGTTCTCCCGCGCGGCGGCCTTTTCGAGGTCGGTGAGCGCCGGCTCGATGCGATCGGCCATGTCGTCGATGTCGTTGGCCACTTCGGGCGTCGTCACGAAGCCGAAGTCGAGGTAATCCGTGTAGGAGAAGCAGGTGATGTTCAGCGCGACGTCCATCACCGGGGGCCCCAGCGGCACCAGCGAATCGAGCTTGGCGCCGGCCATGTACAGCGGGAACGACGGGCCGGGCACATTCGAGACAACCAGGTTGATAGGGGCCAGGTTTCGCGACAGACCGCTGGCGGTATATGCCCGCGCGGCCAGCCCCAACAACCCCGGCGGTGTCGTCTCGGTCAGCCCCATGATTTGGTGCGCCGACAACGCCTTGGCCATCAGCTTGGCGTTCTGGGTGCTTTCGTGGATGGACCGCAGCCGCTCCCCGGGGTCTTCGATGTGGGTGGCCAACGAGACGGTCATCGAGCTCACCTTGTTGCCGACGTCATCCTTGTTCTCGTCGGTGCGCGTCGACACGGGGATCTGCGCGATGAGCGGTTTGGCAGGCAGCTCACCGCGTTTGAGTAGGTAGTCGCGGGCGGCGCCGGCCACCAACGCCAGCACCACGTCGTTGAGCTTCACACCGTAGGCGTCCTTGACGACCTTGGCGCGGGCCAGTTCGACGCGGCAGCCGGTGATGCGCCGGTGTGGCGAAACCGGCGCGTTGAAGCGGGTTTTCGGCGCTTCGAAGTAGCGCGGCGGCCTGCTGCGCACCCCCAGCGTGGCGATTTGCTGGCGCACGGTCTGCTCCACCAGCCGCGCGACGCGGAACGGCGTTTTGACGCCGACGTTGATGAGCGCGCCCACCGCCCGCCGCTCGATGCCCGGAATATTCAACCCCACCAGCGATCCGACCGTCTCCTGTTGCGGCGGTCGCGGTTCCGGCGTGACGTCCAGCAGGATCTCACCCAGGCCGGCGCCCGAGACGCCGTCGACGATGGCGTGGTGCATCTTGGTCAGCGACGCGATCCGGCCGCCCTCGACACCCTCGATCACCCACATCTCCCACAGCGGCCGGGCGCGGTCCAGCTTGTAGGACATCAACCGCCCCACCAGTTCCTCGAGTTCGCGCCGACCGCCGGGCGCCGGAACCGCGATGCGCCGGATGTGGAAGTCGGGGTCCAGGTCCTCGTCCTCGACGAACCACGGCCGGTCCAGGCCGAATGGCGCCCCGGTAACCCGCCACCGCAACTGCGGCAATTCCGGCAGCCGCTCGATGATCAGCTCGCGCAGTCGCGCAAAGCTGTACTCGGAGCATTCCTTCGGGTCGCAAATCGCCAGCGCCCCCACGTGCATGTGCCAGCCCGCGGTTTCGGCCGACCAAAACGCCGCATCAACGCTCGAAAGCCGTTTCATTCCCCGACCGTAGCCCCCGCCACCCCTTGCGAACAGCGATTCGCGCGACCAGTTAGGCGTCTTCCAGCAAATCCGGCGTCACCGCCGACTCGGTGTCGGGAATACCCTCGATCTTCGCCTTGCGGTCGGCCATCGACAGCAACCGCCGAATGCGGCCGGCCACAGCGTCTTTCGTCATCGGCGGGTCGGCGAGCCGGCCGAGCTCCTCCAGCGACGCCTGTCGGTGCTCGACGCGCAGCTTGCCGGCCGAGGCCAAATGGTCGGGGACGGTGTCGCCGAGGATCTCCAGCGCCCGCTCCACCCGGGCGGCCGCCGCGACCGCCGCGCGCGCCGAGCGGCGCAGGTTGGCGTCGTCGAAGTTGGCGAGCCGGTTGGCCGTGGCCCGCACCTCGCGGCGCATCCGGCGCTCCTCCCACACCAGCCGGGTGTCCTGGGCGCCCATCCGGGTCAGCAACGCGCCGATCGCCTCGCCGTCGCGCACCACTACCCGGTCGGCGCCACGCACCTCGCGGGCCTTCGCGCTGACCCCCAGCCGCCGCGCCGCGCCCACCAACGCCAGCGCCGCCTCCGGGCCGGGGCAGCTGACCTCCAGCGCCGAGGACCGTCCCGGCTCGGTCAGCGACCCGTGCGCCAGGAAGGCCCCCCGCCACGCGGCCTCGGCGTCGCCGACGCTGCCGCCCACCACCTGGGCCGGCAGCCCGCGCACCGGGCGGCCGCGGTTGTCGAGCAGCCCGGTCTGGCGGGCCAGCGCCTCACCGTCGTTGGCCACCCGCAACACGTACCGGGTGCTTTTGCGAATTCCACTGGCGGACAACACATGCACGACGGCGGTGTAGCCGTAAAGTTCGAAAATGTCTTTGCGCAGCCGCCGGGCGACATTGCCGAGATCGACCTCGGCCTCGACCACGACGCGGCCGCCCACGATGTGCAGCCCTCCGGCGAACCGCAGCAGGGACGTGACCTCCGCCCGGCGCGCGCTGACCGATTTCACGACCAGGCGGCTCAGTTCGTCCTTGACTTCGGTCGTCATCGCCACGAGTCGTCACCCCTTGGTCCGCTGCCGGCGGGCCCATCCCCACCTGGTGGTGGTTTTGCACCGTCGACCCGAATATCCGCGGTGGCCGTGGCCGGAGCCGCTTCCGGACCCTTGCGGGCCGCCCGGACCCCGTCCAGGGCCGCCGCGAGCTTGCCTGGATCATGTAAAGGTGTACCAGGTCGGGACACGTCGGCGAAGTGGACCTCGGCATGCAGCAGGGTGGCGGTGCGGCGCAGTTGCTCGCGTTCCCGCTCACTCGGCACCCGGTCGGCGTCGATGATGATGTCGTGCACGGTAAATCCCGGAGCGTGCTGGGCCAGCACGTGCAGATGACGCTCGACGGAGAACCCGGCGGTCTCCCCCGGCTCGGCCACCAGGTTGAGCACCAGGGCGCGCCGCGCGGACGTCGCCCGCAGCGCCGCCGCCAGCTCGGGCACCAACACGTGCGGGATCACGCTGGTGAACCACGAGCCGGGGCCCAGCACCACCAGGTCGGCGGCCATGATGGCGTCGATGGCCTGCCGGGTGGCCGGGGGGTGGTCCGGCAGCAGCCGCACCCGGCGCACCTTGCCCGGGGTGGTCGCGATCGCCACCTGGCCGCGGATCACCCGGAACATCCGCGGGTCGCCTTCCAGGCCGGACACGTCGGCCTCGATCTGCAGGGCGATCGGGCACATCGGCAGCACCCTGCCCTTGACGCCCAGGATGCGCCCGAGCTCGTCGAGGGCGGCCACCGGATCGGCCAGCACCTCCGACAGGCCAGCCAGCATCAAATTGCCGATCGGATGCCCCGCCAGAGCGCCGCTGCCACCGAACCGGTGCTGCAGGATGGTCGCCCACAGACGCCCATGTGGACTGTCAGAAGCCAAGGCCGCCAACGCCATTCGCAGGTCGCCGGGCGGCACCACGCCGAGTTCGCCGCGCAGCCGGCCCGAGGATCCGCCGTCGTCGGCGACCGTCACCACGGCGGTGACGTAGGGGGTGAGACGCCGGGCCGCCGACAAGGTCGCGTACAAGCCGTGTCCGCCGCCCAGCGCGACGATGCCCCGGTTGAACGGCTCGCTCATTCGCGACCCAGATCCCGGTGCAGCACGCGCACCGACAGCTGGTGATCGGCGTTCAGCAACTGCATCAATTGCTCGGCGATCGCGACACTGCGATGCTTCCCCCCCGTGCAGCCGATGGCGACCGTCATATAGCGCTTGCCCTCCCTGCGGTAGCCGTCCACGACCAGAGATAGCAGTCGATGGTAGGCGTCGAGAAACTCGGCCGCGCCGGGCTGGCTCAACACGTAATCCCGCACCGCGGGATCCTGCCCGGTGCGGGGGCGCAATTCGTCGACCCAGTGCGGGTTCGGCAGGAATCGCACGTCCATCACCATGTCGGCGTCCATCGGCAGGCCGTACTTGAAACCGAACGACTCGACCGTGACGCTGGTGGTCGCGCCGGCGTCATTGCCGAACGCCCGCTCGATGGTCTCGCGCAGGCCCCGCACCGACAGCGTCGACGTGTCGATGATCAGGTCGGCGGTGGCGCGCACCGATGCCAGCATCCGGCGCTCGGCCGCGATGCCCTCGGCCAGCGTCTGATCGCCCTGCAGCGGGTGGCTGCGCCGATTCTGCTCGTAGCGGCGCACCAACATGTCGTCGGATGCTTCCATGAACACCACCCGCGGGGCGATGTTTCGGGTCGCCAGCTCAGTGCGCACCGAATCCAGATCTCCGGTGAAGCCCCGCGACCGCACGTCCATCACCACCGCCAGCTGGGTGATGCGCGACCCCGCGTCCATGCCGAGGTCGACCATCCGGGTGATCAGCTGCGGGGGCAGGTTGTCGGCCACATACCAGCCGAGGTCCTCGAGCACCTTGGCCGCCGTACCCCGCCCGGCCCCGGACAACCCCGTCACGAGAACGACGTCGATACCGGCCGGGGCGTCCACCGAGGGATTCCCCGCCAACTCGCCCGGACCCGTCATTGCGCGGCCCTGGACTCGTCGGGGGCCCGCTCGGGTCGCAGCGCCTCCAGGACGGCGGTGGCGGTGGCGACGCCGATGCCGGGAACGGCGGTGATCTGGTCGACGGTGGCCTCCTTGAGGCGGGCTATCGATCCGAAATGGCTTACCAGTGCCTTACGGCGATGTTCTCCCAATCCTGGCACCGAATCCAGCACCGATGCCGTCATTCGCTTGGATCGCTTGCTGCGATGGTAGGCGATCGCGAACCGGTGCGCCTCGTCGCGGACACGCTGCAGCAGGTAAAGACCCTCGCTGTTGCGCGGCATGATGACGGGGTCGGGTTCCGAGGGCACCCACACCTCTTCGAGCCGCTTGGCCAGCCCGATCACCGCGACGTCGGTGATGCCGAGCCCTTCGAGCACCGCGCTGGCCGCGTTGACCTGCGGCGCGCCGCCGTCGACGACGTACAGGTTCGGCGGGTAGGCGAAGCGGCGGGACTTCCCTTCCGGTGAAAGCATATTCGGGTCGTTCTGCTCGCTGAGGTGGCGCGCGAAGCGGCGCCGGGTCACCTCGGCGATGGAGGCGACATCGTCGGAGCGCCCCTGTCCGGCGGCCTCCCGGATGCTGAAGTGCCGGTAGTCCGATTTGCGTGGCAGACCGTCCTCGAACACCACCAGCGAGCCCACCACGTCGGTGCCCTGCACGTGGCTGATGTCCACACATTCGATGCGCAGCGGCGCCTCGGACAGCCCGAGGGCTTCCTGAATGTTCTGCAGCGCAGCGGATCTGGCGTTGAAGTCACCGGCCCGCTTCAGCTTGTGTTGCTGCAGGGCTTCTTTCGCGTTGCGCTGCACGGTTTCGGCCAGTGCGCGTTTGTCACCGCGCCGCGGCACCCTCAAGACGACCCGGGACCCGCGCAGGCCGGACAACCAGCTCGTCAGCTCGTCGGCGTTGGACGGCAGGCAGGGCACCAGCACCTCCCGAGGCACCGGGTTCACCGATTCGTCTGCGGCGCCGCCCAATTCGGCCTGCTCGCCGTAGAACTGCGTCAAAAACTGCTCGACCAACTGCTCCTCGCCGGAATCGCCCGGGTCGGCGGACTTTTCGACGATCCAGCCGCGCTGACCGCGGACCCGGCCGCCGCGCACGTGGAACACCTGCACCGCGGCCTCGAGGTCGTCGTCGGCGAAGGCCACCACGTCGGCGTCGGTCCCGTCACCGAGCACCACGGCCTGCTTTTCCATCGCCCGCTTCAGCGCGCCCAGGTCGTCACGCAGCCGCGCGGCCCGCTCGAAATCGAGACGCTCTGCCGCGGCGTTCATCTGCTGTTCGAGCTCGCGGGCGAACCGGTCGGTCTTGCCGGACAGGAAGTCGCAGAAATCGTCCACGATTTGACGATGCTGTTCGGCACTGACCCTGCCGATGCACGGCGCCGAGCATTTGTCGATGTAGCCCAGCAGGCACGGACGGTCGATCTGCCTGTGCCGCTTGAACACTCCCGCCGAACAGGTGCGCGCCGGGAACACCCGGGTGAGCAGGTCCAGCGTTTCCCGGATGGCCCAGGCGTGCGAGTAGGGGCCGAAGTACCGGACGCCTTTGCGGCGCGGGCCGCGATAGACCATCAACCGCGGGAATTCCTCGTTGAGGGTGACCGCCAGCACCGGATACGACTTGTCGTCGCGGTAGCGGACGTTGAACCGCGGGTCGAATTCCTTGATCCAGTTGTATTCGAGCTGCAGCGCCTCGACTTCGGTGTTGACCACCGTCCACTCGACCTTGGCCGCGGTGGTGACCATCTGCCGCGTTCGCGGGTGCAGGCCGGAGATGTCGGAGAAGTAGGACGTGAGCCGGCTGCGCAGGCTCTTGGCCTTGCCAACGTAGATGACCCGGCCGTGCGGATCCCGGAATCGGTAGACGCCCGGCTCCACCGGGATGGACCCGGGCGCCGGGCGGTACGTGGCGGGATCTGGCACAGATCCAGGCTAGTAGCCGGGAACGACGTGCCGAGAAAGGCGGGGCGCCGGTCTACTGTGGTGCCCACGAACGTTGGGGAGGCCGGGAAGGGTTGGGAGGAACATTGGCCGCCGAGTCCTCGCTCGCCTGGTTGCTGCGGCCGGTTTCGGTCGAGGCGTTCCTCGACGAGATCTGGGCGATCAGGCACCACCACATCCAGCGTGGCGAGCCGGGCTACTTCGACGGCCTGCTGCCCGCGGCCGACGAACTCCTCGAGCAGATGCGAGCGGAGCCGTCGGCCGTGCGGCTGGTGAAGGGCGGCCAGGACAGGGATCCGGCGAGCTATCGCCGCGGCGACGGCAGCCTCGACCCGGACCGCGCCCGCGAGGGCCTCGCCGACGGGTACACCATCGTGCTGAACGGCCTCGAGCGGTACCTGCGCACGGTCGCGACGCTGTCGCATTCCCTCGAGGTCGAGCTGAACTTCCCGACGCGGGTCAACGCCTATGTCACGCCGCCCGACGCCACCGGCTTTTCCCCGCACTACGACCCGCACGACGTGCTGGTCCTGCAGATCCGGGGATCCAAGACGTGGCATGTGTCCACCGGCGCCCCCGTGCCGCCGCACGAGATCGAAAGCCGCAAAGGGGTCGGGACGGACGGGCCGGCGGCGGCGACCGACGTGTGCCTGCGCGCCGGCGACGTGCTGTATCTGCCACGCGGCCAAGTGCATTCGGCCGAAACGCGCTCGGAGCCATCCGTCCATCTGACGATCGGGCTGCACGCACCCACCGTGCTCACGCTCGTCACGCACGCGCTCTACGCGCTGAGTTTGCGCGACCCCCGGCTGCACACCCGCCTGTCGCCGCGCCACCTGGACGACGCGGGCGCCCGCGCCGGCCTGGAAGACCTGGTGCACGACACCCTGCGCACCGTCGAGGGCCCCGACATCGTCGCCGACGGCCTCGGCGCATTGGAGGACGTCCTGGTCCGGCGCGGCCGATGCCCACCGGTCGGGCGGGTGAGCGACACGGCCGGAATCGACGCCCGGACGCTGGTGCGCAAGCACCAGCCGCTCTACGCGCGGGTGACCCGCGCCGCCGATCGCGTTGTCCTGCACTTCGCTCAGCTGTCCGTGGCCGCCGGCCTCGACCACGAGGCCGCGATGCGGTTCCTCGCGTCGAGCACCGAGCCGTTCCGGGTCGGCGAACTGCCCGGCCTGAGCGCCCCGCAGCAGACGGGGTTGGTTCAGACGCTCCTGTTGAACGGGTTCCTTGCCCGGCTGTCCACTGACTGAAAAATACCTTCGCATTTCCGGTGAAAGTCGGGAATCGTATCCGTATTTGCGGACACTCTGGCGATAAGCTTCATGACATGCGGACCGCTGTCCGCACCGCGGCCGCCCTCGTCACTGCCACGCGACATCGGCGACCGCAGCCTTCGAACGAATCGCAGTGTCGCAACGACGAGGGTGGCCAACGATGACGATGCCGATCTGGGCGGCCTTTCCACCGGAAGTGAATTCGGCGGCGCTCACCACCGGCCCGGGGCCCGCCTCGTTGTTGAACTCGGAGACGGCGTGGCTGAACTTGAGCGCCGAATACGACACGGCGGCTACCGAACTCAGCGAGTTGTTGGCCGAGGTGCAGGCCGGGACGTGGCAGGGTCCCACCGCGGAGAAGTTCGTGGCCGCGCATGTGCCGTACCTGGCCTGGCTTTTACAGAACAGCGCCAACGCCACGGCGGCGGCCCTCGAGCACGACACCGTGATCGCGGCGTACAACGCCGCGGTGGCGGCCATGCCGACACTGGCAGAGATAGCAGCCAACAAAGCCCTGAACGCCTCCCTGATAGCGACGAATTTCCTTGGTGTCAATACGATTCCGATCGCGCAAAACGAGTTCGAGTATTTGCAGATGTGGCTGCGGGCAGCCACCGCGATGGCGATGTATGAAGCGGTGTCCCAGACCGCGATGACGTGGGTCCCGCCCACCGCGCCACCCCCGCCGATCCAGCTGACCAACCCCCCGAACCAAGATGCGGGCGGGGGGGCAAATCAGCTGAGCTGGTGGGTAGATCGCGTGCAGATGGTCGCCCAAGAACTCACCACGGACCTGAACCAGCCTGGGTCCAACCCGTCCACGGCCATCCACAGCCTGCTGACTGACCCGCTACTCCTCAAGGTTCCGCACTGGGCGGGCGAGTCGCTTTACACCTTCATTCCCCAAGTGCCGCAGTTGACTCAGCTCTCGGTCGGGCTGATCGTCCCGTTCCTGCCCGTCGCCGGGGCGGCCGGCCTGGCGGGGCTGGCCGGGCTGGCCGGCGTCGCGCCGCCCGCGCCCACCCTGCCCGGGGTGGCGGCCGCGCCGGCGCCGTCCCACACCGGAGCGCCCGTCGCGATGGCGCCCGGCCTGAGCGCACCCGCCCCGGCCGCAACGCCGGCCGCGGCGCCCGCGCCGGCACCGGCGGCGGCCCCGGCGTCCGCCGCGGCGCCCGCGGCGCCACCCGCGACCGCCGTCGCCGGCTTCGATTACCCCTACGTCGTCGGCCCGCCGGGCATCGGCGCCGGTGCGAACCTCCCGGCCGGCGCGCGGTCCCAGCAGAGATCGGCCGAACCCGGCACCGCGGCCGCGGCGACCGCCCCGGCCCGGCGGGAACAGGCCCGGCGCCGGCGCCGCCAGCGGCCCGGCCTGATCGACCCCGGCCGCCGCCACGAATACCTCGACGCCGACCCGGAGCCCGATGCCGCCGGCAAAACCACGGCGACGGCCACGGACCGGGGGGCGGGGCCCCTGGGGTTCGCCGGCACCGCCCGCGGGCCCGATGCGGCCCCAGTGGGGTTGACCACAATCGGCGCCGATTCCTTGGACGACGGACCCCGGATGCCGCTGCTACCGAGCAGCTGGGGCCCCGAAAGCGAGGGGGCGGAACCGGGGCAGACGGACGCCCCCTGAGCGGCCCGTAAGCGTTGCCGGCGGTTTGGGCGGCGCCGGTTCTGGCTACCAAGCCTCTAACTCAACGTTAGAGTGGGGGCACAGCAATGGAGGGAGTCCGTAAATGATGAAGCGCTCGTGGGCCAGACTGGCCGTCACCGTCGGCGGCTTGGCTTTGGCGTCGACCGCTGGGGCCGGGGTCGCATCGGCCAGCCCCGATTACGGTCCGATGATCAACACGACCTGTAGCTACGACCAGGCGATGCGGGCCGTGCACGCGGAGAACCCGATGGCCGCCCAGTACCTCGACCAGTCGCCGCCGAACCAGCAGTTTTTGCAGCAGTACCTGGCGTCGTCGCCCGATCAGCGCGTGAACCTGCTGCACGCGATCGAGCACAACCAGGGGGCGCAGCAGGCCCTGCCGATTTTCCAGCAGATGATGACGGACTGCACCCGATACTGAGTGCCTCCGATACGGGTCTCCGACTCAAGCGTTAGGTAGTCAGGCGGCGGGCCGCTGCGGGTACGCAGCGAGCCCGCCGGCCTGTACGGCGCTCAGGAGGCCGGCAGGTCCGGCCGATAGCGCGTCAGCAACGCGCGCACCGTGTCCATGGCCTCCACCGCGCGGCCCTTGTCGACGGCCTGGATGGCCATCACCGGGATGTACTCGTCGTCCGGCAAATCGATGCGCGCCCAGCGGTGGCCCACCGGAAACGAGACGTCGACAACATCGGGCCACTCGATCAGCTTGTCTCCCAGCAGGTTTCGCACCGATACGCCCGACGGCCCAACCCGCAGCCGGGGGCGGGCGAACAACAGCACGATGCCGGCGATGACCAGCCCCAGCACCGCGATCGCCACCTGGTCGGCAGTCTGAAAAACCACGCCGGTCGATCTCGCCTTGAGCAATAGCCCCACCACGATGTGCGCGCCGGCGATGAGCACCGCCGCCCCATAGGCGAACAGCGGCGTGCGGTGGGGACGCAACACCGCATCCCAGGTCTCGCGGTCGGGAGGCTCAGTCACGACCGAGCGCGCAACTCACGCAGGGTCAGCGCGGTGGTCAGGGCCGCCAGCGTGGCTTGGGCCCCTTTGTCCTCGGCCGATTCCGGAAGGCCGGCGCGGTCCAGTGCCTGCTGCTCGGTGTCGGTGGTCAGCACCCCGTTGGCCACCGGTGTGGAAGTGTCCAGCGACACCCGGGTCAGGCCCTGGGTCACCGCATCGCAGACGTATTCGAAATGCGGTGTCTGCCCACGGATCACGACGCCCAGCGCGACGACGGCGTCGTGGTTGCGGGCAAGCTCCTGGGCCACCACCGGAATCTCGATCGCGCCGATCACCCGGACCACCGTCGGGTCGTCGACACCCGATTCCGAGGCCACCTTGCTGGCACCCGCCAGCAGTGCGTCGCAGATCTCGCTGTGCCAGGTACTCGCAACGAGGGCCAGTCGCAGGCCGGACGCATCGAGCGGGGGAACCTCCGGCACCCCCTCGGCGGGGCTCATGGGCGCCGCTCCTGCGCATCACTTCGTTCTGCATCGTCGGCGGCGCGATTCACAACGCACCACCGAATTCACCTGGCAGGTGGACGGATTCGTGAAAGTCGTCCAGCCCGGCCAGGTCGTGGCCCATCTTGTCCCGCTTGGTCATCAGGTAACGGATGTTCTCCGCGTTGGCGCGCACGGGAAGCGGCACCCGCTCGATGATGTGCAGACCGTACCCGTCCAGCCCGACGCGCTTGGCCGGGTTGTTGGTCAACAGCCGCATCGAGCGCACGCCGAGGTCGACCAGGATCTGCGCGCCGATCCCGTAATCCCTTGCGTCGGCGGGCAATCCGAGCTTGAGGTTGGCGTCGACGGTGTCCTCGCCGGCGTCCTGCAGCTGATAGGCCTGCAGTTTGTGCATTAGGCCGATGCCGCGGCCCTCGTGGCCGCGCATGTAGAGCACGATGCCGCGTCCCTCGCGGGCGACCATCGCCATGGCGGCGTCCAGCTGCGGCCCGCAGTCGCAGCGGCGGGAACCGAAGACGTCACCGGTCAGGCACTCGGAGTGCACGCGCACCAGCACGTCGTCGCCGTCGGAGTCCGGCCCGGCGATCTCGCCGCGCACCAGCGCGACGTGTTCGACTTCCTCGTAGATGCTGGCGTAGCCGATGGCACGAAACTCGCCGTGCCGAGTCGGGATCCGGGCCTCGGCGATGCGGGCGATGTGCTTCTCGTGCTTGCGCCGCCACTCGATCAGGTCGGCGATGGTGATCATGGCGAGGTCGTGTTCGTCGGCGAACACCCGCAGCTCGTCGGTCTGCGCCATCGAGCCTTCGTCCTTCTGGCTGACGATCTCGCAGATGGCGCCCGCGGGCTGCAGGCCGGCCATCCGGGCCAGGTCGACCGCGGCCTCGGTGTGACCGGGCCGGCGCAGCACGCCACCGTCCTTGGCGCGCAACGGAACCACGTGACCGGGGCGGGTGAAATCGTCGGCGACGCTGATGGGATTGGCGAGCAGCCGCATCGTCGTGGCGCGGTCGGATGCCGAAATGCCGGTTCCCACACCATCTTTCGCGTCCACCGTGACTGTGTAAGCGGTGCCGTGCTTGTCCTGGTTCACGGCGTACATCGGCAGCAGCCCCAGGCGGTCGCAGATCGCCCCGTCCAGCGGCACGCACAGGTATCCCGAGGTATAGCGCACCATGAACGCCACCATCTCCGGCGTCGCCTTCTCGGCGGCGAAGATCAGATCGCCCTCGTTCTCGCGGTCCTCGTCGTCAATGACGATGACGGCCTTGCCGGCCGCAATGTCGGCAACCGCCCTCTCGACGGAGTCCAACCTCGTCATCCCTGCTACCTCGCCGTCCCCGCTTTTCCGAGGGGGAACACTGTCAAAACGGCCCACACGAGAAGCCCACGTGTTGCATTCAGTATGAACCACGCCGGCGGCGCCGTTATTGCGACGGCTTGATCAGCGGGACATCAACCGCTCGACGTATTTCGCGATCACGTCGACTTCGAGGTTCACCTGCGTCCCGATCGGGGCCTGGCCCAGGGTGGTCAGTTCGCGGGTGGTGGGAATCAACGAGACCTCGAACCAGTCGCGCGGGTCACTGCCGAGCCCGGACACCGTCAACGAGATCCCGTCGACGGTGATCGACCCCTTCTCCACGACGTAGCGGGCCACCTCCGCGGGGATCTCGATGCGCACGACCTCCCAGTGCTCGGACGGCGAGCGGGCCACGATCCGCCCCGTCCCGTCGACGTGGCCCTGCACGATGTGCCCGCCCAGCCGGCTGTTGACGGCCGCGGCGCGCTCCAGGTTCACCCGGCTGCCGACCTGCAATGCGCCGAGGTTCGACCGGTTCAGCGTTTCGCCCATCACGTCGGCGGTGAACAGCCCGCCGGGCAGCAGCTCGGCGACGGTCAGGCACACGCCGTTGACGGCGATCGAGTCGCCATGGCCCGCGTCGGCGGTCACGACGGCTCCGCGGATCGTCAGCCGCGCCGCGTCGGAAAGGACGTCGCGACCCGTCACCTCCCCGAGTTCCTCGACAATTCCGGTAAACATCCCCTAAGGCTAATTGGCCCGCCCGCACGCGGATGAGCAGGGCAAACACCACCGCACGGGCGACACCGGGGCCCCGCGTTAACCAGGGCAGTCACCGGCACCCTCTACGATGCGAAGTATGCAGACCCGCCGCCGTCTATCGGCCGTCCTCGCATCCCTGACCCTCGCCACCGCCTTGATCGCAGGCTGCTCGTCGGGCTCAAAGCAGAGCGGCGCACCACTGCCCGACGGCACGACCTTGGTCAAGCAGTCGGCCGACGCCACCAAGAAGGTGCAGAGCGCGCACATCGCGCTGAGCATCCAGGGCAAGATCCCCGGGCTCCCCATCAAGACGCTCAACGGCGACCTCACCACGGCACCGGCCACCGCCGCGTCGGGCAACGCCACCATCACCTTGGGCGGCTCCGACATCGACGCCAACTTCGTGGTCGTCGACGGGACCCTGTACGCCACGCTGACCCCCAACAAGTGGAGCGATTTCGGCAAGGCGTCCGACATCTACGACGTGTCGGTGCTGCTGAACCCGGACAGCGGGCTGGGCAACGCGCTGGCGAACTTCAGCGACGCCAAGGCCGAGGGCCGCGAGACCATCGACGGGCAGAGCACCATCAAGGTCAGCGGCAACGTCTCGGCCGACGCGGTGAACAAGATCGTGCCGCAGTTCAACGCGACCCAGCGGGTCCCGAGCACGGTGTGGATCCAGGAGTCCGGTGACCACCAGCTGGTGCGCGCCAACCTGGAGAAGAGTTCGGGCAATTCCGCCGAGGTCACCCTGTCGAAGTGGGGCGAGCAGGTTCAGGTCACCAAGCCCCCGGTGAGCTCGTGACCACACAAACCGGGCGCCGCGTCGCGATCAGCGCCGGCAGCCTGGCGGTTCTGCTGGGCGCCCTGGACGCCTATGTCGTCGTGACGATCATGCGCGACATCATGAGCGACGTTCACATCCCCATCAATCAGCTGCAGCGCATCACGTGGATCATCACGATGTACCTGCTGGGCTACATCGCCGCCATGCCGCTGCTGGGCCGGGCGTCCGACCGGTTCGGCCGCAAGCTGGTGCTGCAGGTCAGCCTGGCGCTGTTCATGGTCGGCTCGGTGGTCACCGCGCTGGCCGGTCATTGGGGCGATTTCCACCTGCTGGTCGGCGGCCGCACGATCCAGGGTGTGGCCAGCGGCGCGCTGCTGCCGGTCACCCTCGCCCTGGGCGCCGACCTGTGGGCCCAGCGCAACCGCGCCGGCGTGCTCGGCGGCATCGGCGCCGCCCAAGAGCTCGGCAGCGTGCTGGGCCCGCTGTACGGGATCTTCATCGTCTTCCTGTTCCACGACTGGCGCTACGTGTTCTGGATCAACGTCCCGCTGACCCTCATCGCGATGGTGATGATCCAGTTCAGCCTGCCGTCGCACGAACGCACCGAAACGCCCGAGAAGGTCGACCTGGTCGGTGGCGTGCTGCTCGCGGTCGCGCTGGGGCTCGCCGTGATCGGCCTGTACAACCCGCAGCCCGACGGCAAGCAGATCCTGCCCAGCTACGGGTTGCCGCTGGTGATCGGCGCGGCCGTGGTCGGGGTGCTGTTCCTGCTGTGGGAGCGGTTCTCCCGGACCCGGCTGATCGAACCGGCCGGCGTGCGCTTCCGGCCGTTCCTGGCCGCGCTGGGCGCCTCGTTGTTCGCGGGCGCGGCGCTGATGGTGACCCTGGTCGACGTCGAGCTGTTCGGCCAGGGAGTGCTGGGGCAAACCCAGACGCAGGCCGCCGGGCTGTTGCTGTGGTTTTTGATCGCGCTGCCGATCGGGGCGGTGCTGGGCGGGTGGATCGCCACCCGCGTCGGCGACCGGGCGGTGACCTTCGTCGGGCTGCTCATCGCGGCGTACGGGTACTGGCTGATCCATTACTGGCGCCAGGACGTGATGAGCCAGAAGCACAACATCCTGGGGCTGCTCAACGTCCCGGTGCTGCACGCCGACCTGCTGGTGGCGGGCTTCGGCCTCGGACTGGTGATCGGGCCGCTGACGTCGGCCGCGCTGCGCGTCGTCCCGTCGGCCCAGCACGGCATCGCCTCGGCGGCCGTGGTGGTGGCCCGGATGACGGGCATGCTGATCGGGGTGGCCGCGCTCAGCGCGTGGGGCCTGTACCGGTTCAACCAGATCGTGGCGGGCCTGACGGCCGCGATCCCGCCCGACGCCACCCTGTTGGAGCGGATCGCCGCGCAGGGAACGATGTACCTCAAGGCGTTCGCCATGATGTACGGCGACATCTTCGCGGCCACCGTCGTGATCTGCATCGCGGGCGCGCTGCTGGGTCTGCTGATCGGCGGCCGCAATGAACACGCCGAGGAACCGGAAATCCCTGAGCCGCAAGAAGTTTCGCTGAGCGAGCGCTAGGCGCTGCGCGGCACCAGGCTGAGTACCACGTCGGGTCCCACCCGATCGATTCCGTCGAACTGCCAGCGCAACGCCCGAGTTATCGTCGACACACCGACGTCGTCGACCGCGGTGACCGGTCCCCCTAACAGGGTCGGCGCGACGTAGGCGAGGATTCGGTCCACCGCCCCGGCCCGCAGGAAGGCGCCCGCCAGGGTCGGGCCGCCCTCCAACAGCACGTCGGTGCGGTCCGACACGGCCTTGAGCACCTCGGCGGGGTCGTGCGTCCGGATCAGCATGGTTCGCGAATCGTCGTTGAGAACCTTTGCCTCCGAAGGTATTTCGCGCATCCCCACGACGACCCGCAGCGGCTGTCGCGCGGCCAGCGAGCCGTCGGGCAAGCGGGCCGTCAGCGCCGGGTCGTCGGCCAGCACGGTGCCCGTGCCCACCACGATCGCGTCGCACGCCCCGCGGCGGCGGTGCAGGTCCAGCCGTGAGGCCTCGCTGGAAATCCACTGGCTGGAGCCGTCGGCGGCCGCGCTGCGGCCATCGACGCTGCTGGCGTACTTCCACGTCAGATGCGGCAGCCCGGTCCGCTGCTTGTGCAGCCACTCGCGCAGCGGCCCGCGGGCGACCTCGTCGGCCAGCACTCCGGAGCGCACCGCGACGCCCGCCTCCTCGAGCCGCGCCGCGCCCCCGGCGGCCTGCGGGTTCGGGTCGGCGACCGCGTAGACCACGGTGGCCACCTTCGCGTCCAGCAGCGCGTTCACGCACGGCGGGGTCTTGCCGTAGTGGTTGCACGGCTCGAGCGTGACCACGACGGTCCCGCCCGCAGCCAGGTCGCCGGCGCGGCGCAGCGCCAGGATCTCGGCATGATCGCCACCGGCCGGCTCGGTGCCGCCCACGCCGACCACCTCCCCGCCGGCGTCCAGGATGACCGCGCCGACCGGGGGATTCGGATACGTCGTTCCCTTGACGAGAGTGGACTGCTCGATCGCCAAGCGCATCGCGGCGTCAAGGCCGTCGCCCGGGGAAACGGTCATCGACGCCGATGCGGGGACGCGGCGGCGGCCTGACGGCGCAACGCGTCGATCGCCGTCTCCGGGTCGGCGGCGCCGTAGACGGCCGACCCTGCGACGAAGCAGTCGACGCCCGCCTCGGCGGCCTGCTCGATGGTGTCCCCGTTGATCCCGCCGTCGATTTCGACCAGGATCGTCAACTCCCCCGCGTCGATCAGCTTGCGGGCCGTGCGCACCTTGCTCAGGACCTCGGGAATGAAGCTCTGGCCGCCGAAGCCGGGCTCCACCGACATGATGAGCAGGGTGTCGAACTGCGGCAGGATCTCCAGGTACGGCTCGAGCGGCGTGCCCGGCTTCACGCTGATCCCCGCTTTGGCGCCGGCGGCGCGGATGTCGCGCGCGACGGCGATCGGATTCTGGGTGGCCTCGGCGTGGAAGGTGACGTTGTAGGCCCCCGCCTCGGCGTAGGGCGGCGCCCAGCGGTCGGGGTCCTCGATCATCAGATGGCAGTCCATCGGGATGGTGGTGGCCGCCAGCAGGCTCTCCACCACCGGCAGCCCGAGGGTCAGGTTCGGCACGAAGTGGTTGTC
This sequence comes from Mycobacterium sp. 3-98, assembly GCF_035918355.1. Classification (NCBI taxonomy): domain Bacteria; kingdom Bacillati; phylum Actinomycetota; class Actinomycetes; order Mycobacteriales; family Mycobacteriaceae; genus Mycobacterium; species Mycobacterium sp. 3-98. Next base: position 2,438,773 of record NZ_CP142360.1, on the reverse strand, counting down.
CATCACGTCGACGTGCAGCCAGTCGGCGCCGGTCACGGCGGCGGCCTCGTCGGCGAGCCGGGAGAAGTCAGCGGAAAGGATCGACGGTGCGATCAGGGGCCCCTTCGATGATTCCGTGTTGCCAGCCATGAGCGCCAGACTACTGAGCCGCGCGGGCCGGTTCACATCTGGCGGCGCTACCCCGCTTCGCGGCGCAGCGCGGCCGCGGCGGGGTTCGTCGTGTCGCGTCCCCGCTACCCCGCTTCGCGGCGCAGCGCGGCCGCGGCGGGGTTCGTCGTGTCGCGCCCCCGCTACCCCGCTTCGCGGCGCAGCGCCGCCGCGAACATCGCGTCGGTGCCGTGCCGGTGCGGCCACAGCTGAACGTAAGGCCCGTCGCCCAGGTGGTCGACGGGCTCGAACAACGGCCGGGTGTCCAGCGCGCTCACCGGATGGCGGCGCAGCGCGTCGGCGACCACCCCGACGGTTTCGGCCAGGTGCGGCGAACAGGTGGCATAGAGCACCACACCCCCGGGACGGGTCAGCGCGATCGCGGCGCCCAGCAACTCGCGCTGCAGCTTGGCCAGTGCCGGCACGTCGGACGGTTGACGGCGCCACCGGGCCTCGGGCCGGCGGCGCAGCGCCCCCAGCCCGGTGCAGGGCACGTCGACGAGCACCCGGTCGAACGCCGGCTCGAGGTCGGTGTGCCGGCCGTCGACCCGCAGCACGTCGACCGGCAGGCCGCGGGTGTTCTCGGTCACCAGGTCGGCGCGGCGCGGGGCCGGCTCCACCGCGGTGACGTGGGCCCCGGATCCCGTGCCCAGCGACGCCAGCAGCGCCGTCTTGCCGCCCGGCCCGGCGCACAGGTCGAGCCAGCGGCCGCCGTCGCGCTCGACCGGCGCCAGGGTCAGCGCGCGCGCCACCAGCTGGCTGCCCTCGTCCTGGACCAGCGCCGCACCGTCGCGCACCGGCGCCAGCCGCCCGGGATCGCCGCCCGGCAGGTACACCGCGTACGGCGAATACCGCCCGACGGTGCCGCCCACCGCGTCCGCCAGCTCGGCGGCGGTCAGCGCTCCGGCGCGCGCGGCCAGATGCACCTGGGGCCGTTCGTCGTCGCTGGCGAGCACCGCGTCGAGTTCACCCGCCGCCGCGCCCAGCGCGTCGGCGAAGGCCTGGGCGATCCATCGCGGATGGGCGTGCACGAACGCGGCGTGCCCGATCGGATCCCGCGCCGGGTCCGGCGCCAGCTCCGCGACCCAGGCTTGTTCGTCGCGCCCGGAGATGGTGCGCAGCACCCCGTTGACGAAACCCGCTCGCGCCGAATCGAATTCGATGCCCGCCTGTTCGACGGTGGTGGACACCGCGGCGTGCGCGTCGACCCGGGTGCGCAGCAACTGATACGCGCCCAGGCGCAGCAGGTCGAGCAGGACGGGGTCGATGGCTTGCGGGGTGCGCCCGGCGGCCGCGCCGATGACCGCGTCGAGCAGGCCACGGCTGCGGCACGCGCCGTACGTCAGCTCGGTGGCGAATGCGGCGTCGCGGCCGGTGATTCCGCGCTCGCGCAGCAGCGCGGGCAGCGCCAGGTTCGCGTACGCATCGCGCTCGCTGACCGCCCGTAGCACCTCGAACGCCGCTGCCCGGGCCGGGTCCAGCGGCCGGCGGGCGGGCCGCCGATCCCGCTGCGCAGGCCGGCGCTGCGGCCGGGCCGGCTGGCGGTCCGGCCGGTTGCGCTGGCGCCCGTCACGGCCGGCGCTCATGTCGCCCGCACCGCGGGGTCGAGCCGGGCGCCGCGCGCCCAGTCGACCGCGTTCATGAATTTCTTTCCGGGCGGCTGGATTTGACCCAGGCGAACCGGATCCGAACCGGTGCCGACCCAGACGCCTTTGCGATCGACGTGAATCGCGCCGGGCGGCAACGGTTCTGGCGAACCGGACGCGACGGCGGCGTCGACCGGCCCGAGTTTGACGCGCAGGTCGCCGATCACGGTCCACGCGCCGGGGTTGGGCGTGACGGCGCGAATGCGGCGTTCCACCACGAGCGCCGGCAGATCCCAGCGCACCCGGGCCTGCTCCACGGTGATCTTGGGGGCGACGCTGACCCCCTCGGCCGGCTGCGGCCGCGGCGTCAACGTCGAGTCGGCGATGCCGTCCAACGTGGTCGACAACAGCGCCGCGCCCGAAATGGCCAGTCGCTCAAGCAATTCCCCGGCGGTATCGGTCGGGCGGATCGTCTCGGTCACCACCCCGTAGATCGGGCCCGAGTCCAGGGTCGGCTCGATCTGGAACGTCGAGGCCCCCGTGATGGTGTCCCCCGCCGCGATGGCCGCCTGGACCGGCGCGGCGCCGCGCCAGGCGGGCAGCAGCGAGAAGTGCAGGTTGATCCAGCCCCGCGGGGGTACCGCCAGCAGGTCGTCGCGCAGCAGCGCGCCGTAGGCCACGACCGCGCAGCAGTCCGGCGCCAGCCGCGACAGCTCCGCGACGAATTCCGCCGAGTTGGGCCGCGGCGGCCGCAGCACCGGAATGCCCCGGTCGAGCGCCTCACGGGCCACCGGGGACGGCTCCGGCTTGCCGCGTCGCCCGGCGGCGGCGTCGGGCCGGGTCAGCACCGCGATCACGTCGTGGCGTGGCGAGTCGATGAGGCGGCGCAGTGCGGGCAGCGCGGGCTCGGGAGTACCGGCGAAGACAAGGCGCACCGGCCCAGTCTAGAAAGCGACGGAGGCCGGCCGGACCCACCCGAGGAGACCGGAATTGCGCGCGTACACTATTGCTTATAGCTACTATTTCTAGTAGTCATGATCCGAGCGGCGTGAGACCGCGCCGCGTGTCGACATCGACGTCGAAGACAACCTTTCCGTTCCCCCAAGGAGGTCTGATGACCGTCGACTCCACCATCAGCGACGCCCGAGTCGCCGCCACACACCGCACGGTTTGGGCACTGGGCGACTACGCCCTGATGGCCGAGGAAGTGATGGCCCCGCTGGGCCCCGCCCTCGTCGAGGCCACCGGCATCGGGCCCGGCGTCCGAGTCCTCGACGTCGCCGCCGGCTCGGGCAACATCTCGCTGCCGGCCGCCGCCGCCGGGGCGGCCGTCGTCTCCACCGACCTCACCCCCGAGCTGCTCCTGCGCTCGCGGGACCGGGCCGCGGCGCAGGGCCTGACGATCGACTACCGGGAGGCCAACGCGCACGCGCTGCCGTTCGGCGACGGCGAATTCGACGTCGTCATGTCGGCGATCGGCGTGCAGTTCGCGCCCGACCAGCAACGCGCCGCCGGCGAGCTCGTCCGGGTCTGCCGGCCCGGCGGCACGATCGGCGTGATCAGCTGGACCCCGGAGGGCTTCTTCGGGCGGATGCTGGCCACCATCCGGCCCTATCGCCCGAGCCTGTCGCACCCCGTGCCGCCGGCGGCGCTGTGGGGACGGCCCGGCTACGTCACGGCGCTGCTGGGCGACCGCGTCGGCGAAATCACCACGGCGCGTGGGATGTTGGCGGTGGACCGGTTCGCCAGCGCGGAGGACGTGCACGCCTACTTCAAGCGGCACTACGGCCCGACGATCGAGGCCTACGCGAACATCGGCCACAACCGGGTGCTGGCCGCCGAGCTCGACGCCCAACTCGTCGAGCTCGCGCAGCAATACCTCGTCGACGGCACCATGGGGTGGGAGTACCTGCTGCTCACCGCCACCAAGCGGACCGACTAGGCGGGGTAGACCCGGCGGCTACAGGCCGATATCGGCGTCCAGGTGCACGTCGGGCTCGCCACCGGCCGCGGTGAACGCGGTCAGCGCCCGCACCAGCCCGTGGCGCTCGGGCGGCGGCATCTTCGCGACGATGGCCGCGATCTCGGTGCGCCGGTGCGCGGTGACCTGGTGGACGACGTCGCGTCCGCGCGTGGTCAGCGCGGCGAGCAGCTCACGGCGCGAGGTCGGGTGCGGCAGGCGGTCGATCAGTCCGGCGGCGACCAGCCGGTCCACCATCCGGCCGGTGGCCGACGGCTGCACGCCCAACAGACCCGCCAGGGTGGCCAGATTGACCGGGCCGCGGTTGGACAGGATCACCAGCGTCCGGAACTGCGCGATGGTGATGGTCTCGTCGACCTGCCCGACCGAACGGGCCGAGATCGCCATCAGCAAACGGGAGGCCGTCAGCAAAGCGTCGGTGATGACATCCAACGACTCGTCAACGGTCGCGTTGTCCGCTGTCATATCGCCCCTCCCCGGATTGTTTCCGGCCTCTCGGCGGCTAAGGAATAGAAAGTGTAGCAACCTTCGAATGTCGTAAACAGGAAATATTGCATGCACATACTGTCGCCCAGGGTAACGGTTTGTGACCGCTAGCCGATGTGCAGCGGATCGATCTGGACCCGGGCGGGCTCATGGGTTTGCCGGGCGCTGAGCACACCGACGCCGCGGCGCAGCGCGGCCGCCAGCGCCAGGCCCTGCCGGCGGGGCACGCGCACCAGCATTCTCGTCACCGCCACGCCCGCCGGGGTCCCGGCGGGGCGGCGCACGCCGGCCGGCAGGTCCACCGGCCCGAGCAGGTCGGCTTCCAGTTCGGCGAGCCGGACCTCGCCGAGCAGCGCGGTCACCGCGTCGGGCGTTCCGTCGATGGCCGCCATGTGCACGCTCGGCGGCAGGCCCACCTCGGCGCGGGCGGTCAGTTCCGCTTCCGCGTGCCCCACCGGATCCCAGCGGATCAGCGATTGCACTGTGGGAAGCGATGATTCGGCGATCACCAGCACCACGCCGCCGTCGCCGCGAGCACGCACCAGCGCGGCGGCGCTCATCCAGCGCCACAACGCGTCCTCGGCGGCGCGCAGATCCTGCCGGCCCAGCAGCGCCCACGTGTCCAACAGCAGCGCCGCCCCGTAACCACCGGACGCGCGCGGTTCGGCCCCCGGGGTGGCGACCACCAGGGCCGGTCCGGGCGCGACCTCGGGCACGACGCCATCGCCCGACGAGGTGATCACGGCCGTGCCCGGAAACGCGCGGCCGAGCTCTTCGGCGGTGCGGCGGGCCCCGACGACCACGGCGCGCACCGCGTCCGAACCGCAGCGCGCGCACCGGCGCGTCGGGTCGATCCGCCCGCACCAGCGGCACACCAGCGCGGCGCCCCCCTCCTGCAGCGACAGCGGCCCGGTGCAGTGCCGGCACCGGGCGATGGTGCGGCAGCGCGCACACGCCAGCGACGGGACGTATCCGCGCCGCGGCACCTGCACCAGTACCGGAGTCCCGGCCTGCAACGCCGAGCGGGCCGCGCGCAGCGCGATCGAGGGAATGCGCGCCGTGCGGGCCGCCGGGTCGCGCTCGTCGGCGTAGCCGGTGTCGTCGAGCGCGCTCACCCTCGGGGTGCGGGCGCGCACCACGGGCCGCCCCGCGACGATGTCGTGCGCCCATCCGCTGCGCACCAGCGCGTGGGCCTCCGCGGTGCGCGCGTAGCCGCCGATCAGGGCCGCGCACCGGGCCTGGTGCGCGCGCAGCATCGCCACCTCGCGGGCGTGCGGATACGGGGCCCGCGGCTCGGCCAGGCTGTCGTCGGCGTCGGCCCACACCATGACCAGGCCCAGGTCGCTCAGCGGCGCGAACACCGCGCTGCGGGTGCCGATCACCAGCCGCGCGGTGCCCCGCAGCGCCGCCAGCCAGCGGCGATACCGGGCCGCGGGGCCCAGGCCCGCCGACAGGGCGACCACGCTGCCCTCGTCGATCCGTGTCGTCGCCGCCCGCCACAGGGCGTCCAGGTCGCGCTGGTCGGGAACGATCGCCAGCGCGGACCGGCCGGCCCGCACCGTTTGCGCGGCGGCCTCGGCGAATCGGTCGGTCCACGGCTCGCCCGGCAGCGCCTGCCAGACGGCCCGGGCGGCCCGCGACTCGGCCAGCGCGGCCAGGAATTGAGCGCCCCGCCCGTAGCCGTCCCAGCCCGCGGGGTCGACGGGGTCCGGGATCGCCGGGCCCGGCGGGTCCCGGCTCACGGCGGGCTCCCGCTCCACCCTGGCGTGGCGGGCCGGCACGGCCAGCCGCAAGACGTCGGGACGGGTGCCCGCGTAGCGCGCGGCCACGGCGTCGACCAGCCGGCGGATCTCGGGGGTGAGCACCGGTTCGGCCGACACGACGCGGTCCAGCCAGCCCAGCTTGCCCGGGTGGTCGGTGTCGGCGCGGCGCTCCAGCACGAACCCGTCGACCAGCCGGCCATGGAAACGCACCCGGACCCGCACCCCGGGCTGGGCATCGTCGGACTGCTCGGCCGACACCAGATAGTCGAACTCGCGGTCCAGGTGCGGCACGGACAGCATCGGCAGCACGCGGGCGATGGGTTCCACTTCGACCGGCGTGCGCGCGCTGGGGCTCACGGCGCCCTCGGGCCGCGAATCATGGTGCTATCCAATGCCTTACCGTCCGGCCCGCAGCGTACCGGCGACCACCGACAGATCAGCCTTCGGCGGGCGGCGCGGCGTCCCCGCCGTCCTGGCCGGGAAGCTCGCGGCCGAAGAAGAATCCCGCCGTGATCAGGATCTGGGCCGCCGCGTAGGACCACCAGATCGGCACGGCGAGCGCCTCGTTGCCCAGGATGAAGCGGCTGATCGCGATCATCGAATCCGAGGCCGCGAAACACACCGCCCCCACCGCCGTCCAGATCGTCGGCATTTTCGCCAGCAGCGCCGTGCACACCATCGCGGTCAGCACCACGATGTAGACCGTCACCGGCAACGTCAGCTTGTCCGGGCCCAGGTGCGGCCAAAACCACACCATCAGCGCGATCGACACCAGGCACATCAGGACCACCGCGGCGATCCGGAGCGCCGCGGGCCGCTCGGCTTGCGACGACCACGACAGCGGGGGAACCAGCGGCAGCAGGGCACCGATGAAACACATGTGCGCCAACAGGAATGCCGCCAGGCCGATCTCGAAGGACAGCGTCCACCACGGGATCGCGAGCACCCAGTCGCCCAGGGCCGACAACAGCAGGGCCGGCATCAGCCACCGCCGCTCCCGTACGCATCCGTGCCCGGCGGCGGCGAGCATCAGCAGGATCGCCATCGAGGCCTTGAACGCCGGCTGCAGCACCCAGTGCCCGGTCAGCTCCATTCCGGGCGGCGAGCGCAGCGCCAGCACGGTCAGGTAGATGCCGTAGCCCAGGGCCACCCAGCCGGCCACCACCCAGGCGCCGGCCACCAGACGAGGTGCGTACGGTACGTCCATGCCCAGCTTGGATAACACAGCCGACGAGAAACCCGCGATCGACCCCATCCTGCAGAAGGTACTGGACGCGGTTCCCTTCCGGCTATCCACCGAGGACGGCATCGACGCGGCGCGCCAGCGGTTCCGCGACCTGCCGCGCAGGCCGCTGCATCCCGAGCTGCGGGTCGAGGACCGCACGATTGCCGGCCCCGCCGGGCCGGTCGCGATCCGGATCTATTGGCCGCCAAGCCATTCCGACGGTCAAACCGGGGCGCCCGTCGTGTTGTTCTTCCATGGCGGCGGCTTCGTGATCGGCGACCTCGACACCCACGACGGCACGGCGCGCCAGCATGCGGTCGGCGCCGACGCGATCGTGGTGTCGGTCGACTACCGGCTCGCGCCCGAGCACCCCTACCCCGGCGCGGTCGAAGACGCGTGGGCGGCAACGCTTTGGGTCACCGGGCACGCCGCCGACCTGCACGGCGACCCGGGCCGGATGGCCGTCGCCGGGGATTCGGCCGGCGGCACGATCGCCGCCGCGGTCGCGCAGCGGGCACGCGATCACGGCGGACCGGCCCTGAAATTCCAGTTGTTGTGGTACCCGTCGACCATGTGGGACGCCACGCTGCCGTCCTTCGCCGAGAACGCCACCGCGCCGATCCTCGATGTCAAGGCCGTCGCCGAGTTCTCCCGTTGGTACGCGGGCGAAGTCGACCTGTCCGACCCGCCGTCGGACATGGCGCCGGGGCGCGCGAAGGACCTGAGCAACCTGGCGCCGGCCTACATCGGCGTCGCCGGCTATGACCCGCTGCGCGACGACGGCATCCGGTACGGCGAACTGCTGGCGGCTGCCGGGGTCGCCGCCGAGGTGCACAACGCCGAGACGCTGGTGCACGGCTACCTGGGCTACGCCGGTGTGGTGCCCGCGGCCACCGCGGCGCTCGAGCGCGGCCTGGCGGCGCTGCGAACCGCCCTGCGGGGCTGAGCCCGGGGCGTACGGTGAGTTCATGACGGAGCGCACCTTCGCCCGGATGGACGGGGAAACCCCCGATTACCACACGCTGATCATCGGTGCCGGATTCTCCGGCATTGGCGCCGCCATCAACCTCGATAAGGCGGGGCTACCCGATTATCTGGTGCTCGAGGCCGGCGACGGGGTCGGCGGCACCTGGCACTGGAACACCTATCCCGGTATCGCGGTGGACATTCCGTCGTTCTCCTACCAGTTCTCCTTCGAGCAGAGCCGGCACTGGTCGCGCACCTACGCGCCGGGCCGCGAACTCAAGGCCTACGCCGAACACTGCGCCGACAAGTACGGCGTCCGCTCGCGGATCCGGTTCAACACCAAGGTGCAGGCGGCCGACTTCGACGACGAGCGCGGGCTGTGGCGGGTGCAGACCGACCCCGGCGGCGAAGTCACGGCGAGGTTTTTGATCAGCGCCTGCGGCGTGCTGACGGTGCCGAACCTGCCCGACATCGACGGCGTGGACTCGTTCGCCGGCGTCACGATGCACACCGCGCGGTGGGATCACGGCCAGGATTTGCGCGGCAAGCGCGTCGCGGTGATCGGCACCGGCGCGTCGGCCGTGCAGGTGATCCCCGAGATCGCGCCAATTGTCTCGTCGCTCACCGTGTTTCAGCGCACCCCGATCTGGTGTTTCCCGAAGCTGGACGTCCCGCTGCCCGCGCCGGCGCGCTGGGCGATGCGCATCCCGGGCGGCAAGGCGCTGCAGCGGCTGCTCAGCCAGGCGTACGTGGAACTGACCTTCCCGATCTCGGCGCACTACTTCACGGTGATCCCGCTGGCCAAGAGGATGGCCGCGTTGGGACGCGCCTATCTGCGGCGGCAGGTCCGCGACCCGGTGGTGCGCGAGCAACTCACCCCGCGCTACGCCGTCGGCTGCAAGCGCCCCGGCTTCCACAACGGCTACCTGGCCACGTTCAACCGCGACAACGTGCGCCTGGTCACCGAACCGATCGACAAGATCACACCCGACGCGGTGGCGACCACCGACGGCGAAACCCACGAGATCGACGTGCTCATCCTGGCGACCGGCTTCAAGGTGATGGACCCCGACAGCGTCCCCACGTTCGCGGTCACCGGCAGCGGCGGTCGCTCGCTGAGCCGGTTCTGGGACGAGCACCGCTTGCAGGCCTACGAGGGCGTCACCGTTCCGGGCTTCCCCAACCTGTTCACGGTGTTCGGCCCGTACGGTTACGTCGGCTCTTCGTATTTCGCGCTCATCGAGGCGCAGACCCATCACATCGTGCGGTGCCTCAAGCGGGCGGAGCGCCTGGGCGCGACCCGCGTCGAGGTGAGCGAGGAAGCCAACGACCGCTACTTCGCCGAGATGATGCGCCGGCGGCACCGGCAGATCTTCTGGCAGGACAGTTGCGGGTTGGCCAACAGCTATTACTTCGACAAGAACGGCGACGTGCCGCTGCGGCCGGGCACCACCCCGGAGGTGTACTGGCGCAGCCGGCGATTCGATCTGGACGACTACCGCTTCACCGGCTAGCTAGCGGTTACGCTGCACGGGTGGCGAAGGAATTTGACTGCATCGACGAGTCGCTGCGCGACTTCATCCGCGAACAGGCCGTGTTCTTCGTCGCCACCGCGCCCTCCGAGGGTGGCCGAATCAACATGTCCCCCAAGGGATATTGCGACACGTTCGCGGTGCTCGACGAGCGCACCGTGGCCTACCTGGACCTGTTCGGCAGCGGCGTGGAGACCATCGCCCATCTGCGCGACAACGGCCGCATCACTGTCATGTTCTGCTCGTTCACCCGCAACTCGCGGATCCTGCGGCTGTTCGGAACCGGGCGGGTGATCCGGCCCGACGACGCCGAATTCGCCGATCTCATCACGCATTTCGGTGACCGGCATGCGGGGATCCGCGCCATCATCGTGGTCGATGTGGAGCGGATCGCCGACGCGTGCGGATTCGCGGTGCCCTACTACGAGCTGGTCGACGAGCGACCGGTCCTCGACGCGTATCACCACAAGGCGCCCGACGAGGCCTACACCCGGCTGATCAACCGCAACCGGCGCAGCATCGACGGGCTGCCCGCGCTCGATTCCGACCACCCGGGTCCACCGCGGTGACCCGTCGAACGTGACACTGTGGTCACGCTCGGCGCCGAACGTGACTGCGACGTCACGTTCGAGGCGGCGGGCACTCTAGATGGCGCGCTTGAGGTCGTCGACCTTGTTCAGCTGCTCCCAGGGCAGTTCGACGTCGGTGCGGCCGAAGTGCCCGTAGGCGGCGGTCTGCGCGTAGATCGGGCGCAGCAGGTCCAGGTCGCGGATGATCGCGCCGGGACGCAGGTCGAACACCTCCGGGACGATCTTCTCGATCTTGACCGGGTCGACGGTCGCGGTCCCGAAGGTCTCGATGAACAGCCCGACCGGCGCCGCCTTGCCGATGGCGTAGGCCACCTGCACCTCGACCCGCTCCGCGAGCCCGGCGGCGACGATGTTCTTGGCCACCCAGCGCATCGCGTACGCCGCCGAGCGGTCCACCTTGGACGGGTCCTTGCCGGAGAACGCCCCGCCGCCGTGCCGCGCCCAGCCGCCGTAGGTGTCGACGATGATCTTGCGGCCGGTCAGCCCGGCGTCGCCCATCGGGCCGCCGACGACGAACTTGCCGGTCGGGTTGACCAGCAGCCGCGTCGAGGAGGTGTCCAGCGTGTCGTGCGCCAGGTCGTTGAGCACGGTGTTGAGCACCTTTTCCCGGATGTCGGGGGTCAGGGTGTTCTCCAGGTCGATGTCGGCCGCGTGCTGGGTGGAGATGACCACGGTGTCCAGCCGGACCGGGACGTCGTCCTCGAATTCGATGGTGACCTGCGTCTTGCCGTCGGGGCGCAGGTAGGGCAGCACGCCGTTCTTGCGGACCTCGGTCAGCCGGCGCGACAGGCGGTGGGCCAGCGCGATGGGCAGCGGCATCCGCTCGGGGGTGTCGTTGATCGCGTAGCCGAACATCAGGCCCTGGTCGCCGGCGCCCTGCGCGTCAAGCGGGTCGGCGGCTCCCTCGACGCGGGTCTCGTGGGCGGTGTCGACGCCCTGGGCGATGTCGGGCGACTGCGCGCCGATGCCGATGTTGACCCCGCAGGACGCCCCGTCGAAGCCCTTGTCCGACGAGTCGTAGCCGATGTCGAGGATGCGCTCGCGGACCGTGTTGGTGATGTCGGCGAAGGCCTCCTTGGCCGTCGTCGTCACCTCGCCGACCACGTGCACCTGCCCGGTGGTCACCAGGGTCTCAACCGCGACGCGTGAGCGGGGGTCCTGCGCCAGCAGGGCGTCGAGGACCGAGTCGCTGATCGCGTCACAGATCTTGTCGGGATGTCCCTCAGTCACCGACTCACTGGTAAACAGGCGACCCTTTTCGCTCATGCCAATCCTTCCAAATAGTTAGTCAACCGAATTATATCGGCCCGCATCAGCCCGGCCGGCACCCCGTCCCGGTGCCGGGAAGAACTCGACCGCTTTACCCGCTGTCCCCGTGCAGGAACGCGGCGATCGCATCCACGATACGACTGGCCATCAATGTCTTGGAGCCGTGCTGCAGTGCGGACTCGGTGCCGTCGGAGGCCAGCAGCCAGCCGTCGTTGCTGTCCACCTCGAACGCGCGGCCCTCGCCGACGGCGTTGACCACCAGCAGATCGCAGCCCTTGCGCTGCAGCTTGGCCCGGGCGTGAAACAGCACGTCGCCGCTGGCGTCGCCGGTCTCGGCGGCAAAGCCGACGATGGCCCGCATGTTGGGCAACTGCCCGTGGGCGCGGGCCCGCACCGCCCCGGCGAGGACGTCGTCGTTGCGCACCAGCTCGATCGTCGGGGGCGCCGTCTCGTTCGAGGCGCTCTTTTTGATCTTGGCGGCGGCAACGTGCGCGGGCCGGAAGTCGGCGACCGCGGCGGCCATCACCAGCACGTCGGCCTCCGGGGCGCGCTTGGACACCGCGTCGCCCAGCTGGGCCGCGGAGCTGACGTGGACGACCTCGACACCGGCGGGATCGATCAGCCCGGCGGTGTGCCCGGCGATCAGGGTGACCTCGGCGCCGCGCTGGGCCGCCACCCGCGCCACGGCATAGCCCTGCTTGCCGGAGCTGCGGTTGCCGATGAAGCGCACGGGGTCGACCGGTTCGCGGGTGCCGCCGGCGGTGACCAGCATCTTGCAGCCGGCGAGGTCGTAGGGCAGCGCGTCGTGGCGTTCCAGCAGCAGGTGGGCCAGGGTGGTGATCTCCTCGGCTTCGGGCAGCCGGCCCGACCCGCTGTCGGTCCCGGTGAGGCGCCCGGCGGCGGGCTCGAGCACCACCGCGCCCCGCCGGCGCAACGTGGCCACGTTGTCGACGGTGGCCGGGTGCAACCACATCTCGGTGTGCATGGCCGGCGCGAACAGCACCGGGCACCGGGCGGTGAGCAGCGTGGCGGTCAGCAGGTCGTCGGCGCGGCCGTGCACCGCGCGCGCCAGCAGATCCGCCGTGGCCGGGGCCACCACGACCAGGTCGGCCTGTTTGCCGAGCTGGACGTGCGGGACCTCGGGAACGTCGTTGAAGACGCCGGTGTGCACCGGCTGGCCGGAGAGCGCCTCAAAGGTGGCCGCGCCGACGAAACGCAGCGCGGACTCGGTCGGGATGACCCGGACGGAATGGCCGGCCTCGGACAGCTGGCGGACGACGGTGCACGCCTTGTAGGCGGCGATGCCGCCGGAGACACCGACTACGACTCGTTTGGGGATCCGCGTGCGGTCCACAGCGCGCCCGGCCCGGCCCTGTTACTCGCCCTCGGTGTGCTCGAGCAGGTCGCCGTGGATCTCGCGGAGCGCGATCGAGAGCGGCTTCTCCTGCAGCCCCGGCTCGACCAGCGGCCCCACGTACTCGAGGATGCCCTCGCCGAGCTGGTTGTAGTAATCGTTGATCTGACGGGCCCGCTTGGCCGCGTAGATGACCAGGGCGTACTTGCTCGAGACCCGGTCCAGCAGCTCGTCGATGGGCGGGTTGGTGATGCCCAGCGGGGTGTCGTAGGCGCCCGGCGCCCCGGCGGACAGGTCGAACCGGTCGGGGACGGCGGCCAGCGCGGCGTCGGACTGCGGAATAGTCACTGAGGTCAATCTCCTCTACGTTCGAAGGCGGGCCAGGGCCCAAAACGGCTGATCGCCGGCGAAAAGTCGGTGCTCAATCTTGATTGGATGTGGTCTGGCTTTCGGTCTGGCCAGCCGGGTCGTGCCGGTCCGGGGCAGTTCCCACCAGCAAGGATACCAATTCGGCGCACGCAGACTCCAATCGACGGTTGACGACCACCCGGTCGAAGTCGTCACGGGCCGCCATTTCGATGCGGGCCGTCTCAAGGCGCCGCCGCATGACCTCCGGGGTCTCGGTGCCGCGGCCGACGAGCCTGGCCTCCAAGTCCTCCCAGCTGGGCGGCGCCAAAAACACCGTCAGGGCCTCGGGCATCGCCCTCTTCACGGCCTTGGCCCCGGCCAGGTCCACCTCGATCAAAACCGGGAATCCGCGGGCCGTGGCGTCGCGAACCGGCTCGGCCAGGGTGCCCGAGCGGTGCAGGCCCGCGTGAATTTCGGCCCACTCCAGCAGGGCGCCCTCGTCGATGAGCTGCTGGAAGCGGGCGGGGCTGACGAAGTGGTAGTCGACGCCGTCGACCTCGCCGGGCCGGGGCGCCCGCGTGGTGGCCGAGACGCTGAAATGCAGGTCCGGGACCCGCTCGCGCAGGCATCGGACCACGGTCGACTTGCCGACCGCGGAGGGACCGGACAGCACGACCACACGCCCCGCACGCGATGGTTCGGGACGTGCCCCGTGCTGGATGTCCGGTCCCCCGCCGCCGTTCATCGGCGCTCCCGGGCGGGTGCGCCCACGGCTCGGGTCGGTTTGCCCGCCTTCTCCTCAGGCCGTTCGGCCTGCATCGTCGGCGGCCGGGTTAGGAGCCGAACTTTTCCAGCAGGGCCTTGCGCTGACGGTCGCCGAGGCCGCGCAGGCGGCGGGTGGGGGCGATCTCCAGCTCAGTCATGATTTCCTGCGCCTTGACCTTGCCCACCTTGGGCAACGCCTCGAGAAGCGCCGAAACCTTCATCTTGCCCAGGACTTCGTCGGTCTCGGCGTCCTTGAGCACCTGGGTGAGGTTGGTGCCGCCACGCTTCAGCCGGTCCTTGAGCTCTGCTCGTGCACGACGTGCGGCAGCCGCCTTCTCCAACGCGGCCGCGCGCTGCTCGTCGGTCAACTGGGGAAGGGCCACGATTCCTCCGTATCTGATCAATCAATTTCAATCGATCTCATTTTGTCTCGCCGGTTCTTCTGCCAGCGGAGACGACCGTACTCAGGCCTCCTGACGAAATCTAACCCGCCCCCCTGCTTAACGGGGCAAACTCCCAGCATGCAACGGCGCGTGTCCCCCCAAAGCGGCCCGCCGCGCGACGTCGACGGCGCCCGCCGCGACGCCGTGCCGAGGGGCCCGGCGCGGCCCGTTTTGGGCCGTCGCTAAGCCATCTACCAGCGGCTTTATCCGAAGGGGCCGTCGTGGGGTGCGACGACGTGGCCGTCCGGAAACGCGCCGGCGCGCACCCGGGCGGGGCGGTGCGAGGGATCACGCATTCGTCGCGGCGTGTCGCGCGTGTCGCGTTCGGCCGGTCAAAGGGCAGGCCAGCGGCGCCGCCCCGCGGCCGCGCGGGCGGCGGGGGGTCCCGCGGGGTCGTGTGTGCCGCCCGGGCCTCACGGCGGCGGGCGTGTCACTTCCGCGGATTCGCGTCGGCGGGGGACGTGTCACCGCAGGGACGGGATCGTGGCCTGAGAGCGTTCCGTACCCGCGGGAAGGCTGCGGCGCCGGCCGCGTATCAGCTAATCCGCGGTCGTGGATCGGATACCATCGGGGCGTGTCCAACCTGCGAATTCGCCAGGCGGCTGAGCTGCTCGGCGTCAGTGATGACACTGTGCGGCGCT
This sequence comes from Mycobacterium sp. 3-98, assembly GCF_035918355.1. NCBI lineage: Bacteria > Bacillati > Actinomycetota > Actinomycetes > Mycobacteriales > Mycobacteriaceae > Mycobacterium > Mycobacterium sp. 3-98. Next base: position 2,423,677 of record NZ_CP142360.1, on the reverse strand, counting down.
GGATCAACCAGGGGGCGTTGGAGGTCAGTCACGACGCGGCCGGCCGCAAAGTGATCGCCAGCGAGGACCTCGCCCGCTTCTCCCGCAGCAACGCGCCCGCGCCGCCGGCCGACCCGCTCAGCATCGGCAGCTCGGCCCGCAACCGCTTCGTCGGGCTGGTCACCGCGGTGGTCAGCGACAAGGTGATGACCCAGGTGGAGATGCAGTGCGGCCCGTTCACCGTCGTCTCGCTGATGAGCACCGAGGCCGCCGAGGAGTTGCAGCTGCGTCCCGGCAGCGTGGCGGTGGCCGTCGTCAAGGCCACCACGGTCATCGTCGAAACGGCCCAGCCCAGCACGGCGCTGGCGTCGGACTAGCGGCGATCGCAAGCGCGGCGTAGCCGGGCGCAGCGGGTCGCCGCCATCGGACTAGCTCACACCGCCAGGTAGGCGACGGCGTCCAGCATCCGTTCGGCCGCCCCGCGCAGCTCCGCCACCCCCGGCCCGGCCCGCAGCACCTCGCGCGCGACCGCGGGCAGCAGCTGCCCCGGCTCGGCGCCGCCCAGCCCGGCGAGCGCCTCGGGCCGCCCGCCCTGCACCCCGAGGCCCGGCACCAGCACGGGTCCACCCAGGGCGCTGAGATCGGGCGCCTGCAGCACCGTCGCACCCACGACGACGCCGACGTATCCGGGCCCGGACGGGGTCGCGGACCGATTCACCACGGCCGCCTGGTCGACGACCAGCTGGGCCACCGTGCGGCCGTCGAAGGCGGCCCGCTGCACGGTCGCGCCCTCCGGGTTGGAGGTCGCGGCGAGCACGAACACCCCCCGGTCGTGCGCGGCAGCGGCTTCCAGCAGCGGCCGCAACGACCCGAACCCCAGGTACGGCGTGGCCGTCACCGCGTCGGCGGCCAGCGGCGAATCCCCCGCCCAGGCGGCGGCATAGGCGGCCATCGTCGTTCCGATGTCGCCGCGCTTGGCGTCGGCCAGCACCAGCACGCCGGCCGACCGCAGGGCCGCGATGGTGCGTTCCAGCACCGCGAATCCGGCCGCGCCGTACGCCTCGAAGAACGCCACCTGCGGCTTGACGACGGCGAAGCCGGAGAACGCCTCGATGCAGATGTCGCAGAACGCGGCCAGCCCGTCGGCGGTGGTGGGCAGCCCCCAGGCCCGCAGCAGCTCGGGGTGCGGGTCGATGCCCACACACAGCGGTCCGCGTTCGGCCTTCGCGTCGCTCAGCCGGACCCCGAAGCCGGTCACCGGGCCCCGTTTCCGGGCAGGCCGCCCTGGCCGATCTGGCTGTGCAGCTCCTGCAGGCTGCGCACCCCGATGTCGCCGCGGATGCCCGCTTCGATGCCCTGCACCGCGGCCGACGCGCCCTGCACCGTGGTGACGCAGGGGATGTTGACCGACACCGCGGCCGAACGGATTTCGTAGCCGTCGATGCGCGGACCGGAATTGCCGTAGGGGGTGTTGATCACCATGTCGACCTCACCGGCCTTGATCACGTCCACCGCCGACTGCGCGGGCCGCCCCGGCTGCGGGTCCTCGAAGTGCTTGCGCACCTCGTCGCACGGAATCCCGTTGCGGCGCAACATCTCCGCGGTGCCCTCGGTGGCGAGGACGCGGAATCCCAGGTCGGCCAGCCGCTTGACGGGAAACACCAGCGAGCGCTTGTCGCGGTTGGCGACCGACACGAAGATCGTGCCCCGCGCCGGCAGCGACCCGTAGGCGGCGGTCTGGCTCTTGGCGAACGCGCTGCCGAAGTCGCGGTCGATTCCCATCACCTCGCCGGTGGACTTCATCTCCGGGCCGAGCAGCGAATCGATGGCGGCGCCGTCGATGCGGCGGAAGCGGTGGAAGGGCAACACCGCCTCCTTGACGGCGATCGGGGCGTCCAGCGCCGCGTGTGCCCCGTCCCCGGACGCCGCCAGCAGCCCCTCCTCGCGAAGCTGGGAGATGCTGGCGCCCAACATGACCCGGGCGCACGCCTTGGCGAGCGGGATCGCGGTGGCCTTGGACACGAACGGCACCGTGCGGCTGGCCCGCGGGTTGGCCTCGAGGACGTAGAGCACGTCGTCCTTGAGCGCGTATTGCACGTTCAGCAGCCCCACCACGCCGATGCCGTGCGCGATGGACTCGGTCGCGCGGCGCACCTTCTCGATGTCGCTGCGGCCCAGCGTGACCGGCGGCAGCGCGCAGGCCGAGTCGCCGGAGTGGATGCCGGCCTCCTCGATGTGCTCCATGATGCCGCCGATGTACACCTCGGTGCCGTCGCACAGCGCGTCGACGTCGATCTCCACGGCGTCTTCGAGGAAGCGGTCGACCAGCACGGGGTGTTCGGGCGAGAGCTCGGTCGCGCGGGTGATGTAGCCCCGCAGCGTCTCCTCGTCGTAGACGATCTCCATGCCGCGACCGCCCAGCACGTAGGACGGGCGCACCAGCACCGGGTATCCGATGTCTTCGGCGATCCGGCGGGCCTGGTCGAAAGTGGTTGCGGTGCCGTACTTCGGGGCCGGCAGGCCGGCCGCGGTGAGCACGTCGCCGAATGCGCCGCGGTCCTCGGCCAGGTCGATGGCTTCCGGCGGGGTGCCGACGATCGGCACGCCGGCGTCGGCGAGGCGTTGCGCCAACCCCAGCGGGGTTTGACCGCCGAGTTGCACGATCACCCCGACCACCCCCGGCCCGTCCCCGGCCGATTGTTGCTCGGCGCGGAACACCTCCAGGACGTCCTCGAAGGTGAGCGGTTCGAAGTACAGCCGGTCGGCGGTGTCGTAGTCGGTCGACACGGTCTCGGGGTTGCAGTTGACCATCACGGTCTCGAAACCGGCCTGGCTCAACGTCGTTGCCGCGTGCACGCAACTGTAGTCGAATTCGATGCCCTGCCCGATCCGGTTGGGGCCCGAACCCAGGATCAGCACCTTGGGTTTCTGGGTCTGCGGGGCCACCTCGGTCTCGGCGGCGGGGTCGAGCTCGTAGCTGCTGTAGTGATACGGCGTCTTGGCCTCGAACTCGGCCGCGCAGGTGTCGACGGTCTTGTACACGGGGTGCACGCCGAGGCGCTCGCGCAGCGAGCGCACCCCGTTCTCGCCGGCCAATTCCGGCCGCAGCGCGGCGATCTGGCGGTCCGAAAGCCCGTTGTGCTTGCCGCGCCGCAGCAGGTCGGCGTCGAGGACCGGGGCGGCGATCAGTTCGGCGCGCAGCGTGATCAGCTCGCCGATTTGCGCGACGAACCACGGGTCGACGCCGCTGGCCTCGGCGACGCGTTCCACCGAAGCGCCCAGGCGCAGCGCGAGTTCGATGTCGTAGAGGCGGCCCTCGGTCGGGGTGCGCAGCCGGGTCAGCACCTCCTCGACGTCGCCGTCGGGGTCCGGCTTGGTCCAAAAGCCCGTGCGGCTGGTCTCCAGCGAGCGCATCACCTTGCCCAGCGCCTCAATGAAGTTGCGGCCCAACGACATTGCCTCGCCGACGGATTTCATCGTGGTGGTCAGGGTGGGGTCGGCGCCCGGGAACTTCTCGAAGGCGAACCGCGGGGCCTTGACCACCACGTAGTCCAGGGTGGGCTCGAAGCAGGCCGGGGTCTCCTTGGTGATGTCGTTGACGATCTCGTCGAGGGTGTAGCCGATGGCCAGCTTGGCGGCGATCTTGGCGATCGGGAAGCCGGTGGCCTTGGACGCCAAGGCGCTTGACCGCGACACCCGGGGGTTCATCTCGATGACGATCAGCCGGCCGTCGGCCGGGTTGATCGCGAACTGGATGTTGCAGCCCCCGGTGTCCACGCCCACCTCGCGCAGGATCGCGATGCCCAGGTCCCGCATCCGCTGGTATTCGCGGTCGGTCAGCGTCATGGCCGGCGCGACGGTGACCGAATCACCGGTGTGCACGCCCATCGGGTCGAAGTTCTCGATCGAGCACACCACGACGACGTTGTCGTTGCCGTCGCGCATCAACTCGAGCTCGAATTCCTTCCAGCCGTAGATCGATTCCTCGATGAGCACGTTGGCGCTGGGGCTTTCGGCCAGCCCGGCGCCGGCCATCCGGTCGACCTCCTCGACGGATCGCGCCATCCCCGAACCCAAGCCGCCCATGGTGAAGCTGGGCCGCACCACCACCGGCAGGCCCAGCTCCTCGACCGTCTCGCGGACCTCTTCCATGGTGAAACACACTCGGCTGCGGGCGGATTCACCGCCCACCTTGGCGACGATGTCCTTGAACATTTGCCGGTCCTCGCCGCGCTGGATGGCGTCGAAGTCGGCCCCGATGAGCTCGACGCCGTGGCGCTCCAGCGCGCCGTTCTCGTAGAGCGCGACCGCGGTGTTGAGCGCGGTCTGCCCGCCCAGGGTGGCCAGCAGGGCGTCGATCTTGTTGCCGCGCTCGGCCTGCTGGGCGATCACCTTCTCGACGAATGCGGCGGTGATCGGCTCGACGTAGGTGTGGTCGGCGTACTCGGGGTCGGTCATGATGGTCGCCGGGTTGGAGTTGACCAGGCTGACCTCCAGGCCCTCGGCCCGCAGCACCCGGCAGGCCTGGGTGCCCGAGTAGTCGAACTCGCAGGCCTGACCGATGACGATCGGCCCGGAGCCGATCACCAGGACGTGACGCAAATCGGCGCGACGCGGCACTACCGCCCCTTTCCGCGGTTTGGGGCCGCCATCAATTCGATGAATTGGTCGAACAGGTAATTCGCGTCGTGCGGCCCGGCGGCGGCCTCGGGATGGTATTGAACCGAAAAGGCCCGCCCGTCGGCGAGTTTGACGCCCTCGACCACTCCGTCGTTGGCGCATGTGTGGCTGACGATCGCCTGGCCGAACGGCGTGTCGAAGGACTGGCCGGCCTCCCCCTCGAGCGCGAAGCCGTGGTTCTGCGCGGTCACCGCCACCCGCCCGGTGGCGTGGTCGATGACCGGGATGTTGATGCCGCGGTGACCGAACACCATCTTGTAGGTGGACAGGCCCAGCGCCCGGCCCAGGATCTGGTTGCCGAAACAGATGCCGAACAGCGGGATTCCGGCGCCCAGCACCTCGCGGGTCACCGCCACGATGTGGTCGGCGGTGGCGGGGTCGCCCGGGCCGTTGGACAGGAACACGCCGTCCGGTTTGATGTCGGCGATCTGCCGGTAGGTCGCCGAGGACGCCAGCACGTGGGTGCGGATGCCGCGGCGGGCGAAGTTGCGCGGCGTGTTGGTCTTGATGCCCAGGTCTAGCGCGGCCACCGTAAACCGGGGCTCGCCTTCGGGTTCCACGATGTAGGTGTCCGGCGTGCTGACCTCGCCGGCCAGGTCGGCGCCCAGCATGGACTGCTGGCCCCGCACCCGCTGCAACAGCTCGTCGGGGTCGGCGAGCGCGTCCCCGGAGAACACGCCCGCCTTCATCGAGCCGCGGGTGCGCAGGTGCCGCACCACCGCCCGGGTGTCGATGCCGGCGATCCCGACGACGTGCTGGCGGATCAGTTCGTCCTCCAGGGTGCCGGTGGCCCGCCAGTTGGACGGACGCGGCGAGGGATCGCGCACCGCGTAGCCGGCGACCCAGATCTTGTCACCGCGGCTCTCGGCGTCCTCGTCGTTCCAGCCGGTGTTGCCGATCTGCGGCGCGGTGGCCACCACGATCTGGCGGTGGTAACTGGGATCGGTCAGCGTCTCCTGGTAACCGGACATGCCGGTGGAAAACACGGCCTCGCCCAGTGTTTGGCCGATCTTGCCGAACGGGGTGCCGGTGAAGACGCGGCCGTCTTCGAGTACCAATAGGGCCTTACTGCTCACGCGACCTCATTCTCCTGGCCATCCCGTTCCTCCAGCCACGGGTCGTAGTCGTGGCGGTGATCCGCCCGGAAACCGGTGTCGATCTCGACGCCCGACGGCAGCCGCCAGCGGATCGCCAGAATGCCGATCCGGGCCGGCCTGACCGCCATTCCGCGCTCCATGCGGATGGCCGTGATCGAGTCCTGTGGAATCCAAATCGGGTGGGCCCGCAGGCGTTCCACCATGATGCCCCCGGCGTAGCGGGTCAGCACCGCTTTGCTGCGGTAACCGAGATCGCCCGCCGCGATCCGCTCGTTCCAGCCCGGCGCCATCATGGACCCGCAATAGTGGCCGCGGGTGGTGATGCTCGCCGCACCGACCTGGTCCGGGATCTGCGGCAGGTCGCCGATCAGCTCCGCCTGCCGCTGCGCGCGGCGCTGCCAGCTGCGCATCATCAGCTGGATCACCACCGTGATCACCACCACCAGCACGGCCGCGAAGATCAGCGACCCCACCAGCGTGCCCGAATTCATGCCGGGCACTTCCCGTCTCGGCAGGTGACCTTGCCGCGCAGCAGGGTCGCGGTCACGGTGGCGGGCAGGGTCATCGCTTCGTAGGGCGTGTTGGCCGACCGGCTGGCCAGGTCGGGCCCGGCGACGGTCCAGGAGGCGTCGGGGTCCACCACGGTCAGGTTGGCCGGCTCCCCCACTTCCAGCGGCCGGCCGTGATCGGGCAGGCCCACGATGCGCGCGGGGCTCTCGCTCATCACCCGGGCGAGGCCACGCCAGGTCAGCAGCCCCGGGATGACCATCGTCTGCACGACGATCGACAGCGCCGTCTGCAGTCCCAGCATGCCGGGCCGCGCCGCGGAGAACTCCACGCACTTCTCGTGCTCGGCGTGCGGGGCGTGATCGGTGGCCACGCAGTCGATGACGCCGTCGGCCAGCGCCTGGCGCAGCGCCACCGCGTCGGCGGCCTCGCGCAGCGGCGGGTTGACGCGGTTACGCCCGTCGTAGCTGGACAGCCGGCTGTCGTCGAGCATCAGGTGGTGCGGGGTGACCTCGGCGGTGATCGAAATCCCTTGACCCTTGGCCCATTTCACGATCTCGACGGTGCCCGCGGTGGAGGCGTGGCAGATGTGCACCCGGGCGCCGGCGTCGCGCGCCAGCAGCGCGTCGCGGGCGACGATGGATTCCTCGGCGGCCCGTGGCCATCCGGACAGGCCCAGCCGGGCGGCGGTGGGTCCCTCGTGGGCGACGGCGCCGACGGTCAGCCGGGGCTCCTCGGCGTGCTGGGCGACGAGCACGCCCAGCCCGGTGGCGTACTCGAGGGCGCGGCGCATCACCAGCGGATCGTGCACGCAGATGCCGTCGTCGGAGAACATCCGCACCTGCGCGGCCCCGGCGGCCATCATGCCCATCTCGGTGAGCTCCTTGCCGGCCAGCCCGACGGTGACGGCGCCCACCGGGTGCACGTCCACCAGGCCGACCTCCTGGCCCCGATGCCAGACGTGGTCGGTGACCACCGGGCTGTCGGCGACCGGGTTGGTGTTGGCCATCGCGAACACCGCGGTGTAGCCGCCCAAAGCCGCGGCGGCCGAACCGGTTTCGATGTCTTCGGCGTATTCGCGGCCCGGTTCGCGCAGGTGGGTGTGCAGGTCGACGAACCCCGGCAGCAGCACCTGGCCCGTCGCGTCGATGACGTCGGCGCTGTCGGGGATCTTCAGGCCCGGGCCGATCTCGGCGATCTGACCGTCCTCGGCCAGGACGTCGACGCGGTCGCCTTCGCCGTACAGCCGAACCCCGCGCAGCAACACGCTCATGCGGCCCCCTCGCTTCCGGCCGACTCGGCACCCACCAGCACGTGGAACAGCACCGCCATCCGCACGTGCACACCATTGGAAACCTGTTGCAGCACGGCCGATTGCGACGAATCGGCCACCGATGACGCGATCTCCATGCCGCGCAGCATCGGCCCGGGGTGCAGCACCACGGCGTGCGCGGGCAGCATCGCCTGGCGGCGATCGGAAAGCCCGTACAGGGACGAGTATTCGCGCACCGACGGGAAGAAGCCGCCGTTCATCCGCTCGGCCTGCACGCGCAGCATCAGCACCGCGTCGGCGGCGGGCAGCTCGGCGTCGAAGTCGTTCGACACCGTCACCGGCCAGCCGTCGACGCCGACCGGCAGCAGCGTCGGCGGTGCCACCAGCACCACTTCGGCGCCCAGGGTGTGCAGCAGCATGACGTTGGAGCGGGCGACCCGGCTGTGCAGGACGTCGCCGACGATCACGACCCGCCGGCCCTCGATGCCGCCGAGCCGCTGGCGGATGGTGAGCGCGTCCAGCAGCGCCTGCGTCGGGTGCTCATGGGTGCCGTCGCCGGCGTTGATCACCGAGGGGCCGGAATCGCCGCCGGCGCATGTCCATTCGGCAAGCAGGTGCGCGGCCCCCGACGCCGGGTGCCGGATGATCAGCGCATCGGCCCCGGCGGCCCGCAGCGTCAGCGCGGTGTCACGCAGCGACTCGCCCTTGCCCACCGACGATCCGGCGGCGCTGACGTTGATCACGTCGGCGCTCATCCACTTGCCGGCCACCTCGAAGGACACCCGGGTGCGGGTCGAGTTCTCGTAGAACATCGTCACGATGGTGCGGCCGCGCAGCGTCGGCAGTTTCTTGATCTCGCGGCCGACCAGCGCCTGGGCGAAGCGGTCGGCGTCGTCGAGGATGGCGGTGGCGTCGTCGAGGCTCAGGTCCCCGGCGGCAAGCAGGTGTCGGGTCATCGCGAGATCACCACGCCGTCGTCACCGTCGCTCTCCCGCAACAACACGTGCACGCTCTCGGTGCGTGAGGTGGGGACGTTCTTGCCCACATAGTCGGCGCGCAGCGGCAGTTCGCGGTGGCCCCGGTCGACCAGCACCGCCAGCTGCACCACCCGGGGGCGGCCGACGTCGCGCAGCGCGTCCAGGGCGGAGCGCACCGAGCGGCCGGAGTAGAGCACGTCGTCGACCAGGATCACCAAGGCGTCGTCGATCCCGCCGGCCGGGATCGAGGTGGCTTCCAGCGGCCGGGGTGGTTTTTGCATCAGGTCGTCGCGGTACAAGGTGATGTCCAGCGCGCCGTGGCCGACCTCGACGCCGCTGTATTCGCCGATGTTGCCGGCCAGGCGTTCGGCCAGGATCACGCCGCGAGTGGGGATGCCCAGCAGCACGACCCGCGGAGCGTCGGGGCCGTCGAGGGCCGTCTTTTCGATGATCTGGTGTGCGATACGGGAAATGGTGCGGCCCACGTCGGCCGCCGACATCAATTCCCGGGAATCACTGCCTGAGCGCGTGTCGCCCGCAGCACCCATACGAAACTTGACCTCCTTCTCCGCCTCACCGGACGGATCGTTAAAGGATGTCGACTGCACGGCAGCGTAGCACTTATTTCGGGGGCGGCGGCGCCGGCCGCGTGTGGCGCGCATCGCTCCCCGGTCGCGCTCGTCACACGCGTCCCACGAGTCTCTCCGGGGAGGCACACGATGTGTGCCCACCTCCCAGCGACAAGTTGCCGGGCGGCACCCGCCACGGGCGGCACCGCTACGGGCGGCACCCGCCACGGCCCGCCGTCCCGGCCCGTTGTCGCTCGGAGGCGGGCAAAACACCCATCGCTTCGCCAGTGACGCGTGGGAGGAGGATCGGACGGCGCGTTCGCGCGCGTTGCGCCGCGTTCGCGCGCGTTGCGCCGCGTCCGCGCGCGGCGGCGCCGGTCGCGCGGCGGCGCCGGCCCGCTAACCTGACCGGGTGAATCGCTCGACCCTTGACGGCAACGCGGCCTCCGTCCGCGAGGTGTGCGACGCCGGCCTGCTCGCCGGCGCGGTGACGGTGGTATGGCAGCGCGGAGAACTACTGCAGGTCAACGAGATCGGCTACCGCGACGTGGACGCGGGCCTGCCGATGCAGCGGGACACACTGTTTCGCATCGCGTCGATGACCAAGCCGGTGACGGTCGCGACGATCATGAGCCTGGTCGACGAGGGCAAGCTGACGCTCAAGGATCCGGTTGTGCGCTGGGCGCCGGAGCTGGCCGGCGTGCGGGTGCTCGACGATCCGCATGGCCCGTTGGACCGCACCCACCAGGTGAACCGCGCCATCCTCATCGAGGACCTACTCACCCATACCAGCGGCCTGGCATACGGATTCTCGGTGTCCGGCCCGATCGCCAAGGCCTACATGCGGCTGCCGTTCAACCAGGGCCCGGACGCGTGGCTGGCCGAACTGGCCAAGCTGCCGCTGGTGCACCAACCCGGCGAGCGGGTCACCTACAGCCACTCCATCGACCTGCTGGGCGTCATCGCTTCCCGCATCGACGGCAAGCCGTTCCATCAGGTTCTCGACGAACGGATCCTGGGGCCGGCGGGCATGACCGACACCGGGTTCTTCGTCACCGCCGAGGCGCGGCGGCGCGCGGCGACCATGTACCGGCTCACCAACGAGCACCAGCTGCAGCACGGGGTGATGGGCCCGCCGCACCTCACGCCGCCGTCGTTCTGCAATGCCGGCGGCGGGTTGTGGTCGAGCGCCGACGATTACCTGCGCTTCGTGCGAATGCTGCTCGGCGGCGGAACGATCGACGGGGTGCGGGTGCTCTCGGAGGAGTCCGTGCGGCTGATGCGCACCGACCGGCTGACCGACGAGCAGAAGCGGCACAACTTCCTCGGCGCGCCGTATTGGGTCGGCCGCGGCTTCGGGCTGAACCTGTCGGTGGTGACCGATCCGGCAAAAAGCACACCGCTGTTCGGACCCGGCGGCGTCGGCACGTTCAGCTGGCCCGGCGCCTACGGAACCTGGTGGCAGGCCGATCCCACCGCGGATCTGGTCCTGATCTACCTCATCCAGAATCTGCCGGACCTGACCGTCGACGCGGCCACGGCTGTCGCGGGCAACACGTCGCTGGCCAAACTCCGCACGGCCCAACCGAGATTCGTCCGCAACACCTACCGCGCGCTCGGCCTCTAAAGGGCGCATCGCCATGCCCGATTACCCACCCGACCGCATCAACGGGCCGCGGCTGACCCTGCGCCTGCCCACGCTCGACGACGCCGGACCGCTGTACCAGCGGGTCGCGCGCGATCCGCAGGTCACCAAGTATCTGCTGTGGGCACCGCATCCCGACGTCGCGGCGACGCGGCGGGTGATCACCGAAAAGCTCAACGCGGCCGCCGACGAGAAGACCTGGGTGATCGAACTGCGGCACCGCGGCGAGGTCGTCGGGCTGGCCAGCTGCCGACGCACGGCGGCGCACTCGGTCGAGATCGGCTACTGCCTGGGCCGGCGGTGGTGGGGCAAGGGCCTGATGTCGGAGGTGCTCGGCATGCTGCTCACCGCGCTCGACGCCGATCGCGACGTGTATCGGGTCTGGGCCACCTGCAGCGTCGACAACGAACGCTCGGCGCGCCTGCTCGAGCACGCCGGCTTCTACCTGGAGGGCCGGCTGGCCCGGCACGCCGTCTACCCCACCATGGGACCCGAGCCGCAGGACAGCCTCCTCTACGCCAAGATCCTGCGCTGACTAGCCGTTCTGCAGCGAGCCGTCGTGCTCGAGCGCCCGGCGGGCGTAGGCCCGCACGTCGGCGTCGCTGTCCTTGAGCGCGATCCCGAGCGCGTCGCGGGCGTCGGGTTCGGCCGCCCAGCGCGTCAGGCTGAGGACAGCCGCCTTGCGCACGTCCAGGTGCGCGTCGCTAAGCGCTTCGGACAGCTGGGGAACCGCGAAATCCGCGGCCGCGCCGGCCAGCGCGCGCGCCGCGCCTTCGCGCACCTGCCAGGCCGGGGCCCCTAGCGCCTGCTTGACGGCGGCGTAATCGCCTTGGCCGCAACCAATCTCACCCAGCGCGGCGAGGCCGGCGGCACGGACCAACGGGTCGGTGTCGGCGACCAGCCCGCGCACCGCCCGGCTAGCTGGGGCTGCCACCGCCGCTAGCGTCGCCAGACCGGCGGCCGCGGCGATCCGGACCTCCCGGTTCTCGTCGCCGGCGGCGTCGACGACGCCCTGCACGTCGTCGACGGACACCAGCGCGCGCACCGCCTCGATGCGGACCCGATGATCGGCATCGGCGAGGGCGCGGCGGTAGTGGGCGCCGTCACCGGCGCGGCGTGCCGCCAGCACGTACAGCGCCGCCGCCCGCACCACGCGGTCGGCCGAATCCAGGTATTCCCGGGCCTTTTCGGGCTCGGGCAGCACCTCGACCAGTTCGCGGATCCCGTCGGCGCCGGTGCGGCGCACGGCCGCGTCGTCGTCGCCCAGCGCCGCCAACAGCGCGGGGGCGTACCCGTCGGGGATGTGCTCGGTCAGCGTGGCCACCGCGGTGCGGCGCACGCCGGGATCGGAGTCGGCCAGGTAGCGCGCCAGGTCGGCGACCGTCGGCTCCTCGAGCGCCAGCACCTCGGCGATGCGGGGCGAGGGCGGCTCGAAAGCCGTTGTCGCCGGGGTGATTCGGGAGACCGCCGTGGCGGGCGCCTGGCCGCCGATCAGCGGCGGCTCCTCCACCGGGTACACGGTCCGGTCGGTGGGCGGCAGGCCGTCCAGCTCCGGGACCGGCACGAAGTACGGCGCCACCGGCCGCTTGAGGAACACCATCTCGCCGCCGGCGTCCTTGCGAAGGTTGAGGTGGTAGCCCCACTGGGCGTCGTCGCGGCCGGGCAGATCGGCGCGGTCGTGATAGAGGCCCCACCGCGATTCGGTGCGGGTGTGCGAGGATCGGGCGGCCATCTCGGCGCAGTCCCGGATGAACGACACCTCCACCGCGCGCATCAGCTCGTGCGGGTTGCGGGCGCCCATCTCGGCGATCTCCTCGCTCATCCGCTCGAAGGTGCGGATCGCGAGCGACAGTTTGGCCGCCGTCTTGGGCGGGGCGACATAGTCGTTGACGAAGCGGCGCAGCTTGTATTCGACCTGCGGCTGCGGCGGCCCGTCGGGGTGGCGCAGCGGCCGGTAGATCAGCTCGTGCGCCTCGCGCACCTGGTCCTGCGGAAGCCGTTGCGGCGCGGCGACGTCGGCCAGGGTGGACGCGGCGTGCGTGCCGGCGAGGTCGCCGAACACGAACGCCCCGATCATGTAGTTGTGCGGGACGCAGGCCATGTCCCCGGCGGCGTACAGGCCGGGCACCGTGGTGCGGGCCTGCTCGTCGACCCACACGCCGGAGGCGGAATGCCCACTGCACAAACCGATCTCGGAGATGTGCATCTCGATGTCGTGGGTGCGGTAGTCGTGGCCCCGGTTGGCGTGGAACGTGCCCCGGGTGGGCCGTTCGGTGGTGTGCAGGATGTTTTCCAGCGCCGTCAGCGTCTCGTCGGACAGATGCGTCACCTTGAGGTAGATGGGCCCGCGCGCGGAGTCGATCTCGCTTTTGACCTCGGCCATCATCTGCCCCGACCAGTAGTCGGAGTCCACGAACCGCTCGCCGTGCGCGTTGACCTGGTATCCGCCAAAGGGATTGGCCACGTACGCGCACGCCGGCCCGTTGTAGTCCTTGATCAGCGGGTTGACCTGGAAGCATTCGATGCCCGACAGCTCGGCGCCCGCGTGGTAGGCCATCGAGTAGCCGTCGCCGGCGTTGGTCGGGTTCTCGTACGTGCCGTACAGGTAGCCCGAGGCGGGCAGCCCGAGCCGGCCGCACGCCCCGGTCGCCAGGATGACCGCCTTGGCGCCGACGGTGACGAACTCGCCGGTGCGCGTGTTCAGCGCCGCGGCGCCCACCGCCCGGCCGCCATCAGTGAGCACCCGCACTGGCATCAGCCGGTTCTCGATCCGGATCTTCTCGCGCATCGACCGTTGCCTCAGCACCCGGTACAGCGCCTTTTTCACGTCCTTGCCCTCGGGCATCGGCAGCACGTACGAGCCCGAGCGGTGCACCCGGCGCACGGCGTATTCACCGTGCTCGTTCTTCTCGAACTTCACCCCATAGCGCTCGAGACGCTGCACCATCGCGAAACCGCGGGTGGCGGTCTGATAGATGGTGCGCTGGTTGACGATTCCGTCGTTGGCGCGGGTGATCTCGGCGACGTAGTCCTCGGGTTCGGCCTTGCCGGGGATCACCGCGTTGTTGACGCCGTCCATGCCCATCGCCAGGGCGCCCGAGTGCCGCACGTGGGCCTTCTCCAGCAACAGCACCTGCGCGCCGTTCTCGGCGGCGGACAGTGCCGCCATGGTGCCGGCGGTGCCGCCGCCGATGACCAGGACGTCACAGTCGAGCCGGACCGGAGCCGCCGGGTCGGGAATCTGCATCATGGGACCTCCGCGTGGTTCAGCGCGGCGATGATCTGCGCGCGCAACTCCTGCTGTGGCCGGTCGCTGCGCGGCTCCGGCACCTCGATCGAGGCACGCACCGGCTCACCGGCGCGGCCCAGCACCACGATGCGGTCCCCCAGCGCCAGCGCCTCGTCGACGTCGTGGGTGACGAACACGATCGTGGTCGGGTGGGTGCGCCAGGTGTCGATCAGCAGCCGCTGCATGGCGGCCCGCGTCTGGGTGTCCAGCGCGCCGAACGGCTCGTCCATCATGACCGCCCGGGGCGCCCCGGCCAGGCCCCGCGCGAGCTGGACGCGCTGGCGCATCCCGCCGGACAGGCTCTTGGGCAAATAGTTGCCGAATCCGGTGAGCCCGAGTTCGTCGATCCAGCGTTCGGCGGCGGCGCGCCGGCCGGCCCGGGGTGCGCCGCGCAGGCGCAGCGCCAATTCGATGTTGGACCGCACGGTGCGCCAGGGCAGTAATGCGTTGTCCTGAAACACCATTCCCCGGTCGCCCGAGGTGGTTTCGACGGGGTCGCCGTCGGCCAGCACGCGGCCGCCGTCGGGTAAGAGCAGGCCGGCCAGGGCGCGCAGCACGGTCGACTTGCCGCAGCCCGACGGCCCGGTCAGCACCAGGATCTCGCCCGGCCGCACCACCAGGCTCAGGTCGTCGATCACCGCAGGACCGTTGTAGGACAAGCGAACCCGGTCCAGCTCGAGGCCCATCCCGGTCTTGGTCGCGGTCATCGTGCGCCCTCCTGGGCGCGCGGCAGCCAGCGGGTCACGCGGCGGCCCACCAACTCGACGGCCGCCGACGTCACGAATCCCAGCACCCCGATGGTGATGATGCCGACGAACACCCGCGGGTAGGCCAGCACGGTGTAGTCCTGCCAGGTGCGGTAGCCGACGCCCAGGCGCCCGGAGATCATCTCGGCGGAGATCACGCAGATCCAGGCCACGCCCATGCCGACGGACAACCCGCCGAACACACCCGGCAGGATGCCGGGCAGCACCACCTGGGTGAGCACCTGCCAGCGGCCGCCGCCGAGCGTGCGCACCGAGTCCTCCCACAGGGTGGGCAGCGCGCGCACCGCGTGCCGGGTGGAGACCATGATCGGGAAATAGGCCGCCAGGAACGTGATGAACACGATGCCGGCCTCGTCGGTCGGGAACAGCAGGATGGCCACCGGCACCATGGCGATCGCCGGGATGGGCCGGGCCAGCTCCACCAGCGGCCCGAACACGTCGGCGAACAACCGCGAGCGGCCCAGCAGCACACCGGTCGCGACGCCGACGACGGCGGCCAGCCCGAACCCGGTCAGGATACGGATCAGCGACTGCGCCAGGTCGAGCCAGTACTCGCCGGTGCCGAGCCGGCGGTGCAGCGCGTTGACGATCTCGGTGACGGTGGGCAGCGTGTCGAACCGCAGCAACAGCCGCACCTTGTCCGCGGTGAGCAACTGCCACACCCCGATCGCGGCGGCCACCGACGCCAGCCCCAGCAGCCGAGACTGCCACCGCGCCGCGATCCGCCGGGGCCGCGCCACCGCGGGCGTCGAGACAACGCCGAGGACTTGATCGGCCACCACTTGGGCAGTCATACCGAACCTCCCAGTGCCTCTTGGTAATCCATGGCGACACCGCGCGGGTGACCGGCGAGGTACCGGTTCGCCCCGGCCGGGGTGCCGAACGGCAGGTAGTTCTGCCCGTCTTTGACCCAGAACGCTTTGTCGGCGAACCAGCGGGTGCCGAGCTCGGCGTCGGGAACGTAGGCGGCGCGGACCTTGGCTCCGCGGCTGACCGCGTCCCGCACGGCCTGCAGCAGCGCGGTCGGGGTCGCGACCGTCTGCGTGGCGTCGGCCCCGTCCAGCCACAGCTCGCTGGCCAGCGCGGGGTCGCCGCGCAGCGCCGACGGGTTGGCGGTGCGGGCCCGCGACGCCGCATAGTCGAGGCCGCGGGCGGTGAACACCGCGCGCAGCGGTTCGTCCACGACGAACTTCGCCACATCGAGATCGGCGAAGTCACCGATCGACTTCAGGTACGGCACATCGCTTTTCAGCGCCTCGACCAGCGACGGCTTCAGCGTGGTGTCGAACGACGTGCCCCCGGGACCGTTGTAGAGGTAGACGACCTCCTGGGGCAGCCCGCTTTCCTTGGCCACGATGCGGGCGGCCTGCAGCGGCTTGTCGTTGAGGAAATCGGTGGCGTCCAACTGCGCCTGCAGGAAGGCGCCCAGCACCTCCGGGTGCGCCGACGCGTAGGAGCGGCGCACCACCACACCGTGCAGGGTGGGCAGGTTCAGCTCGGCCCCGTCGTAGAGCAGCTTGGCCTTGCCCTGATAGACCAGCAGCCCCGGCCAGGCGACGAATTGCGAAAGCGCCTGTACCTGACCGGATTCCAGCGCCGATGCCCCGACCTGCGGTTGCTGGTTGAGCACCTCGACGCCGGTGACGCCGGCCCTGCCCAGCGCGCGCACCAGGGTGCCGTGGCCGGCCGACCCGACGCTGGCGGAGACCTTGGTGCCGGCGAGGTCGGCCAGGCCCTTGGCGCGCGAATCCGGGGTCACCACCACCATGTTGAGGGCGCCCTTGGGGTTGTAGCCGGTGATGGAGACGATCTCGGTGCGGGCCAGCGGGTTGGCCTGCGTCTTGGAGCCGTTGATCAGCATCGGATAGTCGCCCATCGAGCCGATGTCGATCTTCTCGGCGAGCATCTGCGCGGTGATCGGGGCGCCGGTGTCGTAATCCTGCCACCGCACCGCGTATTTGGTGCCGGTGCGGGTGGTGATGTCGGCAAGGCGGTGTTCGAGGTAGCCCTGTGCGCGCAGCAGCGTGCCCGCGGTGACGGTGTTGATGGTCTTGGACTGGTATCCCACCACCACGTTGACCACGCCGGATGACTGCGACAGGGATTCCAGCGAGCACCCGGAGGTGAACGCGGCGATCGAGATCATCACCGACGCCGGCCAGACGGCGTGTCGTCTCATCGAAGATCCTGGGGATAAACGCTTTTCAGCGAAGGAGATAGGGCATGTTGACGGTGACGGCGCCGGTCGGACAGCGGGCCGCGCAGGGGCCGCAGTACCAGCATTCGTCGACATGCATGAAGGCCTTGCCGGTCTCGGGGTTGATGGCCAGCGCGTCGAGCGGGCAGACCTCCACGCACAGCGTGCAGCCGTCGATGCACAGCGACTCGTCGATCGTCACCGGCACGTCCGCGCGCGTGTTGTTGATCAGCGTCATGGGTTGCTCCTCGTTTCGGCTCGGACAAGATTGCCGCGCATGGTGATTCGGTCGCCGCGCATCCGGATGTACTCGAGGTCGACGGGGGTGCCGTCGGCGAGGCTGGTGAGGCGCTCCAGCATCAGCAGCGCCGCGCCGTCGGGCACCTGCAGCGTGGCCGCCGAGTGCGCGTCGGCGGGGATGGCCTCGAGCGCCAGCGCCGCCGAGCCCAGCCGCTGCCCGCTGACCTCCTCGATGAGCGCGAACAGGTCGTCGGTTTCCAGGGGATGGTTCAACACCTGCCTGCCGATGTCCGGGGCGAGGTAGGTGAGGTCCAGGCTGAGCGGCAGGTCCCCGAGGTAGCGCAGCCGCTCGACGAACACCGCCTGCTCCCCCGGTTTCAGGCGCAACCGGCGGGCCACCGACGGCGGCGCGGTGACCGGCATGGCCGCCCGCACCTCGTTGCGCACCTCGCCGAGATCCTTGAACGTTTCCTTCAGGCCCAGCAGCGCGTCGAGCCCGTGGGCGTACTTGCGCTGCGCGACGTGGGTGCCGACCCTGGGCCCGCGGTCGATCAGCCCCTCGTGCTTGAGGACGGTCAGCGCTTCGCGAACGGTGTTGCGCGAGACCGAGAACTCGGCGGCCAGATCGAGTTCGGCCGGCAGGCCGTCCGGGTAGGCGTCGGCGTGGATCTGCTGGCGCAACACGTCGGCGACCCGGCGGGCGCGGCTGGCCCGCGAGCCCTGAGCGTCCCCGACGGGTACTGGTTGCGCCACGCCGCCACGCTAACGCAGCTCAGGGGCACTTTCCGGGCCGCCGGGCAGCGTCGGCGACGGCCCCCGGCCGCATTGCGCCGGGTCCCGTTCGCGCCCGACCAGCGGAAACCTCGGACCGACGCGCCATTGCGCCACCTGCGGCGATCCGCCGGTGTTGCGATCTGGATGAGCAGAACCCGACGCGCGCGTCAGGTGTTGTCGGCGACCGACGGCACCGCCGGGGCGCCGTTGCGCGCCCCGTTCATGCCGGAGGCGACGGAGGCGTCTGCGGGCAGCTCGAACGCCGCGGTCACCGAGCCCACCGCGGCCGCCGCGGCGTTGCGTTGCGCTTCCATGCGCGCCAGCGCCGTCTCGGTGAAGACCGACAGCCCCAAATCGGGGTTGTAGCCGTGGATTTCCTTGACGTCGAGCTGGGCCAGGAAGTAGACGATCTCCTTGGAGACCACCTGGCCGGGCACCAGCACCGGGAAGCCCGGCGGGTAGGGCACCACGAACGTCGTCGACACCAGCGTCTTGCCCTCGGCCAGCCGCCGGCCGGCCATGCCGATCAGCACGTGCTCGCGATCGGCCTCTTCGTATCCGGCGTAGAACGCCGACCGCATGTCGCCGAAGTTGCATTCGTCGACGGGCCGGAACGCGACGTCGAACTCGCTGAAGTCGGGCAGATGCGGCAGGTCCTCGGTGATCTCCTCGACGTGGCGTTGCTGCAGCGCCCGGTCCGCCACGCTCGCCGCCTTTTCGGTGCGGTCGAAATCGATTGCCACCCTCCGCAACACGTCGAGCAGGTAGTGCACGCTCGACCAGGTGACGCCGATCGTGAAGATCAACAACACGCTGTTGATCGACGTCTTGTTGATCTGGATGCCGAACCGCTCCATCAGGATTTTCTCGCGGAAGTCGTAACCGTTCATCCCGGTCGCGCCGACGAACAGGGTCACGCGCGTCGCGTCCAACACGAACTGGTCGGAGCGCCACGCCTCGTTCCATTCGGCCAGCGCGCCCTGCCTGACCTCGCGGTACGAACTGACCGACGACTCCCGGAATTCCTCGGGCACCAAATCGGATTCGTCGAGGATGCGGAACCACTTGCTGATCAGCCGGTCCTTGCGGACCCGGTGCCGGAAGACCAGCGCCATGTCGTAGACCTGCCGGACGAGTTGGAAACCCTCGATGTCGACCTGGCGGCGGGCCAGGTCCAGCGACGCGAGCAGCTGCTGGTTCGGTGAGGTCGACGTGTGGGTCAAAAACGCCTCCCCGAACGCGTCGCGGGTGAGCGCGTTGAAATCCTCGTCACGGACGTGGATCATCGACGCCTGCCGCAGCGCCGACAGCGATTTGTGCGTGGAGTGCGTCGCGTAGACGCGGACCCGCGCGCTCGCCGGATCGGGCATCAGCTCACGCTCGATCCACTCCGACCGGTCGACCCCGTCCATCGACGCGGCCCATTTCCGGTATTCCTCAACGTATTCCGGCGATGCCAGCATGTGCTCGAGCCGTTCGGCGGCCACCATCGCGGTCCGCTGCCGCGCCCACGGCACCGCCGTCGCGAAGGCGTACCACGCCTCGTCCCACAGAAAGCAGATGTCCGGCTTGATCGCCAGCACCTCCTGCATGACCTGCAGCGGGTTGTAGACGACGCCGTCGAACGTGCAGTTGGTCAGCAGCAGCATCCGCACGCGGTCCAGTTGTCCCGCCGCCTCCAGGTCCAGCAGCGTCTGCTTGATGGTGCGCAGCGACACCGCCCCGTAGATCGCGAACTGCGGCAGCGGATAGGCGTCCAGGTAGAGCGGGTAGGCGCCGGCCAGCACCAGCCCGTAGTGGTGCGACTTGTGGCAGTTGCGGTCGATCAGCACGATGTCGCCGGGCCGGGTCAGCGACTGCACGACGATCTTGTTGGCGGTCGACGTCCCGTTGGTGACGAAGTAGGTGTGGTCGGCGTTCCACGTTTTCGCGGCCTTGTCCATCGCCTTCTTGATGTTGCCGTGCGGGTCGAGCAGCGAGTCCAGACCGCCGGAGGTGGTGGAGGTTTCGGCCATGAAGATGTTGCGGCCGTAGAACTCCCCCATGTCCTGCAGCGACCTGGAGTTGAAGATGCTGGCGCCGCGCGCGACGGGCAGCGCGTGGAACTGGCCGACCGGCGCCGCCGCATACGCCCGCAGCGCGTCGAAAAACGGTGTGGCATAACGATTCCGCAGCCCGGCGAGCACCGTGCTGTGCAGATCGGTGACGTCGTTGAGCCGGTAGAACGTCCGGTCGTAGACGTCGGGCTCGCTGTCGTCGCCCGCCGCGATCGACTCGTCGGTGAGCAGGTACAGGTCGATGTGGGGCCGCAGCTCCCTGATCCATTCGCCGCACTCCACCCAGTCGTTGGCGCGGTCGGGGATGACGCCGTCCGCGTCCTCGTTGGGCCCCAGCAGCGTGTTCATCAGCGGCAGCCGGTCACGCGAGCGCAGCGGCAGGTCGTCGCGGATGATCGCGGCCTGGATCTCCCCGTTCAAAGCGACGGCGGTGATCGCGTCCTCGACGCTGGGGACGACCAGGATCTCGAACTGCACATCGTCGGACGGGCAACGCAGCGCCCGCAGGCATTCGGCCAGGCTGTCCGGCGCCGTGCTGGGGGCGTCGTCGGCGAGCAACACGGTGTAGAAGTGCTGCTGTTTGGCCTGCGCCACCAGCTCCTGGTCATCCAATGGCGCCGAGGTGTCGAAAAGGCCTGCGCGGTCGCCGTATTCGCTCAGCAGCCGCACGGCCAGGGAGACCTCTTCGGTGAGCCGCACCGTGGACAGGCTCTCCAGGTGCGCGCGGAAGACCGCCAGGTTTTCCGCGCCCGGGTACAGCCAGTAGCGCTCGTAGGCGGCGATCCGGTCCATCAAACGCTTCACCCGGGCCACGTCGTGGGTTTTGTCCAAGCCGGCCAGATCCACCTCGGCGAGGTGGCGGCACGCGTCGTCGAGCAGGTTCCAGGTGTCGACCCGGGCGTAGGACGGGTTGGCCACCGCCGCCAGCGCGGAGACTCGAAGTCGTCGCGGCTGGGTGCTGTATCGGATCATGACCTCACCTGTTCTTCTCGGATCGCCGCCGCTGCAGTCCAACTCGTATTGTCAACCCGCCGCGTCCCGACCGTGGCCGTTTCACCTGAGCTTGATCAGCGATCGGGCTCGTCACCTTCGATCATCCGCCGGTTTGCCCGGGCGTCCGCCCACCGCAGCACGGGCAGCTCCCGGCTACGGGACGGCAGGTCGGTGACGTCGCTGAGCGCTCGCACCACTCCCTGCGTCAGGCCCATGATCGCGGCCATCACCGGCAGCAGCGGCTGCAGCGGCCGGGCCGCCGAACGCACCGTGCTGATGCGGCGGGCGACGGCCACCCGTTCGACGCAGTGATACAGCCAGGCGCCCACCCCCAGCGCGAAGATCGAGAGCACCGAGGCGACGATGGTCCACCCGTAGGCGGCGCACACCACGGCACCCACCACCACCGCCGCGGCCAGCACGGCCGCAACGACCAGGCGCAGCTCCAACCGGGTCATGGCTGCGGTCCGTGGTCCTCCGCTGTGCCGGGGGCGTCTGAACCCGCCGCGCCGCGAACGGCCTGGGCGGCCGCCCTGATCTGCGGGGTCACCAGCATGACGTGGCCGAGCACCCCGTTGACGAAGCCCGGCGAGTCGTCGGTGGACAGCTCCTTGGCCAGCTGAACGGCCTCGTCGACGGCGACCGGCTCCGGCACGTCGTCGGCGTAGAGCAGCTCCCACACCGCGACCCGCAGGATGGCGCGGTCCACGGCGGGCAGCCGGTCCAGCGTCCAGCCCTGCAGATGCGAGCTGATCAGGTCGTCGACGTGTGCGGCGTGTTCGCCGACGCCCCGCGCCACCGCCGCCGTATACGGCTGCAGAGGCGCGATTTCGGGGTTCGCCTCGGCGAGCCCGGTGCGGACGTCGACCACCTCCGCGGGGCTCAATCCGCGCGCCTCGGCTTCGAACAACAGGTCGACGGCGCGCTTGCGAGCCTGATGTCGCCCTTTAACGGGCCGGCTCACGCGTTGACACGTCCCAGATAGCTGCCGTCGCGGGTGTCCACCTTCAGCTTGTCCCCGGTGTTGATGAACAGCGGCACCTGAATCTCGGCCCCGGTTTCCACGGTGGCGGGTTTGGTGCCGGCGCTGGACCGGTCGCCCTGCAGGCCGGGTTCGGTGTGGGTGACCTCCATCTCGACCGACACCGGCAGCTCGATGTAGAGCGGCGCCCCGTTGTGGAACGCCACCTGCACCGGCAGACCCTCGAGCAGGAACCGGGCGGCGTCGCCGACCAGCGACTCCGGCAGCGGATGCTGCTCGTAGTCCTGGCTGTCCATGAACACGAAGTCCGAGCCGTCGCGGTACAGGTAGGTGGTGTCGCGCCGGTCCACGGTCGCGGTTTCCACCTTCACCCCGGCGTTGTACGTCTTGTCGACGACCTTGCCTGACAGCACATTCTTCAGCTTGGTGCGCACGAACGCCGGGCCCTTGCCGGGTTTGACGTGCTGGAACTCGACGATCTGCCACAGCTGGCCGTCGATCACCAGCACCAGTCCATTCTTGAAATCGGCAGTGCTTGCCACGGTTCGGTACGTCTCCTCGGGGATGGACAGTCGTCTAGGGAACTGTCTGTGACTTGTCGGCCAGTTTAGAGTGCTCGCCGGCGCGGGCCCGCGGCCCGGGGTCGGGGCGCTGACGGGTGGAACGTGTCAGCGGTGGGCGTGTTGTCCGTCGACCCGGGATGGTTCCTCGTGCGACGCCAACGGCTTGATCATCGTCAACAGCGGGACGCGCAGCGTCACCCCGCTGGCGAACGGCAGCCGCACGGCGAAATAGACGATGTCCATCTCCAGCCGTGTCTCGCGTAGGGGCTGGGCGTACATGTCCCACCGGAAATCCCGCAGGCGCGCCAGCCCCCGTGCCACCCCGTTCACGCCCCCGACCTTACTCGGGCGCGCAACCCCCCCCGAGCTAGGAGAGAACGGCCAGCTCCTTGGGGAATTTGGTCAGCAGTTCCGGGGCCTGCGCGCGGCCCTCTTCCGGCACCACCAGGGTGTCCTCGATGCGGACGCCCCCGCGGCCGGGCAGGTAGACGCCGGGTTCCACGGTCACCACGGACTCGCCCAGCAAGGTGCCGGTGGACGTGGCGCCGATGCCCGGCGCCTCGTGGATCTCCAGACCCACGCCATGGCCCAGGCTGTGGCTGAACTGCTCGCCGTAGCCGGCGTCGGCGATCACCTGGCGGGCCGCGGCGTCCACCCCGCGCAGGTCGGCGCCGGCGCGCAGCGCCTCCCGGCCGGCCCGCTGGGAGTCGACGACCAATTGGTAGATCTCCAGCTGCCAGTCGGCGGCCTTGCCGAGCACGAACGTGCGGGTCATGTCGGAGTGGTAGCCGCCGACCAGCGCGCCGAAGTCGATCTTGACGAAATCACCGGCCGCCAGCGCGGCGTCGGTGGGGCGATGATGCGGGATCGCCGAGTTCGGCCCCGCGCCCACGATGGTCTCGAACGAGATCGCGTCGGCGCCGTGGTCGAGCATCAGGGCCTCGAGCTCCCTGCTGACCTCGCGTTCGGTGCGGCCGGGCCGCAGCCCGCCGCGCGCCACCAGGTCGGTGAGCGCGGCGTCGGCCGCCTCGCAGGCCAGGCGCAGCAGGGCGACCTCACCGGCGTCCTTGACCTCGCGCAACGCCTCGACGGTTCCGGCGGCCTTCACCAGTTCGGTGGGCGCCTTCCGGTCGTTCAGCTCGCCGGTCAGGGCGTCGAATCCGTCGACGGTCACCACGTTGCTTTCGAAACCCAGCTTTCGCGCGCCCGCCGCGGCGGCCTGCCCGACCAAATAGCGCCCCAGCGCGCGCTCGATGGCGACCTCCAAGTCCGGCGCCTGCTCGGCGGCCTGGGTGCGGTACCGGCCGTCGGTCGCCAGCAGGGGGCTTCGATCGTCGGCGAACACCAGCAACGCGCCGTTGGACCCGGTGAATCCGGAGAGATAACGGACGTTGACCAGGTCCGTGACCAGCAGCGCATCCAATCCGCTGGTCTGCAGCCGCGCTCTGAGCCTGTCTCGACGCTGTGAATGTGTCACGGGTCTTGACGGTACTCGCTACGCTTTTGGGCCATGAGTAACTGGATGCTGCGCGGATTGGTGTACGCCGCGGCGATGGTCGTCGTTCGATTGTTCCAAGGTGCGCTGATCAACGCGTGGCAGACCCAGGCGGGTTTGTTCAGCGTGGTGCTGCTGCTGCTGTTCGTCATCGGGGTCGCCGTGTGGGGGGTTCTGGACGGCCGGGCCGACGCCATCGCCAACCCCGATCCGGACCGCCGCGGCGACCTGGCGATGACCTGGCTGCTGGCCGGCCTGGTCGCGGGCCTGCTCAGTGGCGCCGTCTCCTGGCTGATCGCGCTGGTGTACACCGGCCTGTACACCGGTGGGCTGATCAACGAGGTGACGACGTTCGCGGCGTTCACCGCGCTGTGCGTCTTCCTGCCCGGCATCATCGGCGTGACCATCGGCCGCTGGCGGGTGGACCGCAATCCCCCGCCGCGCCGGCCCGGCACTGACGAGGAACGCGCCGACACCGACGTGTTCTCCGCGGTGCGCGCCGACGACGCGCCCACCGGTGAGATTCCCGCGGCCGGCGCCCAGACCGAGGAGCGGACCTCCGCTGTCGCCACCGCCGAGCGCGAGGGGCCCACGGAGACGATGCCCACGGAGGAATCCCCCACCGAGACGATCGCCAAGACCGAGGACGACCCGAAGACCGAGGTCATCCCGTCGGCCCGCGAGGAGCCGAAAAAGGACTAGCCGGCAGCGGCCAAGTAACGCAGGGCGAGCAGATAGCCCTGCACGCCCAGCCCCACGATCACTCCGGTCGCGACCGGGCTGAGGTAGGAGTGCCGCCGAAACTCTTCGCGCGCATGCACATTCGAGATGTGCACCTCGATCAGCGGCGCGCTCAATTCGGCGCACGCGTCGCGCAGCGCCACCGAGGTGTGGGTGAGCCCGCCGGCGTTGAGGATCACCGGTTCGCTCACGTCGGCCGCCGCGTGGATCCAGTCCAGTAGCTGCGCCTCGTTGTCGCTTTGTCGCACAACGGCTTTGAGGCCGAGCCCGGCGGCTTCGCGCTCGATCAGCGCCGCCAGCTGCTCGTGCGTGGTGTCGCCGTACACGTCGGGCTCGCGCCGGCCGAGCCGGCCCAGGTTGGGACCGTTGATCACGTTCACCGTGGTGGTCATGATTGCGCCTCCGCGAGTCCGGCGTACGCCGCCGCCAACAGCGACGGGTCGGGCCCGGCCAGCCGGCCCGGCTTGGCCAGTCCGTCGAGGACGACGAACCGCAGCACCCCGGCGCGCGACTTCTTGTCCCCCGCCATGTATTCCAGCAACTGAGGCAACGCGTCGGCGTCGTAGCTGACCGGCAGGCCGAGCGCGGAGAGGATGGTGCGGTGGCGCTGCGCGGTGGCGTCGTCGAGGCGCCCGGCGAGGCGGGCCAGTTCCGCGGCGAAGACCAGCCCCACCGATACCGCCGCGCCGTGCCGCCACTCGTAGCGCTCCCGGCGTTCGATCGCATGCCCCAATGTGTGCCCGTAGTTGAGGATCTCGCGCAGCTCGGACTCCTTCTCGTCGGCGGCGACGACCTCCGCCTTGACCGCGATCGCGCGACGGATCAGCTCCGCGAGCACCTCGCCGGAAGGGTCCACGGCGGCTTTCGGGTCGGCCTCGATGAGGTCGAGGATCACCGGATCGGCGATGAAGCCCGCCTTGACGATTTCGGCCATCCCGGCGACGAGTTCGTTGTGCGGCAACGTTTGCAGCGTCGCCAGATCGACGAGGACCGCGCGCGGCTGGTGGAACGACCCGACCAGGTTCTTCCCCGCGTCGGTGTTGATGCCGGTCTTGCCGCCGACGGCCGCGTCGACCATGCCCAGCAGCGTCGTGGGCACGTGCACGATGTCGACGCCGCGCAACCAGGTGGCCGCCGCGAAGCCGGCGACGTCGGTGGCCGCGCCGCCCCCGAGGCTGACCAACGCGTCCTTGCGCCCGATCCCGATGCGGCCCAACACTTCCCACAGGAAGCCCACGACCGGAAGGTCCTTGCCGTCCTCGGCGTCCGGGATCTCGATGCGGTGGGCGTCAACGCCCTTGTCCGCCAACCGGCTTCGGATCAGCTCGGCGGTCTCGGCCAGGACCGGTTGGTGCACGATGGCCACCTTGTGCCGGTCGCAGAGCAGCTCCTCGAGCTCCGTCAGCAGGCCGGTGCCGATGATCACCGGGTACGGCGGGTCGACGGCCACCTCGATGGTGACCGGGTCATCATGCGCCCTCACGTGGCCGCCCCCGCCGGTGCCTGCAACCGCGAGACGATGTAGCGGACCACCGCGCCGGGGTTGCGGCGGTTGGTGTCGACGCGGATGGTCGCCGCCCGGCGATACAGCGGACTGCGTTCGGCCATCAGCGCGCGGTATTTGTCGGCGCGGTCGGGCCCGGCCAGCAGCGGGCGCACCGTGTTGCCGCCGGTGCGCCGGACGCCTTCGGTGGCGCTGATCTCCAGGTAGACGACGGTGTGGCCGGCGAGCGCCTCGCGGACGCCGGGGCTGGTGACGGCGCCGCCGCCCAACGACAGCACGCCGTCGTGGTCCGCCAGCGCCGCGCGCACCACGTCCTCTTCGATGCGCCGGAATTCCCGTTCACCGTCGGTGGCGAAGATCTCGTCGATGCGCCGCCCGGTCCGTTGCTCGATCGCCGCGTCGGTGTCGAGGAAGCCGACGTCGAGCGCCTTGGCGAGCCGGCGCCCGATGGTGGACTTGCCCGACCCCGGCAACCCGATCAGGACCGCTTTGGGCGCCATCACGCCGTGCCCCGGGCGGCCGGCGATTCCCGCTCGGCGACCGCCCGGCGATAGGCCTCGACGTTGCGGCGGGTTTCGGCCAGCGAATCGCCGCCGAATTTCTGCAGTGCGGCGCGGGCCAGCACCAGCGCGACCATGGCCTCGACCACCACGCCGGCGGCGGGCACCGCGCACACGTCCGAGCGCTGGTGGATCGCGACGGCTTCGTCGCCGGTCGCCATGTCGACGGTGGCCAGCGCGCGCGGGACGGTGGAAATCGGCTTCATCGCCGCGCGCACGCGCAGCGGCTGGCCGTTGGTCATGCCGCCTTCGAGCCCGCCGGCGCGGTTGGTCGAGCGGACCACGCCGTCGGGGCCCGGGTACATCTCGTCGTGGGCACGGCTGCCGCGGCGGCGCGCGGTCTCGAATCCGTCGCCGATCTCGACGCCCTTGATCGCCTGGATGCCCATGACGGCGGCGGCGAGCTGGCTGTCGAGCCGGTTGTCGCCGCTGGTGAACGAGCCCAGCCCGACGGGCAGGCCCAGGGCGACCACCTCGACCACACCGCCGAGGGTGTCGCCGTCCTTCTTGGCCGCTTCGATCTCGGCGATCATCGCCTTTTCGGCCGCCTCGTCGTACGCGCGGACCGGGCTGGCGTCGATCGCGGCCAGGTCCCCCGGGCCCGGCGGCGGGCCCTCGTAGGGCGCCGACGGGCCGATCGCGATCACGTGCGAGAGCACCTCGACGCCCAGCGCCTGGCGCAGGAACGACCGGGCGACGGTCGCCGCGGCGACGCGGGCCGCGGTCTCCCGCGCGCTGGCCCGTTCCAGGACCGGCCGGGCGTCGTCGAAGCCGTACTTGAGCATGCCCGCGTAGTCGGCGTGGCCGGGCCGCGGCCGGGTCAGCGGGGCGTTGCGCGCGCTGTCGGCCAGCTCGCCGGGGTCGACCGGGTCGGGAGCCATCACGGTCTCCCACTTCGGCCATTCGGTATTGCCGATCTCGACGGCGATGGGCCCGCCCAGGGTGACGCCGTGGCGCACCCCGGACAGCACGCTCACCGCGTCCCGCTCGAACGCCATCCGGGCGCCGCGGCCGTAACCGAGCCGGCGGCGGGCCAACTGCTCCGAAATGTCCAGGGAGGTGACCTCCACGCCGGCGACCATGCCTTCGAGCACGGCCACCAGCGCACGGCCATGCGACTCCCCGGCGGTGATCCAACGCAACACGCGTCCCATCTTCCCATGGCGGCTTCCGAAAGCCGATTCGCGCAGCCCGCGGCCGCGGGGAACCGATGCGGGGACTTTCATCCGCCCTGATTCCAGGGGTGACCACGCGATTCGGTCCGCGGCCGGGCCGGGCCGCCGCGGTCGTGTGCCAGCATCTTGTCTGGTGGGTCAATTTCTCTGGTACATACCGAATACCGTCGAGCCCGGCCATCGCGGCGACGACACCGTCGACGGCTGGGGAAGCCTCGACTATTCCGTCGACCTGGCACAGCGCGCCGAGCAACACGGCTGGGACGGCGCGCTGATCGGCACCGGCTGGGGACGTCCGGACACCTTCACGGTCGCGACCGCAATCGCCGCGCGCACCAACCACTTCGCGCCGCTGGTGGCGGTCCGCCCCGGGTATTGGCATCCGGCGCATTTCGCCAGCGCGGCGGCCACCCTCGACCGGCTCAACGACGGCCGGCTGCTGGTCAACATCGTCAGCGGCGCCGACGATCCGGCCGCCTACGGCGACGCCGAGGTCGACAAGTCACGCCGCTACGACCGCACGCGGGAATTCATCCGGGTGCTGCGCCGGTTGTGGCGCGAGGACGACGTCACCCACCGCGGCGAGTTCTACACCGTCGAACACTCGAGCCTGCAGCCCCGCCCGCTCGGTGCGGCCGAGGGCCGGCACCCGACGCTGTACTTCGGTGG
This sequence comes from Mycobacterium sp. 3-98, assembly GCF_035918355.1. Classification (NCBI taxonomy): domain Bacteria; kingdom Bacillati; phylum Actinomycetota; class Actinomycetes; order Mycobacteriales; family Mycobacteriaceae; genus Mycobacterium; species Mycobacterium sp. 3-98. The sequence continues at coordinate 2,394,944 of NZ_CP142360.1, read as the reverse complement.
GGCATCGGCGGCCGCCGAGCAGGTCGCCGCGACCGACGCCGACGTCCAACTGTTCTGGGGGGAGCCGCTGGACGGGATCGCCGAACGCATCGACCGGCTGAAGTCGTTGTCCGCCAAGCTCGGTCGCGAGCACGCGCCGCTGGAGTTCGGCCTGCGGGTCACCACGCTGGTGCGCGACACCTCCGAGCAGGCCTGGCGCGACGCCGAGGCCAAGGTCGCCACCCTGGCCGGAACGCCCACCATGCAGCTGCTGCACGACCCGAAGGGATCCGCGGGCCAGCGGCGGCTGTCCGACCTCGCCGCACGCGGCGAGGTGCTCGATTCCTGTCTGTATACGACGCCGAGCAAGTACGGCGGCGAAGGCGCCGGGACGACGTGGCTGGTCGGGTCGGCCGCCGAAGTCGCCGCCGCGCTGCGCAAGTACGCCGACCTGGGGGTCAGCCATTTCGTGTTGTCGGACACCCCGTACAAGTCGGAGACGGTCCGGCTCGGCGACGAGCTGTTGCCGCTGCTGCGCCCCGACGTCGTCGGCAACTGAGGGCGTCAGAGCAGCGACAGGCCGATGCCCGCCGCGGTGGCCAGGCACATCGACGGCCCGTGCGGCACCGTGCGGCCGCCCCGAGCGCCGCCCCGAATCCGGGCGACCATCCCGACCAGCACGGTCAGCAGCGGCGCACCGAACGCCGCCAGGAACCACACGCCGGCGCCGCCACAACCGGTCAGCGCGCCCACGCCGATGGCCAGCTTGACGTCGCCGGCCCCCATCCCGCCCGGCGCCACCCAGTGGACCAGCAGATAGATCGCGCTCAACGCCGCGGCCCCGGCCAGCGCCGACCAGCCGCGCCCGGCCACCCCGGCCCCCGCCAGGATCGCCGCGGCGCCGGTCAGGGTCAGCGCGTTGGGCAAGCGCCGTTGGTGGATGTCGTAGCAGCCCAACGCCGCCAACCAGGCCAGCACCAGGCACCCCGCCGCAATCCGCATGCGCGGCAGGCTAATCCGATGCCTCCAGGGCGCAAGCCATGGCCTCGCGGGGCGCCGGCAGCCCGGTGAACTGTTCGACCTGCGCGAAGGCCTGGTGCAGCAGCATCTGCACGCCGCTGATCACCCGGCCCCCCGCGGCGCTCACCGCGGCGGCCAGCGGCGTCGGCCACGGGTCGTAGACGGCGTCGAGCAGCACACCGATGCCGGCGAAGGTGCCGGCATAGCGGGCGGCCACGTCCGCGGGAATGGTGCTGACCAGCACGTCGGCGGCCGCGACCTCGTCGGCCAGCCCGCCGCCGTCGAGGTCGCAGAACCGCGTCGCGACGCCCATCGCGTGTCCCAGCTCCACCAGCCGGGCCGCCTTGCCGGGATTGCGGGCCACGACGGTGATGCCGCCGACGCCCAGTTGCGCCAGGCCGGCGACGGCCGCCGGCGCGGTGCCGCCCGATCCACAGACCAGCGCCCATCCAGAGGCCGTCGACCCGAGCGCGCCCGCCACCCCGTCGATGTCGGTGTTGTCGGCCCGCCAGCCCGCCGGGGTGCGCACCAGGGTGTTGGCCGACCCCACCCGCTCGGCACGCTCGGTGCGCTCGTCGGCGAACGCCAGGGCGGCGAACTTGCCCGGCATGGTCACCGACACCCCGACCCATTCGGGGCCGAGCCCGCCGACCACCCCGGGCAGCTGGTCGGCGTCGCATTCGATGCGGTCGTAGGTCCAGCCGGTCAGGCCCAGCGCGCGGTAGGCCGCCAGGTGCAGCTGCGGGGATTTCGAGTGGGCGATGGGTTTGCCGAGCACCGCCGCCTTCCGGGGTGCGCCGCTGGCTTGACCGAGCGGCGACCCGCTGCGCCCGGCTTCGCCGCGCTTGCGATCGCCGTCAGCGGGCGGAATCGAGGACACCGTTGTGCTTAGCCAGCTCGATGTTGGCCAGGTGCTGCTGATAATCCTTGGTGAACAGCGTCGTCCCCTGGCCGTCGATGGTGACGAAGTACAACCAGTCGCCGGGTTCGGGGTGCTCGGCGGCGTTGAGCGCGTCGACACCGGGCGAACAGATCGCGGTGGCCGGCAGGCCCTGGGACACGTAGGTGTTCCACGGCGTCTTCTGGGCCCGGTCGCCGTCGGTGGTGGCCACCTCCCGGCGGTCCAGCGGGTAGTTGACGGTCGAGTCGAACTCCAGCGTGTGGTGGGCGTGCAGCCGGTTGTAGATGACGCGGGCAACCTTCGCGAAGTCCTGCGACCTGGCCTCCTGCTGCACCAGCGACGCCACCACCAGGATGTCGTAGGGCGACAGGCCCATGGCCTGGGCGGTGTCGACCAGCCCGGACTTCATGTACTCCACCGCCCCGGCGCCGATCAGGTTCGACAGGATGGTCTCGGGCGGCGCGGACGGATCGACGTTGAAGGTCCCCGGCGCGATCAGCCCCTCGATGCGGCGGTGGTCCTTGCCGAGCTCACCGACGGGTTCGGTGGCCCAGGGCGGCACCGCCAACGCCAAGGGAGAACTGTTGGTGGCGGCCGCGCGCAGGTCCTCCACGGAGACGCACCGCTTACTCCCGTCGAAATCCACGCAGGTGGCCCGCGAGATCAGGGTGAAGATGCCGGGGTTGACCACGTTGGTCTTCATGTCGGTGGTGTCGTCGAGCTGCCGGCCCTCCGGGATGACCAGCCGGCCCACCCGGCTGTCGGGGTCGGCCAGCCGCGTGACGGCGTTGGCGGCCGGGATCTCGGTGCGCATGCGGTAGAAGCCGGGCTGGATCGAGGAGATCTTGCTGTTGCCGTGCGCGGCGTTGACGAACGCGCGGACGGTCTTGATCACGTGCTCGTTTTGCAGCGTCTCCCCGACCATTGTGGTCGAGTCGCCGTCCTTGATCTGAATCACGATGTCGCGCTTGCCGTTTCCGGTGTAGTCGTCACCGGGCCCGAACACGGCGTGCCAGAGCTTGCCGCCGGCGAAAACACCCGCCACCACGATGACCGCCACCAGCGCCAGCGCGGTGCGCAGGACGGCGCGCCGACGCCGGCGGCCCCGCTCCGCGCGATTGCGGGCGGTGCGGCTCGACCTGCGCCGGGGCGGACCCACGGCCTCGGGTTCGGCGCGTTCACGCCGTGCGCTGTCAACCATCGGCACGCTCCCCGGGCCCGGTCAGGGTCGCGCGGCGCTGATCCAGCCAACTCTGCAGGATGGCCACCGCCGCCGCCTGGTCGATCACCGCACGCTGCTCTTTGGCCCGCACCCCGGCCGCGCGCAGCGATCGCTGCGCGCTCACCGTGGTCAGCCGCTCGTCGGCCAGCCGCACGGGCGTGGGTGCGACGCGGTCGGCCAGCGCGTCCGCCAACTCGATCGCGTCGATCGCCGAGGGACCGGTGCGGTCGGCCAGCGTGCGCGGCAGCCCGACGACCACCTCGACGGCCTCGAGTTCGGCGGCCAGCGCCGCCAGCCGGCGCAGGTGTTTGCCGGAGCGGTCGCGGCGCACGGTTTCCACCGGGGTGGCCAGGATGGCGTCGGGGTCGCTGCAGGCCACGCCGATGCGCACGCTGCCCACGTCGACGCCGAGCCGCCGGCCCCGCCCGGGGTCCTGGTCAGGATCGCCGGGCCGGTCGGGCGCGCGGTGCTGTGCGGAAACCACTCAACCGACCCGCGCTATCGCGGTGATCTCCGAGCGGATTGCGGCGAGGGCGGCGTCGATGCCGGTCGGGTCCTTGCCGGAGCCCTGCGCCAGGTCGGCCTTTCCGCCGCCGCGGCCGTCGACCGCCGCGGCCAGCTTCTTGACCAGGTCGTTGGCGCGAAGCCCGAGGTCCTGGGCGGCCGGATTGGCCGCGACCGCATACGGCACGCTTCCGCCCTCGCCGTCGGCGATCAGCGCGACCACCGCGGGATCGCCGCCCAGCTTGCCGCGGATGTCACCGACCAGGGAGCGCAGATCGCCCGCCGTCATCCCGCCGGTCATCCGTTGCGCCACCACCCGGACGTTACCGATGCGCTCCGCGCCGGCCGCGGCGTCGGTGGCGGCGGCCTTCGCGCCGGCCAACCGGGCGCGTTCGAGCTCCTTCTCCGCCGCCTTGAGCCGCTCCACCAGGTTGGCCACCCGGGCGGGCACCTCGTCGGACGGCACCTTGAGCGACGACGCCAGCCCGGCCATCAGCGCGCGTTCCTTGGCCAGGTGCCGGAAGGACTCCAGCCCGACGTAGGCCTCGACCCGGCGCACCCCGGAGCCGACCGAGGATTCGCCCAGGATCGTCACCGGCCCGATCTGCGCGGAGTTGTGCACGTGGGTCCCGCCGCACAGCTCCAGCGAGAAGGGCCCGCCGATCTCCACCACCCGCACCTCGTCGGGATAGCGTTCGCCGAACATCGCGATCGCCCCCATGGCCTTGGCCTTTTCGAGTTGCTCGGTGAACGTGTGCACCTCGAAGTCGGCCTGCACGGCCTGGTTGGTCACCTCTTCGATCTGGGTGCGCTGTTCGTCGGACAGGGCGCCCTGCCAGTTGAAGTCGAAGCGCAGGTAGCCCGGCCGGTTCAGCGATCCGGCCTGAACGGCGTTGGGGCCCAACACTTGTCGCAGCGCCGCGTGCACCATGTGGGTTCCCGAGTGGCCCTGGGTGGCGCCCCGCCGCCATTGCGGGTCGACGGCCGCGATGACGGTGTCGCCCTCCACGAATTCCCCGGACTCGACGTTGACCCGGTGCACCCACAGGGTTTTGGCGATCTTCTGCACGTCGGTGACCGCGGCGCGGGCGCTCCCGCTGGCGCCCGTCCCGCTGATGGTGCCCTCGTCGGCGATCTGGCCGCCGGCCTCGGCGTAGAGCGGGGTGCGGTCCAGCACGAGTTCGACGCGGTCGACCCCCTCGGTGCCGTGCGTGACCACCGGCACCCGCTTGCCGTCGACGAAGATTCCCAAAAGCTTTGCCTCGGACGTCAATTCGTCGAAGCCGGTGAATTCGGTGGGGCCGGCGTCGACCAGTTCGCGGTACGCGCTCAGGTCCGCGTGCGCGTGCTTGCGGGCGGCGGCGTCGGCCTTGGCGCGGCGGCGCTGTTCGGCCATCAGCTCCCGGAACCCGACCTCGTCCACCTGCAGGCCGGCCTCGGACGCCATCTCCAGCGTGAGCTCGATCGGGAACCCGTAGGTGTCGTGCAGGGTGAAGGCGTCCGATCCCGAAATCGCCTTCGCGCCTGAGGCTTTGGTGGTGCCGGCGACCTCGTCGAACAGTTTCGATCCCGCCGCCAGCGTGCGGTTGAACGCGGTTTCCTCGGCGACGGCGATGCGCCTGATCCGGTCGAAATCGGCGACGAGTTCGGGATACGACGGGCCCATCGCGTCGCGCACGGTGGCCATCAGGTCGCCGACGATGGGGCCCTCGATGTCGAGCAGCTTGGCCGAGCGGATCACCCGGCGCAGCAGCCGGCGCAGCACATAGCCGCGGCCGTCATTGCCCGGCGTGACGCCATCGCCGATCAGGATGGCCGCGGTGCGGCTGTGGTCGGCGATGACCCGGTAGCGCACGTCGTCGTCGTGGTTGCCTTCTGGACCTGACAAGCCGTATCCGCGCGGGGCCCGCGCGGCCACGGCGTCGATGACCGGGCGCAACAGGTCGGTCTCGTAGACGTTGTGCACGGCCTGCAGGATGAACGCGACCCGCTCCACACCCATGCCGGTGTCAATGTTCTTGCGGGGCAACGGCCCGAGGATCTCGAAGTCCTCCTTGCCGGTCCCCTCCCCGCGCTCGTTCTGCATGAACACGAGGTTCCAGATCTCGATGTAGCGGTCCTCGTTGGCGATCGGGCCGCCCTCGACCCCGAATTCGGGTCCCCGGTCGTAATAGATCTCCGAGGACGGGCCGCACGGCCCGGGGATGCCCATCGACCAGTAGTTGTCGGCCATGCCGCGGCGCTGGATGCGCTCGTCGGGCAGCCCGGCGATCTCCTTCCACAGCTGCACGGCCTCGTCGTCGTCGAAATAGACCGTCGCCCAGATGCGTTCGGGATCCAGGCCGTAGCCGCCCTGCTCGACGCTGTTGGTCAGCAGGGTCCACGCCAGTTCGATGGCGCGGCGCTTGAAGTAGTCGCCGAACGAGAAATTCCCGGCCATCTGGAAGAACGTGTTGTGCCGGGTGGTGATCCCGACCTCGTCGATGTCGGGAGTGCGGATGCACTTCTGGATGCTGGTGGCGGTCGGGTATTCCGGTGTGCGCGCGCCCAGGAAGTAGGGCACGAACTGGACCATGCCCGCGTTGACGAACAGCAGGTTGGGGTCGTCGAGGATCACCGATGCGCTCGGCACCTCGGTGTGGCCCGCCTTCACGAAATGATCAAGAAACCGTTTCCTGATCTCGTGTGTCTGCACTTTTTCAGTCCGCTTCTTTCTCTTACTTCGACGTCTTGTTCCCAGCCTATTCGCCGGGGTATGGGAAGCCCGTCTAACGACGCATTTCGACCGCTCACAGTACCTGCTCGGTGGCGTCGGCTATCGGGCCGCTAACCCTCCAAAAAGCTCAGCCGGACCGAGCGTTGCGGGTTGTCGCGGTTCAGGTCGACCAGCACGATGCTCTGCCAGGTGCCCAGCATCGGCTCCCCGCCGGAGACCGGAACCGTCACCGACGGTGCGACGAGCGCGGGCATCACGTGGTCGGCGCCGTGCCCCTCGGAGCCGTGCGCGTGCCGGTAACGGTCGTCGCGCGGCAGCAGCCGTTCCAGCGTGTCGACCAGGTCGTCGTCGGAGCCGGCGCCCGTCTCGATGATGGCCACCCCCGCCGTGGCGTGCGGGATGAACACGTTGCACAGACCGTCCCCGCGCGACCAGCAGAAGCCGCGCACCGCCTCGGTGAGGTCGACGATGCGGCGGCGGGAGGTGTCCACGTCCAGCACATCGGTATGCATCCGAACCAGCCTACGGCGCGCGCGTCGCGACCAGCCAATCGTTTGTGAGCGCGACCACATTTGGGCATTGCGGCGCGTAACCCGCAGGAGGAAGGTGGTTCATGACCGGTGGCGCCACCGGGGCGCTGCCCCGAACAAAGAGGGGGTGGATCGTGTACGCACGCTCTACCACAATTCAGGCGCAACCCTCGTCGATCGACGCCGGGATAGCGCATGTTCGCGATGAGGTCATGCCCGCGCTGCAAGGCATGCCGGGCTGCATCGGAGTATCCCTTTTGGTCGACCGTCGCTCCGGCCGGTGCATCGCCACCAGCGCCTGGGAGAGCGACGAAGCCATGCGCGCCAGCGGTGAAGCCGTGACCGGAATCCGCGATCGGGCGGCGGAAATGTTCGGGGGCACGACGGACGTCGAGCAGTGGGAGATCGCGGTGCTGCATCGCGACCACCACGCGCCCGACGGTGCGGGCGTGCGTGCGACGTGGGTCATGGTGCCGCCGGAGACCATGGACCAAGGCATCGAGTACTACAAGTCGTCCGTCCTGCCCCAGCTCGAGGGCCTCGACGGGTTCTGCAGTGCGAGCCTGCTGATCGACCGCGCCTCCGGGCGTGGCGTGTCCTCGGCGACGTTCGACAGCATCGACGCGATGGAGCGGAACAGGGAGCAGGCAACCGCGCTGAAGAGCTCCTCGATGCAAGAGGCGCGCGCCGAGGAACTCGATGAATGCGAGTTCGAGCTGGCGCTGGCGCACCTGCGGGTGCCCGAGCTGGTCTGATCTAGAGGGGTGGTGGACCGGCCGAACCAGGCATTCGGCCGGTCGCCGATCCGCGTCCCGAAAGCATTGCGGCGAGTTGCCGGCAGGAGGAAGGTAACTGGTGGGACCGGTGGCGCCACCGGGGTGCCGCCCCGACAGAGAAGGGGTCGACCGTGTACGCACGCTCTACCACCATCCAGGCGCAACCCCTTTCGGTCGACATCGGAATTGCGCATGTTCGTGACGTCGTCATGCCCGCCCTCAAGGAGATCGACGGGTGGTTGGGGTTGTCGCTGTTGGTCGACCGGCAGTCCGGCACCTGCATCGCCACCAGTTCGTGGGAGACGGTGGAGGCCATGCGCGGCAGCGCCGAGCGGGTCGCGCCCATCCGTGACCGGGCCGCGCTGATGTTCGACGGCAGCGCGCGGGTGGAGGAATGGGACATCGCCCTGCTGCACCGCGACCACCCCTCCCGCCAGGGCGCGTGCGTGCGCGCCACCTGGCTCAAGGTGGTGCCGGACCAGCTGAGCAGATCCCTGGACTTCTACCGGATGGCGGTGCTACCCGAGATGGAGAACCTGGACGGGTTCTGCAGCGCCAGCCTGCTGGTCGACCACCCCAGCTGCCGCCGGGCGGTGACCTGCTCGACGTTCGACTCGATGGACGCGATGGCCCGCAACCGCGACCGCGCCACCGAGCTGCGCAGCCGGCGGGTGCGCGAACTGGGGGCCGAGGTGATCGACGTCGGGGAATTCGAGCTGGCGATCGCCCACCTTCGGGTGCCCGAGCTGGTCTGAGAGCGCACGCGGGTCAGGGCAGCGCGTCGCCGGGGAATCCGCGGCAGGCGTGCACCTGGTAGACGAACACCCCCGCCGCCACCCCCGGGTCGTCGGCCATGATGGCAGCGGTCTCGTCGACGGTCGCGGCGAAAACGCCGATGCCGCAGACGTCGGACTCGTCGGTGACCGGCAGCACCACCGCGAGCACGCCGTCGTCACGCAGTCCGAAGTTGCGCCGGCCGTGCTCCCAGATGATCTGCGCCGACGACTCGTCCCCGAACCTCGGGCCGCGCTTGAGGATGACGACGCTGTATTGCTTGGCGGTGGGCAGCAGTTGGCCCATCTCCTCGTCGCTGAAGGTTTTCATCCCTTGTCACCCCGCTTCCGGCGGATGATCGCGCGCAGCCGCTCCAGTCGGCCCGCCATGTCGCGCTCGAAGCCTCGGGCGGTGGGCCGGTAGTAGTCGACGCCCACCAGCTCGTCGGGTGGGTATTGTTGCGCCGCAACACCATCCGGCTGGTCGTGGGAGTATTTGTAGCCCTGCGCATGGCCCAAGGCCTCAGCCCCCGAATAGTGTCCGTCGCGCAGGTGGGGCGGCACGCGGCCGGCCTTGCCGGCCCTGATGTCGGCCATCGCCGCGCCCAGCGCGGTGGTGACGGCGTTGGATTTCGGCGCGGTGGCCAGGTGAATCGTGCAGTGCGCCAAGGTGAGTTGCGCCTCGGGCATGCCGATCAGCGCGACCGTCTGCGCGGCCGCGACCGCGACCTGCAGCGCGGTCGGGTCGGCCATGCCGATGTCCTCGCTGGCCAGGATCATCAGCCGGCGCGCGACGAACCGAGGGTCCTCCCCGGCGACGAGCATGCGGGCCAGGTAGTGCAGCGCGGCGTCGACGTCCGAGCCGCGCACCGACTTGATGAACGCGCTGATGACGTCGTAGTGCTGGTCGCCGTCGCGGTCGTAACGCACGGCGGCTTCGTCGAGGGACTGCTCGATGGCGGTGACGGTCAGCTCGCCGTCGGGCGGCACCGCCTCGGCGGCGACCTCCAGCGCCGTCAGCGCGCGGCGGGCGTCACCGGCGGCCAGCCGCACCAGGAGGTCGACGGCGTCGGGCGCGACCGCGACCTGCCCGCCCAGGCCGCGTGGGTCGTCGATCGCGCGCTGCACGACGGTGCGGATGTCGTCGGCGCTCAGCGCCCGCAACTGCAGGATCAGCGAGCGGGACAGCAGCGGCGCCACCACCGAGAAGGACGGGTTCTCCGTGGTCGCCGCCACCAGCAGCACCACCCGGTTCTCCACGGCCGACAGCAGCGCGTCCTGCTGGGTCTTGGAGAACCGGTGCACCTCGTCGATGAACAGCACCGTCTGCTCGCCATGGAGGAGCGCGGTTCGGGCCTTTTCTATCACCGCCCGAACGTCTTTCACACCGGCCGACAACGCCGACAGCGCCTCGAACCGGCGCCCGGTCGCCTGTGAGATCAGCGCGGCCAGCGTGGTCTTGCCGCTGCCCGGCGGCCCGTACAGGATGGCCGACGCCACGCCGGAGCCCTCGACGAGGCGGCGCAGGGGCGAGCCGGGCGCCAGCAGGTGGTCCTGCCCGACCACCTCGTCCAGCGACGCCGGGCGCATGCGGACGGCCAGCGGTGAGCCGCTCGACGCGCCCAAGCCGTGATCGTCTGGCAGCGGCGCGCCGGGCAGGTCAAACAGACCGTCGGACACGGATTCAGGCATACCACGAGGGACGGACGTCCGCTGCGGCCCCGGCGATCCGCGCGCACCGGCCGCATCTTTGCTAAGTTCCGGTTTGCCAAGTTCAGCGCGCGTTCCTCCCAGGACAGCAAGGACGGACATGAGCCAACCCCCCGAATATCCAGGCCCGCCGGACCCTCAGGGCGGGGGCCAGGATCCCCCCGGCTACCCGCCACCGCCCGGTTACGGCACGCCTCCCCCGCCGCCCCCGGGTTACGGCCCGCCCCCCGGATATGGCGCGCCTCCCCCGGGTTACGGGCCGCCGCCCGGCTACGGCCCCCGCCCGGGTACGGCGCCCCGCCGCCCGGGTACGGCGGCCCACCCGCGCCGGCCTTCAGCATCGGTGACGCGTTCGGCTGGGCCTGGAACGCCTTCTCCAAAAACCCTGTGGCACTGATCGTTCCGGCCTTGGTGTACGGGATCCTGATCGGCGTCGCCTCGGCCCTGGTCGGCCTGAGCCAAAGCGTGGGCACGACGACGACCGGCTCCGACGACGACTACTTCACCTTCACGGCGAACCTCAACGGCGGCGGGATGACGCTGCTCATCCTCGGCTACCTCGTCGCCTACCTGGTGGGCGCGTTCGCCCAAGCCGCCTTCCTGTCCGGCTGCCTGGATCTGGCCGACGGGCGCCCGGTGACCGTCGGTTCGTTCTTCAAGCCGCGCAACTTCGGCATGGTGTTCCTGGCCGCGCTGCTGGTCGGCATCCTCACCTCGATCGCCTCGGCGCTGTGCTTCTTGCCGGGCCTGATCCTGGGCATTTTCGCCCAGTTCACGATCCCGTTCGCCATCGATCGGTCGGAGCAGCCCATCAAGGCGCTGACCTCCAGCTTCTCCACCGTCACCGCAAACTTCGGCAACGCGCTGCTGGTGTGGCTGGTCGAGGTGGCGCTGTTCGTGGTGGGCGCGCTCGCGTGCGGGGTCGGGCTGTTGGTGGCGGCCCCGGTCGCCTCCCTGATCGGGATCTACGCCTACCGCAAGTTCTCCGGCGGGCAGGTGGTCGCGCCGCAGCAGGCGGGTTACCAGCCCGGGCCTCCGCCGGGTCCGGCGCCGGCGTAACACTCGGCGCGAATTCGGCGCGCCGGGCATCGGAGGCTTGCGCCGCGTGCGTACCGTGCAGCAGTAATGGCGTTTGCGGACATGACATTCGGCACCGGTGCGGCCCCGGCCGGCGGCCGCTACGACGCGGACCGGTTGCTGGCCGCCTACCGGGCCGCCCGCGCTCAGCAAGCGCTCTTCGATCTGCGGCGCGGCCCGGCGAGCGGCTACGACGAATTCGTCGACCCCGACGGCAACGTGCGCCCGGCGTGGGCCGAGGTGGCCGACGCGATCGCGGAGCGCGGCCGCGCGGGGCTGGACCGGCTGCGCTCGGTGGTGCGCGGGCTGATCGACAACGACGGCATCACCTACACCGACGTGGCGCCCGGCGGCCGTGGCCAGGAGCCGAGGCCCTGGCAGCTGGACACGCTGCCGCTCGTGCTGTCCGCGGCCGACTGGGAGGTGCTCGAGGCGGGGCTGCTGCAGCGGTCCCGGGTGCTCGACGCCGTGCTCGCCGACCTGTACGGGCCGCGCAGCCTGCTCACCGACGGTGTCCTGCCGCCTGAGCTGCTGTTCGGCCACCCCGGCTACGTGCGTGCCGCCAACGGCATCGAGATCCCCGGGCGCCATCAGCTTTTCATGCACGCCTGTGACGTCAGCCGGCGTCCCGACGGCGCCTTCGTCGTCAACGGCGACCGGACCCAGGCGCCCTCGGGGGCCGGCTACGCGCTGGCCGACCGGCGCGTGGTCGCGCACGCCGTTCCCGACCTCTACGAACGCATCGCGCCGCGGCCGACCACGCCGTTCGCCCAGGCGCTGCGGCTGGCGCTGATCGACGCGGCACCCGACGATGCGCAGGACCCGGTGGTGGTGGTCCTGTCCCCGGGCATCTACTCCGAAACCGCTTTCGATCAGGCCTATCTGGCCACCCTGCTGGGCTTCCCCCTGGTCGAGAGCGCGGACCTGGTGGTGCGCGAGGGCATGTTGTGGATGCGCTCGCTGGGCACCCTGAAGCGCGTCGACGTGGTGCTGCGCCGGGTTGACGCCGACTACACGGACCCGCTGGATCTGCGCGCCGATTCGCGCCTCGGGGTGGCCGGTCTGGTGGAGGCACAACACCGCGGCACGGTGACCGTCGTCAACACGCTGGGCAGCGGGGTCCTGGAAAACCCTGGGCTGCAGCGTTTCCTGCCCGCCATGGCCGAGCACCTGCTGTCGGAGACCCTGCTGCTGCCCAGCCCGCCGGCCTACTGGGGCGGCATCGCCTCCGAGCGTTCGCACTTGCTGGCGAACCTGGGGTCCCTGCTGGTGAGGTCGACGGTCGGCGCGAAAACCCTTGTCGGACCGGCGCTGTCGTCGCCGCAGCTGGCGCGGTTGGCGGCCCAGGTCGAGGCGGCGCCGTGGCAGTGGGTCGGCCAGGAGCTGCCGCAGTTCTCGTCAGCACCCACCGATCACGCCGGAGCGTTGTCCTCGGCGGGCGTCGGCATCCGCTTGTTCACCGTCGCCCAGCGGGGCGGTTACGCGCCGATGATCGGCGGCATCGGCTACGTGCTGGCGCCCGGGGACGCCGCCTACACGTTGAAAACCGTTGCGGCAAAGGATGTCTGGATCCGGCCCACCGAGCGGGCGCGGGCCGAGGCGGTCAGCCCGCCGAGCGTGGAACCGCCGGCGAAGACGGCCGCGGGCACGTGGGCCGTCAGTTCCCCGCGCGTGCTGTCCGACCTCTTCTGGATCGGCCGCTACGGCGAGCGCGCCGAAAGCATGGCGCGGTTGCTCATCGTCGCCCGCGACAGGTTCCACGTGTACCGGCACCACCAGCACAGCGAGGAAAGCGAGTGCGTGCCGGTGCTGATGGCCGCGCTGGGCCGCATCACCGGAACCGACACCGCGGCCGACGGCGGCGGCGACCACGCCGAGATGATCGCCGTCGCCCCCTCGACGCTGTGGTCGCTCACCGTCGACCCGCACCGCCCCGGCTCCCTGGTGCAGTCGGTGGAAGGCCTGGCGCTGGCCGCCCGCGCGGTGCGCGACCAGATGTCCAACGACACGTGGATGGTGCTGGCCGCGGTGGAGCGCGCGCTGGCGCTCGACAGCGAGCCGCCGGACTCGCTGGCCGAGGCCGACGCCGCGCTGAGCCGGGCGCAGGCCCAGACGCTGGCCGGGATGCTGACCCTGTCGGGGGTGGCCGCCGAGTCCATGGTGCGCGACGTGGGCTGGACGATGATGGACATCGGCAAGCGCATCGAACGCGGCCTGTGGCTGACCGCGTTGCTGCGGGCGACGCTGACCGTGGTGCGCGGGGCCGCCGCCGAACAGACCGTCATCGAATCCACCCTGGTGGCGTGCGAGTCTTCGGTCATCTACCGCCGCCGCACCGCGGGCAAGGTCAGCGTCTCCGCCATGGTCGAGCTGATGCTGTTCGACGCGCAGAACCCGAGATCGCTGCTGTACCAATTGGACCGGCTGCGCACCGATCTCGGGGACCTGCCCGGCTCGTCGGGCTCGTCGCGCCCGGAACGTCTGGTGGACGAGATCGGCACCCTGCTGCGCCGATCCCATCCCGCGGCGCTGGAACGGGTCGGCGACGACGGGCGGCGCGCCGAGTTGGCGGACCTGCTCGGCGCGGTCCACGCCGAGCTGCGCAACCTGGCCGACGTCATCACCACCACGCAGCTGGCCTTACCCGGTGGGATGCAACCACTTTGGGGTCCCGACGTGCGCCGGGTGATGCCCGCCTAGCCGGTCGGCGATGCCTCCCGCTCCGCGGCGACGCCGTGGTAGCGGTGCGGGTCGGGCAGCCGCCGGCGCCGCACCATGTGCACCAGCGCCAGGACCGAGAGCGTCGCGGCGTAGATGCACCACAGCGACGCGAACGCGTGCACGTAGAGGACGGCAACCACGCTCAGCCCCACCAGGTTCGCTATCCCGAACACCACGATGGAGCGATAGCCCGACATCACCGCGGGCCCGATGACGGCGATGACATAGAGCGCCGCCCACATGTAGCCGCCCCGAACGCCGGTCTGGTACTGCAGCGCATGGGGACCCATCGTCACCGTGACCGGGTCGGTGAGCACGACGACGGCGAGATAGACCGACACGACGGTGCCCAGCACCGCAAACGGCGCCACCCGGAGCCGGGCGCCGCTCGGTTCCAGCGCCAGGATCGCCCACGGAACCAGCGCGGGAAGCAGCGGCAGCGCGATGAAGACGTAGGCGAGCATCGCCAGGTGTTTCATCCCCGGGGAGACGACGTCGTTGGGCCACACCGCCGCCTCGATGAACTGATGGACCGAGAACACCGTCGGCAGCAGGGCGAAGGGCACTTCGCGCCAGTGCTTCACCTCGCGCAGGGTCGCCACGGCGACGGGCACGAGGGCGGCGCCCACCACCAGATCCGCCGTCATCGAGAAGCACATCGGCTAACCCGCCACGGACGCGGGTCCCCGGGACTCCGACGTTGCCTCGTCGACGACGGTGTGGATGAACTTCATCTTCTCCAGCACCGCGGCCGGCAACACGAACGGGTACAGGTCGTCGTGCCCCATCGACCGGTTCACCATGTTCAGTGACCACGACAACGGCAGCCACATGTCGATGATCGTCTGAAATGCGCTGGGCCCCAACGCGGGGCGGTCGAAGGTGGCCGACGCCGCCGCCAGCCCGCACCACGCCGAGGTGTCCAGCGCGTCCCGGATGTGCAGGTAGTGGGCGAACGTCTCGGCCCAGTCCTCGCTCGCATGCATGGTGGCGTAGGACGACACGAAGTGGTCCTGCCAGCCGTTGGGCGCGCCCTCGCTGTAGTGGCGGTCGAGCGCCGCCTGGTAGTCGGCGTCGGGGTCGCCGAAGAGCTCGTTGAACCGCTCCAGGCGGTCGCGGTACGGGGCGATCAACCGGTAGTAGTAGTAATGCCCGATCTCGTGGCGGAAGTGGCCCAGCAGGGTCCGGTACGGTTCGTCCATCTCGACCCGCAGCTGCTCGCGGTGCACGTCGTCACCCTCGGCCAAATCGATTGTGATGACCCCGTTCTGGTGCCCGGTCATCACGTTTTCGTGTGCGCTGGACAGCAGCCGGAAGGCCAGCCCGTAGTCGGGATCCTTGTCCCGCCCGACGATCGGCAGCTTCAGCTCGTGCAGCTCGGCGATCAGCCGTCGTTTGGCCGCCTCGGCCCGGGCGAACTCGGCCAGGCCGACCGCGTCGGCGTCGTTGGGCCGCTCGGCGGTCAGCGCGCACGACGCGCACAACAATCGCGGGGTGTTGACCGGCACCAGCCAATTGCATTCGGCCACCTGAAGATTCGCGCACAGCTGGTACTCGCTGGCGGGCACGACGCCGGCGTGCTCGGTGGCCTCGCCGTCGGAGATCACCAGCAACGCCATCTGTTCGAGCGAAAAGCCCAGCGCGCTACCGCAATTCAGGCACGTCGAGTTCTCGAACGTCAGGCGCTGGCCACAGTTGGGGCAGGTGAAGTCACGCATGCGAGAAGTCGCCTTCGATGGGGTCTGAATAGGGCACCACGTCGACGGCGACGTCGATCACGCTGTGCTCGGAATCGGTGTAGATGATGCCGCGCAGCGGCGGGACATCCGCGTAGTCGCGGCCGCGGCCCACCACGATGTAGCGCTCGTCGATCATCTGGTCGTTGGTGGGATCGAGCCCCAGCCACTCGAATTGGCCGGGGTCCTGCGGAGTCCACACCGCGGCCCAGGCGTGCGTGGCGTCGATGCCGATCATCCGATCCTTTCCGGGCGGCGGGTCGGTGGCCAGGTAGCCGGACACGTAACTGGCCGCCAAACCGTTGGCGCGCAGGCAGGCGATCGCCAGCCTGGCAAAGTCTTGACATACCCCCTCCCGGGCCGCCAGAACCTCGGCGACGCCGGTGGAAATCGTCGTCGACCCCGACCGGTAGGTGAAGTCGGTGAAGATCCGGGACGCCAGATCGCGCAGCACCTCGATCAGCGGGCGTCCGGGCGTGAAGCTGGGCGCCGCGTAGTCGCGGACCTCGTCGGTGATCTCGGGCGGATCCAGGTCCAGGGTGAACTCGGCGGCCAGCGCCCCGATCCGTCCCGCCGGCCGGGCGTCCTCCCACGGCTGCACGGCCGCCCCGGCGGCGTACAGGCCCGGCGCCGGCGGATAGACGTCGACGACCGAATCGCTGACCACCTTCAAGACGCTGTGCGGCTCGGTCACGTGGAAGTAGGAGCTGATGTTCCCGTAGGTGTCCGTGCTGGTGGAGCTGTCGGCGGGGGCGGGCTCGATGATCAGCCGATGGGCGACGCGGCGCTGCCGCAGCGAGTCGCGCGGGGTCAAAAACCCGCGGCCGTACGAGCTGGTCACGACGTCGGAGTAGCGGTATTCGGTGCGGTGGGTGACTCGATGCCGGCGGGCGGACCCGGCGTCTGCTTCAGACACAGGCTGATCACATCACACACCGGGCCGCTACGGACTGCCGGCGGCGGCGGTTTGCCGATATGACGGCAACGGGCCGGAAACGGGAGCACAATCGAGGAGTGGCCACCTGGGACGAGGTCGCCCGCATCGTCGGCGAGCTGGCCCTCACCTCCGAGCCGTCGCCGCACGACTGGCGGGTCGGCAAGAAATTGCTGGCCTGGGAGCGGCCGCTGCGGCCCTCGGAACGCGAGGCCCTGGCCCGCAACGGCCCGGAGCCGCCGCGCGGCGACATCCTCGGCGTTCGGGTGTCCGACGAGGGAGTCAAGTTCGCGCTGATCGACGACGAGCCGCAAACCTACTTCACCACTCCGCATTTCGACGGCTACCCCGCCGTGCTGGTCAACCTGGCCGAGATCTCGGTGCGCGACCTCCAGGAGCTGATCACCGAGGCGTGGCTGACGCAGGCGCCGCGGAAGTTGGTGCAGGAGTTCTTGGCCGACTCGCGGTGAGGCTCACACGGGCCGGAGGTCGATGACCCGTTGCAGGTCGTCGATGCAGGCGCCGACGGCGTCGGCGAGGATCGCCTGGGTTTTCGCGCCGGCGCCCGACGGCAACTGCGACGCGTGATGGCGGGCCGACGCGGTGTATGCGCAGGCGCCGGCGGCGTCGCGGTCGGCGAGCGCGGTCGCGGCGGCGAGCACGACCAGCACCGTGTGCACGTGCGGGGCCGGGGGCTCGGGGCCGACGTCGGGGGCGGGGGCGACGGCGCGGGCCAGCTGCAGCACCGAGCCGGCCAGCAGGGCCACGTGCACGGCCTGGTGATCGGCGGCGTGCACGGCGTCGCGCAGGCCCCATCGGCGCGGGGCGATGGTGACGACGTGGCGGGCGGTGGTGCGCGCCTCGAGCAGGCCGCTGAGCTGTTCGTGCACCCGGTCGACGGCCGTCAGCGGCCAGTCGGGCGCGGCGGCTTTGCGCCCGGCGGCGACGTCGGCGGCGCGCGCCAAGACGTCGTGCAGCACCGCCAGCACGCCGACGCGCGCGCCGCGCAGCAGTGCCAGCGGGTCGGCGGGAAACAGCAGCACGGCGAAGACGATGGCCACCGCGCCGCCGATCAGCGCGTCGAATATGCGTTCCAGCCCGACGCCGCCGTGGTAGAGGGCCAGCACCAGGATCGCCGACACGATGGTCTGGTTCGCGAACATCATCCCGTGCCCAATGAAGCCGCCCCCGATGAACACCGCGGCGCCGAGCGCGATGAACGCGGCGATCGCGATGGGCACCGCGCCGGGCCCGAGCAGGCCCTGGACGGCCGAGCCCAGCCCGATGCCGAGGGTCACCCCGATCATCATCTGGATGGCGCGTTGCGCGCGGAGCACGTTGCTGGTCGACAACGACACCGCGGCGGCGATCGGCGCGAAGAACGGTTGCGGGTGACCGAGGACATCGTGGGTCAGGTACCAGGACACGCCCGCGGCCGCCGACGTCTGCACCAGGTTGAACCAGACCGCGCGCAACCGCTTGCCGCCCGCGCGCGCGGCGGCGAGGACCCTCGAGGGCACCGCCGGCCGCGAAGCGCCCACCGGCTAGGTCCGGATTAACTCGAACAGCGGAATCACCCTGCTGGTCTTGGCCTGGTACTCGGCGAACCCGGGCGCCGCGGCGGTGACCTTGTCGAAGAGATCGTCGCGCTCGTCGGTCGGCAGCTCGCGCGCGGTCACGTCGAACGCGTCCGTTCCGACCTCGACGCGGGCGCTCGGGTTGGCCCGCAGATTGTGCACCCAGGCCGGGCTGACCGGGGCCCCGGCGAAGGAGCCGATGACGATGAGCTTGCCGTCGATGTCGAAGTACGCCAGGGGGGACACCCGGGGCTGGCCGGACTTGGCGCCGGTCGTGTGCAGCAGCAGCAGGTTGGCGCCCTCGAACTGGCCGCCGACCTTGCCGCCGTTGGCGCGGAATTCGTCGACGATGGCCCGGTTGAAGGCATTAATAGTGTCGGTGTCCGGCAGGTGTTCGGTCATGCCCGGTCAACCTTTTCGGGCTTGGCGTCTATTCCGGACTCCTTGCGCTGCTGCGCGGTGATCGGCGCCGGCGCATCGGTGAGCGGGTCGACGCCGCCGCCCGTCTTCGGGAACGCGATCACCTCGCGGATGGAGTCGACCCCCGACAGCAGGGCGTTGATCCGGTCCCAGCCGAACGCGATCCCGCCGTGCGGGGGCGCGCCAAAGGTGAACGCCTCCAACAGGAATCCGAACTTCTCCTCGGCCTCGGCGTGGTCGAGCCCCATCACCGCGAACACCCGCTCCTGGATGTCGCGGCGGTGGATACGGATCGAGCCGCCGCCGATCTCGTTGCCGTTGCAGACGATGTCGTAGGCGTCGGCGAGCACGTTGCCCGGATCGGTGTCGATCGCGTCCTCATGCCCGGGCTTCGGCGAGGTGAACGCGTGATGCACGGCGGTCCACGCCCCGGAGCCGACGGCCACGTCGCCGGCCGCGGTCGCGTCGTCGGCGGGTTCGAACAGCGGCGGGTCGACCACCCAGACGAACGCCCAGGCGTCCGGATCGATCATGCCCAGCCGGTGCGCGATCTCACCGCGCGCCGCCCCCAGCAGGGCCCGCGACGGCTTCGGCGGGCCCGCCGAGAAGAAGACGCAGTCCCCCGGCTCGGCCCCCACGTGCGCGGCCAGGCCGTCGCGCTCGGCGTCGGACAGGTTCTTGGCGACCGGGCCGCCCAGCGTGCCGTCGTCGGCGATCAGCACGTAGGCCAGCCCGCGGTGGCCGCGCTGCTTGGCCCATTCCTGCCAGCCGTCCAGCGTCCGGCGGGGCTGCGACGCGCCGCCCGGCATCACCACCGCACCGACGTAGGGTGCCTGGAAGACGCGAAATGTGGTGTCTTTGAAGAACTCTGTGCAGTCGACGAGCTCGAGTCCGAATCGCATGTCGGGCTTGTCGGAGCCGAACCGGCGCATCGCCTCGGCGTAGCTGATTCGCGGGATGGGTGTCGGGATCTGGTACCCGATCAGCGCCCACAGCGCCGAGAGGATCTCCTCGGAGATGGCGAGGATGTCCTCGGCGTCCACGAAGCTCATCTCCATGTCGAGCTGGGTGAACTCCGGCTGGCGGTCGGCGCGGAAGTCCTCGTCGCGGTAGCAGCGGGCGATCTGGTAGTAGCGCTCCATCCCGGCCACCATCAGCAGCTGCTTGAACAGTTGGGGGCTCTGCGGCAGGGCGTAGAACGAGCCGGGGTGCAGCCGGGCCGGCACCAAAAAGTCGCGCGCGCCCTCGGGGGTCGAGCGGGTGATCGTCGGCGTTTCGATCTCGACGAAATCGTGCTGCGCCAGCACCGCACGCGCGGCCGCATTCACCTTGGAGCGCAACCGAATTGCCTCCGCCGGACCGTCGCGCCGCAGATCGAGGTAGCGGTACTTCAGCCGCAGTTCCTCGCCGGCGGGCTCGTCGAGCTGGAAGGGCAGCGGCGCGCTCTCCCCCAGCACGGTCAGCGCGGTCGCGTTGACCTCGATCTCACCGGTCGCGATCTCGGGGTTGGCGTTGCCCTCCGGGCGGATCTCGACCACGCCGGAGACGGCGACGCAGAACTCGGCGCGCAGCCGGTGCGCCTGGGCCAGCACGTCTTCGGCGCGGAACACCACCTGGGTGATCCCGGAGGCGTCGCGCAGGTCGATGAAGATGACGCCGCCGTGGTCGCGGCGGCGGGCCACCCAGCCCGCTAGCGTCACCTGCTGCCCGGCGTCGCTACTCCTCAGCGACCCGGCGGCGTGGCTGCGCAGCACAAAAACACTCCCCTTTACGTTGGACGACAGATCAGTCTAAGGGGCGGTGTAGTTTCGCTCGTATCGCCACAAACATCGCACTCGTCGGTCCGGGCGCCGTCGGTACGACGGTTGCCGCGCTGCTGTCGCGGGCCGGACATTCGGTCGTAGTGTGCGGCCGCACCCCGCGCGAGAGCATCGAACTGCGGCCCGACGGCGCCGACCCGATCGTCGTCCCCGGCCCGGTGCACACCGATCCCGACGAGGTTTCCGGCCCGGTCGACGTGGTGCTGCTGGCCGTCAAGGCCACCCAGAACGACCAGGCGGCCGGCTGGCTGGCCCGGCTCTGCGACGTCCACACCATCGTCGTCGTGCTGCAAAACGGTGTGGAGCAGGTCGAGCACGTGCAGCCGCACTGCCCGCGATCCCCCGTCATCCCCGGCATCGTCTGGTACTCGGCCGAGACCCAGCCCGACGGCTGGGTGCGGCTGCGCGGCGAGGCGGCCCTGGTGCTGCCCAGCGGGCCCTCGGCGGAGACGGTCGCCGAACTGCTGCGCGGCGCCGGCTGCCGGGTGGACTGCGACCCCGACATCATCACCGCCGGCTGGCGCAAGCTACTCACCAACGCGCTGGCCGGGTTCATGGCGCTGTCGCGCCGGCGGTCGGGGATGTTTCGCCGCGACGACGTGGCCGCGCTGTCGCGCCGCTACCTCGCCGAATGCCTGGCCGTCGCGCGGGCCGAGGGCGCCCGGCTTCCCGACGGCATCGCCGACGAGCTGACCGACCTGTTCCACAACGCCCCAGAGGACATGGGCACGTCGATCCTGACGGACGCGGAAAACCACCGGCCGATGGAATGGGACGTCCGCAACGGCGTGATCATCCGCAAGGCACGGGCCCACGGCCTGGCCACACCGATCAGCGACGTCGTGGTGCCGTTGTTGGCCGCGGCGAGCGACGGGCCCGGTTAGATTAATTTCATGTTCCCCTGCGAGCGCGTCGACGTGAACTTCATCGAATCGGCGCCATTTGCGTTCCGCAACAGCGTCGACCTGGCCATCACCCCCGAGCAGCTGTTCGAGGTGCTCTCCGACGCGGCATCCTGGCCGCGCTGGGCGAAGGTGATCACGAAGGTCACGTGGACCAGCCCCGAGCCCCGCGGCGTCGGCACCACCCGCGTCGTGGAGATGCGCGGCGGCATCGTCGGCAACGAGGAATTCCTCGCGTGGGAACCCTTCGCGCACATGGCTTTTCGCTTCAATGAATGCTCGACCAAGTCCGTGGCGGCCTTCGCCGAGGACTACCGGGTCGAGGCCATCCCGGGCGGCTGCCGGCTGACGTGGACCATGGCCCAGAAGCCGGCCGGCCCGGCGAAGCTGGCGATGGTCGTGGTCGGGCCGCTGCTGAACCTGGCCCTGCGCCGATACCTGCGCAACCTGCGTAGCTAC
Organism: Mycobacterium sp. 3-98; assembly: GCF_035918355.1. Lineage (NCBI taxonomy): Bacteria > Bacillati > Actinomycetota > Actinomycetes > Mycobacteriales > Mycobacteriaceae > Mycobacterium > Mycobacterium sp. 3-98. Next base: position 2,373,167 of record NZ_CP142360.1, on the reverse strand, counting down.
ACCGACTCCCTTGCGACCCGGCAACCTTAGGAGCGTGTCATGACCTTCAACGAGGGCATGCAGATCGACACCAGCGCAGCATCGTCGTCCGGCGGTGGCGGGATGGGGATGGCCGTCGGGGGCGGCGGCCTCGGGCTGATCATCCTGCTCGGGGCGCTGTTTTTGGGCGTCGACCCCGGTCGCGTGATGAACCAGCCGCAGACCAACACCGGCGGCTATTCCGCGCCCGGTTTCGACCTGAGCCAGTGCAAGACCGGCGCCGACGCCAACAAGTACGTGCAATGCCGCGTGGTCGCCACCGGCAATTCGGTGGACGCGGTGTGGCATCAGCTGATGCCGGGTTACACCCGCCCCCATGTGCGTCTGTTCAGCGACCAGGTGAGCACCGCTTGCGGACCGGCCACCACCGACGTCGGGCCGTTCTACTGCCCGGCCGACCAGACGGCGTACTTCGACACCAGCTTCTTTCAGGATGTGCTCGTCAAGCAGCTGCATTCCAGCAACGGCGCTTTCGCGCAGGAATACGTCGTCGCCCACGAATACGGTCATCACGTGCAGCAGCTGCAGGGCGACCTGGGCCGCGCCCAGCAGGGGGCCAAGGGCGCCGGCGGCAACGGCGTGCGCACCGAGCTGCAGGCCGACTGCTACGCCGGCATCTGGGCGCACTACGCAGCGACGGTCAACCAGAAGGACGGCACGCCGTTCCTGAATCCGTTGACCGACGAGGACATTCGCGACGCGCTATCGGCCGCCGCATCGGTCGGCGACGACCGCATCCAGAAACAGGCGACCGGGCGCGTCAACCGCGAAAGCTGGACCCACGGCTCGGCCGAGCAGCGGCAGCATTGGTTCACCGTCGGCTATCAGACCGGTGATCCGAAGCAGTGCGACACCTTCTCCGCACCCGACTTGGGCTAGCCCTACGACGATGCAGCCCGCGCAGCGGGGTGAGGAGGAGTAGGGCAATCGGGCTAGCCCTACGACGATGCAGCCCGCGCAGCGGGGTGAGGAGGAGTAGCCCAATCGGGCTAAGCCAGTAGGCCTTTCAGTTCGCCCCGGCCGGCCTCGTCGAGCGGCAACAGTGGCGCGCGCGGATCCCCGACCGGGAAGTCGAGCAGCTCCAGGCCGGCCTTGACGGTGGTGGCCAGCCCGCCCGCGACGATGAAGGTGAGCAGCGGCTTGAGGTCGTCATAGAGCTTCTGCGCCGTGTCGAGGTCGTTCGCGCGCACCGCCTCGTAGAGGTCGATGCAGGGCTGCGGCCGCAAACACGGTGCGGCCGTGCACCATCCGGACGCCCCGGCCTTCAGCGCGTCGAGCACCAGCGGGTTGCTGCCGTTGTAGAAGGGCAGCCGATTGCCGGACAGTTCGGCGATGCGCTGCATGCGGGTCAGGTCGCCGGTGGACTCCTTGACCATGGTCACGTTGTCGATGGATTCGAACATGCGCACCAGCAACTCGGGCGGCATGTCGACGCCGCTGGTGGCCGGGTTGTTGTAGGCCATGATCGGGATCGAGATGGCATCGCTGATGCTGCGGTAGTGCTGGAAGATCTCCCGCTCGGTCAGCTTCCAGTAGGACACCGGCAGGATCATCACGGCGTCGGCCCCGGCCTGCTGCGCGTAGGTGGCGCGCCGAATGGTCTTGGCGGTGGTCACATCCGACACACCGACCACCACCGGCACCCGGCCCGCGACGGTGGCGATGGTGGTGTCGACCACGGTGTCGAATTCGGGTTCGTCGAGATAGGCGAGTTCGCCGGTGCTGCCCAGCGGTGCGATCGCATGAACGCCGGCGGACACCAGCCGGTCGACCAGCGCCGCAAGGCGTTTCGTGTCGATGCCGTCCCCAGAGAACGGCGTTACCGGGTAGGCGATGATGCCGTGGATCTTGGGCTCGGACGTTTGCGCCACAGGCGGGCTCCTCGGATTCGGTTGGCGGATAGCGGGTTAGCTGGTCAGCGCGTCCGGGTGCCGGGCCAGGGCCCGGCGGGCGTAGTAGGCGAAGTTGGCGCGGCTGCGCTGCGGCGACAGTGTCCAGTCGTGGGCCTCGCGGGCCAGCTCCTCGGGTAGCTCTTTGACGGTGCCGGCGGCCATCGCGGCCAGCTGCAGTTTCGCGGCGCGCTCGATGAGGATGCCCAACGAACACGCCTCCTCGACGCTGGCGCCGGCGATGACGTGGCCGTGGTGAGCCAGCAGGACCGCCTTCTTGTCCCCCAGCGCGGCGGAGATGATCTCCCCCTCCTCGTTGCCGACCGGCACGCCCGGCCATTTCTCCAGGAACGCGCAGTCGCCGTAGAGCGGAGTGGTGTCCATGTGGGACACGATCAGCGGAACTTCCAGCATCGACAGCGCCGCCACGTGGAACGCGTGCGTGTGCACGATGCATTGCACATCGGGGCGGGCGCGATAGATCCAGCTGTGAAAGCGGTTGGCGGGGTTGGCGATTCCGTCTCCCTCAAGGACGTTGAGGTCCTCGTCGACCAAAAGCAGGTTGGCGTCGGTGATCTCGTCGAAGCCCAGACCGAGCCGCTGGGTGTAGTAGGTGCCGTCCCGCTCGGCGCGGGCGGTGATCTGCCCGGCCAACCCGGAATCGTGCCCGGCGTCGAACAGGACGCGGCACGTCAGGGCGAGCTTCTGGCGCGTGGTCAGCGGCGCATCGGCGGCGTCCTTGGATTGAAGGGCCGTCAACTGCTCGACCGCGCGGCGCATCAAGTCGGATTTCGAATCGGTGAACGTGCTGGCCATAACGGGCTCCCTCGGCGATATGACACGATAGTATCACTATAGGAAACCTTGTGTCATGAGAGGGGCGGCCGGTGACGGCACTGCTGCGCGCGGTCCGCAAGCAACGCGGCCTCACTCTCGAGGCCCTCGCCCAGCAGACCGGGCTGACCAAGAGCTACCTGTCCAAGATCGAACGCCGGCGCAGCACGCCGTCGATCGCGGTCGCCCTCAAGGTCGCCAAGGCGCTGGACGTCGACGTCGGGCGGCTGTTCTCCGAGGAGGCGGCCCACGAGAAGATCACCGTCGAACGGGCCGCCAGTGCGGAGGGTGAGCGCTACCGGGTGCTGGCCTCGTCGCTGCTGGGAAAGTCGATGTCGCCGTTCGTGGTTCGCCCGACCGAGAAGCCGGCCGACGACCCCCATCCCGAGCACACGGGTCAGGAATTCCTGTTCGTGCACGCCGGGACCGTCGAGCTCGACTACGGGGATCAGACGTTCACCCTCGGGCCCGGCGACAGCGCCTATTTCGACGCCTCGATCGGCCACCAGGTCCGGGCCGTCGGCGCCGAACCCGCCGAGGTCGTCGTCGTGGCTACCAGGGACGCGTCGAGCAGGTGACTCCGGTGGTGGCGCTCTGGGTCACCACGACCTGGCCGTCCACCGCGATCTGGCATTGAATCTGCGGCATGTTCGACGAGTCGCAGTCCGGCCAGTGGCATCCACCGCTGGCGTTGACGAACGCCCACTGGTTGGGGTCGGCCAGGGTGGCGTTGTAGACGAGCGGCTGCCCGGCGGTGAACGCCGTCTGCACGGTGTTCAGGAACTGCGACGAGTTCGAGTTGAAGGCCGCCTGGCTGGGCGGATCGCTGTTCATGTACCTGACGTTGCCGGTCAGGTTGCCGGTGGCGGTGATCGTGTACGTCACCTGGTGGCCGGCGGGATCCGCGTGGGAGGTGGCGGGCGTCGCAATCATCGCAGCGGCCGCGGCAAACGTCGCCGCCGCGATCCCCGTGGTCGCTATTCGCACGTTCGTCATATCTCAAACGCTACCGAATCCGTTACCGCCGTATCCGGGAAACGGCCTCTACCACGCGGGGCGTTCACCTTCAGGTCGCGCGGCTGCGGTATGAAGCAGGAGTGAGCGACGATTCGGAACATGCCGGCATCAGCCGCCGCCGGTTACTCACATCGAGTGCGGCCTCCGCGGTTCTCGGCGGCGTCGGGGTGGGTGGCGCCGCGCTGCTGTGGTCGCAGCCCGCCGGCCCCCGCGGGCCCGCGGCCTGGCTGCAGCCCGACCGCAACGGCGCGCCACCGATCGGCGGGCTGCACCTGCAATTCGGCAGGGACGCCGCCACCGAGGTGGTGGTGTCCTGGCACACCACCGACGCCGTCCGCAATCCGCGCGTCCTGCTCGGTACACCGACATCCGGCTTCGGCCGCACCGTGGCCGCCGAGACCCGCACGTACCGGGACGCCAAGTCGGGCACCGAAGTTCGAGTGAACCACGCCCGGCTGACCGACCTGACCCCGGACACCGACTACGTGTACGCCGCGGTGCACGACGGAGCCGAACCGGAACAGGGCACCGTACGAACGGCGCCGTCGGGCCGAAAGCCCTTGCGGTTCACCAGCTTCGGCGACCAGTCCACGCCGGCTCTGGCCAAGATGCCCGACGGCCGCTATGCGACCGACAACATCGGCTCGCCGGCGGCCGCCGACACCACCATGGCCATCGAGCGCCTCGGCCCGCTGTTCAACCTGGTCAACGGCGACCTGTGCTACGCCAACCTGGCCCAGAACCGGATCCGGACCTGGTCGAACTGGTTCGACAACAACACCCGCTCGGCCCGCCACCGGCCCTGGATGCCGGCGGCCGGCAACCATGAGAACGAATTGGGCAACGGGCCGATCGGTTACGGCGCTTATCAGACCTACTTCGCGGTGCCCGATTCCGGGTCCAGCCCCCAGACCCGCGGCCTGTGGTACTCGTTCACCGCCGGATCGGTGCGGGTGATCAGCCTGGCCAACGACGACGTGGCCTACCAGGACGGTGGCAACTCCTACGTGCACGGCTACTCCGGCGGAGAGCAAAGGCGCTGGCTGGCAAGCGAACTCGCCGCGTCCCGGAGCGACCCGAATATCGACTGGGTGGTCGTGTGCATGCACCAGACGGCGATCTCCACCGCCGACAAGACCAACGGGGCCGACCTGGGCATCCGGGAGGAATGGCTGCCGCTGTTCGACCAGTACCAGGTGGACCTGGTGTTGTGCGGCCACGAGCACCACTACGAACGCTCGCATCCCGTGCGGGGCGCGCTGGGGACCGACACCCGCACGCCGATCCCCGTCGACACCCGAAGCGATCTCATCGACTCCACCCGGGGCACGGTGCATCTGGTCATCGGCGGCGGCGGCACCTCGGCGCCGAGCAACGCGATGTTCTTTCCCGAACCCCGGTGCCGGGTGGTCACCGGCGTGGGGGGGTTCGACCCCGGGCTGCGGCGCAAGGCGCCGATCTACGTCCTCGAGGACGCGCCGTGGTCGGCGTTCCGCGACCGCGACAACCCTTACGGCTTCGCGGCTTTCGACGTCGACCCGGGCCGCCCCGGCGGCAATACCTCGATCAAGGCGACGCATTACGCGTTGCGGGGCCCGCTGGGCGACATGGTCGTGATCGACGAATTCACCCTGACCAAGCCGCGCCGCGACAAAAGCTAGCTCAAAACAACGTCTCCTGAACGGGTTGCGGCGTTTCGGCCGAAACCGCTTGGGAGAACGGGCGATGATCGCCGGCGAGCCGGTACTTGGCGATCAGCGGGGCGGCGCGCTCCCGTAGCATGTCGCGATAACCCTGCGGCAGGTAGGCGCCCCGCCGGTACAGCTCGCGATAGCGGCCGACCAGTTCGGGATGCGAGCGCGCCAGCCACGACATGAACCATCCGCGGGTCGAGCTGCGCAGGTGCAGGCCGAAAACCGTCACGCTGCCGGCGCCGGCCGCCGCGATCTGGCCGAGCAGCGCGTCGAGATGCTCGGCGGAATCGGTGAGATACGGCAGCACCGGCGCGACCATCACGTGGCAGTTCAGCCCGGCGGCGGTGATCGCGCCGATCAGGCCGAGCCGCGCCTGTGGCGTGGGCGTGCCGGGCTCGACGTCGCGGTGCAGCTCGGCATCCCCGACCGCCAGCGACACCGCGACCGACACCGGGACCTGCGCCGCGGCGTCGGCGATCAGCGGCAGGTCGCGGCGCAGCAGGGTGCCCTTGGTCAGGATCGAGAGCGGGGTGCCCGATTCGGCCAGGGCGCCGATGATGCCGGGCATCAACGCGTAGCGCCCCTCGGCCCGCTGGTAGGGATCGGTGTTGGTGCCCAGGGCGACGGTCTCGCGCTGCCACGACGGCCTGCGCAACTCGCGACGCAGCACCTCGGCCACGTTGGTCTTGACGACGACCTGGGTGTCAAAGTCGTTGCCGCAGTCCAACTCCAGGTATTCGTGGGTGGGCCGGGCGAAGCAGTACCGGCAGGCGTGCGAGCAGCCGCGGTAGCCGTTGACCGTATAGCGGAACGGCAGGGCCGACGCGTTGGGCACCTTGTTCAGCGCGGACTTGCACAGCACCTCGTGAAAGGTGATGCCGTCGAACTGCGGCGAGCGCACGCTGCGGACGAAGCCGATGCGTTGCAGCCCCGGCAGCGCCCCGTCCTCGACCGGTTTCCCGTTGACCGCGACGGCCTGGCTTGCCCACCGCATCCCGCTATTCGAACATCAGTTCGAGATACAGTCAAGTGCCGTGGCCCATCCGCCCCGCTGCGCCGCCGAAGCTTGGCCTTGTGCGTGGTAGCAAACCAGATTATTTTCGGGTGACCGAACCGAAGGCGGGGTGTTGCACGCATGCGTTTGATCCATGTCGCGGCGGCGGTTGGCATTCCCGTCGTTGTGCTGATGGGGGCGTCGCCGGCCGGCGCGGAAACCGGCGCCGTCGGTTATGCCCAATGCGTCGGAGGCGACACGAAGCCCCCGCCGCCGGGCGTGAGTGCAGACGTGTGGTTCCCCAGCGTCCATGTGATCGACCACGACATCATTTCGGGTGTGCCGGCCGCCGAAGTGGTTGAGAGGCTGGTGAACATGGGCGTCAACCGGGACGACGCCGTTCGCCGCGTGCAGTGTTATCTGGTCAACTCACCGCATTAGCCCGCTTCTGCCGCCCTTCGCGGGGCTAAGCTGCGGATCGTCGCCCCGGACGTCAGCCGCGAGGAGTTATGACCGAACGCATCGAGACTTCCCGCACCATCGCCGCACCGGCGTCGGACATATTCGCCGTGCTGTGCGACCCGCAGGGCCACGTGGCGATCGATTCGTCCGGGATGCTCCAGGATGCCGACGGCGATGCGGTGCGCGGCGTCGGTGACCGCTTCGTCGTGCACATGGATCGCGAGTCGTTGAACGACTTTCCGCAATTGGGCAAGTACGACGTCACCGTCGAGATCAAGCAGTTCGAGCAGGACCGCCTCATCGCGTGGACGGTGCTCGGTCAGATCCAGCCACCGATCGGCCATGTGTACGGCTATGCGCTCGCGCCGACCGAAGACTCCACGGCCACCGTGGTCACCTCGTTCTACGACTGGTCGAACATCGACCCCAAGTGGCGGGAAGCCGGGATTTTCCCGATCCTGTCCGAGGGCGCGCTGCGGGCGACCCTGGGAATTCTCGACCGCACCGTCCGCCGCGGTTATCCGCGGGGAATATTGCTGTAAGCCCGGCGGCAGGAGGGACCGACATGTTGCATTCGATGGTTCTGGCGAGTTCGGACCCCGTCGCCGCCGGCTTCATTCTGCGTGGCATCAAAGGGATTTTCGTCGCGATCGGCAGCATCATCGCCGCAATAGTCTGCGGCGTCATCGCCATGATGAAGGGCCGCAATCCGCTGGGATGGGGAATCCTTGGACTGTTCTTCTCCATCCTCACCCTGATCGTGGTGATCGTCATTCCCAGCAAGAAATGACCGGGCCGCGCCGGCCCGCGCCGGCGCGCTAGAAGGGCGGCGGCTCCCCGTCCCCCACGGCGTGAGTCGATTCGGAATACCAAGCGTACGAAGGCCTTTCAGCCAGGCGAGCCGTTCGGTTGTGTTTGCGTTCTGCTGCGATGCGGGTGGCGCGGTCTTGGGTGCGGGTGCGGCGGCGTTGGGGCATCATCGCGGTGCGCTGGGCGCAGTGGTTCGGGGGCGGGTCGGCTTCGGGGGCCGCGATCGCGCCGGTGGCCGCGCACAAGCTGGGAAACAACAGGGCGCTGCCCGGGGTGGTCACATAGGTGTGCCCGGCCGGGGAGGTGAAGATCAGCGTGCCATCGGGCAGCTGCTTTTCCTGCCAGCCCCAAAACGTTTTCACCAAATGATGCGTACGGCACAGCGCCTTGAGGTTCGACGCGTGTGTGGGGCCACCGGCGGCGTACGGGATGGTGTGGTCCACATCGCAGGCGGTGGCCGGGCGATCACAGCCGGGCCAGCGACACGTCAGATCCCGACACCGCACAAAATCGGCCAGCGCCCGCGAGGGCACATACCCCGCCTCGGGTGGCGCGTCGCCGGGATGGGTCAACGGCACCAGTGTCGCCGAGGCCGCCAGCTCGGCCAGCACCTCCGGCGGGATGAGCCCCTCGGCGCCGACCTCGGCACCCGGGGTGGATGCGCGACCCTCCAGCACCGCGTGTTCGCCGATCACATGGACAGTCACCGGGCCCGCGGCCCGCCCCCCGGCCGCACAATCCGCGCGCCCGCAGCGACACCCCAGCCGATCGGCGTCGGCGGCCAACGCCCCCAATGCATCAGCGCGGCGCTGCTCGCGAGTCCGTGGGTCGTGCGCACACACCGTGGCCGCCAACCCATCCAGGCGCCGATCCAGGGCATGGGCATCCGGGGCATACAGGGTGGCCTCCAGATGCGCCAGCCCATCACCCATGTCGGCCATCCACACCTGCCGGCCGGCCGCGCGCTCCTGGCGCCGCCGCACCGCATCCACATCAGCCTTGGCCACGACCTTGTCGACCTGGGCCGCCAACCGGCCCTGACTCAACGACGGCCACCGGCCCACATTGGCCGCCAACACCGCGTCCACCGCCCCCAGAACCTCGGGATCGACGATCAAATCGGTGCGGAACACGATGGTCTGAAACATCCGATAATCGATATCCCCGGCGCCAAACACCGCCCCCACTTTCGGCAGGCGTTCGCGCATCGCGCGGGCATAGCGCACCCGGCTCGCGGCCAACCCCTGGCCGATCCGCAACTGCGCGCCCACCTCCGCGGCCACCGCCGCCTCGGTGTCCACCGCCCACTCCTCGGTCTCCGCACAGCGCGAGAGCCGATAGGCAAACAACTCCCCGATCGCCACCAACTGCGCCGCCGCCGCCCGATTCTCCACCCGCGCCACAACCCCGAGGTGCTCCAACAACGCCGCCGACTCCCGCGTCGACGACGGATGACAACGCTCAACGAGCTCATCAAGCTCCGCGATCACCGCACGCCGCCGCACCTCATCGAACATACGTTCGACTATGCCACAGGCAACCGACAAACCGCCTACCAGGCCCGAAACGGGCTACCGGCCCAGCCGCGCAAGCACGTCGGCGACAACGGTCTCCGAAGCGACGGCCGACTGCTCCCCCGTCCCGAGGTCCTTCACCCCGACCGTGCCGGCCTCGATATCGCGGTCGCCCAGCACCAGGGCGACCCGGGCGCCCGACCGGTCGGCCGCGCGCATCGCGCCCTTGAGCCCGCGGTCGCCGTAGGCCAGGTCGACGCGCACCCCGGCGGACCGCAGTTGACCGGCCAGCACCGCCAGCCGCAGCTTGGCCTGCTCGCTCAACGGCACCCCGAAGACCTCGCAGCGCGCCGCCGTCCCCACGCTCTTGCCCTCGGCCCGCAGCGCCAGCAGCGTGCGGTCCACGCCGAGCCCAAATCCGATGCCGGACAGGTCTTGTCCGCCGAGCTCGCGCATCAGGCCGTCGTAGCGGCCCCCGCCGCCGATGCCCGACTGCGCGCCCAGCCCGTCGTGCACGAACTCGAACGTGGTCTTGGTGTAGTAGTCCAGCCCGCGCACCATGCGCGGGTTGATGACGTAGGGCACCCCGAGCGCGTCCAGATGCGCCAGGACGGTGTCGAAGTGCTGCTTGGCCGCATCGGACAGGTGGTCGAGCAGCACCGGCGCATCGGCCGTCATGGCCCGCACCTCGGGTCGCTTGTCGTCGAGGACGCGCAGCGGGTTGATCTCGGCGCGCCGGCGCGTCTCGTCGTCAAGCGAGAGCCCAAACAGGAACTCCTGCAACAGTTCTCGATACGCCGGTCGGCAGCTGTCGTCGCCGAGCGAGGTGATCTCCAGCCGGAAGCCGTCGAGCCCCAGGGAGCGAAAACCCGCGTCGGCCACGGCGATGACCTCGGCGTCCAGGGCTGGGTCGTCGACGCCGATCGCCTCCACGCCGACCTGTTGCAGCTGGCGATAGCGGCCGGCCTGCGGGCGTTCGTAGCGGAAAAACGGTCCCGCGTAACAAAGTTTGACGGGCAACGCGCCGCGGTCCAATCCGTGTTCGATGACGGCGCGGACCACGCCGGCGGTCCCCTCGGGCCGCAGCGTCACCGAACGATCGCCGCGGTCGGCGAACGTGTACATCTCCTTGGACACCACGTCGGTGGACTCGCCCACGCCGCGCGCGAACAGCGCGGTGTCCTCGAAGATGGGCAGCTCGATATCGCCGTAACCGGCGCGGCGGGCGGCCCCGAGCAGTCCGTCGCGCACCGCGACGAACTGGGCCGAGTCCGGCGGGACGTAGTCGGGCACGCCCTTGGGCGCAGAAAATTCCGCCACCGGTTACAGGCCTTCGAGGAAGGGGTTGAGGCGCCGCTCGGCGCCGATGGTGGTGGCGTTGCCGTGCCCCGGCAGCACCACCGTCGCGTCGTCGAGCACCAGGAGTTTGTCGACGATCGAGGTCAGCAGGTCGCGCCCGCTGCCGCCGAACAGATCGGTGCGCCCGACCGACCGCTCGAACAGCGTGTCGCCGGTGAACACCAAGTCCTTGTCCCCGGTCACCCGGAACACCACCGATCCGCGCGTGTGCCCGGGGGTGTGGTCGACGTTGACCGTCACGCTGCCCAGGTCGAGCTTGTCGCCGTCGCGGTCGAGCTCGACGACCTGCTTGGGCTCCCGCCAGAAGGCGCCCGCCACCAGCTGCGCCAGCCGTGGGCCCAGGCCGTAGATCGGGTCTTTGAGCATGAACCTGTCCTCGGGATGGATGTAGGTCGGGCACCCGTAGGTGTCGGAAACCTTCTGCGCCGACCACATGTGGTCGATGTGCCCATGGGTCAGCAGCACCGCCGCCGGCGTCAGCCGGTTCTCGTCCAGGATGCGCCGCAGCGGGGCCATCGCCCGCTGACCCGGATCCACGATGACGGCGTCCGTTCCCGGCCGCTCAGCCAGCACGTAGCAGTTGCACTGCAACATGCCGGCGGGAAATCCGGTGATCAACACGGATCCCATTTTCCCATGGGGCCCACTTGACACGAGTCGCGGCGCCCACATTAGCCTGAGCTGGCCACCTCACGGGTTTATGGGGCTCCGATCCAATCATGGAGGCATAGCGGCCGTGCCGACCAACGAACAACGACGTGCCAACGCCAAGCGCAAGCTCGAACGCCAGCTGGAGCGGCGCGCGAAGCAAGCCAAGACGCGCCGGATCGTGTTGATCGCGGCCGGCTCGATCGTGGCCGTGGCCGTGGTCGTGGCGGTGGTCCTGACGATCGTCAACACCAAGCACGAACACAAGAGCAACACCGCGGCGACGACGACCAGCAGCAGCTCGCCGGAGAGCACGACGCCCGCCGGGCCCGCGCCGTCCGCCCCGCCGTTGCCGGCGTTCAAGCCGTCGGCCGAGGTCGGCGCCAATTGTCAATACCCGGCAACGCCGGAGCCCGCGGCCAAGCAGGTCAAGCCGCCGCGCACCGGCAAGGTGCCGACCGATCCGGCGCAGGTGAGCGTCAGCATGGTGACCAACCAGGGCCACATCGGCCTGATGCTGGCCAACAACGAATCGCCTTGCACCGTCAACAGTTTCGCGAGCCTGGTCGGGCAGAAATACTTCGACAACACCAAATGCCACCGGCTGACCACCTCACCGGGGCTGGGCGTCTTGCAGTGCGGCGACCCCAAGGGCGAAGGCACGGGCGGCCCGGGCTACCAATTCGCCAACGAATACCCCACCGACCAGTACCCGCCGAACGACCCCAAGGCGCAGGAGCCCGTCCTCTACCCGCGCGGCACCCTGGCCATGGCCAACGCCGGGCCCGGCACCAACGGCAGCCAATTCTTCATGGTCTACAAGGACTCCCAGCTGCCGCCGCAATACACCGTGTTCGGCACCATCCAGCCCGACGGGCTCGCCACCCTGGACAAGATCGCCAAGGCCGGCGTCGCCGGCGGCGGCGAGGACGGGGCACCCGCGACCGAGGTCACCATCACCTCGGTGCTGCTCGACTGAGTCCGAGCGGGGCTCAGGCCGCCGACGTCACCCGGTAGACGTCGTACACGCCCTCGACGTTGCGCACCACGTTCAGCAGGTGGCCGAGGTGCTTGGGGTCACCCATCTCAAAGGTGAACCGGCTGATGGCAACTCGATCACCGGACGTGGTCACAGACGCGGACAGGATGTTGACCTTCTCATCGGCCAGCACGCGCGTGACGTCCGACAGCAGCCGGTGCCGGTCGAGCGCCTCGACCTGAATGGCCACCAGGAACACCGACGACGGCGACGGCGCCCAGTGCACCTCGATGATGCGCTCGGACTGCTGCTGCAGCGAGGCGGCGTTGGTGCAGTCGGTGCGGTGCACGCTGACCCCGCCGCCGCGGGTGACGAACCCCATGATCTGGTCGCCGGGCACCGGCGTGCAGCACTTCGCCAGCTTGGTCAGCACGCCCGGGGCACCCGGGACCGAGACCCCGACGTCGTCGCTGCTGCGCGGGCGCCGCAGCATGGTCGTCGGGGTGGACCGTTCGGCGAGGTCTTCTTCGGCCTGGTCGATGCCGCCGAGTTCGGCCAGCAGCCGCTGCACGACGTGCCGGGCCGACACGTGCCCCTCACCGATCGCCGTGTAGAGGGCGGACACGTCGAGGTAGTGCAGCTCGCGGGCCACCGCCGACAGGGTCTCGCCATTGACCAAGCGCTGCAACGGAAGTCCCCCGCGACGCACCTCGCGTGCCATCGCGTCCTTACCGGCCTCCAGTGCCTCCTCGCGGCGCTCCTTGGCGAACCACTGCCGGATCTTGGCCTTGGCGCGCGGTGACACCACGAACTGCTGCCAGTCCCGCGACGGCCCGGCGTTGGCCGCCTTCGAGGTGAAAACCTCGACGACTTCCCCGTTTTCCAGCTTGCGTTCCAGCGCCACCAGCCGTCCGTTGACCCGGGCGCCGATGCAGCGGTGGCCGACCTCGGTGTGCACGGCGTAGGCGAAGTCCACCGGCGTGGAGCCGGTCGGCAGGGTGATGACGTCGCCCTTGGGGGTGAAGACGAAGATCTCTTGTACCGCAAGGTCATACCGCAACGATTCGAGGAATTCGCCGGGGTCGGCGGCCTCCCGTTGCCAGTCGAGCAGCTGGCGCATCCACGCCATGTCGTCGATCTCGGCGGCGGCGTGCGGATGCGGAACGCCGTTGCGCCCCTTGGCCTCCTTGTAGCGCCAGTGCGCGGCGATGCCGTATTCGGCGGTGCGGTGCATGTCGCGGGTCCGTATCTGCACCTCCAGCGGCTTGCCCTCGGGGCCGACGACCGTGGTGTGCAGTGACTGGTACACGCCGTAGCGGGGCTGGGCGATGTAGTCCTTGAACCGGCCGGCCATCGGCTGCCACAGCGAATGCACCACGCCCACAGCGGCATAGCAGTCCCGGATCTCGTCGCACAGGATGCGGATGCCGACCAGGTCGTGGATGTCGTCGAAGTCGCGGCCCTTGACGATCATCTTCTGGTAGATCGACCAGTAGTGCTTGGGCCGGCCCTCCACCGTCGCCTTGATCTTCGAGGCGCCCAGCGTGCTGACGATCTCGGCGCGGACCTTGGCCAGGTAGGTGTCGCGCGACGGCGCGCGCCCGGCGACCAGCCGGACGATCTCCTCGTACTTCTTGGGATGCAGGATCGCGAACGACAGGTCTTCCAACTCCCACTTGACGCTGGCCATACCCAGCCGATGCGCAAGGGGCGCAATGACTTCCAGCGTCTCGCGGGCCTTGCGGGCCTGCTTCTCCGGCGGCAGGAACCGCATGGTGCGCATGTTGTGCAGCCGGTCGGCCACCTTGATCACCAGCACGCGGGGATCGCGCGCCATCGCGGTGATCATCTTGCGGATCGTCTCGCCCTCGGCGGCGCTGCCCAGCACCACCCGATCCAGCTTGGTCACACCGTCGACGAGATGGCCGACCTCTTCGCCGAATTCCTCGCTCAAGGCGTCCAGGGTGTAGCCGGTGTCCTCGACGGTGTCGTGCAGCAGCGCGGCCACCAAAGTCGTGGTGTCCATGCCCAATTCGGCCAGGATGGTGGCGACGGCCAGCGGGTGGGTGATGTACGGGTCGCCCGAGTGGCGCAACTGGGTGGCGTGGCGCTGGTCGGCGACCTCGAAGGCGCGCTGCAGCATCGACACGTTCGCCTTCGGGTAGATCTCCCGGTGCACCGCCACCAGCGGTTCGAGCACCGGGTTGAGCGTGCTGCGCTGCGCGGTCATCCGCCGGGCCAGCCGCGCCCGGACCCGCCGCGACGCGCTGCTGGACGTCTTCAGGGACTCGGTCGGCGGCTCCGGCGCCTCCATGGGCTGCGTGATGGCCGGCGGCTCCGTGACTTTGGTGGGCGCGTCGAGCGCCTGCGACGCGCTGTTGTCATCCGCCACGTGTGGTCACCTCCGAATTCGAGGATACGTCCTCTCGATCCGATGACCCGGCTCCTTCTCGCGCCGTCCCCCTCGCCGCTCCGCGGCTGGGAGGTACCCCCGTCGCGGCGCGCACCGCCGCCGGAGGCGAGAGCGCTACTCGCACATCAGGCTGTGCACCGGCAGCGGCGCGACCGCGTCCCGGCCGCCCAGCCCACCGAGTTCGAACAGCACCGCCGCCGCCACCACGTTCGCCCCGGCCCGCTCGAGCAGCCGGGCCGACGCCGCCAGGGTGCCGCCGGTGGCCAGCACGTCGTCGACGATCACGATGTTGCGTCCGCGCAGGTCAATGCCCTCGCCGGGGATCTCCAGCGTGGCGGTGCCGTATTCCAGGTCGTACCGCTCGGCGTGCACCGGCGGCGGCAACTTCCCGGCCTTGCGGATGGCCAACACGCCCGTGCCCAGCCGGTCGGCGACGGCCGCGGCCACCAAAAACCCCCGGGCCTCGATGCCGGCCACCAGATCGGCGCCGGACGCGAGCTCGGCCACCGCTCCGGTGATCGCCGTCATCGCCGTCGCGTCGGCGAACACCGGGGTGAGGTCCTTGAACTGGATCCCGGGCTTGGGGAAATCGGCCACCTTGCGCGTCAGCGACGCGATGAGCTCCGCCACGGGCGTCCGCCCGCCGACGTCCGTCACGGCAACCTCACTGCACCAGGGCCCATCGGTCCATGTTCCAGCCCACGCCCCACCGGGTCGGGTTGTTGCTCACGGCGTACATCTTCTTGGACATCAGCAACGTGCGCTGCTGCCGGTACAGCGGAAGGGTGGGCATGTCGCCCCACAGGATCGGCGCGGTTTCGGCCAGCAGCCTGACGCGCTCGGCGGCGTCGGCGGACACCGCCAGCGCCCCGATCGCGCTGTCGACCTGGGGATTGCTGTATCCGGACAGGTTGTTGCCGTTGCCGGTGTGCAGGGCGTACGCATCCAGCGCCGAGGACCCCGTCGAACCGCTGCCGGTCGCGCCGCCCGTGCTGGCCAGCAACGCGTCGATCTTCCCGTCCCGCAACGCCCGCGGGCCCGAGCTGTCCAGCGTGACGCCGGTGACCGTGATCCCGGCCGCGGCGCACGATTTGGTGATGACGCCCACGTTGACCGCGAGCCGCGCGTTGGGCCCCTGGTAGCCGATCCGCACCGCCAGCGGCGCACCGCCCAGCGCGTTGCGCGCGGCGACCGGATCCGCCTTGCCGAACGGGCCGGCCTCGGCGGCCCCGTCGGCCGCGGTGACGGCGTCGTCGCCGGCCGGGTTGAGGCGTGAATTGGCGATCGGCGTCCCCGCGTCGTGGGCCAGCGCGTCGCGCGGCGTACACAGCGCGACGGCCCGGCGCGCCTTGGGCGCCGCCAGCGGCCCCTGCGGGGCGAAGAACAGCTGCTCGATGCCGTCGGACGGGGCATCCGAGCGCTCGTAGTTGTCGGGCGTGGCCAGCGTTCCCGACGAGCCCGCGGCGACGTCGACCACGTCGACGGTGCGGTTGTTGACCCGGTCCTGGATGTCGGGCCCCTGCGGCCACACCGTGATCCGCTTGGTGATGGCCCGCGGCCCCCACCACCGGTCGTTGGCGACGAGCACCACCGCCCCGCCCTCCAGGACGGACCCGATCTTGTAGGGCCCCGACGACGGAAAGCGCTTGAGGTCGACACCGGGTTTGAGGTCCCAGATCGTGTTCCACAGCTTCGCGATCTGCTGCACCAGCGGCGCGTTGTGGCTGAGCAGCGCCGCGGTCACGTCGACGTTGAGCTGGTCGGCGATGACGTGCGAGGGCATCAACGAGGTCGCGGTGAACAGCTGGTTGTAGTCGACGACGCCCCGGTCCGGGACGAACGACACCCGCGCCTTCTTCTGCCCGGGGATGCACTCGACGTTGGCGATGTCGATATAGCCGCCCTGAGTGGCCGCATCGAATTCCGGGAAGCGGCCGGACTGGGCCGCCCACGCGAGCACGATGTCGTCGCAGGTCAACGGCTTGCCGTCGGAGTAGACGGCGTTGTCGGCGATCTGGTAGTCCAGCACCAGCGGCGTGCCGCCGACCACCGAAACGGTGCCGAAGTCGCGGTCGGCGACGATCTGCCCGCCCGGCCCGTGGTAGCTGAACCCGGTGAGCGTGCGGGCGAAGGCCTGCGCGCCGGCCGAGGCGGCGCCGGCGACGGTGTTGGTGTTGTAGGTGCCCAGCGGGCCGTCGACCACGTAATCGACCTCGGAGGCGGCGCTACCGGCGCACGCGGTCACCACGAAACCCGCGACCAGCGCCACCGCCAGCCCGGCGCTGATCCACAGCGCGATGTTGTGCCGGCCGGTTAGCGCGCCATCGGCCCCAGTTCCCCGGTACCTGGTGGCCATCGCGTCTACCGCCGGCCGACGTTCCGCTTGCCGGTGGGACGACGAGTCCCGGTCGGCCGCACGGGACGGGCCCCCGGCGCAGGCTTGCTCGGCGCGGGCTTGGACGGCCCCGACGGCCTCGACGCCGATTCGGCGGCGTCGGCCTTGGCATCCTCGTCGGGGACGTCGGCGACGTCGTCGGCGTCCGGCGCGTTCTCGGCACCCGCGCGCGCACCGCCGGCGCGCCGCCGCAGGACGCGGCGGGTGTGGGTGCGCACCAACTCGGTGCGTTCCCGCATGCTGACCAGCAGCGGCGTGGCGAAGAAGATCGAGGAGTAGGTGCCGACGATGATGCCGATCAACTGCACCAGCGCCAGGTCCTTCAGGGTGCCGACACCCAGCAGCCACACCGCCACCACCATCAGCGCCAGCACCGGCAGCACGCCGATCAGGCTGGTGTTGATGGACCGCATGAACGTCTGGTTGATCGCCAGGTTGGCCTCTTCGGCGAAGGTGCGCTTGGGTTTGTGCTGGAAGCCGTGGGTGTTCTCCTCGACCTTGTCGAACACGATGACGGTGTCGTAGAGGGAGAAACCGAGGATCGTCAGCAGGCCGATGACGGTGGCCGGGGTGACCTCGAAACCCACCAGCGAGTACACGCCGGCCGTCACGGCCAGGTCGAAGAACATCGCCGCGATCGCGGCCAGCGTCATGTACCGCTCGTAGCGGACCGTGATGTACACGCCGACCAGCGCCAGGAACACCACCAGCGCGAACAGCGCCTTCATGGTGATCTGGTCGCCCCAGGTCTCGGAGACCGCCGAGTCGCTGATGGCCTGCTTGCTGGGCTTGCCGTCGGGTCCCTTGGGCCCGAACGCGTCGAACAACGCGTTGCGCAGCTTGGTCGTCTGGTCGTTGGACAGCGTCTCGGAGCGAATCTGCACGGTCGCCGCCGCGCCGTTGCCGACGACGACCACCGATTCCGCATCGTTGCCGAGGGTCTTGCGGAACACGTCCTGGACCTGGGAGGTGTGCACCGTGCCGTGCGTCCCGTTGGCGGGCATCGACACCGTGGTACCGCCGTTGAAGTCGATGCCGAAGCTGAAGCCCCGCAACACGATGGACAGCAGCGCGACCGCGACGATCGCGCCGCTGATGCCGAACCACAGCCGCCGCCGTCCGACCACCTCGAACGCGCCGGTGCCGGTGTAGAGGCGCGACAGGAAGCTGTGGTGCGGCGCCCCGGCGGTGCCGGCGGCGCTGGCGGTCAATTCCGTTGTGCCTGCCGAGGTTTCGGTGATCTCGGTCGCGTCATTGGAGGCCATCACGTCATCCCCGTCCCGTCGTGACCTGCGACGAACCCCGGCGTTCGCGGGCGACCTGCTGGATTGCGCCCAGGCCGTTATATGCGGGCTTCGCCAACGTCGGTGACTTGGAGGCCAGGTAGACCAGCGGCCACGTCACCAGGAACACCACCACCAGGTCCAGGATCGTGGTGAGGCCCAACGTGAATGCGAAGCCCTTCACCTGGCCGATCGCCAGCGCGTAGAGCACCGCGGCGGCCAGGAAGGTGACCGCGTTGCCCGACACGATCGTCTTGCGCGCCCGCGTCCACCCTCGCGGGACCGCCGACCGGAACGAACGCCCTTCGCGGATCTCGTCTTTGATGCGTTCGAAGAAGACGACGAACGAGTCCGCGGTGGTGCCGATACCGATGATCAGACCGGCGATGCCCGCCAGGTCGAGGGTGTAGTTGATCTGGCGACCCAGGATCACCAGGATCGCGAAAACCATTGCGCCGGAAGCGGCCAGCGACAGCGCCGTGAGCAGTCCCAGCACCCGGTAGTAGAGCAGCGAATACAGCAGCACCAGGACCAAGCCGATCGCGCCGGCGATCAACCCCGCGCGCAGCGACGTCAAACCCAGTGTCGCCGAGACGGTTTGGGCCTCGGAAGATTCGAACGACAGCGGCAACGAACCGTATTTCAGGACGTTGGCCAGCTGCTTGGCGGTCGCCGCGGTGAACGGCGGGTCGCCGCCGCTGATCTGGGTGCGGCCGCCGGGGATGGCTTCTTGGATCATCGGGGCGCTGACGACCTGCGAGTCCAGCGTGAACGCGGTCTGGGTGCCGATATGGGCGGCGGTGAAGTCCGCCCAGGTGTTGGCCGCCGCGGACTTGAACTGAAGGTCGACGACGTAGCCGATGCCACGCTGGTTCTGGCTCGAGGTGGCGTCCTGGATCTGGTCACCGCTGATGATGGACGGACCGAGCAGATAGGCCACCTTGTGGTCGGTCGAGCAGGTGATCAGCGGCTGGGTGGGGTCGTCGTTGCCGGCCAGGATGTCTTCTTTGTCGCAGCGCGTCGCCTGGAACTGCAGGGCCAGGAACTGGATGCCCTGCCGGGTGCTCTGCCGCCACTTCTTCTCGTCGGCGATGCGCTCGGCGAGGTCCTTGCGCGGATCCGGCGACGCGGGCTGCTCGGCCGGCGGCGCCCCCGGGGCCGGGGTGGCCGGGGCGGGCGCGGGCGCCGGGCCCCCGGGAGCCGGAGCGGGAGGCGCGGGGCTGGGCGCCGGCGGCGGGTCCTGCGGGTAGGGGCGGGGCTGGGCGCCCGGCTTGGTTCCCGGCGCGGGCTGTCCGGCCGGGGGCGGGGCCGGCTGGCCCGGCGCGGGTTGGCCGCTGGGCCCGGGTTCTGCGGGCGCGGGTTCTGCGGGCGCGGGCTGCCCCGGGGCGGGCTGGCCGGGCGCAGGCTGGTGCGCCGGGGGCTTGGGCTCGGCGCTTTGGGCCGGCATCGAGTTGAGCACCGGACGGATGTACAGCCGGGCCGTCTGGCCCAGGTTGCGGGCCTCGTTGCCGTCGTTGCCGGGGACCGTGATGATCAGGTTGTCGCCGTCGACGACGACCTCCGAGCCGGACACGCCGAGCCCGTTGACGCGGGCGCCGATGATCTGCTGCGCCTGCGCCAGCGCCTCGCGGCTGGGGCGCGAGCCGTCCGGGGTGCGCGCGGTCAGCGTGACGCGGGTGCCGCCCTGCAGGTCGATCCCGAGCTTGGGGGCGGCGCGCTTGTCGCCGGTGAGGAACACCAGCAGGTAGACGCCGATGAGCAACACCAAGAAGACCGACAGGTAGCGGGCAGGGTGCACCGGCGCCGAAGACGATGCCACGTTCCTTCTATCTCCTCGAGAATCGGTTACTTACCCCGGACAGAGCCTAGAAAAGCCTACGTGGCCCCGAGGAGCCCGTCGCGCAAGCCGCCCTCCCCCGAAGTATTAGGCGTCAGGAATCCTTGGCGACCGAGCCCTCGTCGGCGGGCTCGTCCCCGTCGACCAGATCCTCGTCGTCGTCGGGCAGGATGCGGTCGCGGATCGCCAGCTTCATCCAGGTGGTCACCACGCCGGGGGAGATCTCGAGGTCGACGGTGTCGTCGGTGATCGCGACGACGGTGGCCTGCAGGCCCGACGTGGTGTGCACCCGGTCGCCCGGGCTCAACGACTCGTGCAGGTCGATGGTGGCCTGCATCGCGCGCTTCTGGCGCCGCGACGCGAAATACATGAACCCGCCCATGATGAGCAGGAACGGCAGGAACAGGATCAAACTCTCCATGGGCGCGCCTGTGTCTTTCTTTCTTCGGATTTCGGGGGTGGGTGCCGGTGCGACGCGGACGCCGCGCACCTCATCACGGTCCAGTGTGCCCGTTCAGTCTGGCAGGCCGCGGCCCGTCACCGGCCGCCGCGGTGCGACCGATGCCCGCCGGAGGCAAGCTCGATAGGCTTTCAACGTGGCGTGACACGCGCGCCGCGGGAGGGAGTACGTGGTGGCCGGCCTCGAGCAGACTCGCCAACTGGTCACCGAGATCCCCGGCCCGCTCTCGCTGGAACTGAGCAAGCGCCGGGCGGCGGCGGTGTCGCACGCGGTCAACGTCTCCGTCCCGGTCTTCGTGGCTCGCGCCGGCGGCGGCATCATCGAGGACGTCGACGGCAACCGGCTCATCGACCTCGGCTCCGGCATCGCGGTGACGACCATCGGCAACTCGGCGCCCCGGGTGGTCGACGCGGTGCGCGCGCAGGTCGCCGAGTTCACCCACACCTGCTTCATGGTGACGCCGTACGAGTCGTACGTCGCGGTGGCCGAGACGCTCAACCGGATCACCCCGGGCTCCGGCGAGAAGCGCTCGGTGCTGTTCAATTCCGGCGCCGAGGCCGTCGAGAACGCCGTCAAGGTCGCGCGCGCCTACACGCGCAAGTCCGCGGTGGTCGCGTTCAACCACGCCTACCACGGCCGCACCAACCTGACGATGGCGCTGACCGCGAAGTCCATGCCCTACAAGGCCGGCTTCGGCCCGTTCGCGCCGGAGGTCTACCGGGCGCCGCTGTCCTACCCCTATCGAGACGGCCTGATCGACAAGGAGCTGGCCACCGACGGCGAGAAGGCCGCCGCGCGGGCCATCCGGGTCATCGACAGCCAGATCGGCGCCGACAACCTGGCCGCCCTCCTGATCGAGCCGATCCAGGGCGAAGGCGGGTTCATCGTGCCGGCCGAGGGATTCCTGCCCACCCTGCTGGAGTGGTGCCGCAGGAACGACGTGGTGTTCATCGCCGACGAGGTGCAGACCGGTTTCGCGCGCTCGGGCGCCATGTTCGCCTGCGAACACGAGGGTATCGAGCCCGACCTGATCTGCACCGCCAAGGCGATCGCCGACGGGCTTCCCCTGTCGGCGGTCACCGGCCGGGCCAACATCATGGACGCGCCGCACGTCGGCGGCCTCGGCGGCACCTTCGGCGGCAACCCCCTGGCCTGCGCGGCGGCGTTGGCCACGATCGAGACGATCGAGAGCGACGGGCTGGTCGAGCGGGCCCAGCAGCTGGAGCGGCTCATCACCGAACCGCTGCTGCGGCTGCAGGCCGGCGACGACCGGATCGGCGACGTCCGCGGCCGCGGCGCGATGATCGCGATCGAGTTGGTGAAGTCGGGGACCGCCGAGCCCGACAAGGAACTGACCCAAAAGCTGACCGTCGCCGCCCAGGCCGCCGGCGTCATCGTCCTGACCTGCGGCATGTTCGGCAACATCATCCGGCTGCTGCCGCCGCTGACCATCGGCGACGAGCTGCTGGCCGAGGGAATCGACATCCTGAGCGGGTTGTTGCGCGACCTGTAAGGCCCCGCCCCCGTGGGCAATCTCACAACCACGCCATAGGCCGTATCATGGTGGAATACCGTTACTTTAGCTAACGTTCTATGTGTCAGCGCCGACGCGCTTATTGACTCGCTATCTTTCATTCGCAAGGGATCTGTTTATGTCGACTGCCATTCATGACGAACGCCTCGACCGTCGCATCGAGGAACTCATCGCCAACGACCCCCAGTTCGCCGCCGCCCGACCGGACCCGGCGATCACCGCCGCCACCGAAGCGCCCGGGCTGCGGCTGCCGCAGATCATCCGGACCGTGCTCGACGGCTACGCCGACCGGCCTGCCCTGGCGCAGCGCGTCGTGGAGTTCGTCACCGACGCCAAGACCGGGCGGACGACGGCCGAGCTGCTCCCCCGTTTCGAGACCATCACGTATGGCGAACTCGGCGAACGGGTTTCGGCCCTCGGCCGTGCCTGGGCCGGCGACGCGGTGCGCCCCGGCGACCGCGTCTGCGTGCTCGGCTTCAACAGCGTTGACTACGCCACCATCGACATCGCGCTGGGCACCATCGGGGCCGTGTCGGTGCCGCTGCAGACCAGCGCGGCGATCTCCTCGTTGCAGCCGATCGTCGCCGAGACCGAGCCCAGCCTGATCGCCTCGAGCGTCAACCAGCTGCCCGACGCGGTGGAGCTGATCCTGGCCGGCGACCACGTGCCCGGCAAGCTCGTCGTGTTCGACTACCAGCCCCAGGTCGACGACCAGCGCGAGGCCGTGGAGGCCGCCGCCGCGCGGTTGGCCGACTCCGGCGTCGCGGTCGAGGCTCTCGCCGACGTGCTGCGGCGCGGCAAGGACCTGCCGGCCGTCGAGCTGCCGGCGAGCGACGAGGACTCGCTGGCCCTGCTGATCTACACCTCCGGCAGCACCGGCGCGCCCAAGGGCGCGATGTACCCGCAGAGCAACGTCGGCAAGATGTGGCGGCGCGGGAGCAAGAACTGGTTCGGGGAAAGCGCCGCGTCGATCACCCTCAACTTCATGCCGATGAGCCACGTCATGGGGCGCGGAATCCTCTACGGCACGCTGGGCAACGGCGGCACCGCGTACTTCGCCGCCCGCAGCGACCTGTCCACCCTGCTCGAGGACCTCGAGTTGGTGCGGCCCACCGAGATGAACTTCGTCCCCCGCATCTGGGAGACGCTGTATGGCGAATTCCAGCGCCAGGTCGAGCGGCGGCTGGCCGACGGCGATGCGGGCCCAGAGGCCCGCGAGACTGTCGAGGCTGCGGTGTTGGAAGAACAGCGCCAGTACCTGCTGGGCGGGCGGTTCATCTTCGCGATGACGGGCTCGGCACCCACCTCGCCGGAGCTCAAGGCGTGGGCCGAGTCGCTGCTGCAGATGCACCTGATGGACGGCTACGGCTCCACCGAGGCCGGAATGGTGTTGTTCGACGGGGAGATTCAGCGTCCGCCGGTCATCGACTACAAGCTGGTCGACGTTCCGGATCTGGGCTATTTCAGCACCGACCGTCCGCATCCGCGCGGTGAGTTGTTGCTGCGGACCGAGAACATGTTCCCGGGTTATTATAAGCGGGCCGAGACCACCGCGAACGTGTTCGACGAGGACGGTTATTACCGCACCGGTGACGTGTTCGCCGAGATCGCGCCGGACCGGCTGGTGTATGTCGACCGCCGCAACAACGTGCTCAAGCTCGCGCAGGGCGAGTTCGTCACGTTGGCCAAGCTGGAGGCGGTGTTCGGCAACAGCCCGCTGATCCGCCAGATCTACGTTTACGGCAACAGCGCCCAGCCCTACCTGCTGGCCGTGGTGGTGCCGACCGAGGAAGCGTTGGCGGACAACGATCTTGAGTCGCTCAAGGCGAAGATCGCCGACTCGCTGCAGAAGGTCGCCAAGGAGACCGGCCTGCAGTCCTACGAGGTGCCGCGCGACTTCATCATCGAGACCACGCCGTTCACCCTGGAAAACGGTCTGCTGACCGGGATCCGCAAGCTGGCGTGGCCGAAGCTCAAGGCACACTACGGGGATCGGCTCGAGCAGATGTATGCCGAGCTGGCCGCGGGACAGGCCAACGAGTTGGCCGAACTGCGCCGCAGCGGCGCGGCGGCGCCGGTGGCCCAGACCGTGAGTCGGGCCGCGGCCGCCCTGCTGGGTGCGACGGCCGGGGATCTGTCCGCAGATGCCCACTTCACCGATCTTGGTGGAGACTCGTTGTCGGCGTTGACCTTCGGCAATCTGCTGCGCGAGATCTTCGATGTCGACGTGCCGGTGGGTGTCATCGTCAGCCCGGCCAACGACCTGGCGGGGATCGCCGCCTACATCGAGGCCGAGCGGCAGGGCTCCAAGCGCCCGACGTTCGCCGCCGTGCACGGACGCGGCGCCACCACGGTGCACGCCGGTGACCTCACGCTGGACAAGTTCCTCGACGAGGCGACCCTGGCCGCCGCGCCGAGCCTGCCCACCCCGGCCACCGAGGTGCGCACCGTGCTGTTGACCGGCGCGACCGGCTTTTTGGGCCGCTACCTGGCGCTGGACTGGCTCGAGCGGATGGACATGGTCGACGGCAAGGTCATCGCCCTGGTGCGGGCCCGCACCGATGAGGAGGCGCGCGCCCGGCTGGACAAGACCTTCGACAGCGGCGACCCCAAACTGCTGGCGCACTACCAGCGGCTGGCCGCCGACCACCTCGAGGTCATCGCCGGCGACAAGGGTGAGGCCAACCTCGGCCTGGACCCCCAAACCTGGCAGCGACTGGCCGAGGAGGTCGACGTCATCGTCGACCCCGCCGCGCTGGTCAACCACGTGCTGCCCTACAGCGAGCTGTTCGGCCCCAACGCCCTGGGCACCGCGGAACTGATCCGGATCGCGCTGACCTCCAGGCAAAAGCCCTACACCTACGTGTCGACGATCGGGGTGGGCGATCAGATCCAGCCGGGTGAGTTCGTCGAGAACGCCGACATCCGCCAGATCAGCGCCACCCGCGAGATCAACGACGGCTACGCCAACGGCTACGGCAACAGCAAGTGGGCCGGCGAGGTGCTGCTGCGCGAGGCCCACGACCTGTGCGGCCTGCCCGTCACGGTGTTCCGCTGCGACATGATCCTGGCCGACACCACCTATGCCGGGCAGCTCAACCTGCCCGACATGTTCACCCGGCTGATGCTGAGCCTGGTCGCCACCGGTATCGCGCCCGGGTCGTTCTACGAACTGGACACCGACGGCAACCGCCAGCGGGCACACTACGACGGTTTGCCGGTCGAGTTCATCGCCGCGGCGATCTCGACGCTGGGGACCCAAATCACCGACAGCGACACCGGCTTCCAGACCTACCACGTGATGAACCCCTACGACGACGGCATCGGGCTGGATGAGTACATCGATTGGCTGATCGAGGCCGGGTATTCGATCGAGCGGATCGCCGATTACTCCGAGTGGCTGCGGCGCTTCGAGACCTCGCTGCGGGCCCTGCCCGATCGGCAGCGTCAGTACTCGCTGCTGCCGCTGCTGCACAACTACCAAAAGCCGGAAAAGGCGATCAACGGCTCGATGGCGCCCACCGACGTGTTCCGTGCGGCGGTGCAGGAAGCGAAAATCGGCCCCGACAAAGACATCCCGCACGTCTCGGCGCCGGTGATCGTCAAGTACATCACCGACCTGGAGTTGCTCGGACTCCTCTGAGGTGAGCCAAACAGCAAGTCGCCCAGCCCTTTTGGGGCTGGGCGACCTGTTTCGGTGTGCCGACTACTGCTGCGGGTGCGGCCAACGCAGATATGCGGCGTTGCCCCCTGATCCCGCGCCCGCCCGGTGGCGGCGCCATCCCCGCTTTGGTTCGGGGTCAGACGACGCGCGCGGCTTGGTCAGCGCACCCGAGGAGACCTCGGCTGGCTGCTCGTAAACCGAATCCCGATACGGCTCAACGGTCGGTGTGCCCGTGGTGGCCGGCGCCAGCGGCTGCACGTCGCGCGCCAGGCGCACGGCGGTGCGCGCCAACACGACACCTCCGATGAAGATGATCAGCGCGCCCAGGCCCGAGAAGTAGGTGACCTCGAGCACCGCGCGCTTGCGGTCGGTCGCGGCTATCGGGTCACCGGCGGAGCCGATTCCCAGCAGCGGGGCGACGTCGCCGCCCACCACGAACCAGGCGCCGGCCAGCACGGCCAGCCAGCCGCCCAACATCGCGGCGACGCGGTTGCCGGCAACGATCAGCAGCAGGCCGCCCAGCGCGGTGGCCGCGCCCGGCGCGACTTCCAGCCAGCCCCGGGCCGTGCTCCACGCCCAGTTTCGGTCCGGCGTGTAGGCGAAGTTGAAGTGTGGACCGACAAACGGTATTAACGCCCCCCAGGCTCCCAGAATGACCAGGAGCAATCCGCTGACCGCGCCTCGCGAGCGCGGCATGCTCAGCGCGCTGGTTCGGCCGTCTTCTGCGTATTTCATGACATCCCCTCGTTGAATACCGGGCCTGTTTCCGGCTCGAGATGGGTACCCGGCGACTTCCACTAGTAACCCACGCGGCAAACGGAAGCCAACCGAGCGCCGTGGTTGTTGAGGCTGGTGGGACTGGTGTTACTGCTGAAGGCCGAGCAACAGCAGCACGATCGCCATCGCCGGAAAGGTGCCCTGGGCGAGCGCGGCGCGGGCCTTGTCGGGCGCGGACACCAGCAGCACCACCGCGGCCGCGGCCATCGATCCGATGCCGGCGAAAACGAGCGCCGCGCCAACGGTGGTGTGCCCCAACGCAATTACGGCGATGCCGATGCCGGTGACGATAGCGAGGAACAAGTTGTAGAAGCCTTGGTTGAAGGCGAGCAGCTTCGTGGTTTCGGCTTCCGCGGGGGTGGTGCCGAAGGTGGCGCGGGTGCGCGGCGAGGTCCAGGTCAACGATTCCATCACGAAGATGTAGACGTGCAGTAACGCCGCCAGCGCGGCGAACAGCAGCGCGGTTGTGATCATCGCGTCCTCCTCGTCTCGCGGTCGCTCGCACTACCTTCGCGCAAAGCGGCACCGGCAGCCAAGGGCTGCCGGTGCCGTTCGTGTTGCCGGCTACCGTCCTAGACGCCGGCGTGGTGGCGGTGGAACAGGCCGCCGGGGCGGCGGTGGAACAGGCCATGCCCGCCGCGCTCACGGGGTGCCGCGTCGGCCGGCACCGCGTCCGTCCGTGCGGGCGCCATGCCGCCCGTCTCGTCGTACATGGCCGGTTGGGCCGCCGGCACGGCGGCATCGCCCGCCGCGGGCGCCGGTTGGGTCACCACGACGTCGCGCGCGTGCCGAACGGCCAGGCGTGCCACGGCCGCCCCACCCAGGAACACGATCAGGGCGCCGAGGCCGGTGAAGTAGGTGACCTCGAGCAGGGCCCGTTTCAGGTCCGCCGCGGCCGCCGGTTGGCCGACGTCCCCGATGCCCAGCGTCGGCGCGAACGCGCGGCCGACGACGAACCAGGCGCCGCCCAGCACCGCCAGCCAGCCGCCGAACACGGCGTTCGCGCGGTTGCCGGAGAGCAGCACCAGCAGGCCACCCACCGCCGCGGCGACCCCGGGAAGCACCTCGAGCCAGCCTTTGGCCGCGGTCCAGGTCCAGGCCGGGTCGGTGGCGTAGGCCCAGTCGATGTTGGGCCCGAAGAACGGAACCAGCGCACCCCAAGCTCCCAACAGAATCAGGAGTAGCCCGGTCAGCGCACCGCGGGTACGCGGCATGTACAGCGCGCGAGGGCGTTCGTAGTCGTGGCGCCTGTTCCTCATCTCAATCTCCTTCACGAGGCGTGATTGTTGTGAGGTTGGTTACCCACGGCGCCGCGAAGTAACCGGATGGGGCCCGCGCGATCGTTTGCTGGCTACTCGAACAGGCCGGGCTGCCCGAGACCGGCCGCCCCGGCCGGCGGCGCCATGCCCAGGTGCGTCCACGCCTGGGCGGTGGCCACCCGGCCGCGCGGGGTCCGGGCGACCATGCCGGCGCGCACCAGGAACGGCTCGCACACCTCCTCGACGGTGGTCGCCTCCTCGCCGACCGCCACCGCCAGCGTCGACACCCCGACCGGGCCGCCGCCGAAGCTGCGGGTCAGCGCCGAGAGCACGGCCCGGTCCAGCCGGTCCAGTCCCAGTTCGTCGACGTCGTAGACCGCCAGCGCGGACTTGGCGACGTCGCGGGTGATCACACCGTCGGCGCGCACCTCGGCGAAGTCCCGCACCCGGCGCAACAGCCGGTTGGCGATCCGCGGCGTGCCCCGCGAGCGGCGGGCGATCTCCTCGGCCGCGTCGCCGCCGAGTTCGATGCCCAGGATCCCGGCGGAGCGGGCCAGCACCCGTTCCAGCTCGGCGGGCTCGTAGAAGTCCATGTGGGCGGTGAAGCCGAAGCGATCGCGCAGCGGGCCGGTCAGCGCGCCGGACCGGGTGGTGGCGCCAACCAGGGTGAACGGCGCCACCTCCAGCGGGATCGACGTCGCGCCCGGGCCCTTGCCGACGACCACGTCGACCCGGAAGTCCTCCATGGCCAGGTAGAGCATTTCCTCGGCGGGCCGCGCGATGCGGTGGATCTCGTCGATGAACAACACGTCGTGCTCGACCAGGTTGGACAGCATGGCCGCCAGGTCGCCGGCGCGTTCCAGCGCGGGGCCGGACGTCAGCCGCAGCGAGGAGCCGAGCTCGGCCGCGATGATCATGGCCAGCGACGTCTTGCCCAGCCCCGGCGGCCCGGACAGCAGGATGTGATCCGGTGTGCCGCCGCGGTTTTTGGCGCCCTCGATGACGAGCTGCAGCTGTTCGCGCACCCGCGGCTGGCCGATGAACTCCCGCAGCGAGCGCGGCCGCAGGCTGACGTCGATGTCGCCCTCGCCGGGCGCCAGCGCGCCGGAGACGTCGCGGTCCGACCAGTCGTCGTCGGTCATGTGCGCCGCTCCTCCTCATCGCTGCGCTCTACATCGTCGTCGTCAGCGGGGGTCATCGGGACTTACCCAGCAGCGACAGGGCGGCGCGCAGCGCACCGGAGGTGGTCGCGTCCTGCTCGGCGGCCAGCACCTTGTCGGTGGCTTCCTCGGCCTGCTTGACGGCGAACCCGAGGCCCACCAGGGCCTCCACCACCGGCCCGCGGATCGCGTGGCCGTTGAGCGCGGCGCCCGCGGCGGCCGCGCCCGCACCGGCGGCGCCCACCTTGTCCCGCAGCTCCAGGACCATCCGTTCGGCACTGCGTTTGCCGATCCCGGGCACCCGGGTCAGCGCGGCGACGTCACCGTCGTGCAGCGCCTGGCGCAGCGCGCCGGCGTCGTGCACGGCCAGGGTCGCCATCGCCAGCCGGGGCCCGACCCCCGACACCGACAGCAGGGTCAAAAACAGGTCGCGGGTGTCGGTGTCGGTGAAGCCGTACAGCGTCATCGAATCCTCGCGGACGATCATCGCGGTGATCAGCCGCGCCTCGGTCCCGGTCCGCAGCGTGGACAGCGTCGACGGCGTCGCGTTCACCCGG
This sequence comes from Mycobacterium sp. 3-98, assembly GCF_035918355.1. NCBI lineage: Bacteria > Bacillati > Actinomycetota > Actinomycetes > Mycobacteriales > Mycobacteriaceae > Mycobacterium > Mycobacterium sp. 3-98. The sequence goes on along the minus strand of NZ_CP142360.1, from coordinate 2,343,589 downwards.
TAGCCGACGCCGGCGGCCTCGATCACCGCATGGTCGAGCGCCACCTCGAGCACCTCGCCGCGCACCGCGGCGATCATCGGGCGGCCTTGAGCTTGGCCTTGTATTTCTGCCGCTGCTGGGCGGCCAGCGCCTCGGCGGCGGCCATCCGGGCGATCATCGGCGCCCGCCAGCAATGGCAGATCGCCAGCGCGAGCGCGTCGGCGGCGTCCGCCGGTGTCGGTTTGGCCTGCAGCGCAAGGATTCTGGTGACCATCGCGGTGACCTGGGCCTTGTCGGCCGCGCCGTTGCCGGTGACCGCGGCCTTGACCTCGCTGGGGGTGTGGAAGTGCACGTCGATGCCGCGCCTGGCCGCCGCCAGCGCGACCACCCCACCGGCCTGGGCCGTGCCCATCACCGTCGACACGTTCAGCTGGGAGAAGACCCGCTCGACGGCCATGACGTCGGGCTCATGCGTGGCCAGCCAATGCTCGACGGCGTCACTGATCGTCAGCAGCCGCTCGGCGAGCGGTGCGTCCGACGGCGTGCGCACCACGTCGACGTCGAGCGCGACCACGGTGCGCCCGCGCCCACTCTCGACGACCGACAGCCCGCACCGGGTCAGGCCGGGGTCGACGCCCATCACCCGCATTACCCGCTCCCACCTAGTAGAACAGCTGTTCGATACCCTAGCGGCCGGCACCGACGCGCCGCGGCTGCGACACGCGGCGGCGTCACCGATTCTGGGCCGATTCCCGGGCCGCGAGGTTACCGCGCCGGTGCCGCGAAAAAGCTGTTAGCTTTAGCCCACGTTCGCTCAAGCATCGTGGCAACGGAGGGTGCGCGTGGGATCTCTGCTGGTCGTGCTCGCCATCGTGCTGTTCATCGCGTCCATCGTGGTGCTCGTCATCGCTTTGCGCCGCCCCAAGCGGCCGGCCGAGCGCGCCGGGCGGCCGGATCCGCTCGCGTCGGACGCGATGCCGCAGTTCGGGCCGCGCCAACTGGGCCCCGGCGCCATCGTCAGCTACGGCGGCACCGACTACATCGTGCGCGGGTCGGTCACCTTCCGCGAGGGACCGTTCGTCTGGTGGGAACACCTGCTCGAGGGCGGCGACCAGCCGATCTGGTTCAGCGTCGAGGAGGACGACGGACGGCTGGAACTGGCGATGTGGATCACCCGCAAGGACGTCCCGCTGCGGCCCGGCGACCCGTACGTCGTCGACGGCGCGATGTTTCACGAGACCGAACGCGGCCGCGCCTCGTACACGACCGAAGGCACCACCGGGCTGCCGGCCGGCGGCGAGATGGAATTCGTCGACTGCACCAACGAGGACGAGACGGTCCTGCTCTCCTTCGAGCGCTGGGCCCCGGACATGCCCTGGGAGGTGTCGACGGGCAAGGCCGTGTCGCCCGGCGAACTCACCGTGTACGCGGCGCCCCCGCCCAGCCCCGCCTAGCGCGCGCGAGGTCAGGCCGGTGCCCCTTCATCAGCTCGCCGTGACCCCGGCGGACGTGTCCGGGCACCGGCTGGGGCTCGCGCTCAACGCGCCGGTCCCCGCACCGCTGGCCACCTGCCGCCTGGACCATCCCTGCGGCGCCGGGGCGCTGCTGCTCGGGGTGCTCGGCGCGTCGCACGTCGTCGCGGTCGAGCACGCCGCGGGCCGGTTCTCCGAGGAAATCTCTTGCACGGCACGCAATCTCGGGGCCGACCTGCCCGAGCGCACCGACGCGCCCGGCTACCGCCTGCAATCGCGCACCGGCGTCCGCGACGAGGCGGACTTCCGCCGCCTCGCGCACGACCTGCGCGGCCGCTGCGCCCGCCAGGCGGGCTGGCTCGGCGGCACGTTCCCGGGCGACGACGCCGCGCTGACCGTGCTGGCCGCCGAGCCCGACGGCGCCGGATGGCGTTGGCGGACATGGCATCTGTACCCGGGGCGTCCCGCGGGCTCCGGCGGGACGGTGGTTCACACGGCGAGCCGGTGGCAACCGTGAGCCGGACCCGCCTGTTCGTGATCTCCGGCCTGCTGGCGGCCGGCGCGGTGGTGTGCCTGATCACCGGAATCATCCTGTTGCAGAAGAACATCGCGTCGTACGTGGCGGGCCACTATCACGAGTACGCCCACGACGTGAACGGCAGGCGCTACCAGTGCAGCGGGTCGCCACGGCAGGCGGCCGACACGCTCGCCGCGTACGCGCACCCCGAGGCGCGCGCCGACAACGGCAACACCGAATACCTGCGTTACGCCAACAACATCGTGATCGTCGGCCCCGACGGGACCTACCCGTGCAGCATCCGCGTCGAGTCGCTGAGCGCCGGCTACAGCCACGGCGCGTTCATCTTCCTCGGTCCCGGATTCACCCCCGGCTCCCCGTCGGGCGGTTCCGGAGGCAGCCCCGGCGGCCCGGGCGGAACCAAGTGATGGCACCACCGCAAAGGAGACAACCATGTACCTCGCCGTCGAGATCGGAACCGTCGACATCAATCCCGTCCTGAAGGGCGCGGTCGCGACGATCCTGTACTTCGTCGTCGGCATGGGCGTCCTGCTCGTCGGGTTCTACGTGGTCGACGTGCTGACCCCGGGAAAGCTGCGCCACCTGGTGTTCATCGACCGCCGCCCCAACGCCGTGATCGTCGCGGGCGCGATGTACATCGCGCTGACCGTCGTCATCATCACCGCGATCGCCAACAGCTACAGCCAGCTTGGTCAGGGGCTCCTCGGCGTGGCGGTGTACGGATTGATGGGGGTGATTTTGCTCGGGATAGCGCTGCTCACAATGCATCTGCTGATCCCGGGGAGTTTCCACGAGCACATCGACGAGCAGGTGCTGCATCCCGGCTCGTTCGCGGTGGCGCTGATACTGCTCGCTGTGGGAGGGGTGACCGCCGCGGCGGTGTCATGAGCTCCGTCGACGTGGCCACGGCCCCGGCGGCGCCGTCCGCGCCGGTATCGGGGCGGTGGCGGGCACTCCTGTTGGCCGCCGTGGCGGCGTGCGCGGCCTGCGGCATCATCTACGAACTCGCGCTGCTGACGCTGTCGGCCAGCCTCGACGGCGGCGGCATCGTCGCCACCTCGCTGATCGTGGCGGGCTACATCGCCGCGCTGGGCGTGGGCGCGCTGCTGGTCAAACCCCTGCTGGCGCACGCGGCAATTACCTTCATCGCCGTGGAGGCGCTGCTCGGCGTCATCGGCGGGCTGTCCGCGGCGGCGCTGTACATGGTGTTCGCGTTCCTGGACGGCTCCGTCGGGTCGACGTGGGTGCTGGCGGTGAGCACGGCCCTGATCGGCGGCCTGGTCGGTGCCGAGGTGCCGCTGTTGATGACGCTGCTGCAGAGCGGGCGGGTGACCGGCGCCGCCGACGCCGGGCGCACGCTCGCCAACCTCAACGCCGCCGACTACCTCGGCGCGCTGCTGGGCGGGCTGGTCTGGCCGTTCCTGCTGCTGCCGCAGCTGGGGATGATCCGCGGCGCGGCGGCCACCGGCATGATCAACCTGGCGGCGGCGGCCGTCGTCGCGCTTTTCCTGCTGCGCCGCGTGGTTTCGACGCGCCAACTGCTGCTGGCGCTGTGCGCGCTGGCCGCCGCGCTGGGGCTGCTCGCCACCCTGCTGCTGCGTTCGGCCGACGTCGAAACCACAAGCCGGCAACGGCTTTACGCCGACCCGATCGTCGCCTACCGGCACACGCCCTACCAGGAGATCGTGGTGACCCGCCGCGGCAACGACACCCGCCTGTACCTCGACGGCGGGCTGCAATTCTCTACCCGAGACGAATACCGCTACACCGAAAGCCTGGTGTACCCCGCCGTCGGCAAGGGCGCGCGTTCGGTGCTGGTGCTCGGCGGGGGCGACGGCCTGGTGGCCCGCGAGTTGCTGCGCCTGCCAGGCGTTTCCAAGATCGTGCAGGTCGAGCTCGACCCTGCGGTGATCGACATCGCGCGCACCACGCTGCGTGGCGCCAACGGCGGTTCGTTGGACAACCCGCGGGTGGCCGTGGTGACGCAGGACGCGATGAACTGGTTGCGCGGACCCGACCTCGACCGGTTCGACGCGATCATCGTCGACCTTCCCGATCCCGACACACCCGTGCTGGGCCGGCTGTATTCGGCCGAGTTCTACGCGCTGGCCGCGCGGGCGCTGGCGCCCGGCGGGCTGATGGCGGTGCAGGCGGGCAGCCCCTTTTCCACGCCGACGGCCTACTGGCGCACGGTGTCGACGATCCGGGCGGCGGGCTACGCGGTCACGCCGTATCACGTGCACGTGCCGACGTTCGGCGATTGGGGATTCGCCCTGGCGCAGCGCGCCGATACCGCACCCACGCCGACGGTGCCGCCCGACGCTCCCCCGCTGCGTTTCCTCAACCAGCAGGTGCTTCAGGCCGCGTGCGTGTTCTCCGGCGACGTCGCGCCGCGGCCCGTGGAGCCGTCGACCCTGGACAATCCGCGCATCGTCGAGGACATGCGGCACGGGTATGACTAGATCCCTTGCGTAATCCCTTGCGCCGAGCGTGCAGTGAGGGCGAAAAATCGGCCGAAATCTCGCCCTGAGTGCACGCTCGGCGAGGCGAAGGAGGTGAATTACTCCTGGTCGAGGGCGGCGAGCACCTCGTCGGACAGGTCCACGTTGGTCCACACGTTCTGCACGTCGTCGCTGTCCTCCAGCGCGTCGACCAGCTTGAACACCTTGCGCGCGCCCTCGACGTCGACCGGCACGCTGACCGACGGCTGGAAGCTCGCCTCGGCGGACTCGTAGTCGATGCCGGCGTCCTGCAGCGCGGTCCGCACCGCGACCAGGTCGGTCGGCTCGGAGATGATCTCGAAGCTCTCGCCGAGGTCGTTGACATCCTCGGCGCCGGCGTCGAGCACCGCCGTCAGCACGTCGTCCTCGGTCAGGCCGTTCTTCTCCAGCGTGACGACGCCCTTGCGGGTGAACAGGTAGGACACCGACCCGGGGTCGGCCATGTTGCCGCCGTTGCGGGTGACGGCCACCCGGACCTCGCCCGCCGCCCGGTTGCGGTTGTCGGTCAGGCATTCGATCAGGACCGCGACGCCGTTGGGCCCGTAGCCCTCGTACATGATCGTCTGGTAGTCGGCGCCACCGGCTTCCTCGCCTGCGCCGCGCTTGCGGGCCCGCTCGATGTTGTCGTTGGGCACCGAGGTCTTCTTCGCCTTCTGGATGGCGTCATACAGCGTCGGGTTGCCGGCGGGGTCACCGCCGCCGGTGCGGGCGGCGACCTCGATGTTCTTGATCAGCCGGGCGAATTCCTTGCCGCGGCGCGCGTCTTTGACGGCCTTTTGGTGCTTGGTGGTGGCCCACTTGGAATGGCCGCTCATCGGTGTCTCTTACCTCTTCTATGTCTGGAAAGTTCGCCAGTCGAGTCTACGTGGACGTCTGCGGCCGACTACCGGGCGCTTCACTCCGGTCGCAGGGTTCCCGCAGTCACGACTTCCGGCGAGAGCGTGCGCCTGAGGGCTTTGGCTGTGCGGTGACGGCGTTGAGTGTGCGCTGGCGGCGGCGACCCGCCCGGGGAGCGCCGCCCTGGACGCACACTGAAAACCCGGACTGCACACCGAACGCCCTGACAGCCTCGGCCGTCAGCCGGTCACCATGTCGACGAACATGTGGTGGATCCGCCGGTCGCCGGTCACCTCGGGGTGAAACGCCGTCGCCAGCTTGCGGCCCTGGCGCACCGCGACGACGTGACCGGCGGCGCTGGCCAGCACCTCCACGCCGTCACCGACCCGCTCGACCCACGGCGCGCGGATGAACACCGCGCGCACCGGATCGTCGAGGCCCGCGAAGTCGATGTCCCCTTCGAACGAGTCGACCTGTCGTCCAAAGGCGTTTCGCCGCACGGTCATATCGATCGCGCGCAGAGGCAGCGCCTCCCTCCCGCCCGCCCCGGCGTCGAGAATCTCGCTGGCCAGCAGGATCATCCCGGCGCACGCGCCGTAGGCGGGCAGCCCGTCGGCCAGCAGCCCGCGCAACGGCTCCAGCAGGCCGAGGTCTCCCAGCAGGTGGCTCATGGTCGTCGATTCCCCACCGGGGATGACCAGCCCGTCGACCGCCTCCAGCTCACCGCGCCGACGCACGGGCATCGACTCGGCCCCGGCTTCGCGCAGGGCCGCCAGGTGCTCGCGGGTATCGCCCTGAAGCGCGAGGACCCCGATCCGGGGGGCGCTCACTGGTGATATCCCCGCTTGAAGCGGGTCAGCCCCTCCTGCATGACCGCCGCGACCATCTCGCCGGATTGGGTGAAGATCTTGCCCTGGCACAGCGCGCGGCCGCCATTGGCCGACGGGGAGGACTGGTCATACAGCAGCCACTCGTCGGCCCGGAACGCCCGCATGAACCACATCGCGTGGTCCAGCGACGCCACCTGCAGGTGCTCGCGCACGTCGAGGTGGGTGACCTGCGCCGACCCCAGCAGGGTCAGGTCGCTCATGTAGGCCAGCGCGCAGATGTGCAGCACCGGGTCGTCGGGCAGCGGGTCACGGTGGCGGAACCAGACCTGCTGCTGGGCGGCCTTTCCCGGCGTGAGCTGCAGGCGCTCGCGCGGCACGATGCACACGTCCCACTCCGCGAACTGCTTGAACCCGGCGTCGTCGAACACCTTGACCGAGTCCAGCCCCGGCAGGCCGTCGGGCGGCGGCGCGGGCGGCATGGGGTCCTGGTGGTGGATGCCTTCCTGGTCGGTCTGGAAGGACGCGCCCATGCTGAAGATGATCTCGCCGTGCTGAATGGCGTTGACGCGCCGGGTCGCGAACGAGCCGCCGTCGCGGGTGCGCTCCACGATGAACACCGTGCGCTCCTTGGCGTCCCCGGGCCGCAGGAAGTAGCCGTGCAACGAGTGGACCTGGTAGCGCGGGTCGACGGTGCGCACCGCCGACACCAGCGACTGGCCGGCGACATGACCGCCGAAGGTGCGCTGCAGGAATCCCGATTCCGGGCTGAAGATGCTGCCCCGGTAGATGTTGACCTCGAGCTGCTCGAGATCAAGGATCTCTTCGATCGCCACGGACTGTTTTTACCAGCCGCGTTCGGCCAGCCGATGGGGCTGCGCGATCTGCTCGACGTTGATGCCGACCATCGCCTCCCCCAGCCCACGCGAGACCTTGGCCAGCACGTCGGGATCGTCGTAGAAGGTGGTGGCCTTGACGATGGCCGCCGCGCGCTGGGCGGGGTCGCCGGACTTGAAGATGCCCGAGCCCACGAAGACGCCCTCGGCGCCGAGCTGCATCATCATCGCCGCGTCGGCGGGGGTGGCGATGCCACCGGCCGTGAACATGGTGACCGGCAGCTTGCCCGCCCGGGCCACCTCGACGACGAGTTCGTAGGGCGCCTGCAATTCCTTTGCGGCAACATACAATTCGTCTTCGGACAGCGACGTCAGGCGGCGGATCTCGCCGCCGATCGCCCGCATGTGCGTGGTCGCGTTGGAGACGTCCCCGGTGCCTGCTTCGCCCTTGGAGCGGATCATGGCGGCGCCCTCGTTGATGCGTCGCAAAGCCTCGCCGAGGTTGGTGGCGCCGCACACGAACGGCACGGTGAACTTCCACTTGTCGATGTGGTGGGTGTAGTCGGCGGGGGTGAGCACCTCCGACTCGTCGACGTAATCCACCCCGAGGCTCTGCAGGATCTGCGCCTCGACGAAGTGCCCGATGCGCGCCTTGGCCATCACCGGGATGGTCACCGCCGAGATGATGCCCTCGATCATGTCCGGGTCGCTCATCCGCGACACCCCGCCCTGGGCGCGGATGTCGGCGGGCACCCGCTCCAGCGCCATCACGGCAACGGCGCCGGCGCCCTCGGCGATCTTGGCCTGCTCGGGGGTGACGACGTCCATGATGACGCCGCCCTTGAGCATCTCGGCCATGCCGCGCTTGACGCGTGCGGTTCCGGTTCGCCCGTTGCCGTCCGGTGGGTGGGCGCTAGTCACTGCTTGATCTCCTTCAACCGTTGTCGACCCAGTCTAATGAGGCGCTTTGGCCCGCGTTGACCGACGGAGTCAGCGGATTGACAGCAGCGGGCCGGGGGCGCGGCCGCCGGCGAGCGCGGCCGCGTCGGTGAGCAGTCCGGATAGTTGCATGGGGTACACCGTCTCCCCCGCGGCGACGAGCTGGGCGATGTCGGCAGCGTCACACCAGCGGTGGCCGTGGATGTAGCTGCGTTCCAGTTCGGTGCGGCCCGTGCGCGACGGCTCGAACCGGCGGGTGCGGTAGACGAAGTAGAACTCCTCGCTGTCGATCAGCGAGCCGTTGAACTCGAAGACCTGGTCGCGCCGCCACACGGGCCCGACCATGTCGGCGGGCGCGACCCGCAGGCCGGTTTCTTCGGCGAGCTCTCGCGCGGCCGCCTCGGCCAGCCGCTCCCCCTGCTGCACTTCGCCTCCCACGGTGAACCACCACTTCGGGGCGGGCTCGCCCAGCGCCGGATCCGACCCGCGCAGCAGCAGCACCGCCCCGCTCTCGTCGAGCAGCACGACGCGGGCCGAGGTGCGGTGGTTGAGCACGCCGTGATCGCCGTGGGCCAACGCGTGCGGCCGCTCCACGATCTCGAAATAGCTGGGCAGCCCGGCGGTCCCGCCCAGGTGGAACAGCCGCACCAGGGGCCGCTCGGCCAGCGCCAGCGTGTCGCGCACCGCGTCGTTGTGGAAGCGGCGGGCCAGCAGCACCCGGGCCTCGGCGTCGGCCAGCTCGGCGATCAACCCGGCCGGCAGGGACGCCGGGTTGACGGCGGCCAGCGCGGCCGACAGCTCGTTTTCGCACGTCTCCCGCGCGGGCCGGGGCGCGCCCTCGGCGGCGTCGGCCAGCGCCGCCAACCGCCGGCCCTCGGATGCGCCGCCGTAGGCGTCGATTGCCACGGCGCGCGCCACCACCGCGCGGCGCGCCAGCGCGCCGTCGAGCGCCTGCCACGACAGGTCGTAGCGGACGTGCAACCGGTCCAGCCGGTTGGCCGTCCGGTACGCCCAGGCGCCGAAGACGCCCAGCACCGCGACCAACACCGCGATGGCGACGATCAGCCATGTCATCAACCGGCCACCTCAACCTTGGCGCCTGTCGCGGCGACCGTCTCGTAAACCCTCAGGATCTGGCTGGCCACCACCGACCAGTCGTAGCGCTGGACGGCGGCCGAACCGGCCGCCACGTAGCGTTCGGCCAGCCCATCATCCTCCAGCACCGCGACCAGCGCATCGGCGAGCGCGGCGCCGTCGCCGACGGGCACCAGGCGGCCCACGTCCCCGCCGGCCAGCACGCGCCGGAAGGCGTCGAGGTCGCTGGCCACCACCGGAGTCCCGGCGGCCATGGCCTCGACCAAGACGATGCCGAAGCTTTCCCCGCCGAGGTTGGGTGCGCAGTAGACGTCGGCGCTGCGCATGGCCGACGCCTTGCCGGCATCGTCGACCTGGCCGAGGAAGCGAATGTTGTTCACGAATTCGCCTGCCTGCGCGCGTAATTCGTCTTCGTCACCGCGTCCGACGATGAGCAGCTGCACGTCCGCGAACCGCTCAACCAGCCGCGGCAGCGCGTCAAGCAACACCCCCACGCCCTTGCGCGGCTCGTCGTAGCGCCCCAGGAACAGCACCGTCTTGCCCGGCCGCGGGTACCCGTCCAGCAGCGGCGCGCAGGCGAACGAGCCGACGTCGACGCCGTTGGGGATCTCCACCGCGTCGGTTCCCAGCGCCTCCATCTGCCAGCGCCGGGCCAAGTCGGACACCGCGATCCGGCCGACGATCTTCTCGTGCATCGGGCGCAGGATGCCCTGAAAGACCGTCAGCGTCAGCGATTTGGTGGTCGACGTGTGAAACGTCGCCACGATCGGACCCTCGGCGATGTTGAGCGCCAGCATGGACAGGCTCGGCGCGTTGGGCTCGTGCAGGTGCAACACGTCGAAATCGCCTTCGGCGAGCCACTTTTTCACCTTGCGGTGGGTGGCAGGGCCGAACCGCAGCCGGGCCACCGACCCGTTGTAGGGAATCGGGACGGCCTTGCCGGCCGAGACGACGTAGTCGGGCAACACGGCGTGCGGCGAGGCCGGCGCGAGCACGCTGACGTCATGCCCGCGGGCCCGCACCACCTCGGCAAGCTGCAGGACGTGCGACTGCACCCCGCCCGGAACGTCGAACGAGTAGGGACAGATCATCCCGATGCGCATCAGGCGTCCCTTAGCCGGGCCTGCTTGTTCTCGGAGAGGTCGGCCAGCCACTGCGGCTGCATCATGTGCCAATCCTCGGGGCGGGCGGCAATGTTCTTCTCGAAGTGATCGGCCAACAGCTGGGTGATCGCGCCGACGTCGCCGCCGGTGCAGTCCAGCGCCGGGTGGATGGCGACGCCCCAGCCCTGGCCCTCGAACCAGCAGTGGGCCGCTAGCAGGGACGCCCCCGTCGCGATCGCGAGCTTCGCCGGCCCGGCCGGCATCCGGGTGGGTTCGCCGAAGAAGTCGACCTGTACGCCGGTGCGGGTGAGGTCGCGCTCGGCCATCAGGCACACCACCCGGTTGTCCCGCAGCCGGTCGCACAACACGTCGAAGGGTGGCCGCTCGCCGCCGGACAAGGGCAGCACCTCGAAGCCGAGGCCTTCGCGGTAGGCGATGAACCGCCGGTAGAGCGACTCGGGTTTGAGTCGCTCCGCGACGGTGGTGAAGGTGCCGTGTGTCTGCGCCAGCCACACCCCTGCCATGTCCCAATTGCCGCTGTGCGGCAACGCGATCACTGCGCCGCGGCCGCCGGACAGTGCCGCTTCGATATGGTCGCGGCCCTGAACAGAGTCGTGCAGCTGGCGGCCGACCGCGGCGAGGTCCATGCCCGGCAGGCGGAACGCCTCGCGCCAATAACGGGCGTAGGAGGCCACGGACGCCCGCATCAGTGAATCCGGAACGTCTGAGGGCGGCACCCGCAAGACGCGGGCCAGGTTCTTGCGCAACTGATCTGGGCCGCCGCCGCGGGCCGCGTAGCGCGCCGCGGCGCCAAATGCGTTGCGCGCGGCGAACTCCGGCATCGCCCGCACGGCCAACCAGCCTGACGCGTACGCCCAGTCGGCCCCGACGCCGCTCAACCGGCCCGCGACGCGGCTCGCCAGGCGGCTCGGTGCCGTGATCGCGTTCATGCCCGGCGGAGTGGGAATCACGGCGCGACCGATCCGCGGTCGGTCGCACCCGGCGAGGTGCGCACCGTGCGCAACCGCTGCGCGCAGGTGACCAGGCTGGCCGCCGCCAACAGCCACATCGCCACCGGCAACGCGGGCGGCCACGCGACGAACGGAAAGTCCGAGATGCCGGCGCCGACCAGCACGATGATCAGCCGCTCGGGCCGTTCGATGATGCCGCCGTCGCCGCGCAGGCCGCTGGCCTCGGCCCGGGCCTTGATGTAGGAGATCACCTGCGAGGTGACCAGGCAGATCAGGGTGGCCGCCGCCAGCAGCTTGTCGTGCAGTCCGAAGGCGATCCACCACAGCAGCCCGCAGAACACCGCACCGTCGCTGACGCGGTCACAGGTGGCGTCCAGCACCGCGCCGAACCGGGTGCCGCCGCCTTGTTCGCGCGCCATCGCCCCGTCGAGCATGTCGAAGAGGACGAAGAACCAGACCACCAGCGTGCCGATGAACAGCTTGCCAATCGGGAAGAAGATCAGCGCCCCCGCCACGGCCACGACGGTGCCCAGGATCGTGACGACGTCGGGGGTCAAACCCAACCGCAGGCACGCTTTCGCGGTCGGAGTGGTCAGCCGCGCGAACGCCGCCCGGGACAGGAACGGCACCTTACTCATGATCGCGTTGCGCTCATCGCTGCTTCGTCCACTCCGTCGCCAGCAACTGGCGGGTTTCGCGCAGCAACTGCGGGATCACCTTCGACCCGCCGATGATGGTGATGAAGTTGGCGTCGCCGCCCCAGCGCGGGACGACGTGCACGTGCAGGTGCTCGGCCAGCGACCCGCCGGCCGAGGTCCCCAGGTTGAGGCCGACGTTGAAACCATGCGGCCGCGACACGTTCTTGATGACGCGAATCGCCTTCTGGATGAAGGACATCAGCTCCGCGCTCTCCGGATCGGTGAGGTCCTCCAGCTCCGAGACGCGCCGGTAGGGCACCACCATCAGGTGCCCGGGGTTGTACGGGTAGAGGTTGAGCACGGCGTAGACGAGTTCACCGCGCGCGACCACCAGGCCGTCTTCGTCGGTCAGCTGCGGGATGTCGGTGAACGGCTGCTCGGTTTTGCCGTTGTCGCGCTTCATCGGCGCCTCGGCCAGATAGGTCATCCGATACGGCGTCCACAACCGCTGCAGATGATCTTCCTCGCCGACGCCCCGGTCGAGGATGGTGTCGTCGGTGCGCGGCTCGGCGCGTTCGCGCTCACTCACCGGCCGCCACCTTCACGAGTTCGGCGGTGGGAGCGGCATTCTCGCGATCGGCGATCCACTTCACGATGGCGTCGACGGCGCCGTCGCGGGGCACGCCGTTGATCTGGGTGCGGTCACCGAAGCGGAAACTGACCGCGCCCGCCGCAACGTCACGGTCGCCTGCGAGCAACATGAACGGCACCCGCTGGTTGGTGTGGTTGACGATCTTCTTGGCCATCCGGTCGTCGCTGGCGTCGACCTCGACCCGCACCCCATGCGAACGCAGTTGCGCCGCAACGTCGTTCAGATAATCGACGTGGTCGTCGGCCACCGGGATGCCGACCACCTGCACCGGCGCCAGCCACGCCGGGAAGGCGCCGGCGTAGTGCTCGGTGAGGATGCCGAAGAACCGCTCGATGGACCCGAACAGCGCGCGGTGGATCATCACCGGCCGCTGCCGGCTCCCGTCGGCGGCGGTGTACTCGAGCTCGAACCGCTCCGGGAAGTTGAAGTCCACCTGGATGGTCGACATCTGCCAACTGCGCCCCAGGGCGTCGCGGGCCTGCACGGAGATCTTGGGCCCGTAGAACGCCGCGCCGCCCGGATCCGGCACCAGCTGCAGGCCGGATTCGGCGGCCACATCGGCCAGGGCTTTGGTGGATTCCTCCCACATGGCATCGGAGCCCACGAACTTCTCCGGGTCCTTGGTGGACAGTTCCAGATAAAAGTCCTCCAGCCCGTAGTCGCCCAGGAGCTCGAGGATGAACCGCAGCAGCGACGCCAGCTCGGCGTGCAGCTGCTCGCGGGCGCAGAAGATGTGCGCGTCGTCCATGGTGAAACCGCGCGCCCGGGTCAACCCATGCACCACGCCGGACTTCTCGTAGCGGTAAACGGTGCCGAATTCGAAGAGCCGCAACGGAAGTTCGCGATACGAGCGCCCGCGCGACCGGAAGATCAGCGTGTGCATCGGACAGTTCATCGGCTTGAGGTAATAGTCCTGCCCCGGCTTCCGCACGGTCCCGTCGTCGTCGTATTCGGCATCGAGATGCATCGGCGGGTACATGCCTTCGGCGTACCAGTCCAGATGGCCAGACGTGTGGAACAGGTCCGCCTTGGTGATGTGCGGGGTGTTGACGAACTCGTAGCCGGCCGCGATGTGCTTGCGCCGCGAGTACTCTTCCAGCTCCCGGCGCACGATGCCGCCCTTGGGATGGAAAACGGCCAAGCCGGAACCGATTTCGTCGGGAAAGCTGAACAGGTCGAGCTCGGTGCCCAGCTTGCGGTGATCGCGGCGCTGGGCCTCCTCGATCAGCGTCAGGTGGCGCTCCAGGGCTTCCTGCGACTCCCAAGCCGTGCCGTAGATCCGTTGCAGGCTGGCGTTGTTCTGGTCGCCGCGCCAGTAGGCCGCCGAGCTGCGGGTCAGCTTGAACGCGGGGATGTGCCTGGTGGTCGGGATGTGCGGTCCCCGGCACAGGTCGCCCCAGACCCGTTCGCGGGTACGGGGATTGAGGTTGTCGTAGGCCGTGAGCTCGTCGCCCCCGACCTCCATCACCGAAGGATCACCGGACTTGTCGTCGACGAGTTCGAGCTTGTAAGGCTCCCCCGCCAGCTCGGCGCGCGCCTGGTCCTTGGACTCGTAGACCCGGCGCTCGAACAACTGGCCCTCTTTGACGATCTGGCGCATCCGCTTTTCCAGCGCCGCCAGATCCTCGGGCGTGAACGGCTCCGGTACGTCGAAGTCGTAGTAGAAGCCGTCGGTAATGGGCGGGCCGATGCCCAGCTTGGCTTGCGGGAACAGCTCCTGGACGGCCTGGGCCAACACGTGCGCGGCCGAGTGCCGGATCACGCTGCGGCCGTCGTCGGTGTTGGCCGCCACCGGGATCACCTCGGCGTCGGCGGCGGGCGCCCAGCTGAGGTCGCGCAGCTTCCCCTCCGCGTCGCGCACCACCACGACGCCGTCGGGCGCCCCGCGGCCCGGCAGCCCCGCATCCCGCACCGCGGCGGCCGCGGTGGTCCCGGCAGGCACCCGGATCGGGGCTTGCGGGTCGCTGCCGTCGGCTCCCGAGGCGGCGTGTGCGGGGACGGTCATTGTGGCGGTCTCCAAGGCTCGATGGGTCGACGACCATGCTATCGGGGCGGTTCGGCGCCGAGCAGGGCCGTCGAGCAGCCGCCCACAAGTCCGGCAAGATGGACCCGATGGGGGCGCAGACGGGTTTGACGCTGCTGCTCGGCGCCGTCGCCGTCATCGTGCTGGTCAACTGGATCAGCGAGCGCACCAGGCTGCCCAGCGCGCCGCTGCTGGTTCTCGTCGGCATCGGCTATGCGCTGGTGCCGGGGCCGAATATCAGCCTCGAGCCCGACGTCGTGATGACCTGCATCCTGCCGCCGCTGCTCTTCAACGCGGCACTGGAGTCGTCGCTGGTCGGCATCCGCCGCAATCTGCGCACGGTCATCAGCCTGTCGGTGGTCCTCGTCCTGTTGACCGCGGCGTCGGTCGGCATCGCGTTCGGGCTGCTCGTCAGCGGTGCGACGCTCGCGGTGGGCATGGTGCTGGGCGCCGCCGTCGCGCCGACCGACCCGGTGGCCGCGCTGGCCGTGGCCCGCAAGGAAGGCCTCCCGCTCAACATCGTCACCCTGATCGAGGGCGAGGGGCTGCTCAACGACGCGACCGCCCTGACCACGCTGTCGGTGGCCATCACGGTGGCGCGCGGCGCCGCGTTCTCGGTGCCGTCGGCGATCCGGGAGTTCGCGCTGGCGGCCCTGGGCGGCCTGGCGGTGGGAATGGTGTTCGCCTACTTCCGGCGGCTGCTGCGCCGGTGGAGACACGACGTGCTGACGGCCAACGCGATCTCGCTCGCCACCCCGTTCGTGACCTATCTGGTGGCCGAGGAGCTGTCCGCCTCCGGTGTCCTGGCGGTCGTGGTGTGCGGGTTGATCGTCGGCCACGACTCGCCCCGGCTCGAGTCGGGGGCGAGCCGATTGCAGACGCGGGCCGTCTGGCGGCTGGTCAACTTCCTGCTCGAGGGCCTGGTGTTCTTGCTGATCGGCCATCAGCTGCCGGCCATCCTCGACGACCTGGGCGGCTACGACCTGTCGACGATCATCGTGGCGGTCGCCGTCACCGTCGCCGTGGTTCTCGTGGTGCGGCCGCTGTGGTTGCTGCTCACCCAGTCGCTTCCCCGGCCGCTGCGCACCCGGCTCGGCAACGTCTCGGGGTCCGCCGACGCCGACGACGCCGGCGACGCAAACGACGCCAACGAACCCGACGGACCCGCCGAGCCCGACACCGGGCGCCGGCGCAACCGCATCTCCGAGCGCCTCAGCGGCCGTGAAGTCTTGGTGCTGAGCTGGGCCGGCACCCGCGGGGTGGTCAGCCTCGCGGCGATTTTCACGGTTCCGTTCGTGACCGACAGCAGCGCGCCGTTTCCCGACCGGGACCTGCTGCTGTTCTGCACCCTGGTCGTCGTGCTGGTGACGCTGATCGGACAGGGCATCACGTTCGGCCCGCTGGTGCGCGCCCTGGGCCTGCGCGCGGATGCCACCGACGAACTGCGGCTGCGCAACCGGGCTCGCGCCGCCGCCGTGCAGGCCGCGCTGGACAGGCTCGACTCGCTGGACCAACAGGACGACGTGGACGTGGACCCTCGGGTGATCGACGGTGTGCGCCAACAGTTGTCGGCACGGCTCGAGCGGTATCAGCACCGGCTCGACCTGTTGTCGGACGCCGCCGAGGCGCCCGCCGCTCCCCGCTACGAGGCCGCGGTCGCCATCCGCCGCATCGCCATCGACGCCCAGCGCGACGAGCTGGTGCGCTGGCGGGACGCGGGCATGCTGCCCGACCAGAGCCTGCGCGCGATTGAACGCGAACTCGACCACGAAGAGAGCACGCTGCCGATGCGGACGCGCCGGGCCCGCCGGCGCACGCAAAGAACTTGATTTTCAACCTGTTTGGTGCGGCCTACCCTGTTGCGACGACGCTCCATGAAACCCCTTGCGGGCGAACGACCCTCAGGGCTGGCCGGGTTTGAGCCGCACGAACAGCGCGTCGGCTTCGGTGAGCAGGCGATCGTTGTCGGTCAACCGGCCCGAGACGAAGATCTTGCGCCCGTCCACCCGGTCGACGCCGGCGTCGAACTGTAGTTCCTTCTCCACCGGAACGATGTGGCGGTAGTCGATCTTGAGGTAGGCGGTGCGCTGCCGTGGGTTGCCGGTGAGCACCGCGGCGCTCAGCCCCAGAATGGAATCGAACAGCATCCCCAGCGCGCCGCCGTGCACGGCGCCGTTACGGCCGAGATGGAACCGGGCGAAGCGGGCCTCGCCATGGACGCGGCCGTCTGCGCCTTTGCGGGCCGCCATGGGGATCGTCAGGATGTTGCCGCGCATCGGCAGGTCCATCCGGCGGCCCGACGGGGAGGCCCACTCGTCGGCGTCGTACGGCGCCAGCAACGCCGACACCTTCTCCAGCAGGTCGGCCGCCTCGGTGATCACCTCGTCGGGGGCGTCGGCGGCGCGGGCGTGATCCTGCAACGCGCGCACGGCGTCGATGAACCTGCCGTAGTCGGGCCCGCCCTTGGTGGTGGGTTCGGGCGGGTTGAATCCCCCGCCGGGGTGTCGCTGATGTTCGGCCACCACCACACCGTATTGCCCGACGGGCGCGCGCATTCGCGTGGTGGCTACCCGGTCTGCCGGGCCCCGGCGGCCGACAGGGTCTCGAACTCGTCGTCCGACAGCGTGATCTGGGCCGCGGCGACGTTCTCCTCCAGGTGCGCCACCTTCGACGTCCCCGGAATCGGCAGCATCACCGGTGACCGCTTCAGCAACCACGCCAGCGCCAGCTGTGACGGCGTCGCGTCGTGCTCGGCGGCGATGCGCTGCAGCGGTCCGTCAGGGGCGGCCAGCGGTCCGGCGGCCAGCGGGAACCAGGGGATGAAACCGATGCCCTGTTCGGTCACCGCGTCCAGCAGCGGCTCGGCGTCACGGGCCGACAGGTTGTACATGTTCTGCACCGACACGATCTCGGTGATCTTTTGCGCCGCGCCGAGCTGGTCGACGTTGATCTCGGACAGGCCGATGTGGCGGATCTTGCCCTCGTTCTTCAGGGTCAGCAGCTCGCCGACCTGGTCCTCGAGCGGGAAGTTCTTGTCGATGCGGTGCAGCTGGAACAGGTCGATGGTGTCCACGCCCAGCCGGCGCAGGCTCAGCTCGCATTCCTGCCGCAGATAACTGGGGTTGCCCAACGGGATCCAGATGTCCGGCCCGGTGCGCAGCAGGCCCGCCTTGGTCGCGATCACCAGGCCGTCGTAGGGATGCAGCGCCTCGTGGATGATCTCCTCGGAGAAGTACGGGCCGTAGGAGTCCGCGGTGTCGATGAAATTCACCCCGAGCTCGACGGCGCGGCGCAGCACCCGGACGCATTCGTCGCGGTCGTCGGGCGGGCCCCACACGCCCTTCGCGGTAAGGCGCATCGCCCCGAAGCCGAGTCGGTTGATGGTCAGATCTCCGCCGAGGGTGAACGTTCCCGACGCCCCGGCAACGGTTTTCGAGTTTTGTGCGGTCACATCTTCAGACCGTACTCGCAAAACACCGCCGCGCACCGTGGCGTGGCAAGCTGAACGCGTGGACCTACGAGCGCTCGAGGAACTTCCGCTGACCTATCGGGAAGTGGGTGCGACGGCGGCCGGTGACCTGCCCGCGGGATACGACCATCAACACGCCGAGCGCCAAATCGGCACGGGCCGGCAGCGTTTCGAGCAGGCCGCCGACGCCGTGCTGCGCTGGGGCATGCAGCGCGGCTCGGGGCTGCGCGTGCAGGCCAGCTCGGAGATCGCCGTCGTCGACGCGGTGGTGGTGGTGCGGATGGGTTTTCTGCCGGCGCCCTGCCGCGTCGTGTACGTCGTCGACGAACCCGACATTCGCGGCTTCGGCTACGGCACCCTGCCGGGCCACCCGGAATCCGGCGAGGAGCGTTTCGTGGTGCGCTACGACCCGATCACCTCCGCGGTCCACGCGGAGGTGTCGGCATTCTCCCGTCCGGCGACCTGGTGGAGCAAGGCCGGCGGCCCGGTGGTGCGGGTAGCGCAGCGGCTCATCGCCAAGCGCTACCTGAGGGCCGTCTGACGCGCGGCTACCGGGCCGCGATGCCGCGCCCGATGCTGCCGCTGTGCACGCCCTGCGCCAGCCGGGCCAGCGCGATGGCGCCCACGAACAACCCGAAGTCGCGCAACGCGACGTCGTAGAACCCGGGCCCGGTGACCAGGTCGATGATGATCCCGGCGAGCCAGGCCGCGACGACCCAGGCGCCCAGCCGTGGGGCCACCGCCACCACCACCCCGGCCACGATCTCGATGATCCCGACGAGGTACATGCACTGATCGGCCGTTCCGGGCACCAGGTCGTCGATCCAGCCGGCCAGATACATGCTCCAGTGATGCGGGTGGGTCAGCAGGTTGAAGAACTTGTCCAACCCGAACACGATCGGCGCGATCGTGAACACGGTGCGAAGCGCGAGGTAGGCCGAATAGGCCGGGTCCCGTAGCTGCTCGGCGAGGGTGGGCGTCGCGCTGACTTGATTGGTGCTCATAGGGTGCCTCCATTTCTAACGGATAATAAATCGAACGGTAGAGCGTGTAGACTGTAGCGTCAAGCATTTTGTCTGTTAGAAATGGCGCGGGAATGGACGACGGGAAGCACCTGCAGCGCGACGCCGCCGGCATCGGGGCGCTCGCCGATCCGGTGCGCCACCGCCTGTATCAGTTCGTGTGCGACCAGCCCGCGCCCGTGACCCGCGACCAGGCGGCCGACGCCGTCGGGATCCCCCACCACCAGGCCAAGTTCCACCTGGACCGGCTCACCGCCGAGGGCCTGCTGGAAACCGATTTCGCGCGCGTGACCGGGCGCTCGGGCCCCGGCGCCGGGCGTACCGCCAAGCTGTATCGCCGGGCGGGCCGCGACATCGCGGTCAGCCTTCCGCAGCGGGAGTACGAGCTGGCGGGCCGCTTGATGGCGACGGCGATCGCCCGGTCGGCGGGCACCGGCGAACCGGTCACCAGCGTCCTGAACCGGGTGGCCCGTGACTACGGTCGCGCGATCGGGGCGCGGGCCGGCGCGCGAGCGCCCGCCGACGCCGCGGGCGCGCTTCGGCGCGCGGTGGAGCTGCTGAGCCGGCACGGCTACGAGCCCCGCTACGGCGACGGCGAGGTCGAGCTCGCCAACTGCCCGTTCCACGCCCTGGCGCAGGAGCAGACGGAGCTGGCCTGCACCATGAACCACGCGCTGATCAGCGGCGTGGCCGATGCGCTGGCGCCACACGGCCCGAACGCCCGGCTCTGCCCGGGGCCCGACCGGTGCTGCGTCGTGCTGGCGCCCGGCCGCGCGTAGGCCGCGAGCGAGCCCTATGCCGGCTCTGATGTCCCCCAGCCGGACAGCAACCGTGCCGCGCCCGTGCACATCTCGTCGATGACCTCGAGCACCGACGCGTCGTCGCGGATCATCCCGACGCCCTGACCGGCGTCGACAGGGGCGATCCGGCAGTCCCCGGCGGCGATCGCTGTGGCCAGCTCCTCGCAGGCGGCCGGGTCCAGCGCCTCTTCGTGACCGGTCCAGTGCTCGACGAACTCGTTGGCCAGCACCCGCGACGGGAATCGCGCCGGCCAGGGCAGCCCCTTGGCGACGTCGAAGACCCGGGTGACCGCGGTGTCGGTTTCGGTGGCGGCCACCAGGGCCCGGCGGCCGGCGTCGCCGGTCAGCGCCTCCGGACAGGCCGACAGGCGGGTCCCCACCCACGCCCCGCTGGCGCCGGCGGCCAGCACGGCGGCCAGGCTGCGCGCCGAGGCGACACCGCCCGCGGCCAGCACCGGCACCGTGACCGCGTCCAGGACGGCGTCCAGCAGCGGCAGCAGCCCCAGCTTGACCTCGCCGTGCCCGCCGCCCTCCGACCCGCGGGCGACCAGGATGTCGACGCCGGCGTCGACGGCCCTGCGCGCCCCGTCGCTGTCGTAAACCTGTGTGACGGTGGGGATTCCGGCGTCATGCGCCTTGGCGACCCAGGACCAGTCGGTTCCGAAGCTGACCGACAACAGGGCGGGCCGTGCGGCCAGCGCATCCTCGAGCAGCCCGGCCTCGTTGCGCATCACCCAATCGACCAGGCCGATGCCGAACCGGCCGTCGACGCCCCGCAGCTGCTCGGCCAGCAGCTCCCGGGTCGCGACGCTGCCCATGCCGACCATGCCCAGACCACCGGCCGCCGTGACCGCGGCGGCCAGGCGGCCGCCGGCGACCCCGCCCATCGGAGCGTTGACGATGGGCGCCCGCAGACCGAAACTCGTTGCCCAGGGCGTCGAGAGCATCGGCGGCTAGTGCGCCGAGGGGATGGTCTTCAGCACGGTCAGCAGGACCACCGAATCCTCGATCGCGTGCAGGGCATGGCGTTCGGGCGGGATCGCAAGGTATTCGCCGGCCTTACCCTCCCAGGCGTCGCCGCCGGTGGTCAGGCGCACGCGGCCGCGCAGCACCTGCAGGGTGGCCTCGCCGGGGCTGTCGTGTTCGGAGAGGTCGTGGTCGGCCAGCAGGGCCAGCACGGTCTGCCGAAGCTCGTGGCTGTGTCCGCCGTGGATCGTGTGCGCGGCCCGTCCGCTGTGGGACTGTTTGGCCTCGGCGAGCTTTTCGGACGCGAGGTCGGTCAACGAAACGGAATCCATTGTGAGTCCTTCGTAGTTGCAAGGCCTTTCACCGACGGCCTTGAGGGTGGGCAGTTAACCGCTCAGTAGGAGTATCCCCGCCGCGATCAGGCCGGCCACCTTGACCGCCTCGAGGGCGACGTAGCCGTAGTGGGCCCGGGAGCGCGGCCCGTCCGATCCGGACAGCACCCGGTCGGTACGGCGGGTCAGCGCGGGCCGCACGGCGACCAGCTGCACGGCCAACGCGGCGACGGCGACGCCGACCGCCGCGATGACGCCCGCCGGGATGGGGCCCGCGATCACGATCGCCCCGATGACGAGCGCGAAGGCCACCTCGACGGTGTTGAGGGCGCGGAAGACCAGCCGGCCGATGCCGAGCCCGATCTGCAACGTCACGTTGGGCGCCCGGAACTTCAGCGGGGCTTCCAAAAACGAGATGGCCAGCACCATGCCGAGCCAGACGAAGGTGAGCGCGACGGCGATCGCGGTTCCGGTCGTCATTTGGCCGCCCCCTGCAGCGTCAGGTGAGCCAGACACAGGTCCGGCTCCACGAACGAGTCGAGCCGGTCCACCGAGACCGGTGCGCCCCAGGTTTCCACCGCTCCCTGCATGAGGCCGAGGTGCACCGGACACACGACGCTCGACCGGTTTTCGGCCAGCTCCAGGAACGGGCAGTGCCGCAGTCCGACTTGTTGCTCCCCGTCGACCACCCGGCGCTCGGGCGCGAAGCCGAGTTCGTCGAGCACCTCGATCAAACGGGCGATGACCTCCTCGGCGTTGGCGGGGGCGTCGGGCCGCGGATGCAGCTCGGCGTCCACCTTCCGCCCCCACGCCCGTCCCGCGGCCAGCGCCTTGGGCCCTGGGTCGCGCTCGGTGGCGAAGGCCATGGTCAAGATCTCGGCGAGCAGCCGGTAATGCCGCGTCCCGCCGCGATCCATCTGCCGGACCGCCCGGAACATCAGCGGTGGGCGGCCCGGGCCTTTGCGGTCAAGCTCGACGTGTTCCACCTGCCCGTCGGTGACCAGGCTGTCGAGGTGGAAGCGGACGGTGTTGGGGTGCACGCCCAGCTCGTCGGCGATCCCGGCGATGCTCATCGGGTCCGGGGAAGCCCGCAACAACCGCATCACCGCGCGGCGCCGACCGGCCGATTCGCCCGCGACCGAACCCTGAACCTCCGGGAATTTCTCCAACTGCCGGGCCTTCTGGGCTTTCTGCGTCTTCTGGGTTCTCTGGGTCTTCACCGGGTCCCTCACGCTGCTCGTCCTTCAAGCCCCGTCCGAATGGGCGGCACTGGGCTGACCCGCCACCAGCGGTGTGTCGGCGCCGAGCGGGCCGACCTTGGCCGCCCCGCCCGGGGACCCCAGGGGTTCGTCGCGGCCCGGCAGCGTCTCGGCGAAGAATGCTGCATTGTCGGCCAGGTGCGGCTGGAGGTCCTCGGGCAGGTCATCTTCGTAGTAAATCGCCTCCACCGGACAAACCGGCTCGCACGCGCCGCAGTCGACACACTCGTCTGGATGAATGTAGAGCGCGCGGCCGCCCTCGTAAATGCAATCCACGGGACACTCGTCGACGCAGGCGCGATCCATCACATCGACGCATGGCTTCCCGATCGCGTAAGTCATGGGCTACAGTTTACACAACATGTCTTGTAAAAATTGGGTTCGAGGCCAAAGAACGGTGAAGGCCGACGGTAGGCTCATCGACACCCCGCCCCCGGTGCGCCATGGGTACCACGAGCTGGCCCTGGCCTCACCGCAAGGCGCTGCGCGACAGGAGAACTGATGCCAGGACAACGAGCAGGTTCCGAACTTCCGCTGCCGGCATCGCGCCGTGACGACAGCGCCGTCGCCGGCCATTGGCTGTTGGCGCGGCTCGGCAAGCGCGTGTTGCGCCCCGGCGGGGTCGAGCTGACCCGCACCCTGCTGTCGCGCGCGGAGCTGGGCGGCGCCGATGTGGTCGAGCTGGCGCCGGGCCTGGGCCGCACCGCCACCGAGATCGTGGCCCGCGGCCCGCGGTCCTACGTCGGCGCCGAGGGCGACCCGGACGCGGCCAACATGGTCCGCGGCGTGCTTTCCGATCTCGGTGCGCCGAATGCCGCCGTGCGGGTGGCGGACGCGGCGGAGACCGGGTTGCCGGACGCCAGCAGCGATGTCGTCGTCGGAGAGGCGATGCTGACCATGCAGGGCGACGCGGCCAAACAGGCCATCGTCGCCGAGGCGGCCCGCGTGCTGCGGCCGGGAGGCCGCTACGCGATCCACGAACTCGCCCTCATCCCGGACACGGTGTCGGAGGAGATCAGCACCGAGATCCGGCAGGGGCTCGCGCGTTCGATCAAGGTGAACGCGCGGCCGCTGACGATCGCGGAGTGGTCGAAACTGCTCGCCGAGCACGGATTGGTGGTCGACAACGTCACTACCGCGCCGATGGCCCTGCTACAGCCCCGCCGGCTGGTCTCCGACGAGGGCCTGTTCGGGGCCCTGCGGTTCGCCAGGAACGTGCTCCTGCACCGCGATGCCCGCAAGCGGGTCCTGGCGATGCGCCGCACGTTCCGCAAGCACCGCAAGCAACTGGCCGCCGTCGCGATCGTCGCCCACAAGCCGGCGGCATCGGCCACCGGCTGACCGGCCCCGGAAGGCTTTCGGGACGGCCTGCGCCGTTCGGTGTTGCGCCGCTTCCGATATCGGGTCCCGAGTTTGGGCCCGTTCCGCAATCTCCGCGTGACGGTTTAGTGACGCCCCCTGACGTAACTTGGCTGCGGCAGTTGTGGGGAGAACGAAGGAGCTTGCCGAGCATGGGTGCTAGCCCACCGTCGCTGACGGATTCCGACCTCGACGCGTTGGCGTCGGATTTCCTGCAGTCGCATTACCTCGGCGCCATCTACGCCGATTGGTCACCCGACCGGCGGCTCGACATGTTCCTGAGGCGGCGCGGCCTCGCCAGGGTGGCCAACGACGGCGACCTGTCCCACAACGTCTTGCAACGCATCATGTCCCGGGCGGGCCGTGCCTCATTGGCGCGGCATTGATCGGCCTGCTCTTCTACTGCAGAACCAGGTAGGCGACCGCGATGAACAAAATCCGCGAAAAAGTTCGAGTTTTGACGGCCGAAATGACAACCCACGCATTGGTACGGACGTACTATTGCGCTCTAGAGCTGGACGTGACGCCGGGGATGGATGAGTCGTTGAGGCTAGCGGGGAGGGGACGATGAATTCACCGAAATGGATGGTTCATTGGCCGCAGCGCAGGCCGACGGCCACGATCTACCAGTTGACCGACCGACTCCACCGCGGGCACATCGCCCGGGTGCCCGCCCATCAGATCACGGCGACGGTGTCGGCGTGGCTGGCGGACCTGGGAGCCGACAGCCCGCTGGTCGACGAACTCGAGCGCGCCGTGTGCGGCGGGGACTGGGCGGCGGCGCACGCCCTGAGTGAGTGCTTGTCCATCGAGATCGCGGTGGCCGACTGAGAATCGCGACTCAGCGCTGAGCGAGTGCCCGCGCGGCGCGGCCGAGGCTGTCGTCGATCAGCCGGTCGACGGCGCCGAAGTAGGTCGGTGACGGGTCTTTACCCACCAGCTCGGCGATCGCTTGCTGCTCACCCAAAACATCTGCGGCATCGAGGTTTTCGGCCATGCGCTGCGTGTGCACGGTCAGGCCGGTCAGCAACTCCGCGGTTTGGGATCCCGCGACCACGGTGCGCCGGCCCAGCGTGCGCAGGGTGTCCCATTCGGCGTGCCACGCCCCGTCGGGCCGTTCGTCGTCGGCCAGCGCCGCGGCGGTGTGCAAGGTGGCGGCAAGCGGCGGCGCCGACAGCGCGGCGCGGCGAATCAGGATGGACAGCACGGGGTTGCGCTTGTGCGGCATGGACGACGAGCCGCCCCGGTTGTCGGCCGTCGGCTCGCTGAGTTCGGCGATCTCGGGGCGGGCCAGCGTGACGATGTCGGAGGCGATGCGGCCCCAGCAGTCGGTGCAGCCGACGAACGCGTCGGCGGCGCCGGTGATCGGCGCGCGGGCCGTGTGCCAGGGCGCCCGCGGCGCCAGGCCCAATGCGGTTGCCGTGTCGGCGGCGACGCCGGCCGCCACCCCGGCCGGGTCGGAGCCGCCGGTGAGCAGCGCCGCCAACTCCGTGGTGGCGGCCAATGTGCCCGCGGCGCCGCCGATTTGGACGGGCGCGGTCAGCGCGGCCATCCGGTCGAAGGCGTCGACGACCCCGTTCAGCCAAGCGGCGGCCTTGGCGCCGAAGGTGGTGGGTGCGGCGTGCTGGGTAAGGGTGCGGGCCACCATCGGCGTGGCCCGGTGCCGCGTGACGAGTTCGGACAGCGCCGAGATCTGCTCTCTCAGCTGCGTGATCAGGTCATCGGCGACCGCGCGCGTGGCCAGCATCAGGCCGGTGTCCAGGACGTCCTGGCTGGTGAGTCCGCGGTGGATCCACGGCGCGACGGCCGGCTCCGCGCGCTCGCGCAGCAGCTTCACCAAGGGGATCACCGGGTTGCCGCCGTCTTCGGCGGAGGCCGCGAGGGCCTCGCAGTCGTCGTGGGTCACCAGATTCCGCAGCTCCACGCCGACGCACTCGGCGGCCGTCAGGCCGGCGCCCGCCAGCGCGCTCAGCCACGCGGATTCCACCGCGACCATCGAACCCAGCAGCGCCCCGTCGGTCATGTGCTCGCCGGCTCGATGGTCTCCGGGCCACAGCAGATTCGTCATCGCGCGTCCGCCCGGTACGCCAGGAACACGGTCTCGGCCGGCCCCTGCAGGTGGATGTCGAAACGGTATGCGGCGCCGTCATTTTCGGCCAGGCAGAGCAACGTTTCCAGACGCTCGGCGGGGACGGCGGCCAACAGCGGATCGGCGTCCGGGTCGGCTCCGGGCAGGTAGGCGCGGGTGAACAACCGGTTCAACAGCCCCCGCGCGAACACGGTGAGCGCGAAGAACGGCGGGCGCCCGTCGATCACCGAACCCGGGGTCAGCGTGGTGAACGCGTAGCGCCCGGCGTCGTCGGTCGCGCAGCGCCCCCAGCCGGTGAACGACGGGTATCGATGGCGCCGACCCGCTGCGCCCGGCGCAAGCGCCGCGCTTGCGATCGACGCGTGGGATCGGCGCAGCGAACCGGCCTGCCGCGCAATGCGTCCCGCGGTATCGGGCTGCCAGAGTTCGATCAGGGCGTCGGGGACCGCGGCGTCGCCGCCGTCGTACACCGTGCCGTGCAGCCGGATGGCCTGCGGGTGGCCGTCGTCGACCAGCTCGCTGTCACCGGGGTACGGCAATCCCAGGTCGAGGAAGGGTCCGACCGTTTGCCCTGGGGTGCAGGCATTTTCAGTCATGTGCGCCCTCGGTGGGTGTGTGCGCGCCGCCGGTCAGGACGATGTCCCACCGGTACCCGGTCGCGTACTCGGGCTGGGTCAGGTCGTGGTCGTAGCGGGCGATGAGCCGTTGCCGCGCGGCGGGATCGAGGATCGACTGGAAGATCGGATCCAGCTCGAACAGTGGGTCGCCCGGGAAGTACATCTGGGTGACCAGGCGCTGGGTGAAAGCCGTTCCGAAAACGGAGAAATGGATGTGCGCCGGGCGCCAGGCGTTTCGATGGTTGCGCCACGGGTAGGGGCCGGGCTTGACCGTCAGGAACCGATAGGAGCCGTCCGGCCCGGTCAGGCAGCGGCCGGCGCCGGTGAAGTTGGGGTCGAGCGGGGCCGGGTGCTGGTCGCGCTGGTGGCGGTAGCGCCCGGCGGCATTGGCTTGCCAGATCTCGACCAGCTGACCGGCCACCGGTCGGCCGCCTTCGTCGAAGACGCGTCCGGTCACCGCGACGCGCTCCCCGATCGGCTCGCCCGGATGCCCGGCCGTCAGGTCGGCGTCGAGCGGGTCGACGTCCTGGTGGCCGAAGCACGGCGCCCAGAGCTCGACGCCCTCGGGATCGATCGCGACCAGGGGATGCTTGGGGTGGCGCAGCGTCGTGCTGCGGTACGGCGGATAGTCCAGGAGCGGCTGGCCGTGCGCCGGGCCTGCCCCGCCCGGGTATTGCGCTGCGATGCGGGCGATCTCCGCCGTGATGTCAGCCTGAGAAGCGACACACCCGGCGTCCATGAGCCGTGACGCTACTCTCGATGCTCCCCTACAGGGCGCGGATCAACGCCGCGCGCCCCCTGGTCCGCAGGCGGTGCACGGCCGAGCCGCGGTACTGCTCGATCGTGGCGGCCATCTTGTTGCCCAACTCCTCGAGCTCCGCGTCGGTGATCTTCACCTGCGGAGGGGCCGGGATCATGTCGCGTTCCTCTTCGTCCGCGTGCGCCTCCAGCACGGTCTTGAACGAATTCCACTCGTCCTCATACCCCGGCGCGCTCTGCGGCGTCTTGAGCAACACGGAAAGCTGGTCGACGACCTGGCGGTGTTCGGCGTGGGCGACCGCGATCAGCTTGGTGGCCGCGCGCAGCGCCGGGTAGTACAGGTCGTCCTCGATCCGGAAGTGGATGTCGAGCTCGATCAGCATGTCGTCGAAAAGGGCATGGCGCTCTTCGGAATTCAGCGGTGCCTCGCTGACCTTGCGGCCGAGGCCTTTGAGCACGATGTGGTGTTCTTTGAGAACGTCGTAGGCGTTCAATTGGCTCCTCCTTTAGCGATTCCGATCGCGCCGCCGACAGCGGGCTGCTGCTCACCGCGGACTTCGACCACTCCGTCGACCAACCGGGCCTCGTAGCACGGCAGCGGCGCTGCCGCCGGACCGCGCACCACTTCGCCGGATTCGGCGGCGAACCACGAGCCATGCCAGGGGCACACCAACCGGCCGCGGTCCATCCAGCCGTCGGCCATCGGGGCGCCCAGGTGGGGGCAGAATTCTCCGTACGCCGCGACTTCACCGGGCTTGGTCTGACAGACCACCAGGCCCACACCGTCGACCTCGACGCGCACCGGTTTGCCGTTGAGCGAGCTCGCGGGCAGCACCGGCGTCCACGTCGAGGTGCGCAGCCGCGGACCGGACTGGTCGATGCCGATACCGGAGTCGAAGACCAGCGCACCACCGAGGTAGCTGCCGGCGACGGTGATGCCGTAGCCCAGCGCGGTGAGCACGATGCCTCGCCCGTGGCGTCCCTTGCGACGGTCCCACCACGACTGCATGTACAGCGCGGTGGCGGCGACGTTCAGCAGGCCGTGCACCGCGCCGACGCGGCGGTCCTCCTCGTGGGTGTGCTGCCAGTCGGTGACGCCGGTGACGGCCGAGCCCAGGCTCGCCAGGATGCCGAGCCCGAGGGCGCGGGAGGCGAATCGTGAGGCGTCGACGACCTCGGACGCGGGCTGGCCCGGCAGCACGCTGAGGACGTCCAGCGCCACCGTCGTGCCGAGCGCGCCGCTGGTCAGCGACGCCAACGGCGGGTGCACCGGGTGCCCGAGCCAGACCCCGTTGAGCGCGTTGGTGACGGTGTTGCGGGCGCCGCCGAGCCCGTTGTAGGCGAAGCTGAGCAGGTGTTCGAACCGATAGCTCGGCCGATCCATCCACTCCTGGCGCCCGATAGCGGCCAGAACCTTGGATCCGACCTGCTGCAATCGACCCCCGCGTGGCCGACCCACCATCGCACCCTGCCTTTCCTCAAATCAGTGGAAATAAGCGGTTAATAACCGCAAAACCGAACGATTACCGGCAGTTTACTCCGCGCTCACATACGCCGAACCGCCGCCGTGACCCACGGTAGCCGGGGGCTTCCGGCTTGTAATTGCGCGCCACCTGTGAATCGGCCCCAAGGATTCTGCGGACAACCTGGCGAAGCGGGCGCCCGGCGGTTGACCGGCGCCGAAGACTGCGGGATTCTTCTGAGCGGAGAGTATTTCTGTAGATCAGAGGGAGTCATGGCGCACCGGGACGGCGGATTGCTCGAAGTCTTCGAGAACGTGCGCCGCGGGATGATCCCCGCGCACATCTACAACGACAAGGAACTGTTCGCGCTGGAGAAGGAACGGCTGTTCGGCCGGGCGTGGACGTTCGTGGGGCACGAGTCCGAAATCCCGCACGACGGCGACTACGTGGTGCGCCGGGTGCTCGACGACTCGTTCATCATCACCCGGGATTCCGCCGGCGAGGTGCGGGCCCTGTTCAATATGTGCCTGCATCGCGGGATGCAGGTCTGTCGCGCGGAGATGGGAAACGCCTCCAACTTCCGCTGCCCGTACCACGGCTGGACCTACCGCAACGACGGACGGCTCACCGGGCTGCCGTTCCACCGCGAGGCCTACGGCGGCGACGAGGGGTTCGCCAAGGACCAAACCCTGTTGCCCGCACCGAATTTCGCGAGCTACAACGGCCTGCTGTTCATCAGCCTGGATCCGAATGCCGAACCGCTGCAAGACTTCCTGGGCGACTTCAGGTTCTACCTGGACTACTACACCAAGCAGAGCGCCGGCGGCGTCGAGGTGCGAGGGCCGCAGCGCTGGCGGATCAAAGCGAACTGGAAGATCGGCGCGGAGAACTTCGCCGGCGACATGTACCACACCCCACACACCCACGCGTCGATCGTCGAGATCGGCCTGTTCCGCGAGCCGAAAGCCCAGAAGCGCAAGGACGGCGCCACCTACTGGGCGCACCGCGGCGGGGGCACCACCTACAAACTGCCCCCCGGCAGCTTCGAGGAGCGGATGCGCTACGTCGGCTACCCCGCCGAGATGATCGGCCGCATCAAGGACGTGTGGACCCCGCAACAGCAGCGGGTCGTCGGCGAGGACGGCTTCATGATCTCCGCGGCGACCTGCTTTCCGAACCTGAGTTTCGTGCACAACTGGCCCAAGGTGCGCGATCGCGATCACGAGGTGCTGCCGTTCATCTCGATCCGGTTGTGGCAACCCATCAGCGAGAACGAGACCGAAGTGTGTTCGTGGTTCGCCGTGGACTCCGCCGCTCCCCCGCAGTACAAACAGGATTCGTACAAGGCGTATCTGATGTGCTTCGGGTCGACGGGCATGTTCGAACAGGACGATGTGGAGAACTGGGTGTCGCTGACCACCACCGCGGGCGGTTCGATGGCGCGGCGGCTGCTGCTGAACAGCCGCATGGGCCTGCTCGCCGACGACCGACCCGTCGTCGAGCCGTTGGCGCCCAACGCGTTTCACGGCCCCGGACGCGCCCAGGTCGGCTACAACGAGCACAACCAGCGAGCGCTTTTGACCATGTGGGCCGACTACCTGCAGGGGGCCGGCGCATGAGAAAGCCCCTGCCCTTCAGCGACGCTCGACACCTCGAGGCGCACCAGTTCCTGGTGGACGAGGCGTACCTGCTCGACGCCCAACGGTATGAGGCGTGGCTGGACACGCTGACCGACGACGTCCGCTACACCATGCCGGTGCGGGTCACCGCCGCGCGCGGCGCCGGATTCGACGCGTCGCCCTTTCCCGAGCCCGGAATGGCCCATTTCGATGAGGACAAGTACTCCCTGACCCAGCGGGTCGCGCGGATGGGCACCGAGCACGTGTGGGCCGAGGACCCGCCGTCGCGGCTGCGGCACTTCATCACCAACGTGCGCACCTTCGAGTGCGACGATTCCGAGGACGTGGTCGTCGAATCGGCCGAGCTGCTGTTCCGCAGCCGCGGGGACGTCAACGAGGCCGCCCTGCTGTCCTGCGGGCGCGAGGACCTCCTGCGCCGGTGTGGCGATCGCTTCAAGCTGGCGCGGCGCACCATCCTCGCCGACGAGTCGGTGCTACGGATGCAGAACCTGGCGGTGTTCCTATGAGCGACGAACCCATCACGATCGCCAACGAATTCACCGAGGTCGTGGTGCGCCGGATCGACACCCGCAACGGGTCACGCCTGCTGATCAGCGCCCCCAGGTCCGGGGAGTCGATCACCCTCGACGCGCTCGAGGTCGAGGCCTTGACCTGGCAGAACCCCCGTACTCTGGCTGCCATGGTCGGCAATTCCCACGCTCCGCTGCTGCCCGACGATCCCGAGGAGCGCGATGACGGGCTGGCTTGAGGGCAAGCGCGCACTGGTCGTCGGCGCGGGTTCGGGAATCGGGCGCGCCATCCTCGACGCGTTTCGCGCCGAGGGCGCGAAAGTCGCCGCGCTGGAACGGGTTCCGGAGAAGTGCGCCGCGCTGCGCGCGCAGCTGCCCGACGCACCGGTGACCGAGGGCGACGCGACCGCCTACGACGCCAACGAACGGGCCGTCACCGCCGCGGTGGACGCCTTCGGCGGGCTGGACACGCTGGTCAACTGCGTCGGAATCTTCGACTTCTACAGGGGCATCGGCGACATCGACCCGCCCGACCTGCCCGGCGCGTTCGACGAGATGTTTCGCACCAACGTGCTCAGCCACATGCAGTCGGTCAAGGCGGCGATCCCGGCGCTGCGGCACGCGGAAGGGGCCTCGATCGTGCTGACCGAGTCCGCCTCGTCGTTCTACCCGGGGCGCGGCGGCGCGCTCTACGTCGCCTCGAAATTCGCGGTGCGCGGCCTGGTTTCGGCGCTGGCCCACGAGTTGGCGCCGGGGATCCGGGTCAACGGGGTGGCGCCCGGCGGCACGCTGAACACCGATCTGCGCGGCCTCGCCAGCCTGGGGCTGGGCGACACCCGCCTCGACGACAGACCCGGCCGGGCCCGCGAGGTGGCGGACCGCACTCCCCTGCACGTCGCGCTCACCGGCGAAGACCACGCGTTCAGTTATGTGTTCCTGGCGTCCGACCGCTCCCGCGGGATCACCGGCGAGACCGTGCGTCCCGACGGCGGATTCGGCCTCGGCGCAACGAAACCCGACCCGAAAGGGACCGAACCATGACCGACCGGCTGGAGCGGCAGCGGACCCTGGTCGCGCAGGGGTGCCGCGTCGCGGCCGCCCGCGGCCTGGTCGACGGCATCCTCGGCCACCTGAGCCAGCGGGTCGACGACGAGCGCCTGCTGGTGCGCTGCCGCAGCGACGCCGACGACGGGGTGGCGTTCACCCGGCCCAGCGACATCCGGCTGGTCCGATTCGATGGCAGCCCCGGCGCCCCAGGCGAACTCGACGGGTACCGGGTGCCCAACGAACTGCCCATCCACGTCGAGACAATGCTCGCCGACCCGCGCCACACGGCCGTCGCGCACCTGCACCCGCCGGCGGTGGTCGCCGCCGATTTGGCCGGCATCACGATCCGGCCCATCTACGGCGCCTACGACATTCCCGGCGCCTGGCTGGCGCGCGGCGGTGTCCCCGTCTACGAACGCGCCGTGCTGATCCGGGATTCGCGGCTGGGCAAGGAGATGGTCGCGGCCATGCGCGGTGCGCCCGTGGTGATCTGCCGCGGACACGGAATCACCAGCGCCGCGGCCACGGTGCCGCAGGCGGTGCTGCAGGCGATCAGCCTCGACGCGCTGGCCCGCATGGCGTTGCGAGTGCGCGCGGCCGGCGGCACGCTGCGCGACATCGACGACGCGGACTGGGAGGACCTGCCGGATCTGGGGCCCGCGCTCACCGCCGAGGCGGCCTGGCGCCACGAAGTGGCGCGGCTCCCGTCGGGGCCCGCGTCGTCGCCGGCCTAGCTAGCCGAGCTGATCGCCAATCTCCTTGGCGGCGTTGACAAGTGCGGCGGCCACCGCCGGGTACCGGGAGGGGTCCAGCCGGTGTTGCGGCGCGGCGGCGTTGAGCGCGAGCCGCAGGCCGGGCGCCCGGGCCGGGATGGGCACGGCGACCGAGGCGACGCCCTCCTCGCTCTCCTCCCGGTTCGTGGCGTAGCCGCGTTCGCGGATGCCCGACAGCTCGGCTTCCAGCTCGGCGCGGCTGGCGATCGAATGCGAGGTGATGCGCTCGAGCCGCTCGCGCGGCAGCAGCGCACGCAATTCCGGTGGCGACAACTGGGCCAGCATCACCTTGCCCGTCGA
This sequence comes from Mycobacterium sp. 3-98, assembly GCF_035918355.1. Classification (NCBI taxonomy): domain Bacteria; kingdom Bacillati; phylum Actinomycetota; class Actinomycetes; order Mycobacteriales; family Mycobacteriaceae; genus Mycobacterium; species Mycobacterium sp. 3-98. The sequence goes on along the minus strand of NZ_CP142360.1, from coordinate 2,310,774 downwards.
GGTGCAGTGCGCGGGCATCGTGCGGCCCAGCCGGGACGCCACCCGCACCGCGGCCGGCCCCTCGACGGCGGCCACGAAGCGGACGCTGGCGCCGTCCAGCATGCCGACGTGCACGGTCTCGCGCAGCTGTTCGCTGAGGCCGCGCAGGACGGGTGCGGCCGACCGCGCGATGTCGATGCGGCCGAAGATCGCGAACGCCACCCCGGTCAATGACGGGCCGGGCAGGTACGCCTTGGACACCGGGTCTTGCCGGACGAACCCGCGGTAGGCCAGCATCGCCAGCAACCGGTGCGCGGTCGACGACGCCACACCCAGATAGCGGGTCGCCTCGCTCAACCGGATCTGGGGTTGTTCGCCCAGCAGCAACAGCAGTCGCAGCGCATTGTCGACCGACTCGATCGGATACTGCGGCGCAAGCGAATCGGCGGGCGCCGCCGCGGCGACATCCCGTGCGGCGCGCTCGCGCTTGGGTGGCATGGCTCAACGGTAACCAGTTGGCGCCGGACGCAGGTGGGTTTCGTCCGGTGGGCCTGGGCGCCGCAAGCGAATTGAAACGCGCACCTTGGGGCGCGGATCGTGGGCCGGTCAGGCATCCTTGACGCATGAATGTGGAGCCCTTGCTGCACTCGATCCCGCCGCTCGCCGTCTACGTGGTGGTCGGCGGTGTGGTCGGGATCGAGAGCCTGGGCATTCCGCTGCCGGGCGAGATCGTGTTGGTGACCGCGGCCCTGATGTCGTCGCATCACGACCTGGCCGTCAATCCGATCGGGGTCGGCGCCGCCGCGGTGATCGGCGCGGTGATCGGAGATTCGATCGGGTACGCGATCGGGCGCCGCTTCGGCATGCCGCTCTTCGACCGGCTCGGCCGGCGATTCCCCAAGCATTTCGGTCCCGGACACGTCGCGCTCGCCGAGAAGCTGTTCAACCGGTGGGGCGCGCGGGCCGTCTTCCTGGGCCGGTTCATCGCGCTGTTGCGGATTCTGGCCGGGCCGCTGGCGGGTGCGTTGAAGATGCACTATCCGCGGTTCCTGGCGGCCAACGTCTCGGGCGCCATCTGCTGGGCGGGCGGCACGACCGCGCTGGTGTACTTCGCCGGCATCGCGGCCGAACGCTGGCTGGAGCGGTTCTCCTGGATCGGGCTGGTGGTCGCCGTGGTGGCCGGTCTCACCGCGGCAATCCTGTTGCGCGAGCGCACATCACGGGCGATTGCGGAATTGGAGGCCGAGCATCACAGCAAGACCGCGGAGGCCGCCACGCAAGCCGACACGGTCTGACTAAACGGCCTCGCTGGTGTCCGCCACCAGCGGCGGCCGGTGTTCGTCGATCAGGGCGCGGGCCATCCGGCGGGCGCGTTTCGCCGCGTCGAGGTCCCCGACGGCGGCGAGGATGATGGCGCCCTTCATCAGGATGTGCCACGACGACGCGAAGTCTTCGATGTCGGTCAACCCCGCCGCGATCGCGCGGCCGCGCACGATGTCGCGGACGTGGTCGATGTGGGTGATGCAGGCCTGTCCGGCCGGATGGTCCGGCCCGACTTCGAGCAGCACGTTGATGAACGAGCAGCCCTCGTATCCGTCGCGGAGCTGGAACCAGTCGTGCATGACGTCGAAGATCGCCAGCAACTGTTCCTCGGGGGTGGTACCGCGCTGCCGCGACTGCTCCTCGATCAAACCGTGCGTCCAAAGCTGCTCGCGGCGCTGCAGCACGGCCAGCACCAGGTCGGTCTTGGTGGCGAAATGGCGGTACAGCGTCGCCCTGGCGACACCGGCCCGCGCGATAACCTCGTCGGTGCCCACGGCGCGGATGCCGCGGCGGCTGAACAGCTCATATGCCGCGGTCAGCACGCGCTCACGCGCCGACGCGGCAGGCGTCCCGACATCGGAGGTTGTCATACGGGCCTTACCGTACTCTTAGCCCCGGACCCGTAGACAGACCGCCCTGTCTCGTTATACAAATGAGATTCGCATCCGCGAACAGTCGGTCTTCAGACACTAGGACGGGCATCCTCGCGGCGTCTCGGACGCCGGCCGATCAGGGGGTCCATCATGAACTCAGCCATTGCGGAACAATTGCCCACCACTCACCTCATGCTGAGCACCAAGCTGGTGTATGAGCTGGGCGATCCGCACAGCACGCTACGGGCGACCGCCGATCGTTGCGGCCCGGCGGTGCTGATCTACGCGGGGGGCGAGATCGACGCGTGCAACGAGCACACCTGGCGCCACCTGGTCAGCGAGGCGGCCGGCGTCGTCACCGCGCCCGGCCCGTTCGTCGTCGACGTCACCGGGCTCGAGTTCATGGGCTGCTGCGCGTTCGCGGTGCTCGCCGACGAGGCGAAACGCTGCCAGAAACGCGGCATCGATCTGCGGCTGGTGAGCTGCGAGCCGATCGTCGCCCGCATCATCGACGCGTGCGGGCTCGGCGGCGTGCTGCCCATCTACCCCACCGTCGACTCCGCGTTGTCCGCGGCCGCGCGCTGGTAACCACACGGCACTGCTCGGCCGTAATCGGCTGAATGAGCGGCCATCCCACCGTCGGCGCGGAGGAAGAGTTTCTCCTCGTCGACCCGCGAACCGGTGAGCCGTCCCCGCGCAACGCCGACGCGGCGGCCGAGGCCGAGCGCCGCGGCGTCGCGCTGCAGCTGGAACTGAGCAGCTGCCAGGTGGAAACCACTTCCGACGTGGCGGCGAGCGCCGCCGAGCTCGGTGCGGAACTGCGCCGGCTGCGGCGCACCGCGGCGCAGGCCGCGCAAGCGGTCGGCGTCCAGCTGCTGGCCTGCGGGCTTCCGCCGGCCACCCCGCACGCGTTCCCGGTCACCGACACCCCGCGCTACCGCCGGATCGGCGACGAATTCGGGATGATCGCGCACGAGCAGGGCATCTGCGGATGCCACGTGCACGTGCAGGTGCCCGACCGTGCCGCGGCCATCCATGTCAGCAACTGGCTGCGGCCGTGGCTGCCGTCATTGCTTGCGCTGTCGGCCAATTCGCGGGTGTACCGCAACGCCGACAGCGGCTACGCGAGCTGGCGCAGCGTGCTGTGGCGGCGCTGGCCCGCCGCGGGAGCGCCGCCTTTTTTCGCCTCGCCCGGCGAATACGACGACGCGGTACGCATGCTGGTCGACACCGGGGTGATCCTCGACAAGGACATGATCTATTGGGACGTGCGCCCTTCGGCGGAGTTCCCGACGGTGGAGGTCCGCGTGGCCGACGTGCCCGCCACGGTCGACGAGACCGTGCTGCTGGCCACGTTGATCAGGGCCGCCGTGATGACGGCGCTCGACTCACCCGACGACGCCCGTCGCCTGCCGCCCGGCGCGCTGCGCGCGGCGTATTGGAAGGCCGCGCACGACGGGTTGTCCGGGCACACACTCGATTTGATCCACGGCCGCGGGGCGGTGCCGGCGCGTGAGCAACTGGGAGCGCTCGTGCAACGGGTCCGCCCGGCGCTCGAGTCGCTGGGGGAATACGGGCACGTCGTCCACGAACTCGACCGCGTCGCGACGCGGGGCAACGGGGCGATGCGGCAGCTGCGGGCGTGGCGCCAGCGCGGCGAGGTGGCGGATGTCATCGCCGAAGCCGCCGCGGCCACGCTGAGTTGAGCCTCGTTGCCGCACAACCATTCTCGTCAGGCCACCGCGAGCAGCCGATACAGCCCGATCAGGCCGACGACCACGATGATGGCGCGCAGCGCGTTGCCCGATAGCCGGCGCCCGTAACGCGCCCCGAGCAGGCCACCGACCAGCGAGCCCGCCGCGATCAGCCCCGCGGCCGGCCAGCTGATCCGGTCGAACGCCGCGGCCGTATAGGCAACGGCGGCAACCACATTCACCACCAGGGCCAGGAGGTTTTTGGCGGCGTTCATGCGTTGCACCGACTCCGGCAGCAACGCCCCCATCAGCCCGACCAGCAAAATGCCCTGGGCGGCGGTGAAATAGCCGCCGTAGACGCCGACGGCGAAGGTGCCCAGCACCAGCGTCGCCATCCGCCCCGGCGGGACGTGCTCGGGTGAGCGGCCCGCCTGCGCGGCGCGCCGGGCGGTCCACGCCTGGATCCGCGGCCCGATCACCACCAGCGCCAGCGCCAGCACCAGCAGCACCGGCACGATCTCGGCGAACACCTTCTCGGGCAGATGCAACAGCAGATAGGCGCCCAGCGTCGCGCCGGCCAGCGAGGCCGGCAGCTGCCAGCGCAACCGATCCCACTGACCGCGCAACTCGGCTCGGTAGCCCCAGGTGGCCGACACGCTGCCGGCGACCAGGCCCGTCGCGTTCGACATGGTGGCCGTCACGGGCGGAAAGCCGAGTGCAACCAGCGTTGGGAAGGTGATCAGGGTGCCGGAGCCGACCAGCGCGTTGATCGCCCCGGCCGCCAGTCCGGCCAGGCATATGAGGAACATCTGAAATGGCGACACCGAAGAAAAACCTTAGCCTGCCGCCGATTTCGTCCCGAGGGCGACCACTACTCCGCTCAGGCGGGCGGGGCTTCGGCACCGCGCTCGACCCCGGTGCGCAGCTTGACCGACGCCGAATACGCCAGCGTCCGGAAATGCAGGACCGGATCGTCGGAGGGCTCGATGCCGTCGGTCACCCGCATCGGGTCGAACACCACGATGTCGCCGCCGTGTTCGCGCTCGGTGTCCAGACCGGTGATCTGCAGGGAGCCGACGGTGACGATCTGGGTGCTCTGCCAGGCCGACGACGGGTCCACCGTGGAGTCGGTGGGCCCGGCGATCTGCACCCGGAAGTCGAACCGCACCGGTCCACCGTCCAGCCGCGTCGCCAGCTCGTCGGTGAGGAAGTCCGGATCCTTGCCGTGGGCGTCCGACACCGACAGGTACTCCTCGGCCGCGATCGGAACCAGGTGGTAGCGAACGAATCTGGCGCTGCCGTCGGCGGCGATCCAGCGGAAGGCGTGCAGGCCGTGGTATTCGGTGGTGGCGTAGCTGGCCGGGATCCGGTTGGCCTCCCGCAGGATGGGCAACCTGCCGAGTAGCCCCGGGTGGGTGAGCAGGTGCTTGCCGATGCGCAGCGGCGTCGTCAGGCCGGGCCGCATCGCCTTGAGCAGATCGATGAAGCCGTCCGGCGTGCTGGAGACGAAGAGCCGGGCGGTCTGCGTGGAGACGTCGGTGGTGGAGCCGTCGGGCAGGGTGAACTTCACCGCCATCCCACGCACGCCGGGCCGGCCGTCGCGCTGCTTGGGGTTGCCCGATCCGTTGGAGAACCGGATCAGCGCCGGGACCGGCGAGCCGTCGAGATGGCTTGCGCGCGAGAGCATTACCGCGTCGCGGGCCGCGGTGAACGTGCCCCGGTACAGGGTGCCCTTCGCATGCAGCGCGCGGCAGCCCGGCCGCGCGCCGCCGGCGCCCCGGATCGCCTCGATCGCTTGGTCAGGGGTTAATCCACCGCTCATGGACGAATCTTAGTGGCATTTGAATCGCAGTGGTATCAGCTGGGAAAGCCGAAGAGTTCGACGACGCCGTGGTCGCGACCGGCCGTGTAGCCGCCGTCGACGGCGAGGGCCTGACCGCTGACGAAGGAGGCGTCGGGCGACAGCAGGAAGGCGGCCATGGCCGCGATCTCCTCGGGCTGTCCCAGCCGTTGCAGCGCGTGCTCCTTGGTGATGGAGGCGAGCGGGCCCTCCATCCCGGGAATGCTGAACACGCTGTGCGCCATCGGTGTTTCGATAAAGCCGGGACAGATGACGTTCGCCCGGATGCCGCTCGGCCCGTAGTCGAGGGCGATGTTCTTGGTGAGCAGCACGACGCCGCCCTTGGCCGCGTTGTAGGAGCTGCCGCCGGCGGTGCCCTCCAGGCCCTCGACGCTGGCGACGGTCACGATCGAGCCCCGCTCACCCTCGGCGCGGGGTTGGTCGATCATCCTGGCCAGGGCCGCCTTGGCGACCAGGAAGGTGCCGGTGAGGTTGATCCCGATCACGCGGTCCCATTCGGCGCGGTCGAGCAGGTGCACCGGGCCTCCCCCGGCGACACCGGCGGCGTGGAAGAGGCCGTCGAGGCGGCCCGGCACCGCGTCCAGGACCGCCGCGATCGCGGCCTCGTCGGTCACGTCGGCGGGCACGAACGTGAACCGCGGGCCCAGATCATCGGGCGGTGCCGCCAGGTCGGCGCCGACGACGGTGCCGCCCTCGGCCAATAACCGTCGCGCGGTGGCCAGCCCGATTCCGGAGGCGGCGCCGGTCACGACGAAGGTGCGGGAGCGGGCGCGATCGGGGTTCACCATGTCGGATCCTCCTCGGGGCGGGTCGGGCGGCCCCGTCATGGTGACACACCGGCCCGGGATCAGTTCGCGGATACCGGATTTGCGATAGCCGCGCTGGATCGACTCATAGCGAGCCCATCTTGGACATCGGCCCTGGCGCCGGAGGACGATAGGACCGCGCTCGAATCCGCGCCGCCCAGAGAGTGAGGAACAACGATGTCATCGACTCAGCCGCAGGCGCCCTCCCCGCGTGCAACCGGCCGGCGGGCGCTGAGAGCGGTCGCCGCCGCGGTGGTCGTGCTCGCCGGCCCCCACGCATGCGTCGGGATAGCGCTGGCCTCCGGCGAGGCGATCGCCATCGCGCAGGGCGTCTCGGTCACCCCCGCGCCCGGCTGGACGCTGGGAAACCGCGGCCCGAACTGGGTGGCGCTGAACAACGCCGACACCAGCGCGCAGATGCGGATCACCGTCAAACACGCCGGCGGCACCGACGCCGCGGCGGTTCTGCAAGCCGACATCGACCAGTACGTGAGCGGCGCATCGGCCATCTTGACCGGTGTGAATCGATTGACGGCTCCCGACGTCACGCCGCTGCAGGGGCCCAACTTTCAGCAGCAAGCGTCCCTCAACTACACGGCCGGCGTGGTGAACCCGCAGGGCACGATTCCGGTGATCGGCACGTTCACCGAGCTGCTGAACACGTCGAACGGGCGCTCGGCATTCATCGACTTCCGCCAAGGCAGCGGCGCGACCACCCAAGCCGCGGGCGACGGCGGAATGATGGTCGGCTCCATGGAATGACGCCCCGCCGTCGGGCACGGCACAGCGATCCCGTATTACCGAGTGGAACACATCGAACGCGGAGGGGTTCATGCCACAAACCGACACGGCGGAGACGCTCGCCGGGATCGTCGAACGACACGCCCTGCAGCGGCCCGAGGCGATCGCGATCCGCTACGGCGAGCGCCAGTGGTCGTGGGCCGACTGGAGCTCGCGGATCCGTCGCGCCGCGGGGGTGCTGCGCGACGCCGGGATCGAGCGGGGCCAGTGCGTGGCGTTCCTGGACAAGAACCATCCCGCCTGCCTCGAGGTGCTGATCGCCGGCGCCTCCATCGGCGTGGTCACCACCGTCGTCAACTGGCGGGTGATCGGCGACGAGCTCGTCCACGTACTCGCCGACAGCGGGGCCCGCGTGCTGCTGGTCGGCGCTGAGCTGCGCGCCGCCGCCGAGGCGGCCGCCGAGCGGGTACCCGGCCTGGAACGCATCATCGAGGTCGGCGAGGAGTACGAATCGTTGCTCGCCGCGGCGTCACCGGCCGAGGCCGACGCGGGGCTCGACCCGAACGAGACCGCGCTGGTGATCTACAGCTCGGGCACCACCGGACGGCCCAAGGGCGTGCTGCTCAGCCAGCGCGCGCTGGTCAATCACGCGGCGAACCTCGCGCCGGCGTTCCCGTTCGCCGACGGGGACGCGAACCTGGTCGCCATGCCGCTGTTCCATGTGGGCGGGATCGGCTACGCGCTGTTCGGGATCCGTTCGGGCGCACCGACTTTCCTGACCCGCGAACCCGATGCCGCGACGCTGATCGGCGCGGTGCGCGCCGGCGCCACCCACGCGTTCTTCGTGCCGCCGGTGATCGCCCGGTTCCTGCAGGCGGGTGAGGCGGCGACCGCCGCCATCGCCGGCCTGCGCTACATCGTCTACGGCGCGGCGCCGATGCCGCTGCCGTTGCTGCATCGGGCGCTGGCGACGTGGCCGGACACGAAATTCGTGCAGGTGTACGGGCAGACCGAGCTGTGCGGCGCGGTGACGGCCCTGTCCGACGCCGACCACCGCGATTCGGCGCGACCCGAATTGCAACTCTCGGCCGGAAAGGCGGTGCTGGGCTGCGAGATTCGCATCGTCGACCCCGAGACGGGCGCCTCGTTGCCGCCCGGACAGTCCGGTGAGGTGTGGGTGCGCAGCAACCAGAACATGACCGGGTACCTCAACCGCCCGGAGGCGACCGCCGAGACGATCACCGCCGACGACTGGGTGCGCACCGGCGACGTCGGGCGCCTCGACGCCGACGACTACGTCTACATCGAGGACCGGCTGAAGGACATGATCATCACCGGCGGTGAGAACGTGTACGGCCCCGAGGTGGAAAGCGTGCTCATCGAGCATCCCGCCGTGGCCGATGCCGCGGTGATCGGGGTGCCCGACGACTTCTGGGGAGAATCGGTCAAGGCGATCGTGGTGGCCGACGGCGAGGCCGATCCCGCCGGCATCATCGAATTCTGTCGACAGCATCTGGCGGGCTTCAAATGCCCGCGCACCGTGGATTTCGTGTCGGAGCTCCCCCGCAACGCGAGCGGGAAGATCCTCAAAACGCAGCTGCGGGAACCGTTTTGGCGAGACCGGTCCCGCGGAATATGAGCGGCCGTGTGGACGCGCGGCGGCGTGACTGCGCGATCAGTGTGCTGGGCGGCCCGACGACGGTGATCGACATCGCGGGCCGCAGGATCGTGATGGACCCGACCTTCGACCCGCCCGGGGTGCACGCCTACCTGACCAAGCTGACCGGTCCCGCGGTGAGCGCCGAAGCCCTGGGCCCGGTGGATGCGGTGTTGGTCAGCCACGACCAGCATCCCGACAACTTCGACGACGACGGCCGGCGCATGGCGCTGGCCGCGCCGCTGCTGCTCACCCATCCCGGGGCGGCCGGCCGGCTGGGCCCGCCCGCGGTCGGGTTGGCGCCCTGGGAATCCCATGAGCTTGGCGGTGGGCCCGGATCGCTTACCGCGCAAGCGGTTCCGGCCGTGCACGGCCCCGCCGACGGGCAAAGGGACGACGGCGGCCACATCAACTGCGAGGTGACCGGCTTTGTGCTGTCGGGGCCCGGGCTGCCGACGGTGTACCTCAGCGGCGACAACGCCTCGATGAGCGCGGTCAAGGACGTCGCCGACCGGGTCGGGCAGGTCGACATCGCGGTGCTCTTCGCCGGCGCGGCGAGCGTGCCCACCAAGGAGCGCGGGCGGCCGTTGACGCTGACCGCGGCGCGCGCGGCGGCCGCCGCCGAGGTGCTCGGCGCCAAGGCGGTGATCCCGGCCCACGTCGACGGCTGGGCCCACTTCAGCGAGGGCGTCGACGAATTCGTCGCCGCGTTCGATCAGGCCGGCATCAGCAGCCTGCTCAAGGTTGCGCCCCACGGGGACTGGATCGAGTTATAGGCGTCCCTCGACGCGCAGTTCCGGATGCACCCAGTCGGGCGAGCGGCGTTCCTTGAACGAGCGGAAGCCCTCGATGGCCTCGGCGTCGGACAGGCTGGAGGTCATGCCGATCCGGTCATACAGGCCCAGGTAACTGTCGATGCTGGACTTGATGACGCCGCGGGCGCGCGGCGCGGTCCGACAGCATTGCGCGAGTAGGTCTTTCGCCGCGTCCAGCAGGCCCTCGTGCGGCACCACCCGGCTGACCAGGCCCCAGTCGAGGGCTTCGACCGCGGTCAGCACCCGTCCGGTGAACATGAGGTCGCGGGTGCGCACCGGACCGATGACGCGGGTGAGCATCTGGCTGTAGTAGGTGTCTGCGTAGCCGCGGAACAACTCGGGCACCCGAAAGGTCGCCCGATCGCTCACCACCGACAGGTCGCTGCACAGCGCGATCTGGAATCCGCCGCCCTGGCACAGCCCGTTGACCGCGGACACGATGGGCTTGGCCGAGGTGCGCACCGCGTCGAACGGCGTCACGTCCATGCCCAGCGCGGAGCCGAACGTGATCCAGTTGTCCTCGCCTCCCCCGCCACCCATGTCGCCGCCGGGCGCGAAGACATCCCCGGTACCGGTGAGCACCAGCCCGGCCAGGTCCGGGTCCTCGTTGAGACGTCCCACGGCATAACGGATTCCGAAGTACATCGCGGGGCTCAGCGCGTTGCGCGCGTCGGGGCGGTCGATGGTGCACACCGCGATCGGTCCCTGGCGCTCGAAGCGCAGATAGGGCGTGCCCAGCCAGTCTCCCTCGGGAGGGCGGGGGGTGTTCGGCGGAGTCGAAGGGTTCTGCGCCACGGGGCTCCTCTCGGGTCGGCGCCGCTACTGTAGCTCTTACAGTATCCGCGGGGCCGGGCGCCACCCCGAATGCGGTTTCAGGGCCGGCCGCGGCTCTCGGTGCCCACCAGAAGCAAACCCGGGGCTTTGGCGGGATTTTTCAGGGCTTGGCCAACCCGTGGGCGGCTGGACCGTTGATGCTCGAGCGGATCTCGAGCCGTGTCTCCCATGATCCCTTCCTCTGTTGCTGTGAGTCGTCCTCTACAGCTGTACCCGTCGCGCGGGCGGGTAGTAGTCGTTCGGACCGGAATCGCTATTCGTTGATGGATGCGGGCTTTTCGCGAAGCCGCTCGCGTTATCGCAGGATGTGCGCGAGCTTTCGCCACCGCCGATGCCGATGGCGAAACATGAGCCGGACGAAGGCGCGGGTCAGTAGGCCATTCAGGCCGTCGTCGGTTTCGATCTCGTCGGTGTAGCGGCAGCTGCGCTCGTCGATGGGTTCAAACGTCAGGCGGTGGTTCCACGTGCGGACCGGTCCCCCGTGCTCGTTGGTGTAGATCTCGGTCGGCTCCAGGCGCTTGATGGTGAGGTGGTGGGTCCAGGCGGGGATCACGCCGAACCACCAGAACCGCGCCGACCCCTGGGTGCCGACCTCGATGCGCTCGGGGACGTCGAGGCGGTAGATCCGCAGCACGGGGCTCAGCACATGGCGCATCAGCTCGGGCTTGCGCGCCAGGGCGGCCGCGGTCTCGGCGGGGATCGGCAGCTCGGTAGTTAGGGTTACCTTACTCACGCGGTTCATGGTGGCCCAGCGGGCGCATTCCGGCAAGGGCAGCGTGGCCTCGGGGCTTCTGGCGGCGACTTCGTCTCGCCGAGCGGTTAACCCGACGCGGCGCACCAAGCGGGCCGCTATCAGGACCAGGAAACATCGTTGGGGTCAGGACGCTATCCCGCGAGAAGGCGAGGAAGCGGAGGTGGATCAGGGGGCCAACTGCTCAGTGACCTGGGTCGATGTGTGGTCCCGGCTGGGATCGAACCAGCGACCTTCCGCGTGTGAAGCGGACGCTCTCCCACTGAGCCACGGGACCGGCGCCGAGATGGCGAACGACGTCGAAGACTAGCACGTGCAGACCCCGACGATACCGGCCGCATCGGCATGCCGGGCGCGACGCGATAGCCTAGACACGGCTCGTACCAAGAAATTTGTATGTGCCCGCTCACGTGGACTATCGTCGTGCTTCGCACCGGGCGACGATCTCGTCCGAGGCGCGCGGATGTAGCGCAGTTGGTAGCGCATCACCTTGCCAAGGTGAGGGTCGCGGGTTCGAATCCCGTCATCCGCTCGAAGGTGCAAGTGGCGTGGACCCCAACGGTGGAGTGGCCGAGTGGTGAGGCAACGGCCTGCAAAGCCGTGCACACGGGTTCGATTCCCGTCTCCACCTCCAAGCTTTTGGTTTCCCCGGCGCGATTAGCTCAGCGGGAGAGCGCTTCCCTGACACGGAAGAGGTCACTGGTTCAATCCCAGTATCGCGCACCAGAGTTTTTGCAGTTCAGGGCCAGTTTTGAAGTGGCCGAACCTGTAGCGTGAACTACTTGCGAACTACTCGGTTGGCGAACACCGAGGAGACAGATCAATGACCAATACCAATCTGACTGTGCTGCGGGCGGATTCGCCCCGCCCGGCGGACGTCCCCGCCTCCGGCTGGGCCGGCGCGATCGTCACCGTGATTGCTGGGAGCGTCACCGGCGAGATCATCCGGTCAATCTTCGACGACCTCAGCGTCGCCGATGAGGCCCACATCGCAATCGACGGCCACGGCCGACCCCTGGCAGACGTCGCCGTCCAGACCGACAACGCGCAAGCGCTGCGCGACCTGGCGGCGGTGGCCACGTTCCTCGCCGACGAACTGGCCGGCCCACCAGTTCGGGAAAAGTGATGTCGGCACGGGGGACCGTCCGCGACCATATGGAGCGCGGCGGTTTCAGCCGCAGCGAAGGCCGAACGCCTCGAGGCGCTGATGCTGCGCTGCGACCAGGCGGCTGAAAAGGCCGCGGCGACCGGCGATGAGCAACTGCTCCGATACACCATCGCGACCGGCCAGGGGTGCATCGCCGCGTTGACCGCTTCGTTCTTTGTCGAGCGGCGGCTGCAGGCGCTGCGGCCGGCCATGAACTAAGCCCATAAATAGAAAGGTGGCACCGCCCTTTCGGACGGTGCCACCTCCCGTTTGACGCGCCTAGGCCAGCTCGATCAGCTGCCAGGTGCAGGACGCGCCGTTGTGCGGCGGCATCCGGTTACCCCGCGCGATCGGCGCGGTCGTGGGGCGGAGGTCCAGAGACTTCCAGACACCCGATTCCGGGCAGATTTCACCCGTGTGTGCAGTGCGGCCAACAGGCATAAGCCTGCCTCCTTCCACTCGGGGCTTTACCTCGTTTCCGAGGCGCAGCCCAGCAGCAGCGATAGGAGTTGCCCTGATCACGAAAGCGTCCCGCTTTCCCCGTTTGGTTAACGAGTTATACGGGAACCTGATAGCTTGGCCTTCTACTGTCCAGGTAGACGCAAGCCCCAGGCTCAGAGCCGCCCCAGGCGGTTCTGCCTGGGGCTCGCTGCTTATCGAGAAGCGTACCGCGCACCACGGACCGATCCGATTCTCTAGCGCGCCCCGGCGTGTCGCACGCAACGTCCCACCATTCACTCGTTTTTGGTGGTATAAGCCAGAGGACTGGCATATACCACCGACCGGGCATCACCTCCCATTCCGTCGTAGAGGTGTTGCTCGCCCCAGGCGGGCGCGCCGAAGTTTCGATGACAAGCACCTCTTTGCAGCGGTTCACTCGGCTTCCTGGTCGATTCCCAGGTCTTCGCGGCGTGCCCACCACCAACGCCGGATCTTCCGCAACTTCACAAGCACCGCCGCGAGCTGGTTGCCGGCCGTCAAGATGTATTCGGGCGCGGGCAACGTGGCCAATCTCAAAACCATGCGCGCGGATTCCGGTGGGACCGATGAGCCGGTCGCCGTCGCTGCGGCCAACATTTCCCAATAGTCACCCTGGTCGAGGATCTCTTCCGTCTCATAGAGGGCGTCGATCAGGGCCTCCGAGTCGGTGGTGCGTTGTACGCCGCCGAATTCAGAAAGTGCCTCCTCGAACAGCCTCTCTCCACGGGCGGCAAGGCGGCGGTGGAGAGCTTGTTTGCTGCACTCGACGTGGGCCGCGATTGCATCCCATGGCATCCCGGCGCGATTGAGGATGACGGCCGTAAGTGCCTGGACGTTGGCAAGCGTCCGATCTGTGTCGGCTCCGAAAGCCGTGATCATGAGGCTGGCCGGGTATTGGCGTCCACCGTCATCACTGGCAAGGATGAGCAGGCTATTCGCCAGCTCGACCGCCATCTCGTTGCGAAATGCGATCGCCTGCCGAAGTTCTTCCTCAAGGGGGGGCATACACACGAGTATGACCATTTCCGTCAACATTTTGTTGACAAGTTCAGCCGCGGCGCGCCGGAAGACTTTAACTAAAAGAACTCCGTACCAGAGGCAGTGACCATGCGTTTGTACTACTTCGATGATGCCGGTGACCGTTCCGGTAGACCTGATAAGCCGCCCTTCTTTACACTGGGCGGCTTTGGAATTGATGCCGACCAACTTCCGCTGCTGAAGGGAAGCATCCAGACAACAGCGTTCAATCTGGGGTTCAACAGCACGTACCCGTCCGAATTGAAGTTCAGCCATGTGGGTCTCAACAGGGACCCCGACAGAAAGCCGAACTGGATGATCAGGTCCGGCCTCACGACTCAGGTCGAGAAGCGGGCACTCGTGATCGGATGCCTTCAAACGCTCGCTGCAATTCCCAGCGTCAAGATCATCGTCGTCGGCGTTAACCAACGCCTCACATACGGTGGACAGTCGCCCATCATTCACGGCATCCACCCGTTGTTCGAGAGGATCAACTACGACTGCCGGGAGCACGCCACCGGCGGGCTGGTGATTTGCGACGAGGAGCAGGCCGACGACAAGCGACTCCGTGACGCCACCCGGAGCGGATCGTTCTACACCAGGTTCGACAAGCTCGTCGACGCCATTTCATTCATGCCATCGCACGAAAGCATCGGCGTCCAAATGGCTGATCTCATCGCCGGCGGTTTCAATCGCTACCTGAATAGCGAGGATCCCGGTTACGTGCGGATTCTGTGGCCGAAATTGCGCGCCAACGGCGCTGGCCGAGTCCACGGTTTCGGGGTCAAACTGTTCCCCAGTGGCACATGCCCGAACCCGCCCGACCCACCATGGCCATTGCCTGGTCTGGATGAGCAAGTCGGGCAACGCTTGTTGCAGTGCTTAGGGCGGTGACCCAGCACTATCAAAGTTGGAAACCGGGGGTCTCATCGACACGCGGGGCCGTAGAACCCCTCCCGGTCTATCGGTACCGTACACCCGTCTACCGACGAACTCGATGGAATTCCGGCACTAGGGCGTCCCTGTCGTCTTCATCACGCACGGTCCCGAGTTCGCCGGTGGGCGCGATACGAGCGCATCCGGCACGTATCGGAACACCAGCGTCGGGCCCGACCGGATTCGCGCTGTGGGACGCGCTTTCCGCACCAACCGCACGGAATTGAACTGCTACGCCAAGCTCTGAACATGCAGATTTCCCTTCAAAATGGACGCTTTCGCGCGTGCGCTTCGAAAAACCCCAGACCCGAGCAGGATCAGGGCACCAATGGCAACCGTGGGGACCGCCTGGCCGGGGAGGGTCCAACCCCCAGGGGCTCGACGGGTTTGCTTGGGGACGACAACCAGCGACGAACCACTTCCGTCTCGCTCTGTCACACAACCGCGTCCACGCCTCACGTCATCGCCACCACTTCACTCGTCCACTCTTTCCGGTGGCCAACACGCCAGGCACGGCGCGGCCTATCGCGTGGTTGCCGATCGACACGCTGCCCGACCACCGGCTGGACGTCGGCGTGATCGACCAAGCTTGGCCAGGTGTAGGCGACAGCCCTGCCGCGCGCGACGGTCCAGTTCGCGATCGCTTCATCGATCGGACGGTTGCGGTCGCGGTCGCGGTCGAGATGCTGCACCAGATCGGGAACCAGGTCACCCAGAATGGCTATCCCAACGGCACTCCACGTCCTCGGCGCGGTGATCCACGACGCATCCCCAACACGCACAACAGCCTGCGCAATGCGATCTTGCGCATACCGCGGACGCTCGCGCGGAAGATACAGCCCAACCACCGGTGAGGGTGTCACGGCTAACGCTGCGTCGAGTTCGTCACGAAACCGGCTGATCGGTTGCGCATCGTCCTCGAGCACCACGCACCAACCGCGCCCACCGGCGTGATCGGCCAGCCACTTCCACGCCCGGCGATGGTTGCCCTCGCATCCGAGAGTGCCGTCGTCGGTGAGTACCGTGTCGGCAGCGACCCTGCGGGCCAGCGCGTGCGCCATGCGTGCCCGCGAACGATGCGCCACCACAGCGATTTTGGTGGACGACTGCGCCGGCCGAGGGAAAGGGTTAGACGTCCCCGGCCGGCGCAGCTCCTCCAGCGGTGGCAGCGGCCGGATGCCTCTCGATAAGGCACCCGACGCGCCACGGCCAGAACCTTTGCGGCCCAAGGGCATTAACTGCCACCGACGCCGAGGGAGACCACGCGGTTGGGGTGCGCTACCTTGGCGCCGAACCTCCACCATGCGCGGATTGAGACGCTTCGGCGATTGAAGTGGAAGTCCCTGGACGTGGCGACCTCCAGCGCACCCCACACCGCCAAGATGGCGCTGCGGTCAAGCACCGCAACGGTCCCAGCCGGAACGTCACGGTCTACCAGGACGGGCAGACTGAGCAGTTGCCGTGTCGCTGATGTAGTTCCGGCCCCGACGAGCGAGACGTTGGAGTCCTCGGCGGTTTTTAGACGTTGCAGATCGGCCCACGCGGTGGGGCTGGCCAGGATGTGGGTGGCGACTCCGCCGTCGTCCTCGATGAGGGCGATGGCGTCGATCAGCTCGTCGAGTGAGTCACCGATCACACCACCGTCGCGGTGGGACTGAACCAGGACACCTGGCGGCGGGATGATGTCCGGCGATGTCGGTGCGGGCTGGCTCAAGAGCGCGCGATTCGCCTTACGGACCATGGCGCGCCTGACGGCACTGTTCAGCAGCGCGGACGCCTGTCCTTGCGCGAGCTGGTCCTCCGTTGCGGTCGTCAGCAGCGCGATTGCACCTGTGGCGATCAGGCTCTCCGAGTCGTCGGGGTCGCTCTCTTCGATGGCGTCACCCTCGGGGACAAATCCGGGAGCGTCCTCGAAGCTGACGCGAGGGACTCGGACGACGGGCTCGTCACCGACAACCACGCCGGCCTGAGTGGTGATGTTCAAGATCAGCGCTTCGGGAATTACATCTTGCGGCTCGACACCTACAGCGTCGGGGTGGAACGCTTTGGCTGATCCGGTCGTGGCGAAGGGGTTGACAGTCATTGGTTTCAGGTCCTTACCGCGGCAGCTGCCGCGAGACACGTTGCAGCAAGCAACAATTAACGGATTTGTCTCGCAGCGGGCGCCGCCCCGACCTGCAGCCTCGGGGCTGGCGTACCGCACTTGCCCTGAGATGTTGCATCGCCACGTTGAATTCGATCACCGCGGCGAACGCAACACCCAGTGTATCAGCGGGGCTGAAAAGCAGCGTCCCACGCCGCGCGGTCTGACGTCCGACCAGGATCGTCGCCGCCACCACCGACTAGCGGGTCGACCTGCGGCCGGCGTGGCTGACGTGCCAGCCCCAGCGCTTCAACGCGAGCGGTGACGGCAGCCGCCAACTTGTCGGCGTCGATCAGGCCCGCATCATTCAGGACGTCCTCGACGGGCAGGTCCGCGAATGCGCTGGGTTTATAGCCGGCCGCGGTGATGTGCTGGTCCAGGATGGCACGCCGAGTATTGGCCAGCGTTTCGGCCAGTGTGTCGCGCTGGGCTTCGGCTTCACGCAGCCGAGCCCGGTAACGCTGATCGCGGCCTTCGGGCTTGGTTTCCGGTGTCTCAGGCTCATTGTGGGTCTCGTTTTGCTGCTCGGCAGTGTGATCTGCCACCGAATCACATTCGGGCTCACCGGCGCTCGCCTGGGTGTCGGTGTCGGTCGGTTTGGTGTCGCTCATGATTGTTGTCCTTTCCCTCGAAGTTCTTGCGCGATGGTGTCGAGCATTCGCAGCGGGTCTCCGCTGTAGTCGGCGACGAGGCGGATCAGCTGCACCGCCACGGATGTGATCCGCCAGTTGTCGAGCTGGTGCCAGCGGCTCGCCCACTGCTCGGCGAGGCCGATGGTGTGCTGATAGCGGAGGCCATCAGGCTGACCCATGTCGACGGATTCGGCCATGGCCACGAGCGCGGACATGATCCTCGCGTCCCAGAAGCTGATGGTCCGTTGGAACAGCCCATAGTTCACGCTGCTTCGCGCCTCGCGCAGCCAGGCCGCGGCCTGCACGTCGTCGTCGGTGCTGTCCTCGATGCTGGTGCGGCCAGCCACCTTTCGAACTAGGCTGGCGGCGACCGCGGTCTGCTGCCAGACCGGAGCCTGGCAGGCAATCTGCGTAATCGTTGTGTCGAGCACATACCCGTCGATCGGGTCACCGCCGAATGCTGCCGCTGCACGCAGCAGGTCTTGGGCGATCTGCCGGACCAGATCCGGGGTGACGGCTTGGGTGTCGATGGTGGTCACTGGTTCTCCTTCTTGGTTGAAGCGGTTGACGTAGCTCTTGCGCTCGCCGCAGGGCGCCTGGCGCCGCCCGTCGTCGTGGAAACGCCGGACCCTTCGGTTAGGTGGGGCAGTTTTCGTTTTGCCTCACCTGGTGGGGCACAGCTGCATTGGGTGGTGGGGTGGGGCGCGTTATATACGCTCGCCCCACCACTCACCCCTACCCCAAGTGGGGCAGTGGGGCGGTTTGGTGGGGCGAAATTTTTGCCCCACTTGAGGATGACGTTCACCGGTCACCCACCGATGGGTGCAGGAAGTGCAATTGCGACCTATTCGGGCCCTCGATCTGGACCACGATGCCGTCTCGGACCGCCTGTTTGATGACCCCCCGCGCGGTGTGGTCCGAGATGCCGGAGTCGCCGAGCCGGTCGCGCAACTGATTTCGTGTGAGTCCATCTCCGATGTCGCCGCCGGACAGAATCTCAATCAGGGTGGTTCTGGCGGCGTCCGTCTTGGCACTGGCGCGCGTCCCATTTCGCAGGGTCAATTCGCCGTCCTCGAGCACCAACAGGTGCTCGGCTACGTCGACGTCGCGCCCGTGAGCGGAGAAGAATCGGCGGCCGCCGTTAGCGTCCGCGACAGCCTCGCTGGTTTGCGATTCCTTGACGATCTTCCAGTTGACGTCAGCCCAGTCGAGCAGCCTGGAGTCCCCGCGGGCGCGTTCGCCGTTGTGCCCCATATGGTGGGCGACCACGCAGCCATCCACACCCGCCTCGTTCAACAGTTCGTCCCACGCGACCAAGAACTGGCCAGCGTCCTTATCCTCGGACAGCCCCATCGAGTCGAGCACCGGGCGAAGGCAGTCCAGGATCACGAACTCACTTCCTCGAAGTTCGGCTAGCCAGTGCTGTCGCAGCGAGGGATCGCGGAAGTCGAACGTGGACAACTTGCCCCGCAATGGATGCACGCGCACCCGGCCGCGGCGGTTGCGAATCTTCTGCTGCCGCAGCCAGCGTCGCAACATGCGCTCATCGAGTTCCGTGTCGAACAGTGAGACACGCTGAACAGACTGGACGCGGTATCGATCTAGAAATGCTGTTTCGTCGGCCAACGAGCGAATCAGAGCTGCGATGAGACTGGTTTTGCCGGCTTTCTGCTGGGCGGACAACAGTGCCCGCCCGCCCATCGGCAGCAGGTCGGCGATGCGGTAGACGGCGTCTTCGTCTTTGACGTTTAGGAAGTCGTCGAGGTCGACACCGGGTGTAGGGATGATGCCTGCCTGCCGAATACGCAAGGCGCGATAGACCCGGCGGGCCTCATCATCGAGCCGATACTGGTCGACGCGGCGCCGAACTTCGTTGTCCCAGTTCTGCTGCACGGTCTGTTGCAGATCATCAGCGTTCGGGTCGAGCGTAAACGCTGCCGGGATACCTTCACTCGCCGGCGTCGTGCGCGTCACTCCATTCTTGGCCGCACCGCTGAGCGCAGACCGGATAGTCGCGTCTACTTCAGCCTCGGGCAGACCGGACTCGAGCGCCGCGGCTCTGAGCGCCGCGACCATATGGTCCTCGTCCAGCTCTCCAGTGCAGACAAACCCTGCACACTTGTAGACCGCCTTGTTGAGCGTATGGTTCCGACATGTATCCGGTTGCAATGCACTCAGTTCCGTGCATTCACCGTCCAGCGCGGCTAGCGCGTAAGCGGTTCCCGGCGCTCCGGCTGATCGCTGCGCCGGTGTACGACTGACGTTCTGGTGCTGCGGTGACGCGGGCGACCTGCCACTGAGCCACTCTTCGAAATGTGCATCGGTAGCCATCACCACTCCGCCCTGATGTCGTCGGCGCGGCGCTGAATGCCGCCGCCGGCGATGAACTTTGAGCGCATGCCGTGCCAGCGCGCATCTGCGCGGTACCCGCGTAGCTCAGGGGTGATATTCTGACGGCAGAAACCGTCGTTTGTTGGCGCTGCGGCGGGTTCGGACATGGTTGAGAAGGCCTCCCGCAACGGGGGGCCTTCTCTCATTTCTGTTGTGGACATGTTGGGTTCTTTCGCCGGGCGACTGCCGAAAATCTCTGGAGGACAACCGTTCTAGTCGATTGCCGCTGCATCAACAGGAATCAGCACATTGTCGAGATCACTGCGGCGAATTCGCAGATCACGACCGCCGCGAATCCGATAGGCTCGGAGGCGGCCGTCGCTGACCATGTTCCCGATCGTGCGCCTGGTTACGCCCAGGTATTCGGCGGCCTGGTTCCCGTTGAGAAAAATCTCGCGGGGCTTCGTCGTCGTCGTTTCCATCGGGCGTGTTCCATTTCCATGATTGGCCTGGGGTTTCCAGTTCCTACTCAGTATGAGCTCGAAATTTGACACATCCCCATGGATGGATGAGTTTTGCAACAGGTAGCGTTCACGGCTGTAGAGCGCTCTACGCGATGAGCAGCGTGAATCGCTAAACGTGTAGAGCTGTCTACACTTTCGGGGAAGAGGACGCTTCGAGCAGCCTCGACAGCGCGTCAGCGATCCGTTTATCTGCACCCTGGGCTGCGTGCTGGTAGCGGAGCGCGGCCGCTGGCGTGGAATGGCCCAGACGGGCCATCAGTTCGGCGAGCGTCGCGCCGGTCGCGGCTGCGAACACGGCGCCCGAGTGGCGGAGGTCGTGAAAGCGCAGATCGGGTCGCTTGGCCTTGGTGCGCGCCCGATAGTAGTGACGATAAAACGTGGCCGGCGCGAGATGTTCACCGCTCTGCGCGGGAAACATCAGCGAGGTATCGGATGCCTCAACGTGTTTCGCTAGATGACCCTCGAGCGCCGGCAGCAGATGCGGCGGAATATGCACGTCACGCACGCCCGCATCGGACTTCGGTGGGCCGACCTTGAAACCATCATCTGTGCGGACCACCCCGCGCCGGATGCGGATGACACCGCCCTCGAGATCGATGTCCCCGCGCCGTAATTCGGTGATCTCGCCGTAACGCATGGCACACCACGACGCCAGCGGAATCATCATGCGGTAACGCTCGGGCAGCTCACCGATGATGACGTCAAGCTCTTCGAACGACGCGGGTCTGATCTTGTGGACGCGTTTCGCGCTGCCAGCGCCACGCAGGACGCACGGATTCGCCGGAGCCTTGCCGTCGCGCACCGCGTCTCCGAAAATCGTCCGCAGCAGACCGTAGGCGTGGCTGCGCATCGTCGGGCGATCCGCCAGGGTCGCGGCATACCAGTTGCGCACATCGTCGGCGGTGACCGATGCGATCGGCAACGACCCGAACTTACCCAGGATGTGATCCTCGAGCAGCTTCTCGTAGTGCTCGCGCGTCCGGATTTTCAGGTCGCGATGCTTGATCCACGCATCGGCGTAGACCTTGAACGTCAGTCTCGGGTTGGGCGCAGCCTCCTGCGCTTCCGGCGGCTCCCATGCGTGTCGGACGATTTCGGCCTGGCGCAGCGCGAGCCACTTCCTGGCAGCTGTCTGGGTGGTGAACGTCGTAGGTGCTTTGTAGCGCCGGCCGTCGGGTCCGTAGTACATCGCCCGGTACCGCCCGCTGGGTAACTGGTGGACCGCCCCGAACGTGCCGGGCATCCGGCGTCCTTTTCGTGTTCCGCGCGTCACTGTGATCCTTGGTCGTGAACTACTTGTGAACTACTGAGATTGCCAGCAGCTTATCGCAGCTTCTAGGTATTTCCGCTATGCTGAAGGCTATCAGTGCAGGTAGTGCCACTATTTACGCTGATCACAACGCCAAACTAGCAAACTAACAGAGCTGGTTCAATCCCAGTATCGCGCACCACATCGGTACTGCTTAACCGCCGTAGCTAGGCATCGAGACAATCTCATGTAACTGGCATGCGCGAGCGCCGAGACGGACATCGCCGATTGCGTAGCGAGTCATTCTCGCGACGAAACCGCCTTGAGCGTGCGACGGTCGAATATGTGCCGCCTTTTCAGCGGGCGGGGGTTATATCCGCCGAGTCGCGTAAATCGTGGGCGGCTCAGGTTCCGACTGACTCCGGCGCCAGGGCATTCACCGGCCGGGAGCGGGCATGGGCATGTTCGGCATCGGCGACATGCTCGGCCTGTTCTCCATCGGCATTTTCATGCCTTTCATCATGGAGGCACAGCAATCCTTCGACTGGGCAGCCGGCGGGTCCGCTTTCATCATGGAGCAGCAGTCCGACTTAGCGAAGAGGAGATAGACGACGGCGATGATGACAACGATGCCGACGGCGATGCCGACGATGGCGAGGATTCGGTAAAGCCAGCGAGTCCACGCCGGGCCGGTCGGAGTACGTGATGTGGTGGAAGCGGTCTCGGTCATCACTCCTTGCCTTTCATGCGGGATAACCTCGTATTATCCGTCGGCGGCAGCCAACTGGCCAGGCCAACCCTTACCCCGAGATTCCCGGCACACCCTCGAGGTGTCTTGTCGCGCCTCGTCAATGACGCCACCAAGCGTGGCGAACGGTCCGAAGGGTCGGAAGGGCCGGGAATTTCTGGCGGTTGGCAGTCCCTCTCGCGTTGTCCCACAACAGATTTGCCCGTTATGCGTGATCGGTGCAGGGATTCAAGGTCGCGCCCGACAGGTCTAGCACCCATCGGGTGCTGACCAGCCGTTCGGCAAAGACGGCTAACGCGCGGCCAGCTGATCGTTGATGTTGGTCCATTGGCCTTCGCCCTTGTGGTTGCCCATGTTTCGGCACTGACCATCGAGGATGATCTGCCCGTAGGCGTGGTCGGACGGCATGTAGCTGATGCTGGCGGCCACGCCGTCTTTGTTCAGCGAGGCGCCGTGATAGTGCTGTCCCGGTGGCGCCCCCTCGTTCCAGCCCTGCGCGATCATCGCCGCGCGTACCTGCTGGAAATACGCATCAGGGTCCCCGTGGATCAGGAAGCTGAGCGTGACGGTGCCCTGAAACGGCGGATCGCCTTGGTCGTTGCACGAGGCGAAGGAGAATGCCCCGCTGACTCCCTCCAGCTTCGCGGCGGCGACGATCTGCTTGGCCGGCTCGATCACCTGCGCCTTGGTCTGATCGTCGCTCATGGGATGGGCCGTATCCTCGTACGGATTCGTCGATCCCGCGGCATGTGGTTTGTGTAGCACTGGCGCGCATCCTCCTAACAACACGGCGACGACCACTAGCGAACTGATCAGCGCTTGGCGCAACGGCATACGTTGTTCCTCAATGGTGGTGTTGAGCATCGAAAACATGGTTGTCGGTGATAGATCCTGGCGACCGCTCCCACTCCGGGTCGATGACGGCGGGCGTGTGCGGGCCGATGGTGACCGGGGGCAGGCCGGGGATCCTGACCTGTACGCCACCCAACGAATGGCGGTGATCGGCGGTCATGCCGTCGGCTTGTAGTTGGTCACCATGGCCGGAGACGATGTCGGACATGCCATAGAGGGCTTCGCTGCCCCGGTGGTAGTAGTACGAGTGGTCATGGGGATTGATGCCATCGGAGCCGGGGACCTCGGCGCGGAAGCGCACCGACCCAAACCCGTCGACCGCGGGGTCGGTACCCAGGCTGGGGTTAGTGCCGAAGAAGTTCTCGCCGAAAAGCTTCTTGCTCGCGCCATCGAGATGACCGAGCATGCCGACCGGATCGGTGGAGGCATCTCCCACGAAGACGTGTCCACCGTCGAGGTGGAATTGTTCGGCGCTGCGGGCCATGTCGGTTCCGGGGCAGCCCAGTAGCACGGCGTCGTTGGCGTGCATGTTGTGCATGGCGAACGCATCGGCGACGGTGGTCGAACCATACGAGTGGCCCAACACGGTGACATGTTGGCCCGCCCCGAGGTGCGTCGCCCACAGACCATTGACGTCTTGGGCCAGCGACGCACTGCCCACGCGAGCCAGCGCCGGTGTGGAGATGCGCTGGACGTCGTCGAATCCGTTGGGGGCGTCGTAGCCCATCCACGCGATGACCGCCGTCGGGTTATGGGGGTCGGCGGCGTTAGCCTGTTCGAACAGGTTGATCGCGTCGTTGTGGCCGTCGTGCAGCCAGCCGCCTTTCACGCTGCTGCTGGTACCGGGCACGATCACCGCGGTGTTCTTGGCGGTGTCGGGGTTGCCGATCGCGATCGCCGCACGGCCCTTGCCGCCGAATGCCGTTGGGTCATAAGCGAATAGGTAGACCGGTTTCGGGTGAAGCGGGTCTCCCGCGTCGTGGTCGAGGCCTAGCTTGGTCTCGTTGGCGTTCTGGTAGCGGGTCACATCCGTGGCCGACAAACCGAACTTCGCGGGGTCGCGAAGCACGTCATCCACCGAGACACCGTTGCGGCTGGCGATGCCCCGCACCCGGTCGAGGTCTTGGTTCATCACCGTGAGGTTGGCGTCGTTGCGCGCCAGAATGGGGACGCCGTTGAGGTTGCCGATTTGGTCAGGGTGCTCGGCCATGAATCGCTGCCGCTGCTGGGGGGTCAGGGATGTCCACCAGCGATTGACGTCCTCGGGACTGGCGTTCGGCAGCGGGACCTGGGTGTCGGCGTCAACTGGCGCCAGGATGTTCGGGTCGTAGCCATCGGCGCGCAAATTGCCCAGACAGCTCTGCAGCGTGGCCGAGTAGCCGTCACGAGTCGACTCCAGGTCGCCAAGAGCATCCCGGACATCATCGGCCGCATCGGCTGTCGCGTCGTCGATCAGCTTCTTCAGAAAGGCCTGGGTTTTCGCGTCGGGGTGGCCGTATTGCAGATCGTGCTGGGCCGCGTCGATGATGTGGTCGAGTCCCTGCAGCGCGTGTTCCAGCGTGGAGATTCGTTGAGCTCCGGCTTTCTGCGCCTCGGCCAACGCGGCGGCGATGTTCTCCAGATCGCTACCGATTTTGGGTAACTGCTCGGATTGCGCACCCAGGGATTTGATGACCCGCTGCACTTCAGCGGAGTCGTTGATCGGGTGATCGCCGTTCTGGTGGTTCCAGGCCGCATCAAAGCGCTTCCGGGCTTGCTCGAAGGCGTGGTCGGCTTCCGCGGTGTGTCGACCCGCGCCGTGGAAGGCTTCCGCCAGGCTCGAAATCTGCGCCGGGCTGCCCGCCTGCAGGCTCTGGTTGATCGCCCAGGGGTCTCCACCGGCCCGGGCGATCAGATCGGCCACGCTGAGCCACTTCAGCTGCATCGCTCCGCCCGAAAACCTAGCTGATAATTCTCCACACCAGCTATGACGCTACCCCCAACCGGGGGTCGTCCAAGTTAGCTACATCCGGCGACGCGCCGCAAGTCACCGCCGTGCTCCGCCGTGGCCGATGCCCTCCGATTCCCGGTCTCGCCGGGGTGCACTCAAACGGCCACCCGGCGCCGGGGCCTGGGGTTACGATCTGCGCACGGAGCTACAGATTCGAGGTGGCCATGCATCGCACCCGACGTTTCGTCACCACATTCATCGCGGCCATCGCGCCGATGATCGCCCTCGCCACATTCGCCGCGTCACCACCCGCCGCGGCCGACCCGATATGCGGGACGGCGGGAACGCCGCCCTGCGCGGGGCCTAGCCCGTTGACACCCGAACAGCAGTGCGCGTTCATCGCGTGGCGATCGATGATGCCGTGCAACTGGCTCGGAATGCAGGTGCCCGCCGGCACGCCGGGAAGTTGGGACAACCCACCGGCACCGCCACCCGAGCCGTGAGCGAGTTGCGGGGCGGCTGAGGGGCCAACCGCCACTAGCGCCTCGGCCCCGCGAAAACCCCACGCGGCCTGGGCTTCTCGCTTACCAACCCCAGTCGTCATCGTCGAGGACGTCCACGGTGAGGCTGCTGTCGGCGGGGGCTTTGGTCCCGTAGGTAAAGGTAAGCATAGTGCGGTCGTCGTCGAGGGGTTCCGTCGCGACGACGGTGGCGTGCCCGACCTTCATGCGGATCCTGTCTCCGGGCTTCAGTTCGTCAACGCGTTTCAGGGGCACGCTCAACCCATCAGCACCGGTGCAACGGGTAATTCCGCAGATACCGTGGTCATCATCGCCATCCTTTCACGGCTGGCAATGCCTCCCGCGGCCACGCAAGCGCATTCGCGGACGCGGCGGCCTCATGTGCCGATCAGATACGCTGCGCCGCAATGGAATACCGCCCACGCGGCGCGCCGGAGTAACGCGCCGAGACCCCTGGAACTATTCAGTTCTGCACAAGATCGGGCAAAGGCTCCGCGTCCGTCAACCAGTGACGTCCCACGTGCCGGGCCGCCTCCCACTTGGGGATGCTCACCGCATCGTCTTGGCCCAGGTCCTCGGGCGTCGGGCCGATGCGCTCGGCCAGCCCGGCGAGGGCACCCAGATCGAAGTTGTACAGCTCGGCCGCCGCCAGGCCCAGCATCTGCCGGGTCTCCTCGACGGGGATGTCCCAAAACGAGCGGCGCAGCCATTCGCGGGTATGCGGCCAGGTCCCTTCCGGATGGGGAAAGTCGTTGCCCCACAGCAGGTTAGAGACACCGATCTCGTAGCGTCGCGCCAGCTCCCGGCGCTCCGTGGTGGTGGCCCCGATAAAGCAGTTCCGGTCGAAGTAGGCCGAGGGCGGCATCGTCAGATCGCCCTCCATCAGATGGCTCATCTTCTTGGCCGAATGCTCACGCAGATACCGCGTGTCCATCAGCCAGATTAGATCGTTGGCCCAAAAGGCACCGCACTCCGTGACCCCCCATCGCAGCCCGGGGAAGCGCTCGAACACCCCCGACCACAACGCGAACCACAGGGGCCGGGCACCCCACCAGCGCACCTCGGTGACGTAGATGCCCAGGTGCCCCCCGTACTCCTCCTGCGGGGCGGGGCCGGAGTGGGTGTGCACCGGCATCTGCAGGTCCTGGCAGGCGGCCCAGACCTTGTCGTAGCGGCGGTCGTGGTAGGGCGGGTAGCCGACCCAGCGCGCCGGGATCAGGATCCCGCCCCGCAACCCGGATTCCGCCGCACGAGTGATCTCGACTACCGCCGCGTCGACGTCCGCCAGTATCGGCACCACCGCCACCCCGGCGCGCCGCTCGGGGCTGTGGCTGCACAGTTCGGCCAGCCAGCGGTTGTGGGCCCGCGCCCCGGCCATGGCGCGCCCCGGGTCGAGGTCGCCCGACTGGCCCAGTCCGGCGCCGAACGGGGCGCCGGCCACGCCGGTCACGGCGTCGGCGTCGGGGAAGATGACCTCGCCGACCACCCCATCGCCGTCGAGTTCCCTGTCGCGCAGGCCGACGTCCCATCCCCCGGCGATGCCGTCGCCGTGCTCGGAGAACCACTCCTGCGCGAACTCCTCGTCGATGAATCCGCCGGCCTGCGCCGCGGCGGTCTTCTCGGCCAGGTAGGCCTCGAAGTCCTCGCGGTACTCGGGGTCGACGTATTCGCGGTACCGCTCGGTCGGGAGTTCGGCGTGGGTGTCGGCGGAGATGATGATGTAGGGGTTCACGGGCGGTCCTTCCTTACCAGGCACGGATGGGGTCGGGTTCGAAGACGGTGCTGCGCGCGTCAGCGGGCACGGTGTCCAGCGGCTCGGCGACCTCGGCCACGGTCGGGCCGATCCGCTCGACGAGCGGCGCGAGGACCTCGAGGTCGAAGCCGTACACGGCGGCCGCGTTCCCGCCCAAAATGGCCGCCACCTCCTCGGCCGGAACGCGGGAGAAGGTGTGGCGCAACGCTTCCCGCGTGTAGGGGGCGGTGCCCTCGTAGTGCGGGTAGTCGCTTCCCCACATGATGCGGTCGACGCCGATGCGGTGCCGCTCGGCGCACTCGACGGGACGCATGAAACTGGCGCCGACGTAACACTGGCGGGCCCAGAATTCGCTCGGCTTGAGGCTCAGCGAGCCGGCGGTGGGCCCGGCGAACCGGGCGATCGCCGAGTTCTCCCGCCCGTAGCGGGCCGCCGCCACGTCGAGCGAGTCGAGGGTCGCCGGGATCCACCCCGCGCCCTGCTCGGTGAAGACCACGGTGAGGTCCGGATGGCGATCCAGCGCGCCGCTGAAGATCAAGTGCCACAACGCACGATGCGCCCACCAGTGCGTCTCGTACACCCACACCGCGAACGAGCTGCCCCACCCGTCCGTCGGGCTCGGCCCGGCGTTGCCGCCGTGGTGGTTGACCACCAGGCCGGCCTCCGCGCACGCCGCCCAGAGCGGCTCCCAGTGCTCGGCGTAGAGCGCGGGAATGCCCGTGCCCGGGGCGATCCCGGGCAGCAGCACCCCGCCGCGCAGGCCCAGCTTGGCGATCTGCGCCACCTCGGCGATGGCCTCGTCGATGTCCGGCAGCAGGATCTGGCCCACCCCGGCGCGCCGCTCGGGCGACAGGGAGCAGAAGTCGGCGAGCCAGCGATTGTGCGCGCGCAGGCCGGCCCAGCGCAGCTCGAGCTCGCGGGCGGTCTCGGGTGGCGGGGCGGCCAGGCTCGCCTGGGGAAAGAACGGTGGCACGGTGTTGGGGTAAATGACTTCCCCCGCAATGCCTTCGGAATCCAGGTCGGCGTTGCGCCGATCGCTGTTCCAGTTGCGCTCGGCCTCGGGCTCGGTGAGATCACCGAACGGGTTGACGTATGTCTTTGCCCAGCCGTCGAATTCGTCCCGGTACTGCGGATCGAGGTACTCGCGGTAGGCGAGCAGGTCGGCGCCGGCGTGGCAGTCGGCCGAAATGACGGTGTAGCGGTCCATGGGTCAGGCCCGCGCCGGCTCGGGCCTCGGGGCGGCGAGCAGGGCGACGTCGTCGTAGCGCTGGTGCACGTAGGGCAGCAGCCACTCCTGCGGCACCCGCGCCGCGATCCGGCCGACCTGGACGGTGCGCCGCCGACACCAGGTGATCGACCTGATCTGACGAACGACGATGTCGGCCACCGGATCCAACGGCGACTCCCCCAGCTCGAGGGTTCCGTCGATGTTCTCCAGCAGCTCGTAGTGGCGGTGGTACTCGCCATAGACCAGGTGGGGGTCGGTGATGCCGCTGCCGTCGGGGGCCCGCAGGAATTTGAAGTAGAACTCGGTGTTCACCTGGTCGGGGGGCAACTCCGCCGGGCCGGTGATCTGTCCGCTCAGCCTGATGAGCGCATAGCCCAGCCGGTCCACGGTGGCGGTGACGCGATCGCCGTCGCGCTCCACCTCGATGCGGGCCAATTTCTTTGGCTCGCCGAACGTTTCGCGCCCGCCGGTGACCGACTGCTCGGTGGACTGGGGCATGAAGAGCGGGTAGTCGCCCTCGACCTCGCCGTGCCGGGCGGTCACCGAGAACACCGCCGACCCGAAGGGCGCCATGCCCTCGATCCGCACCCGCTGCAGCTGGATGCGCACCAGTGGTTCGGCCGCGGGCTGCAGCGGGCGGGGCAGCACGGCCGCGACGATCTCCGGATCGGTGAGGTAGGTGACGGTCACCGCCTCGGTGGCGATGGGCGCCTTGGTGGCATCGATCTCGTGGTCCACCTGCGCCTCGGGCGGGCGAGGACCGTAGCGAATTACGTTGGTGTTCAACGCTTTCCTCCTTCACTGTTTTCGGCGTGCCGCCCGAGGACGTCGACGAGGTAGTCGGGCGCGCCGCGGGAAAGGATCGAGGACGCCTTGGCGCTCACCACCTGATCGGCCGGGGTGGGCGGGCCCATCATCCAGAAGCGGTCCGCGCGAATCCCGTCCACCACCTGGTCGGCGACGGTCTCGAGCGGGGTGAAATCGACGTGCGCGCCGGCGGCCTCGAAGCGGGCCACGACCTTGTCCAGTGTCTGCTCGGGCGTGCGACGTTGCTGGGTCGCGGCGTAGCGCTGCGGGCGATGCCGCCACGACTCCCAGATGCCGGTGTTCAAAAAGCCGCCGGGGAACAGGACGTGCGCCCGGACGCCCGTCCCCGTCATCTCCAAGTGGGTGTAGAGGCTCTCGGTGAGGCAGAGCACTGCCGCCTTGGTCATCGGGTAGACCGCGGTGGCCGGTCCGCCCATGGCGCCCCGGGCGATCGGGGCGATCCCGCCGTTGCCCGAACAGGTGTTGACCACGTGTCCCTCGCCCTGCTCGAGCAGGAGCGGCACGAACGCCTTGATGCCGTGGATGACGCCGAGCACGTTGACGTCGATCCCCCAGCGCCAGTCGGCCAGGTCGTGCTCCCACATGTAGCCCTCGGAGACGCCGCCGGTGCCGGCGTTGTTGCACACCACGTGGACCGCGCCGAAGCGCGAGACCGCCTCCTTGGCCAGCGACTCGACCGAGGAATAGTCGGTGACGTCGGTGGGAACCCCGGCGGCCTCGATGCCCTCGTCCGCGAGCGCCCGGGTCGCCTCCTCGAGGGGTTCGGCGAGGACGTCGGCCAGCACCACCCTCATGCCCTCGCGGCCGAAACGGCGGCCCATGGCCCGGCCGATGCCCCCGGCCCCGCCGGTCACGACCGCCACCTTGCCCCGCAGGTCTTCCATTGTGGTCATGGTCACATGGTCGCTTATATCACCGCAAGCAGTCGCATTATGCGACCATTGTGGCCATGGCCCCGCGCCCCTCCCCGCAGACCGAACGGGTGGTGAACCTGTTCGAGCAGCTTGCGGGCGACGGGAGCCGCGGGATGACATTGGCCGAGGTGTCGCGCCACTTGAGCGTGCATAAGGCCAGCTGCCACTCGATGCTGTCCGAGCTACTGCGGGCCGGCTGGCTGCTGCGCGACCCGGTGCGCAAGACCTACCACCTCGGTCCCGCTCTGGTCCGGCTCGGCCGCGAGGCCGCGGGCCGCTACCCGGCGCTGGTGTTGGCCCGCTCGGCGATGGCCGAGCTGTCGGCCGCGACGGGCGCGCACTGCGTGGCCTTCTCGGTGAGCGAGGACTACTCCACCGTCGTCGATCAGGTCCGGAGCCGTCGCGGCGGAGGTCACCCGATGCCGATCGGCACCCAGTTCCCGCACCGTCCGCCGTACGGGGCGTCGACCGTTGCCTGGGCCGGTCCCGAGGTCCGGGAGCGCTGGCTGGCCGCGCTGCCGGACGACGTGCGCGATCGCTACCGCGAGGCCATCACCAATGCCCGGCGGCGTGGGTACGCGGTCGGCCTGCATCTCCTGCCCGATCTGCGCCTACAGGAACTGGCCCTGATCGTGCGCAGTGCCGAGGTGCGGTCCACCCGACTGAGCCGGCTGGCGCAGGAATTGACCGACGAGCTGATCCACCAGGAGGAGTGGTTCCCGATCGACCTCGACGCGGACCGCACCTACGAGGTGAGCCACATCGACTCCCCGATCCTGGGCCCCGGGTCGCGCATCGCCCTGATGCTCAGCCTGGTCCCCAGCGCCGAGCCGATGAGCGGCGCGGCGGTCACCGGCCTTGGGGCGCAACTCGCTTCGGCGACCCGCCGGCTGAGCGCCGCCCTGAGCGACGAATCCGGTTAGTGCCGCTGCGGAGCCAGCCGCTTGAGGGCCAGGCCCCCTTCGAATGGTCGGTAGCCGAAGGCGGCCGGGGCGCGATATCCCGTGTCCTCGAGGGGGGTCCGCACCTCGGCGACGGTGGGCCCGATCTTCCCGGCGATCGGCACCAGCGCTTCGAGATCGAATCGGTACAGGCGGCCGGCGTTGCCGCCCAAGATCTTTCGGCAGACGTCCTCCGGCCTGTCGTGCAGGGCCCAACGAATGGCCAACGTGGAGTGGGGCGCAAAGCCCTCCTCATGGGGATAGTCACTGCCCCACATGATGTGATCGGGGCCCATGAAGTCGATCATCGAGGAGTCGTACGGCATCAGCTCGGTGGCCAAATAGCAGTTCCGCTGGACGTATTCGCTCGGAGTCAGGGACAGCTCGTCGACCGACGATCCGCCGAACATTCCATAGGTGCGGTTGCCCGCGTCCGACTTCATGGTCGGCACCATGGCGTCGAGGACGGCGAGTTGCCCGGGCACCCAGAGCGTGCCCTGCTCGGTCGGCACGAAGCGCAGCGTCGGGTAGCGCTCGAACACCCCGGCCAGGATCAGGTGACCCAGGGTCCGCTGGGCCCACAACGCCATTTCGGTGATCAACACCGCGTTGGAGGCCGGCTGGTCCATCGGCATCTCGGGACTGCCGGCGCCCGCGTGCTGCACCACCGTGAGGTCCAATTCCGCGCACAGCGCCCAAAGTGGTTCGTAGCGGGTGTGAAACAGCGGGGCCACCTGCGAATCGCCGGGCGACACCGGCGGAATGAGCACGCCGCCAAAGCAATCCTGCTCCGCGCCCCAGCGGATCTCCTCCAGCGCCAACTCGACATCGTTGGGAAAGATCTGGATCAGCCCGCGCCGCCGGGCGGGCGCCAGCGAACAGAAGTCGACCTGCCACCGGTTGTGGGCCTGCACGCCGGCCCAACGTTGCTCGAACTCCTCACGCGTGCGCGGCAAGCTGATGGTGATGTTGGGGGTCGTCGGGAAGAACGGCGGAACGGTGTTGGGCAGCAGGACCTCGGCGGCCACCCCGTCGGCGTCCATCTCGGCGATCCGAAGCTCGTGGTCCCAGTTCCGGTTGGCGGTGGCGACGATCAGATCGTCGAACGGGCTGGCGTAGGCCTTGGCCCACGCATCGAACTCCTCGTGCAGGCCGGCCGGCAGATACGGTTTGTAGTCGTAAAGATCGGCCCCGGCGTGGGTATCCGTCGAAATGACGACGTAGCGATCCAGCGTGTCCCAGCTTGTAGCCATCGCACCTCCAAAGGTACGTCGAGTATAGGAGAAACGGCTCGGCGCGCGAAGGGCCAACGAAAGTCCGGGCCGCGACCGGAGCAAGATGTCACCCGTGAGTTGGACGAGGTACGACGGCAGGGCGCTCGCGGATGTCAGCCTGGATGGCGAGGCGCTGCACGCCGAGCTCGAAGACTATATCCGCGTTGACAATCCGCATCTGACGGACGTGCGACTGGAGCGCGCGACCGCGAGCGAGCCGTTCGACGCCGAATCCCGGAAGCGCTGGTATGAGGTCACCTACCTGGCCGAAGACCCGGAGGACACCGCGTAGCCGCGAGACACCGCGGCCCGTTTTCCCGCGCGCACGCCGACCGCGGCGCTAGATTCCTGTCCTGAGCGTTGCGAAGGAGTCGGCCGGTGCGGTCAATCATTGCCGTCGTCGTCGCGTTCGGTTGCGCGCTCATCTCGGCGCCGGCGGCCGCGGCCGACGACGACTTCGTCGCCCTGGCGGTGTCCGTCGGGAGCGGACGTGCCGCCGGGTGGGGCACCGGGGGCAGCCAGGACCAGGCAAACCAGATCGCGCTCGCCCACTGCACCGCCGAGGCCGGCGACGTGTGCGAAGTCGTGGCCGGCACGCGCAACGGCTGCGCATCGGTGGCGTTCGACCGTTCCGGCCGGTTCCAGGGCGGATCCGGCCCGGACACAACGGCATCCGATGCGGACGCCCTGGCCAAGCTGGGCGCCCCCAACGGACGAATCAAGGCCTCCCACTGCTCGTCGTGAAATCCGGGACGACGCCTCGCGCGATGCCGAGATGGACACCGCGATTTCGGCTATCGTTCACTTAAGTCGTCCTTGACTTGCCGCCGATTGGCCCGCGCATAGAGGGGAGGCCATGGCTCATCCGAAGGCCGGTTTTGCCACGTGGTCGGCCGCCTGCGCGATTGCGCTGGCCACGGGCGCGCTGGCCGGCGCGGCACCGGCGGCGGCCGATGACGACGCCGACGATGCGTTTCTCGCCGGCCTCGACAGGGGCGGGATCACGATGTTCGACGACGACGATGCGATCGCGACGGCCCATGCGGTGTGCAGCAGCATCGAAACGAACCCGAACGTATCGATGCTGGCGATCAAACTGACCAAGCAAACGCCGATGTCGGCGAAGCAATCCGGATACTTCATCGGCCTTTCGGTGGCCAGCTACTGCCCGGAATACAAAGATGACGTCGATCCGTCGATGGGGTGGCTGATACCACCCCCGATCCTGTGAGAGCGCAGAATCCCGCTCAGCCCTGCGCCGCGGTCAGCCAGAACACCGTGCGCTCGATGCCGGGCACGATCTCGGTGACGTCGATCTCGCCCTGAGCGAATCGCGTGAGAAACCCGTACACGACGCCGGGTAGGATGAGCTCGAGGTCTTTGGCGAACCCCGGATCGGCTTGGGCCAGAATGGCTTTGGCGACAGGGACGACGGCATCGACACCGCGCTGGATGAGGCGTTTTCCCCCGGGCCCCGATCGCGCCTGGAAGTAGGAGCGCAGCATCAACGGGTGGCTTTCCCACGGCTCGAAGATGGTCCTCATCACGTGCATCAGGTCCACATAGATCGAATCGCCGGGTAGGTCCTCGATCAGCGACGGCAATCGCGCGTAGCGGTTGGCGTCCATCCAGCCTTCCAGCGCGGCGACGATGAGCTCGTCGCGCGTCGGATACCGCTTGTAGATGGTCGCCAACGAAACGCGGGCCCGTCGCGCCACCTCGCGCAGCTGCACGGCCTCGTAGCCCTCGGTGTCGAGCATTTCGACCACGATGTCCAGGATCGGATCGACCCGGGGCCCGGACGCGCTGTCCACGGTCTGCACTCGGGACCCTGTCGTCTTCACAG
This sequence comes from Mycobacterium sp. 3-98, assembly GCF_035918355.1. Lineage (NCBI taxonomy): Bacteria > Bacillati > Actinomycetota > Actinomycetes > Mycobacteriales > Mycobacteriaceae > Mycobacterium > Mycobacterium sp. 3-98. The sequence goes on along the minus strand of NZ_CP142360.1, from coordinate 2,276,426 downwards.
TAACCATGTTACTGTGCGCACGTGAGTAACGGCGTTACTCCGGCCTGATCTGGGCCGATGACCAAGAAAAGAGGAAACGCGCCGTGGGTTCGTTAGATGGCAAAGTCGCCTTCATCACCGGGGTGGCGCGCGGCCAGGGCCGCAGCCACGCGGTGCGGCTCGCCCGCGAGGGCGCCAACATTATCGGGATCGACATCTGCGCCGACATCCCCGCCAACGGATATCCGATGGCCTCCCGGCAGGAACTGGACGAGACCGTCGCCCTCGTCGAAGAGGCCGGCGGAAAGATGCTGGGCACCGTCGCCGATGTGCGCGACTTCGAGCAGGTCAAGACCGCGATGGATAGCGGCGTCGAGCACTTCGGCCGCCTCGACATCGTGTTGGCCAACGCCGGGATCGCGCCATTGGCGTTCCGCGAGTTGAGCATTGAGGAGGAACTGGCGCAGTGGCGCGCGGTCACCGGCGTCAACCTCGACGGCGCCTACCACACGGCGTGGGCGGCCGTTCCGCACCTGCTGTCCGGTAATCGCGGCGGGGTGATCATCTTCACCAGCTCGACGGCGGGCATCAAAGGTTTCGGCGGCCTGCAAGGCGGCGGCCTGGGCTACGCGGCGTCCAAACACGGCATCGTCGGCCTGATGCGTACGCTGGCCAATGCGCTTGCGCCGCTGAACATTCGGGTGAACACCGTGCACCCGACCGCGGTCAACACCATGATGGCGACCAATGACGACATGACCGACTTCCTGGAGAAGAATCCCGGCGCCGGCCCCCATCTGCAAAACCCGATGCCCGTCGGCATGCTGGAACCCGAAGACGTCAGCGCCGCCATCGCCTACCTGGTCTCCGACGAGGCGAAGTACGTGACCGGCGTGACCTTCCCCGTCGATGCCGGCTTCTGCAACAAGGTCTGATAGCCCGTGACAACGAACGACGCAACGGGCCGGGTCGCCGGCAAACGGATCCTGATCACCGGGGCCGCGCGCGGCATGGGACGCTCGCACGCGGTGCGGCTGGCCGAGGAGGGTGCCGACTGCGTCCTCGTCGACATCTGTTCCACTCCAGCGGGTTTGGAATACCCGCTGGCCACCGAGGACGACCTGAACGAGACCGCGAACCTGGTCGAGAAACATGGCCGCCGGGCGATCACCGCGGTCGTCGACGTGCGCGACGAGGCCGCCATGAAAGCGGCGGTCGACGCGGCCGCCGACGAACTCGGCGGGCTCGACGGCGCGGTCGCCAACGCCGGCGTGCTCACCGTCGGCACCTGGGACACCACCACCGCCGAGCAGTGGCGGCTGGTCGTCGATGTCAACCTCATCGGGGCCTGGAACACCTGCGCGGCCGCGCTGCCCCACCTCGTCGCGCGCGGCGGCGGGAGCCTGGTCAACATCAGTTCCTCGGCCGGCATCAAGGGGACCCCGCTGCATGTGCCCTACACGGCGTCCAAGCACGGCATCGTGGGGATGACGCTCGCGCTGGCCAACGAGCTTGCCGCACAGAACATTCGGGTCAACACCGTGCACCCCACCGGCGTGGCGACCGGCATGGCGCCCCCGACGATGCACACGTTGATCGCCGAGCAGCGGCCCGACCTGGTGCCCATCTTCCTCAACGCGCTGCCCGCGCCGCTGATTGAGGCGGCCGATGTGAGCAACGCGGTGCTCTACCTCCTCTCCGATGAATCCCGTTATGTCACGGGGCTTGAACTGAAAGTGGACGCCGGTGTCACCATCAGATAGTGCTTTGACGGACGACGGTGCGAGACATGAACGGGGGGCGCGCACCTTCGCCGAGGTGATGACGGTCGACCCGCCCGGCGATCGGGGACCCTTCACCGCAGGGCTGATCGACTTCGTCTTCGGCGAGGTGTGGTCGCGGCCCGGGCTCAGCCGCCGCGATCGACGGTTCGTGACGCTGGCCTGCGTCGCGGCCGCCGACGCGCAGGCCCCGCTCGAGCAGCACGTCTATGCGGCGTTGAACAGCGGTGACCTCACCATCACCGAAATGCGGGAAACGGTCCTGCATTTCGCCGTCTACGCCGGCTGGCCGAAGGCCTCGCGGTTCAACATCGCCGTGGACCAGGAGTGGGCCAGGATCGCCGAGGAACGCGGCGAGGCGCCCCCTCCCCCGGAACCGTTGCTGCCGCTGGTCACCGCCAGCGACCCCGAGCAGCGGCTGCGGGGCGGCGAATCATCGTTCAAGGAGATCAACTGCCTGCCGTTCGCGCCGATGCGCGACAACCCCTACTCGGGCGCGGGCATTCTGAACTTCGTCTTCGGCGAGATGTGGCTGCGGCCCGGCTTGGGCATGAAGGAACGCCGCCTCATCACGGTGGCCTGCGTCGCCTTCCAGGACGCCGAAATCCCGATCATGTCCCACGTGTACGCGGCGCTGAAGAGCGGCGACGTCTCGTTCGAGGAGATGGACGAATTGGCGCTGCAGTTCGCGGCGTACTACGGCTGCGCCAAGGCCGACTACCTCAACCAGGTGATCGCGGAGCAGAAGCAGCGGGTGACGGCCGAAAACCGGGCCGATCCCGCGCCTGTCGGCTGACACGACAACGGAGGACACTGCCATGACGGCAACCGCGTCGTCACCGACGTTCTCGGGTGCGTTACTCATTGGCGGAGAACGCATTACCGCGGCATCCGGCGGAACATACCGCCACGTCTACCCGGGCACCGGCCTGCCCAACGCGTCCATACCCCTGGCCGGCCGAAGCGAGGTCGATCGGGCCGTCGACAGCGCGTGGGACGCGCACCGGGAATGGATGTCCTACCCCGTCGATCGCCGCCGCGACCTGTTGTTCGCGCTGGCCGACGTGGTGCGCGACCACTTCGCCGAGCTGAGCGAGCTCAACGTGCACGACTACGGCGTCCCGATCGCGGTCGCCGGCAACTCCGTACTGACGGAGCGGTTCCTGCGCTACTACGCCGGCTACGTCGACAAGTCGCACGGCGCAAGCACTCCCGTCGCCGGCGCGTTCGACGTCAACATCGTCGAGCGCGAACCGTACGGCGTCGTCGGCGTCCTGGCCCCGTGGAACGGGCCGCTGGTCGTGGTCGGCGCGGCCGTGGCCCCCGCGCTGGCGGCGGGGAACGCCGTCATCCTCAAACCCTCGGAGGTTGCGTCGTTGGCGCCCTTGCGCTTTGGCGAACTCTGCCTGGAAGCGGGCCTGCCGCCGGGGTTGGTGAACGTGCTGCCGGCCGGCCCGGAGGGCGGCGACGCGCTGGTGCGTCACCCGGGGGTCCGCAAGATCCACTTCACCGGCGGACAGGCGACCGCGCAGAAGGTGCTGCAGGCCGCATCGCACAACCTCACACCCGTGACGGCCGAATTGGGCGGCAAGTCGGCGTATCTCGTGTTCGCCGACGCCGACCTCGACATGGCCGCCGTCATCGCGGCCCACCAGGGGCCCATCACCCAGGCCGGCCAAAGTTGCGCCTGCGCCTCGCGGATCCTCGTCCAGGCGTCGGTGTACACGGCGTTCGTGGAGAAGCTCGCGGCGGCCGTGCGGGCCGCGAAGGTCGGGGATCCGCTGCAGCCCGACGTCATGCTCGGGCCCGTCGTCAGCGAAGCCGCCGCCGAACGCATCCTCGGTGTCATTGACCAGGCGGTCAGCGAGAAGGCCGGCGACCTGATCACCGGCGGGCGCCGGCTGGGAGGTGAACTCGCGTCCGGCTATTTCATCGAGCCGACGATCTTCGCGAACGTCGACAACCGCTCGGCGCTGGCGCAAACCGAGACATTCGGGCCGGTGGCTTCCGTCATGCCGTTCGGCGACGAGGACGAGGCGGTCAGGATCGCCAACGACTCCCGCTACGGCCTCAACGCATTCGTGGCCACCTCCGACCTGGAGCGGGCGCATCGGGTGGCGCGCCGGCTGGAAGCGGGTTCGGTGTGGGTGAACAGGCACAGCGACATCGCGCCCCAAGGCCCCTACGGCGGATACAAACAGAGCGGGTTCGGCCGCACCGGCGGCGTGGAGGGCCTGTATGACTTTCTGCAGGTGAAGAACATCCGCATCGGCATGAGCTGACGGACAGAGTTCCGAAACACGGTGTCCATCAGGTATTTCCGCTAGTGGCGTACAGTCGCCTTCATGAGTTTGGTCGAGTGGCTGCGGACCCCCCGCTACTTGCGGACACGCTTCATGATGGAAACGCGGCCCCTGAACAGCCTCGAGATGGAGATCGTGTTCCTCGAGGTCTCCGCCCGCGACGCCCTGGTGCGCGTGCCCGTGGCGTTCATGCTCCTGCCGAAGACCGTCCGGCCGTGGCGTGATCAACCGTCCAAGCCGGAGCAGGACAAGTAGGGCGCGGCCCTCGTCTGCCGTAAACCCTTGGGGGCCGCAGCCGCATCGGGCATGCTGACGGTATGCATGCGATCAACGGGGTCCGTGACCCGGCGGCAGGTTTTCCCCTCGACACCGCGGCCGACGACGCCGGCGAGCGCCGGCAGGCCAACCGTGCGGTCGCCGTCAGCGCGGCCGGGCTGGCGTTGACCGGCCTGGTGGAACTGGTCATCGCGCTGTTGTCCGGTTCGGTGGCGCTGCTCGGCGATGCGCTGCACAACCTGTCCGACGTCTCCACCAGCGCCCTGGTGTTCGTCGGCTTCCGCGCCTCGCGCAAGGTCCCCACCGAGCGGTACCCCTATGGCTACGAACGCGCCGAGGACCTCGCCGGCATCGGGGTGGCCCTGGTGATCTGGGGCAGCGCCGTGGTCGCCGGTTTCGAGAGCGTCACCAAGTTGCTCCGTCACGGCGGCACCGGCTACGTGGGCTGGGGCATCGCCGCGGCCGTCGTGGGCGTCGCGGGCAACCAGCTGGTGGCCCGCTACAAACTGGTGGTAGGCAAGCGAATTCGGTCGGCCACCATGGTGGCCGACGCCAAGCACTCCTGGCTCGATGCGTTGTCGTCGGCCGGGGCGGTGCTGGGGCTGATCGGCGTGGCACTCGGCTGGGGCTGGGCCGACGCGGTCGCCGGAATCGTCGTCACCGGATTCATCTGCCACGTCGGCTGGGAGGTCACCGCCGACATCGCGCATCGCCTGCTCGATGGCGTCGACCCCGACATCATCACCACCGCCGAGGCCGTCGCCGCCTCGGTGCCCGGCGTGACGCACGCGCACGCCCGGGCCCGATGGACCGGCCGGACCCTGCGCGTGGAAGTGGAAGGGTTCCTGAACGCGGATACGTCGCTGGCCGCGTCCGATCAGATCGGTCGCAGCGTCGCCGCGGCCCTGGCGCCGCGGATCCCGGAGATGCAGAGCTTCACCTGGACGGCGCGGGCGGCCTGACCGGTCGGCTCAGTTGCCGGCGGCGCCTTCGGGCTTGGGCCCGCGGTCCTCGCCAGTGATGTACTTCGGGCAGTAGTGGGCGGCCGAGAGGAAGGTGAACTTGGCCGCGCTGGCGCCCTGGAAGGCCGGGTTCTGGTTGCGCAGGTCCGTCACGATCTTCGCGTCCGACTGGCCGTCGTCGAGCAGCTCACACACCGACTTGCCGATGGTGATCGCGTTGCCGGCGTCCTGGTAGGTGATGCCGGCGTCGCGCAGGTCCTTGAGGAAATCCTGATCGTTGTCGACGTCCGCGTGGGCCGGGACGGCCAGGCCGAGCGCGGCGGCGGCACTGCAGAGCCCGAGGAGAAATCGCATAACGCCATGATTGTTTCAAACCCGGCGACGATCGGCACCTCGGCGCCGTTACGGGGTGTTCGTGGTGGAGGTGATCGCGCCCGGGCAGTACGTGCTCGCGGCGATGGCCGCGAACTGATTGGCCTTGCCCTCGCTCAGCGCGGAGTTCTTGGACAGCAGCGTCTTGACCACGTCGGGCATCTGCGTGCCCTGGCCGACCGTGTCGCACACCCATTTGCCCGCGCCCACCGCCTTGTCGGAATCGGCGAAGGTGATGCCGGCCGCGCGCAGTGACGCGATGAACGCTTCGTCGGTGCCGTCGACGCCGTCAACGGGGTCGGCGTGCGCCGGCACCGCGAGGCCGATCGTGACGGCCAGGCCGGACAGGGCGAGCATGAGCTTCATGGCTCAGTGATTCTCCCAGAGATGTCGCCCACCCGCACCCGCTAGCGACAGGCATCGTCAACTCGCGGTTGACACTCGGCATCCGTCAACCTAGCGTTGACGACATGTCCGAGCCCATCCGCATCGCGTATCCGATCCGCCTCGACGAGTTGATCACCGCGATCAAGACCATCCACCCCGACGTGCTGGACCAGCTGACCGACGCCGTGCTGGCCGCCGAGCACCTGGGCGAGATCGCCGACCACCTGATCGGCCATTTCGTGGACCAGGCCCGCCGCTCCGGAGCGTCCTGGACCGACATCGGCAAGAGCATGGGCGTCACCAAACAAGCCGCCCAGAAACGATTCGTCCCCCGCGCCGAGGCCACCACCCTGGGGCCGGAGCAAGGCTTCGCGCGGTTCACGCCGCGGGCGCGCGGCGCGGTGGTGGCGGCCCAGAACGCCGCGCACGAGGCCGGCAACGGCGAGATCACCCCCGACCACCTGCTGATCGGGGTGCTCGCCGACGCGGCCGCGCTCGCCACGGTGTTGCTGCGCCTGCAAAAGATCGACACCGAGGCGCTACGCGACGCCGCGGCCGCGTCGATCGCCGCGCTGCGCGTGGAAGACCAACCGCCCGAACTCATCCCGTTCAGCGGGCCGGCGCGCAAGGCCCTCGAATTGACCGTGCGCGAGGCCCTTCGGCTCGGCCACAACTACGTCGGCACCGAGCACCAGCTGCTGGCGTTGCTCGAACTGGAGGCCGCCTCCTCCACCCCGGGGCCGCTGCACCGGTGCGGCGTCGACAAGGACCGGGTCGAGGCCGATCTGATCGCGGCGCTGGACTCGCTCGGTGGCGGGAAATCCGTTGCCCCGGACGGCGGCGGTGACGCCTGACGGCTGCGGCCGACCCCTGCCTCGGGCGCTACCGCGTGTGCGATCATGCGAGGGTCCCCGCAACGGTGCCAAGGAGGCAAGACATGGCGAAGATGCGCCGCTGGCTGGTATCGGTGTCGGCCGCGCTGGTTGCCGCGGCGAGCGTGACCGCCGTCGTTCCGGCGCCGCCCGCGGGTGCCGGCGACGCGCCGATCGGCCACATCGGGGACACGCTGCGCGTGGACAACGGCACGTTCATCGCGGACGTGACCGTCAGCGGCGTGGCGCCCTGCGACCCGCCACCCGGCTTCGGCTACACGCGCGAGGGCACCTACAAGGGCTTCCCCGGCAGCACCGTCGAGCGCGCCGACGTGACGATTCGTGCGATCCGCGTGCCCAATCCGTACATCATGGCGACGATCTTCAGTTTCAACGGGGTGACCCCGAACGCCGACGCCTACAAGCCGCGGGCCTCCGATGCGCCCGACGCGCTGGACAACGTGATCGTCAACGCGCCCAACGGGGCGATCGTGCGCGGTGAGGTGTATTGGGACGCGTACCGCGACCCCGTCTCCACCGTCGTCCTGCTGGACAAGAAGACGGGCTATCACCTCGCCCAGTGGAATCTTTGATCCGAACCGTCCACGTCGCGGCGGCGGATTCCGGTGCCGCCGCCGAGCTGGCCGCCGTTGCGGCCCTTACCTTTCCGCTCGCGTGCCCGCCCACGGCGGCCCCGGAGAACATCGCGGCCTTCGTGGCCGCCAACCTGTCGGCCGAGCGCTTCGCGGACTACCTCGCCGATCCGCACCGCGCCGTCCTCACCGCGGCGCACGACGGCCGGATCATCGGCTACGCCATGCTGATTCGCGAGCCCGGCGCCGCCGAGCTGTCCAAGATCTACGTGCTGCCCGCGTACCACGGCGGCGGGGTGTCGACGGCCCTGATGGACCGCGCGCTGGCCACCGCCGGCGAGTGGGGCGCGCGGCGCGTGTGGCTGGGGGTCAACCAGGCAAACCAACGCGCGCAACGCTTTTACGCCAAGAGCGGCTTCAGGATCAGCGGCACCAGGACGTTTCGTCTCGGCGCCGGCCTCGAGCACGACTATGTCATGGTTCGCGAGCTGAGCTAGCCGCAGCGGTCAACGCCAGCAGCCGGGATGTGGCCCGTAGGTACTTCTTTCGGTATCCGCCGGCCAGCATCTCCTCGCTGAAGATGGTGTCCAGTTTGGCGCCCGACGCCACCACGGGAATTCCGGCGTCGTAGAGCCGGTCGGTAAGCGACACCAGCCGCAGCGCGACGTTCTGGTCGTCGATCCCGTGCACGCCGGTCACGAACACCGCGCGCACGCCCTCGATCAACGTCAGGTACCGCGACGGGTGCATGGTGGCCAGGTGCGCGCACAGCGCGTCGAAGTCGTCGAGCGTGGCCCCGTCGACGCGCGCCGCGCGCGCCGCCACCTGTTCGTCGGACAGCGGCTGCGGGGCCGGCGGCAGGCCGCGGTGCCGATAGTCGGGCCCCTCGATGCGCACGGTGGTGAAAATGCTTGCCAGCGTGTTGATCTCGCGCAGGAAATCCTGCGCCGCGAAGCGGCCCTCGCCGAGCTGCTCGGGCAGCGTGTTGGAGGTGGCGGCCACCGACACCCCGCGCTCGACCAGCGACGAGAGCAGCCGCGCGATCAGCGTGGTGTTGCCCGGGTCGTCGAGCTCGAACTCGTCGATGCAGACCGCCGTGTAGGCGCCCAGCAGGTCGACGCATTCGGCGAAGCCGAACACCCCGGCGAGCTGGGTGAGCTCCCCGAAGGTCGCGAAAGCCTTGGGGGGCGGGCCATCCGGCGTCCCGCCCTTCGACCCACCCGGCCCGTCACCGGGCAGTTCGTAGTAGGCCGAAGCCAGCAGGTGCGTCTTGCCCACGCCGAACCCGCCGTCGAGGTACAGCCCGACACCGGGCAGAACCTGCCGTCGTCCCAACAACTTTCGGCGGCCCGCGCGGCGCTGCGTGGCCTGCCGGCAGAAGTCCTGGCATGCCAGCACCGCGGCGGCCTGCGTCGGCTCGGCCGGATCGGGCTGGTAGGTCGCAAAGCTCACGTCGGCGAACGTCGGGGGCGGCCTCAATTGGGCGATCAGGCGCTCCGGCGAGACGGTCGGATGCCGATCCACCAGGCGCGCGACGGCGCCCGAAACGCCCGCGGAGGTGGACCCGTGCATGCAGGAACTGTAGCGGCGTGCTGCAATCAGACCCATGCCCGAGACGCCGCTGTCGCTGCTGGGCTCGGTGCGCGACCTCGAGGACGGCGAACTCCCCCGGCTCTACGGCTATCCCGAGCACGACGCGACCTGGGTGCGGGCGAACTTCATCACCAGCGTCGACGGCGGCGCCACCTCGGGCGGCAGCAGCGGGGCGATGGGCGGGCCGGGCGACCGGTTCATCTTCAACCTGCTGCGTGAGCTCGCCGACGTCATCGTGGTCGGCGCGGGCACCGTGCGGATCGAGGGCTACTCCGGGGCGCAGCTGGGCGCCGCCCAGCGCCAGCACCGGCAGGCCCGCGGGCAAAGCGAGGTCCCGCCCCTGGCGATCGTGACCAAATCGGGCCACCTCAACCGGGACATGGCCGTGTTCACCCGCACCGAGGTGCCCCCGCTGGTGCTCACCTGCGCCGCGGCGGCCGCCCAGACGCGGCGGCTGCTCAGCGGCGTGTGCGAGGTCCTCGACTGCTCCGCCGGCGATCCCGAGAAGGTCGACGAGGCCGCCCTGCTGGCGGCCCTGGGCGCGCGCGGGCTGCGCCGCATCCTCACCGAGGGCGGCCCGATGCTGCTGGGCTCGCTGATCGACCGCGACATGCTCGACGAGCTGTGCCTGACGATCGCGCCCTACATCGTCGGGGGCCAGGCGCGACGCATCGCGGCCGGCCCGGGCCAGCTGCTCACCGGGATGCGGTGCGCCCACGTCCTGACCGACGACGCCGGCTACCTTTACACCCGCTACGTCAGGGCCTAGCTACTGTGGTCGGCATGAGTCGGCCGTACACGTGCGCCACGATCCTCGTTGCGGTGACCGCGCTGCTGGCCGGCTGCGTCCCGGGCCTGGCCGCCAACCCGCGCTTCGCCACGAATTCCGGTGCGCGGCCGCAAGGAGCGGCCACCTCCAAGCCGGCGCCGTCCGGCCCGCCCCCGATCACCGCGCCCAAGAACGACCTGGCGTGGCACGACTGCACCTCGCGGGTGTTCGCCGACGCGGCGGTTCCCGCCGCCGCGGGTGTCCAGCTCGACTGCGCCACCTACGACTCCGACCTGGACCCGGTCAACGGCGGGGGCGGCAGCCTGAGCATCGGCGTGGTGCGCGCCCGCACGAACAAGACGCCCCACGACGCCGGGCCGCTGGTCTTCACCACCGGCTCGGATCTGCCGTCGTCGGCGCAGCTGCCGGTCTGGCTGTCCCGGGCCGGCGCCGACGTGCTCGCCGCCCACCCGATCGTCGCCGTCGACCGTCGCGGCATCGGCATGTCGAGCCCCATCGACTGCCGGGACAAGTTCGACCGCCAGGAGATGCGCGACCAGTCGCAGTTCCAGACCGGCGACGACCCGGTGGCCAACCTGTCCGAGGTCGCCAACACCGCTACCACCAACTGCACCGACGCCATCGCGCCTGGGGCCTCCGCCTACGACGACGCACACGCCGCCTCCGACATCGAGCGGTTGCGCAGCACCTGGGACGTGCCCGCCCTGGCGCTGATCGGCATCGGCAACGGCGCCCAGGTGGCGCTGACCTACGCCGGATCGCGGCCCGACAAGGTCGCCCGCCTCGTCCTCGACTCACCGGTCGCGTTGGGCACCAACGCCGAAGCCGCCGCCGAGCAACAGGTCAAGGGGCAGCAGGCCGCGCTCGACGCCTTCGCCGCCCAGTGCATCGCGGTGAACTGCGCGCTCGGTCCGGACCCGAAGGGCGCCGTCAGCGCCCTGCTGGCCGACGCCCGCGCCGGCAGGGGCCCGGGCGGCGCGTCGGTGGCACAGGTCGCCAACGCCATCACCGTCGCGCTGGGCTTCCCGTCCGGCGGTCGCGTCAACGCCACAACCGACCTGGCCAACGCGCTCGCGGCCGCCCGCTCCGGTGACACCAACGGGCTGAACAACCTGATCAACCACGCCAACACCGTGCAGGACTCCGACGGCCAGTTCGTCAATGTCTGCAGTGACGCCGTCAATCGCCCGACCCCGGACCGGGTGCGTGAGCTGTTCGTCGCCTGGGGCAAGCTCTACCCCCAATTCGGTACCGTCGCCGCGCTCAACATGGTCAAGTGCGTGCACTGGCCCACCGGTTCCCCGCCGCCCTCCCCGAAGACCCTGAAGGTCGACGTGCTGCTGCTCGGCGTGCAGAACGACCCGATCGTGGGGACCGACGGGGTCGCGGCGACCGCGGCCAGCATCATCAACGCCAACGCGGCCAGCAAGCGGGTGATGTGGCAGGGCATCGGGCACGGCGCCAGCATCTATTCGGGCTGCGCGGTTGCGCCGCTGAACGGCTACCTCAGCAGCGGCAAATTGCCCAACACCGACACCTACTGCCCGGCCTGATGCTGCCTTCAGCGGCGCCGGCGCGCCGGTGTACGGTGCGCTGGTGACGGCAGCTGAATCGATCCGAACCGGCTCGCGCGAGCGGCTCCTGACCGCCTTTCGTCCCCGCACCGGCGCGCCGAGCGTGGCGAGCATCTTGCGGTCCGCGCTATGGCCGATCGCCATCCTCTCGGTGCTGCACCGCAGCATCGTCATCACCACCAACGGCAACATCACCGACGACTTCAAACCCGTCTACCGGGCGGTGGTGAACTTCCGGCGCGGCTGGGACATCTACAACGAGCACTTCGACTACGTCGACCCGCACTACCTGTATCCGCCCGGCGGCACACTGCTGATGGCACCGTTCGGGTACCTGCCCGAGTATCCGTCGCGCTACCTGTTCATCCTGATCAACACCGTGGCCATCCTGGCCGCGTGGTATCTGCTGCTGCGGATGTTCAACTACACGCTGTCCTCGGTCGCCGCGCCCGCGCTGCTGCTGGCCATGTTCTGCACCGAGACGGTGACCAACACGCTGGTGTTCACCAACATCAACGGCTGCGTGCTGCTCGCCGAGATGCTGTTCCTGCGGTGGCTGCTCGACGGCCGGATCGGCCGGCAGTGGTGGGCCGGCGTGGCGATCGGCCTGACGCTGACGCTCAAACCGGTGCTGTTGCCGTTGCTGTTGCTGCCGGTGCTGAACCGCCAGTGGCGGACGCTGGTGCCCGCCTTCGTGATTCCCGTCGTCGTCAACGCGGCCGCGTGGCCGTTGGTCAGTGATCCGATGGACTTCGTGACCCGCACGGTGCCCTACTTTTTGGGCACCCGCGACTATTTCAACAGCTCGATCGAGGGCAACGGCGTGTACTTCGGCCTGCCCACCTGGTTGATCGTGTTCCTGCGAATCCTGTTCACGCTGTTGGCCATTGGGGCCCTGTGGCTGTTGTACCGCCACTACCGCACCCGGGACCCGCGGTTCTGGTTGACCAACTCCGCGGGTGTGCTGCTGCTGTGGTCGTTCCTGGTGTCGTCGCTGGCCCAGGGCTACTACTCGATGATGCTGTTCCCGTTTTTGATGACGGTCGTGCTGCCCAACTCGTTGATCCGCAACTGGCCCGCGTGGCTGGGGATCTACGGCTTCATGACCCTGGACCGCTGGCTGCTGTTCAACTGGATGCGCTGGGGCCGGGCGCTGGAGTACCTCAAGATCACCTACGGCTGGTCGCTGCTGCTGATCGTGGTGTTCACCGTGCTGTACTTCCGGTACCTCGATGCCAAGGCTGAGAACCGGCTGGATGACGGGATCGATCCGGCGTGGCTGATGACCGAGCGGCAGCGCGCTACCGTGGATGCATGACCTCCCCCGACGTATCGCGTCCGAAGCTGCAGCTGACCGACGACGAGTGGCGCCAGAAGCTCACCCCGGAAGAGTTTCACGTGCTGCGCCAAGCGGGCACCGAGCGACCCTTCACGGGTGAATACACCGACACCAAGACCGAAGGCGTGTACCAGTGCCGTGCCTGCGGTGCCGAATTGTTCCGCAGCACAGAGAAATTCGAGTCGCATTGCGGCTGGCCGTCGTTCTTCGACCCGGCGAAATCCGATGCGGTGATCCTGCGGCCCGACCATTCGATGGGGACGACGCGCACCGAGGTGCTGTGCGCGAACTGCCACAGCCACCTGGGCCACGTGTTCGCCGGTGAGGGCTATCCGACGCCGACCGACCAGCGGTACTGCATCAACTCGGTCTGCCTGCGACTGGTGCCGTCGGGGGCTTGAGTCCCAGCAGTCACAAGAATCGGGGGGCATGCGTTGTGCCCACCTCCCAGCGACAACGTCGTTAACGGGTGTGACCAGGGGAAACACGTTGTCGCTGGGAGGTGGGCAAAAGCCCCCTTCCCTCCCCCAGTGACAGACGCGACGGGTGTGACGCCCAGGCCCTCAGTCGACCCGCGTGGCGTGCACTTCCCAGAACGGCGCGTACACCCGGCTGCCGTCGAGCCAGGGTTCCATGGCGCGGAACCGTTCCAGCAACTTCGCCGCCTCGTCGGCCATGTCGGGGTTGCGCGCGGCCATCAACTCGATGGACTCGGCGCTGATGTTGACCTGGTAGGTGGTCGTGCCCAGATACGTGATGTCCCACCCGGCGTCGGGCAGCACGTCGCGAAAGTCGCTCTCGGACAACGACCGCAGCATCTTGAAGCCGTTGATGTTGTGTTCGCCGAACTCGAACATGTACAGCCGCGCACCCGGCCTGGTGGCGCGCCGCAGCGCCTCGGCGTAGGACCGTCGCAGCTGCGGCTCGGTGCTGAACGTGTGATAGAAGGCGCAGTCCACCACGGTGTCGAAGTGGCCGTCGAACCCGTCCAGCTTCGTGGCGTCAGCCACCTCGAAATTGACTGATACCCCGGCCTTTTCGGCGTTCGCCCGGGCGCGCTCGATGGCGCCGGCCGAGCCGTCGATGCCGGTCGCCGAATAGCCCTTCGAGGCGTAGTAGATGGCGTGGTGACCGGGGCCGGTGCCCGGATCGAGCACCTCGCCTTTGATCGCGCCCAACGCCACGAGTTGCTGGACCACCGGTTGCGGGCCGCCGATGTCCCACGGCGTGGCGGTGGGCAGGCCGTGCGACGTCCGGTCGTCGCGGTACATCTGCTCGAAACGGGTGGGGTCGGTCGGATCGAACGGCGCTGTCATGGCAGGGCTTTCACCAACTGCTCGACGGCCACCCGGGGGCCGGTGAAGAACGGCGTCTCCTCGCGGGTGTGCCGGCGGGCGTCGGTGGCGCGCAGCTCGCGCATCAGGTCGACGATGCGGTGCAGCTCGGGAGCCTCGAACGCCAGGATCCACTCGTAGTCGCCGAGCGCGAACGCCGGGACCGTGTTGGCGCGGACGTCCTTGTATTCGCGGGCGGCCATGCCGTGCTCGGCGAGCATGCGGCGGCGTTCCTCGTCGGGCAGCAGATACCACTCATAGGACCGCACAAAGGGATACACGCAGATGTAGTTGCCGGGCTCCTCGCCGGCCAGGAACGCCGGGATGTGGCTCTTGTTGAACTCGGCCGGCCGATGCAGGGCGACGCTGCTCCACACGGGCGAGCTGGCCCGCCCCAGCGCGGTGGTGCGGCGGAAATCGGCGTAGGTGGCCTGCAGCGCCTCGACGCGTTCGGCGTGCGTCCAGATCATGAAGTCCGCGTCGGCCCGCATGCCCGCCACGTCGTAGAGCCCGCGCACCACGACCCCGCGCTCCTCCTGTTGCTTGAGGAACGTCGACGCCTCGTCGATCACGTCGTCGCGCTCCTCGCCCAGCTCACCCGGCTCCACCGAGAAAACCGAGAACATCAGGTAGCGAATCTGGGAGTTGAGCGAGTCGTAGTCGAGCTTGGCCATGAAACCTATCGTGCCACTTCCGGGTCCGGGCCTCCGATGGCCCTGATCACATCCTCGGCCGCGCGCCCGGCCGCGCCGACGCAGGCGGGCACGCCGATGCCGTCGAGGTAGCTGCCCGCCACCGCGAGCGTCGGCGGCAGGCCGGCGCGCACCTCGGCGACCAGTTCGGCATGGCCGGGGCCGTACTGCGGCATGGCGTCGATCCAGCGCTGCACCCGGACGTCGACGGGGTCGACGTCGAGCCCGAACACGGTGGCCACATCTCCCAGCGCCCAGGCCAGCAGCTCGTCGTCGGAGGTGCTGGCCGCCACGTGGTCGCCGAACCGCCCGAACGACAACCGCAGCAGCTGCACGTCGGCCCGGGCGCCCCACTTGCGGGACGACAGCGTGATGGCCTTGGCCCGCAACCGCTCCCCGGTGGCCACCAGCACGCCCGAGCAGTCGGGGAACGCGGTGTCAGCCGGCACGGCCAGCGCCAGCACCACCGACGATGCGCTGGCGATGCGCCCGGCCGCGGCGACGCTGCGGGGCGCGATGCCGCCGAGCAGGCGGCACGATTCGTGCACGGGGACGGCGAGGATCACCGCGTCGGCGAGCCAGCGTGCGCCGGTGTCGTCGAACACCGCCCAGCCCGCGTCGGCGCGCTCGAGCCGCGACGCGGCGGCGCGCACCCAGCGCGGCCGGGCGCGCGCGGCGAGCTCCTCGACCAGCACCCGGTACCCGCCGTCGAGCGCGCCGAACACCGGCGCGCCGGTGGCCGGCGGCAGGGCCCGCCCGACGGCGTCGGTCAGGCTGGCGGCGCCACGGTCCAGCGCCGCGGCCACGGTCGGCGCGGCCGCCCGCAGGCCGATGGTGGCCGCCGAGCCCGCGTAGACCCCGCTCAGCAGCGGGTCCACCGACCGCGCGACCACCTGGTCGCCGAACCGGTCGCCCACCAGGTCGGCCACCGCGGGATCGCTGCCGGCGACCCACTCCAACGGGCGGGAGGGTTCGGCGTGGATGCGGGCGACGGTCGCCTCGTCGACCAATCCGGCCACCGACGCCGCCGACGACGGGATGCCCACGACCGTGCCGGTGGGCAGCGGGCGCAGCCGTTGCCCGCTGTAGATCAGCGGGCGGGCGCCGGTCGAAACCAGTTGGTGCCCAGTCAGATTCAGCTCGTCCAGCAGCGCCGGCAGCTCGGGTCGGCGCAGCACGAACGCCTCGGCGCCCAGATCCATCGGCGCCCCGCCGACCAGCTCGGTGCGCAGGATCCCGCCGAGCCGCTCCCCCGGGTCGAACAGCGTGATGGCCGCGTCGTCGCCGAGGGACATGCGCAGCCGGTAGGCCGCCGTCAGACCCGAAATCCCGCCCCCGACAACGCAATACGAGCGGGGCGTCATAGCGAATGGACCAGCGACACCAGGTCGGTCAGCACTGCGGGGTCGGTCTCGGGCAGCACGCCGTGGCCGAGGTTGAAGACGTGACCGGCGGCGCCGGCGTCGACCGCGCGCCGACCGTCGTCGACGACGGCGCGCGCCGCGCGTTCGACCACCGGCCAGCCCGCCAGCAGGACCACCGGATCGAGGTTGCCCTGCAGCGCCGTGCCGGGTTCCACCCGGGCTGCCGCGTCAGCGAGCGAGGTTCGCCAATCCACGCCCACCACCGTCGTGCCGACCTCCGACATCGCGCCCAGCAGTTCGGCCGTGCCGACGCCGAAGTGCGTCATCGGCACGCCGTACTCGGCCAGGGCGGCGAAGATCCGGGCGCTGTGCGGCTGCACGTAGGCGCGGTAGTTGGCCAGCGACAGCGTCCCGGCCCACGAGTCGAACACCTGGATCGCGTCCACCCCGGCATCCAGTTGCACCCGCAAGAAACCGACGGTGATGTCGGTCAGCTTCTCCATCACCGCATGCCAGCTGTCGGGATCGGCCAGCATCATCGCCTTCGTGCGCGCGTGGTGGCGGCTGGGCCCGCCCTCGATCAGGTAGGACGCCAGGGTGAACGGCGCGCCGGCGAAACCGATCAGCGGAACATCGCCGAGCGCGGACACCAGCAGCGACACGGCGTCGGAAATCGGTTGAACCCGTTGCCGCTCAAGCGGTTTGATCGCGGCGACGTCGGCCGCGGTGCGCACCGGCGACTCGATCACCGGACCGACCCCGGCGACGATGTCCAGGTCGATGCCGGCGCCGAGCAGCGGCACCACGATGTCGGAGAACAGGATCGCCGCGTCGACGTCGTGCCGACGCACCGGTTGCAGGGTGATCTCGCAGACCAGCTCGGCGTCGAAACACGCCGACAGCATGTCGTGCTGGGCCCGCAGCGCCCGGTATTCGGGCAGCGACCGGCCGGCCTGCCGCATGAACCACACCGGGATCCGGCGGGGCTTTCGGCCGCCCGCCGCGGCCAGATACGGCGACTCGGGAAGGTCGCGGCGAGTGTCCGCACTGGTGTGCGTGGGCCTGTTCATCGGCCTCAATGCTGCCATGACCGCAGAACACCGAACCCCGCTGCGTACTATCGCGACCGCAACCGTTTGAACGTCAGGAGCCCGGATGCCGGTCAGCCAGCCCCCAGCCAACTACGACGAGTTCCCCAGCCTGCGGTGCGAGCTCGGTGAGAACGGCGTGCTGACGCTGGTTCTCGACTCCCCGGGGCTGAATTCGGTGGGCCCGCAGATGCATCGCGACCTCGCCGACATCTGGCCGGTGATCGATCGCGACCCGGCCGTGCGCGTCGTCCTGGTCCGCGGCGAGGGCAAGGCCTTTTCCTCCGGCGGCAGCTTCGACCTGATCGCCGAGACCATCGGCGAGTACGAGGGCCGGATCCGCATCATGCGCGAAGCCCGCGACCTGGTGCACAACATGATCAACTGCGACACCCCGGTCGTGTCGGCGATCCGGGGGCCGGCGGTGGGTGCGGGCCTGGTGGTGGCGCTGCTGGCCGACATCTCGGTGGCGGGCCGGACCGCGAAGCTGATCGACGGGCACACGAAGCTCGGCGTGGCCGCCGGCGACCACGCCGCGATCTGCTGGCCGCTGCTGGTCGGCATGGCCAAG
Organism: Mycobacterium sp. 3-98; assembly: GCF_035918355.1. NCBI lineage: Bacteria > Bacillati > Actinomycetota > Actinomycetes > Mycobacteriales > Mycobacteriaceae > Mycobacterium > Mycobacterium sp. 3-98. The sequence goes on along the minus strand of NZ_CP142360.1, from coordinate 2,258,556 downwards.
GCCAAGTACTACCTGCTGACCTGCGAAACCCTGCTCGGCGAGGAGGCCGAGCGGATCGGCCTGGTCTCCACCTGCGTCGACGACGATGACGTCCTGTCCACCGCCACCCGGATCGCCGAGAACCTGGCGCAGGGCGCGCAGAACGCCATCCAGTGGACCAAGCGCAGCCTCAACCACTGGTACCGCATGATGGGCCCCACCTTCGAGACCTCGGTGGGCCTGGAATTCCTCAGCTTCAGCGGCCCCGACGTGCAGGAAGGCCTGGCCGCCCACCGCGAGAAGCGCCCCGCCCGGTTTACCGGCGGATCTGCCACCTGAGCAGGACGTATACGTTTGGTGGAGGGCTGGTAACGGGTTGGTCGCGGCGGGTTTGAAACCCGGCGCGCCTGTCGCAGCGTGTCAGCCGATGGGTCTACCGTCGATCCCTGTGACCCCTGCCGTGACGATACAGAGCGGTCGGGATGAAGAGGAGCGGTGCCAAGTGACCTCATCCGAACCGGCCCCCTTCCGCGAGGCGGTGGCGGCGATGAACGCCGTGGCCGTGCGGCCGGAGATCGAGCTGGGTCCGATCCGGCCGCCGCAACGCCTCGCTCCCCACAGCTACGCGCTGGGCGCCGAGGTCAAGCATCCCGACCGCGAGATCATCCCCGAACGGTCCGACGGCGACGCCTTCGGCCGGCTGATCCTGCTGTACGACCCCGAAGGGGCCGACGCGTGGGACGGCACCATCCGCATGGTCGCCTACATCCAGGCCGACCTCGACCCCAGCGAGGCCGTCGATCCCCTGCTGCCCGAAGTAGCGTGGAGCTGGCTGGTCGAGGCACTGGAGTCACGCATGGAACACGTCGTCGCGCTGGGCGGCACCGTCACCGCCACCACCTCGGTGCGCTACGGCGACATCTCGGGGCCGCCGCGCGCCCACCAGCTCGAGCTGCGGGCGTCCTGGACCGCCACGTCGCCCGCGGTCGGCGCGCACGTCGAGGCGTTCTGCGAGGTGCTGGAGCACGCCGCGGGCCTGCCGCCCGCCGGAGTCACCGACCTGAGCTCGCGGTCACGCGCCTAGCATGGGCGAACCGTCGCCCGACGGGCCGGGCAGCAGCGCGCCCGGCGGCACCGAACCCGCCCCCACCCCACTTCCACGCCCGGCCGAAGGCGTCCCGCCCATCTCGGTGAGCGTGTACGAAATCGAGGCCGCGGCCGAGCGCCTGGACCGTGGGCGCGGGCCGTTCGCGGTGGACGCCGAGCGGGCGTCGGGTTTCCGCTACTCCAACCGGGCCTACCTGATCCAGATCCGCCGGGCGGGCTCCGGCACCGTGCTGATCGACCCGGTGAGCCACGGCCGCGACCCGCTGGAGGCGCTGCGGCCGGTGGCCGAGGTGCTGGGCACCGACGAATGGATCCTGCACTCGGCCGATCAGGACCTGCCCTGTTTGGCGGAGGTGGGCATGCGGCCACCCGCGCTGTATGACACCGAGCTCGCGGGCCGCCTGGCCGGGTTCGAACGCGTGAACCTGGCCACCATGGTCGAGCGGCTGCTGGGTTTCGGGCTGGCCAAGGGCCACGGCGCGGCGGACTGGTCCAAGCGCCCCCTGCCCGCCGAATGGCTCAACTACGCCGCGCTGGACGTGGAACTGCTCATCGAGCTGCGCGCGGCGATCGCGGAGGTCCTCGCCGGGCAGGGCAAAACCGATTGGGCCGCACAGGAATTCGACTACCTGCGGGACACGGGTTCGAAAGATCCGGGTGCCGCGGCGCGACGGGACCGGTGGCGACGAACGTCGGGAATCCATCGGGTGCGCGACAAGCGCGGCCTGGCCGCGGTGCGCGAATTGTGGTTGACGCGCGACCAGATCGCGCAGCGCCGCGACATCGCGCCGCGGCGCATCCTTCCGGACTCGGCCATCATCGACGCCGCGCTGGCCAACCCTACGACCGTCGAGGAACTGGTCGCCCTGCCCGTGTTCGGGGGGCGCAATCAACGCCGCAGCGCCGCGACGTGGCTGGCGGCGCTGGAGGCCGCGCGCCAGAACAAGAATCCGCCCGTGGACGCCGAACCGCCGAACGGGCCGCCGCCGCCGGCGCGGTGGAGCCGGCGCAAACCGGAGGCCGCCGCGCGGCTCGAGGCCGCGCGGGCGGCGCTGTCGGAGGTCTCCGAGCGGGTGCACGTCCCCACCGAGAACCTGGTCTCGCCGGACCTGGTGCGACGGCTGTGCTGGGACTGGGAGGCCGCGCCGGATCCGTTCGAGGCCGTCGAGGCGTTTCTGCGGGCCGGGCAGGCCCGGCCCTGGCAGCGGGAGTTGGTGGATCCCGTGCTGGCCCGGGCGCTGCAGGCGGAAGGCACCGAAAGCGCCGACTAGTCGAGGTGCTCCCGGATCTCGGCTTCCGCCTCGCTGCTGCCCAGGGCGGCGACCCACCCGGTGATGCGGCGTGCCACGTCCTGATCCGTCAGGGCCAGGTCGGCCAGCAGCTCGCCCCGGGAGGCGTGTTCGTAGAACCGCTGCGGCAGGCCGACGTCGCGGCACGGAACGTCGATCTCGGCGCGGCGCAGGGCGGCCGACACCGCCGAGCCCACGCCGCCGTTGACCCCGTTGTCCTCGCAGGTGACGACCAGTTTGTGCCGCGCCGCCAGGTCGAGCAGGTTGTCCGAGACCGGCAGCACCCAGCGCGGGTCGATGACCGTGACGCCGATCCCCTGATCCTGCAGTCGCTTGGCCACCGCCAGCGCCATCCGCGCGAACGCGCCGACGCCCACCAGCAGCACGTCGTGGTTGCATCCGCCGGCCGGGACCGCGAGCACGTCGACGCCCGAGATGCCCGAACCCCGGCGCTCGATCGCCGGGATATCCTCGCCCACATCACCTTTGGGGAAGCGCAGCGCCGTCGGCCCGTCGTCGACCTCGAGCGCCTCGCCGAGTTCCTCGCGCAACCGGGTGGCGTCGCGGGGGGCGGCCGCCCGCATGCCGGGCACGATGCCCACCATCGACAGGTCCCACATGCCGTTGTGGCTGGCGCCGTCGGATCCGGTGATCCCGGCCCGGTCCAGCACCATGGTGACGGGCAGCCGGTGCAGCGCCACGTCCATCATGATCTGGTCGAAGGCGCGGTTGAGGAACGTCGAATAGATGGCCACCACCGGGTGCATCCCGCCCATGGCCAGGCCGGCCGCCGACGTCATGGCGTGCTGCTCGGCGATGCCGACGTCGAACAGGCGATCGGGAAACTGCTGCCCGAACGGCGTCAGCCCGGTGGGGCCGGGCATGGCCGCGGTGATGGCGACGATGTCGCGGCGCTTGCGGGCGTAGCCGATGAGCGCATCGGAGAAGGTCGCCGTCCAGCCCGGGCCGGGGACGCTGGTCGCCTGGCCGGTAAGGGGATCGATCACCCCGCAGGAATGCATCTGCTCGGCTTCGTCGTCCTCGGCGGGCGCGTAGCCCATCCCCTTGCGGGTCACCACGTGCACGATCACCGGGCGCCCGAAGCCGCGGGCGTGGCGCAGCGCGGCCTCCACCGCGCGTTCGTCGTGGCCGTCGACGGGGCCCACGTACTTCAGCCCCAGGTCGGTGAACAGCAGCTGCGGTGACAACGAGTCCTTGATGCCGGCCTTGACGCTGTGCATCACCCGGTAGGCGAGCCGGCCGACCAGCGGCAGCGCCCGCAGCGCGTCGCGGCCCCTTTCCAGGGCCTGCTCGTAGACCGGTTGCAGCCGCAGCGTGGCGAGATGGTCGGCCACGCCGCCGATCGTCGGGGCGTAGCTGCGCCCGTTGTCGTTGACGACGATGATCACCGGGCGGCCCGACGCGGCGATGTTGTTCAGCGCCTCCCAGCACATGCCACCGGTCAGCGCCCCGTCGCCGACCACCGCGACCACGTGCCGGTTGCGGTGCCCGCTCAGCTCGAAGGCCTTGGCCAGTCCGTCGGCGTAGGACAGCGCGGCGCTGGCGTGGCTGGACTCCACCCAGTCGTGTTCGCTCTCGGCGCGCGACGGATACCCCGACAGCCCACCCTTTTTGCGGAGGGTTTCGAACTCGTGGGAACGTCCCGTCAGCATCTTGTGGACGTAGGCCTGATGGCCGGTGTCGAAGATGATCGGATCGTGCGGCGAGTCGAACACGCGGTGCAGCGCGAGCGTCAGTTCGACCACGCCGAGATTGGGCCCGAGATGTCCCCCGGTGGCAGCGACCTTGTGAATCAGGAACTCGCGAATCTCGGCGGCCAATTCGCGGAGCTGATGCGCAGAAAGGTGCTGCAGATCAGCGGGCCCGCGGATCTGTTCCAGCATCCCGTCAGTCTACGCAGCCACACGCGCAGGTTTGGTAGCGTCAATGCGCGGTGAGCCGGGAAGCCTGGTCGGCACTTCTACTTCCGACCCAGGAGCACGCCATGAGCATCGAGGCCGCCGCACCATCCACTCCCCGCGGACGTATCGTCGCAGTGTGCGTGCCGAGCAGATCGCCGAGGACTTCCCCGTCGTCAGCATCGACGCGGACGCGCTGGAAGCCGCCCGGATGCTGGCCGAGCACCGGCTGCCCGGGCTGTTGGTCACCGACGGTTCGGGGCGCCCTTACGCGGTGCTGCCCGCCTCCCAGGTCGTCCGCTTCATCGTGCCGCGTTACGTGCAGGACGACCCGTCGCTGGCCGGCGTGCTCAACGAATCGACCGCCGACCGCTGCGCGGAAAAATTGAGCGGCAAGAAGGTGCGCGACGTGTTGCCCGACCACCTGGTCGACGTGCCCCCGGCCCACGCCGACGACACCATCATCGAAGTGGCCGCGCTCATGGCGCGACTGCGCAGCCCGCTCGTCGCGGTGGTCAAAGACGGCGGACTGGTCGGGGTGATCACGGCATCGCGGGTGCTCGCCGCCGCGCTGAAAACCTGATGCCCCAGGCACATCGATGAGCTTCATCGCGATCCTGGTCTTCGTGGTCGCCTATGTCCTGATCGCCAGCGACCGCGTCAACAAGACGTTCGTGGCCCTCGCCGGCGCCGCGATCGTGGTCACCCTGCCGATCATCCGATCCGACGACGTCTTCTACTCGCACGAAACCGGAATCGATTGGGATGTCATCTTTTTGCTGCTCGGCATGATGATCATCGTCAGCGTGCTGCGGCAGACCGGCGTGTTCGAGTACGTGGCGATCTGGTCGGCCAAACGCGCCCGCGGCTCGCCGTTGCGCGTCATGATCCTGCTGGCCCTGGTGACCGCGATCGCCTCGGCCCTGCTCGACAACGTCACCACCGTGTTGCTGGTCGCCCCGGTGACGCTGTTGGTGTGCGAACGACTGGCGATCAACGCGGCGCCCTTTTTGATGGCCGAGGTGTTCGCATCGAATGTCGGCGGCGCGGCAACGTTGGTGGGCGATCCGCCCAACATCATCATCGCCAGCAGGGCCGGTCTGACGTTCAACGACTTTCTCGTTCATCTGGCGCCGATCGTGGTCATCGTCCTCGCCGTCCTGATGGTGTTGTTGCCGCGCCTTTTTCCCGGGGCGTTCAGCGTCGACCCCGATCGGGTTGCCGACGTGATGTCGCTGGAGGAAAAGGAGGCCATCCGCGACCCCCGGCTGCTCGTCACGTGCGGGATCGTCTTGCTGGCGGTGTTCACCGCGTTCATCGCGCACTCGCCGCTGCATATGGAACCCTCCATGGTGGCGCTGCTGGGCGCCGGGATCCTGGTCGTGGCGTCACGACTCAAGCCGTCCGATTACCTGTCCAGCGTGGAGTGGGACACGCTGCTGTTCTTCGCCGGCCTGTTCATCATGGTCGGCGCGCTGGTGAAGACGGGAGTCGTCAAAGAGCTTGCCCGCGTGCTGATCTCCGCCAGCGGAGGAAACACCCTGGCCGCGACGATGATCATCCTCGTCGCGTCGGCCGTCATCAGCGGGGTCGTGGACAACGTCCCCTACGCCGCGACGATGGCGCCGGTGGTGGCCGACCTGGTGCCCGCCCTGACCGATCACGCCAACCCCGGCGCCCTGTGGTGGTCACTCGCGCTGGGCACGGACTTCGGCGGCAACCTGACCGCCATCGGCGCCAGCGCCAACATCGTCATGCTCGGGATCGCCCACCGCTCCGACAACCCCATCTCCTTCTGGGAATTCACCCGCAAGGGCGCGGTAGTCACCGCCGTCTCCATCGCGCTGGCCGCGCTGTATGTGTGGCTGCGGTATTTCGTGATGGCCTAGGCGCCGGACTAATCGCCACGCGTCAGCAGCGCGACGCATTCGACGTGGTGGGTCAACGGGAACGCGTCGAACACCTTGATCTTCTCGACGGCGTAGCCGTGGCCGAGATAGATACCGATATCGCGCGCGAAAGACGCTGCCTCACAACCGATGTGCACCACACGCGGGACACCGGCCGCGGCGAGCAGATCGATGATCTCGCGCCCGGCGCCCGCCCGCGGTGGGTCAAGCACCGCCACATCTGCTGTTGAGGCGCCTTCTCGCTGCGCCGCCAGCGCGCGGCGCACCGAGTCGGTGACGATCTGCACCTGGCTCAGATCGGCCAGCGCGCTCCGGGCGGCCCGCGTCGACCCGCGCGAGGTGTCCACGCTGAGCACCCGCCCCGAGGCCCCCACGGCCTCGCCGAGCGCGGCGGCGAAAACGCCTGCGCCACCGTAGAGATCCCAGGCGCTCATGCCGGTGCCGGCGGCCGCCCAGTCGGCGACCAGGGCGCTGTAGGTCGCCGCGGCGTCGCGGTGCGCCTGCCAAAAGGCGGTCACCGGCACCTGCCAGGTGCGCCCTGCCACCCGCTGCACCGCCTCGTAGCGGCCCTCCATCACCTTGGTCGCCGTGCGTCTGCCCTGCCGCAGGGTGCGCACCACGTGGCGCGCGCCGTCGTCGTCGACGGCCATGTGCAGCTGGGCGGCCGGCGGCCACTCGGTCTCGGCGATCCCGTCGAGCATGCCGTCGGGCAGCTGCGCGCAACGCAGGTCGGTCACCAAATCGTCGCTGTGGTAACGGTGAAAGCCCGGTCGATGGTCGGCGCCCACGTCGAGGCGGACGCGGGTGCGCCAGCCCGTGGGTCGCGACGACAGCGGTTCGGCCTCCCCGCTCCAGCGATGCCCACCGAGGCGCTCCAGCTGATTGGCCACCACCTCGGCCTTGAGCGCGCGCGCCACCTCGGGGGCGGCGAACGCCAGGTCGCAGCAGCCGGCGCCGCCGACCCCGGCGATCGGGCACAGCGACGCCGTGCGGCCGTCCGCCGGCTCGACGACCTCGACAACCTCCGCGTGCCAATAGGATCCGCGGTCCGCGGTCACCCGCACCCGCACCCGCTCACCGGGCAGCGCGTACCGGACGAACACCACCCGGCCTTCGTGGTGCGCCACGCAGCTGCCGCCGTTGGCCGGGGCGCCGGTGGTCAACGTCAGCTCCCCCACCGCGGGCGACACCCCGCGCGGTGGGCGGGTCGATTCGCGGGTCAATCGAAAATACCCCGACGAGCGTCGCCCGGCGCCACGTGCGGCTGCAACGTCTTGCGCCGTTCGGACGAACTCAGTTGCCACGGAACCGAAGTCACCATGACGCCGGGCATGAACAGCAGCCGCCCCTTGAGCCGCAGCGCGCTCTGATTGTGCAGCACCTGCTCCCACCAGTGCCCCACCACATACTCCGGGATGAACACCGTGACCACGGTGCGGGGCGACTCCTCCCGGGCCCGCTTGACGTATTCCAGTACGGGGCGGGTGATTTCGCGATACGGCGAGGCGATGACCTTGAGCGGAACGCTGATATCGCTCGCCTCCCACTTGCGCACCAGCTCGCGGGTTTCCGCGTCGTCGACGCTGACCGTCACCGCCTCGAGAACGTCGGGGCGGGTGGCCCTCGCGTAGGCCAGCGCGCGCCGCGTCGGCAGGTGCAGCTTCGACACCAGCACCACGGCGTGGTTGCGGCTGGGCAACACCGCGTCCTCCTCGTCCTCGGCCTGCTGCGCCAATTCGCGGTTCACGGTGTTGTAGTGCCGGTGGATCATCTTCATCATGCCGAACAGCAGGCTCATCGCGAACAGCGCGATCCACGCCCCGGCGACGAACTTGGTGACCAGCACCACCAGCAAAACCGCACCGGTGGAAAGCAATCCGACCGTGTTGACCACCCGCGAGCGCATCATCTTGCGCCGTACCCCGGGATCGGTCTCGGTGCGCAGCAACCGGGTCCAGTGCCGCACCATGCCGATCTGGCTCAGCGTGAACGAAATGAACACGCCCACGATGTAGAGCTGAATCAACGCGGTGACCTCGCCGCGGAACGCCACGATCGCCAGCACGGCCACCCCGGACAGGAACAGGATTCCGTTGGAGAACGCCAACCGGTCTCCGCGGGTGTGCAATTGGCGCGGAAGGTAGCTGTGCTGGGCCAGGATCGAACCGAGCACCGGGAATCCGTTGAACGCGGTGTTGGCCGCGAGCACCAGGATGAGGGCGGTCACCGTGGCGATCAGCAGGAACCCGAGGTGAAAGCCGCCGAACACCGCCTGCGCCAGTTGGGTGACCAGGGTCTTTTGGTAGTACCCCTTCGGGGTTCCGCTCAGCTGGGTCGCGGGATCCTCGACGAGCTGAACGCCGATCTTCTGCGCCAGCACGATGATGCCCATCAGCAGCGTCACCGCGATTGCGCCCAACATCAGCAGGGTCGTGGCCGCGTTGCGCGACTTGGGTTTCTGAAATGCCGGCACCCCGTTGCTGATCGCCTCGACACCCGTAAGCGCCGCACACCCCGAGGAGAACGACCGCGCCACCAAGAACGCCAACGCGAAACCGACGACCTGGCCGTGTTCGGCGTGCATCTGGAAACCGGCGGACTCCGCCCGCAAGGGATCACCCAGCACGAAGATCCGGAACAGGCCCCAGCCGATCATGACGAGGACCCCGATGATGAACGCATACGTCGGGATGGCGAACGCCACCCCGGATTCGCGCACCCCGCGCAGGTTCAGCGCCATCACCAGCAGAATGGAGGCCACACAGAAGAACACCTTGTGTTCGGCCACGATCGGGATGGCCGAGCCGATGTTCGCCATCGCCGACGCCGTCGAAACCGCCACGGTCAGAACGTAATCCACCATCAGCGCGCTCGCCACGACGAGGCCCGCCGTCTCGCCCAGGTTGGTGGTGACCACCTCGTAATCGCCGCCACCCGAGGGGTAGGCGTGGACGTTCTGCCGGTAGCTGGCCACCACCACCAACATGACCGCCGCCACGGCGAGCCCGATCCACGGCGTCAGCGCGTACGCCGAGACCCCCGCCACCGAGAGCATGAGGAAGACCTCCTCGGGCGCATACGCCACCGAGGACAACGCGTCGGAGGCGAACACCGGCAAGGCGATCCGCTTGGGCAGCAGGGTGTGGCTGAGCCGGTCGCTGCGAAACGGCCGGCCGATAAGCAACCGACGAGTGGCGGTTGAAAGTTTGGACACGAGAGCCAAGAGTAAGCCCAGACGCCTCTGACGGTAGCGTTCGTGGACGAGAATGTTCGCCGACCGAAACGGCTTGCCCACGTGCGTTGCCGACGAAGGGCGCAGGACGCGGCCGAGAGGACCACAAGTGCGAGTAGTAGTGATGGGCTGCGGCCGTGTCGGCTCCTCGGTCGCCGACGGGCTGTCCCGCATCGGTCACGACGTGGCCGTCATCGACCGCGACAGCACCGCCTTCAACCGGCTCAGCCCCGAATACGCCGGCGAGCGGGTCCTGGGGCAGGGATTCGACCGAGATGTACTGCTGAGGGCCGGTATCGAAGAGGCGGACGCGTTCGCCGCGGTGTCCTCCGGTGACAACTCCAACATCATCTCCGCGCGCCTGGCGCGGGAGACGTTCGGCGTCAAGCGGGTCGTGGCCCGCATCTACGACGCCAAGCGCGCCGAGGTCTACGAGCGCCTAGGCATCCCGACCATCGCGACCGTGCCCTGGACCACCGACCGCCTGCTCAATGCCCTCCTGCGGGAGACCGAGACGGCCAAGTGGCGCGACCCGACCGGCACGGTCGCCGTCTCCGAGGTCGTCCTGCACGAGGACTGGATCGGCCACCGGGTCACCGATCTCGAGCAGGCCACCGGCGCGCGGGTCGCCTTCCTGATCAGGTTCGGGGCCGGCGTCCTGCCCGAGCCGAAGTCGGTGATCCAGGCCGGCGACCAGGTCTATGTCGCGGCGATATCCGGGCGCGCCGCCGAGGCGGTCGCCATCGCCGCGCTACCGCCGAGCGAAGACCTGTGATGAATTCGGGACCGGCTGTGAGGGGACGGCGCATATGAAGGTAGCGGTTGCCGGTGCCGGTGCGGTCGGTCGCTCGGTCACGCGGGAACTCATCGGCAACGGCCACGACGTGACGTTGATCGAGCGCAACCCCGACCACGTCGACGTCGACGCCATCCCGGCCGCGCACTGGCGCCTGGGCGATGCGTGCGAGTTGACGCTGCTGGAATCGGTGCACATGCAGGAGTTCGACGTGGTGGTGGCCGCCACCGGCGATGACAAGGCCAACGTCGTGCTAAGCCTCTTGGCCAAAACCGAATTCGCGGTGCCCCGGGTGGTGGCCCGGGTCAACGACCCGCGCAACGAGTGGCTGTTCACCGACGCCTGGGGCGTCGACGTCGCGGTGTCGACACCGCGCATGCTGGCGTCGCTCATCGAGGAGGCCGTCGCCGTCGGCGATCTGGTGCGGCTGATGGAGTTCCGCAAGGGGCAGGCCAACCTCGTCGAGATCACCCTGCCCGATGACACGCCGTGGGGCGGCAAGCCGGTGCGCAAACTGCAGCTGCCGCGCGACACCTCGCTGGTGACGATCCTGCGCGGCCCGCGGGTCATCGTGCCCGAGGAGGACGAGCCGCTCGAAGGCGGCGACGAGCTGCTGTTCGTCGCCGTCGCCGAGGCCGAAGAGGACCTGCAGAAGCTGCTGTTGGGCTAGTCGCCGACGCTACGGGGTGCCAGCTCGGCGCCCGCCGCGATGGCCCGTTGCGCCGACTTGATCGCCGCGTAGGTCGCCAGCGCGGCCAGCACGGTCAGTGGCCAGCCCATCCCGATCCGCGCGGCCGCCAGCCACCCGGTCCGATCGGCGTCGTAGAGCAGCCCCTGGACCACGAAGCGGGAGGTGAACACCAGTACCCAGCCCAGTGAGGCGATGTCGAACGCAAGGACGGCCCTTGGAACGCTGCGCCAGCCGTCCCCGCGGCCGGTGGCCCAGCTCCACGCGTAGCCCACCAGCGGCCGGCGGATCGCCACCGACGCCGCGACCACCACCGCCCACACCAGCGACATCCAGATGCCCAGCAGGAAATAGCCCTTGGACTCCCCCAGCACGTAGGCGATCAGCGCGCACAGCGCCACGCCGAAGAACCCGGACAACGCCGGTTGTGGGGAATCCCGCCGGATCAGCCGCCACAGCAAGACCAGCGCGGCCACCCCCAGCGCGGCCGCGATCGCCGGGACCAGTCCCGACACGCTCGAGACGATCACGAAGACGACCACCGGGAGCGACGAGTAGATGACGCCACTGACGCCGCCTGCCTGCGCCAGCAGGCGCTCGGGGCTGATGCGACTAGTGGTTTGTTCCGATGAGCCCGGCTCCCGGGCGGGCGGGGTGGCCCCGCCCAATCCTTCCGGGACGGTCACCGTTGAATTTCGTAGTGCGGGTTGTAGATCGCCTTGGTTCCGTTCTCGAGCTTGCCGAGGCGGCCCCGCACGCGCAGGGTCCGGCCCGAGTCGATGCCCGGGATGCGGCGCTGGCCCAGCCACACGAGCGTGACGGTGTCGCTGCCGTCGAACAATTCCGCGCGAACCCCGCCGGCGCAGGCCCTGCCGTTGCATTCCACGCTGCGTAGCGTGCCGACCATCGTGACCTCCTGGCCACGTTCGCAATCGATAGCCCGTTGCGCGCCGGTGCTGGCGACTTCGTCGGACAGTTCCTCAGAGTCGCGTTGCTCCGGATCCTCCGTCAACCGACGGGTCAGCCGGCGCAGATACCCTTGGGCCCCCATGGCCACTCCTGACGATAAAAGCTTCGATGCTTCCTCTATGCCAACGGACACCGTAGACCTCTTGGTTCCCCAGCGCCAACCGACTCAAACGTGATGTTGGACCGCAGGTCAACGCCGTGCACTATCGAGGGGTGGTGGTCGATCTGAACGGTGTGACGACCGTGTTATTGCCCGGAACCGGCTCCGACGACGACTACGTTCAGCGGGCGTTTTCGGGCCCGCTGGCCCACGTCGGCGCGGTATTGGTGAACCCGCCGCCGCGTCCCGACCGGCTGATCGACGGCTACCTGGCGGCGCTGGATGCCGCGGCGTGCGAAGGTCCGATCGCCGTCGGCGGCGTGTCGATCGGCGCGGCGGTCGCGGCGGCCTGGGCGCTGGCCCATCCGGACCGGACGGTCGCGGTGCTGGCCGCGCTGCCGGCGTGGGCGGGGGCGCCCGGTGAGGCGCCGGCCGCCCTCGCGGCGCGGTACTCGGCCTCCCGGCTGCGCGCCGACGGCCTGGCGGCGACGACGACCCAGATGCGGGCGTCCAGCCCCCCGTGGCTGGCCGACGAGCTGACCCGCTCCTGGGGCGCCCAGTGGCCGCACCTTCCGGACGCCATGGAGGAGGCGGCCGCCTACGTCGCGCCGAGCTGCGACGAGCTGGCCGGGCTGGCCGCGCCGCTGGCGGTGGCGGCCGCGGTCGACGATCCGATCCATCCGCTGCAGGCCGGCCTCGACTGGGTCGCCGCGGCGCCGCGCGCGGCGCTGCGCACGGTGACGCTGGATCAGATCGGCGCGGATCCCGCCGCCCTGGGCGCGGCCTGCCTGGCGGCGCTGGCCGAGCTGGGCTAGCCGGGGTCTCAGCCGCCGGTGGTGGTGCGCAGCTGTTGCATCGCCGACCCGTCGGCGCTGCGGCGCGCGGCCGGCTGGTCGGCGGGGGCCTGCTGGTCCTCGGATTGCTGCGCATCCGCTTGTTGGGCGGCCTGTTGCGCCGCGGCGGCTTCGCGCAGCTGTTGCGCCATCGGCTCGGGCAGCTGCACGGCCAGCGGTGTGCGCACCGGCAGGGGCGTGTCGCCGCGCCGAACCACGGTGTCGGCCAACGCCGCTCGCGCCTCCTGCTCGAGCGCCTCCATCGTCTCGTGGGCGCCGTTGATGACGCAGCGGATCATCCAGCGGTAGCCGTCGACGCCGATGAAGCGCACCACGCCGGTGGCGGTGCCGACCACCTCGCGCCCCCACGGCCCGTCCTTGATGCTGACCTGGGCGGAGTCGTTGCGCAGCGACTCGGCGAGCTCGCCGGCCACCTCACGCCACAGCCCACCCGTCTTGGGCGCCGCGTAGGCGGCGATGGTGAAACGACCGTTGGGCGTAACGACCCAGACCGCGCTCGGGACACCGGTTTCGGTCAACTCGACCTGCAGCTGGCCGGCCTCGGGCATGGGGATCAGCACCGAGCCCAGGTCGAGCCGGGCCAGCTCGGCGACGGCGGGATCGTCGAAGTCCTCGATGTCGAACGGGCCCTCGAGTTCCTCGGCGGCGGGCTCGTCGGCGCCCGGCGTCACGGCCTCGTCCGCCCGGGCGTCCGCGGCCGAAGCGCTGTCGTCCTTGCGTGAGCGTTTACCGAATGCAGCCATCAGCGCCGCTCCTTTTCATCGCTTCGCCCTGCTCGCCGGCGCATCACAGACTCGCGTGTCCGCCGGAGGAACCGTGACCACCGTCGCCACGGGACGTTTCGGCCAGCCCGGCCTCGTCGAACGACGACACCTCGACCAGCTCCACCAACTCGACCCGCTGCACCAGCAGCTGGGCGATGCGGTCGCCGCGATGCACCACGATCGGCTCGGCCGGATCGAGGTTGATCAGCGCGACCTTGATCTCGCCGCGGTAGCCCGCGTCGATGGTACCGGGACTGTTGACGATCGAAAGCCCAACGCGCGCAGCCAATCCCGACCGAGGATGGACCAGCCCGACCATGCCGAACGGGATGGCGACCGCCACGCCCGTGCGCACCAGGGCGCGCCGCCCGGGCTCGAGCTTGACGTCCTCGGCGCTGTAGAGATCGATCCCGGCGTCGCCTTCGTGGGCGCGGGCGGGCAGCGGAAGCTCGGGGTCAAGGCGGACGATGGCCAGACTGGTCGACACGGGGCCACAGACTACCCTTGACTGCGTGTCCGACACCCGCGTCGCGCCGCACAACGTGCGGTATCGCGAACGATTGTGGGTTCCGTGGTGGTGGTGGCCACCGGCCCTCGCGCTCGCCGGCATCCTCGCGTTCGAGTTCAACATGGGCGTCACCCGCCACTCCTCGTGGTGGCCGTACGCGGCACTGTTCGCGGTGGCGGCCGCGGCGCTGTTGTGGCTGGGGCGCGTCGAGATCCGGGTCACCGCCAACCCCTGCGCGCCGGGGGAAGTGGAACTGTGGGCGGGCCCCGCGCACCTGCCGGTCACCGCGATCGCCCGGTCCGCACAGGTAGCGCCCTCGGCCAAATCCGCCGCGTTGGGCCGCCAGCTCGACCCGGCGGCCTACGTGCTGCACAGGGCGTGGGTGGCGCCGATGATCCTGATCGTCCTCGACGACCCGGACGACCCGACGCCGTACTGGCTGGTGAGTTGCCGTCACCCGGAACGGGTGCTGTCGGCCCTGACAACGTAGCGGCAGCTATCAGGCCGCGCAGTCGGTACAGATCATCACGCCGTTCTTCTCGCTGGCCAGCCGACTGCGGTGTTGCACCAGAAAGCAACTCGAGCAGGTGAACTCGTCAGCCTGCTTCGGAACGACACGGACCGAAAGTTCTTCACCGGACAGGTCGGCGCCGGGCAGTTCGAAATTCTCAGCGGATTCAGATTCGTCGACATCGACGACGGCCGAGGCCGCCTCGTTCCGTCGCGCTTTGAGCTCCTCCAGCGAGTCCTCCGAAACGTCGTCCGTCTCGGTGCGCCGTGGAGCGTCATAATCGGTAGGCATATCTATTCCCCTGCCCTATTGCCTCTGCTTGCCTCTGCATGCCCTCGTAAATCTCAAGCATCGCTTTGTACCAGCGTCGAACGCATCCACCAAATGATTCGTGCCCGTATCGCGGCCCATTAAGGTGTGATTTACCTCACACACCCATTTTCACCCTTGCGCTCGCTTCTGAACAGTGGGTTTGGGGTGCGACTAGAGTGCAGCTGTGGTCACGCAAATCACCGAGGGTACAGCTTTTGACAAGCATGGTCGGCCCTTCCGGCGGCGCAACCCCAAGCCCGCGATCGTCGTGGTGATTTTGCTCGCAGTGGCCACCGCGGTCGTCTGGACCGTGGCGCTGACCCGGCCCGCCAAGGTGCACGAGGCGGTGGTGTGCAATCCCCCGCCGCAGGCGACCGGTTCGGCGTCGGCGCAGCTCGGTGAGCAGGTGTCGCGCAGCGCCATGATGGACGTCGCGCCCGCCAAACTCGCCGACACCAAGGTCCGCGTCCTCAACGCCAGCGGCCGGGGCGGGCAGGCCGGCGACGTCGCCGGGGCGATGAAAGACCTCGGCTTCGCGCAGCCGACCGCCGCCAACGACCCGCTCTACGCCGGCACCCGGCTCGCCTGCCAAGGCCAAATCCGTTTCGGCACCGCCGGACAGGCCACCGCCGCGGCGGTGTGGCTGGTGGCGCCGTGCACCGAACTGTTCAACGACAGCCGCGCCGACGACTCCGTCGACCTCGCCTTGGGAACCGACTTCAGCGCGTTGGCCCACAACGACGACATCGACGCCGTGCTCGCCACCCTGCGGCCCGGCGCGACCGAGCCGTCAGATCCCACGCTGCTGGCCAAGATTCACGCCAGCAGCTGCTGAGGCGCTCAATCCAGGATCGGATCCAGGCCGTTGAACCGCTCCAGGACGGCCAGCAGCTCGTCGGCGATCCCGGGGGCGGCGGCCAGCACCAATCCCGCCCCGGTGGCGTCGTGCGCCGGCAGCACCACCCGGGCCCCCGCCTCGGTGGCGATCAGCGCGCCCGCGGCGCGGTCCCACACCTTCAGGCCGTGCTCGTAGTAGGCGTCCAGCCGGCCCGAGGCCACCATGCACAGATCCAGCGCCGCCGAGCCGATGCGGCGAACGTCGCGGACCACCGGCAGCATGCGCGCCAACAACGCCGCCTGCGCCGCGCGGCGCTGCCGCGAATAGCCGAAACCGGTGCCCAGCAACGCCATTGACACGTCCTCGACCGCCGCGCACTGCAAGGGCTGGGTCCCTTGGCCGTCGCTGACGTGCGCGCCGAGGCCGCTGGCCGCCGAGTACACCCGGTCGGCGACGACGTCGGCGACCGCCCCGGCCACCGACTCGCCGTTGACCTGCGCGGCGACCGACACCGCGTAGGCGGGAACGCCGTAAACGAAATTCACTGTGCCGTCGATGGGATCGAGCACCCAGGTCACCGATCCGGGCGGGGTGCCCGCCGGGTCGGTCGGCCCGCCGCCCTCCTCGCCGAGAATGGGGTCCCCAGGCCGCAATTCGGCCAGCCGGTCCCGCAACAGGCGCTCGGTCTCGGTGTCGACCACCGTCACCGGATCGGTCGGGGTGCTCTTGGTCCGCACCGCGCCGCTGTCGGGGCCTGTCGCGCCGGCCGGCGCGGCGCCGAACACCTCGGCGCGCCGGCGCCGCACGAACGCGGCGGCCTCCGTGGCCACGGTTTCGGCCACCGAACGCAGCCGCACGAGCTCGTCATCGGATTGGATCACCGGTCTATCGCATCACAGTCGGCGCGGGCGCGCAGACACCGCGGGCTGCCGGCGTCGCGGCGTTAAGGTGAGCGGACAGCCCCGTCACGCCGAGGAGATTCGATGACCAGCACCGACTCGACCACGGACACGCCCGGCACCGCACCGGCCGACGGCACACATGAACGC
Organism: Mycobacterium sp. 3-98; assembly: GCF_035918355.1. Classification (NCBI taxonomy): domain Bacteria; kingdom Bacillati; phylum Actinomycetota; class Actinomycetes; order Mycobacteriales; family Mycobacteriaceae; genus Mycobacterium; species Mycobacterium sp. 3-98. Next base: position 2,241,731 of record NZ_CP142360.1, on the reverse strand, counting down.
CGCGGCTTCGGCATCGACGTCGGCGGCAGCGGCATCAAGGGCGGCATCGTCGACATGGACACGGGGTTGTTGATCGGCGAACGGGTCAAACTGCTGACCCCGCAACCCGCGACGCCGTCGGCGGTCGCCAAGACCATCGCCGCGGTCGTCAACGAATTCGGATGGACCGGGCCCCTCGGCGTGACCTACCCCGGGGTGGTCACGCACGGCGTGGTGCAGACCGCCGCCAACGTGGACAAGTCCTGGATCGGGGTCAACGCCCGCGACATCATCAGCGCCGAGCTGGACGGACAGGACGTGACGGTCCTCAACGATGCCGACGCGGCCGGGCTGGCCGAGGAGCACTACGGGGCGGGCAGGAATCAGACCGGCCTGGTGATTCTCTTGACGTTCGGCACCGGCATCGGCTCGGCGGTCATCCACAACGGCACGCTGATCCCCAACACCGAATTCGGGCACCTGGAGGTCGGCGGCAAGGAAGCCGAGAAACAAGCCGCCTCCTCGGTGAAGGAAAAGAAGGGCTGGTCCTACGAAAAATGGACCAAACACGTCACCGAGGTGCTGGTGAGCATCGAGAACGCGATGTGGCCGGACCTGTTCATCGCCGGAGGCGGGATCAGCCGCAAGGCCGACAAGTGGCTGCCGCTGCTCGAAAACCGCACCCCGGTGGTGGCCGCGGCCCTGCTCAACACGGCCGGGATCGTCGGCGCGGCGATGGCCGCCACCTCGGACGTGACCCACTGAATTTCGCCCGGCACAGCTGTAGTACCGCGCACTGTCGTTACAATGGTCTTCGGCGAACGCCCAACCGATAGCGTGCGACTACGCACGCTGATACCAACGCCGACATCGACATAGCAGACACTTTCGGTTAACCATGCCCAATACCCACCGAAGGTGAGCCCAAACGAAGGGGTGTAAGTGGCAGCGACCAAGGCAAGCCCGGCAACCGATGGGCCGGTGAAACGCACCGCCACGAAGTCTGCGTCGTCCCCCGCCAAGCGTCCGGCGGCCAAGGCCGCCAACGGCTCGGCGCCCGCCAAACGGGCCGCCAAGACGACCGCGCGGTCCACCAAGTCCGACGCCGCCGAGCCCGCCAAGAAGACCCGCGCCAAGGGCGCCGAGGCCAAGGGCCGCGGCACCAAAGCGGCCAAGGGCGGCCCGGCGGATCCCGACGCCCTCGATTCCGACGGCGCCGTCGAGGATCTCGACAACGAACCAGACCTCGAGGCTGAGCCCGGCGAGGACCTCGACATCGACAGCGACCTGTCCCTCGACGACCTCGAGGAAGACGTGGCGTCCGAAGACGCCGAGGTCGAATCGGGCGATTCCGAGGTGGGTGACGACGAGGAGGCGCCCGCCCCCGCGGCGGCCGCCGAGCCCGCCGCCGACGAGGACGACGAGATCGCCGAGCCCACCGAAAAGGACAAGGCCTCCGGCGATTTCGTCTGGGACGAGGACGAATCCGAGGCGCTGCGCCAGGCCCGCAAGGACGCCGAGCTCACCGCCTCCGCCGACTCGGTTCGCGCGTACCTCAAGCAGATCGGTAAGGTCGCGCTGCTCAACGCCGAGGAAGAGGTCGAGCTGGCCAAGCGGATCGAGGCCGGCCTGTACGCCACGCAGCTGATGACCGAGATGACCGAGCGCGGCGACAAACTGCCGGCCGCCCAGCGCCGCGACATGCAGTGGATCTGCCGCGACGGCGACCGCGCCAAAAACCATCTGCTGGAGGCCAACCTGCGGCTGGTGGTGTCGCTGGCCAAGCGCTACACGGGCCGCGGCATGGCGTTCCTCGACCTCATCCAGGAAGGCAACCTGGGTCTGATCCGCGCGGTCGAGAAGTTCGACTACACCAAGGGCTACAAGTTCTCCACGTACGCCACCTGGTGGATCCGTCAGGCCATCACCCGGGCCATGGCCGACCAGGCCCGCACCATCCGCATCCCCGTGCACATGGTCGAGGTGATCAACAAGCTGGGCCGCATCCAGCGCGAGCTGCTGCAGGACCTGGGCCGCGAGCCCACGCCCGAAGAGCTGGCCAAGGAAATGGACATCACGCCGGAAAAGGTGCTGGAGATCCAGCAATACGCGCGCGAGCCGATCTCGCTGGACCAGACCATCGGCGACGAGGGCGACAGCCAACTGGGCGATTTCATCGAGGACAGCGAGGCCGTGGTGGCCGTCGACGCGGTGTCGTTCACGCTGCTGCAGGACCAGTTGCAGTCGGTGCTCGAGACGCTCTCGGAGCGCGAGGCCGGCGTGGTGCGGCTGCGCTTCGGCCTCACCGACGGCCAGCCCCGCACCCTGGACGAGATCGGGCAGGTGTACGGGGTGACCCGCGAGCGCATCCGCCAGATCGAGTCCAAGACCATGTCGAAGCTGCGCCACCCCAGCCGCTCGCAGGTGCTGCGCGACTACCTGGACTGAGCCCGGTCCGGCCTTCCGTGAGAACGGTTGGCGCACAAGCTGTTCGCGGCTCGCGGCACCCCGACCGAGCCAAACAACCCCTGCCGCGGGGAAATTCGGCTGCGCTGGCGGCGCCGCCGTCGTACGGTGAGCCGCATGTCAGCACACCGCACAGTGGTCTCGTCCGGTTCGGAATTCGAATCGGTGGTCGGTTACTCGCGCGCGGTGCGGGTCGGTCCGCATGTGGCGGTGGCCGGAACGACCGGCACCGGGCCCGCCGGTGACATCGCCGCCCAGACGCGAGATGCCCTGCGCCGCATCGACATTGCACTGCAACAAGCCGGCGCGTCACTCACCGACGTGATACGCACGCGCCTCTACGTCACCGACATCTCGCGCTGGCGCGAGGTGGGCGCCGTGCACGAGGAGGTGTTCGGCGCGATCCGCCCCGTGGCCACCATGGTCGAGGTCTCGGCGCTCATCGCGCCCGAGTTGCTGGTGGAGATCGAGGCCGACGCCTACGTCGACTCGCCGGTGACCGGAGGGAAGGCGCCGTCGGCCCCCGGGGGGTAAGGGGTGACGCGGGTCACCGCGGCGACCGGCAGGGTGCCGTACAGGTGCGGGAACAACATCGACGCCGGATCGGTTGGCACTCCCGGCTCCCAGCGCACCGGTGCGTCGAGGCGAGCCGGGTCGATGCGCAACAGGACCAGCTCACGCCGGCCCCGGTAGAGCCGGTTGGCGGGCAGGTGGACCTGCTCGGGCGTCGACAGGTGGATGAAGTCGGCGCCGTCCGCGGGGCGGATGGCGCCGTCACGGCGGGCCTGCGCCCACTGCTCGGCCCCGCACAGGTGCACCAGCACGTCGGCAGCGAAGGTCACGACGGTCACCCTAGAGAACCGTCCACACCAAATCTGACCAGGCCGTGAGAAACGACACACCCGATAACGATCGGGGAACAAGGCGAAAACGCCATACGTCTGAGAAAGTGAATGTACGAGAACGGAGAAGCCATGAATGCAACTCTGACGAGTCCAGAACTGACACGGGCCGACCGCTGCGACCGCTGCGGTGCCGCGGCCCGTGTGCGCGCCAAGCTGCCTTCCGGCCTCGAGCTTCTCTTCTGCCAGCACCACGCCAACGAGCACGAGGCCAAGCTGACCGAGCTGGACGCCGTGCTGGAGGTCAGCGGAAGCTAGCCAACCGAACTCGCCCGTCCCCAATGTGGGCAGCGCGGGCGATCTTCGGTAATGCTGGACTGGTATGAGCGATCAGGTCGCAAAACCGTCGCGCCACCACATCTGGCGAATCACCCTGAGGGCTCTGTCGAAGAGCTGGGACGACTCAATCTTTTCCGAGTCGGCTCAGGCTGGTTTCTGGTCGGCGTTGTCCCTGCCGCCGTTGCTGCTCGGGATGCTGGGCACGATGGCCTACGTGGCGCCGCTGTTCGGGCCGGACATGCTGCCCAACATCCTGCGGCAGCTGCTTTCGACGGCGCACAGCGTGTTCTCCCCCAGCGTGGTGAACGAGATCATCGAGCCGACGGTCCGCGACATCGCCAGCAACGCCCGCGGAGAGGTGGTGTCGCTGGGATTCATCATCTCGCTGTGGGCGGGGTCGTCGGCGATCTCGGCGTTCGTCGATTCCGTCGTCGAGGCGCATGACCAGACGCCGCTGCGCCATCCGGTGCGGCAGCGCTTCTTCGCGCTGTTCCTCTACGTCGTGATGCTTGTGGTCGTGGTGGCGACCGCGCCGCTGGTGGTGGTGGGCCCGCGCAAGGTGGAAGAACACATCCCGCTCGGCCTGTCCAACGTGCTGCGCTACGGCTACTACCCGGCGCTGATCATCGGCCTGACGCTCGGGGTGATGATCCTGTACCGGGTCGCACTGCCCGAACCGCTGCCGTCACACCGGCTGATCCTCGGCGCGATGCTGGCGACCACGGTGTTCGTCACCGCCACGCTGGGCCTGCGGTTCTATCTAAGGTGGATCACCAGCACCGGCTACACCTACGGCGCGCTCTCCACCCCGATCGCATTCCTGCTGTTCGCGTTCTTCGGCGGGTTCGCGATCATGCTCGGGGCCGAACTCAACGCCGCGGTCCAGGAGGAGTTTCCCGCGCCCACCACGCACGCCCACCGGGTGCGCACCTGGTTGTTCTCCCGCTCGCCCGCCCTGAAGAAGACGGTGGAGACGCTGGCCAGCCCGATCGCGAATCCCGCCACGCAACAACGCGATACCGCGCCGGCGAAGCCGCCCGGGTAATCAGCCCTTCTTGAGCCGGTCGTAGATCTGCTTGCACTCCGGGCAGACGGGCGAGCCCGGCTTGGCCGCCTTGGTGACGGGGAACACCTCGCCGCACAACGCGACGACGTGGTTGCCCAGCACCGCGCTCTCGGCGATCTTGTCCTTCTTGACGTAGTGAAAATACTTGGGTGTGTCGCTGCCGGTCCCGTCGTCGACGCGTTCGTCGGTCTCGGTGCGCTCGATCGTCTGGGTCTGCATACCTGACATTCTTGCACTGCCCGGTGCGCTGCCGGGCCGCCCCGAAACCGGCCACGCCGGAATCGTCCAGGTGTGGGACAGTGGAGAAATGAAGCACGGCTCCGACGCGGGGTTCGACGGCAGCTTCGATGACTTCGCCGGCCACAAGGGCCGCCCGGTGCTCATCACCGCCGCCGAGCCCTCCTATGAGGAGCAGCATCGCGCGCGGGTCCGTAAATACCTGATCCTGATGGCATTCCGGATTCCGGCGCTCATCCTCGCTGCGCTCGCCTACGGCGCGTGGCACAACGGCCTGATCTCGCTGGCGATCGTGGCGGTGTCCATCCCCCTGCCCTGGATGGCCGTGCTGATCGCCAACGACCGCCCGCCGCGCCGCCCCGACGAGCCCCGCCGGTTCGACAACGCGCGCCGGCGCACCCCCCTGTTCCCCCGCGCCGAACGCCCGGCGCTCGAGGCTCCGCGACACCCCCAGCCGGGGTGGCCTCCCGACCCGCGGGGCGGAATCGACGACGGCTAGCGCTCGTTCCTTCTTCGGTGCCGTCGCGGCGCACTTCTCAGGACATTCTCAGGTCTTCGGGACATTTGTGCACGTCAAGACGTGTGAGATGGGGAACCGCTGGGAACTCTGAACCCTAATCGGTCGTTGAACTCGATGACAGTACAAGCCGAACGGGAGGTCGCTATGGCGAACGCCAGCACGAGCAGATTTGACGGCGATCTGGATGCTCAAAGCCCCGCGGCGGATCTAGTGCGCGTATATCTGAACGGAATCGGCAAGACGGCGTTGCTCAATGCGGCGGGGGAAGTTGAACTCGCGAAGCGGATCGAAGCCGGGCTCTACGCCGAGCACCTGCTCGAAACGCGTAAGCGCCTCGGGGAGAACCGTAAACGCGATCTAGAGGCCGTGGTGCGCGATGGTAAGGCCGCGCGCCGTCACCTGCTGGAGGCGAACCTGCGCCTGGTGGTGTCGCTGGCCAAGCGGTACACGGGTCGTGGCATGCCGCTGCTGGACCTGATCCAGGAGGGCAACCTCGGGCTCATCCGCGCGATGGAAAAGTTCGACTACACAAAGGGATTCAAGTTCTCGACCTACGCCACGTGGTGGATTCGTCAGGCCATCACCCGCGGCATGGCCGACCAGAGCCGCACCATCCGGCTGCCCGTCCACCTGGTGGAGCAGGTCAACAAGCTGGCGCGGATCAAGCGCGAGATGCACCAGAACCTCGGCCGCGAGGCCACCGACGAGGAACTGGCCGCCGAATCCGGCATCCCGGTCGACAAGATCAACGACCTGCTCGAGCACAGCCGCGACCCGGTGAGCCTGGACATGCCCGTCGGCTCCGAGGAGGAAGCCCCCCTGGGCGACTTCATCGAGGACGCCGAGGCGATGTCGGCCGAGAACGCGGTGATCGCCGAGTTGCTGCACACCGACATCCGCAGCGTGCTGGCCACGCTCGACGAGCGCGAGCACCAGGTGATCCGGTTGCGGTTCGGCCTCGACGACGGCCAGCCCCGCACGCTGGACCAGATCGGCAAGCTGTTCGGGCTGTCCCGCGAGCGGGTTCGCCAAATCGAGCGGGACGTAATGTCCAAACTCCGCAACGGGGAGCGCGCCGACAGGCTACGGTCGTACGCGAGCTGACAACTCACTCAAGCTAGGTAGCAGACAGTATGCCCGCCGCGTCAGCGGCGGGCATACTGCTTGCCTGGGAGGCGTTACACCCATTCATGCAGCTGGCCAAGTAGACTCAGCGTCGATGGAAGGTGCTGAATGAACGACCTGGTTGACACCACCGAGATGTACCTGCGGACCATCTACGACCTCGAAGAAGAGGGCGTAACGCCGCTACGTGCCCGAATCGCCGAACGCCTCGATCAGAGCGGGCCGACTGTCAGCCAAACCGTGTCCAGGATGGAGCGCGACGGGCTGCTCCACGTGGCCGGTGACCGCCACCTCGAGCTCACCGACAAGGGCCGGGCGCTGGCCGTGGCCGTCATGCGCAAGCACCGCCTCGCCGAGCGACTGCTGGTCGACGTCATCGGGGTGCCCTGGGAGGAAGTGCACGCCGAGGCGTGCCGCTGGGAGCACGTGATGAGCGAGGAGGTCGAGCGGCGGTTGGTCAAGGTGCTCAACCACCCGACCACCTCGCCGTTCGGCAACCCGATCCCCGGGCTTCTGGACCTGGGCGTGGGCCCCGAGTCCGGCGCCGAGGAGGCCATCCTCGTCCGGCTGACCGAGTTGCCGCCCGGCTCCCCGGTGGCGGTGGTGGTCCGGCAGCTGACCGAACACGTCCAGGGCGACACCGACCTGATCACCCGCCTCAAGGACGCCGGCGTGGTCCCCAACGCGCGCGTGACCGTCGAGACCGGCCCCGCCGGCGTGACCATCGTCATCCCCGGCCACGAAAACGTCACCCTGCCCCACGAGATGGCCCACGCGGTCAAGGTCGAAAAGGTCTGACCCACCACCCCTGGCCCCCCGGCTAGCCCGCCCTGCGGCCGAACGGCCGACGCGGCGGTAGCCGCACCCCGAACTGCTTGGCCAGCCGGTACCCGGTGAGCGCGAGATCCCGGATGTCCTCGGGCCGCAGGCCCGAGGACAACGCGGTGTCCAGCATGCCCGCCATCCGGTGCTCGGGCTCACAGCGCAGCGCCTCCTGCAGCGACACCCCGGCCAGCGGGCCGTCGCCGCGCGCGTACGCGCTGAACGCGAGCAGGACCAGCGCCTCGACCCGCCACGGCGGCGGCAGGGTGCGCGCCAGCACCGCCCACAGCGACTCGACGTCGTCGGCGCCCTCGCCGACGGCCAGCGCGTACAGGATGTCGCGGACCTGCGGGTCGCTCAGCGCGCAGCCCAGCGCCGCCAGTTCGGCGTCGGACAGCGATTCGCCCGAGGCGACCCGGGCGGCGGCCGCCATCGCGCCCTCCACGTCGCCGCGGGTGCAGCGGACCGGATGCGCGCGATGCGCGGCGCGGCGCCGGGCGGCGTGCCGGCCGACCGCGCCGGCCAATGCGGCGCTGCGGGCCGGGTCGTCGGGCGCGATGACCGCCTGCAGGTCGGCGCGGCGCGGGTAGAGCCGCCTGCCCTCCAGCACCGCCGCCGCGGCCAGCGGCGAGGCCGAGGGGTCCTCGACGAGGCCGCTCGACCCGCAGCCCTCGACACAATGCCAGCGCCCGCCGAGGGCGACCCGGTCGACCACGTGGGTGGCCCAGAGCTCAATGTCGTGCTGCGACAAGGACTCTGCGAGCGCCTCACACAACTGCCGGTACTCGTCGTTGCAGCTGGGACAGTGCGCGCCGTCGGCGTCGACGATCACCGCGATGACGGCCTCGGGGCGGGCCGCCGCGGCGACCTCGGCCAGATGACCGACCCGTGCGAGCAACTCCTCGGAGAGGTCGACGCGCATCACCGACCCGAGGTGCCGATCCTCCAAAGACACTAATACCAATGAATTTTCGGGAATGAAGCCGAGAACGGCCGGTAATTCCCTATTCATTGTGCGTGTTGGCGCAGGTGGTAAGGGTGTCATCGATTGCGCTCGGCATAGCGTTCACACTAGCGATACGTCGCGCTCTTTAATCGCGATTATGGCTTTGCTGGGTTCGTTTAATCGCGTGAGCGTGTTGGATCGCTGGGCTAGTTGGTTGCCGCCCTGCGGGCGGTCGTGGCGAGCGGTGTCCGTGGGGCCCCAGGCAAAGATTGTGACGGGATCAGATTCCGTCTACCTGGCCAACCGTATGCCCCGGGGTTCAAAGTAGTCTGCCCTAGTCGAATCCTGCCAGCGTAATTCTCAAGGCCTGTTCCAACTGAACGTGCAGCGGTGGATGTGTCTTAATGTCTGCGCTCAGCCAGCGCCGAAGTATGAATTGTGCGGTGGCCAACCCCGTGTGGACCAGCAGCGAGGGACGGATGTCGGATCCCGCATCGATGCCCATCCTTGTAGCGACGAGCTCGATGAACTTGCGGTCATCGTTGTCGCTGATCAGCGCCGGTTCGCTCAGTAGGTGGGGGGCGGTCAGCATGGCTTGTTGCCAGTAGTGCGGGTTCGGATTGGTTTTGTCCCAGGCGGTTTCGGCAAACAACGCGATCAGCGCGTCGGCTGCCGATTGGTCCGATGGCTGAGCGCCGTAGGCCGCAACGATTTCGGCGACCGTTTGCCGCAACGGCGCGATTAGCAAATCTTCCTTCGTAGGCGCGTAGCGGAAGTAAGTACTGATGGATATCCCCGCAGCGGCAGCGATGTCCTCGGTGGTCACGGCAGCAAATCCACGTTCGGCAAAAAGTTGGTGTGCGGTGCCCTGGATCTGCGAGAACAGCTCGGCGCGGCGCCGGTCCCTTAACGAGCCAGTATTTGCGGAGGGCATGACATCGCCTTCGTCAATCCGACATTCCAGGCTGCTTCCTGAGTTACTGTACGAACAGTAGCGTAGCGAAACCAACAGTACTAGGGGATCTATTGCTGGTGTCGCGATGTCGGGGACCGTGGCAGGTGACGCGGATTGCATGGGAAATAGCGGCTGCCCCACGAATATTCGCGAGCAGCCGCGGCCCCAGGCGCCCGCTAAATCCCTCGCCAGACAGTGCGCTCGCGCCTGCCGTTCACGGCGCTGTCCCGGTTGCCGGCGTTCCACTGGAAAATGGCACGTCGCAAGCCTCAGGTTGCTAGGTCCATCCTCGAGGAGAGGTGTGTGTGTCTTGTTGGCTGAGTCAGAGGCCGCGATGTCACGCCCTGGGACGCACACCGCGAGCAACGCAGCAATCCTCGATGCCACCCAGGTGGTCGCAACGTTGGGCGGCTTCAAGGCGGTCCACTTCAAATCGGTCGCCAAGCAGGCCGGCGTCACGGTCGGGTCGGTGTGTGACCATTTCACGTCGAAGACCCACCTGTTGGTGACGCTACTCGCCCGTGAATTTGTGCGGCTGGATCAAGAACGCGACTGGAGCACGTGTGCGGCATCCCCGATTCGGCGAGTGGAATCCTTGACTCGCCGACTTCACGACGAATGGCAGCAAAATGCGAAGCTCACCGAGGCCGTGATGCGCGCATTCATTATTGCTGACACCGATGAAGCTCTGGGGGCGCAACATGCCGCCGACCTGATCGAAAGCATGCTGGCACGGGCACTCAGTGGCGGCACGGAAGGAATCTACGAGCGACAGATTGCCAGCCTCATCGCTGATATCTGGCTGGCCAACCTGATGGCCTTCGTCGGCGGCCGGGCGACAGCGGAGCAGACACGCAAGTGCATCAACAGAGCTACACGGCGTGTTCTGGATGCATGGGAGGGTGCTGGCAACCTATAGCGATACCGATCGTATCGCTGCGATACGATCAGTATTATAAGTGTGGCTCCGCTGACGTGTCGAAGGGAGCGGCTATGCACACACAATGGATCGAGCAGTGCACTGTCCAGCGAGTCTCACTGAAAGAAGGCCTGGTACTCGACCTCGACGATTACAGCGAGCTCGTAATCTCCCGGCCGATGCGGTTGACGCTTCCTGCAGTAGGAGCCTGGCCCGAGGAAGAGGTGTTGATCGACCCTGCCCACCTTTCGCCTGAAGAGCGGACGTTGTTGGACCTGGCCGGAGCGGTATGCACGCGGGCCTGGTTCGATGATGACGGGTCGCTCCATCTCGGGTTCTCCGGTGGACACCGCATCGATGTCCCCCCAGACGCGGCAGCGACCGCGTGGGAACTCTATGGCAAACGGCACGGCTACATGGCGTGTCTGCCTCGGGGCCGAGTCCGAGCGGTTCGGCACGACCTTTCTGCCGAAGAGGACGACTCGGATAATACGTAATTCGCTACATGCAGGACGTAGGGAACCATCTAGGGCTCTTAGTCGTAATGGCGGCCGGATTCGTCGAATTCAACGAGGATCAATAGCAGTGCGAGTCGCGTCCAACGCTTGGATCCTCATGCCATCCCCATTGTGCGGTCGAGGAAGTCGGTGACGGCGCCGGTGAACGCGTCGTTGTTGTCGCCGGCAACCATATGACCGGTCCCGGTGACGTCCGTCGCTTCGGCGTGCGGGACGAGCTGGAGGAATTCGTTGACGGTGTCCTGGGAGACGACGTCTGAAAGTGCGCCGCGCACGAGCAGCGTTGGGGCCGTGATTCGACGTGCTCCTTCGGCGAGAAATCCGCTGATGGTGTCGAATGCCTCGCTTCCGGTCATGAGATTGCCTTGCAGGACATCGAAGTTGGAGCTGATGAAGGCGGGGTCCCAGCGCCAGATCCATCGGCCGTCGCTCCGTTGGCGCAGAACTTTGTGCAGGCCATCGAGATTTTCGGGTCGCGCGCGGCGTGGGTTGTATTCGGCGATGACATCGGCGGCATCACCGAGCGTGCGGAATCCGTCGGGGTGTGCGGCCATAAATGACACGATGCGATGGGCCCCATCAAATTCCATTCGCGGGGTGATGTCGACCAGGACAACGGCTGCCCAGAGGTCGGGTGAGGCCAGCTGGTGGGTAGCGAGGATGATCAGCCCGCCCAGCGACGCGCCAACGACGGCGGGGGGACCGTCGGGGCTGACGTGGTCTCGTACCGAGAGCAGATCGGATACGAACTTTTCGACGTCGTACTGTCCGCTTGGGTCCCAGTCGCTGTCGCCATGGCCGCGGGTGTCGTACGCGATGACGGTGTAGCCATGGGCGTGGAGGCGACGCGCGCTGGTGGCCCAGGCGTGGCGGTTTTGGCCGCCGCCATGTAGGAGCAACACCACAGGACCAGTCGTGGCGTGCGTGTAACAATCCGCCACGAGGGTGATGCCGTCGCGCGTGCGGATGCGCTCCTGAGTAATGGTCATGTAGTTCGTTTCCCTCGGGCGGAACGCCTCCTAATGAGAGGCATGTACGGCCTTAGTCATTGCCTGGTTTCTTTCGGCGGCATGACGGTAATGGTGCCTTGAGCGGCGCACACAAGCATCCCGCTGTTGGTGATATCGATACGTGCTACACCGCTGCGCTTGCCCAACGAAATGATGTTAGCGACGGCGACGCACACTCCGCCCGAGACAGGTCGAACCAAATTCACCTTGAATTCTGTTGTGGCGACCCAACATCCTGCAGGCATGACCGGATAGAACACCACCCCGAGGCAGTGGTCAACCATGGCGGACAGACAACCGCCGTGGAGATTCCCAAACGGTGTAAGCAGGTCCTCGCGGGCATCCATTTCGGCAACTAATCGTCCCGCGGTTAGCTGGGTATGGCGCAAGTTCAGGTAGGTCGACAGCCCACCCGCAGTCGCCGCCGCACCGAGCATCTGCTCGGCGATTCGCTCGTCGAACCGGACGAAGTCCACGCCGGTCACGCTATGCAGTCCCTTGGGTGACAGGTCATCGTCAGCGTGCTCTACCGCGTGGGGCCAAGGACTTCCGTTGAGGCCACCAGCTGACCTCACCGAGCAATGTGGCGATCGCGGGAACCGTGAGAGTGCGGACCACGAAGGTGTCCAAGAGTAGGCCGCAGCCGATGATGAGTCCGGCTTGGATCATGATCGCGACCGAACCGACCATAAGGCCGAACATGCTGGCCGCGAAGATAAGCCCGGCCGAAGTGATGACTGAGCCGGTGTTCGCGACCGTGCGCAGCACGCCGACGCGAACGTTGTGAGCAGATTCCTCGCGTAACCGCGAGATTAGCAGCATGTTGTAATCGGCGCCCACCGCGACCAAGATGATGAACGCTAAAAGCGGTACGGGCCATGCGATTTCCTTGCCTAGGCCGTATTGGAAGACGAGTGTGCCGATGCCCAGTGCGGCCCCGTAGTTGAGTACCACTGTACCGAGCAGATAGAGCGGGGCCACCAAGGCGCGTAGCAGAACGACGAGGATCAAACCGACGATGACGAGCGTGGCGATAGCCAGTAGGTGAAAGTCGGCCGACAGCAAGCGCTGGATATCGGAATTGACGGCGGGGAAGCCGGCCATCGAAATCCGTGCGTTGGCCAGCGAGGTGTTAGGGCGTGCGGCATCAGCAACGCGGGTGATCTTCTGCGCGAGATTCATCGCTTCGCTGCTGTAGGGGTTGTAACTGGATTCGATGGCAAAGCGCGCGGTCTTGCCGTCAGCAGACAGAAAGTGCTTCGCCACATCGGAGAACTGGCGATTCTCGAAGGCGTTAGCGGGCAGGTAAAAGCCGCTAGAGTTGTCCGAACCGGCGCTAGACCGCGCGGAATTCTGTAGCTGCGTGGCGATCTGACCCATGCCGGACAACATTTCGATGTTGCTGTCGGCGAGGGTGTGCACACCAGTAGCTAGGGCTTGTGCGCCCGACGCGAGCTGGCTGATGCCGTTTTGGAGGCGGCGGATGTTGCCGGCCATGTCGGCGGGGTCGCCGAGCGCTCCGAACGCGTTGTTCAGCGAGGTGACCGTGTTCTGCAGGTCTGCCATAGTGCCCCCCGCCGTATCGCCGCCCGGCTGGTACATGTCGCCGAGGTTGGCGAGCTGGTTGAAAAAGCCGCCATCGCGCAAGGTCACTAGAATCCGTACCTGGTCGCGGATCTGGGCACACTCGGGTGTGGTGGCACACCAAGGGGATGTATTGAGCGCATTAACCAACGGGTCGATGGTGGCGATCGCATTCTGGGCTTGTTGAGCTTCTTGGCGTAAGCCGGGCCCGCTTCGGATAGCTTGGTCGATGGTCGGTGTGGTAGCCGAAAGCTGCTGCAGCAGCGGGCGAAAGCGCTGAAATTGTGCCCCACTGGACTGGGCTTGGCTGAGGATCCCGGTCAGCGGAGTCAACGCCGCGCGAAGGGTAGTGTCAAGTTGCGCCAAGCCGCCCGCGAGTTGGTCGGCGCCACCGGTGAGTTTGGTGAGATCGGTCTTGTGGGCGTCTCCTTTGGCGACGGCATCGGCCATCTTGGTCCCGATCTGGCCGTTCTGCCAAGAAAGCTGCGCCTGGTCCAGTCGCGCACCGGTGGGCCGGGTGACGCCGGAAACTTTGGTGACACCCGGCAATTGCGACACGCGAGACGCCATTTCGTCAAGGTCGGCCAGGCCCTTACCGGTGCGCATATCGGTCGGTGATTCGACGACCATGAACTGCGTGATGACAATATCTTTGCGAAAGTGTCTGTCCAGCAGGTGATAACCCTCGTTGCTGGCGGTCGAGGGCGGCTGGCCTTGGCGGTCGTCGTAGCTCATGCGCATGGTCAGCGCCACAGCCGCTAGCCCTAACACGAGAGCCAGGCTGGCGGCCAGCAATGGGCCGGGCCGGCGAACTACGGCCACCGCGATCCAATTCCAGTAGCGGCGTGTGCGGTCGGCTTTGGGCTCGCCGATGCCGCGTTGCGCGGCCAGCGCCAACACCGGTGGGAACAACGTCACGGTGGCCGCGACTCCGACGAAGACGGCTATCGCGCACGCTGGGCCCAGCGCGCCAAAAACGCTCAGTTTTGCAAACACCATGGCCAAAAATGCAAACGCCACAGTGGCCGCGGAGGCCAGGATCACGCGTCCGATGGTGGCGGTTGCATTGATCACCGCGAGGTCGGCCGAGACCTCCTGGCGGCGTTGCTCGTGGTACCGGCTGATCAAAAACACCGAATAATCGGTGCCGGCACCCAACAGAATCGCCGTCATGAACGCGATGGTGAATTGCGATACCGGCATTCCCGCTTCGCCCAGCCCCGAGAGCACTCCACGCCCTACCCCCAGACTGACGCCGATAACCAACAGTGGCAGCAACGCGGTAAACAATGACCTGTAGATGACCAGCAAAATCAGCGCGATCAGCCCCGCGGTCACGACGGAGACGACAATCAAATCCTGCTCAGCCGAGTCAATTTGATCGCTGAACGTCGCGGGAGGGCCGGTTACGCGGACGGTCGTGGAGGTACCGCTAAACGAATTGGCGGCGATAGCGCGCACCGCTTGGACGGATTCGGCCGCTCGGGGATCGCCGAGCGTGCCCGCTATCCCGACCGGCAGATACCATGCCTTGCCGTCCTGGCTCACCGCCTGACCGGCAGTAACCGGGTCGGCCAACAGATCCTGAACCAGTCGCACATGCTTGGAATCGGCACGTAACCGCGAAACCATCGCGTTGTAACGCTGACGCACCGGCGCACTCAGGCCCGTCGGTTCCTCCACCGCGACAAAGACGGTCGTCTTGGACCCCTGCTCGCCGAATGCGATCCCCATCCGCTCAACGGTCTGGAGCGACGGCGCATCAGAGGGAATGAGGTTCACCGACTGCTGCTTTACGACTGTTTCCAATTGCGGAAACACCGCGGCCAGGACGCCGGCAGCCACCACCCACGCACCGATGACCAGCACCTTGTGCCGGATACTAAACCGCGCCACGCGGGCTAATCGATCGCTGTAAACGCCCTCACCAGCGGTGACCTTACGGAGTCTTTCCCGGACCGGCCGACTCAACGTCGCCACGCCCGACGAAACCCACCCGGTATCTACCATCCCCCGTCTCCACTACTGGAAAGAAACCAATGGTATCGCAACAGTACTATCGGTACCCTTTCATGGTGTCGGCGAAATTGCTACCGCCAGCCCGCCCACGCCGCGACGCCGCGTCGGCCCTTGCGCTCGACCTCGATGTCCTGTTGCCGGTTCCGTATCGGGTACGTCATTGCGTAATCCATTGGTATGCAGATTATTTGACGTTGGCCATGGGTCATCTCTGGCTGCTGACAATCTCACGAACGCCGTAGGCGAAATGCCAGCCGGGAACTGAGCCTGATCGGCTCATCGCGAACATGATCGTGCATTTCCCGACTCATCAGATCGTCGTCCAGGTACGAGCAAGAGCGAGGGGGATAGTGACGTGGACGAACGCGGCCCTGGTGGACCGGCGGCGCTGGGTGCAGCCGCTTGGCAATACCGCGACTGGCCAGCCGGATATCCCGAACCGCACGTCTCCAGAGGTGGGTTTTAGTCAGCGAAATCGGCACATTCATCAGGATTTGACGTCTTTCGTCCGTGAGGTCGCCGCGCGGAGGCAGAAGCTGGATTTTTCGATCGCCACGCGGCCGGCCGATTGGGGGCAGCGCCGTCGACTCCCCCGGGTCCCGAACCGCTCGACCGGTTGCCTGATCACCAATCCTCCTTCGGTGCTTGGCCTACACCGCCGAAGTGTACTAGTAGTATCGCTACGATACTACTAGTACCGTTCGTCGGATTGAACGACTTCCCCGATGCGATTCGCTGTAGGCCAGGTCCGTGGGGGGTTTACGGTGACTACGTGGAGCGTGACGCTGAAATCCCGATCGATGTCGATGTCGATGTCGATGTCGACGACGACGTCGATCCCCGCCGCCTTCGGTCACGGACCCGGTTGCTGGATGCGGCCACGAAACTCCTCAATGCCGGTGGCATCGAAGCCGTCACCATAGACGCGGTCACCAAAGCCTCCAAGGTCGCACGCACCACGCTGTATCGGCACTTCAGCAGCTCTACTCAGCTGCTGGCCGCAACATTTGAACGGTTGCTACCGCAGGTCACCCCACCACCTGCCACGGGAACATTACGCGACCAGCTGATCGAGCTGCTGAGCCGACAGGCGACCCTCTTTCAAGAGGCGCCGCTGCATGTCACCACGCTGGCCTGGGTCGCGCTCGGGCCAACACCGGACGGCACAGAGGAGACCTACGATCGCAACGCGCTGCGGACGCGGATCATCGACCATTATCGCCGGCCGTTCAACAGCCTTCTGGAAGGCCCTGAAGCCCGGGCCGATCTCGACGACTTCGATCTAGAACTGATTCTGTGCCAGCTCGTCGGCCCGGTGGCGTTCGCTCGACTCACCGGGCTGCGCGCAATCGATCGTCACGACTGTGAACGCATCGTCGATGATTTCCTCGCCGCGCACCGCCGCCCGACAGACAGACCCCCGTCGCGGCCCTCGGCCCGGAAATCCTCGTCCGGCACAAACCGTTCCAGGTAACGCGGCATAACCTTTGGGGGGCCTTCACATGGGCGGGTGCACCTTGGGAAACGCAATGACTGTGCGTCCGGATTGGGCTAACTGGCTGCGTAGTAGATCGTTTTCCAGGGTGAGCTGGTTGACGACGCGTACGAGGGCGGGGACATCTGTTCGGAGTTGTTTAAGCTCGCCATTCTTGTTGACGATGGTCTTGCGAAGCTTTGCAATGGTGTTACGAAGTCTTGTCTCCAGTTCTGATGGTCCGCCCTTTCCCCGTACCTGTTGGTAGAACTGGTTTTTCAGGTCGGTGTGGCGTTGGGTTAGGGCGTTGCGGGGTACGTCGGCTTCTTGTGCGAGGGCAACGATCGTCAGTGCACCGTTGGAACGCTGGGGTGTGCCGGCGAAGATGCGGTCCATGGCGGCGCGGATGCGGTCGCGTTCGTCGAGTGCAGCGGTCACATGGGCTCCTCGGTCAGGTGGTGTTTGTCTTCCCCGCTCGAGGTGACGCGCGTGTTGTCGTGGGTGTCGGCGTAGTGGCGGAGTTTTGCGGCGTTGGCGCGCAGCCGTTCACCGATCGGTTGGGGGGTGTGGGTGGCCTGTTGTTCGAGCTGGTCGGCGCGGGTGCGTAGCTGGGCGGCGTGCCGATCGGTGCGTATGACGTTGCCGCAGCGGGGATCGCAAGCTTCCAGCTTGGGGGCATCTTTGATGCCGTCGCGTTGGCATAGGGCCCGGTCTGGCTTGTAGCGGCACAGCAGTAACGCTTGCGGGTTGTCGTAGATCATCAGGTCAGGGTTGGCGACGAGCCGGCGAGCGGTTTTCGCGGTGATCGTTGTCCCGCTGAATGTGGGTGCGTGTGCCGCAATTTTGATGGCGTCGCGGGCCGCTGGGCCCGAGACTCCACCGCCGTCGTTGAGGTGGTCTCGAAGTTCGGCGACGGTGTCGGCTACGGCGCGTACGGTTTCGATGTCGAGCAGGTCGTGGATACCGTCGCGGCCGCGCGAGGCGTAGCGTCCGGAGACGACGGCCGAACGCATATGCCCGTATTGGATGGCCAGTGCGACGTGTCCATTTGGTCGCCGGGCGATGTGCCAGGCGAGGGATCGGCGGAAGCGTTTGAGCCCGATTCTGCCGTGCGGGTCGGGCGGGATTGTCTCGCTGGCCAGGTTGTGTCGTGCGGCTTGAGTGTTGGCCCAGTCAACGAAATCATCGATCCTGGAACGCATCGACCTATGGACCATTGAACCCGTCGCGGTGGGTTGGTTGTATCTATCGTGGGCCGATGAGTCGAACAGAAGCCCCCCGTCGGGAACCATTTTCTCCAGAACGCGAATGGCGTTGACGACGGGGGTGATTGCCACCCACGGCGCGTCGCGGTCCGTCCCGGCGGAGAGATGGTTGCCGTGTTCGTCGACCGCGCTTTTGTATTCGCGGCCGCGGATCAAGTGTCGCCCGACTGTGCCCGCGGCGTCAGGCTCGGGGTCAGGGCAACAACCCGTTGTCAGACCAAGTACTTCGCTGGGGCGCATCCCGGTGAGATAGGCACACACGATGAATGCCGCCGTACCGAGATGGCGCCACAAGGGCCACGCTTCCACGTAGTCGATGTCGTCGCGCCAGGGCTTTCCGTCGATGCGGCCGGTGATCGGGATGCCAAGCGGACAGCCCGACAGGCGTTGCGTCGCGGCCGCCAGCAGTTGGTCGCGGCGCGGATATTCCTTCATCTGCGACTTCGCAGCGCCGACGCGACCGCAAATGTAGGCGGCCACGAACGTGACCCGGTCCCCTTCGATATGAACGGGCAACGGATCACCGGACTCAAGAAGGGCATCAAGGTAGGCGCACAATGCCCGTCGGCCCTCGGGACGCGCACTGTCGGGTATCGCATTGAGCAGACGCGCATGCTCGGCGTGCGCGCGAAGGATGTCGTCGCCTAGGTCGTTGACCACGCGCATGGCCCAGACAAGGAGCGGCCCGAGCGTTTCCTCAGCTAACGGCGCAGCGGCATTCTCATTACCCAACGGGATTGGCCTTGGCAGATAGTCGTCGACTCCGGTGGTTTCCCACGGAGGTTGCCCAAGACCGGTTGGGGCGGGGCTGATTTGGTCGAGCGCCCACAATCGAGTCAGTGCGACCAGGCGCCGAAGCGCGCTGGAGCGGACTTCGGCCTTGGTCGCCAGCAGATACCGACCGTAGCCATCAAGGGTGGTGGTGTCGCAATCGGCCAGCCCCCGGACGCCGCGACTGTCGAGCCATTGGGCCAGTTCTAGCCAGTGACGCACTATGGTAATGAGCGTCGAGACCGCCGGGCGCGTTCGCATCCTGGTACCGCGGCTGCGGACAAAAGTGGGGCGCAGCTCGCCATTGATAAGACACCAGACAGCAAGGCGCAGTTCGTTCTCGAACGCTGCGGGGCAGTTTCTCCAGTGGATCTTGGGCCGTACCGCCGAAGGGTTTTCTGTCAGAGCAGCAAGCGACCACACAGGATCCCCGTAGTACGGGTTGAGGTGGGCGTGAATAGGTTTGACCAGATCTGGTGCCACCACCGGGCTACGCGGCCCAGGCATCAGCAACAAGTACGGATCATCTTGCGCCGCAGTGCTCATGTGTCGAGCACTCCCACCAGCAGATGATCGACCAGACCGCGGTCAGTATCGGTCAGTTGTGACAGCGCTTGCTCCCAGAGCGGATCGCCAAGACGTGTTTTGAGGTCTTCAAGGCGGCCATGGTGTTCGGCCCAATCGCGACGCCACGTCTTGGAGGGAAGGACCGAGCGCAGATTCGTTAAAGCCTGATGCAAATGCGCCAGTCGAGCGTGGTGTCCGGGATGGACGTGCGCGTTGGGGCAGGCCAGACACATCAAAAACGAAGCTGTGCAGCCGTCTTCGGGTGAGGTTGCGAACGGGCTTGACGCAGGGTCGGCGCAATCGGCTGTCGCTGTCTCAACATCGCCCGCTGCCGGCCGGTCGCGCAATTCGGCGACCAGAACCCCCTTTTGAGCACGACCCAACGCATCCTCAGCACCCGCGGCTATCACCTCGACGGCTTCGGCCTGAACACGCTTGTCCACCAAGGCATAACTACGATCGAAGGTCTGCTCAGAGTGTTGCGTGGGCTCACGGCGGCCCAGGGCGACAACCGTTCTGCGACCGCGACGAAATGGCGAACCGGTCAACCCTTGAGCTTGCGCCCACAGTGATGCGTCAAAAGACGACACCCCGAAACGGAAATCCCCGACAGGAGGATGACGGTCCCCGCGCACCCACACATGACCGCGGTTGCCGGTGCGCCACACGATGAGCCGGTCAGTTCCCGGAGCCATCTGTTCGACCAACGCGCGAGCAAAACGGGTCGCCCGCAAGGCCTGCGTGATCAACCGCCCGGCCGAGGCGGCACCGTCATCGGTGAAGTTCCTGGATTCGTGATACCGCCCAGCGCCGCGTCGCGGCTTTTCCAAAGCCACCCGATACGTCGGCCGACCATCGTGGCCAGCATCAGGTGATGCCTTAGGCACCGCCAGCCCGTCGATGACCGACAAGTTCCACCCGTATTCGGCCATCATCAGCACCCCCAGCGCTGCCGCCTCCATCCTGGACAAAAACAGCCGCTGCCACGTCACCTCTGCCCTGGTGCCACCCAGCGGTCCGTGATATCGCTTTTTGAGCAGATGCGCTCCCTCTTTGGGTCTGGCGTTCTTCATCGTGTACTCGGGCATGGACCCGGTATCGGCGAGAACGCTCAACGCGTGCCCGACCAGCCAATCCGGGCTGTCTTCGACGAATTCCCCTTGCTGCCAACGGTGCAAGTGCCGAGCATTATGTTCGATGCGCGCTAACGCGGCGCGGAAGGTCCGTCGGGCCGCGACCTTGATGAGCTGAAACTCGTCGTGGCTGTATGACTGTGTGGCGCTTTGCGCTCGCCTGAAGCGGCGCACAAGTTCGTCGGCCACCGGCCCGCACTGCAGTCGCGGATCCTCGTGCAACAGCAGCGCGACCTCAGTGAAGGGGCGTTTGTCGTTGAGCATGACCACGCTATTGCGCCACCGTCTGACCATGGCGGCGCTGAGATCATCGAGATCGCGCACGTGCTCTGGTTGCTCGACGAGGAATTCGGCGAACCGCACGATTTGTCGCCACATGCCGCGCGAGGTCCTATGCGTGGTCCAGGTTTGTGGCACGCAGCGGCGGGCGAACAACGCCGCTAACGATCGCTGCAAAGCTTCGTCAACCGGCAACGTGGCGAAGTCATATTCCTTGACCCGGCCCGCAGCGTTGCAGTGGAAAACAACCAAGCCCTGCGGTGCCAGCGCCTTGGGTCGACGGTGATCGGAAGGCGGAAGCACTGCGGGCCGGCCACGCACATTCATGTGCCGCCGCCTGCCCAACCGAAGTCATCAACGTCTTGAATGCCTTCCGATTCCCGGGCAATACGCGCGAATACGGCATCCAGCTCAGGCATGGGCGCTGGCACCGGATCGACAGCATCTGCCAGCATCGAGCGCAGTTGCAGATCAGCTACCGGTGCGAGGTAACGCTCAACGGTGGTTTCCCGGGAAGCGTGACCGAGGAGATTTTGCACCATGAACCACGGATCGCCGTAGAGATGGCGGAAGTCCCGACGATCCTCAGGTGTCAGCCCATACCGTTGATCCATCAAAGAATTCAGCACGACCAGCATGTAGAGGGCAAAGCTGTGCCGTGCGGAATGCGGTGTGGCATAAGGCGCATACACCTTGTGCGGATCCAACCCGAGCCGCTGCCGCGGAGTCAGGACCGTATCGCATCGGCGATTAGCCGCGGTGAAAACACCGTCCCACGAATGCACCTGAAACGGCAGTCCCTGCTCATTCAGCCACAGCCACAACGGCTCAAGCCCATGTTCGCCTTCAACAAACAGGGTAATTCGCTCATTGACGGTCAGGCTGTTCAATTCACGTCGCACGATGGAGCCATCCGGGCACCGCCATACCACCAGCGGGCTAAGACCGCGGGTTATCTCAGTGACAACACGCCGCTCCACCAGGCGTTCATAGCGCCGCGCCTGCTGCGCGCCGCGGACCGCGAGCGCGCGGGAGGAATCGCAGTAAGTCTCCACCTCAGCGACAGCATCAGCGGCAGCGTAGAACGTTCTCGGTTTCTTCGCCCTGGTGACCTCGGCGGCGATCCGTCCTCGACAGTAGCGGCTCGTATCCCCGCGACGGGCCGGGACTTCAACTGTCAGAAGGGAACCACCCTCGGCTCGTCGAAGACCCGATGTCACCATCAGCCGCACATAAGCGACGTTGCGGTCCTCTAAACGTCCACCCCAACCGCGGTCAAGCACACCGTCGCAGGTATAGCCGCGTAGCCCGACATCAATCCACCGCCGCCAGCTGCGAGGCGTAAGCCAGTGCACATTACTGCGGCGCACATCCTTCGCCCGTGCCGCGGGCACCGTGACCGCCGCGCCATCACGAGCGATCACACGCTTCATCGCTACGGGACTACGCGGAACATGCCGGTGTTCGGAAGCCCAAGCGTAAAAGCTTGCCAACGCTGACAATTCACGATCCCACTTCGCCCCGCCGATACGGCGAGGATTGTGCTCGGCGAACCGACGCCAATGCTCATAGTCCTCGACATCATCACGGGTCGCTTCCCACCAACCCACCTTCTTTGCCCACAGAAAGGTCAAAAATAAGCGCAGGTCGGTCACATGGTTGCGCCGTGTCTCAGCGGTGTAACCGCGAAAGACTCTCGTCTGGGCATACGCGGACAGCCGCGCGTCGACTCGGCGCTCCGGTGACAAAAAGATAGGGTCACCCGGCCGAACCCCAACCGATTCTTCGCGATTCGCGAGATTAACCCAGCCGGCTAACAGCCGCGGTCGCACACCCTGAGCTGAGGATGCACCCGGAACCCAGAAAACTCGCCAGCCCACCAAGCGAAACCCTCCCGCGACTGGTTTGCTGACCAGCCACCGCGCCATCCCCAGACTGCACTCAAAAAAACCCTGAACCTAGTCGACACGCCGACTCGGCAGGGAAGGGCAGCGCGGCGATGAGCGCGCCGGGGCGGGAAAGCTCGAAGTCGGGTTGTGGATGCGTGGTCATGAGCACCAACGCTGACGGCCGCCACCGTCGGCCGGTGCTCGCGCGCGCCGGCGCGGCAACCCAGCTGTGGATGAACCCGGCACTGTGAGTTGTGCTGCTCTACTGTTTAGCCCATGGGCTCGGCGCAAGAGTACGACATGGTGGTCATCGGTTCGGGGCCCGGCGGGCAGAAGGCCGCCATCGCCTCGGCCAAGCTCGGCAAGTCGGTCGCCATCGTCGAACGCGGCCAGATGATCGGCGGCGTCTGCGTCCAGACCGGCACCATCCCGTCAAAGACGTTGCGCGAGGCGGTCCTTTACCTCACCGGGATGAGCCAGCGCGAACTCTACGGCGCGAGCTATCGGGTCAAGGAGAAGATCACCCCGGCCGATCTGCTGGCCCGCACCCAGCACGTGATCGGCAAGGAAGTCGACGTGGTGCGCAACCAGCTGATGCGCAACCGGATCGACCTGCTGATCGGCCACGGGCGGTTCGTCGACCCGCACACCATCGAGGTCGAAGACCCGTCGCGGCGCGAAAAGGTAACCATCAGTGGCAAATACATCGTCATCGCCACCGGAACGCGGCCGGCGCGGCCGTCCGGCGTCGAGTTCGACGAGGAGCGCGTGCTCGACTCCGACGGCATCCTCGACCTCAAGACGCTGCCGGCCTCGATGGTGGTCGTCGGCGCCGGGGTCATCGGCATCGAGTACGCCTCGATGTTCGCCGCGCTGGGCACCAAGGTCACCGTGGTGGAAAAGCGCGGTGACATGCTGGACTTCTGCGACCCCGAGGTGGTCGAGGCCCTGAAGTTCCACCTGCGCGACCTGGCGGTGACGTTCCGGTTCGGCGAGGAGGTGACCGCGGTCGACGTCGGCTCGGCGGGCACCGTCACCACCTTGGCCAGCGGCAAGCAGATCCCGGCCGAGACGGTGATGTACTCGGCCGGTCGGCAGGGCCAGACCGACCATCTCGACCTGCACCACGCCGAGCTGGAGGCCGACAACCGCGGCCGGATCTTCGTTGACGACTATTTCCAGACGAAGGTGCCGCACATCTACGCCGTCGGGGACGTGATCGGTTTCCCCGCGCTGGCCGCGACCTCGATGGAGCAGGGGCGGCTGGCCGCCTACCACGCGTTCGGGGAAGCGTGCGACGGCATCACCGAGCTGCAGCCGATCGGCATCTATTCGATCCCCGAGGTCTCCTACGTCGGGGCCACCGAGGTGGAGCTGACCAAGGACGCGGTCCCCTACGAGGTCGGGGTGGCCCGGTACCGGGAGCTGGCCCGCGGCCAGATCGCCGGGGACTCCTACGGGATGCTCAAGCTGCTGGTGTCCACCGAGGACCTGAAACTGCTCGGCGTGCACATCTTCGGCACCAGCGCCACCGAGATGGTGCACATCGGGCAGGCGGTGATGGGGTGCGGGGGCACGGTGGACTACCTGGTGGACGCCGTGTTCAACTACCCCACGTTTTCCGAGGCCTACAAGGTGGCCGCGCTCGACGTGATGAACAAGGTGCGCGCGCTCAATCAGTTCCGCCGCTAGGCCAGATGGTGGCGACCGCTGCGCCCGGCTCCGACATATGGTGGCGACCGCTGCGCCCGGCCACGGCCGCGCTGGCGGTCGCCATAGCTAACAGGCGTCCTGCAGGTCGCCGGGGACGGGGTCGCCCGGCCCACCGACTTCGGCGCGGGCCAGCAGCTCCGCGGTCTGGGCGTCGAACGGCGCCGAATACGAGATGTCCGGCGCGCACCCGCCGCGCTCGAGACCGCCGATCAGCCCGGTGAGCGTGGTGCCGCTGACCCACGGAGCGCCGCTGGTGCCGTCCACCAGACCTTCGCACGCGAGCGCGGGGAACCCGCTGTCGCTGACCGAGGTGCTGCCCTGGCACCCGATGGGCTCGCCGCCCACGCCGACCGGATAACCCAGCACGGTGACGCGACTGCCCGGTGGGGGCGTCACGCCCAGCGTCAGCGCCAGACCCGCGCGGGACTCGACGCTGGTGCCGGTGTCGTTGCTGACTCGCGCGATCGCGTAGTCGGCATGCGGATCCTTGCTGGCGACCCAGCGCGGATCGAGGTAGACCGCGTCGGCCTTCCACACGTCGGTGGGAGCGGGCGCGGCGTCGCCGGCGAAACCGGGAACGAAGGTGATCAGCGACGCCCCGGCCAGACAATGCGCCGCGGTCATGATCAGGTCCCCGCCCTTGGAATGCACCACCGAACCGGTGCAAACGTGGAGCGGCCCACCGTCGATGAAGATCGCCCCGATCCGCCGGTCCGGCTCCACCGGACCCGCGACCGCCTTCTGCTCGGGCTGGCTGAGCCGCTGCACGGGGCCGCCGGTCCGCGGCGCCGACACCGGGGCGCCCGACACCTGCTCGACGGGCCGATGACACGACGTCAGCGACGTCGCCACCCCCACCACCGAGCAGAGCACCAGGATCGGTATGCGCATCGCCTTCATCATGCCCGACGCCGCGGCGGCGAGCCGACTTCCGCGCGACGCCGTGCGCCACGGGGTTTGCTGACGCCGCGGAGGGGACCCCCGATAGGGTCTCACCGGATTACGCCTGAGAATTATCGCGTTCCACGGTGCGAACGCCGGAACCGAGTTCGCTGTTCTATCCGGGTGCCGCCTGATTCAGGGGACACTTGGTAGGGCACCCTGAAGGGACCCCCGAGAGGAGGCGATCGAAGATGGATCACCATCGAGACCCAGGTGACCAGTACCAGCAGGGCCAGCCCGGCATGTACGAGCTGGAGCTGCCCGCGCCGCAGTTGTCGACGTCCGACGGCCGCGGCCCCGTACTGGTGCACGCCCTGGAGGGCTTTTCCGACGCCGGTCACGCCATCCGGCTGGCGGCCTCGCATCTCAAGGCCGTGCTGGACACCGAGCTGGTCGCGTCCTTCGCGATCGACGAATTGCTGGACTACCGCTCGCGGCGGCCGCTGATGACCTTCAAGACCGATCACTTCACCAACTATGACGACCCGGAGCTGAGCCTCTACGCGTTGCGCGACACCGTCGGCACCCCGTTCCTGTTGCTGGCCGGCATGGAGCCCGATCTCAAGTGGGAGCGCTTCATCACCGCGGTCCGCCTGCTGGCCGAGCGGCTCAACGTGCGCCAGACCATCGGCCTGGGCACCGTCCCGATGGCCGTTCCGCACACGCGGCCGACCACGATGACCGCGCACTCCAACAACCCGGAGCTGATCGCCAATTTCCAGCCGTGGATCGCCGAGATCCAAGTCCCGGGCAGCGCGTCCAACCTGCTCGAGTACCGGATGGCCCAGCACGGCCATGAGGTGGTCGGCTTCACCGTGCACGTCCCC
Source organism: Mycobacterium sp. 3-98 (assembly GCF_035918355.1). NCBI lineage: Bacteria > Bacillati > Actinomycetota > Actinomycetes > Mycobacteriales > Mycobacteriaceae > Mycobacterium > Mycobacterium sp. 3-98. Next base: position 2,215,524 of record NZ_CP142360.1, on the reverse strand, counting down.
CACTACCTCACCCAGACCGATTACCCGGCCGCCGCGCAGGCGTTGCTCGAGCAGGTCGCCAAGACCGCGTCGCTGGAGCTGCCGCTGACCGCGTTGACCGAAGCCGCGGAGGTGATCCGGGCCAAGATCGACGAGCAGGTCGAGGCGAGCGCAGAGGTCGCTCAGGTGGTGGCGGCGCTGGAGCGCCAGTACGATGCCTTCATCGACGCTCAGGAGAACAGATCGTTACTGTCGCGCGACGAGGATCTGCCGAGCGGCGACGAGCTGGGCGCGGAGTTCGAGCGATTTCTCGCCCAGCAGGCGGAGAAGAAGTTCGACGACGACGATCAGGCCTGACCCTCTGCCGAACACCCAGCCACACCGCCCTTAGCCCGGCCCGACAGCAAGGTTGGCCCTATGACCGAGCGGAAGCGCAAGAACAGGCTCCGCCCGGTGCGCGAAGTGACCGCACCCACACTCGAGTTTCGCACCATCCACGGTTACCGGCGCGCCTACCGCATCGCGGGCTCCGGGCCGGCGATCCTGCTGATCCACGGCATCGGCGACAACTCCACCACGTGGAATGCCGTGCAGGCCAAGCTCGCCCAGCGCTTCACGGTCATCGCCCCGGACCTGCTGGGTCACGGCCGATCCGACAAGCCGCGCGCCGACTACTCGATCGCCGCATACGCCAACGGGATGCGGGACCTGCTCAGCGTGCTCGACATCGAACGGGCCACCATCGTCGGTCATTCGCTGGGCGGCGGTGTGGCCATGCAATTCGCCTACCAGTTCCCGCATTTGGTGGAGCGGCTGATCCTGGTGGGCGCCGGCGGCGTGACCAAGGACGTCAACTTCGTCTTGCGGTGGGCTTCGCTGCCGATGGGCAGCGAAGCCATCGCCCTGCTGCGATTGCCCCTGGTGCTGCCGGCGGTCCAGGTCGTGGGCCGGGTCCTGGGCGCCGCGCTGGGCAGCACCGGCCTGGGCCGTGACCTGCCCAACGTGCTGCGGATCCTCGATGACCTGCCGGAACCGACGGCGTCGGCGGCATTCAGCCGAACCCTGCGGGCGGTGGTGGACTGGCGCGGGCAGATCGTCACCATGCTCGACCGATGTTATTTGACCGAAGCCATCCCGGTGCAGATCGTCTGGGGCACCAAGGATGTGGTGGTCCCGGTCCGGCACGCGTGGATGGCCCACGCCGCGATGCCCGGTTCGCGGCTCGAGATCTTCGAGGGCTCCGGCCACTTTCCCTTTCACGACGACCCCGCGCGCTTCATCGAGGTCGTCGAGCGCTTCATGGATTCGACCGCGCCCGCCGAATACGATCAGGCCGCGCTGCGCGGGTTGCTGCGCACCGGTGGTGGCGAGCGGGCCGTGAGCGGCCCGGCGCCCACGCGCGTCGCCGTGCTGAACGCCATGGGGTCCGACGAACGCAGCGCCACCTGATTCCACCTTGATCGAGGCGGCGCGGTTCGGGGTCGTACAGTCGGGCCATGGGTATCGACGTCACGGTGTTGCGGGTGTTCACCGACGCGGACGGCAATTTCGGCAATCCGCTCGGCGTGGTGGATGCCGCTGAGGTCGGGGTCGCGGACCGGCAACGGGTGGCGACCCAATTGGGCTACAGCGAAACGGTTTTCGTTGACCGTCCGGCCGCGGGCTCCGCGACCGCGCACGCCACCATTTACACGCCCCGGACCGAGTTGCCGTTCGCCGGGCACCCGACGGTCGGCGCCTCGTGGTGGCTGCGGGAGAACGGTCGGCCGGTCAACACGTTGCAGATACCGGCGGGGATCGTGCAGGTGGGCTACGACGAACACCACACCCGCATCAGCGCCCGCGCGGAATGGGCGCCCGAGTTCGCGTTGCACGAATTCGGTTCGGCCGACGACGTTCTCGCCGCCGACCCGACGGACTTCCCCGACGACACGGCGCACTACCTGTGGGCCTGGACCGACCGGGCCGCCGGGGCGCTGCGGGTGCGCATGTTCGCCGCCAACCTCGGTGTGGCCGAAGACGAGGCGACCGGTTCGGCCGCGATGCGCATCACCGACTACCTGAGCCAAAACCTGCGGATCACCCAGGGCAACGGCTCGGTCATCGAAACCACCTGGAGCGCCGAGGGCTGGGTCGCGGTGGCCGGGCGGGTGGTCAACGACGGTGTGCGACAGCTGGACTGACCGGGGCCGCCGGCGGTCGCACGCTCAGCGCTGCCGGTGCAACACCGCGGCCAGGTGGTCCTGCAGCGGCTGGCCGACCGCACCCATCTGCACCGTGTAGGACAGCTCATCGCCGTCGATGCGGAAGCAACGCCCCAGTCCCGTCACCTCTTTGGCGGTAGGCGTGAGGCCGACCGTCGTGGTGGACATCTGCATGTCGATGAGGTCGCCGGTGACCGAATAGGTGCCGACCTCGATCTCGGTGATGCCGCTCGGGTGGGCCAGCACCAGCTCGACGTGGCCCGGCTGCGGCACGCGAAGGTATCCCGTCTCGGCGTGTAGCGGCTTGCCGTCGGCGACCGCCTTGGTTTTCTGGGCGTAGGCCAAAAAGGGTTTGCCCACATGGGCGAACGTGACTTCTTCGAGGTAGTCGAACGGCGGGATCGTCGGGTACTTGCCCGCGCCCTGGCCGACCCACGTGCCGAGGAGCGGGGCCAGGGCCGCCAGGTCGGGATGCAACTCAGGGGGCATGCACCGAGCCTAGCGGGCCGCCCGGCGGGATCCGTCAGCCCGGCGTGGCCACTCCGCGGTGCTCGCGCAGCGCCTGGATCTCGCGCTCGAAGTCGTCGGCGGACTCGAAGGAGCGGTACACGGACGCGAACCGCAGGTACGCCACCTCGTCGAGATCGCGCAGCGGCCCGAGGATGGCCAGGCCGACCTCGTGGCTGGGGACCTCCGGGGAGGCCACGGCGCGCACGGTGTCTTCGACCTGCTGGGCCAGCAGATTCAGCGCGTCGTCGTCCACCTGCCGGCCCTGGCAGGCCCGGCGGACTCCGCTGATGACCTTTTCCCGGCTGAAGGGCTCGGTGACGCCGCTGCGCTTGACCACCGCCAGGACCGCGGTTTCCACGGTGGTGAAACGCTTTCCGCATTCGGGGCACGATCGGCGACGCCGGATGGCCTGCCCCTCGTCGGTTTCGCGCGAGTCGATCACCCGGGAATCGGGATGACGGCAGAAGGGACAGTGCATGACCGCTCCTTCACCGTGCCGACAACCGGGTACCGCAGAACTTTGAGCGTACCCGTGCGCTGACCTGCACGGCTAACGGAGCCGCCGTCCCCGTGGCGGCACCACGCGGGCCGCACACCTCACGGGCCGGAACCGTTGGGACACAACGACCGTCAGCCGATCGGGGCGATCAGCGTTTGGCCGGCAACCAGCGTCGGCGAGTTCAGGTCGTTGAGCTCACGGATGCGATCGGCCACCGCGGCGGCCGGCGCGTCGGGGGCCACGCGGTGAGCGACATCCTGCAGCGACTCCCCCGCGTCGACCCGCACGACGGCGAGCCGGTTCGGGACGGGGGCGGCCGAATTCGTCGAGTCGCCGTTGAGCGCCTGCCCCACGTTCGCGACCAGGCCCAGCCACAGCGTGATCGCCCCGGCGGCGAGTGCCAGACCAACCGTCGTCGCCCAGGTGACGGCGCGCCTGCGGTGCGGAGCGACAGAGATCGCGACCCCGGTGCCGTAGTAGCGCGTCGGGGCGCCCGCGGGCCGCGACGGCACGGGGCGCCGCGAGCGGGCCAGGCCGTCCCTGCCGTACCGAACGCCCTGAACCGGTCCGTTGACCGGGCGCCGAAGACTGCTGGTGCGCGGCGCAAGCGTGTGGATGACTGTCATCTGCGTTCCTCCGGTCAACTAGCTCTCGCTCGTGTGTTCGACTCTAATCGCTTGTGTGTTCGAAACCCGAACATTTGAGCGAAGCGTGTCGCACGAGCAAGACGCTAGATCACACCACCGACAACCCCGTCGGCCTCTACCACTGTCACGAGGCACAAATACCCGGTCTCGGCAAGAGTTACACATTTGTGATTCGGCCGATGGCGGCGCTTTTCCGGCCCGGGACGCCCGGCGACACGCCAGTCGAACACATGTTTGATTCTTGTCGGCGATGCGGCTACATTCAGTGCCATGGGCGACAGCAACGACACTTCCCCGAACACCGGCCCGGCCGCGGCGGACGGCCGGCTGCACTCCGTGGACTCCGCGCTGACCGAGCGGCAGCGCACCATTTTGAATGTCATTCGCGCCTCGGTGACCAGCCGCGGCTATCCCCCGAGCATCCGGGAGATCGGCGACGCCGTCGGGCTGACGTCGACGTCCTCGGTGGCGCACCAGCTGCGCACGCTGGAACGCAAGGGGTATTTGCGCCGCGACCCCAACCGCCCCCGGGCGGTCGATGTCCGCGGCGCCGACGACGACGTGGCCGCGCCCGCCACCGAGGTGGCCGGGTCGGATGCGTTGCCAGAGCCCACATTCGTCCCGGTTCTCGGGCGGATCGCGGCCGGTGGACCCATCCTGGCCGAGGAAGCCGTCGAAGACGTGTTCCCGCTGCCGCGCGAGCTGGTCGGCGAGGGCACGCTGTTCCTGCTCAAAGTGGTGGGCGACTCGATGGTGGAGGCCGCGATCTGCGACGGCGACTGGGTGGTCGTGCGCCAGCAGAACGTCGCCGACAACGGCGACATCGTCGCGGCGATGCTGGACGGCGAGGCCACCGTCAAGACGTTCAAGCGCGCCGGCGGTCAGGTGTGGCTGATGCCGCACAACCCGGCGTTCGACCCCATCCCGGGCAACGACGCGACCGTGCTGGGCAAGGTCGTCACGGTGATCCGCAAGGTCTAGCGGCCGGCGGCCCCGCTAGTCGGCCCGGGTGAAGCCGTTGGCCAGCGCGACCTCTTCGCTGGACAACCAGATCTCGGGCAGCGTGTCCTGGTACAGGTCGCTGCCGGGCGTGTAATACAGGCCGTACCGGGCGCTCGCCTTGATCGGGTAGCCGTCGGGCGCCTGGTACGGGTCGTCGAGTGGCAGGTGGATGGTCGGGCGCCCGTCCGGGCCCGCCAGCCCGTTCTCCGAGCCCTCCTCGGCGTCGTCCGCGGCGGCGTGCCGACCGCCGGATCGCTGCGCGGCGACGAAGGCCCCGGCCGCGCCTGCGCCGACCGCCCCGGCCTCGGCGGCCCCGGACACGTCGGGCTCCGCGGCGACATCGTCCTCGGGTTCGACTTCCGCCTCAGGGACCGCGACGTCGGGATACTCATCCTCGGGCGCGGCGGTTTCCAGGGCACCGGTGACGGCGTCGGCATCCGGCGGCGTGTGCGCAACGGCGACGTCGGGATACTCGTCGTCGGCGTACTCGTCCTCCGGATAGCCGGCGTCGGCGTAGTCGGCGTCGACGTAGGCGGCATCGTCGGCGGTCTCGGCCTCGGCGACCTCGGGAACGGCGTCGGTGTAGTCGGTGTAATCGGCCTCGGCATCGGGATAGTCGGCCTCCGCCAGCATCTCCTCCGAGACGACGGGGATGGAGTCGGTGTCGATCGCGTCGGGGTCTTCCTGCTCGACGCCGTAGTCGCTCTCCGACGGCGCCTGACGCTGCCAGCTGACCCGCGCGGTGGCCGCGGCATCGGTCGGCTGCTCGGGTTCGCGCGGCCCGCCCGGCGCGAAATGCTCGGTCGCGAGGTCGGGGTCCTCCGGGCCCCAGGGCGCGTCATACCCCTGGTCGGGCGCATACCCGGCGGCGCCGTCCGCGCCGGAGCGGCGCCGGCGCCATCCGAACAGCGCCCACGCCACCACCACCAGCAGCACCAGGACCGGAATGGCGGCCAGCCACCACCACGAATGCCAGCCGAACTTGTTGGCGTGTGACGGCATGGCCGAACTGCTCGGCTGGTTCTGGCCCGAGACCTGAAGGCCGCTCAACAACGGCGCCAGGTTGGCCGGGTCGGTGCTGAACGTGTTCTTCGCCCGGTTCCACGAGATCTTGCCGCCGGTGAACTGCTGCGAGATCACGTCACCGTCCACGGCCTGGTCGCCGACGGGCGCCCCCAGTTTGCCGGCCGGACCGCGCAGTTTGTCCCAGGCGGCCTTCATCGCCCCGCGCACGACGAACGCGCCGTGCTCGGCGGTCCGGAAGATCACCGGTTTGTCGGCGGCCGAGAAGGTGCAGATCCGGCTGGACGGGCCGATGCCGCCGTCGGTTTCGTTGGTGACCGGGAATCCGAGGCCGCTGCCGACGGGCCCGCCGAGCGACTCGTATTTGGCCAGGATGTCGGTCTCGAGCGCGTTCGCGCCGGTCGCCGGGGTGAAGAACACCTTGCCGCCGGCGAAGTTCTGGACGATGCCGTCACCGCCGATCGGGGTCTGCCCGCCCTGCTTGGCACCCAGCGGTCCGTTGGGTCCCCCGGCCGCCCGCCACGCCATGTTGATGGCCGCGGTGGGATCGATCGCCACCTGCAGGCCCTTCAACTGGTCGGCCAGCCCCGGCGGTTCGGTGGTGAACTGCTTGGTCTGCCGGTTCCACGAAACCTGGCCGCCGCTGAACTTCTGCGAGGACACCTCGCCGTTGTAGGTCTCGTCGCCGACCGGAACACCGAGCACCCCGCCCGAGCTGCCCAGCTTGTCCCAGGCGGAGTTGATGGCGCCGCGCACCACGTACGGGCCGTGCTCGGGCGTCCAGAAAATCACCGGCTTGTCGGTGGCCGAGAAGGTGATCACCCGGCTGTCGGGGCCCGCCAGGCCCGGCACTTCGCTGATGGCCGGGAAACCCAGATCGCTACCGGCCGGCCCGCCCAGCATCTCGTATTTCTCGAGGATGGGCCCGTAGGCGAATTTGGCCCCGGTGGCCGGGGTGAAGAACATTTTGCCGCCGTCGAAGTCCAGGGCGAACCCCTCCCCGGCGGGGTACACGTCACCCTTGCGGGGGCCGAGCGGGGACGTGTCGCCGCCGGCCTTCTCCCACGCGGCCATCATCGCCGCTTCGGCGTCACCTATCGGGCTCGCGGCGGCGACGGGCGCCAGCAGTACGGCGGCTAGTGCTGTGGTCGTCAGGCTGACCAGCGCGCTTCCGATCAGCTTGCGCATGTGACCTCTATGCACCTTCACCAAGCCTTCCAGCCTCCGGATACGGCTCTATCTGCGGCTATGCCCTTACCTGCATAACCGGCGAAACGGGCCGTTCTTCCGCGGGGAATGGACCCGCTCACGATCCGCCTTATCGCCGGGCTCGCATAACTTTGCTCCAGCCAACAAGAAATGCGAAGTCAAATCACGAATTTTACAAAAAGGGATACCACACCGATGTCGAAATGATGCCGGGCCACGGCCGAATCGCGACCATCCATGCGTCGGCGCATATCGCGCCCAAAGCCGGCCGGGATTTCATCAATCGAGCGCGGCCACCGCGGCCCGCGGGGCGTTCGCCGACTGGACGACGATCCGTTAAACGAAAAGCTATACGCCGAGGCTGCGGCCGATGATTTCCTTCATGATTTCGGTCGTGCCGCCGTAGATGGTTTGCACCCGGGCGTCCAGATAGGCACGGGCGACCGGGTATTCGCGCATGTAACCGTAGCCGCCGTGCAGCTGCAGGCAGCGGTCGATCAGGTGCACCTGCTTCTCGGTGCAGTACCACTTGGCCATTGCGGCCTGCTCGGCGGTCAGCTTGTGGTCCAGGTGCAGGCGAACGAATTCGTCGACCATCATGCGCACCACGGTCGCCTCGGTCGCCAGCTCGGCGAGCACGAAGCGGCTGTTCTGGAAGCTGCCGATCGGCTTGCCAAAAGCCTTGCGCTCCTTGGTGTATTGCAGCGTCTGCTCCAGCACATGCTCCATCGCCGCGGCGGCCATGATAGCGATCGAGATCCGCTCCTGGGGCAGGTTCTGCATGAGGTAGATGAACCCCATGCCCTCTTGGCCCAGCAGGTTCTCGGCCGGCACCTTCACGTCGGTGAACGACAGCTCGGCCGTGTCCTGCGCGTCGAGCCCGATCTTGTCCAGGTGCCGTCCGCGCTCGAAGCCTTCCATCCCACGCTCGACGGCGAGCAGGGAGAAGCCCTGGGCGCCCTTGTCCGGATCGGTCTGCGCGACGACGATGACCAGGTCGGAGTTGATCCCGTTGGTGATGAACGTCTTTGAACCGTTGAGCACGTAGTGGTCGCCCTGCTTGACCGCGCGGGTCTTGATGCCCTGCAGGTCGCTGCCGGTGCCCGGCTCGGTCATCGCGATCGCCGTAATCAGTTCTCCGGTGCAGAATTTCGGCAGCCAGCGCTGCTTTTGCTCCTCGGTCGCCAGCGCCAACAGGTACGGCGCCACGATGTCGTTGTGCAGGCCGAAACCGATGCCGCTGTAGCGACCGGCGGTGGTCTCCTCGGTGATGATCGTGTTGTACCGGAAATCCGGGTTACCCCCGCCGCCGTACTCCTCGGGCACCGCCATGCCCAGGAAGCCCTGCTTGCCGGCCTCGAGCCACACGCCGCGGTCGACGATCTTCGCCTTCTCCCACTCGTCGTGGTACGGCGCGACGTGGCGCTCGAGGAAGGCCCGGTAGGACTCGCGGAACAGGTCGTGCTCTGGCTCGAAAAGAGTGCGCTGGTATTTGATGGCGCTGCTCATGGAATAGACCTCCGGCGACGGTGATTTCTGCAGCCCAACATATACCAACCGGACGGTTGGTCGGCAGCTGGCGGGTCGGCGCCGGCGGTGCGCTGGGGAATCGGCCGCTACGGCCGACGGCTCAGCGGGCGGCGAACTCGCGCAGCCGGCCGGCCAAGGCGACCGGGACCCGGGCCTTGATCCGGGTGCCCTCGGCGTCGTGCTCCTCGTGCTGGACGCGCCCGTCGGCGTGCAGGCGGGCCACCAGGTCCCCGCGGTGATACGGGATCACCACGTCCACGGCCGTGTCGGCGGGCACGGCCAGCTCGGCGATGCGGCGGCGCAGGGCGTCGATGCCCTCGCCGGTGCGCGCGGAGACGAACACCGCGCCCGGCAGCGCGTGGCGGAGCTTGGCCAACGCCAAATCGCTTGCGGCGTCGACCTTGTTCACCACCAGCAGCTCGGGCGGGGGCGCGCCGTCATGGTCGGCGATGACGTCGGTGACCACCTGTCGGACCGCATTGATCTGCGCCAGCGGGTTGACGTCGGAGCCGTCGACGACGTGCACCAGCAGGTCGGCGTCGACGACCTCCTCCAGGGTGGAGCGGAAGGCCTCGACGAGCTGGGTGGGCAGGTGCCGGACGAACCCGACGGTGTCGGTGAGCACGAACGAACGTCCTTCGTCGAACTCGGCGCGCCGCGTGGTGGGCTCCAGGGTGGCGAACAACGCGTCCTGCACCAGCACCCCGGCGCCGGTCAGCGCGTTGAGCAGGCTGGACTTGCCGGCGTTGGTGTAGCCGACGATGGCGATCGACGGCACGTCGCTGTGCAACCGGCGGCTGCGCTGGGTGTCGCGGACCTGCTTCATGTCCTTGATCTCGCGGCGCAGCTTCGCCATCCGCTCGCGGATGCGCCGCCGGTCGGTCTCGATCTTGGTCTCACCGGGACCGCGCAGGCCCACGCCTCCCCCACTGCCGCCGGCGCGGCCACCGGCCTGCCGCGACATCGACTCACCCCAACCGCGCAGCCGCGGCAGCATGTATTCCATCTGGGCCAGCGACACCTGCGCCTTGCCCTCCCGGCTCGTGGCGTGCTGGGCGAAGATGTCCAGGATCAGCGCGGTGCGGTCGATGACCTTGACCTTCACCGCCTTCTCCAGCGCGGTCAGCTGAGCCGGGGACAGCTCACCGTCGCAGATGACGGTGTCGGCGCCGGTCGCCAGCACCACCTCGCGCAGTTCGGCGGCCTTACCCGAGCCGATGTAGGTCGACGGGTCGGGCTTGTCGCGGCGCTGGATGAGCCCTTCGAGCACCTGGGAGCCGGCCGTTTCGGCGAGGGCGGCCAGCTCGGCCATGCTGGCCTGGCTGTCGGCGGCGGTGCCGTCGGTCCACACGCCCACCAGGACGACCCGCTCCAGCCGAAGCTGGCGGTATTCGACCTCGGTGACGTCGGCGAGCTCGGTGGACAGGCCGGCGACGCGGCGCAGCGCCGACCGATCCTCGAGGGCGAGTTCGCCCGTGCTGGGCTCCGTGACCGCGTGATCGCGAAATTCGGGATGTGTCATAGGCAATAAGAGATGATGCACGCAAAGTCGGTGGCGTGCATCTGATTTAACGCTACTGTTCGCGCCACCATTCCTCGCTGATTTCTCCGTGGGCCACCAGTACCGACGGCCCCCGCAGGTAGCTGGTGGCGTCGGTGATGGTGACGACGACCTCGCCGCCCGGCACCCGGACGGTCAGCGTGCCGGTGTCCGCCCCGGTGCCGGCCAGCGCGGCGACCGCGGCCGCGACCGTTCCGGTGCCACACGAGCGTGTTTCGCCGACCCCCCGCTCGTGGACGCGCATGTGCACCGCCCCGGCGTCCGGTGCGGTGAGGATCTCAACGTTCACCCCGTCCGGGAATTGGGCGGGGTCGAAACTGACCGGCGCGGCCACGTCCAGCGCGGCCAGCGCGTCGACGGTCAGGCCGGGGTCGACGCAGGCCAAGTGGGGATTGCCCACATCGATCGCCACGCCGGAAAACCGCCGCCCGCCCAGGACGGCGTCGCCCGGGCCGAGCGTGTTGGCCTTGCCCATGTCGACGCTGATGTCGGCGGTGGTCCCGTCGACGCGATGCACGCTGACCGCCCGGGGGCCGGCCAGCGACCCGACGACGAAATCGTCGCGGTCCTCCAGCCCGCTCGCGCGCAGGTAGTGGGCGAAGACCCGCACGCCGTTGCCGCACATTTGGGCGATGGACCCGTCGGCGTTGCGGTAGTCCATGTACCAGTCGTCGGCGGCCACGCCGTCGGGCAACCGGTCCAGCACGCCGGCCGCGGCGGCGGCGCCGGCCGTGGTGACCCTCAGCACCCCGTCGGCGCCCAGCCCGCGTCGCCGGTCGCAGAGGGCGGCCACCCGGGACCCGGTCAGGCTCAGCTCGGCCGCCGGGTCGGGCAGCACCACGAAGTCGTTCTGGGTGCCGTGGCCCTTTGCGAATTTCACCAGTTCAGGATACGTGCCGCCACGCGCGTACCGCGCCGTCGACGAGCCCGGCGCGATCGTCGGCGTTGAGCCACTGCACCCGGTGGTCGCGCCGGAACCACGAGCGCTGCCGTCGCACGTAGCGGCGGGTGCCCACGAACGTCTGCTCCCTGGCCTCGCGGAGTCGATCCGGGCCGCCACCGTCGTCGAGCGCCGCGATCACCTGCGCGTAGCCCAGGGCTCGCGAGGCGGTGACCCCGTTGCGCAGGCCGTGCTCGAGCAGGGCGGTGACCTCCCCGACCAGGCCCTGGTCGAACATGGCGTCGGTCCGCTTGGCCAGCCGGTCATCGAGAATCGTTGTGTCACAGTCCAATCCGATGATGGCGGTGTCCCATCGCGGGGCGCCGATCCGGGGCGCGGAGGCGGCGAACGGCCGGCCGGTCAGTTCCACCACTTCCAGGGCCCGCACCGTGCGGCGCGCGTCGGTGGGCAGGATCGATGCGGCCGCGGCGGGGTCGCGACGGGCCAGCTCCGCGTGCAGCTCCCCCACCCCGACCTCGCCCAGCCGCCGCTCCCAGCGTGCGCGCACGGCGGGATCGGTGGCGGGAAACGACCAGTCGTCGAGGAGTGACTGGATGTAGAGCATGGAGCCGCCCACGATGATGGGCACCGCGCCGGCGGCCGCGATCGCCTCGATGTCCGCGGCGGCGGCTTGCTGATAGCGGGCGACGGTCGCGGTCTCGGTGACGTCGAGGACGTCGAGCTGGTGATGCGGAATGCCGCGGCGCGCGTCGACGGCCAACTTGGCGGTGCCGATGTCCATGCCCCGATACAGCTGCATCGCATCGGCGTTCACGATCTGTGCGCCCAGCCGCTCCGCGATGTCGAGGGCCAGCTGCGACTTGCCCGTTCCGGTGGGACCGATGATGGCCAGTGGTCGCACGGCCACCGTCACAGCTGCCAGGCGCCGGCGAAGTATCCCACCCCGTAGGGCGCCCCCCGGTACAGCTCCTTGGCGGATCGGGGCCCCGGCTCGGCCAGGCCGGCCAGCACCTGAAAGGCGACCCGCCCCAGGATCTGGGGCGGCAGGCGGGTCAGCGCCGCCACGTCGCCGTCGGCGAGCGCGTCGTTCAGGGCCTCTTGCGCGGGCGCGTTGTCCGGGTGGTGTCCGCCGGGGGCGGACGGGGTCAAGGTGTTGGCGCCGTCGGCGACGACCAGCACTCCGATCGGCTCGGGCAGCCGGTCGATCTCGGTTCGCAGTTCGCGCCCGCGGCGAAGCGCCGCGGTGGCGCCGTGGTCGCCGCGGTAGACGCGGACCCGCGCGCTGGCCTGCGGCTGCGCCCGGCCGCGCACCCAGCCGCCCAGCAGCGCGCACACCGGGAGTGCAAGTGGCTCGGGCTCGTCGCCGTCCTGCGGTGACAACCGGACACGCACGTCAACTCCGAAACCCGCGAACGTGCCCGCGGCGTCGGGACCGAATTCCTCGTCGGCGGGGCCGGTCCCGATGATCACCCAGCGTTCGGGCAGCAACGCGGCCGCCGCGAGCGTCGCCGCGACCAGATCGGCCACCTCGGCGGCGGCCGCCCCGGCAAGCTCGGGAACAAGCACCGGCGCCGACGGGACGATGGCAATGGCGCTCAGCACGCCACCAAACTAACGTGATCGGGCCGCCACCAGCGAACCAGTCAGCAGCGTGGGCCGTCGGCGACCACCAGGCACTCGCCGTAGGGACCGAAGCTCTCTTCGGCGGACGCGTCCCGGGCCCGCTTTCTGCGCGGTGCGCCCCCACTGGATTCGGTCCGGTCGACGGCCGCGGCCTCGCCGCGCGCCAGCGCGATTGTCGCGACGATCACCACCGACACCGCGGCGACCAGCACGAACGACTCGGCCCCGCTGGCGTTGACCGTCTCGCCCAGCACCAGCACTCCGAGCAGCCCCGCGACCACCGGCTTGGCGACCGTCATCGTCGGCAGCGACGCGGTCAGCGTGCCGGCGCGGAATGCCGATTGCTGGAAGATCATCCCGGCCAGCGCCACCAGCAGCCAGGGCACGAACTCCGGCGAGGTCAGCACGCGCGCGACGCCGTGCTCGGACATCTCGACGATGCCCTTGGTCAACACCGCGAACAGCGCCAGCGAGGACCCCGCCACCACCGCGAGCAGCACCGCCGCGAACGGGCTGCCGGACCAGATTCGTGCGGCCACCACGCAGCCCACCAGCAGCGGCGCCATGACCAGGGCCACGATGATCCAGGTCTGCAGCGGCGCGCGCTGGTGGCCGGACTCCGGGTCGCCGACGATGATGACCACCGCCAGCCCGGCCGCCAGGACCAGCGCCCAGATCCATTCCCGCGGCTTGACCCGATGATGGGCGAGCCGCGCGTAGATGGGGAGCGCGAACAGCAGCGCGGTCACCTGCAGGGCCGTCACCATGACCACCGAGCCCCACGCCAGGGCGGCGGCCTGCAGGCTGTAATTGGTGACCGCGGCCATGCCGCCGAGCCACCATCGCGCGTCGCGCAGCGACATGCGGAACAGTTCGAGGTGCCCGACCTGCTTGTCGGTGATCTCGTGCGCGGAGCGCTGACGGATCACGTCGCCGATCGCCGATGCCAGCGCCGCGCACAAGGCAATCAACGCTGCGACATCAACTTTCGACATATCCCCGACCCCCAGAGCTCACGACCGTCCGACCCAGCTTTCCCCGGGGCGCAAGCAAATACACGCACATTTCGCGTTCAGTTCAGATACAAATCTATGACGTTTCACACGTCCGGCCGCGCCGCGGGCGATCCTTCGATTATTACTTCAGCAATCTATGTGACCGCTTGGATAACTCTAAGAGAACATCACAGGTAGCGCGAGCCGACGCGGCCGCCCCGGTTCCCCGCCCCGAATACCAAGGTGGCGGCGTGTGGGCGCGCAAGCTGCTTGAATACTGTTAGGCGCCTGCTGGGAAAACCCGGGTGGGACGTCCGCAGATGCAAGAGACGGTGCCGCTACGCGCGGCAGGCGCGCGGTACGCCAACCGCGCGGAAGGTTGCGAAAGGGTAGTGACGAGCGCATGACGGCTGACCAGCCTCGCGACGAATCGGCCCGGCCGGTGCCGCGCCCGGGGCCGCGTCCCGGTCCGCGGCCCGCGGGCTCGGGGTCGCGGCCGGCCGCTCACCCGGTCGTGGTGCCGCCCCCGCCCAGCGATCCGCACCAGTTCGGGCGCGTGGACGACGACGGCACGGTGTGGCTGATCAGCGCCGCCGGCGAGCGGGTCGTGGGCTCCTGGCAGGCCGGTGACCGCGAAGCGGCGTTCGCCCACTTCGGCCGGCGATTCGACGACCTCGCCACCGAGGTCACGCTGATGGAGGAGCGGCTGGCCTCGGGCACCGGGGACGCGCGCAAGATCAAGGCGCACGCGTCCGAGCTGGCCGAGACGCTGCCGACGGCCGCCGTGCTGGGCGATATCGACGCTTTGGCCACCCGGCTGGCCAGCATCGCCGAACACGCCGAGGCGACCGTCGCCGCGGACCGCTCCCGGCGCGAGGAACATCGGGCCGCCCAGACCGCGCGCAAGGAGGCGCTGGCCGCCGAGGCCGAGGAGTTGGCCGCCACCGCGACGCAATGGAAGGCCGCCGGCGACCGGCTGCGCGCGATCCTCGACGAGTGGAAGACCATCACCGGCCTGGACCGCAAGGTGGACGACGCGTTGTGGAAGCGCTATTCGGCGGCCCGCGAGGCCTTCAACCGGCGGCGGGGAGCCCATTTCGCCGAGTTGGATCGGGAACGCTCGGGAATCCGCCAGGCCAAGGAGCGGCTGTGCGAGCGGGCCGAGGAACTCTCCGATTCGACCGACTGGACGGCCACCAGCGCGGAGTTCCGCAAGTTGCTTACCGAATGGAAGGCGGCCGGGCGGGCGACCCGGGAGGTCGACGACGCGCTGTGGCGGCGCTTCAAGGCCGCCCAGGACGTGTTCTTCACCGCCCGCAACGCGGCGACCGCGGAAAAGGACGCGGAGTTCCGCGCCAACGCGACGGCCAAAGAGGCGCTGCTGGCGGAGGCCGAAAAGCTGGACACCAGCAATCACGACGCCGCTCGGGCGGCGCTGCGCTCGATCGTCGAGAAGTGGGACGCGATCGGCAAGGTCCCGCGGGAGCGCACCGCCGAGCTGGAGCGCCGGCTGCGCGCGGTCGAGAAGAAGGTGCGCGACGCCGGCGAGGCGGATTGGTCGGATCCCCAGGCGCAGGCCCGGGCCGAGCAATTCCAGGCGCGCGCCGAGCAATACGAACAGCAGGCCCAGAAGGCCGCGGCGGCGGGCCGGGCCAAAGAGGCCGAAGAGGCCAAAGCCAACGCCGAACAGTGGCGGCAGTGGGCGCAGGCGGCCGTGGAGGCCCTGAGCCGCAAGTCCTAGCTGCCGCCGCCCGATCCGGTACCGCTTGCGGGATCGTCACGCGGGCGGTCCAGGTCGTCCAGCAACGAGGTCGACTGCTGCTGGGAGGCGGCGCGGCGGCGCTGCTCCTCGGCGGCGAGCTGCACGATGGTGCGCTGCCACACCACGCGCGCCCAGTGGTAAATGAGCAGTAGCACGGTGATCCAGGCGACGATCAGGCCCCACCCCGGCCCCGGGTGCCCCGCGGCCACGGTCTGACGCGACCAGATCGCCAACATGCCCGCCGCGCCCGCGATCGCCGAGCCGGCGAGCGCAACCCAGGCCAGCGCCCAGCGCCGGGTCACCAGCGCCAGCATCGAAAAGCCCACGCCGAAGACCAGCGCCAGCCAGGCGAACACCCGCGACGGCAGCGCGACCGCGGCCGCGCCGGCGCCGTGGCTGCCGAACAGCACGTCCCAGCCGCGCACATCGCCGGTGTGCGGCAGGATGAACGACCCGAGCAGCACGAACACCAGGATCGACACGAAGAACCCCCGCGGGCCGGGGTCGATCCCGCGCGCCACCCGGCGTTCGGCGGCCTCGATCTCGGTGCGCAGGGCGCCAAGTTGTGTGTCGTCTTTTTTCATCGTGCACATCCCAAGGGTTGGGCCGGGCCGGCGGGCGGACCGACGGCGGGCATGCCCAGGCCGATGCCGCGCGGGCGCCGCCCTGCGGCGTGCGCGTCACCCGCCCGGGTGCGGCGGTGGGTCAGGATGCCCGCGTCGGCGATGAGGTGGTGGGGTGCGGCCCCGGTGACCACCGTGGTGATGACGTCGCCGGGGCGCGGCCGGGTGTCGGCGGACCCGCGGGCCGCGTCGCCGACGGCGAAGTGAACCAGCCGGCCGTCGCGCGCCCGCCCGCTCATCCGGGCGGTGGCGGTGTCCTTGCGCCCCTCGCCGGTGGCGACGAGCAGTTCGACGGTTTGGCCGACCAGGGCCTGGTTGCCCTGCAGCGAGATCTCCTCCTGCAGCGCGACCAGCCGCTCATAGCGTTCCTGCACAACGGCTTTCGGTAGCTGACCGTCGAGGTCGGCGGCGGGGGTGCCGGGCCGCTTGGAGTACTGGAAGGTGAAGGCGGCCGAGAACCGGGCTCGGCGCACGACGTCCAGCGTGGCGGCGAAATCCTCCTCGGTCTCACCCGGGAACCCGACGATCAGATCGGTGGTGATGGCGGCGTGCGGCATCGCCGCCCGGACGCGGTCGATGATGCCGAGGTAGCGCTCGGCGCGATACGAGCGCCGCATCGCGCGCAGCACCCGGTCGGACCCGGATTGCAGCGGCATGTGCAGGGCGGGGCACACGTTCGGCGTCTGCGCCATGGCCTCGATGACGTCGTCGGTGAATTCGGCCGGGTGCGGCGAGGTGAACCGCACCCGCTCCAGCCCGTCGATGTCGCCGCAGGCGCGCAGCAGGCGGGCGAAGGCCCCGCGGTCGCGCGGCAGCGCGGGATCGGCGAAGGACACCCCGTAGGCGTTGACGTTCTGGCCCAGCAGCGTGACCTCGAGCACGCCGTCGTCCACCAGCGAGGCGACCTCGGCCAGGATGTCGTCGGGGCTGCGGTCGACCTCCTTGCCCCGCAGCGACGGCACGATGCAGAACGTGCAGCTGTTGTTGCACCCGACTGAGATGGAAACCCAAGCGGCGTAAGCGGATTCGCGGGCGCTGGGCAGCGACGACGGGAATTCCTGCAGCGCCTCGGCGATCTCGACCTGGGCGACCTTGTTGTGCCGGGCCCGCTCGAGCAGCGTGGGCAGCGACCCGATGTTGTGGGTGCCGAAGACGACGTCGACCCACGGCGCCTTGCGCAGCAACGCATCCCGGTCCTTTTGCGCCAGGCAGCCCCCGACCGCGATCTGCATCTCGGGATCGTCGCGCTTGCGCGGCGCCAGGTGGCTGAGGTTGCCGTACAGCTTGTTGTCGGCGTTCTCGCGGACCGCGCAGGTGTTGAACACCACCACGTCGGCGTCGGCGTCCTCGGCCGCCCGCTGGTATCCGGCCGCCTCCAGCAGGCCCGCCAGCCGCTCGGAATCGTGGACGTTCATCTGGCAGCCGTAGGTGCGGACCTGGTAGGTGCGCGCCGGTGCGGCGCCCCGCGCCACCGCCTCTCGCACCGTCGAAGTCACGGGGCCATGGTACGGCGGGCGGTCGGCGCGGGTGAAACCGCACGTCACCGCCTAGACGCGGCGGCGCTCCCGCTCGGCGGCCAGCTCGGCGAACACCACCTCGCACGCCAGGTTCTGGCTGTAGCCGCGGCGCGCCAGCATCCCCACCAGCCGGCGAGTCACCCGGGCGTCGTCGTCGTTCAGCGTCTCGCGGCGCAGCTTGGCCCGGACCAACTGTTCCGCCCGGTCCCGCTCGGCCCCGGCGTCGATGTCGGCGAGCACGGTGGTGATCACGTCGTTGTCGACGCCCTTGGTGTGCAGCTCCGCGGCCAAGGCGCGCTTGCTTTTCCCGGCGTGCGCGCGGCGGGACCGCACCCACTGTTGGGCGAAGTCGGTGTCGTCGATCAGGCCGACGGAGGCCAACCGGTCGAGCACCCGCTCGCTGACGTCGGCGGGATAACCGCGCTGGGTCAGCCGGCCGCGCAGCTCGGCCCGGGTGCGCGCTCTCGCGGTGAGCAGGCGCAGGCACAGCGCCCGCGCCTGCTCCTCGCGGGAGGGATCAGAAATCGACGGGGGCGGGCAGGACGCTGTCATCGGACAAGTCATCGGTCACGACCGCGCCAATGCCGAGCTTTTCCTTGATCTTCTTCTCGATCTCGTTGGCCACTTCGTCGTTCTCCATCAAGAAGGTGCGGGCGTTCTCCTTGCCCTGGCCGAGCTGCTCGCCCTCATAGGTGAACCAGGAACCGGACTTGCGGATGAAGCCCTGATCCACACCCATGTCGATCAGCGAGCCTTCCCGGCTGATGCCCCGGCCGTAGAGGATGTCGAACTCGGCCTGCTTGAACGGCGGCGACACCTTGTTCTTGACGATCTTGACCCGGGTGCGGTTACCCACCGCGTTGGTGCCGTCCTTGAGGGTCTCGATCCGGCGAACGTCCATGCGCACCGAGGCGTAGAACTTCAACGCCTTTCCACCCGTGGTGGTCTCGGGGCTGCCGAACATCACGCCGATCTTCTCGCGCAGCTGGTTGATGAAGATCGCGGTGGTGCCCGAATTGTTCAGCGCGCCAGTCATTTTCCGCAGCGCCTGGCTCATCAGCCGGGCCTGCAGGCCGACGTGGCTGTCCCCCATCTCGCCTTCGAGCTCCGCGCGCGGCACCAGCGCCGCCACCGAGTCGATGACCAGGATGTCCAGGGCGCCGGAGCGGATCAGCATGTCGGCGATCTCGAGGGCCTGCTCCCCCGTGTCGGGCTGGCTGACCAGCAGGGAATCGGTGTCCACGCCGAGCTTCTTGGCGTACTCCGGGTCCAGGGCGTGCTCGGCGTCGATGAAGGCCGCGACGCCGCCGGCGGCCTGGGCGTTGGCCACGGCGTGCAGGGCGACGGTGGTCTTACCCGAGGATTCCGGGCCGTAGATCTCCACGACCCGGCCGCGGGGCAGGCCGCCGATGCCCAGGGCCACGTCCAGTGCGATGGATCCGGTCGGGATGACCGAGATCGGCTGGCGCATCTCGTCGCCGAGACGCATTACCGAGCCTTTGCCGTAGCTCTTTTCGATCTGGGCCATCGCCAGTTCGAGAGCCTTCTCGCGATCGGGGGCTTGCGCCATGGTGTCTCTCCTATAGTCGGTGTTCGTCTGACCGGTATCGGTCGGTTGGCGGTGACACTAGAGAAGCCCACCGACAAGTTGACTGGCCGAACGCTCCCCACACTAGCCGAACAGGTGTTCGATTCAAGTCTGACACGCCGTTCATCGCCATCGCGTGTGGCAACATCGGCCACCGAAAGGCGTCGACGGGGCTTCGCGGCGGATTTCCTCAAGAGGCGGGCGACGACGCGATGGACATCTCCACCGAGCTGGCCGAAACGGCTTCCTATGGAGGCTTTTTCGCCCTGACCGTCGGCGGCGACGCGGCGGGATGGCATCCGGTCACCCAGTCCTACGCCGACGGCTGCGCCGACCTGATCGACGCCACCGCCCGGCGCTACCGCACGACCGACCTGCGGATCGGCGCCTCGCTGGTTCACCTCGGCCACGCCACCCGGCTGTGGTCGCCGGTGCTCGCGTGCGCGATCGGCCACGGCGTCCTCCCCCGGCTCGACGACCTGCAACGCGCCGACGACGGCGCGCAGCTACGACTGCCCCGACCCGTTGGGATGCCCGCCGATTCACCGGACGCGCTGTATCGCGCCGTGGTGAGTGAGCACATGCGCCCGCTCGCCGCCGGCCTGCGGGTCAAGCTGGCGCCGGCGCTGCTCGCGGGCAACATCGCCTCCGCGCTGGTGGGCGCCGCGCGGGCGCTGCTGACGGCGCGGCCCGACCTGCGCCGCGCGATCACCGAGACCACCCGGTCCCTGCTGGACACCGGCGCGCTGGCCGGATCCGGCGTGATCACCGGCCCGCGGCTGGGCTTCCGGCGCCGCAGCTGCTGCCTGTTCTATCGCCTGCCCGACGGCTCGTCGTGCGGCGACTGCGTGCTGCACCGGACGCCGCGGTAGGGCCGGGCGCCGTTTGGTGCCGCCGCGCCGGGGTATGTGGCCCACCATGGCCCCGACCTCAGCACCGTCCCTGCGCGCCCTCGCGCTGGTCTGCTCGTTGAAGAAGAGCCCCGCGCCGTCCAGCAGCGACCTGCTCGCCGACCAGTTGCTCGATCAGCTGCGCGGCGCGGGCGTCCAGGGCGAGAAGGTGCGATGCGTGGACCTGGCGCTGCTGCCGGGTGTCGAGGCCGACATGGGCCCGGGCGACGAGTGGCCGGCGGTGCTGACCAAGATCAAGGCGGCCGACATCGTCATCGTGTCGACGCCCACCTGGGTCGGGCACATGTCCAGCGTCGCGCAGCGCGTCCTGGAGCGCCTGGATGCCGAGCTGTCCGACACCGACGACGCGGGACGGCCGGCAATGGTGGGCAAGGTGGCCCTGGCCGCGGTCGTCGGCAACGAGGACGGCGCGCACAAGATCGTGGCCGACCTCTTTCAGGCGCTCAACGACATCGGGTTCTCGATCGCCGCGCAGGGCTGCACCTACTGGAACGGCGAGGCGATGCAGGGCACGGACTACACCGACCTCGACGACGTCCCGGACGCGGTCGCGTCCGCCACCGCCAACGCGGCCCGCAATGCCGTGCACCTGGCCACGGTGCTGCGGCAAAACCCTTATCCGGCATACGAATAACGCGCGCGAGTCACCACTGCTCGTGGGGCACGTCGAAGTCGACGCACAACGCCCGCCAGACGTCGCGGGGCTCGATGCCCTCCTCGATGGCCTGGGCGGCCGTCCGGCCGTCGAAACCGGTCAGCACGTGATCGACCAAGACCGATGACCCGTAGGTGGAACCGAAGCGCAGCACCACCCGCTCGTGAAACTCCGTTAGCCGCACGCCAGTGAACATACCCAGCGGGCATGGATCGGACACCGGCGCGCGACGCCGGTCATCGCCAGCTGGCCGGCAGGTCGATGATGTGATTCGGGCAGTCCTCCTGGACCGCGAGGGACATGGTGTCGCGGGCGTGTTGCGCCGACATCGTGGCGCGCAACCGCATGAAGGCGTATTCGGCCGGCGCGAGTCCCTGCTCGGCGGCGGCGGGATCGTCCATCAATTGACAGGCCTGCTGTTCCTCGGGGCTGTCGGCGCGCGCGACGCCCGCCCCGAACACCGGCCCCGCCAGCAGGGCGCCGGCCGTGACCGCCGTGATCATCCTCATTGCGTGCCTCCCGCCGAAGCATAGGGCCGTGCGGGGCGGGTCATCCGGCCACCGCCAGTGCGTCGTGGCACACTGCGACCGGGTCGGCGACGTCGGCGATGCTAGCGGCGGCCCGCCGCGCCGCGGCCCGGTAGCCCGGCGCTGCCAGCACGTCGTTGACCGCGGCCACCAGCGCGTCGGCGCTCAGCGGACGAACCAGCCGCGCGCTGCCCTGGCGGACGATCCGGTTGGCGATCTCCCACTGGTCGCCGCCGCCGGGCACCGCGACCAGCGGCACCCCCGCCAGCAGCGTCTTGGCCACCATGCCGTGCCCGCCGCCGCAGATCACCACGTCGGCGTGCGTCAGCAACTCGGCCTGGCTGCCCAGCCCGGCCACCGCCCACGGCGGCACCGTCAGCTCCGCCCCGCCCAGCCGCGAGACCACCACCCGCGCCCCCGGCGGCAGGGTGTCCCCCGGTATCAGGCAGGCCAGCGCCACCTCGGCCAGGCCTTCGGTGCCGGTCGACGCGGTCGACGGCGCGACCACGACCACGGGCCCGGACCCCGCGGGGATGTCCAGCGCCCGGTCGGTCGGCTCGAAGTGCAGCGGGCCCACCAGCACCGCCTCCGGCGGCCAGTCCGGGCGGGGCACCTCGCACGCGGGCAGCGTGGCGATCAGCCGTCGCAGCGGACCGGGGTCGGCGGCCGGCAAGCCGATCTCGGTGCGCACCGCCGCGCGCTGCCGCAGGCCCGCCCGCCAGGAGCGCGCGGTGAGCGCGCGCATCGCGGCGTCGCGCAACCGGCCCCGGATGCCGGTCCCCGGCGCCAGCCCGCTGCCGATCGGGGGCAGGCCCTTCGACGGCAGGTACAGCGGATGCGGATTGAGCTCGATCCACGGGATCCCCAACAGCTCGGCGGCCATCCCGCCGCCCGCGGTGATGACGTCGGAGACCACCAGGTCGGGCGCCAGGTCGCGCAGCGCGGGCACATTGAGCACGGCCATCCGCGCGGCGCGCCGGTGGATCCGGGCCCCGGCGTCGACGTCGTCGTCGGTGGCCACCAGCCCGTCCAGCGCGACGGCGTCGATGCCGGCGCCGCGGGCGGTGTCGATCCATTCGGCGCCGGTGAACAGCGTGGGCTCGTCGCCCGCCTCGGCGAAGCGCCGGCACAGCGCGATCGCCGGGAACGAATGCCCGGGATCGGGCCCGGCGACCACGGCGACACGCATCGGGTTCACCCTGCCACAGCGCCCGGCCGCCACGCTCGCCTACGCTGGCAAGATGACCGAGCTGACTGGGACAACCGTGGCGAACACCCGCACGGTCGAGGGATTCCTGAACGCGCTGCAGGACGCCGATTACGAGGCCGCCGATGCCGCTTTGGCCGACGACCTCGTCTACGAAAACGTCGGCCTGCCCACCATCCATGGCCGCGCCAGGGCCATGAAGCTGTTTCGCCAGATGGAGGGCCGCGCGGCCTTCGAGGTGAAGATCCACCGCATCGCGGCCGACGGCGGCGCGGTGCTCACCGAACGCACCGACGCGCTGATCTTCGGCCCCCTGCGGCTGCAGTTCTGGGTGTGCGGCGTGTTCGAGGTGCACAACGGGCGAATCACGCTGTGGCGGGACTACTTTGACTTCTTCGACATGCTCAAGGCCACCGCGCGCGGCCTGGCGGCGCTGGTGGTGCCGTCGCTGAAAGCGGCGTTCTGAGCGGGGCACGATGATAAACCGGGACGCCGCCCGCACGCGGCCGAATTTCTGGCAGTTCGTCCGCTATTGCTGCGGTGGCCGGCTACCGGACTCGATGCGCGACTGGGTGCGCAACGACCTGGCCGGCAAGGGCGCGAGCGCGCGGATGATGCGCCGCGTGGCGGTGCCGGCGGTGGTGGTGCTGGCGCCGTTCTGGTTGATCCCGACGACGCTCGACGTGCATCTGAGCATGACGCTGCCGATTCTCATTCCGTTCGTGTACTTTTCGCACGCGCTGAACAAGGTGTGGCGGCGCCACATGCTGGCCGTGCACGATCTGGATCCCGAGTTGGTCGACGAGCTGGCCCGCAAGCGCGACGCCCGCATGCACCAGTCGTACATCGAGCGCTACGGCCCGCGCCCGGAAGATTAGCCCGACGGTGACGACCCGCTGAGCCCGGAAGACTAGCCGGCGCCGCGCAGTCCGCCGAGTTCGTCGAACGCCTGCGCCCAACCGAGCAGGCGGTCGGTCGCCCCGGCCAGCTCCGCGCGGTAGCGCTGCGACTCGGTGAGCCCGTCACCGTTGGCCGAGGACACCAATTGCGCTGCGGCGGTGACCATTTCGTTGTATTGGCGAACGCCGGCGCTCAGTTGCGCGGTGAACGCGTTGATGGTGGGCACCAGATACGACCGCGACTGTTCGCTGGCCTGCGCCGCCCGCTCCATCGACACCACCTGCGCGGCCGTGGACGCCATGGCCGCCGAGGTCTTGGTGGCGGCCGCGGTCAGGTCGCGGATCTCGGCCGTCGGCAACATCGCGCCCCGCTCCAGCACGGCCACCAGCGAGAAGAATCCGCGCTCAGAGGCCCCCAGCGCGTACATGGCGGGGCGCGCCGCCGAACCCGGCGGCGGCAGCCGGCGCGCGGTCGTGGTCCGCGGTACCGGCAGCGGCTCGGACCGCAGCCAGCGGTAGCGCAGCAGCAGCAAGGTGGCCGGAATGGCCATGACGACCGCGACCCCGCCGGTGATCTCCAGCAGCAACGCGAACCATCCCCAGGCCGCGAGCAAGATGGTCACCACCGCCCAGAACGCGCACCCGGCGGCGAAGATCAGGCCCCACCGCAGCGCGCGGCGGCGACGGCGCAGCTGGCGTGCGCGCGGATCCGCGGCCGCGCTGATCTTGCGGGCCACCAGGTCGGAAACGTCGGCGGCGGTGGCCAATCCGCGGTGCAGCAGCGCGCGCCACAGGCGGGGCCGCGGCGCGTTCACCGCCATGAGACCGGACTACTGGCCAAGTGGCTTCTCGCTGACCGCACCGCCGGCGCTCTCCGCCGGCGCCGGAGTGGCGGGCGTGGTCCCCGCCGCGGGCGTCCCCCCGGTCGGCAGCGCCTCGCCGCGCATGGAGGCGCGGATCTGCTCGAGGCGGGAATGGCCGGCCATCTGCACGCCGGCCTGCTCGACCTCGAGCATCCGGCCCTGCACCGAGCCCTGCGCCAGCTCGGCGGCCCCGATCGCGTTGGCGTAGCGGCGCTCGATCTTGTCGCGCACCTCGTCGAGGCTGGGGACGTTGCCCGGGGCGGCCAGATCGCTCATCGACTGCAGCGAGGCGCTGACCTGTTCCTGCATCTTGGCCTGCTCGAGCTGGCTGAGCAGCTTGGTGCGCTCGGCGATCTTCTGCTGCAGCACCATGGCGTTCTGTTCGACCGCCTTCTTGGCCTGTCCGGCCGCGTTCAGCGCCTGATCGTGCAGCGTTTTGAGGTCTTCGACGCTTTGCTCGGCGGTGACCAGCTGGGCGGCGAACGCCTCCGCGGCGTTGTTGTATTCGGTGGCCTTGGCGGCGTCCCCGGCGGCGGTGGCCTGGTCGGCCAGCGTCAGGGCCTGACGCACGTTGACCTGAAGTTTTTCCACGTCCGCCAGCTGACGGTTGAGCCGCATCTCGAGTTGCCGCTGGTTGCCGATGACCTGCGCGGCCTGCTGGGTCAGCGCCTGGTGCGTGCGTTGCGCCTCCTCGATGGCCTGCTGGATCTGCACCTTGGGGTCTGCGTGCTCGTCGATCTTCGCGTTGAACAGCGCCGTGAGGTACTTCCACGCCTTGACGAACGGATTGGCCATGAGTTAGCTCCACCTTCGCTTCCTGAGGGGCCGGATGGTTCCGGATCGACCCTGACGGGCCGCGCGCCTGACGCTCAATTTAGTGGGTCGGCGCCGATCGCCCCACCCCTTGCGCGGCATCGGCCGACCGGCGCTCAGGCCAGCGCGAGCGTCGCCACCGGCGGAATGACGACCTTGGTGCTGACGTCGATGCTGCTGCCCGCGGCCGCGTCGGCGGGCACGCCGACGGGCGCTTCGACGGGGGCCCGCTCGTGGGCCCGTTCCTGGCCGGCCATCCGCTCACCGGCGTCGGTGAGAACCGACGACAACGGGACGTCCAGCGCGTCGCAGATCGCATTGAGCAGCTCGCTCGACGGCTCCTTGCGGCCGCGCTCGACCTCGGACAGATACCCGAGGCTCACTCGCGCCGAATCGGACACCTCACGCAGCGTGCGGCCCTGTGTCGTGCGGGCCTCGCGCAGCACGTCGCCGATCACCTCGCGCACCAATGGCGGCATCCCGCCCTCCTTCGTCCAGTCGGCCCTGCGCGGCACGTCGTCAGCTTGCCTCCGGCAGGTGCTCATTAGGTGAACGCCGTCAGCGGCGGTCTGGTTCCCGCTCGGCGGCCAAAGAATCAGCCGTTCGTGCGGCGCAGTTCCCGAACGGTCGAGACCACGTAGTCGATCCCGGTGATCACCGTCAGCACGATCGCCGCGCCCATCACCACCGCGGCGGCCACCCGGAACGGTCCCCCCAGCGGCAGGACGAACAATCCGATGGCCAACACCTGAACGACGGTCTTGAGCTTGCCGCCCCAGCTGGCCGGGATGACGCCGCGGCGGATCACGGCCAGCCGCAGCACGGTGACCCCGAATTCGCGAACCAGGATCACCACGGTGACCCACCACGGCAGCTCCCCGAGCATCGACAGGCCGATCAGCGCCGATCCCACCAGGGTCTTGTCCGCGATCGGGTCGACGAACGCGCCGAATTCGGTTGCCATGCCGTAGTTGCGGGCCAGCAGGCCGTCCAGCCGATCGGTGATGCACGCCACCGCAAAGATCAGGAACGCCACCACCCGGAAGCCGGGCTCCTGGCCGTCACCGGCGAACAGGGCGAGCAGAAAGACCGGGACCAGCACCAGCCGCAGCAGCGTCAGCGTGTTGGCGAGGTTGGCGATGTTCGCGCGGCCTACCACCGGACCGGTCTGCGGCTGCCCCGACACGGCAACAGAATAACCGTTGACCAGCGTCGCCGTTCCCGATGCCGATACTGTTAGCCGTGAGCACAAGTCCACAGGGCTACCGGCCGCTGGTGCGGCGAGCGCGAACGTCCGACGTTCCCGCCATCAAACAACTGGTCGACACCTACGCGGGCAAGATCCTCCTCGAAAAGAACCTCGTGACGCTCTACGAGGCCGTTCAGGAGTTCTGGGTGGCCGAGCACGAGGGCCGCGTCGTCGGTTGCGGCGCGCTGCACGTGCTGTGGGCCGACCTCGGCGAGGTGCGGACCGTCGCGGTGAACCCGGCGATGACCGGCCACGGCATCGGCCACGCGATCGTCGACCGGCTGCTCGAGGTTGCCCGCGAGTTGGCGCTCAAGCGGCTGTTCGTGCTGACGTTCGAGACCGAGTTCTTCGCGCGGCACGGGTTCACCGAGATCGAGGGCACGCCCGTCACGGCCGAGGTGTTCGAGGAGATGTGCCGCTCCTACGACATCGGTGTGGCCGAGTTCCTGGACCTGAGCTACGTCAAGCCGAACATCCTCGGCAACTCCCGGATGCTGTTGGTGCTCTAACCGGCCCGGAATTCCACGCTCGCGCTAGTCGGGGTCGGGGTCGCCGCCGTCGGCGTCGGCGCCGCCCCGGATCAACGCCAGCGTCCCGGCCAGCTCGTCGGGCTTGATCAGCACCTCGCGCGCCTTGGACCCCTCCGACGGCCCGACGATGCCGCGGGTCTCCATCAGGTCCATCAGCCGGCCGGCCTTGGCGAAGCCGACGCGCAGCTTGCGCTGCAGCATCGAGGTGGAGCCGAACTGGCTGGACACCACCAGCTCGACGGCCTGCAGGAAGATGTCCATGTCGTCGCCGATGTCGGGGTCGACGTCGGTGCGTTCCCCGGTGGGCTTGGCGGTGGTGACGCCCTCGGTGTACTCGGGTTCGGCCTGGTCCTTGCAGGCGGTGACGACGGCCTGGATCTCCTCGTCGGTGATGAAGGCGCCCTGCAGCCGGATCGGCTTGCCCGCGCCCATCGGCAGGAACAGGCCGTCGCCCATGCCGATCAGCTTCTCCGCGCCGGCCTGGTCCAGGATCACCCGGGAATCGGTGAGCGACGACGTGGCGAACGCCAGCCGCGACGGCACGTTGGTCTTGATCAGCCCGGTGACCACGTCCACCGACGGGCGCTGGGTGGCCAGCACCAGGTGAATGCCTGCGGCGCGGGCCTTTTGGGTGATCCGCACGATGGCGTCCTCGACGTCGCGGGGCGCGGTCATCATCAGGTCGGCCAGCTCGTCGACGATCGCGACCACGTACGGGTAGGGCCGGTATTCGCGCTGGCTGCCCAGCGGCGCGGTGATGGCGCCGGAGCGGACCTTCTCGTTGAAGTCGTCGATGTGGCGCACCCGCGACGCCTGCATGTCCTGGTAGCGCTGCTCCATCTCCTCGACCAGCCATGCCAGCGCCGCCGCCGCCTTCTTGGGCTGGGTGATGATCGGGGTGATCAGGTGCGGAATGCCCTCGTACGGCGTGAGTTCCACCATCTTCGGGTCGATCAGGATCATCCTGACCTCTTCCGGGGTGGCCCGGGCCAGCAGCGAGATCAGCATCGAGTTGACGAAGCTGGACTTACCGGATCCGGTGGAGCCGGCGACCAGCAGGTGCGGCATCTTGGCCAGGTTCGCCGAGATGAAGTCGCCCTCGATGTCCTTGCCCAGCCCGATCACCAGCGGGTGATGGTCGCGCCGCGTCGACGGCGCGGTGAGCACGTCGGCCAGCCGCACCATTTCGCGGTCGGTGTTGGGCACCTCGATGCCGACGGCGGACTTGCCGGGGATGGGCGCCAGCATGCGCACGCTTTCGGTGGCCACCGCATACGCGATGTTCTTCTGCAGGGCGGTGATCTTCTCGACCTTCACGCCCGGGCCCAGCTCGACCTCGTAGCGGGTGACGGTCGGTCCGCGGGTGCAGCCGGTGACCGCCGCGTCGACCTTGAACTGGGTCAGCACCTCGGTGATGGCGTCGGCCATGACGGTGTTGGCGGCGCTGCGCTTCTTGGGCGGGTCCCCGGCCACCAGCAGGCTCAGCGACGGCAGCACGTAGGGGCCCTCGACGACCCGGTCCAGCTCGATGGTGTCCTGCTTGTCCGCCGACCGTCCGCGCTTGCGGCCCCGCGCCGCGCCGGGCTCTGAGCCGGGTTGCAAGGCGGGTTCGGGAACGGTGGGGATGTCGTCCTGCAGCGCGGCCTGGGCGTCGTCGTCCGGCGACCACGGCGCCGGCTCGCTCGACGCGTCGTCGGGTTCGGCGTCGTCGAACTCGTCGGCGTAGTCGTAGGGCTCGTCGTCGTAGTCCTCGTCGACGAACCGCGTGTGGAACAGGTTGCGCATCACCACGGGCACCTCGCGGATCGTGGTGCCCGTCAACAGCAACAGCCCGAACATGAAGCCGATGAACAGCAGCGGCGCCGCGATCCACGGGGTGAGCCCGTCGGCGAGCGGCCCGCCGATGGCGAAGCCGATGAATCCCGCCGCGCGCCGGCGCGCCTCCGGGTCGCCCGGCGAGCCCGACCACAGGTGACGCAGGCCGAGCACCGACAGGGTGATCAGGCTGGCGCCCAGGATCAGCCGGGGCCGCACCTCGGGGTCGGGCTCCGTTCGCATCAGGGTCACCCCCACCGCGGCGGTGACGACGGGCAGTGCCAGCACGCCGGCGCCGATGAAGGTCCGCACCAGGGTGTCGATCCACGCCCCGACCGGCCCGGCGGCGTGGAACCACGAGCTCGCGGCGACCACCACGGAAAAGCCCAGCAACAGCAGCGCGATGCCGTCGCGGCGGTGGCCGGGGTCGATGTCGCGGGCCCGCCCGATCGACCGGGCCGCGCCGCCGGTCCCCCGCGCGGCCATCAACCAGGTGGCGCGCAGGGCGCAGCCACAGGTCAGCCCGATTCCGACCAGTGGTGAGCGGTTTCGGCGGCGGGCGGGCTTGCTGGGCTTCCTGCGGGGCGCCGCTGGTCGCGCGCCGCGGGACCCGCCCGCGCGCGAAGGGGCCTTTGACCTGCTCGTTCGGCTTGCGGAGCGGGCGGCGGTCTTACTGGGCATGACGGCAAGGGTAGTCGCAACGGCATCATCTACACCACCCGCCACACTGGTAACCGCCCGGCTTGTGCGGCATGTGGCGGGTCGGCTCCCCGGCCGCGTGAGTAGGGTGACATTTCGGTGAGCGAAGTCGTGCTCGTCACCCGTCCCGGAGCGCCCAGGAGGCCATCAATGCCCGTTGTCGTCGTCGCCACCATGACCGTCAAACCGGAATCGGTCGACACCGTTCGCGACATCCTCACCCGCGCGGTCGAAGAGGTGCACGACGAGCCGGGCTGTCAGCTGTACTCGCTGCACCACTCGGGCGAGACCTTCGTCTTCATCGAGCAGTGGGCCGACGAGGAGGCGCTCAAGGCGCACAGCACCGCCCCGGCGATCGGCAAGATGTTCAGCGCGGCCGGCGAACACCTCGACGGCGCCCCCGACATCAAGATGTTGCAGACGATCTCGGCGGGCGACCCGGCCAAAGGACAGTTGCGCCCCTGATGGCCCCCTCGTCGGAAGGCCCGCTCAAAGGCAAGGTCGCGTTCATCACCGGCGCGGCGCGCGGCCAGGGGCGCGCACACGCCGTGCGACTGGCTGCCGACGGCGCCGACATCATCGCCGTCGATCTGTGCGACCAGATCGCCAGCGTCCCCTACTCGCTGGCCACGCCGGAGGACCTGGCGGCCACCGTGAAGCTCGTGGAGGACACCGGCGCGCGCATCGTGGCCTCCCGTGGCGACGTCCGCGACCGCGAATCCCTGTCGGCGGCACTGCAAGCGGGGCTCGACGTGTTCGGCCGCCTTGACATCGTGGTGGCCAACGCGGGGATCGCTCCCATGCAGTCCGGTGACGACGGCTGGCACGACGTCATCGACGTCAACCTCACCGGCGTGTACCACACGATCAAGGCCGCGATACCCACGATGGTCAAGCAGGGCACCGGCGGATCGATCGTGCTGATCAGCTCGAGCGCCGGGCTGGCCGGCGTCGGCAGCCCGGACGCCGGTTCGGTGGGCTACGCCGCCGCCAAGCACGGGGTCGTCGGGTTGATGCGGGTTTACGCGAATCTGCTTGCCGGGCAGATGATCCGGGTCAACTCCATTCATCCGTCCGGTGTCGAGACGCCGATGATCAACAACGAGTTCACTCGCGAGTGGCTGGCCAAGATGGCCGCCGCGACCGACACGCCCGGCGCCATGGGCAACGCCATGCCGGTGGAGGTGCTGGACGTCGAGGACGTCGCCAACGCGGTGGCCTGGCTGGTGTCGGATCAGGCCCGCTACATCACGGGGGTCACGTTGCCGGTCGACGCGGGCTTCCTGAACAAGTAGCGGCCATGGCTCGAAATCCGGTAGCGCAGACGGCGTTCGGCCCCATGGTGTTGGCCGCCGTCGAGCAGAACGAGCCGCCCGGGCGCCGCCTGGTGGACGACGATTTCGCCGAGCTGTTCTTGCCCACCCCGCTGCGGTGGCTGGTCGGCGCGACGCGGTTCGCGCCGGTTCGTCGCCTGATGATCCGCGGCTCGGAGTTCACCGGCCCCGGATTGTGGGCGAACCTGGCCTGCCGCAAGCGTTTTATCGCCGACAAGCTCACCGAGTCGCTCGACGACATCGACGCCGTAGTCATCCTGGGGGCGGGGCTGGACACCCGCGCCTATCTGCTGACGCGTCGGGTCCGCATCCCGGTGTTCGAGGTCGACCTGCCGGTCAACATCGCCCGCAAGTTCAAGACGGTCCGCCGGGTGCTGGGTGAGCCGCCGCTGTCGGTTCGGCTGGTGGCGCTGAACCTCGAGCACGACGACCTGCTCACCGCGCTGGCCGAGCACGGTTATCGCACCGACTACCGGGTCTTCTTCATCTGCGAGGGCGTCACCCAATACCTGACCGAGGCCACGGTTCGCCGCACGCTGGAGGGGCTGCGCGCGGCCGCACCCGGCAGCCGTTTGGTGTTCACCTACGTCCGTAGGGATTTCATCGACGGCACGAATCGGTATGGCACCCGCACGCTGTACCGCAACGTCCGCCAGCGCCGGCAGCTGTGGCATTTCGGCCTGCAACCCGACGACGCCGCCGCGTTCGTCGGCGAGTACGGGTGGCGGCTGGTGGAGCAGGCCGGCCCCGACGAGCTCGCCGAGCGCTACGTCGCACCGACGGGTCGCAAACTCAAGGCGTCGCAACTGGAGTGGTCGGCCTACGCGGAGAAGACCTAACTGGTCAGACCTCGATGACGGTCGGCACGATCATCGGCTGGCGGCGGTAGGTTTCGCCCACCCACTTGCCGACGGTGCGCCGGACGCCCTGGGCGATGCGGCTCGGGTCGGTGATGTTCTCGGCCGCCAGCGCTTCCAGCTCCGCCTCGACCCTGCGCACGGCGGGCTCGAGCGCCTTGGGGTCCTCGGAGAAGCCGCGCGAATGCAGCTGCGGTGGGACCACCGGACGTCCGGTGCCGCGGGCGACCACAACGGTCACCGCCACGAAACCCGATGAGAGGATGAGCCTTTCGCCCAGCGTGATGTCGCCGACGTCGCCGTTGATCAGGCCGTCGACGAACATCTTGCCGACGGGCACCGCCCCGGCGATCGCGGCCTTGCCGGCGACCAGGTCGACGCTGACCCCGTTCTCGGCGAGCAGGATCGACTCCTCCGGCACGCCGGTGCGGGCCGCCAGCTTGGAGTTGGCGCGCAGCATCCGCCACGTCCCGTGCACGGGCATGACGTGGCGTGGCCGGATCCCGTTGTACAGGAACAACAGTTCGCCGGCGTAGGCGTGGCCCGAAACGTGAACGCGCGCTTGGGCGTTGGTGACGACGCGGGCCCCGATCTTGGCGAGCTCGTCGATGACGCCGTAGACGGCCTCCTCGTTGCCCGGGATCAGCGACGACGCCAGCACCACGAGGTCACCCGCGGTCAGCGTGATGCTGCGGTGCTCGCCGCGCGACATGCGCGACAGCGCCGACATCGGCTCGCCCTGGGTGCCGGTGGTGATCAGCACGACCCGCTCGGGCGGCATCATCTCGGCGGCGCCGATGTCGATCACGTCGGAATCGGCCACCCGCAAAAAGCCGAGCTCGCGGGCGATGCCCATGTTGCGCACCATGGAGCGGCCGACGAACGATACCCGGCGGCCCAATGCCACTGCGGCGTCGATGATTTGCTGGACCCGGTCCACGTTGGAGGCGAAGCACGCGACGATGACGCGGCCCTCGGCGCCGCGGATCAGGCGGTGCAGCGTCGGACCGACCTCGCTTTCCGACGGCCCGACGCCGGGGTGCTCGGCGTTGGTCGAATCGCACAGGAATAGGTCCACCCCGGCGTCACCGAGGCGGGACATGCCGGGCAGGTCGGTCGGCCGGCCGTCCAGCGGAAGCTGGTCGAGCTTGATGTCGCCGGTGTGCAGAACCGTTCCCGCGCCGGTGTGCACGGCGATCGCCAGCGCGTCGGGGATGGAGTGGTTGACGGCGAAGTATTGGCATTCGAACACGCCGTGGGTGCTCTTCTGGCCCTCGGCCACCTCGACGAACACCGGCTTGAGGCGGTGCTCACGGCACTTCGCGGCGACCAGCGCGAGGGTGAATCTCGAACCGACGACCGGGATGTCGGGGCGCAGCTTGAGCAGGAACGGAATGCCGCCGATGTGGTCCTCGTGGGCGTGGGTGAGCACCAGCGCCTCGATGTCGTCGAGCCGGTCCTCGATATGGCGCAGATCCGGGAGGATCAGGTCGACCCCGGGCTCGTCGTGGGTGGGGAACATCACCCCGCAGTCGATGATCAACAGCCGGCCCAGGTGTTCGAAAACCGTCATGTTGCGGCCGATTTCGCTGATGCCGCCCAGCGCGGTGACCCGCAACCCTCCAGTGGCCAATGGGCCTGGCGGGGCGAGGTCTACATCCACTTCTCGGACGCTCCTTGGGTCACCTGAGCACCGACGCCGCGCGCATATCGGCGGCCAAGGCGTCGATTTGCTCTGGCGTAGCGGGCATTTGGGGCAGCCGGGGATCGCCGACGTCGATGCCCTGCAGGCGCAGGCCGGCCTTGGACAAGGTCACGCCGCCCAGGCGCGCCATCGCGTCGCACAGCGGGGCGACGGTGGAGTTGATCTTGCGGGCGGTGGCGATATCCCCGGAGTTGAAGGCGGACAACATTTCCCGAAGTTGATTGGCCGCCACGTGGGAGATCACGCTGATGAAGCCGGTGGCGCCCATGGCCAGCCACGGCAGGTTCAGCGCGTCGTCGCCGGAGTAGTAGGCCAGGCCGGTCTCGGTGATGATCTGGCCGCCGCTGTGCAGGTCGGCCTTGGCGTCCTTGATCCCGACGATGTTCGGGTGCGCCGAGAGTGCGCGGATGGTCTCGGGCTGGATCGGGATCACCGACCGGGGCGGGATGTCGTAGAGCACCACCGGCAATTCGGTCGCGTCGGCGACGGTGGTGAAATGCGCGATCAGCCCGCTCTGGGGCGGTTTCGAGTAGTACGGCGTGACCACCAGCAGCCCGTGCGCGCCTTCGGCCGCGCAGGCCTTGGCCAGCCGGACGCTGTGCGCGGTGTCGTAGGTGCCCGCGCCGGCGATGACGCGGGCGCGGTCGCCCACCGCCTCCAGCACGACGCGCAGCAGCTCCCGCTTCTCGTCGTCGGTGGTGGTCGGCGATTCGCCGGTGGTGCCGGAGACCACCAGCCCGTCACACCCCGCGTCGATCAGGTGGTTGGCCAGGTGGGCGGCGGTGGCGGTGTCAAGGGAGCCGTCCGGGCGAAACGGTGTGACCATCGCGGTCAGCACGGTTCCCAACCGCGCTGGGGCGTCGAATCCGGCCGTGCTCACGGTGTTCAGGTTACCTGGCGCCGGCAAGCAATTTCGCACCCGCACGAGCGCGCGTTGCCGCGACGCACGCCGGCTCAGCCGCCGCAGGAGTCACACCCGGGCGGGTGGCCGATAAGCGCCCGCCTAGCAGCGACGACGGCGTCTTTGAAGCGTCCCCGATGGTCGGTCAGGCTTCGGTCGCCAACGGGCTGGTCGCGACCTCGGTCCCGTCGGCCAGGGCGGAGATCTCGAAGTCGGCGAACACCGCCGGCGCCGCGCCCGCCAGTTGACGCAGGCATTCGATGGCAAGCCGCCGGATCTCCACGTCGGCGTGCTCGCTGGCGCGCATGGCGATGAAGTGGCGCCACGCCCGGTAGTTGCCGGTGACGACGATGCGGGTTTCGGTGGCGTTGGGCAGCACCGCGCGGGCGGCCTGACGCGCCTGCTTGCGCCGCAAGACGGCGTTGGGCTGGTCGGCGAACTTCGCCTCCAGCTTGGCCAGCAACTCGGTGTAGGTGGCGCGGCTGGCGTCGGCGGCCGCGGCCAGGATCTGCCGCAGTTCGGGGTCGTCTTCCATGCCGGGCGGCACGACGACGTGCGAGTCCGTCTCGGGGACGTAGCGCTGCGACAGTTGCGAGTAGGAGAAGTGCCGGTGCCGGATCAGCTCGTGGGTGCACGAGCGCGACAGGCCGGTGATGTAGAACGACACGCTCGCGTGCTCGAGCACCGAAAAATGTCCGACGTCGATGATGTGCTTGATGTAGCCCGCATTGGTCGCGGTCTTGGGGTTGGGTTTCGACCAGCTCTGGTAGCAGGCCCGGCCGGCGAACTCGACCAGCGCGGGGCCGCCGTCGGCGTCGGTGCTCCACGGGACGTCCGGGGGCGCCAGGAACTCGGTCTTGGCGATCAGTTGCACGCGCAGCGGCGCGATCTCGGCCACGGCGCCCACCTTAAGGCGTGCCGGGCGGACCGGTGTCGCAGGCCGGACATCAGCTGATCGCCCGCAGGTCGGCGGCCAGGTCTCCCCGCCCGGAGACGCTGAACCCGCCCAGGCCCAGCCAGGACGCCATGGACCGAAGCTCGCCGGCCAGCGCGGCGGCCACGCGGGCTTTGGGGGCGTCGGGCTCGGCGAACGCGCCGACGACACGCAGCGAGTCGGCGGGCCGGTCGGCCTTGAGGTCGACCCGCGCCACCAACCGCCCGTCCATCAGCAGCGGCCACACGTAATAGCCGTACTGCCGTTTGGCCGCGGGCGTGTAAATCTCTATGCGGTAATGGAATTCGAAGAGCCGCTCGACCCGGGGCCGAAAGAAGATCAGCGGGTCGAACGGGCACAGCAGCGCGGTGCCGCGGTCGGCGCGCGGTACCGTCCGGCCCGCACGCAGGTAGGCGGGGGCGGACCAGCCGTCGACGTCGACCCGCTCGATGTCACCGGCGGCCAGTAACTGGGCGATCGCGGGCTTGACCTGCGCGGCGGACAGCCGGAAATAGTCGCGGATGTCGGCCTCGGTGCCCACCCCCAGCGCGGTGGCCGCTCGCAGCGTCAGTTCGCGGAGCGCCTCGTCGTCGTCGACCTCGCGGGCCAGCACCGCGGCCGGCAGCACCCGTTCCACCAGGTCGTAATGGCGGGCGAAGCCCACCCGGGTGGCCGTGGTGAGCACCCCGGCCGAAAACAGCGCCTCGGCCACCCATTTGGTGTCGCTGCGGCTGCCCCACCAGCTTCCGCGTGGCCCGCGCGGCCCGGCGGCCAGATGCGCCTCGATCTGGCCGGCCGTGCTGGGCCCGAGCTCGGCGACGGCGGCGACCACCTTCTCGGCCAGCCGCGGATTGGCCTTGACGATGTGGGTCCCCCACCGGCCGTGGCGGTACTGGCGCATCCGCCAGCGCAGCAGCGGCCAGTCCTCGACGGCCATCAGCGCGGCCTCGTGCGCCCAGTACTCGGCCAGCAGCCGCGACGAACGCGGGCCCCAGGCCGCGCGGTCGAGCACGTCACGGTCGTAGGGGCCGAGCCGGCTGAACACCGGGGCGTAATGGGCGCGCACCGCCACCGAGACCGAATCCAGTTGCAGCACTTGGATTCGGGAGATCAGCCGTTTCAGGTGCGCCCGGGTGATCTCGCCGCCGGGCCGGGGCTCGGTAAATCCTTGGGCCGCAACGGCTATCCGCCGGGCTTGAGCGGCGGAGAGCCTGCGGGTCGACACGGCGCCGAGAATACCCCGCCGTCGGGGCCCGTCGGCGCGGGCTGGCGCGAGCTCAGCTCGCGCGGACCTTGCCGTCCACCGGAGCCAGGGCGCCGTCCTCGGACGGGTTCTTCTGTTCTTGGTAGGCCGCCTCGAGTGCGGCCGGAACGCCGTCGAGGTCGCGGTAGACGCCCATCAGCTGCTCGAGGATCTCGATCCGCTGCGCGGTCGCCTCATCGACCGCGCGCCGTGCCTTGTCACGGTAGTGATCGGCCCCCTGCTTGGCGTCACCGAGGAGCCGCTCGCACTCCAGCTCGGCGTTTCGCCGCGCCTCGTCGATCGCCGCCTGGGTTTCGGCGCGCATCTCGGCCAGTTCGGCGTCGAGCTTCTCCTTGGTCTGTTCGTACTCGGCTTCCAGCGCCTTTTGCTGGGCGGC
Source organism: Mycobacterium sp. 3-98 (assembly GCF_035918355.1). Taxonomy (NCBI): domain Bacteria; kingdom Bacillati; phylum Actinomycetota; class Actinomycetes; order Mycobacteriales; family Mycobacteriaceae; genus Mycobacterium; species Mycobacterium sp. 3-98. Next base: position 2,178,812 of record NZ_CP142360.1, on the reverse strand, counting down.
CATGTCGGCGAGCACCTCGTCGCGCTTGCGTTCGGCGGCTTCGGCCTCGGCCTCGGCCGCCGCGATCAGCGCGTCCGCCTCGGCGCGCGCCTCGGCCTGCATCTCGGCGACCTCGTCGACCGCGCGCTGCAGCATTTTCGCCATCCGCTTCTGCATTGCGTGCGGCGAGGGTGACGTGTCGGTGAGGGCGGCGACCTCCTTGCGCAGCGCGGCGGTTTGCTCGCCGGATTCCTGCAGCCGGGCCCGCAGGCTTTCGACATCGTCAAGCAGCAGCTGCTGCTTGGTGGTCAACATTTCGATGTGGGCATCGACGGCGGACGCGTCGTAGCCCATGAACTTTCGCGAGAACGTCTTCACGGGTTCGGTTATCACTGCCAATTCCCCCTTCTCACCAAACTCCTGGTAGACCCTGCGACCGACCCCGAGTCCGAGTATGTCAGGTCGGGGCCGGGCGCGAGCGGCTGCGCAGGCTCAGCGACGGTAGCTGTGGAAGCGATACCGCAGCCCGGACCGGCTGGCCTGCCACTCCCCCGTCTCGCCCACCCAGGTGTCGTCCAGGGCGGGCGCCAGCGCGTCGTCGTCGTCGCGGCGCAGGTCGAGCTCGATCTCGGTGACCTCGCACCGGGTGGCGTACGGCAACGCGGCCAGATACACCTGCCCGCCGCCGATCACCCAGACCGCGGGCTCCCCCTCGGCCCCGGCGAAGGCCGCGTCCAGCGAGCCGACCACCTGCGCCCCGTCGGCGGCGAAGCCGTCCTCGCGGGACAGCACGACGTTGCGCCGGCCGGGCAGCGGCCGCACCTTGGCCGGCAACGAGTCCCAGGTCCGCCGGCCCATCACCACGGTGTGCCCGATCGTCACCTCTTTGAACCGGGCGAGGTCTTCCGGCACGTTCCAGGGGATGCCGCCACCGCGCCCGATGACGCCGGAGGTCGACTGGGCCCACACCAGGCCCACTGTGGTAGAGCGCCGCTCCTCATCGCTTCGCTCTGCATCGTCGCGGGCGCGGGCGGCAGAGCGTGTCATACCGCGACGGGGGCTTTGATGGCCGGGTGCGGATCGTAGTTGCGCACGACGACGTCGTCGTAGGTGTAGTCGAAAATCGAATCACGTTCGCCCAGAACGAGTTCCGGGTAGGGCCGCGGCTCGCGGCTCAGTTGCAGCCGCACCTGCTCGACGTGGTTGTCGTAGATGTGGCAGTCCCCGCCCGTCCACACGAACTCGCCGACCGACAGGCCGGACTGGGCGGCCATCATGTGCGTCAGCAGCGCGTAGCTGGCGATATTGAACGGCACGCCGAGGAACAGGTCGGCGCTGCGCTGGTAAAGCTGGCAGCTCAGCCGGCCGTCGGCCACGTAGAACTGGAAGAAGGCGTGACACGGCGGCAGCGCCATCTGGGGGATCTCGCCGACGTTCCAGGCGGACACGATGATGCGCCGCGAGTTGGGGTCGGTGCGCAGCAAATCCAGGGCGGCGCTGATCTGGTCGACGTGCTCACCCGTCGGCGTCGGCCAGGACCGCCACTGTACGCCGTAGATCGGCCCGAGATCGCCTGTGTCACTTGCCCATTCGTCCCAGATGGTGACCCCGTGCTCGTGCAGCCAGGCGACGTTGGAATCGCCGCGCAGGAACCACAGCAACTCATACACCACCGACTTGAGGTGCACCTTTTTGGTGGTGAGCAGCGGGAAACCGGCCGACAGGTCATAGCGCAGCTGCCGGCCGAACAGGCTTCGGGTCCCGGTGCCGGTGCGGTCGGATTTGGCCGTTCCCTCGTCGAGCACCAGTCGGAGCAGGTCCTCGTAGGGCGTCGGGATTGGCACGCGGTCAGCTTAGCGGCGATCGCAAGCGCGGCGAAGCCGGGCGCGGCGGGTCGACGCCGATGTTTGGGCGTCTAGGCAAGCGGAGTAGAACGGGTGCCATGCCGAATATCACCGACGTCGTCACCACCCCCGATGGCACCTGCCCGGTGCACCTGTTCACGCCCGACGGTCCGGAATCCCAAGTCCCGTGGCCCGGTGTGGTCATGTATCCCGACGCCGGCGGCGTGCGGGGCACGTTCGAGGAGATGGCCGCCAAGCTGGCCGGATTCGGCTATGCCGTGCTGCTCCCGGACGTCTACTACCGCACCGCCGACTGGGCGCCGTTCGACATGGCGACCGTCTTCAACGACCAGTCAGAACGGGGGCGCCTGTTTTCGATGATCGGCAGCGTCACCCCGGACCGGATGGCCGCCGACGCCACCGCGTTCTTCGACTACCTGGCGGCGCGCCCCGAGGTGTCCGGCGAGCGCTTCGGCGTGTGCGGCTATTGCATGGGCGGGCGGACGTCGCTGATCGTCGCCGGCCGGGTGCCCGACCGGGTGGCCGCGGCGGCGTCGTTCCACGGGGGCGGCCTGGTGACCGACACCGACGACAGCCCGCACCTGCTGGCCGACCGGATGAGCGCGACGGTGTACGTGGGCGGCGCCCAGAACGACGCGTCGTTCACCGCCGATCACGCCGAACAGCTCGACAAGGCGCTGACGGCGGCCGGCGTCGAGCACACCATCGAGTGGTATTCGGCGGGCCACGGATTCGCCGTCCCGGACAACGCGCCGTATGACCCCGCGGCCGCCGAGCGGCACTGGCACGCGATGACGGAGGTGTTCGCCGCGGCGTTCCCGCGCTGACGGTCGCGCGGGGCCGTCAGGTCGGCGGCAGGTTCACCAACTCGGCCAGCCGGGCGCGGTGGCGGTAGCCGGTGCCGAACGCCAGCTGGTCGCTCTTGGCCCGCTTGAGGTAGAGGTGCGCGGGATACTCCCAGGTCATCCCGATGCCGCCGTGCAGCTGGATGCATTCCTCGGCGGCGTGCACGGCGATATCGCTGCAGTAGGCCTGGGCGATGGCGGCCGCCGCGGCCGCGTCGTCGTCGGCCCGGGCGCAGGTGTCGGCCGCGTAGCGGGCCGCGGCCGCGGCGGCGCCGACGTCGAACCACAGGTCGGCCAGCCGGTGCTTGATCGCCTGGTAGGAGCCGATCGTGCGGCCGAACTGCCGGCGCTGCCGGGCGTAGTCCAGCGTGGTGTCGAAACACCATTGGGCGACTCCGAGTTGCTCGGACGCGAGCAAAGCCGCCCCGGTGAGGACAGCATCGGCCACCGGCCCGTCGCCCGCGCCGACCTTCGAGGAGGGCGCGCCCGAAAACGTCACGGCGGCAAGGGGTCTGGTCATGTCCAGCGCGAGCAGCGGCGACACCTGCACGCCCGCCGCGGCGCGGTCGACGGTGTGCAGCTCGAGCCCGTCCGGACCGGTGACGGGCACCACCAGCACGTCGGCCTCGCCGGCGCCGGCCACGGCGGTGACCGATCCGCTGAGTCCGCGGGGTCCGCCGCTGACCCCGGCGACCGGGTCGCCCGGCGCGGTGGTCAGCGGCACCACCAACGCCGCCGTCAGCTCGCCCTGGGCCAGCGCCGAGACGGTCCGCGTGTCCCCGGCGCGCAGCAGTGCCACCGTGGCGAGGACCGCGCTGGACAAGAACGGCACCGGCGCAACGGCCCGGCCGATCTCCTCCATGACCACCGCAGCCTCGCGGGCGCTTGCGCCGGCCCCGCCGAGCGACTCGGGAACGAGCAGGCCGGCCACGCCCAATTCGGTGGCCAGCGTCCGCCACACGCCCGAGAAGTCTTGGGGTTGGGCGTCATACACGCCGGCCACCGATTCGGGCGGGCAACGCTCGGCGAAGAGCTGACGGACGCCGGCCCGCAGCGCCTCTTCGGTGTCCGAATAGAGCAGGTCCCTGGTCAGCACGGCAAGGGGGCTCATCGGGGCAGGTCCTTCCACGCGGCGTCCTTGTCGACGCGGTGTTCACCCGGCAGGCCGAGGATCCGCTCGGAGATGGTGTTGCGCAGGATTTCCGACGTGCCGCCCTCGATCGAGTTGCCGCGCGCCCGCAGGTAGCGGTAGCCGGGCCCGCGGCCGACCAGGTCGACCGTCTCGGGCCGGCGCATGGTCCAGTCGTCGTAATACAGGCCGGATTCGCCGTGCAGCTCGATCTCGAAGCCCGAAATCGCTTGCGCCAGCTTGGCGAACGCCACCTTCATGCCGGCCCCCTCGGGCCCCGGCTGACCGGTGGCGGCCTGCTGCCGCAGCCGTTCACCGGCGAGCCGGAAGACCTCCGCCTCCACCCACAACCGCATCAGCTGATCGTGCATGGCGGGGTCGCGCAGGGCCGGCTCGGCGCGCCAGGCGTCGGCGACCTTGCCGATGTGGCCGCCCTCGCGCGGCGCGCCGGCGCGGGAACCGATGGCGACCCGTTCGTTGTTCAGCGTGGTGGTCGCGACCCGCCAGCCCCCACCCTCCGGGCCCAGCCGGTTCGCGTCGGGCACCCGGACGTCGGTGAGGAAGACCTCATTGAACTCGGCCTCGCCGGTGATCTGGCGCAGCGGCCGGATCTCGACGCCGGGCTGCGTCATGTCGCAGAGAAAGTAGGTCAGGCCGGCGTGTTTGGGCACGGCCGGATCGGTGCGGGCGACCAGGATGGCCATGTGCGCGTGCTGCGCCTGCGACGTCCACACCTTCTGCCCGTTGACAATCCACTCGTCGCCGTCGCGGACCGCGCGGGTCGACACCCCGGCGAGGTCGGATCCGGCACCCGGCTCGCTGAACAGCTGGCAGTAGATCTGCTCACCGGTGAACAACGGGCGCAAGAACTTTCGCTTCTGTTCGTCGGTGCCGAACTCCGCGATGGTCGGCGCGGCCATGCCCATGCCGATGTAGTTCTTGGGGGTGCCGCCCACCGGCGCCCCGGCGGCGGCCAGCCGGGCGTCGACGCGCTCCTGAGCGGTGCGCGGCAGATCCAGCCCGCCGAAGCCCCGCGGCAGGTGCACCCAGGCCAGTCCCGCATCGTATTGCGCGCCAAGGAATTCCCGCGCGTCGCCGTCCTTCGGATCATGCTCGTCGAGCAGTGCCTGCACCCGCGCGTCCAGCTCGGCCGCGTCGAAGGCGTTCATTGACCGCCGCCGGGGGCGGAGCGGAATCCCTGCGCGGCGCCCAGCAGCAGACCGCCGTCGATGACCATGGTTTCGCCGGTGATCCAGCTCGCCGCGTCGGAAACCAGGAAGGCGACCGCCGCGGCCACGTCGATCGGTTCGCCGATGCGCCCGAGCGCGATCGACGACGCCAGCGGATCCTCGTGGTCCTTCCACAGCGCCTCGGCCAGCCGGGTGCGCACCACCCCGGGGCAGATCGCGTTGACCCGCACGCGCGGCGAAAGTTCCAGCGCCAGTTGCTTGGTGACGTGGATCAGCGCCGCCTTGGTGGCGTTGTACATGCCCATCGCCGGCGACTGGTGCATGCCGCCGATGGAGGCCGTGTTGACGATCGATCCGCCGTGCTCACCCATCCACGACTTGACGGCGAGCGAGGTCCACAGCAGCGGAGCCCACAGGTTGACGTCGAAGATCTTGGTGAAACGGGCATGATCCTGGTCGATCAGCGCGCCGTACGCGGGGTTGGTCCCGGCGTTGTTGACCAGGATGTCGAGGGTGCCGAAGCGCTCGAGGGTCATGTCCACGCAGCGCCGGGCGGCCTCCTCGTCGACCGCGTGCGCCCCGACGCCGACGGCCCGCTCGCCGACCTGCGCGGCGGCCTCGTCGGCCGCCTCCTGCTTGCGCGCGGTCAGCACCACGTTGGCGCCCGCTGCCGCGAGCTGTTGAGCGATCGACAGGCCAATTCCGCGTGACGCGCCGGTGATGATTGCGGTACGGCCGGTCAGATCTTGTGAGGTCATGTCGTTGGCCTTCCGTCGTTTGCCACCGAATCTTATTCGCGATGTTTTGGACATGTGTTGAGGTGGTATGCCAGGCGCATGCTATCGAAATTGACACTCATGAAACCGCTGGTCGTCGCCGGGGCTGTCGCAGCGGCTATCGCCGCAGCGCCCGCGGCCGTCGCTGACGTTTCCGTCGCCGGACCCGCGCCGACCCACATCACGTTCAAGCAGGACCCGGGCGGCGGCGGCTGCGACGCCAACGGAAACTGCGGCTCGGGAGGCCAGTTCAACGGTCCCGGCGGCGGACCCGGTGGTCAGGGCTGCGTCCCGGGTGTGGGCTGCGGCTCCGGCGGCCAGTTCGCCGGGCCCGGCGGAGTGCCCGGCGGCACCGGCTGCCTGCCCGGCGTCGGCTGCGGCTCCGGTCACGGATAGTCGCTCAAACCCGGTCAGCCTCCCGAGAGCCTGGTGATCCAGGCCCGGGAGGCTGACGGGTCTATCACGTCGTCCAGCTCGAACGTGGTGGCCGCCCGCAACGCTTTGCCGTGCTCGTAGGCGGCAGCCACGAGGCGATCGAAGAGACTCTGCCGTTCGGCGGGATCGTAGACCGCGGCCAGCTCCTTGCTGTAGCCAAGGCGCACAGCGCCTTCCAATCCCATGCCGCCGATCTCGCCGGTCGGCCAGGCGATGGTGAACTGGGGCGCTCGGAAGGAGCCGGCGGCCATCGCCATCGCGCCGAGCCCGTATGCCTTGCGCAAGATGATCATGCCCAGCGGCACCGTCAGCCGCGCGCCGAGTACGAACATGCGGCCGAAGCGGCGCACCGCCGCCTGGGTCTCCGCGTCAGGACCCACCATGAAGCCGGGGGTATCGCACAGCGAAATCACCGGCAGCCCAAACGATTCGCACAGGGCCAGGAAGTCGCCCGCCTTGTCGGCCGTCTCGGCATCGATCGCGCCGCCCAGGTGGTGGGTGCTGTTGGCGATCAGCCCGTACGGCACCCCTTCGACGCGCACCAGCGCGGTGACGATGCCCACGCCGTAGTCTGCCCGCAGCTGAAGGACCGATCCGACGTCGACGATCGCCTCGATCGCCCGGTGCACGTCGTAGGCGCGTAACCGGTTCTGAGGCACCACATGCCGGGCCAGCCGGGGGTCGGGCGCTTCCCACTCACCCAGGCTGCCCTGAAAGTAGGACAGGTACTGCTTGGCCAGCGCCACGGCGTGCGCCTCGTCCCGGGCGACCAGGCCGACCACGCCGTTGCGGCGCTGCACACCGATCGGCCCGATCGCCTCCGGCGGGTACACGCCCAGCCCGCCGCCCTCGATCATCGCCGGCCCGCCCATCCCGATGTTGGCGTCCGGCGTGGCGATGATCACGTCGCAGACCCCGGCCAGGGCGGCGTTGCCGGCAAAGCATCGGCCGGACACGATCGACACCAGCGGCACCTCGCCGCGCAGCCCGGCCAGCATCCGGAAGGTCGGCACGTCCAGCCCGGCAGCGCCGCCGACGTCGGTGTCGCCCGGACGGCCCCCGCCGCCCTCGGCGAACAGCACCACGGGCAGTCGCTTGCGCGCGGCCAGGTCGAAGGCGCGATCGGTTTTGGCGTGGTTGCGCATGCCCTGCGTGCCGGCCAGCACGGTGTAGTCGTAGGACACCACGACGGCCTCGGCGGCGGCCCGCCCGAACCGCTCCGCGCCGATGGTCGCCAGGCCGGCGACCAGGCCGTCGGCCGGGGTGTTGGCGATCAGGTCCTCTTCGGAACGGCGGCTGCGCTGCGCCGCGATGGCCAACGCGCCGTATTCGACGAAGCTGCCGGGATCGACCAGATCGGCGATGTTCTCCCGCGCGGTGCGGCGGCCTTGCTGGTGCCGCTTGGCGACGGCCGCCGCACGGCCCTCGTCCAGGGTGAGCGCGTGGCGCCGCGTCACCTCGTCGAGGTCGGCGCGAGGCCGGTCGAGATCGGTTGCGGCCCTCGCGGATTCTCCGCCGTCCCCCGCGTCCGTGCGGGTGAAGATCAGCAGCGGCTCGCCGGTGCCGACGACCTGCCCGGGCGTCACCAGAGTCCGGACGGTCCGCAGCGCGTCCGGCGCGACGAGCACGTGCTGCATCTTCATCGCCTCCAGGACGACCAGTTGGCTTCCGGCGGCGTACTGCGCCCCCTCGGGCGCCACCTCGACCACGGTGCCGGCCAGCTGCGCGCGCAGCGCGTCCTCGTCGGGATAGAGCTCGACCTCCGCCGGCGGCGGTTCTTGCTCGTGTGATTGCGCGGCGCGGGCCAGCTCGGGAAGTTTCTCGTCGACGAAATCGGTGCTCACCCAACCGGATTCGACGCGGTCCGCGCGCAGCAGCTCGCGGAGGAATCCGATGTTTGTGTGGATGCCCTCGATGCCGAACTCGGACAGGGCGGTGCCGGCTTTGCGTAGCGCCGCCGGCCACGACGTCCCCCGCACATGGACGATGACCTTGGCCAGCAGCGAGTCGTACTGGGGGCTCACGACCAGCCCGGGCCGGCCATAGGTGTCGACCCGCACGCCTGGCCCGCTGGGCGGGGTGAACGCCGTGAGCGTGCCCGCCGACGCCAGCACGGAGAAGTCGGGCCCGAACGTCTCCGCGTTGACCCTGAGCTGAATCGCGATGCCGCGCTGGGCGGCCGGCTCGCCGATGACTTCGAGCCCGTCGGACGCGATGCCGGCCGGCAACCCCAGCCCGTAGAAGGACGCGCCGCCGGCGATCGCCAGCTGGACGGCCACCAGGTCGAGTCCGGTGGTTTCCTCGGTGACGGTGTGCTCCACCTGGATTCGCGGGTTGACTTCGAGGAAGACGAAATCCTCGCCGGTGACCAGGAATTCGACCGTGGCCAGCCCGCGCAGGCCCACGCGCGCGCACAGCCGCACCGCCGCCTGATGCAGCGCCCGGCGCAGCTCATCCGAAAGCCCTTGGGCGGGGGCTATTTCGACCAGCTTCTGGTAGCGGCGCTGGATGCTGCAGTCGCGATCCCCGACCGCCAACGCGTGCGTCTGGTGGCCGGCCGGCGCGGCGACGACCTGCACCTCGATGTGGCGGGCGTCGTCGAGGAGCGCCTCGGCGTACAGCGCCGGTTCGCCGAAACCCAGCTGCGCCTCGGCCGCACAGCGCTGGTAGGCGTCGTCGATCTGATCGGCGCGGTGCACCTTGCGCATTCCCCGTCCGCCGCCGCCGGCGAGGGCCTTGAGCATGATGCCGCCCTGCTGCGCCGCGAAGAACGCCTTGACGTCCCCGACGCTGCTCGCCCCGTCGGTCGCGGGAAGCACCGGCACCCCGGCGGCCAGCGCGGCGCCGCGGGCCGCGGTCTTGTGGCCGAGCAACCCGAGCACCCCGGGGTCGGGACCGACGAACGTGAGGCCGCCGGCCGCGCACGCGTCGGCGAATTCGGCGTTCTCGCTGAGGAATCCGTATCCGGGGTGGATGAGGTCCGCGCCGGAGCTCTTCGCCACCGCCAGCACGGCGGACTGGTCCAGGTAGGCCCGCGGGCCGCTGCCGGGCAACCCGATCGCCTCGTCGGCCGCGTGCACGTGCGGGCTCTGCGCGTCGTCGCCGGCGTACACCGCGATGGTCCGCATGCCCAGTTCGGTTGCGGTGCGGATGATCCGCAGTGCGATCTCGCCGCGGTTGGCGACCAACAGGCTCGCGCTCATCGCAGCGGCTCCCCCCACCGCACCTGTTCGCGGAGCCTGGCCTTGAGCAGCTTGCCGCCGGCGTTGCGCGGCAGCGCGGTATCGACCACCGTGACGTATTGCGGCACTTTGAAATCGGCGAGCCGGCCGCGGCAGTGCTCCAGCACGGCCGGCACGTCGATGTCGTCGTCACCGCCGAACAACACGGCCCCCACCTTCTCCCCCATGACGTCGTCGGCGACCCCGAGCACGCAGGCGTCCGCGACGTGGGGCGCCCCCAGCAGCACGGCCTCGACCTCGACGCTGGAGACGTTCTCGCCCCCGCGGTTGATGATGTCCTTGAGCCGGTCGATGAGGTGCACCCTGCCCGCGTCGTCGACCCGCACCACGTCGCCGGTGTGCAGCCAGCCGTCGGCAAAGGTCGTCGCCGTGGCTTCGGGCCGGTTCCAGTAGCCGGCGGTGACGTTGGCGCCGCGGGTCACCAGCTCACCCACGCCGGGCTCGTCCCCCAACGGGATCAGCCCGAGGTCCACCGACGGGACCGCGTACCCGACCGAGTCGGCGTGTTCGACGGCCTCGCCGTCGGGCAGCACCGTCATCAGCGATGCCGTCTCGGTCATGCCGTAGCCGTTGAACACGGTGGCGTGGCCGAACGCGTTCTTCACCGTCCGCACCAGCGACGGGGCGATGGGGGCCCCGCCGTATCCCACCCACCGGATCCCCGAGACGTCGGTCCCGGCAAACCCCTTGTGCCGCAACAACAGTGAGTAGATCGCCGGCACCGTCACCAGCACCGACACGCGCTCGGCGCCCAGCGCGGCGATCAACGCGTCGAGGTTCAGGGTGGGCATGATCACCGACGCTCCCCCGAGCCGTGCGGCGGCCAAAAGTTGTGAATTGCAACCCGTCACGTGGAACAGGGGAACCGAGATCAGCGTCCGCATTCCCTCGCCCAGGTCTCGCGGTTGTTGCAGACACCGGATCGCGTTCTCGGTGTTGGTCAGGAACGCCTCGTGGGTGGTGGGCACCCCTTTGGGGTGGCCGGTGGTGCCCGACGTGTAGAACAGGGCGGCCACGTCGGTGCGGCCGAGTTGCTCGCTGACGTACGGCGGCCCTTCGGGCAGCGGGGAATCCGGCGCCAGATCGAGCCCCGCGCCCGAGTCGGACAGGACGAAGTCGACCTCCGGTTGAGCGGAGCGCGTATTGACCGCCACCGCAATGCCGCCGGCCATCACGACGCCCCAGAACGCGAGCACCCAGTCCATCCCCGCGGGGTACCGCACCGCGACCCGGTCGCCCCGCTTGATGCCTTCCGCGCGCAGCCCACCGGCCACCCGCGCGGCGCGGTCCCAGAGTTGTCGGTACGTCAGCCGGCCGCCGCCCAGCTCGACCAGCGCCTCGCTGCCCGGACGGGTGTCGACGTGTTCGGCGAGCATGTCCAGCAGGGTGGCGGGCAGCTCGTCGTAGCGCGGGACGCCGTCGCGGCCGCGGGACACGCCGACCGTCGGGAACGGATTGTGGTCGCGCGCGATTTCGATCACTGGAGGCATACCCGGTCCTTACTATCCGGTGTCCTATCGTGATAGCGGTGACGAACGATTCCGCCATCATGCCCGAGGCGTTTTTCACTGTAGACGGCGACTCCTATGTTCCGGGCGCGATGACGCAAGGGCCGTGGGGCGCGGCCATGGGCGGCCAGATCGTGGGCGGCCTGTTGGGTTGGGGCATAGAGCAATCCGGCGTCGATCCGGACCTGCAGCCCGCCCGGTTCACGGTCGACCTGTTGCGCCCGGCGCTGATGTCGCCGGTGCAGATCCGGACATCGGTCCTGCGGGAGGGTCGGCGCATCAAGCTGGTCGACGGCGAGCTGGTACAAAACGGCACGGTCGTCGCGCGGGCCAGTGCGCTGTTCCTCCGTCGCGGCGATCATCCGGACGGCCGGGTGTGGTCCTTCCCGGTCGAGATGCCGCCGCTGCCGACATCCTCCGACGGCTTCCCGGAGGCCATGCCGTTCCTCATCTGGGGGTATGGGGCCACCCGCGACGGCAGCCCGGGCATCGCCGCCGGCGAGTGGGAGCAGTCCGACTCGCAGAAGTTCGCGTGGGCCAGGATCTTTCGGCCGATGGTGCAGGGCCACCCGCTGACCCCGTTCACCCGGCTGGCGTTCGTCGGTGACATCACGAGTTCGCTCACCCATTGGGGCACCGGCGGATTGCGCTACATCAACGCCGACTACACCGTCACCGCTAGCCGGTTGCCCGACGGCGAATTCCTGGGGTTGGCCGCCCAGAGTCACTACGGCACGGCCGGGGTCGCCACCGGGGCGGCCACCCTGTTCGACCGGCACGGCCCGCTCGGCACCAGCTCGGCGCTGGCCCTGGCCCAACCGGCCGACGCGTTCAAGCCGACCTACGCGTAATCCATCAACTGGGCGGCGACCGTCGCCCCGAGTTCCCAGCACGCCTGCAGCTGCTCCTTGCCGGGCTTGCCCGAAACCACCACCGTCTCAGCGGCTTTGGACCAACCCAGCCCGGTCGTGATGGTGTCGACCGCGCGCTCGGCGCCCTCGGTGCCCTCGTTGCCGTGCAGGTACAGCCCGAATGGTCGCCCGCGGGTGGAGTCGAGCAGCTGGTAGTAGGAGCAGTCGAACGCGTGCTTGAGGGCGCCCGAGATGTAGCCGAGATTGGCCGGGGTGCCCAGCAGGTAGCCGTCGGCGGCCAGCATCTCGGCCGGCGACACCGTCAACGCCGGGCGGCGCAGCACCTCCACACCCTCGATCTCGGGGTCGGTCGCGCCGGAGACGACCGCCTCGAACATCTCGTGCGTGTGCGGCGACGGCGTGTGGTGCACGATCAGCAGCGTCTTACTCATGGTCGCCCTGCAGGTTCACGGCCGTCTTCATGGCTTCGCGGGCGCGGCGTCGATCCCCGGCGTAGTCGTAGGCGCGGGCCAGCCGGTACCAGCGCCGCCAGTCGTCGGGGTGGTCTTCCACTTCGGTGCGCACCGTGGCGAACAGCGCGTCGGCCGCGTCGCGCTGGATGCGGCCCGACGGCCGGCGCGGCAGGTCGCTGGTGTCCAGTTCCATTCCGTCGGCGGCGATCAGGCGCGCGAGCCGCTGATGCGCGAACCCCGCGCGCAGGGTCGCGACCATCGCCCACAGGCCGATGACGGGCATGACCAACACCGCCAGCCCGAGACCGACGGCGGCGGCCCGCCCGGAGGCGATCATGGCGACGGCCACCCGTCCCAGCAGCGCGAAGTACACCAACAGCGCGACGCACATGAAGGCGACGAGCAGTTGGGTGCGCAGCGCTTTGGTCATTGCAGGTTGAGCAGGGGCTCCAGGCCCACCGTCAGTCCGGGGTGTTCGGTGATGCGCCGCACCGCCAGCAGCACGCCCGGCACGAACGAGGTCCGGTCGAGGCTGTCGTGGCGGATGCTCAGCGTCTCCCCCTCGGTGCCGAACAGGATCTCCTGGTGCGCGACCAGCCCGGCCAGGCGCACCGAGTGCACCGGGATGCCGTCCACGTCGGCGCCCCGCGCGCCCGGCAGGCTGGTGCTGGTGGCGTCGGGGTTGGGCGGCAAGCCTTTTCGTGACTCGGCGATCAGTTTGGCGGTGCGCGTGGCGGTGCCCGACGGTGCGTCGGCCTTGTGCGGGTGATGCAGCTCGATCACCTCGGCCGAGTCGAAGAAGGGCGCCGCCTGCCTGGCGAAGTGCATCGACAGCACCGCCCCGATGGCGAAGTTCGGCGCGATCAGCACCGAGGTTTGCGGGTTCTCGGCGAGCCAGGCCCGCACCTGCTCAAGACGCTCGGCGGTGAAGCCGGTGGTGCCGACGACGGCGTGAATCCCGTTGCCGATGAGGAACTCCAGGTTGCCCATCACCACGTCGGGGTGGGTGAAGTCGATGACCGCCTCGGTGCCGCCGTCGGTCAGCAGGCTCAGCGGGTCACCGGCATCCACCTCGGCGGACAGCGTCAGATCCTCGGCGGCCTGCACGGCGGCCACCATCGTCGATCCGACTTTTCCCTTGGCTCCCAGCACTCCCACTCGCATGGCCTTCACCCTAGACCGAGTCCCTTCTGCGCCGCGGCGTGCGTCGAGGGGTTATCTCAATGACAGCTCGAACGTGGGTTTCTCGCGCCGATCAGGTGTGGACGATCCAGGCCGCTTCGGTGTAGGGAGCGGGTTGCGAGGGATCGTTGATCGTGATGTACAGCTCGCCTCCCGTCGGCATAGCGAAACCGACGAATCCATGTGCGGTCTGCCCGTCGTGAAGGCCACCCGATTCCAGCGGGGGCATCTTGTTCAGTCTCTGGTAGTCGACCGCCATCGTCGCCGGCTGGGGGGCGTCGTTGCCGCCGCCGTATCCGGCGAACATATAGCGCTGGTCGAACTGGAAGAAGTAGTGAGACGTCGCGGTGATCGTCATTTCCACGACGTTGCATGCGGAGCCAGGCGTCGGACTCGCAAAATGCGAGGCGCACCCCGGCGGTAACCACGTTGCACTGTCGATAGTGATGTCGGCGGTCGCGCCGCCGGCCGCCCGCGCATGCACGGGCACGCCCATCTGACCGGTCGGGAACGGTGGGCTCTCGGACGCGGGGTCGGCCGAACCGGAGGGACACGAGCATGTGGCAATGACCGCCGCGGCCGCGGCTGCCGCACCTACAAATCCCGCGCGCACCACGGGTGGTTACCCGCGGCGCTGCCACGAGAAACGCGTGGCTGGCGGCGGTGCGACGCCTCGCCTACTTTTTGAACCGCCCGGCGAAGCCGCGCAGCGGCAGGTCGGCGCTGGTGATCAGCCCCGGCGGCGCCGCGATCACCGACTTGATCGCGGCGAGGGCGGGCATGCCGGTCACGGTCATGCCGATCGAGGCGAAGCTGTCCGGGTTGGACAGGTCCACGCCGGGCTTGGGAAAGATCATGTGCTTGTTGTAAATGCACGGATCACCCTTGATCTGGGTGATGTAGCAGCCCTTGATGTTCCAGCTGGGGTCGGTGTGCGGGGTCATCTGCCATTCCAGGTGCGTCTCGACCCGCGGCACGCCGTCGACCATGCCCTGGTACTTGATGTAGTTGCCGCCCAGCGAGCCCTTGGGCAGCGTGTACCAGCCCAGGTCGACGTCCTTGGTGCAGGCGCCCAGCTCGTAGCTGAACCTGACCTCGTCGAGTGTCAGGTCGAAGCAGTCGGCCATCATGTACACGCTGTCGGCGAAGACGCGGGTGTACTTCTCGAGCTTCGACGGGATGTCGGGATCGTCGACCGGCTGGCCGTAGCCCACCTCGATCCAGGTGTCCTTGGAGTGGTGGCACGACACGTCGACGGACTCGATGGTGGTGATGTTCTCGATGTCGGCGACGTCGGCCGAACACACCACGCCCAGAATCTGATTGAGCCCCGGGTTCATTCCGGTGCCGTAGAACGTGGCACCGCCCTTCTCACAGGCCTCGGCCAGCAGCTTGCTCACCGGTTTGCCCGACGGATGCGGGTGATTGGTGTCGCGATGCCAGCCGGTGATCCAGTCCGCGGTGGTGACGATATCGATGCCCGCCTCGAGCACGTGTAAGTAGAGGTCCTCGTCGGGGAACACGCCGTGGAAGGTCAGCACGTCCGGCTTGGCGGCGATGATCTCCTCGATGGTGCCGGTGAACTTCACCCCGTTGGTGCCCACGCCGGCGAACTCCCCGGTGTCCGTGCCGACCTTCTCCGGCGAATAGGCATGCACGCCAATGAGTTCGAGATCGGGCTGGGTCGCGATCCGCCTGATCATCTCCGAGCCGACGTTGCCGCTTCCGACCTGAAAGACGCGGATCGGTGCTGTACTCATTGCGCTAAGCCTTCCTGCGATACGAACGCCTCGGGATAGAACTGCTTGGCCCACTGGCGAATTGCCGTGAATCCCTCGTACTCGTCGGGGGCCAGTGCGGGTGGATCCGAATACCGTTGGTGCTGCCAGATTTCGATGTCCTGGGTGAACTGGCGGATCACTTCCTGGCCGAATTCGGCCGCCTTGCGCTCGGCGCGTTCCGAATCGCCGCCCGGCGCGCGGCCGATGTAGACCATGAACCGGACGTCGGAGGTGCGCTCGTCCACCGGGGTGATCGCGGAGATGGTGCGGTTGTCGATCATCCCCCAGCTCTTGGTCACCGCGATGCCCAGGCCGCCGTTGATGGCCTGCACGCCGCTGTTGACGTCCTCGATCAACTGGGCGTCGTCGCCCTCGAAGGTGATGGTGAAATCGACGTACGACACCGGCTCGGCGAAGTCGTGGCGGGTGAACACCGGCACGATCGGGGTCTTGTGCACGAACTTGAAGTGCGCGAAGTCCACCCCGTTTTCCAGCACGTACTGCGGGTGCATTTCCAGGGTTTCGCGGTACAGCCGCTGCTGCGGGTAGTAATCGTCGGCGCTGCTGCCGTCGTCGAAGGCGGCGAACACATCCGGCGGCTCGAAGTACGGTTCGCGGCGCTCGACGTCGTGCCAGATGTAGACCGACGCGTTGCGTTCGACCACCGGGTAGGTGCGCATGCGCCGGCCGCGGTTGGGGCGGTCCTGGTACGGGATGCAGACGTTGCGCCCGTCGGTGCTCCACTGCCAGCCGTGGAACGGGCACTGCAGCACCTCGCCGACGACGGTGCCGCCGTACCCCAGGTGCGCCCCGAGGTGCTCGCAGTAGGCGTTCATCACGGTGAGTTGGCCCGATTCCGCGCGCCAGGCGACCATCTCGGAGTCGAAGTACTTCATCTTGTGCACGTCGCCGACGCCGATCTCGTCGGACCAGGCGACCTGGAACCAACCGGTCGGCTTCATCGACAACGGCGGCTTAGCCATCGAACCCTGCCATGTGAGCTGCCCTCCCTCGGGTACGAATATAAGCCGCGCCCCGAGAAAATCAAAGTACCCTCTATGAAACGTCGGCGGCCTGCCCGCCCGATGGATAAGATCACCCAATGACCCCTCAGACCAGCGGAGCCGGGATCGCGGGCCGGCGCCCGAACCGGCGGGGCCATGCGACTCGCGAAAGCATGCTCGAGGCCGCGCTGCGCTCGCTGGCCTCCGGCGAGCCGGGCTCGGTATCGGCCAACCGCATCGCCAAGGACATCGGCGCCACCTGGGGCGCGGTGCAGTACCAGTTCGGCGACACCGACGGGTTCTGGGCCGCGGTGCTGCACCGCACCGCCGAACGCCGCGCCGCGACGTTCTCGACGCTGTCGGCCCCGATCTCGCCGGACGCCCCGCTGCGCGAACGCGTCGGCGCCATCATCGACACCCTCTACACCGGCCTGGCATCGGCCGATTCGCGCGCGATCGAGAACCTGCGCGCGGCGTTGCCCCGCGATCCCGACGAGCTCGAACGCCTCTATCCGCGCACGGCCGCCGAGCTGTTTTCCTGGGGCAAGAGCTGGCTGGAGACCTGCCAGCAGGCCTTCGCCGGTCTGGCCGTCGACCCCGACCGGGTCCGCGAGGTGGCCGCCCTGATCCCCGGCGCGATGCGTGGCCTGGTGTCCGAGCGCCAGCTGGGCTCCTACGCCGACCTCGACATGGCGCGCCGGGGCCTGACCAACGCGCTGGCCGCCTACCTGGAGCCGTCCCGGCCGTAACCGGCTCAGGCGTCGATGACCACCCGATCGCCGCCGGCCCGCGACACGCACACCAGCATGCCGTCGTCCCCGGGCGAGGCACGCCCGCGGTGATCCACCTGCCCGGCAAGCACTTTGACCCGGCACGTGCCGCAGAACCCCTGCCGGCACGAGTAGGGCGTCGTCGGGTCGCGGTCGAGCATGACGTCCAGCGCCGTGCGGTTGGCCGGCACCGCGAGCACCCGCCGGGAGCGCGCGAGCTCGAGTTCGAACGGAACCCCGTCGACAACGGGCGCCGGGCTGAACCGCTCGTAATGCAGTGGCGCCCCGGCATATTGGTCGCGAGCGATCCGCACGGCCTCGAGCATGGCGCTCGGGCCGCACACGTAGACGGCGGTCGCCGGGCCGGCGCCGGCCAGCAACTCCGCCACGCTCGGGAAGCGGCCGTGCTCGTCGTCGGCCCACACCGTCACCCGGTCCGGGTCCACCGACACCACCTCGTCGAGCAGCGGCATGCACTCGCGGCTGCGCCCGGTATAGATTGCGCGCCAATCGATCCCGCGCTGCGCGGCCGCGAGGATCATCGGCAGGATGGGGGTCACGCCGATGCCGCCGATGACGAACAAGACGTCGCGCTCGGCGGTGCCGAGATAGAACGCGTTGCGCGGGCCTTCGAATTCGCACGTGTCGCCCACGCCGAAGGCCTCGTGCATCTCGATGGATCCGCCGCCGCCGCCGGCGATGCGGCGCACCGCGATGCGGTAGTCGGTGCGCCGCCCGGGCGGACCGCACAGCGAGTACTGCCGGCGCCGGCCGGAGGGCAACAGGACGTCGATGTGCCCGCCGGGCGTCCAGGAGGGAAGCAGCCCGCCGTCGGGGTCGGCCAACGTCAGCGCGACGACATCGGGCGCGACGAGCTCGCGTTGGGTCACGACCGCGGTCAGCGTGCGCTGCACCGGCTTCACCCGCGAGGGTTCCCACCGCGACACCGAGGCGAATCCCTCGAACACCGCCCGCACACCCCACAGCAACGACCCGAAGCGGTCGTGGGCGCGCCGGCCGTACAGGTCGGCGGGCCTGCTGGCCCAAATGCTTTCCGGCACCGGTCCCCCTAGGTCTGCCGAATGTCCAACCGCGCGAACAGCCGGACCGCCCCCGGGCTGATGCGTCGCATCGCGTAGCCGATCCTGGATTCGGCGGCGATCGGCAGCACCGCCGGTCCGGTCTTGACGGCCTTCACGATCGCCTTGGCGGTCGCCTCAGGGGTGAAGTTGCGGCGACGGTAGGCGGCGTCGGCCTTGCCCCGCGCCCGCTCCTGCTGCTCGGCGCTCATCCCGGCGTAGATGGTGCTCTTGGCGATGTTGGTGTTGACGAAGCCCGGGCACACCGCGGTGACGCTGATGCCCTCGTCGGCGAAGTCGGCGCGCAACGATTCGCTGAGCGCCAGCACCGCCGCCTTGGTGGTGCTGTAGGCGACCATCGACTTCGACGGCAGGAAGGCCGCGGCCGAGGCCACGTTGATGATCGTTCCGCCCTCGCCGCGCTCGACCATCTGCGCACCGAACGCGCGGCTGCCGGAGATGACGCCGCCGACGTTGACCCCCATGATGCTTTCCCAATTCGCCGAGCTGGTCTCCAGGAAGCGGCCGGCCATCCCGATGCCGGCGTTGTTCACCAGGATGTCGACCACCCCGTGCTCGTTACGCACCTGTGTGGCAAGGTCGTTCATCGCGGCCTCGTCGCTGACGTCGACCTGGTAGACCGCGGCCTCGGCGCACGCGGCGCGGACCGCGTCGGCGGTCTCGTCGGCGGCCGTCCGATCGCGGTCGGCCAGCACGATTTTGCGGGCGCCGCGCCGGGCCAGCTCCACCGCGGTGGCCCTGCCGATCCCGGCACCGGCGCCGGTGACCAGGGCGAGCTTGCCGCGCACCTCCCCCCGTTCGCCGCGCGACTCGACCGCGGGAGGCGCACCGGCGACGGTCCGGTCGACCCACTCGGCGGTCAGCCGGGCGACGACGTCGGGGCGCGAGGTCACCACCCAGTGCCCGCCCTCGATCGCCTTCACCCTGGCGCCCTGAGGAATTGCGCCGGTGAAGCGCTGCAGCGCGGGGGTGACGAAGACGTCCCGCCGCGGAACCACCGTCTGGACCGCGACGGAGGTCTCGGGGAGTTGCGGGCCCGGCGCCAGCATGGGCGCGGGCATGTTCTGCCGGTACAGGTTGAGCCCGTTGACATAATCGGTGAGCGACCGCCTGGTGTCGTGGCGCTGGCTGCGGGTGCTGGAGCGGCCGATGCGCTCAAGGGCCTCAATGACTTTCACGCCGACGTGCGAGCGAAACGACAGCTCGGGCACCCCCGGGCACAGGAAGAAGCCGATGTAGCCCGAGGAGATCAGCTGCCTGGCGACCTGGGCCACGGCCCGTGGGGTGCGCGCGGACCGCAGAAACGCCCCCGCGTACTGCAGGTGCGGGCCCGAGATCGACGTGAACGAGGCCACCTTGGGCATCACCGAGTCGTCGGTGACCGCCGCCCAGGCCTGGATCGAGCCCCAGTCGTGGCCCAGCAGGTGGACCCGCTCGACGCCCAGGCTGTCGATGACCGCCTCGATGTCGGAGACGAGCTGCGCGAACCGGTACCCGGAAGGCTCTGCGGGAGAAGATGATTCACCGGCCCCGCGCACGTCGTAGGCGACGAAGTTGTAGGGTCGGCCGGCCAGCTCGCCGGCGACGCCGTCCCACACGTGGTGGTTGTCCGGAAAGCCGTGGATCGCCAGGATGGTCGGGCGCGCCGGGTCGATGTCGGTGTAGCGGTGCACGGCCAGCGTGACGCCGTCGCTGGCGGTGATGCGAGACGTGGTGCCCATCGGTCAGTGCGAGGCCCGCGCGGCCGGTGAGACGGCCAGGTAGTCCACGGCCAGTCCCAGCCCGCCGAGCTGCGAGGGGTGGAATCCCGGGCGGTAGTAGTTCCCGATCGCACGCACGAATCGCAGTGGCCCGGGCACCAATCCGCGGCGCGCGGCGGCGAAGTAGTCCCGCCAGCGCGGCTTGGCGCCCGGCGGCAGGTGGGGATCCAGCGAGTACAGGAACCGCACGCCGCGAATCCACAACAGCAGCATGGCGGGCGACACGACCAGCTGGGCGCGGACCTGCCGCCAGTAGCCGGCCCGCAGATGCTTCATGGTGTCGAAGGCCACCGCCTTGTGTTCGACTTCCTCGGCGCCGTGCCAGCGCAGCATGTCCAGCATCACCGGATCGGTGCCGATCGCGTCGTGGGCCGGCGAATTCAGGATCCACTCGCCCAGGATGGCGGTGTAGTGCTCGATGGCGGAGACCACGGACACCTGCTCGAGCAGCCAGCTGTCCTGGCGGCGCTCGCTCCAGCGGGGCCGCGGCCCGAGCAGCTTGTCGAACAGCCACTTGATCTGTCCGGTATAGGGGGTCAGGTCGATGCCCCGCGCGGCGAAGTGGGCGAGCACGCCGGCGTGCGCCTGGGAGTGCACCGCCTCCTGCCCGATGAATCCCTGGACGTCGAGCCGCAGCTGATCGTCTTTGATGAGCGGCAGGGTCTTCTTGAACACGTCGACGAAGAACTCCTCGCCCGCGGGCAGCAGCAGGTGCAGCACGTTGAGGACGTGGGTGGAGAACGGCTCGCCGGGCACGTAATGGAACGGCAGTGCCGCCCAATCGAAGTGCACGTCGCGCGCCTCGAGGACCAGCCGTTCGTGGTCGAGCGACGCGTCGTGCGGACCCGCCGCCTGGTCGTCAACGGTCAGCATTATCGCCCCCTACCTCGGCGTTTCCGACGCCGCGCGCTGCCAGTATAGTTGCGCAACCAAGTATGCGGAACCGGCGGTACCGGGTTTTGTCCGGTAGGTGTCTAGGGCGCGACCGGGCGCAGGTCGTAGGATCCCGGATCGGTGTTGGCCAGCATGGCGCGGTGCGCGGCCGGGGTGAACGGCCACACCTCGGGCACGCCGTCCTTGTTGAGATACCAGCTGTCACAGCCGGTGGTCCACACGGTGTGCGGCATCGCGGCCCGCAGCCGGGCGTTGAAGCTGTCGGTCGCCGAGCGGGTCGGTTCGACGGTGTCGAAT
This sequence comes from Mycobacterium sp. 3-98, assembly GCF_035918355.1. Classification (NCBI taxonomy): domain Bacteria; kingdom Bacillati; phylum Actinomycetota; class Actinomycetes; order Mycobacteriales; family Mycobacteriaceae; genus Mycobacterium; species Mycobacterium sp. 3-98. The sequence continues at coordinate 2,157,731 of NZ_CP142360.1, read as the reverse complement.
TCCCCTCGGCGCCAACGCTGGATCCACCCCAGGATGTGATCGGCCTGCGATTCGGCGACGGTCGTGAGTGCCAGGTTGCCGACCGGGCTGTGCGGCCCCAGCATCATGAAGAAGTTGGGGAAGCCCGGCATCGCGACGGTCTGGTAGGCCCGCGGCCCGTCGCGCCACACGTCGTCGGCGGCGATGCCGTCGCGGCCGATCAGCCGCATCGGCCGAAAGAACGCGTGGGTGTCGAAGCCGGTGGCGAGCACGATGATGTCGACGTCGTGCAGGACGCCGTCGTCGGTCACGATGCCGCGCCGCTCCACGTGGTCGATGCCGGCGGTGACCAGGTCGACGTCGTCGCGCTGCATCGCGCGGTAGAAGCCGCCCGACATCACCAGCCGTTTGCACATCGGCGTGTAGTCGGGGGTCAGCGCCCTGCGCAGTTCGGGGTCGCGGACCTCGCGGAGGCTGGCGCGGCACAGCGCGCCCATGATCTTTCGGCGCACGCCGGGCTTGGTCAGCCCCACCGCGAAGAGGTCGAACACCATGCTGTAGCCGCGGTACGCCATCCGGTCCAGCCACGGAAACCGGTTGCGGGTGATGCCGGCCAACCGGGTGTAGCGGGGGTTGGGCAGCTTGAGCACCCACTGCGCCGTGCGCTGGAACAGCACGACCCTGCCCGCCACGCCGGCCAGGCCGCAGACGAGTTGCACGCCCGTGGACCCGTTGCCGACGATCGCGATCCGCCGGCCGGCCAGCTCGACGGAATGGTCCCAGCGCGCCGAGTGAAAGACGTGGCCGCCGAAGTCGTCCAGGCCGGCGATCGACGGCATCCGGGGATGGTGCAACACGCCGGTGGCCGTGATCAAAAAGTCCGCCGCGCACTGTTCTCCGGCGGCGGTGCGCAGGGACCAGCGCCCGTTCTCGAAACGGGCGTCGGTGATTTCGGTGCCGAACCGGATGCGGTCCCGCAGGCCGAACCGGTCCGCGATTTTCCGGAAATAGTCCTGGATTTCACCGCCCGGCGAGAACATGTGCGACCAGTGCGGGTTGGTGGCGAACGTGTACTGGTAGACCCGGGACGGTATGTCGCAGGTCAGGCCCGGATAGGTGTTGTCGCGCCAGGTGCCGCCCACCTCGTCAGCCTTCTCGAAGATCGTCACATCGGTAATGCCGCTGCGCAGCAACGCAATTGCGACGCACAGCCCGGACATGCCCGCTCCGACGACCGCTACGGCGGGATCGCGTCGCGTCATCGGAACTCCCGCGGCTCTTCGGCTACTCGGTTTCGGCGCGCTGCTTGAGGCGCTGCAGGGTGAGCCGGATGTGCTCGGTGTTGGCGGCCACCCGATCGCTGACGCCGGTGGCCTTGCCGGCGACCTTGCGGAACCACCCGGGCCGGCGGTCCCACGTGCTCTCGGTGACTTCGCAGCCGCCGTCCGCCGCGACGATGTCGTACTGCCAGCGGGCGACGGGAAGGATGCTGTAGCGCACGTCGAAGGCGAAGCGGCGGCCCGGTTCGGCGTCGGTGACGGTGCATCTGGTGCTCCAGCGCCGGCCGCGGTTCTCGTTGTGGCCCGCGAAAACCGCGCCCGGGGCGACCGCCTCACCCTTGCGCCACTGCATCGCCACCGCCTCCTCGGCCAGCGAAGCCAAGGTGGGCAGGTGGGTGATGAGCCGGTACACCACGTCGGGGCGGGCGTCGATCTGCACGGTGGCCGAAACGCACGGGGCGGTCATCCGCCGATCCTAGCCAGCGGGCGATGCGATGCACATCGATTGCGGGCCCTGTGAAGTTTCTTCACAATCGAAGGTGACTGCGCGAACGAGGGGCCATCATGCGAGTCGGCGTACCGACCGAGACCAAGACGAACGAGTTTCGCGTGGCCATCACCCCCGCCGGTGTCGCCGAGTTGGTCCGCCGCGGACACGACGTGCTCGTCCAGACCGGCGCCGGCGAGGGATCGGCGATCGCCGACTCCGAGTTCAAGGCGGCGGGCGCGCAACTCGCCGATACGGCCGAACAGGTTTGGGGCGACGCCGACCTGCTGCTCAAAGTCAAAGAACCCGTGCCCGCCGAGTATGAGCTGTTGCGGCGCAACCAGATTCTGTTCACCTACCTGCATCTGGCCGCCTCGCGCGCGTGCACCGAGGCCTTGCTGGCGTCCGGAACGACGTCGATCGCGTACGAGACGGTCCAAACCGCCGACGGCACACTGCCGTTGCTGGCGCCGATGAGCGAGGTGGCGGGCCGGCTGTCCGCTCAGGTGGGGGCGTATCACCTGATGCGCACCCACGGCGGGCGCGGCGTGCTGATGGGCGGCGTGCCGGGCGTCAAGCCGGCCGACGTCGTCGTGATCGGGGCGGGTACCGCGGGCTACAACGCGGCCCGCGTCGCGAACGGCATGGGGGCGATGGTGTCGGTGCTCGACGTCAACATCAACAAGCTGCGGTTGCTCGACGCCGAGTTCGGCGGGCAGGTCCGCACCCGGTACTCGTCGGCCTACGACTTGGAGGGCACCGTCAAGCGCGCAGACCTGGTGATCGGCGCGGTGCTGCGCCCCGGCGCCAAGGCCCCCAGCCTGGTCTCGAATTCCCTTGTCGCGCAGATGAAACCGGGCGCGGTGCTGGTCGACATCTCGATCGACCAGGGCGGCTGCTTCGAGGACTCGCGGCCGACCACGCACGACGACCCGACCTTCGCCGTGCACGACACGCTGTTCTACTGCGTGGCCAACATGCCCAGCGCGGTGCCCAAGACGTCGACGGTGGCGCTGACGAACGCGACCATGCCGTATGTGCTCGCGCTCGCCGAGCGCGGCTGGCGTGCGGCGTGCCGATCGGATCATGCTCTGGCCAAAGGCCTTTCGACGCACGACGGCGCGCTGCTGTCCGAGCAGGTGGCCGCCGATCTCGGGCTACCGTGCACCGACCCCGCCGGCGTGCTGGGCTAATCGGCTAATCGGCTAATCGGTGGCCACGAGGCCGGCGATGATGTCGGCCGCGGGGCCGGCGCTGGCGTGCTTGAAGGCCGCCCCGGCCCACAGCGGTATCCCGTTCGGGTCCTCGAGGGCGGCGGCGGCTTCCCGGATGGGCGATGTCATCTGGTTGACCTCGGGGTAGCCCAGCGGCGCCACGTGGTCGAGCATGCGGGTGAAGTCGTTTTCCAGCCCGCGCGCGTAGCGGCCCGAGAAGGCCCGTGTCACAACGGTGGTCGCGAAGAGCGGGTTCTTCAGGGCGGTGCGGTGGGCGGGGTTGGTGCCGGCCTCGTCGGCGAGCAGCAGCGCGGTGCCGACCTGCGCGGCCACCGCTCCCCGGCGCAGGGCGGCGCCGATCTCGTCGGCGGTGCCCAGCCCGCCGGCGGCGATGATCGGGATGTCATGGGTGTTGCGGATGCGGTCGATGAGCTGGTGCAGCGACTCGTTGGCGGGTTCCATGTCGGGCGCGAACGTGCCGCGGTGCCCGCCCGCGGCGGGACCCTGGACCACCAGGCTGTCGGCGCCGGCCGCGACGGCCACCCCGGCCTCGTACGCCGAGGTCACCGTGACCATCACCAGCAGGCCCAGCGCGCCGAGGCGCTGGATCACGTCGGGCGGCGGGACGCCGAAGGTGAACGACACCAGCTCGGGCCGGACGTCGGCGACCACCTCGAGCTTCTGTTCCCACCCGTCGTCGTCGCCGTAACGCGGGTGACCGACCTCCACCTGGTAGTGATCGGCGATCTCTTCGAGTTCGGCCGCGTAGTAGTCCAGGGCCACCCAGTCGGCCACACTGGGCTGGGGCACAAACAGATTCACGCCCAGCGGGCCGGTGGTGGCCTTGCGCGCGGCGGCGATGTCGTCGGCGAACCGCTCGGCGGTGAGGTACCCGCCGGGGACGAAACCGAGCCCACCGGCGTTGGACACCGCCGCGGCCAGCGCGGGAGTCCCGGGCCCGCCGGCCATCGGGGCACCCACGATGGGCACCGCGATGTCCCAAAAGCCCAGTACCATTCGGCTAGTCCGCCGACGGCGAGCGCCGAGGGGGCGCGAGTGAGGAGGCGGACATTCGAGCTAGCCTACCATCGCCCGAAGTTGTTGGGGCAGTGACCGTTTGGCGGCATAGGGGCCGAGAACCGCGGCGCCGTAGCGCTGCCCGAGCAGCCGGCGGGCGACGGCGTTGACCTCATCGACGGTCACCTGGTCGATCTGCCGCAGGGTGTGCTCGATGCTGCGGTGCTTGCCGTAGTTGAGCTCGCTGCGGCCCAGGCGGCTCATCCGCGAGCCCGAGTCCTCCAGGCCGAGGACCAGGCCGCCGCGCAGCGAGCCCTTGGCGATCCGGCACTCCGCCTCGGTGATGCCGTCGCGCGCGACGGCGTCGAGGACCGCACCGGTCACCTCCATGACCTCGGCGAAACGTTCGGGCTGGCAGGCCGCGTACACGGACAGCGCGCCGCTGTCGGCGAAGATGTCCACCGTCGAGTACACCGAGTAGGCCAGCCCGCGCAGCTCCCGGACCTCTTGGAAGAGCCGAGAACTCAGGCCGCCGCCCAGCGCGGTGTTGAGCACCGACAGCGCCCAGCGGTGCTGCCAGCCGCGGCCGGGCGTGCGCACCCCCAGCGACACGTGCGTCTGCTCGGCGTCCCGGTGGCCCAGCGCCAGCCCGGGCCGGCCGTTGACCCGCCCGGCGCCCTTGCGCGGCGCGATGGGTGCGCGCCCGCGGACCAGATGCGGGCCGAAGTGCTCGCGCACCAGCGCGACCACCTCGTCGTGGTCGACGTTGCCGGCCACCGCCACCACCATGCGTTCGGGCGTGTAGCGCCGGACGTGAAACGAGTGCAGCTGGCTACGCGTCATCGACGTCACCGACCGCGCGGTGCCGATGACGGGCCGGCCCACCGGGTGGTCGCCGAACAGCGCGCCCAAGAACATGTCCCCGAGCGCGTCCTCGGGGTCGTCGTCGCGCATCGCGATCTCCTCGAGGACCACGTCGCGTTCCAGTTCGACGTCCTCGGCGGCGCAGCGGCCGTTGAGCACCACGTCGGCGACCAGGTCGACGGCCAGCGCCAGGTCGCTGTCGAGCACGTGCGCGTAGTAGCAGGTGTGCTCCTTGGCGGTGAACGCGTTCAGCTCTCCCCCGACGGCGTCCATCGCCTGGGCGATGTCCACCGCGGTGCGGCTGGGGGTCGACTTGAACAGCAGGTGCTCGAGGAAGTGGGCCGCGCCGGCGACGGTGGCACCCTCGTCGCGCGAGCCGACCCCGACCCACACCCCGACCGAGGCGGAACGCACCGCCGGCAGGTATTCGGTGACCACCCGCAAGCCGCCCGGCAGCGTCGTGCGCCGCAGTGCGGCGTGCGGGTCCGCCGCGGCCGTGTGGTTACCCCGCCGCAGCGCGGGGTCAGCTGCTCGCTTTCCCGAATCAGCTCGCGGCATCGGCAGGGGCGGCCGCCGGGGCATCGGCGGGCGCCGAGTTGTCGTCCTCCACCAGCACCAGCGAGATCTTGCCGCGCTTGTCGATGTCGGCGATTTCGACGCGCAGCTTGTCGCCGACGTTCACCACGTCCTCGACCTTCGCGATGCGCTTGCCCTTGCCGAGCTTGGAGATGTGCACCAGGCCGTCGCGACCGGGCAGCAGCGAGACGAAGGCGCCGAAATCCGTTGTCTTGACCACGGTTCCGAGGAAACGTTCGCCGACCGTCGGCAGCTGCGGGTTGGCGATGGCGTTGATCCGGTCGATCGCGGCCTGCGCCGAGGGCCCGTCGGTGGCGCCGACGAACACGGTGCCGTCGTCCTCGATGGAGATCTGCGCGCCGGTCTCCTCGGTGATGCCGTTGATCACCTTGCCCTTGGGGCCGATGACCTCACCGATCTTGTCCACCGGAACCTTGATGGTGGTGACCCGCGGGGCATACGGGCTCATCTCGTCGGGCGCGTCGATGGCCTCGGCCATGACCTCGAGGATCGTCAGGCGCGCGTCTTTGGCCTGGCCCAGGGCGCCCGCCAGGACCTGCGACGGGATGCCGTCGAGCTTGGTGTCCAGCTGCAGCGCGGTGACGAAGTCCTTGGTGCCGGCGCACTTGAAGTCCATGTCGCCGAACGCGTCCTCGGCGCCCAGGATGTCGGTCAGCGTGACGAACCGCCGCTCGGTGCGACCGTCGATCTCGACGTCGTCGGAGACCAGGCCCATCGCGATGCCGGCCACCGGCGCCTTCAGCGGCACACCGGCGTTCAGCAGCGACAGGGTGGACGCACAGACCGACCCCATCGACGTCGAGCCGTTGGAGCCCAGCGCCTCGGAGACCTGGCGGATGGCGTACGGGAAATCCTCGACGCCGGGCAGCACCGGGATCAGGGCCCGCTCGGCGAGCGCGCCGTGCCCGATCTCGCGCCGCTTGGGCGAACCCACCCGGCCGGTCTCGCCGGTGGAGAACGGCGGGAAGTTGTAGTGGTGCATGTAGCGCTTGGAGGTTTCCGGCCCCAGCGAGTCGATCTGCTGGGCCATCTTGACCATGTCGAGCGTGGTCACCCCCAGGATCTGGGTCTCACCGCGCTGGAAGAGCGCGCTGCCGTGCGCGCGGGGCACCACGGCGACCTCGGCCGAGAGCGCGCGGATGTCGGTGATGCCGCGGCCGTCGATGCGGAAGTGATCGGTGAGGATGCGCTGGCGCACCAGCTTCTTGGTCAGCGAGCGGAACGCGGCGCTGACCTCTTTCTCGCGGCCCTCGTAGGTTTCGGCGAGGCGTGCGAGCACCTCGGCTTTCAGCTCGTCGGTGCGCGCGTCGCGCTCGGCCTTGCCGCCGATGGTCAGCGCCTTGGCCAGCTCGTCGGTGGCCACCGAGGCGACCGAGTAGTAGACGTCTTCCTGGTAGTCCGGGAACGTCGGGAACTCGCCGACCGGCTTGGCGGCCGCCCCGGCCAGCTCCTCCTGCGCGGTGCACAGGGTGGCGATGAACGGCTTGGCGGCCTCGAGCCCTTCGGCCACAACGGTTTCCGTCGGCGCCTGGGCGCCGCCCTCGACGAGCTCGATGACGTTCTCGGTGGCCTCCGCCTCGACCATCATGATCGCTATGTCTTTTTCGGCGGCGCCGCCGCCGACTATGCGGCCGGCCACCACCATGTCGAACACCGCCCGCTCGAGCTGCTCGACGGTCGGGAACGCCACCCACTGGCCGTCGATGAGCGCGACCCGCACGCCCCCGATCGGACCCGAGAACGGCAGCCCGCTCAGCTGGGTGGAGGCCGACGCGGCGTTGATCGCCAGCACGTCGTACAGGTCGTTGGGGTCCAGGCTCATGACCGTGACCACGACCTGGATCTCGTTGCGCAGCCCGCTGACGAACGACGGGCGCAGCGGGCGGTCGATGAGCCGGCAGGTCAGGATCGCGTCGGTGGAGGGACGGCCCTCGCGACGGAAGAACGAGCCGGGTATGCGACCGGCGGCGTACATCCGCTCCTCGACGTCGACGGTCAGCGGGAAGAAGTCGAAGTGCTCCTTGGGGCTCTTGCTGGCGGTGGTCGCCGACAACAGCATGTTTTCGTCATCCAGGTACGCGACCACGGCGCCGGCGGCCTGCTGGGCCAGCCGGCCGGTCTCGAAACGGATGGTGCGGGTGCCGAAGCTCCCGTTGTCGATGGTGGCGGTCGCCTCGAACACGCCCTCTTCAATTTCAGCGACAGACATGGACGTCCGTACGGCCTCTCTTATTCGGCTGTTTCGCGTCGTCACGCGCAACCTGGAGAGGGTCCGCAGCGCCCGTTGGGGCCTGCGAGTCACCCTGGGAGCTATCCCGAAGAGCCAGTCTGAATGCGGCTACGGCCATCGATCGAAGCGGCCGAGAAGCCCCAGATCCGGAGAGCCCGGCAGCCACTACCGAAGACCGCCCGATGCAGACTGGGCTGCTCCCTCGAAGGTGCGTAGTGACACGCTGGAACGGCGCACGCGGATCTGCGTGGCCGCACCGTTTTGCTCGGGCCGAACCGGCCCAGAACGTCCTTACTCTACACGGGCGGGCCCGCCCCGCCAGCATCGCGCGGGATCGGGCGGGCGTCATAGCCCCGGTGACGGCGGCGTCAGCGGCGCAGGCCGAGGCGCTCGACCAGCGAGCGGTAGCGCTCCACGTCGATCTGGGCGACGTATTTGAGCAGCCGGCGACGGCGCCCGACCAGCAGCAACAGGCCGCGCCGCGAGTGGTGGTCGTGCTTGTGCACCTTGAGGTGCTCGGTCAGGTCGGCGATCCGCTTGGTCAGCAGCGCGACCTGCGCCTCCGGGGAACCGGTGTCGGTGTCATGCAGGCCGTAGGTGCCCAGGATTTCTTTTTTCTGCTCGGCTGTCAGCGCCACGAACTATCTCCATCAATCGGTGCCGCGAAAATTTCGGTCGTGGCCGCCGCGGACTGCAGCACACTCCGTATCGGGGGGCGAGTCTATCAGCGGCCGCGATGTTCGCCGAAATCGCAGGCCAGCGCCGCACACTTGACAACATACAACCATTTGGTTGTATGTTTGCCGGGTGGATGTGGACGAAGAGGACCGGGTGGACGCCCTGTTCCACGCGCTCGCCGACCGAACCCGGCGCGACATCATGCGACGGACGCTGGCCGGGGAACACTCGGTTTCCACGCTCGCCCGCAAGTACGACATGAGCTTCGCCGCGGTGCAGAAGCACGTCGTCGTACTCGAGAAGGCCGGCCTGGTCACCAAACGACGCAGCGGTCGCGAGCAGCTGGCCAGCGGTGACGTGACGGCCGTGCGGTCGGTGGCCTCGATGCTCGCCGAGTTGGAACTCCTCTGGCGCGACCGGATCGCACGCATCGACGAACTCATCTCATCCGACTCAACCAAGGAGGACTGAACCATGCCCGTGACCGGCGTCGAGCACGATCCCGACAACCTGACGCTGACCATCACCGCGGACTTCGCCGCGCCGGTGCACCGGATCTGGCAGGTCTACGCCGACCCGCGTCAACTGGAGAAGGTGTGGGGGCCGCCGTCCCATCCGGCGACCGTCGTCGACCACAGCCTGACGCCCGGAGGTCGCACGACATACTTCATGACCGGTCCGGACGGCGAGAAATACGCCGGATATTGGGAGATCACGGCCGTCGACGAGCCGACGAGCTTCTCGTTCCTCGACGGCTTCGCCGACCTGGACTTCAACCCGAACCCCGGACTGCCGGTCTCGAGGAACGTCTACACCTTCACCGAGCACGACGGCGGCACTCGCGCGACCTACGTGAGCGCCTTCGAGTCCGCCGAGGCGCTGCAACAGGTGCTGGACATGGGGGTGGTCGAGGGCTCGTCGTCGGCCATCAACCAGATCGACGACCTGGTCGCTTCCTGAAAACCGCGGTGGATCAGTCCTGCGTCGACAGGATGGTGCGGGCCCGTTCGGTGTCCTCGCCCATCGCGACGATGAGTTCCTCCACGGAGCCGAACTTGTGCTGCCCACGGATGCGGCCGACGAAATCCAGCGCCACGTGCTGCCCGTACAGGTCGGCGTCGGTGTCCAGGACGAACGCCTCGACGGTGCGAGTGCGCCCGGAGAAGGTCGGGTTGGTGCCGACGGACACCGCGGCCTGGTAACGCTCACCCGGGATGACGGTGCCGGTCACCGGGCCGTGGCCGAGGACGGTGAACCACGCGGCGTACACGCCGTCGGCCGGGATGGCCGAATACATCGGCGGCGCCACGTTCGCGGTCGGGAAGCCCAGTTCGGCACCGCGGCCGTGACCCCGCACCACCACGCCCTCGACCCGGTGCGGGCGACCCAGGGCCTCGGTGGCCGCCACCACGTCGCCGGCGTCCACGCAGGACCGGATGTAGGTGGACGAGAACGTGACGGTCTCGTTGCTGTGGTGCTCGGAGAGCAGCGACATCGACTCCACGGCGAACCCGAATCGATCGCCGGCGCGCCGCAGGGTCTCGACGTTGCCAGTCGCCTTCTTGCCGAAGGTGAAGTTCTCCCCCACGACGACCTCGACCACGTGCAGGTTCTCCACCAGCAGCTCGTGCACGTAGCGGTCCGGCGTGAGTTTCATGAAGTCGGTGGTGAAAGGCATCACCAAGAAGACGTCGATGCCCAGCTCCTCGACCAGCTCGGCGCGCCGCGTCAGCGTCGTCAACTGGGCCGGATGGCTGCCGGGATAGACCACTTCCATCGGGTGCGGGTCGAACGTCATCAACACCGTCGGCACGCTGCGCGCCCGCCCCGCTTTCACCGCATGCGCGATCAGCTCCGCGTGCCCGCGATGCACACCATCGAACACACCGATGGTGAGCACACACCTGCCCCAGTCCGTGGGAATCTCGTCTTGGCCGCGCCACCGCTGCACGACCGCAAGCCTACGGCGCCGAGTGCCCGGCCGGGAGATCCAGAGGGCCCGACACCCGCCAGGCTGGCGGGGAACACGCCGGATTTGGATGGGGTTGCCTAAACTTTGTCGTTGTGAGTGCTGACGAAGAGCGTGGCGGTCTCACCGCGGTCGGCCAGGACTACCTCAAGGCGATCTGGAATGCCCAGGAGTGGTCCCCCGACAAGGTCAGCACGAAGATGCTGGCCGAGAAGATCGGGGTGTCGGCCAGCACGGCCTCGGAGTCGATCCGCAAACTCGCCGAGCAGGGCCTCGTCGACCACGAGAAGTACGGCGCGGTGACGCTGACCGAGGCCGGACGGCGCGCGGCGCTCGAGATGGTGCGCCGGCACCGGCTGCTGGAGACCTTCCTGGTCAACGAGCTGGGCTACGCGTGGGACGAGGTGCACGACGAGGCCGAGGTGCTCGAGCACGCGGTGTCGGATCGTCTGGTTTCCCGCATCGACGCCAAGCTGGGATTCCCGCAGCGCGATCCGCACGGCGACCCCATCCCCGCCACCGACGGGCAGGTGCCCACCCCGCCGGCGCGCCAGCTGTGGGCGTGCGGCGACGGCGACGCCGGGACGGTGGCCCGCATCTCCGACGCCGACCCCGAGATGCTGCGCTACTTCACCGACGTGGGCATCAACCTCGACTCCCGGCTGCGGGTGCTGACCCGCCGCGAGTTCGCGGGCATGATCTCGGTGGCGATCGAATCCGGCGACGGCGACGAGACGACCGTCGACCTGGGCAGCCCGGCCGCGCGGGCGATCTGGGTGACCGCCTAGCTCAGTCGGCCAGCAATCCCTTGGCGATGTGGGTGACCTGCACCTCGTTGCTGCCGGCGTAGATCATCAGCGACTTGGCGTCGCGGGCCAGCTGCTCCACCCGGTACTCGGCCATATATCCGTTGCCGCCGAACAGTTGCACGGCCTCCATGGCCACCTCGGTCGCCGCCTCCGACGAGTACAGCTTGATCGCCGACGCCTCGGCCAGCGTCAGCGGTTTACCGGCCTGTTGGCGCTCGATGGTGTGAAAGACCATGTTCTGCACGTTCATTCGCGCGATTTCCATCTTGGCCAGCTTGAGCTGGATCAGCTGGAACTGCCCGATGTTCTTGCCCCACAGCGTGCGGCTCTTCGCGTAGTCGACGCACAGCCGGTGGCATTCGTCGATGATGCCCAGGGCCATCATGGCGATCCCGATCCGCTCGGCGGCGAAGTTGGCGCGCGCGCTGTCGCGGCCGTCGCCGTCGGTGTGCTGTTCGCTCTCGCCGAGCAGCCGGTCCGGGCTCAGCCGCACGTTGTCGAAGAACAGCTCGCCGGTCGGCGAGGACATCATGCCCATCTTCTTGAACGGCTTGCCCTGCGTCAGGCCCGGCATGCCGGCGTCGAGCACGAACACCAGCACCGGGCGGTTGCGCTTGTCCACCTTCGTCGGGCCGGCGTCGCCCTCGTCGAGTTTGGCGTACACGACCAGGACGTCGGCGCAGGGCCCGTTGGTGATGAACGTCTTCTGCCCGTTGAGGATGTAATCGGCACCGTCGCGTTTGACGTAGGTCTTCATGCCGCCGAACGCGTCCGAGCCCGAGTCCGGCTCGGTGATGGCCCACGCCGCAATCTTTTCCAGCGTCATCAGCTCGGGCAGCCAGCGCTCCTTTTGGGCCAGCGTGCCGCGGCTCATGATGGTCGCCGCGCCCAGACCGAGGCTCACCGACGCGGTGCTCAGCAACCCGATGCTGACCCGGGCGATCTCGGAGACCAGCACCGCGATCATCGATCCCTGGGCTCCGCCGCCGAAACCGCTTGCCTCGCCGTCGCTTTGACGCTCTCCCGAGCGCTCCCGGTCCAGCATCTTCTTGACCGATTCGGCGGCCATGGCGTCGAGGCCGAACTGGCTGAACAGCTTGCGCGCGATCGGATAGGGCGACATCGTGCCGGTTTCCAATTCGTCGAGATGCGGGCGGATCTCCTTGTCGACGAACTGCCGAACGGCGTCGCGGACCATCAGGTCGGTGTCGGACCACTCGATCATGGCGCCCTTAGCGTTCGGCGCGCTGGTAGGCGGTGACGACGGCGGCGCCGCCCAGTCCGATGTTGTGTTGCAGTGCGGCGCTGACGTTGTCGACCTGACGCGCCTCGGCCGTCCCGCGCAGCTGCCAGGTCAGTTCCGCGCACTGCGCCAGCCCGGTCGCGCCCAAGGGATGCCCCTTGGAGATCAGGCCACCGGAGGGGTTGACCACCCAGCGGCCGCCGTAGGTGGTGTCGTTGTTGTCGATCAGCTTGGGCGCCTCACCCGGCCCACACAGGCCCAGCGCCTCGTAGAGCAGCAGCTCGTTGGCCGAGAAGCAGTCGTGCAGTTCGATCACCTGGAAGTCCTGCGGACCCAGCCCGGACTGGTCGTAGACCTGTTGTGCGGCTTGCACATTCATGTCGTAGCCGATGAGGTTCTTGGCGCTCCCGTCGAACGTCGAGGCGAAGTCGGTGGTCATGGCCTGACCGACGATCTCGACGGCCTGGCCCGCCAGCCCGTGGCTGTCGACGAAGCTCTCCGAGGCCAGGATGGCCGCGCCCGAACCGTCGGAGGTCGGCGAGCACTGCAGCTTGGTCAGCGGGTCGGAGATCATCCGCGCCGCCAGGATGTCCTCGAGCGTGTAGGACTCCTGGAACTGCGCGAACGGGTTGTTCACCGAGTGCTTGTGATTCTTATAGCCGATCTTGGCGAAATGCTCTGCGGTGGAGCCGTATTGCTTCATGTGCTCGCGGCCGGCGGCGCCGAACATCCACGGCGCGACGGGCATCGCGAACTCGTCGATCGCGGCCATCGCCTTGACGTGCTTGCCCATCGGCGATTCGCGGTCCTGAGCTCCGCCGCCCAGCGAACCGGGCTGCATCTTCTCGAAACCCAGCGCGATCGCGCAGTCGACGATGCCGCCGCGGATTGCCTGCGCGGCCAGGAAGAGCGCGGTGGAGCCGGTGGAGCAGTTGTTGTTGACGTTGACCACCGGGATACCCGTCATGCCGAGCTCGTAGAGCGCGCGCTGCCCGGACGTCGAATCCCCGGCGACGTAGCCGACGTAGCCCTGCTGCACCTCGTGGTAGGCGATGCCGGCGTCGGCCAGCGCGTTGGTCCCCGACTCGCGCGCCATGTCGGGGTAGTCCCAGCCCTCCCGGCGACCCGGCTTCTCGAATTTCGTCATGCCGACGCCGATGACGTAAACCTTGTTGGACATCTTGTTGGACATCGTTGTCCCTTCCCGTGGGCCGCCTGGATACCCCAGTCTGCAACGTAGCCCAACCAACCGCTCGGCCGGGACCCGTTAGCGCGTCCTAGAGCGTCGCCGGGCGGGATCGATGGCCCGCCTCCTCCTCAGTCCGTTCCGGACTGCATCGTCGCCGGGCGGGATCGATGGCCCGCCTCCTCCTCAGTCCGTTCCGGACTGCATCGTCGCCGGGCGGGATCGATGGCCCGCCTCCTCCTCAGTCCGTTCCGGACTGCATCGTCGCCGGGCGGACCACCACCACCGACTTGGTCCGCGCCCCCTCGTCGCGCAACAGCGCCATCACCCGGCCGTCGGGGTCACACGCGGCGTAGACGCCGTCGATCCCGGCCGCCGGCAGGGACCGGCCGTTGGCGGCGGCGTCGGCCTCCCCGGCGGCCAACTCGCGGCGCGGGAAGATCAGCAGGCAGGCCTCGTCGAGGCTGTAGCTCAGCCGCGGCCGCTCGGCGAGCTCGTCGAGCGAATACGCCTGGTCCAGCCCGAAGCGGCCGGCCCGGGTGCGGCGCAACGCCGTCAGGTGCCCGCCCACCCCCAGCGCGGCACCCAGATCGCGGGCCAGCGCACGGATGTAGGTCCCCGACGAGCACTCGACCTCGACGTCGACGTCGAGCACGTCCAGGCCGTGCGGTCCCGGGCGGACGTCGCGCACGTCGAACCGGTCGATGCGCACCGGGCGGGCCTCGAGCTCGACGGCGTGGCCCTCGCGGGCCAGGCGGTAGGCGCGCTTGCCTCCCACCTTGATGGCGCTGACGGTCGAGGGCACCTGCGCGATGTCACCCCGCAGCCCCTCGACGGCGGTCCCGATCGCCTCGGCGGTCAGGTGCCCCGCCGGGACACTGCGCACCGGCTCGCCCTCGGCGTCGTCGGTCGACGTGCTCTGGCCCAGGCGGATGGTGGCCGCGTACGACTTCGAAGAAGCCGACAGCAGGCCGAGGATCTTGGTGGCGCGCTCGACGCCGATCACCAGCACCCCGGTGGCCATCGGGTCCAGGGTCCCCGCGTGCCCCACCCGCCGGGTGGAGAAGATCCGGCGGCAGCGGCCCACCACGTCGTGGCTGGTCATCGCCGGCGGCTTGTCGACGACGACGATGCCCGGACCGCTCATAGGACGATGGCGGTCAGCACCAGCCCGCGCTCGACCGACCAGCGGCCCGCCAGCTCCGTCAGCGGCGGACCGGACAGCGCCGCCGGATCGATCAGGATCCGCGAGACGAACCGGCCCGTCGCCGCGCCGGGGCCGTCGGACTCGAACGTGATGTGGGCGTCCTCGAAGCCCAGCCACCGCTTGGTCAGCGGGAACCACGCCTTGTACGTCGCCTCCTTGGCGCAGAACAGGATTCGGTCCCAATGCAGATCCCCCGACAGGTGGGCGGGGATCTCGGTGCGTTCGGCCGGCAGGCTGATCGCGTTGAGCACGCCGTCGGGCAACACGTCGTGCGGTTCGGCGTCGATCCCCACCGAGCGCAGCGCGTCGGTGCGGCCCACCACCGCGCCGCGGTACCCCGTGCAGTGGGTGAGGCTGCCGACCACGCCGTCGGGCCAGCAGGGTTCTCCCTTCTCGCCCTTGAGGATCGGCACCGGCGGCAGGCCGAGCTCGCCCAGCGCGATGCGGGCGCAGTGCCGGACGGTGATGAACTCGTTGCGCCGCTTGGCCACCGATCTCGCGATCAACGGCTCCTCTTCGGGCAGCGGGGCGAGATCGGGCGGATCGGAATACACCTCCGAGTAGGCCAGGCCGTCGGTGGCCGGCAACACGGAGGACACCAGCGTGTGCTCCCCCGTCATCGTGATTGCCGCTGCCGCAACCGTTCCCGGAACTGCGTGGCCTGCTGTCGCATCTCGGGGGTGATCTCGAAGTGGCCGCCGAAGTCGTTGAGGTCACCGGGCGCGTACTGGGGATCCGGCAGCACCTGGCGCAGCCAGCTGGGCGGCTTGCGGCGCCGCCACTCCCGCGGATAGCCCACCGACACCTCCTCGAAGCGCACGTCGTCATACCAGGTGGTGCGCGGGATGTGCAGGTGACCGTAGACCGAGCAGACGGCGTTGTAGCGGGTGTGCCAGTCGGCGGTCTTGGTGGTTCCGCACCACAGCGAGAACTCCGGGTAGAACAGCGCGTCGCAGGGATCGCGGACCAACGGGAAGTGGTTCACCAGAACGGTCGGCGTCATCCAGTCCAGCTCTTCGAGGCGGGCACGGGTGATCTCCAGACGCTCGCGGCACCACGCCTCGCGGGTGGGATACGGCTCCGGGGAGAGCAGGAACTCGTCGGTGGCCACCACGTTGCGGTCCCGCGCGATGGTCAGCCCCTCGGCTTTGCTCGTGGCCCCCTCGGGCAAGAAGCTGTAGTCGTAGAGCAGGAACATCGGCACGATCGTGGCCGGACCGCCGCGCTCGGTCCAGACCGGGAACGGATGCTCCGGCGTGATCACACCCATCTCGTCGCACATGTTGACCAGGTAGTCGTAGCGCGCCTTGCCGAAGACCTGCACGGGGTCGCGGGTGGTGGTCCACAGCTCGTGGTTGCCGGGCACCCAGATCACCTTGGCGAACCGCCGTCGTAGCAGGTCAAGGGCCCAGCGAATCTCGTCGGTGCGCTCGGCGACGTCGCCGGCGACGATCAGCCAGTCGTCCGGCGACGACGGATGCAGCGATTCGGTGACCGGCTTGTTGCCGAGGTGACCGGTGTGCAGGTCGGACACCGCCCACAGCGTCGGTTGCCCACCGTTGGTCGAGTCCTGCCCCGATCTATGCCCAGCCACGAATAACCACCCTAACGACTCGGGCCGGGCGATCTGTTTTCGCGCCCGGCCGGCGGGTGAACTAGAACAAGTTCACCTTTGCCTGTGACCTCGAGCGCGCGACTTGTACACTCCCCCGAAAGGACCGCTGCGGCGTCAGGGGGTGTCGTGTTCGCCAATGTTCGTCTGATGGTGGCGCTCGGTGCGCTGCTCACAGCGGCCATCGGGGGCACGGTGGGCGTGTTGTCCGGTTCCCCTTCTCTACCGGGTGGCGGCGATCGCCCGGTCGAGCTGCGGTCGACCGCCCAGCCGATGGAAACCACGATGAAGAGCCCGATCGTGGCGACCACCGATCCGCGCCCGTTCGACGCGTGCGAGGACATCCCGTTCGACGTCGTCCAGCGCCTCGGGCTGGGATTCACGCCGCCCGAGCACGAGGACGGGCTGCGCTGCCACTTCGACGCCGGCAACTATCAGGTGGCCGTCGAGCCGATCATCTGGCGCACCTACGAGGCCTCGCTGCCCGCCGACGCCGTCGAGACGACGATCGCGGGCCACCGCGCCGCGCAGTACTGGGTGCTCAAGCCGACCTATCACAACAGCTACTGGTTCTACTCCTGCATGGTCGTGTTCAAGACCAGTTACGGGGTGCTGCAGCAGGCGCTGTACTACTCGACCGTCTACTCCGACCCCGAGGTCGATTGCATGCAGACCAACCTGCAGCGCGCCAACGACCTCGCTCCGTATTACAAGTTCTAGGGTGAGCATCACCTCGATCCGTCCCGCGCAGCCGACCCTGCACACCCTGAATCACTTGGGCGGCAAGGCCCTTGGCCGGTTGCTGGGTCTGCCGCCGGCGACCACCGACTACACCGTGGAGCGCGTGCGCGTGCCGATGCGCGACGGGGTCGCCTTGGTGGCCGACCATTACACGCCCGCCACCCCCGTCGGCACCCTGCTGATCCGCAGTCCCTACGGACGCGGATTCCCGTTCACCCTGATATTCGGCGCGCTGTACGCGGCGCGCGGCTACCACGTGGTGCTGCAGAGCGTGCGCGGAACGTTCGGGTCCGGCGGGGTTTTCGAGCCGATGGCCGACGAGATCGCCGACGGCGCCGACACCGTCGCATGGCTGCGTGAGCAGCCCTGGTTCACCGGCCGCTTCGCCACCATCGGCATGTCGTACCTGGGATTCACGCAGTGGGCCCTGTTGCAGGATCCCCCGCCGGAACTGTCCACCGCGGTGATCGCGGTGGGACCGCACGACTTCAACGAATCGACTTGGGGCACAGGGTCGTTCGCGGTCAACGACTTCCTGGGCTGGAGCGACATGGTGGCGCACCAGGAGGACCCGGTGCGCGCCCGCGCCGCGCTGCGCCAGTTGCAGACCCGCCGCAAGGTGCCGCGGGCCGCGGCCGCGACGCCACTGGGCGACGCCGCCCGGGCCCTGCTCGGCACGGGCGCACCTTGGTTCGAATCGTGGGCCGAACACAGCGATCCCTGCGATCCCTTCTGGAATGCGTTGCGCTGCAACGAGGCGCTGGACCGGGTGCAGGTGCCCGTGCTGCTCATCGGCGGCTGGCAGGACCTCTTCATCAGGCAGACGCTGCGGCAGTACGCGCATCTGCACGGCCGGGGAGTCGATGTCGCGCTCACCGTCGGCCCGTGGACGCACACCCAGCTGCTCACCACCGGGCTCGCCACCTGCGCCCGGGAGACGCTGGATTGGCTGGGCACCCACCTGGGCGGGGCCCCCGCCCGCCGGCCCGCCCCGGTCCGGGTCTACGTCACCGGCGTGGGTCGGGGCCAAGGGTGGCGCAGCCTGCCCGCGTGGCCGCCCGTCACCACCGAGCGCGCGCTGTACCTGCGGCCCGGTGGCTACCTGGGTGAGACCGCCCCGACGCTGAAAGGGCTGTCCCCGGCCACGTTTCGCTACGACCCGGCCGATCCGACACCCACCATCGGCGGCCCGATGCTGTCCGCCAACGGCGGTTACCGCGACGACGGCCGGCTCGCGTCGCGCGCCGACGTGCTGGCGTTCACCAGCGCCACCCTCACCCAGGACCTGTACGCCTACGGAACCCCGGTCGTCGAGCTCGCACACGGCGCCGACAATCCGCACGTCGACCTGTTCGTGCGGGTGAGTGAGGTCGATCCGAAGGGCCGGTCGCGCAACGTGAGCGAGGCCTACCGCCGGTTGGCCACCGCGGCGAAGACGAAGTCGGAGAAGGTCGTTCGCCTCGACCTCGACGGCATCGCCCACCGGTTCCGCGCCGGGTCACGCATCCGGGTTCTGATCGCCGGCAGTTGGTCCCCGCGCTACGCGCACAACCTCGGCGGCGACGAACCGGTGCTGACCGCCCGGCGCGCCACGCCGGTCACCCACAGCGTGCGCTACGGACGCTCCCGGCTGGTGTTGCCCGTCGGCCCGGCGGAGTTGTCAGCCGACGGCGTCGCGGACGCGGGCGGCGACGGCGTCTAGCGCGGGATCGTCGTGCACCGGCGCCGCCAACGGTGCGTGCACCGGCAGCTCCACCCAGCTCTTGCAGCCGGCGTATTCGGGCGTCCGGGCGATGCGCGCCGGGTCGGCCAACGGGATCACCGACACCACCAGCACGGCCAGCTTGTGCTTGGGGCGAAAATCGAGCCGGTCGGCACGCACCGACTCGGGCGTCCAGATGTGCAGGTCCTCGATGGCCGCCAGGCCGTCGGGCCGCTCAACAGCCACCGCCGCAACGACTTTCGCGGCGGCGCGGATCACCAGCTCGTCGTCGGTGCTGTCGGCGGCGGCGGGTTCGAGCAGGTCTCGATGTTCGGTGCGCACCCGCTCGGCGTGGCTGTGCGCGACCGTCGGGAACAACAGGAATTCGCGGGCGGCAAGGTCGAACCGCTTCTCCCCGATGCCCCCCTTGCGCAGCAGCACCCGTTGGCGGCCGTCGAGCAGGGCGTGGACCGCGGCGCTCCACTCTTTGAGCGCGGGCATCGTGGCGGTCACCGTCATGTCGCACCCGCCAACCGGGCCACCACCTCGGGCCGGCGCAACGGCGGCACCGTCTTGGGCGGCTGACGCCGCGGGGCCAGCCGCCCGAGCAGCCGGGTCGTCGTCTCGGTGACCTCGGCGACCGCCTGCTCGAACGCCTCGGCGTTGACGGCCGACGGGTGGGTGATGCCGCTGACCTTGCGCACGTACTGGCGGGCCGCCGCGGCGATTTCCTCCGCGGTGGCCGCCGGCTGAAGACCCCGCAGTTCAGTGATGTTCCGGCACATGGTCCCCACGATAAGCGCTGCCCCGCCGTACCGCCTCCGGTCGCAACGGACGGCTGACTACGGTTGCATTCATGACCGACGAGATCCTGCTGATCCACACCGAGGAACGGGTCCGCACCCTGACCCTGAACCGACCCCAATCGCGCAACGCGCTGTCCTCGGCGTTGCGGGACCGCTTCTTCGGCGCGCTGGCCGACGCCGAAACCGACGACGACGTCGACGTCGTCATCGTCACCGGCGCCGACCCGGTGTTCTGCGCGGGACTCGATCTCAAGGAGCTCGGCGGCTCGTCGGCGCTGCCGGACATCTCGCCGCGGTGGCCGGCGATGACCAAGCCCGTGATCGGCGCCATCAACGGCGCCGCGGTGACCGGCGGGCTGGAGCTGGCGCTGTACTGCGACATCCTGATCGCCTCGGAGAACGCCCGCTTCGCCGACACGCACGCCCGGGTGGGCCTGCTGCCCACCTGGGGGCTGAGCGTGCGGTTACCGCAGAAGGTGGGCATCGGCCTGGCCCGGCGGATGAGCATGACCGGCGACTACCTGTCCGCCGCCGACGCGCTGCGCGCCGGCCTGGTGACCGAGGTGGTGCCCCACGAGCGGCTGCTGGGTGCCGCGCGCCAGGTCGCCGCGTCGATCGTGGGGAACAACCAGGACGCGGTGCGGGCGCTGCTGGCGTCCTATCACCGCATCGACGACGCGCAGACCGGCGCGGGGCTCTGGCAGGAGGCGATGGCGGCCCGGCAATTCCGGACCAGCGGCGACGACATCGCCGCCAACCGCGAGGCCGTGCTGCAACGCGGGCGGGCCCAGGTCCGCTGACCGGGCGGTCCGGTCGGGCCGATTTCCGGCCACCCAATACGATCAGGTGATGCGCGCGGTTGTGGGAATCAGCAGGGCGCTCGCCTGCCTGGCGCTGGCGGCATCGGCGATCGCGGCCGGTGGCCCCCTCGCGGCCGCGCAGCCACCGCCCAAGTTCCCCAACCTCGACGGCTACACCGCCGTCCCGGCCGAGGGCTACCTCAGCACCGGCGCCTCGCCGCGGATCGCCTTTTCCGCCCCGTACGCGCTGGTCTGTGACTTTTACGGCGGGCCGCCGCCCGCGCCGCAACCCTCGCAGGACATCAAGTGCAAGGGCGACATGTCGGGCATGGACGACGTCCCCATCCCCGGGGGCCGCCCGCGGCCGGGCGATTGCGTCGTGGGTTCCGTCGACTTCAAGGGCCCCGGCTACCAGTTGAGCCGCATGTCCTACAGCGGATGCGACGGCAACCCGCCCGCGCTGCCCACGGGCGCCAAGCTGTTGGCCGTGGGCCAGAAGTTGACCTACCTCAACGTCACCTGCGCGGTGGGAGCCGACAACCTGGTCGCCTGCCTGGACACCACCAGCGGCGACCACGGATTCGTCGTGCAGCGCTCGGGCAGCTGGGCGTTCTAGCGGCCCGTGGTGGCCGCCCAGCGGCCCGAGATCGCCCGGGCGCCAACGAAGACCAGCCGCAGCAGCACGAACGTGGTCAGCCCCGTCCAGATGCCCGCCAGACCCCAGCCGAACACCAGCGACAGCCAGATCAACGGCAAGAAGCCGACCAGCGCGCTGATCACGGTGGCGGTGCGCATGAACGCGGCGTCCCCCGCACCCAGCAGCACGCCATCCAGGGCGAAAACAATTCCGGCAAAGGGTAATTGGGCCACCAGGAACCACCACGGCACCCCGATCGCGGCCAGCACCGAACGGTCGTCGGTGAACAGGCGGGGCAGCGCGGAAAACCCGACCGCGCAGATGGCCGCCAGCAGGGCGGCGGCCGCCGCCGAGAACAGCGTCACCCGTCGCGCCACCGATTTCGCGTGCGCGGCGTCACCGGCGCCCAGCGCGGCACCCACGAGGGCCTGCGCCGCTATCGCCAACGAATCCAGCACCAGCGCAAGGAATTCCCACAGCTGCAGCACGACCTGGTGCGCGGCCAACGCCGAGGCGCCGAATCGGGCGGCGACCGCGCCCGCCGAGACGAAGCAGGCCTGAAAAGCCAGCGTCCGCACCACCAGGTCCCGGCCCATCACGAGTTGGGCCCGCAGCACGGCGCGGTCCAGCCGCAGCGGTGCCCGCTCGGCCAGCAGCGCGCGCCCGAACAGCACCGCGGCCAGCCACTGGCCCGCCAGGTTGGCCACCGCCGATCCGGCCAGCCCCAACCGCGGCAACCCCAGCCAGCCGTAGACCAACAGCGGGCACAGCAGCGCCGAAAGCCCAAAGCCGGCAACCACATAACGCAGCGGGCGGACGGTGTCCTGCACGCCGCGCATCCACCCGTTCCCCGCCAGAGACACCAATATGGCCGGGGCGCCGAAGATCGCGATGCGCAGCCACGGCAGCGCCGCCGCGGCGATCGCCTCCCCGCCCACTTTGCCGCCGGCGATCACCGACACCAGCGGCACCGCCGCAGCCTGCACCGCGATCACGACGAGCGCGCCCAGCCCCAGCGCCAACCACGTCGCCTGCACGCCCTCGGTCACCGCCGACGAGCGGTTGCCGGCGCCGAAGTGGCGGGCCGAGCGTGCCGTCGTGCCGTAGGAAAGGAAGGTGAGGTCGGAGCCCACCAGGCTGAGCAGTAGCCCGCCGATGGCCAGCCCAGCCAGGCTCAGGGCGCCGAGCCGGCCGACGACCGCGGTATCGAAGAGCAGGTAGAGCGGTTCGGCCGCCAGCACGCCCAGCGCGGGCAGCGCCAGACCGGCGATCCGACGGCCCCCGGCGTCGGGTCGATCCGGCTCGGTCACCCGAGCGCGGTGCGCAGCGCCGCGACGGCGTCCTCGATCGGGCCGGTGGTCGAGTAGCCGGCCGCCAGCCGGTGCCCGCCGCCGCCGAATGCGGACGCGACCGTCGCCAGGTCCACTTCGGCCTTGGCCCGCATCGATACCGACCACTGCCCCGGCGCGACCTCCTTGAAGACCGCGGCCACCTCGGCCTGCTGCGTGGTCCGCACGATGTCGACGATGCTTTCGACTTCCTCCGGGCGGGACCCGCTCCAATCCTGGTGGCCGACAACGGCATACACCAGCCCCCGGCCGCCAGCCGCGCCCGGCACCAACTGGGCCGACGCCAGCACGCGCGACAGCAGCGGCAGCCATCCGAACGGATGGGTGTCCATCAGGGTCCGGCTGATTGCGGCGTTGTCCACGCCGGCGTCGACCAGCCGTGCGGCCAGACGAAGGGCGCGCGCGCTGGCCCAGCGGAACGATCCGGTATCGGTCGTCAGGCCGGCATAGATGCAATGCGCGACGTCGGGATCGATGGGCTTGCCCCACGCGTCGAGGATGTCGGCGATCATCATCGTCGTCGAATCCGCCGACACGTCAACGAAATTGGCGGTGCCGAACATGTCGTTGGAGGCGTGGTGGTCGATCACCAGCACCTCGGCGCCCGACACGGCCAGCTCGCTCAACGCGCCCAGCCGCTTGACGCTCGGAACGTCAACGGTGACAACCAGATCGACGTCGCGGCGCATCGCGTCCGGGCTGACCAGCAGGTGACGGCCCGGCAGCGACGCCAGCGATTCCGGCAAGCCGGCGGGCTCGGCGAAACTGACCTCGACCCGCTTGCCGCACTTGTCGAGCACCAAACCCAGCGCCAGACCGGCGCCGATGGTGTCGGCGTCGGGATGCACGTGGGCGATCACCGCGACGGTGGCGGCGTCCGACAGTAGGTCGACGGCGGCCGGCGCGTCGACGCGTGCACCCACACCGGCCAGTTCAGTATTCGCGTTGGTCGTCGTCACCGATGCTCCCGTCGAGGCCGGGCTCGACGCCCGATCCGCTATCCCGGTATGGATCGGCCTCCCCAGCCGGCTTGGCGCCCGAACGAACCCGCGCCAGATCAGCGTCCGCGGCGCGCGCCCGCGCCAGCAACTCGTCCATCCGCTGCACGTTGTCCGACGTGGTGTCGCGGGTGAACGTGAGGGTGGGCGTGAAGCGCACGCCGGTGCCCGCCCCGACCATGGTGCGCAGCGCGCCCTTGGCCCGCTCCAGCGCGGCCGCGGCGGCGCCGTAGTCCGGCTCGTCGTCCAGCGTGCGCCCCATGACCGTGTAGAACACGGTCGCGTCGTGCAGGTCGGCGGTCACCTTCGCGTCCACGATGGTGACCCCGTCAAGCCCGGGGTCCTTGATCTCGAACTCGATCGCCGAGGCGACGATCGTGTTGATCCGCTTGGCCAGGCGGCGGGCCCGGGCGGGGTCAGCCATGCCGGGTCACGACCGTTCCTTTTGGACCAGCTCGTAGGACTCGATGATGTCGCCTTCCTTGATGTCGGAATAGCCCAGCGTCATACCGCATTCGAAGCCCTCGCGGACCTCGGTCACATCATCCTTTTCGCGTCGCAGCGAGTTGATCGTGAGGTTCTCGGTGACCACGACGTTGTCGCGCAGCAACCGGGCCTTGGCGTTGCGCCGCACCACGCCGGAGCTGATCATGCAGCCGGCGATGATGCCGACCTTGGAGGACCGGAAGATCGCCCGGATCTCGGCGCGACCCAGCTGGTTCTCCTCGTAGATCGGCTTGAGCATGCCGCGCAGGGCCTTCTCGATCTCGTCGATCGCCTGGTAGATCACCGAGTAGTAGCGGATCTCCACGCCCTCGCGGTTGGCCAGCTCGGTGGCCTTGCCCTCGGCCCGCACGTTGAAGCCGATGATCACCGCGTCCGACGCCGACGCCAGGTTGACGTTGGTCTCGGTGATGCCACCGACGCCGCGGTCGATGACGCGCAGCGCCACCTCGTCGTCGATCTGGATGCCCATCAGGGCCTCTTCGAGCGCCTCGACCGTACCGGCGTTGTCGCCCTTGAGGATCAGGTTCAGCTGGCTGGTTTCCTTCAGCGCCGAGTCCAGGTCCTCCAGGCTGATCCGCTTGCGCGAGCGGGCCGCCAGCGCGTTGCGCTTGCGCGCGCTGCGCTTGTCGGCGATCTGGCGGGCGATGCGGTCCTCGTCGACGACCAGCAGGTTGTCACCGGCGCCGGGCACCGACGTGAACCCGATGACCTGCACGGGCCGCGACGGCAACGCCTCTTCGACGTCGTCGCCGTGCTCGTCGACCATGCGGCGCACGCGCCCGTAGGCGTCGCCGGCGACCACCGAGTCGCCGACGCGCAGCGTGCCGCGCTGCACCAGCACGGTCGCGACCGGCCCGCGGCCGCGGTCCAGGTGCGCCTCGATCGCGACACCCTGGGCCTCCATGTCGGGGTTGGCCCGCAGGTCCAGGGCGGCGTCGGCGGTCAGCAGGACCGCCTCGAGCAGCGCGTCGATGTTGGTGCCCTGCTTGGCGGAGATGTCGACGAACATCGTCTCGCCACCGAAATCCTCTGCCACCAAACCGTATTCGGTGAGCTGGCCGCGGATCTTGGCCGGGTCGGCGCCCTCCACGTCGATCTTGTTGACCGCGACCACGATGGGCACGTCGGCGGCCTGCGCGTGGTTGATGGCCTCCACCGTCTGGGGCATGACACCGTCGTCGGCGGCCACCACCAGGATCGCGATGTCGGTGGCCTTCGCGCCGCGGGCACGCATGGCGGTGAACGCCTCGTGACCCGGGGTGTCGATGAAGGTGATCGGCCGCTCGTCGCCGTCGTGCTCGACGGACACCTGGTAGGCGCCGATGTGCTGGGTGATGCCGCCCGCCTCGGCCTCGCGCACGTTGGCCTTACGGATGGTGTCCAGCAGCCGGGTCTTACCGTGGTCGACGTGACCCATCACGGTCACCACCGGCGGGCGGGTCTGCAGGTCTTCCTCGGTGCCTTCGTCCTCGCCGTAGGTCAGATCGAAGGACTCGAGCAGCTCGCGGTCCTCGTCCTCCGGGCTGACGACCTGGACGACGTAGTTCATCTCGCTGCCCAGCAGCTCGAGCGTCTCGTCGCCCACCGATTGGGTGGCCGTCACCATCTCACCGAGGTTGAACAGCGCCTGCACCAGCGAGGCCGGGTTGGCGTTGATCTTGTCGGCGAAGTCGGAGAGCGACGCGCCGCGGGCCAGCCGGATCGTCTCGCCGTTGCCGTGCGGCAACCGCACACCGCCGACGACCGGGGCCTGCATGTTCTCGTACTCGGCGCGCTTCGCCCGCTTCGACTTGCGGCCACGCCGGGGCGCGCCGCCGGGACGGCCGAACGCGCCGGCCGCACCGCCGCGCTGGCCGGGACGGCCGCCGCCGCCACCGGGCCGGCCGCGGAAACCGCCGCCGCCTCCGGGTGGGGCGCCGACTCCGCCGCCACCGCCGCGGTAGTTGCCGCCTCCCCCGTCACGACCGCCGGGACCACCGGGCCGGCCGCCGCCGGGCCGCGGGGCGCCGGGGCGCGGCGGGCGGCCCTGTCCGGCGGCGCCGGCGGGCCGGGGTGGCATGTTGCCCGGGGAGGCGCCGGGCCGCGGCGCGCCCGGGCGGGGCGCTCCGGGACGCGGCGCCGCCGGGCGCGGGATGGGCCGGTCGACGGGTTGCGCCGACGAGAACGGGTTGTTGCCGACGCGCGGGGCGCGGGGCTTGGGGATGGGGCCGGGGCGCGGGCCCGGCGTCATGCCGGGGTGCGGCGCCTGGCCGGGAGCGGGCGGCTTCGGCTGCCCTGGCGACGGCGCCGACGGGCGCGCGGGGGCCGGCCCCGGTCGCGCCGGGGCGTCGCTCGGCGCGGCGCCGGAGGCCTGGGCGGCGGCAGCGGGCGCCGCGCCACCGGGCTGGGCCGGCGTCGCGGTCGCTTCGCCGTTGCCGGCGGGCTTGTTGATCGCGTTGTCGAGGGCCGCGTCGAGCGACTTGTCGGGGGCCTTGGCGGACGCCTTGGCGTCGCCTTTCGCGGCCTTCGCGGGGGCCTTCTCGGCCGCGGGCTTGCCGCCCCCGAAGGACTCGCGCAGCCGGCGAGCGACCGGCGCTTCTACCGTCGACGATGCGGATTTGACGAATTCGCCCTGATCATTCAGTCGGGCGAGGACTTCCTTGCTGGTGACACCGAGTTCCTTAGCCAACTCGTGTACGCGGGCCTTACCTGCCACTACATCTCCTGTCTATGAGGCGACAGTCGTGGGGCCGCGCCTCGGGTTTAGCTATGACACATTGTCATCGGGACTTCACGGTGTGCTCATGTTCTTTGCTACCTGTTCTGTTGCCGGGCGATCGGGCGCACTCAGCGACTCTATGTGCTCGACCACCGCGGAGGTGTCCGGTGAACCGGTGATGCGCAGCGCCTTGGTGAAAGCCCGCCGCCGGATCGCCTGTTGTGCGCAGTGCGGCACGGGATGCAGCCACGCACCCCGCCCCGGCAGGCGACTGCCTGTGTCAACGATCACGGCGAATTCGCCGTTCCCGGTCGGCACAGCCACCACGCGAAGCAGTTCGACGGCCAACTCTCGCTTTCGGCACCCGATACACGTCCGCACGGGTCCACCCATGTGTCGGTGCGCCCTTCTGGGTTTCGGAGGCCGAAGGCTCACGCTGGATCAGAAATAGTCTAGCGTCACCGGATCGATGGTCAGCACCGCCCGAGGATGTGCGGGCGCGCCCTAGCGGTCGTGGGCCATTCCGTGGGTGGCGCCGTGTTCGGGCTCGTTCTCCGGATGCCCGCCGGGCGAGTCCCCGCGGATGTCGATGCGCCAGCCGGTGAGCCGGGCGGCCAGCCGCGCGTTCTGGCCCTCCTTGCCGATGGCCAGTGACAACTGGAAGTCGGGGACGACCACCCGGGCGGCGCGGGCGGACGGGTCGATGATCGACACCGAGACCACCTTGGCCGGTGACAGCGCGTTGGCGACGAAGCGGGCCGGGTCCTCGTCGTAGTCGATGATGTCGATCTTCTCGCCGGAGAGCTCGCTCATCACGTTGCGGACCCGCTGACCCATCGGGCCGATGCAGGCGCCCTTGGCGTTCAGGCCGGGCAGGTTCGACTTCACCGCGATCTTGGAGCGATGGCCGGCCTCGCGCGCCACGGCCACGATTTCGACCGACTCGTCGGCGATCTCGGGCACCTCCAGGGAGAACAGCTTGCGAACCAGGTTGGGGTGGGTGCGCGACAGCGTGATCAGCGGCTCCCGGGCCCCGCGGGTCACCCCGATCACGTAACACCGCACGCGATTGCCGTGTTCGTAGCTTTCGCCGGGGACCTGCTCGGCCGCCGGGATCACGCCCTCGGACGCCTTCGTCTCGGTGCCCATCCGCACCACCACCAGGCCGCGCGCGTTGGCCCGGCTGTCACGCTGGATCACGCCCGCGACGATCTCGCCCTCACGCGTGGAGAACTCACCGTAGGTGCGCTCGTTCTCGGCATCGCGAAATCGCTGCAGCATCACCTGACGTGCGGTGGTGGCGGCGATGCGCCCGAAGCCCTCGGGGGTGTCGTCCCATTCGCTGATGACGTTGTCGTCTTCGTCGGTCTCCCGGGCGATCACCCGGACGACGCCGGTCTTGCGGTCGATCTCGATCCGCGCGTCGTTCTGATGGCCCTCGGTGTGCCGGTAGGCGGTGAGCAGCGCGGACTTGATGGTCTCGAGCAGCTCGTTGACCGAGATGCCCCGATCCACCTCGATCGCATGCAGTGCGGCCATGTCGATATTCATCTGCGCCGCTCCTTCTCATCGCTACGCTCTGCATCGTCGCCGGCGCGGTTCATCAGCACCGCTCCTTCTCATCGCTACGCTTCGCCAGTGCCAGTTCGGCGTCGGCAGGGGGCGAAAACTCCACCTGGACAACAGCTTTGACGACATCACCGAGCGAGATTTCGCGGATCGCCCAGTCTCGGCCGGTGCGAACCACCAGCGCGACGGCGTCCTCGTTCGTCTCGCCGATGCGGCCGGTCAGCGTCGATCCGTCGGAGAGGGTGACGTCGACCTTGCGGCCGCGGGCGCGGCGGAAGTGCTTCGCGCTGGTCAGGGGGCGGTCAACGCCGCGCGAGGAGACCTCGAGCACGTAGTGGTCGCCGATGGTGTCCAGATCGTCGAGCAGCGCCGACGCCGAGCGTGACAGCGTGGCGGCCGTGTCCAGGTCGAGGCCGTCGTCGCCGTCGGCGATCACCGTGATGCGTGGGGGCCGGGTGCGTGCGTCGATGACCACGTCTTCGATCTCGTATCCCGCGCGCGCAAACTCTGCATCGAGTAGCTCGATCACCTGCGTCTGCGACGGTAGCCCGGTGGTCACGGCGAGCTCCTCATCTTGAGTTGTCCGGTCATCTGGCGGATGTCGCCGCCGCGATGGCTTCGCGTCCGGCTTCCGGTGTCCCGGCGGAGAACGTGCTGGCTGTCCTCTGCGAGAACCAGCTATCCACGATACGCCAGGAATCGCGGATGGCGGCGCGATCGCGTGCTGGCTTCGTGCCCGCCGACGCACCGGTGGCAGGATGTGCTTGTGCCTAGCGCAGTTCCGTTCGTCAACCGGCGAGACGTCCTCTCCGGCGGCGTCGCTTTGGCCGCGCTCGGTGTGGTGTCCGCGTGCGGAAAGTCCGCGCCCAAGCCCCCGCCCGTCGAACAACTGCTGGGCCCGTTGGACCAGGCGCGCCACGACAGCGCGCTGGCGAGTGCCGCCGCCTCGGCCGTCGGGAACCCCCCGCAGGTCGCCGCCGCGCTGACGGTGGTGGCGAGCCAGCGCGCCGCGCACGCCCGCGCGCTGTCCACCGAGATCGCGCGGGCCGCCGGCAAGCTCGCCGCGCCGTCGTCGAGCGAAACGCCCAGCCCGAGTCAGGCCGAGCCGGCCGGTCCCCCGCCTCCCCCGCCGCCGGTGGCCGACGTGATCAACGCGCTGCACGCCTCGGCCGACAGCGCCGCTCGCCTGGTGGGCACCGAATCCGGCTACCGGGCCGGGCTGCTCGCCTCGATCGCCGCGTCCTGCACGGCGTCCTACACCGTGGCGCTGGTGCCCGGGGGGCCGTCGATATGAGCTCGGGGAAGGACGCCGACAACGCCGCGCTGTCCGACGCGCTGGCCATCGAACATTCGACGATCTACGGCTACGGCATCGTCTCGGCCATGTCGCCGCCCAGCGTCAACGGCATGGTGGTGGAGGCGCTCGAGCAGCACCGGCAGCGCCGCGACGACGTCATCGCGATGCTGACCGCCCGCAAGGTCACCGCCCCGGTGGCCGCCGCCGGCTACCAGCTGCCCCTGGTGGTCGGCAGCCCGGCGGACGCGGCGCGGCTGGCCGCGCGGATGGAGAACGACGGCGCCGGCGCGTGGCGCGTTGTCGCCGAACACGCCGAGACCGCCGAGGACCGGGCGTTCGCTTCGACGGCGCTGGTGCAAAGCGCGGTCATGGCCGCCCGGTGGAACCGGGTGTTGGGCGCCTGGCCGATCACGACGAGCTTCCCGGGCGGCAACGACTAGCCCGTCTCAAGCGCCGCCGCGATGTCGGCGGCCAGCGACGCCCCCGTCGCCAGTTCGCGCGTTTGCCCGCCGAAGCGGTCGCGCAGTTCCACCACGCCGTCCGCCCAGCCGCGCCCCACCACCACGATCCAGGGCACGCCCAACAGCTCGGCATCCTTGAACTTCACGCCGGGTGACGCCTGGCGGTCATCGAGCAGCACGTCGACGCCCAGCCGGTCGAGCTCGCCGGCGAGCTCGGTGGCCCCGGTGCGGGCCCGGTCGTCCTTGTTGGCGATCACCAGGTGGACGTCGAAGGGCGCGACCGACGACGGCCACCGCAGCCCCAGCTCGTCGTGGTGCTGCTCGGCGATCACGGCCACCATCCGCGAGACGCCCAGGCCGTAGGAGCCCATCGTCAGGCGCACCGGCTTGCCGTCCTCGCCGAGCACGTCGGCCGTGAAGGCGTCGGTGTATTTGCGGCCGAGCTGGAAGATGTGCGCGACCTCGATGCCGCGCGCCGACACCAGCGGGCCCGCGCCGTCCGGTGACGGGTCCCCGTCGCGCACCTCGGCGGCCTCGATGGTGCCGTCGGCGGTGAAATCGCGGCCGGCGACCAGCCCGACGACGTGCCGGCCAGGCTCGTCGGCCCCCGTGATCCAGCTGGTGCCGTCCACCACGCGTGGATCGACCAGGTAGCGAACACCGTTGTCGCGCAACGCTTTCGGGCCGATGTATCCCTTCACCAGAAAGGGGTACTTGGCGAAGTCGGCGTCGTCGAGCATCGCGTATTCGGCCGGTTCGAGCGCCGCGCCCAGCCGCTTGTCGTCGACCTCACGGTCGCCGGGTAGCCCGATGGCCAGCAGCTCCCAGTCCCCACCGGGCTCGCGCACCTTGAGCAGGACGTTCTTCAGTGTGTCGGCCGCGGTGACGGTGCGGCCCAGGTCGGCGGTGTTGGCCCAGTCCACCAGGGTGGCGATGGTCGGGGTGTCGCCGGTGTCGTGGACCACCGCCTCGGGCAGCCCGTCGATCGGCTGCGCCTCCGGGCGCGAGGTGACGACGGCCTCGACGTTGGCCGCGTAGCCGGACTCCAGGCAGCGCACGAAGGTGTCCTCGCCGACCGGGCTTTCGGCCAGAAACTCCTCGGAGGCGCTGCCGCCCATGGCGCCGGAGACCGCCGAGACGATGACGTAGCGCACCTGCAGGCGCGCGAAGATGCGCTGATAGGCCTCGCGGTGCGCGTGGTAGGCGGCCTTGAGCCCGGCGTCGTCGACGTCGAACGAGTAGGAGTCCTTCATCAGGAACTCCCGCACGCGCAGGATGCCGGCGCGCGGCCGCGCCTCGTCGCGATACTTGTTCTGGATTTGGTAGAGCAGGACCGGAAAGTCTTTGTAGGAGCTGTATTCGCCCTTGACCGTCAGGGTGAACAACTCCTCGTGCGTCGGGCCCAGCAGGTAGTCGTTACCGCGGCGGTCTTTGAGCCGGAACACCGAGTCGCCGTATTCGGTCCACCGGTTCGTTGCCTCGTAGGGCGCGCGGGGCAGCAGGGCGGGAAACAGGATCTCTTGCCCGCCAATGGCATTCATCTCCTCGCGGACGATGCCCTCGATGCGGCGCAGCACCCGCAGGCCCAGCGGCAACCAGCTGTACAGCCCGGGCGCGACGGGCCGGATGTAGCCGGCCCGGATCAGCAGCTTGTGGCTGGCGACTTCGGCGTCGGCGGGATCGTCGCGCAACGTGCGCAAAAACAGCTGGGACATCCGGGTGATCACAGCGGGCTAGCCTAGCGGTGACGCGGGGCCCGGTATCCGGCAGCCCGAGACTGCAACCAGCGACGCGTTTCCCGAGTAGGACGTAGGTAGCTGCACTCTCGCGGAGGGTCAGCGAGCTACAGCTCCCCGGCGTCCATCGCTTCCTTGACCTCTTGCGCGTGCGCGACCTGGTCGGGTGTGTAGCCGATGAGCAGCGCCGCACCGCCGACGATGACGGCCACCCCGGCCACCCACAGCAGGCCGTAGGTATAGCCGTGGTCGAGCGCCTGCAGCTGCGCGTCGGTCATGTTCTTCACCGGGCCGGTGGTGCCGCCCAAATACAGTGTCCGCGAAGTGATCACGGCCTGGATGACGGCCAACACGAGCGGGCCACCCAGGCTCTGCAGCATCAGCGTGACCGCGGAGACGGGACCGATCTGATCGAAACCCACACCGGCGATGGCCGACAGCGTCAGGGGCACGACGGCCATGCCGATGCCGATCCCGCCGACCACGATCGGCAACACCAGGTTGGGGAAGTAGGCGACGCCGCGGTGCATGAACGCCCAGCCGTAGAGCATCGCCCAGAAGAGCAGGATGCCGCCGCCGATGGTCAAGACCCGCGGCGAGAACCGCGACACCAGCTGCGAGGAGATGCCGAGGCCGATCCCCATCGCGATGACGAACGGGATGAAGCCGACGCCGGCGTGCAGCGCGCTGTAGCCGAGGATGTCCTGCACGTACAGGCCGATGCACACGGTCAGGCTGAACATCAGCCCGCCGGCCAGGAAGATCGCGGTGAACGTGACCAGGCGGTTGCGGTCGCGGAACAGATCGAACGGCACGACGGGGTTCTCGGCGGTGCGCTCCACGATGATGAAGCCCAGCCCGGCGAGCATCGCCACCACACCCGAACCGATGGTGGTGATCGAAACCCACCCCTTTTCCGGCCCCATCGAGAAGGCGAACACCGCGGCGGTGCACGTCAGGGTGGCCAGCATGGCGCCGGTGGCGTCCAGCTTCATCCGCTCGCGGTTGGTCTCGCGCAGCGCGGTGCGGGCCAAATACATCATCACCAGGCCGATCGGCACGTTCACCAGGAACGCCAGCCGCCACGACACCTCGGTGAGCGCTCCCCCGACCACGAGGCCCATCACCGAGCCGACGGCCGTCATCGCGGCGAAGACCGCGGTCGCGAAGTTGCGCGCCGGTCCCTTGGGGAAGGTGGTCGCCACCAGCGCCAGGCCCGTCGGCGAGGCGATGGCCGACCCGACGCCCTGCGACAGCCGGGCGATGACCATGGTCGCCTCGTCCCAGGCGACGGCGCACAGCACGGAGGAGATGGTGAACAGGGCGACACCGACGATGAAGGTGCGCTTGCGCCCGATGGTGTCGCCGAGCCGCCCGCCGAGCAGCATCAGCCCGCCGAATGTCAGCACGTAGGCGGTGATCACCCAGCTGCGGCCGGCGTCGGACAGGCTGAGCTCGTTTTGGATCTTGGGGAGCGCGACGATCGCGACGGTGCTGTCCATCGTCGCAAGCAGCTGCATACCGCCGATGGCGATGACGGCCGCGATGAAACGTCGCGAGGGCAGCCACGCCGGGTAGTACTTGCTGATGCGATTGGAGGCGGTCTCCGCCGGGGGCTTTGCGGCGGTCTCCGCCGTGCGCACCGGGGCCGGACGATCGGGGCGTGCAGACGTCCAGTTCTGGACAGCGCGCTCTGAGTCGTTGAGAGCCGTCATAAAGGGTTACCTTACAGTAATCTTAAGAAGCGTTTAAACCCCGAAAGCCGCCACGGCGCCGATCACGATGATCGCGGGAGGTCGGATCCCCTCGGCGCGAATCTTTTCGGGCGTGTCGGCGAGGGTGGCCCGCAAAGTGTGTTGAGCGGCCGTCGTTCCGTGCTGAACGACAAGCACGGGCGTATCCGCTGGTCGACCGCCTGCCAAAAGGGCTTCGGCGAAAAGTTCGATGCGTTCGACGGCCATCAGCAAAACAATCGTGCCGGACATCGCGGCCAGCGCATCCCAATTCACTAACGATTCGGGATGCCCGGGTGGGAGATGGCCGCTGACCACCACGAACTCGTGGTTGATCGCCCGATGGGTGACGGGGACACCCGCCAGTGCGGGCACCCCTATGGCGCTTGTCACACCCGGCACCACGGTGACCGGGATCCCGGCCTCGGCGCACGCGAGCACCTCCTCGTAGCCGCGGGCGAAGACGAAGGGGTCCCCCCCTTTGAGGCGCACCACGAAGCTTCCGGCCCGGGCGCGTTCGATCATCACGTCGTTGATGGCGTCCTGGGCCATCGCCCGCCCGTACGGGATCTTGGCGGCGTCGATGACTTCCACGTGTGGGGGCAGTTCGGCGAGCAGTTCCGGCGGCGCGAGGCGGTCGGCGACCACGACGTCGGCCTGGGCGAGCAGCCGGCGCCCGCGCACGGTGATCAGTTCGGGGTCGCCGGGACCGCCCCCGATCAGCGCCACGCCGCCCTTGACGGCGTCGGAGCCCACCGGGCCCTCGGGGGTGATGACCCCGGTCTGCAGCGCCTCCCGGATGGCGGAGCGGATCGCCGCCGAACGCCGGTGCTCGCCGCCGGCCAGGACGCCGACGGACAGCCCCGCATAGCTGAAAGACGCTGGCGTCACCGCGGTTCCCTCGACGGCGATGTCCGCCCGGACGCAGAAGATCTGGCGGCTTTCGGCCTCGGCGACCACGGCCTCGTTGACGCGCGGGTCGTCGGTGGCCGCGATCGCGTACCAGGCGCCGTCGAGGTCGCCGTCGCGGTATTCGCGCAGTGCCAGGGTGATTCCGGTCATGGCCTCGACCGACCGGGTGGCGCTGCGGGAGATGACGTGGACGTCGGCGCCGCTGGCGATGAGCAACGGCAGCCGGCGCTGGGCGACGGTGCCGCCGCCCACGACGACGACCTTCTTACCGGTCAGCCGCAGCCCTACGAGGTAGGCGCTCTCAGTCACCCGGCAAGCTTAGTGGTTCGTGGCCTTGGCATCGCGCGCGTAACGCCGCGGCGAAGTTCGGCCGGATTTTTCGCCGTGACGTTACGTCCGCGAACCCGCTCGCCGGGCCGCGTGGGCGACGAAGCGCGCCACCGCCTCCGGCGCGGCGGCCGGGTGGGTGTGCAGATACGACGCGTGCACGCCGGCGTGCACGACGCCGTCGCGCACGGCCCCGCCGGCATCGTCGGCGTCGTCGGCGTCGGACGCCCGGTACATCCATGCTGGCTGGTAGCTGTCGCTGAATGTGACTGCGGTGCGGTGGAATTCGTGCCCGACGGCCCGCTGGCCCGCGGTGTACAGCGGGGAATCGGCCACGGCGACGGCGTCGCGGTAGGCCAGCGTCAGCTGCGGGGTGAACCGGGCCCGTCCGGCCAGCACGCCGCACATCGGGTGGCCGTCGAGTTCGGCGGCCAGGTAGATCAGCCCGGCGCACTCGGCGTGCACGGGCGCCCCGGCGGCGGCCAGCTCCTTGATCTGCCGGCGCACGACCTCGTTGGCGGACAGCTCGGCGGTGAACTGTTCGGGAAAGCCGCCGGGCAGCAACACCGCATCGCTGCCGTCGGGCAACGCGTCGCTGAGCGGATCGAATGCGACGACGTCCGCGCCGGCGGCCGCCAGCAGCTCCGGGTGCTCGGCGTAGCCGAAGCTGAAGGCCTTCCCGGCCGCCACGGCCACGGTGGCGCGCCGCCGCGCCGACTCCCCCACCGCCGCCGCCGGATCCCACGGCTCCCCGGCCGCCGGGGCCCGCGCGACCGCGATCACCGACGCCAGGTCGACGTGGGCGGCGACCAACGCGGTCATCGCGTCGACCGCCTGCCGGGCCCGGCGGCCGTACTCCACGGCGGTGACGAGCCCCAGATACCTTGTGGGAAGCTCCAATTCGGCCGCCCGCGGGATGGCCCCCAGCACCGGGACACCGGCCTGCTCGCAGGCCTGCCGCAACACCTGCTCGTGGCGGGTCGAGCCGACCCGGTTCAGGATCACGCCGGTGACCCGCGTGGCGGTGTCGAACGTCGAAAAGCCGTGCAGCAGCGCGGCGATGCTCTGGCTTTGACCGCGCGCGTCGATGACCAGCACGACGGGTGCGCCCAGCAGGCGGGCGACGTGGGCGGTCGATCCGGCGGCGGGGGTGGCGGCGGACGGCCCGATCCGCCCGTCGAACAGCCCCATCACGCCCTCGATCACCGCGATGTCCGCGCCGGCGGCGCCGTGCGCGTACAGCGGGCCGATGAGGCCCTCCCCGACCAGCACCGGGTCGAGGTTGCGGCCCGGCCGGCCTGCGGCCAGGCCGTGATAGCCGGGATCGATGAAGTCCGGGCCCACCTTGAACGGCGCGACGGTGTGACCCGCCCGGCGCAAAGCGCCGATCAAACCCGTTGCCACGGTGGTCTTTCCGCTGCCCGACGAGGGTGCGGCGATGACCATGGCGGGAACACTCACCACTCGATGCCCTTCTGCCCCTTGCGCCCGGCGTCCATCGGATGCTTGAGCTTGGTCATCTCGGTGACCAGGTCGGCCGCATCGATCAGCGGCCGCGGGGCGTCGCGTCCGGTGATGACGACGTGCTGGTGGCCGGGCCGCGCCGCGAGCACCTCGACCACCTCGTGGACGTCGACCCAGCCCCACTTCAGCGGATAGGTGAACTCGTCGAGCACGTAGAAGTCGTGGCGCTGGTCGGCCAGCCGGCGCGCGATTTCGGCCCAGCCGTCGGCCGCGGCCGCCGCGTGATCGGTGTCGCTGCCCGCCTTGCGCGTCCAGGACCAGCCGGCACCCATCTTGTGCCATTCGACCGGCGCGCCGGCGCCGTGTTGCTCGTGCACGTCGCCGAGCGCGGCGAACGCCGCCTCCTCGCCGACCTTCCACTTCGCGCTCTTGACGAATTGGAACACCGCGACGGAAAGCCCGGCGTTCCAGGCCCGCAACGCCATTCCGAACGCCGCCGTCGACTTCCCCTTGCCGGCGCCGGTGTGCACCGCCAGCACCGGCGTGTGACGTCGCGCCCGGGTGGTCAGGCCGTCATCGGGAACCTGGACTGGAACTCCTTGCGGCATAACGGGTTACCTTTCTCACGCGACGTCGCGTACCGCACGCGTCAACGAATCGGCGTGCAGCTGCTCCAGCCGAACGGCGGGTGCGCCGAGTTGGCGGGCCAGCTGCTCGGCCAGGCCCAGCCGCACGAACGACGTCTCGCAATCCACGACCACCGCGGCGGCGCCTTCGGCCACCAGCCGGGCCGCCGCGGATCGGGTGCGGCCCAACGGATCCGGTCCTGCGGTGGCCCGGCCGTCGGTGAGCACCACCACCAGGGCGCGGCGGGCCCGGTCGCGCGCCTTCTCCCGGACGATCAGCTCGCGCGCGGCCAGCAGGCCTTCGGCGAGCGGCGTCTTGCCGCCGGTGTCGAAGCGGGCCAGTCGCCGCCCGGCGATGTGGGCCGAGGAGGTCGGCGGTAGCAACAATTGCGCCTGCTGGTGCCGGAAGGTGATCACGGCGACCTTGTCGCGGCGCTGGTAGGCGTCGCGCAGCAGCGACATCGTGGCGCCGCTGACCGCCGCCATCCGGTCGCGGGCGGCCATCGAACCCGAGGCGTCCACCACGAAGATCACCAGGTTGCCCTCGCGTCCCTCGCGCACGGCGCGGCGCACGTCGTCGGGCCCGGGCCGCAGCGGCCCGGCCCCGGCGCGCTCGGCGGCCGACAGCAGCGTGGCGAACAAGTGCAGTCCGTGCCCGCCGCAACTGGTGTCGTCCCCGTCGGTGGCGGCGATGACGCTGCCGCTGGCGTTGCGCGCCCGCGACCGCCGCCCGGGCGCGCCCTCCCCCACCCCGGGGACGCGCAGCGCGCGGGTGCGGAAGGTTTTCGACGGAGGCGCGCTGGGCTTGGACTTAGGCGGCTGCGCCGTGGTGCTGTCCCCCGAGTCTCGTTGTGGCCCAGCCTGTTCGGTGTCCGGCGTTTGACCGCCGCCGGGCGGGTCGGGCTCGGGGTCCGGCTCGGAGCCGGCCTGCGCCAGGGCGTCGTCCAACTGGTCGCGGTCGATCCCCGGATCGTCGAAGGGGTCGCGGCGGCGCCGGTGCGGCAGCGCCAGCTCGGCGGCGACCCGGATGTCCTGTTCCTCGACGGTGGGCGCCCCGCGCCAGGCGGCGTGGGCGACGGCGGTGCGGGCCACCACCAGGTCCGCGCGCATGCCGTCGACATCGAACGCCGCGCACAGCGCCGCGATGCGCCGTAACTCGTTGTCGGGCAACACCACATCGTCGACGAGCGCGCGGGCCGCGGCGATGCGCCGGGCCAGCTCGGCGTCGGCGGCGGCGTATCGCTCCGCGAAGCCGTCCGGGTCGGCCTCATACGCCATTCGCTGCCGGATGACCTGCACCCGCACGTCGACGTCGCGTGAGGCGTGCACGTCGACGGTGAGCCCGAAGCGGTCCAACAGCTGCGGACGCAGTTCGCCCTCTTCGGGATTCATGGTGCCGATCAACACGAACCGCGCCTCATGCGAATGCGAGATGCCGTCGCGTTCGATGTGCACCCGCCCCATCGCCGCGGCGTCGAGCAGCACGTCGACGAGATGATCGTGCAGCAGGTTGACCTCGTCGACGTAGAGCACCCCGCCGTGCGCGCGGGCCAACAGGCCCGGGGAAAAAGCGTGCTCGCCGTCGCGCAGCACCCGCTGCAGATCCAGCGAGCCGATGACCCTGTCTTCGGTTGCCCCGAGCGGCATTTCGACCAGGCCGGAATCGCTGCCGGTCGCCGCGCACAGCAGCGCCGCCAGGCCGCGCACGGCCGTCGACTTGGCGGTGCCCTTCTCGCCGCGGATGAGGGCGCCCCCGATCTCAGGGCGCACGGCGCACAACAGCAGGGCGAGACGCAGCTGGTCGTGCCCGACGATGGCGCTGAACGGGTAGGGCCTCACGGCTTGGCCGCCAGACCGGAGCCCGGCCGCAGCATGGGCACGTGCGGGACGCCGTCGTCGACGAAATCGTCGCCGTCGCGCACGAATCCGTGCTGCGCGTACATGTCGGCCAGATAGGTCTGCGCGTTGATCCGGCACGGGTAGTCACCCACCTCGGCCAGGGCCGCGCGCAGCAGCCGGGTGGTGTGGCCCTGGCCACGGGCGCTGCGCTTGGTGCACAGGCGCCCGATGCGGAACGCCTTCTCGCCTCCGGCGTGCTCCTCCATCAGCCGCAGCGTACAGATCACCTCGCCGTCGGCCGTCTCCAGCCAGAAGTGCCGGGTTTCGGCGAGGAGGTCACGGCCGTCCAGTTCGGGATACGGGATCGCCTGTTCGACGACGAACACCTCCACCCTCAACTTGAGCAGCTCGTAAAGTGTCTGGGCATCAAGGTCTTTGGCCCAGATACGCCGCAGTGCTTCAGTCATTGACATCCAACCCCAGTACCTTCGTTCCCCACGAAAAGACCTCGTCGTAGAGCGCCGGCTCGTCCGACAGCGACGCCCCCAAAGAGGGAACCATCTCCTTGAGCGCGGGCAACCACGACTGAAAACGGTTGGCAAAGCACCGCTGCAACACGTCGAGCATGATCGGCACCGCGGTCGACGCCCCGGGCGAGCCGCCGAGCAGACCCGCGATGCTTCCGTCGGCGGCCCCCACCACCGTGGT
The DNA here is from genome assembly GCF_035918355.1 of Mycobacterium sp. 3-98. Taxonomy (NCBI): domain Bacteria; kingdom Bacillati; phylum Actinomycetota; class Actinomycetes; order Mycobacteriales; family Mycobacteriaceae; genus Mycobacterium; species Mycobacterium sp. 3-98. Next base: position 2,118,449 of record NZ_CP142360.1, on the reverse strand, counting down.
GTCGAAGTCGAGCACCCCGCCCTTTCGCCTGTCGCGCCGGATCACCTGCACGCGCTGACCGGCCACGGTCAACTCCCAGTCGGAACCCGCTGCGGTGGGCGCGAATTCGCGCAGCATGCGCAGCCGGTCCGGCTCGGAGAGCCGCAATTGGCCGAGCAGGTACCGAAGCAGCGTCAGCTGGGTGGCGCCGACCCCGAGCAGGGAGGCCAGGTTGTGCGGCTTCACCGAGCGGGGCAGGTCGGTGAAGTGCCCGTGTTTCAAGAACTTCGGTGACCAGCCGGCGTACGGGCCGAACACCAGCCACGGCTTGCCGTTGACGTAGCGCAGGTCCAGATGCAGCGCCCCCAGGGGCGGTGCGCCGGGCGCGGGCGCCCCGTACACCTTGGCCCGATGCGCGGCGGTGAGCGCCGGCTTGTCGGCGCGCAGGAACCGGCCACCGATCGGGAATCCGGCGAAACCCCTGACCTCGCTGATGCCGGACTTCTGCAGCAGGGGCAGCGCGTCGCCGCCGGCCCCGACGAAGACGAATTTGGCGTGACAGCGGCGCTTTTGACCGGTGCGGCGATTGCGGATCGACACCGTCCAGCCGCCGTCGGACCCGCGGGTCAGGTTGCGGACCTCGTGCCCGAACAGGGCCGTCGCGCCGCCCCGCACACAGAATCCGACCAATTGGCGCGACAGCGCACCGAAGTCGACGTCGGTGCCGTGGGCGGCCCAGTTGAGTGCGGTCGGCGTGGAGAAGTCGCGATGGGCGGCCATCAACGGCAGCCGGCGGGCGAACTCGCCCGGGTCCTCGATCAATTCGATGCCGGCGAACAGCGGGTTGGCCGCCAGCGCGTCACGGCGCCGCCGCAGATAGTCCACGCGCTGCGCCCCGCGCACGAAGCTCGCGTGCGGGATCCGGGTCAAAAAGCTCCGATCGGTCAGGATGCCGTTCTCCACGGCGTGAGCCCAGAACTGGCGGGTCACCTGAAACTGCTCGTTGACGCGCACCGCTTTGCTGATGTCGATCGAGCCGTCGGCGCGCTGCGGGGTGTAGTTCAGCTCGCACAGCGCCGAATGCCCCGTGCCGGCGTTGTTCCAGGGGCTGCTGCTTTCCGCGGCGACGGCGTCGAGGCGTTCGACGAAGGTCAGCGACCACTCCGGCTGCAGCCGGCGCAGCAACGCGCCCAGCGTCGCGCTCATGATGCCCGCGCCCACCAGCACGACGTCCGTCCGCGCGGTTGTGGCTAGCGATGACACCGGCTTGCTGGTCCTTCCCTCGACTGGGCCGATCCCCAGGTTATCCCGAGGCAAAGTGGGCGCGAACGACGTGCGGCTCCCCGTGCCCAGCAAAAGCTAAGCTTGCCTCGTGACTGGCTGGGTGCCCGATGTCCTCCCCGGATATTGGCAGCGCACCATCGCGCTCGGCCGCGATCCCGCCGGTGAGAGCGACATCGTCGCGACCCTGATCCGGCGCGGGCCGGCACAGGCGGGCCCGGCCGGGCGCGCGGTGCTGGCGGTGCACGGCTACACCGATTACTTCTTCCACACCGAGCTGGCCGACCATTTCGCCGCGCGCGGCTTCGCCTTCTACGCGCTGGACCTTCACAAGTGCGGCCGGTCGCGGCGCGACGGCCAGACGCCGCACTTCGTCACCGACCTCGCCAACTACGACACCGAACTCGAGCACGCCCTGGACGTCGTGCGCGCGCAGGCCCGCGACGTGCTGGTGTACGGGCATTCCGCGGGCGGGCTCATCGTGTCGTTGTGGCTGGATCGGTTGCGCCGCCGCAACCCGGACGCGCACGCCGACATCGGCGGGTTGGTGCTCAACAGCCCGTTTTTGGATCTGCCCGGCCCGGCCATCCTGCGGCATTCGGCGACCGTGGCGCTGCTCGGGGGTCTGTCGCGGGTGCGGTCCAAGGGCGTGGCCAGGTCGCCGGGTGAGGGCGGCTACGGCACCACGTTGCACCGCGACTATGGCGGGCAATTCGACTACAACCTGCAGTGGAAACCCGTGGGTGGCTTCCCGATCACCTTCGGTTGGCTGCACGCCGTCCGCCGCGGCCAGGCCCGGCTGCACCGCGGCCTCGACGTCGGCGTGCCGAATCTGATCCTGCGCTCGGACCACAGCGTGCGCGAAACCGCGGACCCGGAGCCCATGCGGTGCGGCGACGCCGTTCTCGACGTCACCCAGATCGCCAGGTGGGCAGGCTGTGTCGGAAACCGCAGCACCATCGTCCCGGTGGTCGATGCCAAGCACGATGTGTTCTTGTCGTTGGAGGGCCCGCGCGACGTCGCCTATCGGGAACTGGATCTCTGGCTGGACGAGTACCTGCCCACCAACAACAGCGACGCCCCGGCGTCGTTCGGAAGGGGGTGACGGTGTGGAGACCTACGACGTCGCGATCATCGGAACCGGTTCGGGCAACAGCATTCTCGATGAACGCTTCGCCGACAAACGGGTGGCCATCTGCGAACAGGGCACGTTCGGGGGCACGTGCCTGAACGTCGGGTGCATCCCGACCAAGATGTTCGTCTACGCCGCCGAGGTCGCCCAGAGCATCCGGGAGGCGGCGCGCTACGGCATCGACGCCCGCATCGAGCGGGTGCGCTGGGACGACATCGTCTCGCGCGTGTTCGGGCGCATCGACCCGATCGGGGTCAGCGGCGAGGACTATCGCAACGCCGCGCCCAATATCGATGTATACAAACAGCACACCCGGTTCGGCGCGGTTCAACCCGACGGGCGCTACCTGTTGCGCACCGACGCCGGCGACGAGTTCACGGCCGATCAGGTGGTGATCGCGGCGGGGGCGCGCGCCGTGGTCCCGCCCGCGATCCTCGAGTGTGGCGCGACGTACCACACCAGCGACACGATCATGCGAATCCCCGAACTGCCCGAGCATTTGGTGATCGTCGGCGGCGGTTTCGTCGCAGCCGAATTCGCCCACACCTTCTCCTCCCTGGGCTCGCGGGTCACCCTGGTGGTCCGGGGCTCCACATTGCTGCGGCACCTCGATGACGTCGTCGGCGAACGCTTCACCCGCATCGCGGCCAGCAAGTGGGAGCTGCACACCCACCGCAATGTCGTGGGCGCCGAAAACCAGGGTTCGGGTGTCGCGGTGCAACTCGACGACGGTCGCACCGTGAACGCCGACGCGCTGCTGGTGGCGACCGGCCGCGTGCCCAACGGCGATCTGCTCGACGCCGAGCAGGCCGGCGTCACCGTCACCGACGGCCTGGTGGTCGTCGACGAGTACCAGCGGACCACGGCGCGTGGCGTTTTCGCGCTCGGCGACGTCTCCTCGCCGTATCAGCTCAAGCACGTCGCCAACCACGAGGCGCGCGTCGTGCAGCACAACCTGCTGTGCGACTGGGACGACACCGAAGCCATGGCCGCCACCGACCACCGCTACGTGCCCGCGGCGGTCTTCACCGATCCCCAGATCGCCTCCGTCGGGCTGACCGAAAACCAGGCCATCGCACAGGGTTTCAAGATTTCGGTGAAGATCCAGAACTACGGCGACGTCGCCTACGGCTGGGCGGCCGAGGACACCACCGGGATCGTCAAGCTCGTCGCCGAGCGCGGCACCGGCCGCCTGCTGGGTGCGCACATCATGGGTGATCAGGCCTCGTCGATCATCCAGCCGTTGATCCAGGCGATGAGCTTCGGGCTGACCGCCCTGCAGACGGCCCGCGGGCAATACTGGATTCATCCGGCCCTGGCCGAGGTGGTGGAGAACGCGCTACTGGGTCTGCACTGACCTCGGCGGCGGCTCGGGCGTGAGCGGTTCAGTGTCGAGGGCCAAGAATCCGCGCTTCACTTGCATCCGGCGCGGCGGGGAACTTACAGTCGTGGCCGGTTGTTCTCAGCCCGATACCGCAAGGACGCGCCGGAAGGACCCCAGTGGCCAGCACCGAGATCGACCGGCGGCCGTCACGGGTGACCAGACTTCTCGGCGCCCTGACCACAGCGGAGTGGTGGCGGCTGGCCGCGATGCTCGCGTCCATCGTCGGGCTGCACCTGCTCGGCTGGCTCACCCTGGTGTTCTTGGTGGCACCGGCCCAATACAGCTTGGGCGGCAAAGCTTTTGGTGTCGGGATCGGATTGACGGCCTATACGCTGGGTATGCGACACGCCTTTGACGCCGACCACATCGCCGCCATCGACAACACCACCCGCAAGCTGATGAACGACGGGCAGCGCCCGCTGGCCGTCGGCTTCTTCTTTTCGCTGGGCCACTCCACCGTGGTGTTCGCGTTGGCGCTGTTGCTGGCGGGCGGGGTGAAAACGGTCGTCGGGCCGGTCGAGGACGACTCCTCGACGCTGCACCACTACACCGGGTTGATCGGCACCAGCGTCTCCGGCGTCTTCCTGTATGCGATCGCCCTTCTCAACCTCATCGTCCTGGCCGGCATCCTGCGCGTGTTCGCGCGGTTGCGCCGCGGCGAATTCGACCCCGAGACCGACGGGGCCGAGCTGGAGCGGCAATTGCAGAGCCGCGGACTGATGAACCGGGTGCTCGGCCGGCTCACCAAGTCGATCACCAAGTCGTGGCACTGCTACCCGATAGGGTTGTTGTTCGGGCTGGGCTTCGACACCGCCACCGAGATCGCACTCCTGGTGCTCGCCGGCACCAGCGCCGCCGCCGGGCTGCCGTGGTACGCCATCATCTGCCTGCCGGTGCTGTTCGCCGCGGGCATGTGCCTGCTGGACACCATCGACGGTTCGTTCATGAACTTCGCCTACGGCTGGGCGTTTTCCAATCCGGTGCGCAAGATCTACTACAACATCACCATCACCGCGCTGTCGGTGGCCGTCGCCCTGCTGATCGGGAGCGTCGAACTGCTCGTCCTGTTCGCCGACCAATTCGGTTGGCGGGGCGCCTTCTGGACCTGGATCGGCGGGCTGGACCTCAACGCGGTCGGCTACGTCGTCGTCGGCATGTTCGTCGTCACCTGGGCGGTGGCCCTGCTCGTCTGGCGCTACGGCCGCATCGAGGAAAAGTGGGGCCCCACCGACCTGGGGGCCGAATCCGCGACCTAGCGGCTCACCGGGCGCGGGCGTGCGAGGCGCGCGAAGCGTTGACAACGCTCGGCAGCGGGAGTAGACCCAAAAAACAGCGCCGCGCAAGTGGGCCGACGGTCGACTCCGGCGGTGCAGGAGCCCCGGCCCGGCTCCGGAAAGCTGCAGCATGCCAACGGAAGCGGCAGTCCAGACAGCACCACCGTTGACCCGTGTTCTGCGCGGGCAAGGTCTCGGGCGCCGCGTCGCGTGTGCACGGCACCGTGATTCGAAGTTCGAGGGGTATCACGGAACGCACCGTCGACACGGTCGGGGGGTGACGGCCATGGCGGATCGCCCGGTGCAGCCGACGGGAACTTCAGCACGGCCGGTGCAGTGGCGCGAGGCGGACGATCAAAGCCGGCGGACTGCGGTGCCGGCATGACAGCCCGCATCCTGGTAGCCGGGATCGGCAACAGCTTCCTGGGGGATGACGGATTCGGCTCCGAAGTGGTCCGCAATGCCGAACTGCCGCAAGATGATCCGATGGTCCAGGTCATCGACTACGGAATCAGGGGGATGCACCTGGCCTATGACCTGCTCGAGGAGTGGGACACGCTGGTCCTCGTCGACGCCGTACCCAGCCGCGGCCATCCCGGCACGCTGCACGTCTTCCAGGCCGATCACGAAACACCCTCGCGGACAAGCGGTCTGGACGGACACAGCATGGACCCCGCCGCCGTCTTCGCCAGCCTGCGGGCGCTGGGCGGCCGTCCGCCCTACACCGTCGTCGTCGGGTGCGAGGCCGGCAGCGTCCAGGAAGGCATCGGGCTGACCGAACCGGTCGCCAAGGCCGTCCCCCGGGCGGCGCGGGCGGTCGAAGAGATCGTCGCGGCGTTGCACGGGGCGGCACTACCCGCGGCCGAAGACGGGTACTGAACCATGTGCCCGGCACCAGGGGGGCCGCTGGATCTCGTTCAGCACCACCGCGCCGACGTGGTGTCGCTGCTGGCCGAGCGCGGGCGCATCGGCGAACCCATCGTCGGGGTCTGTTTCGACGGCACCGGTAACGGCGGTGACGAAACGATCTGGGGCGGAGAGATTTTGGCGCTGGGCGCCCGGAGCCGGCAGTTCGTCCGGGTCGGCCACCTGCGGCCGGTGCCGATGCCCGGCGGCGATGCGGCGGTGCGCGAACCGTGGCGGATGGCGCTGTCCCAGTTATGGACGGCCGACATCGATTGGACCCCGGATCTGGCGCCCGTCGCCGCCGCGACCGATGACGCACTGCGCCTGGTCCGTTCGCAACTGGAGACCGGGACGGGCTGTGTGCCGTGCTCGAGCATGGGACGGCTGTTCGACGCGGTCGCTTCCCTGCTCGGCGTGCGGCATCGCATCGACTACGAGGGGCAAGCCGCGGTCGAGCTCGAGGCGCTGGCGGAGTCGGCGGGCTGCGATCCCGGGCGGCCCCGGCCGTCGTTGCCGCTGGCGGTGCGCCCCGACGGGGTGATCGATCCGGTGCCGATGGTGCAGACGATCGTCGCGGCGCTGTACGCCGGGACGCCGCGCGCGGTGCTGGCCGCGGCGTTCCACCTCGCGGTCGCGGACGCGGTCGCCGACGTGGTGGCGCGGGTGGCCGGCGACACCCGGCTGGTGGGGCTCACCGGCGGGGTGTTCCAGAACGTTCTGCTGACGCGCGCCTGCCGTGACTTATTGCAGCGCAACGGTTTCGAGGTCCTCACCCACCGCACCGTGCCGCCGAACGGCGGCGGACCGTCGCTGGGACAGGCCGCACTCTCGGTGCTGACGGCGCGGGAGGGGGCCACGCGGTGACCGACCGGCGACTGGCGCGCGTCTAGCTTCGACGTCAGACTGGCCCGGTGCCCGGTTCCCTGCGCGACGTGCTGCCCGCCGCGGCCGCCCTGCTCGGCGTTCCGGGCGCGGTCGACACCCTGGCGGTGACGGAGCGGGCCGGCTCCGATCGGATCGACCGGGTGCTCGTCGTGCTGGTGGACGGGCTGGGCTGGCACCTGCTTCCGCAGCTGGCGGGCGGCGCGCCGCTGCTGGCCTCCGTGCTGGGGGGCGCCACCGGCCGGCTGACCCGGCTGGAGTGCACCTTCCCGTCGACCACGCCGACCAGCCTGGTGTCCCTGGGCACCGGTGCGGCGCCCGGCGAGCACGGGGTTCTGGGCTTCACCCTGCGGGTGCCGGGCACCGAGACCGTGCTCAACCACGTCCGGTGGCGCGACGATCCCTCCCCGGCCGTCTGGCAGCCGGTGCCGACCTGGTTTCAGCGGCTCAAAGAGGCCGGCGTCAGCGCCCGCGCGGTGCTGCCGGCGCTGTTCCTCGGCAGTGGGCTGACCGAGGCCGCGTACCGCGGCGCGGAATTCCGCCCGGCCGGCCCCGCCGACGACTACGCCCAGCTGGTGGTCGACGACCTGCGCTCGGCGCCCGGACTGGTCTACGGCTACACCGCCGAACTCGACACCGCGGCCCATGTCTTCGGCGTCGGCTCCGAGCAGTGGCACGCGGCCGCGGCGAGCGTCGACACGCTGCTTTCGCGCCTGCTCGAGGCGCTGCCGCCGAACGCGGCGCTGCTGGTGACCGCCGACCACGGCGGCCTCAACGTTCCGCCGGAGGCCCGCATCGACCTCGACGCCGACGCCCGGCTGGCCCGGGGCGTCCGGGTGGTCGCCGGCGAGCCCCGGGTCCGCTACCTGCACACCGAGCCGGGCGCCGCGCCCGACGTGCGGGCCGCGTGGGCCGAGGTGCTCGGCGGCCGGGCGACCGTGTACAGCCGCGAGCAGGCGGTGGGCACCGGGATGTTCGGGCCGGTCGCCGCGCCGCACCTGGAGCGGCTGGGCGACGTGGTGGTGGTCTGCTCGGGCGACACGGCGGTGCTGGCCAGCGCGCACGAGCCGCCGGAAGCCTCCCGCCTGATCGGTTTCCACGGCGGAGCCAGCCCGGCCGAGATGGCGATCCCGCTCATCGTTTTCCGCCCCTAGCTGCACCGACCGTGGATTCGGACCGACTTCACAGCTCGTTCCGACCGGTTTACCACGATTCACGTTGTACATTCGGCGCACTGTGTTGTTCCGGGTTGGCGGTCAGACTCGGCGGTGGCGGCCCGCCACCGCGATCGTCGCAGCCCTGGGTGTGTTCATCGCCCTGATAGCCGGTTCGTCGCTGCGGCCTCAGTTCGCCGCGTCCAGCCTGCCCGAGCCTGCCGCCTGGTCCGGCCCGGCCGCCGGGGTCGGCGCGCATGCGCTCCCCCGGGGCCTCCACTCCGCCGTCGGCCGCCCGGCGCCGGCCGCGTGGGAGTCGCCGGCACCGGCGGACAACACCAACAAGAAGCCGTTCCACAGCATGTGGATGACGAAGGAACGGCCCCAAACCTGGAACCGTTCGTCAGCGCAAGTGGCCCTGTCACCGGCGCCGACGACGTTCGGCCCGGTGCGGGCGGCGCCCGACCACGCCCAATCCCGTTCTCCCGCAATCATTGCCACCGACCGAGATACGTTGACCCGGCTCTGCATCGCCCGCGTCTGATCGCCGCACGCCGCGCATTCGCGCGACAGGGCTCATATCTCCCGTGTCTATCTCGTGAAGGACGCCCCCAATGTTTTCGAGCATCAACCACACCGCCCGCCCCCGGCGGAGGCTGTAATGGATTTCGCGACGCTGCCCCCGGAGATCAACTCCGCGCTGATGTATTCGGGTCCCGGTGCGGGATCGATGGTCGCGGCCGCCGCGGCGTGGGACAAGCTTGCCGCGCGGCTCTGCACCGCGGCGGCCGACTACCGGGCGGTGACCGCGAAGCTGGCGGCGCAATGGGAGGGCCCGGCGCCCTCGGCGCTGCGCGAGGCCGCCCGCTACGTCGACTGGCTGGACGCCAACGCCGCACGGAGCCAGGAGGCGGCCGTGCAGCTGGGCGCGGCGGCCGGGGCGCACGAGGCGGCGTTCGCGGCGACGGTGCCCCCACCGGCGATCGCGGGCAACCGCGCGCGCCGCACGGCACTGGTGTCGGCGAACTGGCTGGGCCAGCACAGCGCGGCAATCGCGGACGTCGACACCGACTACGACGCCATGTGGGCGCGCAACGCCGGCGCCATGTACGCCTACGCCGACGCCGCCGCCGGCGCGGCGACGTTGGCCCCGTTCACCCCTCCGCCTTCCGACGCCGGTGCGCGCGCAGACAGCTGGCTGTTGAAGGCGGCGCCCGACGTCATATCGGCCGGCCGCCGCGTGATGTCGGCCATTCCCGGCGCGCTCGAGCACCTGTCGTCGGCATCGCGGACCACGTTCGAGGCGTCCCTTTCCTCGGTGACACCGTCGCTGTCGAAGCTGAATTCGCTGACCGCGCCGTCGGATTTCGCGATCGGCCACCTGAATTCGATGAACAAGGCGGCGGCGCTGCGCACACTGTTCCCCAGGCCGGCCGCCGTCGACGGGGTGAACGCGCGCGTGGGCCGCGGGGTGTCGCTGGGCGCGCTGTCGGTGCCGCGCAGCTGGACGACGGCCGCGTCCGCCGCGCAAGGCCTGGGCGGGGACCGGCGGGCGAAGGCGCCCGCGTGGTCGGGGCCGGTGGGTGCCGCCGTTAGAGCGGAGTCACGTAGGCCGAGCTGATGCCGCCGTCGACCAGGAACGTCGACGCCGTGATGAACGACGCGTCGTCGCTCGCCAAAAACGCGACGGCCGCGGCGATTTCGCCGGGGTCGGCGAAGCGGCCCACCGGCACGTGCACCAGCCGGCGCGCGGCACGTTCGGGGTCCTTGGCGAAAAGCTCTTGCAGCAGTGGGGTGTTGACCGGCCCGGGGCACAGCGCGTTCACCCGGATGCCCTGCCGGGCGAACTGCACCCCCAGCTCCCGCGACATGGCCAGCACCCCGCCCTTGGACGCGGTGTAGGAGATCTGCGACGTCGCTGACCCCAGGACGGCGACGAACGACGCGGTGTTGATGATCGAGCCGCGCCGCGCGGGAACCATGTGCCGCAACGCCGCCCGGCAGCACAGGTACACCGACTTCAGGTTGACGTCCTGGACGCGTTGCCAGGCGGGCAGCTCGGTGTTCTCGATGACATCGTCGTCGGGGGGTGAGATGCCGGCGTTGTTGAACGCGATGTCGACGCGGCCGTAGGCCTGCGCCGCGGTATCGAACAGCGCGTTGACCGCGTCCTCGTCGGCGACGTCGGTGGGCACGAACAGGCCGGACAGCTCGTCGGCCGCGGCGGCGCCCGCGTCGTGGTCGACGTCGGCGACCACGACGGTGGCGCCCTCGGCGCGCATCCGCCGCGCCGAGGCCAGCCCGATGCCGCCGCCGGCGCCGGTGACGACGGCGACCCGGCCCGCCAACCGTTGGGTGAGATCGACCGCCACCGCCTAATCCTCTCCGATCGCGATGAAAACGTTCTTGGTCTCGGTGAATCCCAGCGGCGCGTCCGGACCCAGCTCGCGGCCCAGGCCCGACTGCTTGAAACCGCCGAACGGGGTGTTGTACCGCACCGACGAGTGCGAATTCACCGACAGGTTCCCGGCTTCCACCGCGCGGGACACCCGCAGGGCGCGGGACAGGTCGTTCGTCCAGATCGATCCGGACAGGCCGTAGGCGGTGTCGTTGGCCAGCGTGACGGCGTCCTGCTCGTCGTCGAAGGCCAACACCGTGACCACCGGGCCGAAGATCTCTTCGGTGACGGTGCGGTCGGTGCGCTGCGGGGTGAGAACCGTTGGCGGGAACCAGAATCCGCGCCCGCTCGGCGCGGTGCCGCGAAACGCGACGGGGGCGCCGTCGGGCACGTAGGACGCCACCCTGGCGCGGTGCGCGGCCGACACCAGCGGGCCCATTTCGGTGCCCCGGGACGCGGGGTCCCCGACGACGACACCTTTGACGGCGGGTTCGAGCAGCTCCATGAAGCGGTCGTAGACGCTGCGCTGCACCAGGATCCGGCTGCGGGCGCAGCAATCCTGCCCGGCGTTGTCGAACACCCCGGCCGGCGCGGTCGCGGCCGCCCGCTCCAGATCGCAGTCGGCGAACACGATGTTGGCGCTCTTGCCGCCCAGCTCCAGGGTCACCCGCTTGACGCGGGCCGCCGCCACGGCCAGCACCCTTTTGCCGACCTCGGTGGAGCCGGTGAACACGATCTTGGCGATGTCGGGGTGCGTGACGAACCGCTCCCCCACCACCGGGCCCGGTCCCGGCAGCACCTGGAGCAGGTCTGGGTCCAGGCCGGCGTCGGCCGCCAGCTCACCGAGGCGGATCGTGGTCAGCGGCGTCGCCTCGGCGGGCTTGACCAGCACGGCGTTACCCGCCGCCAGCGCCGGCGCGAACCCCCAGCAGGCGATGGGCATCGGGAAGTTCCACGGGGCGATCACACCGACCACGCCCAGCGGTTCGTTGAACGTGACGTCCAGCCCGCCGGACACCGGAATTTGCTTGCCGGACAACCGTTCCGGGCTTACCGAGTAGTAGGTCAGCACGTCGCGGACGTGGCCGGCCTCCCACTCGGCCGACCCGATGGGATGACCCGAGTTCGCGACCTCGAGGGCCGCGAGCTCGTCGAGATGGGCGTCGACGGCGGCGGCAAAAGCCCGTAGGCCGGAGGCTCGTTCGGCCGGGGATAGCCGCGCCCACCGCCGCTGCGCCGCCCGCGCGCGGCCCACCGCGTCGTCGACGGCCGCCGCGTCGGCGTGCTCGACCGAGCGCAGCACCTCCTCGGTCGCCGGGTTGATCAGTTGCGTCGCAACCACGTCAGCGCCCCGCATACGCCCGGGCCGCGTCCACGATCGCGGCGAACAACCGCAGATCCTCCAGGGACTGCTCCGGATGCCATTGCACGCCAAGCACAAACCGGTCCCCGGGAAGCTCCAGCGCCTCGACGACGCCGTCGGGATCGGTCGCGCTGACCACCAGCCCGTCCCCGACCCGGTCGATGGCCTGGTGGTGATAGCACGGCGCGTCGACGGTCTCCCCCACCAGCGCGGCCGCCCGGGTGCCGGCGACGGTGCGCACCGGCACCCGGGTGAACACCCCGTCGCCGGCGCGGTGCCCGCAGTGCCCGAGCACGTCGGGCAGGTGCTGGTGCAGCGTGCCGCCGAGCGCGACGTTGAGCACCTGTGCGCCGCGGCAGATCCCGAGCACCGGCAGCCCCCGGTGCAGCGCGGCGCGCAACAGCGCGAACTCCCAGGCGTCGCGGTCGGTGCGGGGTTCGTCGGTCGTGGGATGCGGTTGCTGGCCGTAGCTGGCGGGGTCGAGGTCGTAACCGCCGGTGATCACCAGCGCGTGCACGCCGTCGAGCACCGCGCCGACGACCTCGGCGTCCGCCGGTTGCGGGGGCAGCAGGACGGCGATCCCGCCGGCCTGGATGACGCCCTCGAAGTAGTCGGTCGGCAGGTATCCGGCGGGGATGTCCCAGATCCCGGTCTGCACCCGCTCGAGGTACGTGGTCAGGCCCACGACCGGGCGCGCGGACTTGCGTGGCGATCGCAAGCGCGGCGCAGCCGGGCGCAGCGGGTCGCCACCATCCAGCTCAGAGCCGTTCAAAACCACGCGTCCTTTCCCAGTCGGTGACCGCGGCGTTGAACGCCGCCAGTTCCACGCGGGCGTTGTTCAGGTAGTGGGCGACCACGTCGTCGCCGAACACCTCGCGCGCGAGCGTCGAGCGCTCGAAGGCCGAGGCCGCCTCGGCCAGGGTGGCGGGCAGCCGCTCGACGCCGGGGGCGTGATAGGCGTTCCCCGCGTAGGGCTCCGGTGGCTCGAGGCCCCGTTCGACACCGTACAGCCCGCCGGCGACGATCGCCGCCACCGCCAGATACGGGTTGACGTCGCCGCCGGGCACCCGGCACTCGACCCGGGTGTTGGGCCCGTGGCCGACCACCCGCAGCGCGCAGGTGCGGTTGTCCAGCCCCCAGGCCACCGCGGTGGGCGCGAAGCTGCCGTCGGCGAATCGCTTGTAGGAGTTGATGTTCGGCGCATAGAACACGGTGAATTCGCGCAGGGTCGCCAGCAGCCCGGCCACAAAGCTGCAGAACGTCGACGACATGCCGTGCGGACGGGCGGGGTCGGCGAACACCGCGCCGCCCTGCGGGTCGCGCAGCGAGAGGTGTATGTGGCAGCTGTTGCCTTCTCGCTCATCGTATTTCGCCATGAACGTCAGGCTCTTGCCGTGCTGATCGGCGATCTCCTTGGCCCCGTTCTTGTAGATGACGTGGTTGTCGCAGGTGACCAGCGCCTCGGCGTAACGGAAACCGATCTCCTGCTGTCCCCTGTTGCATTCGCCTTTGACGGCCTCGAATTGCAGGCCCGCGCCGGTCATTCCGTTGCGGATGTCGCGCAGCAGCGGCTCCATGCGCGACGACGCCGCGATCGCGTAGTCGATGTTGTAGTCGCTGGCCGGGGTCAGGCCGCGGTATCCGCCGGCCCACGCCTGGCGATAGGTCTCGTCGAAGACCATGAATTCCAGCTCGGTCGCGGCGTCGGCGCTCCACCCGCGCCGGGCCAGCCGGTCGAGCTGGCGGCGCAGGATGGCCCGCGGTGACACGGCGACCGGGCTGCCGTCGGCCCAGCCCACATCGGCGATTACCAGGGCCGTGCCGGGCAGCCAGGGAATGCGCCGCAGGGTGGACAGATCGGGCGTCAGCACGGTGTCGCCGTATCCGGTGTCCCAGCTCGACATCGCGTAGCCATCGACGGTGTTCATGTCGACATCGACCGCCAGCAGATAGTCGCAGCACTCGGCGCCCCGGGTGGCCACCTCGTCGACGAACAGTTGCGCGGCCACCCGCTTGCCGACCAGGCGTCCCTGCATGTCGGCGAACGCCACGATGACCGTGTCCACCGCGCCGGCGGCCACCAGCTGCCGCAGGGCACTCAGCGAGAGCATCGGGTCGGTCACGGCGTCATCGTCGGAGGCCATGACCGTTAGTCAACCAGGCGCTACCAGGTGCTGGTGCGCAAAATGATCTCGGCGGCCAGTTGCGCCGTCGACTCCTGCACGGTGCGCCGTCCCAGATGCACCACCCGGTAGTCGGCGTAGACGTACTGCTGGCTGGCCTGGGCCACCGACCGGGCGGCCGGCGAGCTGACCAACACGGTGGTGCCGATCTCCACCGGTGGGCAGTGCCCGTCGCGGATGGCGCCGTCGCGATCGCCGGCGCGCGGATGCCCGCGGTCGATCACCACCAGCCCGACGAACCGGCCCAGCCGGGTCGCCGTCAGTTCCCACGCGAGGTCGCCACCGGCGCGGTCGCCCATGACGACGGCCCAACCGATTCCCAGCGCGTCGAGAATGCCGATCACCGACTTGGGGGTCAGCCGCGGGTCGAAGCCGATCACGACCGTCCGCAGCGATGCGGTGTGCAGGCGTTCGCAGACCGCGTCATACGCGGCGGGGGCGCGTTCCTCGTCGCCCAATATGACGACGACGACGCCCGTCTCCGGTCCGGCCACAACGACCGGGACCGGGAACCCCTCCAGGGTGGTCATCATCGAGGACACCCAAGCACGCTACAGCCAAACGGCATGCGCGCGCGATGATTCTGCGGCATGTGATACAGGGACACAGTTTCCACCGGCACTCGATGACGGCCCGCCGGCCGCGTCGTCAACGGCGGCGTTCACATCGCGACTTCGGCGAATACCTTACGGGCGCAACAGACTTGCCAGATGCGGACGCGCCGGCGGCGGGCCGTGCAGCAGCCCGAGGACGGCGTCGACGTCGAGATGGGCGGCCAGCAGATCGGCGGCGAGATCGAGCTGGGCGTCGCGCCGCGCGGCGACGTTGGTGTCGTCGTCGACCACGAAGCCGCCCCGGCCCGCGGCGTCGGCGACCCGGGTGAGCCAGGCGCGCCGGAAGTCGTCGTTGTCGAGCACGCCGTGCCAATGCGTCCCAAAGATCGCGCCGCGCACCACACCTTGCGGTTGCGGATCGGTGCCGGCGTCGAACCAGGTTTGCTCGGCGCAGCGCGCGATCCGCCCGTGATGGATCTCGTATCCGCCCAAGGGAGCGTCGATCCCACACCGCCAGCGGCGCAGGGTCTTGGCCGGATCGAAGGCGATGTCGGCGTCGAGCAATCCCAGCCCCGGCACCTCGCCGGCCCCGGACTCCACCGCGTCATCGATACGACGGCACAGCATCTGAAATCCCCCGCAGATCCCCAACACCGGTTTGCCGGCCCGCGCGTGCGACACGATCGCCTCGGCCAGGCCGCGCTCGCGCAACCAGGACAGGTCGGCGACGGTGGCCTTGCTGCCCGGGACGACGATCAGGTCGGCGTCGGCCGCGCCGGCGGGGTCGGCGACCCAGCGCACCACCACGCCCGGTTCGCAGGCCAACGCCTCGACGTCGGTGGAGTTGGAGATCCGGGGCAGCCGGACCGCGGCCACCCGCAGCCACTCGTCGCCGCGCGGCGGGGCGGGCGTGCCGATGACGCGGTGCGCGACCACTGACAGCGAGTCCTCGGCATCGAGCCACAGCTCCTCGGCGTACGGCAGCACCCCGTAGGTGGGCCGCCCCGTCATGGCCTGCAGTTGGCGCAATCCCGGCTCGAGCAGCGCGGGATCGCCCCGGAACTTGTTGACGATGAAACCGGAGATCAGCGCCTGGTCGTCGGGCTCGAGCACCGCGACGGTGCCGAACAGGTGCGCGAGCAGGCCGCCGCGGTCGATGTCGCCGACCAGGACCACCGGCAGGCCGGCGGCCCGGGCCAGCCCCATGTTGGCCAAATCGGTGGCGCGCAGGTTGATTTCCGCGGGTGATCCGGCGCCCTCGCAGATGACCGCGTCGAATTCGTCTCGCAGGCATGCTAATTCGTCGAGTACGACGGAGGCGAGCCGATCGCGGTGTTGGACATAGCTTTTCGCGCTGACGGAGTCGGTGACCCGGCCCTTGATCACGAGCTGCGAGGTGCGGTCGCTGCCCGGCTTGAGCAGCACCGGATTGAACCGCACGCTGGGCTCCAGGCCGGCCGCGCGGGCCTGAATCGCCTGGGCGCGACCGATTTCGCCGCCTTCGACGGTGACCACGGAGTTGTTGGACATGTTCTGCGCCTTGAACGGGGCAACCCGGGTTCCGCGGCGGGCCAGCAACCGGCACAGGGCGGCCACGACCACCGATTTGCCGGCGTCGGAGCTGGTGCCGGCGACCAGCAGCGCCCCGCTCACCCGTGCGCGGCGAGCAGTGGGGCCCTCATGGCAGCGTGAGGATTTCGACGCCGGTGTCGGTGACCAGCAGGGTGTGCTCGAACTGCGCGGTCCACTTGCGGTCCTTGGTGACCACCGTCCAGCCGTCGTCCCAGATCTCGTAGTCCAGGCCGCCGAGGTTGATCATCGGTTCGATGGTGAACGTCATGCCCGGCTGCATGACGGTCGAAACCGAGGGCTGGTCGTAGTGCAGGACGACCAGCCCGTTGTGGAACGTGGTGCCGATGCCGTGCCCGGTGAAGTCGCGAACGACGTTGTAGCCGAACCGGTTTGCGTACGACTCGATGACGCGGCCGACGACCGACAGGGCACGCCCTGGCTTGACGGCGTTGATGGCGCGCATCGTCGCCTCCCGGGTCCGCTCCACCAGCAGCCGGTGTTCTTCGGCGACGTCGCCGGCCAGGAAGGTGGCATTGGTGTCGCCGTGCACGCCGTCGATGTAGGCGGTGACGTCGATGTTGACGATGTCACCGTCCTCGATCACCGTCGAGTCGGGGATGCCGTGGCAGATGACCTCGTTGAGCGACGTACAGCACGACTTCGGGAAGCCCTTGTAGCCCAGCGTCGAGGGATAGGCGCCGTGGTCGACCATGTATTCGTGGGCGATCCGGTCGAGTTCGTCGGTGGTGACCCCGGGCGCGACCGCCTTGCCCGCCTCCACCAGTGCGCGCGCCGCGATCTGGCCGGCGACCCGCATCTTCTCGATCACCTCGGGCGTCTGCACCCACGGCTCGCTGCCCTCCTGGACCGTCGGCTTCCAGGCATACTCTGGGCGCGGGACGCTGCCGGGCACCGGCAGAGTCGGGGACAACTCTCCGGGGGAAAGCGCGGTGCGAGCGGGCATGCGACCAGCTTAACCGGGGTCCCCCCGGCGATCAGACTCGCTGGCGGCGCAGCAGCGAGCGGCGCGGGCCCCGGATGATCACCGAACCGCACACCACCCGCCCGGTCAGCACGACGTGCGGCCTGCCCTCACCAGGCGGGTCTTTGCGGCGATCGCTGGCGCTGCCCACGTAGACCTCGACGTCGTCGATCGACGCGCTGGCGCCGTCGGGCAATCGAATCTCCACGGAGCCGAACCGCATGTCCAGTTCGACGACCACCACCGGCCCGGCGAACCGGGCCTTGGTGAGGTCGAGATCCACCGAGCCCAGCCGGCGCACCAGCGCCAGGCGGGTGGGCACCGTCCATTCGCCGTGCCGCTTCAGCGAACCCGCCCAGCCGCGCAGTTCCACCCGGTCGGCCGCCGAGGTGACGATGGCGCCCGGTCCCGGCAGGTCGCCGACCAGATGGTCCAGCTCCCCGCGCGTGCGCGCATAGGACACCTGCGAGGAGCGCTGCTCGAACTCGTCGATGTCGATCAGCCCGAGCGCGACCGCGTTGTGCAGTCGCCGCATCGTGCCGTTGCGGTCGGCGTCGGAGACGCGCAACGCCACCATGTCGCCGCCGGTATCGGTCATGCTCGCAATTTACCGCCGCCGCGGCCCAAGCGGACCGGGCCCGTAGGACTGCTAGGCCAGAAAGTCCGGCGGCAGCGACTCGAGCATCACCTTGGTCATCCGGACGGCGTACTCCGAGCTGCCACCCCCGACGATCAGCGCCGCGAACGCCAGATCGCCGCGGTAGCCGGCGAACCAGGAATGCGACCCGCCCGGGAACTCGGCCTCACCGGTCTTCCCGTACACCTCGCCGCAGCCGGCGATCTCCTTGGCGGTCCCGTTGGTCACCACCAGCCGCATCATGGGCCGCAGCGCGTCGATCATCTTCGGGCTGATCGGCGTGGCGTCGCCCTGCACGGCCGTCTGGCGGCCCGCGATCAGTTGCGGCACCGGCGTCTTGCCGGCCGCGACCGTCGCCGCCACCAGGGCCATGCCGAACGGACTGGCCAGCACCTTGCCCTGGCCGAAGCCGTCCTCGGTGCGCTCGGCGAGGTCGACCGTCGGCGGCACCGAGCCGGTCACCGTGGTGATGCCGTCGATCTGGTAATCCAGCCCGAGCCCGTAGCGGGAGGCCGCCTGGGTCAGGCCGCGCGGGGGCATCTTGCTGCTGAGCTCGGCGAAGGTGGTGTTGCACGAACTGGCGAACGCCCGCGACATCGGCACCACCCCGAGGTCGAAGCCCCCGTAGTTGGGGACGGTGCGGTGCCCGATGTCGAGGCGGCCCGGGCAGCCCAGCATGGTGTTGGGCGTGGCCATGTCGCGTTCGACCGCCGCGCCGGCGGTGACCATCTTGAACGTCGACCCGGGCGGGAACAGCCCGGTGGTGGCCGGCAGGCCGTCGGCGTCGGCGCCCGCGTTCTGGGCGATCGCGAGGATCTCCCCGGTCGAGGGCTTGATCACCACGATCATCGCCTTGCCGCCGCGGGTGTCCACCGCATGCTGGGCGGCGTTCTGCACCGCGCGGTCCATCGTGAGCGACACCGAGGGGGCCGGTGATCCCTCGACCTCGTGCAGCACCTCGACCTCGACGCCGTTCTGGTTGACGCTCACCACCCGCCAGCCGGCCTCGCCGTCCAGCTGGTCCACCACGGCCTTCTTCACCGCGGCGACGACCGCGGGCGCGAAATGCGGGTCGGTGGGCAGCATTTCGGGCTGGGGCGTGACCACGATGCCGGGCAGCCGGCCGATCGCCGGGAACACCTTGTCGTTGTCGTCGGGGTGCAGCGTGACGCCGAGGTCGACCGGGTGGGGTGTCGAGCTGGCCTGCTCGGCGAGCAGCTGCGGGTCGTTGAGCGTGTCGTTGAACGGGTGCAGTACGTCGACCACCGCGTGCGCCGTGCCGAACAGCGCGGGTCCGGCCTGGGTGGCGTCCAGCGTGTAGTGGTACACGTAGCCGGGCACCAGCACGTCGCTGCCGCCGAGTTCGTTCACCGAGGCGCGGCGCGGCCGATCCGCGCGCAGCGCGAACGTCTGGTGCTCGCCCAGTTTGGCGTGCAGAGCCGTGGTGGTCCAGCGCACCCGCCAGCGGCCCTCGTCGCGCGCCATCCTCAGCTGGCCGTCGTAGCTCCAGACGCGGTTCTTGGGCAGGTGCCAGGCGAAGCGATAGCCGACCGTGCCGGTGTCCTCGGCGTACTTGGCGTTGAGGACCTGCGCGTCGAGGTGGGTCGCCTGCAGGCCGGACCAGGCGGCGTTGAGCGCTTCGCGCGCCTCGTTGGGGCTGTCGCTGAGCTGGGCGGCCGTCGCGGTGTCGCCGACGGCGAGGGCGCGGAAGAACTTCTCCGCGGCCGGGCCCGGGCCGTCGGGCCGGGGCGTGCACCCGGACAGCGCGATGACCGCGACGAGCAGCAGGCCTGAAACGGATGAGGCCGCTGTTGTTCTAGTTACCATCGGTGCTGATGTTATGAGCTGCGGGGTGAACTGCGGCGCCGCCACACCGAGACCGAACCGTTATGCGTGGTCGTGGCAGCTCGCCCCGATGCCGAGCGCCCGGGCAGTCGGGCGTTCGCCGGCCGGCGCCCGCCCAGCCGGGCGGCGGCCGCTGCCGGGGAGCACAACTAGTCGAGCAGCACCGTCGCGAAGGTGCCGATCTCGGCGAAGCCGACGCGGGCGTAGGCCGCGCGCGCCACCGCGTTGAAGTCGTTGACGTAGAGGCTGGCCGTCCGCCCGCTGCCGACGATCACCGCGGCGACCGTGGCGGTGCCGGCGGTGCCCAGGCCCAGGCCGCGCCACTCCGGGTGCACCCACACCCCCTGGATCTGGCCGACCCCCGGCGACTGCGAGCCCACCTCGGCCTTGAAGACGACCTGGCCGTGCTCGAACCGTGCCCAGGCGCGACCGGCCGAGATGAGGCTGGCCACCCGCCGCCGGTAGCCGCGACCGCCATCCCCGATCCGCGGGTCGACGCCCACCTCGCCGATGAACATGTCGACGGCCGCCACCAGGTAGGCGTCCAGCTCCTCGGGCCGGACCTGGCGCACCGCGGTGTCGATGTCGCAGCTCGGGTGGGTGGACAACGCCAGCAGCGGCTGGCGGTCGCGCACGTCGCGGGCCGGCCCCCACGCCCCCTCGAGCCGCTCCCACATCGGCATCACCAGGTCGGCCCTGCCGACCAGCGACGAGCAGCGCCGCGTCCCGCGCATGGCCTCGTCGGCGAACGCGCTCAGGTCGGCCGGGGCGCCGCGCAGCGGGATCAGGTTGGCGCCGGCGAAGCACAGCGATTGCTCGGCGCCGCGCAGCGTCCACAGTTCCCCGCCGATGGAATTGGGGTCGATGCCGTGGTCGGCTACCCGGGCCGCGACCATGCACGAGGCGACGGGATCGTCCTCGAGAACCCGCCAGACCGCGGCCGCATCGCGCACCACGGACACCCGACGCTCGCCGACCAGGCGGAAAAGGGGCGGAGCCGACATGTGGCGAACTCTCTGTGGTGCGATCTCAGGGCCAGGGCGCTGGCGTTTATCAGCTTACGGTCACAACCGGCGAACCGCTCGATGTTGTGTCCGGTCCGTGATCGCCGCCCATCTCGGCGGCGAGCCGCATCGCCTCTTCGATCAAGGTCTCGACGATCTGCGCCTCGGGCACGGTCTTGATCACCTCGCCGCGAACGAAGATCTGCCCCTTGCCATTTCCCGATGCGACGCCGAGGTCGGCCTCGCGGGCCTCGCCCGGACCGTTGACCACGCAGCCCATCACGGCGACGCGCAGCGGGACGTCGAGGCCGTCGAGGCCCGCCGAGACGGCGTTGGCCAGGGTGTAGACGTCGACCTGCGCGCGGCCGCACGACGGGCAGGACACGATCTCGAGCCCGCGCGGGCGCAGGTTCAGCGACTCGAGGATCTGGATGCCGACCTTGACCTCTTCGACCGGCGGCGCCGACAGCGACACCCGGATGGTGTCGCCGATCCCGCGCGACAGCAGCGCGCCGAACGCGACCGCGGACTTGATGGTGCCCTGGAACGCGGGGCCGGCCTCGGTGACGCCGAGGTGCAGCGGATAGTCGCACCGCTCGGCCAGTTGCTCGTACGCGGCGACCATCACCACCGGGTCGTTGTGCTTGACGCTGATCTTGATGTCGCCGAAGCCGTGTTCCTCGAACAGCGAGGCCTCCCAGAGCGCGGACTCGACCAGCGCCTCGGGGGTGGCCTTGCCGTACTTCTGCAGGAACCGCTTGTCCAGCGAGCCCGCGTTGACCCCGATGCGGATGGGGATGCCGGCGGCGCCGGCGGCCTTGGCGACCTCGCCGACGCGGCCGTCGAATTCCTTGATGTTGCCCGGGTTCACTCGCACCGCGGCGCATCCCGCGTCGATCGCGGCGAAGATGTACTTCGGCTGGAAGTGGATGTCGGCGATCACCGGGATCTGGCTGTGCCGGGCGATCTCGGCCAGCGCGTCGGCGTCCTCCTGACGCGGGCAGGCCACGCGGACGATGTCGCAGCCGGCCGCGGTCAGCTCGGCGATCTGCTGCAGCGTGGTGTTGACGTCGTGGGTCTTGGTGGTGCACATCGACTGCACCGAGATCGGGTGGTCGCTGCCGACCCCGACGTCGCGCACCATCAATTGGCGCGTTTTGCGCCGGGGTGCGAGCGTGGGCGCCGGGGCGTCCGGCATGCCCAGGCCAACGGACATGAGTTCTCCTACTGAAACAGCCTGATCGGGTTGACCAGATCGGCGGTCACGGTCAGCAGCATGTAGCCGACCACGAACACCAGCACGACGTACGTCGCCGGCATGAGTTTGAGGTAGTTCACCGGCGCGGCCGCGACCATGCCCCGGGCCGAGCGGATCAGGTTGCGGACCTTTTCGAACATCGCGATCCCGATGTGCCCGCCGTCGAAGGGCAGCAGCGGCACCAGGTTGATCGCGCCCAGGATGAGGTTCAGCTGGGCCAGGAAGAACCAGAACGCCACCCACAGTCCGTGGTCGACGGTGTCGCCGCCGATGATGCTGGCTCCGACCACGCTCATCGGCGTCTGCGGGTCGCGCTGGCCGCCGCCGATGGCGTGCACCAGCGCACCGACCTTGGTGGGAATTGTGACGAGCGCCTTGCCCACCTCGACGGTCAGGTCCCCGGCGAACGCCAGACTGCCCGGGATCGCCGAGAGCACCCCGTAGTGCGTCGGGCCGGTCCGGACGGCGCCGACGCCGATGGCGCCGACCGTCGAGGCTTGCGGTTGAGCGCCCTGCCCGTCGGGCCCGGTGGTCAGGTAGCGCTGCGTGGGCGTGACGTTGACGTAGGTGGTGATGGCGGTGCCGTCCCGCTCGGCGACGATCGGGGTGTTGCCGTGCACCTTGCGGATGGCCGCGGCCATCTCCTCGAAGGTCGACACCGGGGTGTCGCCCACCTTGACGATGACGTCGCCGGGACGGATTCCGGCGAGTGCCGCCGGCCCGGGCCCGGTGCAGTCCGCGATCTTGCCGGGCGCCACTTCCGGTGCCACACAAGCGGTTTCACCGACCACCGCCTTGGTGGGCGGGTGCAGGTCGGGCAGGCCCCAGACCAGCGCGATGCCGTAGAGCAGCACCAGGCAGATGACGAAGTTCGCGGCGGGCCCGGCGAACAGCACCGCGACGCGCTTCCAGACCGCCTGCTTGAACATGGCGCGGTCGGTCTCGTCGGGCGCCAGCTCCTCCACCGAGGTCATGCCGGCGATGTCGCAGAATCCGCCCAGCGGCACGGCCTTGAGGCCGTACTCGGTCTCGCCGCGGCGGGTCGACCACAGCGTGGGGCCGAAGCCGACGAAGTAGCGCCGCACCTTCATGCCGGTGGCGCGCGCAACCCACATGTGGCCGCACTCGTGCAGGGCCACCGAGATCAGGATGGCCAGTGCGAACAGCACAATGCCGATGACGAACATCATTAGGCTGCGAGGACCTTTCTCACACCGCTCCGGAGGCTTTGACCGATAAGTTGGCGGGCTGCGCCTGTGCGACGACACGCTGCGCCCGCTCCCGTGCCCAGCGCTGCGCGTCGAGTACCTCATCCACGTTAGCGGGTGAGACGGCCCATTGGTCGGCGGCGTGCAGCACGTCGGCAATGGTTTTGACGATGGCACCGAACCCGATGCGGCCCGCCAGGAACGCCTGCGCCGCCTCCTCGTTGGCGGCGTTGTAGACCGCCGTCATGCAGCCGCCGGTCTGCCCGGCGTACCGGGCCAACTCGACGGCGGGAAAGACGTCGTTGTCCAGGGGCTCGAATTCCCAGCTAGACGCCGTGCTGAAGTCGCAGGAGGCGGCCGCGCCGGGCACCCGGCGCGGCCAGCCCAGGGCCAGCGCGATCGGCAGCCTCATGTCCGGCGGGCTGGCCTGGGCGAGGGTCGAGCCGTCGACGAAGGTGACCATCGAATGAACAATCGACTGGGGGTGCACGACCACCTCGATGCGGTCATAGGGAAGGCCGAACAGCAGGTGGGTCTCGATGAGCTCGAGCCCCTTGTTGACCAGCGAGGCCGAGTTCAGCGTGTTCATCGGGCCCATCGACCACGTCGGGTGGGCGCCGGCCTGCTCGGGGGTGACGTCCTCGAGCTGGGCGGCGGTCCAGCCGCGGAACGGGCCGCCGGACGCGGTCAGCACCAGCTTGGCGACTTCGTCGGGGGTCCCGCCGCGCAGGCACTGGGCCAGCGCGGAATGTTCGGAGTCGACCGGCACAATCTGGCCGGGCTTGGCGGCCTTGAGCACCAGCGGACCGCCGGCGATCAGCGATTCCTTGTTGGCCAGCGCCAGCCGGGCGCCCGACTCCAGCGCGGCCAGGGTGGGCCGCAGGCCCAGCGCCCCCACCAGCGCGTTGAGGACGACGTCGGCCTCGGTCTCCTGGACCAGCCGGGTCACGGCCTCGGGCCCGGCAAAGGGGATGTCGCCGGCCCGCCGCGCCGCCGCTTCGTCGGCGACCGCGATGTTGGTCACACCGGTGGCGGCGCGCTGGTGCAACAGCGTGTCCAGGTTCGCCCCACCCGCGGCCAGGCCGACCACTTCGAAGCGGTCCGGATTGGCCGCGATGACGTCCAGCGCCTGGGTGCCGATGGAGCCGGTGCTGCCCAGCACCAGCACGCGCACGCGGCCCGGGGTTTGCCCGTCGGTCGTCGGGTTGGTCACCCATTCATTGTGCCGCCCGGCCCGGACGGGGGCCACGATGCGGCCGCGCCCTCGGCGCGGCGTTATGCCAGAATCTGGGTTCAGCAAGCCGATCCGATCCGAAAGGGATTCGCCGTGGCCAGTACCGAGGTCGAACACTTCACCGGCGTCGACTCCGTCGAGGTGCCGTCGGCGGCGTGGGGTTGGAGCCGGATCAATCACCGGACCTGGCACATCGTCGGCCTGTGCATCTTCGGGCTGTTGCTGGCAATGCTGCGCGGCAACCACGTCGGCCACATCGAGGACTGGTTCCTGATCGGCTTCGCGGCCCTGGTCCTCGTCGTCCTGATCCGCGACCTGTGGGGCCGCCGGCGCGGCTGGATCAGGTAGCCGCTCCCCGTTTGCCCTGGCGTTTCACCCGGCGATGCCAGGCGCCGCCGATCACGACGACCGCCAACGCGAGCATGGCCACCAGCCACGGCCATATTCCGTGCTGGTGCACCCAGCCGGCAGTCGCACCCTGCAGACGACCGACCGCGGTGATCACCGCGTCCCGCGGGTTGGCGTTTGCGCCGAACAGGCGCACCTCGTAGCTGCCGTAGTAGGCCACGTACAGCCCGACCAGCACCAGCAGCGCGCCACCGATCCGGTTGACGAACGGCAGGATTCGGCGCAGCCGGTCCACCATCGCGGTGCTCGCCGTCGCGGCGGCGACGGCGAGCACACCGACGACCAGGGTCAGCCCCGCGCTGTAGGAGAGGTAGATCGCCACGCCGGTGACGATCGATCCCCCGCGCAGGCCGGCTGCGGTGACGGCCAGAAACGGCCCGATGGTGCACGACAGCGAGGCGACCGCGTAGCTGATGCCGTAGCCGTACATGGAGCCCAGCCGCACCGTGGGGGCCCACCTCGGCCCCAGCGGCCGCGAGGCCAGGGCCGACAGTTCCCGACCCGACAGCAGCCAGGCACCGAGCACGATCAACACCACGCCGACCAGCGCGGTGGCGTACGGCAGGTAGCGCTGCACGGTCGTGGCCGCCGACACGGTCAGCGCGCCGAACACGCCGAACACCGTCAAGAAGCCCAGCGCCATCCCGACGGTGGCCGCCAGCGCCCGCCCGGTGGCGGCCACGCCGGAGCGTTCGCCGGGTCGCCGGCCGCGCACCACCAGCAACAGGTAGGTGGGCAGCATGGCAAACCCACACGGATTCAGCGCGGCCACCAATCCGGCGGCGAAGGCCAGGCCGACCAGACCCTGGTCCATTTGGTCAGGACCTCAGCGCGGAGACCCGGTCGGAGAGCTCCTGCTGTGACATCGCCGAGGTCGGGTTGTTGACGAAGGTCGAGCTGCCGTCCGCACGGTAGAACACGTAGGCGGGCTGCCAGGGGACGTTGTAGCGGGCCCAGATGGCGCCGTCGGTGTCGTTGAGGTTGGTGAAATTCAGGTTGTACTTGGAGACGAAGCCCTGCATCGCACCCACGTCCGCGTGCGCCGCGATGCCGACGAAAGCGACGCCGGGGTTGGCGGCCGCGACCTGGCTGACGCCGGGGGCCTCTGCGTTGCAGTACGGGCACCACGGCGTCCAGAACCACAGCACCGCCGGCTTGCCCTGCAAACTGGCGCCACTGAAGGGTGCACCGCTCAGGGTCGTCGCGGTGAACTGCAATCGGTCGTCGGCGGCCTGCGCGCGTGGTCCGCTGGCCACGCCGACCATCATCGTGGCGACGACCAGCGCCGCGGCGAACGCTTTGTTCAGGGCTGACAAGCGAATCCTCATGGCACACCTCATTACTGGAGTCATGCCTTACTCGACGGGACAGCCCGTAGTCCGGTTCATCCGCCCCCAGCGAGCTACCGGTTCTCGAAGGCCAGCTGGCCGCACGCGGCGCTGATCTCCCGGCCGCGGGTGTCGCGGACCGTGCAGGACACGCCCTTGGCGCGGACCCGCCGCACGAACTCGCGCTCGACCGCCTTCGGGCTCGCATCCCACTCGCTGCCCGGCGTCGGGTTCAGCGGGATCAGGTTGACGTGCACCAACGGCCCCAGCGCGCGATGCAGCCGCTGCCCCAACAGGTCCGCCCGCCACGGCTGGTCGTTGACGTCACGGATCAGCGCGTACTCCACCGATACCCGCCGGCCGGTGACGTCGGCGTAATACCGTGCGGCGTCGAGCGCCTCGGCGATCTTCCACCGGTTGTTGACCGGCACCAGCGTGTCGCGCAGTTCGTCGTCGGGCGCGTGCAGCGACAGCGCCAGGGTCACCGCGAGCCCTTCGTCGGCGAGTTTGCGGATCGCGGGCGCCAGGCCGACCGTCGACACCGTCACCGAACGGGCCGAAATGCCGAACCCGTGGGGCGGCGCGGCGATGATGCGCCGCACCGCGGCGACCACCCGGGCGTAGTTGGCCAACGGCTCCCCCATGCCCATGAAGACCACGTTGGACAGCCGCTGACTGGGCGGGCCGAAGTCGTCGCGCAGCACCGCGGCGGCGGCGCGCACCTGCTCGAGGATCTCGGCCGTCGACAGGTTGCGGCTCAACCCGCCCTGGCCCGTCGCACAGAACGGACACGCCATGCCGCAGCCGGCCTGCGACGAGATGCACACCGTGTTGCGCTGCGGATAGCGCATCAACACCGACTCCACGGTGACCCCATCGAGGGCCCGCCACAACGTCTTTCGCGTCTCGCCGGCGTCGCAGGCCACCTCGGAGACCGCGGTGAGCAGGATCGGGAACATCGTGTCGGCGATCGCGTCGCGCAGCCCGGCCGGCAGGTCGGTCATCTGCCGCGGGTCGGCGATCAGCCGCCCGTAGTACTGATGCGCCAGCTGCTTGGCGCGAAAGGCCGGCAGCCCCAGCTCGGCGACGGCGGCGGCGCGGCCGTCCGCGTCGAGATCGGCCAGGTGCCGCGGCGGCTTGCCGGGTCGCGGCTCGGAGAACACCAGTTGTTGGACCATGACCTGTCCAGTATCGGTCACGTCGGGCCGACCTAGGGAACGAGCGTCAGCACCGTCCACGCCGCGACCGCCGACGGCAGGACGCCGTCGAGGCGGTCCATCAGTCCGCCGTGGCCGGGCAGCAGCCGGCCCATGTCCTTGATGCCGAGGTCGCGCTTGATCTGCGATTCCACCAGATCGCCGAGCGTGCAGGTCAAAACGAGCACCAGACCCAGCAGCGCGCCCACCCACGGCGGTTTGCCGGCGAGGAAGGTCGCGGTCAGGGTCGCCGCGGTGATGCCCAGGACGAGCGAACCGGCGAGCCCCTCCCAGGACTTCTTCGGGCTGATCGCCGGGACCATCGGGTGCTTGCCGAACAACACGCCGACGGCGTAGCCGCCCACGTCCGACGCGACCACCGTGATCATCAGGCAGAACACCCGCCCCGCGCCGTCGGCGGGATACACCAGCAACGCGGCAAAGGACGCGAACAGCGGCACCCACGCGGCCAGGAAAATTGTGGCGGACGCGTCGCGCAGGTAGGACGGCGACGGGGACCCACCGGCGGGTTCGGGCGGTGTGCGGTTGTCCTGCATGAACAATCGCCAAAACAGGCACGCCACCACGGTGACGCCGAAGCCCGCCAGCGCGCCGGCGGCGTGGA
This sequence comes from Mycobacterium sp. 3-98, assembly GCF_035918355.1. Taxonomy (NCBI): domain Bacteria; kingdom Bacillati; phylum Actinomycetota; class Actinomycetes; order Mycobacteriales; family Mycobacteriaceae; genus Mycobacterium; species Mycobacterium sp. 3-98. The sequence goes on along the minus strand of NZ_CP142360.1, from coordinate 2,090,662 downwards.
ACGGCCAGGTCAGCCACACCGTGAGCTGCCCGCCGGCCAGCAACGGGATGACCGGAATGACGAATCCGGCTTCACGCAGCCGCCGCACCACCTCGTGGGTGGCGACCAGGATGGCCATCGCGACGATCGGGACCCAGAAGCGGGGGGCGAACACCAGCGTGACGACCAAAGCGCCGCCGATACCGGCGCCCACCGCGATCGCGGCGCGCAGGTCGCGGCCGGCCCGCGAGGTCTTCTTCGCGGGCGGCGGCATCGCCGTGAACGCAGGCTCCGGCTGGGCTGCGGCGCCGGGCTCGTCGGGCGGGGTGCCTGCGCCGGGATCTGGGGTAGCCACGGGCCTGAGTCAACTTAGCTGCCGAGTGGTCGCTAGACCTCCAGCAGCTCGCCTTCTTTGTGCTTGACCAACTCTTCGATCTGGGTGGTGTACTGGTGCGTGGTCTTGTCCAGGTCCTTTTCGGCCCGGCCGACCTCGTCCTCGCCGGCCTCGCCGTCCTTGCGGATGCGGTGCAGCTCCTCCATCGCCTTGCGGCGGATGTTGCGCACCGAGACCTTGGCGTCCTCCCCCTTGCTCTTGGCCTGTTTGACCAGCTCGCGGCGGCGTTCCTCGGTGAGCTGCGGGACCGCCACGCGGATCAGGGTGCCGTCGTTGGTGGGATTCACGCCCAGGTCGGAGTTGCGGATCGCCGTCTCGATCGCGCCCACCTGGCTCGCCTCGTAGGGCTTGATCACCACCAGGCGCGCCTCGGGGACGTTGATGCTCGCCAGCTGCGTGATGGGGGTGGCGGCGCCGTAGTAATCGATCACGATCCGCGAGAACATGCCGGGATTGGCGCGCCCGGTCCGGATGGTCGACAAGTCGTCGCGGGCGACCGCTACCGCCTTCTCCATTTTCTCTTCAGCGTCGAAGAGAGCCTCGTCAATCATCTGCGCCGCTCCTCATCAGGTGGTGACCAGAGTCCCGATTTTCTCACCAGCGACCGCCCGGGCGATATTGCCATTGGTCAGCAGGTTGAACACCAGGATCGGCATGCCATTGTCCATGCACAGGCTGAATGCGGTGGCATCGGCCACTCGTAGCCCGCGGTCGATGACCTCGCGATGACTGATCGCGGTGATCAGCTCGGCCTCGGGATACTGCCGCGGGTCCGCGGAGAAGACGCCATCGACGGCCTTGGCCATCAACACCACCTCGGCGCCGATCTCGAGCGCCCGCTGTGCGGCGGTGGTGTCGGTGGAGAAGTACGGCAGGCCCATGCCGGCACCGAAGATCACCACGCGCCCCTTTTCCAGGTGGCGTACGGCGCGCAGGGGCAGGTAGGGCTCGGCGACCTGACCCATGGTGATCGCGGTCTGGACGCGGGTGACGATGCCTTCCTTCTCCAGAAAGTCTTGCAGCGCGAGGCTGTTCATGACGGTGCCCAGCATGCCCATGTAGTCCGAACGGGTGCGTTCCATGCCGCGCTGCTGCAGCTGCGCCCCCCGGAAGAAGTTGCCCCCGCCGATCACGACGGCGACCTGGACGCCGCCGCGGACCACCTCGGCGATCTGCTGCGCCACCAGCGCCACGACGTCGGGATCCAAGCCGACCTGCCCGCCGCCGAACATTTCGCCGCCGAGCTTGAGTAGCACTCGCGAATACCTGGCCCGGGTCAGCGCCTGGCCGGAAGCCAGTCCGTTCGTGGGCTCCTGCCTCGGAGCCGCCGGGCCGGCGACGTGGGGCTCCCTGGACTCCGTCATCAGACTCCTCGCATGAGAGTGCCATCCCGGGCGATCTCATCCGGAACGGCATTTCACATCCTGCCTCATCGCAGCACAACGGGGCGTCGGTGGGGTGCATTATGCGCACAGTTGGCGTGCGGGAGCGATTTTCGAGCCTGCCGGTACCGAATGTTCCGACGCCCGGCGCTGCGTTTGAGCCGCCGACGGCAGGGGAACCCGCTACAACGCGGTGACATATGCGGTCTCGAGCAATGAGGACCGGGTTCGCCGTATGACCGGATCGATCGCTCGCGATCGTTGAGCGTGGATCGCTCACAGTACGCCAACGAGGAGGAACGGATCCATGGCGGAAGAAAACAAGTCGGGACCCGCTGAAGCGGTGAAGGGCGTCGTCGAGGACGTCAAGGGTAAGGCCAAGGAGGCCGTAGGCGCGGTGGCCGGTCGCGATGACCTGACCCGTGAAGGCCAGGCGCAGCAGGACAAGGCCGAAGCGCAGCGTGACGCGGCGAAGAAGGAAGCCGAGGCGGAAGCCGCGCGTGGCGGCGCCGAGGCGGCCGAGGAGCGCCAGAAGTCCAACCAGTAGCTTGATGGGAAAGATGGGTCCGGTCCATGAAAATGGGCCGGGCCCATCGACTTTCTCCAGCGCGCCGGCCTGAGTTTGCATAGCTTTGCATAGTTTTCGGCCGAGTGGGTAAACAGCCCTAGCGCTGCCAGACATCTCGCGGGAGGCGCCTACGGACCGGGGGGAACGCAGGGACCTCACGAGGTTTGGAGATGTCGTTGGACAGGTCGATGGACATTGTGCTGCTCACCGACGAGGCTGATTTCGAATCGGCCTTACCGGATTTGACCACGTTCGCGCTCCCGGCGCGCGTGGCGCTGACCGCCCACACCGACGGTCATTGCGCCACCGCCGACGTGGCGATCGTCGACGCGCGCAGCAACATGCCTGCGGCCCAGGCGGTTAGCCGCCGACTGGCGGCGCAGAATCCCGCTACCGCGGTGGTGGCCCTGGTGAGGCCGGCGGATTGCGCCGCGGTCGACACCGATGGCAATTTCGACGACGTGATGCTGCCCGGCACCGGCGCGGACGAGCTGCGGGCGCGGTTGCGGCTGGCGGTCGGCCGCCGCCGCGGCACCGCCGACGGCATCTTGAAGTTCGGCGACCTCCGCCTGCACCCGGCGAGCTTCACCGCGTCGCTGGACGGCCACGACCTGACTCTGACCCTGACCGAGTTCAGATTGCTGAGTTTCCTTGTGCTGCATGCCGGCCAGGCCTTCACGCGCACCCGATTGATGCGGGAGGCGTGCGGCTATGACAGCAACAGCCGGGCCCGCACGGTCGACGTCCACATCCGGCGACTGCGCGCCAAGCTCGGCACCCGGCACGAATTCATGATCGGCACCGTCCGCGGGGTCGGTTACCGGGCGCCCACGCCCCCGCAACCGGAGTGGGTGCTCGCCGATCCGGCGCTGACACCCACGCGGGCAACCTGATCCACGACGCCCTCATCGACGTGGCCGCAACGGTTTTCGCGGCCGTCACCCGAAGAACGGGAAGGCGCGCTTGCGCGCCAGCGCGTCCATGCCCTCCTGGATGGAATCCTGCACTTCGTGGTATTTGCGGTCGATGTATTCCTCGTCGTCCGCCCGCGCGGGGTCGCGGTCGAGTTCCACGGCGGGCATGAAGCGCGTCCTGATCTTGGCCGGCAGCGGCAGTTGGGGCAGCGCCGCCGGGGCGATCCCCCACGGCAGCGAGATCGCCAGCGGGAACACCTTGAGCCGCAGTAACCGGTCCAGTTGCAAGGCTTTTGACAGCCGGTCGCCGCGGATCAGCACGGGCATCGCGTCGGCCCCGCCGACGGTGGCGATGGGCACGATCGGCACCCCGGCCCGGATCGCCATCTTGACGAAGCCCGTCCGCCCGGCGAGGTTGGCCCGATCGCGCTCCGTCCATGGGCGCAGCGAGTCCACTTCCCCACCCGGCCACAGCGCGACGTCACGCCCTTCGGCCAGGGCGGTGGCGATCGCGTCCGGGGCGGCCGGGAGCACCCCCATCGACCGGAAGTAGCGCCCGAACAACGGGATTGCCATCAACGCGTCATGGGCGGTGCCGTGCAGCGGCCGGTCCTGGCCGAACCGTCGCCACCATTGCAGACCAACCGTCCAGGCGTCCCACACGAACGGGGCCCCGGAGTGGATCCCGACCAGCAGCGCCGGCGGTGCTTCCGGAATGTTCTCCCAGCCGTCGATCTCCATCCGAAACCAATAGTCCACCAGCACATTCCACAAATACTTCTGTCGCTGCAGGGCAGCCTCGTCCTGGCCGGACAGATCCCAGCGGCCGGCGCGCTCGGCGACCCAGCCGCTCAGCCCGCCGCTGTGTTCGCTGCGCCGCTCGTCCATCGCCGCTCGCGTTCGCTCGGCGTTGCGTTGCGCTTGTTTGCGCACGCTCGCCGGCCTGTGGTCCGGGTTACTCATGAATGCCGGGTACCCGGTTCACCCGCGCCCGATTCGTCGGGACGCAAAAACTCCCCGCACCACGGGGGTGCGGGGAGTTTTGCCGGCCGGATCAGGCGCTGGGCGCCGGCGCCGGCGGGGCACCGGGTGCCGGGCTGTTCGGCGCGCCGGGCGCCGGGCTGTTGATCGTCCCGGACGCGGAGCCGCCCTCCATGTTCGACGTCCAGATCAGGACGTCTTGCATGCCGTCGTTGTAGACGACGCCGTTGGGGGGCGCGCCGGTCACGTCGAAGTACAGCGTGCCGGTCGACTCGCTGCCCTGCGGGATCGGCGCGGGGCTGAGCCCGTTCGGGGTCCCGACCTTGTCGATCACCCGGTAATTCTGACCGTTGGGTCCGCGGGCGATGAAGTCGTTGACCATCGGGGTCACGAGGCCGGCCTCCGACCGGGCGCTGATGTCCGCCTGGTAGAGCGTGCCCTTGGGCGTGTAGCCCGGGATGGTGACATTGCTCGGCTGCAGGTTGCTCACGGTGTAATTAGTGATCAGGGCGCCGTCCACGAGCTGTTCGCTGGTGCCGAATCCCTGAATGTTGGGCGGCGGCGAAGCCAAAGCCGGCGCCGCGGCGAAAACGCCCGCGGCCGCAATCCCGGCGGCGGCAACTGTCTTAATGGCCGTCTTGGTGACCTTCATTCTTCATTCCTTTCGTCGCACACAAACGCCCCCCGTCAAGGGCATGCAGATATACGCAGCGAAATAGCCATGCGGCTCCGGCTTTAAACATCTACCCGCGCCGCACGCCAATAATCGGGTCCATTAGCTGGTGAAATGCGGGTGTTTTCGCCGACGACATCTTTGGTAACAGAACACAACACCCGCATCACCGCTAACACCCGCCGCGCGCCCCGATTAAGCCGTGCGCCGCCGGGTAACCGGTGCGCGAAGGCGTTCTGAGCACAGGCCGAGACATCCGCGAAGGGGGCGATCGCGTGCAACGTGGCAACTCCAAGCACAGCTCACGGGAAGACGACGAGCTCAAGCACGAACTGGAAGGCACGGTCCGCGGCAATCGGTCCAGCCGTAGCGAGGAGTGGCGGGACCCGGAGCCGCCGGCCGACGACGATCCGGACGTTCCGACCGCCGGCCCGACCCGTCGCGAATCGTAAAGCGGGAAGCGGCGCGGGCGTTTGCCCGGGCCCGCTTCTCCAATGCATGGCCAACTTTCGAGCGAGGCAAAGGAAATCAGATGGGCTTTACCGCGCAACAACAATCCGTCCCGGGCGTGCAGGCCGAGATGGATCCAATTCCCGATTGTGGTGAAAACACTTACCAGGGCTCGGGAAAACTCCTCGGCAAAAAGGCGATCATCACCGGCGGCGACAGCGGCATCGGGCGTGCGGTCGCGATCGCCTTCGCGCGCGAGGGCGCCGACGTGCTGATCGCGTACCTCAACGAGGACGACGACGCGCGCGACGTGGCCCGCTACGTCACCAACGCCGGACGCAAGTGCGTGCTGATGCCCGGTGACCTCTCCGACGCCGCCCACTGCCGCGCCGTCGTGGACCGGGCGGTGCAGGAATTGGGCGGCGTGGACATCCTGGTCAACAACGCCGCGTATCAGATGATGCGCAAGAGCCTGGACGAGATCAGCGACGAGGAGTGGGATTACACCTTCCGGCTCAACGTGGGCGCGTATTTCTACCTCGCCAAGGCGGCCCTGCCCTACCTGAACGCCGGCTCGTCGATCATCGGCAGCTCGTCGGTGAACTCCGACAGCCCCAATCCGACCCTGGCGCCCTACGCCGCGACCAAGGCGGCGATCGCCAATTTCTCCGCCAGCTTGGCTCAGCTGTTGGGCGAGAAGGGGATTCGGGTCAACAGCGTGGCGCCGGGTCCGATTTGGACGCCGCTGATCCCGTCGACGATGCCGCCGGACAGCGTGAAATCCTTCGGCGACAACGTGCCGCTGGGGCGTGCCGGCCAGCCCGCCGAACTCGCCCCGCTCTACGTGCTGCTGGCCTCCGACGACGCGAGCTACATCTCCGGGGCGCGGGTGGCCGTCACGGGCGGGCGGCCGATTCTGTAGGCGGCGATCCCGTCGCGCCCTCTCGCAGGTGTAACGGGCCGCCCGCCGGGGTACAGCCCGGACGGGCGAAACGGCGAAAGGATGGCACCGATCGTGGCCATCGGGAGCGGTCAGCGGCGAAGGTTGCGACGATGGTCGGTCGCGGCGGCCGCCGGAGTCGTGGCGGTAGCGGGATGTTCGGCCCCCGGGTCCTCGCTGGAGAGCGCGCCGGCGGTCAGCGTGGCGACCATCGACGCGGCCCTGCATGACCCGGTCTGGTCCTATCACGACCACGAGTTGATGGGCCTCACCGACGATCACCGGCTGGCCGCGATCGGCTACGCCGGGCCGGGCACCGCCCATACCCGGCTGTCGGCCCCGATGGGGTCCGGGCGCAACCTGCAGATCAGCCAGAAGGACGACCGCCACGTCTTCGTGCCGCAGCCGGAGCGCGGCAAGGTCGCCGTCGTCGACATCGCGACCCTGCGGCCGGTCGCCGAAATCGACGCCGGCCCCGCGCCTTCCTACCTCGCCGAGGACGCCGGCATGCGGGTGTTGCTGGCGCTCGCCGCGGACGGTTCGTCGGTGACGCCGGTGGACCAGTACGGGTTCCGCAAGCTGCCGACGGCCACCTACGCCGGGGACCCGGCCGACACGATCGACGGGTCCAACCGCGGGCGGCAAATCGAGTACCACCTCTACGGCGCCTCGGGCATCCGCTATTACAAGGGGCCCACGTCGCCGCCCGAAGAACGCGGCTCGCTTCCGATGGCCGTCGCCGTGTGGGCGGGCGACGGAACCCAGGTCACCCGCAGCTATGTGGCCGGGCGCGACGACAAGGTGCTGTACGCGGTCGACTCGCGTCGCGGCGGGGACGGGCTCGAGGTGCTGGCCCGAACCCAGCTGTCGTCGCCGATTCGCTATCTGGGCACCGACGACACGCGCATCTACGCGGCCACCGACCGCGACGTGACGGTGCTGGAAACCGCGAGCTTCACCGGCTTTCCGAACGGGACCATCCGGGTGATCCGCACCCTCGACTACCGGGCGGGATTGCCGTCGGGCCCGGTCGCTTCGGCGCCGCTGTCCGGGATGGCGATCGGCCCCAAGCGGGTGTATCTGACCCTGCGCGGCCAGCCCCACGTGATCAGCGTGGCGAAGCCACGGCTGTGAGGGAGGGCAGATGAGCACGACAGCGCGGCGACCGGAGCCGATCGGCATCGATGACGACTTCGAGCTGCTCGAGGAGCAGATCGCGGCGCTCAAAGAGCTCGCGCGGCTCGACGACGTGCCCGAAGGGCAGGCCTACGACTTCGGGATCCGTTGGGGGGCAGCGCTCGCCGGGAGGTTCCGCCGGCTGGTGCACTACAGCTGCCTGGGCGTGCTCGACGAGCCCGCCGAACGACGGTTCCAATCCCTGTGTGACGACCTGCGTTCCGTGTCGGAGTTGATCGAGAGGTTCGATCTCGCCCGGCCGCGGTTCACCGATACCCCGAGCCACCCCACGTTGCGCTAGCCTGTCTCGCCCTGGCGCGGCTCGCGATGTCCTCGACGTCGGAGATCTCCCGGTAGTCGGACAAAAACTCGTTGGCGGCCAACACGATTCCGGTGCGCGGGGCCGGACAGTCGTCGTTGCGGCACGTCAACGCCACCATGAAGGCGTCGTCGTCCTCGTCGAGGAACAAGAACCCGAGATACAGCGCGTGCCCGACGGCGAAGTCCCTGCCGCCGCAGCCGGCACAGTGTCCGCCCTTGACGGCCACCAGCTCTGAAACTCGTTCGCGCTCAACGCTTTGCAGGTCGATCAGCTCGGGACGCGTTGCCGAAGGGTCGGGCATGTCAGATCTCCACGTCCTTGTCGTAGTGGACGTTGTCCTCGCGCCAGCCCCCAAGGCCGTGGCCGATGCCGGAGTAGTCGTCGATGAACTCGATCTGGTTGATCCACTTCGCCATCTTGAAACCGACCTGGGTCTCCACCCGCAGCCGCAGCGGCGCCCCGTGCTTGATGGGCAGCGGCTTCCCGTTCATCTCGTAGGCCAGCAACGTCTGTGGCTTGTAGGCGAGTTCGAGATCGATCACCTCGTAGAACTGGCCCTCCCCCTCCGCGCTGGGCTCGTCGCGGCCGGTGTCCTGCATGGTCAAAAAGCAGATGTACTTCGCCTGCGGGAGCGGACGCACATGATCGGCGAGTTGGGCCAGCGGAATTCCGCTCCACTGGCCGATGCTGGTCCACCCCTGCACGCAGTTGTGCATCACGCGTTGCGATTGCTGCTCGGCCAGGCCGCGCAGCGCGTCGAGGTCCAGCGTCACCGGGTTTTCCACCAGCCCGCCCACCCGCACGCGCCAATCGACGAAGTTGTGCACGGCCATCACCTTGTACTCGGCGCTGGTCGGCGGCTTGCCGTTGACCCGGTGCTCCTTGGACGTCATCCGCTCGGGGTAGTTCTGCCTCGAATTCAGCGGCCGCAACAGGATTTTGCGGGCGCGGGTGACCACGGCGCCGAGCACGCGGCGTACCTGAACGGGCCGGCGCAGGCTCCACACCGTCGCCGCGACGTGGACGGCGACGATGGCCGCGATGATCACCAGCGACAGGGCGGTGGCCCAACCGATGTTGCGCACGGAACCGAAGATCATCGACGCGGTGAGCTGGCCCCAACTCCAGAAGAAGATCATCGACAGGTGGATGACGATGAACACCACAAACGCGATCAGGCCGAGGAAGTGCAGGCTGCGCGCCCATTGCCGGCCGCCCCACATGCGCACATACCAGGGGAACGCGGCCTCGATGGCCGGTGACTGCGCGGCGCCCGTCAGGATCTGGAACGGCGCCAGCACGAAGATGACCCCGGCGTAGGTCAGCTTCTGGATGGCATCCAGTGGCTCGCCCGGCAGCAGCGGCGGCAGGTTGAAACTCATGTAGGTGACGATGTCGTTCCACGCCTCACCGAAGATCGACCACGACGCCGGCCAGTACCGGTGCCACTGCCCGGTGGCGAACAGCAGGATGTAATACGAGAGGCCGACGAGGATCCAGCCGATCACCGAGAAGAAGTGCCAGTGGCGGCCCATGCCGAGTTTCTTGTGGCCGGGCAACGAGAACAGCGAGCTGTAGTCCTCCTCCTCGTCGAGGGTGTCGTAGAGCTTGTTGACCGGCATTTCCTTGACCGTGAAGCGCGCCCACTCGCTGCCGGGCCTGCTGTCGTCGTGCCAGTACAGCTTCGGGTGCGTGGACAGGATCTCGATGCCGCTGCGGATCACCAGCGTCAGAAAAAGGACATTGAGCCAGTGGTCGATGCGCAGCCACGCCGGATAGTCGAGCACTGTCATGTCGTCACCGTTCAGTCGCGCCAGTTCTGTCGTTGCGGATACGCCACGTTGATGCCGGACAGGACGGTGGTGTGCACGGCGATGAAGGCCCCGGCGAACGCCATGGCAAACGTTCCCGGGGCCAGGTCCCACCGCCCGGTCACCGCCACCAGACCCGGCAGGCTGACAAACCGGCTGACCAGATAGATCACCAAAAAGGCCGCGCACACCAGGCTCCCGGCGTACCAGCCCGCTTGCGGCACAAGGGGTTTGGCGGCAAACGCCATCGCTGCGGCCACGACCAGGCAGGCGGCGATCAGCGCGGCCAGATACACCCAGAAATACAGCGGCAGGCCGGGCCGGGTGGCCGCCAGGTAGGCGTGCACCGCCACCAGGCCCATGAGCAGCGATGTGCCCAACGCGGTTACGGTGCGCGGCAAGTCGAAGGCGACGTAGCCGTTGAGCGTGAGGAGGGGCGAGGACAGCACCTTGTGCCACGCTGTGAGCCACAGTCGCCCCAGGAGACCGGCCATTGCGGCTGACTACCCCGACTGATAGCCCCACAAACGATCGACCGAGGCGACCTCGAACGGCTCGATCCGCACCGTCGGAGAAGCCGTCTTGCCCCCCGCAGGCAGGGCTTTTACCCCTTGGGCGGCGTAATAATCACCCTCACTGCGGGTTTCGCGGCGCGGCGCAGCGCGCCACCGGCGAACCGACCAGCCGGAACTCCTCACTGGTGTCCAGCTGGGGATCGACGCCCTCCTGGAAGAGGATGATGATGTCCGAGCCGCCGAACTGGAAGTACCCGAACTCCTCCCCCTTGGCCATGTGTTTGCCGGGCACCGCGGTGAGGACGACCGACGACACGTGGGCCATGCCCACCGGGATGACCGCCACGATGCCGATGTCGCCGCAATCCGATTGCGAGGTGTCGACGGTGACCACGCCGCGGGTCTGGGAGAACTCGTACCCGCTGCTGGCGCTGTCGCTGGAGGCGAACTCGTGTTCTTCCAGGCCCACCCGCATGAAGACTTTCCCGTTGATCCGGAAGGACTCCTCGACCAGTCCCGCGGCGGGCAGGTGATAGCGGTGGTAGGCATGCACCGGCAGCATGTAATGCACGAAGGTGCCGCGGGCGAAGCTCTCGCTGTATTGGCTTCCCTCGATGAGTTGCTTGATGTTGCCGTACTTTTCGTTCTTGACGGTGGTGGCGGGGATGCTCGAGTCGGCAGCGATGTCGTAGGCGTGCTGGTATTTGCAGTCGGCCGGTGAGGTCACCACCAGGTTGGTGGTCGGCTCGGCGATCGGGCGCAGCCCTCCGTTGATTTCCCGCGCGATGAATTGGTTGGCGGTCAGCCATCCGCTGGGCGCGTTCGGGACGCCGTCGACCAGCGACTCATGGATGCGGTACTCCGGCGCGTTGTCGATGAACGACTGCAGGGCTTCGGGGCTGAACGACTCCGGCGTGTCCAGGAAATTCCCCCACTGCCGGGCGAAGTCCGTCAGCCATTCCCGAAAGACACCGGAGCCCTGGGCCGGCTCGTCGCCCTGGTCGACCAGGAAGTAGAAGTGCGCCATGCGATCGCTGACCTCTTGAGCCTGCCGCTTTTCGTTCTTCCAGGCGTCCGCGTCCGACTCGTGGGGCACCCATCGGAGGAAGCGCTTCAGGTAGGCCTCGTACTCGCCGATGTCGCGCGGCCACTCGAGCGCCTCGTACAGCTCCGGGTTCAGCTCGGATTCGGCCCGCCCGCGCGCCTTTTGCAAAGACCGCTCGAGCCGATCCGCGAGACCGGGCTCGTTGTTGAGCGTGTCGCGCAGATTGTGGATGACGGAATCCGGCTCGCTCATGTCACTGCTCCCTGGTGTCGTCTGTGCGCGAACGCTTCGCGACCACGGGCAGTCACGTACCCGCGGACTCGGGCGGCAAACGGCGCCGCATCGCCGCGGTGCGCACGCGAACGCAAAGGACCGCGGGGAGTTGGCGATTCCCGCTCAGCGTCCGCGGACGCGGCGATTGTGCTTCTTGATCGCGTCGACCAACTCCGCTTTGTTCATCGTCGATCGGCCCGGAACTTCGAGCCGGCGCGCCACGTCGAGCAGATGCTTTTTGCTGGCGTTGGCGTCGACGCCCTCGGCCGACTCGCCGGACGGTCGCAGCCCGCCACGCTCGGCGCGCTCGTCGGACGGCCCCTTCTTCTCCTTGGGTTCCCAGTGGTCGCCGACCTTTTCGAAACTGTGCTTGACGGCGGCGTAAGCCACCCGGTGGGCCCGTTCCTCGCTGCCGTACTGGTCGGCGGCCGCGTCGTGGGATTTCGCGAACGTGCGTTGCGCTTTGGCGTCGGAACGCCGCAAAGTGCTGGGCAGTTCGCTCTTCTTGGGCGCTCCGCCTTTCGTCGTCTTCGGCATCGAACCTCCTCGTGCGCCAAAAGCGGTGCGGGAAACCTGTTACCGCCGGTCGGTTACCCCGTTGCGGGCCGGGCAATCGCGGTCCGGGAAATGTGCGCCGTGACCAGGCGGACATATGTCAACATGGTTGACATGAATCAGGACGACGCCCCGCTTGGCTATCTGCTGTACCGGGTGGGGACGGTGTTGCGGCCGGAGGTTGCCGCGGTGCTGAGTCCGTTGGACCTGGCCCTGCCCGAATTCGTTTGCCTGCGCATCCTTTCGATGCACCCGGGGATGTCGAGCGCCGAGCTGTCCCGCCACGCGGGCGTCACCCCGCAGGCGATGAACACGGTGCTGCGCAAGCTGGAGGACGTCGGTGCGGTGGAGCGGCCTTCGTCGGTGTCGTCGGGGCGGGCGCTGCCGGCCAACCTGACCGGCGCGGGCCGCGCCCTGCTCAAGCGCGCCGAAGCGGCGGTGCGCGGCGCCGACGCCCGGATCCTGAGCAAGCTCACCGAGACGCAGCAGCGCGAATTCAAAAGGATGCTCGAAAAACTCGGGTCCGACGAGCAGGCCTGATCACCCGGCCTGGATCCGCGCCCACGGCCGGGCCTCTTCGAGTTCGTAGGCGAGTTCGAGCAGCAGCGACTCCTGCCCCATACCGGTCGACAGCATCATGCCGACCGGCATGCCGTGGGCGGATTGGGCCAACGGCAGCGACATCGCCGGTTCGCCGGTCACGTTGTGCAGCGGGGTGAACGACACCCACTCGATCAGCCGGTTGATGACCTGCTGATAGTCGGTCGGCGCCAGGAACCCGATGCGGGGCGTCTCGTCGGCCAGGGTCGGCGTGAGCACCGCGTCGTAGGTGCCGTAGAACCGCGCGGTGCGCCGCCGCGCCCCGCGCAGGCGCATGATCGCCGCCGGGAGCCGGTGCAGGTGGCGGCCGGTGTGTCGCATGAGGCCCAGCGTCAGGCAGTCGAGCTTGGCGCGGTCGAACGTCTCGCCGAACATGTGCCGTCCGCCGCGCACCTGGGCCAGCGCCAAAAATCCCCAATACAGCACGAAGTCGTCGACGAAACTGGCCGCCACCGGCGGTTCGTCGACGTGTTCGACGCGGTGGCCCAGCTCTTCGAGCAGGCCCGCGGATTTCAGCGTCAGCTCCCGCACCGCGGGGCTGCACTCGCGCTGGATCGAGCGGGTCAACACCGCGATCCGCAGCCGCTGCCGGCCGGGCCCGGTGACGTCCCCGACCGGGGCCAGCTTGGGGTTACGCCAGATCCGCTCGGCCTCCCGGTAGAACGCCGCGGTGTCGCGCACCGAACGGGTCACCACGCCGTTGACGACGACGCCGACCGGCATCCGGCGCAGCACCGCGTCCAGGGGCAACCGCCCGCGCGACGGTTTGAGGCCGACGAGCCCGTTGCAGGACGCCGGGATGCGGATCGAGCCGCCGCCGTCGTTGGCGTGCGCGATCGGCACCACACCGGCGGCGACGAAGGCGCCCGACCCCGATGAGGATGCGCCGGCGCTGTATTCGGTGTCCCACGGGTTGCGGACCGGGCCCAGCCGCGGGTGTTCGGCCGACGCGCTGAAACCGAATTCCGAGAGCTGCGTCTTGCCCAGCGAGGTCATCCCGGTGGCCAGGTACAGCTTCGTGAACACGCTGTCGGCGACGGCGTCGCGGCGTGTCCACGCGTCGGTGCCGTGCATCGTGGGCTGCCCGGCGACGTCGACGTTGTCCTTGATGAACGTCGGGACGCCGGAAAAATAGCCGTCGGCCGCCTGCTCGGCGGCCGCACGCGCTTGCCGAAAACCCGCGTACGCCAACCCGTTCAGGGCCGGGTCGACGGCTTCGGTGCGGGCGATCGCCGCCTCGACCGCCTCGGCCCTGCCGACGCGTCCGGAGCGGATGGCCTCGGCGAGCCCGACCGCGTCGAGATCGCCGAGGGCGTCGTCGCCGAACGCGTGCACGTGCCGCATAGCAGTGACGCTAGCCGCTCACGCGCGCCGGCTACGCCTGACCCACCTCGAAGCGCACGAACCGCGTCACCGTCACACCGGCGTCGTCGAGCAGGGCCTTGACCGTCTTCTTGCTGTCGGACACCGACGGCTGCTCGAGCAGCACGGCGTCCTTGAAGAAGCCGTTCAACCGGCCCTCGACGATCTTGGGCAGGGCCTGCTCCGGCTTGCCCTCCGCCTTGGCGGTTTCCTCGGCGATGCGGCGCTCGCTGGCCACCACGTCCTCGGGCACGTCGTCGCGGGACAGGTAGCGGGCCTTGAGCGCGGCGATCTGCAGGGCGACCGCGTGCGCGGCCTCCTTGTCGGAGCCCTGGTACTCGACCAGCACGCCCACCGCCGGGGGCAGGTCCGCCGCCCGCCGGTGCAGGTACGCCTCGACGGTGCCGTCGAAGTTCGCGACCCGGCGCAGCTCCAACTTCTCGCCGATCTTGGCCGACAGCTCGGCGATCGCCTGCTCGACGGTCTTGGTACCCGAGGTTTGGTCAATAGAAGAAGCCTTGAGCGCGTCGACGTCGGCGGCCTTCGACGACACGGCCGCGGCCACGATCTGGTCGGCCAGCGCCTGGAACTCCGCGTTCTTGGCCACGAAGTCGGTCTCGCTGTTCAACTCGATGAGCGCGCCGCCCTGGGTGGCGACCAGACCCTCGGCCGTCGCCCGCTCGGCGCGCTTGCCGACGTCCTTGGCGCCCTTGATCCGGAGCGCCTCGACGGCCTTGTCGAAGTCGCCGTCGCTTTCGGCCAGCGCGTTCTTGCAGTCGAGCATGCCGGCACCGGTGAGTTCCCGAAGCCGCTTGACGTCGGCAGCGGTGAAGTTCGCCAATGTTCAGCCTTCCTAGGAGGATTCAGTGGTGGTTGGTTCGGGGGTGCCCGCAGCGGCGTCGGTGGGGGCGCTGGCAGCGGCGGAGGCGAGCAGTTCCTGCTCCCATTCGGGCAGCGGCTCGGCGGCCTCGGCCTCGGGCTTGCCGTCGCCGCGGCCGACCCCGGCGCGGGCCTGCAGGCCCTCGGCGACGGCGGAGGCGATGACCTTGGTCAGCAACGCGGCCGACCGGATCGCGTCGTCGTTGCCCGGGATCGGGTAGTCGACCTCGTCGGGGTCGCAGTTGGTGTCCAGGATCGCGATGACCGGGATGCCGAGCTTGCGGGCCTCGCCGACGGCGATGTGCTCCTTGTTGGTGTCGACGACCCAGATGGCCGACGGCACCTTGGCCATGTCGCGGATACCGCCAAGGCTGCGGTCCAGCTTGTTCTTCTCGCGGGTCAGCATCAAGATTTCCTTCTTGGTGCGGCCCTCGAAGCCACCGGTCTGCTCCATCGCCTCGAGCTCCTTGAGGCGCTGCAGCCGCTTGTGCACGGTGGAGAAGTTGGTCAGCATGCCGCCCAGCCAGCGCTGGTTGACGTAGGGCATGCCGACGCGGGTCGCCTCGGCGGCGACGGATTCCTGCGCCTGCTTCTTGGTGCCGACGAACAGGACGGTGCCGCCGTGGGCGACGGTCTCCTTGACGAACTCGTACGCCTGGTCGATGAAGGTCAGCGTCTGCTGCAGGTCGATGATGTAGATGCCGTTGCGGTCGGTGAAGATGAACCGCTTCATCTTGGGATTCCACCGGCGGGTCTGGTGCCCGAAGTGGGTGCCGCTGTCGAGCAGCTGCTTCATGGTTACGACGGCCATGGTTGTGCCTTACTTGTGTCGGTTGTCGCCTGGCATCGGGTGAAGCCGGGCCCTGGCGCCTGCTGCGATGCCGGACCCGTCCGGAAAATCCGGTCGGGACCGCCCGGCACGCGATTGCGTTCTCCTCGTGGAACCGGAGACGCGATGCGGACGCGCGAAGTCAGCCCGCGGACGAGCTGCGACCAGCAGTTTACACCGGTTCGGCGGGTGCTTTTGCCACGCTTCCCCAGGCGGCGTCGCCGTCCACAGTGCCGGTGCGGCCGGGTGGCGTGGCCGGGCGGGCCGCGCTGAACTGCCTGGATGCGGTGGATGGCGCTGACGTTGGGTGCGGCCCTGGTCAGCGCGGCGCCGGCGGCGGCCGACGACGATCGCCTGGACTGGCCGTTGCGCCCGCCGCCGGCCGTCACCCGGGCGTTCGATGCCCCCGTGCAGGATTGGCATCCCGGCCACCGCGGTGTGGACCTGGCCGGCGCCGCCGGTCAGCCGGTGTACGCGGCGGGCGCGGCCACCGTGGTCTTCGCCGGGCTGCTGGTGGGGCGGCCGGTGGTGTCGCTGGCGCATCCCGGGGGCTTGCGCACCAGCTACGAGCCGGTGCGGGCGGCCGTGCGGGCCGGGCAGTCGGTGGCGGCCGGGACCGTGATCGGGACGTTGATGGCCGGCCACCCGGGGTGCCGGGTCGCGGCGTGTTTGCACTGGGGCGCGATGTGGGGTCCGGCGTCGGGGGCCCACTATGTCGATCCGCTGGGCCTGCTGAGGTCGACGCCGATCCGGCTCAAGCCGCTGCGGCCGCCGGGCGACGCCGCGCAACATGGGTAACAGGCGCCACACGCGTCGCTGCGCGGGTGGACAGGCGTTGCGCCCACCTCCGAGCGACAATCTCGGGCGGGCCCATGACCTGCGAAAACGTGTTGTCGCTCGGAGGTGGGCACTCGCAGTGCGCCCTCCGCCAGCGCCTGGTGTGGCCGATGGGACTGGTGCGACGCGACGTGTGACGACGCCGGCCCGTCGCCCGGGCCGCGGCGGCGCTCAGGCGCGGGGGTGGGCTTGGTCGTGCACGGCGCGCAGCCGGGACACCGCGACGTGGGTGTAGAGCTGCGTGGTCGCCAGGCTGGAATGGCCGAGCAGCTCCTGGACGACGCGCAGGTCGGCGCCCCCTTCGAGGAGGTGTGTGGCCGCACTGTGCCGCAGGCCGTGCGGACCCATGTCCGGCGCGCCGTCCACCGCGGCGACGGTCTGGTGCACCACCGTGCGGGCCTGGCGGACGTCGATCCGGCGTCCCCGCGCGCCCAGCAGCAGCGCCGGGCCTGAGTCGGCGTTCACCAGGGCGGGACGCCCGTCGGCCAGCCACGCGTCGAGCGCCTCGGCGGCCGGCGCCCCGAACGGCACGCTGCGCTGCTTGTTGCCCTTGCCCAGGACGCGGACCAGCCGATGCCGGGTGTCCACGTCGTCGATGTCCAGGCCGCACAGCTCGCTGACGCGGATCCCGGTGGCATACAGCATCTCGACGATGAGCCGGTCCCGCAGGGCCATCGGCTCACCTTGCTGCGCACCGGATTTGGCGGCGGCCAGGGCGTCGAGGGCCTGGTCCTGGCGCAGCACCGCGGGCAGGGTGCGGTGCGCCTTGGGAACCTGAAGCCGCGCGGCCGGATCCGTGTCCAACAGGCCACGCCGGACGGCCCAGGCGGTGAACGCCTTGACCGCCGAGGTGCGCCGGGCCAGTGTCGTGCGGGCGACGCCGGCCGCGGCCGCGGCGGACAACCACGAGCGCAGCAGCGGCAGGCTCAACCCGTCCAGGCCGGCGCCGCGCTCCGCCGCGAACGCGAGCAGCGAGCGCAGGTCGCCCAGGTAGGCGCGACGGGTGTGCGCCGAACGCAGGCACTGCAAATCCAGGTATTCGTCGAACTCCTCGAGGATCGCCTGCACTCCCCCACGGTCGCAGGGCCGCCCGGGGCGCTCTAGCCGACGCGCCGCAGCGTGTCCGGGGTGAGATCTTTGAGCGTGGGATAGCCGTCGACGGCCATGATGAGGTCCGCCTCGGCGAGGATCGAGCGCAGCACGTGCACGATGCCGTCGTCGCCGCCGAGCGCCAGGCCGTAGGCGTAGGGCCGGCCGATACCCACGGCCGTCGCGCCCAGCGCGAGCGCCTTGACGACGTCGGCCCCGCTGCGCACGCCCGAATCGAACAGCACGGGCAGCCCGTCGGCCGCCTCGACCACGCCCGGCAGGCAGTCCAGCGCGGGCAGGCCGCCGTTGGCCTGGCGCCCACCGTGGGTGGAGCAGTAGATGCCGTCGACGCCGCCGTCCTTGGCTCGCCGGGCGTCGTCGGGATGGCAGATGCCCTTGATGATCAGCGGCAGGTCGGTCAGCGACCGCAGCCATTCGAGGTCGTCCCAGGTCAACGGGTTTCCGAAGGTCGTGATCCACTGCAGCACGGTGCCTTGCGGGTCCTCCTCGGGCGGGCGCTGCAGGCCGGCGCGGAAGATCGGATCGCTGGTGTAGTTGCTCAGGCAGAGCCCCCGCAATTGGGGGAAGTTGGCCGTGGACAGGTCGCGCGGGCGCCACCCGGGAATCCAGGTGTCGAGGGTGACGATGATGCCCTGGAAGCCGGCGGCTTCGGCCCGCCGCACGAGGCTGGCGGCCAGGTCACGATCCTTCGGCGTGTACAGCTGGAAGAAGCCGGGGGTATCGCCGAACTGGGCGGCGACGTCTTCCATCGGGTCGGCGGTCAGCGTCGAAACCACCATCGGCACACCGGTTTTCGCGGCCGCGCGCGCGGTGGCCAGGTCGCCGTGGCCGTCTTGGGCGCAGATGCCGATGACGCCGATCGGCGCCATGAACACCGGCGACGGCAAGGTCAGGCCGAACATCTGGACCGACAGGTCGCGGTCGGCGGCGCCGACGAACATGCGCGGGATCAGGCCCCAGCGATCGAACGCCTCCCGGTTGGCCCGCTGCGTGCGTTCGTCACCGGCGCCGCCGGCGACGTACGACCACACCGACGGCGACATCGCCCGCTCGGCGCGGGCCTCCAACTCCGCGAAGGCCATCGGCAGCGCGGGCGCGATTCCGCCCAGGCCCTTGAAGTAGATCTCGTTCTGGTAGTCCGCGAATGCCATGGAAAAGAGAATGCCAGTCGAGCCGTCAGGCGGACGAGTTCGCCGCCTCCGCCTCGGATTCTGACTGGGCGAGTTCTTTCTTCCACTGGCGGAACGTCTCTTCGGTGCGGCCGCGGCGCCAGTAACCCGAGATGGACGACGCCCATTTCGCGTCCACGCCCCGCTCCTTGCGGATGTAGGGCCGCAGGTTGTGCATGACCGCCTGCGCCTCGCCGTGGATGAACACGTGCACCTGCCCCGGCAGCCACGGGGCGCTGGTGACGGCCTCGATCAGCGGGGCGTGATCGCCGGCGCGGTCCTCGGGCACCAGGTCGGCGCGTCCGCCGCGATACACCCAGTGCACCTCGACGCCATCCGGTGCGGTCAGCGGGATCTCGTCCTCCGGCCCCGCCACCTCGATGAACGCCTTCCCGACCGCGCTGGGCGGCAACGCCTCCAGGGCCGCGGCGATGGCCGGCAGCGCCGATTCGTCGCCGGCCAGCAGGTGCCAGTCGGCGGCGGGGTCCGGCGTGTAGGCGCCGCCGGGGCCCATCAGGTAGATCGGCTGGCCGGGCTGGGCGGTGGCCGCCCACTGGCCGGCCGTCCCGTGCTCGCCGTGCACGACGATGTCCAGCGCGATCTGGCGGGCCTCGACGTCGACGTGCCGGACGGTGAGGGTGCGCACCGTGGGCCTCTTCTCCGGGGGCAGACCGGCGAAGCTGTCGAGGGTGAGCGGCTCGGGAAGACCGGCGACGTCCACGTCGTCGGCGACGAACGCCAGCTTGACGTAGGAGTCGGTGAACTTGCTGGGCACGAAGGCGTCAAAATTCTTGCCCCGCAGCACCACCCGCACCATGTGCGGGGTGAGCTGCTCGGTACCGACAACTTCGAAGCATTGCAGCGGTCGACCTGCCACGTGTCCTCCTGTCCGACGCCCGACCCGCCTCGACTATACGAGCCGCGGCGTTGACGCAGCGTGGCCCGCGGTCGCCCGGACGATTCGCCACAGCCCGTCCTGGCGCTGCACCAACCCGGCCAGCTCGAGCATCGCCAGCGGCCCCAGCACCTGCTCGGGCACCAGCCCCGACGCGACCGCGATCTCGTCGACCGTGGCGGCGCCGCGGCCCGGCAACGCCTCGTATACCCGGCGCTCGGCCTCGCTCAGGCCGTCCAACGGCGTGACCGGCCGCGGCTCGTCGGGCGCCAGTTCGCCGATGTGGCCGATCAACTCGACGATGTGCTCGGCGCGGGTGACCAGCTCGGCGCCGTCGCGCAGCAGCGCGTGGCAACCCGCCGACGCCGACGAGGTAACGGGTCCGGGCACCGCGGCCACCACCCGCCCCAGCGCCCGCGCCCAGGCCGCGGTGTTCGCCGCCCCGCTGCGCAGGCCCGCTTCCACCACCACCGCCGCGCCGGAGACGGCGGCCACCAGGCGATTGCGGGTCAGGAACCGGTGACGGGCCGGGCGGACGCCGGGGGCGTATTCGGTGAACAACAGCCCCTGCTGGCCGATGCGGTGCAGCAGCGCGGTGTGACCGGCCGGGTAGGGGACGTCGAGCCCGCCCGCGAGGACCGCCACGGTGATGCCGTCGCAATCCAGCACGGCCCGGTGGGCCGCGCCGTCGATGCCGTAGGCACCGCCCGAGACGACGGCCACGTCGCGTTGCGCCAGGTCGGCGGCGAGTTCGGCGGCCATCTGCTCGCCATAGGCCGTCGAGGCGCGCGTCCCCACCACGGCGGCGGCCCGCTGCGCGACCTCGTCGAGTCGGGCGGGCCCCTGCGCCCACAACACCATCGGCGGGCCGCCGCGCCGCCGTGCTTCGGCGCCGCCGAACGCGGCGAACGCCAGCACCGGCCACTCGTCGTCGTCGGGCGTGATCAACCGGCCGCCCCGCCGGGCGATCGCCTCGAGATCGGCCGCCGACGTGTCGATGTCGCGCCTGGCCTCGGTGTGCCGGGCCAGGACGTCGTCGACCGCGCCCCGCCGGACCCGCTCGGCCGCCTCGACCGGGCCGACACGCCGCGCCAGGGCGGCGAGCCCGGCGCAGGGCGGTTCGGCCACCCGGGACAGATACGCCCACGCCCGCAGCGCGCGCTGCCGGCCGGTCGGGGCGCTCACCGCTGCGTCCCCGGCTGGCGAAAGCTCAGTGCGGCGGCGACCTCGTCGAGCCCGGGCGACGTGCGGCCCGCCAGGTCGGCCAGGCTCCACGCGACCCGCAGCGTGCGGTCGAGGCCCCGGATGCTGATCAGGCCGCGATCCAGCGCCCTTTGCAGCGGCTCCATCGCCGCTTTGCTGGGGCGGAACTTTCGGCGCAGCAGGGTCCCGCTGACTTCGGCATTGGTGCGAAAGCCGTGCGGCTGCCAGCGCTGCGCGGCGGCCGCACGGGCGGCCGCCACCCGCTGACGCACCTGTGCCGTGGATTCGCCGTCGCGACCCGAGAACGCCGTCGCCCGCACCGGATCCATCTGCACCCGCAGGTCCACGCGGTCCAGCAACGGCCCGGACAACTTGCCCAGGTAGCGGCGTTTGGTCGCCGCCGGGCACATGCAGTCCCGCGGATCGGCCGGCGCGCACGGGCACAGGTTGGCGGCCAGCACCAGCTGGAACCGGGCCGGATAGCACGCCACCCCGTCGCGGCGGGCGAGGCGAATCTCGCCGTCCTCCAACGGTGTTCGCAAGGCCTCTAAAGCGCTGACCCGGATCTCGGCGCACTCGTCGAGGAACAGCACCCCGCGGTGGGCCCGGCTGACGGCGCCCGGTCGCGCCATCCCGGAGCCCCCGCCGACCAGGGCCGCCACGCTGGAACTGTGGTGGGGCGCCACGAACGGCGCCCGGGTGATCAACGGTGTGTCCCCCGACAGCAGCCCGGCCACCGAGTGGATCGCGGTGACCTCCAGCGACTCGCTCTCCGACAGCGGCGGTAGCAGGCCCGGAAGGCGTTGCGCCAGCATCGTTTTGCCCACACCGGGCGGCCCGGTGAGCATGAGGTGGTGCGCGCCGGCGGCGGCCACCTCCACCGCGAAGCGCGCCTGCGTCTGGCCGACCACGTCGACCAGGTCCACCACCGGCTCCTCCGGCGTGCGGTCCGGATTGACCCGGTTGTGCAGGGCGCCGGTGCCGCCGAGCCATTTCTTCAGCTGCCCCAGGGTCCGCACGCCCCACACGTCGATGCCGTCCACCAGGCTGGCCTCGGCGAGGTTGTCCGCCGGGACCACCACGGCCGGCCATCCGTCGCGCTTGGCGGCGAGCACGGCGGGCAGCACCCCGCGCACCGGCCGGACCCGCCCGTCCAGCGAAAGCTCGCCCAGCAGCACGGTCTTCTCCAGCCGGTCCCACGGGTTTTTTCGCTGCGCCGAGAGCACCGCCGCGGCCAGGGCGATGTCGTACACGCTGCCCATTTTCGGCAGCGTCGCCGGCGACAACGCCAGCGTGAGCCGCGCCATGGGCCAGTCGTTGCCGCAATTGGTGACCGCGGCCCGGACCCGGTCGCGCGACTCCTGCAGCGCGGCGTCGGGCAGACCCACCAGGTGCACGCCCGGCAGTCCGGACGTGATGTCGGCTTCGATCTCCACGATCTCGCCGTCCACGCCGCGCACCGCGACGGAGAACGCGCGCCCCAGCGCCATCAGCCGACGCCTTGCAGGTGGGTGATCTCCGGGGTGCGCCGGCGTCCGACCCGCACGCCGATCACGTCGATGCGGATCGCCGCCCACCGCCGGTCCTGGCCGGCCAGCCACAGCCCGGCCAGCCTGCGCAGCCGCCGGACCTTGCGCGGGGTCACCGCGTGCGCCAGTCCCCCGTAGCCGTCGCCGGTGCGGGTCTTGACCTCGACGAACACCGCCGTGCCGGCGCGGTCGCAGGCGATGATGTCGAGTTCGCCGTAGCGGCAGCGCCAGTTGCGGTGCAGGATCCGCAATCCCGCCCGCGTCAGGTGGTCCACGGCGAGCGCCTCGCCCATGGCCCCCAGTTGGATCCGGGTCATCGTCGTTTCGGTTGTCATGCGGGCCACGGTGCCCGCCGGGGCCGACGGGTCGGGCCGCCGTCGCGGGCCGCGGCCGCCCGCGCCCGCGGGTTATCCCCAGTGCGGCCTCCATCCACAGGAGGCCGGGCAACACTGGGTCACGCGATGCGGTCGGCCCTGGTGTAGATGTTCATCGAGTCCTCGCGCAGGAACGCCACCAGCGTGATGCCGGACTCCTCGGCCAGCGAGACCGCCAGCGATGACGGCGCGGAGACGGCCGCCAGCACCGGAATCCCAGCCATTACGGCCTTCTGCGTCAACTCGAAGGATGCCCGCCCGCTGACCAGCAACACCGAGGCTGCCAGCGGCACCCGCCGATGCTCCAGCGCCCAGCCGATCACCTTGTCGACCGCGTTGTGCCTGCCTACGTCCTCGCGCACCACCAGCATCGTGCCGTCGACGCCGAACAGCGCGGCCGCGTGCAACCCGCCGGTGCTCTCGAAAACCTTTTGCGCGGAACGTAGTTGGTCCGGCATCGCCTTCAGCGTGGCCGGGGCTACGGTCGCGGGATCGGCACCCGGGGTGAACCGGCTGCTCAACCGCACCGCATCCAGGGACGCCTTGCCGCAGACCCCGCACGACGAGGTGGTGTAGAAGTTGCGGGTGACGTCGAGGTCGGGTTTGGGCACCCCGGGCGCCAGCGTCACGTCCAGCACGTTGTAGGTGTTGGCGCCGTCGTCGTCACGCCCGGCGCAGTAACGGATGCTGTGGATGTCGTCGCGGCCGCCGATGACCCCTTCGGTGAGCAGAAAGCCTTGGGCGAGTTCGATGTCCGCGCCCGGCGTGCGCATCGTCACGGTGACCGCCGCGCCGTCGACCCGGATCTCCAAGGGCTCCTCGACGACCAGGGTCTCCGGCCGGGTGATCGCCTTCTCGGCGGTCAGATGCGTGACCCGCCGGCGTGACGTTACGTGCCCCACTACGCGGTTTCACCGCCGGCGGCGGGCTCCACCCGGATGACGACGGCCTTCGACACCGGGGTGTTCGACTTCGCCGCAGTGTGATCGAGCGGAACCAGCGGGTTGGTCTCGGGATAGTAGGACGCGGCGTTGCCGACGGGAGTCGAATACGCAACCACCAGAAAGTCTTTCGCGCGCCGTTCCTGAAGCCGGCCCTCGGCGTCCGTCCACTCCGACACCAGATCGACGCGCCCTCCCGGGGTCAGGCCCAGCGCGTCGATGTCGGCGGGGTTGATGAACACCACGCGGCGCCCGCCCTTCACCCCGCGATAACGGTCGTCGAGGCCGTAGATCGTGGTGTTGTACTGGTCGTGGCTGCGTATGGTCTGCAGCACCAGCCGGCCCTCGGGCACCGGCACCCATTGCAGCGGGTTGACGGCGAAGTTGGCCCGCCCCGTGCTGGTGTGGAATTCGCGCGTGTCACGCGGCGGGTGCGGCAGCTGGAATCCGTCGGGCGCACGCACCTTGCGGTTGTAATCGGCGCAGCCGGGGACCACCGCGGCGATCGCGTCGCGGATGGTGTCGTAGTCGGCGGCGAAGCTCTCCCACGGAACCGGGTGCGCCGCACCGAGAAGCGTGCGGGCCAGCCGGCACACGATTTCCACCTCGCTGCGCACCTGGTCGCTGGGCGGGTGTAGGCTGCCGCGGGACAGGTGCACCATCGACATCGAATCCTCAACCGAGACAACCTGTTTGCGCCCACCTCGAACGTCGCGGTCGGTGCGGCCGAGGGTGGGCAGGATCAGCGCCGTATTCCCGTGCACGAGATGGCTGCGGTTGAGTTTGGTCGAGATCTGCACGGTCAGCGCGCAATTGCGCAGGGCGGCCTCGGTGACGACGGTGTCGGGGGTGGCCGAGGCGAAGTTGCCGCCCATACCCACGAACACCTTCGCCCGCCCGTCGCGCATCGCCCGGATCGCGGCCACGGTGTCATACCCGTGCTTGCGGGGAGTGGCGATGCCGAACCGATCATCCAGGGCGGCCAGAAACTCCTCGGGCATCTGCTCCCAGATGCCCATCGTGCGGTCGCCCTGCACGTTCGAATGTCCGCGCACCGGGCACACCCCGGCGCCCGGCTTGCCGATCATGCCCCGCAGCAGCAGCAGGTTGGTGATCTCGCCGATGGTGGCCACCGCGTGCGCGTGCTGCGTCAGGCCCATCGCCCAGCACACCACCGTCCGCCGCGACGCCATCAGCATGTCGGCGACGCGGTCGAGCTGTCGGCGTTCGATGCCGGTGGCGGCGAACACCTCGTCGAGGTCGACGTCGAGGGTTCGGCGCCGGTATTCGTCGAACCCCGCGCAATGCGCCTCGACGAACGCGGTGTCGATGACGGTCCCCGGGGCGCGGTCGTCGGCCTCCAGCAGCAGCCTGCCCAGCCCGGCGAACAGCGCCATGTCGCCGCCCAGGCGGATCTGCACGAATTCGTCGGCGATCGGGATGCCGTGCCCGACCACGCCATGCACCTTCTGCGGGTCCTTGAACCGGATCAGCCCGGCCTCGGGCAGCGGGTTCACCGCAATGATGTTGGCGCCGTTGGCCTTTGCCTTTTCCAACACCGACAGCATCCGCGGGTGGTTGGTGCCCGGGTTTTGTCCGGCGATGACGATCAGGTCGGCCAGCTCGACGTCCTCGACGGTGACCGAACCCTTGCCGATGCCGATCGACTCGGTGAGTGCCGAGCCCGAGGACTCGTGGCACATGTTGGAGCAGTCGGGCAGGTTGTTCGTGCCGAACGAGCGAACCAGCAGCTGGTAGCAGAACGCGGCCTCGTTGCTGGTGCGGCCCGACGTGTAGAACACCGCCTCATCGGGGCTGTCCAGGGCGCCGAGCTGGTCGGCGATCAGCCGGTAGGCGGCGTCCCAGCCGATCGGCCGGTAGTGGTCGTCACCGGGACGCAACACCATGGGGTGGGTGAGCCTGCCCTGCTGGGACAGCCAATACTCGGGCTTCGCGGACAGCTCGGCGACCGAGTGCCGGGCGAAGAACTCCGGTGTGACGGTGCGCTTCGTGGCCTCCTCGGCGACGGCCTTGGCGCCGTTCTCGCAGAACTCGGCCAGCTTGCGACCGCCGTGCTCCTCGGGCCACGCGCACCCGGGGCAGTCGAAGCCGTTGCGTTGGTTGAGCCGGGCCAGCACCGCCGCGGTGCGCAGCGCGCCCATCTGCTCGAACCCGCGTTGCAGCGAGACCATCACCGCCCGAACGCCCGCCGCCTCGCGCTTGCGGGGCGTGACGGTGACCGCGTGTTCGTCGTAGTCGACAGCGGCAGGCCCGGACACGGCCGAGCGGTGAGACCTCACAGCATCAAATTACCGCTTGGCGGGGGCCTCAGACCGCTCAGACCGCTCAGACCGCGGAAGCCAGCGCCGCCAGGGCCTGCGCCGAGGAGTAGAGCGGCCGCCAGCCCAGTTGGGTCTTGGCCTTGGTGGTGTCCATGACCATCGACGTGCGCGCGGTGTGCAGCCATTCCAGCATCGCCGGCATCAGCGGAACGCGCGAAATCGCCGCCGAGGCCGCCGAGGCCGCGACGGCGGGAACCCGGACCGACCGCGCGCCCAGGGCCTTGGCCACGTCGGCCACCGACACCACGCCGTCACCGGCGATGTTGTACGCGCCCGGCGGCGCCGGTGCGGTGGCCGCCAGCGCGATCGCGGAGGCGACGTCGTCGTGGTGAACCAGCTGCAGCCCGACACCCGGATCCGGCACCACCGGTTTCAGCAGGGGAACGGCCTTGAGCGCCTTGACGACGGCGCGGATCGGGCCGGGCAGCTGGTTCCACGGCATGGCGTCGGCCAGGGCGGTGGCGTTGGGCCCGGCGACCACGCACGGCCGCAGGACGAAGACCTCCAGCGGCGAATCCCGGGTGATGTCGGCGAGCATCGCCTCGCACGTGGCCTTCTGCGCGGAGTAGTAATGCTCGGCGGACCCGCGCACCGGCACGTCCTCGGTCAGCGGGACCGGATTGTCGGCGTGATAGCCGTAGGCCGCCACCGACGAGGTGTAGACCAGGCGCCGCGGCCGCTCGGCGGCCACCGTCGCCTCGAAGACGTTGCGGGTGCCCTGCAGGTTGACGCGGGCGCTCTCGTCGCGCGAGCCCATGATGATGAAGGCCAGGTGGATCACCACGTCGGCCTGCGCGACCACGGCGTCGACGGCCTCGCGGTCCAAGATGTCGCCCCGCTGATAGGTAGTCTTGAGCCAGCCGCGTGAGGACGGGTCGAACGGGCGGCGCGCCATCCCGATGATGGCGTCGACGGCCGGTTCGCGCTCGAGCGCCGTCACCGCGGAGATGCCGATCTCCCCGGTGGGCCCGGTCACCGCGACGGTCACACCCATCTAGACGTCCTTCCCTCCCGTTCCCAACCGAAACCCTGCGCGGAAACGCCACCGCGGTCAAAGGCGACGGACGGGTCGCTCACCGATTCGCTGCGACCGGGCCAAACCGCGTGTAAGGGTGGGGCCGGCGACCGATAATCTACGGCGACCGAAGGGTCACAGCGCCAACACCGCAGGAAACGAGGCACAGCATGGCGGACAACGCGAAAGCCCGTGCGGTCGCGCCCCCGACTGGCGGGGAGAAAGCCGACCCCTCGACGGTTTTCGCAGCTCTGGCCGAAATCATCTATCGGGGCTCGGATGCCAACGAGATGTACGCGGCCATCTGTGTCGCCGCCACCCTGGCCATCCGCGGCTGCGACCACGCCAGCCTGATGGTGCGCGAGAACGACCGGTACGTCACCGTCGGCGCCAGCGACCGGCTGGCGCAGCAGGTCGACGAGTTGGAACGCCGCGCCGGCGACGGCCCGTGCATCGATGCGATCGAGGAGGAGACGCCCCAGATCGATCCCGACCTCACCACGCCGTCGCTGTGGCCCAAGCTGGCGGCGGTGCTGGTCGCGGAGACACCGGTGCGGGGGGCGATGGGATTTCGCCTCCTGGTCGACAAACGCAAAGGCGCGGCGCTCAACCTGTTCAGCGATACCCCGAACATGTTCGACGCTGAGTCCGCCGGGCGGGCGGCGGTGCTGGCGGCCTTCGCGAGCGTCGCCATCAACGCGGTCGCCAAGGGGGAAGACGCCGCCAGCCTGCGCCGGGGCCTGCTCAGCAACCGCGAGATCGGCAAGGCGGTCGGCATGCTGATGCTGCTGCACGACATGAGCGAGGACGACGCCTTCGACCTGCTGCGCCGCCATTCCCAGGCGCTGAACATCAAGCTGGCCGAGGTCGCCCGCGCGGTGATCGAGCAACGCGGCCAGCTGCCCGCCCTCGCGGAAAACCAGCTGCCCCCGAACGCCTGAACGGCGGTTATTCGGGGAGCCGCAGCTCGGGCTTCTCGACCTCTTCGATGTTGACGTCCTTGAAGGTGACCACCCGCACCTGCTTGACGAAACGCGCCGGGCGGTACATGTCCCACACCCACGCGTCGGACAGCCGCAGCTCGAAGTAGACCTCGCCGTCGGCGTTGCGCGGCGTCATCTCCACGCTGTTGGCCAGGTAGAAGCGCCGTTCGGTTTCCACGACGTAGCTGAACTGGCCGACGATGTCCTTGTATTCGCGGTACAGCGAGAGCTCCATCTCGGTTTCGTACTTTTCGAGATCTTCTGCGCTCATCTGCCACTCATCCGCTCAGACGTCCTTCTCCCACATGCTGTCCCCGGGACCCTGGTCCCATCTTTCCTCACCGATATCCGTCGCGCTGCAGCGGTGGGTCCGGATCGCAGTCGGCCACCAGCCTGGTGCCCGATCCGTTCGCGACGCGCCGCACGTTGATGAACGAATAGCGGTGCTCCGGACACGGGCCCAGCCGCGCCAGCGCCGTGCTGTGCGCCGGCGTGCTGTAGCCCTTGTGCAGGGCGAACCCGTAGCCGGGGTGATCGGTCTCCATGGCCACCATCAGCCGGTCGCGGCTGACCTTCGCCAGCACGCTGGCCGCCGCGATGCACGCCGCGACCGCGTCACCACCGATGACCGGCAGCGACGGGACCGCCAGGCCGGGCACCCGGAAACCGTCGCTGAGCACATAGCCCGGCCGCACGGACAGCCCGGCGATGGCGCGGCGCATCCCCTCGATGTTGGCGACGTGCACACCGCGGCGGTCCACCTCGGCGGGCGGGATGAACACCACGTGGTAGGCCAACGCGTAGCGGCGGATCAGGGGGAACAACTTCTCCCGGGCGGCCTCGGTGAGCTTCTTGGAATCATCAAGCGCGGCAAGGCTTTCCATTCGCCCCGGGCCGAGCACACAGGCGGCGACCACCAGCGGGCCCGCGCAGGCGCCGCGGCCGACCTCGTCGACGCCGGCCACCGGGCCCAGCCCGTTGCGGTACAGCGCCGACTCCAGGGTGCGCAACCCTGACGACTTCCGGATCACCGTGCGCGGCGGCCACGTCGTGGCCATGGCTACCGAGTCTGCTGCGGGTTCACCGACTCCACGCCACCCCACCGGGACGGCGGCCACACGATGAACCTGGCCTTGCCGATCACATTGGACACCGGCACGGTCCCCGTGGTGGGGTCGCCCGTGCACAGCACGCCCTTGAGCGCCTCGGCGGGCACGCTGGTGCAGTGGGCGCGCGAATCCGCCGAGTGCGTCCGGTTGTCGCCCATCACCCACAGCCGCCCGGCCGGGACGGCGACCGGCCCGAACTCACTGCCCAGGCACGGGTAGACCGACGGGTCGGCCGCCATGGTGTTGCGATCCAGGTACGGCTCCTTCAGCGGCTTGCCGTCGACCGTCAACCCGGTCTCCGCCCGGCACGCCACCGTCTGACCGCCGACCGCGATAACCCGCTTCACCAGGTCGTTTTCGTCCGGCGGGACGAAGCCGATGAACGACAGCGCGTTCTGCATCCAGCGCAGCACGGTGTTGTTCGACCGGATCGACTTGTAGCCGAGGTTCCAGGGCGGCGGCCCCTTGAAGACGATGACGTCGCCGGGGCTCGGGGCGCTGAACCGGTAGCTGATCTTGTCCACCATGATCCGGTCGCCGACGCAGCCGGTGCAGCCGTGCAGCGTGGGCTCCATGGATTCCGACGGGATCAGGTAGGGCCGCGCCACGAAGGTCAACATGACGTAGTAGAGCACGACGGCGATGACCGCCAGCAGGGCGAATTCGCGCAGCGTGGAGTGCTTGGCGGCGGCGGGTTCAGACGCCTGGTCCGCGGGGCCTGGTTCGGGAACCGGCCCGTCGGCCGCCGCGGCGTCGTCGGGGCGCGTCTCCGGATTGCGCGTAGAGACCTTCGGATCTGAATCGCCAGCGTGGGACTGGGGGTTAGATGAATCCGCGGTGTCGGTCACGTGATCAGCGTAGCCAGCACAGGTTGTCGCCCGGCAAGCCGGCGAGTGATCCGCTCCGCAAACCCGTAAGGCGAATCACCAGCGCCGCCAAGGCGTCCCGGCTCAGCGCTTCTCCTTGATCTTGGCCTTCTTGCCGCGAAGCTCCCGCAGGTAGTACAGCTTGGCGCGGCGGACATCACCACGGGTCACGACATCGATGTGGTCGATGTTGGGCGAGTGCACCGGGAAGGTCCGCTCGACGCCGACGCCATAGCTTTCCTTGCGGACGGTGAAGGTCTCGCGGATGCCACCGCCCTGGCGGCGGATCACCACGCCCTTGAACACCTGGATGCGCTCCTTGGCGCCCTCGATGACCTTGACGTGCACATTGATGGTGTCGCCCGGGCCGAAAACCGGGATGTCGTCGCGCAGCGACGCCTGATCGACGAAGTCCAGCCGGTTCATCTGAGAGACACTTCCTTGAGGTCGCGGCCGACGGCAGCTACCCACACGTAGGTGTGAGGCGGTCGCCGAGCCGATGGGCTTTCTGGCGTATCTCGCAGCGGGCGGGAAATGGCGCAGGCGGCCTGCAGCCGCTGGAGACAACTGGTCAATTGTGCCAGACGGTGCGCGTGCCGCGAAAATCACACGAAGTCGGCGGTTCGCGGCGAGCCGAATGCGCTGGTGAATGGTACATATGACTGGGGTCGGAACGCGCTACCCGCACCATTGCGTGACGGCCGGTACGGGTGGCGCGCGAGGGTCCGCACCGCTGCACTGTGTCCAAGTCACGTCCGAAGTCGCGCCGAAGGAGTGGAATGCGGGTACGGCCACTGACGCTGCTCACCGCCACCGCGGCGGTGACGTTGCTGGTTGCCGCCGGTTCCGAGGCGCTGGTTCAGGCCAAGGTGTACAGCCTGCCTATCAACGCGCCCGTTCGGGTCATCCCGCAGCGGCCGGCGCCCGCACCACCGCAGTCGGCGGCGCTGATGCTCGAGGCCGCCACACCGCCGCAGGAGCCCCAGCCGCCCCAGGCGCTGCCGGGCGCGGGGTCCGCCCCGCTGCAGGCCCGCGTCCAGCAGGCCACCGAGGAGGCCGCCGCGAGCGGCGCCGCGCTGTCGGTGGCCATCCTCGATCGCCACACCCACCAGCTGGTTTCCAACGGCAACGGCCAGGTCGTGGGCACCGCGTCGGTGGCGAAGCTGTTCATCGCCGACGACCTGTTGCTGCACCAGGCCGAGGGCAAGGCCGCCCTGAGCGCCGAGGACCGCCAGGCGCTCGACATCATGCTGCAATCCTCCGACGACGGCGCCGCCGAGCGGTTCTGGGGGCAGGGCGGCGGGTCCGCCATCATCTCCGAGGTGGCCGCCCGCTACGGCCTGGCGTCCACCACCCCGCCCAGCGACGGGCGCTGGTGGAACACGATGAGCTCGGTGACCGACCTGATCCGCTACTACGAGATGCTGCTGGACGGCTCCGGCGGCCTGCCCGCCGACCAGGCCAAGATCATCGTCAACGACCTGGCCCAGTCCACCCCCAACGGCGTCGACGGCTACCCACAGCGGTTCGGCATCCCGGACGGCCTGTACGCCGAACCGGTCGCCGTCAAGCAGGGTTGGATGTGCTGCATCGGCAGCGACTGGATGCACCTGTCGACGGGCGTGATCGGGGCCGACCGCCGCTACATCATGGTGGTGCAGTCCCTGCAGGCCTCCGACGACGCCACGGCGCGGGACACCATCACCCGGGCGGTCAAGACGATCTTTCCCGAGGGCCGCGTCGACGCGGTGGCGCGCGGCCTCTAGTCTTCCGGGTCAAGCAGCTCCGGGCGGCGTTCGCGGGTGCGCTGCAGCGAGATCTCCCGTCGCCACACGGCGATTCGCGCATGGTCACCGGAGAGCAGCACCTCGGGGACCTGCAGCCCCCGCCAGGTCGGCGGACGGGTATAGCTCGGCCCCTCCAGGCGGCGGTCCAGCGCCGGCGAGTGCGAATCATCGTGGCGCGACGCGGGATTGCCCAGGACGCCGTCGAGAAGCCGCAGCACGGCCTCGATCATCACGACGGCGGCCGACTCGCCGCCCGGCAACACGTAGTCGCCGATGGAGACCTCTTCCACCCGCATGCGCCGCCCGGCGTCCTCGATGACTCGCTGGTCGATGCCCTCGTAGCGGCCGCACGCGAACGCCAGGTGCTTCTCGGCGCTCCAGCGCGCGGCGGTGGCCTGCGTGAACAGGGCCCCGGCCGGCGTCGGGACCACCAAAAGCGTTTCGCCGGAGCAGATCTCGTCGAGGGCATCACCCCACACCGGCGCCTTCATCACCATCCCCGGGCCGCCGCCGTAGGGGGCGTCGTCGACCGAGCGGTGCACGTCGTGCGTCCACCGCCGCAGGTCGTGTACCGCCAAATCGACCAGCCCGGACTGAATCGCCTTGCCCGGCAACGATTGCCGCAGCGGGTCCAGGTAGGCGGGAAAGATCGTGACGACGTCGATTCTCATCTCGAAGGCCCTACAGATCCAGGAGGCCTTCGGGCGGATCGATCTCGATGGTGCCGTCGTCCAGCGACACCGACGTCACGATCGCGGTCACGAACGGCACCAACGCCTCCCCGGATTCGCGCCGCACCGCCAACAACTCCCCCGCGGCGGTGTGCAGGACCTCGGCGACGACACCGACGTCTCGGCCCGTGATCGTCCGCACGTGCAGGCCTTCGAGTTCGTGATCGTAGTAGGTGTCGGCCTCGTCGATCGGCGGCAAATCGTCGGAATCGACGACGAACAGGGTGCCGCGCAGCGCGTCGGCGGCGTCGCGGTCGCTGATGCCGGCCAGCCGCACCAGCAGCCGCCCGCCGTGTTCACGCGCGCTCTCGACGACGAAATCCCGCTCCCCACCGCCGCGAGACGCCTTGCCGCGCAACGTATTACCCTGCGCGAACCGGGCGTCCGGGTCGTCGGTGCGGATTTCGACGACGATTTCGCCGCCGATCCCGTGCGCTTTGACGACGCGCCCGACGGTCAATTCCACCGGGGTTCTCTACTGGTCGGTGTCCACCACGTCGACGCGGATGCCGCGACCGCCGATACCGGCGACCAGCGTGCGCAGCGCGGTCGCCGTGCGACCCCCGCGGCCGATCACCTTGCCCAAGTCGTCGGGGTGGACGTGGACCTCGACCGTCCGCCCCCGGCGGCTGGTCACCATGTCGACCCGGACGTCGTCGGGGTTGTCAACGATCCCGCGAACCAGGTGCTCAACAGCGTCAACGACAACCGTACTCATCGCCGGGGTCAGCTCTCGGTGGTCGACTCGGCCTGCTCGCCGCCCTCGGCGGGCGCCTCGGCCGGCTTCGTCTCGGCGGTCTGCGCGGCGCCCTCGGACTCGGCCTTGGACTCGCCTTCGGCGGCCTTCGCGGTCTTCTTCGCCGGGGACTTCTTCTTCGGCTTCGCGGCCTCGGTGGTCGGTCCGCCCTCGGCCTCGGCCAGCGCGGCGTTGAACAGCTCCAGCTTGCTGGGCTTGGCGGGCTTGACCTTCAGTCGGCCCTCGGCCCCGGGCAGGCCCTTGAACTTCTGCCAGTCGCCGGTGATCTTCAGCAGCTTGAGGACGGGCTCGGTGGGCTGGGCACCCACGGACAGCCAGTACTGGGCGCGCTCGGAGTCGATCTCGATGAAGCTCGGGTCTTCCTTCGGGTGATACCGGCCGATGACCTCGATGGAGCGACCGTCGCGCCGGGTCCGCGCGTCGGCGACGGCGATGCGGTACTGGGGATTGCGGATCTTGCCAAGCCGGGTGAGCTTGATCTTGACAGCCATGGTTAAGCGACTTCTCCTGTGTGTCACGCTGCAATTCAGCGATCGGGGCGGGAATGCCCGGATCCGGTTTTGCCTCGCGTTTCTGACCGGCCGGCGATGCGTGATCGCGGGGCGGACAGCCGCCTATTGTGCCAGACCAGGGGCGGCGATCAGAAATTGTGGCGATCGCAAGCGCGGCGCAGCCGGGCGCGGCGGGTCGCCACCATCCGGTCGAGCCTCACATCACCTTCTGGAAGACCTTGGTCTCCACGCGCCGGGTCATCCGCCAGCCCTCGGGGGTGCGCGCGAACTCGTCGTCGTACCAGAGGCCGCAGAACAGCACCTGCTCGTTATCGCCACCGAGCACCATCGGGTTGAAGCAGATCACCCGCGACGACGCCGTGTCCCCGTCGATGCGTACCGAGAAATTGCCGAGCATGTGGGCATACACCGGGAAGTTGGGCAGAACCTCGGCCAGCCACTTCTTGACCTCGGGATAGTGCCCCTCGATGCCGCCCAGCGCCGTGTAGTCGATGTAGGCGTCGGGGGTGAACACCCGGTCCAGGTCGTCGAAGCGGCGATTGTCGATGGCGGTGGAGTAATCCACCAGAAGCTGCTGGATCTCAAGGCGGTCGGATATCTCGGCCAGGCTCAACATGCATCGGACAGTAGACGAAAATCCGCGGCGACAAGGGCCGGAAGTTAGACTCTCGGCCCATGCGGAAGCTCGTGGGCTCGGTGGCAGGGATGGCCGCGGCGCTGCTCGCCGTCGTCGCGTTCGGTGCCCCTGTCCCCCTCTCGCGCGCCGACAGCAGCCAACCGATCGGCTCGATCCCCATCCCCGACGGCCCGGCGCAGACGTGGATCATCGCCGATCTGGACAGCGGTCAGGTGCTCGCCGGCCGCGACCAGAACGTGGCCCACCCGCCGGCGAGCACGATCAAGACGCTGCTGGCCCAGGTGGTCCTGGATTCGGTGAGCCTGGATTCCACGGTGGTCGCCGACGTCGCCGACACTCAGGTCGAATGCAACTGCGTCGGCATCAAACCGGGCCGCACCTACACCGCGCGCCAGCTCCTCGACGGCCTGCTGCTGGTCTCGGGCAACGACGCCGCCAACACGTTGGCCCACATGCTGGGCGGACCCGACGTTACCGTCGCCAAGATGAACGCCAAGGCGGCCTCGCTGGGCGCCACCAACACGCACGCGGCGACGCCGTCCGGCCTCGACGGCCCGGGCGGGTCGGGCTCGTCCACGGCGCACGACCTGGCCGTGATCTTCCGCGCGGCGATGGCCAACCCGGTGTTCGCGCAGATCACCGCCGAGCCGTCGGCGATGTTCCCCGGCGATAACGGCGACCGCCTCATCACCAACCAGGACGAACTGCTGCAGCGCTACCCCGGTGCGATCGGCGGCAAGACAGGGTTCACCAACGCCGCCCGCAAGACCTTCGTCGGCGCCGCCGCGCGCGGTGGCCGCCGGCTGGTGATCGCCATGATGTACGGGTTGGTGAAAGAGGGCGGGCCGTCGTATTGGGATCAGGCGGCGACGTTGTTCGACTGGGGATTCGCGCAAAGCCCGCAGGCCGGCATCGGCTCGCTGTAATCGCCGCTCGCGCAGCTCAATCCGGCAGCGCGGCGGTCAGCAGCGCCATCAGCACCGGGATCCGCCGGGCCGCGATGTCCGGTTGCGGCAGCACGCCTTCCACCACGGCGGCGCCGTCGAACACGTTGGTCATCAGCGCCACGAACACCGGGAAGGTGTCCTCGGGGAAGCGTTCGGCGCCCGGGAGCGCCCGGGCGGCGTCGTGGATCTTCGCCGCATACTGCCCGAGCTCGTGTTGCAAAGTCTCCCTGAGCTTTTCGTCGGTGCGGGCGGCCACCAGCAGTTCATAGATGACGGCGTTGGCCGGACCGCTGGTGATGTCACGCAGGATCCCCAGGGCCGCCTCCAGGGCCGGCCGGTCGGCGGGTATCTCGGCGACCCCCTTGGTGAACGACTCCAGCTGGCGGCGCAGCACCTCCGACGCCGTTGCCGCCATGAAATCGCCCATGGTGTCGAAGTGCCGGAACAGCGCGCCCACCGACACCCCGGCCCGCTTGGTGATCACCGCGGCGGACGCCCGGGCGTAGCCGACCTCGATGATGGTGGCGATGCAGGCGTCGAGCAGCCGCCCGACGGTTTCCTCGCGGCGCTGTTGCTGGGTTCTGGCCATGTCAGGCGCTCTGGGTCAGGGCGCCCTGTGGTCGGCGGGCGCGCTCGCCGGCCCGCAGGTAGCGGCCCGACGTCACGGTTTGCCCGTAGCCGTCGCGGAATCGGCCCCCGCCGAACACGACGACGCCGCCCACCCCGGTCGCGACGACGGCGTGGTCGTTGCGATTGACCATGCGGCGCAGGCCACCGTAGAACGGCACCGCTTCCTCGTGGTAGCGGTCGACGGATTCGTCCAGACCGGCCGGGTCGATGACTACGAAGTCCGCGCGGTCGCCGACCCGCAGCGTGCCGGCGTCGATGCCGAACCACTCGGCCAGTTCGCCGGTGAGCCGGTGCACCGCCTGCTGTATCGACAGGAAGGGCGCGCCGGCCCGGTGCGCGTCCTGGGTGCGCTTGAGCATGCGCAGTGCAAAGTTGTAGAACGCCATGTTGCGCAGGTGCGCGCCGGCGTCGGAGAAACCCATATGGATGCTGGGGTCGGCGGCGAGCTTGTCGAGCTGCTTGGGCCGGTGGTTGGCCACGATCGTGGTCCACCGGACGTTGCGCTCGCCGTTTTCGACGAGCACGTCGAGGAACGCGTCCAGTGGGTGCAGGCCACGCTCGTCGGCGATCGCACCGAAGCTCTTGCCGATCAACGACGCGTCGGGGCATTCGACGATGACCGCGTCGTGAAAGTCGCGGTGCCACAGCGACGGTCCTAGCTTGATGCGGTCGAACTCGCGGCGGAACCGACGACGATAGGCCTCGTCGGCCAGAAGTTCGTTGCGCTGCAACTGATCCCGCAGGTGCAGCGCTGCGGTGCCCGCCCCGAACTCCTCGAACACTGGCAGATCGATTCCGTCGGAATACAATTCGAACGGCACCGGCAGGTGCTGGAACCGCACG
Source organism: Mycobacterium sp. 3-98 (assembly GCF_035918355.1). Classification (NCBI taxonomy): domain Bacteria; kingdom Bacillati; phylum Actinomycetota; class Actinomycetes; order Mycobacteriales; family Mycobacteriaceae; genus Mycobacterium; species Mycobacterium sp. 3-98. The sequence goes on along the minus strand of NZ_CP142360.1, from coordinate 2,053,797 downwards.
CTGGACCGCAGCAAGGTGTTGAGCACCCGGGTGCCGAGCCCGAAGGTGTGCACGGCGAGCGGCATCGACTTGGCGTCCGCGGAGACCAGCATGCTCATCCGGACTCCCTTGCCGCGCCCGAAGATTCGGCTGCTGGTCAAGAAGAACATCAGCGACAGGATCGGGTTCTGAAGATTCGGTGCGCTCTGCAGGATCCGGCCGCGCTTGCGCAGGACTTTGATGAGTTTGCGCCGTTCCCGCCAGGTCGCGAAGGTGGACGGCAGCGCGCGGGACCGGAAACGGTCGCCGTCGAGTTTGTCGATGGCCGCGTCCATCCCGGACATGCCGAGCAGCCCGGCGTCCAGCGCCTCGTCGAGCAGCGCCGCCATCTTTTTCAGCTCGTCGTCGGTGGGCCGAACCGTCGGGTCGGTGGCCCGTTCCAGTCCGAGCACCGCGGTGCGCAGGTCCGAATGACCAAGCAGCGAACCGACATTGGGGCCCAGCGGCAGGGCGTTGATCGCCTTGACGTATTCCGCCGCCGTCGACCACGTCCGGCCCGAACTCAGCGCGCCGAAGACGTATTCGCGCGGCACCGCCTCCACTCGGCTGAACAGATCGGCGGCGTCCTCGGAATCGGCATAGACGGTCGACAACGAGCAGTTGCCCAGCAGCACGGTGGTGACACCGTGGCGCACCGACTCGCGCAGGCCGGGGTCCAGCAGCACTTCGGCGTCGTAGTGGGTGTGCACGTCGAGGAAGCCGGGCACGACCCATTTGCCGGCCGCCTCGATCACCTCGGGGCAACCGGTCTCGTCCAGCGCCTCGGCCGAGACGGCGACCACGACCCCGTCGCGGATGCCCAGCGTGCGGGTGAGCGGCGCGGCGCCGGTGCCGTCGAACCACAATCCGTCGCGAATGATCACGTCGTAGGCCATGGCGTCCTTCCGGTCATCGTTGCCGAACGCTAACATAGATAGCACGCACTCGCAATCTTTCTTCGGCGCAGCGTGGCGGCGCCCGGACGCGCTGGTTAGTCTGCGTCACCGAGCGGCCGCGGCGACCGCGACGCGCCGGCTACGCCGGTGAACGGAAGATCTTGCCGCGCAACATGATCAGATCGGGATTGTTCAGCACGGCGGGCCCCGACCGCGGGTCGCGGGCGAAGCACAGTAGGTCCGCCGAGGCGCCGTGGTCGAGGCCGGGGCGGCCGAGCCAGCGGCGCGCGTCCCAGCAGGCCGCCCCCAGCGCCTGCGTCGGGCTCATGCCGATGCCCTTGAGCGCTTCGACCTCGTCGGCGATGCGACCGTGCGCGACCATGGTGCCGGCGTCACTTCCGGCATATATCGGCACGCCGGCTTCCCGCGCCGCGGCGATGCGCGACGGGCCGCGCGCGTGCAGGTCGCGCATGTGGGCGGCGTAGGCCGGATACTTCGCGGCGGCCTCGGCGATGCCGGGGAAATTCTCGAGGACGTTGACCAGCGTGGGAACCAGCACGGTGCCGCGGGAGGCCATCAGCTCGATGGTGTCGTCGTCCAGGCCGGTGCCGTGTTCGATGCAGTCAATGCCGGCGTTGATCAGGCCGGGCAGCGCGTCCTCGCTGAAGACGTGCGCGGTGACCCGGGCGCCGTGGGCGTGGGCGGCCTCGATCGCGGCCGCCAGGACGTCGTCGGACCACAGTGGCGCGAGGTCGCCGGCGCCGCGGTCGATCCAGTCGCCGACGAGCTTGATCCAGCCGTCGCCGCGGCGCGCCTCCTCGGCGACCGCGTCCGGCAGCTGCCACTCGTCCTCCAGTTCGCGCGAGAACCCCGCCGCGTAGCGCTTGGGTCTGGCCAGATGCCTGCCGGCGCGGATGATGCGGGGCATGTCGTCGCGGTCGTCGAGGCTGCGCGTGTCGGTGGGCGATCCGCAGTCCCGCAACAACAACGCCCCGACGTCGCGTTCCGTCTCGGCCTGGGCGATCGCCTCGTCGAGCGGGATCTCGCCGTGATGGCCCAGGCCGACGTGGCAGTGCGCGTCCACCAGCCCGGGCACGATCCATCCGCCGTCGAAGACGGTGTCGGCGCCGGCGATGGGTTCGGTGCTGATGCGGCCGTCGACGATCCACAGTTGGATCTCGGTCTCGTCGGGCAGTCCCACGCCCCGCACGTGCAGGCGCACGGCGGCTAGTTTCTTCCGGTCACGACTTGCCCGGGAACTTCAGCTTGGACAGATCGAAGTCGGCCAGCCCGGGCGGCAGCTCGTTGAGACCCTCGGGCATCTGCGACAGGTCGGGGAACCCGGCCGGCATGCCGGCGGCCAGCGGGTTTCTCGCCTTGGGTGGCGTCGGGCCCCGCCCGCCCTTCTTGGCCTTCTTGCCCGCCTTGCCCTTGGCGCCCTTGGACTTTCGCGTCGCGGACTTGCGCCCCATCCCGGGGATGCCCATGCCGCCGAGCATGGACGACATCATCTTGCGGGCCTCGAAGAAGCGGTCGACCAGCTGGTTGACCTCCGAGACCGTGACGCCCGAACCGTTGGCGATGCGCAGCCGCCGCGACGCGTTGATGATCTTCGGGTCGGCGCGCTCGGCGGGCGTCATGCCGCGGATGATGGCCTGCAGGCGGTCGAGTTGGCGGTCGTCGACCTGCGCCAGCGCGTCCTTCATCTGCCCGGCCCCGGGCAGCATGCCCAGCAGGTTGCCGATCGGGCCCATCTTGCGGATGGCGAGCATCTGTTCCAGGAAGTCCTCGAGCGTGAGCTCGCCGGTGCCGATCTTGACCGCGGCGGCCTCTGCCTGTTCGGCGTCGAAGACCTGCTCGGCCTGCTCGATCAGGCTCAGCACGTCGCCCATGCCCAGGATGCGGCTGGACATCCGGTCGGGATGGAAGACGTCGAAGTCCTCCAGCTTCTCGCCGGTGGAGGCGAAAAGGATTGGGACACCGGTCACTTCGCGGACCGAGAGCGCCGCGCCACCGCGGGCGTCGCCGTCGAGCTTGGTGAGCACCACCCCGGTGAAGCCGACGCCCTCGCGGAACGCCTCGGCGGTGGTGACGGCGTCCTGACCGATCATCGCGTCCAGGACGAAGAGCACCTCGTCGGGGTCGATGGCGTCGCGGATGGCCGCGGCCTGCGCCATCAGTTCGTCGTCGATGCCCAGCCGGCCGGCGGTGTCGACGATGACGACGTCGAAGTGCTTGGCGTTGGCCTCGGCGATTCCCGCCGCGGCGACCGCGACCGGGTCGCCGGGTCCGGACCCCGGGGATTCACCCGGGTGCGGCGCGAACACCGGCACCCCGGCCCGCTCGCCGACCACCTGCAGCTGGTTGACCGCGGCCGGGCGCTGCAGGTCGCACGCCACCAGCAGCGGGGTGTGGCCCTGCCCGCGCAGCCAGGCCGCCAGCTTGCCGGCCAGCGACGTCTTACCGGAACCCTGCAGGCCGGCGAGCATCACCACGGTCGGCGGCGTCTTCGCGAACGCCAGCTGGCGGGTCTGTCCGCCCAGGATGCCGATGAGTTCTTCGTTGACGATCTTGACGACCTGCTGCGCCGGGTTGAGGGCACCCGAGACCTCGGCGCCCTTGGCGCGGTCCTTGATCCGGGTGACGAAGGCGCGCACGACGGGCAACGACACGTCGGCTTCCAGCAGCGCCAGCCGGATCTCGCGGGTGGTGGCCTCGATATCGGCGTCGGTCAGTCGACCCTTGCCACGTAGCCCCGCGAGGGCGCCGGTCAATCGGTCGGACAGCGATTCAAACACCCCGCCAGCCTAGTGGCACCGCAAGCGCGACCCACGCCGCCGGGCGCAGCTTGCCGCGCGGACGACGAGTGTGCGGCCCGCCGCCCATTCGGCCGCGAGTGCGCGCGCGGCCGCACGCTCGGCCGTCCCGGTCGGCACGAATCCGCCCCGGACACGCGTCGGCGTGGCTTATGTTTCGGCAGGGACTAGCGAAGGGAATGACCTGATGCTCGAGCTGATCGACAAAGGGTCCTGCACTGCCGAGCACCCGGTGCCCCTGCTCTTCGTCCACGGCGGGTGGCACGGCGCGTGGTGCTGGGAACACTTCCAGGACTTCTTCGCCGACGCCGGCTACCGCACGGTCGCGGTGAGCCTGCGCGGGCACGGCACCAGCCCCACCGCGAAGCCGTTGCGCAAGGTGTCCATCGCCGACTACATCGAGGACGTCCGTTCGGTGGCCGACGACCTCGGTGGCGCGCCGATCCTGATCGGGCACTCCCTGGGCGGGTTCGTGATCCAGCGCTACCTCGAAGAGCGCAGCGCCCCGGCCGCGGTGCTGGTGGGCTCGGTGCCGCCGCAGGGCGTGCTCAAAATGGCGTTGCGCGTCTGGCGCCGCCGGCCGTCGATGACCATGGAAGCCTGGAACGATCCCACGCTGCTGAAATTTTTGGCCACCCCGGCGCTGGCCCGCGAATACCTCTTCTGCGCCGACACACCCGAGGACATCGTCGAGGCCTGCCGGCAACAGGCCGGGGCCGAGAGCGTGCGCGCCGCCATGACCGATCCGATGGTCCGCCGCGTCCGGACCCGGCGGGTGACCACGCCGATCCTGGTCCTGGGCGCCGAGCACGACGGCTTCGTCAGCCCCGGCGACGTGCGCGCCACCGCGCGGGCCTACGGCACCGAGCCGGAATTCTTTTCCATGGGCCACAACATGATGCTCGAGCCGGGCTGGGCCGACGTCGCCGAACGCATCCGCGACTGGCTGCAGACCCACGAAGCGGTGACCCACGCGCGATAGCGAGTCGAGTCGCTCCGACATCGAAAAGCGTTGGCGTGCTAGATTTCACAGCCGCCACTCAACCGAGCTGGCCGTGTCGAACAGCAACGATTGGGGGGCCTGTGTCGATGCCGGCCAGCAGCATCCAAGCGCGGACCGACACCGACCAGGGCGACGACAGCGGCGCCGCCGTGCTGCGCGGCTGGCAGCGCAGGGCGCTCGTCAAATATCTCGCCGGCCAGCCGCGCGACTTCCTGGCGGTGGCCACCCCCGGGTCCGGCAAGACGACGTTCGCGCTGCGGGTGGCGGCCGAACTCCTCGGCCAGCGCGCGGTCGAGCAGGTCACCGTCGTGGTGCCCACCGAGCACCTCAAGGTGCAGTGGGCGCAGGCCGCGGCGCGGCACGGCATCGCCCTGGACCCGAGATTCTCCAACGCCAACCCGCGGATCGCGCCGGAGTATCACGGCGTCATGGTCACCTACGCGCAGGTCGCCGCGCATCCCACGCTGCACCGGGTCCGCACCGAGCAGCGCAAGACACTGGTCGTCTTCGACGAGATCCATCACGGCGGGGACGCCAAGACCTGGGGCGACGCCATCCGCGAGGCGTTCGACGACGCCACCCGCCGGCTCGCACTGACGGGCACGCCCTTCCGCAGCGACGACAGCCCCATCCCGTTCGTGACCTACGAGGCCGGTCCCGACGGGATACGGCGGTCGCAGGCCGATCACACCTACGGCTACACCGACGCCCTGGCCGACGGCGTGGTCCGGCCCGTGGTCTTCCTCGCCTACTCCGGGGAGGCCCGGTGGCGCGACAGCGCCGGCGAGGAGCACGCCGCCCGACTGGGTGAGCCGCTGTCCGCCGCGCAGACCGCGCGGGCGTGGCGCACGGCGCTGGATCCCGCCGGCGAGTGGATGCCCGCGGTGATCACCGCCGCGGACCTGCGGCTGCGCCAGCTGCGCACGCACGTGCCCGACGCCGGCGGCATGATCATCGCCTCCGATCAGACCGCGGCCCGCTCCTATGCCACCCTGCTGACGAAGCTGACCGGCGAGGCGCCGACGCTGGTGCTCTCCGACGACCCCGGCTCGTCGGCGCGCATCAGCGAGTTCGCGGCGAGCACCAGCCGCTGGCTCGTCGCGGTGCGCATGGTCTCCGAGGGCGTCGACGTGCCGCGGCTGTCGGTCGGGATCTACGCCACCAGCGCCTCGACCCCGCTGTTCTTCGCCCAGGCCATCGGCCGGTTCGTGCGGTCGCGGCGCCCGGGCGAGATCGCCAGCATCTTCGTGCCGTCGGTGCCCAACCTGCTGCAGCTGGCCAGCGAGCTGGAGGCGCAGCGCAACCACGTGCTCGGCGAGCCGCACCGGGAATCCGAGGGCGATCCCCTCGACGGCGATCCCGCAACCAAGACGCAGGACGAGAAGAGCGACCTCGACAAGGGGTTCACCTCGCTGGGCGCCGACGCGGAGCTCGATCAGCTCATCTTCGACGGATCATCGTTCGGCACCGCCGCGCCGGCGGGCAGCGACGAGGAGGCCGACTACCTCGGCATCCCGGGCCTGCTCGACGCCGAGCAGATGCGTGCGCTGCTGCACCAGCGCCAGGACGAACAGCTGCAGCGGCGGGCCCGGCTGCACCAGGAGACCGGATCGCCGGGTGCCGTCGAAACCCCGTCGGCCACGGTGCACGGCCAGCTTCGCGAGCTGCGCCGCGAGCTCAACGCGCTCGTCTCGATCGCCCATCACCGGACGGGCAAGCCGCACGGCTGGATCCACAACGAATTGCGGCGCCGCTGCGGCGGCCCCCCGATCGCCGCCGCGAGCCGCGAACAGCTGCGGGCGCGCATCGACGCCGTCCGCCGGCTCAACGCCGAGACGTCGTGAGCCGGTACGGCATGGCCCACCACGGTTCTGCATGTGCCAAATTGGGGCCAGAGTGGAATCTATGACCGAACAGAAAGTGATCGAGCAGTGGCTCGAGGGCTGTGCGGTTCAGCGGATCATGTTCCGCGACGGTCTGGTGCTGAATTTCGAGGACTACAACGAGCTGGTGATCACGGCACCGATGCGTCTGACCCTGCCGGCCATCGAAACCTCACCCGCCGAAGTGATCGCCATCGACCCGAACCACCCGGCGGGTCAACTGCGTCCGCTCTTCGATTTCGCCGGATCGAGCTGCACGAGTGCCGTCTGGTCCGACACCGGAGATCTCCATCTCGAGTTCTCCGACGATCACAAGATCGACGTGCCGTGCAACGACAACGCCATCGCGTGGGAGCTCTACAGCAAGCACCACGGTTATGCTGCCTGCCTCGCGCACGGCGAATTGCGGGTCGTTCGGCTCGATACGGCTCGGGCCGACGGCGACCGGTGAGCTAGCACCCGCCGAGGTGTTTCATGCGTCGCGTGGACTACGTCATCCACTACGTGGAGTCGCTCACGAGGTCGGTGACGTTCTACCGCGACGTGATCGGGCTGCAGGTACGGATCGAAGGCGACGGCTACGTCGAGTTCGAGACGGCAAACACCAAGTTCTCGCTTTTCGAGCGGTCGAAGCTGCCGCAGCTCATCGGCCGCGAGGGCGGCGTCCCGCCGTGCGGTGAGATCGGTTTCCTGGTTGACGACGTGGACAGCGAGGCGGAACGGTTGCGGCACCTCGGTGTCGAAATCCTCACGGGACCGGTGGACCGGCCCTGGCGTGAAAGGACGCTCCACATCGCCGACCCGGACGGCCACGTCATCGAATTCGCCCAGAAGTTGCGGTGATCGCCGGCGTCATCGGGGTTAGTCGCCGACGGGTTCCTCGAGCACCTCGACCGCCGGCCCGCCGAGCGCGGCAAGCAGGCTCTGCTCGACCGCATCCCGCCCGGCTTGCCCGCCGGAGGCGGCCGTCACGCAAAAGACGTCGGCCGCTGTCGACCCGAACGTGTTGACCTTGGCCCAGACGATGTCGGTTCCGGCCCGCTCCAGCGCCCGGGTCAGCATCGCGAGCAGCCCCAGGCGGTCCATGGCGCGGACCTCGACGATCAGCTGGCCGGCGGTGGCCGTATCGACCCACAGGATGCGGGGCGGGGCGGTCGAGCGCGTCACCGGCACCCCGACCTGAACCTCGCCGGCCCGCGTGGACGCCGCGCCGGCGGCGTCGCTGTCGCGTTTCTCCAGCGTGCCCAACACGTCGACGTCACCGGCGAGCGCGCCGGTGAACTGCTGGCGCAGCAGGCCCGCCTCCGGCGGCGAACCGAACAGCGGCGACACCACGAATTCGACGACCGCGAAACCCGCGTCGGTGCTGGCCGACGCCGAATGGATGCGCAGCGAGTTCAGCGCCAGCACCGCCGCGGCCTTGGACACGAGCCCCCGCTGATCCGGGGCGGCCATCACCACGTCCAGCCGCTCACCGCCACTGGGCTTGATCTCCACGTGGACCGCGCGTTGAGCGGCCAACGAAAGATATTGGGGTGCAGTCGGTTCGGCCTCCGGAAGCGGCTCCCCCGCCATCACCAGCCGGCAGCGCCGAACCAACTCCTCGATCAGGGACGCCTTCCATTCGCTCCACACCCCCGGCCCGGTGGCCTTGGAGTCGGCTTCGGTGAGCGCATGCAGCACTTCGAGCAGCAGCGGATCGCCGCCGAGCGACTTCGACACGCGCTCAATGGTTTTGGGGTCGTTCAGGTCGCTGCGGGTCGCCACGACCGGCAGCAGCAGGTGGTGGCGGACCAGCTGCGCGAGCGTCTCGGAGTCGGCGGGCGAGATCCCCAGTCGCGGCCCGATATCCAGGGCCAGGCCCGCGCCGAGCACGCTGTGGTCGACGCCGCGGCCCTTGCCGATGTCGTGCAGCAGCGCGCCGAGCGCGAGCAGGTCGGGCCGCGCCACGCGGGTCGCCAGCGGCGCGGCGTTGACGGCCGTCTCGATGACGTGCCGGTCCACCGTCCATTTGTGCGCGACGTCGCGCGGCGGCAGGTCGCGGATCGCGTCCCATTCGGGCAGCAGCCGGCCCCACAGCCCGGTGCGGTCGAGCGCCTCGATGGTGGCCACGGTCGTCGGGCCGGCGGACAGCACAACCAGTAAGTCGTCCAACGCTTCCCGCGGCCAGGGCACCGGCATCTCGGGCGCGCCGGCGGCCAGGCGGCTCAGCGTGGCGGCGCCGATCGGCAACCCGGTGTCGGCCGACGCGGCGGCCACCCGCAGCACCAAGCCCACGTCGGTGTCGGGTCGCGCGTCGCGGGCGAGCACGATCTCTCCGCCGTATTCGACGACGCCCTCGTCGAGGGGGCGGCGCTTGGGCCGGCGCACCAACGCCGAGACGCCGCGGCGCGGCAGGGCGTTCTCGGCGGTGCGCAGCCCCGTCTCGGCGTGGTAGGCGATGGTGCGCCCGGCGTCGGATAGCTTGCGGGCCAAGTCGAATCGGTCACCGATGTGCAGCGCGGCGCTGAGTTCGTCGCCGTATTGGGCCAGCAGCTGATCGCGTCCGCGCCCGGACACGCGGTGCAGCTCGGTGCGCACGTCGAGCAGCGTCAGGTGGGCGTCGTCCAGCGAGCCGCCCGGCGACTCCGGGCGGGCCATGCCGTGGCGGTCGATGAGCTGGGCCACGCCGAGCGCGTCGAGCAACTGCACATCGCGCAGGGCGCCCCGGCCCGATTTCAGGTCCGGTTCGGCCCGCTGCGCGATCCGCCCGCAGCGCTCCCAGCGGGCCTGCGTCATCGCGACGAGCTCATCCATCCGGGAGCGAATTGCGCTGCGCCACTGGCGTCGCGCGCCCGCGATCAGTTCTTCGGACAGCCGCGCGTCGCCGGCGATGTGGCGTGCGTCCAGCATGCCCAGGGCCGCGATCATGTCGGCATTGGCCACACCCAGGGCGCCGGACACGGTCCGCACGCTGTGGTCGAGGCGAACGTTGGCGTCCCACAACGGATACCACAACCCGTCGGCGACCTTGCCCAGCACGTCGTCGGACTTGTTGTCGTGCAACAGCATCAGGTCCAGGTCGGAGTACGGCAGCAGCTCGTGGCGGCCCAACCCGCCGATGCCGACGATCGCGAAGCCGCTGTCGTCGTCGATCCCGATCTCGGCGGCCTTGGCCATCAACCATGATTCGTGCAGATCCAGCCAGGCGTGCCGCAGTTCGGCGGCGTGTAGCTTGCTGCCCTCGGACAGCAGTTGGCGCCGCGAGGCGGCCAAATCGACTGCCCCGCCGGCGCTTCCTGTCCCCGCTGGGTGCCCGGGCGGATCGGAGCCGTTCGGGGTCATGCCCTCGCGGCCCGCCCGGGGCGAATCAGCAATTGACGGAATGCGTCATAGCGCATCGGTTCCGCGCTCGCCGGTGCGCACGCGCACAATGGTTTCCACGGGACTGACCCACACTTTGCCGTCGCCGATCTTGCCGGTGCGCGCCGCCCGGACGATGCTGTCCACGACCTTGTCGACGATGGAGTCGTCGACGACGACCTCGATCCGCACCTTGGGCACGAAGTCGACGGAGTATTCGGCACCGCGGTAGACCTCGGTGTGCCCCTTCTGCCGCCCGTAGCCCTGGATTTCGCTGACCGTCATCCCCAGGACGCCCGCGTCCTCGAGACTGGTCTTCACGTCATCGAGCGTGAACGGCTTCACGATCGCGGTGATCAGCTTCATGACTGCTCTGCCTCCACTTTGTCGCCCACTCGGTCCTCCTTCACGCCGTTGCGGGTGTCCGCGACAGCGACCCGGGGCGGGAGCACCGAGCCGGTAGCCACCGCGAAATCGTAACCACTCTCGGCGTGCTCGGCCTCGTCGATACCCGTGGCTTCCGCTTCCGGGTTGAGGCGAAGCCCGATGGTGTACTTCAGGATCAAAGCCAGGATCAGCGTAACCACACCGGAGTAGGCGAGGACGCTGAACGCGCCGATCGCCTGCCGCTCGAGCTGAGCCCAGCCGCCGCCGTAGAACAATCCCTTCGACACCCCGACCACGCCGTTGATCGCCGGGCTTTCCGGGGCGGCGAGCAGGCCCACCAGCAGCGTGCCGGCCAGGCCGCCGACCAGGTGCACCCCGACCACGTCGAGCGAGTCGTCGAAGCCGAGCTTGAATTTCAGGCCGACGGCCAGCGCGCACAGCACCCCGGCGACCAGGCCCACGACCAGCGCGCCCAGGACGTTGACCGACGAGCAGGACGGGGTGATGGCGACCAGGCCCGCGACGATGCCCGATGCGGCCCCCAGCGTCGTCGCCTTGCCGTCGCGGATGCGCTCGGTCAGCATCCAGCCCAGCATCGCGGTGGCCGTCGCGACCGTGGTGGTGACGAACGTCGTCCCGGCGACGCCGTTGGAGCTGGTGGCCGACCCGGCGTTGAACCCGTACCAGCCGAACCACAGCAACCCGGCGCCGAGCATCACGAACGGCAGGTTGTGCGGGCGGAACAACGTGGTGGGCCAGCCGCGCCGCTTCCCCAGCACGATGGCCAGCATCAGGCCCGCCACACCGGAGTTGATGTGGACGGCGGTCCCGCCGGCGAAGTCGATCGCGTGCAGCTTGTTGGCGATCCAGCCGCCGTGCTCGGAGGCGAAGCCGTCGAACGCGAAAACCCAGTGGGCGACCGGGAAGTAGACGAACGTCGCCCACAGCCCGGCGAACACCAGCCAGGCGCCGAACTTCAGGCGGTCGGACACCGCGCCGGAGATCAGCGCGACGGTGATGATCGCGAACATCAGCTGGAACGCCACGAACACCGTGGCGGGCAGGGTGCCGGCGAGCGGAATGTCCGTTGCCGCAGTGCCTTTGCTGGGGTCGGCGGCCACCGCGTTGACGCCGATGAGGCCCTTGAGGCCCCAATAGGACGTCGGCTTGCCCATGAAGTTGCCGACGTCGTCGCCGAAGGCGATTGAATAGCCGTAGAGCACCCACAGCACGGTGACCACGCCCATCGCGCTGATGCTCATCATGAGCATGTTCAGCACGCTTCGGGCGCGCACCATACCGCCGTAGAAGAACGCCAGACCCGGCGTCATCAACAGCACCAGCGCGGAACTGGCCAGCATCCAGGCGGTATCGCCGGTGTTGGGCTGGCCCAGCATCGGGTATGTCACTCGCAATCTCCTCCGGTCGGGCCGCAATGGGACGTCGGACATGCGTCCGATGACCTGCGAGAAGATTGCGCAATGGTTGTTTCGGCGATGGTGCCGTCGTGTTTCGGCGGGATTAACGTCCCGCCCGCCGCTGCGGTGGTGTCAGCCGAGCAGCGCGTCGACGAACGCGGCCGGTTCGAATGGCGCGAGGTCGTCCGGGCCCTCACCGAGCCCGACCAGCTTGACCGGCACGCCGAGCTCCTGCTGGACCCTAAAGACGATGCCGCCCTTGGCCGTTCCGTCCAGCTTGGTCAGGACGGCCCCGGTGATCTCGACGACCTCGGCGAACACCCGGGCCTGGGCCAGGCCGTTCTGCCCGATGGTGGCGTCGAGCACCAGCAGCACCTCGTCGACCGCGGCGCGCCGGGTCACCACGCGCTTGACCTTGTCGAGTTCGTCCATCAGCCCGACCTTGGTGTGCAACCGGCCCGCGGTGTCGATGAGCACGACGTCGACGCCGGCGGCGATGCCCTTGTCGACGGCGTCGAACGCCACCGACGCCGGGTCGGCGCCTTCGGCCCCGCGCACCACCTCGGCGCCCACCCGCGACGCCCAGGTCTGCAGCTGGTCGGCGGCCGCGGCCCGGAAGGTGTCGGCGGCGCCCAGGACGACGCGCCGCCCGTCGGCGACCAGGACGCGGGCGAGCTTGCCGACCGTGGTGGTCTTCCCGGTGCCGTTCACGCCGACGACCAGCAGCACCGAGGGATGGTCGGCGTGCGGCAGCGCCCGGATCGACCGGTCCATGCCGGGCTGCAGCTCCTTGATCAGCACGTCGCGCAGCACGGCCTTCGCGTCGGCCTCGGTGCGCACGTCGCTGCCGGCCAGCCGGGCGCGCAGCTGGGCGATGACCGATTCGGCGACGACGGGGCCCAGGTCGGCGACGAGCAGCGTGTCCTCGACGTCCTGCCAGGCGTCTTCGTCGAGGTCGCCGCCGCCGATCAGGCCCAGCATGCTGCGGCCGAACGCGCTTTGCGAACGGGCCAGCCGGCCGCGCAGCCGTTCCAGGCGGCCCTCGGGCGGCGCGATCTCCTCGATCTCGGGGGCGGCCGGCGTTTCGGGCGCCGGGGTCTCGGGCGCCGGGGTTTCGGGTTCGGGTGGCGCGGCGGGGATCGGTGGCGGCGCGACGGTCTCCGGTTCGGGGAGGTCGACGTCGGAGATGGTGCGCCGCGGCGCGTCGCGCGGGATGGTGGCGTCGTCGCCCACCCCGGGCAGCCCGGTGGTGTCGAGCCGCTCGGGCGGCGCCACGGTCGGTGTCTGGCTGAAGGTGATCCCGGACGACGCGGTGTATCCGCCGGAGCGGTCGATCGCCCCGGGTTCGGCGCGCGTCGAGAAGCTGATCCGCCGCCGGCGATACCGCAGCAGGCCCAAGACCAGCGCGACCAGGACGACGAGAGCTATCAGGACCGCGAGCGCGATCCAAAGACCTTGGGACACGCTGACATTGTTTCAAGCGGTCCGGTGCCGGTCGGTCACCGGGGCGTGCCCCGGCCCGCCGATCAGGTCGTGACCAACTGCTCCACCTGCTGGCCGCGCATCCGCTGGGAGATCACCGCGGTGATGCCGTCGCCCTGCATGGTCACGCCGTAGAGCGCGTCGGCGACCTCCATGGTCGGCTTCTGGTGGGTGATGATGATGAGCTGCGAGCGCGCCCGCAGCAGCTCGAACAGCGAGATCAGGCGCCGCAGGTTGGTGTCGTCGAGGGCGGCCTCCACCTCGTCCATGATGTAGAACGGCGACGGGCGGGCCCGGAAGATCGCCACCAGCATCGCCACCGCCGTGAGCGCCTTCTCGCCACCGGACAGCAGGGAGAGCCGGGTGACCTTCTTGCCCGGCGGACGGGCTTCCACCTCGATGCCGGTGGTGAGCATGTCGCCCGGATCGGTCAGCCGCAGCCGGCCCTCGCCGCCGGGGAACAGCACGGTGAACACCTCGGTGAATTCGCGCTCCACGTCGGCGTAGGCCTCGCTGAACACCTGCAGGATGCGGGCGTCGACCTCGTCGACCACCCCGAGCAGGTCCTTGCGGGCGGCCTTGACGTCCTCGAGCTGGGTGGACAGGAAGTTGTAGCGCTCCTCGAGCGCGGCGAACTCCTCCAGCGCCAGCGGGTTGACCCTGCCCAGTTCGGCCAGTTCGCGCTCGGCCCGCTTGGCGCGGCGCTCCTGGGTGGCGCGGTCGTAGGGAATGGGGGCCGGCGCGAAGACCTGCTCGCCGCGCTCCTTGGCCTGCTCGTATTCGGCCATTTCCAGGTCGGTCGGCGGCAGCTCGTTCTGCGGGCCGTACTCGGCGATCAAATCCTCGGGCGCCATGCCGAACTGCTCGAGCACCATCTGCTCGAGCTGCTCGATCCGCAGCGCAGCCTGGGCGTTGGCCACCTCGTCGCGGTGCAGCGAGTCGGTCAGGGCGGCCACCCGGGCGCCCAGCGCGTTCACCTCGTCGCGCACCGCCGCCATCGCCGTCGCGCGCTGCTGGCGTTCGGCGGCCAGGGCGTCGCGGATCTTGGACGCCGAGTCGACGACCCCGTTCAACCGCTGCGCCAGCAGCCGGCCGGAGTCGGCCACCGCCGCGGCCACCGCGGCCGCCCGCAGCCGCGCCTCACGTGCTTGCTGGGCCCGCACCCGGGCTTCGCGTTCGGCGGCGGCCGCGCGGCGCAACGAATCCGCCCGCCCGCGCACCGCGTTCGCGCGCTCCTCGGCGGTGCGCACCGCGAGCCGGGCCTCCACTTCGACGCTGCGCGCGTTCTCGGTGGCGGCGGCGATCTGCTGGCGGTCCACCGGTTCCTCCGCCGGCGCCTGCTGGGTCTCCTGGGCGTTGCGCAGCCGGGTTTCCAGTTCGGTGACTTCGGCGACGGTCTGGGTCCGGCCCGCTTCGAGCTCCTCGCGTTGCCGCAGCAGCCTGCTCCACTCGTCCTCGGACGTGCGGGCTTCCTGGCCGAGCCGGCCGAGCTGTTCGTACATTCCCGAGATGGCGCTGTCGGATTCGTTGAGGGCGGCCAGCGCCTGCTCGGCGGAGTCCTGGCGGGCGGCCTGCTCGGTCAGCGCGCCGGACAGCGCCGCGCTCAGCTGGGCCACCTGGGCCTCCGCGGCGGTCAGCTCGTCGCCGGCCTTGTCGATCTCGGAGGTCACCTCGAGCGTGGACAGCTTGCGATCGGAGCCCCCACTCACCCAGCCGGCGCCCACCAGGTCGCCGTCGAGGGTGACCGCGCGCAACCGGGGATGCTCGGCCACCAGGGCCAGCGCCCGGTCCAGGTCGTCGACCACCGCGACGCCCGAGAGCATCGCCGTGATCGCGCCGCGCAGCCGCTCGGGAGCGTCGATCAGGTCGAGCGCCCACAGCGCGCCCGCCGGGGCGGCCTGCGGGGCGGGGTGATCGGCGGGCCAGTCTCCGAGCACCAGCGCGGCCCGGCCGCCGTCGGCCTGTTTGAGCGCGGCGACCGCGGACCGGGCCGCGCCGAAGCTCTCGGCGGCCAGCGCGTCGGCCGCCGATCCCAGCACCGCGGCCAGCGCCGCCTCGTAGCCGGAGCGGACCTTGACCAGCTTGGCCATCGGACCCAAAAGCCCTGTGCCGGAATGGTTTTGGGTAAGCCAGGCGGCGCCGTCCTTGCGTTCGAGGCCGACGGCGAGCGCGTCGATGCGGGCGCGCAGCGAGGCCACCTGGCGTTCGGCGTCCCGCTCGGCGGACTGCAGTTCGGCGACCCGCGCGTCGGCCAACCGCAGCGCGGCCACGGTGCGCTCGTGGTGCTCGTCGAGTCCCATCTCGCCCTGGTCGAGTTCCCCGACGCGGCCCTGCACGGTTTCGAATTCGGCCTTGGCCTGCTGGGCGCGGGCGGCGGCGGCTTCGATGCGTTCGGACAGCCGCGCGACGCTGTCGTCGATCGACTCGACGCGCGCCCGCATCGTCTCCACCTGACCGGCCAGCCGCGCCAGCCCTTCGCGCCGATCCGCCTCGGCGCGCACCGCCGCCATATGCGCCCGGTCGGCCTCGGCGGCCTCGCGCTCGCGCTCGGCCAACTCGGCGCGCGCGCCGTCGAGCCGGGTGCGCGCCGCGGCCAACTCCGCCAGCAGCCGCTGCTCGGCGATCGCGACCTGCTCGGCCTCGGCTTCCAAAGCGTCGGGGTCGGTGTCGCCGGCCGCCACCGGCTCCACGTCGAGGTGCTGGGCCCGCTCGCTGGCGATGCGCACCGTGGCGGCCACCCGTTCGGCCAGCGCGGACAGCGCGAACCAGGTGTGCTGCACCGATTCGGCGCGTCCGGAGAGCTCGCCGACGGCGGTCTCGTGCGCGGTGAGTTCCTCGGACGCGACGGCCAGCCGCGCGGAGGCCTCGTCGTGTTCGCGCCGCATGGCGGCCTCGGCCTCGAAGATGGCCTCGCGCTCGCCCTTGCGGTTGACCAGGTCGTCGGCGGCCAGCCGCAGCCGCGCGTCACGCAGGTCGGCCTGGATCGTCTGGGCGCGGCGGGCCACCTCGGCCTGGCGGCCCAACGGTTTGAGTTGGCGGCGCAGCTCGGTGGTCAGGTCGGTGAGCCGGGCCAGGTTCGCCGACATCGCGTCGAGCTTGCGGAGGGCCTTCTCCTTGCGCTTGCGGTGCTTGAGCACGCCCGCGGCTTCCTCGATGAACGCGCGACGGTCCTCGGGCCGCGACTGCAGGATCTCGTCGAGCTTGCCCTGCCCGACGATGACGTGCATCTCCCGGCCGATCCCGGAGTCGCTCAGTAGTTCCTGAACATCCATCAAACGGCAACTGCTGCCGTTGATTTCGTATTCGCTGGCGCCGTCGCGGAACATCCGCCGGGTGATCGAGACCTCGGAGTACTCGATGGGCAGCGCGTTGTCGGAGTTGTCGATGGTGACGGTGACCTCGGCGCGGCCCAGCGGGGCGCGCGACGAGGTCCCGGCGAAGATGACGTCCTCCATCTTCCCGCCGCGCAGCGTCTTGGCGCCCTGCTCGCCCATGACCCAGGCCAGCGCGTCGACGACGTTGGACTTGCCCGAACCGTTGGGCCCGACCACCGCGGTGATGCCCGGCTCGAAACGCAGAGTCGTCGGCGAGGCAAAGGACTTGAAGCCCTTCAGCGTCAGACTCTTGAGGTACACGGCGAGCCAGACTACCGCTCAAACCATCCCGGACAGGCTCACCGAGGGGTGTCGGCCGGGCCGAAATCTGCCGGCGGCGTCGCGGGGCGACGCACTGGTCACAGTGGTCACATCAGCCACGAGAAGCAGGCGCCGTCACCGCTCGACGAACCCCTCGAAACGCTCCTGGGGCTGCGACCAGTCGGCGACGACCTTGTCGACGCGTCCGGGCTGGGCGGGCCAGGACGCGCCGCCCCGCAGCAGCTCCAGCAGCTTTTCGCCGGCCTCCCGCGGCCCCTGGGCGACCACCAGCACGCGGCCGTCGGCCTGGTTGGCGGCGTAGCCGGTGAGGCCCAGCTCCAGCGCCCGGCACCGCGTCCACCAGCGGAAACCCACCCCCTGGACGTTCCCGTGCACCCAGGCGGTGAGCCGGGCGTCAGGATCCGACATCGCTCACCTCGAAGTTGACGGTGGTGCCGGACTGCAGGGTGCGCCCGACCGTGCAGACCTGGTCGATGGCCCGGTTGACCACGACGCGCAGGCGCTCCTTCTCGTCCTCGGCCAACCCCGACAGATCCAGCTCCAGCGTCTCCTCGAGCAGCGGATAGCGTTCCTGCTCGCGGTCGGCCGCGCCGGAGACTCTGATGACCGCCTTGTAGTCGTCGCCCAGCCGGCGGGCCAGCGGCATATCGCTGGACATCCCGCTGCAGGCCGCGAGCGCGATCTTGAGCAGCTCGCCGGGAGTGAACACGCCGTCGACGTCCTCGGAGCCGACGAGCACCTGCGCTCCCCGCGAGCTGTATCCCGTGTAGCGGCGAGTTCCGGTGCGTTCCACCCATAGTTCGGCCATGGCTCATTTCTACCGGCCGGCCGCGCCGTGACGCGCGGGCATACTGTTTGGCATGGCCACCGTCGTCGCGTTCCACGCGCACCCCGACGACGAGGTGGTCCTCACCGGCGGCACGCTTGCGCGCGCGTCCGCGGCCGGGCATCGCGTCGTCGTGGTCACGGCGACCGACGGGCGGGTGCACAACGAGGACGGCAACCGGCTGGGCGAATTGCGGTCGAGCGCAAGCATTCTCGGGGCACAGCGGGTGGAGTGCCTCGGCTACGCCGACAGTGGCTACGGCCCGCTGTTCTACCCGGACCCGCCCGGGCGCACCCGATTCGGGCGGGCGGACCTCGACGAGGCGGCGGGGCGGCTGGCCGCCATCCTTCGCGATGAGCGCGCCGATCTGCTGCTCAGCTACCAGCCCAACGGCGGCTACGGCCACCGCGATCATGTGCAGGTGCACCACGTCGGCAAGCGAGCCGCCGAGCTCGCCGCGATTCCCCGGGTGCTCGAGGTGACGATGCCGCGCGAAATGCTGCTTCGCGTCAGCGATCTCGCGCACCTGCTGCGGCTTCCCGGACCGTACGAACGTGACATCGTCCGGGGCGCGTATGCCCCGCGCGCGACCATCACCCACCGGGTCAACGTGTTCCGCTTCGCCCGCCAGAAGCGGGACGCTTTTGCCGCGCACCGGTCCCAGATCGGCAGTTCGGGCCTGGGCGCGCGCCTGTTCGGGCTCCTGATGCGGTTGCCGCCCCAGGTGTTCGGCGCGCTGTTCAGCCACGAGTGGTTTGTGGATCCGGCGCTGCCCACGGGGACGCTGCGCCGTGACATCTTCGAGTGATGCACCTTTTGCGTCGTCGAGTGTGAACGCGGGGCGGCCGGTGTGAAAGCCGGTCACCCACGCTCGGCGTGTCGCAACCGTGTGGTCACCGTCAAAGCCAAGTCTTCACACTCAAACACGCGGGCGCGGTTGGCATTTCGGGCAATAGAACGACGAGCGGTTCATGAACTTCTCCCTGCGCATCACCGCGCCGCAGCGGCGGCAGCCCTGGCCTTCGCGGCCGTAGGCGTCCAGTGAGCGGTCGAAGTATCCGGATTCGCCGTTGACGTTGACGTACAGCGAATCGAACGAGGTCCCGCCCTTGGCCAGCGCGTCACGCATCACGTCGGCGGCCGCGTCGAGCACGGCGGTCAACTGCTTGCGGGTCAGCGCGTCGGCGATCCGCGCCCCGTGCACCTTGGCCCGCCACAGCGCCTCGTCGGCGTAGATGTTGCCGATGCCCGACACCACCTGCTGGTCGAGCAGCTGGCGCTTGATTTCGGAGTGCTTGCGCCGCAAGACCTTTACGACGGCGTCGGCGTCGAACCGGGGGTCCAGCGGGTCGCGCGCCAGGTGCGCGACGGGTTCGGGCACCACGCTGCCGTCCACCTCGACCAGGTCGGCGAGCATCCACCCGCCGAAGGTGCGCTGATCGGCGAAGCTCAGCACGGTCCCGTCGTCGAGCAGGGCGGAGATCCGGACGTGGTCGGCGCGCGGCACCGCGCCGAGCAGCATCTGCCCGCTCATGCCGAGGTGCACGACGAGCGCCGCGTCGCTGTCGAGCAGCAGCCACAGGTACTTACCGCGCCGGTCGGTGCCGGTGATCCGGTCGTTGAGGAGTCGGGCGGTCAGGTCCGCGGCCCCCGCCTCGTGGCGTCGGACCGCGCGCGGGTGGTGCACCCGGACGGCCGTGATCGTCTTTCCCACCACATGGGCGTGCAGGCCGCGGCGCACCACCTCGACTTCGGGCAGTTCGGGCATCGATTCAGCTGCCGGGAACGGTGTCCAGCGCTTCCAGCGCCTTCCAGGTCGCCGCCGCGGCCTTCTGTTCGGCTTCCTTCTTGGAGCGGCCCACGCCCGAGCCGTATTCGGTGTCGGCCACCACGACCACGGCGGTGAATTCCTTGTCGTGGTCGGGGCCGGTCGAGGTGACGACGTAGGACGGCGCGCCCATGCTGCGGGCCGCGGTCAGCTCCTGCAGGCTGGTCTTCCAGTCCAGCCCGGCCCCCAGCGTCGGCGCGGCGTCCAGCAGCGGGCCGAACAACCGCAGGATCACCTCGCGCGCAACGTCGATCCCGTGCTCGAGGTAGATCGCACCCAGCAGCGATTCCATGCCGTCGGCCAGGATGCTCGACTTGTCCGCCCCGCCCGTGTTCGCCTCCCCGCGCCCCAGCAGCAGGTGCACCCCGAGGCCCCCCTCGCAGAGCTTTCGCCCGACGTCGGCCAGCGCCTGGGTGTTGACGACGCTGGCCCGCAGCTTGGCCAGGTCCCCCTCGCTGCGATCGGGATGGCGGTGGTAGAGCTCGTCGGTGATGGTCAGGCCCAGCACGGCGTCGCCGAGAAACTCCAGCCGCTCGTTGGTCGGCAGCCCGCCGTGTTCGTAGGCGTAGCTGCGGTGCGTCAGCGCCAAGGACAGCAGTTCGTCGGGCAGCTCAACCCCGAGGGCGTCGAGCAGAGCCTGCCGTGAGCTCACCGCTCACCCCGCGATTCGTCCGCCTCGGGGTCGAACATGCCCGCCAGCTTGGCCCAGCGCGGGTCGATGCGGTCGTGCTGATGGCCCGGTTCGGCGGCCAGCGGCACCCCGCATTCGGGGCACAGCCCCGGGCAACCCGGCGTGCACACCGGCGAGAAGGGGAGTTCGAGCCCCACCGCGTCGACGATGGACTGCTCGAGGTCGATGGTGTCGTCGACGATGTGGCCGACCTCGTCCTCCTCGGTGGTCGCCTCCGTGGTGCTGTCCGGGTAGGCGAACAGTTCGGTCAACCGCACCTGCACGGTCCCGTCGAGCGGGGTCAGGCACCGCGCGCATTCGCCGGCGGTGGGCGCGGTCACCGTCCCGGTCACCAGGACGCCCTCGGACACCGACTGGACCTGCAGGTCCAGTTCCAGGGGGGCGCCGGCCTCGATCGCGATCATGTCCAGCCCGATGCGCGCCGGGGTGGGCACGGTGTTGCGCACGGTCACCATCGCGCCGGGCCGCCGCCCGAGCCGGGTGATGTCGAACGTCATCGGCCCAGATAGCCGAGGCGCACCGCCGCGCGTCGATGAGGTGGTGTGCTGGCGCGTCATATCGGAAATCCTACGGCGCCGGCCGCACAATTCCAGGGCTCGCCCGCCCGCTGGGCGGGCGGCGAAACGCTAGCGCACGGCGTAGTCGTGCGTCCCGGCCGCTGTCCGCAGTTGGTGGCGGCCGCGACCCACCGACCGCAGGGTGCCGTTGAGGAATTCCTCGAACTCGGCGAGCTTGTTGTCGACGTAGATGTCGCATTCGCCCCGCAGCCGGTCGGCCTCGGCGTGCGCCGAGTCGATGAGCCGGGTGGCCTCGGCGTTGGCCGCCTCGACCACGCTGTTCTGCGAGACCAGGCGCTGCTGTTCCTTGATGCCCTCTTGCACGGCCTTCTCGTAGGAGATGTTGCCGTTTTCGAGCAGCCGGTCGGCCTCGGCCTGGGCGCGCCCGACGCTGGCCTCGTAGTCGCGTTTGGCCGCGGTGGCGATGCGCATCGACTCCTCGCGGGCCTCGCCGACCATGCGCTCGCTGTGCTGGCGGGCTTCGCTCACCATCCGGTCGGCCTGCGCCTTCGCGTCCGACAGCAGCCGGTCGGCCTCCGCGCGGGCGTGGTTGAGCATGGACTCCGACTCGGTGGTCGCCGATTCGACCATGGACTCGGAGTGCGTCTTGGCGTCCTGCAGCATGGAATCGCGCGCGTCCAGCACGTCCTGGGCGTCGTCCAGCTCGCCCGGAATCGCGTCCTTGATGTCGTCGATCAGCTCCAGCACGTCGCCGCGGGGCACCACGCAGCCGGCCGTCATCGGGACGCCGCGGGCTTCTTCGACGATGGCGCTCAATTCATCCAGCGCTTCAAACACTCGATACACGGCCGTACCCTCCTGGCGTCTGCAAAACTGTTGTTACCAGTGTGCCTGGTGTTGTCTCTGTGACAGCGGTGGCGACACCGGTGTGTCGGGTATTTGCCCGTTCCCGGTGTCCTAAACGCCCCGGCGCGCCGGTGCCGGCGTGGGCGTGATCAGTGAGTTTCATGCGAAAGCGCCCGTTCACGCTGTTTTCGCGGCGGCGACGGCCGCGCGCGGTGGTTCGTCCATATTCGTCGCCGGGCCGCGCCGCTGCGGCCTTTGCCCCGGTGTGGGTTTTGCGTCGACGCGCCCGGACCCGGCTATTTGCCAGCGATTCTAGGGTCCGAGGAACCGCCGGACGATCGGGCCCTGCGCCCTTATACCCCCAAGGGGTATAGTCCGATGCGTCGGAACAGACTCACCTCGCGCCGGCGGCTCACCGCAGGAGGTTTCAGTGATGACGGTGCTATCGGCGATCGGGCACGCCCTGACGCTCGCGGGTTCGATGACATGGGAAATCCTGTGGGCGCTGATCGTCGGCTTCACCCTGTCGGCGGTGGTGCAGGCGGTCGTGCGGCGCTCGACGATCGTGGCGCTGATGGGCGATGACCGCCCCCGCACCCTGGCGGTGTCGGCCGGGCTGGGGGCGGCGTCGTCGTCGTGCTCGTATGCCGCGGTGGCCCTGGCGCGATCGCTGTTCCGCAAGGGCGCCGACTTCACCGCCGCGATGGCGTTCGAGATCGGTTCGACCAACCTCGTGGCGGAGTTGGGCATCATCCTGGCGCTGCTGATGGGCTGGCAGTTCACCGCCGCCGAATTCGTCGGCGGCCCGTTGATGATCGTGGTGCTCGCTGCATTGTTCCGGCTGTTCGTGCGCTCGCGACTCGTCGACGCCGCCCGCGAGCAGGCCGAAAAGGGAATCGCCGGATCGATGGAAGGCCACGCCGCCATGGACATGTCGGTCAAAGGAGAAGGCTCGTTCTGGCGGCGGCTGTTCTCCCCGGCCGGCTTCACCTCGGTCTCGCACGTGTTCGTGATGGAGTGGCTGGCGATCCTGCGCGACCTTGTCCTTGGCCTGCTGATCGCGGG
The DNA here is from genome assembly GCF_035918355.1 of Mycobacterium sp. 3-98. NCBI lineage: Bacteria > Bacillati > Actinomycetota > Actinomycetes > Mycobacteriales > Mycobacteriaceae > Mycobacterium > Mycobacterium sp. 3-98. Next base: position 2,031,122 of record NZ_CP142360.1, on the reverse strand, counting down.
GGCCGTCGCGGCGTGGGTTCCCGAAAAGTTCTGGCAGAGCTTCTTTTTGGTGGATCACCCGGTCTGGTCGGCGCTGTGGGGTCCGCTCGTGGGCCCCGTCGTGGCGATCGTGTCCTTCGTGTGCTCGATCGGCAACGTCCCGCTGGCCGCGGTGTTGTGGAACGGGGGGATCAGCTTCGGGGGCGTCATCGCGTTCATCTACGCCGACCTGTTGATCCTCCCGATCCTCAACATCTACCGCAAGTACTACGGCACCAAGATGATGCTGACCCTGCTGGGCACCTTCTACGCCGCGATGGTGGTCGCCGGATACCTGGTCGAATTGATCTTCGGCACAACGCATCTCATCCCGGCGCAACGCAACGCGACCGTGCTGGAGGCCTCTATCTCGTGGAACTACACGACCTTGCTCAACATCGCCTTCGGCGCGCTCGCGATCGTCCTCGTCGCCCGGTTCATCACCTCCGGGGGCCTGCCGATGCTGCGCATGATGGGCGGCTCCCCCGACGCCGACCGCTCCGGCCACGCGCATTGATCCGCGTCACGGTTGCGGCAACTGCACATCGAGCACGGTGCACCGGCCCTCGTCGGCCTCGGCGAGCGCCCACCCGATGGCCTCGCGCATCTCCGCCGGCGTAGTCACGCTGCGTCCGCTTCCCCCGCACGCGCGCGCCAGGGCGGCGTAGTCGGTGTCCGGCGTGAGCCGGGTCTCGGGAAAGTCGTTCTCCCGCATCGATATTCCCTGCCGATAGAGCTCCATCACCGGCAGCTTCGAGGCCAGGTACGAGTGGTTGTTCAAGACCACCGTCACGAACGGCGCGTCATGGCGATGCGCCGACCACAACGCGGCCGTGGGCACACCGAAGTTGAACGAACCGTCACCGCAGATCGCGACGACGGGCGCCTGCGGCCTGGCCAGTTTGACCCCGAAGGCCCCGCCGAGCGCCCAGCCCAACGCCGGTGCGCCCGTGTCGAAGAACTGCCCCGGCGGCCGCTGGACCTGCCGGGCCACGGCGGGCCAGTTGGTCACCGCCTCCTGGACCACCACGGCGTCGTGTGGCAGCGCGGCGCCCAGCGCGGCCAGCATCGCGTCGGGCGCATCGGCCGGGCGGTCGGACGCGGCACGGCGCGCCGCCTCCCGGCGGCGTTGCGCGACATCGGATTCGGCCGCCCGCCGCCGCGCGCTCCACTTCTCGCGCAGCTCGTCGGTGGCCAGCCGCAGCAGGGTCTGCTCGAGCAGCACCAGCGTCACCCGCGTGTCGGCGGTCAGCGCGATCTCGACCGGATAGGACCACAGCGGCATGCCGGCCTTGACGGGGTCCGCGTCGATCTGCACCACGCGGGCATCCGCGGGCGGGGCCAGCTGTGCGGGCACCCAGGGCACTTCGGAGTCCAGCAGCAGCACGGTGTCGGCGGTTTCCAGCGGGCCCGCGTCGCCCACCACGTGCAGGGGGTGCCCGAGCGGCAGGTTGGCGCGGTCGCCCTGGTCGATCACCGGCGCACCGAGCAGCTCGGCGATGCGGGCCAACACGACCGCGGCCCCGGGTTCCGCCGCGGTCCGACACGCGACGATGACGACCCGCTGCCCGGCGACCAGGATCCCGGCCAGCCGGCCCAGGGCCCCGGGGTCCGGGCCGGGCGGTATGGCCGGCGGCAGCCGGCGCGGCAACGCACGGCTGCCGGGCTCCATCAGGGCTTCTCGCGGCAGCATGACGTAGGCGGGTCCGGACGGGCTGGACTGGGCGACCTGGAATGCCCGCCGGACGATGGGGGCCAGCTCTCGCCCGCGGGGAACCTCCATGTGCCATTTGGCGTAGTTGCGCACGACGGCCGGCTGGTCGAGTTGCTCCTGCTGCCAATGGATGTAGGCATCGCGGTGGCCGCGGACCTCCGGCGCCGAACTGTAGGGGGTGCGCCCGGCGAACATCACCACCGGCGTCCCGTTGCGCTGGGCGTTGTGCAGCTGGCAGCCCAGGTTCAGCGTCCCGGCATCGACGTGCACCATGACCGCCTGCGGACGGCCGCTGGCCATGTGGTGTCCGATAGCCGCCGCCAACGCGACGCTCTCGTGGACACACAGCACCGCCCGCGGGCTCGGCGTGCCGGCCGCGCGCGCCGCCGCCAGCGCTTCCTGGATCGGGGCGGAGTCGGTTCCGGGGTTGATGAAGAAGTGCGCGACTCCCTCGTCGGCCAGCAGGGCGATCAGGTTGGTCGCGGCCTCGGGAACGTCGAAAAGATTGTCTACCGTCATGGCTGCCGTTCTCCTTTGACGTCGGCGACCGCGCGAACCCCCCTCTTCTTCGGATCAGATCTTCAAGATACGTTCCGCCGTGGCGTAATTGACCCGTTCCGCTCGCTGGGCGTGGCGTTGCGCGCTCGGAGCCATCGGGTACCCCCGCAGCGCCCGGCTACTCCACACCCTTGCCGTCTCGTCAATGACGTTGCCGCCCAACGCCTTCGGCGGCAGACGGTGTCGCTCAGGACCGACCGGCACGCTTTTCGCGCAAGCGACGGTTGACCGCTTCGGGCAGCAGCTCCGACACGTCGCCACCGAGCATGGCGACCTCCTTGGCCAACGACGACGACACGAACGAATACCGCGGCGCGGTCGCGACGAAAAAGGTGTCGACACCGGCGACGTGCTTGTTCATCTGCGCCATCTGCAGCTCGTATTCGAAGTCGGTGCCGGTGCGCAGCCCCTTCACGATGGCGGTCATCCCCCGCGACCGCACGAAATCGACCACCAGGCCCTGGCCGGCCTCCACCCGCAGATTGGGCAGGTGCGTCGTCGATTCGTTGATCATCGCGATCCGCTCGTCGAGGTCGAACATGCCCTTTTTGGCGGGGTTGGTCAGGATCGCCACCACCACCTCGTCGAACTGAGCCGACGCGCGCTCGAAGACATCGATGTGGCCCAACGTCACCGGGTCAAACGAGCCCGGGCATACCGCGCCGCTCATAGCCCGCGCCGACGACGATGCAGAGCGAAGCGATGCGGAGGAGCGGCGCCCACGTGGTGCGCCGGCGACGATGCAGAGCAAGCAATGAGGAGCGGCGCCATGGCGCGCGCCGAGACGATGCAGAGCGAAGCGATGGGGAGGAGCGGCGCCATGGCGCGCGCCGAGACGATGCAGAGCGAAGCGATGGGGAGGAGCGGCGCCATGGCAAATGACGGTACACGCCCGCTCATACCCGCTCGGCGAGCTCCAAACGGGTGTCGCCGTAAACGCGTTGCGGCCACACCGACCAGCCGGCCGGCCAGCTCAGCGGCGCGCCGCCGGCCGCGCGCTCGACGACCGCGACGGCGCCCTCGCGCACCCACCCGTGCGCGATCAGCGCCGCCAGCACGGCCTCGACCTCGGCGGCGGCGACGTCGTACGGCGGGTCGGCCAGGACGAGGTCGACGGGAGAGCCGGTCCCGGCCGACAGGACGGCCGCCACCGCGCCCCGGCGCAGCGTCGCGCCCGGCAGCCCCAGGGTGTCGATGTTGCGCGCGATGACCGACGCGGTGCGCGGGTCGGACTCCACGAAGAGCGCGCTGGCGGCGCCGCGGGAGAGCGCCTCCAATCCCAGGGCGCCCGAGCCGGCGTACAGGTCCAGGACCGCCAGGCCGCTCAGCTCGCGGCGCGCGGTCAGGATGTTGAACAGCGACTCGCGGACCCGGTCGGTGGTGGGCCGCGTGCCCCGCGGCGGGACCGCGATGCGCCGGCCCCCGGCCACGCCGCCGATGATCCGGGTCACGTCCAGATTCCTACAGCAGCGTCGACCAATAGTCCCAGAACCGCGCCATGCACAGCAGAAACACCGCGGTGAACCACAGCGCGGCGATCGACCATCGCCATTGGTACACCACCCACGCCGGGCCGGCTTGGCGGGCCTGCAGCGCAGGGCGATACGCGATCGAGGCGACCACCACCAGCAGCGACATGGTGACCGCCCACACCACCATGCAGTACGGGCACAACGCGCCGATGCGATACAGGCTCTGGAAGATCAGCCAGTGCACGAACACCGCTCCGGCCAGCACCCCGGCCGTCAGTCCCAGCCAATACCATTGGGGCAGAACAACTTTCGTCAACGCCAGCAGCCCGGTGACGATCACCACGGTGAAGGCCACCAGGCCGAGCAACGGATTGGGGAACCCCAGCAGCGACGCCTGCGGCGTCATCATCACCGAGCCGCACGACAGGATCGGGTTGATGTTGCAGGACGGCACGTACGACGGGTCGAGCAGGATGTCGATCTTCTCGACCGTCAGCGTCATCGACGCCACCAGGCCGATCGCCCCGGCGATCAGCAGCCACCACGCGCTGGGCGCCGGCACCGGGGCCGGGGTGGGATCGGCGCTGGGATCGGCCGATTCGGTCGACACCGCGCCGGTCACATGGCGGCCGGCGCGACCGCGCCGTCGATGCCCGGGATGTTGCCCACGATCTCTTTGATCTTGCTGACCAGCGCGTCGGGCGTCGACGGGTCGTAGTCCTCGCCGTTGATCTTGATCGTCGGCGTGGCCTTGATCTGTGCGGCCGCGGCCTCGCCGGTGACCTTGTCCAGGTACTTGCCGCTGTTGATGCAGTCGGGCACCTTGCCCACGGCGCCGGCCTCACGGGCGAGTTCGATCAACCGCGCGTTGTCCGGGAAGCTCTTGCCGGTTTCGCTGGGCTGAATGTCGGTGGTGAACAGCGCGGTATGGAAACGGCGGAAGGCGTCGAGGGATTCGTCGGCGACGCAGCGGGCCGCGTTGGCCGCGCGCGACGAATAGTTGTGGTTCCGCGAGCTGTCCAGGATCGACACCATGGAGTAATCGGCCGCGATGGCCCCGACGTCGATGAGCCGCGACACCGTCGGCCCGAAGGTGCGTTCGAAGTTGCCGCAGGCCGGGCACAGGAAGTCCTCGTAGAACGTCACCACGGCCTTGGGGTTGTTGGTGCCGGGCTGGGTGACCAGCTTGCTCGACGTCACCCGCACCGTGTCGCCCGCGCCGGTGGCGGCGGGCTTCTTGTGGTTCGACGTCACGATGTAGAAGACGAGGACGACCGCGAAGATCACGACGAACGCGGTACCGCCGATCTGGACGAGCCGGCCGGACTTACCGCCGGAGGCCGACTTCATGTCGAATCGTGGGGGGCGTTTGGGTTTGTCGGCCACAGGTTCCCTGATCTTTCGGTAGGCGAGTTGTCGGTCTGCCGACAAAGCGATCGGACAAGGCGCCTCTAGATTACCGGCGCGGGCCGCCGGGCGACTCAGACCCGGCTGAGGTGTGCGCGCAGGGCCGAGATCAGCTCACTGGTCGCGACCATGCTGTCGCCGCCCAGCTGGAACATGTTGGCGAAGCCGTGGGTCAGCGAGCCCAGGTAACGCAGGTCGACCGCCGTCCCGGCGGCCCGCAGCGCCTCGGCGTAGGCCTCGCCCTCGTCGCGCAGCGGGTCGAAGCCCGCAACCGCGATCAGCGCCGGCGCCAGTCCGGCCAGCGATTCGGCCAGGGCCGGCGAGACGCGCGGGTCCGTGCGGTCCAGCTCCGAACGGCGCAGGTATTGGGACTCGAACCAGTCGATGTCGCGTTTGGTCAGCAGGAAGCCGCGCGAGAAAAGGCTCAGAGACCGGGTCTTCGCGGTGAAGTCGGTCCGCGGATAGATCAGCCACTGCAACACCGGCGCGGGGCCGCCCTCGTCGCGCGCCAATTGGCTGACGACGGCGGCGAGGTTGCCCCCGGCACTGTCGCCGCCGACCGCGATACGGCCGGGGGCGGCGCCCAGCTCGCCGGCGTGCTCGTATGCCCACGTGAACGCGGCGTACGCGTCCTCGATCGCGGCCGGCGCCGGGTGCTCGGGGGCCAGCCGGTAGTCGATCGACAACACGTGGACGCCCGCGTCACGGCAGGTCAGCCGGCACAGCGCGTCGTGGGTGTCCAGGTCACCGATCGACCAGCCGCCGCCGTGGTAGAAGACCAGCAACGGGGCCGCCGCGCCGTCGGCCGGACGATAGTGCCGGGCGCCGATGTCCCCGGCCGGGCCGGGCAGCGACAACTCGGTGACCTCGACGTGGATCTGCGGACCGGGGAAACCCACGGTCGAATCGTGCATCTGCGCCCGGGACGCCGCCGGGTCGTCGCCGACGACCAGCCCGTCGATGCCGACGGCGCGCAGGCCCGACAACATCAGCTGCAAGGTCGGATCGAGGGTGTTGCCGTCGATGATGACCGATCGGCCGCGAACCAGCCCTCGTCGCACCGCGGTCGGGATCCACGGGATGACCTTGACCCCGGCGCTGGTGACGGCGCCCTGGATGCGACTGGCCAGGGGCACCGACGCGCGCTGCGCTGCGGTGTGCACGTCTGGCGCGGCAGACAGAGGCTTGGTCATGGGCAACCCCCTTTTTCAAACAACGTGGCACCGCTTGACGACGAAAGTGAATTCACCCCTGAGCGGCCGCCGATTCCGGTGTGCCGCGCGACCAACTGTACGTGGTGGCGCACCGGGTACCGGAGGCCGCGGATGGACACCTGCCCAGGTGTTGATTAGGTTGCATTTGCTCCCTCGGTAATATCGTGATCCCCAAGCCGATGAAGCCCTCACGGATTGCGAGCAACTTCGACGTGTTCGATTTCGAACGCAGCGCCTCGAACTCGGCGCCGAACGCCGTTGATCTTCTCGCGCGATGGCGGAACCCGGCTCGGTGCACAATCTCGGACCATTAATTTCACAGGCAGGTGAATGAATTGACTGGCGAGTCGGGCTCCGCCGCACCCTCAATTGCTCTCAACGACGAAAACACGATGCCGGCCCTGGGCCTGGGCGTCGCGGAATTGTCGGACGACGAGACCGAACGCGCGGTATCGGCGGCGCTGGAAATCGGTTGCCGGCTCATCGACACCGCCGCGGCCTACGGCAACGAGGCCGCCGTCGGGCGCGCCATCGCCGCCTCCGGGATTCCGCGCGCCGAGCTGTTCGTGACCACCAAGCTGGCCACCTCCGATCAGGGTTTCAAGGGGGCGATGGACGCCTGCACCGCCAGCCTGGAACGGCTGGGCCTGGATTACGTCGACCTGTACCTGATTCACTGGCCGGCCCCGTCGCTGGGCAACTACGTGAACTCCTTCGGCGGAATGATCCAGTCCCGCGGGGACGGGCAGGCCCGCTCGATCGGCGTCTCCAACTTCACCGAGGAACACCTGACGACCGTCATCGACCTCACGTTCGTCACTCCCGCGGTCAACCAGATCGAGCTGCACCCGCTGCTCAACCAGGAGGCGTTGCGCAAGACCAACGCCGAGCACAACGTCGTCACGCAGTCCTACACGCCGCTGGCGCTGGACAAGCTGATCGACAACCCGACCGTGAGCTCGATCGCCGGCGAATACGGCAAGACCGCCTCGCAGGTGCTGCTGCGGTGGAACCTGCAGCTGGGCAACGCGGTCGTCTTCCGCTCGGCCAAGGAAGAGCACATCGCGACCAACATGGACGTGTTCGATTTCGAGTTGGCCGCCGAGCACATGGATGCGATCAACGGGCTCAACGACGGCACCCGGCTGCGCCCGGACCCCGACACCTACGAGGGTTCATAACCGACGGCTACGCCGCGGGGCAGCTCGCGGCGGCCTGACGCAAAACACCGGTCGACGCCGCATCCACCGGCAGCGCATAGCCGCGCAGCACGGCGATGAATTGCATGGCGTACTGGCAGGCGAACGCCCCGTTGGGCGGCATCCATTGGCCCGGTGGCGAATCGCCCTTGTCCTGATTGGCCGGCCCGTCGACGGCCAGCAGGTTGGCCGGATCGTTGGCGAAGCGCAGCCGCTCGGGCGCCGGCCAGCCGTACGCGCCCATGTCCCAGGCGTACGCGAGCGGCACGATGTGGTCGATCTGCACCGATTCGCCGACCTTGGGGCCGCGCGCAAAGGCGATCGTTTTGTTGGTGTACGGGTCGTGCAGCGTGCCGGTGGCCACGGCGTCCGGGCACCGCTTGATCGACACGTACGTCTTGTCGACGAGATCGCGGTTGAGGATGTCGTCGCGGGTGTCGCACCCGTTGTGCCCCAACGGCGCGTCGTTGTCGTCATCCCAGGCGTCGCCGAACGCCGCCCGCAGGTAGTCGTAGCGGTGCAGCCGCACCGGCACGACCGGGATGCCCGCGAGCACGTCGACGCCGGGCAGCACCGTCGGAACATCCGCGCGCGCAGCGTATTCCGCGGAGTGCCGAGAGGCCGAGGTCCCGACCGTCTGGTAGGCCACCACCACCGCGAGCGCGGCCGCCGCGGCCAACCACAACAGCACCCTGCGGTTCAACTCTTGTCCAGGTATTCGATGCGGTCGGTGTCGGTGAATCGCGCCGCCAGCACGGCCCATCCGGGATCGGAGGGGTCCTCGGTATAGGTTCGGACGCAGAATTCCCGCGCCGCCTCGATGTACTCCAGGTGGTCGGCCAGGGACAGCAACCGCAGCGTGATCGCCCGGCCGGACTGGTTGCGGCCCAAGACATCTCCCTCGCGGCGCTCCTTGAGGTCCAGGTCGGCCAGGGCGAAGCCGTCCAGCGTCCCGGCCACCGCGCGCAGCCGCCGGCCGGCCGGCGAGTCGGGCGCGGACCAGCTGGCGAACAGGCACAGGCTCGGGTGCCGGCCGCGGCCGATCCGGCCGCGCAGCTGATGCAACTGGCTGATCCCGAACCGGTCGGCGTCCATCACCAGCATCACGGTGGCGTTGGGGACGTCGACGCCGACCTCGATGACGGTGGTGCACACCAGCACATCGATCTCGCCGGCGCGGAAGGCCGCCATCACCGCGTCCTTCTCGTCGCCGGACAGCCGCCCGTGCATCAGCCCCAGCCGCAGGTGCGCCAGCTCGCCGGAACGCAGTCGGGCGTAGAGGCCTTCGGCGGTCTCGGGGGCCTTGGCGTTCTGCTCCTGCGTGCCCGGATCGTCGTCCTCGTCGATGCGGGGCGCCACCACGTAGGCCTGCCGGCCGGCGGCGACCTCTTCGCTGATGCGCTGCCAGGCGCGGCCGAGCCAGGTGGGCTTGTCCTTGACGAAGATGACGTTGCTGGTGATCGGCTGGCGTCCACGCGGAAGTTCGCGCAGCGTCGACGTTTCCAGGTCCCCGTAGACGGTGAGCGCGACGGTGCGCGGGATCGGCGTCGCCGTCATCACCAGCAGGTGCGGGGTGACACCGGGACGGGCCTTGGCCCGCAACTGATCTCGCTGTTCGACCCCGAAGCGGTGCTGCTCGTCGACCACCACCATGCCCAGGTTGTCGAACTCCACCGCGTCCTGCAGCAGCGCGTGGGTGCCGACGACGATGCCCACCTCGCCGCCGGCGATCTCGGCCCGGATCTGCTTCTTCTGCGCGGCGGTCATGGAACCGCTGAGCAGCGCCACCCGGGTGGCCCGATCGGCGCCGCCCAGCTGGCCCGCCATCGCCAGCGGGCCGAGCACGTCGCGGATGGATCGAAGATGTTGCGCGGCAAGCACTTCCGTCGGCGCCAGCAGCGCGCACTGATAACCGGCGTCCACCATCTGCAGCATCGCCAGCACCGACACGATCGTCTTACCCGAGCCCACCTCCCCCTGCAGCAGGCGGTTCAGCGGGCGGTTGGACGCCAGCCCCTCGGACAGCACGCCGAGCACGTCACGCTGCCCCGCGGTCAGCTCGAAAGGCAACCGCCCCAACAGTTCCGCGGCCAAACCGTCCGAACGCGGCGGCGCCGGGGGCCCCGATTCCGAAAGCTCGCCGTGCCGGCGGGCCACCAGGGCCCACTGCAGCCCGACGGCCTCGTCGAAGGTCAGGCGCTCGCGTGCCCGCTGACGGCGGGGCTCGCTTTCGGCGAGGTGGATGTCGCGCAACGCCTGATCCTCGGAGACCAGGCCGAATTTCGCGCGCAGGTCCTCGGGCAGGGGATCGGGCACCGGGTCGAGGACGTCGAGCACTTGGCGCACGGTGGCGAAGATGGTCCAGCTCTGCAGCTTGGCGCTGGCCGCATAGATCGGGAAGAAGTGGCGCTGATACGCGTCAGCGATGTCTTCGCCGGTGGTGGCGTGCGAGGCGTTGGCGATGCTCTTGAGGGACACGGTGCCGCGGTTCTTCCCGTCCGGCGTGTCGAGGAGGAGAAACGCGGGATGGGTGAGCTGCATGACGTTCCTGAAGAACCCGACCTCGCCGGACAGCATCACCTTGGTGCCGGTGGTGAGGTCCTTTTTGATGTAGTTCGCGTTGAAGAACGTGGCGGTCACCTTGTTGCGCCCGGAGCCGAGCGTGATGCGGTGGCAGACCTTCTTCGGCGTCTTCTTCATCGGGAACGTCTCGGTGTCGGTGATCGTGTCGACGATGGTGATGTGTTCACCGGCGGGCGGCCGTTCGTCGTCGGCGTCCCAGCGGCTGGCGCCCTCGGTGTAGCTGCGGGGGTAGTGGCGCAGCAGGTCGTTGACGGTCCGGATGCCGAACACCTCGTCGAGGAGCTCCACGACCTTCCCGCCGACGGCGTAGTCCAGCCGGTCGGACAGCGACACCATCGCTACTCGACCCCGATCAGCAGCGCGTCACCGTGGTGGCCGGTGCGGTAGGTGACCAGTTCGGTCCCCGGGTGGTGGTCGTGCATGTGCTCTTCCAGGATGTCGCCGACGGCGCCGACGTCCCCATCGGTCTCGATGCCGGCGCCCAGCAGCACGGTCACCAGGTCGCCGCCGGAGGCCAGCAGGAGGTCGAGCAGGCCGATCGCCGCCCCGACGGCGTCGGCGGCCACGATCAGCACCTCGTCGCCCGCGATGCCCAGGCCGTCGCCGGGATGGCAGCGGCCCGCCCAGGTCAACGCGCTCTCGGTGGCGATGCGCACCGATCCGTGCCGCGCGGCGCCGGCCGCCCGGGCCATGGTGTAGCCGTCGTCGACGGCCTGCCTGCCGGTCTCGTGCACGGCCAGCGCGGCCAGGCCCTGCACCATCGACCCGGTCGGGATCGGCACCACGTCGATCCCCCAGCCGATGGCCGCCGTGCACCCGGCGACCAGCTCCTCGGCGGCCACATAGCCGTTGGGCAGCACCATCACCTGCGCGGCGCCGGTGTCGACGACGGCGCGCATCAGCTGGTGCGCGCTGATGTTGGTCGTGGGATCGTGCGCTGCGGGGTCGCGTTGCAGCACGCAGGCGCCTTCCCCGGCGAACAGCTCGGCGGCGCCGTCGCCGTCGACGACGGCCAGCACCGCCCGTTCCCGCGTCCAGCCGCCCGCGGGCAACCCGGGGGCCCCGGAGCTCAGGGCCGAGATGACGATGCGGCTGAGTCGTCCGGCCGCCAGTCCCGCCTCGACGGCGGCGCCGGCGTCGTCGGTGTGCACGTGCACGGAATAGGTGCGTTGCGCGGACGACGGCGCCGACGCGATGCCCACCGAATCGCCCAGGTCCTCCAGCCGGTCCCGCAGCGCGTCCGCCGCCGCGGGCTCGCAGCCGTCCAGCCGGTACATCACCTCGAATTGGGGCGCCGGGCGCGGCGCGGGGGCTTCGGTGCGCTGCGCCCGCGGCGCGAGCTCGTAGACCGCCCGGGCGGGCGCCTGCCCCGTGATGGTGGTCCGCAACGCGTCCAGCAGGACCAGCAGGCCCCGCCCGCCGGCGTCCACGGCTCCGGCGTCGGCGAGCACGTCGAGCTGCTCGGGGGTCTTTTCCAGGGCGACCACCGCCGCGTCCCCAGCGGCGATGACCGCCGGCGCGAGCCCGTCCCCGGCGCGCGCGCACTGCTGCACGGCGGTCGCGGCGGCCCGTAGCACCGAGACGATGGTCCCCGGGACTTCCTCGCCGCCCATCGAGGTGATGACCAGCTCCACGCCGCGCTGCAGCGCATCGCCCAGCACGACGGCGTCGATGTGGGGCAGGTCGCCGCCGGCGTCGCTCGCGGCGGTGGCGGTGACGTCGGCGAGGCCACGCAGGATCTGCGACAGGATCACCCCGGAGTTGCCGCGGGCGCCGTTCAGCGCGCCGGCCGACAGCGCGGCCGCGGCCCGGGCGGCGCACCCCGAGCCGCCCTGCGCGTTCAGTTCCGCCAGGGCCGAACGCATGGTGAACAGCATGTTCGCGCCGGTGTCGGAGTCGGCGACGGGAAAGACGTTGAGTCGATTGATCTCGTCGATGTGGGTGATCAGGTCGCTGACGGCGGTGTGCGCCCAGTCTCGCAGGGTCATCGCGTCCAGGAGACGTAGCTGCGACGTATCAGCAGTGCCCAGTTGACCCACCTCCTCCGCACCTGTCTCCCGGTGGGCGCCAGCGTAGCCCGGCGACGCAGCCGCTGCGCTCAGTTGCTCCGCGCCGTTGAGGAAGATCGAGCGGCCGGCCGGCAGCGGCAGAGCTTAATAGCCCTGCCGGATACCGGGATTGGCCTGCCCCACCAGCGCGCGCTGATTGCTGCCGTCGCGGCTGACGCCGTAGCGGCTCATCTGATAGTTCATCGACGCGCATGCGGCCGCCACCGGATCCCACGCCGAGTTCGACGTCCCGGGCTGGTGGAAGGTCGCGAAGGTATCCGGCATTACCTGCCACGGGCCGCGCGTGGCGTGCAGCGGGCCACCGTCGAGCTGAGAAGGCCCGTAGGCGTTGCTGTCTGACAGGTTGATCGCACCCGAATGGAATTGCGATTCGTGGTCGGCGATGGTCATCATGCCCTCGATCCAGTGACCACGGGCCGACGCCTCGGTGACGCCGATCCGGGTCAGTGCCTCCTCGAGATAGCCGCGGATCGCGTCGGGTCCGTCCGGCCACACTCCCCGACCGTCGAAAGCGACCTGCCGCAGCTGGATTCCGCCGCGCACCGCGGCCGCCTCCTGCACCGCGGGACGAGGCGGACGGGGCTGCCACCACCACGTCGCATCGGCTGGAGCGGGGCCCGATGCTCTCGGGCCCGGTCCGCCCTGCCCGATGCCGTCATGCCCGCCCACAGCGGTCGGGCAGTTGACCGACGTACTCCCTATGGCGACGCTGCCCAGCGCCGCCACCACCAGATAGGCCGCCGCCACCCGGCGCAACCTCAACACCAACCGTCGTACGCCCGCCGGTGAGCCCCGCCCGCTTTCGACGTCGGCTGGTCCGGCGTTTTCGGCGCGCGCAACCACCCCGCGCACTCCCCTCAAGCCTGCCGATATTCGCTTCCCAGCCTCATCCGCAGCTCCGCGCGGGCCGGCACCACCGGGAAGAAGACTTCAGCCAATCAGCGCGCCGTCCGCACCTGATATAGGCAGCGACCGCGCCGACCATCGGCGGCGACGCCATCCTAGCGGCGCCGCGTCCGAGCAGCCCGGATTCGCGCCGGTACTGTGATCGACTCGGTGTTTACCGCCCAAGGGGTCGCGGCGCACACCTGACCCCGGCATGGCCCGGGCCGCCCGTCGACGTTTTGGTGGTTACCACGACAATCGGTATTCTGATTGGGCCCGGTGAGGCCGGGCTGTCCCGGCCGGATTGCCGGACCCCCGAGATTTTGAGGAGCTTGAACAATGGCCGCTGTGTGCGACATCTGCGGGAAAGGCCCCGGCTTCGGCAAGTCGGTGTCGCACTCCCACCGCCGCACAAGCCGCCGGTGGGACCCCAACGTCCAGACCGTGCACGTCGCCCGTCCGGGCGGTAACAAGCAGCGCCTCAATGTCTGCACGTCCTGCATCAAGGCCGGCAAGGTCGTCAGGGGCTAGTTCCCCCTACATGACGACGTGGCCGGCGTCGACCGGGATCGACACCCCCGTCACGTAGCGCGACCGCGGCCCGGCCAGCCACAGCACCGCCTCGGTGACGTCCCGCGCCTCGACCAACGGCACGCCGGGCAGCAGCATCTGCGAGACGGCCGGGTTCGGGTTCTCCGTCATCCGGTTCACCACGAAGTCGTTGAGAATCATCGGCGTCGCGACACCGCTGGGGTGCACCGAGTTGACCCGAATCTTGTGCGGCGCATACGCATTGGCCGCCGAGCGCATCAGACCCACGACACCGTGCTTGGACGCCGCGTAGGCGAACATCGCGGCGCTGCCGTCACCGCCACGTCCGGTCAGGCCCTGCGACGAACTGACCAGCACGACCGAGCCGCCGACACCCTTGCGCACGATCGAGGGGACCGTCGCCAGCATGGTGTGCCACACACCCTTGAGGTTGGTGTCGACGATCGTGTTGAACACCGGTTCGGCGTCGGGCTCGGTGACGCCGATCGCCACCACCCCGGCGTTGGCGATGACGACGTCGACCTCGCCGAGCTCGTCGATGCCCGCCTGCACGCCGGCCCGCAGACCCGCAAGGTCGCGCACGTCGGCGATCACCGGAACCGCTTTGCGGCCCGTCGACCCGACCAGCTGGACCGTTTCGGCCAGCTCTGCCTCGGTGCCCAACGCGTAGGGAATGGCCTCGAGGTCGGCGCAGATGTCGACGGCGATGATGTCGGCGCCCTGCTCAGCCAGCGCGACGGCGTGGCTGCGGCCCTGGCCGCGCGCGGCGCCGGTCACGACGGCGACGACGTTGTCGAATTCACCCATGCTCAGATCTCCAGTTTCGTGCCGGTCTCGCGCTCGGCGAAGGCCACCAGCCGCGCGGCCGTGTCGTAGTCGCACGCCAGCGGCGTGCGGCCGATGAGCACCGGCCCACCGCGCAGCCCGAACCTGCCGCTGACCCCGACGTAGCTGCCGGGCGGAATCGGCTCGCTGATGCAGTACAGCGTCGGCGCCGCGCCCTCGTCGATGTCGTTGGCCAACCGGTCGGCCACCGCCTTGACCCCCTTGTGGGCCAGCGACATCAGCGGCGAGTCGCCCAGGTTGGACAGGTTCGAGGCCACCCAACCGGGGTGGGTGAGCTGCGTGACGAGCGGCGATGCGGCCGCGCGCAGCCTGCGGTCCAGCTCGAGCCCCCACAGCATGACCGCGAGCTTGGACTGCGCGTAGGCGCCCAACCTCGTCCACTTGTGGCGGCGCAGGTGTAGGTCGTCGAGGTGCAGCGTCGCCGACCGGTGGGCGTCGGAGCCGACGTTGATGATCTGCGAACGCACCTTGGGCAGCAGCAGGTTGGTCAGCGCGAACGGCCCGAGCAGGTTGGTGCCCAGTGTCGTCTCGAATCCGTCGACCGTCTCGGTGCGGCGGTCGGTGAGGGCGCCGGCGTTGTTGATCAGGATGTCCACCGGCTCGTCGATCAGGCCGGCGAAGGCCCGCACCGAGGACAGGTCGGCGAGGTCGAGCTTTTGCACCGACGTCGCACCGCCGCCGTTCGCGGAGATTTCGGCAGCGCGTTGCTCGCCGAGTTCGGTGTTGCGCACGGCCAGGATCACGTGCGCGCCGGCGTGGGCGAGCGCGCGCGAGGTGCCCAGCCCCACCCCGTTGGTCGCTCCGGTCACGATCACGCGCTTGCCGGTCAGGTTGCCGAGCCTGCTCGGCGTCCACGGTAAGGTCACGGCGACTAAGAGTAATCGTCGGTTCTATGTAAGTTGGACCGGACGGACTTCCCGAGGCGGTTCGACATGAGTGACAGCGCCACCGAGATCACGAATCTCATCTACACCTATGCGCAGCTGCTCGACGGCGGCGACCTGGACGGGGTGGCTCGCCTCTTCGAGCACGGCCGCATCTGCGGCGTCGAGGACGGTCCGCCGGAAACGGTGTTCGCCGGCTCGGCGCGGGTCCGCGAGATGTACGAAATGGCCACGCGCATCTACGAAGACGGCACCCCGAAGACCAAACACAACACCACCAACGTCCAGCTGTACATCGACGAGGCCCAGGGCACCGCGACGAGCACGTCCTACTACTGCGTCACCCAGGCCACCCCCGACCTGCCGCTGCAGGTCATCGTGACCGGGCACTACAAGGACACCTTTCACCGGGTGGACGGCGCCTGGTGTTTCGACAGCCGCACCATGTTCGTCGACCAGGTCGGCGACGTCAGCCACCACCTGAAGTTCTGAGCCTCGTGCCGTCCCCCAGCGTCTTCGAGCCGGCCGCCGTCCTGGCCGACGCGCAACGCAAGGAAGGGCTCACCGATTGGGGCCCGGGCGAATTCGAAGAGCCGCTGACCGTCCTGCTGCGCGACTATGCGCGGGCTGACCTCAACGCGGTCGGCGCCCACATCCTGCGCTCGGGCATCGTGCACAGCCTGCGGATGCGGCTGCGCACCCAGGAGTGGATCCGCCGCCATCCGGAGATTCTCGACGAGCGGGTGGCCGCGCCGATCGTCGTCGTCGTCGGGATGATGCGCAGCGGGACCACGCTGTTGCAGCGCCTGCTGGCGGCCGATCCGCGCTTCGTCTGCGCGTACGGGTGGGAGGTCGTCGAGGTCGCGCCGCGGTTGAACCATCCGTTCACCGGGGTGGATCCGCGCATCGCCATCAGCCAAGCCCGCGAGGCGAAATCGCGCGAACTGGCGCCGGAGTTGTTCTCCATCCACCCGATGTACGCCACCGAAGCCGAGGAGGAGATCGTCTTTTTGGCGGACGCCTTCTTGTCGCACGTCCCCGAGTCGGGCGCCCACCTGCCCCACTACCGAACCTGGCTCGACGACCAGGACTTCTCCCCCGCCTATGGCTACCTGCACCGCATGCTGCAGTTCCTGCAATGGCAAAAACGCCAACGCGGGCTGGCCGGTCAACGGTGGGTGCTCAAATCGCCGGCGCACCTGGGGTATTTGGGCCTGCTGCGCGCCCAGTTCCCCGACCTGCACGTCGTGCACATGCACCGCGATCCCCGCACCACGATCGCGTCGGGTGCCAGTCTGAACGCCACGCTGCACGCGATGCACGCCGACGTCGTCGACACCCACCGGGTCGGCGCGCAATGGCTGGCACGGATGGGCTGGACCAACGACCGTGCGATGACGACCCGCGACGGCTGGTCCGACGACGGTGAGCGCGTCACCGACATCGGGTTCGGCGATGCGGTGGGCGACCCGATCGGGCAGGTGGCCCGCGTCTACGACGCGATCGGGCTGCCGCTGACGGCCGAGGCAGAGGACGCGATGCGGCGCTGGCTGCGTGAGCGCCCGCGCGAGGCGGCGCGCCCGCCCTACGGCCTGGAGAACTACGGTCTGCTTCCCGAGCAGGTCGACGAGCGATTCACGTTGTACAACAAGCGATTTGCACAATATATCGGAGGAACAGCGCATGCCTGAAGACCCGGTCGCGACGGCATCCCAGCACGAACAGGAACTGGCGGCGCTCGAGCTGATCGAGCATCCCACCGTCAAGGCCGCGTACCGGACCGTTGCCGAAACCTGGCTGGGCCGCGCCAAGGCGTCCGACGCGATGCGCGAACGGTTCGACGACGCGTTCGCCGAGGTGATGTTCTCGGCGGCGATGTGGTCGTCCAACCAGGACAAGCTGCGACCCAAGGTCAGCTGCATCACCCGGCTGGCCCACCCCGTAAACGGCCGCCGGATCCCCGGATCGCGGTGGGGCATCGACAATCCCGACAGCGTGTACCGGGTGATCCCCATCTCCGGGGACGAGCGCTACGAGATCCACGGCCGGGTCGGCGAACACCGGATGACCGAGAACTACTTCACCCTCTGGGATGCGAACATGGGCACCGTCGACGTGCTCAACGGCCGCACCATGAGGGTCGACTCCGACGGCAGCTTCACCATCACCGTCGACTCCGAACCCGCCAACGGTCGGCCCAATCACGTGCGGAGCACCCCGGCGGCACACGAGTTCTACATTCGAGACGTGCTGCTGGACTGGGGCCGCGACGACCCCAATCACCTTGAGGTGCAACGGCTTGGCGCCCCGGCGTCAACACCGGCACGCACCCTTGACGAGCAGGCCGAGGCCACCGCCGCGATGATGGATTACTTCGCGAACTTCACCGGCAAGCTCAGCCACGGCGTGTACAAGATGCCGGCCAACCAGTTCAACCTGGCCTGGTCGGCCGACAGGATCGGCGCCATGCGCAACCAGGTGTACGTGATGGGCCGCTTCGATCTCGGCCCCGACGAGGCGTTCGTCGTCGACCTGAATGACGGTGGCGCCGAATACTTCACCGTCCCGCTCAGCAACGTTTGGGGCACCACGCTCGAGCTCGTCGACCGCACCGGCAGCCTCAACAAGGCGCAGTCGGTCCCCAACCAGGACGGCACCTACACCTACGTGATCTCCCCCATCGACCCCGGCGTGGCCAACTGGATCGACTCCGACGGCCTGCGCGAGGCCATCCTGACCCTGCGCATGGCGGAGTTCAGCGAGGCCGGTCCGCGGGAAGACCTCGGTGCGCGGGGCCGCGTCGTCAAGCTGGACCGGCTCGACGCGGAGGTGCCACACCTGGAGCGGGTGAGCCCGCAGCAGCGGGCCGCCCAGCTCGCCGAGCGCCGCAAGGGATATCTGCGCCGCCTACCGGAAGGGACGATTTAGGCATGGCTCGCTGGCTGATCACGGGATGCTCCACCGGCTTCGGACGCGAAATCGCCCGCGCCGCACTGGAAGCCGGCCACAGCGTGGTGGTGACGGCGCGGCGCGCCGAGGCGGTGCAGGACCTCGCCGACGAGTTCGGCGACCGGGCGCTGGCCGTCGCGCTCGACGTGACCGACACCGGCCAGGTCGCGGCCGCGGTGGCGGCGGCCGACGAGGCCTTCGGCGGAATCGATGTGCTGGTCAACAACGCCGGACACGGCTACCTGTCCGCGGTGGAAGAGGGTGAGGACGCCGAGGTCCGAAAGCTGTTCGACGTGAACTACTTCGGCGCCGTCGACATGATCAAGGCGGTGCTGCCGGCCATGCGCGCCCGCGGATCGGGCCACATCATCAACATCTCCTCGATGACCGGCCTGGTGGCCAACCCGCCCAACGCCTACTATTCGTCGACCAAGTTCGCGCTGGAGGCGGTCACCGAGGCGCTCGCCACCGAGGTCCGCCCCCTGGGCATCAAGGTAACCGCCGTCGAACCCGGCGCGTTCCGCACCGATTGGGCGACAAGGTCGATGAAGGAATCCGGGGCGCCGATCACCGATTACGCCGACGTGGCGGCGCGCAAGGACCTGATCAAGCAGTTCGCCGATCACCTGCCCGGCGACCCGCGCAAGGTGGCCGAGGCGGTGCTGATGCTCGCCAAGCTCGACGACCCGCCGCTGCGGTTGCTGCTGGGCCGCGACGTGCTCAAGGCCATGCGGGACAAGATCGCCGCGTTGTCGGCGTCGATCGACGAATGGGAAGCCGTCACCAAGGACGTCAACTTCCCGGCGTCGTGACGCCGAGCCGTCAATCCCGCACGACCAGGACCGTCTTGCCGGCGCGGCCGCCCCGCTCCCGGCTTTCGAACGCCTCCCGGCCCTCGTCGAGCGGGAACGTCTGGGCGATCGCGACGTGCAACCGGTCGCTGTCGACGAGCGCGGCGAGCTCGGCGAGCTGATCCCGATTCGGTGTGACGATGAAGAAGGTTGCGCTGACGCCGAATTCGTCGGCCCGGCCGTCCGGCGGCGGTGCCGACAACGTCACCAGCCGGCCGCCGCGGCGCAGCACGCCGTAGGACCTTTCCAGCGTCTGCCCGCCGACGGTGTCGACGACGACGTCGTAGGCGGCGCCGTCCTCGTCAAATGCCTCGGTGCGCGTGTCGATCACCCGCTGCGCGCCGCAGCCGCGAAGAAGATTCGCGGTGTCGCTGCGCACGGTCGCGGTCACCCGCGCACCCAGCAGGGCGGCCAACTGAACGGTCAACAGGCCCACCCCGCCGGCGCCTCCGTGCACCAGCACGCTCTCCTTTGGCTGCACCGCGGCGTGATCGACCAGTGCCTGCAGCGCGGTCAGGCCGGCCAGCGGGAGCGCGGCGGCGACGACGTGGGAGACCGTCGACGGTTTGGCGGCCAGATCGGCCGCGGGCACGGCGACGAAATCGGCGGCCGCGCCGTCGCGGTCGAACGCGATCAGTCCGTAGACCTCGTCGCCGGGCACGAAATCCGTGACGTCGTCGGCCACCGCGGACACCACACCGGAGACCTCGTGGGACGGGATGACGGGGGTTCGGCTGACGCCGTCGCGGGTCCACGTCTCCTCCCATGTCAGCTCGTCGAAGGTGATGGCGGCCGCGTGCACGGCCACCAAGGCTTCCCCGGCCGCCGCGACCGGCACGGGCGCCCGCTCGATCACCAGCTGCTCCGGTCCGCCGCGCCGGTTCGCCCGTAGCGCGGTCATCTCGTTCAGGGCAGCCGCCAATCGATCGCGTCCGCGCCCATTCCGGCCAGCAGTTCGTTGGCACGGCTGAACGGGCGGGAGCCGAAGAACCCCCGCGACGCCGACAGCGGCGAGGGGTGCGGTGACTCGATGGCCACGCAATTGCCTTGGGCGAGAATCGGTTTGAGCGTCGAGGCGTCGCGGCCCCACAGGATCGCCACCAGCGGCAGCGAGCGCGCGGTCAGCGCCCGGATGGCGCATTCGGTCACCGCTTCCCAGCCCTTGCCCCGATGCGACGCCGGATTGCTGGGTCGCACGGTGAGCACCCTGTTCAACAGCAGCACACCACGCTGCGCCCAGGGCGTCAGGTCACCGCACGAGGGCGGGGGGTGGCCCAGGTCGGTCGTGTACTCCTGAAAGATGTTGGCCAGGCTGCGCGGCAGCGGCCGCACCTCGGGGGCTACCGAAAAGCTCAGCCCCACAGCGTGTCCGGGCGTCGGGTAGGGGTCCTGCCCGACGATCAGCACCCGGACCTGGTCGAATGGATAGGTGAAGGCGCGCAACACATTCGGGCCGGCGGGCAGATACCTGCGCCCGGCCGCGATCTCGTCCCGCAGGAACTGCCCCATCTGGGCGACCTGCCCGGCCACGGGTTGCAGCGCGTTCGCCCAGCCCGGCTCGACCAATTCGCTCAGCGGGCGCGCCGTCATCGTCGGCCCTTCGCGATCGGGTAAACGGTCACCGCGTCACCCTAGTACGACTGCCAGCCGGCGTGGCCGCTCCACTCCTGATCGTCGACGAGTACCCGGGCGGGCCCGTCGAGCACCCGCCCGATGATGCGCCATCCGGCCGGCGCGGGTCCGGCGAAACATGCCACCAGTGCGTGGTCTTCGCCGCCCCCCAGCACCCACGGCCACGGATCGGCGCCTGCGGCGGCGGCCGCCGCGGCGAGCGCGTCGCGGTCGGCGGCCAGCGCCGCCGTGGACAGGTCGATGCCTACCCCCGACGCGTCGGCCACATGCCGCAGGTCGGCGATCAGGCCGTCGGAGACGTCGATCATCGCCTGCGCTCCCCAGGCGGCGGCGACCGCACCCTGACCGTACGGCGGCTCGGGCACCACATGCCGGCGCCGCAGCTCCTCGAACCCACCAATGTCGTTGTGCCACAAGGCGAATCCCGCGGCCGAACGGCCCAGGTCGCCGGCGACAGCGACCAGCGAACCCGGCGTTGCGCCCGATCGCCGCACCGGCTCGCGGCCGCCGAGATCGCCGAGCACCGTCACCGAGATCACCCACTGCGGGCAGCTGACCAGGTCGCCGCCGGCGATGCCGGCCCCGACCCGTTGCGCCTCGTCCCACATCCCGTCGACGAGCGCGTCCACCGCGGCCGCCGGCGTCTCACCGGGCGCGCCGAAGGCGACGACGAACGCCGTGGGCCGCGCGCCCATCGCCTCGATATCCGCGGCGTTTTGGGCGATCGCCTTGCGGCCGATGTCGTGCGGCGTCGACCAGTCCAGCCG
Source organism: Mycobacterium sp. 3-98 (assembly GCF_035918355.1). NCBI lineage: Bacteria > Bacillati > Actinomycetota > Actinomycetes > Mycobacteriales > Mycobacteriaceae > Mycobacterium > Mycobacterium sp. 3-98. The sequence goes on along the minus strand of NZ_CP142360.1, from coordinate 2,009,522 downwards.
GAAGTGGCGGTCCTGCACCAGCATGTCGGTCGACACCACGGTGCGGCCATCGCCGGCCGCCACCAGCGCCGCGTCGTCACCCGGCCCGAGCACCACAGCGGCGGGCTGGCGGCGACCGGCCACCAGGCGGTCGATCACGGCGAATTCGCCGAGTTGCCGCAGCGTCGATTCGTCCCGCACGCCACCCACGATAATTGGCCATCGGGGTGAGCTGAGGCGATAGTGATGTGGGGACAGGAGGTGCGGGCGGTGGCAACCGAATCGGACGCCGACGGCGGGCCGCCGCGCGCGGTGATCATCGTCGCGGTGGCGCTGGCCGTCACGACCATCGGGGTGATCCTGGCGATCGCGGCCACCCGTGAGGCGCCCCCGCAGCCGGTCGCCGTCGCGGGCGTCCCGGCGCCGCAGGCCGACAGCCCCGCGTGCCGGGCGCTGATGGACGCGCTGCCGCAGCGCCTGGGTGACTACCAGCGGGCGGCGCTCGAGCAGCCGGAACCGGTGGGCGCGGCGGCATGGCGCTCCGGGCGGGGCGCCGACCCCGTCGTGCTGCGCTGCGGCCTGGACCGCCCGGGCGAGTTCGTCGTCGGCTCCCCGATCCAGGTGGTCGACCGGGTGCAGTGGTTCCAGGTGCGCTCCGACCAGCAATCCGCCGGTGACGCCGGCAGATCCACCTGGTACGCGGTGGATCGCGGTGTCTACGTGGCGCTCACGCTGCCCACCGGGTCGGGCCCGGCGCCCATCCAGCGCCTGTCGGAGGTGATCGCGCAGCGCATCCCGGCCGGGCCCATCAGCCCCGGGCCGGCGCGCTAGCTAGCGCAGGCCCACCCCGCGGGCCAGCGCCGTCTCGACCATCGTCGCCAGCAGGGTCGGGTAGTCCACGCCGCTGGCCGCCCACATCCGCGGGTACATCGAGATCGTGGTGAACCCCGGCATCGTGTTGATCTCGTTGAGCACCGGCCCGTCCTCGGTGAGGAAGAAATCCACCCGCGCCAGACCCTGGCAGTCGATGGCCTTGAAGGCGCGGACCGCCAATTGGCGCACTGTGTCGGCGATTTCGTCGTCGACCTTTGCGGGCACGTCCAATTCGGCTGCGTCGTCAAGGTATTTGGTGGCGAAGTCGTAGAACGAATCCTCGCGGCCCCGCACGCCTGCCACCCGGATCTCGCCGAGCGCGCTGGCTTCGACTGTGCCGTCGGGCATTTCGAGCACACCGCACTCCAGCTCGCGGCCGACGATCGCGGCCTCGACGATGACTTTGGGATCGTGGCGGCGCGCCGCGGCGACGGCGGCGTCCAGCTGGTCCCAGCTCGCTACCCGGCTCACACCGATCGAGGAACCTCCCCGGGCGGGTTTGACGAACACCGGCAGCCCCAGCCGCTGGCACTCCTCGGGCCGCAGCCGCGCGCGCGAGGGGCGCAGCACCGCGTAGTCGCCGACCGGCAATCCCTCGGCGGCGAACAGCTTCTTGGTGAACTCCTTGTCCATGCCGGCGGCGCTGGCCAGCACACCGGCCCCCACATACGGCACGCCGGCGAGTTCGAGCAGACCCTGGATGGTGCCGTCCTCGCCGTAGGGGCCGTGCAGCACGGGGAACACCACGTCGACGGACGCCAACACCTCACCGGCGCCGGGCGGCAGGGCGACCAATTGGCCGCCGCGCCGCGGATCGGCCGACAGCGCCAGTTCGGTTCCCGACTCGGCGGTGACTTCGGGCAGCCGCCGGTCGGTGATCGCCAGCGCGGCCGGGTCGCCGTCGGTGAGCACCCAGGAACCTTCCGGGGTGATGCCGATCGCGACCACCTCGAAACGCTCGGGGTCGAGGTTGCGCAGAATGCTGCCCGCCGAGACGCACGAGATGGCGTGCTCGTTGCTGCGCCCCCCGAAGACGACGGCCACGCGCGCCCGCTCGCCGCCCCCCGAGCCGGGGCGCGGCGTCGACCGATCGCTGGCATTCACAATCTCAAGAGGCTACCGGGTAGGTGGGGTCTCACTCGGGCTTGGTGCGGCGGCCCAACAGCAGCGCCATCGCCTCGTCGACCGACAGCCCCTTGTGGCAGACCCGGTGCACCGCGTCGGTGAGCGGCATTTCGACGTCGTAACTGGCCGCCAGCGCCAGCACCGACTCGCAGGACGTCACACCCTCGACGACGTGCCCGTCGCCGCCGTCGGGCGTGCCGGAAAGAATCGACTCGACGGTTGCTCCGCGGCCGAGCCGTTCACCGAACGACCGGTTGCGCGAATGCGGGGAGCTGCACGTGGCCACCAGGTCGCCCACGCCGGCGAGCCCGGCCAGCGTCGCGCCCTTGGCACCCAGCGCGATCCCCAGCCGCATGATCTCGGCCAGGCCCCGGGTGATGATCGCCGCCGCGGTGTTTTCGCCGAGCCCCACGCCGGCGGCCATCCCGCAGGCGAGCGCGATCACGTTCTTGCACGCCCCGCCGATCTCGGTGCCCACCACATCACTGTTGGTGTAGGGGCGAAAGTATCCGCTGTTCAGCATGCGCTGCAGGGCGACGGCCCGGCCCGAGTCACCGCAGGCGACCACGGTCGCGGCCGGCTGGCATCCGGCGATCTCGCTGGCCAGGTTCGGCCCCGAGATCACCGCGACGTGAGCGGGGTCGACGCCAGTCACCGCGACGATCACCTGGCTCATCCGCATCAGGGTGCCCAGCTCGATGCCCTTGGCCAGGCTGACCAGGGTCGCGCCCTCGCGCAGCAGCGGCGTCCAGCGCTCGAGGTTGCTCCGCATCGTCTGCGCCGGCACGCCGAGCAGCACCGTGGACGCGTTCTGGAGCGCCTCGGCGGCGTCGGCGGTGGCGCGGATGCCCGCCGGCAGCGACGTGCCGGGCAGATAGTCCGGGTTCGATCGGGTGGCGTTGATCCGCTCGGCGAGCTCGGGCCTGCGGGCCCACAACGTGACATGTGTTTCCGGCCCGCCCGCCTCGACGAGCACCTTCGCCAGCGCCGTGCCCCACGCCCCGGCGCCCATGACCGTGACGGCGCCGGTCGAACCGGCATGCGTGCTGGTCATGTGTCACCCCCTGTCGTGGTCGGCGTTGCTCATGCGGCACGTGCGGCCGCTACACCCTAGATCAGCGACGGACCGGGCGTCACGCGGCCAGCGTGTCCCGCGCGCCGGGGCCATGACGCCGGCGCGCGGAGCCGCGCTGGCAGGATGACATCTCATGAGCGGCATACGAGCCGACGGCGCGGGCGATGTCGCGTTGATCATCGCCGTCAAGAGGTTGGCCGCGGCCAAGACAAGACTGGCGCCGGTTTTCTCGGCGCGCACCCGCGAGAGCGTGGTGCTGGCGATGTTGATGGACACCCTGACCGCCGCGGGGCGCGCGGAATCGTTGGGCTCGATCACCGTCATCACGCCCGACGACGCGGCGGCCGCTGCGGCCGCCGAGCTGGGTGCCGACGTGCTGGTCGACCCGACGCCCGAGGGCCACCCCGATCCCCTGAACAACGCGATCGCCACCGCGGCGCGCGCGGTGGCAACTTCGTTCTCCAATGTCGTTGCGCTGCAAGGTGATTTGCCGGCGCTGCAGACCCAGGAGCTGGCCGAGGCCGTCGCCGCCGCCCGCCAGCACCGGCGCAGCTTCGTCGCCGACCGGCTGGCGACCGGAACCGCGGCGCTCTTCGCGTTCGGGGGTCCGCTCGATCCCCGGTTCGGTTCCGATTCCTCGGCGCGGCACCGCAGTTCGGGTGCGATCGAGCTGACCGGCGCGTGGCCCGGCCTGCGCTGTGACGTCGACACTCCGACCGACCTCGCTGCCGCCCGCCGCCTGGGGGTGGGCGCCGCGACCGCCCGCGCCATCGCCGCGCACTGATTTGCCTCACGAGCGGTCGATGTCCGGAAAGCGAACGTCGGCCCAACGGCGAATGATTCCCGTGCGCGCTGCGCCCGGTGACGGCCTGTAGTGGCGACCCGCCACGGCCGCGCTCGCGATCACCACTGGCAGCACCCGCGCGTGATGAGCGATGATCGCAGGGTGACTGAAATCGAAGCTGAGGCGCGACCCGACGAGAATTTGTGGCATTCCGGCGACTCGGCCGTGGCGGCGCCCCCGGCTGCGACGCCCACCGCGATGACCGATCTGCCCGACGAGCGTTACCTCAACCGGGAACTGAGCTGGCTGGACTTCAACGCCCGCGTGCTGGCGCTGGCCGACGACAATTCGTTGCCGCTGCTGGAACGGGCGAAATTCCTGGCGATCTTCGCCTCCAACCTCGACGAGTTCTACATGGTGCGGGTCGCCGGCCTCAAGCGCCGCGACGAGATGGGCCTGTCGGTGCGCTCCGCCGACGGTCTGACGCCGCGCAAGCAGCTGGCCCTCATCGGGGAACAGACCCAGCGGATCGCCACCAGGCACGCGCGGGTGTTCCTCGATTCGGTGCGGCCCGCGCTGGCCGAGGAAGGCATCCACATCGTCACGTGGGCGGACCTCGATCAGGCCGAACGCGACGAACTCTCGGCCTATTTCACCGAACAAGTCTTTCCCGTCCTGACGCCGCTGGCCGTCGACCCCGCGCACCCGTTCCCATTCGTCAGCGGGCTGAGCCTGAATCTGGCGGTCATGGTCCGCCAGCCCGAGGATGGTGGCCAGCACTTCGCGCGAGTCAAGGTGCCCAACAACGTCGATCGCTTCGTCGAACTCGCCGCCCCCAGGTCGGGCCGGGACAGCGCCGCGGGCGAAGCCCGGTCCATCGTGCGCTATCTGCCGCTGGAAGAACTGATCGCGGCCTTCCTTCCTCTTCTCTTCCCCGGCATGGAAATCGTGGAGCACCACGCCTTCCGCATCACCCGCAACGCCGACATGGAGGTCGAAGAAGACCGCGACGAAGACCTGCTGCAGGCCCTCGAACGCGAACTGGCGCGCCGGCGGTTCGGCCCGCCGGTGCGACTCGAGATCGCTGACGACATGACCGAGGGCATGCTGGAATTGCTGCTGCGCGAACTCGATGTGCATCCCGGTGACGTCATCGAAGTCCCGGGCCTTTTGGATCTTTCGTCGCTGTGGCAGATCTACGACCTGGACCGCCCGGCGCTCAAGGACCCCGCGTTCGTCCCCGACACGCATCCGGCCTTCGCCGATCGCGAATCCCCCAAGAGCATCTTCGCGACGCTGCGCGAGGGCGACGTGCTGGTGCACCACCCGTATGACTCGTTCTCCACCAGCGTGCAGCGATTCATCCAGCAGGCCGCCGCCGACCCCAACGTGCTGGCGATCAAACAGACGTTGTACCGCACCTCCGGTGATTCGCCGATCGTTCGCGCGCTGATCGAAGCGGCCGAGGCCGGAAAGCAGGCCGTGGCACTGGTGGAGATCAAGGCGCGCTTCGACGAACAGGCCAACATCCGCTGGGCGCGCGCACTCGAACAGGCGGGCGTGCACGTGGTTTACGGACTCGTCGGGCTCAAGACGCACTGCAAGACCTGTTTGGTGGTGCGTCGCGAAGGCTCGGCGATCCGGCGCTACTGCCACATCGGAACGGGCAACTACAACAGCAAGACCGCCCGTCTCTATGAGGATGTCGGCCTGCTGACCGCGGCCCCCGACATCGGCGCCGACCTCACCGACTTGTTCAATTCGCTTACCGGCTATTCGCGTAAGGTCTCCTACCGCAATCTGCTGGTGGCGCCGCACGGAATTCGCACCGGGATCATCGAACGCGTCGAACGTGAGATCGCGGCGCACCGCGAACGCGGGGACGGGCGAATTCGTCTCAAGATGAATGCGCTGGTGGACGAGCAGGTCATCGATGCGCTGTACCGGGCGTCGCAGGCCGGCGTGCGGGTCGAGGTGGTGGTGCGTGGCATCTGCGCGCTGCGCCCGGGTGCACAGGGCTACTCCGAAAACATCGTTGTGCGCTCCATTCTCGGGCGCTTCCTCGAGCACTCGCGGATCATCCATTTCCGCAACATCAACGAATTCTGGATCGGCAGCGCCGATATGATGCACCGCAACCTCGATCGCCGCGTGGAGGTGCTGGCTCAGGTCAAGGACCCCAAGCTCACCGCGCAGCTGGATGAATTGTTCGAGTCCGCACTGGATCCGTCCACGCGCTGCTGGGAACTCGGGTCCGACGGGCAGTGGACCGCGTCGCCGCAAGAGGGCCATACGGTGCGCGACCACCAAGTATCGTTGATGGAGCGGCATCGCAGTCCCTAGACCTGTGCGGTGATTTCCGGTTGTTCCCGGGCCGCAGCGTGATTGAACGTGCGACTCTGACCGAATTGACCTGCAGGAGTTGAGGTGCCGCCTTCGAGCTCGTCTAGCGCCCGGCGCTCTGGAAGCCGAATCGTCCATGCCGCCGGCGCGGTCCTGTGGCGGCCGGGCGATGCCGACACCGCCGACCACGATGTCGAGATCGCCGTCATCCACCGCCCCCGCTATGACGATTGGTCACTGCCCAAAGGCAAAGTGGACCCCGGCGAGACCGCGCCCGTGGCGGCGGTGCGGGAGGTGTACGAGGAGACCGGCCAACACGCCGTCCTGGGCAGGCGGCTCAACGCGGTGAGCTATCCGATCGACGCGGGCGTCAAAAAAGTCTCCTACTGGTCGGCGCGCGCCGTGGGCGGCGAGTTCGTTCCCGGCGACGAGGTCGACCGGTTGCTCTGGTTACCGGCGGCCGAAGCCATGCGGAAACTCGATTACGCCCAGGACCGAAAAGTGTTGCGCCACTTCAACAAAAAGCCGGCGGACACCCACACCGTGTTGGTGGTCCGGCACGCGACCGCGGGACGCAAGTCGCGCTTCTCCGGCGATGACACCAAGCGGCCGCTCGACAAACGGGGGCGCGCGCAGGCCAAGGCGCTGGTTCCCCAGCTGCTCGCCTTCGGTGCTTCGCGGGTGTATGCGGCCGACCGGGTCCGCTGTCATCAGACCGTGGAACCACTCGCCGAGGAACTCGGCTCGACCGTGCACAACGAGCCCACCCTCACCGAAGAGGCCTACGCCAAGAACGCCAAACGCGGCCGCCACCGGATGCTGGACATCGCCGGCGAGCACGGCACACCGGTTGTCTGCACGCAGGGCAAGGTGATTCCGGACCTGATCGCGTGGTGGTGTGCCCGCGATGGGGTGCGGCCGGACAAATCGCGCAATCACAAGGGCAGCACCTGGGTGCTGTCGTTGTCGGGCGGCCGGCTGGTCGCCGCCGATCACCTCGGCGGTGCGCTGGCCGCCAACGTGCGCGCCTAGCGAAAGAGCGACGGCGACGGCCGCCGCTGGCGTGATGCGGCGGCCCGCCGCTAGCACACGAATACCCTCCGGGGCACCGCTGCCGCCGAAGGGTATTCGTGTCTAGAACGTGCTCTGCCTACCGGCGGCCGCGACGCGCGGTCGTCTTCTTGGCGGGAGCCTTGCGGGCCGTCGACTTGCTCGCGGCCTTCTTAGCCGGGGCCTTGGTCGCGGCCTTGCGGGCCGGGGCCTTCTTTGCCGCAGTCTTCTTGGCCGGAGCCTTGGTCGCGGCCTTGCGGGCCGGAGCCTTCTTCACTGCGGCCTTCTTGGCCGGAGCCTTCTTCACTGCGGCCTTCTTGGCGGGAGCCTTCTTGGCCGCAGCCTTCTTGGCGGGAGCCTTCTTGGCCGCAGCCTTCTTGGCGGGAGCCTTCTTGGCCGCGGTCTTCTTGGCCGCGCCCGTGCCACCTACCACGCCGCGCTTGACGGCCGGGCCGTCCGACGGGAGACGCTGTGCGCCAGACACAACCGCTTTGAATTGGGCACCGGGACGGAACGCGGGGACGGAAGTCGGCTTCACCTTCACCGTCTCACCGGTACGCGGGTTGCGAGCCACGCGCGCTGCGCGGCGCCGCTGTTCGAACACACCGAACCCGGTAATGGTGACGCTGTCGCCCTTGTGTACCGCACGCACAATGGTGTCGACAACGTTCTCGACCGCTGCGGTCGCCTGCCGACGGTCCGTGTTCAATTTCTGTGTGAGCACATCAATGAGCTCTGCCTTATTCATCAATCCCTCCGACACTAGTGGTCCTCGATTTTGAACCGACTAGTGGACACGGTAAACCCTCACCCAGCAAATTTCCAAGAGCCACGCGCAATTTCACGGCAAGGGGTACGGCGTTTTCGCAATCCGGTTGCCGCCCTTGACCGGTGGGGGATCGTAAAATCGGCCCGGTTTAGTTAGCCGATCGAGCAGAAATTCGGCTCCGTCCGACCGTTCAGGAGGTGGACAGAGTGCGAGGTTTCCAGTCCGGATAGGCCGCCTCGAAAGACTCGATTTCATCGAGTTTCCGCAGCGTAAGGGCTATATCGTCGAGACCTTCGAGTAGCCGCCACGCGGTGTGGTCGTCAATCTTGAACGGCAGCACCGTCGTTCCCGCGGTGATATTTCGATCTTGAAGATTGGCAGTGATTTCCAAGCCGGGGCTCTGCTCGATCAGCTTCCAGAGCAGCTCCACCCCGTCCTGAGAAACTTCGGCCGCTAGCAGCCCCGCCTTGCCGGCGTTGCCCCGGAAAATGTCACCGAATCGAGACGAGATGACCACTCGGAACCCGTAGTCCATCAGCGCCCACACCGCATGCTCGCGCGACGAGCCCGTCCCGAAATCGGGTCCTGCGACCAGGACCGACCCCCGATCAAACGGGCTGAGGTTGAGCACGAATGACGGATCCGACCTCCAGCTCGCGAACAAGCCGTCCTCGAAACCGGTTCTGGTTACACGCTTCAAATACACCGCCGGAATGATCTGATCGGTGTCGACGTTGGAGCGCCGCAGCGGCACACCGATACCGGTGTGGGTGTGAAAAGCTTCCATGCTCATCCCTTCAGACGTCGGATACGTCAGCTCAAATCGGCCGGAGCGGACAATGTGCCCCGAACTGCTGTCGCCGCGGCAACGGCCGGAGACACCAAATGCGTGCGGCCGCCTTTACCCTGGCGCCCTTCGAAGTTGCGGTTGGACGTCGCCGCGCACCGCTCGCCCGGCGCCAACTGGTCCGGATTCATCCCCAGGCACATCGAGCAGCCCGCCTGCCGCCATTCGGCACCCGCGGCGGTGAAAACCTCGCCCAGCCCTTCGTCTTCGGCCTGCGCGCGCACCCGCATCGACCCCGGCACGACGAGCATCCGCACCCCCGGGGCGATTTTGCGCCCGCGCAAAATGTCGGCCACGGCGCGGAGATCTTCGATACGACCGTTGGTACAAGAGCCCACGAACACCGCGTCGACGGCGATGTCACGCATCGGGGTACCCGGTCGAAGGTCCATGTATGCCAACGCTTTCTCAGCGGCCTGGCGCTCGCCGTCGTCGGCCATCAGTTCGGGGTCGGGCACGGCGGCGGCCAGCGGCACGCCCTGGCCGGGGTTTGTGCCCCACGTCACGAACGGGCTCAGCGACTCCGCATCGAGGTAGACCTCGGTGTCGAATTCGGCGCCCGGGTCGGTGTGCAGCTGCTGCCAATAACGCATGGCCGCATCCCATTGCGCGCCTTTCGGGGCGTGCGGGCGGTCACGCAGGAACTCGTAGGTGGTGGCGTCGGGAGCCACCATTCCCGCCCGGGCGCCGGCTTCGATGCTCATGTTGCAGACGGTCATCCGGCCTTCCATCGACAGGGATTCGATGGCGCTGCCGCGGTATTCGATGACATGCCCCTGCCCGCCGCCGGTGCCGATCTTGGCGATCAGCGCGAGGATGATGTCCTTGGCCGTCACGCCGGGGGGCAATTTCCCGTCGACATTGACCGCCATCGTCTTGAACGGCCGCAGCGGCAACGTCTGGGTCGCGAGCACGTGCTCGACCTCCGAGGTGCCAATTCCCATGGCCAGCGCGCCGAATGCGCCGTGGGTCGAGGTGTGACTGTCCCCACAGACGATCGTCATGCCCGGCTGGGTGAGGCCCAGTTGTGGCCCCACGACATGCACGATGCCCTGCTCGAGGTTGCCCATCGGATATAGCCGCACACCGAATTCGGCACAATTTCGCCGTAATGTCTCGACCTGCGTGCGGGACACCGGGTCGGCGATCGGCTTGTCGATGTCGATGGTCGGAACGTTGTGATCCTCGGTGGCCAGCGTCAAATCGGGGCGTCGCACCGGCCGGCCGGCCAGGCGCAGGCCGTCGAAAGCCTGCGGGCTGGTGACCTCGTGCACCAGGTGCAGATCGATGTAGATCAGGTCGGGGGCCCCCTGCCCCGAGGCACCCCCGGAGACCACAACATGGTCGTCCCAGACCTTTTCGGCCAGCGTGCGCGGCTTGGCGGCCGCCCCTGCGTCGCTCCCCATATCGAACTCGCCTCAATTCGCGTCATCCGCGGCTCGCCGATCATTCGGGCTGTGATCTCAGAATGCGAGACGCTAGTATCTTCTTGTGAGACAGCATAGCGGTATCGGCGTCCTGGACAAAGCCGTGGGTGTCCTGCACAGCGTCGCCCAATCCCCCTGCGGATTGGCCGAACTGTGTGAGCGGACCGGGCTGCCCCGGGCCACGGCCTATCGGTTGGCGGCGGCCCTGGAAGTCCATCGCCTGTTGGCGCGCGACGACGAAGGGCGTTGGCGGCTGGGCCCGGCCGTCACCGAACTCGCGGCGCACGTCAACGATCCGCTGCTGGCCGCCAGCAGCGCGGTGCTGCCCCTGTTGCGCGAGACCACCGGCGAAAGCGTGCAGCTGTACCGGCGTGAGGGCACCGACCGGGTCTGTGTGGCCGCCCTGGAACCCGCTGCGGGCCTTCGCGATACGGTTCCGGTCGGGGCGCGACTGCCCATGACGGCGGGGTCGGGCGCCAAAGTGCTGCTGGCACATAGCGACGCGGCCACCCAGAAGGCGGTGCTGGCGACGGCCAAATTCACCGAACGAACGCTGGCCGAGGTGCGCCGCCGTGGCTGGGCACAGAGCGTGGCCGAGCGCGAGCCCGGTGTGGCGAGCGTGTCCGCCCCGGTGCGCGACGGCCGCGGCACCGTCGTCGCCGCCATCTCGGTGTCGGGCCCCATCGATCGGATCGGCCGGCGTCCGGGCGCGCGTTGGGCCGCCGATCTGCTGTCCGCCGCCGATGCGATGGCCCGCCGGCTCTAGTTCCCAGGTCCTTCCGCGAGCGCCGCGGCGGGCCTGACAGACTGACCGGCATGGGAACCAATCAGCGCGCGAGCATCGTCATGTCGGAAGACGAGATCGCCGATTTCGTCGTCAAGAGCCGCACCGGAACGCTGGCCACCGTCGGCCCCGACGGCCAGCCTCACCTGACCGCCATGTGGTACGCCGTGGTCGACGGCGAGATCTGGCTGGAGACCAAGGCGAAGTCGCAGAAGGCCGTCAACCTCAAGCGGGACCCGCGGGTGAGCTTTTTGATCGAGGACGGCCACACCTACGACACGCTTCGCGGGGTGTCCTTCGAGGGCGTCGCGGAGATCGTGGACGACCCCGACGTCTCACACCGGGTGGGGGTCAGCGTCTGGGAGCGCTACACCGGCCCTTACACCGAGGACATGAAGCCGTTCGTCGAGCAGATGATGAACAAGCGGGTCTGTGTTCGCATCGTGGCCCGCCGCGCTCGTTCGTGGGATCACCGCAAACTGGGCCTGGCGCCGATGCCGGTGGGTGGATCGACCGCTCCGGCCGTCCTGGGGAACGACCAGTAACTGCGGTTTAGTTTGTAGCCCCGATGGGATTCGAACCCACGCTACCGCCGTGAGAGGGCGGCGTCCTAGGCCGCTAGACGACGGGGCCAGAAACGATCCGAGCAGTCAGCATAGCTCACCGCGCTAAGCCCACCTAATCGCTTGAAACGGTGCGGATTTTGCTGGGGTACCAGGACTCGAACCTAGAATGGCTGAACCAGAATCAGCTGTGTTGCCAATTACACCATACCCCATTGGCCGCCTAAAACTGCTGGTCAGCGCCGATTGCGGGCCTTTGCAAGCTCTTTGGGGACCGCCACTGCCAGTCGTTGTCGGCTTTGGTAAACCGCAGTGCAGACTACCAAAGTCTCGCGGGGCAGTCCGCATGCGTGGTCTGGGTCTCCCCTAACCGATCGTCGCGCGCGCCGCGCGCAGCCGCCGCACGCTGCGGTCGCGGCCCAGCAGCTCGAGCGACTCGAACAGCGGCGGGCTGACCGTCGTGCCGGTGGCGCCCACCCGGATCGGGCCAAACGCCTTGCGCGGTTTGAGGCCCAGCTCGTCGATGAGCGCCGCCTTGAGGGCGGCTTCGATCTGGGGCGTCGTCCAGTCCGCGACGCCGTCCAGCGCGCCCAGCGCCGCATCGAGCACGGTGGCCGAGTCCGGCCCCAGCTCCTTGGCCGCGGCCTTGGGGTCGATCGCGTACTCGTCGTCGTTGAGGAACTTCAACAGGTCCCAGGCGTCACCGAGCACCACGATCCGGGTCTGCACCAGGTCGGCGGCCGTGGCGAAGCCGGCGTCGTCGAGCTCGAGGCGATGACCGTGCACGCCGAAGTAATCGCGCAGCCTGGCGGTGAAGTCCTCGACGGTGAGCATCCGGATGTGCTCGGCGTTGAGCGCGTCGGCCTTTTTCTGGTCGAAGCGGGCCGGGTTGGAGTTGACGTCGACGACGTCGAACGCGGCCACCATCTCATCGAGACTGAACACGTCGTGGTCGTCGGCGATGGCCCAGCCCAGCAACGCCAGGTAATTGAGCAGCCCTTCGGGGATGAAGCCGCGGTCGCGGTGCGCGAACAGGTTCGACTGCGGGTCGCGCTTGGACAGCTTTTTGGTGCCCTCCCCCAATACCGTTGGCAGATGCGCGAACTGCGGGGTGCGCTCGGCGACGCCGATGCGGATCAGCGCCTGATACAGAGCGAGCTGGCGCGGTGTCGACGGCAGCAGGTCCTCGCCGCGCAGCACGTGGGTGATCTTCATCAGCGCGTCGTCACACGGATTGACCAAGGTGTACAACGGATCTCCGTTGGCGCGGGTCAGCGCGAAGTCGGGCACCGACCCGGCCGCGAAGGTGGTGGTTCCCCGCACCAGGTCGTCCCAGCTGAGGTCGCCGTCGGGCATCCGCAGCCGCACCACCGGCTGGCGGCCCTCGGCGAGGAATGCCGCGCGCTGCGAGTCGGTCAGCTGCCGGTCAAAATTGTCGTAGCCCAGCTTGGGATTACGGCCCGCGGCGAGGTGCCGCGCCTCGACCTCCTCCGGCGTCGAAAAGGCGTAGTAGGCCTCTCCCGCCTCGACCAGCTTGGCCACCACGTCGCGGTAGATCTCGTCGCGCAAAGATTGGCGGTACGGGCCGTAGGGGCCGCCCACTTCGGGCCCCTCGTCCCAGTCCAGGCCGAGCCAGCGCAGCGCGTCCAGCAGCGCCAGATAGCTTTCCTCACTGTCGCGTTGGGCGTCGGTGTCCTCGATGCGGAAGACGAAGGTGCCCCCGGTGTGCCGGGCGTAGGCCCAGTTGAACAGCGCCGTGCGGACCATGCCGACGTGCGGGGTGCCGGTGGGCGACGGGCAGAATCGGACGCGTACGTTCGCGGGTGCAGTCACGATTTTCCTTTGCGGAGCACGGGATTGGTCAGGGTGCCGATGCCCTCGATGGTGATGGAGACGGTGTCGCCGTCCTCGATGGGGCCGACGCCCGCCGGGGTTCCGGTGAGGATGATGTCGCCGGGCAGCAAGGTCATCACCGCCGAGATCCACTCGACGATGGAGCCGATGTCGTGGATCAGCAGCGACGTGCGGCTGTGTTGCTTGACCTCGCCGTTGACCTCGGTGCGCAATTCGAGATCGCCCGGGTCCAGCGGCTTGAGGTCGGTCACGATCCACGGCCCGACCGGGCAGAAGGTGTCGTGGCCTTTGGCCCTCGTCCACTGGCCGTCGGCTTTTTGTTGATCGCGCGCCGACACGTCGTTGCCGATGGTGTAGCCGAGGATGTTGTCCGCGGCCTGGGCGGCCGAGACGTCCTTGCAGGGCCGGCCGATGACCACGGCCAGCTCGCCCTCGAAGTGAACCGGTGATGCGTTGGCCGGCAGGCGAATCGGTACGTTGGGCCCGATGATGGCGGTGTTCGGCTTGAGGAATATCACCGGCTCGGCCGGCGCGGGGCCGGTCATGTCCTTCATCTCGGCGATGTGATCGGTGTAGTTCTTGCCGACACAGACCACCTTGCTGGCGAGTATCGGGGCGAGCAGCCGGACGTCGGCGAGCGGCCATGACCGGCCGGTGAAGTTCGGCGTGCCGAATGGATGCTCGGCGATCTCGCGGGCGATCATCTCGGCGGGGTCGTCGAGTTCGCCTTCGATGCTGACGAAGGCGACACCGTCGGGGCTGGCGATTCGACCAAGGCGCATTCGGTTGAGCCTAGTGAGGGTCGCGAGCGCGGCGAAGCCGGGCGTGGCGGGCCCCCACCATCCGACCCAGTGAGGGTCGCGAGCGCGGCGTAGCCGGGCGTAGCGGGCCGTCACCATCCGACCTAGTCTGGCGACGATTCGGGCCGGGACGGCCCGAGGAGGAGCCGGACGATCCCGCCTAGCCAGGGTCGCGAGCGCGGCGAAGCCGGGCGTGGCGGGCCAGGCGATGACCAGCAACGGCACACGTCCTGCGGCCAAATTTCCCGGTGGTATGCAAGCATGGGGAATGCAGACCGACTCGACCGATACGCCCGAAATCGGCGCGGGCGTGCGCTGGTCGATCATGGTCGTTTCGCTGCTGGCGACGGCGAGTTCGTTCCTCTTCATCAACGGCGTCGCATTTTTGATCCCGTCGCTGCGAGTGCGCGGAGTCCGGCTGGACGAAGCCGCCCTGCTTGCCTCGATGCCGAGCTGGGGCATGGTGGTGACGCTGGTGTTGTGGGGCTATGTGCTCGACCGGGTGGGCGAACGGGTGGTGATGGCCACGGGCTCGGCGCTGACCGCGGCGGCGGCCTACGCCGCGGCGTCCGCGCATTCGTTGGTGCTGATGTCGGTGTATCTGTTTCTCGGCGGCATGGCCGCCGCCAGTTGCAACACGGCGGGCGGGCGGCTGGTGTCCGCCTGGTTCCCGCCGCAGCAACGCGGCCTGGCCATGGGCATCCGCCAGACCGCGCAACCCCTGGGAATCGCCTTGGGCGCGATGGTAATTCCCGAGCTCGCCGAACACGGACCGCAGCACGGCCTCAGGTTCGCCGCCCTGGCATGCGCGGTCGGGGCGATAGCGAGCGTGATCGGAATCGTCGACCCGCCCCGGAAACCGCGCGCGAGCGCGAGTCATCAGGAACTCGCCAGTCCCTATCGAAAGTCGTTGACGCTGTGGCGGATTCACGCTGTGGCGGGCCTGATGATGATGCCGCAAACGGTGACGGTGACGTTCATGCTGGTGTGGCTGATCAGGAACCTGCACTGGTCGGTTACGGCCGCGGGCGGGTTGGTCACCCTCTCGCAGCTGTTGGGCGCGCTCGGCCGGGTTGCCGTGGGCCGCCTGTCCGATCGCGTCGGGTCGCGGATGCGTCCCGTGCGCTACATCGCGGCGGTCGCGGTGTTGGCGCTCCTCTTGCTGGCGTGGGCCGACTACATGAATTCGCGGTGGCAGGCGGGGCTCATGGTGGTCATCGCGGTGATCTCCGTGCTCGACAACGGGCTGGAGGCCACTGCCATCACCGAATTCGCCGGCCCGTATTGGAGCGGCCGCGCCCTGGGCATTCAGAACACCACCCAGCGCATGATGGCGGCGGCCGGACCCCCGCTGTTCGGCGCCTTGATCGCGGCCGCGAAATATCCACCGGCGTGGCTCTTGTGCGCCTTGTTCCCGTTGGCGGCGGTGCCGCTGGTGCCGACGCGGTTGCTGCCGCCCGGTTTGGAGACCAGGGCCCGGCGGCAAACCGTCCGTCGCGTTCGTTGGTGGCGTGCCATCCGTTCCCACGCAATGCCGAATAGGCCGGAGCGACGTTTGCCGCAACGATCCGGTGAGAACTATTAATAGGTGCAGACGACATCGACGCGTCGATGGGTGATGCTGGGGACGGGACTGATCGCGACGTTGAGCGCGACGGTCTTCATCAACGGCATCGCCTTTCTGATCCCCGCCCTCAACGACGTACGCGGCATCAATCTGGCCGAGGCGGCGCTGCTCTCGGCGATGCCCAGCTTCGGCATGGTGGTCACGCTGATCGCCTGGGGCTACATACTCGACATCGTCGGCGAGCGGATCGTGCTCACGGCGGGCTTGGCCCTCACCGCGGCGGCGGCGCTCATCGCTGCGGCGGTGCCGGAATCCATGCTGACGGAAGGGATCGCCCTGTTCGGTGGCGGCATGGCCGCGGCGAGCGCCAACACCGCCAGTGGCCGCCTGGTGACGGGGTGGTTCCCGCCGCAGCAGCGCGGCCTGGCGATGGGGATTCGACAGACCGCGCAACCGTTGGGAATCGCGTTGGCCGCCTTGGTACTTCCCGAGCTCGGCGAACGCAACATCTCGGTCGCGCTGTTGTTCCCCGCGGCGGTGTGCGCGGTGTCCGCGGTGCTGTGCGCCGTGTGGGTGCGCGATCCCGCACGCCCCGAACGGTCGACGGCCGACAAGGCCGAATTGGCCAGCCCGTACCGCGGCACGACGGTGCTGTGGCGCATTCACTTCGCGTCGGCGCTGCTCATGGTGCCCCAAACCGTGGTCTTGACGTTCATGCTCGTCTGGTTGATGAAAAACCAGCATTGGTCGATCGCGACGGCCGGCGTCTTGGTGAGCTTCTCGCAGCTGTTGAGCGCGCTGGGACGCATCGCCGTCGGCAGATGGTCCGACCGCCTGGGATCGCGAATGCGCCCGATCCGCATCATCGCGATGGCCGCCGCCGTGGTGATGGTCTTGCTGGCGATCGCGGATCATGCGCACTCCGCGATGGCGGTGACGCTGATGGTCGCCGCGTCGGTGATCACCGTGCTCGACAACGGTTTGGCGTTCACCGCCATTCCGGAAGTGGCCGGCCGATTTTGGAGCGGGCGCGCCATGGGCGCGCAGAACACCACTCAGCGACTCACCGCGGCGGTCGGGCCCCCGGTTTTCGGCGAGATGATCGACGCGACCGGATACCCGCTGGCCTTCGCGGTGTGCGCGTTGTTTCCGTTGCTGGCCCTGCCGGTGGTGCCGTCGGAGGCGCGCTCGCGCGCGGCCGCCCGCGACTAGAGCCCGGCGGCGATCCGTTCGCCGACTTCGCGGGTGGCGAGCCGTTCGCTCCCGCGCGTTGCCAGGTGGCGCTCGACGGCCCGGTCCACCCGGGCGGCGGCGTCGTCCTCGCCGAGATGGGCGAGCAGCAACGCCACCGACATGATCGCCGCCGTCGGATCGGCGATGCCCTGCCCGGCGATATCCGGTGCGCTGCCGTGAACGGGCTCGAACATCGAGGGGTTGGTCCGCGTGGCGTCGATGTTTCCGCTGGCGGCCAAGCCAATTCCGCCACACACCGCCGCCGACAGGTCGGTGATGATGTCGCCGAACAGGTTGTCGGTGACGATCACGTCGAACCGACCGGGATCGGTCACCATGAAGATGGTGGCCGCGTCGATGTGCTGATACGCCACCTCGACGTCGGGATAGTCCCGGCCGACCTCGGCCACGATGCGCGACCACAACCTTCCGGCGAAGGTCAGCACGTTGGTTTTGTGCACCAGGGTCAAGTGCTTTCGGCGTCGCTGAGCCCGCTCGAACGCGTCGGCCACCACGCGTCGCACGCCGAAAGCCGTGTTCTGGCTGACCTCGGTGGCGACCTCGTTGGGCGTTCCGACGCGGATGGCGCCGCCGGTGCCGGTGTAGGGACCTTCGGTCCCCTCGCGCACCACCACGAAGTCGATGTCGGGGTTGCCGGCCAGTGGGCTGTTCACACCCGGGTACAGCCGCCCGGGCCGCAAGTTGATGTGATGATCCAGCTCGAAACGCAAGCGCAGCAACAAACCTCGCTCCAGCACGCCGCTGGGCACCGACGGGTCACCGATGGCGCCGAGCAGGATGGCGTCATGCGCGCGCAGCTCGTCGACCGCCGAGTCCGGCAGAAGCTCACCCGTGGCGTGGTAACGCCGCGCCCCCAGGTCGTAGCTGGTCTTCTCCACGCCGGGCAGCACCGCGTCCAGGACCTTGACGGCCTCGGCCACAACTTCGGGCCCGATACCGTCGCCCTCGATCACCGCCAGCTTCATGGGCGCCGCTCCTCCTCATTGGCGCCGCTCATGCGGCGCGTGGTCGGGTCGCCGGCGCGCCTCATGAAAGATCAACCACCTCAAGCTTGTTCGCGCCGACGGCCGCACCGATCTCCGCCCGCACGTCGCCCGGCACGTCCCGATCCAGGCGCAACAGGATCGTCGCTCCCGGACCTTCGGCGTCCTCGGACAGTTGCGCGGCCTGGATGTTCACCCCGGCCGAGCCCAGCAGGGTACCGATCTTGCCCAGCGCACCGGGCTGGTCGACGTAGTTGATCACCAGGTTGATGCCGCGGGCGCGCAGGTCGAAGTTGCGGCCGTTGATTTGCACGATCTTTTCCACCAGCTGCGGCCCGGACAGGGTGCCGGCGACGTTGACCGCGCTGCCGTCGTGCGCGACCGCGCGCACGTCGACCACGCTGCGGTGGTTCGGGCTCTCCGACGCCGTGCCGATTTCGGCGGTGATGCCGCGTTCCTCGGCCAGCGCCGGAGCGTTGACGAACGTCACCGGACCCTCGACGACGGCCGAGAACAACCCCCGCAGAGCCGAAAGTTTCAGCACCTCAACGTCTTCGGATGCGAGCTCGCCGCGCACCTGCACCGACAACGACACCGGCGGACCGTCGGAAAGGGTGGCCGCCAGCACGCCGAGCTTGCGCACCAGGTCCAGCCACGGCGCCACCTCTTCGTTGACCACCCCGCCGCCGACGTTGACGGCGTCGGGAACGAATTCCCCGGCCAGCGCGAGCTTCACGCTCGCCGCGACGTCGGTGCCGGCCCGATCCTGGGCCTCCTCGGTCGAGGCCCCCAGATGGGGTGTGACCACCACCTGCGGCAGCTCGAACAGCGGACTGTCGGTGCACGGCTCCTTGGAGAACACGTCAAGGCCGGCCGCGCGCACGTGGCCACTGCGGACCGCGTCGGCCAGCGCCGCCTCGTCGACCAGGCCGCCGCGGGCGGCGTTGACGATGACCACGCCCGGCTTGGTTTTCGCCAACGCGTCCTTGCCGATCAGTCCGGCCGTTTCGGGCGTCTTGGGCAGGTGCACCGAGATGAAGTCGGCGCGGGCCAGCAGTTCGTCGAGCGTCAACAGCTCGATGCCCAGCTGCGCGGCGCGGGCCGGCGACACGTAAGGGTCATACGCGATCAGGTGGGTGCCGAAGGCGCTGAGCCGCTGGGCGACCAGCTGCCCGATGCGGCCCAACCCGACGACGCCCACCGTCTTGCCGAAAATCTCGGTGCCCGAGAACGACGACCGCTTCCAGGTGTGCTCGCGCAGCGAGGCGTCGGCCGCCGGGATCTGGCGGGCCGCGGAGAGCAGCAGCGCCAGCGCGTGCTCGGCGGCGCTGTGAATGTTCGACGTCGGCGCGTTGACCACCAGGACACCGCGCTCGGTGGCCGCGTCCACGTCGACGTTGTCCAGGCCGACCCCGGCGCGGGCGACGATCTTCAGCTTGGGGGCCGCCGCGAGCACCTCGGCGTCGACGGTGGTGGCCGAGCGCACCAGCAGCGCGTCGGCCTCAGGCACGGCCGCCAACAGTTTCTCGCGATCGGGCCCGTCTACCCAGCGCACCTCGACCTGGTCGCCCAGGGCCGCGACGGTTGATTCAGCGAGCTTGTCGGCAATGAGTACAACAGGCAAATTCACCCGGCCAGCCTATCGGCTGTAATTGACGGGTGGACGTCACCATCGTCGGCAGCGGACCCAACGGGTTGACCGCCGCCGTAATCTGCGCCCGGGCCGGCCTGAAAGTGCAGGTCGTCGAAGCTCAACCGACGTTTGGCGGGGGTGCGCGCACCGCGACCGATCCCGATTCCGCGGGCGTCGTGCACGACATCTGCTCGGCGGTGCACCCGTTGGCGCTGGCATCGCCGTTCTTCATGGAGTTCGACCTGCCCGCGCGCGGCGTGCAATTGGCGGTCCCCGAGATTTCGTACGCCAACCCGTTGCCGGGCCGCCCGGCGGCCATCGCGTACCGCGACCTGGACCGCACCTGCGCCGAATTGGAGGGCGGCGCCTCATTCCGGCGCCTGCTCGGCCCGCTGGTCGAGCGCTCCGACGACGTGGTGGCCCTGCTGCTGGGCGACAAGCGGTCGGTGCCGAACTCCGTGCCGTCGGCGTGGCGGCTCGGGGTGCGGATGCTGGCCCAGGGCACCCCGGCGTGGGGTTCGCTGACCGGCGAGGACGCCCGCGCCCTGTTCACCGGTGTTGCCGCCCATATCATTTCGCGGATGCCGTCGTTGACGGCGGCCGGTGCCGGGATGATGCTGGCCACCCTCGCGCATTCGGTGGGCTGGCCGATTCCGGTGGGGGGCAGCCAGGCGATCACCGACGCACTGATCGCCGACCTGCGCGCTCACGGCGGCGAGCTGACGGCGGGCACGGAGGTCACTTCGCCGCCTGGCGGGGTCGTCGCCTTCGACACGGCGCCGACCGCGCTGCTGCGGATCTACGGCGACTCCCTCCCGAGGCGCTACGCCAAAGCGTTGCGGCGCTACACGTTTGGCCCGGGGGTGGCCAAGGTCGACTTCGTCCTGGCCGACGAGATCCCCTGGGCGGACCCGCGGCTACGAAAGGCCCCCACCCTGCATCTCGGCGGCACCCGGGCCCAGATGGCCCGCGCCGAGGCCGAGATCGCCGCCGGCCGGCACGCGCAATGGCCGATGGTGCTGGCCGCCTCTCCGCACGTCGCCGACCCGGGCCGCATCGACTCGAACGGACGCCGCCCGTTCTGGAGCTATGCCCACGTGCCGTCGGGGTCCACCGTCGATCCGACGGAGGCCGTGACCGCGGTGGTCGAGCGCTTCGCGCCCGGCTTCCGCGACGTCGTGGTGGCCGCACGCGCGGTGCCCGCCGCGCGGCTGTGCGACCACAACGCCAACTATGTGGGCGGCGACATCGGGATGGGCGGCAATTCGGCCTGGCGAGCGATCGCGGGACCGACTCCGCGGCTAAACCCTTGGCGCACACCCATTCCCAAGGTGTACCTGTGTTCGGCGGCCACGCCACCGGGCGGCGGCGTCCACGGCATGGCCGGCTACTACGCCGCGCGCACGCTGTTGCGCCGCGAATTCGGGATCGGCATGCCTAAGCTGAGCCCGTGACCAAACTCGCGATCATCTATTACTCGGCCACCGGACACGGCACCACGATGGCGCAGCGCGTCGCCGCGGCGGCCGAGTCGGCGGGGGCCGATGTCCGCCTGCGCCACGTCGCCGAAACCCAGGATCCCGCCTCGTTCGCCCACAACCCGGCCTGGACGGCGAATTACGAGGCCACCAAGGACCTTCCGGTGGCAACCGGCGACGACATCGTCTGGGCCGACGCGGTGATCTTCGGTTCACCGACGCGGTTCGGCTCTCCCGCAGCGCAATTGCGCGCGTTCCTCGACTCGCTGGGCGGGCTGTGGGCACAGGGCAAGCTCGCCGACAAGGTGTATGCGGGCTTCACGTCGTCCAACACCGTGCACGGCGGTCAGGAAACCACCCTGCTCTCCCTGTACATCACGCTGATGCATTTCGGCGGCATCATCGTGCCGCCGGGCTACACGGATGCGTGCAAGTTCGTCGACGGCAACCCGTACGGGGTCAGCCTGGTCACCACCCACGACAACATCAACGAATTCGACGAGCCCACCGACAAGGCCCTCGAGCACCTGGCCCGCCGGGTGGTCGAGACGGCGGATCGCCTCGCCTCGTCCTGAGCCGCCTCGCCTCTTAGCCCGCCGAACGTGCACTCACGGCGAAAAAATCGACGAAAACTCGCCCTGAGTGCACGCTCGGCGCCGAAAAGCTAAGCCGTCTCGGTGATCGGCCGGTCGACCCAGCTCATCAGGTCGCGCAGCTTCTTGCCGGTGACCTCGATGGGGTGCTCGGCGTTCTCCTTGCGCAGCTGCTCGAGCTGCTTGTTGCCGCCCTCGACGTTGGCGACCAGCTTCTTGACGAAGTCGCCGTTCTGGATGTCGCGCAGGATCTCCCGCATCCGGTCCTTGGTGCCGGCGTCGATGACACGCGGCCCCGACAGGTACCCGCCGAACTCCGCGGTGTCGGACACCGAGTAGTTCATCCGGGCGATGCCGCCCTCATACATCAGGTCGACGATCAGCTTGAGCTCGTGCAGCACCTCGAAGTACGCCATCTCCGGCGGGTAGCCCGCCTCGACCATCACGTCGAAACCGGTCTTCACCAATTCCTCTGTGCCACCGCACAAGACGGCCTGCTCACCGAAGAGGTCGGTCTCGGTCTCGTCCTTGAAGGTGGTCTTGATGACGCCGGCGCGGGTACCGCCGATGGCCTTGGCGTAGGACAAGGCGAGCGCCTCACCCTTGCCGGACGGGTCCTGGTCGACCGCGATCAGGCAGGGCACACCTTTGCCGTCGACGAACTGCCGGCGCACCAAATGACCGGGCCCCTTGGGCGCGACCATGGCGATGGTGACGTCGGCGGGCGGCTTGATCAGGTCGAAGTGGATGTTGAGGCCGTGACCGAAAAACAACGCGTCACCGGGCTTCAGGTTCGGCTCGATGTCATTTTTGAAGATGTCGGCCTGCGCGGTGTCGGGCGCCAGCAGCATGATCACGTCGGCCCACTTGGCGACCTCGGCGGGGGTGTCGACGTCCAGGCCCTGCTCGGAAACCTTGGGCCGCGACTTCGAACCCTCCTTCAGGCCCACCTTCACCTGCACGCCGGAGTCGCGCAGGCTCAGCGAGTGCGCGTGCCCTTGGCTGCCGTATCCGATGACCCCGACCTTGCGACCCTGAATGATGGTCAGGTCCGCATCGTCGTCATAGAACATTTCTAGTGCCACTGTTGAATATCTCCTTGTGTGTTACTTGGCCGTGCCGATTCCGCGTGGACCGCGAGACAACGACACCACTCCCGATTGCACGATTTCACGGATGCCGAACGGTTCCAGGATCCGCAGCAGCGCCTCGATCTTGCCGCGGTCGCCCGTCGCCTCGATCGTCAGCGCCTCCGTGGAAACGTCAATCACCTTGGCGCGGAACAGGTTCACCGCTTCGATCACCTGACTGCGGGTGCCGGCGTCGGCGCGCACCTTGATCATCGCCAATTCCCGCGACACCGAGTTGTCGTCGTCGAGCTCGACAATCTTGATGACGTTGATCAGCTTGTTGAGCTGCTTGGTGATCTGTTCGAGCGGGGTCTCCTCGGCGGAGACCACGATCGTCATCCGGGACATGTCCTTCTGCTCGGTCGCGCCGACCGCCAGGGACTCGATGTTGAAGCCGCGCCGCGAGAACAGCGCGGCCACGCGGGCGAGGACACCGGGTTTGTCTTCGACCAGCACCGACAGAGTGTGGGTTTGCGGACTCATCAGGCGTGCCCTTCACTCTCGTCGTCGAACAGCGGGCGGATCCCGCGGGCCGCCTGGATCTCGTCATTGCTGGTGCCGGCGGCGACCATCGGCCACACCTGCGCGTCCGCGCCGACGATGAAGTCGATCACGACCGGTCGGTCGTTGATCGCCCGCGCCTGCTCGATCACGTCGGCGACGTCTTCCTCACGCTCGCAACGCAACCCGACGCAGCCCAGCGCCTCCGCCAGCTTCACGAAGTCCGGGATGCGGTGCGAATGCGTGGCCAGATCCGTTTGCGAGTAACGCTCTTCGTAGAACAGCGTCTGCCACTGGCGGACCATGCCCAGGTTGCCGTTGTTGATCAGCGCCACCTTGATCGGCACGCCTTCGATCGCGCAGGTGGCCAGCTCCTGGTTGGTCATCTGGAAACAGCCGTCGCCGTCGATCGCCCAGACCTCGGCGTCCGGGCGGGCCATCTTGGCGCCCATGGCGGCCGGAATGGCGAACCCCATGGTGCCCAGGCCGCCGGAGTTGAGCCAGGTGCGCGGCTTCTCATAGGAGATGAATTGGGCCGCCCACATCTGGTGCTGGCCGACGCCGGCGACGTAAATGGCGTCCGGGCCGGCGATCTGGCCGAGCTTCTCGATGACGTATTCCGGGCCCAGGCTGCCGTCGCTCTGCGGTCCGTAACTCAGCGGATACGTGGACCGAACCCCGTCGAGGTAGGCCCACCACTCGGTCATGTCGATCTTGCCGGGCACCCCGTCGTGGCGGAGCTGCTCGACCAGCTCGGCGATGACGGCCTTGACGTCACCGACGATCGGCACGTCGGCGTGGCGGTTCTTGCCGATCTCGGCCGGGTCGATGTCGGCGTGGATGACCTTGGCTTCGGGCGCGAAGGTGTCCAGCTTCCCGGTCACCCGGTCGTCG
This sequence comes from Mycobacterium sp. 3-98, assembly GCF_035918355.1. Classification (NCBI taxonomy): domain Bacteria; kingdom Bacillati; phylum Actinomycetota; class Actinomycetes; order Mycobacteriales; family Mycobacteriaceae; genus Mycobacterium; species Mycobacterium sp. 3-98. Next base: position 1,985,216 of record NZ_CP142360.1, on the reverse strand, counting down.
AAGCGGGTGCCCAGCGCGATCAGGAGGTCGCTGCGCTGCAGGGCCGCCACCGCGGCGACGGTGCCGTGCATGCCGGGCATGCCCATGTGCTGACGATGGCTGTCCGGGAACGCGCCGCGCGCCATCAGCGTGGTCACCACCGGGATGCCGGTCAGCTCGGCCAGCTCGGCCAGCTGCTCGGTCGCGTCCCCGCGGATGACACCCCCGCCCACGTACAGCACCGGTTTGCGGGCCGCGGCGATCAGCTTGGCGGCCTCGCGGATCTGCCGGTTGTGCGGCTTGACGGTCGGCTTGTATCCGGGCAGATCGATGCGCGGCGGCCAGCTGAACGTGCACTGGCCCTGCAGCACGTCCTTGGGGATGTCGACGAGCACCGCGCCGGGGCGGCCCGAGGAGGCGATGTGGAAGGCCTCGGCGAGCACCTGCGGGATCTCGTTACCGGAGCGGACCAGGAAGTTGTGCTTGGTGATCGGCATCGTGATGCCCGAGATGTCGGCTTCCTGGAAGGCGTCGGTGCCGATCAGCGTGCGCCCCACCTGGCCGGTGACCGCGACGACGGGGATCGAGTCCATCTGGGCGTCGGCCAGCGCGGTGACCAGGTTGGTGGCCCCGGGGCCGGAAGTCGCCATGCAGACACCGACCTTGCCGGTGGCGTGCGCGTAGCCGCTGGCGGCGTGACCCGCGCCCTGTTCGTGGCGGACCAGCACGTGGCGCAGCTTCTTTGAGTCGAACAGCGGGTCATAGACCGGCAGCACCGCGCCGCCGGGGATGCCGAAGATGACGTCGACGTCGAGTTCCTCCAGCGACCGGATCACCGACTGCGCGCCGGTAAGTTGCTCGGGCCCAATGCGTTTCGGCTTGCCGTTGGCAGACTTCGCGGCCGGCTTCACCGCGTCGGTGGCGATGTCGGCGGCGCCCGGTGTGTCGGGGGCGGGCCGCCTGGTGGGAGCGCTCACTGTCGTTCAGTCCTTATTCACTCTGGGAATCTCGCGGGGGCAACAAAAAACCCCCGACAGCTCATCTGCTGCACGAGGGTTGCGCGTTGGTGCTGGATTGCTTCAAATGCTCAAAGGCAAGTCAGGCACCAACGCGCCTAATTACTACGAGCATCCCGGGCTTTCCGGCGGTATCCATAGCGCTCGACGGTAGTCTTCGCACAGCTCAGCAGTCAAATCCGTCACCGTCACCAGCCGGGTTGGGCGCGCGCCGCCGCCTGGCCGCTCGCGGGATCCGCCGGGCGCCCCGGGTGAAATGATGGTCGGGTGGCTACCGGTTCGTCTTCCCGAACACCTCTCGTGATCAAGCTGTCCCCCATCGCGCACCTCGCGGTCGGATTCCTGGCCCTGGGCTTGCTGATCCCGGTGATGCTGTGGCCGCCGTCCGCGCCGCTGTTGATCATTCCGGTGGTGCTGTCGGCGATGATCGTCCGGTTACGCACCGTCGCCGACGACCGCGGTGTCACCGTCCGCACGCTGCTGGGCAGCCAGACGGTGCGCTGGGACGACATCGACGGGCTGCGTTTCCATCGCGGTTCCTGGGCACGGGCGCGCCTCAAGAGCGGCGCCGAGCTGCGATTGCCGGCGGTCAGCTTCTCGACGCTGCCGGAGCTCACCGCGGCCAGCGCGGGGCGGGTTCCCAACCCCTATCAGTGACGGCGGCCCAGCTCAGCCGATCGGGTTCACGCCGTTGAGCGCCACCCACACGCCGATGCCGGCGGCGATGCCGGCCAGCAGGGCGACGAACGACCCGATGAACGGCCGGTGGGCCCAGCCGCGGCGCGCGTCGAGACCGTAGCGGCCGGGTCCGCACAGGATGACCGCGGCGGCCACGGCGATGAGGGTGATCTGGTATTCGTGCCCCTCGGGCAGGAAGTACGAGAAGGTGTGCGTGTGCGGCCGCGCCGAGACGGTGGCCAGCAGGCCGTTGATCAAAAACGCAAGAGCGCCGGCCGCGGCCAGCGGCGTGAACAGGCCCAGCACCAGCAGCACACCGGCCACGAGCTCGCCGCCGGCGCTCACGTAGGCGAGGATGTCGGCGTGCTGGTAGCCGACGTCGGACAGCGAGTTCCTGAACCCGGTCACTCCCGAACCGCCCCACCAGCCGAACAACTTCTGCAGCCCGTGGGCGCCGAGCACCACGCCAAGCCCGACCCGCAACACCAGCAAACCCAGATGCTGGGTTCCGCGCCGCCCGACGTCGTGCAACCGGTCGTCGTGCTCGTCGTCGTCGATGTCGGTGGACTCCGGCGCCGCGTGCCGGGCCGCCGAATGCGGCTGGACGTACGGCAGCGGCTCCTGGTGTTCGAGCAGGTTGTAACCCGAGGCCCCGGAGCCGGCCATCGCCGCGGCGGCGCCGTAGGGGATGACGGTGGTGGTTCCCGTGGACGGGTTGAAGTCACCGGGGTAGCCGACTGGGGTCAGATCGTCTTCGGGGTCGACCAGGCGCGCCGAGGCGGGGCGTCCCGGGGTCGACTCCGGGGATTCGCCCGGCCGCTGCCAATCTGCGTCATTCGGTTGACTGGTCACGGGTGTCAGGGTAAGGGCAGTTGGCCCCGAATTGGGGATTTGAGCGGCGCTTTCGCCAGGCAATCGACGGTTTGCCCGCCAAAAACGCCCGGATCGGTCCGAAATCGGCCTGCGAGCCCGTCTGGAGGGGCCGGAAGGCACGATTCGGGGCCCGTCGGCACCGGGTGGAAAGCGGGATCCGATCGCGGGTCCGGCGGCGGGCGAGCGGGACGCGTGTGGCGGCGGCGGCGGCGGTGTCCGTAGCCTGACGGTCATGCGACTAGGGCGATCGGGGCGGTCGGTGCGGCGCGGGTTCGCCGCGCTGTGTGCCCTCGTGCTGGTGACGAGCGGGTGCGCGCGCTTCAACGACGCGCAATCACAACCGTTCACGACCGCCCCGGAATTGAAGCCGCAGCCGAGCTCGACGCCGCCCCCGCCGCCGCCGCTGCCGCCCACCCCGTTCCCGAAGGCCTGCCCGGCGCCGGGGGTCATGCAGGGCTGCCTGGAGAGCACCAGCGGGCTGATTATGGGGCCCGACAGCAAAACCGCGCTGGTCGCCGAGCGCACCACCGGAGCGGTCAAGGAGATCTCGGTCAGCGCCGAGCCGAAGGTGAAGATGGTCATCCCGGTCGACCCGTCCGGGGATGGCGGGTTGATGGACATCGTGTTGTCGCCCACCTACACCCAAGACCGCCTGATGTACGCCTACGTCAGCACCCCGACCGACAACCGGGTCATCCGCATCGCCGACGGCGACATCCCCAAGGACATCCTGACCGGGATCCCCAAGGGCGCCACCGGCAACACCGGGGCGTTGATCTTCACCAGCCCCACCACGTTGGTCGTGCTGACCGGCGACGCCGGTAACCCGGCGATGGCCGCCGACCCCAATTCGCTGGCCGGCAAGGTGCTGCGCATCGAGCAGCCGACCACCGTCGGTCAGGCCCCGCCCACCACGGCGCTGTCCGGCGTGGGTTCGGGCGGCGGCTTGTGCACCGACCCGGTCGACGGCTCGCTGTATGTCGCCGACCGCACCCCGACCGCGGATCGGTTGCAGCGCATCACCAAAACGTCGGACGTCTCCACGGTGTGGACCTGGCCGGACAAACCCGGCGTGGCCGGATGCGCGGCGATGGACGGCACCGTGTTGGTGAACCTGATCAACACCAAGCTGACGGTGGCGGTCCGGCTGGCTCCGACCACGGGCGCGGTCACCGGTGAACCCGACGTCGTGCGGAAGGACACCCACGCGCACGCGTGGGCGCTGCGCATGTCACCGGATGGGAACGTCTGGGGCGCAACCGTAAACAAGACGGCGGGCGACGCCGAGAAGCTGGACGACGTGGTGTTCCCGCTCTTCCCGCAGGGCGGCGGCTTCCCGCGCAACAACGACGACAAGACGTAGTGCGCGCGGGGTTTTGCGCGAAAGTGCAACTGGCGACGCATCTGCCGAGACGCGCCGTCGACAACTGCACTCTCGCGACTTTGGGGTGGGGCTAGCCCTGGCCGCAGGCCGCCAGGACCAGCTCGCGCACCCGGGCGGCGTCGGCCTGCCCGCGGGTGGCCTTCATCACCGCTCCGACGATCGCGCCCGCCGCGGCCACCTTGCCGCCCCGGATCTTTTCCGCCACATCGGGATTGGCGGCCAGCGCCTCGTCGACGGCCGCCTGGGTGACCGAGTCGTCGCGCACCAGCGCCAGGCCGCGGGCGGTCATGACCTCTTCGGGTTCGCCCTCCCCGGCCAGCACGCCCTCGACGACCTGGCGCGCCAGTTTGGTGGACAGCTTGCCCTCGTCGACCAGCGCCACCACCGCGGCGACCTGGGCGGGCGTGATGGCCAGCTCGTCGAGCGCGACGTTGGCCTCGTTGGCCTTCTGCATCAAGAAGTTCCCCCACCAGGCCCGCGCCTGTTCGCTGGACGCGCCGTGTTCGATGGTGGCGGTGACCAGTTCGATGGCGCCGGCGTTGACCAGGTCGCGCATCACCTCGTCGGAGATCCCCCACTCTTCCTGAATTCGCTTGCGGCTCAACCACGGTAGCTCGGGGATGGTCTGGCGCAGCCGCTCGACGAGCTCGCGGCTGGGCGCCACGGGCTCCAGGTCGGGCTCGGGGAAGTAGCGGTAGTCCTCGGCGGTCTCCTTGACGCGGCCCGGGCTGGTGTAGCCCGCCTCGTGAAAGTGCCGGGTTTCCTGGGTGATCCGGCCGCCGGAGGCCAGGACGGCGGCCTGGCGCTGCATTTCGTAACGCACGGCCACCTCGACGCTTTTCAGCGAGTTGACGTTCTTGGTTTCGGTGCGGGTGCCGAATTCGGCCTGGCCGGTCGGCTTCAGCGACACGTTGGCGTCGCAGCGCATGGAGCCCTGATCCATCCGGACGTCGGATACGTCCAAGGCGCGCAACAGGTCCCGCAACGCGGTCACGTAGGCCCGGGCGATCTGCGGTGCCCGGTCCCCGGCCCCGACGATGGGCTTGGTGACGATCTCGATCAGTGGTACCCCGGCGCGGTTGTAGTCGATCAGCGACGTCGTCGCGCCGTGAATGCGGCCGGTCTCGCTGCCGATGTGGGTGAGCTTGCCGGTGTCTTCCTCCATGTGCGCGCGCTCGATCTCCACCCGCCAGGTGCTGCCGTCTTCCAGCGGGGCCTCGAGGTAGCCGTTGATGGCGATGGGCTCGTCGTACTGCGAAATCTGGTAGTTCTTCGGCATGTCCGGGTAGAAGTAGTTCTTCCTGGCGAAGCGGCACCAGGGCACGATCTCGCAGTTGAGCGCCAGCCCGATTCGGATGGCCGACTCCACCGCGGTCTGGTTGAGCACCGGCAGCGAGCCGGGCAGCCCGAGGCACACCGGGCACACCTGGGTGTTGGGCTCGGCGCCGAATGCGGTCGTGCAGCCGCAGAACATCTTGGTGACGGTGGACAGCTCGACGTGCACCTCGAGGCCGAGCACCGGATCGAAACGCGCGATGACGTCGTCGTACTCCATCAGGTCGGCGCTGGCGGCAACACTCATGCGCTCGATCCTAGTGGTGATCGCGAGCGCGGCGGAGCCGGGCGAAGCGGGTCACCACCGATCAAGACTAGTGGTGATCGCGAGCGCGGCGGAGCCGGGCGAAGCGGGTCACCACCGATCAAGACTAGTGGTGATCGCGAGCGCGCTCTCCTCCCCTGCCCGGGAACATCCCGGCCAGCACGGCGGCCATCTCGAGGTAGCTGCGCCGGCTCTCCTTGCTCATTCGGTCCAGCGCGATCTTCCTGCCCTCGTGCACGTGCCGGTCGAACGGCAGCACCACGGTGGCGGCGACGCGTGCGGACAGCCGGTCGAGTTCCGTCACGGCCACACCCTCCACCTTGGCCGGCTCGACGTGATTGACCGCGAGCACGGTCGACGCCATCAATCGTTGATACCCGTTGTGGCACAGCCACTCCAGGGTGGTGTGGGTCTTGCGTATCGCGTCGATCGAGGTGCTCGTGACCACCACGAGGGCCCGCGACTCCGGCAGAACAGCCTCCATCACACTGGAATTGAGCGCTTTGACGCAATCGACCAGCACCACCGAATACTGGTTTCTCAGCATCGAGAACGCCCGCAGAACGTCACGGCGCTCCAGGCGCCAGTCGGTGCTTGCGTAGTCCGGCAGCCCGAGCACCTCCAGCCCGAAGCCGTTCATGTAGGTCAGCGCCCGGATGTCCTCGTAGCTCGTTGCCGGGCCGCCGCGGAGCAGGTCGGCCATGCTGTGCGGGTTGTGACGGCCGTGGCGCTCGGCCAGGTCCCCCGCGTCGATGTCGAGTGCGAGCACCCGGTCGTTGCGCACCGCGGCGAAAGTCGACCCGAGGGCCTCGACCACCGCGGTCTTGCCCACCCCGCCTTTGAGGTTGAGGACGGCGATCGGAAAAGCACTACCCACAGTCGCGCGGATGCGCTCCCGCAACTCCGTCTCGTAGGCGGCGTTTTTGCCCGGGCCGAGATCGATCCCGGTGACGCGGTGGATCAACCCTCGCCAGTTGAGCCTGGCGTCGGTCTCGGGGTGGTCGAAGCGATCCAGCGCCGTCTCGCCCAGCACCGGCCCGGGGCGCGGCGGGACCGGCGGACGGCGGCCGGGCCCGCGAGGCTGGGGCACCGTGGTCGCCGACGGGCGGGCGTCGGCGCGCCAGCTGGGCGGGCGCGGGTGGTGGGGTGCCGGGCCCGGTGGGCCCGCCGATCCGACGGAATGCTGAACGACTCCGCGACTCTCACCACGGTTGCTCATACCCCGGTATAGCCGTTATGCACGGGTCCGGAAACCACCGGTTATCTGCCCGGCGGGCCTAGCCGAAGAAGGCCGCGGCGTCGTCATAGCGGCTGTCGGGCACCAGCTTGAGCTGGCGGACGGCATCGGCCAGCGGCACCCGGCCGATGTCCTGGCCGCGCAGCGACACCATCTGGCCGTATTCGCCGGCATGCGCCGCGTCGGCCGCATTCACGCCGAACCGGGTGGCCAGCACCCGGTCATATGCCGTCGGGGTGCCGCCGCGCTGGACGTGACCCAAGACGGTCACCCGGACGTCCTTGTTGATGCGCTTTTCCACCTCGGCGCCCAGCTGCGCGGCCACACCGGTGAATTTCTCGTGGCCGAACTCGTCAATCCCGCCTTCCCGCAACGCAATCGAGCCGGGTATGGGTTTGGCGCCCTCGGCGACCACGCAGATGAAGTGCGAATCTCCGCGCTGGAAGCGACGTTTGACGAGCCGGCAGACCTCTTCGACGTCGAATGGCTGCTCGGGGATCAGCGTCATGTGCGCGCCGGAAGCCAGGCCCGCGTTCAGCGCAATCCAACCCGCGTGCCGGCCCATCACCTCGACCAGCATCACGCGCTGGTGGGACTCGGCGGTGCTGTGCAACCGGTCGATCGCCTCGGTGGCGACGGTCAACGCGGTGTCGTGGCCGAAAGTCACGTCCGTGCAATCGATGTCGTTGTCGATGGTCTTCGGCACGCCGACCACGGGAACGTTTTCCTCGGAGAGCCAGTGCGCGGCCGTCAGCGTGCCTTCCCCCCCGATCGGGATGAGGACGTCGATCCCGTTGTCGTCGAGGGTCTGCTTGACCTGGTTCAGCCCGGCCCGAAGTTTGTCGGGATTCACGCGCGCGGTCCCCAGCATCGTTCCGCCCTTGGCCAGCAGGCGGTCGTTGCGGTCGTCGTTGTGCAGCTGGACGCGCCGGTTCTCCAGCAACCCGCGCCATCCGTCCTGAAATCCGACCACCGACGAGCCGTACCGGGAGTCGCACGTACGCACCACCGCCCGGATGACGGCGTTGAGCCCGGGGCAGTCGCCGCCTCCGGTGAGCACTCCGATCCGCATAGCCCTATCTTGCCGGGCGGGGGCTACCGGCGCGAGCAGACGTCAGATCGCGGCCGGCAGCGGCCCGCGCGCCGCTTCGTAGGCGGCCCCGACGCGGTACAGGCGGTCGTCGGCCAGCGCGGGCGCCATGATCTGCAATCCGACGGGCAGGTCGTCGTCCGGCGACAGGCCCGACGGCACCGACATGCCGCAGTGACCGGCCAGGTTCAGTGGCAGCGTGCACAGGTCGAACAGGTACATCGCCAACGGATCGTCGACCTTCTCACCGAGCCCGAACGCGGTGGTCGGCGTCGCCGGTGACACCACGACATCGACCGACCGGTACGCCTCGTCCAGATCGCGGGCGATCAGGGTGCGCACCTTCTGAGCCTGGTTGTAGTAGGCATCGTAGTAGCCGGCCGAGAGCGCGTAGGTGCCGATCATGATGCGCCGCTTGACCTCCGGGCCGAAGCCCGCGGCGCGGGTCAGCGCCATCACCTCCTCGGCGCTGTGGCTGCCGTCGTCGCCGATCCGCAGCCCGTAGCGCATCGCGTCGAAGCGCGCCAGGTTGCTCGACACCTCCGAGGGCAGGATCAGGTAGTAGGCGGACAGCGCGTACTCGAAGTGCGGGCAGTCGACCTCGCTCACCTCGGCGCCCAGCGCGGTCAGCTGCTCGACGGCGGCCTCGAACGAGGTCAGCACCCCGGGCTGATACCCCTCGCCGCGCAGCTGCTTGACCACGCCGACGCGCACGCCCTTGAGGTCACCGGCCGCCCCGGCCCTCGCCGCGCCGACGACGTCGGGCACCGCCGCGTCGACGGATGTCGAGTCGCGGGTGTCGTGCCCCGCGATCACCTGATGCAGCAGCGCCGTGTCCAGCACGGTGCGCGCGCACGGGCCGCCCTGATCCAGCGACGACGCGCACGCCACCAGGCCGTAGCGCGACACCGTGCCGTAGGTCGGCTTGACGCCGACGGTCGCGGTCAGCGCGGCGGGCTGCCGGATGGAGCCGCCGGTATCGGTCCCGATGGCCAGCGGCGCCTGGAACGCGGCAAGCGCCGCCGCGCTGCCGCCACCGGAGCCGCCGGGCACCCGGTCGACGTTCCAGGGGTTGCGGGTGGGCCCGTACGCGGAGTTCTCGGTCGAGCTGCCCATCGCGAACTCGTCCATGTTGGTCTTGCCGAGGATCGGGATGCCGGCGGCGCGCAGCCGCGAGGTGACGGTGGCGTCGTAGGGGGCGCGCCAGCCCTCGAGGATCTTGGATCCGCAGGTGGTGGGCATGTCGACCGTGGTGAAGACGTCCTTGAGCGCCAGCGGCACCCCGGCCAGCGGCGACGGCAGCCGTTCCCCCGCGGCCACCGCCTCGTCGACGACGGCGGCCGCGCCGAGCGCCTCGTCGGCCGCCACGTGCAGGAAGGCGTGGTAGCGATCGTCGGTGGCTTCGATCTGGTCCAGACACGCCTGGGTGACCTCGACCGACGACAGCTCCTTGGCGGCGATCCGGGCTGCCAGCGTGGCGGCGTCGGACCGGATGATCTCGTTCACTCGCTGTCTCCCAGGATCTGCGGGACCGCGAAGCGGCCGTCGACGGCCGACGGCGCCTCGGCCAGCGCTTCGGCCTGGGTCAGGCAGGGCGCCGGCTCGTCCGGGCGGGTGACGTTGACGTCCTTGAGCGGGTTGTCCGTCGCTTCGACACCGGTGACGTCGACCGCCTGTACCTGGCTGACGTGCGTCAGGATGGCGTCGAGTTGGCCGGCGAAGCTGTCGAGCTCGCTGTCGGTCAACGCCAGCCGGGACAGCCGGGCCAGGTGCGCTACCTCGTCGCGGGAGATCTGGGACACGATCCGAAAGCCTAGCCGCGGGCCCGCTGCCGGCGGAGGGGGCCCGAGCCGGCTCGAGCCGAAATGCCGCCGACACATCGCTGTGCAACAGTGTTGGCCGTGCCCTCCTATCTGTTGCGCATCGAGCTCGTCGACCGTCCGGGAAGCCTGGGGTCGCTGGCGGTCGCGCTCGGTTCGGTGGGCGCCGACATCTTGTCGCTCGACGTCGTGGAGCGGAGCTCGGGGTACGCGATCGACGACCTGGTCATCGAGCTGCCGCCGGGGGCGATGCCGGACTCGCTGATCACCGCCGCCGAATCACTGTCCGGGGTCCGGGTGGACAGTGTGCGCCCGCACACCGGTCTGCTGGAGGCGCACCGCGAGCTCGAGCTGCTCGACCACATCGCCGCGGCCGGCGACACGGCGTCCAGGCTGCAGGTGCTGGCCAACGAGGCGCCCAGGGTGCTGCGCGTCAGCTGGTGCACGGTGTTGCGCAGTGCCGGCGGCGAGCTGCAGCGCCTCGCCGGCAGTCGCGGCGCCCCCGAAACCAAGGCGGACACGGCCCCGTGGCTGCCCCTCGAGCGGGCCGTGCCGCTGGACAGCAGCGCCGACTGGGTGCCCAAGGCATGGCGCGACATGGACATGACGATGGTCGCGGCCCCGCTGGGAGACCCGCACACCGCCGTGGTGCTCGGCCGGCCGGGCCCCGAATTCCGGCCGTCCGAGGTCGCCCGGTTGGGCTACCTCGCCGGGATCGTCGCCACCATGCTGCGCTGATCGGCCGCAACCCCGTCGAAGCCTAGGCCTTGGGGTTCCGGGCGGGCGGCGGTGCGAGTGTGGTAGGAATGAATTCCGTTATGCACCAACGTGTTTGATCGCCAGCACTGACCGGGCTAGTTGTTTGTCGGTGGTGGTTGGGGTTGGAAGGGGTCATACCACCACCAGTCGGCCCGCTCGCCGGTAGGTCCCGGACACGGTGGCACCGCGGGCGGGGGCCCAGTGGGTGGACGCGCCAACGATCCCGGGCTCAGTACCCGGCCGGCCTCGTCGGTCACGGTCAGGGCGTCGGCGGGTCCGGTGAGGGTGATAACGCCCCGGTGATGCAACCGGTGGTGATACGGGCAGACCAGCACCAGGTTGGCCAACTCCGTGGGGCCACCGTCTTCCCAATGCCACAGGTGATGCGCGTGCAGGCCACGGCTGGCCCCACAACCGGGCACCACACACGAGCGGTCGCGGTACTCCAGCGCGCGGCGCAGCCGCCGATTGATCACCCGCGTGGTCCGGCCCGCCCCAATAACCTGCCCGTCACGTTCGAACCAGACCTCACAGGTGGCATCACAGGTCAACAAGCGACGTTCGGCATCGGACAGCAGCGGACCCAAATGCAGGGTTGCCGCGCGCTGCCCGACGTCGAGGTGGGCCACCACGGTCGTGTGCTGCCCATGCGGGCGGCGGGTGGCCTCGGCGTCCCAACCCGCCTCGACCAGCCGCATCAACGCATCGACCGTGCTCGGCAACGGCGGCCGCTGATCGGAAACGCCCGCGCCGTTTGCCTGATCGTGTTTCCACTCGGCGATCAGCGCCTCACGATGAGACGCCAAAGCGGCGTCGAACTTCGCCGCATCCAAGTGGCCCAGCATGATCCGATAACAGGCGCCCCACTCAGTGGCGGTCGTAGTGATCGAACGCTCAGGCTCGATCTCGGGCCCAGGTTCGGACTCGGACTCGGACTCTGACTCTGACTCGGACCGAGGTTCAGGCTCGGGTCGCGGTTCCAGCTTCACCGCGGTACGCAACTGACTGACCGTCGCCACCGCGGCCAGCTCCGCGTAATGCTCATCAGACCCCTCACCCGCGCGCGCCGCGATCACCCCAACCTGATCGGCCGACAACCGACCCTCCCGCAGGCCGGCGGTGCAGCGCGGAAACTCCTCGAGCCGGGCCGCGATCGCGGCCAGCGTGTGCGCGTTGGCCGACGAACACCCCAGCTTCCAGGCCACCAACGCCGGCACCGAGCGCGCCCCGGTCACACCACACAACCCGTCACGATCAATCTCGGCCACGATCTCCACAACGCGCCCATCAATCGCATTGCGCTGACCCGCCAACTCCGCCAACTCCCCAAACAACACCTCAAGACGGTCACTCGCAGTGACCACCACAGCCTCAGCGGATGCGATCGACGACATGCTGTCATCATCACAGCCACCACCGACAAGTTCGGGCCAAGTCATGTCGCGCTAGGAGGGCGCGACCCGGCGCAACCAGATCAGCGGGCACCCGACGACATCGCCACCGGGTCGTCGTCCTCCCACAGCAGCAGCTGACGAACTGCCGGGCGCGGGCCATAGGGCCGCAGCATGGTGCTGGCGGGTCGTGGCCGCACCCGCTGCGGCCACCAGAACCAGCGCCCGAGAAGCCTTGCGACAGAAGGCGTCATGAACGACCGCACGATCAGCGTGTCGAACAGCAGGCCGAGTCCGATGGTCGTGCCGATCTGGCCGAGGACCTGGAAACCGCTGAAGACGAACGCACACATGGTGACGGCGAACACGACGCCGGCCGAGGTGACCACCGAGCCCGAGCCGGCCATCGCCCGGATGATGCCGGTATTGATGCCCGCATGGATCTCTTCCTTGAATCGCGAGATCAATAGCAGGTTGTAGTCGGATCCGACGGCGAGCAGCAGGATCACGGCCAGCGCCAGCACCACCCAATAGAGCTGGACGCCGAAGATGTACTGCCACACCAGAACCGATAGCCCGAACGAGGCGCCCAGCGACAGGGCCACGGTACCCACGATGACGAGCGCGGCGATCAGGCTGCGCGTGATGATCATCATGATCAGCAGGATGAGGCTCAGCGCCGCGAAGGCCACGATCATCAGGTCGTACTTGGCACCGTCCTGGATGTCCTTGTACGTCGCGGCGGTGCCGCCGAGATAGATCTGCGCGCCGGCCATCGGCGTGCCTTTCAGGGCCTCGTGCGCGGCCTTGGCCATCGGATCGATGTGCGAAATGCCCTCCGGCGTAGCGGGATCGCCCTCATGCGTGACGATCATGCGGGCGGCTTTGCCGTCCGGTGACAGGAACAGCTTCAGCCCGCGTTTGAAGTCGGGATTGTTGAACACCTCGGGCGGCAGGTAAAAGGTGTCGTCGTTCTTGGCCGCGTCGAAGGCTCGCCCCAGCGCCGTCGCGTTGTCGATCGCCGCGGCGGTCTGCGCGTAAATGCCCGACAGCGTCGCGTAATTGGCCAACGTCAGATCGCGATTGGTCTGCTGGCTCTCGATCTGCGGCGGGATCAGCGCCGTCAGTTTCGGTTGCAACGCGTCAAGCTTGTCGAGGGAAGCCGTGAGGTTTTCGAACTTCTCGGTGAGTTGATCGATGCCGTCGATCGCATCGAAGAGAGAGCGGAACGCGAAGCAGGCGGGAATGTCGTAACAATGCTTTTCCCAATAGAAATAGCTGCGCACCGGCCGGAAGAAATCGTCGAAATTCGCGATCTTGTCGCGCAGGTCCCGGATCGTGCCGAGGGTGTCGCGGAAACTTTCGGTTTCCTCGTGGGTGGTGCCGGCGAGCTGCTGCTGCAATACGTACTGCTGCTTCAAGATGTTGATGGTCTTGGACAGCTCATTGGCCTGCTTGAGGGCGTCGTCGGCCCGATCGCGTTGGTAGGTCAGGTTTTGCTGTTGCGCCGCACTTTGATTGCTGACCACGAAGGCAAGCGAGCTGTGGACCAGCGGGGTTCCCAACGGCCTGGTGATGGACTGCACCTGGGCGATGCCGGGAACGTGGAACACCGCCTTGGCCACCTTGTCCAGGATGAGCATGCTCTCCGGATTACGCATGTCGTGATCCGTTTCGACCATCAGCAATTCGGGCTCGAGCCGGGCCCGCGAGAAGTGCTTCTCGGCGGCCGTGTAACCGATGTTGGCCGGTGCGCTCGCGGGCATGTACGGCCGGGTGTCGTAACTCGTCTTGTATCCGGGTAGGGCGAGCAGACCGATCAGGGCCAGCGCACACGCCGACGCCAAAACCGCGCCGGGCCAACGGACGATTGCGGTGCCGATGCGCCGCCAACCTCGCGTCCGGATCGCCCGCTTGGGGTCGAAGATCCCCACCTTGGCGCCCAAAGTGAGGATCGCCGGCCCCAGGGTGAGCGCGGCGAACAGCGCAACGAGGATGCCCAATGCGGCCGGCACACCCAGACTTTGGAAGTAGGGCAGCCGGGTGAAGCTCAGGCAGGCCACCGCACCCGCAACGGTGAGACCCGACCCCAGAACGATGTGCGTGGTGCCGTGATACATCGTGTAGAACGCGGTTTCGCGATCCTCACCGGATCCGCGCGCTTCTTGATAGCGGCCGACGAAAAATATCGCGTAGTCGGTTCCCGCGGCGATCACCAAGAGCGTCAGGAGATTCGTCGCATAGGTCGACAGCCCGATGACTCCCGCGTTGCCGAGGAACGCGACAAGGCCTCGGGCGGCTGACATTTCGATCAGGACCGTGGCGAGCACCAGCAACGTGGTGAGCACCGAGCGGTAGACGAAGAACAACATCACCGCGATCACCCCCACCGTGATCCCGGTGACCTTGGCGGTCCCCTTGCTCCCGACGTCGAACTGATCGGAGATCAGCGGCGCCGCGCCGGTCACATAGGTCTTGACGCCGGGGGGCGGCTTCATGTGTTCGACGATGTCGCGGATGGCGCCGACGCCCTCGTTGGCCAGCGCCGAGCCCTGATTGCCGGCGAGGTTGACCTGAACGTAGGCGGCCTTGCCGTCGCTGCTCTGCGAACCCGCCGCGGTGAGCGTGTCGCCCCAGTAATCCTGGACGTGCTGGACGTGTTTCTTGTCCCGCTCGATCTTTCGGATCATCTCGTCGTAAAAGCGGTGGGCGTCCGCGCCGAGCGGCTTGTCACCTTCCAGCACGATCATGGCCGAGCTGTCGGTGTCGAACTCGTGGAATTTTTCACCGATGCGCTTGATCGCCTTGAGCGACGGGGCGTCGGGCGAGTTCAGCGCCACATTATGGGTTTTCCCAACGTCTTCCAGTTGCGGCACCGCGATGTTGGTGAGGGCGGCGAGCCCGACCCAGAACAGCAGGATCGGCAGCGCGAGCCGGCGAATGGTGCGCGGCACAAAGGTCCGCGGCTGTTGTTCGTTGCTCATCCAGATTTGTCCAGACAGAAGGTGTAGGCGTCGACTTTGTGAACCGTGCGTTGGTCTTTCACTTCACCGTTGACGGTGATGCGGCAGCCGAGGGTGTCCCCGTTGCCCTGCGCGACGACGTTGCCGATGACCGCGGGCTCCGTGGTGGTGATGGTGAACGACCATGGCAGGGGCGCGTCCTTGACTTGCTGCGGCTGGGCGTTGACGTCCAGGTAGTTGATGGTGGCCACCGCGCCGGGGGCGCCGAAAACCTCGAGGACCACCTGCTTGGGGTTGAACGGGACGATCTCGGCCGCCAGGCCGCTGTTGGCCGTCGTGTTGTCGTGCGAGCCGAAGATGCCGTGTAGCCGATAGATCCCGAACCCCGCGAGCGCGACGACGAGCACGCTGACGATCACCATCCACCCCCGCCTCACCAGGGGTGCTAACGAAAAGCCTTTCACCCGTTAGCCTTTCGAAAATCGGGTGACAGGGACGCGCCCGATGCGAGCGCGGCTGCCAACGTCGTCAGCGTGATCGACAGCTATGACAGTACGGTACGGGACCGTACTTACAAGGGGAAATTTTTCCCCTGGTCATGTCGGGCGATGAATTCCGGCGCCGTCACCGGTCAGTCTCCGTACGAGCAATCCTGCGAGGAGTAACCATGCTGCCCGACCCGATTTCGGCAACCGACCTGAACATCTACGGCGACGCCGAGCTGCCGTGGGCCAGGGCCCTTGACGCGATGAAGGCCCTGCCGTCCGAGGAGACGCCACAGTTTCTGGGGACGGTCCGGGCGGACGGCAGCCCCCACTCGGCGGGTATCGGCTCGATCGAACACGGCGGCCACATCTATTTCACCAGCGGCCCCGCGACGCTGAAATCCCGCAACCTGGCCGCCAATCCGGCCTGCACCCTGTCGTTCCGCCTTCCCGGAGTCGACCTGGTCCTCGACGGCGTAACCCACCGGACCACCGATGTGCGCGAACTCGACGAGGTCACGGCGCGCTATCGCGACTCCGGCTGGCCCTGCGAACGCGACGGCGACGCCGTCACCGCCCCGTACAGCGCCCAGAGCGCGGGGCCGCCGCCGTGGTATTTGTACCGATTCGTGGCCCGGGGCGCTGTCGGTGTCGCAACCGCCGAGCCCCACGGGGCGACGCGTTGGCGGTTCGCGCCCTAGGCGCCGGGCCCCGCGGTCAGGCCCGG
The DNA here is from genome assembly GCF_035918355.1 of Mycobacterium sp. 3-98. Classification (NCBI taxonomy): domain Bacteria; kingdom Bacillati; phylum Actinomycetota; class Actinomycetes; order Mycobacteriales; family Mycobacteriaceae; genus Mycobacterium; species Mycobacterium sp. 3-98. The sequence goes on along the minus strand of NZ_CP142360.1, from coordinate 1,969,214 downwards.
GATGAGGAACCCGTCGACGAACGCCTGCACGGTGCGTCGGGTGGGCGGACGTCCGGGGATGATCGACCGGAAGATGAGGTAGCCGGGCAACAGGTCCCAGAGTTCGTCGGTGATGACGTCCTCGGTGATCTCGCCGCGGTCGACGGCCTGGTGCAGCACGTGCTGAATCATCGCCTTGCGCTGGTCGAGGAATTGATGCTGCAGGGCTTCGTTGAGTGCGGGGTGCCGCGACACCTCGACCATCACCGCGCGGATGGTGCTGGCGTGCTGCCCGCACTCGACGGCGATGGTCTCCCCCAGGCTCAGCAGGTCGCCGCGCAACGTGCCCGTATTCGGCGGGACGGCCACCTGGCGGACGCCTTCGATGAAGGCGGCCAACACCAGTTCGGCCTTGGACGGCCAGCGCCGGTACACCGTGGCCTTGCTGGCGCGGGCGGCATTGGCCACCGCGTCCACCGCCAGCTGGTCATAGCCGTGTTCCTGCAGCAGCCGCAGGGTCACCGCCAGGATCTCGGCCTCGCGCGGCGACCACGGCGATGCCTGCGCGCACTCCTCGGCCGTCTGGGTCATAGAACCCACGATAGAGCCGCCCGGGCGGTGCGGCATGTATATGTCGTTATCGGGAGGTCATGAGCGCGCGTTCGATGTCGGCGACAAGGTCGTCGGTGTCCTCGATGCCCAGCGAGATGCGCGCGAACCCGTCGGCGACCGGGTCGCCCCAGCGGGCCCGCCGATCCACCGACGTGTGCAGGCCCCCGAAGCTGGTGGCGGCGATCAGCAGCTCGCTGGCGTCGACGAGGGCGTGCACCGCCGCGGCGTCGGCCAGTTCGACCGAGAGCAGGCCGCCGAATCGGCGCATCTGCGCCATGGCGACGGGATGCGCCGGATCCTGCGCCAACCCCGGGTAGCGCACGGCCCGCACCGCCGGGTGGCCGGCCAGCATCGTCGCCACCGCCCGGGCGTTCTGGCATTGGCGCTCGAATCGCAGTCCGGCAGTTTCCAGGCTGCGCAACAGAAGCCACGCCTCGAACCCGCCCAGGACCGCGCCGGCGAGCAGGCGTTGGCGCTCGGCGGCGGCGAGTAACTCGGGCTGACTGGTTGCGACATAGCCGGCCAGCAGGTCGCTGTGACCGGACAGGGCCTTGGTGGCGCTGGCCACCACCGCGTCGGCGCCCAGCGACAGCGGCTGCTGACCCAGCGGCGTGGCGGCGGTGTTGTCGACGACCAGGCGTGCGCCGCGGCCGTGGCAGATGGTGGCCAGCCGGTGCAGGTCGACCACGTCGAGCGCCGGATTGGTGGGGGTCTCGGCGAGCACCACGTCGGCTTGCGCGGCGGCGTCATAGATCTGCGAGCTCGACGCCGCGACGACCGTGACCCCCGCAAGCGCCAGGTCCTCGGCGGCGTGACGGCGCACCTGGTAGTAGCCGTCGGCCGGCACCACCACCGTCGCCCCGGGCGGCGCCCAGGCCCGCAACACCGCGCTGACGGCCGCCATCCCCGAGCCGAACACCACCGCACCCGCCGCCCCCTCCAGCTCGGCGAGCGCCGATTCCAGTTGCCGCCACGTCGGGTTGGAGCCGCGGCCGTAGCTGTCCAGGGTTTCGTCGGCCGAAAGGTGATACGTGGCGGCGAGCACCGGCTGCGGCGCGACGGGCTGGCCCGAAACCGCTTGGGAATTCACGGCTTTGAGGCTGCGGGTGGAATCGCCGTACCGGCCGCTCATCGGTTATTCCGCCGGTGTTTTTTGCGGACCGTCGGCCAGCAGCCGCCGGAAGCCGTCCTCGTCGAGGACGGGCACCCCCAGCTCGACGGCCTTGTCGTACTTCGACCCCGGCGAATCCCCGGCCACGACGTAGTCGGTCTTCTTCGACACCGACCCGGCGGCCTTGCCCCCGCGCGCCAGGATCGCCTCCTTGGCGTCGTCGCGCGAAAAGCCGGCGAGGGACCCGGTGACCACCACCGTCAGGCCCTCCAGGGTGCGCGGCACGCTGGTGTCGCGCTCGTCGGCCATCCGCACGCCGGCGGCGCGCCACTTGTCGACGATCGCGCGGTGCCAGTCGACGGTGAACCATTCGGTGAGCGCGGCGGCGATCGTCGGGCCCACACCCTCGACCGCCGCGAGCCGCTCGGTCGAGGCCGACACGATGGCGTCCAGGTCGCCGAACTCGGTCGCCAGGGCGCGCGCCGCCGTCGGCCCGACGTGGCGGATGGACAACGCCACCAAAACCCGCCACAGCGCAACCTTTTTGGCCTTGTCCAGGTTGTCGAGCAGCCGTCTGCCGTTGGCGGACAAGGTGCCCGCCTTGGTCCGGAAGAGCTCGGTGCGCAACAGGTCGTCCTCGGTCAGCGTGAACAGGTCGCCCTCGTCGGCGATCACTTCGGCCTTGAGCAGCGCGATGGCGGCCTCGTAGCCGAGCCCCTCGATGTCGAACGCCCCGCGACCGGCGACGTGGAACACCCGCTCCCGCAGTTGCGCCGGACAGGACCGGGCATTGGGGCAGCGGATGTCGGCGTCGCCCTCCTTGGCCGGTGCCAGCGGGGTGTCGCACTCGGGACACGTTGTGGGCATGACGAATTCGCGTTCGGAGCCGTCGCGCAGGTCGACGACGGGGCCCAGCACCTCCGGGATGACGTCGCCGGCTTTACGGATCATCACGGTGTCGCCGATCAGCACGCCCTTGCGCTTGACCTCGGCGGCGTTGTGCAGGGTGGCCAGCCCGACGGTGGACCCGGCCACCTTCACCGGCGTCATGAAGGCAAAAGGCGTGACGCGCCCGGTGCGCCCGACGTTGACGCGGATGTCAAGAAGCTTGGTCTGCGCCTCCTGGGGCGGGTACTTGTAGGCGACGGCCCAGCGCGGCGCGCGCGACGTGGTGCCGAGCCTGCGCTGCAACGCGACGTCGTCGACTTTGACCACCACGCCGTCGATCTCGTGCTCGAGGTCGTAGCGATGCTCTCCCCAGTAGCCGATCCGCTCCTCGACCGCGGCGAGGCCGCGCACGCGTGCCGTCTGTTCGGCCACCGGCAGCCCCCAGGCCTTCAGCGCGGCGTAGGCCTCGTGCTGGGTCTTCGGGGCGAACCCTTCGGTGCGGCCGATGCCGTGGCAGATCATCCGCAGCTTGCGCCGGGCGGTGACGGCCGGGTTCTTCTGGCGCAGCGACCCGGCGGCGCTGTTGCGCGGGTTGGCGAACGGGGCCTTGCCGTCCTCGACCAGGCTGGCGTTGAGCGCCTCGAAATCGGCGAGCAGGAAGAACACCTCGCCGCGCACCTCCAGCAGCGACGGCGCCGGGAAGTCCTTGCCGGCGGACAGCCGCTCGGGCACGTCGTCGATGGTGCGCGCGTTGAGCGTCACGTCCTCACCGACGCGGCCGTCCCCGCGGGTCGCGGCGCGTTCCAGCCGGCCGTCGCGGTACACCAGTGAGAGCGCGACCCCGTCGATCTTGAGTTCGCACAGGTAATGCGGTTCCTTGCCGACCTCGTTCTCGACGCGGTTGCTCCAGGCCACCAGCTCGTCGCGGTCGAAGACGTCGTCGAGGCTCAGCATGCGTTCCAGGTGCTGCGCCTCGGCGAAGTCGGTGGCGAAGCCCGCGCCGCCGACCAGCTGGGTCGGCGAATCGGCGACCCGCAGCTCCGGGTGGCGCTCCTCCAGCGCGAGGAGCTCGTTGAACATCGAGTCGAATTCGGCGTCCGAGATGATCGGCGCGTCCTTGATGTAGTAGCGGAACTGGTGTTCCCGGACCGCTTCGGCCAGGTCCTGCCACTGCCGCCGGACCTCGGGCGCTACCGAATCAGCTTCTGCTGAGCTCACCTTGGCAGGCTATCCGAGGACACCGACGCAAAACCCGGCGCGCTCGACTCAATCCTCCACTCCGTCTTCCACGAAGGACCGCAACCGATCCAGGGCCGCATCCCACCGGCGGGACAACTGGTCGAGGTAGTCGCTGGCCGACGCCAACGGCCCGGTCTGCACCGTCCACACGCGCTCGCGCCCCCGCCGGCTGCTGGTGACCAGCCCGACCGACTCCAACAGCTGCAGGTGCTTGCTCGCCGCCTGCCGGGTGACCGGGACGACGCTGGTGACCTGCGACGTCGAGCTCGGGCCCTGATCGCAGAGCCGCACGATGATGCGCAGCCGGTTCGGGTCACCGAGCGCACCGAAGATCGGGGCGCCGACGGCGACTCGTCCGCTCATACCCGGACGCCCTCGATGTACTTGCGCACCAGCGTGGTCTGGATCGCCCAGCCTTCGCCGTTCGCCTCGAACGACGCGCCGCGGCGGGCCTCCGGAATGGCCTCGAAACCGGATTCGGTGATGGTCAGCAGCACCCCGTCGGACTGCTCGGCGAGGGTGAACTCGACCAGCGTGGTCGGCTCGCCCTCATAGTCGACCTCCGGGTCGATGGCAAAGGGATGCCAGCGGTAGGCGAACCGCCGCCGCGGCTCGACGGCGACGATCTGCCAGGTGCTCGTCACGCCCGCGTGCGACTGTTGGCGCTTGGCGACCTCGCCGTCGACGGTGGTCGGGCTGATCGCCGCGGTCACCGATGTCCCGGCGACGAACGGCCCGTCGAAGCGCACCCCGAACCAGCGGCCGAACTCCTCGGCGTCGCTGATGGCCCGCCACACCCGCTCCAGCGGCGCGCGCAGCACCACCTGCTTCTCGATCTTCATATGCAACCTCCTGGTTGCCTATTAGTTCAGCACGGCGCGGTATGAAACGCAACCCCTCGGTTGCCTATTTGATGGCGTCGGGATCCTCGGCGAACATCTGGGCGGCCTTGCGGGCGAGCTCGATCGCGGTGCGGGCCCACGCGGGGGTGGCGCCGGCCAGACCACAGGCCGGGGTGACGCCGATGCGTTCGCGCAGCGCCGAGCGGGCGAAGCCGAGGCGATCGGTCACCGCGACCACACCACCGGCGACCTCCTCCGCCGACAGCCGCCGCGCCGGGGCGCTAGCGGGGACGACGCCCAGCACGACGGCGCGGTCGGACTCGACGAACGCGGCGATGCCGTCGAGATCCGCCGCGCTCAAGGCGCCCGGATCGACCGAGACCGCGCTGAATGCGCTGCGCTGCAACAGGTCCCAGGGCACGCCGGGTGCACAGCAGTGCAGCGCCACCTCGCCGCCCACCGTCTCGGCGCAGGCGTCGAGCAGGCCGCCGGCCACAGCCTCGTCGAGCGGCGCGACCGGACTGAGCGCCGTCACCCCGCTCAACGCGCCCCCCAACGCTTTTGGCAGCGACGGCTCGTCGAACTGGACGACCACCGGCGTCTCGAGGCGCCGCGACAGCTGAGCACGATGCGCGGCGACGCCTTCGGCCAGCGACGACGTGAGGTCGCGCAGCGCGCCGGGGTCGGTGATCGCCCGGTGCCCGTTGGCCAGCTCGATCTCGGCGGCCAGCGTGATGGGGCCCGGCGCCTGCACCTTGACCACGCGGCCGTCATTGCGCAGGCCGGCGGCCTCCCAGGCCTCTTCCAGCGCGTCCATGTCCTCGTCGAGGAGGCTGATGGCGCGGCGGCTGACCGCGCCCGGACGGGCGACGAGGCGGTACCCGCGCGGCACCGTGTCGATGGCGACGTCGACCAGCAGCGCCCCGGCCCGGCCCAGCAGGTCGGCGCCCACCCCGCGGGCGGGCAGTTCGACGATGTGCGGCAGCGCCCCTGCCAATTCGCCGACGATCACGGCGGCGGCCTCCCGCGCCGCGATGCCCGGCCAGGAACCGACGCCACTGGGCCCCGCGAAAACACTCACCGGCCAACCGTATTCGACGTCGCCCGGGCCGCCGGTCGGCAGGGGCTGTGTGCCGAGGGTCCCCGCGGGTAGGTTCAACCGCAGAGGGGTGCAAAAACGGTGTCGCAGAGGACGAAGTGGGCGAGGCTGCCGCTGTGGTGCGGGGCGGTGCTGATGGCGGTGTCGTGCACCCGGGTGGTGGACGGCGCGGCGCTCGCGGGTCCCGACACCAACCGCAGGGTGGTGCAGGGCATCAACGTCGACACGATCCTGCTGGACCAGTCGCGGATGCGTGCGATCACCGGCGCCGGTGAGCACCTGACCATCATTCCCTCGATGGACGGCACCAGCCCGGTGAACATCGACGCGCTGGCCCAGACCGCGCCGCGGGAGTGCCGGTTCATCTACGACGAGACCGCGACCTTCGGGACCGACCTCGAGGCGTTTCACAAGACGACCTTTCAGGACCCGCCCGACGGCGCGTTGATCTCGGAGGGCGCGGCGGCCTATCGCGACGCCGAGATCGCGCGGACCGCCTTCAACGCCCTGGTGGGCACCGTCGGGGACTGCGCGAACGGCTCGGGTGGGCAGCTCTACGTCGGCGAGTGGAACGCCGACGGCACCTCGCTGCACCTGCGGCCCGGCGGTTGCGGCCGCGACTACCGGATCCTGTCGGTGGCCATGCTGGAGGTCACGTTCTGCGGCTTCGCGCAATCGGTGTCCGACATCGTGATGACGAACATCGCCGCGAACGTGCCGCGCTAGTTCGCGATCAGCGCGACGTCGCGGCGATGACGGCGCTGCCGATCACCTCGTCCCCGTCGGGGTCGGGCCGGTACAGCACCAGCGTCTGGCCCGGCGCGACACCGCGCAGCGGGACGCGCAACCGCACGACGAGTTCGCCGCCGACGAGTTCGGCCACGGCGTCGGCCGTCTCACCGTGCGCGCGCACCTGAACCGCGCACTCGATCGGCCCCGACGGCGTCACACCCGAGGTGAATACCGGTGCCCGCCCGGTCAATTCGCGCACTTCGAGTTCGGCCACGTCCCCCACCCGCACGGTCGCGGTCTCGGCGTCGATCGCGGTCACGTAGCGCGGGCGACCGTCGGGGCCGGGCCCGGCGATGCCGAGACCCTTGCGTTGCCCGATGGTGAAGCCGTGCACGCCGTCGTGCTCGGCGAGCACCGTCCCGTCCGCATTGACCACGGCACCGCGGCGAACCCCGATGCGTGAGCCCAAAAAGGCTCGGGTGTCGCCCGACGGGATGAAGCAGATGTCGTGACTGTCCGGCTTTTCGGCGACGGCCAGGCCGCGGCGGGCGGCTTCGGCGCGGATCTGTGACTTGGGGGTGTCGCCGATCGGGAACGCGGCGTGGCGCAGCTGCTCGGCGCTCAGCACGGCCAGCACGTAGGACTGGTCCTTGTCGTGGTCCACGGCGCGGCGCAGCCGACCGCCGGAAAGCCGGGCGTAGTGGCCGGTGGCCACCGTGTCGAACCCGAGCGCAACGGCTCTCGCCGACAGGGCCGAGAACTTGATCTTCTGATTGCACACCACGCACGGGTTGGGCGTCTCGCCGCGCGCATAGGACGACACGAATTCGTCGATGACGTCCGCCTGGAACTTTTCCGCGAAATCCCAGACGTAGAACGGTATTCCGAGCACGTCGGCGACCCGCCGCGCGTCCGAGGCGTCCTCTTTCGAGCAGCAGCCGCGCGAGCCGCTGCGCAGCGTGCCGGGCGAGGACGACAGCGCCAGGTGCACGCCCACCACGTCGTGTCCGGCGTCGACCATCCGGGCCGCGGCGACCGACGAGTCGACGCCACCGCTCATGGCTGCAAGCACCTTCACTTAGGACGCCCCCGCCGCGGCCAGGGCCGCCCGACGCGCCCGCTCCACCGCCCCGGGCAGCACCCGCAGCACCGCATCGACGTCGGCGTCAACACTGGTGTGCCCCAATGAGAGTCGCAGCGACCCGCGGGCGCTGGTCGGGTCGGCTCCCATGGCCATCAGCACGTGCGAGGGCTGCGCGACACCGGCGGTGCACGCCGAACCGGTCGAGCACTCGATTCCGTTGGCGTCCAGGAGCATCAACAGCGCATCGCCCTCGCAACCGCGGAACGTGAAGTGCGCGTTGCCGGGAAGGCGCAGCGGGTCGCGGGCACCGTTGAGGCTGACGTCCTCGATGCCGCCGAGCACCCCGTCGACCAGCCGGTCCCGCAGCGCCCGCAGCCGGGCGCTGTTGACCTCGAGCCCGTCGATCGAGATCCGGGCCGCCGCGGCCATTCCGACCGCACCGGCGACATCGGCCGTCCCCGAACGGATGTCGCGCTCCTGGCCGCCGCCGTGTGCGAGCGGCACGCACGCGACGTCGCGGCGCAACAGCAGCGCACCCACGGCCGCGGGGCCCCCGAACTTGTGCGCGGTCACGCTCATCGCCGACAGCCCGCTGGCGGCGAAGTCCACCGGCAACTGCCCCACCGCCTGAATGGCATCGCTGTGCATCGGCACCCCGAATTCGGCTGCGACGGCGGCGAGTTCGGCGACGGGCAGCACGGTGCCGACCTCGTTGTTGGCCCACATGACCGAGACCAGCGCGACATCGTCGTGGTGGGTGAGCACCTCGCGCAGCGCCGCCGCCGACACCGAGCCGTCGGGCGCGGTCGGCAACCACGTCACTTCGGCTCCCTCGTGCTCGACGAGCCAATTGACCGAGTCCAGCACGGCGTGGTGTTCGACCTCGCTGGTGACGATGCGCCGGTGCCGCGGCTCGGCGTCGCGCCGGGCCCAGTAGATGCCCTTGACGGCCAGGTTGTCGCTCTCGGTGCCGCCGGCGGTGAAGATCACCTCCGAGGGACGCGCCCCCAGCTTGTCGGCAATCAGTTCTCGGGATTCCTCGATGCGGCGCCGCGCCGCCCGGCCGCTGGTGTGCAGCGAGGAGGCGTTGCCCACCGTGCCCAGCACAGCCGTCATCGCCTCGACGGCGGCGGGGTGCATCGGGGTGGTGGCGGCGTGATCCAAATAGACCATGACGCGACCCACGATACCGGCCCACCGGTGGGCTCAGGCCACCAGCACGCGCCCGTGACCAGCGCCCCGGGCCGTTCCGGCGCCCACCGCCGACTGGCAGCGGCCGGCCAGGGCACGCCGATCGGTCCCCGGGAGCTGCAGCGACTCGACGTGCACCCGCGCCAGCGTGCGGCGCTGCGCGAGCAGCCGGCGGATCGAGCCCAGCAGGGTCTCGTCGCCGACGAAGGCCGGCACCGTCGAGAGGCCGCCATCGATGTGGTGGTAGGTCAGCCGCAGGGGCTGCACCGGCCGTCCGGCATCGATCGCGGCCTGGAACATGGCCGGATAGAACGCCCCGCAGTCGCGACCACACCACGTGGTGCCCTCCGGAAACGCCACCACCGTCTGCCCGGCGCGCAGCCGGTGGGCGACGGCGTCCACCACGCCGGGCAGCCGCCGCAAACTGGACCGCTCGATCGGGATGACCTTGCAGACGCGGGCCACGATCGCGGTCGCCGGCCCGCTGAACATGTCGGCACGGGCGACGAACGACCCGGGCAACACCGAGCCGATCGCGAAGACGTCGAGCCACGACATGTGCGGGCTGACCACCAGCACACCGCGCAGGTTGCGAATCGGGTTGCCCGACACCGCAATCCGGACACCGAAGCAGCGCAGCACCAGCCGGCAATAGATGCGCTGCACGCGGGTGCGGCCCGGCAGTGGCAGGGCCAGCAGCGGCAGCCCCGGCGCGAGCAGCAGCGCCAGCAGCAGGCGAAGCGTGACCCGCAGCGCCACCAGCGGCGGCGGGCAGGCGACCGCGTCGCCGGGGCGCACGCAGCCGGCGCCGCACGAGGCGCGCGGTAGCCAGGAGTGCGCGATGCCGGTCATTTCCCCGCCATCTCCGCGGCGGCCGACACCGAGCGGAGGCGTTTCAGGTATCGGGTGTCGGCGTGCTGTTTGCCCAGCAGCACGCAGAAGTCACCGACACCGAAATCCGGGTCGTGCGCGGGCTCCCCGCACACCCGCGCGCCCAGCCGCAGGTAGCCGCGCAGCAGCGCCGGAACCGAGGGCCGCGCGGGCGCCGGGATGTCGTCGAGCGCGGTCCCGTCGACGACGACGGGGCGGTGTGGCCGCACCCGGTGGTGCGCGGGCGCGCCGTGACGGGCCAGGATGACGTCGCGGACGCCGCGCAGCCGGCTGCCCGGCGGTTGATCGTCGGCCTCGTCGCCGATGGGCACCGACACGCACCCGGTGACGTGGTCGTAGCCGTAGCGGTCGAGGTAAGCCAGGATGCCCGCCCACATCAGCAGCACCACGCCGCCGTTGCGGTGCCCGTCGCGCACCACGGCGCGCCCCATCTCGACCAGGGACGGCCGCAGCGGGTCGAACGCGCGGATGTCGAATTCCGTGGCGGTGTAGAGCCCGCCGGCCGCGATGGCGCCCGCCGGCGCCAGCATGCGGTAGCAGCCCACCAGCTCACCGGTGTTGTCGTCCCGGACCAGCAGGTGGTCGCAGAACTCGTCGAAGCGGTCCTCGTCGCGCCGGTCCGATCCGTGCCCGCCGTCCGGCGGCAGGGCGAAGCCGGGGGTGCTGGTGAAGACGTCATACCGGAGTCGCTGCGCCGCTTCGATCAGGCCGGGATCGGTGGACAGCAACAGCGAGTAGCGCGGCGTGGTCGACGCGCCGCTGAGCTTGTCGGCGGGGATGAGGACAGAAGCGATGCTCATGAGACACAACGTGGCGTAGCCGGTGAGCGGGTCGGCATCGGCGCTGTGACGTGTCGGTGCACGTCAGATGACGAAATGAGACCGAGCCAACCGACGACGCGGGGGCGCCGTCGTCCCATCCGTCACTCGGATCACTGGAAGGCGGGAGGAGCTTTGTGCCCACCTCCGAGCGACAACGACGGCCGCCGTTGCGGTTGTCGCTCGGAGGTGGGCACAACGGCACATCCCCCTGGGCCGGGGACTGGTGGGGCCGGTGTGACGCACCGGACGGGCGTGGCACACAAGAAAGCCCCCGGCGCCGCGGCGCCGGGGGCTCTTCGAGGCCGAGAAGCTCAGCCCTTGCGTGCCTTGATCGCGTCGGTCAGCTGCGGGGCGACCTTGAACAGGTCGCCCACCACGCCGTAGTCGGCGATCTCGAAGATGGGTGCCTCTTCGTCCTTGTTGACCGCGACGATGGTCTTGGACGTCTGCATCCCGGCGCGGTGCTGGATCGCACCGGAGATGCCCAGCGCGATGTAGAGCTGCGGCGAGACCGTCTTACCCGTCTGGCCCACCTGGAACTGGCCCGGGTAGTAGCCGGAGTCGACGGCGGCACGAGACGCGCCGACGGCCGCGCCGAGCGAGTCGGCCAGGGCCTCGACCACGCTGAAGTTCTCCGCGCTGCCCACGCCGCGACCGCCGGAGACCACGATGGTGGCCTCGGACAGCTCGGGGCGGTCACCGGCGACCGCGGGCTCGCGGGCGGTGATCTTGGTGGCGTTCTCGGCGGGGGCCGGGACCTCGACGGTGACCTGCTCGCCGGCTCCGGCGGACGGCTCGGCGTCGACGGCGCCGGCGCGCAGGGTGATCACCGGGGTGTCGCCGTTGGCCTGGGCCTCGACGGTGAACGCGCCACCGAAGATCGAGTGGATGGCCTTGGGGCCCTCCTTGACCTCGACCACGTCGACCAGCAGACCGGAACCGATCCGGGCCGCGAGCCGGCCGGCGATTTCCTTGCCGTCGGCGTTGGCGGCCAGCAGCACGGCCGCGGGCGCGTTCGACTCGGCCAGCGCGGCAAGCACGTCGACCACCGGGGTGATCAGGTACTTGTCCACGTCGTCGGACTCGGCGACGTAGATCTTGGCGGCGCCGGCCTCCTTCAGCCCGTCGGCCAGCGGGGCGGCCGTCCCCGGCGCCCCGACCACGACGGCGGAGGGCTCGCCCAGCGCGCGGGCGGCGGTGATCAATTCGGAGGTGACCTTCTTCAGCGCACCTTCGGCGTGCTCCACGAGCACCAATACTTCAGCCATGGTTATATCGCTCTTCTCGTCTCAGGAATGGTCTTCGATGGGGTGCTCGAATTAGATGATCTTCTGGGCGACCAGGTACTGGGCGACCTGGTTGCCGCCCTCGCCCTCGTCGGTGACCTTCTCACCCGCGGTCTTCGGCGGCTTCGGCGTCGACGACAGCACGGTGGATCCGGCGTTGGCCAGCCCGACCTCGTCGCTTTCGACCCCGATCTCGGCCAAGGTCAGCACCGTGACCTCTTTCTTCTTGGCGGCCATGATGCCCTTGAACGACGGGAAGCGCGGCTCGTTGATCTTCTCGGTGACGCTGACGACCGCGGGCAGCGTGGCCTCGAGGTTGAAGACGCCGTCGTCGGTCTCGCGCTCGCCGGTCACCTTGTCGCCCTCGAGGGAGAGCTTGCGCACGTGGGTGAGCTGCGGCAGGCCCAGGTACTCGGCGATGATGGCCGGGACCGCCCCGCCGGTGCCGTCGGTGGCCTCGTTACCGGCGATCACCAGCTCGGTGCCCTCGATGGTGCCCAGCGCGCGGGCCAGCGCCCACCCGGTCTGCACCACGTCGGAGCCGTGCAGGCCGTCGTCCTTGAGGTGGACGGCCTTGTCGGCGCCCATCGACAGGGCCTTGCGGATCGCTTCGGTGGCGCGCTCGGGACCCGCGGTCAGCACGGTCACCGACCCCTCGACGCCGTCGGCGGCTTCCTTCTCCCGGATCTGCAGGGCCTCTTCTACCGCGCGCTCGTTGATCTCGTCCAGCACCGCGTCGGCGGCCTCGCGGTCCAGCGTGTAATCGCCGTCTGTCAGCTTGCGCTCTGACCAAGTGTCTGGGACCTGCTTAATCAGGACCACGATGTTCGTCATGAGTGTGGTTCGTCCTCCTCGAAGGGGTCCGCAGCGCTCGACTGCGAGACCTCGGTACGCGTTTTTCGCAACGCACAGCCGTGTTACTACCCGGTAACTTTGTGCGGTATGCCTTCACACCATAGCTGGTAGTGCTGCAGGTTCTTGCGGCCCGCCTCCCCCTGCGCGCGCGGGGTTACCCACTTGTGTGGTTCGCGAATCCGACACTTCGCGTTAGCCTGCCTATGCAATGAGCGCACCGGTACCTGACCTCCCCCCGCACACCCCCGGCGTCACCGCGTCGGTGGGCGACGCGGTGATGATGCTGACGGGCGAGCGCACCATCCCGGGTTTGGACATCGAAAACTACTGGTTTCGGCGCCACGAGGTGGTCTACCAGCGGCTTGCCGAGCGCTGCGTGGGCCGCGAGGTGCTCGAGGCGGGCTGCGGCGAGGGATACGGCGCCGACCTGATCGCCGGCGTCGCTCGCCGCGTCATCGCGGTGGACTACGACGAGTCCGCCGTGGCCCACGTCCGCGCCCGCTACCCCCGGGTGGACGTCATGCAGGCCAACCTCGCGCGGCTCCCGCTGCCCGATTCGTCGGTGGACATTGTGGTCAACTTCCAGGTCATCGAGCATCTGTGGGACCAAACACAATTCGTCGCCGAGTGCGCGCGGGTGCTGCGACCGTCGGGGCTGCTGATGATGTCGACGCCCAACCGGATCACCTTCTCGCCCGGGCGCGACACCCCGATCAACCCGTTCCACACCCGCGAACTCAACGCCGACGAGATGGCTGAGCTGCTCATCGCCGGCGGTTTTTCGGACGTGTCGATCAGCGGCCTGTTCCACGGTCCGCGGCTGCAGGAGATGGACGCCCGGCACGGCGGTTCGATCATCGACGCGCAGATCGCGCGCGCGGTAACCGACGCCCCGTGGCCACCCGACCTGGCGGCGGACGTCGCCGCGGTCACCACCGACGACTTCGAACTCGTAGAAAGCGGATCCGGCGCGGCGACCGGCCGGCACATCGACGACAGCCTCGACCTGATCGCAATCGCGGTAGCGCCGTGAACTCGACGCCAGACCGGGTCCCCGGCCTGTTCACCCTGGTTTTGCACACCCATCTTCCGTGGCTGGCCCACCACGGCCGCTGGCCGGTCGGTGAGGAATGGCTGTATCAATCCTGGGCGGCGGCCTACCTGCCGCTGATGCGCGTGCTGAACACGCTGGCCGGCGAGGACCGCCAGGGACTGATCACGCTCGGCGTCACGCCGGTGGTGAACGCGCAACTCGACGACCCGTATTGCCTTGGCGGCATGCATCATTGGCTGGCGAACTGGCGGCTGCGCGCAGCCGAGGCGGCCAGTGTGCGGTCGATTCCCCGATCGAAGTCGGCCGGCTATCAGTCGTGCACGCCGGAGGCGTTGCGCGCCTTGGGGATTCGCGAGGAGGCGGAGGCCGAGAACGCCCTTGAGGACTTCGCCACCCTATGGCGGCACGGCGGCAGCGCGCCGCTGCGCGGGTTGCTCGACGCCGGCACGGTGGAGCTGCTCGGCGGGCCGCTGGCCCACCCGTTCCAACCGCTGCTCGCCCCCCGCCTGCGCGAGTTCGCCCTGCGCGAGGGGCTGGCCGACGCCGGGCAGCGGCTGGCGCACACCCCCACCGGCATCTGGGCGCCCGAATGCGCGTACGCGCCCGGGCTCGAACACGACTACGCCGCCGCCGGGGTCACGCACTTCATGGTCGACGGCCCGTCACTGCACGGCGACACTGCGCTGGGCCGGCCCGTCGGCGACACCGACGTGGTGGCGTTCGGGCGCGACCTGCAGGTCAGCTACCGGGTGTGGTCGCCGAAGTCCGGCTACCCCGGGCACGCCGCCTATCGCGATTTCCACACCTATGACCACCTCACCGGGCTCAAGCCGGCCAGGGTCACCGGCCGCAACGTGCCCTCGGAAGGCAAGGCGCCCTACGACCCCGAGCGGGCCGACCACGCCGTCGACATTCACGTCGCCGACTTCGTCGAGACGGTCCGCAACCGCCTGACGAGCGAGTCCGCGCGCATCGGGCGGCCCGCGCATGTGATCGCCGCCTTCGACACCGAGCTGTTCGGCCACTGGTGGTACGAGGGCCCGACCTGGTTGGAGCGGGTGCTGCGCGCCCTGCCCGAGGCCGGCGTGCGGGTGGGCACCCTGACCGACGCGATCGCCGACGGCTTCGTCGGTAGCCCGGTGGCCCTGCCGCCCAGCTCGTGGGGTTCGGGCAAGGACTGGCAGGTGTGGGCCGGCGACCAGGTCGCCGACCTGGTGCAGCTCAACAACGAAGTGGTCGACACCGCGCTGAGCACCGTCGACAAGGCGCTGTCCCAAACCGCGACGCTGGACGGGCCCATCCCCCGCGACCACGTCGCCGACCAGATCCTGCGCGAAACCTTGCTGACGGTCTCCAGCGACTGGCCGTTCATGGTGAGCAAGGATTCGGCCGCCGACTACGCCCGCTACCGCGCCCACCTGCACGCGCACGCCACCCGTGAGATCGCGGGGGCGCTGGCGTCCGGGCGGCGCGACACCGCGCAGCGCCTGGCGGAGGGGTGGAACCGCGCGGACGGACTCTTCGGCGCCCTCGACGCCCGCAGGTTGCCCCGATGAGGTGGACCACGAAGTGAAGATCCTGATGGTGTCGTGGGAGTACCCGCCGGTGGTCGTCGGCGGGCTCGGCCGGCACGTCCACCACCTGTCCACCGCGCTGGCGGCCGCAGGTCACGACGTCGTGGTGCTGTCACGCCGACCCACCGGGACCGATCCCCGCAGCCATCCGTCGTCCGACCAGATCAGCGAGGGTGTTCGGGTGATCGCGGCCGCGCAGGATCCGCACGAGTTCACCTTCGGCACCGACATGATGGCCTGGACGCTCGCGATGGGGCATTCCATGGTCCGCGCCGGGCTGAGCCTGAAGAAACCCGGCAGCAGCCACGCGTGGCGGCCCGACGTCGTGCACGCCCACGACTGGCTGGTGGCCCATCCGGCGATCGCGCTGGCCCAATTCTATGACGTGCCAATGGTTTCCACGATCCACGCGACCGAGGCCGGTCGGCATTCCGGCTGGGTCAGCGGCGCGCTCAGCCGTCAGGTGCACGCGGTCGAGTCCTGGCTGGTGCGCGAATCCGATTCGCTGATCACCTGTTCGGGGTCGATGGCCGACGAGATCACCGAACTGTTCGGTCCGGGGCTGGCCGAGATCACCGTGATCTGCAACGGCATCGAGACGGCGCGGTGGCCGTTCGCGGCGCGGCGGCCGCGCACGGGGCCGGCCGAACTGCTTTACCTGGGGCGGCTGGAGTACGAGAAGGGGGTGCACGACGTCATCGCCGCGCTCCCGCGGGTCAGGCGCACCCACCCGGGCACCACGCTGACCATCGCCGGCGAGGGCACCCAGCAGGGCTGGCTCATCGAGCAAGCCCGTAAACACCGGGTGTTCAAGGCGATTCGGTTCGTCGGGCACCTCGAGCACGCGGAGCTGTTGGCCGTACTGCATCGCGCCGACGCCGCGGTGTTGCCCAGCCACTACGAGCCGTTCGGCATCGTGGCGCTCGAGGCGGCCGCGGCCGGCACTCCCCTGGTGACGTCGAACATCGGCGGGCTGGGCGAGGCGGTGATCGACGGTCGGACCGGCGTATCGTGCCCGCCCCGGGACGTGACCCGGCTGGCCGCGGCGATTCGCACCGTCCTCGACGATCCGCGCGCCGCGCAACAACGCGCCCGGGCCGCCCGCGAACGCCTCACGTCCGACTTCGATTGGCATACGGTGGCCGACAAGACCGCGCAGGTCTATCTGTCGGCCAAGCGCGGCGAGCGGCAGCCGCAGGCGCGACTCCCCATCGTCGAACACGCCTTGCCGGACCGGTAGCGAGCTTTCTAACGTTTCAGGCATGGGCCTGGACTATTCGAGCGTGGTGCACGCGCCGATCACGGACGTCTTCGATTGGCATGCCAGGCCGGGTGCCTTCCACCGCCTCTCGCCGCCGTGGCAGCCGATGCGCCTCATCGCCGAGGCATCCTCGCTCGAGGACGGGCGGGCGACGCTGGCGCTGCCCGGCGGCCTGCGCTGGATCGCCGTGCATCAGCCGGACGGCTACGATCCCCCGCGCCGGTTCGTCGACGCCCTCGGTGGTGACGGCCTGGCCACGCTTCCGGCGCGAATGGCGTTGCGCTGGCGCCACACCCACGAGTTCGTAGACATCGGCGATGACCGCACGCGGGTGATCGACCGGGTCGAGACCGCGGTGCCGGGATCGCTGTTGCGGCCCATGTTCGACTACCGGCACCGCCAGCTGGCCGACGACTTGGCTGCCCACCGGTTGGCCGCCGAGAACGGTCTGAAGCGATCGACGATCGCCGTCACCGGATCGTCGGGGCTGGTCGGTTCGGCGCTGACGGCGTTTCTGCGCACCGGCGGGCACCGGGTCATCCTGCTGGTCAGGCGCGACGCACGCGACACCGACGAACGGCGTTGGGACCCCGAGGATCCCGACCCGCAGCTGTTGGCCGGAGTCGACGCGGTCATCCATCTGGCTGGCGCCTCCATCGCCGGACGGTTCACCGACAAGCACCGGGATGCCATCCGGGACAGCAGGATTGGGCCCACCCGGCGCCTCGCCGAACTCTTGGCCCGCACCGACCCCCGGCCCGCCGTGCTGATCTCGGCGTCATCGGTCGGCTATTACGGATACGACCGCGGCGACGACACGCTGAGCGAGGACAGCGACCGTGGGGAGGGATTCCTGGCCGACGTGGTGGCCGACTGGGAGGAGGCGACCGCACCCGCGCAGGAGGCGGGGCTGCGGGTGGTGCGGGTGCGCACCGGCATCGTCCAGTCACCGCGCGGCGGCACGCTGAGGCTGATGCGTCCGCTGTTTGCCGCCGGGCTCGGGGGGCGATTGGGCGACGGCAGGCAATGGCTGTCCTGGATCGGAATCGACGACCTGGTCGATGTGTATCACCGCGCGCTGTGGGACACGGCGCTGTCGGGGCCCGTGAATGCCGTTGCGCCGCAACCCGTCCGCAACGCGGAGTACACGTCGACCCTGGCGGCGGTGCTGCATCGGCCGGCCGTGTTGCCGGTGCCGTCGCTGGGGCCTCGCCTCCTGCTCGGGGGGCAGGGCGCCCGCGAACTGGCCTGCGCGAGCCAGCGGGTGGCACCCCGCAAGCTCGTCGCGGCCGGGCACCGGTTCCGTCAACCCGACCTGACCCAGGCGCTGCGTCACCTGTTGGGCCGCGGGCAGTCAACGGTTAGGGCACCCGGCGGACGGTGAGCGGGCCTTCGTGAAGGTCGCGGCTGATGGCCTCGGCGCACGAACGCGCACGAAGGACGGGGCTCTGGGTTCCCCAGGTATGCAAGAACCCGTCGACCAGGTCGGCCAGCGCAGCCTCGGAACTCCACCGCGGCGACCATCCGAGAACGTTACGCGCGCGGTCGGTGCCCAGCAGCGGCAACGAAAACGCCATGTCCAGCCAGCCACGATCGAGGGGTTGCAACCTGGCCCGCCACGACGCCGCCACCAACAGCCCCAGTAGCGGGGAGGGCACGTGAATCGGGCGTGCCCGCAACGCCTTTGCGATGTCATCGCGGCCGACCGGCGGTTCGGCGGCCAGGTTGAAGGGCCCGAGTGCGCGGCGCTCGATCGCCTTGACGCACGCGTCGGCGACGTCGTCGGCGTGCACGATGGACACGCTCAGCGAGCGGTCCAGCGGTAGCAGCGGCAACCAGCGCACCCAACGCGGGTCCACGTAGGCGGGCAGGGTGTAGCGTCGCAGGCCCAACGCGGCGTCGCGCTGCAGGATGAAACCGGGCCTCATCCGGGTGATTCCGACCCCGTCGGGGTTGTGCCCCTCGTAGCCGTCGAGCATGTGCTCCACCGCGGATTTCGCCCTGCTGTACGCGGAGGATGGTATGCCCGCGGTCGAGAAGGTCTCGTCGACCTTCTGCCCGTATCGCCCGGCGGCGTAGGTCCCCACCGACGACATGTGCAGCAGGTGCGGCACTTTCGCGTTGTGTGCCGCGCTCAATACCGCCGCGCTGCCGTTGACCCCGACCGCGTCCAAATAACGCCTGTTGCGTGTGGGCTGGAAACCCCACGCCAGATGGACCACGCACGCGGCCCCGCGGAAGACCTTGAGCAGCTCGAGCTCCACGCCCGGGTCGGCCAGGTCCAGCTCGTGCCAGTGGGCGGACCGGTACACGTCGTCCGAAGGCGGTCGCCTCCGGCTGATTCCGACGATCTCATAGTCCGAGTCGTCGGCGGTGAGCCGGCGCAGTA
Organism: Mycobacterium sp. 3-98; assembly: GCF_035918355.1. NCBI lineage: Bacteria > Bacillati > Actinomycetota > Actinomycetes > Mycobacteriales > Mycobacteriaceae > Mycobacterium > Mycobacterium sp. 3-98. The sequence goes on along the minus strand of NZ_CP142360.1, from coordinate 1,950,306 downwards.
AGGCGGTGCCGACGTTGCCGCTGGCCCCGGTGATCACGATGCGCTTGGGCACCGGCTACCCCCTTTCCTACGCCCGGTTACTCATCGGCATCCCTGCCGTCACGGCTCTGCCGATACGCGCGGGCGCGCAGGTCGGCGAGCCACCGCGGGTGCAGGCTCAGGCCCGGCGCGGTGTTGACGACGGGATCGAACGACACGTCGCGATGCTGTTCGTCGTCGACGACCGCGGTCAGCGTCAAGTGGCCCACCGGGGTGAAATGCCCTCTGCCGCAGGCTTGGTCGAGCGCGATCTCGATATTGCCGCGTTCGAGACGGTTGCGGACGTTGGCCAGCGACAAGCCGAGGCCGTCGATGTCGCTCGGGGTGCGGGCCCGCAGCCACCAATTGTGGTTCTGATAGTGCAACGGCATCAGGGTGGTCAGTGTCTGTCCGTTCCACGACGCGGTCGGCCGCAGCGCCACCGCCCGGGACAGCACCCCCGACCCGGCGGACACGAGCAAGATGTCCCACGGCTTTCCCGCCGGCTCCGGGGGCGTCAACCGGAAAGCCAGGCCGACGAAGTCGGGCAGCGCGCCCGGTGTGCCGCTGGCCTTGGATACCCGGGCAACGATCTCCGACGAGGGGATCGGCAAGCCCTGACCCGCCGGGGCGATGCGTTCGATGAAGCCCCTCGCCAGCACCCCGCTCGGATGAAAGATCCGTTTGCCCCGGATCGCGGAGCCCCACTGGAAGGGCAGCGCCACAAGATCGAAAACATTCACCGGCGGCGGATTCCCGTTCTGTGTCGGGGGAAACACGCCGCGCGACGTCCCTGGGTGACGACGGGACGGCTACGGCGCCGCCACAGCGCGAGCGGCGGTGCGCCAGTTGATCATGCGCAGAGCGGGCAGCTGTTGTTGCCCGCTGTAGGAGTGGCTGTCGATGTAGACCTGCGCCATGACCGCCTGCCACGACTCGAACTGGGGTGAGGCCCTCCACATGCCCTCGTAGAGCCCCACGATGACGGCCTTGTTGTCGTCGGTCAGCGCGTAGACCGGGCCGCCGAAGTCGCGACCGTCCACGACCATGTCGGGGATGGCGAAACGGCCGTTGGTGACCGTGCCGACCGGCCCGCAGCGCTGCCCGGTCGAGCGGCGCAGCTGACACACGGGCAGGCCCGGCTGCGCGCGCAGCCCGGGCGTCGACCGCAACTGCCGGCCCGTGGGCAACACGTCCGAGGCCGTGACATTGCCTGCAAGAGCGATGACTTCGTATTCGACCGGCAGCATCGACGTGTCCGCAGCCGAGTCCGTGTCGACCTGCCTACGGCCGAGGACCACATCGCCGATCGGCTTGCGGTCACGGTCGGTCACCATCGACTGCCCACCGTCGCACTGCCCGCTGGTCAGCGCGACCCGCAGCCGCGGCTCGACCATTCCGAGCATGCATACCGTGTTGCCCTGACGAATCTCCATTCCCGGAAACACCGTGATCCCCGGGTCGGCGCCAGCCCATCCCGGTGCGCCGATAAACATCATGATGGCAGCGGGCGCAAGCGCTAACCGGCACCAGCGGCGGCCGAGCTTTTCCATTGGGCCGCACCACCCCTCGCGTCCGTCCGTCAAGGGATTCGTCGCGTTTGTTACGTGGCCCGCGTATACCCCGCGGTTACGCCGCCAAACACGCATTCACCACCGGGTTCATCGGCGTCGTTGCTCACCGTCCAGAAAACGAAACTTTGCTACCGCGCGACGGCGGGGACGCTAGGCTGCTGTCAGGTTGAGTTCACAGCTGCGTCTTTAGCGGGAGCGGTGTGCAAACACTGGTCACTCCCTTCTCACCACAATCGATAGGCGCTTCAATGGCTGCTCTTCACTCCGCGGATTCGGCGGACCAACAACATCCCACACGCGGCCGCCACATGGCCCAATTCGCCAGGGCGCACGTGTTCGTCTATGCGCGCTGCCTCGCCACGGTGGTGCGCGTCGACGGCGAGATCGATGCCGCGAATGCGAGAGACCTCACCGAAGCCATCCGCGGCTTCGCCCGGCTCAAGACCCCGGTGGTCCTCGATTTGAGCCGACTGCGCTTCCTCAGCGTCGAGGGCTTTCGGGCGCTGCTGTTCGTCAACGACGAGCTCCGTAAAGCCCGCGTGCACTGCAGCGTGGTCACCGGCAAGGCGATCCGGCCGCTGCTGCGGATCGTGCACGACAACGGGTTGGCGACCACCGACTCGGTACCGGAGGCCTTTCAAACCATCGAAGACATCCTTGCGGCGCGACGGCGTTTCGTCTCCGAACTCGCCCGCCCGAGACAGCCGCGTAGCCGGGTCCCCCGCAGCGCCGCGTCGTGACCCCGATGGGGGTTAAAACACCGCACGGGTTGGCGTTTCGGCTCCGTGCTCGGTTTCGGGCCCAGCGTGACTCGGCAAACACGGATCACCTTCATCAAGTGAATGTTTAAGTTATTGAACAACGTGGTATCTCCCACCGGGCGGCGCGGGGCGGGGCCTGGCGGCTCGTGCCGTGGTTTGCCCGCCTCGTCGGCGGGTATGACCGCGTGTGCCGGGCCAGCGCAGGCCCGGCCATTCCCAGCCGTCCGGGAGGGAGCGCTTGGGCACCATGGGAGCTTTGTCGTTTTCGCCCGCGGGCGCATCACCGCCCGTGACGGGCTCCTCGGGCGGTGACGACTTCGGCGAGTGGCGGTCGGAGGTCCGGCGGAGGGTTTTGGTCGAGGTCGCCGAGTTCGTCGCGCAGCGACGCGCCGCCGACCTGGACGGGGCGGGCATCGAAGCGGTCGGCGACATCCTGGCCGACTTCGTCTCCGGCGGTAAATGCCTGCGGTCGACGTTCGTGTACCTGGGGTGGCTGTGCGGCGCGCCGGCCGACCCCGCGGCGTTGCGGGCCGCGGCGAGCTTTGAGTTGGTGCACGCCTTCGCGCTGCTGCAAGACGACGTCATGGACGGCTCCGACGTGCGGCGCGGCCGCCCGTCGGCGCACCGGCAATTCGGGCGGTGGCACCGGGAACGCGGATTGCCCGGCGCCTCACGGCGATTCGGCGAGTCCGCGGCCATCCTGCTCGGAGATCTGTGCCTGATCTGGGCCGAACAAATGCTGCGGGACAGCGGAATCGATCCCCGGCGGCTGCAATTGGCGTGGCCGCGCTACGACGCGATGCGCACCGAGCTCGCCGTGGGACAGTTCGCCGACCTGATCAACGACGCGCGGCAGGCGCCCGGGCTGGAATTCGTTCTCGATGTGGCACGGCGCAAATCGGGCAACTACACCGTGCGCCGACCCCTGGAGATCGGGGCGGCCATGGCCGGCTGCGGCGCTCACACGCTGTGCCAACTGGGCCGCTACGGCCGCGCCGTCGGCGAGGCGTTTCAGCTCCGCGACGACGTGCTCGGCGTCTTCGGTTCACCCGCGGTAACGGGTAAAGCCAGCGCGATAGACCTGCTCGAGCGCAAGGCAACCAGCGTCGTGGTGGCCGCCCACCAGCTGGCCGATCCCGCGACCCGCCGTGAACTCACCGAGCTGGCGAATCGTGAAGCCCTCGGGCGTGACGCGATCGACAGGTGGAAGGCGCTGATCATCGGGACCGGGGCCGTGGGGCTGATCGAAGAGATGATCGGCGACCGCGTCGCGTCCGCGCGCGCCCACCTCGGGGACCTGCCGATCGAGGAGCCCGTTCGCATCGCGCTGGCCGAAATGGCGGCGGCTTGTACGGATCGCGCCGTATGACCGGTACCGAGTCGGGAGCGCGTTGACCATGCGGACCATCGACGGACGCACCGATCACGTCGTGGTGGTCGGCGCCGGCCTGGCCGGCCTGTCCGCGGCGCTGCACCTGGCCGGGCGGGGGCGCGCGGTCACCGTGGTGGAACGTGAGCCATGGCCGGGCGGGCGGGCCGGGCGCCTCGACATCGACGGGTACCGGATCGACACCGGGCCAACGGTGCTCACGATGCCGGACATCATCGACGAGACCTTCGCGGCCGTCGGCGAGACAAGGTCCAACCGGCTGGAGCTCTCGCCGGTTGATCCCGCCTACCGCGCCGTGTTCGCCGACGGCAGCGCGCTCGATGTGCACAGTGACGCAGACCGGATGGCCGACGCGATCGCCGACTTCGCCGGTTCCGGGCAGGCGGCGGGCTACCGGCGGCTGCGCACGTGGCTGACCAGGTTGTACCGCACCGAATTCGACGGGTTCATCGGTGCCAATTTCGATTCCCCGCTCTCGCTGCTCACGCCGCGGCTGGCGCAGCTGACGGCGATCGGCGGCTTCCGCAGGTGGGATCGCATGGTCAAGCGGCACATCAGCGATGAGCGACTGCAGCGGATCTTCACCTTCCAGTCGCTGTACGCCGGGGTGGCGCCGCGCGACGCCCTGGCGGTCTACGCGGTCATCGCCTACATGGACACCATCGCGGGCGTGGTGTTCCCGCGGGGCGGCGTGCGCGCGCTGCCCGACGCGCTGGCCGCGGCGGCCACCGACGCCGGCGTCCAATTCCGTTACGGCGCAACCGTTACCGCCCTCGAACAATCCGGCGGCCGGGTCAGGGCAGTACTCACCGAACAGGCCGGGCGCATCTCGTGCGACGCGATCGTGCTGACCACCGAACTGCCCCAGACCTACGCGCTGCTGGGCCGCACACCCCGCCGCGCCGTGCGGTTGCGGGCCTCCCCGTCGGCGGTGGTGGCGCACCTGGGTTGCCCCGCGGTCGCTCGCGACACGGCCCACCACACCATCCTGTTCGGCGAGGCATGGGATCAGACCTTCACCGACATCATCCGCGACGGCCGGCTGATGACCGATCCGTCGTTGCTGGTGACCCGCCCGACGGCCGGCGACCCGGCGCTGGCTCCCGAGGGCCGCGATCTGCTCTACGTCCTGGCCCCCGCGCCGAACCTGGAGCGCGGCACCATCGATTGGTCGCGGGCCGGCGCCGCCTACGCCGAGGGCCTCGTCGCACACGTCGCGGACCGGTTGCTCCCCGGATTGCGGGAGGACGCAACGGTTCTCGACGTCGTCACACCCGCCGACTGGGCCCGTCAGGGCATGGCGGCCGGCAGCCCCTTCGCGCTGGCCCACACGTTCGGTCAGACCGGGCCGTTCCGGCCGGCCAACATGGTGCGCGGCATCGACAACGCGGTGCTCGCCGGTTCCTCCACGGTGCCCGGCGTCGGCGTGCCGACCACCCTGATTTCCGGGCGGCTCGCCGCGGACCGCATCACCGGGGCCGCCACGAGGGCCATCGCCGTCCTCGACACGAAAGCCGGTTTGCCATGATGCGCAGCGAATTGGCCGCGGCCGGAATCGACGATCCGCGGCTGCGCGAGGGATATCGCCAGTGCCGGGAACTCAATGCCGCCCATGGCCGCACCTTCTTCCTGGCGACCCGGCTGCTCGCGCCCGACCAACGGCCGCCCGTGCACGCGCTGTACGGCTTCGCCCGCTACGCCGACGACATCCTCGACGATCTCGATCCGCGGCTGGACCCTTGCAGTCGTGGCAGGCGGCTGCAGCAACTGTCCGAGCGCTTCTTCTCCGACGGCGCCCACCTCGACGATCCGTTGGTGGCGGCGGTGACTCACACCGCACGGCGCTACCGGATCAGCGCCGGGCTCTTCGAGGACTTCCTGAACTCGATGCGGATGGATCTCACGGTCACCGACTATCCCGACCGCGAAGCGCTCAACCTCTACATGCGGGGCTCCGCGGAAGCCATTGGGCTGCAGGTACTCCCGATCCTGGGAACCGTGACGCCGATGGAGGAGGCCGCGCCGTATGCCGCGGCGCTGGGCCGGGCCTTCCAGCTCACCAACTTCCTGCGCGATGTCGACGAAGATCTGGTGCGCGGCCGGGTCTACCTGCCGACCGACGAACTCGCGGCCGACGGCGTGGATCGGGAGCTGTTGACGTGGTGTCATGCGCATCGCCGCACCGACCCCCGGGTGCGCCGCGCCCTGGCCGCGCAGCACGAAATCGCGCGTCAGACTTACCGATTCGCCGCGGCGGGGATCGCCACGCTGGCGCGTCGCTCACGGCCGTGCGTGGCAACCGCGGCCGCCCTGTACGCCGAGATCCTGGACTGCATCGAAAGAAGCGAGTTCGCGGTGTTCGACCACCGGGCCACCGTGGGCCGGGCTCGACGGCTTCGGGTCGCCGGTGCGGGACTGATACGGTCGTGGCGGGCGCGAAATGGCGAGCGGGACGATCTCAACTCGGGGGCCGCATGAGCGATCGGTGGCAGTACCTTGTGGTCCTGGCCGCATGCCTGCTGATCACGGCGCCGCTGGAGGCGTTGGGCCCCGGCGTCTACCGACAATGGCGACGCTTCCTCAAGGCGGTGCTGCCGGTCGCCGCGGTGTTCCTGATCTGGGATGAGATCGCCGTCGCCGCGCGCGTGTGGACCTACGACGGCGCGTACCTCAGCGGCCTGAGCATCCCGTTTCGGGTGCCGATCGAAGAGGTGCTGTTCTTTCTCGTCATTCCAACATGCGCGCTGCTGACCTACAACGCAGTGGGCGCCATCCTGGCAAGGGTGCACCGGCGGTGAGCGGTCTCGGCTACACCCTGCCCGCCGCGCTGGCGGTATTGGCCGTCTGCGCACTGGAATTGGCGGTGCTGCGCACCGGGCTGTTTCGCCGGCCGGCCTACTGGCTGTCGATGGTGATCGTCCTGGGATTCCAGATCCCGGTCGACGGATGGCTGACAAAGCTCAGCTCGCCCATCGTCAGCTACGACGATCGGCAGCTGAGCGGGCTGCGCTTCCCGTTCGACATTCCGGTCGAAGACTTTCTGTTCGGTTTCGCGTTGGTCACCGCGGTGCTGCTGCTGTGGGAACGGCAACATGCGCGTCGGTGATGCGGGCCCCGCCCCCGCCGACCTGGCAGCCGCGTTCGACGCGGGTGCCGCGGCCTACGACCGGCTGGTCGGCGCCAGCCCGGGCTACCACGCGCAACTGCTGCTGTCGGCGCGCCGGATGCGGATTCCGGCCCGCGGCAAGGGCTTACGGTTGCTCGACGCCGGCTGCGGGACGGGCGCCTCAACGGCCGCACTGCTCGCCGTCGCGCCGCACGCCGACATCGTCGCCGTGGACGCGTCGCGCGGAATGCTCGACGCGGCGCGCGCGAAGGACTGGCCCGCCACGGTGCGCTTCGTCCACACCCCCGTCGAACAATTGGCGGAGCACGGGATCACCGGGCCCTTCGACGCCATCCTGGCCGCGTACCTGATCCGCAACGTCGCCGACCGCGACGACCAACTGCGCAAGTTCCGCACGCTGTTGCGGCCCGGCGGCACCCTGGCCGTGCACGAGTATTCGGTGCGCGACTCCCGGGCCGCCACCCGCATCTGGCACGCGGTCTGCTGGGGCATCATCATCCCGTCCGGGTGGTGGCGCACCCGCGACACCGCGCTCTATCGCTACCTGTGGCGTAGCGTGCTCGCATTCGACGGCGCCGCGCGGTTCCGGACCCGCCTCGCCGACGCCGGCTTCACCGCCGTGCACAGCGAGACGATGCCCGGCTGGGAAGCCAACATCGTGCACACCTTCCTGGCGGACGCGCCGTCATGACCGCGCACGCCGACCGTCGCCGCCGAACATTGCCCGCACCAACGGGATTGCCGGACGCCGGCGCGCTGCCGTCGCGGCCCCGGGTCGCCGTCGTCGGCGGCGGGATCGCCGGACTGGCCGCCGCCACCGGACTCGCCGAGCGCGGCGTCGCGGTCGAGGTCATCGAACGCGAACCCTACCTCGGCGGTCGGGTCGGCGGCTGGACCGAGCGCGACGGCGGCGTCGACCTCGCGATGAACCGCGGCTTCCACGCGTTCTTCCGGCAGTACTACAACCTGCGCGCCCTGCTGGCCCGGATCGACCCGCGATTGCGGATGCTGACTCCCGTCGAGGATTACCCGCTCATCGACGGCGCGGGGCGGCGCGACAGCTTCCGCGGGCTGCCGCGCACCCCGCCGTGGAACGCCGTCGCCTTCGCCGCGCGCAGCCCGACGTTCCGCCTTCGCGACTTCACCCGCATCGATGCCCGCGCCGCCGCGCCGCTGGCCGCGGTGTCGGTGCCGGGCACCTACGAGCGCCTCGACCACATCGACGCCGCGGCGTTCCTCGAAAACATCCGATTCCCCGAGGCCGCACGGCATCTGGCGTTCGAGGTGTTCTCCCGCAGCTTCTTCGCCGACCCCGCCAAGCTGTCCGCGGCCGAGTTGGCGACCATGTTCCACATCTACTTCCTGGGATCGGCCGAGGGGCTGATCTTCGACGTCCCGTGCGCGAACTACGACAGCGCGCTGTGGCAGCCGTTGTGCGGCTACCTCGAGGGGCGCGGGGTGCGGTTTCGGCTCGGCACCGCCGCCCTGGGCATCGAGGGGGATTCGGCGGGGCGCTTTCGCGTGCACACCGATTCCGGCGAGCCGCTCGACGTCGACGCGGTGGTGCTGGCCACCGACGTCGCGGGCCTGCAGCGGATCGTGGCGGGATCGAGCGGCCTTGGCACCGATGACTGGCGGGCCCGGATCTCGCGGCTGCGCACCGCGCCGCCGTTCGCCGTGCATCGGTTCTGGCTCGATCGCCCCGTCTCGGCGCGGCGCCCGGCGTTTCTGGGCACGGCCGGGCACAAGCCGCTGGACAACATCAGCGTGCTGGAACGCTACGAACGCGAAGCCCGCGCGTGGGCGTGCGCGCATCAGGGTTCGGTGGTCGAATTGCATTCCTACGCATTGGATTCGGCGCCGTCGCGCGCCGCCGCACTCCGCCGGCTGCATGCGGTGTACCCGGAAACGGCGGCGGCACAGATCGTTCACGAGAGGCTGCTGCACCGCAGCGACTGCCCGCTTTTCGCGCCGGGCACCTATACGGACCGCCCCGCGGTGATCACCCCGACACCGGGCCTGGTGTTGGCCGGCGACGCCATCCGGATCGACCTGCCGGTGGCGCTGATGGAGCGCGCCGCCACCACCGGGTGGTGCGCCGCGAACCAACTGCTGAAACGCTGGGGACTGGCCGGACACCCGTTGTCCACGGTGCCCACCCGGGGCCGCTCACCACTGCTGCGATGGCTTGCCACCCGCGAGGGAGCCGCCCGGCGATGAAGATCCGCGACCAGCTGCAAAGCCTGCGGGCGTGGCCCAAAGATTGGCCCCTGCAGGTGATCCCGCGTTCGTTGTGGGCCGATCAGCGCCCGACCTATCGCGATGCACAACCCGCCGTCATCGACGCCGCGCTGCGCCGCTCACAGCACCGCCCCACCGGCAACTGGTACGCGTTCGCCGCCAGCCGGCAGGTGGTCGGCGGGCGGCCGTTCGGCGCGCTCGTCGCCGGCGTCGAGGTCGTCGCCTGGCGCGACGAGCAGCACCGCCTGTGCGTGGGACCGCGCAGTTGCCCGCACCTGGGGGCCGACCTCGCCACCGGCACGGTGCACCGGGGCACGCTGGTGTGCCGGTGGCACGGGCTGACCCTGGACGGGCGCGCCCGCGAATTCGGTTGGAGCCCATTGCCCGGTCACGACGACGGCACCCTGGTCTGGGTGCGGCTCGATGCGGTCGGACGGGAGCCGCCGCTGGAGCTTCCGGTGATTCCGGACCGGCCGACCGGCGACACCCTGGCCGCAGTCGCCCGCATGGAGGGCGTCTGCGAGCCGATCGACGTCATCGCCAACCGGCTCGATCCGTGGCATGGCGCCTGGTTTCACCCGTACTCGTTCACCCGCCTCGAGGTGCTCACCACACCGACCGAACACGCCGACCGCTTCTTGGTGGCCGTGACGTTCCGGATGGGACGCCTGGGGGTGCCGGTCGTCGCGGAGTTCAGCTGCCCGGAGGCCCACACCATCGTCATGCGCATCGTGGACGGGGAGGGGGCGGGCAGCGTCGTCGAAACCCACGCCACCCCAATCGGTTTGGGCCCCGATGGCCGCCCCCGCACCGCCGTCCTGGAAGCCACCATCGCGCACTCGGGGCGGCCCGGGTTCAAGCGGGCATCCCGGGTGGCGCCGCTGATCACGCCGCTCATGCGCTTCGCGTCGAGCAGGCTCTGGCGCGACGACCTCGCCTACGCCGAGCGTCGTTACCAGGTACGCGCCGCACGCGGATGACCCACAGCGGTGCGCATGCAAGAATCGTCGGATCAGTTCCGCACCCGAGTCCGCCTCGGCCGTCACGAGGCACTACGCAGTCGCGGTCGCAGTGACCGTCGGCGCGCACCTTGCGTACCTGCTCTACGTGCCCAGCGGCGGCTTTCTCGCATTGCGCTGGCCGCGCACCATGGCGCTGCACGTGCCGGCGGTGGGTTGGGGTATCGCCGTCGTCACGCTCAGGCTCCCCTGCCCGTTGACCATCCTGGAATCGTGGGCCCGCCGCAGCGCGGGGATGAATCCGCTGCCGACCGCGGGCTTCATCGAGCGTTATGTCGCAGGTCATTTCGTGCCGACCGGGCGCATTGGTGCCGCACAGGCGTTGGCGTTCAGCGCGGCCGGCGTCTCATGGTGCGTCCTGGCGCGGCGGATCCTTCATCCCCGGAGGCGGCCCGTCGGCGTGAACGGCTGAGCGCCGCCACAGCAGCCATACGGTGCCCAGCACCAGCGCCGCGAACACGATCGCGGCCGGCCAGGGGCCAGTTCGGCAAGCCACACACGCCGTTGCAGGCGCAGCACTTTGCGCTGGGCGCCCCGCAGGCGTTGCGACGTCTCGTGCACGGTCATCGGCCATCACATACCCGAGGAGCACCTGTTCAAACCGCAGGACGCCGCGGTCTGTAGCCACAAGCATTTGACTATTGAATACATGAAACGTCTCCGCGATTCGGCGCCCTGCTCAGCGGGAATGCCATAGCGGAATACGGGGAAGGAACACCATGAGCTTCGACAACACCGGCGAGGGCGCCACGCAGGCGGTGGGAAAAGTCACCGAGGCGCTGGAAACCATCGAGCGCGCCCGGGGACACCTGTACTCCTTCCACCAACTCACCGGCCATGCCGACCTCCAACTCGACGAGGCGGTGTCGCGGTTGCACGAACTCGGGCACGCCGGTCTGGCCCAACACATCAGCCGCGAGCTGATCGGGCGCAACGTCCTCCCGGGGCGCTGGAGCTTTCAGGTGGTCGAAGACTACGACGACGGCTACTACCGCTGCTTCAAGGAGATCGAACAGCTGGTGCGAATGCGACTCGCCGGCGGACAGCGCCACCGCTACGAGATGGCGATGAAAGAGGAGCGGCGCACCGCGGGTCACCCCGCCCACACCGCGTCGCCCAACGACGAATCGACGAATGGTGAAAACCTATGAGCAACAGAGAATTCGACAAGGGCGACGCGGTCGAGTGGCAAAGCCACGGCACGACGGTCCGCGGTACCGTCGAGGGCGAGATCACCTCGGATACCGAGGCCGCCGGGCGCACGGTGCGCGCCTCCGCGGACCAGCCGCAGTACAAGGTGCGCAGCGACAAGACGGGCGCGGATGCGGTGCACAAGCCGGACGCGCTGCGCCGCGCGGACTGATTCGTGTCGAGGGTCATCCGATGACAGAGGACAAGGACACCACCTGGGCCCGCTTCCACGACGCGGTGAACATGACCGCCGGTGAGCTGGAAAAGTGGCTCGCCACAGAAGAGTCGAACGCCGTGGGACAAAAGCAGGGCGAGAGCGAGTCGACCGGTCATGCCAGCGGGCGCCGCATCGTCGAGATACTCACGGCGAAGCGAAAAGACCTCACCGAGGCCGACTACGCGCACATGCGCAAGGTTGTCGGGTACGCCAAGCGCCATCTGGCGCAACGTCCACAGGGCAACATCGACGAGAGCCCCTGGCGCTACTCGTTGATGAACTGGGGTCACGACCCCGCGAAGTCGTGACACCGCCTCGACCCACCGGCTAAGCCACGGTGATCCGGTAGGGGTGCCGTAGGCTGATGGCCACCGACCGGACCGGGGGCCGCGCGCAGCGGTCCCGAAACGCTGGTCGGCCTATCTTGCAAGAGGATGCGGGTAAGTGACCAAGCGCGGCGCCGCTGACCGGCGAATGGACCGAGCCGAACTCGAGAAGTTGATGTCGGCGGACATGCGCGCGATCACGGCGCAGTCCGACCGCATCGGCCGGCACTTCGCGCGGCAAAACGAGGTCAGCGGCACCGACTTCCACGCCCTGCTGCACATCATGGTCGCCGAGACTGCCGGAACGCCTTTGACGGCGGCGCAATTGCGGAGGCGCATGGACGTATCGCCCGCCGCCATCACCTATCTCGTGGACCGCATGATCGACGCAGGGCACCTCCGGCGCGAACCGGACCCGCAGGACCGCCGCAAGACGCTGCTGCGCTACGAGAAACCTGGAATGGCGCTGGCGCGCTCATTTTTCACGCCGTTGGGCGCCGAACTGCATACCGCCCTCGCCGAGCTTCCCGACCGCGACTTGGCGGCCGCTCATCGGGTTTTCACGGCGATGATCGAGGCGATGTCCGCCTTCGAATCCACGCTCACCGCACCGGCTCCCAAACGGCCCGCCACCCCCGAGGGGAAGCGCACCCCGGCGAAAGGCCGCGGCGGCGCCGTGCGCTGAGACGCACCGGGCCGGTTAGTGCACCGGGCGCTCGACGGTGCATCCCAACAGCCGCTGCTCGATGAGATCCGCTCCGCGGGCCACACCTCCGGTGGCCGCGAACCCGGCGGCCACCCGTCGCGCACCGTCCGCCATCGTCATTGCCTGACGCACCTTCGCTCTCAGCCGCGCCGGTGTGAGTTTTTTCGCCCTCAGCCGGGTGCCGCAGTGAGCGACCTCCACCCGCCGGGCGACTTCGGCCTGATCGCGGGCGAAGGGAACGACGCAGACCGGTACACCCCGGTCGAGAGCCTTCAGTGTGGTCCCCATTCCGCCATGCGTGATCGCGCAGGCGGCCTTCTCCAGGACGGCGGTGTGCGGCACGAAACGGCATACCGTCGCGTTGTCGGGGCGCGGCAAATCGGTGGGTATGCCCGCCGGAAACGTCGCCACGACGTGCACGTCCTCATCGGCCAGCGCGTGCAAGGCGATTCGCCCCAGCGGTTCGTCGGCCTGCCGCAACGACGACGTGTTCACCAGCACGACGGGCCGGTCGAGGTCATCGATCCAACCCGCTGTCACGGTTTCGGTCGGCTCGAATACGCACGCGCCGATGTGGTGCAACACATCGGGCCATCCCGGATGCCGATACTCGAAAGGCTCGCCTCCGACGGCCAGCAGCAGCGGCGCGCGGCGCATGAAGCCGTCCACCGACGTTACCGGTGGCACCGCCAGCTGCACGCGAATTGCGTTGACGCGCGGCAGCATTGGCCGGTCGAACAGGTACCTCACGATCGGGCGTACCGTGGCGTCCCGCAGGTCACCGACGACGCCCGGCAGGGGCCGCAGCCCGGGACCGAACGGCGGCACGCCCCGGGAGCGCAGGTACGGGGTGAACGGCGAAAACAGCGACCACGGAATCTCCCCGGCGTCTGCGGCCGACAAGGCGCCCCAACAATTCGCGTCCACGATGACCGCATCCGGCCGAACCTCGGCCACGGCCCGACGCAGGTCGTCGACCTCGAACACCGCTCGCCGGCACAGCACGTCGACCGACGAGGTCAAGACCTCCAAGGCGTTTCGCGCCCGCCAGTCCTTCCCGGCAATCGCCTCGATTCGCGGATCGACGGGCGCGGCGTGCACGCCAACCGAGCGCATCGTCGAGACGCCGCCCGCCATGGTGCGCACATGAACGTCGTGACCCCGCCGGGCGAGTTCGGCCAGCAGGGCGCCGACCGGCAGCAGATGTCCGAGTGCCGGCGAGCCGTACGCGAGGATGACAGCCACGTCGCGCGAAGCTACGTAACGCGGACGAGGTCGACGTCGCGCAGCGCCGCGAGGTTTGCCGCACCGCAGCCGTGCAGGCAAACCCGAAGCTCATCGATGAACGGCTGCAGCCAATCCACCACCGCCGCAGTGGATTCGATCGCGGCCGGCAGCAGCGGCCGGGCCACCGCCACGACGTCGGCCCCCAGGGCGATCGCCTTGGCCGCGTCCATCCCGGTTCGAATGCCACCGGACGCCACCAGCGGGATCTCCGGCAGCGCCTCGCGCACCTCCACGACCGCACGCGCGGTGGGGATTCCCCAGTCGGCCAACTCCGGATGGCGCAGTTCGCCGTAACGCACGAACTGTTCGACCCGCGACCACGACGTGCCGCCGGCGCCCGCCACGTCGATTCCGGCAACCGGAAGCGTGCCGTCGGCCCCAAGGAGTTCGGCCACCGCGGCGCCGCCGATCCCGTGGCCGACCTCCTTGAGCAACACGGGGTAGCCGAGGGCGTCGGCCGCTTCGCGCAGCCGGTCCACCGAGCCGGAGAAGTCGGTGTCGCCGTTGTGTTGCATCGCTTCCTGCAACGGATTGGTATGCACGGCAAGCGCGTCGGCGCCCACCCGATCGAGGGCCTTGGCCAGGTCCGGCACGGCCGCCTTCGCCAGCTGGGATAGCCCAATGTTGCCGAACAGCAACGCATCTGGGGCGACGTCGCGAACCGTGAAGCTGTCCGCGGCGCGCTCCCCCAGCGCGCTGTCGAGCATGATGCGCTGCGAGCCGAGCATCATGCCGACGCCGAGCTGTTGGGCGGCGGCCGCCAGATTGCGGTTGATCGTCCCGGACAACTCTGCGCCCCCGGTCATCGCGCCGATGAGGATCGGAGAGCGCAGGTTGGCACCGAAAAACGTGGTGGACAGGTCGATGTCGCCCAGGCTGGTCTGCGTGAGCGCGTTGTAGGGCAGGTGATACCGGTCCAGGCCGGTGCTGACCCCGGCATAACCGACCGGCTCGCTCAGGCACACGTCGATGTGCCGCCGCTTGCGATTCTTCATCGCGCCACGGTCAGCGGTCATCGCCGGCAAGCCTCGCGTCCATCAATGTCTCCGCATCGCGTCCATAATGTTCATAGTGCCCCCTTTCGCGCAGCGCCATGCCGACTTCGTGGCGCTGCGTCGTTTCAGTTGATTAATGTTTAACTAACTGAAAGGGTTGTGTTCGTGGTATGGGAGCCCTTGGCCACCGCTGTGACGGGTCGACGTTCGTGGCTGCTCGCGCTGGTCGCGGCCCTGCTGGGGGTCGGTTTCATGGTTCTCATCGGCGAGAACGCGGCGGCGGGCCAGTCACCGAAATCGCTGCCCGACGACTCCGCGTCGGCCGAGGTGGACGCGCTGTCGCGGCAGTTCACCGGCGGCGACCGCGCCCCGGTGATTGTCGTGGTCAGCCGGACCGACGGCGCGGTGCTCAGCCCCTCGGACGTTTCGGCCGCACGCGCGGCCCGCGATCGGGCCCAGGCCGCCGCGCCGCCCGGCGGGGATGGCGCGGCGCCCGCGCTGCCGTCGACCGACGGGAAGGCCGTCCTGGGCATCGTGCCGATCAGCGGCGGCCTGTCGGGGCTTGACCTCGACCGCACGGTCACGGCGCTGCGCACGGCCGCGGCGAGCGGCCTGCCCACGGATCTGCAGGTGCACGTCACGGGCGGGCCGGCGTTCGGCGCCGACATCGCCAGCGCCTTCACCAACGCCAACATCACCTTGCTCGCCGTGACGACGTCGGTGGTGGCGCTGCTGCTGATCGCCACGTACCGGTCCCCGGTGCTGTGGCTGGTCCCCTTGCTCGTCGTCGGATTCGCCGACCGGGTCGCCGCCGCGGTCGGTACGGCGGTGGCGTCGCTGACCGGGCTGAGCTTCGACGGCGCCACCTCGGGCATCACCAGCGTGCTGGTGTTCGGGGCGGGCACCAATTACGCGCTGTTGTTGATCTCCCGGTATCGCCAAGAGCTACGGCGCCATTCCGGGCACCGCGTCGCGCTGCGGCACGCCGTGCGCCGGGCGGGGCCGGCCATCGTTGCCAGCAATGCCACCGTGGTGCTGGCGCTGCTCACGCTGCTGTTCGCGGCCACTCCGAGCACACGCAGTCTGGGCGCGCTGGCGGCGTGCGGCCTCGTGGTCGCCGCGGTGTCGGTGCTGGTCATCCTGCCGCCGATGCTGGCCGTGTGCGGCCGCCGATTGTTCTGGCCGTTCATCCCGCACGCCGACGACCGGGATTCCGGTGCCTGGCGGCGCATCGCGGAATCGGTCGCCCGTCGTCCCGCGCTGCTTGCGGTGGTCGCGATCGCGGTGCTGGCCGCCCTGGGCACGGGCTTGTGGGGGACCCGGATCGGGCTGTCGCAGACCGAGCAGTTCCGCGTGCGCGCGGATTCGGTGTCCGGTTACGCCGTGGTGGCCGAACACTTCCCGGCCGGCCTGGCCAACCCGACACTGGTTGTCGCGCCCACCGCCCACGCGTCGCCCGTGCGGCAGGCGATCGGGGCCACGCCCGGCGTCGTCTCGGTGACCGAGTCCGGCCGCGCGGAAACGGGGCTGACGAAGTGGTCGGTGGTGATCGACGCACCGCCGTCGTCCGACCGGGCGTTCGGCATCGTTGCCGCACTGCGGGATTCGACCCGGGCCGCCGACCCCGGCGCGCTGGTGGGCGGCGCCGACGCGCAGGCCCTCGACGTCCGGGACGCGGCCGCGCATGACCGCGTGCTGCTGATCCCGGCGATCCTGGCCGTCATCCTGGTCGTCCTGTATGCGTTGCTGCGATCCGCCCTCGCGCCGCCGACCCTGCTGGCCGCGACGATTCTGGGTGCCCTGGCCGCGTTGGGCATGGGCGGCTGGGCGAGCATCCATATCTTCGGTTTTCCGGCACTGGACAACACCACCCCGCTGTTCGCCTTCCTGTTCTTGGCCGCCCTCGGCGTGGACTACACCATCTTTCTGGTCACCCGCGCCCGCGAAGAGGCCGCACGGCACGGCGCGCGCGACGGGATGGTGCGCGCGGTGTCGGCGACCGGAGGCGTAATCACCAGCGCGGGAATCGTTTTGGCCGCCGTGTTCTGCGTGCTCGGGGTGCTGCCGTTGATCGTCCTGACGCAGTTGGGGATCATCGTCGGCCTGGGCATCCTGCTCGACACCTTCGTGGTGCGCACCCTGGTCATCCCGGCGTTGTTCGCCCTCATCGGCGACCGAATCTGGTGGCCCACCAGCCCCGCCAATGCCGAACCCGTTGAACAACAAGCGGATCGGGCCCAACGCGAACGGAGCACGCCGTGAACAAATCGATCTTAGGTGCGACGGCCCTGGGCGTCGCCGCGGCCGCCGGCGCCGGCAGCGTCGCCAGCGCCAACGCCGCCTCGCCGTGGTACGCGCGGCTTCGCAAGCCCGCGTACCAGCCGCCGCGCGCCGCCTTCCCCGTCGCGTGGACCACGCTCTACGCGGACATCGCGGTCACGTCGGCGGTGGCCATCGACCGGTTTCGCGCCACCGGGCGCCATGACCAGGCGCGCAGCTACGCCGCTGCCCTGGTGGTCAATCTGCTCCTCAACGCCGGGTGGAGTTGGCTCTTCTTTCGGTACCACAAGCTCGGTGCGGCCGCGGTCGGTGCCGCGGCGCTGACGGCCAGCAGCGCCGACCTGGTGAGGCGCACCGCGCAAGCCGGCCCGCGGGGCGGGCCGGCGCTACTGCCCTACCCCATGTGGTGCGGCTTCGCGACCGTCCTGTCCACCCACATCTGGCGGCTCAACCGTTAGGGGGCCGAATCATGCCCGCCCTGTTGTGGTTTCGCCGCGATCTGCGGCTGCGTGACCATCCGGCGCTGCTCGCCGCGGCCGAGGCCCACGAGGTGCTCGCCTGCTTTGTGCTCGATCCGCGGCTGGAAAGCTCGTCGGGACAGCGCCGGCTGCAGTTCCTGGGTGACTCGCTGCGGCGGCTGCGCGCGGACCTCGACGGGCGGCTGCTCGTCACCCGCGGGCGGCCCGACACCCAGATTCCCCACATCGCCAAGGAGATCGGCGCGACGTCGGTGCACATCTCCGAGGACTTCGCGCCGTTCGGCACGCGCCGCGACGAACGGGTGCGCGCCGCACTGGGCGCGGTCCCGCTGGTGGCGACCGGCTCGCCGTACCTCGTCTCGCCCGGACGCGTCACCAAGCCGGACGGCTCCCCGTACCAGGTGTTCACACCGTTTCTGCGGCAGTGGCACAAAGTCGGCTGGCGGGCCCCGGCCACATCGGGCGCCGCCTCCGCGCGCTGGCTCGATCCGGCGCGCCTGCAAGTCGAGCACTGCGAAATCCCCGACCCCGGTGTCTCGCTCGATGTCGCCGCCGGCGAGGCCGCGGCGCGCGCCCAGTGGAAGTCCTTCCTCGACAACGGATTGAGAAGCTACGCCGACGACCGCAACAGGCCCGACCTGCGCGGCACCAGCCGGATGTCGGCGCACCTGAAATTCGGCACCGTCCACCCCCGCACCCTGGCCGCCGACCTGGACCTGCGCGGCGGCGGGGCGCAGGCGTACCTGCGGGAGTTGGCTTTCCGCGATTTCTACGCCGACGTGCTGCACCACTGGCCCGCGAGCGCGTGGCGCAACTGGAACAAAGATTTCGACGGCATCCCGACCGACTCCGGCGCCGAGGCCGAGCGCCGCTTCGCGGCGTGGAAGGCCGGTGAGACCGGTTTTCCCTTCGTCGACGCCGGGATGCGGCAGCTGCGCGAAACCGGGTTCATGCACAACCGGGTGCGGATGAGCGTCGCGTCGTTTCTGGTCAAGGACCTTCATCTGCCGTGGCAGTGGGGCGCCGAATGGTTTCTGGACCAGCTCGTGGACGGGGACATGGCGAACAACCAGCACGGCTGGCAGTGGTGTGCGGGCTGCGGCACCGATGCCGCGCCCTACTTCCGGGTGTTCAACCCGACGACACAGGGCGAAAAGTTCGACCCCACAGGCGATTACATCCGCCGCTGGGTGCCCGAGCTGCGCTCGGCCGATGACGTGCACCTGCGCAGGGGCCGGCGGCCGGACAACTATCCGCAGCCCATCGTCGACCACGCCGCCGAACGGGCCGAAGCGCTGCGGCGCTATCAGAGCATCTGATCTCGGCGCTCGTTTGCCCAATCGTGCACCCGTAGCCGATGGGCATGCCATGATCGGCCGATTCACGGGTCAAGCCATTCGGGAGGCGACAATGACCGTCATCTGTGCGCTGCCGGTTTCGTGCGCTGCCGCCGGCCTCATCACCGCCGTCGCGGGCTGTTCCTGCTCGATCGGTTCGTCGCACGCGGTGAGCAGGAGCGAGGTCGCCGGCCAGATCTCCGCGAAGATGACCGACGCCGCGGGCAACAAGCCCGAGTCGGTGAACTGCCCGAACGACCTGCCCGCAACCCTCGGCGCGCAGGTGACCTGCGAAATGAAGGTCAAGAACCGGCCGTTCGGCGTCAACGTCACGGTCACCAGCGTCGAGGGCGGCGACGTCAAGTTCGACATGGTGGAGATGGTCGGCAAGGAGCAGGTCGCCGCCGCGATCAGCACCCAGCTCGGCCAGCGGGTGGGCAGAAAGCCGGACTCGGTGACCTGCCCCGACAATCTGAGAGGCGTTGCGGGCGCGACACTTCGGTGTCAGCTCACCGACCACGGCCAGAAATACGGTGTGCTGGTGACCGTCACGAACGTCGCCGCGGGCGACGTCAACTTCCATTTCAAGGTCGACGACCGGCCGCAACCGGACAGCTAGCGGGAGGCCTTTTTCCGTTCGATGTCGGCCAGGGCGGCGGCGAGTTCGGCACGCTGCGCGGCCGAGCTCTCCCAGGCGAGCTGGCGGTTCTTGACCACCTTGGCCGGCGCGCCCACCGCGATCGAGTAGTCCGGAATCACCCCGCGCACCACCGCATGCGATCCCAGCACGCAACCGCGCCCGACCGACGTGCCCCGCAGCACCGACACCTTGACCCCCACCCAGGTGTCCGGGCCGATCCGCACCGGGGACTTGACGATGCCCTGGTCCTTGATGGGCATGTCGATGTTGTCCATGCGGTGGTCGAAATCGCAGACGTAGCACCAGTCGGCCATCAGGACCGAATCGCCGAGCTCGATGTCGAGGTAGGCGTTGATGACGTTGTCGCGGCCCAGCACCACCTTGTCGCCGAACCGCAGCGAACCCTCGTGCGCGCGGATGGTGTTCTTGTCACCGATGTGGACCCAGCGCCCGATCTCGAGCTGCGCGAGCTCGGGCGTGGCATGGATTTCCACACCCTTGCCGAGAAAGACCATGCCGCGGGTGATGATGTGCGGGTTGGCCAGCTTGAACTTCAGTAACCGCCAGTAGCGCACCAGGTACCACGGGGTATATGCGCGGTTGCGCAGCACCCACTTCAGCGAGGCCAGCGTGAGGAACCTGGCCTGGCGCGGGTCGCGCAGGTTCGATCCACGCCAGCGGCGATGGACCGGGGCGCCCCACATGCTCGTCATGGCCGGAAAGCCTAGTCGAGAGCCCAAGCGATACCCTCACGTGTACTCGACCGCCGCACCTGCGCACGCCCTGGGGAAGGACTTGGAAACCGACGTGCTTGCCCGACACCTCGTCAGTGGGCTTCGGCGTTGCTCATCCGCGCTGCTGGCGGCGGCGCTCGTGGCCGGGGTCGGCGGCTGCGGCACCACCGACTCGTGGGTGGACGCATCGGCCGCACAAGGCTGGCCGGCGCAATACGCCGACGCCGCCAACAGCAGCTACACCCCCACCGGCGGGGCCACCAAGCTGTCGTTGCAGTGGACCCGGTCGGTCAAGGGGAGCCTGGCCGCCGGACCGGCGCTGAGCGCGCGGGGCTATCTGGCACTGAACGCCCAGACCTCCGCGGGTTGTTCGCTGATGGAGTGGGAGAACAACCACAACGGACGCCAGCGCTGGTGTGTGCGGTTGTTCCAGGGCGGCGGCTTCGGCGGGCCGCTGCTCGACGGCTTCGACAACCTCTACGTCGGCCAGCCCGGCGCCTTCCTGTCGTTCCCGGTGACGCAGTGGACGCGCTGGCGCCAGCCGGTCATCGGCATGCCCACGACGCCGCGGTTCCTCGGTAGCGGCGAGTTACTCGTCGCCACGCACCTGGGGCAGGTGCTGGTTTTCGACTCACATCGCGGCCAGGTGGTGAGCAGCCCGCTCGATCTGGTGGACGGCATCGATCCCACCGATGCGACGCGCGGGCTCGCCGACTGCGCGCCGGCGCGCCAGGGCTGCCCGGTGGCGGCGGCCCCCGCCTTCTCGGCCGCCAACGGGATGGCGGTGCTCGGCGTCTGGCAGCCGGGGGCACCGGCCGCTGTGCTGGTGGGCCTGAAGTACCACCCCGGGCAGACGCCGCTGCTGACCAAGGAGTGGACCAGCGACGCCGTGGGCGCCGGCGCCATCGCCAGCCCGGTGCTCTCGGCCGACGGGTCGACCGTCTACGTCAACGGCCGCGACGAACGCCTGTGGGCGCTGCGCACAGCGGACGCGAAGGTGAAGTGGTCGGCGCCGCTGGGATTTCTGGCGCAGACTCCCCCGGCGATCACCCCGCAGGGGCTGATCGTGTCCGGTGGCGGGCCCGACACGCGGCTCGTCGCGTTCAAGGACGCCGGCGATCACGCCGACCAGGTGTGGCGCCGCGACGACGCCGTCCCCCTGTCGTCGTCGAGCCTCGCGGGCGCCGGGGTCGGCTACACGGTGGTCGGCGGACCGCCCGCCAACGGCGCCCCCGGGATGTCGGTGCTGGTCTTCGATCCCGGTGACGGCCACACGCTGAACAGCTATCCGCTGCCGGCGGCCACCGGGTATCCGCTCGGGGTTGCGGTCGGCACCGACCGGCGGGTGGTGGCCGCCACCAGCGACGGCCAGGTCTACGGTTTCGCGCCGGCCTGACCGGGACATACTCCTTAAGTGCCGATCGACGACCCCACAGCGCAGGACGCCGCGACCACCACGGCGGAGGGCCGGCGCGCAAGCACCGCCGACATCGTGGCGACGCTCGTCCTGCTGGTCATCCATGGCGGCCTCTACGGGGCGACCTTTGTGGTCCTGGGCCTGCTGGTGATGAGCACCGACCCGTGCAGCTATCAGAAGTGCGGCGATCCCGCCTGGATCGACCGGGCCATGAACCTGGGCACCTGGGGCGGGGCCGCCCTCTTGGTCGCCGACGTCGTGGTCGCCGTGTACCTGCTGGTGCGCGGGAGGAGGGCCTTCTTCGTCCCGATCATCGGTTGCCTCGCCCAGGTGGCGCTGGCGGCGCTGGCCGTGGCGATGGAATTGCGGGCCGGGCCGGTCTGAGCCGTGGTCAGATTGCCAGCGGCGGGATCGCGTTGCGCGGCACCTGGGCCTGGGCGGGCCCCCCGAACGCCGGCAGCATCTCGCCCGGGGCGAAGTAGAAGATCAGCTGATCGTCGGTGATGGCGAAATTCTGATAGTGCGACGGATCATGGCCCGTCGACGGCAAAATCGCGGCGCCCAAAGGGGTTTGACGTTCCAGGTCGCGCTGCACGATCGGGAAGATGGCGTCCAGCGGCGTCGTCCCCGGCGGGAACAGGGTGTCGAAGGTGATGGGCTGCTTCGTCCCGAGGTTGTAGTTGAACGCCTTGTACCAGATCGACGACCGCGTTCCCCCGACGTCCTGGAAGAACTTGAGCACCACGCTGCGGGTGTTGTGCGGCGGCTGACCGGCGCTGTGCTGGTCGGTGGTGGCCTCCAGCTGGTACGGCTGGTCGCGCCCCCCGGAACTCTGCGCGACGTTGACGAAGCCGTCCCGGTTTTGGGTGATGTAGTCGGTCAGCGCCTGTTGATCCGGGTAGTCGGTGGGAAACGTCATGGTGAGCATGTAGTTGGGGCCGGTGGCGTGCACGCGGCACATCTGGCCGGCCTCGACGCTGCCGCCGAGGCTCGCGCACGACGGCGGCTCGGCGGCGGCCGGCCAGCCCAACAACACCGCCGTTGCGAGCAGCGCAGCGGCTATCAGATAACGCATCGTGGAATTGTCCTCGCAAACTAGCCAGGGCGGGGGTGCGACCGGAAAAGTAACCGCCGCCAGCGTACCCGGCGCTACCGGGACGCCCGGCAAACGAACGCCGTCGCGCGCCCCGAGGTTCCCGACCCGATCCGGGTGATGACCGTCGACAGCGGCCGGCGGCCCCGCAGCCGCATCCGTTTGCGCAGCGCGTCGGGGTCGACCCGCACCCCGCGGACCAATACCTCCAGCGACCCGCAGTCCAGCGCCGAGAGCGCCTGCCGCAGCCGTCGTTCGTCGAAGACCAGCCGCTCGATCACCTCGAAGCCCCGCACCCCGGCCGGCAGCCGATCACCCGAGAGGTAGGCGATGTCGGGATCGAGCTGCCACAGCCCGTGCCGCGCGCCGTAGTGGCGCACCAGCCCGGCCCGGACCACGGCGCCGTCCGGGTCGACGATCCACCGCCCGACTGGGCGCACGCCGCAGTCGTCGGGGTCGGCGTCGGTGACCTGTTCGCCGCGGTCGAGGACGCTCGCCCGCCGGGTGACGCCGGGCCGCGCCAATCCCGACGACCACAGGCAGGCTTCCCGAACCGAGCCGCGATAGGACGTCACCTCGATCTCTCCGTCGAAGCCCAGCCGCCGCACCTCGTCGAAATCGATTCCCGGAGCGCACTTTACGACAAAATCCCGGCCTCGATACGCCTCCAGCAACGCGGCCAGGCCGGGCTGATAGTCGTCGATGCGCAGGCGCCGCCGACCCTCGGCGCGGCGCGCCGGATCGACGACGAGCACGGCATCGCGGGTCACCGGGTGCAGCGCGTCGGCGCGGCAGAGCCCCGCCGCCCCCACGTTGTGGCGGGCCATGGCCAGCCGCACGGCGTCGACGTCGCTGCCCACCGTCGTGATCCCGCGGCCGCGCAGCGCGGCCAGCTCGGTGCCGATCGAACACGTCGCGTCGTGCACGACGGCGTCCGGGGCGGCCTCGGCCAGCCGCCCGGCCCGGTGCACCGCCACCGGCGCGGCGGTGGCTTGCTGCAGCGCCTCGTCGGTGAACAGCCAGTCCGACACGGCGCACCCCAGCCCGCTCAGTTTCTCCGCGGCGCGGCGGCGCAACAGGACCGTCTCCACCAGCACCGCCGCCCGCTCACCGAAGCGGGCGCGGGTCGCGGCGACGTCGGCGACCCGGGTGGCGTCCGTCAGCTCGAGTTCGGCGACGGCCGCCAGCGCCGCGGCGCCGGCTTGCGACCGCAGGTAGCCGACGTCGTCGGCGCTGAACCGCAGCCCACCGCTCAGGAGGGTTT
This sequence comes from Mycobacterium sp. 3-98, assembly GCF_035918355.1. Lineage (NCBI taxonomy): Bacteria > Bacillati > Actinomycetota > Actinomycetes > Mycobacteriales > Mycobacteriaceae > Mycobacterium > Mycobacterium sp. 3-98. Next base: position 1,926,210 of record NZ_CP142360.1, on the reverse strand, counting down.
GACCCCGGTCACCATCACGTTGTAGAACCAGCCCTTCGGCACCACGCGCCGCCACACATTGGCATCCGCCCAGCTCAGGGCCTTCCAGCCGTTGAACGCGAATTTCGCCCAGCCCCAGCCGAGCCGCCCGGCCGGCACCGACGCCTCGAAGGTGCGCACCGGCCAGCCGAACATCGCGGCGGTGAACTCCTCGCTGACGGTCCGCACCTCGGCGGCGCCGGCGTTGGCGGCCATCCGCTCGAGGTCACCGGGGGTGAAGGTGTGCAGGTCGACGATGGCCTCCAGCGCCGCGGCGCGGGAGGATTCGTCGAGCTCGGCCTGCGGGCGCCGCCAGCTGCCCAGGCCCGGCAGCTTGGTGACGTTGGTGGCGATCCGCCAGGTCAGCGTGGACAGCTCGCGGGCGTAGACGTCGCCGGCGCTGGTCGGTTCGCCGGCGAAGACGAACCGCCCGCCCGGGCGCAGCACCCGGATCACCTCGCGCAGCGAAAGCTCGACATCGGGTATGTGGTGCAGCACGGCATGCCCGACGACCAAATCGAAGGTGTTGTCCTCATACGGGATGCCCTCGGCGTCGGCCACCCGGCCGTCGATGTCCAGGCCCAGGGACTGCCCGTTGCGGGTGGCGACCTTCACCATGCCCGGCGACAGGTCGGTCACCGACCCGCGGCGAGCGACCCCGGACTGGATCAGATTCAGCAGGAAAAACCCTGTGCCGCAGCCCAATTCGAGGGCCCGGTCGTAGGGCAACTCACGCAGCACCGCGTCGGGCACGATGGCGTCGAAACGGCCCCGCGCGTAGTCGATGCAGCGCTGGTCATAGGAGATCGACCACTTCTCGTCGTAGGTTTCGGCCTCCCAGTCGTGATAGAGCACCTGGGCCAGCTTGCTGTCGTGCCGGGCGGCCTCCACCTGCTCGGCGGTGGCGTGGGGCGTCGGAACGGCGTCGGTCGAACTCGTCATGCAGGGCAGCCTAACGGCCGCCGGGATCCGCCCGATCGCCACCGCCCTGACCAGCGGAAAACACCTCCGCGTAGCGGCGGCGTTCGGCGGCGAGCCGCTCGGCGCGCTCCAGGTCGAACACGTCGTTGATCCCGGCCTTGGCGGCGGCCAGCGCGTGCCGGGGGCCGTCGAGGAAACGGCGCGCCCATCGTGCGGCGGCGTCGTAGACGTCGTCGGGCGCCACCATCTCGTCGATGAGGCCCAGCGCCAGGGCTTCCTCGGCGTCGAAGAATCGCCCGCTGAACACCAGCTCCTTGGCCTTGCTCACCCCGGCGGCCCGGGTCAGGCGGGCCATCGCGTCGCCGCCGGGCACCAGGCCGGCCAGGATTTCGGTCGCGCCGAACTTCACGTTGTCCCCGCTGATGCGCCAATCGGCGGCCAGCGCCAGCGTGAGCCCCGCGCCCAGCGCGTATCCGGTGATCGCGGCCACGGTCGGCTTGGGGATGGCCGCCACCGCGTCGATGGCCTCCTGCCGGACCCGGGCGGCGGTCTCGGCTTCGGCGCCCCGCAGCGTCCGCAGTTCGGGCATGTCATCGCCGGCCGAGAAGATCTCGTGGCCGCCGAACAGGATCACGACGGCGACGTCGTCCCGGCGCCCCAGTTCCTCGGCCGCGGCGATGACCTCCCGGTAGACCTGGCGGGTCATCGCGTTCGTCGGTGGCCGCGACAGCAGCAGCATGGCCAGGCCGGCGTCCTGCGAGCCGTCGCTGACCACGACGCTGACGAACTCGCTCAATGCCGCCACCCCAGCCCGCCCGCTTCCCGCGCCTGGTGGTAGCGGTCGGAATCGAAGAACTCGAAAACCCAGTTGTCGCCCTGGATTTCGAGGTGCGGCTGCACCGCCACGATCTGGCGCTCCACGGCCAGCACCTCGGCGACGGTCCGCCCGGCCAGCGAGTCCAGCTGCGTCCACGTCGGCGGCAGCAAAAAGCTACGTCCGGCCGCGAAGTCCTCGATCGCCGCCTCCGGCGTCGTCCAGCCCGCCCGGTCGGATTCGGTGTTCAAACCATCGGCGCGCTGCCCCTTCGGCAGGGCGCCCACGAAGAAATAGGTGTCGTAGCGCCGCGTGCGCTCGGCCTCCGGGGTGACCCAGTTGGCCCACGGCCGCAACAGGTCCGAGCGCAGCTCCAGGTTCTCCCGCCGCAGGAAATCCGCGAACGACAACGTCCCATCGGCCAGCGCCCGGCGGGCGTCGCCGTACACCGACGCGTCGCCAACGATACTGTCCGGCGCCGAACGGCCCCGGCCCGCCGGCCCCGCGAACAGCACCCCGGATTCCTCGAACGTCTCGCGGGCCGCGGCGCAGACCAGCGCCTCGGCCAGGTCGGGTTCGATGCCGAAGCGCTGCGCCCACCACTCCGGCGGCGGTCCGGCCCAGGCGATGTCGGCGTTGCGGTCGCGGTCGTCGACGCCGCCTCCGGGGAACACCATCGTCCCGGCCGCGAACTCCATCTTGGCGTGCCGCCGCATCAGGAAGACGCCCAGTCCCGGACCCGTGTCTCGGACCAGCATCACGGTCGCCGCCGGCCTGGGGACCAGCGGGGCTTCCTCGGGTGACGTCATAGTTGCCTCCGGTGGGCTGCGCGGGTGCGGACTCGCCGCGCGAAGTAGCGCCCGTCGACGACGTCGAGGGCGATCGCTTGGCCGAACGCGGTGGACAGATTCTCCGCGGTCAGCACGTCGGCGAGCAATCCCGCGGCCACCACCCGACCTTCCGCGAGCAGCATGCAGTGACTGAACCCGGGCGGGATCTCCTCGACGTGGTGCGTGACCAGCACCAGGGCGGGGGCGTCGGGGTCGGCGGCCAGGTCGGCCAGCCGCGCCACCAGCTCCTCGCGGCCGCCCAGGTCCAGGCCGGCGGCGGGTTCGTCGAGCAGCAGCAGTTCGGGGTCGGTCATCAGCGCGCGGGCGATCAGCACCCGCTTGCGCTCGCCCTCCGACAGCGTGCCGTAGGTGCGGTCCGCCAGATGCTCCGCGCCCAGGCTCTCTAGCATGTCGATCGCCCGGCGGTAGTCGACGTCTTCGTAGCGCTCGCGCCAGCGGCCCAGGACCGCGTAGCCGGCCGAGACCACGAGATCGCGCACCACCTCGTCGCCGGGGACGCGCTGCGCCAACGCCGAGGAACTGAGGCCGATGCGGGAACGCAACTCCGTCACGTCGACCCGGCCCAGCCGCTCACCGAGCACGAAAGCCACGCCGGACGAGGGATGTTCGGCGGCCGCGGCGATCCGCAGCAGCGAGGTTTTGCCCGCCCCGTTGGGCCCGACGATGACCCAGCGCTCGTCGAGTTCGACCGCCCAATCCAACGGCCCGACCAGGACGTTGCCGCCGCGCTGCAGCGCCACCTCGCGCAATTCGATCAGCAGATCGGGGTCGGCTGCCTCGCTTCCGTTTTCGGGCACCCGACCATGGTGCCGTATGCCCATCGGATCGACACAAGCAACCTACTCGGGCGGGATTTCCACCCGGCGGACCTCGCCGTCGATCGCGTCGGCCGCCTCGATCTCGCCGCGGGTGATGCCCAGCAGGAACAGCACCGTGTCCAGATACGGGTGGCTCAGCGACGCGTCGGCGACCTCGCGCAGCGCGGGCTTGGCGTTGAACGCGATCCCCAGCCCGGCGGCGGCCAGCATGTCGATGTCGTTGGCGCCGTCGCCCACGGCGACGGTCTGCGCCATCGGAACACCGGCGTGCTGCGCGAATTCCCTTAGCGCCGTTGCTTTTCCGGCCCGGTCAACGATGGGGCCGATCACACGCCCGGTGAGGGTGCCGTCGACGATCTCGAGCTCGTTGGCCGCGACGTAGTCCAGCATCAGCTCCTCGGCCAGCGGCTCGATGATCCGGCGGAAGCCCCCGGAGACCACGCCGCACGCGTAACCCAGCCGCCGCAGGGTCCGCAGCGTGGTCCGCGCGCCCGGCATCAGCTCCAGCTGATCGGCGACCTCGTCGATCACCGTGGCGGGCAGGCCCGCCAGCGTCGCGACCCGCTGCTCGAGCGACTGCGCGAAGTCCAGCTCGCCGCGCATCGCGGCGTCGGTGATCGCGGCGACCTTGCCCTCGGCGCCCGCCTTGGCCGCCAGCATCTCGATGACCTCACCCTGCACCAGGGTGGAGTCCACGTCGAACACGATGAGCCGCTTGGCCCGCCGCTCCAGCGTGTAGTCCTCGACCGCGACGTCGACGTGCTCCTCGCTGGACACCCGGTTCAGGGCGGTCCGCAGCCGGCCGTCGGTCCCGGGCGGCACCGAGACACGCAACTCCAGCCCCGTCACCGGATAGTCGGAGACCCCGCGGATCAGGTCGATGTTGACGCCCAGCGCGGCCACCTCGCGGGCTACCGCGCCGAACGCGCCGGCGGTGATGGGCCGGCCCAGGACGAAGATGGTGTGCGTCGAGGGTTCCCGGATGATCGGCACGTCGTCGCTGCGCTCGATGCTGACGTCCAGGCCCACCTTGCGGATGGCCGACTCGACGTCGTGGCGAAGCTCGTCGCCGTCGGCGACGGCCGCCGGGCAGCGCACCAGCACGCCGAGCGTCAGCCGGTGCCGGATCACCACCTGTTCGACGTTGAGCAGCTCGACCCCGTGCCGCGACAACGCCTCGAAAAGGGTCGCGGTCACACCCGGTTGGTCCACGCCGGTGACGGTGATCAGCACCGACACCTTGGGTGGTGAGTTCACTCGCGACAGCCGCCCGTCAGGCCATCAGCTGCGAACCTGGACGTCGTCCAGCCTGGTGACGTCCTTGTCCGCGGGCCCGTGCGCCCGGCCCACATGCGCCTCGGCGCGCAGCCGTTCCACCATGTGCGGGTAGTGCAACTCGAATGCCGGCCGCTCCGAACGGATTCGGGGCAGCTCGGTGAAGTTGTGCCGCGGCGGCGGGCAGCTGGTCGCCCACTCCAGGGAGTTGCCGTAGCCCCACGGGTCGTCGACCGTGACGACCTCGCCGTAGCGCCAGCTCTTGAAGACGTTCCAGACGAACGGGAACATCGACGCGCCCAGGATGAAGGCGCCCACGGTCGACGCGATGTTGTAGGGCTGGAAGCCGTCGCTGGGCAGGTAGTCGGCGTAGCGCCGCGGCATGCCGAGGTCGCCCAGCCAGTGCTGCACCAGGAAGGTGGTGTGGAACCCGATGAACGTCAACCAGAAGTGCAGCTTGCCCAGCCGCTCGTCGAGCAGGCGGCCGGTCATCTTCGGGAACCAGAAGTAGATGCCCGCATACGTCGCGAACACGATGGTGCCGAACAGCACGTAGTGGAAGTGGGCGACGACGAAGTAGCTGTCGGTGACGTGAAAGTCGAGCGGCGGGCTGGCCAGCATCACGCCGGTCAGGCCACCGAGCAGGAAGGTGAGCAGGAAGCCGACCGAGAACAGCATCGGTGTCTCAAAGGTCAACTGCCCCTTCCACATTGTGCCGATCCAGTTGAAGAACTTGATCCCGGTGGGCACCGCGATCAGGTACGTCATGAACGAGAAGAACGGCAGCAGAACGGCTCCGGTGGCGAACATGTGGTGCGCCCACACCGCGACCGACAGGGCCGCGATCGACAGCGTCGCGTACACCAGCGTGGTGTAGCCGAAGACCGGCTTGCGCGAGAACACCGGGATGATCTCGGTGACGATGCCGAAGAACGGCAGCGCGATGATGTAGACCTCGGGGTGGCCGAAGAACCAGAACAGGTGCTGCCACAACAGGACTCCGCCGTTGGACGCGTCGTAGATGTGGGCGCCCAGATGGCGGTCGGCGGCCAGTCCGAACAGCGCGGCGGTCAGGATCGGGAACGCGATCAGGATCAGGATCGAAGTCACCAGGATGTTCCAGGTGAAGATCGGCATCCGGAACATCGTCATCCCGGGCGCGCGCATGCACACCACGGTGGTGATCATGTTGACCGCCCCGAGGATGGTCCCCAGACCGGCGAGGATCAGCCCGGTGATCCACAGGTCTCCCCCAGCGCCGGGCGAGTGGACGGCGTCAGACAGCGGTGTGTAGGCGGTCCAGCCGAAGTCGGCGGCCCCACCCGGGACGATGAAGCCGGACGCGGCGATCAGCCCGCCGAACAAGAACAGCCAGTACGAGAAGGCGTTCAGCCGCGGGAACGCCACGTCGGGCGCCCCGATCTGCAGCGGCAGCACCAGGTTGGCGAAACCGAACACCACCGGGGTGGCGTAGAGCAGCAGCATGATCGTGCCGTGCATGGTGAACAGCTGGTTGAACTGCTCGTTGGACAGGAACTGCAGCCCGGGAGCGGCCAACTCGGTGCGCATCAGCAACGCCATCAGCCCGCCTATGAAGAAGAAGGCGAAGCAGGTGACGGTGTACATCACGCCGATCAGCTTGTGATCGGTGGTCGTGATCAGTTTGTAGACGAGGTTCCCTTTGGGGCCCATGCGGTCCGGGTACGGACGAACGGCCTCGAGTTCTCCCAAGGGGGGCGCTTCGGCTGTCAACAGCTTCTCCAAACATCCGGATCGGACACTGGCCCAACATCACTATTGAGTCGAATCTTAGCCGTCGATGATGGCGACGTCAGGGCTGGTCCTACAAACTGTCGTAAACGGGTCTGCGGGGCGCCGCGTCCTTCGTCGTGGCGCCGGGAGGGGTCGATGGTGGCGACCCGCTTCGCCCGGCTCCGCCGCGCTCGCGATCGCCATGGGGGTCGGCGATGTTAGCGTCTGACGCGTGTCGTTCGGCGTGATCAGACCCCCCCGGCTGGCCCCCGGGTTCGCCGTCGCCGCCGCCGTGGCGTCCGCGGTCGTGCTGGCATGCGGCGGCTGCGGATCCCACCGGCCCGCCGCCACGCCCCCGGCCCGTTCGCTGGTCACCCCCACCACGCAAATCGCGGGGGCCGGGGTGCTCGGAAACGACCGCCGGCCCGACGATTCGTGCGCCCGCGAGGCCGCCGAGGCCGACGCGGGGGCCGCGAAGCGGCGCGTCCACAACGCCGCCGGCGTCGAGCCGGACGTGGTGCAGGTGCCCGCCGACCCGCAGCGCATCGTGGTGCTCTCCGGCGATCAGCTCGACGCGTTGTGCGCGTTGGGCCTGCAATCGCGGGTGGTCGCCGCCGCGCTGCCGGACGGCTCGCCGACCCAGCCCGCCTATCTCGGTGGCGCGGTGCACGGTGTGCCCGGCGCCGGCACGCGCTCCCACCCGGACGTGAAGGCGATCGAGGCGGCCCACCCCGATCTCATCCTGGGCTCCCAGGGGTTGACGCCCACCCTGTATCCGCAGCTGGCGGCGATCGCCCCGACGGTGTTCACCGGCGCGCCGGGCGCGGGGTGGGAGGACAACCTGCGCGCCGTCGGCGCCGCCACCGCGCGCGGCACCGCGATGGACGGGTTGCTCGGCGGGTTCGCGAAACGGGCGACCGACGTAGGCGCGCGCCACGACGCCTCCCACTTTCAGGCGTCGATCGTGCGACTGACCACCGAGGCGATCCGGGTCTACGGCGCCAACAACTTCCCGGCCAGCGTGCTCGGCTCGGTCGGCGTCGACCGGCCGGCGACGCAGCGGTTCACCGACAAGCCCTACGTCGAGATCGGCGCCACCGACGCCGACCTCGCCAAGGACCCCGACCTGTCCATCGCCGACGCCGACGTGGTGTACCTGTCGTGCGCCACCCCGGCCGCCGCCGACCGTGCCGCCACGGTGCTCGACAGCGGCCCGTGGCGCAAGCTGTCGGCCAACCGCGACAACCGGGTCTATGTCGTCAACGACGAGATCTGGCAAACCGGCGAGGGGCTGATCGCGGCCCGCGGCATCGTCGACGACCTGCGCCTGGTGAACGCCCCCATCAACTGAGGCCGGGCCAGTCGAACGTGATGTTCGCCCCGATAGTTGGCGGAAGAACGTTACCCTAGCTAAAATTTTGGTCGAAGCCATCGGACCGAAGAGGAACATTCATGCGCACTGTTTCGGCATACGCCGCCACGTCGGCGACCGAACCGCTGACCAAGACCACCATCGAGCGGCGCGACCCGGGCCCGCGCGACGTGGCGATCGACATCAAATTCGCCGGCATCTGCCACTCCGACATCCACACCGCCAAGGGCGAATGGGGCACGCCGAATTACCCCGTGGTCGTGGGCCACGAGATCGCCGGCGTCGTGACCGAGGTCGGCGCCGAGGTCACCAAGTTCAAGGTGGGCGACCACGTCGGCGTGGGTTGCATGGTGAATTCCTGCGGCCGGTGCAGCAGCTGCGACGCCGGGCTCGAGCAGTACTGCAAGAACGGCGCGACCTTCACCTACAACTCGATCGACAAGGACGGCACGTCGACGCAGGGCGGGTACAGCCAGGCGGTCGTCGTCGACGAGAACTTCGTCTTGCGCATCCCCGACTCGCTGCCGCTGGACAAGGCGGCGCCGCTGCTGTGCGCGGGCATCACGCTGTTCTCGCCGCTGCGGCACTGGAAGGCCGGGCCGGGCACCCGGCTGGCGATCATCGGCCTGGGCGGCCTGGGGCACATGGGCGTCAAGCTGGGCGCGGCGATGGGCGCCGAGGTCACCGTGCTCTCGCAGTCGCTGAAGAAGATGGAAGACGGGCTGCGGCTGGGCGCCAAGCATTACTACGCCACCGCCGACCCCGAGACCTTCAAGAAGTTGCGCAGCAGCTTCGACCTGATGCTCAACACCGTCTCGGCGAACCTGAAGCTCAATGACTACCTGAGCCTGCTCGACGTCGACGGCACCCTCGTCGAACTGGGCATCCCCGAGCACCCCATGGAAGTCGGCGCGTTCGCGCTGGCGCTGGCACGCCGCAGCCTGTCCGGGTCGAACATCGGCGGGATCGCCGAGACCCAGGAAATGCTGGACTTCTGCGCCGAACACAACGTGACGCCCGAAATCGAGGTCATCGACCCCGACTACATCAACGAGGCGTACGAGCGCGTCCTGGCCAGCGACGTCCGCTACCGCTTCGTCATCGACATCTCGAAGCTGTAGCGGCTCAGGACGCCGTGTGGGGGGCCGGCTCGGCCTTACCGTTGGCCGCGCCGGGATTTTCGGCCGCCTCGGGCGGGTGTGTGATGCCCGCCAGCGGCCAGCCCGCCGCGGCCAGCCGGGCGGCCACCCGCGCGATGTTCTCCGGTCCCGCGTCGTAGTGGGTCATGTCGGAGATGAAATCGGCGATCACGTCGCGGTTGATCTCCTCGCCCGGCTTGGTTTCCTCGTCTATCGCGTCGACGACTTCCTTGATCTGGTCCTCGGTCAGCGGGGTGCTGCGCAGCAGCTCCAACAGCGGTACACGGTCGGGTCCGGGAACGCCGTCGGGGTAGCCGCATTGCAGCCACTGGATCACTGAACGGAAGAAAGCGGCCGTAGAAGATGGGGTAATCGCCACGCCCACCAGTCTCCCGGCAACCCGGCCGGCGGCGCCACCGGGCCGCCGCGGGGTCGCCACAATTCACGCGGCGTTCACACACCGCTTGGCTGAATGCGCTGCTAGAAGTCCCAGTCCTCGTCCTCGGTGACGACGGCCTTGCCGATCACGTACGACGAGCCCGAGCCGGAGAAGAAGTCGTGGTTCTCGTCGGCGTTCGGTGAGAGCGCCGACAGGATCGCCGGGTTCACGTCCGTCTCGTCGCGCGGGAACAGCGCCTCGTAGCCGAGGTTCATCAGCGCCTTGTTGGCGTTGTAGCGCAGGAACTTCTTGACGTCCTCGGTGAGCCCGACCTCGTCGTAGAGGTCCTGGGTGTATTCCACCTCGTTGTCGTAGAGCTCGAAGAGCAATTCGTAGGTGTAGTCCTTGAGCTCCTGCTTGCGTGCGTCGTCGACCAGCGCCAGGCCGCGCTGGAATTTGTAGCCGATGTAGTAGCCGTGGACGGCCTCGTCGCGGATGATCAGCCGGATCATGTCGGCGGTGTTGGTCAGCTTGGCCCGGCTCGACCAGTACATCGGCAGGTAGAAGCCGGAGTAGAAGAGGAAGCTTTCCAGCAGCGTGGAGGCGACCTTGCGCTTGAGCGGTTCGTCGCCCTTGTAGTACTGCATGACGATCTCGGCCTTGCGCTGCAGGTTGGGGTTCTCCTCCGACCAGCGGAACGCGTCGTCGATCTCGGCCGTCGAGCACAGCGTGGAGAAGATGTTGCTGTAGCTGCGCGCGTGCACCGACTCCATGAAGGCGATGTTGGTGTAGACGGCCTCCTCGTGCGGGGTCAGCGCGTCGGGAATCAGGCTGACCGCCCCGACCGTGCCCTGGATGGTGTCCAGCAGCGTCAGGCCGGTGAACACCCGCATGGTCATCTGCTTTTCGTGGGCGGTCAGGGTGCCCCACGACGGCAGGTCGTTGGACACCGGCACCTTCTCGGGCAACCAGAAGTTGCCGGTGAGCCGGTCCCACACCTCCGCGTCTTTTTCGTCCTGCAGCCGGTTCCAGTTGATCGCCGAAACGCGGTCAATCAGCTTCATGTTTTCGGTCACCAGAACCCCGCTTCACACGCCGTTTTGCCTGAGGGACGTCAGGCTCCAGACACTACCCCTGGGGTACGACAACCGAGCGCAACACAAGAAGTTGTGTTTTGCGTGTCGCGGACGCCCGCGGGCCGCCGGATTTGCCTCTTCACTCCAGTATGCGCGCGCGGGCCGACGTTTCGTGGCCACAACCGGGGAGCGGGATGTACCATTTGGTACATGATTACCGAAGACAGCGTCGAGATCGACGCGCCGGCGCACGTGGTGTGGAAGGTGTTCAGCGATGTCGAGCGCTGGCCCGAGTGGACGGCCTCGGTGACGTCGCTGGCCGCGGTGGACGGGCCCGGGCTCGCGGTCGGCAAGCGGTTCGCGATCAAGCAGCCACGCATGTCGAAGCTGGTCTGGAAGATCACCGAGCTCGAGCCGGGGACGTCCTGGACCTGGGAGCAACGCGCCCCCGGCGCGCGGGCCAGCGCCCGCCATGACGTGATCGCCCAGCCGGGCGGCGGCACCCTGGTGCGCCAGCGCATCGACCAGAACGGCATGCTCGGCGCGCTGGTCGGGCGGCTCATGCGATCGATGACCCGGCGATACCTCAAACTCGAGGCCCAGGGCCTCAAGGCCCGCTCCGAGCAGCTCAGCCGCGCCGATGGCGCGCACCCCTGACACCGAGCGGCGCCGCCACCTCCTCGATGCCCTCGTCACCGAGTTCGCCACCGGCGGCGTCGGCGACCGGTCGCTGCGCGCGGTGGCCGACGCGGTCGGCACCAGTCACCGAATGTTGTTGCACCACTTTGGGTCTCGGGAAGGACTGCTGGTAGCGATCGTCGAGGAGGTCGAGCGCCGCCAGATGGGACTGCTGGCCGAGTTGCCCGACGACCCGGTCGAGGGCTTCGCCGCCATGTGGGCCGATGTCCGCCGGCCCGAACTGCGACAGTTCGAGCGACTCTTCTTCGAGTGTTACGCCCGCGCCGCGCAGGGCGAAAAGCCTTTCGCGCGAATGGTTCCCGGCGCCGTCGACGGCTGGCTGGGCGAGGTCAAGGAGGCCGCCGACGGCCCGGTCGACCCCGCCCTGGCGAGGCTCGGGCTGGCCGTAATCCGTGGCCTGCTACTGGATCTCGTGGCCACCGACGATGACGCCGGCGTGGACGCGGCCGCGCGCGCCTTTGCGGAACTGCTCCGCTGATTCGTACCGGTGCCTCAGTTGGCGGTGTGCACGATCAGGACATCGGTCTTGACCCGGCGGGAGACCTCGGACGGCACCGATCCCAGCAGCCGCCCGGCGACGCTGTTGAGCCCGACGTTGCCCACGACCATCAGGTCGGCACGGACCTCCTCGGCGACCTGCACCAGCACGTTGATGGGCGCGCCGACGATCGACCGTTCCTCCACGTTATTGGCCCCCGCTTGGTGCGCCCGTTCCGTGGCGTCGCGAAGGATCCTGTAGTACGGGGCCTCCCCAACCGTCCGATAGTCCTGGCCGTGGTCGCTCCCCGGCGGGATGGCGTAGCGGCCGCGTTCCTTGGGGACGGGGAGGTGCGCCGTCACCACGATCAATCGCGCGCCGTGGTCCGCGGCGATTGCCGCCGCGCGCTCCACCGCGAGCAGCGACGAGTCCGAGCCATCGGTGCCGACCACGACGGTCTGATAGGCGCTCATTTCCCTGTCACTGTAACGCCCGGCGGCGGCCAAATCTCCAAACGAATTGGCTCAACTTTGCACGGCGGCCGCGTGCCTGCCCGTGCCGACCCCGAAGAACTGATACTCCGCGGGCCTGACCGAGCGCGTGGCCCGCCAGTACTCCCAGGTGTAGCCGCCCCACAGCACGGTGTTCTTGCCGTGCTCGTCCAGATACCAGCTGCTGCAGCCGCCGCTGTTCCACACCGACGGGCCCAGCCGGCGCTGCAGCTCGTCGTTGAACTCGTCCTGGGCGGCCCGGGTCGGGGCGAGCGCCTGCGCGCCCAGCTTGTCGCAGGTGGCGATCGCGTCGGCGACGTAACGGATTTGGGACTCGATCATGAACACCACCGAGTTGTGTCCCAGCCCGGTGTTGGGGCCCAGCAGGAAGAACAGGTTGGGCACGTCGGCCACGGTGATCCCGCGGTGGGCGCCGATGCCCTCGCGGTTCCAGCGGTCCACCAGATCCTCGCCGTGCAGGCCCTTGATCTGGACGTAGGTGTAGGAGTCGGTGACGTGAAAGCCGGTGGCGTACACGATCACGTCGGCCTGGCGGTGCGTGCCGTCGACGGTGTCGATGCCGTCGGCGGTGATCCGGGCGATGTGGTCGGTGACCAGTTCGGTCTTCGGGTCGGCGACCGCACCGTAATAGGTGGAGGAGTTCAGGATTCGCTTGCACCCGACGCGGTAGTTGGGAATCAGCTTGCGGCGCAACTCCCGATCCTTGACCGATCGCCGAATGTTGTACTTGCAGTACGCCTCGATGAACTTGAGCAGGTTGGGCCGCTTGGTCATGCCGAAGGCCAAAGCCTCCTGGCCCCAGTAGATGACAAGTCGCACGAGCGCGCGCAGGCCGGGCACGTTCTCCATGGCCCGGCGCACCGCCAACGGGATCTCGGGGTTCGAGCGCGGCACCACCCACGGCGGGGTGCGTTGGTAGAGCTGAAGTTCGGCGACCTGCCCGACGATCTCCGGCACGATCTGGATCGCGCTGGCGCCGGTACCGATCACCGCCACCCGCTTGCCGGTCAGGTCGACGCTGTGGTCCCACTCCGCGGAATGGAAAGCGGGACCGGCGAATTCGTCACGACCCTCGATGGCGGGCATGGACGGGATGTGCAGCGCGCCGGCGCCCGAGATCAGGAACTGCGCGACGTATTCGCGCCCGTCGGCGGTGAACACGTGCCAGCGGTGCTCGTCGTCGTCCCAGTGGGCCCGATCCACCAGCGAGTTGAACTCGATGTAGCGGCGCAGCCCGTACTTCTCGGTGACGCCCTGGAGATAGTCCCAGATCTCGGGCTGATAGGAGAACGGGTTCTTCCAGTCCGGCTTGGGCTCGAACGAAAACGAATACAGGTGCGACGGGATGTCGCAGGCGCACCCGGGGTAGCTGTTGTCGCGCCAGGTGCCGCCGATGTCGTCGGCCTTTTCCAGGATGACGAAGCCCACACCCTGCTTCTGCAGCGCGATGGCCATCCCCAGGCCGGAGAACCCGGTCCCGATGATGACGGCGCGGGTGTGGACGGGTTTGGAGGCCTTGGCCGCCGGAACCGGGGCGGTCTCGGTGTGTGTCACGACGTCGGTCACGGTCGATCGGTCTTTCTAGTCGGGCCAGTCTCGGGTCGGCGCTCGCCGGCATCCTCGGCCGTAGCCGCCCGGCTGGCGCAGATACCCAGTACCCAGGGTATCGGTTGGGACGAGTGTTGACGATCGCCAGGGCGATGTCAACGTGCCGAAGGTTCTCAGCCCGCGGCGCGGTTGGCCGGGACCACGCTGTGGATCGGCTGGTCAGGGTCCATGCGGATGCCGAGCGCCTCGGCGGTGCCGACGATGACCCCCATCATGATGGTCGTGAGGTGGGCGACGAATTGCTCGCGCGGCATGCGAAGCGGGCTGTCGGGGTCGGGGCCCAGCCACCACTCGGTGGCCGAGGCGGCGCAGCCGAACGCCGCGTTCCCGGCCAGCTCGACGGCCGCGTGGTCCAGCTCCATCTCGCGCAACTCGTTGTCGAACATGTCGGCCACCGCCAGGGTGATGCCGCGTCCCTCGTTGAGGATCTGGGGGCTCGCCGCCGAGCGGCCCTGAATGAAGACCCGCAGCACGTTGGGGTGCTTGTCGACCAGGTTGACGTACTCCTCGACGGCGCGCCGGATCACCTCGCGGGACGAGTCCGTTTTCAGGTCGATGGACGGGAAGATCGCCGCCCACAGCATGTCGCGCAGCCGCTCGCCGATCGCCTGGAACAGGTCGGACTTGTCGTGAAAATGCCGGTAGATCTTCGGTTTGGCGGTGCCCGCCTCCTCGGCGATCTCCCGCACGGAGAGCTCGGGTCCCAGGCGGTCGATGGCGCGGAACGCCGCGTCGACGATCTCGCCGCGCACCTTCTTGCGGTGCTCGCGCCAGCGTTCGCTGCGCGCGTCGACCTTGGCCCCCGGCTTGGCGGCCGGGTGGGGCCTGGGAGGTCGAGGCATTCTCACCACCTCACGCACTTTACCCCGTCGTCGCTTCTGACCTGGGCAGACTGGCCCAGACGAAGACACCGCGGTTAACGGTGCCGCTGGGCGTACTCCCCCGGGCTGCAGCCGAGCATCGACCGGAACTCGTTGGTGAAATGCGCCTGGTCATACCAGCCGAGCCGGACGGCCAGGTCGGCGAAGTCGACGCGTCGATCGCTCTCGATCGCCAACGCAGCTTGCTGCAGGCGGTAACGGCACAGCACCCACTTGACCGGCACACCGACATAGCGCCGGAACACGCGCTGAGTGGTTCGCGCGCTCCAGGGCGAGCACGCCATCACCTGCTCCACGCGGTGCAAAGCCTCGTCGTCGTGCATCCGGCGGAGCAGCGCCGTGAGGGCGTCGTAGGTCGGGTCGCAGATGGTCGCAGCGCCGATCGCCATGTCCAGTTGTGCGGCGGCGAGCTCGATGTCGTCGTCGAAAAGCGTTGGACCGCTGAACAAGTCGTCGTCGACTCGAACGATTCGGCCGGTCAGCGCAGCCGCATCGCGTCCGAATCGGGCGGTGAACCCGCCGGCGCGGAAGCGCGCACCGACAACCGCACCACGCCCCGACAACGTGATGGTGAAGACCCTCTCGACGACGCCGTGTACCAACGCGGCGGGCAAAGCGAATCCATGGCGCGGGGAGTCGGTGCCCCATTCATGGCTCAGGTTGATCGACGGGAAAGTGATCACCTGACTTTCACGCGGCGGCTGTCCCGTCAGATCCCAGCACACCGACCAAAAATGCTCGACGAACTTGGCTGCGGCCTGCGACGGCGCTTGGCGACGGAGGTCGAACGTCGATGCGCTGCCCGCGCGTCCGACCACCCCCGGCTGTGGACCGATCGCCTGTGGCGCGTTTTTCCAAGCCTCCACATGACGAATCTAGCCAACCTGGATTGCATGAATGTGCAACCGATTCCCGAGGGCTACACGAGTTTGACCCCGTTCTTGGTCGTCGATGGCGCCGAAGCCGCCATCAGCTTTTACATCGACGTCTTCGGCGCGACACTCGTCGAGAAGATGGCCGGACCGAATGACACGATCGCGCACGCGGAACTGGACTTCGGCCACGGCAGGTTGCAGCTGTCCGATCCCAACCCCGGCTACCACCTCGAAGCCCCCGGCCGGACAGAATCGGTGACCCATTCGGTGGTGTTTTACTGCACCGACGTCGACGCCGTGCTGGCGCGGGCCCAGCGAGCGGGCGCGACGGTACGCGAAGAGGCCCAGACCTTCGTCACGGGCGACCGGTTCGGCTCAATCGTCGACCCTTTCGGGCAACGCTGGTCGATCATGACAAGGGTCGAAGACATCGATCCCGCCGAGCGCGAACACCGGCTTGCCAGCTGGGGCGCCGACAACCTGTAAAGCACTCCCGGAGAGTGAATCGGTGTCCTACAGCATGCAGGATACGCAGCCCTCGACCTCAGTGCCCTCCAATGCCAGCTGGCGAAGACGGATGTAGTACAGCGTCTTGATTCCCTTGCGCCAGGCGTAGATCTGCGCCTTGTTCACGTCGCGGGTGGTGGCCGTGTCCTTGAAGAACAGCGTCAGCGACAGCCCCTGATCCACGTGCTGGGTGGCCGCGGCGTAGGTGTCGATGATCTTCTCGTAGCCGATCTCGTAGGCGTCCTGGTAGTACTCCAGGTTGTCGTTGGTCAGATACGGCGCCGGGTAGTAGACGCGGCCGATCTTGCCTTCCTTGCGGATCTCGATCTTGCTCGCCACCGGGTGGATCGAGCTGGTCGAGTGGTTGATGTAGCTGATCGACCCCGTCGGCGGGACGGCCTGCAGATTCTGGTTGTAGATGCCGTGCTCCTGCACCGACTCCTTCAGCCGCCGCCAATCGTCTTGCGTCGGAATGCGAATGCCCGCCTCGGCGAAGATCTCGCGGACCCGCGGGGTGGCCGGCTCCCACACCTGCTCGGTGTACTTGTCGAAGAACTCACCCGAGGCGTATTTCGACCTCTCGAAGCCACCGAACTTGCTTCCCCGTTCGATCGCAATGCGATTCGACGCACGCAGCGCGTGGTAGAGCACGGTGTAGAAGTAAATGTTGGTGAAGTCGACGCCCTCTTCGGAGCCGTAGTGGATGCGCTCGCGGGCCAGATAGCCGTGCAGGTTCATCTGTCCGAGCCCGATCGCGTGGGACTCGTTGTTGCCCTGCTCGATTGAGGGCACCGAGGTGATGTGCGTCTGATCGCTCACCGCCGTCAGCGCGCGGATCGCCACCTCGATGGTCTGGGCGAAGTCGGGCGAGTCCATCGTCTTGGCGATGTTCAGCGACCCCAGGTTGCACGAAATGTCCTTGCCCACTTTGGCATACGACAGGTCATCGTTGAACACCGACGGCGTGGAGACCTGCAGGATCTCCGAGCACAGGTTCGAGTGGGTGATCTTGCCGTCGATCGGGTTTGCCCGGTTCACCGTGTCCTCGAACATGATGTAGGGGTAGCCGGATTCGAACTGCAGCTCGGCCAGCGTCTGGAAGAACTCGCGCGCCTTGATCTTGGTCTTGCGAATGCGGGCGTCGTCGACCATCTCGTAGTACTTCTCGGTGACCGAGATGTCGGCGAACGGCAGGCCGTACACCCGCTCGACGTCATAGGGCGAGAACAGGTACATGTCCTCGTTCTTCTTGGCCAGCTCGAAGGTGATGTCGGGAATCACCACGCCCAGGCTCAGCGTCTTGATGCGGATCTTCTCGTCGGCGTTCTCGCGCTTGGTGTCCAGGAATCGGTAGATGTCGGGGTGGTGCGCGTGCAGGTACACCGCGCCCGCGCCCTGGCGCGCCCCGAGCTGGTTGGCGTAGGAGAACGAGTCCTCGAGCAGCTTCATGATCGGGATGACGCCCGAGGACTGGTTCTCGATGTTCTTGATCGGGGCGCCGTGCTCGCGGATGTTGCTCAGCAGCAACGCAACTCCCCCGCCGCGCTTGGACAGCTGCAGCGCGGAGTTGATCGATCGCCCGATGGACTCCATGTTGTCTTCGATGCGCAGCAGAAAGCAGCTCACCGGCTCGCCGCGCTGCTTTTTGCCCGAGTTCAAAAACGTCGGGGTGGCCGGCTGGAACCGCCCGTCGATGATCTCGTCGACGAGCTTCTCGGCGAGGATGGTGTCACCGGCGGCCAGCGTCAGCGCCACCATGACCACGCGATCCTCGAAGCGCTCCAGGTAGCGCTTCCCGTCGAACGTCTTCAGCGTGTAGGAGGTGTAGTACTTGAACGCGCCCAGGAACGTCGGGAACCGGAACTTCTTGGCGTAGGCCCGGTCCAGCAGCGTCTTGACGAAGTTGCGGCTGTACTGGTCGAGAACCTCGCGCTCGTAATAGTTCTCCTTGATCAGGTAGTCGAGCTTCTCGTCCTGATTGTGGAAGAACACCGTGTTCTGGTTGACGTGCTGCAGGAAGTACTGATGCGCGGCCTCGCGGTCCTTGTCGAACTGAATCTTGCCGTCCGCGTCGTACAGATTCAGCATCGCGTTGAGCGCGTGGTAATCCGTCTCCCCCGGCAACGCGTGGGCTCCGGTGGTTACAGGCTCTGCAGCGACGGTTGTTGACACGTCTGTTCCTTCCAGAAATCGGCTAAGCCCGCGCGGACGGCATCCACGTCGTCCTGGGTTCCCATGAGTTCGAAGCGATAGAGGTACGGGACGCCGCACTTGCGTGAGATCACGTCGCCCGCGTAGGCGAATTCGGCGCCGAAGTTGTTGTTGCCCGCGGCGATGACGCCGCGGATCAACGAACGGTTGTGCTCATTGTTCAAAAAGGCGATGACCTGTTTGGGGACATAGCCGCCGGCGTTGAGGTCAGGAGTGGCCCGCCCGCCGCCGTAGGTGGGCAGCACCAGGACGTACGGCTGGTCCACCTCGATACGGCCATGCAGCGGTATCCGCGTGGCGGGAATTCCCAGCTTCTCCACGAAGCGGTGGGTGTTCTCCGACACGGAGGAGAAATAGACCAGGTTGCGCCCCGTGGTGTCCATGGTGCGGCAACTCCTTACCTAACGTCTTTCCTTACGCGCTGAGTTCCACCGCGGCGAGCGCCTTGATGCGATCGGGCCGGAAACCCGACCAGTGGTCGTTGCCGGCCACCACGACGGGAGCCTGCAGATAGCCCAGCGCCATCACGTAATCACGCGCCTCGGAGTCCAGCGTGATGTCGACCGTGTCGTAGACGATGCCCTGCTTGTCCAGCGCCTTGTAGGTGGCGCTGCACTGCACGCATGCCGGCTTGGTGTACACGGTGATGCTCATAGAATGCCGCTCCTTTGCGGAAGAGGGGGACCCAATGGACTGGCAACTACTTTTGGACTGCGTCTTTGCTAGGTTCAGCGATCCGGCAGGCGCCCAGATTCCCGTCCTGCGGCGACCAGTGCCGAAGACCTGTCTTCGACCACTTCGCGCCGATTTCGGGGGGTTCACCGAGCCTGGCTGGCTTGGCGATCCTGGGATCCGCCGGTGCATCGAAACACTACACCTAGTGGCTGACAAGATGTCGAGATACAAGATGTTCTGAATAACATTTCTGAAATTCCCTGGTCGTAAGGCCTGTGTCGAACAAATTCGGGAACCCGCCCCGGCGTGTCGCAGATCACACGCCGAGGCCAAGGCGCCTCCGGGTATCGGTATAGCAGGGGCCACCGACAACCCCGGTTTCGAACCGCTGGCCGCGACGGGCCCAGCGACAGCTAGCAAAGCCGCCAGACGGTGCTGGCGGCTTTGGCTATTCGTCGGCGGCAACCCCGCTGGTCACCTCCCGGACGGCTTGTCGACTTCCGCCAATCAGCCGGCTTCGGCGGCGAGCTTGCCCACCACGTCGCGCACGTTCGCCGACAGCTCGGCGTGCTCGGCGGGCGCCCTGCCTTCCAGCGTCTTGAACGGCACGGACAGTTTGATCGAATCGACGACCCGCGCGCCGGCGATGCCGAAGGACTTGCGGGTCTCGTCGTGCGCCCACACCCCGCCGTACTGGCCGAAGGAGCCGCCGATGACGGCCAGCGGCTTACCCTTCAGCGCGCCGTCGCCAAACGGGCGCGACAGCCAGTCGATCGCGTTCTTGACCACCGCCGGGATGCTGCCGTTGTACTCGGGTGTGACCACCAGGGCGGCGTCGGCGTCGGCCGCCGCGGCGCGCAGCGCGGCCACCGGGGCCAGCGGCGGCGCGTCGGCGTTCATCGCGTCGTCGATCTCCTCGTTGTAGAACGGCAGGTCGGCGAGCCCCTCGAAGAGCGTGACGCTGACACCGTCGGAGGCGACCGCCGCCGCCAATTCGGCGATCTGGCGGTTGATCGACGCCGCGCGCAGGCTTCCCACTAACGCCAACATTTTGATTGCCACTCTCGCAGTTCCCTTCGGTCGTTGGTATACATCCTCGCACGACCTAAACGGACTGTGGTCCGATTTATTCCTCCGGCGTTAAAGTGCAGGGGTGAGCGGCGTCGAACGGTCGGGCGAGTTGCCGATGTGCGTGCCGCAGCTGCCGGCGCAGGAGCGGGGCGACGCCCTGCGCAACCGCGCGCTGTTGCTGGATGCGGCGCGTCGCCTGGTCGCCGAGCGCGGGGCCGACGCCGTCACCATGGACGACGTCGCCGCGGCCGCCGGCGTCGGCAAGGGCACCCTGTTCCGCCGGTTCGGCAGCCGGGCCGGCCTGATGATGGTGCTGCTCGACGAGGACGAACGCGCCAGCCAGGAGGCGTTTCTGTTCGGTCCCCCACCGCTGGGGCCCGACGCCCCGCCGTTGGATCGGCTGGTGGCCTTCGGCCGGGAACGGATGCGCTTCGCCCACACCCATCACGCGCTGCTGTCGGCGGCCAACCGCGACCCGCGGACCCGTTACGGGCCGCCGGCCGCCGTCCTGCGCAGGCACGTGCGCGTGCTGCTGGCCTCGGCGGAGACGTCCGGCGACCTCGTGGTCCAGGCCGACGCCCTGCTCGCCCTCCTCGACACCGACTACGTGGAGCATCAGCTGAACGACGGCGGTCACACCCTGCAGACGTTGGGCGACGCGTGGGAAAGCTTGGCGCGCAAGCTTTGTGGGAGATGAACGTCGGCATGTCCGCGGCGGCACGCGACTGGGTCCTGCACGTGGACCTCGACCAATTCCTGGCGTCGGTCGAGTTGCGCCGTCGCCCCGAATTGACCGGGCTGCCCGTCATCGTCGGCGGCAGCGGTGATCCCAGCGAACCGCGCAAGGTCGTCACCTGCGCCTCCTACGAGGCCCGGGAATTCGGTGTGCGGGCGGGCATGCCACTGCGCGCGGCGGCCCGCCGCTGCCCGGATGCGACCTTCCTCCCCTCCGACCCGGCCGCCTACGACGCGGCGTCCGGTGAAGTCATGGGCCTGCTAAGGGATCTGGGCCATCCGGTGGAGGTGTGGGGATGGGACGAGGCCTACGTCGCCGTCCACGCCGAGGACCCCGGCGAGGTGGCACAACAGATCCGCAGCGTCATCTCCACCGAAACCGGACTGTCCTGCTCGGTCGGCATCAGCGACAACAAGCAACGCGCCAAGGTCGCCACCGGATTCGCCAAGCCCGACGGCGTTTTCGTGCTCACCGATGCGAATTGGATGGCGCTGATGGCCGACCGTCCGGTCGACGCGCTATGGGGCGTGGGGCCCAAGACCGCGAAAAAGCTTGCGGATCTTGAGATTACGACGGTTTGGCAACTGGCCCACAGCGACGCCGAGTTGTTGACGGCCACGTTCGGGGCGCGCACCGGGCTGTGGCTCCTGCTGTTGGCCAAGGGTGGGGGCGACAGCCACGTCAGCGCCGAGCCGTGGGTGCCGCGCTCGCGCAGCCACGTCGTCACCTTTCCCCGCGACCTCACCGATCGCGCCGAGATGAACGCGGCCGTAACGGGTTTGGCCGAACAAGCGCTGGACGACGTGCTGGCCGAAGCGCGGGTCGTGACGCGGGTGGCGGTCACCGTGCGAACCTCAACCTTCTACACCCGCACCAAGATTCGCAAACTCGACGCGCCCACCACCGATCGCGACACGATCGTCGCTGCCGCCTTGCGCGTCCTGGATTTATTCTCCCTCGACCGCCCGGTCCGCCTGCTCGGGGTGCGGCTGGAGTTGCTCATGCCGGACTAGCGGCGCCGGGTTGGGCGGACCGGGCCGCAGCGCGCGGGTGAAGATCACGTTCACCCGGCGCATGGCGACGCTATAGGGCCACCACGCAAGCCTTTTGAACGCGTAGAGCGCCCGGATGTCGGCCGAGGTGTAGATCAGGTATCGGTTCTTGGCCACGCCGGCAAGGATCTTCTCGGCGGCCTTCTCCGGCGACACGGCGTGGCCGGCGAATCGCCGTATCCACCGGGCGACGTTGGGATCCTCGCGGTCCACACCGGCGATCTCCACGGTCCCCACCAGCGGGGTGTTCACCGCGCCGGGCACCACCAGCGACACCCCGATGCGGTGGCGGGCCAAATCGAAACGCAGCACCTCCGAGACGCCGCGCAGTCCGTACTTGCTGGCGCTGTAGGCGGCGTGCCAGGGCAGGGCGACCAACCCGGCCGCCGAGGACACGTTGACCAGATGGCCGCCCCGCTTGGCCGCCACCATCGGCGGCACGAACGTCTCGATGACGTGGATCGGGCCCATCAGGTTGATGGCGACCATCTTGCTCCACTGCTCGTGGGTCAGCCGGTCGACGGTGCCCCAGGCGGATACGCCGGCGATGTTGAGCACCACGTCCATGGCCGGATGCGCGGCGTGGATGTCGGCGGCGAACGCGGCCACCTGGTCGTAGTCGGCGATATCGAGCGCCCGATGCTCCCGGACCTGCGCGCCCAGCGCGCGCGCGTCGGCCACCGTCAGTGCCAGACCGTCGGAGTCGCGGTCGGTCAGGTAGAGCTCGGCCCCCTGGGCGGCGAGCCGCAATGCCGTCGCGCGGCCGATGCCGCTGGCCGCGCCGGTGACAAAGCACCGCTTTCCCGCGAAATACCGCCCGGACGCCTTGTTCGCCATGGCGGTGACGATACCGCCGGTATCACCCAGACCGGCGCTAGGGACGGCCGGACCACAGGGCGTGCAGCCACAACTGCTCGAGCACGCGCACCCGTCGGTCACGGTCGCTGTCGGATCCGGTCAGAACCGGGTCGCCGGTCAACACCAGCGCGGTGGTACCCGTCAGGGTGCGGATCAGCGTCGGAAGATCGTCGCTGATCGGCCTTGCGGTCCCCGCCTTCATCTCGGCCTCGACGATGGCGACGATCTGCGCCAGCACCACCTCGAACTGCTGGTCGAGCAGGTCGCGGATCTCCACGTCGGTGTGGCGGGCCTCGTTGCAGGCGGTCACCACCGGATCGTTGTGCTCGTAGACGGCGGCGGCGCTGCCGACCATCCGCTTGGCGAACTCCTCGGGTGACTCGCCCGCCTGGCGTGGCGCGAAGTACTGGGTGAGTTCCTCGAGCTCCTCGGTGGCCTCCGCCATCAGCTGTGCCAGCACGGCGTATTTGGAGTCGAAATAGAAGTAGAAGCCCGAACGGGCGACCCCGGCGCGCAGGCTGATGGTGCTGACGGACAACTCGGCGAACCGTTTTTCCTGCAGCAGTCCGCGCACGGCCTCCACGATCGCCTGGCGTTGCTTGTCGCCACGCCGACGCGCGCCCGGCTCCGGATTGGCGGGGTGGCTGCTCACTCCCTGACCTTGCACCACGCCGCGCAAAAAGCAAACTTGACAGCCGTCAAGTTTTTCAGCGAAGGTAATAATCAGTGACCGTTGTCACCCCGAGGGCACGCAAAGGAGCGTCTATGACCGCCACCATCAGCACTCCGCATTACCTGCTGGATCAGGCGCGGCGCCGATTCACCCCGACGCTGAACACCATCCCCGGCATGGGGGCGATCGAGAAGCATCTGCTCGCCCACGAATGGGACACGAAAGTCCTGGCGGAACCGCCCGCCGGCAGCGACCTGAAGCCCGTGATGGGTGACGCCGGGCTCCCGATCCTCGGCCACATCATCGAATTGTTTCGCGGCGGCCCGGACTACGCGTTGTACCTCTACCGGAACAAGGGCCCGCTGATCTACCTGGATTCGCCAATCATGCCGGCGGTCACGGCGCTGGGGCCCGACGCCACCCAGGCCGTGTTCTCCAACCGCAACAAGGACTTCTCGCAGAAGGGCTGGCACCCGGTGATCGGGCCGTTCTTCAACCGCGGGCTGATGATGCTGGACTTCGACGAGCACATGTACCACCGGCGCATCATGCAGGAGGCGTTCACCCGCAGCCGCCTGACCGGCTACGTCGAGCACATCGACCGCGTGGCGACCGACATCGTCGCCGGCTGGCCGACCAACGACGCCCGATTCCTGTTCCACCCGGCGATGAAGGAACTCACCCTCGACATCGCGTCCTTGGTGTTCATGGGGCACGAGCCAGGGTCCGACCACGACCTCGTCACCAAGGTCAACCAGGCGTTCACCACCACGACCCGCGCCGGTGGGGCGATCATCCGGCAGCCGGTTCCGCCGTTCAAGTGGTGGCGTGGCCTGCGCGCCCGCCAGCTGCTCGAGGACTACTTCAACGAGCGGGTCAAGGAGCGCCGCAACGCCACGGGCAACGACATGCTCACGGTGCTGTGCCACACCGAGGACGACGACGGCAACAGCTTCACCGACGAAGACATCGTCAACCACATGATCTTCTTGATGATGGCCGCCCACGACACCTCCACGTCGACGACCACCACGATGGTCTACAACATGGCCGCCAACCCGGAATGGCAGGAGCGGGCGCGCGAGGAGTCGGCCAGGCTCGGCGACGGTCCGCTGGACATCGAGTCGCTGGAGAAGCTGGAAACGCTCGAACTGATCATGAACGAATCGCTGCGGATGGTGACGCCGTTGCCGTTCAACATGCGGATGGCGGTGCGCGACACCGAGCTGCTGGGCCATTACATCCCGGCCGGCACCAACATCACCATCTGGCCCGGCATGAACCACCGACTGCCCGAATTGTGGACGGAGCCAGACAAATTCGACCCCGAGCGGTTCGCCGAACCGCGCTCGGAGCACAAGAATCACCGCTACGCCTTCGCACCCTTCGGCGGCGGCGCGCACAAGTGCATCGGCATGGTGTTCGGTCAGCTGGAGGTCAAGACCGTGGTGCACCGGCTGCTGCGCCGCTACCGCATCGAGTTGGCCCGGCCGGGCTACCAGCCGCGCTGGGATTACGGCGGCATGCCGATTCCGATGGACGGCATGCCGATCGTGCTGCGCCCGCTCTGAACTTCCGCGACGGCGTGTCACCGTCACCGCCGGCGCGGTAGAGACCGAGTTTCATTTGCGCTACCACCGGCGCTAGCGCAAATGAAACTCCCCTAGTTGGTTGCGCGAGGTGCGCGGCATCAGTCGACCGCGAGCAACCGGTTGGCGCACGCGATGACCGCGCGCAGCGCCGACTGCGTCGGATCGTCCGAGAGGCCCATCGCCCACTCGGCGCGGGCACCGTCGCTGCCGCGGATGAAAGTGGCTGTGCCGGTGGGCGACTGCATCTGATGAAAGTTCACGATTTCGACGGTGATCCCGCGCTGATGCAGCATCGCGGTCAGGGCCGCGATCGGGCCGCTGGCGGCCACGGTCGCGGTGCCGATGCGGTCGCCCAGGGCGATCACGGCCTGGAAGTTGCGGGCCTGCGGGCCGGGTCGCACCGCGCCCATGCACTCCCATTGGCCTAGCCGCAGCGGTCCCGTGCTGCGCCCGTAGGTCGCGAGGAAGGTCTCCCAGGACATGGCGTCGGCCTGCTCCCGCAGCCCGCGGGGCAACGAGACGCCGAAACGATCGCCAAACCACGCGGTGGCGGGGTCGAGAGGTTGGAGCGGGTTGCGCTCGGGAAAAGTCATGGTGCCGGTCTTCTCTGGTCAGCTGGTGCGACCGACGGCAGTAGCTTCCGACCCACAGCGGGGGGTCGGTCAGAATCAGACCCCGCTGCGGGTGCTAGCTACTACGAAACGCGCGAGAAGACGCATGAGCGTTGACATTAGCCCCCTTCGCTCCGCGCCTTCAACTCGGTTGATCGCACGAACGGACCGTACAAAAAAATATAGAAAATAATACGAAAAGTTTGGTTTACGCGCGTCTAACAGGGGGTATGAGGCGGAACGACAGTCAATTAGACGGCTGTTGAACACTACCCCTCACGTGAAAGGCACGATCATGAAGTCAATGCCGACACGGAACACCCTCAAAGCTGCCGTCGCGGCCGTCGGGTTGGCCGCGATGTTGCTGGTGCCCACCGGCTGTGCGGCTACTGCCGGCACGACCTGCACGATCAACGCGCTTGGAACCTGCGTCTAAGGCCTAAGACAAGTGGCCCGCTATAGCCACCGCGCCAGCGGATGACTTCTACCCGCGTCGATGCTTCCAGGAAGGCAAACAAATGAAGCCAACGACAACAAAGAGGACGGTCAAAACTGTGGCAACGGTCGCGGCGCTGATCGCGGCGCTTGTTCTACCGACGGGATGCGCCGCGCCTGCCCCGCCCACATGCTCGGTCGATGTGTTCGGTAATTGCATCCTCGGATAACCCGTAGGAACAAGCGGCCGGCTTGGCTACTCGTCTTAATTCGACCGTTATCTGAGTCGACCGAAAAATGCAATTGAGTACTAAATACCGCCGTTCGCGCGATGCGGCCCTTTCTCGCAATCTAATCACCGCGAGTTGCGATGTATTAAGGCCACCGTCAGTGTCATTATTGAGCGGATTTATTCACCGTTTCAAACGTCACCACCGGGGCCGCCATCGGCTGGGGCCATGCTGTCAATGACGTTGCAGTAGAGGATGATTGGACTACGTGTGCCTCCGCGACGGGGGGCCGAAAATAATAAAATTAAGCCTTTACGTGTGTCGAATTGTCGTTATAACATCCCTTTAGTAGCCGATGTACACACAAGTGATGACCTGGACGAAAGGATGAATTCCATGAGGGCGAAAAAGGTCCTTAAAGTTGCCGCAGCCGCGGCAGGATTTGTGGTGGTGCTATTCGCACCGACGGGATGTCTGGTAACGACGGCGACCACTGGCGGGACCACCAGCGGTGGTTTGGGCGATCTCCCGATTGTGGGCGGCCTGTTGGGCTAACCGAATACCCCAGCGACCCGCCGGATCCCCTTGCCGGCGGGTCGCTTGTTACCCCGCCGGACTGGCCGCCGACTCGAAGCGCAGATACGCCTGAATCGTCGTACCGGTCCTGGTGGTATGCGTGCGCACCAAGTCCGAAATGGCGTTGACCAAGTACAGGCCGCGGCTGGCGGGGCCGCACGGACCCGGGTCGAGGCGGCCCACCAGCGGATCGTCGAGCTGTCCGGTGTCGCGGGCCTCGCACACCAGATATCCGTCGTCTTTCCAGAAGGCCAACCGGCAGGCGCCCCCGGTGTACATCAGGCTATTGGTGGCCAACTCGGTGGCGACCAGCTGCAGATCCTCGATGCACTCCTGGGAAAGCCCCATCCACCCCGCATAGTCGACGGCGAACGAGCGGGCGGGCCGAAGATCCGCGGACTTCCTCACCATGTAGGTGACGGCGCCGGGATTCGCGGCCAACGGTTGGTTGCAACGCTGCAGCACTTCGTTCGGCGCGTAGTCCGGGCTGCGGTGCAGCGCACCGCTTTTCCACAACAACGGGTGCGTCGCTCGGGCATCCATCAGGACTTCGTCGCCGATCGCGCTCGCGTCGTAGAGGCACAGGCTTGTCGCCGGGTATGCGTCCATCGCCGTGTTGACCAGTGCTTCGTGCTCGATGCAGGCGACGAACTCCTCCTCGGTGCGGCCCGGCCACGCGAGCTGGCTGACGATCCGCACCCGCCGATCCGGGTGCTCGTCGATGAACGCGCCCTCCATCGCCATGAACCGGCTCGGGTTCCGGGCGGCCTCGGTGACGTCGGTCATGTACACGTCGGCGGGCAACGCCTCGCCGTCGTACAACTCGCCCTGCAGCAGGGCCAGGGTCTCGGGAGGCACGGCGAGCAGCACCGCCTCGCCTGACGCCAAACCGTCGCCGACGAAGCGGCCCACCAAGTCCAAAAGCTCCTGCTGAGAGTGATAAATCAGTGCGGAGTGGACGAAACCGTATTGTCTGGTTTCGGTATCCGCCGCCACTTCAGCGCTCTCGCTTTCGATCACTTGCGCCAACCCCCTGCTGGATCGGCTGTCGCCCATCCCCCCTTTCAGTACCCAAGACGGGCCTTCGCTATGCCGCGCAACAGATCACATTTGCGCGCACACGCGCGGGGCGACATCCGGTGGCGCGATCACAGCCACCAGGAGGCGGCGGCATCGAGGTGACGCCGGAGGCGATAGCAGGCGACGCTCTCGTCGGCGGCCTCCACCGCCTCGACAATGCGCAAGTGAGCGTGGTGCACGGCCAGCACGTCCGACCAGGTGGGTAGCGCCTGCCCGGTGCTCGACCAATGCCGGCGGAACAACTCGACGATGATCCGGAGGAACAGGTCGAGCAGCGCGTTGCCGGCCAGCTGCGCCAACCCGACGTGGAAATTGAATTCCTCCGCGATCGCCCGCCGAACGTCGTCGGACGTAGGCTGCGCGGCGTCCGGCAGCCGTGACCGATGCGCGGCGAGGAATGCCGCCACCCCGGGCTCGTCGAGCCGCTTGGCGACCTTGGCGACGTTGTCGATCTCGATGGCGTCGCGGACGCACCGTAGGTCTTCGCGGCTCGGGTCGCGGTACTGCAGGTACAAAGCGATCGTGTCGATGCTGGCCTGGGCCGCGGGTTCGGCGATGACGAGTCCGCCCCCGGGTCCGCGGCGCATGTGGGCGATCGAGTGGTATTCGAGCAGGCGCACCGCCTCGCGGAACACCGCGCGGCTCACCCGGTAGCGCTCCAGCAGGGCCGCCTCGGTGCCGAAGACCGACCCGACGTGCCAGCCGCTGGCGGCGATGTCGTCGCCGATGGTGACGGCCAGCATCTCGGCCAGCTTGCCGCGGGGCACCTCGGAATCGAGACGCCGCCGCCGCGTGCGCCCGCGGACCCTGTCGCCGGGATGGTGCCGTTGCAGCCAGCCCGTCACCGCCTCGACGTGTCGCTCGGACAGCGACTTGGCGCGCGCGGAATCACCGGCCGTGACCGCGGCGACGATCTTGGAGTGGTGGGCGTGCAGGTGTTCGACCGCCTCGATGGCCTCGGTCGCCGAGTCCGTTCGCGACGCCAGCGCGTAGCGCGTGGTGAGCCGCATCAGGACGTCGATAAACAGTTGCAGCACGGGATTTTTCGATTGCTCGGCCAGCGCGATGTGGAACTCGTCGCGCGGCGCCGGCAAGCCCGGCTGCCACTTTTCCTCGGCGTCTAACACGGCCCGCAGCCGGGCGATGCCGGCTTCGTCGATGCGCTCGGCGGCGAGCGAGGCCGCCAACGGCTCGAGCACCAGACGCGCGTTGAGCAGATCGCCCAGCGTCGTGCCCAGATATTCGAGATAGATGACGACGGCGCGGGTGGCGGGCCCGGCGTCGGGCTCACAGATGTACAGCCCGCCGTTGGGGCCGCGCCGCATCCTTGCGACCTGGTGGTGCTCGACCAGGCGAACGGCCTCGCGCAGCACCGATCGGCTCACGCCGAAGCGTTGTTGCAGGGCGAGTTCGGATCCCAGCGATTCGCCGACGGCCCAGCCGCGGCGGACGATGTCCGCCTCGATGTCGCGGGCGAGGATCGACGCCAGTTTGTCGGCCTGGCCGGCCTTCAGGTCCTCACTCATTTGAGCTCAATCACACGCTCAACAGGTGAGCATCATGCACCCCGCGACGGGCCCACCGCCGACGGAAACGACGCCGACCTCCGGGCGGCGGGCGACCTGCCGCTCCCCCGCATCGCCGCGCAGTTGCAGGCACCCCTCGTGCAACGCCCAGTAGCCGTGCATGCGCCCCGCCGACAGTTGGCCGCCGTAGGTGTTCAGCGGCAGCATGCCGTCGCGGGCGATCCGCGCGCCGCCCTCGACGAAGGGCCCGGCCTCGCCGTCCCCACACACACCGAGGGCTTCCAGCCACGCCAGCGTGAGATAGGTGAATCCGTCGTACAACTGGGCGACGTCCAGATCGGCGGGCCGCAGCTGCGTCCGCGACCACATCTGCGCCGTGGCGTCCGACATCGCCATCTTCGGGTAGTCGTCGCGGTGAAACCAGCCACCGGCGCCGTCGGATCCGCCGATCGCCTCCACCCGCACCGCGCGGTGCGGACAGTCGGCGCCGTACTCCGCGTGGGACACCACCACCGCGATCGAGCCGTCGATCGGGACGTCGCAGTCCAGCAGTCCCAGCGGGGTGGAGACCGGCCGCGCCCCCAGGTAGTCGGCCATCGTCATCGGATCCCGGTACACCGCACGGGGATTCAGCGCGGCGTTGCGCCTGCCGTTGAGCGCTATCCACCCCAGCTGCTCTTTGGTGGTCCCGTACAGCTCCATGTGGCGACGACAGTTCAGCGCCAGCCAGTTGGCGGCCGAATAGGCCTGCGCCGCAACCAGATCGTTGACGTCGTCCATCGCCCCGACGGCGGGCTTCGGCTCGCCCTCGGGTGTCTCGAACATCCGCGCCAAGGGAGGGGCGGGAGCGTTCTCTTCCTGCTTGACCGGGACGGTGCCGCCGAGCATCTGGATCGTCCGGTACACCACCACGTGCCGGGCTCGGCGTTCGGCGACCGCGCGGCAGGCCGACATCACCGGCGACAGCAGGCCGCCGGTGCCGAACCCGGATCCGCAGTCCGCGGCGTCGATGCGCAGTTGCGCGTTGACGTCTTCGGCGGGTGTGTCGCCCAGCGTGGCGATCCCGTCGATGTCGGTCGCGGCCAATCCGGCGTCCTCGATGGCCCCGCGCACCGCCTCCATCGTCAGCTCCAGGCCCGGAATGCCGGTGCGACGGCCGATCCGCGAGATCCCGATGCCGGACAAGATCGCGTCTTTTTCGAAATGCGTCATGTACACCGCCCGTCAGACCACACCGTCGCCGCGTCGAATCAATTGAGTGTACTGTATTCGTCGTGTCAGACGGGGCGCTGCTCATCGAGTACTGCGACGGCTGCGCACGCTGGGTGCATCCGGCAAGCGGCGAATGCCGCGAGTGCGGGGGCTCGCTGGTGGCGCGCGAGGTGTCGGGGCGCGGCACGGTGTTCACCTACACGGTCAACCACCACCCGTACAACCCGGAGATCCCCACCCCCTACGTCATCGCCATCGTCGAACTCGCCGAGCAGCGTGGCCTGCGGGTGGCGGCCAATATCGTTGACTGCGAACCCGATTCGGTGACCTGCGGGATGCCGGTCACGCTCCGCCCGGAGCGGGGCGCCGCCGGTGCGCCGCAGTTCGCGCCGGCGTGAGCCGCGGAATCAGTTGATCAGCGGGTCGCGCGGCATGCCGAGGATTCGCTCGGCGATCTGATTGCGGGTCACCTCGGAGGTGCCGCCGGCGATCGCCATGCCGCGCGCTCCCATCATCAGCCGGCCGGCCAGCGCGCCGGCGCCGTCGAGCAGCGCGACCTCGGGACCCAGCAGCGCCGCCATGATCGCGGCGCCTTCCACCATGTGCTCGGCCAGCTTCAGCTTGGTCACGTTGCCCTCGGGGCCCGGGCCCGCGCCTTCGACGCTGCGCGCGGCGCGCCGCAGGTTCAGCAGGCGCAGTGCGGTCTCCCCGGCCAGATAGTTCCCGACCCGAACGTGCCCGCCCGCCAACCGATCCGGGCGTTCCCGGGTCAGCTGCACCAGTTGCGAGGCCAGGCCCTCGTAGAACGACCCGCTGCCGCCGATGCTGACCCGCTCGTTGCCCAGCGTGGCGCGGGCGACCGTCCAGCCGGAGTTGGGCTCCCCGACGACGTCCTCGTCGGGCACGAACAGGTCGTTGAAGAAGACCTCGTTGAAGTCCGAGCCGCCGGTGATCTGCCGCAGGGGCCGCACCTCGACCTCGGGTGCTTTCATGTCGACGATCACCGTGGTGATGCCGGCGTGCTTGGGGGCGTCGGGGTCGGTGCGCACGGTGGCCAGCCCACGCGCGCAGTAGTGCGCCCCGCTGGTCCACACCTTCTGGCCGTTGATCTTCCAGCCACCGTCGACGCGGGTGGCCCGCGTCTTGATGGACGCGGCGTCCGAGCCGGCGTCGGGTTCGGAGAACAGCTGGCACCAGATCTCGTCCTTGCGCAGCGCCTTCTCCACGAATCGTTCGATCTGCCAAGGCGTTCCGTGCTGGATGAGGGTCAGGATCACCCACCCGGTGATCCCGTAGTCGGGCCGCTTGATACCGGCCGCGCGGAACTCCTCCTCGATCACCAGCTGCTCGACGGCGTCGGCCGCGCGTCCCCACGGCTTGGGCCAGTGGGGCATCACGTAGCCGGTCTCGATCAGCTTGTCGCGCTGGCCGTCCTTGTCCAGTGCGGCGATCTCGGCGACGTCGGCGCGGACGCCGGCGCGGAGTTCTTCGGCCTCGGGCGGCAGGTCGAGGCTGTTTTCGCGGACGGCGCCGGCGGCGGTGCGCTCGAAGACGTCGGCGGCCGGGGCGTCACCACCGAACAGCGCCGTGGTCACCACGGCACGCCGCAGGTGCAGGTGCGCGTCGTGTTCCCAGGTGAAGCCGATGCCGCCGTGCACCTGGATGTTGAGTTCGGCGTTGCGGACGTAGGCCGGGAACGCCAGCGCCGCGGCCGTCGCGGCGATCAGGCGGAATTGCGCCTCGTCCTCCGAGGCGTCCTCGCCCGCCGCGCGGGCGGCGTCCCAGACGGCCGCGATCCCGGACTCCGCGCCCACCAGCATGTTCGCGCAGTGATGCTTGACCGCTTGGAAGGTGGCGATGGTGCGCCCGAACTGCTGGCGCACCTTGGCGTAGTCGACGGCCGCCTCGACGCAGTCCGACGCCCCGCCGACCGCCTCGGCGGCCAGCAGGGTGCGGGCCCGGGCCAGCGCCGACTGCCGCGCCCCCGCCAGGATGTCGTCGTCGGACACCCGCACGTCCTGCAGGCGCACCCGGCCGGATCGCCGTGTCGGATCGAAGTTTTCCGGCACCTCGACCGAAACGCCGGCGCGGTCGCGCTCGAGCACGAGCACGTCGTCGCCGGCGGCGATCAGCAGCAGCTCGGCAAGGCCGGCGCCCAGCACGATTCCGGCCTCGCCGTTCGCGACGCCGTTGGCGACCTGCACCTGGCCGTCCAGTCCGACGCCCGCGGTGACCGTTCCGTCGATCAGGCCGGGCAGCAGCCGCGACTTCTGTTCGGCCGCACCGTCTTTGGCGATTACCGCAGACGCGATCACCGTCGGCACGAAGGGCCCCGGCGCTACCGCGCGGCCGAGCTCTTCGATCACCACCACCAGTTCGGGCAGCCCGAAGCCGGAGCCGCCGTACTCTTCGTCGACGTGCAGGCCGAGCCAGCCCAACTCGACCAGGTTCTGCCAGAATCCGGGCCGGGGCTCGTCGGTGGCGTCGAGCAGCGATCGCGCGGCCCAGCGCGCCTTTTGCGCGGTCAGGAACCCGCGAGCCACCTCGGCGAGTTCACGATGGTCGTCGGTTAATGCGATTCCCATGAGGGGCCCTCCTCGCGCGCCGCATGCCAGCCGGGTGTGATTGCTGGGTGCCTGCCCCGCTTCGAGGGGAAGCGGGGCGGCTGGCTAAAGAGTGTACTTAATGCGGGGAGGGCCCCAGCGGGCGGCGCCTACTTGGGGGCGAACCGCTGCCCGGCGTCCAGGCGCAGGCATTGGCCGTTGAGCATCGGGTTGTCCACGATGGCGGCCACCAGCTTGGCGTACTCCTCGGGACGGCCCAGGCGCTTGGGGAAGGCCGCGTCTTTGGTCAGCGCCGCCGCGAATTCGTCGGGAATGCCCTGGGTCAGGCCCGTCGCGAAGAGGCTCGGGGCGATCCCCAGCACCCTGATGCCCACCGAGCCCAGGTCACGCGCCATGGTCAGGCACATACCGGCGATGCCCGCCTTGGCGGCGGTGTAGGCGACCTGCCCGATCTGGCCCTCGAAGGCCGCGATCGACGCGGTGTTGATGATGACGCCGCGCTCGCCGGTGTCGGGGTCTTCGGGCTCGTTCTTCGCCATGTGCGCGGCGGCGAGCCGGCTGATGTTGAAGGTGGCGATGAGGTTGAGGTCGATCACCGACTGGAAGGATTCGAGGTCGTGCGGCCCGGACTTGGTCAGGGTCCGCTTGGCGATCCCGCCACCCGCGGTGGTGATCACGACGTGCAGCCCGCCGAGCTTGTCGACCGCGGCCTGCAGCGTCTCCTCGGTGCCGGTGAAGTCGGTGACGTCGACGGGATAGAAGGTACCGCCGATGCCTTCGGCCACCGTCTTACCGTCGGAGCCTTCGCGGTCGAGCACCGCGACGTCCGCGCCGCGATCGTGCAGCAGCTCGGCGCTGGCGCGACCCATCCCCGAGGCGCCGCCGATGACGACGACCTTCTTTCCTTTGATCTCCATCCGGACCTCCCATTTGTTGCTTGTCAGAATCGAAGCAATCTGTAACGTTACGTAGGCACGCTAGCGTGTCCGCTCCGGACGCTTGTCACCGAGCCATGCCAAGCTGGCAACCGTGCTCCTCCTCGACGTGGCAAAGGCGTCCACCGACGTCGGAAGCACGTCGTCGCGGCTGAGAAAAGTCGCCCACATCGCCGACCTACTGGCGCGGGCCGCACCCGATCCCGCCCTCGTCATGATCGTCGTGTCCTGGCTGTCGGGCGAGTTGCGGCAGCGCCAGATCGGGGTCGGCTGGGCGGCGTTGCGCTCGCGCCCGCCGCCGGCCTCCCACGCCACGCTGACCGTGGGCGCCGTCGACGCCACCTTCTCCGAGATCGGCGCCGTGTCCGGCAAAGGCGCACAGGCGCGCCGCGCCGCGCTCCTTACCACCCTGTTCGCCGCCGCCACCGAAACCGAGCAAACGTTCCTGCTGCGACTGCTCGGCGGCGAACTGCGCCAGGGCGCACTGGCCGGAATCATGGCCGACGCGGTGGCCAAGGCCGCCGGGATCCCGGCGGCCGCGGTGCAGCGGGCCGCGATGCTGGGCGGGGACCTGCCCGCGGTCGCGGCGGCGGCCCTGTCCGGCGAACCCGCCGCCCTGCAGGCCTTCACCCTGCGCGTCGGCCGCCCGGTCGGCCCGATGCTGGCGCAGACGGCGCCCAGTGTGGCCGACGCGATCGAACGCCACGGCGGGCGGGCGATTTTCGAGGCCAAGCTCGACGGGGCGCGAGTGCAGATCCACCGCTCCGGCGACCAGGTCACCGTCTACACCCGAAGCCTCGACGATGTCACCGCCCGGGTGCCCGAGGTGGTGGAGGCGACGCTGGCGCTGCCGGTGAACGACCTGATCGCCGACGGCGAGGCGATCGCGCTCCGGCCCGACAACCGGCCGCAGCGCTTCCAGGTCACGGCATCCCGGTTCGGCCGCTCGGTCGATGTCGCCGCGGCCGTTGCTGCGCAACCACTTTCGGTGTTCTTCTTCGACATCCTGCACCGCGACGGCGTCGACCTGCTCGACGCGCCGACCACCGACCGGCTGGCGGCCCTGGACGCGTTGGTGCCGTCCGCGCAGCGGGTCGATCGGCTGCTCACCTCCGACCCCGTGGAGGCCGGCGCCTTCCTGGACGCGACGCTGGCCGCCGGCCACGAGGGTGTGATGGCCAAGGCGCCGGACGCGCAGTATCAGGCCGGCCGCCGCGGGGCGGGCTGGCTGAAGGTCAAGCCGGTGCACACCCTGGACCTGGTGGTGCTCGCCGTGGAATGGGGGTCGGGGCGCCGCCGCGGCAAGCTTTCCAACATCCATCTGGGCGCCCGCGACCCGGACAGCGGCGAATTCGTCATGGTGGGAAAGACTTTCAAGGGCATGACCGACGCCATGCTGGACTGGCAGACCGCCCGGTTCAGCGACCTGGCGATCGGCGGGACGGACGGCTACGTCGTGCACGTAAGACCCGAGCAGGTGGTCGAGGTGGCCCTGGACGGCGTGCAGAAATCGTCGCGCTACCCCGGCGGGCTGGCGCTGAGGTTCGCCCGCGTGGTGCGGTATCGCGACGACAAGGGCCCCGCCGAGGCCGACACCATCGACGCCGTGCGCGCGCTGTACTAGGCGAGGCCTTTCTTACAGGCGACCGGACGCGCCGAACGAAAAGGTTGTGCCCAAGCCCGAGGCGCGGTCCTAAACTTGCGCGATGAGAGTCGGCATCGACTTTGGCACCACCCACACCGTCGTCGCGGCCGTCGATCGAGGCAACTATCCCGTCGTCTCCTTCGACGGCGTCGACGCGTGGCCGTCGATCATCGCCGCCAATGCCGCCGGCGAGTTGCGCTTCGGCGCCGACGCCGCGGCCGTCCGGCACGATCCGGGGTGGTCGGTACTGCGCTCGTTCAAGCGTCTGCTCAACGACGCCGGCCCGCAGACCCAGGTCAACCTGGCCGGGCGTGACTACCGCCTGGCCGATCTGCTCACCGGGTTCCTGGCGCAGCTCAAAACCGACCTGCAGCGTCACTCCAACGCCGACCTGGCCTCCGGCGAACTGATCGAAGCCGCGATCAGCGTGCCGGCCAACGCCTCGAGCGCCCAGCGCCTCCTCACGCTGGACGCCTACGTGGCCGCGGGATTCCGCGTCGTCGCCCTGCTCAACGAGCCGTCGGCGGCCAGCCTGGAATACGCCCACCGGTACCGCTCCACCATCACCGCCAAACGCGAACACGTCCTCATCTACGACCTGGGCGGCGGCACGTTCGACGCCTCACTGCTGAAGATGACCGGGCACGCGAACGAGGTCGTCGTCAGCGAGGGCATCCAGCGGCTGGGCGGTGACGACTTCGACGAGGCCATCGTCGAGCTGGTGCTGGCCGGCGCCGGCGTGCCCCGCGTCGACGCCGCCACGCGCGACCTGCTCGCCGAGGAATGCGCCACCCGCAAGGAGGCGGTCGGGCCGCAGACGCGACGCTTCCTGGTGGACCTCTCCCCCGTCGATCGTCCCCCGTTCTCCTGCCCCATCGACGACGTCTACGCGGTGTGTGCGCCGCTGGTCGACCGCACGATGGAGCTGCTCGACCGGGTCCTGCGCGACCCGGCGCGCGGCCGCAAGGACGTGGACCTCTCGGAGGTGGCGGGCATCTACGTCGTCGGGGGCGCGGGCGGTTTCCCGCTGGTGTCCCGGATGCTGCGCAGCACCTTCGGCGACAAGCGGGTCAAGCGCTCGCCGCACCCCTTCGCCGCCACGGCCATCGGCCTTGCCGTCTTCCTCGACAAGGAATCGGGTTTCGCGCTGTCCGAACGCTTTTCGAGAAACTTCGGCGTCTTCCGGGAGGCGGAGGCCGGCGCCGGGGTCGTGTTCGACCCGATCGTGTGCAAGGACGTCTCGCTTCCCGACGACGGCCGATCCCCGCTGGTGGTGAAGCGCAGATATCGGGCGGCGCACAACATCGGGCACTTCCGGTTCGTGGAGTGCAGCCGCCTGGTCAACGGACGGCCGGACGGCGACGTCACGCCGTACGACCCGGTGCTGTTTCCGTTCGACCCTGCCCTGCGCGACCGGGACGACCTCGGGCGTCAGCCGGTCGGCCGCTGGGCGGAGGGGCGGGACGGCCCCGATGTCGAGGAGCGCTACGTCATCGCGCCCAGCGGGGCGGTGGAAGTGACCCTGACGACGCACCCGGCCGGGTTCGAGCGCACCTTCCGCCTGGAGCGGTGCGGGTCGGCGAGTTGATGAGCCGCCCCGGCATGCAGCTCTACGACGTGATGCGAACGGCGTTCGCCGCAAGGGAATTCACCGACGATCCGCTGCCCGACGAGGTGCTGGGGCGCATCTTCGACAACGCTCGCTTCGCGCCCAGCGGCGGCAACCGGCAGGGCGCCCACGTCACCGTGGTGCGCGACGCGGCGGTGCGGCGCAGGCTGGCCGAACTCGGGATGCCCGCCGCGCGCCGGTACTTCGCGCAGCTGCAGGCGGGTGAAAACCCCTGGAATTCGATCCATCCCAGCGCGGTGCCGCAGAAGGCCATCGAGGAGACGGAGATCCCCGACACGTTCGTCGCGCCGATCGCGAAAGCGCCTGTGGTTCTGGTGGTTTCGGTGGATCTGACCGTCGTCGCCGCCCTCGATCAACATCTGGACCGCGTCGGCATCGCCGGCGGGGCGTCGGTCTATCCGCTGATTTGGAACATCCTGCTCGCCGCGCGCAGCGAGGGCTACGGCGGCACCATCACGACGATGGCCATCGCCGCCGAAGGGGACGTCCGCGGGCTGCTGGGCATCCCCGATCGGCACGCGGTCGCCGCGGTGGTGCCGCTCGGCAAACCGGTGCGGCAGCTGAGCAAACTGCGCCGTCGGCCGGTCGCGGAGTTCATCACCCGGGATCGGTTCGACGGCCCGCCGTTCGGCTGAGGTTCAGCGGGTTTCGCCGCGCAACTCGGGCAACACGGCTTGGCGCCACGCCGCGAAGAAACCGTCCATGTCGGGACCGATCTGCTGCACGTAGATCTCGTCGATGTCGGCGTCGATGTACTGGCGCACCTGCGCGATGTGCTTCTCGGGGTCCGAGCCGCAGGCGACGCTCTCGGCGACCGTCTCCGGTGGCACCAGCGACATGAGTGCGGCGAAATCCTTGGGCCGCGGCAGGATCTGGGAGGTCTGGCCGGGCAACCCCTCATTGGCCCACAACCGATGCGCCGTCTTGAGCGCGGCATCGGCGTCTCGATCCCAGCAGACCTTGGTCCCCGCCTGTACCGGTTTGTCGCCGCCGCCGGCCTCGCGGAATTGCTTGACCAGATCGCCGTCGGGCATGGCGATGCTGTACCCGTCGCCGATGCGGGCGGCCAGCTCCACGGCCTGGGGACCGAACGCGGACACGTAGATCGGCACCGGCTGTTCCGGCCGCGTGTAGACCCGCGCTTCCTGCACCTCGTAATGCTTTCCGTGGTGGCTCACCTCGCCACCCTGGTGCAGCTTGCGGATGACCTCGACCGCCTCCTCCAGCATTTCGAGGCGCACACCGGCGGACGGCCATGGGTCGCCGAGAATGTGCTCGTTGAGGGCCTCGCCGCTGCCCACCCCCAGCACGAAGCGCCCGTCGAGTTGCACCGCCGCTGTCGCCGACGCCTGCGCGATGACCGCCGGATGGATCCGGATGGTCGGGCAGGTCACCGCGGTGCTGACGGGCAGCGACGTCGCCTCCGAGAGGGCACCGATCACTCCCCACACGAACGGGCTTTGCCCCTGCTCGTCGTTCCAGGGGTGGTAGTGGTCGGAGATCCACAGCGCGTCGAAGCCGGCGTCCTCGGCGCGCTTGGCCTGGTCGATGAGCTCCTTGGGGCCGAATTGCTCGCAGGTGAGAAAGTATCCGATCTTGGTCATGGCGCCCGGCTACCCGCTCAGCGCCCGGTTATGCGCGGCCGATGGGGGTTGCGTGAACGGGGCTGCGGCGCAGCGTGTTTGCGCCCAACCGCGCGGCACGCAACATCGGCCCCATTGGTCGCGTCCGGGAAGGGCAGTAGCGAATGCCCACCTCCCAGCGACAACGGCACCGCGCCGGGCCCCCCGCACGACGGCACCGCGCCGGGCCCCCCGCACGACGGCACCGCGCCGGGCCCCGCACGACGTTGTCGCTAGGAGGCGGGCAAACAGCTTGCGCCCCCCGCCGGGGGCCGGTGTGGCAGATGTGACTGGGGCCCCCTCAGCGGCCCACCGGCGCCACAGGCGGCGCTGGCCCCCGCAAGCACCGCCCGCACAGCCCCGCGTCCCGCGAGAATCGCTTCGCCAATTCGGAGAAGGTGGTTCTCCGCGGCCGAGAGACGATTTACGATCGCTGGTGACCTGAGCCGACCACGACGATCGGAGTCCGCCATCGACGCCTGGATTCTCGACGCGGTACGCACGCCGCGCGGGCGAGGCCGCCCCGACGGCGGACTGCACGCGGTGCACCCGCAGGCCTTGCTCGCGCGCTGCCTCACCGCGCTGGCCGAGCGGACCGACTTCGATCCGGTCGACGTCGATGACGTGATCGCCGGCAACGGCATCCTCAGCGGGGACCACGGCGACGACATCGCCCGAATGTCCGTTCTGTTGGCGGGGTGGCCGGAGACCGTGCCGGGGATGACGTTGAGCCGGTTCTGCGGCTCGGGCCAGCAGGCCGTCACCGTTGCTGCGGCGGGCATCGCCGCCGGCAGTGAGGATTTGGTGATCGCCGGCGGTGTCGAGTCGATGTCGCGGTGGGGGGTAACGGCCGGGGTCCCGACGATCGACGGCAACAATCCCGATCTTCGCGCGGTGTACCCGACTGTGCCACAAGGCATTTCGGCCGATCTGATCGCGACCCTGGAGGGATTCGGCCGCGAGGTCGTCGACGCCTACGCCGTGCAGAGCCAGAGCCGCGCCGCCGTGGCCATCGAGGAGCGGCGCTTCGATCGTTCCCTGGTCGACGTGGCCACACCGGAGGGCCGCGTGGAATGCGACGAGCATCCGCGCCCGGGCACCACCGCCGAGACGCTGTCACGCCTCAAACCGGCCTTCGAGGCGATGGGGGCCGCGCGCGCCGACGGCGAGCAACGCACGTTCGACGAGATTTGCCTCGAGCGCTATCCCGGCGTCGACCGCATCGATCACGTGCACCACGCGGGCAATTCGTCCGGCGTGGTCGACGGCGCCGCCGCCGTGCTGCTCGCCTCCTCCAACTGGATGCACACCCACCGCGTGACCCCGCGGGCGCAGATCCGGGCGACCGCGGCCATCGGCAGCGAACCGATCATCATGCTCACCGCGCCCGGCCCCGCGGCGCAGCGGTGCCTGGAACGCGCCGGCATGACGGTGGCCGACATCGATCTGTGGGAGATCAACGAGGCCTTCGCCGCGGTCCCGCTCAAGACGATGCGCGATCTGGACATCGATCCCGACGTGGTCAACGTCAACGGCGGCGCGATCGCCCTCGGGCACCCGATCGGCGCCACCGGCGCCATGCTGATCGGCACCGTTCTCGACGAACTCGAACGTCGTGACCTGACAACGGGACTGGTGACCATGTGCACGGGCGGCGGGATGGGCACGGCGACGATCATCGAGCGGGTGTGAGGGTGCCGACCACGCTGGAGCTCGACCGGCCCGGTGACGGTGTCGCCGTCCTGCGTCTGAATCGCCCGCAGCGCCTCAACGCCATCAACGAGACGATGCAAACCGAATTGCGCGGCCTGCTCGGCGATTTGGCCGTCGACGCCGCGGTGCGCGCCGTGGTGCTGACCGGCGCCGGCCGCGGGTTTTGCGCGGGCATCGACGTGCGCGACTTCGGGCCGTCGATGCTCGAAGCCAGCGCGCCGGCGCTGGAGCGGATGCGCTTCCAGGAGAGGATGGCCGCCCTTGCCGAGGCGGTGCGCGCCCTGCCGCAGCCCGTCATCGCCGCCGTCAACGGCCCCTGTGTCGGGGCGGGCCTCGCGCTGTGCCTGGCCGCGGACATCCGAATCTGCTCGGCCGCCGCCACTTTCGGCAACGCCGCGATCCTGCTGGGGCTCTCCGGCGCCGAGATGGGCATGAGCTATCACCTGCCGCGCATCGTCGGCACCAGCGTGGCCGCCGATTGGATGCTCACCGGCCGCACGGTGTCGGCCACCGAAGCCGATCGGCGCGGGCTGGTCAGCGAAGTCGTCGCGGCGGATGGGTTGGCCGGCCGCGCGGTGGAGTTGGCCACGTTGATCGCGGGCCATGCCCCGCTCGGAGCGCAACTGACCAAGCGCGCCCTGCAGGTCAACACCGACGCCGCGAGCTTCGAGTCGGCGCTGGAACTGGAGAACCGCAACCAGGTGATCACGCACGCGACGGACGAGGCGGCCGAACGCCGCAAGAAGTGGTCTTCATGACCGGACCCCTGCGCGGCGTCCGCATCGTCATGATGGGCGGGCTGGGGCCCGCGCCGTTTTGCGGAATGTTGTTGGGCGACTTGGGCGCCGACGTCGTCCGCATCGACGCCGTAGCGGGGGTCGACGGGCCGTTGCCGATCGACTATACGGTCCGGCGCGGCCAGCGGTCGCTGGCCGCCGACGTGAAAGACCCCCGTGGGCGGGAACTGGTGCACCGGCTGGCCGCCGGCGCCGACGCCTTCGTCGACGTGTACCGCCCGGGGGTGGCCGAACGGCTGGGCATCGGGCCGGACGCGCTGACCGAGCGCAACCCGCGCCTGGTCTACGCCCGCATGACCGGGTACGGGCAGGACGGGCCGCTGGCCGGTCACGCCGGTCACGACATCAACTACCTGGCCCTCACGGGCGCGTTGCACGCCATCGGCACCGCCGAATCACCGGTGCCGCCGCTGAATCTGATCGGCGACTACGGCGGCGGCGGAATGCTTTTGGCGGTCGGCCTGCTCAGCGCGATCCTCGAGGCGCGCGAGTCCGGGGTGGGTCAGGTGCTCGACGTCGCGATGGTCGACGGCGTGGCGACGCTGTTGGCGCCCTACTTCGGGATGCTGCCGGCCGGCACCTGGCGCGACGAACGGGAAGCCAATCTGCTCGACGGCGGCGCGCACTTCTACGGCGTCTACGCCACGGCCGACAGTGGTCACATCGCCGTCGGTGCCATGGAGTCGAAGTTCTACGCCGAACTGTGCGATCGCCTCGGCGTCACCGTGCCCCAGGACGACGACGCGCCGGCCGCGTGGGCCGCGCACCGCGCCGCCCTGGCCGCCCGTTTCGCCGAGAAGCCCCGCGATGAATGGGAACGCATCCTCGACACGCCGGGATGCTGTGCCACACCGGTGCTTTCGCTGACCGAGGCGCCGCGGCATCCGCACCACGTCGCGCGGCAGACGTTCGTCGAACTCGACGGCATTACCCAGCCCGCCCCGGCGCCGCGCTTCTCCCGCACGCGACCGGCTACGCCGTCGGCCCCCGCGCTGCCGGGCGACCACACGCAAGCGCTGCTGCGCGAGGCGGGATTGGACGCGCAAACCATCGCCGAACTCGTCGACTCCGGCGTGGTGGCACAGAGCGAGAGGAGACGCTGAATGTCGTGGGACTTTTCCACCGACCCGGAATGGGCCGAGCAACTGGAATGGGTCGAAGGCTTCGTCCGCGAGGAATGTGAGCCGATCGACCTGATCGTCAAGGAGTCTCACGACCTGGGCGATCCGGTGCGCCAGGCGCTGATCCCGCCGCTGCAGGAGATCGTCAAGCAGCGCGGGCTGTGGGCCACGCACCTCGGCCCGCACCTGGGCGGCCCGGGCTACGGGCAGGTGAAGCTGGCGCTGCTCAACGAGATTCTCGGTCGCTCGGAGTGCGCTCCGATCGTCTTCGGCTCACAGGCGCCCGACTCCGGCAACAGCGAGATCCTGGCGCACTACGGCACACCCGAGCTCAAGGCGCGCTACCTCGAGCCGCTGCTGGACAACCGCATCATCTCCTGCTTCTCGATGACCGAGCCGCAGGGCGGCGCCGACCCGAAGGTGTTTCGCACCACCGCGGTGCAAGACGGCGGCCACTGGGTCATCAACGGCGAGAAGTGGTTCTCGTCGTTCGCCTCCATGGCGTCCTTCCTCATCGTGATGGCGATGACCGACCCCGAGGCGCCGCCGTACGAGCGCTACTCGATGTTCGTCGTTCCCGGCGACACCCCCGGCATCAACGTGCTGCGCGACGTGGGACTGGGCTACCAGCCCACAGGCGGCGGGCGCGAGGGCTATGTCCGCTACGAAAACGTCCGCGTGCCGGCCGATCACATGCTGGGCCCGCGCGGCGGGGCGTTC
This sequence comes from Mycobacterium sp. 3-98, assembly GCF_035918355.1. NCBI lineage: Bacteria > Bacillati > Actinomycetota > Actinomycetes > Mycobacteriales > Mycobacteriaceae > Mycobacterium > Mycobacterium sp. 3-98. The sequence continues at coordinate 1,882,950 of NZ_CP142360.1, read as the reverse complement.
ATCGTCGCGCAGACCCGGCTGGGCGGTGGGCGCATTCACCACGCGATGCGCACGGTGGGGCTGGTCCGCCGGATCTTCGACATGATCTGCGAGCGGGCGGCGTCGCGCTACACCCAGGGCGAGGTCCTGGCCAACAAACAACTCGTGCAGCAGATGGTCGCCGACTCATGGATGGAGATCGAGGCCTTCCGGCTGCTGACCCTGCAAACCGCTTGGAAGATCGATCAATTCAACGACTACCACGCCGTGCGGGCCGACATCTCGGCGGTCAAGGCGATGATGCAGAAGGTGCTGCACGACGTCTCCTCGCGGGCGCTTCAGCTGCACGGGTCGCTGGGCACCACCCACGAGATGCCCTTCGTGCAGTACCTGGTGGAGTCGTTCGTGCTCGGGCTGGCCGACGGCCCGACCGAGGTGCACAAGGTGACGCTGGCGCGGCTGTTGCTGAAGGACCGCGAGCCCGCACCCGACCTGTTTCCCTCCGAGCATTTGCTGCGGCTGCGCGCGGCGGCGGAGGCGAAGTTCGCCGACAAGCTGGCGGGCATCCCCCGCGGCTAAACCGCTTTCGTGACGCCCACGTAGGACAGCACCACGTCGGAGAGGTCGGTCTGGCGGGTCAGCACCGCATAGGAGCGGATGAACGACTGACCCACGCAGCCGTCGATCTTGACGTGGAAGTTGCTGATCATCACCCAGGGATTCGCGCCCTTGAACTGCTTCTTGATCACCGGCACCACGATCACCAGGCCCGGTTTGAGTCCCACGCTCATCACGCCGTTGATGGGGGCCGACACGAACGGCAGCAAGGGCGGCAGCGTGCCGGTGGCGTCGAACGTCGGGCTGACGCCGGGGATGATCCCGGCGCCGCCCTCCATGATCACACCGTTGGAGGTGCTCATGTCGATCCCACAGCCGATCTGGTAGCCCACTTCCAGGACTCCGTGGGCCTCTTCGGGTCCGCGGAGCGAGCCGACGAAGATGCCGCTGGACATGTATTCGCGCGACGAGATCGCGGTGGTCAGCGGCGCTACCGGAACCTGCATCTCGTCCTTGGCGCCCAATCCCAGCGTCCAGCCGTCGGGGGTGTTCAGGATCGCGGGGGGATTCGAGGGCACCGCCGCGCCGGCAGGCGGCGCCGCATCGGGCGGGGCGGGACCCAGCTGGGGTTCGGAGTCGGCCGAGGGCGCCGCGATCACCGACATGGCGAGGCACACGGCGATAGCCATGGCACGACGGACGACGATGGCTACCGGCCTCACGGGCGAAACCGTACGCAGGGTCGCATTTGGTGCGCGAAATTTGCTGGCCGGCAATCCACATTTGTTGTTCGTTCGTGACTGTTATGCAATGTAGAATCGGCAGTAGCGTTTCGACAATCTCCAGTATCCGGCGGATCACGGAGAGGGTAACGATGATTTCTCGCAGGTGCGCTTGCCTACTGGTCGCGGGTTCGACGGTCCTCGCGGCGCTGACCGGCGGCACCGGGACGGCACTTGCGAATCCGGACGCCGGCCAGCAGCCCGACATCCCGGCGATCGACGAATGGCCGATACAGTTCCCGACCACGATGACGAATCCGATCGACGATGATGAAAACGAACTGTCGACCACCGGCGGCGGTGTCGGAATGGTTTGTCAAAATCTCGGGGCCCACTGCGGCTGAGTACCGTCAGTCCAGCATCGACAGGGCGCGCGCCAGTAGCCGCGGCAGACTGGGTGCCATCGCTTCCAATTCGGCCCGCGGCGATCGCCTTCGGCGGTTGTGCTTGACGATCAGCGACCACGTCGCCACCGATTTGTAGCACGCCAACGCGGTGGACCAGCCCAAATCGGTTGTCTCGCAACCCAACTCGCACCGATAGATCTCGGCGAGTTCGGCGGTCGGCGGTGCCATCCCGTCCGGCGCCCGAACCCTGCGGTAGGTGTCCGGGTCGCAGTTGATCAGGAACCAGCCCACATCGATGCGCGGATCGCCGATCGACCAGATCTCCCAATCGATCACCGCGTTGATCCGCGCCCCGGAGGCGAGCAGGTTGCCCAGCCGAAAGTCACCGTGCACCACGCCCGGCGCCATCGCGCTTGGCGCGCAGGCCAATAGGGCGTCGCGGACGTTCGGCCAGCCGGGCGCCAGCGCCGGATCGACGGTGCTCAGCGTGTCGGACCAGCGGTGGACTTCGGCGACCGGGTCGACGACGGGTTCATCGCCCAGCCCGAGCTCCGTCGGCGAAAGCCGGTGCAGCGCGGCCATGGCCCGGCACGCGTTCCGGTACCGATCGGTCACGTCCGCAACGGGCGCGCATCCGTCGAAGAGCGGTTCGACACAGTCGCCGTCGACCCGGGACATGACATACAGCGGCGGTGTGTCCGGGGGATGTCCCGGGTCCTCCCGCAGCACATCGGGAACCGGAACACTGGTCGCGGCAAGGGCTTTGAGGATACGTGCCTGGCGCAGCACGTCGCGATGAGCGACCGGTTCGACGCCCGGTGGAGCGACCTTGATCACCACACGCCGGCCACCCAGATCACCCCCGAAGGTCAGGCTGGAGGCGCCCCCGGACAGTGGAGCGACGTCCGTGACCCCCGCATCGGCGAGGCGCGCGCGCAGTTCGCCCAGGTCGAGCTCAGCCATCAGCCCGCCGGTGCGGTCCAGCCGACCTCGGCGAGGAACGGCTGGGTGTGGGCGATGCGCCCGGTCAACGACTTTGGATCGCCCGTGCACAACCGGAACGCGGTTTCGGTGATCAGGGCGATGTCTTCGGTGTCGGTCTTGGCCAGGTCGAGGGCGCCGGCGCCGGGCGTGGCGACGGGGTTGGACGGTGCGGCGGCGTTCACGGCGATGCCGTCGTCGTACAGTTCTGCCGCAAGGCTTTTCGTCAACCGATTGAGGGCGGCCTTGGCCGTCCCGTAGATGCCGAAGCCCGCGGTCCGGTCGAACTCGGAGAACGGCGGGCCGGGCGGCAGGTCGCCGCCCACCGACGTGAGGTTCAGGATCCAGCCGCGCCCGCGCTCGCGCATCGCGGGGATCGCCAGCTGGCACAGGTGCAGCGGGCCGAGGACGTGCATCTCCATCATCAGCCGGGCGCGCCGCTCGGGGAACCCGTCCAGGGGCCGCAGGAAGGTGACGGCGGCGTTGTTCACCAGGATGTCCGGTGCGCCGACGGCGCCGGTCACCTCGGCGAAGAGCCGTTCGCGGTCTTCGGCTTGGGACAGATCCGCTTGGACCGCAATGGCTTTCCCGCCGGCGGCGACGATCTCGTCGCGCGTCTGGCTCAGCGAGCCCTGGTATTTGGGGTCGGGCTCCATCGTGCGGGCGGTCAGCGCCACGGTGGCTCCGCTCTCGGCCAGGCGCGCGGCAATCGCCTTGCCCAGGCCCCGGCTGCTCCCGGTCACGAGAGCCACCATCCCGTCGCACTGCTGCACGCTCATTGGTCGTCCTCCTCCGGAACCGCCGTCATCGGAAATGGCTTCTCCGCATCAGAGAATGCCATTATCGCCGGTTGAGGGGAAGCCTCCTGCCGCGCGCCGCGTCGAGCGAGTAGGGGCCGCCGCCGATGAAGACCAGCAGGAAGAACGCGAAGCAGAAGAGGATGGACAGCGCGCCGCCGTTGCCCCCGGGCGGGTCGGCGACGGGCCAGAGGGCCATGGGCTGATGCATCCAGAAGTAGGCGACCGCCATCTCGCCCGACGCGATGAATGCGGCGGTGCGCGTGAACAACCCGGCGGCGACGAGCAGGCCGGCGACGATCTCGATCAGGCCGGCATACCAGCCGGGCCAGGATCCGAACTCGACGACAACGGGCGAGCGGACGGGCCAATCGAACAGGCTCCTCGACCCGTACGCGGCGAAGAGCAGGCCGTAGACGAGGCGAAACGCGGACAACGCGGCCGGGGCGTGGCGGGCCAGGCGGCGGTCGAGACCCTTCGTCACGATCCACACGTTACGGTCGCGGTCCAGTCCAGCAGTCGCCGCCACAGCCGGTGCCGGCTCGACGCCATGTTGTGGCAGTGCGCGCTGTCGGCCAACACCACCGTGGTGATGTCGGGGCAACTCCGGTACAGCGCCGCCTCGGCGCGGGGATCCGGTGAGACGTCGACGGCGCCGAAACCGACCAGCACCGGGACGTCGATGCGCGCCGCATGGTCGGCCACGATGCCGGGGATCATCGCCGTGCCGAACACCCGCGGCACCACCGACTTGGCGGTGACGGAGTCGGCGGCGACGACGGCCGCGGGAACGTCGGCGAGGTGAAACCAGCTCTGCAGATGCTCGCGCGGGCCCTCGAAATACGGCTGCGGCAAGGCCGAAAGGATTTCCTGGGCGAGCTCGGCGCGCCCCTGCGGGGATCCGGCGCGAGCGATGAGCGCCGCATCGAGGTTCAGCGGCGCGACGTGCCGATTGGTGCACCCGAGGAGCGCCATGCCGGAGTAACTGGGGAACAGCGCTTGCTGGGTGAGGGCAAGGTAGCCGCCCAGCGAATGCGCCACGGCCACCGGCGGCGCATGGACGCCGATGGTGTCCGGCAGAGCCGCCACGGCGCAGGCCAGCGTGGCGGCGATGTCGGCGAAGTCGAAGTCGCGGGCCGGTTGCGAGCTTTCGCCGGTGCCCAACGGATCGATCGTCACGACCGCGTAGCCGTCGCCGGTGGCGAATTCGGCGAAGCTGTACCCGTCGTGGCCGGGAATCTCGAGGTCCCAGTACTCGCGGCTGTAGGTGCCGCCCGGCAGGCAGACGAGGATGGCGGCCGCGCCGTCGCCCGCGCGCGCCGGGTAATAGGTCGCCGCCAGCGATGCCCGCTCGCCGATCGCGCCGCTGACGTCGAGGCTCAACACGTGAGCGGGAAACGCCATCGCACGCAACTCCTTTCCGAACGGACGCCGCGCCAGGGTGATCAGTGTGTCAGGTTCGCCGTACCCGCGGCTAGCGTTGTCGGGCATGTTGACCTACCTGTACCTGCTCGGCGCGATCTTCGCGGAAGTGGTGGCGACCAGCCTGCTCAAGAGCACCGAAGGTTTCTCTCGACTCTGGCCGACCGTGGTTTGCCTGGTCGGTTACGCCATCTCGTTCGCGTTGCTGGCGGTCTCGATTTCGCGCGGCATGCAGACCGATGTCGCCTACGCGTTGTGGTCGGCCATCGGCACGGCCCTCATCGTGTTGATCGCCGTGCTGTTCCTGGGCTCGTCGATATCGTTGACCAAGGTCGTCGGCGTCGGCCTGATCATCGCGGGTGTCGTCACGCTCAATTTGAGTGGCGCCCACTGAGGGCAGCAGCCAGGATCGACGCAACGACTCGTGGCAGGAGAAAAGTGACCTTTCGATTCCGTGGCCTCGCCCTCGTTGCGTTGACCATGGCGCTGGCATTGCTGCTCGCTCCGCGCGGCTCGGCCGACGCCTACACCGACGAGCTGGTGGCCCAGTTCAACGCCGAGACGCATGTGGTGACCGACCCCGGGGCCAGGCCGCCGCTGCGCAATGTCGGCGAACTGAATCGGCAGATCCTCGCCGGTCCGTGGACGTGGAGCTCCCAGCCACCGGTCTGGGTGGCGGCGGTGGCGCCCGGCAACAGCGGTGTGACCACGGCGGATGCCATCCACGGCGCGATGTCGGCGCGGGAGCCCAAGTTCAGCGGCGTCATCGTCGTCATCGACTCGCACGGCTACCACGTCCGTGCCTACAAGGTGCCCAAAGTCATTGCGGACCGCGTCGATGAATTGATGAATCAGTCGGCCACCGAGCACGGACCCGACCCGTACGCGACCACCAGTGCGTTCGTCAGCAGGCTGGCCGCCCTCGACGTCCCCGCCAACGCGCCGGTGGCCACCTCTGCGGTCGCCCACGAGAAGCACGACGACTGGGCCTGGCTGAAGGTGACGCTGGTCATTTCCGGCATCGCCCTGGCGATGGGCGCGCTGCTCTGGATCGTCGTGCGCCGAAATCGCAAGCACCGCAAGCCAATCGACAAGTGAGGTCTTCCCGATGAGTACGAACAAGATCAATCGCGGCATCCTGCTCGCCATGGTGCTGATCGGAACGATCGCCTACGGCTTGCTGTACAGCCACGCGTCGACGGTGTTCAAGCTGCTCGTTCCGCTCGCCCTGCTGTTCCTGCTGGGGATGGTCATCCGCGATGTGCTCAAGGACCGGGACTCCGGAAAGCCCTGACGTCGCGCCGCGACGACTGGGGTAGCGTTCTCCGGAAAGTTTTCGCCTCGTGCGTCGGCGGAGAGCAGGGACTGAGAATGAGTGCGAGTCTGTATGGCCTTCTGACCGCGATCAGCCTCGCGCTGGCAGTGCTATTGGCGGCCGTCGCCGGCTTCTACGTCAATCGCCTGGAGCGCCGGCCGACCCTGCCGATCAGCGAGGAAATCGGCAGCGCTAAAGCGGTTTTGCACAAGGTGCGCAAGCGCGAACCGATGTCGCAGGACGAGGTGGACTACGCCAGGCAGGTCGTCGCCGATCGTCGGTCGGTGATGGCCCTGTGCATCCCGGGCGCCCTGTTCATGTTGAGCTGTTTTTTCGTCTTCGGCAGCCTGTACCACCTGCATGGAGCGACGCCTTCCGAGCGCACGTTCCTCGGCGTGATCCCCATGCTGACCTCGACGAACCTGGCCGTTCAGCTGCGCCGCAGCGCGAGTCTGAAGCGCCGGCTGCAGAAACTGCCTTGACTCTGTCCGTTGAGTACATGACCGTCTACTATCCGTATGGGCTCCGAGGCCGGGGCCGCGGCAGAACACGATGTGCAAAACGGATTCTTCAGAGGTGATCGAGTGGGCCCTCGTTCAGTCGGGCGGACTGTCCTGGCGCGAATCTGGATGCCGTTGGTCGCCGTCGTCGCGGTCGGTGTGGGCCTGCTGTGCATGTACAAGGTGCACCAGTTCTCCGAGCCGGAGCCGGTCATCACCGTCAACGGTCCGCAGGCCCCCGAGCAGTTCAACCCCAAACGGATCACCTATGAGGTGTTCGGCTCCCCCGGGCAGGGCGGCAAGCTCGTCTACATCGACATCGAGGGCCACCCGCATCAGGTTGATTTCACGACCCTGCCGTGGACCCACACGGAGACCACCACACTCACGGTGGCGTCCGGCAGCATTTCGGTGCACGTTCGTGGCGGCCAGGTCGGCTGCCGGATGCTGGTCAATGGCGTAGTCCGCGACGAACAGTCGGATGACCATCAGGACGCCGACGTCCAGTGCAGGGTGAAATCGGCATGAGCGAGCATCGCTCCGATGAGCCGAGTGTCAAGCGCCCGTTCATCCCCAGGATGGTCCGCGCTTTCGCGATACCGATCATCTTCTTCTGGGGCCTGCTCGCGGTCACGACGAATACCTTTATGCCCCAAGTGGAACGGGTCGCAGAGGAACTCGCCGGGCCCATGGTCCCGCACTACGCCCCCTCCCAGCGGGCGCTGTTGCACATCGGCGAAAAGTTTCAGGAATCGAACTCGACCAACCTGACCATGGTGGTCTTCGAGGCGAACCGGCAACTGGGAGACCAGGATCACCGGTACTACGACGACCTGATGCGCCGCCTCCAAAACGACACCAAACACGTGCAATACGTGATGGATTTGTGGGGCAAGCCTTTCACGGCGGCGGGGGCGCAAAGCGTCGACGGCAAGTGCACCTACGTGCTGCTGCGTCTCGCCGGCGATATCGGCCAGATTCAGGCGAACCAGTCGGTGGACGCCGTCCGCGACATCATCAGGAAGGACACCCCGCCACCCGGGCTCAAGGTCTATGTCAGCGGCGCGGCCCCGCTGGCCTCCGACACCCTCGCCATCGCCAACGCCAGCCTGAACAACGTCACCATCGTCACGATCATCCTCATCGTCGTGATGCTGCTGCTCGTGTACCGCACGCCCTCAACCCTGTTGGTGCCCTTGCTCGGCGTCCTCATCGAGATGCTCGTCGCCAAGGGCGTCGTCTCGACCCTGGGGCATTACGGGTACATCGAACTGTCGTCGTTCGCGGTGAACATCGTCATCGCGCTGACCCTGGGCGCGGGGACGGATTACGGCATATTCCTGATGGGCCGATACCACGAGGCGCGGCAGGCCGGCGAAAGCCGGGAGGACAGTTTCTACATCGCCTACAAGGGCGTCGCACCCATCATCATCGGGTCCGGCCTGACGATCGCCGGCGCGTGCTACTGCTTGACGTTTGCGCGCCTGAACTACTTCCACACCATGGGGCCGGCCGTCGCGATCACGATGCTGTTCACCATCGCCGCGGCGATGACGCTGGGCCCGGCGGTGTTGACCGTCGGCAGCCTGTTCGGGATGTTCGACCCGAGAACCAGCACCAAGGGACTGTTGTACCGGCGCATCGGGGCGAGCGTGGTGCGCTGGCCGGTGCCCATCCTGGCGGCCAGCTCCGCGGTCGTCATGATCGGGGCGATCTTCGTCCCCACCTACCGGCAGAACTACGACGACCGGCAGTACCAGCCGGCCGGCGCGCCCGCCAACCTGGGTTTCCAGGCGGCGGATCGGCACTTTCCCAAGAGCAAGCTGTTCTCCGAGATGCTGATGGTCGAAACCGACCACGACATGCGCAATTCGGCCGACTTCATCTCGCTGGACCGAGTCGCCAAGGCCCTGATCCGGTTGCACGGCGTGGCGATGGTGCAGGGCATGACCAGGCCCCTGGGCCGGGCGCTCGAGCACGCCAGCATCCCGTACCTGTTCACCACGCAGGGCAGCGGCAACGGCCAACAACTCCCGTTCAACAGGGAGCAGAACTCCAACACCGACGCGCAGGCCGAGATCCAGGCGCACTCCGTCGCGGTGTTGCGAAAGGAGATCGGCTTTTTCCAAAAGGTGTCCGACGAATTGCACCAGACGGTGCTCACCGTGGAGGACCTGCAACGGGTCAGCGAAGAGATGAACGAGGAAGTCTCGAATCTCGACGACTTCTTCCGCCCGATCAAGAGCTACTTCTATTGGGAGAAGCACTGTTTCGACATCCCCATCTGCTGGGCGTTCCGATCCTTGTGGGACACCATCGACCACATCGACCACCTGGCCGAGGACATCAACCACGCCAGGATCTCGCTCACGGAGGTGGACAAGGCGTTCCCGCAGATCATCGCCCAACTGAAAGCCACCGCCGACGACACCGAGGCGCTGCAGTTGAAGTTGGTCAACAGTTACGGGTCGGCGGATCTACAGTCCATCCAGACCGACCAGACGTTCGACGACCTGATCAACGTGGGCAACGACTTCGACAGGTCCCGCAGCGACGACTACTTCTACATCCCGCACGAGGGTTTCGACAACGAGGACGTCAAGACGGGCATGAAGTTGATGATGTCGCCCGACGGCAAGGCGGCCCGCTTCATCGTCACCCACGAGGGCGACGCGATGGGACCCGAAGGGGTGGAGCACGTCGAACAGTTCCCCGACGCGATCAAGACGATCCTCAAGGAGACCTCTCTCGCCGGCGCCCGGGTCTACATCGGCGGTTCGGGGTCCAACGACAAGGACATCAAGCAATACGCGATGTCGGACCTGCTGATCGCGGCGATCGCGGCGTTTGTGCTGATTTTCTTGATCATGATGTTCATCACGCGAAGTCTGGTGGCGGCGTTGGTGATTCCCGGAACGGTGGCCTTCTCCTACGCCGGCGCGTTCGGCCTGTCCATACTTTTCTGGCAGCACCTCGTGGGCCTGCATTTGCACTGGCTGGTCCTGCCGCTGACGTTCATCATCCTGGTGGCCGTCGGGTCGGACTACAACCTGCTGCTGATCAACAGGGTCAAAGAGGAGTTGCACGGCGGCATCCACACCGGTCTCATCCGCGCGCTCGGCAGCACCGGGGGCGTGGTCACATCCGCGGGCCTGGTGTTCGCGTTCACCATGCTGGCCATGCTCACCAGCGATCTGCGGACCATCGGTCAGGTGGGTTCCACCGTGTGCATCGGCCTGCTGCTCGACACCCTGATCGTGCGTTCGTTCGTCGTGCCGTGCATCCTGCGCATCCTCGGGCCGTGGTTCTGGTGGCCGACGCTGGTGCGTTCCCGCCCGCTGCCCCAGCGCTGATCCCGCAATCCCACCGCCACCCCGACACGGAAGGCCCAAATCGCATGAGCGCCAACGACACTCCCCTGGCCGGTCGAGTCGCCTTCGTCACCGGCGCCGCGCGTGGGCAGGGCCGCTCCCATTGCGTCCGGTTGGCGCGGGCCGGCGCCGACATCGTCGCCATCGACGCGTGCGCCCCGGTCGCGGCGCACAATGGCTATCCGGCCTCGACACCCGAGGACCTTGCCGAGACGACGCGCCTGGTGGAAAGCGAAGGCCGCAAGATGCTGGCCGACCAAGTCGATGTCCGGGACGCCGCGGGGCAACAGCGGGTGGTCGACGAGGCGATCACCCAATTCGGCCGCCTCGACATCGTCGTCGCCAACGCCGGCGTGCTGAACTGGGGCCGACTCTGGGAGATCTCGGCGCAGCAATGGCAGGACGTCCTCGACGTCAACCTGACCGGTGTGTGGAACACCATCAAAGCCACTGTGCCCGCGATGATTCAGGCCGGCAATGGGGGCTCGATCATCACCATCAGCTCGGCCGCGGGCGTGAAGGCCGTACCGGGGTGTGGTCACTACTGCGCCAGCAAGTTCGGTGTGGTCGGCATGACCAACTCCCTGGCGGTCGAGCTCGGCGAGCACGGCATCCGGGTGAACTCGGTGCACCCGTATGGCACCGACACCCCGATGGGCAACGACCCCTCGATGTGGCAGCTCTTCGCCGACCACCAGACCTACATTCACAGCTTCTCCCCCGGCGCGCTGCCCACCGATTCACTCGCCGACCCGGACCTGGTCTCCGACATCGTGCTGTGGCTCGCCAGCGACGCGTCCTCGCTCGTCACCGCCGCGCAGATCCCCGCCGACAAGGGTTACCTGAAAATCTGATCTCAGTGGTGCGCCTCGTCTTGGACGCCGAAAGTGTTGACGGCCAAGGCCAGCAGCAGGTAGCCACCGATGGTGAAGATCAGATCCATGCATTGCTGCTCGGTGAACAAGCGGCACAGGTCATCCCAGGTCGTCTCGGCGACCGTGCTGTCGGCCGTGAGATCGTCGACGGCGGCGATCACGGCCCGGTCGGTCTCATCGGCGCAGCGGCCGGTCCCAATGTCGTCGATCTCGGATTCGGACAGCCCCGCTCGCGCGGCGATGGGGAGGTGGTGCGACCACAGATAGCCGCACTTGCTCCGGTGCACCACGCGAAGCAGCGCGACTTCTCGCACCCGCGGCGACAGCGTCGATCGGGTCAGCAGGTACGCGTTGAACGGCAGGTAGGCCGCGGTCAGGTCGGGATGGCGGACCAGGGTGGACAAAACATTGCCCGCGCCAACGGGATTCGCCCGCTCGGTGGGGATCAGGGATGCCAGCGATTCCCGGGCGCGCTCGTCCCATTCCCCGGCGGGCAGCGGCGTCAGGCGCAGCGGGTGACGACCGTCCGTGGTCATTCGATCGGCTCGTCGCCGAGCACGGTGGTGCGCAGCATTTCGCGTTGGGAGTCCGGGTCGTACGGGGCCGCACGGTGCAGCACCCCGCGGTTGTCCCAGATGACGGTGTCCCCGACCGACCAGCTGTGGCTGTAGACCTTCTCGGGCGTCGTCGCGCGCGCCAGGAGCTCGTCCAAAAGGGCGCGGCCCTCGTCGAGCTCCATGCCGACGACGTAGTCCGCGGAGGCGCCCAGCACGAGTGATTTGCGGCCGCTGCGGTGCGTCCACACCAGGGGATGCTCATGCGTGCGCCGAGATCGCCAGCGCTGCACCTGTTCCGGGGAGGGATCGGGATACACGCGGCGCTGGGAGGCTTCCAGCGAGTGCACCACGCGCAACGTGCCGAACCGCTGCTTCTCCTCATCGGTCAGGTCGTCGTAGGCGGCGTAGCTGTTGGCGAACTCGGTTTCCCCGCCCCATTCGGCCACCCGCACCGCCGAGAGCACCGTGGCCTTCTGGGGGCATTCGTCGCCCAGCGGCGTGCAGCCATCGATGTGCCAGTCGAAGGTGGCCTTCAGGTAGGCGGCCGAGGCGTTCTTGGACTTGTCCAGCGTGATCGGGTAGATCCCGGCCACCGGGTGATGGCCGTCCGAGGAGTGATCGACCTCGCCGAGGAGGCGGCAGAAGCCGACCTGGGCCACAGGATCGAGGTGCAGGCCGCGGAAGACCAGAACGCCGTTGTCTTCCAACGCATCCAACACCGCCGCGCCGACCGAGTCGTCGGCCAGCTCGGTGGGCCCCAGGCCCGCGACCTCGGCGCCGACGGACTCGGTGAGTTTGGTGATGGTGAGCAGACCCATGGTCGCTCCTTTCCGGAGAGGGATGAATCAGGGCACCGGCCAGCCGGTCCGGGTCATGACCGCGTCGGCGGCGTCGACCGGGGCCGGTTGATGCATGATCTCCACCGCCATGGCGACCATGACCAGCGAATAGATCATGTGCAACAGGTTGAGCGCATCGTCGGGCAGGTTGTCGAGCGGAAACTTGTCGCAGTAGTCGATGGCCTCTTCGAGGCGCGGAAAAAACGCGTTGTAGAAGTCGAGTAGCTGCGGCATCGACGCGCCGACCCGGGCGTTCCAGCGCTCGGTTTCGGTTGCCAGGCACCAGGTTTGGGCGTAGTCCTCCAGCTCGGCGAATGCGCTGGGCAACATGGGATGCATGGTCACACCCCCACCGGATCCTGTTCGCGGCGATAGGCTTCGACCCAATCGACGACGACCTTGTGCAGGTGGCGTACCAAGATCTCTTGGTCGTTGAGGGGAAAGTCGTCGACGATGCCGTATTCCAGCGCCGCCTGGGTCCCGCCGAGCATTCCGGCGTCTTGTAGCGCAAACTCTTTGAGCACCACCGCGGCGACCTCGTGCTCGATGCGCTCGCGCACGGTGCTCGCCGGGTGGAAGTAGGTGTACGCCTCGAACCGGTGCGTGTTGTGCGAGGTGGGCCAGTACCGGTACAGCAGATACCATCCGCCGTAGATCAAAATCTCGATGTTCGGGAAGATCTGGAAATTGCTGATCCCCCAGGGCTCGATCCCACCAGGGTTGAGCCCGGCCGGCAGCTCGCCGATGTCCGGGGTCTGCCACGGCCCCACCAGCCCGCTGCGGGTGGCGCGCTCGATCGGGTACATGTATTCCGGCGGCAACAGCCAGCGGCGCCGCCCGGCGGTGGAGACCAGCCGGTGCGGGCCGTCGAGTTGGAAGTGCCCGCAGGTGAATCCGGCGTTGGGGTCGCGCACCTCCGCCGGCACCTGCTGCGAGTGCAGCGACGGCACGTGGTAGTACTCCTGGAAGGCGTCGGCGAAGATCTTCCAGTTGCTGTTGTTGTGGGCCACCCAGTCGTAGCGTTCGGTCAGCTTCCCGAACGGATAATCGTCGAGCCCGGTGATCATCGGGCCGAGGAACTCGCGCAGGCTCTGGCGCGGCTCGGTGTCGAAGTTGATGAAGACGAAGCCGTTCCACACGTCGCAGTGCACCGGACGCAGCCCATACTTCGCGGGATCGAGGTCGAAGAACTCCGATTCCTGCTGCACGAACTTCAGCGCGCCCTGCAGGTCGTAGCGCCAGCCGTGGTACTTGCAGGTGAACTGCCGGCAGGTGCCGCGGGTCTCCTCGCCGGGATAGTCGTTCCACACCAACTTGTTTCCGCGATGCCTGCACACGTTGTAGAAGGCGCGGATTCGCTCGTCTTTGCCCTTGACCACGATCACCGACGCCCCGACGACTTCGATCTCTTTGGTCAGGTAGCTGCCGACGCGGGGCAATTCCTCCACCCGGGCGACGTTGAGCCACGCGCGCTTGAAGATCGCCTCCCGCTCGAGTTCGTAGAACTCGCGGGACGTCGAATCCCTGAAAGAGACGGGGCCCGTGCCCAATTCGGGGTAGTGCTCGGTCCAGGAGCCTTCCGGCGGCCGGCCTGATCTCGTCATCGCATCCTCACTATCACATCACCGATCCGCCATTGACGCCCAAGACCTGACCGGTGATGTACCTCGCTTCTTCCGAACACAAAAAGCCCACCGCGGCCGCGATGTCGGCCCCGGTGCCCAGGTAGCCCACCGGGATATTGCTGGCGATCTGCTCGTTGGAGGGCAGGTACCCGGCGGCCTGGCCCTGGTGCTGCATCGGGGTCTCGATGCCCGAGGGCGGGATGTTGTTGACGGTGATCCCGTTCGCCGCGTATTCGCGGGCCAGCGACTTGGTCAACGTGATCACCGCGCCTTTGGACGCCGCGTAGTGGGCGGCGAACGGGGATCCGCGCTGGGCGCTCGACGACGAGATCATCACGATTCTCCCCCAGTTCGCCTCCACCATGTCCGGGAGCGCGACTTGGCAGCAATGAAACGTGCCGGTCAGGTTGACATCGATGATCCGCGACCAGGATGCGGCGGTGATGTCCAAGAAGGGCGAAAACCCGAACATCCCGGCGCTGGTCACCAGGACCGTCACCGGTCCCAGTTCGCTGCGCACCTTCGCGAACGCCTGCTCGACGGCGGACCGATCGGTGACGTCGGCGCCCACCGCTAGCGCGGTCGCACCTTCGGCGCGCAGGCCGTCGGTGACGCGTTGCGCCGCATGCTCGTTGACATCGAGGACGGCCACCTTGAGGCCGCGCCGGCCCAATTCGTGACACGTCGCCTCACCCATGCCTGAGGCGCCGCCGGTCACCACCGCCACCCTGGTCATCGCATCCGCCGCCCTATCGCTCATTCGTAGACCACCCGCACCGTGGGACTGGTCGGCACGGCCTGACACGTCAGCACCCAGCCGTCGTCGACCTCATCCTGGTCGAGCGCATCGTTGTTGATCATCCGGGCGCTACCCTGCGTCAGGCGCCCCATACACGTTCCACACGAACCGATTTCACACGAGGACGGCGCCCGCAGCCCCGCCATGCGGGCTGTCTGCAACAGCGTGTTGCCCGCGTAGTACGGCGCGGTGGTCGTCGATCCGTCCAGCACGATGGTGACCTCGTCGGTGACCGCGTCGGTCTCCGGCGGCGCCGCCGCGGCCACGTCGGCCACGTCGAAATGCTCGATGTGCAGGCGGCCGGTGGGCACGCCCGCCGCGCCCAGGGCGGTTCGCACCGTATCCATGAACTCGTTCGGCCCGCAGACGTAGAAGTCGGCGCCGTCGGTGTTCTCGACGAACGCGGCGATGTCCGCCTGGGTGGCGAAGCCGCGTTGGTCGTCGAGATGGTGGTGCAGGACGAAACGGTCCGCGTGGCGCTTTTCCAGCGTTTTGAGGGCCTCGTCGAAGATCACCGCGTCCCGGTTTCGGTTGGCGTAGAACAACCGCGCGCCGCGCGTGCCGGACACCAGCGCGGTGCGCAACAGCGAAAACACCGGCGTGATGCCGCTTCCGCCGGCGAACGCGACCACGTTCCGGCCGGTGTCGTCCAAGACGAAGCGTCCCTGCGGTGGCAGGGCGTAGAGCAGGTCGCCGGGTGCGGCGGTGTCGTTGAGCCAGTTGGACACCGCGCCGCCGCGGTCGCGTTTGACCGTGATGCGCAGGTCTTCACCGACCGCGGGGGATGACGACATCGAGTAGCAGCGCCGGTACTCGCGCCCGTCGACGCGGACCAGCAGCGTCAGGAATTGCCCGGCTTGGTAGCCGAACCGTGCCGCGCTGCCCCGGGGAACATCGAGAACGATCGACACGGCGTCGCGGGTTTCGGGTATCACGTGCTTGACCCGAAGGGGCACAAAGCCTTCCGGGACATCGGCCATGTCGACAGCGCCCGCTGCGCCGCCGGTCACGGTCGCCGGACCGGCGTTCGCTGTGCTGTGGTGATCGCCCATCTCCGTCAGAGTATCAACTACTTGCGATTAGTCTCAAGTACTAGATATTGGTCACGTCATCCGTCGACGTGATCGTCGAACAGCTCATGGCCGGTGCCCTTTTCGACCACGCGGCCCAGCAATTCGCGCAGGGTCCGCTGCTCTTCCTCGGTCAGCACGCCGAACACCTCCTGGTGTGCGGCGATCGCGTCACTGACCACCGTTTCGGCGACTTTGCGGCCCTCGCCGGTCAGGTAGGCACGCAGGATGCGCGCGTGCTGGGGGTCCTGCTTCCTTTCCACCAGGGCGCGACGTTCCAAGGCGGTGAGCGCGAGCTGGACGCCTTGCGGGCTGATCAGCAGCCGCCGCGCCAATTCGGCGCCGGACAACCCGGGTTCGTTGGCCAATTGGCGCAGCACACCGATCTGGGCGGTGCTCACGCCGTGTTCGCGCATCGCCTCGTTGATGGTGGTCAGGGAGTAATAGAAGGCCTGCTTGAGCAGCCACAGGATGTTGTCGGTGAGTTCCATACCTGCCTCCGTCAGGCCGCGGGGCTTTTGTAGATCTGTCCGTTCTTCATGACAAAGCGGACGTCGAGCGTCTTGGCGATGTCGTCGAACGGGTCTCCCGGCACAGCGATGATGTCCGCGAGATAGCCGGGCGCCAGCCTGCCCAACTCGTCGTCGGCGTCGATCAGCTCGGCGGCCACCACCGTGGCCGCCCGGATTGCCTGCGCGGGAGTCATGCCCCGCTGCACCAGCGCACCCAGTTCTTTGGCGTTTTGGCCGTGCGGGATGGCCGGCGCGTCGGTGCCGCACGCAATCCGGACGCCCGCGTCGATCGCCTTGGGCAGCATGGCCTTTGCGCGCGGAAACACCTCCAGCGCCTTCTTGCGCAGCTCCGGCGCGATGCGGTCGATGGCCATGGCCTCCGTCAGATACGTGGTCGAGACCAGGAAGGTGCCGTGGTCGACCATCATCTGGATCGTTTCGTCACTGGCCAAAAAGCCGTGTTCGATGCAGTCGATGCCCGCGCGGATGCAGGCCTGGACCGCGGTGTCCCCGACGGCGTGCGCGGCCACGCGGACTCCGGCCCGGTGGGCTTCGTCGGCGATCGCGGCGAACTCGGCGTCGGAGTACTGCTGGGCGCCGGGCGCGGTGCTGTGCGACATCACCCCGCCCGAGGCCGACACCTTGATCAGCTTGGCGCCGTGCCGGATTTGATAACGCACGCAGGCGATCACGTCGGGTACGCCGTTGGCGATGCCCTCGGCCACCGAGAGCGGCATGACCCCGGGCGCCAACCGCTGAAAGACCGTCGGGTCCAGGTGCCCGCCGTACGGGGTGACGGCATGGCCGGCGGGATAGATGCGCGGCCCGACGTGCCAGCCCTGGTCGATGGCGCGCTGCAGCGCCACGTCGAGCAGATACCCGCCGGTCTTGACCATCAGCCCGAGATTGCGCACCGTGGTGAACCCGGCCTCCAGGGTGGTGCGCGCGTTGACCGCACCGCGCAACGTGCGATAGGCGGGGTCGTCCTGCACGCCATGCATGGGCGACGGCAGGCCCTCCGGCCCGCCGGGTCCGCCGATGAGCAGGTTGAGTTCCATGTCCATCAGGCCCGGCAGCAGCGTCACGTCGCCGAGATCGACGATGGCGGCCGAGTCCGGCAGCGGCCCTTCGGGATTGATCGCGGAGATGCGTTCGCCGTCGACCACGATCACCGCCGGAGCGTGGATCCGGCCCGTCACGACGTCGGCCCACCGCGCCGCCCGCAGGACGATCGCCTCGGTCATGGAACCGGCTCGGACACGCAGTCCAGGGTCGAAGCACCCGAGTCGGGGACGCGGGGTTGCTTCCAGCACTCCACCGGGAACGACACCATGATCATGGAGTAGAGCAGGTGCATCAGATTCAGAACGTCGTCCGGCAGGTCGTCGAGAGAGAACTTGTCGCAGAACGACAATGCCTCTTCGGCCCGCGGGGTGATCGCGTCGTAGAAGGCCTTCATTTCGACCATGGAACTGGCCAGCCTCTTGGCGTAACGTTCGGATTCGCTCGCCAGGCACCAGTCGGCGAACGGTTCGAGGTCGGCGAACTCGGCGGGCAGCATCGGCATCTCGTTCACACCCCCGCGCTCGTCGTCCGGCGATAGTCATCGATCCAGGCGGCGGTCTCCTTGTGGAGGTGACGGATCAGGACCTCCTGGTCGCACAGCAAGAACTCGTCGATCACCTGGGATTCGAGCATCGTCTGGGTCGCCTCCAGCGTGTTGGCGTCCTGCAGCCCGTATTCCTTGAACGACACCGCCGCCAGTTCCTGAGCGACGCGCTCACGCGGGGTGCGCGGCGCCGGGAAGTACAGCGTGCCCTCGAAGAGGTGACTGTTATACGACGTCGGCCAGTAGTGGTAGGTCAGATACCAGCCCTGGCCCCAGAACAGGATGACGAAGTTGGGGAACAGCTGGAACGAATCCAGCCCCCACGGATCACATTTCGCCGGGTTGAGCCCCTCGGGCATCGGGCCCAGATCGGGCTTGTCCCATGGCCCGAACAGCCCGCTCTGGCAGACGTCCTCCATCGGCTTGCGCATCTCGTCGGCCATTTCCCAGGCGCGCACCCCCGAGGTGCTGACCAGCCGGTGCGGCCCGTCCAGCCGGTAGTGCGGGGCCTCAAAACCCGCCTCGGCGGCCGCCTTCGAGTACGCGGTCGGTGACTGGTTCGCGTGCAACACGGGCGCGTGATAGAACTCCTGGAACGCGTCCATGTAGAGCTTCCAGTTCGCCTTGACCTCGGAGCGATAGCACCAGCGCGAGACCATCTTGTCGAAGGGATAACCTTCCAGCCCGGTGATCATGGGTCCGAGGAACTCTCGCAGCGACTGCTCGGGCTTCTTGGCGAAGTTGACGAAGATGAACCCTTCCCACACGTCGCAGTGCACCGGCACCAGCCCGTAGCGGCCCTTGTCGAGGTCGAAGAACTCCTCCTCCTGCTGCACGAAGGTGAGGTTGCCGTCCAGGTCGTAGCGCCAGCCGTGGTACTTGCAGGTGAACTGCCGGCACACCCCGGCTGTTTCTTCCTGCGGCATGTCGTTCCACACCAGCTTGTTGCCGCGATGCCGGCACACGTTGTGATAAGCCTTGATGTCGCCAGACGTGGTGCGCACCAAGATGATTGAGGTGTTGACAACCTTCAGCTCGCGGGTGAGGTAACTGCCTTTGCGCGGAAGCTGTTCAACACGACCGACATTGAGCCAGGCACGCTTGAAGATGGCGTCACGTTCCAACTCATAGATCTCGGGGCTGATCGAGTCCCGGTAGGACACCGGCTCGGTGCCCAATTCCGGGTAATGCTGGGTCCAGCTCCCCTCCGGCGGTTTAGGAAATCGAGCCATGATCGCTCCTTAGCAGTCCAATCTCAGCGAAACTGCAGCAATGCCTGCGCGAAAACAACCACCCGCGCACCGGTTTCACCGATCCCTGAGGGCTCCGTCACGGCCGACGGTATATCCTCGTGTCACCAATAGCAAGTAGTTGATACTGGCCCCGGGAGGCGCGGATGGACCATCACCCCGCAGTGCAGATCGCCGGAAGCGATGGGGCGCGGCCGCAGGCCGGCGTCTTGCACGTCATCTCTCCGCACACCGAGGAACCGATCGCCGAGGTCAATGCGGCGGGATCCGACGACGTCGACGCGGCGGTGGCGGCGGCGCGCGCGGCCTTCGGGCCCTGGGGCCGCAGCGAGCCGGCGGAACGGGTCGCCGCGATCCGGCGCCTGGCCGACATCTACGACGGACGCCGCGCGGAGATGGCCACCACGATCACGGCCGAGATCGGCGCCCCGATCAGCTTCGCCCAGCGGGCCCAGGTCGGCCTGCCGGCATTCATGATGCGCGCGTTCTGCGACCTGGCCGAACGGCACCCGTGGCAGGAGACCAGGCCCGGGTTCTTCGGAAGCGACGTGCACGTCCGCAAGGAACCCGTCGGCGTCGTCGCGGCGATCGTGCCCTGGAACATGCCCCAGTTCCTCATCGTCACCAAACTGGTGCCCGCGCTGTTGGCCGGCTGCGCCGTCGTGCTCAAACCCGCCCCCGAAAGCCCGTTGGACGCGCTGCTTTTAGGCGAGATGATCGCCGAAGCCGGCCTGCCGCCGGGCGTGGTCAGCATCCTGCCGGGCGACGGTGCGCTGGGCGCCTACCTCGTCGCCCACCCGGGCGTCGACAAGGTGTCGTTCACCGGCTCCACCGCGGCGGGGCGGGCGGTGGCCGCATCGTGTGCGGTCAACCTCACCAAAGTCAGCCTGGAACTCGGCGGCAAGTCCGCCGCCCTGGTTCTCGACGACGCATCGCCGGACAAGGTGGCCGCCGGGGTGCGATCCGCGAGCCTGTCCAACAGCGGCCAGATCTGCAATGCGCTCACCCGGGTCCTGGTGCCGCAGGGGCGCCACGACGAGTACGTCGACGCGCTCGCCGCCGAGATGGCCGGCCTTCGCGTCGGCGATCCCAACGATCCCGACACCCAGCTCGGTCCGTTGGTGTCCCGGCGCCAGCAGCGACGCGTTCGCGACTACATCGAGATCGGCCAGAACGAGGGGGCGCGCGTCGTCATCGGCGGCACCGACATGCCCGACGGACTCGACCGCGGCTGGTATGTCCGGCCCACCCTGTTCGCGGCGGCCGACAATTCGATGCGCATCGCCCGGGAGGAGATCTTTGGGCCCGTCATCACCGTCATCCCCTACCGCGATGACGAGGAGGCGCTGGCGATCGCCAACGATTCCGATTACGGCCTGGCCGGCTCGGTGTGGAGCAACGACAGCGACCGTGCGCTGGCGATGGCCACCCGCATCCACACCGGGACCGTCGGCGTCAACCAGGGCTACACGATGGATCCGTTCGCGCCCTTCGGGGGCGTCAAGGCCAGCGGCTACGGCCGCGAACTCGGGCCCGAAGGCCTCGACGGTTACCTGGAAACGAAGTCGATCGCCATCGCCGCGGAATCCTAGATCCGTTGGCGCCCTTGGCGTTTGGCACGAATCTACGGCATCGTCATGCCGCTTTGGCGTATCTGCGAACCACGTCGTCCTCGCCGAACGTGCTGGTGCGCTGTTGGCCGTTGTCGTCGCGGCTGAAGAATGTCCATTGCCGCGGACCGCTCTGCGGACCACTGATCATCTTGACGGTCAGGCGCAGTTCCGTGGGGCGGCGCGTGCCGATGACGTCGCCGACCCGGATCTGCGACGGGTGAATCTCGGGTGCGTCGCACCAATTCTGTGTGGACATGACGTCCATCCTCCCTTGTTCCCAACAGCCTATCCGTAGTTCGGCGTTTCTCGCGGACGGATCAGCTTGCCGCGCCGTCAGCCTGACCCGGACAAGCGGCGCGCCCTCCGGGGAGACGCGCCTGAGGTCAGTAGCATGTCCTCGGCACCTCATACGTCCCGAGATGACCAAAACAGGCCTGTAGCTGGCCTGACACAGGGGAGGTGGCGGTGAGCAGATTCGTTGACGCGATGCTCTGCGCTGCGGAGTCGAGTACCCATGGCCTGGTGACCGGCGAACCTGGTTCGCCGGTTCGGTCTAGCTGGGCCGAAGTACATCAGAGCGCCCGACGGGTAGCCGGCGGACTGGCCGCCCTCCGGGTCGGCGCGGGCGATCGGGTCGGTGTGCTGGCCGGCGCTCCGGCGGAAGTCGCGCCGATCGCGCAGGGGGTCTGGCTGCGCGGCGCGTGTTTGACGATGCTGCATCAACCGACGCCACGCACCGATCTGCAGGCGTGGGTGCGCGACACCTTGGCGGTCATCACGATGATCGAGGCAACCGTCGTGATCGTGTCGGAGCCGTTCATGGCCGCGGTGGACGTGTTAGCCGAGCACGATGTCGCGGTGGTGACGATGGCCGAGCTATTGAGCGCCGCACCGACCACCGTCGTCGACAGCGATGAGAACGATCTGGCGCTTCTGCAGTTGACGTCTGGCTCGACGGATTGCCCTAAAGCAGTGATGATCACCCATGCGAACGTGTTCGCCAACGCCGAGGCGATGTTCGTCGGTGCCCAGTACGACTTGGACACCGACGTGATCGTGAGCTGGTTACCGCTATTCCACGACATGGGAATGACCGGATTCTTAACGGTGCCAATGCTATTCGGTGCCGAGTTGGTCAAGATCACGCCACTCGACTCTTGTCCGATATCTTGTTGTGGCCCAAGTTGATCGACAAGTACCGAGCGACCATGACCGCGGCACCGAATTTCGCCTACGCGATGCTCGCCAAGCGGTTACGGCGGCACGCAAAGCCCGGTGATTTTGATCTGTCGTCGTTGCGGTGGGCATTATCAGGTTCCGAGCAGGTCGAACCGGCCGACGTGGAGGAACTGTGTTTGGCCGGCGTGCCGTTCGGACTGCGTCCAGAAGCGATCTTGCCCGCTTATGGAATGGCCGAAACGACTGTGGCGGTGTCATTTTCGGAGTGTGGCCGTGGACTCGTCGTTGATGAGGTGGACGGCGATATGCTGGCGGTGCTGCGCCGCGCAGTGCCCACCGCCGCCGGCCGCACTCGTCGACTCGCATCGCTGGGGCCGCTGCTGAAGGGTATACAGGCACGCGTCGTCGATGAGGACGGCGCCGTTCAGGCGCCCCGCGGTGTGGGAGTCATCGAGTTGCGGGGAGATCCGGTCACGTCCGGGTATCTCACGACGGCCGGTTTCATGGCCGCTCAAGACGACCAGGGGTGGTTGAACACCGGCGATCTGGGTTATCTCACCGAGCAGGGCCACGTGGTCGTGTGCGGTCGGGCCAAAGACGTCATCATCATGGCCGGACGCAACATCTACCCCGCTGATGTCGAACGTGCTGCCGGGCGCGTCGTCGGGGTGCGCGCAGGGTGTGTGGCCGCCGTGCGGCTCGATGCCGGCCGTTCGCGGGAATCGTTTGCCGTTGCGGTGGAGTCGAACGACGTCGACGATCCCGCGCAGGTGCGGCGCATCAAGCATGAGGTCGCTCATGAAGTCGTCACCGAAGTCGCGGCGCGGCCACGCAGTGTGGTGGTGCTGGCCCCGGGGGCGATTCCCAAGACGCCGTCCGGCAAGCTGCGTCGCGGTTACGCGCTGCCCCTGGTCACATGAGCGCGCTCCTATAGCGAGCAAATCTCGGTGGTGGGGTAGCGTCGTAGGTGAGCCGTTTCGTTGTCCGCGGTGTTCCACCGCAATGGGCGCAGTGAACACCCAAAGGCAATGCGATTCCTCCACTCGCCACGCGACCGCGGACGAGCGATGCCGAACTTAGGAACAATCTGTGTATCGCACGGCGAGCCGACGCACGGCCGTCCCCGTCCGGGTCTCGGTCGCCCGCCAGTTAGGCGGCGACATCGACGGAGCGTGGTGGCCACGCGCGGACCGCATCACCAACGAATTACCCGGCCTTGTCGCGGCGCTGACACCCCTGCTCGGCGACATCTGCTCTGTCAACGTCAACTGGCCGGCACTACAACGACCGCCCGATTTCAACTGGCACGGATGGGAACACAAGCGCCAGCACGTGATGACGTTCATCGGCGGCGAGGAGCGGGTGAACCTTTTGATCGTTCCTTATGCGACATACAGCGGGCTTGCACTGATGGTGCTGCGCCGCGCGGCCGGACTGCCCGTCGAGGCCAAGGATCGCGACAAACCCGCGTTCGTCACCGCCGGCTCGATCCTGCAGGCCGCCCGACAACAACGCGCCCTCGACCGTTAGGCGATTTCGCTCACGACGTAGACGGCGACATAACCGATCGGGATGCCGGTCCAGGTTGCGATGCATTCGCGCGCGGCCAGTTCCACAGCGGCCCGACTTGTCGTGCGGGTGGACCTGCCGATCTCGGGGACGGTGATCGCCCATCCGTCGGCGTCGCGGGTGACTTCGATGTCGAAGCACTGACCGACCATCGGACACTTCACGCGGGGGACGACCCGCTGTCGACGAACGCCGCGCGACGCTTGTCGGCGCAGCAACGTGGGCTGAACAGGCATGGCTGCTTTCCTGAGTCGCAATCGAACCGCGGGCTAGATTAATGCGACCCAGGACGAAAACCTAATTGGCGGATCGCGCCGCATAACGGCGTTGCCCGAAGCCGGCGTGGTTCGCAGCGGTCACGGGTGGCTCCAGCCGCGCAGTTGTGCCGCAATGTCGTCGAGACCGGCCATCGCACCGGTGGCCACCCGGATCACCAAATCGAAGCGATCGTCCTCGGGCGCACTGATCCACTGGGCGTTGATTGCCAGGAACGTCCGGCAGGCCGCCCACCCGAGTCGCTTGTTCCCGTCCACCAGCGCGTGATTCCGTGTCAGCGAATGCAGCAGTGCGGCGGCCTTGACGTGGGGATCCGGGTAGGCGTCCTGGCCGAAGATGGAGGCTCGAGGACGCGCCAGAGCGGATTCAAGCAAGCCGTAATCCCGGACAATGACGTCCACTCCGACGGCTTTTCGGGCAATTTCCAGAAGATCCTCGAGGTCCAGATAGTCCGTCATGCGTCCTTGAGGCGCTCCAGAACACCTGCCTCCTCGCGAAGCACGCGCTGCAGCGCATCGGCGACCTTGGCCTTGTGCGCCCGCCGGGCGATGTACTCGTCGATGGCCGACAGCGCGACGGCCTGCATCGATCGGCCTTCCGCACTGGCCTGCCTGCGCAGCGCTTCCGCCTGCTGTTCACTGGGCCGAAGAGTCATTCCCATAGCCGAATGATACCGGACTGATACCACGGCGCGCCTAGTGATGTGTGATGCAGGCCACATCTGCGCGTTATATGTTGCGGGCGTCACAACCAAGGAGATTTCATGGTGGGCGTGAATCGTACGAACAAGGCCATGGTCACGCCTCGTTCCGGCGCAGCGGTCAATTCGCACCGGCTGTTCATGGCGTTTCTGGCCGTCACGATATTCATCAGCGCGGTCGCCGGCGTCGTCGCCGCGGCGTCGACGGGACACGAGACCGCCGCGCTCGTCATCGCGCTCGTGGCCGGCGGGAGTTTCATGACCGCCGCATTCTGCTAAATCCGCGACGTCGATCGGCGCGATGCGCCCAGTTATTTCGGTGGAGCTAAGGGGACTCGAACCCCTGACCCCCACACTGCCAGTGTGGTGCGCTACCAGCTGCGCCATAGCCCCAAGTCGTGCTCATCGAAGCTACACCACCGGTAACCGTCCTTCAAAGTTGCTGCTCAGGAAGATTCAGCGTGTGCGGAGACGGCAAGGGGTCGGGCTCCGGAACGGGCACCGTCCGGGTCTCCGGCGCCACCACCCAGCCCACCGCGGCGATCAGCAAAACGATGCCGCTGATGATGAAACCCCAGCCGTAGCTCAGCCGCTCGGCGACCCAACCGAGCGTCATGGATCCGACGATCGCGCCCAGGTCGGACATCATCTGCACGGCCGCCACCGGACTGCCCGCGCGCGCCTCACTGCCCAGGATGTCGGCGACGGCGGCCTGCATCGGCGACATGTAGATGCCCGTCACCGCCCCCACCACCACCGCGGCGACCAGAAACCTCGGCAATGACGACGCCGCGCCCAAGAAGATGGTCGCCGCGCCGGACAACGCCAGGCCCACGATCATCAACGTGCGCCGTCCCATCCGGTCGGACAGGTAGCCACTGGGGATCATGGCCAGCGCGTTGCCCCCGGCGAATGCCGCGAGCGCAATGCCGATGACGCCGACGCCGCGGCCCATGACGTCGGTGATGAACAAGGGGACCAGGGCGACACGAAGGCCGAACGCCGACCAACCGGTCGCGAAATTGGCCCCGAGCGAGGACCAATAGGCGCGCACGCGCAACGCCTCTCGCATCGTCACCGTCGACCGCGTCGGCGGCCCCGGGGCCGCCAGGGCCGAATTCCGCAAGCCGAAAAACAGCACCACCGCCACACCGAGCAAAGCGACGCCGTACACGATGAACGGCGCGGTGAGCCCCCAACCGGCCGCCAGGGCGCCGACGGCCGGGCCGCCCACGGCCCCGACCATGAACGACGTGGTGAAAAGGCCCGCGACCCGTCCGCGGGCGTCGGGCGGGCTGATATGGATCATCAGTCCCAGCGCCGAAACATAAAACATTGTCGATCCGATTCCGCTGATGACGCGGAAAGCCATCAATTGCCAGTAAGCCTGGGAAAACGCACACGCGCCGGTGGAGACCGCGACGATCACCATCCCGCCGATGTAGATCCGCCGCTCCCCCAACCGCTGGACCAGCTGCCCGCTGACCGGCGCAAAACACAGGCGGGCCAACGAAAAGACGGTGACTAAGAAAGTCACCGCCTTGATGCTGACGCCGAAACTGCGGGCGAAAGACGGCAGCGCCGGTGAAATGACTCCGTAACCAAGCGCGACCATGATATTTGCCCAGCTAAGGATCCAAACTTCGCGCGGCAGACGGGTCGAACGCGACGCGCGTCCCCCCGGACGGGTAAGGCGGAGGGAAAGGGTCACCCAATGACTTTATTAACTACCTCGCGCGCAGTTTCTTGCACCTCGGCTAAATGCTCTTCTCCGTTGAAAGATTCCGCATAAATCTTGTACACGTCTTCGGTTCCCGACGGTCGCGCGGCAAACCACGCGTTGGCTGTCGTCACCTTCAATCCGCCCAATGCGGCCCCATTCCCGGGTGCCGCGGTCAGCTTGGCGGTGATGGGCTCCCCCGCCAGTTCCGTCGCGGTCACCTCGTCGGCGGACAGCTTGGCGAGCCGGGCCTTTTGGTCGCGGTCGGCGGGCGCGTCGACCCGCGCGTAGAACGGCGTGCCGTATTCGGCGGTCAACTGTTGATAGCGCTGGGAGGGACTCGTCCCCGTGACGGCCAGCATTTCCGAGGCCAGGAGGGCCAGGATGATGCCGTCCTTGTCGGTGGTCCACACGGACCCGTCGCGCCGCAGGAACGACGCACCGGCCGATTCCTCGCCGCCGAAGCCGATGCCGCCCTCGATCAGGCCGTCGACGAACCACTTGAAGCCGACCGGCACCTCGATGAGCTTGCGGCCGATGCCGGCGACCACCCGGTCGATCATCGACGAACTGACCGCGGTCTTGCCGACCGCGATGCCGCCCGGCCACGACGGCCGCTGCGTGTACAGGTATTCGATGGCCACCGCCAGGTAGTGGTTCGGGTTGAGCAGCCCCGCGTCGGGCGTGACGATGCCGTGGCGGTCCGAGTCGGCATCGTTGCCCGTGGCGATCTGGTAGCGGCCGGGGTTGTCGGACATCCCGCGGATGAGTCCCGCCATCGCGTCCGGTGAGCTGCAGTCCATCCGGATCTTGCCGTCGTGGTCGAGCGTCATAAACCGCCATGTCGCGTCGACCAGCGGATTGACCACGGTCAGATCCAGGCGGTGACGGGTGGCGATCTCGCCCCAGTAGTCCACGCTCGCCCCGCCCAGCGGGTCGGCGCCGATCCGCACCCCGGCCGCGCGGATGGCATCGATGTCGACCACGTTGGGCAGGTCGTCGACATAGTTACCGAGGTAGTCGTGGCGCTGCGCGGTCTGTAGCGCGCGGGCCAGCGGGATGCGCTTGACGCCCGAGCCGTCGCGCAGAATCTCGTTGGCGCGCTTGGCGATTGCGTTGGTGGCGTCGGTGTCGGCCGGGCCACCGTTGGGCGGGTTGTATTTGAAGCCTCCGTCCGAGGGCGGGTTGTGCGACGGCGTCACGACGATCCCGTCGGCCGGCGCGTCGGTGCGACCGCGGTTGTAAGTGAGGATGGCGTGGCTGACCGCCGGGGTCGGCGTGTACCGGTCGCGGGAATCGATCATGGCGACGACGTCGTTGGCGGCCAGCACCTCCAGCGCGGAGACCCAGGCCGGCTCGGAGAGGCCGTGCGTGTCCCGGCCGATGAACAACGGGCCTGTAATGCCGTGGGCGGTGCGGTACTCGACGATGGCCTGGGTGATCGCCAGGATGTGCGCCTCGTTGAACGCCCCATTGAGCGCCGACCCGCGGTGGCCCGACGTGCCGAATGCCACCTGCTGGGCGACGTCGCCGGGATCGGGCTGAATCGAGTAATAGGCCGTCAGCAGGTGGGGCAGATCGACAAGGTCTTCGGGTTGGGCCGGCTGACCGGCGCGAGGGTTGGCCACCATGGTTACCAATTCTGCCCGTCTCCCGCCGCCCCCGGCCTGCGCCGGTCTGGACTCCCGCCATACGCTGCGTAGCGCACCGGCAAACGAAGGGAATCGACGCCAGTGGCGCAACGGGACTATCGCGAATTGGCCGCGGTGTTTGCCGGTGGGGCGCTGGGTTCCCTGGCCCGGGCCGCCCTGAGCGACCTCGCCGGTGGCCACCCAGAGAGCTGGCCGTGGCCGACGTTCACGGTCAACATCGTCGGGGCGTTTCTGGTGGGCTACTTCACCACCCGGCTGCTGGAGCGGTTGCCGACGTCGAGCTATCGGCGCCCGCTGCTGGGCACCGGATTGTGCGGCGGTTTAACGACTTTCTCCACGATGCAGGTCGAGACGGTGAGGATGATCGAGCACGGTCATTGGGGGCTGGCCGTCGGCTACACCGTCGCCAGCATCGTGCTCGGGCTGCTGGCGGTGCACCTGGCCACCAAGTTGGTGCGCCGGGTGCGGGTGCGCCGATGACCACCGCGACGACTGCCGTGGTGTGGCTGGGCGTCGCGTTCATCGGCGGCGTCGGATCGGTGCTGCGCTTTGTGATCGACCGTGCGGTCGCGCGCCGGGTGTCCCGGCCGTTCCCGTTCGGCACGCTCGTCGTAAACATCAGTGGCGCAGCGCTTCTCGGATTTCTCGGGGGTCTGGCGCTCAACAAGGAGGCCGCCCTGCTGGCCGGCACGGCATTCGTCGGCGCCTACACCACGTTTTCGACCTGGATGCTCGAAACGCAGCGACTCGGCGAGGAGCGCCAGCTGCGCTCCTCGCTCGCCAACATCGTCGTCAGCGTGGTGTTGGGCGTAGCGGCGGCGTTCATCGGGCAGCGCCTCGCCGAGCTGTTCTGAGTCAGGCGCGCGGGATGTCGTCGGGGGTGCGGGGCAGCACGTACAGGGCCATGCGCCGATTCGCCATGTCGTGTTCGCCGAGGAATGCGCAGCCGCCGCGCTCACAGAACTTGCGCGCCAACGCATTGCGGTGGTCGGGGTCGAACATGATTCGGCGACACCGGGGATCGAGCGTGAAGATGCTGCCCACCAAGTGCGGCAGCAGGTAACCGACGTGTCCCCGCTGGATGTAATCCAAATCGGCGACCGCGACGTGCAAGCCCAGATCGTAGGGATCGTGGTCGTAGCGGGTGGCGATGGAATCCTTTGCTGCCCTGTACAACTCGATATAGGCGCGGTCCACCCCGTCGTGCAGCGCCAGGAACGGACGAGAAAAGCCCCCGTCGAGCTGCGCCCGCAGGTATCGATGCCACCGCGCCACCGGCCAGTGGGACTCCCAGGCTTCGACCAGGTGCGGGCGGCCCATCCACTCGGCGATCATCTCGGCGTCGGCGTCCGGCTCGGCAAGACGCAAACCGTACGGCTCGGGCAGGTCCGGGATCGGCGGCGGCGGGACGCTGCGGATCTCCTCGGGAAGATCAGTCAATTCCCGGGGGAGGACGCGTTCCGCGTCGCTCATGTCAGTGGGCTCCGAGGACCTTCGCCAGGACGACCGCCTGGCTGATGTCCACCTCGCGGGTGGCCGTGACCAACGTGACCGGGCCCCGCTTGGCAAGCTTGCGCAACTCCGCCAGCGCGGCGCTGTCGCGCAGTTCCGCCTCGTAACGGGAGGTGAACTCGTCGAATCGTTCGGCCCGGTGTTGGTACCACTCGCGGAGGTCCTTCGAGGGTGCGACCTCCTTGCACCAGATGCCCACCCGCGGGTCGTCTTTGCGCATGCCGCGCGGCCAGACCCGATCGACCAGCACGCGCTGACCCTCGTCAGCGCTGACGTCGTCGTAGACCCGCACGACTCGGATCCGCCCTCTGGGGCTCACATGCCCAGAGTAGCCACGGGCCCGCTTGTCAGTGGGCACAATTACTATCGAAAGTATGTTCGAGGAATTGACCGCCGTCGATCCGGCAGCCGACGAATCGTCGCTGGTAGAGCGTATCGCCGAGCTGGAGACGCTCAAGTCCGCGGCGGCCGCCGGCCAGGCCCGGGCGGCGGCCGCCCTGGACGCGGCGCGTCGAGCCACCGAAGCGGCCACCGGGGTGCCCGCCGCGCGCCGCGGACGCGGCGTGGCAAGCGAGGTTGCCCTGGCGCGACGGGACTCCCCCGCGCGGGGCGGCCGGCATCTGGGTTTCGCCAAAGCCCTGGTGCACGAGATGCCGCATACGCTGGCCGCCCTGGAATGCGGGGCCCTGTCGGAGTGGCGGGCGACGCTGATCGTGCGCGAGAGCGCATGCCTGGACGTCGAGGACCGTCGCGCCTTGGACGCGGAGATGTGTGCCGACCCGTCGAGCCTGAGCGGCATGGGCGACGCGCGAGTGGCCGCGGCCGCGAAGGCGATCGCCTACCGGCTCGATCCGCACGCCATCGTCGAGCGGGCGGCCAAGGCCGAGGAAGGCCGCACCGTCACCATCCGCCCGGCGCCCGACACCATGAGCTATGTCACCGCGTTATTGCCGGTGGCTCAGGGGGTTTCGGTGTATGCCACGCTGCGCCGCGAGGCAGACACCTGCGGCGACGGGCGAACGCGCGGGCAGGTGATGGCCGACACCCTGGTGGAAAGGGTCACCGGCCGCAGCGCAACGGTCCCCACCCCGGTCGCGGTCAACCTCGCGCTGACCGACGAGACGCTGCTCGGCGGTGACGATGCGCCGGCCGACGTCGCCGGCTACGGCCCCATCCCCGCGTCGGTCGCGCGCAGCATGGTCGCCGAGGCCGCCGCCGATCGACGTTCGCGAGCGACCCTGCGCAGGCTCTACACGCATCCCCAATCCGGGGCGCTGGTGGCCATGGAGTCACGAGCGCGACTCTTCCCGCAGGGCCTGGCCGCGTTCATCGGGCTCCGCGATCAACACTGCCGCACTCCCTACTGCGACGCGCCGATCAGGCACCGCGACCACGCGCAGCCGTGGGCCGACGGCGGCCCGACCACCGCGGACAACGGCCTCGGATTGTGCGAACACTGCAACTACGTCAAGGAAAATGCGGGGTGGCGGGTGAGCACGAGCGTCGACGAAAACCACACCCATACGGCGCTTTTCACGACGCCCACGGGCACAACCTACTGTTCGACGGCGCCGCCGCGCGGCCCCACCATCACGATGAGCAAGCTCGAAGTCCGCGTCGGCGTCGCGCTCGCGCGACATGCGGCCTGACACTCAGTAGTGATAGGTGTCCGACGGCGCGGGTGAGTGATCGCGCTCTTCCTCGTCGATGTCCAACGCCTCGATACCGTACGCGCGAGCCAGCTCGAGGATCTTGGTCGCCCGAGCGATGCGGGGCAGATCGGAGCCGTTGCGGATCTCTCCCCCGTCACGTTCGAACTCGGCGAAAAACTCTTTCGCCCAAGAAATTTCGTCCTGCGACGGCGACAGACCCTCATTGACGACGGCGCACTGGTCGGGTGTCAGGCAGATCTTGCCGGTCATCCCGAACTGGGTGGAGACCGCCGTGGCCTCGATCAGTTTCAGCGGATTGGAGCCGATGGTCGGGCCGTCGATCGCGCTGGGCAGGTCGGCGGCCTTGGAGGCGATGGTGAAGCGAGATCGCGTGTAGGCCAGCGTCGCCGGGTCGTCCCCGAAGCCGGTGTCGCGGCGGAAGTCCCCGATACCGAACGCCAGCCGGAAGGTTCCCTTGGTCGCGGCGATCTCGGTGATGCGCTCGAGGCCTCGGGCCGTTTCGACCAGGGCCACGATCGGCACGTCGGGCAGCCGCTTCGCGGTCTCGGTGACGTGGTCGACCGATTCGACCATCGCCAGCATCACCCCGCCGACCGGGGTGGTGGCCAGGGCGGCCAGGTCGTCCGCCCACCAGGGGGTGCCGAAGCCGTTGATGCGGACCCAGTCCACGTTGCCGGCGCCCAGCCAACTCACCACGTTGTCGCGCGCGACGTGCTTGTCTTTGGGCGCGACCGCGTCCTCGATGTCGAAAACGACGATGTCGGCGCGCGAGTCCACCGCGGACTGGAACCGGTCGGGATGCGTGCCGTTGACCAGTAGCCAGCTTCGGGCCAGTACCGGGTCGATGCGAGAGCCGATGTCTTCGGGTGCGGCGGCGCTGCTGTTGACCTGTTCGTACATTTCGCTGATCTGTCGTCTTCTCGTGGTTTCGAACGGCGGGCGTGTGCCCCTTAACCGTAGCGATGTCCCGAACAACTGGTCGGGCAATCCCCCGCGGACGTGCTGACGCCTCGGCCGCGCCGCCCGCGGAGTTCCTGAGCGGAGCGGCGAATCGCCGGACGGGCCAGCAAACGAAACGCACCCGCCGCTGAGTTTCGCCGTGGCCGCCCGGGGTAGCCACCTTCCTGGACGTCGCGGCCGCCGGCCGACGCCGTTTCCTGCGGAGACTAGAGCACCCTGGTCCCCAAATGCCTCTCGATCAGCCGTCTGGCCGCGACCGAGAAAACCCATTAGGAGTAAACATGCGTAGGGCCATTGCAATCGTTTCAACCACCGGGGCGCTGTTGTTCGGTGGAGCAGGTGTCGCCAATGCCGCCGTTCCGAGCGCCCCGGCGCCGTCGCCGACCACAACGACGTTGGCGGACAACGACAATAGTCAGCACAGCGACAACAGCGGACTGTGGGGCCTTCTCGGCCTCCTCGGCTTGGGCGGGCTTGCCGGGCTGATGCGCCGCAAGGACGCCGCCGCGCGGCCCGGCGTCGCACCGACCACCCCTCGCGACCGCGGCGTCTAGCCCCTTCGCCGACCTGTGGGCACCGGGTTTGGCGACGAAATATATTGTTTCCCAACGTATCCCGGTTTCAGTTAGCCCTGCCGAACGGTGTCCCGCACCGCGGGGCGCCGTTTGGCCGTTTCTGCAGCGGGTATACCTAGCCAAGCCGCACACAGCCCAGCGTGCGTTTCACAACTCCCGATCACTGGAGGTATCGGCGATGGCCGACATGATTATCCAGTCACCCGACGAGGTCGTCGCGTTCCTGAAAGCACAGCACAACCTCATCGAGGACATGTTTGACCAGGTGCTGCACGCTACGGATCCCAAAGCGCGGGAAGAGCGGTTCGCGGCGCTGCGCCAACTGCTGGCGGTCCATGAAACCGCCGAGGAAATGATCGTGCACCCGCGCGCACGCAAGGAGGCCGACGACGGCGACGCCATCGTCGACGCCCGCCTGAATGAAGAGCATGGGGCCAAGGAGCTGCTGTCGCAGATCGAGCAGCTCGACGTCACCTCGCAGCGGTTCATCGACGAACTCACCAAACTGCGCGAGGCCGTGCTCGAGCACGCCAAGCAGGAGGAGACCGAGGAATTCCCGGTCCTCACACGCCAGCTCGACGACGACGATCTCAAGCGGATGGGCACGGCGGTGCGCGCCGCCGAAGCCATCGCGCCGACCCACCCCCACCCAGGCGTCGAGTCGGCAAAGCTGAACTTTGCACTCGGCCCGTTTGCCTCCATGCTCGATCGCGCCCGCGACCTCATCGGACATGCCGTCGGCTGAGTTTCCGTAGGCTCGATCAAATGAGCGTTGCCCCGGACACCACCGTTGCCCTGCAAGACCGGTTCTTCCGCGAATTGCCGGAAATGGCGGTCCGCCGGCAAGCCGAGACATTTCCCGGGTTGCGGTTGCTCGTGCTCAACGACCGGCTCGCCGAGAGCCTCGGGCTCGACGCAGCCTGGCTGCGCGGCGACGACGGGCTGCGCTTCCTGACGGGCAACCTGGTGCCCAGCGGGGCCGCCCCCGTCGCCCAGGCCTATGCGGGGCATCAATTCGGCGGCTTCGTCCCTCGATTGGGCGACGGGCGCGCGCTGCTCCTCGGCGAGCTCGTCGACACCGACGGGCGGCTGCGCGACATCCACCTGAAAGGCTCCGGAGCCACACCGTTCGCCCGGGGCGGGGACGGCCTGGCGGCCGTCGGACCGATGCTGCGCGAATACATCGTCAGCGAGGCGATGCACGCGTTGGGCGTTCCGACGACACGGTCGTTGGCCGTGGTCGGCACCGGCCGCCCGGTGTATCGCGAGACCACACTGCCGGGCGCCGTGCTGACCCGGGTGGCCAGCAGCCACCTGCGGGTGGGCAGCTTCCAATACGCCGCGGCCACCGGCAACAAGGACCTGCTGCGCCGCCTCGCCGACCATGCAATCGCCCGCCATCATCCCGCCGCGGCCGAGGCCGAACGCCCTTATCTCGCATTGTTCGAAGCGGTCGTCGCGGTCCAGGCCGCGCTGATCGCCCAGTGGATGTTGGTCGGGTTCGTTCACGGGGTGATGAACACCGACAACATGACGATCTCCGGGGAAACGATCGACTATGGTCCCTGCGCGTTCATGGACGCCTACGACCCGGACACGGTCTACAGTTCGATCGATTTCTGGGGCCGCTACGCCTACGGCAACCAGCCGGTCATCGCCGGTTGGAACCTCGCGCGCTTCGCCGAGACACTCCTTCCGTTGCTGTCGGACAGCAGCGAGGAGTCCATCGCACTGGCGGAGCAGTCGTTCGGGGTGTTCCAAGCCCGCTACGACGCGGTGTGGACCTCGGGCATGCGGGCCAAACTCGGCCTCTCCGCCGGCGTCGACGCCGAATTCGCCACGGCCTTGGTCGAGGAGCTACTCCTTCTGCTCAAACAGAACCACGTCGACTACACGTCGTTCTTCCGACAGCTCAGCCATGTGGCGCGAGGCGACGCGGAGCCCGCGCGCGGACTGTTCATGGACCTGGCCGGCTTTGACGCGTGGTTGGCGCGTTGGCAAGCATTGCGCCCCGACGCCGACGCGATGGATCGCACCAACCCGATCTATATCCCGCGCAACCATCTGGTCGAGGAGGCCCTCACCGCGGCGACGGACGGCGATCTCGCGCCCGTCGAGCGGCTCCTGGCGGCGGTGACCGAGCCGTACGTGGAACGGCCCGGTTGGGAGCGCTACGCCAGTCCCGCCCCCGAGGACTTCGGGAAGTACCAAACCTTCTGCGGCACTTAGCCTTACGCTAGCTTAGCGAACTCGTCCTGCAACTCATCGAGGCGTTGCAGCGTCTGATCCCGCGGTTCCGTCGGCAGGTTCACCAAGAGGTGTTGCAATCCCAAATCTCGGTAGCCCTCGAGCTCAGCCGCCGTGGCCTCCCCGCCGTGGAAGTGGATCACCGGCACGTCCTGGCCGACCAGCTCGCGCAGTTGGTCCAGCTGCGGTGCTAGCTCTCCCGCCGAGCCTGTCATCGAGAGCCAGCCCGCGTTGAGCCGGGCGATGCGTTTGAAGCCCGCGGGTCCACAGCCCAGATACAGCGGCGGATACGGTTGCTGCACGGGCTTGGGCCAGCTGTAGATGGGGTCGAAGTCCACGAATTCACCATGAAATTCGGCCTTTTCGCTCGTCCAGATCTGGATCATCGCGTCGAGGCGCTCGTCGACCACGCGTCCCCGGACCGCGGGATCGACGCCGTGGTTGGCGATCTCTTCGCGCAGCCACCCCACGCCCACGCCGAAGCGGAATCGACCCTGCGACACCAGGTCCAGCGACGCAACCTCCTTGGCGACGTGGATCGGATCGCGCTGCGGCACCAACGCGATGCCGGTGCCCACGAGGAGCCTCTCGGTGACGGCCGCCGCCGCCGTCAGCGCGACAAACGGATCGAGTGTGCGGTAGTACTTTCGCGGAATCGGTCCCCCGCTGGGGTACGGAGTTTTCGCGTCGACCGGAATGTGCGAGTGCTCGGCGAGAAAGAGCGATTCAAAACCGCGCTGCTCGAGCGCCTTACCCAAGTCCGCCGGAGCGATGCCCTCGTCGGTAACAAATGTCAGCACACCGAAACCCATGCCGCTCAGTCAACAGCATCTCCGCTCGGCTGTCAGCGCTCAGGCAGGCTCTGGCGCTTCGCCCGTCCGCCTGGCCGGACGTACCGCGCCCCACAGCCCAGTGACGATCCCGACGACGGCGCCGCCCAGGCCGATCAGTTGCTGCGAGGGCTTCAACTCGCTGTGCACGCTCAACCCGCCGACCAGGTCGGCCACGTCGGCTCCGGCGGAGGCCAGGAACCAGCCGCGGGTGTTCTTGCCGCGCAGCGCCGCGCCGGCCAGCAGTGCACCGATCAGCGCGTCGCGATAACCCATCGATCGCAACAACAGTTGCGCCGTCGGCGTCGGCTCCTCGGGGTCGCCCCACAATTTGTTTGCGCGCAGGGGGTCAACGAGAAACGAAACGCCAGAGGCGAGCCGAATGGTGCCCGCGGAGAGGCCGAACCGGTCGATTGACATGGTCCCTGAGCCTAGGAGCAAAAGCCCGTCTCGCGCACGCATTCGCTCCGAATGCCGGTCATGGCGCCGGGCATGCGTCGGCGATCTGCAGCGCGGCCGGCCACAGCACCGTGGCCACACCGAAGGCGAAGGCGTCGGCGGCGGCGGGTGACACCACTTCTATCCTTGCGTGAATTCGCTGGGTCTGCTCGGGGTGAAAAACGGTCCACGCGAAACCGATACAGAGGTAGGGAATCGCGAGCCACACGGCCAGCTCGATCAGCCCGCCGATGCTGACCTTGCGCCCGAGGACGCGCCGTACCGGGTCCATCGCATGTTCGATTTGGCCCATCACCGCACTCCCCGCTACCGCAACACCAGCTTCAAAGCGTAATCGACGACCGCGTCGAGATCATTGCCCAAATGACCGGCGAGCCACTGCTGGGCAAGCTCGGCCATCGCGCCGGTGTACATCGCCGCGGCGACCTCGGCGGCCACCGGATCGGAACCCGGGTTGAGACGCCAGCCCTCGGTCAGTACCCCCTGGCGCAACATGTCCTGGGTGGCGCGGCGGCGAGCGGCCAGCACCCGGTTGGTGCGCGCATCGGTGAACAACACGCGGCCGCGCCGCGGATCGGCCGAGGAGAAGCCCAGCACGGCCGCGATGCCGGCGCGGGTGCGCGCGCCCAGCGAATCCCCCGCCTCCTCGATAGCGGCCGCGATCACCTCGGCGAGCTGCTCACTCACCCGGTCGTACACCGCGCCGAGCAGATCGTCGGTGTCGCCGAAGCTCTCGTAGAAATACCGGGTATTCAACCCGCACTCCCGGCAGACCGAGCGCACCGAGACGGCGGCCTCGCCCCCGCTGCCGAACAGGCGATACGCGGCCTCGACGAGCAGCGCACGACGCTCGGCGCGGCGGTCCTTGAGCGGTACACCGGCCCACCGGGTGGGACTCGACATCCCTACAGCGTAGGTCGACACGGCGCGGGTCTTGTCACACCCGTAACCAAAACATATTCTGGTTACAGTCGTGACCAGAAGTCCCGAGGGAGTGATTCGTGTTCCTGCCACACCAGATAGTCGGGCAGATGATCAACAAGCGGTTGGACGACACCATGCGGCGGCGCTTCTTCCGCGGCATGGAATTCGCCGCGCCCGTCGGCGATCCGGGCTGGTTCGGTCCCGACAGCGCCGTGTGGCGCGTGCATTCGCACCTGCCCGCCTTGATCTTCGGCCTGTATTGCGCCGCCTTCATGGAATCCCTGGACCCGTCGATCTACTGGATGGGCATGCACCATTCGCGCCTGATCAAGCGCGACAGCAACGGAAACCCGATATCGCGCGTGCCGCAGATCGACCCCGAGGGCGCCGCGACGCGGCTGGGCCACTCGGTCGCCTTCTTCATCGGCACGGCGTACGGGTCGACGGAAACCGCCGAGCGCCTGGCGACGTCCGTGCGCGCGATGCATCACACCATCAAGGGCACCCGTCCCGACGGAGCCCGCTACGACGCCGACGATCCCGAGTGGCTGCGATGGAACTACGCGACGGTCGTCTGGGGGCTGGCCACCGCGCACGAGCTTTATCACCCAATGCCGTTGCGCGGCAAGAACCTCGACCGCTATTACGGCGAGTTCGTCCGGGTCGGACACGCCCTGGGCGGTACCGATCTGCCGACCACCAAGGCCGAGACGCTCGAGTGCCTGGAGTCGTACTTGCCGAAATTGGCTGTGACTCATGGGAAAGCGATGGGCACCGGCCCCAACGTCCCCATGCCGCAGGCGGCCGTCGATTGGGCCATTCGCGACACGATGCCGAAATGGGCCAAGCAGCTGCTGCAGCACCGTGACCCCAACATCATCGAACGCACCGCCCGTCGTACCGCGGTGTGGTCGATCATCAACGGGATCAACGCCGCGGCGGGCCCGACACCGGAGTTTCGGCAGGCCCAGGCCCGGGTCAAAGGAGGCACCACCGTTCCCCACACCGTGCCGATCTACGTGCCCGGCACCGATCAGGTCCGCACCCGCTCCGAGGTGGAGCTCAGCTTCCAGTCGGTGTAACCGGCTGCCCTAGGTGCTGGGGGCAGTAAGCGCTCGCGGCGATCATGGTGAACTGCGCGGCGCCGTCCACGGTGAACCCCGGATTGCTCGACGACACGTTGTGGATGACGTCGACCTGGGGATGGCCCTGGTCCATCAGCTCGCACGCCCTTTTGCCGACCCCGACCGCGGTGGCGGGGCTCTCATAGGTGATGCCGGCCTTGTTGAGCGCGGTCAGGAAGCTCACATCCGCGGCTGAATTGCCGGCCGGATCGGCGTGCGCAGGCGTGGCCACACCGATGAAGACGACGAAGCCCGCAAGCACTACAGGGATGCGCATGGCTTTCATCTTGGTACAGAGCCGCGGTCCTGGCGCCGGCAGCCCTTGGCCACCTGGGCGAAGGGCCTGGGTGTGGTACACAGTGGCTATGTCCGCGCTGACCCATCAACCCTGTTGAGAGCCCCAGCGGTGCACGACGATCGACTGCTGAGTCCCGGCCAGACGTGCTGGCGTACGGCGCGTGCCGACAAGTTCGCCCCCATCGTCGATGCGGCGGACTACTTCAAACACGCCAAGGCGGCGATGCTGCGCGCCCGCCGCCGAATCATGCTGATCGGCTGGGATTTCGACTCCCGAGTGACGTTCGAGCGCGGCCGCAAGACCCTGCCCGGCCCGAACCAGCTGGGCACCTTCCTTTATTGGATGCTGTGGAAGCGGCCGGGTCTGGACATCTACCTGCTGAAGTCCAATTTGCGTCTGCTCCCGGCCTTCGATGGCCTCTGGTACGGGCTTGCCCCGGTATCGCTGGTGAACCAGATCAGCAGTAAGCGAATGCATTTCGCCATCGACGGCGCCCATCCGCTCGGCTCGGTGCATCATCAGAAGATCGTCGTCGTCGACGACGCGGTGGCCTTCTGCGGCGGCATCGACCTCACCCTTGACCGCTGGGACACCCGCGCCCATGAGCATGTCAACCGCCACCGCCGCACGGCACGCCGCAGCTACGGGCCACGGCACGACGTCGCGGCCGCGGTCGACGGTGCGGCGGCGCGGGCCCTTGGCGAGCAAGCGTTGGCGCGGTGGCAAACGGCGACGAAACAAGCGTTGGCGCCCGTGGAGGCACGGCACAGCGCGTGGCCCGGCAAGCTGGAACCGACGCTGCGCAACGTGGACATCGGGATCGCGCTCACCCTGCCAGAGCTGGACGATCGCCCCGAGGTCCGCGAGGTCGAGGCGCTCAACCTTGCCGCCATAGCGGCGGCCCGCGACACCATCTACGTGGAGAACCAATACCTGGCGTCGCGCACCATCGCCGACGCCCTGGCGGCGCGGCTGCGAGAAGCCGACGGCCCGGAGATCGTCATCGTGCTTGCGCGCAAAGGCAATAACCCGCTCGAACGGGGAACGATGGACAGCGCACGCCACCTCCTGCTTCACCAGCTGTGGGAGGCCGACGAGCATGACCGGTTGGGCATCTACTGGCCGGTGACCGACCGCGGCGCGCCGATCTACATCCACTCCAAGGTGCTGGTGGTCGACGATCGGCTGCTGCGGATCGGGTCGTCGAATTTCAACAACCGGTCATTGGGATTCGACAGCGAATGCGATGTGGCCATCGAGGCGCCGCCGGCGAGTTCCGACGATGACGTGCGCCGTGAAATCGCCTCCGTGCGAAACGGTTTGGTGGCCGAGCACTTAGGGGTGTCGCCCGGCGAGCTCAACAGAGCGATCGCCGAACACCGGTCGGTGCACAAGGCCGTCGAGGCGCTTCGAGGCGACGGCAAGACGTTGCAGCCCTTCACCGAGCGCACCGTGGCCGATGAGGCGGGCCCGCTGGCCGAGAACGAGCTGATGGACCCCGACCATGTGCCACGGTCGCTGAGCCGAAGCGTGCAACGCTTCATCACCGGCCTTCGGGGTTAACGCGCCGGCGATTAGGGTGTGAGTCGAACCGGACTCGGCCTAGTCTGGGCAGAAGTGCCAGTGGACTAAGGACGAGCACCATGAGCATCGACGACGAATCCGTCACCACGTTGGAGGACCTTCGGGGCGACCTGGCGCAGCGGTACAAGAGGACGCCGACGGGCGGAAGTTCGATCGACAGCGCAATCGCCGAAGCCGACATGGCGGACCTCGACCGCGACGGCTACGTCATCTGGGAGAACCTGCTGAGCGCCGAAGAATGCGCGCACATTCGGCAGACCGTGCGGCCGTGGCTCGGGCATACCGGACGCAACTCGTTCGAGGGCCGGCGTACGCAGCGGATCTACAGCGTGCTGAGCAGGACACGGGTGTGCGATCGGCTTGTCGACCATCCCCGGGTGCTCGCCGCCCTCGACCGGTTGCTGATGCCCAACTATCTGCTTTCGGCGTTGCAGGCCATCAACATTCAGCCCGGCGAGGCCGCACAGCTGGCTCACCATGACGACGGCTTTTACCCGATTCCGCGCCCTCGCGCGCCGCTGGCGGCCGCCACGATCTGGGCGATCGACGACTTCACCGCCGACAACGGCGCCACGGTCCTGTACCCGGGGAGCCACCGGTGGGGCAGGCGCCGGCCGGACTCCGACGACGAGGCGTTGCCGGTGGTCATGCCCGCCGGCTCCTGCGTCTTCTTCGTCGGCACCCTCTGGCATGGCGGGGGTGCCAACAACACCGCCCACGAGCGGCTGGCCATCACCGCTCAATACTGTGAGCCGTGGCTGCGGCCGATGGAGGCCTATACGTTGTCGGTGTCGCGCGACATCGCGCGCACGGTCTCCGACGACATCCGCCGCATGCTCGGCTACAGCATCCACCCGCCGTTCGTCGGCAACGTCGATGGCTTGCATCCGTTGCGGCTGTTGGGATCTGGTCCCGAGGCGTAGATGCGGGGCGGCTTCACCGCCTCGGACGATCCGCCTCTGCAAGAATGGTCCGATATGTCGCGCTCATTCGACGTCCTGACCGAGTCGCCCGCCAGCGTTGAGCAGATTCACGCCGCGTTCGGCCGCGAGGACTATTGGCTGGCCCGCATCGCGGCCGGTGCCGCCGACACCACCTTGGATTCACTGGTGGCCGACGCCGACGGCACGGTGACGGTGCGCACGACTCAACGCCTCGGTCGTCAGCTCCTGCCCGGGCTGGTCGCCAAATTCGTTACCGGCGAGTTGAAGATCGTGCAGACCGAGACGTGGCGTCCGGACAGCGATCGCCAGGTGCGTGGGCGGGTCACCGTGTCCGCTTCGGGCGGATTGGGATCAGGCCATGCGGATACGTGGCTGGCGCCGACGGATGACAGCGGTTCGCAACTGCGCGCCGCCCTTCAGGTGAACGTCAAAATCCCTTTGGTGGGCGGCAAACTCGAAAAGTCCATCGGGGCAGGTTTGGCGGAGGGCATCCCCGAGATGCTGCGCTTCACCACTACGTGGATCGCCGAAAACACATAAAACTTCGCTTCGCAGCATTTACGCTCCCTGTCCATGGACCCGAGAGTGTCGGCCGGCATCGGCCACGGCAAGGCCTTGTCTCGGTCGGCACTGATTGCCGCATCGCTGACCGGGCTGGTGTGGCTCGCGCCCACAGCCCACGCCGACCCCGATCCCATCTCCGTCGGCGCTTATCCGCACACACTGAACGTGTTGCATGTGCCGTACGACAATCCGGGCAGGATTGTCGACATCGGGAACAACGTCTGCCAGCAAGCGCGCGGCGGCACCGACTTCGACACCATCTACCCGACGGTGGCGAGCAACGGCTACGCGTCCGCGCAAGCGGGCCAGATCATGGGCGCTGCCGTCGGGACATTCTGTCCCGACATGGAGGCTGCTTTCGACCGCTGGACCAACAGCTAGGCGGGGCCTACTGGCGTCATAACGGTTCGCCGATGTCAGGGAGTAAGGCGATGTCCTCTGGCTGGCCATTACGGAACATCGCTGCGAGGTCGCGGACGCGTCTCTTTGCCCAGTCAACATTGAATTGACTCAAAATCTGATACTCGTATTTGAAACGTTGCGCTCGGTCGCCGACTTGTTTAGCGGCATGGCTCGTAACCACCCCTTCGGTGTACCAGTAGAGAAGGTCGTCGAGGCTGCCCGCCCGGTCGAAGCGGAGTTTTCCGCGCTCGTAGAAGGTGAAGTGGTAGGAACCGTCCTCGGCAACGAAAATGTTCAAACCATCGGTCGTCCGGAAGCCAACCGGCATGGGACGCACGCCGAGCCTTTCCGACAAGCGATCGATTTCACTGTGAAGCGCCGCAGATTTATCGTCCAAGGTGCGGTCCGTGATCATCATGGAAAGGAGTACCCAATAGCGCCTCGTTTACGCCATCTTCGCATGCGGTCGCTGCCCACTACTTTTGACTCCGGGTTCAAACTTAACGCATCTGAAAGGTGTAAAAGTTGCCGATAGCCGTGAGTGCCTGTTTCGTGAGAGTCGGATGCCTTTCGCGCATCACAGCTTCGACATAGTCGCCAGCCTCATTGAGGCTCATGCGATTCCAGTCAGGCTCCACCCTCATCGCTTCGTTAAGAATCGCATGCACCCTCTCATTTGCAACCGTAGCCCTTGATCCGAAATGCTCCTCGAACTCAACTCCATTGCTACCGGGGTAACGGCGCAGATATAGAACAATCGCTTCATTGATGTCGATACCGTCATTCTCCAAGGTCCACCTCACCCATGCCTCTCAAAAATCGTTACTGCTTCTCCTGTGTCTGGATCGATCTGCACAATGCGGCTTATGTTAAGGTTTTCCATCAGACGAGGTATCTCAATATTTTGCCAGACGTTGCCTGGGCGCAAGTTGGAACCAATGATTGCGGTAACTTCTCCTTGCGCGTTTTCCGCGTATGCCGTCGAAGCATCGTCCCAGAACTGTACCGATACCGGATCATGGCGATTCCAGACTGGGAGCGGATCAATCCCGTTGTCTGCGAGCGTCATTTCTAACGTCCTGCCCCCAGTTCCATGAGCGATCAGTTCCGCTACCCCTGAGCCATCGGGACCAACTCCGATCCCGTCGGCTGTTCTGCCCGACCAGTAATATGCGGTATTTGGCTGCGTGGTCGTGATTTCTAGAAGCTGTTCGTACGACGGCAGACTTCCGGGCAGATAGTGACCCGCACTGTCCATTGGGTAAGGGCCATCACCATGGTTACCGTCCAGGATGGAATGGTCGGCCACAAAGGGATCGTGGTGCTCACCAATTGCGGCGGGAAGGTGATCGCCAGCACCTATCGGCGGATGGCTGCCGACGAAGTCGTGTGGGAGAGTGGCGGCGGCGTCGAGGTCAGCCAATTCCCCCGCACGTACGACGGCCGCTCCTTCGCCACCGAAGAGCATCGTGGGCAGCGTGGTGGCGGCGTCGGAGGTCTTGCCGCCCAAATAGTAAGCGAGACTTGGGGAGTCTATTGCGCTCTTGATTTCCGTGAGCCCGGTGCCCACGGGGTTCAGGGCCGTTTCGGCGGTGCCTTTGAGCATCTGCTCCCATGACTTGAGCACACTTGGAGCTCCGGGGCCTCCCTGCCCGAAAAGGTTTTTGATCCCTTGCTCGGTAGCGAACCAACGGTCACTAAAGCCTTCGGAAAATCCCGGTGGCGGCGGGGCCTTCGGCTCGGGTGGAACGTAGTTGGGCATCCCGTTGTCGATCCACTGCTGTGTCTGGCTCACAACGTCATTCAGCCGCGCCTCGATCTGATTCGGCGGCACACCGTCGCGAATCATGGTCTGGCGCGCCATCGCCTTGAAGCTCTCGACATCTGCTGGGTTCAGCCGCGGCGGCGGGACACCGCCGCGCCCGGGTCCGGCAGGTCCAGCCGGCAACAGCATGTCTTGCAGCGACAGGGGCTTGCCAACGGCGCCCGCGGGAACAGGCGGGCCCTTCGGCGAGGCGCCGTCCGTGCCCGCGGTTGCAGGTCCGGCCGGCAACAACATGTCTTGCAACGACCGCGGCGGACTCACGGCGCCGGCGGGAACCGGCGGGCCCTTCGGCGAGGCGCCGTCCGGCCCAGCGTCTGCCGGGCCATCGGGCAACAACATGTCTTGCCACGTCCGTGGCTTGCGCCCTGCTGCCGGATTGGGCGGACCTTGCGGCGGTGCGCCACCACTTGGTGCATGACCGCCGGTATCCAGCGGGACTTCGCCCACGGCAAAGCGGACGGCGGTGGCAAGCTCGTGATCGGCACTGTGGGCGTGCACGTTCAACGCTATGAGCTGATCCTGCAGCAGCTGTTGTTGCGCGGCGAACTCTATGGGATCGCGCCCAATCCACGTGTCGCCCACGTCAATTCGCCAGTCCGGCGTGATGGTCCAGCCATTGGCCTCAGCGGCCCGCTCGATGTCCTCGAGTTCGCGCTTGCATGCGCGCACATCCCCCTCGGCGCGTGCCACCGCCGCGGCTACCTGCCGGGACTCCTGACCGTCGGCCTCGATGTCACGTCGAGCCTTACCGAGGTCAGCGCGAAACGCCTCTCCGGCTTCCCCCTGCCAGCCGCTGAGAACGTTATGCACCTGCTGGAGGTTCTC
Source organism: Mycobacterium sp. 3-98 (assembly GCF_035918355.1). Taxonomy (NCBI): domain Bacteria; kingdom Bacillati; phylum Actinomycetota; class Actinomycetes; order Mycobacteriales; family Mycobacteriaceae; genus Mycobacterium; species Mycobacterium sp. 3-98. The sequence goes on along the minus strand of NZ_CP142360.1, from coordinate 1,838,307 downwards.
CCCCAACGCCTGCAAGGTGTTGGCGCGTCCGTTCGCGGTCTCGAACACCTTCTGGATCGCGCCGAGATCCCAACGCTTGACGTCATTGGGGGTCAGCTGCCCCACTCGTGACCCCTACTCCCGCACCGACCGAAAAGCTCGCGCCGACTCGTCCTCGTTGGTGAGGTAGCCGAGCATCGCCTCGGCGACGTGCGACCCCAGGCCGTCCACCTGCAGCTGGTGGTGGTCGTGGCGGGCCTGCCAGCGCGCCGAGAGCTCACCCAGCGCCAGCTCCGAGGATCCGATCCAGCCGGGCGCGGCCGCCGCAAGGCCGTCCTCATGGCTGAAGAAATCCAACGCGGCCTCGCCGATCGCGTTGAACATGTCGTTGCTGCCGACGTGCAGTGCGGCGGGATCGACCTTCAATCCATCTGCCACGAATGTCTCCTACGGCTCGCCGGGATTGCGCTCCGAATCTTAATTTGCTGCGTAGGACCGCGCACTTCACCTCTTGCGGGTCAAGGCGCTGACCAGCTTCTTTCTTCCAGAGTGAAGACCTGCACCGCTGCGGATTTGCCCTTGAGGGTGTGGGGCCCCCGATCGACGAGGCCGACAGGTCGAGAAGCCAGCGCATCGACGCACGACTGGGTGAGCAGGATCGCGTCGCCCGTCGTCTTGGTTAGCTGCTCGACGCGCGCGGCTACGTTGACGGTGTCACCGATCAGCGTGAACTCGAGCTTGCCTCCCCCGCCGATGGTGCCGGCAATTACCACCCCGGTGTTGATCCCGATGCCGATCCGCAGTGCTCCGCCGAAGCGCTCCGCGACCAGCCGCTGGATCCCGACAGCGACATGTACCGCGGCATCGGCGTGTGCCGCAAGGTCGTTCGGTGCGCCGAAGACGGCGAGGGCTCCGTCGCCAAGGAACTTGTTGACGTGCCCCCCGGCGTGGACGACGGCGGGCACGACGATCTCGAACAGCGAGTTGAGCCGGGCGACGGTGTCCTCGGCGGTATTGGCTTCGGCGAACGGGGTGAAATCGCGAATGTCGATGAACATCACGGTCACCTCGCGGCGCTCACCAGTAAACACGTCGTCGCCCTGTTCGAGCAGCCGCGCCGCTAGCGCCGGATCGACGTAGGTGCCGAACGCGCTCTGAAGCCGTTGCCGCTCAGCCAAACCCGCCTGCATGCGGTTGAACGACGCGGCCAGGGCGCCGAGGTCGTCGTCCTGGACGACGGGTAGGCGCTGGCTATAGTCGCCGGCCGCAACGCGTTCGGCGCCCTCGGCGAGGTCGCGGATGGGTTGCAAAGACCTCGAGAATCCGAAACCGACGGTCACCGGCACCGCGAAGGCAACCGCCATCGCGCCTCCGATCAGGATCGAAAGGATCGGGGCGGCAGTGACATTGGACACTCCGGCGAGCAATGCTCCCCCGGTGGCGTACGCGAACGTGGCGGCGACCACCGACACGTTCGATCGCCGGGCGAAAGTCGGGCGGGCGCGTGGCAGCGAATCGCCAAGCTCCGTGTCACCGGCGAGGGCGATCCTGGCTGGGCGGAACGCTCCCTCCACGATGTTGTGATAGGCGACCAGCTGGATCGCCGCCACCACCACAGTGGCCACGATCCCGTATTGCACCAGCCGTGTCCCACCCGCCCCGACCATCGCACCGACGACGACCGCCAACGTGGCGGCCCAGACAGCGGCGCCCCAGACCGCTCGGACAGTCGCCCTGCGAGCGTAAACATAGGTGCCCTGCAACGCTGCCACCCGATCGACGTGGTGGCCGGCCGCCCATTGCTCCGCAGGGCGCACCCACCGGCGCCCCGGGAGTATGAAGATGCACGCAAGCACCACGACCGCGCCGATGGTGACGGACCCGACCTCGATGTAGCGGCCGGACTTCTCGAACGCGACGATTGGCAACGATATGAGTACGGAGTAGATCGGGAGCGAAATGACAAACGCAAGCACCCAACACGCCAAGAGATAACGCGGACCAAACCGATCCCACGTCCACTGTAAGAAGCGGTCCATGCCAGGAGATTAAGCGTCTCGCATCTACGACGCGGCCGTTCTGATGCTGCCTGGTCAGAACGTTTTGCCGTGCAACTCTGCCAGCGCGTGAATCTGTTCGAGGTAGTGCTCGAGCGAATGGTGGATGAACCTGGCCGACAACGTGGTGGTCCCGGCGCCGGCGATGGTGTGCAGCGCGTCTTCGGTTTTCGCCGGCTCACCCACCGGGTCCAGTGGCTGGTCCGCGGGCAAGACGACCTCGAAGCCGTCCGGCAGCTCTCGCGCCCGCAGCCACTCGGCGGCGGTGGCAATGGACACGTAGTACGGACACCAGCCGTCGGCGAGCGTGAGCGCACGGCGCAACGACCGCTTGGTGCGCCCGCCGACCCAGATCGGCATATGTGGCTGCAGCGCACAGGGATCGATGGTGAGCCCACCGAACGAGTAGTACTCGCCGTCATACACCGGCTCGTTGGTGGGCAACGCCGCCCGCAGCGCCTTCAGGGCGTCGTCGGCACGAGCACCGCGGTCGTCGAACGGCGCGCCCAGCAGGTCGAATTCCTCCCTGAGGCTCCCGACGCCGACGCCCAGGATCACCCGGCCGCCGCTGACGTGATCCAATGTGCCATAACGCTTTACGATCGCGAGCGGGTGGTGATAGCCAAGCACCAGGGTCATCGTGACGAGCCGAATCCGGCTGGTGCGCGCCGACACGTAGCCGAGCGTGGCCAGCGGGTCCCAGTATCGGGAGCCGCGGCGGGCGGCCTCGGTCGACGGTATGCCGATGTGCTCGCTGCAGGTGAGGTGGTGATAGCCAAGGCCGTCCGCCGTTTCGGCGACGCGACCGATGTCTTCGATGGTGGCCGTCTTCTCCCACGTCAACGCCGCGCCGGCGACGTTCGTGACGACGGGTGTAGCGATGCCGAGTTTCAATCCAGCGGCTCTTCACCGGCAAGGACCGTGCGGTGCATGAGCCGACCGCTGTCAGCGGCATACGGCAGCGCCCGGTGCATGGTCCCGGTGTTGTCCCACATGAGCAGGTCGCCCAGCTGCCACTCGTGGCGGTAGACGTAGCGCGGCTGGGTCGCCCAGTCACGACGGCGCGCAAGCAATGCGCGGCTTTCTTCCACCGGCAGGTCGATCACGTAATCCGCCGTCGCACCGAGCAGCAACGACTTACGCCCCGATCGGTGAGTCCACACCATGGGGCAGGATTTCGTAGGCGATTTCTGCCAGAACGCGATCTCCTCGTAGCTCATCTCGGGTCGCACGTAGTACTGCGAGCGCTCCGCGCTATGCACCACCCGAAGGCCGGCGATCGTCTCCTTGTCGGCCTCCGGCAACTCCTCGTAGGCCGCGTAGGTGTTGCAGAACTCGGTCTGACCGCCGGAGTCGGACAGTTTCATGGCGCGCAACAGCGTGGCCAGATTCGGATAGGGCTGCAGCGAGCCGTCGAAATGCCAGAACAGCGAGCCTTTCAGGTATTCGGCGCGCTGATTGACGTTCGTGTCGAGCGAGATCTTGTAGATCCCGCCCTCACCCTCGTTCTGCACAATGCTGCCAAGGGTTTTCGCGAAGGTGACCTGCTGTTCGTCGCTGATCTGCAGTCCGCGAAAGAAGACCACCCCGCGCTGCTCGAGGATCGCGCGGATCGCCTCGGCTTCGCGACCACTGAGCAGCGTGTCGAGATCGGTCTTGATCTCGCTGCCGATCAACGGCGTGCAGTCGATGACGTCGAGTCGTGTGGTGGACAGTCCCATGCGTCAGCTCAATCTCGTGAGAATGGTCTTCGCCGAATGCTTTACCCGCGGCTGCCTCCACAACTCCACCGCCAACGAGACCGTGATCAGCGAGTACAGCAGATTGCGCAGGTTCGCGACGTCCTCGGGCAGCGGCTCGGCATAGTCGAACTTGTCGATGTAGGCGACCGCGTCCTCGGCGTGCGGAAAAACCTCGTCGTAGAACGCCTGTATCTCGGCCATGGAGCTGTTCACACGCTTCACGTAGCGCTCATGCCCATCCTCGATGGCCCATTCGGGCACCAGGTGCTCGAGTTGCGAGAACTCGTGCGGCAAAAGGGCGTTCATCGGCCGGCCTTCGCCTTCTCGCCGGCCGCCACATAATCGCCCACCACCTTGTGCAGGTGACGCAGCAGGATCTCCTCGTCATTCATCGTGAAATGCGTGAGCGCACCGCTGTTCAGCATCGCCTGCAACCCTTCCGACGGGCTCGCGTCTTCCAGGATGATGTCGTTGAGGAAGGTAACGGTGAGCTCTTGGCCCAGCCGTTCTTTGTGCGTCTTGGGCGGCTGGTAGAACATCTCGACTTCGAAGATGTGCGAGTGCGGGCCCGTCGGCCAGTGCGTGTGCGTACTGAAACCGGACGAACCGAAGATCAGCACGAAGTTGGGGAAGAACTGGAACGAATCGAAGCCGTACTTTTCCGAACGAGTCGGATTGAGCCCGGGCGGCATCGGGCCGCGATCGGTCCGCTTGTTCCACGGCCCGGCCGCGCTCGCCTCCATCACGCATTCAATGGGCTTGGAGTACGGCGTCTTCTGCGACGGCTCGCCGGCGAAGGAAAACATCCGGTGCGGACCCTTGAGCCGGTAGGCCAGCGCGTCGGTGAACGGGTTCGGCTGGTCGAAGGCGTCTCGCGCCTCCGCGGTGAGGGCGCCGAACGAGGACGCGTGCAGATACGGCCCGTGGTAACTTTCGGCGAATCCGTCGACGAAAATCTTCCAGTTGCACTGCAATTCGACCTTGAACCGATACACCTGGTGTGGCCCCGCAAACGGATAGCCTTCGATGCCGTGAGCCAGCTCGCCGAGGTAGGACCGCAGCGGCTCGGTGTTGTGCGGGTCGAGGTTGACGAAGATGAACCCCTCCCACACCTCGCATTGGATCGCCGGCACCCGACAGCTCTCGGCGTCGAAGTCGAGCAGCAGATCCTTGCGGGTGGCCGCGTGCAGCGAACCGTCCAACTTGTAGCGCCAGCCGTGGAATCGGCAGTACAGCACCGGGGCGCGACCTTGCACCTCTTCGAACGGGTCGTCTTCCCACAGCATCTTGTTGCCGCGGTGCGGACAGATGTTGTGGAAGGCGCGGATCACGTCGTCCTTGCCGCGAACGATGATGATCGACGTGTCGAGGAATCTCAGCTCGCGGGTGAAGTAGCTTCCCGACTTCGGCACCCGCTCAACCCGTCCGACGTAGAGCCAGGTTTTTTTGAAGACGTGCTCGCGTTCCTTCTCGTAGAACTCTTCTGAGACACAGTCCTCGAGTGACACTGGGCCACGGCCCAATTCGGGATAGGCATCCGTCCAGTGCCCGCTCGACGGCTTCGTCACCAAGACGTCCTGACTCATCGGGCCCTCCTCCGCCTCTCGGCCGAAGGTAGCACTTGACCAAATGCGCAAATAGGCCTTCAATTGCAACACCCTGTTGCAATTTTGGAACACCACGTGGAGCAGAACCTGCCGTTCGACCTCGATGCCTTGCTCGTATTCGGCAAGGTGGTCGAGTGCCGCAGCCTGTCGAAGGCGGCCGCGCTGCTGGGCATGCCCAAGTCCACTGTCAGCCGCAAGCTCAGCAAGCTCGAGGCGGACCTCGGGATCAAGCTGCTGCGCAAGAACACGCACCAGCTCACCGTCACCGACCTTGGCGAGAAGATCTACAGCCACGGCGTGACCATCTTGGCCGAGGCCAACGGGGTGCGGGCGCTGGTGGAAGGCAGCAAGCTCGAGCCGCAGGGTGAATTGCGCGTTGCCATCCCGGTATTTGTCGGCATCGACTACGCATCGCGAGTCGGCGCCAAATTCCTGAAGCAATATCCCCAGTCGCGGCTGGATATCCGCTTGGTGGACAACGTCGTTCATCCCGTCCACGACGGGTTCGACGTGGTTTTCGGCACGGGGCCGCTGCAGGACTCGACGCTGATCGCGCGCAAGGTCTTCAGCCTCGAACTGTTCCTTTGTGCATCACCGGAGTTCATACGGGAACTACCCGAACCCATCACCGCTCCCACCCAATTGGATACCGTGCCGTTCATCGACTGCGGAGTCAGCGAGGGACCGCGCAGGCTCACCGTCGCCAAGAACAAGCGGCGCCATGAGCTCTCGCCGATGGTTCGGGCGCGAGCCAACAATTTTCAGGTGTGCAAGCAGTACATCCTGAACGGGCTCGGTGTCGGTGCGATGCCGAGCCAGATCATCGTCACCTCCGAGTTGCGGGACGGCAGCATCGTGCCGGTGCTGCCCGAATGGCGCCTCGAGCAGCTTGACGTCTACATGATCCATCCCTTCCAGCTCTCGTTCTCCACGTTGATCAGCGCGTTTTACGAGACGGCGTGCGACATCATCACCGAGAACACCGCGCGAAGCTGAGGCGGCAAAACCGGCCGTCTGCACCTATAAAGCGAAAAAGTGAGCGTTTGCTGGCGGCGAGTCCAATACTTAGGTGATGAGTAGGCCTGCACCGCCCGTGCTGACGGTTCAATCGGAGTGGTCACAGCGCAGTTTCGCGCCGGGCCACGACATCGTGGTCGGAAGTGACCTCCGCGCCGACATGCGCGTCGCCCATCCGCTGATCGCCCGCGCCCACCTCCTGCTGCGCTTCGACGGGGCCAAATGGATCGCGATCGACAACGGTTCGCCCTCCGGCATTTTCGTCAATGGTCACCGGGTACGGGCCGTCGACATCCACGATCGCCAGAGCCTCAACCTCGCCCGGCCCGACGGGCCGCGTCTGAGCTTTGGGATCGGCCGGCACGACGGGGCGGTGGGCCAACTACCGCCCACCCTGGAGGCGGTGCCGGTGATCGCGCCGCCGGGCGCCCCGAAGACCGCCCGTCCGGAACCGCCACGGCGGCCCGGCGTCCCGCCGCCCCGCATCGCGCGACCGCAACCCGCCCCGCCGCGCTACCCGCCCGCCGGCCAGCCCCCGCGCGCTCCCCACCCGGCGCCGCAGCCGGCGGGGCTCCAGCCGCTCACCGAGATCGGGGCACAGACCCTTGAAGCCTCGGGCTTCGACAGCGCCAACCTGCGGCGCGCCGTGCAGCGGTCACGTTCGAGGCTCGGGGCGCCCCCCGCGGGGGCGGCGGTCATCGGCCGCGCGGAAGACAGCGACATCGTCATCTCGGACGTCTTGGCGTCGCGCCATCATGCCTACTTGGTGCCGGGCCCCACCGGCATGGAGATCCACGACGCGCAAAGCATCAACGGGACTTTCGTCAACGGCACCCGCATCTTGTCGGCACCGCTCACCGAGGGTGACGTGGTCACGATCGGCAACGTCGACCTGGTTTTCAACGGTGAAATCCTGCTGCGCCGCGCCGAAGCGGCCACCCGCACCGGCGGGCTGGAAGTGCGGGAGGTCGACTTTCACGTCGACAACAAGCGGCTGATCCAAAAGGTGTCCCTGACGGCGCGGCCCGGGACGCTGACCGCGCTCATCGGTGGGTCGGGAGCGGGCAAGAGCACGTTGTCCCGGCTGATCGCCGGCGCCACCTGTCCGACCTCGGGCTCGATCACGTTCGAGGGCCACGACATCCACGCCCAGTTCGCGTCGTTGCGCAGCCGGATCGGGATGGTGCCCCAAGACGACGTCGTGCACCGCCAGCTCACGGTGACCCAGGCGCTGAACTACGCGGCCGAGTTGCGGCTGCCGACCGACACCAGCAAGTCCGACCGCGCACAGGTCGTCGCGCAGGTCATCGAGGAACTCGGCTTGACCAAGCACGCCGACACGCGAGTCGACAAGCTGTCCGGCGGGCAGCGCAAGCGCGCCTCGGTGGCCCTGGAACTGCTCACCGGGCCGTCGCTGCTGATCCTCGACGAGCCCACGTCGGGCCTGGACCCCGCATTGGACCTGCAGGTCATGACGATGCTTCGGCAGCTGGCCGACGCCGGCCGCGTCGTGCTGGTGGTGACGCACTCGCTGAGCTACCTCGATCTGTGCGACCAGGTGTTGCTGATGGCGCCGGGCGGCAAGACCGCCTACTGCGGTCCACCCGGCGACATCGAAGCGACCATGGGAACCACCAACTGGGCCAAGATCTTTGGAATGGTGGGCGCGGACCCCGACGAAGCCAACCGTCGATTCCTGGCCCAAGCCAAACCGCCGCCTCCTGTATCCGACGCGGACAAGCCGGCCGATCTCGGCGCTCCGGCGCGCTCCAGCACCTGGCGTCAATTCTCGACGATCGCCCGCCGCCAGGTCCGGCTGATCGTCGCCGATCGCGCCTACTTCATCTTCCTGGCGCTGCTGCCGTTCGTGATGGGCGCGCTGGCGCTGACCGTTCCCGGCTCGACGGGATTCCGCGTGGCCGATCCGAACGGCGACGGGTCCGACGAGCCCGGATCGGTGTTGATGTTGCTGACCATGGCCGCCGTCTTCATGGGCACCGCGCTGACGATCCGCGATCTTATCGGCGAGCGCCCGATCTTTCGCCGCGAACAGGCGGTCGGCCTGTCGACCAAGGCCTATCTGCTCGCGAAGATGGCGGTCTTCTTTGTGTTCGCCATCGTCCAGTCGACGATCGCGACCACCATCACCATTCTGGGGAAAGGCGCGCCGACCCGGCCGGCCCTGCTCCTTGGCAGCGCCACACTCGAGCTGTACGTCGCCACCGCCGCCATGTGCGTGGCCGCGGCGATGATCGGCCTGGTCCTGTCCTCGCTGGCGCGCTCGAACGAGCAGATCATGCCGCTCCTGGTGGTGTCGCTCATGTTGCAGCTGGTGCTCTGCGGTGGGATGGTCCCGGTCACCGACCGGATCGGGCTGGATCAGATGTCCTGGGCGGTCCCCTCCCGTTGGGGGTATGCGGCGCAGGCTTCGACGGTCGACTTGTGGACGATCGAGCCCGGGCCGCTCGCCCCGAAAGACCGCCACTTTAAACACACGGCGGGGACATGGCTGTTCGACGTCGGCATGCTGGTGTTGCTGACGGTCGTGTACGCGGGAATCGTGGGGTGGCGCAGCCGGCTCAAGCGCCATTGATCCGTCGCTAGACGAAGTCCAAAGCCTCGACCGTCGCGACGGGGCCCTCATGGGTGGGCCGGTTTGCACCGCCAATGCAGTACACGGTGTTGCCCACCGCCGCGACCGCCTCAGCGTGACGCGGCGTCGGCAGCGGGGGCAGCGTGGACCACTTCGCATTTGCGATGTCGTACATTTCTGCGACTCCCAACACCTGGGTTGGTTCCTCACCACCGACCGCCACGATTCGGCCATCGATGAACGCGGCGCCGTAACTTCCACGCGGAGTTGGCATGTCGACCAACTTGGTCCAGGTCCCTGCTTGGGGATCGAACCGTTCGAACGCCGCGGAATTCTTGTCGGCGGACAGGAACCTCCCGCCGACCGCGTACATGTAGGTGCCGTCGGACGCCGCGGCCAAGTGTTCGCGCGGGGTGGGCATGTTGGCCGCGTCGCGCCACGAGCTGCCGTCGAAGACCTCGGTCTGGCCGACGAGCTGCTTGGCGTTCTGTCCGCCGGCGACGACGAGCTTGTCACCGACCACCGCGGCCGCCGGTGCCGCCCGCGCGTGGCTGAGGCCGGCCAGCTCCACCCAATTGCCGCCGCGCAACGCGAACACCTTGGTGGACGCCTGCGTGAGGTCGCCGCTGGCGCCGCCGAGGACCACCACCTCGTTGCGATACGTGGCCGCGGCGGCGTGGTGGAGCGGGACGGGCAGCGGGGGTTGGGCTTGCCAGGCGCCGGTGCGCGGGTCGTAACTCTCGACCGTCTGAAGTGCGACTCCGTCGCGCAGTCCGCCCATGATCCAGATCTTGTCGCCCAGCACGGTCCACGCCGTCATCAGCCGGGGTGTGGGCGCGTCCGGTAGCGAACGCCACTGCGCGGCCGGCTGGGCCAGGCGTGGCGGCAGCTGTAACGCCTCGGCCGTCGCGGTCACCTGGTCGTCACCGACGGCCGTCGACCCCCCGACGGCGTAGATGGACTTCCCCACCGCATCGACCGCCATGCCGTGGCGCGCAGTCCCCATGTCCGGCAAGCCATCCCACGTCTTCGTCGACAGATCGAACACCGCCACGCTCTTGAGGACTTGCCCCGCCGACTGACCCCCGGCGGCGACCAGGCGCCGGTCCGCGATCGCCACGCCAAGGTCACTGCGAGGCTGGGGAAGGTCGGGCAATTTCGTCCAGGTTTTCGCGGCCGGGTCGTACGCCTCGACCGCTACCAGGTCGGCGTTCCCGTTGGTCCCGCCGACCGTGTACACCAGTTTCCCGTCCGAGGCCGCGGCCAGCATCTGTCGCGGGGTCGGGATGGGGGTGCCGAGGGTCCAGGCGTTGCCGTCGAAGATCTCGGTGGAGTTCAGCAGCGCTCCGTTGGCGTCGACGCCGCCGGTGACGATGATGCGGTCACCCACCACGGCCGCCGCCGCTGCCGCGCGGGGCTGCAACAGGTGGGGCAGCTCCACCCAGTGACTGTTGACCACGCGCCAAACCTGGTCGCTGGCAACCTTTTGCGCGCCCGCGGCGCGCCAGCCGCCGAGCACGATCGGGTTTCCCTGCCACGTCACGGCCATGGCCTGTTGAACCGGGACCGGGAGATCGTCGCCGCTCTTCCAGCTGTCGATGACGGGGTCATACCCCTCGTGGTTTGCGACGACGGCGTGGTTGCTGCCGATTCCGCCGAATATCCAGATCGTGCCGTCGGCCTGGGTGGTTGCCGCCGCGTCGCGTGCGATGCGCGCGTTCGTGATCGGCTGCCACTTCACCGACGCCTGGCTCGGCTGGCTCGCGGCGGCCTGGGGGTGCCGCTTGCCGTGCGTCAGCAGCACGTAGACGCCGCTGCCCAGCACCAACACGGCCACCACGATCGCGACGGCGATCAGCGCCGCGGTGGCGCGGCTTCGCTTCGCTTTCGACGGTTTCGGCCACGCCACCGCGCCGGTCGCCAATCCGCGCGGCGTATCCGGAACACGGTCGGCAGAACTCGTCGGCGCGATCGCGTCGGTGACACTTGTCTGTTCGGGGATCATCTGGGTGGGCTCGGACGTGTTTGGGCCGCGCGAGACAGCGGGTGCGCGGCCCGGCTGCGGGCGACCGGGCGGCCGTGACGGCGGATGCGGTGGCGTCGAGGTGGTGCGATCTCCCAGCGCATTCATCAGCGAGGTGGCACTTTCCGGGCCGGCGATCCGTGGGCCCGGTTTGGCGATCCTCGGCGGTCTCGGCACCGGCCGCGCGATGCGCCCCGAACCCGCACCCGCGGCGGTAATCGCCATGGAATCGGGCTTTAATCCGTTGCGGCGCAGGCTCTCCTGCAATTCGCGGCCGAACTCCGCCGCTGACGCCGGCCGTTCGGCGGGATCGAACCGCATCGCTTTTTCGATCGCCGAACAGACCGCGTCGGGGATCCCATTGGGGCGCAGGTCCGGGACCCGCGTGCTTTTGATCCGGGTGTACTGCGCGAGGAGGTCTTCGCCGCTGCGGCGCTCGCATGCGGCGTTGCCGGCGATGAGCGCATAGAGCGTGGCACCGAGCGAGTAAACATCGGTCTCGACCGTCGCCGGATCGCCGGTCATGACCTCGGGCGCGAGGAAATCGACTGTGCCGGAAAACAACCCGGACGCCGTTTCATAGCCTCCAGCGACGTGCGCCGTCCCGAAATCGGTGAGCTGCGGTTCGCCGTAGTCGTTGACGAGAACGTTCGCGGGCTTGATATCGCGGTGCAAAGTTCCTGTCAGGTGAGCGGTTTCGAGCGCCCCGCACAATTTCACACCGATCCGCATCGCTTCGGGCCAGGCGATCGGCCCCTCTCGCTGCACCCGCAGGCCCAGGGAACCGGCGGCGCAGTACGACATCACGATATAAGGCCGGCCGCCCGCGGTGACGCCGACGCGCAGAATGTTGACGATGTTCGGATGGCCCGACAGGCCGCCCATGGCGTAGCCCTCGCGGAGAAATCGTTCGCGACTCTCGTCGTCGCCGAAGGTCGGCAACACCTTGATGGCGACGTTGCGACCGAGCGCAGTCTCGCGACAGCGATACACCACGCCGGCGGCGCCTCGAGCGATCTGGCGCGCGTTGTCGAATCCGGCGGCAGCCAACTCCGCGACGATGTCGCTCGGTCCCGGCGCCCGGGGGCGAGCCTTGGGTCTTTCAGCCATTTCGTGGCCTCAACTTCCCAGGCAACTGATGATCGAGTTAAGGGTAGCGAACATGAGCGCACCGGCTGAACGGTTCCGGTGAGGATCGTCGCAAAGCTCAGCCGGGGAGCAGCGCGCGATCGGCCAGCGCGCCCATCACCGGCGCCAGTTCCCGGGCGTATTCGAACGTCAGATGGTTGGCGTCGTGGAACACCACGGTGTTGCCGACGATGACCGGGCACCGGTTCAAGGTGCAGAACAGCTCGGTGAGGTCGGCGTACTGTCCGCCGCCGGCTTTGGTGGCCGCCGCCTCGGCGGCGATGCCCGGATCGTTCACCGCCGTCGATCTCGGCGGCGCGCAGGCCGTCGCGTCATCGAGGTGACCGGACAGGCAGGTCGGCACCAATGCGTGCGGATCCGGGGCCGGCCCGAGCACCAGCACCTTGGCACCGGTACCGCGCAGCTGCTGGACGAGTCGGGTCAGGCTGCCGAGCCAGGCCGAGTCGTATGACGTGACACCGGCCGGAAAGTCGTAACGGTCACCGTATTTGCGCCACAGGCTCAACACGACCAACTGTGGATGCTGGTTGCGCAGGCGGGCGACGACCAGATCGCGCCACTTGTCGCACTCGGTGAATTCCCGGCGCAGGAACGGGTTGATGATGGGCAGGTCCAGCATCGGGCAGCCGCCTTTGGTCAGGGCCTCCAGCCGCCAGTGCCGCCGCCCGGTGACCTGCTGGAATGCAGGGATCCACATCGCTGCGGTCGAGTCACCGACCAGGGCGACGCCGGTCTTCGACGCCCTGTCGCCGCTGATGCACTCGGGCTGATCGGCCTCCAAAAAATTGCGCAAGCAGCCCTTGAAGTAGGCGATCGGGTTTTCGGCTGAAGCAGCGCCGATCGATGGGTCGAGATTCGACGGGACTGCCTTGAGATCGGCGGATACCGCGACCATCGTCTGCACTTGCGCAAACGCGTACTGCACCGCCGCGTCGTACGCGTCGAGGCTGTCACCCGCCGGTGGTATCGGCCCGGTGACTTTCAGCGCCGCCGCCGGGGCACCGTGACCGACGGGGGCGGGGATCGCCACCAACAACGCCGCGCCCACGCATACCGCCACCGCGGTCGCACCGCCACCGAGCAACAGGCTGCGGAACGCGGACCGGCGCACGAAAGGGGCGAAGCGGAGCGGGTTTTCGATGAAGCGCAGGGTGAGCACGGCCAGACCGCCGGATATCGCGACCGTCGCCAGCCTGCCCACCAGTCCCAGCGGATGGCCCAGCAACGGCGGCGCGAGCAACAACACGGGCCAGTGCCAGAGATACCACGAATACGAAATTCGGCCGATGGCTCCGATCGGCGACCACGCCAAAAGGTGCCCGCACCCTCGGGTGGGGTGGACACAGCCCGCGCCGATCACGAGTGCGGTGCCGAGCACGGGCAGCAGGGCGGCCGTGCCCGGGTAGGGCGTCATCACGCTCAAGACCGTGCAACCCAGCAGGATCAGTGCCAGGCCCGCCCATCCCGCGATCGCGGCGGGCAGCGCCGCCAGCCGGCGCCACTGGGTGGTCGTCAGGGCCACCAGGCCGCCCACGGCCAACTCCCACGCCCGGGTGGGCAGTGAAAAGAACGCGACGGAAGGCACGATCGGGGTGGCCAGCAGTGACGCGGCAAACGACAGGACCGCGACCAGCGCAAGGACCAGGAGATAAGGACGCTCGGACGACACGCCCGCGGCGCGCCGACGCCGCCGCCGGGTGGCCCAGGCCGTACCGATGATGACGGCCGGCCACACCAGGTAGAACTGCTCCTCGACGCCCAGGGACCAGTAGTGCTGGAACGGCGACGGCGGCGTGTAGGCAAGTTGGTAGTCGATGCCGTGGAAGACGAACCAGTAGTTGCCGATGTACAGCGCGCTGGCGATGCCGTCACCGATGACGCCCTCGGCTTGCAACGGGGGCAACAGGATCGCCGAGGCGATCGCGGTGACAACGCCCACCGCAGCCGATGCCGGCAGCAGCCGGCGGGCTCGCGCCCCGTAGAAGCGGCCCAGCCGGACGGTGCCTGCAGTGCTTACCTCGCGGTAAAGCATTCCGGTGATGAGGAATCCCGAGATGACGAAGAACACGTCGACGCCGGTGAACCCACCGCCCACACCGGGCACGCCGGCATGAAAGAGCACGACGGCCAACACCGCGACGGCACGCAGGCCTTCGAGGTCTTGGCGAAATGCCGGCTTCGGCGGACGCAGGCCCCGCGCTTGCGTGACGGGGCTGACGCTCTCAACGTCTGCCATCGTCACCAACTGGGTGAAGGGCAACTCTCGAGAATGGTAGATACATGCGAAATCGCGACGGGGCAGCTATGTCAGTATCTGCGCCAATTACCGTCTGACCCCCCTTGACCCCAACCGCCCCTTCAGTCCGAGGTGACTATAGCTATCTCCGCGGCCATGTGCGGATATACGTCCGAATTGCCTCCCGCTTCGAGGAACCCCCTGGCAAATACCGGCGCCGCCGAGCGAAACTGACAGCTATGAGTTTCGTGGAGGAAAAGGTGCTTCCGCAGCTGCTGCGAGTGCACGACACGGTGTATCAGAAGACGAATGGCTGGATCGGTCACCGCGCGCTGTGGATACCGAGCCTGCTGCTGCATACCGTCGGCGCGAAGACCGGTAAACGACGCACGACGTCGCTGACCTATGCCCGCGACGGTGACAAGTATCTGGTCGTCGCCTCCAAGGGCGGCGCCCCCGAAGCCCCCGGCTGGTACCACAACCTGAAAGCCAACCCCGACGTCGAGATCAACGTCGGACCACGGCGTTTCGCCGTCACCGCGCGACCGGTGCTGCCCGATGACCCCGACTACCCGCGGCTATGGCAGATCGTCAACAACAACAACCAAAACCGCTACGTGGAGTATCAGAAGCGGACGTCACGACCCATCCCGGTGGTCGTCCTGAGTCCGAAAGGCTAGAACGATTCACCCTCTGACCTCGCCCGAGCAGGTTTGAAACCGGCGAGTCTGGATACCTCCCGGGGATGTCGAGCAAGCGGCTAGCGCTTCTTGACCGCAGGGACCTAGGGAAGGGGTTTTGCCATGGTGCTCTCCAAGGTTGCCATGAAGACGACGGCGGCCGCCGCCGGCATCGCGACGGCGGGAATTCTGATGGCGTCGCCGGCGCTGGCGGATCCGCAAGTCGTAGCGTTTGGCCAATCCGCAGAGATTCCGAGCGCAAACGGCGCAGAAGCCATCAACTACACCGTGAACAACTTGCAGCCCAGCGGCCACAACGATGGCATCTGGTACTCCGACGTCACGGCCACAGGTGTGCGCGGTAATGCGACTCCGGTCATTGCCGACTTCAACGCGCGTGCCGTCAACAGCTCGACCTACGCGGTCATGAAAGGGCATGAAGTAGACGGCCTGCCGAACCAGCCGATCGCGCCGGGCGCCCAGGCGACCGGGCGGCTCTACTTCGACGTTCGAGGCGGCACGGCGCCGGACAGCGTTGTCTACCGGGATGCCGCCGGCGTCGACAAGGTCGTCTGGAAGAGCTAGCGAGTAGGTGAGCTTGGACCGTGACCGCGGGAGGGTTCCCCGTGTTCACTGAGCACGTCACCACTGCCGGAATAGCAGACTTCGCCTAGGGCGTCCGGTTGGTGTCATGCCTCGGGTGCCGACGAGGTCGGTCTGCCCAACGTGGCTACTGCTGACTTTGAAAACCGGACAAGGCTTAGGGCTCTGGCTAGCTGATTTTGACTTTCGCGCATCGAATCCGATTCGCTGCCGGACGCAGGCCGGGGTCTAGAGGGGGCGGGCGGCGATCGAGTACATCGGCGCGACAGCTTCGGCCGTTGTTGGCGGGGCGCGCGCCGTCGGGCATTGTTGGGCCGCGTGGAAATGGGCCACGCTGGGAGCGCCTGACCTCTCAGGTCAACGCACGTCTACGTTGGGAATCGCAAAAGGCTGTCACCGCCGACGGCGACCACCTCCCCCCACTGCCTTGAGCAAGATTTGGCGGCAGGAAGTTCTGGTGCCCTTAGCGGGCGTCGATGAAATCTTGGCCAATCCAGAGGTCAGCCTGGCCTCGGAACCGGCAGCGCATCGAAATCTTGGGCGGCGGGAATGCGGCTTTTCGACGCCACGGCGAAGACCGACCCGACTTACCACGCTCGACCCAATACAGGTAGCCGAGCTCCGAGCACCAATGGACGGAGACTGGCTATGGACTCGCTGACCGAGAACAGCGGGCGATCATCGATATGGAGCGTCAGCGTTGGGCGACCGTCGGTGGGAAAGAAACGGCGGTTCCCGAACGGTTCAGCACGACACCCATTTGTTATTACCAGCTGACGATCCAGGTTCTCGCCTCGGCTTTTACGCCTGCCTACGATCCATTAATTACGAATCAGCTCCGTCGAATTCGTCTGCGACGTAAGGTTTGTGAACTATGACGACTCCCCCATCGCCTCCGCCCGGGTGGTACCCAGACCCGTCAGGGACACCCAATACACGATACTGGGACGGCCAGCAGTGGGGACCCGCGGCGCCGAGCACACCTCCACCCGCTGTCGCGCCGGCAGCACCTCCCAAAAAGAAGACCAGCACAGGCCGGATCATCGCAATAATCGCGGCCGTCTTCGTCGGGCTGATAATTCTCGGCTCGATCGGCAACCACGACAAGCAGCCAACAACATCGACGTCGACTTCCTCGGCATCCACACCTGGTTCCTCCGCCGAGACACCGAAGACGCCGTCGTCAGCCTCCAAACCGATTGCGTCGATTGGCCAAGAAGTCAGGGATGGCCAGTTCGCATTCACCGTGGTCTCGGTAGACCGCTCTAAGCAGGCTGGCGACTTGAGCAATCAGTTCGAAATCGTAACGGCGCAGGGCGAATTCCTCAACGTGCACATGACGGTTGCGAACACCGGCAATCACGCTCAGTCATTTTTCGCCACGAACCAGCATCTGAAGATCGGCGGCAAAACGTACGACGCAAACGGCATGGCCGCATTGTGGACGAGCTCAGCGAATGAAGAAGTTAACCCGGGCAACAGCATTCAGGTAGTGGTGTCGTTCGATGTGCCGCCGGGCGCCAGCGGCGGCACGCTTCAGCTGCATGATTCTGCCTTCTCTGGTGGCGTGCAAGTGGGTCTTCCCTGACACTGCGGGCGCGAGGGCTTTCGGGCGGGGCTAGCGGGCCGCGAGCTGCGGCGCGAATACGGGAACACCCGGCCATACTGGCCGTGCAATTCATACTTGATTGACTCCTTCGACCCGGTTATGGCGTCTCTGACCTAGGCGGCGAACCGAACCGGAGGCACGATGTCTCTCATGGTCGCCGTCTACCGCGCGCCGATGCGTTCCCGCAACGATGCCGTCGATCCACAACCTGCGATCGATCGCGCCCGACGGCTCGGCCTGTGCGGCTTCGGGCAATACGTGGATCGGTCGGGCGAACAGGAACGGCTTGTCCGTCGGGTCGGCCGATTCGCCGAGGTCGACGACGGCTCGTTTGTGTGGACCCGCGACACCGACGGGTGGTTCTGGTTAGGCCGCATCGCCGGGCCGTACTTCTATGACGCCGACGAACAGGCCGCGGCAGTGGATTTGGTGCACGTGCGACCGTGCGAGTGGCTGTCGTCACCGATGCCGGAGCAGGATGTGCCGTCCGCCGTCATTGCCACATTCGGCCGCGGTGGACGGAACTTCCAGGAAATCCACCACCCCTCGATCGGTGAGCGCACGCAAAGGATTTGGGATGCTCGCGGGAATCAGTCTGCAGGCGACTAGCCGAACCTGCAGACCGCGGACAGCTTAAGCGCTACGACCTGGGCCCAAAAAGGAAGCAGGCCAGGCGCGATAACACCGCCTGACCTGCTTCTTCCCTTGTGGAGCTGCCGGGAATCGAACCCGGGTCCTACGGCATTCCCTCAAGACTTCTCCGTGCGCAGTTCGCTATGCCTCTACTCGGATCTCCCGGTCACGCGAACAAGCCGAGATGACGATCCCAGTCGCTGTTGGTGTCCCGATAAGTCCCGCGACCGGACTCATCGGTGGATCCCTCTAGCTGACGCCAGGCTCCGGGTCGAGGGCGTTCCCGGTCTGACGGACTAGCTGTCGCTTAGGCAGCGAGAGCGTAGTCGCGCTGATGTGAATCGGCGCTTATCTGTTTGCAACGACGCTTACGGTGGTCGGTTGCCTGCACCGGCACGCTTCCCTTGATTCGATGCGCGAAGTCGAAACCTTTCAGCCCCTCGCATCCCGCCGACTTTCGGCAGGAATATCAATGGTACCCGCCTATCAACCAGCGGCAATGGGATTATCTTCCCCGCCGGGCCACGAGCGTCGACTCGTTGCGCGAAAAACCCCCATATCAACGCATCAATCCGACGTTCGTCGCGAAAGGCGACGAAGAGCGGTCAGGTCACGAAGTTGAGGTGCTCGACGATCTGGCCGGCCACGTCTTTGTCGCCACCGAGTTCGACGTCCTGGGCGCGCGCGGGGCACATCGGCCGGCCGCCGGCGAGCCTGGTGAACTGCAGCCCGTCCAGCCGGATCGTCGCCGTCGGCTCTCGTCCCGCGAAGCTGTCGACGACGGCGGCCCGACCGTCGACCCTGACCCGGATGGTGCGGGCCAGCGGGCCGGTGAGTTCGAATTGGACGCGCGAACCCTCGGGGGCCTTGGCCAGCCTGCCCACGACGTAGCCCATCGTGGCGGCGATCTCGTCGACGGCAAGCGAGGCCGCCGGGCCGGCGAGCTCGTCGTCGGAGGGCGGCCGCTCCAATGCGACGCGGATGTCTTGCTCGTGCATCCAGCAATCGAACACCCGGATCCGCATGAACCGGCCGTAGGTGTCCGGACCCGTGGGAGTCGCCGTCACCGCGTTCCACTCCTCATCGGACAGGGCCGTCAGGGCCGCGCGCCGGTCGTCGGTGATCGCCCGGAAGCTTTCCAGCACATCGGCATCCGCGTGGGTGCCCAGATGGCGAACCCAACACTCGTTCATCGCTCCGATGTCGTTGCGCACGTGCTCCAGCACGGAGACATCGATGTCGGGCTGGGGCGCGGCGATGCCGGCGAGGAAGGACTCGGTGCCGATCATGTGCGACACCAAGGCCTTGACGTCCCAGCCCGGCAGCGGACTCGCCGCCCGCCATTGCGCCTCGGACAGGCCCGCCAACAGCGCGTCGAGGTCGTCCCAAACGGCGAACAGACCGGTGAGCACGGTGGACTTGTCGAGTTTGGTGACGGGGCGATCGGCCATGGTCAGGATCGTAGGCCGGTCAGGCCGACGCGATCATCGCCACGGACCCCATCGCGAGCACCATGCCGATCCCCTGCCAGCGGGTCACCCGCTCCCGCAGCACGACCATCGCCAGGACGACCGTCGCCGCCGGATACAGCGAGATCAGGATGCTGGCCAACGACAGCAGCCAGGTGTGCAGGGCCGCCAGCATGGTGATGTTGGCGAAGATGTCTAGGACGGCGACGGCGACCGCCAACCGCAACGGCTTGCCGCGCGGCATCTTCAGGTTCTGGCTGGTTGCGGCCATCGCGAAGATCACCAGGCTGGCCGCCACCCGGGCGAACACCAGCGGCCAGAGCTTGCAGACGTGGGGTGCCTGGTGCAGAAACACCAGGTTCAGTCCCATCGCCGAGCCCGCAACGACCGTGAGCCAGGCCACTTTTGGGGTGAACCGATATGGGGTCCCCTCGACGGGGGCCTCGCGGCTGACCAGCATCACCGCCCCCAGGGCCAGCACGACACCCACCAGGGCCGCCTGCCCCGGCCGCTCCCCCAGAGCCATACCCACTGCGACGGGTACCGCGGCGTTCAGCACGGCCGCCAGCGGTGAGACGACGGAGATCGGTCCCGAACCCAGCGCCGCGAAGAACGCCCACATGCCGAACGCCATGCCGATTCCGTAGAGGGTCCCCCACAGAACGGCCCCGACATGAATAGGGCCACCGACGAAGATGGCCATCACACCGAGTAGGACTGTCTCGATCGGATAGGCGACCAGCATGACGCGCAGCGCGGCCACCCG
Source organism: Mycobacterium sp. 3-98 (assembly GCF_035918355.1). Taxonomy (NCBI): domain Bacteria; kingdom Bacillati; phylum Actinomycetota; class Actinomycetes; order Mycobacteriales; family Mycobacteriaceae; genus Mycobacterium; species Mycobacterium sp. 3-98. The sequence continues at coordinate 1,818,144 of NZ_CP142360.1, read as the reverse complement.
CCGAGCTGCGACACCGCCCACAAAATCGCTGACACCGTACGTAACGGCTGACAGCTGGGCGTACGCGGCGCCGATCAGGTCATGCCCTTCGCTCGGCGCCCTAGTTCACGGACCACTTCGCGCTGTGCGTCGCGCTGGGCCATGTCCTGGCGTTTGTCGTAAGCCCTTTTGCCGCGCGCAAGGGCCAGTTCGACCTTGACCTTGCCCTCGGAGAAATACAGAGACAGCGGCATCAAGGCGAGGTTACCATCTCGAATCTTGCCGACCAGCCTGTCGATTTGTTGCCGATGTAACAACAACTTTCGGTTGCGCCGGGGGTCATGATTGGTCCAGCTACCGTGCTGGTACTCCGCAATGTACAAGTTGCGCAACCACACTTCGCCGTCGTCGATCGTTGCGAAGGCGTCAGCTAACGAAGCTTGGCCCTCGCGCAGGCTTTTGACCTCGGTGCCTTGCAGCGCGACCCCGGCCTCGAACGATTCGATGATCGAATAGTTATGCCGCGCTTTGCGATTGGTGGCCACAACTTGTTTGCTGCCGCCTTTGCCGCCCGCCGCCTTGGCCCGGCCGGATCCCTTGGCCACAGCTACCGCCGGATATAGAGGCGCAAGGTCGCGTACGCCGTCAGGGCCGCCATCGACACGCCGAGCAGGAACAGCCACGGCGAGATATAGAGGATGTCGGCGTAGTCGACCTTGGCGATCAGGTGAGCTTGGTAGAACTGGCTCAGCGCGTTGTCCAGGAACAAGGCCCGCACCAACATCAGGCCGATGACCGCGATGGCGACACCGATGGACGCGGCCAGCATCGCCTCCACCAGGAAGGGCAGCTGGGTGTACCACCGGCTGGCGCCCACCAGCCGCATGATCCCGATCTCCGTGCGTCGCGTGTAGGCCGCGACCTGCACCATGTTGGCGATCAACAGGATCGCCCCGACCGCCTGCACCAGCGCGACGGCGAACGCGGCATCCCGCAACCCGTCGAGCACCGCGAACAGCCGGTCGATCAGGTCCTTCTCGTTGAGGATGCTGCGCACCCCCGGCTGCCCCTGCATCGCGGCGTCGAATTCCGCGTGCTGTTCGGGGTTGTTGAGTTTGACGATGAACGACGCGGGGAACGAGTCCTTGCCCGCGACGTCCTTGAACTCCGGGAACTTCTTGATGGCGTCGTTGTAGGCGTCCTGCCGGTTGACGAACCGCACCGACTTGACGTCCTGTCGCGCATCGACCTTGTCGCGCAGCGCCTTACACGGAGCGGACGCGCACGTCGCGTCGTTGGCGGAGATGTCGTCGGTGAGGAAGACTTGCGTCTCGACGCGGTCGAGATAGATCTCCCGGGAGTTGTCGGCCAGCCGTACCACCAGCAGGCCGCCGCCGAACAGCCCGATCGAGATGGCAGTCGTCAGGATCATCGCGGCCGTCATCGTGACGTTGCGGCGAAGGCCGGTCAGGACCTCGTTGAGCAGGAAGCCGAAGCGCACTTAGCGGTCCATCCCGTAGACGCCACGCTGCTCGTCGCGCACCAGCCTGCCCAACGACAGCTCGACGACGCGCTGGCGCATCGAGTCGACGATGTGATGGTCGTGCGTCGCCATCAACACCGTCGTCCCGGTGCGGTTGATCCGCTCCAACAAATCCATGATGTCCTTACTGGTATCTGGGTCGAGGTTGCCCGTCGGCTCGTCCGCCAGCAGCACCAACGGCCGGTTGACGTAGGCCCGCGCGATCGCCACGCGTTGCTGCTCGCCGCCGGACAGCTCGTGGGGCAGCCGGTTTGCCTTCCCCGACAGGCCGACGGTTTCCAGCACGTCGGGCACCACGCGGTTGATCGCGTCGCTGCGTTTGCCGATCACTTCCAGCGCGAAGGCGACGTTCTCGTACACGGTCTTCTGCTGCAGCAGGCGAAAGTCCTGAAAGACCGTTCCGATCACCTGACGCAGCTTCGGTACGTGACGACCGCGCAGCTTGTTGACGTGGAACTTCGACACTCGGATGTCGCCGGAGGTCGGGCTCTCCTCGCCGAGCAGCAGCCGCATGAACGTCGACTTGCCCGAACCCGACGGGCCGATCAGGAAGACGAATTCACCCTTGTCGATCTTGACGTTGACGTCCTCCAATGCGGGACGGGCCGCGCTTTTGTACTTCTTGCTGACGTGGTCCAGGGTGATCATCACGGCACGCCAGTGTAGCGGTGATTTTCGCTGGCAGGCGAAGTCAACGGGCCGGGGGCGACGTCGTGGGGGTCGGACCGGGGCCCGGCTGCGGTTGCTCGGGCGTCGGCGTGGGCGGGCTCGTGCTCGGCGGGCAGAACGGCGCCGGGAGGATGCACGGCAGCTGCGGCATCTGGAACGGCGGCGTAGTGGTGGTGGTCGTGGTCACCGGGGGTGGCGGCGGTGGAGGCGGCGGCGTGGTCGTCGGGGTCGGCGTATAGGTGACGGTGGCCGGCGGCTGCTGCACACGGCTGCGCGGCACCCACGTGTAGTTGGGATCGGGCACGAACCCCGGCGGCACCACTTGCTGGGCCGGGGGCTTGGGCGCCGGTGCCGGGCGGTAGGTGTCGTAGGTCCACCACACCAGGAAAAAGGCGATGATCAGCACCAGGGTCGACGTGCGCATCCGCCCGCCGAAGACGTAATTGGGCCAGCGATGTTCGGCATCCGTGTCGTCGCCGCGCTTCTCGAGGATGTTCAGGGTGAATTTCACCGCTTTTGCCCCGCACCTTGGACGTCATTATCGGTTTGCCGTTCGGCGGCCGGGACGGACGCGTCGTCGACCAGCTCCACCCGCGCGTCCGCCGCCGTCACGATCCCGACGCGGGCCAGCGCGCGGATGACCAGGACACGCAGCTGCCGGCCGACCTCGAACTGCTTACCGGGCAGGGTGCGGGCCACCATTCGCAAGGTGACGGTGTCCACTTCGATGCTCTCCACCCCCATCACGGTGGGCGCATCCAGCAGCAATGCCCCCAGCACGGGGTTGTCCATCGCGCGGTCGCATTCCTGGTGCAGGACCTCGTTGACCCGGTTCAGGTCGGCGCTGGTCGACACCGGAATGTCCACCACCGCGCGCGCCCAATCCTTGGACAGGTTGACCACCTTGACGATCTGCCCGTTCGGGATGGTCAGCACCTCGCCGTCCGGCGAGCGCAGCCGGGTCACCCGCAACGTCACGTTCTCGACGGTGCCGCTGGCTTCCGTGGCCGCAACGACGGTGAGGGTGACCAGATCCCCGAAGCCGTACTGCCGCTCCACCAGGATGAAAAAGCCGGACAGCAGGTCTCTCACCAACTGCTGGGCGCCGAAACCCAGGGCGGCGCCGACCACGGTGGCCGGGGCGACCAGACCCCCCACCGAGAACTGCAGCACGTCGGCGATCTGCAGCATGACCCAGATGCCGATGATGACGACCGATACCCAGGAGATCACCGAGGCCACGGCCTGGCGGTGCTTGGAGGCTTCCGAGCGCACCAGCGCGTCGCTTTCGGCGAAGCCGAGGTTGAGCTGCCGGGTCACCTGCTGTGCCACCCAGTTGACGAACCTCGCCGCCAGCACCGCCGCGATCAGCACCATGGCGATCCGCAGACCCCTGGTGATGATCCACTCACCGATCTCGCCCCGCCAGAAGTCGTGCCAACGGTGCGTCATCGAGGCCGCAAGAATGCTTGTGTTATTCGTCATCTTTTCGGTTGCGCCAACGGATTCCCGCTTCCAGGAATCCGTCGATGTCTCCATCCAGGACGGCCGCCGGATTGCCGACCTCGTATTCGGTCCGCAGGTCCTTGACCATCTGATAGGGGTGCAGCACGTAGGAGCGCATCTGGTTGCCCCACGAACTGCCGCCTTCGCCTTTTAACGCGTCCAGCTCCGCGCGTTCTTCGGATCGCTTGCGCTCCAACAACTTTGCCTGAAGCACTCGCATCGCCGAGATCTTGTTCTGCAATTGCGATTTTTCGTTCTGGCAAGTGACGACGATACCCGTTGGGACGTGGGTTAAACGTACCGCGGAGTCGGTGGTGTTCACGGATTGGCCGCCTGGGCCGCTCGAACGGTAAACGTCAACGCGCACATCGCCTTCCGGAATGTCGATGTGATCGGTGGTCTCCACCACAGGCAGCACCTCGACTTCGGCGAACGAGGTCTGACGCCGGCTCTGGTTGTCGAACGGGCTGATTCGCACCAGCCGATGGGTGCCCTGCTCCACCGACAGCGTGCCGTAGGCGAACGGGGCGTGCACGGCGAACGTCGCGCTCTTGATGCCGGCCTCTTCGGCGTAGGAGGTGTCGAACAGCTCGACGGGATACTTGTGCTGCTCGGCCCACCGGATATACATCCGCATCAGCATCTCGGCCCAGTCGGCGGCGTCCACCCCACCGGCGCCGGAACGGATCGTGACCAGCGCCTCGCGCTCGTCGTACTCGCCCGAGAGCAGGGTGCGCACCTCGGTGGCCTCGATCTCGGCCTGCAGCGCCTTCAACTCGGCGTCCGCCTCGGCCAGCGCCTCTGCCGCGCCCTCGCCCTCCTCGGCCGCCAGCTCGTACAGCACCGGCAGGTCGTCCAGACGCCCCCGCAGCTCCTCGATCCGGCGCAGCTCGCCCTGGGCGTGGGACAACTCGCTGGTCACCCGCTGGGCGCGGGTCTGGTCGTCCCACAACTGAGGATCGGAAGCCTCGTGTTCGAGCTTCTCGATGCGGGCGCGCAGACCGTCCACATCGAGCACCCGCTCCACCGTGGTCAGGGTGGAGTCGAGGGCGGCGATGTCGGCTTGACGGTCGGGTTCCACAGCCGACAACGTTACCGGGGGCCGCCAGCCTGCCCGGCCACCGGCGAGTGCTGAGGTCACGACCAGCGGTCATGCGTTTAGAGTCGAGGCACGATCATGTGCGCCCCGCGTTGCGCGCCGGCCTATTTTGGAAGCCCCCGGCGCTGACGTGGCCCGAATAGAAGGTCGAGAATGCGCCCGTACCACGTTGCAATCGTCGGCTCCGGACCGTCGGGGTTCTTCGCCGCGTCCTCCTTGCTGAAGGCGGCCGACGCGTCGCAGGACATCGATGTCGCCGTTGACATGCTGGAGATGCTCCCCACCCCGTGGGGGCTGGTGCGCTCCGGCGTCGCGCCCGATCATCCGAAGATCAAGTCGATCAGCAAGCAATTCGAGAAGACGGCCCAAGATCCGCGGTTCCGTTTCTTCGGCAACGTCTCGGTCGGCGAGCACGTGCAAGCCAGTGAGCTCGCCGAGCGTTATGACGCCGTCATCTATGCCGTCGGTGCCCAGTCCGACCGCGCGCTGAACATCCCCGGCGAGGAGTTGCCGGGCAGCATCGCCGCCGTCGACTTCGTGGGCTGGTACAACGCGCACCCCAACTTCGAGGAGGCCACGCCCGACCTGTCGGGCGCGCGCGCCGTGGTCGTCGGCAACGGCAACGTCGCCCTCGACGTCGCGCGCATCCTGGTCACCGATCCCGACGTGCTGGGCCAGACCGACATCGCCGACCACGCGCTGGAGTCGTTGCGGCCGTGCGGGGTCGACGAAGTGGTGGTCATCGGTCGGCGCGGGCCACTGCAGACCGCGTTCACCACGCTCGAACTTCGCGAGCTGGGCGATCTGGAGAACGTCGACGTGATCGTCGACCCGGCGCAGCTCGAGGGCGTGAGCGACGAGGACGCCGCCGCGGCCGGCAAGACGGCCAAGCAGAACATCAACGTGCTGCGTGATTACGCGAAGCGCTCCCCGCGCCCGGGGCATCGCCGGATCGTGTTGCGCTTCATGACCTCGCCGATCGAGATCAAGGGCGAGGGCCGGGTGGAGCGGATTGTGCTCGGCCGCAACGAGCTCGTCACCGACGCCAACGGGCGGGTCTCCGCCAACGACACCGGCGAGCGCGAGGAGCTGCCGGTGCAGCTGGTGGTGCGCTCGGTCGGTTACCGCGGCGTGCCCACGCCGGGGCTGCCGTTCGACGCGAAGACCGCGACGATCCCCAACAGCGGGGGCCGGGTCGACGGGAGCCGCAACGAATACGTGGTCGGGTGGATCAAGCGCGGGCCGACCGGCGTCATCGGCACCAACAAGAAGGACTCCCAGGACACCGTGGACACGCTGCTCGCCGACCTGGCCAGCGCCGCCCGCCCCGATGGTGGCGGCCTGGCGGATTTCCCGGACGACCACGCCGATCAGCTGGCCGAATGGCTGGCCTCGCGCCAGCCCAAACTGGTCACCTCGGCGCATTGGGAGCTCATCGACGCCCACGAGCGGGCGGCCGGCGAGCCGCACGGGCGCCCCCGAGTCAAGCTGCCGAGCTTGGCCAAGTTGCTTCGGGTCAGCCACGGCTAGATCGCCGGCCCTACTCAACGCCGGCGATTCTCCGTAGCGTTGGGGTCGTGCGTAGCGACGAACCGGTGAGCGTACTCACCGAGGACGAGAACTGGAATCGGTTGGGCAGTGTCACGCTGGGCCGGCTGGTCACCAACTTCGCCGGTGAGCCCGAGATCTTTCCGGTCAACTTCGTGGCGCAGGACCGCACCGTGCTGTTCCGCACCGCCGAGGGCACCAAACTGTTCTCGGCCGTGGCGAACCACGCGGTGGTCTTCGAGGTGGACGACCACAACCTCGTCGAAGGCTGGAGCGTCATCGTCCGCGGTCGCGCCCGGCTGCTGAAAACCGACGCGGACATTGCACACGCAGACCGCGCGCAGTTACTGCCGTGGACCGCCATGCGCAAGCCGCACTATGTGCGGATCACCCCGACCGAGGTCACCGGTCGTCATTTCCGGTTCGGCCCGGAGCCCGATTCATAGGTTGCCACAGCGGATCGCGAGCACGGAGTGCCTGCTCCGCGTGCGCGTCGGGATACAACCGCATCCACCGTGCGAGTCGGCGATCCAATTGCGCGGGCGCCGTGAAGTTTCCGAGCGCAGCATCGCGCGAGATCGACACCGCTCGCAGTGTGGCTCCGCGCAGCCTCGCTTCCTCGAAAGCGTGCCGCAGCACCGTGCCGTTGTCCACCTCGGCGACGACGGTGCCGACCTGCGCGAGCCTTCGGCTGGTCGACCGATGGATCACGGCGACCGGGAATAGGGCCGCGCGGACCAACGAGAACGCAACCGATCAGCTTGAAAACCGTTTTGCCCCAGAGGATGTCCGCTTCCACCTTGCGCGGTTCGCCGGCCGCGTCGACGGCCGATGGGCGTCGGCAAGCGCGGCGCGCGCGACGGCGAGTCGGGTAATCCGTCGATTCCCACGACAATCGCCGGAGCCGAATACATTTTGCTCATCGCGACTTCCTTCGTTGAGCGGTGCGTTCTCAGGCTATTGGCCGTAAAGCGCTCTCCCCCAAGGAGATCGGTCTCGAATTTGGCGCCATTGGAACCGACTGGCCGCGAAACGCTGCGAATTCACTGTTGCCATCGCGATGCCGGCAACCGAATACTGGGTGCGGACGAAAACCGGGTTTGTTTGACATGCGAGACAGCGGCACCACAGCCACCACCTAGACGGGAGACCTCGCGCATGACCGCTCAACCGACCTCCGCCCAACAGTCATCGTCACAGCCGCTGGTCGGCAAAGGCTGGGTCCAGGGTGTCGCCCTCGTCATGATCTTCGGCTTCCTGGTGATGGGCATTCTGGCCTACCGCACCTATTCGGCGTCGATGCCGATGCCGGACAAGGTCGTCAGCGAATCCGGTCAGCTGCTGTTCACCGGCGAGGACATCACCCGCGGACAGGAGCTCTACCAGGCGCGCGGCCTGATGGAATACGGCTCGGTGCTCGGTCATGGCGCCTACCTGGGACCCGACTACACCGCCGAATACCTGCGCGCGGCAACGCAGGACGTCGCCGATCAGCTGAGGGCGCAGGGTGTCAGCGAGCCGCGCGATCGGGTGGTCACCGAATTCCGCACCAACCGCTACAACCCGGCGACCAAGACGTTGGTGTTCACCGATCGGCAGGCCGCGGCGTTCGACCACATCCAGAACCGGTACGCGGCCTACTTCGGGGAGAATTCGACGAAATACGGTCTGCTGCCCCACATGATCACCGACCGGGCGCAAATCCGTGAACTGACCGGGTTCTTCGCCTGGACGGCATGGGCGGCGGCGGCCGAACGCCCCGGGCACCGGTACACCTACACCAACAACTGGCCCGCCGAGCCGCGAGTCGACAACGGCCCCACCGCTCCGGTGATCGTCTGGTCGGCGCTGTCGCTGATCGCCCTGCTGGGCGGCATCGGCATCATGTTCGCGGTCTACGGCCGCTGGAGCCAGAAGGTCGGCTGGCACAGCGCCGAGTCGTCCACCCTGTCCTTCCGCCAACCCGGCGAGGTGAGCCTGACGCCCGCGCAACGAGCCTGCATCTGGTTCTTCGCCATCGTCTCGGTGCTGTTCCTGGCGCAGACGCTGCTGGGCGCGGCCGCTGAGCACTACCGGGCCGACCTGTCGAACTTCTTCGGCTTGGACCTGGCCCGCGTGCTGCCGTACAACCTCGCCCGCACCTGGCACCTGCAGCTCTCGCTGTTCTGGACGGCGGCGGCGTTTTTGGCCGGTGGCATCTTCTTGGTGCCGTTCATCGCGCGTCGCGAACCCAGGCGTCAGGCGTTGCTCGCCTACGTGTTGCTCGGGGCGGTCGCCGTGGTGGTGTTCGGCTCGCTGATCTGTGAAGCGCTGTCCATCTATGGCGTGATCCCCGCGGGCGGGCTGTTCTCCCAGCAGTGGGAGTACCTCGACCTGCCGCGGCTGTGGCAGGTCCTGCTGATCGTCGGCATGTTCTTGTGGATCGCCATCATCTGGCGCGGCATCCGCGGCAGGCTCAAGACCGAGTCGAAGATGAACATGCCCTGGCTGTTCTTCTTCTCCGGGCTGGCCATCCCGGCCTTCTACGCCGTCGGCCTGTTGGCCGGCAGCGACGCCCACTACACCGTCGCGGACTTCTGGAGGTTCTGGGTCGTGCACCTGTGGGTGGAGGACTTCCTGGAGTTGTTCACCACCGTGATGGTGGCCTACATGTTCGTTCTGCTCGGTGTGGTGCGCGAGCGGATCGCACTCGGCGTGATCTTCCTCGACGTCATCCTGTACTCGGCCGGCGGCGTCATCGGCACCATGCATCACCTGTACTTCTCCGGCACGCCGGTGGAGCACATGGCGCTGGGGGCGTTCTTCTCCGCCGCCGAAGTCATACCGCTGACCTTCCTGACCGTCGAGGCGTGGGCGTTCCTGCAACTCGGCGCGCGCCAGCAATCCGGCGACGCCAATCCCTTCCCGCATCGCTGGGCGGTGATGTTCCTGGTCGCGGTCGGATTCTGGAACTTCTTGGGGGCGGGCATCTTCGGGTTCCTGATCAACCTGCCCATCGTGTCCTACTACCAGATCGGCACCGCCCTGACGGCCAACCACGGGCACGCGGCGATGATGGGTGTTTACGGCATGCTCGCCGTCGGCCTGGCCATGTTCGCCTTCCGGTACGTGATCCCGGCCGACAAGTGGCCGGAGAAGCTGGCGCGGATCTCGTTCTGGTGCATGAACATCGGGCTGGCGTGGATGGTGTTCGCCACCCTGCTGCCGCTGGGCGTGCTGCAGCTCTACCATTCGGTCAACGACGGCTATTTCGAGGCGCGGTCGCTGGGCTACATCACCAAGCCGGGCAACGCGGTACTCGAATGGCTGCGGCTACCCGGAGACGTCATCCTGATCGTCGGCGGCGTGCTGCCGTTCGTCTGGATCGCCTGGATCGCGCTGCGCAATTTCCGGTCGGGCACGACGGCGCAGGAGCTGCCCGAAAGTCCGCTGTACACCCAGGCCGCGGTCGAGCCGGAGGCCGGCGCCGCGGTGCCGGCGAAGGATTGACGGTGACCGCGCCGGCGACCTCGGTGTGGTTGATCGCGGGGTACTCCCTGGCCCTGCTGGCCGTCGGGTGGAGTTTCGACGTCATGGCCCGACGGGCGTCGGCGCACGCGGCGCGCTGGCGCACAGGCCAATTCACCTACCGGCCCGACCATGACGCCTGGATATGTCCGCAGGACCACTGGCTGTGGCCGACGTCGTTCGATCCCAAGCACCGGGTCATGCGGTACCGCGCGCTGCCGGTGGTCTGCAACAGCTGCCCCGTCAAATCCGACTGCACCACATCGGAGCACGGTCGCGAGATCAGCCGCGAGATCGACCCGTGGCCGCATTCGGACGCCGGCCGGTTTCACCGCGGAATCGCCTGCTGCGTGGCGGCATTGGGCATCGTGTTGCCGCTGGCCACCTTGATCGCCAACCACTCGGCCGCGGACGCGCTGGTCCTGATGGCGACCGTGCTGCTGGTCGCACTGCTCGGAGCGCCGCTCGTCCGCCACCTGTGGAACACTCCGTCGAACGCGCCTGAACACCTGCCGCACCGCACCGCGATCGAGGATCAGGTGGCGGCGGCGATCGACCGCTACTCCACGCGCTGGGGCGGCTGGAAGCCCAAGGAGGACAACACGACATGACCACGCTGGTGATCGGCCTCATCGCCGCCGGAATCGTTGTGCTTGTGGTGCTCGCGACGTGGTCGCTGGTGGTGCTGCGCGAGTACGAACGCGGGGTGGTGTTCCGGATGGGGCATGTACGTCCGCTGTACGCCCCGGGGCTGCGGCTCCTCATTCCGCTTCTGGACAAGATGATTCGCGTCGACCAGCGCCTGGTCACGCTGACCATTCCGCCGCAGGAGGTGATCACCCGCGACAACGTGCCGGCCCGCGTCAACGCCGTCGTGATGTTCCAGGTGACCGATCCGCTGAAAGCGATTCTGGCGGTGGAGAATTACGCGGTCGCGACCTCGCAGATCGCCCAGACCACCCTGCGTTCGCTGCTGGGCCGGGCGGACCTGGACACGCTGCTCGCGCACCGCGAGGACCTCAACAGCGACCTGCGCACGATCATCGAGAAGCAGACCGAACCCTGGGGCGTCCAGGTCCGTGTCGTGGAGATCAAAGACGTCGAGATCCCCGAGTCGATGCAGCGAGCGATGGCGCGTGAGGCCGAGGCCGAACGCGAGCGCCGCGCCAAGGTCATCAACGCCCGCGGCGAGTTGCAGGCCTCGGAGGAGCTGCGCGAGGCCGCCGAGACCCTGTCGAAGAGCCCGGCCTCACTGCAGTTGCGTTACCTGCAGACGCTGCTGGAGCTGGGAGCCGATCAGAACTCGACCGTCGTCTTCCCGTTGCCGGTCGACATCATCACGCCGTTCCTCCGAAATCCCGAGATGCTACGGGGTGTGGTCGACAGCTTCAACCATCGCGGTTGACGGCGGGCCGACGCCGGGGTTAGCCCAAATATCAAGCGCGTCAATTACTTTCAATATTCGACACGCGTAGATCTAGAGGCCGCTTCGGTGAACAGAAGATGAACGATGGGCAAACGTAGTCTTAATTCTGCCTGGTCGGCGCCGTGAAATACACAAAACCCCGCACACGTCGGCCGCACCTGCGACCTTTGAAGGGCCCAAAAACCGAAGGTCTCCCGCGATGCCCTGTGCGCACGGTCCGCCAACTCGATAAGTACCGCGCTGCCCGCTAGGCAGGCGCGGAGCGATCGCGCCCGGCCGTCCCGTCCCCCGACGCGGGGGTGAGCTTTGCCGGCTTGTCATGCCGGCCTGGGATCGGCCCCACCAACTTTGATCAACGCCGTTGCGGCAAGCGCCGGCGCCAGTGGCGTCTGTCCGCAGACCGCACTTCGAGGGGATGTATCCACAATGGATTGGGCTTTTGTTCCACCAGAAATCAACTCCGCCCGGATGTATACGGGCCCCGGCATGGGCTCGCTGTTGGCCGCGGCGGGAAGCTGGGACGCGCTGTCGGCCGAGCTGAGTTCGGCCGCCGAGGGCTACGAATCGGCGCTCTCGGGCCTGGACCTGCAATGGCGCGGTCCCGCAGCGCAGGCGATGGCGTTCGCCGCCATCCGCTACGCCGAGTGGCTGCAGGTGACCGCCGAGCAGACCAGGCAGACGGCCATGCAGGCCCGGACGGCCGCGGCGGCCTATGAGCAGGCGTATGCGATGACGGTGCCCCCGCCCGTGATCACCGCCAACCGCACCCTGCTGGCGGCGCTGGTGGCGTCGAACATCGTCGGCCAGAACACCGCGGCCATCGCGGACACCGAGGCGCAGTACGCCGACTATTGGGCCCAGGACGCCGCCGCCATGTCCGCCTACTCCGTGTCCTCGGCGGCCGCGACCCAGTTGCCGCGGTTTGCGCCCGCGACCAACTCCACCAACGAGTCCGGGGTGAGCGCCCAGAAGGCCGCCGTGACCGCGGCCAACAGCAACGCCGCCGCCAACAAGGCCGTCACGCAGAGTTATTCACCGTTGTCCACGCAGCAAACGGGCGACACCTACAACTACTACGGCGACATCTATGACTTGTCGGATACGACAGCGGCGGCCGGCGGCAAACCCTTCTTTGCGGCCCTCGACGCCATTCAGGGCACCGGCGTCGGCTTCAGCGCTCCCTACAACATGGAGCAGTTCGTATCCGGCATCATCGGGGCCGAGAACAATTTGGGTATTCTCGCTAAGCCCTTGGCCGCCGCCCCTGCTCTCGCGGCGCCCGCACTCAGCAGCACCACAACGGGTCTCGGCGGGGGTCTCGGCGCAGGCCTGGGCAACGTCACCGCAACCCTCTCGCACGCCGGATCGATCGGGCCGATGTCCGTGCCCGCAAGCTGGGCCGCGCCCACGAGCACCCATATCTCGCCGTTGGAGCCGGCCGGTTTCACCACGCTGCCGGGAACCGAGGAGCCGGTAGCGTCCGGTTACCCCGGCTACCCCGGCATGCCGGGCGGCGGCGCCTCGCGATCCGTCGGAGCGGGTGTCCCGCCCCGCTACGGCGTGCGGCTCACGGTGATGCCACGCCCTCCGGCCGCCGGGTGACGCACCGCCAACAGGGCCGCTGTACGCAGCTGATAGCGCTGTAAGACAATGGATTTCGGGTTTCTACCTCCAGAGGTGAACTCTGGCCGCATGTACGCGGGCCCCGGCTCGGGGTCGTTGTTGGCCGCCGCGGGAAGCTGGGACTCACTGGCGGCCGAGTTGAGCATCACGGCCGCCGTGTACGAATCGGTGCTGTCCGGCCTGACGGGCCTGTCCTGGTACGGGCCCGCCTCCCAGGCGATGGCGGCCAGCGCCGCCCCTTACGTGGGATGGCTGCACGCGACGGCCGAGCGCGCACAGCAGACGGGCATCCAAGCTCGGGCGGCGGCGGCAGCCTACGAGCTGGCGCGCGCCATGACCGTGCCCCCGCCCGCGGTCGCGGCCAACCGCACCCAATTGGCGACGCTGGTGGCAACGAACTTCTTCGGGCAGAACACCGCCGCGATCGCGGCGAACGAGGCCCAGTACGCCGAATACTGGGCCCAGGACGCCTCCGCGATGTACAGCTATTCCGCCAGTTCTGCTGCAACGGTGCAGTTTTCGCCGTTCTCTGCCCCGCGCGAAGCGACCACTCAGGATGGGGTGACAGCGCAGCAGGACGCCGTTACGCAAGCTACCGCCAATGCCGCGAACTCGAATGCGGGCCCGGGTTCGCAGCTGTTCGCGTTTTCCAGAAGGGACGGATTCGCGCGAATCCTGGACACCATCCAGGGCGCCCAGGTCGCGTTCCGATCAATCTTCACGGCGGAGGGGTTCAACGCGGGAATCATCCAGGCGGACAAGAACTTGGGCATTTTGCCGAACCTCGCGGCGGTCCCGGCCGCGCTCCCGAAGGCGCCCGCGCTGAGCGGCGCCGCGTCCGGTCTGGGGAACGTCAATGCGGTGCTGGCCCGCGCCGGCCGAATCGGCCCGATGTCGGTGCCCGCGGGTTGGGCCGCCGCGGCGGGTGACCCCGTCCCGGCGTTGCCCGGCGGCGGGTTGTCCGGGCTGCCGGCGACCGAGGCGCTCGCCCGCACCGGGCCCGCCGCCGCCGGCGTCCCCGGCATACCCGGAGGGACGGTTCGGCGGGCACCGCTTGTGGTGCCCCGCTACGGCGTTCGCATCACGGTCATGACGCGCCCGCCCGCGGCCGGCTGACGCGCCCTAGGACTGCGGCTCCTGCGGTGCGGGCGGAGTCGGCGGGGCGATTCTCCAGTTGTCCGGATTCTTGGGCGAATACAGCACCGGGAACAGTTGACCGATGGTCGGCCACTGATCCACGTCGACGGCCATGCGCTGATACACCGCATGTTCGTTGACCGAGGGGCCGTTGATCACTCCGGCGATGGTGACGAATTGCTCGCCGGTGGCATCGGGACGCGGGCTGACCCCGGTCACCAGCAGCGTGCCACTCAGCAGCTCACCGCGGGGACCGCGCGGGACGAACCGCTGGACCAGGAATACCGCCAGCACCGCGATCAGGAGGATCAGCAGTCCGAATTCCCACACCCCGCCATCGTAGGGCCGTGATAAGACTGCGTCATGAGTCGCACCGAGGATCTGGCGCTGGCACTGACGCTTGCCGACCGCGCAGACTCGTTGACGTCCTCCCGATTCGGTTCGCTGGACCTGCGCGTTGACACCAAACCGGATCTGACGCCGGTGACCGATGCCGACCGCGCGGTCGAAACCGAGCTGCGGGAGGCGCTCGCGCGCGAACGCCCGAAGGACAGCATCGTCGGCGAAGAATTCGGCGGAGACACGACCTTCACCGGGCGGCAGTGGATCATCGACCCGATCGACGGGACCAAGAACTTCGTCCGCGGGGTGCCGGTCTGGGCCAGCTTGATCGCGTTGCTGCACGACGGCGTCCCCGTCGTCGGCGTGGTGAGCGCCCCGGCGTTGCAGCGCCGGTGGTGGGCCGCGGACGGCCACGGCGCGTTCGTCGCCTTCAACGGCACACCACCCCGCCGGATATCGGTTTCCTCAGTGGCGCAACTGAATTCGGCCAGTCTGTCGTTCTCCAGTCTTTCCGGGTGGGCGCAGCTGGGCGTGCGGGACCGCTTCATCGCGCTGACCGATGCCGTGTGGCGGGTGCGCGCGTTCGGCGACTTCCTGTCCTATTGCCTGGTGGCCGAGGGGGCGGTCGACATCGCCGCCGAGCCGGAAGTGTCGGTATGGGATCTGGCCGCGCTGGACATCCTGGTGCGCGAAGCGGGCGGGACGCTGACGGCGCTCGACGGCACCGCGGGACCGCATCATGGCAGCGCCGTGGCCACCAACGGCCTGCTGCAGGGGCAGGTGCTCGGCAGCCTCACTGTGAATTAGTTAACAAGTGTTCTCTGTGATCTTACTCCGGAGTAAGATCGGCTGTATCCGCTTGCCCATCAACCTGAGGCCGCTGACCCATGACCGATACCGGTTCACCAAAAACAACCGCCCGCTCGCGCGTCAAACGGCGCGACCATAAGTCCGCGGTCGGGCTGCAACCGCACAAACGCACCGGCGTCGACATCGCCATCGCGCTCATCACCCCGCTCGTCGGCCAGGAGTTCCTGGACAAATACCAGCTGCGCGACCCGCTCAACCGCGCCCTGCGCTACGGCACCAAGACGATTTTCTCTACGGCCGCCACGACTTCTCGGCAGTTCAAGCGGGTCCAGAATCTGCGCACCGGGCCGACCCGGCTCAAGTCCAGCGGCAAGGACTATTTCGACCTGACGCCCGACGACGAGCAGAAGATGATCGTCGAGACCCTCGACGAATTCGCCGAGGAAGTGCTGCGCCCCGCGGCGCACGACGCCGACGAGGCGGCCACCTACCCGCAAGACCTGATCGCCAAGGCCGCCGAGCTGGGCATCACGGCGATCAACATTCCCGAGGATTTCGACGGCATCGCCGCGCACCGCTCCAGCGTGACCAACGTGCTGGTCGCCGAGGCACTCGCCTACGGCGACATGGGCTTGGCGTTGCCGCTGCTCGCCCCGGGCGGCGTCGCCTCCGCGCTGACCCATTGGGGCAGCGCCGATCAGCAGGCGACCTACCTACCGGAATTCGCCGGCGAGAACGTGCCGCAGGCCTGCGTGGCCATCGCCGAGCCGCAACCGCTCTTCGACCCCACCCGGCTCAAGACGACCGCGGTGCGCACCCCGAGTGGCTACCGCCTCGACGGCGTGAAGTCATTGGTGCCGGCCGCGGCCGACGCCGAGCTTTTCATCGTCGGCGCCCAACTCGACGGCAAGCCGGCCTTGTTCATCGTCGAGTCGTCGGCGAAAGGCCTGACGGTAAAGGCCGATCCGAGCATGGGGCTGCGCGCGGCGGCCCTGGGCCACGTCGAGCTCTCCGGGGTGTCGGTGCCGCTGGGCGCGCGCCTCGGCGAGGACGACGCCTCGGATCAGGATTACTCCGAGGCCATCGCGCTGTCCCGGCTGGGCTGGGCGGCGCTGACGGTCGGCACGTCGCACGCGGTGCTCGACTACGTCGTCCCCTACGTGAAGGAACGCGAGGCCTTCGGTGAGCCGATCGCCCACCGCCAGGCGGTGGCCTTCATGTGCGCCAACATCGCCATCGAATTGGACGGGCTGCGGCTGATCACCTGGCGCGGCGCGGCGCGTGCCGAGCAGGGCCTGCCCTTCATCCGCGAAGCGGCGCTGGCCAAGCGGCTCGGCGCCGACAAGGGCATGCAGATCGGACTGGACGGCGTTCAGCTGCTCGGCGGCCACGGCTACACCAAGGAGCACCCAGTCGAGCGGTGGTACCGCGACCTGCGGGCCATCGGCGTCGCCGAGGGTGTCGTCGTCATCTAAGTCGTTAACTCATTCGAGCTGAAAGTTCAATCATGGCAATCAATCTGGAACTGCCCCGCAAGATGCAAGCGGTCACGACCAAGACGCATCAGGGCGCCGCTGAGTTGATGCGGCCGATCGCCCGCAAGTACGACCTCAAGGAGCACGCGTACCCGGTCGAGCTCGACACCCTGTTCAGCCTCTTCGAAGGCGCTTCGGAGTCATTCGAATTCGCCGGAGCGAACGCGCTCGGCGGCGAGGACGAAGAGCGCGACAAGAACCACAACGGCGCCAACATGGCCGCGCTGCTCCAGACGCTGGAAGCCAGCTGGGGCGACCTCGCGATGATGCTGTCGGTCCCCTACCAGGGGCTGGGCAACGCCGCCATCTCCGCCGTCGCGAACGACGAGCAGCTACAACGCCTCGGCAAGGTGTGGGCGGCGATGGCGATCACCGAACCCGGCTTCGGGTCGGACTCGGCGGCGGTCGCGACGACCGCCACCCTGGACGGCGACGAGTACGTGATCAACGGCGAGAAGATCTTCGTCACCGCCGGGTCGCGCGCCACGCACATCGTGGTGTGGGCCACCCTGGACAAGTCGCAGGGCCGCGCGGCGATCAAGTCGTTCGTCGTGCCGCGCGAGCACCCCGGGGTCACGGTCGAGCGGCTCGAGCACAAGCTGGGCATCAAGGGTTCCGATACCGCCGCCATCCGGTTCGACAATGTCCGCATCCCGAAGGAAAACCTGCTCGGCAACCCCGAAATCGAGGTCGGCAAGGGCTTTTCCGGTGTCATGGAGACCTTCGACAACACCCGGCCCATCGTCGCCGCCATGGCCGTCGGCGTGGGGCGCGCGGCGCTCGAGGAGATCCGCAAGATCCTGACCGAGGCCGGCGTGGAGATCTCTTACGACCGACCGGCGCACGTTCAGAGCGCGGCGGCCGCCGAGTTCTTGCGAATGGAAGCCGACTGGGAGGCCAGCTACCTGCTCTCGTTGCGGGCGGCCTGGCAGGCCGACAACAAGATCCCCAACTCCAAAGAGGCGTCGATGAGCAAGGCCAAGGCCGGCCGGATGGTCACCGACGTCACCCTCAAGTCCGTCGAATTGGCCGGCACCGCAGGGTATTCCGAACAGACCCTGCTGGAGAAGTGGGCGCGCGACTCGAAGATCCTGGACATCTTCGAGGGCACCCAACAGATCCAGCAGCTGGTCGTCGCGCGCCGACTGCTGGGCCTGTCCTCGGCCGAGCTCAGGTAGCGACCGCGTTCAGCCGCTCGCGGTCGTCGTCGTCCAGTTCGATCGAGGCGACGTCGACGTTCTCCTCCAGGTGCCGCAGCGACGAGGTGCCGGGGATCAGCAGCACGTTGGGCGCCACGCCGAGCGTCCACGCCAGCGCGACCTGGGCCGGGGTGCGGCCGAGGCGCTGCGCGATCCCCTGGACCAGCTGATGGCCGAGCACGGGGTTGGGACGCATGAACGCCGCGCCCAGCGGGAAGAAGGGGACGAACGCAATCCCCCGCGTCGTGCACTCGCCGAGCACCGCGGCCGACTCGCGGTGAATGAGATTGAATGCGTTTTGCACACAGGCGATTTCGGTGCGCTCGCACGCATGGGCCAGCTGCTCGCGGCTGACGTTGCTCAGCCCGATTGCGCCGATCAGCCCGGCGTCGCGCGCGGAGATCATGGCCGAGAGCTGGTCGTCGAACAGCTGATCGGGAGCCGAGCTGTCGAACACCCGCAGGTTGACCACGGCGAGCCGCTCGACGCCGAGAGTGCGCAGGTTCGTCTCGATGTCGCGGCGCAGCTCGGCCGGCTCGCCGGCCGGCAGCCAGGCCCCGTCGCCGTCGCGGCGCCCGCCGACCTTGCTGACCAGCGCCAGGTTTGGCGGATAGGGATGCAGCGCCTCGCGGATCAACTCGTTGGCAACGTCGGGCCCATAGATCTGGGCGGTGTCGATGTGGTCGACGCCGAGTTCGACCGCGCGCCGCAGTACGGCCAACGCCTCGTCGCGGTCGCGCGGCGGGCCGAACGCGTTCGGACCGGGCAGTTGCATGGCGCCGAAGCCCACGCGGTTGACCGAAAACCCACCGAGTGGAAAGGGATCCATACGGTGAGGTTAGCGTCGAAGCATGGACACGTTTCACGCGCTCGTCGCGCGCCAAGATGGTGACCGGATAACCGCGTCGGTCGAGACGCTTCGTCCCGACGACCTACCGCCCGGGGACGTGACGATCCGGGTCCTGTATTCGAGCGTCAACTACAAAGACGCGCTGGCGCTGACGCCCGGCGGCGGCGTGGTGCGCAACTATCCGGTGGTGCCCGGCATCGACCTGACCGGCGAGGTCGTGGAGTCCACCTCACCGGACTTCGCCGTCGGCGACGCGGTGCTGGCCCACGGCTATGCGATCGGCACCGGCCACCACGGCGGCTACGCCGAATACGCGCGGTTGCCGGCCGACCAGGTGGTGGCGCTCGGCGCGTTGAGCCCCCACGAGGGCGCGGCGATCGGAACCGCGGGCTTCACCGCGGCGATGAGCGTGCAGGCGCTGATCGACTGGGGCATCGCACCCGACGCCGGCGACATCGTCGTCACCGGCGCGACCGGCGGAGTCGGCTCGGTCAGCGTGGACCTGCTGGCGGCCGCCGGGTACCGGGTCGTCGCCTCGACCGGCAAGGCCGACGCCGCCGAGCGGCTGAAAACCCTTGGTGCCGCGGAGGTTATCGGTCGCCTGCCCGCCGATCCCGACGCCAAACCGCGACCGCTCGGCAAGGCCCGCTGGGCGGGCGGGGTGGATTGCGTGGGCGGGGCGACGCTCGCCGACGTGCTCAGCACCATCGACTACGGCGGCGCGGTGGCGGCCAGCGGTCTCACCGGCGGTCCCGCCCTGCACACCACGGTCATGCCGTTCATCCTGCGCGGTGTGGCGCTGCTGGGCATGGACTCGGTGCTGATGCCGATCGGGCCGCGGCGCGCGCTGTGGGCCCGGCTGGGTGATTCGTTGCGGCCGCGTCACTTGGACTCGCTGGTCAGCGACGTCGACGTGAAGGACGTCGTCGGCGTGATCGATCAGGTGCGCGCCGGCAAGTTCTCCGGCCGGGCCGTGGTGCGGGTCGCGGGCGGTTTTTGAGGCGGCAGTAGGCTCTGCTGGCATGCGCGCGGTACGGGTGACTCGGCTCGATGGTCCAGACTCGGTCGAGTTGGCCGACATCGACGAACCGACTGGTGACGGGGTCGTCGTCGACGTGCACGCCGCCGGGGTGGCGTTCCCGGACGCCCTGCTCACCCGCGGCCTGTACCAGTACCGCCCGCAATTGCCCTTTGTGCTGGGCGCCGAAATCGCCGGCGTGGTCCGGTCGGCGCCCGAGGGCGCGCACGTGGGTCCCGGCGACCGGGTCGTCGGCCTCACGATGCTGTCCGGCGGCATGGCCGAGGTCGCAATCTTGGCCCCGGACCGGGTGTTCAAGCTGCCCGACAACGTGAGCTTCGAGGCCGGCGCCGGCCTGCTGTTCAACGACCTGACGGTGTACTTCGCGCTCACCGTGCGGGGCCGGTTGCAGCGCGGCGAGACGGTGCTGGTCCACGGCGCGGCCGGCGGCATCGGCACCTCGGCGCTGCGGTTGGCGCCGGCGCTGGGCGCCTCGCGCACCATCGCCGTCGTCAGCACGCAGGACAAGGCCGACATCGCCACGGCCGCCGGCGCGACGGACGTGGTGCTGGCTGACGGGTTCAAGGACGCGGTCAAGGAGCTGACCCACGGCCGTGGCGTCGACATCGTCGTCGACCCGGTCGGCGGCGACCGGTTCACCGATTCCCTGCGCTCGCTCGCCCCCGGCGGACGACTGCTGGTCGTCGGATTCACCGGCGGTGAGATCCCCACCGTCAAGGTAAACCGATTGCTGCTCAACAACATTGACGTCGTCGGCGTGGGCTGGGGCGCGTGGGCGGGCACGCATCCGGGCGCGCTGGCCGAGCAATGGGCCGGCCTCGAACGTCTGCTCACCTCCGGGGAGCTGGCTCCGCCCGAGCCGGCCACCTACCCGCTGGACGAGGCCGCGGCCACCGTCGCCTCACTCGAAAACCGCACCGCCAAGGGCAAGGTCGTGCTGCGCGTCCGGGGTTGACGGACGTATTTGTTGGCCGCCTCCCAGCGAGCGGGCGCGTTGCCATCGGAGTTGTCGCTGGGAGGTGGGCACCGAGCGGGTCCGGCCTGCCGGAGACGCCTGTGGCGACTGTGACTGACGCGAGACGACGACGGCCTGGCGCTCTTGCGGCCCTTGTGTCCGACCAAAACAAAAAGTAATGTCACTTTCAGTTTTGTGACCGCCGAGCTTGGCCCATCGGAGGAGCCGTCCATGGAATCCTTTGTGCACCTGCGGAAAGGGAAGACGCCACGCCGGCTTCATGCGGATCTTGACGGGCTCAAGGACGACGAGCTGGGCCGCGGCGGGTTCACCGGTCGCACCGCCAACCTCTACCGGCGCAACGATCCCACCGCCTACCGGTCGGTCGGCCCGCTGCGCCCCCTCGACGTGCTGTCCAGCGAGCTCAAGCCCGGCGACGCCACCGACGCGGGTGGCGGGCCGCTGCTGATGTTCAGCAACGACGACTGCCGAATTCTGTTGAGCCGTCGCCATGAGCCGATGCCGTTCTTCGCTCGTCACGTCGACGGCGACCTGCTGTGCTTCGTCCACCAAGGCACCGGTCTGGCCGAGACGGAGTTCGGGCCGCTGCGCTATCGGGAGGGCGATTGGCTGTACATCCCGAAGGCGTGCACCTGGCGCCAGCTGCCCGATACCGCGACGACGATGCTGATGATCGAGGCCCGCGACGAGTTTCGGATACCGCCCCCCGGCGCGCTCGGCCGCCACTTCCCCTTCGACCCGTCGCAGGTCGTCATCCCCGAGCCGGTCCCCGCCGACGACGACGCGTCCGGCGGCGAGTACGAGGTCCGGCTGATCCACGAGGGCGGACCGACAACGCTGTTCTACCAACACAATCCGCTCGACGTCGAGGGCTGGCGCGGCGATAACTTCGCGTTCACGTTCAACATCGCAGACTACAACGTGGTCACCTCCGACAGCGTCCACCTGCCGCCGACCGTGCACCTGTTCATGCAGGCCACCGGCGTCTACGTGATGAACTTCCTGCCCAAGCCCGCCGAGGGCGTCCCGGGCACCGAGCGCACACCGTGGTATCACCGCAACGTCGACTACGACGAGATCGCCTTCTTCCACGGCGGCTCGCTCTACGGCATCCCGATGCCGCCAGGTTTGATTTCGCATGCGCCGCAAGGGGTTCACCACGGCGCACCCGAAAAGGCGCGCGAACGGGCGCGCCGCAAGTTCGACGAATACTCCCGCGTCGACTGGCAGGTGATCGCCATCGACACCCGCCGCCGGCTGACCCCGTCGGCGGAAATACTCGCCCACGACCTAGGACAACATTGATGACCCGCGATGAGGAGGAGCGGCGCTAATGACGCACGCCGTGAAACCCAAGAAGCACGAGTACGATCGCATCCCCTATCTCGTTGCCTTCCAGAACAATTCCGGTGTCCGGGACGTCTACGGCGGCCTGGCCGAGATCACCGTGCTGGAAAGCTACCTGCTCAAGCCCAGGGACAATCCGTCGGACACCGTGCTGGTGTTCATGCACCCGATCGGCGGTGGCGCCTACCTGCCGATGATCAATGCCCTGGCCCGCGCCGGTCATCACGTCATCTACTGCAACAGCCGCTTCCGCGGCACCGACTCGGCGCTGCTGATGGAGAAGGTGGTCGAGGACCTCGGCGAGTGCATCAAGGACGCCAAGAAACGGCTGGGGTACTCCAAGGTGGTGCTGGCCGGATGGAGTGGCGGCGGTTCGCTGTCGGTGTTCTACCAGCAGCAGGCGCAGAATCCGACGATCACCTCCAGCCCGACCGGTGACGGCCCCGACCTGACCAAACTCGACCTGCCCGCCGCCGACGGCATCATGCTGCTGGCCGCGCACATCAGCCGGCACGGCACGCTGACCGAGTGGCTGGACGCATCGATCCTCGACGAATCCGACCCGACCAAGCGCGATCCCGAGCTTGACCTGTACAACCCCGACAACCCCAACCAGCCGCCTTACAGCCAAGAATTCCTGGCCCGGTACCGGCAGGCGCAGATCGACCGCAACCGCCGCATCACCGCTTGGGTCAAAGACAAGTTGGCCGAGCTGAGGGCCGCCGGCCGGCCGGACGACGAGTTCGGGTTCGTCGTGCACGGCACCATGGCCGACCCGCGATGGCTGGACCCGACCGTCGATCCCAACGAACGCGCCCCGGGGACTTGCTACCTGGGGGATCCTCAAGTGGTGAACATGAGCCCCGTCGGGTTGGCCCGGTTCTCCACGTTGCGCGGCTGGCTCTCGCAGTGGAGTTACGACGACGCCCGCGGCGACGCGGTGTCCTGCGGGCCCGATATCGCGATCCCGGCGCTGGTGATCGGTAACCTGGCCGACGACGCGTGCACACCCAGCCACACCCGCCGGCTTTTCGAAGCGATCGGGCACCCGGACAAGGAGATACACGAAATCCCAGGCGCCACACACTATTACGCGGGACCCGACCAGCGTGACGCGCTGCGCACGGCGGTCACCATCGTCACGGACTGGCTCGTCCGGCACGACTTCGCGAGCGCCGAGTGATTCCCACAGGTCCGCTGGACGGCGTCCGGGTGCTCGAACTGGGCACCCTGATCGCCGGCCCGTTCGCCGGGCGGCTGCTGGGCGACATGGGCGCCGACGTCATCAAGGTGGAACTTCCCAAGGCCCCGGACCCGTTGCGCACCTGGGGCCAGGCCGAAGTCGACGGGCAGCACGTCTTCTGGACGGTGCACGCGCGCAACAAACGAGCCATCACCCTCGACCTGCGCCACCCCCAGGGCCGCGAACTGTTCTGCGAGCTCGTCGAGAAATCCGACATCGTGGTGGAGAACTTCCGCCCGGGCACCCTGGAGAAGTGGAACCTGGGCTACGACGTGCTGTCCGAGCGCAACCCCGGCATCATCCTGGTGCGCGTCTCCGGTTACGGACAGACCGGACCCGACGCGTCCAAGGCCGGTTACGCGTCGGTCGCCGAGGCGGCGAGCGGACTGCGACACCTCAACGGTTTCCCGGGCGGCCCGCCGCCCCGGCTGGCGCTCTCGCTCGGCGACAGCCTCGCGGGCATGTTCGGCGCCCAGGGAGCGCTGGCCGCGCTGTACCGCCGCAGCGTGACCGGGCGCGGCCAGGTGGTCGACGTCGCGCTCACCGAATCCTGTTTGGCCGTTCAGGAATCCACGATCCCCGACTACGACGTCGGCGGCGTGGTGCGCGGACCGTCGGGCACCCGGCTCGAGGGCATCGCCCCGTCCAACATCTACCGCAGCGCCGACGGCTCGTGGGTGGTGATCGCCGCCAACCAGGACACCGTCTTCGCCCGGCTGTGCAAGGCCATGGGGCGCCCGGAGCTGGCCACCGACGACCGGTTCGCCACGCACGTCGCGCGCGGCCGCAACCAGGACGAGCTCGACAACATCATCGGCTGCTGGGCGGCCGAACGCCAGCCGGGCGAGGTCATCGAAACCCTTTCCGCCGCAGGGGTGATCGCGGGTCCCATCAACACGGTCGCCGAGGTCGTCAACGACCCGCAGCTGCGGGCCCGCGACATGCTGGTCGAGCACTACGACGAGCGGTTGCAGCGCAATGTGCTCGGACCCGGCATCGTTCCGGTGCTCTCGGAATCTCCGGGCCGGCTGCGCAACGCCGGCCCGGCGCGTCCGGGCGAACACAACGACGACGTCTACGTCGGGTTGCTGGGCAAGACCGCCGCGGAACTCGAGGAGCTGCGGGCCCAGGAGGTGCTATGACCACCCAGCATGTCCAGATTCGAGAAGTGGCCCTGCGCGATGGCCTGCAGATCGAGGCGCCAATCCCGTTGTCGGCCAAGCTCGAACTGCTGGCCGCGGTGGCGGCCACCGGCGTCCGCGAGGTGGAGGCCACCGCGTTCGTCTCCCCGACGAAGGTGCCGTCGATGGCCGACGCCGCCGAGCTCGCCGCCCACCTGCACGACTACCCCGACATCGAATTCTCCGCCCTGGTCGCCAGCCCGAACGGGGCCAGGCGGGCCGTCGCCGCGGGCCTGCGCTCCATCGAGTACGTGGTGGCCGCCGACGACACCTTCAGCGAGGCCAACGTCGGGCGCACCAGCGCGGAGGCTACCCACCAGATCGACGAGATCGTCGCGATCGCGCACGACGGCCCCACCGGCGTCCCTGTCACCGTCGAGGTCGTCATCGCCACCGCGTGGGATTCGCCGTTCGAAGGCCCCACCCCGCCGCAGCGGGTGCTCGACATCGCCGCGGCCGCACGCGAGCGCGGCGCCGACCGGCTGTCGATCGCCGACACCATCGGCACCACCACCCCGGGCCGCGTGAGTTCGCTGATCGCGCAACTGCGTCCGGTCATCGGGGACATGCCGCTGGGCGGCCACTTCCACAACACCCGCGGCTCCGGACTGGCCAGCGCCTACGCCGCGGTCACCGCCGGGGTGACCCGGCTGGACGCCTCGGTCGGTGGGCTGGGCGGCTGCCCGTTCGCCCCGGGCGCCACGGGCAACATCGCCACCGAGGACCTGGTGTATCTGCTGCGCGACAGCGGTGTCGACGTCGACGTCGACCTGCAAGCCGCCATCGCCGCGGCCGCCGTGGCGAAGTCGTTGGTGGGCCACGATTTACCGAGCTCCCTGCTGCGCGCCGGCGACCGGATACAGAATTGATGTCCGCCCCGGAGGCAACCCGCGAGCTGACCGCCAAAGGCCGCCAAACCAGGCAGGCCATCGAGCAGGCCGCCCGTAAACTGTTCGCCGAACGGGGGTTTCACGGCACCACGGTGGCCGACATCACGTCGGCCGCCGGGAAATCGCCGGCGGTGTTCTACCGCTACTTCACCGACAAGGAAGACCTGCTGGCGGCGCTGGCGAAATCGTTCCTGCACGAGGTGGTGACGCCGTCGGGGGCCAGTGTTCACCTGCCCGACGCCCCCGACGACGACGCCTTTTTCACCTCGGTGGTCACCGGCTACTGGAACATGTTCAAGCAGAACATCGGGATCATGATCGCGGTGGCCCAGCTGGCCGCCACCCAGCGCCGGTTCGCCGCCGTGCAGAACGAATTCCGGCGATTGGGCATCGATCTCGTGGCGGCCTCGGTGCGCCGCGCCCAGGAGCAGGGCTACGGCGCCGAATTGAACCCCGAACACACCGCGGCGGCCATCGCGCTGCTGTTCGAGAACTTCACCACCGTGTTCGTCGGTCCCTCCAACCTGGGCATCAAGATCAGCGACAAGGACGCCATCGCCACGCTGTCGACGATCTGGAAGAGAACCCTGTACGGCGCATAAGGAGAAAACCATGGATTTCACGCTGCCCGAGCACCTTCCGGGTGTGCTCGCCGAGATGGACGAGTTCATCGAGACCGAGATCAAACCGCTGGAACGCGAGAACATCCAGTATTTCGACCAGCGCCGCGAGCACGCGCGCACCGATTGGGACAACGACGGCATTCCCACCCGCGAGTGGGAGGACCTGCTCGCCGAGATGCGCAGGCGCGCCGACAAGGCGGGCTGGCTGCGCTACGGCCTGCCGGCCTCGCTCGGCGGCCGCGACGGCAGCAACGTCGACATGGCCGTCATCCGGGAACACCTGGCGCGCAAGGGACTTGGCCTGCACAACGACCTGCAGAACGAGTCGTCGATCGTCGGGAACTTCCCGCAGGTGATCATGATGGAGCGCTTCGGCACCGACGAGCAACGCCGGGTGTGGTCGGAAGCGCTGATCACCGGGGAACGTTCGATGGCGTTCGGACTGACCGAGCCCAAGCACGGCTCGGATGCCACCTGGCTGGAAACACACGCCGAACGTGACGGCGACACCTGGGTGATCAACGGCTCCAAGCGGTTCAACACCGGCGTGCACCGCGCCACCCACGACCTGGTCTTCGCCCGCACCTCCGGGGAGCCCGGCGGCGCACGCGGAATCACCGCGTTTCTGGTGCCGACCGATACGCCGGGGTTCGACGTTCCGTACTACTGGTGGACGTTCAACATGCCCACCGACCACGGCGAGGTCGAGCTGACCGACGTTCGGGTGCCCGCGGACGCGGTGCTCGGCGAGGTGGATCGCGGCCTGGAGGTGGCGCAAACCTTCCTGCACGAGAACAGGATTCGGCAGGCGGCCAGCAGCCTGGGCGCCGCGCAATACTGCATCGACCGCGCCGCCGAATACGCCGGCGGCCGAACTGTGTTCGGCAAGCCGCTGTCGGTCAACCAGGCGGTGCAGTGGCCGCTGGCCGAGTTGCAGACCGAAGCACAGATGGTGCGCCTGCTGGTCCAATACGCCGCCTGGCATCTGGACCGCGACCACCACATGGAGGTCTCCGACAAGGTGTCGATGGCGAATTACCGCGCCAATCGCCTGGTCTGCGACGCCGCCGATCGGGCCATGCAGATCTTCGGCGGCCTCGGGTACAGCCGGCACGAGCCGTTCGAGCACATCTACCGACACCACCGTCGTTACCGGATCACCGAGGGCGCCGAAGAGATCCAGATTCGCCGGGTGGCGCAGCGGCTGTTCAACTTCGGCCGAAAATGATGCACGATGACGAGTCGGCCGAGCTGACCGCCAAACTCGCCGCCGTGCTCACGTCGGCCATCGGCACCGACACGGCGGTCGAGAACCTGCGCGCGCTGACCGGCGGCGCCAGCAGAACCACCTGGGCGTTCGAGGCCGTGACCGGCGCGCAACGCCGCTCGCTGATCCTGCGCACCGGTCCGCCCGACGACGTGCATGCCGGCATGGAACTCGAGGCCCGGTCCCAGGCCGCCGCCGCGGCCGCCGGAGCTCCGGTCCCCCACGTCCTGATCGCCGACGATTCGCCTGCGGCACTGGGTAATCCGTTTCTGATCTGCGATGAGATCAAGGGCGAGACCATCGTGCGGCGCATCCAACGCCGGCTCGACTCCGGTGACGGGCACGCCGGCCGCGCCCGATTGCTGCAGCAGTGCGCGCAGGCGGCGGCCGCCATTCACCGCGCCGACCCACACGGCCCGGGCCTGGCCCACGAGGACCAGCTCGACGAATGGCGCCGGCGCCTTGACGACATGGGCGACACCACCGCCACCTTCGAATGGGGGTTTCGCTGGCTGGCCGCAAACCGGCCCGACCCGACGCCGGCGGTGCTGGTGCACGGCGACTTCCGGATGGGCAACCTCATCGTCGACGGATCCGACCTTGCCGCCGTGCTGGATTGGGAACTGGTGCACGTCGGCCAGGCGTACGAAGACCTGGCGTGGTTCTGCATTAGGGCCTGGCGATTCGGCGCCCCGGCCAGCCTGGGCGCCGGCGGCCTCGGCAGCATCGAGAGCTTCCTGCGGGCCTACGAGCAGGCCGGCGCGACTACCGTCGACCGGGTGGCGTTTCACTGGTGGCTGGTGCTGGCCACGCTGCGCTGGGGTGTCATCTGCCGATTCCAGGCGGAACGGCATCTGAGCGGTCAGCACCGCTCGGTCGAGCTGGCCACCATCGGGCGCCGCGTCTGCGAGACCGAGTGGGACCTGCTCAACCTGCTCGCGCCCGCCGACGATGGGCGCCGCGCGGCGGCGCGAGGAGGAGGCGGGCAATCGGGGCCGGGCGGCCCCGTGAGCGGTGCGTACGGCCGCCCGCGGGCGGCCGAACTCGTGGCCGCGGTGGCCGAATTCCTGGAGACCGACGTCCGGGCCGCGACCGACGGCCAGGTCAACTTTCACGCCAGGGTGGCGGCCAACGCCCTGCGCATCGTCGAGCGCGAACTACTCGACGACAGCGGGGCCGAATCCCGTGCGGCGCTGGCCGGCCTGGGTGTCGCCGACGAGGACCAGCTGGCCGCCGCGATCCGGTCCGGCGAGATGGACGACCGGGCGGCCGACGTCACGGCCTGCCTGCGCACCCTGGTACGGCGCCGGCTCGCCGTCGCCCACCCCGGATACGACAGCGAATAGGAGCCACCGCCATGCCCGCGTCCCGCGCAGAAACGGTCATCGAGGCCGCCGACCGCCTGTTCACGGCGATCGAGCGAGGCGATGTCGCGGCGGTCGGCGCGATGTGGAGCGACGACATCGCGGTATGGCGCGTCGGCTCGCGCCACGACCCCCTCAAAACGGACGACAAGGCCCGCGCGATGCGGGTCATCGAGTGGTTCATCGGCGCGACCACGCAGCGCCGCTACGAAATTCTCGACCGGCAGCTCTTCGACGACGGGTCCGCTCAGGGCTTCGTCCAGCAGCACGTCCTGCACGCGACCGGGCATGCGGGGCAATCGATCTCGCTGCGCGTGTGCATCGTGATCCGGGTGGGCACCGACGGCCGGATCGAGCGCATCGACGAATATTTCGACCCCGCCGGGATCGCGCCGTTGCTGGATTGAGACTAGATTCGCCACCAGACATGGGGGTGACGATGACGACTTTGGAGACACTGCTTCACGATCCCGACCTCGCCGGCGGGTGGAACCTGGTCTTGGATCGCTCGGCCATCACGTTCAAGGGCCGCAACATGTGGGGGCTCGTCAACGTCAAGGGCCGCTTCACCGACTTCACCGGCGACGGCCAACTGACCGGCAAGGGAGCGGTTTTCGGGCGCGTCGACATCCGGGCCGCCTCGCTGGACACCGGGATCGGCCGCCGCGACAAACACCTGCGCTCGGCGGACTTCTTCGACGTGGACCGCTTTCCCGAGATCGGCGTCGTCGTCACCGCGCTGCGCCCCACGACGGGCAAGGCCGCCGACGTTCGGGCCAACTTCACCATCAAGGGCATCACCGCGGAGCTGCCGCTGCCCGTCACGATCTCCGAACTCGACGACGGCTCGGTCCGCGTCGCCGGCGAGACCACGCTCGATCGTGCCCGGTTCGACCTGGGTTGGAACCGGCTCGGCATGATCGGCCCGACGGTGACCGCGGCGGCGGAAGCCATCTTCGTGCGCGAATCGCGATGAGATTTCTGCGGGCACCGGCGATAAACCCGCAGCGACCCCAGTAGCATCTGCACCGTGTCCGACAGCCTCCCCCAATCCAGCGTCGCCCTGCGGATCCTCGTCTACAGCAGCAACGCCCAAACCCGCGAACGGGTGATGCGCGCGCTCGGCAAGCAGCTGCACCCGGATTTGCCCGAGTTGAGCTATGTCGAGGTGGCGACCGGTCCGATGGTGGTGCGCACGATGGACGAGGGCGGCATCGACTTGGCCATCCTGGACGGCGAGGCCACCCCGACGGGCGGCATGGGAATCGCGAAACAGCTCAAAGACGAACTCGAGACCTGCCCACCGCTGGTGGTGCTCACCGGGCGTCCCGACGACGCGTGGCTGGCATCCTGGTCGCGCGCCGAGGGTGCGGTGCCACATCCCATCGACCCCATCCTGCTGGGCCGCACGGTCCTCAATTTGCTGCGAACCCCGGTTCGCTGACCTTCTCCTCGCCGCGGCCATGCCGCGGCTTTTGCCTTCCGCTGACCGCCTGCGGCGGTTCTGACCACCGGCGCCGGTCCGAGTTCGCGCAGCACAGCACGCGCGCGGCCCCCCAATAGTGCAAAACGCCCACCCCGGGCAAGCGCACCGCGCGCCGCGACGCTATGTTGAAGATCACTGTGACGGGCTTCAGACCCAGTTCGTCACAGCAGCCCGGTTACCGCCTGGCCGCTGCAGGCGGCTCGTACGACGGATCATGGAGCGAATTGAACGTCTACATACCCATCCTGGTGCTCGGTGCGATCGCCGCGGCCTTTGCCGTGGGCTCGGTGGTGATCGCGAGCCTGGCGGGCCCGTCACGGTTCAACAAGTCGAAGATGGCGGCCTACGAGTGTGGGATCGAGCCCACCGAGACCTCGGTGAGCGGGCCGCATGCGACGGCAGGACAGCGGTTTCCGGTGAAGTACTACCTGACCGCGATGCTGTTCATCGTCTTCGACATCGAAATCGTGTTCCTGTATCCGTGGGCGGTCAGCTATGACGCGTTGGGCACGTTTGCTCTGGTCGAAATGGTCGTGTTCATGCTCACGGTCTTCGTGGCCTACGCGTACGTGTGGCGCCGCGGCGGCCTGACGTGGGATTGAGGTAAGACGTGGGTCTTGAGGAACAGCTGCCCGGCGGGATTCTGCTGTCCACGGTCGAGAAGGTGGCGGGCTATGTCCGCAAGAACTCGCTGTGGCCGGCGACATTCGGGTTGGCCTGCTGCGCCATCGAGATGATGGCAACCGCCGGGCCAAGATTCGACATCGCTCGGTTCGGCATGGAACGCTTCTCGGCCACCCCCCGGCAGGCCGATCTGATGATCGTCGCCGGCCGGGTCAGCCAGAAGATGGCACCGGTATTGCGGCAGATCTACGACCAGATGGCCGAGCCGAAATGGGTGCTCGCCATGGGCGTGTGCGCGTCGTCGGGCGGAATGTTCAACAACTACGCGATCGTCCAGGGCGTGGATCACGTGGTCCCGGTGGACATCTACCTGCCCGGATGCCCGCCGCGGCCGGAGATGCTGCTGTACGCAATCCTGAAGCTGCACGAGAAGATTCAGGAGATGCCGCTGGGCGTCAACCGGGAAGACGCCATCGCCGAGGCCGAGCAGGCGGCGCTGTCGGCCCGGCCCACCATCGAGATGCGCGGACTGCTGCGATGAGTTCGCCGAATCAGGATCCACACGAGGCGATCGGCCGCGCCGACGAAGAAGTCATCGACGTGCGCCGCGGCATGTTCGGCGTCCAAGGCTCGGGTGACACGTCCGGCTACGGCCGGCTGGTGCGCGAAGTCCTGCTTCCGGGCAGCAGCCCGCGGCCCTACGGCGGCTACTTCGACGAGCTCGTCGACGGACTGGCCGAGGCCCTGAAAAAGGGCGGCGTCGAATTCACGGACGCGATCGAAAAAGTGGTGGTGTACCGCAACGAGCTCACCTTGCATGTGCGCCGGGAGGCGCTGCCGCAGGTCGCCCAGCGCCTTCGCGACGAACCGCAACTGCGCTTCGAAATGTGCCTGGGCGTCAGCGGGGTGCACTACCCGCACGAGGCCGGCCGCGAGCTGCACGCGGTTTATCCGCTGCAATCGATCACGCACAACCGCCGCGTCCGCCTGGAAGTGTCTGCGCCCGACGATGATCCGCACATCCCGTCGCTGTTCGGCATCTATCCGACCACCGACTGGCACGAGCGTGAGACCTACGACTTCTTCGGCATCATCTTCGACGGTCACCCGTCGCTGACCCGCATCGAAATGCCCGACGACTGGCACGGACATCCGCAGCGCAAGGACTACCCTCTCGGCGGAATTCCCGTCGAATACAAAGGCGCACAGATCCCCCCGCCCGACGAGCGGAGAGCGTACAACTGATGAGCACCACCACCGAATCGACGCACGACGGCGCCGGCGAGACACTCGTGGTCGCCGGCGGCCAGGACTGGGACAAGGTCGTCGAAGCCGCCCGCAACGCCGATCCCGGCGAACGCATCGTCGTCAACATGGGGCCCCAGCACCCGTCCACGCACGGGGTGCTGCGGCTGATCCTGGAAATCGAGGGCGAGACGGTCACCGACGCCCGCTGCGGCATCGGGTACCTGCACACCGGCATCGAAAAGAACCTCGAATACCGCTACTGGACCCAGGGCGTCACCTTCGTGACCCGGATGGATTACCTCGCACCGTTTTTCAACGAGACCGCCTACTGCCTGGGCGTGGAGAAGCTACTCGGCATCACCGACCAGATACCCGAGCGCGTCGACGTCATCCGGGTGTTGATGATGGAGCTCAACCGGATTTCGTCGCACCTGGTGGCCTTGGCCACCGGCGGCATGGAACTGGGCGCCATGACCCCGATGTTCGTCGGTTTCCGGGGCCGCGAGATCGTGCTGACCCTGTTCGAATCGATCACCGGCTTGCGGATGAACAGCAACTACATCCGGCCCGGCGGCGTGGCCCAGGACCTGCCGCCGAACGCGCAGACCGAGATCGCCGAGGCCCTCGAACCGCTGCGGGAAGTGCTGCGCGAGATGAGCGGTCTGCTCAACGAGAACGCGATCTGGAAGGCCCGCACCCAGGACGTCGGCTACCTGGACCTGACCGGGTGCATGGCGCTGGGCATCACCGGGCCGATCCTGCGTGCCACCGGGCTGCCGCACGATCTGCGCAAGAGCGAACCGTACTGCGGATATGAAAACTACGAATTCGACGTAATCACCGAAGACACGTGTGATGCTTACGGGCGCTACATGATTCGTGTCAACGAGATGTGGGAGTCGATCAAGATCGTCGAGCAGTGTCTGGACAAGTTGAAGCCCGGCCCGACCATGGTCGAGGATCGCAAGATCGCCTGGCCGGCCGACCTGAAGGTGGGGCCGGACGGCATGGGCAACTCGCCGGAGCACATCGCCAAGATCATGGGCGGTTCGATGGAGGCCTTGATCCACCACTTCAAATTGGTCACCGAGGGCATCAGGGTTCCGCCCGGCCAGGTGTACACCGCGGTCGAGTCGCCGCGCGGGGAGCTCGGCGTGCACATGGTCAGCGACGGCGGCACCCGGCCCTACCGAGTGCATTACCGAGACCCCTCGTTCACCAACCTGCAGTCGGTCGCCGCGATGTGCGAGGGCGGGTTGGTCGCCGACCTGATCACCTCGGTCGCCAGCATCGACCCGGTCATGGGCGGGGTGGACCGGTGACCGGCCCGCAGGGACAGCCAGTCTTCCTGCGGCTCGGCCCGCCGCCGGACGAGCCCAACGCGTTCGTCGTCGAGGGCGCGCCCACGTCGTATCCGCCCGAGGTGCGGGCCCGGCTGGAGGTCGACGCCAAGGAGATCATGGGCCGCTACCCCGAGAAGCGCTCGGCGCTGCTGCCGTTGCTGCACCTGGTGCAGGCGCAGGATTCCTACCTGACGCCGGCGGGCCTGGAGTTCTGCGGTGAGCAGCTGGGACTCAGCGGAGCCGAGGTGTCCGCCGTGGCGAGCTTTTACACGATGTATCGCCGCGGCCCCACCGGCGACTACCTGGTAGGCGTCTGCACCAACACGCTGTGCGCCGTCATGGGCGGCGACGCCATTTTCGATGCCCTGAAAGAACATTTGGGCATCGGCAACGACGAGACGACCGCCGACGGATCGGTCACTCTGCAACACATCGAATGCAACGCCGCCTGCGACTACGCGCCCGTGGTGATGGTCAACTGGGAGTTCTTCGACAACCAGACTTGCGAATCGGCACGCGAACTCGTCGACTCGCTGCGTTCCGGTGAGCCCAAGGCCCCGACCCGCGGCGCGCCGCTGTGCGCCTTCCGGGAGACGTCGCGCATCCTGGCCGGCCTGCCCGACGAGCGGCCCGACCAGGGGCAGGGAGGCGCCGGTGCGGCGACCCTGGCCGGCCTGAAGGTAGCCAAGGAACACGGCATGCAGGCGCCCGGCGCGCCGGAAGGCCAGCCATGACAACCACTTCCGAGACGTCCGGCGCCACGCCGCTCACTCCGGTGCTCAGCCGCTTCTGGGACGACCCCGAGTCCTGGACGCTTGAGACCTACCGTCGGCACGGTGGCTACGAGGCGATGAAGAAGGCGCTGGCGATGGAGCCGGACGC
The DNA here is from genome assembly GCF_035918355.1 of Mycobacterium sp. 3-98. Classification (NCBI taxonomy): domain Bacteria; kingdom Bacillati; phylum Actinomycetota; class Actinomycetes; order Mycobacteriales; family Mycobacteriaceae; genus Mycobacterium; species Mycobacterium sp. 3-98. Next base: position 1,783,858 of record NZ_CP142360.1, on the reverse strand, counting down.
GGTGATCGGGGTGGTGAAGGATTCCGGGCTGCGCGGGCGCGGCGGCGCGGGCTTCTCGACCGGGACCAAGTGGTCGTTCATCCCGCAGGGCGACACCGGCGCGGCCGCCAAACCGCACTACCTGGTGGTCAACGCCGACGAGTCGGAACCCGGTACCTGCAAAGACATCCCGCTGATGCTGGCGACACCGCACGTCCTCGTCGAGGGCGTCATCATCGCCGCCTACGCGATCCGGGCCAACCACGCGTTCATCTATGTGCGCGGCGAGGTGCTGCCGGTGCTGCGCCGCCTGCAGAACGCGGTGGCCGAGGCGTACGCCGCCGGGTACCTGGGCCGCGACATCAACGGCTCGGGATTCGATCTGGAGCTGGTCGTGCACGCGGGCGCCGGCGCGTACATCTGCGGCGAGGAGACCGCGCTGCTGGATTCGCTGGAAGGCCGACGCGGCCAGCCGCGGCTGCGCCCGCCGTTCCCCGCCGTCGCCGGCCTGTACGGCTGCCCCACGGTGATCAACAACGTCGAGACCATCGCGAGCGTGCCGTCGATCATCGGCAACGGCGTGGACTGGTTCCGCTCGATGGGAAGCGAAAAATCCCCGGGCTTCACGCTGTATTCGCTGTCCGGGCACGTCACCCGCCCCGGACAGTACGAGGCCCCGCTGGGAATCACGTTGCGGGAGTTGCTCGCCTACGCCGGCGGGGTGCGGGCCGGCCACCGGCTGAAGTTCTGGACGCCCGGCGGCTCGTCGACCCCGCTGCTGACCGACGAGCATCTCGACGTCCCGCTGGACTACGAGGGCGTGGGCGGCGCCGGCTCGATGCTGGGCACCAAGGCGCTGGAGATCTTCGACGAAACCACCTGCGTGGTGCGTGCGGTGCAGCGCTGGACGTACTTCTACAAGCACGAATCGTGCGGCAAATGCACGCCGTGCCGCGAGGGCACCTTCTGGCTGGACAAGATCTACGAGCGGCTGGAGGCCGGCACGGGCACGCACGAGGACCTCGACAAGCTGCTGGACATCTCCGACTCCATCTTGGGTAAAGCGTTCTGCGCCTTGGGCGATGGCGCCGCCAGCCCCGTCATGTCGTCGATCCAGTACTTCCGCGACGAGTACGTCGCCCATGTCGAGGGCGGCGGATGCCCGTTCGACCCACGAGACTCCATGCTGATACCGAACGGAAAGGCATGACGAGCTGATGACGAGCCTTGCCAAAACCGAGACCGGCGACGAAGTGCGTCCGCCGGAGATGGTGACGCTGACCATCGACGGCATCGAAATCAGCGTTCCCAAGGGAACTCTGGTGATCCGGGCCGCCGAGCTGATGGGCATCCAGATCCCGCGGTTCTGCGACCACCCGCTGCTGGAGCCGGTCGGCGCGTGCCGCCAGTGCCTGGTCGAGGTCGAGGGCCAGCGCAAGCCGATGGCCTCGTGCACCACCGTGGCCACCGACGACATGGTCGTGCGCACCCAGCTCACCTCCGAGGCCGCCGACAAGGCGCAGCACGGCGTGATGGAGCTGCTGCTGATCAACCATCCGCTCGACTGCCCCATGTGCGACAAGGGCGGCGAATGCCCGCTGCAGAACCAGGCAATGTCCAACGGGCGGGCCGATTCTCGCTTCACCGACGAGAAGCGCACCTTCGCCAAGCCGATCAACATCTCCTCGCAGGTGCTGCTCGACCGCGAGCGCTGCATCCTGTGCGCGCGCTGCACGCGGTTCTCCGAACAGATCGCCGGCGACCCGTTCATCGACATGCAGGAGCGGGGCGCCCTGCAGCAGGTCGGCATCTACGCCAACGAGCCGTTCGACTCCTACTTCTCGGGCAACACGGTGCAGATCTGCCCGGTGGGCGCGCTGACCGGGACCGCCTACCGCTTCCGGGCCCGTCCGTTCGATCTCGTCTCCAGCCCGAGCGTCTGCGAACACTGTGCCTCCGGATGCGCACAGCGCACCGACCACCGCCGCGGCAAGGTGCTGCGCCGGCTGGCCGGCGACGACCCGGAAGTCAACGAGGAGTGGAACTGCGACAAGGGCCGGTGGGCGTTCACTTACGCGACCCAGCCCGACGTGATCACCACTCCCCTGGTTCGCGACGCCGACGGCTCGCTGCAGCCGACCTCGTGGTCACACGCGATCGCCGTCGCGACGCAGGGCCTCGAGGCGGCGCGCGGGCGCACGGGGGTGCTGGTCGGCGGCCGCGCGACCCTGGAGGACGCCTACGCCTACTCCAAGTTCGCGCGAATCGTGCTGGACGGCAACGACATCGACTTCCGCGCCCGGCCGAGTTCGGCCGAGGAGGCCGACTTCCTGGCGGCCCGCATCGCCGGCAGGCCGATGACCGTCAGCTACGCCGACCTGGAGTCGGCGCCGGTGGTCGTGCTGGCCGGGTTCGAGCCCGAGGACGAGTCGCCGATCGTGTTCCTGCGGCTGCGCAAGGCGGCCCGCAAACGCGGGTTGCCCGTCTACGCGGTGGCGCCGTTCGCCACCCGGGCGCTGGACAAGATGTCCGGCCGGCTGATCAAGACCGTGCCCGGCGCCGAAGCCGCGGCGCTGGACGGGTTGGCCACCGGCGAGGTGGGTGACCTGCTGTCCACCCCCGGCGCGGTCATCATGGTCGGCGAACGCTTGGCCACCGTGCCGGGCGGATTGTCCGCTGCGGCGCGGCTCGCCGATACCACCGGCGCCCGCCTGGCCTGGGTGCCGCGGCGCGCCGGCGAGCGGGGCGCGCTGGAGGCCGGTGCGCTGCCCGGGCTGCTGCCCGGCGGCCGTCCGGTGGACGACGAGACCGCCCGGGCGCAGGTGGCGCGGGCCTGGAACGTGTCCGAATTGCCCTCCGGCCGTGGGCGTGACGCCGACGGCATCCTGGCCGCCGCCACCGACGGGACGCTGGGCGCGCTGCTGGTGGGTGGCGTCGAGCCCGACGACTTCGCCGACCCCGAAGCGGTGCTGGCGGCGCTGGACGGCGCCGGCTTCGTGGTCAGCCTCGAGATGCGGGACAGCGCCGTCACGCAGCGCGCCGACGTGGTGTTCCCGGTCGCGTCGACGACACAGAAGGCCGGCGCGTTCGTCAACTGGGAGGGCCGCTTCCGGCCCTTCGACGCCGCGCTGCGCAACACCCAGGACGCCACCCAGTCCGACCACCAGGTGCTCGATGCGCTGGCCGACGAGATGGGCGTCTACCTGGGCATGTCCACCGTCGACGCGGCCCGCGAAGAACTGGCCGCGCTGCGGCACTGGGACGGCAAGCGCCCCGCGAGCCCGGACGTCGCGGCGCCGCAGCCACCCGAGGTCGGCGCTGGCGAGGCGGTGCTGGCCGGCTGGCGGATGTTGCTGGACAACGCCCGAATGCAGGACGGTGAGCCACATCTGGCGGGAACGGCCCGCAAATCCGTCGTGCGGCTGTCCGCCGACACGGCCGCCGAGATCGGCGCCGCCGAGGGCGACGCGGTGACCGTCAGCACGTCACGCGGGTCCATCAGCCTGCCGCTGCTCGTCACCGACATGCCCGACCGGGTGGCGTGGCTCCCACTCAACTCGTCGGCGTCGGCGGTGCACCGCCAGCTCGGGGCAACCCCCGGCAGCACAGTGAAAATCGGAGTGGGCAAATGACTCGCGCCGGCGACGATGCAGAGCGAAGCGATGAGGAGGAGCGGCGCACATGACCACCGGCTTGACGGTCTTCGGGCACGACACCTGGTGGCTGGTGCTCGGCAAGGCGCTGGCCATCTTCGTGTTCCTCATGCTCAACGTCCTCGTCGCGATCCTGCTCGAACGCAAGATCCTCGGCTGGATGCAGCGCAGGCCCGGACCGAACCGGGCGGGACCCTGGGGCGTCCTGCAGAGCCTGGCCGACGGAATCAAGTTGGCGCTCAAGGAAACGATCACGCCCGGTGGTGTCGACAAGTTCGTCTACTTCGCGGCGCCGGTCATCTCCACGATCCCGGCGTTCACCGCCTTCGCGTTCATCCCGTTCGGCCCGGTGGTGTCGGTGTTCGGCCACCGGACGCCGCTGCAACTGACCGACCTCCCCGTCGCGGTGCTGTTCATTCTGGGGCTGTCGGCCATCGGGGTGTACGGAATCGTGTTGGGCGGCTGGGCATCCGGGTCCACCTATCCACTGCTGGGCGGGGTGCGCTCCACCGCCCAGGTCATCTCCTACGAGGTGGCGATGGGACTGTCGTTCGCGGCGGTGTTCCTCTACGCCGGCTCCATGTCGACGTCACAGATCGTCGCCGCACAGGACCGGGTCTGGTACGTGTTCCTGCTGCTGCCGTCGTTCGTGATCTACCTGATCTCGATGGTCGGCGAAACCAACCGGGCGCCCTTCGATTTGCCCGAGGCCGAGGGTGAACTGGTCGCGGGATTCCACACCGAGTACTCGTCGCTGAAGTTCGCGATGTTCATGCTGGCCGAGTACGTCAACATGATGACGGTGTCCTCGCTCGCCACCGCCTTGTTCTTCGGCGGCTGGCATGCGCCGTGGCCGCTGAACATGTGGGCCGGCGCCAACACCGGGTGGTGGCCGGTGCTGTGGTTCACCGCCAAGATGTGGACCTTCTTGTTCATCTACTTCTGGCTGCGGGCCTCGCTGCCCCGGCTGCGCTACGACCAGTTCATGGGCCTGGGCTGGAAGCTTTTGATCCCGGCCTCGCTGGTCTGGGTGCTGATCGCGGCGGTGGTCCGCACACTGCGCAACCAGGGGTATCAGCACTGGACCCCGGTACTCGTGGTGAGCAGCATCGTGTTCGCCACGGTCCTGGTGATGTTGCTGCGAAAACCGTTCAGCGCGCCGGGGATTCGCGCGCTGGAGCGCCAGCTGCGGCGTCAGGCGAAGAAGCTGCCGGCCGCATCGATCTCCACACCGGTATTCCCGACACCGCCGCTGCCGGCGAAAGAGATGAAGTCGCTGGCGGCGGCGAGCAAGGAGGAAGCACGTGGCTAAATTCTTGGACGCCGTGGCCGGATTCGGCGTGACGCTGGGATCGATGTTCAAAAAGCGCGTGACCGAGGAGTATCCGGAAAAGCCGGGCCCGGTCATGCCCCGCTATCACGGGCGTCACCAGCTGAACCGCTACCCCGACGGCCTGGAGAAGTGCATCGGCTGCGAACTGTGCGCGTGGGCGTGCCCAGCCGACGCGATCTACGTCGAGGGTGCCGACAACACCGAGGAACTCAGGTACTCCCCCGGGGAACGCTACGGCCGGGTGTATCAGATCAACTATCTGCGCTGCATCGGCTGCGGCCTGTGCATCGAAGCCTGCCCGACCCGGGCGCTGACGATGACCAACGACTACGAGATGGCCGACGACAATCGCGCCGACCTCATCTACGAGAAGGACCGGCTGCTGGCTCCGCTGCTGCAAGACATGCTCGCGCCGCCGCATCCCAGGGCCGAGGGCGCCACCGACAAGGACTACTACCTGGGCAACGTGACCGCACACGGGCTGCGGGACAACCAGCACGCCGGAGACTCCCGGTGACCGGTTTCGCGGGCCACGCCGTCACGTCCGTGATGGCCTCCAGTTTCGCCCACGACACCATCGCTCGAACCTCCACCGGCGAAGCGGTGACGTTCTGGGTGCTGGGGGCGCTGGCGGTGATCGGTGCGCTCGGGGTGGTGTTGGCGGTCAACGCCGTCTACTCGGCGATGTTTTTGGCCATGACGATGATCATCCTGGCGGTGTTCTACATGATCCAGGACGCGTTGTTCTTGGGCGTCGTTCAGGTCGTCGTCTACACCGGCGCGGTCATGATGCTGTTCCTGTTCGTGCTCATGCTCATCGGCGTGGACTCCGCCGAATCGCTGCGGGAGACGCTGCGGGGCCAGCGCGTCGCCGCGGTGGCCGCCGGTGTCGGATTCGGCATCCTGCTCATCGCCGCCATCGGCGACGTGGCCACGGGCGGCTTCGCCGGGCTGACCACCGCGAACGCCGCCGGGAACGTGGAAGGGCTGGCGGCGCTGATCTTTTCGCGCTACCTGTGGGCATTCGAACTCACCAGCGCATTGCTGATCACCGCGGCCGTCGGGGCCATGGTGCTGGCGCATCGCGAGCGTTTCGAACGCCGCAAGACGCAACGCGAGCTCTCCCAGGAACGATTCCAGCCCGGCGGGCACCCCACCCCGCTGCCCGGCCCCGGCGTGTACGCCCGCCACAACGCCGTCGACGTGGCCGCGCTGCTGCCGGACGGCTCGTACTCGAAGCTGTCGGTGTCGCCGATGCTGCAAAGCCGCGGCGCCGACGGCAAGAAGACCCAGTCCCCCGAGGCAAGCTCGAGTCTGTCACAAGGCGGTCTGTCGTGAATCCCGCTAATTACCTGTACCTTTCGGCGCTGCTGTTCACCATCGGCGCCGCCGGTGTGTTGCTGCGCCGCAACGCCATCGTGATGTTCATGTGCGTCGAGCTCATGCTCAACGCCGTCAACCTCGCGTTCGTCACGTTCGCGCGGATGCACGGCCACCTGGACGGACAGATGATCGCGTTCTTCACGATGGTGGTGGCCGCCTGCGAGGTGGTCATCGGCCTGGCCATCATCATGACCATTTTCCGTGCCCGCAAATCGGCGTCCGTCGACGACGCGAACCTACTCAAAGGCTGAAGAGCGCCACGTGACGAATCTTATTGGGACTCAATACAGCTGGCTGCTGGTCGCGCTGCCGTTAGCGGGTGCCACCATCCTGCTGTTCGGCGGGCGGCGCACCGACCGCTGGGGGCATTGGCTGGGCTGCGCCACCGCGCTGGCGGCATTCGCCCTGGGCCTGAGCCTGCTGGGCGAGTTGCTCGGCCGCCCCGCCGACGACCGCGTCATCCACCAAAAGGTGTTCAGCTGGATTCCGGTCGGCCAGCTCCAGGTCGACCTCGGGCTCCAGATCGACCAGCTGTCGGTGTGTTTCGTGTTGCTGATCTCCGGGGTCGGCTCGCTGATCCACATCTATTCGGTCGCCTACATGGCCGAAGACCCCGATCGCCGGCGCTTTTTCGGCTACCTCAACTTGTTCCTTGCCTCGATGCTGCTGCTCGTGGTCGCCGACAACTACGCGGTGCTCTACGTCGGCTGGGAAGGGGTGGGCCTGGCGTCCTACCTGCTGATCGGGTTCTGGTACCACAAGCCGACCGCCGCCACCGCCGCCAAGAAGGCTTTCGTGATGAACCGGGTCGGCGACGCGGGGCTGGCGCTCGGAATGTTCTTGATGTTCAGCACTTTCGGCACGCTGTCGTACGCGGGGGTGTTCGCCGGGGCGCCGGCCGCAGGGCGGGGCGCGCTGACCGCGATGGGGCTGTTGCTGCTGCTGGGCGCCTGCGCCAAATCCGCGCAGGTGCCGCTGCAGGCCTGGCTGGGTGACGCCATGGAGGGCCCCACCCCGGTGTCCGCGTTGATCCACGCCGCCACCATGGTGACCGCCGGGGTGTATCTGATCGTGCGGTCCAACCCGCTGTACAACCTCTCGCCCGACGCGCAACTGGCGGTGGTCGTCGTGGGTGCGGTCACGTTGCTGCTCGGGGCCTTCATCGGCTGCGCCAAGGACGACATCAAGCGGGCGCTGGCGGCCTCGACGATGAGCCAGATCGGTTACATGGTGCTGGCCGCGGGCCTGGGCCCGGCCGGCTACGCGTTCGCGATCATGCATCTGCTCACCCACGGCTTCTTCAAGGCCGGGCTGTTCCTGGGATCCGGCGCGGTGATCCACGCGATGGACGAAGAGCAGGACATGCGCCGCTACGGCGGCCTGCGCGCCGCGTTGCCGATCACGTTCGCCACGTTCGGCCTGGGGTACCTGGCGATCATCGGTGTGCCGCCCTTCGCGGGCTACTTCTCCAAGGACGCCATCATCGAGGCGGCGCTGGCCGCCGGCGGCGTCAGGGGTTACGTGCTGGGCGGGGCGGCGCTGCTGGGGGCGGGCGTCACCGCGTTCTACATGACCCGCGTCATGCTGATGACCTTCTTCGGTAAAAAGCGCTGGGCGCCCGGCGCCCACCCGCACGAGGCGCCCGGCCTGATGACGTGGCCCATGATCCTGCTGGCGATCGGCTCGGTGTTCTCCGGCGGCCTGCTCGCGGTCGGTGGCACCTTGGCGCGCTGGCTCGAACCGGTCGTCGGGAAACACGAAGAAGTCACCCACGCGTTCCCGGTCTGGGTCAGCAGCGCGCTGGCATTGGGTGTGGTCGCCATCGGGATCGCCGTCGCCTACCGGCTTTACGCCACCGCGGACATCCCCCGGGTGGCCCCGCTGTCGGTCTCGGCCCTGACGACGGCCGTCCGCAAGGACTTCTACGGCGATGCCCTCAACGAGGAGGTGTTCATGCGCCCCGGTGCGCAACTGACCCACGCGCTTGTCGAAGTCGACAACGCGGGCGTCGACGGCTCGGTCAACGCGCTGGCGGCGCTCGTGAGCCAGACGTCGAATCGGCTGCGAGGCCTGCAAACCGGCTTCGCCCGCAACTACGCACTGTCGATGCTGACGGGCGCGGTGCTGGTGGTCGCGCTGATCCTGGCGGTGAAACTGTGGTGAACCCGATGACCTCGGTTCCGTGGCTCAGCGTGCTGTGGCTGGTGCCGCTGGCCGGAGCGGTGCTGATCATCCTGATGCCACCCGGGCTGCGGCAGCTCGCCAAGTGGACGGGCCTGGTGTTCGGCATCGCGACCCTGGCGGTCGCGATCGTCGTCACCCTCGGGTTCAAGACCGGCGGCGCCCCGTATCAGTTCGTCGAAAAGCACCAGTGGATCCCGGCTTTCGGGGCCGGCTACACCCTGGGCGTCGACGGCATCGCGGTGGTGCTGGTGCTGCTGACCGCGGTGCTGATCCCGGTGCTGCAGATCGCCGGCTGGAACGACGGGGGCCAGCGCACGCGCGGCGTGCACGCCTACGTCGCGCTGACGCTGGCCATCGAATCCATGGTGCTGATCTCGGTGATCGCGTTGGACGTGCTGCTGTTCTACGTGTTCTTCGAAGCCATGCTCATCCCGATGTACTTCCTGATCGGCGGCTTCGGCGGGGGGTCGGGCCGCTCACGTGCGGCCGTGAAGTTCTTGCTGTACAACCTGTTCGGCGGGCTGATCATGCTGGCCGCGGTGATCGGGCTGTACGTGGTGACCTCGCAGCACGGGTCGGGCACGTTCGACTTCCGTGAGATCGTCGCCGGCGTCGCCTCCGGGCGCTACGGGGCGGACTCCGCGGTGTTCAAGGCGCTCTTCCTGGGCTTCATGTTCGCGTTCGCGATCAAGGCCCCGCTGTGGCCGTTCCACCGCTGGCTGCCCGACGCCGCGGTCGAGGCCACCCCAGCCACCGCGGTGCTGATGATGGCCGTGATGGACAAGGTCGGCACCTTCGGCATGCTGCGCTACTGCCTGCAGCTGTTCCCCGATGCCTCAACGTATTTCCGTCCGCTTATCGTCGTGCTGGCGGTCATCGGGGTGGTCTACGGGGCGATCGTCGCCATCGGCCAGACCGACATCATGCGCCTGATCGCCTACACGTCGATCTCGCACTTCGGGTTCATCATCCTCGGCATCTTCGTGATGACCAGCCAGGGCCAGAGCGGGTCGACGCTGTACATGCTCAATCACGGGCTGTCCACGGCGGCGGTGTTCCTGATCGCCGGCTTCCTGATCTCGCGGCACGGCAGCCGGGCGATCGCCGACTACGGCGGCGTGCAGAAGGTGGCGCCCATCTTGGCGGGCACCTTCCTGGTCTCCGCCATGGCCACCCTGTCATTGCCCGGCCTGGCCCCGTTCATCAGCGAATTCCTGGTCCTGCTGGGAACTTTCAACCGGTACTGGCTGGCCGCCGGATTCGGCGTCACCGCGCTGGTGCTGTCGGCAGTGTACATGCTGTGGCTCTACCAGCGCGTGATGACCGGGCCGGTGGCCACCGGCAACGAGAAGATCGGCGACCTGAGGGCGCGCGAATTGATCGTCGTCGCACCGTTGATCGCGCTGCTGCTCGTGCTCGGGATCTATCCCAAGCCCGTCCTCGACATCATCAATCCGGCCGTCGAGAACACCATGACCACCATCGGCCAGCACGACCCCAAACCAACGGTGCCGGTGGTGGGCAATCCCAGGCCGGCCCAAGCCCGGACCGCTGAAGGACCGCGATGACCCTCCCCACCCCCAGCATCCAGTACTTCCTGCTGTCCCCGACCCTCATCGTGTTCGGCATCGCCGTGGTGGGGGTCCTCGCCGAAGCGTTCCTGCCCAGGCGCATCCGCTACGCCGGCCAGGTGACGCTGGCCCTCGGCGGCTTGATCGCGGCGTTCGTCGCCGTCGTCGCCGTGAGCCGCTCGATCAAGAGCTCGGGGCGGGCCGCGGTCCTGGGCGCCATGGCCATCGACCGTCCGACGCTGTACCTGCAGGGCACCGTGCTGCTGGTCGCGGTGATGGCCGTCATCTTCATCGCCGAACGGACCCAAACCAAAACGGAGAGCAAGGTTTCCGTCGCAACGGGCGCCGGCGGCACGGGAGGCCTGGACTCGTTCACCCCGCAGGCGTCGGCGGTGCCCGACAGTGACGCGGAGCGGGAGGCCGAGCGGGCCGGAGCCGCCCAGACGGAGCTCTTCCCGCTGGCGATGCTGTCGGTCGGCGGCATGATGGTCTTTCCGGCGTCCAACGACCTACTGACGATGTTCGTCGCGCTGGAAGTGTTGTCCTTGCCGCTGTACCTGATGTGCGGCCTGGCCCGCCACCGTCGCCTGCTGTCGCAGGAAGCGGCCATGAAATACTTTCTGCTGGGCGCGTTTTCGTCGGCCTTCTTCCTCTACGGTGTGGCGCTGCTCTACGGCGCGACCGGCACGCTGCTGCTGACCGGTATCCGCGACGCGCTGGCCACACGCGGCGACAGCTCGCTGGCGCTGGTCGGTGTCGCGCTGCTGTCGGTCGGCCTGCTGTTCAAGGTCGGCGCCGTTCCGTTCCACTCGTGGATTCCCGACGTGTACCAGGGCGCCCCCACCCCGATCACGGGATTCATGGCGGCGGCCACCAAGGTGGCGGCGTTCGGCGCGCTGCTTCGGGTGATCTACGTGGCGCTGCCGCCGCTGCATGACCAGTGGCGGCCGGTGCTGTGGACGATTTCCATCCTGACCATGGTGGTGGGGACCATCACCGCGGTGAACCAGACCGACGTCAAGCGGATGCTGGCCTACTCCTCGGTCGCCCACGTCGGATTCATCCTCACCGGCGTCATCGCCGACAACCACACCGGACTTTCCTCCACATTGTTCTATTTGCTCGCCTACAGCTTCAGCACCGTGGGCGCGTTCGCCATCGTGGGCCTGATTCGCGACGACGACGGTGTCGAGGATGCCGCGCTGTCGCACTGGGCCGGGCTGGGACAGCGCTCCCCCATTGTGGGCGTGATGTTTTCGATGTTCTTGTTGGCGTTCGCCGGCATCCCGCTGACCAGTGGATTCGTCAGCAAGCTCGCCGTGTTCAAGGCCGCCGCCCAGGGGGGCGCCGCGCCCCTGGTGATCGTCGGTGTGGTCGCCAGCGGTGTCGCCGCCTACTTCTACGTGCGGGTGATCGTGTCGATGTTCTTCACCGAGGCCACCGAGGACACCCCGCACGTGGTGGCGCCGGGCATCCTGAGCAAGGCCGCGATCGCGGTCTGCGCCGCGGTCACCGTGGTGTTGGGCATCTTCCCGCAGCCGCTGCTCGACCTGGCCGATCACGCCGCGCACCTGCTGCACTGACGGTGACCGACGTCGGCGCTCAGGCCAAGAACGGCCGGATCGCCAGCAGGTAGATCACCAGCGCACCCAGCGGGGCGGCCAACGGCAACCACGGCAACTGCAACGGGAACGACGTTGCGACCAACCCGGCGAACGTAAACCCCACCGCGGCAACGGCCGTCGGCCAGCTGCTCAGCACCACCGGGGCGGCCGCGCCGGCCGCATGGCGGCACACCAGGTAGGCGGTCGCGCACAATCCGGACAGCGCGACGAACACGACCGGCGGATCGGACAGCGTGACCGTCACGACCGCCAGCAGCACGGCAACCGTTGCGGCGAACCGGAATACCGTCCCCGCACCCACCGAAACCAGGGCCGCCACCCACGCGGCCACGGCGAAACCGTGCGAGCCCCCGGCCGCCGATCCCACCATGAGCAGACCGAACCCGGTCGCGAACGCGGGCGAGCCCAGCCGACCCAGCGCGCCCGCACCACCGCTATCCACGCAGCCTCCCGCGCACCCGGCGGCGGCGATCGGGCAGCACACCCATCGACTGCTCGAGACCGCTGTCGCCCCGCCACGACACGATGTCCACGCCGACGGTGGCCATGTCGCGATACATCGAGGAGCGCTGCAGCGCCCACATCCGATCGACCAACGGATCCTGATCGTCTTCGAATGGCGAACTGTCGAGGATGTCCACGGCCAACACGACATGGCCCCGCCTCCGCAGATCGATGAGGGCGAGCGCGAATTCGGTGTCGAGCAGCGTGGAGAACGCGATGACGATCGCCCCGGCAGGCACCGCCGCGCGCGGCGCCAGCGTGCCCGTGGTGCGCTCGAATCGGTCACCGGCACCGAGCACGGTGTCGAGCACCCGATAGAACTGGCGCTGCCCGATGTCGGCGCCGAGCCAGCGCGGACGGTTGCCCCCGAGCGCGACGATCCCGGCCCGATCACCGTGCCGCAGGGCGGTTTGCACCACTTGCGCCGCGCCCCGGACGACCCGTTCGGTGGCTGCCGTCGCCGGACCCGCCGGCTGCCGATACCCGTCGATCAGCATGACCACGTCCGCCGCGCGGTCGGTCAACCGCTCCGTGACGTGCAGCTGGCCGCGGCGCGCGCTCACCGGCCAATTCACCGCGCGCAGTTGGTCTCCCGGCACGTAGGGACGAATGTCGGCGTATTCCACCCCGGGGCCGACGTGCCGGGTCAGGTGGGCGCCCAGCCGGTCGAGCAACTCGATCTGCGGGATGGGCGTGGCCTGCGGCGGCGTCAGCGGAAACACGATGACCTCGGCGGCGTCGACAACGCCGGTGCCGGTGAGCAGCCCACCGCGTGCGATCACCTCGACGCGGGCCGCGATCCGGTACCGTCCCCAGCGCTGCGCCGTGGCCGCGACCGTCTTCGCCCGGCCCGCATCGGCATCGGCGATCTCGAGCTCCATCCCCTCCACGTCCGGGACCGTGAGCCGGGCGGCCGACAACCCTTGTTCTTCCCCGCTGATCCACACCCGCAGGTGCGCCTGCTCGCTTTCGAAGCATCGCTGGGCGTCGGGCTCGCCGTGCACGCGAATTTCCGGCACCCGCCGCTGCCAGCTGATCGAACACAGCACGCCGAGCAGCGGCGCCGCGAACGCGATCAGCTGCCACCGGGCGCCGATGACGGCCGCGGCCATCGCGAACCCCGCGCAGGTGGCAACCGCGCGCGTCAATCCCGATGCGCGCCAGCGAAACTCGATCTCGCGGCCCTGCGTCACGCCGGACTCATCCGGTGTCCCCCGGGCTCGCGCCGGTGCGCGGCACCGGCAGCCGGTGCAGCAGCTCCCCGATGACGTCGGCGCCCTGGATCTTTCGCACCCACATCTCCGGGCGCAAGGTGATGCGGTGCGCGACCGCCGCGGTGGCGAGCGCCTTGACGTCCTCGGGGATCACGTAGTCGCGGCCGAGCAGCAGCGCGCGGGCGCGGGCGAGCTGGACCAGGTCGAGTTCGGCGCGCGGGCTGGCCCCGACCGCGACCTGCGGGTGGTGCCGCGTCGCGTTGGCCAGCGAGACCACGTAGTGCAGGACGTCTTCGTGCACGGTCACCTGCTCGACCGATTCCCGCATCGCCAGCAGGTCGTGCGCGTCCACGACCTGATTGACGGTCGGCTCGGCCGATCCGCGTTCGAGGCGCCGCCGCAACATCGAGGTCTCGTCGCGTTCGGAGAGATACCGCAGTTCCAGCCGGATCGCGAATCGGTCGAGCTGCGCCTCGGGCAGCGGATACGTGCCCTCGTACTCGATCGGGTTGTCGGTGGCCAGAACGATGAAAGGCCGTGACAGCTGGTGTGTTTCGCCGTCGATGCTGACCTGTCGTTCGGCCATCGCCTCCAGCAGCGCCGCCTGGGTTTTCGGTGGCGTGCGATTGATCTCGTCGGCGAGCAACAGGTTGGTGAAGATCGGTCCGGGCCGGAACGCGAAGCGCCCCGACTGCATGTCGTAGATCGTCGACCCGAGCAGGTCCGCCGGCAGCAGGTCGGGGGTGAACTGCACACGGGTGAATTGCAGCCCCAGCGCGGCCGCAAAGGATCTCGCGATCAGCGTCTTGCCCAGGCCCGGCAGGTCCTCGATGAGGATGTGACCGCGCGCGAGAACGGCGGTCAGGATGAGCTTGAGCGCGGCGCGCTTGCCCACCACCACGCGTTCTATTTCGTCGAGGATCGCCTCGCAGTGTGCGGTCGTGGTTGCTGCCGGCAGCGTCATTTCTGGATCGCGCCCCCTGTCATACCTGCTCCAACTTTCGCAGAATCTCTTCCAGTGCCGCCCGGCCCGGCCCCGGCTGGCGGTCACCGTTGCGGATGACGTTGTTGGGGTTGACCCAGTCCCACAGCTCGACACCAAAGAGCATTCGGCCGGTCGCGTGGAAGGCGGCGGGATCTTTGGCTTGCCGTTGGCCCGTGGCGATTTCGTACCGTCGGGCCAGCATCGGGCGCAGATGCCGGTCCCAGTCCGCCCGGGTGGCCTCCGACCGGCGGATGGTCGTCTCGGTGGTGGAAAGCCAGCGGCGCAACGAATCCCCGATGTCGTCGGCCTCGGGCTCGGTGCCGGCCTCGGGCCCGCGTCCCAGCGTGCGCCGCAGGCCGAGCAGTACCACGGCCAGCCCGATACCGGAGGCCGCCAACACGAGTCGGCGGTCATGCTGCGTCAGCGTCAGCAGTTCGATGGCGATGATGAGGCAAACCCCGAGGGTCGCGGTCTTTTTCATGCGACGCTCAGCGATCGGAGTTCGTCGAGGACCAATCGAAGCACGCGCACCGCCACGTCGCGGTGTCCCTCGTTCATCACGTGCGGACTGAACCGCGCCTCGGTGAACAGGTTCACCAGTTGTACGGCGTTATCGGCATGCAGGGCATGGCGTTCGACCGCACGGGCCAACACCTCGGAGGGGGTATCGAAGTCCTGGGGGACGGCCCCGGGAACATGCGCGAGTTCGCGTTCCATCGCGGCGTAGCAGGCGATGATCGCCTCGCGCGGCTCGCGGCTGAGGTCCGTCATCTCCGCCAGCCCACGCTCGGCGGCCCGCGCCAGCGACCGCGGCGGCGCCGCGGCCGCCGGGGATTCGGCCGGCTCGTCGGCGATGCGGAGTGCGATCGGGTGCTGCCGTCGCCTCGCCGTGGCGACCGTTCCGGCGACGATCACGAACAACATCGCGGCCGTGCTGGCGAGCAGCACGCCGAGCATGCTCTGGGAACCGTCGCGCGGCCGGTGCTGCTGCTGCGGTGGTGGCGGCGAGCCGCCATGCCCCGACGGCGGCTGGCCGCCGGTCTCGGATGGGGAGGGAGCCGGGCCGATGCCGTGGGGCGCCAGGAGCCTGCTCAGCAGCATCACGATCAGCAGCCACGCGACGATCACCGCGAGGCCGACCAGCAACACCCGCCAGCTCGGTCGGCCCCTCCCGGTGCCCAGCATGTCGGACAGCGCCCCGGCGGACGGCGCGGGTGCACGGGGGTCTCGCAACCGCGCGACGACCGCGATCGCGACCAAGGCCAGCGTCGCCGCCAGGATGGCGACCACGAACACCATGGCCGCCCGGCCCCCCGACTCGCTGCGGGCCGCATGCTGCTGAGCCGGGAAATACCCGCGCAGGGCGGCCGCGACCACGAGTAGGAGAACGATCAGGGCCACGACCCGCCCTGTCGGCTTATCCATACCAGGCATGGGCACACCACTCAACCGGTTGCCTGCCGCCGTTGCGGCACTGGCTTTGCTCATACTTGCACGTCAGGCGGCCCTAGGGCCAGGACTGGCGTTCGATAGCGTCGGTGGCGTGGTCCAGGCTTCGCCGGAGTGCGATCGACCGCCCCGGCTCAGTCCAGCGCGAACGGCCGGAAACTGCCGTCGAGCACTTGTAGGTGCCCGATGGTGCGTCCGGTGACCTTGCCGGGGTCGACGAGCGCCAATTCCACTGCAGCGCGGGCGAATTCATCCGCGGACGCGGTGTCGTCGAAGTTGCGGGCGTAGTAGGAAAGCCCCGGTGTGAGGATCGGCTTGGACGGCGACAGCGCGTTGACCGCGATGTTGTGGTCGGTGAGATCGAATGCCGCGCATTGGGTTAGATGCTCGAGCGCCGCCTTGGACCCACCGTACCCGGGCAGCACACCGCCGCTGCGGTCGGCGTACGGGCCATCACCGGGCAGTCGCGACGCGACCGAGGTGATGTTGATGATCGACCCGCCACCCGCCTCGATCATGTCGGGGCACACCAGCTGCATCAGCTCGTAAGCCGCGAACACCGCGATGTCGAAATGCCGGCGATACGCGTGCAAGGGCGTACTGACGAACCCCGGCCAGCCGGGCTTGGCGGCGCCGCTCGGCGGTTTGGCGGGCTTGGGGCGCGGTTCGCCGCCGGGCGCCGGCGGGCGGCCGGGCGCGGTGAAGGCCGCATTGTTGACCAGAATCGCGATCGGGCCCAACGCATCTCGCGCCGAGTCCACCAGCCGGGCGATCTCGTCGCGGTCGGTCAGATCGGCGCGCACCGCGACGGCGCGTCCGCCCGCGGCCTCGATGCCGGCGACCGTCTCACCGATCGTTCCCGGCAGCCGGTCATCCCAGACCTCTTCGGTGCGCCCGGCGACCGCCACCGCCGCGCCCTCGGCGGCCAGCGCCAACGCGATCGCTCGACCGAGGCCGCGGCTGGCACCGGTGACGATCGCGGCGCGCCCGGCGAGCCGGCCCGTCATCGCCGCACGCCGTGCACGACGATGGCCGTGGTCTGCTCCACCCACGCGTCGTCGAGCTCTTCCTCCGGGCGCAGCAGCATCCGCAGCATCGTCGCTCCCCCAATCAACTCGATCAAGCGATCCGGATCCACGTCGGGATGGGCTTCGCCCCGGTCGACGGCCTCGCGCAGCCGCACCCGCACCGCGGCGAACAAGTCCACGAATCGCGACATCACCCGCGCGTTGAGCGCGGGATCGGCCGTCATGTCGGCCACCAGGCCGGGCAGCGCGGCGCGCACCACCGGGGTGGTGAACACGTCGCGGGCGGCCTCGATCATCATCCGCGTATCGGCGGCGATATCCCCGGCCGGCGCCTCCAGCGCGGTGGGGGCCACGGGGAAGGCCGCCTCATGCACCAGCTCGGCCTTGCTGGACCACCGCCGGTACAGCGCCGACTTCGTGGTGCCGGCGCGCTCGGCCACCGCGGCCAGACTGATGTTTGAATAGCCCGTTTGGACAAGCAGTTCCGCGGTCGCCGATAGGATGGCCGAGTCGATACGCGGATCGCGCGGGCGGCCGGCGCCGGGGGCCTTGTCAAGGCCGGACGGGTCTGCTTTCATAACGCTACCTACCGTATCGTAATTGCCGCGAAAAAGTCTCAAAGGATGGAGGCACTCCCCGTGGCCACTGAACCGGCAGTCGACAACGTCGACCGGCTGCAGCGCTCCAGCCGCGACGTCACCACGTTGCCGACGGTGATGTCGCGCTGGCTCTCCACCGTACTGCCCGACGGCGCAAAACCCGAGGTGACCGTCGAAAGCGGCGTGGATTCGACGGGCATGTCGTCGGAAACCATCATCTTGACCGTCCGCTGGCAGCAGGACGGGCAACCGACCGAGAAAAAGCTGGTGGCGCGGGTGGCGCCCACCGCCGAGGACGTGCAGGTCTTCCCGACCTACCGGCTCGACCACCAATTCGACGTCATCCGCAAGGTCGGCGAACTCACCGACGTGCCCGTGCCCCGGGTGCGGTGGCTGGAGAACACCGGTGACGTCCTGGGCACACCGTTCTTCGTGATGGACTACGTCGACGGGGAGGTGCCGCCCGACGTCATGCCCTACACGTTCGGCGGCAACTGGTTCGCCGACGCGCCCGCCGAACGGCAGCGCGAACTGCAAGACGCCACCGTCGGCGTCTTGGCTTCGCTGCACTCGATTCCCGACGCGCAGAACACCTTTGGCTTCCTCACCGAGGGACAAATCGGGGACACCGCGCTGCGCAAGCACTTCAATTGGGTGCGGTCCTGGTATGACTTCGCCGTGCCCGACATCGGGCGATCGCCGCTATTGGAACGCACCTTCGACTGGCTGGAGGCCAACTGGCCGGCCGAGACGGCCGCCGCCGAGCCGGTGCTGCTGTGGGGCGACGCGCGCGTCGGCAACGTTTTGTACAAAGACTTCGCGCCCGTGGCGGTGCTGGACTGGGAAATGGTGACGCTGGGCCCGCGCGAGCTGGATGTGGCGTGGATGATATTCGCGCACATGGTCTTTCAAGAACTCGCCGGCCTGGCGATGCTGCCGGGGTTGCCGGAGGTGATGCGCGAGGAGGACGTGCGCGCGACCTACGCGCGCCTGGCCGGCGTCGAAGTTGGCGATCTGCACTGGTTTTACGTGTACTCGGGCGTCATGTGGGCGTGCGTGTTCATGCGCACCGGCGCGCGGCGCGTGCACTTCGGCGAGACCGAAAAGCCCGACGATGTCGAATCGCTGTTCTACCACGCCGGATTGATGCGACGTTTGATCGGAGAGGACCAGTAATGCTCGGACCGCTCGACGAATACCCGGTACATCAGATCCCCCAGCCGATCGCGTGGCCGGGCTCCTCGGACCGCAACTTCTACGACCGCTCCTACTTCAACGCCCACGACCGCACCGGGAACATCTTCGTCATCAGCGGCATCGGCTACTACCCCAACCTCGGGGTCAAGGACGCGTTCCTGCTCGTCAGGCGGGGGGACACCCAGACCGCCGTGCACGTCTCGGACGCCATCGATCAGGACCGGCTCAACCAGCACGTCAACGGCTATCGCGTCGAGGTCATCGAACCGCTGCACCGGCTGCGCATCGTGCTCGACGAAACCGAAGGCATCGCAGCCGATCTCACCTGGAAGGGGTTGTTCGACGTCGTCCAGGAGCAGCCGCACATCCTGCGTTCGGGCAACCGGGTGACGCTGGACGCACAGCGTTTCGCGCAACTCGGCAGCTGGAGCGGCCACATCGTCGTCGACGGGGAGGAAATCACCGTCGACCCCAACACCTGGCTGGGCAGCCGCGACCGGTCCTGGGGCATCCGCCCGATCGGCGAGGCCGAGCCCGCCGGCCGGCCCGCCGACCCGCCGTTCGAGGGCATGTGGTGGCTCTATGTGCCCATGGCCTTCGACGATTTCGCGATCGTCCTGATCATTCAGGAGGAGCCCAACGGGTTCCGTTCGCTCAACGACTGCACCCGGATCTGGCGCGACGGCCGCGTCGAGCAGCTCGGCTGGCCGCGGGTCAAGATCCACTACCGCTCGGGCACCCGCATCCCGACCGGCGCGACCATCGAGGCCACCTCCCCCGACGGCACCGAGGTCCACTTCGACGTGGAGTCCAAGCTGCCGGTCCCCATTCACGTCGGCGGCGGCTACGGCGGCGATTCCGACTGGATACACGGCATGTGGAAGGGCGAGAAGTTCGCCGAGCGGCTGACCTACGACATGACGGACCCGGCGATCGTCGCGCGCGCGGGGTTCGGCGTGATCGACCATGTCGGCCGGGCGCTGTGCCGCGACGGCGACAAGCCACCAGTGGAGGGCTGGGGCCTCTACGAGCACGGCGCGCTGGGCCGCCACGACCCGTCGGGATTCAAGGACTGGCTGACGGTCGCGCCGTAACCGGTCCGCGCTTCACGATTTCGCCCTGCAACTCGCAGAAATGCGGTTCACTAGACCGCGTGTCACAGCCGCCCCGGATCGTCGACGTCGTGGTGGTCGGAGCGGGCTTTGCCGGGCTGGCCGCCGCGCGCGAGCTGAACCGGCAGGGCCACGACGTGGTGGTCTTCGAGGGCCGCGACCGGGTCGGTGGGCGGTCGCTGACCGGCAGCGTCGCCGGATTGCCGGCCGATCTGGGCGGCACTTTCGTCGGGCCGACCCAAGACGCCGTGCTGGCGATGGCGGCCGAACTCGACGTCCCCACCACGCCCACGCACCACGACGGCAAGAACCTGATCCACTGGCGCGGCTGGACGCACGCGTATCGCGGCACCATTCCCAAGCTGTCCCTGACCGGGCTGCTGGACATCGGCCGGCTGCGCTGGCAGTTCGACCGGATCGCCCGCGGCGTCCCGCTGGCGGCCCCGTGGGACGCCCGCCGGGCGCGCGAACTCGACGGCCTGTCGCTCGGCGGCTGGCTGCGCTCGGTGCGGGCAACCGCCTCGTCGCGCGACCTGCTGGCGATCGTGGCGCGGGTGACCTGGGGGTGCGAGCCCGACGACGTGTCGATGCTGCACGCCGCCCGCTACGCGCACGCGGCCGGCGGCCTGGACCGACTGCTCGACGTCGAGGACGGCGCCCAACAGGACCGCTTTCCCGGCGGCACGCAACAGATCGCCGAAGCCGCGGCCGCCGAACTGGACACGCGGGTGGTGCTGGGCGCACCGGTGCGGCGCATCGAACGCCACGGTGCGGGCGTGACCGTGACGACCGATGTCGGCGAGACCGAGGCCGGCTTCGTCATCGTCGCGATCCCGCCGGCCCATCGCGCCTCGATCGAGTTCACTCCCCCGCTGCCCGCCGAGTACGAGCAGCTCGCCCGGCATTGGCCGCAGGGCCGGCTCAGCAAGGCGTACGCGGCCTATTCCACGCCGTTTTGGCGGGCCAACGGCTTTTCCGGGCAGGCGCTGTCCGACCGGGGCCCCGTTTTTATCACGTTCGACGTCAGCCCGCACCCGGACGGTCCGGGCATCCTCATGGGTTTCGTCGACGCCCGCGCGTTCGACTCACTGCCCGGCGACCAGCGCCGTCGCGACGTGTTACGTTGCTTTGCAACGCTTTTCGGTGACGACGCACTCAAACCGCTCGACTACGTCGATCATCGTTGGGGCGCAGAGGAATTCGCGCCGGGCGGCCCGACCGCGGCGGTGCCGCCGGGGTCGTGGACGCGGTTCGGGCGGTGGCTGCGCGAACCGGTCGGCCCGATCCACTGGGCGGGCACCGAGACCGCCGACGAATGGACCGGGTTCCTCGACGGGGCGATCAGGTCCGGCCAGCGTGCGGCCGCCGAGATCACCGCGCTGCTATGAGCTGATCCGGCTGGTCGCCGATTGGTGGATCGCCGCTTCGGCCAGCGTGCGCAGCTGGCGGCTCACCTCGCGCGGGTGCTCGAGCATCGAGCAGTGCCCACCGGGCAGCTCCACCAGACCGATCAGATTCGGCACGTCGCGTGCGATCCGGCGGGACTGGCTGATCGGTGTCAGCCGGTCGCGTTCGCTGCCGATGACCAGCGTCGGCACCGTCAGCCCGCTCAGGTCGAGATAGCGGGACCCCATCGACGTGACCAGCGCCCGCGCGCAGCCGGCCCGCCCCCGCGGCGACGTGTTCTCGAAGAGCTCGTAGACGAGGCGGGCGATGCTCGGGTCGGCGTCGCGCCCGGTCGCCAGCATCGCGACCACATAACGGCTCGGGATGCGGGCCGCACCCGGGACGGGAAACCCACCAAAGACGCCGATGAGGGCCTGCCCGGCGAGCACCCGCGCCGGCGACAGCCCGTGGGGCACCGCGAGAAGTTGCACGTTGCGAATCAGGTCGCCGCTCGTGGTGTTGATCAGCGCGACGGCGTCGGCGCGCCGCGGAACCTTGTGCCGGTAGCGCTCCGACCACGCGGCGATCGTGATGCCGCCCATCGAGTGGCCGGCCACCACCGCCCGTTCATGCGGCGCCAGCGTCGCGTCTAGCACCGAATCCAGATCGGACGCAAGGTGTTTGAGGCTGTACGCCTTGGCCCGCGGTACGCCGCTGCGGCCGTGCCCGCGATGGTCGAACGCGATCACCCGGTAGTCGCCGGCCAGGTCGACGATCTGGTAGGCCCACGCGCGGATCGCGCACGTGATGCCGTGCGTCAAGACGATCGGATAACCGTCAGCAGGCCCGAACACCTCCGCGTGCAGCCAGGTGCCGTCGGCCGCGCGGACCGGCAGGGTCTCGCTCGGTGGCAGCCGTTCGGGGAACGGGTCAAAAGCGCGTACCGCCCGTCGAGCACTCATGCGCCGCTCCCCCCTCGAACACGGCCCCGTCGCCGCAGCTAAGGATGAGACGATTTTATCCCGACATTCGGTATTGGTTTGGGAAATCCGGCTCTTCGGGTACCACATCGCGCTGACCGACGTACGGACGTGGATCCGCCCGGCTCCGGCCGCCGCGACCGGCGCGGTGCTCGGTGGGCGCTATGCCGCGAAGCAACTGCTGCACCGGGTGAGCGGTTGATCGCGCGGCCGTCACGCCGGGGTCTGCTGGCGCAGCGTGGTGTGGGGGCTTTGCCCGTAGGTCTGCCGGTACAGCACCGCGAACCGCCCGGTGTGCGCGAACCCCCACCGCTGGGCGATTTCGGTGACGGTCGAGGTGCCCGCCGACGCCGCGATCAGCTCTAGATGGGCGCGGCGCAGCCGGACACGGCGCATGTACTCGGTGGGTGTGGTGTCGAGTTGGCGGCGGAACAGGTACTGGACCGCCCGGGGGGTCAGATGCACCGCGGCCGCGACATCGTTGATGCCGATGTCCTCGGTGGTGTGACGGTGGATGAAAGACACCGCCTCCTTGAGCGTTTCGGGCAGCGTGCCGTCGCCGCCCGGATCCTGCTCGGTCACATTGGATGGATAACACTCGAGCAGCGCGCCGGCCAACAGGTTGGCCATGCCCGCGGCGATCATCGGTTGCTGGGCGGTGTCGGCACACGCCAACGTCGTCAACACGTAGTCGAGCGCGCGATGCCAGGCCCGCACGGCGGCACGCGAACGTGGTCGCCACTTCAAGAACTGGGTCCGTTGCGACAGCGCCGTGTGCCATTCGGCGGCGACCGCGTGCAGCACCTCCGCCGCGAGGACAACCACATCGAAACGTGCCCCGTTGCAGTGCAATACACACGACATGCCGTGCGCGACGAGGATGGGGAAGTCCGCGGTCGCCGAGGGGCCGCCCGCGACGCTCAACGATCCCGCGCGCGGCTGTATGACGACAACGGTGTCGCCCGCCGGGATCTCGAGCGTCAATCGACCCTGGATCGCCACCTCGTCCACCGTCATCGATCCGGTGTCCCGGCGCCGATGCGACACCGCGCAGTGTCCGGTGAAGCCGGAGAGCCGCCAGCCCGGCCGATAGGCGGCGGCGAAAAGCCGGCGCGCCGCCCGCGCATCGATGCCGCGAAACTGCTTGTATTCCACCGCGACTGGCTGGACCCCGTGCTCGTGCTCACCTCCGAGCTCGGGACGTGCGGGGCGGTACTCGGCCCGGGTCTCCTCGGCCGGTACGCCCGCAGAACCGACGAGCTCCGCGGAGGGCAAACTGGCGGTCGCGCGGGTCGCGGTGGTCATGGCCGGCTCGGAGGAAAGACCGGGGGCAGCCTCGTCATTGCATCACCGTGCCGCCGTCGATGACAGATCTGTGGATGCCCGGCCTTGCGCGCCCAGGCTCTGGTAGACATTCAGCGCGTCGAGCGCGATCCGCTCCCATGCGAAGCGTGACTGTGCGCGGCTGCGCCCGGCCGCGCCCATGCTTTCGCACTGAAAGCGCTGGGCGAGAAGCCGTCTCAGCGCGGCGGCCAGGCCGACCGGATTTTCGGGCGGCAGTACGACGCCGGTGATGTCGTCGAGGACGACGTCGGCGAGGGCGCCGACGGTCGCGGCGACCACCACCACGCCACTGGCCATGGCCTGCAACGCGGTCGAGGGGCGCAGCGGTTCGCGAGGGGTGCACACCATGATGTCGGCGGACCGGACCCACATCGGCATTTCCTTGCCGGGGATTGTGCCCGCGAAGCGGACACGATCGGCGACCCCGAATTCCTTGGCGAGATACTGCAGCTGGGCCCGCGCGTCGTCGTGCACGGTGTTGGTCGCCTCGGTTTCCGCAATGACCACCTCGGCGCCCGGAACCCGGGACAGCGCGCTGATCGCAATGTCAAAACCGTTATGCTGCAGTGGATTCGGCGCGACACAGAGAATGCGCTGCAGCCCGTCGCGGGCTATTTCAGGACCGGTAGGGGTGTATCGCTCGGAGTCCACTCCACAGGTCAGCGCGGACACCCGGGCCCGGCTGTGGCGCAGTTGGGCCAGCATGTCGACCTCGGCGCTGCTCTCGCCGGTCGCCCAAGCGGCGCTGCGCGCCAACAACGGCTCGATGCGCTGGCGTTCGCTCCTACGCGCCGAGGCCGCGTCGTGGGCGCGTGAGGCCGCGGTGAGGCCTAAGAACGTCTGCACGACCGGGACACGCCGACGTCGGGCGGCCAGCTGGGCGGCCAATCCGCCGAGCCACCCGTATGCGTGCACGACGTCGGGTTGTTTTTTTGACCAGACGCGCTCGAGTTTCGCCGCCCAGTCCCCGACGTAAGGCAGCACGTCGATGGCGTCGGCTGCGGCGCGCGGACCAACGGGAACCGCCACGCTGCGGCAGGCGCCGGCGGTGGCCTTGGCAGGCCGTGGACCGTTTCGCCGGAAGCACACGGTCGCGTCATGCCCCTGCGCCGTCAATGCGACGCCCAACTGCTCGGGGTCCTCCCCGACCACGTCATCGCCGCTGACAATTGCGATCTTCACTCGCGGTTCCCTCCGCGCGCCTCGTCCATCCGTCCCAACATCACGAGGCATACCACTTGCGGGCGTCCGCGAAACGAACAGATCGGCGCTTCGTTTCCTGGCCAGGCTTTCGCCTGTCGGCCCCAAGGAGACCTGGTGAAACGCCGGAGGCGATATCAGAGCCGGTTTTCCCGCCCGACCAATGCCCAGACGGTTTTGCCCGACGACGTAGGGGCCGCGCCCCACGCCCGCGATACCGCGGAGACGATCGCCAGACCGGAGACGACCTCGGCACGGCGGTCGACGGCTTCGCGCCGGCGGGGCAAGCGAGGACTGTCGTCCTCGACCGCGACAGTGACGGTGCCTCGATAGTTCTCGACGATCAACACCGGCGCGCTCTCGGTGTGGTCGAGCGCATTCTCGACAAAGACGGTCGCCACCGTGGCGGCGGCCGCGACCACTTCGCGGATGTCCCATTTGGTAAGCCGGTCGGTGACCAAGCCACGTGCATGGTCGATGCTGCCGCTGGATCGCGCAAGCTCGGTGCGCGCCCGTCGCCGGACCTTGAAGGTTTGATCGCGCACAGCCTCCAGCGCGAGCTTCCGGGTGGAATGTACCGGCACATATCGGGCCACCCCGGCCGTGGCGATCGCCCGGCGCACCGTCAGCTGTCCGCACACCAGCAATATCGGAACGTCCGGCCACACGCTGACATGCCAACGAGCGCTGTTGAACACCGTCCAGGCTGAAGCGGAGGACGCGCGCAAACGGTCGATATCGACAATCACCGCATGGGGCTCGTCGATCGCGGTCGCGATCACGGAGTTACGGATGGTGAGATAGCTTGCGCTATCCAGCACTCCTGTCATCGTCAGGATCGTTGTGTCGTGACGTGTTTCCGTCTCGATCCCGATCCCCGGAGGCGGGATATTCATCGAACATCGCTCCGGCGGGACTCCAGGGCCGCCCGATTCCCGCCGTTTTCGTTAGCCGCCGCAATCACCACTTCCGTCTACCCGCATCGATGGTAGACAACCCTCGAAAGGAGGGATAGGGCCGGATTGGGGCCGTTTTACACGGGTTTGACGGTGGTACTCCACATCGTTGAGCGATCGTTGAGCGGCCCATCACAGCAAATCAAGCCAGAAAGGCAGTCATGGCCACCGACCAGAATCCCAAGCAGCGCGACCTGGACTCCGCACGCTTCCGTCGGGACACCGGATACCTGACGACCCAGCAGGGCGTGCGCGTCGACCACACCGACGATTCGCTGTCGGTCGGTGACCGGGGACCGACGCTGCTGGAGGACTTTCACGCCCGGGAGAAGATCACTCACTTCGACCACGAGCGCATCCCGGAGCGCGTGGTGCACGCGCGGGGCGCCGGCGCCTACGGCTATTTCGAACCCTACGACGACGCGTTGGCGCAATACACCGCGGCGAGATTCTTGACCACTCCAGGCTTGCAGACCCCGGTGTTCGTGCGATTCTCCACGGTGGCCGGCTCGCGGGGTTCGGCCGACACCGTGCGCGACGTGCGCGGCTTCGCCACCAAGTTCTACACCGAACAAGGCAATTACGACCTGGTGGGCAACAACTTCCCGGTGTTCTTCATCCAGGACGGCATCAAGTTCCCCGATTTCGTGCACGCGGTGAAACCGGAGCCGCACAACGAGATTCCGCAGGCGCAGTCGGCCCACGACACGCTCTGGGACTTCGTGGCGCTGCAGCCCGAGACGCTGCACACCATCATGTGGCTGATGTCGGACCGGGCATTGCCGCGTAGCTACCGGATGATGCAGGGCTTCGGCGTGCACACCTTCCGGTTGGTAAACGACCGCGGCGAGGGCACTTTCGTGAAGTTCCACTGGAAGCCGCGGCTCGGCGTGCACTCTCTGATCTGGGACGAATGCCAAAAGATCGCCGGCAAAGACCCCGATTACAACCGCCGCGACCTGTGGGAGGCCATCGAGTCGGGCCAGTACCCGGAGTGGGAGCTCGGCGTCCAGCTCGTGCCCGAGGAGGACGAGTTCAGCTTCGATTTCGATCTTCTCGACGCGACGAAAATCATTCCCGAGGAACAGGTTCCGGTGCGCCCGGTGGGCAAGATGGTGCTCAACCGCAACCCGGACAACTTCTTCGCCGAGACCGAGCAGGTCGCGTTCCACACGGCGAACGTGGTGCCCGGCATCGACTTCACCAACGATCCGCTGCTGCAGTTCCGCAACTTCTCCTACCTGGACACCCAACTGATCCGGCTGGGCGGCCCCAACTTCGCCCAGCTGCCGATCAATCGGCCGGTGGCCGAGGTCCGGACCAACCAGCACGACGGCTACGGACAGCACGCGATTCCGCAGGGCCGCTCCAGCTACTACAAGAACACCATCGGCGGCGGCTGCCCAGCGCTGGCCGACGAGAACGTGTTCCGGCACTACACCCAGCGGCTCGACGGGCAGACCATGCGTAAGCGGGCCGAGTCCTTCGAGAATCACTACAGCCAGGCGCGGATGTTCTGGATGAGCATGACGCGCGTGGAGGCCGAACACATCGTCGCCGCGTTCGCTTTCGAGCTCGGCAAGGTGGAGATGCCCGAGATCCGTTCGGCGGTGGTGGCACAGCTCGCGCGGGTCGACGGCGAGTTGGCCGCCCAGGTGGCCGCGAAGCTGGGGCTTCCCGCGCCGCCCGAGGAGCAGGTCGACACGGTGACCGCCTCACCGGCGCTGTCACAGGTCACCGACGCCGGCGACACCATCGAATCGCGCAAGGTCGCCGTGCTGGCCGCCAACGGCGTCGATGTGGTGGGGACACAGCGCTTTATCGAGCTGATGGGACAGCGCGGGGCCGTGGTCGAGGTGTTGGCGCCGGTGGCCGGCGGCACGCTGGAGGGCGGGTCCGGCGGCGAACTGCCCGTTGACCGGTCCTTCACGACGATGGCGTCGGTGCTCTACGACGCGGTCGTGGTGGCGTGCGGGCCGCGGTCGATCGCGACGCTGTCCAACGACGGGTATGCGGTGCACTTCGTGACCGAGGCCTACAAGCATCTCAAGCCCATCGGGGCGTACGGCGCCGGCGTCGACCTGCTGCGCACCGCCGGTATCACCAACCGCCTCGCCGAGGACACCGACGTGCTCAACGACCAGTCCGTCATCACCACCAAGGCCGCCGCCGACGAGTTGCCCGATCGCTTCGTCGAGGAATTCGCCGGCGCGCTCGCCCAACACCGTTGCTGGCAACGGCGCACCGACCCGGTTCCGGCCTAGCGCCGGTGTTTTCCCCGCGGCCCGGGCGGGCATAACTGAAAAGGTGTCTCATCGTGGACAGGAGGATGGATCATGCCGCGTTCGTCGATCAAGAACGAGAAGCTGTACCAGGATCTGCGCAAGAAGGGCGACTCCAAGGAGAAAGCCGCGCGGATTTCGAATGCGGCCGCCGGCCGGGGCAAGTCCTCGGTGGGCCGCAAGGGCGGCAAGTCCGGGTCTTACCAGGACTGGACCGTTCCGGAACTGAAGAAGCGGGCCAAAGAGCTTGGCATGTCAGGCTATTCGAGCCTGACCAAGGACAAGCTGGTGGCCAAGCTGCGTAATCACTGACGCGACAGGCCGAGCCGGTCGGCCAGCACCAAGAAGGCGACCGCGTAATCGTTTTCGGCGG
Source organism: Mycobacterium sp. 3-98 (assembly GCF_035918355.1). Taxonomy (NCBI): domain Bacteria; kingdom Bacillati; phylum Actinomycetota; class Actinomycetes; order Mycobacteriales; family Mycobacteriaceae; genus Mycobacterium; species Mycobacterium sp. 3-98. The sequence goes on along the minus strand of NZ_CP142360.1, from coordinate 1,755,521 downwards.
TCTCCGCCTCGATGCGCTGCCAGTCCAGGCGTTCACGCACCGCGCGCACGGCCGGCAACAACCGGCCGAAGTCGCAGTGATGCTCCCCCAGGGAGCGCAACTGCTGGACGAGCACCATGGTCGGGGGCAGCACCGGCATGCCGATCGCCAGGACCTCCTGCTGTTCGGCCTGATCCAGCGTCGCGGCGTCGACGGGCACGCCGTTGATGCGATGCAGGACGTCGACGAGCGTGTCGCCGGTGCGGGCCTTGAACAACCAATCCTCCGGGGGACGTTCGATGGCGAAGCCCGCATTGGTCAGGGTGGCCACCGCCGTCTCCACGTCGGCCTCGGCCACCACGAGGTCAACGTCGTGGCTGGGTTCCGGTGCGCCGTAAGCCCATAACGCATAGCTGCCCGCCAGGGCGAAGCGCGGCCCATGTTCCTTGAGCGCCGAGGCGGCGCCTCTCAGCGCCTCTCGCAACCGCGAGGCGCAGCTGGTTGCGTCGGCATGTGCGTCGAGGGGTTCCATGGTGCATTAGGTGATACCCCGCGGGCCGGACCGGCAACCTGACGACGGACGGTCGTAAGGCCGTTTAACTTGCGCGCAACGGGGAAATCGTCCGTTATGTCAACCGCGGTGCCACGCTCATACGATGCTGCGGCCGTCGTGATTTCGGCCCCCTCCCCCGACCCCATCAGGCGAGGGGGAACGCTCCCGGTGGGCGGCCCGGCGTGACGGCGGGGCTGGTCGAGCACTGGCTCGAGTCCGGACGGCTCGAGCTTCCCCTGCCCGCGTCGGGGCGCACGGCCGAACGCTGGCAGCGGCTGGCGCGGCTGGCCGAGGACAACATCGTCGCGGCCAGGATCGCCGAGTCCCACGTGGATGCGGTCGCGATCCTGCACGAGTTGGGCGGCAAGCCCCCCGACCCCGGTCAGCTGTGGGGCGTGTGGGCCGCCGAAGCGCCGGACACGGCGTTGACGGCAACCGACACCGACGGCGCGTTCACCCTGAACGGCACCAAGGTCTGGTGCGCGGGCGCCGGGTTCTGCACGCATGCGCTGGTGACGGCGCGGCTCGAGGACGGGACCCAAGGCCTGTTCGCGGTGACCGTGACCGACCCCGCCGTCAAGGCCCTGCCCAGCACCTGGTGGAACGCGGGGATGGCCGGCAGCGACACCAGGCCGGTCCAGTTCACCAACGCCCAGGCCGTCGCCGTGGGTGACCCCGGAGCCTACCTGAATCGACCGGGCTTCTGGCACGGCGCAATCGGTGTCGCCGCCTGTTGGCTCGGCGGTGCACGCAGGGTCGCCGACCCGCTATACCGCTGCGCCGCAAGCCGATCCGCCGACGCGTACTCGCTGGCGCACCTGGGCGCGGTGGACGCCGCGCTGGCCGCCAGTGACGCGATGCTGGCCGAGGCCGCGGCGCAGGTCGACGCGGATCCGTTCGACCGATCCGGAACCGCGCAACTGCTGGCCCGCCGCGTCCGCACGGTCGTGGAACACGCTGTCGACGAAGCGATTACGCGCACCGGCCGGGCCCTGGGTCCCGGCCCGCTGTGCCAGGACGGACGGCACGCTCAACGGGTCGCCGACCTGAGCATCTACATCCGGCAGAGCCATGCGGAGCGGGACCTGGCCGAACTCGGGCAGCTGGCGGGCAGGCAGGCGATGAGGGCGCCGTGAAAACCGCGCCGGCGGGCAACTGCGCGTTCGCGGCCGATCCGCTGACCCACGGCAGCACACCGGTGCCGTTGTGGCTGGCCGCTTTCGCCGAAAGTCCCCTGCCGACACTGGATCTGGCGGAGTGCCGACGGCTGATCGTCGTATCCCCGCATCCCGACGACGAAACCCTCGGCCTGGGCGCGATGGCCACGCAGCTGACCGCGCTGGGGGTTGACGTTCAGGTGGTCTCGGTCAGCGACGGCGGCGCTGCCCAGCCCGATGTGTCGGTCACGGACCGACTTCGTATGGCAACCATCCGCAGATACGAATTGGGCCGGGCGGCCAGCCTTTTGAATGTCCCCAGCCCGATCTCGCTGGGTTTTCCCGACGGTGAGCTGACCGATCACGAGGACACGCTGGCCGACACGCTGGCGGAGATCCTCGAGGGTGGCGGCCCGGCGACCTGGTGTGCGGCGACGTGGCGGGGCGACGGGCATCCCGATCACGAAGCCGCCGGGCGCGCGGCCTCCGCGGCGTGCGCCCGCACCGGCACGACGCTGCTGGAATATCCGGTGCTGATGTGGCATTGGGCGCACGTCGCCGATCCTGCGGTGCCGTGGGACCGGGCCTATGCGGTGCCGTCACCGAGTTGGGCGATGGGCCGCAAACGCCGCGCGGCGCAATGCTATCGGAGCCAACTCGAGCCCGCCGGCGGGGAATCCTCGCCCACCTTGCCGGGTTTCGTGCTTGCGCGGCTGCTCGCGGTGGGCGCCGCGATAGGGGAACTCGTATTCCGGTGACCCCCGCGCCGACCCGCGACGAAATGCCGCGGTGAGTGCCCAGGCGACAAAGTGGGTAGGTGAAAACCTATGCGCGTGGCGACCTTCAACATCCTGCACGGCCGCACGGTCGGGGACGGTGTCGACGTTGCGCGCCTGCGCGATTGCGTGCGCCGTCTCGATCCGGACGTGCTCAGCCTGCAGGAGGTCGACTGCGATCAGCCACGCTCCGAGCGGGCCGACCTGACCGCCGCGGCGGCCGAGGCCATGGGCGCTGTCGAGCACCGGTTCGTGGCGGCGATTTCCGGTACCCCGGGCGCGACCTGGATGGCCGCCACCGGCCGGGAACAACCCGGGACAGCCGCGTACGGAATCGCCCTGCTGTCCCGCTACCCCGTGGCCAGTTGGCAGGTGTTGCGACTGCCCCGCATCCCGATGCGGTTTCCGATGTACCTGCCCGGCCCCAACCGGGTGATGATCGTCGACGAGGAGCCGCGGGCGGCGGTCATCGCGCAGCTGCGCACCCCGATGGGCGGGCTGACGGTGGCCAACACGCATTTGTCCTTCGTTCCGGGCTGGAACCGGCGCCAGCTGCTGCGGGTGATTCATGACCTGCGCGGCTTCCCCGGTCCACGGCTACTGACCGGCGACCTGAACATGACGCCAAAAACCGTTGGCCGCTGGTCGGGTATGCGGGCGTTGGCCACCGCCGAAACGTTTCCCGCCGATAACCCCAACCGCCAGCTCGATCACATCTTGACCGACGATCCCCGGCTGCGCGGCGGAGCGGTCGACGCCAGCCCCATGCCGATTTCCGATCACCGACCGCTGGTGGTGGACCTCCAGCGAGTCTGAGCCCGCGGCGTCAGCACGGGCGATCGCCGGCCGATTTCATGGCACCCAGGACACGCTCGATGTCGTACGTCGACGGCGCCTCGCCGGTGACCCTGATGATCTCCACTCCGACGTCGGCGCTGTCGACCGGGTGATGCTGAGGCGCAACAAGTTCGCGGGCGATGGCCATGACCTCGTCGTCGGGCACCCGCCGCGGCAACAACGCCAGCAGCGGTGCGTACCCCGTGGCCGGGGCGAGCGGCGGGCAGCCCGCACGCAGAAACGCGACAACCCTGGACACCCGAGCTTGAAGGTTCATGTTCCACCTCGCTCATCCACCGCCCGCCCGCTCCAGCGGGACACGGCAGGGATAACCGGGCGCGGCGGTTTGAAACCGGGCCGGGACCGGAACCCTCGAGCAAGCGGCTTACTGGTTTTTCTTCTGGCGCTCTTCGGCCGCGTCCGCGCCGGCCCGCGCCGACTCGGCTTCGGCTTCCTTCTTGCCCGCGTCGCGTTGGGCGTCGGCTTTGTCTTGCTGGGCCCGGCCCTCGTCGGCAAGGTCGTCACGGCCGAGCACGGCCCCGCCGACCTCCTTGGCCTTGCCCTTCACGCCCTCGACGGCGCCCTGCACCGCTTCCTGCGGCCCGCTCTTCTGGTCCCCCATGGGTCGACCTCCCTCTCGGTGGTGAGTGAGCTTGCGCTCGATGGCACCTAGGGCGTTCCCGCCGCACGCCTCGCCAAACGCCCCGCCGTCGCATCCACGACCCACGTATCGGAGCGTCGATCGGTCGGTTTGAACGGGGTTTTACCGGGTAGTAGTACTAGCCGGCGGCGCGAAGGGGGGTGAAGGCGGTGACCACCATCGCCGTGATAGGGGCCACCGGCACGGCCGGGTCCCGCGTTGTCGCCCGGCTGAGGTCGCGCGACGTCGCGGTGGTCGAGATCTCACGCGAGCAGGGCGTCGATGTGTTCAGCGGGTTGGACCTGTGCGAGGCGCTCCAGGGGGTCGACGTCGCGATCGACGTGTCCGATCCGGTGCCGCCCGAGCCGTCCGACATCGGCCAATCTCTGGCCACCGCCTCGCACAACATCGTGGGCGCCTGTGCCATCCAGGAGGTGCACCGCCTGGTGGTGCCGACGATCGCGGGCATCGACGACCCGGAATTCGACGGCATCCCCTACTACGAAGGCAAACGGGCGGCGAAGAACATCGTGCTCGACGGCCCGGTGCCGACCACGATCGTGAAATCCACCCAGTGGTATGAATGCGCCACCCACTGCGATGCGGTGAGCTGCGACGGTGACGAGGTGATCGTCGAGGACTGGCTGATTCAGCCGATCGCCGCCGACACCGTCGCCGACGTCCTCGTCGAGGCGGCGCTGGGACAGTCGCACACCCCGCGGACCATCACCGGCCCACACCCCATCCGCCTGCCCGAACTGACATCGAAACTGCTTGCCCAGCAAGGCGATGGCCGGCAGGTGCGGACCGTGCGGCCCGCGGTGGCCGCGCTCGCCAACGGGGCGCTGTTGGCGTCCGGGCACGCGGTGGTCGTCGGTCCCGACGTCGACACGTGGCTGCGGACATTGGCGCCGAGCACCGACGGGCACCACGCGCCCGACGGCGAAAAACCCGGCGGGGGCTGAGCTCACAGCAGCAGCGCACAACTGACGACGATCATCCCGCCGGTGACGAACGCGGCGTAGTCGTTGATGCTCCCGGTGTGGACGCGCCGCAGCCACCCCAGCGATCGCGCAACGCCGTCGCGCCGCAGCGCCAGCACCAGCAGCGCCACCCCGAGGATCAGCTCGATGGCGATGGTTCCCAACGTCTTCGGTTCGACATAGCCGAATCCCACGCCGGGGTCCGGCAGCGTGACCGCCGACCCCAGGGCGCCCGCCGCATATCCGGCCGGGTCGAGCAGCCCGGCGGTGGCGGGGCCGGCGACGTGCGCGACGAACGGGCCGGCCAACACGCCGAAGCCCAGGCAGCACGCGCTCAACATGATCAGGCTGGCCTTCATGCCCGGCCGGATCGGCTCCAAATGGGCGTATGCCCGGTTCCGGCGGCGGTAGAAGCCCAGGTATGCGGCGCGCCCCAGGGCGGCGACGGTCAGGACCTGCGCCAGCAGCGCACAGCCCAGCACGGCGGGCCGGTCGGACAAACCCTTGTGTATCAAGCCAAGTGAGGCATATCCGTTCAGCGGCGGCAGGCCGGCGATCGACAACACCCCGACCGTGAACGCCGCGGTCAGCAGCGGACGCCGACGCACCAGCCCGCCCATCTCGGAGAGCTTGGTCAGCCCGGTGGCGTGCACCACCGCGCCGGCGCACAGGAATAGCAGCGCCTTGAACAGTCCGTGGTTGACCAGGTGATAGACCGCACCCGCGACGCCGTCCGCGGTCCTGCTCGCGAATCCCGTTGTCAGGACTCCGGTTTGGGCGACGGTGTCCCAGGCCAGCAATCGCTTGAGGTCGTCTTGCAGCAACGCCATCGCCGCGCCGACCAGCGCCGAGGCCAGGCCGAGTCCGGTCAGCAGCGCCGGCAGCGACGGCAGGTTCACGAATACCTGCAGCCTGAGGCGGGCCAGCGCCACCACCCCGAGGTCGACCATCAGCGCCGAGAACAGCGCCGACACGGCGCCCGGGACGGGGGTGTGAGTGTCGGGCAGCCAGGCGTGGAACGGCACCAGGCCGGCCTTGGTCGCGAAGCCCGCCACCAGAAACGCGACCGCGAGCAGCGTCGCCCTGGTGGCACCGGTGGCGACGGCGCCGTGCAGTTGCCCGAAGTTCAGCGCCCCGGTCGCCGAGTAGAGCATCGCGCTGCCGATGAAAACCGAGAAGCCGGCGATGCTGGTGAGGACCAGGTTTTTGAAGGCGGCCTCCACCGCGATGGGGCGTTCCAGAAAGAAACCGGTCAGGCCGTAGCTGGCCAGCGCGGCCACCTCGAACCAGACGAACAGATTGACCGTGTCGGCGGTGAGCGCGGCCCCGATCAGCGCAGCCAACAGCAGCTGCACCAGGCAGGCCAGGCCACCCAGCTCTCGGCGGCCGAGGTCTCCGAGTTCGGAAAGCGCGCTGACCACCAACACGATGCCCACCCCGGCGGCCAGCGTGGCGAAGGTGAGCCCGAAAGGGTCTGCCACCAAGGCGATTCCGAGCGACGCACCCCGCACCGGGTGTTCGTTGGACAGGAAGTGCGTCAACAGATGACCGGTACCGGCGAACACGCGCGCGGCGACGCCCAGCAGCACCGCCAGCGATGCGCTCAACGCGGTCACCGCCACCCACAGCGGCGCCCGCCGCGCCCGCCGGGCGGCCAGCGGGGCCAGCACCGCGCCGATCAGCGGGAGCACCACTGGCAACGGGAGCAGCTGCGCGGGCGTCGGCACCGGCTCAGCCCCGCAGCTCGGTCAGGTCCGCCGCGTCGACGCTGCGGTAGTGCTGGGCAACCCGGACCACCACCGTCAAGAACACCGCGGTGATGGCCACCCCGATGACCACCGCGGTGATGCAGAAGTTCTGCAGCACCGGATCGGCCACATTCCCGGCAACCAGGTCTTTTTGAGTGCGCCCGCCCGGCAGCCCGGCGAGCACCGGCGCGGTCGAGTCGTTGCGATAGGCCATCGACACCAGCAGCAGATAGGTCGAGGACTCCATCAGTGACAGGCCGAGGACGATTTTGATCAGGTTGCGGCGCGACGTCACCGCGAACAAACCGAGGCAGAACAACACCCCGGCGGCGACGTAGTTGGCGACGATCATGATTCGTCCTCGTCGGGTGTCCAGTCATGTCCCATGCCCAGCAACGCGAACACCGCGATCGTGATGCCGGTGGCCACCTCCACCAACTCGGCGGCCGAGATCACCTGCAGCGTGCCACCGGCGCGGATCGTCTGTTGGGGCGCCAGCGGAAGCCAATTGTCCAGGAATGAACCGGTCAGCCACATGCCCACCAGGCCAACCGCGACAATGGCTGCGGCACCGGCCATTTCGGCGACCTCCAGCGTCGCCGGGCGCACCGCGGCGCGCACCGCGCGGTGCCCGAGCGCCGTATAGAGCAGGACGACGCAGCCCGCCAGCACCACCCCGGCGGGAAAACCGCCGCCGGGCGTGTAGCCCCACGCGGCCAGGTAGACCCCGGCGACCGCCAGGATGACCGCCGCGACGCGCGCGCCCACTCGCACCACCACCGTCATCGCGACCGCTCGCTCCGGGGCGGGCGCGCCCAGCGCGTCGTCGTCGGCGTGCTCGGGGGCGGGCTCCGGCTCGTCCCGGCGCTCTTGGTCTTCCGCCGCACGCGCCTGTGACTCCCGCCGGTCGGGGCCTTCGTCGGGGTCGGCCTTCTCCTGCTCGGCGCGCCCGGCGCTGGCTTCGCCGACGAACTCCGATCGCGGTTCGCGGCCCCGCGAGAGCAGCAGCACCGCGACGACGGCGGCCAGCAACAAAAACGTCTCGCCGAAGGTGTCGAAGGCTCGGCTGCCGTAGACCACTTCGCTGACCACCTCGGTGGTCCCCCACCGCGGCAGCGCGATCGCCATCGCGTGTCTTGCGATGTCCGGCAACGCGTTTGAACCGTCGGGCAAGGCCGTGAAGCCGACGGCCACCACGGCGGCGAAACCGCCGACCAGCAGCCCGCCCAGCCACGCGCGATGCCACCCGGCCTCGCGCGGGGATCGTCGATCAGTCATCGCGGGCACCACCATCGTCGAGGGCCTCGCCCAGCTCACCCCGGTCGAAAACGTCGGTGCGAATCTTCCCGATGGCGATCAGGTACAGGACCGGCTGGGCGATCGCGCCGACCGCGACCGTGGCGAGCGCGACGTCCGGCGCGGCCATGACCACGAACAGCGCGCCCAGCACGGTGCCCATCGCCGACAGGGCCATCACCGAACCGGTGATGCTGCGCAGGAACACCACCAGCACCGCGCAGCCGACGACCAGCGCCAGGCACAGATAGTCGACCGCCCACAGCGATGTCACCGGCCCGCTCCGGGCCCCTCGGGCTGGTCGATGACCGCGCCGTGCCACATCGGCACCCCGGTCTTGTACGCCGCCCGCGCCAACGCGTGCGCGGCGATCGGATTGACCAGCAGGAGCAACACGGCGACCAGCAGCGCCCTCGAGCCGTACTCGGTGAAAGGCCCTTTGGCCACCGCCAGACCGGCCAACAGCGGTAACGCGCCGGCGGTGATTGTCTTGGAGGAACACTGGATTCGCGTGTAGACGTCGGGCATGCGCAGGATGCCGATCGCCCCGCTCAGCGAAAAGAACACTCCCACAACGCATAAGACGATCACTAGTGCGTCGGTGACGACGGAGCTCACAGCAGACCCCGCTCCAGGTACCGCGCCCACACCAGCGCGCCGAGGTAACTGAACGAGGCCAGCCACAGCGCCACGTCCAGATAAATCGCGCGTTCGGCCACGGCGGCGTAGAACAACACCACCAGCGCGCACTGCGTGGAGATGGTGTTCAGCGCGACCACGCGATCCGACACCGACGGCCCCCGCGCCAGCCGAATCAGCAGGACGCACGCCACCAGCAGCTGCGCGATGCAGACCCCCGAAAGCACGCCGCTCATCCGCTTGTCCCGCCCCGAGACCGGCTCACCGCGATCACTCGGCTCTCCAGCGGCCCGTTCACCGATTCCCGCGCCGGGCCGCGCGGCACGGCCATCGCGTGATACTGCAACAGGTGCCGGCCGCGATCGAGGTCGACGAACTGGTTGTCCACGACCAGGGACGTCAGCAGGCCCGTCGCGGCGAGTTCCCCGTCGGAGCGCGCCTGGGTCGGCGCGATGATCATGCCCGAGCGCAGCGGCCGCGACGGCGACAAGATGCGGCGCGACAGCGACAGGTTGGCGGCCACGATGCGCGCCGCACAGGCGGCCGCGAGCGCCACCAATGCGGCGAGACGGCGAGGCGCCAACGCCGACCACGGCCCGGCGACCGGGCCCAGCGGAGCGAAAGCGAACCCGCACCCCACCGCCACCACCAGGCCGACCAGCAGGTTTTCCACTGTCGGGGTCCAGGTCAGCAGGATCCACACCGCAAAAGCCCATGCCGTCAGCGCCACCACCCGCTGCGCACGCGCCGCAATGCCCACCCCGATGCCCACCTTTCGCCCTCGTATCGCGGGGACGGTCCGGGATACCCGTCGCACGGCATGATCAACCGTCCACGGTGGGCCGCACCCCGAATAACGATTGCGTCACGATCGACATCACGATTGGTTAAGAACGGGTGCGTTCTCTTAGAAATTTGCGGACCGCTTCACGGTTCGCTTAGCAAAGACGGCCGCGAGCGCCCTCAGCGGCCCAAGCGCGCCCCGTCGTTCGTCGTCAGCGAACATCGCCACTGTTTGCCTCCGCTACTTTGGATTTCGAGGATCGGGAGCCTCAGTCGAAAGAAATCCATTTCGTTTCGAAGGACAACAAACATCATGAAAATCAGCAGTATTGTCGCGCGCCGCCGAGTGGCCGGAGTCAGCGCCGGCTGCCTGCTCGGGGGGATGGCCATGGGCATCGTCGGCGCGCCGTCGGCTGCCGCGGCACCCGACTGCAGCCCCGCCGGTGTGAACTCCACCGTCTCCTCGGTGCAAGGATCCGCCGAGCAGTATCTGGCTGCGCACCCCGGGGCCAACCAGGTGGTGACGGCCGCCTATGGCCAGCCGCGCCCCGAGGCCGCATCGAGCCTGCGCAGCTACTTCACCGGGCACCCGCAGGAGTACTACGACCTGCGCGGCATCCTGGCGCCGATCGGCGAGACCGAACGGCAGTGCAACGTCACCGCCCTGCCGCCGTACCTGGAGTCGGCCTACCACGAGTTCATGGCCGGCTGATCCAGCCCACGAGACGACCCGCCACGACGTTGTGGCGGGTCGTTTCCGCGTTGACCCCCGAGGACCCGTGTGAACGGCTTTGCGGGCGGGTACTTCTGGCGAATATCGGTGCGGGCGGCGAACGGGAGTGGAGGGCCGATGATGCGACTGCGTCGCAGCGTGCTGAGCAAGCCGGGAATCGCGCGCAAGCGTCGCGGAAAGGGCTTCTCGTACTACGAGCCGGGCGGCAAGCCGGTTTCCGATCCGGAAACCCTGCAGCGCATCAAGGATCTGGTCATCCCGCCGGCGTGGAAGAAGGTGTGGATCTCGCCGCATCCGAACGGCCACATCCAGGCCGTCGGCGTCGACGCCGCCGGCCGCCGGCAGTACCTCTACCACTCCGCGTGGCAGGCCGAACGCGCCGAGGAGAAGTTCGACCGGGTGCTGGAACTGTCGACGCGGCTTCCCGCGTGCCGCGCCGAGATCGCCAAAGACCTTGCGCGCCAAGGCCTGACCCGCAAGCGGGTGCTGGCGCTCGCGCTGCGGCTGCTCGACCGCGGTTACTTCCGCGCCGGCGGCGAGCAATACGCCGAGGAACACGAGTCCTACGGGTTGTCCACCCTGCTATGTGAGCACGTGGTGGTCCGGCGCGACGCCGTCGAATTCGACTTTCCGGCCAAGAGCGGGGTTCGTCGCACCGTGGAAATCGAGGACCCCGACGTGGTCCGCGCGGTGCGTGCGCTGATGCGCAGGCCCGACCGCACCGAGCGATTGCTGGTGTGCCGCAACTCTTCCGGGTGGATCGATGTGCGCGCCGATGACCTCAACGCCCGATTCAAGGAGCTGGCCGGCGACGACTACACCGTCAAGGACCTGCGAACGTGGCACGGCACGGTGCTGGCGGCCGCGGCCTTCGCCGACGCCGACCCGGCGGTATCGGGCCGGGTGGCCAAGCGCGTCGAGGCCGCCGTGATGAAAGAGGTCGCCGAGGAGCTGGGCAACACGCCCGCGGTGGCGCGCGGTTCCTACGTGGATCCCCGCGTCGTCACCGGCTATGAGCAGGGTCTGACCATCGCCGCGGCGGCGCGCCGCGCCGAGCGCGCCAAATCGCCCGACCTGGCGCAGGAGATTCTGGACAAGGCCACTCGAATGCTGATCCGGCGCCTGGCCAAGGCCGACAGCGCCAACGGATCGTCCGGCCTGCGCAAGACGGCATGAACGATTCCCCACCGCCAGCTGTTAACTCGCTGTGAGTCCACCGGGCGGACCGTGAAGGGGAATAACAACCCTCTTTGCGGGTAACCCGGCACCTGTGGGAAGTGCCAAAGCCGCCCATGCGCGGCCGCCTGCCGTAGTCACGCCTGCCTGCAGGTGGTTCAACCAACAGCCACACACGCCCACCCGCCAGCACTGAAGAACCGTCTGCCCAGGAGGGAACAACATGTCCAAACAAGAGGTCTCCGACTACCTGCTGGAACGGTTGCGGGCGTGGGGCGTCGAGCACGTGTTCGGCTACCCGGGCGACGGCATCAACGGCCTGCTCGCCGCATGGGGCCGGGCGGATAACAAGCCCCAGTTCATTCAGTCGCGACACGAGGAGATGAGCGCCTTCGAGGCGGTCGGCTACGCGAAGTTCACCGGCCGAGTGGGCGTCTGCGCGGCGACATCGGGCCCCGGCGCGGTCCACCTGCTCAACGGCCTCTACGACGCCAAACTCGACCATGTCCCGGTGGTGGCGATCGTCGGTCAAACCAACCGCAGCGCCATGGGCGGCAACTACCAGCAGGAGGTCGACCTGCTGAACCTGTTCAAGGACGTCGCCAGCGACTACGTCCAAATGGTCACCGTCCCCGAGCAATTGCCCAACGTGCTGGACCGCGCGATCCGCATCGCGATGACCCAGCGGGCGCCGACGGCGTTGATCATCCCCAGCGACGTCCAGGAGCTGCCGTACTCGCCGCCCGAGCACGCGTTCAAGATGGTGCCCTCCAGCCTGGGCATCGAGTACCCAGACATCGCCCCCGACGACGCCGCCATCGCGCGCGCCGCCGACGTCCTCAACGCCGGCAAGAAGGTCGCCATGCTGGTGGGCACCGGGGCGCGCGGGGCCCACGAAGAGCTGGCCGAGGTCGCCGACCTGCTCGGCGCCGGCGCGGCCAAGGCGCTGTTGGGCAAGGACGTCCTTTCGGACGAATTGCCTTGGGTCACAGGATCGATCGGGCTGCTGGGAACGCGGCCGAGCTACGAGCTGATGATGGGCTGCGACACGCTGCTCACCGTCGGATCCAGTTTCCCCTACACGCAGTTCTTGCCGCAGTTCGACCAGTGCCGGGCGGTGCAGATCGACATCGACGGGCGAATGATCGGGATGCGCTACCCGTACGAGGTCAACCTGGTCGCCGACGCGAAATCCGCACTGCGCGCCCTGATTCCGCACCTGCGCCGCAAGGAGGACCGGTCGTGGCGCGAAGGCGTCGAGAAGAACGTGGCGCGCTGGTGGGAGACGATGGACAAGGAAGCCATGGTCAGCGCCGACCCGATCAACCCCATGCGGCTGTTCTCCGAGCTGTCCCCGCAGCTGCCCGAGAACGCCATCGTCACAGCCGATTCCGGCTCGTCGGCCAACTGGTACGCGCGCAACCTGCGCTTCCGCGGCAACATGCGCGGCTCGCTGTCGGGGACGCTGGCGACGATGGGCCCCGGGGTTCCCTACGGCATCGGCGCGAAATTCGGCCACCCGGACCGGCCGGTCATCGTGTTCGCGGGCGACGGCGCCATGCAGATGAACGGCATGGCCGAGCTGATCACGATTAAGCGCTACTGGAGCGAGTGGAAAGACCCCCGCCTGATCATCGCGATCCTGCACAACAACGACCTCAACCAGGTGACCTGGGAGATGCGTGCGATGGCCGGCGCCCCGAAATTCGCGGAGTCCCAAAACCTTCCCGACGTCGACTTCGCCGCGTTCGCGGCCAGCCTGGGCCTGAACGCCATGGCGATCAAGGATCCGGACGAATTGTCCGACGCGTGGCGCAATGCCTTGTCGGCCGACCGCCCCACCGTGCTGGACGTCTTCACCGATCCCGACATGCCGCCCATCCCGCCGCACGCCACCTGGGAGCAGTTCAAGTCGGCCACCACCGCGGTGTTGTCCGGTGACGAGGACCGTGTGGGCTTCGTCAAGGTTGGCCTGAAAACCAAGATGCAGGAGTTCATGCCGCACAAGAAGAGCTGACCCGGCCGGGTCGGCCGAGCGGCTACGCCAGCCCGGAGCGGGCGATGCGCAGGTCGTCGACGAACGACTGGTAGACCTCGTCGCGGCGGTCGCTGCGGTCGCGCAACACCGACGACGGGTGCACGGTCGCCACCACGATGGGCTCGGGCGTCCTTGCGATGTCGACGGACTCCGGGAGCTTCAGCTCCCGGCCCCGCTGCTCGGAAACCCGAAAGGTGGTGCCCAGCAACGATTGTGCGGCCGTTGCCCCCAGGCACACGATGACCTCGGGCTGCACGGCCTCGATCTCGGCGATCAGCCAGGGCCGGCAGGCGACGACCTCGGTGCGGCCGGGCTTTTGGTGGATGCGCCGTTTGCCACCCTTGCGGGTGAACTTGAAATGCTTGACGGCGTTGGTCTGATAGGTGAGCACCGGGTCGATGCCGGCGTCTTCGAGCGCCCGGGCGAGCAGTCGGCCCGCCGGCCCGACGAACGGCTCACCGGCGCGGTCCTCCTGGTCACCGGGCTGCTCGCCCACCAACATGATCGGCGCCCCGGGATGCCCGTTGCCGAACACGGTTTGGGTGGCATCTTCGAAAAGCGCACAGCCGTGGCATGTTTCGGCCGCGCTGCGCAGCGCGTCGATGTCCCGCTCCTCGGGGAGATAGCGGTCGGCGCCGGGGGCCTTCGCGGTGGCTGTCATGAGAATGTGGCGGCGTGGGTACCCCCGCTCCCCCACCGAGCGGGGGTACCCAGCCTCGGGTGGCTCGTCAGCCCTTGCCCACGATGGCGTCGCGGGCACGGTCGAGCATCGCGGCGAACGGGCCCGCGGCCAGGTTGGCCACCTGTGATTCCACACCGGCGTGGGGCCGGGTGGGCGCGATGGCTTCGGCGAGCTGCGCGGCGCGGCCCATCCGTTCCAGCTCGTCGGCGCTCAATTCCTCGCCCAGCTTGGCGAATTCGTCGTGCTCCTCGTGCTCGGCGTGGTCGATCACCGCGTCGCGCAGCTTGGTCAACTCGCGGGTGAATTCCTCGCTGTCGACGTCGAGCTTTTCCAGCCGCTGCAGCACGGTCTTGGCCTCGTGCTCTTCGTGCAGCCGCTTGTCGACCACGGTGGTGCCATTGGCGATCTTGCGCTTGGCCCGCGGGTGAACGATTTCCTCCTCCGCGGTCTCGTGCACGGCGAGCAGCCGCCGAAGCTCGACGAAGGCCTTCTCCCGTGCTTCTCCGGACGCCGCCAGGGTGTCGGCGAACATCGCCTTGATCTGCTCGTGCTGACTGACGAGAAAGTCGACCACGTCGGTGGGCGACGTGATGGCGCGTGCCATGGTGTCCCTCCCATCTCCCTTGGTTCGACGCGCAGGGCTGCTGCGCGCTCACCGAAGCGGCTACCCGGCGAAATCGGCCATCAAACGGGTGTGGGCGCGCCCGGGTGGGGTATGTGTCCCTGGTCGTGGGCTACATTTCGGGCAGGTTCGGCCGCGAAGGAGGCACGGCGTGACCAACCCCCAGGACCCGTATTGGCAGAACCCGCTGAGTTACGACCCACTCGGCCGGGTCCCCCCGATCGAGCCGATGGAGCCGATCGAACCGCCGGCGGAACCGCCCGGGATCCCGCCGCCGCCCGCACCCCCGCCGTACCGCCCGGCCGTCAACACCCTCGCGACGCTGTCACTGGTGTTCGCGTTCGTGTTCGCTCCCGCCGGAGCGGTTCTGGGGCACCTCGGGTTGGCGCGGATCCGGCGCACCGGCGAACTCGGCCGCGACCGCGCCCTGGTCGGGGTGACGCTGTCGTACGTGTTCATCCTGTTGGCGGTCGTCGCGCTGGCCGGATGGGCGACGCTGGGCGGGTCCACGTCGTCGCACCGGACGGCCCACGACGCGACCACGTCGGCCGGACCGCCGCCCCCGACCGTCCCACCGGACACGATCACCACGCTGCTGCCCGGATTGGACGCGCTGCGGAACATCACCTCCGACGCGAACCTCGAGGTCGGTCCGACGTGGAACAGCCCCGGCCGCTCGGCGCAGGACGGCAGCATCGACCGCCCGGAATGCTGGGGAAGCATCGCCGCGGGCAGCCCGGACGCCTACACCCCGGGCTCCTTCACCGGGTATCACGCCGGCGAATTCACCGACACGCGCAGCATGTTCAAGTCGATCCAAGTCATCCAGGGCGTGGCGGCTTTCCGCGATCCGGCCGGGGCGCAGTCCCAACTGGACACGCTGCTGTCCGGATGGCGCCAGTGCGGCGGCTCGACCGTCACCGTGACGGCTTCGGGTGGGCAGCCGATCAAGATGGCGGTGAGCGCTCCCGCCGACGCCGGCAACGGCATCACCACATTGGACTTGACGCCCAAGGGAATACAGGTGCGCTCGGCGCGAGCGGTCGCGGCCAAGGCCAACGTCGTCCTCGACCTGAACGTGTCGGCCAGCGGCACCACGGACAGCGAGCGCCCGCGGCTGGCCGCGGTCACCATCGCCAACTACATCCTCGGCAAGATCCCGGGCTGAGCGGCAGGCAAGGTCAACTGTTCACGCGTGGCGACCCGCCGCGCCCGGCTCCGCCGCGCTTGCGATCGCCACTAGGCTGACCGGATGAAATACGTCGACGTCGACGGGGTCGGACGGGTCAGCCGGATCGGCTTGGGCACCTGGCAGTTCGGCTCGCGCGAATGGGGTTATGGCGACAGCTACGCCGCCGGCGCCGCGGGCGACATCGTGCGGCGCGCCCGAGCCCTGGGGGTGACGCTGTTCGACACCGCCGAGGTCTACGGGTTGGGCAAGAGCGAGCGGATCCTGGGCGAGGCGCTCGGCGACGAACGCGCCGAGGTGGCGGTGGCCAGCAAGATCATGCCGGTCGCTCCCTTCCCCGCCGTCGTCAGGCAACGCGCGCGAGCCAGCGCCCGGCGGCTGGGACTGGACCGCATCCCGCTGTACCAGATCCACCAGCCCAACCCGGTGGTGCCGGACTCGGTGATCATGCCGGGGATGCGGGACCTGCTGGACCGCGGGACGATCGGCGCGGCGGGCGTCTCGAACTATTCGCTGCAGCGATGGCAGAAGGCCGATACCGCGCTGGGCGGGCCGGTGATCAGCAACCAGGTGCATTTCTCGCTCGCCTATCCGAAGGCGCTCAAGAACCTGGTGCCTTTCGCCGAACGGGAGAACCGCATCGTGATCGCCTACAGCCCACTGGAGCAGGGACTGCTGGGCGGCAAGTACGGCGTCGACAACCGCCCCGGCGGCGTTCGCGCGATGAACTCGTTGTTCGGCACCGAGAACCTGCGCCGCGTCGAGCCGCTGCTGCAGTTGTTGCGCGACGTCGCAACGCAACTCGGCGCCAAGCCGGCACAGGTGGCGCTGGCCTGGTTGATCAGCTACCCGGGCGTGGTGGCCATCCCCGGCGCGTCCAGCGTCGAGCAGCTCGAGTTCAACGTCGCGGCCGCCGACATCGAGCTGCCGACCGAATCCCGTGACGCGCTCACCGAGGCGGCGCTGGCGTTCCGGCCGACGTCGGCGGCGCGCTTCCTCACCGACCTCGCGCGCGAGAAGCTCGGCCGGCGCTAGGACTGGTTGGCCTCGGCGAACGCGGCCGGGCTGGCCGGCGCGCCGCGCGCGACCACGAGCGGCATCGACGTCGAGGCGTTGGTGCGCAGGATGGTGTGCACGACGTCGATCAGGTCGTCAACCGGCATCAATTTGCCGGGCATGCAGCCGCGCGACGACCACAGCGGAACCGCCTTCATGGCGAGGTCCATATCCCAGTCGGCGTTCATTCCGGTTGCCGCGTCGCCCTCGCCGCCCGCGCACTCCCCGACGATCAGGTTGGTGAAGCCGACGTCGGAGTGTTCGGCCCGCCACGCCTCCACGAGCCGTTCCAGGGCGGCCTTGCTGACGCCGTACGCGCCCAGGCCCGGCCACGGCGGTCCGAAGGTGCCCGCATCGGAGGACAGGTACACCGCCTTGCCGGCCGACGCGGTCAAGTGCGGCATCGCCGCGGCCGTCACCAACGATGCGCCGATCACATTGGTGTCGAAGATGCGCCGCCACGTGTCGGCGTCGGTGTCCACCATGCGCACGAGCGGCCCGACGGCGGGTGTGTAGACGAGGTTGTCGATCCCGCCGAGGGCTTCGACGGCCCGACCGATCGCCGCCCGGCAGGACGCCTCGTCGGTGACGTCGCATTCGATGGCGGTCGCGTTCGGGCCGGCCTCCTTGGCCGCGGCCTCGATGCGCTGCAGACGCCGGGCAAGCAACGCGACCTGATCGCCGCGCTGCGCGAGACCGACCCCGATGCAACGCCCCAGCCCACTCGAGGCGCCGACCACCACTGTCCTTGACATATTCGCCCTCTCTTGTAACGCGAGACGCTGTCGCCAGAAACCTACCGGATGCGACTCGTCCGTTGGCGATCACTCGCTACTTAAGTCGCCACGACGGCGTTCCGGTCGCCCGACTTGGCCCGGTACATGGCCTCATCCGCGCGCGCGGTGACCGCGTCGACGGACTCGGCGGGAAGGGCGAGCGTGGCACCGATGCTCAAGGTCGCGCCTATCGTGTTGCCGGAAACGTGGATGGGTTCGGCGACGCGCCGGCGAATCTTCTCGGCGATCTGGGCGAGCTCGTCGGCGCTGCGGACGCCGGGCAACAGGATCAGCATTTCGTCCCCGCCCGTGCGCCCCACGGTGTCCTCGCGGCGGACGCTCGCCCGGATCCGCGCCGCGACGGTCGCCAGCACGACGTCGCCCGTCCCGTGTCCCCACCGGTCGTTGATCGCCTTGAAGTGGTCAACGTCGCAGAACAGCACGCCCACATGCGTTTCGGGAGGCCGCGGTTGCCGCAGCGCGGCGTCCAGGCGGGCCAGGGCCTCGGCCCGGTTCACCAGGCCGGTGAGGGTGTCGAACCGTGCCAACCGTTCCAATTGTTGTTCGGCCTCGACCTGATCGTCGACCACCCGCAACGCCGCGATGAGCCCATCGGTGTTGCCCTGGGCATCGGTGTAAGGCTTCCCATGACCGTCGACCCAGTGGTATTCGCCGTCGAGGGAACACACCCGGAAGCGTTGGAGCACCTGTTCGCCCCCCGCGATGCGGCGCAGGGCGGTTTGGAGTTTGTCGCGGTCCTCGGGGTGGATGCGGCGGGCGAAATCCGTGCCGGTCCACCTCGACAGCGGGCCGCCCAGCGCGGGTTCCACGGACGGGGAGATCCACGCGACCCCGCCGCCGCGAAAGTGCACGATGATGTCGACGGCGTTGTCCGCGAGGATGCGATATCGCGTCTCGGCCTCGGCGCGTTGCTTGCTGGCCAGCTCCTTGGCGATCAGCAGGTGCTGCTCGCGCTGGCTGAAGTAGAAGGTCACTGCGCCGACGACCGCGGTTCCCAGCAGGATCGAGAAGGTCCACTGCGCGTTGGCGTCCGGGCCGAGCTCCAAAAAGATCGGCCTCACCACGGCCACGACGAGCGGAAAGCCGGCCAGGATCGCGAGCAACCGGACCAGCGAGGACCGGTCGGGCCGCGCGAGCAGCCACGCGAGCGGAAACCGGTCAACGCGCGCCAGCGACGTGGCCGCGACGAGCAGCAACAGGGCCGCTGCCGTCAGGAACGCCTGGCCCTTTGACGGCGAGACCCCCACCAGCGCCAGCGCGTCGAACAGGTAGGCCCCGGCCGTGACGAACGGGATGGCAGCGCTCGCCGCCAGGCACAGCGGCCAGACCGCGCGGGTGCACCGATCCACCCGGATCAGCGCGACGGCGGTCGCCAACGGCAGGGCCGACAACGCGGTCTGAACGCTCGGGCGCCCCGGCCACGACCACTCGCGCATGCCGACGGCCTCACCGAACCAGATCCTGTCCACGGTGAACGAGCCGAGGCTCGCGTACTCCGCGAGCACGAGGACGGCGAAGGCGGCCGCGGCCGCGGCCAAACACCGTCCGGCCCATCGGCGCTCGCGCGAGGGACTCCCCCATTGCAGCAGGATCGCCGCGCCCAGCGCGGCCAGCCACAGCGCGGTCCACGGCATCATCTGCGGCCAGGTCGGATAGATCCGCGTCAAGCGCTCGATGCCGGCCGTCCAGCCCACCCACGTCAGCGCTGCGACCACGAGCACCAACAGCGCGGCGGCCCGCCCGGAGGTGTTCATCGCCGATTCCAGTCGCGCGTCAGGACCGGGCCTGTCCATCGGCTGTCCCTCTCGTTCCCGGCGCTCGGCGCGCAGCATCAATGCCGCCGCCGAAAAAATTAGCCGATGTGGCTTGTCGGCGAGAGCGATTCACCCGATCGGGGGAACGGGGCGGTCGTCGGGGACTAGCTCGACGGGAGTCCCTGCAGCACCACGGCGGTGTGGGCTTCCACGTTGAGGGTGCCTCCGCCGGGCACCTCGTCGGCGGGGGTGGTCTCGTCGGGCCCGGTGTACACCACGACCTGCCAGGCGGCACCGAATTCCTTTGGCGGAAGGGTGAATTCGATCGGTTCGTGGTGGGCGTTGAAGCACAGCAGGAACGAATCGTCCAGCACCCGTTGGCCCCGCTCGTCGCGGCCGGGGATGCCGTGGCCGTTGAGGAACACCGCGACGGACTTGGCGAAGCCCGCGCCCCAGTCCTCGTCGCTCATCTCCGTGCCGTCGGGAGTGAACCAGGCGATGTCGGGCAGCCCGCCCTGGCCGCGGCGGCCCACCGGCTTTCCGGAAAAGAACCGGCGCCGCCGGAACACCGGATGCTCGGCACGCAGCGCCGACACCGTGCGGGTGAACTCCAGCAGGCCCGCGTCGGCGTTGGCCCAGTCGATCCAGGTGAGCTCGTTGTCCTGGCAGTAGCCGTTGTTGTTGCCGTTCTGGGTGCGGCCGAGTTCGTCGCCGTGGCAGATCATCGGAACGCCCTGCGACAACAGCAGGGTGGTCAGGAAGTTGCGCTGCTGCCGGGCGCGTAGCGCCTTGACGGCCTCGTCGTCGGTGGGGCCTTCGGCGCCGCAGTTCCAGGACCGGTTGTGGCTTTCGCCGTCGTTGTTGTCCTCGCCGTTGGCCTCGTTGTGCTTCTCGTTGTAGGACACCAGGTCCCGCAGCGTGAACCCGTCGTGGGCGATGACGAAGTTGATCGACGCCACCGGTCGCCGCGCGGTGTGCTCGTAGAGGTCTGCGGAACCGGACAGCCGGTAGGCGAATTCGTCGAGGGTGGCGGGCTCGCCGCGCCAGAAGTCGCGGACGGTGTCGCGGTACTTGCCGTTCCATTCCGTCCACTGCGGCGGGAAGTTGCCCACCTGATAGCCGCCCGGCCCGACGTCCCACGGTTCGGCGATCAGCTTGACCTGGCTGACGGTCGGATCCTGTTGCACGAGTTCGAAAAACGTCGACAGCCGGTCGACGTCGTAGAACTCGCGGGCCAACGTCGAGGCCAGGTCGAAGCGGAAGCCGTCGACGTGCATCTCGGTCACCCAGTAGCGCAGGGAATCCATGATGAGCTGCAGCGCGTGCGGATGCCCGACGTTGAGGCTGTTACCCGTGCCGGTGTAGTCCATGTAGTACTGCTTGTCGTCGTCAACCAGCCGGTAGTAGGCGGCGTTGTCGATGCCGCGCATCGACAATGTCGGCCCCAGGTGGTTTCCCTCGGCCGTGTGGTTGTAGACCACGTCGAGGATGACCTCGATGCCGGCTTCATGCAGCGAGCGCACCATGGCCTTGAACTCCTGCACCTGGCCGCCCGGTGTGGTCGCGCTGGAGTACTTGAAGTCGGGCGCGAAGAAACCGATCGTGTTGTAGCCCCAGTAGTTGGACAGGCCCTTGTCGACCAGCGTGGAGTCGTTGGCGAAGTGGTGCACCGGCATCAATTCGATGGCCGTGATGCCGAGATCCTTGAGGTGGTCGATGATCACCGGGTGGGCCACCGCGGCGTAGGTGCCGCGCAGCTGTTCGGGGATGTCCGGGTGGGTCTGGGTCAGGCCCTTGACGTGTGCCTCGTAGATGACGGTGTCGGCGTAGTGGCGGTCCGGTGGGCGGTCGTTTCCCCAGTCGAAGTAGGGGCTGATCACGACCGACTTGGGCATGCTGGCCGCCGAGTCGTCGTCGTTGCGGCTGTCGGGGTCGCCGAAGTTGTAGCTGAAGAGCGATTGATTCCACTCGAACGAGCCGTCGATGGCCTTGGAGTACGGATCCACCAGCAGCTTGTTCGGGTTGCATCGGTGCCCCGCCTGCGGGTCGTACGGACCGTGCACGCGGTAGCCGTAGCGCTGGCCGGGTTCGATGTTGGGGATGTAGGCGTGCCAGATGAAGCCGTCGACCTCGGGCAGGGTGATGCGGCTCTCGGTGCCCTCGGCGTCGAACAGGCACAGCTCCACCCGCTCGGCCACCTCGCTGAACAGCGCGAAATTGGTGCCCGCGCCGTCGTAGGTCGCGCCCAGGGGGTAGGCCCTGCCGGGCCACACCTCGCCGGTGGGTGTGGGGGCGCCGGCGTCTGCGGCCTCTGCTGGAGTCATGGCGCATCCAATACCCGGCGAAAGCGCCGGTCAAACTCCCGGGCCGCTCGCCGGGGCGGCGTCACTACACGGAAAGCCTTGTGGCATAGCCGATCACGGATTGAGGATGACCTTCACCGCTCCGTCCTGCTTCTTCTGGAAGATCTCGTACGCGTGCGGCGCCTCATCGAGCGGAAGCACGTGGGTGGCAAACGTGTCGACGCCGAGCGGGTCGTCGTCGGTCAGCAGCGGCATGATGTCGTCGACCCAGCGCTTGACGTTGGCCTGCCCCATCCGCAGGGTGACCTGCTTGTCGAACAGGGTGAGCATCGGCAGCGGGTCCGCCATGCCGCCGTACACGCCGATCAGCGAGATCGTGCCGCCGCGCCGCACGATGTCGATGGCCGAGTACAGGGCGGACAGCCGGTCCACGCCGGCGGTTTGCATGAGCCGCTTGGCCAGCGCGTCCGGCAACAGCCCGGTGGCCTGCTGCGCCAATTTGGCGGTCGGCGAGCCGTGCGCCTCCATGCCCACCGCTTCGATCACGGAGTCGGATCCACGCCCGTCGGTCAGGTCACGGATCGCGTCACCGAGCGAGGAGTCGAGCCGGCCCACATCGATGGTGTGAATGCCGCGTTGCGCCGCGCGGCCCAGCCGCTCCGGGACCAGGTCGACGGCGATGACGCGGTAACCCAGGTGATCGGCGATGCGGGCCGCCATGTCCCCGATGGGGCCCAGTCCGAGCACGGTGACCGTGCCGCCCTCCGGGATGTCGGCGTAAGCCACCGCCTGCCACGCGGTGGGAAGCACGTCGGACAGATAGACGAACCGCGAATCGGGCGGTCCCACAGGGACTTTGATGTGGGTGAACTGGGCCTGGGGGACGCGCAGCAGCTCCGCTTGCCCGCCGGGGACTTCGCCGTAGAGCTCCGAATAGCCGAACAGCGCCGCCCCCATGCCCTGGTCGCGCACCTGGGTGGTCTCGCACTGGGTGTAGAGCTGCTGGCCGCACATGTAGCAACTGCCGCAAGAGATTTGGAAGGGGATGACGACCCGGTCCCCCACCCGAAGGTCGCCCGTCTGGGTGCCGACCTCCCGCACGATGCCCATCGGTTCGTGGCCGAGGATGTCCCCCGGCTTCATGAAGGCCCCGAGGATCTCGTAGAGGTGCAGGTCCGACCCGCAGATGTTGGTCGATGTCACCTCGACGATGGCATCGGTGGGCTGCTCGATCTTCGGGTCGGGCACCGACTCCACCCTGACATCGCGCTTGCCGTGCCACGTGACAGCCTTCATGGAAAGGGCGCATACCCGTCTGCCACCCGACGAAACGACGGCGCCGGCGCCCGTCGTGGTCAGTGCGCGCGGTGCTTGAGCGGATGCTCGCTCTCGATCAGCGCCCGCGCGATCTCGATCAGCTTGATGTTGGATTGTTGCGAGACCCGGGTGAGCAACTGGAACGCCTGAACGGCGTCGATACCGAAGCGCTCCATGATGACCCCCTTCGCCTGCCCGATGATGTCGCGCGAGGCCAGGGCGCTGCGGAACTGATCGTTGCGGCGCATCATCGACCACGCGAGGGCAATGTGCGTGGCGAACACCGTGCCGATCTCCACCGACTCCTCGCTGAACGCGTGCGGGTGGTCGGCATAGAAATTCAGCGCCGCCATGCTGCCGCCGTCGATGAACAACTCGAACGACAGGATGGAGCGGATCGGGGTCTGCTCGAGCGCCATGCGGCGGTAGCGCAACCAGCGCCGTTCGGCGCTCAGGTCCGTGATCTGCATGATGTGGTGCTCCCAGGCCGCGGCCAGGCAAGGCCCCTCGCCGGAGGTGTCCTGGATGGCGTCCAGCACCATCGGGTAGCGATGCGTGGCGACCACACTGCTGACCGACGCGCCCTTCTCGGCCAGGGTGATCCCCGCGTACTGGGCGCCGGTGACGTGCTGGACCCCGTCGTCGAGCAGTTCGTGCAGGCCGGCCGCGGTGCCGCTATGTTCACGCTCCAGATTGGCCACCAGCTCCACCAAATGATTGGCAATCGTGGCGCTGCCGTCTCGCATCACATCACCCCCGGAACCGTTCGTGGCCCGCAGAGCCCTTCCTGATAGGCGTCGCGATGGCATCGCAAAGCCGCGCATACCAACGCTCACCAGAAGTCTATGAGCCATACAACGAAGCGCAAGGCACGATAACGAAACGCCAGGACAACAGCGTAGGCGGCGGCATCCGAGCGGGAGGACGCCCTGGGCCGTTTTGCCCGGCCTGTCCCCTTGGATTCCCTTGTCGAACAGTCGTTTTCAAGACGTCGTCGGTCGCGGGGGCGGCGCGGGACACTCTTCACCACCGAAGTCCGCCTACACTCGGGTCGGTGACCTCCATTGTGATCGTGGGAAGCGGCTTCACCGGATTCACCTGCGCCCGCCGTCTGGCCCGGATTCTGCGCCGGCGGCACGCGCCCGTGGACATCACGATCATTTCTCCGGTCGACTACATGCTGTACACACCGTTGCTGCCCGACGTGGCGGGCGGGGTGGTCGACGCCCGGTTTGTCGCTGTCCCACTGGCTAATTCGTTGCGGGGCGTGCACGCGGTGCGCGGCCGCGTCGACGGGGTGGACTTCGCGCAACAGACGCTGACGTATTGCGATCCCGAGGAACGCAGCCATTCCATGTCCTGGGACCGGCTGGTGCTCACCCCGGGGTCGGTGACGCGGTTGTTCGACGTCCCGGGCCTCGCGAGGCATGCGCGCGGGTTGAAGACCACCGCCGAGGCGCTCTACCTGCGCGACCACTTCGTCGAGCAGCTGGAGCTGGCCAACATCGAGGACGATCCGCAGGTGGCCGCCGCCCGGCGCACCGTGGTAGTGGTCGGCGCGTCCTACTCGGGCACCGAGTTGGTGGCGCAGCTGCGGGCGCTGGCCGACGCGGCGGCCAAACAGATGGGCTTCAACCCCGCCGAAGTGCGATTCCTGCTCCTGGACCTGGCGGAGCAGGTGATGCCCGAGGTGGGCAAGAAGCTCGGCGAGGCCGCGATGAAAGTGTTGCGCAAGCGCGGCATCGACGTCCGGCTCGGCGTCACGCTCAAGCAAGCGCACGCCGATCACGTTGTGCTGAGCGACGATTCGCGCATCGACACGCACACGATCGCCTGGGTGACGGGGGTGACCGGCGCCCCGCTGATCCAAGACCTGGGGCTGCCGACCGAGAAAGGCCGAATCACGGTGCAGCCCGATCTGCAGGTGCCCGGTCACCCGGAGGTGTTCGCCGCCGGCGATGCGGCCGCGGTTCCCGACCTCACCCAGCCCGGCCAGATCACGCCGCCGACCGCCCAGCACGCCACCCGGCAGGGCAAGGTGCTGGCCCGCAACGTCGCCGCCAGCCTCGGTTACGGCAGCCCCAAGCAATACAAGCACCGCAACCTGGGTCTGGTGGTCGATCTCGGGCCCCGCTACGCGGTGGCCAACCCGCTGAACATCCACTTGTCCGGGCTGCCGGCCAAACTCGTCACGAGGTCCTACCACCTGTACGCGATTCCGCGCGGCGTCAACCGATGGGCGGTCTCGCTGGCCTACCTGACCGACGTGCTGTTCAACCGCTCCGTCGTCTCCATCGGGTTGTCCTCCGAGGACGACGCGCAATTCACGGCCAGCGAGGGCATCCCGATGCCCAAGACCAGCTGATCGTCAGCCTTCGGCGGACTGCTGGGCCATCGCGTAGGCGAGCTGAAGGAAATCCGCCCCGGCCAACGCGCTGAAGACGCCCGCGATCAGCCGGGTGAACCGGGGTACGAACACCAGACCGATGGCGAATCCGGTGGCGACCCACATGTCCAGGCAGAACGGACAGGTCAACAACTCGCCCAGGCTGTGCCGAAGCTCGCTGTGCTCGCGGACCTCTTCCTGGACCTCGGCCGGGCCGCCGGTGCCCGCGTAATGCGTGAACGGGGCGCGCAGCGGACTGGTCACCGCGTCTTTGGTCAACGTTCGCGAGAGCTTGTGGGTGCCCAGCGTGAGGATGATCAGGTCCTGAATCCGCCAGCGCGACGGCAACGTGCGCCCGCTGACCACGGCGGCGACCACCGCCGCCGTCACGACGAGGCCGTAGACCACCAACACCGCCAGGTAGCCCCCCAGCGGGCGGGGATTGTCGCCGCGGTAGGCGTCCGCCTCCTTGCGTGCACCGTCCACCACCTGGGCGCCGGTTTCCGTCAACTCACCCATCGCTTCTCCTTGAAGGCATAGGGGGTCGAGTACCCGGCGCCGCCCGGCGCAATCGGCGATCAGCTCACCGCCGCGTGCCCTCCCGGTCCCGGGACTCGGCGGGCTTGGCCCCCTTCGCCGCTTCTCGCAACGTGCGGTTGGTGGACCGCAGGTCGGTGTTGGCGGCCGCCAACGTCTCGTTGTCGTCTTCGAGTTCGAGGATGCGAGCGATGCCGGCCAGGTTGACGCCGGCCTCGACCAGACCGCTGATGCGGCGGAGCCGCGCGAGGTCGTCGGCGCTGTAACGGCGCGTTCCCCCTTGACTTCTCGCGGGCGTGAGCAGCCCGTAGCGTTCGTAGAGCCGCAACGATTGCACCGGAATCCCGGACAGTTCGGCGGCCACCGAGATTCCGTACACGCCGTGGCCGGACGCCGGAGCCCCGGCCTCGCCGCGATGTTCGACCATCGCACATCCCCTCAGCTGATTCACTCAAAAAATCTGTTTAGCACACTTGCATGAATATGTCGACAATGCTATACCGAATCTATGTCGTCAGACACAGGAAATTTGTCGGACCACCGCGTAGATCGGAGTGAGAGGTGACAACCATGCTGATGCGTTCAGATCCCTTCCGTGAGCTCGACCGCTTTGCCCACCAGGTCCTCGGCACGGCCGCCCGGCCTGCAGTGATGCCGATGGACGCCTGGCGCCAGGGCGAGGAGTTCGTCGTCGAGTTCGACCTGCCCGGCATCGATGCCGACTCGCTGGACATCGACATCGAGCGCAATGTCGTGACCGTGCGCGCCGAACGCCCGGCCCTCGACCCCAACCGCGAGATGCTGGCCACCGAGCGCCCGCGCGGCGTGTTCAGCCGCCAGCTGGTGCTCGGCGAAAACCTCGACACCGACAAGATCCAGGCCTCCTATTCCGAAGGTGTCCTGAGTCTGCACATCCCGGTGGCCGAGAAGGCCAAGCCCCGCAAGATCGCCGTCGGCCGCGGCGACGGGCACCGCGCCGTCGCAGAGGGCGCCACCCAGCGCGAGGTCATCAACGCCTGACCGAGCGGCGGACCGGGCGGCGGCCGCAGGCGCACGCGCTCGCGTGCCGGCCTCGCGGCCGCCGCCCGCCACGGCAGTCAGAGAGGAGCCACGGTGGAATCGACATGGGAACTCAACGGCGAAACGGCCAGCGTCGAGCAGGCGTTGTCCGGCGGCAACGCGCAACCCGCGGGCTGGTTTCGGTTCCACTTCACCGATCAGCGGTGGGAATGGTCGGAACAGGTGCAGCGGATGCACGGCTACGAGCCGGGCACCGTCGTGCCCACCACCGATTTGGTGCTCTCGCACAAACACCCCGATGACCGCGGGCAGGTCGCGGCCACCATCGATCAGATCGTGAACACCCGCCAGGCGTTCAGCACCCGGCACCGGATCATCGACACCGGCGGAAACGTACGCCACGTCGTCGTGGTCGGCGATCGGCTCTACAACGACGACGGCGACGTGATCGGGACGCACGGGTTCTACATCGACGTCTCCGCATCGAACGGGCAGGTGCACGAGGACGCGGTCAGCGCGAAACTCGCTCAGATCAGCGAGAATCGGGCGGGCATCGAACGCGCCAAGGGCATGCTGATGCTGATCTACGGCCTCAGCGACAGCGCGGCCTTCGAGTTGCTCCGATGGCTCTCGCAGGAGGCGAATGTCAAGCTGCGCACGCTCGCCGAGCAGATCGCCGAGGACTTCCGCGGCGCGGGCTTGCCGCTCAATACCCAGTCGGAATTCGACCATTTGCTCCTGACGGCGCACCAGCGCGTCCGTCCCGCCGACGACCGCGGGTAAGGCACTGCAGCCCACGTCTTTTCGGCGTGGGCGACCCGCTGGGGACCGTCCGCATTTATGCTGACCACGATGGCGAATCACGGCCCCGATCCCACGACGCCGCTGTGGCGCGCGGCGCAGGTTTTTCGGTTGCTGAGTTGCGTGTATGCCGCCGGGTTTCAAATCGCGATCAATCCCGATCTGCGCCGGCCCGCGCTCGGTTGGGTCCTGTTCACTGTGCTGATCGGCTGGAGCGCGGCGTGCGCCGTCGCCTACCTGCGGGGGTTCGGGCGACGACCGTCATGGGTGCTGGCCGAGATCGCGATCGCGGTGTTGCTCATGTGGTCGAACACCGTCGTCGCGACGCCGCACTGGGCGGCCGAGAACCAGACCTGGCCGACGACATTGTGGGCGAGCAATCCCACGATTTCCGCCGCGATCCAGTTCGGCCCCGGTGGCGGGATGCTGACGGGCCTGGCGGTGATGGCCACCAATTTCGCCGTCAAGGACTACCTCGCCCTCAACCTGGGGCACAACGCCACCGTCATCATCGAGCTGGCCATCGGCATGGCGATCGGCATGGCCGCGCAGACCGCGCGCCGCGCGCACGCCGAACTGCAACGGGCCGCCCAGTTGAGCGCCGCGGTGCAGGAACGCGAGCGGCTGTCCCGCGAGGTGCACGACGGCGCCATCCAGGTGCTGGCGCTGGTCGCCAAGAAGGGCCATGAAATCGGCGGCGCCACAGCGGAACTCGCCGACCTGGCGAGCGAGCAAGAACGAGCGCTGCGTCGATGGGCGGCATGCACCGATATCGATCCCGATGCCGACGGCGCCACGATGGATCTGCGCACGCTGCTGCGATGCCGGGCGTCCGACCGGGTGTCGATCAGCCTGCCGGCGACTCCGGTGTTGTTGGGACGCCGGATAGGGACGGAGCTCGACGCCGCGGTGGGCAATGCCCTGGACAACGTCGGTGCCCATGCGGGACCGGAGGCACGCGCGTACGTACTCGTGGAGGACCTCGGCGATTCCGTCGTGGTCAGTGTCCGCGACGACGGCGTGGGCATTGCGGCCGGTCGACTCGAGGAGGCGGCGCGTCAGGGACGCCTGGGCGTCTCCCAATCGATCGTCGGGCGGCTGGCGTCGCTCGGCGGCACCGCGCAACTGCGCAGCGGCCCCGGCGAGGGCACCGAGTGGGAGTTGTGCGTGCCCCGCGGGGAGGGACGTCGTGGCTGAGGATGCGGCGCCGGCGACGGTGATGGTGGTCGACGACCATCCGATCTGGCGTGATGCGGTCGCGCGCGACCTGGCCGAGGGCGGATTCACCGTGGTGGCCACGGCCGACGGGGTGGCCGCCGCGGGGCGGCGGGCGGCCGTGGTCAAACCCGACGTGGTGGTGATGGATATGCAGCTGCCCGACGGGAACGGCGCACAGGCCACCGCGGCGGTGCTCGCGGCGTCGCCGTCGACGCGGGTGCTGGTGCTGTCGGCCTCCGACGAACGTGAGGACGTCTTGGAAGCCGTCAAAGCCGGTGCGACGGGATACCTGGTCAAGAGCGCCTCGAAATCCGAACTGGCACAGGCTGTGACGGCGACGGCCGCGGGCCGGGCCGTGTTCACCCCGGGGCTGGCCGGACTGGTGCTGGGTGAATACCGGCGCATCGCGCAGAGCAAGGACGACGGCCCCGCCCGTCCCAGCCTGACCGAACGCGAGACAGAGGTGTTGCGGTACGTCGCAAAAGGGCTGTCCGCCAAGCAGATCGCCATGAAGCTGTCGTTGAGCCACCGCACGGTCGAAAACCATGTGCAGGCGACATTCCGTAAGCTTCAGGTCGCGAACCGGGTGGAATTGGCGCGCTACGCGATCGAGCATGGCCTGGACTCCGAACCGTGACCCGCTGTTAGCGGGGTGCCCCGCCGGTCTCGTGGGCCACCGCCCGCGCGGCGACGAGTGCGGCCACGACCACGGCCATGCACACCAGCCCGTCGTCCTTGAGGCCCCACCTGATCGCGGCCAGGATCGCGACACCGGCCACGCACAGCAGCGCGCCGACGACCGCGCCCCGCCCGCGCGAGGTGACGGTCCCGGCGCCGTCCCAGCCGGCCAGCGGGTTGTTTTCGAGCGGCCGCAACGCGACGAACAGCACGGCCACGGCGAGGACCACGATGAGCACCTGCGCGACGCTGACGGCGAGGAAATCCGGCTGGCCCGGAAACCGCGGGGAGCCAAGGTAATCGAAGAGCAGGTGCACGCCCAGCAGCACCGGCATGTGCCACAGGTAGAGGGTCATTGCTCCGGAGTTGCCGATCGCGGTCCACCACCACACCCGCGGTCGCTGCGCCCAGCGCGCGATCGCCGGTGCGGCCGCGATGGCCAAGGCGCTCAAGATGATTGCGTGCCCGGCCAAGAGCAACGACGGCGGGCTGGTGTTGGAAAGGTGGTGATCCCCGGTGCCGACCATGCTGATCTGGTACGGCCCCCAGCGCACCAGTGCGATGTCCACGGCGAAGAAGACGCCGGCCACGGTTAGCGCGGCGCGGCCGTCGAGCAGCCGGCGGCGGTAGGCGACGCCGAACATGGCCGGAATGAGCCAGACGCACAAGTTGAGGTAGCCCAGCGGCATCATCGCCGGCGAATGCAGCCTTATGACGTCGATCAGCGCGATCGCCCCGTAGACCGCTGCCACGCCCGCGGCGAGGCGCCGCGCCGTGGTGATGCGATACAGCATCGGCATGGCGGCCAGCACCAGGACGTAGGCGCCCAGGAACCACAGCAGCTGCGTGCTGACGCCGGCAATCGGCCCGTAAATGTGTTGGGGCAGAGCCCGATACAGCACGGTCAGCGCGACCGCCCAGAATGCCAGGTAGTAGAACACCGGCCGGAACAGCCTGGTGCAGCGTTTCATCAGCCAGTCTCCCCAGTTGGTGCCCGGGGACCAGGAGGACAGGCAGGCCGCGGCGCCGGCGAAGAAGAACAGCGGCATGATCTGAAGCAGCCAGGTCGCCGCCTGGAACAGCATCGAGGTGGTGAGCAGGTTGTCCCAGATCAGGACATGGTTTTCGATGACGCTGATGGCCATCACGGTATGGCCGAGCACCACACCGATCAGGGAGGTGATGCGGATGACGTCCAGGACGCGATCACGGTCGGCCGGCGTGCGCGCGGCCACCTCGGCGACGTCGGGAAATCTGGCGAGAGTTGACATGGGTGTCCTTCTGTGAATCGGGATGAAAGCGTTGCGGCGGAGCCGAAGTCGTGCGATGAGAGAAGCATTGCCGACCGCGCGGCTGTGAGCCTGAGCGGTTCTACGCGTTGGGGCTGAGTAGTACTACTCAGCTCGCGGTGTTGAGTGGGTCGTAGTCGGCCAGCAGCCTCTCGATGCGGGCTTCGTCGAGTCGGACCCGCACGGTTGCGGCTTCCTGCTGGTCGCGAATGACCTTGGCCAGCGTGAACGCGCTCGACACCAAAAAGAGGAAGGTGATGCCGAGGAACAGTCGCTGCCACGC
This sequence comes from Mycobacterium sp. 3-98, assembly GCF_035918355.1. NCBI lineage: Bacteria > Bacillati > Actinomycetota > Actinomycetes > Mycobacteriales > Mycobacteriaceae > Mycobacterium > Mycobacterium sp. 3-98. The sequence goes on along the minus strand of NZ_CP142360.1, from coordinate 1,724,251 downwards.
ATCAAGGGGAAGAAAGTAAATCCCGGCCAGCGCGGTGAGAAAGCTGATCGCGAAGGCGACGGCGGCCTGAACGAAGAAGGCGGCGGTGGTTTTTGACATGCTGTTGGGAACGGTCATGCCAATAAGCCTGCGACGGCGCACCCTTGGCGGGGATCCGTAAGACTACTCAGATTTGGCGACGACTCGGGGTGCCCTCGACAGCGACGCCGCAACACTCGCGGCGCACGCCCCGAGCATCGTGGCGATCACCGTCGCCACCTCCACCACGGCGAAGTGGGCATCCACGACCGGTTTGACCACCAACACCACGGCGAGGGCGGGCACGATCAGCCGCACCCACCACGCCACGAGGCTGTCACCGGGGATGCGTGAATTTGCCTCTGTGGCAAACACATACAACAAAATGAGCAACAGGGCCGCCGCGCCGAAAACGACCGTGGCGATCCCGCGCATCCCGTGCGCCGAAAGGACGGCCGCCATCGCCGCGACAAGCCCTACCACCGCCACTCGCAGGCCGGTATTCGGCGTTGCCTCACGAGCGGCCGCCAGCCCGGCGGCGACGCGCACCGCCGCCCACCCCGAAGCCAACGCGGCCGCCGCCGTCAACGCGACGCCCGCGACGGCCATCCACGTCCAGCCTGCGTCGGCGTAGAACTCCGGAACAGCCTCGGTCAGAAACTTGGCGTTCCACCGCCACGGCCCCGCGACGCCCTGGTGGTCGCCCACCCACAAGATGACCGCCGCGCAGATCACCACCGCGACCGCGAGCGACATCGATCGGCCCGGCCGGGCGATGCGCGCGGCGCGGGCCGTGACGAGTTCGACGCCCACCATCCCCAGACCGAAGCCGACGAGCTGGCCGGACAGCTGGCTCGGGGTTGCGGCCGTTCCGATGACGACCGCGTCACTGCCCGCGGCGACGCGGGCGGTGACCGCCACCGCAAGGTAGACGTAGACGAGCAAACCCGCGACCACGAGCAGCGTCACCACCGAGGCGACGACCCGAGTCGTCACCCAGCAGACGACGGCACCGACGGCGAGCGCGGCCACCAGTGCGCAAGCCGGCAGCGACAGAACAACCTTGGCGGGGTCGTCACCGGAGGAAAAGTCCACCAGCACAACCGCTCCGAGCGCGACCGCGAACTTAGCCGCCAACGCGAGATAGGCAAGCAGCTGAATGGCGCCCGCCGCGAAACCCGCCCGGGGTCCCAGCGTGGCGCCGATCAACTCGGCGGTACTGCGCGCGTGCGGGGCGTAGGCGCGCAGCCGCGTCAAGGCATAGATCACCGGAATCACGGTCACCGCCCCGAGCAGCGCGCCCAGCCCATCCGCCGCCGCGGACGCGATCACGGCCATGCTCAGCCCGGCCGCTTGCCACGTCCCCAGCAGCGGACGGTTTGGACCGGATTCCGGCGGCGCCGGCGGGCGTAGCGGTTTCTTCGGCATCGCTCAAGCATGACGCAGCGGCGCGCAATCGAATACCGAACGCCAACGCATTCCGATACTTTGTAGCCCCAGGGTCAAGCTAGGTAGGGCTGCACATGTCTGACACGGTGAAGGTGACCGTCGACCGCGCCTCGGTCGCCATGGGCGACGACGTCGACTCCCATCGCGAGTTCTGGGTCTATCCCGCCTCGGCCACCATCGATGACCTGCTGGTCGAGATTTCTTCCCACTACGTACCGGGAATCGCCGGGCCGGCCGGGTGGTGCGTGTATCTGGACAACGACGACCGATCGCGCCACCGGGAAATCGGCCTCATCTATAGCCGGGACGACCTCAGGCAGCGGGATCACATCTGCAGGTTGTTGCCTGGAAAGACGACCATGAGCGATTTGACAAAACGCGTGGGGTCGCCGGAATTGGGCGTCTATGTGTCCTACCTGACTTTTGACGAAGCTCGACCCTTAAGCCTCGACGAGGTTGAGGGAAGTTCCACGTTCACCGGATGCCGGCCCACCAAGCTGGAATCCGAGGCCGCCGCCGACGCCAAACGCGACTGGGTGCTGATGCGCGAGCTGGACCGACTCGCGCGGAGCGTCGCCGGGGCGCGCCGCGACTGGGTTCGGGCCAATCTCCTTGCGGCGCCGCCGCCATGGATCGACATCTTCATCGCCCGCAACTTCCACTACCTGACCGAATTGCACTGCCCGGCCAGCATGTCAATAGCCGCAGAGCTTCTCGGCGTCGACGCCTCCCGCGATGAGGACTTGGCGGCAGCGGCCAACGCCGACGCGCGCCCCCTCGTCGTGACGCTCGCGATGGTGCTGGCCGCCTTCGAATGGGGAACCCAGCGCGGCACGTGGCGGGCAGGAGAGCAGCCATCCCACAAGGTCTACTTGGAGCTGCTCGCCCATTGCGGCTACCGGCTCTCGCCCATCGAACAGGTCATGGCCGGCCACATCAGCGTCGAGCAGCTCAAATTCGGCGCGGCGGACGCCGCCAGGCTCGATCGGATCCGCCAACTCCGGGACCAGCAATACCAGCTCCGCATGAGCCGCTACTACGCCAAGACCATCACCGACGAGCAATACCAGGCCGCCATCGGACCCGTGCATGCCGAACTTTCCAGCCTGGGAGAGCTTCCCGGCCCCATGTAGGCGATTCGAAACGCTCAGGCGTCGATGACCACGCGCCCGTTTTTGGCCCGGGACACGCAGACCAGCATCTCGTCGTCGCCCTCGGCGGCGCTCCCCCGTCGATCAACCTGTCCGGCAAGGACTTTCACCTTGCAGGTGCCGCAGAAGCCCTGCTGGCAGGAGTAGGCCGTCGTCGAGTCGCGGTCGAGCATCACGTCCAGCGCCGACCGGTTGGACGGCACGGTGAGCACCCGCTGCGAACGCGCGAGTTCCAGTTCGAACGGGACGCCGTCGATCACCGGCGGCGGTCCGAAACGTTCGTAGTGCAACGGCGCGTTCGCGTGTTCGTCGCGCGCGATGCGCACCGATTCGAGCAGCGCGGTCGGGCCACACACGTAGACGGCGGTGGTTGGGCCGGCGTCGGCGAGCAGGTCCGCCGCGGTGGGGATCCGGCCGCGCTCGTCGTCGGCCCAGACTGTGACGCGGTCCGGCGCGACCGCAACCACTTCGTCGAGCAGCGGCATGTAATCGCGGCTGCGCCCGGCATACACGGCGCGCCAATCGATTCCGTGCTGCTGCGCGGTCTGGATCATGGGCAGAATGGGCGTGACCCCGATGCCGCCGATCACGAACAACACCTCGTGCTCGTCGGTGACGAGATAAAACGCGTTGCGGGGGCCTTCGAACTCGATCGAGTCCCCCACGTGCAAGGTGTCGTGCATTTCGATCGAACCACCGCCGCCGTCGGGAATGCGGCGCACGGCGATGCGATAGTCGGTGCGCCGCCCGGGCGCACCACACAGCGAGTACTGCCGGCGGCGTCCCGACGGGAGCCGGACATCGATGTGCGCGCCGGGCGTCCAGGATGGCAGCAATCCGCCGTCCGGGTCGGCCAGCGTCAACGCAACCACATCGGGCGCCGGCTCCTCACGTTTGGTGATCACCGCGGTCGTGGTCCGCCGCACGGGCTGGACCCGTGAAGGCGTCCACCGCGACGCCGACGCCATGCCGCCGAACAGCGTGCCGACGCCGTACAACGCGGTGTACATCCGGTCGCGTTTGCGCCGGCCGTAGAGGTCGGCCGGAATGCTGTCCCAAATAGCCCGTGTCACAGCCATCCTCACGCCTGCCCCATGCCGTGACGGCCCGCGGGCTCCGATGTCAGGTTGACCCACTCGCCGGTGAATCCGGCGATGACGTCGGGATGCGAGGTGACCACCCAATGGCCACCCTCGATCGGGACGATCCTGCCGCCGTCCGGAATGGAGCCGGTAAACCGTTGCAGGGCGGGCGATACGAAATAATCCCGCCGGGCGACGAGCACCTGCACCGGCACCCGTGTCTGCGGCAACTGCTTCACGGGCACGAAGAACGGCGCCGGCATGTTCGCCCGGTACAGGTTGAGGCCGTTGAGGTAGTCGTCGATCGACCGGGTCGCCGCCGCCCGCTGCCGGTCGCTGCCGCGGCTGCGGCCGATACGTTCCACCGCGGCAAAGACTTTCCCCGTGGCGCGCGAGCGGATTGCCAGCTCCGGCACAACCGGGCACAGGAAGAACCAGATGTACGACGACGCGAGGGCCTGCTTGACGACGTCGAAGACGGCGCGCGGTGTGCGCGGGGACCGTAGGAACCTGCCGGCATAGTTCAGGTGCGGCCCGGAGATCGACGTGAACGAGGCGACCTTGGCCATCACCGTATCGTCGGTGACCGCCGCCCAGCCCTGGATCGAACCCCAGTCGTGGGCCAACAGGTGGACCTGGCCAACCCCGAGGCTGTCGATCACCGCGCCGACATCGGAAACCAGCTGCGGCAGAACATAATCCGTTCGCCGTGCCGGTTTGGAGGAGTCGCCAGACCCGCGCACGTCATACGCCACGACGTTGAACCGGCCGGCGAGTTCGCCTGCGACACCGTCCCACACGTGGTGGTTGTCCGGGTAGCCGTGGATCGCCAGAACGGTGGGCCGCCGTGGGTCGATCTCCGTGTAGGCGTGGACGGCCAGCGAAACCCCGTCTGAGGCGATCACTGTGCTGGACTGAGTCATCCCGAACGCTCCCGTGTTCAGTGCGACGCGCGGGCGGCGGGTGAGCGGGCCAAATAGTCGACCGCGCGACCCACCCCGCCCAGCTGGGACGGATGGAAACTCGGCGTGTAGTAGGCGCCGATGACCCGCAGGAACTGGAATGGCCCGGGCACCAAGCCCCTTCGGGCCGCGCGGAAGTAGTCGCGCCAGCGCGGTTTGGTCCCCGGTGGCAGGTACGGGTCGACCGAATACATGAACCGCACGCCGCGGATGAACAGCCACAGCAACGCGGGCGTCACGAGCAGCTGGGTGCGCACCTGCCGCCAATACCCGGCGCGCAGGTGCTTCATGGTGTCGAACGCGACGGCCTTGTGCTCGACCTCCTCGGCGCCGTGCCAGCGCAGCAAGTCCAGCATCACCGGATCGGTGCCCAGGGCATCGTGCTGAGGGGTGTCCAGAATCCATTCGCCCAGGATCGCGGTGTAGTGCTCGAGCGCCGCCACCATCGAGACCCGTTCGAGCAACCAGCTCTGCCGGCGGCGCCGGCTCCAGTGCGGCCGGTCACCGATGAGTTGGGTGAACAGCCAGCGCATCTGGTCGGTGAACGGCGTGACGTCGATGTCGTTGGCCGCGAAGTGCCCGAGCACCCCCGCGTGCGCCTGGGAGTGCATGGCCTCCTGGCTGACGAATCCCTGCACATCGCGCCGCAATTGATCGTCTTTGATCAGCGGCAGGGTGTCCTTGAACGCGTCGACGATGAACTCCTCACCCGCCGGCAACAGCAGGTGCAGCACGTTGCAGAAGTGGGTGGTGAAGGGCTCGTTCGGCACGTAGTAGAACGGCAGCGTCGACCAGTCGAAGTCGACGTCACGCGCCTGCAGGACGATGCGCTCGTGATCGAGCGAGGCGTCATGCGGGCCCGCTGCCATGTCATCGACGGTGAACATCGTTGCCATCCCCTTTCCGTGCTAGGCGCTGCGCTGGGCCTCGTCCTCTACTTCAGTGATCAGACGCTCGCTGCGCAAGAACCGGACGAGGTGATCGACCGTCTCGGTGAGCGCCGGCTCGCGCAGGCGGACCGTGGCCAGCCCCCGCCTGTGACGGTACTGGGTGTTGTCGTAGCGCTTGTCGCGCATCGCCGCGATCTTGCCCGCCGACCGGGTGAGGAAGTCGACCAGCGGATACATCTGGTCGTTCGGCGTGCACTGACGATCCAGCTGCTCGGCGAACGATTCGATGTCGTGGTACTCAAAGCGGTACCCGTAGCGCTCGGTCAAGATCCGGGTGATGTCGGTCAGGTTGTAGTAGTCGTCGGCCGTCATGTTGAAGACACTGCCCGACTCGGCTGGGAGGTCCATCAGCGCGACGATGTGATCCGCGATGAGGTCCGCCGGCAGCAGGCTGATCTGGTTGAGCGCGTTGACGGCCAGACCGTGCTCGATCATGAATGCCGTGAGGCGCACCAGGATGTCGTCCTGGCTGCCGAAGCCCGCCCGGGTCGGAGAGATCAGCGACGGCCGGTAGATGCGGACGTCGAGGCCCTTCCGCTGCGCGGCCAGCGCCAGCTGCTCGCCGACCCACTTGGTTTGCGAGTAGCCGAAGTCCAGCCCGGCCATCTTCTCGTTCGCGTCCCACTCCCCGACCACCGGTTCGGTGCTCCAGCCGTAGATGAACGTGCTCGAGACCAGGTGGAAAGTCTTGCGGTGGGCGGTCATCGCCAGTCGCAACAGCTCGCGGGTGCCCTCCACGTTCGCGGGCCGCAGGGCGTCGTAGGTCCGCACGTAGTTGACCAGCGCGCCGTTGTGCACGACGGCGTCGACGTCCTCGGCGAGTTGCTGGAAGGCCGCCTCCCCGATGCCCAGCGCGGGCTCGGCGAGATCGCCACAGATCACCCGCACCCGCGCCCGGACCTCCGCCTCGAGCGCCGGCGTCCAGAGCTGGGCGCGGCGCAGCGACGCGACGATACGGTCCAAACCGTGCGCGGCGTCGGTGGCTCGCACCAGCGCGTGCACGTTGTACGACGTCCGGCTGAGCAGGCTGCCCACCAGGAACGGCCCCAAAAACCCGGTCGCGCCGGTCAGCAGGATGTCGGTGGGCGCACCCGCTCGCGCGGGCGCGAGCTCGGGCAGCGGCAGGGCGGCGTCGGCACGCATCTGCGCGGTCTCGTAGGCCTCGTAGTCGGCCGAGATCTGATCCAGCGCCCGGCGCAGGGCGTCCAGCGGCTGGCCGGATCCCTCGCCGAATTGGCGCATCAGCCCGAAGAATTCGGCCACCGTCAGCCGCTGCAGCAGGCGCGTGTTGACCTCGTCGGCGAGCTCGCCCGCGCCGTGCTCCTCGAGCACGGCCTGCAGGTCGGTGCGGAGTTCGGCCAGCGCCAGCGAATCGATGCCGAGGTCGGCGAACGAGCAGTCCTCGTCGCCGGTGAGGTCGTAGCTCTCGATGAGATTGCGGAAGCGCTCCAGCGGGCCCGCACCGACCTCCACGGCGTCGCGGGTCCGGGTGGCCGCCGGGTTGACCCAACTCGTGAACGCGGGCAGCGTGCCGTCCAGCCACAGCTGGCGGGTCCGCGCGCGCCGGATCTTGCCCGAGGTCGTCTTGGGGATGCTGCGTGGCGGCGCGAACACGATGGTGTGCGGATCGATGTGGCAGTGCCGCCGGATCGCGCGGGCCAGGGCCTTCGCGTCGGGCAGGTTGTGCTCGTCTCGCACCTCGGCGACCACGACCAGCGCCTCCTGCTCGTCGCGCTCGACCGACAGCGCGGCGACGCACCCGCTGCGGACCTGGCCGGCGGAACGTTCGACGACGGCTTCGACGTCGGAGGGGTAGCAGTTGACGCCGCGCACGATGATCAGGTCCTTGCTGCGGCCGCAGACGAACAGCTCACCCTCGTAGAGGAAGCCGAGATCGCCGGTCCGCAGATAGGTGTGGTGGTCATCGCCGGCGATGCGGGCCCCGAACATCTCCGCGGTGAGCTCCGGGCGGTTCCAGTAGCCGCCGCCCTTGGAGGGCCCGTCCAGCCAGACTTCGCCGACCCGGCCCTCGCCCAGCGCCGTTCGCGATTCGGGATCGACGATGCGAACCAGGGTTTCGTCGATGGGCTTGCCGCAACTGACCAATGGGACCTGGTTGCTGTTCTCCGGCAACGCCTTTTCGACCCGCGCGACATTCTTTTCCAGCCCGCGCTTGTTCACCGTGATGGTCTGGCGCCCCCGGATCGAGACGATCAGGGTGGACTCGGCCATGCCGTAGGCGCCGGTCAGCGCCTCGGGCCGCAGGCCGTAGTCGGCGAACCGCTTCCGGAATTGGTCGAAGGTGTTGGCCCGCAACGGTTCTGCCCCCACGACGATGCACTCGAGGCTGCTCAGGTCGACACCGGCCAGCTCGGACGCGGGCAGCTTGTCTTCACGCAGGCAGTATTCGAGCGCGAAGTTCGGTCCCGGCGTGTGCGTGGCGCGCACGTCGCTGATCAGTCGAAGCCAGGACGAGGGCCGCGCGAGGAAGTCCAGCGGCGACATCGCATGGGTGGACCCGCCCAGCAGCAGGATGAACATGTAGGCCGAGATCAGGCCCATGTCGTGATGCTGCGGAAGCCACGAGGCCAGGACCACGTCGCCGGTGAAGGCGGACCCGTTGGCAATCACGTTGGCGTGGCTGACGATGACGCCCTTGGGGTCGTTCGTCGAGCCCGAGGTGTATTGCAGGAAGAGCACGTCCCCCGGCGTGTCCGCCACCGGGGCGCCGCCGAATTCCTGGGCGCCGTCGGTGGCGAACCAGGGCAGCTCCGGCAGTGCGGCGTCGGACCACGCCTGCCCACCGTGGCGCTGGCCGAGCAGCAGCCGGAAGTCGTACTCGAACTGCTTCGTCGACAGCACGGCCTTGGCGCCGCAATCCCGCGCGATGAAACTGAGCTTGGCCAGCCCGGACTCGAACGACATGGGCAGCGGTGGGCTGACGGGGACGGCGATCACCCCGATTCGGGCGCAGGCATACAGCGCCGCGATCATCTCCAGGCCGGGGGGGTAGACGAGCAACGCGCGCTCGCCCGCTTTGAGGCCGGCCTCTTTGGACAGGTAGGCGGCCAGTTCGCGGGTGCGGTCGGCGAAGCTCTGATAGGTGTAGTGCTCGAGTTCGCGCCCGTCGACGTCGACGAAGCGGAAGAGAGTCTGGTCCGGCTTCAGCGCTTCCCACTTGTGCAGGTAATCGATCAGCGTCTCCATCTTTGGAGCGACCCCCCTTCCAGGTTTGGGCTGAGCCCGGGAACGACTTCCGTCATGAATATAAAACCAATGTAACCCTGACGCCCGGTGAAGAGCAAAACATCCAGCAGCATTAATGGGCTATGCACAACACATTCACAGCTTCGACTTAAGCGGCGAATTCAATTGCATAAATCCTGATCTGTGTCGATACGGACTTCAGTATCTCAGTGGCTGTTGAGCAGGGATTATGCTCGATGTTGCTCCTCAAATACTGACGTACGGATGTACTAATCCACGCAATTCATATGTCCCTCGCCGCCCGCAATAATAACCCTGCCACCCGCGTCGCCTTATGGTCAAACCGCTGAGCCAGAAAAGATTTCTAGATTCCGATTTTGCCGGCGTTTTGTGCCCAGGCGCCGGAAGTGGATTGCGGAACTAGAAAGTGACAGGCGTCACGGCGCGGGCGCGCTGTGCGCCCGGGCGATGGTGGACGGTGCGACCTGCGCGATGCGGATCCGCGGTCCCGCCCGGGCCACGAGCTTCACGATGCCCAGGAAGCGCTCCCCGTCGATGATGGGTGACAGCGGCTCGTCCTCGGCCTCGATGATCATCTCGTGGCCGTTGACATCACGCAGCCCCTTGCCGCGGAGCATGCCGTTGGTCAGCGCCGTGGGAAGCTGCGCCACGATCCGCGACGGCCGCAGGTATCCGGCCTGAAAGTGCAGCGCACCCGGCTCGGAAGCTTTGGGGAACAACCGCAGCGGGCCGCCGATGCGCAGATCGATCGCGCCGGCGTGCAGCAGGCTGTGCGTGCGCGACGGGACCTCCTCGCCGTCGATGACCACGTGAGCACTCGTGGGGGTGAACAGGATCGAGGCGTAGTTCGGCGTCTTGACCCGACTCGGGGCGATTTTGGACGTGATGTAGTCGCCGAAGCTGCGGGCGATCACCCGCGCGACGGCGAGCCGACCGTGATCGGGGGCGTCGTAATACCGGTCGTAGAAGCGGTTCCCGACCCCGCCCGCGGCCAGCCCGAAGCAGAGGCGATGAAACGCCGCGCCGTCGGCGGTTTCGCCGTCGAGCACCAGCGTGTCGAGCCACATCTCGGGCGGAGGCTGATCGGCCTCGGCGGCGGCGACCAATGCGCGGATGATCGTCTCCGGCCGGCCGCGGACCCGGGCCTTGCGGGCCACCGCGTTCACGCTGCCCCCGTTGGACGGGACGAACGCCGGCCAACTTTCCGGGTCGCCGATGCATCGCTCGGTTTCGTTGATCAACCAGTGCAGCGCGCCGTCGCCACCGTCGCCGACCAGGTGGGTGACCCGGGGACCGATCTGCGCGATGGTGTCGCGGAGATCGTCGATTGATGCGGTCTCATGCACCTCGCCCCAGGGACCGACGAGGCGACGCAGTTCGTCGATGCGCTCGCGGGGCGCGGCACGATTCTTCCGCGCTTTCGGATTGACGATGACGCCTAGAAACATCCGGCGGTCCCCCACGCGTACCTGACAAAACACCGCTGTCGTGCTACCCGCGCCGGTGGGATGTCGCTGGTCATCCCAGGCACGATACCTGCGAGCGCCGCCGGACGAGCAATGCGTCCTCACCGCCACCGCGCGGCCGCTCGGCCCAGCGGCGCGCTCGGCAGGCGCGTCGTTAGGGTGTCTGCCATGGCCGATTGGACCGCAGCCCGGCTGCCCTCGTTCGCCGGACGGACCATCATCATCACCGGCGCCAACGCCGGGCTGGGTGAGATCACCGCCCGCGAGTTGGTCCGGGTCGGTGGCCACGTCATCCTGGCCGTCCGCAACACCGACAAGGGGCACGCCGCCGCCGCCCGCATGGCCGGCCCCGGTCGGGCCGAGGTGCGCCAGCTCGATCTGCAGGACCTGTCGTCGGTGCGGCGCTTCGCCGAGGGCATCGACACCGTCGACGTCCTGGTCAACAACGCCGGCATCATGGCCACCAAACACGCGGTGACCGTCGACGGCTTCGAGGGTCAGATCGGCACCAACCACCTCGGCCACTTCGCCCTGACCAACCTGCTGCTGCCCAAGCTGACCGACCGCGTGGTGACGGTGTCCTCGCTGATGCACCACTTCGGCTATATCAGCCTCAAGGACTTGAACTTTCAGTCGCGGCCCTATTCGGCCTGGCTGTCCTACAGCCAGTCGAAGCTGGCCAATCTGCTGTTCACCAGCGAGCTGCAGCGGCGTTTGGACGGCGTCGGCGCGTCGCTGCGCGCCCTGGCCGCCCACCCGGGCTGGTCGCACACGAACCTGCAGGGCAACTCCGGCCGCAAACTGGGCGACGCGGCGGTCCTGGCGGTCGACCGCATCGTGTCGACCGACGCGGATTTCGGCGCCCGCCAGACGTTGTACGCGGTGTCGCAGGATTTGCCGGGCAACACTTTCGTCGGCCCGCGGTTCGGGCTGTACGGTCGCACCCAACCGACGTGGCGCAACTGGCCGGCCAAGCGCGCGGGCACCGCCGCCGCGCTCTGGGAACTGTCCGAGCGGCTCACCGGAACCGCATTCCCGCTCTGAGCGGGCCGCGTCTGTGCGGCCCGGCAACCGCGAGGCGCGCCGGTCGGGGCCGCGATTAAATTAGTAGTTCGAGCACAAGCCAGCTGGGTGAGGAGGTTATGCCATGTCCGACGTGCATCTGGCGGCCATTCTCGCCCTGTGTGCCGCGCTGGCATCCGCGATCGGCAACGTCGTGCGTCAGCGGTCCGCGCAGGAGGTCACCGACAGGCGGGTGGGCCACCTGACGTTGTTCGGCATGTTGCTGCGCGACACCCGGTGGTGGCTGGGCGGTTTGGGCGACATCGGCAGTTACGTGCTGCTGGCCGCCGCCCTCGACAAGGGCTCGGTGTTGCTGGTGATGTCGCTGCAGGTGACGGCGCTGCTGTTCGCGCTGCCGATTTACGCGCGGATGAGCCATCACCCGATCACGCGCCGGGAGTGGACCTGGGCGCTGCTGCTGGCGGTCGCGCTGGCGGTGCTCATCGCGATCGGAGACCCGACCGGCGGTCAGCAGCGGGCGCCGCTGCAGACGTGGCTCGTGGTGGCCGCGGTGATCGGCCCGCTGTTGCTGCTGGGCTTGTTGGGCGCCCGCATCTGGGTGGATCGTCCCGTCGCGGCGCTGCTGCTTGCGGCGGTGGCCGGCTCGCTGCTGGCGGTGTTCGCGGTCCTGATGAAGGGCGTCGTCGACATCCTCGAGCGCCATCCGGGCCAGGTGTGGCAATCCTTCGAGCTCTATGCCCTGGTGGGCTGCGGGGTGGCCGGGATGATCTATCACCAATCGGCGTATCGGGCCGGCGCGCTCACCGCGTCGCTGCCGACGATCATCGTGGCGAAGCCCGTGGTGGGCGGGATCCTCGGAATCGTCGTGCTCGGCGAGACGCTTGCGGCCGGCGGCTGGGAGTGGTTTGTCCTGGCGGTGACGGCGGTGGTGGTGATCGTCGCGACGGTGGGCCTGGCGCGCGGTGAGGCGGCCACGGTGTCGGCCGGCGCGGGGCGCGACGTGAAATCCAATGAGCGGCCTACCGCCGCCACCCAAGCGTGAGCGGGCCGGAGCGGGACGCGAATCACCGCCTCTAGCAAGCTTTTCGGCTGCTACGGGTTGATGGTGTTGTCGCCGACCTGGCGGCCCCAGACATACTCGATCGCGTACGGCGATCCGGTGTCCAGGTGGTTGTAGGGCGCGATGCTGTTGCCGGTGTCCATCACCAACTCGGGTGCGGGCCACAGGTCGCGGCTGATCTTCTGCCAGCAACCCGGGGCGCCGCCGGGGCCGCCGCGGGCGTTCACGCGTGGCAGGTTCTCGGGCCAGATGTAGGGGTTGGGCGCCCCGCCGACCACCCCGGCGATGCCGCCCACCAGCGACGCGATGACGGGCACCGCGGACACCGGGTTCGCGATCAGTCCGAGCCCGGAGAGCACCTCGGTGTCCATGTTCAGCGAGTAACCGTTGAAGCCGCCTTCGGCCGCGCCCGTGGGGCCCAGCGCATCGACTTCGCTGCGCATCAGGCAATAGATCTCGGGGCTGTAGGTGTCGAGCAGCTGGGCCGTGGGCACCAGATCGGCGGCCCCGCGCGCCAGATACGGGCCGCCCTTGGTGAACAAGTCGGCCCCGGTGTTGCCGAACCCGGCCGCCGACAACAACGCCTGATCCAAATCCTTTTGCTGCGCGTTGATCGTGCGCGAGGTGACCACCGCGTTGTTCAAGAAGTCGAACAGATCCGGCGAGGCGTCCGCATAGGTGTCCCCCAGCGCCGCCAGCCGCTGAATGTCCTTGCGCGCCTGCGGCATCCGCGGATTCACCTCATCCAAAACCGCGTTCGCATTCACCACCGACTGCCCGAACTTCTCCCCCAACCCGGCCAACGACTGCGCCGCCGCGCTCAACGTCAGATTCAACTTGACCGGATCGACCTTCTGCGCGATCGAGGTGATCGTCTGAAACAGCGTGTTGATCTCGGTGGTCACCGAACGCGCATCCAGCACGGTGTGCGCCGAGATCTTCTGCGGCGACGGGTGCGCCGGCGTCGTCAACGACACATACTTGCCACCGAACACCGTCGTCGCCTTGATATCGGCATTCACATTCGACGGGATCAACGCCAAATACCGCGGATAGACCTCCAGCGTGAACTTCGCCGCCGGCTTGCCATCACGCACCGTCTCCGCGATCTTGCCGACCCGCCCGATCTCCACCCCGTTATAGGTCACCTTCGACCCCGGATCCATCACCAACCCAGCCCGCGACGCCAGCATCGTCAACTCGGTCTTCGGCGTGAAGCCGCCCCGGAACTGGATGTACACCAAGGTGAAGATCACCGCGAGCACCACCACAACGACAAAGGTGTAGACCTTGTAGGGCGGGACCCGGGGGTCGTTGATCTGAACGGGTGAACCTTCCATGGCGCTACACCACGAATCCGAAGGTGGATTTTGCGCTGGGCGGCAAGGCATGCGGTTGGCTATTCAGATAACCCACCGTCGCCACAGCTGGCCCCTCACGTCGGTGCCGCGGCCTGGCGGCGCTGCGGCAAATCACTCCCCCGACTCACTGCCCGTTACCAGGGGCTCTGTACACAGATGCAATAACGAAGACCAGTGCAATGTACCGCGACGCGGTGGCACGAACAACGCAACGCCGAACTATCGCGCCGCGCGCGGCGGGGCCGTCGACCGTGGCGGCACGCGAATGATGGTTCCCGGCAACTCTTTCGCGTGCTACGGGTTGATGGTGTTGTCGCCGACTTGACGGCCCCAGACGTACTCGATCGCGTACGGCGATCCGGTGTCCAGGTGGTTGTAGGGCGCGAGGCTGTTGCCGGTGTCCATCACGAGTTCGGGCGCGGGCCACAGGTCTCGGGTGACCCGCTGCCAGCAACCCGGGGCGCCGCCGGGGCCGCCGCGGGCGTTCACGCGTGGCAGGTTCTCGGGCCAGATGTAGGGGTTGGGCGCCCCGCCGACCACCCCGGCGATGCCGCCCAGGAGCGACGCGATGACCGGGACGGTGGCGACCGGATTGAGCAACAGACCTAGGCCCGAGGTGACCTCGGTGTTCATGTTCAGCGAGTAGCCGTTGAAACCACCTTCGGAGGCGCCGGTGATGGGCACGATGTCGTGGTAGTTGTGCAGGGTGCAATAAAGCTCGGGGCTGTAGGTGTCGAGCAGTTGGGCCGTGGGCACCAGGTCGGCCGCCCCGCGCGCCAGGTACGGGCCGCCCTTGGTGAACAGGTCCGCGCCGGTGTTGCCGAACCCGGCCGCCGACAACAACGCCTGATCCAGATCCTTTTGCTGCGCGTTGATCGTGCGCGAGGTGACCACCGCGTTGTTCAAGAAGTCGAACAGATCCGGCGAGGCGTCCGCATAGGTGTCGCCCAGCGCCGCCAACTGCTGAATGTCCTTGCGCGCCTGCGGCATCCGCGGATTCACCTCATCCAAAACCGCGTTCGCATTCACCACCGACTGCCCGAACTTCTCCCCCAACCCGGCCAACGACTGCGCCGCCGCGCTCAACGTCAGATTCAACTTGACCGGATCGACCTTCTGCGCGATCGAGGTGATCGTCTGAAACAGCGTGTTGATCTCGGTGGTCACCGAACGCGCATCCAGCACGGTGTGCGCCGAGATCTTCTGCGGCGACGGGTGCGCCGGCGTCGTCAACGACACATACTTGCCACCGAACACCGTCGTCGCCTTGATATCGGCATTCACATTCGACGGGATCAACGCCAAATACCGCGGATAGACCTCCAGCGTGAACTTCGCCGCCGGCTTACCATCACGCACCGTCTCCGCGATCTTGCCAACCCGCCCGATCTCCACCCCGTTATAGGTCACCTTCGACCCCGGATCCATCACCAACCCAGCCCGCGACGCCAGCATCGTCAACTCGGTCTTCGGCGTGAAGCCGCCCCGGAACTGGATGTACACCAGGGCCAAGATCACCGCGAGCACGAGCAGCGTGGCGACCGCGATCCACTTATAGGGCGGGGTCCGCTGCGAGTTGATCTGCACAGGTGAACCGGGACTCTGCTGTCTCGATACCACCGTCGCCGCCCCTTACGTTCTCCCCCGGGTCAGAGCCGATACCAGGGGCCCTTGATAGAAAGATCATTAAAATCTACCGCGGCGCCCGCACTTATGCGAACCGCCATTAACAAAATTCGTGTTGGCGCCTGTTCCAGCGCTCAACTTTACGAGACGCGCTGGCGCGTCCCCTCTTCGGTGGCGGCGCACCCGTCCGCGTGCGGGTCTACGCTCGGGTAGCGGTAAGGAGAGGTGCGCAATGCTCGCAGCGTTCGGATTCGAATCCCTGGGTGTGGTCGTCGGCGACATGTATTTCGTCGACCCGTCCCCGCTCGAAGGTCAGGAAACCCCGGAGCGGGGAGTCAGACTGGAACTGCGCCTCGTCGACCGGGCCGAGCCCCAGGGCTCGATCTATGCCGGTGGCCCGATCGCCTTCACCCGCCCCGTGTGGCGGGTGGACCTTTTCGGATCGACGGAAAGCCCACCGGGGACGCTGGACCGGGCCCATCACCACCCGCGTTTCGACGGCTGGGAACCCGGACGCCGGCACTTCGTCCCGGAGCTCTCAGCGGACCCGGTGTCGTGGCTGGCCGAGCAGTTGGCCGACCCGTCCGCCGTGCTGACCCGGGCCGGCGTCGACGCCGACGCGGTCAGCGAGGCCGACAAGAAGGGGCTCGCCGCCGCGGCGCCGGAGATCGTCGCCGCGGTGAAGCGGTTGCTCGACGGCGTGCGGGACGGGGAGCTGGCCCCCGAACCCGCCGAGCCGGTTGCCGCCGCCCGTACCGGTTGGCTCTGATCTGCGTTAGCGTCGTCGGCGTGACCCTCAAAGACATCGCCCTGAACACCCTCGACGGCCGGCCCACCACGCTGGCCGAATTGTCCGACGGCGCAACGCTCGTCGTCAACGTGGCCTCCAAATGCGGGCTCACTCCGCAGTACACGGCGCTCGAGAAGCTGGCCAAGGACTACCGCGACCGCGGCCTGACCGTCGTCGGCGTCCCCTGTAACCAGTTCATGGGACAGGAACCCGGCACGGCCGACGAGATCCAGGAGTTCTGCTCGACCACCTACGGGGTGACGTTCCCGTTGTTGGCGAAGACCGACGTCAACGGCGACGGCCGCCACCCGCTGTACGCCGAGTTGACCAAAGCCGCCGACGCCGACGGCCAGGCGGGAGACATCCAGTGGAACTTCGAGAAGTTCCTCCTCGCACCCGACGGTGCGGTGGTGCAGCGCTTCCGGCCCCGCACCGAGCCCGACGCCCCCGAGGTCATCAGCGCCATCGAGGCCGTGCTGCCGCGGTAGGTCGGCGCTCGCTAGGCGAGCATCGGGTCGATCGCGGAGCGCGGCACCAACACCTGAGTGGCGTCGGGCACCATGCGACCTTGGTCGAAAAAGAAGATCACTCCGTCGTTGGTGACCGCGAAATTCTGGTAGTTGGCGGGGTCGTAGGCGGCGGCCGGCGCGATGGCCACCGGCGGGGGCGTCGGCGTCTGGTTCGCGGGAGGTGTGGTCTGCGGCTGGTTCCCCGGCGGGGTCTGCGCCGGGTTCGCGGGCGGCGCGGCCTGCTTCTGCAGCTCGCTCTGCACGATCGGCGCGACGGTCTGCAGCGGGTCGTCGACGCGCCACAAGGGCGTGTTGTTCTTGTCGTCTGAGGCGGCGGTCCACACGATCGCCTTGCGATAGGTCTGGTCCCAGTTGAACGACTTGAACGTCGTCTTGGGGGCGCCGGTGTTCTCGACGACCTTGAACACCACGGCCTCGGTGCCGCGCGGTGGTATCGCCGACCCGTAATTCGTCGACGAAATGGTCAGTTGGTAGGGCTGGTCGCGGGGTGCGGACGATTTGGCGGCGTTGAGGAAATCGTCGCGCTCCTTGGTGATGAAGTCCGCCACCGACTTCTCGTCGGGGTAGTTGACCGGGAAGCTGATGTCGACGTTGTAGCCGGGGTCGGCCATCTGGATCTTGCATGCCTGGCCGGTGTTGGCACCCTTGAGTTCGGCGCAGTAGTCCTTCGGCGGCGCGGCGGCGGCGACGCCGGCCGAGCCGAATAGAACGAGGGCCGTGGCGGACGCTGCCACCTGGATGCTGCGCATGTGGGATCTCCTCCGACAACTCGCGGTACCGATGCGACGGACGGAGGTAAAGATATGCCATCGCGTGCTTGGCGAACACGTTCCCGACTGATCATTCGCTTTGCGAACGTTCGCGCCAACGCCCCCGCCGGGCGTGAAAACGGCCCCCGGAGCAATCTCCGGGGGCCGTTTTACCTGGTAGCGGGGACAGGATTCGAACCTGCGACCTCTGGGTTATGAGCCCAGCGAGCTACCGAGCTGCTCCACCCCGCGTTGGTGAATGCCAGGTTACCGAACCGGTGTCACGGCGACCAAATCGCGCGCTCAGCGGGGTGAGCGGCCCGGCGTTCGCTGACAGGACTGCGCCGGGCGCGTCAGAGCGCCATCCCCATTTGCGTCAATCTGACCCGGTTCTCGTCGAACCACTCCTGTTCGCGACCAGGCTCAGGCAAAACCAATCCAGCCTCCATTGCATTTGCCGGGTCGACTTCGGTCAACGCGACGAGAAATTCGGCTTCAGACTGGCCGGTGGCACGACTCCACATCCGCGAGAATTCGCGCAGCATCGTTTGGCGGGTCGCGGCATCGCGCCCGTGGCGGATGGCGCCGAACAGGTAGGAGTGGCTCGCCTGTTTGCGGCCAACGAAGCAGTCACCCACCGGGATCTCGTGGAAAAGAACGTTGACGAATAATTCCGGTGCTCCGGTGGCGCTGGTGTGAATGGTGGTGATCTCGTCGGCGATTCGAGCCTTCGCCGACTCGCTCAGCAGTCCTGGCGGACTGTAACACTGGTAGACGGGCATTTCGTGGGAGTCCTTTCGAACGAGTAGGGATTTGGCCGGCGCTATGCCGCCAAGGAAGGCGAGCAGATCAGCGACCCCATCGGGGCGACCGAACCGGCCGTGCTAACCACGCACGGCCGCCATGAATCTTTCGAGTTCGCATGGGATGTCGGGTCCCGAGGGCTCGATCATGACCTCGGTGGCACCGGCCTCCGCCATCGCCGCGACGGCCCTCCCGACCGCGTCGGCCGATCCGCTCAGGGTGACCGACGGAACCGAGGCGTAGCCTCCGGCATGCCAGGCCGCCATGTCGGCCGTGTTCATCTCGACCATGGTCCCCTGGTGAATGTGTAAGTGGCGCAGGCGTTGCGGGATCCGCTCGATCACGTCCAACCACGCTGCGCCACCCGGCATCTCGCGCAACGCGTCGGCACCCTGCGTGGTGTAGACGAAATGATATGCCGCCGCCCAGGGGGCACCCACCGCCGAGCGGACCCGTTCGTCTGCCAGGCTCTCCCCTTCGTCGAGTACGGTGCCCATTGTCGCTACCACTGTGCGCGCAAAATCACGCTGTCCGGGCACGACATTGAACATCGAGATGATCCCGTCGGCGCCGACCCGCTTGGCGACGCCTGCACCCTTGGGACCGGTTGCCGCCAGCAGCAACGGGATTCGCAGGGGCAGCACCTCCGATTGCGATGAGCTGAGCATCAATTTTATGGCCGCACCTTCCCAGTCGACCACCTCGCCGGCCAACAGCGCCTGGTAGGCACGGATATAGGCCTCCATGTACGACCATGCGATCGGGGGCTGGCCGATGGCCGCGCGGCTGGAGAATCCTGTGCCGAACGACGTCAGAATGCGTCCGGGTGCCACTCGGTGCAGTGAGACGGTCTCTGCGGCGTTGACCAACGGATGACGCTGTGTCGGAATCAGTACCGCGGGACCCCAGCTCAATCGTCGTCGTCCGCTCGGCGGCGCGGTGCAAGGCCAGCCAGACGTCATCACCACCGAACGGACTGTCGTAACAGTAGGCGCGCCGATAGCCAAGTTTCTCCGCTGAGGCAATGTGCTGAGCCGACTCGATCGACGGTGGTAACGCGACGCTTACCGCAACATCCGTCATCGCCTCTCTACACCTCCGGCATTCGCTTGCTGAGTTTTTGCAGCGTCAGCATTTCGCGTCCTTCGTCGTCGAGGTACGGGATGCCGATCCCGTACTCTTCCCACCGGCCGGCAATTTTGGATTCCAGCTCGGGCGATAACCGATCGGTCGGCGGGAAGCGGCGCCCGCCCCATTCCGCGCGAGGCTCGATCTCCCAGCTACGGGTGGCGTCGATGAGCACCCGCGTCCACTGGCCGGCCCCGTACTTGTTGGTGTCGTTCTTCTCCGGCGGGGTCGACGGATCGAGCGAGGAGCCCAAACCCGGTCCAAAGAAAGCGATGTCGCCGAGCCCCGCGTTGACCCGATAGGACATGGCCCAATCCAGCGCGACCGGATCGTGGATGTCGATGTCCTCCTCGACGACCATCACGTTTTTGTGGAACCACACCGATCCCCCGGTGCCCCAGAGCGCCGCGGCGATCTGTTGCGCGTGGCCGCGGTACCGCTTCTGGATCTGCACCAGTGTGTTCTGGCCGTTGGTCACCTCGGTCATCCAGAGGTCGGTGATGCCGCCGATGCCAAGATCGTCGAGCACGTTCCAGGTGATCGCCGACCGTGCGAAGTTGGTGATGCTGTCCTCGTTGAACATCCCCGGCCGGATGCCCTCGAGGGTGCCGCGAAGCACCGGGTCGTTGCGGTGGGTGATGCGGGTGACCCGCAGGACCGGCGCCGGTGCCGCGCCGCCGATGAAGCCCGGATACTCGGCGAACGGACCCTCTACGACGAACGTCGAGGGGTCGGGATCGATGAAGCCCTCGACGACGATCTCCGCGGTCGCCGGCACGTGCAACGGCACAGATTCGCAGGGCACCAGGTCAACGGGTCGGCCGAGCAGCGCCCCCATCATGTCCCACTCACAGACGTTCTTGGGAAAGGGGCTGCCGGCGCAGAACGGCAGCACGTCGTGCCACCCATAGACAACCGCAACCGGCATCGGCTCTGGCTTGTATTCCTCCATATGGCCGCCCCAGCCCTGGCTGGGCACCAACAATTTGGCGATCTTGTCGCGGTCGACGATCTGGCCGCGGTAGAGACCAATGTTGTCGCGTCCGGTTACCTTGTCTTCGGTGACGACGCCGCAGAAGGTGTCGATGTAGCGGCCGCCGTCCTCACCGTGCCACTTCGGGACGGGGAGCTCCCACAAATTGATGTCGTCGCCTTCGACGATGTTCTCTTTGACCGGGCCCGAGTCGACAACGCGTGGTGGGATGGGCTTTTTGAACGCCTCTCGCAAGTGACGAACGATGGCCGAATCGCTGGTGCCTTCTGGCAGCCCGAGCATCAGTTGGACCTGGCGCCGGCTGCCCAGTGCCGACGTCAACAGCTTTGTGCACCTGGTGTTCTCATGGCCGACAATGTTTTCGAACAGCAGAGCCGGGCCGCCCAGAGACAGGTTGGCGCGGGTGATCGCACCGATTTCCTGGTCCCAGTCGACAGCGGCTCTGACCCGACGCAACTGGTCCGCCGCTTCCAGTGTTGCCAGCCAGCTACGCAGGTCGGGTCCCGCACCGGCCCCGTCCGGTTGGGTGATACTCGTCGTTTCCGGCAGGCTTGTGCCCGTGGTCATTTCGGTCTCCTCACTCGATCGGGGCGCACAGCGGCTGGCGCAACTCCTGCTCGATCCGGGTGGCCCACCGGTCGGCCTCCGTTAGAGCTGAGTCGCCGTTTGGGTGTTGCTGATCGTCCTTCCAGCGCTTGATCAGACTGTGTTCGATGCCGAGCTGATCAAGGACCCGGCCGACCACATAATCGGTCACTTCGTCGACCGAGGTGGGCCGCGCGTAGTACGCCACCGTCGGTGGGAAGATCACGGCTCCGGCTCGCGCCAGGTAGTGCATGTTCTCCAAGTGGATCTCACTCAACGGGGCCTCGCGCGCGACCAGGACCAGCCTGCGTCGTTCCTTGAGCGTCACGTCGGCGGCGCGCGTGATCAGGTTGTCGCTGAAGCCGATTCGGATGGCGCTCAACGTCTTCATGCTGCACGGGCAGACCACCATGCCGTCGGTGCGGAACGATCCACTGGAGATGCCGGCGGCGAGGTCGCGTGCGCTGTACGCGTGTGAGGCCAACGCCCGAACCGCCTCGACGCTGGTATCGGTCTCGAGCTTGATCGTCGCCCGCGCCCAGTCACTCAACACCAGGTGCGTCTCGACACCCAAGTGCCCGAGGGTTTCCAGTAGGCGGATGCCCAGAGCGGCACCGGTCGCTCCGGTCATGGCAATCACCAATCTCATGACCTCCTCCTTTCACGGATCGCCGCTCGAGAACAGCTACGGCGTAACGTTTTCCGACTTCAGCAGCCACGCCTCTTTCTCGAGGTCATCGATGATGGCGTGCAATAGGTCGGCGGTCGCGGGGTCAGCAGCGTCGACGTCGTCGTGCACGGCGCGGATGGTGCCGACGACGGCGTAGATGCGGGTGGTGATCAGGTCAACGGCTTCGGCGGCGCCGATCAGACCCGGGGGGATAGCCGGAACCGTCGTCGTCGCCACCACCGTGTCCGAGCGGCCGTCCGGGACCGCGTCCAACGCGCGCAGTCGTTCGGCGATTGTGTCGCTGGCCTCGCGGGCGGTGTCCACGATGGCGTCAAGTTGCAGGTGCAGGTCGCGGAAGTTCGTGCCGACGAGGTTCCAGTGCGCCTGTTTGCCTTGCAGGTGCAGTTCGATCAGGTCGACCAGGACCCTCTGCAGGTCTTCGAACAGGCTCGCCGCAGCCCGAAAGGGCCGTACGTCGGCGGCGTTACGCCGGTTGGCGGACAGTGAGATCGTCATCATGCTTCCCTTCAGATGGGGGCCGGGTGGCGGTACCCACGGCAATCCTTCCGTCGTGGATCCAAGTCTGCGGCGAACCGAACGGCCGTCGCATCCGCTGGTGGCTAGTCATGCGGGGTCGTCGATCTTCACGCCATAAGGGGTCCGACGGCCCATGCTCCGGAACCCTTCGGTTCACTATGCGTTGCCGAAAGGTTGTGCCCACTTATCAGACGGGACATCTTTCCCACAATTAGCGCCATGGCCGTACAAACGCCTGGGCGCTCTGCTGCGCCGCCTTGTTCAGCCGAAGCGAGAAAGTCCCGTGCAAATCGCTGCCGTTGTGCACACGCCGCGCGCGGTGATTGCGCTCGACGCACGCACTGTCGCTAGCCTCCGGCATGTCGAAATCCCACGCGTCACGCGAGCAAGTCCCGGCGGTAGGCGGTCGGCGTCGTCGCGAGCCTCCGGCGCATCACCGCCGCCAAATGCTGAGAACTCGCGAACCCGCATTGGTGGGCGATATCGGTGATGCTCAGTGACGGGTTGCCCAGCAGCTCACAGGCGTGCATGAACCGACGATTCATCAGCCACCGGTGCGGCGGCTCTCCGGTGCCCTCCAGGAACAGTCCTGAAAGGCGTGTCGTCGACAAGCCCACCACCGCCGCCAGTTCGTTCAGGCCGACATCATCCGAGAGGTGCGCCTCTAGGTAGTCGATTGCGCGCCGCAGGCGCCAATCCCGATAGCCTGGACCACTTTTCTTCGCTAAGGACGGGGATCCCGACACACTCGAGTGCTGGCGTATAAGTCGAACAACGAGTTGTTGACCGAGAGAGTCAATCATCATCCGGGAACACCCGTCCCGGTGAGTCATTTCGCGAACGATCTGCCGGCATATGCTCTCTGCCAAAGGGTCCCGGGAACACATTGGATCGATCAACGTGACCGACCGAGCCACGTTGGCGGCGCCGCTTTCCACCGCGAGCCTTTCCACCATCGCGTGCGGCACATACACGTGCAGATAACTAAATGGCCGCTCAGCGCTGAATACTCCTCTTGGCTGTTCGCCGGCGACCACAACGTTCATGTGGAAAGCCGGATGTTCGCGGCCCCATTTGCGGCGCCCGTCACCAAAGTACGTGTGGTGGTGATGTCCGCTCAGGGGCATGGCGATAAGGTCCGTGGTGTCGACGGCCGGACCCACCAATTCGTATGCCGATTTGTTTTCGAACCGCCAGATCGCTGCAGTAAGAACACCGCCGGAGCCGGTGATGCGTTGTCCGGGCTTGAAGCCCAGGCACTCAGAAACAACTTCGGGCGTGACGAATGCGGGCCCAGTCATGCTTGGACGCCCTGCCCAGGCGCCGTGTGGACGCCGCGCGCCGACCGGTCGCGGTCATCCGAGATCACACAAACAAGTCTCGACTCGGTGTCGGGCCTTCAGCCACCGATGATGGGACACGTTTCCCACAGATAGCGACATCGTCCGGCTACGCACGACATTCCCGAAATCGGTGCGTCTCTCGTGCACAAGGTACGCGCCGCAGACACGCCAGTGACCCACCTGTCGCGGTAGACACGTCCGGACGTTTCGTTTTACACGCGGAGGACACGATGGATGTCAATCGGTTGGACGCCCAAGCGGCATCCACGGTCACGGCGGAGAAATCGGCCAAGTCTCAAGCGAGACCGAACGCTCGATTTCCGGAGCACCGCCCCCTGCCCCTGCCGTCCGTGACGAGCATTGCAGGGCAAGCATGCTTTCACAGCTTTGTCGCGCTATCGCTGGTGTTCGCAAGCGCCATGTTGTGGGCGGCAACATTCGGCGAGCTTCCCATGTTCGTCAAGCCTCCCACACATTGCGTTCAATACGACTTCGGCCCGGCGGGCTCGGCTGACCGCCTCAGTCGATGAAGATGGGCATGAACACACACCGAAGCACGAGAACGAGATTCGGCTCAGAGCGCTATCGCTTTGTGATCCCGGATTATTCGCGGTCGACCGAATTGGACGACTCGCTTGGCCGGGATGTCGTTTTGCGACAACTTGTCCTGCACGGCCTCGCCACGGTCTTGCTGATGATGGCCGCCTTCGCAATCAGCTGTTAGTCCTCGCGCGTCGTCCGCCGACAAAAACGGATCAGAAGGAGACTCAGTGTGCCTGAATTCGGCGAAACCGCAGTCGTTCTGGGGGGAAGCATCGCCGGCCTGATGGCCGCCCGTGTTCTGGCTGACTACTACACCACGGTGACCGTGGTGGAACGAGACGTTCTGCCCGAACGCCCAGTGGCCCGCCGCGGAGTGCCCCATGGCCCCAGTCCGCACATTCCCCAAGTTCGCGCCACGCAGACCATGGAGGAGCTGTTCCCCGGGCTCCTCGATGAGTTGGTGGCGATGGGAGCGCGAGTGTGGAAGGACGGTGACCTATCGCGAATCTGGATGTCGTTCGCTGGGCACAAATTTCTGCAATCCGGCACCATCCCGGATCCCGAGACGGTGATCAAGTACTACGTCAATAGGCCCCTACTCGAGTGGTGCATCGGACGCAGAGCACGCCACATTCCCAATATCGAGTTCCTCGTTGGCCACGATGCGGTGAGACTGACTTCGACTCCGGCCCGTAACCGGATTACGGGTGTCGTGACCGCACAGCGTGACTCAGGTGCGGAAAGAATCTTGGCCGCCGATCTGGTGGTCGACGCCACAGGACGCGGTTCGCGGACCCCGGTATTCCTCGACGATCTCGGCTACCGTCGCCCCCACGAAGATGAGCTGATGGTGCATGCCGCCTACGCGAGCACGTTGTTGCACGTGCCACCTGGAACGTTGCGCGAATACATGGCTGTCAGTGGCGCATTGCCCGGCCGGCCAACGGGATTCGCAATGTTCGCCGGCGAAAACGACACCTACATGGTTGGAATGCAGATGATGGCGGGAGGCCAGCCGCCCTCCGACCACGACTCGCTGCTGGCCCGCTTGGCAGAAGTCGCGCCCGCGCATGTCGTTGAAGCCGTGCGTCGCGCCGAACCACTCGGACCGCTGCGTCAGCATCGCTTTCCAGCGAATCGGTGGCGCCGATACGACAAGTTGACGGCAATGCCTCAGGGTTTGATCGTCATCGGCGACGCCATGTGCAGCTTCAATCCAGTTTACGGGCAAGGAATGTCGATCGCCGCTGTCGAGGCGCTCATCCTGCGCACGTGCCTTGAGCGCGGCGACCGCGACCTTCAGCGGCGGTATTTCCGAGCGGCCGCCAGGGAGATCCGGACCGCTTGGCAGGCCGCCGTCGGGGCAGACCTAACGCTTCCTCAAATCCAGGGGCCGCGGCCTTTGTCCATGCGAATAACAAACGCGTACCTCCGTCGGGTTATGGCAGCCGCGGAAACCGACCCCGTCGTCGTCCAGCAATTCATGCGGCTGATTGGCATGGTCGACCGTCCGTCGCGCCTGCTGCGCCCCTCGATGGTGTTGCGTGTCATGACGAAGTCGAGGCGGGCGACCAAGGACAAAACGCACGTCAGCGCCCAGCCCTGCAAGGAGGAACAGGTCAATGGACATCTATGAAGCGCTCTACACGACCAGAACGATGCGCCGCATGCGGCCGGACCCGATACCTCTGGGCACGCAGGCCCGCATACTTGATGCGGCGATCCGTGCGCCCAACGGCGGCAACACCCAGCGCTGGCATTTCCTCGCGGTCGACGATCCCGCGCTCAAGCGCTCGCTGGGTGAGTTGTACCGCCGCGGCCGCGAGAAAGAGCACGAAGAATTCAGGACAGGGACAATGGCCGCGCCCGCGCCCGGCCTGGATCCCACCGCGCACGCCGACACGTTGCGTCGCGTCATCCGCTCGGGCGACTACCTGGCCGATCATTTCGACGAGACACCGCTATTGCTCTTTGTTTTCGCGATCGACGACCACGGCGGTGCCAACATCTTTCCCGCCATCTGGAGCGCGCTGCTGGCCGCCCGCGCCGAAGGCGTCGGCGGTGCCATGACAACTTTGCTGCGCTATTTCCCAGATGCGGTGAATGAGCTCTTGGGGGTGCCGATCGAGCAGGGGTGGACGATGTCGGCCATGGTGGCGTTCGGGTATCCACTCGGCAGGTGGGACATTGCCGCCAATCGCCGCCCGGTGCACGAAGTCTCATCTCGTAACCGTTGGGGCGCTTCTTTCGGCACCGACGTGCCGCGACCACTGTGGCCCGGTAGCGACGAACCAATCCTGGGCAATCGGTTGCGGCAGGTGAATCCCGACTGCCGATGTTGAGAGCCAAGGATTCCATTCCACATCGATCAAATCGGGGAGATTGCGTGAGCACTTCAAACAAGGGCATTTTCGCTCGACGCCACGACGACGCGCGTGGACGCCCTGTGAACGGGCATCAGCGGCTGCTCGGCCAAACCGGGTTCCGGATGGTCCGGAAAGCCGACACTCCAACGGATTTCAGCGTCGTCGAAGCCCGCGTCAGATGACTTCGACACCAATGCCGGCACCCGAGGTTGCCGCGCGCTACGACTTCGTGATCTGTGGGTCAGGGTCTTCTGGATCGGTCGTCGCCGGTCGGCTTTCGGAGAATCCGGACGTTACGGTGCTTTTGCTCGAGGCCGGTGAAACCGATGATGTTTCGGCAGTCCACGATCCCACGCAGTGGCCGCTGAACTTGGGTAGCGAGCGTGACTGGTGTTTCGTCTCGCAGCCGAGCGCCCATCTCAAGGGCAGATCGGTGCTGCTGTCGATGGGGAAGGTGCTCGGCGGGGGGTCGAGCATCAACGTGATGGTGTGGGCTCGGGGACATCGAAGCGACTGGGACTACTTCGCAACCCAGGCGGGTGACGAAGCCTGGGGCTATGAATCGGTGCTTGACATCTACCGTCGCATTGAGGATTGGCACGGGCCGGCAGTCTCCGCCCGCGGCACCGGGGGCCCCATGTCCGTGACGTCCCCGCCCGACCCCAATCCGATCGCTCCGGCCATCGTCGAGGCCGCTCGCTCGCTGGGGATCCCGAGCTATCCGAGCAACAACGGCGCCATGATGGACCGCGGCGGCGGCGCAGCGCTCTTGGACGTGACATTGCGAAACGGGCTGCGGCAGTCCGTGTATCGCTCCTACGTTCATCCGCACCTGCACCGCCCGAACATGACAGTCCTCACCGGTGCGACGGTGACTCGGTTGGTCGTCGGCCGAAACCGGGCTACGGCGGTCGAGTTCTCGCACAACGATCGGACGCACCAGGTCGTCGCAGCACACGAGGTAGTTGTTTCGCTTGGGGCGATCAACACGCCAAAAGTCCTCATGCACTCCGGTATCGGCGACGCTGACGAGCTGCGGCGCTTCGGAATTCCCGTCGTGGCGCATCTTCCGGGCGTCGGCAGAAACTATCAGAGCCATCCACGGATCGACTGCGTGTGGGAATTCCGCGAGCCACTCGAGCCACGGAACAACGCCGGGGGCGCCGGGGTGTTCTGGAAGAGCGACCAGAACCTGGAGGCACCCGACCTGCAGATCTGCTTCGGCGAAGTTCCGTTGTCCAGCAGCGCGAACGCTGCCGCTTATGGCCTGCCGGAGCACGGGTGGACGGCGTGCGCCGGGGTGCTGCGCCCGAAAAGCTCTGGCCGAGTCCGGCTTACCGGAGCAAGGCCATGCGACCCGGTGTCGGTCGAAGACAACATGCTGGCACACCACGACGACCTCGCGGCCGCCATCGCCTGCGTGGATCTCGCCCGTGAGATCGGCAACTCGACAGTACTTCGGCGTTTCAACAAGCGCGAGGTCATGCCGGGCGATCTCACACGTGCCGAGCTCGAACAGTTCATCCGCTATGGGGCCGAATGCTATTTCCACCAAAGCTGCACGGCGAAGATGGGACGCGACAGCATGTCTGTGGTCGACTCGAACCTCAAAGTTCATGGCATAGAAGGGCTTCGGATTGCAGACGCCTCAATCATGCCTCGGATCACCACCGGCAACACCATGGCGCCCTGTGTCGTCATCGGTGAGCGCGCCAGCGACATCCTCAAAACGGCGCACGGACTCTGACGCCGGCGCTTGGGCATCGGTTTGTCACCCTGAACCTGGACGATCTGTCGGCAAGACCCGGTCAAGTTGACTGCGCGAGCTGATATCGAGCTTGGTGAACACCTTGCGAAGGTGGTACTGGACGGTTCTGGGGCTGATGAACAACCGGGCGCCGATCTCCGGATTCGACAAGCCGTCCCGAGCCAGCCGCGCGACCTGAGTTTCCTGCGCCGTCAGCTTTTCACCGTCGACACCGGCAGTGCGCTTTCGTGCGGTCTCACCGGTGGCCTGCAGCTCACGTCGGGCCCGTTCAGCGAATGCCTCCATCCCCATCGCGTCGAGCATTTCGTGCGCGATACGCAGCTGCGTCCGCGCCTCCGTGCGCCGGCGCCCTCGCCGCAGCCATTCACCGTAGAGCAGATGCGTGCGGGCGAGCTCGGCACGGACACGACTGTGCCCGTAGTGTGCGATCGACTCTCGGTACAGCAGCTCGGCGGCCTCACCGTCGGCCAGCAGCGCACGGCAGCGCGTCTCCACACCGAGCGCCCATCCGGTGCGGGAAGCGCTGGTCATCTCGGTGATCCACTCCATTGCTTGGGTTGCCTCTTCGCGCATTCCGCTTCGCACGGCGGCCTCGACAAACTCTGCCGCGGCCCAGTTGGCCACCCCCGGGTAACGAAGGCTGGGATACTCCTGTTGCTCGAGCCCGCGGCGGGCGGCCGCCAGTGCTTCCGCGTAGTTGCCGAGGCCGTTATGAAGCAGGGCTTTCGTCCACTCGGCCACGGCGATCGAGATGCCTTCTCCCCGTTGAGGGGCTTCTGCAACGGTCCGCGAGATGAGCGCCTCCGCGTCTGCTTGATGGCCGCGGATCGAGGCCAGGGTCATGGCGGCGTACGGCGCGAGGTTGCTTCCCGTGGCCTCTGTCACCGTGTGCTGCTCTTCGACCAGCACGCTCACAGCCGTCAGATCGCCAACGAACGTCAGCAACATCGCCCGTGTGCTCAGGGCGAGCGGAAGCGCGTTCATCGCGCCCGTCTTGCGTGCCAACGTGAGGTAACGTTGCGAGAGCCTGTCCCAGTGTGCGTCATCCCAAAGGTGCAGTGCCGCTTGGCTAGTCAGCCACATCCAGCGAAGCTCGTCATCAACCGACATACCGGTTCCCATGGCGTCCAGCGCCGCACGCAGGTATGGCACCGCGGCCGAATACCCCTCGATGAAATTCGCCGCCAGCCCGTTGAGCACGAGATCGGGAGCGCGTGGCAGCTCCGCCGATCGGGGGGCCGCGGTCGCAGCCCGCGCTACCTCGAGTACGTGGCCCCCCGGACTGGCGAGACGGCCTGCGAACTCAGCGGCGGAAATCGCGTCCAGGTACGTCTCCCGGGCCAGTCTGGCGTCAATCGGCTCGAGCCGCCGCGCCGCCCGAAGCAGCAGGAGCGGAGCATCGCCGCCCCGGTTCGTGGCGTATGCCAACTGGGCACGAATGAGGTCCGCCCGAGCATGCTGCAGTTCGCTGAGCGGTCCGCGCTCGGCCATGGCAAGCAGATCCAGCGTCGAGTCGAACGCGCCGGCGTCGGCTTTCAATGCCGCGGCAACCAGAGCGCGCTCGACGCGAAGGGCCGGATCGAGGGTCAACATCGTCGCCCGCTCGTGAAAGGCGGCCGCGGCCGCCATGCCGCCACGGGCCCGCGCCCGCCCTGCCGAACGCTCCAACTCGGCGGCGACGTCCTCGTCCGGACCTGGCGCAGCATGTGCGCGATGCCATGCGCGCCGGTCAGGATCGGAGTCCGGGTCGGTCACCTCGGCCAGCGCGGCGTGTACCTGCTGTCTGATGTGCAACGGGGCCGCCCGGTAGGCGGCTGAGCGTGCCAGCGGATGGCGGAAACGCACCCGCGCACCGAATTCCGCCAAGCCCGCCTCGATCGCCGGGGTGGCGGCCTGCGCACCGATCTCCAAACGTGCGGCGGCGCGCCACAGCAGCCCCGGGTCGCCGAGCGGCTCCGCCGCCGCCAACACCAACAATCGACGGCTCTGATCGGGCAAGGCCTCCACCCCGCGGCGGAAACTTTGCTCCATCGCCGCTGACAGCCGCGGCGCCCCTGGTAACCCGAACCCGCCGGCCAGTTCTCGCCCCGCGAGACTACGGGGCAATTCGAGCAGCGCCAGTGGATTGCCGCGAGTCTCGGCGATGATCTGGTCGCGCACCCGCGCATCCAGCGGCGTGGCCAAAACCGTCTCCAATAAAGCTCGCGCGTCCGTTTCCGTGAGCCCGTTGACCTCCAGCGTCGGGAGCTTTTTCAGCTCGGGGTTCACAACCCGAGTCGTGAGGACCAAACCCACAGATTCAGCGGCCAACCGCCGGGCGACAAATACGAGCGTCTGCGACGAGGCCTGGTCGAGCCACTGCAGATCGTCGACCAAACAAACGAGCGGCTCGACCTCAGCCATGCTGGAGAACATGTTCAACACCGCCAACCCGACGAGAAGGCGGTCCGGTGCGGGACCTATCGTTTGACCCAATGCCGTGCTCAAAGCGTCGCGTTGCGGCACCGGCACATAATCGAGACGATCGAGCATCGCCGCGCACAACTGGTGCACCGCGGCGTAGGCCAGCTCCATCTCCGACTCGACCCCGCTGGCACGGATGACGCGACAGCCGGCGGCCCGTTCACCGACGTAGTCCAGCAAGGCCGTCTTACCGACACCCGGCTCTCCATGAAGTACCAGAACACGACTCTCACCGGCGCGCACGCGGGTGAGAAGCTGTTCCAGCGCAACACATTCCGCGTGCCGGCCTATCAGGCCACCACCATTCCGTGGCGGCGACACCGGGTCCACGGTGTCGAGAATAGTCGCGTGGTCAGCCACCCGCTGGCCAAAGGATGCTGTTCGGGCGCCAGGCGTCGTTCACGATGATGTCACGCGCTGACAAGAGCTTGAGCCCCCAGGTTCCGCCCCCGGTGAATTTCTTTGTCGCAGTGTGAGTCCAGCGTCGCGCACGCCGCCACTTATCCGGCAGCGTTTCTCAGGTGATCGCCGTTCATGTCGCCGATCCACACGTTGTGACACCCTCCGGCTTGTACTCGTCGTCGCCGGCGCGACACGATGGGCGTATGGCGGAGGCCAACGCAACAACTCGTGTGGTGGTGATCGTCGTCTTCGACGGCGTGAAACTGTTGGACGTTGCGGGTCCCGCCGAGGTGTTCGCCGAAGCCAATCGGTTCGGCGCACGCTATTCGCTCGAAATCGCATCGGTAGACGGACGCGATGTGACCACGTCGATCGGCACCCGATTCGCTGTGACGTGTCCCCTCTCGGCCCTCGAATCCGTCGACACCGTCATGGTCGCGGGCGGTGACACACTGATCGGGCGGCCGATCGATCCCGCTCTCATCGAAGCACTCAAGACCGTCCCGGGCCGGACCCGGCGCTTGGCATCCGTTTGCACGGGTTCCTTCATCCTGGCGCAGGCGGGCCTGCTCAACGGCAAGCGGGCGACCACGCACTGGCGGCATACCGGGCGGTTGGCCCGCATCTTCCCCGAGGTGAGCGTCGAACCGGATGCGATCTTTGTCCGCGACGGAGATGTATTCACCTCGGCGGGAGTGTCGTCGGGCATTGATCTCGCGTTGACGTTGGTGGAGGCGGATTATGGAGCCGAGTTGGTCCGTAAGGTCGCCCGGTCGTTGGTGGTATATCTCAAACGCGCTGGCGGACAATCGCAATTCTCCGTCATGGTGGAGGCCGACCCTCCGCCGGATTCTCCACTCAGGGCGGTTACCGATGCCGTCAACGCGGATCCAGGTGCCGACCACAGCGTGAAAAAGCTTGCGGCTCAGGCATCTTTGAGTACGCGCCAATTGTCCAGACTGTTTCAGTCCGAGTTGGGTTTGACGCCGGCACGTTATGTCGAGTTGGTTCGCGTCGATTTCGCTCGTGCCGCACTCGAAGCCGGCCGGACCGTTGCCGAGACCGCACGGGTAGCGGGCTTTGGGAGCACAGAAACACTCAGACGGGTTTTTCTCAGCCGCCTGGGCATCACCCCCAGCGCCTATCGGGATCGCTTCCGCACGTCCTACGACTGAAACAACCGGGCCGGCTGCAACAGGTCGTGCATCCCGATGCGGTGGAGCATCTCGGCCCTGAGCCTGTCGAGCACGGCGAAGCCGACCTCCGCGCCATCATCGGCGGGGTCGATATGGACCCGAAAAGGACGCTGCCCAAAGGGTTCTTGCACCACGTTGACGACGGCTTCGGCCACTGTGGATGCATCGGCATCCGGAGGCACGATCGCTGCAAAGGCCTCACGAATGCGGGCGGCGAACCCCGCGTACGGTCCGCCCTCATACTCATCGACCACCGCCTCGTCAGCGGGTGAGCCGGCACGTGCGAAGTGGTTGGTGCCGCTGGTGAACGCGCCGGGAACGATGATGGTCGTCTCGATGCCCCACCGCGCGAGCTCCCGGGCGTAAGCCACGGCCAACGCATCCATCGCGGCCTTCGCCGCAAAGTAGGGGGCGAGATAGGGTGGCGTGCCGCCGGCCGCACTGCTGCTCGATACCCACACCAGGAGGCCTTGCCGTTGCCGTCGCATGTGCGGCAGGATCACGCGGTTGACGCGCTGCGTGCTCAGCACGTTCACGTCATACAGCTCTGCCAACTGTTGCGGTTGAAACGCCTCGGCCGGGCCGAACACCATCTGCCCCGCGTTGTGAACCACCACGTCGATCCGCCCGTTGGCCTGGAAGATCCTTTCAATCGCGGCATCCACCGAAGTCTGCGACTGCACGTCCATTTCCACAGCCCGCAGCTCGACGCCATTGTCCTTCGCGAAGTAGCCGATCGCCTCAACCTGAGACGCGTTGCGGCCGTCCGTGTCCCGCATCGACGCATAAACCCTGTGGCCGGCTAACGCCAGCGCTTCCGCGCTGAGGCGGCCGAACCCGCTTGATGCACCGGTGACCACGATGACGTCGCGACCCATGTGGAAAGCTTGACTCGCCCATCGGGTGATCGCATCCGCCGATGGCTAGTTCTCGTCCCTCTGGACTTCCCGGACGCCGCGTTGGCCCGCACGGCCGATTCATCCTGCCGCGGACAGGCTCGCCGTGTCCTGCGGCGGCCAAAGCGGTTGCGGCACTTCGACACCGAACGGCGTGTTCCAGCCGTTTCGGGATGAAACCTCGTGCACGGGATGCCGATTGGCCGCGACACCCCATTTGCCCCGCGGGTAGCCGAGGGCCAGCATGGCCGACATCGTCCAGCCCTCCTCGACGGGGACGCCCAGTAACTCGTTGACCCTGTCCTCGAAGTTGCGGAGCACCATGGTCATGACGCCGCCGACGCCCTCGGCGCGGGCGGCCAGCAGCACGCTCCAGATCGCCGGGAAGATGTTGGCTCCACCGAGGTCGTCGATCGCGAAGACGAAGAGCAGCAAGGGAATCTCTTCGAAATGGTCGGCCAGGTAGTCCCCCGACCCCTTGATTCGGCGCATCGTCTCGGCGTGGGCGGCCGCGTCGGCACCGGGCGCGGGCGCCACCATCGGTCCCGTCCCCGCCCCGAACTTCTCGTATTCGAGGGCGCGGGCCCGCCGGAACAGTTGGGCGAACTCACCGATGAGCGCCGGATCGTCGACGGCGACA
Source organism: Mycobacterium sp. 3-98 (assembly GCF_035918355.1). Classification (NCBI taxonomy): domain Bacteria; kingdom Bacillati; phylum Actinomycetota; class Actinomycetes; order Mycobacteriales; family Mycobacteriaceae; genus Mycobacterium; species Mycobacterium sp. 3-98. The sequence continues at coordinate 1,690,471 of NZ_CP142360.1, read as the reverse complement.
AAGTGCCAGCGTTGGGTGTTGGCCCCGTTGGGGGCGCGAATGGCCGCGTCGAGGATGCGGGCCTGCGTGTCCAGCGGAACCGGATCCGGCCGCAGCCGCCGCATCATCCTGGTGGTGTACAGCGCCTCGTGGATGTCCATCTGTCTACTCCCTTCCGGGCTATTCCGGCCAGCTGTTGTGCAGGATCTTGTCGACGAAGTCGACGCGCTCGAAGGTGGGATCGAAGTGCGCCAGGACGTCGGCGTTCATGGTGCCGGCCGTGGTGTGCGGGCGGTGCTTCATGCCGTCGTTGAACGCCGCCAGGATGCGGTTCTTGAAATCGGGGCGCGGGTGGGCGGCGGTCACCGCGGCGAGCGCCTCGGGAGCCAGCTGCTCGCGCCCGACGCCGACCACGTCGACTTCCACACCGGCCTGCAGCAGCGCGACTTCGGGCGCCAGGAACTCGGGCACGCCGGGCGTCGTGTGCAGGGCGATGCCGAGCCACACTGTGTCGGCGTCGGCCTTGTCGGCGCCGGCGTCCATCAGGAAGTCCCGCGCCGCGTTGGCGCCGTCGACCTCGAAGCGGACGGTCGAGTTGCGGTAGTGGTCGGTCAGACCGACGTCGTGAAACATCGCGGCGGCGTAGAGCAGTTCCAGGTTGGGGTGGATCCCGCGGCGCAGGCCCTGCAGGGCGCCGAAGAAGAACACCCGCCGGGAATGGTTGAACAGCAACTCGTCTTCGGTGTCGCGAATGAAGTCGGTGACCTCGCGCGCCAGCGCGGTGTCGGGCACGTGGATGCCGGCGATGGCGTCGATCGAGCTGGTGGTCATGGTCTTGTCTCCTTCTGCGGTGACGGTTGTGCCCAGTGTGCGACGGTCCGGTCGATCCGACGCCGCTCGTTTGAGCCGTCAACTCCTCAAAAAGCGACACAATGGCTGACGTGGCGCACGAGGGAAAGCATTCGCGGGTGGTGGTCATCGTCGTCTTCGACGGGGTGACGCTGCTCGACGTCGCGGGGGCGGGTGAGGTCTTCGTCGAGGCCAACCGCTTCGGCGCCGACTACCGGCTCAAGATCGCGTCGGTGGACGGCGGCGACGTGACGAGCTCGATCGGGACCCGGTTGGGGGTCACCGATCGCCTGTCGGCCATCGACTCCGCCGATATCGTCCTGGTGGCCGGCAGCGACCACCTGCCCGGGCGACCGATCGATCCGGCGCTGGTCGAGGCCGTCAGGTCGGTCGCCGCGCGGACCGGGCGGATGGCGTCCATCTGCACGGGATCGTTCATCCTCGCGCAGGCCGGCCTGCTCGACGGCCGGCGCGCCACCACGCACTGGCACGACGCCCGGTTGTTGGCCCGCGCCTTCCGGGACGTCACCGTCGAGCCCGACGCGATCTTCGTGCGCGACGGCGACGTGTTCACCTCGGCGGGGATTTCCTCGGGTATCGACCTGGCGCTGGCACTGGTCGAAATGGATCACGGGACCGAACTGGTGCGCGACGTCGCCCGGTGGCTGGTCGTCTATCTGAAACGGGCCGGCGGCCAATCACAGTTCTCGGTGCTGGTCGAGGCCGATCCCCCGCCGCAGTCGCCGCTGCGCGCGGTCACCGAGGCGGTCGCGGCGGACCCCGGCGCCGACTACAGCGTGAAAAAGCTTGCGGCCCTGGCATCGTTGAGCACCCGCCAGCTGACCCGGCTCTTTCAATCCGAGCTGGGGATGACACCGGCGCGCTACGTCGAACTGGTTCGCGTCGACTTCGCCCGTAACGCGCTCGAGGCCGGCCGATCGGTCACCGAGACCGCGGGCATGGCCGGCTTCGGCAGCATCGAGACGCTGCGACGCGCGTTCGTCAATCACCTGGGCATCAGCCCGAAGGCCTATCGGGACAGGTTCCGAACCGCCTACGCCTGAACGCTATTTGGTGTTGTTGTACTTGGTGATCGCGTCGTCCAATCGCTGCAGCGCCGCGCCGTAACCGGCGAAATCGCCCTTCTTCTGCGCGTCCTTGGCCGCGCCGATCGCCGCCTGGATCTCTTGCAGCACAGCCGCTTTGGCCGGTGACAGCGCCACCGACCCGTCCGGCGCCGGCGGGACGGCCGCGGGCGGCGGCGATCCCGGCGTCGCGGCGGGCGCCGGCGCGCTGGGCGGCGGATTCGCCGGGGTCCCCGCCTCGGTGGGCTGAATGCCCGTCGCCGCCGCCCCCGCGCCGGGGCCGAACAGCCCGGTGAGCGCGTCGCGCACGGTCGGGCCGTACCCGATCTTGTCGTTGTACATCATCGCCACCCGGATCAGCCGCGGGTAGGACGACGCGGCGTCGCTGGCCCCCGGGGAGGCGTACACGGGTTCGACGTAGAGCAGCCCGCCCTGCCCCACGGGCAACGTGAGCAGGTTGCCCCACCGGATCCGGTTCTGGTTGTCGCGCCCGATCACCCCGAGGTCCTGGGACACCGCCGGGTCGGTGGTGATCGCGTTGTTGGCCAGCTTGGGCCCGTTGACCTGGCCCGGGATGGTCAGCACGGTGATCCGCCCGTACGTCGCCGGGTCGGAGCTGGCGCTGATGTAGGCGGCGAGATAGTCGCGCTTGAACCTGTTCATCGCGCTGGTCAACTGATACGACGACGAATTGTCGTTCTTCGCAATGTTTTTCGCGACGATGTAATACGGCGGCTGATAGCTGCTGGCGGTCGGGTTCGGGTCCAGCGGCACGTCCCAGAAGTCCGACGTGGAGAAGAACGTCACCGGGTCGTTGACGTGATACTTCGCCAGCAGCATCCGCTGCACCTTGAACAGGTCCTCGGGATAGCGCAGGTGCTCGGCCAGCTCGGGGGTGATGTCGCTCTTGGGCTTGACGGTTCCGGGGAACACCCGCATCCACGCCTTGAGCACCGGATCCTGCTCGTCTTGCTGATACAGGCTGACGGTGCCGTCGTAGGCGTCGACGGTCGCCTTCACCGAATTGCGGATGTAGGAGACCCGCTTGTCGGGTGCGAGCCTGTTGAACGCCACCTCGTTGGAGTCCGCGGTCGCCGACTCCAGCGACGTGAGTTCGGAATACGGGTAGTTGTCCAGTGTGGTGTAGCCGTCGATGATCCACACCAGTCGCTTGTTGACGATCGCCGGGTAGACGGCGCTGTCGGTGGTCAGCCACGGCGCCACCGCCTCCACCCGACGCGCCGGGTCACGGTTGAACAGGATCTTGCTGTTCGAGCCGATCACGTTGGAGAACAAGAAGTTCCGCTCGGCGAACTTGGCGGCGAACACGCTGCGCGACAGCCAGTCGCCGAGGGGTACGCCGCCGAGTCCGGTGTAGGTGTAGTTCTTGGTTTCGTTGCTGGTCTCGTAGTCGTATTCGCGGTCGGCGCCGTTGCGCCCGACGATCGCGTAGTCCGCGGCCGTGTTGGAGATGACCGGCCCGTAGTAGACGCGCGGCTGGTCGAGCGGCGCGGGACCGTCGGACACCACGTTGCCGTTGGCGCCGACGACGTTGACCAGGAATTCGGGGTAGCCGCCGTTTTGGTTGGGGTCGTTGGCGATTCCGCGCACCGTGTTGGCCGGTGACGCGATGAACCCGTTGCCGTGGGTGTAGACCGAGTGCCGGTTGATCCAGTCGCGCTGGTTGTCGATGAGGCGGTCGGGGTTGAGTTCGCGGGCCGCCACGACGTAGTCCCGCAGCGACCCGTTGCGGTCCAGGTAGCGGTCGATGGAGAGCTGGTCGGGGAAGTAGTAGAAGTTCTTGCCCTGCTGGAACTGGGTGAACGCCGGGCTGACGATCGTCGGGTCGAGCAGCCGGATGTTGGAGGTGGTGGCGCGGTCGTCGGCGACCTGCTGGGCGGTGGCCTGCGCGTCGCCGGTGTAGTTGCGGTAGGTGACCACGTCGGCGGTCAGGCCGTAGGCTTGCCGTGTCGCGGCGATGCTGCGGCTGATGTATTCGCTTTCCTTTTGCGCGGCATTGGGTTTGACGCTGATCTGCTCGACGATCAAGGGCCAGCCAGCACCCACGATCAACGACGACAGCAGCAACAGGACCAGGCCGATCGCGGGAATCCTCAAGTCCCGCAGGACGACCGCGGAGAACACCGCGCCCGCGCAGATGAGCGCGATCGCCATGAGGATCAGCTTCGCCGGCAGCACGGCGTTGATGTCGGTGTAGCCGGCGCCGGTGAAGGGCTTGCCGCCGCGGGTGTGCGACAGCAGCTCGTAGCGGTCCAGCCAGTAGGCGACCGCCTTGAGCAACACCAACAGACCGACCAGGGTGACCAGCTGGATCCGCGCCGACCGGCTCAGCGCGCCGGTGCGTCCGGAAAGCCGAATGCCGCCAAAGATGTAGTGGGCCAACAGGTTGGCCACGAACGCCAGGAACACCGCCACGAACAGGTAGCTGAGCAGCAGCCGGTAGAACGGCAACTCGAACGCGTAGAAGCCGAGGTCCTTGCCGAACTGCGGGTCTTTGATGCCGAAGTCGCCGCCGTGCAGGAACAACTGGATCCGCACCCAATAGCTTTGGGCGATGATGCCGGCCAGCAGGCCGATCGCCACCGGGACGCCGGCGCTTACCAGCCGCAGCCGGGAAAGGACCAGGGCGCGGTAGCGCGCCACGGGATCGTTGTCGTTGCTCGGTACGAACACCGGCCGGGTGCGGTAGGCCACCGCGAGCCCGGCGAACACGATGCCGCCCACCAGCAGGCCCGCGATCAGAAAGACCACGAATCGGGTGACGAGCACGGTGGAAAACACCGAGCGGTAGCCGAGCTCGCCGAACCACAGCCAGTCGACGTAGGCGTCGATCAGCCGCGGGCCCGCGAGCAGCAGAGCGATCACACCCAGTGCGATCAGGATCAGAATCCGGCTACGCCGAGTCAGCTTCGGCATTCTTGCGGTGGGCCGCATCCCCACTGGCTACGCTCCCTGATCGATTGCTAGACGGTGACAACTCTACGCACTGCACAACCGGCGATCCCGCGCTTGCCTAGCAACTCGGCGGCTGCCCACCGGACGTGATCGCGTGCAGCGCATCTACCGCCTGGCTGAGCGTCTCGACCTTGACCAGCCGCAGGCCGGACGGATTGTCCGAACTGGCCTCGTAGCAGTTCTTCGCCGGCACCAGGAACACCGTCGCCCCGGCCGCGTGCGCGGCGACCATCTTGTGGGTGATGCCGCCGATCTGGCCGACCTTGCCGTCGGCGGTGATGGTCCCGGTTCCCGCGATGAAATTCGACCCCGCCAGGCCACCGGTGGTCAGCTTGTCGACCACGGCCAGGCTGAACATCAGTCCGGCGGACGGGCCGCCGATGTTGGCGAGATTGAAGTCCACGACGAACGGCGCCCACGGCGCGTCGAGCACCGCGACGCCCAGGTAGCCGTAGTCGCGGTCCTTGTTGGAGCCCAGCGTGATCTGCGCCACACCGGCGGGTTCGTTCTTGCGGCGGTAGTCGATCGTCACGGTCTGACCGGGTTTGGTGTTCTTCAGCAGCCCGGTGAAGGCGTCGACGGTCGCGACCGGGGTGCCGTTGACCGCGTCGATGGCGTCGCCGGCCTTCAGCTTGCCCGCCGAGGGACCGGGTTCGGGGACCTTCGCCACCGTGACCGCCGACGGGTACTTCAGATAGCCCAATGCCGCGTATTCGGCGCTGTCCTCGGATTGCTTGAAGTCGGCGCTGTTGGCCTTGTCCACTTCCTCCCGCGACTTGCCGGGCGGATAGATGATGTCGCGCGGCACCAGCTGTTCGGTGTCCGAAAGCCAGAGCGTCAGCGCCTCGCCCAGCGTCAGATCGTCGCGCTGCGAGACGGTCGTCATGTTCAGGTGACCGGTGGTCGGATGCGTCAGGGTGCCCTGGATCGCCACCACCTGCTTGCCGTCGACCTCGCCGAGCGTGTCGAAGGTGGGGCCGGGACCCAGCGACACGAACGGCACCGTCACCACCGCCAGCAACACACCGAACACCACGATCGGCACCAGCGCGACCATCAGGGTCAGGATGCGCCTGTTCACGCCGAATACACTAGACGGAGCGCGTCGCCGGTCATTCGGCTGCAAGGCCCCCCGTACGAGGTTCAGCTACAAGCTGACCCGCCGTCGCGCGCCTTCCGATCCCACGGTGAGTACCGTTGGGGTCATGGCTGACCTGCCGTTCGGCTTCTCCCCCGGGGAGGACCCCGACAAACACGGGAAGAAAGATCCCGATTCGGGGTCGAACCCCTCCGACCCGTTCGCCGCGTTCGGAATGAGCGGTGATTTCGGCATGGGTGACCTGGGCCAGATCTTCACCCAGCTGGGTCAGATGTTCAGCAGCGCCGGCACCGTCGGACCCGGCGGAACGGCTTCGGGGCCGGTCAATTACGAATTGGCGCGGCGCGTCGCCTCGAACTCGATCGGCTTCGTGGCGCCGGTGCCGGATACGACGAATTCGGCGATCGCCGACGCGGTGCACCTCGCCGAAACCTGGCTGGACGGGGCGACGGCGCTGCCCGCGGGCACCGCCAAGGCGGTGGGTTGGACTCCCGCCGACTGGGTCGACAACACGTTGGCGACGTGGAAGCGGCTGTGTGACCCGATGGCCCAACAGATCTCGACGGTGTGGGCGGCGTCGCTCCCCGAGGAAGCCAAGAGCATGGCCGGCGCGCTACTGCAGATGATGTCGCAGATGGGCGGCATGGCGTTCGGCTCGCAGCTCGGGCAGGCGCTGGGCCGGTTGTCCCGGGAGGTGCTGACGTCGACCGATATCGGTTTACCGTTGGGGCCCAAGGGAATTGCGGCGATCATGCCCGACGCCGTCGAGTCGTTCACCACCGGGCTCGAGCGTCCGCGCAGCGAGATCCTGACCTTTTTGGCCGCGCGCGAGGCCGCCCACCACCGGCTGTTCAGCCACGTCCCGTGGCTGTCGAGCCAATTGCTGGGAGCGGTCGAGGCCTACGCGATGGGCATGCAGATCGACATGTCGGGAATCGAGGAGCTGGCCCGCGACTTCAATCCGGCATCGCTGTCGGATCCGGCGGCGATCGAAAACCTGTTGGGGCAAGGCGTATTCGAGCCCAAGGCCACGCCCGCGCAGACGCAGGCGCTCGAGCGCCTCGAGACGTTGCTCGCCCTGATCGAAGGGTGGGTGCAGGTGGTGGTGGCCGCCGCGCTGGGCGACCGGATTCCCGGCGCCGGCGCGCTCGGCGAGACGCTGCGCCGGCGCCGGGCCAGCGGCGGCCCGGCCGAGCAGACCTTCGCGACGCTGGTCGGGCTGGAGCTGCGGCCGCGGAAGATGCGTGAAGCGGCCGCGTTCTGGGAGCGCCTGACGCAGGCCGCCGGGGTCGACACGCGCGACGGCATCTGGCAGCACCCCGACCTACTGCCCGACGCCGAGGACCTCGATGAGCCCGCCGGTTTCATCGACCGTGTGATCGGTGGTGACACCAGCGGCATCGACGAGGCGATCGCCAAACTCGAACGCGAGGACCCCGACTCCGACGGCCCTGTGGACAACTGAACGGGCCGTCGCCCCCGCCGTGACACAGTGGCGCGGTGACTCAGCATTGCCAGGCCGCGCTGTCCACCTACGCGCTGGACCCGGCGATGCCGGTGCTGCTGCGCCCCGACGGCGCGGTGCAGGTCGGCTGGGATCCCCGTCGCGCGGTGCTGGTACGTCCTCCGGGCGGTTTGGCGGCCGCCGAGCTGGCCACGCTGTTGCGGACCATGTCGTCCCCGACCCCGCTGCCGGAGTTGCAGCGACGGGCGCTTGACCGTGGCCTCACCGACACCGAGGGCCTGAGAAGCCTGGTGGCGCAACTGGTTCGGGCCGGGGTGGCGACCGAATGCGGGCGACCGCGCGGCCGGGCGCCGTCGGTGCGGGTGCACGGCCGCGGGCCGCTCTCGGAGTTGCTCGTGGAGTCGTTGCGCTGCTCGGGCGCCCGGATCGCGCGCAGCAGCCAACCGCACGCGGCGGTGTCGGCCGGCGACGTCGACCTGGTGGTGTTGTCGGACTACCTCGTCGCCGACCCGCGCATGGTGCGCGATCTGCACGACCAGGGCGTCGCGCATCTGTTGGTGCGGGTGCGCGACGGCATCGGGCTGGTGGGGCCGCTGGTGATCCCCGGGGTGACGAGCTGCCTGGGCTGCGCGGACCTGCACCGCAGGGACCGCGACGCGGCGTGGCCGGCGATCTGTGCGCAGCTGCGGGAAACCGTCGGCGTCGCCGACCGGGCCACCGTGCTGGCGACAGCGGCGCTGGCGCTGTCTCAGGTGAACCGGGTGATCGCGGCCGTGCGCGGCCAGGGCGCGGCGTCCGAGCCCGAACCGCCCCAGACGCTGAACGCGACGCTGGAATTCGATCTGCACGCCGGCGCGATCGTCGCGCGGCAGTGGGTCAAGCACCCGTTGTGCGCCTGCTGAGGGCGGTCCCGCGCGCTGACCTGCGGCGACGCGAGTTGACAACAAGCGTTGTCGGCTTCTCTCCACATCGCGTGGGCCATCATGGATGATGGTTACGTGGCAGACATCAAACGGGGCCGGGCTGCGCGTAACGCCAAGCTGGCCAGCATTCCGGTCGGATTCGCCGGTCGGGCAGCGCTCGGATTCGGTAAGCGGCTGACCGGCAAGTCCAGGGACGAGGTCCAGGCCGAGCTTCTGGAAAAGGCCGCCCACCAGTTGTTCACCGTCCTGGGTGAGCTCAAGGGCGGCGCGATGAAGGTGGGCCAGGCCCTGTCGGTGCTCGAGGCCGCGATTCCCGAGGAGTTCGGCGAGCCCTACCGCGAAGCGTTGACCAAGCTGCAAAAGGACGCCCCGCCGCTGCCGGCGGCCAAGGTGCACCGGGTGCTCGACGCCCAACTGGGCACCAAGTGGCGCGAGCGGTTCAGTTCGTTCGACGACACCCCGGTGGCCTCGGCGAGCATCGGCCAGGTGCACAAGGGCGTGTGGTCCGACGGACGCGAGGTGGCGGTCAAGATCCAGTACCCCGGGGCCGACGAGGCGCTGCGGGCCGACCTCAAGACCATGCAGCGGCTGGTCGGGGTGTTCAAGCAGCTCGCGCCGGGCGCCGACATCCAGGGCGTGGTCGACGAGTTGATCGAGCGCACCGAGATGGAACTGGACTACCGCCTCGAGGCCGAGAACCAGCGCGCGTTCGCCAAGGCGTATCACGACCACCCGCACTTCGCGGTGCCGCGCATCGTGGCCAGCGCACCGAAAGTGGTGATCCAGGAGTGGATGCAGGGCATCCCGATGGCCGAGATCATCCGCCACGGCACCACCGAGCAGCGCGATCTGGTCGGCACCCGCCTGCTCGAGCTCACGTTCGACGCGCCGCGCCGGCTGGAGATGCTGCACGGCGACGCCCACCCGGGCAATTTCATGCTGCTCGACGACGGCCGCATGGGCGTCATCGACTTCGGCGCCGTCGCGCCGCTGCCCGGCGGCCTGCCGATCGAGCTCGGGATGAGCATCCGGCTGGCCCGCGACAAGAACTACGACCTGCTGTTGCCGACGATGGAGAAGGCCGGGTTCATCCAGAAGGGCCAGCAGGTGTCGGTGCGCGACATCGATGACATGCTGCGCCAGTACGTCGAACCGGTCGAGGTCGAGGTCTTCCACTACACCCGCAAGTGGCTGCAGAAGATGTCGGCCATCGAGATCGACCGGTCCGTGTCGCAGATCCGCACGGCCCGGCAGATGGACCTGCCGCCCAAGCTGGTGATCCCGATGCGGGTGATCATGTCGGTGGCCGCGATCCTGTGTCAGCTGGACGCCCACGTGCCGATCAAGGCGCTGTCCGAAGAGCTGGTGCCCGGGTTCGCCGAACCCGACAACGCGGTCGTCTAGTCTCGCGCGCTAGGCCGCCTTGCGGGGGCGGCCGCGGGGTCGTTTGAAGCTCAACACCGAACCGCGGTCGAAGATCTCGCCGCCCCACACGCCCCAGGGCTCGGCCCGTTCCAGCGCGGCCGCCAGGCACTGGCGGCGCACCGGGCAGTCGACGCACAGCGACTTGGCGCGTTCGAGATCGGCCGGCGCTTCGGCGAACCAGAGATCGGGATCGCCGGCGTGACACGGCAGGTCCGGCCTGGGGGCTATCCGTGCCGACATGTCCTACCACCTACTTCCTGGTCTGGGTTGCTGTCCTTGAGAGGTGATCCGGACCAGGTCGCTTCGTTGCCGACCGATAACTATGGCCACGGATCCTTGACTTCGGGTCCGTGGCCATCTGGGTGAAAACCGGGGCTGCTGCTTACGTTGCCTTCGGTGGGCCCCCGACTCCTACGGACGCGTCGGTCGCGGCGGCGGCGCGATGCTTACGCGCGGCCGCCGACACGGCGGCGGGTGCGGCATGGGAGGTACCCGCGGACAGCTCCGCGCGGGCCACGCCTACACCGAACGCGTCGCTGAGCATCGCGGCCACCCTCCTTCGTCCGTAGTGCCGAGTCGCGGTATCGAGGGTAAACGGTCACCGTCGTCGTCACAACCGATTTTCTGACCTGCGCGTTTGCCGGTCAGCGACCGCGAACCAGCTCCAGCACGTCGGGGCCGTACTGTTCCAGCTTGCGCGCGCCGATGCCGGGAATCGCGATCAGCGCCTCGTCGTCGTCGGGCCGCAGCTCGGCGATGGCGATCAGCGTGTTGTCGGTGAAGACGACGTAGGCGGGCACCTTCTGTTCCTTGGCGACGTCCAGCCGCCACGCCTTGAGCCGGAGCAGCAGGTCCTCGTCGATGTCGGCCGCGCAGGTCTCGCAGCGGCGCAGCATGACAGCCGCCGGGGTCGTGAGGTTGTTGTTGCAGATCCGGCAGCGGGTCGCGGTGGCCCGGTTGCGCCGAGACTTGTTCGGCCCCGGCTCGGCCCGTGCCTGGGGTGCGATGCCGTTAAGGAACCGCGACGGCTTGCGGCCCTGGCGCCCGCCCGGGCTGCGGGCCAGCGCCCAGCTGAGCGCCAAATGCGTTCGGGCCCTGGTGATTCCGACGTAAAGCAGGCGGCGCTCCTCCTCGACCGCCTCGCTCTCGGCGCCGTGGGCCAGCGCGTGTGAGATGGGAAGCGTGCCGTCGGCCAACCCGACCAAGAACACCGCGTCCCACTCGAGCCCCTTGGCGGCGTGCAGCGATGCCAGCGCGACGCCCTGCACCACCGGTGGGTGCCGGGCGTCGGCGCGCATCCGAAGCTCGGCCAGCAGCCCCGGGAAGTCCAGCTGCGGGCGTTGGGCGACTTCGTCGTCCACCAGTTCGGCCAGCGCGCTCAGGGCCTCCCAGCGCTCGCGGGCGCGGGTACCGACCGGCTCCTGGGCCGTCAGGCCCAGCGGTTCCAGCACCGCGCGGACGACGTCGGGCAGGGGACCCTCCGCACCGCGCTCGGCGGCCCGATGCAGCGCCAGCAGGGCCTGTTTGATCTCCTGGCGATTGAAGAATCCCTCGCCGCCGCGGACCTGGTAGGCGATGCCCGCCTCGGTCAGCGCCTCCTCGTAGATCTCCGACTGCGCGTTGACCCGGTACAGCACGGCGATCTCGGACGGCGGGGTGCCGGATTCGATGAGCCGCGCGATCGACGCCGCGACCGCGGCGGCCTCGGCCGGCTCGTCGGGATGCTCGTGGAACGTCGGCGCGGGACCCGGCGGGCGCTGGCCCACCAGGTGCAGCTTGCTGCCGGCGACCCGCCCGCGGGCCGCGGCGATCACCTGGTTGGCCAGCGAGACCACCTGGGGGGTGGACCGGTAATCGCGCTCAAGGCGCACGACGGTGGCGTCGGGGAAGCGGCGGGAGAAGTCGAGCAGGAACCGCGGCGAGGCCCCGGTGAACGAGTAGATGGTCTGGTTGGCGTCGCCCACCACCGTCAGGTCGTCGCGGTCGCCCAACCAGGCGGTCAGCACCCGCTGCTGCAACGGCGTGACGTCCTGGTATTCGTCGACCACGAAGCAGCGGTAGCGGTCGCGGAACTCCTCGGCCACCGCCGGGTCGTTTTCGATCGCGGCCGCGGTGTGCAGCAGCAGGTCGTCGAAATCGAGCAGGGTGACGTGTTCGCCGCGCGCTTTGAGGGCCTCGTAGGCGGCGTAGACGCCGGCGATCTGGGCGGCGTCCAGTGGGATGTCCCGCCCGGCGGCGGCCACCGCGGCGGGGTATTCCTCGGGGCCGATCAGCGACGCCTTGGCCCACTCGATCTCGCCGGCCAGGTCGCGCACGTCGTCGGTGCTGGCGTTGAGCCGGGTGCGGCTGGCCGCCCGGGCCACCACCGCGAACTTGCTGTCCAGCAGCTGCCACCCGGTGTCACCGACCACCCGCGGCCAGAAGTACCGCAGCTGCCGGTGGGCGGCGGCGTGAAAGGTCAGGGCCGAGACCGCGCCGACGGCCGGCCCCGTGCCCGCCGCGGCGTCGATCGCCCGCAACCGGGAGCGCATCTCCCCCGCCGCCCGCTGGGTGAACGTGACCGCCAGCACCTGGCCGGCGGCGACATGACCGCCGGCGACCAGCTGGGCGATCCGGTGAGTGATGGTGCGGGTCTTGCCCGTTCCGGCGCCGGCCAGCACGCAGACCGGGCCGCGCGGAGCCAGCACGGCCTCGCGCTGCTCGTCGTCCAGCCCGGCTGTCAGTGGATCGGCGACCGTCGGCATGGCGTCCATAGTGGCTTCCCATACTGACAAGTCGCCGAGCGAGCTGAGGCATCGCCACGCCCGAATCGGATGGCCTGGCGTGTCGCTGCGCGGAATGCATCGTCGCCGGGCTACCCCCGAGCGCCCACTCCTTCGCATCCCGCTGCGCGGAATGCATCGTCGCCGGGCTACGTTATCGGGCTATGACCACTGCCCCGCTCACCGTCTACACGACCTCCTGGTGTGGCTACTGCCATCGGCTAATGACGGTGCTCAAGTCCAACGGAATACCGTATGAGGCGGTCGACATCGAGCACGACGCGGCGGCCGCTGACTTCGTCAGCTCGGTCAACGGCGGCAACAGGACGGTCCCGACGGTGAAGTTCGCCGACGGGTCGACGCTGACCAACCCGAGCGCGGCCCAGGTGAAGGCGAAGCTGGCCGAGACCGGTAGCTGAGCAGGCCCAGTCAGTCGATCGCGGCCCAGGATTCGATGATCACCCGCGCGATCGAAATCGACCCGGGCAGCAGGAGTTTCGACTCCGAGGAACTCGACCAGTCCCCGGCCGCCAGCGCCTCGCGCACCTCGTCGCGCGTGAACCACGCCGCCTCGGCGATCTCGCCGTCGTTGAACGAAAAGTCCTGCGCCGGGTCGCCGACGGCGTGGAAGCCGACCATCAGCGAGCGCGGGAACGGCCACGGCTGACTGCCCAAATAGCGCACGTCACGCACGGTCAGCCCGATCTCCTCACGGATCTCCCGAGCCACACACCCCTCGAAAGACTCACCGGCCTCGACGAATCCGGCCAACAGCGAGAACATCCGCTCCGGCCACACCGCCTGGCGCGCCAGCACCGCGCGGTCGCCGCCGTCGTGCACCAGACAAATCACCGCCGGGTCGATGCGCGGGAACTCCTCGTGCCCGGTGACCGGGTTCACGCGTGACCAACCCGCCCGGGCCGGACGTGTGGGTGAACCGTCCACCGAGCTGAATCGCGACTTCTCATGCCAATTCAGCAGTGCGACAGCCGATGACATCAGCTGGCCGCTGGTGTCGTCGAAGATCGGGCCGAGGCTGCGCAAGTTCACCACCTCGGTGCGCGCGTCGGGGTCCTCCGGTGCCTGCAGCGCGCCGCGGATCGCCCACACGTGGCGGCCACCCTCGAGGCGCCCCAGAAACACCGCCTCCGACGGCGGCTTGTCGCCGAGTTCGGCGGCGGCACCCAGCACCACCCGGCCGTCGGAAACCAGCACCTGATTGCGCGAGTCCACCCGCAGCAGCGCCGCCTCGGCCCAGCCCGCGGTGGCCGCCTCGACGTCGGTGCGCAGCTGATCGGCTCGGTCGGCGCCGACGCGCGACAGCAACGGGACGCTGCGCAGCTGAAAGTCCGCGATCGCCATCAATGCCCGACGCTTCGGATGTAGAGCAGGCGGTCGTTGGCCTCGACGGCGTCCACCTCCGGGGCGTCGATACGCCACAGGTGCCCGTCGCGCACCACACCGAGCACGATGTCGCGCAAATGCCGCGGCGAGCCGCCCACTTCGCTCTGCTCAACCTCACGCTCGGCGATCGCCAGGCCGGCGTCGGGGGTCAGCAGGTCCTCGATCATCTCCACGACGCTGGGCGTCGTGGTGGCAAGCCCGAGGAGGCGACCGGCGGTCGCCGACGAGACCACGACCGAGTCCGCGCCCGACTGCTGCAGCAGGTGCTGGTTTTCGGCCTCCCGGATCGAGGCGACGATCTTGGCGTTGGGCGCGATCTCGCGCGCGGTCAGCGTCGCCAGCACCGCGGTGTCGTCGCGGCTGGTGGCGACGATGATGGACGCGGCGTGCTGGGCCCCGGCCAGCCGCAACACATCGGCCTTGGTGGCGTCACCGTGGACGGTGACCAGGCCCGCGCTCTCTGCGTGCTCGAGCGTGCTGCGATCGGTGTCGACGACGACCACCTCCGCCTGGATGGTTTCGTCGCCGAGTATCGCGGCCACCGCCGTTTTCCCCTTGGTGCCATAACCGATCACGATGGTGTGATTGCGCACTCTGCTCCTCCAACGCTGAATCTTCCACCCTTGGCGAGACCGCTCGGAAAGCACTTCGAGCGTGGTGCCGACCAGCACGGCCAGGAACGCGATCCGCAGCGCGGTGAAGATCAGGGTGTGCACCAGGCGCGCGGTTTCGGTGTACGGCGTGATGTCGCCATAGCCGGTGGTCGACAGCGAAACCGCCGAGAAATACAGGCAGTCCAAAAATGTCAGCGGCTCGTTGCGCACATCGCGGAACCCGTCGCGGTCCAGATAGACGATGACGGCCGCGCCGAACAGCACCACCAGGGCGATGGCCAGGCGGCGGGTGATGACCCGAATGGGGCTGGCGTGCTCTTCGGGGATGCGCACCACGCCGATCAGCTGGTGACCGCGCTGGGCGGTCAGCGTTTCGTCCAGACCGCTCAGCTTTCGGGACCTACCGTTGCCCACGGCGGCCCGTCATCGGTTTGATTTCCGCGCACGAGACACGCACGCGTCTTATGTAACCACGGGCACCGCCTCCCCAATACTCGGGCGGCGCGGGTCACACCGCGTACCGTCCGGATCGATCAGCAACCCGGCCAGCTCGGCGGCGCTCGGCAGTTCGTCGGGGACCACGGTGGTGCCGGCGCGCACGTAGTAGAAGGCGGTGCGCACCGACGATTCCGCGACCCCGGCCAGCGCCGCCCAGGCCATCCGGTACACCGCGAGCTGGACGGCGGCCTGGCGCAGCGCCTCCGCGCCGTGCGGCGGTTCGCCGGTTTTCCAGTCCACGACGGTCGCGCCGCCGTCGGGATCGGCGAACACCGCGTCGATGCGCCCGCGGACCAGGGTCTCACCGATCGGCATCTCGAACGGCACCTCGACGGCGACGGGAGACCTTGCGGCCCACGGCGATTCGGTGAATGCGGCCTGCAGCGCGGCCAATTCGGCGCTGTCGCCGACGTCGGAGTCCGCCGCACCCGGCAGATCGCCGAGATCGAACAGGCATTCTGCGCCGTAGAACTTCTGGACCCAGGAGTGAAACGCATTGCCCAGCAACGCATGCGGATCCGGCCGCGACGGTAGCCGATGCCTCAACCGCTGCGCGGTGCCCGCCGGGTCGCGCGCCAGGCCGACCAGGGAGCTGACCGACAGCTGGCCGGGCAGTTCCCGGACCGGTGGCTCGATCAACCGCGCCCGTTCGGCCAGCAACGCATCGACGTCGGCGGCCCAGCCGTCGACATCGGCACACGGCCGGCCGGGCCCGGCGGCGAGCGCCCGCCTCACCAGCGTCGCACCGCGCTCGACCTCCTCGCGCCGCACGGCCAGCGGGTCTGCCGGCCACACCGCTTCGATAACGTTGTCGCGAAGCGGGTTTCGCTCGCCGTCGGCGGGCGACGGCGCCCAGTGCTCCACGGTGCCGCAGGGGTCGCCCGCCACGGCCGCACGGTCGATGACGTCCTTGATTTCCACCAGGAAATCCGACGGGCCGCGCGGCTTGACCCCGGTGGCGCCCCAGTGGTGCCCGGACACCAGCAGGGTGTCCTCGGCCCGGGTGATCGCGACATACAACAATCGGCGTTCCTCGTCCACGCGTCGCCGATCGAGCTGGCGGCGATGCTCGGAGATCTTGTCCGACAGTTGTTTTCGGTTGGTGACGTCCGAGGTGTCGAGCACCGGGATGCCCAGCGCCCCGGCGGCGGCGCGGTCGCCGCGAAGCAGCGGGGGCAGCTCCGCGGCGTCGGTGAGCCAAGTGCTCCTGGACGCGGTCGACGGGAACGTCCCACCCGAGAGGTGCGCGACCGCCACCACCTGCCATTCGAGTCCCTTCGCCGAATGCACGGTGAGCACCTGGACGCGGTCGCGCGCGACGGCCAAAGGTGCCGGCGCCAAACCGTTCTCGACCGCCTCGGCGGCATCCAGAAACCCCAGCAGCCCGCCCACCGAGGCGGTTGCGGACGCATCCAGCCGCGTGGCCGCACCGTCGGCGCGCTCGGCGTAACCGGCGACGACGTCGGCGAACGCGTCCAGGTGCTCGGTGCCGGCCCAACCCGCCGCCACCCCCGCCGCGGCCCGGACCTCGCAGTCGACGCCCAGCACGCGGCGCACCTCGGCCACCAGGTCGGCGAGGGGATGGCCGAGGTGGGCGCGCAGGGCGCTCAGCTCGGCGCCCAAGGCGGTGATCCGCTGATACCCCGCCGCCGAATACGAGCCGGCCGGACCCGGGTCGGCGATCGCGTCGGCCAGGCAGACGGTGTCGGCGTCGACGTGCGAGGGGTCGGCGGCGCGCGCAATCGCCTCGGGCGAGGGCGGCGCGGGGTCCCCCGCGGTCCCGCCGAGCGCGCGCGCACGCTGCCACAGCGCGGCGATGTCGCGGGCGCCGAGGCGCCAGCGCGCGCCGGTGAGCACCCGCATCGCCGCCGCGCCGGCCGTCGGGTCGGCGACCAGCCGCAGCATGGCCACCACCTCGGCGACCTCGGGCACCGACAGCAGCCCGGCCAGCCCGACCACCTCGACGGGAATGCCGCGCGCCCGCAACGCGTCGGCGATCGGCGCGGCGTCGGCGTTGCGGCGCACCAGCACCGCGGCCGTCGGCGGGCTCACGCCGTCGGCCCGGGCCCGCCGGTAGTGGGCGTCGAGTTGGTCGGCGATCCACTCGCGCTCGGCCACCACGTCGGGCAGCAGGGCGCAGCGGACCGTGCCGGGCGGGGCGTCCGGGCGAGGGCGCAGCGCGTGCACGGCCACCGATCGCCGCCGCGCCTCGGCGGATACGGCGTTGGCGACCCGCAGGGTCCGCGGCGGATTGCGCCAGCTGGTCCGCAATTCCAGGGCGGGCGCGGGTGTGCCGTCGGAGCGGGGAAAGTCGGTGGTGAACCGGGGCAGGTTGGTCGCCGAGGCCCCGCGCCAGCCGTAGATGGACTGGATGGGGTCGCCCACGGCCGTCAGCGCCAGCCCGTCGTCGACCCCGCCGCCGAACAGGGCCGACAGCGCGATGCGCTGGGCGTGGCCGGTGTCCTGATACTCGTCGAGCAGCACCACCCGGTAGCGGGCGCGCAGGTCCTCACCGACCTGGGGGAAGCCCGCCGCCAACCGCGCCGCCGAGGCCATCTGCATGCCGAAATCCATCACTTTCTCGGCGCGCATGCGCTCGTCGAGCGCGTCCAGCAGAGACACCAACTCCGCGCGCTCGGTCTGGGTGCCCAGCAGGCGCAGTAACCATTGGCTGGGACCGCGCTCCCGCTGATAGGGCCCCGCGGGCAGGCCATGGACGAGCCGCTCTAGCTCGACGTGGGTATCGCGCAGCTGTCCGGTGTCGACGAGGTGTTCGGCCAACTGTCCCCACAGGCGCAACACCATCGAGGTGACGGCGGCCGGGGTCTTGTCGGTGTGCAGCTCGCCGCGGTAGCCGTTGACCACGTCGAAAGCCAGCTGCCACAGCTCGGTTTCGCTGAGCAACCGGGTGTCGGGCTCGACGGGCAGCAGCAGCCCGTAGTCGCGCAGCAACGAACCCGCGAACGCGTGGTAGGTGCTGATCACCGGGGCGCCCTCGGGCTCGGCGACGGCATCGCCGACCGGGCCCAGGCCGACGCCGGCCAACCGGGCCAGCCGGGACCGGACGCGGCGCAGCAGCTGGCCGGCGGCCTTGCGGGTGAACGTCAGTCCCAGCACCTGGGCGGGTTCGGCGTAGCCGTTGGCGATCAGCCACACCACCCGTGCGGCCATGGTCTCGGTCTTACCGGCTCCGGCCCCCGCGATGACGACCAGCGGGCCCGGCGGCGCGGCGATGACCGCGGACTGCTCCTCGGTCGGCGGGAAAAGGCCGAGCGCGCAAGCCAATTCGCTCGGGTTGTAGCGGGCGTTCATCGGGCCGCCCCGTCGGTGTGCGCCGGGCAGCACGGCCGGATGGGGCAGTGCGTGCAACCGTCGTTGCGCCGCGCCACGAACTGCGGGCCGGCCGTGGCGGCGGCGGCACGCCGGATGACCTGTCGCCATTCGTCGCCGGCGTCCGCGGTGAGCGGGTCCTGTTCGCGTTCGACGGCCCCGGCCGCCCCGGCCTTGCCGACGTAAACCAGCCGCGCCCCACCGGGTTCCACGGTGTCGCCTCCGGGGGCCACCAGGCCTTCGGATACCGCCAGCTGATACATCGCCAGTTGGGCGTGTTGTTGGGCGTCGTCCTTGCTGACCGGGGACTTGCCGGTCTTGACGTCGACGATCACCAGCCGGCCGGCGGCGTCGCGCTCCAGCCGGTCGACGCGGCCGCGCAGCCGAACCTGTTCCCCGTCACCGGTTTGAAGGGTTCCGTCGATCTCGACCTCGACGCCGACCTCGGTGAGCGCGCCGCGGCTCTGGCTTCGCCACTCGACGAACGCCTCGAGCATCGCGCGGTGACGGGCCAGCTCGTTGTCCGAATGCCATTGCGCCGCAAAGGGTAGGTGCTGCCAGGCGCGCTCCAGCTCGGCCAGCAGTTCGGATTCGCTTCGATGCGGTTCGGCGATCAGCGCGTGCACTACCGAACCGATGGTGGAGCGCAGGTCGCGCGGATTGGTCCCGCCGTGGCGTTCGGCGAGCCAGCGCAGCGGGCAGTCGGTCAGTGTCTGCAGGGTCGACGGGGTCAGCGTCACGACGTCGCCGCCACCCCGCAGCGGCTCACCGGTGCTGACCGGGGTCAGGCCGTGCCAGCCGGCCGGGTCGGCGCCGGGCACCCCGGCTTTGGCCAGGCGGGCCAATTGCGTTGCCGCGCAGTCGCGGGCGAGCTCGTCCACCGCCCCGTCGGGGGCGCAGACCACGCCCCGCAGCCGGCCCACCAGCGCAGCCGCCGACAGCACCCGGGGCGCCGAAACAGGTTGCAGCGCAGTCGTTTCCACGTCTTCGTCGGCCCATTGCGCGATGTCGAAGAAGAACGGCGACGGCAGCGCGGCCGCGTGGTCCGCCCCACCGGTGTCGCTGTCGACCGCCGTCACCAACAGCCGCCGGCGGGCACGGCCCATCGCCGCCACCAGCAACCGCCGCTCCTCGGCCACCAGGGGTGCGCGCATCGAGGCGTCCGCGGTGACCCCGTCCAGCTCGTCGAGCAGCCGCTGGGTGCCCAGCACACCGCCCCGCGGAACGGTGTTGGGCCACAAACCATCCTGCAATCCGGCGATGACCACGAAATCCCATTCGTGTCCCAGCGCGGCGTGCGCGCTGAGCACCCTGACCTGCCCCGCCGTGGCGGCCGGCTCGGGGTTGGCGTTCGGCAGGTGCAGCGCGGCGACGTGCTCGACCAGGCCGCGCAACGACGCGCCGGAAGTGCGCGACACGTAGTCGTCGGTGATGTCGAACAACGCGGTGACCGACTCGAGATCCCGGGTGGCCTGGGCCGTGGCGGGGCCGCCGCGCTCGCTGACCGACAGCCAGCGGCGCTGCAGCCCGGACCGGTGCCAGGCGGCCCACAGGGTGTAGCGCGGGTCCTCACCGGCTTCGTGGCACCGCGCGGCCGCATCCAGCACCGCGCGGACCTTGCGCAACGAACGGAACTGTGGACCCGGCGGCACGGCGCCCGACAGCGTCTCGACCAACAGCTCGGCGAAGTCGCCCGGCGGGCGATCGGGGTTGGCGCGCTGCAGGGTTCGGCGCAGTTGCCGCAGCGAAACCGGGTCGACGCGGCCGATGGGGCCGGTCAGCAACGCCAGCGCCTGCTGCCCGTCCAGCCCGTCGGCGGCGGCCAGCAGCACGGTCAGCAGCGCGCGCACCGCCGGCTCCTCGGCCAGCGGCCCGGTGGCGGCGGCCGCGGCCACCGGCACCCCGGCGGCGGCGAGCGCACGCGGCAACCGCGCGCCGGCCCGCGGTACCGACCGCACGATGACCGCCATCTGCGACCAGGGCACGCCGTCGACCAGGTGCGCCCGCCGCAGCGCGTCGGCGATCGCCGCCGCCTCGGCGTGCGCCGAGGCGGCGAGGCGCACCGTGACCGATCCCTCCCCCGCCCCGGCGCCGTCGATCCGGCGGCCGGCGCCGCCGCCGGGCAACCGGGCGGCGATGCCGCTGACGGCGCGGGCCACGGCGGGCGCGCAGCGATGCGACGTCGTCAACGTCACCGCCGGGCCGTCGCCGTCGAGCAGCCCGGCCGGTTCGCCGCCCCGGAAGCCGAACACCGCCTGATTGGGGTCCCCGGCGATCAGCGCCAGCTCGGCGCCCGCCGCGAGCACCCGCACCAGGCGGGCCGCCTGAGGGTCGAGCTGTTGGACGTCGTCGACCAGCAGGACCCGGATCCGGCCGCGTTCGGCCGCCAGCAGCTCGGGATCGACGGCGAACGCCTCCAGCGCCGCGCCCACCAATTCGGCGGCGCCCAGCGCGGGTGTCGTCGCCTCCGGCGCGGCCGTGCCGACCGCCGCGCGCAGCAACATCACCTGCTCGTACTGGCGTGCGAATTGCCCCGCGGCGATCCATTCCGGCCGGCGGCAACGACGGCCAAGCCGCTCCAGTTCCCCTGGGTCGATACCGCGTTCGGCGCAGCGGGCCAACAGGTTTCGCAGTTCCGTGGCGAACCCCGCAGTGCTCAGCGCCGCCCGCAACTGCGCCGGCCACGCGGACGTCGCGCGGGGGCCGTCGTCGAGGTCTCCGGCCAGCAGCTCCCGGATGATGGCGTCCTGCTCGGCGCTGGTGACCAGCCGCGGGGGCGCATCGCCGGCCCGTTCGGCGGCGCGCCGCAAGACCGCGTAGGCATACCCGTGCACGGTCCGCACCAGCGGTTCGCTGACGACGACCCGGCCCGGTCGGGAGCGCAGCAACGCCGTCGTCAACGCGCTGCGCTCGGCCATCCCGAGCCGGCCCGAACCGGTCAGCAGCAGAACCGATTCCGGGTCGATCCCGGCGTCGATCCGGGTGACCGCGGCGTCGATCAGCAGGCTGCTCTTTCCGGTTCCGGGCCCGCCGAGCACGCGAACGATCCCGCGCGCGCCGGGCGCCAGCACAGCGCTCGCGTCGGCCTCCCAGGTGTGTGCCATGGCTGCATGCAATCACCAGGGTGTGACAAGTGGACCCGGCCAGCGCCGACGCGAGCTCTTACCCTGGAAGTCGCAGCAGCGCGAAGAATGGTCTCAAGGCTGCAAAAGGAGGGGTTGACGACCATGACGGACGAGCACGGCTTTCCCATCGACGAGGCGCCCGAGGGCGACGCGGTGGAGCAACTGCGGCCCGCCGATTCCGAGGACGACGCCGGCCTGGACACCGATTACGTGAGCGCCCGGGACCGCGAGGCCAACGAAGCCGACGTGATCGAGCAGGCCTACGTCGTGTCCGCGGACGACGATCGGGACGACGATCGCTGAGGACCGCCCGCGACGCCCGGTGACGGCGGCTGGCACCATCGACGGGTGACCGCGAAGTTGTACGTCCACCGCTACGGTCCGTCCGGTCCGGCGCGGATCCTCGCGCTGCACGGGCTGACAGGGCACGGGCAGCGGTGGCAACACCTGTCCGGCCTGCTGCCCGAGATCGGCCTGGTCGCACCGGATCTGCTCGGCCACGGCCGGTCCTCGTGGGCGGCGCCGTGGACCATCGACGCCAACGTCTCGGCGCTGGCCGCGCTGCTCGACGCGCAGCCCGGCACGCCGGTGGTGGTGGTCGGCCACTCGTTCGGCGCAGGGCTCGCCATGCACCTGGCCGCAGCCCGGCCGAACCAGGTTTCGGGGCTGCTGCTGCTCGATCCGGCGATCGGGTTGGACGGCGCGTGGATGCGCGAAATCGCCGAGGCCATGTTGTCCTCGCCCGACTATCCCGACGCCGAGGAAGCGCGCCTGGAAAAGGTGCACGGCTCGTGGTCGGACGTCGAGCCCGCGCTGCTCGAGGCCGAGCTCGACGAGCATCTGGTCGCCCTCCCCAACGGCCGCTACGGCTGGCGCATCAGCCTGCCGGCGATGATGGCGTACTGGAGCGAGCTCGCCCGCGACGCGGTGCTGCCGCCGGCGCAAACGCCGACGATCCTGGTGCGCGCCAAGCGAACATCGCCGCCGTATGTCACCGACGAACTCATCGCGGGCCTTGCGCAGCGGCTGGGATCGCGTTTCCGGCTGCTGGATTTCGACTGCAACCACATGGTGCCCTACGCCAAGCCCGACGACGTCGCCGCGCTGGCCCGCGAGCTACTGGAAGCCCGCTGACCGTGGCGCCGGTGACCGACGATCAGGTCGAGCGGGTGCGGGCGCTGGTCGCCGCCATCCCGTCCGGCAGGGTGGCCACCTACGGCGACATCGCCTCGGTCGCAGGGCTTTCCAGCCCGCGGATCGTCGGCTGGATCATGCGGACCGACTCCTCGGACCTGCCGTGGCACCGCGTCATCACCGCCTCCGGGCGCCCGGCGCGCCACCTGACCACCCGGCAGCTGGAGCTGCTGCGCGCCGAAGGCGTGCTTGCCCGCGACGGCCGGATCGCGCTGCGCGAGGTTCGCTACGAATTCCCGGACGGGGCCTAGTGGCGATCGCCAGCGCGGCCGTGGCGATCGCAAGCGCGGTGCAGCCGGGCGCAGCGGGTCGCCACTACCGGCCGAAGCCGGGCGCAGCGGGTCGCCACGCAACTAACCTAGAGCACCAACCGGACCAGCGCCGCGGTGCGGGCCAGACCGGGGAACGCCTCGGCGGTGGACCGCGGGTGCAGCGCATGGACCGCCAGGCGAAACATCAACGCCCGCAACAACATCTGCGGCCATTCCGGTAGGGCGTTCCAGCGCTCGATGAGTCCGTCGTCGGCCTCGCCCCAGGACAACGCGTCGATGACGGCCACGCCCGCCGCCCATGACGCGGGCCGCCAGTACGGGGTGATGTCGGTGATGCCCGGCGCCGCGGTGCCCACGAAAAGCACTGTGCCGTAAAGGTCCCCGTGGACCAACTGGTTGGGACTCTTGGTCGGCTTGCGCAACGTGGCGAGCTGGTTGAGCAACTCCACCGAGCGCTCGGCGTCCGCGGTGGCCGGGGCCACCCGGGCGCCGGGCGGCACCGAGGCCAGCGGCCGTTCCTCCCACGCCGCGCGGTCGGCGGCGATGAAAATGTCGACGTCCCCCCAGGGCGCCGCGGGGCCCTGGGTCAAAAAGCGGGGGCGTTCCAGTTTGCCCGTCGCCTCGTGCAGGCGCACCGCCGCCGAGACGACCTCGTCGTGGCGGGGCTCCGGCGTCCCCGCGACGAAGGTGTCCGCCCGCCACCCGGAAACGACGTAGCGCCCGTCGGTGGACCGGACCGGGCGGGCCAGCCGGACGCCGTCGACGAACAACGTCTCGCGGACCCGGGCGGACCACGCCGCGCGGGCGTTGTCGGCCACCAGCGACAGGACGACCTCACCGCACCGCCAGCCACCCTCCCAGCTGGCGCCCAGATAGACGGGTTTGACGCCGGCCAAACCGAACGCCGACAGCACATGGTCCGGCGGTGGCTCGACTGTCACACCGGTACTCTAAACGAGTCCAACAGCGGCGAAGCTCAGTACAGGATCATGTCGGGTTGCATCTGCTGCGCCCAGGCCACAATTCCGCCCTCCAGGTGCACCGCATCGGCGAACCCCGCCTGCTTCAGCACCGCCAGCGCCTGCGCCGAGCGCACGCCCGTTTTGCAATACAGCACCGGCATGCGGTCCCGCGGCAGCTTTGCCAGACCCTCACCCGAGTTGATCGACGACTGCGGGACCAGCTGCGCGCCCTCGATGTGCACGATGTCGAACTCCACGGGCTCGCGGACGTCGATCAGGGCCAGCTCCTTGCCGGAATCCAGCAGCTCGCGCAGCTCCCGCGGGGTGATGGCCGTCGCGTCGCCGGCCGGGGTGGCGGCCACCGCGCCGCACAGCTGCTCATAGTCGACGAGCTCGGTGATCTTCGGCCTCGACGCGTCGGACGGGTCCCGGCGAATCGCGATCGTGCGGTAGGTCATCTGCAGCGCGTCGTAGATCATCAACCGGCCCAGCAACGAATCGCCGATGCCGGTGATGAGTTTGATCACTTCGGTGCTCATCACCGAGGCGATGGACGCGCAGACGATGCCCAGCACGCCGCCTTCGGCGCACGACGGAACGGTGCCGGGCGGCGGCGGCTCCGGGTACAGGTCGCGGTAGTTGAGGCCGCGTCCGTCCGGCGCGTCCTCCCAGCACACCGAGATCTGGCCCTCGAATTGGTAGATCGAGCCCCACACGTACGGCTTTTTCGCCAGCACCGCCGCGTCGTTGATCAGGTACCGGGTCGCGAAGTTGTCGGTGCCGTCCACGATCAGGTCGTAGCAACTGAACAACTCGACGGCGTTGGTGGAGTCCAGGCGCACCTCGTGCAGGCGCACGTCCACCAGCGGGTTGATCGCGAGCATCGACTCCCGCGCCGACACGGCCTTGGGACGCCCGACGTCGGCCACGCCGTGAATGATCTGGCGGTGCAGGTTCGATTCCTCGACGACGTCGAATTCGACGATGCCGATCGTGCCCACGCCGGCCGCGGCAAGGTACAGCAAGGTCGGCGCCCCCAGGCCACCGGCGCCGATCACCAGCACCCGGGCGTTCTTGAGTCGCTTCTGCCCGTCGACCCCCAGGCCGGGAATGATCAGGTGACGGCTGTAGCGGGCCACCTCGTCGCCGGTCAGGTGGTCTGCGGGTGCCACCAGCGGCGGCAACGACGACACGGACAACATCTCCTCGGTCAGCTTCGTGGTTCTGCTTATGAATCCATCACAGCAGCCCGCCGGGGCGACGGCAACGAAGGCACTCGGCCGCTAGGCGATCGGGTACGGCCAGGGGTTGAAGCGGCAGGTTTTCCCGTCGGCCTTGACGGTGTCGGGGTCGAACTGCGCGGCGTCGTTGTTGGACGTGGAGAACGTCTGCTGCATCATCACCGGCGCCAGGGCGCCCTGCTGTTCGCAGGCCTCGTGGTGCAGGTATCCGATGGCGTGGCCGACCTCGTGGTTGATCACGTATTGCCGGTACGAACCGATGTCCCCTTCGAACGGCACGGCGCCGCGCACCCAGCGCGCCTCGTTGATGAAAACCCGCGCCTCGCGGTTGGCGCCGAAAACCGGGTTGTAGCAGGACGTCTCCAGCCGGAATTCGTAGCCGCACCCCTCCCGCACCGTCACCGGCGACACCAGCGAGATCCGAAAGTCGGGCTTTGCCCCACTGGCGCCGTCGATCCGGATGAAAGCGAACTGCGGGTTGTGCGTCCAGCCCTTCGGATTGGCCAACGTCTGGTCGACCATCTGCGCGAACGCTTCGTCGTCGCCGAACATCGTCGGGTCGATGCCGTTCTCCACCTCGACGGTGTACCGGAACACCTTGGCGGTGCCCTGGCCGAACTGGGGCGTCGCGCCCGGCACCGCGTGCCACGTCTTGTCGCCGGCTTCGGTGAAGGGGCCGCCGTCGGGCAACGTCCCGGCCGGCAGGTTGGCGTCGAACGCGGCGAGCCCACGCGGCGGCGCGTCGATGATCGTGGTGCCCACCGCGCCGATCGCGGGCGGACTCTCGATGGGCTGGCTGTTCGTGGGCTTCGACGCGCCGGCGCCGGTCACCGTCTGGTACATGACCACGGCCGTCAGCACCGCCAGGACCGGCAGCGCGTACGCGCGCCAGCCGTAGGTGGAGACGAACCGCCCGAGCCACGTTTGTTTGCGCCACTGCCGCTGCCGCTCACGGTCGGCCCGCGCCCGCCCGGCTTCCGGGGCGGCCAGGGGGTCACGCAGCGCCCGCAGCGGCTCGCGCCACTCGTCGCGCAGCACCGGCACGCGACCGCTGCTGCGCGGGGGTCGCTGCGACGTCATTTTCCCAGGATTACACAGCGGACCACCCACGCCGACCGTGGCGCGCCCGAATCCGGCGCCCGACACCGCTTCTGCCAGGTACGACGACGCCGACGGCGGGAGCTCCAACCCCGCGGGTAGTAAGGTCTTTTCAACGAGCTGCGAGCGGCTAGCCCCGGTGGACCGACGGCCGGCCGTCGACAATCAGATGAGGACTCGATGAGCGAACTCGCCAAGATGCCGGCACGGCGTGCCGTCAGATCGGCTGACCGCGGCCGGCCGGCGGACGGCGCCGCGGCCCCCAACCGGCGGGGCAACCGGCTGCCCCGCGATGAGCGCCGCGGCCAGTTGCTCATCGTCGCCAGCGACGTCTTCGTCGACCGCGGCTACCACGCGGCCGGCATGGACGAGATCGCCGATCGCGCCGGGGTTAGCAAACCCGTTCTGTACCAACACTTTACGAGCAAGCTCGAGCTGTACCTCGCCGTGCTGGCGCGGCACGTGGAAAACCTGGTCTCCGGCGTCCAGCAGGCGTTGAGCACCACCAAGGACAACCGCCGGCGGTTGCACGCCGCGGTGCAGGCGTTCTTCGATTTCATCGAGCACGACAGCCAGGGCTACCGGCTGATCTTCGAAAACGACTACGTCACCGAGCCCGAGGTGGCCGCCCAGGTACGCGTGGCCACCGAATCCTGCATCGACGCGGTGTTCGCGTTGATCAGCGAGGATTCCGGGCTGGACCCGCACCGCGCGCGGATGATCGCCGTCGGGCTGGTCGGCATCAGCGTCGACTGCGCCAGGTACTGGCTCGACTCCGATCGCCCGATTTCGAAGGCGGACGCCGTCGAGGGCACCGTCCAGTTCGCCTGGGGCGGACTGTCACACGTGCCGCTGACCCGCTCCTAGCGTCCCTTGCCGGCATGTTTGCCGGCTTCGATTTCGGCACCGATCCCGAAGCCGACCCGCCGCGCGTCGGCGACGCCGATCTCGACGTAGGCGATCTTGCTGGTGTGGATCAGGAAGCGACGGCCCCGCTCGTCGCTCAGTCGCAGCAGCCCCGACCCCTCGCCGAGCGCGGCGCTGACCAGGTCTTCGACTTCGGCGGGTGTCTGGTCGCTGGCAAGGACCAACTCGCGCGGACTATCCGTGATCCCGATCTTGACCTCCACGGTCACCCCTTCCGTAGGCATTGAAGTCGTGCGCGGGCGGCGAAGTCCCAGCCCCGTCAGCAGCAGGCTAGTTGACGCGGCCGACCCCCACCTCGTCGCGTCCCCACACTTCGCGGTCAGCGAAACTTCGGTCGCGCGCCGATAACGATTCGCTTGCAGGTTGTCTCACACACCCGCGCGATACCCGATCCGCGCTTTCGCATGGCTAACTTCGGCCCCATGGGTACCACATTGCCGCACCTCGACGACCGGATCCGGAGCTACCCGGACGACGACGCTGACGACTGCGACACCGACCCCTACCTGAACGCCGACTACAACTGGACGGGCTGGCCGGCCGATTCACGCTGGCGACCCGCGACGGCGATCCTCGGCGCGGTGGTGGCCGTCGGCGCCATCGCCACCGCCGTCATCATCAACAGCGGCGACAGCGCGTCAACCAAGGCCACGCTGGGAGCGCCGGCCCCCCACCCGGTGACCTCGGCACCCGCGACCACCAAGGCGTCCGCGCCACCGAGCCCCTCGCGCGTGGCCCAGCTGCCGCCGGAGACCGTGACGACCGTCACCACACCGAGCGCCGCGCCCAGCACCCCGGCGGCCCAAACCCCCACGGCCGCACCGCCTCTCGCGCCCGCGCCGCCGACGGCCGCGCTGAACCCGCGCACCGTCGTCTACAGCGTGAGCGGGACCAAGCAGCTGCTGGACCTGGTGAACGTGGTCTACACCGACGCGCGGGGCGTCCCGCAGAGCGAGTTCAACGTCTCGCTGCCGTGGTCGAAGGTGGTGGTCCTCAATCCCGGCGTGCAGACCGAATCCGTGGTCGCGACCAGCTTCTACGGCCAGCTCAGCTGCTCGGTCTTCAACGCCGCCGGTCAGCGGATCATGGCGTCGGGCAGCCCGTCGAACATGGCGACCTGCTCGCGCTGAGTTTGACGGCCGTCAGCTCAGGCCCAACTCGTGCATGCGGCGGTCGTGCGTCTGCTGCAACCGATCGAAGAACGCGTTGAGCTGGCCCAGCCCGCCGGCGCCCGACATCACCAGGTCGACGAGCTCGTCGTGGTCGGCCAGCAGGTACTGGGCCTGGGTGATCGCCTCGCCGAACAGCCGACGGGACCACAGCGCGAGCCGGCTGCGCTGCTTGCCGCTGGACGTGACGGCGGCGCGCACCTCGGCGACGACGAACTGCGAGTGCCCGGTCTCGGCCAGCGCCCCCCGCACCACGTCGGCAACCTCGTCGGGCAGCCCGTCGGCGATCTCCAGGTACAAATCGGCGGCCAGGGCGTCACCGACATACGTCTTCACCAAGGCTTCCAGCCACGTGCTGGGCATCGTCAGGCGGTGGTAGTTCTCCAGCGCCGACACGTACTTCGACATCGCCGACACGACGTCGACGCCGCGGCTTTCCAGCGCGTCGCGCAGCTGCTCGTAGTGCTGCATCTCCGCGGCGGCCATGCTCGCCATCGAGATCCGTCCGCGCAGGTCAGGGGCCATCCGCGCCTCGTCGGTGAGCCGGTAGAACGCGGCGATCTCGCCGTAGGCCAAGACCGCGAACAACTCGTTGACCCCGGGGTGATCGGCCGACAATCGCGGGGCAGCCGACTCCTCCACTTGGTCGGTGGAAGAGGGCTGGTAAGAGGGCCGGGTCATGGCAACACTGTAGTCGGCGGAGTTGGCGCGAAACGGGTGCCGGAGCTCGACCAGCTATCATGTAGGTAGATGGCGGTGTTATTTGTGCCAAATGTTCTTCCCACGCCGCTATCGGCGAAATGTGCGTGCACAGCAGGCCCGCCCGGGCTGGGACCCCCAGACTGAGCCGGAGCCCGCGACTCGGCGACGTATTCGGAGTCGGAACTCGTGCGCGCGTGACCGCGACAGAGAAACACCCGACACAATCCGATACGTCTTCGAGAGGCTACCTACCCACGCATGACCACACTGACCAGCACAACTGAACTGACCTTTGCTCAACTCGGTGTCCGCGACGAAATCGTGCGCGCACTCGCCGAAAAGGGGATCGAAAGCCCTTTCGCCATCCAGGAACTGACCCTGCCGCTCGCGCTCGCCGGCGACGACCTGATCGGGCAGGCCCGCACCGGCATGGGCAAGACCTTCGCCTTCGGGGTGCCGCTGCTGCAGCGCATCACCTCAGACACCGCCGCGCGGCCGCTCAACGGAACACCCCGCGCGCTGATCGTGGTGCCTACCCGCGAGCTCTGCCTGCAGGTGACCGATGACCTGGCGCTGGCGGCCAAGCATTTGACCGCCGACGAAGGCCGCCGGCTCTCCGTCGTCCCCATTTACGGCGGCCGCCCCTACGAGGCGCAGATCGAGGCGCTGCGCGCCGGCGCCGACGTCGTGGTGGGCACCCCGGGCCGGCTGCTCGACCTGAGCCAGCAGGGCCACCTGCAGCTCGGTGGGCTCTCGGTGCTGGTGCTCGACGAGGCCGACGAGATGCTCGACCTCGGCTTTTTGCCCGACATCGAGCGCATCCTGCGGCAGATCCCCGTCGACCGGCAGTCGATGCTGTTCTCGGCGACCATGCCGGACCCGATCATCACGCTGGCCCGCACCTTCATGAACCAGCCCACCCACATCCGGGCCGAAGCGCCGCACTCGGCGGCCACCCACGACACCACCGTCCAGTACGCCTACCGGGCGCACGCCCTGGACAAGGTGGAGCTGGTCAGCCGGATCCTGCAGGCCGAGGGCCGCGGCGCCACGATGATCTTCACCCGCACCAAGCGCACCGCCCAGAAGGTCGCCGACGAGTTGGCCGAGCGCGGTTTCGCGGTGGGCGCCGTCCACGGCGACCTCGGACAGGTGGCACGCGAGAAGGCGCTCAAGGCTTTCCGGACCGGCGACATCGACGTGCTGGTGGCCACCGACGTGGCCGCGCGCGGCATCGATATCGATGACGTCACCCACGTCATCAACTACCAGATCCCCGAGGACGAGCAGGCGTACGTGCACCGCATCGGGCGCACCGGCCGCGCCGGCAAGACCGGCGTCGCCGTCACCCTGGTGGACTGGGACGAGCTCACCCGCTGGGCGCTGATCGATAAGGCGTTGGGGCTGGACAACCCCGAACCCGCCGAGACCTACTCCAGCTCGCCGCACCTGTACGACGAGCTGAGCATCCCCGCCGATGCCGGAGGCACCGTCGGTGCGGCCCGCAAGGCGCAGGGCGCGCGCCGCACCGGTGAGCGCGCCACCCAGAAGCCGGGACAGAAATCGGAGAAGACCGCGCGGCGGTCCGGGACGCGGCGGCGCACCCGCGGCGGCCAGCCGGTCAGCGCGCACCCGTCGGGCAACGGCGCCGCGAGCAGCAACGGTGATGCCGCCGCGGAAACGCCGGCCGGCTCCCCGCCGGGAAACGCCGGCTCCAGCCGTCGCCGCCGTCGGCGCCGCAAGCCGGCGGAAGCCGCCGCGGCGGCCCCCACCGCGCAAAACAACTAATTTTCCGCGCCCACGCATGGTCAGACCCGAGCGCCGGACCAAGCGCGACATCCTGGCCGCCGCGACCATCGCGGTCGTCGTCGCGGTGACGGCGGCCCTCATCTGGTGGACCAGCGACGCGCGGGCGACCAGCAGCCGCCCGGCCGCCGTCCCGGCGCCCAACCCGAGCCCGGCCCGGCAGGTTCCCGCCGGCCTGAAACAACTGTGGACCGCCTCCAGTCCGGCCACCACCGAGCCGGTGGTGGTGGGCGGGGTGGTCGTCACCGGTGCGGGCGTGCGGATCGACGGGCGCGACGCCGGCACGGGCCAGTCCCGCTGGAGCTACGCCCGCGACACCAGCCTCTGCGGAGTCTCGTGGCTGTACCGCTACGCCGTCGGGGTCTACCGCGACGACCGCGGCTGCGGGCAGGTGAGCACCCTGGACGGCTCCACCGGTCGCCGCGGCCCCGCCCGCAGTGGCTACGCCGACCCGCGGGTGCGGCTCTCCTCCGACGGCATGACCGTCTTGTCGGTCGGTGACACCCGCCTGGAGCTGTGGCGCTCGGACATGGTCCGGATGGTGGCCTACGGCGAGACCGACGCCCGGGTGAAGCCGTCGTCGCGAGGGCTGCACTCCGGCTGCAGGCTGATCTCGGCCGCGGCCAGCTCGTCCGCGGTCTCGGTGCTGGAGAGCTGCGCGAATCAGGCCGACCTGCGCCTGGTGCTGCTCCGGCCGGGCAAGGACGACGACGAACCCCAGCAACACGTCGTGGCCGAGCCGGGGATCGCGCCCGATTCGGGTGCCCGGGTGCTGGCAGTCCGGGACACCACCACCGCGGTGTACCTGCCGGCGCCCCAGCCCCGGGTGGACGTGATCGACGAAACCGGCGCCACCGTGGCGAGCACCCTGCTGCCCAAGCCGCCGTCGCGCTCGGCGGCGGTCTCGCACGCCGGCAGCCTGATGACCTGGTGGACCGGCGATTCGCTGATGGTTTTCGACGTGAACACCCTGGCGCTGCGCTACACCATCGCCGCGGGTGACAAGACGGCGCCGCTGGGGCCGGGGGTGATGATGGCGGGCCGGCTGCTGGTGCCCGTCACCGGCGCGATCGGCGTCTACGACCCGGTCAGCGGGACCGGCGAACAATACATTCCGGTCGACCGTGCGGCCAATCCCCCGCCACCCGGGAGGGCGGTGGTCCCGGCCGTGTCGGGGTCGCGGGTGTTCGAGCAGCGCGGCGACACCGTGGTCGCCCTGGGCTGAGCGTTCGGGGCGGCGACGGCCGCCCGGGCGTCTTAGCCCATCGGGCCGCGACGGCCGTCGCCCGAGTTAGCCCGTCGGGCAGCCCAGGGCCCGTCGAGTGTGAATCGTTGGCTTTCGGTGTGAATCTGCGGCGGCGACACGCCGATCGGGCGCGCCGCCAGTTCACACTCAAAGCCGTCAGTTCACACTCAAGATTGCGGCTCGGCGCTGAGCGCCGGGCGGGCGATCGCCGCTAGACCTCGACCGCGAACGTCGGCAGCGGCTTGCCGTTCTTCCAATGCCTGAGCAGCGCCGTCGCCAACTCGCCGTACGCCGACGCGCCCTTGTTCTTGCGGCCCGCCATCACCGACGAACCCGAGGCGCTGGCCTCGGCGAAACGCACCGTGCGCGGAATCGGCGGGGCCAGCACCGGCAGGCTATAGCGGTCGGCGACATCGAGCAGCACGTCGCGGGTGTGGGTGGTGCGCGAGTCGTACAGCGTCGGCAACGCGCCGAGCAGGCGCAGCTCCGGATTGGTGATCTGCTGGACATCGGCGACCGTCCGCAGGAATTGGCCCACACCGCGATGCGCGAGCGTCTCGCACTGCAGCGGCACGATGACCTCGTCGGCGGCCGTCAGCCCGTTGAGGGTCAGCACACCCAGCGACGGCGGACAGTCGATGATCACCACGTCGAACCGGTCTGCGAGTTTGGCCAGCGCTCGCTTGAGCGCGTATTCGCGCCCCGCCCGCATCAGCAGCATCGCCTCGGCGCCCGCCAGGTCAATGTTGGCCGGTAGCAGCGTCATTCCCTCGGCCGTCTCAACCAGCGCGGCGTTGGGCTCGACCTCACCGAGCAATACCTCGTGCACGGAGACCGGGAGTTTGTCCGGGTCTTGGCCCAGCGAGAAGGTCAGGCAGCCCTGCGGGTCGAGGTCGACCAGCAGGACCCGCTTCTTCTCCTCCACCATCGCCGCCCCCAGCGAGGCAACGGTGGTCGTCTTGGCGACGCCACCCTTCTGGTTGGCCACCGCCAATACCCGGGTCCTACTCACTGGCCGCCCGCCCCTCCGCATCGCCGCGCGCTCACAGTGCCATCCTGGCATGTTCGTCCACCATGCGCTCGGGCCCGGCAGCCACCGCATGTCGTCCGGCAGAATCATTCTCTATGGGCTTGCATGATCACCGTTTGGTGCTGCTGCGCCACGGCGAGACCGAGTGGTCGAAGTCTGGCCAGCACACCGGCCGCACCGAGGTCGAGCTGACCGACGCCGGCCGTGAACAGGCCCAGCTGGCCGCCGGGGTGCTGGGCGAGCTCAAACTTGTTGACCCACTGGTGATCAGCAGCCCACGGCGACGCTCGCTGGTCACCGCCGAGCTGGCCGGGTTGTCCGTCGACGACGTGACCGAACAGCTCGCCGAGTGGGACTACGGCTCGTATGAGGGCCTGACCACCGAACAGATCCGGGAGTCGGTGCCCGACTGGCTGGTGTGGACGCACGGATGTCCGGGCGGCGAGAGCGTCGCGCAGGTCAGCGAGCGCGCCGACGCGGCGGTCACGACGGCGCTGCGGCACATGGAGTCGCGCGACGTGGTCTTCGTCAGCCACGGCCACTTCTCGCGCGCGGTGATCACCCGCTGGGTCGAACTTCCGCTGGTCGAGGGCAGTCGCTTCGGCATGATCACCGCGTCGATCGCGGTCTGCGGGTTCGAGCACGGGGTGCGACAGCTGCGGGCGCTCGGGTTGACCGGCCAGTGAACCGCGAACCACCGTTCGCGCTGTGCGGGCCGACCCGAACCCTGATCGCCGACGGCGTGTCGCGGCGCTACTGCGACGTGGGCGCGGCGCAGGCGGCGCTGCGGTCGAATCAGGCGCCGATTGTGTTGGGCGCGTTGCCTTTTGACCTCAGCAGCCCGGCCGCGTTGCTGACGCCGCGCGCCGTCGACGTCACCCACGGGCTCCCGGACTGGCCGACGGGCCCGCTGCCGCCGGTGCGGGTGGCCGCGGCGCTTCCGCCGCCGGGTGACTACCGCGACCGGGTCCGCCGCGCCCGCGATCAGCTCGCCGCAGCCGACAACCCGCTGCGCAAGGTGGTCTTGGCCCGCGCCTTGGAGCTGGCGGCCGATGCCCCCATGGATGCGCGGGCCGTCCTGCGCCGGCTCGTGGCCGCGGACCCGGCGGCCTACGGCTACCTCGTCGATCTGAGCGCCGCCGGCGACGGCTACGCGGGCGTGGCCTTGGTGGGCGCCAGCCCCGAACTCCTGGTGGCGCGCAGCGGCGACCGCGTCGAGTGCCGGCCGTTCGCGGGGTCGGCCCCGCGGGCCGCCGATCCGGATGCCGACGCCGCCAACGGCGCCGCGCTGGCCGCCTCGGCCAAGAACCGGCACGAGCATCAGCTGGTGATCGAGACCATCCGGGCGGCCCTGCAGCCGTTGTGCGACGACCTGTCGATCGCCGCCGAGCCGCAACTGAGCCGCACCGCCGCGGTCTGGCACCTGTGCACACCGATCAGCGGACGGCTTCGCGATACCTCAACGAGCGCAATCGATTTGGCGCTAGCGCTGCACCCCACCCCGGCTGTCGGAGGCGTCCCGACCGAAGCGGCGGTCCAGCTGATCGCCGAGCTGGAGGGCGACCGCGGGTTTTATGCGGGGGCGGTCGGCTGGTGCGACGCCGCCGGCGACGGCCGCTGGGTGGTGTCGCTGCGCTGCGCGCAGCTGTCGGCGGACCGGCGCAGCGCGCTCGCTCGCGCCGGCGGCGGTATCGTCGCCGAGTCCGATCCCGACGACGAAGTCGCCGAGACCACAACCAAATTCGCCACGATACTCAACGCACTAGAAGTCCAACGATGACCACAAACATCCGTCGCGCCGCGCCCCACGACGTCGCCGCCATCACCGAAATGATCCACGCGCTGGCCGAATTCGAGCACGCCGCCGATCAGTGCACGGTCACCGAAACACAAATATCCGCAGCGCTTTTCGGCGACCGCCCGACGGTGTACGGACACGTGGCGGAGGTGGACGGCGAGGTCGCGGCGATGGCGCTGTGGTTCGTCAACTTCTCCACCTGGGACGGCGTGGCGGGCATCTATCTGGAAGATCTGTTCGTGCGCCCGGGATTTCGCCGCCGCGGGCTGGCCCGGGCGCTGCTGGCGGCGCTGGCCAACGAATGCGTGCAGCGGGGCTACACCCGGTTGTCCTGGGCGGTGCTGAACTGGAACACCGACGCCATCACGCTCTACGACGGGATCGGCGGGGAACCGCAGAACGAATGGACCACCTACCGGCTGTCGGGGTCGCGGTTGGCGGGGCTGGCGGAGTCGCCCTGACCGCCGGCGGCCCAGCGCACCGCGGCCGGGCTGAACAGCAACCCCAACACGACCAGCGCGACAAGCCCCGCCGGGATCCCGTAGCCGGGCTGGTGTGATCCGACCGCGAGGTACCAGGCCACCGGCAGCAGGAGCAGCTGGGTGATCACGGCCAGGCCGCGGCCCCAGCGCTTGCCCAGCATCAGCGCGCGGCCCGCGGCGATCACCCCGGCGCCGACGAGGACGAACCAGCCGGCGGTGGCCAGACCGTTGGCCACGTGCTGGTCGGCCCCGGCGATCCCGCGCACCACCAGGACCACGGCCACGATCAGCGCGGCCATCCCCTGCACGGCGACGACGACGCCGGCGCGGCGGACGGCGGTCGGGGCGGATGGCGGCGTCACAGCGCCAGCGTAGTCAGGGCGGCGGCGCTCCTCCTCACGCCGCGCTGCGGCGTGCATCGTCGCACCGCCTAACCCGATTGCGGCGCTCCTCCTCACGCCGCGCTGCGGCGCGCATCGTCGCACCGCCTAAGCTCGTGCTTCATGCGGGCCGTGCTGATCGTCAACCCCACAGCCACTTCCACCACACCGGCCGGTCGCGATCTGCTGGCCCACGCCCTCAAGAGCCGGCTACAGCTCAGCGTCGAACACACCAACCACCGCGGGCACGGCACCGAGCTCGCGCAGAAGGCCGTCGCCGACGGCGTCGACCTCGTGGTCGTGCACGGCGGCGATGGCACGGTGAGCGGGGTGGTCAACGGTCTGCTCGGCCGTCCCGGCACGCTTCCGAGCGGCCCGGTGCCCGCGGTGGCCGTGGTGCCCGGCGGTTCGGCGAACGTGCTGGCGCGATCGCTGGGCATCACTGCGGATCCGGTCGCGGCCACCAACCAGCTCATCCAGTTGCTCGACGACTACCAGCGGCGCGGCACATGGCGCCGGATCGGCCTGATCGACTGCGGCGAGCGGTGGGCCGTGTTCAACACCGGCATGGGCGTCGACGCCGAGGTGGTGGCCGCGGTCGAGGCCGAACGCAGCAAAGGCGGCAAGGTCACCGCGTGGCGCTACATCCGCGCATCGGTGCCGGCCGTGTGGGCCTACACCCGCCGCGAGCCGATGCTGACGCTCGAACTTCCCGGCCGCGAACCCATCACCGGGGTGAGCTTCGCGTTCGTTTCCAACTCCAGCCCGTGGACGTTCGCCAACGAGCGGCCGGTGTGGACCAACCCCGGCTGCAGCTTCGAGTCGGGACTCGGGGTGTTCGCGCCGACCAACCTGAAGACGATCCCGACGCTGCGGATCGTCCGGCAGATGTTCGCAAAACGGCCCACGTTCAACTTCAAGCACCTCGTCACCGAGGACGACCTGCCGTGCGTGCGAGTTACCTCGACCGGGGGCCCCGTCGCCTGCCAGTTCGACGGGGATTACCTCGGCGTGCGCGAAACCATGACGTTCAAGTCGGTGCCCGACGCGCTTGCGGTGGCCGCCCCTCCTCAGCAAAAACGACGCTGACCTGCGGCAACGCGTGGCCTGTGGCGCACGCGACATAAACACGGACGGGGAGAGGCCCGTCAGTGTAGTACAACGGAGTAAGGGCTTGACTACGAGATGATCAAAGTGAGATAGCCCACGAGCGAACTCACACTATTGACATCTGTTGAGCCTGTGAAACGATCAAAAGGTTGCATGCAGAAATTACGTAGGGGTGCGGCCCCTTTTCTTCTGCACGCGTTTAACAGCCGAAGAAAATAGCCGTGCGCCTTGCTGCGCACTCAGTAAGGAGTAAAGACGTATGGATTGGCGCCACAAGGCGGTCTGTCGCGACGAAGACCCGGAGCTGTTCTTCCCGGTGGGGAACAGTGGTCCGGCGCTCGCGCAGATCGCTGACGCGAAACTGGTCTGTAATCGGTGCCCGGTGACGACAGAGTGCCTCGGCTGGGCCCTGAACACGGGCCAGGACTCGGGCGTCTGGGGCGGCATGAGCGAAGACGAGCGGCGTGCGCTGAAGCGTCGCAACGCCCGGACGAAAGCCCGCAGCGGGGTTTAACCCAGATAACGCAAAACGGTGCGGCCTCGACGATTGTCGGGGCCGCACTCTTGCGTGTGCCTATAGCAGCATTCGGGTCCGGCGACCGATCGGGACGCGCAGCACCACGTCGGTGCCGCGGGCCGGGGCCTGGGTCATCCCCAGGGTGCCGTCGAGTTCCGCCGACACCAGCGTCCGCACGATCTGCAGCCCGAGGCTGTCGGAGGTCTCGAGGCTGAAGCCGTCGGGCAGCCCCCGGCCGTCGTCATGCACGACAACATCCAGCCAGCGCGCGGAGCGCTCGGCCCGAATCGTCACCGACCCTTCCTCGACCGCCGGGTCGAAGGCGTGCTCGATCGCGTTTTGCACCAGCTCGGTGATCACCATAATCAGCGCCGTCGCGCGGTCCGAGTCCAGCACGCCCAGATCGCCGACCCGGTTGATGCGGATCGGCCGGTCCACCGAGGCCACGTCGTTCATGATCGGCAGAATCCGGTCGATGACCTCGTCGAGGTTGACCTGCTCGTCCACCGACATCGACAGCGCGTCGTGCACCAACGCGATCGACGACACCCGGCGCACCGACTCGATGAGCGCCTCCCGCCCCTCCGCGTTGGCCGTGCGGCGGGCCTGCAGGCGCAGCAGCGCCGCGACGGTCTGCAGGTTGTTCTTCACCCGGTGGTGGATTTCGCGAATGGTGGCGTCCTTGGAGATCAGGGCCCGGTCGCGGCGCTTGACCTCGGTGACGTCGCGGATCAGCACCGCCGCGCCGGCGCTGGCGCCGTCGACCACCAGCGGCAGCGTGCGCAGCAGCACGGTGGCTCCCCCGGCGTCGACCTCCATGCGCATGCTGCGCCCGCCGGCCACCAGATCCCGCACATGCTCGGCCACTTCCTGCGCCTCGAACGGATCCGAGATCAGCGGGCGCGTGACCTCGATGAGGTTGTGTCCCTCCAGGTCGGCGGTCAGGCCCATGCGGTGGTAGGCCGACAGCGCGTTGGGACTGGCGTAGTCGACGACGCCCTTGACGTCGAGGCGGATGAAGCCGTCGCCGACCCGGGGGGTGGAGCGCGACATCACGACGTCCCCCGCGTCGGGAAAGGTGCCCTCGGCGAGCATGTGGACGAGGTCGCCGGCGCACTGCCGGTAGGCG
Organism: Mycobacterium sp. 3-98; assembly: GCF_035918355.1. NCBI lineage: Bacteria > Bacillati > Actinomycetota > Actinomycetes > Mycobacteriales > Mycobacteriaceae > Mycobacterium > Mycobacterium sp. 3-98. The sequence goes on along the minus strand of NZ_CP142360.1, from coordinate 1,651,874 downwards.
ATCTCCAACTGGCCGGACGCGCGGTCGGCGGCCACCGCGGTCTGATGATGCGTGAGCACGGCGACCACCTGGCCGCCGTAGCGCACCGGGGACGCCTCGACGTGCGTGCCCGGCAACCACGAATTCTCTTGATCCGCAACGTCATCCCTCTTGGCGGTGCCCGACGCGAAGGTGTCGGCGACGAGGGACAGCCGCTCGGAGGCGATGGCGGTGCCCACCGCATCGGTCTGTAGCACCGTGGGCGCGGTATTGGGGCGGCATTGCGCCACGCACACCAGCACGCCGTCGTCGCGACGCACCCACATCAGGTAGTCGGCGAACGACAGGTCGGCCAGCAGCTGCCACTCCCCTACCACCGCGTGCAGATGGTCGACCGCGTTGCCCGGCAGCATGGTGTGTTCGGCGAGCAGATCACCGAGAGTTGACATCGCTTACTCCCCGGGTCGTTCCCCGGCGGCTGGTCGAAGGGCCCGACCGGCTAGCTGATCACCGCGATGAGGTCGCCCGCCTGAATGACGTCGCCCACCGACACGCTCACCTTGCTGACGGTGCCGCCGACCTCCGCAAGGACGGGAATCTCCATCTTCATCGACTCCAGCAGCACCACGATGTCGCCTTTGCCGATCTGATCACCCTCGTTGACAACGACTTCGAGCACGCTGGCCACGATCTCGGCGCGCACATCCTCGGCCATCTTCACCCCACTCGTTTCGGCCTCTGCGCAGGCTGGCCGCTGGTCATCGCTGGTTGTTGGTCCATCGCTGGTTGGTCCATCAACGTTCTATCAGGTCGCCTACATCGAACCACAGGCCCCACCGCGACGACGGCGCCCGGCCCCTCCCGCGGGCCGCACCAGGGCGAAGACACTGCGCGACGCGTCTCATGAGAGACTGGACGACAAGCCAACCGGCGCCAGGCGCCTGGTTTGACAGCAATCAACGGAGGTTCGACCCATGGCCAAACGAGGCCGTAAGAAGCGCGACCGCAAGCACAGCAAGGCCAACCACGGCAAGCGGCCCAATTCCTGAGGACGCTACTGCGTACCCCGGATGATGGTGGTGCGCCGAATCTCGAGCCGTAGCCGCTCGCGCAGGCCCTCCGGGGCCCTCTCACCTTTGCACTTGGTGGCGATCAACGCCTTGATCCGCTCTTCGAGCCCGTAGTGCTTGAAGCAGCCGGGGCACGCCTCGAGATGCCTGCGCAGTTGTTCGCGGGTATCCGGGCCGCATTCACCGTCGAGCAGCAGCCATACCTGGCGGATGACCTCCGCGCAGCCGACGCTGCCGTGGGACTCGTCGTTAGGGCAGGCATCCGCCGAAGCACCGCCCTGGCCGGCGAACTCGCTCATGACGACACCTCCTCGTGCGCCTGCTGACCGCGGTTGAAGCCCCGCTCCTTGGCAACGTCGGCCAACAGGCCGCGCAGTTGCCGTCGACCGCGGTGCAGCCGTGACATTACCGTTCCGATGGGCGTGTCCATGATTTCCGCGATTTCCTTATACGGAAATCCCTCGACGTCGGCGTAATAGACCGCCATCCGGAATTCCTCCGGCAAGGCCTGCAGCGCGTCCTTGATCTCGGAGTCCGGCAGCGACTCCAGCGCCTCCACCTCGGCCGAACGCAGCCCGGTGGAGGAATGCTCGGCATTGGCGGCCAGCTGCCAGTCGGTGATTTCCTCCGTCGGGTACTCCGCGGGCTGGCGCTGCTTCTTGCGGTAGCTGTTGATGTAGGTGTTGGTCAGGATCCGGTACAGCCACGCCTTGAGATTGGTCCCGGCCCGAAACGAGCGGAAGCCCGCGTAGGCCTTCACCATCGTCTCTTGCAGCAAATCCTCGGCGTCGGCGGGATTCCGCGTCATGCGCAGCGCACCCCCATAAAGCTGGTCCAGCAGGGGAATCGCGTCGCGCTCGAACCGCGCCGTCAGTTCCGCGTCCGTCTCTTCGGGCGCCGCGGGTTCGGTGATGGACGGCCCCGCCGCGCTATCGCGGCCATCTAGAGAATCGGCCATATCGATTAACCCGGTCCCTTCTGCCGCGGTGTTACCGGAAAGCACCGAAAGTGCCACCGGACTCGCAAGGACGCCAGCCAACTGCTCCTCGCCTAACAGGCTCGTCGCCGTTGACACCACGCTGCTCCTCCCAATCTAAAGGCTCACCCCGACAGCTTTTGCCCGGGTGTGACCCACCGCATCGAAAACCAATTGGATCAACCGCGCGCGCGATCCGGCTATTTCCGGGCGGAATTCGGCCCGCGATATCGGTGCCCGCTCTCCGGCGTAGACCCCGATCGGGCCGATTCGGGCGTGGCGTTAGTGTGACGCCATGTCCCTCAATGGCAAGACCATGTTCATCTCCGGCGCCAGCCGCGGCATCGGCCTGGCGATCGCCAAGCGCGCCGCGCAGGACGGTGCCAACATCGCCCTGATCGCCAAGACCGCCGAGCCGCACCCGAAGCTGCCGGGAACGGTGTTCACCGCGGCCAAGGAGCTCGAAGAGGCGGGCGGGCAGGCCCTGCCGATCGTCGGGGACGTCCGCGATCCCGATTCGGTCGACGCGGCCGTGGCCAAGACCGTCGAGCAGTTCGGCGGCATCGACATCTGCGTCAACAACGCGTCGGCGATCAACCTGGGTTCGGTCACCGAGGTGCCCATGAAGCGGTTCGACCTGATGAACGGCATCCAGGTGCGGGGCACGTACGCGGTGTCGCAGGCATGCATCCCGCATCTGAAGGGCCGCGAGAACCCGCACATCCTGACGCTGTCGCCGCCGGTGCTGCTGGGCCGCGAGTGGTTGAAGCCGACGGCGTACATGATGGCCAAGTTCGGCATGACGCTGTGCGCGCTGGGCATCGCCGAAGAAATGCGGGACGAGGGCATCGCGTCGAACACGCTGTGGCCGCGCACGCTGGTGGCGACGGCCGCGGTGCAGAACCTGCTCGGCGGCGACGAGGCGATGGGCCGGGCCCGCAAGCCCGAGGTGTACTCGGACGCCGCCTACGTCGTCCTCAACAAGCCGTCCAGGGAGTACACCGGCAACATGCTGCTGTGCGAGGACGTGCTGGTGGAATCCGGCGTCAAGGACCTCTCGACATACGACTGTGTGCCCGGTTCGAAGCTGGGCGTGGACTTCTGGGTCGACGGCGTCAACCCGCCGGGGTACTCGGGGCCTTAGTCGTGATCGCAAGCGCGGCGCAGCCGGGCGCGGCGGGTCACGACCGTCGGAGTTAGTCGTGATCGCAAGCGCGGCGCAGCCGGGCGCGGCGGGTCACGACCGTCGGAGACCAGCGGAGGTAGCCGGTGGGCGGCGCGGCCACTCCGGGCATCGTCGCGTTGATGAAAGCCGGTGTGCCGCACCAGGTTCTGCACTTCGACGCGGTCACCGACCTGTCCGAGTCGTCCGACGTCGCGCCCGAACAGGTCTTCAAGACCCTGATCGTCGCCCTGCCGGGCGAGCTGGCCGTCGCGATCGTGCCGGTGCCGTGGCGGTTGTCGCTGAAGGCGGTCGCCGCGGCGCTGGGTGTGCCCAAGGCCGTCATGGCCGAGCCGGCCGCCGCCGAGCGGGCCACCGGCTATGTGGTGGGCGGCATTTCGCCGTTCGGTCAGCGCAAGCGGCTCCGCACGGTCCTGGACGGCTCCGCGCTGCGCTGGGATCGGATCCTGTGCAGCGCCGGCAAGCGGCATTACGACGTCGCGGTCGCGCCCCGGGACCTGATCCGCCTCACCGGCGCGATCACCGCCGACATCAGCCGAACGTGACGACGACCTTGTCCGCGGCGCCCGGAGTCTGGGCGAGCTCGAGCGCATCACCGACGCTGCCGAACGGGATGGTGTGGCTGACGATCAGCGCGTACTTCTCCCAGTTCGCGACGAGATCCTTGGTCACCTCGAAGATTTCGTCGGGGTAGCCCATGCTCCCGAGCAGGGTGATCTCGTTGCTCATCAGGTTGATGAGGTCGACGGGCACCGGCTCCTTGTGGACGCCGACGATGCCGACGGTGGCGCCCTTTTGCGCCGCGGCGAGCGCGGTGTTGACGACGGCGGGCACACCGGCCGCGTCGAGATAGATGTTCGTGCCGGCCTTCCCGGGGTACATGGAATCGCCCGCGCCGTGCAGTTCGATCAGCCGCGCCACCACGTCCTCGTCGGCGGAGTTGATGACGGCGTCGGCGCCGATCTGCAGCGCCTTGTCCAGCCGGCCGGGGAGCAGGTCCACGACGACGACGTGGCTCACGCCAAGGGATTTGAAGGCCAGCGTGGCGCCCAGGCCGATCGGTCCGGCGCCGAACACGGCGACCTTGTCCGTCGGCTTGGGTCGGCACCGGTTGGCGCCGTGGCGCGCGACGGCCATCGGCTCGTTGAGCGCCGCGACCTCCCACGGGACGTGGTCGGGGATGACCTCGAGACTCGTTCCGCGTACGGCGTTTTCGATGAGCAGGTAGTCGGCGAGCGCGCCGCTGGGCCCGCCGTTGCCGATGATGCCGCTCGGGGCGGCCATCGGGTTGATGACGACGTGGTCGCCGACGGCCAGGCCGCTCACCTTCGCGCCGACCTCGGCGATCTCCCCGGCGGGCTCGTGTCCGAGCGGCGTGTGTCCCTGGCGCGGGGGCAGCCCGCCGATGGTGATGTAGAAGGCGTCCGAGCCGCAGATGCCGCAGGCGCGCATCCGGACCAGTACGTCGTTGGGGCCCACCGTGGGACGCTCGGCGTCGAGCACCTCGGCCTTGCCCGGGCCGGTGACCATTGACATCTTCATCGGTGACTCCTCGGTCTTACGGTCAAGCCGCCATGGATTGCAGAAACCCCGGCCAGTCGGGAAACAGTGCCCGGTCCACGATCTCGATGCGGACTCCAGCCGGGTCGACGTAGTAGGCGAACATCGACAGCGTCTCGCCGCTGGGTCGCGCCTCCAGCCGGTACCCGCTGCGTTCGAGTTGCGCTGCGGCACCGGCCATGTCGTCGACCCAGTAGCCGAGGTGGTGGGCGCCGCCCCTGGGCGGCGGGGTCCAGATCGTGCCGGGCACCGCCTGAATCACTTCCAGGTGCGGTGCGTCCACCGAGTACACAAAGCGGAACGGCACCTCGATGTCGCCGTCCGCGGTGGCCACGCTCAACGCGGCATCGACCGGTTTGGTCCACCGGTACCCCATCACCCTGGTGAGCCGTTCGGCGGCGGCGGCCATATCGTCAACCACCAGCCCGGTGTGATAGCAGTCCGCCGGGTTCATGCTGTGCCTTCCAGTTCGATGTCGAACGTATCGAGATATTCGGCGAAGATCGGTTCGAGCGCTTCGACGGTCAGGCCATACTGGTCGAGGGTGTAGGCATTGAGCGCGAACCGGTCCTGGGGGTGCCCGGCGAGCCAATTGCGCATCCGCGCTTCGGTTTCTGCGGTCAGCGGCTCGTCGGCCCATTCGTAGATGCGCCGCATGACGTCCATCGGGTCACGCATCATCTCGTGGTAGTACATATGGAAGAAGCGCTCGTCGCCGATGCGATCGCGGGCGCGCAGCGGCCGCTGGACGTGGTAGCGCATCTGCGCCATGGCGTTGCGCCCCATGGCATTCAGGTCGATGGCATCGGGATGCAGCACCATCCCCTTGGGCAGCTTCCACAGGTTGCACAGCGACCCCGTCGCCCTGTAGGGGTCGCGGTGCGCCCAGATCAGCCGGGCGTCGGGGAACACCTTGAGCAGCGCCTCGATGTGCACCGAATGCGACGGCATCTTGAGGCTCCAGTTGCCGGGCGCGGTGGACTGCAACACCTGCAGGTAACGCTTCTGATATTCGTACGTGCTGGTCATGTCGGCCTCGTGGAACAGCCATTCGGCGTAGCGCGAGGTCGACAGGAACGAGTCCCAGGACAGCCCCTTGAAATCCTGATTGTGGATGAACATGTCCTCGGTGGGCCCATCGGCGTCTTCCCAGTGCGGCAGCGGCACTTTGGCCTGCGTGACCATGTCCAGGATCTTGCGCTGTTCCTCCAGCAGGGCCAGGCAGCGCGGATCGGTGCGCAGCGCCTCGGTGGTGGCCGGCGGGATCGGGTGCACGCACTGCCAGTGCAGCAGCGAGCGCCGGGCCGGATCCTGGTCGAGCAGGTAACTGATGACCGTGGTTCCAGTGCGGGGCATGCCCAGCACGATCAGCGGTCGCTCGACGGGCGCGTCGAGGACTTCGGGGTGCTCCTGGATGTAGGCGTGGACCTGCATGCGCCGCCCGAGCGCGTCGGTGGCGTCGGTGAGGACCCGTTCGCGGCCGAAGGGGGTGAACGCGGCCGAACTGTTGAGCTCGTCGAGCATGATGGCCAGGCCGTCTCGCCAAGAATCGGAATCGATTTCGGTGAGGCCGGTGCGCTGTGCGGCCAGCTTGAAGACGTCGTCGGTGGTCGAGACGTTGTCGAAGTTGTTGTCGCTCATCGTTTCAGACCGTCAGGTATCCGCCGTCGACGGCGATGGTGGTGCCGGTGATGTACGAGGCGGCGTCGGTACACAGGAACAGCGTCGCGCCGGCGCAGTCCTGGGGCGTGCCGGGCCTGCCCAGGGGCGTGTGGAAGCCGATCTCGACGTCCATCACCTCGGGAATGCCCATGGCCGGGTGGGTCATTCGGGTGTCGATGAGGCCGGGTGCGATGGCGTTGACCCGGATCCCGTCGTTGGCCCACCGCCGCGACAGGTTCATCGTGAGGGCGAGCAGGCCCATCTTCGACGAGGCGTAGCCGGGGACGAACACGGCGGAGCGGAACGCGGACATCGACACGACGCTGACGACGCTCGCCCCGCCGGGAGCCTGGCTGGACTTGAGCAGGTCATGGCAGCGCATGGTCAGCCGCATCGGGCCGAACATGTTCTGCGTCACCGACGCGACGTATCCGTCCGGGTCGTATTCGTCACCCGCCGGGTAGGGGCCGCCGGCGTTGTTGATTAAGATGTCCAGTTCATCCAGCGAATCCGCCAGGGCGTCAACCGATTTCGGGTCCTGTATCTGGCATTGGCGGTAGGTGTAGGCGCTCAGATCCGTCTCGGAATAGTCCGTGGCGGACCCGCGGGTGCCGGTGACGGTGACGGCCGCGCCCGCCCCGGCGAATGCGGCGGCGATGGCGTTGCCGATGCCGCTGGTGCCGCCGGTCACCAGCACGGTGGCGCCGGTGAAATCGAAGTTGACGGTGTTCATTCGGGTGACCTCAGTTCGTTGATGGATTTGGTGAGCCACGCTTTTTCCCAGAAGTTGTCGGCGTCGGCCAACAGTGCCTCGTGGGCTTCGGCGGCGACGGCACGTGCCGCCGCGTGCAACGGCTGGGCGGCCAGGATCAGGTCGGTGAGGTGGATGGCCTGCACCGGCCGCCCGACCGCCAGGTGCGCGCGGGCCGCGTCCACGAGCGCGTCGGCCCCGGCGGCGCTCACCACATCGGCCGCAACGGAATCCGGTGCGATCCCATACAGTTCGGTGGTGGAGCGATGCCGGAACCACCCGGTGTACATCTCCCAGATGGCGCGCACGTTCCACGAGGTCTTGCCGTACCCTTCACCGATGTCGAGGTGCTCGGGCACGGTGACCTCGCGCATCGCGGTATGGACGTCGGCGCCGGAATTCATCAGTTCGGCGGTGCGGTCGTGCACGGCCTGCATGGCGTCACGCATCGCGCTGACTTCCTCCGCGATGCGGTCGGCGCCCTCGATCGGGTCGAAGTGGCCGGTGATCAGCCGCTGCGGTCCGTAGTCGAGCACGGTGTTCAACGACTCGATGTAGAGAATGGGATCGCGATAGCGGTCGCCGCGGATGGTCATCAGATTCGGGACATGCCCGAATAGCGGGCCGAACAGGTTGCCGGTGAACAGGATTCGCTCCTGCGGCAGCCACACCACCAGTGCGTCGGTGGTCTCGCCGCCCGGCGTCCACGCCAGCTCGAAGGTACGCCCTCCGACGGTGATGTTGTGGCGCTGGTCGAAGGTCGTCGTCGGCTCGGGGAACGAGAAGTCGATGGTCGCGGGGTCGAGGGTCTTGAAGTGCTCGAGCACGGCGTCGGAGAACTTCTGGAAGGCGAACGACGTCTTGGGCACCCGGTAGCCCATGAGCAGTGTGTTGTCGTCGCGCCAGTACCGGTAGTTGCGGTGCATCACGACGTTGGTGCCCTCGTCGCGCAGCGCGTTCACCCCGCCCCAATGGTCCGCGTGCCCCTGGGTGACGATGATGGCCCGTGTCGGGCCCGGCACCTCGGCAAAAGCCTTGCGGTGCAGCGGCCCCTCGAAGACCAGCCCGCTGTTGACGATGACCCGCCCCTCGTCGGTGGCCACCGCGTAGGCGTTGGAGACGCCCGGCGACATCCAGACGCCGTCGCCGAGGGCCAGCGCGGGCGTGTCCGTCGCCGCCGACAGGTCGCCGGCCCCGGGCCGCTCCCGATGAATCCCAGCCATGACTGGCGATCCTCTACAGTTCTAGAGGTAAAGTCAATATCCATGGGATTGCAGGGTCTGATCGACAAGGTGGCAGTCGTGGTCGGCGGCGCCACCGGCATCGGCGCGGCGACGGCCGCCCGTCTCGCCGGCGAAGGCTGCCGGGTAATCGTCGGCGACGTCGCCGACGATTGCGCGCGGCGGACGGCCGAACGCATCGCCGCGACCGGCGGCGCGGCGACGCACGTGGCCTTCGACCTGGCGGATCCCGCGTCGGTCGCGGCGCTGATCGACACCGCCGCAACGACTTTCGGCGGCGTGGACCTGCTGTTCAACGTGGGCGCCGACATGAGCATCATCCGGGCCGACACCGACGTGGTGGACATCGATTTCGACGTCTGGGATCGGGTGATGGCGGTGAACCTGCGCGGGTATGTGGCCGCGATGAAATACGCCATCCCGAGAATGCTGGACCGCGGCGGCGGGGCCATCGTCAACATGTCGTCGGCGGCGGCGTTCCAAGGAGAGCCCGCGCGCCCGGCCTATGCCACCGCGAAGGCAGGCATCGGCGCGCTCACTCGCCACGTCGCGTCGCGGTGGGGGAAGGACAACATCCGGTGCAACGCGGTCGCGCCCGGCTTCACCGCGACCGAGACCATCCGCTCGGTGCCGCAGTGGCCGGACCTGGAGGCCGGCGCGCTCAAGCGCATTCGCGGACCGCGCGTCGGCGAGCCCGGCGACATCGCCGCGCTGGTCGCCTTCCTGCTGTCCAGGGAGGGCGAGTGGATCAACGGTCAGGTCGTCAACATCGACGGCGGCACCGTCCTTCGGTGACCCATGGCCGCCAGTACGAGATCCCGCAAGCGCGACGGCGATGAACGCCGCCGCGACCTGTGCGACGCGGCGATCCGGGTGCTGGCCGAGCACGGATCGCGTGGACTCACCCATGGGCAGGTCGACCGCTGCGCCGGCGTCCCCGAGGGCACCACGTCGTACTACTACCGCACCCGCACGGCCCTGCTGCGCGGCGTCGGCAAGCGGGTGGCCGAGATCGACGTCGCAAATTTGCAGTCGGTGATCGATGAGCCGGTCGACCCGGTCTCGCCGTTCGCGCACCTGGCCCGGCTGACCATGATGCAGGCCGACGGGACCGGGCTGATGCTGAACCGGGCGCGCCACGAGTTGCTGCTGGGCGCCGCGCGCGATCCCGATCTGGCCGAGACGGCGCAGGTGTTCGTCGCCCGGATCAACGCGATGGCCCGCGACGCCATCGCCCATCTGCAGCCGGACACCCGCGACCCCGAACTGCTGGCCGCGCAGACCACCGCCGTCACGACCTTCATCGCCGGCATCTTCACCCGGCTGGCCGCCGGCGACCGCACCGTCGGCGCCGCCGAGCAACTCACCCACCTGCTGGAGGCGGTGGCCACCGCCGTGGCGCTCGCGGCGCAGCGGGGTTAGGCGCCGCGGCGGGTCTGCTGGCCATGGCTGGGCCGTTGACGATTGGCGTGGGCGTCAGCGACGCCGACACGATTCAGACGGAGGGCAATTACCCGACGCGCGAGGCGTGCCAGAACGCGGGCCCAGGCGTGAAGGCCACGGCGCCGGGAAGCTGGAACAACTTCTGGTGCGTTGCGGACCGTAACGTCAACGGCAACTGGAAGTCGGTGCTCAGCAACTGATCCGGCCGTCAGGCGTTGCGCCCCTCGGGTGCACGTGTCATTCGGCGACGCTCCGAACGCGAACAACGACTCGCCGAGGAGCGTTTCGTCGTCAAGCCTGCACCTACACCTTCCACCACCCGGAAAAGCTGCTGCGCGACGGAGGCGACGATGAGGCGGTATAGCTCAACACGTCCCCATTTGCGAGGATGACGAACCTATGTGAACTTGACGTTCATGCCGCCCATGGGCCCACGCCGCCGACTTTCTCGATCGTGATGTGAGTCAGGTATCCGGGGGGTGCGTCAGGCGGGGGGAACCCCGTGCCGGGGCCAAAGATAGTCGTGGCGATCTTGTCGAGTAGTTCGGGAGCACCGCCCTCCTCGACGCGCGCCGTGCCCCTGATCAACAGATAGGGCGTCTGCGGCCCGCTGCGGTCGGTGGACGCGATGGTCACCGCCACACGGGGATCACGCCGGATGTTGCGGATCTTCTGATGTTCCTGCAGATGAGCGGTGACGAGCTCGTCACCGCCGTCGGCTGTACTCTGCACCGTCACCCAGACCAGGCTGACTTGCGGGCTTCCGTCGCGATTGATCGTGACAAGCGTGGCCGGGTCGGAACCGATGAGTTGGCGTGCGCTGTCGTTGAGTTTCGTGATGTTCATTGTGTTCTCCTGATTCGTCGTGGTTCCGGGCGTTTCGGCTGTCTATCCATACGACGAAGAAGCTGTGCGTGATCCGACAACCCGGCCATCGCGCTGCTGGCGGCCGGCGAAGAACTACGGAAGCGCAAAAGACGACGCGAAATCGCGCCTGCCCTTAGGCAAATCGGTTATTCAGACGTCCACGCGGTCCCGAGCGCAGTAATAGCGGCCAGCCGAGCGCTACAGGATTTTCATCTGCTCGGGCTCCGGCTCGGCCGGCTCGAGTAGCTGCGGGCCGTTGTTGCGCACGTTGTTGACCAGCGTCGACACCTCACGCGTGCGGATGGCGCGCACGTCGGGCGTGCGGGCCAGCAGTTTTTCGTCGATCGGGGCGTCGGGGTCGAGCCATCGGTCCCAATCGCGTTCGGGCATCACCAACGGCATCCGATCGTGGATCTGCGCGAGCTCCCCGGGCGCGTCGGTGGTGATGATTGTGCAGCTCAGCAGGGGCGACGCGTCCTTGGCCGGCTTCCATACCGACCACAGGCCCGCCATGAACAGCGGCTCGCCGTCCTCCCGGTACATGAAAAACGGTGTCTTGCGAGACTTCTTGCCGGCCGCGGCGTCGGAATTGACCCGCCATTCGTAGTAGCCGTCCATCGGGATCAGGCAACGCTTGGACTTGGCGCTGGTCCGGAAGGCCGGCGAGCTGGTGACCTTGTCGGCGCGGGCGTTGATCAGCATCGGACCCTTGGTTTCGGGCGCGCCGTCGGCGCCCGCCTTGGCCCACGGCGGCACCAAGCCCCAGCGCATCAGCCGCACCCGCCGCGTCGGCTCGTCCTCGGGTTCGGAATGCCGGCTGACGACGGTCGCGATGGTCGAGGTCGGAGCCACGTTGTAGTTGGGCGCGCTCGAATCGGCGTCGGCGCCGGTGGTCTCGTCGATCGCCTTGATCTTCTGGGCCAACAGGGCCGGGTCGGTCGTGACCGCAAACCGTCCGCACATACCTCCATGGTGGCAGAAGCCACGGGACTCCTATGGGTGGCAGAAGCCACGGAACTCCTATGGGTGGCAGAAGCCACCGAACTCCTGTGGGTGGCAGAAGTCGCGAACTCCTATTGGTGGCAACAACCGGTGACAGGCGATGATGGACCGGTGACTACGTGGACGGCCCCCCGGGCACCGCAACCGGTGCACGCGACCGTGACCGTTCCCGGTTCGAAATCGCAGACCAACCGGACCCTGGTGCTGGCGGCGCTGGCGGCGGCGCAGGGCCAGGGCACCCCGACCATCAGCGGGGCACTGCGCAGCCGGGACACCGACTTGATGATCGGCGCGCTGCGCACGCTGGGCCTGCGCGTCGACGGCGACGGGACGGAGTTGACGGTCAGCGGCCGCGTGGTGCCGGAACCGATGGCACAGGTCGATTGCGGCCTGGCGGGCACGGTGCTGCGGTTCGTCCCGCCGCTGGCGGCGCTCGCCGAATCGATCGTCGAGTTCGACGGCGACGAGCAGGCCAGGGCGCGGCCCATCGCGCCGCTACTCGACGCGCTGCGCGGGTTGGGCGTGCGGATCGATGGCTCGGGTCTGCCGTTTCGGGTCCTGGGCACCGGCGCGGTCCCCGGGGGCACCGTCGAGATCGACGCCTCGGCCTCGTCACAGTTCGTCTCCGGGTTGCTGTTGTGCGCGGCCTCTTTCGCCGAGGGGCTGACGGTGCGGCACACCGGTTCGGCGTTGCCGTCGGCGCCGCACATCGCGATGACGGTGACGATGCTGCGCCAGGCCGGCGTCGACGTCGACGACTCCGTCCCCAACCGCTGGCGGGTGCGACCCGGGCCGGTCGCGGCCCGGCACTGGGTGGTCGAGCCGGACCTGACGAACGCCGTCCCGTTCCTGGCGGCGGCCGTCGTCACCGGCGGCGCGGTGCGCATCACGGGCTGGCCGGCGAACAGCGTGCAACCCGCCGAGCACATCCTGGCCGTGTTGGGCAAGTTGAATGCTGTTGTCACCCAACATGATTCGCACCTGGAGGCGCGCGGCTCCGGGGACTACGGCGGTTTTGACGTCGACCTGCGCGCGGTCGGCGAGCTGACCCCGTCGGTGGCCGCCCTGGCGGCGCTGGCGGCCCCGGGCTCGGTGTCGCGCCTGTCCGGCATCGCCCACCTGCGCGGCCACGAGACCGATCGGCTCGCCGCGCTGAGCGCCGAAATCAACCGCCTGGGCGGCGATTGCACCGAAACGCCCGACGGCCTGGTGATCACCGCGACACCGCTGCGGCCGGGCGTCTGGCGCGCGTACGCCGACCACCGGATGGCGATGGCGGGCGCAATCGTCGGGCTTCGGGTAGCCGGCGTCGAGGTCGACGACATCGGCGCCACCACCAAGACGCTGCCCGACTTTCCGCGGCTGTGGGCCGACATGCTGACCGCACAGGAAGACCGCGGCATGTGAAGCCCGGCGACTACGACGAGTCCGACGTCAAGATCCGCTCCGGCCGGGGTTCGCGGCCGCGGACGAAGACGCGTCCCGGGCACGCCGACGCCCAGGCCGCCATGGTGGTCAGTGTCGACCGCGGCCGCTGGGGGTGCGTGCTGGGCGGCGACGTCGACCGTCGGGTCACCGCCATGCGGGCCCGGGAACTGGGCCGCACGCCGATCGTCGTCGGCGACGAGGTCGATGTGGTCGGCGATCTGTCCGGGCGGACGGACACGCTGGCCCGCATCGTGCGCCGCGGTGAGCGCCGAACTGTGTTGCGGCGCACCGCCGATGACACCGATCCGACCGAACGGGTGGTCGTCGCCAACGCCGACCAGCTACTGATCGTGGTGGCGCTCGCCGACCCGCCTCCCCGCACCGGGCTGGTGGACCGGACGCTGATCGCCGCCTATGCCGGCGGACTCACCCCGATCCTGTGCCTGACCAAGACCGACCTCGCCCCGCCGGAGCCGTTCGCGGAGCAGTTCGTCGACCTGGATCTGACGGTGGTCGTCGCGGGCCGCGACGATCCCCTGCTCGCCGTGGCGGATTTGCTCGCCGGCAAGATCACCGTGCTGCTCGGGCATTCCGGCGTCGGCAAGTCAACGTTGGTGAACCGGCTGGTGCCCGACGCGGACCGCGCCGTCGGCGACGTGACCGACATCGGCCGGGGGCGGCACACCTCCACGCAATCGGTCGCGCTCCCACTGGCGACGTCGGGCTGGGTGATCGACACGCCGGGCATCCGCTCCTTCGGGCTGGCCCATATCCAGCCCGACGACGTCATGATGGCGTTCTCGGATTTGGCGGACGCCATCGAGGACTGTCCGCGCGGCTGCGGGCACATGGGCCCGCCGGCCGACCCCGAGTGCGCGCTGGACACACTGACCGGGCCCGCCGCCCGCCGCGTCGCGGCCGCCCGCCGACTGCTGGCCGCACTCAACCAGGCTTCTTAGCCAGCCGCATGCCGAGCTCATCCGGCGGCACCAAATGTCCCTCGGCGCACCGGATTTCGACGCTGACCTCGGCACCGCAGCCCACGTGTGTCAGCCGCAGCCGGTGACGCCCCGGCAGATGATGCCTCCCCCACTCGAACATCGCCCACACCACCGGCATGAAATCGATGCCCGCCTGGGTGAGCACATACTCGTCGCGGCTGCGCTGGCCGGGCTCCCGATAGGGCTGGCGCCGTAGCAGTCCGAGCTCGACGAGCTCGGCCAGCCGCGCCGAGGTGGCGGCCTTGGTGATGCCCACCCGGCGGGCGAAGTCGTCGAAACGAGTGGTGCCGTAGTACGCCTCGCGCATGATCAGCATCGCGGATTTGGTACCGACGACCCCCATCGTCTTTTCGATCGCGCACTCGCCCACCGCCGACCAGGCGTCGCGGTCGGCCAGCGGCCCCTGCAGCAGTGTCATCTAAATCACCTCCCCAGCTGGGTTGCTTTCAGCATACCGAGGTGTTTATCTGAGTATAGCTTGATATACCCAGATGGACTCGAGGAGGAGCCATGAACCAGGGTCGCGACGCCGTCATCGTCGGAGCAGTGCGCACGCCCATCGGCAAGGGCAAGGCCAGTGGCGCGCTGCACGATGTGCTGCCCGCCGACCTGCTCGCGCACAGCCTGCGCGAGCTGGTGACGCGCACCGGTGTCGATCCGGCACAGGTCGACGATGTCATCGCCGGCGCCGTCACCCAGGTCGGTGACCAGGCCGTCAACATCGCCCGCAATGCCCTGCTGGGCGCGGGATTCCCGGAGACGGTGCCCGGTGTCACCATCGACCGCCAGTGCGGTAGCAGCCAGCAGGCCATCAGCTTCGCGGCACAGGGTGTGATCGCCGGCGCCTACGACCTGGTGATCGCCGCCGGCGTGGAATCGATGGGGCGCGTCCCGATGGGCAGCCAGGTGTCACCGGGCAGCAACCCGTTCGGCGAGGGGATGGACGCGCGCTATCCCGAGGGCCTGGTGCCCCAAGGCATCAGCGCCGAACTGATCGCCGCGAAGTGGGGCTTTTCGCGCACCGAACTCGACGAGTTCTCCGCGGGCAGCCACGAGAAGGCGGCCCGCGCCACCAAGGACGGGCTATTCGACAACGAGCTCATCCCGATTGCCGGGCTCGCCACCGACGAGATCATCCGCCCCGGTACGACGGTGCAGACCCTATCCGGATTGCAGCCGGCGTTCTACAGCGAGGCGGCCAAAGCCCGTTTCCCGCAGATCAATTGGGAGATCACCCCGGGCAACTCGTCGCCGCTGTCCGACGGCAGCGCCGCGGTCATGATCACCAGCAGCGAGGTCGCCCAGAAACTGGGCCTGCGCCCGCTGGCCCGGATCCACACCACCACCGTGGTGGGCTCCGACCCGCTCTACATGCTGACCGGCGTCATTCCCGCCACCGAGAAGGTGTTGTCGAAAGCCGGGCTCACGCTGGCCGACATCGACCTGTTCGAGGTGAACGAGGCGTTCGCGCCCGTGGTGCTGGCCTGGGCGCACGACACCGGAGCCGATCTGGCCAAGACCAACGTCAACGGCGGAGCGATCGCGATTGGTCATCCGTTGGGCGCCAGCGGCGCTCGCATCATGACGACGCTGGTGAACGCTTTGGAGCAGCGCGGTGGCCGGTATGGGCT
Organism: Mycobacterium sp. 3-98; assembly: GCF_035918355.1. Lineage (NCBI taxonomy): Bacteria > Bacillati > Actinomycetota > Actinomycetes > Mycobacteriales > Mycobacteriaceae > Mycobacterium > Mycobacterium sp. 3-98. Next base: position 1,636,080 of record NZ_CP142360.1, on the reverse strand, counting down.
GCAGACGATGTGCGAGGGCGGCGGCATGGCCAACGCCACCATCATCGAGCGACTGGGCTAGGAGACGGGGCGATGGACGTAATCCGCGCCGCCGCAGTGCAGCTCAGCCCCGTCCTTTACAGTCGCGAGGGCACCGTGGAAAAGGTGGTCGGCAAGATCGCGCAGCTGGCACGCCGCGACGTGCAGTTCGCGACATTCCCGGAAACGGTGATTCCCTACTACCCGTACTTCTCGTTCGTCCAGCGCCCCTTCGAGATGCGACCGGAGCACCTGCGGCTCCTCGACCAGGCCGTGGCGATCCCGTCGCCGGCGGTCGACGCGATCGCCGAGGCCGCCCGTGCGGCAGGCATGGTCGTATCGATCGGTGTCAACGAGCGCGACGGTGCTTCGCTGTACAACACGCAGTTGTTGTTCGACGCCGACGGCACCCTGCTGCAGCGCCGCCGCAAGATCATGCCGACCTACCACGAACGGATGGTCTGGGGCCAGGGCGACGGTAGTGGGCTGCGCGCGGTCGACAGCGCAGTCGGGCGCGTCGGACAGTTGGCGTGCTACGAACACTTCAATGCATTGGCCCGCTACGCCTTGATCGCCGACGACGAGCAGATCCACTCGAGCATGTTCCCCGGATCTTTCGGCGGCGACCTGTTCGCGCGGCAGATGGAGATCAGCGTGCGCAATCACGCGCTCGAGTCGGGCGCCTTCGTCGTCAACGCGACCGCGTGGCTCGAAGCGGATCAGCAGGCGCAGATCATGGCCGACACCGACTGTCCGATCGGACCTATCTCGGGCGGCCACTTCACCGCGATCATCACGCCCCAGGGCGAATACGTGGGTGAGCCGCTGCGCACGGGCGAGGGCGACGTCATCGCTGACCTCGACTTGTCGTTGATCAACACGCGGAAGGCGCTGATGGATGCCGGCGGCCACTACAGCCGGCCCGAAACGCTCAGCCTGCTCATCGATCGCACCCCACGTACCCAGGTACACGAGAGCATCGGACCAGAGGAGGTCGAAAGTGTCTGCGTCTGAAACCAAGTTCGAGGGCATTCGGGTGCGCTACGACAGCGCCAAGAGCTATGACGCGCTGGTCGGCGCGCTGCTCGCCGACATCGGAGAAAGCCCGGTGCCGATCGACGACATTACGACGACGACCGGCGACTGGCAGGAATACGAGGGTCGAATCCAAAACCACGCCGGCCCAAGTGGATTCATGTTATTCGGCACGGTCGACCACGGCGCCTGGATCACCAAGGCCGGCATCGACCGCAAGGCGTTGCGCGTCATCCTCGGCAACCCGCTGATCGCCATCACCATGCTGCGCCACGACGTCAAGGCCGGATTGTTCGCCCCGGTCGAGCTGTTGGTCGCCGACGAGGGCGACGATGGCAGCAGCGTGACCTATGTCAAGCCGTCGTCGCTGATGGTCGTCGAGCCCAATCCCGAGTTGCTCAGCGCCGCCGAGCAACTCGACGCCAAGCTGGCGGCACTGGCCGAAAAGGTGACCGGCGGCTCCTGACGACCAAATTCGCTGACGCCCGTCATTGACGGGCGTCAGCGATTGGCGTACCGTGCCTGCATGGCGTCGGCACGCGCAGCATCCCCGGCCAACTCTGCAGCCGCGAGCGTCCGGGAGGCCCGGCGGCTCGAGACGCGGGCGCGCCTGTTCGACGCGGCGTTGTCCGAGATCTCGCAACGCGGGTTCGCCGCCGCCGACGTCAGCGCCATCGCCGCCGCGGCGGGCGTGGTGAGGGGGACGTTCTACTTCCACTTCCCCACCAAGGAGCACGTCCTTATCGAGGTGGAGCGCAACGAGGAGACCCGGATCATCAGCGAACTCGGCGATGCCAAGGGCGATCTGGCCTCCGTGCTGTCACAAGTTGTACAGCACGTTCTGCGTGCCGAACGCCGGCTGGGCGACGCCGTTTTCCGCGACATGCTCGGGTTGCATTTCTCCTCGACCCGTCCGGTCGAAGACGAACTGACGCAGCATCCCCTCGCCCAGTTCCTGGTGGGCGTGATCGGCCGGGCCCAAGACGAGGGACAGGTGCCCGCCGACGCCGACGCGGCGGAACTCGGAACGTTCTTCCTCACCGGGCTTTTCGCGCTGCTGTCCACCGGAGCGCACGACGAAGCGCTGTTGGGCCGTTACGTGGCAACGATTGTCAAGGGAATGGAGAGACGATGAATCGCACGGGCATCGAGGGCTACCGGGACTTCCTGGCCCGCCGCGACGGCGAGGCCGACCTGCTCAACAGGCGGCTGGCGAACCGAGAGCGGTTCTTCGGCGAACTCGAAGCCAGCCCCGTCCGGTCGGCCCATCCCGCCGACCGACAGACGTTCCTGCGCAACCTGCGCCGCCGGCGACCCGAACCCGGCCTGGACCCGAAAATGCTGTTCCTGCTGGCGACCGCCAAGCTGAATCAGGCCGAGCGGTTCGGCGTGGGACTCGGCGAAACCTATGGGCGTAACAGCGACGAGAGCCTGCCGCCCGAGAACGTCTACCTCGAACTCGAGGAGCACTACCACACGCGGCTGCTCGCCTACGCGCTGGACGTCTTCGATCTCACCTTCCAGGTTGTGCCCCCGCCTTTCGTGATGCGCCAGTTCGTCAAGACGAGCGTATTCCTGCCCGAACGGCTCGGCTTCCTGTTCGTCGGGGCCGCAGAGATGGCCGGCTGCATCATGTTTGACGAACTGCGCCGCGTGGGCGGAAGGCTCTTCGCCGACGAACCGGACGTCGCCCAGCGAATCGAATTGCTCTACAGCGAGATCCTCACCGACGAAATCGGCCACGTCGGCTACTGCGCGTCACGCTGCACGTCGGCCGAGCGGGCGATCATGCGCCGCATCTACCCGTACATCGGTCGGCTTTTCGCGCGCCAGACCGCGGAGATCGGCCTGCTCGTCGACAAGAAGGCGTTGGCCGCGCGGCTCGACCGGCCCTTCGACGTCGGCGAACTCACCGCCGGCCTGGGCAACGAGACCTACCTCGTCGCGCACCCCTGACGACGCCCGCGGCGAGCGTGCACTCAGGGCGAAAAGTCAGCGAAATATTCGCCGCCAGAACACGTTCGGCGAGAACCTCTAGGCAGCAAGCGCCCTAGGCGGCGAGGCCGTCGTCGACACTGCGCGCGACGGCCGCGCGCTTCCCGCGCCGCCAACCGCGCACGGCGGCGATCGCGGACTTCAAACCGCGGCGGCGGCCGGTGGCCGGATCGGTACCCAAGAAACCCGGCTCGAGTTCGTCGAACATCCGCTCGCTGCGGGTCTCCGGGGCGTTGTCGGCGTCGTCGCGCAAGTACTTGTTCGGCAGCGACAGCTTGGCCAGCGTGCGCCACGTCTTCGCGTACTGGAACAGGAAAGACCCTGTGGTGTAAGGCAAGTCGTACTTGTCGCAGACCTGGCGCACCCGCACCGAGATCTCGTGCAGCCGGTTGCTCGGCAGGTCCGGGTACAGGTGGTGCTCGATCTGGTGGCACAGGTTGCCGCTCATGAAGCGCAGGGCGGGGCCCGCCTCGAAGTTGGCGCTGCCCAGCATCTGGCGCAGGTACCACTGCCCCTTGGTCTCGCCGATCATGTCGGTCTTGGTGAATTTCTCTGCGCCGTCGGGGAAATGGCCGCAGAAGATCACCGCGTTGGCCCACACGTTGCGAATCACGTTGGCAAGCGCGTTGGCCTTCAGCGTGGACATGTAGGTGGCTCCGGGTGACAACGAGGTCAGCGCGGGGAACGCCACGTAGTCCTTGAACACCTGCCGCCCGGCCTTGGCCAGGAACTCGTCGACCCGCTCCCGGGCTTCGTCGTTGTCCATGCGTCGCTTGGCGATCTTGCCGAGCTCCACGTGCTGCAGGCCGACGCCCCACTCGAAGAGGAGGGCCAGCAGAGTGTTGTACACCAGGTTGAAGATGTTGAAGCGCTTCCAGCGCTGGTCGCGGGTGACGCGCAGCAGGCCGTAGCCGACGTCGTCGTCCATCCCGAGGATGTTGGTGTACTTGTGGTGCACGAAGTTGTGGGTGTAGCGCCAGTGCTTGGACGACCCGCTCATGTCCCACTCCCACGTCGAGGAGTGAATCTCCGGATCGTTCATCCAGTCCCACTGCCCGTGCATGACGTTGTGGCCGATCTCCATGTTCTCGACGATCTTGGCCACGCCCAGGGTCACCGTCCCCGCCCACCAGGCCGAGCGCCGCGAGCTGGCGGCCAGCAGCAGCCGGCCGGTTACCTCGAGCGCGCGCTGGGCCGCGATGGTGCGGCGGATGTAGCGAGCGTCTCGCTCGCCGCGCGAGTCTTCCACGTCCTGGCGGATGGCATCGAGCTCAACGGCCAGGTTTTCGATATCGGCGTCCGTCAGATGGGCGAATACGTCGACGTCACTGATCGCCATCGTCGTCATCTCCCTGCGGTCGTTTGTTCGGTACTAGACCTACGCTATCGTAACCTACGAATCCGTAGGTTACCTGTGAGTAGCCTTTAAATGTCGAGCACGCAATCGCCGGACGCGGCCGACACGCAGGTCTGCACCCGGGTCCCCGGGTCGTGCTCCTGGCCGGTCCGCAGGTCGCGGACGTGGCCCTCCACCAGGCCGACCACGCAGGACTGGCAAATACCCATGCGGCACCCGAACGGCATCTGCACGCCGACGCTCTCCCCCGCATCCATCAACGACGTCGCGGCGTCGGCGGCGACGGTGCGTCCGCTTTGCGCGAAGGTGACCGTCCCGCCCGCACCGGCGGGCGCGGCCTTGGACACCGCGAAGCGCTCGAGATGCAAACGCTCGGCGATGCCCGCGGCCGACCACACGCGCTCGGCCGCGGTGAGCAGGCCCTCCGGCCCGCAGGCCCAGGTTTGGCGCTCGCGCCAGTCCGGCACGTCGGCGTCCAGCGCGGACAGGTCGAGCCGGCCCTGAGTGCGCGTCTCGCGCAGCTGCAACCGATAGCCCGGGTGGTCGGCCTGCAGCGCGGCCAGCTCGCCGCGAAACATCACGTGCGATTCCGTGGGGGCCGAATGCAGGTGGGCGATGTCACCGATTTGGTTGCGGCGCACCAGGGTTCGCAACATCGACATCACCGGCGTGATCCCGGAGCCGGCGGTGAGGAACAGGATCGAGGCGGGCGCGGGGTCGGGCAGGACGAAGTTGCCCTGCGGCGCGGCCAGCCGGACGACGGTGCCCGGTTCAACGCCGGCCACCAGGTGCGACGAGAGGAATCCCTCCGGCATCGCCTTGACGGTGATGGTCACGGTGCGCGCCGAACCGGAGCGCGCGGGCGTCGCCGCCGGGGTCGAGGTCAGTGAATACGACCGCCAGCGCCAGCGCCCGTCCATCAGCAGTCCGATGCCGATGTACTGGCCCGGCTGGTAGTCGAAGTTGAAGCCCCAACCCGGCTTGATGACCAGGGTCGCGGAGTCCTCCGTCTCGCGACGCACCTGCAGGACGCGTCCTCGCAGTTCGCGCGCCGACCAGAGCGGATTGGCCAGGTGCAGATAGTCGTCGGGCAGCAGCGGCGTCGTGATGCGCGCGGCGAGCTTGCGCAGGGCGTGCCAGCCGGGATGCCGGTCGGCACCGGCGACCACGGGCCGCTTGGTGTCGACGACGTTGCCCGCGATCGATGGGTTCCGTTTGCCCAGAGGAAGCTCCTGCTCACGACGTGGCGCTTTACTTACGCTCACATTGTGATCGATTCTGTGTGCTTCACGAAACCTACGGTACCGTAACCTACGGTGTCGTAGCTAGCGCTAGGGGCGGGAATGCCTCACAGCGTCACATCAGCTCCAGCAAAAACGGCAGCTCCTGGTTGGCGTACCAGGCCAAGTCGTGGTCTTGCGCGTCGCCAACGATCAGCTCGGCGTCCTCGTCGCCCAGGTCCGCGGCGTCGACGGCCTCGATGGCCCTGGCCACCGCCTCCTCGGCACCTGCGTTGTCGACGTACGCGGCGATCACGTCCTCGATCGGGACCGCGCCGGGCAGCCTGACGACGGCGTCGTCGAGGTCGGGACGGTAGGTGACCCCGGATGCGTCGAAGTCGACGTCGGCGGCCAGCACCGCGCGGCGCGGCGGCCGGGAATCCGAGGGCGCTTCGCCCGCCAACAGGCGCAGAGAGGCCAGCGCCGCCTCGCGCAGCGCCACGTCGGCGAGCTCGTCGTCGTCGCCCGCGGCGTAGGCCTCGCGCAACTTTGGCGTCAGCGCGAACGCCGTGCCGCTGACCGGACGCAGCGAGCCGTCGGCGACGAGCTGCTGCAGCATGGCCAGCGTGGCGGGGATGTAGACGACGGTCATGTTGGCTAGATCGGCGTGGAGGCGTCGGAGATCTCGGGCGCGGCTGGTTTCACAGCAACGAAGGATAGCCGCACGCAGGGGTTTTCACCGCCGGCTACGACCGGGAAGCCTCCAGCAGCTCCTCGAGTGCCTGCCTCAGCAGTCCCGGCAGCAGGTCGACGTCGCTCATGGCCTCGCGGTCGGCGTTGATTCCGTAATAGAGCATGCCGTTGTACGACGTCACCCCGATCGCCAGCGCCTGGTTCTGCAGCAGCGGCGGCACCGTGTAGGTCTCCAGCAACTTGGTGCCGGCGACGTACATCTGCGACTGGGCCCCCGGCGCGTTGGTGATCAGGAGGTTGAACGTGCGCTTGGAGAAGCTCGGGAAACTGGTCGCGACGCGGATTCCCATGGCGTGCAGCGTGGGCGGGGCGAACCCCGACAGCGTGACGATGGTCCTGGCGTCCACCAGCTGGGCGGCCGTCGGGTTGGACTCGGTGGCGTGCGCGATCTGCGAGAGCCGCACCACGGCGTTGGGCTCCCCCACCGGCAGGTCGACGAGGAACGGCATGACCTGGCTGATCGCCTGGCCGGGGCCGCTCGCGTCGAGGTCGCCGTCGTCGTACACCGACAGCGGCGCCATCGCCCGCACCGTCGCCGTCGGCGACACCGCCACCCCACGCGACATCAGCCAGTTGCCCAGCGCGCCGGCGATCACCGCGAGCACCACGTCGTTGACGTCGCAGTCATAGCGGGCGCGCACGGCGCGGTAGTCCTCGAGGCTGCCGGTGGCGACGGTGAACCGGCGATGACGCGAAACGGTGGCGTTGAGCGGGCTGCTGGGCGCGTCGCCCCGGGCCAGGTTGCGCACGAAATCGAACGCCCGGCGCCCGGCGCCGACGAGCTCGCCGTAGTTGGTCACCAGGCCGCCGATCGCGGACCCGACGGCCTGCAGCTGCGCGCTCGGACCGGTCAGCCACTCACCGATCGCACCCAGCACCAGCCGGGTGTTGCCCGGGTCGCGTTCCGGGATCCAGATGTCTTCGGGGGCCGGGGGCGGGCGCCTCGTCCGGTCGCTGATGACGTGGTTGATCTCCAGCGCCGCCATCCCGTTGATCAGGGCTTGATGCGATTTGGTGTAGAGGGCGAGCCGGTTCTTGGACAGGCCCTCGACCAGGTACATCTCCCAGAGCGGCCGCGACTTGTCCAGCGGCCGCGCGGCCAGCCGCGCGATCAGTTCGTGCAGTTGACCGTCGCTGCCCGGCGAGGGCAGCGCCGAGCGCCGCACGTGATAAGTGATGTCGAAGTCGGCGTCGTCGATCCACACCGGCCGGGCCGTGCCGACCGGCACCTCGCGGACCTTCTGCCGGTAGCGCGGGATCTGGGGCAGCCGCTGCTCGACGGTGGCCAGCAGCGTCTCATAACTCAGCCCGGCCCGCGGACGGCGCAGGATGGCCAGCGATCCGACGTACATGGGGGTGGCGGTGTTTTCCAGCCGATAGAACGACGCGTCCGGCGGGGACAACCGGGTCACCATACGGCGCAGTCCTCCTCGTCGATTCATCGCCCTGTCGCCTCAAACGATGTCTGGCCAACGGTAATCGTCCGGCCCGCGGCGCACGTCGGCATGGGGACGCGCGATGGCGACTTATGCCATGATGACGACTGTCTGCCCCTCTCCAGCAGGCTTCCGGTCCGGCCGAGAAGTTGGAGAGTGCGCGTTGAACACTAGCCCCGTTGCGAATCCATCCGGCGCTTTCACCGTTATGCCGGTCGTCGACTACGAACCGGAAACCCAGGATGTGCCGCGCACCGTCCCGTCGTGCCGGCCGTCCTCGCGCACTCCGCTACGCCGCCGCGGCGGCCACGCCACGCCCCGGTCCTACACCGGGCAACTCAGCAGAGCGCCGGCGCCGGTCATGTCCGCGCGGATGCGCCAGGCGGCGACCTTCGCCGACGCGGCGCTGCGGCGCGTGCTGGAGGTCATCGACCGGCGCCGCCCGGCCGCCCAGCTGCATCCGTTGCTGTCGCCCAGCCTGGTGGATTCGGTTGTCGCGGTGGGGCGTTCGGTGGCCGTGCGGGCGCCCGGCCACGCGGGTGCCGCCGTGTTGCGGCGCATGCGACTGCAGCCGGCGGGCCACCGGGACCCGGACGCGGCCGCCGAGGTCTTCGGCTCCTACAGCCGCGGGAACCGAGTCCACGCCATCGCCTGCCGGGTGGAGCAGGTGGGCGCGGCGAGCGGCGCCCGGTGGATGGTCGTGGCCCTACACATCGGGTGACCGCACCGGTCACCTCGCAGCGAGCGGCCGTCCGCGGTGAACCGCTCGCCCGAAAGCTAATGCAGCTCCGCCGGTTGGGCCGGGTCGCGCCGCGGGCGGTGTCCCAGCGGCAGCAACATCGGCACCCGGCGACGGTAGTCGCGATACTGCTCACCCAGCGCCTCCACCAGGTCGTGCTCCTCCAGGTGGGTGGCGACCAGGATGTAGCCCGTCATGGCGACCGAGAACAGCAGGTGTCCGGCCGTCATCGTGGGCACCGCCCAGAAGACGATCACGAAGCCGAGCATGAGCGGGTGGCGCACCAACCGGTACAGCATCCGGGCGTGAAAACCTATGTGCGTGTAGGGTTTTCCGCGCCACGCCAGATACACCTGGCGCAGGCCGAACAGGTCGAAGTGGCTGACCATGAACGTCGCGGCCAGCGCGATGGCCCAGCCGAGCCAGAACAACGTCCACAGCGCCAGGCGCCCGGCCGGTGGCCGCACGTCCCAGACGACGGCCGGCATCGTCCGCCATTGCCAGTAGAGCAGCACCAGCACGACGCTGGACAGCACCACGTAGGTGCTGCGCTCGATCGGCGATGGCACGATCCGCGTCCACCACGCCTTGAACGACGGCCGCGCCATGACGCTGTGCTGGACGGCGAACACGGCAAGCAGCCCGATGTTGATCAGCACCGCCTCACCGATCGGCGCCGGCAGGCCGTGATCGACGGTTCGCGGCACCCAGAAGTTTCCCAAGAACGCCACGAGGTACAGAAATGCGGCAAGAAAGAGCAGGTAAGCGGCGGCGCCGTAACCGACAATCAAGAATCGCTTCATTCGCTGATTGTGCGCCTCGCCGGCGCGTTTGAACATGGGGCGGATGCCTCATTTTCGGCCGCGTACGGCACGTTTCCAGACGCCCGTCGGGTTAGCTGGGCACCGGGTTCACCAGGCCGTGCCGCAGCGCGTACATGCTGGCGCCGATGCGGTTCGAAACGCCGATCTTGGCGTACGTCCGCTCGACGTGATTGCGGGCCGTTTTCTCGCTGATCACCAGCGACGCCGCGATCTCCTTGTTGGACGCGCCGCGGGCGACCAGGCACAGCACCTCGACCTCCCTGGGGGTCAGCCGGTCCGGCCGCAGGTTCGGTCGTTGCGCGGGTTGTCCGGCCGCGTGCAACACCGCTTCGACCGCGACCGCGTCGAGTTCCCCGGCCTGCGCACGCCCGCGCAGCCGGCGGGCCGCCGCGCCGGCCGACATCGGCTCCCGGTACGGCCTCGGCTCGCGGGCGGACTGGTAACAGACGGCGGCGGCCAGGATGCGATCCGGCATGTGCAGCGCGGGCCCGGCCAGCCCACGCGGATATCCCGAGCCGTCGAGGCATTCGTGGTGATTGCCGGCGACCTCGGCCAGCCGGCCCAGGCCGGGGACCTGGTTGAGGATGCGCACCGTCAGATACGGGTGCAGCCGTACCCGCTCGAATTCCGATGCGCTCAACGGGCCTTGCCGCGACCAGATGTGATTCGACACCCCGATGCGGCCGAGGTCATGGACGTGGCCCGCGCGCCGGGTCAGCGCCACCGCGTCCGTGTCCATTCCGGCGGCCAGCGCGGCGTCGCCCGCGAGCCGGGCCACCGCGCGCGAATGCCCAAGAGTGAACGGGCATTTCAGGTCGACGAAGTCGCCCAGCGCGACGAGCAACGCGTCCAGCGACGCATCGTCAAGCCGCTGATGGCGATCGGGCGCCTCACCCAGCGCCGCCGCCCACGCATCGCCTGCGGGCGGTCCGGCCAGGATCGCGTCGGCGTCGCGCAGGAACGCGTCGGCGACCCGGGGATCGAACTGCCCGCCGCGCCGGCTGCTCACCATGGCCACGGCGCCGGCGACGCCGTACGTGCGGTGATGAACCTCGACCATGTCGGCGAGCTGCGCGATGCGCATCTGGATGGGGATGGTCTCCCCCCGCGCTCCCGCGGGCAGCCCGCCGCCGTCGTAGCGCTCGAAGGCGAACGCGAGCGCGGCCTGCACGTCGGGACTCAACCCGATCCGGTCGGCCAGCAGCGCCGCCGACGCGCAGTGCGAGTGGATCAGCCGGGAGATGTGACCGCGCGCGTTGGCGAAAAGCGTTGCCAGCACGGCCATTCGATGCGCGAGGGGCTGGCCGCGGCCGACGTTGCTCGCCAGGAAGCGCAGGTACGGGATCCCGGACCAGTCGACCAGATAAGAATCGTGGCGGACGGCGATGTCGTCGCCGAACCAGCGCGCGTATTCGTGGGAGTCCGCGTGGCAGCCGACCCACATGATCAGCGTGGTGTAGTAGGCGCAGTCGCGCTCGTCGGCACACAGCCCGAGCCGGTCGGCGAGCCGGGTCGCGATGAGCGCCGCGCGCAGCATGTGCTCGGCGGGTTGGCCGAGGCCGAGATCGATCGCCACCGACAACGCCGCGAGCAGCTCCGCCCGCGTCGGTAGTTCGGACTCTGGCATGAGCCTCATTGTGCCCAGCCGGCGGCCGCGGGGTCACCCGATTGCGGCGGTGCGCCGCACGGCCTCGTGCCGGGCGGCGTCGAAGCTGTCGAAATGCCCGGAGCCCACCGCGAACACGCCGCGTTGCGGCGGCCGGAAGCCGGCCAGCCGCGCCTGCGGGCGCAGCGGCCCCACCGGCCCGAGGTCCACCTCGCGCAAGACCGCGCGCGAGTGTCCCACCGCCCACACCTGTGCGGGCGCGATCATGAATCGCTGGCCGTTGGGCGCGGTTCCGGCGAGCCGGATCCGGCCGGCCCGCAGCGTCGGCCCGGCGATGCGGCCGAGGACGGCCAGGGCCGCCCGGTTGGTCCACGCCCAGGCGGGCAGTCGCGCGCCCACCGCGCTCATCAGTCGCGTCGACCACGTGGCGTGCAGGTCGATCTGCCAGGCCAGCAGCCCCGGGATGGCGACGAACAACGACCACGGGGTGACCCACGCGACGTCGATGTCGCACTGGACCGCGTCGCGGCTGGTCGCCGCGCTGAAGAAGCGGGCGCAGCTCTGCGGGCCCGGCGTGGTCGCGTAGAAGGTCCAGGCGCCGTGGGGGTCGCGGTGCCACACCGAGCGATAGCCGGGCGAGAACGACGTCGCCGGGAACTGCCGCAGCGCCAGGTAGTGCCCGCTGGCGAAGGGGAGCCCCAGCACGCCGAATCCGACGAATCGTTCGTCATCTCCGGCGGGCAGGACGGGGTGGTGCAGGACGGCGGTGGCGGCGTCGAGGGGGGTGCGTGCTGTGGTCATCCCTGGATGGTCCGCGCGGCCACCGCCCCGGCGCATGGGGCGGATGCCTCAAATTCGGCGCGCCCGGTTCGCGAGCGCCCGGCCAGTCGGGCGTTGGGCCGCGAGCGCCCGGACAGTCGGGCGGCGGGCGGAAAGCCGGAAAGGCGAATGCGCCCCGCTAGCGCCGCTTCACCGATTTGGGTGGCTTGGCGCCGCGGCCCTGTTGGCGCGCCGCCGCTCGCCGCTCGCGGCGGCTGGCCCCGGCGGGAACCCCCGCCGGTGTCTTGGCGTCACCGCCGTTGCGCTGCACCTGCGCCGAGCCGTCCTCCGAGGGGCCAGAATAGGTGAGGGCCGGCGCCTGGTTGTCAATCCCCTTGGCGCGCAGCGTACTTGGGGCCTCTTCGCGCACGGCGGTCGTGGTACCGCCCTGCTGGGCGGCTGCGGCGGTGGCGAATTCCTCGAGCCCTTCGGGCGCCTGGACCGGTGCGACCTGCGGGGTGGGCACCGCCTCGACGGTCACGTTGAACAGGAAGCCGACCGACTCCTCTTTCATGCCCTCGAGCATGGCCATGAACATGTCGTAGCCCTCGCGCTGGTATTCGACCAGCGGGTCGCGCTGGGCCATCGCGCGCAGCCCGATGCCCTCCTTGAGGTAGTCCATCTCGTAGAGGTGCTCGCGCCACTTGCGGTCGATGACGTTGAGCAGCACGTTGCGCTCCAGCTGACGCATCGCGCCCTCGCCCGCGATCTCCTCGAGCTCGGCTTCCCTTGCGGCATAAGCGTTTTCGGCGTCTTTCAGCAACGCCTCGAGCAGCTCCTCGCGGGTGAGGTCGTCGCGCTCGGAGTCGGCGTCGTGGTGGGTCAGCGGCGCATGGTCGATGCCCACCGGATACAGCGTCTTCAGGGCCGTCCACAGGGATTCCAGGTCCCAATCCTCCGCGTAGCCGTCGGCCGTCGCGCCGTTGACGTAGGCGGTGACCACGTCGCGGACCATGTCCAGCGCCTGCTCCTTGAGGTTCTCGCCCTCCAGGATGCGGCGGCGCTCGGCGTAGATCACCTTGCGCTGCTGGTTCATCACCTCGTCGTACTTGAGGACGTTTTTGCGGACCTCGAAGTTCTGCTGCTCCACCTGGGTCTGGGCGCTCTTGATCGCGCGGGTGACCATCTTCGCCTCGATGGGCACGTCGTCGGGCAGGTTCAGCCGGTTGAGCATCGCCTCGAGCGCGGCGCCGTTGAAGCGGCGCATGAGCTCGTCGCCCAGGGACAGGTAGAAGCGCGACTCGCCCGGGTCACCCTGCCGGCCGGAGCGGCCGCGCAGCTGGTTGTCGATGCGCCGCGACTCGTGCCGTTCGGTGCCCAGCACGTACAGGCCGCCGGCCTCGATCACCTCTTCGGCCTCCTTGGAGGCCTCCTCCTTGACCTTCGGCAATTCCTCGTGCCACGCCGCTTCGTACTCGTCCGGCGTCTCCACCGGGTCGAGGCCGCGCTCACGCAGCCGCTGGTCGGTGAGGAAGTCGACGTTGCCGCCCAGCACGATGTCGGTGCCTCGACCGGCCATGTTGGTGGCCACGGTGACGCCGCCGCGGCGGCCGGCGACCGCGATGATGGTCGCCTCCTGCTCGTGGAACTTCGCGTTGAGCACGTTGTGCGGGACGCGGCGCTTCTGGAACTGCCGCGACAGGTACTCGGAACGCTCGACGCTGGTGGTACCGATCAGCACCGGCTGGCCCTTTTCGAAGCGCTCGACGACGTCGTCGACGACCGCGATGTACTTGGCCTCCTCGGTCTTGTAGATCAGGTCGGACTGGTCGGCGCGGATCATCGGCTTGTTAGTGGGGATCGGCACCACGCCGAGCTTGTAGATCTCGTGCAGCTCGGCCGCCTCGGTCTGGGCGGTACCGGTCATCCCGGCGAGCTTGTCGTAGAGCCGGAAGTAGTTCTGCAGGGTGATGGTGGCCAGCGTCTGGTTCTCGGCCTTGATCTCGACGTGCTCCTTGGCCTCGATGGCCTGGTGCATGCCCTCGTTGTAGCGGCGGCCGTAGAGCACGCGGCCGGTGAACTCGTCGACGATGAGCACCTCGCCGTCGCGCACGATGTAGTCCTTGTCGCGGTTGAACAGCTCCTTGGCCTTCAACGCGTTGTTGAGGTAGCTGACCAGCGGCGAGTTCGCGGCCTCGTAGAGGTTGTCGATGCCGAGCTGGTCCTCGACGAACTCCACGCCGAGCTCGTGCACGCCAACGGTGCGCTTGCGCAGGTCCACCTCGTAGTGGGTGTCCTTTTCCATCAGCGGAGCGAGCCGGGCGAACTCGAGGTACCAGTTGGAGGCGCCGTCGGCGGGGCCGGAGATGATCAGCGGGGTGCGGGCCTCGTCGATCAGGATGGAGTCGACCTCGTCGACGATGGCGAAGTTGTGTCCGCGCTGGACCAGGTCGTCGAGCGAATGCGCCATGTTGTCGCGCAGGTAGTCGAACCCGAATTCGTTGTTGGTGCCGTAGGTGATGTCGGCGTTGTAGGCCACCCGCCGCTCGTCGGGCGTCATCTGGGCGAGGATCACGCCGACGTCCAGCCCGAGGAAGCGGTGCACGCGGCCCATCCACTCGCTGTCACGTTTGGCCAGGTAGTCGTTGACGGTGACGACGTGCACGCCCTTGCCGCCGATGCCGTTGAGGTAGGCCGGCAGCACGGAGGTCAGGGTCTTGCCCTCACCGGTCTTCATCTCGGCGACGTTGCCGAAGTGCAGCGCGGCCGCGCCCATCACCTGCACGTCGAAGGGGCGCTGGTCGAGCACCCGCCAGGCCGCCTCGCGGGCGACGGCGAAGGCCTCGGGCAGCAGGTCGTCGAGGCTCTCGCCGTCGGCGTGCCGCTTCTTGAACTCGTCGGTCTTGGCCCGCAACTCGGCGTCGGTGAGCTTCTCGATCTCGTCGGACAAGGTGTTGACGTAGTCAGCCACCCGCCTGAGACGCTTGAGCATGCGACCTTCGCCAAGGCGCAGCAACTTCGACAGCACAGCTATGTCCTCTACGGTTTGATCGCCCGGCTCCTCCTCATCGCGCTACGCGCTCTGCATCGTCACCGGGCCGGATCGGAGTCTTTGGCGACACCCATCCTAGGTGACGTCGCTCTTTGGGCGCCGAACGTCGACTTCTTGCGCCAATTTGCTTGAAATCTCGCAATAAGTCGACGTTCGGCGGGGTGACGGGATCAGCCCAGTCGGATCAGGCCGTAGTCGTAGGCGTGGCGCCGGTAGACCACGCACGGCCGCTCGGTGTGCTTGTCGTGGAACAAGAAGAAGTCGTGCCCGACGAGCTCCATCTCGTAGAGCGCGTCGTCGACCGTCATCGGCGTGGCCGGGTGCTCCTTGGTCCGCACGATCCGTCCGGGTTCGTGGTCCTGGTCCACGCCGTCAATCGATGCGCCGTGGTCGACGGGCGCCTCGGGCGCACCGCGCGCCGGTTCGGGCGGCGGCACCGCGGTGGCGGCGGCCAGCGAGACCGGCGTCTTGTCGCCGTAGTGGACCTTGCGGCGGTCCTTGACGCGGCGCAGCCGGCTCTCCAGCTTGTCCACCGCGGACTCGAACGCGGCGTAGAAGCTGTTGGCGCAGGCCTCCGCTCGGCTCACCGGGCCCCGGCCACGGGCGGTGATCTCCACGCGTTGACAGGATTTGCGCTGCCGCCGGTTGGGAGCGTGTTTGAGCTCGACATCGAAGAGGTAGATGGAGCGATCGAACCGCTCGAGGCGGGCGAGTTTTTGGGAGACGTACAGGCGGTAATGATCGGGGATTTCTACGTTGCGGCCTTTGAACACAACGTCGGCGGTGGTTGTCGGCTGGGCTTGCCCATCGGGGGCGGAGGGAGGTTGGTCCAGAATCTGACCGGAATCCACGGATAGCCTTGACATACGTGACAACTCATTTCTCTTTACACGTCGCACGCGCGTTGCGTGCCCGGCTGGCTTGATGCGCCGACGAGGTGAGAGCGGTTCGAGACTGGCTACCGCCGCAGGCTGCCCGCCGGTGCAAGGTGTCGATTACTCACCCCTTCCCGCAAGTGGGGCTCAACCTGGGAATATCCCGACCAAGTGAGTCAATGAATGTTGATTCCGACGTTAGCTCGTGTTCGCCTACCCATGCCACTAATTTCGCAGAGCTGTTGCGAGTTCTTCACAACCTCTTGGCCGGTTCACACCCTCACGCGGCGGCGATCGTCAGCACCGCGACGACCCGGACCCCCGCGGCCTGAAGGACGCGCACCGACTCGCGCGCCGTCGCCCCGGTGGTGACGATGTCGTCGACGACCATGACGTCGGCGGCAGGCGGCCGGCCGCACAGCACGACCCGGCCGGTGATGTTGCGTTCCCGCGCGGCGGTGCCCAGCCCCACCGAGTCGCGGGTCAAGGCCTTGATCCGCAGTGCCTGGGCCACGCCGATCTCCGGGTGCTGCACCACCGCGGCGCGGGCCAACCGGAGAACGGGGTCACCGCCGCGCCGGCGCGCGGCCGAACGCCGGGTCGGTGCCGGCACGATCGTGAGCGGGGTGTCGAGGATCCCCCACGACAGCAGCCGGTGCACCCCGAGAGCCAGTGCGCGCGCCAGCGGCGCGACGAGATCGGCCCGGCCGTGTTCCTTGAGCGCCAGGATCGCCTGCCGGCGGGCGTTGGCGTAGCGGCCGAGCGCGAACACCGGGACGCCCGCGTCGATGCGCGGGTTCACCACGTGCGGCTCGTCCGGCCTGACGGCCAGCTCCGTGGCGCAGGCTTCGCACCACCGGGACGACGGCGCGCCGCAGCCGCCGCATTCGGCCGGCAGGATGAGATCGAGCACGCCGCCAGTGTGGCGGGCGGGGCCGACATCGCCGGCCGATGCCGCGGCCGGGGCATCACTCCCGGCGCGCCTTGACCCTGCTGTCGCGGCGCCGCTCGAGTTCGTCGTCGTCGACAAAGGTCAACATCGGTTGACCGGGCGCACACATCATCGTCGCCAGGAAGCGCAGCGGCGCGTCGGCGCGGTTGTTGGCGTCGGAGTAGTGGATGACGTCTCCCCCGAGCTCCCAGAACGCCTCACCGGCCTTGATCACTCGCGGGGCCTCGCCCTCCAGCTCGAAAAGCATTTCGCCCTCGAGCACGTAACCGAAGACCGGCCCGCCGTGGCGGTGCGGCGCGATGCCGGGGCAGCCGGGCGGGTAGTCGACCGTCACCGTCATGACCTCCGCGTTGGCGGGCAGGAAGGGTGGGGTGACGCACTGAACCACGGTCAGCGCGTCCAGCGGCGCCCCGACGTCATCGATCGACATTGCATCCTCCTCGGCCGAGCCGGACTCGTTCGGTCCGCCCGCTCGAATTCGATAGCTGTGCAACGAAATACGCGGGGCGTGGTTCGTCCCCCTTTAGGACAGCAGCTCGGGGCCATCAAGTCCAATGATCGGTTTCGATATGTTCCTTCTCGCAAAGAGATAACATGTCGGGGATGGAACTGCGCCAACTGGAGTACTTCATCGCGGTCGCGAGCGAAATGAACTTTTCACGTGCGGCGCAACGAGTCCACGTCGTTCAGTCCGCCCTGTCCACCTCGGTGAGCAAGCTGGAAAAGGAACTCGGCGTCGAACTGTTCGACCGATCCAAGCAGCAGATCAAGATGACCCCGGCAGGCGAGCTGTTTCGAGAGCATGCGCGCCGCGTCATCCACACCGCCCGGCTGGCCAAGGATTCGATGGACGACTACCGCGGCGAGCTGTCGGGAACCGTCGAGATCGGATCGCTCATATCCTTCGGCCCGCTGGATGTCCCGAAGATCCTGGGGGACTTTCACCGCACGTACCCGTTCGTCCGAATCATCCTGCGGCTGAGCCCGACTGGCTCGATGCCGCACGTCTCGGCCATTGCCGACGGTTCGCTCGACCTGGCGTTCGTGTCGGCACCCGATCGGTTCCCGGCGGGCGTCGAGATGCGGCTCCTCTGCGAGGAGCCGATGCTCTTCGTCTGTCGGCCCGACCATCGGCTGGCGCAACGCAAGCACATCGCCATCGCCGAACTCGCGCACGAGGACCTGATCGGCTTCCCCGCCGAATTCGGCTTGCGCCGCGTCGTCGAGAACGCATTCAGGGCCGCCGGCGTCACGCCGCGCACACCCTATGAAGCGGCGGTCAACTACTGGATGGCGGCCGGCTTGGTGCAGCACGGACTGGGCACCATATTCATGCCCGCCAGCGACGCCGGCCGCTTTCCGGACCTGCGCGCGGTCCCGTTGCAGCCCGAGATCGTGTGGCCGGTCTTCCTCGCCACGGGTGGGCGAGCGCAGATCGCGCCGGCCGCCACCAAGCTCGCCGAGATGCTACTCGCGGCGGCGCCGCGGCCGCGACGCAGGTCCAAGGACAAATAGCCTTATCCAGCAGCATCTTTCGCGCCCCGCTGTCGACATCCACGCCCGCGGGACGGTGTGCAATTAATTCTTCCCGGGTGGTGTTCGGTGTAGGCAACTGACCATGCACCGGACACGACTCGAGGAGACAGCAAGTGCCACAGGGGGAATCGACACAACTCGACCAGGCGGACATCGAGGCACGGGTGCTCGACACCGTCTACGGCCACTGGCGCAGCCAGATCCTGCGCGCGTTGGCCACGCTCTCGGTGGCCGACCACCTCGCCGACGGTCCCCTGACCGCCGCGGAGGTGGCCGCGCGCGAGGGCAGCCTGCCCGACCGCACCTACCGCCTGATGCGGGCGGGCGTGGCCATCGGCATGCTCAGGTCGACCGGACAGGGACTGTTCGAGAGCACGCCGCTGCTCGAGGCGATGCAGAGCGGTGCGCCACGATCGCTTCATCCGATCATCATGGGATTCACCGCCCCATGGCACACGCTGTCGGTGCGGCTACTGGCGGACGCGATCCGAACGGGTATCCAACCGGCGACCACCGCACTGGGAACAGACCTGTTCACCTTCCTGGAAGAAAACCCGGAGCAGGGGCGCGAGTTCTCCGATCTCATGGCGGCGCTGACGGTGCACTGGGCGGGCGACGTCGCCGACCGGCTCGACACGACCGACGTCCGGTGCGCGATCGACGTCGGTGGCGCCACCGGCAGCCTGCTGCGGCAGCTGCAGGGGCGCAATCCCCAACTGCGCGGCGTGATCTTCGACCGACCCAATGTTGCCGAGAAGGTCGCCCAGTCGATCGCGGCGAGCGGTCAGGCCCAGCGGCTTGACGCCGTCGGCGGTGACTTCTTCGTGGCGGTGCCGCCCGGAGACCTGTATCTGCTCAAGATGGTCCTGCACGACTGGGATGACGAACACTGTGTCACCATCCTCGATCGGTGCCGCGAAGCGATGGAACCCGGCGGCCGGGTCGTTATCGTCGAATGGATCATGGGCGATCCCGATGACCCGGGTTTCGCCGCGTTGATGGACCTCAACATGCTGACGTCGTGCCAGGACGGTCGGGAACGCACGCTGGACGAGTTCGACGCATTGCTGCAGGGCGCGGGCCTGCGGCGCAGCGCGATCCATCGTAACCCGCTGGGACACAGCGTGATCGAGGCGCGCGCGAAATGATGCGCATACCCAACGACGAGCATTGGTATCCCCGCAACGCAAGGAGAGTTTCCGGCTATGGCTCAACTCGGTAGGAGGCACGAACCCTTCCCCGCGGCCCCCGCGATGGCCGACGTGCGTGACATGTACCTGATGCACGACACGCTTCGGCGCGAATTCCGCCTCATGCCAGGACTATTCCAAGGTGTCGTCCGGGGCGACACCAGACGCGCGGCAGCCGTCGCCGCGCACGCCGACCTGCTGTGCCGCCTGCTTCACGTGCACCACGAGGCCGAAGACGCCGTTCTGTGGCCGATATTGCGCGAACGGGCAGGGACACAGGCCACCGTTGTGGTGGCCGCGATGCAGGAGCAACACGCGGCCATCGACGCCGCTCTGGCGCGGGCGGCCGAACTGATGCCGATCTGGCGAGCGACCGCGCGGCGAGGAGCCAACCTTGCCGATGTGTTCGACCATCTGTTCACCGTGCTCGTCGAGCACACCGTGATGGAGGAAGAGCAGGTCCTTCCGCTCGCCAAACGCTGTGTCACGGCGCAGGAGTGGAAGCAGATGGCAAAGCACGGCATGCACTCCTTCTCGGCCAAGGACCTGCTGCTGTGTTTCGGTCTGATGATGCATGAGGGCGACCCCGACGTCGTCAAGGGAGCGCTCGACGATGCACCGCTTGCCGGGCGAATCCTGATACCGCGCCTGGGCAAGCGGGCGTTCGCCTCCCACGCCAAGCGGGTGCACGGCAACGCCGCCGCACAGGACCGTTGACCGCGGCGCGTCTACCGTCCCTGAAAGTCGGGTGTCTCGCCCGCGAGGAACGCGCGTTGGCCCCGGGTCCAGTCGTCGGACTTGCACAGGTAGCTGAAGGTTTCCGTCTCGAACGGGATGTTGTCGTTCAACGGCCGGCCGATGCCCCGAAGAATCGTCTGCTTGGCGGCGCGCACCGCCAACGGACCGTTGGAGGCGATCGTCTCGGCCAGGGCGAGCGCCTCGGGCATGAGCTCCTGCGGGTCGACGATCTTGGTGACGAAACCGATTCGGAGCGCTTCCTCGGCGTCGTAGATCCGTCCCGTCAAGATCAGCTCCATCGCCCGGCCCAGCCCGATGATGCGTGGCAATCGCGAACACCCCCCGTCACCGGGCATCAGACCCCACTTGATCTCCTGATGCCCAAAGCGTGCATGCGGCACGGTGATTCGGATATCGCAGAACTCCGCCAGCTCGTGCCCCCCGGCGATGCAGTCGCCGTTGATGGCGGCGATGATCGGGGTGTTGATCGTGTAGCCACCCGAGATTCCCGCCCACCCCGGCCCTTCCCAGGCCCGGCGGCGGTTGTCCTCGTCGCTGGCGGCGCGAATGTGCGGGATGAGTTTTTTCAAGTCCGCGCCGGCCGAAAACGCCGGACCCGCGCCGGTGACGATGGCGACACGGATGTTGGGGTCCGCCTTGATGCGGTCCCAGGCGGCCAGCGTGGCGGCGGAGAGTTCGCGGTCGAACGCGTTGCGTTGCTCCGCCCTATCGAGGGTGACGACTGCGACGTGCCCTCGCTCCTCGTATTTCACGACGTTGGATTCAGTCACCATGTCATGCCCCCGATCTGGCCACCGCTGACGGTCAGCACGTGGCCCTGGACGTAATCCGAAGCGGGCGAGGCCAGCCACGCGACGGCCTCGGCGATCTCGGCCGGCGATCCGACGCGCCCCAACGGATTGGTGGCCAACGCGCTTTGGCGCACCGCCGCGGAGATGCCGAGTTGGTGTGCGCGGCCGGCCACCTCAATGCGGTCGCCGGCATCGGTGGCTGCGGTCAGCCGGGTTTCGATGAAGCCGGGGGCCACGGCGTTGACGTTGATGCCGAGGTGCCCCCACTCCTTGGCGAGCGCCTTGGTCATGGCGATGGTCGCGCCCTTGGCGGCCGAGTAGTTGACCTGGCCGCCCTGCCCCATCAGTCCGGCCAGCGAGACCACGTTGACCACCTTGCGATGCGAAAGCCTCTTGGCCGCAAGCTCTTCCTTGGCCGCGGTGCGCATCGGCTGTGCCGCCGCGCGCAGCAGCCGGAAAGGCGCGACGGTATGGATGTCGAGCATGGCCTGGAACTGCTCGTCCGACATGGTGTGTATCGGGCCGTCCCAGGTATATCCGGCGTTGTTGACCACGATGTCCAACCGGCCATGGGCCCGCACCGCGGCGTCGACCACGGCGTCGGGCGCGCCGGCGGCGGTGAGATCGATGGCCACGGCGGTTGACGGGCCCGCAAGTTGCGCTGCCGCCGAACGCAATTCGGCGCGGTCGACGTCGGCCATGACGACGATGGCGCCCGCCGCCGACAGGCGCCGGGCGATCGCGGCGCCGATCCCGCGGGCGGCCCCGGTGACGATGGCGACCTTGTCCGCGAGGTCCTCGCTCAACGCGGATCTCCCGACTCGGTCGCCGGATCGAGCGCGGCGGCGAGCAGGTCGGCGGCGAGCTGCAGGGTCGCGGTGTGTTGGGCGTGGCCGCCGGTGCGGTTCTTGATGTCCTCGACCTGGATGGTGCCGACGACGATGCCCCAGATGACATCGGCCAGCGGGGCCACGGGCACGTCGCGAATCAGTTTGAGTTGCACGGCGGTCCGAAGGATCGAGCGCGCCAGGGTGAAGTCCTTTCGACCCTGGGTGTCAAGCGCCGCAAGGGTGTCCGGGTCCAGCGTCTCGACCAGCCGTGTCTGGTGCAGCAGCTGGGTGAGCCGGAAGCGCTCGGGGTCGGAGCGGTACGGCGTGAGGACGGCGTCGAGGAAGTGGCCGATCAGCTGCGGGCAGCTGCCGATCGCGCCGGCCTCGAGGTCGCGCTGCAGCGCCTGCAGTTGCGAACCGATGTCGGCGAAGACCGGAAGCATCAGCGTGAGCAGCAGTTCGTCCTTGGTGCGGAAGTAACCGTAGAGCGTCGGTTTGGTGATCTCGGCGCGCAGCGCCACTTCCTCCATCGTGGAACCGGCGAACCCGCGGGTGCTGAAGGTCTCTTGGGCGGCCGCCAGGATGCTGTCCCGTCGCGCGTTGCGTTCGCGCTCGCGGCGACGCCGCGCCGCCACCGACAGCTCGTTCGCGTTCGGCATCACTCCCCCGTCCGTCGTGTCGGCAGTTCACGTTTGAGAGTCTTCCCCATCGAGTTCTTCGGCAGCGACGCCACGATCTCGACGCGGCGGGGCACCTTGATCGCCGCCAGGTGCGCGCGGCAGTGGGCGTCGACATCGGCGGGCGTGACGTCGCCGACGACGAACGCGACGGGAATCTCACCGCGATAGGGATCGCTCTCGCCCACGACGGCGGCCTCGGCGATCCGGGGATGCCGCAGCAATGTCGCCTCGATCTCCGCCGGAGAGACGTTGTAACCCGAAATCACCAGAAGGTCCTTTTTGCGGTCGACGTAGTGCAGGGCGTCGGCGTGGTCGACGTAGCCGATGTCACCGGTGCGCAGCCACCCGTCGGCGCCGAAGCTCTCCAGGGTGTCCTCGGGCCGGCCGAGATAGCCCCGCGACACCTGCGGGCCGCGAAACTCGATGTCGCCGTTGGTCCCCCGTGCGGCGACGCGCCCGTCGACGGTCACCCGGACCTCCCCGACGACGGGCACTCCGAGCGTATCCGGGGTCGGTTTGCCGGGCAGGGCGTTGAACGTCCCCAGGCTGTTGAGTTCGCTCATCCCCCATCCGCCGTGCAGGTCGAGTCCGCTCATCGCCTTCCACCGCCGCGGCAAGTCGGCGGGGATGGGCGCCGCGCCCGTCGCGCAGATTCGCACCCCCCGCAGGGCGGCGCGCTCCACACCGCGCTGCACCAGGGCCGCGTACAGCGTGGGCGGACCGAAGAGCACATTGGCGGCGTGCTGCTGGACGCACCCCATGAAGTCGCCAGGCTCGAACAACGGACGCGGGATGACCGTGCCGCCGCGAACGAACGTCGGCAGCGAGTACACGAAGAAGCCACCGGTGTGAAACAGCGGCAGGATGGACACGGTGACCGGAGTGCTCACGCCCGGCATGGCCGCGGTGTGGGTGATGGCGTTGTGAATCAGGTTGTAGTGACTCTGCAGCACCCCTTTCGGGCGACCGGTGGTGCCCGCCGTGTAGACGATCTGGCCGACCTCCACGCGCACGTCGCCGACCTCAGCGGGATGCATCCGCGGGCGGGTCTTCATCATCTGGTCGAGAAGATTTGGCGCCGAGGAGTTTTCAGCCTCGTCCGACGAGGGCCACCATGCGTCCAGGCCGGGATAGGGGGCGAAGCCGGGATCGGCCAGATCGGCGATCGACACCGTGAACACGCTCGTGCGCGCGGCACCAACCGTTGCCCGCTCGACGACGGGCAGCAGCTTGTCGAGGCAGACGATGACCCGTGGCTCGGCGTCGTCGAGCACGAACCGAAGCTCGTCGGCGCGGTACATGACGTTGACGCCGCAATGCACGGCGCCGAGCCGCGCGAGAGCGAAGAAGACTATCCAGTGCATCGCCGAGGTGGGCACCATCACCGCCACCACGTCCCCGCGACGCACCCCGTTGCTCTGCAGCACGGCGGCCGCGCGACCGACGAGGGCGTGCAACTCGCCGTAGGTGATGGTGTGACCGAGGTAGACGATCGCCGGCGCGTCGGGCCGTTGCCCGGCGTTCGCCCGCACGATGACATCGACGGTCTCCTCCGGTATGGGCGGAAGCGGTTCGGCCCAGTCCGGATCGAACATCACATAGGCGTCTTCCGCCCGATACCGCTCGGCCTCTCCGAGCCACTGTTCGGGGTAGCCCAGTTCCTCGTAGAACTTGCGTGTTTCGACCTTCATTTAACGGATCGTAAAGTATCCGACCAGTCGTCGGCAAGCGGATTCAAATCAGGGTTGCCGGGGTTATGGGGAGGTAGGTCGGGAAGAACCCGCGCCACAACTACGACGCAGAAAGTGACTCGGAATCGTCTATGAGCAACGCACCAAGCTTTCAAGGGCCGGATGACGGCAGCTACGTGCTGGGTCACGTCGATCGCGAAGTCCGGCGGCTCCTGTTGCAGGGCAGGCTGTATGACGACTACACCACCTACGTGCTGCAGCTGGCGGGCCTGCGACCCGGGATGCGGGTGCTCGACATCGGTTGCGGCCCCGGCGATGTGTCGTTCATCGCCTCGCGCCTGGTGGGGCCGACGGGACGGGTGCTCGGCGTGGATGCCTCCTCGGACATCATCGAGTTCGCCCGCGCCCGGGCCCGCGAGCACGGTCTGAACAATGTCGGATTCGAAGCGACCGCGATCGCCGATGTCTTCCTCGACGAGCCCGTCGACGCGGTGATCGGACGAATGATCCTGATGTATCTTCCCGATCCGGTCGAAGCGCTGCGCCGGCTCGCCACGATGGTGCGCCCCGGCGGCGTCATCGCCTTCTGCGAAATGAACTCGGCGGTGGCGGGCAGCCTGCCGGACCTGCCGCTGTGGCGTTCGCTGGTGGACAGTGTCGTCCAGGCCTTTCGGTACGCGGGCTGTGACACAACCTTCGGCGTCAAGCTGGACGCGGTGTTTCGCCGCGCCGGCCTGGGAGCGCCACGGGTGCGGCTGGGCGCGGTGGGCGGCGACACCGACGTCGCGATTCAGCTGGCCGAGACGTGGCGTTCGATGCTGCCCGTGGCCGAACGCGCGGGCCTGGTCTCGGAGGAGCTGGCCGATCTGGACACGCTTGCGCAGCGGTTGCTCGATCAAGCGGCCGCCGCGCAAGCCATCACGATCACGCCGGCGCTGATCGGCGCCTGGGCGCGCGTATAGGTGAACGGTGGCGTGCGCGCGATCTCGGCCGGCGCACGCCACCGTCGCCTCACGCCGTGGGCGCGGCTTGCCGGACGACCTGAGGCGCCCTCGCGTCCCGGTCCCCGGAAGGCCAGCGGAAGGCGCCGGGCTTGCGGGCTTCCTTGGTGATCACCTTGACGGTGCTGCGGCAGACGAATTCCTTCACCGAGGCCGCCAGCTTGCCCACCAGATAGATTCGTCGGGGCGTGTCGTCGCGGTAGGACAACTGAATCGTCCCGTGCCGGCGCCCGATGCTGATGTTCTGCCCGACGAACGCCTGGTTGATGACACCGGGCTGTTTGCCCTCGATGCGGTCGAGCACCGTATTCGCCGCCTTCGCGCCGAGCGGAAGCGCCGCCTGGCAACCCATCCGCAGCGGTTGATTACTCGGTGCCGCAGCGTCTCCCGCCGCGACGATGCGGGGATCGTCGATGCTGGTGAGGGTTTCGTCCGTGACCAGGCGGCCCAGTCCGTCGGTGCTCAGTCCGCTGCGGGCGGCCAGCTCGGGCACCCCGAAGCCGGCGGTCCACACCGTCAGCGCGCTGGGCAGCTCACGCCCGTCGGTCAAGCGCACATAGCCGGCGTCGACTTCCGCGACCACGGCGTCGTCGAGCACCTCGACGCCAAGACGGGTGAGTTGTCGCCGCACGGAACGGCGGGCCTTCTCGCCGATGGATGGGGCCAAGGTCCCGCCGCACAACAGCGTCACGTGGACCGTGGGTCGTTGTTCGGCGAGTTCGGAGGCCGCCTCTATCCCCGTCAATCCGCCGCCGACGACGCAGATCGAAGCGTCCGCCGGTAAGCCGGCGAGGACCGCGCGCACTCGCTCGGCCTGTTCGAGTTCGGCGATGGGGTAGGCGAATTCATGCGCCCCCGGCACCGAGGCCGGTACCGCGCCGGTGCTGCCGACGGCATAGATCAGGTAGTCGTAGGGCAGCGTTTCGCCCGACGCCAACTCCACGCGGCGGTGGCAGAAATCGATGCGCTCCACCGTGCCGACGATCAATCGCACGGTCTTGCCGAGCATGGCCGCCAGATCCCTCGTGGCCTCGCCACTGCCGGCAACCATCTCATGCAGTCGGATGCGCTCGACGAAGATCGGCCGGGCGTTGACGACCGTGATGTCGACATCGGGGCGCTGTTGCAACCGATTGGCGGCCAAGGCGCCCGAATAGCCGCCGCCGATCACGACCACCCGGTGCTTGCGGAACGAAAGTGGTTGCGTGGTTTTGTTTTTCATGACCGAACCTCCTCGTGGGTTTCTGTGGGTCTCTATGCCTTAGGACACCGTGGCTCGGCTTGTTGTGACACCACACGCCTTTGTGTGTCCCGTTTCACGTGCAGTCCGTCGACCGATGGAACACCGGACCAGCGGCTTTGATTGCGTGGCAACCAGTCATCTCATCTAGAGATAGAACAGATCACAACCGTTCATTGGACAAGATGGCTTTGGCGAGGTCTGATGGAAGTACCTGCCCACACCCGACGATCACGAGGTGACGATCATGCCGTCCTCCGCAACGCATCCGGACCCCCGGGGTGTCGACGATCTCGTTGCGCGGTTCGAGCACGAGGCACTGCCGCTGCTCGATCAGCTGTATCGCGCGGCGCGCCGGTATACCCGGACGCATGCGGACGCGGAAGATCTCGTCCAGGAAACCATGCTCAGGGCCTACGCGGGATTCCCCTCATTCAAGGCCGGCACCAACATCCGCGCATGGCTGTTCACGATCATGAACAACACCTGGATCAACAACCACCGCACCGCATCCCGACGGCCGAACGAGTGGTTGTCCGGCGAAATCGGCGATGTCTCCGTCTCGGTCCGGACGCGGTACTCGCACACCGGTCAATTGTCGGCGGAATGCGAAGCGCTCGAATTGCTCGGCGACGACGAGGTTCGCGAGGCGCTACAGAAACTTCCCGAGGGGCAACGGATGGCTCTGTACTACGCCGACGTCGAAGGGCTGCGGTACAAGGAGATCGCGGCCGTGCTCGACATGCCGCTGGGGTCGGTCATGTCTCGCATCCACCGGGGGCGTCAGAACCTGCGAAAGTTGCTGGCGAATTTCGCGATTCAGCGCGGATACCTTCGCGAGCCGGACGACGCGGTGATCGCCGCGTAGGAGAGCGGCGACTCGGCTGGTCCCGCGTCGCCGGGCTACGTTCTGCTTTCAACTCGGGCGCGATAGCGGGCCGTAACGTGTCGTACGCACAACCTCACCAGCAACCTCTGCGGCGGCGGCATGCCGGCCAGGAAGCGTCGCCGCTCTTCGGTTGTGCTGGCCTCGAGAGCCATTCCGACAAAGGCGATACCGAACCACACATTGCGGCCGTTGAGAAAGGCAGCGCCTCGCTCCGTCACCGCGCGCCACTCGGCGTCGGTGACGTTCTCGTTGATCAGCGGAACGGCCCGTTCCTCTTCGGCATTGAGATGGTCACCGACCAGATCTGCGAGCGACGTCATCTCAGAGATCAACGCCTCCGCGGCCCGCGATTGGGACGGAGTCGAATCGGCTGTAGCAATCCATTGGGCCAGCCATCGTTCGACACTGCCCGCCAACTTCGCTATCAGTGCGTGCTCGGTCTCCATACGGTGGACGTCTTCTGCGCGCAGTGGTACCCGGGCGTGCAGCGTCGGCCACAGCAGTTCGTCTTCGGCGATGTGGTGGTGATGCAACGCCGCCAGAACGTTGGCGATGTGGCCGGCTACCACCTTCCGGCGCCTCCGGTCGCCGGGTCGCACCGAGCCGATCAGCTGGGGCGCGAGTTGGAGCTGGTCGCGGAAAACTCGGTGAACCAAGGCCATCTCGAACGCATCGGTAGGCATTCCCTACTCCCCTCGGGCTCGCGCCGGTGACCAACTGCGCCGCCGGCAAGGTGATCCGTCCGCGATCTCATCGGACGGCTTCTGGTGAACATCACGGCCGCGCATGCGAGCCTTCTATTGGGGGGGACGATGGTCTGCCTCGTGATCGAAAGGGACACGACGCATCTGGGTATGGCGATCTCTAATAGCATTGCTATGAACCACGTTTGGACGGCATAAAACGTTCGGACGTGTCCGCGAGCCCATGCTCCGCCCTGATCGCTTGGGCCGCACGCTCGCCGATGACCACGCAGGGCGCCATGGTATTGGCGCTGGTGATTCTGGGCATGATGGAAGCGTCGGCGACGCGCAGGTTTTCGATTCCGTAGACCTTGAGACTGCCGTCGACGACGGCGAGCTGATCGCGTCCCATCTTGGCGGTACCGACCAGGTGCCAATAGGTGACCGCGGCGTCACGCAGGTAGGACGCGAGATCTTCGCCTCTGAGATCGCCCGGCATGACCTCACGCGTGAAATACCTGTGCAACGGCGCGGAATTGCCGACTCTGCGCATCCCCTCAACGCATTTCACGGCCAGGCGCAGATCGTCGGGATGCGATAGGCCGTTGTGTATGACCCGAACGGGAGCATTCGGATCGGGACTGGTCAGCTCGATATGGCCGCGACTTTTGGGATGCGTGATCGCGCCCAACATGGTCCAGCCGTTATCGGGCAGGCCGAACCGGGCGCTGTTCTCCGGCGTGGTCATCAGGAGCGCCCCTTGGCAGGCAAACAGCTGCGGTTTGTCCGAGCCGTCGTCACCGGGCCAGAGCATGACAGCGTCGCCCGGCTGCTCGGCAGGAGGGCCGGCGGGGATTTCCCAGATGCATGAGAAGCCAAGGTGGTCCTGCAGGTTTTGACCGACACCGGGCAGGTGCTGTTGCACGGGTATGCCCAAGGGACGCAACCCGCCTTGGTCGCCGACTCCAGACAGCATGAGGACCTTGGGGGTATGGATTGCGCCCATCGACAGCACGACCTCGGTGCCGCAATGAAATCGCCTGACTTCGTCGCGGTGACAGATCTCGACGCCCGTCGCCCGGCCGCGATCAATGATCACCCGGCGCACCAATGCGTTAGCCAGCACGGTCAGATTCGGCCGGTCCATGTAGGGATATGTGTAGGAGCGAAAGACCGATTGTCGGTTGCCGTGGCGAGCTGTAACGTCGAAGATCGCGGCCCCGCCCTTGCTCTCCATCATCGGACCGTTCGGATGGTCGAAGCGCGAGATGCCCAGACAGCCGGCGGCTTCGAGCACCACGGCACTAGCGGGATGGGGGTGGGGTTTGGGTTGCACGAAGATCGGCCCGCCCCTTCCCCGATATGCGCCGTCGGGGGCGCCGTGCCAATCCTCGATACGGCGATAGATGTCGAGAACCGACGCGTAGCTCCACGCCATGTCCCCCGACTCGGCGGCGAAGAAATCCCAATCCGCCCGGTGACCGCGGACCCAGGCCATCAGGTTGATGCTCGAGCCCCCACCGAGCACCTTGCCCATCGACAGCGGCAGCGTCCGGCCGTTGAGGTGTTCGTTGGGTCCGGCCACGAAAGCCCAATCCGTCACCCCGCCAAGGTTCGTATGCCAAAGACGCGACTCCGTGACACCGGGCATGTCGTCGCCGCCGCCGGCCTCCAGCAACAACACGCTCACCGTTGGGTCCTCGGCCAGCCGGCGGGCGACGACGCAGCCCGACGAGCCCGCACCGCAGACGATGAAGTCGTAGTCTTGCTTCAGCGCGGCGGCGAGGCGCTCGTGGTTCGCGCGCACACGCCGGTCCATTTCGTGGTCCACGTCCGGCCGCGCATGAGTCGGCATAGTCATCCTTCGGTCGCTAGTGGCCGGCGCTTTGTCCGCCGTCGATATGGAGGACCTCGCCCGTGACGAAGGGCGCCGTCTCCAGGTAGAGCGCCCCGTTCACGACGTCGGCGACAGCACCGATCCGGTTCTGGGGATGCATTCCGGCATAGGCGGCGCAGGCGTCGACGCCCACGTGCATCGGCGTGTCGATGACTCCGGGAGATATTGCGTTGACCCGGATTCCGTTGCGGGCGTATTCGATGGCCAGTGCCTTGGTTGCTGCCGCCAGGCCACCTTTGGTGAGCGCTGTCAGCGCCGCCGGGACGGCGGCCTGCGGTTGGTCGACGAGAGCGGTGGTGATGTTGATGACGTGGCCGCCGTGGCCCTGGGCGAGCATTTGAGCGATGACGCGCTGAGTGAGGTGAAAGAATCCGAGCACATTCACCGACGTCACCCGCGCGTAGTCCTCGGTCGTGTACCGAATGAAGGGCTTGGGAACGAAGACCCCCGCGTTGTTGACCAGAGTGTCGATGCGGCCATAGCGCGCGACCGCCTCGATCACGAGGCGTTCAGCGGTACTGGCGTCAGCGATATCGCCAGCGACGGTGACGACTTCGGGATGGGGCGAAGCGGTTATGGCACGCGAATTGGCGATGACGGCGTAGCCGCGTTTGCGGTATGCGTCGACCAAACCCGCACCGATTCCCCGTGATGCGCCGGTGATGATCGCGACTTTGTCGCGGCCGTGTTCGATGGTCATCGATCAGCCCGCCAGCGCGCGCACGATGTCGGCGGCCGAACCCGTTCTCGCTGTGCGGAACGCGGTGCCCGCCCAGAGGCCGATGCCGTGCGGGTCGCCCACCTTCATCGCGGCCGCCTGGATCGGGGCGGTCATCGTGGCAACGTCGGGAAAGCCGAAAAGCGCGTCGCCCTCGTGCATGTCGATGAATCGGTTGCGCAACGCGCGCGCGTAGCGTCCGGTGAACGCACGCGTCAGCACCGTCTCGGTGAACCGCGGATCGCGCAATGCGGCGCGATACACAGGGTCGGTGCCGGCCTCGTCTGCGAGCAGGAACGCCGTACCGAGTTGCACCGCGGCGGCTCCGGCATCGCGAAGCCGGCGCACGTCAGCGCGGGTCCCCACGCCTCCGGCGGCCACGACGGGACAGTCAAAGCAGGCGACCAGGGCCGCGACCAGATCATCGAGTGGGGTGTCGGGCGGCGCGGCGACCTGATCAAAGGTCGCCCGATGCCCGCCGGCGTCGGGCCCCTGGGCCACCAGGGCGTCCACTCCACAGCCGAGTGCGATCACCGCTTCCCGGATGGTGGTCACGGTGGCGAGAGTCAAGATGCCGGCATGGCTGAGACGGCGACATTGCCCCACGCTGGGTGAACCGAACGTGAAGGACACCACTTCGGGCCGCAAATCGCAGACTGCCTCGAGCTTGGCGTCCCACTCGCCGTCATCATGACGCGGTTCACCGAGGGCCACACCATAGTATTCAGCGTCCCGTTCCAGCGTCGCGGCGAACGCAGTGAGCTGTTCGGACGCGCTCACTGATACCTGGGGGACAAAGAGATTCACTCCGAGTGCGCCGGAGGTCAGCTTCCTCGCAGCAAGGATGGCGTCAGCCAGATCCTCGGCGGACGAGGTGCCGGCCGCGAGGAACCCGAGCCCGCCAGCGTTGGTCACGGCCGCCGCCAACGCGGGCGTCGAGGGTCCGCCCGCCATGGGCGCGCATAGCACGCGCGCCCCCAATTCCGTTAACCTGAATCGGTCAAGCACCGCATACCTCCGACTCGCTCCATGGCCGCACCGACATAAGGGCTTGGGCATCGACGATCACCAGACTGTTGTCTTCCAGGCGGATCCAGCCGCGTTCCTCGAATTCGTGCAGCGTCTGCCCGACCGTCTCGCGCGGGATACCGACAAGAAGAGAAAAGTCCTCTGGTGTCAGGTTGTGGACCACCCGCACGGCGTCACCCTCCTGCAAGCCAAACCTCTTCCGTAGGAACAAAAGCCGACTCGCGAGTCGCACCTGGACGTCTTCCGACACGAAGTCAACCAGGCAATCCGTCGTCGTCTTCGTCCACCGCGCCAACAGGCGCAGCATCTGACAGGCGACCTCAGGGTGCTCAGTCATCCATCCGCAGAATTGATCGCGTTCGATCGGCACGGTGACGACTTCGGTAAGGGTCGTCGCCGTCAGGTACTCCGCGCCGGCGCTGAAAAATGTTATCGCGCCCAGTATGTCGGACGGGCCCAGAATGTTGAGCACGAACTCACATCCGCGCGCACGCCGATGGCAAACTTTGACTCTTCCGGCGATGATCACATGCAGACGATTGCCGAAGTTGCCATCTTGGACCATCGCGTACCCCGCCGGGAAGCGGACGGCCGCCAACTGCTTCGCCCAACCGGACACCGCGCGAGGATCAGTCTTGCTGAAGATTCCCGATGCGAGCAGCGCCCGGGCCACGTCCGCACTCTGTGACGGTTCGCGCCGTCTCGTATCACGTGGATGCCGCGGTCCCTCAGATATTTCCGTGTCCGCATATGCGATTCGCACGATTCCACACACTCCCCACTGCTTTGCATCGGCAGCCCATCGCAGGGGCCGGCCTCTTGGTGCAACTACCGGACTCGCCATGGGCTAACGCTATGCAGTCCAGAGCAAACCGAGCTACCCAACGCACGCGGGCGGTTGGCCGGATCGCGCATGCGACCTGGGCAGCGAGGTGTGCGGGCGGCTCGTCTGGAGACAGGCCATGCCCGCAGGCCGTGGATGCCATCGACGATCGTCGAACGGCCGATGGGGGTCGGCTACCGCGGGTATCCCGGTGCGTCCGTGAGCGTCTCGCGCACGGCCTCGAGGAAGCGCTCGGTGGGCGTATAGCCGCATGTGACCATGCGCAGGTGGCCATCGTAGGTGACGACCCCGGTGACGTATTCCCGTTCGATCTGCGTCAATACGACTGGGCCCCAGATGGTTCGGGGTCGAATCGGCCGAACACGCGACATGGCTTGCACGCCGAGGTTGGTGATCGTCAGCTCGGAGGGTAAATGGGTGCAAAGGAATTGCTCTGCGGTGTCACAGTCGGCGTCGAATGGGAAGTTGTCCTCAATCACGGCAGAACCGAGCATCAGTCCGGCGGGCGACCTCATGGCTTTCAACCGGTCACCGGTCTCGCGCGCCTGACGCCAAAACGCGGTACCGTCCGCTGGTGCCATCCCGGTGCATGCGAACGAAATGCATAGGCAACAGCCGGGTTCCTGGGCGACAAGCTCCCGGGCATTGATCGGGCTGTACGCGCGGACGAAGTCGTCGCCGCACTCAGCGCTACGCACACGGGAGGCGGCTGTCACGATCGCGGCGTGCACAGTAGTGTCTTCGTTGCGGCAGCGCTCGAGCAGGTGCGCGGTAGCGCCGCGGTCCATCACAACCCCATGCACATAGGGCGGTGTGGCATCGAAGGGGCGGATACGCGTGGGCACGGCCATCCGCGGGTCACCGAGTTCGGCTGATACATCACCGATGTCGCTGGCCTCGAATCTGCGCGCGGCCAGGTCTTCCAGCGACTCCGGTACCGGCAGCACCGGCAGCCATTCGCCATTGAGCGCGGCCAGCAGGTCGTCGAGCACTGCGACGGACGAAATCCCGTCGGATATGACGTGGTCGAACGTCAGCAGCAGCGTCGAGGTCGTCCGTCGGGCCAGAAGTGTCGCCCGCATCAACGGAACCGTCGCGACCCCGAAGGGCCGGGCGAGTTCCTGCGCGGCGAACACGTGCCAACCTTGGTCGGGATCTCGATGAATACTGAGCTCGATCGGTGTCGCCGGGTCGGCGCGATAGAACACCGGACCCAGCTCGTGGTCCTCGTGGACGTGGGCCGACAGCAACGGATGCCGACGTTGCACGGCATCGAGCGCGTCACCCACGAGGTCCGGGTCGAGGGCTACGTCAAACTCGGCGACCAGTACGAAAAGCAATGGGTTACGTTCGGAATAGCGGTATAAGCAACGCTCCCGCAACCCGAGGGCACGCAGTTCGCCGGTGGGTTGTGCTGCAATACGTTCGCTTGTCACTCTTCGTGTCTCCCGATTAGTAGTGGAACGTGCCGTGGCGGCGTTGGC
The DNA here is from genome assembly GCF_035918355.1 of Mycobacterium sp. 3-98. NCBI lineage: Bacteria > Bacillati > Actinomycetota > Actinomycetes > Mycobacteriales > Mycobacteriaceae > Mycobacterium > Mycobacterium sp. 3-98. The sequence continues at coordinate 1,602,197 of NZ_CP142360.1, read as the reverse complement.
CACGCGAAAAGCTCAGTCCGACACCGTGTTGCGGCTCGCGTGCCGCAGAGACTATGCCCTCGCCCACGCACAAACGAGCGGCGGCAGGACGATGATCGCTTGCGCCGCGGCGGCTTCGTCCTGCAAGCGCCGCCTGAGCGTGCTTAGCTCGGCCAGCTCATCCGGGACTGGACCCTGCTGTTGAGCCACGGGGAAGATCGATCGCCAGGTCTCCACAACGTAAGTCAGGATGTCGGGGTCGTCGGCCGGACCCAGCGGTGCGCCGAGCGCCAGCCGCGGCGGAGCCAGGCCGGCGGACCGAAACACCGTGTGGAGTTTCGCCCCGAACGCCGCGTCGAGGCCCACGCCCTCAAAGGTTTTGGCAAAACAGTCCTTTACGGCCCGCCACAGCGGCAATTCGGCCACGCTGTAAACCCCGTTGATATCGGATTCGCAGAATACGATGAGGCCACCGGGACGCACCATCGACGCCAGGTGACGCAGCGCGGTGACGGGGTCCGGCAGATGCATGAGGATCAACCGTCCGATTACGGCGTCTACCGGCCGGTCCAAACGGATGTCGGTGATCGCGGTCGCCTCGAACCTGATCGTGCGCAGGCCTTGTTGTGCGGCACGGGAGCGGGCGAGCCTGACGACGTCGGCGGCCGCATCCACGCCGAGTACCGCGCCCTGCTGCCCGACCAGGCGCGCAGCGATGAACGACACATCACCAGGTCCGCAGCCCACATCCAGCACCCGCATGCCCGGGCGCAGGCCCGCCAGCCGCAGCACGTGCTCGGTGAAGTCGTTGTGCAGACTGCCCTGCAACAGCAGACGCCTGATCTCGGCATCGACATGCCCCAGCACATAAGTGCTGGGATCCGAGGGCTTTTGATCGATACTCATGGCTCGCGCATTCACTGAGTCGGGCATTACGCCGCCCACGTTAAGTTGCTCGCCCGGCGGTCCCTAGCCGCCGCACGCAGCGCTCTGGCCAAACTGCGCGGGCTACCGGCTCCCGGATTTCCGGCACCGCGGCGTAGCCTCGACACTGGCATCACCGGTGTTTGGGCGGTGACCCGTCGACGCGATGGTGCCGCGGAAGGTGGAAAGGCTGACCGAGTGATCGACCGGCGGACAGCTCGCGTTTCGGATACCGACGCATGGACGACGACGAAGACGCTTGACGACTTCGCCGTACTCTGCTGCGAGGAGCCCCACCTCGAGCTGCGCAGTGACCCGACGTCGTTTTCGATCACCCAGCGCACGGGTCGCATCGGCCCGATCGCCTTCAGCGAATTCGTCGCCGGCGGCGACGCATTGGTCGATTCCGGCGAGCACTGCAGCGGGTACCGGGTGAATGTGGTGCGATCCGGGCGCCTCGAGTCGTTGCACCGGGGCGCATCGCTGTTCGCCGGCGCCGGCACTCTTGCCGTGTACCAGCCGGAGGGCCAGGGGATGGCGCGCTGGGCGGGCGGGAGCCGGATGCTGGGCGTGAAAATCGACCGCAGCGCTGTCGACCATGCTCTCGGCGATGCCCTCGGTCGGCAGGTGAAGACTCAAGTCGACTTCGCCCCCGTGATGCCGATCGACGCACCGCTGACCCGGAGTTGGGTCAACATGCTGTGGCTGTTCACCGAGCAGTTTTGTCGACCCGACAGCCTGCTCCATCAACCTCTGGTCGCGATGCCGTTCGTCGACGGCCTCGTGCGCGGGCTCTTGCTGGCCGTCGATCACCCGGACCGCGAAGCCGTCATGGACGGCATCGGACCGGCGCCGCCTCGCACGATCCGCGCGGCGATTGACATCATCGAAGCCGAGGCGCACCTGCCGACGACGGTTTCGTCCCTTGCGGCGCGCAGCCACGTCAGTGTCCGTTCCCTGCAGGAGGGTTTTCGCAGCTACCTGGGCATGTCTCCGATGGCGTATCTGCGCGACGTCCGCCTGCGCCGTGCGCATCAGACGCTGATCGAGTCGGACCCGTCGGACGTCACGGTCGCCTCAGTCGCGTACCGTTGGGGCTTCACCAATCTCGGCCGGTTCGCCGCCGCACACGCACGTCGGTACGGTGAGATTCCTTCGGTGACGCTGAACCGGACGGCATTTCCGCGCCGGGCGTAATCCGGCCTGCGCGCTGCGCACACCGGCTAGTCAGCCCGCCATCGCGGCAATACCTTCGAATCCATGCCTGAGCGCCGAATACCCTTGCGCCGAATGGGTTTCCTCACCATCGGCCGGTTCGACGACGCCGATCCGCGGCCGGGCCACGAAGAAACTCTACGGATGATCGAGCGTGCCGAGGCGCTGGGCTTCGACAGTGTCTGGGTACGCCAACGGCATCTGCAACCGGGTATCGCCTCCCCGGTGGCGCTGTTGGCCGCCGCCAGCCAGCGCACCCGCCGGATTGAACTGGGTACCGCGGTGATCCCGCTCGGCTTGGAGAACCCGCTGCGCCTCGCCGAAGACCTGGCAACCGTCGACGTCTTGTCGGGTGGCCGGCTCAACGTCGGTGTGTCGGTGGGCACCCCGGTGCTCTACGAACGGTTCAAAACCGCGCTCTATCCCGAAACCCATGAGGTGGAGGACTTTTCGAAGGCACGGGTCGCGCGGTTACTTGCGTGCCTGCGGGGCGATCCAGTCAGCGATTTCGAGGGCACCGTGGGCCACGACGAATTCTTCCGCCGAGTCCAGCCCCACTCGCCCGGCCTGGCCGACCGGGTCTGGTACGGCGGCGGACTGCAATCCGCGGTGTGGGCCGGGATTCAGGGTCTCAACTACCTCACCGCTAACTTGGTCAGCAGCGAAGGAAGCCATGCGCATGACTTCGCCACGATCCAGGCCGAACATATCGACGCGTTTCGCGCACACCATCCCAGCCCCGAAACCGCCCGAATCGCACAGGCATTGGTGGTCATTCCGACCGATTCCGCGTCGCGCTCGCAGGTGAAGCGGTACCGGGCTTACGCGCAAAGCCGCATCGACCGCACCCGGCAGCCCGATGGGCCGCGTGGCATGATCGCCTCTCCCGACTACGTCGGCACGTCCGGGGAACTCGCCGATATCTTGTACGCGCATCGGGGTTTTCAGCGTGTCAGCGAGGTGGCCTTCGCGCTGCCACACGGATTCGACGAACACGATCAAGTGCAAATAGTCACCGACATGGCCGAGAAACTGGGACCGAAGCTGGGGTGGAGTCCCGCCCCAACACACCATGAGCCACCGCCACTGTGCGCGCACTCTGAGCACCGTGGGCGCGCGTCCGTGGAGCGGAGGACCGTCCATGCAAAATAGCCACACGCCGTCCCCCGATGCCTATCGGTGTCTTTTCGGTGAATCCGGGGCGGCGCTTTCCGAACCGGAATGGATCGCTGCGATGAATGCCGCCCTGCCACCACAGCTTTCGGCGCTGAACGCCCGATTCGAGAGCGGATCACGCGCAGCCAGGACGCTGCGGGTGTCGTTTCGCCCCGGACCCGAGCGCTTCACAGCGTTCACGATTCTCAGTGGCGGATCCACCGCTGAGATGCTGGATCAGACGGCGGCGCATTGCGGCACCCTGGTGGCGGGCCACGGCCTGCCGACCCTGACGATGACGGTGAACTACCTGCGCGCGGGCACGGGAAGCCTGTTTGTTGTCACCGCTGAGGTGCTGTCGGTGACCAGCACCTCAGCGGTGCTCGGGGCGGAGCTTGTGGACGAGCAAGGACGGCCGGTCGCTTCCGCGTCGGTCGTCGCGCAGCTGCGGAACATCACGGGGTACAGGTGAGGGCCCCCTCGACCGGACAGTGCGTTGCAACGTCTTCAACGGCGGCTCCTGGTAGCGAGCGGTATGAGCCGCGGCGAACCTGCCGAGATTGGTGAAGCCCCAGCGGTACGCCACTGAGGCCACCGTGACGGTCGACGGGTCGGACTCGAGCAGGGCCTGGTGCGCCCGGCGCAGCCGGACCTGGCGCAAATAGGCCATCGGCGTGACGCCCACATGACGCTGAAACCCGTGCTGGAGTGACCGAACGCCCACATGGCTGCGTCGAGCCAGCGCTGCGACGGTCAACGGTTGGTCCGCTTCGGCCTCGATGATCTCGATTGCCCTGCGGATGGCGCCTGGCGGCGGCTCAGCCGCCTCGCCCTCCAAACCTGCGCGGTATGGATGGTCCGCGGCAAGCAAGAGACCGCGGATCAGGCCCTCGGCAAACGGCATTCCGACCATCGGCTGGTTCAGCACACTGTGAGGCCGGAACAGCTGCTCGCTGAACTCCGACACGAGGGTGATCCAGCTGCGGACCGTCGGGGCTGCGGTCCGCATGAGCGGCGCAAAGTCGATTTGCGAAGCGATGGACCGCCCCAGCGAATCCGCCAGCGCATCTTCGACGGCGTGACGATCGATCATCACGGCCAGCAGACGGCCGACGTAACGGTCCACGCCCGCTCGGCCTTCGGGCCGATACACCGCGACCGATCCCGGCTCCGCGGCGACGGACACCTCGTCGACCGACGCGGCAGATGTGGGAGAAACCGGCAAAGTGACGTGATAGTGAGGACGCATCTCACCGCCGTTCACCCATACGTCGTCGTGGAAATCTGCGTCTAGCACCGTGATCGGGCCGGCGCGACGCATCCGGTGCGTGAACGAGAACGATCCGGGGTCTCCGACCGGCCCGATCTCTGGCCACCAGTGCGGCGATGAATCCGGCCGGCCTGTGCGCAGCTCGGCGAAGTCGTCCAACGACTGCACCGAAGCCCACACGCCGTCTGCCACGGCCGCCCCAGCGTCTGCCGCCCGCTCTTCCTTCATGGTCATGCGGTCCGCGCGCGGGTCACCAGCTCCGCTGCACTGTGGTGAAATACCTTGCGTCGCAACGTCTCAGTGGGCGTCTCACGATAGCGGGCCGCGTGGGCGGCGGCGAACCTGCCGAGATTGCTGAACCCCCACCGATAGGCAATAGAGGCCACCGTAGCGGTCGACGGGTCGGACTCGAGCAATGCCTCGTGCGCTCGGCGCAACCTGACCTCGCGCAGATATGCCATCGGCGACGTGTCCAGGTAGCGCTGGAAACCCTGCTGCAGCGTCCGGACACTTACGTGGCTGCGGACGGCAATCGACGACAACGTCAACGGCAGGTGTGCTTCCTCTTCGATGATGTCGACTGCGGCGCGAATGGCGCGAGGTGCAGCGAGGCGTTCGTCTCGGGTGAGGGCCTCGAGGTGGGGATGCTCGGCGGCGAGCAAGAACCCGCGCACCAGACCGTCGGCGAATGGCAGCCCGACCAGCGGTTGGTTCAGCAGACTACCGCGGCGGAAGTACTGCTCCTTGAACGACAGCAGCATATTGATCCAACTTCTCGTCGCGGCCGCATCCACCGGCAGGACGGGCGAGAAGTCGACCTGCGACGTCACCTGTCGGCCGAGCGCATTGCTGAGGGCGTCGTCGATTGCGGAACGGTTGATCTTGAGGCAAATCAACCTGCTTCCCGCGTCCCATTGCCCGGCGCCGAGGCCCTCCGGCGTGTACACGGCCGCGCTGCCCGGGCCGCCAACGACGGACTGTCCCCTGTGTTCGGCCGCCGTGCGGCCGGCGCGCACCACGATCACCCGGTAGCTGCCGCACACCTGACCGCCATCCATGGGCATGTCGGATTCCACGGCGATTTCCGACAACGCGACCGGGCCAATCCGGCCCACGCGCTGATTCACCGAAAACGAGTCCGGGTCAGCCAGCAAGCGGAGGTGCGGTTGGCCACAGCAGACCCGGGCAAAGTCATCGAAGTCCTTCGCCGGCGTCCAGACGGGCGCCTCCGACGCCTCCGCTGCCGGTTTGCTCGTGTCGACGTCGTCTTTTTTCACTATGCGCAGATCCCCTCTCGACGCCTGCGGACGCCACGCTAACGCCGCTGACTTTGCTGCGCTATGCCTCGACGGGAAGTCCGCGCAATCTGGCCAGGGGGCCGCGTAAACCGGCCAGGCCGTGCGTCGGCGCCACGACCACTAACGCCTGGTGCGCGGTCTTTCCTACGGCAGACAGGCCCAGATTGGTGCGCGCGGTGCGTTTGCCGGAGCCGCGCGGTCAGCCTCCATGGTGGCGACCCGCCGCGCCCGGCTTCGCCGCGCTTGCGATCGCCACTAGCCCGGCAGCACCGGCGCCGCGCCGGGAATCGTCAGCCCGGGCACATCCGACCAGCCCTGCTGACCGTCGGCGGACGGCGAATACTGCAGCACCCCTTCGGGTCCCGCGACGTAGGCCGTGGACGGGTTGGCCACCACGGTGGTCACCGGCATCTGCAGGCCGCGGGCCGGCGCGTCGGAGTTCACCCCGTCGATGTTCACGTACGAGACAGGATGGTTGGCGTCGGTGCGGGTCACCACGATGTCGTCGCCGGTGCGCCACGACAGCGACACCACCGAATTGCCCAACCCGAAGCCCAGCCGGCGTGGATACGTGAGCGCGTACTGGCCGGCCTGGGTCTGCTCGACGCTGGCGAGGATCACCTGCCCGCCGATCACCATCGCGGCCCGCGTGCTGTCGCGGGACAGCTGCAGGTCGGTGATCGGCCCCGGGAACCGGGTGGCCACCGCCACCGAATCCACCGGAATGCGCGCGGGTTGCCCCGACGCCGGCTCCTGGATCGCCCGGAGCACGTTGTTGCCGTCGACCACCACCCAGACCACGTCGTCCAGCGACCAAGTGGGTCGCGACAGGCTGTGCCCGTCGGCGGACTGCACCGCCTCCTGACCCAGATCACCGATCCACAAGGAGGCCGCCATGTCCGGGGCGCCGCGGTGCAGCGTCACCACGGACGCCACCTCCCGGCCGCTGCGCGACAACGCGGCGCCGGTCTGATCCCCCATGCGACCGAACGCGCCCGGCACCATCGAGGTGTGCTGGCCGTCCAGCGACACCAGTGACCCGTTCACCAGGGCGTGCAGCCCGGCGCCCGCGCCGTCGGCCACGCCGGGATCGGTGGCCGCAACATCGGAGGTGGTCCACCCGTCGCGGAATCGGTCGTCCAGCGGCGCGCCGTCGGCGTTGATCACGTACGGTCCCCGGATGTCGGCGCGGGCCAGCGTCCAAATGATCTGCGCCGCAACCAATTGCCTGCTGTGCGGGTCGGTGGTGGACAGCTTCTCCAGATCGACGCGCGCCCCGCCATACCCGCGCCCGATCCCGTTCTTGCCGCCGTCGGCCCGGGTCACCGGCCCGCGCAGCCGTAGCGGCGGGGCGAGCAGGTTGCGGACCGTGTGCGCCATCTCCGGCCGCGGCCCGGCGATCACCTTGGACACCAGCTCGGTCGCCAGCTGGTCGTGGTCGGGCACCGCGACATAGCGCGGATCGGGGACCACGGTCTTGCCGGTCGGGTCGGCGAAGTAAAGAGTATTGCGTTTGTAGGTCGCCTGGAACTGTTGCCAGTCCAGGAAAACCCCGTTCGGCAGGCGGTCGATGCGCCAGCCGCCGGAGGTCTTGACCAACTCGATCGGCCCGGGATCGGGCAGCACGCCCTCGGCGGTTTCGAACACCCCCATGTCGGACAGCGAGCCCAGGATGTCCGCCCGCATGGTTGCCGAAACACGTTCGGCCGCACGGGTTTCGACGAACACGACGTGGTCGATCAGCAGCGCGCTACCGGCGTCGTCCCACGAGTTGGACGCCGACTGAGTGAGGAACTGGCGGGCGGCCAGGTGCCGGTTCGCCGGATCGGCTGTGGCCTTGAGGAATTCGCGCAGCAGCACGTCGGGGTCCATGCCCGGGGTCGGCTTGGGCAGGTTCGACGGCGCCGGCCGCTCGACGGTGCCGATCGCCTGCGGCGCCGACGAACTGGGCACCCCGGCGCAGCCCGCCAGCAGGACGGCCAGCATCAGCAGGCCCAGCAGGCGCCGCATCACAGCGTCCTTTCGGCGTGCTCACGCTGGCGCTGCGGACGTTCCTTGCGCTCGGACCCGGACTGCGGGGCGGATTGACCACCCGGCTGGGAAGGCTGCGGGATCGGTTTCATGGGCAGCGGGCTGGTGGTGACCTTATGGCCCCGGACCAACGGCAGCGTCAGCCGGAAGCACGAGCCGTCGCCCGGTTCGCCCCACGCCTCCAGCCGGCCCTGGTGCAGCCGCGCGTCCTCGATGCTGATCGCCAGGCCGAGCCCGGTGCCGCCGGACCGGCGCACCCGCGAGGGGTCCGCGCGCCAGAACCTGCTGAAGACCAGCTTCTCCTCGCCCGGGCGCAGCCCGACCCCATAGTCGCGGACGGTGACCGCGACCGTGTCCTCGTCGGCGCCCATCCGGATCTTGACCGGCTTGTGCTCGGCGTGGTCGATGGCGTTGGCGATCAGGTTGCGCAGGATCCGCTCCACCCGGCGGGTGTCGACCTCGGCGATCACCTCGTGCGTGGGCAAATCCACCTGCAGTTCGATGCCGGCGTCCTCGGCCAGATGCCCCACGTTGCTCAGCGCGCTGCGCACGGTGGTGCGCAGGTCGACCGCCTCGACGGACAGCTCGGCGACACCGGCGTCGTGCCGGGAGATCTCCAGCAGGTCGTTGAGCAGCGACTCGAACCGGTCCAGCTCGCTGACCATCAGCTCGGTGGAGCGCGCCAGCGTCGGGTCGAGGTCCGCGCTGTGGTCATAGATCAGGTCGGCGGCCATGCGCACCGTGGTCAGCGGGGTGCGCAGTTCGTGGCTCACGTCAGAAGTGAAGCGGCGCTGCAGGTTACCGAACTCCTCCAACTGGGTGATCTGTCGCGACAGGCTTTCGGCCATGTCGTTGAACGACATCGCCAGCCGCGCCATGTCGTCCTCGCCGCGCACCGGCATCCGTTCCGACAGGTGCCCCTCGGCGAACCGTTCGGCGATGCGCGACGCCGACCGCACCGGCACGACGACCTGGCGCGACACCAGCAACGCGATCCCGGCCAGCAGCACCAGCAGCACCGCGCCGCCGGTGATCATGGTGCCGCGCACCAGCTGGATGGTGGCCTGCTCGTTCTTCAGTGGGAAGATCAGGTACAGCTCCAGGTTGGCCACCTGCGAGGACGCCGGGGTGCCGACGATCAGCGCCGGGCCCGAGAACCCGTCGGTGTGCACGGTCGCGTACTGGTAGGACGCCTGCCCGGCCTTGACGAAGCCGCGCAAGGAATTGGGCACCTGGTCGACGGGGCCGGCCGTGGTGGCGGCGCGCGGTCCGTCGCCCGGCACCATCAGCACCGCGTCGAAGGCGCCGGCCATCCCCGCGCCGGAGGCCTGGTCGGTCTTGGACGTCAGCGTGTTGCGGGCCAGCTGCAGGCTGCTGTCCAGCGAGCGCGCCTCCTCGCCGTTCACGATCCCACCGACCGTGGTCCGCGCCCGCTCGATCTGTTCGATGGCGGCCTTGACCTTGACGTCGAGCACGCGATTGGTGACCTGAGACGTCAACACGAAGCCGAGCGCCAAGATGACCGCCAGCGACAGCCCAAGCGTCAACGCGACGACCCGCAACTGCAGCGAGCGGCGCCAGGCGATGGCGACGGCCCGACTCACTGCGCCCATGCCGCGAGTCATGGGGCCGGAGCGCCCCCAGCGGCTCCGTGTGCGTCGCCGGGAGCCCCAGATCACGTGTTCCTACCGGTCACGGAGGTCCGGCCTTGTACCCAACTCCTCGAACGGTCAACACCACGGTCGGGTTCTCAGGGTCTTTCTCGACCTTGGCCCGCAGACGCTGGACGTGCACGTTCACCAGGCGGGTATCCGCCGGGTGACGATAGCCCCACACCTGTTCGAGCAGCACATCACGAGTAAACACCTGCCGCGGTTTGCGCGCCAACGCCACCAGCAAGTCGAACTCCAGCGGGGTCAGCGAGATCTGCTCGCCGTTGCGCGTGACCTTGTGCGCGGGCACGTCGATCTCGACATCGGCGATGGAGAGCATCTCGGCGGGCTCGTCGTCGTTGCGCCGCAGCCGCGCCCGCACCCGGGCCACCAGCTCCTTGGGCTTGAACGGCTTCATGATGTAGTCGTCGGCGCCCGACTCGAGGCCAAGGACCACGTCGACGGTGTCGGTCTTGGCGGTCAGCATCACGATCGGCACGCCGGAATCGGCGCGCAACACCCGACACACGTCGATGCCGTTCATGCCGGGCAGCATCAGGTCCAACAACACCAGATCGGGGCGCAGTTCGCGCACCGCAGTCAGGGCCTGGGTGCCGTCACCGATGACCGCAGTGTCGAAACCCTCCCCACGAAGCACGATGGTGAGCATCTCGGCTAGCGAAGCGTCGTCATCGACGACCAAAATCCTTTGCCTCATGGAGTCCATGGTGTCACCAGATCGGGACAAAACTCGGGCGCCACACGGGCGTTTCTTCTCCGATACGGCCGAATCGTGACAAATCTGTGCTATCTGGCCATCAAACTGGCGGCCAAACCACCCGGATCGACGTCTTTGTCGACGACCCGCCACGGGCCGCCCCAGCCCGCGGCCGCCAGCCCCGCGTAGACGTCGCCGGTGCGTTGCTGGAGCCCGTCGTCGCGTTCGTAGCTGTCGCGCGCCCGGCCCGGATCGGATGCGGCGCGGCTGCGCGCCCGCTGCCCGGCCAGTTCGGCCGGCACCGCCAGCAGCACCTGCCAGTCGGGCGCGGGCAGACCCAGGCGCTGGTATTCGAGGCCGTGCACCCACGCCACCGCCGGCCCGCCCGCGTCCTGATGCAAGCGGGCGGCGGTGTAGGCCGCGTTGGAGGCGACGTAACGGTCCATGATCACCACGTCGTGGTCGCGGCGCAGCCCCTCGAGCTGCTGGACCGCGGCGGCGCGGTCGAGCGCGAAGAGGGTCGCCATCGCGTAGACCGAGGACGCCAGGTCCCCGTGCTCGCCGTGCAGCGCCTCGGCCGCGATGTCGGCGGTCACCGATTGCCCGTACCGCGGGAAGGCCAGCGTGGCCACCGACCGCCCGGCCGCTTCGAAAGCGGACAGCAACCCTTCGGTTAACGTCCGCTTGCCGGCGCCGTCGACGCCTTCGATCGCGATCAGCACGGCGCGAGCCTAGTCCCTCGCCGAGTGCCCGGCTGGCCGGGCACTCGGTGCCGAACGCCCGGTTGGCCGGGCGTTCGGCCAAAGCCGGCTCAGTAGCGGTAGTGGTCGGCCTTGTAGGGGCCGTCGACGTCGACGCCGATGTACTCGGCCTGCTCCTTGGTCAGCTTGGTCAGCTTGCCACCGAGCGCCTCGACGTGGATGCGGGCCACCTTCTCGTCGAGGTGCTTGGGCAGCCGGTAGACCTCGTTGTCGTACTCGTCGTTCTTGGTCCACAGCTCGATCTGCGCGATGACCTGGTTGGAGAAGCTGTTGCTCATCACGAACGACGGGTGGCCGGTGGCGTTGCCCAGGTTCAGCAGCCGGCCCTCGGAGAGCACGATGATCGACTTGCCGGTGTCCGGGAAGGTCCACAGGTCGACCTGCGGGCGGATGTTGGTCTTGGTGGCGCCGGACTTCTCCAGCCGGGCGATCTGGATCTCGTTGTCGAAGTGGCCGATGTTGCCCAGGATGGCCTTGTCCTTCATCGCCTTCATGTGCTCGAGGGTGATGATGTCCTTGTTACCGGTGGTCGTGATGATGATGTCGGCCTCGCCGATCACGTCCTCCACCCGCTTGACGTCAAAGCCCTCCATCAGCGCCTGCAGGGCGTTGATCGGGTCGATCTCGGTGACCGTCACCCGGGCGCCCTGGCCGGCCACCGACTCGGCCGAACCCTTACCGACGTCGCCGTAGCCGCAGATCAGCACCTTCTTGCCGCCGATCAGCACGTCGGTGCCGCGGTTGATGCCGTCGATCAGCGAGTGCCGGCAGCCGTACTTGTTGTCGAACTTGGATTTGGTGACCGAGTCGTTGACGTTGATCGCCGGGAACGCGAGGTCGCCGGCGGCGGCGAACTGGTAGAGCCGCAGCACGCCGGTGGTGGTCTCCTCCGAGACGCCCTTGATCGACGCGGCGATCTTGGTCCACTTGTCCTTGTCGGTCTCGAAGCGCTTGCGCAGCAGGTTGAGGAACACCCGGTGCTCGGTCGAGTCGTCCTCGTCGTCGGGCGGCACCACGCCGGCCTTCTCGTACTGCGCGCCGCGCAGCACCAGCATGGTGGCGTCACCGCCGTCGTCCAGGATCATGTTGGCCGGCTCGTCGGGCCAGGTCAGCACCTGCTCGGCCGCCCACCAGTACTCCTCGAGCGTCTCGCCCTTCCACGCGTACACCGGCACACCCTTGGGTTCTTCGGGGGTGCCGTGCGGGCCGACGACGACGGCCGCGGCGGCGTGGTCCTGGGTGGAGAAGATGTTGCAGGACGCCCACCGCACCTCGGCGCCCAGCGCGACGAGGGTCTCGATCAGCACCGCGGTCTGCACGGTCATGTGCAGCGAACCCGAGATGCGCGCGCCCTTGAGCGGCTGCACGTCGTGGTACTCGCGGCGCAGCGACATCAGACCGGGCATCTCCTGCTCGGAGAGCTCGATGTCCCGGCGACCGTAATCCGCCAACGACAAATCGGCGACCTTGAAGTCGATGCCGTTTCGAACGTCGGGGGTGAGTGCGTTTTCGGTCGTCGTCATGGCTTCTCTTCCTTTTTCCTGCCGTCTCGGGGCTCGCTCGGATCCAAGCGGTAATTAGCTTAGGTATGTTCTTGCGCCACTGTAGTCGTGCGCCCGCGCGCCGCACGGGCCAGGGAACGTTCAGGGAACCTTGACGACGCCGTGCCGCTCGGCGAACGGGGTCATCAGCCGCGCCAGGTCGGCGGCCACGTCGTGGTCGGCCTCGGGCGGCATCGACACATAGCTCAGCGCCAGCCGCACGATGGCGCGCGCCAGCACACCGGCATCCTCGTCGCTGGTGGCCACCCAGCTGTGCGTGAGCGCGGTGGTCAGCCGCTCGGAGGCCCGCGTGATGATGGGCGCGCTGCCGGTGGTGATGATCTGCAGCAGGTCCGGCTTGGCGACGCCGGTCAGCAGCGAGATCACCAGCGGATCGGCCGACAGCTCGGTGAACAGGTCGCGGAAGCCCTGCAGGAACGCCGCATAGATGTCGCCGACGTGGGCACCCAGCGCGGCGTTGACGGCGTCGACCAGGCGATCGGCCAGGCGCAGGCCGTACCCCTGCGCCAGCCCCTGCCGCGAGCCGAACTCGTTGTAGATGGTCTGCCGGCTGATGCCCGCGGCGCGGGCCACGTCGGACAGGGTGATGGCCGACCAGTCCCGGGTCAGCAGCTCCTCGCGCATCGCGTCGAGCACCGAATCACGCAGCAGGGCGCGCGACGCCTCGGCGTACGGCATCCGCTTCACAGGCGCGACAATAGTGGCTCGCGAGCCGAAATCGGCTCTTTCGCTACTGGCGGTGGCGGCCGAAGGAATCACGAACGGGCGATCTCCACCATCTCGAAGTCGGTTTTGGCCGCGCCGCAATCCGGGCAGCTCCAGTCCTCCGGGATGTCGACCCACCGGGTTCCGGGCGCGATGCCGTCCTCCGGCCACCCCTTGGCCTCGTCGTACTCGAATCCGCATTGGACGCAGACGAAAAGCTTGTAGTCCTCGCTCATCGGTTCACTCCTATCGGGCTAGTTTCGAAATCGACCTTCTCGCGCACCGCGCAATCGGGGCAGCACCAGTCGTCGGGAATGTCGCTGAAGGGCGTGCCCGGCGGAAAGCCTTCCCGCGGAGCGCCTTTCGCCTCGTCGTAGATGTAGTCGCAGCCGGGGCAGCGGTAGGCGGTCATGCGCGGGCCTCCTGGGCCCCGTAGCGCGCGAGCAGCTTCTCGCGGAGCCGCGGCTGGATGTTGACCCGGGTGATGTCACCGTCGTAGTGCGCCAGCACCCGGTGGTCCATGACCTTGCGCCACAGCGGCGGGAAGTACGTGAGCGAGATCATCGACGCGTACCCGCTGGGCAGGTTGGGCGAGCCGTCCAGGCTGCGCAGCGTCTGGTAGCGCCGCGTCGGGTTGGCGTGGTGATCGCTGTGTCGCTGCAGGTGATACAGGAACAGGTTGGTCACCACGTGGTCGGAGTTCCAGCTGTGCGCGGGGGTGCACCGCTCGTAGCGGCCGCTCGAATTCTGTTGCCGCAGAAGGCCGTAGTGCTCGAGGTAGTTGACCGCCTCGAGCAGGCTGAAGCCGAAGACCGCCTGGACGATCACGAACGGGATCAGCGCCGGCCCGAAGACCGCGATCAGGATCCCCCACAGCACCACCGCCATGGCCCAGGCGTTGAGCACGTCGTTGGACGGGTACGTCAGCGGGTTCCAGGGATTCTTGCCCAGCCGGCGAATCCGCTGGGCCTCCAGCCGCAGCGACGAGCGCAGGCTCCCGAAGACGCTGCGCGGCAAGAACTCCCAGAAGGTTTCCCCGAAGCGCGACGACGCGGGATCCTCCGGGGTGGCGACCCGCACGTGGTGGCCGCGGTTGTGCTCGATGTAGAAGTGGCCGTAGCAGGTCTGCGCCAGCGTGATCTTGGACAGCCAGCGCTCCAGCGAATCCTTCTTGTGGCCCATCTCGTGGGCGGTGTTGATGCCGACGCCGCCCAGCACCCCGACCGACAGCGCCACGCCGAGCTTGCCCGCCCAGCCCAGCGGCCCGTCGAAGCCGAGCCAGCTCAGGTTCGACGCGGTGAACAGGTAGGCGCCGAAGACCACGCTGAGGTACTGGAACGGCAGAAACGCGTAGGTGCAGTAGCGGTAGTACCTGTCGTTCTCGAGGCGCTCCATCACCTCGTCGGGCGGGTTCTGCCCGTCGGGCCCGAAACGCAGGTCCAGGATCGGCAGCAGGACGTAGAGCAGGATGGGCCCGATCCACAGCGGCGCCTGCGCGGCGGCGTGCCAGCCGACCCGGTTCAGCGCCCAGACGAGCGGCAGCATCACGAACAACGCCGTCGGCGCGATCAGCCCCATCAGCCAGAGTCGGCGCTTCTTGTCCCGCCACGCGGGCGCGCCGGCTGGCTGTTCTACCTGCGGTTCGAGTGTGGTCATCTGCCCAACCTCCTTGTGAGTCACACCACGTTGCGATTGGACAATACCGGCGTTTGCGTCTCCTGTCTAGACAAACACCATGATTTTGTAAACCAGCAGCCGCTACGGCACCGGGCTGTTCGGGTCCGCCTCGAGCGAGTCGCTGGGCTCGGGTGCCACCGCCTCCCGCTCGCCCTGCACCGAATGCCGGTATCCGTAGCCGACGTAGATCGCCGTGCCGACCACCAGCCAGACCCCGAACCGGACCCAGGTGAGCGCGGTGAGGTTGAGCATCAGCCACACGCAGGCCGCGATCGAGGCGATCGGAAGCAGCGGCACCCACGGCGCCTTGAAGCCGCGCTCTAAGTCCGGCCGGGTCCGGCGCAGCACGATCACGCCGGCGGAGACCAGGACGAACGCGAACAGCGTGCCCACGTTGACCATCTCCTCGAGCTTGGTAATGGGGAACACCGACGCGGTCACGGCCACCACCAGGGCGACCAGCACGGTGATCCGCACCGGGGTGCCCCGCGAACCGGTCTTGGCCAGCGAGCGCGGCAACAGCCCGTCGCGCGCCATCGCGAACAGCACCCGGCACTGGCCGAGCATCAGCACCATCACCACGGTGGTCAGTCCCGCGAGCGCGCCGATCGAGATGATCTTGCTGGCCCAGTGAATGCCGTTCGCGGTGAAGGCGGTCGCCAGGTTGGCCTGCCCGCGGCCCGGGACCGTCTTGAGCTGCGTGTAGGACACCATGCCCGACAGCACGACCGCGACCGCGACGTAGAGCAGGGTCACGATGCCCAGCGACGCCAGGATCCCGCGGGGAACGTCGCGCTGCGGATGCTTGGTCTCCTCGGCCATGGTGGCCACGATGTCGAATCCGATGAACGCGAAGAAGACGATGGACGCCCCCGCCAACACGCCGTACCAGCCGTAGTGGCTGCTGTGCGCCCCCGTCAACAACGACAGAACCGATTGGTCGATGCCCTTGGCCTCGCTGCTGGCCTCCGGTTTGGGAACGAACGGCGAATAGTTGGCGCGCTTGATGTAGAAGACCCCGACCACCACGACGAACAGCACGACCGACACCTTGATGCCGGTGACCACCGCGGAGAACCTCGACGACAGCTTGGTGCCCAACGCGATCAGCGTCGCCACCCCCGCGACGATCACCAGCGCGCCCCAGTCGACCTGGGCCGATCCGAATTCGGCTGTGCCACCGGCGAACCCGAACACGGTGCCCAGGTAGCTCGACCAGCCCTTGGCCACCACGGCGGCGCCGATCGCCAATTCCAGCAGCAGGTTCCAGCCGATGATCCAGGCCAAGAACTCCCCGAAGGTCGCATACGAGAAGGTGTAGGCGCTACCGGCCACCGGCAGCGTCGAGGCGAACTCGGCGTAACACAGCGCCGCGAGCGCGCAGGTGCCCGCCGCGATCACGAACGACAGCCAGATGGACGGCCCGGTGATGTCGCCGGTCGTCGACGCGGTGACCGTGAAGATGCCGGCGCCGATCACCACCGCGACGCCGAAGACGACCAGGTCCCACATGGTCAGGTCCTTGCGCAACTTGGTGTCCGGCTCGTCGGTGTCGGCGATCGACTGTTCCACCGACTTCGTGCGCCACCGATTGGCCATGCAACCGCCCTTTCCCAACGCTGGGAGCCATTGGTCCGACACAGTACTGGGTACTCCCCCCAGATGCCGGACAGCAAAGCAGACGCGCGGGACCACGCGCTGGTCATCGGGGGGAGCATCGCCGGGCTGTGCGCCGCGCGGGTGCTGTCGGACGCGTATTCGCGGGTCACCGTCTACGAGCGCGACGAGTTGCCGGCCTTCCCGGCGAACCGGGCGACGGTCCCCCAGGACCGGCACCTGCACATGTTGATGGCGCGCGGCGCGATCGAATTCGAGAACCTCTTTCCCGGCCTGCTCGACGACATGGTGGCCGCGGGCGTGCCCTAGCTGAAGAACCGGCCCGACTGCATCCACCTCGGAGCCGCGGGCCACGTCCTGGGCACGGGGCAAACCCTGCGCGACGAATTCACCGCCTACGTGCCGAGCCGGCCGCACCTGGAATGGCAGTTGCGCAAACGGGTTCACGACCTCGACAACGTCACCATCGTGCGGCGCTCGGTGGCCGAACCGCGGTTCGACCCCGCGCGACAACGGGTGACCGGTGCGCTGGTGGATCCGGCCGATCCCGACGGCGGGGAGCCGGAATTCGTCGGCGCGGACCTCGTCGTCGACGCGGCGGGGCGGGGCACCCGGCTGCCGGTGTGGTTGGCGCAGTGGGGTTTTGCGCGCCCCGTCGAACAGGCCGTCGACATCGGCATCAACTACGCCACCCAGCAGTTCCGCATTCCCGACGGGCTGATCGCGGAGAAGGTCGTCGTCGCCGGCGCCTCCCACGACCGGTCCCTGGGGCTGGGCATGCTGTGCTACGAGGACGGCACCTGGGTCCTGACCACGTTCGGCGTGGCCGACGTCAAACCGCCGAGAACGTTTCCCGAAATGCTGGGTCTGGCCGGGCAGCTGCTTCCGGGCCGCTTCAGCGTGGCGCTGGCACAGGCCGAGCCGCTAGGCGATCCGGCCTTCCACGCGTTCCCGGCCAGCCGGTGGCGCCGCTACGACAAACTGGAGCGCTTCCCCGGCGGCATCATCGCCTTCGGCGACGCGGTGGCCAGCTTCAATCCCACCTTCGGCCAGGGCATGACGATGACCTCCCTGCAGGCCGGCCATCTGCGCCGCGCGCTGCAAGGCCCCGACGATCAACTCGCCGCGACGCTGCACCGCGCCACCGCCAGGAGCACCTTCCCAGTGTGGATGATGAACGCCATCGGCGACATCACCTTCCACCACGCCGGCACGAAGGGGCCGATTCCCTGGTGGTGGCGGCCCTCCGGCGCGCTGTTCGACCAATTCCTCGGCGCCGCCGAAACCGAACCCGTTCTGGCGGAATGGTTTTTGCGCCGGTTCTCCCTGCTGGACAGCCTCTACATGGTGCCGCCGCCGCGGATCATCGGCCGCGCCATCGCGCACAACGCGCGCCTGTGGTTAGGCGAGCGTCGTCAGGCGGTCAGGCAGCGGCGCGTGGCGACCGCAAGCGCGGCCGCGGCGACCGCAAGCGCGGCGGAGCCGGGCGAAGCGGGTCGCCGCGCTCGGCACCAGCCGGGCGCTGCGGGTCGCCACCATCAGTCCTAGCCGCTACAGCCCTACCGTCGCCCTGAACAACTTGCTCGGCTCGTGCGCGACCAGCCGGATCGGGGCGTCGTCGGCCGCCACCCACGCGGCCATCCCCCGCTTGAGCGTCAGCGAGCCGGACTTGCCGTGCACCGTCGTGGAACCCTGGATGCACAACAGGATCTGCGGGCCGTCGTGGCTGCACGTCGCATCCACCTCGTGGCCGACGTACTCGTCTTCGAGGTCCAGCAGCGCGACGGCGAACTCGTCGGTCGGCGTCTCATAGATCAGCCCGAAGCCCTCGCGGCGGATGTGCGGCCGCAACTGCTCCTCGGTGGTGGGCGCGAAGTCCAGGACCCGCAGCAGCTCGGGCACGTCGACGTGCTTGGGGGTCAGCCCACCCCGTAACACGTTGTCGGAGTTGGCCATCACCTCCACCGCGAAACCCCGCAGGTAGGTGTGCAGGTTGCCGGCCGACACGAAGATGGCCTCACCCGGGCCCAGGCTGACGCGGTTGAGCAGCAACGCCGCCAGCACGCCGGCGTCGCCGGGATAGCGCTCGCCGAGCTCGAGCACCGTCTTGGCCTCGGCCGCGAATTCGGTTGCCCCCGAACTGAGGTACGCGATCGCGCCGTCCAGCACGGCGGGCACCAGCACGTCGATGTCGGGCTGCGGGGCGGTGATCCACGTGGTGAACAGCGCGCGCAGGCCGTCGGCGTCGGACTGGTCGTTCAGCAGATCGATGAAGGGGTCGAGGTCGGAGACCGCCAGGGCCCGCAGCAGCTCGACGGTGCGCGACACCTGGCGGAAGCCCGCGAGCGCCTCGAACGGGTGCAGCGCCACCAGCAGCTCCGGCTTGTGCGAGGTGTCCCGATAGTTGCGCACCGGCGAGGTCAGCGGGATGCCGACCCGCTCCTCGCGCAGGTAGCCCTCGGCCGCCTGCGCGGCGCTCGGGTGCGCCTGCAGCGACAGCGGCTCGTCGGCGGCCAGCACCTTGACGAGGAACGGCAGCACGTCCCCGAAGCGGGCCCGCGACCCGGGGCCGAGCTGGCCCTCGGGGTCGGCGTCGAGCGCCTCGAGCAACGTGATCTCACCGTTGTCGGTTTCCAGCCAGGCCGGGTCGCCCGGGTGGGCGCCGAACCAGAGCTCGGCCTCCGGATGCGCCGCCGGCACCGGACGTTCGGTGAACTCGGCGATCGCGGTACGCGAACCCCACGCGTACGTTCTCAAGGCCCCGCGAAGCAGTTCCACTGTTCTATTTATCCCCGCACCAGTCGCATGTAAACCGCGGCCATCTCCAGCCGGACGGCTAATACTGCCAGCTGCTGCTCGACGCGACCGGGACCCCCCAGCGCAGGCGAAACACCGGAGCCGGCCGAGCCGCCGGGACCGTCGGGCACATCCTCGGCGGCGAGCAGGTACACGTCGTCGAGCCCGGCCGTCCGGGCGGCCACCACGGTCTGCTCGGCCGCCAGGATGATCGCCAGCACCCGCAGCCGCGGCGGCAGCGGCCCGTCGATCTCCTCGTCGTGGAACAGGGCGGCGTCCGGATCGGCGATGGCGCCCCCGAAACCGGACGAGGCCGCGGCGCGCAGGGCGACCACCGCGTCCGCCAGCCCGGTGGCCGGGGTGACCTGGTTCGCGATCCGCAGCAGCACCGAGCTGCCGTGCCGGGCCAGGGCCAGCGTCGCGGCGCCGTCGCCGGCCAGCGCGATCTGGCGGTCGGCGATGCGCGCGGCCAGCAGCTTCGCCGGATTGGTGAACAGCTCGCGGGCGGCGCTGTTGCGCAGCGCCTCGGCGTCGAGCTCGTCGGCGAGCAACGCCAGGTCCACGCTGGGCCGTGGGTCGACGGCGTGCACCACCGCGAGCCCGGCGGCCAGATACCGGCACAGCCCGAATTCGTCGGGAACCCCCAGCCGGGGCGCCAGCACCGCCGCGTGCCCGGCCGTGGCGTCGCGCAACGGACCCTCGTAGGGCGCGGCCACCACGACCCGCGCGCCACGGCGCACCCCGGTCGCGGCGGCGGCGACCAGCGCGGGGTCGCCGGGGTCGTCGCCCGCGACGATCAGCACGTCGAGCGGCCCCACCCACGGGGGCGCCTCGCCGGCCAGCGTGAACGGCTGGGACGCCACCGAATTCAACGTCGCGGCCAGGATCGCCCCGGCGGTCTCCGCGGTGCCGCGGCCCGACACCCAGATCACGCTGCGCGGACGGTCCTCGGCGCTCAGCGGGTCCAGCGCGCCCTCCTCGACCGCGGTGGCGATCGCACGCACCTGCGCGCCGGCCGACGACGCCGCCCGCAGCAGGCCGTCGCGGTCGGCGGTCAGCAGGCCGTCGGTGTCTTCGAGATCGATTGCCTGGGTGGCGTTCACGGGGCGGCCTCCGCGCGCGGGGTCTGCGCGGCGATTTCGGCGCTGATCTGGGCGACCACGGCGCCGACGTCCTCGGCGGTGCGGCCCTCCACGTTGAGCCGCAGCAGCGGCTCGGTGTTCGAGCTGCGCAGGTTGAACCAGTTGCCGTCGCCCAGGTCGACCGTCACGCCGTCCACGTGATCGAGGGAGTGGATGCGGGTGCCGAACGATCTCAGCACCGCCTCGGTGCACTGCGCGGCGTCGGCCACGGTGAAGTTGATCTCGCCGGACGATTCGTAGCGCTGGTAGTCCGCGGTCAGCTCGGACAGCGGGCGGTCCTGCTCCCCGAGCGCCGCCAGCACGTACAGCGCGGCCAGCATCCCGGAGTCGGCGCCCCAGAAGTCGCGGAAGTAGTAGTGGGCCGAATGTTCGCCGCCGAAGATCGCGCCGGTGTCGGCCATCAGCGCCTTGATATAGGAGTGGCCCACCCGCGAGCGCAGCGGTGTGCCGCCGCGCTCGCTGACCAGTTCGGGCACCGCGCGCGAGGTGATCACGTTGTGGATGATCGTCGCGCCGATCTCGCGGCCCAGCTCGCGCGCGGCCACCAGGCTGGTCACCGTCGACGGCGACACGGGGTTGCCGCGTTCGTCGACCACGAAGCAGCGGTCGGCGTCCCCGTCGAAGGCCAGCCCGATGTCGGCGCCGGTCTCGCGCACGAACGTCTGCAGGTCCACCAGGTTGGCGGGCTCGAGCGGGTTGGCCTCGTGATTGGGGAAGGAGCCGTCGAGCTCGAAGTACAACGGCAACAACGTGATCGAGGCGATCGGGCCGAGCACCGCGGGGGTGGTCAGGCCGGCCATGCCGTTGCCGGCGTCGACGGCCACGCGCAGCGGGCGCAGCCCCGAGGTGTCCACCAGGGACCGCAGGTACTGCCCGTAGTCGGCCAGCACGTCGCGGTCGGAGACGGTGCCGGGTGGGCCGTCGTAACCCTGCACGCCGGCGATGACGTCGTCGGCGATGACGCGCAATCCGCTCTCGGCGCCGACCGGTTTGGCCCCCGCCCGGCAGAGCTTGATTCCGTTGTAGGCGGCGGGGTTATGGCTCGCGGTGAACATCGCGCCGGGGCAGTCCAGCAACCCGGAGGCGAAGTAGAGCTGATCGGTGGAGGCCAGACCGACGCGCACCACGTCGAGGCCCTGGCCGGTGACGCCGGCGGCGAAGGCCGCGGCCAGGGTGGGCGAACTGTCGCGCATGTCGTGGCCGATCACGACTTGGCGGGCGCCCTCGGCGCGCATCAGTCTGGCGAAGGCTGCGCCCAAATCGGTGACCAGCGGCTGGTCGAGCTCTTCGCCGACTAGACCACGCACGTCGTACGCCTTGACGACACGGTGGACAGTCGCGGCGGGCCGAGACATGCGGGACTCCTGACGACGTGAACTCTTGGCCGTCAGCCTATCGGGCCGAAGAGAACACGAGCCGCGGTGCGGGCGGATTCGCCTAGTCGCTGGGATCGGGCAACACACGCAGGTGCCCGCGGCGCCTTCCGGACCGATGCTCCGGCGGGGCGAGCACGCTGCTGCTGGGCGCGGTGGCCTGGGTGCCGCCGTGATGGAGGTGCGGGTCGGCGAAGCCGTTCACGGGCGTTGGGGCGCCGCCGTACGGCGCGCCGCGATCCCCCGAACCTCCTTCGCGGACGGCGTCGGCCAGGGCGACCAGGTCGTCCTCGTCGGGGTGGGTGGGCAGGGGGCCGGCATGGCGCACCAGCTCCCATCCGCGGGGGGCGGTGATGCGGCCGGCGTGGTTGACGCACAGATCCCAGGAGTGCGGTTCCCGAGCGGTCGCCAGCGGGCCGACGACTGCCGTCGAGTCCGAATAGACGAACGTTAGGGTCGCCACGGCGTAGTGCGGGCACCCGGGCCGGCAACAGCGACGGGGAACGTTCACGCTCGAAAGGCTATCGTGCGCAAACGCCGCCGAAGCGCCGGACACGCGCAACCGGACGGCCGCCGATGTCCAACCGTTACCATCGGCCCAATGAGTGAATCCCGCGGCGATTCGCGCAGCTCCCCGCAAAGAGATCGGTTTTCGGACGGATCGGCTCCGCGCCGGCCCGCCGGCCATCGACGGTTCCGCCGGGGTCGCGAGATGCGCGGGGCGCTGCTGCCCCCCAGCGTGCCGGGGTGGCGCAGCCGCGCCGAGCGGTTCGACATGGCGGTGCTGGAGGCCTACGAGCCCATCGAGCGGAGCTGGCACGACCGGCTGGCCGACCTCGACGTGGCGGTCGATGAGATTCCGCGGATCGCGGCCAAGGATCCCGACAGCGTGCAGTGGCCGGCCGAGGTGATCGCCGACGGGCCGATCCCCCTGGCCCGGTTGATCCCGGCCGGTGTCGACATCCGCGGCAACTCCACGCGGGCGCGAATTGTCCTGTTCCGCAAGCCAATTGAGCGACGGGCGAAGGACACCATCGAACTCGGCGACTTGCTGCACGAAATCCTGGTGGCCCAGGTCGCCATCTATCTCGACGTTGAGCCATCGGTCATCGATCCGACGATCGACGACGAATAACGACGGTGCGCGGCTTTTAGATGATGCCGCGCTTGAGGCGGCGGCGCTCGCGTTCGGAGAGACCGCCCCAGATCCCGAAGCGCTCATCATGCTCGAGGGCGTACTCGAGGCACTCGTGGCGCACCTCGCAACCCAGGCAGATCTTCTTGGCCTCGCGGGTGGAACCACCCTTTTCCGGGAAGAAGGCCTCGGGGTCGGTCTGGGCGCACAGCGCCCGGTCCTGCCACTGGTCGGCGACGGGCGCCGGCAACGGCTCGGGCTCGAATGCGCCTGGCGCATCAGGAACCACGGTCAAATGCGGCCGGGCGGGTCGGGCCGGCGCCGAGTCGATCGGGGTGTGCGGCGTGCTCGCCATTGCGCCTCGAAAAGTTTCGTAAGACATACGGTCGTCCGCCTCCTCAGCTTGATTGAGAAAGAGTGATTGATTTCCCACTGTTCTGATGTACAGACAATTCGAACAAGTGATCGAATCTCGGTCTGCGACACCGGAGTCGGCCGGCCAACCGGGAAATGACACTGATGTGATTAGACACGGGTTGATCTGCCGGGTCAAGCACTTCGGCGCATTTCCATACCATCTCGTGATCGAATTTCGGCGTTTCTGTTGCTTTGGGCCGTCGGCGTGTTGATCACATAGCTCACAACTTCCCCACAAGTCGTGGGGAGCCCCGACTTTGAGGCAGGCCCGACGGGCCCACCACCGCACGCTCGTCGGGCAGTACTGTCGTGCTGTGTGAGGCTCAAGTGAAGGTCACCGTCCTGGTCGGTGGGGTTGGCGGCGCCCGCTTCCTGCTGGGGATTCAACAGTTGTTCGGGCTGGGTCAGTTTCACACGCAAGGGCGCCCAGACACGAAAGCCGGCAGTCACGAGCTGACGGCGATCGTCAACGTTGGCGATGACGCCTGGATCCACGGACTGCGAGTCTGCCCCGATTTGGACACCTGCATGTACACCTTAGGTGGAGGTGTCGACCCGGAGCGAGGGTGGGGGCACCGCGACGAAACCTGGCACGCCAAAGAGGAATTGGCGCGCTACGGGGTGCAGCCGGACTGGTTCGGACTCGGCGACCGCGACCTGGGCACCCACCTGGTGCGCACGCAGATGCTCAACGCCGGCTACCCGCTGTCACAGATCACCACGGCGCTGTGCGACCGCTGGCAACCGGGCGCGCGGCTGCTGCCCGTCACCGACGACCGCTGCGAGACGCACGTGGTGATAACCGATCCCGACGACGGCAGCCGGCGGGCCATCCACTTCCAGGAATGGTGGGTGCGCTACCGCGCCCAGGTGCCCACCCACAGCTTCGCGTTCGTCGGCGCCGAAAAAGCAGCGGCCACAACCGAAGCCACAGCGGCCATCGCCGAGGCCGACGTCATCCTGCTGGCCCCGTCGAATCCGGTGGTGAGCGTCGGCGCCATCCTGGCGGTCCCCGGCGTTCGCGGCGCGCTGCGGGCGTCCAAGGCCCCGGTCGTCGGCTACTCGCCGATCATCGGTGGAAAGCCGTTGCGCGGCATGGCCGATGCCTGCCTGTCGGTGATCGGCGTCGAGTCCACCGCCGAGGCCGTCGGCCGCCACTACGGCGCGCGTCGGGGCACCGGCATCCTGGATGGCTGGCTGGTGAGTGAAGGCGACGGCGCCGACATCGAGGGCGTCGCGGTGCGCTCGGTGCCGCTGGTGATGACCGACCCCGAGGCGACCGCCGAGATGGTCCGCGCCGGGCTGGAGCTGGCGGGGGTGGCGCCGTGACCCCCTCCCCCGGCGAGCACGGCACCGCCGCCGCGATCGAGATCCTGCCCGTCGCCGGGCTGCCCGAATTCCGGCCGGGCGACGATCTGGGCGCGGCCGTCGCCGCGGCCGCGCCGTGGCTGCGCGACGGCGACGTCGTGGTGGTCACCAGCAAGGCGGTGTCCAAATGTGAGGGGCGGCTGGTGCCGGCGCCCCGCGACCCGGAGGAGCGCGATCGGCTGCGGCGCAAGCTGGTCGACGACGAGGCCGTTCGGGTGCTGGCCCGCAAGGGCAAGACCTTGATCACCGAGAGCCGGATCGGGCTGGTGCAGGCCGCCGCGGGCGTGGACGGCTCCAACGTCGGGCGCGACGAGCTGGCCCTGCTGCCCGTCGACCCGGACGGCAGCGCCGCCACGCTGCGCGCCGCGCTGCGCGAGCGGCTCGGCGTCGAGGTCGCCGTCGTCATCACCGACACCATGGGCCGCGCCTGGCGCAACGGCCAGACCGACGCGGCGGTGGGTGCCGCGGGACTGGCTGTGCTGCACGGCTATTCGGGGGCGCTCGACCAGCACGGCAACGAGTTGCTGGTCACCGAGGTCGCGATCGCCGACGAGATCGCCGCGGCCGCCGACCTGGTCAAGGGCAAACTGACCGCGATGCCGGTGGCGGTGGTGCGCGGCCTGTCCGTGACCGACGACGGCTCGACGGCACGGGACTTGTTGCGGCCCGGCACCGAAGACCTGTTCTGGCTCGGCACGGCCGAGGCGATCGACATGGGCCGCCGCGAGGCGCAGCTGCTGCGCCGATCGGTGCGACGGTTCAGCGCCGACCCGGTCCCGGCCGATCTGGTGGAGGCGGCCGTCGCCGAGGCCCTCACCGCGCCGGCCCCCCACCACACCCGCCCGGTGCGGTTCGTCTGGCTGCAGCACCCGGGCACCCGGGCCCGGCTGCTGGACCGCATGAAGGACAAGTGGCGCCGCGACCTCGCCGGCGACGGCAGGCCCGCCGAGGCCATCGAGCGCCGGGTGGCGCGCGGCCAGATCCTCTACGACGCGCCCGAAGTCGTCATCCCGATCCTGGTTCCCGACGGCGCCCACTCCTATCCGGACGCCGCCCGCACCGACGCCGAGCACACCATGTTCACCGTGGCTGTCGGGGCGGCCGTGCAGGCCCTGCTGGTCGCGCTGGCGGTGCGCGGGCTGGGCAGCTGCTGGATCGGGTCGACGATCTTCGCCGCCGACCTGGTGCGCGCCGAGCTCGACCTGCCCGCCGACTGGGAGCCATTGGGCGCCATCGCCATCGGCTACGCCGCCGAGCCCGCCGGCCCGCGCGACGCCGCGGATCCCGGGGACCTGCTGATCCGCAAGTGAGCCGTCGTTTTTCCGAGATACTAAGCCCATGAACTTCGCGGGCAAGGCGGCGGTTTCGGCCGACAAGGTCCGCGGCGGCTACTACACCCCGGCACCGGTGGCGCGCTTTTTGGCCAGCTGGGTTCGCGAGGCCGGCCCCAAGATCGTCGAACCCTCCTGCGGTGACGGCGCGATCCTGCGCGAGCTGGCCGCGCTCAGCGACCGGGCCCACGGCGTCGAGCTGATCGCGCGCGAGGCGGCCAAGGCCCGCCGGTTCGCGCCCGTCGACACCGACAGCCTGTTCACCTGGATTGCCCGCGCCGCCGAAGCCGGCGCCGGCGGCTGGGACGGGGTCGCCGGCAATCCGCCCTACATCCGGTTCGGCAACTGGGCGTCCCAGCACCGCGACCCCGCCCTGGAGCTGATGCGCCGCGAGGGGCTGCGCCCGACCAGGCTGACCAACGCGTGGGTGCCGTTCGTCGTGGCCGCCACACTGCTGGTGCGCGACGGCGGGCGGGTGGGCCTGGTGCTGCCGGCCGAGCTGCTGCAGGTCTCCTATGCCGCGCCGCTGCGCGACTTTCTGGTGAGCCGATTCCGCGACATCACGCTGCTGACCTTCCAGCGCCTGGTGTTCGACGGCATCCTGCAAGAGGTCGTGCTGTTCTGCGGCGTAAGGGACACGGGCGGGTCCGGCCCCGCCCGCATCCGGACCGTGCACCTACGGGACGCCGACGCGCTGGCGCGGGCGGACCTCGAGGCCGGATGGGCGCCCGCGCTGCTGCACGAAAACGAGAAGTGGACCAAGTACTTTCTGGACCCCGCCGCGATCCGGCTGCTGCGCGCGCTCAAGGGCTCCGGCGCCCTGCTCCCGCTCGGGTCCGTCGCCGAGGTCGACGTCGGCATCGTGACCGGGCGCAACGCGTTCTTCACCCTGACCGACGCCCAGGCGGCGGAGCTGGGTTTGCGGCCGCACTGCGTGCCGCTGGTCTCGCGCAGCGCCCAGCTGTCCGGGCTGGTCTACGACACCGATTGCCGGGCAAGCGATCTCGCGGCCGGGCACCGCGGCTGGCTGCTCAACGCGCCACGCGAGCCGGCCGATCCCGCGTTGATCGCCCACATCCGCGCCGGGGAAGCCGCCGGCGTGCACCGCGGCTACAAGTGCTCGATCCGCACGCCCTGGTGGCGGACGCCGTCGCTGTGGGCGCCGGATCTGTTCCTGCTGCGCCAGATTCACCGGGCGCCGCGGCTGACCGTCAACGGCGTGGGCGCGGTGAGCACCGACACCGTGCATCGGGTGCGCCTGCCCGGTGAGGACCCCGTCGACCCGGCGGCGCTGGCCGCGGTGTTCCACAACAGCGTGACGTTCGCCTTCGCCGAGATCATGGGCCGCAGCTACGGCGGGGGCGTGCTAGAGCTCGAACCCCGCGAGGCCGAGCAGCTGCCCATCCCCGCGCCGGCACACGCCGATCCCGACCTCGCCGTCGATGTGGACCTGCTGTTGAAGGCGGGCGAGATCGACAAGGCGCTCGACCTCGTCGACCGTCGCGTGCTGATCGGCGGGCTGGGACTGCCGGCCGAGGCGGTGGCGGACTGCCGCCGGGCGTGGGCATCGCTGGCCGATCGCAGGAAACGGCGGCGCACCCGGTGAGCCTGCGGGAGTCGGTGATCGCGACCCTGTCCGGCTGGGAACCCCCCGACGCGGGCCAGGATTCGTTGCGGCACGCCGTCTTGGCGTTCGTCGCGGCCCGCGACGACGCGTGCCGCCGCGAGTGTGTGCCGGGGCATGTCACCGCGTCGGCGCTGGTGCTCGATGACGCCGGCGACCGGGTGCTGCTGACGTTGCACCGCCGCCTGGGCCGGTGGGTGCAGCTGGGCGGCCATTGCGACGACGACGACGCCGACATCGTCGCCGCGGCGTTGCGCGAGGCCACCGAGGAGTCCGGGGTCGACGGGCTGCGGATCGAGCCCGAATTGGCGGCCGTGCACGTGCACCCGGTGGTGTGCTCGCTGGGCGTGCCGACCCGGCATCTGGATTTGCAGTTCGTGGCGCACGCGCCGGCCGGCGCGCGGATCGCGATCAGCGACGAGTCGGAGGACCTGCGCTGGTGGCCCGCCGACGAGTTGCCGGAGGGCACCGATCACGCGCTGGCGTACCTGGTGTCGCGGGCGCTCCGTCGAGCGCCCGGCTAGCCGCACATTCGCAGCCGAGTGCCCGGCTAGCCGGGCACTCGTCGGGAACGGCCTTCAGACGTCGGACGAGTAGCGGATCCCGCCGTCGGGAATCGAGACACCGGGCCACACCCGGGCGCCGCGCAGCAGTTCGCACCGCGCGCCGATGTCGGCGCCGTCGCCGATCACCCCGTCGCGGATCAGCGCCCGCGGGCCGATGCGCGCGCCGAACCCGATGATCGAGCGCTCGATGACGCTGCCCGCCTCGACCTTGGCCCCGTCGAAGACCACCGCGCCGTCCAGCCGGACGCCGGGCCCGATCTCGGCGCCGCGCCCCACCACGGTCCCGCCGATCAGCACCGCGCCCGGCGACACCGCCGCGCCGTCGTGCACCAGCTGCTCGCCGCGGTGGCCGTGCAGGGCGGGAGACGGCGCGATGCCGCGCACCAGATCCGCCGATCCCCGGACGAAGTCTTCCGGGGTGCCCATGTCGCGCCAGTAGCTGGCGTCGACGTAGCCGCAGACCTTGACGCCGGGATCGGACAGCAGCGCGGGGAACACCTCGCGCTCCACCGAAACCTCACGGCCGCGCGGGATCCGGTCGATCACGCGGCGCGAGAACACGTAGCAGCCGGCGTTGATCTGGTCGGTCGGCGGATCCTGCGTCTTCTCCAGGAAGGCGGTGACCCGGCCGTCCTCGGTGCTCACACAGCCGAAGGCCCGCGGGTCGCCCACCCGCACCAGGTGCAGGGTGACGTCGGATTCCTGGGCGCGGTGGAAGTCGAGCATCTGGCCCAAATCGGCGCCGGAGAGCACGTCGCCGTTGAACACCATGGCGGTGTCGTGCCGCAGGTGGCCGGCGACGTTGGCGATGCCGCCGCCGGTGCCCAGCGGGCTCTCCTCGGTGACGTATTCGATCTGCAGGCCCAGCTTCGAGCCGTCACCGAACTCCGCCTCGAAGACGCCGGCCCGATACGACGTGCTCAAGATGACGTGCTCGATGCCCGCCGCGGCGACCCGCGACAGCAGATGGGTGAGGAACGGCAGTCCGGCCGTGGGCAGCATGGGCTTGGGCGCCGACAGCGTCAGCGGCCGCAGCCGGGTGCCCTTGCCGCCGACCAGGATCACGACGTCGACTTGTGGAGTTCCCACCTCAGTGTCGCCCTTCTACCAGTTTCGCCCGGCCCGACGCGCGCACCGCGCTGCGCACCATCAGGCGGGAACGTACCGCCAACGAGGCGCGCAGCGCCCAGCGCAGCGGCGCGCGCAACCAACCGGCATGCCGGTCGGCCAGAAACATATACGTGCTCTTGTGATGAGCGGCCAGGTGGCTGGCCGGGTCCCCGCCCGTGGAGTGGCCCTTGTGGTGCAGGACTTCCGCCGACGGCACGTAGACGGACAGCCAGCCGGCCTTGCCGAGCCGGTCGCCGAGGTCGACGTCCTCCATATACATGAAGTAGCGCTCGTCGAACCCGCCGATCTGGCCGAACGCCGACCGGCGCACCAGCAGGCACGACCCCGACAGCCAGCCCACCGGGCGCTCGCTGGGCTCCAGCCGCTCCTGGCGGTACGCCGCCGACCACGGGTTGGTTTTCCAGAACGGCCCGACGACCGCGTGCATGCCGCCGCGGATCAGGCTGGGCAGGTGCCGCGCCGACGGATACACCGAGCCGTCGGGATCGCGGACCAGCGGGCCCAGCGCGCCGGCGCGCGGCCAGCGCGACGCGGCGTCCAGCAGGGCGTCGATGCTGCCCGGTCCCCACTGCACGTCCGGGTTGGCCACGATCACCCACTCGTCGTCGCGGTCCAGCTGCGCGACGGCGCGATTCACCGCGGTGCCGTAGCCGAGGTTGGCTCCGGTGTGAAACAGCCGCACGTTGGGATAGCGATCGACCGCCGCCTGCGGGGTGCCGTCGGTGGAGCCGTTGTCGGCCAGCAGCACGCACACCTCCCGCTCCGTGGCCAGCGACAGCGAGGCCAGGAAGCGCTCCAGATGCGGGCCCGGCGAGTAGGTCACCGTCACGACCGGCAGCACGTCAGTCACGCGTAGAGGGTAACGGTCGATCGGCCGCGGCCAGGGCCGCGACAAGCGCGGGGCGCCAGGGCCGCAGCGGCCGCAGCCCGGCCGCCGCGGACTGGCCACCCGACAGCGCGGAGTAGGCCGGCCGCGGCGCCGGCCGGGGAAAGCGGTCGGTGCCGACCGGACGCACCCGCGCCGGGTCGGCGCCGCACTCCTCGAAGACGGCGCGGGCCTGCTCGAACCGCGAGACCGCGCCCTCGTTGGCGGCGTGCAGGATCGGGCCGGGCACGCGGTCGTCGACGATCTGCAGCAGCGCGGCGGCCAGGTCGCCGACGTAGGTCGGCGAGCCGATCTGGTCGTCGACCACGTCCACCGGGCCGTCCCCGGCGGCCAGCCGGCGCATGACGGCGACGAAGTCCTTGCCGGCGCCGCCGGTGTAGACCCAGGCGGTGCGGACGACGACCGCCTCGGGCAGCGCGGCCAGGACGGTCTGCTCCCCCGCGGCCTTGCTGCGGGCGTACACGCCCTGCGGCGCGGTCTGATCGCTGGGCTCGTACGGCCGCGGTGCGGCGCCGCCGAAATCGCCATTGAAGACGTAGTCGGTGGAGACGTGGATCAACCGGGCGCCGGCCCGCGCGCAGGCCCGCGCGATGTGCCCGGGACCGGCCTCGTTGACCGCAAAGGCGCCCGCCTCGTCGGTCTCGGCGCCATCGACATCTGTGTAGGCCGCGCAGTTGATCACCACGTCACCGCGCTGCACGATCCGTTCGGCGGCCGCGGGGTCGGTGATGTCCCACTGCGACGACGAATGCGCCAGGACCTCCCGGCCCTGATCCGCCGCCAGCGAGCTCAAATAGCCGCCCAGCTGCCCACCGGCGCCGGCGATCACGATCCTGCCTGACATGGTTCGAGTTTGGCATGGCCCGGCGAAGCCCAGAAAAGCGCGGGCCCAAGAAATCGCGGGGTAGCGCGGGCCACGCCGCGATCGGCTACCCGTGAAGCTCGTGTGTCGCAAGTAATGTAGTGGGATGCCTGTGCAACGTGTGGTTCGTGTGATTGCCACCGTGCTGACGCTCGCGGTCGTCGTCGGCACCGGGATCGCGTGGAGCAATGTCCGGTCCTTCGAAGACGGCATCTTTCACATGTCGGCACCCTCGCTGGGCAAGGGCGGCGACGACGGCGCGATCGACATCCTGTTGGTCGGCCTCGACAGCCGCACCGACGCGCACGGCAACCCGCTGTCCCAAGAGGAACTCGAGACGCTGCGGGCCGGCGACGAGGAAGCCACCAACACCGACACGATCATCCTGATCCGCATCCCCAACAACGGGAAGTCGGCGACCGCGATCTCGATCCCGCGCGACTCCTACGTCGCCGCCCCCGGCCTGGGCAAGACGAAGATCAACGGCGTCTACGGCCAGACCCGGGAGGCCAAGCGCGCCAGCCTGGTCCGGGCCGGCGACGCCGCGGCGGACGCGGCCGCCCAGGGCACCGAGGCCGGCCGCGAGGCGCTGATCAAGACCGTCGCCGACCTGACCGGCGTCACCGTCGACCACTACGCCGAGATCGGCCTGCTGGGCTTCTCGCTGATCACCGAGGCCCTCGGCGGCGTCGACGTCTGCCTCAAAGAGCCGGTGTTCGAACCCCTTTCGGGTGCCGACTTCCCGGCGGGCCCGCAACGGCTCAGCGGCCCCGAAGCCCTCAGCTTCGTGCGCCAGCGCCACGAACTGCCGCGCGGCGACCTGGACCGGGTGGTGCGCCAGCAGGTGGTGATGGCCTCGCTGGCCCACCGGGTCATCTCCGGCAAGACGCTGTCCAGCCCCACCACGGTGCGGCGCCTGGAAGCCGCCGTGCAGCGTTCGGTGGTGATCTCGGCCGGGTGGGACGTGATGGATTTCGTGCAGCAGATGCAGAAGCTGGCCGGCGGCAACGTCGCGTTCGCCACCATCCCGGTGCTCGACGGCGCCGGCTGGAGCGACGACGGCATGCAGAGCGTGGTGCGGGTGGACCCGCACCAGGTGGCCGACTGGGTGAACGGACTCCTGCACGAGCAGGAGGAGGGCAAGACCGAGGAGATCGCCTACACGCCCGCGAAGACCACCGCCAGCGTCGTCAACGACACCGACATCAACGGGCTGGCCGCGGCCGTGTCAGACGTGTTGAGCGCCAAGGGTTTTGCCACGGGCACGGTGGGCAACAACGACGGCGGGCACGTCAAGGCCAGCCAGGTCCGCGCCGCCAAGAGCGACGACATGGGGGCCAAGGAGGTCTCCAAGGAATTGGGTGGGCTGCCGGTGATCGCCGACGCCTCGCTGGCGCCGGGCGCGGTGCGGGTGGTGCTGGCCAACGACTACAGCGGCCCGGGCTCGGGCCTGTCGGGCACCGAGACGATCATGCCCGCGCGGGTGTCCACCGCCGGCGCGGTGGCCACCAACCCCAACGTCCCCCCGCCGTCGCCGATCCTGACCGCCGGCTCCGACAAACCGGAGTGCATAAACTAACGACCCGTGCAGCAACCGAGCACGCTGAGCGGGGCCATCCTCGATCCGATGTTGCGGGCCGACCCGGTCGGCCCGCGGATCACCTACTACGACGACGCGACCGGCGAGCGCATCGAGTTGTCCGGGGTGACGCTGGCCAACTGGGCCGCCAAGACCGGCAACCTGTTGCGCGACGAACTGGGGGCCGGGCCGGCCAGCCGCGTCGCGATCCTGCTGCCCGCGCACTGGCAGACGGCCGCGGTGCTGTTCGGGGTGTGGTGGATCGGCGCCGAGGCGGTGCTGGCGGGGCCGGCCGACCTGGCGCTCTGCACCGCCGAGCGCCTCGACGAGGCCGACGACGCGGTGGCCGGGGGCGAGGTCGCGGTGCTGTCGCTGGACGCGTTCGGCCGCCCGGCACCCGACCTGCCGATCGGTGTGACCGACTACGCCACCGCGGTGCGGGTGCACGGCGACCAGATCGTTCCCGAACCGCGCCCGGGGCCCGCGCTGGGTGGCCGCTCGGTCGACGAGGTGCTGGCGGATTGTCAAACATCCGCGGCGGCAAGGGGTTTGACGTCGAGCGACCGCGTGCTGTCCGGCAAGCCGTGGACCGAACCCGCCGAGCTGGTGGACAACCTGCTGTCGATCATGGCCGTCGGCGCCTCGCTGGTGCAGGTGGCCAACGCCGATCCGGACGCGCAGTCGCGCCGCATCGAGACCGAAAAGGTCACCCGGGTGCTCTGAGGCGGGGCCCCCGCCCCGGCACGATTCATATTGATATCGCAATATTTCGATGTTAACGTCGAGCGAGCACGGGCTGAACACGCGGACGACGAGGAAGGTTGCGGCAATGGCGGTGTACGGGCTCTTGGCGAAGGCGGCGGGGACGGTCGTCACCGGGCTGGTCGGCGTGACGGCCTACGAGGTGGTGCGCAAGGCCGTGGCCAAGGCGCCGCTGCACGAGACCGCGGTGAAGGGCGCCGAGCTCGGTCTGCGCGGCACCCGCAGGGCCGAGGAGGCCGCCGAGTCGGCGCGCCTGCGGCTCGCCGACGTCATGGCCGAGGCCCGCGAGCGCATCGGCGAGGAGGCGCCCACGCCGTCGATCGCAGAACCCCACGACCACGAGCACTGATCGCCGCTATGGACCTCGCCCTAGTCCCCGACGTTGACGACGAGGTGCGGGCGAAAGACCCCGCGCTGCAGGTGATTTCCGACGCCGCCGGACGTATGCGGGTCGCGGTCGCCTGGGTGCGCGCCGATTCGCGGCGCGCCGTGGCGGTCGAGGAGGCCGTCGCCAAGTGCGAGGGCGTGCGGGTGGTGCACGCCTACCCGCGCACCGGGTCGGTGGTCGTCTGGTATTCGCCGCGGCGCTGCGACCGCTCCTCGGTGCTGGCGGCCATCGGCGACGCGGCGCACGTCGCCGCCGAACTGATCCCGGCGCGCGCGCCGCACTCCACCGAGATCCGCAACGCCGACGTGCTGCGCATGGTGATCGGCGGCGCGGCGCTGGCGCTGCTCGGGATGCGCCGCTACGTGTTCGCGCGGCCGCCGCTGCTCGGCCCCAGCGGCCGGCTGTTCGCCACCGGTGTCACCGTCTTCACCGGCTACCCCTTCCTGCGCGGCGCGCTGCGCTCGCTGCGCTCCGGCAAGGCCGGGACCGACGCGCTGGTCTCCGCGGCGACCGTGGCGAGCCTGGTGCTGCGGGAGAACGTGGTCGCGCTGACGGTGCTATGGCTGCTCAACATCGGCGAGTACCTGCAGGATCTGACGCTGCGACGGACCCGTCGGGCCATCTCGGAGTTGCTGCGCGGCAACCAGGACACGGCGTGGCTGCGGCTCGACGACGGCCCCACCCCGCGCGAGGTCCAGGTGCCGATCGACACCGTGCAGATCGGCGACGAGGTCGTGGTGCACGACCACGTCGCGATCCCGGTCGACGGCGAGGTGGTCGACGGCGAGGCCGTCGTCAACCAGTCCGCGATCACCGGGGAGAACCTGCCGGTCAGCATCGTGGCCGGCGCGCACGTGCACGCAGGTTCGGTGGTGGTGCGCGGACGCCTGGTGGTGAGGGCCAGCGCGGTCGGCAACCAGACCACCATCGGGCGCATCATCGCCCGGGTCGAAGAGGCGCAACACGACCGGGCGCCGATCCAGACCGTCGGCGAAAACTTCTCCCGCCGTTTCGTTCCCACCTCGTTCATCGTCTCGGCCATCACGCTGGCGATCACCGGTGACGTCCGCCGGGCGATGACGATGCTGCTGATCGCCTGCCCGTGCGCGGTGGGTTTGGCCACCCCGACGGCGATCAGCGCGGCGATCGGCAACGGCGCGCGCCGCGGCATCCTGATCAAGGGCGGTTCGCACCTCGAGCAGGCCGGCCAGGTGGACGCGATCGTGTTCGACAAGACCGGCACGCTCACCGTCGGACGCCCGGTGGTCACCAACATCATTGCGCTGCACAAGGACTGGCAGCCCGAACAGGTGCTGGCCTACGCGGCCAGCTCGGAGATCCACTCGCGGCACCCGCTGGCCGAGGCGGTGATCCGCTCCACCGAGGAACGCCACATCACCATCCCGCCGCACGAGGAGTGCGAGGTGCTGGTCGGGCTGGGCATGCGGACCTGGGCCGACGGCCGGACCCTGCTGCTGGGCAGCCCCGGGCTGCTGCGCTCCGAAAAGGTCAGGGTGTCCAAGAAGGCGTCGGAATGGGTGGACAGGCTGCGCCGCCAGGCCGAGACGCCGCTGCTGCTGGCCGTCGACGGCACGCTGGTGGGTTTGATCAGCCTGCGCGACGAGGTGCGGCCGGAGGCCGCCGACGTGCTGAAGAAGCTGCGCGCCAACGGTATTCGCCGGGTGGTCATGCTCACCGGGGATCACCCGGACATCGCCGAGGTGGTGGCGCGCGAACTCGGGATCGACGAGTGGCACGCCGAGGTGATGCCGGAGGACAAGCTCGCGGCGGTGCGCGAGCTGCAGGACGAGGGCTTCATCGTCGGGATGGTCGGCGACGGCATCAACGACGCGCCCGCGCTCGCGGCCGCCGACATCGGCATCGCGATGGGGCTGGCCGGAACCGACGTCGCCGTGGAGACCGCCGACGTGGCCCTGGCCAACGACGACCTGCATCGCCTGCTCGACGTGCGGGACCTCGGGGCCCGCGCGGTCGACGTCATCCGCGAGAACTACGGCATGTCGATCGCCGTCAACGCCGCCGGGCTGATCATCGGGGCGGGCGGCGCGCTGTCCCCGGTGCTGGCCGCGATCCTGCACAACGCGTCGTCGGTGGCGGTGGTGGCCAACAGCTCCCGGCTGATCAGATACCGGTTGGATGCGCCGCGCAACGGCAGCGGCAACTGACCCGGCTCAGCAGCCGCACTGCTCGCCGCGCCAGGCGCGCACGCCCTGCCACACGGCGACACCGGCGATCGCGAGCCCCACGGCGGGGTCGATCCACCAGGCGCTCGACCACAGCGCCGTCGCCGCGAGGCCGATCAGCACCCCGGCCGCCTGGGCGCCGCACAGGTAGTTCTGGATCCCCTCCGCCTCGGTGGCGCCCGAGCCCAACCGCGCGCCCAGGCGGTGGTTGGCCCGGCCCAGCACCGGCATGAGCAGCAGGGCCAGGGCGGTCAGCGCGATCCCGATCACCGACGTCTCGGCGCGGTGCTCGCCGACCAGCTCGCGGATGGATTCGGCGGCGATGTACGGGGCGGTGAGCCAGAACGACACCGCGACGCCGCGTTGTGCGCGCCGCTCGGCGCTCGGGGAAAAGGTGCGCGCGCCGCTGAACCGCCACACCACCATCGCGCTGGCCAGCGCCTCCGACGCCCCGCCGAGGGCCCAGCCGGTCAGGGCGATGGAGCCGACCGAGAGTCCCTGCCACAGCCCGACGGCGCCCTCGACGAGCACCACGGCCAGGCTGATCCACGCCAGCCGGCGCGCCCACGCGGCGCCGCGCCGCCAGCCGGCGTCGTGCGCGGCGGTGCATTCCCGCGTCAGGGCGGCCGATGTGGTCATTGGGCCAGGTTAGCGAGCGCGCGGCGGGGCCGGGGTCGCAACACCCGGCCGTGATCGATCTGTGTCGCGCCGCCGGCACGGCGGGGCCCGGCCCGCCGGCCGCCGCCCGGCGTTGGTAGTTATTGTGGCTAACCAGTAGACCCGAAGGGATTTCCGCGATGGCGCGCACCGACGACGACACCTGGGACCTGGCGACCAGCGTGGGCGCGACCGCCACCATGGTGGCCGCGGGACGGGCCCGGGCCACCCGGGACGGCCTGATCGACGACCGGTTCGCCGAGCCGCTGGTGCGCGCGGTGGGTGTCGACTTCATGACCCGGTGGGCGGCCGGTGAACTCGATTCTGCCGACGTCGACGAGCCCGGCGCCGCGTGGGGCATGCAGCGCATGACCGACATGATGGCCGCCCGCACCCGCTACATCGACGCGTTCTTCGCCGAGGCGGGGGCGGCCGGCATCGGTCAGGTGGTCATCCTCGCCTCCGGCCTGGATGCGCGCGCCTACCGGCTGCCCTGGCCCGCGGGCACCACGGTGTTCGAGATCGACCAGCCGCAGGTGCTCGAGTTCAAGGCCGCCACCATCGCCGACCTCGGCGCCGAGCCGACCGCCGAGGTGCGCAACGTCCCGGTCGACCTGCGCCACGACTGGCCGTCGGCGCTGCGCCAGGCCGGCTTCGATGCCGGGAGACCCGCCGCCTGGGCCGCCGAGGGGCTGATCGGCTTCCTGCCGCCGGAGGCCCAGGATCGGTTGCTGGACAACATCACCGACCTGTCGGCCGACGGCAGCCAGTTGGTTGCCGAGGTGTTCGCGAACACGGGCACCAGCGGGGACGCGCTGAACGCGGCGAGCGAAAAGTGGCGGCAGGGCGGCCTCGACATCGCGCTGGGCGACCTGGGCTTCCCCGGGCCGCGCAACGACGTGGCGACCTACCTGCAGCAGAAGGGCTGGCAGCCGGTGCGCACGCCGCTGAATCAGCTGCTGGCCAACACCGGGCTCCCGCTGCAATCGACCGACCCCGAGGCGCCCTTCGCCCAGAACTACTACTGCACCGCGGTGCGCAGCGCGGCGCGTTGAGGAAGGCAGGCACCAGTGCCAAACAGCAAGCCACCCAAGCCACTTGACGGATTTCGGGTGCTCGACTTCACCCAGAACATCGCCGGGCCGATGGCCGGCCAGGTGCTGGCCGACCTGGGGGCCGAGGTCATCAAGGTCGAGGCGCCCGTCGGCGAGGCGGCCCGCCACATCACCGCGGTGCTGCCCGGCCGCCCGCCGCTGGCCACCCTGTTCCTCCCCCACAACCGCGGCAAGAAGTCGGTGATGGCGGACCTGCGCGACGACGAGGCCAAGCAGCAGATCATGCGGCTGGTCGACACCGCAGACGTTGTGCTGGAAGGGTTTCGGCCCGGGGTGATGGAACGCATGGGACTGGGACCCGACGAGCTGCAATCCCGCAACCCCAAACTCATCTACGCGCGCCTCTCGGCCTACGGCGGCAACGGCCCGGAGGGCAGCCGGCCCGGCGTGGACCTGATGGTCGCCGCCGAATCCGGCATGACCACCGGGATGCCCACGCCCAGCGGCAAACCCCAGATCATCCCGTTCCAGCTCGTCGACGCCGCCAGCGGACACGTGCTGGCGCAGGCGGTGCTGGCCGCGCTGCTCAACCGCGAGCGCCACGGCGTGGCCGACGTCGTGCGGGTCGCCATGTACGACGTCGCGGTCAGCCTGCAGGCCAGCCAGCTGACCATCCACCTGAACAAGCCCAACGCGGAACCCAAGCCGTCCGACTCAACGCCAAAGCCCAAGCGGCGCAAGGGTGTTGGGTTCGCCACCCAGCCGTCGGACGCCTTCAAGGCGGCCGACGGATACCTGGTGATCAGCGCGTACGTGCCCAAGCACTGGGACAAGCTGTGCGAGATCATCGGCCGCCCCGACATGCGCGAGGACGAGCGGTTCATCGACCAGCGCGCCCGGGCGCTCAACTATCCGGAGCTCACCGAGGAACTCGAGAAGGCGCTGGCCGCCAAGACCGCCGACGAATGGGTCCGGCTGCTGCAGGACGGCGGCCTGATGGCCTGCCACGCCTACACCTGGAAGCAGGTGGTCGGCACCGCGCTGTTCGCGGAGAACGAGCTCGCCCTGCCGGTCGGTGAGGGTGAGGACGCGGTCACGGTGATCCGCACCCCGGCACGCTATTCCAGCTTCGACGCTGACGCCACCGACCCTCCCCCGGCCCTCGGGCAGCACACCGAGGAGTATCTGGGCGCACCGCAACCCGCGTCCTGAGTCTCAGGGCGCCAGCTTGACCACCCGGTCGTTGCCGCGGTCGGCGATATAGACGCTTCGTTCCTTGTCGACCGCCACCGCCAAGGGCGTGTTGAGCCCGTCGAACGGCAGGACGGTCGGCGTGTTCGAGCCCGCCGGGAACTTCAGCACGTCGCTCTTGTCGTGTTCGGTGACGTAGACGGTGCCGCTGTTGTCCACCGCGATGCCCCACGGCACGGAGACGTTCTGAAATGGCAACTCCGCCTGGGTATTCGAATTGGCGTCGAGCTTGACGATCCTGTTGTTGTCGGTGTCGGCGACGTACACGGTGCCCGCGGCGTCGACGGCGACACCGTCGGGATTCTTCAGTCCGTTGAACGGCAACTCGGTCTGGGTCATGGATCCCGCCGCCAGCTTCACCACCCTGCTGTTGCCGCGGTCGGCGACGTACACCGCGCCCTGGCTGTCGACCGCGACGCCCTCGGGGTAGCTCAGACCGGAAAACGGCAGCACCTTCTGGTCGTTGGAGCCCGCGGCCAGGCTGACCACCCGGTTGTTGAAATCGGCGACGTACACCGTGCCGGCGCCGTCGACGGCCAGACCCTGCGGCTGGTAGAGCCCGTGGAACGGCAGCACCGTCGTGGCGTTCGAACCG
Organism: Mycobacterium sp. 3-98; assembly: GCF_035918355.1. Classification (NCBI taxonomy): domain Bacteria; kingdom Bacillati; phylum Actinomycetota; class Actinomycetes; order Mycobacteriales; family Mycobacteriaceae; genus Mycobacterium; species Mycobacterium sp. 3-98. The sequence continues at coordinate 1,562,511 of NZ_CP142360.1, read as the reverse complement.
GCCGTCAGCTTCACCACGCGCCCGTACATGCCCTCGCTGGTGACGTAGACGTCGCCGGCGCTGTCCAGCGCCACCCCGCCCGGGGACAGGCGGAAGTCAATCCCGTTGAAGGGCAACACACTTTGACCGGACGCCTCCTGCGACGGCCCCGAGGACCGCGTGGACAGGTAACCGGCGACCGCCACGATGAACGCCACGAGGGCGACGAGCGCGATGGCGCCGACGATGATCCACTGCTTTCGCTTGCTGTCGATCGGCACGGCGGGACTCCTGAAGTCCGGCCCGGACCCGTAGGTGTGGCCGAACGTCGTTGGGGCGGGACGGATCATCGAGGGGTGATGGCCGGAGCGCTCGGACCAGCCGGTGCCGCCGGGCCTCGGGGCCACCGGACCGGCCATGGTCTCGGCGGCGGGCCAGGACTGCGGCTCGCGCTCCGGGCGCTGGGCCGACGCCTCCGCACGCTGGACCGCGTCCTCCCCTTCGCGCAGGATCGTGGTCGCCTTGCGCTGCTCGGACGTGGTCAGCGCGTCATGCGCGGCGGCGGCGAATTCGCCCGCGGTGCGATAGCGCTCCTCGGGACGTTTGGCCATGCCCTTGGCGATCACCTGATCCAGGGCGGGCGGAAACGCCCCGGGGCGCAGTTGGCTGGGCGACGGGGGTGCCTTCGTCAGGTGCGCGGCGACCAGCCGTTCGATCGTGTCGGCCCGATACGGCGGCGAGCCGGTCAGGCACTCACTCAAAACGCATGCGAGCGAATAGATGTCGGCGCTGTGGGTGACGGTGTCGTCGGTGAACCGCTCCGGTGCCATGTAGTAATACGTGCCGATCGCGGTCCCGAACTGGGTCAACCCCGGATCGGTTGCGGCCCGGGCGATTCCGAAATCCGCCAGGTACGCGAAGTCGCTGCCGGTGATCAGGATGTTGCCCGGTGTGACGTCGCGGTGCGTCACCCCGATGGCGTGCGCCGCGTCCAGGGCGGCGGCGACCTGGCTGATGATCGCGATCGCCCGCGGCGCGGCCAGCGGCCCGTCCCGGCGCAACAGCGTGCCCAGATCGACGCCGTCGACGAGACGCATGTCCACATAGAAACGCCCGTCGATCTCGCCGTAGTCGTGGATCGGCACCACATGCGGTTCGGTCAGCCGTCCGGCGATATCGGCCTCGCGCTGCAGGCGCGCACGGAACTCCGAGTTGCCGGAGAACTGTTGTGAGATCAGTTTCAGGGCCACCATGCGGTGCTTGCGGGTGTCCTCGGCCTCGTACACCTCGCCCATGCCGCCCTGGCGCAGCAGGCGCACCAGCCGGTAGGGCCCGAACCAGGACCCGGCCCGCGAGGCCGGTCCGCTATCGCTCACCGTCGAGTCTCCATGTCACGAAATCGCATTGACCGCGCCCGACAGCTTCGCCGTGAACGAGCTGGGCAGCGGGATGGAACCGTACTGGTCCAGCCCCTCCTGGCCCGGCCCGATCGCGGCCTGCATGAACGCCTTCACCGCCTTGCCCGTCGCCGCGTCCGGGTACTTCGAACAGACGATTTCATAGGTCGCCAGCACGATCGGGTACGCGCCGGACTGTGTCGGCCTGTAGAACGACGAGGTGTCCAGCACCAGGTCGTTGCCCTGCCCCTTGAAGGTCGCCCCGGCGATCGTCTTCTCGACGCTGTCCTTGGTGATCGGCACCGCGTCCGGGCCCGCCGACGTGATGATCGACGCCATGTTGAGCTGCTTGCCCACCGCGAACGACCACTCGTTGTAGGTGATCGACCCCTCGGTGTTCTGCAGCAGCGCCGATGTGCCGTTGTTCCCGCTGGCGCCCTGCCCGACGCCGCCGTTGAACACCTCGCTGTCGCCCTTGCCCCAGGCGCCGTCCGACGCGCCGTCGAGGTACTTCTGGAAGTTGGCGGTGGTGCCGGATTTGTCGCTGCGGAAGATGACCGTGATGGGCGTCGACGGAAGGTTGAGGCCCGAGTTGATCGCCTTCAGCGCCGGATCGTCCCACTTGGTGATGGTGCCGTTGAAGATCTTCGCCACGGTGGGCCCGTCCAGTTTCAGCCCGCTCACCCCGGTCAGGTGATAGGTGACCGCGATCGGTCCGAACACCGTGGGCAGATCCCAGGCCTGCGAACCGCACCGCTGCGCCGCCCGGTCATTTTGACCGGTGGACGGGTCCAGCGGGACATCGGAACCGGCGAGATCCGTTTGGTTGTTCAGGAATTCGGTCACGCCGGCGCCGGAGCCGTTGGCGTCGTAATCGAGCGTGTAACCCGGGCAGGCCCGAACGTAGGCGTAGACGAACTGCTCGATGGCGTTTTGCTGCGCGGTCGAGCCGCTGTCTTTGAGGACCTTCTTACCGCCGCAGTCCACCGACGCCTGCTTGCCGCTCGATCCCGACGACGAGTTGTTGTCGCCGCATCCCGCCAGCGCCAGGGCGACGGCGGCCACCACGCTCAGGGCGACGCCAGATCGAGCGAACCTCACGAAACTCCTTCGATCGTCAACAAAAGTTAACCAATCGCGAATATACAAACCCTTGACAAAGAATAAGAGGTTAATGGCCGGTGACCGCGTGCCGGGCGCAAACACGTAGCATCGGTTGTCAATGCGTCGCGAACAACAGTTACCGGCCGCAGTTGCGGCTCCTGTCGCCGATGGTGGCCAGCTCATGCGGGCCGTCGACCTCACTTTGGGGTTCGGCCCCAAAACGGTCCTCGAGCAGGTCAGCCTCGACTTCCCCGCCCGTTCCGTCACCACCCTGCTGGGGCCGACCGGCTCGGGCAAGACCACCTTCCTGCGCACCCTGAACCGGATGAACGACAAGGTCTCCGGATTCCGGCACAGCGGTGACGTCCTGTTGGGCGGGCGCACCATCTTCGCCGACCGCGACCTGATGGAGTTCCGCCGCAGCGTGGGCATGCTGTTCCAGCGTCCCAACCCGTTCCCGATGTCGATCATGGACAACGTGGTGGCCGGCGTGCGCGCGCACAAAATGGCGCCGCGCAAGCAATTCAAAACTGTCGCCGAGGCCCGGCTCACCGAGGTCGGCCTCTGGGACGCGGTCAAGGATCGCCTCGGGGATTCGCCGTTCCGGCTCTCCGGTGGCCAGCAGCAGTTGTTGTGCCTGGCCCGCGCGCTCGCGGTCAACCCGGACGTGCTGTTGCTCGACGAGCCCACCTCGTCGCTGGACCCGACCACCACCGAGAAGATCGAGGGACTCATCCGCTCCCTCGCCGACCGGCTGACCGTGATCATGGTCACCCACGATCTCGCGCAGGCCGCCCGCACCGGCGACCGGACCGCCTTCTTTTTCGAGGGCAGGCTGGTCGAGGAGGGGCCGACCAAGCAGTTGTTCCTGTCGCCGCAGCACGAGGAGACCGTCCGCTACTTCGCGCCGTTCCGGCCGGCACAGGGCTCGGATCGGGGCTCCTCGCAGACGGCCGGGGTCGCGGAAAGCCAATAGCGGGAAAGGGTCTCGCCGGGAAGAGGAAGCGGGGACGTGAAGAGTCGTCTGGGTACGCTGCTGGGTCTGGTGGCCATCGCGCCGCCGGTCCTCGGGATCGCGGCTTGCGGTGCGCACGCCACGCGGGGGGCGCCGAGCACCGGGCCGGCAGCCGGCAGCGTCGCCACCGCCCCGGCGACGTCCACGATCGAGCTCTCCGAGACCGGCAGCACGCTGCTCTACCCGCTGTTCAGCGAGTGGGGCGCCGCCTACCGCGCCAAGCACCCGAACGTCACCATCACCACACAGGGCAGCGGCTCGGGCGCCGGGATCTCCCAGGCCGCCGCCGGGGCGGTCGTCATCGGCGCCTCCGACGCCTACCTGTCCGCGGGCGACATGGCCGCGCACAAGGGGCTGATGAACATCGCGCTGGCCATCTCGGCGCAGCAGGTCAACTACAACCTGCCCGGGGTGCATCAGCACCTCAAGCTCAACGGCAAGGTGCTGGCCGGCATGTACCGGGGCACGATCAAGACCTGGAACGACCCGCAGATCGCCGGCATCAACCCCGGCCTGCAGCTCCCCGCGACCCCGGTGGTGCCGCTGCACCGCTCCGACGGGTCCGGCAGCACGTTTCAGTTCACCCAGTACCTGTCCAAGCAGGACCCCGACGGCTGGGGCCGCTCACCCGGGTTCGGCACCACCGTCTCCTTCCCGGCCGTGCCCGAAGCGCTGGGCGAGAACGGCGACGGCGCCATGGTGACCGGCTGCGCCGCGAACCCGGGGTGTGTGGCCTACACCAGCATCGGCTCGCTCGACGAGGCCGACCAGCACGGCCTCGGCGAGGCCAAGCTGGGCAACGCCTCCGGCAAATACCTGCTGCCCAACGCCAAGAGCATTCAGGCCGCGGCCGCCGGCGTCGCCTCGAAAACCCCGGCGAACCAGGCGATCTCGCTGATCAACGGCCCCGCCACGGATGGGTACCCGATCGTCAACTACGAGTACGCGATCGTCAACGCGGACCAGCGCGACGACGCCACCGCCCAAACGCTGCAGGCGTTCCTGCACTGGGCGATCACCGAGGGCAACGGCCCGTCGTTTCTGGACAGGGTTCACTTCCAGCCGCTGCCGGCCGAGGTGGTGACGCTGTCGGACGCCCAGATCGCCAAGATCGGCGGATGAACGCAGAAAAGCAAAGGGACGCAAGGGACCTAAAGGGAAAGAGAAAGGGAGAAGGCCGTGAAAGTTCGTATGAGTAGGTTGCTGGCGATGGCCGCGACCGCGCCCCTGGTTTTCGCCGCGGCTGCGTGTGGTTCGAACTCGCAGACCGGTGCGCCGAGTCAGGGCGGCGGCGGCCCGGTCGCGACGACGCCGGCGTCATCGCCGGTGACGTTGTCGGAGACCGGCAGCACGCTGCTCTACCCGCTGTTCAACCTGTGGGGCCCCGCCTATCACGACAAGTACTCGAACGTCACGATCACCACCCAGGGCACCGGCTCCGGGACCGGGATCTCCCAGGCCGCGGCCGGGGCGGTCGCGATCGGCGCCTCCGACGCCTACCTGTCCGAGGGCGACATGGCCGCGCACAAGGGACTGATGAACATCGCGCTGGCCATTTCCGCGCAGCAGGTCAACTACAACCTGCCCGGTGTCACCGAACACATCAAGCTCAACGGCAAGGTGCTGGCCGGCATGTACAACGGCTCCGTCAAGACCTGGAACGACCCGCAGATCGCCGGGCTGAACCCCGGCGTGAATCTGCCTGCCACACCGGTGGTTCCGCTGCACCGCTCCGACGGCTCCGGTGACACCTTCCTGTTCACCCAGTACCTGTCCAAGCAGGACCCCGACGGCTGGGGCAAATCGCCCGGCTTCGGCACCACCGTCGCCTTCCCGACGGTGCCCGGCGCGCTCGGGGAGAACGGCAACGGCGGCATGGTGACCGGCTGCGCGGACACCCCGGGCTGCGTGGCCTACATCGGCATCAGCTTCCTCGACCAAGCGCAGGGCAAGGGGCTCGGCGAGGCGCAGCTGGCCAACGCCTCCGACAAGTACCTGCTGCCCGACGCCAAGAGCATTCAGGCCGCGGCCGCCGGATTCGCCTCGAAAACCCCGGCGAACCAAGCGATCTCGCTGATCAACGGCCCGGCGCCGGACGGCTATCCGATCGTCAACTACGAGTACGCCATCGTCAACAGCGGTCAGAAGGACGCCGCCACCGCCCAGACCCTGCAGGCCTTCCTGCACTGGGCGATCAGCGACGGCAACAACGCCTCGTTCCTGGACAAGGTTCACTTCCAGCCGCTGCCGGCCGACGTGGCGAAGCTGTCGGACGCCCAGATCGCCAAGATCAGCGGCCAGTAGGGGTTTGGTGACCGACATCGCGATGGGCGGCGCGCGGGCGCGGATCCGCGGCGCGCGCCGCCCGGGCCTGGCCATCCGTTCCCTGGGTGCGGCGGGCGCGGTGGTTCCGCTGCTCGCGCTCGTGTTCGTCCTCGCGACCCTGCTTCTCGAGGCGCTGCCCGCGATCAGGGTCAACGGGCTGCACTTTTTCACCGCCACCGAGTGGAACCCCGGCAACACCTACGGCGACGCCGTCGTCACCCGCGGCGTCCGCCATCCCGTCGGCGCCTACTACGGGGCGCTGCCGCTGATCGTGGGCACCCTGGCGACCTCGGCGATCGCCCTGGTCATCGCGGTGCCGGTGTCGATCGGGGCGGCGCTGGTGATCGTGGAGCGGTTGCCGAAGCGTCTCGCGTCGGCCATCGGGATGGTGCTCGAATTGCTCGCCGGAATCCCCAGCGTCATCGTCGGCCTTTGGGGCGCAATGACATTCGGGCCGTTCATCGCCCACTACGTGGCCCCGGTGATCGCCCGCAACGCGCCCGACGTGCCGGTGCTCAGCTACTTGCGCGGCAACACCGGCAACGGGGAGGGCCTGTTGGTGTCCGGGCTGGTGCTCGCGGTGATGGTCATTCCCATCATCGCCAGCACCACCCGCGACCTGATCCGCCAGGTGCCGGTGCTGCCCCGCGAGGGCGCGGTCGCGCTGGGGATGACCGACTGGGAGTGCGCGCGGCGGGTCACCCTGCCGTGGGTGTCGAGCGGCATCGTCGGAGCGGTGGTGCTCGGGCTCGGCCGCGCGTTGGGAGAGACGATGGCCGTCGCCATGGTGTCGGGTGCGGTGTTGGGCGCGATACCCGCCAACATCTACGCGACGATGACCACCATCGCGGCCACCGTTGTGTCGCAGCTGGATTCGGCGATGACGGACTTCACCGACTTCGCCGTGAAGACCCTCGCCGAGGTGTCCCTGGTGTTGATGGTGATCACGTTGCTCACGAACGTCGCGGCCCGCGCGATGGTGCGCCGGGTGTCGGGCACGGCGCTGCCGGTGGGACGGGGTGTCTGACATGGTCGGTACCCGACGCAAGATCGTCAACGCGCTGTTCTGGATCGGCTGCGTGTGCTGCCTGGCGGTGGTGGTCGTGCCGACGCTGTGGATGCTGGTCGAGGTCGTCGGGCGCGCCCTGCCGGTCTTCAAATGGAGCGTGCTCACCGAGAACACCCGCGGCAACGGCGGCGGGCTGCGCAACGCCATCATCGGCACCGTGGTCATCGGCGTCGGCGTCATGCTGGTCGGGGGCACCGTCAGCGTGCTGACCGGGATCTATCTCTCCGAATTCGCCGGCGGCAGAACGCGTTCCATCCTGCGCGGCGCCTACGAGATCCTGTCCGGCATCCCGTCGATCGTGCTCGGCTACGTCGGCTACCTGGCCCTGGTGGTGAAATTCCACTGGGGCTTCTCCCTGGCGGCCGGGGTGCTGACGCTCTCGGCGATGAGCATTCCGTACATCGCCAAGGCCACCGAGTCCGCGCTGGCGCAGGTGCCCACGGCCTACCGGGAGGGGGCCGAAGCGCTCGGGTTGCCGCTCGGCTGGACCCTGCGCAAGATCGTGCTCAAGTCGGCGATCCCCGGCATCGTCACCGGGCTGCTGGTGGCGCTCGCGCTGGCGGTGGGCGAGACGGCGCCGATGCTGTACACGGCGGGCTGGTCGAACTCGGCCCCGACCGGCAAGCTCACCGACTCACCGGTGGGCTACCTGACCTACCCGATCTGGACGTTCTACAACCTGCCGTCGAAGGCGGCCCGCGACCTGTCCTACGACGCCGCGTTCCTGCTGATCGTGTTCGTGTTCCTGCTGATCGTCCTCGGGCGGCTGATCACCTGGTTCGCGCGGCGGCACTCGGAATCCGGGTAGCCCGATTCGGTTGCGCCTCAGCCTCGTTCAGGCGGTCGGTAGCCGCACCACCTGAACGAAGAACTCGTCGATCTGCCGGACCGCCTTCATGAACTGGTCCAGGTCGACGGGTTTGGTGACGTAGGCGTTGGCGTGCAGCTTGTAGCTCTTGAGGATGTCCTCCTCGGCCGAGGAGGTGGTCAGCACGACGACCGGGATCTGGGCCAGCTCGGGGTCGGACTTGATCTTCTCCAAAAGCTGGCGGCCGTCGTATTTGGGCAGGTTCAAATCCAGCAGGATCAGGTCGGGCCGCGGCGCGTCGGCGAACTCGCCGCGCCGGTACAGGTAGTTGAGTCCCTCCTCCCCGTCGTGCGCGACGTGCAGCCGGTTCTTGAGTTTGTTGTGCTCGAACGCTTCTCGCGTGATCAGCTCGTCCCCCGGGTCGTCTTCGACCAGCAGGATGTCGATCGCTCTTCCTTCGGGTGTCACTGATGCGCTCCTTCCAAAGCGACTGAGTCCTCTTCCTCGACGGGCCCGGGCATGGGTAACGTGAATTCGAATCGCGTCCCCTCGGTGTAGGACGTGTCGATCCGCACGGTGCCGCCGTGGTGCTCGACGATCTTCTTGACCAACGCGAGGCCCACGCCGGTTCCCGCATACACCTCCCGGCCGTGCAGCCGCTGGAAGATGACGAAGACCTTGTCGGAGAATTCCTCCGGGATGCCGATGCCGTTGTCCGACACGCTGAACAACCATTCGCCGTCGTGGGTGCCCTCGCCGGGTGCGCATTCGATGACGACGCGGGGCGGGCGATCCTTGTGCCGGAACTTGATCGCGTTGCCGATCAGGTTCTGCCACAGCATCGTCAGCAGCGTCGGATCCCCCACGATCTCCGGCAGCGGCTCCGTCGGGCGCACGATCTGGGCTTCGGTCTCCTCGATCGCGACGGCCAGGTTGCCCAGGCCGGCGTCGAGCGTCGCGTCGAGCTGCACCTCGGTCTCCGTGGTGCCCAGCCGGCCGACCCGGGAGAAGGTGAGCAGGTCGTTGATCAGCGCCTGCATGCGTTTGGCGCCGTCGACCGCGAACCCGATGTATTCGATGCCGCGTTCGTCGAGCTTGTCGGCGTAGCGTTTCTCGAGCAGCTGACAGAAGGAGGCCACCTTGCGCAGCGGCTCCTGCAGATCGTGCGAGGCGACATAGGCGAACTGCTCGAGTTCGGTGTTGGACCGGCGCAATTCGGCGGTCTGCTCATCGAGCAGGGTTTGGGCCGAACGGGACACGTCGAGCTCTTCGACCATGCGCTTGCGCATGTTCTCGACGTCGATGGCCATGTTGCGAATGTCCTTGGGCCGCTTGGGCGCCGAGATCACTTCGTCGAAGTTGCCCTGGGTGATCCGGCGGCAGGCCGCGGCCAGGCTCGCGATCGGCCGGGTGATCGCCGCGCGACTCAGCAACCCCAACAGCACGGCCGCGCCCAAAACGATCAGCACCATCGCGCCCAGCACCCAGTCGCGCCAGCCGTTGATGTCGTTGAGCTCGTCGACGGCGCTGGCCGCCGCGTCGGCCAGGTGCGTGTTCTGCGTGTCGAAAAGCACTCGCAGACGGTCGAATTTGGCTTTGCCGAGGTCGGCCATCGAGGTGCTGACGACGCTGGGAACCTTGGGGGTCACGGCCGCGATGACGGGTTCGGCGTAGCTGGTGCGCCAGTCCGCGGCGGCGGTTTCGACCGCCTCCAGGTCGGCGATCAGCTCCGCGCGCCCGCCCACCAGCCGGCGAATCTCGTCGGCGGCGGCCCGTTCGGCGCGTTGCCCGTCGTAATACGGCGCGAGGAACTGCCGGTCGGCGGTGATCAGGTAACCGCGCACGCCCGTTTCCTGGTCCCGCAGGGCCGCCTGCAAATGCGTCGCGGCGACGCGCGCCGGCTGGATGTCCTCGCCCACCTGGCGCGACACCTGGTCGGTGCGGTCCAGCAGCACCCCGCCGACGACCGCGCCGAGGAGCACCGTCGCACCCATGATCCACAGGACGAGGGCCAGCCACCCCCGCACGGTGAGCTGCGCGAGCCGAAGCGGAGCCGGTGCCGTCACGTGGTGGTCCTCTCGATGCGGAGCACGGCGATGTCGTCGGTGAGGCCGCCGCGCGGCTCGGCGAGTTCCTGGGCGCCGTCGATGAGGGCGTCGACGAACGCCGGGCCGGGTCGGTTGGCGTGCGAGCGGGCCAGCTCGAGCAGGCCGTCCTCGCCGAGCCGCTCGGTCCCCTGCCCCGAATAGCCTTCGTAGAGACCGTCGGTCAGCAACAGCAGGCCGTGGCCGGCGGGCAGCTCCAGCTCGTGGCGCGGCCAGCCGTCGGCGCGCAGGCCCAGCGCCGGGCCGCCCGGCGGCTCCACCCACTGGACCGCGCCGCCGCCCTGCAGCAACATCCCCGGATGCCCGGCGCGGATGACGCTGACCTCCGGGCGCTCCGGGCAGATCTCGAGGCTGAGCACGGTCGCGAAGATGCCGGTGCCGGTGCGTTCCGAATACAGCACCCGCTCGAGCTGGCGCATCAGGTCGACGCCGTGCACGCCGGCGAAGGTGAGCGTGCGAAACGCGATCCGCAGCGCCGCGCCCAGGGCCGCCTCGTGCGGGCCGTGCCCGGCGACGTCGCCGATCAGGACGTGCACGATCCGGTCGGGCGTCTGGACGACGTCGTAGAAGTCGCCGCAGAGCAAAGCGCCTTCGCGGCTGGGGCGGTAGCGGGCGACGATGTCGACGCCCGGGTCGTCCAGCAGCAGCGGGGAGGGCAGCAGTCCGCGTTCCAGCAGCGCGTTCTCCCGGGCCCGCAGCTGGGTCGCGTGCAGGTCGGCGGCGATCAGCTCGGCGCGCTTGCGCTCGATCGCGTACAGCAGCGCGCGGCGCAGCATTTCCGGCTCGACGCGGCCCTTGACCAGGTAGTCCTGGGCGCCGGCGGCGACTGCCGACGCCCCGAAATACTCGTCGTTGAGCCCGGTCAGCACGACGATCGGCACGGTGGCGTCCAGCTTGGCGACGCGGTCCAACGCGTCGATCCCGCTGGCGTCGGGCAGGTGCAGATCCAGCAGCACGCAATCGGGGCGGGCGGATTCCAGCTCGCGTTCGGCGTCCGCCATCGACTTGGCCCACACCACCCGGATGTCGGCGGCCGCGTCGGAGATCAGGTCTTCCACGAGCACCGCGTCGGCGCGGTCGTCCTCGACCAAGAGCAACGACAAGGATTGCCAACTCGCCGTCGGCGTGACCGGAGCACGTGCCGGAATCAATTCCCGGCCATCTGTGGACGGGTGTGGGAAGTCACGTTCTGCACTTGCAGACCCCCTGGCCGCGATAAGACCCTTGCTCGTTGGCGGTGGTCGGACGGGATTGCCGGTGCCTGTTTACCGACCGTCGGCTTGGACGTCACGCGCCGTGGAGATCCTATGCGGTGCGGGCGGGGTTTTCCCAACGGACCCGCGGAACGAATCAGCGCAGCAGCGCCCGCGACATCACCACGCGCTGAATCTGATTGGTGCCCTCATAGATCTGGGTGATCTTGGCGTCACGCATCATCCGCTCGACGGGGAAATCGACGGTGTAGCCGGCGCCGCCGAAGAGCTGCACCGCGTCCGTGGTGACCTCCATCGCGACGTCAGACGCCAGGCACTTCGACGCCGCCGAGATGAAGCCCAGGTGCGATTCGCCGCGCTCGGCGCGGGCGGCGGCGTGGTACACCATCAGCCGGGCGGACTCCACCTTCATCGCCATGTCGGCGAGCATGAACTGCACGCCCTGGTTGTCGCTGACCGGGCGGCCGAACTGCTTGCGGTCCTTGGTGTAGGCGATGGCCGCGTCCAGCGCGCCCTGGGCGATGCCGACCGCCTGCGCGCCGATGGTGGGCCGGGTGTGGTCCAGCGTCGCCAGCGCCGTCTTGAAACCGGTGCCCGGCTCGCCGATGATCCGGTCGCCGGGGATCCGGCAGTTCTCGAAGTACAGCTCGGTGGTCGGCGAACCCTTGATACCCAGCTTCTTTTCTTTGGGCCCGACGCTGAATCCCTCGTCGTCCTTGTGCACCATGAACGACGAAATCCCATTGGCGCCCTTGTCCGGATCGGTCACCGCCATCACCGTGTACCAGCTGGACTTGCCGCCGTTGGTGATCCAGCATTTGGCGCCGTTGAGGATCCAGTCGTCCCCGTCGGCCTTGGCCCGGGTCCGCATGGATCCGGCGTCGCTGCCGGCCTCGCGCTCGGACAACGCGTAGGACGCCATCGCCGAGCCGTCCGCGATCGAGGGCAGCACCTGCTTTTTCAGCTCGTCGGAGCCGCGCAGGATCAGCCCCATCGTGCCGAGCTTGTTGACCGCGGGAATCAGCGACGCCGAGGCGTCCACGCGGGCGACCTCTTCGATGACGATGCACGCGGCCACCGAGTCGGCGCCCTGCCCGCCGTACTCCTCGGGCACGTGCACGGCGTTGAAGCCCGACGCGTTCAGGGCCTCCAGCGCCTCCTGCGGGAAGCGCGAGTTCTCGTCGACGTCGGCGGCGTGCGGGGCGATTTCCTTTTCCGCCAGCGCGCGGATCGCCGCCCGCAATTCGGTGTGTTCCTCGGGCAACTGGAACAGATCAAAGGTGGGATTTCCGGCCCATCCAGCCATCTCGAGCCTCCTACGCTCTCCTGTGGCGCCCTGCCGAACCGCCCGACTCCTGCGCGGGCGCGGCGCGCCTCGTCGCCAAGCTACTAGTCGGTAACTTTACCCCGGCGCTGCTGCAGCGCCTCATCCTTGGCCCGCACGGTCTCGGCCAGCTGCTGCTGGAAGTCGACGATCCGGGCACGCAGCGCCGGATCCGACGATCCGAGGATGCGCACGGCGAGCAGGCCGGCGTTGCGGGCGCCCCCGATGGAGACCGTGGCCACCGGGACACCGGCGGGCATCTGCACGATCGACAGCAACGAGTCCAGGCCGTCGAGCCTCGCGAGCGGCACCGGCACGCCGATCACCGGCAGCGGCGTCGCGGACGCGACCATGCCGGGCAGGTGCGCCGCCCCGCCGGCGCCGGCGATGATCACCTCGATGCCGCGCCCGGCCGCGTCGCGGGCGTAGTCGAACATCACCTGCGGGGTGCGGTGCGCCGAGACGACCCGGACCTCGGCCGGCACGTCGAACTCGGCCAGCGCCGCCGCGGCGTCCTGCATCACCGACCAGTCGCTGTCGCTGCCCATGATCACGCCGACGCGAGCCTGCTGCTCACTCATGGTCATGGTCATTTGCGCCGCTCCTCCTCATCGACTGCGCTCCGCATCGTCGCCGGCGTGTGGATCCCATCCGTCCGTCCACTGCCCGTGTGACAACCAGTGTGCCGCCAGGTCGGCGCGTTCCCGCAGCTTCGCCACGCTTTCGCGGGCCGGGTCCAGGCCGACGAAGTTGATGTGGCCGACCTTGCGGCCCGGGCGCTCCTGCTTGCCGTACAGGTGCACCCGCGCGTCGGGCATCCGCGCGAACAGGTGGTGCAGCCGCTCGTCGACGCTCATCTGCGGGGGCGTCGCGGCGCCCAGCACGTTGGCCATCACGGTCACCGGCGCCAGCGCGTCGGTGTCGCCGAGCGGGTAGTCGAGCACCGCGCGCAGATGCTGCTCGAACTGGCTGGTGCGCGACCCGTCCATGGTCCAGTGCCCCGAGTTGTGCGGCCGCATCGCCAGCTCGTTGACGAGCAGCGACCCGTCACCGGTCTCGAACAGCTCGACCGCGAGCACGCCGACCACCCCGAGTTCGCCGGCGAGCCGCAACGCCAGCCGCTGCGCCTCGGCGGAGACGTCGCCGGGCAGGTCCGGCGCGGGGGCGATCACCTGCACGCAGATCCCGTCGCGCTGCACGGTCTCGACGACCGGCCACGCCGCCCCCTGCCCGAACGGCGACCGGGCCACCAGCGCGGAGAGCTCGCGGCGCAGGTTCACCTGCTCCTCGGCCATCACCGGCACGCCGTCGGCCAGGAAGGCGGCCGCGATCTCGCGAGCGTGCACCGGGTCGCGGGCCATCCGCACCCCACGCCCGTCGTAACCGCCGCGGATCGCCTTGACCACCACGGGCCCGGCGATCCCCCGCGCGAACTCGTCGAGTTCGTCGACGCTGCGGATCTCGGCGTAGCGGGGCACCGGCACGCCGAGGGCCTCCAACCGCCGCCGCATCACGAGCTTGTCCTGCGCGTGCACCAGCGCCTGCGGCGGTGGCGCCACGTTGATGCCCTCGGCGACGAGCTTGTCCAGCAGTTCGGTCGGCACGTGCTCGTGGTCGAACGTCAGCACGTCGGCACCCTCGGCCACCCGGCGTAGGTCCTCGAGATCGGTGTGCGAACCGATCACCACGTCGGGGGCGACCAGCGCGGCCGATTCGTCGGCGTCGGTGGCCAGCACCCGCAGCGTCTGCCCCAGGGCGATCGCCGCCTGGTGGGTCATCCGGGCGAGCTGACCGCCTCCGACCATCGCGACGACGGGGATGACCCGGGGAACGGCTCGGGCGGCCGGGGGGCGCGTTTCGAGGGGGGCTGCGCCCGGGGGGCGTGTACTCGGCACGGCCATCATCGTGTCACGGCCGCGCACACCGCCGCCAAGGCGTGTGACCGGCGCTGACACTGAATTGTTATGTACGATTTTGCGTCGAATTTGTGTCCGTCCGTACACTGACGTGTTGTGTCCTTCGCCGAAGCCACGATCGCGCGTCTGCCAAGGGTTTTGCAGCCCTATTTGCTACGCCACCACGAACTGATCAAATTCGCCATTGTCGGCGGCACCACGTTCGTCATCGACTCGGCGATTTTCTACACGCTCAAGCTGACAATTCTTGAACCCAAACCGGTCACCGCGAAGGTGATCGCCGGGATCGTGGCGGTCATCGCGTCCTACGTGCTGAACCGGGAATGGAGCTTCCGCAACCGCGGCGGCCGCGAGCGCCACCACGAGGCCCTGCTGTTCTTCGCGTTCAGCGGCGTGGGGGTGCTGCTGTCCATGGCGCCGCTGTGGTTCTCCAGCTACGTGCTGCAACTGCGCGTGCCGACGGTGTCGCTGGCGGTGGAAAACCTCGCCGACTTCATCTCGGCCTACATCATCGGAAACCTGCTGCAGATGGCGTTCCGCTTCTGGGCGTTCCGCCGTTGGGTATTTCCGGACCAGTTTGCCCGCACCCCCGACAAGGCCCTGGAATCCGCCCTCACCGCCGGCGGTATTGCCGAGATCTTCGAAGACGAGATCGAGGGCGGAAACGTCACCCTGCTGCGCGCCTGGCGCAATCGGGCCGGCCGCCTGGGTCAGCTCGGCGATTCCTCGGAACCGAGGGTGTCGAAGACTTCGTGATACAGCAGCGCGTGCACCTCGCGCAGCCGCGGAATGTCGTAGAACTCCAACGGATCCTGTGACGCCGATTCGATGATCAGCGTCCCGGTGCGAAACATTCGCTCGGTGATCCGGTCGCGGAATTCCACGCTGTTGATCCGGGCCAGCGGGATGTCGATCCCGGTGCGCGTCAACACCCCGTGCCGGAACATCACCCGCCGGTTCGTCACCACGAAATGGGTCGTCAGCCAGCTTCCGAAGGGCCACAACGTCAGCCACCCGACGATCACCAGCCAGATCCCCCAGATGACGCCGTGGATGATGTTCTTGGCGAGCTGCTCCCAGTGCGTCGAGTTGAGGTATCCCGAGCCGAACGCCGCCAGCCCGGTCACCACGATGAGAACCAGCACCGGCCAGATCAACCGCTTCCAGTGCGGGTGCCGATGCACGATGACGTGCTCGCCGGCGGCCAGCACATTGTCCGGATAGCCCATGCCCGCCGACCTTAGCCGCGCGCGGGGCCGAACTAGCGCAAATGCACCACATCGCCGGCCGCGACGACGGCGGTCTGCCCGCCACTGTCCAGGCACAACCTGCCCTGGTCGTCGATGGCGGTCGCGGTGCCGTCGATCTGCTTGCCGCCGGGCAGGTGCGCGCGCACCCGGTTGCCGAGGGTCAGGCTGCGCGCCCGGTAGTCGGCGGCCAGCGCCCAGTCGGCGCCGCGGGCGGCGCGCCAGGCCACGATGCGCCGCCCCAGCTCCCGCAGCAGGTCCGACACCAACCGCGTGCGGTCGGGTTCGGCCACGCCGAGATCGAGCAGCGACGTCGCGCCGGGGCCGTCGATCTCCTCGGCGGACTGAGTCACGTTGAGCCCCAAGCCGATAACCACCACCGGCTTTGCCACCTCGGCGAGAATCCCGGCCAGCTTGCCCGGCGAATCGCCCGGCCCGGCCAGCACGTCGTTGGGCCATTTGAGCCCCACCCGGACCCCGGACCCCTCCAGCAGCGGCGCGGCGGTGTCGACGACCGCCACCCCGGTGGCCAGCGGCAGCCAGCCCCACCCGGTGCTGGGGACGTCGACGACGCTGACGCCGACCGACATGGTGATCTGGGCGCGTGGGGTGGCCGACCAGCCGCGGCCGTGCCGCCCGCGGCCGGCGGTCTGGTGCTCGGCGATCAGCACGGCGCCGGCGACGTCGTCGCCCGACGCCGCCCGCGCCAGCAGGTCGGCGTTGGTGGATCCGGTCTGCTCGACGACGTCGAGTTGACGCCAGCCCAGCCCGGTGCCGATCAACTCGGCGCGCAGCGCGGCGGCGTCCAGTGGTGCTCGAAGTTGATCTCGGTCTGTCACCGGACCCAGCCTAGAACTCAGGACCGACGGTCGCGCATGTCCAGGACGGCCAGGTGGCTGAACAGCATGCTGGTTCCGATCGGGTTGCCCCCACCGGGATACGCGGTGCCGCTGGGCGCGGCCATGGTGTTGCCCGCCGCGTACAGGCCCGGAATCGGGTGGCCGGACGTGTCGAGCACCCGCGCCGCGGCGTCGGTGCGCAGGCCGCCTTTGGTGCCCAGGTCCGAGATGCCGAACGCCGCGGCGTGATAGGGCGGCGAGTCGATGGGCACCAGCGGCGAGGCGCCCGCCGAGAACGCGCGATCGAACGCCTCGTCGCCGCGGCCGAAGTCCTCGTCGACGCCGGAGGCGGCAAAACCGTTGAACCGCTTCACCGTTGCCGCCAGCCGCTCGCCCGGCACCCCGATCTTGGCGGCCAGCTCCTCGAGGGTGTCCGCGGAGTGCCACAGGCCGGCGGCGACGTACTTCTCGGTCTCGACGATGGAGACGTTGGCCGCCTTGACCGGCGGCACCTCGCCCTCGGAGTCGTCGTAGATCATCCAGTACGGCAACGTGATTGAGCCGTCCTGCAGTTGCGCGATGATCTCGCGGCCGGCCCGGTCGTAGGCCCGGGACTCGTTGACGAACCGGTCGCCGTCCTGGTTGACGAAGATGCCGCCGGTGAACCACAGCGCGAAGGCGGACCGGCCGTCGGGGTGGGTCATGCCCGGCGACCACCAGGCCTGGTCCAGCAGGTCGGTGTCCGCGCCCGCGGCGATGCCGGCCTGCAGCGCCAGACCGCGACTTCCCGGGCCCCCCATGGTGTCTCGCGCGCTGCCCGGCACCCCGTACTTCCGCCGGAGCTCGTCGTTGCCCTCGAAGCCGCCGGCGGCCAGCAGCACGCCCCGGCGGGCGCGGACGGCGCGGCGCTGCCCGCCGGTCTCGACGATCGCGCCGGTGACCCGGCCGTCGTCTACCACGAGGTCGACCAGCGCGGTGTCGCGCTGCAGCGACGCGCCCGGGTACTCGCCGATGGCCTTGAGGAAGCGGGCGATCAGCGCGCGGCCCCCGACGTAGTAGTCCGACGGCGGTTCGGCGCCGAGCCGGTCGGTGTCCAGCGGCCCGCGGATCGCGTCGCGGAACTCGGGGGCGGCGGCCACCGCCAGCGGCTTGGCCGCGATGTGGCGCTGGCCGTCGAGGCGCGCCTTGGGCGCCTTGCCGTAGTAGTCGGGCCACGGCAGCGGCACGAACTTCAGGTTCGGGTCGGCCTCCAGGTACTCGATCAGCGGCGCGCCGCAGCGGACGTAGGTTTCCTGCAGCTCGCGCGGGGTGCGATCGCCGACCACGGCGCGGTAGTAGGTGAGCGCGTCCTCGATGGTGTCGTCGGTGCCGGCGCGCAGCAGCACCGGATTGCACGGGAACCACACGCCGCCACCGCCGGAATACGCCGTGGTGCCACCGAATTTCGCGGTGGCCTCGACCAGGAGCACGTTGAGGCCTTCGCGCGCCGCGGTGTACGCGCCGGTCACGCCGCCGCCGCCCGATCCCGCGACCAGTACGTCGCATTCGGCCGTCCAGTCCGCGGGTCCCAAGAGGCGGGCGTCCATCAGCGGAGACTACCTCGCCGCGTTCACAGGTAGCGCTGCCGGCCGTGCGACGCGAATTCCGCGTCGAGCGAGCGCTTTTCGTCGGCGCTCATCCGGTGGTACGCGGGCGCTCCCCGCCCGGCCCACCGATACACCGGTTCGTCGGTATGCCAGCGCTGTCGTTGCAGCACGCGCTTGAGCACCTTGTTGGAGCCGGTGACGGGCAGGCTCGTCGACAGCCGCAGGAACCGGGGAGCGCCCTTGCTGCCCAAATCTTGCTGGGCGGACAGGTAGGCGGCGAACCCGGCGGCGTCGAAACTCTCGGGATCGGCCACCTCGAGGGCCGCCATCACCTGATCGCCCGAGCGCGGATCGGGCACCGCGTAGACCCCGGCCGCCACCACGTCCGGGTGCCGGCGCAGCACGCGCTCGATGGTCAGCGCGGACGTGTTCTCGCCGTCGACCCGGATCCAGTCGCCGCGGCGGCCGGCGAAGTACAGGAACCCCGCCTCGTCCCGGTACCCGAGGTCGCCGGTCCAATACCAGCCGTTGCGGATCCGCTCGGCGTCGGCGTCGTCGTTTTTGTAGTAGCCCTCGAACGTCCGGGTGCCGGCCTTGTCGACGATTTCGCCCACGGCCTCGTCGGGGTTGAGCACCCGGCTGTGCTCGTCGAGGAGCGCGGGCGGGCAGTCGGTCAGCGTCTGCGGATCGACCACCGCGACACCGGGGTGGGCCGGCCGGCCCAGCGCCCCCGGCGGTGCGTCCGGGGCGTGCGCGACGGCGCCGCCACCCTCGCTCGAGCCGTAGCCCTCCAGCAGCTCCGCGCCGAAGCGGCGCCGGAACTGCGCCTGGTCGTCCGGTGACGCCTCGGTGCCGAAGCCGCGGACCAGCGCGTTGTCGGCGTCGTCGGGCCGCTCGGGTGTGGCCATCAGATAGGCGAGCGCCTTGCCCACGTAGGTGAAGAACGTCGCGCCGAAGTAGCGCACGTCGGGCAGGAACCGGGACGCCGAGAACACCGGCGTCAGGCACACCGTGGCGCCGTTGGCCAGCGCCGGCGCCCACAGCGCCATGATCGCGTTGCCGTGGAACAGCGGCATGCAGCAGTAGTCGACGTCGTCGCGGACATGCCCGAACTTCTCGGTGGCCGTGTGCGCGATTAAGGCCAGCCGCCCCTGGCTGCATTTGACCGCCTTCGACGCGCCCGTCGTCCCCGAGGTGAACAGCAGCAGGAACAACGACTCCGGGCCGACCCCGGCCGCGACGTCGGGTTGGCCGCGGTGGGCGTCCACGCGCTCGCGGTAGCCGGGGTCGTCGACCTGCAGAAAACGGTCCGCCGCCAGTTCCAGGCCGAGCCCGCGCAGTCGCTCCGCGCCCGCGGCGTCGGTGACGATCAGCTGGCAATCGGTGTGCCGGATCTCTTCGGCCAGCTCGGCGGCGCCGCGGGTCGGGTTGATACCCACCACGGTCGCCCCCGCCAGCGCCGCGCCGCCGAGCCAGAAGACGAAGTCGGGCACGTTGTCCAGCAGCACCCCGATGTGAAACGGGCCGTCACGGCGCATCGATCGGGCCAGCGCGGCGCGCGCGGCGGATTCGCGGACCACCTCGTCCCACGTCCAGTCGCGGTCGCGGGTGCGCAGCCCGACGTGTTCGTCACCGAGGCGATCGAGGAGCATCGTCGCGATGTCGGCGGCCATCTCAGGCCGACGCGTGCACGAGGTCCAGGTACTCCTGCGGCAGCTCGTCGCGGGACAGCTTGGTCACGCTGACCACACCGGGGTTGTAGGAGTCCTCACCAATGATCTTGCCGCTCTTGTCGATTGGCCACAGCAGCAGCTGCCGGAACACCACCAGGTAATCCCCGTCGGGGTCGTCGACCGGCATCCCGAGGATGCGCGTCAGCTCCGCCGCCGGGTAGAGCTGCTTGAGCAGACCCTCGGTCACCAGGCAGTCGTCGTCGACGACGAGCCGCTGCACCTCGAACTCGAGAATGTTGGTGCGGGTCGCCAGGAAGTCGACGTAGTAGCTGCGCACCCCGTCGGTGGTTTTCGCGCCCACATCCTGGGCCCCGTGCCAAAAGTGGTAGGCGGGATCGGGGCTCAGCGTCGCCATCAACCGCTCCAAATCCGGTGCGGCCTCGGCCTTCATATGTTCGATCACCACGCTCAGCACCGCCCGGTGCCGCTCGTTGGTGGTTTGGGCCAACCGCCTCTCCAGCGGTTCCCAGGTCCGGTTGGGGTCGATGATCGCCATGCGGTCATCATCACGAATCCGCCGGCCCGCGGTCATCCGCCAGCCGTCGCCCGTATTCGCCGATCCGCCCGACGATCGTCGGTCAGGCCTGTTCCGGTTCGTCGAGTTCGGTCGAGGACAGCGCGATCCGCCGGATCATGAGCACCAGCGTGGCCGTGAACCGGTCCATCGGATCGTTGAGATCCCACCCCATCTGCGACCCCACATGCGCGAGCCGCGCCGCGACGGTGCTGTGATGCAGATGCAGTTCGGCGGCCGTGCGCCGCAGCGACCCGAATACGAGGAAGGCCTCCACGGTGTCGACGTCGAGCGCACCCGTCGGTGTCGCGGCAATCTCGTCGATCCGCAACACATCTCGTTGCCGACGCACCCGTTCCAGGGGGATGTCGGCCAACAGCTCCAGCGCGCTGAGCCGCTCGTAGGCCACGGCGCGCCTGCCGTAACCGGTCGACGACGCGAAGCGCAGCGCGCCCAGCGCCTGCTGCCAAGAGGTGGCCGCGGCCAGCGCTTCGACGCTGGCACCGATGCCGACCCAGGGACCCCGGTTCGCCCCCTCGGTGCGCCGTCCCGGGAACGCGGTGGTGATCGCGCCCTCCAGCCCGTCGGAGAGCGCCCGGGTGTCGATGGGCCCCTGGCACAGCACGGCCGTCGCGTTCCCGATGGCGGTCGAGCGCACCGACGAGCCCGGAAGCTGGCGGGCGATGATCCGCAGCGCCTCGGGCGGCGAGTGCGCCGACACCGCCAGCACGCAGATGTTGCGCTTCTCGTCCAGCCCGAGCAGGCGGACCGCCCGCACCCGATCCTCCCGGCGCTCCTTGCCGGACAGCACGACTTCGAGCAGCGCCGGGTCCCCGATGTGCAACTCGCCCGACGCCCCGGCGCGCGCCGGCACCGCGCGCAGCGTGTGGGCCAACCGATCGAGCAGCACCGGATCGAGGGCGTGCCCGGGACCGTCGCGCTCCAGCCACACGCTCGGCTCGTCCGCCGGTGCCGGCGGCGGCACATCCCCGCCCGGTTCCAGGCCGCCCGTCGCGTCGTAACGAATCACGGTGCCCGACGCCCACCGCGCGCCGACCGGGCACTCGGCCAGCAACGCCGCGCAGCGCACCACGGTGTCGGCGTCGGCCGCCGACTCGTGGAGCCGGTCGAAGTGGGAGATGATCCGCAGCACAGAGGCGGAATCGGAACCCAGTTGCGACATGCGCGCCGGATCGGCGTTCATCAGCGGAGGTTACCGTCAAAGCCCTTCAAACCCCTTTAAAGCCCATGAAAGGGACGGGCTACCAGCCACGCTAAGCTCGACTCCCATGACGAGCGTTACCGACCACACCGCGGAACCCGCTGCCGAACACACCATCGACATCCACACCACCGCGGGCAAGCTGGCCGAACTGCACAAGCGCCGCGAGGAGTCGCTGCACCCGGTGGGTGAAGAGGCCGTCGAGAAGGTGCACGCCAAGGGCAAGCTGACCGCCCGCGAGCGCATCCTCGCCCTGCTCGACGAGGACTCGTTCGTCGAGCTCGACGCGCTGGCCCGGCACCGGAGCAAGAACTTCGGCCTGGAGAACAACCGCCCGCTCGGCGACGGCGTGATCACCGGCTACGGCACCATCGACGGCCGCGACGTGTGCATCTTCAGCCAGGACGCCACGGTGTTCGGCGGCAGCCTCGGCGAGGTGTACGGCGAGAAGATCGTCAAGGTCCAGGAGCTGGCGATCAAGACCGGGCGCCCGCTGATCGGCA
The DNA here is from genome assembly GCF_035918355.1 of Mycobacterium sp. 3-98. Taxonomy (NCBI): domain Bacteria; kingdom Bacillati; phylum Actinomycetota; class Actinomycetes; order Mycobacteriales; family Mycobacteriaceae; genus Mycobacterium; species Mycobacterium sp. 3-98. Next base: position 1,540,611 of record NZ_CP142360.1, on the reverse strand, counting down.
TCAACGACGGCGCGGGGGCGCGCATCCAGGAGGGCGTCGTCTCGCTCGGCCTCTACAGCCGCATCTTCCGCAACAACATCCTGGCCTCCGGCGTCATCCCGCAGATCTCGCTGATCATGGGGGCCGCCGCCGGTGGGCACGTCTACTCCCCCGCGCTGACCGACTTCGTGGTCATGGTCGACCAGACCAGCCAGATGTTCATCACCGGGCCCGACGTCATCAAGACCGTCACCGGCGAGGACGTCACCATGGAGGAGCTGGGCGGCGCCCACACCCACATGGCCAAGTCGGGCACGCTGCACTACGTCGCCTCCGGTGAGCAGGACGCCTTCGACTGGGTCCGCGACCTGCTGAGCTACCTGCCGCCCAACAACGCGACCGACCCGCCCCGCTACGCCGAGCCGCACCCGCCCGGCGCCATCGAGGACAACCTCACCGAGGAGGACCTCGAGCTGGACACGCTGATCCCGGACTCGCCCAACCAGCCCTACGACATGCACGAGGTGATCACCCGCATCCTCGACGACGACGAATTCCTGGAAGTCCAGGGGGGTTACGCGCAGAACATCGTCGTCGGGTTCGGCCGCATCGACGGCCGCCCGGTCGGGATCGTGGCCAACCAGCCGACGCAGTTCGCCGGCTGCCTGGACATCAACGCCTCGGAGAAGGCGGCCCGCTTCGTGCGGACCTGCGACTGCTTCAACATCCCGATCATCATGCTGGTCGACGTGCCGGGCTTTTTGCCGGGCACCGGCCAGGAGTACAACGGCATCATCCGGCGCGGCGCCAAGCTGCTGTACGCCTACGGCGAGGCCACCGTCCCCAAGATCACCGTCATCACCCGCAAGGCCTACGGCGGCGCCTACTGCGTCATGGGCTCCAAGGACATGGGCTGCGACGTCAACATCGCCTGGCCGTCGGCGCAGATCGCCGTGATGGGGGCCTCCGGCGCCGTCGGATTCGTCTACCGCAAGCAGCTTTCCGAGGCGGCCAAGGAGGGCAAGGACGTCGACGCGCTGCGCCTGCAGCTGCAGCAGGAGTACGAGGACACCCTGGTCAACCCGTACGTCGCCGCCGAGCGCGGATACGTCGACGCGGTGATCCCGCCCTCGCACACCCGCGGCTACATCGGCACGGCGCTGCGCCTGCTCGAACGCAAGATCGCCCACCTGCCCCCCAAGAAGCACGGGAACATTCCGCTGTGAGTCGAGTGAGCGACGGGAACGAGACGAACAATTCGGCCGCTGTGAGTGACGAAAACGGTTCTGCGGCAACCGAAGCCGCGCCCGAGGCGCATGAGCCGCACATCCAGATCCTCAAGGGCGAACCCACCGTCGAGGAGGTGGCCGCGCTGGTCGCGGTGCTGGGCTGCGTCGGCGGTGCGCCCGAGCCCGAACAGCCCGAGGAGACCCGCTGGGGCCTGCCGGTCGACCGGCTGCGGTTCGCGATGTCGAACTACCAGCGGCTCACGTTCCAGCAAATGACGCACATGAGGCATTGACCCGCCTGGTGCTGGCGTCGGCCTCGGCCGGCCGGCTCAAGGTGTTGCGTCAGGCCGGCGTCGACCCGCTGGTCGTGGTGTCCGGCGTCGACGAGGACGCGGTCGCGGCCGCGCTGGGACCCGGCGCGGAGCCGCCCGACGTGGTGTGCGCCCTGGCCAGGGCCAAGGCCGAACAGGTCGCCGGCGGGCTGGACGGCGCCGTCGCGGCCGATTGCGTTGTCCTTGGCTGTGATTCGATGCTTTCCCTCGACGGCCGGCTGTGCGGCAAGCCCGGGTCGGCCGACGCCGCGGCGAGCCAGTGGCGCCGCATGGGCGGGCGCTCCGGCGGGCTGCACACCGGGCACTGCCTGCTGCGGATGTCCGACGGCGCGATCACCCATTGCGAGGTCGAATCAGCTTGCACCACAGTCCATTTCGCCGAACCGACGGATGCCGATCTGCGCGCCTATGTGGCCGGCGGCGAACCGTGGCACGTGGCGGGCGGCTTCACCCTCGACGGCCTGGGCGGCTGGTTCGTCGACGGCATCGACGGCGACCCGTCGAACGTGATCGGCGTGAGCCTGCCGCTGCTGCGGCGCCTGCTGGGGCGGGCCGGGCTGTCGGTGGCCGCGCTGTGGGCCGGCAATTGACCCCGAGCGCCGACTTGTGGGGCCGATCCCGCTCCAACCGCGGCAACTAGTCGACGTTGGTGACGAAATCCCGGGATGAGTAGGCTCGGCAGCGTGGCATTACCCCCCGATCCAAGCCCGACACTGTCGAACTACGCCCACCCCGAGCGACTGGTCACGGCCGACTGGCTGTCGGCCCACCTGGGCACCCCCGGCCTGGTGATCGTCGAGTCCGATGAGGACGTGCTGCTCTACGACGTGGGCCACATCCCCGGTGCGGTGAAAGTCGACTGGCACACCGATCTCAACGACCCGCGGGTCCGCGACTACATCGACGGTGCGCAGTTCGCGGAGTTGATGGACCGCAAGGGCATTGCCCGCGACGACACCGTGGTGATCTACGGCGACAAGAGCAACTGGTGGGCCGCCTATGCGCTGTGGGTGTTCACGTTGTTCGGTCACCCGGACGTGCGCCTGCTCAACGGCGGCCGCGACCTGTGGCTGGCCGAACGCCGGGAGACCACGCTGGACGTCCCCACCAAGACGTCCACCGGCTACCCCGTCGTCACGCGCAACGACGAGCCCATCCGCGCCTTCAAGGACGACGTGCTGGGGATCCTCGGCAGCCAGCCGCTGATCGACGTGCGCTCGCCCGACGAGTACACCGGCAAACGCACGCACATGCCCGAGTACCCCGAGGAGGGCGTGCTGCGCGGCGGCCACATCCCCACCGCCCGGTCGATCCCGTGGGCCAAGGCGGTCGACGAGAGCGGCCGCTTCCGCAGCCGCGAGGAACTCGAGGAGCTCTACGGCTTCCTCGAGCCCGACGACAAGACCGTCGTGTACTGCCGCATCGGCGAACGGTCCAGCCACACGTGGTTCGTCCTGACGCACCTGCTGGGCAAGCCCGGCGTGCGCAATTACGACGGGTCGTGGACCGAGTGGGGCAACACCGTGCGCACCCCGATCGTCGCGGGCCCCGAACCGGGACCGGCACCGGGGCCCGTCTCCGTTTGATGGGTTCGTCATGAGCATGCCCGCGCCGCTGGCCGAGGTGGTCTCCGACTTCGCCGAGGTCGAGGGCCAGGACAAGCTGAAGCTGCTGCTGGAATTCGCCGACGAGCTGCCGGACCTGCCGCCCGAGCTCGAAGAGCGGGCCATGGAGCCGGTGCCCGAGTGCCAGACGCCGCTGTTTCTGCACGTCGACGCCAGCGACCCGAACCGGGTGCGGTTGCACTTCAGCGCGCCCGCCGAATCGCCGACCACCCGGGGTTTCGCGTCGATCCTGGCCACCGGCCTGGATGAGCAGCCCGCCGCCGAAATCCTGGCGGTGCCCGAGGATTTCTACGACGACCTCGGGTTGGCCGCGCTGATCAGCCCGCTGCGGTTGCGCGGCCTGTCGGCGATGCTCGCGCGCATCAAGCGCAGGCTGCGCGAGTCGACCGGATAAACCCGGACCGCCTCGTCGGCCCAACGGCGCGGCGCTTAGACTTCCCGAGAACTCGTTGTAAGAAATTCTCTTAGAGAAGCCCCGCAGAAATACGTCTGCGACCGATGCCATACAGGAGGCGCTGTGGCCAGTCACGCCAGCTCGAGGATCTCCAAAGTCCTCGTCGCCAACCGCGGCGAGATCGCTGTCCGGGTGATCCGCGCGGCCCGCGACGCGGGCCTGTCCAGCGTGGCGGTGTACGCCGAACCCGACGCCGACGCGCCGCACGTGCGGCTGGCCGACGAGGCGTTCGCGTTGGGCGGTCAGACGTCCGCGGAGTCCTACCTGGACTTCGGCAAGCTCCTCGACGCGGCGGCCAAGTCCGGCGCCAACGCCGTGCACCCCGGCTACGGATTCCTCTCGGAGAACGCCGATTTCGCTCAGGCTGTGCTCGACGCGGGCCTGATCTGGATCGGCCCCAGCCCGCAGTCCATCCGCGACCTCGGTGACAAGGTCACCGCCCGCCACATCGCCGCCCGCGCCCAGGCGCCGCTGGTGCCCGGCACCCCCGACCCCGTCAAGGACGCCGACGAGGTGGTGGCATTCGCCAAGGAGTACGGCGTGCCGATCGCGATCAAGGCCGCCTTCGGCGGCGGCGGCCGCGGCATGAAGGTGGCCCGCACCATCGAGGAGATCCCGCACCTCTACGAGTCGGCCGTGCGTGAGGCCGTCGCGGCGTTCGGCCGCGGCGAGTGCTTCGTCGAGCGCTACCTGGACAAGCCGCGCCACGTGGAGGCGCAGGTGATCGCCGACCAGCACGGCAACGTCATCGTCGCCGGCACCCGCGACTGCTCGCTGCAGCGCCGGTTCCAGAAGCTGGTGGAGGAGGCGCCCGCGCCGTTCCTGACCGACGCGCAGCGCAAGGAGATCCACGAGTCGGCCAAGCGGATCTGCAAGGAGGCCCACTACTACGGCGCCGGGACCGTCGAATACCTGGTCGGCCAGGACGGCCTGATCTCCTTCCTGGAGGTCAACACGCGCCTGCAGGTCGAGCACCCGGTCACCGAGGAGACCGCCGGCATCGACCTGGTGCTGCAGCAGTTCAAGATCGCCAACGGCGAGAAGCTGGACCTCACCGAGGACCCCACCCCGCGCGGGCACGCCATCGAGTTCCGGATCAACGGCGAGGACGCCGGGCGAGGCTTCCTGCCGGCGCCCGGCCCGGTCACCCGCTACGACATCCCGACCGGGCCCGGCGTCCGGCTGGATTCGGGCGTCGAGGCCGGTTCGGTCATCGGCGGGCAGTTCGACTCCATGCTGTCCAAGCTGATCGTGTACGGCGCCACCCGCGAGGAGGCGCTGGCCCGCTCCCGTCGCGCCCTGGACGAATTCCACGTCGAGGGGCTCGCCACGGTCATCCCGTTCCACCGCGCCGTCGTGAGTGACCCGGCGTTCATCGGTGACGGCGAGAGCTTCTCGGTCCACACGCGCTGGATCGAGACCGAGTGGGACAACACCATCGAACCGTTCACCGCCGGCGAGCCCCTGGACGACGAAGCCGACGCCCGGCCCCGCCAGAAGGTCGTCGTGGAGGTCGGCGGCCGCCGGCTCGAGGTGTCGCTGCCCGGTGACCTGGCGCTGTCGGGCGGGGGCTCCGGCGGCGGCGAGGCGGGTGTCATCCGCAAGAAGCCCAAGGCCCGTAAGCGGGGGGCGCACGCCGGTGCGGCCGCCTCCGGCGACGCGGTCACCGCGCCCATGCAGGGCACCGTGGTCAAGGTCGCCGTCGAGGAGGGCCAGGAGGTTGCCGCCGGCGACCTGGTGGTGGTCCTCGAGGCGATGAAGATGGAGAACCCGGTCACCGCGCACAAGGACGGCGTCATCACCGGGCTCGCGGTCGAGCCCGGCGCGGCCATCACGCAGGGCACGGTGCTGGCCGAGATCAAGTAGCGGCCCGACGGACTTCAACGGGATCACCGGGAGCGTTGTCGCCCCTGGCCACCACGAGTAGGGTGGCGGGCAAGGTTGAGTTCACAGCCGCCGCCCGGGGTACGTTGTTGGCGTGGGGATAGGCGAAACTCCCTGCTTCTGCGAACTTTTTGCAGTCGGCTGACGTATTCCACAGCAGGAATCCTCCGCACGGATGGAGTCAGCAATGTCTGTGGCGCAATCGTGGCAACAAAGCCGCACGGCGCAGTTCACCGCCCGGTGGGGCCCGACGGGCACCCTGATCACGGTCGACGGTGAGCTCGACGCGGCCAATGCGGATCAGCTCGCCGCGTACGTCCAACAGAGCGTCAACCGCTCCCGGCGGGTGATCCTCGACCTGCGCGGCCTGAAGTTCATTGGCACCGCGGGCTTTTCGACCCTGCACCGGATCAACGTGGTGTGCTCGGCCGCGCAGGTGCCGTGGGCCATGGCGCCGAGCCCGGCGGTGTCGAGGTTGCTGCGCGTCTGCGATCCGGACGGCACGCTCCCGGTGACGACGCCGAAGGCCGAGCCGCTGCTCGAGCCGCTGCGGGTCGATGAGGGCGAAAACCCCCGGCCGCTATTGCAATTGGTCCCGCAGCCGCGTTAGCGATTTCGCCAGTAGGCGCGAGACGTGCATCTGTGAGATGCCGACCCGCTCGGCGATCTGCGTCTGCGTCATCGACTCGAAGAACCGCAGCACCAACACCGTTCGTTCCCGCTCGGGCAGGGCCTCGAGCAACGGGCGCAACGATTCCTGGTCCTCGATGCGGTCCAGGCCGGTGTCCACGTCGCCGAGGGTGTCGGCGATCGCGCGAGCTTCCTCTTCCTCGCCCCCGCCCCCACTGTCGATCGACAAGGTGTTGTAGGAGCTGCCGGCTACCAGGCCCTCGACCACCTCTTCGCGGTCCATCTCGAGCTCGGCGGCGAGTTCGGTCGCGGTGGGCGCACGGCCCAGCCGTTGGGACAGATCGGCGGTGGCGGTGCCGAGCCGCAAGTGCAGTTCCTTGAGGCGCCGTGGCACCTTGACCGACCAGCTGTTGTCGCGGAAGTGGCGGCGGACCTCGCCCATGATCGTGGGCACCGCGAACGAAACGAAGTCGGAGCCGGCGTCGACGTCGAAACGCACCACCGCGTTGACCAGCCCGACGCGCGCCACCTGGACCAGGTCGTCGCGCGGCTCGCCGCGGCCCTCGAAGCGGCGCGCGATGTGGTCGGCCAGCGGAAGGCAGCGCTCGACGATCTTGTCCCGTTGGCGCTGAAGTTCCATGGAATCGGCCGCGACGGAGGCCAACTCACGGAACATGTCCGGAACATCGGCGTACTCGTTCGGACGCGAGACCGAACCGCCGGCAGCTCGCGGTGTCACCTGCTGGAGGCCGCCCGTCGCGCCGTCAGTGTGATGCCGAAAACACTGCCGGTTTCATTGGGTTCGCGACCATCGTGAAAAGTCTGCACGTCGTCGGCCAACGACGTCAGCACATGCCAACTGAAGCTGCCGGGCGACACCACATCGTGGGTGTCGCATGCCGCGGAAGCCTCCACCACCAATTGGTCGTCCTGCGGATCGACCACGACGCTCAGCGTCGCGTCGGGAGTGGCCGAGCGAATCAACCGGGTGCACACCTCATCGACCGCGAGTCGCAGGTCCGCCACCGCATCGAAATCCAGGTCCTCGAAGGTGCCGATCGCGCCGACCAGGGTGCGCAGCATCGCGAGGTTCTCCAGCCGCGCTGCGACGTGAAGTTCGACGGCGCGATGGCCGCGCGGACGCTTGTTAGCGTGCGATCCAGCATCGTTCATATGGTCTCCCGGCATGGTTTGACTGACACTACTACTGCTCCGCAGCCCGCCGTGGACCGTGCGTTCGAGCCGGTCAGTCATGATCGCCGCCGGGTATCCGGCCCGCCATGGACGGGCCTGACGCGACCGATACAGACCGGACGCGCCGGCTCAGGCGCGTCGCAGTAATCGCCGGGGTCACGCTGATCGTCTTGCTGGTGGTCGCAGTGGGCATGTATGTCGATGTGTTCGTGATTCTGTCCCCCATGATGGGGTGACGCCATTTTTGTCCAAGCAAACGCAACCGTTTCGGCACTCATCATGGTGCACACCTGATACCCACTCGACGGCGCCCGTAATCTCGGATTCGGGTTTCCGGCAGGATCTGACCGCGGGCGACGTCGTGGCAGGTCACCCCGGGAAAAGCGGGGCGCCGCATGCGCGGACGGCCCCCTAGCTGGCGGGCCTTTGCCGCAGCACCTCGGGATGTTCGGAGTACCAGCGATCCGCGAGCCTGCGTATCCGCCGGTGCTCCAAGCCCAGCCAGATCAGACCCAGCACCGCGGCGATGACGGCGGTGACGCCCGCAGTCATGCCCTCATGGTGGTGTCCGGTCGCGAAGGCCGCCAGGCTCCCGCAGGTGCCGATCACCCCCGCGACCACCAACAGGTACCCCGGCCAGTGCAGGACGTCGATCAGCGACTCGCCGGCGAGCGGCCGCGTGGTCCTGAGATGGTCGACGGGGTCGTGATAGGTGTCTCCCATGGCTGCTCCCTGCTCCTCAGCGCACCATCAACGTTAGATCGCGGGGAGGCAAACCTAAAGAGCCAGCACCGGACCGGCGATCGGGGCGACGCCCATGGCGACCATGAGCGCCATGACGGTCAGCAGGAACCACCCGGCGCCCTGCCATCCCCACCAGGTTCCGCGGGCCTTCCACACGCGGTACGTGCGCACGAACGCCCAGATCCCGCCGGCCAGCGCGATCATCGGACCGCCGATCGCCAGCAGGGTGCGCTGCGGCGGGCCGCAGGCCACCGTGTCGACGCCCCCGGCCGGACACGTGCTCACCCACACCGCGGCGATCAGCAGGAAGCCGACGGCGGCGGCCGTCGCCGCGGCGGCGAACCGGACGGCGGCGAGCACCTCGCGGTCTTCCTGTCCCAGGCGGTCACCGCCTGGTCGCTGGCCTGCTTTCTGCATCGTCCTCACCTCCCCGGATTCGGCCCCGCCTACGTTCATCGCTAGCCGCGTCGTTTTGGTTACAACCCTCGCGGCTACGCCCCCCGGCGGCGGGTCTAATAAATACCCCCGGACAAACCGGGGCAAACGGCCCGGGGATCTGGTCAGGCCGTCAGGGCCGGTCGGTCAGGGCGCCGCGAATGGCCCGCATCGCGGCGTCGATCTCGGCGCGCGTGACGGTCAGCGCCGGGCGGAACCGGACGCCGTCGCGGCCCGAGGGCAGCACGATCACCGCGCGCCGCCACAGCCGGCGGATCAGCTCGTCGCGGTCGGCGGCGCTCGGCAGGCTGAACGCGCACATCAGCCCGCGGCCGCGGGGCTCGAGGACGACGCCGGGGAACTCGGCGGCGAGTTGCTCGAGGCAGCCCAGCAGGTAGGCGCCCTGGGCGGCGGCGTGATCGAAGAGTTCGTCGGCCTCGATCACCTCCAGGATGCGGCGGGCGCGCACCATGTCGGCCAGGTTGCCGCCCCACGTGGAGTTCAGCCGGGACGGCACCGCGAACACGTTGTCGGCGACCTCGTCGACGCGGCGGCCCGCCATGATGCCGCACACCTGGGTCTTCTTGCCGAATGCGACCACGTCGGGTTGCACGCCGAATTGCCGGTAGGCCCAAGCGGTTCCGGTCAGGCCGCAACCGGTCTGAACCTCGTCGAAGATCAGCAGCGCATCGTGCCGGTCGCACAGCTCGCGCATGGCGGCGAAGAACTCCGGCCGGAAGTGGCGGTCCCCGCCTTCGCCCTGGATCGGTTCGGCCACAAAGCAGGCGATGTCGTGCGGGTGGGCCTCGAAGGCCGCGCGGGCCTGGGCCAGCGACGCGGCCTCGAGCGCGGCCACGTCGGCCCCCGGCCGGATATAGGGGGCGTCGATGCGCGGCCAGTCGAACGTGGGGAAGCGATCCACGGTGACCGGGTTGGTGTTGGTCAGCGACAGCGTGTAGCCGCTGCGGCCGTGGAAGGCGCCGCGCAGGTGCAGCACCCGGGTGCCCAGCGCGGGGTCGAGGCCGCGCGCCTCGTTGAACCGGCTCTTCCAGTCGAACGCCACCTTGAGCGCGTTCTCCACCGCGAGCGCCCCGCCGTCGACGAAGAACAGGTGCGGCAGCGCCGGGTCGCCCAGCACCCGGGCGAACGTCTCGACGAAACGGGCCATCGCCACCGAGTACACGTCGGAATTGCTGGGCTTGTTCAGCGCGGCGGCGACGAGCTCCGCCCGGAATGCGTCGTCGCCGGCCAGCGCCGGGTGGTTCATGCCCAAAGCCGAGGAGGCGAAGAACGAGAACATGTCGAGGTAGCGCCGGCCGTCGCGGGCGTCATAGAGGTAGGAGCCGCGCGAGCGGTCCAGATCCAGGACGAAGTCGAAGCCGTCGATCAGCATGCTGCGCGCCAGCACCTCATGGACGCGGCCGGGATCGCGGTCGGCGTCCGGGCGGCGACCGGCGCGGGCGAAACGTTCCAGGGCGGCCGTCATGACGCCCATGCTACGGGCAAGACGCCGGATTTTTACACTATTATGGCGCTGTGCCAGGATAATTTATGGAATATGCTGCCTATCCGCGTAAAAAGTATTCAGGATGATGGTGCTGCGGGTCTTGACGTTCGCGGCCGTCCGGATCCGCTGCAGCAGGTCCTCGAGCGCCCGGGCGGACGCGACGCGCACCAGCAGGACGTAGCTTTCTTCGCCGGCCACCGAGTGACACGATTCGATTTCCTCGATGTGCTCGAGGCGGGCGGGCGCATCATCGGGTTGAGAGGGATCCAGAGGAGTGATGGCCACGAACGCCGACAGCAGGTGCCCGACGGCCTCCGGGTCGACGCGCGCCGAGTATCCGGCGATCACGCCGCGGGCCTCGAGGCGGCGCACCCTCGACTGGACCGCCGACACCGACAGCCGGGCGCTGGCCGCCAGCTCCGCCAGCGTCGCGCGCCCGTCGGCGACCAGTTCGCGCACCAGGATCCGGTCGACATCGTCGAGCGTCTCACTCATGGCCGGAGACTATCGCAGGAACGGCGCGCCGTGACCCGCGCGAAATGGCTGCCGACGTGGCAGCTTCGCGCGTTGTTCGCGGCGGGCCTCTCGGCGATGTACGCCGCCGAGGTGCCCGCCTACGGCACCCTGGTCGCGGTGAGCGAGCAGGTCAACGCCGATGTCGTGGCGCGCCAGCCCGACGCCGAACGGTTCGGCTCGCTGCGGCGCGTCACCGCCGAGCGGCACGGCGCCATCCGTGTCGGCAGCCCGGCCGAATTGGCCGCGGTCGCCGACCTGTTCGCCGCGTTCGGCATGCTCCCGGTCGGCTATTACGACCTGCGCTGCGCGGCCTCCCCCGTCCCGGTGGTGTCGACCGCCTTCCGGCCGGTCGATGCAAACGAGCTGTCGCTCAACCCTTTTCGAGTGTTCACCTCGATGCTGGCCACGCGCGACGCGCGCTTCTTCGACCATGACCTGCGCCGCCGCGTCGAGGCCTTCCTGGCGCGCCGCCGGCTGTTCGATCCCGCGTTGCTCGCCGGCGCGCGCACCATCGCCGCCGACGGCGGCTGCGCCCGCGACTGCGCGCACGAGTTCGTCGCGGCGGCGGTGGCGGCGTTCGCCTTGTCGGCCGAGCCCATCGACAAGTCCTGGTACGACGAGTTGTCGCGGGTGTCCGCGGTGGCCGCCGACATCGCCGGCGTCGGCTCCACCCACCTCAACCACCTGACGCCGCGCGTCCTCGACATCGACGATCTGTACCGGCGGATGACCGGGCGGGGCATCACGATGATCGACGCCATCCAGGGGCCGCCGCGCACCGACGGGCCGGCGGTTCTGTTGCGCCAGACCTCTTTTCGCGCCCTGGCCGAACCCCGCCGGTTCCGCGGCGCCGACGGCCGGATCACCGAGGGGGCGCTGCGGGTGCGCTTCGGCGAGGTGGAGGCCCGCGGTGTCGCGCTGACCCCGAAGGGCCGCGCGCGCTACGACGCCGCGATGAGCGCCGCCGACCCGGCCGCGGTGTGGGCGGAGCACTTTCCGCCCACCGACGAGCAGATGGCCGCCGAGGGGCTGGGCTACTACCGCGGCGGTGACCCGTCGGCGCCGATCGTCTACGAGGACTTCCTGCCGGCGTCGGCGGCGGGCATCTTCCGGTCGAACCTGGACAGCGACGCCGAAACCGCCGACGCGCCAGACGAATCCGGCTACGACGCGCAGTGCCTGGCCGGGGCGATCGGCCGCGACATCGCCGACCCCTACGCGCTCTACGAGGAGGCCTGCAGATGACCACCGAACAGTTACGCGCCCGGGTGCTGGGGGCATTCGACGCGATCGGCGTCACCGCGAGCCTCGGCGAGCCGGACGCTCATGGGCTGCCGGCCAGCACGCCGATCACCGGCGAGGTGCTCTTCACCGTCGCCCCCACCACGCCCGAGCGCGCCGAGCGGGCGATCGCCGAAGCGGCCCAAGCGTTTTCGGTGTGGCGAACCACGCCCGCGCCGGTGCGCGGCGCGCTGGTGGCGCGGCTGGCCGAGTTGCTGACCGAACACAAGCGCGAACTGGCCACCCTGGTGACCGTCGAGGTCGGCAAGATCACCTCCGAGGCGGCCGGCGAGGTGCAGGAGATGATCGACGTCTGCCAGTTCGCCGTCGGCCTGTCGCGCCAGCTGTACGGGCGCACCATCGCGTCGGAACGGCCCGGGCACCGGCTGCTGGAGACCTGGCACCCGCTCGGCGTGGTCGGGGTGATCACCGCGTTCAACTTCCCGGTCGCCGTGTGGGCGTGGAACGCCGCGCTGGCCCTGGTGTGCGGGGACCCCGTGGTGTGGAAGCCCTCGGAGCTGACGCCGTTGACGGCGCTGGCCACCCAGGCGCTGATCGCCCGCGCCGCGGCCGACGTCGGCGCCCCGCCCGCGGTGAGCTCCCTGGTGCTCGGCGACCGCGACCTCGGCGGGCTGCTGGTCGACGACCCCCGGGTCGCGCTGGTGTCCGCGACCGGTTCGGTGCGGATGGGCCGCGAGGTGGGCCCCCGCGTCGCCGCGCGGTTCGGCCGGGTGCTGCTGGAGCTGGGCGGCAACAACGCCGCCATCGTGACCCCGTCGGCCGACCTGGACCTCGCGGTGCGCGCCGTGGTGTTCGCCGCCGCCGGCACCGCCGGCCAGCGCTGCACCAGCCTGCGCCGGCTCATCGTCCACGAATCGGTGGCCGACGAGGTGGTGGACCGCGTCGTGTCCGCCTTCCGGCGACTGCCCATCGGCGACCCGTCCGCACCGGGCACGCTCGTCGGGCCGCTGATCCACGAGACCGCCTACCGCGACATGGTGGGGGCGCTGGAATCCGCGCGCGCCGACGGCGGCGAGGTCATCGACGGCGACCGCAGGCACCCGCAGGGTCGCGAGCAGCCGAGCGCCTACTACGTCGCGCCGGCCGTGGTGCGCATGCCCGCTCAGACCGCCGTCGTGGCGACCGAGACCTTCGCGCCCATCCTCTACGTGCTGACCTACGACCGGCTGGGCGACGCGATCGCCCTCAATAACGCCGTGCCACAGGGGCTTTCGTCGTCCATCTTCACCACGGACCTGCGCGAGGCCGAACGGTTCCTGGCCGAATCCGACTGCGGAATCGCCAATGTCAACATCGGCACCTCGGGCGCCGAGATCGGCGGCGCGTTCGGCGGCGAGAAGGAAACCGGCGGCGGGCGGGAATCCGGCACGGACTCGTGGAAGGCCTACATGCGCCAAAGTACCAATACCGTCAATTATTCCGGTGAGTTGCCGCTGGCCCAGGGCGTGGAGTTCGGATGAAGCCTGTGAATCCATTGTGGCGGTCGTCTCATGTCGTGTGAGTACTATCTGACACATGCCGACAGCCCGAAGGCGTCTATCCCCCGAGGATCGGCGCGCTGAGCTGCTCGCTTTAGGGGCAGAGGTTTTTGGGAAGCGACCTTACGACGAGGTCCGCATCGATGAGATCGCGGAACGCGCCGGGGTGTCGCGGGCCCTGATGTACCACTATTTCCCCGACAAGCGAGCGTTCTTCGCAGCGGTGGTCAAGGACGAGGCCGACCGCCTGTACGAGAACACCAACATGGACGACGTCACCGGTCTGACCATGTACGAGGAGATCCGAGTCGGCGTGCTGGCCTACATGGCCTACCACGAGCAGAACCCGGAGGCCGCCTGGGCGGCGTACGTCGGGCTGGGCCGGTCCGACCCGGTGCTGCTGGGCGTCGAGGACGACGCCAAGAACCGCCAGATGGAACACATCATGTCCCGGATCAACCAGCTGCTCACCGAGCTGAACACGGGCATGGAACCCGACGTCGAGCGGCATCTGCGGGTGATCCTGCACGGCTGGCTGGCGCTGACCTTCGAGATCTGCCGGCAACGGATCATCGACCCCACCACCGACGCCGACAAGCTCGCCGACGCCTGCGCGCACGCGCTGCTCGACGCGATCGCGCGGGTGCCCGAGATCCCGGAGAAGCTCGGCGAGGCGATGTCCACCTCGCGGCTCTAGGCGCGGCATGTCGGTCCCCGTTGGCACCATGGATGGGTGAGCACTCGCGCTGATTCCGGGCCGCCCGGCCCCGCCGACCCGCTGGGCCGGTTCAGCGCCGTCACCCGAGAGTGGTTCACCGGCACCTTCGACGCGCCGACCACGGCGCAGGCCGAGGCCTGGGAGGCCATCGCCGACGGTCACCACACTTTGGTGATCGCCCCCACCGGGTCCGGCAAGACGCTGGCGGCGTTCCTGTGGGCGCTGGACAGCCTCGCCGGCGCGGCCGGCCGCCCGCCGGGCACCCGGGTGCTCTACGTGTCCCCGCTCAAGGCGCTGGCCGTCGACGTCGAGCGCAACCTGCGCACCCCGCTGGCCGGGCTCACCCGCATCGCCGAACGCCGGGGCCTGCCGCCGCCGGACATCAGCGTCGGCGTGCGCTCCGGCGACACCCCGCCCGCCACCCGCCGCCAGCTCATCAACCGGCCTCCCGACGTGCTGATCACCACACCGGAGTCGCTGTTTTTGATGCTCACCTCCGCGGCGCGCGAGACCCTGGCCGGGGTGCAGACGGTGATCGTCGACGAGATCCACGCCATCGCCGCGGGCAAGCGCGGCGCGCACCTGGCGGTGTCGCTGGAGCGCCTCGACGCGCTGCGGGAGGACAAACCCGCCCAGCGGATCGGGCTGTCGGCGACGGTGCGGCCACCTGAGGAACTCGCCCGGTTCCTGTCCGGGGGGCAGCCGACCACGATCGTCGCGCCGGCGTCGGCCAAGACCGTCGAGCTCACCGTGGCCGTGCCGGTGCCTGACATGGCGAACCTGGCGAACAACACGATCTGGCCCGACGTGGAGAACCGCCTGGTCGACCTGATCGAGGCGCACAACTCGACGATCGTGTTCGCCAATTCGCGTCGGCTGGCCGAACGACTTACCGCCCGCCTCAACGAGATTCATGCCGAGCGCAGCGGCGTCGAGCTATCCACGGAGGCCAACCCGAAGGTGGCGGGCGGCGCCCCGGCCCACATCATGGGCTCCGGCCAGACCTACGGGGCCGAGGCGATACTGGCGCGCGCCCACCACGGTTCGGTCAGCAAGGAACAACGCGCCCTGGTCGAGGAGGACCTCAAACGCGGACTGCTCAAGGCGGTGGTGGCGACCTCCAGCCTGGAGCTCGGCATCGACATGGGCGCCGTCGATCTGGTGATCCAGGTGGAGGCGCCGCCGTCGGTGGCCAGCGGGCTGCAACGCATCGGCCGGGCCGGGCACCAGGTCGGCGAGGTCTCCCAGGGGGTGCTGTTCCCCAAGCACCGCACCGACCTGATCGGCTGTGCGGTCAGCGTGCAGCGCATGCTGGCCGGCCAGATCGAGACGATGCGGGTGCCGGCCAATCCGCTCGACATCCTGGCGCAGCAGACCGTGGCGGCCGCCGCGCTCGAGCCGCTGGACGCCGACAAATGGTTCGACACGGTGCGCCGGGCCGCCCCGTTCGCGACGCTGCCGCGCAGCGTGTACGAGGCCACCCTGGACTTGTTGAGCGGCAAGTACCCCTCCACCGATTTCGCCGAGCTGCGTCCGCGGCTGGTCTACGACCGCGATACCGGCACGCTGACCGCGCGCCCCGGCGCGCAACGCCTGGCGGTGACCTCCGGCGGCGCCATCCCCGACCGGGGGCTGTTCACGGTGTATCTGGCCTCCGAGGCCGAAAAGCCTTCGCGGGTCGGCGAACTCGAAGAGGAAATGGTCTACGAGTCCCGCCCCGGCGACGTCATCTCGCTGGGCGCCACCAGCTGGCGCATCACCGAGATCACCCACGACCGGGTGCTGGTGATCCCGGCGCCCGGCCAGCCGGCCCGGTTGCCGTTCTGGCGCGGCGACGGGGTCGGCCGCCCGGCCGAGCTGGGCGCCGCGCTGGGCGCGTTCACCGGTGAGCTGGCCGGGCTCACCCGGGAGGAATTCGAAACCCGCTGCGCCGGACTGGGTTTCGATGCCTACGCCACCGACAACCTGGCCCGCCTGCTCGACGAGCAGCGTACCGCCGCCGGGGTGGTGCCCACCGACACCACCCTGCTCGTCGAGCGGTTCCGCGACGAGCTCGGCGACTGGCGGGTGATCCTGCACTCGCCCTACGGGCTGCCGGTGAACGGTCCGCTGGCGCTGGCGGTGGGACGGCGGCTGCGGGAACGCTACGGCATCGACGAGAAGCCCACCGCCTCCGACGACGGCGTCGTGGTGCGCCTGCCCGACACCGTGTCCGATTTCGCGTCGGACACGGGGATCGAAACCCCGCCCGGCGCGGACCTTTTCGTCTTCGACGCCGACGAGATCGACCCCATCGTCACCGACGAGGTGGGCGGCTCGGCGCTGTTCGCATCGCGGTTCCGCGAATGCGCGGCGCGCGCCCTGTTGTTGCCGCGCCGGCACCCGGGCCGCCGCTCGCCCCTGTGGCAGCAGCGCCAGCGCGCGGCCCAGTTGCTCGAGGTGGCCCGCAAATACCCCGACTTCCCCGTCGTGTTGGAGACCATCCGCGAATGCCTGCAGGACGTCTACGACGTCCCCGCCCTGGTGGCGCTGATGACCGGCATCGCCCAGCGCAGGGTGCGGGTTGTCGAGGTGGAAACGGCGCGGCCCTCGCCGTTCGCGGCCTCGCTGCTGTTCGGCTACGTCGGCGCGTTCATGTACGAGGGCGACAGCCCGCTGGCCGAGCGCCGCGCCGCCGCGCTCTCGCTGGACAGCACGCTGCTGGCCGAGCTGCTGGGCCGGGTGGAACTGCGCGACCTGCTCGACCCCGAGGTCATCGCCGCCACCGCCCGCCAGCTGCAGCACCTCTCTGCGGAACGGGCCGCGCGCGACGCCGAGGGCGTCGCCGACCTGCTGCGGCTGTTGGGCCCGCTGACCGAGGAGGAGGTGGCCGCCCGCGCGGGTGGCGCCGACGTGGGGGGCTGGCTGGAGGGCCTGCGCGCGGCGCGGCGCGCGCTGACGGTGTCGTTCGCCGGCCGCGGCTGGTGGGTGGCCATCGAGGACATCGGGCGGCTGCGCGACGGCATCGGCATCCCGGTTCCGCTGGGCGTGCCGACGGCCTTCACCGGGGAGGTCGCCGATCCCCTGGGCGAATTGCTGGGCCGCTACGCGCGCACCCACACCCCGTTCACCACGGCCGAAGTGGCGGCCCGATTCGGCCTGGGGCTGCGGGTGACCTCCGATGTCCTGGGCCGGCTGGCCGCCGACGGGAGGCTGGTGCGCGGCGACTTCGTCGCCGAGACCCCGGGGCCGTCCGGCGGTGTCGCCGGGGCCGAGCAGTGGTGCGATGCCGACGTGCTGCGCATCCTGAGGCGGCGGTCGCTGGCGGCGCTGCGGGCCCAGGTCGAGCCGGTCAGCACCGCCGCCTACGGGCGCTTCCTGCCCGCCTGGCATCACGTGGGGGCGGCCGAATCGCCGCGCGCCCCTGGCCATTCCGGGCTGGACGGGCTGATGTCGGTGATCGATCAGCTGGCCGGCGTGCGGATCCCCGCTTCGGCGATCGAGCCGCTGGTGCTGGCCCCCCGGGTCCGCGACTACTCCCCCGCGATGCTCGACGAATTGCTGGCCACCGGCGAGGTCACCTGGTCGGGCGCCGGGTCGATCTCGGGTAGCGACGGCTGGATCGCGCTGCACGCCGGCGAATCCGCGCCGCTGACACTGGGCGGGCCCGCCGACATCGAGCTCGGCGACGCCCACCGCGCCATCCTGGACACGCTCGCCGGGGGCGGCGCCTACTTCTTCCGCCAACTCGCGCACAGCGGGGTGCCCGACGCCGCGCTCAAAACCGCGCTGTGGGAACTGATCTGGGCCGGCTGGATCACCGGCGACACGTTCGCCCCGGTGCGCGCCGTCCTCGGCGGCGCCGGCGCGCGCAAGCGCTCGGCGCCCGCGCACCGCTCGCAACGCCCGCCCCGGCTGAGCCGGTACAGCGTCGCGCACGCGCAGTCCCGGCCCGCCGACCCCACCGTCGCCGGCCGCTGGTCCATCCTGGCGGCCCCCGAGCCGGATTCCACGCTGCGCGCCCACTACCAGGCCGAGCTGTTGCTGGGCCGCCACGGCGTGCTGACCCGGGGCGCGGTGGCCACCGAGGGCGTCCCCGGCGGGTTCGCCACCCTGTACAAGGTGCTGAGCGCCTTCGAGGACGCGGGCCGCTGCCAGCGCGGCTACTTCATCGAGTCGCTGGGCGGGGCGCAGTTCGCCGTCGCGTCGACCGTCGATCGGCTGCGCAACTTCAGCGAGGGGGTCGATCCGGAACGGCCGCAGTACCGGGCGGTGGTGCTGGCCGCCGCGGACCCGGCCAACCCGTACGGCGCGGCGCTGCCCTGGCCCGCCTCCGGCGGCGAGGGCGCGCGCCCCGGCCGCAAGGCCGGCGCGCTCGTCGTGCTGGTCGACGGCGAGCTGGCCTGGTTCCTGGAACGCGGTGGGCGCTCGCTGCTGACATTCACCGACGATCCCGGGGCCCACCACGCGGCGGCGTCGGCCCTGGCCGACCTGGTCGCCTCCCGCCGCGTGGCGGGGATGCTGGTGGAGCGCATCGACGGGGTGCCGGCCCTGGCGCCCCGCGCGGAGGCGTCCGGCCCGCTGGGCGCCCTCACCGAGGCCGGATTCCACACGACGCCACGCGGACTGCGGCTGCGCTGAGATGCCCGAAGGTGACACCGTCTGGCACACCGCCACCGTGCTGCGCGAGCACCTGGTCGGCGCGACGCTGACCCGATGCGACGTTCGGGTGCCGCGGTTCGCCACCGTCGACCTCACCGGCGAGGTGGTCGACGAGGTCGTCAGCCGCGGCAAGCACCTGTTCATCCGGGTGGGACGGGCCAGTATTCACTCGCATCTGAAGATGGAGGGCAGCTGGCGGGTCGGCGAGCGCCCGGTGCGGGTCGACCATCGGGCGCGCATCGTGTTGGAGACCGGCACCGTCCGGGCCGTCGGCGTCGACCTGGGCGTGCTGGAGATACTGGACCGCGACCGGGACGGCGAGGCCGTCGCGCACCTGGGACCCGATCTGCTGGGCGAGGATTGGGACGCCGCGCGTGCCGCGGCCAACCTGATGGCCGACCCGCACCGGCCGATCGCCGAGGCGCTCTTGGACCAGCGGGTGCTGGCCGGGATCGGCAACGTCTATTGCAACGAATTGTGTTTTGTCAGCGGGCATCTGCCCACCGCGCCGGTGGGCGCCATCGCTGATCCGCTCCGGCTGGTCTCCCGCGCACGAGAAATGCTGTGGCTCAACCGCTTTCGCTGGAATCGGTGCACCACCGGTGACACCCGCAGCGGGCGCCAGCTCTGGGTATACGGGCGCGCCGGGCAGCGCTGCCGTCGCTGCGCCACCCCCATCAACGTCGACGACACGAAAGAGCGGGTGGCCTACTGGTGCCCGTCGTGTCAGCGCTAGTCCCGTGCGTGCGCGAGGAAAAACTGGGCGATGGCCTCCGACCCGTCGAGCGCGTGCGTGGTGGGCCCGATGACGGCCGCGGGCAGATATTGCTTGCCGCCCGGCCAGGTGTGCCCGCCCTTGTCGATCTTGTAGAACACCACCTCGGTGGACGCCGCACACGCCGCGGAGACAAACCGGCGGACGACCGTGCCGTCGCGGACGTCGGGCAGCAGCTCCATTGACGGTTCGCCGGCGCACCCGTCCGCCGCGCGCCACTTGGCCACCATGGCATCCGCCGAGATGGAATGGCTGAGCCCGCCACGGCCGCGGACCGCGCCACCCTTGAACGGCACCAGCGGGTCGGCGGTCCCGTGCGCCTCCCACACCGACACCGGCCGCGACGGGTTGCAGGCCACACCCACGCCCAGGGTGCCGGCCACCGGCGCCGCGGCGGCGAAGACGTCGGCCCGGTCGCAGGCCAGCCGGTTGGACATGAAGCCGCCATTGGACATCCCCGTGACGAAAACGTGTCCGGGCGCGATGTTGAAGTCGTTTCGCAGCTTGCCCACCAGCCCGACGAGGAAGGCCACGTCGTCGATGTGGCGGCGATCCGCGGGTGACGCGCCGCGCCCGTCGGCCCAGCTCTTGTCGTACCCGTCGGGGTAGACGACCAACAGGTCGTGGGCGTCAGCAACGGAGTTGAACCCCGTCAGCGCGCGCTGCGCGATCCCGGTTCCGCCGCCGCCGTGCAGACTGAGCACCAGGCCGATGGGGTCGCCCGCCGGCACGTGCAACATGTAGGTTCGGTCCATGCCGCCGGATCGGAACGTACCGGAAACGTCTCGAGCGCTTGCCGCCGACACGTGCCGCACCCCGCAGCCGGCCACGCATATCGCCACCACAGCGAGCCACAGCCATCGCGCGTACGGCATGTTGTCAGGTCGCCGACGGCGCAGCGACGGACAACGAACGGTTACGCGCCGCCGAAAACAGAGCAAACATTGATGTGGCACGGACCGCATTATCGGCGATCCTCCATCGGGTAACGCCGCGGCGTGCGAGCATTCGAACTGGCCCCGCCCTCAGCAAGCTACGGCTCTTCTGTTCCACGGGAGTATCACAGATGACGAGCACCCAGATCCGCAAGCCCGGCCGGGCGCGGTCGCTCCTGGCTATCGGCGCCGTGCCGGTCGCCGGCCTACTCAGCGCGATGACGGCGCCGGCGACCACGCACGCCACCTCCGCCGATGACGCGTTCCTCGCCGCGCTGAAAGCCAAGGGGATCAATTTCGAGTCGCCCGAGGCGGTGGTCAACTCCGGTCATACCGTGTGCCACGAACTCGATTCGGGCCAAACGCCGGAACAGGTTGCCAACAACGTGCTGTCCAGCAGTTCGCTGGACAGCTATCACGCCGGTTACTTCGTCGGCGTCAGCATCAAGGCGTACTGCCCCAAGTACGCGGCGGCGGCATCCGGGTCCTGAAATTTACAGCCGGTTGACAGACTGGTGACCAATTCGCGGCTAAAGTTGGAACATCCGAAACTAATGTGACGACCACAAGGCCAAAATGATTCCGAAACTTTTGGTCGGTGTTGCGGGTGTTGCCATCGTTCTTGGCGCTTCCGGTTGGACCGCAGCATCGGCCAGCACCGACCCTAATCCCTTCAGTCATCTCAGCTGCGCCTGCAAGGAATTGGATCCACCGGGCGGCTCCGCCCAGCGCGACAAAATCAGCCAGGGCATCCAGCACGGTCTTTCCGCCGCATCCCCGGTCGCACAGTGAGCGCGGTCTAGAGCCAGTCGCGACGTTTGAACATCACGTACAGCACCACCATCAGGACGGCTATCACGCTGGTGCTGGCGGCGAATCCGGCCGCCGTACCGAAGCCCGGGTAGGGAACGTTCTGCCCGTAGAACCCGGTGATCGCCGTCGGCACGGCGATGATGGCCGCCCATCCCGTCAACTTCTTCATGACGGTGTTCAGCCGGGCGTCCTGCAGCGACAGGTTGGTCTCGAAAATCGTGGTGACCATGTCGCGCAGCGACTCCGTCCATTCGGACACCCGCAGCACGTGGTCGTAGAGGTCGGCGTACAGCGGGTCGAGCTGGCGGTCGGCGCCGTCCGAAATGCGGTGGTGCTGAATCGAATTGACCACCTCGCGCATCGGTAACGCCACCCGCCGCAGGTTCACCAGGTCCCGGCGCAACCCGAAGGTGCGGCGCGCAAAGTCGCCCTTGCGCGACGTGCCGTCGAACAACTCGTCCTCGATGGCCTCGATGCCGTCGTCGAGGGCCTCGACGGCGGCGAAATGGCTGTCGACCACGACGTCGAGCAGGCCGTGCACCAGGGCGCCGACGCCGTAGGCCTGGCCGCCGATCTCCTCCCACCGCCGGGTCACCAGCGCCATGTCGAAGTCGGGCGTCAGGCGCACGGTGATCAACCCCTGCGGCAGCACGAACGCCGAGATGCGGCGCATCGACAGCGTGCGACCGGGGGCGTCGACGACGTTCGTTGCGGCGCCGGCGATCTCGGCGGCGTACACGGTGAAGAAGGTGTGGGTCTCGTAGCCGGTGGCTTTGACCCGTTCGGCCGCCGCCACGGCGTCTTCCACCGCCCAACGGTTCAGGCCGAGCTCGCCGGCCAGGCCGCCCAGGGTGTCGTGGTCGGGATTGCACAGGTCGGCCCACACCAGGGTGTCGGGCTCGGCGAGGTAGTCCGAGATCTTGCCGAACTCGAAGTCGTCCTGCGCCTTGCCGCCGCGCCACACGCGGCCCTGGATCTGCGGAGCGGTCTGCACCAGGCGATCTTCTCAGCCCGCCGACGGCGGACGGTGCATCACCGTGCCCGGAAGCTCCGCGCCGTACTCGATGTCGTCGTAGTCGCGGCCCTTGCGGCGGCGAGCGCCGCTCGCACCCGAGCCGGGGCGCACCGGGGCCATCGGGAGCATGGGCGGCTCCGCGCCGCCCGGGGGGAGCGGCGACACCGCCGAGGCGAGCTGCACCGGCGCCTGCGAGGTTCCCAGCATTCCCACCGTCGCGGGCGGCATGGTCAGGTGGCCCAGCGAAATTCCCACACCCAGCGCCGCTCGGGGCGCCAGTGACGACCCCGCGGCGCCGATCGCGCTGACGAGCCGCGTCTCCGCCGAGGCCAGCGCCGCGGCGCCGTCCGCCAACCCCGGACCGATGTCCTCGCCCAGCGACGCAAACGCGTGGGCGGTGGCCAATTGGGCCCACACACCCAGGATGTTGACGGGCACCCCGCCCGCGATGGTCTGGTTCCCCCAGGTGCTCCAGTACCCGAACCAGCCCTCGTTGGGGTCGAAAGCGTCTGCGGCGCTTGACCCTTGGCCGATCGAGTCGGCGGCCAGGAGCTGCGCCCCGGAATTGCCCGTGGTCGCCGCGTGCACCATGGCGGCCTGTGTCGTGGCCCCCGAGGGGTTGGCCACCTCGGGCGGCGGCGAGAACTGCGGCAGCTTGACCGCGCCCGCCGAGGTCGCGGCGTAGCGATACATGGCCGCGGAGTTGTTCACCCACATGGTGTGGTACTCGGCCTCGGTTTCGGCGATGGCCGGGTAATTGACCCCGAAGAAGTTGGTGGCCAACAACATCGCCAGGCGCGCCCGGTTGGCGGCCACCAGCGAGGGATGAACCACCGTCCAGTGGGTCCATTCGAACGCAGCGGCAACGACTTGCACCGACGCCGCGGTCTGCTGGCACTGCTGCGCGGTGAGGCGCAGCCAGGCGAGATAGGGTTCCAGCGCCTGGGCCATCGCCATCGACGACGGACCGTGCCACGTCGTGGACAGCCACGACAGCTCCGCGGTGTAGCTACTCGCCGATTGCTCCAGCTCGGCGCTCAATTCCTGCCAGAAGCCGGCGGCTTCGATAAGTGACCAAGCGCCGGGTCCGGAGTGGATCAGCGCCGAGATTATCTCGGGCGGCAGTATCCCAAAATCCATGAACCTTTACCTTGGGGAAGAAGTGGGTTGGGCGAGCGCCGCGCGTCGGCGCGGGTGCTGGTGGCCGCTGAGGGACCTGTCAGACCCGGCCTACCCGGTGCATGCGATCGGCGCCCGCAGTCGTGCGGCGCCACCGTCAATGTCATCCGGCCGACGGGTTTCGAGGCATCACTTTGCCTTTGACCTCCCGGCCCACGGCAACGTCCTCGTACTTTTGCTGTTTGCGTTTTCGCCAGCCGGTGCCCGCCGAGGCGGTCGGCGGCGGCACCATCATCGGCATCATGGGAAATCCGGATTCCGCGGCGGGCAGCGGGGACGCCGTGGACGCGAGTTGTACCCCGGTCGGTGTGCCCGGCAGCAGGCCGACCACGGCGGGGGGCGCGGTCAACTTGCCCAGCGAGACGCCGACGCCCAGCGCGCCGGTCGGCGCCGACGCTCCCGCGCCGATGCCCTTGATCGCGTTGGCCAGGGTGGCCGAGGTCAGTCCCAGGCCCTCCGACAGGCCGGAGCCGATGTCACCGCCCACGGACGCGACCCCTTGCGCGGTCGCCAACTGCGCCCACACACCGAGCAGATTGATGGGGAAACCCGACGAGATGAACTGGTTGCCCCAGGTGCTCGCCCAGCCGAACCAGCTGGCGTTGGGGTCGAAGCCGGTGACGCTGTCGCCGAGCGCGTCCTGGACCTGCGGACCGAACGAGTCACTCGCGGCTTTCATCACCGCCGCCTCTTGGTTGGCCGTCCCGTCCGGATTGGTGTCGGGAACCGGCGAGGTGAACCGGGACAGCTGCCCCGTCGCCTGCGACGTCGTCGCCTGATAGCGGGTCATCGCCGCGGCGTTGTTCGCCCACATGGTCTGGTATTCGTTTTCGGCCTCGGCGATCGCCGCGGTGTTGGTCCCGAACCGGTTGGTCGCCAGCAACTGCCGCAGGCGCGTCCGGTTGGCGGTGACGACCGAGGGGTGGACCACCGTGGCCCGAGTGGCGCTGAACGCCGAGGCCGCCGCCTCCGCCGAGGTGGCCATCTGCGCGGACTGCAGCGCGGTCTCGCGCAACCACAGCAGGTAAGGCTGGACGGACTGCAGCATGGCCGTCGCGGACGGGCCGTCCCACGATTCGATGAGCGAGGTCAACGTGGAGGTATAGGTGGAGACGGAATTCTCCAGTTCGACGGCCAGGCGCTGCCAGGCGCCGGCGGCCTCGATCAGCGAGCCCGCTCCGGGCCCGGTGTGGATGAGTGTCGAGGTGACCTCGGGGGGTGCTAGTAGATCCATCTCGTCTCACAATGCCCACGCTGAGAACGCCTCAGCAAATTTCCGTTAACCAGGCCGCGAAAAAGCCCCAAACTCTGTACGTCGATGCCTGCTACCTGCCGTCGGTACCTCCCAGTTCGACCGCAAGCCGCTAGGACACCCTATACCCCCAGCAACGGGCTCCTCTTCCCATTTAATCGAGCAGGGGACTTGGCCCCCGCCGCTGGTCGGGAGCGGGGGCCCTCTATCAGACGGTCACCGAGTCGCCGCGGTTCACCGTGACGATCCGGTCGCCCAGCCCGCGACGCTGCATTTGCCGGGTGAAGTCGGACAGCGGCGACGCGAACACCGCGTAGTCGTCGAAGTGCACCGGGATGGCCTTCGGCAGGCCCAGCATCGCGACGAGTTCGGCCCCCTGGCGACCGTCCATGGTTACGGTCAGCCCGAACGGAAGCCGCCGGCCGGCCGGCAGCCGGGTGCCGCCGAGGTGCAGCATGCCGACGTCGATCGGGTCGAACCGCGCCGGGATCTCGTTGAGCTCCTGGATCAGCAGAGTGTCCCCGGAGATGTAGAGCCGGCGCCGGGGTGCGCCGTCGGCGGAGCCGATCTCGACCATGGTGCCCATCACCGGCGGCAGCAGGCGCCGGCTCCACCCCGGCGCGTGGCGCCCGGGCAGCGACGTGAGGGTCACGGTGGTGTCGCCCTTGGTGATCGTGTGCTGCTGCCAGGTTTGCAGGCCGCGCGCGTGCGCGAAGCCGCGGTGGTGCAGGCGTTTGGCGGCGTGCGGCGTCGTGATGATGGGCAGGTCGTGGTCGAGACCCCGCTGCGACACCCTGTCCCAGTGGTCGCCGTGCAGATGGGAGAGCACGACGGCGTCGAGGCGCGGAAGTTCGTCGATGCCCAACGCCGGCTCCTTCAGGCGCTTGGACACCAGCCCGTGGCCGAGGTAGGCGCGTTGCCCGCGGTGCAGGAAATTCGGATCGGTCAGCAGCGTCAGCCCGCCGACGGAAATCAGCGTGGTGGCGTTGCCGACGAACGTGACGGCGATGTCCATACGCGCGGGCTACCCGATCCCGGGCGGTCCACGCCGCGGGTTGCCCGCCTCAGTCGATGTGCGACGGGGGGTCGGCGAACGCGAGGTCCGACGGGCGCTGGTCGGGACCCATCACGTCGCAGTGCCCGTCGGGCACGAGGTAGGAACTGGCGCCGTTGGGAATCAGGCGGGTGACGGCCACGCAGCGTTGCCAGGTGCCGTCGGGCTGGACGGGCCCGTCGCACTTGCTGAGCACGCCTCCCCCGTACTGGCAGCCTGCGCTCACCGGCGGTGCCCAGGCGATGAGCCCGGCGGCCATCAGCAGGGCCGCCGATCCCGACACGATGCCGCGCTTCATGGTCGCCTCCCGTCACCTCGCCCCTGGGGCCCTGCGGCGTTGCCGACTGCTTGTGACGCTACCGCTTGCACACCCTGTCCGCGTAGGGATCACAGCGGCTGACGAACTCGCGCCGCACGCCCGAGCGCGGGTCGGTGAACTCGATGCGCCGTGCCAACAACCGCAGCGGTGTGCTGAAGTCGTCGGGCGCAACGTCAATCACGTTGGGGTACAACGGATCCCCCTCGATCGGTATCCCCAGCGAGGCCATGTGCACGCGCAGCTGGTGGGTACGCCCGGTGCGCGGGGTCAGCCGGTAGAGGCCGTCCGCGCTCACCAGCTCCACCAGCGTCTCGGCGTTGGCCGCTCCCGGCTCGCAGACCGCCTGCAGCTGACCCCGGCGCTTGACGATGCGGCTTTTCACCACGCGGGGCAACCGCAGCGCCGGGTCCACGGCGGCGCGGGCCAGATACGTCTTGTCCACCAGGCCCCGCGAGAACAGCGTCTGGAACGCGCCCCGCATTTCGCGGCGCGCGGTGAACACCAGCACGCCGGCGGTCAGCCGGTCCAGCCGGTGCGCCGGGCTCAGCTCGGGCAGGTCCAGCTCCCGGCGCAGCCGCACCAGCGCGCTCTGCGCGACGTGGCGTCCCCGCGGCATGGTGGCCACGAAGTGGGGCTTGTCGACGACCACGATGTCGTCATCGCGATAGAGCACCGGGATCTCGAACGGCACCGGCACCTCGTCGGGCAGCTCGCGGTAGAGGTAGACGCTCGCCCCGGCGGGCAGCACGGTCTTGGCATCGATCACCGCGCCGTCGGCGCCCACCACCTCCCCGGCCAGCACCTTGGCGCGGGCCGGCGCGCCGAACCGGGCGCTCAGCTCGGCCAGCACCGGTCCGCCCCGCAGCCGCACCCGCGCCGGGCCGAGCCCGTCACGCACGGGAAGCGGGGCGGGCCTCACTTGAGCGGGACCGGCTCGAGGATCTCGGCGCGGGCCTCGGGCGCGCTGGCCCGCAATTCGTCGGCCGACACGTCGTCGGGCTGGGCCTGGGACAGCACCTCGGCCTCCACCCGGGCGGTGTAGTTGGCGACCTCGCGGTCGATGTCCGCCGCGGACCAATTCAGCACCGGCGCAACCACATCCGCGACCTCGCGGGCGCAGTCGACACCGCGGTGTGAGTATTCGATGGAGATGCGCATCCGGCGGGCCAGGACGTCCTCCAGATGCAAGGCCCCCTCGGCGGTTACGGCATAGAGCGCCTCGACCCGCAGGTAGCCCGGCGCTTCCTTGATCGGGTCGAGCAGGTCGGGGCGGTCGTCCGCCAACGCCAGCACGTCACCGATCAGCGAGCCGTAGCGGTCCAGCAGGTGGCGCACCCGGTAGGGGTGCAGCCCCTGCAGCTCGGCGACGTGCTCGGCCTGGTTGATGAGCGCGAAGTAACCGTCGGCGCCCAGCAGGCTGACCTTCTCGGTGATCGACGGCGCCACCCGCGCCGGAATGAATTGGGCCGCAGCGTCAATCGCGTCCGCGGCCATCACCCGGTAGGTGGTGTACTTGCCGCCCGCGATGGCCACCAATCCCGGCGCGGGCACCGCCACGGCGTGCTCGCGGGACAGCTTCGAGGTTTCCTCGCTCTCCCCGGCCAGCAGCGGCCGCAGCCCGGCGTACACCCCGTCGATGTCGGCGTGGGTCAGCGGGATGGCCAGCACCGTGTTGACCGTGGTGAGGATGTAGTCGATGTCGGCCTTGGTGGCCGCGGGATGGGCCAGGTCGAGATTCCAGTCGGTGTCGGTGGTGCCGATGATCCAGTGGCTGCCCCACGGGATGACGAACATCACCGACTTCTCGGTGCGCAGGATGATCGCGACGTCGCTGACGATGCGGTCGCGCGGCACCACGATGTGCACGCCCTTGGAGGCCCGCACCTGAAATCGCCCGCGCTGCTTGGACAATGCCTGGATCTCGTCGGTCCACACCCCGGTCGCGTTGACCACCACGTGGCCGCGGACTTCGGTGACCGCGCCGTCCTCGGAATCGCGGACCCGCACCCCGGTCACCCGATCGCCCTCGCGCAGCAGGGCGACGACCTGGGTGGAGGTACGCACCACCGCGCCGTAATGCGCTGCGGTGCGCGCGACGGTCATGGTGTGCCGGGCGTCGTCGACGACCGTGTCGTAGTAACGGATTCCGCCGATCAACGAGCTGCGCTTGAGGCCCGGGCTCAACCGCAACGCGCCCGCACGGGTCAAATGCTTTTGTGCCGGAACGGATTTCGCGCCACCCATCCGGTCGTAGAGAAAGATGCCGGCGGCGACGTAGGGCCGTTCCCACACGCGGTTGGTCAGCGGGAACAGGAACGGCATCGGCTTGACCAGGTGCGGCGCCAGCGTGGTCAGCGACAGCTCGCGCTCGTAGAGCGCCTCGCGGACCAGGCCGAACTCCAGTTGCTCGAGGTAGCGCAGGCCGCCGTGGAACATCTTCGACGAGCGGCTCGAGGTGCCCGAGGCGAAGTCGCGCGCCTCCACCAGCGCCACCTTGAGCCCGCGGGTCGCGGCGTCCAGCGCGCAGCCCGAACCCACCACGCCGCCGCCGATCACGACCACGTCGAACTGCTCGGCGCCCAGCCGGTCCCAGGCCGCCTGCCGCTGTTCCGGACCCAGCACGGACACCGGCGAGCTTCGCTGGGTGGACGCGTGGATGGGATCAGTCACGACCTGGACTCCTCACTGGGTTACTCGTCAGTAGGGGCGTGCTGCACCAAGGCTAACCGCTAGTCCAGATCGTCGTGCGCCATCAGCCGCCGCGCCGCCTCGGTGATCGAGCCGGACAGCGACGGATACACCGCCAGCGTCTGCGCCAGCTCGTTGACCGTGATGCGGTTCTGCACTGCCACGGCGATCGGCAGGATCAGCTCGGAGGCGATCGGCGCCACCACCACGCCGCCGATCACCACGCCGGTGGACTTGCGGCAGAACACCTTCACGAAGCCCTGCCGCAGCCCGGACATCTTCGCGCGCGCGTTGGTGCGCAGCGGCAGCATGATCGTGCGCGCCGACACCGAACCGTCGTCGATCATGGTCTGCGGCACCCCGACGGCGGCGATCTCGGGGCGGGTGAACACCGTCGCCGCCACCGTGCGCAACCGGATCGGGCTGACGCCCTCGCCCAGCGCGTGATACATCGCGATGCGGCCCTGCATGGCCGCGACCGAGGCCAGCGGCAGCAGGCCGGTGCAGTCGCCGGCGGCGTAGATGCCGGACACCGAGGTCCGCGACACCCGGTCCACGGTCAGGTAGCCGCCGCGGCCCAGCTCGATGCCGACCCGTTCGAGGCCCAGGCCGCTGGTGTTGGGCACCGAACCGATGGTCATCAGCGCGTGGCTGCCCTCCACGGTGCGCCCGTCGGCCAGGGTGACCAGCACGCCGTCCCCGGTGCGGGTGACCGACGCGGCGCGGGCGTTCTTCACCAGCTTCACGCCGCGCTCGGAGAACGCGGCCTCCAGCACCCGGGCGGCGTCGGCGTCCTCATACGGCAGCACCCGGTCGCGGCTGGCGACGACCGTCACCGGCACACCCAATTCGGTGTAGGCGTGCACGAACTCCGCCCCGGTGACCCCCGACCCGACCACGATGAGGTGCTCGGGCAGCGCCTCCAGGTCGTAGAGCTGGCGCCAGGTCAGGATGCGCTCGCCGTCGGGCTGGGCCGACGGCAGCACCCGCGGGCTGGCGCCGGTGGCGATCAGCACCACGTCGGCCTCGTACTCGCTGGTGGTGCCGTCCTGGGCGGTTGCCTTGATGTTGTGGCGGGCCAGCCCGGGCGTGGGGTCGATCAGCTCGCCGCGGCCGGCCACCACGTGCACTCCCACGCCGAGCAGCTGATCGGCGATGTCGGACGACTGATCGGTGGCGAGTTGCTTGACGCGGGAGTGGATCTGCCGCAGCGAGAGCTTGGCGTCGTCGATGTCGATCTCGAAGCCCAGCCGCGGCGCGCGGCGCAGCTCGGTGCGCAGCCAGGTCGACGCGATGAACGTCTTGGACGGCACGCAGTCGTCCAGGACGGCGGCCCCGCCGATGCCCTCGGACTCGATGACGGTGACGTGCGTCGTGTCGGGGTGGGAAGTGGCGGCCACCAGCGCGGCTTCGTAACCGGCCGGGCCGCCACCGAGGATCACGATGCGCGTCGCCACAGCCCTAACCTAACGAAGCCGGGCGCACGCCGCCCAACGCTCGGGGGAAGACCGGGCCAGCTCGGACGTCTAAGCTTTCCCCGTGCCGCTCTACGCCGCGTACGGGTCGAACATGGACCCCGAACAGATGCTGAAGCGCGCACCCCATTCGCCGATGGCCGGAACGGGCTGGCTGCACGGGTGGCGGTTGACGTTCGGCGGCGAGGACATCGGCTGGGAGGGCGCGCTGGCGACCGTGGTCGAGGATCCGGACTCCAAGGTGTTCGTCGTCCTCTACGACATGACACCGGCCGACGAGGTCAACCTGGACCGCTGGGAGGGCTCGGAGTTCGGCGTCCACCAGAAGATCCGCTGCCGGGTCGAGCGCATCTCGTCGGACACCACCACCGACCCGGTCCTGGCGTGGCTGTACGTGCTGGACGCGTGGGAGGGCGGACTACCGTCGGCCCGATACCTCGGGGTCATGGCGGACGCCGCCGAAATCGCAGGTGCGCCAAGCGATTACGTGCACAGCCTGCGCACTCGACCGGCCCGCAACATCGGCCCGGGCACCAGCGCCTGAAAAATCACTCGCCTCTGGGCGATCAGGAGTGTAAACAGACAGACCGAAAACCTACGCGTACTTCCACGGAAGGAAATTCGACTGTCAATCCTGTCCGCACCGCCGGTCGCCGACGCACTGGCGCGGGCGTTCGCCGCCGCCGTCAACCCGGCCCCCAAGGCCGCCGTGCGCTTCCCCGAGGTTTCGGGCCGCACGAGCGAAATCACCGTCCCCACCCGGCACGGCCCCACCCGCGCGACCGTCTATCACCCGCCGGCCGGCACCACCGACCCGCCCGTCTATGTCAACGTGCACGGCGGCGGGTTCGTGGTCGGGCACCCCGAACAGGACGACCCGTGGTGCCGCTATCTGGCCGCCAACGCGGGCGTGGTGGTGATCAACCCCGACTACGTGCTGGCGCCGCTTCACCGCTTTCCCGCCGCGGTGCACCAGATCTATGACGTGGTGCGCTGGGCGGCCGGCCCACACCCCGACTGGGACGGTGCCCGGCTGTGCGTCGGCGGCCAGAGCGCGGGCGGCAACCTGTCCGCCGCGGCGGCCCGGCTCGCGTGGGAGAACGGCGGCCCGCCGATCGCGTTCCAGGTGTTGCACTACGCCCCGCTTGACCTGGTCACGCCCACCCGCGACAAGCCGTCCACCCTCGGCCGCCGGGCGATCATGAAACCGTGGATGGGCGAGGTCTTCGACACCGCCTACATACCCGAGCGGGCGCAGCGGCGCGACCGCCTGGCCTCGCCCGCCTGGGGGAACAACGCCGACGACATCGCCGGCATCGCGCCGGCGCTGGTCGTGACGGCCGAGCACGACCGCCTTTGCGGCGAAGCCCGCCGGTACGCAAAGAAGCTGGACGCGGCCGGCGCGTTGGCGGAGTACTACGAGGTGGCCGGCGTCGACCACGGATACAACATCATGAGCCGGGCCGGCGACGTCACGCGCCGCGCGTACGCCCACATCGCCGGCCACGTCGTGCGCGCCACCAACCGCGACGGCGCCCGCTAAGACCGCTCGAACGCCGCCGACTGCTCGACGATGTTGGCCAGCACCCGCACCCCGATCGCCAGGGCCCGCTCGTCGAGATTGAACGTCGGCTGGTGCAGGTCCAGCTGCGGCCC
Source organism: Mycobacterium sp. 3-98 (assembly GCF_035918355.1). NCBI lineage: Bacteria > Bacillati > Actinomycetota > Actinomycetes > Mycobacteriales > Mycobacteriaceae > Mycobacterium > Mycobacterium sp. 3-98. The sequence continues at coordinate 1,508,782 of NZ_CP142360.1, read as the reverse complement.
CACCCCCGGCCACACCCCCAGCCGCGCCATCGCGCCCGGGATCTCCTCCAGGTACCAGGAGAAGTCCTCGCCGCCCCCGGACTGGCGGGTGTCGGCCAGCGCGTCGGGGCCGACGGCCTCGATCGCGTGGGTGAGGATGCGCGTCGAGACGTCCTCGTTGACCACCGGCGGCACGCCGCGGCGGTATTGCAGCGTGTGCTCGATGGCCAGCGGCGCCAGCAGCCCGGCCACGGTCTCGCGGATGATCTCCTCGAGCCCCACCCAGGTCTGCCGGCTGGCGGTGCGCACGGTGCCGGCCAGCACGCCGGTCTGCGGGATGGCGTTGGCGGCCACGCCGGCGTTGACCGCCCCCCACACCAGCACGGTGCCGTTACGCGGGTCGATGCGCCGCGACAACACCCCGGGCAGGCCGGTGATCAGCGTGCCCAGCCCGTACACCAGGTCGGCGGTCAGGTGGGGACGCGAGGTGTGGCCGCCGGGCGAGTACAGCGTGATCTCGATCTGGTCGGCGGCCGAGGTGATGGGGCCGTGCCGGACCGCGATCTTGCCGACCTCCAGCCGGGGATCACAGTGCAGCGCGAAGATCCGGGACACCCCGCTGATGGCGCCGGCCGCGATGGCGTCGATCGCCCCGCCGGGCATGAGTTCCTCGGCGGCCTGGAAGAGCAACCGCACCCCGATCGGCAGCTCGGGGACCGACGCCAGCACCAGGGCCGTGCCCAGCAGGATGGCGGTGTGCGCGTCGTGGCCGCAGGCGTGCGCGACGTTGGGCATGGTGGACGCGTAGGGGGCGCCGGTGCGTTCGGCCATCGGCAGGGCGTCCATGTCGGCCCGCAGCGCGATCCGGGGCTCGTGCTCGGGGCCGATGTCGCAGACCAGTCCCGTACCGCCGGGCAACACCTTCGGGTTGAGCCCCGCTTCGGCCAGCCGCTCGGCGACGAACTGGGTGGTGGCGTACTCCTGGCGGCCCAACTCGGGGTAGCGGTGGATGTGCCGGCGCCATTCGACCAGGTCTGCGTGATGAGAGGCCAGCCAGGATTCGGCGGCGTCGGCGAGTCTCATGCGCGCTCCCCGCCGCGTCTGCGTTCGTGCGCCGCCATCACCCGGTCGCGTTCGGCGGGCGTCTGGGCCAGCTGGACCACCGTGCGCGCCAGCATGATCGCACCCTCGATCACGGCGCGGTCGGCGCTGGGGTTGGTGGCGGCCTCGGCGAAGCCGCGCTGGTGCACCATGGCCCCGCCGGAGTCGAGCCCGATCACCGGGTGGATCCCCGGCAGCGCCTTGGTCACGTTGCCCATGTCGGTGCTGCCCATGGGCAGCGCCGCCTCGTACTCGCGGGCCACCGGCTCGCGGCCGAGCCGTCGCATCTCCTCGCGAAAGACGTCGGCCAGCCATTGGTCGGGGGTGAGTTCGTCGTAGGCGGGTGCCGGGTTGTCGATGTCGTATTCGCAGCCGGTGGCCAGCGCGCCCGCGGCGAAGCAGGCGTACATCCTGCCCTCGAGTTCCCGGAGCGAGTCGGCTTCGACCGCGCGCATCGCGTACTGAAGCTTCGCGCGCCCGGGGATGACGTTGACCGCCTGCCCGCCGTCGGTGACGATCCCGTGCACCAGCTGCCCGGGCGCCAGTTGCTGGCGCAGCAGCCCGACGGCCACCTGCGCGACGGTCACGGCGTCGGCGGCATTGATCCCGAGGTGCGGCGCGACGGCGGCGTGGGATTCCGTGCCGCGGTACGTGATGGTCGCCTCGGACAGCGCCAGCGAGCGGGCCGCGGCGATATCCGTCGGCCCGGGATGGAGCATGACGGCGGCGGCGATGTCATCGAACACCCCCGCCCGCAACAACAGCGCCTTGCCGCCGCCGGCCTCCTCGGCGGGAGTCCCCAGCAGCGCCACCCGCAGGCCCAGCTCGTCGGCGACCTCGGCCAGCGCCAGCGCGGTGCCCACCGCCGAGGCGGCGATGATGTTGTGGCCGCAGGCGTGCCCGATCTCGGGCAGCGCGTCGTATTCGGCGCACACCCCGACGGTCAGCGGCCCGCTGCCGTAGTCGGCGCGGAAGGCGGTGTCCAGACCGCCGGGGGCGGCGGTGATCTCGAAGCCACGCTCGGCGACGAGTGCCTGCGCCTTGGCGCAGCTGCGGTGCTCGGCGAACGCCAGCTCGGGCTCGGCGTGAATGGCGTGCGACAACTCGACGAGGTCGCCGCCGCGCCGCCGCACGACAGCTTCGACGCTGTCCAGCAGGCTGTCTAACGGGGCGGTGGGCACTCTCGCAGTATGTCACTCACCGGCCTACGGCCCTGAGGCACTGAGGGCTACACCAGCCCGGCGATGAAACTCGCCGCCTGGCCCGGGTAGGGCGGGGCGGAGTAGTCGTGGTGCGCATCCCGGTCGCGACCGCCGACGACGCAGACGGGATCGCCTTCGCTGCACAGGTCGATGGTGCGGCCGGCGAACGCGCCCGTCGACGACAGGGGTGTGTCGAAGCGGTTGCCGGGATTGCCGAACACCGCGACGGCCCTGATCTTGTTGGCCAGGGCGGGATCCAGCGGGGGCGCCGATCCGAAGTTCCCGATGCGCTGGCCGACGGGCGGCACCCCGGCGAGCATCGAGATCGCGGCGGCGCCCTGCGAGAAGCCGCCGAGCACCAGCCGCGTGGACGGGCACTGGTCGACCATCTCCGCGATGTGGTCGCGTGCGTCGTTGGCGGCGTCGGCGGTCGTCAGGAAGTTGTAGCTGGCCGGATAGTTCACCGCATAGGAATCGACGGTGCGCGACCCCAGCGCGGGCCGCAGGGCGGCGAACAGCGCGTCGCCCACCACACCCAGGCCCGGCGGCTCGGCGGTGCCGCGGGCGAAGATCAGTTGGACGTTCGGACAATCCGCCTTGGCCGACGGCGCCGGGCCGAATGTGACCGAAACCACTGACAGCACAACACCAACGGCGATTGCAATGACCGGGCCAACCACCGGCCACCTACGAAGACTCATACGCCAGATCTTGACACATACCGGCGACACCGTCGCCGGGCCAGGTTCGATCGCCCGGCTCCTCACTCGCGCCTCACCTGCGCTCGCCGTCCCCGGGCTAGGCTCCCGCTGTGACCCAAACCTCGTCCGACCCAGGCGACCTCGCGCGCCGCGCCGCCGCGGTCATCGCCGAGCGCACCGGAATCGACGAGCATGACGTCGCCATCGTGCTCGGCTCGGGATGGTCGCCGGCGGTCGCCGCGCTCGGCACCGAGGCGATCGGGAAGACCGCCGTGCTGCCCCAGGCCGACCTGCCCGGCTTCCGGCCGCCCACCGCGATCGGGCACACCGGCGAGCTGTTGTCGATGCGCATCGGCGCACACCGGGTGCTGGTGCTCGTCGGCCGCATCCACGCCTACGAGGGCCATGACCTGTGCCACGTCGTGCACCCGGTGCGGGCGGCCTGCGCGGCCGGCGTGCGCGCGGTCGTGCTCACCAATGCGGCGGGCGGACTGCGCCCGGACATGGCCGTCGGCGAACCGGTGCTGATCAGCGACCACCTGAACCTGACCGCGCGTTCCCCGCTGGTCGGACCGCAATTCGTGGACCTGACCGACGCCTACTCCCCGCGGCTGCGCGAATTCGCCCGCCAGGCCGACCCGACGCTGACCGAGGGCGTCTACGCCGGCCTGCCCGGCCCGCACTACGAGACCCCCGCGGAAATCCGGATGCTGCGCACGCTGGGCGCCGACCTGGTCGGCATGTCGACGGTGCACGAGACCATCGCGGCGCGGGCCGCCGGCGCCGAGGTGCTCGGGGTGTCGCTGGTGACCAACCTGGCCGCCGGCATCGGCGGCGAGCCGCTCAGCCACGCCGAGGTGCTCTCCGCGGGGGCCGCGTCCGCCAGCCGGATGGGCGCCCTCCTGGCCCTGATCCTCGAGCGGCTGCCCCGGTTTTAGGGCCATGACGCCCGAGGAGTGGATCGCCCACGACCCCGACCCGCGGACGGCCGCCGAGCTCGCCGCGTGCGACGCGGGAGAATTAGCCGCACGGTTCGCCCGTCCCCTGAGGTTCGGCACCGCGGGCCTGCGCGGCCCGGTGCGCGGCGGGCCCGACGCGATGAACGTCGCGGTGGTGTCGCGCGCCACCTGGGCGGTGGCGCAGGTGCTCAAGCGGCGCGCCCCGGCCGGTGCGCGGGTGATCGTGGGGCGCGACGCCCGGCACGGTTCGGCGGTATTCGCCACGGTGGCCGCCGAAGTGCTTGCCGATCAAGGGTTTTCGGTGCTGTTGCTGCCCGGTCCGGTGCCGACCCCGGTGGTCGCGTTCGCGGTGCGCCACACCGGCGCGCTGGCCGGGATCCAGATCACGGCGTCGCACAACCCGCCGGCCGACAACGGCTACAAGGTGTACGTCGACGGCGGCATCCAGCTCGTCTCCCCCACCGACCGCGAGATCGAGGCCGCGATGGCCGACGCCCCGCCCGCCGACCAGATCGGCAGGGCCCCCGTCGAACCCGGGCGGGCCGATCTGGTCGAGCGCTACGTCGAGCGCGCGTCCGGGCTGCGGCGCGGGGCCGGCTCGGCGCGGGTCGCCCTGACGGCCCTGCACGGGGTGGGCGGCGCGGTGGCCGTGGAGACGCTGCGCCGCGCCGGGTTCGCCCAAGTGCACACCGTCGCAGCGCAATTCGCTCCGGACCCGGACTTCCCCACCGTCGCGTTCCCCAACCCCGAGGAGCAGGGTGCCGCCGACGCGCTGTTGGCCCTGGCCTCCGACGTGCGCGCCGACGTGGCGATCGCGCTGGATCCCGACGCCGACCGGTGCGCCGTCGGCATTCCCGACAAAGCGGGGTGGCGGATGCTGTCCGGCGACGAAACCGGTTGGCTGCTAGGAGATTACATTCTTTCCCAGCCGCAGCGCGCCGAAACGCCGGTGGTGGCCAGCACCCTGGTGTCCTCGCGGATGCTGTCGGCCATCGCCGCGCACCGCGGCGCCGTCCACGTCGAAACCCTCACCGGCTTCAAATGGCTGGCGCGCGCCGATGCCGAGGTCCCCGGCGGCACCCTGGTATACGCCTACGAGGAAGCGATCGGGCACTGCGTCGACCCGGACGCCGTACGCGACAAGGACGGCATCAGCGCCGCGGTCCTGGTGTGCGACCTGGTGGCCACGCTGCTGCGCCAAGGCCGTTCGGTCGTCGACCTGCTCGACGAGCTGGCTCGCCGATACGGCGTGCACGACGTCGCCGCGATCTCGCGCCGGGTCGCCGACCCCGCCGAGGCGGCCGCGCTGATGCACCGGCTACGGACCACCCCGCCGGCGACGCTAGCCGGGTTCCCCGCCGAACTCACCGACGTCACCGATGCGCTGATCTTCACCGGCGGTGACGACCACACGTCGGTCAGGGTGGTGGTGCGGCCCTCCGGGACCGAGCCGAAACTGAAGTGCTACTTGGAGATTCGCTGCGCGCCTAGCGACGATCTGGATTCTTCGCGGCGGCGCGCCGGTGCCCTGCGCGCCGAGCTGGTCGCTGCGATGCGGGGCTGGTGAACAGGTTCGGCCCGAACTGGCGGTCCCCCGCGTCGCCGAGGCCAGGCACGATATAGGCCGACTTGTTGAGCCCCTTGTCGACCGCGGCGGTGAACACTCGCGCGTCCGGCGCCGCTTTCTGCACGGCCGCAAGGCCTTCCGGCGCGGCGACCACGCACAGCGCGGTGATGTCGGTGGCGCCGCGGCGCTGCAGCAGGCCGATGGTGTGGGCCATCGACCCGCCGGTGGCCAGCATGGGGTCGAGGACCATCACCGGCCGGCGCGCGAGTTTGTCGGGCAGCGCCTCGAGATACGGGACCGGCAGGTGGGTTTCCTCGTCGCGGGCGACACCGACGAAACCCACCTCCGCCTCGGGTATCGCGGCCTGGGCGGCCTCGACCATGCCCAACCCGGCCCGCAGCACCGGAACCAGCAGCGGCGGGTTGACCAGTCGCGTCCCGGCCGTCGCGGCCACCGGGGTGCGGATCCTGACCGACTTTCGCGGCGCCTCCCGGCTGGCCTCGTACACCAGCATCAGCGTGAGCTCGCGCAGCGCGGCCCGAAACCCGGCATTGTCGGTGCGTTCGTCGCGCAGCACCGTCAGCCGGGCTGCGGCCAGCGGGTGGTCGATCACGCGCACGTCCATCCCATGAAGGGTATATAACGATCGGGCAAAGCCCTTCTGACACGCTTGCGTTCGTCCGGCCACAGCGCACGCGCGTTCGTATACTCCCGGGGTGTCGCGCGAAAATCGAAGTCCGAGAAGCCTACTCGGCAGGGCGCATCGCCTCCTGCTGGCGCTCGGGGTGGTCGCTTTGGTGGCACTGGCGGCAAGTCCGCTGACCCCGCGCATAGGCCTTGCGGCAGCGGCCATTCCGCAACCGGCGCATATCGTGATCGTGGTGGAGGAAAACCGTTCCGAGAACGGCATCATCGGCAACAAGTCGGCGCCCTTCATCACCTCCCTGGCCGCCAAGGGCGCCAACATGACGCAGTCATACGCCGAAACCCACCCCAGCGAACCGAATTACCTGGCGCTGTTCGCGGGCAACACCTTCGGGGTGACCAAGGACCTGTGCCCGATCAACGCCGGCGCGGCCCCCAATCTCGGATCCGAATTGCTGGCCGCGGGCCACACGTTCGTCGGCTTCGCCGAAGGCCTGCCAACCGTAGGCTCGCCGGTGTGCACCGCGGGCAAGTACGCGCGCAAGCACGTGCCGTGGGCCAACTTCACCAACGTGCCGGCGGCGAACTCGATGCCGTTCTCCGCGTTCCCGATGGGCAACTACGCCAGCCTGCCGACCGTGTCGTTCGTCATCCCCAACAACGACAACAACATGCACGACGGGTCCATCGCGCAGGCCGACGCCTGGCTGAATCGCCAGCTGTCCGGTTACGCCAATTGGGCGGTGGCCAACAACAGCCTGCTGATCCTGACGTTCGACGAGGACGACAACGGCAGCCACAACCAGATCCCCACGGTGTTCTACGGCGCGCACGTCCGCCCCGGCAACTACAGCGAGCAGATCAACCACTACAACGTGCTTTCCACGGTGGAGCAGATGTACGGGCTACCCAAGACGGGCTATGCCGCCAGCGCCGCGCCCATCACCGACATCTGGGACTAGACCACTGCCCGGCGGCGCCTTGGCCGGTCGTCGCTATTCTGTGCCGCATGGCTGCTGACCTCGTGCCCATTCGCCTGAGCCTGTCCGCCGGCGACCGCTACACCGTGTGGGCGCCCCGCTGGCGTGACTCCGGCGACGAGTGGGAGGCCTTCCTGGGCAAGGACGAGGACCTGTTCGTCTTCTCCTCCGTCGCCGACCTGGTGGCGTTCGTGCGGTCCGACACCGACAACGACCTGACCGACCACCCGGCGTGGAAGGCCCTGACGTCGGCGCACGCGCATGACTTCGAGCCCGCCGAGGACAAGCAGTTCGATCTGGTCGCGGTCGAGGAGCTGGTCTCCGAGAAGCCCACCGCGGAATCGGTGTCCGCGCTGGCGGGCACGCTGGCCATCGTGTCGTCCATCGGATCGGTGTGCGAGCTGGCGGCGGTGTCGAAGTTCTTCAACGGCAACCCCAGCCTGGGGACGGTGTCGGGCGGGGTCGAGCACTTCACCGGCAAGGCCGGCGCCAAACGCTGGCATGCGATCGCCGAGATCATCGGGCGCAGCTGGGACGACGTGCTGGGCGCGATCGATGACATCGCCACCACCCCCGACGTCGACGCCAAGTTGTCGGCCAAGGCCGAAGACGAACTGGCCGAGGAGCGCGAAGAGGACGAGACCGAAGACGCCGTCGAGGAATCCGCGGCCGACGACATTGACGACGACGTTGACGACGAAGTTGACGAAGACGACGAGGACGACGACACCGAAGCCCGGGCGGCCGGCGACACCGCGGTGCTCGGCGGCGACAAGGACTTCTGGCTGCAGGTCGGCATCGATCCGATCCGGATCATGACGAGCTCGGGCACCTTCTTCACCCTGCGCTGCTACCTCGACGACGAGCCGATCTTCCTGGGCCGCAACGGACGGATCAGCGTGTTCCCGTCCGAGCGCGCGCTGGCCCGCTACCTGGCCGACGAGCACGACCACGACCTGTCCGATCTGAGCACCTACGACGACATCCGCACCGCCGCCACCGACGGATCGCTCACGGTCGAGGTCACCGACGACAACATCTACGTGCTCACCGGCCTGGCCGACGACCTGGCCGACGGGCCCGAGGCCGTGGACCGGGAGCAACTGGAACTGGCCGTCGAGGTGCTCCGCGACATCGGCGACTACTCCGAGGATCCCGCGGTGGACAAGGCGCTCGAAACCAACCGGCCGCTGGGCAAATTGGTGGCCGCCGTGCTCGAACCCGGCTCGGTCACCAAGCCGTCGCCGCCGTACGCCGCGGCGGTGCGCGAGTGGGAGAAGCTGGAGCAATTCGTCGAGGGCCGGCTCCGCCGCGAGTAGGGCGTTTCACGGGCTAGGTTGGTGACGTGTCGCTTCCCGGAATCGGCCCGCTGCCGCTGTACGGGTTCCAGCGCCCGGCCATGTTGCTGTTCGGTTTGGTGCCCCTGGCCCTGCTGGCCGTCTACGTCGTGGTGCAGGCCCGTCGCAACCGACGGCTGCACCGCTACACCGACGCCCCCGTGGCGCAGTCGCCGTGGCGGCACCTGCCGATCGCCGCGTCGCTACTCAGCCTGGCGTTGCTGACGATCGCGCTGGCCACCCCCACCCACGACATGCGCATCCCGCGCAACCGCGCCGTCATCATGCTCGTCATCGACATGTCGCAGTCCATGCGGGCGACCGACGTCGAACCCAACCGGCTCAAGGCCGCCGAACAGGCGGCCAGCCAGTTCGCCAGCCAGCTGACGCCTGGCATCAACCTCGGGCTGGTCGGCTTCGCCGGCACACCCTATTTGCTGGTGCCGCCCACGCCGCAGCACCAGGCGACCATCGACGCGCTCAAGAAGCTGGACTTCGCCGACAGCACGGCCACCGGCCAGGCCATCTTCACCGCCCTGCACGCGATCGGCGCCACGGCGGTCACCGGGGGCGACAATCCGCCGCCGGCCCGCATCGTGCTGCTCTCCGACGGCCGCGAGAACAAGCCTTCCAACCCCAGCGATCCGCACGACGGTGTCTACACCGCGGCCCGCCTGGCCAAGGACGAGGGCGTGCCCATCTCGACGATCTCGTTCGGCACCAAGGGCGGCGAGATCGAGATGGACGGGCAGCGCGTCGCGGTCCCGGTGTCGACCGACCAGATGAAGACGATCGCCCGGCTCTCCGGCGGGCAGCCCTATACCGCCACCAACATCGGCGAGCTCAACAAGAGCTACAACGCGATCGAGAACGAGATCGGCTACCGCACCGTGCCGGGACCCGGCAGTTCCGGCTGGCTGCGCCTGGGGGTGCTCGCGGCGCTGATCGCGACGGCGTTGGCGCTGTTGATCAACCGGCGCCTGCCGGCCTAGCGCCCGTCCACCGACCGAGCCCGCCCGGCGGGTCAGGCGGGCAGCCTGCGGTTCAGCAGCAGGCCGGCCAGCACGGCGCCGGCCATCACGACGGCACCGAGCAGCATCCACGCCAGGCTCGCGTCGCCCTTGACGGTTTCGTAGCCGATCTGGCGCTGCAGCGTCGTGTACACGTTCTTCAGCGAGTCCAGGCTGTCGGCGTGGAACGCCTCGCCGTCGGTGATCTCGCAGATCTTCTGCAGGGTCTGATCGTCCACCGGGACCGGAATGGTGGCGCCCTCGTAGTCGACGGTCCCGTACGGGGTGCCGAACGAGATCGTCGAGATCTGCACCCCTTGGCCCTTGGCGGCCCGGGCGGCGGTGAACGCCCCCTGCGGGGCGTTGGGGTCCAGCGGCACGTTCTCGGCGCCGTCGGACTCCAGCACGATCCGCGCCGGCGGCGGGCCTTCGCCGCCGCCCATCACCGAGCCGACCGTCGCGATCGCCTGCAGAGCGGTGAAAATGCCTTCTCCCGTAGCGGTTTTCGGGGCGGGCTGCAGACTGTCGATGCCCGACTTCACCGCGCCGCGGTTCGTCGTCGGGGGCACCAGCAGCGTGGCGTTGGCCGCGAATTCCACCAGCCCCAGGTTGATGGCCGGCGTCAGCTGATCGGCGAACTGCTTGCCGGCCTCCTTCGCCGCGGCCAGGCGGTTGGGCGGAACATCGTTGGAGGCCATCGATTCCGAGACGTCGATGACGAGCATCACGACCGCGCGGTTGAGCGGGATCCGGACATCCGACGTCGGCCCGGCCATCGCCGTGGTCAGCAGCACCAGCGACGTGGCCAGCAGGATGGTCGGCACGTGCCGCCACCGGCTCGGGTGCGGCGGGGCCACGCGCTCCAGCACCTCCATGTTGGCGAACCGCAGCACCCGGCGACGGCGGGCGAATTGCTGCACGACATAAAGGCCGATCACCAGCAGCACGGCCAGCAGCGCGAGGAAGAACCAGGGGTTCTGGAATCCAGTCAGCGACACCGGGCCCAGCAGCGGCACCTTCATGTCGAGCCACACTAGGCGTCGAATCCGGGCCCCGCATCGGGCCCCGGCTCAGCCCGCGGCGAGATCGCGGCGCTGGGTGAACTTGATGTCGAGGCTGCGCAGGTGGGTCTGCAGCCCGGCGTCCTGGACCGGGATCAGGTGGGCCGGCTCGTCGGTCTCGTTGTAGTGGGCGTGCCACATGCCCGGCGGGGTGGTGAAGGCGCCACCGGCCTGCCAGTCCACCCGGATGGGATCGACGATGTCGCCCCGCTCGTCGAGACGCGTGCCCAGCAGCGTGTAGCAGCCGGCCACGGGCGCGTCCAGGATGAGGTCCAGCGCGACCGACTGGTGCCGGTGCGGGCGCTGGACCTGATGGGGCGGAAGCACGCCGAACATGGCCCACAGCACGTGCGTGATGGTCAGGGTCTGGTCCTGCTCGGCGTTGGCCAGCAGGACGCTGACGCGGCTCTTCTCGTTGGCGCCGGGGCGCGACGCGATCTCGGTCAGCTTGGCGACGGCGTCCGCGCGGCGGAACTTGGTCGCCCGGAAGCGGGGCCGGGTCGCGTCGGCGCCGAGGTAACGCATCAGGGGCTCGTCGTGCACCCAGTACATGGCCGTGTCGGCGCCGGCGTAGAACACCGAGTGCGTGCCGGCGGGCAGCGTCACGAAGTCGCCCTTCTCCCACTCGATCAGGCGGCCGTTGACCGCCGCGAACCCCCGCCCGTAGAGCACGTAATACAGCTGCGAGGTGGCGTTGGGGTGGGTGTCGACGTGCTCGTTCGCACGAATGGACACGAAGTTGGCCAGCAGCGCGGGGCTGGTCGCCGCGCCGGCCGGGCCACCCAGCTCGGCCGACAGGTCCAGCGCGATCACGCCGGTCGGCGCGTCAAGGTAGAGCTCGGGACCGAACCGCCGGATCGGCACCCGCGGGGTCAGCCCCGAGCCGATCGGGTTGGCGGCCCTGGAGTACTCGAAGTATTCGGCCTGCTCGGCCCACTCTTCGAACCGCCCCTCGAACGCGTACTCGGCGACGTTGACCATCGGCGCGGGGACCGTCGGGTCCAGGTTCGGGCTCGCTAGCTGCTGCATGTCGGTCTCCCTTGCCGCTCAGGTGGATCTGGTATCTAAATAGTATTTATCTTGTATCTAAGTGTCAAACGTCGCAGCTAGACGCGGCCGGTGTACGGTCAATTGGTCGGTTGAGATACGACTTAGCTACCAGAAGGGCCGGGTGTGGCGGCGAAGGACAGGCGGACGGGGACGGCCAAGGACCGCGCGCTGGACTACGTCAAGACGCGGGTGCTCACCGGCGAGTTCCCCGGCGGCGAGCTGATCAGCGAGGGCGACGTGGCCAGCGCGCTGGGGATGTCGCGCACGCCGGTGCGCGAGGCGTTTTTGCGGCTGGAGGCCGAGGGGCTGCTGCGCCTGTATCCCCAGCGGGGGGCCCTGGTGGTTCCGGTGTCGCCCGACGAGGTGCGCGCGGTGATGGAGGCGCGGCTGGTGCTCGAGCAGTTCGCGGCGGGCAAGGTGATCGGGCGCGGCGGCGCCGCATGCGCCGCCGTGTTCGGGCGCCTGTCCGGCGAGCTTGCCAGGCAACGCGACGCGGCCGCCGCGGCAAACTGGCGAGAATTCGTGGAGGCCGACCGCGCCTTCCATGCCATCACGCTGCAGGAGTCGGGCAACGCCATCCTGTCCGGCTTCTACGCGTCCCTGCGCGACCGCCAGATGCGGATGATCGGCGAATCGACGCTGCGCGACCCCGACCGGGTGGCCACGATTCTCGAGGAGCATCGGGGTATCGCCGAAGCCCTGCGCGACGGCGATCGCGCGCGGGCGGCGACCGCGGTGCAGACCCACCTGGCCGGCACGGTCCGCGCCATCGGCCTGTCCGTCGACCCGGATCCGTTCTGGGCTACCGGATTTGGCCGCGATGGAGCAGACTGATCGAATAACGCGGGGGCGCAGCGCTCCCGGTCCGCATGTATCGGGGGGAACGATGACCTGGGTGACGGCCTCGAGGTTGCGCGGCACGATGACGAAAACGGCTGTGGCCCTGTCGATTTTGGGGACGGCCACGACGGGTGCGACGATCCCGGCGAACGCGGCACCCGGCTTCGCGCGCACACCCGCCGCGCCGCTCGACGATCCCGATCCCGGCCTTCCCACCAACCCGTCGGATCCCCGATGTGCGGGGATGCCGGGGCTGGCGCAGTGCCAGGGCGGCCCGTACGCCATGGGCGGGGCGCCCACCGGCCCCGCGGATTTGAGCTGCATCAGCATGCCCAGCGACCCGGCGTGCGCGGGTGGCCCGTACGCCCCGCCGCCACCCCCGCCGCCCATTGCGCCGCCACCGGAACCGCTGGCGCCCATGGCCGCGGCCCCCGTAGAACCACCGCCGATGGCCCCGCCGCCGATGGTGGAGCCACCACCCATGCCGGCGGCCGACCCGTCGATGGGGATGCCCGGGCACATCTGAGAACGTCGCACCGGCGGCTCAGCCGATCAGCACCGCGTATCGCGGCTTGATCACCTCGTCGATGATGGCCAGCCGCTCGTCGAACGGGATGAACGCGGACTTCATCGCGTTGATGGTGAACCGTTCGAGGTCGCTCCAGCCGTAGCCGAACGCCTCCACCAGGCGGAGCATCTCGCGGCTCATGAAGGTATCGCTCATCAACCGGTTGTCGGTGTTGACGGTCACCCGGAACCGGGCGCGGGCCAGCAGGTCGAACGGATGCTCGGCGATGCTCTTGACGGCGCCGGTCTGCACGTTCGAGCTCGGACACAGTTCCAGCGGAATTCGCTTGTCCCGCAGGATCGCCGCCTGCTGACCCAACCGGACCTGTCCGTCGGGCAGCACGTCGATGTCGTCGACGATCCGCACCCCGTGCCCCAGCCGGTCGGCACCGCAGAACGCGATCGCCTCGTGGATGGACGGCAGGCCGAACGCCTCGCCGGCGTGAATGGTGAAGCGCGCGTTGTGGTCTCGCATGTACTCGAAGGCGTCCAGGTGGCGCGTCGGCGGGTTGCCGGCCTCGGCGCCGGCGATGTCGAAGCCGACAACGCCCTTGTCCCGGAACCGGATTGCCAGCTCGGCGATCTCGCGGGACACCGCCGCGTGCCGCATCGCGGTGACCAGTAGGCGCACCACGATCGGACGGCCCGCGCCGGCACAGGCCTTCTCACCGTCGGCGAATCCGGCCAGCACGGCATCGACGATCGCGTCGAAGGACATCCCGCGGTCGATGTGCAGCTCGGGTGCGAACCGCACCTCGGCGTAGACCACCGAGTCGGCGGCCAGGTCTTCGACGCACTCGTAGGCGACGCGGTGCAGCGCCTCGGGGGTCTGCATCACCGCGACGGTGTGGGAGAACGGCTCCAGGTAGCGCTCCAGCGAGCCGCTGTGCGAACGCGTGCGAAACCACGTCGCCAGCTCGTCGACGTCGGTGGCGGGCAGCTCGTCGTAGCCGGTCTGCCCGGCGATCTCCAGCACGGTCGACGGGCGCAGCCCGCCGTCGAGGTGGTCGTGCAGCAGGGCCTTGGGGGCCTTGCGGATCTGCTCGAGGCCCAGCGGCGCGGTCATTGCGAGATCCGATCGATGATCAGCGGACGCGAAGCCGGGGCGGCGTCGCCGACGCCGAAGGCGCCGTCCAGCTCGGCGAGCGCCGCGCCGAAGCGCTCCGGGGTGTCGGTGTACAGGGTGAACAGCGGCTCACCGGCCGTGACCGGCTCGCCAGGGCGGCGATGCAGCCGGATGCCGGCGCCGAACTGCACGCGATCGCCCGGACGGGATCTGCCCGCTCCGAGCCGCCAAGCCGCCAGCCCCACTGCCATCGCGTCGATATCGCCCATTGTGCCGCCCCGGGTGGCAGTCACGGTCTCGGCATGCCGAGCGATCGGCAGCGGCACCGACAAATCGCCGCCCTGGGCGGCGACGAGCTGGCGAAACCGGTCCATCGCGGTGCCATCCCGCAGTGTCTCGGCGGGATCGCGGCCGTCGACGCCGGCCAGCTCGAGCATCTCGGAGGCCAGCCGCAGCGTCAGCTCGACGACGTCGGGCGGCCCGCCCCCGGCCAGCACCTCGAGCGACTCGGCGACCTCGAGGGCGTTGCCGACGGTCGCGCCCAGCGGGGTGTTCATGTCCGTCAGCAGCGCGCGGGTGGGCACCCCGTGCGCGGCGCCCAGCGCGACCATGGCGCTCGCCAGGTCGCGGGACTGCGCTTCCGAGTCGGTGAACGCCCCGGAACCGACCTTCACGTCGAGCACCAGCGCGCCGGCCCCCTCGGCCAGCTTCTTGCTCATCACCGAGCTCGCGATCAGCGGCAGCGACTCGACGGTGGCGGTGATGTCGCGCAGCGCATACAGCTTGGCGTCGGCCGGGGCCAGGTCACCGGCGGCGAAGATGGCCGCGCCGAGGTCGCGCAGTTGGTCGCGCACCCGCCGGCCGGACAGCGCGGCGGTGAATCCGGCGATGGATTCCAGCTTGTCCAGCGTGCCGCCGGTGTGGCCGAGCCCGCGGCCCGACGCCTGCGGCACCGCGGCGCCGCACGCGGCGACGACGGGCACCAGGGGCAGGGTGATCTTGTCCCCCACCCCGCCGGTGGAGTGCTTGTCGACCGTGGGGACGCCGAGGTCGCTGAAGTCGAGCCGCTCGCCCGAGGCCAGCATCGCCGACGTCCACCGGGCCGTCTCGCCGCGATCCATGCCCCGCAACAGGATCGCCATCAGCAGGGCCGCCATCTGCTCCTCGGCCACCCGGCCGGCGGTGTAGGCGTCGACGACCCAGTCGATGGCGGCGTCGGACAACCGGCCGCCGTCGCGCTTGGTCCTGATCACCGTGGGCGCGTCGAAGGCGGGCGGCATCAGCGGCGCCCTGCGGCCACGTCGTCGGGACCGAAGGCATCCGGCAGGAGGTCGCCGAGCCGGCGCGGCCCGCGCGGATGGTCGATCAGCAACTCGGGACCGCCGTGTTCGAGCAGCACCTGGCGACATCGCCCGCACGGCATGAGCACCGATCCGCGCTGGTCCACGCACGCCAGCGCGACCAGCCGGCCGCCGCCGGTGGAATGCAGGGCGCACACCACGGCGCACTCGGCACAGAGACCAAGGCCATATGAGATGTTCTCCACATTGCACCCGGTGACCACGCGGTGATCGTCGACCAGCGCGGCCGCACCCACTGCGAACCGCGAGTACGGCGCATAGGCCCCTTCCGATGCCTGGATTGCCTTGTCCCGCAACGTTTTCCAGTCGATCTCCGGCATCGCGCAACCCCGCTCGTCGGTGGCCGTTTCCGACAGTCACCCTAGCCGCAAAACGGCATTTCGCTTGACGGACATTGACGCAAGCCACACCGTGCGCGAGCTAAGCTCAAGTGCCCGGCGTGACTGTCGCGCAACGTCGCAAGAAGGTCGCAAGAAGGCTGGTGAGGACTGGGGTGACTACACAACCGACAACCGCGGATCCGGCGGCACCCGCACCGGCGACCTCGCGCAAACGCAGGCCGCCGCGGACCCTCTACCGGGGCGATCCCGGCATGTGGTCGTGGGTGCTGCATCGCATCAGCGGCGCGACCGTCTTCTTTTTCCTGTTCGTGCACGTCCTGGACGCCGCGATGCTGCGGGTCAGCCCGCAGACCTACAACGCGGTGATCCACGACTATCAGATGCCCATCGTCGGCCTGATGGAATACGGCCTGATCGCCGCGGTGCTCTTCCACGGCCTGAACGGGATCCGGGTGATCCTGATCGACTTCTGGTCCGAGGGCCCGCGCTACCAGCGCCTGATGTTCTGGATCGTCGGCGTCGTGTTCCTGCTGCTGATGGTTCCGGCCGGCGTCGTGACCGTCATCCACATGATGGAGCACTTCCGATGAGCAGCCCCGACCTTCAGCTGACCCGCGGCCAGACGGCGCCGGTCAAACAACGCAGCTACGACCGGCCCGCCAGCCTGGACAATCCCCGCTCGCCGCGGCGCCGGGCCGGCATCCCCAACTTCGAGAAGTTCGCCTGGCTGTTCATGCGGTTCTCGGGCATCGCGCTGTTCGTGCTGGCGATCGGCCACCTGTTCATCATGCTGATGTGGGACAACGGCGTGTACCGCATCGACTTCAACTATGTGGCGCAGCGCTGGGCGTCGCCGTTCTGGCAATTCTGGGACCTCGCGCTGCTGTGGCTGGCGCAGCTGCACGGCGGCAACGGCCTGCGCACGATCATCGACGACTACAGCCGCAAGGACAGCACCCGGTTCTGGCTCAACAGCCTGCTATTGCTGTCGATGGGGTTCACGTTGGTGCTGGGCACCTACGTGCTGCTGACGTTCGACCCCAACATTCACGCCTGACGGAGGGAGGCTGACCCGTGATCCAGCAACACCGGTACGACGTGGTGATCGTCGGCGCGGGCGGCGCAGGGATGCGCGCCGCGGTGGAAGCGGGTCCCCGGGTGCGCACCGCGGTGCTGACCAAGCTCTACCCCACCCGCAGCCACACCGGCGCCGCCCAGGGCGGCATGTGCGCGGCGCTGGCCAACGTCGAAGAGGACAACTGGGAATGGCACACCTTCGACACCGTCAAGGGCGGCGACTACCTCGCCGACCAGGACGCGGTGGAGATCATGTGCAAGGAAGCCATCGACGCGGTGCTCGACCTGGAAAAGATGGGGATGCCGTTCAACCGCACCCCCGAGGGCCGCATCGACCAGCGCCGGTTCGGCGGACACACCCGCGACCACGGCAAGGCCCCGGTGCGCCGGTCCTGTTACGCCGCCGATCGCACCGGCCACATGATCCTGCAGACGCTGTACCAGAACTGCGTAAAGCACGACGTGCAGTTCTTCAACGAGTTCTACGCGCTGGACCTGGTTTTGACGCAGACGCCGAGCGGGCCGGTGGCCACCGGCGTGGTCGCTTACGAGCTGGCCACCGGCGAGATCCACGTCTTCCACGGGAAGGCGATCGTGCTCGCCACCGGCGGTTCGGGCCGCATGTACAAGACCACCTCCAACGCGCACACGCTGACCGGCGACGGCATCGGCATCGTCTTCCGCAAGGGACTTCCCTTGGAGGACATGGAGTTTCACCAATTTCACCCCACCGGCCTGGCCGGTTTGGGCATCCTGATCTCCGAGGCCGTGCGCGGCGAGGGTGGCCGGCTGCTCAACGGCGAGGGTGAGCGGTTCATGGAACGCTACGCACCGACGATCGTCGACCTGGCACCGCGCGACATCGTCGCTCGCTCAATGGTTTTGGAAGTCCTGGAGGGCCGCGGCGCCGGCCCGCACAAGGACTACGTATACATCGACGTCCGGCACCTCGGCGAGGACGTGCTCGAGGCCAAGCTGCCCGACATCACCGAGTTCGCCCGCACCTATCTGGGCGTGGACCCGGTCAAGGAGCTGGTCCCGGTGTACCCGACGTGTCACTACGTGATGGGCGGCATCCCGACCACCGTCACCGGACAGGTGTTGCGGGACAACACCTCCACGGTCCCGGGCCTGTACGCGGCGGGCGAATGCGCGTGCGTGTCGGTGCACGGCGCCAACCGGCTGGGCACCAACTCGCTGCTGGACATCAACGTGTTCGGCCGCCGGGCCGGCATCGCCGCCGCCAATTACGCACGGGGACACGACTTCGTGGACATGCCGCCGGATCCGGCGGCGATGGTCGTCGGCTGGGTGGGCGACATCCTCTCCGAGCACGGCAACGAGCGCGTCGCCGACATCCGCAACGCGTTGCAGCAGTCGATGGACAACAACGCCGCGGTGTTCCGCACCGAGGAGACGCTCAAGCAGGCGCTGACCGACATCCACGCCCTGAAGGAGCGCTATTCGCGAATCACCGTGCACGACAAGGGGAAGCGATTCAACAGCGACCTGCTGGAGGCCATCGAGCTGGGCTTCTTGCTCGAGCTGGCCGAGGTCACCGTGGTCGGCGCGCTGAACCGCAAGGAGTCCCGCGGCGGGCACGCCCGCGAGGACTACCCCAACCGCGACGACGTCAACTACATGCGCCACACCATGGCCTACAAGCAGGGCCCCGACCTTTTGAGCGACATCGCGCTGGACTTCAAGCCCGTGGTGCAGACGCGCTACGAACCCAAGGAACGGAAGTACTGATGACGGACGTTGCAGAGCCGCAGGCCGAAAGTCTGGAACCGCCCCTTCCGCCGGTTCCCGACGAGGCGGTGATGGTGACCGTCAAGATCGCCCGGTTCAACCCCGACCAGCCCGATGCCTACGCGGAAACCGGTGGCTGGCAAAGCTTTCGGGTGCCCTGCCTGCCCAGCGACCGGATGCTCAACCTGCTGATCTACATCAAGAGCTACCTGGACGGGACGCTGACCTTCCGGCGCTCCTGCGCGCACGGGGTGTGCGGGTCGGATGCCATGCGGATCAACGGTGTCAACCGGTTGGCCTGCAAGGTGCTGATGCGCGACCTGCTCCCCAAGAAGGCGGGCAAACCGCTGACCATCACGGTCGAGCCGATCCGCGGGCTGCCGGTCGAGAAGGACCTCGTGGTCGACATGGAGCCGTTCTTCGACGCCTACCGCGCGGTCAAGCCGTACCTGATCACCACCGGCAACCCGCCGACGCGCGAACGCATTCAGAGCCCGACCGACCGCGCCCGCTACGACGACACCACCAAGTGCATCCTGTGCGCGGCGTGCACCACCAGCTGCCCGATCTTCTGGCACGAGGGCAGCTACTACGGCCCGGCCGCGATCGTCAACGCCCACCGGTTCATCTTCGACAGCCGCGACGAGGCGGCCGCCGAGCGCCTGGACATCCTCAACGAGGTCGACGGCGTGTGGCGGTGCCGCACCACGTTCAACTGCACCGAGGCCTGCCCGCGCGGCATCCAGATCACCAAGGCGATCCAGGAGGTCAAGCGCGCGATCATGTTCTCGCGCTGACCGGCCGCGTCTGCTCGTCACACATCGCCGGGCTGTCTCGTCTGAGGGGTATGACACAGAAAACCCGCATCGAGCCCCTGCCCCCCAAGCGCGCCGGATTGCTGATCCGGGCCATGTATCGGATAGCCAAGCGTCGCTACGGCCAAGTTCCCGAGCCGTTCGCCGTGGCCGCGCATCATCGCAAGCTGATGACCGCGAGCGCCATGCACGAGACGATGGTCGAGCGGGCGTCGAAAACCCTGCCGGCCAGCGTGCGTGAGCTGGCGGTGTTGTGGACCGCGCGCCAGATCGGCTGCTCGTGGTGCGTCGACTTCGGATCGATGCTGCAGCGCCTGGACGGCCTGGACGTGGAGCGGCTCAAGGAGATCGACAACTACGCCACCTCGCCGGCCTATACCGACGACGAGCGCGCCGCCATCGCCTATGCCGACGCGATGACCACCGATCCGCACACCGTCACCGACGAGCAGGTCGACGACCTGCGGGCCCGCTTCGGCGATGCCGGGGTGTTCGAGCTGACCTATCAAATTGGATTGGAGAACATGCGGGCGCGGGTGAACACCGCGCTGGGCATCACCGAGCAAGGCTTCAATTCGGGTGACGCGTGCCGGATTCCCTGGGCTAGCGACGATCGCAAGCGCGGCGTAGCCGGGCGCAGCGGGTCGTCGCCCGTTGGCTAGCGACGATCGCAAGCGCGGCGTAGCCGGGCGCAGCGGGTCGTCGCCCGTTGGCTAGCGACGATCGCAAGCGCGGCGTAGCCGGGCGCAGCGGGTCGTCGCCCGTTGGCTAGCGACGATCGCAAGCGCGGCGTAGCCGGGCGCAGCGGGTCGTCGCCCGTTGGCTAGCGACGATCGCAAGCGCGGCGTAGCCGGGCGCAGCGGGTCGTCGCCCGTTGGCTAGCGACGATCGCAAGCGCGGCGTAGCCGGGCGCAGCGGGTCGTCGCCCGTTGGCTAGCAAACCAGGGCGTGGGCTGATCAGCCCTCCTGGGCGGGCTCGATCTCGATATAGGTGGTCGGAATACTGAGCGCCGCGCTGCCCTTGTCCAGACCGCGCTCGAATAACTTCATCGGCAGGCTCCAGTTCGCCGCAATCACCTTGTACGCGTGGGCGTGTTCGGACTCGGGCAAGATCCTGGCCTTTCCGGCGACCGCTTGCCCTTTTGGCTTGCCGCGAAGACTGCTGGGCACCACAACGACACGCGGATTGTTGTTGATCCGCTTCACCTTTCCGGTGGACGCATCCGTTCGCACGTAGATCTTTCCGTCGGCGACACCGTGGTTGATCGGGCTCGGCATCGCCTCGCCGGAACGCTTGAACGTCACCAACAAGATTTGCCGCGTTTTGTCGAAACCGGTGAAGTCCTTACCTTGCGGGGTCGCAGCGCCGACGTCGAAGGCGCTGCGGTGGCGCATCATGTCCATACCGCGGAACATCAATTTGCCCAACGTTTCGGTGACGCTGCCGCCCATGTGCTCTCTCCAATCTGCGCCTGACTCGACTGACTTACGGCTGCTCGCGCCGCAGCGGAGAGCCGGTGAACTTCTCGGGATTGGCGACATCCCATAAGGCGCAAACCTTTCCGTCGCGCACCGTCATCGCCATGATCCGCGGGCACATCTCGCGGTAGCCGTCGGCAGCGGGGAAGCCGGCGGTGTAGATGCCCAGCTCGCCGTTGACCAGTCCTGCTTGATAGGACGTGTAGAAGGCGGGCCCGTAGCGGTTTGCCAGGCCGAGCATGAACCGGACCACCTTGTCCGGGCCGTGAATGACGTGAACCGCGGTGGGCGCCTTGCCATTTGAATCGCCGGTGAAGATGACGTCCGGGTGCAGCAAGGAGACCACCGCCTCCAGATCGCCGGCGGCCATGGCGGCCAACAACTTTCCCACCACCTCATTGTGCGATGGGTCGGGTTCGGGCGGTGGCTCGGCCGCGACGGCCTTGCGGGCCCGCGAGGCCAGCTGCCGGGCGGCGGCCTCGCTGGTACCCAGCGCCTCGGCAACCTCCGCGAACGGCACGTCGAACCCGTCGTGCAAGACGAACGCGACCCGCTGGTCAGGCGAGAGGCGCTCCAGCACCACCATCGCCGCGAACCGGGCGTCCTCGCCGGCCACCACCGCGGACAGCGGGTCGGCTTCGGAAGCAGGCGGGCCGAATCCGGTGACGACGGGCTCGGGCAGCCAGTTTCCGGTGTAGGTCTCGCGCCGGTGCGCCGCCGAGCGCAGCCTGTCCAGACCAAGCCGGCTCACCACCGTGGTCAACCACGCCCGCAGGTCGGTGATCTGCGTTCCCTTGTCGGGGTCCTGGCGGTGCCAGCGCAGCCAGGCATCTTGGACGATGTCCTCGGCGTCGGCGATCGTGCCGGTCAGCCGGTAGGCGACCGACATGAGATGCGGTCGCAACGACTCGAATTCGCTGACCTGTTGCGCTGAGGTCATATCGCCGAGCCTAGCCCGGCGACGGCGAGCGCCGAAACGGCGCGAGTGAGGAGTCGGGCAATCCAACCAAGCCCGGCGACGGCGAGCGCCGAAACGGCGCGAGTGAGGAGTCGGGCAATCCAGCCGAGCCCGAAGCGGGCGCTACGCTCACCACCAATGACCGACAACCTGTGGCTGCACTTCTCCCGGCACGGCCCGGGAATCACGCCGCCGATCATCACCCGCGGTGAGGGCGTCACCATCTTCGACGACCGCGGCAAGAGTTACCTCGACGGCCTATCCGGGCTGTTCACCGTGCAGGTCGGTCACGGCCGCGCCGAGCTCGCCGAGGCCGCCGTCCGGCAGGCGGGCACGCTGGCGTTCTTTCCGCTGTGGGGATACGCCACCCCGACGGCGATCGAGCTCGCCGAGCGCCTCGCCGGCTACACCCCGGGTGACCTCAACCGCGTCTTCTTCACCACCGGCGGCACCGAGGCCGTCGAGACCGCGTGGAAACTGGCCAAGCAGTACTTCAAGCTCACCGGCAAACCCGGTAAGCACAAGGTGATTTCGCGATCGGTCGCCTACCACGGCACCACCCAGGGCGCCCTGGCGATCACCGGGCTGCCCCGGTACAAGGCGCCCTTCGAACCGGTGACGCCCGGCGGCTTCCGGGTGCCCAACACCAACTTCTATCGGGCACCGGAACCGCTGCGCACCGACCCGAAAGCCTTCGGGCAGTGGGCCGCGGACCGCATCGCCGAGGCCATCGAGTTCGAGGGCCCCGACACCGTGGCGGCGGTGTTCCTGGAACCGGTGCAGAACGCCGGTGGCAGCATCCCGCCTCCCCCAGGCTATTTCGAGCGCGTGCGGGAAATCTGCGACGAATACGACGTGCTGCTGGTCTCCGACGAGGTGATCTGCGCGTTCGGCCGCATCGGGTCGATGTTCGCCTGTGACGACTTCGGCTACGTGCCCGACATGATCACCTGCGCCAAGGGAATGACGTCGGGCTACTCACCGATCGGCGCAATGATCGCCAGCGAGCGCCTGTTCGAGCCGTTCAACGACGGCGCGACGATGTTCCCGCACGGCTATACCTTTGGCGGCCATCCGGTTTCGGCGGCCGTCGGGCTGGCCAACCTCGACATCTTCGAGCGCGAGGGGCTCAACGATCACGTCCGGGCCAACGCGCCGGCCTTGCGCGCCACCCTGGAAAAGCTCTACGACCTGCCGATCGTCGGCGACGTGCGCGGCGAGGGGTTTTTCTACGGCGTGGAACTGGTCAAGGACAAGGCGACCAAGCAGACGTTCAGCGACGACGAGCGCCGGCCGCTGCTGGCGCGGGTGGGCTCGGCACTGTTCGATGCCGGGTTGTATTGCCGCACCGACGACCGTGGCGATTCGGTCATTCAACTGGCGCCGCCGCTGATCAGCTGCCAGGCCGAGTTCGACACCATCGAGGCCATCCTGCGCGAGGTGCTGCACGAGGAGTCGGCGCGGCTCTAGCCGGATGGTGGCGACCCGCTGCGCCCGGCTTCGCCGCGCTTGCGATCGCCACCAGACACTAGCTCGCGCGCCTGACCGCGTCGGCGGCCAGCATCACCTCGCGGACGTGCGGGGCGCTCGGATTGCGCCCGAACCGCGAGACGGCGTTGCACAACCAGGCCAGTGCCGAGCGCAGCTCCGGCTCGGTGGCAGCGTCACGATGCAGCGTGAGTTCCGCCAGCACCTGATCGAGCCCGGAACGCCGCACCTGGGTCGCCTTCTCCACCTGTTTGAGCAGATCCTTCAGCGCGCGCGGGGCGACACCGGCCGCGCCGTCGCGCCGGCGCCGCAGCCTGGCCCACAATCGGTCGTCGGGAATGGCGAATCCTCTGAAGTCGGTGCGGGCGGGCGCTTCCCGCGGACCGCGCGCCCAGCGTATCCCGGGGCCGCCGCCCCGGCTGAGTAACTTCCGTCTCATCAGTCACAGCGCGGCTCCCCGAATTCGGGCCCCCGATCGCTTAATGTGCACAGACGATGAGCTTCCTACGTTCGATGTCGTGCCTGGTCGCAGCGGGTTTCGTGGCCTGGGCTCCCGCCACGATTGCCTTGCCCCCCGCCAAGGCCGAACCCGGCGCCGAACCCAACGCCGCGCCCGCGAGCTGCCCGTACAAGGTGAACACCCCGCCGGCGGTGGACTCGTCGGAGGTCCCCACGGCCGGGGATCCCCCGATCCCGCTGGCGGTGCCCGCCAAGCCGGTGGGGGGTGACGCCCTGGCCAGTTGCGGCATTGTCGCCGCACCCAACACGCCGCCGCTCCCGGGCGATGTGTCCGCCGAGGCCTGGCTGGTGGCCGACCTGGACAGCGGCGCGGTCATCGCCGCCAAAGACCCGCACGGCCGGCACCGCCCGGCCAGCATCATCAAGGTGTTGGTGGCAATGGCCGCCATCAACACGCTCAACCTGAACAAGTCGGTCGCCGGAACCGCCGACGACGCGGCCGCCGAGGGCACCAAGGTCGGCGTCCAGGAAGGCGGCGTGTTCACCGTCAACCAGCTGCTGCACGGGCTGCTGATGCACTCCGGCAACGACGCCGCCCACGCGCTGGCCATGCAGCTCGGCGGCATGCAGCAAGCGCTGGAGAAGATCAACGTGCTGGCCGCCAAGCTCGGCGGCCAGGACACCCGGGTGGCGACGCCGTCCGGGCTGGACGCGCCCGGCATGAGCACCTCGGCCTACGACATCGGGCTGTTCTATCGCTACGCGTGGCAGAACCCCACGTTCGCCAACATCGTCGCGACCCGGACGTTCGACTTCCCCGGCCACGGCGACCACCCCGGCTACGAGCTGGAGAACGACAACCAGCTGCTCTACAAGTATCCCGGCGCCCTGGGCGGCAAGACCGGCTACACCGACGACGCGGGCCAGACGTTCGTGGGCGCGGCCAACCATGACGGGCGGCGGCTGGTGGCGGTGCTGCTGCACGGGACGCGGCAACCGATCGCGCCGTGGGAACAGGCCGCCCATCTGCTGGACTACGGGTTCGCCACCCCGCAGGGCACGCAGGTCGGCTCGCTGGTCGCTCCCGACCCGTCGCTGGCGCCCGCCAAGAGCGACACCGCCGCCGACCGGCTCGCCAATAACGCCGCGGCCGGCGCGATCATCGGCTCGGCGGACGCCATGCCGGTCCGGGTGGGCGTCGCTGTCATCGGCGCCATCATCGTGTTTAGCTTGATCATGGCCGCACGCTCGATGAACCGCCGACCCCAACACCGCTGAGCGCCGGTGGGCACCGGATCGCGGCGCGGCCTGCTGGTCGGGCTGACCGCCGCCAGCGTGGGCGTCATCTATGGCTATGACCTGTCCATCATCGCCGGTGCGCAGTTGTTCGTCACCGAGGACTTCGGGCTGTCCACCCGGCAACAGGAACTGCTGACGACGATGGTGGTGATCGGCCAGATCATCGGGGCGCTCGGCGCCGGTGTGCTGGCCAACGTGATCGGCCGCAAACGCTCGGTCGTGCTGATCCTGTTCGCCTACGCGGCTTTCGCGCTGCTGGCCGCGTTCTCGGTGTCGCTGCCGATGCTGCTGGGGGCGCGCCTGCTCGTCGGGCTGACCATCGGCGTGACGGTGGTGGTCGTCCCGGTGTACGTGGCCGAATCGGCGCCGACGGCGGTGCGCGGCTCGCTGCTGACGGCTTACCAGCTGGCGATCGTCAGCGGGCTCATCGTCGGATACGTGACCGGCTACCTGCTGGCTGGCACGCACAGCTGGCGGTGGATGCTGGGGTTGGCGTGTGTGCCCGCACTGCTGTTGGCGCCGTTGGTGATTCGGATGCCCGATACGGCCCGGTGGTACGTGCTCAAAGGCCGGGTCGACGACGCCCGGCGGGCGCTGCTGCGGGTGGAGCCCGACGCGCGGGTGGACGACGAGCTGGCCGATATCGGCCGGGCGGTCAGCGAAGGTGGCGGCCGGCTCTCCGAGATGCTGCCGGAAATGGTTCGCAGGCCCTATCTTCGGGCGACTGTCTTCGTCGTCGTTCTCGGCTTCCTGATCCAGATCACGGGCATCAACGCGATCATCTACTACAGCCCCCGGATCTTCGAGGCCATGGGCTTCACCGGAAATTTCGCGCTGCTGGGTCTGCCGGCGCTGGTCCAGGTGGCGGGATTGGCCGCCGTCGGCACGGCGCTGCTGCTGGTCGACCGGGTGGGCCGGCGGCCAATCCTGTTGTGCGGCACCGCGATGATGATCGGCGCCGATGTCGTGCTGATGGCCGTGTTCGGCCGTGGGATCGGCGGCGCGGTCGCCGGGTTCGCCGGCGTGTTGCTGTTCATCTTCGGCTACACCATGGGTTTCGGCTCCCTGGGCTGGGTGTACGCCAGCGAAAGCTTCCCGTCCCGGCTGCGCTCGATCGGGTCGAGCACCATGTTGACCTCCAACCTGGTGGCCAACGCCATCATCGCCGCCGTCTTCCTGACCATGCTGCATTCCTTGGGCGGCGCAGGGACTTTCGCGGCGTTCGCCGCGCTCGCGTTGATCGCGTTCGTCTTCGTCTATCGGTATGCGCCGGAGACCAAGGGCCGCCAGCTCGAGGACATCCGCCACTTCTGGGAGAACGGCGGCCGGTGGGACTGATCGCCGCGGGAACCATGGTCGTGGACGGGCGGCTCTGCCGACCGGGCTGGCTCGAGACCGCTGGCGGGCGGATCGCGGCCGCCGCGCCCGGGCCGCCGCCGCGCCCGCCCGACCGCGACTACCCCGATTGCACTGTGGTGCCGGGATTTATCGACATGCACGTGCACGGCGGCGGGGGCGCTTCCTACACCGACGCCGACGGCATCGGCAAGGCCGCCGCCTTCCACCTGCGTCACGGCACCACCACGACGCTGGCCAGCCTGGTGACCGCCGCTCCCCCGGAATTGCTCAGTGGGGTGCGCGCGCTCACCGACGCCACCAGGAGTGGCACGATCGCGGGGATCCACCTCGAAGGCCCCTGGCTGAGCCGGGCACGGTGCGGGGCCCACGACCGCACCCAGATGCGCGACCCGGACCCCGACGAGATCGATGCGCTGCTGACCGCCGCCGGCGACGCGATCAAGATGGTCACCCTGGCGCCGGAGCTGCCCGGTGCCGACGCCGCCATCCGGCGTTTCCTGGACGCGGGAGTCGTTGTGGCGGTGGGCCATACCGACGCGACCTACGAGCAGACCCGCCGCGCCATCGAGCTGGGCGCCACGGTCGGCACGCATCTGTTCAACGCCATGCCGCCGCTGCACCATCGGGAGCCCGGCCCGGCGCTCGCGCTGCTGCGGGACCCACGGGTGACCGTCGAGCTCATCGCCGACGGCGTGCACCTACACCCGGACGTGGCGCGCGCGGTGATCGAGGCCGCCGGCGCGGACCGCGTCGCCGTGATCACCGACGCGATCGCCGCGGCGGGCCGCGCCGACGGCGCGTATCGGCTCGGCGCGGTGCGCATCGACGTGGTCTCCGGCGTCGCGCGGGTGCAGGGGACGTCGACGATCGCGGGCAGCACGGCCACCATGGATCGGCTCTTTCGCGCCGTGGCCGGGTTCGGCGCGAACCGCGACGCCGGGCTGGCCGCGGCGGTTCAGGTGACGTCGGCGACCCCGGCGCGCGCGCTCGGGCTCGAACGGGTCGGTAGCCTGCGGCCCGGCTACGACGCCAATCTTGTGGTGCTCGACCGTGATCTGCGGGTGAGCGACGTCATGGTGCGCGGCGACTGGCTCTGAGCGTTAACATCGGAGACGTCAGCACCTGACACCGGACGAGGGGCCCCGTACCCGGCCAGCGACAAGACGGGCGCCGTGGAGGTGCGCAATGGCATGGCTCGTCTTGATCGCGTCGGGCGTCCTGGAGGCGGTGTGGGCGACCGCCCTGAACAAGTCCGACGGCTTCTCCCGGCTCGGCCCTTCGCTGGTCTTCGTTGTCGCACTGGCGCTTTCGATGGCCGGGCTGGCGACCGCGATGCGCACGCTGCCGGTCGGAACCAGTTACGCGGTCTGGGTCGGCGTCGGGGCCGTGCTGACGGTGGGCTACGCGGCGCTGATCGGCGAGGAACCGGCGTCGTTGACCAAGCTGTTGCTGATCGGCGGCATCGTGGCCTGCATCGCGGGCTTGAAGTTGGTCAGCTAGCGGCCACGGCGGGCCAACCCTGCGATCCGCGAAAGTGCCAGCGCCCCAACGGCTCCCAGCCCCATTGCGGTCAGCGTCTGGCGGGTGCTCAGACCTTCGTCCATGTGCACCCGCGGCGCGATGATCGCCGGGGCCGGGGGCTCCACAGGGCGGTCGCGCGGGTCGGTGGATGCCGTCGCCCCCCACGCAGTGCAGAACAACACGAGATAGGCGGTGATGTAAGCGAACACCATCAACCCCAGCACCGGGCCGAACGCCGCGCCCGCGGGGCTGCGCAACACCGTCTTCAAATAGATCGACCCCACCTGCTTGAACACTTCGAAGCCGACGGCCGCGATCAGCCCGGCCCGCATCGAATCGACGAAGCTGACCTTCTCCCGGGGCAGGCGCGCGATCATCCACGTGAACAGCAGCCACGACACCAAGGTCGCGATCAGGATCGAGAAAAGCCAGAACAGCCAATCGAACACCGCGAATTGCGGCACGCCAAGCCATTTCAGCAACGCGGCCATCGGCGCGGCGTGGCCGACGGTGGTCAGCGCGACGGTGGCCAGGATCACCGCGAACGTCCCCACCATCGCCAGCAGATCGGAGAACTTGCTCCGCACGAAGCCCGGCGACTCCACGTGCGAGTCCCACCACATCTCGGTCAGCGCCTGCCGCAGGTGCGATATCCAGCCCAGCCCCGCCCACACCGCGGTGACCAGACCGATGACACCGACCGAAGTCCGGGCGTCGATGGCCGAGTTCATCAACTCCTGCAGCTGATTACCCAGCGTGCCCGACACCTGGGACCGGATGTGGTCGTCGATCGTGCTCAGCAGGTGCGGCCGCCGGGCCAGCACGAAGCCGAACACCGCGAAACCGACCATGAGCAACGGGAACAACGCGAAAATCGTGTAATACGTGAGGCCGGCGGCGAAGAACCCGCCGTTGCGCTCGTCGAAACGCTGGTAGGCGCGGATGACGTGGTCGAGCCACCCGTGCCGGGACCGCAGCCGATCAAGAAACCCCTCCTCGGCCGGCTCGCTCATGGTGAAACGTCTTACCTCCGTTGCGGAAGGAACCCAAGCCGATCGTAAACCCGCTGGACCGTCTTCCCGGCGACATCCTGGGCCCGTTCGGCGCCGGCCGCCAAAACGGCCTCCAATTCGGCCAAGTCGGCCGTCAGTTCGTCGACGCGGGCCTTGATCGGGGCGACGAACTCGACCACCGCCTCGGCGGTGTCCTTCTTCAGATCGCCGTAACCCTTTCCGGCATAGCCCTCGACGAGCTTGTCGACGCCGACGCCGCTGACCGCCGACTGGATGGTCAGCAGGTTGGACACGCCGGGCTTGGCGTCGGTATCGAAGCGGATCTCGCGCTCGCTGTCGGTCACCGCCGACCGAATCTTCTTGGCCGACAACGCCGGATCGTCGAGCAGGTTGATCAGCCCGGCGTCGGTGGCCGCGGATTTGCTCATCTTCGACGTGGGGTCCTGTAGGTCGTAGATCTTCGCGGTCGCCTTGGGGATGAGCACGTCGGGTACCACGAACGTGTCCGGGAATCGGGCGTTGAACCGCTGCGCCACGTCGCGGGCCAGCTCGAGGTGCTGGCGCTGGTCTTCGCCCACCGGCACCAGGTCGGTGTCGTAGGCCAGCACGTCGGCGGCCTGCAGCACCGGATAGGTGAACAAACCCACGGTGGTGGAGTCGGCGCCCTGGCGCAGCGACTTGTCCTTGAACTGCGTCATCCGCGACGCCTGCCCGAAGCCGGTGAAGCAGCCCAGCACCCACGCCAACTGGGAGTGGGCGGGCACGTGGCTCTGCACGAACACGGTGCTGCGCGCCGGGTCGATGCCCAGCGCCAGGTATTGGGCGGCGGTGACCAGGGTCCGCCGCCGCAGCGCCTCGGGATCCTGGGCGACGGTGATGGCATGGAGGTCGACCACGCAGAAGAACGCGTCATGGTCGTCCTGCAGTTCGACCCAGTGGGTGACGGCGCCCAACGCGTTACCCAGGTGAAGCGAATCGGACGTGGGCTGCACGCCGGAGAAAATGCGGCTGGATCCGGTAGCGGTGCTCATGATGCACCGATCTTTTCACGCGCGGCCGCCCCGCCCGGTGTGCGGCCAGCCTCACCCTCGATGCCGAGTGTGCGGCGTGCCGGCCGCTCGCGATCGGCCCGCCTTGCGATACCGGCGGTACCGCCTTTAATGTCGGGCTATGCACAACCTCGTCTGCTCGGCTCCCCGCTCGTGAGACCCGCTCACTCGGCGTCGCACTCGGCCCGTCCCCCGATTCATCTCGGTTCCGGCGAGCCGGTCGTGCTGCTCCACGGGTTTTTGATGTCGCAGACGGTGTGGGATCCGGTGGCGCCGCGGCTGGCCGACACCGGCCGCTACGAGGTCTTCGCCCCGACCATGGCCGGGCACAACGGCGGCCCCTACGCGGGCACCTGGCTGCTGAGCTCGTCGGTGCTGGCCGACCACGTCGAACGCCAGCTCGACCAGCTCGGCTGGGAGAGCGCGCACCTGGTGGGCAACTCGCTGGGCGGCTGGGTGGCCTTCGAGCTCGAGCGACGCGGGCGGGCGCGCAGCGTCACCGGCGTCGGCGCCGCGGGCGGGTGGACGCGCTGGAGCCCGGTCAAATTCGAGGTCATCAGCAAGTTCATCGCCGGGATGCCGATCCTGGGACTGGCCCGGCTGCTGGGCCCGCGCGCGCTGCGGCTGCCGCTGAGCCGCCGCCTGGCCACCCTGCCGCTGAGCGCCACCCCGGAAGGGGTCAGCGACGAGCAACTGCGCGGTGTGGTCGACGACGCCGCGCACTGCCCGGCGTACTTCCAGCTGCTGATCAAGTCGCTGCTGCAGCCCGGCCTGCTGGAGCTGGCGCAGACCGCGGTGCCCGTGCAGCTGGTGCTGTGCGAGAAGGACCGGGTGGTGCCGCCCAGCAGGTTCAGCCGGCATTTCACCGACTTTTTGCCGGAGGGAACGAAGATCACCAAGCTCGACGGCGTCGGGCACGTGCCGATGTTCGAGGCGCCGGAGCGGATCACCGCGGCCATCGCCGACTTCATCGACGAGTGCACCGCGGGCCCGGACCGGCTTTCCGACCGGCACCGGCCGCCGGCTAGCTAGCCAGTTCCTTTTCCAGGTTCTCCGCGATCGAGTCGAGGAATTCCTCGCTCTGCTGCCACTCCTGGTCGGGCCCGATCAGGATGGCGAGGTCCTTGGTCATCTTCCCGCTCTCGACGGTGGAGACGACGACGTTTTCCAGCGTCTGCGCGAACTCGACCACCTCGGGGGTGTCGTCCAGCTTGCCGCGGTGCGCCAGTCCCCGCGTCCAGGCGAAGATCGAGGCGATCGGGTTGGTCGAGGTCGGCTTGCCGGCCTGGTACTGGCGGAAGTGCCGGGTGACGGTGCCGTGCGCGGCCTCGGCCTCGACCGTCTTGCCGTCGGCCGTCATCAGCACCGAGGTCATCAGCCCCAGCGAGCCGTAGCCCTGGGCGATGGCGTCGGATTGCACGTCGCCGTCGTAGTTCTTGCACGCCCACACGTAGCCGCCCTCCCACTTGAGGCAGGCGGCGACCATGTCGTCGATCAGCCGGTGCTCGTAGGTCAGGCCCTCGGCCTCGAACTGCTCCTTGAATTCCTCGTCGTAGATGCGCTGGAACTCGTCTTTGAACATGCCGTCGTAGGCCTTGAGGATGGTGTTCTTGGTGGACAGGTACACCGGCCACTTGGCGTTCAGGCCGTACTTGAACGACGCGCGCGCGAAGTCGCGCACGGAGTCCTTGAAGTTGTACATCCCCATCACCACGCCGCCGTCGTCG
Organism: Mycobacterium sp. 3-98; assembly: GCF_035918355.1. Lineage (NCBI taxonomy): Bacteria > Bacillati > Actinomycetota > Actinomycetes > Mycobacteriales > Mycobacteriaceae > Mycobacterium > Mycobacterium sp. 3-98. The sequence goes on along the minus strand of NZ_CP142360.1, from coordinate 1,477,019 downwards.
GGCAGGGACACCATCTCGTGGACCATCGGCTCGCTGCCGTCGGCCGGGGTGAACGTGATGGCGACGGTGCCGGGCTTGTCGACCTTGAAGTTGGTCGCCCGGTACTGGTCGCCGAACGCGTGGCGGCCGATGACGATCGGTTTGGTCCAGCCCGGAACCAGGCGCGGCACGTTGGAGATGACGATCGGTTCGCGGAAGATGGTGCCGCCCAAGATGTTCCGGATCGTCCCGTTCGGCGAGAGCCACATCTTCTTGAGGTTGAACTCCGAGACGCGAGCCTCGTCGGGGGTGATCGTCGCGCACTTGACGCCCACGCCGTGCTTCTTGATGGCGTAGGCCGCGTCGATCGTCACCTGGTCGTCGGTGCGGTCGCGGTGCTCGATGCCCAGGTCGTAGTAGTCCAGATCGATGTCGAGGTGCGGAAGGATCAGCTGGTCCTTGATCAGCTTCCAGATGACGCGGGTCATCTCGTCGCCGTCGAGCTCGACCACGCGGCCCTTGACCTTGATCTTGGCTTCTTTGGAACCCGGGCTCGACATCGGTGCCTTTCCTGCGGCGTCAGCCTTGTGCGGCGGCCAGCACTTCGTTGAACGTCTTGCTCGGCCGCATCACCGCCGTCGTCTTCTCGCTGTCCGGGTAGTAGTACCCACCGATGTCGACCGACTCACCCTGCACCTCAGCGAGTTCGCCCACGATGGTGTCCTCGTTCTCGGCCAACGAGTCCGCCAGCGCGGCGAAGCGCTCGCGCAAATCCTGGTCGTCGTTTTGCGCGGCGAGTTCCTGGGCCCAGTACAGCGCCAGGTAGAACTGGCTGCCGCGGTTGTCGAGTTCACCGGTCTTGCGCGACGGACTCTTGTTGTTGTCCAACAGCTTTCCGATCGCGGCATCCAGCGTCTTGCCCAAGAGCTTGGCGCGCTCGTTGTCGGTCTTGATGCCGATGTCCTCGAAACACGCTCCCAGAGCCAGGAATTCACCGAGGGAGTCCCAGCGCAGGTGGTTCTCCTCGACGAGCTGGTGGACGTGCTTGGGCGCCGAACCGCCCGCGCCGGTTTCGTACATTCCGCCGCCGGCCATCAACGGCACGATGGACAGCATCTTGGCGCTGGTGCCCAGCTCCAGGATCGGGAACAGGTCGGTGAGGTAGTCGCGCAGGATGTTTCCGGTGGCGGCGATCGTGTCCTGGCCGCGCATCGCGCGCTCCAGCGTGTACCTCATGGCCCACACCTGCGGCATGATGTTGATGTCCAGGCCCTCGGTGTCGTGTTCCTTGAGGTACTCCTTGACCTTCTTGCGCAGCTCGACCTCGTGCGGGCGTTCGGTGTCGAGCCAGAACACCACGGTCATGCCCGAGTTGCGCGCCCGGGTGACGGCCAGCTTGACCCAGTCCCGGATCGCTTCGTCCCGCACGATGGGCATGCGCCAGATGTCGCCGGCCTCCACGTTCTGGGTGAGCAGGACCTCCCCGGTGTCGAGGTCGACGATGTTGGCGACGCCGCCCTCGGGGATCTCGAAGGTCTTGTCATGCGAGCCGTACTCCTCGGCCTGCTGCGCCATCAGCCCGACGTTGGGGACCGTGCCCATCGTCGTCGGATCGAACTGCCCGTGGGTCTTGCAGAAGTTGATGATCTCTTGGTAGATCCGGGAAAAGGTGGACTCGGGGTTGACGGCCTTGGTGTCCTTCTGCCGACCGTCGGCGCCCCACATCTTGCCGCCTGCGCGGATCATCGCCGGCATCGACGCGTCGACGATCACGTCGCTGGGCGAATGAAAGTTGGTGATGCCCTTGGCCGAATCGACCATCGCGAGCTCGGGCCTGTGCTCGTGGCAGGCGTGCAGGTCGCGGATGATCTCCTCGTGCAGCGACGCCGGCAGCGACTCGATCTTGCTGTACAGATCGACCAATCCGTTGTTGACGTCGACGCCGAGTTCGTCGAAGAGCTCCTGGTGCTTGGCGAAGGCCTCCTTGTAGAAGATCTTCACGGCGTGGCCGAAGACGATGGGGTGGGAGACCTTCATCATCGTCGCCTTGACGTGCAGCGAGAACATCACGCCGGTCTCGTAGGCGTCCTGCATCTGCTCCTCGTAGAACTCGACGAGGGCCTTCTTGCTCATGAACATGGAGTCGATGACGTCGGCGTTGCGCAGCGACACCATCGGCTTGAGCACGATCGTCTCGCCGCTTTCGGTCTCCAGCTCCATCTTCACGTTGCGCGCGCGGTCCAGCGTCATCGACTTCTCGCCGTGATAGAAGTCGCCGCCGCGCATGGTCGCGACGTGGGTGCGCGACGCCGGCGACCAGGGCGCCATGCTGTGCGGATGCTTGCGCGCATACTCCTTGACGGCCTTGGGTGCGCGTCGGTCCGAGTTGCCTTGCCGCAGTACGGGATTCACGGCGCTGCCCAGGCACTTGGCGTAGCGGTCGCGAATTTCTTTGTCCTCGTCGGTCTTCGGGCTCTGCGGAAAGTCCGGAATCTTGAATCCCTTGCCTTGCAGCTCCTTGACGGCGGCGATCAGCTGGGGCACCGAGGCGCTGATGTTGGGCAGCTTGATGATGTTGGTGTCGGCCAGCTTGGTCAGCCGGCCCAACTCCGCGAGGTTGTCCGGGACCCGCTGCTCTTCGGTCAGGTGTTCGGGGAACTCGGCGAGGATCCGGGCGGCCACGGAGATGTCGCTGGTCTTGATCTCGATGCCCGCGGGTTCGGCGAAGGCACGCACGATCGGCAGGAACGCGTAGGTCGCCAGCAGCGGCGCCTCGTCGGTCAGCGTGTAGATGACGGTCGGCTTTTCGGCGCTCACGGTCCCTCTCCCGGCGTGATTATGGTCAGATCTGTGGGGGGCTCAGCAATCTAACTGCCACGTTATCAAGGGTGTTTGGACAGGTGTCGACCTGCGTCTGCACCGCGACAGTTGGCAGCGGGTCGGCACAGTAAGATAGTCTTCGTATTGGTCATGAGCGCCAGCGACAAGCCCCGGCTTGCTGGCCGGCAACCCTCCAACCGCGGTGGGGTGCCCCGGGTGATGACCAGGTCTAGTAGCCACAGGCTGCGCGGCAAGCGCGGGTCCGCCATAACGGACCCCTGACTAGAGGGGACACGTGATGTGCTTCTGTCCAGCTCCTTGCGATCATCGGCTCGCCTTGGTGGAGCCGCTGATGTGCGCGACCGTGCGCCGCTGCTAGCCGGCCGGCCGTAAGGCCCCGCTGAAGACCCGAGCCCATATTTCAGGAGAAAGCCAACCCACGTGAGTTCCGACAGTTCTTCTTCCAACGGCACCACCAGCGAGAACACCGATCCGACCGCGCATTGGTCGTTCGAGACCAAGCAGGTGCACGCCGGGCAGCAGCCCGACCCGGCCACCAACGCCCGCGCCCTGCCGATCTACCAGACCACCTCGTACGTCTTCGACGACACCACGCACGCCGCCGCCCTGTTCGGGCTGGAGGTGCCGGGCAACATCTACACCCGGATCGGCAACCCGACCACCGACGTCGTCGAGCAGCGCATCGCCGCGCTCGAGGGCGGTGTGGCGGCGCTGTTCCTGAGCTCCGGCCAGGCGGCGGCCACGTTCGCCATCTTGAACATCGCGTGTGCCGGAGATCACATCGTCTCGAGCCCCAGGCTCTACGGCGGGACCTACAACCTGTTCCACTACTCGCTGGCAAAGCTCGGCATCGAGGTCAGCTTCGTGGAGGACCCCGACGATCTGGATTCGTGGCGGGCCGCGGCGCGGCCGAACACCAAGGCCTTCTTCGCCGAGACCATCTCCAACCCGCAGATCGACATCCTGGACATCCCCGGTGTCGGCGGGGTCGCCCACGACACGGGCGTCCCGCTGATCGTCGACAACACGATCGCCACGCCCTACCTGATCCAGCCGCTGAAGCACGGCGCGGACATCGTCGTGCACTCGGCCACCAAGTACCTCGGCGGCCACGGCTCGGCGATCGCCGGGGTCGTCGTCGACGGCGGCACGTTCGACTGGACGCAGGGCCGTTTCCCGGGGTTCACCACGCCGGACCCGAGCTACCACGGGGTGGTGTTCGCCGAGCTCGGACCGCCGGCCTACGCGCTCAAGGCGCGCGTGCAGCTGCTGCGCGACCTCGGTTCGGCCGCCGCGCCGTTCAACGCGTTCCTGGTCGCCCAGGGCATCGAGACGCTGAGCCTGCGCGTCGAGCGTCACGTCGCCAACGCCCAGCGCGTGGCCGAGTTCTTGTCCGGCCACGACGGCGTGCTCTCGGTGAACTATGCGGGACTGCCCAGCTCGCCCTGGCACGAGCGGGCAAAGAAGCTGGCGCCCAAGGGAACCGGGGCGGTGCTGTCGTTCGAGCTGGCCGGCGGCATCGAGGCCGGCAAGGCCTTCGTGAACGCGCTGAAGTTGCACAGCCACGTCGCCAACATCGGCGACGTGCGTTCCCTGGTGATCCACCCGGCCTCCACGACGCACGCCCAGCTGTCCCCGCAGGAGCAGCTGAGCACCGGGGTTAGCCCGGGCCTGGTGCGGCTGGCGGTCGGCATCGAGGGGATCGACGACATCCTGGCCGACCTGGAGCTCGGCTTCGCCGCGGCGGCCAAGTTCGGCGCGACCGCCGGAGCCTCGGGCACCGATCCGCACGCCGTGGCGGCGTTCTGAAGGAGACCGCCCCGATGACGATCCCCGACGCGCCCACCCAAACGCTGCCCGACGAAGGCGAAATCGGCTTTGTCCACATCGGCTCGCTGACCACCGAAAGCGGCGCGGTGATCGACGACGTGCACATCGCCGTGCAGCGCTGGGGCGAGTTGTCGCCCACGCGCGACAACGTGGTGGTGGTGCTGCACGCGCTGACCGGTGACTCGCACGTCACCGGCCCGGCCGGACCAGGACATCCCACCGGCGGCTGGTGGGACGGCATGGTCGGGCCGGGAGCCCCGATCGACACCGACCGGTGGTGCGCGGTGGCCACCAACGTGCTCGGCGGTTGCCGCGGCTCCACCGGGCCCAGCTCGCGGACCCGGGACGGAAAGCCTTGGGGCTCAAGGTTCCCGCGGATTTCGATCCGCGACCAGGTGGAGGCCGACATCGCCGCACTGGCCGCGCTGGGGATCGACGAGGTCGCCGCGGTGGTCGGTGGATCCATGGGCGGCGCAAGGGCTTTGGAGTGGATGGTCGGTCACCCGGACCGGGTCCGGTCCGGGCTGCTGCTGGCGGTGGGCGCGCGCGCCACCGCCGATCAGATCGGTACCCAGTCCACGCAGATCGCGGTGATCGAGGCCGACCCGAACTGGCAGGGCGGCGACTATCACGACACCGGGCTGGCGCCCGACACCGGGCTGGCGATCGCGCGGCGCTTCGCCCACCTGACCTACCGCGGCGAGGTGGACCTGGACACCCGGTTCGCCAATGACGCGCAGGGCGACGAGGATCCCGCCGCCGGCGGCCGCTACGCGGTGCAAAGCTACCTGGAGTACCAGGGCGACAAGCTGCTCGAGCGCTTCGACGCGGGCAGCTACGTGGTATTGACCGAGGCGCTGAACACTCACGACGTCGGCCGTGGCCGCGGCGGGGTGGCCAAGGCGCTGCGCGGCTGCCCGGTGCCGGCGGTGGTGGGCGGCATCACGTCCGACCGGCTCTACCCGCTGCGTCTGCAGGAGGAGTTGGCCGAGCACCTGCCGGGCTGCACCGCTTTGCAGGTGGTCGACTCACTCTGCGGGCACGACGGCTTCCTGGTGGAATCCGACGCGGTGGGCGAATTGATCCGCAAGACACTGGTTTTGGCCGGCGCGGACAGCAGGGAAGGCACGTCGCAACGGTGACCCGCTCGCGGCACGACCGCTCCTTGTCATTCGGCTCGGCGGCCGCGGCCTATGAGCGTGGCCGCCCGTCCTATCCCCCGGAAGCGATCGACTGGCTGTTGCCGGTCGGCGCGCGCCAGGTGCTCGACCTGGGGGCGGGCACCGGCAAGCTGACGACCCGGCTGGTGGAGCGCGGCCTGGACGTCGTGGCCGTCGATCCGATCCCGGACATGCTGGAGGTGCTGCGGACCTCGCTGCCCGAGACCCGCGCCCTGCTGGGCACGGCCGAAGAGATTCCGTTGGAAGACAACAGCGTTGACGTGGTGCTGGTGGCCCAGGCCTGGCATTGGGTGGACCCCGAGCGCGCGATACCCGAGGTGGCCCGCGTGCTACGGCCGGGCGGGCGGCTGGGCCTGGTGTGGAACACCCGCGACGAACGGCTCGGCTGGGTGCGCGAACTGGGCCGGATCATCGGCAGCGACGGCGACGGCGGCCGCACCCAGGTGCAGCTGCCCGAGCCGTTCACCGACCTCGCGCAGCATCGGGTCGAGTGGACGAGTTACCTTACGCCGCAAGCATTGATCGACCTCGTCGCGTCGCGCAGCTACTGCATCACCTCGCCGACCGAGGTTCGCTCCAGAACGCTCGACGAGGTGCGCCAGTTGCTGGCCACCCATCCGGCCCTGGCGAATGCGACCGGGCTGGCGCTGCCCTATATCACCATGTGCACCCGGGCGACGCTGGCCGGCTGAGCGCCCGCGTAGTGTCTCGTCGCATGGAGCAGCGACTGAGTCTGATCACCCTGGGCGTTGCCGATCTGGACCGCGCCCGCCGCTTCTATGAGCGCCTGGGCTGGCACGGTCAAGTGGTGCAGGAGACCGTCTTCTTTCAGGCGGGCGGCATCGCGGTGAGTCTGTGGGCGCGAGAGAAGCTTTCGGCCGATCTCGGCATCGCCGATCAAGGCGATGACGGTTTCGGCGGCATCGCCTTGGCTCACAACGTGCGGTCGCGCGCCGAAGTGGACGAGATCCTGGCCGCGGCAACAGATGCCGGAGCCACCATCACCCGCGCCGCTGCCGAAACGTTCTACGGCGGGTATGCGGGCGCGTTCCGCGATCCCGATGGTCACGCATGGGAGATCGCCCACAACCCCGGGTTCGCGCTAGCCGACGACGGCGCGATCACAGTCCCCGACTTCTCGGAAGGCTGATCCGTCGTTCAAGTACCCCAGCCCGGTTACCACCCGTCATCGTCGTCGTCACGCAGTAGTTTCTCCGGATGGTGGAAGGTGTTGGTGCGTGGCCGATTACGCTCGAGGTGGGGTGGGGGTTTCCATTCGGTCTCGCCGCGGGTGTTTTTGCGGGTGGTCCAGCCGCCGGGGTTGAGCATGCGGTGATGCGGGCCGCAGGCGAAGGTGAGCTGGTTGATGTCGGTGCTGTGACAGGTGCTGTAGTCGGTGGTGTGGTGGACTTCGCAGTAGTAACCCGACACGGTGCAGCCCGGGGCGGTGCAGCCGCGGTCCTTGGCGTACAACACGATTCGTTGTCCCGGGGAGGCCAGCCGCTTGGCGCCTCTCTGTGTCAAGAGGTGTGCCATTGTTCGGTTGTATGGTGGCTGCTAGCAGGTCCGGGAAGTGGCTTGTCCGAAGAGTCAGTGTGCGGGGTTTCAGCTGGCCGCGCTGGATATTAGAGCCGCCCCCGATTGTCCTCCCGGGCCTGCCTTACGTCTTGTCGCGTCGCGGAGCAGTTGGCGGTAGACGATGTCAGACAGGCGTCGTTTCAGGCACCGTATTGCTTCCTTGTGACTCTTACCGCCGGTTCGTTTCCGCAAGTAGTAGGCCTTGCTTGGGGTGTCCTGCCGGATTTGTGTTAAGGCCATGATGTGTAGACAGCAGTTGAGTTGGCGGTCTCCGGCGCGAGAGAGCCGGTGGCGGATGACATCTCCGGAGGACACGTCGATCGGGGCGGTGCCGTTGTAGCTGGCGAACGCCGCGGCGGAGCAGAACCGATCGATGGTGCCGACTCGGGCGAGGATCTTGGCCGCGGTCAATTCTCCGATGCCGCACAACTCGGTGAGGGTTGTGCCAGAGGCGCTGACGGCGGTCTTGATGTCGGCGGCCGCCTTGGTGATTCGGCGGTCCAGGTGGCGTACCTCAGTGATGAGGTCGGCGGCGAGGCTGCGCAGGGTTTTGCCGGCGGCATCGCGAGGACGGACCTTGCGAAGGAGTTCGACGGCCCGCTCGGCTGTGAGATCACGTTTTGCACCACCAGGAATGAGATTGGCAAGCACGACGTGCAGGCGGTTGACGGTCTGGGTGCGGGTTTTGACCAGGTCGTCGCGGTGGTCGACGATCGCACGTAGGGCGATCACGGTGCCGTCTACCACAACAGAAGTCAGCGAACGTGCGCTCAGTGCGGCGATCCCCACGCTTACTGCGTCCGCGTCGTCGTTCTTGCGACCGTGGCCGGTCGACAGCGTCCGCACGCGCGCAGCTAGTTTCGCAGGTATATCGACGACGTCGATTCCGTCGGTACGTAGCCACGCTGTCAGTGGCGCGCCCAGACCGGATGCGCCTTCGATCGCCCATGTCGAGTCGGGCCACTGGCGGGCGAAACGACGCAATGCGCGGTAGCCGTCACGGCTGACCGGTACGCGAATGGCGGCTACGGGCCGCGACGAGGCGTCCACTGCTGCGGCAGTCCAGGACGCTTTGTGTGGATCGATTGCGATCACCATCTGGGTCTTCAATATCGCTGGCACGAAACTTCTCTCCTCGCCTCGGTTTAGAGATGAAAGCGCGGAGGGCACACCAACTTTCGGCTACGCAGGCCTCTCTTCAGCCACTCTGCGCATATACGGCGGTGACCGGCCGACAAGCCAAGCGAAAGTCAACCACGGGTGACAGGTGTGATACGAGTCAACCGGCCACCACCTCGGAGATCATGGCTGCAGACCACGATCGCCTGCAAGGATTTAACAAGTTGGTGTGATACAGCGCCAGGGCCTTGCCCTTATCGAAAATCGCCAAGTAGTGATGCGCGTGGCGGGCCAGGCGGATCACCTCACTCATCGGCAAAATCGTGCCCCCACCGGTCAGGGCTCGCCCGGCGGCGGCCTCCAACTCGGCCAGGGTGGTGGTGACGATGATGGAGGCCGGTAACCCGTTGTGCTGACCCAACTCCCCAGAGGCCAACAGGCCACGCAGCGCCGCCAGCAGGGCGTCGTGGCCGCGCTGAGCAGCCGAGCGGGTATCACGGTCGATGGCCTCTTGGCTGGGCGTCCCGTCGACACACGGGATGTCGTCGAGAGGGTTGCACATGCCCGGGGCGCCGAGTTTGGCCTCCACGGCTTCCAGCGTGGCCCGCAGCTCGGGGGTGATCAGGCCCCGCAGCTCCGACATGCCGTCGGCCTGTTGGCGGCCTAGGGTCACCCCGCGGCTGCGGGCCCGGTCCTCATCGGTGAAGACGCCATCGGGGTTAAGCGCATCGGTGAGCCCGCGGGCCAGCTCGGTGAGGTGTTCGGGGCCGAACTGGGTGCCGAACCCGGCCAGTTGGGCTTCGGCGAACTCACGGGCCGCAGCGCTCACCCAGCCGGGTAGTTGGTGGTAGAACTTGCGGATCACGGCCACCTGACCCGCGCCCAGGTCTCCGGCGCGCTGGGCCGCCGCGGTGGCCGCCAACACCGGCGGCAATGGTTCACCGGTCAATCCGTGGCGCTGACCTAAATCGGCGGCCTCTTTGATACGCCGAGACGCTTCGTGACGGCTGATCAGGGTACGTTCGGTCAGCGCGTGGGCCAGCCCGCCGCCGAGCTCCTGCGAGGGACCTTGGCGGGCCAGCGAATTGAGCAGCGGATGCTCAATGACCGGAATGCGCCGGCGCAGCCTCTCACAACGCTCCAACACCGCCAGCTGCTGCTGAACGGTCAACGCGTCGAGCACCAACGCACACGCGCGGTCCACCTCGGCATCGAGCGCGTCGAACACCGCGTCGACATCGGGCAGACCAGTGGAACTCACACCGCCAAACTATCGACACACACCGACAAAAATCGGCTCTGAGGCCGCCCTAGATTCACACTCGCGCAATTGGTTTCGAAAAATCCGATCCCGAGAAGACAGCCGATTCTCCGCCCGCTCAATAAGCCACATCGCGAACACACCCACCTCACGAAACGCTTATTGTGCGAACCTTTACCCCACCGTTTCGTAAACGTGACAGTGATAGATCAGAGTTCGTAGGCGTGATTCGAGTGCCGTCGGTGCACTCCATGCGGACGGGGAGGCTGGCGTGAAGGCACTTGCACGAACTCATCAATGGATCTGGGTCTTGCGCCAACAGCCCCTCACCATTCGCCTGCTCGCCGCGGCCGCCGGCCTGCTCACCGTGGCCTCGGCCTTTGCGGCGCCGGCCGAAGCGGAGGGCAACGGCGACGACTTCATCGACGCGCTCAATCACGCCGGCATCGACTTCGGCGAACCCGGAAACGCGATGGCCGTAGGCGAGTCGATCTGCCCGATGCTGGCGCAGCCGGGCGGCAGCTTCGCCGGGGCAGCGTCCAGCATCTCCGGCCGTGGCATGTCCCCGCAGATGGCGAGCATGTTCACCACGATCGCGATCCAGACGTACTGCCCCCAGGAGATGGCGAACATCGCCAGCGGCAACCTGTCCGGCGCCATGCCGCAGGTTCCGGGAATGCCCGGCCAGATCCCGGGAATGGGGGGCCAGATCCCGGGCATGGGTGGCCAGATCCCGGGCATGGCGGGCCAGGTCCCCGGAATGACGGGCCAAATCCCGGGCATGGCGGGCCAGATGCCGGGACAGATTCCGGCGCTCCCGAGTTACTAGACGGTGCCCAGCGGGTCGATCGTCCAGGCAATGTAGTCCATCGCCGCCCCGACCGCCGCGGTGGTGATGAAGTCGATTCCCTTGCCGCGCACCACCAATAGGCCGGCCCGCTCCTCGGATAGCACCAATCGCAACAGCGCGGCCACGCCCACACCGATGCCGATCAACAGCGAGCCCCGCCGCCAGAAGTTGGCTCCCACCAATACCAGTGCCGCGGCAAAGATCAAGCCCACCAACAGAATCGGCCACTGGGCTCGCAGCACGGTCCGCGCGGTCATTCCCGTTCGGCCAGCTCGACGACGTTGGTCAGCAGGAACGCCCGGGTCAAGGGGCCCACACCGCCCGGGTTGGGCGACACGTGCCCGGCCACGTCCCAGACGTCGGGATGCACGTCGCCGACGAGTCCGTCGTCGGTCCGGCTCACCCCGACGTCGAGCACCGCGGCGCCGGGACGCACCATGTCGGCGGTCAGCAGGTGCGGGACTCCGACGGCGGCCACGATGATGTCGGCCTGTTTGGTCAACGCCGGAAGGTCGCGAGTTCCGGTGTGGCACAACGTCACCGTCGCGTTCTCCGAACGGCGGGTCAGCAGCAGCCCCAACGGGCGACCGACCGTCACACCGCGGCCGATGACGACCACGTGCGCCCCGGCGATCTCGACGTCGTAGCGGCGCAGCAGGTGCACGATGCCGCGCGGCGTGCACGGCAGCGGGGCAGCGTTGTTGAGCACCAGCCGGCCCAGGTTGGTCGGGTGCAGACCGTCGGCGTCCTTGTTCGGGTCGACGCGCTCCAGCGCCGCGTTCTCGTCCAGGTGCTTGGGCAGCGGCAACTGCACGATGTAGCCGGTGCAGTCGGGGTTCGCGTTGAGCTCGTCGATGGTCTCGTTGAGCGTGGCGGTGCTGATGTCGGCGGGCAGGTCGCGGCGGATCGAGGTGATCCCGACCTTGGCGCAGTCGGCGTGCTTGCCCCGCACGTACGCCTGGGAGCCCGGGTCGTCGCCCACCAGGATGGTGCCCAAACCGGGGGTGCGTCCCGACGCGGTCAATACGGCCACCCGCTGTTTGAGGTCGACGAAGATCTCGTCGCGGGTGGCCTTGCCGTCCAGCGTGATTGCTCCCACGCTGACAGTCTGGCAGATCTCGATGATGGCGACCCGCCGCGCCCGGCTACGCCGCGCTCGCGATCGCCATTAGGCTCCCGGTATGTCTACCCCTCCGGACGTCTTCAGCCCCGCGAAGCTCGGTCCGATAACGCTGCGTAACCGCGCCATCAAGTCCGCCACGTTCGAGGCGCGCACGCCCGAGGCGCTGGTGACCGACGACCTCATTGAATACCACCGGCTGCCGGCCGCCGGCGGGGTCGGCATGACGACTGTCGCCTACTGCGCCGTCTCGCCCGGCGGGCGCACCGAGGGCAACGGCATCTGGATGCGGCCCGAGGCCGTGCCGGGGTTCCGCCGGCTCACCGACGCGATCCACGCCGAGGGCGCGGCGGTCAGCGCGCAGATCGGCCACGCCGGCCCGGTCGCCAACGCCAAGTCCAACAAGGCGAAGGCGCTGGCGCCGGTCCGATTCTTCAACCCGATCGGGATGCGGTTCGCCAAGAAGGCCACCCGTGAGGACATCGACGACGTCATCGAAGGCCACGCGAACGCCGCCCGGCTGGCCATCGAAGCGGGCTTCGACGCCGTCGAAATCCACCTGGGCCACAACTACTTGGCGAGTTCGTTCCTGTCCCCGCTGATCAATCGCCGCGACGACGAATTCGGCGGATCGCTGCAGAACCGGGCGAAGGTCGCCCGCGGGATGGTGATGGCCGTCCGCCGCGCGGTCGAAAAGGAAGGCACGCCGATCGCGGTGACCGCCAAGCTGAACATGGCCGACGGCGTTCGCGGCGGCATCAGCACCGACGAATCGCTGACCACCGCCAAGTGGCTGGAAGAGGACGGTGGGCTCGACGCGATCGAACTGACCGCGGGCAGCTCGCTGGTCAATCCGATGTACCTGTTCCGCGGCGACGCGCCGCTCAAGCAGTTCGCCGGCGCGTTCAAGCCGCCGCTGCGTTGGGGCATGCGCATGACGGGCAAGAAGTTCCTGCGCGAATACCCCTACCGCGAGGCCTATTTATTGCGCGACGCCAAGCTGTTTCGCGCCGAGTTGAAGATGCCGTTGATCCTGCTCGGCGGCATCACCAACCGCGAGACGATGGACCTGGCGATGGCCGAGGGTTTCGAGTTCGTCGCGATGGCCCGCGCGCTGCTCGCCGAGCCTGACCTGATCAACCGGATCGCCGCCGAGGACGCCCAGCACCGGGTGCACTCCGCCTGCACGCACTGCAATCAGTGCATGCCGACGATCTACAGCCGGACGCACTGCGTCGTGACCGGCGCGCCCGACGCCGCGGCCGCTCCACGCTGATCCACAGGGCCGCAAGCTACAGTTGTGGCGATGTCAGCACCAGCCCCGCCAGCGCTAACCGTCCATCACGAAGGGTCCGAACGTACCTTCGCAGCCGGCCACGATGTGGTCGTCGGGCGCGATCTGCGGGCCGACATGCGCATCACGCATCCGCTGATTTCGCGGGCCCACCTGTTGCTGCGTTTCGACCAGGGCAAGTGGCTGGCCATCGACAACGGTTCGCTCAACGGAACTTTCGTCAACGGCCGGCGCGTGCCGGTCGTCGAGATCCACGACGGGCAGACCCTCAACATCGGCAACCCCGACGGGCCGCTGCTGACGTTCGACGTCGGCCGCCACCAAGGCATGGCCGGGCGCCCACCCAAGACCGAATCGATGAACATCCCGGTGGCGGCCCCGCCGCAGCCGGCGGCGTGGTCGGCGCAACCGGGCCCGCCCGTCGCCGCTCCACCCGGGCCGCCGCCGCCTCCAGCCGGGCGCACGCCCAACTGGGCGGCGCCGCCGCGGCGGCCGCAGCCCGCTCCCCGGCCCGGCCCGGCGGGCCAAACCATGTACGGCGCCGGCGGTGGGCGACCGCCCGCCTACCCGCCCGCCGCGCCACCCCCGCCGCACAATTCCCCCCTGCAAGCACCCGTCCACAGCCCCCCGCCGGCGCAGCACATCCCCGCGCCCACCCGGGCCGCACCCGCCAACGCCAAGCCGCCCGAGGTGGCGAACCTGGCGACCAAGATGTTCCAGGCGCTGCGGCCGTCGCGGTCCGGCGCGATCCAGAAACCGGCCGGGTCGCAAACCATCGGGCGGGCCACCGACAACGACATCGTCATCCAGGACGTGCTCGCCTCGCGCCATCACGCGTTCTTGATCCAGACGCCGCTGGGCACCGAGATCCGCGACGCGCACAGCGTGAACGGCACCTTCGTCAACGGCGTCCGGGTCGGGTCCGCGGTGTTGACCGAGGGCGACGTGGTCACCATCGGCAACGTCGACCTGGTGTTCACGGGCGACGGCCTGGTCCGGCGCACCGAGGCGGCGACGCGGACCGGCGGCCTGGAGGTCAACTCCGTCTGCTACACCGTCGACCACGGCAAGCAGTTGCTCGACCACATCTCACTGACCGCCCGGCCCGGGACACTCACGGCCATCATCGGCGGTTCGGGCGCCGGGAAGACCACGCTGTCGCGGCTGATCGTCGGCTACACCAGCCCCACGTCGGGCACGGTGACCTTCGAGGGCCACAACATCCACACCGAGTACGCGTCCATGCGCAGCAGGATCGGGATGGTCCCCCAGGACGACGTCGTGCACCGCCAGCTCACGGTCAACCAGGCCCTCAACTACGCCGCCGAACTGCGCCTGCCGCCCGACACCAGCAAAGAGGAACGCGCCCGCGTCGTCGCCCAGGTGCTCGAGGAACTCGACATGACCCAGCACGCCGAGACGCGGGTCGACAAGCTCTCGGGCGGCCAGCGCAAGCGCGCCTCGGTCGCGCTCGAGCTGCTCACCCAGCCGTCGCTGCTGCTGCTCGACGAGCCGACGTCCGGGCTGGACCCGGCGCTGGACCGCCAGGTCATGCTGATGCTGCGCCAGCTCGCCGACGCGGGCCGCGTGGTGCTGGTGGTGACCCACTCGGTGTCCTACCTGGACGTGTGCGACCAGATCCTGCTGGTCGCGCCCGGCGGCAAGACCGCGTTCTGCGGGCCACCCGACCAGGTCGAGGCGGCCATGGGCACCCGCAACTGGGCCGACATCTTCGCCAAGGTGGGCGCCGACCCGGACGAGGCCAACCGACGCTTCAAGGAGCGCAATCAGCAGTCGTCGCAGCCGCCGACCCCGCAGAGCCCGGCGGACCTGGGCGAACCACCCCAAACCAACCTGTGGCGGCAGCTATCCACGATCGCGCGCCGCCAGGTTCGCCTCGTCGTGTCCGACCGTGGCTACACGATCTTCCTGGCGATCCTGCCGTTCCTCATCGGCGCGTTGTCGCTGACGGTGAAGGGCCCGCACCCCGGCCTCGGGCCGGCCGACCCGATGGGCCCCGCACCCACCCAGCCGCAGTACATCATGGTGCTGCTCAACATCGGCGCCGTCTTCATGGGCACCGCGCTGACCATCCGGGATCTCATCGGCGAGCGCGCCATCTTCAAGCGGGAGCAGGCCGTCGGCCTGTCGACCACCGCCTATCTGTTGGCCAAGATCGCGGTGTTCTGCGTCTTCGCCACGGGCCAGGCGGCGATCGCGACCATCATCGTGCGGCTGGGGAAGGGCGCGCCGACCGCGCACCCGCAGTTCTTCGGCAACTCCACCTTCTCGCTGTTCGTCACCGTCGCGGGCACCTGTGTGGCCTCGGCCATGCTCGGCCTGCTGCTGTCGGCGCTGGCGCAGTCCAACGAGCAGATCATGCCGCTGCTGGTGGTGTCGATCATGTCGCAGCTGGTGTTCTCCAGCGGGATGATCCCGGTGTATCAGCGCATCGGGCTGGAACAGCTGGCGTGGTTGACGCCCGCCCGCTGGGGCTACGCGGCGGGCGCGTCCTCGATCGACTTCCCGTCGCTGGTGAAGGTCAAGCAGATCCCCACCAACGATCCGATCTGGCAGCACTCGAAGCACATCTTCGTCTTCGACATGGCCATGCTCACGCTGCTCTCGATCGCCTACACCGGCATCGTGCGCTGGCACATCCGGCTGAAACGCTGAGGCGGCTCTCAGGCGGCGACCCTAATCTGGGATGCGATGACCCGACCTGCCCAGCCCCTGCTGACGGCGCGATCCGAGCACTCGCAGGGCAGCTTCACCGCCGGCCGCGACGTCGTCGTCGGCAACGACCTGCGCGCCGACCTGCGGGTCGCGCACCCGTTGATCGCCCGCGCGCACCTGCTGTTGCGCTTCGATCGGGGCCGGTGGCTCGCGGTCGACAACAACACGCTCAACGGCGTCTACCTCGACGGCCGGCGGGTGCCGGTCGTCGACATTCGCGACGGCCAGAGCATCAACATCGGCAAGCCCGACGGCCCGCGGATCACCTTCGAAGTGGGACGGCCGCCCGCACGCTCGTTTCGCCGCAGGGACGCCGGGCGCACCGCGCCGCAGCCGCCGGCCGACGCCGGGGAGTTCCCCACCACCCGGGTCGCCGTCGCGGGACCCGAAGCCGATCGCCGGCCGGTGACCGGGCGGGCCGCCTGGATCGGCCGCGCGCTCGACAACGACATCGTCATCCACGACGTGCTGGCTTCGCGCCGCCACGCCTTCTTGACGCCGACGCCGGCCGGCCCCGAGATCCGCGACGCGAACAGCAGCAACGGCACCTTCGTCAACGGGGTCAGGGTCGCCTCGGCGGCGCTGTCCGAGGGCGACGTGGTGACGATCGGCAACGTCGACCTGGTGTTGCGCGGCGGCGCGCTGGTTCGCCTGCAGGAGGCGGCGACCCGCGCCGGCGGCCTCGAGGTGCGCGAGGTCAACTTCGCCATCGGTGACAAGCGCCTGCTGGAACGGATCTCGCTGACCGCCCGCCCCGGCACACTGACCGCGCTCATCGGTGGCTCCGGCGCGGGCAAGACGACGCTGTCGCGGCTGATCGCCGGGTACGCCACCCCGACGTCGGGCTCGGTCACCTTCGAGGGCCACGACATCCACACCGAGTACGCGTCGCTGCGCACCCGGATCGGGATGGTCCCCCAAGACGACGTCGTGCACCGGCAGCTCACGGTCAGCCAGGCCCTCGGATACGCCGCCGAGCTGCGCCTGCCGCCGGACACCAGCAAAGCCGACCGGGGCCGGGTCGTCGCCGAGGTTCTCGACGAGCTCGGCCTGACCGAGCACGCGAACACCCGGGTCGACAGGCTCTCCGGCGGGCAGCGCAAGCGCGCGTCGGTGGCGCTCGAGCTGCTCACCGGGCCGTCGCTGCTGATCCTCGACGAACCCACGTCGGGCCTGGACCCCGCGCTGGATCTGCAGGTCATGACGATGCTGCGGCAACTCGCCGACGCAGGCCGCGTCGTGCTGGTGGTGACGCACTCGCTGACCTACCTCGACGTCTGCGACCAGGTGTTGCTGATGGCGCCGGGCGGCAAGACGGCGTTCCTGGGTCCGCCCGCCCAGATCGGTCCCGCCATGGGAACCACCAACTGGGCGCACATCTTCGCGAAGGTGGGCGCCGACCCGGACGAGGCCAATCGCCGCTTTCTGGCCCAGAACAGACCGCCGCCCCCGCGGCGCACCCAGGCGCCGGCCGAGCTCGGCGCGCCGCCGCGCACCAGCAAGCGCCACCAGTTCTCCACCATCGCGCGCCGACAGGTCCGGCTGGTGGTGTCCGACCGCGCCTATTTCGTGTTCCTGGCCGTGCTGCCGTTCGTCATGGGCGCGCTGTCGCTGACCGTTCCCGGCAGCGCCGGCTTCGGCTACGCCGACCCGGCCGGCGAGTCGGCGGGCGAGGCCGGGATGATCCTGACCCTGCTCACCATGGCGGCCGCGTTCATGGGCACCGCGCTGACCATCCGCGACCTCATCGGGGAGCGGCCGATCTTTCGGCGCGAACAGGCCGTCGGCCTGTCGACCACCGCGTACCTGCTGGCCAAGGTCGCGGTGTTCTGCGGGTTCGCCGTCGCCCAGGCGGCCATCGCCACCGCCATCGTGGTGCTGGGCAAGGGGCCGCCGACGCGACCCGCGGTGCTGCTCGGTCCCTCTAGCTCGGCGGCCACCGTCGAGCTGTTCGTCGCCGTCGCGGCGACGTGTGTGGCCGCGGCGATGCTGGGCCTGCTGCTCTCGGCGCTCGCCCGCACGGGCGAGCAGGTGATGCCGATGCTGGTGGTGTCACTGATGATGCAGATGGTGCTCTGCGGTGGGATGGTGCCGGTCACCGACCGGATCCTTCTGGACCAGGCGTCCTGGCTGATGCCGTCGCGGTGGGGATACGCCGCGCAAGGGGCGACCGTCGACCTGTGGGCGGTCTCGCCCGGCCCGCAAAGTCCCCGGGACAGCCATTCCCAGCACGCGCCGGCGGCCTGGCTGCTCGACATGGGCATGCTCGCGGCGCTCTCGGTCGGCTATGGCGCGCTGGTGCGCTGGCGCATCCGGCTCGCGCGCTGAACCTCAGCCGTCGTCGTGCGGGCCCCCATCCAGTCGAAGCCCGTGCGCCAGCGCGAAGGCCACCGCCTGGTCGACGTCGACGCGGGCGCCGGCCAGCGACGCGGTCGTCCACAACCCGGGGTCGGCGGTGGTGCCGCGCAGATCGGCGCCGTCGAGCCGGGCGCCGGCGGTCCGCGCGCCACGCAGGTCCGCGCCGCGCAGCACGGCCTTGCGCAGGTCGGCCTCCACCAGGCTGGCCTCCCGCAGCCGGCAGCCGCTGAAGTCGACGCCCCGCAGGTCGATGCCGGCGAGCACGGCGAGCGTGAAATCCACCTCGTCGAACGTGATCGGCCGCAGCCGGCACTGCACGAACACCGACCCCAGCATCGAGCATTGGGCAAAAGAGCTGTGCCACAACGACGTCCGGTGAAACGAGCAGTTGCGGAAGGCCGAGCCGCGGTGCTGCGACTCGGCCAGGTTGGCGCCGCTGAAATTGCATTCGGTGAACACGGTCCGCTCGGTCCGCAAGCGGCTCAGGTCTTCGTCGGTGAAGTCGTGGCCGTCGAACTCGCGGTCGACCCACTCCTCGCTCAATTGGGCGTCAGGGTGGCCAGGGCGTATTCGCTGACCGCGATCAGGGCGTCGGTCGCCGACCGGCGGTCGCGGGCGTCGACCGTGATCACCGGGATGTGCGGGGGCAGGGTCAGCGCTTCGCGCACCTCGGCGACCGGGTAGCGCGGGGCCCCGTCGAACTCGTTGACCGCGACCAGGAACGGCAGGTTGCGGTGCTCGAAGAAGTCCACGGCGGCGAAGCTGTCCTGCAGGCGCCGGCAGTCGACCAGCACCACCGCCCCGATGGCGCCGCGGACCAGGTCGTCCCACATGAACCAGAAGCGGCGCTGCCCCGGCGTGCCGAACAGGTAGAGCACCAGGTCTTCGGCCAGGGTGATCCGGCCGAAGTCCATCGCGACGGTGGTGGTCCGCTTGTCCGGGGTGGCCTCGAGGGCGTCGACGCCGGTCGAGGCGTCGGTCAGCATCGCCTCGGTGCGCAGCGGCATGATCTCCGACACCGCCCCGACGAAGGTGGTCTTGCCGGCGCCGAATCCGCCGGCGATCACGATCTTCGTCGACGCGTGCGCGCCGGAATCTTGCTGCACCTCAGAGTGCGCGTAAGCCACGCAGGGTCCTTCCTATGAGTTCGTGACGCTCATCTCGGGTCGAACGCTCGGACAACGTCCTGTGCACCCGAAGGTAGCCGGACAGCACCAGATCCCCGACGAGGACGCGCGCGACGCCGAGCGGCAGGTCCAGCCGGGCCGAAATTTCGGCGACCGACGGGCTCGGCGGGCCCTGGCCGCACAGCTGGATGATTCTGCCCCGCGCGTCGTTGGGCGGATACCGGTGGGGGGCGCCGGGCTGCAGAGTCTGCAGCGGCGCCTCCAGGGGGAGCTCGACGTTGGTGTCGGTCCGGCCGGACGTCAGGGTGTACGGGCGGACCAGGTTCCCCTTACGGTGTGCGGGCCAGCTCTCGGGGGTGTCCATCGCGGCTCACGAGTGGGCGGCGGACCGGCGGGTCGACTGCACCACGCCCCCGACCCGTTCGACGAGGACGGCCATCTCGTAGCCGATCTGACCGATGTCGCACGACGTCACGGCGAGCGTCGCGAGATGCGAGCCATCCCCGACGCGCATCAACAGCAGGTAGCCGTTGGCCATCTCGACGACCGACTGCAGCACCTGCCCGCCCTCGAACAGCTGCGCGGCGCCGGTCGCCAGGCTGGCCAGCCCGGAGGCGACGGCGGCCAGCTGGTCGGCGCGTTCCCTGGGCAGGTGCTCGCTGGCGGCGATGGGCAGCCCGTCGACGGACACCAGCAGCGCGTGCGCGACGCCGGGGACCTCGCGGGCGAACCTGGTCACCAGCCAGTCCAGTGAGTTGTCGGGGGAGGTCATTGTTCGTCGGGTCCTTGCTCCGTGTCACGGGCATGCGAGCGTCCGCTGCGCACGCCGCCGAAATGGTTGCTGAACGAGGCGCGCACCGCCTCGGGGTCGCGGGTGACGGCCGCGTGCTGCGGCTCCCGGTGCGATCTGCCGTTCTGGCCGTGCTCGGGCTCGTCCCGTTCGGCCAGACCCGTTGCGTTGGCGCCGCCGGGCACCAGCCGGGCGCCGGGCGTGCGCACCGGCAGGCCGTGGTCGGTGGTGTGCGACTCGACGGGCTTGTCCTCGGCGGCCGCCGCCAGGGTCCAGCCGCGGTCCCATACCGACTGCCAGTCCAGGTCGGGGCTGTTGACCAGGTCGTGCGGGTCGCCCAGCATCTCCGAGAGCATCCGCCGGTAGATGACGTCATCGTCGGTCGCCGGGTCGGCGGGCTTGTCTTGCCGGGGTTCGCGGGGCCGGGCGGCGAAGAAGGCCGAGGTGTCCGATGCCGCCCGCACCGGCGGAGCCGGCGCCGGTTCGGGCGCGGGCTCCGGCGCGGGCGTGGGCTGCGGTGGTGGCTCCGGTGCGGCCTCGGGCTCGGCGGGCCTGGCGGCCGGCGCGGCCTGGGGCGCGTTTTCCCACCAGGGGGTCGCGAGCTCGCGGCGCCGCCGCGGGGGCGGTGGTTCGGCGGGCGGGGTCGGGACGTCGGTGATGCCGCTGGAACCCGGGTTGCGGCGCGGCAGCAGGGTGACCGACGGCCCGGGCGCGGGCGGGGCGTTGCGGGCCGCCGGCTCGCGCGTGCCGTCGTGCCGCCGCGCGTCGTCGGCGGGCGGGGGCGCGGCGATCGCGCTGGCGAGTTTGGCGCTCGGAGACGACACCGCCCGAATGTGCCGGGGCGCAGCCGATTCCGCGGCGGCCAGGCCGGTGAGGACCGTCGGCGGCAGGTAGATCTCGGCGGTGGTGCCCGTACCCGTCTCGTTGGCCGCGGGGCCGCGCAGCCCCACCCGGATGCCGTGCCGGCCCGCGATCCGGCCCACCACGAACAGCCCCATGTGGCGCGCGTTGTCGGGGCTGACGTCGCCGCCGGCCTGCAGGCGCATGTTGGCGATGCGGCGGTCGGCGTCGTTCATCCCCAGACCGGAGTCGGCGATCCGCACCACGACCCCGCCGTCACCGCCGCGGGACGCCGAGACCCGCACCGACGTCGTCGGCGGCGAGTAGCGCAGGGCGTTGTCGATCAGCTCGGCGAACAGGTGGATGGCGCCGCCCGCGGCCGCGCCCACCAGCGCGCACTCGGGCAGCCCGGCGATCTCGACGCGGCGATAGTCCTCGACCTCGGATACCGCGGCGTTGATCACCGTGGCCAGCGGCACCGGGTCGCGCTGGTCGCGCGCGAGCTGCGCGCCGGCCAGCACCAGCAGGTTGGCGCTGTTGCGGCGCAGCCGGGCGGCCAGGTGGTCCAGCCGGAACAGGCTGTCGAGGCGTTCGGGGTTCTCCTCGTTGCGCTCCAGCCGGTCGATGAGCGCCAGCTGCTGGTCGACCAGCGACCGGCTGCGCCGCGACATGGTCTCGAACATGTCGTTGACCAGCAGCCGCAACCGCGCCTCGTCGCCGGCCAGCAGCAGGGCCTGGGTGTGCAGTTCGTCGACGGCGTGGGCGACCTGACCGATCTCCTCGGTCGTGTAGACCGGCAGCGGCGTCGGAATCGGTTCGGCCCCACCGGCTTTCACCCGGGCGACCTCCTCCTCGAGATCGGTGTGGGCGACCTTGAGCGCGCCGTCGCGCAGGATGCGCAGCGGCCGCACCAACGCGCGCGCCACCAGCAGCACCACGACCAGAGCGATGACGATCGCCGCCAGCACCAACACGGTGTCGAGGATCGCGGCGCTGCGCCGGTCGGCGGCCTGGGCGTGCACCGCCTTGGTCACTGAGGCGGTGACGTTCTTGATGACCTGGTCGGCGATGTCGTCGGTGGCTTGGACGGACCGCAGCAGGTCCGCGTTGTCGACGAGCACGCTGGCCGGGTCGGACATGATCGCCATCCGGGCCACCATCTGCTGTTGCAGCGTCTTGGCCTCGGGCGATCCCGCCCCGAGCACTTCGCTCATGCCGAACAGCGTCGACGGTTCGGTGCCCGCCAGGGTGGCCATCGAGGTGCGCAGCTGCGGCTCGGGCAGTTCGGCCCCGCGGGTGATGAGGATCTTCTGCATCGTCATCTGCCCGCGCGCGCCGACCGCCCGGCTCAACCCCTGCGCCTGGGCGCGGATGTGCTCGTCGTCGACCCGCACCGAGGCGTTGATGACGTCTTCGGCCGTCAACAGGATCGGCGCGTACAGGGTCACCCGCTCCCGCAGACCGAGGCCGCTGTCAGACGCCTTGCTCACCAGCATCTGGCCGGCGTCGAGCAGCGTGTTGACGCCCGATCGGACATCGTCGGTGACGTCGGTGTCGGCCAGCCGGCCCTGCAGTTCGCCTTTGCGGGCCTCGTAGTTCTTTTTGGCGCCCTCGACGTCGCGCCCGGCGGAGCCGGCCTGCAGCGCGACGTCCAGGGCCGACATGTATTTGGTGATCACCGGGACCACGTCGGCGCGGGTGGCGGCCAGTTTCAGGCGCGCCGCGCTGTCCATCGCGGTGTCGATGCGAAGCACACCGAAAACCGTCACCAAGATCAGCGGCACCAGCACGATCGCCAGCACCTTCCAACCGACCGGCCAGTTGCTCAGCGACCAGGCGGGCGAGCGTTTGGCCGCCGCGTCGGCGCCGGGAACCGGTGCGGGCGGGGCGGCATCCGCCTCGGCCGCGCCGGCCGGGCGGGCGAACATGGTCACGTCATCGCGGCCGCATGACCGGCCGCCGCGCTGACCCTGAGCGCTGAACAAAACGAGAGGCTCATGAAACTTCCTGCTTTATTTCCACCCGCCCCGCGCCAGATAGGCGCGCGCGTGTAAGTGTGGCAATCCGACGAGTATGACAGCCCGCGGCCCAGCCCACCAGAATCGTTACTGAGCAGACAGGTCCCTCCAAGGTGGCGCCGCGCGCCCGCGGTCGGTCCTGGCAAACACCGGTCCCGCGAAAACGCTAGGCGGGCCGAAGGATTGCGACCAGGAAGTCGGAGTCGTCGGTGAACGGCCGCAGATCCCAGGTGGACAGCAGCACGTCGATCGCGAATCCCGCGTCGACCGCGTCGTTCAGAAACACGTCGAAGTCATAGTCGCGCCCGGCGCCGAAGCCGATCGCCGCGCGACCGTCGCCGGCGACGTGGGCGCGCAGCCGGCTCAGCACTCGGACCCGGGTGCTGGGGGCCAGAAACGTCATGACGTTGCCGGCGGAGACGATGACGTCGAACGGGTCGGCGATGCCGCGCGCGGGCAGGTCGAGCTCGGCGAGGTCGCCGACCAGCCAGCGCGGGCCGGGATGGTCCTGTTCGGCCGCGGCGATGAGCGCGGGGTCGACGTCCACGCCGACCACCCGGTGGCCGGCGCCGGCCAGGTAGCCGCCCAACCGGCCGGGCCCGCAGCCGGCGTCGAGGATGCGGGCGCCGCGGGGGGCCATGGCGTCCACGAAGCGGGCCTCGCCGGCCAGGTCGTCACCCGCGCGGGCCATGGCGCGGAACCGCTCGATATACCAATGCGAATGCCCGGGATCGGCAGCGACCTTCTGCATCCAAATGCTCTGCTCGACCATGCGACCATTATCGCGTTGTGTTCAAGCTGATGTTCTACTCCCCGCGCATCGCCCCCAATACGGGCAACGCCATCCGCACGGCGGCGGCGACGGGTTGCGAATTGCATCTGGTCGAGCCGATGGGATTCGACCTGTCCGAACCCAAGCTGCGACGGGCGGGGCTGGACTACCACGACCTGGCCTCGGTCACCGTGCACGCCTCGTTGGCGGCGGCCTGGGACGCGCTGTCGCCCGAGCGGGTCTTCGCGTTCACCTCGCACGCGCCCACCTCGTTCGCGCAGGTGCGCTACCGCGCGGGCGACGTGCTGATGTTCGGCCCCGAGCCCACCGGGCTGGACGCGGCGACGCTGGCCGACCCGCACATCACCGGGCAGGTCCGCATCCCGATGCTGGCGGGCCGGCGCTCGCTGAACCTGTCCAACGCCGCGGCGGTCGCCGTCTACGAGGCGTGGCGCCAGCACGAGTACGCCGGGGCGACCTAGGTCGCGATCGCCGCGGTGAGTTTCGCGCCCGCGGGAAGTCAGCACGGCATGGCTACCTTCATCACCATCGGTTACGGGGACGCGGCCGGGTACCACCGCGTGAGCGACGAGTGCAGGCAGGCCGCGCACGCGCGCGATGACGCGCTGCGCGCCGCGGGTGCCCTCATCGGGACCGCCGGACACCCCGTTCAGGTGCGCAATCCGGACGGCGCCGGCGTGCGGATCGAGCCCGGGCCCTATCTGCATTCGGCGCTGCCGATTGCCGGGTTCGCGGTCTTGGAGGCCGACGATCTCGACGCGGCGATCGAGCGGGTGAGCCAGACCCCGTGCGCCGTCGCGCACGGGGTCGTCGAGGTGTGGCCGCTGATGTCCTGGCCGACCTAGCTCTCTTGATCGTGGCGACCCGCCGCGCCCGGCTACGTCGCCCGCGCGAACGCCGCGGTCACCAGCTGTTCCAGTGCGTGACCTGCTCGGCGGGCAGCCGCTTGGCCGGGCGGAAGTCGGTGCCCTTGGTGTAGGCGATCGGGAACAGGCCGCCCTGGCTGTAACGGTCGCGCGGGATGCCCACGATGTCGGCGACCTGTTGCTCGCCGTCGCGCAGCAGGTGCAGCGTCGTCCAGCACGACCCCAGTCCCCGCGAGCGCAGCGCCAGGCAGAAGCTCCAGACCGCCGGGAACAGCGACGCCCAGAACGACACCCCACCCAACGGCGACTTGTCCGGGCGGCCCTCGAGGCAGGGGATCAACAGCACCGGCGCCTCGTGCATGTGCTCGGCGAGGTAGGTGGCGGAATCGCGGACCGCGCCCATCCGCTCGCCGCGGGTGTCCCCGTCGGGGTACGCGGCCCCCGGAGCGCTGAGGTAGCCGCGGGCGTTGGCCAGGTAGACGTCGGCGATCGCCTTCTTCTTCTCGGCGTCCTCGACGAAGACCCACTGCCAGCCCTGCGCGTTGGACCCGGTGGGCGCCTGCAGCGCGAGTTCGAGGCATTCCCTGAGCACGTCGCGGCTGACCGGCTTGTCGAAGTCGAGGCGCTTGCGGACCGAGCGGGTGGTGGTGAGGACTTCGTCGACGGACAGGTTGAGGGTCATGGGTGGAGACTACCGACGCGGCGGGCCGGCCGGTTCACGCCGAACGTGCACTCACGGCGACGATTCGGCGGAGTCTGCGCCCTGAGTGCACGTTCGGCGTGGCACGTCAGCGGAAATCGCGGGACTTCGAGCCGACCGCCAGGGTGATGCGGCCCAACCGCTCGGCGACGACGGTGATCGCGCCGGTGGCGTTTTGGACCTGCCCGCGCACCAGCAGCGCCGGCGCCGAGTTCGCCAGCTTGCGATGCCGCGCCCACACCCCCGGCGCGCAGAGCACGTTGACCATCCCGGTCTCGTCCTCCAGGTTCAGGAACGTCACCCCCTGGGCCGTGCCGGGGCGCTGCCGGTGGGTCACCGCCCCGGCGATCAGCACGCGGTCGCCGTCGGGCACCGATCCCAGCTTCTCGGCGGGCACCACCCCCATCGCGTCCAGGTCTTCCCGCAGGAACTGCGTCGGGTAGCTGTCCGGGGAGATGCCGGTGGCCCACACGTCGGCGGCGGCCAGTTCCAGCTCACTCATCCCCGGCAACGCCGGGACGTGCGAGGACGAGCCCACCCCGGGCAGGCGGCCCGGCCGCTGGGTGGCCGCCGCCCCGGCCGCCCACAGCCCCTCGCGCCGGGACATGCCGAAGCAGGCAAAGGCCCCGGCGGTGGCCAGCGCCTCGGTCTGCGGCACGCTCAATTGCAGCCGTGACGTCACATCCAGCAGGGAGGCGAAGGGGCCGTTGGCCTTTCGCTCCTCGACCAGTTGCTCGGCCAGGTCGTCGCCGATATGGCGGACCGCACCCAGACCGAGCCGGACCTCGGTTCCCGTGTTTTCCAGGGTGGCGTGCGCCAGGCTGGCGTTGACGTCCGGGCCGTGCACGGTCACGCCGTGCCGGCGCGCATCGGCCACCAGCGACTGCGGCGAGTAGAAACCCATCGGCTGGGCGCGCAGCAGCGCGGCGCAGAACGCCGCCGGGTGGTGCAGCTTGAACCACGACGAGTAGAACACCAGCGACGCGAAGCTCAGCGCGTGGCTTTCCGGGAAACCGAAATTGGCGAACGCCTCCAGCTTTTCGTAGGTCCGGTCGATCACCTCGTCGGGTGCGCCGTGCAGCGCGCGCATGCCCTCGTAGAACCGGCCGCGCAGCCGCCGCATGCGTTCGGTGGAGCGCTTGGACCCCATGGCGCGGCGCAGCTGATCGGCCTCGGCGGCGGAAAACCCGGCGCAGTCGACCGCGAGTTGCATCAGCTGCTCCTGAAAAAGCGGCACCCCCAACGTCTTTCGCAGCGCCGGTTCCATGGACGGGTGGTCGTAGACCACCGGGTCCTCACCGTTACGCCGCCGGATGTAGGGGTGCACCGACCCGCCCTGGATCGGGCCGGGACGGATCAGCGCGACCTCCACCACCAGGTCGTAGAACACCCGCGGCTTCAGCCGCGGCAGCGTGGCCATCTGCGCGCGCGACTCCACCTGGAACACGCCGACGGAGTCGGCGCGGGCCAGCATCTCGTACACCGCCGGCTCGGAGAGGTCCAGGCGGGCCAGGTCCACCTCGATCCCCTTGTGCTCGGCCACCAGGTCGATGGCGTAGTGCAGCGCCGAGAGCATGCCCAGCCCGAGCAGGTCGAACTTCACCAAACCGATTGCCGCGCAGTCGTCTTTGTCCCATTGCAGGACGCTGCGGTTCTCCATCCGCGCCCACTCCACCGGGCACACGTCGGCGATCGGGCGGTCGCAGATCACCATGCCGCCGGAGTGAATGCCCATGTGCCGCGGCAGGTTCCGGATCTGGTTCGCCAGGTCGATCACCGGCTCGGGGATGTCCTCGACCTCCGGCGAGTCCGCCAGCCCGCCCCAGTGGCTGATCTGCTTGCTCCACGCGTCCTGCTGGCCCTGCGAGAAGCCCAGGGCGCGGGCCATGTCGCGCACCGCGATCTTTCCCCGGTAGGTGATGACGTTGGCGACCTGGGCGGCGTAGTCCCGGCCGTATTTGTCGTACACGTACTGGATGACCTTTTCGCGCTGGTCGGACTCGATGTCCATGTCGATGTCGGGTGGCCCGTCGCGGGCCGGCGACAGGAAGCGCTCGAACAGCAGCTCGTTGGCCACCGGGTCGACGGCGGTGACGCCGAGGGCGTAGCAGACCGCGGAGTTGGCCGCCGATCCCCTGCCCTGGCACAGGATGTTGTTGTCCCGGCAGAACCGGGCGATGTCGTGCACCACCAGGAAGTAGCCCGGAAACTGCAGCTGGGCAATGACTTTGAGCTCATGCTCGATCTGTGCGTAGGCGCGCGGTGCGCTCGGACCGTAGCGGTCGCGCGCGCCGGCCATGGTCAGCTGCCGCAGCCAGCTGCCCTCGGTGTGCCCGTCGGGCACGTCGAACGGCGGCAGCTGGGGTGCGATGAGCGCCAGCCCGAACGCGCACTGCTCGCCCAGTTCGGCGGCCGCGGTCACCACGTCGGGGCCCCCAGCGAACAGCCGGGCCATCTCCGCGCCGGAGCGCAGGTGCGAACCGCCCAGCGGGGCCAGCCACCCGGCGGCCGAATCCAGGGACTCCCGGGCCCGGATGGCGCCCATCGCCATGGCCAGCCGGCGCCGCGACGGCCCCGCGAAATGCGCGCCGGTGGTGGCGACGACGCCGACCCCGAAGCGCGGGGCCAGCGCGGCCAGCACCGCATTGCGTTCGTCGTCGAACGGTTGCCCGTGATGGGTCAACTCGACGCTGACCCTTTGCGCACCGAACCGGTCCACCAGGTCGGCCAGCGCCCGCTCGGCGGCGTCCGGACCACCGTCGGAAAGCGCTTGGCGCACATGGCCTTTGCGACACCCGGTCAGGATGTGCCAGTGCCCGCCGGCGGCCTCGGTCAGCGCGTCGAAATCGTAACGGGGCTTGCCCTTCTCGCCGCCGGCCAGGTGCGCCGCGGCCAGCTGCCGCGACAGCCGCCGGTAACCCTCGGGGCCGCGGGCCAGCACCAGCAGGTGCGGGCCGGCCGGGTCCGGCCGCTCGGTGCGGGCCTCACCGCCCAGCGACAGTTCGGCGCCGAACACGGTACGCATGTCGAGCTCGGCGGCCGCCTCGGCGAACCGCACCGCCCCGTACAGGCCGTCGTGGTCGGTGAGCGCCAGGGCGCGCAGGCCCAGCCGGGCCGCCTCCTCGACCAGTTCCTCGGGCGTGCTAGCCCCGTCTAGGAAGCTGAACGCCGAATGCGCATGCAGTTCGGCATACGGAACGGAACGGGCGGCGGACGGGCGGGGTGCCCGGCCGTCCCCCGGCGGCCGGTACGTGGCGCGCTTGCGCGACAGGGGGGCGTCCTCGGGAAGGCCCGCCGGCTCACCGGCACGGCGCGGCTTGCTGTCGAGCACCCGCTCCATTTCCGCCCAGCTCGGCGGCCCGTTGAACCAGCCCACACGCGCAGTCTATCGAAAATATGTTCGATAGAGGTCGCCGTGAGAGGGTTGGCACATGCCGGTCATCATCGACCCGCGCCGCCACGACGCGGTGCTGTTCGACCTGGAAACCGACCTCGGCTCAACGCTGGCCGCGCGGCTGCGTGACGTCGGGGTGGGCACCGCCGTCGTCCCCGCGGACGGCGCGGCGCGGGCGGCCGCGGACCTGAAGGTGCGCCCGGGCCGCGCCGTCGTGGTCGCCGGGGCGGCGGCCGGCGTCGAGGCCGCCCGCGCCGCGGGATTCGCGTCGGTGATCGGCGTCGGGCCGGCCGGGAGCGCCGGCGCGCTGCGTGACGCCGGGGCCGACGCCGTGGTCAGCGACCTCGGCGAGGTCGGCGTGCGCACCGGGGACCTTCGGATGTCGCAACTGCCGGATGCGATGCGGGCCCTCACCGACGCCGCCGATGGCCTGGCCGGCCGGCGGCCGGCCGTGTTCTTCGACTTCGACGGCACGCTCTCGGACATCGTCGACGACCCCGACGCCGCGCGGCCCGTCGCCGGGGCCACCGAGGCGCTGGCGAAGCTGGCCGCCGGCTGTCCGGTCGCGGTGCTGTCCGGCCGCGATCTCGCCGATGTGACGAATCGCGTTGGCGTGCCTGGCATTTGGTACGCGGGCAGTCACGGTTTCGAGCTGACCGCGCCCGACGGGACACACCATCAGAACGACGCCGCGGCCGCGGCCATCCCGGTGCTCGAGCAGGCGGCGGCCCGGCTGCGCGACCAGCTCGGCGGAATCCCCGGAGTGGTGGTGGAGCACAAGCGATTCGGCGTCGCCGTGCACTACCGCAACGCCGGACGCGACCGCGTGGGTGAGGTGCTGGCCGCGGTGCGCGCGGCGGGGCGCCGCGACGCGCTCCGGGTGACCACCGGCCGCGAGGTCATCGAGCTGCGTCCGGATCTGGACTGGGACAAGGGAAAAACGCTGCGCTGGGTGATCGATCACCTGCACCGGGCCGGGTCGGGATCACTCACGCCGGTCTACCTCGGCGACGACATCACCGACGAGGACGCGTTCGACGCGGTGCACGACGACGGGGTGCCGATCCTGGTGCGGCACAGCGACGATGGCGACCGCGCCACCGCGGCGCTGTTCGCGCTGGACAGCCCCGCGCGGGCCGCGGCATTCACCGACCGGCTGGCCGATCAGCTCGAAGCCTAGTCAGGCGTATTCCACCACGCCGTCGTCGAGCACCACGCGAACGCCGGAACCCTCGGCGCCGGACGCCTCGGTGCGGAACACCGCCTTGCCCTCCCCGGTACGCCAGATCAGCGTGGTCAGCGTCTCGCCGGGGAACACCGGCGAGGTGAATCGCGAGGCGATCGAGGTGATGTTGGCCGCGACACCCCCACCGAGCTCGGCCACCAGCGCGCGACCCGACACCCCGTAGGTGCACAGCCCGTGCAGGATCGGCTTGGGGAACCCGGCGAGCTCGCGGGCGAACCATGGGTCGCTGTGCAGCGGGTTGCGGTCGCCGGAGAGCCGGTAGATCAGCGCCTGGTCCTCGCGGGTGGGCAGCGCGATCCGCGCGTCGGGCTCGCGGTCCGGGAACTCCGGCGCGACCGGCCGCTGACCCGGCATCCCGCCGAACCCGCCCTCGCCGCGGATGACCAGGGTGGTGAGCGTCTCGGCGATCAGCTGCCCCGATTGCGGGTCGGTGCCCCGGCCGCGCAGCACGAGGATCGCGTTCTTGCCCTCGCCCTTGTCCTGGATGTCGGCGACCTCGGAGACCACCGAGAGCTTCCCCGCGGGCGGCAGCGGGGCGTGCAGCCGGATGCTCTGCGATCCGTGTAAGAGCATGGCCCAGTTGAACTTTCCGACCAGGCCCGCCGCGCCGAAGGCCGGGCAGCAGATCACCGCGTAGGTGGGCAGCACCTGCTGGTCGATGTCGTGGCTGTTCTCGGTGGTGAACGCCAGGTCGTCGATGCCGGCGCCGACACCGAGCGCGTAGAGCAGCGTGTCCCGGTCGGTCCATTCGAAGGTCATGGGTTCGGTCACCGCGCCGACGGCACTCGGGTCAATCGCCATGGGGTCTCCTATTCCAGAAGTCGAGAGCTTTTCTGCACGTAACCATCGCAAACCCTTCCCACCGAAGGCGTCGGCAGGGCAGGCTATCTCCCATGTCCAAGCGCAGCTTGTTCCGGAAGGCCTCGGTTGCGGTCGCCGCCCTCACCGCAACGGTAATCGTCGCCGGCTGCGGCGGCTCGCCGCAGGCGCGGTCGATCACGGTGACGTTCGTCCGGCACGCCCAGTCGGAGGCCAACGCCGCCGGCACCATCGACACCGACGTGCCGGGCCCGGGTCTGACTCCGGAGGGCAAGGGGCAGGCCGAACAGATCGCGCACCAACTCGGCCGCAAGGACTACGACAGCGTCTACGCCTCCACGATGACGCGGACGCAGCAAACCGCCGCGCCGCTGGCCGCCGAGCTCGGCAAGCAGGTCGAGATTTTGCCCGGCATCCAGGAGATCAACGCCGGCTGGTACAACGGCAAACCCGAGTCGATGGCGAAGTCGACCTACCTGGTGGCCCCGGTGAACTGGATCAAGGGCGATGTGTCCTACAGCATCCCCGGCTCGATCAGCGGCAAAGAGTTCAACGACCAGTTCACCGCGGCCGTCAACAAGGTCTACAACAGCGGCCACCGCAACCCGGTGGTGTTCTCGCACGCCAACGCGATCATGGTGTGGACGCTGATGAACACCCGCAACGGCAAGGAAAGCCTGATGAACACCCACCCGTTGCCCAACACTGGCCGCGTGGTGATCACCGGCAACCCGATGACCGGCTGGACGCTGGTCGACTGGGACGGGATCCGCGACTTCCACAGCTAGCCCGCGGCCAGCCCTCGCGGATCGGCAGTTGACGTGGGCGGCTGCCGACGCCACCATGTCTTCATGCGGTATGTCGTTACCGGCGGTACCGGGTTTATTGGTCGCCGCGTCGTGTCTCGTCTTCTGGAATCCCGGCCCGACGCGCAGGTGTGGGTCCTGGTGCGACGGCGGTCGCTGGGCCGCTTCGAACGCCTCGCGGCGCAGTGGGGCGATCGGGTCAAACCGCTGGTCGCCGAGCTGCCGGAGCTGGACCTGAGCGACGAGGTCCTCGCCGAGCTGGGCGAGATCGACCACGTGGTGCACTGCGCGGCGATCTACGACATCACCGCCGGGGAGCCCGAGCAGCGCGCCGCCAACGTCGAGGGCACCCGCGCGGTGATCGGGCTGGCGCGGCGCCTGGGCGCGACGATGCACCACGTCTCGTCGATCGCCGTGGCGGGCGACTTCCGCGGCGAATACACCGAGGACGACTTCGACGTCGGCCAGCAACTGCCGACGCCCTATCACCAGACCAAGTTCGAAGCCGAACTGCTGGTGCGCTCGACGCCCGGCCTGCGCCATCGCATCTACCGCCCGGCGGTGGTCGTGGGCGATTCGCGCACCGGCGAGATGGACAAGGTGGACGGGCCGTACTACTTCTTCGGCGTGCTGGCCAAGTTGGCCGTCCTGCCGTCGCTGACGCCCATCCTGCTGCCCGACACCGGCCGCACCAACATCGTCCCTGTCGACTACGTCGTCGACGCGCTGGTCGCGCTCCTGCACGCCGACGGTCGTGACGGGCAGACGTTCCACCTCACCGCCGAGAAGACGATCGGCCTGCGCGGCATCTACCGCGGCGTGGCCAAGGCGGCCGGGCTGCCGCCGCTGCGCGGGTCGCTGCCCCGCTCGGTGGCCGCCCCCGTCCTCAACGTGCGCGGCCGGGCCAGGGTGCTGCGCAACATGGCGGCCACCCAGCTGGGCATCCCCGCCGAGGTGTTCGACCTCGTCGACCTGCCGCCCACCTTCGTCAGCGAGAAGACCCGAAACGCCTTGCGGGACTACGAGATACGGGTTCCCGAGTTCTCCTCCTACGCACCGAAGCTGTGGCGGTACTGGGCGGAACACCTCGATCCGGACCGCGCGCGCCGCGACGATCCGCGAGGACCGTTGCACGGCCGGCACGTCATCATCACCGGCGCGTCCAGCGGCATCGGCCGGGCGTCGGCGATCGCGATCGCCGAGCGCGGCGCCACGGTGTTCGCGCTGGCCCGCAACGGCGCCGCGCTGGATGAGCTGGTCGCCGAGATCCGCGCCAATGGCGGTGCCGCCCATGCCTTTACCTGTGACGTCACCGATTCCGCGTCGGTGGAGCACACCGTCAAAGACATCCTGGGGCGCTTCGACCACGTCGATTACCTGGTGAACAACGCCGGCCGCTCGATCCGCCGCTCGGTGGTCAACTCCACCGACCGGCTACACGACTACGAACGGGTGATGGCGGTCAACTACTTCGGCGCGGTGCGAATGGTGCTGGCGCTGCTGCCGCATTGGCGCGAGCGGCGATTCGGCCACGTCGTCAACGTGTCGAGCGCCGGCGTGCAGGCACGCAACCCCAAATACAGCTCCTACCTGCCGACCAAGGCCGCGCTGGACGCGTTCTCCGACGTGGTCGGATCCGAGGTGCTGTCCGACCACATCACCTTCACCAACATCCACATGCCGCTGGTGCGCACCCCCATGATCGTGCCGTCGCACCGGCTCAACCCGGTCCGGGCGATCAGCCCCGAACGCGCGGCGGCGATGGTGGTGCGCGGGCTGGTGGACAAGCCCGCGCGCATCGACACCCCGCTGGGCACGCTTGCCGAGGCCGGAAATTACTTCGTCCCCAGGACTTCTCGGCGAATCCTGCACCAGCTCTATCTCGGCTATCCCGACTCGGCCGCGGCGCGCGGGCTGGCACCCGCCGCCCAAGCGCCGCCGCCGGCCGTGCGCCGCAAGCCCAACCGGCCCGTCCGCGCCGTCACCGGCGGCCTGCGCACGCCGCGGGGCGTCAAGCGGCTGGTGCGCCGGGTGCCCGGCGTGCACTGGTGATCATTTCTCCAACGTGAACTGGTTGACGTCGACGTAGCCCACCCGAAAGGCGTCGGCACAGCCGGTCAGATATTTCATGTACCGCTCGTAGACTTCCTCGGACTGCACCGCGATGGCTTCCTCCTTGTGGGCTTGCAGCGCGGCGGCCCAGATGTCGAGGGTCTTCGCGTAGTGCGGCTGCAGCGACTGGATGCGGCTCACGGTGAAGCCGTTCGCGGTGGCGCGCTCCTGCACCATCGGTATCGACGGTAACCGCCCACCCGGAAAGATCTCGGTGACAATGAATTTGATGAATCGGGCGAACGTGAACGAGATGGGCATGCCGCGCTCCACCATCTCGGTCGGGTGCAGACCGGTGATGGTGTGCAGCAGCATGACCCCGTCGTCGGGCAGCAGGTCATGCGCCATGGTGAAGAACGCGTCGTAGCGCTCGTGCCCGAAGTGCTCGAAGGCGCCGATGCTGACGATCCGGTCGACCGGCTCGTCGAACTCCTCCCAGCCCTGCAGCAGGATCCGCGCGGAACGGGGGCTCTTCGACTGCGCGATCAGCCGCTCGACGTGCTCGGCTTGGTTGCGGCTCAGGGTGAGGCCGACAACGTTGACGTCGTATTTCTCCACGGCGCGCATCATGGTGGCGCCCCAGCCGCAGCCGACGTCGAGCAACGTCATGCCCGGTTGCAGCCCGAGTTTGCCCAGGGCGAGGTCGATCTTGGCGATCTGCGCTTCCTCCAGCGTCATGTCCTCGCGCTCGAAGTAGGCGCAGCTGTACGTCTGGGTCGGGTCGAGGAATAGCCGGAAGAAGTCGTCCGACAAGTCGTAGTGGGCCTGCACGTCGTCGAAGTGCGGCGTTAATTCAGTGCCCTCCGGGGGCTCCGACGTTGTGGGCATCAGCTCAGCCTAATAGCCGAGATGGCTATGTTGTAGACAATGAACGGTTGTAGACAATGAACGCTCCCGTTTTCGTCGACGTCGACACCGGCGTGGATGACGCGCTGGCGCTGATCTACCTGTTCGCCAGCCCGGACGCCGAGGTGGTCGGCATCGCCTCGACCGGTGGAAACGTCGGGGTGGAGCAGGTCTGCGAAAACAATCTCGGCCTGCTGCGGCTGTGCGAGGTCACCGGCATACCGGTTTCGAGAGGCTCCGATCAAACCCTGACCGGACCGATGTGTTTGCCGTCAAAAGTCCACGGCCCCAGGGGATTAGGCTACGCCGAGCTGCCACCGGGTGGGGACGGGCTCACCGACTACGACTCCGCGGACGCGTGGGTGCGGGCGGCGAAGGCCCACCCCGGGGAGCTCATCGGCGTGGCGACCGGCCCGTTGACCAATCTGGCGCTGGCGCTGCGCGCCGAACCACCCTGCCGTCGCTGCTGCGCCGGCTGGTGATCATGGGGGGTTCCTACGACCACCGGGGCAACACCACCACGGTCGCGGAATGGAACATCAGCGTGGACCCGGAGGCCGCGGCCGAGGTGCTGGCGGCCTGGGGCCAGGAAACCGTTGGCCACCAACGGCTTCCGATCCTGTGCGGGCTGGATTTGACCCGTAAGGTCGCGATGACACCGGAGCACCTGGCCCGGCTGGCGGCCGCCGCCGGGTCGACGACCACGCCGCTGAGCGAACACGACGAACGCGCAACCCGGTCCACGGCGTCCAACCCCCTGATCAGGGTGATCGAGGACGCGACCCGGTTCTACCTGGAGGCCTACCACGACCTCGGCCACGGGTATCAAGCACACATGCACGATCCGTTGGCCGCCGCCGTCGCGCTGGATCCGGGGCTCGTCAACACCCGGCCGGCGACGGTGGACATCGAGCTGACCGGGACCCTGACCCGCGCCATGACGGTGACCGACTGGTCGGGTCGACGAGAACCCAACGCGCTCATCGGGATTGACGTGGACGCAGCGGGGTTCTTCGATCGGTTCATCGAGCGGGTGGGCCCCTTCGCGCGCCGGTTAGCCGATACCCCATGAAGTTTCGTGCCATCGAGCTGATCCGGGCGGGGTGGGGCGGCGTGCTGCTGGCCGCCCCCGCCGAGGTGCTGAGCCACATCCACGGGGTACGGGTCGATCGCAAGGCGATCGTCGTCACCCGGATCCTGGGCGCTCGCCATCTGGTCCAGGCGGCGTTGTCGGGGGTCGACCCCGGCCCGGAGGAGCTGGCGGCCGGGGTCTGGGTCGACACGGTGCACTCGGCGACCGCGCTCGGCCTGGCCCTCGTCGACCGGCGCCGGGCCCGCGGCGGGGTGACCGACGCCGTGGTCGCGGCGTCGTGGGCGTTCCTGGGGTGGCGCCATTTGCGCACCGGTCAGGCCAGGACCGGCGCTCTCCGCGGCCGCGACCGGCTGGCCCGCGCCGTTCTGCGGGCGTTGCCCGGCGGCCGCGCCCTGGTGGCGCAGGCGCAGGCGGTACGCGCCGATTAACGCCACGCCCTTGACGTCAGGGACAATGGGAGTTTGTGTTGGCATGATTTGGTGGGATGTGTGGGGCTCGGCGTCAATTCGTTAGCAGCTCTCATCAAATGAAAGGTTTCGGAAGTCATGGCGGAGCTGGTTACGGGGAAAACGCTGCCGAACGTGGTCGTCACGGGCATTGCCATGACGACCGCACTGGCGACTGACGCCGAGTCCACGTGGAAGCTGTTGCTGGACAGGCAAAGTGGCATCCGCAAACTCGAGGACTCGTTCGTCGAGGAGTTTGACCTGCCGGTGCGCATCGGCGGTCATCTACTCGAGGATTTCGACGGCGGACTCACCCGCGCCGAACGCCACCGGATGGGCTACCTGCAGATGATGTCGACCGTCCTGGGCCGGCGGGTCTGGGAGAACGCCGGCTCGCCCGAGGTCGACAGCAACCGGCTGATGGTGTCCGTCGGCACGGGCCTGGGCTCGGCGGAGCAAATCGTGTTCAGCTACGACGACCTGCGCGCCCGCGGGATGAAGGGTGTCTCCCCGCTGGCGGTGTCCAAGTACATGCCCAACGGGGCAGCCGCTGCGGTGGGCCTGGAGCGGCACGCCAAGGCCGGGGTCATCACCCCGGTGTCGGCGTGCGCATCGGGTTCGGAGGGCGTCGCCCAGGCGTGGCGCAACATCGTCTTCGGGGAGGCCGACATCGCGATCTGCGGTGGCGTGGAGGTCAGGATCGAGGCGGTCGCGATCGCGGCGTTCGCGCAGATGCGGATCGTGATGTCGACCAAGAACGACGACCCCGTCGGCGCGTGCCGCCCGTTCGACCGCGACCGGACCGGCTTCGTGTTCGGCGAGGCCGGCGCCCTGATGGTGATCGAGACCGAGGAGCACGCCAAGGCCCGCGGGGCCAACATCTTGGCCCGCATCATGGGCGCCAGCATCACCTCCGACGGCTACCACATGGTGGCCCCCGACCCCAACGGCGAACGCGCCGGGCACGCCATGAGCCGCGCCATCCAGCTCGCCGGGCTCTCCCCCAGCGACATCCACCACGTCAACGCCCACGCCACCGGCACCTCGGTCGGCGACGTCGCCGAGGGCAGGGCCATCAACAACGCCCTGGGCCCCCACGGCGGCAACGCCGCCGTCTACGCCCCCAAGGCCGCCCTGGGCCACTCCGTGGGCGCCGTGGGCGCCGTCGAATCGATCCTGACCGTGCTCGCGCTGCGCGACCAGGTCGTGCCGCCCACGCTGAACCTGGAAAACCTCGACCCCGAGATCGACCTGGACGTGGTGGCCGGCAAACCCCGCCCCGGCAACTACGAGTACGCGATCAACAACTCGTTCGGCTTCGGCGGACACAACGTGGCGACCGTCTTCGGACGCTACTGACGCGCGCATAGCGAAGCGCATCGAAACCGCTTAGTGCCGAACGCGTTTTCGCCACACCGGCGACCCGTCGGACCGCATCCTCGAACACGGTTTGGTGCACGGGGTGCGGGGTACTGGACCGACTATGGCCTTCGCCGACTATCAAAAAGAGCTGTACGACCAGTCGCTGCACGGTAATCAGCCGCAGTACCCGATCAGGTTCGAGGACCTGGAGGAAAAGGCGGCGGCGGCGATGGCACCGAAGGTGCTGCAGTACGTCGCGGGCGGCGCCGGTGACGAGCACACCCAGCGCGCCAACTGCGCGGCCTTCAAACGGTGGGGGCTGTACCCGCGGATGGGGATCGCCCCCGAGGAGCGCGACATGTCCGTCGAGCTGTTCGGCATGAGGTTTCCGTCACCGATCTTCATGGCGCCCATCGGCGTCATCGGGGTGTGCGACCCGGAGGGCCAC
This sequence comes from Mycobacterium sp. 3-98, assembly GCF_035918355.1. Lineage (NCBI taxonomy): Bacteria > Bacillati > Actinomycetota > Actinomycetes > Mycobacteriales > Mycobacteriaceae > Mycobacterium > Mycobacterium sp. 3-98. The sequence continues at coordinate 1,439,166 of NZ_CP142360.1, read as the reverse complement.
GGGGACATGCTCTGCGCCCGGGCCTCCGTCCGCACCGGCGTCCCGTTCTTCGTGGGCACGCTCACCTCCGACCCGATGGAGGATATCGCCGCCGAACTGGGCGATAGCCCGGCGTTCTTCCAGCTGTACACGCCGCCGGACCGCAAGATGGCCGCCAGCCTGGTGCACCGCGCCGAGGCGGCCGGCTTCAAGGCCATCGCGGTCACCCTGGACACCTGGGTCACCGGCTGGCGGCCCCGCGACCTCAGCGGGGGGAACTACCCCCAGGTGCCCAGCGGGTGCCTGGCCAACTACACCAGCGATCCCGTTTTTCGCTCCCGCTTGAGCCGGGGCGAAGACGCCACCGAGGCGGCGGTGCGCAAGCTGCCCATTTTCGGCGGCCCGTTCCGGTGGGACGACCTGGAGTGGCTGCGGGCGGAGACCGACCTGCCGCTGATGGTCAAGGGCGTCTGCCACCCCGACGACGTCCGCCGCGCCAAAGACATTGGCGTGGACGGCATTTACTGCTCCAACCACGGCGGCCGGCAGGCCAACGGCGGGTTGCCCTGCCTGGATTGCCTGCCCGACGTGCTCGAGGCGGCCGGCGGGCTGCCCGTGCTGTTCGACTCGGGCGTGCGCAGCGGGGCCGACATCATCAAGGCCCTCGCGCTGGGGGCGACCGCCGTCGGGATCGGCCGCCCCTACGCCTACGGGCTGGCCCTCGGGGGCGTCGAGGGCGTCGTGCACGTGCTGCGCTCGCTGCTGGCCGAAGCGGACCTGATCATGGCCGTCGACGGATATCCCTCGCTCAAGGACCTGACGCCGGAGGCGCTGCGGCCCACCTACTCGTAGCTGCCCTCGAGGTACCAGCGCCGCTGGCGATAGCACAACAGCAACGCACGCTCGCTTTCCAGCAGGATCTGGGCGCGGGCGGTGCGGCCGGACCCTTGACCGGCCCCCTGACCGCCCACGGGCCGGTCGTCCCACCACCGCTCGTCGACCGGCCAGGGGCCGGCCCACCAGCACAGCCGCTCGTCTCGGCCCTGGCTGATCATGCGGGCGGGGTCGGCGGAGAACAGCCCGCGGTTGGTCACCCGTATCGGGTTCCCTTGGGTGTCAAGCAATTCCACCGGATCGTCCAGCAACACCGCCGGTGACGGCGCGGGCAGCCGGCCGGGCCACGGCAGATCGGGATCGGCCCGCGGCACCGGCTCGTCGCCCAGCGGGATCAGCGTGATGCGCTCGGCCGGCCCGCGACCCCCGGACAGCACCGGCACTCGCACCGCCTCCGGACCGAGCAACCCCTGCACCCGCACCAGCGCCCGGCGGGCCCGCAGCCTGTCCTCCTCCCCCAGCCCACCCCAGAGCGGCAACTGCAGCGCCTCGGCGGATACCACCTCCACCGCCTGCAGCCGCAACAGCGTCACCGCGGCGGTGGGCCGGGGATCGCGCGCGGTGCGATTGCTCAGCCAGCCGTCGAGCTGCCAGCGCACCCGGTCGGCGGTGGCGTCCTCGGTCAACGGCTCGGCGCACCGCCACACCCGATGGCGTTCTTCGCCGTTGGCGGTGACGGCGTGGATGGCCAGCCGGGTGCATCCCACGCCGGCGGCCATCAGCGCCTGATGCAGCGTTCCGGCCAGCGAGCGCCCGGCGAACGCCGCGGCATCGACCCGGTCGATCGGCGGATCGCAGTCCAGCACGGCCTCGAGCTCGGCCGGCGGCTCCCGCCCGGAGGGCGGCCGTTCGGGCTCGCCGCGGGCCAACCGGTGCGCGGTCACCCCGTCGGCGCCGAACCGGGAGGCCACATCGCTGCGCGACAGCGCGGCGAACTGCCCGATGGTGCGAATCCCCATCCGCCACAACAGGTCCGTCAGCTCTTCCCGGCCCGGACCGGACAGGCTCGGCTCGGTGGCGAGTTGGCGGATGGACAGGACCGACAAAAACCTCGCGTCGCCTCCCGGCTCGACGACGCGGCCCGCCCGCGCCGCGAAGACCGCGGTGGACAACTGGTCGGCGATCCCGACCTGACACTCGGCGCCGGCGGCGGCCACGGCATCGATCAGCCGTTCGGCGGCGACGGCCTCGGACCCGAAATAGCGGGCCGCCCCGCGCACCGGCAACACCAGGAGCCCGGGCCGCAGCACCTCGGCGCGGGGCACCAGGTCGTCCACCGCCGCGATCACCGCTTCAAAGAAGCGGGCGTCGCGGTCCGCGTCGGCGGTGGTGACATGCAGCTGCGGGCACCGGGCCGCCGCCTCCCGGCGTCGCAGCCCCCGGCGCACCCCCACCGCGCGGGCGGCCGACGAACAGGCGACCACCCGGTTGGCCAGCGTGACCGCGACCGGGACGGACGCGGACAGATCCGCGGCCGCCGCCGCCGCGACCGCGGGCCAATCCATGCACCAGATCGCCAAAACCCTTGAACCAGAAGGGGTTACCACCGGAGTTCACCCCGCTCGCGCTTGGGCCGTCACCCGTCGTCCCGCACACATCCCGCTGACCTGCAGCCGCACCCCGCTGATCCGCCCGAATCCGGGGGCGGGCGTTCCCCAGTGCGGGGTGATCTCGTAGCCACAGACCCGGGCCGCCAGCCGCGTCGGCGCGCCCTGCCAATCGCCGCCGGTGACCAGCAGAGTGCAACCCTTGCTGCGGGCCCGCGCCACCACCGCCCGCGCCCGCGTCGGCGGCACCCGGCGCCCGCCCAGCCCGAGGACCACCAGATCCATGCCGTCGACGAGCACCGCGGCCACCTCGACCGGATCGGTTCCGGGATCCGGTATCACCGCGAGCCGGCTCAGATCCGCCCCCATCTCCGCGGCGGCCAGCAGCCCGATGTCCGGCTGGCCGACGATCGCGGCGTTGCCACCGGCCGCCGTGACCGCGGCGACCATGCTCAACAACAGCGACCGGGCACCCGAGAGCACCGCCACCGTTCCCCGCGGCAGCGGCGCCGGCAGCAGGTCCGCCAGCCACTGCGGCAGCGCCAGCTGGGACTCCGAGTCCAGCAGGTCGTCGGGGACGGTCGGCCCGGCCTTTTTCGAGGAGATGCTCGCCATCCGCCGTCGAAGCGATTCGAGCTGCTCAGCGCGGGTTTCTTCGCGGTGACTGGAGGCAAAAGCCGCGGTCATGACCTAGCCTCCTTCACCGGGCGTTCGAAAGTATGTTCGAAGTAAACACCGGCCCTCTGACAACCGTCAAGCAACGTGAGGGGCTGCTTTATGCGCTCGGTGCCGGTGTGGCTGATGGTGTTTTCGGGCGTGATTTTTTCGGCGGCAACGCCCACTCCGTCGACGCTGAACCATGCCAGCCGGCCGGCCGCCGCGGCCCCGGGCACGGGGCCGGCGTCGCCGCACGTCGCGCCTCACAAGTCCCATCGGCCACACCAGACCCTGGCGGAGGGCGCAGTGCGTGTGCCCACCTCCGAGCGACAACACGTTTTCGCTGGTCACGGGCCCGCCCGAGATTGTCGCTCGGAGGTGGGCACAACGCCTGTCCACCCGCGCAGCGACGCGTGTGGCGCCTGTTACCCATGTTGTGCGGCATCACTCGGCGGCCGCATCTCCCGCTCGCGCGTCTTGTCCAGGAGGCGGACCTTCCGGCGGAAGCTCAGCGGGCACGCCGAGCGGTGATCACTTCCACCGGAAACAACGCCGAAAAGTCCTGCACCCACGCGAGGGCGACTACTCCCATTCGATGGTGCCCGGCGGCTTGCTGGTGATGTCCAGCACCACGCGGTTGACCTCGGCGACCTCGTTGGTGATGCGGGTCGAGATGCGTTCGAGCACCTCGTAGGGGACCCGGGTCCAGTCGGCGGTCATGGCGTCCTCACTGGTCACCGGCCGCAACACGATCGGGTGCCCGTAGGTGCGGTTGTCGCCCTGCACGCCGACCGAACGCACGTCGCCCAGCAGCACCACGGGGCACTGCCAGATCAGGGTGTCCAGGCCGGCGGCCGTCAGCTCCTCGCGCGCGATCGAGTCCGCCCGCCGCAGCGTGTCCAGCCGCTCCGCGGTGACCTCGCCGACGATCCGGATGCCCAGGCCGGGACCCGGGAACGGTTGGCGCGCAACGATTTCCTCCGGCAGGCCCAGCTCGCGCCCGACCGCGCGCACCTCGTCCTTGAACAGCAGCCGCAGCGGCTCGACGAGTTTGAACGTCAGGTCGCCGGGCAGGCCGCCGACGTTGTGGTGGCTCTTGATGTTCGCTGTGCCGCTGCCGCCGCCGGACTCCACCACGTCGGGATACAGCGTGCCCTGGACCAGGAACTCGACGCCGGAGCCGTCGGAAGCGTTGTCCCCCACGATGTCTCGCACCGCGCCCTCGAACGCCCGGATGAAATGGCGGCCGATGATCTTGCGCTTGCCTTCGGGATTGGTCACGCCGGCGAGCGCGTCGAGGAAGGTGTCGGCCGCGTCGACGGTCACCAGATTGGCGCCGGTGGCGGCCACGAAATCGCGTTGCACCTGTGCGCGCTCGCCCTCGCGCAGCAGCCCGTGGTCGACGAAGACACAGGTCAGGCGGTCACCGATGGCGCGCTGTACCAGCGCGGCGGCCACCGCGGAATCCACGCCGCCGGACAGCCCGCAAATCGCATGGCCGTCGCCAATCTGGGCGCGCACCTGCTCGACCAGCGCCTCGGCGATGTTGGCGGCCGTCCAGTCCGCGCCGAGCCCGGCGAAGTCGTGCAGGAAGCGGCTGAGCACCTGCTGCCCGTGCGGGCTGTGCATCACCTCCGGGTGGTACTGCACGCCGGCCAGCCGACGGGCCCGGTTCTCGAACCCGGCGACCGCCGCGCCCGCGCTGCTGGCCACCACCTCGAACCCGTCCGGCGCGGCCGTGACCGCGTCGCCGTGGCTCATCCACACCGGCTGGACGCTCGGTAAGCCCGAATGCAGTTCGCCGCCAAGGACTTTCAGTTCGGTGCGGCCGTATTCGCTGGTGCCGGTGTGGGCGACGGTCCCGCCCAGCGCCTGGGCCATGGCCTGGAACCCGTAACAGATGCCGAACACCGGCACCCCGAGGTCGAACAGCGCCGGGTCCAGCTGCGGGGCGCCGTCGGCGTAGACACTGGACGGCCCGCCGGAAAGGACCAGCGCCAGCGGGTCCCTGGCCTTGATGTCCTCGGCCGTGGCGGTGTGCGGGATGACCTCCGAGAAAACCCGCGCCTCGCGGACCCGGCGGGCGATCAGCTGCGCGTACTGCGCCCCGAAGTCCACGACGAGCACCGGTCGAGCGGGCGGTCCGGACGCGCCCGCCGGCTCGGTTGCCTCAGTTTCCCTGGATTCGGCCACGCAGGCGAGTCTAGTGGCCGCCTGCGCCGCCGCCGCCCGAGAGGCCCACGGCGAAAACGCGGTGCGTAACGCGCCGCCGCGGCGAATTCTATGCCTTTGGCATGAGGTCGGCGGTCGAGTATTGATAACGACAATCATTTTCAATTGACTGGTCGAGGATCTGCACACTGCCCAGCCCAGGAGTTGCCGTGATGACGTTGCCCGCCGCAAGCGCGCCGCCGATGGCCGACCGCCGACGAGGCGTCCGGCGATGACCGCGCCGGTGTGGATGGCGTCCCCGCCCGAGGTGCACTCGGCGTTGCTCAGCAGCGGACCGGGGCCGGCGTCGCTGTTCGCCGCGGCGGCGGCGTGGAGCTCAATGAGCGCCGAATACGCCTCGGCCGCAGAAGAACTCGGCGCGCTGTTGACGTCGACGCAGGCCGGGGCGTGGCAGGGGCCCAGCGCCGAATCCTACGTCGCCGCGCACGCCCCGTACCTGGCGTGGTTGACACAGGCCAGCGCGCACAGCGCCGCGGCGGCCGCCCAGCACGAGGCGGCGGGCACCGCCTACACCGCCGCGCTGGCGGCGATGCCGACCCTGCCGGAGCTGACCACCAACCACGTCGTCCACGGTGCCCTGGTGGCGACGAATTTCTTTGGGATCAACACCATTCCGATCGCGGTCAACGAGGCCGACTATGCGCGGATGTGGGTCCAGGCCGCCGGCACGATGGCGACCTATGAAGCCGTCTCCACGGCGACGGTGGCGGCCGTACCGCCGACCGACCCGGCGCCGCCGATCCTGAAGTCCGAGGCCACCGCGCAACACGACCACGAGGAGGACGACGACCACCACGACCACGAGCACGGGTTCGACAGCCCGCTCAACCAGTTCGTCGCCCAGATCCTGCGGCTGTTCGGCCTCGACTGGGATCCGGTCGAGGGGACCCTCAACGGCCTGCCCTACGAGGCCTACACCAACCCCGGGGACCTGATGTGGTGGGTGGTCCGGGCCCTCGAGCTGTTTTCCGATTTCCAGCAGTTCGGGGCCCTGTTGCAGGAAAACCCGGCGGCGGCCTTCGAGTTCATCACGCAACTCGTGCTGCTCGACTGGCCGACACACCTGGCCCAGCTCGCCAGTTGGCTCCCGACGCAGCCCCAGTTGCTGTTGCTGCCGATGCTCGTCGCCGCGGCCCCCTTCGGGGCGCTGGCCGGCTTTGCCGGCCTGGCCGCCCCGGCCCCCCCGGCCGCGCCCGCCGCGGTGCCGGCCGCCCCGGCCCCAGCCGCACCTCCGAGCCTGCCGGCGGCGCCCGCCATGAGCCCCGTCACCGCGCCAGCCGCGGCCGCCGCGCCGGCACCCGCGCCCGCGCCCGCGCCCTCGGCCGCCACGGTGGCCAGCCCGGCGCCGCCCGCGCCGCCGGCCGCCGGCACCGTCCCGTTCGTGCCCCCGTACGCCCTCGCGCCTCCCGGCATCGGTTTCGGTTCGGGGATGAGCGCGGGCGCCGCCGCCGGCGCGAAAAAGAAGGCGCCCGAACCCGATTCGGCCGCGGCCGTCGCGGCCGCGGCCGCGCGGGAGGCGGCGCGCACCCGCCGGCGCCGGCGGGCGCGGCAGCGCGCCCATGGCGACGAGTTCATGGACATGAACGTCGACGTCGATCCGGACTGGAACGAGCCGGAGACGACGGCGTCGCACGGCGGCGCCGGAAACCTGGGCTTCGCCGGCACGGCGCGCAAAGAACCCGTCGCCGCGGCGGGCCTGACCACCCTGGCGGCCGACGAATTCGGCGACGCACCCCGCATGCCGATGGTGCCGGGCACCTGGCCCCCGGGCGACGGCACGGGGGCGCCCGGCAGCGGGGGCTGACTCCGTTGTCGACGAAATCACCTGCGGCACAGTGCGTTAACGCGTTGACCGGCGACCGGCCGTCCCCGCAGGCATCCGCCCCGCCGCGGCGGCGGACACCGAAACGCTGGCGGCACGCATGGCGGACATGGTGGAGTGGGTATCGGTCAACCAGCCCCCGAGACCAGAAAGCGAGGACCGCCGGTGAGCTCAGAGCTGGGTCTGCCAGAAAAGGTGCGCGCCTGCCTGTTCGACCTCGACGGCGTGCTCACCGACACCGCCAGTGTGCACACCAAGGCGTGGAAGGCGATGTTCGACGCCTACCTGTCCGACCGGGCCCAGCGCACCGGCGACGAATTCGTCCCCTTCGACGCGGCCGCGGACTACCGCAAATACGTGGACGGCAAGAAACGCGAGGACGGGGTCCGGTCGTTTCTGGAAAGCCGCGGCATCGAACTGCCCGACGGCAGCCCCGATGACCCCGATGACGCCGAGACCGTCTACGGCCTGGGCAACCGCAAGAACGACATGTTCCAGAAGGTCCTCAAGCAGGACGGCGTCAAGGTCTTCGACGGTTCGCGGCGCTACCTCGAGGCGGCGTCGGCCGCGGGCCTGGGCATCGCGGTGGTGTCCTCGAGCGCCAACACCCGCGACGTCCTCGAGGTCACCGGGCTGGACCGGTTCGTGCAAAAGCGGGTGGACGGCATCACCCTGCGCCAGGAACACATCGCCGGCAAGCCGGCGCCCGACTCCTACCTGCGCGGGGCGCAACTGCTCGACGTCCCCGCCGAGGCGGCGGCCGTGTTCGAAGACGCCTTGTCGGGGGTGGCCGCCGGCCGGGCCGGTAACTTCGGTTTCGTGATAGGTGTCGACAGGGTGGGCCAAGCCGAGGACTTACGCCGCAACGGCGCGGACGTGGTGGTCAGCGACCTCGCCGAGTTGCTGCAGTCATGATCACCGACGAAGCGTTTCCCGTTGACCCGTGGCACGTTCGCGAAACCCAGCTCGACCTCAACCTGCTGGCCCAGTCGGAATCCCTGTTCACCCTGTCCAACGGGCACATCGGGCTGCGCGGCAACCTCGACGAGGGCGAGCCCTACGGCCTGCCGGGCACCTACCTGAACTCCTTCTACGAGATCCGGCCGCTGCCCTACGCCGAAGCCGGCTACGGCTACCCGGAAGCCGGCCAGACGCTGGTCGACGTCACCAACGGCAAGATCATCCGGTTGCTGGTCGAAGACGAGCCCTTCGACGTGCGCTACGGCGAACTGATCTCTCACGAGCGCGATCTCGACCTGCGCGCCGGGACGCTGACGAGAACCGCGCACTGGCGCTCGCCCGCGGGCAAAGAGGTCAAGGTGGTCACCACCCGGCTGGTCTCGCTGCCGCACCGCGGCCTGGCCGCCATCGAGTACGTCGTGGAAGCGGTCGGCGAATTCGTGCGGGTCACGGTGCAGTCCGAACTGGTCACCAACGAGGACCAGCCGCAGACCTCCGGCGACCCGCGCGTGTCGGCCATCCTGGAGAACCCGCTCGAAGAGGTCGCCCACGAAAACACCGATACGGGCGCGGTCCTCATGCACCGCACCCGTAGCAGCGCGCTGATGATGGCCGCCGGAATGGATCACGAGGTCGAGGTTCCCGGCCGCGTCGAGGTCAGCACCGATGCGCGGGCCGATCTGGCGCGAACCACCGTGATCTGCGGGCTGCGCGAGGGACAGAAGTTGCGCATCGTCAAATACCTGGCCTACGGCTGGTCGAGCATGCGCTCGCGTCCGGCGCTGCGCGACCAGGTCGCGGCCGCGCTGCACGGCGGCCGCTACAGCGGATGGCAGGGGCTGCTGGATTCGCAACGGAAGTACCTGGACAACTTCTGGGACTGCGCGGACGTCGAGGTCGAGGGCGACCCCGAATCCCAGCAGGCGGTGCGCTTCGGGCTCTTCCACCTGCTGCAGGCCAGCGCCCGCGCCGAACGCCGCGCCATCGCGGCCAAGGGACTCACCGGAACCGGCTACGACGGGCACGCCTTCTGGGACACCGAGGGTTACGTGCTGCCGGTGCTGACCTACACCGCGCCGCACACCGTGGCCGACGCGCTGAAGTGGCGGGCCTCCACCCTGGATCTGGCCAAGGAGCGGGCGGCCGAACTGGGCCTGGAGGGCGCCGCCTTCCCGTGGCGGACCATCCGCGGGCAGGAGTGCTCGGCGTACTGGCCGGCCGGCACGGCGGCCTGGCACATCAACGCCGACATCGCGATGGCCTTCGAGCGCTACCGCATCGTCACCGGCGACGACGAGCTGGAAGCCGATTGCGGCCTGAAGGTGCTGGTCGAGACCGCCCGGCTGTGGCTCTCGCTCGGCCATCACGACCGGCACGGCGTCTGGCACCTGGACGGTGTCACCGGCCCCGACGAGTACACCGCGGTCGTCCGCGACAACGCCTTCACCAACCTGATGGCCGCGCACAACCTGCACACCGCCGCCGACGCGTGCAACCGCCATCCCGACGCGGCCAAGGCGCTGGGGGTCACCACCGAGGAGGCGGCCGCGTGGCGCGATGCCGCCGACGCCGCCCACATCCCCTACGACGACGGGCTCGGGGTCCATCAGCAGTGCGAGGGGTTCACCACCTACGCCGAATGGGACTTCGAGAAGAACACCACCTACCCGCTGCTGCTGCACGAGGCCTACGTCCGGCTCTATCCCGCGCAGGTGATCAAGCAGGCCGACCTGGTGCTGGCGATGCACTGGCAGAGCCACGCGTTCACCCCCGAACAGAAGGCCCGCAACGTCGACTACTACGAGCCGCGCATGGTGCGCGACTCGTCGCTGTCGGCCTGCACCCAGGCGGTGATGTGCGCCGAGGTCGGGCATCTGGAGCTGGCCCACGACTATGCCTACGAGGCCGCCCTGATCGACCTGCGCGATCTGCACCACAACACCCGCGACGGCCTGCACATGGCCTCGCTCGCCGGCGCCTGGACCGCGCTGGTGGCCGGGTTCGGCGGCCTGCGCGACGACGAGGGCATGCTGTCATTGGATCCCGCTCTGCCGGACGGGATTTCGCGGTTGCGATTCCGGCTGCGGTGGCGCGACTTCCGGGTCACCATCGACGTCAACCACGTCGATGTCACGTACACGCTGCGCGACGGGCCCGGCGGCGAGCTGACCATCCGCCACGCCGGCGAGGACCTCGAGCTGAGCACCGAATCCCCGACGACGGTCGCCGTGCGTCCCCGCAAGCCGCTCCTGCCGCCGCCGCACCAGCCGCTGGGGCGCGCGCCCATGCACCGGCGGGTGCTGTCGCGGCCTCACTGAGTGTCGGCGGGCCCGAGCATCCGCTCCACTTCGGCGCCCACCGCGGCGCGCAATTCGGCGTCGGTCAGCTCTTCGATCCCGGTCGCCGAGCGCAGGACCGGCGCGAACAACCGCCAACCAAATTGCAGGGCAAGGGCATTGGCGACGGCGAGCCTCGCCTTGACCTCGTCGTCGTAGAGCGGCCGCACCCCGTCGAGCAGGGTGGCGATGTTGGGGAAGCGCTTCTGCAGCTGGCCCGCCGGATAGCCGTCGAGCACGGTGCGGGCCATCACCCGCATCTGGCGGTCCAGGGAGCGCTGCACCACCTCGGCGGGGGTGTCGGTCTCCAGCTGGGCGCTCAGGTCGTCCCCCAGGTGGTCGAGCACGGCGCCGACGAGTTGTTCCTTGGTGCCGAAGTGCCGGAACACCAGCCCGTGGTTGACGCCTGCCCGCGCGGCGATGTCGCGGATGGAGGTCGCCGCCGGGCCGCGCTCGGCGAACAGCTCGGTGGCGGCCTCCAGGATCGCCGCGGCCACTTCCGCCCGCCCGGTCGGGGGTTTCCCGCGGCCTCTTGCGGACGTTGTAGTCATCTGACTACACTACCAAACGTAGTCACTTGACTACACCCGTTTTGACTCGAGGAACACGACATGACTGCTCAAATCACCGTCACCAAGCTGGGAAGTCGCATCGGGGCCCGAATCGACGGCGTCAGCCTCGGCGGCCACCTCGACGACGCCGCGGTCGAGACGATCCGCCGGGCGCTGTTGACGCACAAGGTCGTCTTCTTTCGCCACCAGCACCACCTTGACGACGAGCAGCAGCTCGATTTCGCGCGCCTGCTGGGCACCCCCATCGGCCACCCGGCCGCGTCCGCCCTGGCCGCCAAGCACATGCCGGTGATCACGCCGATCGACTCCGAGTACGGCAAGGCGACCCGCTGGCACACCGACGTGACGTTCGCCGCCAACTACCCGGCGGCCTCGATCCTGCGGGCGGTCACCCTGCCCTCCTATGGCGGCTCGACGCTGTGGGCCTCCACCGTGGCGGCCTACCAGCATCTGCCGGAGCCGCTGAAGCACCTGGTGGAAAACCTCTGGGCGCTGCACACCAACCGCTACGACTACGTGTCCACCGAGGCGGTCATGTCGATGAGCGACGCGCAGCGGGCGTTTCGGCAAGCCTTCGAGAAGCCCGACTTCCGCACCGAGCATCCCGTGGTGCGGGTGCACCCGGAGACCGGTGAACGCGCGCTGCTGGCCGGCGATTTCGTGCGCGGCTTCGTGGGCCTGGACAACCACGAGTCGAGCGTGCTGCTCGAGCTACTCCAGCGACGAATCACCATGCCGGAGAACACCATTCGCTGGGCCTGGGCGCCGGGCGACGTCGCCATGTGGGACAACCGCGCGACCCAGCACCGGGCCATCGACGACTACGACGACCAGCCCCGGCTCATGCACCGCATCACCTTGATGGGCGATGTGCCGGTCAACGTGCGCGGCGAGCGCAGCCGGGTGGTCAGCGGCACACCGCTCGAGGTGCTGGCGAGCTGATGGTGACGACCCGCAGCGCCCGGCTACGCCGCGCTCGCGATCGTCACGGGAGCTGATGGTGACGACCCGCAGCGCCCGGCTACGCCGCGCTCGCGATCGTCACGGCGAGTTAGCTAGCCCACCGAGCTGACCGGATCGACCGGTGACCAGCGCAGCGCGCCCGGGGCGGAGAGGGGCACCCGCGGGTGCGCCGGCGCTATCGGATCCAGCCGGCGATACGGCTCGCCCTGCGCCGGGCGCCGGTCGTTTTCGCCGTTGTTCGGCCACAGCGACGCGGCCCGCTCGGCCTGGGCGGTGATGGACAGCGACGGATTCACGCCCAGGTTCGCCGAGATCGCCGCGCCGTCCACCACATACAGCGTCGGGTAGCCGTAGACCCGGTGATAGGGGTCGATGACCCCGTGGTCGGCGTTGTCGCCGATCACCGCGCCGCCGAGGAAGTGCGCGGTCAGCGGGATGTTGAGCAGCTCGCCCCAGGTGCCGCCGGCCACGCCGTCGATCTTGGCGGCGATGCGGCGGGTGACCTCGTTGCCCACCGGGATCCACGTCGGGTTCGGCTCGCCGTGGCCCTGCTTGCTGGTGTACCAGCGGATGCCGAGCTTGCCGCGTTTGGTGAACGTGGTGATCGAGTTGTCCAGGTGCTGCATCACCAGCGCGATCATGGTGCGCTCACTCCACTGGCGCGGGTTGAGCAGCCGCAGCATTCCGCGCGGATCTTCACGGGCGGTGTCCAGCAACTGCTTCCAGCGCGGCACGTCGGTGCCTTCGGGGCCCGGCCCGTCGGTCATCAACGTCTGCAGCAGCCCCATCGCGTTGGAGCCCTTGCCGTAGCGGACCGGCTCGATGTGGGTGTCGGGCGTCGGGTGGATCGACGACGTGATCGCCACCCCGTGGGTGAGGTCCAGATCCGGAGAGACCTCCAGGCGCCCGGCCCCGACGATGGACTCGGAGTTGGTGCGGGTCAGCACGCCGAGGCGGTTGGAGAGCCGGGGCAGCCGGCCCTCGTCGCGCATCTTGAACAGCAGGTGCTGGGTGCCCCACGTCCCGGCGGCCAGGATCAGGTGCTTGGCGGTGTAGGTGCGCCGGTCGCGGCGCAGCCAACTGCCGGTGCGCACCGTGCGGACCTCCCACAGCCCGTCGGGGCGCTGCTCGAACCGCTTCACCGTCGTCATCGGAATGACTTGCGCCCCACCCGATTCCGCGAGATAGAGGTAGTTCTTCAGCAGGGTGTTCTTGGCGCCGTAGCGGCACCCGGTCATGCAGCAGCCGCACTCAAGGCAGCCGGTGCGCTCGGGTCCGGCGCCGCCGAAGTAGGGGTCCGGCACGGTCTTGCCCGGCGCCTTGGTGCCGTCGGGGCCGAAGAACACCCCGACCGGTGTCGGCACGAACGTGTCGCCGCAGCCCATGTCGTCGGCGACCTCCTTGACGACGCGATCGGCGTCGGTGAAGGTCGGGTTTTCCACCACGCCCAGCATGCGTCGCGCCTGGTCGTAGTGCGGCATCAGCTCGTCGCGCCAGTCGGTGATGTGCGACCACTGCTGGTCTTTGAAGAACGGCTCCGGCGGCACATACAGCGTGTTGGCGTAGTTCAGCGAGCCGCCGCCCACGCCGGCGCCGGCCAGGATCAGCACGTTGCGCAGCGGGTGGATGCGCTGGATGCCGTAGCAACCCAGCTTCGGTGCCCACAGGAACTTGCGCAGATCCCAGGACGTCTCGGCGAAATCCTCGTCGGCGAACCGGCGTCCGGCCTCGAGGACGCCGACGCGGTAGCCCTTTTCCGTCAGCCGCAATGCGCTGACGCTGCCCCCAAAACCCGAACCGATGATCAGTACGTCGTAATCCGGCTTCATCGCACCAGTATGGCCTTACTCGCGGGTAACAAACCAGCGGCCTCCGCCGATGCGCGGGCGCCCGGCTGCCCGGGCGGTCGGCGTCCCGCGCCCGCCTGGCCGGGCACTCGCCGATGACGAGTCAGCTACCGACGGTCAGCCCGACCTTCTGGAATTCCTTGAGGTCGCAGTAGCCGGCCTTGGCCATCGACCGGCGCAGCCCGCCGACCAGGTTGAGGCTGCCGAACGGGTCATCGGACGGCCCGCCCAGCACCTGCCGCAGGGGCGGGCGTTCACCGACGGCGATCTGCAGCAGCGCCCCGCGCGGCAACGACGGGTGCGCGGCCGCGGCCGGCCAGAACCACCCCTCGCCGAGCGCCTCGGCGGACTCGGCGAGCGGGGTGCCCAGCACCACCGCGTCGGCGCCGCAGGCGATGGCCTTCGCCAGCTCGCCCGAGGTGTGGATGTCGCCGTCGGCCAGGACGTGCACGTACCGGCCGCCGGTCTCGTCGAGATATTCGCGGCGCGCGGCGGCCGCGTCGGCGATCGCGGTGGCCATCGGCACGCTGATGCCCAGCACCTCGTCGCTGGTGGTCACGCCGCGGGTGGCGCCGTAGCCGACGATGACGCCGGCGGCGCCGGTGCGCATCAGGTGCAGCGCGGTGCGGTGGTCCTGCACGCCCCCGGCGACCACCGGCACGTCGAGCTCGGAGATGAACGTCTTCAGGTTCAGCGGCTCGCCGTCGCTGGCCACTCTTTCGGCGGAGACGATGGTGCCCTGGATGACCAGCAGGTCGATGCCGGCCTGCAGCAACACCGGGGTGAGCGCCTGGGCGTTTTGCGGGCTGACCCGCACCGCGGTGGTGACGCCGGCCTCGCGGATGCGGGCGACGGCCGAGCCCAGCAGGTCCGGGTTCAGCGGGGCGGCATGGAATTCCTGCAGCAGCCGGATCGCCGCCGAGGGTTCGGGCTCCTTGCTGGCGGCCTCGACCAGCTGGGCGATCTTGGCCTCGACATCGGCGTGCCGGCCGATCAGCCCCTCGCCGTTGAGCACGCCCAGCCCGCCGAGGCGGCCCAGCTCGATCGCGAACTCCGGCGACACGAGCGCATCGGTCGGATGCGCCAGCACCGGGATCTCGAACCGGTAGGCGTCGAGCTGCCAGGCGGTCGACACGTCCTGCGACGACCGGGTGCGCCGGGACGCCACGATGCTGACTTCGCTCAGTTCATAGCTGCGACGGGCGGTGCGGCCCATCCCGATCTCGACCATCTGGGCCTCAGCGCGCGTAGTAGTTGGGGGCTTCGACCGTCATGGCGACGTCGTGCGGGTGGCTTTCCCGCAGCCCGGCCGCCGTGATCCGGACGAACTGGGCCTGCTGCAGTTCCTCGATGGTCGACGAGCCGGTGTACCCCATCGCCGCGCGCAGACCGCCGGTCAGCTGGTGGATCACCGAAGACAGCGGGCCGCGGAACGGCACCCGGCCCTCGATCCCCTCGGGCACCAGCTTGTCCTCGGAGAGCGCGTCGTCAGCGAAGTAGCGGTCCTTGGAGTACGACTTTCCGGTCCCGGAGCCCCGGCCCGCCATGGCCCCCAGCGACCCCATGCCGCGGTAGCTCTTGAACTGCTTGCCGTTGACGAAGATCAGCTCGCCGGGCGCCTCGGCGGTGCCCGCCAGCAGCGAGCCCAGCATGGCCGTCGACGCCCCGGCGGCCAGCGCCTTGGCGATGTCGCCGGAGTACTGCAGCCCGCCGTCGGCGATCACCGGCACCCCGGCCGGCCCGCAGGCGGCGACGGCCTCCAGGATCGCGGTGATCTGCGGCGCGCCCACGCCCGCGACCACCCGGGTGGTGCAGATCGACCCCGGCCCCACGCCCACCTTCACGGCGTCGGCGCCGGCGGCGACCAGCGCGGCGGCCGCCGACCGGGTGGCGACGTTGCCACCGATCACCTCGACGCGGTCGCCGGCCTCGGCCTTGAGTTTGCCGACCATGTCGAGCACCAGCCGGTTGTGCGCGTGCGCGGTGTCCACGATCAGCACGTCCACCCCGGCGTCGACCAGCATCATCGCCCGCACCCAGGCGTCGCCGCCGACGCCGACGGCGGCGCCGACCAGCAGCCTGCCGTCGCTGTCCTTGGTGGCCAGCGGGTGCTGTTCGGTCTTGACGAAATCTTTGACGGTGATCAGCCCGGTCAGCCGGCCGTGGCCGTCGACGATCGGCAGCTTCTCGATCTTGTGGCGCCGCAACAGGCCCAGCGCCGCGTCGGCGGACACCCCCTCCTGCGCGGTGATCAGCGGGGCCTTGGTCATCACCTCGGCGACCTTCTTGGTCTGGTCGACCTCGAACCGCATGTCGCGGTTGGTGATGATGCCGACGAGCGCGCCCGATTCGTCGACCACCGGCAGGCCGGAGATGCGGAACCGGGCGCACAGCGCGTCGACCTGGGCCAGCGTATTGTCCGGGCGGCAGGTGACCGGATCGGTGACCATGCCCGCCTCGGAGCGCTTCACCATCTCGACCTGGCCGGCCTGTTCGGCGACGGGCAGGTTGCGGTGCAGCACACCCATGCCGCCGGCGCGCGCCATCGCGATCGCCATGCGCGACTCGGTGACGGTGTCCATTGCCGAGCTCACCAGCGGCACCTTGAGCCTGATCTTCTTGGTGAGCTGGCTGGACGTGTCGGCGGTGGCGGGGACCACGTCGGAGGCGGCGGGCAGCAACAGGACGTCGTCGAAGGTCAGCCCCAGCATCGCGATCTTGTGCGGGTTGTCGCCCCCCGTGGGCACCGGGTCGTCGACCAGGCCGCCGACCCGCACATACGGACTGCCGACGAGGTCAGAGCTGGCTTCCAGGTGGGACGTGCCACGGGTCATCAGTGGGGCCCTCCATACGATGCGGCGTGAGAAAACCCATCCTATCGGCTCCCCTTCGCCGGGTGACGATGCGCGCCGGGACGGCGCGAGGAGGAAGTCGGCCAATCGGGCACAGCGTGAGAGTTCGCTTGCTCGGGGCGCGCCGCGCACCCCGAACGGAACGGGAACGGCGGGCGGCTCCCTGCTGGCGTTATCCCGACCGGGCTGCGTAGGCTAGGGGCGTGCGCGACCACCTCCCACCGGGTTTGCCGCCCGACCCTTTCGCCGACGACCCCTGTGATCCGTCGGCGGCACTGGAAGCCGTCGAGCCGGGCCAGCCCCTGGATCAGCAGGAGCGGATGGCCGTCGAGGCCGACCTCGCTGATCTGGCGGTGTACGAAGCGTTGCTGGCGCACAAAGGCATTCGCGGGCTCGTCGTCTGCTGCGACGAGTGTCAGCAGGATCACTACCACGACTGGGACATGCTGCGGGCCAACCTGCTGCAGCTGTTGATCGACGGCACCGTGCGCCCGCACGAGCCCGCCTATGACCCCGAGCCGGACGCCTACGTCACGTGGGATTACTGCCGGGGCTACGCCGACGCCTCGCTCAACGAGGCGACGTCAGACGCCGACGGCTTCCACCGCCGTCACTGATTGGGCGCACCCGGCGTAGCCGCCGACGAGGGCAGCGTCGCGTTCGGGTTGCGCGATTCGACCTTGGCGTTCAACAGCTTCAGCTGATTCATCAGCTCCCGCTTGGCGACGGGGTCGTCGATCGACTGCACCAAACTGCTCACGTCGGTCAGCTGAGTCTTGGCCTGCTCCCACTCGCCGCGGTCGATCGATTCCTGCACCTTGGCCAGGTCGGCCTTGGCGGCCAGCATTTCCTGCTTTTCGTGGACCCGCGGTTGGTCGAAGAACATCGCGTGCAGCCCGTGCAGGGGGGTGCCGGGACGGGCCTCGACCACCATGGCCCCGAAACCGCTGAGCGCGATCAGCGCGGCGGCGACCGAGGCGATGGCGGTCAGGCCGCGACGGCCCCGCCGGCGCTCGGCCAGTCCTTTCCGCAGCGCGTTGACGGCCTCCTC
The DNA here is from genome assembly GCF_035918355.1 of Mycobacterium sp. 3-98. Classification (NCBI taxonomy): domain Bacteria; kingdom Bacillati; phylum Actinomycetota; class Actinomycetes; order Mycobacteriales; family Mycobacteriaceae; genus Mycobacterium; species Mycobacterium sp. 3-98. The sequence continues at coordinate 1,421,454 of NZ_CP142360.1, read as the reverse complement.
GGGCGTCACTAGCGCGCTGGCCGGCGGCCATCGCAGGTTGTCGCGCCAGTCCTCGAGCATCGTGGTCAGCACGTCGACGTCGGGGTCCTCGACGCTCACCGGCCGGCGGTGGGCCAGCGCATCGAGGAGCAGGTCGGTGCGGGCGAATTCATCCAGGGATTCAGGCACAGTCACCTGCCGCAATCATCTCGGACTTCAACCGCGACAACGCGCGGTGCTGGGCAACTCGGACCGCCCCCGTGGTGCTGCCGACCGCGGCCGCGGTCTCCTCGGCGGACAGGCCGACGACGACGCGCAGGATCAAGATCTCGCGCTGCTTGGCGGGCAGGATTTCGAGCAGTTCGCTCATCCGGCTCACCGAATCGGCTTCGATGGCAAGCTGTTCGGGCCCCGCGTCGGGCGACCACCGTTCGGGAATCGATTCGGTGGGATAGGCCAGGTCACGACCGGCGGCCCGATGGGCGTCGGCGACCTTGTGGGCCGCGATGCCATAGAGGAAGGCCAGGAAGGGGCGTCCGCGATCGCGATAGCGGGGCAGCGCCGTGATGGTCGCCAAGCACACCTCCTGCGCCACGTCATCCGCTGACAGGCCACCCCGATCGACCGTGCCGACGCGGGCCCGGCAATATCGCACGACGATCGGACGGATGGTCTCCAGCACCTCCCTCAGCGCGCCGTGGTCTCCGGTGACGGCCTTGGCGACCACGGCATCGAGACGTTCCCCTGCTGGAATTGTCATCGACGGTGATATCCCTAACGTTACGAACCGGACACATCGCGGGCCAACTGGGCTAACTAACGAAATGACAATAACGGGCAAGGGCCCGATTCAAGCGGAACGCCACGTTCCACCGGCGTGCCGCACCTGGCCTGCGCAGACATCCCGGATTTCGTGCAGTTGCTGTGCCGAAAACGTGACGCTTTCGATATCGATCAGCAAGCACGCCAACGCCCAACGCAACGGGAGCAGACCTAACCGGCCGGTGGTCTGCAGCGCGGCGTCCGCGACCGCGCGGGCGCGCTCGATGTTTCCCGCACTGCACAGCGCGGCGGCCAGCACCACCTCGCTCTTGACTCGGTGCCGGGCCGACGGGACGCTCATGGCCGCCGCCAGCTCCGCCGCCTCGCCGGCATGGCGGACGGCGACGTCACCCTCGCCGCGGGCCATCGCGAGTTCGGCGGCCACCCACCGCCGGCGCACCGGAATCCGGTCGGGCACGGGCGTTTTGGGGTCCGTGGCTGCCAGTAGCGGGTCGGCGCGCGCCAGCAGCGCCGCCGCGGCCGCGAAACGCCCCACGCCCAGCGCGTCGGCCGCCAGCCCGATCAGGGCGTCGGCGCCCGCCTCGGGATCGGCGCCGGCCAGCGCCAGGGCGCGCCCGTCCCAGCGTCGCGCGACGGTGTGCCAACCGAGCTGGCGCAGGAACGATCCCTGCGTGCTCATGCCCAGCGAGGCCAGCCGGCCGGCCGGCGCGGCGCGCCGCAGCGCCGCGAGGTCGCGCTGCGCGGCGCCGTAGCGCCCCTGTCCCCCGGCCGCGACGGCGCGCAGCCACAGTTGCGCCGGCGTCGTCGCCGACGGCAGCGGCCAGTCGCCGGGCCCGTCTCCGAACGCGGCGTCGGCCAACCGCCGCCCAATCAAGGAAGTGTGACGAGTTTCAATCACAATGATGTAGTAAACAGTTTGTGGTCTTCCTGTTACCGAACAGTTAATCACTATAGCCCATGGATAAATTCGGTCCGCGGGCGCGGTCGGCGCTGAGCTGGGAAATCACGTTTCGGACAACCGCCTGGTAGCGCCCCGTCGGAGGCGCCATTTCATTCGAGATGAACGCAACGTTAATTTTGCACCAAAGGACACATACTTTGCCGGGCTAAGTGGCTATTGACGGAAATTCACCGTCGCCCCTAACGTCTACACACGACGGGTAGTCATCGGGGACTCCACTCCACTTAATTTAAGTTGCACACAATCGCTTTCGCGAACCCGACCGCACGTGGGCGGGCCGTGCAGAGAGGGAACGAACCAATGCCACAGCCGGAGCAGCTACCTGGACCCAACGCCGACATCTGGAATTGGCAACTGCAGGGCTTGTGCCGCGGCGTTGACTCAGCAATGTTCTTCCACCCCGACGGCGAGCGCGGGCGCGCCCGCATGCAACGCGAGCAACGCGCCAAGGAAATGTGCCGGCAATGCCCGGTGATCCAGGAATGCCGTTCGCACGCCCTCGAAGTCGGCGAGCCCTATGGGGTGTGGGGCGGCCTGTCGGAATCCGAGCGCGACCTCCTGCTCAAGGGTGACCTCGGCCGCGGCATCCGCCGCAGCGCCTGACCGATCGTCCTTCGCGGGCGGCGGCCTAGTATTCCGGCCGTCGACGCGACCTGGGCAGGTACTCCGCGCCGCCCTCGCCTTCCCAGCGGTGGATCTGCTTGTCCGGAACGTGCGCCGAATCACGCTGGGTGAACAGCGATTTCGCCTTCTCCGCGGGCATGGTTGCTTCCATCGTCTGCATCATCGCAAGACCACCTGTGGCCCAAGGCTTTTCGCCGCATGCATTTCGTACGGCAGGGCCCTCAGCACCGTCACGGACCGCCCAGTCCCACCCGGGATGGCGTAGAAACGCTGGTCGCCGGGGCGGGCGCCGGCAATCGCGCGACCCAGCGGGGACGCCATCGAATAGGCCTTGATGCCGGCGGCCTCGGGGCACGGCCGGCCGAGCAGAAGCGTCTCCGTCTCGCCGGTGTCGTCGTAGCGGATGGTCAACACCATGCCCGCTTCGGCGACGGGGTCAAAGGCCGCCCCTTCGCCGACGACGACCGCGTGGGACAGCAGGCCCTCGATCTCGCAGATGCGCGCGCGCCACACGGACTGGCGCGCACGGCGATTCGGGTTGTAGTCCATGAGGTCGTCGGGAACCTCGGCCCCGCGGCGCGAACGCAGCCCGGCCAGTTCGTCGTGCAATCGGGTGTAGTCCTGAGGCGTCATCCGGATGCGCTGGATGGTGGTCATGGCGCGTGGCGTCCTTTCGTGTCGGAGGGGTTGCCGCCAGGGGCGGGCGGGCCGGTGCACCGCCCCTGACGACTCGGGTCGCCCGGGGGGCGAAGTCTGCGTCCCTTGCTGATTCCATGGTCGCGTGACCGGCCGCAGTGGCGCTTGCCCCCACCGGACAACGGGGAGGGGGCTCGTTGTCGAGCCCCGACAATGTCGCCGCCGCACGGCCCGGCCGGCCGTCGAATGAACGATTCGCGGCCGCCGCCCGTGAACCAGACATGGACGCGGCGGGCCAGCCGCGGTCTATAGCCGACGCGGCGTCGAGACGCGTTGCGCCGCGCCGGTCCCCGCACAACGGAGGGGATGCACTGTGGCACACGGGCGCACCACACTGGGACGACAAGCGTGGCTGGATCGGCCGAGCTACCGACTCGAGCACGCTCTGACCTTCGTGTTCGCCGCGGCGGGTCGGCACCGGGATCGGATCAGCAATTTCTTGCACGGCACCTGGCTCGGTCATCCGCTGCATCCGGCTCTGACGTCGATTCCGATGGGAGCGCTGACGACGACGGTCGCAATGGATGCGGTCGGCGTGTTGCCGCGCCGCGCCGCGCCGCTGCACGACGCGTCGAGGTTTGCGCTGGGCGTCGGGCTCGCCGGCAGCGTCGGCGCGGCCGCCACCGGACTGACGGACTGGCAGCACACCCACGAACAATCGCGTCGAATCGGTCTCGTCCACGGCGCCCTCAACGCCATCGCCACCGGCCTGTACGCGGTGTCCTGGTGGGACCGCCGGGGCGGGCGGCACCGGCGCGGGATGGCGGCGAGCGCGCTGGGCTACGGCCTCACCCTCGGCGCCGGCTACCTCGGCGGCACGTTGGTGTTCGCATCGGGCACCGGGGTTGACCGCTCCGGCGCCCGGCTGAGCGGAGACCGGTGGACACCGGTGCTGGCGGTCGCGTCCTTGGATGGCCAGCCGCGGCGTGTGGAGGTGGCCGGCGTCGGCGTGGTGCTCTATCGCAACGAAGGCCGGGTGCTGGCCGTCGGCGAGCACTGCCCCCACCTGGGCGCGCCGATGAACGACGGCTGGATCGACCGCGATCGAATCGTTTGCCCCTGGCACGGTTCCAGGTTCGCGTGCGAATCGGGAGAAGTGTTGCGCGGACCGGCAACAGCGGCGCTGCCGAGTTATCCGGTGCGGATCCGCGACGGGCTGATCGAGGTGCGCGGAGTCGCGCAGTGAACGCCTACGACGTGCTGTTCGAGCACCACAGAGTTTTACGCGGACTCTGCGAGAGGATCACAGCGATACCGCCCGAGGCCGACGAGCGCCAAGTCGCCCTCGACGAGCTGTTGATTGAGCTGGACGTCCACATGCGGATCGAGGACGACCTGTTCTACCCCGCCGTGTCGGCGGCGAGCACACTCGTCGCGATCGCCCATGCGGAGCATCGCCAGGTCTGGGATCAGTTGGCGGTGCTCCTTCGGACGTCGCCGACCGCGCCGGACTACGAAGACGAATGGCGCTCATTCGTCACCGTCCTCGATGCCCATGCCAGCGAGGAGGAACGCGACTTATGCCCGGCCCCAATAGATTTGAGCGAGGACATGCTCGAGCGCCTCGGCAACCGAATGATCGAGCGCATCGCCCGGCTGCGTGGGTCGACGCTCAACCGGCTCCGCGTCCGCGGCCGCGCGGCCCTGCTCAGTTCGCTGTGACGGGCGGGGATCTGGCGCTGCGGCGAGTCGTGCCCGTTTTTGAAATCGGCGAATTGGGTAGGCACCGCCCATGAACAAGGGCGCATCCTTTGCGGTCGCGGCGCTCACCGCGACCCTCGCACCGCTGGCCGCCTGCGCGAACCAGCAGGGCAGCCAACCCAATACGTCGCCGCTGACCAGCCCCGCCCCGGGCGCGGAGCGGCTGACCACCCAGCTCAAGACCGCCGACGGGATCCCGGTCGCCAACGCCACCTTCGAATTCGCGAACGGCTACGCCACGGTGACCGTGGAGGCCGGCCCCAACCAGGTGCTGAGCCCCGGTTTCCATGGGCTGCAAATCCATTCGGTCGGCAAATGCGAGGGCGACTTCGACTCCGCGGGAAGCGTCTACCAGGCGGCCGATCACACGGGCTACCCCGCCAGCGGAGACCTGACCGCGCTGCAGGTGCGCTCCGACGGCTCGGCGAAGCTGGTCACCACCAGCAACTCGTTTACCGCCGCGGACCTGAGAAGCAGCTCGGGCAGCGCCCTGATCCTGCACCAGAGCGTCGACAACTTGGGCGGCGGCCCCACCGCCGAGTCGAACAAACGAATCGCCTGCGGTGTGATCGCGGCGGCGTCGGCGACGACGACCTCGTCGACCACCAGCGTCACAACCAGCACCAGCACCAGCACAGTCGTCGTGCCACCGCCGTCGACGAGCACGAGCACGAGCACCGTCACGGTCACCAGCACCCCGACCACGACGTCCGCGCCGACCACGACCGTAACGACCCCGCCCAGCCTGCCGCCGGGCACCCGCTGACGCTTGAGGCCCCGAAAACGGCGCCGGCCCCGCGACGGCGAATTACTGTGCTGAGATGCAGACCGCGCTGTTCACCCTGGGTCTGGTCCTGTTTCTGCTCGGCCTGCTCACCGGGCTGGCCGTCCCCGCCCTGAAGAACGGGCGCATGGGGTTGTCGAGCCACCTGGAGGCGTTGCTCAACGGCATGTTCCTCGTGTTGCTCGGTCTGCTGTGGCCGCACATTCACCTGCCCCACGCGTGGGGAATCGCCGCGGTCGCGCTCATCGTGTACGCGGCCTACGCGAACTGGTTGACGACGCTGCTCGCGGCGGCGTGGGGCGCCGGTCGCAGATTCGCGCCCATCGCGGCGGGCGACTTTGAGGCCTCGACGGCGAAGGAGAGCTTTGTCAGCTTCGGGTTGGTGTCGCTCTCGCTGGCGATCTTGGTGGGCGTAGGCATCGTCATCGTCGGGGTCCTCGTCGGGCGCTGAGGATCGTGCTTAGGTCGGGATTGTGAAACCCCTCGCCGACTTCTTTCGCGACACGGTCGGGGCGCGGATAGCGGTGGCCGCCGTGCTCGGAGTCGCCGTCGCCCTTGGGGTGGGCAACACGGTCGGCTGGCGGTTCGCGCTGGCCGGCTGGATCGTCACCGCCGGTGTCTACGTGGTGTGGACGCGGCTCATCCTGGGCGGAATGGATGCCGATCAAACCCGCGAATATGCGACCCGGGAGGATCCCACCCGGTGGGCATCCGACGCGGTCATCGTGTCGGCGAGCGTCGCGAGCCTGGGCGGGGTGGGTTACGTGGTCGCCGCGGCGTCGCGTTCGGGTCCCGGCGCCGTGGAAGCCGCCGTCGTCGGCATCCTGACCGTCGCGGCGTCCTGGTTCGCCGTGCACACGCTGTTCACCGTGCACTACGCGCGGCTGTATTACTCGGACGAACCGGGCGGAATCAACTTCCACGACCCGGAGCCGCCGCGCTTTCGCGACTTTGCGTATGTCGCCTTCACGGTCGGCATGACCTATCAGGTGTCAGATACCGAGATCGGATTGACCTCCATCAGGGCCACGGTGCTGCGCCAGGCGCTGCTGTCCTACCTGCTCGGCGCGGTCGTCCTGGCGGTCACCATCAACCTGATCGCGGGATTGGGCGCCAAGTTCTGACGCGTGCGGTCGAGTGGAACGCGTTGCGCCACAGTCGATCGCTTCGAAATAGTCGGCCATCTCTTGCTGCGACTCGGGATAGCCGCGCATGAGCACGTGGAGCAGCCGGGCCAGCCGGCGGTTGTCGCGCAGCAGCTCCTCTTTCTCGGCCTCGGTGAACTCGCGGCCGATCAACAACCGCCCGGCCTGTGCGTTGACGATGTAGCCGGTGGCGATCACCCACTGATAGGCCTCGGGATTCAAAGCGCTGATCTGCCTACCGGTCTCGGCGCTTTTCATGGTGATCGGCGGCGCCGGGGCGGATGAATCGAGAGACTTACCGAGCCGCCGCTCCGACGGCATCGCCGAGTGACCGAGTTGCTCATTTCGTAACGGGTATGTCCGCTATCCACTCACTAGCCGGTACATCTGACGGAGGTATGAAGACGTACGGCGGTATGTCCTGCCCGATGCACAACGGCCAGTCGACCACGCTGTCATCGTCTTGATATTCGGGTCCGTGCACAGTGCAGCATCATCCCATAGCACACAGACGACACAACAGATTCGTTAGCTGGCACGTCACGTCGAGCGCGTGTATGTCCTGTTAGATACATTGTTCGGCGCAAGTGGTGGCTTAGCTTGCTGCCTCAAAAATCGCGGTCATCGCGCGCAGGCGCCCGACGACGAGAAACACCCCCGGTCCCAAGACCGAGGGTGCATCTTTGAGTCAGCCGAGACCCCTTGCTAGTGATGGTGATGATCGTGGCCGTGGTCATCCCTCTCGGCCGGCTTGTCGACGACGGCCGTCTCGGTGCTGCTCCATGCAAGCCAAGCCAAGCGCCGGCCGGGATTCAGTTACCTGTGCGCGAATTCGGCAAGCTTGGCATTGACGGCTGCAGAATCGGGTCCCGCGTACGCCTTCGGATCGCGCGTTTTGACCCATACGAGTAACGGGCAACTTACTGCGGGACCGTCCACGGTGCCTAGTTGCTCGATGCGCTTGCCGGTCTTCGCCTCGCGCAATTCGATGTCGTACTGAACTGCGTAGACGTCAACGTCGACGTGTTCGCCGGTGTCAGTCTGCAAGTTGCAGGTGCGGGCCTTTACTTCCGTCCCGGATTTGCGGGTAAGGCAGGCAACAACGTTCGTCGAGCGGAAGTCGTCGGGATTCGCCCGGTAGTCGGCACGGGAATCCAATGTCACTTCCGCCCAGTGGGAATTGGCCAGTTCGCGCATCGGGCTCGGCTCGTCGTCCGGGGCGAACGCAGCAATCTTGTACGGCTTCCCGTACGCGGCTGCGTTACTGATCGATCCGCCGTCGCACACCACATCGAAGGCCGTGGGAGATGCGGCTTCCTGGACTCGACCGCGCTCATCGCGGGCCATGTCCTGGAGGAGAAAAAATCCGACCAACGCCACCGGTACGAGAACGACGACCGCCGCGACGGCAAGCACGACTATGAGCCCGACATTGGTCTTACGTCGAAGAGGCGGCTGCGACGGGTACGACGGTGGCCACTGCTGGGGGTATTGCGGTGGTTGCGGTGGCCACTGCTGCGGATAGCTCACGCTCACGCTCCCCAAGTCAGAGTCCGGCCAGCGTAGCAATCGGCGCGACGAAAACGCCCCCGGCGATTTGAGCCGGGGGCGTTTGTCGTCATTCATTCAGTGGTGGTGATGACCGTGGCCGTGGTCATCGGCCTCCTCGGCCGGCTTATCCACGATGGCCGTCTCGGTGGTCAGCACCATCCGCGCCACCGACGCCGCGTTGAGCACCGCCGAGCGGGTGACCTTGACCGGGTCGATGACACCGTCGGCGATCAAGTCACCGTAGGTGAGCTTGTCCGCGTTCAGCCCGTGCCCGTTGGGCAGCTCGGTCACCTTGTGCACCGCGACCGCACCGTCGAGCCCGGCGTTGGTGGCGATCCAGTACAGCGGGGCCGCCAGCGCCTCGGAGAAGACGTCGACGCCGAGCGCTTGATCGCCGGACAGCGAGCCGCGCAGCTGTTGAAGCGCCTTGCGGGTCTGCAGCAGCGCCGAGCCGCCGCCCGCCACGATGCCCTCCTCGACGGCGGCCTTGGCGGCCGCGACGGCATCCTCGACGCTCTCCTTGCGTTCCTTGAGCGCGGTCTCGGTGGCGGCACCCACCTGGATCACGGCGACACCGCCGGCCAGCTTGGCCAGCCGCTCCTGCAGCTTCTCGCGGTCCCAGTCGGAGTCGGTGGACTCGATCTCGGCGCGCAGCTGCTTGATGCGGTTGGCCACCGCGTCCTTGGCGCCGCCGCCGTCGACGATGACGGTGTCGTCCTTGCTGACCACCACGCGGCGAGCCGAGCCCAGCACGTCCGTGCCGACCTCGCGCAGCAGCAGGCCGGCGTCGGGGTTGATCACCTGGCCGCCCGTCACGATCGCCAGATCCTCCAGGAACGCCTTGCGGCGGTCGCCGAAGAACGGCGCCTTGACCGCGACGGCCTTGAGCGTCTTGCGAATCGAGTTCACCACGAGGGTCGCCAGCGGCTCGCCCTCGATGTCCTCGGCGATGATCAGCAGCGGCTTGCCGGATTCGGCGACCTTTTCCAGCATGGGCAGCAGGTCGGGCAGCGAGCTGATCTTCTCCTGGTGCAACAGGATCACGGGGTCGTCCAGCACGGCCTGCTGGGCATCGAAGTCGGTCACGAAATACGCCGACAGGAAGCCCTTGTCGAAGCCGACGCCCTCGGTGAACTCGAGCTCGGTGCTCAGCGTGGAGGATTCCTCGACGCTGACCACGCCATCGGTGCCGACCTTGGTCATCGCCTCGCCGACGAGCTCGCCGAGGAGCTGGTCGCGCGACGACACGGTCGCCACCTGGGCGATCGCTTCCTTCCCGGAGACCGGGGTGGCCGACGCCAGCAGGGCCTCGGACACCGCGTCGGCGGCCTTGGAGATTCCCGCACCGAGTTCGATGGGGTTGGCGCCGGCCGCAACCAGGCGCAGGCCGCCCTTGACCAGCGCCTGGGCCAGCACAGTCGCCGTGGTGGTCCCGTCGCCGGCGACGTCGTTGGTCTTGGTCGCCACCGACTTCACCAGCTGGGCGCCCAGGTTCTCGAACGGGTCTTCCAGGTCGATCTCCCGCGCGACGGTGACACCGTCGTTGGTGACCGCGGGCCCGCCGAATGCCTTGGCCAGCACCACATGCCGGCCGCGCGGGCCCAACGTCACGCGTACCGCGTCGGCGAGCGTGTTCACGCCCGCCTCGATGGCGCGGCGCGCCGTTTCGTCGTACTCAATAATCTTGCTCATCAGGCTCCTTCACGCCCCAGCTTTGAGGCTCTAACGCATGCCGCCCCGGAAATCACCCGCGCGGACGCGGGGATCGCCGGGGCGGGACACGGTTCTTACTTGGAGACGACAGCCAGCACGTCGCGCGCCGACAGGATCAGGTACTCCTCGCCGTTGTACTTGATCTCGGTGCCGCCGTACTTGCTGTAGATGACGGTGTCGCCTTCCGAGACGTCCAGCGGGATGCGCTTCTCGCCGTCTTCGTCCCACCGGCCGGGGCCGACTGCGACGACGGTGCCTTCCTGCGGCTTCTCCTTGGCGGTGTCGGGAATGACCAGACCGGACGCGGTCGTGGTCTCGGCCTCGTTGGCCTGCACGAGAATCTTGTCCTCGAGTGGCTTGATGTTCACCTTCGCCACGATTGGAGCCCTCCAGTGTTTGGGTCGGGTCCGGGACGAGCCCGGACCGGGAGTTGGTGGCCGGTCCGGGGCGGGCCCGGAACCTGCCGAATTATCAGGTGTTCGGCATTCGTCCATGCCCGAGCGCCGTCGTCGCGGGTGCCGACACAGGGCGTGGCCGATTGCCACCTAGCACTCTATACACGGGAGTGCTAGCACTCAAGGGGGCCCCGCTGCTCCCCGCGTGTTCGCCCTCAGCGATCAGCTGACCTGCGCCTTCACCACCGGCAGGCCTGGGTCGCTGGGCGCGTCCAGCGGGGATGGCGCCGCCCCGGCCGCCACCAGATGCGCGGCGAACGACGCGATCATCGCGCCGTTGTCGGTGCACAGCCGGGGCCTGGGAATCCGCAACGTGAGGCCGGCCGCCGCGCAGCGCTGCTCGGCCAGCTCCCGCAACCGCGAATTCGCGGCCACTCCCCCGGCGATCAGCAGTGTCGAGACGCCGAGGTCCGTCGCGGCGCGCACGGCCTTGCGGGTCAGCACGTCGGCCACCGCCTCCTGGAACCCGGCCGCGACATCGGCGTTCACCGCGTCCGGGTGGCTTTCCAGGTGCCGGGCCACGGCCGTCTTGAGGCCGGAGAAGCTGAACGCATAGGGGTCGTCGCGCGGCCCCGTCATGCCGCGCGGGAAGGCGATCGCGTCGCGGTCGCCGGTGCGGGCCAGCTCGTCGAGCACCCTGCCGCCCGGGTAGCCCAGCCCCAGCAGCCGCGCCACCTTGTCGTAGGCCTCGCCGGCCGCGTCGTCGACGGTGCTGCCCAGCTCGACGATCGGCTCGCCGAGCGAGCGCACGTGCAGCAGGTGGGTGTGGCCGCCCGAGACCAGCAGCGCCACGCACTCGGGCAGCGGCCCGTGCTCGTAGACGTCGGCGGCCAGGTGCCCGCCCAGATGGTTCACCGCATAGAACGGAACCCCCCAGGCGGCCGAATAGGCCTTGGCCGCAGCAACTCCCACCAACAGGGCGCCGGCCAGCCCGGGCCCGATGGTGGCGGCGACGATGTCGGGCTTGTCCAGGCCCGCGGTCGCCAGCGCGCGGCGCATGGCGGGCCCCAACGCCTCCAGGTGCGCGCGCGAGGCGATCTCGGGGACCACGCCGCCGAACCGCACGTGTTCGTCGACGCTGGATGCCACCTCGTCGGCCAGCAGCGTGACGGTGCCGTCGGTGTCCAGCCGCGCGATGCCGACTCCCGTTTCGTCGCACGACGTTTCGATGGCCAAGATCGTCGTCACAGCGCCTCCCGCCGCATGGTGTAGGCGTCGGCGCCGCTGACTCGGTAGTAGCGCCGGCGCACGCCGATCTGCTCGAACCCGACACTGCGGTACAGCCCGATGGCCGCCTCGTTGTCGGTGCGCACCTCCAGGTAGACGACGCCGCCGTCGGCGAACGTCAGCAGCTCGTCGAGCAACCGGCGGCCGATGCCCTGCCCCTGGTAGGCGGGGTCCACGCCGATGGTGTGGACCTCGTGCTCGTAGGGCGGTGTGCGGCCCAATCGCGAGATGCCGGCGTAGCCGACGAGTGTGTCGCCGACGCGAGCGCCCACGTAATGGTTGTGGGCACTGGCCAATTCGCGGTTGAACGCCGCCGCCGGCCACGGATCGTCGCCGTCGAAGAGCTGCGCCTCCAGCTCGGCGCAGCGCTGCGCGTCGGCCCGCGTCAACGCCCCGACGGTCACCGGCTCGGCGATCATTGCCGCGCCGCCAGGGGTTTGGCGTCGGGCCGACGCAGGTACAGGGCCACCAGCGGAGCCGGGTCATCGCGCCAATCCCCCACCGCGGCAACGAGTCCGGCCGGTGTCGGGTGGACGGGACCGCACACCGGCAGGCCGAACATCGCCGCGTGGTCGGGTGAGCCGGCCACCGCCTGCGCTCCGCCGTGGTCGACGTCGGCGGGGGCATCAACGCCCGGTCCGCCGGTCCGGACGCCGTCGCGGTAGCGGGCCCAGTAGACCTCGCGCCGTCGGGCGTCGGTCACCACGAGCGCGTCCCCGGTGGTGTGCACGCCGATGGCGTCCAGGCTGCACACGCCGTGCACCGGGATGCCGAGCGCATGCCCGTAGGCGGCGGCGGTGGCCATCCCGGCCCGCAGGCCGGTGAACGGACCCGGGCCACAGCCCACCACGACGGCGTCGAGGTCGGCCATTGCCAGCCCCGCATCGGCAAGGGCGGCAAGCACATTCGGGGTCAGGCGTTCGGCGTGGGCGCGGGCGTCGACGGTGACCCGCTGCGCCAGCACGCACAGGTCCTCGCGCCGCACGATGCCGGCCGTCACCGCCGGGGTGGCGGTGTCGAGGGCAAGGACGATGCTCATGGGTGCGCCTCACTGTCAACCCACTGCCAGGTCGCGATCCGCACGTCGGATCCGCTGAGGCGTTCCAGCCTGATGTCGAGGTGGCGTTCCGCGAGGCGCTCGACCAGCCCTTCACCCCATTCCACCACGACGACAGCGTCGTCGAGATCGCTGTCCAAGTCCAGCGAATCGAGCTCACCGAGCAGGTCGGCGCCCTGGTTGTCGGTGTGGTCGAGCAACCGGTACATGTCGACGTGAATCATCGCCGGGGCGGCTTCCCGTCGCGGCGGATGCACCCGCGCCAACACGTAGGACGGCGAGGTGACCGGGCCATCGACGTCCATGGCCGCGGCAATCCCCTTGGCCAGCACGGTCTTTCCCGCACCGAGCGGACCGGAGAGCACCACCACGTCGCCCGCCCGCAGCTGCTCACCGAGCCGGGTCCCCAACGCGATCGTGTCCTCGACGCGCTCGCAGGTCGCGGTGCCCTCACCCTTACCCACGACGCCACAGCCTTTCCCGTATCCGCCGCAGCCGCAGCGCCGCCTTGGTCGGGGTGGCACGCCTGACCAGCCGCACCAGGCCACCGTTGATCGCCTCCGGCTTGTCCAGCAGCGCCAGGTGACTCGCGCCGACGACGATGACCAACTCGGACCGCGGCAGGCTGGCGGCCATCTTTCGCGAATACTCGTCCGGGGTGAGCAGGTCGTGGTCCCCGCAGGCGATCAGGGTCGGGACCCGCAGCAGGGTCCACAGCCCGGCGGTTTCGTCGTGCTTTTCCAACGCGTCCAGAAACCCCACCATGGTGGGTATCGGCGTGCTGTTCATCATCCGCTGCGAGAACGCGTCCAGGCTCCGGCTGACCTGCAGATCGCTGTAGGACGCGGCGCGCAGCACCGGGCCGATCAGCGAGCGGGATACGTTGCGCCCGCGGTGCATCAGGTTCGGCGCGGACCGCGCGGCGACCCGGACCGCTTCCAGCGCAGGGTTTTTCAGGATCTCGCCCAGTGGTGATCTCGCCACACCTTCGGCCGCCGAGGAAATCAGCGCGGCGCCCACGATTCGGCGCCCGTACTGTTCGGGGAACTGGCGGGCGTGCGACAACACCGTCATGCCGCCCATCGAGTGGCCCACCAGCACGATCATTCCGCGCGGCACCACCGCGTTCAGCACGGTCTGCAGGTCCCTGCCGAGCTGGGTCAGCGTGTAGGTCTCGGGCTCGGCCTCGCCGGATCGGCCGTGGCCACGCTGGTCGTAGAAGACCATGCGCACGTCGGGGCCCAACTGGTCGGGCAGCCGGGTCCGCTGAAAGTGGAAGGCCCCCATCTGCAGGCAGAATCCGTGCACGAACACCAGCGTCAGCGGCGCGTCGGCGGGGCCCGCGTCGCGGACCGCGAGCGGCACCCCGTCGGGCGTGGTCACCACCAGGCTGCGGTCGTCCTCGAGCCGGTTGAAATCCTCGTGGGCGTAAGGGTCTTCGACCGTGGCGCGTTGGGTGATCGAGCGGCGGGCCGAGGCTCCGATGATCGTGGCGATGGCCGTCAGCCCCGCACCACCCGCAAGCCATGCCCTGCCCCTATAGCGCCTGCGGGTTCCGTCAGGGCTCAATGGTTCGCGCCTCGCGGTAGGTCCTGGTGATCCGCCCGCGGGGGCTGGTCACCACTTCGTAGTGGATGGTGCCGAGCAGATCCGCCCAATCCTGCGCGGTGGGTTCGCCGCTCGCGCCGGGACCGAACAGGATCGCCTCGTCGCCCTCGGCGACATCGGTGGGGCCGGGTCCCAGGTCGACGACGAACTGGTCCATGCAGATCCGCCCGACCCCCGGTCGGCGCCGGCCGTTGATCAACACCTCCAGGCGGTTGCCCAGGGACCGGAAGACGCCGTCGGCATAGCCCACCGGCAGCAGCGCGAGGGTGGTGTCTCGCCGCGCGGTCCAGGTGTGCCCGTAGGACACGCTCTCGCCCGCACGAATCGACTTCACCAGTGCCACCGGGCATTTCACTGTCATCGCCGGAATCAGTCCCATGTCGCCGCGCTCGGGAACCGGGCTCAGTCCGTACACCGCGATGCCGGGGCGCACCATGTCGAAGGCGAGGTCGGGCCGCGACATCGTGGCCGACGAGTTCGACAGGTGCGCGGCCTCGTACCGCACCCCCTGATCGCGCGCCTGGGCGAGCATCTCGGTAAACCGTTGGGCCTGAAGGTCGTTGACCGGGTTGGCGGGTTGGTCTGCGTACACCATGTGGGACATCAGGCCGCGCAGCACGATGGCGTTCTCGGCGACGGCGCGGCGCAGCGCGGTCAGCATCGACGGGTAGTGCTCCGGCGGTACGCCGTTGCGATTCAGCCCGGTGTCGACCTTGACGGTGACCGTCGCGGTCCGGCCGGTGCGGCGCACGGCGTCGAGCAGCTCGTCGAGCTGGCGCTCCGACGACACGGCGATCTGGACGTCGGCCAGCAGCGCGGGCCCGAAGTCGAAGCCGGGTGGGTGCAGCCAGGCCAGCACCGGCGCGCGGACGCCGTCGGCGCGCAGCGCCAGCGCTTCGTCGACGGTGGCCACACCCAGCTCGGCGGCCCCCGCGGCCAGCGCGGCGCGCGCCGTCTGGGCGGCTCCGTGGCCGTACCCGTCGGCCTTGACGACGGCCATCACCTGCGCGCCGCCCGCCTGCTCGCACAGCAGCCGCACGTTGTGCGCGATGGCGCCGAGGTCCACCAGGGCCTCGGCGAGGAGGCCCGGTGTCAGGGATATCGGCGTAGCGGCCCGCCCGGTCATGGGCGCCATTGTCCCAGAACCGCGCCGCACGCCGCCGAGCGTGGACTTGTTGGCGAGATTTCGGCGTGATCGGCGCAACAACTCCACGCTCGACGGCGCGGCGCCACCACCTCAGTGCGCGAAGTGCTGATCCGCGTAGTGGCCGCCGGGCCGGAGCTTGTCCAGCGAACTGAGCGCCGAGACGGCGTCATCGTGCAGGGCCCGGGCCAGGTCGGCGGACAGGCCCTCGCGCACCACGATGCGCAGCACGGAGACGTTGGTGGCGTTGTCCGGCATGGTGTAGGCGGGCACCTGCCAGCCGTAGGTCCGAAGCTCGTGGGAGACGTCGAACTCGGTGTAGCCGCGGTCCTTGGCCAGCCGGAACGCGACCACGGGGATCGCCGAGCCGTCGGAGACCAGCTCGCAGTGCTCGCTGACCCGCAGCTGCTCACCGAGCCAGCGCGCCGTCCCGGACAGCGCCTGCATGACCTTGGTGTAGCCCTCCCGGCCGAGCCGCAGGAAGTTGTAGTACTGGCCGACCACCTGGTTGCCGGGCCGGGAGAAGTTCAGCGTGAAGGTCGGCATATCGCCGCCGAGATAGTTGACCCGGAACACCAGGTCGTCGGGCAGGTACTCCTTGCTGCGCCACACCACGAACCCGACGCCGGGATAGGTCAGCCCGTACTTGTGGCCGCTGACGTTGATCGACACCACCCGGGGCAGCCGGAAGTCCCACTTGAGCTCGGGGTGCAGGAAGGGCACCACGAATCCGCCGCTGGCGGCGTCGACGTGCACCGGGACGTCCACACCGCCGCCGGCGGCCAGCTTGTCCAGCGCGCCGCAGATGTCGGCGACCGGCTCCAGCTCGCCGGTGTAGGTGGTGCCCAGGATCGCCACCACGCCGATGGTGTTCTCGTCGACGGCGTCGACGACCTGTTCGGGGGTGATGACATAGCGCCCCTCCTCCATCGGCAGGTAGCGGGGCTCGACGTCGAAGTAGCGGCAGAACTTCTCCCAGACCACCTGGACGTTGGACCCCATCACCAGGTTCGGGGTGCGGCCCTTCCAGTCCTTGCCGATTTTCGCGCGCCACCGCCACTTCATCGCCAGCCCGCCGAGCATCACCGCCTCGCTGGAGCCGATCGTGGACACCCCGCACGCGCTGTAGGGGTCGGCGTCGTTCAGGCCGTCGGCGTGGAACAGGTCGGCCACCATGCACACGCAGCGCTGCTCGATGGCCGCGGTCGCCGGGTACTCGTCCTTGTCGATCATGTTCTTGTCGAACGTCTCGGCCATCAGCTTGCCGGCCTCGGGGTCCATCCAGGTGGTGACGAAGGTGGCCAGGTTCAGCCGCGAACTCCCGTCGAGCATCAGCTCGTCGTGGATGAACCGGTAGGCGGCGTCGGGATCCATCGATTCGTCGGGCATCCGCAGTGCGGGGACCGGCGCGGTGAACAGCCGGCCCGTGTAGGCGGGGGCGATGGAGTGCGCGGGCAGCGAAGGGTGTTGTGGCACTGGGGAATCCTCTCGATAGGTCTACAGGGCGGCCAGGGCGGCTCGGATGTGTGGCACCATGCGCGAGGCCGAGGTGGGCGCGTCGCCGGGGCCCGGGTCGGCGGCCGAGCTCGCCGCCGCGCGCGCGTGGACGAAAGCCGCGGCCGCGGCCGCCTCCCCCGGCGGCAGGCCCGCCGCCAGCAGCGCGCCGATCATGCCGGACAGCACGTCGCCGGAGCCGGCGGTGGCCGCCCACGACTGCCCGGCCGGGCTGAGGTAGACCGGACCGCCCGGATCGGCGACGACCGTGACGTTCCCCTTGAGCAACACCGTGGCGCCGAACGCGTCGGCCAGCTTGCGGCACGCGCCCACCCGGTCATCACCGGGGGGGTTACCCGCCAGACGGGCGAATTCACCCGCGTGCGGGGTCAGCACCGTCGGCGCGCCGCGTTCGGCGACCAGTTCGGGATGGGCCGCCAGGATGGTCAGCCCGTCGGCGTCCACGATCACCGGCAGGTCGGTGTCGAGCGCGAACCACAGCGCCGCGGCCCCGGCGTCGTCGGTGCCCAATCCCGGCCCGACGACCCAGGACTGCACCCGCCCGGCCGACGCGGGGGTGGGCGAGGCGATCACCTCGGGCCAATGGGCGAGCACCTCGCGGCGCGCGCTGCCGGCGTAGCGCACCATCCCGGAGGTCGCCGCGACGGCGGCGCCGGTGCACAGCACGGCCGCACCCGGGTACGTCGACGAGCCGGCCATCACGCCGGTGACACCCTGGGTGTACTTGTCGTCGTGGGGTCCCGGCACCGGCCAGCGCGCCGCCACGTCGGCGGCCTCGAAGCCCAGCACGTCCGTGTCGGGCAGGTCCAGGCCGATGTCGATCAGCCGCACCCGCCCGCACTCGCCGAGCGCGTGCACGGGTTTGAGCCCGCCGAAGGTGACGGTCAGGACGGCGCGCACGGCGGGGCCGCTGGTGGCACCGGTGGCCGCGTCGATGCCACTGGGGATGTCGACGGCAACCACCGGGATCCCCGCGTCATCGACCGCGGCGAACACCTCGGCCGCGGCGGGCCGCAACGATCCCGAGCCGGAGATGCCCACCACCCCGTCGATGACGAGATCGGTTGCGGGCGAGACGCTTTCGACGATCCTGCCGCCCGCCCTGCGGAACGCCGCCAGCCCCTTGCGGTGGGTGCGCTCGGGGTTGAGCAGGATCGCGTCGGCGGCCGCACCGCGACGGCGCACGAAGGTGGCCGCCCACAGCGCGTCACCGCCGTTGTCTCCGGAGCCGACGACCGCGCACACCCGTCGCCCGCTCACCCCGCCGGTGCGGGCCGCCAACTCGCCGATGATCTCGGCGGCCAGCCCGTAGGCCGCGCGCCGCATCAGGGCGCCGTCAGGCAGGCTGGCCAGCAGCGGCGCCTCGGCCTGGCGGATCGCGTCTACGGAGTAGTAATGCCGCATCAGAGCCAGATTACGTGTCGCCGTCGCGGGGGCTTGGCGCCCACCATCTTTCGCCGCGGACCGCCATCAGCTCGGGGGCACGCTGCGGCGCGCCATGGCCTTGAGTCGCGCGGGACTCAATTGCCGGCTGCGCCGGGACCGGGTGCGGGTCATCGGGTAGAAGCACAGTCCGATGAGGATCGAGGCGAAATGCCCGATCGCGGTGAAGTCGAGGTCGACGCGGTCCATCGTGATCAGCGGGAAGCCGAAGATGACGAACAGCACCCCCAGATAGCCCCAGCGCCAGGGCCGGGCGATGTGGTAGGCCAGCACGGCCATCACGCCGACGAGGAAATAGCTGACCCCGATGTCGCGGGCGTGCACGAGGCGTTGCGACGCATCGCGTTCCTCGATCGCGAAGTAGAGGATGCCCTCGCTGATGTAGGTGGCCAGGATGTGAGAGCTCAATCCCACACTGAGCCAGCGCAGCTGACCGAGCCAATGCTCGGCCGGCGCGAGAAACAGGGTGAACAGCAGCAGGTAGGGCTCGAAGCTTTTGCCGTCGATCCACAGCAGGCTGGAAAACAGTACGTGGAGCGGATCCTTGCCCAATTCGTGAATGTTGGTGGAGCGGTGCAACAACACCGAGTGCAACTGCCGGCCGGTGAGATGGTTCTGGATGATCGTCGTGACCATCAGCACCAACAGCCAGCCGTAGGTCAGCGGCGCGGTGCTGACGAAATGCCACACCGCCAGCGTCATGCTGCGCACTCGTGCTCGAACCGATGCAGGCGCCACGACATCAACCTTCGCACGCGGGGCGCCGCGCCCCTGCGACTTCGGCGGCTAACACGCCGCCACCCCTCAGCTACCCGATGGCGCCGGGACCTCGGCCGGCGGAGCGGCCGCGGGCGCCGGCGGTGTCAAATGTCGCCACCAGCAGCCGATGTAGAGCACCATCGAGGCCACCAGCGCGACCAGGACCCAGATCACGACGGTGATGTCGACCCAGCTGCCGAAGGGTGGTGAGCCGGGCAGGGCGTTTCGCAACGGCACCACCGCGAACAGCATCGCCGCGTACCAGGTCGTCATCGGTGGCTGGAACGGCCGCCGGTCCCGCGCGGTCTGAACCGCAACGAACACAGCCAGACTGGCGATCGTGATGAGCACGCCGAGGATGACGATGGCGAACGCCGCGGTGCTCAGCGACCGCCGCAGTTGCAGCCGGTAGGGGCCGTCCGCCTGGGGCCTGGTCGCGGTGAGCTGCCACCCCGAGAGGTGGTCGACGAACGTGACGGGCACGTGTGCGGGCGCGCGGTCGGTGTCGGGGCCGTAGAAGATCTCGACTTCGATCAGCCCCGAGCGGTATTGGTCGAACGGCCAGCGTTCGATCTGCCCGGCGATGGTCAGCGGGACCGACATCAGGCCGGGGAGCATGCCCTTGGTCCAGGTGTGCCGGGACGGCATCGCCGAGGATCGGACGCGGAGGCTGAGATCCTCTTTGAGATGGTGGGTTTTCGGATCCAGCAACGCCGATCCCGGATTGAAGGCGAGGTTGACGGCGAGCACGCTGTAGTTCGACTGGATCTCTTCGACGTTGATCGTCGCCGAGGGCTCGTCGGCGCTCACGACCGGGGTTATACCGTCCAGACGCCGGACGGCATCGCCTTGGGCGTACATCATGATCGACACGATGTATGCCGCGACGATGAGCACGACGAGGCCCACGACAACGTATCTGATGCCGCCCGATCGCATACTTCCTCCCGCACGGACGCCGTGACCAGCTGGCCGAAATGCTTCCCAGGGCAATGTAATGGATCGACCGCGGGTCCGTCGCCGATACGCGCGAAGCGGTGCGCGCTGCCTACTCGACGGTGACGGACTTGGCCAGGTTGCGCGGCTTGTCCACGTCGTAGCCGCGCGCCTGGGCCACGGACGCGGCGAACACCTGAAGCGGGATCGTCGACAGCAGGGGCTGCAAAAGCGTTGACACGGAGGGGATTTCGATCAAGTGGTCGGCGTAGGGGCGCACGGTGTCGTCGCCTTCCTCGGCGATCACGATGGTGATCGCCCCGCGGGCCTGGATTTCGCGGATGTTGGACAGCAGCTTGGCGTGCAGCACGGCGGACCCCTTGGGGGACGGCATGACGACGATGACGGGCAGATCGTCCTCGATCAGCGCGATGGGGCCGTGCTTGAGCTCGCCGGCGGCGAACCCCTCGGCGTGCATGTAGGCCAGTTCCTTGAGTTTGAGCGCACCTTCCAGCGCCACCGGGTAGCCGACGTGGCGGCCCAGGAACAGCACCGTCGGCGACTGGGCGAATTGGTATGCCAGCGCGGCCACCGGCTTGATCGTCGCGAGGACCCGCGCGACGACGTCCGGCATGGCTTCCAGCTCGTGGTACTCGCGCGCGACCTCGTCGGGGTACTTGGTGCCCCGCGCCTGCGCCAGCGCCAGGCCGACCAGATAGTTGGCGGTGATCTGCGCCAGGAACGTCTTCGTCGACGCCACCCCGATCTCCGGGCCGGCGCGGGTGTAGAGCACCGCGTCGCACTCGCGCGGGATCTGCGAGCCGTTGGTGTTGCAGATCGCCAGCACCTTGGCCTTCTGCTCCTTGGCGTGCCGCACAGCCTCGAGCGTGTCGGCGGTCTCGCCGGACTGCGAGATGGCGACCACCAGGGTGCTGCGGTCCAAAACCGGGTCCCGGTAACGGAATTCGCTGGCCAGCTCCACCTCGACCGGCAGCCGCGTCCAGTGCTCGATGGCGTACTTCGCCAGCAGCCCGGAGTGGTACGCGGTGCCGCAGGCCACCACGAACACCTTGTCGATCTCGCGCAGTTCCTGATCGGAGAGCCGCTGCTCGTCGAGCACGATCCGGCCGTCGACGAAATGGCCCAGCAGGGTGTCGGCGACGGCGGCGGGTTGCTCGGCGATCTCCTTGAGCATGAAGTACTCGTAGCCACCTTTTTCGGCGGCGGCCAGATCCCAATCGATATGGAACTCGCGGTATTCGACATCGTCGTTGCCGTCGAAGTCGGTGATCCGGTAGCCGTCCGCGGTGATCACCACGGCCTGGTCCTGGCCGAGTTCGACGGCGTTGCGGGTGTGCGGGATGAAGGCCGCGACGTCGGAGCCGACGAACATCTCGCCGTCGCCGATGCCGAGCACCAGCGGGGTGGAGCGGCGGGCGGCGACGATGGTGCCGGGGTCGTCGGCGTTGGCGAACACCAGCGTGAAGTGGCCGTCGAGGCGGCGCAGCACCGCGAGGACCGACGCGGGGAAATCGCCGGCGGTCTCGCCGTGGCGGTAGGCCTGCGCCACCAGGTGCACCGCGACCTCGGTGTCGGTGTCGCTGGCGAACTCCACGCCCTGGGCCTCGAGCTCGTGGCGCAGGTTCGCGTAGTTCTCGATGATGCCGTTGTGGACCACCGCGATCTTGCCGGCGGCGTCGCGGTGCGGGTGGGCGTTGCGGTCGGTGGGGCGCCCGTGGGTGGCCCACCGGGTGTGGCCCAGGCCGGTGGTGCCGGTCAGCGAGTGCCGCGGCATCTGGGCGACCGCCTCTTCCAGGTTGGCCAGCCGGCCGGCGCGGCGGCTCACCGTCAGGGTGCCGTCGCCGTTCGCCAGCGCGATGCCCGACGAGTCGTACCCGCGGTACTCCATCCGGCGCAGCGCGGCCATGACGACGTCACAGGCGGGCTGCTGCCCGACATAGCCGACAATTCCGCACATTCTGACCAGGGTAGTGCAGGCGGCACACCGAACCCGCAATCCGGCGCTATGGTTAGGCCGCCCACCTGCAGGAAGGCGTGCCCGGGCACCGCGACTGGGACGGCCTCAGGTGGACGTCCTGGACCAATCCGCCCAGTCCCCAGCCATTCATGTCACCGTCATAACCGGCGGGAGTTCTTTCATCTGATGTGCGCGCGACGTTTTCGTTCACGTCATCGCGGCCGCGCTTAACGCCTCTAGCATTCGAAATTGTCAGCAAAGATCGTCACCGACCGAAGGACGAGCTGCGTGAGGTTGCCCAGAGTCTCTGGCTACCTCGATTCCCGTTTTCGCCGACGCATGAATTCAGCCGTCGATGGTTGTTCACCGGGAATTGTGCAGCGGGTCGCATTGAAATGCGTAACTTGCTCCGACCGACAACCGTGCGCCATGAGGAGGCAATCATGACCGCAGTTCGGTACGACGAAGTGGTGCCCGCCCCCTCGGCGCCGGCCCCCGGGCACGCCGCCCGGCCACGCCGGCACCCGTCCGCGGGCTCCGGAAACGCCTTGATGGACTTGACCACCCACGTGCTCACCGCCACGCTGCACCAGCTCTACGCGGCGCTGTGGCGGGCGGGGGTCATCGAGGTCACGGCGTAGTCATCTGCGCCGGCGCGCGATTGGGATGCGCTAACGTCGACGCGTGGCCCGCATCCGCAAGCTCGTTGCCGCTCTGCACCGCCGTGGTCCGCACCGGGTTTTGCGGGGTGACCTGGCCTTTGCCGGCCTGCCGGGAGTGGTGTACACCCCGGAGGAGGGCCTGAATCTGCCCGGCGTGGCGTTCGGCCACGAGTGGCTGGCCGGCGCCGCCCGGTACTCGAATCTGCTCGAGCATCTGGCGTCGTGGGGGATCGTGGCCGGCGCTCCCGACACCCAGCGGGGTGTGGCCCCCTCGGTGCTGAACTTCGCCTTCGATCTGGGCACCGCCCTGGACATCGTGTCGGGTGTGCGCCTCGGGCCGGGCAAGATCAGCGTGCATCCCGCCAAGCTGGGCGTGGTCGGTCATGGTTTCGGCGGCTCGGCCGCGGTATTCGCCGCCGCGGGAATGCCCGCCAAGCTCGCGGCGGTGGCGGCGATTTTCCCCAGCGTCACCAGCCCGCCGGCCCAGCAGCCCGCCGCGACGCTCAAGGTGCCGGGAGTGATCTTCACCGCGCCGGGCGACCGGACGACGTTGAACTCCAACGCGCTGGCGCTTGCCGAGGCGTGGAAGCCGGCGACGCTGCGCATCGTCAGCAAGGCCGAGCCCGGCGGGCTGGTGGAGGGTCGGCGGCTGGCCACGGTGCTCGGCCTGCCCGGCCCGCACCGGCGTACCCAGCGGTCGGTTCGGGCGCTGCTGACCGGTTACCTGCTCTACACGCTCGGCGGCGACAAGAGGTATCGCGATTTCGCCGACCCGGACGTGCACCTGCCCGGGACGGACGCCATCGATCCCGAGGCCGAGGCGATTCCCCTGGAAGACAAGATCGTCGCCCTGCTGAAGTGAGGGGGAGTTGATGTCGAGCGTGCACGCGTTGTACGCCCGCTGGATCACCGAACTCTGGAACGGACGGCCGGTCGCGGCCGAGCTGGTCACCGACGACTTCGTCGGTCACTGGCCCGGCCGGGAGGTACAGGGACCGGACGCGCTCGCGCAGATCATCGAGCAGACACGAAACATGTTCTCGGACTTGAGCTTCGCCATCGTGGTCGGCCCGCTGACCGAGGGTGATCTGGTGGCCGGGCGCTGGGTGGGCACCGGCCACGGCCCGGACGGCCCGGTCTCGTTCACCGGCAACGACATCCTGCGCCTGGCCGCCGACGGCCGGCGGTTCGCCGAGTACTGGACGGGCACTTCCGCGGGCTGAGCGCCCCGTCCCGCACGGGCGCGTGGTAAGTGTCATGGATGCGAATCGGGATCGCTCTCAACTATTCGGGCGGCTTTCACGAAGCCGTGGACCGCGTCGTCGAACTCGAAAAGTCCGGCATCGAGGTCGCGGTGGTGGCCGAGGCGTATTCGTTCGACGCCATCAGCCAGCTGGGATACCTGGCCGCCAAGACCAACACGGTCGAACTGGCGTCCGGGGTGCTTCCCCTCTACATCCGCACGCCGTCGCTGCTGGCGATGACGGCCGCGGGCCTGGATTTCGTGTCCGACGGGCGATTCCGCCTCGGCATCGGCACCTCCGGGCCGCAAGTGATCGAGGGCTTTCACGGGGTCCCGTTCGACGCCCCACTCGGGCGCACCCGCGAGATCGTGGAGATCTGCCGCAAGGTGTGGCGCCGCGAGCGCGTGCAGTACGCCGGCAAGCACTACCAGCTGCCTCTGCCCGCCGACCGCGGAACGGGTCTGGGCAAGCCGCTGCAGCTCATCAATCACCCTGTGCGCGAACGCATTCCGATCAGCATCGCCGCGCTGGGTCCCAAGAATGTCGAGCTCACCGCCGAGATCGCCGAGGGCTGGCAGCCGGTCTTCTATCTTCCGGACAAGGCCGCGTCGATCTGGGGTGAGCCGCTGGCCGCCGGCGCCGCCAAACGCGATCCCGCGCTGGGTCCGCTCGACGTCATGGTGCACGCGTCGCTGGCCATCGGGGACAACGTCGACGAGCGGCTGGCCTGGGTCAAGCCGCAGCTCGGGCTCTACATCGGCGGGATGGGCGCCAAAGGCCGCAATTTCTACCACAATCTGGCGACGCGTTACGGGTACGGCGAGGTCGCCGACCGGATCCAGGAGCTGTATCTGTCCGGCCGCAAGCAGGAGGCCATCGACGCCGTGCCCGACGAGCTGGTGCGGGGCATGTCGCTGATCGGGCCGCGCGGGTATGTGGCCGAACGGATGGCCGCCTTCGCCGAGGCCGGCGTGACCACGCTGTTGTTGAGCCCGCAGGCCACCGACCGCGACGAGTCCATGCGTTTCGTCGAGGAAGCCCTGCAACTGCAGCCCTGAGCGGTCACTGCCCCGCCTGCGGAAGCTGGTCCGCGGCAATCTCGCACGGCGTCGACCCCTCCCCCGCGGCGGGTGCGGGTTCGGCGGCCGGCGCTGCCGCGGGAGCCGGCGGCTCGGCCGGCGCCGGATCCGCCGGCGGCGGGGTCTCGACCGGTTGGGCTTGCTGTTCGGGCTCCGTGGGATCGGGCTGACCCGCCTCCCCGTCGACGGGTTCGGCTGGGCCGCTCCCCTCGGCGGTGTCGTCGGCGTCCTCGGCGTCGCCGGAGTCCTCTGCGCCCATCGCGTCAGTCGGATCCTCGGCGTGAAAAGGGTTCTCGTCGAACGCGTTTCCGTCCGCCGAATCGCCGAGCGCGGCCGCGCCATCCGACCCGTCGCCCGCCGACCCGAGCAGATCGCCCATCGCGTCGACAATCCTGCCGGCGAGCCCGAGAAGACCGCCGCCACCCCCACCGAGCCCACCACTGCCGAGTCCGCCGCCGAGCCCACCACTGCCGAGCCCACCGCCGCCGAGCCCACTGCCGAGCCCGCCCAGATCGCCCAAGCTTTCGGCGGGCCACCCCGACGCGTCACCGATGCCGCTACCCCAGCCCGCGACCGGCGCCGGCGGGGCCGGCAGGGGGGCGACCGGCGCCGGCGCCGCGGCCGCCACCGTCGCCGCGGAGTCGTCCACCCGCGGTGCGGACGCGGCGGCCACCGGCGGGGCGAGCTGCACCGGAACGACGCCCGCCCCGAGATCACCGGGAAACTCGAACCGCGCCGCCGGGGCGGCCGCGGCCCTGTCGATCACCATGGCGTAGGACGTCTGAACCCCGTCCGACGCGGACCGCATCGCGGCCAGCCAGTCGTTACGAATGTCGTTGTCCACGTAGGGAATCACCTGCTGCCGCACCACATCCTCGGCGCCCCGCCGGACCCCGGCCGTGACCGCGGCGGCGGCGGCCAACCAGGCCGGCCGCTGCGCCTGCGCCCGGTCGTCGACGGCGATGGCCGTCGCGACTTTCGAATCGACCAGGTGCCACAGGTTGTCGCGCAGCGACTCGCATCGCTGGGCCGCCGCGCGCAGTTCGCCGACGACCGCGTCCGCGCTGTCGCAATGCCGTTGCAACAGCTGCACCGCGGCGTCGCCGCCCGCGCCCTGCCACGCGGCGGCCAGCTCGGCCACCTGGGCGCGCTGCATGCGCAGCGCCTCGGCGGCCACCACGCCGGCGGCCCGCAGCTCCGCGCAGTCACGGTCGAGCGCGCGCAGGTCGAGTTCGTCCTCGCTCGCATACCATTCCCGGATCTGCGCGGGATGCGCTGTCAGGTCGGGATGTTGGTAGCCGAGCGCGTGGGACGCCAGCACGTAGGTCTGGGTGTGCTCGACGGCAACCCGGCCCTCGGCGAGGCGCGCGTCCACGTCCAACCGGTCGGCCACGAGCTACGCGATCCGCGCCGCGGCATACAGTTCGGCGTCGGCGTAGCGCTGCGCGCTGGACCGCAGGGCGGCGGCGATCTCGCTGGACGCGCGCGACCACTGCGTCACCTGCTGCGTCAGGCGCCCCAACTCGACGCGAAGCGCGTCGCCGCGCGCGGCGTGCGCCCGCCCGGCGCAGGCCCCGCCGAAGGCCAGCCTGGCCAGGTGATCGCTGACCGCGCGGTCGAGAAATTCCGCGGCCATGGCGAATTGGTTAGCGACCCGGTGCGTGGCCGACGCGTCGATCTGGGCGCGGGCGGCGGCGACAGGCCGTGTTCCCCCAACGAATTTCATGCCTAATCCGACGCCGGTAGGCGTGTCGGGGTTCCCGGCGCTGCGGGATCAGTGCGCGGCGCTGACCGCTTCGGCGACCCGGGTGGCGATCCGCGCAGCGATCTCCTTTTCGGGGGCCTCCACCATCACGCGGATCATGGGCTCAGTTCCCGACGGGCGCAACAGGATTCGACCGGTGTCGCCCAGCTCGGCCTCGGCTTGCCCGACCGCGGACTGCACCGACGGCGCGGCGGCGGCCGTGGCCTTGTCGGCGACCGTGACGTTGATCAGCACCTGCGGCAGCGTCTGCATGGCCGAGGCCAAATGCGCCAGCGACGAGCCGGTCTGCGCCATGCGGTTCATCAGCCGCAGCCCGGTGACGATGCCGTCGCCGGTCGAGCCCAGCGCGGGCATCACGATGTGCCCGGACTGCTCGCCGCCCAGGCTGTAGTCGCCGGCCCGCAGTTCCTCCACGACGTAGCGATCGCCGACGCCGGTGGTGCGCACCGTGATTCCGGCCGAACGCATGGCCAGATGCAACCCCAGGTTGCTCATCACGGTGGTCACCAGCGTCCGCGAGGACAGTTCGCCGGCCTCGTGCATGGCCAGCGCGAGCACCACCATGATGTGGTCGCCGTCGACGAGGTTGCCGTCGGCGTCGATGGCCAGGCACCGGTCGGCGTCCCCGTCGTGCGCCAGGCCCAGGTCGGCGCGGTGCGCGACGACCGCCGCGCGCAGCGAATCCAGGTGCGTGGAGCCGCAGTTGTCGTTGATGTTGAGCCCGTTGGGTTCGGCGTTGATCGCGATCACCCTCGCGCCGGCCGCGCGGTACGCGCGCGGGCCCACCGCCGAGGCCGCGCCGTGGGCGCAGTCCACCACCACGGTCAGCCCGTCGAGGCGCAGCGTGCTGGCCTTGCTCAGGTGACGCAGGTAGCGGTCGGCCGCGTCCTCGGCGTCGACGACCCGGCCGATGCCGGTTCCGACCGGGCGCGGCCCCGGATCCCCGACGAGGGCTTCGATCTGGTCCTCGGTGCCGTCGTCGAGCTTGCGGCCGCCGGGCCCGAAGATCTTGATGCCGTTGTCGGGCATCGGGTTGTGGGAGGCGGAGATCATCACCCCGAAGTCGGCGTCGTAGGCGCCGGTCAGGTAGGCCACCGCGGGGGTGGGCAGCACCCCCACCCGCAGCGCGTCGACGCCCTGGCTGGTCAGCCCGGCGATCACCGCAGCCTCCAGCATCTCGCCGCTGGCCCGCGGATCGCGGCCGATCACCGCGACGCGGCGGCCCGGCGCCGACGCGCTCGCCAGACGCCGCGCCGCCGCGGAACCCAGCGCCAGCGCCAGCTCGGCGGTCAACTCGCGGTTGGCGACCCCACGGACACCGTCGGTGCCGAATAGTCGACCCATGCGAACAAACCTCTCACAGTTGTCGGGCTAGCACCTAACGTGCCCGTTCCTTTGTGGCCGAAACCAGGCGCGGGTGGGCGCAGACACGCCGCAACCGGCCACAACTTGTGCACCGCGATGCCAAGTTGTGGCCGGAAAGCGACGGCTGATCAGCGCTTGCTGTACTGAGGCGCCTTGCGGGCCTTCTTCAGGCCGTACTTCTTGCGCTCGGTGGCGCGCGGGTCACGGGTGAGGAACCCGGCCTTCTTCAGCGCGGGACGGTCGTCCGGCGAGGCCACGATGAGCGCCCGCGCGATGCCCAGGCGCAGCGCGCCGGCCTGCCCCGAGGGGCCGCCGCCGTGCAGGTGGGCGTAGACGTCGAAGCTCTCCACCCGGTCCACGGTGACCAGCGGGGCCTTGATGAGCTGCTGGTGCACCTTGTTGGGGAAGTAGCCCTCCAGGGTGCGGCCGTTCAGGTTGAATTGGCCGGTGCCGGGCACCAGGCGCACCCGCACCACGGCCTCCTTGCGGCGGCCGACGGTCTGGATGGGCCGTTCGAACACGTAGGGCTCGGCGGGCGCGGCGACGTCGGCGGGCTCCGAGGCCTCGACCGGGGCTTCGGTCACCTCGGCGGCGGCCACTGTTTCCTCTGCGGTCTCTGGGTTGTCCGGGTTCTCTGGGTTCTCCAGGCCCTCGGTCGTTTCGGTCACTGGGCCACCTGCTTGATCTCGTACGGAACGGGCTGCTGTGCGACGTGGGGGTGCGTCGGGCCGGCGTAGACGTGCAGCTTGCGCGCGATCTGCCGGGCGAGCTTGTTCTTGGGCAGCATGCCGACGATCGCGTCCTCCACGACGCGGTCGGGGTGCTTGGCCATCAGCTCGCGGATGGTGCGGCTGCTCAGACCGCCGGGGTACCCCGAGTGGCGGTACGCCAGCTTCTTGTCCAGCTTCTGGCCGCTGAAGGCGACCTTGTCGGCGTTGATGACGATGACGAAGTCACCGCCGTCGACGTTGGGGGTGAACGTCGGCTTGTGCTTGCCGCGCAGCAGGTTGGCTGCCGCGACGGCAAGGCGGCCAAGCACCACGTCCGTGGCGTCGATGACGTGCCACGACCTCGTGGTGTCACCCGCCTTTGGCGTGTACGTAGGCACAGCGCTTACCACTCTTTCTCTGCGAGCCTCTGTTCCGAGGCTGTGGATCCCGGTGTGACCGGGTGCCGGTCAGGCGTCCGCGGTAAGGGCTTGGTCTCGGCGACCGACGTTGACCCGAGGCCCTGGCGTCCCGCACGCCAACGGAGCAGCTTACCGACCGCCATCCCCGCAGGTCAAAATGACTGTGTGGCCCCGACGGCTCTCCCCCGTCAGGACCACACAGTCTCACGCGCGGCCAGACCGCGCGGTGTCTCGTCGGCCGCTACCGCGCCCACACGCCGGCGGCGCGGCGGTCGGCGTTGGCCACCTCGTCCGCGCCGTCGCGGACCGCGTTTCCGAGCGCGGCCAGCATCTCGTTGAGCGCGGTCGCCGACTGGTGCCATTTCAGCTGCTCGGCCTGGTAGGCGGCGGCCGCTTCGCTGGTCCACAGCTGCTGCAAGGGCGCGATGTGTGCTCTCAGCTCGTCGAGCGCGGCATTGAAGCGGGCCGATGTCGAGTGAATTTCCTGGCGCACCGAGTATTCAATTTCACCGAAGTTGTAGGACAACACCGAATCCACGGGATCTTTCCTCCTCACAGGTTTCCGCCGGCGGCGGCGATGCGGTCGGCGTGGCTTTGGCCGGCCTCCTGCAGGGTGGCCGCGTTCTGCCGAATGGTGTCGGCGATGGCGTGTAGGGCGTGGTAGAGCCGCACCGACTCGGCGTTCCAGCGATCGATCACGTCTTTGAAGCGCGTGGCCGCCGGCCCGCCCCACGCCGACGGCGGCACGCCGCCCATCCGGCCGATGAACGCCTGCAACATTGCCCTGATTTCCTCGTTGCGCGCGTCGGTGGTGCCCGCCACCGACCGCATCAGGTCGACGTCGGCGCTCAGTGGGTTTGGTGCAGCCATACCTATTACGACCGTGACGGGGATCGTTCGGTTCCACGAATTGTCATCCGATCGCGTGGGCGGATCTGACCGCCTGCTCGCACGCATCGCGGACCCCGCCCTCGTCGCCGGGTCTGCTCTGGCATCCGACGCTGATCCGCAGGGGGCCGTCGAGCAGCACCGTCCAGCGCACCTCATGACCCGGGCGCACCTCGCGGTAGGTCACCGCCGACCGGCCCGCGCTGGTACCGGACGGGTTGAAGTCGACGAACAGCCCGGCGGGCTCGACGTCGATCGCGCGTTTCAACCGTTCGGCGGTGCCGCTGAGCGTCTCGCCGGCCACCGGCGACTGGGTGATGTGCAGCGCGACCTCGGGATCGGCCGGAGACGTGACCTGGACCCGCGCCGAGCCCGGCCCGGTGACCACCCGTCGCGCCGGCCATGTCGCCGGGACCGACAGCGCCACCCGGCCTTCCACCAAAAACGTCGTGGGCGTGGCCTCTACTCGCGTCGGGGGCACTACGCCACGCCGGTCCGGCGCCATCGCAGCCGGCGCCGCCGCGGCGACGACGATGGCGGCGGCCCCCAGTGTGCCCAGGGCCCGCACCCGCGACGGGCGGGCGGTGGGACGCGCCCCCGACGGCAGCGGGCGCACCGGGAAGGACGCCCGCGCAAGCCGGGTGAAGCGAATATGGTTGATTTCCAGCACACTTGGTGCCGACGGCCCGCTCCCGCGTAGCCCGTGGATGATCGACGCCGCCAGCGCCGACGCCCCGGCGACCGTGCTCGGCGTGTCGATCACCACCGCCGCGGGGGCCGCGCCGGCGATGACGGCCGCGACGGCTTCGGCGACGGATTGCGGATCGGCGTTGCGCGGTACGGCGGTGATCTCGCTCGCGGTGACCGCCACCAGCCGCTCGGCGATTTCCACCGCCACCGTCGGTTCCGCGCGAGACGCCCGCGTCAGCAGCCATGATCGCGGGCGCGTCCGCACCGCGCCGGCCACCCTCGCGGCGGCCGCGGTCACCACGCCCACGCGCGAGGAGGACCACCAGGACGGGTGCACGACGACCATGCCGTCGGCGGTTCCGCAGGTTGCCGCCCGCAGCGCGGCCTCCCACAACGCGTCGACGGTTACCGGCCGCTCCCCCACCAGCGCGACGCGGTCGTCTATCGCGTCCAGGGCGGACCGGATGACGTCGGCCGTCTCGCCCTCGTCGATCGGTCCTGTGCCACAACATAACCGGCGGATAGTGCCCGGCCCGGCCTCGATGATCGGACGGTGTTCGCTCACGGCGGGCTCCAAGCCACCTGGACGAGGTCTTCGTCGCCGGTACGGTTGGTCAGCAAGCCGCGGCCCGGCGGCAATTGCGCCGGCCGAGCGCGGCCGAACGGCGCGCCCTCGCTGGGAGATCCGCTCATCATCAGCGACATGCAACCGAGGTCACGCAGACCCGCGAGCACCGGCTCGAACATCGCGCGCTCCGCCCCGGCGCCGCGCCGGGCGACGACGAGGTGCAATCCCAAATCTTGTGCGTAGGGCAGGAATTCGGCGATCGGTCCCAGCGGATTTCCCGTCGGCGTGGCGACCAGGTCGTAGTCGTCGACCACGACGTAGATCTGCGGCCCGGACCACCACGAGCGGCTGCGCAACTCGGCCTGGCTCGCGTCGGGCGGCGGCATTCGTGCGCTCAGCAGGGCGAGCACGTCGGGCAGCAGCGCGGCCAACGCGGCCGGCGACATCGCATACCCGCGGAGATGCTCCGACTCGACAACGCCGAGCAGCGTGCGCCGGAAGTCGACGATCAACAGCTGTGCTTGCGCGGCGGTCTTCGTCCGGACCAGCTCACGGCACAAGGTACGCAGCGTCGCCGTCTTCCCGCACGCGCTGTCGCCGAGGATCACCAGATGCGGCTGACCGTCGAAATCTATTGCCGCCGGGCATAGTTCGCGCTCTCGCAGGCCGAGCAGCACTTGGGCGCGAAGCTCGGCTCCCGACCCGCGCACCAAGGTCTCGCGGTCCACGTGATCGGGCAAGAGCGGTATCGGCGGCGCAACCGAGTGACCGGCGAGCACCTCGGCGACGGGCCTTGCGACCACCATGTGCAGGCCGTCCCGGGACAGCCCCCGTCCCGGGCTGTCGTGCGGGACGTGCGCGGCGGCCTTGCGGTCCAGTTCGGAGTCGGCGGGATCGCCGAGCCGCAACTCGACGCGGGTGCCGAGCTGATCCCGCAGCGACGGCCTGACGTCGGCCCAGCGCGACGCCGACAACACCACGTGCACACCGAACGAAAGCCCATGGGTCGCAAGGGCGGTGATCGAGGCCTCCAGCGCCTCGAATTCCTGGCGCACGGTTGCCCAGCCGTCGATGACGAGGAAGACGTCGCCGAACGGATCATCGTTGGCGACGCCGGCTGCGGCCCGCCGGCGATAGTCGGCGATCGAGCCGATCGCGTGCTCACCGAATATGGCTTCACGCCGCCGCACGACCGACTCGCATTCGGCGACGATCCGCCCGACGAGTCGGGACTCGGCCCTGCCGGCGACCGCACCGACGTGCGGCAACGACCGCACCGACGACAGCGTCCCGCCACCGAAATCCAAGCAGTAGAACTGCACCTGGCTCGCGTCGTGCGTGGCCGCCAGGGCGGTGATGAGTGTGCGCAGCGCCGTCGACTTGCCGGATTGGGGCCCCCCGACGATCGCCGCGTTGCCGGCGGCCCCGGACAGGTCGATCATCAGTGGCGTTCGGCGCTGTTCGAAGGGGCGGTCGACAAGGCCGATGGGGACGGCGGTCAGGCCGGCCGGCGTGGGCTCCGCGCTGTGCAGCAGGGTGTGCAGCTGCGGCGCCGGCCCCAGCGGGGGCAGCCAAACCCGGTGCGCGGGCGGCCCCTGGCCGCGCAGCCGGTCCAGGACCGCATGGTAGATGGCCGGCGGGGAAGTCATGTTCGCCCGGTGGGTGCGACGGACCGCGCCGGTGACGCGGGTCGTGAACGCCTGGGTCGAGCGCGCCGCGGCGGGGGCCTTATCCGGGGAAGCGTCCGTCCGCAGCGGTCCCGAAACCGAGGCGGCCTGGAAGCGAATCGGTTCGCCGCCGCCGATCCGCAGGAAGCCGGCGCCGGGCGCGGCGGGCAGCTCGTACGCATCGAGATTGCCCAGCACCGTGCGGGATTCGGCGGCGGACAGGGTCTTCAGGCACAGGCGGTACGACAGGTGGGCCTCGAGCCCGCGTAGCCGTCCCTCGTCGAGGCGCTGGCTGGCCAGCAGCAGGTGCATGCCCAGGGATCGGCCGAGACGACCGATCGCCACGAAGGTGTCGGCGAAATCTGGTTGCTGGCTGAGCAATTCGGAGAACTCGTCGACGATTATGAACAGCGTCGGCAGGGCCGGCAGCGGCTCAGGCGGGTCGCCGCTGCGGCGCGCGCCTTCGTAGGCCTCGACGCTGACGCAGCCCGCCGTGCGCAGCAGCTGCTGGCGACGATTCATCTCGCCGGCCAGCGCGTCGCGCATGCGGCTCACCAGCGGCGCGTCGTCGGCCAGGTTGGTGATCACGGCGGCCACGTGTGGCGCTCGCGCATAGTCGAGAAAGGTTGCCCCGCCCTTGAAGTCGATGAGCAACAGGTTGAGCGTCAGCGGGGAGTTACGGACCATCATGCCCAGCGCGATGGTCCGCAACAGCTCCGATTTTCCCGACCCGGTTGCACCGATGCAGAGCCCATGCGGGCCCATCCCGCCCTCGGCCGGCTCTTTGATGTCCAGCTCGAGCGGTGCGCCCTGCATGGTGGTGCCGATGGGGACGCGCAGGCGGTCGCGGCGCGCCTGGCCGCGCCATAGCGTCGCCGGGTCGAAACGATGCACGTCGCGCAGACCGACCAATCCGGGCCAACCGGGATCACCGCCCCCCGCTCTCCCCCGATGACCGGCCAGCCGGAGGGCGCACACCAGCGCGTCGACGGGCTCCATCCGGTCGGGGCAAGAAACCGGCGCGGCCTCGCCGGAGCGCCGGATCGTCAGCGGCGCACCGTCATTGCCGCCGCCGATCGCGATGGTGGTGGCGCCGCCGAGCGCGGTGGGACCCTCGTCCAGCTCGGCGACCACCACCACCCGGGTCGCCGCAACGCCCGCGAGCGCGCCCTGCGCCTGCGCGGCATCCGAATAGACCATCCGCACCGGACCGGCCGCGTCGGAATCGCCGGGATGTTGGTTGTGCGGCAACCATTTCAGCCATTCCCAGTGGGCGCGATGCGGCTCGCTGACCGCGGCGGCGATCCGCACCTGATCGGGCGCATGCTGCACGGCGAGCTGGCAGATCATCGCGCGTAGCAAGCCACGCGCGGCCCTCGCGTCGCCGTCGATCGTCACCAGCGATCCGTCCCGCAGGTCGATCGGTACCGGCGCAACGACTGTCGAATATGCGTGGAGGAACCGGCGCAACGCCGTGTCGGTGACCGGATCGCGAAGCTCCTCGGCGGCGAGCTCCGGCGCCACCAAACGACGGGCGAGCGGCTGAGGTCCCGTGCCCAGCCGCACGACGCAGAAGTCCGCGTCGCCCGGTCCGCGCTGCCACATCCGAGCGCCGCCGATCAACGTCCACAGTGTGTCGGGATGGGGATGACGCCGAATGGCGCACGCGCGCTGCGCCATAGCGACCTCGGATACGGATTGACTGAGCCGACTCAGGTAGTCGAGATACCGTCCGCGGTCGGCATCGATGCCATCGCCGCGCCGGTGGGCCCGGCCGGTCAGCCCGGACGCCAGGGCCGAGACCAGCATCATCAGCGGGAAGGCCAGGAACACGGGGGTGCGGGCCATGGCGGTCCCCGACGCGAACGCGGCGGCCATGATGCCGATGCTCACCACGGAGATAGCCACCGGCAGCAGGCGGGGCAGCAGGCCGGGCCCCGCCGGTGGCGGCAGGTCCGGTGGCGCCTCGACCACGATTGGCGCCTGTTGTGCCTCGGGCACCAACATCTCGGTCATCGCATCGCCTCCAGTTCGACGACGGTAGGGAGCACCGAAAACGGCGACAAGTCACCTGTGGACAGCCGGATGCCGGGACGTCGAAACCCGGCTATGTTCGCCAGGATCCGACCGAAGGGACCGCCGTTGGCTGCATCCGATACCGGGCTGTGCCGGGTCCGCGTTCATTGGGGCACCGCCGTCGCCGATCTGGTGCTGCCCGCCGGAGTGCCTGTCGCGGTGTTGATTCCGTCGCTCATCGACGCCCTCGGGGTCCGTCCCGCCGACCAGGAGGCGGTGCGCTACCAGGTGTCGATCCCCGGCGCGTCCGCGCTGAACCCGTCGACGACGTTGGCGCAGAACCGCATCGGCGACGGCGCGGTCTTGGTGCTGAGCACACCCTCCGTGCCGTTACCCGCGCCGCGTTACGTCGACATCGCGCGGGAGGTGGCGGCCACGCTGGAGGGGCCCGCTCGGTTGCGTGGCGGTGCCGCAACCCGGCGGGTCACCCGGCTCTGCGGAGCGACTGCGGCCGTCGTCCTGACGGCGGTTGGCGGGCTGGCTTTGGTCCGAAACACCTTCAGCGACAGCCACCCTCGAGACGAAGGGATGACGGGCGCCGCTTTGGGATCGGCCGCCCTCGTCGCGCTCGGGCTTGCCGCGGTCGCGCACCGGGCCTACCGAGACCCGATCGCCGGGCTGGCGCTGAGCGTGATCGCCATCGTCTTCGCGGCGGTGGCCGGGTTTGTGATGGTGCCCGGTGGCCCAAGCGTTTCCAACGTGTTGCTGGCCGCGGCGGCGGCGGCCGTCACCGCCGTGCTGGCGATGCGGCTGTCGGGCTGCGGCGTCGTCGCGTTGACGGCGGCGGCGTGCTTCGCGGCGGCCGTCGCCGCGGCGGCGCTGGTGGGCGCGATCACCGCCGCGCCTGTGCATGTCATCGCGTCGGCATCCGCGGTCCTGTCGCTCGGTCTGCTCGGGGCGGCGCCGCGCATGTCCATTGCGCTGGCGGGGTTGTCGCCCCGATTTGCGACGGCGGACTTCGCTGTCCCCGGCCCGAGTGACTCGCGGGTGCCCGCGCAAGCGATCCGCGCCGACCGGTGGTTGGTGAGCCTGCGCGCGGGGCTGTCGTCGTCGGCCGGCGTCGGCGCCGCTCTCACCGTGCTCGCCGGCGCACCGCGGCTGTCCTGCATGGCGTTCGGGACCGTCACCGCCGCCCTGTTCCTGCTGCGCTGCAGGTCCGGCGCAGGCGCCGGGCTGCTGAGCTTTGCCGTCGGCGGAACCCTCATCGCGGCAACGACCTTCGGCGTCACGGTACTGCGCATGCAGATGCCCGGACCGCTCCTCGCGGCGGCGACGGCGCTGGCCGCCGCCGCGATGTACCTCGGGTTTGCCGCGACACCCTCCTCGCCCGTCGCGCTCCGATGTGTCGAAGTGCTCGAGTGGCTGGCGTGGTCGGCACTGGTCCCGCTGGCCTGCTGGATCAGCGGGCTCTACGGCGCGGTCCGGGGATTGCATCTCACGTGAGGAACTCGCACGTTGGGCGCGTGTTCGCGGTGTCGGCGCTGACGATGCTCGCCGCGTTCGGAACGCCGCCGGCGCAGGCGGTTTCGCCACCCGGCATCGACGACAAGTGGCTGCCCCAGCCCGCCTTGCCCGCGCCGACGCGGCCGACCGTGCAGCGCGAGGTCTGCGCGGCGCTGACGCGCGACTCGAGGCCGGGCCGTAACCAGCCGCCCGGGGCGTTCGATCTCTCGGAGGTGTGGCGCCTCACCCGCGGCGCCGGACAACGGATCGCGGTGATCGACACCGGGGTCTCGCGGCACCGCCGGCTGCCCGACGTGGTGCCCGGGGGTGACTACGTGTCGACCGGCGACGGCACGCAGGACTGCGACGCGCACGGCACGCTGGTCGCGGGAATCATTGCGGCCGCGGCGGATTCCAAGTCGGACGGCTTCAGCGGGATCGCTCCGGAGGCCACGTTGATCAGCATTCGGCAGTCCAGCGCGAAGTTCGCGCCCGCCACCGACCGGTTCCGCTCAGGGGTGGGTGACGTCGACACCATGGCGAAAGCCGTTCGGACGGCAGCGGATCTGGGCGCGTCGGTGATCAACATTTCCTCGGTGGCGTGCGTTCCGGTGGCCGCCGCGCTCGACGACCGCGCGCTGGGCGCCGCGCTGGCCTACGCCGTCGACGTCAAGAATGCCGTCGTGGTTGCGGCGGCGGGGAATACCGGCGGCGCCGCGCAGTGCCCGCCGCAGCGACCGGACGCCACCTGGCAGACCATCACGGTCGCGGTCAGTCCCGCGTGGTACGACGACTACGTGCTGACCGTCGGTTCGGTGAACGCCGAAGGGGCTCCCTCGGGTTTCAGCCTTGCCGGACCTTGGGTCGATGTCGCCGCGCCCGGCGAGGCCGTGGCCTCCCTCGCGCCGGATCCGGTGTCGGGCACGAGTTATGCCGCCCCGGTGGTGAGCGGTCTGGCCGCTCTCATCCGGGCCCGCTTCCCGGCGCTGACCGCGCGGCAGGTGATGCAGCGCATCGAGTCGACCGCGCATCATCCGCCCGCGGGGTGGGATCCGCTCGTCGGCAACGGCACCATCGATCCGCTCGCCGCGGTCAGCACCGGGACGGGCCCGCCCGCCACCACTCCCAAGCCGCCGCCTGCCGCGGCGCCGGCCGCCGTGTCGCCGCCGACGACCCGATCGCGCGATACCCGCGCCCGGGACACCGCGGTGCGCGGCGCCGCGGTTTGCCTCGTCGCGCTGACGGTCGCGCTCGCCGCCGGAGCGGTCAGAAGCCGGTTACGGGGAGCCCGCGACCGCGTCCCGGGCGATTGACGCGCCGCGTCTGCTCAGCTCCGGTCCCGCCGGCAAGAGCGTGAGGATCGGCCAGGGCGCCGGGGTCGGCTCGGAGAGGCCGAGATCGTGCGCGGCGTCGTCGTCGGGGATGGCGAATCGCACCCCGGTGTCGACGATCAGGTAGCGGGTGCCGGCTTTGTCGCCCGCCCGCACGTAGGCGCTGCGGCCGGTCGGCACGTACGCGGCATCCAGCGCGGGGCCCCGGCCGTCCGCCTGCGCCAGCGTCACCGCCGCCTGACCGGGCGGCACGGGCAGCCGGCCCCCCGCCAGCAAAGCCACCCCCGCTCGCCCGCCCGCCCAGCTGGCGCATAACGTGCCGGCGGCCTCCGGCAGCGTCGGCGCCCGGTCGGGGAAACCGGCCACGGGCAGCTCGGCGACGACGGGCGCGGCCCGGATCGCCGCGGGCGCGACGGTGATGGGACTGACCGTGCCCTGGGAGCTGCCAAAGCGCATCAGGTCGGCGGCGACCTGGCCGATCCGCTGCACGCCGTCGGCCAGCACCGCGTAATACTCGTCACCGTCGGCGCGTGTGACGCGAAGCACACTGCCGACGCGAAACCCCGGCAGCCCGGGCGCGGCGCCCCCGAGGCCGCGGATGCGGGGCGCCGAGATCGGCGGCGCCTCGGGCATGGCGTTCAGCAACGCTTGCGAGACGAGCCGCGGCGCGTGGCCCTCGAGTCGGAGCGCCCGCACGACGGCCGCGTCTTCCAGGTCCACGATGGCCCGGTGCCCGTCGTAGAGCAGATAGGCCGGCGAACCCGAGGAGACCGCGGCAAGGACGGCCTGCCCGGGGGGCATGCGGGTGACCCCGTTGTCGGCGACGGGGCCGACGACGACCGTCGTGCTGCTGGCGTCATCGCTGTCGCACATCGAGAAGGCCAGTTCCTGCGCGGGCAGGGGCCTGCCGACGAATTGCGGTGCACCCGGGATGCCCAGCAGCGGGCCGCGTTTGGCGCGCTCCAGGTCGGCCTCGCGGATCGGCTGCGGATCGGCGGCGCTCCCCGCGATGAGCCGCGCGGAGGCCAGGTTCGGCACCGGATGCCAGACATCGCCCACTCGAACGAACAGCGCACCCGAGTCCCGGGACATCACGATCTGCGCCCGATCCAACGCGACGTGCGGGCTCAGCAAACCCAGCAGCGCACAGCCCGCCAGTGCGAGGACCGTGACCACACAGCCGGCTGCCAGCGATGCCGACGGCATCCGCGCCCGGGGACCGGTCGGGTATATCGCCTCGCCCAGCAACGCGCATTCGGTGCGGCGCACGAGGTATCGGTGAGCGCTGACGCGCAGCCACGTGGTCGGCTGACGCGGCACTGATCCCCCCACCCTGCGAAATCCGTCTGGGCCCACGGTAGGCCGCCGAACGGCCCCGCCGGAGCGCTTATCCACAGGTCGCAGGAGTTTCGCCCCGGCCGAAATTGGGTAAAATTGCCCGGTGAAAACTCACCGTGCAGCTCGCCTCGTCGGCCTGGGCGCTTCGGCCCTGGTGACCGCCGCCGGCCTCCTCGCCGCACCGGCTGCGACGCCGGTCGCCTCCGCCGATGACTGCCCGGACGTCGAGGTCATCTTCGCCCGCGGCACCAACGAGCCCCCCGGCCTGGGCCGGGTTGGCGATGCCTTCGTGGACTCGCTGCGTCAGCAGACGGGCGGGCTGAACATCCTGCCCTACGGCGTGAACTACGCCGCCAGCAAGCTGCAGCTGCACGGCGGTGACGGCGCCAACGACACCATCGACCGCGTGAAGAAGAGCGTGGAGAAGTGCCCGAGCACCAAGATCGTGCTGGGCGGCTACTCGCAGGGCGCCTCGGTGATGGACATCGTGGCCGGCGTGCCCATCGGCGGAATCAACTGGGGCAACTCGCTGCCGCCGCAGTACGCCGACAACATCGCGGCCGTCGCCACCTTCGGCGACGTGGCCGACCGCGCCGGCGGCACGTTGCCCAGCCAGAGCAAGCTGCTGGGCTCCAAGGCCATCGACCTGTGCAACCCCAACGACCCGATCTGCCACGCGGGCCCCGGCAACGAGTGGAGTGGGCACACCGAGGGCTACGTCCCCGTCTACACCACCCAGGCCGCGGCGTTCGTCGCGTCCCGGCTCGTCGGCGCCGGCCAGTCGGTGCCCGGGTACGGCCCGTCGTTCCCCGGCGCCGGCCCGCAGGTTCCGGGCCAGCCCGGGTACGGCCAGCAGACGCCGGTGTACGGGCAGACCCCGCCCGGGTCGGGCCCCTCGATCCACGGCGGCACCGGCACCGCCCCGGCGCCCGCGCCGCTCGCGCCCGGGCCGGTCACGTCCGTACCGCAAGCACCTCTCGTCTAAATCGTTACCGGCGGGTTATCAACGCGCGCTTAACATCTCTGTGTGAGGCTTATCCCTTTAGGGCTGGGCGTCGGATTGCTCGCGGGGGCAGCGTTATTGGTTGCCCCGCAATTGGTTCCCCGTGCATCGGCGTCCTGCCCCGGCGTTGAAGTGGTGTTTGCCCGGGGAACGGATGAGGCGCCCGGTGTCGGGAAGGTGGGCGGGGCGTTCGTCAACTCGTTGCGCGAGCAGACCCGTAAAAGCGTTGGCGCATATGGCGTGAACTATCCCGCCGACAAGGACTTCCTGGCCGCCGCGGACGGCGCCAACGACGCGAGCAGCCACATCCAGCGCATGGCGGTGAACTGCCCCAACACCAAGCTGGTGCTGGGTGGCTACTCGCAGGGGGCCGCCGTCATCGACATCGTCACGGCCGCACCGGTGTCCGGCTTCGGGTTTCGCAGGCCGTTGCCGCCGGCGGCCGCCGATCACGTCGCCGCCGTCGCTCTCTTCGGGAATCCGTCCGGCCGGGCGGGAAACCTGATGAGCGCGCTGAGCCCGAATTTCGAGGGCAAGACCATCGACCTGTGCAACCCGGGCGACCCGATCTGTTCGGGCGGCCTGCGGTGGGCGTCGCATTTGAGCTACGTGCCCGGATTGACCAACAAGGCCGCGAGTTTCGCCGCGGCGAGGGTCTAGCGCGAGCGCACGTCCCTGGTGATGAGGTTGCGGGCGGCCAGCTGGTCGTCGGGCGGGTAGTCGACGCCGACCAGTGTCAGCCCGTGCGCCGGGGCGGTCGCGTAGTCGTTGGATCGGGCTGTGGCGCTGAGCAGTTCACGGCACCAGGAGACGGGACGGCGGTGTTCGCCGACGGCCAGCAGCGCCCCGACCAGGGAGCGCACCATCGACCAGCAGAACGCGTCGGCGCTGACCCGCGCGGTGATCAGGTCACCCTCGCGCGTCCACTCCAGCCGCTGCAGGTCGCGGATGGTGGTGGCGTTCTCGCGGTGACGGCAGAACGCGGCGAAGTCGTGCAATCCCAACAGGTCCCGCGAGGCGGTGGCCATGGCCTCGACGTCCAGGGGGCGCGGCCAGGCGGTGACGTAGCGGGCCTGCTGCGGATCCACACCCCACGGCGCCGTCGACAGCCGGTACACGTAGTGACGCCGCAGCGCCGAGAATCGGGCGTCGAAACCCGCAGGGGCGCGGACGATGTCGACGACCCGGACGTCGGTGGGCAGGAACCGGCCCAGCCGGCGCAGCAAAGGCAGAAACTCCGCCTCACCGACGTGCGGTGCACGCGAGTACGCGTTCGGCAGGGCCGCCGCGGGCACGTCGACATGGGCCACCTGCCCGGTGGCGTGGACTCCGGCATCGGTGCGTCCCGCCGCCCGCAGCCGCACGGGTGTGCGGAAGATGGTCGTCAGCGCCTCGTCGAGAGCCCCGGCCACGGTACGCTGGCCGGTCTGAGTGGCCCAGCCTGCGAAATTTGTTCCGTCGTAGGCGATATCGAGCCGCAGACGGACGTCCTTGCTAACTCTCGTCAGCCTCGTCGTTCGCCTTCTCGGCGGCCTCGGCTTCGGCCCTCGCGGCCACGGCCTTGTCGGCCTTGTCTTCGGCTTCGGCCTGGGCCTTGGTCGGCTCGTCTGAGGCCTC
This sequence comes from Mycobacterium sp. 3-98, assembly GCF_035918355.1. NCBI lineage: Bacteria > Bacillati > Actinomycetota > Actinomycetes > Mycobacteriales > Mycobacteriaceae > Mycobacterium > Mycobacterium sp. 3-98. The sequence goes on along the minus strand of NZ_CP142360.1, from coordinate 1,379,530 downwards.
GGAGGCCTGGGTCTCGGGCTTGGTCTCCGAGGCCTCGGCGGTGGCTTCCTCGGCCGTCGGGCCGACGGCTTCCTCAGGCTCGACGGCGGCCTGAGGCGCCGCCGCCGCCGCGACAGGAGCGTCAGACTTCTTGGACGCCTTCACCCGGCGGGCCCGATCGGCCTCGGAGGTGACCGTCTTCTCCCGCACCAGCTCGATCACGGCCATGGGCGCGTTGTCGCCCTTGCGCGGCTCGACCTTGATGATCCGGGTGTAGCCGCCGTTGCGGTCGGCGAAGAACGGCCCGATCTCCTCGAACAGGGTGTGCACGACGTCCTTGTCGCGGATCTTCTTCAGCACCTCCCGACGGTTGTGCAGCGCACCCTTTTTCGCGTGGGTGATCAGCTTTTCCGCATACGGCCGCAGCGCACGCGCCTTGGGCTCGGTCGTCTTGATACGGCCGTGCTCGAACAGCGACGTCGCCAGGTTGGCCAGAAGGGCCTTCTGGTGCGATGACGACCCGCCGAGGCGAGGACCCTTGGTGGGCTTGGGCATTGCGACTTCTCCTAATTGGGGCCGGTCCCCGTATCAGGTAGGACCGGGACGGACTTTCGCCAGTTGTGTCCGGTTCCTCAGCTGCCGCTGCACGGCCGCATCGTCACCGGACGGCCTTTAGAGCTGTTCGGTTTCCGCGTAGTCCTGGTCGTCGTAGGCGGCCTCGGTGGACCAGGTGCCGGTGGCGACGTCGTAGCCCGCGACCTGCGAGGGGTCGAAGCTCGCCGGGCTGTCCTTGAGCGACAGGCCCAGCTGGTGCAGCTTGACCTTCACCTCGTCGATGGACTTCTGACCGAAGTTGCGGATGTCCAGCAGGTCGGACTCGGTGCGCGACACCAGCTCGCCGACGGTGTGCACGCCCTCGCGCTTGAGGCAGTTGTAGGACCGCACCGTCAGGTCCAGGTCGTCGATCGGCAGCGCGAACGACGCGATGTGGTCGGCCTCCGCCGGCGACGGCCCGATCTCGATGCCCTCGGCCTCGACGTTGAGTTCGCGTGCCAGACCGAACAATTCGACCAGGGTCTTGCCCGCGGACGCCAGCGCATCGCGGGGGTTGATCGAACTCTTGGTCTCGACATCGAGGATCAGCTTGTCGAAGTCGGTGCGCTGCTCGACACGGGTGGCGTCCACCTTGTAGGTGACCTTGAGCACCGGCGAGTAGATGGAATCGACTGGGATGCGGCCGATTTCGGCGCCCGAAGCCCGGTTCTGAACGGCCGGCACGTAGCCACGGCCCCGCTCGACGACCAGCTCGACCTCGAGCTTGCCCTTGTCGTTCAGCGTCGCGATGTGCAGGTCGGGGTTGTGCACCGTGACACCGGCGGGGGGCACGATATCGCCCGCGGTGACCTCGCCCGGACCCTGCTTGCGCAGGTACATCGTGACGGGCTCGTCCTCCTCGGAGGACACCACCAGGCTCTTGAGGTTCAGGATGATCGCGGTGACGTCTTCCTTGACGCCGGGCACGGTGGTGAACTCGTGCAGCACGCCGTCAATGCGGATGCTGGTGACGGCCGCACCCGGAATCGAGGACAGCAGCGTCCGGCGCAGCGAATTGCCCAGGGTGTAACCGAATCCGGGCTCCAGCGGCTCGATGACGAACTGGGAGCGGTTGTCGGTGAGGACTTCCTCCGACAGTGTGGGTCGCTGAGAGATCAGCATGGTGTTTCTTCTTCTCCTTCTCGGCACCCGCTATTTGATGCCGTTGGGTTTTCGGGCCGGCCGGCCCGAAAGTCACTTACTTCGAGTAGAACTCGACGATGAGCTGCTCGGTGAGTGGGACGTCGATCTGTGCCCGCTCGGGCAGCTGGTGGACGAGGATGCGCTGACGCTCCCCCACGACCTGCAGCCAGCTCGGGATCGGCCGGTCGCCCGCCGTCTCCCGCGCGATCTGGAACGGCACGGTGTTCAGCGAGGAGTCCCGCACGTCGATGATGTCATACTGCGACACCCGGTAGCTGGGGACGTTGACGTGCACGCCGTTGACGCTGAAGTGTCCGTGGCTGACCAGCTGGCGTGCCATCCGGCGGGTGCGCGCCAGTCCGGCGCGGTAGACGACGTTGTCGAGCCGGCTTTCCAGGATCCGCAGCAGCTCTTCACCCGTCTTGCCGGGCTGCCGCACGGCCTCTTCGTAGTAGCGGCGGAACTGCTTTTCCATCACGCCGTAGGTGAAGCGGGCCTTCTGCTTCTCCTGCAGCTGCAGCAGGTATTCGCTTTCCTTGATCCGCGCGCGGCCGTGCTGGCCGGGCGGGTAGGGGCGCTTCTCGAACGCCTGGTCGCCACCGACGAGGTCGGTGCGCAGCCGGCGCGACTTGCGGGTGACGGGTCCGGTGTAACGAGCCATGAGTATCTCCTAGACCCTTCTGCGCTTCGGGGGGCGAACGCCGTTGTGCGGCTGGGGGGTGACGTCGGAGATCGCGCCGACCTCCAGTCCGGCGGCCTGCAGCGACCGGATCGCGGTCTCCCGGCCCGAGCCCGGTCCCTTGACGAACACGTCGACCTTCTTGACGCCGTGCTCCTGCGCCTTGCGGGCCGCGTTCTCGGCGGCCAGCTGCGCGGCGAACGGCGTCGACTTCCGCGAGCCCTTGAACCCGACGTGACCCGACGACGCCCAGGCGATGACGTTGCCCTGCGGGTCGGTGATCGTCACGATCGTGTTGTTGAACGTGCTCTTGATGTGGGCGGCGCCGTGCGGGACGTTCTTCTTTTCCCGGCGACGGGTCTTCTGCCCCTTCTTGGGGGCGGACGCTGCCTTCTTGGCTGGTGGCATGGGGGGTTACCTGGCCTTCTTCTTGCCGGCGATGGTGCGCTTGGGGCCCTTGCGGGTGCGCGCGTTGGTCTTGGTCCGCTGGCCGCGCACCGGCAGGCCGCGGCGGTGCCGCAGGCCCTGGTAGCAGCCGATCTCGATCTTGCGGCGGATGTCGGCCTGGACCTCGCGGCGCAGGTCACCCTCCACCTTCAGGTTGGCTTCGATGTAGTCGCGCAGGTGGGTCAGCTGGTCGTCGGTGAGGTCCCTGGTGCGCAGGTTCTTGTCGATCCCGGTCGCTTCGAGAATCTCGTTCGAACGGGTCCGGCCGACGCCGAAGATGTACGTCAGCGCGATCTCCATCCGCTTGTCACGCGGCAGATCGACGCCTACTAGTCGAGCCATAGGTGGCGTTTCCTCTTTTTCTCGGCGGAGGTCTGATCCCAGCCCGTTCCCGATCTATCCGGGGCCCGGCCTCCGTCCGGGCGTGGATGAGCGACGTATTCGCTCAGTGGTGCTGGGAGGTCTGCATTCAGTTGTGTTGGTACCGCGGGGCGCCTGGCTCAGCCTTGGCGCTGCTTGTGGCGCGGATCGGAGCAGATCACCATGACCCGCCCGTGCCGACGGATCACCCTGCACTTGTCACAGATTGGCTTGACGCTCGGGTTCACCTTCACGGCTGTTCGATCCTGTTCTGTGTCGTTCGTAGGTTGTTCTGATCGGGCTTGTTACTTGTACCGGTACACGATGCGGCCCCGGGACAGGTCGTAGGGAGACAACTCCACCACCACCCGGTCCTCGGGCAGGATGCGGATGTAGTGCTGCCGCATCTTGCCACTGATGTGGGCAAGCACCTTGTGACCGTTCTCCAGCTCAATGCGGAACATCGCATTGGGCAGCGGCTCGACCACGCGGCCTTCGACCTCGATGGCGCCGTCTTTCTTGGCCATAACTAGTTAACAATCCTCATCGTTTAGTCTCGTTCGCGTCTGCGCCCAGATCGGCGCGACATGGCGCACCGACTTGTAACGTGAGCCGGTGACAGGAAATTCCTAGGACTGGACACACCGAAAGTCGGCGCGGATGCCGCACCGTCGTTCCACGATACCTGGTCATCGGCGTCCACCAAAATCGCTGTCGGCGGAAGGCGGGCCGCCCGCTCGACCTCCCACACGCCCGCTGACGAGCGCATACTTAACGCCGATGACCAACCCCTCAAGCCAGCGCAAGCCCGTCATGCTCACCGTCGACGACGACCCCTCGGTTTCGCGGGCGGTCGCGCGCGACCTGCGTCGTCATTACGGCGAGGACCACCGGATCGTGCGCGCGGAGTCGGGGCCCGACGCGCTGGGCACCCTCAAGGAGCTCAAACTGCGCGGCGAGACGGTCGCGCTGCTCATCGCCGACTACCGGATGCCGCAGATGAGCGGCATCGAGTTCCTCGAGCAGGCGATGGACCTGTATCCGGCGGCGCGCCGCGTGCTGCTGACCGCCTACGCCGACACGCACGCCGCCATCGACGCGATCAACGTCGTCGACCTGGACCACTACCTGCTCAAGCCGTGGGACCCGCCCGAGGAGAAGTTCTACCCCGTCATCGACGGGTTGCTGGACGCCTGGCGGGCCGCCCCCGAGCACCCCGTCCCGCACACCAAGGTGATCGGCCACCGCTGGTCGGCGCGGTCCTGGCAGGTGCGCGACTTCCTGGCCCGCAACGGCCTCTACTACACCTGGTTCATGGCCGACGAGCCCGCCGGCGAGCGGCTGCTCAACGCGGCGGGCGAGGACGGCCTGCGGCTGCCGGTGGTGGTCACCCAGCGCGGCGACACCCTCGTCGAACCCACGGACACGCAGCTGGCCGAGACCCTGGGCCTGACCACCACGCCGTCGCAGGAGTTCTACGACCTGATCGTGGTCGGCGGCGGGCCCGCGGGCCTGGCCGCCGCGGTGTACGGCGCCTCCGAGGGCCTGCGCACCGTGCTCATCGAGCACATCGCGACGGGCGGTCAGGCCGGGCAGAGCTCGCGCATCGAGAACTACCTGGGCTTCCCGGACGGGGTTTCGGGCGGCCAGCTGGCCGACCGCGCCCGCCGCCAGGCCGAGAAGTTCGGCGCCGAATTGATCACCGCCCGCAAGGCGACCGCCCTCGAGGTGAACGGGTCCAAGCGCACCGTGCGCTTCGCCGACGGCGGCTCGATCGACGCGCACGCGGTCATCCTGGCCACCGGCGTCGCCTACCGCCAGCTGGACGCCGAAGGGTGCGCCGAGCTGACCGGCTGCGGCATCTACTACGGGGCGGCGGTCTCCATCGCCGCGGAGTGCGAAGACGAAGAGGTCTACGTGATCGGCGGGGCCAACTCGGCCGGGCAGGCCGCCATGTACCTGTCGCGCACGGCCAAATCGGTCAACATCGTGGTGCGCGCCCCCTCCCTGGAGGCGTCGATGTCCTACTACCTGATCCAGCAGATCGAGGCCAACCCCAAGATCAACGTGCTGACCTGCACCGAGGTGCAGCGCGCCACCGGCGACGGCCACCTCGAGCAGCTGAGCCTGGTCAACAACCGGACCGGCGAGACCGAGGACGTCACCTGCGGCCGGATGTTCATCTTCATCGGGGCCGCCCCGCGCACCGACTGGCTGGACGGGGTGCTGGCCCGAGACGACCACGGTTTCATCCTGACCGGCCCGGACCTGCGCAACGTGTGCGGCTGGACGCTGGACCGCCCGCCGCATCAGCTCGAAACCAGCGTGCCGGGGGTCTTCGCCACCGGCGACGTCCGCTCGACGTCGGCCAAGCGGGTCGCGGCCGCCGTCGGCGAAGGGTCGATGGCCGTGATGCTGGTCCACCGCTACCTGGCCGAATCATGACCGGCGCCGAATCGATCAAGGTCCCGTGCGAGCCCGACGAGCTGCGCAGCCTGTTTCTGTTCGAGGCGCTCACCGACGAGCAGCTTGCGGTGCTGTGCGCGGCGGGCCACATCGAAACCTACGAACCGGGCCCGATCTGCGTCGAAGGCGAACCGGCGACCTGCTTCTACGTGCTGATCGAGGGCGAGCTGATGATGTCCAAGCTCTCCGGCGGCCAGGACATCGAGACCAACCGCACCTCGCAGCGCGGCGTGTACTGCGGGGCCTGGCGGGCGTTCACCGGCGGCAAGCAGAAGAGCTACGACGCCTCGGTGCACGTGACCCGGCCGTCGCGGTTCTTCGTGATGGACGCCCCGGTGTTCGCCCAATTCATGCGCGACCAGTTCCCGATGGCCGTCCACCTGCTCGACGGCATCGCCGTCGGCACCGACCGGACCCGCCGCATCATCGACAACCGGGAGAAGCTGCTGGCGCTGGGCCGGCTGTCGGCCGGGCTGACCCACCAGCTCAACAACCCGGCCGCGGCGATCTCGCGGGCCGCGTCGGATCTGCGCGAACGGGTGGCCAGCATGCGGCACAAGCTGGCGATGCTCGCCGACGGCACCGTCTCCCCCGAAGCGCTCAGCGCCTTGGTCCGGCTGCAGGAGAGGGTCGCCGAGCAGGTCGCGAAGTCCGCCTCGCAGCATCTGAGCGCGATGGAGACCGCCGACCGCGAGGACGCCGTCGGCGACTGGCTGGAAGCCCACGGCATCGACGGCGGCTGGGACATCGCGCCGACGTTCGTCGAGGGCGGCATCGACACCGATTGGCTGGAGCGGATTTCCGCGGTCAGCGAGGAGCTCGCGTCGACATCGGCGGAGCAGGCGATCCGGTGGATCAACTACACCATCGAGAGCGAACTGCTGATGAACCAGATCCTCGAAGCGAGCAAACGGATTTCGGCCCTGGTCGCCGACGCCAAACAGTATTCGCAGCTGGATCGGGCGCCGTTCCAGGTGACCAACGTGCACGAACTGCTGCGCAGCACGCTGGTGATGTTCGCCGACCGGCTGACCAAGGACGGCGGAAAAAACTCGCACGCCATCGCCGTGGTCAAGGACTTCGACCAGTCGCTTCCCGAAATCCCTTGCTATCCGGGTGATCTCAATCAAGTGTGGACCAACATCATCGACAACGCGATCGCCGCGATGCGCGATACCGGCGGCACGCTGACCATCCGCACCTGCCGGGAAGGCGAGCACATGGCCCGCGTCGAGATCTGCGACACCGGCCCGGGCATACCCGAGGACGTGCGCGAGCACATCTTCGAGCCGTTCTTCACCACCAAGCCGTTCGGCGAGGGTACCGGTCTGGGCCTGGATCTGGCGTTCAACATCGTGGTCAAGAAGCATCGCGGGGACCTGCGGGTGGAATCGGCGCCCGGCGACACTCGATTCATCGTGCTGCTGCCACTGCAACCGCCCGCCGCCGACGTCGCCCCCGAACTCGACGGCCCGGAAGAAAACGTCACGACCCCGGAATAGGACTGGAATAGGGCCGCACCGCGCCCGGTTGGGAAGACCATGACCGATGCAGCAAGCAAGCCCGATCTCGGCCGGTTCGGATCGTTCGGACGCGGCGTCACACCCCAGCAGGCCAAGGACATCGAGGCGCTGGGCTACGGGGCCGTCTGGGTCGGCGGGTCGCCTCCCGCCGAGCTGTCCTGGGTCGAACCCCTCCTGGAAGCCACGACGACGCTGCAGGTGGGCACCGGCATCGTCAACATCTGGACCGCGGCCGCCAAGCCGGTCGCCGAGTCCTTCGACCGCATAGACAAGGCGTACCCGGGCCGCTTCCTGCTCGGCATCGGCGTCGGCCATCCCGAGGCTCACACTGAATACCGCAAGCCCTACGACGCCCTGGTGGACTACCTGAAGCAGCTCGACGACTACGGGGTGCCCGCGAACCGCCGGGTCGTCGCCGCGCTCGGGCCGCGCGTGCTCAAGCTGTCCGCGGAGCGCTCCGCCGGGGCACACCCCTACCTGACCACGCCGGAACACACCGCGCGGGCCCGCGAGATCATCGGCCCGTCGGCGTTCCTGGCCCCCGAGCACAAGGCGATCCTGACCACCGACGCCGAGAAGGCGCGGGCGGTCGGCCGTAAGGCGCTCGACGTCTATTTCAATCTCGCCAACTACCGAAACAACTGGAAGCGGCTGGGTTTCGGCGAGGACGAGGTCGCCCGGCCGGGCAGCGACCGGCTGGTCGACGCGGTGGTGGCCTATGGCACCGTGGACCAGATCGCGGCGCGGCTCACCGAGCACCTCGAGGCCGGCGCCGATCACGTCCCGGTGCAGGTCCTGACCAAGGATGAAAACCTGGTCTCGGCGCTGGCCGAACTGGCGGGGCCACTGGGACTGAATCCGTCCTGACGACCGGCAGGGGGAGCTGGATGACCGAGGGAGTTTCGCTCAAGCCCGACCTGGGCCAGTTCGGCGTGTGGCTGCCGACGCGATCCATCGAACCCGAGTTGGCGGCGGGGATCGAATCGCTGGGCTACGGCGCCGCCTGGATCGGCGGCTCGCCGGACGCCGAGTTGTCCTGGGTCGAACCGGCCCTGGCGCGCACCACGTCGCTGCAGCTGGCCACCGGAATCGTCAACATCTGGTCGGCGCCCGCCGCGGCCGTCGCCGAGTCGTTCCGCCGCATCGAAACTCACCACCCGGGAAGGTTTTTGCTCGGCGTCGGGGTCGGCCACCCCGAGCACACCCAGGAGTACGTCAAGCCGTACGACCCCTGGTCTCCTACCTCGACGAACTCGACGCGGCGCTGGTGCCGACCAGCCGCCGGGTGGTCGCCGCGCTCGGGCCGCGGGTGCTGCGGCTCGCCGCGCGACGCAGCGCCGGCGCACATCCCTACCTGACCACCCCGGAACACACGGCCAAGGCGCGCGAGTTGCTGGGCGGGGCAGTGTATTTGGCGCCCGAGCACAAGGTGGTGCTGAGCACGGACGCCACACAGGCCCGCGAGATCGGCCGCCAGACCGTCGAGCATTATCTGGGCCTGAGCAACTACGTGAACAATTGGCTGCGGCTGGGGTTCACCGAAGCCGACGTGCGCACGCCCGGCAGCGACCGGCTGATCGACGCGGTGGTCGCCCACGGCACCCCGGAGGCGATCGCGGGCCGGCTGCGCGAGCACCTGGACGCCGGAGCCGACCACGTGGCCATCCAGGTGCTGGGCGGCTATTCCGAAGAAACCCTGCTACCTGCGCTGACCGAATTGGCCGGCGCTCTGGGGCTAACTGCCGCAAACTGACCCATCGGCTCGGTTAGGGTTTGGGGCATGCGGTTACTGGTCACCGGCGGCGCTGGTTTCATCGGCGCCAATTTCGTGCACAGCACCGTTCGCGAGCACCCCGAGGACTCCGTGACCGTGCTCGACGCCCTGACCTATGCGGGCCGGCGCGAGTCACTGGCCGGCGTCGAGGACGCCATCGAGCTGGTGGTCGGCGACATCACCGATGCCGAACTGGTGTCGCGGCTGGTCGCCGAATCCGACGCCGTGGTGCACTTCGCCGCGGAGAGCCACGTCGATAATGCGCTGGAGGGCCCCGAGCCGTTCCTGCACACCAACGTGGTCGGCACCTTCACCATCCTCGAAGCGGTGCGGCGTTACGGTGTGCGGCTGCACCACATCTCGACCGACGAGGTCTACGGCGACCTGGAGCTCGACGACCCCCAGCGGTTCACCGAGGCGACGCCGTACAACCCGTCCAGCCCCTATTCGGCAACCAAGGCCGCCGCCGACATGCTGGTGCGGGCCTGGGTGCGCTCGTACGGGGTGCGCGCGACGATCTCGAACTGCTCCAACAACTACGGGCCGTATCAGCACGTCGAGAAGTTCATCCCGCGACAGATCACCAACGTGCTCACCGGGCGGCGACCCAAGCTCTACGGTGCCGGCGCCAACGTCCGGGACTGGATCCACGTCGACGACCACAACAGCGCGGTGCGGCGCATCCTGGAGAAGGGCGAGATCGGCCGGACGTATTTGATCAGCTCCGAGGGCGAGCGCGACAACCTGACCGTGTTGCGGACGCTGCTGCAGATGATGGGCCGCGAACCCGACGACTTCGACCATGTCACCGATCGCGCCGGCCACGACCTGCGCTACGCGATCGACCCATCGACGCTGTACGACGAATTGTGTTGGGCGCCAAAGCATACCGACTTCGAGGAGGGGCTGCGTGAGACCATCGACTGGTACCGCGCGAACGAATCATGGTGGCGCCCGTTGAAGGACGCCTCCGAAGCCCGCTACGAAGAACGTGGGCAGTGACGTGGAAGTTCGCGAGCTGAAAGTTCCCGGCGCCTGGGAGATCACCCCCGCCGTTCATGGCGATTCGCGGGGCCATTTCTTCGAATGGCTGACCGACAAGGGATTCAGGTCCTTCGCCGGTCACCGGTTGGATGTTCGGCAGGCCAATTGCTCGGTGTCATCGGCCGGCGTGCTGCGCGGCCTGCACTTCGCCCAGGTACCGCCGAGCCAGGCCAAGTACGTGACCTGCGTGCGCGGGGCGGTATTCGACGTCGTCGTCGACATCCGGGTGGGCTCACCGACATTCGGTCAGTGGGACTCGGTGCTGCTCGACGACACCGAGCACAGGACGATCTACATCTCCGAGGGCCTCGGACACGGTTTCCTGGCGCTGCAAGACAATTCGACGGTGATGTACTTGTGCTCGGCGGAATACAACCCGCAACGCGAACACACCATTTGCGCAACCGATCCGGCGCTGGGGATCGATTGGCCGCTGGTGGACGGCGCGCCGCCCACCCTGTCCGACCGCGACGCGGCGGCCCCCAGCCTCGACGACGTACGCGCCTCCGGCCTGCTCCCCACGTGGGAGGAGACGAACGCGTTCGTCGAGGGTTTGCGGGCAAAGCCCGCGAATTGACGCGGGCGATCGGCATGCCCATCTGAGGCGATGTGCGTTATCCCGCACCATTGTTGACGCGCGCGGCGCGCAAAATCATTTGCACCGCCTGAGCTGCCTATTAGACGCATATCTATTAACGTTCCCATTGCGGGCGCCGAATTGGACCAGTACCGTAAACCGGCCCAATTCAGGATTCGGTGGCGCTAGGATTGCGCCGATGATGCCGATGACGCCCTGTTCAAATGGCGGGAACCGTCAATGAAACTCGGGCAGGTGTTCGATCCGCGCCGCAATGCGCTGAACGCATGGCGGTTAGCGCTCGCGGGCGAGGTCATTTTCTGGCACACCTACCCGATCCGGGGTCATCTCCCTTCGGTGCGGGCGGTTCTTCAACTGCTGCTCTGCGTCGGCGTCGACGGATTCTTCGCGATTTCGGGATTCCTCATCACCGCGAGTTGGATCAGCAACCCTCGGCTGCGCGAGTATCTCGCCGCTCGCGCCCTTCGCATCCTGCCCGGCTTCTACGTCTGCATGATCGTGACCGCGTTCGTCTTCGCCCCATTGAGCGTGGCGATCCAGGGCGGCTCGGCGGCAAGGCTGCTCTTCTCGTTCGCTCCGTTCGAGTACGTGCTGAAGAACATCGCCGTGATGTGGCTCAAATTCGATGTCGGAGGCACTCCGCACGGGATCCCCAATGCCGGCATCTGGAACGCTTCCCTGTGGTCGCTCTTCTGGGAAGTGATGTGCTATATCGTCGTCGCCGTCATCGGCGTGGCCGGGCTCGCCAATCGCCGATGGGTTTCGTTGACGATTTTGGTGGTGGCGGCGATCGGCGCGTCACTCATGCCGCCCGTCCGGTTCCCCGACGTGTTCCATCACCCCGAGGGCAACATAGCGACCACTCTCATCTTCATGGCGTGCCGCGCCGCCATCATGTTTGCGGCTGGAGCGTTCTTGTATCAATGGCGGGACGTGATTCCCGCTCGCTGGTCGCTGGTCGCGGTGAGCGTGGTCATCGTGCTGGCGGCCGGCCAGCTGCCGGACTACAGGGTTGTCGCCGCCATCCCGCTCGCCTATGCCGTCGTCGTCTCGGGCTCCCTGCTGCAAAGCAAGCGGTTGAGATTGCGCACCGACCTGTCCTACGGCATGTACATCTACGCCTTCCCGATCCAGCAGTTGCTGCTCGTCCTCGGGTTGATCAGCCTCACCCCCATCGTGTTCTGCCTCACCGTCGCGGTAGCGACCCTGCCGCTGGCGGCGGCAAGCTGGTTCCTCGTTGAGAAACCGGCCAGGTCCCTGAAGTCGCGTTTCAAAGGGAAACCTTTGGCCTCCCGGTCGCAAGCGCCGGTCGCATTGCCACCAGAGGTCTCGGGTGCTGCTTAGCACCTGTCACGGCCTGTATCGACGTTAGGTCACCGGTCCACCGGCACGTCGTTTTGGTCGTTGTCGCCCGACCGAGCCCGCCTATGTCGTCCGACCGATACGATGGCGCCCGAGGGAGCGCGGCGTACACGTGGACGGAGGCCGATGAAACTCGGGCAGGTATTCGATCCGCGCAAAAACGCGCTGAACGCACTGAGATTGGCGCTGGCGGCCGAGGTGATGCTGTTCCATTCCTGGCCGATCACCGGCCACATGCCGCCGAAATCTACCCTGCAGCTTTTCTTCTCGGTGGGTGTTGACGGATTTTTCGCGATCTCCGGCTTCCTCATCACCAGGAGTTGGATCAGTGATTCGCGCCTGCGCGACTACCTTGCGGCCCGCGCGCTTCGTATCCTTCCTGGCTTCTACATCTGCCTGATCGCGACCGCGTTCGTTTTTGCCCCGCTCAGCGTGGCCATCCAGGGCGGCTCGGCCGCCAAGCTGCTCGGGTCCACCGCGCCACTCGAGTACGTCGTGAAAAACGCCGCTGTCGCCTACTTGCAGGTCGATGTCGGCGGCACCCCGCGCTTCGTGCCGGGCGGACCGACCTGGAACGGCTCGCTGTGGTCGTTGATCTGGGAACTGCTGTGCTACCTCGCCGTCGCCGTGATCGGCGTAGCCGGATTGGCTAATCGCCGGTGGATTTCTGCCGTGATCCTGGCCCTGGCTACGGGTCTGGCGCTGATACTTCCGCCGCTGACATTTCCGGGCGTGTGGACCATCCCGCAGCTCGCGGTGCGCGCAGCCATCATGTTTTCGGCGGGCGCGGTCATGTACCAGTGGCGAGACCTGATCCCAGCCCGCTGGTCACTCGTCGCCATCAGTCTCGTGATCGTGGCGGGCGCCGGGTTCCTGCCCGACTACCGGGTCGTTGGTGCCCTGCCCCTGGCCTACGCAGTCATCGTGTCGGGTGCCCTACTGAAGAACGACCGGTTGAGACTGCGTACGGATCTGTCCTACGGCCTGTACATCTATGCATTCCCGACCCAGCAGTTGCTGGCCGTCTGCGGGCTCGCGACTCGCCTCCATCCCGCGGTGTTCTTCCTCGTCGCCGTCGCGGCCAGCTTGCCGCTGGCCGCTGCAAGCTGGTTCCTCGTCGAAAAACCCTCGATGTCGCTCAAACGCCGGCTCAAACAGAGGTGGTCCGCCCCCGTAACCTCCAGCTCCGAGGAGCCGCCCCCCGCCAGCAAAGCCGACGTCATTGGCGACCGGCCCGGTCCGGGTTTGAGCGAAACCGCCTAGCTCCCAATGACGTTCAAAAACAGCTGAAAACGCCAGTCGTCCCGGCAGAGTGACATAGACTGCCGCCGACAGCTGGGGGCAACGGGTGGAGGTCTATGAAGCTCGGGCAGGCATTCGATACGCGCGATAACGCACTCAACGCATGGCGGTTGGTGCTGGCGATTTCGGTGATCCTCGGGCACTCGTTTACTGTCACGGGCCGCCCGTCGCCGACCGGGATCGTCGGACATCTGCTTGGCGCCGGAGGGGTCGACGGGTTCTTTGCGGTCTCGGGATTCCTCATCACCGCCAGTTGGCTGCGCCAACCGCACCTGCGGGAATACCTGACGGCGCGAGCTCTTCGCATCCTGCCCGGGTACTACGTGTGCCTGATCGTCACGGCCTTCATCATCGCTCCCGTCGGTGTGGCAATTCAGGGTGGCGCAGCGCTGAAGCTCCTCTTCTCAGCCGCGCCCTTCCAGTACGTCTTGATGAACATCGCGGTGGCGACGCTCAAGGTCGACGTCGGCGGAACACCAACTGGGATCCCTTATCCGGGAACGTGGAACAGTTCGCTGTGGACGCTTATGTTCGAGATCGCCTGCTACTTCGTCGTTGCCGGCCTCGGGGTGGCCGGGCTCGCCAATCGCCGCTGGGTCTCGCCCACGATCCTGGTGACAGCGGTAATCTGCGCAGCGTTGGTGCCGCCCTTCAAACTGCAGGCGGAATTCACGCTCCAATTTGCCGCCGCCAGCGCCCGCTTCGCCATCATGTTCGCGGCGGGAGCGCTCCTCTACCAGTGGCGAGACGTCATTCCGGCGCGGTGGTGGCTCGTCGGGGCGAGTGTCGCAGTCGTCCTGCTGGGCGGGACCGTACTGCCGGATTACCGCAGGCTCGGCGGCATACCGCTTGCGTACGCGATCATCGTCTCGGGCGCCCTCATCCGAAACAAGCGCTTGAGGTTACGTACGGATCTCTCTTATGGCGTGTACATCTACGCGTTCCCAACTCAACAGTTGCTGGTGATCTGTGGGGTTGGCGTTCTGAATCCGAACGTGTTCTCGATAGTGGCCACACTGTGCACCCTTCCGCTGGCCGCGCTGAGCTGGTTCGTCATCGAAAAGCCTGCGATGTCTCTCAAACGCCGACTCAAAAAGAGGTGGTCCGGGCCCGCCGCGGCCGAAACGGACCCCAGGGTGGCAGAGACCGACACAGAACGTCCCGCTGCCACGGCCGATGCGACGGCCGACCGGCCGGCCCCGAACGGCACCGGCGCCGCCTAGCCGGGTTCGGCCCGCTGACAAAATAAAAAGGCTCAATCGTCCCCGCTCCAACAGCGGTAATATCCGCGAAGCGGGGGGTGCACGACGGGCGGTGGCCGATGACCCTCGGACAAGCTTTCAATGGCGGAAACAACGCGCTGAACGCGTGGCGGCTGGTGCTGGCTGCCGAGGTGATGCTGTGGCACTGCTGGCCCATCACCGGCCGGATGCCACCGGCGGCGACGCTGCAACTTCTGTTCTCGATAGGGGTGGACGGGTTCTTCGCGATCTCGGGGTTCCTCATCACCAGGAGTTGGCTCGACGACCCGCACGTGCGTGACTACCTGACCGCCCGCGCCCTTCGTATCCTGCCCGGCTACTACGCGTGCCTCATCGTGACGGCGTTCGCCTTCGCCCCGCTCAGCGTGGCGCTCCAGGGCGGCTCGGTCGGCGAGCTCGTGTGCTCCGGCGGGCCGCTCGAATACGTCCTGAAAAACAGCGCGGTGGCCTATGTCCATCTCGATGTCGGCGGAACACCAAGCGGGATACCTCATTCCGGGCTCTGGAACGGTTCGCTGTGGTCGCTGGTCTGGGAAGTGATCTGCTATCTCGCCGTCGCCGGTGTCGGTCTGGCGGGCCTGGCCCATCACCGCTGGGTCTCTCCGGCAATACTCGTCGTGGCTACGGGTCTGGCAACGGCGATGCCGCCGATGACGTTCCCCGGGGTATGGACCATTCCCCAGATCGCCGTGCGTTCGGCGATCATGTTCGCGGCCGGAGCCGTCCTCTATCAATGGAGAGAGGTGATCCCCGCGCGGTGGCCGCTCGTCGGGGTGAGCGTCGTCATCGTGCTGGCGTCCAGCATGCTGCCCGATTACCGTACGGTCGCCGCCCTTCCGTTGGCCTACGCGATCATCGTGTCCGGAGCCTTGCTGAAGAGCAGCCGCTTGAGGCTACGCACGGATCTGTCCTACGGCGTCTACATCTACGCGTTCCCGACCCAGCAACTCTTGGCCGTGTGCGGCCTTGCGCGTCTTCAACCCGTTGCGTTCTTTCTCGTCGCCGCCGCGGCGACGCTACCCGTGGCCGCGGCGAGCTGGTTCCTCATCGAAAAGCCCTCGATGGCTCTCAAGCGCCGGCTCAAACGGAAGTGGTCTGACGCCGCGAAAGCCGAAGGCGGCCACCCCGCCACCACAACAGCAGGATGACCACTTCGGCGGCCACGCTGATCGCCGCATGAGGCGACGGATCCCAGCCCCGTTCGGAGAAGCCGAAAAGCCCCACGGTCCGCGACAGCGCGAAGGCGACCAGAGATCCGGCGGCCATCGCGGCACCGGCCCAGCGCAGCCACGCGGGACCGCCGGCCACGATCAGCAGAGCGATCGCCAATGACACACTGGCCTGCACCAGGAATCCCGTGCCGATGGCCGGAATGCGTTGGTAGCCATGGACATAGAGGTAGGCGTGGCTGACGGCGCTGAGGGCCAACGACGCGGCGAGTCCGAGCCGCACCAGGGCGCCGATCACCGCAACGCCCGCTCTTTCAGCGCCAGCGCGGACTCTCCCGTGGTGTAGCCGACCTCGCGGATACCCAATGCGTCGCGCAGCTTGCCGGCCGGCAGCGTCACCGGTTTGGGCGCGGGCCCGTCACCGGGTCTGGGCAGCGGGTACGCGGTGGCGGTGCCGCTGTGAAACGTCACATTGTCCTCCGTTTTGGAAAACAGCTGGTGGACATGGCCATTGAGGCACGTGACGGAGGAGAACCGGCGCAGGTAGCTCAGCGCCTGGGCGGCGTCGTCGGTGCCCCAGCCCCATTGGGGGTACATCGCGAACAAGGGGATGTGACTGAACACGATGATCGGGGTGTCGCTCGGCAGATGGGCGACGTCCTTCTTGACGAACTCCAGCTGATCCACCCCCAGATGGCCCAGCTTGCGCAGGTTCAACGTGTTGACGAGCGCGATCAGGTGCACACCGGCGATGTCGAAGCTGTACCAGCCGTCGCCAACCGCGGCCGCGCCGAAGGTGTTTCGGTACTTCTGTCCCGCGTCGTCGACGGAGTCGTGCTCGCCCGGCACGGTGAACACGTGGGGCGTCTTCAGACCGCTCATCATCTGCTTCGCCTGATCGAACTGTTCGGGGCTGGAAAGGTGAGTGAGGTCGCCGGTGTGGATGACGAAATCCGGTGTGTAGCCGAGGCTGTTGACCTTGTCGATCGCGTCGCTGAACGTCGCCGCGACGTCCCTGTTGGGCGCACCGGTGAAGCCGAGGTGGCTGTCGCTGATTTGGGCGAACCGCAGGGCGGGCCGGACGTGCGCGCGCTGAGCCGCCGCTTCCCCGGCGACATGCGAGATGACCTCGCCCCCGGCCACGGTCAACCCGACCGCCGCCCCGAACCACGCCGTGTGCCGGAGGAGCTGGCGCCGGGTCATGGCATCGTCGCCCGGGCGGCCGGTCATCCCGTCACCACCACGGTGCCGCGCATCATCGGATGAATCGAGCAGACATAGTCGAAAGTCCCAGGGGCGGAGAAGGTGTGGGCGAAGGTCGCTCCGGTTCCCATGCCGGGTGAGTGAAATGAGCCGTCACTTGCGGCGACCGTATGGGGTTCCTCGTCGCGGTTGGTCCAGGTGACGGTGGTCCCGGCGGGCACCGTCAGGTTCGGCGGCGCGAAAGCGAAGCCGTCGATGGTGACCTGGTTGGCGGCGGCTGCGGGGGGCGGCGCGGTGATCGACACCCCGGTGGTGGGCGCGGGGGTGGTCGCCACGGGACGCGGCCGGCCACAGCCGGGCGATGAGAGCACGCTCGCGGCCAGCACGGCCGCCAAAAGCCTTCGACGCAGGGCGATATCCATGCCCACAGATAGGGCGGCGGGTTACACCGTTCAGGCGCGGCGCCCCGGGGCGAAGACCTCGATAGCACCGTCGACCTCACGAACCATCAATTCGGGCAACGGTTTTGGTGCGATCGGCAACTGGTGGGTGAGCACCTGCCCGCTGGGCGAGAACGACGTGGTGTGGCAGGGGCAGCGCAAGGTGTCTTCGGGCGCGTCGAACCACAGCTTGCACCCTTGATGGGTGCACACCCCCGATATCGCGTGCACGTTGCCGTCGATGCGCCGGACGAATCCGGTCACCGAACCCAGATCGAAAGCGCGCATGGCCCCGTCGGGCACGTCCGAGCTGGAGGCGACGCGCTGCCAGCTTCCCTCGTTGGGGGTGAGTTGCCCGGCGGCGTTATCCGGGGCACTCGGTCGCCGATGGCGACCGGAGATCACTGCGCGATCGAGGGAAACCGCGGCGACCGCGGCCGTCGCCGCGGCCGACGTGCCGACGATGACCTGGCGGCGCGTGCCGGTGCGCCCGGGCGGGGTTCGCGGCGGCGTGCCTGACATCTGCTCGCCGATGCGACGGTGCAGATCGGCGAGGAATTCCGGGCGCGGCGTGTCATCCCCGCTGCGGGCGGCCCGCAGCTCGATGGCGGTGCGCAGCTGCGCCGCCTCGAAGTCGTCGGGCGCGAACGGCCTGGGCCGGCGCCCCCGCAACAGATCGTCGACATAGCGTCGCAAGCCCCGCGCATTCATTGCTTGCCCCCATCGTTGACCTGCGCCGCCAGCCGCAGGGCGCGGTGCTGGAGCACTTTGGCATTGGGCACGCTGATTCCGAGTTCCGCGGCCGACTCCTTGATCGAATTGCCGCGCAGAAAGCGCGATTCCAGGATCAGGCGATACCGATCCGGCAGGGCGTCCAGGACGCGGGCCACCCGCTGCGGCGCGGTGCTGATCGCCTCCTCGCTGTCGGCCGGTTGCTCGATGTCCTCGATCGAGGTGATCTCCCGTCCCAGGGTCTGGCGCCAGTGTGCGGCCAGCACCGTCCTGGCCGTGGTCCGCAGGTAGGCGCGCACCTCGGCCACGCTCACGGTCAGGCGCAGCGGCCGCAGCGCGGCGAGGAACACCTCGGCGGTGAGGTCTTCGGCGTCGGTCCGGTTGCCGACGCGCGCGAACAGCGTGCGGTACACCCACCCCACGTTGTCGGAGTACACGGCCTCCCAGTCCGGGTAGCCGGGCTCATAACCGGCGCCGGGTACCGCGCGCAGGGGTCGCGGCCCGACGGGATCGCTTCTTGCCGCCACATGCCTCCTTCACCCGATCAATATCGGCTCGGGTTACACGGGTCAGCGCGCGGCGAGCGCGGCTTCGGCGGCCATCAGCTCGTCGAGCTTGGTGGCGGTGGCGGAAAACACGGACTTGGCGATGCCCAGTATCCGCTCGCGGACCCGGGGCTTCGCCGACGCCGACGGCAGCAGGTGGCCGATCAGGTGACCGAACAGGTCCAGGCGCGCCGTCGACAACCACGACATCAAGTCCGGGTCGTCGAACCAGCGCAGCTGGTTGCTGTAATCGGCCCACGCCAGCCGTAGCCAGTCGACATCGGTGTCCGGATGCGGCAGCGGCACACAAAGCTCGTTTTTCAGCGAGTCGTCGCGGTACGCGGCCTCGATGTGGGCGATCAGCGCCGCGCTGAAGATCTGTTGGCAGCCGCGCACGCTCTGCAGGGTGATGCGGTTGGAATCGAATATCGGTGTGGCGGGCCGCTTTTCGGCGCCATCGGCGGTGCAGTCGAGATAGAGCTCGCGGCCGCTGACCGCCACGGCGCCCCGGTCGAGGACCATCGTGTCGGCCTCGATGGCCCGCAGGTGCCCCATCCGCACGACGTCGGTGATCCGCCGCAGCTGCTCGAGTTCGAGGCGGGTGACGGTGGCGCAGCGGTACATGGCGGGACGGATCGCCGGCTCGATCCGCAGCAGCAGGCCGGCCTCTTCGAGGCGGTCGAACAGATCCCGAACCGACGCCGCGTCGTTGATGGCGCGCAGTTGCGCGGTGAAGCTGGCCTTGGTCTTCTCGGCGAACAACGCGCCGGGCTGCATGGTCTCGCGATCCAGCAGCCAGGAATCGCGCGGCATGATCCAGGTGAGCCGATCCGGGTCGACGCCCTGGCCCAGTAGCCACAGGCAGGTGTCGATGCCGGTCTTTCCCGCCCCGACGATGACGTAGCGCTCGTGGGCGCCGCGCCGCGGCAGGTCGCCGGGCGGGACGCAGTCGATGCCGGGCGCGACCCGATATGGCGGCGGGCGCATCGCGGGGACCGTGACCCGCATGTAGGTGGCGTCGACGATGCGGCGCGCCACCCGGACGGTGTAGTCGGCGCCGGCGAGCGTGCGGAACCGGGCTTCACCACGGTGTTCGCCGAGGTATTCGCTCATCGGGAAGTACCTGACCCGCCCGCTCGGCAGCAGCCGCCGGCGCATGATGTGGTCGTAGTAGGCGCAGATCTCGCCGGCGGTGGCCAGTTCGTAAAGCCCCCGGTTCCAACCGACTTGGTCGATGGCGTCGCCACCCAGCGGCAGCGAGTTAACGCCGTAGAACGCCGAGGGCTGGTGCAGCCGCACGAACGGGTAGGCCATGGTCCAGTGCCCACCGGGCGCGTGGTTGCGGTCCACCACCACGACGCGGGCCCGCGCCGCTGAGGCTTCGGCGACCAGCGCGTCGATGAACGCCATGGCCATGGCGCCCGCCCCGACCACCAGGTAGTCGGCCTCGATGGTGTGCATACCGCTGTCAGGCTAGCCCGCCACCCACCTTGCCAAGGCCCGAACCGGGTTACTAGGATATGCAAGTATCCGCTTAAGCGCGTCAACCACATCCGAGGGCCCCATGACCACACAGATTCCCCACTTCATCGACGGTCGGCGCACCACCGGCCAGTCCGGCCGCACCGCCGACGTCTTCGACCCCAGCACCGGGAGTGTCCAGGCCCAGGTGCCGATGGCCGGCCAGGCCGACATCGACGCCGCGGTGGCGTCGGCCCTCGAGGCCCAAAAAGGTTGGGCCGCAACGAATCCGCAACGCCGCGCGCGGGTGATGATGCGTTTCATCGAGCTGGTCAACAAACACAACGACGAGCTGGCCGAGCTGCTGTCGCGCGAGCACGGCAAGACCCTGGCCGACGCCAAGGGCGACATCCAGCGCGGCATCGAGGTCATCGAGTTCGCCATCGGCATCCCGCACCTGCTCAAGGGCGAATACAGCGAGGGCGCCGGTCCGGGCATCGACGTCTATTCGCTGCGCCAGCCGCTGGGCGTGGTCGCGGGCATCACGCCGTTCAACTTCCCGGCGATGATCCCGTTGTGGAAGGCCGGCCCGGCGCTGGCCTGCGGCAACGCGTTCGTGCTCAAGCCCAGCGAGCGCGACCCGTCGGTCCCGGTGCGCCTCGCCGAACTCTTCGTTGAGGCCGGCCTGCCACCGAGCGTGTTCCAGGTCGTGCACGGCGACAAGGAGGCCGTCGACGCCATCCTGAACCACCCGGACATCCAGGCGGTCGGGTTCGTCGGGAGCTCCGACATCGCCCAGTACATCTACGCCGGGGCCGCGGCCACCGGCAAGCGTTCGCAGTGCTTCGGCGGCGCGAAGAACCACATGATCGTGATGCCCGATGCCGACCTGGACCAGGCCGTCGACGCGCTGATCGGCGCGGGATATGGCAGCGCGGGCGAGCGCTGCATGGCGATCAGCGTCGCGGTCCCGGTCGGTGAGCAGACCGCGGACCGGCTGCGCGCCCGGCTCATCGAGCGGATCAACAACCTGCGCGTGGGCCACAGCCTGGACCCCAAGGCCGATTACGGTCCGCTGGTGACCGAGGCCGCCGTGGCGCGGGTGCGCGACTACATCGGCCAGGGCGTCGACGCGGGCGCCGAATTGGTCATCGACGGCCGCGAACGCGCCAGCGACGACCTGACTTTCGGTGACGCCAACCTCGAAGGCGGCTTCTTCATCGGGCCGACCCTGTTCGACCACGTCACCCCGGACATGTCGATCTACACCGACGAGATCTTCGGGCCCGTCCTGTGCATCGTGCGCGCCCACGACTACGAGGAGGCCCTGCGTCTGCCGTCCGAGCACGAGTACGGCAACGGCGTGGCCATCTTCACCCGCGACGGCGACGCCGCCCGCGACTTCGTCTCCCGCGTGCAGGTCGGGATGGTCGGTGTCAACGTGCCGATCCCGGTGCCGGTGGCCTACCACACCTTCGGCGGCTGGAAGCGCTCCGGCTTCGGCGACCTCAACCAGCACGGTCCGTCGTCAATCCTCTTCTACACCAAGACCAAGACGGTGACGTCTCGGTGGCCGTCCGGCATCAAGGACGGCGCCGAATTCGTCATTCCCACAATGGATTAGGGCCGCGCATGTTTACCCTTGACGACGACGAACGGGTGATCACTGAGACGGCCGCCGCGTTCGCCGCCAAGCGCCTGGCCCCGCACGCCCTGGAATGGGATGCGGCCAAGCACTTTCCGACCGACGTGCTGCGTGAGTCGGCGGAGCTCGGCATGGCGGCGATCTACTGCCGCGAGGACGTCGGCGGCAGCGGGCTGCGCCGGCTCGACGGGGTCCGCATCTTCGAGCAGCTGGCGATCGCCGACCCCACCACCGCCGCGTTCCTGTCGATCCACAACATGTGCGCGTGGATGATCGACACCTTCGGCACCGCCGAACAGCGCAAGGACTGGGTCCCGCGCCTGGCGTCGATGGACGTCATCGCCAGCTACTGCCTGACCGAGCCGGGCGCCGGCTCCGACGCCAGCGCGTTGAGCACCCGCGCGGTCAAAGAGGGCGGCGACTATGTGCTCGACGGGGTCAAGCAGTTCATCTCGGGCGCGGGCGCGTCGGACGTCTACGTGGTGATGGCCAGGACCGGCGGCGAGGGCCCGCGCGGCATCTCGGCGTTCATCGTCGAAAAGGACAGTGCGGGGCTGAGTTTCGGCGCGCTGGAGGAGAAGATGGGCTGGCACGCCCAGCCCACCGCCCAGGTGATCCTGGAGGGCGTGCGGGTGCCGGCCGACGCGATGCTGGGTGGCGCGGACGGCGAGGGCGCCGGATTCGGCATCGCGATGAACGGCCTCAACGGCGGCCGGCTCAACATCGCCGCGTGCTCGCTCGGTGGCGCCCAGGCCGCCGCCGACAAGGCGGGAGCCTACGTTCGCGATCGGCAGGCGTTCGGCAAGTCCCTGCTCGACGAACCGACCATCCGGTTCGCCCTGGCCGACATGGCGACCGGCCTCGAGACGTCGCGCATGATGTTGTGGCGCGCGGCCAATGCGTTGGACACCGACGACCCCGACAAGGTCGAGTTGTGCGCGATGGCCAAGCGTTACGTCACCGACACCTGCTTCGAGGTCGCCGACAAGGCCCTGCAGCTGCACGGCGGCTACGGCTACCTGCGCGAGTATGGTCTGGAAAAGATCGTGCGCGACCTGCGGGTGCACCGGATCCTGGAAGGCACCAACGAAATCATGCGAGTGGTCATCGGTCGGGCAGAAGCCGCACGGTTCAGAGCTTCTCCGGCAACCGCATAGAAGGGTCTTCAGATGACCGAGCACGTGACCGTGGCTTTCCTGGGGTTGGGCCACATGGGCGGGCCCATGGCGACGAACCTCGTTGCGGCCAACCATGCGGTGCGCGGATTCGACCCGGTGCCCGCGGCGCTGTCCGCGGCCGCGGCGGCCGGCGTCGCCGCCTTCGACACCGCCGTCGACGCGGTGGCCGGTGCGGACGTGGTCATGACCATGCTGCCCAACGGCGAGTTGGTGAAGCGCTGCTACGCGGAGATTCTGCCCGCGGCGCGGCCCGGTGCTCTGTTCATCGACAGCTCCACGATCTCGGTCGATGACGCCCGCGAGGTGCATGCGCTGGCGGAGTCGCGCGGCATCGCCCAGCTGGACGCGCCCGTCTCGGGCGGGGTGAACGGCGCGGTCGCCGGGACGCTGGCATTCATGGTGGGTGGCGACGACGCCGCCCTGCAACGCGCGCGGCCGGTGCTGGAACCCATGGCGGGCAAGATCATTCACTGCGGCGCGGCAGGGGCGGGCCAGGCCGCCAAGGTGTGCAACAACATGGTGCTGGCGGTGCAGCAGATCGCGATCGGCGAGGCGTTCGTCCTGGCCGAAAAGCTCGGCCTGTCGGCGCAGTCGCTGTTCGACGTGATCACCGGGGCGACCGGAAACTGCTGGGCCGTGCACACCAATTGCCCTGTGCCGGGCCCGGTCCCGACGTCGCCGGCCAACAACGACTTCAAGCCGGGGTTTGCGACCGCGCTGATGAACAAGGACCTTGGACTGGCGATGGATGCGGTGTCCTCCAGCGGTTCGACGGCCCCCCTGGGCCGCCACGCCGCCGAGATCTACGCTGAGTTCGCCGCCGATCACGGTGACAAGGACTTCAGCGCGATCATCGAGACGCTGCGTTGACCGCGCGCCGAACGTCGACTTGTGGCGGGAAATAAGCCGATTCGGCGCAACAACTCCACGTTGGGCGCGCGGGACGAAGAGCTTCAGAAGTCGCCGGCGTTGCGGCGCAACGTCTCGATGGACGACGCGAGGTCCTGCGATTCGGCGTCGGACATCCCGAGATCGGCGAACACCTGCTTGTTGAGCGTGATCGTCGCGTCCTCGACCGTGGAGCGGCCCAGGTCGGTGATCTGGACCAGCGTGGTGCGCCCGTCGGTGGGGTGCGGAACACGCTGCACCAGCCCGTCGGCCTCCAGCCGGCGGATCGCGTGGGTGACGCTGGTGACGTGAACCTGCAGCCGGTCGGAGGCCTTGGTGATGGGTAGCGCGCCGGAGCGGCTGAACGCCAGCAGCCGCAGCAATTCGTACCGGGAGAAGCTGAGGTCGTAGGGCCGCAACGCCGTCTCCACGCGGGCCAGCAGGATCTGGTGCGCACGCATCACCGACGTCACCGCGACCATGCCCGGCGCCACGTCACCCCACCCGGCGCGCTCCCAGTTGGCCCGCGCCGCGGCGATCGGATCACGCTTGTCCGGTCGTGAGTCGGCCACGCCCCTTCTTACCGCACTTGGAGCCCGAGCGTGGCCTTTCCCAACGCCGACAGCACCGCCGTCGTCGATGCGCGGCCGCCCACGGTGATCCGCGCGGCACCGTCCGCGTAATACCGCACGCGTGGAGCGTCGTCGCCGAAAGCCTCACGCCACGACAAGCCCTGTTGAGACGGCAGATACATGAAGTTCGCGTGCGCGTCGGTCGTGTAGATCCCCAGCGCGCTCAGGCGCATCCGGAGATAGCGGCGTTCGGCGGTGATCAGCCGGATCCGGCGCAGCAGTTCACCTTCCGCGGCATACGACGCCGCGACCGCGAGCAGGCCCGTGATCGCGATGCCGAACGGCAGCTGCTGGGTCCACAGCGTCGGCGCCAGCTGGTGGGACGCCACCGCGTAACCGATTCGCAGCCCGGCCAGGCCGTAGGCTTTGGAGAAGGTCCGCACCACCACGACGTTGGGAAAACGGGTGACCAGTGCCGCCACGTCGAAACGGTGCTCGGGAGCGGTGAACTCGATATAGGCCTCGTCGAGCAGCACGACGGTGTCGCGCGGCACCCGGCGCAGGAACCGGAGAACGGCGGCCGCGGGCTCCAGCGTGCCGGTCGGATTGTGCGGCCGGCACACCACCACCACGCGGGCGGCGCCGGCCGCGTCGGCCAGCGCGTCGAGGTCGTGCTGGCCGTGCGCGTCCAGCGGAACGAACGACGAGTTCAATCGTGCCAGTTGCGCGACGATCGGATAGCCATCGAACGTCGGCGACGCCATGGCGATCGTGTCGCCCGGCGCGGTCAGCGCCTGCAGCGCCTGCAACACGACGCCCGTCGCCCCGGCGCCCAGCACCACCCGCTCGGTGGGCACACCGATGTGGCCGGCGACCAAGCCGCGCAACCGCTCCGGCAAGAACTCCGGATACCGGTTCGCCGCGGAAACGGACCGAATCAACGCCGAACGCACCGACGGTAGCGGCGGAAACGGATTCTCGTTGAGCGACAAGGCGAACGGATCCACCGCGTCGGGCAGCGCATCGCAGATCTGGCCGGCAACCGGGGCCGGAACCGCGTGCATCAGTCTCGTCCGCCCCAGCGCACCGCGGCGGCGCCGGCGAAGTCGCCGGCATGCGCGAAGGCCGCCATCATGACCACTTCCCCGGCACCCAGCTGGCCGTCGGCGATCGCGCGGTCCAGATTGATCGGGATCCCGGCACCGAACAGGTTGCCGCACTCGTCAAAGGTGTCCCGATGACGTTGCGGGGGCAACTCGAGCGCGTCACGCCAATTGCGCAGAAACGCCCTGTTGGGCTGGTTGGTGACCAGCAGGTCGATGTCCTTGGCGGCCAACCCGATTCGGTCGCAGACCGCCAGCGCCACTTCCGGAACCTGCCGGTTGCCGCGGGCCAGCACCTTGGTGATCTTGCTCTCCGTGAAACCGATGCTGCCCTCGCCGGGGCCGGCCTGCCACCACTTGCGGGGCGGGTCGTAGGACAGCGTCATTTCGCCCGCATACTCGCCGTAGGTGCGGCACTCGACATCCAGGATGGGCGAGTGTTCGCTCAGCGCGACCAGTCCCACGGCGGCGCCGTCACCGGGCACCGCCGACTGCGCCTTGCGGCGGATGGTCGGCTGATCGAAGAATTGTCCGGCCGCGTTCTGTGCGATCGCGATGAGCGCGGTGCGGCCCTGGCCCGCGGACAACAATGTGCGGGCCACGTTGAGCGCCAACACGAATGCGACGCAGCCGCCGTTGTTCAGGTCGAGCACCCAGGACGGCCGCATGCCCAGCCGATGCGCGATGCCGCCACCCTGGCCGTAGAACGCCATGTCGGGTACCTGGGTGTGGGTGATCAGCACGTCCGCACCTGCGACGACGTCGTGGCCGTGCCGTTCGATCAGGCCCCGGGCCGCACGCTCGATCATGTCGACCGAGCTCTCGTCCGCGCCGACGTGATGGCGAAACTTCGGAGCGCGGAACATCACGTTGTCGCGCAGGTCGTCGGATTCGGCGAATCGGGCGTAGTAGCCGGCGGGAATCGGATCCCCCGGCAGATAGGTGGAAACGTCGATCAGGCTGACGGTCGGCTTAGCCATGGTCTGCTCATCTCATCCACACCGGCGTCACGGGCAGGCCGTTGCGGTGGCGGTACTCGGCGATCGCCTTGAGGTTGCGCAACTCCAGCAGGTGGCCGGCGGCGAACATGTCCCAGAAGTCGCCGACCCACACGGGCCGCTGCGCCGGAGCGGTCTCCGGGTACGGGTTGTGGTCGTAGAAGGGGTGGTGGCAATTCGTCCACAGCACAACCGATCCCGGCTTGTCGAGGACGGTCTGGGCGTCGACGACACGCATCAGGTAGATCATCCACAGATGTTTGCCTTGATCCCAGGCGCAGTGGTAATCCACGGTCCGCGCCTGGGCGTTGGCGACGGTGCGCGTGTAGATCTCGGTTTCCGAGCCGAGCCGGTCGTGCGCCAGCCATAATCCGGGCTCGTCGGTGGGGGTGAACCCGCGCAGGCTGTACGTCCACTCCTCCAGGCTGCGGGTGTCGGCCATGTACTCGTAGAGCTCGTCGGGCGGGCAGTCGACGTAGTCGTTGACGGTGCAGTACTGCCCGAAGACCTGGTCGTGCGGGTACACCGACCGCATCATGTCCATGATGATCGGCGTGGCCTTCTCCCTGGGGCTGGTTTCGATTCGGGTGACCCCGTCGATGAGGTCCGGGATATCCTCAAGCGCTGGCAGCGACATTGGTCAAGTTCTCCTCAGCAAGTGAAATCTGGTCCACCCCGCGGCCTTTAGCGGGCGCGGCGGTGAGAAATGGTGCGAACGGCGGGATCTCGTCGGCGGCGCACTCGACACTGACCACCGCCGGGCCGTCGATGTCGAGCGCCGCGCCCATGGCCGCGGCGAATCCATCGGCGTCGCTGACGTCCACCGCCGCCAGGCCGGGGAACATCGCCGCCAGGCCGGCGCCGAGCCGGCTGGGACGAAACCGGTTGTAGCTGTACAGGTCGTCGTAGAACAGCTGCTCGCGGGTCACGCACATGGCGTGCGCGTTGTTGTTGAACAACACGAACGTCATCGGTAGCCGGTACTGCACGGCCGTGTGCACCTCCATGCCGTGCATGAAGAACGCGCCATCACCGGCGATCACCACGGTGCGGCCGGCCGGGCGGCCAGTGTTGGCTCGCCCCAACGTCATTCCGATCCCGGCGCCGAAGCTGTAGCCCATGCCGCCCATGCCGAGCGCGACGGCGAACCTGCCGCCGCGTCGCACCGGGAGGTAGTGGATGGCCGCGGCGCCGGTGTTGCCGGCGTCGACCACGATGTCGGACCCGTCGGGCACGACATCGTCCAGCACCGCCATGGCCTCGCGGTACCGCACGCCCGGCCCGGTGAAGGGCGGGGGCGTCATTTCGGCGGGCCGGCCCGCGCCGGGGATGCGCGGACCGGCCGGCCGCCCGCGGTGGCGAACCGCATGGGTCAGCGCGCGCAGCGAGCCGCGCAGATCATCGGTATGCACGTGGGTGCAGGGCAGATACGGCGGCGCCGAACCGATCGAGACCGTCCGCACCGCCGCCAGCGCCTCGTCCAGGCCGCCGCGCGCGGTGACCGCCAGCCGGGTGCCGACGATGAGGCACACCGCGCTGGTGGCCACCGCCTCGGCCACGTTGCGGTGACCCATGACGCCGGTCACCCCCAACGCGGCCGGCCCCCCGTCTGCAGCCGCGACATCCTTCGCGTCCGGCACGGTCGCCACCCGCGCGTGCAGCAGCGCGCGTAGCTCTTCGAGTTCGGCGCGGGCGTCATCGCGCGCCACCTGCTCGCCGGCCAGGATGGTGACCCGTCCCTGCACCCGCCGCAGCTCGGCGACGATCGGATGCGGGTTGCCGATCGCGGCCCGCATGCCATCCGCGTCATTGTCGTCACGCCCGGCGTCAAGATGGGCCTGCTGAATGTCCTTGGGCAGCAACAACACCGCCGGTCCGCCGGTGCGCGCCGCGGCGATGGCCCGGGGCAGCAGCGGGACGATGTCGGCCGGCGTCAGCAGCCGCTCGCAGAACACCGATACCGCCGAGAACAATGCCTCGGCGTTCAACGATCCGTTTGCGCCGCTGGTGTCCTGAAAGCTGCCGCGGCCGTCCATCGTGCGGGCGGGCTGGCCGACCAACGCCAGCACCGGAACCCGGCTCGCCAGCGACTCGCCCAGACCCGCAACGAGGTTCAGCGCGCCCCCGCCCGAGGTCGCGGCCACCACGCCCACCCCGGCCCCGCTTCGGCTGTACCCGTCGGCCATGGTGGCCGCGGAGAACTCGTGCTTGGCCAGCACCGCGTCGATGTCGGGGCAAAAGTGCGCGGCGTCGTACACGTCCTCGATGTTGGCGCCGTCCACACCGAAGATGTGATCGACTCCGATCGCCGCGAGGTGCCCGACGATATGGTCGACCACCCGGTGCCTGCCAAGCATGCCTGATGAAACGAGGTAGCGGCCCGGTCGGTTCATCGTCGTCCAGATCCAGTACATGAACCGTTCACCGGCGGCCATCGTGATGTTTGAATGACCGTCGAACTTTGCAACGTCGTGCGCGAATACCGGGTCGGCGGTCAAACGGTGCGGGCGCTCGACGGCGTCAGCCTGCGGCTGGCGGACGAGCAGTTCGTGTCGGTCGTCGGACCGTCCGGGGCGGGCAAGAGCACGCTGTTGCACCTGCTCGGCGCCTTGGATCCCCCCGATTCCGGGTCGATCGCCTTCGATGGCGAGGAAATCGCCCGCCTTAGCGATGAACAGCAGTCGCGGTTCCGCCATCGGCGGGTGGGTTTCATCTTTCAGTTCTTCAACCTGCTGCCGACGCTGTCGGCCTGGGAGAACGTGGCGATTCCCAAGCTGCTCGACGGAGTCCGGTTGGGCAGCGCCAAGCCGGACGCGATCCGCCTGCTGGACCGGGTCGGGCTCGGCAACCGGGCGCAGCACCGGCCGGCGGAACTGTCCGGCGGCCAAATGCAGCGGGTCGCGGTCGCGCGTGCCTTGATGATGAACCCGCCGCTGATCCTCGCCGACGAGCCGACCGGAAACCTGGACTCCGCGACGGGCGCGTCCATTTTGGCGCTGTTGGCGGAGGTGGCGCACGAGGAGGGTGGGGGTCGGCTGGTGGTGATGGTGACCCACAACGCCGACGCGGCCGCGGCCACCGACCGGGTGATCACGCTGCAGGACGGTCGCGTCGGTTCGGACGTGATGGCGGTCGCGGGGTGAGGCCCGGGGCGCGGCGCGGCCTCAAGCTCACGGCCGCGGCGAGCAGGCTGCGCGTGTTCAGCCTGCGCGAGCTGGCCGTGCATCGACGCCGCACGTTTGCGTCGATCGCCGTAATGGCGGTCTCGGCAACGTATTTGGTGGCGATCTTCGGCATCTTCGGGTCGATCACCGGGTCGGTGGGCCGGCTGGCCGACGGGATCGCCGGGGTCGCCGCGCTCGAGGTGTCCGGCATCACCGACGGCGGATTCCCCGACTCGATACTGGCCGACGTGGCCGGCGTTCCCGGCGTAGCCACCGCCGCACCGATGATCCGGGCGTCGGCGTCCACACCGTCGGGGCCGGTGCTGCTGCTGGGCGCCGACGCGAGCACCGCCGCCCTGGGCGGCGCCCTCAAGGACGTGGTGACCCGGCCGGTGCAGGCGCTGTCCTCGACGCCGTCCGGCGTTCAGGCCGGACCCCGCGTCGGCTATGCGAAAGGCCAGGCGTTTCAACTGGGTTCGGCGTCGGTCACGGTGACCGATGTGCTCGCGGGCAAGCGATACGAGGACCTCAACGGCGGGCACTACGTGCTTGCGCCACTTGCCTTGGCGCAGAACGCCACCGGCCGCACCGGTCAACTCGACTCGATACTCATCACCACGAAGCGGGGCGCCGACCCCGGCGCCGTCCGCGCCGCGGTCACCGCCGCCGTGCACGGCCGTGCGATCGTCGCGGCCCCGAGCTTTCGGGCGGCCCGCGCCGGCGACGGCGTCAAGCTGATGAACTACATGGCCCTGCTGGGCGCCGCGGTCGCGTTGGTGGTCGGCGCGTTTTTGATCTACACCACGATGACGATGGCGATCACCGCGCGCCGGCCGGTCATCTCGATGCTGCGGGCTATCGGCGGCCTGCGCGCCAGCATCGTCGGCGACATGCTGGCGGAGGCGGCGGTGCTCGGCCTGATCGGCGGGGCAATCGGGTCCGGCATGGGAATTGTGGCGGGCCACATCGCGATTGGGCGCTTGCCCCCGGCGATGACGCAACGGCTCGAAGCCCGCGTGCAGTATTGGCTGCCCGGTTATGCGATACCGCTGGCGCTCGCGGCGACGGCGCTGACCAGCGTGGCGGCCTCGGCGATGGCGGCGCGGCAGGTGTACAAGGTCTCGCCGATCGAGGCGCTCGCGCCGGTCGGGGCCTCGGCGGCCGACACGGTGCCGCGGTGGCTGCGCATCGCCGGCGGGGTTGGTGCGGTGGCGGTGTTCGCGGTGTCGACGCCGGTCGTCACCGGCCAGCGCGGCAGCTACGCCGTCGTGGCGATGGCCGCGGTGCTGGGCGCCGAGATCGCCCTGGGCTTCGCGCTCACCGCGCCCATCGTCCACGCCACGGCGGCGATGGCGCGCACGTTCGGGTCGTTCGGGGCGTTGGCCGCGGCGACGATCCAGCGTGCGCCGCGCCGGGTGTGGGCGACCGTGATGACCGTGCTCATCGGGGTACTCACCACCGTCGTGATCACCGGCACGAACGCCGACATGATTCGGTCCGCGCGGGACATCTTCGCACCGGTCACCGATACCGACGTGTGGGTGAGCGCGGACCCGCCCGACAGCTACCCCACCGACGTTCTGCCACAGGGGCTTTCCGCGAAGGTCGCCGCGCTTCCCGGCGTGGCGCGCGTGACCGAGGGAGCGTTCGGTTTCGCCGTGGTCGGCGGTACCCGCGTCCTGCTCGACGGGTTTTCCGCCGGCAGCAACGATGCGCTCTTCCGGGCGCTGGACGAACGGGTGCGCACCGAGGTGCTCACCGGCCGCGGTGTGGTGCTCACGCGGAATCTCGGCACCACTCTGCGCGTCCGGGCCGGCGACCAACTGCGGCTCCAAACGCCGCACGGCCCGCGGTCGGTGACCGTGCTGGCCCTGGTGCCGTTCTTCTCGACCGTGATCGGTACCGTCGGAATCGACGTCGACCAGATGCGGGCCTGGTTCGATCGCCCGGCGGCGACGACACTGCAAATCGCCGCGGCCCCGGGGGTGAATCGGCAGCGGCTGCTGGCCGGCGTCCGCGAGGCGGCGCCGGCCCCGAACCACGTGTACGACGGCCCCACCGCGCTGGCGGGGCTGCAGGCCCCGCTGCGTCAGAGCATGTTCATCGCCAACGCGGTGTGGGTCATCGTCGTGGCGGTGGCCGCGGTCGCACTACTGAACACGCTGACGCTCTCGGTGAACGAACGCCGCCGCGAAATCGGCGTGCTGCGCGCCATGGGATCCAGCCGGCGGTTCACCTTGCGGATGGTGCTGGCGGAGGCGGCCGGAATCGGTGTCGTCGGCGGCGTTTTGGGGCTGGCGCTCGGTCTGACCGACCAGTGGTTGTTCAGCCGCATCAGCGACGACATCATGAATTTCGAAGTCGGCTTCCACCCGAACCCCCTGGCGCTTGCCTTCACGCTCGGGGCGGTGGCGATCAGCCTGCTCGGCTCGGTGCCACCGGCACGGCGCGCGGCGCGCCTGTCCATCATCGAGGCGGTCAGCGTCGAGTGACGGTGGCGAATCCCTGCAGATGGGGTTTGCACGGGAAGGGCACCGGCGTTCGGATGCTGCGCACCGCGGCGGTGTCGAATCCGGCGGCGGCGATGGCCTCGAGGGTGCGCCGGTTCGGCTCGCAGCCACCGGCCAGCCACGACCACGGCTTGGCGATCAGATCCTGGAACCGGCCGGTCGCGCCGTCACCGCGCACGTGCTCGAGGACCACGAGCCTACCGCCGGGCACCAGCACCCGCCGGATCTCGCCGAGGGTTGCGGCCACGTCGCCAACCGAGCACAACACCAGCCCGGCGTGGACGGATTCGAAAGAGTTGTCCGGGAAGGGAATCGACTCGCCCGTTCCCTCGACGAGGTCGACCGCGATGCCGCGGCGCCGGGCGAGCCTCGCGGCCATCCGCCGGAACGGCGCCGCGGGCTCCACGGCGGCGACCGACGTCACCGTGTCGGGCAGAAACATCAAGTCGGTTCCCGGCCCCAGCCCGAGCATCAGCAGCCGGCCGGTCGCGTTACTCAGCGCCGCCCGTCGGTAGCGGTGGTAAAAGAGCCGGTCGAAAAGCGGCTGGCCGAATCGGTACACGTAGGGGAACGCCAGGCTTCGCAGGGTCATCGTGCGCCCAAATCCATTCGGAACGGCGGGTATTCGTCGCGCATCAACGACACGTACACCGCCACCCGGTATCGCCAGCGGACCATGCCCATAAGCAGATCGAACGCGCCCGGTGGGATCGTCCCGGTGAACAACAGCGCCAGCGCGGCGATGACACACAGCACCTGCAGCGGCGCCTCCATCGACCAGCACAGCAGAACCTGGGGGATGGCCAGCAGCCACTTCACCAGCACCGCCCAGTTTTTCAGCCGCTCGGGATAGTCGACCGCGAGATCGCCGGGGTAGTCGGGCCGAGACGCCAGCGTGAAAGGCGGGTACCTGTCGGTGCTGTTCATCGGGAAGCGGTAGTTCATCAGCCGCCACGACCAGCGCAGCACGCCGACGTTGAATACGAACAGCGGCCGCGGATATCGCCCGGTGCACAGGATGGCCACTCCGGCCGCCACGGTCGAGAACGGATAGATCAGGTAGAGCAGTATCAGTATCGGGTAGTGCGGCACGGCCAGCACGCACCACTTCACCAGCCAGAGCCAGCGCGAGGGCGAGTCGAAATCGCCTCGCACTCTTACGGAATCGGCCGGGCTGTTCACGGGCTTGACGGGACCGTCGCCGCTACCCCCAAGTTTCGGCTGATTTCGGCGGACATCCGGCGGTGACTCGTAAGGCGCAGAAACGTCGTCAGCGCGCCGGCCTGCAGCCGGTCGGAGATCAGCGCGGCCGGTCGCAGCACGAACTCACCGTGCGACACCGGAAGTGACGCCACCCAGGACACGGCCATGACTTTGCGTCGACGGGTCCTCTCATACCACCGCAGGGCGGCCGAGACATCGGCGCCGCCGTTGGTCCCACCGCGAAAATCCCTCAGCGCCTTGCACAAAACCATCGTGTCGAGCAGCGCCTGGTTGGTCCCCTGCGCCAGGGTGGGCGGCATCGCGTGCGCGGCATCGCCGAGCAACGTGACGGGGCCGTGCCCCGGGCCCGGAATCGGATGGCGAAAATGCGGGAATGGCGAGCCGGCCAGGTCGTCGTCGCTCAGCGTCGCGAGCACCCGGTCGACAGAGTCGGACCATCCGGCGAAGTGGGACCGGATCATCTCGATCGGGTGCTGCGGTCGGACGAAGCCATGCGACCACGGCAGGTCGAACCACCACTGCACCTCCGACCCGCCGGCGGGCCACAGGCCGAGGTTTCCGCGCGCACCGATGATCATCAGCGCGGCATCGGAATCGGCGATCTCCGGGACAGTCGCAAGCCCTTGCCAACTGCACCAGCCGGTCGGCTTGGCGGCTTGCGCGCCAACGCAATTGCGCACCATCGAGTGCAGACCGTCGGCACCGATCACCACGTCCGCATCAGCCACGGTGCCGTCGCCGAACTCCACGCAGACACCGACGTCCGTACGGTTCACCGCGATCACCGGGGAGCCGCACCGGATGCGCTCGGCGTCGAACCCGTCGAGAAGGCGTTCCAGCAATACTCGGCGCGGAACCATCCGCACGGGTGCGCCCAGCCGCCGCACCATCGCGGTGACGTCCAGCGTGGCCAGCGGCCGGCCGCGGGACGTCACGGCCCGCACGGTGGCCAGCAGGCGGCCGGCGCCGCCCATGTCGACACCCAGCTGGTTCAGCACCGTCTCACCGTTGGACCAGATCGTCACCGCACCGCCGGGCGCCTGTACGTCGGGCCGGCGCTCGAAGACGGTGACGTCATGTCCGTCCCTCACCAAGCCGCGGGCGACGGAGATGCCGGCCACGCCGGCGCCCACCACCAGCACCCGAAGCGGACGCCCGAACACGCTGGCTCCGATCTCTACAGCGAACGCTGCAACAACACCTTGCCGCTGTCGGCGGCGACCACTTGCACGGCGGCGATCTGGTCGACCGGGGTCGAGATCGCGCCCACGGGTGTCGCGGTGTGACCGGGCACGGCCACCCAGGTCGCCAGCCGGGTTTGGCTGCCGTCGCGACCCACCACGACCATCGCCAGCGTGTCATGGTGCGCGTTCAGCGGGGCCAGGCACACGCACCGAAGCGCGATGGATGTGCCCCAGTGCTGGCCGGTGACCTGGACGCTGGAGGTCAGCAGCGAGGTGCCCACCTGCGCCATCGGCTCGGCCGACGCGGTCACCTGCTGGGCGGGAGTCGACGACCACGCCTGCAGGCCGACGAACACCCCGATCGCCAGCACCGCGGCCGCCGCGGCGGAGGCCACCCAGGTCACCACCCGGGTGCGCCGCCGGCGCCACCGCACCGCCGCCAGCAACGACGGCAGCATCTCCTCGGACATCTCCGGCGCCGGGCCGGACTCGTCGATCGCGGCCACCTCGTCGCGGTCCAGCTGCGAAAGCAGGGCCGGCACGCCGCTGAGGTCGGCGACCGCCTCACGGCAGGCCGGGCAGCGCGCCATGTGCGTCTCGAATTCGCGGCGTTGCGCGGCCGACAGCGACCCCAGCACGTATGCGGCATCCCACATCGCGTAGCGGTCTTCGGGAGGGCCGATATCGGCCACCGGCGTGTTCATTTCATCCATGTCCTTCACCCCTCAAGCCTTCGGAGCCCCTCATCGGGTAACCCCAAGTTCCTGCAGAGTGAGTCGCAACGCCCGTACGGCATAGTGTAGTCGCGACTTCACCGTTCCCTCGGCGATGCCGAGGTCTGCAGCGATCTGCGTGGTGGTCCAACCGCGGTAGTAGGACCGTTCGATCACCGCTCGGTGATCGGCGGACAGCTGGGCCATCGCGTCCGCTATCAGCAACCGGTCCAGGGCCGCGTTGACCTCGTCCGGCGTGGACTGTTCGGGCGCCCCCGAGACGTCGGTCGAACCGACGACGTTGCGGTATCGCGCGCTGCGCCGATCGTCGATGATCATGTTGCGGGCGACGGTGAACAACCACGCCCGCGCCGAGCGCTCGGTGTCCCCGACGACTTCGGGATGCTGCCACGCCCGCAGCAGCGTTTCCTGGACCACATCCTCGGACTGGCTCGTGTCCCCCGTCAGGCGCAACGCGTAGCGCCACAGAACCGCGGCGTGTTCGTCGAAAAGCGCCTTCATCAGAGCGGCTTCGGCAGCCGCTGACGCGTTCCGAGTGCCAGCCACACGAGCCACTCGATCACCTCCTGCCGGGAGAACGAGCCGAGCAGGCGCCCGGTTCAACGGCCCCGACCCGCCGCGCCCGGCTTCGCCGCGCTTGCGATCGTGGCTCGTTCAACGGCCCCGACCCGCCGCGCCCGGCTTCGCCGCGCCTGCGATCGCGGCTCGTTCAGGCCCCCAGGGTCAGGATGCGCGGTCCGGACTCGGTGACCGCGACGGTGTGCTCCCAGTGTGCCGCCCGCGAGCCGTCGGTGGTGACGACCGTCCACTGGTCGTCGAGCACCACGGTCTTGCCGGTTCCCAGCGTCAGCATCGGCTCGATGGCCAGCACCGACCCGGGGGCCAGCTGCGGCCCGCGCCCTGGCGAGCCCTCGTTGGGCAGGAACGGGTCCATGTGCATCTGCCGGCCGATGCCGTGGCCGCCGTATCCCTCGACGATTCCGAAGGACCGCGAGTGGCGGGCCGCGGCCGCGTGCGTACCCATCTCGATGGCGTGCGATACGTCGGTCAACCGGTTGCCGGGCACCATCGCGGCGATCCCGGCCTCCAGCGATTCCCTGGTGGCCTGGGACAGCGCTTCGTCGGCCGCATCCAGGGTCCCGATCCCGAAGGTGATCGCGGCGTCGCCGTGCCAGCCGTCCAGCACGGCGCCGCAGTCGATCGATACCAGGTCACCGGAGCCCAAAACCTCTGCGGCCGAAGGGATTCCGTGGACCACCCGCTCGTTGACCGACGCACAGATCGATGCCGGGTAGCCGTGATAGCCCAGGAACGACGGCACCGCCCCGGCGTCGCGGATCACCGATTCGGCGATCTCGTCGAGGCTCAGCGTCGATACGCCGGACACCGCGGCGGCCCGGACGGCCTGCAGCGCGGCCGCCACGACCGCGCCCGCCGCGGCCATCGCGTCGAGTTCGCCGGCGCTGCGCTGCGGCACCACCTTGCGACTCCGCAGCCGCGCCAGCGGGGTCATTTCTACTTGCCCAGCGCCTGCAGCGCGCGGGCGAACACTTCATCCAAGGTGCCGATGGCGTCGACGGTCTTGAGTTCGTCGCGGTAGTAGTCCAGCAACGGGGCGGTCTCGTCCCGGTAGACCTTCATCCGGTTCAGGATGACGTCGTCGGTGTCGTCGGCGCGGCCGCGCGACTTGAGCCGTTGCAGCAGCTCGTCCTGGGAGACCCGGAACTCCAGCACCGCGTCGATGTCGGTGCCGCGGCGTTCGAGCATCTCGTGCAGCGCCTTGGCCTGCTGCAGCGACCGCGGGAACCCGTCCAGGATGAAGCCGTTGGCCGCGTCCGGGTCGCTCAACCGGTCGTCGACGAGCTGGTTGGTCAGCTCCGAGGGCACCAGGTCACCGGCGTCCAGGTAGCGCTTGGCCTCCAGGCCCAGTTTGGTGCCGTTCTCGATGTTGCTGCGGAACAGCTCACCGGTGGAGATTTGCGGGATCCCCAGCTTTTCGGAGAGCTTCTGCGCCTGCGTCCCCTTGCCCGCCCCCGGCGGACCCAGCAAAACGACTCTCACTTGAGGAACCCTTCATAGTTGCGCTGCATGAGCTGACTCTCGATCTGCTTGACCGTATCCAAGCCCACGCCAATCATGATCAACACCGCGGTGCCGCCGAACGGCAGGTTCTGTACCGCCCCGCCGTTGCCGATCTGCAAGAACAGGTTGGGCAGCACCGAGATCGCACCGAGGTAGATCGAACCCGGCAACGTGATCCGGCTCAGCACGAACCGCAGGTAATCGGCGGTTGGCTTGCCCGGCCGGATCCCGGGGATGAACCCGCCGAACTTCTTCATCTCGTCGGCGCGCTCGTCGGGGTTGAAGGTGATCGACACGTAGAAGTACGTGAAGAAGATGATCAGCCCGAAATAGATGCCGATGTAGACGGGGTCGCTGGGGTCGGACAGGTAGCTGCCGACGAACTTGTCCCACCAGCTGTTGCCCACGCCGCCGCTGCCGCTGCGGATCAGCTGGGTGATCAGGTGCGGGATATAGATGAGCGAGGACGCGAAGATCACCGGGATGACACCGGCCTGGTTGACCTTGAGCGGCAGATACGTCGAGGTGCCGCCGTACATCCGGCGGCCGACCATGCGCTTGGCGTATTGCACCGGGATGCGCCGCTGGCCCTGCTCGACGAACACCACGCCGACGATGATGATCAGCGCGGCGATGAGCACGGCGGTGAAGATCATGCCGCCTCGGCTGTCCAGGATGGTCTTGCCCTCGGCGGGGATGCGGGCCGCGATGCCGACGAAGATCAGCAGCGACATGCCGTTGCCGATGCCGCGTTCGGTGATCAGCTCACCCATCCACATCACCAGGGCCGCGCCGCCGGTCATCACCAACACGATGACGATCAGCGTCAAGATGCTCTGGTCGGCGATGATGTCCAGCGAGCAGCCCTGCAGCAGCCCCCCGTTGGCGGCCAGCGCCACGATGCTCGTGGCCTGCAGGATCGCCAGCGCGATCGCCAGATAGCGGGTGTACTGCGTCATCTTGGCCTGGCCGGACTGGCCCTCCTTGCGCAGTTCCTCGAACCGCGGGATGACCACCGTGAGCAGCTGGACGATGATGCTGGCGGTGATGTAGGGCATCACGCCCACCGCGAACACCGTGAGTTTGAGCAGCGCCCCGCCGGAGAACAGGTTGATCAGCGAATAGATCTGTCCGGCCGCGCCGCCGCTGGCCTCTTTGATGCACTGCTGGACGTTCGGATAGTTGACGCCCGGGGACGGCAGCGCGGCGCCGACCCGGTACAAGACGACGATGCCAAGCGTGAAGAGGATCTTCCGTCTCAGGTCGACTGTCCGCAGCGATGAGATGAAAGCGGAAAGCAACTCTTCCTCCTGCGCAGCCGGGGGTTTCCTGCATCACGCGCCCAACTCCCGCAGGCCAGGACGTACGGCGTCGCGCGTCGAACCGTGTACGAGACTAACAGCTGGTCCGGTCAGGTCCGGTCAGGGCCTTTCCCGCGGCCACCGGAAATGCTCGGACGGGGCCCCGGAAAAAGCACAGGAAGCCGTCAGGCCGGCGGCGTAGAGTGCGGCTGTCTCGTTGCATTTGCTAAGTAACTTGGGAGCAGTATGACACGCACCGACCAAGACAGCTGGGACTTGGCCTCGAGCGTCGGCGCCACCGCCACGATGGTCGCCGCGGCCCGCGCGCTGGCCAGCGGGGGAACCAATCCGATCATCAACGACCCGTTCGCCGCGCCGTTGGTGCGGGCGGTCGGCCTGGATTTCTTCCGCCGCCTGGTCGACGGCGAGGTCACCGAGCCCGAGGGCGACGGGGCGGCCGGAGGCGGCGCGAAGGAGCTGGCGCTGGAGACCGATTCGATGGCGGTGCGCACCCGCTTCTTCGACGACTTCTTCCTCAATGCCGCCCGCGACGGGATTCGCCAATCGGTGATCCTGGCCGCCGGCCTCGACGCCCGCGCCTACCGGCTGGGCTGGCCGCCCGGCAGCGTGGTGTACGAGGTCGACCAGCCCAAGGTCGTCGAGTTCAAGAGCGCCACCCTGGCCAGCCTGGGCGCCTCCCCGGCCGCGGACCGGCGGACCGTCGGCATCGACCTGCGGGAGGACTGGCCGGCGGCGTTGCGCGGCAGCGGCTTTGACGTGACGCGGCCGACGGCGTGGAGTGCCGAGGGCCTGCTGATGTACCTGCCGCCCGACGCGCAGGACCGGCTCTTCGACAACATCACCGCGCTCAGCGCGCCCGGCAGCAAGCTGGCCACCGAATATCACCCCGACAACGGGACGACGATGTCGCAACGCGCGCGGGAGTTCAACGACAGGTGGGCCAAAGTCGGCTGCGACATCGACCTTTCGGGGCTGTTCTTCGACGGCGAGCGCAGCAACGTCGTCGACTACCTCACCGGCCGGGGATGGCGGGTGAGCACCCGGCCACGGCGCGATCTGTTCGGCGACTACGGCCTGGAATTCCCCGACGATGACGAGGCGGCCCAGCACCCCAACATCGTTGCGGTCACCGCGACATTGGGCTCATAACCGCAGCCACGCCCAGCGCTCAGCCGGGGGGTTTGGCCGCCGGTGCGCGCACGACCATCGGGACCGCGGGGAAACACCACGCCATCTCCGAGCGCGACTTGCGCAGCGCGGCGGTGCCGTAGCCCCGCTTGCGGTAATCGGGGTGAATCCAGATCCGCACGTTGACCTCGCCGCGGACCAGCTCGCCGAACACCATGCCGACCTTCTGGCCGGAGTCGACGGCCACGAACCACGCGGCCTCCTCGTCGTCGACGCGTCCGAGGGCCGCGCTGATCTCGTCGTCCAGGCTGCCGGCCGGCCCGCCCGAGCCGTCGCCGGCCGCGCCGATCTCCTCGGTGCGCACGGCGAAGATGTCGCGGTCGGTGGCGGCGGAGAAGGGCCGCAACTCCAGGGTCTCCCCCGAGCTCGCCGGGCGCTCGCCCAGGGTGAAGCTCAGCTGCTTGTTGAGGTCTTCGAGTTCGGCGAGGATCTTGCGGCGCGAGTCGATGGTGAGCTGATCGAACGACATGCCCATCACCGCCTCGGCGGCCAGGTGGGAGGTGTCGAGCAGCCGGACGATCGCCTCCACCGCGGCCGCCCTGTTCTCTGATTCCACGATGGCGTCGGCGATTTCGTGCCGCCGCTCCACGGCTTTCGACAGGGCGTCGGCGATTTCCCGGCGGGTGGCTTTGCGGTCGTGGTCGGTCATTGCACCAGCCTAGAACGGCGGTGGTGCCACCGCGCCACATCGGCGCTCTGCCATCTGTAGGAAGCGGTGGTAGCGGTCCTCGACCGCCGCCGCCCATACGGGATCGGGCTCGACGACGCGCTCGGTGCGCACCCACCGGGCGGCGTCGGCGATCGTCGTCTCCAGGCCGGCGGCCATGCGGGCGAGGAAGGCGGCCCCCAGCGCGGCCCCCTCCGCCACCGCGGACACCTCGACGGGGCGCCCGGTGGCGTCGGCGATGGCCTGCAGCCACGGCCCGACCCGGGTGCCGCCGCCGGTGGCCACGATGCGCGACACCGGCGCGGCGGACAGTTCGATGAGCTGGCGCACCACGAAGCCCGACGCCTCGTAGGCGGCCCGCCGCAGCGCGGCGGCGTCGTGGGTCAGATCCAGCGCCTCGAGCAGGCCGCGGCGGTCCGGGTCGTGGAACGGGCTGCGCTCGCCGCGCAGGTAGGGCGACCACACCGGTACGCGGCCGGGTTCGACGGCCGTCGGATCCGCTTGCGCCACAACGCGATCCACCCAGCCGAGGAACAGCCCGCCGGCGTTGCTCGCCCCGCCGATCTGACTCTTGCCGGGCGTGGTGTGGGGAATGGTCCACAGCCCTGGCATCTGCCGGGGCTCGGAAATGGTCGTCCACACGATCAGCGTGGTGCCGCACATCACCAGCACGTCGCCGTCGCGGTCGGCGCCGGCCACGATCTGTTCGCACAGCGCGTCGATCGCGCCGGTGGCCAGCGCGGCGCCGCTGCCCCGCACCTCCCCGACGACGGCCCCCATGCTTTCCACCCGCGGCATCTGCTCGATGCGGGCGCCGCGCTCGGCACACGCGGCGGGGTCCCAGCCGGTCCCGTCGAACAGGGGGAACGCCGTGGCGGCGGTGGCGATGTCGATCACGGCGTCGCCGGCCAGCGCGTGGTTGGCCACCGCCGGCGCGGGCCAGTAGCCGGCGGCGTCGGGCTCCTGCGCGGCCGTCCACCGCAGGAACTCCGCCGCCTCGCCGAGCGCGGGCAGGGGCTGCGCGTCCCCGCCGGGGGTGCGGCCCCGGCCGTCGCCGTACAGCAGCCCCGGCGTGATCGGCGTGCCCGTCGCGTCGACGGCGGTCATCGACGGCACCATCGCCGAGACGGCCACCGCCGCGACATCGGTCCGGTCGGCCAGTTCGGCCAGGGCCGCCGACGGCCCCCGCCGCCACGCCTCGTCGGCGTCGTGCTCGAGGCGGTCGGCCGCCGGGACCCGCAGCGCGTGGGGGATGCGCACCCGCGCCGCCACGTTGCCGTCGGCGTCGGCGGCTATCGCCTTGACCGCGGTGCTGCCGACGTCGATGCCGATTGTGACGTCTATGCGTGACACGGGCGTCACCGTACGCCAGCATTGGCATTCGTGACGTCCAAACCGCGCGCCTTGGTCACGGCCCCGATGCGGGGCCCGGGCTTCGCCAAGCTGCGGGAACTGGCCGACGTGATCTATGACCCCTGGATCGAGCAGACCCCGCTGCGCATCTACAGCGCCGAGCAGCTGGCCGAACGGATCGCGAGCGAGGGCGCCGAAATCGTGGTGGTGGAAAGCGATTCGGTGCGCGGCCCGGTGTTCGCCCAGGGGTTGCGCGCGATCGCCTCCACCCGCGGCGACCCCAACAACGTCGACATCGCCGGGGCCACCGCGGCCGGCATCCCGGTGCTGAACACCCCGGCCCGCAACGCCGACGCCGTCGCCGAGATGACGGTGGCGCTGCTGCTGGCCGCCACCCGCCACGTGCTGCCCGCGGACGCGGATGTGCGCAGCGGCAACATCTTTCGCGACGGCAGCATCCCCTATCAGCGTTTCCGCGGCGGCGAGATCGCGGGGCGCACCGCCGGGCTGGTGGGCCTGGGCGCCGTCGGCCGCGCCACCCAGTGGCGGCTGTCCGGGTTGGGCCTGCGGGTCATCGCGCACGACCCGTACAACCCCGACGCGCGCCACAGCCTCGACGAGCTGCTGGCCGAGGCCGACATCGTGTCGCTGCACGCGCCGGTCACCGATGACACGGCCGGCATGATCGGCGCCGGGCAGTTCGCGGCCATGCGCGACGGCGTGGTCTTCCTCAATACCGCCCGCGCCCAGCTGCACGACACCGACGCGCTCGTCGACGCCCTGGTCGCGGGCAAGGTGGCCGCCGCCGGCCTGGATCACTTCGCCGGCGAATGGCTGCCGGCCGACCATCCGCTCGTGGGGATGGCAAACGTCGTGCTGACCCCGCACATCGGCGGCGCGACCTGGAACACCGAGGCCCGGCAGGCGCAGATGGTGGCCGACGACCTCGAGGCGCTGCTGAAGGGTGACGCGCCCGCCCATCTCGTCAACCCGGAGGTACTAGGCCCATGAAATTCGTCGAGAACGCGGAGACCGCGGTGCTGGACGCGGCCAAGGACATGCTGCGCCGGGGCCTGGTGGAGGGCACCGCCGGCAACATCTCGGCGCGCCGCGCCGACGGCAACATCGTCATCACCCCGTCTTCCGTCGACTACCGCGACATGCAGCTCGACGACCTCGTGCTGGTCGATCCGGGCGGCTCGGTGCTGCAGGCGGCCGATGGCCGGTCGCCGTCCTCGGAGATGCAGTTGCACCTGGCCTGCTTTGCCGCGTTCGACGACATCGGCAGCGTCATTCACAGTCATCCGGTGTGGGCGACCATGTTCGCCATCGCCCACCAACCGATCCCGGCGTGCATCGACGAGTTCGCGGTGTATTGCGGCGGGGACGTCCGGTGCACCGATTACGCCGCGTCCGGGGCCGCCGACGTGGGTACCAACGCGGTCGCCGCGCTCGAGGGCCGCGCCGCCGCCCTGATCGCCAACCACGGCCTGGTGGCGGTGGGACCGCGGCCCGACAAGGTTTTACATGTCACCGCGCTGGTGGAGCGCACCGCCCAAATCGTTTGGGGCGCACGCGCTCTCGGGGGGCCGGTGCCGATCCCCGAGGACGTCAACAAAAACTTCGCCGCGGTCTACGGTTATCTGCGGGCCAACGCCTGATGCGGCG
Organism: Mycobacterium sp. 3-98; assembly: GCF_035918355.1. NCBI lineage: Bacteria > Bacillati > Actinomycetota > Actinomycetes > Mycobacteriales > Mycobacteriaceae > Mycobacterium > Mycobacterium sp. 3-98. Next base: position 1,335,967 of record NZ_CP142360.1, on the reverse strand, counting down.
GTTCCGGCTCGGCCGCGCCACCCTGGCGCGGGTAGTCGAACTGCGATTCTCGTTGGGCGCCAAGTCTTTTCCCCATACCCCGCCGTCGGGGTGGCACGACAATGCCGACCTGCTGGTGCCCGACTTCTTCGATCCCGACACCGATCAGTGGCACATCGCGATCCAGAGCTGGGTCATTCAGGTCGACGGCCTGACGGTCATCGTCGACACCGGCGTCGGCAACGATCGGCTGCGCCCGCACATGCCGCCCTTGGACCACCTGAACACGGCGTTCTTGGCCGCGCTGCGTTCGGCGGGCGTCGAGCGCGACGCCGTCGACGTGGTGGTCAACACCCACATGCACTCCGACCACGTCGGCTGGAACACCATGCTGGACAACGGCACCTGGGTGCCGACGTTCCCCAACGCCCGGTACCTGCTGCCCGCCGCCGACTATCGCCACTTCGAACCCGACGGGCCCGCCGCGCGGCGGTCGCCGCGCACCGAAGCCGAAGCTGCCCAGCAGCGCGGCGACCAGCTGGTGTTCGCGGACAGCGTGTTACCCATCGACGCTGCGGGGCAACTGATCCGGTGGTCGGACGACTACGCGGTCAGCGATTCGCTGCGGCTGCGGCCCGCCCCCGGGCACACGCCTGGCTCCTCGGTGCTCTGGCTGGACGCGGGCCAACCCGCGGTCTTCGTCGGTGATCTCACCCACAGCCCGTTGCAGGTGCGTCGCCCCGGCGACGCGTGCGCCTTCGACATCGACGCCGCCGCGGCCGCAGTGACCCGCCGCCGCATCTTCACCGAGGCCGCGCAGGCGACAGCGACGGTGATACCCGCGCACTACCCCGGCCGCGGCGGCGCGACGATCCGCGCGCTCGGCGACGAATTCGAAGTCGGTGAGTGGCTGGACATTCCAGCCCTGTGACGTGCGAGGTCACCGCTGATCGATCGCCACCTTGACCGCGCCGCTCTCGCCCTGATCGGCGAGCGCCCAGAAAGCGTCGCGCCACCGCGCCAACCCGAAGGTATGGGTGAGCATGGGACGCAGGTCGACGCGTCCGGCGCCGGCCAGGTCGAGGTAGTGGGCGATGGCGTGCTTGCGCTGCCCGTCGACCTCCTCGACGCCGAAGGCGTTGGAGCCCACCAGGGAAACCTCTTTGAAGTAGAGCGGGCTGTCCTCCCAGCGGCCGGGCGCGTGCACGCCGGCCTTCACCAGGGTGCCCCGCGAGCGCAGGACCCGGACGCCCACCTCGAAGGTCTCGGGCTTTCCGATCGTGTCGTAGACGACGTCGACCGCGCCGGGGTGGGCCATCGGCAGGCCCAGCAGCGGCCGGCGCAGCCGGCCACCGCCCCACGCCACGAGCTCCTCGATGAGGTCCGAACGCGGCTCGTGGGCAAGGACTTTCGCGGCGCCGAACCGGCGGGCCAGCTCGGCCTGGGCACCGAAACGGGCTATCACGGCCACGGCCACGTCGGGATACAGCGCCCGCAGGATCGCGACCGCGCACAAACCCAGCGAGCCGGCCCCGTACACCAGCACCGGGCCCGTATCGGGCGGAGGGTGGCGGGTGACCGCGTGCAGGGACACCGAGAACGGGTCGGCGAACACGGCCGCCTCGTCGGGGATCGAGTCCGGAACCGCGAACAGCATGCTGTCGTGGGCGGGCATCAATTCGGCGTAGCCGCCCGTCACGTCGGCCGAGACGCCGGTGTGGATGCCGGGGCTCAGGGCGCCGTCGGTGAAGCTCCAGCACAGGCTGTAGTCGCCGGCCTGACACGCCGGGCAGGGCGGCGCGATGCCCCGCGGCCCGCAGGACAGCCACGGGTTGAGCACCACCCGCTGCCCCACCTGCAGGCCGCGCGCCCTGGGGCCCAGCGCCACCACGTCGGCCACCACCTCGTGGCCCAGGACTTGCGGGAACGAACAGAACGCGGACATGGCGTTGTCGGCGTCGCCTTCGCCGAAGTCCATCAGGATCTGCTTGGAATCCGACCCGCAGATGCCGGTCAGCCGCGGCCGGGTGAGCACCCAGTCCTCCTGCGGCAGTTGCGGATCCGGCACCTCGCGCAGCGCGGTCGGGGTGCGGGCCAGGTTCTGGGTGAGCGCGTTGGCGCGCTCGGGCACCTCGAAGGGCTCCGGTGGCACGCCGTAGACCAGCGCCCTCATGGCGCCGCCAGCCCCGCCGCCCCGGCGATGAACGCGTCGAGGTCGGCGTTCTTGGCGTCGACGACCGGTTTCATGTCCGGCACGTAATGCTCGAAGCCCTCGGTGCCCAGGGCGGCGAGGATGCCGTCGGCCACCTCGTCGGCGGAAACCTTGGGACCCCGGTAGAGGGGTTCCTCGCTGCCCGGGTGATCCCAGATCTCCGTGTCCACCGGGCCGGGCTCGATCAGCTTCACCGCGATCGGTGTGCCGTGCAGGTCCACGGCCATCGCCTCGCTCCAGCCACACAGCGCGAATTTGCTTGCACAGTAGGCGCTTTCGTGGATTATCCCGAGCCGGCCGCCGACACTGGACACGTTGACGATCATGCCCGATCCCCGCTCGCGCATCCGCGGCAACAGGGCCAGCGTCAGCCGCATCGGGGCGAAGAAGTTGACCCGCATGACCTCTTCGACCTCGTCGGGATCCAGCGCGGTGACCGGGCGCCGCTTCGGGGTGGCCGCGTTGTTGATCAGCACGTCGATGCCCCCGAGCGTGTCCCAGGCGGTCGCCGCCAGGTCACGCAGCGCGGAGGTGTCGGCCAGGTCGGCGACCCACATCGCCGATCCCGGGGCGGTACGCCGGCAGTCGGCCAGGACCTCGGCCAGCCGATCCCGGCGGCGCGCGACCAGCCCGACCACTGCGCCACCGCCGGCCAGACGCCGGGCCAGGGCCGCGCCCAGACCCGACGAAGCGCCCGTGATCAGCACCCGCTCGTACGCCATCAGTAAAGGTTGCCGCGAATCGCGGGAAGCGTACAGTGGGGGAAGCTTGTTATATCGGCTAAATATTAGATTGACTACCTCCGATAGGGGCACCACCATGACTTCCACCAGGTACGAGGGCGACACCTGGGACCTCGCCTCCAGCGTCGGCGTGACCGCCACCATGGTCGCGGCGGCCCGGGCGATGGCCACCCGCGCCGAGAGCCCGCTGATCAACGACCCGTTCGCCGAGCCGCTGGTCAAGGCGGTCGGAGTCGACCTGCTCTCCCGGCTGGCCAGCGGCGAGCTCGACCCGGCCGAGCTGAACGACGTCCACGACGGCGCCGCCAGCTCCGCCGGGGCAATGTCGCGGATGGCCGACAACATGGCCGTGCGCACCAAGTTCTTCGACGAATTCTTCATGGACGCCACGAACGCGGGCATCAAGCAGGCGGTGATCCTGGCCTCCGGGCTGGACGCGCGGGCCTACCGGTTGGCGTGGCCGGCCGGGACGGTGGTCTACGAGGTGGACCAGCCGCAGGTCATCGAATTCAAGACCCGCTCGCTGGCCGAGCTGGGCGCCGCCCCCACCGCCGAGCGGCGCGTGGTGGCCGTCGACCTGCGCGACGACTGGCCCACAGCGCTCAAGGACGCCGGATTCGATCCCGCCCAGCCGACGGCGTGGAGCGCCGAGGGCCTGCTCGGCTACCTGCCGCCGGAGGCACAGGATCGCCTGCTGGACACCATCACCGAGCTCAGCGCGCCGGGCAGCCGGCTGGCCACCGAGAGCGCGCCCAACCCCGCACCCGGCGACGACGAGAAGCTCAAGGAGCGCATGCAGGCGATCTCCGAGCGCTGGCGCGCGCACGGCTTCGATCTCGACATGGCGGGGCTGGTCTACTTCGGCGACCGCAACGAGGCCGCCCCCTACCTGGCCGCTCACGGGTGGCGCCTGAACAGCGCCAGCATCCGGGATCTGTTCGCCGCCAACGGGCTTGACCCGCTCGGCGACGACGACATGCGGATGGGCGAGATGCTCTACACGAGCGGCACCTATGAGTGAGGGGCGCGCCGAGGGCGACAGCTGGGGGCCGGCACACAGCGTGGGGGCGACGGCGACCATGGTCGCCGCGTCCCGCGCGGTCGCGTCGAAGGGTCCCGACGCGCTGCTCGACGATCCGCTGGCCGACCCGCTGGTCCGCGCCGTCGGCCTGGATCCCTTCATCCGGATCATCGACGGCGAGATCGACTTCGAGGACGACCCGCTGTTCAACCGCCGGGCGCGGGCCGAGCAGATCACGGTGCGCACCAGGTTTTTCGACGACTTCTTCCTGGACGCGACGAACGCGGGCATCAAGCAGGCGGTCATCCTGGCCTCCGGCCTGGACACCCGGGCCTACCGCCTGCGGTGGCCGGCGGGAACCGTGGTCTACGAGATCGACCAGCCCGACGTCATCGCCTTCAAGACCGACACGCTGGCCGGCCTCGGCGCCGCCCCCACCGCGCAGCGCCGCACGATCAGCATCGACCTGCGCGACGACTGGCCGGCGGCCTTGCGCGACGGTGGTTTTGACGTCACCCAGCCGACCGCCTGGAGCGCCGAGGGGCTGCTGCCCTACCTGCCGCCCGAGGCGCAGGACCGGCTGTTCGACAACATCACCGCGCTGTCCGCGCCGGGCAGCCGGGTGGCGACCGAACACGTGCCCGACCCCGACGCGTTCTCCGACGAGCGCCTGCGCCGCATCTCCGAGCGGTGGCAGCGCTTCGGCTTCGACCTGAATGCGGCCGACCTGTTCTACCGGGGCGAGCGCAACGTCGTCGTCGACTACCTGAACGGCCATGGCTGGCAGGTGAGCGCGCATCCCGCCCGGGAACTATACGCCCGCAACGGGTTTGAGTTTCCCGAGGACGAGATGGCGGCCACCTTCGGTGAGCTGAGCTACGTCGCCGCGACGCTCGAGTAAGGTTTTTCCCATGCCACGCACTCACGACGACAACTGGGATCTGGCGTCCAGCGTCGGCGCCACCGCGACGATGGTCGCGGCGGGGCGGGCGATGGCGACGAAGGATCCGCGGGGTCTGATCAACGATCCGTTCGCCGAGCCGCTGGTGCGGGCGGTCGGGGTGGAATTCTTCACCAAGATGATGGACGGCGAGCTCGACATCGATGCGATCGAGAACGCCTCGTCGGTGCGCGTTCAGGCGATGATCGACGGAATGACGGTGCGCACCAGGTACTTCGACGACTATTTCATGGACGCCGTCGGCGCCGGCGTGCGTCAGGTGGTGATCCTGGCCTCCGGGCTGGACGCGCGCGCCTACCGGTTGCCGTGGCCGGACGGCACGGTCGTCTACGAGATCGACCAGCCCCAGGTGATCGAGTTCAAAACCAGCACGCTGGCCGGCATCGGCGCCGAGCCGACCGCCGATCGGCGCACCGTCGGCATCGACCTGCGGGCGGACTGGCCGACCGCGCTGAAGGACGCCGGGTTCGATACGACCGCACCGACGGCGTGGCTGGCCGAGGGCCTGCTGATCTACCTGCCGCCGGACGCCCAGGACCGGCTGTTCGACAACATCACCGCGCTCAGCGCGCCCGGCAGCACCATCGCCACCGAATTCGTGCCCGGCATCGTGGATTTCGACGCCGAGAAGGTGCGGGAGATGTCCGGTTCGTTCCGGGACCACGGCGTGGACATCGACATGGCGTCGCTGGTCTACACCGGCGACCGCAACCATGTCGTGGACTACCTGTCGAGCACCGGGTGGCACGCCGAGGGCGTGACCCGCACCGAGCTTTTCGAGCGCGGCGGGTTCGACGTGCGCGCCCCGGAGGACGACGACCCGCTCGGTGAGATCGTCTTCATCAGCGGCAGGCTCGGCGGCTAGCTAAACCCTAGAGCCGCCAGGGCCCCGCCCACAGCGCGCTGGCGCCGCTGACGGACCGTTCGACGTTGTCCACGATGCCGCCGATGGTGCGGCCCAGCAGCGCCCCCAGCGCGTCGGGCAGCGACGCGGCTGCCGGCTGCGAGGACGCCCGGGGCCGAAGCATGTCCAGCAGCGAACCGCCCGGGTAGGTGACGATGCGCACGTCGGCGTCCTCGTCCAGTCCGGCAAGGATTTTCGCGCGCCGCAGAGCGGTTCGGAACCCGCCCAGCTCGTCGACCAGGCCCCGCTCCAGCGCGTCGGCGCCGGTCCAGACCCGGCCCCGCGCGACCCGGTCGACGGCGTCTTTGGTCAGGTTGCGCCCGTCGGCCACCCGCGCCACGAAGTCGGCGTACAGCAGGTCGGCCTCGGCCTCCCGGTGGGCGCGCTGCTCCGGCGTGAACGGCGTGTCGATCGCCCAGGCGTCGGCGTTGGCGTTGGTGCGCACGGTGTCCGAGCCGACGCCCAGCCGCCCGAGCAGATCACGGATCACCAGCTTGCCGGTGAGCACGCCGATCGAACCGGTGATCGTCGCGGGGCTGGCGACGACCGCGTCGGCCGCCACGGCGATGTAGTAACCGCCGGAGGCGGCGACCGACCCCATCGACGCCACCACCGGCTTGCCCCGTTTGCGGGCCTTTTTCACCTCGCGCCACAGGGTTTCCGACGCGGTGACCGAGCCGCCGGGGCTGTTGACGCGCACCACGATCGCCGACACCGAATCGTCGGCGGCGGCCTCCCGCAGCGCCGGCGCTATGGTGTCGCTGCCGACCGTGGAGGTGCCGAACGGCAGAAACTGGGGTCCACCGCGCCCGTCGACGATCGTGCCGTCGACGTTGATGACGGCCACCGTCGGCTTGGGCCGGCGACCGGGCACCGACGGCGCCGGCGGAATCAGCCGCGACCGTGCCGCGCCGGCATAGCGCGACAGATACAGCCGTGGCGGCGCATTCTCCTCCGAAACATCTTTCACGCCAACCAGTTCCGCGATGCGGTCATAGGCTTCGTCCCGGAATCCGATACGGTCGACCAGGCCCGAGGACACGGCCTCCTCGCGCAACAGCGGGGCGCGATCGGCCAGGGCGTCCAGGGCGGCGGCGTCGAGCTTGCGTGATGTCCCCACCGCTTCCCACACCTGCTCCCGGATGCTCTCGAGCATCCGGGTGACGGCCTCGCGGTGGGCCTCGGTGAAGCCGTGCTCGGTGAAACGGTTTGCCGCCGACTTGTATTCGCCGCGCGCGACGACTTCGGCTTCGATGCCGGCCTTGTCGAACGCGTCGCGTAAAAAGGTGGCGTTGCTGGCGAAGCCGATCAGCCCGACGCTTCCCGCCGGCTGCATCCAGACCTCGCCGAAGGCCGAGGCCAGGTAGTACGACAACGTGCCCGGGTAGGTCTCGGCCCAGGCCAGTGACGGCTTGGCGGCGGTGAACGCGACGATGGCCTCGCGCAGCTCCTGCACCGCGGCCGACGGCGACGCCGTCAGTTGCACGCGGGCGATCAGCCCGGCGACCCGCGGATCCTCGGCCGCCCGGTAGATGGCGGACACCGTGTCGCGCAGCGACACCGGACGGCTCCCACCGGTGATCATCGCCAGCGGGTCGAACCCCGACGTCTCCGGCGGCATGGACCGCAGATCCAATTCGAGCACGCAGCCGTTGGGCACGCCGTGATGACGTGCGGTGTCGACGCGGTCGGCCAGCGCGCGCACCTCGTCCGCGCCTTTTGACAAACCGGGTATCGAGGGCAGGAAAGCGAACATGCCTGCAGACTACCGACCGGCCACCGTACGGTGGTCCGGTGAGGTTTTCCATCGCCATCCCGCAGTTCGACTACGAGACGTTCGACGCGGCGGGGCTGCGATCCTTTCTCACCCGCGCCGAGGAGCTCGGGTTCGAGGGTGGCTGGGTGCTCGAACAGATCGTCGGACCCGCGCCGCTGCTGGCCCCGATGGAGCTGCTGGCCTATTGCGCCGCCTGCACCGAGCGGCTGCGCCTGGGCGTCGGCGTGCTGGTGACGTCGCTGCACGAACCGCTGCAGCTGGCCTCGGCGATCACCGCCGTCGACCGGCTCAGCCACGGCCGCCTCGACGTGGGTGTCGCCCCCGGTGGCGGGCGGCGGAAATTCGCCGCCTTCGGCGTGGACAAGGACGCCTTCATCTCGTATTTCACCGAGGGCCTGGAGCTGATGAAGGCCGCCTGGTCCGACGACCCCCGGGTGACGTTCCACGGCCGCTTCCGCGAGGTCGACGACCTGCCCGTCGCGCCCAAGCCGGTGCAGCGACCGCACCCGCCGATCTGGTTCGGGGGCCTCGCCCCGAAGGCCCTGGCCCGCGCCGTGCGGCACGGCGATTCGTTCCTGGGCGCCGGCTCGTCGACCACCGAGTCGTTCGCCGGGGCCGTCGCCGTCGTGCGCCGCGAGCTCGACGCGCAACACAAGGACCCCGCCGGGTTCACCATCGCCAAGCGGGTCTACCTGACGGTCGACGACGACGCCGCCAGGGCGCGGGAACGCGTGCTCGCCGGGCTGGATCGCATCTACGGGCGGATGCCCGGCGTGCAGGACGTGCCGGTCTCCGGCACCCCCGACGACGTGGCCCGCGGGCTGCGCGAGGTCATCGACGCCGGGGCGCAGATGCTGTTACTGAATCCCGTCGGCATCGACGCGAGCGAGAACCGCGAGCAGATGGAACGCCTTGCCGCGGAAGTGATTCCGCAGCTGAGTTAGGACAGCTCGGTGGCCGAGCCGCCGGCGGCGGTGATCTTCTCGCGTGCGCTGCCGCTGAACTTGTGCGCGGTCACCTCGACCTTGACGGTCAACTTGCCGTCGCCGAGGACCTTGATCAGCGAGTTCTTGCGAACGGCGCCCTTGGCCACCAGCTCGTCCACGCCGATCGAACCGCCTTGCGGGAAAAGCCGATTGAGGTCGCCGACGTTGACGATCTCGTACTCGGTGCGGAACCGGTTGCGGAACCCCTTGAGCTTGGGCAGCCGCATGTGGATCGGCATCTGACCACCCTCGAAGGTGGCCGGCACGTTCTTGCGCGCCTTGGTGCCCTTGGTACCGCGGCCGGCGGTCTTGCCCTTGGAGCCTTCACCGCGACCGACGCGGGTGCGGGCGGTCTTCGAGCCGCGGGCGGGTTTCAGGTCGTGCAGCTTGATAGTCACTTGGCCTCCTCTACCTCGACCAGGTGGCTGACCACCGCGATCAGGCCGCGGGTCTGCGGGTTGTCCTCGCGGATCACCGAGTGGCGGATCCGTCGCAGGCCGAGGGTGCGCAGGGACTCACGCTGCTTCCAGCGGGCCCCGATGGTGCTGCGCACCTGGGTGATCTTCAGTTGACTGCTCATGGTTGGGTCCCCGAAATCTGCGCCTCACGTGCCGCCGCACTGGCCAGCGCGTCGCTTTCCCGTCGCGCCTTGAGCATTCCGGCCGGCGCAACGTCCTCGATGGGCAGTCCGCGGCGGGCGGCAACCTCCTCGGGGCGCTGCAGCAGCTTGAGCGCGGCGACGGTCGCGTGCACAACGTTGATGGCGTTGTCACTGCCCAGCGACTTGGCCAGGATGTCGTGCACGCCAGCGCATTCCAGCACCGCCCGGGCGGCGCCGCCGGCGATCACACCGGTACCCGGGCTGGCCGGGCGCAGCAGCACCACGCCGGCGGCCGCCTCACCCTGCACCGGGTGCGTAATGGTCCCGCGGATCAGCGGCACCCGGAAGAAGCCCTTGCGGGCCTCCTCGACGCCCTTGGCGATGGCGGCGGGAACTTCCTTGGCCTTGCCGTAGCCGACGCCGACCATGCCGTTGCCGTCACCGACGATCACCAGCGCGGTGAAGCTGAATCGCCGACCACCCTTGACCACCTTGGAGACGCGGTTGATGGCGACGACCCGCTCCAGGTAGTTGCTCTTGTCGCCGTCGCGGTCGCGGCCACGACCGCCGTCGCCGCGCCGACCGCGGCTGTCGCGGTCACCGCGCGAGTCACGGCTGTCGCCGGCGCCTTGTCCGCCGGCGGGCTGCTCCGCCATTATGCGGTCCTTCCAGTCGTGTACACGTTCTCAGTCATCAGAATTGCAATCCGTTCTCGCGTGCGGCATCGGCCAGCGCCGCGATCCGTCCGCCGTAGGTGTATCCGCCGCGGTCGAAGACCACGCTGTCGATGCCGGCGGCCTTGGCGCGCTCCGCGATCAGCTGGCCCACCCGCACGCTGCGGGCTTTCTTGTCCCCCTGCAGGCTGCGCACGTCGTCCTCGATCGACGACGCGGCGGCCACCGTGGTCCCGTTCTCGTCGTTGACCAGTTGCACATGAATGTGTCGCGCGGACCGGTTGACCACCAGCCGCGGACGCTGCGGCGTGCCCTCGATCTTCTTGCGCAGCCGGGCGTGCCGGCGCAGCCGAGAGACGCGCCGAGTCGCGGATACGCTCTGCCCCACCGGCTTTCGCGCGGCGGCGCCAGCTTGTGATTGCGCCATGATTACTTACCTGTCTTTCCGACCTTGCGGCGGATCTGCTCGCCCTCGTAGCGCACGCCCTTGCCCTTGTACGGGTCGGGGCGACGCAGACGACGGATGTTCGCCGAGATCTGGCCGACCTTCTGCTTGTCGATCCCGGTGATGGTGAACTTCGTCGGCGACTGCACGGCGAACGTGATGCCGTCGGGCGCCTCGATCACCACGGGATGGCTGTAGCCCAGCGCGAACTCGAGGTTGGAGCCCTTGAGCTGCACGCGGTAACCGACACCGAAGATCTCCATCTTGGTGGTGTAGCCCTGCGTCACGCCGGTGACCAGGTTGGACACCAGGGTGCGCGACAGCCCGTGCAGCGAGCGGTTGCGCCGCTCGTCGTTGGGGCGGGTGACCACGATCGCGCCATCGTCGTTGCGCGCCACGGTGATCGGCTCGGCCACGGTCAGATCCAGCGTGCCCTTGGGGCCTTTCACCGAGACCTTCTGACCGTCGATCGTTACGTCGACTCCGGCGGGAACCGGAACCGGCTGCTTACCAATACGCGACATCTTTTACCCCCTCACCACACGTACGCGAGGACTTCGCCGCCCACGCCCTGTCGGGCTGCCTGGCGGTCGGTCAGCAGGCCCGAGGAGGTGGAGATGATCGCCACTCCCAGGCCGCCGAGCACGCGCGGCAGATTGGTGGATTTCGCGTACACCCGCAGGCCGGGCTTGGACACGCGGCGCAAGCCGGCGATGCTGCGCTCCCGGCTCGGCCCGTACTTGAGCTGAACGATCAGCGACTTGCCGACCCGAGCATCCTCGGTGCGGTAATCGCTGATGTAGCCCTCGCTCTTGAGGATCTGGGCGATGTTCGCCTTGAGCTTCGAGTGCGGCAACGTCACCTCGTCGTGATACGCCGAATTGGCGTTGCGCAGACGTGTCAAGAAGTCTGCGATCGGGTCCGTCATAGTCATCGAGCGCCACTCCTCTTCATCGCTGCGCTCTGCTTCGTCGCTGTCGCAGTCATCGAGCGCCACTCCTCTTCATCGCTGCGCTCTGCTTCGTCGCTGTCGCAGTCATGACAGTGTCTGTCACCTTCCTCGCGGTGGTTCCCGGTCCGGGCCTGTCGCGCACTTTTCTGGGTTGGTCTGGGGGTTTGCGCTGTTTACCAGCTGCTCTTTTGCACGCCGGGCAGCTCGCCCGCATGCGCCATCTCGCGCAGGCAGATCCTGCACAGGCCGAATTTGCGGAAGACCGCGCGCGGCCGGCCGCACTTGTTGCAGCGCGTGTAGCCGCGCACCGCGAACTTCGGCTTGCGTGCGGCCTTGTTGACCAGTGCCTTCTTTGCCATTTACTCAGTTCTCCTTGAAGGGAAAGCCGAGGGCCCGCAGCAGCGCTCGTCCTTCTTCGTCAGTCGTCGCCGAGGTGACGACGTTGATGTCCATGCCGCGGACCCGGTCGATCTTGTCCACGTCGATCTCGTGGAACACCGACTGCTCGGCCAGCCCGAAGGTGTAGTTGCCGACACCGTCGAACTGCTTGGGCGAAAGGCCGCGGAAGTCGCGGATACGGGGCAGCGCGATCGAGGTGAGACGGTCGAGGAACTCCCACATCCGGTCCCCGCGCAGGGTGACCCGCGCGCCGATCGGCATGCCCTCACGCAGTTTGAACTGCGCGATGGATTTGCGGGCGCGACGGATCTCGGGCCGCTGCCCGGTGATCAGCGCCAGATCGCTGACGGCGCCGTTGATCAACTTCGCGTCCCGGGCGGCGTCGCCGACACCCATGTTGACGACGACCTTGGTCACCGTCGGGATCTGCATCACGTTGCCGTAGCCGAATTCCTTATGCAACGCATCGCGAATCTCGTTGCGGTAGCGCTCTTTCAGGCGCGGCTGCACCTTTTCTGCAGTGGTCATGTCAGATGTCCTTGCCGTTGCGCTTGGAGATGCGGACGCGCTTGCCGGTCTCCTCGTCGACCCGGTAGCCGACGCGGGTCGGCTTGCCGTCCGAGTCGACCACCATCACGTTGGACGCGTCGATCGGCGCTTCCTGGGTGACGATTCCGCCCGACTGGGCTCCGCGCTGGTTGGTCGAAATCGCGGTGTGCTTCTTGATGGCGTTGACGCCCTCGACCAGCACCCGGTTGCGCTCGGGGTAGACCTTGAGCACCTTGCCTTTGGCGCCCTTGTCCTTACCCGCGATCACCAGGACGGTGTCGTCCTTTTTGACCTTCATCTACAAAACCTCCGGAGCCAGCGAGATGATCTTCATGAACCGCTTCTCGCGCAGTTCGCGGCCGACGGGCCCGAAGATGCGCGTCCCGCGTGGGTCGTTGTCGGGCTTGATGATCACCGCGGCGTTCTCGTCGAATTTGATGTAGCTGCCGTCGGGACGCCTGCGCTCCTTGACCGTGCGCACCACGACGGCCTTGACGACGTCCCCACGCTTGACGTTGCCGCCGGGGATGGCGTCCTTGACGGTGGCGACGATGACATCGCCGATGCCGGCGTAGCGTCGCGACGAACCGCCGAGCACACGGATGCACAAGATCTCCTTGGCGCCGGTGTTGTCGGCGACCTTCAGCCGCGATTCCTGCTGAATCACTCGATCTCCTGACCTGGTTGCGTGTGCACGGCAGGAGAACCCACCTGGGTGAGCATTCGGCGGGCATGACCCACCAAAACCTGACGTGCGCGGTCTTTGTCACCGAAGGGCACGCGGGGCCGATTCGCACCGGCCGAGGTCTGCCCAAGGCAACCCCTAGAGTCTAGGGGACGACCAGCTCAGAGCCAAATTCCGCTCCGACGGCATCGAGATCAGGAAATTCCGCACCTAGAACGGCGGCGGATCGTCGTCGGGACCGTAGGCGGTGGGCCAGGAGCAGGTCGCCGCCGGGGCCCGCCGGGCCAGCCGGGCGTCGCGGTTGTGTTTGCGTTCTGCTGCGATGCGGGTGGCGCGGTCTTGGGTGCGGGTGCGGCGGCGTTGGGGCATCATCGCGGTGCGCTGGCCGCAGTGGTTCGGGGGCGGGTCGGCTTCGGGGGCCGCGATCGCGCCGGTGGCCGCGCACAAGCTGGGAAACAGCAGCGCGCTGCCCGGGGTGGTCACATAGGTGTGCCCGGCCGGGGAGGTGAAGATCAGCGTGCCATCGGGCAGCTGCTTTTCCTGCCAGCCCCAAAACGTTTTCACCAAATGATGCGTACGGCACAGCGCCTTGAGATTCGACGCGTGCGTCGGGCCGCCGGCGGCGTAGGGGATGGTGTGGTCCACATCGCAGGAGGTGGCCGGGCGATCACAGCCAGGCCAGCGACACGTCAGATCCCGACACCGCACGAAATCGGCCAACGCCCGCGAGGGCACATACCCCGCCTCGGGTGGCGCATCGGCGGGATGGGCCAACGGCACCAGTGTCGCCGAGGCCGCCAGCTCGGCGAGCACCTCCGGCGGGATCAATCCCTCGGCGCCGACCTCGACACCCGGAGTGGATGCGCGACCCTCCAGCACCGCGTGTTCGCCGATCACATGGACAGTCACCGGGCCCGCGGCCCGCCCCCCAGCCGCACAATCCGCACGCCCGCAGCGACACCCCAGCCGATCGGCGTCGGCGGCCAACGCCCCCAACGCATCAGCGCGGCGCTGCTCCCGAGTCCGTGGGTCATGCGCACACACCGTGGCCGCCAACCCATCCAGGCGCCGATCCAGCGCGTGGCATCCGGGGCATACAGGGTGGCCTCCAGATGCGCCAGCCCATCACCCATGTCGGCCATCCACACCTGCCGGCCGGCCGCGCGCTCCTGGCGCCGCCGCACCGCATCCACATCAGCCTTGGCCACGACCTTGTCGACCTGGGCCGCCAACCGGCCCTGACTCAACGACGGCCACCGGCCCACATTGGCCGCCAACACCGCATCCACCGCCCCCAGCACCTCGGGATCGACGATCAGATCGGTGCGGAACACGATCGTCTGAAACATCCGATAATCGATATCCCCGGCGCCAAACACCGCCCCCACTTTCGGCAACCGCTCCCGCATCGCCCGGGCATAGCGCACCCGACTCGCCGCCAGGCCCTGGCCGATGCGCAACTGCGCGCCCACCTCGGCGGCCACCGCCGCCTCGGTGTCCACCGCCCACTCCTCGGTCTCCGCACAGCGCGAGAGCCGATAGGCAAACAACTCCCCGATCGCCACCAACTGCGCCGCCGCCGCCCGATTCTCCACCCGCGCCACAACCCCGAGGTGCTCCAACAACGCCGCCGACTCCCGCGTCGACGACGGATGACAACGCTCAACGAGCTCATCAAGCTCCGCGATCACCGCACGCCGCCGCACCTCATCGAACATACGTTCGACTATGCCACAGGGGTCCGACAAACCCCCCGCCTAGCCTGACCGCGAATCCGCCACGCAGCGAAACCCGATGTGGGTGGTCGCGGAGTCCTGCGATTGCGGGGACCGCGCCGCCGGCCGGTATCGGTGGCAGTACTCCGGCGCGCACAGGTGGCTGCCGCCCTTCAACGTCTGGCTGACGGACGGGTCGGCGGGGCCCGGCGGGGTGCAGCAGGCCTTGGGCGCCGAATCGAGCCGGTGGTGCGGCGAGAATTCGGTGGCGGTCCATTCCCAGACGTTGCCGATCATGTCGATAAGGCCGAACGCGTTGGGCGCAAACGTGCCGACCGGCGAGGTCCCCACCCAGCCGAGCGCCCCGTCATTGCGGTAGGGGAAGCTGCCCTGCCAGGTGTTGGCCATCAGCCGGCCAGCGCTGGTGGCCTCGTCACCCCACGAGTACGTCGTGGTGCTTCCGGCGCGCGCCGCGTACTCCCACTCGGCCTCGGTCGGCAGCCGCCGCCCCGCCCAGCGCGCGTAGGCGGCCGCGTCGGGGTAGGCGACCTGCACCACCGGGTGATCGCCGCGGTCGGCCACGTCGCTGTCGGGCCCGAACGGATGACGCCAGCTCGCGCCCGGCACCCACCGCCACCACTGTCGCCAGTCACGCAGGTCCACCGGCCCCGGCGTCGGCCGGAAAACCATTGCGCCCGGGCACAGATCGTCGGGATCCGCACCGGGGTACAGCGCCGGGTCGATCGGTTGCTCGGCCACCGTGAGATACCCGGTGGCGTCGACGAATTCGGCGAACTGCGCATTGGTCACCGGGTGCCGTTCCACCGCAAAAGGACCCACGGCGACCGTATGGATCGGCGCCTCTTCCGGGTAGAAGCTGGTCGAGCCCATGCGGAATGACCCGCCGGGGAGGTCGACCAGTTCGCTCAGCACCAGTCCAGGGTATGACGAACCCTGCTCGATCGATCCAGGCGTCGCCGGCGCTCGCTCGCGCGGCCGCGTCAGTCGCGCGAAAAGGCCAGCGCGATCTCGGTTTCCACGTCCCGATAGGGCCGGCCGGACAGGTCGACGGTGACCTGGGCGATGGTCCCGCCGGTGAACGCGAACGGCGCCTTGAAGCGACTGGACACACCCGACCCGCCGTTGCGACCGACGGTGATGCCGGCGCCCGCCAACCCGAAGGTGCCGGGGTGGGTGCTCACCCCGGCGAGCGTGCCGACGACCTCGTCATCGATGAACAGCGTCAGGTCACCCAGCGGCGTATGACTGTTCTCGACCGTGCCGGTCCGCGAATAGCTGGCGCCGAACAGATGCCTGCCCAACGGCACGGCCTGCGCCGAGGAGACCTCCTGCTGGCGCTCGCCGAGGAAGTTGTACACGTAATGCAGCCGCCCGTCCTGGATGAACAACACGTGCCCGCCGTGCGCGCCGCCCTGCTTGAACAGCACACCCTCGGCGCCGGTGGTATCGATGGTCACCTCGGCCAGCACCGAGAACGAGCGGCCGCGGATCTCGGCGGCCGCGCCGATGCTCACGTCCGCGCAATCGGGATAGTAGACGTAGCTGGACCGTTCGCCGACCAGATACGGCCGCGAGCGCCCCAGGGTCTCCAGGATGTTGAAATCCGAGAGGGGCAGCCCGTTGTATTTTGCGGCCTCTGAGAACCACAACGCCTTGAGTTCCTCGAGTTTCTCCGGCTTTTGGGCCGCGAGGTCGTGGCACTGGCTGCGGTCGGCCTCGATGTGGAACAGCTCCCAGCGATCGGCGTCGAAATGCGACCAGCCGGCCGGTGTGGCCGCGTGCACGGTGTTGGCGAACCAGCCCTCGTGCCAGATCCCGCGGGTACCCAGCATGGTGTAGAACTGGGTGCTTTTGCCGGTGGTGGCCTTCGGATCGTCAAGTGCCGCTTTGAAACTCACGCCGTCCAGTGGTTTCTGTGCGATGCCCTTGACGGTTTGCGGCGGCGTCAGGCCGAGCAGGTCGTAGACGGTCGGCGTGATGTCGCAGACGTTGACGTAGTTGTCGCGGACCTCGCCGTGCGCGGCAATCCCGTTGGGCCAGGAGATGATTGCGGTGTCGGCGATCCCGCCCTCGTGGGAGGCGTAGCGCTTGTAGAGCTTGTAGGGCGTGTTGAATGCCATCGCCCACCCGATCGGGTAGTGGTTGTAGGTCTGCGGCCCGCCGAGATACTCGAACAGCTTCATGCTTTCTTCGACCGTGTCGATGTAGCCGTTGAAGAACTTGCCCTCGTTGACCGATCCGTTGGGCCCGCCCTCGCCGCTGGCGCCGTTGTCGGAGATCACCACGATGATGGTGTTGTCGAGCTGGCCCGATTCCTCGAGATAGTCCAGGATCCGGCCGATCTGGGCGTCGGTGTAGCTCAGGAACCCGGCGAACACCTCGGCCATCCGGGAAAACAGCCTCTTCTCGTCGTCATTCAGGGAATCCCAGGGTCGCACCGTGTCCTGCAGGGGCCACTCCTGGCCGTCGGGACCCTTCACGTCGAGGTACGGGTTGACCGGCGACAGTTCGGTGTCGCCCGGCACGATGCCCATCGACTTCTGCCGCTCCAGCACGATCTCGCGGTAGCGCTCGTAGCCCATGTCGAAGCGGCCGGCGTAGTGGTCGGCCCATTGCTTGAAGACGTGATGCGGCGCGTGCCCGGCGCCGGGGCACACGTAGGAGAACCACGGCTTTTCCGGCGCAATCACTTTGGCGTCGCGGATGAATTCGATCGTCTTGTCGGCGAGGTCCTTTGACAGGTGGTAGCCGTCCTCCGGGGTGGCCGGCGGGCTGACCGGATGGTTGTCGTACACCAGGTCGGGATACCACTGGTCGGTCTCCCCGCCCAGGAACCCGTAGAACCGTTCGAAGCCGCGCGAGAGCGGCCAGTGCCGCTTCGTCGACGC
This sequence comes from Mycobacterium sp. 3-98, assembly GCF_035918355.1. NCBI lineage: Bacteria > Bacillati > Actinomycetota > Actinomycetes > Mycobacteriales > Mycobacteriaceae > Mycobacterium > Mycobacterium sp. 3-98. The sequence continues at coordinate 1,318,455 of NZ_CP142360.1, read as the reverse complement.
CAGGTTCGATTCCTCCAGCGGCGTCAGGTGCCACTTGCCCACGCAGTAGGTGTTGTATCCCGCCTCGGCGAGGGCCTCGGACAGCAGGGCGGTCTCGAACGGGATGCGACCGTTGGCGTTGGGGAAGCCCTCGGTGAACTCCTCGATGGTGGCCATGCCGACGGTCGTGGCGTTGCGCCCGGTAAGCAGCGACGCCCGGGTGGGCGAACACAGCGCGGTGGTGTGAAACTGCGAAAGCCGGACGCCGCGTTCGGCGATGCGCGACATGGCCGGCATCTCGACCAGGCCGCCGAAGCAGTCCCAGGTCGCGATGCCGGTGTCATCCCAGACCAGATAGAGGACGTTCGGTGCATCCTGCGGCGCGGTCGGCGCGGCGTAGGGACCCCAATCCGGTTCGGAATCCCGGATATCGAGCTCGATCTTGCCGTTGAAGGCTCGCGAGTCAGTGGACATGCGCCGAGCGTAACGTGGCCGCGAACTTTCCGCGTTTTTTCGCAGCGGCGTTACGTGCGGCAAGCAAAACGCCCGAGACCATCAGGTCTCGGGCGTTTCGATGCCGCGCGGGGCTTACTTCGCCTTTTCCAGAATCTCGACGAGCCGCCAGCGCTTGGTCGCCGACGTCGGGCGCGTCTCCATCAGCGAGACGCGGTCGCCGATCCCGGCGGCGCTGTTCTCGTCGTGCGCCTTGACCTTCTTGGTGGTCCGGATGATCTTGCCGTACAGCGGGTGACGGACGCGGTCTTCCAGTTCGACCACGATGGTCTTCTGCATCTTGTCGCTCACCACGTAACCGATGCGCATCTTGCGGCGGCCACGCACCTTCGGGTTCGCGGGAGTGTGCTTGGGGCCCTTGTCCTTCGACGCGGCTTGGGCTGCGGCGGCCTTCTTGGGGGCGGCCTTCTTGGCTTCTGCCATCACGATTCCTTACCATCCGGCCCGGAAGCCAGGCCCAGTTCTCGTTCGCGCAGCACGGTATAGACGCGCGCGATCTCCTGACGCACGGTGCGAAGCCGGCGGTTGTTGGTGAGCTGGCCGGTCGCCATCTGGAAGCGCAGGTTGAACAGCTCTTCCTTGGACTCGCGCAACCGCTCGGTCAGCTCCTCGTCGGTGAGCTCGCGCAGTTCGCCCGGCGAAATTCCCACTGCCATCAGAACTGATCCTCTCGAGTCACGATGCGCGCCTTGATCGGCAACTTGTGGATTGCGCGGGTGAGCGCCGCACGGGCGATCTGCTCGTTGGGGTAGCTGAGCTCGAACAGCACCCGGCCCGGCTTGACGTTGACGACCCACCACTCCGGCGAACCCTTACCCGAACCCATCCGGGTTTCCGCGGGCTTCTTGGTCAGCGGGCGGTCGGGGAACACGTTGATCCACACCTTGCCGCCACGCTTGATGTGCCGGTTGATGGCGATACGAGCGGACTCGATCTGCCGGTTGGTGACGTACGCGTGCTCCAGGGCCTGGATGCCGTAGTCGCCGAAGTTCACCGCCGTGCCGCCGCTGGCGATGCCGCGCTGGCGGGGGTGGTGCTGCTTGCGGTGTTTAACTCTGCGTGGAATCAACATGATTCAGCTCTCCGTGCTTTGCGGTTCTGCAGCGGGTGCGGCGGCCGCGGCGCCCTCTTCGGCGCTGGCGGCCCGGCCGGCCTCGGTGCTGGTGGCCGTGGTGCCTGAGGCGCCACTGCGGCGCGGGCGGGTGCCCGACGGGCGCTCGCGGCGGGAACGCTCGGCGCCCGCGGGAGCGGCGGCGGCCAGTTCGCGCTTGCCACCGACGATGTCGCCCTTGTAGATCCACACCTTCACGCCGATCCGGCCGAAGGTGGTCTTGGCCTCGTACAGGCCGTAGTCGATGTCGGCGCGCAGCGTGTGCAGCGGCACCCGGCCCTCGCGGTAGAACTCCGAGCGGCTCATCTCGGCGCCGCCGAGACGGCCGGAGCACTGCACGCGGATGCCCTTGACGTTGGGCTGGCGCATCGCCGACTGGATGGCCTTGCGCATCGCCCGGCGGAACGCCACGCGGTTGCTCAGCTGCTCGGCGACGCCCTGGGCCACCAATTGCGCTTGGGACTCAGGGTTTCTGACCTCGAGGATGTTGAGCTGCACCTGCTTGCCGGTCAGCTTCTCCAGGTCGGCGCGGATCCGGTCGGCCTCGGTGCCGCGGCGGCCGATGACGATGCCCGGACGCGCGGTGTGGATGTCCACCCGGACGCGGTCGCGGGTGCGCTCGATCTCCACGTCGGCGATCCCGGCCCGCTCCAGGCCGGTCGACAGCAGCCGCCGGATCGCGACGTCTTCCTTGACGTAGTCCGAGTACTGCTTGTCGGCGTACCAGCGGGACTTCCAGTCGGTCGTGATGCCCAGCCGGAAGCCGTGCGGATTGATCTTCTGGCCCACTAGTCTGAGCCTCCCTTCGCGTCAGAAGTCTCAGACGTCTTGGCTTCGGCTTTCGGTGCGGCCTTCTTCGCGGGCGCTTTTGCCGCGGCCTTCTTGGCGGGTGCCTTGCTGGCCGGTGCCTTGGTGGCCGGGGCCTTCTTGGCGGCGGCCTTGCTCGCCTCGGCGCGGCGGGCCCGGGTCGACTTCGCCGACCGCTGGTCCTTGGCCGGGCGGCTCTCCACCACGACCGTGATGTGGCTGGTGCGCTTGCGAATCCGGAACGCGCGGCCCTGGGCGCGCGGGCGGATGCGCTTGGCGGTCGGGCCCTCGTCGGCGTAGACGGTGGCGACCACCAGGGTCGACGGGTCCAGCCCGTTGTTGTTCTGCGCGTTGGCCGCGGCGCTGGCGATCACCTTGGCCACCGGCTCGCTGGCGGCCTGCGGCGCCCAGCGCAGGATGTCGAGCGCGTCGGCCACCGAGCGGCCGCGCACCAGGTCGATCACCCGTCGCGCCTTTCTCGGCGACACCCGCACGAAGCGCGCTTTGGCCACCGCCGAGGGAAATTCAGTCGTGGTCATCGCCGTTTGGCCTTCCGGTCGTCCTTGATGTGTCCCTTGAAGGTGCGGGTGGGGGCGAATTCACCAAGCTTGTGGCCGACCATCGACTCGGTGACGAACACCGGGACGTGCTTGCGTCCGTCGTGGACCGCGAACGTGTGGCCGATGAAGTCAGGAATGATCGTCGAACGGCGCGACCATGTCTTGATCACCTGTTTGGTGTTCTTCTCGTTCTGCGCGTCCACCTTTTTGAGCAGGTGGCCGTCGACGAACGGGCCCTTCTTCAGGCTGCGTGGCATGTGCTGACTACTCCTGGTCCTGGGGTTCCTCAGCGACCGTGCTTCTTGCCGGTACGCCGGCGTCGCACGATGAGCTTGTTGCTGGCCTTGTTCGGATGGCGGGTGCGGCCCTCGGGCTTGCCCCACGGGCTCACCGGGTGGCGACCACCGGAGGTCTTGCCCTCACCACCACCGTGCGGGTGATCCACCGGGTTCATGACCACACCACGGACCGAAGGGCGCTTGCCCTTCCACCGCATGCGGCCGGCCTTCCCCCAGTTGATGTTCGCCTGCTCGGCGTTGCCCACCTCGCCGACGGTGGCGCGGCAACGCACGTCGACGCGACGGATCTCGCCGCTGGGCATACGCAGCGACGCGTAGGTGCCCTCCTTACCGAGCAACTGAATGCTCGCGCCGGCCGACCGCGCCAGCTTGGCGCCACCGCCCGGCCGCAGTTCCACGGCGTGGATCACGGTACCGGCCGGGATGTTGCGCAACGGCAGGTTGTTGCCCGGCTTGATGTCCGCGTTCGGACCCGTTTCCACCACGTCGCCCTGCGAAAGTCCCTGCGGCGCAATGATGTAGCGCTTCTCGCCGTCCAGGAAGTGCAGCAACGCGATGTTGGCGGTCCGGTTGGGGTCGTATTCGATGTGGGCGACCTTGGCGTTGACGCCGTCCTTGTCGTTGCGACGGAAGTCGATCACCCGGTAGGCGCGCTTGTGGCCACCACCCTTGTGGCGGGTGGTGATGCGGCCGTGCGCGTTACGCCCACCGTGGCCGTGCAGCGGCCGAACCAACGACTTCTCCGGGGTGGAACGGGTGACCTCGGAGAAATCGGACACGCTTGCGCCGCGACGGCCGGGGCTCGTCGGCTTGTACTTACGGATTGCCATGTCTAATCAGGTCTTCCTCTCGCGGCGGCTAGGCCGGTGCCCCGAACAGATCGATCGGCTTGCTACCCGGCGCCAGCGTGACGATGGCCCGCTTGGTGCTCTTGCGCTTGCCGAACCCGGTCCTGGTGCGCTTGCGCTTACCCTGCCGGTTCGCGGTGTTCACCGATGCGACCTTGACGGAGAAGATCTTCTCGATGGCGATCTTGATCTGCGTCTTGTTCGAATCGGGGTGCACCACGAACGTGTACACGTTGTCATCGAGGAGCGAATAGGACTTCTCCGAGATGACCGGGGCCAAGATGATGTCGCGGGGGTCAGTGACTGTCGCCATCAGGCCGAAACCTCCTCGGGAGTACCGGTGTTGGCGCTGATGTAGGCGTTGAGGGCCTCCACGCTGAACACCACGTCGTCGGAGCGGAGCACGTCATAGGTGTTGAGCTGGCCGGGCGTCAGGATGTGCACACCGGGCAGGTTGCGCACGCTCTTGGCGCCCGCCTCGTCGCTGCGTCCGATCACGACCAGCACCTGCTTGCGCTCGGTCAGCGTGCCCAGGAACGCCTTGGCGCTCTTGGTCGACGGGGTCTGGCCGGCGACGATTTCGGTGACCGCGTGGATGCGCCCGTTGCGCGCCCGGTCGGACAGCGCACCGCGCAACGCCGCGGCGATCATCTTCTTGGGCGTGCGCTGGCTGTAGTCACGCGGCTTGGGGCCGTGCACGACGCCACCGCCGGTGAACTGCGGGGCCCGCGTGGAACCCTGCCGGGCGCGGCCGGTTCCCTTCTGCCGGTAGGGCTTACGGCCACCGCCGCTGACGTCGCCGCGCGTCTTGGTCGAGTGCGTGCCCTGGCGCGCCGCCGCCCGCTGGGCGGTGACGACCTGGTGCATCAGCGCGATATTGGCCGGGGCGTCGAACAATTCGGCCGGCAACTCGATCGAGCCTTCGACCTTGCCGGCCGGTGTCTTGACGTCGATCTTGAGCGTCTTGGAACCTTGTGCTGCCATCACTTCTCACCTCGTTTGACCGCGCTGCGGACCACCACGAGTCCACCGGTGCGGCCGGGGACCGCACCCTTGATCAGCAGCACGCCGTTCTCGGTATCGACCTTGTGCACCAACAGGTTTTGGACGGTCACCCGGTCGTTACCCATCCGGCCCGCCATCCGCGTGCCCTTGAACACGCGGGCGGGGGTGGCGCAACCACCGATGGAACCCGGGCGACGGTGCACCGCCTGGGCACCGTGACTGGCGCCCTGACCACGGAAGCCGTGGCGCTTCATGGTGCCGGCGAAGCCCTTCCCCTTGGAGGTTCCGGTGACGTCGACGTAGCTGCCGTCGGTGAAGATCTCGGCCGTCAGCTCCTGGCCGACCTGGTATTCCGCCGCCGCGTCCGGGTTGTCCAGCCGCAGCTCGGCCAAGAACCGGCGCGGGTTGACGCCCGCGGCCGCGTACTGACCGGTCACCGGCTTGTTGACCTTGCGCGGACTGATCTCGCCGTACGCCAGCTGCACGGCGCTGTAGCCGTCCTGCTCCGGCGTGCGGATGCGGGTCACCACGTTCGGCCCGGCCTTGACGACCGTCACCGGCACAATCCTGTTGTTCTCGTCGAATACCTGCGTCATGCCCAGCTTGGTACCGAGAATGCCCTTACGCGCCATTGCTCTGTAACCCCCTACTGGATGTTGACGTCGACACTGGCCGGAAGGTCGATGCGCATCAGCGCGTCAACGGTCTTCGGCGTCGGGTCGAGGATGTCGATCAGCCGCTTGTGCGTGCGCATCTCGAAGTGCTCCCGCGAGTCCTTGTACTTGTGCGGAGAGCGGATGACGCAATACACATTCTTCTCGGTCGGCAGCGGCACCGGCCCTACGACGCTGGCACCCGTGCGGACGACGGTCTCGACGATCTTGCGCGCCGACGCGTCGATAGCCTCATGGTCGTAGGCCTTAAGCCTGATGCGGATCTTCTGTCCCGCCACGCTTCTCCTACCCTCGCTCCTGTTGAGGCCCGGTTTCCGGGCTCAAATAATCCATGTCCTCAGTGCCACCGGCGCGCCGATCGGGCCGGCCGATGTTGGCCGATCGAGCGTTGCGCCGGATAGTGCGCCGCTGTTTACCTGTCGTGGTCCACCGGCCCCCGCGGTCGGGTGTGTCACCCTCGCGCGGCCTCGGCGCGCCGATTCACGATCGAAATTCGTCGCACTCGAAGGATGGGACCGGACGCGCCCGTTTGGACGCTGGTCGTATGCCCGACCAGGCGCAAACCCGGCTCAAGGCAACCTGAACAGTATGCCCTAGATCGGGGCCCGAACAAAATTCGGGCGAGATCCCGGGCCCAATCCGTCACGCCCGGCCCGGACGCCGTCGCTACGCGACGCTAACGCCCAGGTCAGAGGCCTTGAGATGGCCGGTGCCGAGGCCAAGACTAGTGCCATGAGCACACCGACCGTCGATCCGGAAACCGCGCAGGCCGTCAAGGTGTTCGCCGACCCCACCGCGTACGCCGACGAGCCGCGGCTGCATGCGGCGCTGGCGCACCTGCGCGCGCACGCACCGGTGTCGTTGGTCGACTGTCCGCCGTACCGGCCGTTCTGGGCGATCACCAAGCACGCCGACGTCATGGAGATCGAGCGGGCCAACGACCTGTTCCTCAACGAGCCGCGGCCGTTGCTGGCCCCCGCCGAGGCCGACGACTTCGCGCGCGCCCAGCTGGACGCCGGGATGGGTCTGCGCACCCTGATCCACATGGACGACCCCCGGCACCGGGTGGTGCGCGCGATCGGTGCCGACTGGTTTCGCCCCAAGGCCATGCGCGCGCTGAAGGTCAGGGTCGACGAGCTGGCCAAGAGCTACGTCGACAAGATGATGGCCGCGGGCGGCGAATGCGATTTTGTGCAGGAGGTCGCCGTGAACTACCCGCTGTACGTGATCTTGTCGCTGCTGGGCCTGCCGGAATCGGATTTCCCGCGCATGCTCAGACTCACCCAGGAACTGTTCGGCGGCGACGACGAGGAGTTCAAGCGGGGCACCACGCCCGAGGAGCAGATGCAGATCCTGCTCGACTTCTTCGGCTACTTCAGCGATCTCACCGCGGCTCGGCGGGCCCACCCCACCGACGACCTGGCGTCGGCGATCGCCAACGCGCGCGTCGACGGCGAGCCGCTGTCGGACGTCGACACGGCCTCCTACTACGTCATCATCGCGACCGCCGGGCACGACACCACGAGCGCCACCATCGCCGGCGGGCTGCAGGCGCTGATCGAAAACCCCGACCAGCGCGCCCGGTTGACCGCCGACCCCGCACTGATGCCGCTGGCGACCGAGGAGATGATCCGCTGGGTGACGCCGGTCAAAGAGTTCATGCGCACCGCGGTCGCCGACACCGCCGTTCGCGGGGTGCCGATCGCCGCGGGCGAATCGGTGTATCTGTCCTACGTGTCGGCGAACCGCGACGAGGACGTGTTCGACGACCCGTTCCGGTTCGATGTCGGCCGAGACCCCAACAAGCACTTGGCCTTTGGCTACGGCGTGCACTTCTGCCTGGGGGCCGCGCTGGCCCGCATGGAGGTGAACAGCTTTTTCACCGAACTGTTGCCACGGCTGGAGTCCGTCGAGTGCGCCGGGGAACCCGAACTCGTCGCCACCACGTTCGTGGGTGGTCTCAAGCACCTGCCGATTCGGTATTCGCTGCGTTAGCCCGATTGGTCTGGACGTGGAGGAAGCCGTCGACCGCAGCCAGCGCGCATTCGCGGTAGTCGAAATCGGGCAGGGTGGACAGGCGGCCCAGCACCAGGGGTCCGATGAGCATGGCGATCGCCCGGGATCGGTCCACCTCGCCCAGCTCGGCGGCCTCCGGGCTGTCGAAGATGACGTCGAACGGCTCCGCGTACTGCTGAGCGATCCGCTCGCGCAGGGTGGTGATCGCCGCGCTGTCGGCATTGGCGCTGTGCCGGGGTTCGGGCAGCCCCTCCAGGTCACGCCCCAGCGCCAGCCAGGACATCGCCGTCATGAGGGTGGGCGCGTGGGCCACGGATTCGGCCTGGGCCAACACCACCGCGACCAGCCGGTCCCGCAGCGATCCCTCGGCCGGCGGGGTCGGTGACGCCGGTATCAGGCTGTTGAAAGCCGCTGCCAGCAAGTCGTTTCCGCTCGGAAAGTGGCGATACAGGGTCGCCCTGGCCACGTTGGCGGTGCGGGTGACCGCGTCGACCGTCACCGCGCTGGGACCCCCGGCCCGCAGCAGCGTGACGGCGGCGTCCAGCAGCCTGGCCCGCGACCTCGCGGGGCGCGGGTCGGTCGTCCCGGCGGTAATGGCGACCACCTCCTGTCTGCGACGAGACTATCGGGTCGAAACGAATTCTGACGCCCGGTGCCCGATCATCACGATGGTGGCGTGCGGACCGCGGCTGGTGATCGTGGGCAGGACCGAGCCGTCGATCACCCACAGGTTGTCGATGCCGTAGACCCGGCACCGGGGGTCGACGACGGCCCGCGGGTCGCCGTCGACACCCATCGGCGCCGTGCCGCACAGATGCTGCGAGGTGGACCAGACCGCCGTCGCGGAACCGATTGTGCTGCCGGCCAATTCGTGGGCCAAGTCGATGCCCCGGCGTAGGTCCGCGACGTCGTCGGGCTCGCTGTCGTAGCGGTGCTCGATGCGCGGCGCCACGTCGGGATCCGGCGAGACCAGCGTGATGCGGCCCCGCGCGCGCGGTTGCATGAGGGCCACCCCGATGTGTGGCCAATCGGCGTGCCCGGCGGTGCCGTCGCCGGTCATCGCCACGAATCCACCGGTGTACGGCCTGATCTCGAGGCCGTCGGCCGTGCTCAGCACCACCTCGAGCACCGGGCGCCCGGGGGCCACCGTCCAGTCGGTGGGCAGCACCCACTCGGCGTGATCGCTGAACGACGCCCCCACCGGCAGCGCCGCGGCCACCGGCACCCCGGCGGCCGCCAGCGCGTCGGGGTCGCCGATGCCCGAGAGCATGAGGAGGTGCGCCGTTTCAATGGCGCCGCCGCACAACACGATTCGGTCGGCGGTGAACGCGGTGTGGCCGTCCGGCCCGATCGCGTCCACGCCCACCGCGACGCTCCCGGCGAAGCGCAGCCGCACCGCCCGGGTCCGCGCGTGCAGGCGCAGGTTCGGCCGGCTCAGCGCCGGGATGAGATACGCGGTGCCGGACCCCCTGCGCACGCCGTCGACGATGTTGAGCGGGACGGCGCCTATCCCCGAAATCTGTTCAGCCGCAACGTCGTTGAGGTCGGCGATCCAGCCGAATCCGGCGCGCTGGGCGGCGGTGATGAAACGCTCCGTGGTTCCCGTCATCTCGTGGGTGCGGCGCACCAGGATGGGGCCGCTGTCGCCGTGGGCGGGACCGTCGAAGTCCAGGTCGGTCTCGATGGCCCGGAAGCTGTCCAGCACGTCGGACCATCCCCAGCCCGGTAGGCCGATGCGGTCGAAGTCGCGGGGCAATCCGCGGCAGAAGTAGCCGCCGTTGATGGCTCCCGATCCGCCCACCGTGGCCCCCCGCACCAGGGGGTGCTGGCGGACGGGTTCGTCGGTGAGGTGGGTCTGATAGCGCCGGACCAGGGGGCTGCCGACGCCGATCGGCAGCTGCAGACCGTTGGCGGTCTGGGCGAGCAGGCCCGGATCGTCGAGGGCGGGGCCCGTCTCGAGGACGGTGACCGTGCGGTCCGCGTCGGCGGAAAGGCGTTCGGCGACAACCGATCCAGCACTGCCGGCGCCGACGATCAGCACATCGCTGTGCGAGACGGCTGCGGTCAAGGCGGCGGCTAACTGCGGATCTGGGGTTTCAGGGCGCGCACGTTGCGCTCCCGTAGCACACCCCACCACAACCCGAGGCCGTACGCCAGGTCGTCGACGCGCTTGAGCACCAGATAGGTCGGCAGCCCGATCGGTTCGACGTCGTCGCCGACGGCGTCCCGGCGGCGCAGCCAGTCGACCACCCCGTCCATGACGGCCGCGACCAGTACCACCCGCCGGAAGTGCCGCGACATGGTCGCGGCCATCAGCGCCAGCGGCCAGTAGTGCCGGCACAGCGCCGACGCCAGCTGCAGCGCCGCCGACCACAGGCCGCGGCCCGCGATCATGGCGACATCGGTCATCGACGTCTCCGCGCTGCGCATCGCCCGCGCGATGCGCCGCCCCGTCAGGACGGCCAGCACGATGGACGCCAGCCGCGACAGCGTGGACCCGAAGGCCATCAGCGTCCAGGTCATCAGCGCCCAGCCGGAGATCACCACCGGCGCCGTCTTGTCCGGGTGGCGCACCGACAGCGGGGCGGCCGAGCCGCCATAAAATGCTTTGCGCGCGAGCCAATCCCGCAATTCGGTGCGGTGGTCGTGGGCCACCAGCGCGATCGGCTCGTAACGCAGCCGGACGCCCGACTCGATCAGCCGCCAGCACAGGTCGACGTCCTCGCCGGACTGCAACGTCTCGTCGAACCCGCCGACCTCCCGGATGGCCGAGCACCGACAGATGATGGCCGCGCTGGGGACATACGACACCGTGCTGTGGGGCAACACCGGGGCCTCGCGCTCACCGAGGTCGAGCGAGGAGTGCACGGCCTCGTAGCGCGCCACCACGTTCTCGTTGTGCGACAGGCCGACGATGCGCGGCGCGACCAGGCCGACGGTGGGGTCGCAGAAGTGACCGAGCAGGGCCTCCAGCCAGCCCCGGCGCGGCGCGACGTCGGAATCCAGGAACGCCACGAAGTCCGTCCGGCAGGCCGCCAGCCCGGTGTTGCGGGCCGCCGCCGGGCCCTTGCTGCGGTGGTGGCGCAACACCTCGATGTCGCAGTGCGCGCCGACGAAGTCTTCGGGCTCGACGGCGTTGAACGAGCCGTCGTCGACCACGACGACGCGCAGCCCGCGCAGCGAGCTCACCAGCCGGCGCACGCCAGAAAGGTTGTTGCGCACCGGGATTACCACGGCCACGTCGTGGTGCGACGGCCCGCCGGCGGGCCTGGGATGCGCGACCGTGGCGTCCAGCAGGGTGCGGGCGAGCTGGGCGCTGAGGTCGTCGCGCACCTTCAGCCGGCCGTCGCAGAGCATGTCCTGTGCCGCCGGGGCCAGCTTCAGCAGCCGGGTCGGCGAACCGCCGAGCAGCGCCGAGCCGTCGCCGAGCACCCGCACGCGGCGGTCGACCTGGACCGCGAAGCCGTCGGGCAGCCGGGGCGCCGAGGAGGTCATGTCAGCATCCCGTCGGGGCCGGGTCCCCAGCGGGCGACGCGGCGGACACACTCGTCGACCATCTCGGCGACGATGCGCTCGCCCTCGGCGGCGGTGGCGGTGGTCGGGTCGCCCAAAACGCCGACCGGGCTGACCGCCGCGACTCCCCCGCGGCGCATCGACCCGAGCAACTCCGGCAACGGTGCGGTGTTGCCGGCGCGCCACTGGTCGGTCCGGACATCGGCCGGCGAGATATGCAGCAACACCGATGTTTCGGTATGCCCGGCGTGGGCGTCACCGCCGGGGGCCACACAGGGGCACCACCCGGCGTCGCGGCCCTCGGCGCGCAGCCTGGCCACCGCGGCGCCCAGCGCGGCGACGTTGCCGCCGTGGCCGTTGACGAAGACCAGGCGCCGGGCCCACGTGCCCGCCGACCTGCCGTACTCGACCAGCAGCAGCGTCAGCGCCTCGGTGCCGAGCGAGATCGTCCCGGCAAAGCTCTGGTGCTCGCCGCTCGCGCCGTAGGCGATGGCCGGCGCCACCAGCCACCCGTCGCCGAGGCGCGCGCGAGCGCGCCGGGCGACCGCCGTCGCGATCCGGGTGTCGGTGTCCAGCGGCAGGTGCGGCCCGTGTTGCTCGGTCGAACCCAGCGGAATCATGACCGATGCCGCCGTGCCGGACAGCTGGCTCGACGTCGCTGTTCCTAGTTCGCCGAGTACGGGCACTCGGTGATGGTAGGACGAATTCACCTGGCGTGCACCAATTGTTGAAGCTTGAAAATAACTTTTTTTCCGCGCCGTTCATCGGTCATTCGAATTGTCGGCTCGTTCGTCACGGTTACCCCGCCCGTACCACGATTTCCGTGGCCGTCAAATAATTCCGACAAAGCCGCCCTGGATAGCCCGGCTTTCGTTATCCGCCGGCCGGCGGCACACCCAGCGCCCGGGTGAAACCGGGCGGCACCAGGATGTCGCCGGGCCCGAGGTCGTGGATCGAGGAATGTCCCAGACCCATCAGGGCCGAGTCGATGCCGCCACGCAAAATGTCGAGGACGTTCTCCACGCCCGGTTGGCCCGCCGCGGCCAGGCCCCACAGGTACGCCCGGCCGATCATCACCGCGCGCGCCCCCAGCGCCACGGCCTTCACGACGTCGCTGCCGCGCCGGATGCCGCCGTCGAGCAGCACCTCGACCTGATCGCCGACGGCCGCGGCGATCGCCGGCAGGGCGCGGATCGAGGCCGGGGTGCCGTCCAGGTTATTGCCACCGTGATTCGACACCGAGATCGCCGAAACCCCCGCGTCCACAGCCCTTTTGGCGTCATCGACGCGGATCACGCCCTTGAGCATGAACGGCCCGCCCCACAGTTCGCGAAGCCAGGCGATGTCTTCCCAGGTCGGCGGCGGGGTGCCCATCCACTCGCCGTAGGCCGCGAAGAACGGGGGCCCGGGCTCGCCGCGGCGGCCCTGGTTGGGCACCCGCAGCTCCGGCGGCCGCATGGTCTTCGCCCACTGCAGAAACCACCGCGGCTTGGTGATCACCTCCGGGCTCATCTTCAGGATGGTTTTGAGGTCCATCTTCTCCGGGATCGAGGGGCTGCCCCAGTCCCGGCCGTGCGAGAAGCTCCAGTCGGTGGTGACGATCAGGCCCGCCGCGCCGGCCGCCCGGGCGCGCTCGACCCGCGCCGCGATCGCGTCGCGGTCACCCAGCCAGTACAGCTGGAAGAACAGCTTGGGGTTCGCCGCGATGACCTCTTCGATCGGCTTGCTGGCGAACGAGGACAGGCCCATGGCGGTGCCGCGGGCGGCGGCGGCCCGCGCGACGGCCACCTCGCCGTCGGGGTGCACGGCCTGCACGCCGGTCGGTGAGATCAGGACGGGCATCGAAATGTCCTGCCCCATAACGCTGGTCGACATGTCGCGCTTGGCCGGCGCGCCGACGACGTGGGGGGCGAAACCGAGCTCACCGAAGGCTTCGACGTTGTCGGAAACGGTGATTCCCTTTTCGCTGGCCGAAATCAACGACGAATAGGCCGATTTCGGCAGCCGGCGCTTGGCGCGTTGCTGCGCGATGGCAACGGTTTCAAACCATTTCTCGGCCATTGTCACACCGGGCTTTCATTACACAGGCGCGCCGGCGGCGCCGCGGGCGTGACCGTCGGTGGCCGCAGCGACAGCGTGAGCGGCACCGGTTGGCGGATGCGCTTGCCGCGGGAGTGGTCGGCCCGGGGGCGCGGCGTCTCGCGGTCGTGCGCCAGCGCCGACGCGCTGTGGCCCTGGACGCATTCGGGGTCCGGCCCGTCCAGCGGCAGGCCGGTGAAGAACTTGGCCGCCATGCAGCCGCCCCGGCAGCTGTCGTAATGCCCGCAACTGCCGCAGGCGCCCGCCGACTGCGGTTCGCGCAGCTCGCGGAACAACGGGGCGTTCTTCCACACGTTGTCAAAGCCGCCGTCCGACAGCACGTTTCCGGCCAGGAAGCGGTCATGGATGGCGAACGGGCACGCGTACACGTCGCCGACGGGGTCGATCAGGCACACGACGCGGCCCGCGCCGCACATGTTCAGGCCGGCCAGCGCGCCGGACTGACCGAGCGGGGCCAGGTGGAAGAAGGAGTCGCCGGTGAGCACCCGCTCGCCCTTGGCGACCAGCCAGTCGTACAGCTGGACCTGCTGGTCGGCGGTGGGGTGCAGCTCCTCCCAGACATCGGCGCCGCGCCCGGACGGGCGCAGCCGGGTGATCCGCAGCGTGGCGCCGTAACGGCTTGCCAGCGCGGCGAATTCGTCGAGCTGGTCGACGTTGTGCCGCGTGACGACCACCGAGATCTTGGCGTCTTTGAAGCCGGCGTCGGCCAGGTTTTCCAGCGCCCGCACCGCCATGTCGAACGACCCGGGTCCACGCACCGCGTCATTGACCTCGGCGGTGGCGCCGTCCAGCGAGATCTGGACGTCGACGTAGTCGCTGGCCGCCAACCGCGCGGCGACCTCGGGCGTGATCCGGACGCCGTTGGTGGAGAACTTGACGCCGACGTGATGGGCGGTCGCGTAGTCGACGAGCTCCCAAAAGTCCGGGCGCACAGTGGGTTCCCCACCACCGATGTTGACGTAGAACACCTGCATGCGTTCCAGCTCGTCGATGATGTCCATGCACTGACGGGTGGACAGCTCGCGCGGATCCCGCTTGCCCGACGACGACAGGCAGTGCACGCAGGCCAGGTTGCAGGCGTAGGTGAGCTCCCAGGTGAGGCAGATGGGGGCGTCGAGCCCGTGCTCGAACTGCTCGATCAGCCGCGGTACGGCCGCTTGGGTCGGTGCGGTCATTGATGGTCCTCCCGGGGCACCAGCATCTTGGAGTCGACGAGCACACCCAGCGCGTGCAGGTAGGGACCCTGCCCCGCGTCGTCGATGCCCGCCGCGCGACAAGCGGAGCGGACGTCGGGGTGCTCGGCCAGCGACTGCACCACCGTGAGGATGGTGCGGTTCTTCAAAAACGACAGCTTGCGGGTGCCGAAGTGATAGAGCAGCGCGCCGAACGGTTCCGGCCGCACCGCCACCTGCGGGTGCAGTCGCCAGCCGCGATCAGGATCGAACACGGTGTCGCCGGCGGGGCGAGCCGTTTCGGCCTGCGCGGGCGCAGGCACGGTCAGTAGACCCCGCACATGCCGTCGATGGACACCTCTTCGACCAGGGTCTCGGTGACGAGCTGGGTGTCAGTTTCGGTCTCGTGGTCCACGGGGCCTTGCCTTTCGTCGGGTCTTGACAACGATGGGGTCTGAGTCACACTCGCCGCCAGAATATGGCATCGAGTGCCGAAATGGAAGGGCGGGGTCCGAAGATGCCGCAGCCGCGGGTGGGCAGGCGCCGCTCGACCACGCCGGCCCATATCACCGACGTGGCCATCGACCTGTTCACCGCCCGCGGTTTCGCCGACGTGAGCGTCGACGACGTCGCCCACGCCGCCGGCATCTCCCGCCGCACGCTCTTTCGCTACTACGCGTCCAAGAACGCCATCCCGTGGGGCGATTTCGACACTCACCTCGCCCACCTCCGCGACCTGCTCGACAACGTGGATTCCCGGGTGCGCCTGGGCGATGCCCTGCGCGCGGCGTTGTTGGCGTTCAACACCTTTGACGAGTCCGAGACCGCCCGCCATCGCCAGCGCATGCGGGTGATCCTGCAAACCGCTGAGCTGCAGGCGTATTCGATGACGATGTACGCCGGCTGGCGCGAGGTGATCGCCGGGTTCGTGGCCCGCCGTTGCGATTGCAAGACAACCGACCTGCTGCCGCAGACCGCCGCCTGGACGATGCTGGGGGTGGCGCTGTCGGCCTACGAACACTGGCTCAGCGATGAGTCCGTCCCGCTGCCGGTCGCCCTGGGCAATGCCTTCGACGTGGTCGGCGCGGGGCTCAACGAGCTGGACACTTGAGCGTCGAGCACCTGGCGCACACGCTGCGCGCCCAGGGCAGGTTCTGCGCCTCGTCGGGCTCCGCGATGTACGGCGAGCTGTTCGAGCTGGTGGCCGCCGACGTCGAAGCCGGCGGCGTGTTCGCGGCCATCCTGTCCCGGCACCGCCACGCCCCCTCGCGCGACGCGGTGCCGCTTCGGCTGCTCGGCGGGCTGCACCGGCTGGTGCTCGACGGCCGGGCGGCGCACCTGCGCCGCTGGTACCCCAGCACCGGCGGGAGCTGGAACGCCGGAGCGGCCTGGCCTCAGATCCGCGACGCCGCGGCCGGCCACGCCGATGCGCTGCGCGCGGCGCTGGATCAACCCCCGCAGACCAACGAGGTGGGTCGATCGGCCGCACTGATCGGCGGCTTGCTGCACCTCAAACAATCCGGTTTGCCGATAAGGCTTTTCGAGATCGGGTCGAGCGCGGGGCTGAACCTGCGAGCCGACCACTACCTTTACCGGTTCGCCGGGAGCCAGTGGGGGCCGCCCGACTCGCCGGTGGCCATCGACGACGCGTGGCGCGGCGCGCTGCCGCCCGGGCGTGACGTGCGGATCGCCGAGCGGTGTGGCTACGACATCGCGCCGATCGACGTCGGCGACACCGACGGGGAGCTGACCGTGCTGAGCTACGTCTGGCCCGACCAGGCCGCGCGGCTGGCCCGGCTGCGCGGGGCCATCGAGGTGGCCCGCCGGGTCCCGGCCCGGCTCGAACGCCGGACGGCGGCCGGCGCGGTCGCCGGCCTGCGGGTGGCCGACGGCGCGCTCACCGTCCTCTGGCATTCCATCACCTGGCAATACCTGTCGGCCGACGAGCGCGACGCCGTGCGCGCCCACGTGGACGCGCTGGCCGCACGGGCCGGCGCGCGCTCACCGTTCGCCCACCTCACGATGGAGCCGGCGAGCGATGGGCCCGGCACCCCGATCAGGTTCGAGGTGTGCGCCCGCAGCTGGCCGGCCGGCCAATCGCGCGTGCTGGGCGAATGCCACCCGCACGGCCCGCCGGTGCACTGGCGGTAAAACGCATGCGGCCGAATTGCCGGACTATGCCCGGCAATTCGGCCACATTGACGTTGCGTGTACTAGGTCCCCATGAAGGTCATCGGATCGTGCAGCACCCGGGTGCCGTCGTGCAATCCGTTGATGGCCTCCATGTGCTCGGGCTCCAAAGTGAAGTCGAACACGTCGAGGTTCTGGGCCACGCGCTCGGGCTTGGACGACCGCGAGACGACCACGTTGTCCAACTGCAGGTTCCACCGGACCAGCACCTGCGCCGGCGTGCGGCCGTACTCGGCGGCGATCGCCGTCACGGTCGGGTCCTCGAGCATCTTGCCGACGCCCAGCGGGCTGTAGGACTGCGTGGTCACGTCGTGCTGGGCGTGCGCCTGGCGCAGCTCGGCCTGGTTGAGGCGCGGGTGCAGCTCGACCTGGTTCACCGCGGGCACCTCGTCGGTCTCCTCGATGACGTTCGCCAGCAGTTCCTCGGTGAAGTTGCAGACGCCGATCGAGCGGACGTGCCCCTCGTCGCGGGCGACCTTCATGCCCTCGAAGCTCTCCACGTACTTGCCCAGCTTCGGCGCCGGCCAGTGGATCAGGTAGAGGTCGAGGTAATCCAGCCCAAGACGGTCCAGGCTCTCCTTGCACGACTCCTGGGCACTCTGGAAGCCCTGCCTCGAGGTGCCCAGCTTGGTGGCGACGAACAACTCCTCACGCGGGATGCCCGACGCGGCGATCGCCCGCCCGACGGCTTCTTCGTTTCCGTACGAGGCAGCGGTGTCGATGAGGCGGCAGCCAGCCTCCAGGGCCGCGAGTACCGAGCTTTCCGTCTCCTCATCGGACAATTTGGCTACGCCCAAGCCGAGTACGGGCATCTTCGCCTCGTCGTTGAGAGCGACGGTCGGAATCACGCTGGAAGCGCTGTATATCTCATCAATCACTGTCACTTTTCAATCACCTGCCTGCCAGGTTGGGGTGTGGGGTTTCTTCGACGTAAACGATTCAGGGACAACACACCAGGCGGCTTATGCCAACCCCTTCTGGTGCGTATGGGCCCCATACATCGTTCGCTTGGTGACAATAACCGAGCCGGGCGGACGGCGCCCGGACCGAGGCGGTCGACGTCGCATTAGCAAAAAAACGCGAGCTCAGAAGTTACGTCTTTCCAGCACAATAAGATTGGCGATGGAATTTTGGCAATTTTGTGACACCGCAAACACGAGCGCCCGGTGCCCTCGACGAAGACAAACGAAACCTCAAACCGATGTGATGTGCAACACCATCGAATTGCGTTGTGGCGCATCACCGATTTCAGCGTAATTCTCCCTGGGGCAGGCGCCTTACCGGCGAAAACACCGACAATGGTGCGTGTTTCACTCCCGGGGGAACGGACATAGCTGCGTCGTGATGCGAACGTGATATACCGTGATGCGACTGTGATGTGAAATCACCTGTCCCCTATCCTCGAGAGACGCGACCACGCGCTACCCCTGGAAGCGAGGCAAGTCTGTCGCATGAAGACAATGCAAGAGCTTTTCGAAATTGCCTGGCAAGCAACGCAAATCGGTGCCGCCACGCTCAAGAAATCACAGCCGAGCTCGGTGCAGCACAAGGGAGACCGTGACCTGGTCACCGACATCGACCTCGCGATCCAGCGTGACATCGCCGACTACCTGGCCCAAACCACACCCGAGATCCCACTGTTGGCCGAAGAGTCCGAGCAACAGCCGGACATCGAAACCTCCGAGTGGCTCTGGGTACTCGACCCCATCGACGGAACGTCGAACTTCGTCCACGGGCTGCCGTTGTGCGCCGTATCACTGGCGCTGATGCGCACCGGGCGCACCGTGGTCGCGGTCACCCACGCTCCCCTGCTCGGCAAGACCTACCACGCCATCGAGGGCAAGGGCGCTTTCCTGGGCGGCCAGCGGATCAACGCCAGCGCCGCCGACAGCCTCAGCGGGGCCATCGTGTCGCTCGGCGACTACGCCGTCGGCCACGACGCCGGCAGGCTGAACGAGCACCGGCTGGCGCTCACCGCCGAGCTGGTGCCGCGGGTCGAGCGCATCCGCATGATCGGGGCGGCGACCCTGGACCTCGCGTTCGTCGCCGAGGGCGCCCTCGACGCCTGCGTGATGATGTCCAACAAGCCCTGGGACACCGCAGCGGGGACCCTGATCGCCCGGGAAGCGGGGGCGCAGCTCACAGACGCCCAGGGCAATCCCCACACCCACAAGTCCGCGTCGACGGTCATCAGCGCGCCGGGCATCGCCGAGCAACTCGCGACGGTGATCCGCAACACCGAGAACGTCGGCGACCGGTACGCGACCGCCGTCGGCTAGCGAAGGCTCAGCCCAGCACTTCCGAAATAGGCACGGCCGCAGCGATTTTGGCGCGCATCTTCATGACCTTGCCGGGCATCCCGCCGCCGACCACGCCTGCCAGGGCGCCGTCGCGTTCGTAGTAGGCCAGGAACTTGCGACCGTCGTCCTCGACGACGTGCACGATGTCGTCGGCCTCCGGCTCACCCAGGCACTGGATCTTGACGTCGTATTGGTCGCTCCAGAAGTAGGGAACCACCACCGCGGTGGGCACGTCCTGCCCCAGCATCGCGGGCACCACGGCGCGGGCCTGATCGGCGACATTGCTCCAATGTTCCACGCGCCCTTGGTGTCCCGTCGCGTCACGCCACGACGCGACATCCCCGAGCGCCCACACGTTCGGCGCGCTGGTGCGCCCGGCCTCGTCGCAGATGACGCCGTTGTCGACGTCAACTCCGCTGCCCTCGAGCCATTCGGTCGCCGGGCGCGACCCGATGCCGACCACCACCACGTCGGCCGCCAACTCGGTGCCGTCGCTCAACACCACCGCCTCGACGCGCGTGTCACCGCGCACCTCCGCCACGCCGACCCCGAGCCGGACGTCGACGCCTTCGGCGCGGTGCAGCCGGGCCACCAGCTCACCGATCTGTTCGCCGAGCACCGCGGCCAGCGGAGCGGGCTGGGGCTCCACCAGCACCACGTCCACCCCCAGGCTGCGCAGGCTGGCCGCCACCTCGCAGCCGATGAAGCCGGCGCCGATGACGACGGCGCGCTGCGCCGCGGACGCGTGCTCGCGCAGCGCCAGGGACTCGTCGAACGAGCGCAGCACCCGGATGCCCTCGAGGTCGGGGATCGACGGGATGCGTCGCGGTACCAGCCCGGTTGCGATGACGAGTTCGTCGTAGCGAAGCGTCGTCCCGTCGTCGAGCGTCACCGTCTGCGCCGCGGTGTCCAGGCTTGTCGCGGCCGATCCCAGCCGCAGGGTGATGTCGTTCTCGTCGTACCACTCGCGCGGTTTGAGCGCGGTGTCGTCGACCTCTTTGCGCAGCACCTCTTTCGACAGCGGCGGGCGGTCATACGGCAGGTGGACCTCGTCGCTGACGAGCGTGATGGGCCCGGAATACTCCGATTTCCGCAGCTGCTCGGCGGTGCGGGCGGCGGCCAATCCGCCGCCGACGATCACGATTCCGTTGGTGGCGCTCGCGTCAGTACTCACGTGGAGTTCTTAGCACGGTGGCCGGTCAGTACTTTAGGGCACCCTTATCTACCGGGATCTGCGTGCCGGTCAGTGTGCCGGACCCGTCGCCGGCGAGCCACGCCACGACGTCGGCGACTTCGTCGGCCGTCATGAAGCCGTTGGGCTGCACCGGCATTGGCGGGAAGCTGTGCACGAAGCTGGGATGCCTGCCGAAGATCTCCATCATCGCTTCGGGCTCGATCATCGGGGTTTCGACCGAGTACGGATGGATCGAGTTGACCCGGATGCCGTATTCGCCGAGCTCGATCGCGAGGGTGTTGGTGAGCGCGGTGAGCCCGTGCTTGCTGGCCGAGTAGTGGCCGTTGCCCGGTGTGGCCTTGAGCCCCGCCGAGGAGCTGACCACGACGATGGAACCGCCGTTGCCCGCCTCGATCATCGCGGGCACGGTGGCGCGCAGCGTGCGCCAGGTGCCGGTCAGGTTGACCCCGATGACGGCGTCCCACTGCTCGTCGGTGAGCTCCCAGACGCGGCCCCAGCTCAGCACTCCCGCGTTGGCGACCACGATGTCGAGCCGGCCGAACTGTTCCATCCCGTCGGCCACCAGCTCCCGCAGCGCGGCGTCGTCGCGGACGTCGAGGACGCGGGTCAGGATCTTGCGCCCCTGCCCCTCCACCAGGCGCGCGGTCTCGTCGAGGTCCTCGGGCGTGGCGGGCGGGTAGGTCACGCTGGCCGATGCCGGCGCGCAGATGTCGAGCGCGATGATGTCGGCGCCCTCGGCGGCCAGCCGCACCGCGTGCGATCGCCCCTGGCCGCGGGCGGCCCCGGTGATGAATGCCACCCGCCCGTGCAGTGATCCAGCCACGTGTAATCCCTTCAACCGCCGACAGACCAAGCCAGGCTAGCAGCGGAACTGAAACGTGTTCTAATTCGGCCGCCGGTGGGCGGACGAGTCCCTAGATTTCGGCGATGATCGCAGCGCGGCGGCTGTTGTATTCCTGGTCGGTGAGCGCGCCGCTCGCGTGCAGATCGTTCAGCTCCTGCAGCCGCGCGGCGATCGACGGTTCGGGCGGCGTGACGACCGCCGACGGCGCCGCGCCCGCGGACGGCGGGGCGCCCGGCGCCGGTTGGGCGGCCGATGACTGCTGCTCGACGGCCCGGCGCACCACCGCCTGGATCTGGCCGCGCAGCGCCGGGTTCGACCGGATGTCGACCATCCGGTTGAGCGGAACGTTGTTGGCCTTGAGGATCTGCAGGATCTCCATCAGCGGGCCCGCCTGCCCGCTCAGGTCGTAGGTCCGGTTGTCCTCGGCCACCGTGAACTGCGCGGGCACCAGGCCGTTGACCAAAGCGCTTCGCTCCCAGTCGATCCGGTATTCGTTGGTGGTGGGGTTGACCAGGACGACCACCTTGCGGGCGTTGAGGTTGCCCAGCCGGGTGACGCTGGCGATCACGCGGTCTTCGCTGTCGAACGGCAGGAGCCCGGGCCCCGCGATGTGCAGGTGCACCTTGACGACCTGCTGGTTGTTGACCCACGTGCCCGTTTCGGTGATGCCGGTGATCTGCGCGAGCGCCAGCACGCCGCTCTGTTCGAGGGCGGCCACCTTCGCCGACGTCTTGGCGCCGTAGTTGGCCAGCGCGAGCGCGATCAGCACGTCGGCCGCGGTGATCAGCAGGCCGACGTAGAACATCCACTGCAGCAGGCTGTCGAGCCCCATGACGAAATACACGACCAGGAAAATCGGCCCCACGAGGCCTCCGCACAGCAAAACGATCAACTGTGCCTTCAGGTAGCGCGCTAACACTTGCCCCTCCTTGGCTTGCTGGGGATTTGTGTCAGATTAGCGCTCGGGGGCTCGCCGCGAACGCGATACGCGCAAACCGGGTTCGGCCGCGATCACGCCAGCGATTCGGGCGGGACGATCGGCACCCGGCGCACCGGGGGCGCCGCGGGCTGCGTCCCCGCCGGCGAGTGCGGGGCGGTGCGCGGCGATACCGGCAGCGTCGTGGCCGGGGAGGCCTGCGGCGCCACCTGTGCCGGCGGCGCGGCGGACGTGCCGGTCGGTGCCGACGCCGCGGGCGTGACGGTGCTCGCGGGCCCGGCCGGTGCGTAGGCCGGCGTCGCCACCCGCGCCGGTCCGGCGGGTGCGGTGGCCGAGGCCAGCGTCGCCGACCCCACCGGCGCCGCCGCGACCGGCGTGCCGGCCGGTGCGGGCACCGCGGCCGCCGGGGCCACCGCCGCCGCCAGGGGCCCCGCGGGCGCGGTCGGCGCGGAGGCGCTCATGGCGCCGGCCGTCATCGTCGGTACCTGCGCGGCCATCGATGCGGGCGCGGCCGCGGTCTGCAGCGGCGTCGCGTTGGCCGCCTCGGCGGCGGCATACTGCATCGCACCGCCGTTCATCAGCTGGACGAACTGGCTGTGGAAGGCGGCCGCCTGGGCGCTGAGTGCCTGATAGACCTGGGAGTGGGCGTCGAACAGGGCGGCGATGCTCGCCGACACCTCGTCGGCGCCGGGGGCGAGCACCGCCGACGTCGGCCCCATCGCCGCCGTGTTGGCGGAGGTGATCGTCGTCCCGATCCTGGCCAGGTCCGTCGCGGCAGCCGCAACGAATTCGGGAGTCGTTTGAACGAACGACATCGGCACCTCCCCGCCACGCCTCACGGTCACCGAGAACTATGCCGAAATCCTAGTGCAGGGCGCTCTGCGGCCGCATCATTTCCGCGCCGGTCCGGCGAGGCGATGCGCACAGCAGACGAAGCCCGGATTGCCGTGTGGGCAATCCGGGCTTCGACCTGACTCAGTAGCGAACTACTTGATGATCTTGACGACCCGGCCGGCGCCGACGGTGCGGCCACCCTCGCGGATCGCGAACCGCAGACCGTCGTCCATGGCGACGGGCTGGATCAGCTTCACCGAGATGTTGGTGTTGTCACCGGGCATCACCATCTCGGTGCCCTCCGGCAGCGTCACCACACCGGTCACGTCGGTGGTGCGGAAGTAGAACTGCGGACGGTAGTTGTTGAAGAACGGCGTGTGCCGGCCGCCCTCGTCCTTGGACAGGATGTAGACCTGGCCCTCGAACTCGGTGTGCGGCGTGGTGGTGCCGGGCTTGGTCACGACCTGGCCGCGCTCGACGTCCTCACGCTTGATACCACGCAGCAGCAGACCGACGTTGTCACCGGCCTGGCCCTGGTCGAGCAGCTTGCGGAACATCTCCACACCGGTGACCGTGGTCTTGGTGCTGGTCGGGCGGATGCCGACGATCTCGACTTCCTCGTTCACGTTGATCACACCGCGCTCGACACGACCGGTGACCACGGTGCCACGCCCGGTGATGGTGAAGACGTCCTCCACCGGCATCAGGAACGGCTTCTCCGTCTCGCGGACCGGGTCCGGGATCGACTCGTCGACGGCCTCCATCAGCTGCTCGACGGACTCGACCCACTTGGCGTCGCCCTCGAGCGCCTTGAGCGCCGAGACCCGCACCACCGGGGCGTCCTCGTCGAACTCCTGGGCGGCCAGCAGCTCGCGGACCTCCATCTCGACGAGCTCGAGGAGCTCCTCGTCGTCGACCATGTCGGCCTTGTTCAGGGCGACCAGGATGTAGGGCACACCGACCTGACGGGCGAGCAGCACGTGCTCACGGGTCTGCGGCATCGGGCCGTCGGTGGCGGCGACCACCAGGATCGCGCCGTCCATCTGGGCCGCACCGGTGATCATGTTCTTGATGTAGTCGGCGTGACCCGGGGCGTCGACGTGGGCGTAGTGACGCTTGTCGGTCTGGTACTCCACGTGGGAGATGTTGATGGTGATACCGCGCTGACGCTCCTCGGGCGCGTTGTCGATCTGGTCGAACGCGCGGGACTCGTTCAGGTCCGGGTACTTGTCGTGCAGAACCTTGGTGATAGCCGCGGTCAGCGTGGTCTTGCCGTGGTCAACGTGACCAATGGTCCCGATGTTGACGTGCGGCTTCGTCCGCTCGAACTTCGCCTTCGCCACTTCTGTGTCCTCCTGGACTAGTTGGTGCTTGTTAAAGCAGTGTTGGTGTTTTCAGTTGTGCCGCGCCCAAGGCATTCCAATGACCCGGCAAGATTACTCCGAGCGAATGTTTACTGGCCCGTCGCCTTCGCGATGATCTCCTTTGACACGTTCGCCGGCACTTCGGCGTACGAGTCGAAGACCATGGAGTAGTTCGCCCGGCCTTGGGTCTTGGACCGCAGGTCGCCGACGTAGCCGAACATCTCCGACAGCGGCACATGCGCTTTCACGACGCGCGCACCGCTCCGCTCCTCCATGGCCTGGATCTGGCCACGGCGGGAGTTCAGGTCGCCGATCACATCGCCCATGTAGTCCTCGGGCGTGGTGACCTCGACGGCCATGATCGGTTCCAGGATGACTGGCTGCGCTTGCGCCGCAGCCTTTTTCAGCACCTGCGAACCGGCGATCTTGAAGGCCATCTCCGACGAGTCGACCTCGTGGAACGCCCCGTCGAGCAGGGTGACCTTCATGTTCACCAGCGGGTAACCGGCCAGGACACCGTACTGCATGGCGTCCTGCGCGCCCGCGTCCACCGACGGGATGTACTCACGCGGGATGCGCCCACCGGTGACCTTGTTCTCGAACTCGTAGGTCGCGCCGTCCTCGCCGGTGAACGGCTCGAGGTTGATGATGACCTTCGCGAACTGGCCGGAGCCGCCCGTCTGCTTCTTGTGGGTGAACTCGACGTTCTCCACCTTGCGGCGGATGGTCTCCTTGTAGGCCACCTGCGGCTTGCCGACGTTGGCCTCGACCTTGAACTCGCGGCGCATCCGGTCCACCAGGATGTCCAGGTGCAGCTCGCCCATCCCGCCGATCACCGTCTGGCCGGTCTCGTGGTCCAGGTGCACCTTGAAGGTCGGGTCCTCCTCGGCGAGCTTCTGGATCGACAGCGACAGCTTCTCCTGGTCGCTCTTGGTCTTGGGCTCGATGGCCACCTCGATGACCGGATCGGGGAAGGTCATCGACTCCAGCACGACCTGCTGGTTCGGGTCGCTCAGGGTGTCACCGGTGGTGGTGTCTTTGAGCCCGATCACCGCGTAGATGTGACCCGCCGAGGCGGTCTCCACCGGGTTCTCCTTGTTGGAGTGCATCTGGAACAGCTTGCCCAGCCGCTCCTTCTTGCCCTTGGTGGCGTTGATGACCTGGCTGCCGGAGTCGACCTTGCCGGAGTACACCCGGACGTAGGTCAGCTTGCCGAAGAACGGGTGCGTGGCGACCTTGAACGCGAGCGCGGAGAACGGCTCGTCGGTCGACGGCTTGCGGGTGACCTCTTCGTCCTCCTTGCCCGGCGCGTGGCCGACGGCCGGCGGCACGTCCAGCGGCGAGGGCAGGTAGTCGATGACGGCGTCCAGCATCGGCTGCACGCCCTTGTTCTTGAACGCGCTGCCGCACAGCACCAGGTAGGCCTCGGAGCTGATGGTGAGCTTGCGCAGCGCACCCTTGATCTCGTCGATCGACAGTTCCTCGCCGCCCAGGTACTTCTCCAGCAGCGCCTCGTCGGTCTCGGCGACCGCCTCGAGGAGCTTGGTGCGGTACTCCTCGGCCTTCTCGGCCAGCTCGTCCGGGATGTCGATGGTGTCGTAGGTCTCGCCCAGCTTGGTCTCGCCGCGCCACACCTTGGCGTTCATCTCGACCAGGTCGACGATGCCCTCGAAGTCACCCTCGGAGCCGACGGGCAGCTGGATCGGGATGACGTTGGCGCCGAGGCGCTCCTCCATGGTGCGCACGGAGAAGTAGAAGTCGGCCCCGATCTTGTCCATCTTGTTGACGAAGCAGATGCGCGGGACGTCGTACTTGTCGGCCTGCCGCCAGACCTGCTCGGACTGCGGCTCCACGCCCTCCTTGCCGTCGAAGACGGCGACGGCGCCATCGAGGACACGCAGCGAGCGCTCGACTTCCACGGTGAAGTCGACGTGCCCGGGGGTGTCGATGATGTTGATCTGGTTGTCTTTCCAGAAGCAGGTGGTGGCCGCGGAGGTGATGGTGATCCCCCGCTCCTGCTCCTGCTCCATCCAGTCCATGGTGGCGGCGCCGTCGTGCACCTCACCGATCTTGTAGCTGATACCGGTGTAGTAGAGGATGCGCTCGGTCGTCGTCGTCTTGCCGGCGTCGATGTGCGCCATGATGCCGATGTTGCGGACCTTGGTCAGGTCGGTCAGCACGTCCTTCTGTGCCACAGAAGTCTTCCCACTCTTTCGATTGCTTAATTGCTGTCTGTCGCGGTCAGGCCAGCGCCCCGGCGCGCGGGCCGCAAAGACCTACCAGCGGTAGTGCGCGAAGGCGCGGTTGGCCTCGGCCATCTTGTGGGTGTCCTCGCGTCGCTTGACGGCGGCACCCAGGCCGTTGCTGGCATCCAGGATCTCGTTTGCCAGGCGCTCGACCATGGTCTTCTCCCGGCGTTGCCGCGAGAAGCTGACCAGCCAGCGCAGTGCCAGCGTGGTGGACCGATCCGGACGCACCTCGACCGGCACCTGATAGGTGGCACCACCGACGCGGCGGCTGCGCACCTCCAGGGCGGGCTTGACGTTGTCGAGAGCACGCTTGAGCGTGATCACGGGATCGGTGCCCGTCTTGTCCCGGGCTTGTTCGAGCGCACCATAAACAATGCGCTCGGCGAGCGATTTCTTCCCCTGCAGCAGGACTTTGTTCACCAGCTGGGTGACCAGCTGCGACCCGTAGACCGGGTCGTTGACCAACGGGCGCTTCGGCGCGGGCCCCTTGCGCGGCATCAGCTCTTCTCCTTCTTGGCGCCGTAACGGCTGCGAGCCTGCTTGCGGTTCTTGACGCCCTGGGTGTCGAGCGAACCGCGGATGATCTTGTACCGGACACCGGGCAGGTCCTTCACCCGGCCACCACGCACCAGCACCATCGAGTGCTCCTGCAGGTTGTGTCCCTCGCCGGGGATGTAGGCCGTCACCTCAACCTGGCTCGTCAGCTTCACGCGGGCGACCTTCCGAAGAGCGGAGTTCGGCTTCTTCGGAGTGGTGGTGTACACGCGGGTGCATACGCCACGGCGCTGCGGGCTGCCCTTGAGCGCCGCGGTCTTGACCTTGGCGACCTTGTCCCGGCGACCCTTGCGGACCAGCTGCTGAATGGTTGGCATCTACCGGCTTTCTCTGTTCGTGTTCGGCATATTTCTGGCGTCTTCAAGTCTGTGTACTGCAGTTATGACCGTCCGCTTCACCCCGCGGCCGGGTGTGTCGCATGCGCTGCGCACCGGACTAAGTCCGATGCATGGTGGACACGCGAATTCGCCCGGCATTCACTTCCTTACGGTTAGGCGCCGTAAGCCGCCAGGCACGAGGAACCACAATACCCGCCGCCGGTCTCGCAGGTCAAAGCGGCGATCGCAAGGGGGCCTAGCCCCTGGCGCCGTCGTGGGCGGTGCGCCGTTCCAGACCCGCCGCCAGGCGCAGCACCATGTCGGAGAACAACACGTCGGTGTCGATGTCGTCCATGACGCCGGTCATCTCGAGCAACACGAAGCCATGCATCGCGGACCAGAACTCCAGCGCGGCGTGGAAGGCTTCGGCGCCGTCGAGGCCGTAGGAGGACAGCACGGCGATCACCGGGGCGGCCGCGCTGCGGGTCGCCGCCGCGTACTCGGCGTCTTCGCCACCCAGCGGCATCCGGGTGAAGGCCGAGTAGCGGCCCGGGTGGTGGTGGGCGTAGCTGCGGTACGCGCCGGCCATGACGAGCACCGCGTCGTCGCGGGCGCGGCCCTCGCCCACCCGGTTGAGCATCATGATGATGTCGTCGATCACCCGGATCCGGACCGCCCGGCGCAAGTCCTCCAGGCTGTCCACGTGGTTGTACAGCGACGGCCCCTTGGTGCCCAACTGCGTCGCCAGCGCGTTGATGGTCAGGGCGTCCCAGCCCTCGCGGTCCAGGAACGTCAGCGCGCCGTCGATGATCCCTTCCCGGCTGAGCTTGGTCGGGCGCGAACCGGGCCGTCCCGCGCGTTGGCGCCCGGCCGCCGACGGCGATTCCGGTTGAGCTGCCATGGCGGTCGCCCTTCGATCGCGGGAACGGGTTGCGGTTAACTAATGACTCTAGTTGACGACCGTTCAGACATTAATCTCCCCGCAGGGGCATGAGCGCCCGGCAAACCAAAAGAAAATCTGCCATCGGGCGGGCGAATGCACGTAATGTCATGCTTGGCTCATTCGAGCAGACGACCCGTCCAAGAGGGGGCCCGCAGTGAAGTGGACAACTGTCGCCGGGTCGTTGGCCACGTGCGCCGTCGCCGTCGTCGCCGGTTTCGCGGCCGTGCCGGGGCTGGCGCAGGCCAAGAACGGCGACACCCATGTCATCGGGGAGGACATGGAGCAGACGGTCGACTGCAACGACGCCACGCTGCTGGTCAACGGCTCGTTCCTGACGGTCACCGCGCTGGGCAACTGCTACGCCGTGACGGTGATGGGTTCGTCGAATGTCGTTATCGCCGACTCGGTTTCGCACGACATCACGGTGTACGGCCACGACCAGACCGTGCTCTACAAGGGCGGTCAGCCGTTCCTGTGGGACCGGGGCCGCGAACTGGGCATGACCAACCGGCTCCAGCAGGTGCCGGGCTGAGGCACCATACCGAGGGGAATCAAACAACGATGCGTGTGCACACCTTCGCCCTGGCACCGGCCGCCGCGATCCTGGTGCTGGCCGGCTGCAGCTCGACGGCCAACCCGCCGGCGGGCTCCTCCACCACCACGACGAAGAGCAGCCCGACGACCAGTGCCGGCGCCGCGCCGACGACGGGATCGAGCGGCGCGAGCACCACCGCGTCCCTCGAGATCGGCAACACGGTGAACTACGGATCGATGGGCACCACCACCAACCTCGACTGCGCCACCGGCAAGTCGCTGAACGTGGCCGGTTCGGACAACACCCTGACCGTCACCGGCAGCTGCTCGACGGTGAACATCGGCGGCACCAACAACAAGATCACCCTCGACAAGGTCGAGAAGCGCATCACCGTGCTCGGGATGAACAACACCATCACCTACAAAGACGGCGATCCCAAGGTCGACAACCTCGGCTCGGACAACACGATCAACAAGGGCAGCTGACCGGCGGCTCCCCGGCCTTGATCGGCGGCTAACGCGCCCTCAATCGGCGGCCGCGCCGTGACGCCCCGCGCCGGCGGCGAACCGCCCGGCCCCTTCGTTCGCCTCGGCGGCGACCCGGGAGATGCTGGCGAATTCGAAGTCGAGCGCCTCGGATTCCGTTGCCCCCCATTGGTGTAGCGCCGAGAGCCGGTCCGAGCGCAGGCACTGCTGCGGCAGCGCCGACAGTTGTGCCGCCAATTCCTCTGCGGCCCGGCGCGATTGGCCCTTGGGGACCACCCGGTTCGCCAGCCCGATGGCCTCGGCTTCGTCGGCGGCCACGGCGCGGCCGGTGAGGATCATGTCCATCGCGCGGCTGTGGCCGATCAGGCGCGGCAGCCGCACCGTGCCCCCGTCGATCAGGGGAACACCCCAGCGCCGGCAGAACACCCCGAACACGGCGTCCTCCTCGACCACCCGCAGATCACACCAGATGGCCAACTCGAGGCCGCCGGCGACGGCGTAGCCGCTGACCGCGGCGATGACGGGCTTGGACAGCACCATCCGCGTCGGGCCCATCGGGCCCGGGCCACTCCGGTGCACGGCGTTGGCGACGGGTGTGCCGAACGCCTTCAAATCGGCTCCGGCACAGAACGTTCCGCCGTCGCCCCACAGCACGGCGACCGACGCGGTGTCGTCGCGGTCGAACTCCTCGAACGCCGCATAGAGCGCGGCGGCCGTCGGGCCGTTGACCGCGTTGCGCGCCCCCGGCCGGTCGATGATCACGGTGGTCACCCGGCCGTTGCGCTCGACGCGCACCGGATCGCTCATCTCGCCTCCGCACATAGTGGTTCGCGCCGCCGCAGCAGCTCAGCGGCGAAGTCATGGTAGGCCGCCCGCAGCCGGCCCCCGGGCCAGTCGGCCGGCAGGAGTTCGTCGGGCAGGACCGGGTCGGTGAGCAGGTGCCGGACGGTCGCGGCGGCCACCACGAAACGGCCGGGAATGTCCGGCGCGGCGGCCATGTCGTCGAGCAACCGGTGCCCGGCCTGTGCCCAGGCGGGCAGGTCCCACAGCTGCGCGGCCAGCTCGGCGGGGTCGCCGTCGCGCGCCCGCAGCACCCGGACCCGAGCGGCGACGTCGGGGCCGAGCTCCGCGTCGATGTTGTCGGGGCGCATCCACACCCCCTCGCGCAGCTCACCAAAACGCTTGTCGTGCATGGCGGTTCGCAGCGCGGCCCGGGTGCGTGCGTCGTCCCCCACGCTGGTCACGACCAGGGTGACCCACTCCCCGCGCCAGGGACGCACGCGCGGGTCGATGGCATCGTCCTGGCGCCGCTGGCGGGCGAGCAGGCGGTCCGAGAGCTGGTAGCCGTCGGCGTTGCGGACCAGGTCGCCCGCGCCGACCATCCGGGTCAGCGCCACTCGCAGCGTCGACTCCTTGATGCCGAAATCGGAAGTGAGCCTGACCAGTTCGCTGGCGCGGGCGCGCGCCGGGTGGGCGCCGAGCAGCACGCTGAGCACCACCGACCGCGCCGTCATGTCCGGCATCGCTATACCCCGGACGCCCGGCGGCCGTGGTCGCCGAAGGGTTCGTCGCGATGCCGCACCGCCTCACGGAATCCGTGCTCGACCGCGTCGGCGACGAACGCGTGGCCCTCGGGCGTGTGCCGGGCGACACCGTCGAACACCGTGCTGACCATCCTGCTGGTGGCCACACCCTGTTGCAGCAGGGCGGAATTCAGCGCGAGCTTGACCATGATCAGCTGATTGACCGGCACCGCGGCGATCCGCTCGACCAGCCGCTCGGTGCGCTCGTCGAGGTCCGCCGGATCCGGCGCCTCGACCGCCCACCCCCACTCGGCGGCCTGCGCGCCGGTGATGCAATCGCCGGTGAACAGCAGCCTTTTCGCGCGCGCGTCGCCGAGCCGGTGCGCCCACAGGCCGGCCGCCGGCACGCCCCACACCCGGGTGGGCGGGTAGCCGATCTTGGCGTCGGCGGCGGCGATCACCTGGTCGGCGTGCAGCGCGATGTCGGTGCCCCCGGCCACGCAGTAGCCGTGGATCTTGACCACCGTGGGCTTGTCGGCGTGCATGAGGCTGGAAAAGCCTCGCACGAAGCGGCTCATCATCTGGTAATCGATCATCGGGTCCCACGGCTGATCCGCCAGATGGTTGACCGCCTGGGTCTTTCCGTCCAGCACGGTGCCCGCGTACGCGCCGGTGCCGCCGGCCGAGCCGGTGCGATCGGCGTAGGCGCTCAAGTCGAAACCCGCGCAGAATCCCTCGCCGCGACCGGACACCAGGATGACGTGCACATTCGGGTCGAGGTCGGCGCGCTCCACCAGCGCCGAGAGCTCCAGCGGCGTGTCCGCGACGATCGCGTTGCCCTTCTCCGGCCGGTTGAACGTGATCCGGGCGACCCGGTCGGTGACCTCATAGGTCATCGTCTTCAGGTTGTCGAAGTCGACCGGCCTGATCGCGTGAGTCATCCCTTTACTAGAGCACGCTCGAGAATCGGCGCGAGGTCGAGCCCGTCGGGCATGGTGCCGAACGCGCCGCCCCACCGGCGGTCGAGCCGGGTCGTCAGGAACGCCTCGGCGACGGCGGGGTGCCCGTGGCGCACCAGCAGCGAGCCCTGCAGCGCCAGGCAGATGTCCTCGGCGACCTTGCGGCCGCGGTAGGCGATGGTCTCCAGGTTGGCCAGGTCGGCGCGCAGCCGCGCGACATGGTTGCCCAGGCGCGGGTCCTGGCCCGCGCTCTCGGCGATTTCGTCGAACAGCACCTCGACGCATTCGGGACGAGTTGCGGTAGCGCGCAACGTATCCAGCGCGCTGACGTTGCCCGAGCCCTCCCAGATGCCCATCAGCGGCGCCTCCCGGTACAGCCGCGGCATGCCGGAGTCCTCCACATAGCCGTTGCCGCCCAGGCATTCCAAGGCTTCGGCGGCGTGCGGGGTGGAGCGCTTGCACACCCAGTACTTGCTGGCGGCCAGGCCGATCCGGCGCAGCAGCGCCTCGGTCTCGTCGCCGCGCACCGCCTTGTCGGTGGCGCCGGCCATCCGCATCGCGACCATGGTGGCCGCCTCCGCCTCGACGGCCAAATCGGCCAGCACGTTGCGCATCAGCGGCTGGTCAATGAGGTAGGCGCCGAAGGCCTTTCGGTGCTGGGCGTGGTAGATCGCGCGGGTCAAACCGGTGCGCATGCTGGTGGCGCTGCCCAGCGTGCAGTCCAGCCGGGTGAGGTTGACCATCTCGATGATGGTCGGCACGCCGCGGCCCTCCTCGCCCACCAGCCACGCGATCGCGCCGTCGTATTCGACCTCGCTCGAGGCGTTGGCGTGGTTGCCGAGCTTGTCCTTGAGGCGCTGCAAAAACATCCGGTTGCGGGTGCCGTCGGGCAGCACGCGCGGCAGCATGAAGCACGACAACCCTCCGGGCGCCTGCGCGAGCACCAGGAAGATGTCACACATCGGCGCCGAGGTGAACCACTTGTGGCCCGTCAGGCTGTAGGTGCCGTCGGCGTTGGGGGTGGCCTGCGTGGTGCCGGCGCGCACGTCGGAGCCGCCCTGCTTCTCGGTCATCGACATGCCCGCCGTGATGCCGGGCTTGGCGGTGGCCGGCCGGAGTTCCGGGTCGTATTCGCGGGAGGTCAGCAGCGGCTCGTAGACCTTGGCCAGCTCGGGGTTGTAGCGCAGCGCGGGCACCACGGCATACGTCATCGAGATCGGGCAGACGTGCCCCGGTTCGACCGTCCACACCGAGGTCTTGGCGGCCCGCACGACGTGCGCACCCGGCCGCTCGTCGGCCCAGGGCGCGGCGTGCATGCCGTGGGTGATCGCCGCGCGCATCAGCTCGTGGTACGCCGGGTCGTATTCGACCTCGTCGATCCGGTGACCGTTGCGGTCGTGGGTGTGCAGGATGGGCCGGTTGCGATCGGCGAGCTCGCCCCAGCGCTGCGCCTCGCGGCTGGCCGACAGGGCGCCGACCTCGTTCACCTCGTCCAGGCCCCACTGCCCTCCCTCGCGAATCAGGGCCTCGATGAGCACCGCCGAGGTGGCGGGGTTGTGGTCTTCCAGGGGCGGGACCTGGTTGGTGACGACATGGGTGTCCGACATGGGATCAATGTTACATTTTTCCGACAGTTGCACAAGAGCTGTAATGATCAGCGCGGGTGCGCGGCGAAGAAGTCCCACAGTTGTCGCGTCGCGAAGTCGGGCCACTCGTGGTCGCCGTGGTCGACCGTGATGAGCACGACCCCGCGACCGTCGGCGCATCCCGCGGTCGAGGTGGTGATCGGGCCGTCGGTGGTGGCCGACGGGGCGCCGCACTGATCGACGTTGCGCCAGAAGGCGTTCACGTTCGGCACGGGCGGGCCGTTGATCACGCTGTAGCCCGGTCCGCCGCCGTAGGGCACCAGCTCGTCCGCGGTGCCGTGAATGTGCATGACCGACATCGGATGCGGCGTGCGGCAGGCGTTCAGCTGGGTGCCCGCGACCGGGCCGATCGCGGCGAAGATCTCCGTGGTGCAGGCCAGCGTGTAGGACATGATGCCGCCGTTGCTCATGCCGGTGGCATAGACCTTCGCGGTGTCGATGCCGACGTTCTTGGCGATGTCGGCGACGGCCGCGCTGATGAAACCGACGTCATCCACGCCTTCTCGCCCGGACCGGCCGCAGCAGGTTTGGCCGTCGACGTTCCAGGCGTGGTCGAGGCCGTCCGGGTAGGCGACGACGAACTTGCCCGAATCGGCCAAACCGTCCCAGTGGTAGTCCTTTTCGGCTTCCCTGGCGCTTCCCGACACGCCGTGCATCATGACCACGAGCGGGGCCGAGGCCGCCACTCCCGCGGGCTTGTACAGCCGATAGCTGCGATCGAGATCGCCGACCTTGAGGTGGTGGACGCTGGTGCCGGTCACGAAGCCCGTCGGCGCGTTGGCGACCCCGGGGAAGCAGCCCGCGAGCACCAGGACGACACCCGAGATCGTGGCCAGCCGGCGCAGCATGGATCAAAGGTAAGCGCTGGCCCGCGCTCAGCCGCCCGTTTTCTCCCGCAGGAACGCGATGTCGTCCTTGCGGCCCTCGTCGGCGGTTTCGCAGATCACCGGGGCGTCGGCGGCCTTGACCACCGCGGCGAGCAGCTCGGGATCGATCTGGCCGGTGCCGAAGTTGGCGTGCCGGTCGGCGCCGGAGCCCGCCGCGTCCCTCGAGTCGTTGCAGTGCACCAGGTCGATGCGGCCGGTCAGCGCCTTGATGCGGTCGACCGCGTCGATCAGCTGCTCGCCGGCGGCCCAGGCGTGGCAGGTGTCCAGGCAGAACCCAATTCCCTTGTCGCCGATGTGATCCCACAGCCGGCCGATGGTGTCGAAGTGGCGGGCCATCGCGTGGTCGCCGCCGGCGGTGTTCTCCAGGTAGACCGGCACGTCCGTTTCCAGGTAGTCCAGGGCCTTGACCCACCGTTCGAAGCCGGCGTCCATGTCGTTGTCGTCGGCGTGGCCGCCGTGCACGATCACCGCCGTCGCGTTGATCGCCGCGGCCGCGTCGCAGGTGTCCTGCAGGATCTTGCGCGACGGGATGCGGACCCGGTTGTTGGCCGAGGCCACGTTGATCAGGTAGGGCGCGTGGATGTAGAGCGGGATGGTCGACGCCTTGAGCGCCTCGGCGTCGTCACGCGGCTTGGGCTTCTTCCAGCTCTGCGGGTTGCCGAGGAAGAACTGGACGACGTCGGCGCCGTCGGCCTGCGCGGCGGCCAGCGGGTCATCCTGGTGGACATGCGAACCGATGAGCACGGTGGCCAGTGTAGTGAGGGGTCCTGACGGCGGCGAGAGTGCGGCTGGCCGCACACCCGAGTCCGAACGTGCGGCTGGCCGCACACCCGACCGGCTCGGCGTCCCACGCAACGACAAAGCCCCGGGCGAAACCCGGGGCTTTGTCGTTGTCGCAGAAACTACCGGTAGTCGCTGTAGCCGTAGTCGTCCAACGGAACCGCGGCGCCGGTGGCCTGGCCGAAGTCCGGGCTGTAGTACTGATCCTCGTAGGACGGGATCGTGTACGCGGCGGCCCGGGCCTCCTCGGTCGGCTGCACCTGGATGTTGCGGTAGCGGTTGATGCCGGTACCGGCCGGGATCAGCTTTCCGATGATCACGTTCTCCTTCAGACCGTTGAGCTTGTCGCTGCGGCAGTTGATCGCCGCATCGGTCAGCACTCGCGTGGTCTCCTGGAACGACGCCGCGCTCAGCCACGAGTCGGTGGCGAGGCTCGCCTTCGTGATACCCATCAGCACCGGACGGCCGGCGGCGGGCTCGCCGCCCTCGGCCACCACCCGGCGGTTCTCCGCCTCGAACTCCGCGCGGTCGATCAGCGAGCCGGGCAAAAACTCCGTCGAGCCCGAGTCGATGATGGTGACGCGGCGCAGCATCTGGCGAACGATCACCTCGATGTGCTTGTCGTGGATCGACACACCCTGCGCGCGATAGACCTCCTGGACCTCGCGGACCAGGTGGATCTGCACCTCGCGGGGGCCCTGCACGCGCAGCACCTCGTGCGGGTCGGCCGAGCCTTCCATCAGCTGCTGGCCCACCTCGACGTGGTCGTTGTCGGAGAGCACCCGCTCGGAACCGTCTTCGTGCTTGAACACGCGCAGCCGCTGCCGCTTGGAGAGCTTGTCGTACACGACCTCCTCGCTCCCGTCGTCGGGAACGATGGTGATCTTGTAGAAGCGCTCGCCCTCCTCGAGGCGGACCCGCCCGGTGACGTCGGCGATCGGCGCCTTGCCGCGCGGGATGCGGGCCTCGAACAGCTCCTGGACCCGGGGCAGACCGCCGGTGATGTCCTCACCGACACCACCCTGGTGGAACGTCCGCATGGTCAGCTGCGTACCGGGCTCACCGATGGACTGGGCCGCGACGATACCGACGGCCTCGCCGATGTCGACCAGCTTTCCGGTGGCCATGGACCGCCCGTAACAGGTCGCGCACACCCCGGTGCCGGTGGTGCACGTCAGCACCGAGCGCACCTTGACCTGCGTGATGCCGGCCGCCAGCAGGGCCTCGATCTCCGGGTCACCCAGGTCCTCGCCGCGAGCGACGACGACCTTGCCGGCCTCGTCGACCGCGTCGGTGCCCAAAGTCCGTGCATACGCCGAGGTTTCGATGTACGGGTCGCGGATCAGGGTGCCGTCGGGCTGACGCTCGGCCAGCTCGACGACGATGCCCCGCTCGGTCTCGCAGTCGTGCTCGCGGACGATGACGTCCTGGCTCACGTCCACCAGACGACGGGTCAGGTACCCGGAGTCGGCGGTACGCAACGCGGTGTCCGCCAAGCCCTTTCGGGCGCCGTGGGTGTTGATGAAGTACTCCAGCACGGTCAGGCCCTCGCGGAACGACGACTTGACCGGACGCGGGATGAACTCACCCTTGGGGTTGGTCACCAGACCCTTCATGCCGGCCAGCGTCCGGGTCTGGGTGAAGTTACCCGTGGCACCCGAGTCGACGATCGTGATGATCGGGTTGTCGGCCGGGTAGTGCTCACGCAGCGCCTGACCGACCTCGTCGGTGGCTTCCTTCCAGATCTCCACCAGCGCCTCGTTGCGCTCGTCGTGGTTCAAAGCGCCACGCTGGAACTGCTTTTCGACCTTTTCGGCCCGCTCCTCGTACTGGTCGAGGATCTCCTTCTTGCGCGGCGGCACGAGCACGTCGGCCATCGACACGGTGACACCGCTGCGGGTCGCCCAGTAGAAACCGGCGTCCTTGAGCTTGTCGACGGTCTGCGCGACCACGATCATCGGGTAGCGCTCGGCCAGGTCGTTGATGATGGCGGCCTGCACCTTCTTGTGCATCTGCTTGTTCACGAACGGATAGCCCACCGGCAGCAGCTCGTTGAACAGCACCCGGCCCAGCGTGGTTTCGGCCATCCAGGCGTCCCCCGGCTGCCAGCCGTTGGCGCCGAACAGCTCGGCCTCGATCTCAGCGGGCGGGCGCAGCTGGGTCAGCCGCACCTTGATCTTGGCCCGCACCGACAGCACGCCACGGTCGGACGCCATGATCGCCTCGGCCGGTGAGGAGTACACCCCGACCTCGGGCTCGTCCTTGGCGGCGGGCTTGAATTCGCCCCTGTCGCCGTCGACCTCGGTGGTCAGGTAGTACAGCCCGGTCACCATGTCCAGACGCGGCATGGCCAGCGGACGGCCCGACGCGGGCGACAGGATGTTGTTCGAGGACAGCATCAGGATGCGGGCCTCGGCCTGCGCCTCGGCGGACAGCGGCAGGTGCACCGCCATCTGGTCACCGTCGAAGTCGGCGTTGAACGCCTCACACACCAGCGGGTGCAGCTGAATTGCCTTGCCTTCCACCAGCATCGGCTCGAAGGCCTGGATACCCAGCCGGTGCAGGGTGGGCGCGCGGTTCAGCAGCACCGGGTGCTCGGCGATGACCTCTTCGAGGACATCCCACACCTGGGGACGCTGGCGCTCCACCATGCGCTTGGCGCTCTTGATGTTCTGCGCGTGGTTGAGGTCGACCAGCCGCTTCATCACGAACGGCTTGAACAGCTCCAGCGCCATCAGCTTGGGCAGACCGCACTGGTGCAGCTTGAGCTGCGGGCCGACCACGATGACGCTGCGGCCCGAGTAGTCGACACGCTTGCCGAGCAGGTTCTGACGGAACCGGCCCTGCTTACCCTTGAGCAGATCGGACAGCGACTTCAGCGGGCGGTTACCGGGTCCGGTGACCGGGCGGCCGCGACGGCCGTTGTCGAACAACGCGTCCACGGACTCCTGCAACATCCGCTTCTCGTTGTTGACGATGATCTCGGGCGCGCCGAGGTCGATCAGCCTCTTGAGGCGGTTGTTCCGGTTGATCACCCGGCGGTACAGGTCGTTGAGGTCGCTGGTGGCGAACCGGCCACCGTCGAGCTGGACCATCGGGCGCAGTTCCGGCGGGATCACCGGGACGGCGTCGAGCACCATGCCCATCGGCGAGTTGCCCGACTGCTGGAAGGCGGCGACCACCTTGAGCCGCTTCAGGGCGCGAAGTTTCTTCTGCCCCTTGCCGTTCCGGATGACGTCGCGCAGGATCTCGGCCTCGGCGTCGATGTCGAAGTTCTCGATCAGCTTCTGGATCGACTCCGCGCCCATGGCGCCGGTGAAGTACTCACCGAAGCGGTCGATCAGCTCGCGGTAGAGGTTCTCGTCGACGATCAGCTGCTTGGGAGCCAGCTTGGTGAAGGTCGTCCAGATCTCCTCGAGCCGATCCAGCTCACGCTGGGCCCGGTCGCGCAGCTGACGCATCTCGCGCTCGCCGCCGTCGCGGACCTTGCGGCGCGCGTCCGCCTTGGCGCCCTCGGCCTCCAGCTCAGCCAGGTCGGCCTCGAGCTTCTGGGCGCGGGCCTCCAGGTCGGCGTCGCGCTGGTCCTCGATGGCCTTGCGCTCCACCATCATTTCGGCCTCGAGCGTCGAGAGCTCGTTGTGGCGCATCTCCTCGTCGACCGAGGTGATGACGTAGGCGGCGAAGTAGATGATCTTCTCGAGATCCTTCGGCGCCAGGTCGAGCAGGTACCCCAGCCGCGACGGCACGCCCTTGAAGTACCAGATGTGCGTGACGGGCGCGGCCAGTTCGATGTGGCCCATCCGCTCGCGACGCACCTTGGCGCGGGTCACCTCGACACCACAGCGCTCACAGATGATGCCCTTGAAGCGGACGCGCTTGTACTTGCCGCAGTAGCACTCCCAGTCGCGAGTCGGTCCGAAGATCTTCTCGCAGAACAGGCCGTCCTTCTCGGGCTTCAGCGTGCGGTAGTTGATCGTCTCCGGCTTCTTGACCTCGCCGTAAGACCATTGCCTGATGTCCTCCGCGGTGGCCAGACCGATCCGGAGTTCATCGAAGAAGTTGACGTCGAGCACGTAACTCCCTTTCCCCTTGCGGGTTTAGTAACTGAAAACGTTTGTTAGGCGAGGTCCTCAACGGACGCGGATTCGTTGCGGGACAAGTTGATTCCCAGGTTCGCCGCGGCCCGTTCGAGGTCCTCGTCCTCGCCTTCGCGCAACTCGATCGCCGCGCCGTCCGAGGACAGCACCTCGACATTGAGGCACAGCGACTGCAGTTCCTTGAGCAACACCTTGAAGGACTCGGGGATACCCGGCTCCGGGATGTTCTCGCCCTTGACGATCGCCTCGTACACCTTGACCCGGCCGACGGTGTCGTCCGACTTGATGGTCAACAGCTCCTGCAGCGTGTACGCCGCGCCGTAGGCCTGCATCGCCCAGCACTCCATCTCACCGAAGCGCTGGCCACCGAACTGCGCCTTACCGCCCAGCGGCTGCTGGGTGATCATCGAGTACGGGCCGGTGGAGCGGGCGTGGATCTTGTCGTCCACCAGGTGGTGCAGCTTCATGATGTACATGTAGCCGACGGTCACCGGGTACGGGAACGGCTCGCCGCTGCGGCCGTCGAACAGCACCGACTTGCCGTCGCCGTCCA
This sequence comes from Mycobacterium sp. 3-98, assembly GCF_035918355.1. NCBI lineage: Bacteria > Bacillati > Actinomycetota > Actinomycetes > Mycobacteriales > Mycobacteriaceae > Mycobacterium > Mycobacterium sp. 3-98. Next base: position 1,278,665 of record NZ_CP142360.1, on the reverse strand, counting down.
CCATGACCTCGCCGTCGCGGTTGGGCAGCGTGCAGGACAGCATGCCCGCAAGCTCCTCCTCCTTGGCGCCGTCGAACACCGGCGTCGACACGATCTGGTCCGGCTGCGCGTGCCGCAGCTCCTCGGGCAGGTTCACCGCCCAATCGGGTGAGCCCTCGATGTTCCAGCCGGACTTGGCCACCCACCCGAGGTGGGTCTCCAGGATCTGGCCGATGTTCATCCGTCGCGGCACCCCGTGGGTGTTCAGGATGATGTCCACCGGAGTGCCGTCCGGCAGGAACGGCATGTCCTCCTGGGGCAGGATCTTGCCGATCACACCCTTGTTGCCGTGCCGTCCGGCCAGCTTGTCGCCGTCGGAGATCTTCCGCTTCTGGGCCACGTAGACGCGGACCAGCTCGTTGACACCGGCCGGCAGCTCGTCGTCGTCCTCGCGGGAGAACACCCGGATGCCGATGACCTTGCCGGACTCGCCGTGCGGCACCTTCAGCGAGGTGTCGCGGACCTCGCGGGCCTTCTCGCCGAAGATCGCCCGCAGCAACCGCTCCTCCGGGGTCAGCTCGGTCTCACCCTTCGGGGTCACCTTGCCGACCAGGATGTCGCCGTCGCGGACCTCGGCGCCGATGCGCACGATGCCGCGCTCGTCGAGGTCGGCCAGCACCTCGTCGGAGACGTTCGGGATGTCCCGGGTGATCTCCTCGGCGCCCAGCTTGGTGTCGCGGGCGTCGATCTCGTGCTCCTCGATGTGGATCGAGGTGAGCACGTCCTCCTCAACCAGACGGTTGGACAGGATGATCGCGTCCTCGTAGTTGTGGCCCTCCCACGGCATGATCGCCACGAGCAGGTTCTTGCCCAGCGCCATCTCGCCGTTCTCGGTGCACGGACCGTCGGCGATCACCTGGCCGGCCTCGACGCGGTCGCCCGCGTCGACGATCGGCGACTGGTTGGCGCAGGTGCCGTGGTTGGACCGCTCGAACTTGCGCATCCGGTAGGTGTGCCGGGTGCCGTCGTCGGCCATCACGGTGATGTAGTCGGCGGAGACCTCCTCGATCACCCCGGCCTTGTCCGCGACGACGACGTCGCCGGCGTCGATCGCCGCGCGCAGCTCCATGCCGGTGCCCACCAGCGGCGCCTCGCTGCGCACCAGCGGAACCGCCTGGCGCTGCATGTTGGCGCCCATCAGGGCACGGTTGGCGTCATCGTGCTCGAGGAACGGGATCATCGCGGTGGCCACCGACACCATCTGGCGCGGCGACACGTCCATGTAGTCCACCTCGGACGAGGGCACGTACTCGACCTCGCCCGCCTTCCGGCGGACCAGCACGCGCGACTCCTCGAACCGGCCCTTGGCGTCGATCGGCGAGTTGGCCTGCGCCACGACGTGGCGGTCCTCCTCGTCGGCGGTCAGGTAGTGGATCTCGTCGGTGACCACACCGTCGACCACCTTGCGGTACGGGGTCTCGATGAACCCGAACGGGTTCACCCGCGCGTACACCGACAGCGAGCCGATCAGACCGATGTTGGGACCCTCCGGGGTCTCGATCGGGCACATCCGGCCGTAGTGCGAGGGGTGGACGTCACGGACCTCCAGGCCGGCGCGCTCACGGGACAGACCGCCGGGGCCCAGCGCCGAGAGGCGGCGCTTGTGGGTCAGACCGGACAGCGGGTTGTTCTGGTCCATGAACTGGCTCAGCTGGCTGGTGCCGAAGAACTCCTTGATCGCGGCGACGACCGGCCGGATGTTGATCAGGGTCTGCGGCGTGATGGCCTCGACGTCCTGCGTGGTCATCCGCTCGCGGACGACGCGCTCCATCCGCGACATGCCGACCCGGATCTGGTTCTGGATCAGCTCACCCACGGTGCGCAGGCGGCGGTTGCCGAAGTGGTCGATGTCGTCGGTCTCCACCGGCACCTCGATGCCGCCGGGGACGGTCATCGTGGGCTGGCCCTCGTGCAGGCGCACCAGGTACTCGATGGTGGCGACGACGTCTTCCTCGGTCAGCGTCGAGCTGGTGATCGGCTCGCCCGCGTGCAGGCCGAGCTTCTTGTTGACCTTGTAGCGGCCGACACGCGCCAGGTCGTAGCGCTTCTCCTTGAAGAACAGGTTCTCCAGCAGGGTCTGCGCGGACTCCTTGGTCGGCGGCTCGCCCGGACGCAGCTTGCGGTAGATGTCCAGCAGCGCCTCGTCGGTGCCGGCGGTGTTGTCCTTCTCCAGCGTCGACATCATGATCTCGGAGAAGCCGAAGCGCTCGGTGATCTGCTCGTTGGTCCAGCCCAGCGCCTTGAGCAGCACGGTGACCGGCTGGCGGCGCTTACGGTCGATGCGCACGCCGACGGTGTCGCGCTTGTCGACGTCGAACTCCAGCCACGCGCCCCGGCTGGGGATCACCTTGACGCTGTGCAGCAGCTTCTCGGTCGACTTGTCGATGGTCTCGTCGAAGTACACACCGGGCGAGCGGACCAGCTGGCTGACCACGACGCGCTCGGTGCCGTTGATGATGAAGGTGCCCTTCTCGGTCATCATCGGGAAGTCACCCATGAACACCGTCTGGCTCTTGATCTCGCCGGTGTTGTTGTTGATGAACTCGGCCGTGACGAACAGCGGGGCCGCGTACGTCATGTCCTTGTCTTTGCACTCGTCGACCGGCGCCTTGACCTCGTCGAAGCGCGGGTCGGAGAACGACAGCGACATCGAGCCGGAGAAGTCCTCGATCGGCGAGAGCTCCAAGAGCACCTCTTCGAGGCCGCCCACCGGGGTGACCCCCGGCTTGCCGTCGCCGCGCGCGGCGGCCGCCTCGCGCCACCGCGGCGCGCCGATCAACCACTCGAAGGAGTCGATCTGCACGTCAAGCAGGCCCGGAACCTCGAGGGGCTCGCGGAGCTTGGCGAAGGAAACTCGGTTGGGCGCTCCGGGCACGGAGCCGTTCGACGAACTTCCGTTAGAGGAATTTTGTGGGCGATCCGTCTTGCTCTGGCGGAAATCAGCCAAGATGCATCCTTCCAGCACCTCGTGCGACTCACGAAGGCCGGGACCACCGGCCAGCTCGCCGCGAATTGTGTCGGTTCGGCCGGCGAACGAACTGTCCGGATCTCACGCGCGCAACTAAAGAACTAAGCCACGTAGGGGGGCTCAGGCTTAGACCACGGTGTCAGGTGGCGGGTGAGGTGGGCAGGAGGTAGCCAGCGCAACGTCCAACAATAGCGCAGGACGGCGCATTCCTCAACTTCCCAGCCCTGGGGGTCCAGGGACATCGACGCTGGCTGGCGATCTCGACTTCCCTCGGACTGTTCAGGTACATGCTGCCCAACAGACTGGCTCGTTTAGGGCCCGTCGTCAAGAGGGCGGGCCGGGAGTGTTACGCGGAGTTATCACGGAACCCGCCGGCCCGGCGCCCCTCATTCGCCGATCTCGTGTGCGCGGTACCGATGGGTGCCTTCGAGGTCGTCGAGGATGGCGGTCTGAGCGGTCTTGGGCAGGGTGTGCAGGATCTCGCGCACCCGCGCCTGGCGGCGGGCGACGGCCTTGCGTTCCGGCATGCCGGGCGATGCGACGATCTGCGGCGGCACGCCCTCGATCTCCTCGACACCGCCCGCATGCTGTCCGGCGTCCAGCGCCGCCTGCTCCTCGGCCATGGTCGCCTCGTCCTTTTCCTCCGACATGCCGATCGGCCCGATGCGGCGGCCGTTGAGGAACTGCCGGACGACCGGCTCGTCACTGGTCAGCAGCACCTCGCGGGGGCCGAACATGACCAGCTTGCGGCGGAACAGCATGCCCATGTTGTCCGGCACCGTGCGGGCGATGTTGATGTTGTGCGTGACGATCAGCACCGTGGCGTCGATCTGGGCGTTGATGTCGAGGATCAGCTGGCTCAGGTAGGCGGTACGAACCGGGTCCAGACCGGAGTCGGGCTCGTCGCACAGGATGATCTGCGGGTCCATCACCAGGGCGCGGGCCAGGCTGGCGCGCTTGCGCATACCGCCGGAGATCTCACCGGGGAACTTCTTCTCGTCGCCGCCGAGGCCGACCAGGGTCAGCTTCTCCATGACGATGTCACGGATCTCGCCTTCCTTCTTCTTGGTGTGCTCGCGCAGCGGGAAGGCAGCGTTGTCGAAGAGGTTCATCGACCCGAACAGCGCGCCGTCCTGGAACATCACGCCGAACAGCGTGCGGATCTCGTAGAGCTCCTTGGCCGAGCACTGCAGGATGTCGGTGCCGTCGATGACGACCGAGCCGCGCTCGGGGCGCAACAAACCGATCAGCGACTTCAGGAAAACCGATTTGCCGGTACCCGACGGCCCCAGCAGGACGCTGACCTCCCCGGCGGGGATTTCCAGCGTCACGTCTTCCCAGATTCTCGAGGAACCGAAGGACTTCGTGAGCCCATTCACCTCGATTGCGACGCCCATGGGAAATCCTTCCGTCGACACTCATGCCTGCCACCTGCCCTTTTGTGTGGCATGAGTCACTGTAGCGCACGCCTGCCACACGGCATCAGGGTTGCGGCACACAGCGGGGAAAAATTGGCCGTCCCGAGATCAGCCGGAAGCCCCGATGGCGCAACTTATTTGACGCACGTGTTAGCCAGCGGGCGCCCAGTTGCCGTGGAATCCCATCGGCACCCGCTGCGGCAGATGCACGGTGGCGACGTGCTCGAGCGTCTGCGCGTCCAGCAAGACCAGTTGGCCCTCGTCGCGGTCGCGGTGATAGCCGAACCCCATGAGGATGCCGTCATCCTCGGCGCCCGGTGCGGGATTGGGCACAAACGACATCTCGCCGAGCAAAAGGCCCGCATCGAGATCGGCAGCGGCGGCGGATCCGGTCGCGTAGTCGTGCTTGTACACGGCGGTCGACATCTCGGATCGCCCGCCGGACAGGTAACCGCCCTCGGTGCCGATGGTGTAGCCATACCGGTGCGGCCCGCCCAGCAAGGCCTCGTTGATGCGCGGGAATTCTTGGGGGCGATCGTCGCGGCGTTCGCTGGTCACCGTCCCGGTGGCCAGGTTGACGGTCCAGCGGTCCAGCGTCGGCCGGCTGTCGCCGGGACCGCGCAGGTCACGGTCGAACATCCGCGCGTAGCGCACCACGTCGAGCACCAAAACCTCTGTGCCGTTGCGCATCTCGGAGTAGGCGTTGAGCGGGTGGTAGACGTAGCAGGGCTCGATGTCGAACCAGCGCACGTCCCGATTTCCCCCCTCTCGGGGCATCACCCCGATGCGCGCCGGGTAGTTGTCGTCCCACCGGTACGGCATCCGGCTGGTCGGCCGCTGGTTGCGATTGATCGCCGTCGCCATCGGGCTGGGCAGCCGCACGCGCCCGATGAGCGACTGCATCACCAGGCGGGCCGGCAGGCTCAGCCAACGGGGCACGTTCGTCGGCATCACCTGAACGGGGTCGAACGTGACGGGCAGGTCGTAGATCACCACGTACTTGTCGGTCAGCGAGAAGTCGTGCATCATCGGCGACCCGCCGACCTCGATGTCGACGGTGCGCCGCGCCCGGCCCTGGGTGTCGATGACCGAGTACTGCACGGTCCGCCCGCGGGTGAACGAGTAGGACACCGCGTGCAATTCGCCGGTCCGCGGGTCGGCGTGCGGATGGGCGGTGTATCCCCCGAACAGGGTTCCGTCGAAGTCGCAGGGCCCCTCGGTGTCCAGCTCGTCGGTGAGGCGGTAGTTCGCCCCGCCCCCCTCGACGAGCGCGAGCGTGTGGCCGGCGTGGCTGAGCACGTTGGTGTTGGGGCCGACGGAGAGCATGCCGGCCCGCGGGTTCAGCCCGCTGGGCGCCGGCTCGCCGAGTGCGGCGCAGACGTGGGCGGTGCGCACCCATCGGTTGCGATACCAGCGGGCCTGCCCGCCTTGCAGCGCCACCCCGTGCACCATGCCGTCACCGCTGAACCAGTGGTAGACGGCGGGATCCACCTCGGCGACGGGGTTGGGCCCGTTGCGCAGGTAGCGCCCGTCGAGGTGTTCGGGAATGCGTCCGGTGACCTTGAGGTCGGTGGCGGTGACCTCCGCGCTCACCGGCGCCAGGAAGTCCTCGAGGTAGGGGTTGCTGGGCTTGGCGGTTGTCGTGGTCGCCATGGCTGAGCTCCTATAACATTGTTATTTCAGCGTTATTGGCACCGTACGCCCCCGATGAGAAGATGGCAACGATGACTTCAGACGTTCAGCGCAGCGTTCGCGAGGAGATGCTGCGCGCGGCGGTCGGCCTGCTCGACGAGCACGGCCCCGACGCCCTGCAGACGCGCAAGGTGGCCGGCGCCGCGGGGACCTCCACGATGGCGGTCTACACCCACTTCGGCGGGATGCGGGGGCTCATCGCCGAGGTGGCCGAGGAGGGCCTGCGCCAGTTCGACGCCGCGCTGACCGTGCCGCACACCGCCGACCCGGTCGCCGACCTGTTCATGATCGGGGCGGCCTACCGCCGCTACGCGATCAAGCGCCCGCACGTGTATCGGCTGATGTTCGGCAGCACCAGCGCGCACGGCATCAACGCGCCCGCCCACAACGTCCTGACGCTGACGGTCGCCGAGATCGAGCGCGACTACCCGAGCTTCGCGCACGTGGTGCGCGGGGTGCACCGGTGCGCGGTGGCCGGCCGCATCAAGCCCGCGGGCGCCGTGAAAGACGGTGTCGACGACGCGTCCGTGGTGGCGACCGCGGCCCAGTTCTGGGCGTTGATCCACGGCTTCGTCATGCTGGAACTGGCCGGCTACTACGGCGACGACAGCTCGGCCGTCGTCCCGGTGCTGGGGTCGATGACGTCGAACCTGCTTGTGGCCCTTGGTGATTCACCGGAGCGGGTGGCGCAGTCGCTGCAGACCGCGATGGGCGCGCGCTGAGCGCACGAAGCCCCCGGGACCTCGATCCCGGGGGCCTGCGCGCAGTGACTTACTTGACGGTGACGGTGGCGCCGGCGGCCTCGAGCTTGGTCTTGGCCTCGTCGGCGGCCTCCTTGGCGACCTTCTCCAGCAGCGGCTTGGGCGCGCCGTCGACCAGGTCCTTGGCCTCCTTGAGGCCCAGGCCGGAGACGATCTCGCGGACCACCTTGATGACGCCGATCTTCTTGTCGCCGGCGGACTCGAGGATCACGTCGAATTCCGACTGCTCCTCGGCGGCCTCGGCGGGCGCGCCACCGGCGGCCGGGCCGGCCGCGGCGACGGCGACCGGGGCGGCCGCGGTGACCTCGAAGGTCTCCTCGAACTTCTTGACGAAGTCGGAGAGCTCCAGGAGCGTCATCTCCTTGAACGCGTCGAGCAGGTCGTCGGTAGACATCTTTGCCATGGGTGTGGGTCCTTCCTTGTTTTTCCCAGGTTCCGGGGTGGTTGTTATTCGGCTTCGGCCGGGGTTTCCGCAGGCTCGGCGGGTGCTTCCGAAGCGGGTTCCGGGGCGGCTTCCGCGGCGGGCTCAGCGGAAGCTGCTGGCCCCGCCGGTCCCTCTGCGGCCTTCTTCTCTTGCAACGCGGCCGCGAGCCGGGCGACCTGCGACGCCGGGGCGTTGAACAGCCCGGCCGCCTTGGCGAGGTTGCCCTTCATCGCGCCGGCCAGCTTGGCCAGCAGCACCTCGCGCGACTCGAGGTCGGCGATGCGCTCGACTTCGGCGACCGTCAGCGCGCGGCCGTCCATGTAGCCGCCCTTGATGACGAGCGCCTTGTGCTCCTTGGCGAAGGTCTTGATGGCCTTGGCGGCGTCGACCGGCTCCCCGGTGATGAACGCGATGGCCGTCGGGCCGGCGAAGAGTTCGTCGAGGCCGTCGACCCCGGCTTCCGACGCAGCACGCTTGACCAGCGTGTTCTTGGCCACCGAGTACGTGGCCGACGCGCCCAGCGAGCGCCGCAGCTCGGCCAGGTTGGCGACCGTCAGGCCGCGGTACTCGGTGACCAGGGCAGCGGTCGATTCCTTGAACTGCTCGGCGATGTCCGCAACGGCGGTGGCCTTGTCAGCCCTGGCCATGCCTACCTCCTGAAGTGAAGTCATGCGACGTGTCGTCTCGATTCCCCCGAAAACGACGAACGCCCCGGCGCAGGAAACGGCCGGGGCGTACAAACACGCCGGCGCGAGCCGGCGTCATGCCTCGTCCTCCTGCGTGGGCCGCCGGGATACTCCCGGACCTTCGACCGATTGCTCGGTGACCGACGGTCTTCGGTGGAACGGCTAACACAATAGCGTGGCCTGCGCGGTCAGCCAAAACGGCGACCCCGGACGCCGGCTCAGATGACCGCGCGGGTGACGCCGAGGGTCAGCAGGACGAACACCGCCAGCAGCAGGGCCACCCGCAGCCGGTGCAGCCGATCCCACCGGGCCGCGAGGTCACGCGAGAGCTCACCGGCGGCCGGCCACTTGGCGATGCGGTTGTTGATCGGCACCAGCAGCGTGACCGTCAGCAGCACGACCAACACCATCAGGGCGCCGGCGGCCCCGTAGGGCCAGTCGCGCGCCGCGCCCCGCTCCTTGATGGCCAGCGCCACCAACAGCAACAGGCTCAGCGCGTACCAGAACGGCATCGTCGTGCCCAGCGATCGGGCGGCGCCGACGCGGGCCGCACGGAAGGCGTCGTCGGGCAGCCGCGCGATGAGCGGGTGGAAGAACACCGCGACCGCCAGCTCCACGCCCACCAGCAGGCCGGTGATCACGACCGCGAGCGCGTCGATGCTGTGGTTCATGCCAGTCAGCGTAGAAAGCCGGGCGCGGCGTGCGCCGCGTCAGCCCAGGGCCGCAAGGCGGGCCGCGCCGATCAGGCCGGCCGCACCGCCGAGCTCGCCGGGCACCACCCGCAGCCCGGACAGGAAGTCCAGCCCCGCGTAGTCGGCCAGCTTCGCCCGCAGGGGGTCGAAGAGCAGCGGCCCGGATTTGGACACCCCTCCCCCGATCACGACGAGGTCCAGATCGCAGACCGCGCCGACCGAGGCGATCATCGCGGCGAGCGCGTTGGCCGATCGGTGAAAGGCCCGCCGGGCCACCGGGTCTCCGGCCGCCGCCGCGACGGCCAGGTCCCTGGCGCCCGCGCCGGGCGGCGCCGCCCACCCGTTGTCGCGCGCCCAGCGCACCATCCACGGCCCGGACGCCACCGTCTCCACGCAGCCGCGGCCGCCGCACGTGCACGGCGGCCCGTCCAGTTCGACGACGATGTGCCCGACGTGGCCGGCGTTGCCGGTGCGCCCGGCGTAGGGGACGCCGTCGAGCACCAGACCGCCGCCCACCCCGGTGGAGACCACCATGCCCAGCAGGAACCGGGCGTCCGGCCCCGCGCTGCGGCCCGCCCCGATCCAGTGCTCGCCCAACGCCATACACAGGCCGTCGCCGCCCAGCACCACCGGCACCCCGGGCACCGCGGCGGCGACCCTGTCGCGCAGCGGGAAACGGTCCCAGCCCGCGATGTTGATCGGGCTGACCGATCCGGTGTGCAGGTCGATCGGCCCGGCCGAGGCGATGCCGACGGCGGTGATCGGGGCGTCTGCCGCGCGCACCGCGTCGGCGATCATCGCCTCGACGACGGCCCACACGTCGCCGGCGGCGGTCGTGACCGGGGTGGGGCGGATCGCGCTGTGCACCAGCGCGCCGGCCGAATCGACCAGTGCGGCCGCGATTTTGGTGCCGCCGATGTCCAGGCAGAGGGTTGGCATGGTCTCAGTGCCGGTGGGTGTTGTCGGGTTGGCGGGGGTCGCCGGGATGCTCGTAGCCGGGCGCGAGCCGCACCAGCTCGGCGCGGCGGGCGTGCAGCCACAGCCGGAAGGCGCGCCGCCGGGCGGCGCCGCGCAGCTGCTCGGCGATCGCCGATCGCACCTCGGCCAGCGGTGGAGCGGCCAACGCCGTTGTGCGCCAGCCGTTTTCACCCGGCCGTGCCGCGGCGAAGCGCAGCGGGTTGCGGGCGTGATAGGCGGCCACCTCGTCGTCGGTGACGTGCACGTCGGCGGTGACGTCGGCGAACAGCGCCCGGGCGCGCGGGTCGGCCAGTACGGCCGCGGCGATGCTGCCGATCTCCAGCCGTGCGGTCACGTCGGGCAGCAGCTCCGTCTCGGTCGGGGCTTCGCGCGGGTCCAGCCCGCGCGCGTCCGCCTCGGCGGCGACCACCCGCCGGGTCACGATGAGCTGGGTCAGCCAGCGTCGCAGTTGGCGGCCCTCGCTGGTGCCCGCGGCCGGCAGTGCGCCCGCTCCCCGCCCCGCGCGCAGCCGCGTTTCGGCCGCGTCGACCTCCGCGCACGACACGGGGATGCCGGCGACGGTCGCGACAGGGTGGCCGCTCATGTCACCGTCACCCGGACCGCGGGCGAGTAGACCAGCCGCCCGGCGCAGCCGATGCGCACCAGCGCCCACCATTGCCCGGGTCCCAGCCAGGCCGGCGGGGTCACCCGGAAGCCGAGGCCGACGGTGCCGCCGGCGGGCAGGACCGCGCCGAGGGCGGCGGGTCCCATCCATTCCCACGTGCCCCAGGGGCTGATCAGATGCGCCTCGAGCGCCAAATCGGCCCGGGCGTGGGTGCCGACGGTGACGGTCACCTCACCCGCTTCGCCGGGCCGCAGCGTGACCTCGCGCGGCCCGTCGGCGAGGTAGACCAGCCCGCCCGGGTCGACCGCCGCGCCGCCCACCGCGACCACGCACACGTCCTCGACCGCTTGCCGCCAGGGGGCGGGGATGTGTTCGCCGGTGAGGCGCAGCCGTGCCCGGACGGGGTAGAGGCCCGGTTCTGCCGTCGGCGGGATCGACACCACCACGTCGGCCTCCAGGTGGCCGCCGCTGCACAGGGTGAAGGGCAGCTCGGCGGGCGTGGCCGACCAGCCGTCCGGGCACGCGAGGACGACCCCGCCGCGCAGCGTGGCGTCGCTGCAGTCGCTGGCCGCGGTCAGACGCACCGTCACGTCGCGGCCGGGCTGCGCACTGATCTGCGACGGGTGCAGGTGGGCGACCGCGGGCAGGCCCCCGAGCGGCGCGGGCCCGCGGTTGTGCAGCCAATAGCGGGCGTAGAGCGGCTGGGCGGCCTCGGCGTTCGGCGCCAGGGCGGCGGCGTCCGCGAGCGTCGCGGGCAGGTCGAACCGGGCCAGCACGGTCGCCACCTGGTAGCCGTGCAGGTCGACCGAATCCAGCCGCCCCTCGGGAGCCTCCAGGAGGTCGGCGGCCCGCAGGTCGCTGATCGCCGCGACGTCCGAGCTAAGCGTCACCCGCGCGCCCGCCCCGGTCGTCTCCACCAACCGCAGGGCGACCGAGTGCGGGTCGACCGGCGCGGCGCGGCCCGCGGTCAGCGGATCGCCGGCCGCCTTGAGGGCCGCCAGGTGGACCGAGTCGGCGAGCTCGACGCGCAGCAGCGCACCGGCCGGCGGCAGCGCACCGGGCCGCCGGCCCCCGGCGACGGCGAGCAGCGGCTGCGCGAACTGCGCGCTGCGGGTGGGGATGTCCGCGCGCCGCCAGTCGCCGTCGCCGCTGACCAACGCGTAGTCGAAATCGTGGGTCCAGTGCTGCAGCTGGAAGTTGGAGCCGTCCGGCGCGGTGCGGCGGGGGTCATCGATCCAGATGCCCGACGGCCAGCCGGTGCACGAGCGCATCAGCGCGGTGTGCAGGGTGCCCTCGGTGTCGACGGCGAAGCTGGGCACCCCGCGGTTGAGCAGGGCGACGGTGCGGTCCTCGAACGCCTCCGTTCCCGACGCGGGCCGCTGCGCGACGACGATCTCGGCGTCACCGAGATCGTCGGCCAGCGCGGCGATCTCCGCGCGCAGGTCCTCGTCGGCGCGGCCGTCGACGACCAGCACCGGCAGCGCCCGCAGTCCACGCAGGTCGGCGCCGGGCACCCACACCGCGGCCAGCGGCGTCTCGGCCGGCACCCACACCCGGGCCCGGCCGGTCGCCGCCAGCTGGCGGTCGAGTTCCCCGGCGTACACCGGATCGGCGTGGGCCAGCACCGCCTCGGTGAAGGCGTTGCGGTCCGGCCCGCCCAGCGCGATCCGCACGTCGGGCAGGTTGGAATCCACCTCCAGGTGGCCGTAGCGGGGCTTGTCCGCGGCGGTGCAGGTGGCCGTGACTCCGGCGCGGACCAGCGCCACCATCAGCTCGCGCGCCAGCGGCCCGGACACCGCCTCCGCCGGAGACACCACCTCGGCGACCGAGATCGCCCGCACCCCGGCCCCCGACACCCGGACCCGGGCGGCCGAGGACAGGCCGAACCAGCCGTACGCCGGGTTGTCCAGGGCCCACAGGTGCCGGGCGGTGTCCACCGCGCGCGGCCCGTCGTGCAGCAGCGCGAAACCGCGGCCGACGACGGCGTCGCCGACTTCGCTGACCGGCATGGCGCCCGGCACCGGGCACGGCCAGCGCAGCCGCACCAGCTGATCGGCGCCGGTGAAGTCGTCGATGGTGGTGCGGCAGTCCACCCGCGCGACGCCCCGCCACAGCGTCAGGGTCTGGGTGTAGCGCAGCAGCGTGCCTATCCGGCCGCGGACCACCACCCGCTCACCGAGGGGTCCGCGGAAGGCCCGCACCCGCGCCGGCGATTCCGACGAGCACACCACCGGCCCCTTGGGCAGCAGGTGCCACGGTCCCTCGCCCTGCGTGGGGTGCGACGGGTATTCCTCGTAGACGGCGAGCTCGTTGCCCACCCGGCCCTCGGCGATCAGCTCGCGGCCCCCCTGGGCAGACAAGTCGATCAGCGAGGCGACGGCCCCGCCGCGGGCCGCGTCGACCTCGAGCCGGTAGTGCTCGTTGGCGATCACCGATCCCGGCACCGCCGCCCAGCCGGCCGCTTCGTCGGCGGGTGCCAGCCGGTAGGCCCGCCAGCCCAGCGACCCGACATCGCGGGCCAGCCAGGTGACCGAGCTCCCGTCGTGCTCGACCAGCGCGGGCAGTTCGGCGCCGTCGGCGTCCAGCACCCGCACGCCCGCGGGCAGCGGCGGATCGATGCGCGCGGTGACGAAATCGGTGCGTGGGTGCGCCAGGGGGTTCCACACGACGACGTCGCCCTCGATCGCCCCGGACAGCAGCGCCAGCGAGGCGTCCCGGGCCGTGCGGCCCAGCTCCCACGCGTCGCGCCAGCCGGTCAACAGGTCGAGGTAGACCTGGTCGGATTCCGACCCGGTGATCGCGTCGTGGTGCGCGCCGTAGGCCAGCTGCACCCACGCCTTGGCCAGGGCCGCATGCGGGTAGTCGGCGCCGGTCGCCAGGGCCGCGAACACCGCGAACCGCTCGGCCGCCAGCACGGCGTTCTCCGCGGCCCGGTTGGCTTGTTTGGTGTCGATGTAGGACACGTCCTTGCCGGTGTAGATCGGGTTCATGTCCCGGGTCTGCGGCGACGGCTCACACCCGCGCTGCGCCAGCTCGGCGCGCACCGCCGCGAAGAACTCGCGCGGCAGCGCGCACACGAATCGCGGCCAGGTGTAGCGGGCGGCCCAGTCGCGATGGATCGCGGTGACCCACGTGTTGGGCGGCGTGTAGTCGGTGCCGACGGGCAGCAGCACGTTGCGGGTCAGCGCCACCGTTTTGAGCTGATCGAACAGCTCGTACGTGGCGTCGGAGGCCTCGCGCAGCGTGGACGCGGAGTCCATCCACCACCCCGCCGAGTAATGCGCGGGCATGTAGTGGGTGAGCAGGCCGCGGCCCGACGGCGAGATCCACTCGAACTCGCTGCAGAACTGCATGCCGCCCAGTCCGCCGTCGCTGTGCATCGGGCCCCACTGGTGGTGCGGTCCCCGGGCCCACGAACTCGACGTCAGGCCGGCGTCGGCGGCCAGGCCCGGGAACTGCGGGTCGTGGCCGAACACGTCCAGCTGCCACGCGGTCGCCGGGTCGGCACCCAGGACGTGGCGCTGAAAACCCATGCCGTGCACCAGGTTCCGGATGGTCGTTTCCGGGCTGGTGAGATTGGTGTTCGGTTCGTTGTAGGTGCCGCCCAGCACCTCGACACGGCCCTGCGCGATGAACCGGCGCAGATCGGCGCGGTCCTCGGGGCGGGTGTCCCAGTACGGCTTGAGGTAGTCCACCTCGGCGAGCACGAACTTGTACTCGGGCTCGCGGCGGGCCATCTCCAGGTGGGCGTGCACGAGCTCGAAGCCGTTGGTCTGCCGGGCCCGCCCCGGCGGATCCTCGGTCCATTCGCTGGTGTAGGCGCCTTGGGTGTTCCACCACACCGGGTCGTAGTGGAAGTGACTGACCATGAACATGGTCCAGCCGGGCTCGGCGACCGTGAACTCGAACGGCAGGTCCGCGCGCCCGGCGCGCACCCGCGCGGACCGTCGCTCGCCGACCACCGCACGGTCCACGGCGACGGGGACCTCGACGAGCTCGTCGCCGACATCGGCGACCGCCTCCCCGGTCAGGCCGTCCCCGTCGATGCGGACCCGCGTCGGCTCGCCCACCCCGGCGACGGTGACGCGCGCCAGCTGCAGCGGGGCTTCCGGCGGCCCGACGAAAAGCTCCGTCGACTCCGCCGAAACCAGCTGCATCCCCGCACTTTACGGCGGCGCGGCCAACCGAGAAACCCGTCGCCTGACCGCGAACCCGTCGCATTGGTGGAAAGCTCGGTGCCATGGCAGATCTGAGCGCCCAACTGGCCGACCAACTCGACTGGCACTGGCGCAACCAGCTGCGCCCTCGCCTGGGCGGCCTGACCGACGACGAGTACTTCTGGCAGCCGGTGCCCCACTGCTGGACGGTGCACCCGGACGGGTCGATCGACTTCGCGTTCCCGGCGCCCAGCCCGGCACCGTTCACCACGATCGCGTGGCGCATGGCACACGTGATTGTCGGGGTGTTCGCGATGCGTGCCCATCACCATTTCGGTGGACCGTCCGCCGATTACCAGAGTTGGAACTACGCCACCACCGCCGCCACCGCCCTGCGGCAACTGGACGAGACGTACGCGGTGTGGATCAACGGTGTACGGTCGCTGTCCGCCGCCGACCTGACCCGCCGCTGCGGCGCGGCCGAAGGGCCGTACGCCGACTACCCGCTGAGCGCGCTGGTCTTGCACATCAATCGGGAAGCGATCCACCATGGCGCCGAAATCGCTTGCCTGCGCGACCTTTACGTTCACAACAGGATGGATTGACAATGCCCGCCCTCGCACCACCGGTGTCCGATGAACGCAGCGCCCTGCGCGAATTCCTGGCGTTCCACCAAAGCGCGTACTTCGCCGTCAGCTACGGCCTCACCGACGAACAGGCCCGCTCCACGCCGTCGGCCAGCGCGCTGTCGATCGGCGGGCTGGTCAAGCACGCCACGGGGATGCAGCACAGCTGGATGACCCGCGTCGCCGCCGCGCCCGACGCGCCGCCGAAGGACACCCGTCCGTTCGAGCAGATCAGCAAGGAGTTCGCCGACCAGCATGTGATGGGTCCCGACGAGACGCTGGACGGGCTGCTGCGGGCGTTCGAGGCGCAGAACGCGACGTCGCTGCGGCTGGTCGAGACCGCGGACCTCGACGCCGCGGTGCCCGTGCCGCGCGACATCCCCTGGTTCCCCAAGGACCAGCGGGCGTGGTCGGTGCGCTGGGTGATCCTGCACGTGATCAACGAGCTGGCGCGGCACGCCGGTCACGCCGACATCGTCCGGGAGACGATCGACGGCGCGACCATGTACGAGCTGATCGCCGGGCACGAAGGCTGGGCGATCGAGGGGTGGGTGCAGCCGTGGCGAGGCGGGCACCGGCACCAGTAGAGATTGGGACTTGCCAGCACCGGTTTGGCAGACTGCTGGAATGAGTTCTACCAAGCATCGAGAGGTGGCCAAGCTCGACCGGGTGCCGTTGCCGGTCGAAGCGGCCCGGGTAGCGGTGACCGGTTGGCAGGTCACCCGCTCCGCCGCTCGCATCGTCACCAAGCTGCCCGGCAGGGGTCCGTGGCAGCAGAAGGTGATCAGGCAGCTCCCCCAGACCTTCGCCGACCTGGGACCGACGTACGTCAAGTTCGGGCAGATCATCGCGTCGAGCCCGGGGGCGTTCGGCGAATCGCTGTCCCGGGAGTTCCGCGGCCTGCTGGACCGGGTGCCGCCCGCCGACCCCGGCGAGGTGCACAAGCTGTTCATCGAGGAGCTCGGCGCCGACCCGTCCGAGCTGTTCGCCAGCTGGGACGAGGAACCGTTCGCGTCGGCGTCGATCGCCCAGGTGCACTACGCGACCCTGCACAGCGGCGAGCAGGTCGTCGTCAAGATCCAGCGGCCGGGCATTCGCCGCCGGGTCGCCGCCGACCTGCAGATCCTCAAGCGCTTCGCCCAGGCCGTCGAGGTGGCCAAGCTCGGCCGCCGGCTGTCCGCGCAGGACGTCGTGGCCGACTTCTCCGACAACCTGGCCGAGGAGCTCAATTTCCGGCTGGAGGCGCAGTCGATGGAGGCGTGGGTCTCGCACCTGCACGCCTCCCCGCTGGGCCGCAACATCCGGGTGCCGCAGGTGTACTGGGACTTCACCAGCGACCGGGTGCTGACCATGGAGCGGGTGTCCGGCATCCGCATCGACGACGTCGCCGCCATCCGCAAGGCCGGGTTCGACGGCGTCGAGCTGGTGAAGGCGCTGCTGTTCTCGCTGTTCGAAGGTGGGCTGCGGCACGGGCTGTTCCACGGCGACCTGCACGCGGGCAACCTTTACGTCGACGATCAGGGCCGGATCGTGTTCTTCGACTTCGGGATCATGGGCCGCATCGATCCCCGCACCCGGTGGCTGCTGCGCGAATTGGTGTACGCGCTGCTGGTCAAGAAGGACCATGCCGCGGCGGGCAAGATCGTGGTGCTGATGGGGGCCGTCGGCACCATGAAGCCCGAGGCCCAGGCCGCCAAGGATCTGGAAAAGTTCGCCACCCCGCTGACCATGCAGACGCTGGGCGACATGTCCTACGCCGACATCGGCCGGCAGCTGTCGGCGCTGGCCGACGCCTACGACGTCAAGCTGCCCCGCGAGCTGGTGCTGATCGGCAAGCAGTTCCTCTACGTCGAGCGGTACATGAAGCTGCTGGCGCCGAAGTGGCAGATGATGTCGGATCCGCAACTGACGGGGTATTTCGCGAACTTCATGGTCGAAGTCAGCCGCGAGCACTCCTCGGACGTCGAGGTATAGGCGTGCAGGTCCGCACGGGATACGCCATATCAGGCGACCTGAAGCTGTACTACGAGGACATGGGCGACGTCGACGACCCGCCCGTCCTGCTGATCATGGGGCTGGGGGCCCAGCTGCTGCTGTGGCGAACCGCGTTCTGCCAAAAGCTGATCGACCAAGGGCTGCGCGTCATCCGGTACGACAATCGAGACGTCGGCCTGTCCAGCAAGACCCAGTACGGCAGCTCGGGACAGCCGCTGGCGACGCGGTTGGTCCGGTCCTGGCTCGGTCTGCCCAGCCGGGCGGTGTACAAGCTCGAGGACATGGCTGACGACGCGGCGGCCGTGCTCGATCATCTGGGCATCGAACGCGCCCACATCGTCGGGGCGTCGATGGGCGGCATGATCGCCCAGATCTTCGCCGCGCGATTCCGCGAGCGGACCCAATCCCTGGCGATCATCTTCTCCAGCAACAACGCGGCTCTGTTGCCGCCGCCGGCACCGCGCGCGCTGCTGGCCCTGTTGAAGGGGCCGCCGCCGAACTCGCCGCGCGAGGTGATCGTCGACAACGCCGTGCGGGTCGGCAAGATCATCGGCAGCCCGCGCTACCGGGTGCCCGACGAGCAGGCCCGCGCCGAGGCCGCCGAGGGGTACGACCGCAATTACTACCCGCAGGGCGTGGCGCGGCACTTCGCCGCGGTGCTGGGCAGCGGCAGCCTGCGGCGCTACAACCACGGCACCGTCGCTCCGACCGTGGTGATCCACGGCCGGGCGGACAAGCTGATGCGGCCCTTCGGTGGCCGCGCGGTGGCCCGGGCCATCGACGGCGCCCGATTGGTGTTATTCGACGGGATGGGTCATGATCTGCCACAGCAGTTGTGGGATCAGGTGATCGGCGTGCTGACTAACAATTTCGCCAGGGCGTGTTGAGCCAAAAGGCATTCCGCAGAAACATTTCCCCGCATTTTCAGTCCATGCCGCAGGGTTGTACGGTTGTCGAAGGAGGGTGGGTGTCGCAATGGTGAAGCTGGAGCCGTATTACGAAGAGTCGCAGGCTACCTACGACATTTCGGACGACTTCTTCGCGTTGTTCCTCGACCCAAACATGGTCTACACCTGCGCGTATTTCAAAGACGACGACATGACCTTGGAACAGGCGCAGCTGGCCAAGCTGGACCTGGGGCTGGACAAGCTGAACCTCGAGCCGGGCATGACGGTGCTCGACGTCGGGTGCGGCTGGGGCGGGGCCGTGGTCCGGGCGCTGGAGAAATACGACGTCAATGTCATCGGCATCACGCTCAGCCGCAACCATTACACGCGCACCAAGGCGCGGCTGGCCGCGATCCCGACGACGCGGCGCGCCGAGGCCCGGCTGCAGGGGTGGGAAGAATTCGACGAGCACGTCGACCGGATTATCAGCTTCGAGGCCTTCGACGCGTTCAAAAAGGAACGCTGGCCCGCGTTCTGGGACTGGGCATATGAAACCCTCCCCAACGACAGCCGGATGCTGATGCACAGCATCTTCACCTACCCGCAATCGCACTGGAAGGAAGTCGGCATCAAGATCACGATGTCGGACCTGCGCTTCCTGCACTTCCTCGGCAAGGAGATCTTTCCCGGCGGGCAGATGTGCGGCGAAGCCGACATCGTCGACCTTTCGCGAGCCAGCGGTTTCGGCCTCGAGCAGACGCAATACCTGCAGTCGCACTACGCCCGGACGCTGGACACCTGGGCGGCCAACCTGGAGGCCAACCGCGACCGCGCGATCGCCATCCAGTCCGAAGAGGTCTACGACCGCTTCATGCGCTACCTGACGGGCTGCGCGAACCTCTTCCGCAAAGGCATCTCCAACGTCGCCCAGTACACGCTCACCAAGTAGCGTCGGCGGAAAGTAGAGTTTGGCTGCGCGGTCGGGTCCGCGACGCGCACTCGCACCCTTAGGAAACGATGCCTCGACGTTGGGTATCGTTGCTGCTCACACCGGACCCCTCGATGCGCGCGACTAGAGACAGCGAACGTCATCGAGGAGAACAGGACGAAAATGGCTGAGCAACCGACTGGCCCGACGAAGACGCGGACGCGCTCGGAAGACATTCAGGCGCATTACGACGTCTCCGACGAGTTCTTCGGCCTGTTCCAGGACCCGTCACGGATCTACAGTTGCGCCTACTTCGAGCGCGACGACATGACCCTGGAAGAGGCCCAGTACGCGAAGATCGACCTCAACCTCGACAAGCTGGACCTCAAGCCCGGCATGACCCTGCTCGACATCGGCTGCGGGTGGGGCACCACCATGAAGCGCGCCGTCGAGCGGTTCGACGTCAACGTCATCGGCCTGACGCTGTCCAAGAACCAGCACGCCCGCGCCGAGGCGTTGCTCGGCTCCATCGACAGCAACCGCTCGCGGGAGGTGCGGCTGCAGAACTGGGAGGACTTCTCCGAGCCCGTCGACCGCATCGTGTCGATCGAGGCCTTCGAGCACTTCGGCCACGAGAACTACGACGACTTCTTCAAGCGGACCTACGACATCATGCCCGACGACGGCCGCATGACCGTCCAGAGCAGCGTCAGCTACCACCCGTACGATCTGGCCGCGCGCGGCAAGAAGCTGAGCTTCGAGACGGCGCGGTTCATCAAGTTCATCGTCACCGAGATCTTCCCCGGCGGCCGGCTGCCCTCCACCCAGATGATGGTCGACCACGGCGAGAAGGCCGGTTTTGTTGTGCCCGAACCGCTTTCGTTGCGGCCGCACTACATCAAGACCCTGCACATCTGGGGTGACACGCTCGAGTCGAACCGGGACAAGGCCATCGAGGTCACCTCCGAAGAGGTCTACAACCGCTACATCAAGTACCTGCGCGGCTGCGAGCACTACTTCACCGAGGAGATGCTCGACGTCAGCCTGGTGACCTACCTCAAGCCGGGCGCGGCCGCCTGAATTTCTGCGGCGCCTGTCGGATTGGCGCTGCGCGGTTCGTCGAGTAGGTAGAGAGTGGAGCAGACGGCTTCGCTCACTACCGGAGGTGACGACCATGCAGTACTTCGCCTTGTTGATCAGCAAGGAACAGGACCGTGCGCCCGACGATGCCGCCGCCGCGATGGCCGCCTGGGAGAACTTTCACGCCAAGGCCGGGCCGGCGATCAAGGCCGGTGACGCCCTGGCGCCCGCCGCGTCCGCCGTGGCCATTTCCGGCGGCCCGGACGCGCCGACGGTCACCGACGGTCCCTTCGCGGAATCCGCCGAAGTGGCTTGCGGCTATTACGTGTTCGAGGCCGAAAACCTCGACGAGGCGCTGGCGCTGGCGCGCGACGTCCCGGTGGCCGAGTTCGGGGCGGTGGAGCTGTGGCCGGTGGTCCACGCCGTCGAGCCGTCCCGCGCGCTCACCGGCAACGACTGGCTCGCGCTGCTGCTCGAGCCCGCCGAATCCGCGCACACACCGGGCACGCCGGAGTGGGAGGCGGTGGCGGCCAAGCACGTCGAGCTGCACGCCGCCGCCGGCGATCACGTGATCGGCGGCGCCGCGCTGCACGACCGGTCCACGGCGACGACCGTGCGGGTGCGCGACGGCGAGGTCCTCATCACCGACGGGCCGTACGTGGAGGGCGCCGAAATCGCCACCGGCATCTACCTGTTGAGCGCCGCCGATCGTGACGAGGCGGTCAAGATCGCCTCGATGATCCCCGCCTCGTCCGTGCAGCTGCGCCAGTTGGCGGGCGTCTCCGGCCTGTAGCCAGATGGCCGACCTGGACGGCGTCTTCCGCCGGGAGTGGGGCCCGGCCGTGGCCGCGCTCGCGCGGTGGTCGGGTGACCTCACCGTCGCCGAGGACGCCGTCCAGGAGGCCTGCGCCGAGGCGCTGCGCACCTGGCCGCGCGACGGGCTGCCCGCCAACCCGGGCGGGTGGCTGGTGACCGTCGGCCGTAATCGGGCCCGTGATCGCTTGCGCCGCGAATCGGTGCGCCCCGGAAAGGAATTGGCGGCCGTGTTGGACGACATCAGGGCGCGCACCGAGCACACCGACCCGCACCCGGTTCGCGACGACGAGTTGCGGATGATGTTCACCTGCGCGCACCCGGCGCTGGACCGGCAATCGCAATTGGCGCTGACGCTGCGGCTGGTCTCGGGCCTGACCGTCGGCGAAATCGCCCGCGCGCTGCTGCAGACCGAGGCGGCGATCGGCCAGCGAATCACGCGCGCCAAGAACAAGGTTCGGCACGCCAACATCCCGCTGCGCGTCCCGCCCGCCGAGCTGCTGCCCGAGCGCACCCCGCACGTGCTGGGTTGCGTCTATTCGGTGTTCACCGAGGGCTACTGGTCGACGGCGGGCCCGTCGGCCATCCGCGACGACCTGTGCGACGAGGGGATCCGGCTGGGCGGCGAGCTGTGCGCGCTGCTGCCCGCCGAGCCGGAGGCGCACGCGCTGTCCGCCCTGATGCTGCTGCACGATTCGCGACGCGCGACCCGGGTGGACGAGTCCGGGATGCTGGTGCCGCTCGAGGACCAGGACCGCCGCCGGTGGGACCGCGCGCGCATCGCCCGCGGGCTCGAGCGGTTGCGTCACGCCCGAGGCTCGACGGGCGCCTACCTGCCCCAGGCGGTGATCGCCGCGCTGCACGCCACGGCCCCGTCCTGGGAACGCACGGACTGGGTCGCCATCTGCTCGGCCTATGACCGGCTGTGGCAGCTCACCGGGTCCCCGGTGGTGGCCGCCAATCGCGCGCTGGCGATCGGCTTTCGCGACGGGCCCGACGCCGGGCTGGCCGCCCTGGACGATGTGGCTGGCGATCCGCGGCTCGCCCGCTCGAACCTGGTCGCGACCGTGCGCGCCGACCTGCTGCGCCGCGCGGGCCGGCCGGCCGATGCGCTGACGTGGTACCGAGCGGCGTTGGAGTCCAACGGGTCTGAGCCGGGACGCGCGTTCCTGCGGCGCCGCATCGCCGAGTGCGGGGGGTAATTCCCGCCGAACGTCGACTTGTGGCGCCGATTACTTGGGTGATCGCGCCACAAGTCGACGTTCGACCAGGAGAGAGATCAGGCCTCGGAGAAGTTGCGGGTGACCGACGGGTCGACCGGAATGCCCGGCCCCGTCGTCGTCGACACGGTGATCTTCTTCAGGTAGCGGCCCTTCGACGCGGACGGCTTGAGCCGCAGCACCTCGTCGAGCGCGGCGCCGTAGTTCTCGGCCAGCGACTTCTCGTCGAAGGAGGCCTTGCCGATGACGAAGTGCAGGTTGGCCTGCTTGTCGATGCGGAAGTTGATCTTGCCGCCCTTGATGTCGGCCACGGCCTTGGCGACGTCGGGGGTGACGGTGCCGGTCTTCGGGTTCGGCATCAGGCCGCGCGGACCGAGCACCCGCGCGATGCGGCCGACCTTGGCCATCTGGTCCGGGGTCGCGATCGCGGCGTCGAACTCCAGCCAGCCGCCCTGGATCTTCTCGATCAGGTCGTCGCTGCCGACGATGTCCGCGCCGGCGGCCTGCGCCTGCTCGGCCTTGTCGCCGACCGCGAACACCGCCACCCGGGCGGTCTTGCCGGTGCCGTGCGGCAGGTTCACCGTGCCGCGGACCATCTGGTCGGCCTTGCGCGGGTCGACGCCGAGCCGGATCGCCACCTCGACGGTCGCGTCCTGCTTGCTCGACGACGTTTCCTTGGCGAGCTTGGCCGCCTCCAGCGGGGAGTACAGGCTGTTGCGGTCCACCTTCTCGGCGGCGGCGCGGTATGCCTTGCTGTTCTTGCTCATTGATTCATCCAATCTGGTGTTGGGTCGTGGTTATCGGGCCGAAGCCAGCCCTCCCACGGTGGTGGTGCGGGGTATTACTCGACGGTGTCTTTGCGTCGATTCGTCCTTCCCATACCTACGCTGGGCCTCGTTCCTCGCCCCGCTTCGTCATGCTCGGACTACTCGACGGTGATACCCATCGACCGGGCGGTGCCGGCGATGATCTTGGCGGCCGCGTCGATGTCGTTGGCGTTCAGGTCGGCCTTCTTGGTCTCGGCGATCTCCTTGACCTGATCCCAGCTGACCTTGGCGACCTTGGTCTTGTGCGGCTCGGCCGAACCCTTGCCGACGCCGGCGGCCTTGAGCAGCAGCTTGGCGGCGGGCGGGGTCTTGAGCGCGAAGGTGAAGCTGCGGTCCTCGTAGACCGTGATCTCGACCGGGATGACCTGGCCGCGCTGGTTCTCCGTGGCGGCGTTGTACGCCTTGCAGAACTCCATGATGTTGACGCCGTGCTGACCGAGCGCGGGCCCGACCGGCGGCGCCGGGTTGGCCTGCCCCGCCTGGATCTGAAGCTTGATCAGCCCGACGACTTTCTTCTTCGGGGCCATGAGATGTTGTTCGTTCCTTCCTGGTTTGTGCCCGGCGGAGCCGCCGGTTTAGAGCTTGGAGACTTGGCTGAAGGTCAATTCGACCGGGGTTTCGCGGCCGAAGATCGACACCAGCACCTTGAGTTTCTGCTGCTCGCCGTTGACCTCGCTGATCGTGGCCGGCAGCGTCGCGAACGGGCCGTCCATGACCGTGACCGATTCGCCGACCTCGTAGTCGACCTCGATGGCCGGGCGTTCCAGCCCCCCGGCCTCGGCGGCGGTGGCGGTTGTAGCCGCCCCCTTGGCGGCCTTCTTCGTCGCGCCGCGCGGCAGCAGGAACTTCACCACGTCGTCGAGCGTCAGGGCCGACGGGCGCGAGGTCGCCCCGACGAACCCGGTGACGCCGGGGGTGTTGCGCACCGCGGCCCACGAGTCGTCCGTCAGGTCCATGCGCACCAGGATGTAGCCGGGCAGCACCTTGCGATTGACCTGCTTGCGCTGGCCGTTCTTGATCTCGGTGACCTCTTCGGTGGGCACCTCGACCTGGAAGATGTAGTCGCCGACGTCGAGGTTCTGCACCCGCGTTTCGAGGTTGGCTTTGACCTTGTTCTCGTATCCCGCGTAGGAGTGGATGACGTACCAGTCGCCGGGCTTGCTGCGCAGTTCCGCCTTGAGCGCGACGGCCGGGTCGACCTCTTCGGCCGGCTCGTCGGGCGCCCCGGCAGCGTCGGCGGCCTCGTCCGTGGTCGCCTCGTCCGTGGTCGCCTCGGAAACCTCGGAGGTCGCCGTGTCGTCAGAAACCTCGGCAGCTTCCGTGGTCTCTTTCAGGTCGACCGCGTCACCCGCGGACGGGTCACCGTCGAAGCTAGTCACGGTGTCAGTCCTCTCTGTCACTTTTCACAGCGGCGTCGCTCGCTCAGCCGAACACCAACAGCACCAGCTTGGTCAGGCCGAAATCCGCCAGGCCGACCAGCGCCACCATGAAGGCCAGGAAGGCCAGCACGACGGAGGTGTACGTGAGCATCTGCTTGCGGTTGGGCCAAATGACCTTCCGCATCTCCGCAACGACCTGCTTGAGGTAGTTGTAGACGAACAGGAACGGGTTGGCCCGGCTGTCCGCGGATTTCTTCGGCTTGGCGGCCTTCTTGGCTTTGGCGCCCTTCTTGGCCTTGTCCTTGCCGGAGGCTTCGATTTCGTCCGGCGACGCGGCGTCGGCATCCTCGCCGGCGTCGGCCGCCTTCTGGCGGGACCGCTTACCGGTCGGGCGTTGTGGCCGCGTCACCACCGCCGTCCGGACACCGCTCGCGCGGCCCTCCGTCGTGTCAGTGCCGTCGCTTGCGGCGTCGTTGGCAACGTCGCCTTCGTCGCTCACCGCACGCTCCTTTGTTTGCTAGTACCCCGAGAGCCGTCCCATCGGTGGCGGCGCACCTTCCAGTGTCCACCATGGCACATGCTCATGCCCATGGTCCGGCTCCGTCCGTCTTCAGCAGGGGCGACAGGACTTGAACCTGCAACCTGCGGTTTTGGAGACCGCTGCTCTGCCAGTTGAGCTACGCCCCTTCGCGGTTGGCAGGCCAACCTGCGCTTACCTACCGGGGCTTACATGACACGCGCGCCTTCCGATTGCTCGACTCACGGAAAGCGCGCTGATGCTGGGAAAACCCCGAGGTCCGAGTGTACATCGACGCGGGAGTCAGATACTAATTACGCCGTTCTGACGACCTGGCCGGACTCCGAGTCCCAACGCAGGTTCGCGGAGTTGTCGGCGTACTGGCCCATCAGCGTGGTGTAGGCCTCTAGGACCACCTCGTCGTTCTCGTCGGTGCAGATGTTCTTGGTGACGACGATGTCGGCGCCGAAACGCTCGTCCACCGAAACGATGTCCATCCGGGCCCACAGCTTGTCGCCGGCCTTGATCGGCTTGGAGAACACGAACCGCTGGTCGACCTGGACGATCACCAGCGTCTCCATGCCGATGTCGACGTGCCGGAAGAAATCCAGCTGGACCAGTTTGGCGAAGATGGTCCCGAAGGTCAGCGGCGCGATGATCGCGTCGTGGCCGAGTTCGGCGGCGGCGTCCTCCTCGAAGTGGGCCGGGTGGCGGTTCTTGATGGACAGCGCGAACTGGCGCAGTTGTTCACGGCCGACGACGAAGTAGTCCGGGTAGCGCCAGATCATCCCCCTGATGTCTGTCTTGAGCGCCATGCGCTATGCCAGGGTCGCGGACGCGATGGCCCTACCGAAGATCTTCTTGCCGCCGGTGGTGGCGGTGAGCGCGATGGTCACGGACTTGGTTTCGGGATCGGCGGACTTGACGCGGCCGTTGAAGACCAGCTCGGCGCCCTTGCCGTCGTTGGGCACCGGCACCACGGCGGTGAACCGCACGTTGTACTCGGTCACCGCGCCGGGGTCACCGATCCACGCGGTGACGTAGCCGCCGCCGATGCCCATGGTCAGCATGCCGTGCGCGATCGCGGTCTCCAGGCCGACGACCTTGGCCATCTCGTCGTCCCAGTGGATCGGGTTCAAGTCGCCGGAGACGCCCGCGTAATTCACCAGATCCTGTCGGGTCAACGGGTAGGTCTTCTCCGGAAGCTGGTCACCCACCTTCACGGAGCTGAACTCACGCAGTGGCATCAGAAAATCCCTCTTCTCCATCCTCGCCGGCACGGCCCGCCAGGGTCGTATAGGTCTCTTGCACGACGTCACCCGCCTCGTTGGTGATGACGTTCTTGGTGACGATGATCTGGGTGCCGTGCGACACCCGCACCGAGTCCACGTAGACGTCGCAGTAGAGCTTGTCCCCGGCGACCAGCGGCGCGAAGAACTTCAGCACCTGGTCGACCTGCACGATCTGGGCGTCCTGGACGGCGACGTTGGCGTGCTTGAAGAAGGCCGTCTGCGCCGTGTAGCCGAACACGCAGACGAAGGTCAGGGGGGCCGGCAGCCCCGAGTAGCCGAGGTCGGCGGCCGCCTTCTCCTCGAAATACGCCGGGTCGTCGTGTTTGACGGCGACCGCGTACTCGCGGATCTTCTCCCGCTCTACCTCGTAATGATCGGGGTAGCGGTAGTGCATCCCGACGATGCTCTCGGTTAACGGCACGGTTCTTAAACTACCTAGTCAATCGGAGTAAACGCTGGCGGGGCGCCGCTAGCGTGTCTCGCGATGCGCCTGGTGCTTACCGCAGTTGGGGCAGAACTTCTTCAGCTCCAGTCGGTCCGGGTCGTTCCGGCGGTTTTTCTTGGTGATGTAGTTGCGGTGCTTGCACACCTCGCATGCCAAGGTGATCTTCGGCCGTACGTCGGTACTGGACGCCATGACGGTTCTCTCTCGATTCTTGAAAAGATCTGTGCTGTTCTGTTGTAGCGATGGCCGGACTCGAACCGGCGACCTAACGATTATGAGTCGTTCGCTCTAACCGACTGAGCTACATCGCCTCTGGCCACCCCGTTTTGGGGTCGGGGCCGCCACGCCTGCTCGGCGTCCGCCGAGCCCCCTAACGGAATCGAACCGTTGACCTTTTCCTTACCATGGAAACGCTCTACCGACTGAGCTAAGGGGGCCGTTCACCCGAAGCGATCAGTCGCGCGGGCCTAAAAGAGGGTACAACCCGGCTCGCAGCGGCACCAAACCACGAGTACCGATGGACAGCGGCCCGCGGTGGTCACCCGAAATGCCCGGCTCACCCGGTCTCGCGGGAACGGCGAGGCCGCCACGCGTTGAGGTCGCTGAATTCGTCGTACTCGTCTTCCTCTTCGTCGGAAGCTCCCTCACGAAGCAGGGTGCGCAACGCGAGATTGACGGCCTCACGCGCGTCGGCGACACGGAAGCGCTGGATCGCCTCGTCGACCAAATCGAGGTCGACCTCGATTTCGACCTTCTTCCTCATGCGCCAACAATACCCACTGGCAACGGGCCCAACCCGGTGCTCCGAAGGGGTGTCGCGCCGCCGCCGGGCGGCGCGAACCAAGCGGTGGCGGACTACCCGCCGGGCCGCCGCGATCCGGGTCCTAGTCTGGTCACGTGTCAGATGACCGGCTCTACTTCCGTCAACTGCTCGCCGGCCGCGACTTCGCCGCCGGCGACATGTTCGCGACGCAGATGCGCAACTTCGCGTACCTGATCGGCGACCGGCAAACCGGGGACTGCGTGGTCGTCGACCCGGCGTATGCCGCCGGTGATCTCCTCGACACCCTCGAGGCCGACGGCATGCACCTGTCCGGGGTGCTGGTGACGCACCACCACCCCGACCACGTCGGCGGATCGATGATGGGCTTCTCGCTGGCCGGCCTGGCCGAACTGCTGGAACGGGCGCCGGTGCCGGTGCACGTCAATACCCATGAGGCGCTGTGGGTTTCGCGAGTCACCGGGATCGGGGTCGGCGACCTGACCGCGCACGAGAACCACGACAAGGTCAGCATCGGCGACATCGAGATCGAGTTGCTGCACACGCCCGGTCACACCCCGGGCAGCCAGTGTTTTCTGCTCGACGGCCGCCTCGTCGCCGGTGACACGTTGTTCCTGGAGGGCTGCGGGCGCACCGACTTCCCCGGCGGCGACTCCGACGAGATGTACCGCAGCCTGCAGCGGCTCGCGACCCTGCCCGGCGACCCGACGGTGTTTCCGGGGCATTGGTATTCGACGCAGCCCAGTGCCTCGCTGTCGGACGTCAAGCGGTCCAACTATGTGTATCGGGCCGCGGACCTTGACCAATGGCGAATGCTGATGGGTGGGTGATCGCTCGATGGGCCCCTTCGGCGTCCGGCCCTGTGATATAAGCGGAGGGTGGATTCCATGGGTTGGATCCAGGACAGCTGGCATGGGGTCACGCACGTCGGGTCCAGCACCTGGATAGCGTGGGCAGCGTGGGCGGCGATCGCCCTCGCCGTCGTCACACTGGTCTTCACCAACAGCCAGATCACCCGCAACCGCCGCGCCGCCGCCGAGCAGACCCGCCCGCACGTCGGGGTGTTCATGGAGCCGCATTCCGCCGACTGGCACGTGATCGAACTCGTGGTCCGCAACTTCGGCCAGACCGCGGCCTATGACATTCAGTTCTCGTTCGACAATCCGCCGACCGTGGCCGAATACGAAAGCGCCACCGACGGCTACGCCGATGTCGTCGAACTGCGCCTGCCCCGGGAGCTGCCGGTGCTGGCGCCCGGCCAGGAATGGCGCCTGGTGTGGGACTCCGCCCTCGACCGCGCCGAGATCGGCAGCGGCATCGAGTCGCGTTTCACCGGGACCGTCAGCTATTACGACCGCCCCGACCAGCCGCGCGGATGGCGATTCTGGCAGCGCGAGCGTTCCCCCCTGCGCACCGACGTCGTCCTGGACTGGGACGCCCTGCCACCCGTGCAGCGCATCGAGTTGATGACCACCCACGACCTGGCGAAGCGGGAGAAGGAAAAGCTGGAGCTGCTGCGCGGCCTGCTGACCTATTTCCACTACGCCAGCAAGGAGACCCGGCCCGAGGTTTTCCGCAGCGAGATCGAACGGATCAACGCCGCGGTTCGGGAGACCCAAGACCGCTGGCGCACCCGCCAACTCGACGAACCCACCGATGTGAGCCTGCGCTGGAGTAACGCCGAAGACGATCTGGGCAAACACCACAACCAGTCCGCCTGACGGCAAGGAGCAGGAGCACCCATGACCGCCCCGGTCCACTACAGCACCAAGGACTCCCTCGCCGTCATCAGGATGGACGACGGCAAGGTCAACGCGCTGGGCCCGACCATGCAGCGGGCTCTGGGCGACGCGATCGACCAGGCCGAGCGGGACAACGCCGGGGCGCTGGTGATCACCGGCAACGAGCGGGTGTTCAGCGGCGGCTTCGACCTGAAGATCCTCACCTCCGGCGAGGTGCAGCCCGCGATCGACATGTTGCGCGGCGGGTTCGAGCTGGCCTACCGGCTCCTGTCGTTTCCGAAGCCGGTGGTGATGGCGTGCACCGGCCATGCGATCGCGATGGGGGCGTTCCTGTTGTCGTCGGGCGATCACCGGGTGGCGGCCCACGCCTACAACATCCAGGCCAACGAGGTCGCGATCGGCATGGTCATCCCGTATGCCGCGCTGGAGATCATGAAGCTGCGGCTGACGCCGTCGGGGTACCAGCAGGCCGCGGGGCTGGCCAAGACGTTCTTCGGCGAAACCGCCCTTGCCGCAGGCTTTATCGACGAGATCGTGCTGCCCGAGATGGTGCTGGACCGCGCGCAGGAGGCCGCCGCCGAATTCGCCGGCCTCAATCAGCGCGCGCATGCCGCCACCAAGCTGCGCGCCCGGGCCGACGCCCTGGCCGCCATCCGCGCCGGCATCGACGGGATCGAGGCCGAATTCGGGCTCTAGCCCGCTGATTTGCCCCTGGCTGAAGTGGTTTCGGGGCCCGCTGCCGGGGAAGTCCACGCCTGTGGCCACAGATCGCATCGCGGATCCCTGGGGGGCGCGCACCCCGTACGAACCCGGCACCCCATGGCCGGACCGGGTCGACACCTACCTCGCCGACGGCATCACCGCCGAGTCGGTGGACCGCTGGGTGCAATCGGCGGCGGTGCTGCACTCCAACGGCGACGGTCTGGACATCGCCGTCAAGGACGGCCGCATCGTGGGCGTGCGCGGGCGCGCCGTCGACCGCGTCAACCACGGGCGCCTCGACCCCAAGGACCTGTTCGGCTGGCAGGCCAACGCCTCCGCCGACCGGCTCACCACCCCGATGATCAGGGAGCGCGGCGAGCTGAAGCCGTGCGACTGGGACACCGCCATGCAGCGGATCGTCGACCGCAGCAAGCAGCTGCTCGACGGCTACGGCCCCAGCTCGATCGGCTTCTACACGTCCGGACAGTTGTTCCTGGAGGCCTACTACACGCAGGGCGCCATCGCGCACGGCGCGATCGGCACCAACCACGTCGACGGCAACACCCGGCTGTGCACCGCGACGGCGGCCGAGGCGCTGAAGGAATCGTTCGGCTGCGACGGGCAGCCGGGGTCCTACACCGACGTCGACCACGCCGATGTCATCGCGTTGTTCGGGCACAACGTCGCCGAGACGCAGACGGTGCTGTGGGCGCGGATGCTGGACCGGCTGGCCGGGGCCTCGCCGCCGGCGATCGTCTGCGTCGACCCCCGGCTGACGCCGGTCGCCCGGCACGCCACCGTTCACCTGGCGCCGGTGCCGGGCACCAACGTCGCGTTGATGAACGGGCTGCTGCACGAGATCATCGGCAACGGCTGGATCGACCGGGACTACATCGACTCGCACACGGTCGGTTTCGACGAGCTGCGCGGCCGGGTCGAAGAGTTCGGACCCGAGCGGGTCGCCGACATCTGCGGCGTGCCGGCCGAGGACATCCGGCGCGCCGCGCGGCTGCTCGGCACCGCTAAGCGGCTGCTGTCCACCGTGCTGCAGGGCTTCTACCAGTCGCACCAGGCCACCGCGGCGGCCGTGCAGGTCAACAACATTCACCTGGTGCGCGGCATGCTGGGTAAGCCCGGCTGCGGGGTGCTGCAGATGAACGGGCAGCCGACGGCCGAGAACACCCGCGAATGCGGCGCCGACGGGGACCTGGCCGGTTTCCGCAGCTGGTCCAACGACTCTCACGTCGCCGAGCTGGCCGCGTTGTGGAACCTCGAGCCCCTGCAGATTCCGCACTACGCCCCGCCGACGCACGCCATGCAGATGTTCCGCTTCGCCGAGGAGGGGACGCTGCGGATGTTGTGGGTCACCGCCACCAATCCCCTGGTGTCGCTGCCGGAGCTGGCCCGCATCCGCGACATCTTCTCCCAGGAGCGGCTGTTCCTCGTCGTCCAGGACATCTTCCTGACCGAAACCGCCGCGCTGGCCGACGTCGTGTTGCCCGCCGCGGCGTGGGCCGAGAAGACCGGCACCTTCACCAACGCCGACCGCACCGTGCACCTGTCCGAAAAGGCCGTGGATCCACCGGGTTCCGCGCGCCCGGACCTCGACATCTTCCTGGACTACGCGCGCCGCATGGACTTCCGCGACAAGGACGGCCAACCCTTCCCACCCTGGACCGATGCCGAGTCGGCGTTCGAGGCGTG
Organism: Mycobacterium sp. 3-98; assembly: GCF_035918355.1. Lineage (NCBI taxonomy): Bacteria > Bacillati > Actinomycetota > Actinomycetes > Mycobacteriales > Mycobacteriaceae > Mycobacterium > Mycobacterium sp. 3-98. The sequence continues at coordinate 1,247,308 of NZ_CP142360.1, read as the reverse complement.
GAAGAAATGCAGCGCGGGGCGGCCGTGCGACTACACCGGTCTGAGCTATGCGAAACTGCGCGGCGGCAGCGGCATCCAATGGCCTTGCAACACAGAACATCCCGACGGCACCGAGCGTCTCTACGCCGACGCGAAGTTCTGGGCGGAACCCGACTACTGTGAGGCCTACGGCAAAGACATGATCACCGGCGCCCCGCTGCAGCCCGACGAGTACCGCTCGATGAACCCCTACGGCAGGGCGATCATCAAGGCGGCCCAATACGTTCCTCCCCATGAGCGGACCAGCCCGGATTTCCCGTTCGCGCTGATCACCGGACGCACCGTCTACCACTTCCATACCCGCACGAAAACCGCGCGGGCACAGCAACTTCAGCGGGCCGCCCCCGAGGTGTGGGTCGAGGTCTCGGCCGGCGACGCGCGCCGGCTGGGCATCGCCGACGGCGACCTGGTCGAGGTGAGCACGCCGCGGGGCTGCATCAGGTGCGCGGCGCGGGTCTGCGGCATCCGCGACGGCGTGTTGTTCGTGCCCTTCCACTATGGCTATTGGGATGCCGGGACCAACGGGCATCACCGGGCCGGCAACGAACTCACGCTGACCGATTGGGACCCGGTGTCCAAGCAGCCGATCTTCAAGACGGCCGCCGCCCGGCTGCGCAAAAGCCGGATGCGGCGAGCCGGCGGGAACGGCGCCGCCGCCCCGCCCGCGGCGGTTGCCGAAGCCTTGGGGGGTCAGGCGTGAAGCTCAAAATGGCGCTGCGCGAACTGCACCGCTCCGAACGCAAGCTGGCCCACGAACTCAACGTGGTCGCCGCGCGACACCACAGCGACCAGGACGTCAGCCACCTGGCGCAGGACCTGGCCGGCTGGTCACGCCATCACCTCGCCGAGCTGGCGCGGCACGGCCGCCACTACGGCCTGCACCTGTCCACCGATCCCCGCACCGGCGCGGTCACCGGTTTCCTGCAATCGCGCCTCAGCGGCCTGCTGCGGCACCGGCCGGAGCCGGGGCTGATGCTGCTCGCCGACCTACGCCGGATTCACCGCCTGTCCGCGGGGGTGTCGCTGGACTGGGAGCTGCTGGCCCAGGGGGCGCAGGCCGCCAAGGATTCCGAACTGCTGAGCCTGGCCTCGCGCTGTCATCCCGAGACGCTGCGCCAGATGCGCTGGGCCAACGCGATGCTCAAAGAGCTTTCGCCGCAAGTGTTGATGAACTGAAACGGCGAACGCGGTGACCGCCATCGGCGGCCACCGCGTTCCTCTCGCCTCCTCGCCGCCAGTCTGGCACGTGCGCGACGAGCCGTCACTTCACCCGGCGGGGCGACGGCTTACCGGAACCGGTCCAGATAAGCCGGCCAATCCCACGTCGACAGGAACGCCTGCGCCGCCGCATAGCCGCTCTCGTACAGCTCTTCGAGGCGGCCCTTGGGGATGTCGAAGTCGAGCACGCCGACATCGGTCGACTCGACCGCGATGGCGCGGGCCGCCACCCACGGCCGGCTGAGATGGGTCTGGTCGTGGCCGGCCAGCATGGTGGTGACCAGGCTTTCCAGCAACGCCGTCTGTTCGAAGAAGCGCAACGGTTTCAGGGCCGGCATCACCGCGCCGATGCCCTCGGTGAGCCTCGGCAGCACCGTGATCCCGAACGTGGGCCAGCGCGGGGCCCTGCCGTCGGGGCGGTCGAAGGTGTCGATCGGGAAATTCGACAGCACGCCGCCGTCGACCAGGGTGGACGTCGAGCCGTCGGCGCCCGTCAGCTTGACCGGGCGATAGAAGAACGGGATCGCCATCGAGGCGCGCACCGCGTCGGCCACCGGCTGCTCGTCGGGGTCCAGGCCGTAGAGCCGCCGAAAGTCCCACGGGAACCGCACCAGCTGCGCCGCTGTCAGGTCGGCGACGGTGACCACCAGCTTGTCGCGCCGCCCCTCGAGCAGGCGGTCGTCGTCGAGGTGCAGATCGCCGAAGCGGGTGACCCCGAAGTTCTTCAACTCGCTGCGGATCCAGTCGTAGGCCACGTCGCCGCGGTACATGCTGGAATCGGTGACCAGCCCCCAGGCCGCACCCAGGTAGGGCACGGGTCCGGCGTCGCGCCACTTACGCAGGGGGACCGAGAACGCGAGCTCCTTGACCTGCGCGCCGGTCAGCTGCCCATCGGTGGATCCGGCCGCCAGGATCGCCGCGACCACCGAACCGGCCGAGACCCCCGACACCCGCTTGATCGAATATCCGGCATCCATCAGCGCGACGATGGCGCCCACCAGCCCGATGAACTTGACGCCCCCGCCGGAGAGCACCAGATCGACGGGCTTCGGCTGGTGTGCGGTGGATTCCATCTACCGCTCCGACGAAACCCATTGATAGGGAAGGAATTTCCCGTCGAACGTGACCACGACGCGGTCACCGGACGGGTGCGGCTTCTTCTGGATGTCGACGCTGAAGTTGATCGCGCTCATGATCCCGTCGCCGAACTGTTCGGCGATCAGCTCCTTGAGCGCTCCGCCGTAGACCTGCAGGGCCTCGTAGAAGCGGTAGACGGTCGGGTCGGTCGGTACGGCGGTGGGCAGGCCGCCCCGCATGGGCGCCGCCGCCAGCACGGGCACCACCGACTCGTCGAGGCCGAGCAGCTCGGCCAGGGTCTTTGCTTGCTCGACCGGAATCGGGTGCTGCCCGAGCAACGCCGCCGTCGTCCACACCACCGGCCTGTCGATGGCGTCGGCCAGTTGTTGCCACGTCAGCCCCTTCGCCAGGCGCGCGACGACGATCTGTTCGGTGAGTTCGGTTCTCGTCATGGGTCCCAGCATGCACGTCGGCCCGATCGCGCCTCAGCCCGGTTTGGTCGCGGTGACCAGCCGCGTGGAGAACCACGGGCCGCCGTACCACATCCGCCAGCCGAGGTTGCGCCGCCGCACATTGCGCCAGCCCAGTTCGCGCAGCCGCTCGGCGTGCTGACGCGTCTCCCAGAGGTCCGCGATCGCGAGCCGGCCGCCCGGCCGCAGCACCCGCACGGCTTCGTCGAGCGCCCGCCGCCGGCCGGCGTGGCCGTCGATGTTGTGGATGGCCAGGTTGCTCACGACCACGTCGACGCTCTCGTCGGCCAGCGGCAGCGCGGTCACGTCGGCGGTGCGCACCTCGACGCGGTCGGCGACGCCTTCGGCGACCGCATTGGCCAGCGTGGCCTGCCGCGAGTTGTCCGTCTGGTCGGCCTGCCACAGGTCGACACCGATCGCGCGGCCCCGCGGCAACCGCTTGGCCGCGGCCAGCAGCACCGCGCCGCGCCCGCACCCGAGGTCGAGCACCGTCTCGTCGCCGGCGAGCCGCAGATCGCGCAGAACCCGGTCCCACACAACGAATTTCCCGGACCGCGTCGCGTACATGTACAGGAGCGCGTTGCCGGCGATGCCGGCGCTCGACACCGCCGCCAGCCCCGCCCGGAGCCGCTTGCCGCGCGCCCAGCTGATCGCGGCCAAGACGGCCAGGGCGACAACTTGAGCGCCGACGCCCAGCGCCTGGGTTCGCGCCGAGAACTTGTGAAACGAACCGTCGACTCCGTAATCGCCCTGGTGGTCATGCATGCCCCTCAGCTTACGACTCAGCAAGTCGCCGAAGGTTTTTCACGCGTCTCACCACCGGCCGTGATGCACCACCTCGGAAAACGGCCGGCGATTCGGTGTGCGGATCGGGCGCAGCGGGCGATCGGCGGGATAGCCCACCCCGAGCAGGAAAGCCACCAGGTGATCGTCGGGAACACCCAGGATGGCGCGCGCCTTCTCCTGATCCCCGACCGACGAGTGGCCGGTCCCGATTCCCAGGTCGGTGGCCGCGATCATCATCGCCATGGTGGCCTGGCCGATGTCGTAGTTGTCGGTGACCACCCGGCGCTCGTCGGGCGGCACCGGCGCCACGATCGCGATCGCGGCCGGCGCCGCGGCGATATGGCCGGCGCCCCGCCAGACCGTGGACAACTCCTGCAGCTGGGCGCGGTCGGTGACGATGACGAAGTCCCAGGGCTGACGGTTTTTGGCCGACGGCGCACGCCAGCCGGCTTCGGCGATCCGGTCGAGGTCCTCGTCGGAGATCGCCCGCGGCTGATACTCGCGCACATTGCGCCGCGCGCGGATCGCGTCCCAAGCATCCATCTGGTTCCCTCCCTCGCGGCTGTTCCCCAAGTATCGACGAAGCCCGCCCAAGTTTGCGTACGACGAAATCGGGAAAGTCGTGGTGACGTGGTGAACCACCCGGGCGGGCGGCTCGTGAACAACTGAATGCCCCAAGTCAGAAAGGCGGGTGGCCGCCGTGGCAGAGCACCTGACGCCGCACTTCGAAGAGGTCCAAGCCCACTACGACCTCTCGGACGACTTCTTCCGGTTGTTCCTCGACCCCACCATGACCTACAGCTGCGCGTACTGGGACCGCGGCCGAGATATCACGCTGGAAGAGGCCCAGCTGCGCAAGATCGACCTCTCGCTGGGCAAGCTGGGCCTGCGGCCGGGGATGACGCTGCTGGACGTGGGCTGCGGCTGGGGCGCCACGGCGCGCCGCGCGATCGAGAAGTACGACGTCAACGTCATCGGCTTGACCCTGTCGGCACACCAGGCCGCCCACGTGCAGAAGCTCTTCGACTCGATGGACACCGAACGCAGCCGCCGGGTCCTGCTGCACGGCTGGGAGGAGTTCGATGAGCCGGTGGACCGGATCGTCTCCATCGGCGCCTTCGAGCACTTCGGGTACGACCGCTATGACGATTTCTTCGCGATGGCGCACCGCCTCCTGCCCGACGACGGGGTGATGCTGCTGCACACGATCACCATGCTGACCCCGCAGCAGATCGTCGAGCGGGGCCTGCCGATGACCGAGGAGCAGACCAGCTTCAACGAATTCATCGCCACGGAGATCTTCCCGGGCGGGCAGTTGCCGGCCATCGAGATCGTCGAGTTCCACGCGTCCAAGATGGGTTTCAACCTCAAACGCCGGCAGTCGCTGCAGCTGCACTACGCCCGGACCCTCGACCACTGGGCCGAGGCCTTGGAGGCCCACCACAGCGAGGCCGTCGCGATCCAGTCCGAAGAGGTGTATCAGCGCTACATGCGCTACCTGACCGGCTGCGCCGACGCGTTCCGGGCCGGCTACATCGACGTCAACCAGTTCACCCTGGCGAAGTAGGCACCCCGCCCCGGGCGCCGGGGTTTATCGTGACAGCGCAATGCCGCTTCATCTGCACCGCGCCGAGCGCACCGATCTGTTGGCCGACGGGCTCGGCGCTCTGCTGGCCGATCCCCCGGCCGACCCGTTCGCCCCCGAGCTCGTCGTGGTCCCGGCGCGCGGGGTGGAGCGCTGGCTGAGCCAGCGGCTGTCGCACGTGCTCGGTCGGGCCCGCGGCGGCGGGGTTTCCGGCGGGGTGTGCGCCGGGGTTTCGTTCCGCAGCCCCGGCTCGCTGATTGCCGAGATCGCCGGCACCGCCGACGACGATCCGTGGTCGCCGGAGGCCATGGCGTGGCCCCTCCTGGAGGCGATCGACCACTCGCTGGACGAACCGTGGTGCCGCCCGCTGGCGACCCATGTCGGTCACTTCCACACTGGCGCGGAGGCCGAGCTGCGCCGGGGGCGGCGGTATGAGGTGGCGCGCCGGTTGGCCGGGCTGTTCGCCTCCTACGCACGGCAGCGCCCGCAACTGCTGATCGACTGGCTGGGCGGCGACCCGGGCGATCTCGACGAGGACCTGCGTTGGCAGCCGGAGCTGTGGCGGGCGCTGGTGTCGCGGGTCGCGGCCGATCCCCCGCACATTCGCCACGCCAAGACCCTCGCGCGGCTGTCCGAGGCGCCCAGTGACCTGCCCGCGCGGCTGTCGCTGTTCGGGCACACCCGGTTGTCGCGCACCGACTCCGAGCTGCTGGCCGCCCTGGCCATCCACCACGAGCTGCACCTGTGGCTGCCGCACCCCAGCGACCGGCTGTGGCGCGCGCTGGCCGGCACGCGCGGGGCGATCCCCCGCCGCGAGGACACCAGCCACCGCGCCGTGGGCCACCCGCTGCTCGCCACCCTGGGGCGGGACCTGCGCGAGCTGCAGCGCGGCCTGCCGGCGGACGCGCAGACCGACGAATACCTGCCCGGCGAGGCGCGCCCGGACACGCTGCTCGGCTGGGTGCAGTCCGACATCGCCGCCAACGCCGTGCGGCCGCGGGGGCGCGCGCGGGCCGACGACGACCGGTCGGTCCAGATCCACAACTGCCACGGCCCGGCCCGCCAGGTCGATGTGCTGCGCGAGGTGCTGCTCGGCCTGCTGGCCGACGACCCGACGCTCGAACCGCGCGACATCCTGGTGATGTGCCCGGACATCGAAACCTATGCGCCGCTGATCGTGGCCGACTTCGGACTCGGCGACGTGGTGCACGGCGCGCATCCCGCCCACCAGCTACGGGTGCGCCTGGCGGATCGCTCACTGGTCCAGACCAATTCGCTGCTGGCTGTGGCCTCCCAATTGCTGGGGCTCGCCGGCGGCAGGGTGACGGCCACCGAGGTGCTCAACCTGGCACAGGCCGCCCCGGTGCGCGCCCGGTTCGGGTTCACCGACGACGATCTGGAGGCCATCACCCGCTGGGTGCGGCAGGCCAACATCCGGTGGGGATTGGACCAGGAGCACCGGCGGCCCTACCACGTCGACTTCGTGCACAACACCTGGCGTTTCGGCATCGACCGGATATTGGCCGGCGTCGCGATGTCCGACGATTCGAACGCATGGATCGACGCGACGCTGCCGCTCGACGACGTGAGCAGCAACCGGGTCCCGTTGGCCGGCCAGTTCGCCGAATTCGTCGCCCGGCTGCACCACGTGGTCGACTCCCTCACCGGCACAAGGACATTGACCGAGTGGCTGGCCACCCTCGCCGGCGCCATCGCCTCGTTGACGCGGGTGCACGAGTCCGAGGAGTGGCAGACCGGTCAGGTGCAACGGGAGTTCGCCGCGGTCCTGGCGCAGGCCGGGTCACGGGGCGGCACGGTGCTGCGACTGCCCGACATCCGCGCACTGCTGACCCGGCACCTCGCCGGGCGCCCGACGCGGGCCAACTTCCGCACCGGCACGCTGACGGTGTGCACCATGGTCCCGATGCGCTCGGTCCCCCACCGGGTGGTGTGCCTGGTCGGCCTGGACGACGGGCTGTTCCCGCGTCTCGGTGTCGTCGACGGGGACGACGCGCTGGCCCGCCGCCCGATGACCGGGGAACGCGACATCCGTTCGGAGGACCGGCAATTGCTGCTCGACGCGATCGGCGCCGCCACCGAGAAACTGGTGATCACCTACACCGGCGCCAATGAATATTCGGGGCAGCCGCGCCCACCCGCCGTGCCGCTGGCCGAATTGCTGGACGCCCTCGACGTGACGACGCCGACGAAGGTGCGCCACCGCATCGTGATCGAGCATCCGTTGCAGCCGTTCGACATTCGCAACGTCATCCCCGGCGAACTGGTGCCGAAGGTGCCGTTCAGTTTCGACCCCACGGTGCTGCGCGCGGCGCGCGCGGCCAGCGGCAAACACACCGAACAACCCAAATTCGTTGCGGCGCTGCTGCCGCCCCCGCCGGCCGACGACGTCAACCTCGCCGACCTCGTCGGCTTCTTCAAAGACCCGGTGAAGGGCTTCTTCCGCGCCCTGGAATTCACGCTGCCCTACGACGTCGACGGCGTGCAGGATGCCATGCCGGTCGACATCAACGGCCTCGAGGAGTGGACCGTCGGCGACCGGATGCTGGGTGACATCCTGCGCGGGATGAGCCCCGATGACGCGCGGCAAGCCGAGTGGCGCCGCGGCACACTGCCCCCCGGCCAGCTGGGCTGGCGCAAGGTCACCGAGATCCGCGACCAGGCCGCCGCGCTGGCGCTCGAGGCGCTGCGGCATCGGCAAGACCACCGATCGGCCGCCGCCTATGACGTCGACGTCGATCTGGGCGCCGGTCGCCGACTCACCGGCACGGTGTCGCCGGTCTATGACGACGCCCTGGTCTCGGTGACCTATTCGAGGCTGGACGGCAAGCACCTGCTCGAATCGTGGATTCCGTTGCTGGCGTTGGCCGCTCACGACCCCGTCCGCGACTGGTCGGCGGTGTGCATCGGCCGGATGCGCCGCGGCAGAAGCATCCGGGTCGAGGGGCTGGGGCCACCGGACGGCGATCCCGTCGAGGTGCTGCGCGAGCTGGTGACGATCTACGACGCGGGACGGCGGGAACCGATTCCGTTGCCCATCAAGACGTCCTACGCGTGGGCGGCGGCCCGGCACGGCGGCGACGACCCGGCGGCCGAGGCGCGGCGCCGGTGGAAGACCAGCGACCGCTTCCCGGGTGAGGACCAGGCGCCGGCGCACGTGCGGGCGTGGGGGCGCGGCGCGCCGTTGGACGATCTGATGCAACCGGTGCGGCCGGGCGAGGAGTGCGACGGCGAGGACAACCGGCTCGGCGCGTATGCGGCCCGGCTGTGGCTGCCGATGCTGCGCGCCGAGCGGAAGCTCATCTGATGCAGCGCTTCGACCTGTTGGGCCCGCTGCCGGCCGAGCGCTCCACCACCGTGCTGGAGGCCAGCGCGGGCACCGGCAAGACGTTCGCGTTGGCGGGCCTGGTGACGCGGTATCTCGCCGACGGCGCGGCGAGCCTCGATCAGATGCTGCTCATCACGTTCGGCCGCGCCGCCAGCCAGGAACTGCGGGAACGTGTCCGCTGCCAAATCGTCGACGCGGTAAGGGCTTTCGCCGACCCGTCGACGGTCGGCGACAACCAGCTGGTGGCGTACCTGCTGGACGGCACCGACGATCAGCGCGCGGCGCGCCGACAGCGTCTCCGCGACGCGCTGGCCGGCTTCGACGCGGCGACCATCGCCACCACCCACCAGTTCTGCCAGCTGGTGCTGCGCTCGCTCGGCGTGGCCGGCGACACCGCCGCCAGCGTGACCCTGCTCGATAGCCTCGACGACCTGGTGACCGAGATCGTCGACGACCTCTACCTGGCGCACTTCGGGCAGGAGCGCGACGACCCGGCGCTGCACTACTCCGAGGCGCTGCGGCTGGCCCGCGAGGTGGTCAACAACCCGTCGACCCAGCTGCGGCCGCGCGACCCGGACCCCGATTCGCGGGCCGCCGTCTGCCTCCGGTTCGCCAATGACGTTCTGGCCGAGCTTGATACGCGCAAGCGCCGGCTGGGCGTCCTCGGCTATGACGACCTGCTGACCCGACTGGCCGACGCGCTGGCCACCGACGGCTCCCCCGCCCGGCTGCGGATGCACCAGCGTTGGCCGATCGTCATGGTCGACGAATTCCAGGACACCGACCCGGTGCAATGGCAGGTCATCGACCGCGCGTTCAGCGGGCGCTCCACGGTGATCCTGATCGGCGACCCCAAACAGGCGATCTATGCGTTTCGCGGGGGCGACATCGTGACCTACCTGCGGGCGGCCCAGACGGCCGGCGAGCGCAAGACGCTGGACATCAACTGGCGCAGCGATTCCGCGCTCGTGGCGCGGCTGCAGGTGGTGCTGCGCGGCGCCCAGCTCGGTGACCCCGCGATCGTGGTGAACGATGTCGGCGCGCATCACCGCGGCCACCGGCTCGCCGGCGCGCCCCGCAACGACCCGTTCCGGTTGCGCGTCGTGTCGCGAAAAACCCTGGGGCGCCGCGGCGTTCAAAACCTGCCCATCGACGAGCTGCGCGAGCACATCGGCGCCGACCTCGCCGCCGACATCCGCGCCCTGCTCGCCGCCGGCGCCACGTTCGACGGCGAGCCCCTGCAGGCCCGCGACATCGCGGTCATCGTGGAACGGCACCGGGACGCGCACGCCTGCTTCAAGGCCCTGTGCGACGCCGGCGTTCCCGCGGTCTACACCGGCAACACCGACGTGTTCACCTCCGAGGCCGCCGAGGACTGGTTGTGCCTGCTGGAGGCCTTCGACCAACCGCATCGGCCCGGCATGGTCCGCGCCGCCGCGGCGACGATGTTCTTCGGCGAGACGGCCCAAACGCTGGCGGCCGGCGGGGACGCCCTGACGGACCGGATCGCGAAAACGCTGCGGGAGTGGGCCGGTCACGCCCGGGAACGCGGCGTCGCGGCCATCTTCGAGGCCGCCCAGCTGCTGGGGATGCGCGATCGCGTGCTCGGCTGGCGGGGCGGTGAGCGGCACATGACCGACCTGGCGCACGTCACCCAGCTGCTGCAGGAGGTCGCCCACCGCGAGCATTACGGACTGCCGGCGCTGCGCGACTGGCTGCGCCGGCAACGCGACGAGCGCGGCGGCGCCCCCGAACGCAACCGCCGGCTCGACAGCGATGCCGCCGCCGTGCAGATCATGACCGTCTTCGTCAGCAAGGGCCTGCAATATCCGATCGTGTACCTGCCGTTCGCGTTCAACCGCAACACCCAGGACAGCGACGTGGTGCTGTTCCACGACGAGGACGGCACGCGTTGCCTGCACGTCGGCGGCAAGGACAGCCCCGACTTCAAAACCGTTGAGCGGCTGGGCCGTAAAGAGGATGCCAGCGACGACAGCAGGCTGACCTACGTCGCGTTGACCCGGGCGCAGGCACAGGTGGTGGCCTGGTGGTCACCGGCGTACTTCGAGCCCAACGGCGGCCTGTCGCGGCTGCTACGCGGGCGCCGGCCCGGCGACCCGGTCGTTCCGGACCGATGCGAACCCGCGAAGGTCTCCGACGATGACGCACTGGCCCGGTTGCGCGAATGGGAGGCCGCGGGCGGGCCCGTCATCGAGGACTCGGTGGTGGCGCCCGCCCCGTCGCTGCCGCCGGCGCCGGTGCCCCGGCACCTGGACAGCCGCCACTTCCACCGCGCCATCGACACCACGTGGCGGCGCACCTCCTATTCGGGACTGATCCGGGTGGCCCAGGCCAGCGGGGTCGGCAGCGAGCCCGACGTCGCCGGGCTCGACGACGAGGTCGGCGATATCCCGTTGTCCTCCCCGGCCGCCGGGCCGGACGTGCCCTCGCCGATGGCGGACCTTCCGGCGGGCGCGACGTTCGGCTCCCTGGTCCACGCCGTGCTGGAGACGGCCGACCCGTTCGCCGCGGATCTGGCCGCCGAGCTCGAAGAGCACATCCGGGAGCATTCGGCGTGGTGGCCGGTCGCCGCGACCCCCGAGGAGCTGGCCGCGGCGATGGTGCCGATGCACGACACCCCGCTGGGACCGCTGGCGGACGGGTTGACGCTGCGCCGCATCGGGCTCTCGGATCGGTTGCGGGAACTGGACTTCGAGCTTCCGCTGGCCGGCGGCGATCGGCCGTCGGTGGGGCCGGAGGCCCGCCTGGCGGACCTGGCGCCGCTGCTGCGCGAGCACCTGCCGCCCGACGATCCGCTGGTGTCGTATGCCGACCGGCTGACGGACCGGGCGCTCGGTGACCAGTCGTTGCGCGGGTACCTCACCGGCTCGATCGACGCCGTGCTCCGGATTCCCGACGGCGCGGGGCACCGCTTCGTGGTGGTGGACTACAAGACCAACCTGCTCGGGGATCCCGAGCGGCCGCTGACCGCCGCCGACTACGACCGGCCGCGGATGGCGGAGGCGATGCTGCACTCGGACTATCCGCTGCAGGCGTTGCTGTACTGCGCGGTGCTGCACCGGTTCCTGCGGTGGCGGATACGCGATTACGACCCGGACCGGCACCTCGGCGGTGTGCTCTACCTGTTCGTGCGCGGCATGTGCGGCGCGGACACCCCGGTGCGCGACGGGCACCCGTGCGGCGTCTTCAGTTGGCGGCCACCGCCGTCGTTGATCTCGGCCCTGTCGGACCTGCTCGACGCCCGGACGGTGCCGGCATGACGGCGGAGGTGATGTTCGCGACCGGATTGCTGCGCACGTTCACCGATGCCGGCGTCTTCGAGGCGGCGGACGTGCATGTGGCGCAACGGCTTACCGCGCTCACCGGCGAGTCCGACGAACGGGTGGCCCTAGCGGTCGCGCTGGTGGTACGCGCGCTGCGGGGCGGTTCGGTCTGCGTCGATCTCCGCGCGGCGCCCGGGCTGCTCGGCGACGCCGACCTGCCGTGGCCCGGCGCCGACGACTGGCTGGCGGCGGTGCGGGCCAGCGCGTTGCTCGGGCCGCCTCCGGTGCTGCGGTTTTTCGGCGATCTGCTGTACTTCGACCGGTACTGGCTCGAGGAGGAGCAGGTGTGCACCGACCTGCTGGCCTTGTCGGCGCCGCCGGTCGGCATCGAATCGTCCAGTTACGAACGGCTTTTCGAGCCCGGGTACGAGGAGCAGCGGGCCGCCGCCGAAATCGCGGTGTCGCACGCGGTGACCGTGCTGACCGGTGGCCCCGGCACCGGCAAGACCACCACGATCGCGCGGCTGCTCGCCCTGCTCCTCGAGCATGCCGAGCGGGCCGGGATGCCGCCGCCGCGGATCGCGCTGGCCGCACCGACCGGCAAGGCGGCGGCGCGGCTGGCCGAGGCGGTGGCCGCGGGGGCCCGACGGCTCGGCGCGGCCGACCGGGCGCGGCTGGCCGGCCTGTCCGGGACCACGCTGCACCGGCTGCTGGGTCCCCGGCCGGATACGTCGGTGCGGTTCAAGCACAATCGCGCCAACCGGCTGCCGCACGACGTCATCGTGGTGGACGAGACGTCGATGGTGTCGTTGACGATGATGGCCCGGCTGGCCGAAGCGGTCCGCCCGGACTCCCGGTTGATTCTGGTCGGCGACCCGGACCAGTTGGCCTCGGTGGAGGCGGGCGCCGTGCTGGCCGACCTGGTGGACGGGCTGTCCGCCCGCGGCGACGTGCGGGTGGCCGCCCTGCGCACGCCGCACCGATACGGCACGTCGATCGGCGCGCTGGCCGAGGCGATTCGGGTCGGCGACGCGGACCGGGTGGTGGAGCTGCTGGCGGCCGGGGGCGAGCACGTCGAGTGGGTGGATGCACAGCGCCCGGCCGATCGGCTGCGCGAGGTGCTCGTCGCGCACGCGCTGCGGCTGCGGTCGGCCGCGCTCCTGGGCGCGGCCGACGAGGCGCTGGCCACGCTGGACGAACACCGGCTGCTGTGCGCGCACCGCGAGGGCCCGTATGGGGCGACACACTGGAACACGTTGGTGCAGAAGTGGATTGCCGAGGCGACGGGGCAGCCGGCATGGTCGCAGTGGTACGCCGGGCGCCCGCTGCTGGTGACCGCCAACGACTACGGCCTGCGGCTCTACAACGGCGACACCGGTGTGGCGGTGGCCGGCGCGGAGGGCCTGCGGGCGGTCATCGCCGGTGCCAGCGGGCCGCTAGACTTCGCGACCAGCCGTCTCGGCGAGGTGGAGACGATGCACGCCATGACCATCCACAAGAGTCAGGGCAGCCAGGCCGACGAGGTGACCGTGCTGATACCGCCGGAGGATTCGCGACTGCTGACGCGGGAACTGTTCTACACGGCCGTGACCCGGGCGCAGACCAGGGTGCGGGTGGTGGGGCCCGAGGCCTCGGTGCGCGCGGCGATCGAGCGCCGGGCGATGCGGGCCACCGGATTGCGGCAACGGCTGCGGGCCGACGCCGCCGCGACGTGACGGACGGCGGGGGCGAGGGCGACGGTCCCGCCCCGGCGTCCCAACCCGTCTCGCGGCGGGGCCCGGTCGTGCGGCTCGCCGTGTTCGCGGCCTTTCTGGCCGTGGTGTTCTATCTGGTGGCCGTCGCGCACGTCATCGACATCGAGGAGATCCGGCGGGTGGTGTCGGCCACCGGGCCGGCGGCCCCGCTGACCTACGTCGTGGTCTCGGCGGTGGCCGGGGCGCTGTTCGTGCCGGGCTCGATTCTGGCCGCGGGCAGCGGATTGTTGTTCGGTCCGCTACTGGGCGTGTTCGTGACGCTGGGCGCGACGGTGGGCACCGCGATCGTGGCGAGTTTCGTCGGCCGGCGGGCGGGCCGCGACAGCGCCCGGGCGCTGCTGGGCGCGCAGCGCGCCGACCGCTTCGACGCCCTGATCGGGCGCCGGGGGCTGTGGGCGGTGGTCGGGCAGCGCTTCGTTCCCGGCATCTCGGACGCGCTGGCCTCGTACGCGTTCGGGGCGTTCGGAGTTCCGTTGTGGCAGATGGCCGTTGGCGCGTTCATCGGTTCGGTTCCGCGGGCCTTCGTCTACACCGCACTGGGCGCCTCGATCGGCAACCGGTCGTCGCCGCTGGCCTACGCGGCGATCGCGGTGTGGTGTGTGAGCGCCATCGTCGGCGCGTTCGCCGCCCACCGCGGGTACCGGAGATGGCGCACTCACGCCGGCCGTGACGCGGACACCGGTTCGCCAGAGCCGGGTTCCGAAGCCCGCTAGCGAGTCTTGGTCGCTGGTAGGGATTAGTGCATGGCTGTCCACGGTCCAGGTGTCGGGGCATTGCGCACAAAATTCGGAGGCGGGGGTCGGGCGGCCCGGTTTTGTCGGTGGTGGCTGTGATGATGTGGTCATGTCGTCGACCGCGTCCGCTGAGGCCGTGGTGGTCACTGCGAGTGACCGCCTTGAGGTGTTGTTCGGGGAGTTGGCGGAGTTGGCGGGTCAGCGCAATGCGATTGATGGGCGCATCGTGGAGATCGTCGCCGAGATCGACCGCGACCAATTGTGCGGTGTGACCGGGGCGCGGTCGGTGCCGGCGTTGGTGGCCTGGAAGCTGGGCTGCTCGTCGGCCAACGCGCACACGCTGGCCGCGATTGCTGGCCGGCTGACGGAGTTTCCCCGCTGCGCCGCCGGCCTGCGAGAGGGTCGCCTGTCGGCCGATCAGGTCGGGGTGATCGCCGCACACGCAGGCGAGGGATCTGATGAGCATTACGCGCAGCTGGCCGCGGTCGCCACGGTGAACCAGTTGCGTACCGCGGTCAAGCTGGAACCGCGACCGCAACCCGAACCTCGCCCCGATCCTGGGCCCGAGCGTTCGATCACCACGACCACCGACGAGGCGGGCAGCTGTTACCGGATCAAACTTCCACACCACGACGCGGCGAAGTTCGACGCGGCGTTGGCGTCTCATCGTGAGGCGCTGATCGCCGAGTGGAAGCGCGACCACGACAATGGCGAGCACGCCGGTGCTCAGGTGCCGCCGTTGCCTACCACCGCCGACGCGTTTATGCGCCTGGTCGAGGCGGGCTGGGACGCCGAGGCCACCCGCCGCCCGCATGGCCAGCACACCACCGTCGTGGCACACCTCGACATCGAGCAGCGCGTCGCCGCGCTGCATCTGGGTCCGCTGCTGCCCGATGCCGAACGCCGCTACCTGACCTGTGATGCCACCTGTGAGGTGTGGTTCGAACGCCACGGCGAGGTCATCGGTGCCGGCCGGACCACGCGGGTGATCAATCGGCGGCTTCGCCGCGCGCTCGAGCACCGCGACCGCGCGTGCGCGGTGCCCGGCTGTGGTGCCACCCGTGGTTTGCACGCCCACCACATCCGGCACTGGGAAGACGGCGGCCCCACCGAGTTGGCCAACCTGGTGCTGGTCTGCCCCTATCACCACCGGTTGCACCACCGTGGCCTGATCACCATCACCGGACCCGCAGACGCTCTCGTGGTCACCGGCGAGGCCGGCCAAATCCTGAGCCCGGGCTCACTCGCGCACCCACCCACCCGGCCCCCGCCCGCGGTGCCACCGTGTCCGGGACCTACCGGTGAGCGGGCCGACTGGTGGTGGTATGACCCCTTCCAACCCCAACCACCACCGACAAACAACTAACCCTGGCACAGGGCTCACTCGCTATTGGCACTGTGTCAAAGCTCAAACACCTTGGGGCATAACCCAGTTCGTTCAAACTACGCGGCTATCCACCGCGTCGTGGCCATCGGGCCCGACGGCCAATCACGCACCGACTGGTCGACGTGACCGGTTGATCTATGGCGTTGATAAAGACGGCACCCGGCGACTCGTCGGCTTCGAAGTACAGGTCGAAGCGATAACGATTGGGCGTCACCATCGTGCGGCAACAACGTCGACATGGATGCGTACCGCCGCAGGGCCGTTCGGGCCCGCCACCGGCATACCGTCCACGGCAGCGTGTACCGACTGATCCGCCAGCCGAAGGGGGAACCCTGATGGACGACGAGCGAGAACCTGTACAACCGCGTGACCGGGCCGATGGCATATCTGTAACGGATGTCGAGAGAAAGCGATAATCGACCGGCCAACGGATAAGCTGAAGTAGCACAACGGTTTAACCGTGCTAACTTGATGGCCGCGGCCCGCTGCGTACGGCTTCGCCGACCTCGCGACCGCCGCTAGCCGGCCGCCCGCTGCGCCGCGACGAACAAGTTCCCGGGCACGTAGTCCCGCACCTCCTTGGCCGCCGCTCGGCCATAGCCGGCCATCAACTCGTCGGACGGTGTCACCGTCACGTCCCAGCCATGACGGCCGAACCACTCGCCGACGTCCTCGCGCTCCTCGAAGTACCACAGCTCGTCGGTCCTCGGCACCTGCCGGTCGGGATCGACCTCGGCCATCAGCGCCGCGATGCGATCCATCCGCTCCCGGCGCCTCGCGCGAAGCTGGGGGTCGAGGAACTTGGGGCCCAGCGCCTCCACGGCCACCCGGCTGCCGGGGACGGTGAGTCCCTGAATGCGTTCGAACAGCAGCTCCTGCGCCGCGGCCGGCAGATAGGGCATCAACCCCTCGGCCGACCACACGCTGGGCGCGCTGACGTCAAAACCCGCCTGCCGCAACGCTTCCGGCCAATCCTGGCGCAGGTCCACCGCGACGGGGACGCGGTGACAGGCGGGCTGCGCGCCGTGCTCGGCGAGCGTCGACGCCTTGAAGTCCAGCACCCGGGGCTGGTCGAGCTCGTAGACCGTCGTCCCCGCCGGCCAGGCCAACCGCCACGACCGCGCGTCCAGACCGGCGGCCAAGATCACCGCCTGCCGGATGCCGGCGGCCGTCGCGTCGAGGAAGAACCGGTCGAAAAACGCGGTGCGCGAGGCCATGTAGCCGACCATCGATTGCATCTGCAGCGGCAGCGTCGGTTCGGCTTCGACGACAGCGTCAGGTAGTCGCCCCGCCGAATGCCAGTTCCATACGCCGTCACCGGCGGCGTCGAGGAAGACCTGGGCGAACGGATCGCTGATCAACGGGTTCTCGCCGCGGGTCTCCGCGGCGCGGGCGGCGGCCACGCCCAGGGCGGTCGCCCCTACGCTCTCGGTGATCTCCCAGCTGTCGTTGTCGGTCCTGGCCACGCGCACGTCCTTCCCACTTCGCTAGCAGGGCTACGTACCCGACCCTACGCGCGGCGGATGAGTGGCAGCTGTCCCCGAGCCGGGTATTAAAGTTAACTTGTCGGCGAGCCCATCGGCAGGGGCGAATCCGAAGGATCGTTGATACATGCGAGTTGACGGGCGCGACATCCCCGTTTCCGGCAGCCTGCTGCAGCCACTGACCCGACGGACCAACGACATCCTGCGACTCGTCCTGGCCTCGCTCTTTTTGGCGCTCGTGATCACGGGTTCGTTGGTCACCCGCCCGCAGTGGATCGCGCTGGAGAAATCCGTCTCGCAGATCGTCGGCGTCCTGTCCCCCACCCAATCCGACGTGGTGTACCTGGCGTACGGGCTGGCGATCGTGGCCCTACCGTTCATGATCCTCATCGGCCTGATCGTCGCCGGGCAGTGGAAACTGCTGGGCGCTTACGCGACCGCGGGGCTGAGCGCGATCGTGCTCTTGTCGATCAGCGGCACCGGCCTGGCGGCGCCCCGGTGGCACTTCGACGTCCACGACCGGCTGAGCACGCTGCCGGCACAGCTGCTAGACGACCCGCGGTGGATCGGGATGCTGGCGGCGGTGCTGACGGTGTCGGGGCCCTGGCTGCCGGCGCGCTGGCGGCACTGGTGGTGGACGCTGCTGTGGGCCTTCGTCCCGATCCACCTGGTGATCAGCGCCGTCGTTCCGGCGCGATCGCTGGTGGGACTGGCGGTCGGGTGGGTGGTCGGCGCGCTGGTGGTGCTGGTGGTCGGCACCCCCGCGCTCGAGGTGCCGCTGGACGCCGCGGTGCGCGCGATGGCCAAAGCCGGCTTCGTCGTCTCGCGGCTCACTGTGGTCCGGCCGGCCGGGCGTGGCCCGCTCATTCTTTCGGCCGACGGCGACGACGATTCCGGCCGGACCGCGCTGGTCGAGCTGTACGGCCCGCACCAGCGCAGCGGCGGTGCGCTACGCCAGCTGTGGGGGAAGCTGAAGCTGCGCGACACCGAAACCGCTCCCCTGGTGACGTCGATGCGCCGCGCGGTGGAGCATCGCGCGTTGATGGCGATCGCCATCGGTGACGCCGGCCTGGCCAACACCGCGACGGTCGCCCTCGCCCCGTTGGACCGGGGATGGATGCTGCACTCGCACAAGCCCGCTCGGGGCACGCCCATCGACCGCTGCGCGGCGACGACGCCCGTCGTCCGGCTGTGGGATGCGCTGCGGATCCTCAACGACCGCCAGATCGCCCACGGCGATCTGCGCAGCCAGCACATCACCGTCGACGACGGCGCGGTGTTGTTCGGCAGCTTCGGCAGCGCCGAGTACGGCGCGACCGATGCCCAGCTGCAGTCGGATATCGCGCAGCTGCTGGTGACGGCGTCGGCGCTGTATGACCCGAAGTCCGCGGTGCGCGCCGCGATCGAGGTGTTCGGCGCGGACACCATTTTGTCGGCGTCCCGCCGGCTCACCAAAGTCGCTGTGCCGCGGTTCATTCGGCGGTCGGTGCCGGACGCCGGCACGGTCATCTCCGCCGCACGCGCGGAGGTGAAGCGCCAAACCGGCGCCGATCAGATCAAGCCGCAAACCATCACCCGCTTCACCCGCAGCCAGATGATCCAGCTGGTGCTATTCGGCGCGCTGGTCTATGTCGCGTATCCCTTCATCAGCACGGCACCGACGTTCTTCTCGGAGCTGAAGACGGCGAACTGGTCGTGGGCGCTGGTGGGCCTGCTGGTGTCGGCACTCACCTACGTCGGTGCGGCCGCGGCGCTGTGGGCCTGCGCCGACGGCATGGTGAACTTCTGGACGCTGTCAATCGCCCAGGTGGCCAACACTTTTGCCGCGACCACCACGCCCGCCGGGGTCGGCGGGCTGGCGCTGTCGACGCGGTTTCTGCAGAAGAGCGGCCTGTCGGCCATGCGGGCGACCGCGGCGGTGGCGCTGCAGCAGTCGGTGCAGGTGATCGCCCATATCGCGCTGCTGGTCGTGTTCAGCGCCGCCGCCGGCGCCTCGATGAATCTCTCCCATTTCGTGCCGAGCGCGACCCTGCTGTACCTGATCGCGGGTGTGGCGCTGGGCATCATCGGGACGTTCTTGTTCGTGCCCACGCTGCGGCGGTGGCTGTCCACCGAGGTGCGCCCGAAGCTGAACGAGGTGGTCGGCGACCTGGTGAAGCTCGCCCGCGAGCCGCGGCGACTGGCGCTGATCCTGCTGGGCTGCGCGGGCACCACCCTCGGCGCGGCGCTCGCGCTGTGGGCCAGCATCGAAGCCTTCGGCGGGGGAACGACATTCGTCGCCGTCACGGTCGTCACGATGGTCGGTGGGACGCTGGCCTCGGCCGCCCCGACCCCCGGCGGCGTCGGTGCCGTCGAGGCGGCGCTGATCGGTGGCCTGGCCGCCTTCGGGGTGCCGGCGGCGATCGGTGTGCCGTCGGTGCTGCTGTACCGGATGCTGACCTGCTGGCTGCCGGTGTTCGTCGGGTGGCCGGTGATGCGCTGGTTGACCACCAACGAGATGATCTGAGGAATCCCGGTCAGGAGTTGCCGGATTCGGCCTGCGTGACCACCAGAACCGTTGACCTGCGCGCGCTTTCGCCGGCCGTGGTGGTCAAGTACACCAGGTGGTAGTCCTCGGGAACCGACTGCGCCACCGTGATCGGGACGGAAACCGCGGCCGATCCGCCGTTGCCGAAGCGGCCGGGCGTGGGCGCCACGGTGATCCCGGCGTCGGTGGACGTGCCGGAAACCGTGTAGCCGTCGGGGACGTCGCGGCCGTCGATCATCCGTTGCGCGTCGAGGGTGACCGTGCCCGTGCGCCCCGGCGCGATCGTCACGACGGGTTGAGCGACGTTGACGGTCAACGCCGAGCTGCCCGCCCCGAACGACGGCGGCGCGTCCGCTTCGGATGTGCCCCAACGCTTGTCGGGATAGGCGGCGAGCGAGAACGTCAGCGTGCCGCCGGTGGTGATGATCGTCTCCGGCAGTGACGTGTGCTCGGTGGGCCGGCCGTCGACCTTCAGGCCGCTGATGTATTTGAGGTGGTGCGGCCCCGACGCGCCCGGCGCGGAGATCCGGAGGAATTTGCCTGCGGGCAGCGCGATTTCGATTCGGTCGAACAGCGGCGCGCCCACGGTGAGGATCGGCGTGCCCGGGGTGGCCGGGTACACGCCCAGCGCCGCCCACACGTACCAGGCGGCCAGCGCGCCCAGGTCGTCGTTGCCCGGCTCCCCGTCGGCGGTCGGCGCGAACAGTCCACGCACCCGGTCGACCGTGCGCTGGGTCTTCCACGGTTGCCCGATGTAGTTGTATAGCCATGGCACACCGAAACTCGGCTCGTTGCCCGCCCACAGGTAGGGCTGGTTGGGGCCGACGTTGAGCTTCTCGGTGAACCGATCGAGCCGGTCGGCCACGGCCGCGCGGCCGCCCAGGGCGGTCACCAGGCCCGCGACGTTGTGCGGCACCGACCAGACGTACTGCTCGGCGTTGCCCTCGTCGTACCCGACCTGGCCGAAGTTCTCCGGGGACACCACGACCGCGGGGCCGGGGCGGAAGAACCCGCTCCAGCTGCGGGGCACCACGGATCGGGTGGTGGGATTGAACAGGTTCTGCCAGTACTGCGACCGATTCTGGAATTCGGCGGCGGTCGCGGCGTCCCGGAGCGAGTCGGCGAATCGGGAGATGGCGAAGTCGTCGACCGACCACTCCAACGTGATCGAGGCGTCGGCGATCCAGCCGTTACGGCCGAATACCAGGGTGAACGGCGCATAACCGAACCGCAGGTAGGTCTCGATGCCCGGCCGCTCCACGTAACCGGCCAGCCCCGCCCCGCCCTTGGTCGCCCCGTCCACCATGTAGCGCAACGCGGCACGGACGTCGAAGTCCTTGGCCCCGAACGTGTTCAGGCTGACGATGAACGGCACCACGCTGTCCCCGGTCATCTCGCCGGTCGCGGCGTTGGCGAACGCCCAGCGCGGCAGCGAACCACTCTGCTGGGCGTCGTTGACCAGCGATTGCGCCATGTCGCTGGCGCGGTCCGGAAACAGCAGCGCCTGCAACGCAGCCAGGCACCGGTAGGTGTCCCAGTCGGAGAAGTTGGCGTACTGGGTGTGGCCCGCGGCCACGGTGTGGATAGCGCCGTCGAACCCGACGTAGCGCCCGTCGGCGTCGTTGAACATGTTGGGGTGCAACAGGGATCGGTACAGGGAGGTGTAGAAGGTGGTCAGATCGTCGACATTCCGGCCGGCCACCGAGATGCGGGACAGCGCGGCGTTCCATTCCCGCGAGGCGGCGGTGCGCACGTCGTCGAAGCCGGCGGCGTCCTCGGCCGCCAGGTTGGCCCGCGCGCCCTCGATGCCGACGTAGGAGATGGCGGTGCGCACCTCGAGCGTCGTGCCGGCCGGGAATTCGACGTAGCCGCCGCTGTACGGCGCGTTCGCGCTGCGGGCACCGGCGTAGACCGTGGCGCCGTCCCAGGATCCGAAGGAGGTGAAGGGCCGGCTGAATTTCATGGCGAAATACACCGTGTAGGCGTTCGGCTTGTCGCAGAACCCCCCGCTGGTGGCCCAGCCGGTGATGGTGGTGTTGTCCTCCCCGATCTGGATGGTCGCGCGGGAGTTTCCCGCCAACGACGAGCCCGAGCGGACCTGCAACAGGGCGGGGCGGCCGTTGCGCGGGTAACTGAATCGCCCGACGCCCGTGTGCGCGGTGGCGGTCAGTTCGGCCCTCACGCCGGTGTCGGGAAACCGCACGGCGTAGTAGCCGGGCACGCCCTGCTCGGTGTCGTCGTGGGCGATCGTCTCCCAGGCGTTCCAGGGTTGCGGGCCGACGCCGCCGGTGGCCGGAAGCATCGAGATGTCGCCGAACGCAGCGCATCCCACCGACGCGTGGGTCATGCTGAACCCGGTCGAGCGCGGGTTGTCGTAGTTGTATCCGGCGTAGTTGCCGACGGTGTCCGGCGAGTACTGCACCATCCCGAACGGCACGGTGGCGCCGGGAAAGTTGTTGATCTCGCCGACCGTCTCGCCGCCCGTGCCGGTGCCGATGAGCGTCGCGACGTGGTCGACCGGATTGGCCACGAAGACGGGCGGGCCGTCATACCCCTTCGGCGGGGCGGCGGCGATGAAGGTCATGAAGACGGCCGACGCCGCGATGACCGCAATCAGCGCCCTTCGTGACCGCATAGAAGTCTCTTACTCCGATACGACCGCGCAGCGGCGCATTGCGGTGGCGTTTCCCCTATGAATTGACTGACGAGCGGCCGGCGCGGCACAGGCAGCAAAATGTCTAAAAGATACCGGCAAACTTGCGGCACATTTCGGCTACTGTCATCCAGCGTGGCTGGCGCTGGTATCGGCCCAATTCTCGGGAAAGCCTGGATAAATGAAACACTTGCCTCTAGCAATCATCTCCTTGGCGCTGAGTTTTGCGCTTGTCGGTTGCGGCCACGACCACAAGTCTGCTGACAAAACGACTACGTCCACGTCGGCGTCGACGTCCACTTCCTCGGGGACCTCGTCGCAGACCAGCGCGGCGCCGGCGGCGAAAGCCCACTACACGATCGCCGACTACGTCAAGGACAACAACATCTCGCAGACGCCCGTCCACCACGGCGATCCCGGTCCGAACGTCGACCTGCCGGTGCCCCCAGGCTGGCAACTCACCCAGGACTCCGGCACCTCCTACGGCGGCATCGTGCAAAGCCAGCCCGCCAATCCCTCCGATCCGCCCACCATCGCGACGCTGTTCTCCAAGCTCACCGGCAACGTCGACCCGGCGAAGGTCCTTCAATACGCCCCGGGCGAGGTGCAGAATCTGCCCGGATACCAAGGCCAGGGTGGTGCTGGTTCCGCGTCCACGCTCGGCGGTTTCCAGGCCTGGCAGCTGGGCGGTACCTACCAAAAGGACGGCAACACCCGCGTCAGGGCGCAGAAGACGGTGGTGATCCCCGCGCAGGGGGCGGTCTATGTGCTCCTGCTCAAAGCCGATGGCCTTCAGAGCGATCAAGCCTCGTTGATCGACGCCGCCATGGTCATCGACGAAAAGACCACCATCACCGGCTGAGAAGTAGTGCGGCGCCGCAGGGATCTACGGTAAACGCATGGCAGAGCAGTCATATGCGGTCGATGCCGGGCATCCGCCGTCGGCGTTATTTCGTCTCGTCAACCCGGTGATGGGGCTTTTGCTGCGCAGCCCCTTTGCCGGCGCCGCGCGCAAGCAATTCATGGTGTTGAGTTTCACCGGGCGCAAGTCGGGGCGTCCGTACTCAGTTCCGTTGAGCGCGCACCTGATTGACGGTCAGCTCTACGCGCTGACCGGCGCGCCGTGGAAGCAGAACTTCCGCGACGGCGGCCCCGTCGATGTGGTGTACGACGGCACGACGACGGCGATGCGCGGCGAGCTCATCCGCGACCGGGCCGCGGTCTCCGATCTCTTGCTGCGCGCCGCCGAGTCGTATGGCGTGGCGCGCGCGCAGCGCATGATCGGGCTGAAGTTCCGCGATCGCCGCATTCCGACCCGCGATGAGTTCGCCGAGGCGGTCGACCGGCTCCACCTGGGGGCCGTCCGGCTGAGTCCGGTCGGCTAGCCGCTCAGCCGGCGGGGTGGTCGGGCGCCCGCAGGTGCGCGGCACGCAGGCACCGGTCGAAGCGCGAACGCGCGGTGATGACTTCCTTGCCCAGCGCGGTGAAGTCGTCGGCGATGCGTTGGGCCAGCACCCCGAGCTTCGTGTTTTTCGATTGGGACAGCGTTTTGAGCATGGTGAAGGCGGCGTCCTCGTCGATGCCGTAGATCAGCATCAGCATCCCCTTGGTGCGGTCGATGACGCCGCGGCGCCCGACGATCTCGGCGACCTTGGCGCTGATGGAATCCTCCCGGTTGCGCGCGGGCGGCGGCGTGACTTCGATGTAGAAGCCGTGGGTCCCGACGACCTCGTCGTTGTCGTCGCAGAACCGGTCGCCCACCACGATGACGTGGTGGATGAGGCCGCGGGTGTCCACGATGCGATGCCGCACGCTGAACGCCTGACGGCGCCTGATCATGTCGTTGATGCCGTCGACCACCTGGGGCCGGTCCGCCGGGTGTTTGTGCGACAGCACCAGCTCGGTCGTGGGGGTCACGGTGCCGGGCTCGTAACCGTGCATGCGCTGGACCTGGTCGGACCATACCCAGCGGTGGCCCTCGAAGTAGAAGCGGAACCAGCCGGCCCGCTGCGGAACGGCGCCGGCCAAACCGCGCTCGATCGCCGCGGCCTGGCGGTCTAATTCCCAAGCCACGGTGGGTTTTTCGCGTCGACGGCAAGCGGACCGGTAACAGCGTGCATCGGCGATCTCGAATGGATCGCCGACCCCCGGGCGGGAAATCCGGAACTGCACATGCAGGAGTGAGATACCCCCATGGCCGTGAGGTTACAGTTTCTGACCGGTGGTCACTGCGGAAATCAGGAAATTGCCGGGCGAGTAAGTTTTCGGCGCGCTCACTGGCACGAACCCGCGCCGGCGGCCGCCCGGGTCCGGGTGACGACGGGTTGTTCGAAGCCGGCGTCGACCACGGCGCGCCGCACCGCCTCAGCGACCGCCCCCGCGCGCGCGATCGGCACCAGCGCGATCACGCAGCCACCGAATCCGCCGCCGGTCATCCGGGCCCCCAGCGCGCCCGCGCGCACCGCTGCCGCCGCGATCAGGTCGATGCGTTCGGTGGTGATGTCGAAGTCCTCACGCATGGAGGCGTGCGAGGCGGTGAAGATCCGCCCGGCCTCGGCGTAGTTCCCATCGCCCAGTGCCGCAACGCAATCGATGACCCGCTGGTTCTCGCTCAGCACGTGGCGGGCGCGACGGGCATCGACCGGGTCCCGCACGGCGCCCAGGTCGGCGGGCCCGCGATCGCCGACCTCGCGCAGCGACGACGCCCCGAGGTCGGCGGCGGCGCGCTCGCACGACTGGCGCCGCGCCGCGTAGTCGCCGCCGGCATGGCTGTGGCGCTCCCGGGAGTCGATCAGCAGCAGGGCGACGCCGGCGGCGTCGGGGTCGAAAGCCACCGGCGTGACGGCGAGGTCGGCGAAGTCGATCAGCACCGCCGTCGCCGGCCGGCCGAACAGCGAGGCGAGCTGGTCGAGCAAACCCGTTGGGGCGCCCACGTACTCGTTTTCGGCGCGCTGGGCGAGCCGGGCCTGGTGCTTGCGGTCGATGCGCACGCCCGCGGCCGAGGCGATCGCCCCCAGCGCCGCGCATTCCAGGGCCGCCGAGGAGGACAGGCCCGAGCCCATTTCCACGTCGCTGGTGATCGACATCGTGCCGCCGGGCACCGGGTAATCCGCCTGGCGCAGCGCCCAGATCACGCCGGCCACGTAGGCCGCCCAACCGGTCACCTCCCCCGGGGCGGTGCCGAGCGCAATGCGCACCGGGGCGTCCGCGCGCTCACTGGTCACGGTGATCGCGTCGCCGGGGCCGGGCGTGAACGTCGCCACCGTGCGCTGCGGCAAGGCGATCGGCAGCGAGAAACCCAGGTTGTAGTCGGTGTGCTCGCCGATCAGGTTGATCCGTCCCGGCGCGCCGTAGCGCACCGTCACCGCAGTTCCCGTAACCGCTGCGCCACGCTTTCGGGGGTGACGTCACCGATGAAGGCGTCCATCGCCGATTCGGAGGCCGCCAGGTACTTGAG
The DNA here is from genome assembly GCF_035918355.1 of Mycobacterium sp. 3-98. Lineage (NCBI taxonomy): Bacteria > Bacillati > Actinomycetota > Actinomycetes > Mycobacteriales > Mycobacteriaceae > Mycobacterium > Mycobacterium sp. 3-98. The sequence goes on along the minus strand of NZ_CP142360.1, from coordinate 1,221,507 downwards.
CTTGGTCGCGCTGCGGCGGATGGACATCAGTTCGACGTGGAAGTACCCGTCCGCCTGGACCCCGGCCCCGGAATACTGGTGCAGCGCCGAAATGTAGGGCAGCGGTGTGGAATACATGCGGTCGAAGCGCCGCAGCACGTCAAGGTAGATGGCCACGAACCCGTCCAGCTCGTCCTCGTCGAGGCCGATCACGTTGGGCACGAACCGGTTCGGGTAGATGTGCACCTCGACCGGCCAGCGCGCGGCGAAGGGCACGAACGCGGTGAACACCTCGTTGCGCGCGACGATGCGGCCACCGTCGGCGACCTCGCGGGCCAGCAGATCACCGAACAGGTTGCCGCCGTGCTTGTTTCGATGCGCCCGCGCCTGCTCCAGCATGGCGACCGTCCGCGGCGTCAGGTAGGGATAGCCGTAAATCTGGCCGTGCGGATGGGTGAGGGTGACCCCGATCTCCTCACCGCGGTTCTCGAAGCAGAACACCTGCTCGACGCCCGGCGCGGCCATCAGGTCGGCCGTGCGGTGGCGCCACGCATCGACCACCAGCCGCGCGTGTGCCGGCGTCAACGCCGCGAAGGAGCCGGTGTGATCGGCCGAAAAGCAGATCACCTCGCAGCGCCCGGGCGCCGGGGTCGACACGAAGCCGTCGGCGTCGCCGGGATCGGGAAGCGGCGTCGCGGCGCCCGACAGGCTGGGAAAGCGGTTCTCGAACACGACGACGTCGTAGTCGGGCGCGGGCACCTCGCTGGTCAGCCCGGTCGGGCCCGGGCACAGGGGGCACGCGTCGGGCGGCGGCTTGTAGGTGCGGTCCTGGCGCAGCGCCGCGACGATCACCCACTGCCCGGTCGTCCGGTCGAACCGCAACTGCGACTGTTCGGTCGTACGCGGCGGCAGGGACCGGCGGTCCTCGACCGGCGCCGGACGATGCCCGGGCAGCGAGAAGAACAGCAGGTCACGGCCGTCAGCCAGCTTCGCTCGCGTCGGCGCAGTCACGATGTCGAAGACTAGCTTGGTCGCCGGCACCCGGTTCGGGTAACCATGGGGGTACGCGATAGAGAGGCGGTCACCGGAATAACTGTCCTGTACGAACGCGCCCGCAACTGGGTGATCGGCTCCGATCCGGGCTTGCTTCGGCTGCGGATGGCGACTCGGACAACGGCCGCGCTGGGCCTTTCGCTGCTGGTCCTTTTCGTCCTCACCAGGGCGACGGGACAACCCCTGACCGTCGCGCTGCTGGGCGTCGTCATCACCATGGTCGCGTCGCGGTCAGTCAACGAGCCCGACCCGCGCCAGCAACGAATCACCATGGCGCTCTTGCCCGTTCCCGCCGCGCTGGCCATCACCGCCGCCGCGCTGCTGGCCCCGCACGTGGTGGCCAGCGATGCCGTCTTCGTGCTGATCGTGTTCACCGCGGCCTACATCCGCCGCTTCGGGGCGCGCGGCAGGGCGCTGGGGATGGTCGCGTTCATGTCGTACTTCTTCACGCTGTATCTGCGGGCCCGCGTCTCGGAGCTGCCCTGGATGATCGGGGCGGTCGCGGTGGGCACGGTGTGCACGTACGTGATGACCGCCTACGTGCTGCCCGACCGCCCCGAGCGGGTGCTGCGGGCCACCATCCGGGCGCTGCGGGCGCGGATGGCGATCGTCATCGACACCACCGCCGAAGCGGTGCGGACGGGCCGCCTCGACGAACGGCGGCGCCGCCGCATGCGGGCGCGCACCACGCGGCTCAACGAGACCGCCCTGCTGGTGCAGAGCCAGATCGAGGACAAAGCCGATCCCGGCGCGCTGTGGCCCGGCGTCACCGCCGAACAGCTGGCCCCCTGGCTGCTGGACGCCGAGTTGGCCATCGAATGGGTCGCCACCGCCGGTCGGCGGGCCGCCGCCGTGGCGGGTGAGGCCCCGGAATCCATCCCGATCGGCACGCGGGTCGCGCTCGTCGACGCGCTCTCGCAGCTGGCCCGCGCGATCCGCCTGCCCGAACCCGAGGGGCTGCGGCGGGCGGCCGCCCGCGCGCAACGGCTGCTGGACGAGCTGCCCGAGGCTGGAGCCGCGGCCGAGGACGACCCGGGCGCCACCGCGGTCCGCCGCCTCGCCCTGGCGATCATCAACGCCGCGGGGGCGACGTCCGACGTGCGGGCGATCGTCGATCGGATGGCCGCCGGCGCCCCCCTTGACGAAACCGGCGGCGAGCGGCCGGCGGCCGACGAGCGCGCCGCGCCGGAGGGGGCCGCCGACGAGGCACGCCCCGGCGGGCTGCTGCCGACCACCCGGCAAGCCATCCAGGTCTGTATCGCCGCCTCGCTGGCCATCGTCACCGGGGAGCTGGTCTCGCCGGACCGGTGGTATTGGGCGGTGATCGCCGCGTTCGTGATCTTCGCCGGCACCAACTCGTGGGGCGAAACCCTGACCAAGGGCTGGCAACGCCTGCTCGGCACCCTGCTCGGCGTGCCCGCCGGCGTGCTGGTGGCCACGCTGCTGACCGGCCACGAAATTGGCGCTCTCGCCGGCATTTTCGTGTGTCTGTTCTGCGCCTTCTATTTCATGACGGTCACCTACAGCCTGATGACCTTCTGGATCACCACGATGCTGGCGCTGCTGTACGGCCTGCTCGGCCAGTTCTCCTTCGGCGTGCTCATGCTGCGGATCGAAGAGACCGCGATCGGCGCCGTCATCGGGGCGACGGTGGCCGTCGTCGTGTTGCCGACGAACACCAGAACCGCGATCCGCGCCGACACCCGCACCTTCCTGACGAGCCTGTCGGCGCTGATCGAGGTGTGCGCCGCCACCATGTGCGGAGAGGGCGGCGCCAGCCCGTCCGAGCAGGCGCGTCAGGTCGATCGGGATCTGCAGCAGTTCCGGGTCACCGCCAAGCCGCTGTTGGCGGGCGTCGCCGGACTCGCGGGGCGGCGCAGCATCCGCCGCGCCCTGGGCATCTTCACCGCGTGTGACCAATACGGCCGCAGCCTGGCACGCAGCAGCGAGCAGTATCGGGACCCCGTCGGGTCACCGCCGCCGGCCCCGAAACTGGCGCAGGCGTTTTCGGCGGCCGCCGCCCAGACGCGACGCAACATCGAGGCGTTGCAGGAGGCCATCGAGGGGGGTCACGCACCGACCCTGGTCTCGGCGGCCGACGACCTCGACGCCGCGGAAACCCTGGCGCGACAACAGGACGGCGACGGCCACGGCGCCGAGCCGCGGCCCGAGACCCGGCGGTACCTCACCGCGGTGCACGCCCTTCGCCAGATCGAGCGGGCCGTCATCACCGCCGCCACCAACCTCGGTGGACGCGAACGCGTGCGGACGGCCGAGCCCGCGTCACGCTGAGGCGCTTTGCTACCGATCGCGCGCGGCCGCGGCTACCATCGTGCTGACCGCCGCGGTCCGTAGCCACAGCCGAGGAGAAATCCCATGGCCACACCGAACCTCCCGCCGGGCTTTGATTTCACCGATCCCGACATCTACGCGCACCGGCTGCCGGTGCGGGAGTTCGCCGAACTGCGCGCCACCGAACCGGTCTGGTGGAACGAGCAGGCGCCGGATAAGGGCGGGTTCGGCGACGGCGGCTACTGGGCGGTGACCAAGCATCGCGACATCCGCGACGTCTCGCTGCGCAGCGACGTGTTCTCGTCGGCCGCCAAGTCGATCGTGCCGCGTTACCGGGAAGACTTGGCGGCCGGGCAGATTGAGGCGGGCCGGGCGTCGATGATCATGATGGACGACCCCGAGCACAGCCGGTTGCGCAGGATCGTGTCGCGGGCCTTTACACCGCGCGCGGTCGAGCGGCTGCGCGCCGAACTGTCCGAGCGGGCCCGGTGCATCGTCACCGAGGCCGCGGCGGCGGGGTCGGGCGACTTCGTCCGCCAGGTGGCCTGCGAGTTGCCGCTGCAGGCCATCTCCGCGCTGCTCGGGGTTCCGCATGAGGACTACGACAAGCTGTTCGACTGGACCAACAACATGATCGGCAGCGACGATCCGGAATTCGCCGGCAACGACGCGCTGACCTCGGCCGGCGAATTGATGTGGTACGCCATGCAATTGGCGGCGCGCAAGGCCGAAGAACCTGGCGACGATATCGTCACCACCCTGATTCAGGCCGATGCCGACGGCCAGCGCCTGTCGGAGGCCGAGTTCGGCATGTTCGTGGTCACGCTGGCCGTCGCGGGAAACGAGACCACGCGCAACTCGATCACGCAGGGAATGATGGCCTTCACCGACTATCCGGTCCAGTGGGAGCTGTTCAAGGCGCGGCGACCCAAGACCGCGGCCGACGAGATAATCCGTTGGGCCACACCGATCACCGCGTTTCAGCGCACCGCGCGCGAGGACACCGAACTCGGCGGTGTGGCCATCAGAGAAGGTCAGCGGGTGGTGCTGTTCTACCGCTCGGCCAACTTCGACGAAGAGGTCTTCGACGACCCGTTCACCTTCGACATCCTGCGCAGCCCCAACCCGCACCTCGGTTTCGGCGGCACCGGGGCGCACTACTGCATCGGCGCCAACCTGGCCCGCATGACGATCGATGTGATGTTCAACGCGCTGGCCGACCGGCTGCCCGACCTGGCCCCGCTGGGAAATCCGGAGCGCCTGCGGTCGTCATTCATCAACGGCATCAAGCACTGGCCCGTCGATTACCGAGGCGGCCACCCGGTCGCCTCATGAGGATCGCCATCAGCGGTGCCGGCGTGGCCGGGGCGGCGCTCGCCCACTGGCTGCATCGGACCGGCCACACGCCGACGCTGATCGAGCAGGCGCCGCACCTGCGCACCGGCGGCTACATGATCGACTTCTGGGGCGTGGGCTACCAGGTGGCCATGCGGATGGGCATCGAAGGGCCGATCCGCGCCGCCGGATACGAGATGGAACGGCTCCGCTCGGTCGGCCCGCGCGGCGAGATCAAGGCGGACGTGGACGTCGACGTCTTTCGCCGCCTGCTCGGCGCCGACTTCACCAGCCTGCCGCGCGGCGATCTGGCCGCGGCGATCTACGCCACCATCGAGGACGAGGTCGAAACGGTCTTCGGCGACAGCATCTCGTTCGTCGACGAGCGCGACGACGGGGTCCGACTCGGGTTCGAGCGCGGCGGCGCGCGCGATTTCGACCTGCTGATCGGCGCCGACGGGCTGCACTCCAACGTGCGCCGCCTGGTCTTCGGGCCCGAACGAGAATTCGAGCGCTATCTGGGCTGCAAGGTGGCGGCCTGCGTGGTCGACGGTTACCGGCCGCGCGACGAGCTGGCCTACGTCACCTATGCCGAACCCGGCCGCCAATTGGCGCGTTTCGCGCTGCGCGGCGACCGCACCACGTTCCTGTTCATCTTCCGCGCCGACCACGACGACACCGACACACCGCCGAAAGACCAGCTGCGCAACACCTTTGCCGACTGCGGCTGGGAAGCCCACGACATGCTGGCCGCGCTCGACGACGTTGACGACCTCTACTTCGACGTCGTCAGCCAGATCCACATGAACCGCTGGTCGCGGGGGCGCGTGCTGCTCATCGGGGATGCGGCCGGCTGCATTTCGCTGCTCGGCGGTGAGGGCACCGGCCTGGCGATCGCCGAGGCCTACGTGCTGGCCGGCGAACTCGGGCGCGCCGGCGGCGACCATCGCCGCGCGTTCGACGCCTACGAGACGCGGCTGCGTCCCTTCATCGAGGGCAAGCAGGCCGGCGCGGCGCGGTTCATCGGGTTCTTCGCCACCCGGACCCGATTCGGGCTGTGCTTCCGCGACCTGGCGCTGCGCACCATGAATTTCGCCCCGATGACACGGCTTCTCGCGCGCGACGTGCGCGACGACTTCGAGCTGCCCGACTACGGCATCTAGCCACCGATCACACGCTCGGCTGCGGACTTTGTGTGTCGCGGCGCTCGCCCGTGGCGATGAAGTCCTCGATCAGCTCCACCACCTGGTTCGGCGCCTCCACCTGCGCGAAATGACCGACGTCGGGCAGGATTTCGAGCCTGGCGTCGGTGCGAGCCTTGTGCGCGGCGTACGCGTGATCGACGGGGATGATGCCATCGCGCTCCCCCAGATCGCCATGACCGGCAAGTCCTCACGCAGCGAGAGTCTGTTGAGCGCGCTGACCGCCTGGCCCCGGTAGTCGACCACCGACCTCAGCGTCCGCAGGAACGACTGGCGCGTCTCACCGTCGGACAACGACGAGTAGGCGCTCCACAGCTCGGCCCCGCGCGGCGACTGGATGCCCGCGCTTTTCAACCAGGACCTGAGCTTGTTGCCGACGGACAGGACGGGCGTGGGCGCGATGATCGGCAACACCAGCTCCGCCCCGGGGGCCGAGAGCAGCCGCAGCACCCATCCCACGTCGGGACCCAGGCCGCCGCTGCTGATCAGGATCAACCGCTTGGCGTAGTCGGGGTGCTGATAGACGAACTGCATGGCGACACCGCCGCCGAGCGAATGACCGACCACGGTGGCCTGGCTGACACCGAGTTCGTCGAGGAAATCACGAAGCCAGACCGCAAACGCGCCCAGCGAGTAGTCGGTGCGGGGCTTCGCGGACTGGCCGTGGCCCAACAGGTCGGGCGCGACGATCCGGAACTTCTTCGACAGCTGCGGTATCACGGATCGCCAGGTCTCCGAACTCCCCGCCATACCGTGGATCAGCAGCAACGCTTCGCCATCACCCTCGTCGCGATAGGCGATGCGATCCCCATGTAACTCGAGAAACTTCATGTCACTCATTCGGGCTGTGTACCCGCTTTGGCCCTGCTGACGACGCGGGCAGGGCAAATGCCCGCCCGTTGAGCAATGATCAAGGGCATGACCGAACCGGTTGCGGCCCGCGTGGCCGTCTACCTCGACTTCGACAACATCGTGATCTCGCGGTACGACCAGATACACGGGCGAAACTCGTTTCAGAAGGACAAGGCCAAGGGGCTCGAGCAGCATTCCGAACGGTTGGGCCAGGCGACGGTCGACGTCGGCGCCATCCTCGACTACGCGTCGTCGTTCGGGACCCTGGTGCTCACCCGCGCCTATGCGGACTGGTCGGCGGATATCAACGCCGGATACCGCGGGCAGCTGGTGGCCCGCGCGGTCGACCTGGTGCAGCTGTTCCCCGCGGCGGCCTACGGCAAGAACGGCGCCGACATCCGGCTGGCCGTCGACGCGGTCGAGGACATGTTCCGGCTGCCCGACCTGACCCACGTGGTGATCGTGGCCGGCGACTCCGACTACATCCCGCTGGCCCAGCGCTGTAAGAGGCTGGGCCGGTACGTGGTGGGCATCGGGGTGGCCGGGGCGTCGAGCCGGGCGCTGGCGGCCGCGTGCGAGGAGTTCGTCGTGTACGACGCGCTGCCGGGGGTTCCCGCGCTCGACCGCGAGCCCGGGCCGGCCGACACCGCCCCGCCGAAGCGGCGCGGCGGGCGCACCAAGGCGGCACAGGCCGAGGAGCCCGAGCCGCCCGACGCGCAGGCCGCCGCCACCGCGCTGCTGACGCGCGCGCTACAGATCGGCCTGGAGAAAGACGACGTCGACTGGCTGCACAACTCCGCGGTGAAGGCGCAGATGCGGCGCATGGATCCGTCGTTCAGCGAAAGGTCTTTGGGTTTCCGGTCATTCAGCGATTTTTTGCGGTCGCGTTCCGACATCGTCGAGCTGGACGAGACGTCGACGACGCGGATGGTGCGGCTGCGCGCGCAGGATTGAGCGGCGTCGCCCCCGCGTCGCGGCAATGCATTTTCTCGCTGGTGTATGGCGTTTCGCCGATGCGCGGATCGATATCGTTGACAGCGCCCCGGGGTGGCCATACATTGTCTGGGAGTCGTCCGCAGCTGGTGGGGGATCGATGAGGAGACCGTCATGACCGTCGGTGCCGCTCCCCCAAGCGTTTTCGACGCCGACCTGCCCACTCTGTCCTACCGTGACGACGAAACACCCGCGGAGGTCTACCCGCGCCTGCGGGAGGCGCAACGACACGCGCCCGTCGCACTGGGGCCGCACGGCCCCGAGGTGCTCGGGTACCACATGGTCCGGTCCGTCCTGCGGGACACGCGGTTCCAGATCCCGCCCGGCCTGAATCTCCTTGTCCAGGGCATCACTTCGGGCCCGCTGTGGGACAAGGTGGTCAACAGCCTGCTGTGCCTCGAGGGCGACGCGCACCACCGGCTGCGCAGCCTGACCTCCAAGGCGTTCACGCCGAAGGCCACCCTGCGCCTGCACGACACCATGGTCGGCGTGCTCAACGAACTGGTCGATCGGGTCGCCGGCGCCGGGCGCTGCGACGTCGTCACCGACATCGCGCGCCCGTATCCCGTGCCGATCATCTGCGCGCTGCTCGGGGCGCCCCGCGAGGACTGGCAACGGTTCTCGCTGTGGGCGGACGACGTGTTCAAGGCGTTCAGCTTCACCGCCGACCTGACCGAAGTGGAGCCCGTCGTAATGCGCGCGTGGCGCCAACTCGACGCCTATGTCGACGAGATGGTCGCCGGGCGCCGCCGCAGCCTGACTGACGACCTGCTGTCCGACCTGATCCGCGCCGAGGACGAGGGCGACCGCCTCGACGCGGCCGAACTGCGCATGCTGGCCGGGGGGCTGCTGCTGGCGGGGACGGACACCACCCGCAACCAGGTCGCCGCGTCGGTGCACCTGCTGTGCGAGCACCCGGAACAGTGGGAGCTGCTGCGCCGGCGACCCGAGTTGGCGATGCGCGCGGTCGAGGAGACCATGCGGCACTCGCCGATCGTGTGCGGGACGCTGCGGCTGGTGGCCGAGGACGCCGAGGTCGACGGCTACGTGTTTCCCGCCGGCACGATGGTCCTGCTCAACACCGGGGCGGCGAACCGCGACCCCACCGTCTACGACGACCCGGACCGCGTCGACATCACCCGCGAGGGCGCCCCGCCGATCCTGACGTTCGGCGGCGGCGCGCATTACTGCCTGGGCGCCAATCTGGCCAGGCGCGAGATCGCCGAGGCGCTGACCGTCTTGACCGCCCGCCTGCGCAATCCGCGCATCGCCGGCCCGGCTCCGTGGAAGCCGATGGGAACGCTGAGCGGCCCGCTGAGCCTGCCGCTGGAGTTCGACCGCTAGGCATCCGGCGCCGCTCAGGGATTCGGGTGTGAGCTCGCGGATTCGGGTGTGAATCCACGGCTTTGACTGTGCGCTGAGGGCGACGACACGCCGCTTGGGCTCAAGGGGTGATTGCAACACTTCGTAGTTAGGGGTGTTGATGACGGGTCAGCCTCAGTTGTTGTCGGTGCAGCGCCGGTATTGGGAGTTGATCGCGTCCGGGGTGTCCTCGGAGGACGCCGGGGTTGCGGTCGGCGTGTCGGCGACGTGCGGCGGCAAGTGGTTTCGCAGGTTTGGTGGTGTGAATCCGCGATGGTTAGCCCCTCAGGGGCAGAAACGGCCGCGGTTGTCGGCTGATGAGCGTGAACAGATCATGATCGGCGCCGCTCAGGGCGAATCGATTCGCTCGATGGCAGCCCGGTTGGGCCGGGCCCCGTCGACAGTCATGCGCGAGATCGCCAACAACGGCGTCATGCGGGGGTATGTGGGCCGTTATCGTTCTCGTTACCGCTTCGGAGCCCGCCGAGCGGGCGTGGATGCGAAATCGGGCTATTCGGCGCGGATTGCTCAGCTTCGCAGCGAGCAGCGAGCGCGCCGGCCCAAGATCGGCAAGCTGGGTCGCTGCCCTGCGTTGCGTGATCAGGTGCAAGCGTGGTTGGTCAAGAAGTACAGCCCGGAGCAGATTGCCGGGATGTTGGCCACGACGTATTCCGACCGCCCGGAGATGCAGGTGTCCCACGAAACCATCTACAAGGCGCTCTACGTGCAAGGACGCGGGGAGCTACGCCGCGAGCTGACTAAGTGTTTGCGGACCGGGCGGGCATTGCGCAAGCCACGGGCCAGAGTCGGCGCCCGTAGCGGCTGCGGCCGAATTCCGGGCATGGTCAACATCAGTGAGCGGCCCGCTGAGGCCGCTGACCGCGCGGTGCCCGGGCACTGGGAGGGTGACTTAATCCTGGGCAAAAATCAACACTCTCAGATCGGCACCCTGGTCGAACGTTCCACCGGGTTCGTGCAACTGCTGCACCTGCCCGCCCGTCGCGACCCTGAGACGGTGGCTGATGCGATGATCGCCACCATCAAAACCCTGCCCCAGGCATTGCGGCGCTCGCTGACCTGGGACCAAGGCCACGAAATGTTGCGCCATGCCCGCATCAGTATCGACGCCGGCATCGACATCTACTTTTGCGATCCACACTCACCCTGGCAGCGCGGCAGCAACGAAAACACCAATGGCCTATTGCGCCAATACTTTCCGAAAGGCACCGACTTATCCGTGCACTCGGCCGACTACCTCGCCGAAGTCGCCGCTGAACTCAACGAACGCCCACGCAAACGCTTCGGCTGGGACAGCCCCGCCCAAGTCCTCAACCGGCTACTGTCAAACCCGCCACAAACCACTGTTGCAACCAAACCTTGAAACCACCCCGAGCGCGGCCGCCGTGGCTTCACAGTCAAAGCCAAGGCTTCACACCCAACGCGACGCCGTTGGCAATCCGCCAAGTCGCGGTGGCGGCGGGGCGGCCTTACGCTGCGGGGGTTACACGAACTTCACGGGGGTTTTCGATGCGCGCAACCTGGGGACCGGCGGCCGCCGCGGTCGCCTGCCTGGCGCTGTCGTCCTGCTCGGAAACCGTGTCGGCGCCCCCGCTGACCCCCACCGCGCCGACGTCGGCGTCGAAAACGACCACCCGTGCGGGACCCGCCCCGATCACGGGCCCGCTGGAAAAGGACTGGAAGAGCTACGGCGGCACGGCGTATTTCGGCTGCCCGCAGACCTTTTCGGCCGGCAAATCCGCACTCGACGACATCCGGCCGAAGATCTTCGACCCGAAGACGGGACAGTACGTCGCGCCGGCCATCCCCACGATCGCCGCCGGCGAGAACCTCACCGGCGCCATGTGCGCGCTGACCGGCGCCGCCGCCGACCTCAAGGTCGTCTACGTGGTCACCACCGTCAAGCCCGCCCAGGCCCCGGCGCCCGAAATATCAAGGACCACCGCGTATTCCTACGACTGGTCCTCGGGCCACCAGGTCGCCACCAAAGAACTGCAGCCGCCGATCCCCGGCCTGAGGTTGGCCGCGCCGAAGGAATGGGGACTGGCCCCGACCGCCTCGGGCGTGGCGTGGGTGAACGCCTTCACCGACGGGCACGCCCCCGCGTCGCCGCCCCGAACCGTGGTCCTGTCCGGCGCCGACCTGTCGATCATGTGGGACGATCCCCAGCCCGCCCGGGTTTGGCAGGACGTCATTGCGTTCCCCCGCGACGCCGATCCCGGCAAGGCCTCGGGGGCCGAGCTCCGCCGCCCGAACGGGGAGGCGATCTACCAGGACGACGACGCGCAATCCGTGGACGCCGAATTGGCCGACGGCCCAGACAAACTGGTGAAGATCACCCACCGGGAGTCGCGCAACCCACCGGCCGTCTCCACGATGTTCTATGACCTCAACGCCAAATCCCTCATCAAGATCGGCGATTCGGACCGGGTCTCCGGCGGCGGGCTGAGCGCGGCCCTGTCCGACGGGAAACTGTTTGTCGACGGGCACAATTCGGAGAACTCCTCGTTCGGGTTCGGGGTGTGGAACCTGCGCAGCCAACAGTGGGACTTGCTCAAAAGCCGCGACGACGCCAAGAAGATGTCGATTTCGAAGCTGGCGTTCTTCGAAGACCACCTCTACCTCACCGGCAGCGGCGGCACGTTCTCGGTCATCGCCCTTCCTGCAACGGATCCCGTCGCGTCCGGCTGGTCGACACGCCCCTTCGAGCGGATATCCGGATGGACGCTGGTGTGCCGCGGCGAGACCGCGCCGTCGTCCAACGGCGAGTGCAAGGAGATCGTCATGGTGCAAGACCAGGACGGCCACTACCCCGGGCCCTGGTTCTGACGGTCGCCCGCGGTCAGGTCCAGCCGAGGGCCTGCGGAACCATGTACAGGCCGAACCCGATGGTCACGAAGCACAGCGCGCGGGTGACGTATTTGTGCAGCCCGCGCATGCGCCACTGCTCGGGCAGGGCCCTGGCTTCCAGCGCCAGCAGCAGGCCCAGCACGATGGGCAGCAGCAACGCGTTCATGACTTCGACGTCGACGGCCAGATTGACCAGGTCGACGCTGGCCAGCACCAGCACCGCGCCCACGATGTGCGCCAGCGAATACGTGATGTAGAACCTGGCGGTGGCGCGGTTGGGCCGCTCGTTGAGCGTGTGCTTCCAGCCGAACACCTCCGCGAGCCCCCACGCGCCCGCGAGCGAGGCGACGATCGCGGCCACCAGCGCCGCGCCCAGCATGCCGAGCCCGAACAGCACCGTCCCGCCGACCCGGCCGAGGTAGGGCGTGAGCGACTGGGCGATCTGGCCGACGGTCTCCAGTTCCGCGCCGCCGCCGTGCGCGCCGCTCGTCCCAATGGTGGACGCCATGGTGACCACCACCGCGATCATGATCAGCTGGGTCAGCACCGCGCCGAAGGCGGTGTCGTAACGGGCCTGGCGAATCGTGTTCTCCGACAGGCGCTTATCGACCACCGCTCCCTGCTGGTAGAAGATCATCCACGGCATGATGACCGCGCCGACGTTGGCCGCGACCAGTAGCAGGTATGACGAGTTGCCCAGCGGCATCGACGACAACCCGTCCACCAGGGCTCTGGGGTCGGGCCGGGCCATGACCATCGCCACCAGGAAGGCCAGTTCGGCGGCGCCGACGACCAGGCCGATGCGCTCGACGCGCCGGTAGCTACCGGTCAGGGCCAGCGCCAGCAGCGCGACGGTCGCGACCGGAATGCTCACCCAGCGCGAGACGCCGAAGAGTTCACCCACCCCTGCCACCCCGGCGAACTCCGTGAGCAACGCCCCGATCGCCGAGGCGAACAGGGTGAACGCCGACAGCCACGCCCAGCCGCGGCCGAACCGCTCCCGGATCAGCGAGCCGTGGCCGCGCCCGGTGACGATGCCCAGCCGCACGGTCATTTCCTGCACGACGTAGAGCACCGGCATCAGGATCAGCTGCGGCAGCACCATCCGGTAGCCCCACTGGGCGCCGGACTGCGACGCGGTGATCAGCGACCCGGCATCGGTGTCGGCCAGCATCACCACCAGGCCGGGGCCCCACACCGACAGCAGCCCCCATCGCAGCCAGCGGCCACGGGTGCGCAGCGGTATTGGCGGCCGGTCCTCGGATTCGTCCGCCACCGGCGGGGTGGTCGTATCGGTCACCGGTGGATCCTAACTAGGGGCCGCCTAACCACGGGCGTTTGCCGGAGAGCGCCATTGGCCGAAAATGTGCCGTCATTCTCGAAAATGCGATAGGCGTTCTCGAATTGCGAGAGTACGTTGCCCAAGTATGCAAACGGTGCGTAGCTTCTGCCGCGTCTGCACCTCCGTCTGCGGCATCCTCGTCGACGTCGAGGGTGACGAGGTGCTCCGCGTTCGCGGCGATCAGGACCATCCCTTTTCCCGCGGTTACACCTGCCCGAAGGGCCGCGCCCTGCCGCAGCTGCACCACCACCCCGACCGGCTCGAACGCCCGAGGATGCGGGCGGACGGCCGCCTGCGCGACACCACGTGGGACGCCTGCCTCGACGACCTGGGCACGCGGCTGAAGGACATCATCGACCGGCACGGGCCGCAATCGGTCGCGTTCTACTTCTCCACCATGGAAAGCGCCGGCTTCCGCATGGCCGAGGCGCTGCACGCCGCGATTGGCACACCGGCCAAGTTCAGCCCCTTGACCATCGACGGCACCGCCAAGCCTTTGGTCTCGGATCTGGTCGGCGGATTCATGGGGCTATCGGGCCGGACCGACCTGGACAACGCCGACTTCCTGATGCTCGTCGGCGTCAATCCCGTTGTCTCGCATGGACATGCGATCTCGATGCCCAATCCGACCGGCACGGTGCGCGAGATCGCGCGGCGCGGGCAGGTGTGGGTGATCGATCCCCGCCGCACCGAGACCGCCCGGCTGGCCACCGCCCATCTGGCGCCGCGGCCCAGCACCGACCACGCCGTCCTCGCCTACCTGGTGCGCGAGATCCTGCGCGACGGAATGAAATCCGACGTCCCCGTGCAGGGCATCGACGAGCTGGCGCGCGCGGTCGAGCCGTTCACGCTCGAGCACACCGCGAAGCTGGCCGATGTCGCCGAGGCCGACCTGACCCGGTTGTGCGCGGGCGTGCGGGCCGCCAAGTGCGTTGCGGTCGAAACCGGCACCGGCGTCACGATGACCGCCGAGCGCGCCAACGTCACGCAGTGGCTCGCCTGGGTGCTGATGATCCTCACCGGCGCGATGAACCGGCCCGGCGGGACGTGGTTTCACCCCGGATTCGCCTACCAGCTCGAGACTTTCGGCGAGTTTTTGCCCGTCACGCCGATCGAGGGATCCTTCGGTCCGGGACCGCGCAGCCGCCCCGAGGCGCAGGCGTTCATCAACGAGTGGCCCTGCGCGGCGCTGCCCGACGAGATCGCCGCGGGCAACATCCGCGCCCTGATCAACGTCGGCGGCAGCCTGGTCACCTCGTTCCCCGAGACCGGCAAGCTGATTCCGGCCCTACAGATCCTCGAGGTGTTCGCGACCACCGAGATCATCAACAACGAGACCACCGAGCTGGCCACCCACGTCCTGCCCACCAAGGACCCGCTGGAACGCCCCGACATCACCATCCACGACATCCTGAGTTCGCATGTGTCCGTGCAATACAGCCCGGCCGTCGTCGAGCCGGTCGGCGAACGCCGCTCGATGTGGTGGGTGTTCGCCGAACTCGGCCGCCGGCTCGGCTACGAGCTCGGCAATCTCGGCGATCCCGACACCAGCACCGACGACGACGTGCTCGCCGTCCTGTTGGCCGGCGCCCGAACGGGATTCGACGAGGTGGCGGCGGTGGGTTGGGCCGAGGCCCCGCGCGAGCTGCCCGCGGCCTGGGTCGACGAGCACGTCGCGCGGATGGGCGGCTGGCGGCTGGCGCCGCCGCTGCTGGTGGACCAACTCGCGGGCCTAAAACCGCCCGCGCCGCTGGTGCTGGTGCCGCGCCGGCAGCGCCGAAAGCTCAACGGGCAGCTGGATTTTCTCGGCGAAGCCCCCGAGGTTCTCATCCACCCCGAGGACGGCGCCGCCGCGGGTGTCGCCGACGGGCAGAAGGTGACGGTGCGCAGCGCGAACGGCGAACTGACCGGCATCGCCAAGGTCGACGACTCCATTCGGCGCGGGGCGGTGTCGATCCCGCACGGCCACCACGCGGCCAACGTCAACCGCCTGACCAACAAGGACGACATCGACGTGGTGACCGGCATGGTGCGCTACTCGGGGGTGCCCGTCAGCCTGCATCCGGCCTGAAACACGCTGTCCTGGTTGGGCAGAAGACACCCTCCCGGTCGATGGGTTGGAGGAGTCGAACCGGGAGGGTGCCTGGCTTGGCGTTGACGCTCGAAGGTCACTGCCCGGCGCGCAGGTCGCATTGGACGACGAAGCAGAGCCGGTCGGCGAAGGCGATGGCATCGGCGATCTTCTCGGCCAGCTCGGCGGCGCGGGCCTTGCGGACGCCGGCCAGGCCGGCCTGCGCGGCGAGGGCCGATTCGCGCGCCGTCGCCAGTGCCGTGCGGCACTCGCGGAGTATTGAGAGTGTGGCGGGACTGATAGACATGTCGCCCCCTACAAATCGCGCTCTCACAGCGATACCCGCCCCGGGGCCCGCCACACCGACGTGGCGCAAATTTTTACAACCAATTTGTAGAAATTGCGCACGTGTCGCACAACGTCGCCGCCGGCCCCTGGTCGGCCGGCCGGGCGACCGGGAATCGCGGCGGGCGGAACGACCGCGCGGTGCGCCACACGACTGCGCCCCGGCAAACCGAAATTCACGGTGTGCGACGGCGCGCGGGCCTACCAAAAACTGTGGTGGCAGGTACAGGATTCGAACCTGTGAAGCTTTCGCGACGGATTTACAGTCCGCTCCCATTGGCCGCTCGGGCAACCTGCCGCCAGACAGGTTACAACGAGCGAGTAGACAAAGCACAAACGCCTATCACCGGATGAAGGGACGGAATGCATGGCGGACTCATCGTTCGACATCGTCAGCAAAGTGGATCGCCAGGAGGTCGACAACGCGCTCAACCAGGCCGCAAAGGAGCTGGCCACGCGGTTCGACTTCCGCGGCACCGACACCACGATCGCCTGGAAGGGCGACGAGGCTATCGAGCTGACGTCGTCCACCGAGGAACGCGTCAAGGCGGCCGTCGACGTCTTCAAGGAGAAGCTGATCCGCCGGGACATCTCCATGAAGGCCTTCGACGCCGGCGAGCCCCAGGCCTCCGGCAAGACCTACAAGGTCAGCGGCTCGCTCAAGCAGGGCATCAGCAGCGAGAACGCCAAGAAGATCACCAAGCTGATCCGCGACGACGGCCCCAAGTCCGTCAAGACCCAGATCCAGGGCGACGAGATCCGGGTCACCAGCAAAAAGCGCGACGACCTGCAGGCCGTCCAAGCGCTGCTGAAGCAGGCCGACCTGGACGTGGCGCTGCAGTTCGTCAACTACCGGTGATCGCCGGTCGCGAGCGCGACGGTGCGGCCCGCGCGGTTTCGCGACTTCCTAGCCCGACCAACCGGTGGGTCTCTAGGCTAGTGACGAGTCCCACAATTTGAGCGAGGTTCACGATGACCGTGACGCCCCAGGAGGCCGCCGGCCACGGCGCGACCGAGGCCGACTACTTCGACGTCATCATCGTCGGCGCCGGCATCTCCGGCATTGACGCCGCCTACCGGATCACCGAACGCAATCCCCAGCTGACCTACACCGTCCTGGAGCGGCGCGCGCAGATCGGCGGGACGTGGGACCTGTTCCGCTACCCCGGGGTGCGCTCCGACAGCAGCATCTTCACGCTGTCCTTCCCGTTCGAGCCGTGGACCCGCGAAGAGGGCGTGGCCGACGGCGTGCACATCCGCGAGTACCTGGCGGCCACCGCGCGCAAGTACGGCATCGACCGCCACATCCGGTTCGACAGCTACGTGCGCTCGGCGGACTGGGACTCCGCGACCGACACCTGGACGGTCACCGTCGAACAGGGCGGGGAGCGCAGGCTCTACCGCGGCCGCTTCCTGTTCTTCGGCAGCGGCTACTACAACTACGACGAGGGCTACACCCCCGACTTCCCGGGCATCGAGGAGTTCCAGGGCACGGTGGTGCACCCCCAGCACTGGCCCGAGGACCTGGATTACGCCGGCAAGAAGGTCGTGGTGATCGGCAGCGGCGCGACCGCGGTGACGCTGCTGCCGTCGCTGTCGGACCGCGCCGCGAAAGTGACCATGCTGCAGCGCTCGCCCACCTATCTCATCTCGGCGTCCAAGTACGGCACGGTCGCCGCCGTCGCGCGAAAACTGCTGCCCCGCAAGCCCGCTCATCTGGTCGTCCGCATGTACAGCGCCCTGACCGAGGCGGTGTTCTTCGCGTTGTCCCGCAAGGCGCCGGGGTTCGTGCGGTGGCTGCTGCGGCGCAAGGCGATCAACAGCCTGCCGGCCGGATACGACGTCGACACCCACTTCAAGCCGCGGTACAACCCCTGGGACCAGCGGATGTGCCTGATCCCCGACGCCGACCTGTACGAGGCCATCAGCGCCGGGCGCGCCGACGTGGTCACCGACCACATCGACCATTTCGACGCGACCGGCATCGCACTCAAGTCCGGCGGGCACCTCGACGCCGACGTCATCGTCACCGCCACCGGCCTGCAGCTGCAGGCGCTGGGCGGGGCCACGATCAGCCTGGACGGCAACGAGATCAAGACCAGCGACCGGTTCGTCTACAAGGCGCACATGCTCGAAGACGTGCCGAACCTGTTCTGGTGTGTGGGCTACACCAACGCGTCGTGGACGCTGCGGGCCGACATCACCGCCCGGGCGACGGCAAAACTCATGGAGCACATGGCCTCTCACGGCTACACGCGCGCCGCCCCGCACCGCGGCAACGAGCCGATGACCGAGAAGCCGTCGTGGGACATCAACGCCGGCTACGTGTTGCGCTCGGTGCACGCGCTGCCTAAGTCGGGCACCAAGCGGCCGTGGAACGTGCGGCAGAACTATCTCGCCGACGCCATCGACTACCGCTTCGACCGCATCGAGGAGGCAATGGTGTTCGGCCGGACCGCCGACCGCGCCGCGCTGGCCGGATAGCCACGCACGGGAGTTCGTGAACTACTCCCAAATCTCAGATGTCGGCAATACGCTGATCGCCATGGCATCTGAGAAGCGCGAACCCAAAGTCGTTGTCCTCGGTGGCGGCAGCTGGGGCACCACCGTGGCCTCGATCTGCGCGCGCCGCGGGCCGACGCTGCAGTGGGTGCGCTCCGAGGAGACCGCCCGCGACATCAACGACAACCACCGCAACAGTCGCTACCTCGGCAACGACGTCGAGCTGAGCGACACCCTGCGCGCCACCACCGACTTCGCCGAGGCGGCGAACTCCGCCGACGTCGTGGTCATGGGCGTGCCCTCGCACGGCTTCCGCGGGGTGCTCACCGAGCTGGCCCGGGAGCTGCGGCCGTGGGTGCCGGTGGTGTCCCTGGTCAAGGGCCTCGAGCAGGGCACCAACATGCGCATGTCCCAGATCGTCGAGGAGGTGCTGCCCGGGCACCCCGCGGGCATCCTGGCCGGTCCGAACATCGCGCGCGAGGTCGCCGAGGGTTACGCCGCCGCCGCGGTGCTGGCCATGCCCGACCAGCATCTGGCGACGCGGCTGTCCGGGCTGTTCCGCACCAGGCGCTTCCGCGTGTACACCACCGACGACGTCATCGGGGCCGAGATGGCCGGGGCTTTGAAGAACGTGTTCGCCATCGCCGTCGGCATGGGGTACTCGCTGGGCATCGGCGAAAACACCCGCGCGCTGGTCATCGCCCGCGCGCTGCGGGAAATGACGAAGCTGGGCGTCGCGGTGGGTGGGGACCCGGACACCTTCCCGGGGCTGGCCGGGCTGGGCGACCTGATCGTCACGTGTACCAGCCAGCGCAGCCGCAACCGTCACGTCGGTGAACAACTGGGGGCGGGCAAACCGATCGACGAGATCATCGCCTCGATGAACCAGGTCGCCGAGGGGGTCAAGGCCGCCAGCGTGATCATGGAGTTTGCCAACGAATTCGGCCTCACCATGCCCATCGCCCGTGAGGTCGACGCCGTGATCAACCACGGCTCGTCCGTCGAGGAGGCCTACCGCGGCCTGATCGCCGAGGTGCCCGGCCACGAGGTGCACGGCGCGGGCTTCTGACCTGGGCGTCGCGGGCTGGCCAAATTCAAATCTTTGCGTTCTCTATGGGCCGCTCACGTCCGCTTGACCCCCGTTTGCCAGCAAAATACCGTCAGACCAGGTAGTCAGTGATTTTCCGGTTGCGATCCTGCTCGTCGTCCGGATGTAATCCGCTGCACGCCAACCCGTTACGAAGATGTAACTGGCCGCAAGAAGGGCGGATATCGGAACATCCCCCGCAAACTCCCACCGAGGGACGTGACCGATGCAAGACATTGAACGGGCGGGCGATCGGCTCCCCACCGCGTCACGCGCCGACCGGCTGCGCGGCATCATCCGGCACGACCTGCCCTCCTCGCTGGTGGTCTTTTTGGTCGCGCTCCCCCTGTCGCTGGGAATCGCGATCGCCTCGGGCGCCCCGGTGCTCGCCGGCCTGATCGCCGCGGTCGTCGGGGGCATCGTCGTCGGCAGCGTGGGGGGCTCCCCGCTGCAAGTCAGCGGCCCCGCGGCCGGGCTGACCGTCATCGTCGCCGGGCTGGTTTTCGAGTTCGGTTGGGGCATCACGTGTTTGATCACCGTCGCCGCCGGGACCCTGCAGGTGCTGTTGGGGCTGAGCCGCGTGGCGCGCGCCGCCCTGGCGATTTCACCGGTCGTCGTGCACGCCATGCTGGCCGGCATCGGCATCACGATCGCCCTGCAGCAGGCGCACGTGTTGCTGGGCGGAAAATCCAAGAGCACCGCCTGGCACAACCTGATCGGCCTGCCCGGGCAGGTCGTCGGTGCGCACCGGCCGGGGGTCATCCTGGGCGTCCTGGTGATCGTCATCATGGTCGCCTGGCGGTGGGTGCCCGCCAAGGCTCGCCGGGTACCGGGTCCCCTGGTCGCGATCGTGGCGGTCACCGCGCTCTCGGTCGTCTTCCCGTTTCACGTGCGCCGGATCGACCTCGAGGGGTCACCGCTGGACGCGCTGAGGCTGCCCGACCTTCCCCACGGCAACTGGGGCGCGTTCACCGTCGGGGTGATCACCGTCGCGCTCATTGCCAGCGTCGAGAGCCTGCTGTCGGCGGTGTCGGTCGACCGGATGCACAACGGGCCACGCACCGACTTCAACCGGGAGCTGGTGGGACAGGGCGCCGCCAACATCATCTCGGGGACCGTCGGCGGGCTGCCGATCACCGGGGTCATCGTCCGCAGCTCCACAAATGTCAACGCGGGCGCCAAATCCCGGGCGTCGGCGATCATGCACGGCGTCTGGATCCTGCTGTTCACCATTCCGTTCGCCGGACTGGTCGAGCAGATCCCCACCGCCGCGCTGGCCGGTCTGCTGATCGTCATCGGCGTCCAGCTGCTCAAGCCGGCGCACATCGAAACCGCAATGAAGCACGGCGATCTCGCCGTGTACGTGGTGACCGCCGTCAGCGTCATCTTCCTCAATCTGCTGCACGGCGTGCTGATCGGCCTCGCACTGGCCATCGCGCTGACCGGATGGCGGGTGATCCGGGCCAAGATCGAGGCGGAGCCGGTTGGCGACGAATGGCGGGTGACGATCGAGGGCGCGGCCTGCACCTTCCTGGCGCTCCCGAGGCTGACGCGGATGCTGACGTCGGTTCCGCGGGGCGCGACGGTGACGGTGGCGATCTCGGTCCATTACCTCGATCACGCTGCGCACCAAACGATTACCGACTGGCAGCGGCAGCACGAGGCGACAGGCGGGACCGTCGAAATCCGGGGTGTGATGGAGACGGGTCACCGCGCCGCGGACGAACCGCTGGTCGAGGCCCAGGCGCCCGGGGCCGCAGCGTAATTGCGCGCCCCGCGCTCAGTCGACGTCGATCCTGATGTGCAGCCGCTTGCCGCACACCTGCGCCAGGCGCTGCAGCACGTCGACGCGCGGCACCTCGTCCCCGCTCTCCCACGCGGCCACGGCCTCGCGGGTGGTGCCCAGTGCGTGCGCCAGTTGTTCCTGGTTCATCCCGGCACCGGCACGGGTCTCGAAGATCAAATCGGGCAGATTCAGCGCCAGCCCAGCTTCATGAATATCGATCGAGTCAGAGTGCGACATCGCCATCACCGCTTCCATCAACGGAAAGCCAAGGACTACAGCTAACTCCGATGTTACGTGCGGTTCGGCCGGTGTGCACGCGGCGTTTTACCGCCGTTTCCTACCGCCCGGCCATCTGCTCGAGGCGGCGGATGCGGTCCTCGATCGGCGGGTGCGTCGAGAAGAGCGACCCGATCCGCTCGCCGGCCCGAAATGGGCTGGCGATCATCAGGTGTGCCTGGCTGGCCAGCTGGGGCTCGGGTGGGAGCGGGGCCGCCTGGACCCCACCGGAGATCTTGCGCAGGGCCGACGCCAGGGCCAGCGGGTCGCCGGTCAACACCGCGCCCGATTCGTCCGCCTGGTATTCCCGCGACCGGGACACCGCGAGGCGCACGACCGTCGCCGCGATCGGGCCGAGCAACGAAACCAGCAGCAGCGCAAAGGGATTCTCGCCGTCGCGGCTGTTGCCGCCGAACATGCCGGCGAACATCGCCATGTTGGCCAGCGCGGTGATCACCGACGCCATCGCACCGGCGATGCAGGAGATCAGGATGTCGCGGTTGTAGACATGCGACAGCTCGTGTCCCAGCACGGCGCGCAGCTCGCGTTCGGTGAGGATGCCCAAAATGCCGGTGGTGCAACACACCGCGGCGTTGCGCGGATTGCGGCCGGTCGCGAACGCGTTGGGCGCGTTGGTGTCGCTGATGTACAGCCGGGGCATCGGCTGGTGCGCGGCGGTGGCCAGCTCCCGGACGATCCGGTACATCGCCGGCGCCTGGAGCTCGGAGACCGGCTGCGCATGCATCGCCCGCAGCGCCAGCTTGTCGCTGTTGTAGTAGGTGTAGACGTTCATGCCGATGGCGAACAGCACCGCGAGAAACATCGCGGTCTTGCCGAACAGCGAGCCCACAAACACGATCAACGCGGACATGCCGACCAAGAGGGCAAACGTCTTGAACCTGTTGGCATGCGGATGCCAGGTCATCGGTGTCCTCCTAGGACATTCCGGAGCACACTCCGGAACACTCGTTCATTGTCGACTATTGAACGCCCGAGACGGCCGAAGGAGTTCCGTGACGCGCTAGCCGTGCCGGCTGATGGTGTAGTCGACCAGCGTCTGCAGCGCGTGCCGGCCGGGCACGTCGGGCAGCAGCGCCAGCTCCTGGTGTGCCTGCGCCGCATAATCCTGCAGCGACCGCTTGGCCTTGGCCATGCCCTCCGACGCCCGCAGCAGCGCCAGCGCCTCGGCCACCGTCGCGTCGTCGTCGATGGGCCCGACCAGCAGCTCGCGCAGCCGCGCCGCGTCGGGACCGGGTTCGCGCAGCGCGTAGACCATCGGCAAGGTGTGTACGCCCTCGCGCACGTCTGTGCCGGGCAGCTTGCCGGACTCGCGGGAGTCGCTGTCGATGTCGATGATGTCGTCGGAGATCTGGAAGGCGGTGCCCACGATGCCGCCGAGGCGGCTCAGCCGCTCCACCTGGTCGGCGTCGGCGCCCGAGAACATCGCGCCGAAGCGGCCCGCCGCGGCGATCAGGCACGCGGTCTTCTCGTAGACCACCTTCAGGTAGTGCTCGATCGGGTCCGCCCCCTCGGCCGCCCCCGTCAGGCCGCGGGTCTCGCGCATCTGCCCGGTCACCAGCTGGGCGAACGTCTCGGCGATCAGCCGCACCGCCTCGGGCCCCAGCCGGGACACCAGCCGCGAGGCGGTGGCGAACAGATAGTCGCCGGCCAGGATCGCGACGTTGTTGCCCCAGCGCACGTTGGCGGTGGGCGTGCCGCGGCGCACCTCGGCCTCGTCCATCACGTCGTCGTGATACAGCGTGGCCAGGTGCACCAGCTCGATCACGGCGCCGGCGATCGTCACGTCCGCGGCGTCGGGATTGGGCCCCAGCTGTGCCGACAGCACGGTGAACAGCGGCCGGAACCGCTTGCCGCCGGCCTTGAACAGGTGGGTCAGCGACTCGGTCATGATCTCGTCGGCGCTGCGCAGTTCGGTGTCCATGAGCTGCTCGATCCGCCCGACACCGTCGCGCACCGTCGCCGCGAAGGCCGCGTCGCCGAGATCAACGCCCGCCACCACCGTCGCCGGAGTATTCACGGGACCAAACATACTGGTGTGCATGAACACGGGAGCGACCCGAGCCCACGTGGTGGTGGTGGGCGCCGGACCCGCCGGTTCGGCGGCGGCGGCGTGGGCCGCGCGCGCGGGCCGCGAGGTCCTGGTCATCGATTCGGCGAGCTTCCCCCGCGACAAGGCCTGCGGTGACGGGCTGACCCCGCGCGCGGTCGCCGAGTGCGAACGCCTGGGGCTCGGGGACTGGCTGGACGCCCGCATCCGGCACCGCGGGCTGCGGATGAGCGGGTTCGGCGGCGAGGTGGAGGTGGACTGGCCCGGCCCGTCCTTCCCGTCGACCGGCAGCGCGGTGGCCCGCGTCGAGCTGGACGACCGGATCCGCAAAGTCGCGGAGGATTCCGGGGCGCGGATGCTGCTGGGCACCAAAGCCGTTGGCGTGCAACATGACTCATCGGGACGGGTGACATCGTTGACCTTGGCCGACGGCACCGAGGTCGGGTGCCGGCAGTTGATCGTGGCCGACGGCGCCCGTTCGTCGCTGGGGCGCAAGCTGGGCCGGCGCTGGCACCAGGAGACGGTGTACGGCGTGGCGGCCCGCGGGTACCTGAGCACGCCGCGCGCCGACGACCCCTGGCTGACCTCGCATCTCGAGCTGCGCGGACCCGACGGCTCCAAAGACACAGTGCTGCCCGGCTACGGCTGGATTTTTCCGCTCGGCAACGGCGAGGTGAACATCGGCGTCGGGGCGTTGTCGACGTCGAAACGACCCGCCGATCTGGCGCTGCGGCCGCTGATCGACCACTACACCGACCTGCGCCGCGACGAGTGGGGCTTTGTCGGCCCGCCCCGGGCGGTGTCGTCGGCGCTGCTGCCGATGGGCGGCGCGGTGTCCGGGGTCGCCGGGCCCAACTGGATGCTGATCGGCGACGCCGCGGCGTGCGTGAACCCGCTCAACGGCGAAGGCATCGACTACGGGCTGGAGACGGGCCGGCTGGCCGCAGAGTTGCTGGACGGCCGCGACCTGTCGCAGGCGTGGCCGTCGCTGCTGCGGGAGCACTACGGTCGCGGCTTCTCGGTGGCGCGCCGGCTGGCGCTGCTACTGACCTTTCAGCGATTCCTGCCCGCGACCGGGCCGATCGCGATGCGCTCGACGACGCTGATGACCATCGCCGTGCGGGTGATGGCCAACCTGGTCACCGACGAGGACGCGGACTGGGTCGCGCGGGCCTGGCGGGGCGGTGGCCGGCTGTCCCGGCTGATCGACCGCCGCACCCCGTTCAGCTGAGCCGCGCCCGCATCGCCGCTGGTCGGAGGGCGCGGCCGCCCTGCCGGGACGCACGATCGGCGCCCGCCGTTTGTCGGCGCGGCCGGAACCGGGCGTGTATAGTCCAGCTAATGAAGGGAACGATGCTGGCTACTATCGGTGCCGCTGCCGCTGCTGTTGCTGCTTTCGCGCTGGCCGCGCCGGCGCCGCTCTCCGCGCCCGCCCAGGCGGACCCGCCGCCGACGGCGCCGTACCCGACCCCGCGGACGCCGTCGCCGCCCAGCGACTACGACGCGCCGTTCAAGAACACGGTCAACGGGTTCGGCATCTACCAGCCGCAGGACCAACTGGCCTGGCTGGGCAAGATCACCTGCGACCGGATCGACCACGGCGTCGACCACGACGCCCACCAGTCCGCGACGTTCATCCAGCGCAACCTGCCGCGCGGCACCACCGAGGGCCAGTCGCTGCAGTTCTTGGGCGCGGCGGTCGACCACTACTGCCCGGAGCACATCGACGTCGTCCAAGCGGCCGGCAACCACTAACTCCGTCTCAGCGCGGGGGCAGGTGCCCGGCGTGTAGGGCGACGATGCCGCCCGTCAGGTTGCGCCACCGCACTCCCACCCAGCCGGCCTGGGTGAGCTGCTGCGCCAACCCCTCCTGATCGGGCCACGCCCGGATCGACTCCGCCAGGTACACGTAGGCCTCGGGGTTGCTGGACACCGCGCGAGCCACCCGCGGCAGCGCGCGCATCAGGTACTCCTTGTAGACGGTGGCGAACATGCCGTTGGTGGGGGTGGAGAACTCGCACACCACCAATCGGCCGCCCGGGCGGGTGACGCGCGCCATCTCGCGCAGCGCGGCCTGGGTGTCGACGACGTTGCGTAGCCCGAAACTGATTGTGACGGCATCGAATACGTCGTCGGCGAACGGCAGCCTGGTGGCGTCGCCGGCAACCTTCGGCACGTGGCGCGCCGCCCCCGCCGCCAGCATGCCCACCGAGAAATCGGCGGCCACACACCACGCCCCGGATTTCTTCAGCTCGACGGTCGATACCGCGGTGCCCGCGGCGAGGTCCAGCACCCGCTGGCCCGGCCCGATCTCCAGCGCCGCCCGGGTGGCCTTGCGCCAGTGGCGGTCCTGGCCCATCGAGAGCACGGTGTTGGTCAGGTCATAGCGCCGGGCGACGCCGTCGAACATCGACGCGACGTCGCGGGGGTCCTTGTCCAACTCGGCGCGGCTCACCACACGGACGGTACCCCCAGGGAATTCCGCGGCGACAGCAGCGTTGCAACTCTGCGTGACTGACAAAGTGTGGTTCATCACCGGTACATCGCGCGGATTCGGACGGGCGTGGGCGATCGCGGCGCTGGAGCGGGGCGACAGGGTCGCCGCCACCGCGCGCGATACGGCGTCGCTGGACGATCTGGTGCGCAAGCACGGCGACGCGCTGTTGCCGATCCAGTTGGACGTGACCGACCGCGCCGCGGACTTCGCGGCCGTCAAGCGGGCGCACGACCACTTCGGCCGTCTCGACATCGTGGTGAACAACGCCGGCTACGGGCAGTTCGGGTTCGTCGAGGAACTCTCCGAGCGAGACGCCCGCGACCAGATCGACACCAATGTCTTTGGCGCACTGTGGATCACCCAGGCCGCGCTGCCGTACCTGCGCGAGCAGGGCAGCGGCCACATCATCCAGGTTTCCTCGATCGGGGGCATCACCGCGTTCCCGTTGGTCGGCATCTACCACGCGTCGAAATGGGCGCTGGAAGGCTTTTCCCAGGCGCTGGCCCAGGAGGTCGCCCCGTTCGGTGTGCACGTCACGCTGATCGAGCCGGGCGGCTTCGACACCGACTGGGCCGGCGCCTCGGCCAGGCACGCCGAGCGGCTGCCGGCCTACGACGACCTCCGCGCGGCCGTCGAGGCCGAACGCAGCCGGCGGTGGGCCAGCCCGGGCGACCCGTCCGCCTCGGCGGCCGCGCTACTGAAGGTGGTCGACGCCGAAAAGCCGCCGCTGCGAGTCTTTTTCGGCTCGTCCCCGCTGGAGACGGCCAAGGCCGACTACGAGAGCCGGCTCCGCAACTGGGAGGAATGGCAACCCGTCGCCGAGTTGGCGCAGGGCTGATCGCGCCGTCACTCCCCCTGCGCGTACCGCCTGGCGGACAGCCGGCGCCGCTCGAACGGCGACAGCACCGCCTCGTAGTGGCCGAGCAGCTCGTCGCAGATCACCGACCAGCTGCGGCCGACGACGCTGCGCCGCGCGGCCGGCGCGTAGCGCGCCCGTTCGGCGAGCAGGTGCGCGACGGCCTCGGGCAGCCGGGCCTCGAACTCGTTGACCCCCAACAGCAGACCGGTACGCCACGGGGTGACGAGGTCACGTGGGCCGCCGGCGTCGGGGGCTATGACCGGCAACCCCGACGCCAGCGCTTCCTGCACGACCTGACAAAACGTCTCGTGCTCACCGGGGTGCACGAACACGTCCATGCTGGCGTACGCCGCGGCGAGCTCGTCGCCGTAGAGCGCACCCGTGAAAACCGCTGTCGGCATTGCCGATTGCAGTTTGTCGCGGTCGACGCCGTCACCCACGATGACGAGCTGCACCGAGCCGCCGGCGGCCAGCCCGGCGAGCCGCTCGACGTGTTTTTCGGGCGCGAGCCGGCCCACGAACCCGACGATGGGCTTGCCGTGCGGTGACCACCGCCGCCGCAGCGCCTCGTCGCGCGCCGACGGCGCGAACCGCAGCACGTCGACGCCGCGCGCCCACCGGTGCACCCGTGGAAAACGATGGGCGACAAGCGCTTCCATCGTCACCGTGGACGGCGCCAGCGTGCGGTCGGCGAGGCCGTGCAGGTGCCGGAACCAGGCCCACGCGGCCCGCGCCGTCATCGGGATGCCGTAGCTGGCCGCGAAACCCGGGACGTCGGTCTGATACACCGCGACCGTCGGCACCCCCAACCACCGCGCCGCGCGCACCCCGCCATACCCCAGCAGCGCCGGCGACGCCAGATGCACGACGTGCGGGTCGAATCCGCGCAGGACGCTCACCAGCCGGGGCGTCGGCACGCCGAGCGGCAGCGTGGTCACCTTCGGGAACATCCGTGCGGGCACCCGGTGCACGCGGATGCCGTCGTGAATGCGCTCCGCCGGCGGTTCGCCGGGTGGCGCGTCGGGGGCGATGACGAGGGCCTCGTGGCCGGTGCGGCGCAGGTGCTCGAGCACCCGGATCACCGAGTTGCTGACACCGTTGACTTCCGGCAGGAAAGATTCCGCGACGATGGCAACGCGCACCCCATCACCGTCTCAGCGCCGCCTGTCGACAAGGTTGCCTCCGGGCGTCCGTCACGCGAAATTTGCAGGTTCGGCGGTTTCGGCGCGGCGGTCCAGCCACTTGTCCAGCAGCGCCAGCGCCACCAGCAGCGCCGCCGCCCCGAGCCAGGCCACCACCGCGATGGACCCCGCCGGGATGATCGCCAGCCCCGCGTTGCGGTGCTGCACGCGGACCAGGTTCGGGTCGTTCTTGTTGTACTCGACGTAGATTCGCATCCCGGTGGCCAGGTGGGACGGGTAGAGCACCCCGAGTTCGGGGCGGTAGGTGACCCGCTCGGGCGTGACGAATTCGATGGTGGAGCGGCGCGGCCCGGCGCTGAGCACCTCCGCCTGCGCGACGCCCATGTTGTGGGTGATCGCAAGGTCGTTGCGCCACGCGCCGGCCACCAGCAGCACCGACTGCAGCGTGACCAGGCCGGCGACGATCAGCACCGCGATCCGGGCCCATCGCAACGCGATCCTGGCAGGCGTTTTCGGAGGTTCGTCGCTGCGTCCGTGAATCAGTAAGTGCAGCAGAACCTTTGGGGATCTCGCCATCTATGCGCGCCTCACAGCGCCGCCTTGATGGCGGCGTGCAGCTGCCGCAACGAGGAGCGGTCCGCCTTGACTTCCAGCACCCGCATCCCGGGGCCGGGATCGTCGAGGGCGGCGTGCAATTCGTCGACCTCGATCTGGCGGCTCTCCACGTGATACGCGCGGCACAGCGCCCCCACGTCGACGTCGTGCGGGGTTCCGAAGATCCGCGACGACACGTCGGAGAACCGGGGGTCGCCCTGCTCGAGCAGTTCGAAGATGCCGCCGCCGTTGTCGTTCGAGACCACGATGGTCAGGCGGCGCGGGGTGGGTTCGGTGGGGCCGATCAGCAGCCCGGAGCTGTCGTGCACGAAGGTCAGATCGCCGATCAGCGCGACGGTCCGCGCCGGGTTGTCCGGGTCGCCCACGCGTTCGTGGGCGAGTGCCGCCCCGATCGCGGTGGACACGGTGCCGTCGATCCCGGCGACCCCGCGGTTGGAGCGCACCCGGATGCCGTGGGTGTCCAGGCCGACCAGCGCCGCATCGCGGACCGGGTTGGACGCCCCGAGCACCAGCTGGTCGCCGGGCCGCAGCGCGGCGGCCACCGCCGCCGCGACGTGCAAACCGGTGGTCAGCGGGTGCGCCGCGAGCTGGCCCCGCACCGCGTCGTTCGCGTGCCGGTTCGTCTCGGCGCACCGGTGCAGCCACGCCGGGTTCGGCGCCCCGGTGGTGACCGCCCGCGTGCCGGTGGCCTGCGAGTTTCCCGAGACGTCGGGCCAGCGGGGGCCGGTGGTCAGCGCGAACACCGGCACCTTGGGGTCGGCCAGCAGCGCCGACACCGGGCGGTGCAGGGTCGGGCGGCCGAGCATGATCACCTGCTTGGGCCGCAGCAACGGCAGCGCCAGGGGGTGCAGCGGGTTTTCGGGGGCGGGCGCGGTCGGTTCGGCCACGGTGGGCAGCTGGGCGAGGGCGGGATGGGTGCCGGCGCCGTGGCCCGCGATGACGACCGTGTCGGGCGTCAGGTCGATCTCCAGCGGCTGGTCGAAGGTGACCGGCGGGGTGTAGGTCCATGGCCGGCCGCCCGGGCGGCCCGGCGGGAGCACCGCGCCGCGGGGTTCGGGATCCGGCACCAGGGGTTCGCGCAGCGGGATGTCGAACTGGACGGGTCCCGCGTTGGCGGTGCGCGATCCGGTGGCGGCCGCCAGCACCCGGCAGGTGGCCGAGCGCCAGGTGGCGTTGTGCGCGTCCAGCCGTTCGGGGGCGTCCTCGGCGAGGCCCAGGCTGATGGTGGCCCGAACCTGGGTGCCGAAGTAGCCCAGCTGCTCCATGGTCTGGTTGGCCCCGGTGCCCAGGAGTTCGTAGGGCCGGTTGGCCGACAGCACGATCAGCGGCACCCGCGCGTAGTTGGCCTCCACCACGGCCGGGCCCAGGTTGGCCACGGCCGTGCCGGACGTCATGGCGACGCACACCGGCGCGCCGGCTGCGATCGCCAGGCCGATGGCCAGGTAGCCGGCGGTGCGTTCGTCGATGCGGACGTGCAGCCGGATCCGGCCCGACCGGTCGGCGTCCTGCAGCGCGAAGGCGAGCGGCGCGTTCCGCGAACCCGGGCACAACACCACGTCGCGGACGCCGCCGCGAATCAGCTCGTCAACGACCACGCGAGCCTGGGTCGTCGAGGGGTTCACTCCTACAGGGTGTCACAGCCCGCTTAGCACACGTCGAGCGTGGAGTTGTTGGGGCAAATCACCGCGATTTCGCCCCACAAGTCGACGCTCGGCGCCTACCTCGGCTCGGCGAGGGCGCCTACGTCGGCTCGGCCGGGCACCTATCGCGGCTCGGCGAAGAACTTGAGCATGGCGGCGTTGACGGCGTCGGGCCGCTCGAAGAACCCGAGGTGCCCGGTGTCGGGGATCTGCATGTAGCGGCCGTTGGGCAGCGCGTCGGCGACCTCCCGGCCCAGATACGGCGGCGTCAGGACGTCGTCGGAGAAGCCGATCACCAGCACCGGCGTCGCGATGCTGCGGTAGGCCGACAACCGGCTGGTGTAGGGCGCGACGTCCAGCTGGGCGCGCATGCCCGGGGTGGGTTTGACCGGCCAGGTGGAAAACATCGCGATCCAGTCGGCGACCGCGGTGTCGTCGTTGAGCGTCTTGCGGGAAAAGTTTTCCAGCAGGCGGATTTTCGCCTCGTAGGCGGCCGGCAGCGTGACGCCGGCGTCGGCCAGCTCAGCCTCGGCGTCGCGGAAGAACTGCCGCGCACGGTCCATGCGGCCGCGGGTGCCCATCAGGACCGCCGCGCTGACCAGATCGGGCCGGGCGAGCATGAGTTCCTGGGTGATGAAGGCGCCCATCGACATTCCGACGATGCGGGCGGGGGCGGCGTTCAGCCCCTCGATCAGCGCCACGGTGTCGGCGACCATCGTTTGCGTCGAGAAGCCGTCGGCGTTCTCCGTGGCGCCGATCCCGCGATTGTCGAAGGTGATGACGCGGTATCCGGCCGCCAGGAACGCGGGGACTTGATAGGGGTGCCAGGTCCGTCCGGCGCCGCCGTGGCCGGCGATAAAGACCACGGGCTCACCGGAGCCGCGGTCGTCGTAAGCCAGGTTGATCACCCGGACGACGGTACAAGCAACCGATGGCACGCCTTGACCCGGTCGATCCACCACTGCCGACGCTCGGGTGGTGCCGCCAGCGCGGCCAGCCGCGCCGGATCCGGCGTCACCGGCCCCACGGCCAGGTGCCCGTCGACGGGTGGGGCGGTCTCGGCCACGTCGTCCACGAACAGCCCGCCGGTGCCCAGCCCGCAGGCGTGCCGAAGCCGCGGCAGTGCCGCCGCCGCGGTCAGCCCGGTGCCGATCCCGACCGCCGAGTCCAGCGCGCTGGAGACCACGACGGGGATGTCGATCTGGTCGGCGATGGCGAGCATGGCCGAAATACCGCCCAGCGGGGCGACTTTGAGCACCGCGATGTCGGCCGCCCCGGCGCGGACCACGGCCAGCGGGTCCTCGGCCTTGCGGATGCTTTCGTCGGCGGCGATCGGCACGTCGACGCGGCGCCGCAGCTCGGCGAGTTCGCCGACCGTCGCGCAGGGTTGTTCGAGGTACTCCAGCGGGCCGTCGGCGGTCAACGCCGCGGCCGCCTCGACCGCCTGCTCGACGCTCCAGCCGCCGTTGGCGTCCACCCGCACGGTCGGCACCAGGTCGCGCACCGCATTGACCCGGGCGACGTCGTCGGCCAGCGTCTGGCCGGGCTCGGCGACCTTCACCTTGGCCGTCCCCGCGCCGGGAAAGCGGGCCAGCACCTCGCCCACCTGGGCGGCGGGCACGGCCGGCACCGTGGCGTTGATCGGGATGCGGTCCCGGCGGACCGGCGGCGGCTGCCGGTAGGCGGCCTCGATGCCGCAGGCCAGCCAGTGCGCGGCCTCGGGCGGCTGGTATTCGACGAAAGCCCCGAACTCCCCCCAGCCGGCCGGGCCCTCGATCAGCGCGACCTCGCGGGTGGTGATGCCGCGGAACCGCACCCGCATGGGCAGCGCCACCACGTGCAGGCGGTCCAGCAGGTCCTCGAGGGGCGGCGTCACGCGCTGTAGACCTGGCGGCCCGCCAGATAGGTCGCCCGCACGTCGAGGTCGGCGATCCGCTCGGGGGACACGGTGCGCGGGTCGCCCGAGAGCACCACGAGATCGGCGTACTTGCCGACCTCCAGCGAGCCGATCACGTCGTCGGAGAACAGCTGCCAGGCGGCGTCGATGGTCTGGGCGCGGATCGCCTGCTCGACCGTCAGCCGCTCCTCGGGTCCGAGCACCCGGCCGCTGGGCGCCGTGCGGGTCACCGCCACGCTGATGTTGCGCAGCGGCTCCTCGGGCGTGACCGGCGGATCGTTGTGCAGCGAGATCCGCATCCCGGTGGCCACCGCGGATCCCGCTGGCATCCAACGGGTTCCGCGCTCCTCGCCGAACAGCCCGTCGACGATGACGTCGCCCCAGTAGTGGATCTGGTCGACGAAGATGCTGCAGGTGACGCCGAGGTCGTGGGCGCGCCGCAACTGCTCGGGCCGGATGGCGCCGACGTGTTCGAGCCGCAGCCGGTGGTCGTCGCGCGGGTGGCGCCTGAGGACGTCCTCGTAGACGTCGAGGATGGTGTCGACGCCGGCGTCGCCCTGCACGTGGCAGGCCATCGGCCAGCCGAACGGGAAGTAGGCGCCGACGATCTCGTGCAGCTGCTCTTTCGTGTAGTTGGCGCAGCCGCAGGACCCGGGCGCGACGCCGATGATGCGGGTGGCCTCGGTGTCCAGGTACGGGAACGAGAGGTCGATGTTGCCGATCCAGGGCGAGCCGTCGACCCAGATCTTGATGCCGACCTGGCGCAGGATGTCGTCGCCCTGCCCGGGTGTGGCGTCGGTGGACATTTGCGGGTTGGAGATCTCGTAGGTCCGCAGCCGGACCGTCAGCTGGGAGCGCAGCCCTTCTACCAGCGGCCGAAAGCCGGGGTCGAAGGCCATCTCCGAGCAGGTGGTCAGCCCGGCGCGGTTGAGCCGGGCGCATTCGGCGAGCAGCATCCGCGGATAGTCGGCGAAGTCGATGACCCCGCCCAGCAGCGGGAACACCGCGCCGGTCTCCTCGGCGGTGCCGTCGAGTTCGCCGTCGGCGTCGCGGCCGTACTTGGCGCCCTTGGGGTCGGGGGTGTCGCGGTCGAGGCCGTGCAGCTGGGCGGCGCGCGAGTTGAAGTACGCCTTGTGCCCGGAATTGTGCATGATCACCAGCGGGGTGTCGGGCGCGATGCCGTCGAGCCAGTTCAGCGTCGGCTCCGGAAGTCCGTTCTGCAGCAGCGGATCCCAGCCGTTGAGGTAGGCGCCGTCGGATCCGCGCCGCGCGACCTCGGAACGCACCGCGGCGACGACGTCGTCGGCGCTGCGCATGGTGACCGGGCGGATGTCGACGAGGCGGTCCGACAGGGCGACCGCCTCCATCAGCGGATGGCCGTGGGCCTCAACGAATCCCGGCATGACGCAGCCGTCACCGACGTCGACGGTCTGGGTGTCCGGGCCGATGGCGTCGGCGACCTCGGCACGAGTCCCGACGGCGACGATCCGGCCGTCGGCCACGGCGAGCGCCTCGGCGGTGGGCCGGGCCTCGTCGACGGTCAGGATGGTTCCGGTCACGACGAGATCTGCCTGCCCCATGGATAGGGATGGTAATGATCGGTGGGGTCTTCGAGGGTGCGGCTGACCCAAATTGCAACACGTTCTAGTCTTGCCACATGAGTGACGAGCTGCTGCGCAACCCGACCCACAACGGCCACCTGCTCGTGGGCGCCCTCAAGCGCCACAAGAACAAGCCGGTGCTGTTCCTCGGCGACACCACGCTGACCGGCGGTCAGATGGCCGAGCGGATCAGTCAGTACATCCAGGCGTTCGAGGCGCTCGGCGCGGGCACCGGTGTGGCGGTCGGCTTGCTGTCGCTCAACCGCCCCGAGGTGCTGCTGATCATCGGCGCCGGCCAGACCCGCGGCTACCGGCGCACCGCCCTGCACCCGCTGGGCTCGCTGGACGACCACGCGTACGTGCTCAACGACGCCGGCATCAGCTCGCTGATCATCGACCCCAACCCGATGTTCGTCGAGCGCGCGCTGGCCCTGCTGGAGAAGGTGCCGGGGCTCAAGCAGATCCTGACCATCGGGCCGGTGCCCGAGGCGTTGAACGGTGTCGCGGTCGACCTGGCGGCCGAGGCGGCCAAGTACGACCCGCAGCCGCTGGTCGCCGCGGACCTGCCGCCGGATCAGGTCATCGGCCTGACCTACACCGGCGGCACCACCGGCAAGCCCAAGGGCGTGATGGGCACCGCGCAGTCGATCTCGTCGATGACCCAGATCCAGCTCTCGGAGTGGGAGTGGCCGGAGGATCCGCGGTTCTTGATGATCACCCCGCTCTCGCACGCGGGGGCGGCGTATTTCCTGCCCACCCTGATCAAGGGCGGCGAGATGCACGTGCTGCCCAAGTTCGACCCGGCAGATGTGCTGAAAACCATTGAGGAGAAACGCATCACGGCCACCTTCCTGGTGCCGTCGATGCTGTACGCGCTGATGGACCACCCCGATTCGCACACCCGCGACCTGTCGTCGCTGCAGACCGTCTATTACGGCGCGTCGGCGATCAACCCGGTTCGGCTGGCCGAGGCGATCCGCCGGTTCGGCAAGATCTTCGCGCAGAACTACGGGCAGTCCGAGGCGCCGATGGCCATCACCTACCTGGCCAAGAACGAGCACGACGAGAAGCGGCTCACCTCGTGCGGGCGCCCGACCCTGTTCGCGCGGGTGGCGCTGCTGGGCGAGGACGGCAAGCCGGTCCCCCAGGGCGAGCCCGGCGAAATCTGTGTCAGCGGACCGCTTTTGGCCGGCGGGTACTGGAACCTGCCCGACGAGACGGCGAAGACTTTCAAAGACGGCTGGTTGCACACCGGCGACATGGCCCGCGAGGACGAGGACGGCTTCTACTTCATCGTCGACCGGGTCAAGGACATGATCGTCACCGGTGGCTTCAACGTCTTCCCCCGCGAGGTCGAGGACGTCGTCGCCGAGCACCCGGCGATCGCCCAGGTATGCGTGGTCGGCGCGCCGGACGAGAAGTGGGGCGAGGCCGTCACCGCGGTGGTGGTGCTGCGCTCCGACGCGCCCCGCGACGACGCCGCGATCGAGAAGATGACCGCCGAGATCCAGGCCGCGGTCAAGGACCGCAAGGGCTCGGTGCAGTCACCCAAGCGGGTGGTGATCGCCGAATCGCTGCCGTTGACCGGGCTGGGCAAGCCGGACAAGAAGGCCGTGCGCGCGCAGTTCTGGGAGGGCGCCGAACGCTCGGTGGGTTGAGCATTGCGCGGGTTGCGCCGAGCGCCCGGCCCGCCGGGCGCTGGCGGCGCGGCGCCCGGCTGGCCGGGCGCTCGGTCAGGTCGCCGAGACGCCGGCCACCAGCAGGTCGAGCATGCGGCCGGTCTGCTCCGATGAACCGCTGACCAAAAAGATGCCGATGAGGCTGGACACCACGTCGTCGGCGCGCACGTCGGCGCGCAGGCTGCCGTCGTCGGCGCCCGCCCGCAACAGCAGCTCGACGGCGCCGACGATGCTGTCGCGGGTCTGGCTGGGTTCCATTGCGCCAGAATCGAAGATCGCCTGCAGGGACTCGGCCATGCCGCGCTTGGCGGCCACGAAGCCCGCGTAGCGGTCCATCCAGCGTCGCAGCGCCGTCGTGGGCGGATGCCGCCCGAGCAGCTGCTCGGCGGCCGCGGCCACCTCGGCGAGCTCGGCCCGGTAGATGGCCTCGACGAGGGCCTCCCGATTGGGGAAATGGCGGTACAGCGTGCCGATCCCGACGCCCGCGTCGCGGGCGATCGACTCGAGCGAGGCCGCCGCGCCGTGCTCGGTGAACGCCGCGGTGGCCGCCAACAGCAGCCGCTCGCGATTGCGGCGCGCATCCGACCTTCCCACCAAAGCGGAGGCACCTCCGTTTCTGCTACGCTGACGAAAGCGGAGGACCCTCCGCATTTTTCCAGTGTCTCACGATCAAGGGAGCACCATGACCGATCTCAACCCCGGCGGCATCGGCACCATCGGATCGCATCCCGTCGCCCGCATGGGCTACGGCGCCATGCAACTGTTCGAGACCTCCCCGCAGGACGCGGCGGCGGTGCTGCGGCGCGCGATCGACCTCGGCGTCAACCACATCGACACCGCGTCGTTCTACGGTCCCGGCGAGGTCAACCGCCGGATCCGCGCGGCGCTGGCCCCCTACCCGGACGACCTCGTCATCGTCAGCAAGGTCGGCGCCCGCTACACCGGCGAGCAACCCATCCCGCTGGCTCCAGCGCAACGGCCCTCCGAGCTGCGCGCCGCCGTCGAGGACGACCTGCGCCAGCTCGGCCTCGACCGCGTCCCGGTGGTGAACCTGCGGCGGCTCGACTCGGGCATCGGCATGGCCGCCGAGGGCGATCAGATCGTCGACCTCGACGACCAGCTGGCCGAGATGATCGCCCTGCGCGACGAGGGCAAGATCGGCGCGATCGGGCTCAGCAGCGTGTCGCTCGACGTGCTGCGGCGGGCGCTGCCCGCCGGCATCGCCTGTGTGCAGAACGCCTACAGCCTGCTGGACCGCTCCCAGGAAGCCGCGCTCGAGCTGTGCGTCGACGAGGGCATCGCGTGGGTGCCGTACTTCCCGCTCGGCTCCGCCTTGCCCGGATTCCCGAAGGTCGCCGACGATCCGGTGGTGGCCGGCATCGCCGGCGAGCTGGGCGTCTCCGGCGCCCGGGTCGGGTTGGCCTGGATCCTGGCGCATGCGCCGAACACGTTGCTGATTCCGGGCACCCGGTCGATCGCCCACCTCGAGGAGAACATGGCCGCGGCCGACGTCACGCTGAGCGCCGAGGCGATCGCCCGGCTCGACGCGGTCGCCACACCCGGCGTCGACCCCTGGGCGCAGGGCGCCGAGCCCTTCCGGGAGGCGTCCCGGAGCTGACTAGTGTGTCAGGCATGGCACGCGCTGACGGGCTCAAGCCGCCCTGGTGGCTGAAACCGGCGAACAAGGTGTTCATTCAGCTCTCCCGGCTGGGCCTCAGCTTCGGCGGTGAAAGCCCGGTGGTGTTGACCGTGCCGGGCCGCAAGTCCGGCACGCCACGGTCGACGCCGGTGACACCGATGACGGTGGACGGCAAACGCTATGTGGTGGGCGGGTTTCCGGGCGCGGATTGGATCCGCAACGTCCGCGCCGCCGAGCACGCGACGCTGGCCCGCGGCCGGCACCGCGAGCGGGTGCGGATGGTGGAGCTGCCCGCCGACGAGGCGCGCCCGTTCCTGCGGGCATTTCCCACCGAGGTGCCCACCGGGGTCGGCTTTATGAAGCGCTCGGGGTTGGTCACCGACGGCCGCCCCGAAGAGTTCGAGGCGCTGGCCGGCGTGTGTCCGGTATTCCGGCTGGACCCGGCATAGGAGTTCACAGACGTTGAGTGACAACCCGTTTGACGCCGACCAGTGGCGTCCCGTCGAGGGCTTCGGCGACCTGACCGACATCACCTATCACCGGCACGTCGACGACGCCACGGTGCGGGTGGCGTTCGACCGGCCCGAGGTGCGCAACGCGTTCCGGCCGCACACCGTCGACGAGCTCTACCGGGTGCTCGACCACGCCCGGATGTCCGCGGGAGTCGGCGTGGTGTTGCTGACCGGCAACGGCCCCTCGCCCAAGGACGGCGGTTGGGCATTCTGCTCCGGCGGCGATCAACGCATCCGCGGGCGCAGCGGCTACCAGTACGCCAGCGGCGAGACCGCCGACACCGTCGACCCCGCCCGGGCCGGACGGCTGCACATCCTCGAGGTGCAGCGGCTGATCCGGTTCATGCCCAAGGTGGTCATCTGCCTGGTCAACGGGTGGGCGGCCGGCGGCGGGCACAGCCTGCACGTGGTCTGCGACCTCACCCTGGCCAGCCGCGAGCACGCCCGCTTCAAGCAGACCGACGCCGACGTCGGCAGCTTCGACGGCGGCTACGGCAGCGCCTACCTGGCCCGCCAGGTGGGCCAGAAGTTCGCCCGCGAGATCTTCTTTCTGGGCCGGGCCTACACCGCCGAGCAGATGCACCACATGGGCGCGGTCAACGCCGTCGTCGACCATGCCGAGCTGGAATCCGAAGCCATCGCATGGGCGCGCGAGATCAACGCCAAATCCCCTCAGGCGCAACGCATGCTGAAGTTCGCGTTCAACCTGCCCGACGACGGCCTGGTGGGCCAGCAGCTGTTCGCGGGCGAGGCCACCCGGCTGGCCTACATGACCGACGAGGCCGTCGAGGGCCGCGACGCCTTCCTGGAAAAGCGCGACCCCGACTGGAGCCGGTTTCCCCGGTACTTCTGAGCCCGCCCGCCCGCCTAGACTCGCGTCCCGTGAGCAAGAGTCCGCTTCGCCGGTTCACCGACCAGCTGGTGCTGGCCACCATGCGACCGCCGATGGCCCCGCAGGTGCTGGTCAACCGGCCGCTGATCAAGCCGATCGAGCTGGCGGGCAAGCGCATCCTGCTCACCGGGGCGTCGTCGGGCATCGGCGAGGCCGCCGCCGAGCAGTTCGCCCGCGAGGGGGCCACGGTGGTCGTCGTGGCCCGTCGCCAGGAGCTGCTGGACGCACTGGCCGAGCGGATCACCACGGCGGGCGGTGACGCCACGGCGATCGCTTGCGACGTCTCGGACATGGACGCCGTCGACGCGCTGGTCGCCGACGTCGAGAAACGGCTCGGCGGCGTCGACATCCTGATCAACAACGCCGGCCGGTCCATCCGCCGGCCGCTGGCCGAGTCGCTGGAGCGCTGGCACGACGTCGAGCGGACCATGGTGCTCAACTACTACGCGCCGTTGCGGCTGATCCGCGGCCTGGCGCCGGGAATGATCGAACGCGGCGACGGCCACATCATCAACGTCTCGACGTGGGGGGTGCTCTCGGAGGCGTCGCCGCTGTTCTCGGTGTACAACGCGTCGAAGGCCGCGCTGTCGACCGTGAGCCGGGTCATCGAAACGGAGTGGGGCGAGCGGGGTGTGCACTCCACGGCGCTGTACTACCCCCTGGTGGCCACCCCGATGATCGCGCCCACGAAGGCCTACGAGGGCGTGCCGGCGCTGACGCCGGAAGAGGCCGGCGAGTGGATGATCACCGCCGCCCGCACCCGCCCGGTGCGCATCGCGCCGCGCATGGCGATCGCGGCCAAGGCGCTGGACACCTTTGGCCCCCGCTGGGTCAACGCCGTCATGCAGCGCCAGAGCATCCAGCCCAATCGCAAGGGCGACCGCTGACCGGACCGGCGCGATCGGGCCCGTGTGATAGACACGAGTTATGGAGATCCTGGCCAGCCGGATGCTGCTCCGGCCCGCGGACTACCAGCGGTCCCTGGCCTTCTACCGCGACGAGATCGGCCTGGCGATAGCGCGTGAATACGGCGGCGGCACAGTGTTTTTCGCCGGGCAGTCGCTGCTGGAGCTGGCCGGGTACGGCTCCCCGGACCATTCCCGCGGCCCGTTCCCGGGCGCGCTGTGGCTGCAGGTCCGCGACCTCGAGGCGACCCAGGCCGAGCTACGCGGCCGCGGCGTGTCGATCGCCCGCGAGGCGCGTCAGGAACCCTGGGGCCTGCACGAGATGCACGTGCTCGACCCCGACGGCATCACGCTCATTTTCATCCAGATCCCCCCGGACCACCCGTTGCGCCGCGACACCCGAGGTGAACGGCAGGGAAATTCCGGTTAACTGAGAGGTAACATCTGGCGACGACTCAAGGTACACCCGCGTTTCATGTCATGCCGCATTCGACAATGGATTGCCCCTACCACCAGAATCAGGCCCTGTGAACATCCAATTGTTCCTCTTGATCATTGTCGTAATCACGGCACTGGCTTTCGATTTCACCAACGGCTTTCATGACACGGGCAACGCGATGGCGACCTCGATCGCCAGTGGCGCGCTCAAGCCCAAAACGGCGGTTCTGCTCTCGGCGGTACTGAATCTGGTGGGCGCGTTCATGTCCACCGCCGTCGCCGCCACGATCGCCAAGGGCCTCATCGACTCCAACATCGTGACGCTGGAGCTGGTGTTCGCCGGCCTGGTCGGCGGCGTCGTCTGGAACCTGCTGACCTGGCTGCTCGGCATCCCCTCGAGTTCGTCGCACGCCCTGATCGGCGGCATCGTCGGCGCCACGATCGCTGCCGTCGGCGCGCACGGCGTGATCTGGAAGGGCGTGATCTCCAAGGCCATCATCCCGGCCGTCGTGTCGGCGATCCTGGCCATCGCGATCGGCGCGGTCGCCACCTGGCTGGTCTACCGGATCACCCGCGGCGTGCCGAAGGCCCGCACGGAGGCCGGTTTCCGGCGCGGCCAGATCGGTTCGGCGTCGCTGGTCTCGCTCGCCCACGGCACCAACGACGCACAGAAGACGATGGGCATCATCTTCCTGGCGCTCATCTCCTACGGCTCGGTCAGCAAGACCGCCACCATGCCGCCGCTGTGGGTCATCGTGAGCTGCGCGCTGGCCATGGCGACCGGCACCTACCTCGGCGGGTGGCGCATCATCCGCACGCTGGGCAAGGGCCTGGTCGAGATCCAGTCGCCGCAGGGCATGGCCGCCGAATCCTCCTCGGCCGCGGTGATCCTGCTGTCGGCCCACTTCGGCTACGCGCTGTCGACCACCCAGGTGTGCACGGGTTCGGTGCTGGGCAGCGGGCTGGGCAAGCCCGGCGGCGAGGTCCGCTGGGGCGTCGCCGGCCGCATGGGGGTCGCCTGGCTGGTCACCCTCCCGCTGGCGGGGCTGGTCGGCGCCTTCACCTACGGCATCGTGCACCTGATCGGCGGCTACCCGGGGGCGATCACCGGTTTCGCGCTGCTGGTCGCGGTCTCGGCCACCATCTACCTCCGGTCGCGCAGGGTCAAGGTCGACCACCACAACGTCAACGCCGAATGGAAGGGCGATCTGACCAGCGGGCTGCAGGCCGCCGACCAGCCGCCGCCCGGCGATGACGGACCCACGCTCGGCGGCGTGTCCGCCCGGTACGACTCCGACGACCCGTCGCTGAAAGCCAACGCCTCATGAGCCACATCGGCGACTGGTTCAACTACCAGGCGAGCCTGAAGATTCTGGTCTTCGCGATGCTGGCCGGCGCCGCCCTGCCGGGGCTGTTCGCCCTCGGGATCCGGCTGCAGTCCGCGGGGGCGGGCGACATCAGTCTGGACGGCGCCAGCAACGGCTCCGCCCCGCGGCGCAACCCGATGCTGACTGCGTTGGCGTGGAGCATCTACGCGCTGGTCATCGCGGTGATCGCGCTGGCGTTGCTCTACATTGCCCGCGATTTCATCGCCCATCACACCGGCTATCCGCTGCTTGGAGCGAAACCCAAGTAGCATCGTTTGATGCCCATCGAGTCGGCGAACCGGACGCCGGGGAGAGCTGTATCCGCGTGAACGGATTTCTCAATTCCATCGTCTCGTGGCTCCGCGCGGGCTACCCCGAGGGCGTGCCACCCACCGACACGTTCCCGGTGCTCGCGCTGCTGGCCCGCCGGCTGTCCAACGACGAAGCCAAGGCCGTGGCGTGCGAGCTGGTTCGGCGCGGCGAGTTCGACGACGTCGACATCGGCGTGCTGATCACCCAGATCACCGACGAGCTGCCGTCGCCGCAGGACGTCGAGCGGGTACGGGTGCGGCTGGCGGCCCAGGGCTGGCCCTTCGACGACGCCGATCAGGCCGGGGATCCGGCATAGCCGTACTGCGCGCGCTGCACGTCCCGCCGGGCGCGGCGGCCGAGACGCTGCTGCCCGCCCTGGCGGGCGTGCTGGAGGGACGCGACCCGGCGCTGGTAGCCGTCGGCGACGATCGCGAGTCGGCGGCGCTGCGGGCGGGGCTGCGCGTCGGGGAAACCATCGACGACGACGTGGCCCTGGTGGCGGCGACGTCGGGCACCACCGGCAACCCGAAGGGCGCCCTGCTGACAGCGGCCGCCCTGCGGGCCAGCGCCGCGGCCACCCATGACCGCCTGGGCGGCCCGGGCAGCTGGCTGCTCGCCCTGCCGCCACACCACATCGCCGGGGTGCAGGTGCTGGTCCGCAGCCTGCTCGCCGGCACGTCGCCGGTCGAGATGGATGTCACCGGCGGCTTCGATGAAACCGAATTGCCCAGGGCCATCGGCGCTTTGGGCCCCGGCAGGCGGTACACCTCGCTGGTCGCCGCGCAGTTGGCCAAGGCGCTCGCCGACCCGGCGGCCGCGGCCGCCCTCGCCGAACTCGACGCCGTGCTGCTCGGCGGCGGGCCCGCGCCGCGTCCGGTCCTGGACGCCGCGGCCACGGCCGGAATCACCGTCGTGCGCACCTACGGCATGAGTGAGACCGCCGGCGGGTGCGTCTACGACGGCGTCCCGCTGGCCGGGGTGCGGCTGAGGGTGGCCGACGGGCGCATCGTCATCGGGGGCGCGACGGTGGCCAAGGGCTACCGCGACCCCATCGACCCCGACCCGTTCGCCGAGCCCGGCTGGTTCGTGACCGACGACCTCGGCGCCATCGACGGCGCGGGCGTGCTGACGGTCCTGGGCCGCGCTGACGACGCGATCAGCACCGGCGGGCTGACGGTGTTGCCGCAGCCGGTCGAGGCGGCGCTGTGCAGCCACCCGGCCGTCCGCGATTGCGCGGTGTTCGGGGTGGCCGACGAACGCCTCGGGCAGCGGGTGGTCGCCGCGATCGTGGTGCACGACGGCCGCGTGGCGCCGACTGTGGAGGCGCTGCGCGCGCACGTGACGCGCGCCCTGGACGCCACCGCGGCGCCGCGCGAGGTGCACGTCGTCGACGCGCTGCCGCGCCGCGGCATCGGCAAGGTCGACCGCGCGGCGCTGGTGCGCCGCTTCGCCGGCGCGAGCGATCAATAGGCTGTGCGTCCGTGAGGCGGGGTCGACGGCAGGCGGTGCGCGACGCCGTCGCGGTGTCGATCGGCGCGGCGCTGGTGGCGGCGGCGTTCGTGCTGCCGCGGATGAACCTGGGGGTCCGGCCGCGCCTGGATGTCGGGG
Source organism: Mycobacterium sp. 3-98 (assembly GCF_035918355.1). Lineage (NCBI taxonomy): Bacteria > Bacillati > Actinomycetota > Actinomycetes > Mycobacteriales > Mycobacteriaceae > Mycobacterium > Mycobacterium sp. 3-98. Next base: position 1,178,491 of record NZ_CP142360.1, on the reverse strand, counting down.
CGGAAAAGTTCGCCACCCACGCCGGCTCGGCGCCGATCTTCGGCGAGTGGCTGATCCACGCCGGCTGGGGCACCGGCCCGGCCATTGCCCTCGCCGTCGTCGTCGTCGCGTGGGGACCGACTCTGGCGCAACGACTTTCGTGGCGGGCGCTGACGCTGGGCAGCTGGGCCGTCGCCGGCGGGTGGGCGTTCGCGCTGGCGATGATCGACGGCTGGCAGCGCGGCTTCGCCGGCCGGCTGACCACCCGGGACGAATACCTGTCGCAGGTGCCGGGCGTCACCGACATTCCAGCCACGCTGCGCACGTTCGCCGGCCGGATCGTGGACTACCAACCGCATTCGTGGACCACCCACGTGTCGGGGCATCCGCCCGGGGCGCTGCTGACGTTCGTCTGGCTGGACCGGATCGGTCTGCACGGCGGCGCCTGGGCCGGGCTGCTGTGCCTGCTGGCCGGCTCGAGCGCCGCCGCCGCGGTGGTGGTCGGCGTGCGCGCGCTGGCCGACGAGTCCACCGCGCGGCGGGTAGCCCCGTTCGTGGCGCTGGCGCCGACGGCGATCTGGGTGGCCGTCTCCGCCGACGGATACTTCGCCGGCGTGGCCGCGTGGGGCATCGCGCTGCTGGCCGTGGCGGTGCACCGCCCGGTCCGGTTCCCCGCCCTGACCGCCGCCGCGGCCGGGCTGCTGCTGGGCTGGGGAGTGTTCTGCAACTACGGCCTGATGCTGATGGGGCTGCCGGCGGCGGCGGTGCTGGCGTCCGCGGCGGACTGGAGGGCGATCCTGCGGGCGCTCGGTCCGGCGGCGCTGGCCGCGATCGGGGTGGCGGTGGCCTTCGCCGTCGCCGGGTTCTATTGGTTCGACGGCTATCACCTTGTGCAGCAACGCTATTGGCAGGGCATCGCCAAGGACCGGCCGTTTCAGTACTGGAGCTGGGCCAACCTGGCGTGCGTGGTGTGCGCGATCGGGCTGGGCGGCGTCGCCGGGCTCGGGCGGGTGTTCGACGGCGCCGCCGTCCGTCGCCGCTCCGGTTTTCACCTGCTGTTGTTGGGCGTGCTGGCCGCCGTCGTGTGCGCGGACCTGAGCATGCTCAGCAAGGCCGAGGTGGAACGCATCTGGTTGCCGTTCACCATCTGGCTCACCGCGGCGGCCGCGCTGCTGCCGGTGCGCTCGCACCGGATCTGGTTGGCGCTCAACGCCGCCGGCGCCATTGCGCTCAACACGATCATCCTGACGAACTGGTAGGTCCGGTTCGAGTGTGAGCTGAGGGCAACGAGTGTGAATCCTGGGCTTTGAGTGTGAACGAGCGGCGGGAATTCAGCGATTTCTCCGCCCTGGCTGCACTCCCAAATCCAACGATTCACACTCAAAGCGCCAGACGCACCGCCGCTTGCGCGCTCACAGCCCGGCCGCGCGGGTGATCCGCGCGAAGCGGCTGTCGGGCCCGCAGGCCTCGCGCACCGCGGCGACGTCGTCGACGACGTCGACGTCGGCCAGCGTCTGCACCGTCGCGACGTCGATGCCCGTGTCGCGCAACGCCTTCAACGTCAGTTCCCCGGTGTCGGGCGCCGACATCGGTACGGTGCGCAGGCACTGGGCCATCGCCGGTGCGCCCACGCCCAGCACCCACCAGCCGCCGTCGCGGGCCGGCCCCAGCACGGCCGGCGCCTCGAGCAGCCGGCGCGCGCAGCCGGTCAACAACTCGGCGGTGACCTGGGGGGTGTCCATCCCGATCTGCAGCACCGGCAGCCCGTCCGACGAGGCGTCGGCGTGCGCGTTGGCGAGGCGTGCGGCGAAATCGTCGCCGCGCTGGGCGATCACGGTGAAGGACGCCAGTCGCCGCCGGATATCGGCGGCGCTCGCGGCGCGGCCGAGGTCCCCGGTGAGGGCGACGACCCGCGCCGCCACCGGCGCGTCGGCCACGGCGTCCAGCGTGTCGAGCAGTGCGGCGGCGGCGATCTCGGCGGCGACGCGGTCGCCGACGCTCGCCGCGAGCCGCGTCTTGGCCCGGCCCGGCTCGGGCGCTTTGGCGACCACCAGCAGCGTCACCGGCAGGGCGGTCACGAGATCACCTTCCAGAAGTCGAGGATCGCGGTGATGCTGCCGCGCAGCGATCCGCTGACCTTCGACTTGCCGCCCGTGCGCGGGCCGTAGCTGACGTCGAGTTCGACGACGCGCCAGCCGGCGGCCGCGGCGCGCACCAAAAGCTCGAGCGGATAACCGGATCGGCGGTCGGCGACGCCCAGCGCCAACAGCGCCTCGCGCCGGGCCACTCGCATGGGCGCGATGTCGTGCACCGGCAGGCCGTGGCGGGTGCGCAGCCGCCAGCTCATGACGACGGTCCCGATGCGGGCCACCCACGGCCAGTGCAGGCCGGGCACCGGACGGCGCCGGCCGGTCACCAGGTCGGCGCCCTGCTCGAGCGCGGCGACCAGCCGCGGCAGGTCCGCGCCGTCCATCGAGCCGTCGGCGTCGATGACCGCCACGATCGGGGTCGTCGCGGCCATCACGCCCGCGTGCACGGCGGCGCCGTACCCGGCCCGCGGTTCGGCGACGACCCGGGCGCCGTGGCGCGCCCCGACGCCGGCGGTGTCGTCGGTGCTGTTGTTGTCGACCACCAGCGCCCGGTAGCCGGCCGGAATGGCGGCCAGCACGGCCGGCAGCGACTCCTCCTCGTTGAGGCACGGCAGGACCACCGTGACCAGGCCGTCGGCGCCGGGCACGCGTCAGAACCCGCGGTGCGTGCGGGGCTCCTGCGGGAACAGCGGCTGCTGCGAGTGCGTCGGCGGCGCGGTCTGCTGGGTGTGCGTCTGCACCGGCGGTTGGGTGGTCGCCTTGGTGCTCGGCGGCGCATACGTCGTCGTCGGGGGTGCGTGCGTGGTCGTCGGGGGTGAATACGTCGTCGTCGGGGGCGAATACGTGGTCGTCGGGGGCGAATACGTCGTCGTCGGCGGCGAGTACGTCGTCGTCGGCGGCGAATACGTCGTCGTCGGGGGCGAATACGTCGTCGTCGGCGGCGAGTACGTCGTCGTCGGCGGCGAATACGTCGTCGTCGGGGGCGAATACGTCGTCGTCGGCGGCTGGGACGTCGTGATGGTCGGCGGCGTGTAGGGCGTCGTCGGGTTGTACGGCGGGTTGTAGGGCGGTTGCCACCCCGGGATCGGAATGGGAATCGGAATAGGAACCGGCACAATAGGATTCGGCCGCGGCGCCCAACCCGGATCGGGGTTGGGCACGACACCGGGGTTGCTCGGCGCCTCGGGAACGGGAGCGACCTGCGGACCCCCTCCGGACGGGGGCGCAACGTGTTCGGGAGCCGGGACGGTGCCGCCCTGGAACCCGGCGTTGGGCGCCTCGGGCGGCGGTGGGGGCAGCGGCGCCTGCTGCTGGCTCGGCAAGATCGGCATGAACTTGCCCGGGGTGCCGTTCTGCACGCCCACCACCGGCTGCTGGGCGGCGGTCGGGCGAACGGCAACCGCGATCGCGGTGGCCAGCGACGCCAATCCGATGACCGCGAAGGCGATGACGGCGTTGCCGATCACCAGCGATCGCCGCGACAGCTTCGTCGGCGCGTCCTCGCCGGCCTCGGCGTCGTCGCCGAACTCCGGGCCGTAGTCGTAGTCGTCGAATTCGGGGTCGTACTCGTCCATCTCGCCCGGATAGACCCCGCCCTCGTCGGCCATCGAGTACGCCAGCTGCGGCTCCTCGGCGTCCGGCGCGGGCACGACCGTCGTCTCGTCCCCGGTGAGGCCGGCGGCGGGGGCCATCGCGGTCGCGTCCCCGGCGGCGGGGGCCATCGCGGTCGCGTCACCGGTCAGGCCGACGGCCGGCGCCATGGCCGTCGCGTCCGGCGCGGACGCCGCCGCCGCGGCGATCGCGGCGCCGCGCGCGAGCGCAAACGTGGGGTCCTCGGCGACCTGCACCCGCATGGTGGACGCGTCGCGCAATTCGTCGGCGACCCGGTTGAGGTCGGGCGAGGCGCCGAGCAGATACACCTCCCCCGGCGCGTCGGGATGCGTGCCGAGGTTCGCCATCATCGTCTGGAACGCGGCGGTAGCGTCCGGGCCCGTGGCGCCGGTCAGCGGCTGGCTGGCCAACACGGTCGGCGGCGCGTCGGGGTCCCCGGCGTCCGGGCCCACCACCGACAGGGTGGCCGTCGCGTCGTCCATCACGAGCGCGGCGCCGGGCCGCCCGGCCGCCCGCATGAGGGCGGCAACGGCCTGCGACTCCGAGAGCACCGCCACGTTGTGAACGCCGGAGTCCTCCAGCGCCCGCCGCAGCTCGTCAGCCCGTGGCTCGTCGGACCAGCACAGGCGCGTGCCGACCAACCGGTGGTTCTCGTCGGCCAACAAGCGATTGGTTCCGACCACGGTCTCGGTGAGCGTGCCGAGCGGGTTGTCGGCGAGATCGATGACGGATTGGTCGATCACGTCGGTGCCCTGGGCGCCCGACCCCAGGAGCGCCAGGCGGGCGACGGGACCGGTGACCGCGACCCCCAAAACGACGTCCATCCCGCTTCTCCTTCACCCTGGCCACCCCGCACCAGCAATGTCCCGGCATCATTACACTTGCGATACCGTCGGCAGTATCAGTCATTCGGCGACAAGGTTCGCCACTAGCGCAGCGTAACCAGCTTTTCGAAGGACAGGACGGTCGCCGCGGAATCGCCTCCGCCCAGCGGCCCGTCCCAGCCACTGCCACGGCAGCCGAACGGAGAATATGTTCGCAAGCGAGCAGTGCGTGTGGCTCGGCAGGGCATTCCCCCGCCGGACACCGGCAGCTGCGCCGAAAGTAGTCGTCCTTGAATCCCGGGGGGCATGGTGAGCCAGAGCAGCGACGACACGCCAACCGGCCCCATCGGGGCCCGGGCCCAGCAGGCGCCCGCGCCCCGCATCATCCGCCCCCACGCCACCGGCGGCACGACACCCGTTGCCGGGGGCACGGGACGGCGCCGGGCCATCGTCAGCGACGCGACCGCGGTGGTGCTGTTGGTGCTCGCCGTGTTCTTGCCGTGGAATCTGTACTTCGGTGTCGGGATTCCCGACAGCAGTCCGGCCCTGTTCGCGGTGCTGCTCGCCGTGACGGTGCTGGCCGTCGCCGCCGTCGCGGTGGCCGGTTCCTGGCGGTCGGGCGGCGAGCGGTTCAACCCGGCGTCCGCGGCGCGGCTTCGGTTGGCGCTCAACGCCCCCTATCTGCTGCTGGTGCTCGCCGTCGTCGCGTTCGACGCGTACGAGACCGTCCGGTTCGGGGGCACGGTCACCGTGCCCGGCGGGGTGGGGCCCGGGGCGTGGGTCGGCGTCGCCGGCTCGCTGCTCAGCGCCCAGGCGGCGCCGGCCGGGCCGATCCCGGCCGACGACGAGTACACGGGCTGGCATCGCTCCGCCCGGATGATCGGGGCGCTGTCGATGCTCGCGGCGGTGCTCAGCTTCGGCTTCAACCTGTACTGGCGGGTGCGCTACGCGCTGCAAAGCACCAACGGCGCGGCGGAATTCGGCAAGCAGAACATCGCGGTGATCGCCACGGCGGTGGTGTACGGGGTGGTGGCGCTGGTCGCGGTCCTGGTCGCGTCCAGGTGGCTGCTGCAGCGCACCCGGGCGAGCCGGCTGACCACCGTCGCACTGGGTGCGTCGGCGTTGGCCGCGGGGATCCTGGTGTGGATCCTGCCCGTCGGCCGCGACCTCGATGCGTTCCACGGCATCGCCCAGAACACCTCGACCGCCGGGGTCGGCTTCGAGGGTTACCTCGCCTGGGCGGCAGGAGCGGCCATCTTCGCGCCGCGGGCCCTGTTCGGTCACCGCAACCCGTCGCCGGCGGAGGAATCCGCGTGGCGGTCCGCGACCCGAAATGGCTTGCTGCTCATCGCCGTCTGGGCCGTGGGGTCGATCGCGATGCGGCTCACCGACCTTGTCGTCGGCATCGCCTTGAACTATCCGTTCTCCCGATACGACAGCGTGGTGCTGGCCGCGTTCGACCTGGTGACCGCGGCCCTGGCGATCTGGCTGCGCCGCCGCCTGGCCGGAATCTCGGCGCGACTGGTCACGTCGCTGTGCGGGCTCGTCGCCGCCCTCAGCGTCGCCCGCGTGATCGTCGGCGTCGCGCTGGCGCCGCGGTTCGCCGACTCGCCCAATTCGCCCGCGCGGCAACCTGTCTACGGCAACGACCTCGCCCAGCAGATCACCAGCACCTTCGACGTGACGCTGTGCGGACTGGCGCTGGGCATCCTGGCGGCCGCCGTCGTGGCCGGGCAACTGCACGGGCGGCGCCTGGCTCGCCGCGCCGCCCGCAAGCGCGCGGCCGACGCGAATGCGGCGGCGCCGACCACCCGGGTCCGCGTGGGCCAGGCCCCCGGGCCGTCGGCCGCGGCCACCACCCGCATGCCCACCGGGGGGCCCGGCGCGGAGAGCGACCCACCCACCGCCGAGATCCCGCCGCTGGCCGGCTCGCCTCGCATCTTTCGCGGCGACGACTCCGGCACGCGGCAGATACCGGTGCGGGGGCCCCAGATCTTCCGCCCGCCGCAAACGTAGGGGTTCACCGAAGGGGCGCGAACGCGAACTCGCGCAACCCGTCACCCGGTAAGACCGCCGCGCGAAACCCCAGCACCTCGGCCGCCCGGGCCGGGTCGGCGACGATGTGGCGCACGTCGCCGCTGCGATACTGGCCGGTGACCAGCGGCGACAGCGAACCGCCCCGCGCGTCGCACAGCGCCGCGGCCACCTCGAAGATCGAAATCGGCTGCCCCGAGCAGACATTGGCCGCGAGGAAACCGTCGTCGTGCGCTAGCGCCGCGACGTTGGCGGCGGCCACGTCATCGACGTGCACGAAGTCGCGCATCTGGCCGCCGTCCTCGAAAACCCTTGGCGGCTCGCCCTTTTCCAGCGAAGACCGGAAGATCGCCGCCACGCCCGAATACGGGGTGTCGCGCGGCATGCCGGGGCCGTAGACGTTGTGGTAGCGCAGCGCCACCACCGAGCCGCCGGTGGCCTCCGACCAGGCCAGCGCGTAATGCTCCTGCGCGGTCTTGCTGGCCGCGTACAGGCTGCGGGGGCGCAGGCAGGCGTCCTCGTCGACGAGGCGCCACGCCAGCTCCTCCCCGCCGACCGGGCACCGGTGCTCGAAGGCCCCGGCGTCGAGGTCCGCGCGCCGGCGCGGCAGCGGGTCCACGCGCCCGTGCCGTCGGCAGTGATAGTTCCCCTGCCCGTAGACGACCATCGAGGACGCCAGCACCAGGCGCCGCACCCCGGCGGCGAACATCTGCGCCAGCAGCACCGTGGTGGCCAGGTCGTTGTGGCCGCCGTAGGCGGGCGCGTCGGCGGCGTCCACGCCGGCGCCCACCATCGCCGCCTGATGACACACCGCGTCCACGCCGTCCAGGAGCGGGGCCAGCGCGTCGGCGTCGCGCACGTCGACGCGGTGACATCCCTTCGGCAACACCGGGTTCGGGCCGTGCGCGGCGGGCAGCAGGACATCGACGGCGACGACGTCGTGGCCGGCGGCGCGCAGCGCGGCGCCCACCCGCGCGCCGATGAACCCGGCCGCGCCGGTCAACAACACCCTCATGGCAGCTCGATGGGCAGCGCCACCCCGGTGTGCGGCAGGCAGTGGGTGCAGGTGCGGTCGGCGGCGACCCGGCCGATGGCCGCGCGCACCAGCGCCTTGAACGGCCCGATGTTGCGTTCGAATTCGGCGAACACGTCGACGGTCCGCACGCCCTCCCCGGCGCTCACGCCGGCGTCCAGGTCGGTCACCAAAGCGATTGCCGCGTAACAGATTTCGAGCTCGCGGGCGAGCACGGCCTCCGGGTATCCGGTCATGTTCACCAGCGAGAACCCGGCGGAGGCGAACCACCGGCTTTCGGCGCGGGTGGAAAATCGCGGCCCCTGGATCACCACCATGGTGCCGCCGTCGACCACTTCGGGGAGGTCGCTGACCGCCGCGCGCAGCGTCGGGCAGTACGGATCGGCGAAGTCGACGTGGATCCCGCCGGAGTCGAAATAGGTGTCGGCGCGGCCCCGGGTGCGGTCGACCAGTTGATCGGGCACCACGATGGAGCCCGGGCCGAGTTCGGGTTTGAGGCTGCCGACCGCGCACGGCGCGAGCACCCGCCGCACGCCGAGTTTGCGCAGGGCCCACATGTTGGCCCGATACGGCACGGTGTGCGCGGAGAATTCGTGCTTGGCGCCGTGGCGGGGCAGGAAGGCGACGTCGTGTCCCTCGATGGCGCCCACGGTGACCGGGGCACTGGGCGCTCCGTAGGGGGTGTCGACCGTGACGTCGTCGGCGTCCGATCCGAAGAAGGTGTAGAAGCCGCTGCCGCCGATGACTCCGAGCATCCGACCATTGTGGTGCATGACCACGCGGTGATCGCGGGGCCTGGGGAGCGGCGGCCCGCATCCTGGCAGGATGGCGTTGTGGCCAATCTCAGGCAGTGGGTTTCGGGTGCGCGGCCGCGGACGTTGCCCAACGCGGTGGCGCCGGTCGTCGCCGGCACCGGCGCCGCGGCCTGGCTGGGATCCGCGGTGTGGTGGAAGGCGCTGCTGGCGCTGGCCGTCGCCCTCGCGCTGACCGTCGGCGTCAACTACGCCAACGACTACTCCGACGGCATCCGCGGCACCGACGACGACCGGGCCGGTCCGGTGCGCCTGGTCGGCTCGCGGCTGGCGGCCCCGCGGGCGGTGCTGGGCGCCGCGGTCGCGAGCCTGACGATCGGGGCGCTCGCCGGGGTGGTGCTGGCGCTGTTCAGCGCGCCGTGGCTGATCGCGGTGGGCGCGGCCTGCATCGCCGGGGCGTGGCTGTACACCGGCGGCTCGAAACCCTACGGCTACGCCGGTTTTGGCGAGGTCGCGGTGTTCCTGTTCTTCGGGCTGGTCGCCGTGCTCGGCACCCAGTACACGCAGGCGTTGCGGGTGGACTGGGTGGGGCTGCTGCTGGCGGTGTCGGTCGGGGCGCTGTCGTCGTCGGTGCTGGTGGCCAACAACCTGCGTGACATCCCCACCGACGCGCGGTCGGGGAAGATCACCCTCGCGGTGCGGTTGGGCGACGCCCGCACCCGCGTCCTGTATCAGGCGCTGCTGGGCACCGCCGGTGTGCTGACCCTGGCGCTGATGGTGGCCACCCCGTGGTGTGCCGCCGGACTGGTGGCCACGCCCCTGGCCCTGCGCGCCATGGCCCCGGTGCGATCGGGCCGCGGCGGCCCGGAGCTGATCCCGGTGCTGCGCGACACCGGGCTGGCGATGGTGGTGTGGGCGATCGCGGTGGCGGCGGCGCTGACGATAGGTACCTAGAGTGCGAGCAGAGGCAAAGGCCCCCGAAAACGGCGCTGGTGGGGTACTTTTGCGTCTGCCCCGGGGATAGCGAAGGACCGCAATGAAGCAGATTTCCGCGACCAGCGGGCCCACCAACATCGGCTTGCTCAGCGTCGGGTCATACCGCCCCGAACGCGTGGTGACCAACGACGAGCTCTGCGAAAACATCGACTCCTCCGACGAGTGGATCTATTCGCGCACCGGGATCAAGACGCGCCGGTTCGCCGCACGCGACGAATCCGCCGCCTCGATGGCGACCGAGGCCGGGCGGGAGGCGATCGCCAAGGCCTCCCTCGAGGCCTCCGACATCGACTGCGTCATCGTGGCCACCAGCACCCACCTCCTGCAGACCCCCGCGTGCGCCCCCGCGGTCGCGGCGGCGCTGGGCGCCACCGGCGTGCCCGCCTTCGACATCTCGGCGGGCTGCGCCGGGTTCGGGTACGCGCTGGGCGTCGCGGCCGACATGATCCGCGGCGGGACCGCCGCCAGGGTGCTGGTCCTGGGCTCGGAGAAGCTGTCCCCCACGATCGACATGCAAGACCGCAGCAACTGCTTCATCTTCGCCGACGGCGCGGCCGGCGTGGTGGTGGGCGAGACGCCCACGCAGGGCATCGGGCCGACCGTCTGGGGCAGTGACGGCAACCAGGCCAGCGCCATCCGCCAGGACATCGACTGGCTCGACTACCTGGAGAATCCCACCGGCCCGCGCCCCTTCCTGCGGCTCGAGGGCAGCGCGGTCTTCCGCTGGGCGGCTTTCGAGATGGGCAAGGTCGGCCAGCAGGCCATGGACGCGGCGGGGATCCGGCCCGAAGAGATCGACGTCTTCGTGCCGCACCAGGCCAACAGCCGAATCAACGAGATTCTGGCCAAGAGCCTCGAGTTGCGGCCGGACGCGGTGATCGCCAACGACATCGAGCACACCGGCAACACCTCGGCGGCGTCCATCCCGTTGGCCATGGCCGAGGTGCTGGCGACCGGGGCGGCCAAGGCCGGCGACCTGGCCCTGCTGATCGGTTACGGCGCCGGCCTGAGCTATGCCGCCCAGGTCGTCCGGCTGCCCAACGGCTGAGCCCTCACCCGTCCTCGCGCGTCTCGTCGGGCGGGGCGTCCCCGTGCAGCCGGGCCTGCAGCAGCTCGCGCTCCCGTCGGCGCCGTTCGCCGGCGATCGCCAGCGCCGCGGTGGCGCGCCGGCGCAGCGGCCCGAACACCCAGATGCCCAGCGGCATCGCGATGATCAGCGCGAACAGCGCGGCCACCACGAGGGGGAACTGCGTGATGCCCGCCAACCGCGCGACGCCATAGATCACGGCGGTGAGCACGACCGCCAGCAGCAACCGCGCCGCCATGTATGCCAAAACGGGGACGACGACGTGGTTTTCGGCGCTCTCGCCGCCAGCGCCGTTTCCCGGGCCCCCGATGGTGTTGTCGCTACCTTCGTGTGACACAGCCAAAGCCTACGGCGCGGGTATATTCGCCCGAAGGAGGTGTTGTGTGGTCTACCTGCTGCTCGTCGTGATTTTGGGAACGCTGATCTACGTCGGCTGGCGTGCCGCGCGATCCCAGGTCCACCGACCGAAGACGCGCGTCATCGGACCCGACGACGATCCGGATTTCCTGCGGCGGCTGGGCCACGGCGATAACAACCCGCGCTAGCCAGCTGGATAGCGACCGCCGCTAGCCCAGGACTCCCGGGTTGCGCTGGTCGCCGGGGAATCCGTCGGCGACGATGGCGGCCAGCTCGGTGAGCGCTTCGCGGGTGGGCCGCCGCAGCCGCTCCAGGTCGATCTCGGCGCCCTCCTCCAGGTGCGGGTCGAACGGCACCAGCTGGACCGCGCGGCAGCGCCGGGAGAAGTGCTCGATCACCTTGTTCATGTCGACCTTGCCGGGGCGCGGGCGCACCCCGTTGATGACCGCGATCGAATTGCGGACCAGGTCTTCGTGGCCGTGGGCGTCCAGCCAGTCCAGCGTGGCCGACGCGCTGCGCGCGCCGTCGATGGAGGCCGAGCTGACCACGACCAGGGCGTCGGCCCTGTCCAGCACCGACTTCATCACCGAGTGCAGCAGGCCGGGTCCGCAGTCGGTGAGCACCAGGCCGTAGAACCGCTCCAGGATGTCCAGGATCCGCCCGTAGTCCTCGGCGCTGAAGGCCTCCGAGATCGCGGGGTCGGTCTCCGAGGCGAGCACCTCCAGGCCGCTGGGACCCTTCGAGGTGTAGCGGCGCACGTCGCTGTAGCGCTCGATGGTTCCGGCGTCGTGCAGCAGCTGACGCACGGTCGCGGCGGTCTCCAGCGGGATCTTCTGGCTCAGCGTGCCGCGGTCGGGGTTGGCGTCCACGGCCACCACGCGGTCGCCGCGAATGGAGGCGAAGGTGGCGCCCAGCGTCGCCGCGATCGTCGTCTTGCCGACACCGCCCTTCAGCGACAGGAACGCCACCCGGTACGAGCCGCGCAACGGCCGGTTCACCTGGGCGACCAGGTTGTTGTAGCGGCTGGCCCGGGGGCTTTCGCCCAGGTTGATCAGCCCGCCGGACATCTTGTACAGCAGCAGCCGCCACCCGTCGGACGGCGGCGGCTGGACCGGCCGCAGCAACATGCCGGTGGACAGCTCCGGATACGGCGTGTGCGGGAGGTGCTCGGGGCGCTGCGGCGCCCCCTGCATCTGGGTGGGCGGGGCGTCCGGCCCGGCGTAATAGGCGCCGTAGGCGGTCGGGTCGACGCGCGGGATGCCGGTGACCGGGGTGGAGTCCCACGGCGGCATGGCGCCGGGCCGCGGCGCGGTGGGCGGGGCCGCCTGCTGGTGTTCGGGGGTGGGGACGCGGCGCTCGGTGCGGAATCCGGCGAAGGCGCGAGTCGGGGCGTCCCCGCCCGACTCCGGTTGCGGTTCGCCCGCGTCCTGCTGGGCGGGCGCCGATGACGTCTGTGGGGGAATTTGCGTGGTCGGTTGTTCGGGCGCCCCCACGCCCGCCGTTGGATGCTCGGACACTGCATTCCCCCTTGTTGTGCGCTTGTCGTGCGCTATTCCGTTGTGTGCGTTATTCGGGGCGGTTGTTCGCTCTCACCCGACGCCCGCATACGAATGCAGGCCGACAGTCACCAGATTAACGAAGAACAAATTGAAGACCATCGCCACAAAGCCCGCGACGTTGATCCACGCGGCTTTGCGGTCCCGCCATCCGGCGGTCGACCTGGCGTGCAGGTAGGCGGCGTATATCACCCACGCGACGAAGGACACGGTCTCTTTGGGGTCCCAGCCCCAATACCTGCCCCAGGCCTCTTCGGCCCAGATGGCCCCGAAGATGACCCCGAACCCGAAGACCGGAAACGCGAAGATCGTCGTGCGGTAGGCGATGCGGTCCAGGGTTTCCGCGTCCGGGAAGCGCCGCACCAGCCGGGCCGCGGCGCTGTCGGTATCGGGATCCCCCAGCCGCGAGGTGCGCAGCAGGAACAGGATGCTGGCGATCCCGGCGACCAGGAACACCCCGGATCCCAGGCTGACGACGGACACGTGGATGGGCAGCCAGTAGGACTGCAACGCGGGCATCACGGGCGCGGCGTTGGTGTAGAGCCAGCGTCCCGACACCGTGAGCAGGATCAGCACCGGCAGCAGCAGAAAGACCCACAGGGGACGGTATTGGGGGCGGCGCAGCACGACGGCCCCGGCGATCAACCCGCACAGGCAGGTCAGGTTGATGAATTCGTACATGTTGCCCCACGGCACCCGCACCGTGGCCAGGCCGCGCAGCACCAGGCAGGCAAACAGCAGGCCGATGCCCAGGTACACCACGGACAACCCGGCCCGCCCGACGCGCTCGTCGAGCGGGCGCTGGTCCGGCTGTTCGACCACCCCGGGGGTGGCGGAGTCGGCGCTCACCGCGCCGGCCAGCACCCGGGCGCGCTGGTCCGCGCGGCGCCCGCCGGCGTACGCCAGCTCGAAGGCCAGCAGCAGCAGCGCGATGACCAGCGCGACGACGGCCGACGTAAACGCCCAGTCGGAGTAGCGCGCCAGCTCGACGTTGACGTGCAGCGTGTTCATGTGACGTCCACCTGAGAACTCCTTTGGGACGCGGGGGGCGTCTCGGCGCGGCCGGCCCCGCCCAATCCGTCCAGCAACCGCTCGGTCAATCGCTCGAACTCGTCGCCCCACCCGGAGTTGTCGGTGCGCGCCAGCCCGCCCAGCTCGACGTTCACCGTACCGGGTGCCCCGCCGGCGTCGGGCGTCAGACGGACCCACACGCGGCGGCGGCGCACCAGCAGCGACACCACCAGACCGCCCATCATCGTGATCGCGAAGACGAGCACCCAGGTCTGGCCGGGGTCGTGGGAGACCTGGAGGTTGACGAACGGCACGGCGCCGACGAAGCGGATCACGGTGCCGGCGGCCGGCCCCTGGTCGATCCGGACCGCCTGGCCCGCGCGCAGGTTGACCCGCTTCTCCTTGGTCAGCCGGCCCTGCTCGATCAGCCGGGGATCGAGGGTGAACAGCGACTGGGGCAGCCCGGTGTCCAGGCCGGTGTCGCCGCGGTAGATGTCGACGGCCACCGCGGGGGCGTTCAGGGCCGGGAACCGCGACGACAGCAGCGTGCCGTCCAGCTGCTCGGTCGGCGCGAGCAGGCCCTGGATCGCGATCTGGTGCGCGCGGCGCTCCGCCGGGGTGGGATAGGTGCCGGCCGGCGGGTCGATGCGGGCCACGCCCGAGGAGAGCAGGGTCTGCGGATTGTCGGGTCGCCACTGCACGGTCGACGTGCGGACCTGCCCGTCCGGGAACGTGACGCTGAAGGTGGGCGCGTAGCCGTGCCCCTGCAGGTACACCCGGTCACCGCCGAGCCGCAGCGGGTGGTTGACCTCGAGCCGGTAATGGCGCCAGGTGTTGGCGGTCAGGTCCTCGCCGGACTGGTAGGCGATGTTCGCCGCGAACGAGGTGGCCTGCCCGGACGGCAGGTAGTGCGCCGCGAAGTCGTCGACCCGGATGCACAGCGGGTGCAACGAGGTGCCGTCAACGGTGTTGCCGGCTCGGAACGAGTCGAACGCGGCCGGCGACGCGGAACAGAAGCCGGGGCCGCCGTCGGCGATGACGATCACGTTGCCCTCGTAGCCGAACAGCTTGCCGACGGCCACCGCGACCAGCAGGCCCAGCAGCGAGAAGTGGAAGACGATGTTGCCGAATTCGCGGAGGTAGCCCTTTTCCGCGGACACCTCCACGACGTCGGAAGCCGCGCCGTCTTCGTGGCGGATGGCGGTGCGCCAGCCGCGCAGCCGGTCGGTGATCGCGTTGGCCAGGGTGTTGAGCTCTTCGGCGCCGGCCCGGATCTGGTGGCTGGCGTGCTTGGGCAGCCGGGCCAGGTTGCGCGGGGCGGCGACCGGGGTGGACCGCAGGCTGCGGACGTGCTCGATCATCCGTGGGGTGAGGCAGCCGACCAGGGACACGAACAGCAGCACGTAGATGGCGGTGAACCAGAAGCTGGAGAACACGTTGAACGCCTGCAGCCGGTCCAGCCAGGGCCCGATCACGGGGTGGGCCTTGAGGTAGTCGTCGACCTTGCCGGCGTTGAGGTTGCGCTGCGGCAGCAGGGCGCCGGGGATGGCGCCGAGCGCGAGCAGGAACAGCAGCACCAGCGCGGTGCCCATCGAGGTCAGCGCGCGCCACGTGTTGCGCCCCCACGCGAGGAGTTGCCTCAAATCGGGAGCCTCACGTCGGACACGAACGCGTCGCGCAGCCAGGAGACGAAGTCGTTCCACACCCCGGTGACCAGCAGGGCGCCGACGGTGATGAGCAGCACGCCGCCGAACACCTGGATGGCCCGGGTGTGCCGGCGCAGCCAGCCCAGGCCCGCCACCGCGCCCGCCGAGCCGAATGCCAACAGCACGAACGGGATCCCCAGCCCCAGGCAGTACGCGATCACCAGCACGATGCCGCGCGCCACGCTGGCGCCGTCGGTGGCCGAGGCGACGGTGATCACGCCGGCCAGCGTCGGCCCCAGGCACGGCGTCCAGCCCAGCGCGAACACCGCGCCCAGCACCGGCGCCCCGGCGACCGTCGTCAGCTGCCGCGGGCTGAACCGCGCCTGGCGCTGCAGGGCCGGGATGAGCCCGACGAACACCAGGCCCATCACGATGGTCAGCACGCCGCCGGCCCGCTGCAGCAACAGCTGGTTGGTGATCAGCGTGGTCGTCATGCCCAGGACGGCGACGGTGCCCAGGATGAACACCGCGGTGAACCCGGCGACGAACAGCGCCGCCGATCCCGCGACCCGCCAGCGCGCGCCCGGCGGGGCTTTCACGGCGCCGGGGGGCGGTTGTTCGTCCACGCCGACGACGGCGGCCAGGTACGACAGGTAGCCGGGCACCAGTGGCACCACGCAGGGCGAGGCGAACGACACCAGCCCGGCCAACAGGCACGCGCCGAGCGCCACCAAAAGCGGTCCGGCGGCGGCGATCTGGGTGAAACCGGTCACTCGTGGGCCAATCGTTGCACCACCGGCTGCAGGTCGCCCGCCAGCATCTCGCGCAGGAAGACCGCCGCGACGCGGTGCTGACGGTCCAGGACCAGCGTGGAGGGGATCACGGTGGTGGGGTACTTGCCGCCGAACGCGATCAGCGTGCGCATGGCCGGGTCGTAGATCGACGGGAACGTGACGTGGCGGTCGTTGACGAAGTCCAGTGCCGCCTGCCGGTTGTTGTCGCGGACGTCGATGCCGAGAAACGACACCCCGGCGCCGCGGGTGGCGTCATACACCTGCTGCAGCTGGGTGACCTCGGCGCGGCACGGCCCGCACCACTGCCCCCAGATGTTGATGACCACCACCCGGCCGGCGAAGATCGGATCGTCCAGCGACAGCGTGTGCGCGGGGTCGGCCAGGTCGGGGCCCGCCAGGGGGCCGGGGCGGCCACGGCTGGACGGCGGGTCGTAGGAGATGTCGGTCTTGCCGCCGGGCGAGACGAACTCGAAGGTGCCGCCCTGGGCGACCGCGTCGTGGCCCGAGGAACAGCCGGCGAGCAAGCCGGAAACCAGGGTCGCCAGCGCGGCCCCGGTCATCGCTAGCCCTCGTATGTTCAAGGGGCCGCCGGCTCGGAGTACTCGACGCCGGCCAGTCGGTCGCCGTCGTAGACCAGGGTGGTCACCGACGCGAGGCCGCATTGCCGCCGCCGCGGGTCGTGCCACAGCCGCTGACCGGTCAGGTGCAGGCGCAGCGTCCACACCGGCAGTTGGTGGCTGACGCACACCACCTCGTGGCCGGCGCCGCGGGCGCGGGCCTTGTCCACCGCCGTCTCCATCCGGGCCGCGATCTCGGTGTAGGGCTCCCCCCACGACGGCCGGAACGGGTTGCGCAGCTGCCACCACACCCGGGGGTCGCGCCAGGCGCCGTCGCCGGGGCTGACGCGCCGGCCCTGGAAGAAGTTGGCGGATTCGATGAGGTCCGGGTCGGTGTCGATGGGGAGGCCGTGCTTGGCGGCGATGGGCGCGGCGGTTTCCTGGGCGCGTTGCAGGGGCGAGGCGATCACCGCGACGATGTCGCGGTGATCGAGGGCGTCGGCCACCGCGGCCGCCTGCGCCCGGCCCGCCTCGGACAGGTGAAACCCGGGCAGCCGCCCGTAGAGGACGCCGCTCGGGTTGTACACCTCGCCGTGCCGCACGACGTGCACCCGGGTCTGCTCGGCCATCAGGACTTCCCCTCCTCGGCTTCGGCGGCGGCCCGCGCGGCGCCCGGCAGCGCCTCGGCGATGCGGTCGAAGGCGTCGTCGTCGAGCGCGGTCGAGACGAACCACGCCTCGAAGGCGCTACAGGGCGGGTAGATGCCCGCGTCCAGCAGCGCGTGAAAGAACGGTGGATAACGCCAGGTCTGGCTGGCGCGCGCGGAGCCGAAGTCCGTGATCGGAGTGTCGGAGAAGAACACGCTGAGCATGTTGCCGGCCCGCGGAATCTGGTGCGCCACACCGGCATTCGTCAACGCGTCGGAAAAGAGCCCGGCCAGGCGGTCGGCGTTGGCGTCCAGGGTCGTGTAGGCGGCGGCATCGGCGTTGCGCAGTGTCGCCAGCCCGGCGGCCATCGCGACCGGGTTTCCCGACAGCGTGCCGGCCTGATACACCGGGCCCAGCGGCGCCAGCCGCTCCATCACCTCGGCCCGCCCCCCGAAGGCGGCGGCCGGCAACCCGCCGCTCATCACCTTGCCGAAGGTGAACAGGTCGGCGTCGACGGGATCGATTCCGTACCAACCGCTTCGGCTGACACGGAAGCCCGTCATCACCTCGTCGATGATCAGCAGCGCGCCGTGTTCGGCGGTGATGGTCCGCAGTGCCGCGTTGTAGCCGGGCGCGGGGGGAACCACCCCCATGTTGCCGGGACTGGCTTCGGTGATCACCGCGGCGATCTGGTCGCCGAACCGGGCGAAGGTCTCGCGCACGGCCTCGATGTCGTTGTAGGGCAACACGATGGTGTCGGCCGCCGTCGCCCCGGTGACGCCCGGTGAGGACGGCAGACCCAGCGTCGCCACCCCGGAGCCCGCGTCGGCGAGCAGCGCGTCGACATGGCCGTGGTAGCAGCCGGAGAACTTGATGACCTTGGCCCGGCCGGTGAAGCCGCGGGCCAGCCGCACCGCGCTCATGGTGGCCTCGGTGCCGGAGTTGACCAGGCGGACCCGGTCGACCGGTGCCACCCGCCCGATCATCTCGGCGGCCAGCTCGCTCTCCGCAGGCGTGGGCGCCCCGAACGACAGGCCCGAGGCGGCGGCCTTCGCGACGGCGTCGACCACGGCGGGGTGGGCGTGGCCCAGGATCATCGGGCCCCACGAGCAGACCAGGTCCACGTAGCGGTTGCCGTCGGCGTCGGTCAGCCAGCAGCCGCGCGCCTGCGTGATGAACGGCGGCGTCCCGCCGACCGCGGTGAATGCTCGAACGGGAGAGTTCACGCCGCCCGGAATGACGGCGCAGGCGTCCTCGAACAGCCGCGCCGAGGCCGCCGTGGCCCGAGGGGCTCCGGTGGCGTGCGCGGTCGCCCGATCACTGCTTCCCATGACGACTAGTGTCCCAGCCTTCGCGGCCCGTCCAACTACAGGGTGTAGCAGGGCAGGCCGGTCGGCCGGTCAGGCCCCTTGCCGTTCGGCTTCCTGCGCCTTTTGATAGTCGTGGCGCGCGGCGTCGCGTTCCTTTTCCGCCGCGCGCTGGTGCGCGGCGACATCGCCGAGGCGCTGGGCGACCGCGCGCTCATGGACTTCGGCGGCCCGCTCGTGCGCGACGGCGGCGTCGTAGTGGCGCTGCACTCCGCGGCGGTGAGCCTCCTCGTCGCGCTCGTGGGACGCCTCGGCGCGCTCGGCGGCGCGGCGCGCGTCGTCCACGGTGACGGCCTTGCCCGCGGCGAGTTCCTCCCCCCGGCGCACCAGCTCCTCCGCGCGCCGGGCGGCCTCGTTACCTGCCGCCTGCCCCATGAGACGACATTAGACCCGTGGCCCCACAAAGATCGGGTTGTCCTGGCCGGGGACCTGCGAGTTGGATGGGAGGATGCAACTCCCCCAAGGACTTGCCCGGTTCAACCGTCACGTCACCAACCCGATCCAGCGGATGTGGGCCGGTTGGCTCCCGTCCTTCGGGATCCTGGAGCACGTGGGGCGGCGCTCGGGCAAGCCGTACCGCACACCAGTGAACGTGTTTCGCACCGAGGTCGACGGCAAACCCGGGGTGGCGATCCTGCTGACGTATGGCCCCGACCGGGATTGGCTGAAGAACCTGACCGCGGCGGGCGGCGGGCGCCTACGCACCCGGGGCAAAACCGTGGGTGTCGCCGATCCGCGCGTGGTCTCCAAGGCCGAGGCGGCGGCGCACGTGTCCCGCGGCGTGCGACGGGTTTTCGCCAGGCTGCCGTTCGAGCAGGCGGTATTGCTCACCCTGACGTCCTGAACGCGCGGGTGATGCGGATCGCGGCGATCGTCGAGCGGGCGGTCGGCCTCGAGGGCGGTCGACGCGGCGGGCCCGCCAACGCGGTGGTCAACTTCTCCGGTCACACCGTCTCGTTGGTCGCGGTGATCACCGACGTGATCCGGGGCGGGCGGCCCGTGGCGGGTGTGGCGTTCAACTCGATCGGGCGGTTTGCGCAGAGCGGGATCCTGCGCGACCGGATGATCCCGCGGGTGTTGGCCGCCTCCCCCGATGGGCTGCTGGATGCGTCCGGGTTCCTCGATCCGGCCGCGGTCGTGGCGTGCGCGCTGGCCGACGAGAAACCCGGCGGTCATGGGGACCGGGCGGCCGCGGTGGGAGCGCTGGAACTGGCGTGCTGGGACCTCAACGCCAAGCTGCGCGACGAGCCCGCGTGCGTGACGATCGCCCGCCACGCCGGGCGGGATCCCGCGCCGGCGGTGCCGGTGTATGCCGCCGGCGGCTACTACTACGCCGAGGGCGGCGTCGAGAGGCTGCGCCGCGAAATGCGCGGGTACCTCGACCTCGGCTATGACGCGGTCAAGATGAAGATCGGCGGCGCCGCGCTGGGCGAGGACCTGACGCGGATCGAGGCCGTCGTCGACGCCGTCGGCGACGCGGGACGGGTCGCGGTCGACGCGAACGGCCGCTTCGACCGCGCACAGGCCACCCGCTGGGCGGACGCGCTGGCCCCCTACGGCCTGCGCTGGTACGAGGAGCCGGGTGATCCCCTCGATTACGCGCTGCACCGCGCGGTGACGGACCGCTACGACGGCGCGGTGGCCACCGGCGAAAATCTGTTCTCGGTGCCGGACGTCACAAACCTGGTTCGCTACGGGGGCATGCGGCCGAATCGTGATGTCTTCCAAATGGATCCGGGGCTGAGCTACGGGCTGGGCGAGTACATGCGGATGCTCGACGTCCTGGAGGCTCATGGTTTCGATCGCCGGTTCGCGTTTCCGCACGGCGGGCACCTGATCAACCTGCACGTCGCCGCCGGGCTCGGCCTGGGCGGGTGTGAGGCTTACCCGGGAGTGTTCGCGCCGTTCGGCGGCTATTCCGACGCCTGCGTGGTCTCGGGCGGCCGGATCGCGCCGACGGACGCAGCCGGGTTCGGCCTCGAGGAGAAGGCCGGCCTGGCCGAACTGATCGCGGAGCTGACCGGAGGGTGCGGATGAAGATCGCGGTAATCGGTTGCGGGGCAATGGGTTCCATTTACGCCGCCCGACTGGCGACCGCTGGTAACGACGTGCTGGCCATCGACCGCCACCAGCCCAGCATCGAACGGATCAGCCGCGACGGCCTGCGGGTCACCGGCCCGGGCTACGACCGGGTGGTGCCGCTGCGGGCCAGCACCACCGCGCCGGACGAGCCGATGGATCTGATCGTGCTGGCGGTCAAGGCGGCCGACGTGACAGTCGGTGCGCGCCAAGCCCTTCCGATGCTGGGGCCGGCCACACCGGTGCTGACCATCCAGAACGGTTTGGGATCGGCGGAGACGGTCGCCGGCATCGTCGGCGCCGAGCGCGTCGCCGTCGGCATCGCCAGCGGGTTCGGGGCGTCGCGGGTGGCCCCCGGCCATGTGCATCACAACGCCATGCGGGCGATGCGCTTCGGCGCCCACTCGTCGCTGCCGCACGCGACGGTCGAAACGATCGCGCGGGCCTGGACCGACGCCGGATTCGACGCCGCCGCGGTCACCGACATCGCCGCCATGCAATGGGAGAAGCTCATCTGCAACGCCGCCTACAGCGCGCCGTGCGCGCTGACCGGCATGACCGTCGGCCAGGTGATGGACGACCCGGAGATGGCTCCGGTCAGCCGGGCCGCCGCCACCGAGGCGTGGACCGTCGCCCGCGCGTCCGGCATCGCGGTGGCCGTCACCGACCCCGTCGCCCACGCGCGCGCTTTCGGCGCGCAGATGCCCGACGCCAAACCGTCGGCGCTGCTGGACCACGAGGCCCGCCGCGTCAGCGAGATCGACGTCATCAACGGCGCGGTGCCGCGCCAGGGCGCACGGGTCGGCGTCGCGGCGCCGGTGAACGCGACGCTGACCGCCTTGATCAAAGCGATCGAACGGCAGTGGGGCTGACCGGGCTCCGCTAGAACGGGCCAGGACGGGTATACGGCACCGGCACGCGCCGCGATGAGAGGAAGCCGCCGATGACCGACACCGTCACCGACTCGGGCCGCGAGCAGCGCCTGACCGAGCGCGTCGAACAGCTGTACGCCAACGACCCGCAGTTTCGGGCCGCCGCGCCGTCGCCGGAGGTGACCGAGGCCGCGCACCGCGCGGGACTGCGGCTGGCCGAGGTCGTCGACATCTACCTGAGCGGTTATGCCGATCGGCCCGCCCTCGGCCAGCGCGCCTGCGAGGTGGCGCGCGATCCGGCGACCGGGCGCGCGGCGACGTCCCTGCTGTCGGGGTTCGAGACCATCACCTACCGCGAGCTGGGTGACCGGGTCGCGGCGCTGGCCGCCGCGTGGCGCTCCGGCCTGCCCGGCGGGTTGCGCCCCGGCGACTTCGTCGGCGTCCTGGGCTTCACCAGCATCGACTACGTCGTGCACTACCTGGCGTGCATCCGGCTGGGCGCGGTGTTCGTGCCGCTGCAGACCAGTTCGACGGCGGCCCAACTCGCCCCGATCGTCGCCGAGACGTCGCCGCGCATCCTGGCCGTGAGCGTCGAGTCCCTCGGCACCGCGGTCGATGTCGTCCTCGAGGCACCGTCGGTCCAGCGCCTGGTGGTGTTCGATTACACCAGCGACGACGACGAACAGCGCGGCCGCTACGACGACGCCCGCGCGCGCCTGCGCGACGCCGGGCACGGCGCCGAGATGGTGGCGCTCGCCGCCGAGCTCGCGTCCGGTCGCGAGCGCCCGGCGCCGGAGGCCCACGTTCCGGGCCAGGGCGAAAACCCGCTGGCCACACTGATTTACACCTCCGGCAGCACCGGCACCCCCAAGGGGGCGATGTACACCGCCGACATGATGACCCGGATCTGGCAGCGCCCGCACAGCCCCTCGGTGGACATCGGCCGGGTGGTCCCGGCCATCCACCTGCAGTACATGCCGCTGTCGCACGTGTACGGGCTGGAATGGCTGATCGCCACCCTGTCCTCCGGCGGCATCGGCTACTTCGCCGCCAAGAGCGACATGTCCACCCTGTTCGACGACATCGGCTTGGTCCGGCCCACCGCGTTGAACCTCGTCCCCCGGGTGTGCGACATGTTCTTTCGCCGCTACCGCAAGGAGCTCGACCAACGGGCCGGCGACGGCCTCACCGCCGAACAGCGCGACGAGGCGGTGAAAGCCGAACTGCGGCAAGACTTCATCGGCGGGCGGGTCGTCTCGGCGATGTGCGGCAGCGCGCCGCTGTCCAAGCAGATGCACGCCTTCATGGAGTCGCTGCTCGACGTCACCGTGGCCGACGGCTACGGCGCGACCGAGACCGGCGGCGGCATCATGCGCAGCGGCCGGATCAGGCGCCCGCCCGTCACCGACTACAAACTCGTCGACGTCCCCGAGCTGGGCTACCTCACCACCGACAAGCCCTACCCGCGCGGCGAGCTACACCTGAAGGCCAGCAACGTGATTCCCGGATACTTCAAGCACCCGGAGCTGTCGGCGCAGATCTTCGACGACGAGGGGTTCTACAAGACCGGCGACATCATGGCCGAGCTGGGGCCCGACCACCTGATGTATCTGGACCGCAGCAACAACGTCATCAAACTCTCGCAGGGTGAATTCGTCGCCGTCTCCCAGCTGGAGGCCACCTTCTCCACCAGCCCCTACATCCGCCAGATCTTCCTGTACGGCAGCAGCGAGCAACCGTTCCTGCTCGCGGTGATCGTGCCGAACGTCGACGCCGTCGGCGGCGGCGACGCGCGCGCCCTGATCGCGGAGTCGCTGCAGCAGATCGCCGCCGACTCCCACCTGCACCCGTACGAGGTCCCGCGCGACTTCCTGCTGGAGCCGCAGCGTTTCACCCGGGACAACGGCCTGCTGTCCGGGGTGGGCAAGCTGCTGCGTCCGGCCCTCAAGGCGCGCTACGGCGAGCGCCTCGACGCCATGTACGACGAGATCGAGGCCAGCCACGGCAACCAGCTCGACGAGCTGCGCTCCGCGAGCCGCGAGCTGCCCACCATCGACACGGTGCGGCGGGCGGCCGCCGCAACCCTGGGCCTGCCGGCGGACGCCGCGCTGCGCGGCGACGCGAAGTTCATTGAGCTGGGCGGTGATTCGCTGTCGGCGTTCTCCTTCGCCACGCTCCTGTCGGAGATCTTCCACATCGACGTGCCCGTGCAGACCATCGTCAGCCCCACCGCGACCCTGGCCACCGTCGCGAACTACGTTGACGGCGAACGGACTTCGGAATCGACGCGGCCGACGTTCGCCTCGGTGCACGGCCGGGGCGCCACCGTCGCCCGCGCCGCGGATCTGACGCTGGCCAAGTTCATCGACGACGACACGTTGGCCGCCGCGCCCCACCTGCCGGCGCCGACCGGCGCCATCAACACCGTGCTGCTGACCGGGGCCAACGGCTACCTCGGCCGCTTTCTGTGCCTGGATTGGCTGGAGCGCCTGGCCCCCACGGGCGGCACGGTGATCTGCCTGGCCCGCGGGGCGGACCCGACCGCCGGGCGTCAGCGCATCGAGGCGGCCATCGACAGCGGCGACGCCGAATTGTCGCGGCGTTTCCGCCAATTGGCCGACAAACATCTTCAGGTGCTCGTCGGTGACGTGGGCGCCGCCAATCTCGGGCTGGACACGTCCACCTACCAGCGCCTGGCGCGATCGGTGGACCTCGTCGTGCATTCGGCCGCCCTGGTCAACCACGTGCTGCCGTACAGCCAGCTGTTCGGCCCGAACGTGGTGGGCACGGCCGAGATCGTCAAGCTGGCGATCAGTGAGCGCCTCAAGCCGATCAACTACATCTCCACCGTGGCCGTGACGACGCTGCCGGATGGCAGCTTCATCGGCGAGGACGCCGACGTGCGTTCGGCCAGCCCCTCGCGCTCCCTCGACGAGTCGTATGCCAGCGGGTACGCGACCAGCAAGTGGGCCGGCGAGGTGCTGCTGCGCGAGGCCCACGACCTGTGCGGCGTGCCGGTCGCGGTCTTCCGGTCCGACATGATCCTGGCGCACAGCGATTTCGCCGGTCAGCTCAACGTGCCGGACATGTTCACTCGGCTGATCTTGAGCCTGGTGGCGACCGGGATCGCGCCGCGATCCTTCTATCAACTCGACGCGTCCGGCAACCGGCAGCGCGCCCATTACGACGGGCTACCAGCCGATTTCACCGCCGAGGCCATCACCACGTTGGGCGCGCGCACCCGGCAGGGTTACCACACCTACAACGTGCTCAACACCCATGACGACGGGGTTTCGTTGGACACCTTCGTGGACTGGCTCATCGCCGACGGGCACGAGATCGAACGGGTCGACGACTACGACGAGTGGCTGGCCAGATTCACCGCGGCGATGAAGTCGCTGCCGGACAACCAACGGAAGAGTTCCCTGCTGCCGCTGATGAGCGCCTACGCCAAGCCGGGCCAGCCGACGCACGGCACCGGCATGCCCGCCGAAAAGTTCCGCGCGGCAGTGCAATCCGCGGGGATCGGCGCCACCCGGGATGTCCCGCACGTCACGCAGGCGTTGATCGACAAATACGTCGCCGATCTGCAGCGGCTGGGATTGTTGCGCACCCGTGCCGGAGCGCACGCGGGATGAGGGACCGCGCGCCGGTGTGTGCTCAGTCGCCGGAAGCCACGCCGACGCGTCCGCGCCGCCGGGCAACGACGTAGAGCCCGATCACCACCGCCCAGGACAGCAGGCCGAGCCACAGCTGACTGCGCGCCCGCTGATCGAACGCCATCTGCACCAGCACCGCGGTGATCCCGGCCAGGGTGAGGATGGACAGCACCGGGAAGAACCACATCTTCACCGTCAGCTTGTCCGCGGGCGTGCGGCGGCGCAGGACGATCTGCGACAGCGCGATCAGCCAGTAGACGAACAGGATGACCGCGCCAGATGAGTTGAGCAGGAACAGGAATACCGTGTGGGGCGCGACCCGCGCCATGATGACGCACCCGAATCCGACGGCCGACGAACACAGGATCGCGAGATAGGGGACGCCGCGGCCGCTCAGCTGGACCAACCGCATCGGCGCCTCGCCCCGATCGGCGAGGACGAACAGCATGCGCGACGCCGTGTACAGCCCGGAGTTCAAACACGACAGCACCGCGGTGAGCACGACCGCGTTCATCACCTGATCCGCTCCGGGCAACCCCATGTGCTTGAGCGCGGCCACGTACGGCGAGCCGCCGAGTTGTCCCGAGTCCCACGGCAGGATCGCGACGAGCAGGAAGACCGAACCGACGAAGAAGATGCCGATGCGCACCACGACCGATCTGGTCGCCCTTTGGACCGCGAGCTCGGGGTCGCGGCTTTCGGCCGCGGCGACGGTGACGATCTCGGCGCCCACCATCGAGAAGATCACCACCACGATCGCGGCGAACACCGCGCCCACACCGTGGGGAAAGAACCCGCCGTGTGCGTGCAGGTTGGCCAGGCCCCCGGGATGCCCCGGCACCAGGCCCAGGACGTACACCGCGCCGACGGCGAGGAAGATCGCGATGGCCGCGACTTTGATTCCGGCGAACCAGAATTCGAACTCCCCGAACGACGTCACGGAGAAGAGGTTGGTCGCGGTCATCAACACCATCAAACCCAGCGACAGCGCCCAAAGCGGCGCGTGCAACCAGTAGGTGAGGACTTTACCGCCGGCGACCGCCTCGAAGCCCACCACGATCACCCAGAAGTACCAATACAGCCAGGCGACCGAAAACCCCGCCCAGCGGCCCAGGGCGCGGGCCGCGTAGTCGGCGAACGAACCCGTCGACGGGTTCGCGGCCGCCATCTCGCCCAGCATCCGCATGACCAGGACGACGAGCAGGCCGCACAGGGCGTAGGTGAGGAATGCGGCCGGCCCGGTGTCCTTGATCACCACGCCGGATCCGACGAACAGGCCGGCACCGATCACGCCGCCAAGGGCGATCATGCTGAGTTGGCGCTGCGACAGCCCTTGGCGCAGTTGCGAAGTGCCAGCCATGACCTGCCACCCCCTGCGCGCATCCGGTGTTGGTCATCAACCACAGCACATCAAGCGCCGCGACACCAGGTCCGCGCCCCTAGAGATACAAGTCGCGCTCGCGGATCAGCGCCGTGGCGACCACGCTAATGACCGCTGTCGCAACCAAATACCCGCAGGCCAGCCAGGGCGCACCGCCGAGGGCGGCGATCAGCGCGGTCAGGATCATCGGGGTGACCCCGGAGGCGTAGATTCCCGAGACCTGGTAGACGAACGACAGCCCGGTGTAGCGGGTGCTCGTGGGATACAGCGCGGAGTACAGCGTGCCCTGCGCCCCGTAGAACAGCGCGTGCACGACGCCGAAGACGATGATCATCGCCAGGCCGAACCACAGCAGCTTCTTGGTGCCGAACAGGGCGAAGGCGGGGAAGGCCGTCAGGCCGTAGCAGGCGATGCCCACCAGGTACACCCGTCGCGCACCGAAGCGCTCGGTCAATCGTCCCGAAATCGGCAGCAGCACAGCCATCAACAACGCGGCGATGGTCACGGCCACCAGGACCGACACCCGGTTCAGCCCCAACGCTCCCGTCGCGTAACTGATCGCGAACACGCCCCAGGTGTTGAAGGCCGAGCCTTCCGCCCAGCGCGACAGCAACCCGAGCAGCGTGTTGCGCCGCGAGCGGGGCTCGCGAACGATGTCCCGCAGCGGCACGGTGGACGCGGCCTGCAGGTCTTGCAGCTCCCGGAACGCGGGAGTCTCGTCGACCCGCAACCGCACCACGATGCCGATCACCACCAACAGCAGGCTCAGCAGGAACCCGATGCGCCAGCCGTACGCGAGGAATCGGTTCGGCCCCAACACAATCTGCAAGAACGCGAATATGCCCGTACCCATGGCCAGTCCGAGCGCCAGCCCGACTTGTGGGACGGCACCATAGCGGCCGCGCCGGTCGTCGGGGCTGTGTTCGACGGCCAACAGCACCGCGCCGCCCCACTCGCCGCCGAGCGCGAAACCCTGCAGCACGCGCAACACCAGCAGCAGTACCGGTGCCCACGCCCCGATCTGCGTAGCGGTCGGCAACAGCCCGATCAATGCCGTCGCGCCGCCCATGATGAGCATCGTCAAGGCCAGGCTGCGCTTGCGACCGATCCGGTCACCGATGTGACCGAACACCACGCCCCCGATGGGCCGCATGACGAACCCGACGGCGAAGGTGGCGAATGCCAATAGTGTCCCCACCAAGGAACTTTCATTCGGAAAGAACACCTTGTTGAAGACCAGTCCGGCCGCGGTGGCGTACAGGAAGAAGTCGTACCACTCGACCGTGGTCCCCAACAGGCTCGCCGCGACGACGATGCGCAACCGCCGACGCCGCTGGTCGGATCGCTCGGCGACCGGATACGCATCGGCCAGCCCGGCGGCGGGTGCCGATGCGGGCAACGTGGCGGCCATGGCCCTTAGTGCGCCGACGCGACCGCGAAGGGCGTCGCCGCGGCCGGATGCGACTGGCGGTTGGGGTGACGCCACAGGCCCATCCGCTCCAGAATCGGCAGCACGCCCTCGCCGAACCAGTAGGCCTCCTCCAGATGCGGATATCCCGACAAGATGAACTGGGTGATCCCCAAATTGGCGTATTCGGCCAGCCGTTCGGCGACCTCGGCGTGCGACCCGACCAGTGCGGTGCCCGCTCCCCCACGCACCAGGCCCACACCGGCCCACAGGTTCGGCGCGATCAGCAACTTGCTGCTGTCGCCGCCGTGCAGCTCCCGCATCCGGCGCTGGCCCTCGGATTCGCTGCGTGCCAGGCTGTCCTGAACCCGTGCGATGTCGGCGGGGTCGATGGCGGCCAGCAACCGGTCGGCCTCCGCCCATGCCTGCGCGGACGTGTCACGGCTGATCACGTGAATCCGCAAGCCGTACCGCAGGATTCGTCCGGCGTCAACGGCCAGCCCACGGACCCAGTCCAACTTCTTGGCGACCGCGGTCAGCGGCTCGCCCCAGGTGAGATACACGTCGGAGTGCTTGGCCGCCACCGGCCCCGCGGCCGCCGACGACCCGCCGAAGAACACCGCCGGTATCGGATCGGGCGGGTTGTTCAGTTGCGCGCCTTCGACCCGGATGTGCTCGCCGGAGAAGGTCACCGGCTCCCTCGAGGTCCACAGCTGCCGCACCACGTGCAAGAACTCGGCGGTGCGGGCGTAGCGCGCCTGCTTGTCCAGGAAGTCCCCGTAGGCGCGCTGCTCGTGCGGTTCGCCACCGGTGACGACGTTGAGCAGCAGGCGTCCGGCCGAGTGCCGCTGGAAGGTCCCGGCCATCTGGGCCGCCAGGGTGGGACTGAGCAGCCCGGGCCGAAAAGCCACCAGAAATTTCAGGGTCGCGGTCGATTCGACCAGCATCGCCGTCGTCAACCACGCGTCCTCACACCACAATCCGGTGGGGGTGAGAACCGCCTCGAACCCGTTGTCTTCGGCGGCCGTACAGATCTGGTGCAGGTACCGCAGCGTGGCGGGCCGGTCGCCGGACATCGGCGTGCCGTGCCCGCCCGCGACCAGATTCCGCGAATCGCCGTAGGTCGGCAGAAACCAATGAAACGCGAGACTCACGTCACAATCCTCTTTCGCCCCTGTGCACAGAAAGCTCCATCCTTCGCAATCCGCAGCCGTCGGGCGAGGGTTGAAACCTTCGAGATTGCATTCCCGGCGCGGGGGTCTGCCGCTGCGCCAGAAGGCAATACGATCGCAATGTTTCCGGTGGTGGCAAGACTCGTCGCCACCGCTACGATGTGAGCCGACGCCGCAACCCGTCACGGAGGCCCCCTCCCGCCGGGCCGTCCGTGTCGCCCGTAAAGATCACCGCATCGTGACCGAAAGGTCACGCCAGATCACACAATGCTTCCAATACGGCGTGGCTCGGCGGGTAATCCCCGCTACGGGCGGCATCATTGCGATCATGCCTGACCTCACACGCCGGGCGGTGCTCCGGATGGGCGCCGGTGCCAGCCTCGGAGCCGCCGGCGTGTACGCGTTCAGCTCGCTGCTGGCCGCGGAGACGTCGCAGGCCGCGACGCTGCCGCAAGCTCCCGCCCCGTTCGAGCCACCGACGGCGGGCAGCGCCCTGCCGAACAGGCTGACCGGGTCGTTCGTGTCGGCGGCCCGTGGGGGCATCAAGACCAACTACGTGATCGCCATGCCGCCCGGCCAGAGCAAGATGCTGCGTCCGGTGATCGCGCTGCACGGTGTGGACGGCGACGCCAACCAGATGATCGACATGGGCGTGCCCGACGGGCTGGCCCGGCTGGCCAAGGAGGGCAAGCCGCCGTTCGCGGTCGTCGGCGTCGACGGGGGCAACACCTACTGGCACAAAAGGACTTCCGGCGAGGACTCGGGCGCGATGGTGCTCGACGAGCTGCTGCCCATGCTGTCCACGATGGGTTTCGACACGTCCCGGGTCGGCTTCATGGGGTGGTCGATGGGCGGATACGGGGCGCTTCGTTTGGGCGCCAAGTTGGGCCCGTCCCGGACCGCCGGAATCTGCGCCATCAGCCCGGCCCTGTACACGTCGTACGCGACGAGCGCCCCGGGCGCGTTCGACAGCAACGAGGACTTCGTGCAGAACAGCGTGATGGGTGTGCCGGCGCTGAATTCCATTCCGCTGCGCGTGGATTGCGGCAACTTCGACCGCTTCTATTTCGCCACAAAGCAATTCGTCTACCAGTTGAAGACGCCGCCCGCGGGCAGCTTCTCGCTCGGCGGTCACGACGTCGCCTACTGGCGCAGCCAACTACCCGGCGAACTGGCCTGGATGGCGACCTGAGCCAACGATGACACTTCGGGAGGAATCAGTCGCCGGCAGCCCACACCGCGTGGAGCGGCGGACTTCCCGAAGGGGATTCCGGCCCGACATCGAGGGGCTGCGCGCCGTCGCGGTGATCGCCGTCGTGCTCTACCACGCCGGCATCCCCGGGGTCAGCGGCGGCTACATCGGGGTGGACGTCTTCTTCGTCATCTCCGGCTTCCTCATCACCGGGCTGCTCTTCCGGGAGGCGGCCGCCACGAATACCGTTGCGCTGGGCCGCTTTTACGGCGCGCGAGCCCGGCGGCTGCTGCCGGCCGCGGCCATCGTCGGCACCGTCACGGCCATCGCCGCCGCCGCGGTGCTGCCGCCGCTACAGGCCCGCAGCGTGTTCCTCGACGGCATCGCCAGCGCCCTGTACGTCGGTAACTATCGGTTCGCCCTGCGCGGCACCGACTACCTGACCACCGACGCGCCGTCGCCGTTCCAGCACTACTGGTCGCTGGGCGTCGAGGAGCAGTTCTACCTCGTGTGGCCGGTGCTGATCATCGCCACCGCGTGGTTGGTCCAGCGCGTCCCGCTCCTGCGCGGCACCGCTAAGCGGGCGGCGCCGTACGCGGCGGTCCTCGCGGTGGTCGCCGTCGCGTCGTTGACGGCCGGCGCGCTGTGGACCCGGACGTCGCCGTCGTGGGCGTTCTTCTCGCTGCCGACCCGGGCCTGGGAACTGGCGGCCGGCGGCCTGGTGGCCCTGTCGCTCCAGCAGTGGCGGCGCCTGTCGCTGCTGACCGCGTCGATCGCCGGGTGGGGCGGCCTGGTGTTGATCCTGCTGACCTGCACCCAGCTGGGCGCCCACACCCCCTACCCCGGCGTCGAGGCGCTGCTGCCCGTGCTGGGCACCGCGCTGATCGTCGGCGGCGGAGCCGTCACCGGCGGGCTCGGGCCCGGCCGGCTGCTGTGCCGCCCGGCGATGCGCGCCATCGGCCGCATCTCCTACTCCTGGTACCTGTGGCACTGGCCGGTGCTGCTGTTGATGCCGGCGCTGCTCGGCGAGCCCGCCGGGCTGCCGGCCCGCCTGAGCGCGACGGCCGTGTCCGCCGGGCTGGCCGTCATCACCCTGCATCTGGTGGAAAACCCGGGCCGCTTCGCCGCGGCCCTGCGCCGCTCGGCGAAGGTCAGCCTGGCCGTGGCGGGCGGGGCCAGCGCCGCCACGGCGTGTGCATGCATGCTGCTGCTGAACGTGATCCCCGCGCCGGTGGGCCACGGCGTCGCGGCGCCCCGGGCCAACATCGTCGCGGCGCCCCCGGCCGGCGTCGCCGCCGTCAGCCCGCAGGAATCGGCGGTCCGTCAGGCCTTCGACCAGGCGCGCGTCGTGCTCGCAAGCGCGGCCGGTCTGCGCACCGTCCCGTCGAACCTCGACCCCCCGCTGGACAAGGCGCCGGCCGACAAGGCCGCCGTGTTCGTCAACGGCTGCGTGCGGTCCTGGCGCGACGTCGGCCAAAGCGAATGCGCGACGGGCGATACCGCGTCGCCGACGACCGTGGCGCTGATCGGCGACTCGCATGCCGCCATGTGGAACCCGGCGTTCGCGCAGCTCGCCGAGCAGCGGCACTGGCGGCTGGAGACGCTGGCCAAGGTGACCTGCCCGCTGCAGGACCTACACATCGTGAGCCCGTATCTGGGCCGCGAGTACACCGAATGCGAGCAGTGGCGCGCCGACATCATGGGCCGGATGAACGCCGAACACCCGCGCCTGGTCGTGCTGGACATGAGCCGGCGCTACGGCGGGGACTTCGGCTTCACCTCCTACGATCCGGCGTGGATCGACACCCTGGGACGCACCGTGGCGCAATTGCGCGCTACCGGCGCCACCGTCCTGGTGCTGGGACCCGCCGCCGACCCGCATTCGTCCGCGCCGACCTGCCTGTCCGCCCACCTCGACGACGCAACCGCTTGTGCGCCAACGCGTTCCGCGGCCGTCAACGACGATGGGATCGCCGCCGAGCGCGCCGCGACCGTCGGCAACGGCGGGCATTACGCGGAGCTGACCGACCTGTTCTGCGCCCCCGACCGCTGCCCGCTGATCGTCGGCAACACCCTGGTGTTCCGCGACGACAACCATGTGACGACGCAGTACGCGCGGCTGCTGGCACCGGTGATGGGTGTGCTGGTGGACCGCGCCGTGGCGGACGGGTGAACGGCGATGAACTTCTCGCGGCGGACGAACGTCAGATCAGTGAAGGGTTTTTTGGAGGGTTAGCTCATGTCTCCACTGCTGCTGGTCTGCATCGCGGTCGCCGCACCCTTCGCCGGAGTCGGCCTGCTACACCTGCAAGATCGCCTGGAGCGGTGGGACTACGAGCGCCACGCGGAGGACTAGGCGGCCCGTCACGTCGAGAGCTGAGTACGGATCAGCGGCGCGATCTTGTCGGCCATGTACTGGTGCCCCGCGTCGTTCGGGTGCACGCCGTCGGGGCCGATCAGGTCGGGCCTGCCGACGAACCAGTGTTCGGCGATCGGGTCGATGAACGTCGCCCCGGCGGCCCCCGCCGCGCCGCCCAGGACGTCGCGAATCAGGAACATCGATGGCGGAACGTCGGCGGTCGGCCACGGCGGGCCGATCACCAGCAAGCGCGCGGCCGGCGCAAACCGGCGCGCCAGATCCAAAGCGGCGTGGGTCTTTTCGGTCAGCAGCAGGGGATCGATACCCTGGTCGTTGCGGGAGCCGAAGAACACCACCAGCGCGTCATCGGGGTGGACGGCCCTGGCGGTCAGGTCCTCGAAGGTGCTGCCGTGGTCACCGGGCGCGGCGTAACCGGCGCGGCCCTCGGCCGCCACATCGGCCGAAACCCGCGAGCCCCGCGCACCGAGCGCCTGCCACGCGCGCGACGGCCATGACCGCGCGCCGAGGCCGCCCTCATCGGTACCGGTGGTGTACGAATCCCCGATGACCGCCAGGTGATTGAGCCGGAAGTCCAGCGTCAGCGTCGCGTAAGTGCGCACCTGCGGTGGGTATGCGATGCCCACGCCCCCCAGAAAACTCAACCCAATGAGAAAGGTGGCCAGACGACTCACTCATACCTCCACTGTCAACGGCATGGTCGGGTGCCGCCGTGTTCTCATCGAATATTGCCCGTGACTCGCGGCCGGGCGCAAAAGCAGCCATCACACCGCGCGGACCGAAATCGCTTCCAGCGGACGGTCGATCGGATGCGGCTTGCCGTTCGTGGACTCGCCGGGATCACTCCTCGCGTTCACGGCCCGGACGTCGACCATCTTGCGCATCCAGCGGCGGGCGGGCTCTTCGACGGCGTGATACAACGCGATCGAAAGGACCACGGCAATCGCGAGCAGGCCGATGACGTTCCATTTCCACGGATTGTCCTGCGTTGCGAGCTCGAATTGTTCCACGGCCCAACCCCAGGACGTGTGCACCAGCTCGTGAACCATGTACAGGCAGAACGAGATCTGACCGCCGTACACCATCACCCGCGTCGACAACATCCTGGGCAGGCTCCCCAGGCCGACGGCCAGCGAGATCACCAGCGGAACGAACAACACGTCGACGACGCCGCCGCTGTCGTTTTCCACCACCCCGGATATCGGGTGTGCGCCAAACCAATACAGGACGCCCACCATCGCGGCCAACAGAAGCAGCGAGATGTACCCCGCGACGCGGCGGCCGCGGTCGGTCAGCCGCAGTCTGCGCACGGCGGCACAGGCCAGCGCCCCGGCGGTGAACTGTGTGACGATCCGCGGCAGCCAGCTCCACGGCGTGTAGAAGTGGCCGCTGGCCAGCAGCATCACCACCGGCGGCAACGACGCCGCGAACGCCAGCACCATGAGGCTGCGCGCCCGCGTCGCCTGCTTCATCCGCAACAACACCAACACCAGTAGGGCGAAAAGCACGTACGCCAGCCATTCGGCGCTGATCGACCAGGCCGGCCCGTCCCAGCTCGAGTCGTCGAAGAACGGCACAAACCACAACTGCACCAACAGGATCTGCCGCACGTAGCTGACCGCGGTGAGTGAGGCGGCGTCCGGCGACGGCACGTGGCCCACGTGCAGGGTGAAGATCACCCACAGGGCGGCGAGGTGCAATGTCACCAGGTACACCGGCCATACCCGGGCCAGCCGCAGCCACAGGAAGTGCAGGGTGGCGCGGGTCGACCAGGACCGGCCCATCCGGTCGAGGTAGTTGTACGTCAGCACGAAGCCGCTGAGGATGAAGAAGAGGTCGACGCCCTGGGCGCCACAGTTGAGGACGGGGGCCAGCGCGTCGCGGAAATCGGGCGACGCATCCCCGAGCATCGGCCGGAAGTGAAACAGCACCACCCAGAGCGCGGCGACGATACGGAGTCCCGTCAGGGCCTTGATTTCGCCCCGGATCTCTCCGCCCCGCACGCTGCTCTTCCCGTCTGGATCCTGCCGTTCCGTTCTCCTGCTATCGGCTGAGCGGGCGATCTCGCCATTTCGCAAGCCCCCCGACTAGCAACCGGCAGCCATGGCAGCCTAGCAGCGCAATCGCCGACATGCGGGGACGGTTGTGGTGTGGCACATGGCCTTCAGGGCCGCCCGGAATGCGCGACGCCGATTACGGAGGTTTGCTCGTCGCGAAATCGCATTTTGCTTCTTAGCAAAGCGTTAGGCGCGGCTACCGGTGTCCTTAGGCTTGCGGCCTAGCGTTTAAGGCAGCTTTGGTGAGCGGGGAGGCGCGCCCCAAGGCCACGCGCGAGCGACACGGAGAGTGAGGGGTCCTCATGACGATCGCAGGCACCGGGAGTCGCCACGACAACTGCGTCTTTGAGTGCGATGGCGCTCAGGTGCGGGCGCACTACCGCCACTTGGCGACAGTGGTGCATATCCGCGGTGAAATCGACGACACCAATGTCGACCGCGTCAGTCGCCACATTCGGCGTTTCACGCTCGGGGAAAACCCTGTGGTGCTCGATGTCGCCGATGTCAGTCAATTTGCTGAGGCCGGTATTTCGCTCTTGTATGCGTTCGATGCCGATTGTCGGGCCGCCGGTGTTGATTGGACGCTGGTGGCCAGCTCGGCGGTCATCGCGGTGCTCGAGGACACCGGTCATGACGCCAATTTCCCGCTGATGCGCTCGGTTCAGGAGGCACTGCGCGACCGGGCCGACGCCATCAGGGTCCGCCGCACGATGGCGTTGCCGCTGGTCAGGAAGACGTCGTAGCGCCGGAGCGGGCACGCCGCAGCCTGGCCGCGCCGACGACCACCAGCACGCCGGCGCTCGTCAACAGCACGAGTGTCAGAAGCAACAGCTGCGGGTCATAGACCACCGACGTCGTAAAGGGCTGCCCCTCCGCGATGGGCGCGACGGCCACCGTGTGATGCGAGCGCGTCCAGCTGATTCCCGAGCCCGCCAGGGCGGCAACCGCCACGGCGAGCTCGACCAGCGCCCGGTAGCTGGCGATCATTGCGCGGGCCCTGCCTGATCGCCGGCGGGGTCGTCCGGATCGCCGTCGATGACGTCGGTCCCGGTGGGCTCCACCCGCTCTTGGACCAGCGGGGTCAGGGCCGCCCGCAGCTGGCGATGACGACGCGCCCACGCCTGGGCGGTGCGGCCGTTGGTGAGCTTGAGGCCGATGCCGATCCGTCCGCGCGGCACCCCGACCAACTCGCCGAGCGCCCGCGCCGACTGCCAGCGCGCCAGCTCCTTGCCGGAGGCTTCGTGGTTCTCGGGCTCGGGATAAACCCTGACGATTTCGCGGACCAAGATGGTCTCGGTGCCTTGGCGCAGGGCGTCTTCGGTCAGCTCGACCGAGACGTGGATCCGCGCCGCCTTCACCTGCAACCCCACGAACGCCGACACCAGGACGAAGAAGATCGCGGGGACCACGAGCGACACCTTGGCACCGCTCCAGATTTCGATCAGGACCATGGCCGCCGCCGAGGCCGGGCCGGACGCCACCCACCACCAGGTGGCGCCGGGTTCGTAGAACAACGGCTTCGGTTGGGTATCGCTTCTGGTCGTCTCTGATGTCAACGCAAGCCCCGTCTCACGAAAGCCACCCTGCCGCGTCCGCGGCCCAATAGGTGAGAACGATATCGGCTCCGGCCCGCCGGATGCTCGTCAATGATTCCAGGGCCGCCGCGCGCTCGTCGATCCAATTGTTCGCGGCCGCAGCGCGAATCATCGCGTACTCCCCCGACACCTGATAGGCGGCCACCGGCACCGGCGAAATCGAGGCCGCCGCCGACACCACGTCCAGATAACCCAATGCCGGCTTCACCATCACAATGTCGGCGCCCTCGTCCAGATCGAGCTGGATCTCGCGGAGCGCCTCGCGGGAATTGCCCGCCTCCTGCTGATAGGTGCGCCGGTCGCCGGAGAGGCTGGAACTGACCGCTTCCCGGAACGGACCGTAGAACGCCGATGCGAACTTGGCGGCGTAGGCGAGGATCGCCACGTCGGTATGGCCGGCCGCGTCCAGCCCGTCGCGAATCGCGCCCACCTGACCGTCCATCATCCCGCTCGGACCTACCACGTGCGCGCCCGATTCCGCTTGCGCCACAGCGAGTTTCACATATCGGGCTACGGTCGCGTCGTTGTCGACCCGACCGCGGTCGTCGAGGACGCCGCAGTGGCCGTGGTCGGTGAACTCGTCCAGGCAGGTGTCGGCCATCAGCACGGTGGCCTCGCCGAGGTCCTTGGCCAGGTCGCGCAGGGCGACGTTGAGGATGCCGTCGGGATCGGTGCCGGCCGACCCCACCGCGTCCTTGTCCTCATCACGCGGCACACCGAACAGCATCAGCCCGCCCACCCCGGCGGCGACGGCGCTGGCGGCGGCGCCGCGCAACGAATCGCGGGTGTGTTGGACCACCCCCGGCATCGAGGCGATCGGCCGGGGCTCGTCGATGCCGTCGGCGACGAACATCGGCAGCACCAAATGCCTTGGCTCCAGCGACGTTTGCGCGACCAAACGGCGCAACGCCGGGGTTGAGCGGAGCCGACGCGGACGCTGCCGCGGGTAGGCGCTACCGCTCATCGTGGCGACCCGCTGCGCCCGGCTCCGCCGCGCTGGCGATCGCCACTAGCGCCTGCGGCTCTTTTTGCGCGGCGGTGGCAGCGCGCCCTCGGCGCGCAACCGCGCGGCGTGTTCGGCCAAAGCGTCGACCAGCGGACCAACCGCGGCGGTCTCGGGCTGGACATCGACCCGCAGACCGAACTCGGCGGCGGTCTCGGCGGTCTTGGGGCCGATGCAGGCGATGATCGTCCGCGCGTGCGGCTTGCCGGCGATACCGACCAGGTTGCGCACCGTCGAGCTGGACGTGAAGCACACCGCGTCGAACCCGCCGGTCTTGATCATCTCCCGCGTCTCCGCCGGCGGCGGCGCGGCCCGCACCGTCCGGTAGGCGGTGACATCCTCGATCTCCCAACCACGTTCGCGCAGGCCCTCGGCCAGCGTCTCGGTGGCGATGTCGGCCCGCGGCAGCAAGACCCGGTTGACCGGATCGAAAACGCTGTCGTAGGGCGGGAAGTCGTCGAGCAGACCCAGCGAGGACTGCTCACCGGCCGGCACCAGCTCGGGGCTGATCCCGAACGCCCGGACCCGGTCGGCGGTCGACTCGCCCACGCAGGCGATCTTCACCCCGGAGAACGCGCGCGCGTCCAGCCCGAACTCGCCGAACTTCTCCCACACCGCGCGCACCGCGTTGGTGGAGGTGAACACCACCCACTGGAAGCGGCCGTCGACCAATCCCTTGACGGCCCGTTCCATCTGCGCGGGGCTGCGTGGCGGCTCGACGGCGATGGTCGGCACCTCGATCGGCAGCGCGCCGTAGGACGTCAGCCGCTCGCTCATCTCGCCGGCCTGGTCCTTGGTGCGGGGCACCAGCACGGTCCAGCCGTACAGGGCGCGGCTCTCCCACCAGTTCAGCTTCGCCCGGCTCGACACCGTCTTGCCGATGGTCACCACCAGCGGACCCGTCAGGGGGCCCGCCGGGTCGGTGCCGCCCAGCACGGCCGAGTCGGTCAGGCCGTGCAGCGTCGTCTCGATGGAACGCTGCTGGCAGGTGGTGCCCTGCGCGGTCACCACGCACGGCGTGTTCTCGGCGAGCTCGTGTTCGATCAGGGTGCGCGCCGCGTCGGCCAGATGCGACGACGTGGCCTGCAGGATCAGCGGTCCCGGCGCCGCGGCCAGCGCCTCCCAGTCCACGTCGCCGCGCACGTCGGCCACCGTGTGCGAGGAGCCCAGCGGCAGCCCCGCGTACGTCGGGACGGCGTTGGTGGGCGCCAGCCCCGGCACGATCTCGATGTGCAGGTGGCTCCGCGCGATGGCGTTGACCTCGGTGATGACGGCGTCGACCGTCAGCGGGTCACCGGCCACCAGGCGGACCACGTCGACGCCCGTCCGCGCCTCGTGGGTCAGGGTCTTGGCCACCTCGGCGGGGTCACCCAGCGCCGGGCGGATGTCCGGGCCACCGGAGATCACCGCGGGCTGCGTCTGGCCCTGGTCGGCGCCGTCGCCGCTGGAGGCGGCCGGGTCGGCCGGGGCCGGGCCGGAAACCGGCGGCAGGTCTTTGCCGATCAGCGCCAGCACCGGCTCGGGCACGTCAGGGTCGGTGAACACCAGAGCGGCGTTCGTCAGCACCGTCGCGGCCCGGGTCGTCAACAGTCCCGGGTCACCGGGGCCGGAGCCCACGTACGTGATGCGGCCGGGTGTCGGCTTACGCCCTCGCGTCGTCATTGTCGCTCCCACGTAACTCGCACTTAATTTCCTCGCGTCGGGTCTTGCCGCGCTCCGCGCATCAGCTCCCGGGCGCCAAGTTCGAACAGCTCCGCGGCAACCGAAAGCCCAAGC
Source organism: Mycobacterium sp. 3-98 (assembly GCF_035918355.1). Lineage (NCBI taxonomy): Bacteria > Bacillati > Actinomycetota > Actinomycetes > Mycobacteriales > Mycobacteriaceae > Mycobacterium > Mycobacterium sp. 3-98. The sequence continues at coordinate 1,139,579 of NZ_CP142360.1, read as the reverse complement.
TCTCGTGCTCGACCGGGAGTGCCGATGCCCGACGCGCGGATCACGTCGGACCCGTCCAGCGCCGCCACGCAGCCACGCAGCGACAGCTCTTCAAAGATCCGGCCTTCCTCATCGATGGACTCGACCACTTCAGCGATCGCGCCCACCGGTGCGGAGCAGCCGGCCTCCAGTTCGGCCAACAGAGTTCGCTCCGCGGTGACCGACGCGCGCGTGTCCGCGTCGTCCAGCTCCGCCAGCACCGCCGCCAACCGGGTGTCACCGGCACGGCATTCGACGGCGAGCGCGCCCTGAGCCGGTGCTGGCAACATCTGCACCGGCTCTAGCGTCTCGGTGACGTCATCGAGGCGACCGAGTCGGGCCAGGCCGGCCCGGGCCACCACGATCGCGTCAAGATCACCACTGCTTACCCTGTTCAACCTGGTATCTAGGTTGCCTCGTAGGGGGCGGATTTCCAAACCGAGACCCAATGCTCTAAGCTGCGCGGCCCGCCGCGGCGAGGAGGTACCCACCAGCGAACCCGGTGGCAACTCCCCCAGCACCAGTCCGTCCCGGGCTACCACCGCGTCACGCGGGTCGTTGCGCACGGGTATGGCGGCCACAGCAAACCTCGGGTCGTCGGCCGTCGGCAGGTCCTTGTGGGAGTGCACCGCGGCGTCCACGCGGCCCTCTTCCATGGCCTCGCGCAGCGCGGTGGTGAAGACACCCACCCCCAAGGATTCGATGGGTCCCGACGACCGGTCCCCGGCCGTGGTGATGGTCACCAGCTCTGCCGGGTGACCCAGCGCGATGAGGGCGTCTCTGACGACGCCGGCCTGGGTGGTGGCCAGCAGGCTGCCCCGCGTGCCTATCCGGATCACGTTCGCCAATCGGCTACTCGGCAGGTTGCTGCGGGGTGCCCGCGTCGAAACCGTTTGCTATGACTGGCAATTCGCCCGCGGCCACGGCGTCGACGGCGGTCTGGTCGAGTTCGAAAAGCTCGCGCAACGCCTCGGCGTAGCTGTCGCCGCCGGGGGCGCTGGCGAGCTGCTTGATGCGCACAGTAGGGGCGTGCAGCAGCTTGTCCACTACACGCCGCACGGTGCGGGCGACCTCTTCGCGCTGCGCGCTGGCGAGCCCGGGGAGCCGGTTGTCCAGGCGCAGCAGCTCGGCTTCGACCACATCGGCGGCGCGCTGGCGCAGCGCCGTCACCGTCGGGGTGACCTCGGCCATCCGCTGGCCGGCCAGGTAGGCGGCAACTTCGGTGGCCACGATGGTGCGGGCCGCGTCGACGTCGGCGGCCGCGGCGTGGGCCGAGGGCTCGTGCTGCACGCGGTCCACGTCGACGACCCACACGCCGGGCAGGCCGGCCACCGCCGGGTCCACGTCGCGCGGCATGCCCAGGTCGCAGATCACCAAGGGGTCGGTGGTCTCATCGACGATCGAGCGGTTCGCGGCCGCGAGCGCGTGGTGCACGTCGGCCAGCGAGACCACCGGGCTCACCGCCCCGGTGCAGCTCACCACCACGTCGGCACCCGCCAGGACGTCGGTCAGCTGCTCCAATGGCAGCGCGTCGGCCCGCACACCGGTTTCGCGGATCTTGCGGACCAGGCGCTGCGCCCGGGACAGCGACCGGTTGAGCACGTGAACCTGGGCGATGCCGGCGCGAGACAGATGCGCCGCGGCCAGGGCGCCCATCGCCCCGGCGCCGACCAGCACGGCGGTCCGGCCCGACAGCCCGCCCAGCCGGCGTTCGGCCATGTTCAGGGCAACCGACACCACGGAGGCGCCGGCGGCGTCGATGGCGGTCTCGGAATGCACCCGCTTGCCGACCGAGAGCGCGCGTTGGGCCAGCTCGTGCAGGACGCGGCCGACGGTGCGATTGGTCTCGGCGGTGGCGTACGCGCGGCGCACCTGACCGAGCACCTGCTGCTCTCCGATCACCGCCGAATCCAGGCCGCTGGCTACCGCGAACAGATGCTCGACGGCGGCCTCGCTGTACCGGACGTAGGCGTATTTGGTGAGGTCGGTCATCGACATCCCGGAATGCTCCGAGAGCACCTGTCCGATCACCGCGAGCCCGCCGTGGAACGCGTCCACCACCGCGTAGACCTCGACCCGGTTGCATGTCGACAGCACCATCGCCTCGGTCACCAGCGGCGACTGCAGCACCCGGTCGACGATCTTGCCTTGATCGGACTCGTCGATGCTGAGTTGTTCCAGGACGGAGACCGGCGCACTGCGGTGCGAAACCCCGAAGAGCAAGACGCTCACGGCAGCATCACCTGGCCAGCTCCCTTGCATCCTCCAGTAACTGAACTGCTGTCCACGGTAAACGTTTATCAGCTGGGCTACCAAATAATTGCCCCACGGCCACCCGGCCGCCTCGTCAGCGGGCGAGATCCGCGCGCAGCCGGGGCTCGTCGAGCTCCCAGTAGCTGTGTTCGCGCCCGTCGAGCAGGACCACCGGCAGCCGGTCGCCGAACTCGGCGCGCAGCGCGGGGTTGCCGTCCGCGGCCGCGGCGTCGACGTCGGTCGTCGACAAATCGAAGCCCAGCTCACCGGCCAAAACGACCAGCCGGGCGTGGATGCGCTCGCAGATGGTGCACCCGTCGCGGGTCAACAACTCCACATGCGGGCGGCCGGTCGCTCGGGTCATGGGAATCAGTGTGTCATCAGCGACTTGTGGGGGCGTCTACCAGGAGTTATGTTCCGGCTATGGCCGACAACACGGTGCGGGTCGATCCGGTGGTGATGCAGGGCGCCGCCGTCTCGCTGAGCGGTGCGGCCGAGCATCTTTCGGCTCAGCTGTCCCAGCTCGACGATCAGGTGGGTCAGATGCTGGGTGGTTGGCAGGGGGCGGCCGGGGGTGCCTATGCCTCGGCATGGGAGCTGTGGCACAAGGGCGCCCGGGAGGTCGAGCTCGGGTTGTCGATCCTGGCGCATCTGGTCGGCGAGGCCGGCGGCGCGTATCACAGCAACGAGGCAGCGTCCGCCCAGGCCGAGCGGGCAGTGCGCGATGCCTGAGGCGTTTCGGGTTGATCCGCAGGCGTTGGCCGACGCGGTGCAGCGGATGGCGGCGTTTCAGCGCTACGCCGAAGACATGATTGCCGAAATCGATTCTCGCGTAACGCGTTTGCATGGGACGTGGACGGGTGAGGCCGCGGCGGCCCACGCCGAGGCGCATCAGCACTGGGTGCGCGGCGAGGCGATGATGCGCGAGGCGCTGGGGCAACTGGAGAAGGTGGCCACGACAGCGCACGGCAACTACACCGGCGCGATGTCGACGAATCTCGGTATGTGGTCGTGAATACATGGCGCCGCTGGCGTGTGACCCGACTGCCCTAGATCGCGCCGGCGCCACGGTACTGTCCACCGGCGAGTCGCTGGGATCGGTGATCTCGGCCCTGACCACTGCGCTCGCGGGCAGCGCGGGCATGGCCGGTGACGATCCCGTCGGTGCGGCGCTGGGCCGCACGTACAATGGCGCAGCGGCCAAGGTCATCGAGGCGATGACCAGTACCCGCAACGGACTCTGCAGCATCGGCGACGGCGTGCGGATGTCGGCACACAACTATGCGCACGCCGAGGCGATGTCGGATGTGACGGGCCGCGCCGAAGGCTTGCCGACGCCGCCAGTGACCGCGCCATTGGCCGCGCCGTCGCATCCGCCGTCGGCGGTGGGCGCCGGCAGCGCTGCCCCGGCGGGCTGGAGCTGGGTTGCGCCGTATATCGGAATGATCTGGCCCACTGGCGATTCGGCGAAGTTGCGTGCCGCCGCGGCGGCGTGGACGACGGCGGGCGTCAACTTCATGACGACCGAGATCGCGGCCGGCGGCGGGAGCATGGCCGCCATTGCCGCGCAGCAGATTCCCGAGGCCGCGGCCATCAACAAAGCGTTGGCCGATGCGTCGGGAGCCACGGCCAGCGTTGCGCAGCAATGCCAAACGATTGCCGCGCAACTCAACAGTTACGCGGCCCAGATCGACAAGGTCCACGCGGCGATCCTCGATTTGTTGTCCCGCATCTGCGACCCGATGACCGGGATCAAAGAAGTGTGGGACCTCCTGACCGACGAAGACGAAGACGAGATCAAAAGGATCGCCGACGACATCAAAACGGTGGTCGACAGCTTTTCCCGGGAAGCCGAAACGCTGGGCGGCCAGATCGAGGCCACCATGTCGGCGGCGGCCACCGCGGCAGAAGATATGGCCCACTGGGCGGGTAAGGAGTGGGACCACTTTTTACACGGAACGCCAGTCGGCAGGGCACTGAATCAGGTGGGCCAGACCGTCAAAGGTTTCGGCGTCGAAGGCTACGGCTTTCTTGAGCAGCTCGCGAAGTTCAGCCCGAATCGGCTCCAGACCGATCCGATCGGCTACGCCAAAGACGTGTACGGCATGGTCTCCGGGGCCGCGCCGCTCGTCGGCTTGGGCCCTGACGGAGGGCCCGGCGTCGCCGACTCGTGGAAGTCGCTCGGTAAGGACGTCACCCACTGGGACGAGTGGGGGTCCAACCCGGCCGAAGCGCTCGGCAAGACCCTTTTTGATGGATTGACCTTGGCCTTGCCTGGCGGACCACTCTCCAAGGTGGGCAAAGCGGGAAGCCGGGCGGCCGATGTGCTGAAGGGTTTGAAGAAGCCGCCTGAGATTCCTCAGCCTCCGTCGATCAAGCCGCCGGAGGTCAAGGCGCCGGAGGTCAAGCCGCCGGAGCCGGGTCGTCCCGCGCCGGCTCCTTCGGGCAAACCGGCACCGGGCCCCGCCGACGGTCCCCTGCCGCACAGCCCCACCGAATCCAAGCCGCCGGTTGGCGGGACACCGCACAGCGGCGAGCCGAAACCAATTGCGGTCCCACCAGAATCGGGCGGCAAGCCACCGGTATCGGCCCCCGCAGAAGGCACACCACCACCCCACCCGCCGCCGCACGAGCCTGCGCCTACGCGGGTCCCACCTGCGGAGCCGGCAGCGGTCACGCCCGCCGCTTCGGCGCCCGCTGCTTCGATGCCGGCGGCCTCGGCTCCTTCGATGCCATCGATGCCGGAGCTGCCGTCTTTACCGGAGCCGCCGTCCCTCCCCTCTCTTCCCATGGACAACCTCCCCGCCGAAACGCCCCCCGCTGCCGTACCTCACGGCGGGGAGCCGGGCGCTCCCCCAACGGGACCGCCACATCCCCCTGATGGCACACCGCCTCTTGACGGCGCACCTCCCGGAGCGGGGGATAGTGCTCCACACGGCCCAGGAGACGGCGGTCCGCATGGGCCGGTCGACGGCGACACGAACGACCCGAGCGGGCACGGACCACACGACCCGGGTCCGGACGACGGCAGTGATCACCATTTACCACTGCACCCGCTTAACTCGGACGATCTGGCCGCGCTCGCCCACTACACTGGGCCTGGATACAAAGACCTAAATTCTGCTCTTAGGGAAGGCGCATTGGAAGCATCTCAACAGGCCCGTGTTGACGCGCTGAACAAAGCGTTGGAGAAACTCCCGACGTATGAAGGCACCGTAGTCCGAGGAACAAACCTGCCCGCCGATGTGCTCGAACAGTACCGACCTGGAGAAATAATTACTGAGTCGGCGTTTACTAGCACCTCGATGGATCATGCCGTGGCTCAGTCACCCACTTTCGCTGGAAACACCGAGTTCAGGATCTTGTCAACTACGGGACGAGATGTGTCTTCGGTGTCAATGTTCCCCGGTGAACAAGAGATATTGTTTCCAGCCGGGTCGAAATTTTATGTCGTGAACAAGACAATAGATCCACATACAGGTAGGACAATCATCGAGATGATCGAACGCTGACTAGCTGCTCATCTCGTACCTTGTAATCATGATGGGAGTTACCAATGAGCAAAAAGATCGCCGGTAAGACTTTTTCCACACCAGAAGAAGCTGGTGTCAGCGCGCCAACAGAAGAAGAATTAGCGCGCGCAAGGAAGAGTTTCGACGAATTTCAGGCCAAAGTCGACGCTGTTGCGCCAGAAGACCGCAAAACAGACGTTTCGCCGAAATTTTGGGATGATATATCCGGTACTGAGTACGATCCCGACAAGAAAACGTAACTTCGTTTTCTCTGCGGGCACCGTAGAAGGGTGACGACGATTTTCGTTATCGCGGACCTGCACTTCCTTAATGGTGGTATTACCGGAACTCTCGGCCTTTCGGACACGAATCCCAATTATCCCATTGCCATCTCCACCGATACGGTCGCGGCAGCGAGCGGAGAATAGTTGACTGTCGCAGGCCCAGCGACCAACTAACACATCGCAAACGCCCACGGACAAGTCTTGTCGCGCCCCGACCAACCCGGCCTGCCCAGCCGCGAGTGTGACGCTGCAGTCACACTCGGCGTCGAACGTGACGCCAGCGTCACACTCGGCGGCCCGGGGCATCAGCTCGGCAGCCCGGCAGCCCGGCAACCCGACAGCCGGGCAGCCGACGACCCCAGCCATACCCGCCCCCACGCCAACTGCCCGATAGGGTTGGATATCGGGCACCCGCCGGGTCACCAGGCACCACAGCGATCTAGGAGGTTGGGCGATGACTTCCTCTGACCCGGTCAACGCAGACCACACCGGTTACGTTGACTTGGAGTCGCTGGGCGCGGACGCCAGCGCGGCCCGCGCGATCGAGGGCATGCAGGAGGAAGCCGCCGCCGCCCCGGACCGTCCGCAACCCCCGGTCGACCTCACCGCCGCCGCCTTCTTCGACGTCGACAACACCTTGGTGCAGGGCTCCTCGGCGGTGCATTTCGGTCGTGGGCTGGCCACGCGCAACTACTTCACCTATCGCGATGTGATCGGATTCATCTACGCCCAGGCCAAGTTTCAGGTCCTCGGCAAGGAAAACAGCAACGACGTCGCCGCGGGCCGGCGCAAGGCGCTCGCCTTCATCGAAGGCCGGTCGGTCGAGCAGCTGGTGGCCCTGGGCGAAGAGATCTACGACGAGATCATCGCCGACAAGATCTGGCCCGGCACTCGCGAGCTGACCCAAATGCATCTGGATGCCGGCCAGCAGGTGTGGCTGATCACCGCCACGCCCTACGAGCTCGCCGCGACCATTGCGCGACGGCTCGGCCTGACCGGCGCGCTGGGCACCGTCGCGGAATCGGTCGACGGCGTCTTCACCGGCAGGCTGGTCGGCGATATCCTGCACGGCACCGGCAAGGCGCACGCGGTGCGGTCGCTGGCCATCCGCGAGGGGCTCAACCTGAAACGCTGCACCGCCTACTCCGATAGCTACAACGACGTGCCCATGCTGTCGCTGGTGGGGACCGCGGTCGCCATCAATCCCGACGCCCGCCTGCGCGCGCTGGCACGGGAGCGCGGATGGGAGATTCGCGACTTCCGCACCGCCCGCAAAGCGGCCCGGATCGGGGTGCCGTCGGCGTTGGCGCTGGGCGCGGCCGGCGGTGCGCTGGCCGCGGTGGCCTCTCGACGGCAATCACGCTGATAGGCTGCGCCGCGCAGACATATTCGAGCGGAGAGCACAGCGGCATGACAGTCCCCAAAGAAGCCGAAGGACTCATCGGCAGCCATTACCGCGCACCGGACTACTTCGAGGTCGGGCGCGAAAAGATCCGTGAGTTCGCCCTGGCGATCAAAGACGACCACCCGGCGCATTTCGACGAGAATGAATCCCGGAGGGCCGGGTATACCGACATGGTGGCGCCGTTGACGTTCCTCGCGATCGCCGGGCGCCGCGTTCAGTTGGAGATCTTCACCAAGTTCAGCATCCCCATCAACATCGCCAGGGTCATTCACCGCGACCAGAAGTTCAAGTTCCACCGCCCGATCCTGGCTCACGATAGGCTTTTCTTCGACACCTACCTAGACTCGGTGATCGAGTCCCACGGCACCGTGCTGGCGGAAATCCGCAGCGAAGTGACCGATGCCGATGGAAAGCCGATCGTCACCAGCGTTGTCACAATGCTGGGGGAAGCCGCAAGCCAAGCCGAGACCGAGGCAACCGCCGCGGCGGTCGCATCAATATCCGCAGGAAAGTTAGGGGCGTTGTAAATGTCACTACAGGGGGAAACCGGAACGCAGCTGCACCCGCCGGTCGAGGCGGTGCGATCGCACTACGACAAGTCGAACGAGTTCTTCAAGCTGTGGCTTGACCCGTCGATGACCTACAGCTGCGGTTACTTCGACGAAAACCCGGACCCACAGAATCTGACCAAGACGCTGGAAGAGGCGCAGTACGCCAAGCGCAAGCTCGCGCTGGACAAGCTGAACCTCGAGCCCGGCATGACGCTGCTCGACATCGGCAGCGGCTGGGGCTCGACGATGCGGCACGCGGTGGCGGAGTACGACGTCAACGTAATCGGGTTGACGCTGAGCGAGAACCAGTACGCCCACTGCGTGGCCGAGTTCGACAAGATGGACAGCCCCCGCCGTAAAGAGGTGCGGATCCAGGGCTGGGAGGAATTCCCCGGCGACGTGCCGATCGACCGGATCGTGTCGCTGGGCGCGTTCGAGCACTTCGCCGACGGCGCCGGTGACGCCGGGTACGAGCGCTACGCCACCTTCTTCAAGAAGTACTACGACCTGCTGCCCGACGACGGCCGCATGCTGCTGCACTCGATCGTGGTCCCCACCCGCGAAGAGGGCAACGCGATGGGCCTGAAGGTCAACATGACCCTGCTGCGGTTCATCAGCTTCATCCTGAAGGAGATCTACCCCGGCGGAAAGCTGCCCCAGGTCGACCTGGTTGACAAGTACGCGACGGACGCGGGTTTCAAGATCGAGCGACACCACTTCATCGGCAAGAACTACGTGCCGACCCTGACCGCCTGGGGCGATGCGCTCGAAGCGCACAAGGAAGAGGCGATCGCCCTCAAGGGGCAGGAGACCTACGACATCTACCTGAAGTACCTGAGGGGCTGCTCGGATCTGTTCCGCGACGGCTACACCAACGTCTGCCAGTTCACCATGGTGAAGTAGTCGACTACTTCAAAGGTCAACGCCGCCACGGGTTTCCGTGGTGGCGTTTCCTTTTGGGCGCGCCGCCGTTCAGCCGAAGTCAGCCGAAGAAGATGTTGCGACGGCCGGCCAGCAACCGGTAGAGCGTCTGCTGGATCGTCTCGCGCACCTGATCGGTCAGCTCAAAAGTGACCATCGGGTCGTCGGCGTCGGAGGCCGCGTAGTCGTCGGTGTAGATCGGCTCACCGAAGGCGATGTGCCATTTCGACGGCAGCGGCACCAGGCCCATGGGCCCGGCCAACGGGAACAGCGGAGTGATCGGGAAGTACGGCAGCCCGAACAGCCGTGCCAGCAACTTGACGTCGGTCAGCATCGGGTAGATCTCTTCGGAACCGATGATCGAGCAGGGGATGATCGGCGCCTTGGTCCGCAGCGCGGCGGTGACGAATCCGCCGCGGCCGAACCGCTGCAGCCGGTAGCGGTCCTCGAAGCGCTTCCCCAGCCCCTTGTAGCCCTCGGGGAACACGGCGGTGAGCTCGCCGGCGGCGAGCAGCCGGTGCGCGTCCGTCGTGCAGGCCATGGTGTGGCCGGCCTTGCGGGCCGCTTCGCCCACCACGGGCAGGTCGAACACCATGTCGGCGGCGAGCAGTCGCAGCTCGCGGTGCGCGGGGTGCTCGTCGTGCACGGCCACCGACAGCATCAGCCCGTCGAACGGCAGCACCCCGGCGTGATTGGCGACCACCAGCGCGGCGCCGTCAGCGGGCAGGTTCTCGATCCCGCTCACCTCGACCCGGAACCACGACCGGAAGAACACCCGCAACAACGGCCGGACGATCGCGCTGTTGAAGTGCGGATCGAAACCGAACTCGTCGACGCTGTAGTCACCCGTCAGCCGCTGGCGGAGGAATGCGGCCACCGACGCGACGCGCTGCGCCAGCTCATTCAGCGGCGCCTCGCCGGGCGATGCCCCCGTGGCACGGCGGTGCTCGTCGATTTCGCGAACCACCGCGGCGATCTGCTCCGCCGAGGCGCGGCCGCGCGGATCGGTCAGTAACGAGGGGTGCTGGCGGGCCGACTCTGCCCTCTGGTCGGCTCTCCGACGCGCTGCGACACGGCCCCGATTCGTATGCAGTGGAATGACATTCGCTCTGGTTTCACCCGCCACGATACCTACCTGACCCCACCCCACGGAATTGGATTTCGGCTACCCCAGCGCTGGGCTAGAGATATGGCGCGACTCTCCAAGGAGCGTACCCGATATGGGTCGATTATGGGAGTCAGGCCTCGGCCGCGAACATAGTCGTCAAAGGCCTCCGCCGTCGTCCATTTCGGCTGGTAGTTGAGTTCCGAGCGCATCCGGCTCGTGTCCATGACGCGGCCGTAACTCAAATAATCGAACTGATCGCGACTGATCTCGTTGTAGCGATTGGCGCGGCGCAACGAGTCCAGGGCCCAGACGCCGAAACCCGGTACGGGCAAAGGGATTCGGCCCGCCCGACGGATCGCCTGCGACAGCATGATGATCCCGTCGGCGCCGATGTTGAAGGTTCCCGCCTTGCCGGCCATGGCCGCGCGCTCCAGCGCGCCGAGGGCGTCCTGCTCGTGCAACAACTGCAGCCGGGCGTCGCGGCCGAACATCGTCGGCACCAAAGGCCCGGCGAGATAACGCGACAGCGTGGTGTCCATCGCCGGGCCGATCATGTTGGCCAGCCGCAAGATCGTCACGGCGATGTCGGGCCGGCGCCGCCCCAATCCGCGCGCATAGGCCTCGATGTCGAGGCTGTCCTTGGCGAAACCGTCGCGGAACAGACGACGGCTGGTGCTGTCCTCGGTGAACATCACCGGATCGTGGGCGCTCGAGCCGTACACCTCCGACGTCGACTTGAGCACCACGCGGCGCACCGAGGGCGCCTTTTGACAGGCCGCGAACAGCTGCATCGCGCCCATCACGTTGATTTCTTTCAACGCCGCGGTGCCGCCGGACCGCGGAGCGTACGACGCGGCCGCCGCGTGCACCACCGTGTCGACGTCGCCGTTGCGAATCACCTTGGCAATGAAGGGGTTACGGATGTCGGCGCGGACGAACTCGGCGCGCCCCATCCGGCGCAGCATGTCCTTGCTGGGGGCGATCGCGTCCACCGCGATGACCCCTTTGATCATCGGGTTCTGCGCGAGCCGAGCCGTCAGGTAGCCGCCCAGAAACCGGCAGGCACCGGTGACCAGCACGATTTTGGGGTAATGCGCCGCGTTGCCGGCGGTGTCGTCCGGCCCGGTGTTCTCCCCATTCGACCCATCCACCCGGTCAGCCTAGCGGTCGGCGGGACGGCGGCACTATGGCGCGAAGCGACCAGTTAGGGCCTTTTTACGGTGACCTTATGGCGGCCTTAGGAAGGCCGCCGCGGGAGTTACTTGCCGAGTTTTCTGCGCTGCACCCGGGTGCGACGCAGCAGCTTGCGGTGCTTCTTCTTCGACATACGCTTGCGCCGCTTCTTGATTACTGAACCCATGAACTCCGCTATCTAGACCGAGACCTGCTTCAAAGATTGGACCCGGACACTTTACCCAGCCGGACGCACCCAACGCCAAACCGCGTCGCGTGATCGCCGCCGAGCCGCGAAGCCAGGTGCCGCCCGCGAGCGGCCACCGGTTCGGGTCAGCCCGCGTCGAAGTAGGACGTCTCCAGCATGTCGTGGACGGCCTTGGCGTGCACCCGGAAGGACCGACCCACCCGGACCGCGGGTAGTTCGCCGTTGTGCACCAACCGGTAGACCGTCATCTTGGAGACCCGCATCAACGCGGCCACCTCGGCGACGGTGAGAAATTGCGTCCTGCCCTGCTGGCCATCGACGGAACCGGTGTCCCGCGGCTTACCTGCAGAATCTCGCGTTGATGGCCCATTCGTAGACGTCATCGCTACCCAATCGTGTCAGGCACGCGCATGCCAGCGGCTTCCCCTCCGCTGGCACCGACACGTGCTTACAAAGAGGAGAATAGCGGGACTGATGGGGTTACTGGTACTGGTGGGGGACAATCAGTTCAAAAATCTTGGATTACTCTGATGTAATTCTTAGCTGCTCAGAGCGCATTTTGGCGGCCTGAACCGCCGCATCCACGGCCGCTCGCAGGCCTCCCCGTTCCAGCTCACGCAGGGCCGCCGCGGTGGTGCCGCCGGGGGACGTCACGGTCGCCCGCAGCTGCGTCGCGGTGGCGTCCACCCGCATCCCGGGCGCCTCGGCCTCGGAAAGCCGGCGATCGGCGTCCATCCGTTCCAGCAGCATCGCCGCCGCGCCTGCCATGGTCTGCGCGGTCAGATCGCCCGCCACCTCGCGGCTCAGCCCCGCCGCAACGCCGGCGTCGATGAGCGCCTCGACCATCAGGAAGAAATACGCGGGACCCGAGCCCGACAGCGCGGTGACGGCGTCCATTTGGCCCTCGGGGACGCTCAGCACCCCGCCGACGGAATCGAACAGGGCCGAGACGCCCTCCAGCTGCGGCGGGGTGACGAACCTGCCCTTGGCCAGGGCCGTGACGCCCGCGCCGACCAGCGCCGCGGTGTTGGGCATTGCCCGCACCACCGGCGTCCCGGCCGGAAGTTTGGCTTCGAAGTAGGCGATGGTGACGCCGGCCGCGACCGTGACGAAGACCTGCTCGGCGGTATCGCTCTCCGCCTCGGCGGCCGCCCGGGCGACCTCCGACATCACCGACTCCACGTCGGCGGGCTTCACCGCGACCACGACGAACGACGCGTTTTCCACCGCCTCGGCCACCGAGGTGATCAGCACTGAATAGGTGTCGGCCAGATACTTGGCGCGCTCGGGCACCCGCTCGACCACCACCAGGTCCTTGACCTGCCGGCCCGCGCGCAGCAGACCCGACAGCAGTGCCTCCCCGATGCTGCCGCCACCGATGATCGCGATTCTTGCCATGCCGGACAGCATCGCAGACACCGCCGGCTAGCGAGCGGCAGGGACCAACGCCAGCTGGCGGGCCTGCACCACCAGGCGCCCGAGGCTGTCGACGACCGTGTGGTCCTCGTCGAACCAGTCGTGCCCGATCTCGGTGCAGGTCGCGATGATGCGCAGCCAGCCGTCGGCGGGCAGCCCCCGCAGGAAGGCGGTGAGCTGGATGGTGGGCGCCCAACCGGTGCGGTCCACGGCGAAGGTCACCGGCGCCGACAGGTCGCCGCACATGAGAGCGAACAGCGCGTCCGGGGCCACGCCGCGGGGGCGTGCCCACATCTGGATCACCGGCGGGCGCCCGTCGTCGCGGACCTGCATCGTCGACAACACCGGCCGCACGTCGCAACCCTCGCCCAGGTGCACCAGGCCGGCCAGCGGATGCCCGGGGCCGATCGGCTCGATGTCGTCGGGTGGTTCGGGCGTCATCAGGTCGGCCACCGGGTTGGCCGACAGCAACGGCTTCACGGCGCCGTCGACCGGCCTGCTCGATGACCCGGCTCCTCCTCGGGCCGCTTCACGGCCCGCATCGTCGACCGGGTAATGCTCGGGCTCGCCGAGGTTGACCACGGCGTGCACCGCGGTGCGGTCACCCTGGGTGAGCTCGACGTCCACGACGCTGATCCGGCGGCCGCGCTTGCGGATCGACGTGACCAACTGCACCGGCCCCGGATCGGGCGCCCACAGGAAGCTCGCGGACACGGCGACCGGTTGCAGGTCCGGTCCGGCCGGCTGTCCGCCGCAGGCGGTGCGCGCGGCGTTGGCGCACAGGGCCAGCATCGCGCCGCCGTGCACCTTGGGACCGATGGTCCAGCGCTTGTCGAGCTCTCCTTCGTAAACGCCGGAACCGGCCTCCCGCAACGACATTGCGGTGGTGAATAACGCGTTCATGGACTTTTGCGGGTCTCCTGAATCATCAGCGCAGCAGATGCGTGCGGGCGAACTGCAGCGACTCGGCGAGCATGGCTTCGCGCTCATTGGCTGAGCGCGCGCTGGACGTCGACACCTCCAGGATGACGTGCCCGGCGAACTGGCCGCCGGCCAGCATCTGGCACACCTCGGCGGTGGGTTGGGTGCCGCGCCCGGGCACCAGGTGCTCGTCGGCGGGCAGACCGTTACCGTCGCACAGGTGCAGGTGGACCAGGCCGGCACCCATCCGCTGGGCCATGTCCAGCGAGTCGGTGCCCGCCGTCGCGGTGTGGGACAGGTCCAGCGTGTAGTGCGCGTGGTTGCCGTCGAGCGGGTCGTAGGAGGGCGCGAACGCCGAAATCGCCGGGCCGGGGCCGCCCCCGCGCCGGCGCATCCGTTCCAGCGACTGGCCGGCCCCGAAGAGCCGGTCCGCCCGGAACGGGAACATGTTCTCCACCGCGACCATCACGTCGCTCGAGGCTTCCAGCTTCGCCACCTGCTCGCTGAACCCCTCGGCGTAGCGCCGCTGCCAGCGAAACGGCGGATGCACGACGACGGTCTGCGCGCCCAGCTGTTCGGCGACGCGCACGCTGCGGTCCAGCTTGGGGATCGGGTTGGGGCCCCACACCCGTTGCGAGATCAGCAGGCACGGCGCGTGCACCGACAGCACCGGCACGCGATAGCGCCTGGACAGCTTCTTGACCGCCGCGACGTCCTGGCTCGCCGATTCGGCCCAGACCATCAGCTCGACGCCGTCGTAGCCGAGCCGGGCCGCGTACTCGAAGGCGGCCTCGGCCCGCAACGGGTACACCGAAGCCGTGGAGAGGCCGACTTTGATGGCTGGGCGCACTGGATGTGGGCGCCGCTAGCCCGACTGCAACGACAGCGCCAGGGGCCCCAGGGTGATCAGCGCACCCACCGCGACCGCGATCAACGTGCTGGCGATGTCCTCGGTTTTGCGGACCACCCGAACCCCGACCACCAGGCCGAGGATGACCAGCACCGAGAGCACCAGCGCCACGATGCTGTTCCAGCGCCACAGTTGGTCGAAGGCCACGAACAGCCCGCCGCCGAACGCGACCGCCAGGATCGACTGCAGCACAACCACGGCGCTGCGCCACAGCGCGTCGAGCCTGCCCTCCGCCGGGTGAGCGTCGGCGCCCTCCGCATGAGCGTCCTCGTCCTCGAGGCCGAGCAATCCGGTGTCGAGCGACCCCGCGCGCGCGGCGTCCCCGTCCTCGTCCAGATCCTCGTCCAGCGAGCCCGAGGACCGCAGGTAGGAGCGCACGTAGGCGGAGTCCTCCAGCGCGGGTTCGGCTTCACGCACGTCGGAATCCATCACGTCGACGGGGATGTCGGCGTAATGGTCCATCGGATCAGGACTCATGTCCTCGGCGCCGGAGGGCTCCTCGGGCCGGGCGGTCCCGTTGGCCAAGGGCCGCGGGTATGCGCTGCGCTCGGGGCCCGGCACCCGCTTGGGCTGCGGCGGCGACTTGGGCCAGCGCGGCTCGGGCTCGGACCAGTAGGCGGTCTTGGGCTTGTCTTCTGTCACCGGCTCGGCGGCGACGTCCTCGGTGGGCGAATCGGCGGGTTCGACGGCCTCGATGGTGTCGGTAGCGCCGTGTTCGGCGTCGTCGTCGTCGCGGACCACCGGGATTTCGCCGGTGAGCTCGGCGACGGTCACCGCGTCGCTGTCACCGCGGCGACGGCGGCGCCGCCGGGTGACCGCCGGGGCACCGATGGTTCCGTTTCTGGCCAGCAATTCGGCCACCGAGATCGGCCGAGTGCCCGGGCTCTCGGTCTCGGAGTGCGGTCCGGTCATGGTTTGTCGCCTCTCGATCGGTGCTGATTCCGATCAACTACCTGACCTCCAGCATTACGCACCGACGGGCCCATGAGGGCGGTTCCGTCGGCTTCACTGTCGAGTTTGCGCAGAATGAGACCTTCCCGTAATGCCCACGGGCAAATATCCACCACTTCGATCGACAGCGCTCGCATGCTCGCCTCCGCCACCAGCGCACCCGCCACGATCTGCGGGGCGCGCTCGGCGCTCACTCCTTCCAGTTCCGCCCGGTCGGCGGTCGTCATCCTAGAGATGAAAGATATGAGTTGCCTGAGGCCGTTTGCTGTCAGCGTCCTCTTGACCCGCGGTCCGGCGCCCGACGGGGCCGCGCCGGTGAGCCGCGCCAGCGAGCGGAACGTCTTCGACGACGCCACCGCCAGGTCGGGACTGCCGGCGTCGAGGATCTTCGCGCTGGCCTCGGCGAGTTCGGCGTCCAGCCAATCCCGCAGCATCGCCACCCGGCGCCGCCCGGGCGGATCGTCGGGCAACCACTCGCGGGTCAGCCGGCCGGCGCCCAGCGGCAGCGACATCGCGACTTCGGGCTCCTCGTCCAGGCCGCTGGACATCTCCAGCGAGCCGCCACCGATGTCGAGGTTGATGATCCGCCCCGCGCTCCACCCGTACCAGCGGCGCACCGCCAAAAAGGTCAGCCGCGACTCGTCGACTCCGGTCAGCACCCGCAACTCGACGCCGGTCTCCTTGCGCACCCGGCTCAGCACGTCGTCGGAGTTGCCGGCATCACGGACCGCCGAGGTGGCGAAGGCCATCAGCTCCTCGCAGCCCGAACTGTCGGCGATCTTGGCGAATTCGTCGATTGTGGAGATCAGCTTCTCGGCACCACGTTTGGTGATCTTGCCGGCGCTGTCGGTGGCCTCGGCCAGCCGCAGGGTGGCCTTCGTCGAACTCATCGGCGTCGGATGACCGCCCCGGTGGGCATCGACCACCAGGAGATGCACCGTGTTGCTGCCCACGTCGAGAACGCCCAATCGCACGTAGACAACCTAACGGGGCGTCGCCGGCAGGCTTTTGCGCGACCCGGTTAACCCACCGTGATCACGGCCATACGGGCCGCGAGTGTCAGCGGCGCGGCCGCGCCGAAATGTGGTCTAACGTGGACTTCGTGGCGAATTCGCACCCAGAACCCGGACAGCCGGGCCACGAGGTCGAACTGGATTTCGCCCGCGAATGGGTGGAGTTCTACGACCCCGACAACCCCGAGCACCTGATCGCCGCCGACCTGACCTGGCTGCTCTCGCGGTGGACGTGTGTCTTCGGCACACCCGCCTGCCAGGGCACGGTGGAGGGCCGCCCCGACGACGGATGTTGCTCACACGGCGCGTTCTTGTCCGACGACGACGACCGCGCCCGCCTCGACGACGCGGTGAAAAAGCTGACCGCCGCCGACTGGCAGTATCGCGAAAAAGGCTTGGGCCGCAAGGGATATCTGGAGCTCGACGAGCATGAGGGCCAGCCCCAGTACCGCACCCGCAAGCACAAGGACGCGTGCATTTTCCTCAACCGGCCCGGCTTCGCGGGCGGCGTCGGCTGCGCGCTGCACAGCAAGGCCCTCAAGCTCGGTGTGCCGCCGCTGACCATGAAGCCGGATGTCTGCTGGCAGTTGCCGATCCGTCGCAGCCAGGAGTGGGTGACCCGGCCCGACGGCACCGAGATCCTCAAGACCTGGGTCACCGAATACGACCGCCGCGGCTGGGGTTCCGGGGGCGCCGACCTGCACTGGTACTGCACCGGCGACCCAGCCGCCCACGTCGGCGCCAAGCAGGTGTGGGAAAGCCTGGCCGACGAACTCACCGAACTGCTGGGCGGCAAGGCCTACGCGGAGCTGGCCGCAATGTGCAAGCGCCGCAGCAAGTTAGGACTCATCGCGGTGCACCCGGCGACTCGCATCGCCGAGTAGCCGCTAGCCCTCCAGCTTGTAGCCCAGGCCCCGCACCGTCACCAGGTGCACCGGGTTGGCCGGGTCGGCTTCGATCTTGGACCGCAGGCGCTTGACGTGGACGTCGAGCGTCTTGGTGTCGCCGACGTAGTCCGCGCCCCATACCCGGTCGATCAGCTGCCCGCGGGTCAGCACCCGGCCACTGTTGCGCATCAGGTACTCGAGCAGGTCGAATTCCTTGAGCGGCAAGGTGATCGTGTCGCCGTTGACCGACACGACGTGGCGTTCGACGTCCATCCGCACCGGGCCCGACTCGAGCACGCCATCGCTGATCTCGGAGTCGTCCTCGCCGCCGCGGCGCAACACCGCCCGGATCCGCGCGATCAGCTCGCGCGCCGAATAGGGCTTGGTCACATAGTCATCCGCGCCCAGCTCGAGACCCACGACCTTGTCGATCTCGCTATCGCGGGCGGTCACCATGATCACCGGCACGCTGGAACGCGCCCGCAGTTGCTTGCAGACGTCGGTGCCAGACATTCCGGGCAGCATCAGGTCAAGTAGGACGATGTCGGCGCCGGCGCGGTCAAACTCGGCGAGCGCCGCCGACCCGTCGGTCACCACGGTGGCCTCAAAGCCTTCCTTGCGGAGCAGGAACGCCAGCGGATCGGCCAGCGACTCCTCGTCCTCCACGATCAGCACACTGGTCATCAGCGCGATTCCTCCTCATCGCTACGCTCTGCATCGTCATACGCGCGGGTCATCAGCGCGATTCCTCCTCGGCATCGTCGTACGCGCGGGTCATCGACTTAGTTCTTCCTCTCGTTGGGACCTGTCGGGCCGCACGTCGCGACCCTGCGCTTGCTCGGATTCGCCCTCGTCTCGAGGAGACGGCTTGGCCGCGGGAATGGACAGCGTGAATGTCGATCCGGTTCCCGGCTTGCTCCACACGCCGATGGTGCCGTTGTGGTTAGCCGCGACGTGTTTGACGATGGCCAGGCCCAGCCCGCTGCCGCCGGTGGCCCGCGAACGCGCCTTGTCGCCCCGGAAGAAACGCTCGAAGACCCGCTCCTGGTCTTCCAGGGCGATCCCGATCCCGCGATCCGTGACGGCGATCTCGACGTTCTCGCCGCGGCGGCGACGGCTGATCGACACCGGCGAACCCGGCGGCGAATAGGCGATCGCGTTGGAAACCAGGTTGGCCAGCGCGGTGGTCAACAGCGTTTCGTCGCCGAGCACCCGCAACCCGCTGGGGGCGTCGGTGCGGACCGCGATCTTGGTGTTCTCCGCGGCCACCTTGTGACGCGAAATCGCTTCGCTCACAACCTTATCGACGTCGACGTCGACGACGTTGGGCAGCGGTTCGGCGCCCTGCAGCCGGGACAGCTCGATCAGTTCGGCGACCATGTCCCCCAAACGGTTGGCTTCGACGAGCACCTTCTCGGCGAACCGCCGCACGGTTTCGGAGTCGTCGGCCGAGGCCAGCAGGGCCTCGGCGAGCAGGGCCATCGCACCCACCGGGGTCTTGAGCTCGTGGCTGACGTTGGCGACGAAGTCGCGCCGGGTCGCTTCCATCCGCGCGTAGTCGGACTGGTCGTGGGCGAAGACCACGGCGAACCGGCGGTCCTCTTCGCTGAGCAACCGGGCCTGCCCGTGCACCGATAGCCCGGACCGGGCGCCCGTCCGTTTCGAGGGCTGCAGGTCGAACTCGACATCGACACCGGTCAGCGCCTGCTGCGCCGCCTCCCAGGCCTGGTCATCGAGCTGACGATCGCGCACCAGGCCGAGCTCCTTGGCCCGGTCGTTGAGGTAGACGACGTCGCGGTGGACGTCCACCACCGCCGCGCCCACCGGCATCAGCGCCACGATGCATTCCAGCATCTGCCCGACGGTGATCCCGGTCCATTCGGTGCTCACCCGCTGCCGGCGCTGCATCGCGCGCGGCGACAGTCGGACCCCGACCGCCACTCCTGCGGCCAGCGCCAGCACGGACAACACCCCGGCCAGCAACAGCGCCGAGAACACAGTCACATAGCAAATCCTACAAATCTTCCTGAACGCTGCCCTAGCAGAACGAGGCCAAAATCGGACAAGTCACACCTTGCGTCACAGGTGTTCCGCTCCCGTTCACGTGATGTTTGGCTAACGGGGCGTTCGCGCGACGGATTGCGCCGGGCGCAAAGGTCAGCCGCGGCCCTGGCCGGCGACCGCGGCGGCACCGGCGGCGGCCGCCTCGGGGTCCAGATAGGTGCCGCCGGGCACCACCGGGCGCAGGTCGGCGTCCAGGTCGTAGCGCAGCGGGATGCCGGTCGGGATGTTCAGGCCCACGATGTCGTCGTCGGACATCCGATCGAGGTGCTTGACCAGGGCCCGCAGCGAGTTGCCGTGCGCGACGATCAGCACCGTCTTGCCGCTGCGCAGGTCCGGGACGATGACGTCGGTGAAATACGGCAGGAAACGGACGACCACGTCGGCGAGGCACTCGGTCAGCGGCCCGCCGCCGATGTCGGCGTAGCGGGGATCGGTGTCCTGGCTGTAGGTGCTGCCCTTCTCGATCGGCGGGGGCGGCGTGTCGTAGCTGCGTCGCCAGGCCATGAACTGGTCGTCGCCGTAGCGCGCCTTGGTCTCGGCCTTGTCCAGGCCCTGCAGCGCCCCGTAATGGCGTTCGTTGAGCCGCCAGGTGCGCCGCACCGGGATCCACAGCCGGTCGGCGGCGTCCAGCGCCAGGTGCGCGGTGGAGATGGCCCGGCGCAGCAGCGACGTGTAGAGGACGTCGGGCAACAGATTGTGTTCGGCCAGCAGCTCGCCGCTGCGCACCGCCTCGGTGCGGCCCCTGTCGGTCAGCCCGACGTCCACCCAACCGGTGAACAGGTTCAGCGAATTCCATTCGCTTTCACCGTGGCGGAGCAGGATCAGCGTGGCGGAGTCACCCATGCCGGTTAGTCTCTCACGCGCTCATTCAGCGGTCGTCGTCGTCCGCATCGTCGTCTTCGCGGCTCAAAGCTCGACTCCTCCTCATCGCGCTTCGCGCTCTGCATCGTCGTCTTCGCGGCTCAAAGCTCGACTCCTCCTCATCGCGCTTCGCGCTCTGCATCGTCGTCTTCGTCGATCAGGTGGGCGAACGCCTGCAGGTTCTTCAGCGACTCGCCGCGCGATACGCGCCACTCCCACTCTTTCTGGATCGACGAGCGAAAACCCAACTCCAGCAACGTATTAAAGTCCGAGTCCACCGCTTCGAGCACCTGGCCGAGCACCCGGTCGATCTCGTCGGCGTCCACCGACGGCAGCGACATGCGGCCCACCAGGTAGATGTCGCCGACGTTGTCCAGCGTGTAGGCCACGCCGTAGAGCCGGCGATTGCGCTTGAGCAGGAACCGGTACACGCCCTCGTGGTTCTCGTCCGGCTTGCGGCACACGAACGCCTCGACCCGCACCGAATGCTCGCCCACGCTCAGGATGGTGTTGGTCTTGAGCTTGCGCTCACCGGGCAGTTCCACCACCAACCCCGACGGACCGCCATGCGCGCCAGCGTGTTTCGAGTAGTTCAGCCCGCTTGCCCGCAGGGCATCCTCGATCACCCGTGACACATCGGTAGAGGAACTCATGCGCCCACCTCGCGGCGCTCGGCGGTGTACTCGCGGATCGCGCGGCGATAGCTGGCCAGCAGCGCATCGGTGGTGTGATCCCAGGAGAAGGTCGCCGCGTGGGCGGCGGCCGCGCGGCCCATCTCCCCGGCCGCCGGCGCCGGCCTGCGCAGCAGCCCGTCCAGGGCGGCCGCCCATCGATCGACGTCGTGCCCGGCGACCAGCGTGCCGGTGACCCCGTCGCGCACGGCCACCGGCAGCCCGCCGACCGCGGCCGCCGCCACCGGGGTGCCGCAGGCCTGCGCCTCGAGGGCGACCAGGCCGAAGGACTCCGAATAACTCGGCACCGCAACGACATTGGCGGCCTGGAACAAGGTGGCCAGGTTCGACCGCGACTGCGGGGGCAAAAAAGTCACCCGCGCGGTGATGCCCAGCTCGTCGGCCAGGCGGGCCAATCCGTCCGGGGAAGCCAGGCCGCTGCCCGACGGTCCGCCGGCCACGACGATCCGCACCCCGGGCAGTTTCGCCGCGGCACGCAACACGATGTCGGGGGCCTTCAGCGGCTGGATCCGGCCGACGAACGCCACGATGGGTTCGTCGGGTGGCAGGCCCAGCGCGGCCCGGGCGGCCCGACGATCGCCGGGCCGGAACACGTCGAGGTCCACGCCGGGATGGACGACGTCGATCCGCGCCGGGTCGGCGTGGTGAATCGTGATCAGCTGCCTGGCCTCGTCGTCGGTGTTGACGATCAGCCGGTCGGCCTCGTCGACCACCTGCTGCTCCCCCACCGTGCGCAGCGGCGGCTCGGGCGAGTCCCCCTCGGCCAGCGCCGCGTTCTTGACCGCGGCGAGGGTGTGTGCGGTGTGCACCAACGGCACCGCCCAGCGGTCACGCGCCAGCCACCCCACCTGCCCGGACAGCCAATAATGCGAGTGCACGATGTCGTAGTAACCGGGCTCGTGGGATGCCTCGGCGCGCAATACGCCGGCCGCGAACGCGCACAGCTGGGTGGGCAGATCGTATTTGTCCAGCCCTTCGAACGGCCCCGCCACC
Source organism: Mycobacterium sp. 3-98 (assembly GCF_035918355.1). Classification (NCBI taxonomy): domain Bacteria; kingdom Bacillati; phylum Actinomycetota; class Actinomycetes; order Mycobacteriales; family Mycobacteriaceae; genus Mycobacterium; species Mycobacterium sp. 3-98. The sequence continues at coordinate 1,117,438 of NZ_CP142360.1, read as the reverse complement.
ACGTTGCGGACCAGCACTCCCGGCGCCACCCGCGCGACCGGCGGGTCGGCGGACGCGGTCGCCCGGGTGAAGATCTCCACCTCGATGCCCCGGCGCGCCAGATGCAACGCGGTCTGCAGCACGTAGACGTTCATGCCGCCTGCGTCGCCGGTGCCGGGCTGGGCCAGCGGGGAGGTGTGGACCGCCAACACTGCGACCCGGCGCGGTTCGTTCAGCCGGAAAACGTCATCGTGGCGCACCCTGTCATCTTTACAGGACGGCTCAGGCGGACGACTCGTCCCGGGTGACCTCGTGCAGCCGGGCGTCGAGCGCCCCCGCCCGCCGCATCGCGCCCAGCGGGTCGGCGTACAGCCCGGACAGCGACACGGTCCCCGCGCCGGCCTCCTGCACCCGGTTGCCGAACGCGGTGAGGCGGATGTCGCGCGGCCCCAGCACCGAGCGTGCGGCGAACGCCGCCTCCACCTGCTCCATCGCCTCGGGGTATTCGGTGAACGCCTGGCCGCCGACGACCAGTTCGTCGGGGTTGAGCATGTCGCGCAGCAACGCCACCGCCTCCCCGAGCACCCGGCCCCGCTCGGCGAGCAGATCCTTGGCCTGCTGGTTGCCGGCGCGCGCCACCCGCAACAGGTCGGCGATGCCGGTGGCGGGCCCGTTGGCGCGGTTCGCCGGGGCGAACGGCAGGATGCGCTGCTGGCGGGCGACGGCCACCACGGCCTCGTCACTGACGGTGGATTCCAGCTGACCGGTGCCGCCGAGCAGCTCGGACTGGGCCGGCAGGCTCGCGATGGTGCCCGGCCCGCTGGACGGGCAGTGCACCCGCCCGCCGATCACCAGCGCGTAGCCCACGGTCTCGCGGGCGTAGACGTACAGGCTGGTCGGCGAGCTGGGCAGGAACCGGCGCATGCCCAGCAGCAGCTCGGCTCCGGCCATGGCGTCGACGTGCGAGGCCACCGAAACCGGCAGGCCCAGCGCGTCGGCCAGCACCTGGCCGACCGGCGCCTGCCGCCAGCCCAGCCGCGGGTGGTCCACCTGGCCGGTGGCGCCGTCGACGGTGCCGCCGATGGCGACGCCGACCCACAGCGGCCGCCGCCGATGCCAACGCCGCAGGTATCGCCGGGCGCTGTCGGCCAGCGACGCCAGCGCGGGCCCGGCCGGGTTGCGCGGCGTCGGGGTCTCGACGGTGTCGAGGGTGCGGCCGAACAGGTCGGTGGCCACGATGCTGGTGGTGCGCGCACCGATGTGGATGCCCAGCGTCACGAACGGCTCGTGGTTGACCTCGACCGGCACGCGCGGGCGGCCGATCGCGCCCGAGACGGCCAGGTCGGCGCGCTCGCGCAGCAGGCCCGCCTCCAGCAGGGCGATGACCTGACGGTTGACCGTCGCGATGCTCAGCGAGGTGACGCCGGCGATGACGTCACGGCCGACGGGACCGCGCAGCCGGACGGCCCGGAAGACGGAGGCCGCCGCGGAGTCGGGGATGTGCAAGGCCGGCGGCACGATCTGCCGGCGCACCGAGCGGTGGCCCTTCTGGCCGGAATAGCCGACGACGCGGCCGGCCGAAAGATGGGTATGGGTGAGGGTATTGGTGGGCACGAGCGTCCTTTTGTCCGAATTTTGCTGGCCATCTTGGCCACACCTGGCATGGGGTCAGGAGCGGCAAAGTGCGCAGCAACAACACGCACCCGCCGCGCACAGACACGCGGCGGTGGTGATGTCGGACAGGGCGCTGTGAAGCACACGGAAAATTTAGCACGTTCACTAAGGTTGTTTCGATGGTTGAAACTGGCAGGAATGAACGCGTCGCGGTGATCACGGGAGCCAGCTCCGGAATCGGCGCGGCGACCGCTCGAACCCTGGCTGCGCAGGGCTTTCACATCGTCGCGGTGGCGCGCCGCGCCGACCGGATCCGCGACCTGGCCGAGGAGATCGGCGGCACCGCGATTGTGGCCGATGTCACAGACGATGCGTCCGTCGACGCGCTGGCGAGCAAACTGAGCCGCGTCGACGTGCTGGTCAACAACGCCGGCGGCGCCCGCGGACTGGAACCCGTCGCCGATGCCGACCTCGACCACTGGCGGTGGATGTGGGAGACCAACGTGATCGGCACGCTGCGGGTCACCCGCGCGTTGCTGCCCAAGCTGATCGAGTCCGGTGACGGGCTGATCGTCACCGTCACTTCCGTTGCGGCACTTGAGGTTTACGACGGCGGCGCCGGCTATACGGCGGCCAAACACGGCCAGGGCGCGCTGCACCGCACGCTGCGGGGCGAGCTACTGGGCAAACCGGTGCGGCTGACCGAAATCGCCCCGGGGGCCGTCGAAACGGAATTCTCGCTGGTGCGCTTCGACGGCGACCAACAGCGCGCGGATGCCGTCTACACCGGCATCACCCCGTTGGTGGCGGCCGACGTGGCCGAGGTGATCGGATTCGTCGCCTCGCGCCCGGCCCACGTCGATCTGGACCTGATCGTGATGAAGCCGCGCGACCAGGCGTCGGCCAGTCGCTTTAACCGCCGGGGGTAGCCGGACCGGTGGTGGCGGGCGTCGTCGTGGTCGGGGTGCCCGACAGGGTCGGCGCGTTGGACGGCGTGACGGGCGCGGTGACCGGGATCTGCGTCGACGGCGGGTGCGCGGTGGGCGGCGGCAGCGCCGACATCGCCACCCAGGTGTCCCAGTCCACGGCCCAGTCCCAGATGTCGCCGTCGGAGTAGGACAGCTGGATCGAGCTCCCGGTCACTTCGACCGGGTCGCCGTACATCGCCGACTGGTAGTACTGCTCGGCGTCGCCCGTGGACAGGTTGATGCAGCCGTTGGTGACGTTGGTGTTGCCCTGCGCGCCGGCGCTCGCCGGGTTGGCGTGGATGAACTCGCCGTTGTTGGAGATCCGCACCGCCCAGCGTTCGTGGATGTGGTTGTAGCCGGCCGCCGGGTTGGACATGTAGAAGTCGGCGTACTTCTCGCTGACCACGTGGATGCCGTTGCGGGTGACGTTGCGCGCCTTGTCGGCCTCGCCGTAGCTGCACGGGAAGTCCATGACGACGCCCTCGTCGCGGACCACCTGGATGCGGTGCGACGAGACTTCGGCCTTGACCACCTGCCGGCGGCCGATCTGGATGTTCAGCGAGATGTCCTCGGCGCCGTACGCGCTGTCGCCGAAGGGCAGGCCGTACAGCTTGGCCTCGACGCTGACGGTGGTGCCCGCCGGGTAGTACTCGCGGGTGCGCCAGTGCGCGCGGGCGCCCTGCGCCTCGTCGGGCAGCCAGGCCCAGCTGCCCTCGACGGGCGGGTTCGTCGTGACGGTCAGCGCCTTTTCGACGGCGGCCTTGTCGGTGATCGGGGCGTCGAACTGCAGGATGATCGGCGCCGCGACGCCGACGGTCTGGCCGTCGGCCAGCTGGAACGCCCCGCCAATCTTCTTGCTGGGCGAGACCGTGGTGAACTTCCCCGCAACCGGGACCGCCTTGCCGTCGTGCCCGACGGCCGAGCCGCTCCACGTGTAGGTCATGTCGTAGCCCAGGGGTTCGGAGGTCGTGTAGACGGTCCGGTCCTGGTTGAACGTTCCGGCGACGGCCTTGCCCGACGAATTCGACAGCGTGACGTGCTGGAACCACCCGTCGCTCACCTGGACGCTGACCGGGGCGATCGGCACCACGTTCTGGGTGGCGTCGGCGGGCTGGTACTTCAGCTGCAGCGCCGGCTGCTCCTTCTTCTCGGCTTGTTTCGCGGACGTGCCACCGCATGCGGCCAGCGCATTGGGGGCGAGCACGCCGAGCCCGAGGGTCGCCAAAGCAACGCGCCGGTTGAACGGCCGCGGGGCGCGGGACGGGGTCACGAAAATCAAAGATACCGGGGAAAATCCGCCGACCCGCCCGCGACAAATCGGGGTCTAGCCCGCGTCGGCAAATTTTGCGGCTACAGCCTGCACCCCAGCAGGACGGGCTCGGGGATCAGTGTGACACCAAACACGTCCGCGACGCCGTCGCGGACGGCGCGGGCCAGTGCGATCACGTCGTCGGCGCGGGCGCCCCCGCGGTTGGTCAGCGCCAACGCGTGCTTGGTGGACAGCCGGCAGGGCGCTTCGCGTCCGCCCGGTCCGGGCTCCGGATAGCCCTTGGGGAAGCCGGCCCGCTCCACCAGCCAGCCGGCGGCCAGCTTCACGCCGTCGGGCGCCGGGTAGTTCGGGACGGGCCCGTCGACGGTCGCCGCCAGCCGCTCGTAGACCTCGGGGGCGACGACCGGGTTGGTGAAGAACGAGCCCACGCTCCAGGTGTCGTGGTCGGCCGGGTCGAGCACCATGCCCTTGCGCGCCCGCAGGGCCAGCACGGCTTCGCGGACCGCCCGCGGCTCGGCACGCTCCCCGACGCCGACGTTCAGCGCCGCCGCCAACTCCGCGTAGCGCAGCGGCGCGCTGCGCCCCGATGCGTCCAGCGCGAACTCCACTTCCAGTACGACGGAAGGGATTTCGAAGCCGCCGGCGCCACCGCGTTTGAACACGCTGGTGCGGTAGCCGAAGCCCAGCTCGCCGCCCGGCACCCAGCGCACCTCGCCGGTGCCGCGGTCGAGCACCTTTACCCGCGTGATGGTGTCGGACACCTCCGCGCCGTAGGCACCCACGTTCTGCACCGGGGTGGCCCCGGCCGAGCCGGGGATGCCGGACAGGCATTCCAGCCCGCCGAGGCCGTGCTCGATGGCGGCGAGCACGACGTCGTCCCACTCCGCGCCCGCCTGGGCGCGGATCAGGTTGCCGTCGACCGTGATGCCGTCGTTGGCCAGCTTCACGGCGGTCAGGTCGGCGCACGTGTCGGAGATCACCAGGTTGGAGCCGCCGGCGAACACCAGCACCGGGCCGCCTTGTCCCGCACGCGATTCCGCGTCCAGGTGCCCCAGCGCGGCGACGACCTGGTCGCTGTTGGTGCACGTGACGAGGCGCCGTGCGATCGGCCCGATCCGCAGGGTCGTCAGCGGCGCCAGTGGCGCCGAGTCGGCCACCGACGCGCCGGCGAACGCCGAACCGGCACCGCTGGATTTCATGGCCCGTAACGGTAGCCTGACCTGCTATGCCGCGTTCATTCGACTTGTCGGCCGACTACGACGGCAGTGTTGACGAGGTGCACCGGGCCTTCACCGATCCGAACTACTGGCGGGCCAGGCTGGCCGAATCCGGGGCCGACGTCGCCACGCTGGAGTCGATGCGGGTCGGCGGGCAGTCCGGCGACGACGACACCGTCGAGGTCGTCACCCTGCAGGTGATCAGCAGCGACAAGCTGCCCGGGATGGTCACGCAGTTGCACAGCGGCGACCTGCGCATCCGGCGCGAGGAGACGTGGGGGCCGGTGACCGATGGGGCCGCGGCGGGGTCGGTCGTGGGCTCGATCGTGGGTGCGCCCGTGAGCCTGGAGGGCACCGCGGTGCTGGAACCGATCGGACGGACCGGGGGCTCCCGGCTGGCGTTCCGGGCCACCGTCCACGTGCGCGTCCCGATCATCGGCGGCAAGTTGGAGAACATCATCGGCGCGCGCCTGGCCGAGCTGATCGCCGCCGAACAGCGCTTCACCACGGAGTGGATCGCCAAAACGGCCTGAGCCCTCACCGTGACTTCGCTCTAAGCTGGCCTTCATGCGAATCGCCCTGGCGCAGATCCTCAGCGGCACCGATCCCGCAGCAAATTTGCAGCTGGTGCGCGACTACAGCCGCCGGGCCGCCGATGCGGGCGCGAAGCTGGTGGTGTTCCCGGAGGCCACCATGTGCCGGTTCGGCGTCCCGCTCGGCCCGGTCGCGCAGCCGCTCGACGGCCCCTGGGCCGACGGGGTGCGCAGCGTCGCGGCCGAATCGAAGATCACCGTCGTCGCCGGCATGTTCACCCCGGCCGGCGACGGGCGGGTGAAAAACACGCTGCTCGCGGCGGCACCCGATCAGCCGGGCGCCCACTACGACAAGATCCACCTCTACGACGCGTTCGGCTTCACCGAATCGCGCACGGTCGCGCCGGGACACGAACCCGTGGTGATCACGGTCGACGGCGTCGACGTCGGGTTGACCGTTTGCTACGACATCCGTTTCCCGGAGCTCTACACCGAGCTGGCCCGCCGCGGCGCCCAGGTGATCGCCGTGTGCGCGTCCTGGGGCGCGGGCCCGGGCAAACTCGACCAGTGGACGCTGCTGGCCCGCGCCCGCGCGCTCGACTCGATGAGCTACGTCGCCGCCGCCGGTCAGGCGGACCCCGGTGCCGCGCAGGCGGAATCCGGATCGGGCGCACCCACCGGGGTCGGCGGCAGTCTGGTCGTTTCGCCGCTGGGCGAGGTCGTCGCGTCGGCCGGTGCGGAGCCGCAGCTCGTGGTCGCCGACGTCGACGTCGACAGGGTCGCCGAGGCGCGCAAAGCCATCGCAGTCCTCAGCAACCGCTCGGCCTTTGCTCAGGTGGATAGGGCAGAATCGGTACGGTGACGAACCCACAAGGACCCCCGAACCAGGACCCGTCGAAGTGGGCCCGTCCCTCCAACCAGGGACCGTTCGGGCAGCCTCCCACGGAACGGCCAACCGAGCGGATCAGCACAGGCGGCCCAGGTCACGTGCCCCCGCCGGCACCGCCACCGCCGCCCGCTCAGGGTCCCCCGCCGGGCCAGACGGAGCGGTTCGGGACGCCCCAGCCCAACATGCAGCAGCGCGGCTACCCGCCGCCGCCCACCCCGCCCGCCGGCCCGACCGAGCGGCTGGCCACTGCGCCCGGCGATGACGCCACGCCGGGGAAGAAGAAGCGCCGCTTCGGTCGTGATCCGGTCTCGGTCCTGCTGATCTTCATCATCGTTTTCGCGCTGATCATCGCCGGGCTCATCGGGGCCGAGCTGTACGTGCGCCACGTCGCGGACACCAAGGTCGCCGAGGCAGTGGCCTGCGAGGTCAAGGACCAGGCCACCGCGTCCTTCGGGGTGACGCCCCTGATGCTGTGGCAGCAGGCGACCAAGCACTACACCAACATCTCGGTGCAGACTGCCGGCAACAACATCCGCGACGCCAAGGGCATGAAGCTCTCGCTCAACATCAACGACGTCCGGATCAAGGACACGGCCAACTCGAAGGGCACCATCGGCTCGCTGGACGCGACCATCAGCTGGACGAGTGACGGCATCAAGGAATCGGTGCAGAACGCGATCCCGGTGCTGGGGCCCTTCGTCACCAACACCGTGACCACGCATCCCGCTGACGGCACGATCGAGCTCAAGGGCATGTTGGACAACATCACCGCCAAGCCGGTGGTGGAGGGCACCGGGCTGAAGCTGCAGATCGTCAGCTTCAACGCGCTCGGCTTCACGATGCCCAAGGAATCCGTGCAGTCGACCCTGGACGACTTCACCTCGAACCTGACCAAGAACTACCCGCTGGGCATTCACGCCGACAGCGTGCAGGTCACCGACAAGGGTGTGACCAGCCACTTCTCGACACGCAACGCCAGCATTCCCGCCGGCGACAACAACAACCCCTGCTTCGCCAACCTCTGACGGCCGGGCTCGGGCGGTTTCAGCCGAGCCCGTCGAGCACTCCCCGGGTTCCCGAGAGGCCCAGCCGGGTCGCGCCGGCATCCAGCATCGCGAGCGCATCCGCGGCGGTGCGGATGCCGCCGCTGGCCTTCACGCCCAGCCGGCCACCGACCGTCTCGGCCATCAGCGCAACGGCCCGCGCGGACGCGCCGCCGGTCGGATGAAACCCGGTCGAGGTCTTGACGAAGTCGGCGCCGGCGTCTTCGGCCGCGCGGCACACCCGCGCCAGCGTGTGCTCGTCGGCCAGCGCCAGCAGCGCTGAGGATTCCACGATCACCTTGAGCACCGCGCCGCCGACGGCGTCGCGCACGGCCTGAATGTCGGAGCGCACCGCATCGACGTCGCCCGCCAGCGCCGCGCCGACGTCGATGACCATGTCGACCTCGCAGGCGCCGGACGCCACGGCCAGCGCGGCCTCGTGCGCCTTGACCGCCGAAACATGCTTGCCTGACGGGAATCCCGCGACGCTGGCCACCCGCACGCCGGCGCCGGCGTGCACGGCGACGGGAACCATCGAGGGCGAGACGCAGACCGCGTACACGCCCAGTTCGGCCGCTTCGGCGACCAGGGCGGTCACGTCGGCGGCGGTGGCTTCGGGTTTGAGCAGGGTGTGGTCGACGAACGCCGCCAACTCCGCCCGCGTGGGGTGGCCGGTCATCCGAACGATTCTTCCCCACCGCCCGGATTGCAGTCGGAGGCAACCATTTCGGCGTCGTCGACGACCGGCCGCCAGGGCTCGAGGTTCCAGCTGGTCTTGCCGGGCCGCGCCAGTTCGGCGAACTGCCAGTGGCACAGGAACTGCGCACGCATCCCGGGGGTGTCGGCGTCGGGCGCCAGGGCGAGCACCTCGGACCAGGCCTCGTCGGCCCAGGCCATGCTCGTGGGCGTGCGGGAGGCGGTCCGGCCGGCCGGCGTGGGGAAGACCCGCAGGCTGCTACGGCCCTGCCACTGCGCCCATTCGGTGTGGTCGACCAAGGGTTCGGGCGCGGCGATCGCATGCGGGGGCGGGCAGCACAGCGCGACGAGCGCGGCGGCCGGCGCCGTCAGCAGCAGCCTCATCCCGCTAGCGCGACTTGCCCTGAATTTCCAGGAGTTTGGGCCGCACGTCGACCAGGTACACGCCGGCCGCGCAGGCCGCGATCGCCATGCCCAGCACCCCGAAGACGAAGCCAAGGATGGATGTCAGGGCCACGGCCCCGGCCAGAATCAGCAACCACACGGGCTTGGTCAGCTTGTCGGCGGCGGTGTAGGCGTCGGGTCGCTGCAGCGCGGCGTGCACGAATGCGTAGATCGCCGTGACCAAGACGGCGATCTGCAAAACCAGCATGACGGTACCCACGAGGTGGTTCACGCCTCAAGCGTAGGCGGGCACCCTCCAAAACGTCGACTCCGAGTCACCCGGGGGCGACTCGGAGCCGAACGTCGTGCGAGCGTCGTACTACTTCTGGGTGACCTTCTTGGCCGCCGCCTTCTTGGCGGGAGCCTTCTTGGCCGGAGCCTTCTTGGCGGGCGCCTTCTTCGCGGGCGCCTTGCCGACGGCCTTCTGGGCCTTCTTGGCGGTCGCTTCGGTCTTGCCGGGCAGCTCGATGCCGACCAGCTTCGCGGCGCGCTCGCCGACCGCGCGGGTCTGCGACGCGACGGTGCCCAGCGCCTCCTGGGTCAGCTCGACGGCCTGGTCGACGTAGCCCTCCGCACGCGCGGAGGCGTCCTCGAACGCCGTCTGGCTGCGCAGCCGCTGCAGGGCCGCCTCGCCGCGCTCGACGAGCTCGTTGTACCGGCTGGTCGCCGCCTCCAGGTAGCCCTCGGCGGCCTTGCGCAGCTCGTCGGCGGTGAACCGGTCGCGCAGCTCGGTGAACTGCTCGGGCAGGTCCTCCTGCAGCTTGGTCAGGCGCGCGCGGCGCTCTTCCACCCGGGTGCGGGTTTCGACGCGGGTCTCTTCGGCGCGCTCGCGCAGGCTGGCGATCAGGTCGTTAACCGTGGCCAGGGCCAGGTCGGCCGCGCCCAGGGCCGCGAGCAAAGGAGCCCGCAAGTCTTCGATGTTCGAGTTTTCCGCCATGGTTTTTCCTTTCATGGTGTGGTTTGGCATTTGGTGTTTTCCGTTGTCAGGTGTCTGGTCGGGAAGTTAGGTGCAAACGTCTCCTTCGCAACTGGGGCCGCCAGAACCCGGGGTAGTTCGCCCAGCACGTGGGCTGGAATCAATAAATCCCTCCCTGTGGGGTAACCCCGGCGGCCGGTCGTCTATACATCACCGACCCGAGAGCGACTGTTCACTCGGTGTCGGATTGGGTCGAACACTCCTCATCGGTGGATTCGTTTTGCTGGGTGAACGATGCGTAGATGTCGAGCAGGATCTGCTTTTGGCGCTCGGTGATCGCAGTGTCGGTGACGATCGCGTCCCGCACCTGACTCTTGTCGGTGGGCTCGAGAATCCCGGCGCGCACATAGAGAACCTCCGCGGAAACCCGGAGGGCCTTCGCGATCTGGTTCAGGACGTCGGCGGAGGGTTTGCGCAATCCACGCTCCACCTGGCTCAAATATGGATTGCTGACCCCGGACTTCTCGGCGAGTTGCCGCACCGAAACCTGCGCGAGTTCACGCTGGCTGCGGATGAAGCTGCCGATGTCGGAGGCCATGTCGGAGGCAGCGTTGGACACCTTGGCGGAGAGCTTCTCCTCGGGCGCCATGCGTGCTCCTGGGTCGGGCGGTTGATCTTGACGACACCAGGGTACAACAAGTGCTTGCTATTGCAAGCACTTGTTAGCACTACTAGAAAAGCAGCTGCGCGACGGCGTAGATCACCAGGCCGGCCAGCGAGCCGACCACCGTTCCGTTGATCCTGATGAATTGCAGGTCACGGCCCACGTGGAGTTCGATGCGCCGGCTGGCCTCCTCGGCATCCCAGCGTTCGATGGTGTCGGTGATGATCGCTGTGATCTCCACCCCATATTGCGAGACCAGGTGCTGGGCCGCCCGCACGAGCCAGTTGTCGACCTTGTCCCGCAGGTCGACGTCGTCGCGCAGCGACTCCCCGATGCGCACGACCGTGTCGGCGATCCGCGTGCGCAGCGTGCTGGACGGGTCGTCCACGCCCTCGAGCACCAGGCGTTTGAGCGTCGTCCACGCCGTCGCGGCGGCGTTGGCGATCTCGTCGCGCGCCATGAGCTGCTCTTTGATGGCGTCGGCCCGCGCGATGGTGTCCGGGTCGTGCTGCAGGTCGTCGGCGAATTCGAACAGGAAGCGGGTCGCCGACCGGCGCAGCTCGTGGTCGGGGTTGCGGCGCACCTTGTCGGTGAAGTCCATCAGCTCGCGGTGGATGCGATCGCCGACCAGATGGTCGACGAACCGCGGCGACCAGGTCGGCGAGTCGCGCTCGACCACCCGCTGGATGACCTCGCCGGCGTTCAGCGACCACTGGAAGGCCCGGTCGGCCAGCAACTGGATCAGCGCCTCCTGCCGGTTCTCGGCCAGCAGCGTCGCCAGCACCCGGCCGACGGGCGGGCCCCATTGCGGCTCGGCGATGCGGCGCACGATCATCCGGTCGATCACCTGCTGGACGTCCTCGTCGCGCAGCAGCTCGACCAGCACCCGCAGCACCGTGGCCGTCTCGCTCGCCACCCGCTCGGCGTGCGCGGCCTCCGACAGCCATTTCCCGAGCCGGCCGGACACCTCGGCGTCGCGCAGCTTGGTTTCCACGACCTCCGGCGACAGGAAGTTCTCCCGCACGAACGCGCCCAGGCCCTCGCCCAGCTGGTCTTTCTTGCGTTTGATGATCGCGGTGTGCGGGATCGGTATGCCCAGCGGGTGCCTGAACAGCGCGGTCACGGCGAACCAGTCCGCCAGGGCGCCCACCATCCCGGCCTCCGCGGCGGCACCGACATAACCCACCCAGACGCCCGCGCCGGCATGCGCCTGGGCCCACCGGCAGGCGAGGAACACGCCGGTGGCACCGATCAAAAAGCTCAGCGCGACCATCTTCATCCGGCGCAGCGCCACCCGTCGCTGCGCGTCAGCCTCACGATCGGCGCCCGCGAAGGACTCGGCCAACGAGGTGCGTCCCCGGGCCGCGGCCGTCAACGGCGTCGCCGAACTCGGCCTCGCCGTCGGCGGGCCGGATGCGTCGCCTCGCACCGAGGCTCTGTGTGCCACCACTTCATCATCTATGTTCCCGGCGATTGGTGTGACGACACTGGTTGCCGAGCCCCTCGAACGCCGCTACATGCCCGGCCAGCGCCACAAACCGACCTGTCCACGCCGTAGTATCGAGAGCGTCTAGGGAATGGGAACTCGGCGACAGTGACAGAACAAATCACGGTTGTGCGCGTCAAAATGGATGGGCGCAAGCGGCGCTGGCATCAGCACAAGGTGGAGCGTCGTAACGAACTCGTTGACGGCACGATCGACGCGATTCGCCGCCTCGGCGGCGCCCTGAGCATGGATGAGATCGCCGCCGAGATCGGCGTCTCGAAGACGGTGCTCTACCGCTATTTCGTCGACAAGAACGACCTCACCACCGCCGTGATGATGCGGTTCACCCAGACCACGCTGATCCCGAATATGGCTGCGGCGCTGACGTCTAACCTCGACGGCTTCGACCTGACCCGCGAGGTCATCCGGGTATACGTCGAAACGGTCGCGAACGAACCCGAGCCCTATCGCTTCGTGATGGCCAACAGTTCCGCCAGCAAGAGCAAGGTCATCGCCGACTCCGAGCGGATCATCGCCCGCATGCTCGCGGTGCTGATGCGCCGGCGCATGCAACAGGCGGGCATGGACACCGGGGGCGCGGAGCCGTGGGCGTACCTGATCGTCGGCGGCGTGCAGCTGGCCACCCACTCCTGGATGTCCTATCCGCGGATGACTCGCGACGAGTTGATCGACTACCTGACGATGCTGAGCTGGAACGCGCTGAAGGGGATCGTCGAGGTCGGCGGGTCGCTGGAGAAATTCCGCGAGGAGCCGCACCCGTCGCCGATCGTCCCGCCCCGGGACGACGACGACGCGGCCGCCGGCTGAGACGGCCCGGCCGGCGCTTTTGGAATCCTGTCGGTCTCATGTGAGGCTGGGACGCAACCCCTGGGTAGGACGACTTCACCTGCCTCAGGGATTAGCATGCAGGAAGCGTCGGGGGACATAGCGGGGTTCTTGTTCGGCTGTGCGCCCCTGCCCCTCCGCGAAAAGAAAGGCTCGTGTCGACATGTCTGTGCAGCTCACGCCGCATTTCGGAAACGTGCAAGCCCATTACGACTTGTCTGACGACTTCTTCCGGCTGTTCCTGGACCCCACCCAGACCTACAGCTGCGCCTACTTCGAGCGCGACGACATGACCCTGGAACAGGCGCAGCTCGCCAAGATCGATTTGGCGCTGGGGAAACTCAAGCTCGAGCCGGGAATGACGCTGCTGGACATCGGTTGCGGCTGGGGTGCCACCATGCGGCGAGCCATCGAGCGCTACGACGTCAACGTCGTGGGCCTGACGCTGTCGGAGAATCAGGCCGAGCACGTGCAGAAATCCTTCGACCAGATGGACACCACCCGCACCCGCCGGGTGCTGCTGGAGGGCTGGGAGAAGTTCCACGAACCGGTGGACCGCATCGTCTCGATCGGCGCGTTCGAGCACTTCGGCCGCCAGCGCTACGGGCGCTTCTTCAAGATGGCCTACAACGCGCTTCCGCCCGGCGGAATCATGTTGCTGCACACCATCGTTCGGCCGTCGTTCAAGGACGCCCGGGCCAAGGGCCTGAGCCTGACCCACGAGATCGTCGAGTTCTCGAAATTCATCCTGGCCGAGATCTTCCCGGGTGGCTGGCTTCCGACGCCCCAGACCGTCGGCGAGTACGGGGTCACGGTGGGCTTCGAGCTCACCCGCGTCCAGTCGCTGCGGCTGCACTACGCGAGGACGCTGGACCTGTGGGCGGAGGCGCTCGAAGCCAACCGCGAGGAGGCCCTCGCCATCCAGTCCCAAGAGGTCTACGACCGGTACATGAAGTACCTGACCGGCTGCGCCGAGCTGTTCCGGGATGGGTACACCGACGTCAACCAGTTCACGATGGAGAAGAAGTAACCCCCTCCACGGAAACAATCAGCCCCGAACGGATCACCGTTCGGGGCTGACTCGACTGGGCTATTTGACCAACGTGAATTGCCCCACGTTGCTGATGCCCTTGCGGAAGAAATTCTCGCACCCGGTCAGATAGTGCATGTACTTGTCGTAGACCTCTTGGGATTGGACGGCGATCGCCTTTTCCTTGTTGGCTTCCAGATTCGCCGCCCAGATGTTGAGGGTCCGCGCGTAATGCTCCTGCAGCAACTGCACCCGCTCGACCGAGAATCCGGCGGCCTCGCCGAACTTGAAAATGTCCTCCTGCGCCGGCAGTTGGCCACCCGGGAAAATCTCCTGGCCGATGAATCGCGCGAACCGGATATCGCTCATCGTCAATGTGACGCCGAGAGCGGGATATTCCTGCCACTGATACATCAAAATGGTGTGCAAAAGCATCCGGCCGTCGTCGGGAAGGATGTCATAGGCGAGATCGAAAAATGCGGGATAGCGCTCCATCTTGAAGGCCTCGAAGGCGCCGATCGTCACGATCCGGTCGACCTTGTCCTCGAACTCTTCCCAGCCCTGCAGGCGCACTTCGATGTTGCGGTCCGTCGGCAATCCGGCCAGCATCTTCTTGCTGTACTCGAATTGGTTGCGGCTCAGCGTGATTCCGATGACGTTGACGTCGTAGCGCTCGACGGCCCGTTTGAGCGCGCCGCCCCAGCCGCAGCCGATGTCCAGCAGGGTCATCCCAGGCTCGAGGTTCAGCTTTCCCAGCGCCAGGTCGAATTTCGCATTCTGGGCCTCTTCGAGGGTCATGTCGTCGCGCTCGAAATAGGCGCACGTGTAGGCCATCGTCGGGTCGAGAAACAATGCGAAGAATTCGTCCGAGACGTCGTAGATGGACTGCGACTCCTCGTAATACGGCTCAAGCCTCGTCATCCGCGGTACATACCTTTCGTCGTATTAAACGCACGCATACTAGCCGACGGCATAGCGGCCAGCGTGTCATGCGCCCCGCGGTATGTCACCCGCGAGTGGTCAGTACTTGTAGAAGCCCTGGCCGGTCTTCTTGCCGAGCCGGCCGGCCTCCACCATGCGCAGCAGCAGCGGCGGCGGCCCGTACTGCGGCTCCTTGAACTCCTCGAACATCTTGTCCGCGATCAACTTCAAGGTGTCCAGGCCGACCAGGTCGGACAGGCGCAGCGGGCCCATCGGGTGCGACAGCCCGGCCACCACAGCCTTGTCCACATCCTCGACCGTGGCAAATCCGGCCTCCACCATGCGGATCGCCGATAGCAGGTAGGGCACCAGCAACGCGTTCACCACGAAGCCGGACCGGTCCGAGCAGCGCACTACCTGCTTGCCCAGGACCGCGCTCGCGAACTCCTCGGTGCGCGCGGCGGCGGCCTCGTCGGTGACCAGCGTGCTGACCAACTCGACCAGCGGCAACACCGGCACCGGGTTGAAGAAGTGCAGACCCAGCACGCGTTGCGGGTTCTTGGTGGCCGCGGCGATCTTCATGATCGGGATGCTGGAGGTGTTGGACGCCAGCACCGCGTCGGGATCGGTGATCACCCGGTCGAGTTCGGCGAAGACCTGTGCCTTGACGGCGTCGTCCTCGATGATCGCCTCGATGACCAGTTGGCGGTCGGCGAGGTCGTTCAGGTCCGTGGTGAAGGTGAGCTTTCTCAGCGCGCGGTCGCGTTCGCGCTCGGTGACCTTGCCCGCGCTGACGCCGCGCTCCAGCGACTTGACGATGCGGTTGCGTCCCGCCGCGATGAGGGCCTCGGTGGTCTCGAACACCGTCACGTCGACGTCGGCGCGGACCGAGACCTCGGCGATGCCGGATCCCATCTGGCCGGCCCCGACTACGCCTACTCGCTGAATCGCTGCGTCACTCACTTCAATTCTCTCCGGTTCTCTGCGGTGACCGTATCGTCTTGCACCGCAATAGGCCCCGCCCAGGGTTGGCCTGGGCGGGGCCTACGCTACTTCATCTCATTTTCGGTGCGACGAGCGTGTACTCAGGGCGAAAGTTCGGCCGAATTCTCACCACCGATGCACGCTCGGCGCGCTTGCGGCATGCGCCGCTCGCGGCCTGCGCCGCTCGGGCTCAGTGACTCAAGCCGTCGGTTTCACTTCGTCCTCGCGGCCTGCACCGCTCGGGCTCAGTGACTCAAGCCGTCGGTTTCACTTCGTCCTCGCGGCCTGCGCCGCTCGGGCTCAGTGACTCAAGCCGTCGGTTTCACTTCGTCCTCGCGGCCTGCGCCGCTCGGGCTCAGTGAAACTGCCCCTCTTCGGTGGAGCCGGTCAGCGCGGTGGTCGACGAGCTCGGGTCGACCGTGGTGGCGATGCGGTCGAAGTAACCGGCACCCACCTCACGCTGGTGCTTGGTGGCGGTGTAGCCACGCTCCTCGGCGGCGAACTCGCGCTCCTGCAGCTCGACGTAGGCGCTCATCTGGTTGCGGGCGTAGCCGTAGGCCAGGTCGAACATCGAGTAGTTCAGGGCGTGGAAGCCAGCCAGGGTGATGAACTGGAACTTGAATCCCATTGCGCCGAGCTCCTTTTGGAACTTCGCGATGGTGGAGTCGTCAAGGTGCTTCTTCCAGTTGAACGACGGCGAGCAGTTGTAGGCCAGCATCTGGTCGGGGAACTCGGACTTGACGCCCTCGGCGAACTTCGCGGCGAGTTCGAGGTCCGGAGTGCCGGTCTCCATCCAGATCAGGTCGGAGTACGGCGCGTACGCCTTGGCCCGGGCGATGCAGGGCTCCAGGCCGTTGCGGACCCGGTAGAAGCCCTCCTTGGTGCGCTCACCGGTGATGAACGGCTGGTCACGCTCGTCGACGTCCGAGGTGATCAGGGTGGCCGCCTCGGCGTCGGTCCGGGCGATGACGACGGTCGGCACGTCGCACACGTCGGCTGCCAGCCGGGCCGAGGTCAGGGTGCGGATGTGCTGCTGGGTCGGGATCAGCACCTTGCCGCCCAGGTGACCACACTTCTTCTCCGAAGCCAGCTGGTCCTCCCAGTGCGAGCCCGCCACACCGGCCGCGATCATGGCCTTCTGCAGCTCGTAGACGTTGAGCGCGCCACCGAAACCGGCCTCACCGTCGGCGACGATGGGGGCCAGCCAGTTCTTCACCGAGGTGTCGCCCTCGACCTTGGCGATCTCGTCGGCGCGCAGCAGCGCGTTGTTGATCCGGCGGACCACCTGGGGCACCGAGTTGGCCGGGTAGAGGCTCTGGTCGGGGTAGGTGTGCCCGGACAGGTTCGCGTCCCCGGCGACCTGCCACCCGGACAGGTAGATGGCCTTGAGGCCGGCGCGCACCTGCTGGACGGCCATGTTCCCGGTCAGCGCGCCGAGCGCGTTGATGTACTCGAGGTCGTGGAGCTGCTCCCACAGCACCTCGGCGCCGCGGCGGGCCAGGGTGGCCTCCTCGACGACGGTGCCCTGCAGGGCGACGACGTCCTTGGCGCTGTAGGTGCGGGTGACGTCCTTCCACCGCGGGTTGGTGTCCCAGTCCTTCTGAATCTGTTCGGCGCTCTTGGGGGTGCCAACGACAGACATGGGCATGCTCCTTCACGATCTTCACTACTGGGTTGCTGAACGCCTCACCGGCGGTAGCTAGCGGCTCAACTTCACTGGTGTGCTAACTCGAAGATGGCACAGCTCAGGGGGGCCGGTCCACCCGTTTCAATTGCCAATTTCAGCAACGGGAACGGGCGAATTTGCGAATCTTGTTAAGTTGCTAACTTGCTTGACCGTTTCAGAAGCTACCCGTCAGTAACCCCAAAGCCGCAGGTCAGAGGGCAATTTAACCGGGACGCTTGTCCTGTTACCTAGCAAAGATCGACGCGACGGCTTTCGTCTCGTCGCCGACGGCGTATGTGAGCGTTGTAACAGTGCGATCGGCCAGGTCGGGACCGAATTGCTCGGTCGATCCGGCGGGGTGGATGTGCGAGATGATCTCCAGCTTGTCCCCCAGCGCCACCGGCGCCTCGTGCTCGATCGTGATGCGCAACGGCGCCTGCATCAGCTCGGTGTGCGAGGCCAGGTAGTCCTCGACCACGCTCCAGTACACCGAGTTGTTCATGTGGTCGAACAGGTCGATGTCGGTGACCCGGACGGGAAACTCGTGGATCTCGACCGCGTCGTCCCGGCTGCCCGGCTTCAGATAGGACTTCCATCGCAGCCGGTCGACCGACGTGGTCTTGTGGAGGCCCGCCAGGAAGTCGTCGGCGATGCGCGAGGGCATCTGGGTCTCCCGGTTGATGTTGATCCAGAAGGCCTCGGACTCGATGAGCCCGCCCTTGCGCTTGCCGTCGATGCGGACCCGCATCTCGCACCAGCGATTGGAGGTGCCCGAGCACCATCTGCGCATCCGCAGCATGTCGCTGAATTCGACCGGTCGGATCAGGTCGATCATGGTGCGCCGGACGATCCACAGCGGATGGGTCTCCTCGAAACCCATCTCGCGTAGCTGGTCCTGGCCGATGTCCTGGATGTGCCGGCACGCGGCGTCCAGTCGCAGCCGGCCCGTGCGGTCGATATCCCCGACCCGCAACGGCCACTGGCGGTCGAAAACGTCCGGGTGACCGTCGGGCACCGGCATCAGTTGTTTATCCAGGCTCACGGTGCGCTCCCCGTTTCCTCCTCGCGGTTACCCCAGGTTAAGGCCCGAGGCCCCGGTCGAATAATGCCAACGAGGGCCATCGAACACCAATCGCGACGCGCGAGACCCGGTGCCAACTCTGCGAACCAAAGCTTCGCAAGGCCGGTAACCTCGGTGAGGTGTCCAAGACGTTCGTCGGCTCGCGGGTCCGCCAGCTGCGCAACGAGCGCGGGTTTTCCCAGGCCGCGCTGGCTCAGATGCTGGAAATCTCCCCGAGCTACCTCAACCAGATCGAGCACGACGTTCGCCCCCTGACGGTGGCCGTGCTGCTGCGCATCACCGAGGTGTTCGGGGTGGACGCCACGTTCTTCTCCTCACAGGACGACACCCGTCTGGTCGCCGAGCTGCGCGAGGTCACCCTCGACCGCGACCTCGACATCGACGTCGACCCGACCGAGGTCGCCGAGATGGTCAGCGCTCATCCCGGGTTGGCGCGGGCGGTGGTCAACCTGCACCGCCGTTACCGGATCACCACCGCGCAGCTGGCGGCCGCCACCGAGGAGCGGTTCTCCGACGGCAGCGGCAGCGGATCGATCACCATGCCGCACGAGGAGGTGCGCGACTACTTCTACCAACGGCAGAACTACCTGCACGAGCTGGACACCGCCGCCGAGGAGCTCACCATCAAGATGCGGTTGCACCACGGCGATCTGGCCCGGGAGTTGACGCGCCGGCTCACCGAGGTGCACGGGGTGCACATCAACCGCCGCATCGATCTCGGCGACACCGTGCTGCACCGCTACGACCCCGCCACCAAGACGCTGGAGATCAGCAATCACCTCTCGCTGGGGCAGCAGGTGTTCAAGATGGCCGCCGAACTGGCCTACCTCGAGTTCGGGGACCTGATCGATGACCTGGTCGCGCAGGGCAAGTTCACCAGCGACGAGTCGCATACGCTGGCCCGGCTCGGTCTGGCCAACTACTTCGCCGCGGCCGCCGTGCTCCCCTACCGCCAATTCCACGACGTCGCAGAGAATTTCCGCTACGACGTCGAACGGTTGTCCTCGTTCTACTCGATCAGCTACGAGACCATCGCGCACCGGCTCTCGACGATGCAGCGCCCGTCGATGCGCGGGGTGCCGTTCTCCTTCGTCCGGGTCGACCGCGCCGGCAACATGTCAAAACGCCAGTCCGCCACCGGTTTTCATTTCTCCTCCAGCGGAGGCACCTGCCCGCTGTGGAACGTCTACGAAACCTTCGCCAACCCGGGCAAGATCCTGGTCCAGATCGCGCAGATGCCCGACGGCCGCAACTACATGTGGGTGGCCCGCACCGTGGAACGACGCGCGGCCCGGTATGGTCAGCCCGGTAAGACCTTCGCGATCGGCCTGGGGTGCGAGCTTCGCCACGCGCACCGGCTCGTCTACTCGGAAGGACTCGACTTGTCGGGGGAAATCTCCACACCGATCGGCGCGGGATGCCGGGTCTGTGAGCGCGACAACTGTCCGCAGCGCGCCTTCCCGGCGCTCGGGCGCGCGCTCGATCTCGACGAGCATCGCAGCACGGTGTCCCCGTACCTGGTGACGCAACCGTGAGTCCCGACGGCCGCATCCCGCCGGGGCGATTCCGCCAACTGGGACCGATCAATTGGGTGATCGCGAAGCTGGGCGCGCGCACCGTGCGCGCACCGGAGATGCACCTGTTCACGACCCTGGGCCAGCGCCAGTTGCTGTTTTGGACGTGGCTGGCCTACGGGGGCCGGCTGCTGCGCGGGAAGCTCCCGACCATCGACACCGAGCTGGTGATCCTGCGGGTCGGACACCTGCGGGCGTGCGAATACGAACTGCAGCACCATCGCCGGATGGCGCGCAAGGCCGGGCTCGACGCCGGCGTGCAGGCCGCGATCTTCGCGTGGCCGGAACGGCTGGACCCGGTCGAGGGGCGCCTGACCGTGCGTCAGCAGGCGCTGCTGGCGGCGACCGACGAGTTCGTCAACGACCGCACCGTCACCGACGCCACCTGGCGCGAGCTGGCGACTCACCTGGACCGGCGGCAGCTGATCGAATTCTGCTTGCTGGCAAGCCAATACGACGGGCTGGCCGCGACGATGGCCACGCTCGAGATTCCGCTGGACAACCCGCAGCAGCTATAGGTAGACGTCGGCCAAAATGGCCAGCGTCAGGACCACGGGAAGTACCGGCAGGCCGAAGGCGAACGCCGCCCAGCCCAGCTTCCCGCGTCGTCGCTGCCAGGCACCCCAGATCGCGGCGCCGATTCCCAGCACCACCGAGGCCAGCAAGACCAGCGGACCCCACTGGCCCGCCGTCGCGTTGTCCCCGGTCGAAATGCCCGGCAGCCACACGACATAACCGGTCGCCAGGCCGGCGACGGCGCCCGCGATCGTCTGGGGCGTGACGGTGCGAATCATGCGCGGCTCAGAAATTGATCATGTGTCCGGTCAGCCCGTGGAAGCATTCCTGCAGCGCCTCGGACATGGTCGGGTGGGTGTGCACGTTGCGGGCCAGCTCGGTGGCGGTCAGATCCCACTTCTGCGCTAGCGTCAGCTCCGGAAGCAGCTCCGAGACATCGTGCCCCACCAGGTGACCGCCCAGCAGCTCACCGTATTTCGAGTCGGCGATCAACTTGACGAACCCGCTCGGGTCGCCGACACCGTGGGCCTTGCCGTTCGCGGTGAACGGGAACTTCGCCACCACCACGTCGTGGCCTTCCTCGCGGGCCTGCTCCTCGGTGAGGCCGAAGCTGGCCACCTGAGGCTGGCAGAAGGTCGCGCGCGGCATCATCCGGTAGTCACCGAGCGCCAAAGTCTCTGCGCCGGCGATGGTTTCGGCCGCCACGACGCCCTGGGCCTCAGCGACGTGGGCGAGCTGCAGCTTCCCGGTGACATCGCCGATGGCGTAGATGTGCTCGATGTTGGTGCGCATGTAGTCGGTGATGCCGATGGCCTTGCGGTCGGTCAGCGCGACCCCGGCGGCCTCGAGGCCGTAGCCCTCGACGTTGGGCGCAAAACCGATGGCCTGCAACACTTTCGCGGCCTTGAGCTCCTGGGTGTTGCCGTCCTTGCTGACGGCCACCGTCACCTCGGCACCGTTGTCGGAGATCGACTCGACCTTGGTGCCGGTGAGGATTTTGACGCCCAGCTTCTTGAACTGCCTCTCGACCTCCTTGGACACCTCGGCGTCCTCGTTGGGCAGCGCGCGCGCCAAGAACTCCACGACGGTCACGTCGACCCCGTAGTTGCGCAGCACGTAGCCGAACTCCATGCCGATCGCTCCGCAACCGGCGATGATGATCGACTCAGGCAGCTCGCGGGACAGGATCAGTTCCTCGTAGGTGACCACGTTGGCCGACAGCGAGGTGCCCGGAACCAGCCGGGTGCTGCTGCCGGTGGCGATGATGGCGTTGTCGAACGTGACCGTCTCGGTCCCGCCGTCGTTGAGTTCGACCGAGATGGTGTTCGCGTCGGTGAACCGGCCGTAGCCGTGGATCTCGGTGATCTTGTTCTTCTTCATCAGGAAGTGCACGCCCGCGACGCGGCCCTCTGCCACCTTACGGCTGCGGTCGAAGGCGACGCCGTAGTCGAAGGTCGCCTCTCCGCTGATGCCAAAGGTCTTGGCCTCTTTGGTGAAGATGTGCGCGAGTTCGGCGTTGCGCAGCAGCGCCTTGGACGGAATGCAGCCGACATTGAGGCAAACCCCGCCCCAGTACTTCGGCTCGACGACCGCGGTGGAAAGGCCGAGTTGTGCGGCGCGAATGGCCGCGACATATCCGCCGGGGCCGGCCCCGAGGACGACGACGTCATAGTGAGAAGTCACGTGCCCACCCTAGTGGGCGCCGGCTCGCAGCGGACAACGCCGTGAGTCGCGCCGCTTCCAACGCGCCGAGCGTGGGCGCTACGTACCGGAAACGCCGGAAATTCGTCCCTCACCTCCACACTCGCGGGGCGCCTCGGAATCATGTCAATACGGAATGACGCCGACCAGGCAGTGGCCCACTCGCTCGCAGTAGTAGTAGCCGTACAGGGGTGCCGCGCCGGCCACGGCGGCGAACGGCCCCGACATCAGCGCCACCGACAGCGCGGAAACCAGCGGCCTGCCGTGCACCATCGCGAGCATCACGCCGCCGACCACGCACACCGCCACGTAGACCAGCACCGCGAACAGCGCCGGGGTCTTGTCGATCGAGCCGTACCACCACGAGAACAAACCCAGCCCGACCACGGCCGCGGCGGCCCACACGCCCAGCAGCATCAGGGCCAACTTCCACCACTTGACGTAGAAGTAGCGACCGGGGACGGTGACCGACTGCACCGGGACGACGGATCCGGCGGCGACCTCCGGTTCGGGCTCGCCGGGTTCGGGCTCGGTGGCCGCCGGCCGCTCGCCGGTGTCCGCGATCTCGGAGTCGGAGTCGTCGTCGAAATCGGGGACCCAGGACTGGGTCCCGGTGTCCTCGGTCTCGCGTTCATCGTCGGAGAAGTCCGGCACGAAGGCCTCGGTCCCGGGGCTCGCGGCGTCCTTGTCGTCAGGCACCGGCGGTCACCCGCAACGCGACGAGCACACCGAACCAGCCCGGCGCCGCCGCCAGGATGAACGCGCCCAGCGCGGTGACCCAGCGGCGCCCGGAGAACAGGATCATCGTCAGCCCGACGACGCTGGGGATGCCGACCACCGACGCGATCGCGATGTCCGGGCGGACGCTGGCGTGGACCACGACGGTGTACGCCACGCACGCCAGGGCCCCGACCGCGCTTCCGATCAGCATGGCGCCGGCCAGTAACCAGGGACGGGGCAGGGGAATCACTTTCTCGACTGTACTGCGGTCACCGAGGCGCAGGGCATGTCTGCGCGCCCGCGTCGGCCACCACCGGACCGCGTGTCGCGGGCCGTTCACCCTGCTCGTAACCGGCGCCCGTGATGACCGGCGCGCCGGCCAAAGACGCCTGTTCTTCGGCGGTGAAGACGCGACCGCGGGACAGGAACCGGACGCCGTCGGGTGCCTCCAGGCTGAACCCGCCGCCGCGGCCGGGCACCACGTCGATCACCAACTGGGTGTGCTTGTCGCGATAGTGGGCCGCGTACTGTGGGCCCGAAATCCACACCGGCACCCCGTCGGGTCCGACGTCGAGCACCCCGAGCAGGACGTCGCGATCGCCGACCAGGAAGTCGCCGAGCGGGTAGCACATCGGCGACGAGCCGTCGCAGCAGCCGCCGGACTGGTGGAACATCACCGGGCCGTGCGCCGCCTGCAGCCGCGTCAGCACCTCGGCGGCCGGGGCGGTGATGGCCACTCCGGCGGGCGCGAGACCCTTGGCGCCGCTCCCCCTCATCGCTTCGCTCTGCATCGTCGCCGGCGCGTCAGAAGAACCCTTGCGCCTTCTCGGAGTAGGACACCAGCATGTTCTTGGTCTGCTGATAGTGGTCCAGCATCATCTTGTGGTTCTCCCGGCCGATGCCGGACTGCTTGTAGCCGCCGAACGCCGCGTGGGCGGGATAGACGTGGTAGCAGTTCACCCACACCCGGCCGGCCTGGATGTCGCGCCCGGCACGGTAGGCGGTGTTGCCGTCGCGGCTCCACACCCCCGCCCCCAGGCCGTAGAGGGTGTCGTTGGCGATCGACATGGCGTCGTCGTAATCGGAGAACGACGTCACCGCCACCACCGGCCCGAAGATCTCCTCCTGGAAGACCCGCATCGAGTTGTCGCCGCCCAGGATGGTGGGCTGCATGTAGAAGCCGCCGGACAGGTCGCCGCCGAGCTCGGCGCGTTCGCCTCCGGTGATCACCTTGGCGCCCTCGTCCTTGCCGATTTCGATGTAGGACAACACCTTTTCCAGCTGGTCGTTGGACGCCTGCGACCCCAGCATGGTCTCAGAGTCCAGCGGGTCGCCCTGCCGGACCGCCTTGGTGCGGATCGCGGCCAGCTCCAGGAACTCGTCGTAGATGTCGGCCTGGACCAGGCTGCGCGACGGGCAGGTGCACACCTCGCCCTGGTTGAGGGCGAACATCGTGAAGCCCTCCAGCGCCTTGTCCTGATAGTCGTCGGCCTTGGCCATCACATCGGAGAAGAAGATGTTGGGGCTCTTGCCCCCGAGTTCGAGGGTGACCGGGATCAGGTTCTGCGACGCGTACTGCATGATCAGTCGCCCCGTGGTGGTCTCGCCGGTGAACGCGATCTTGGCGATCCGGTTGCTCGATGCCAGCGGCTTACCGGCCTCGACACCGAACCCGCTGACGACGTTGATCACCCCGGGCGGCAGCAGGTCGCCGATCAGCGACATCAGGTAGAGCACCGAAACCGGCGTCTGCTCAGCGGGTTTGAGCACCACCGCGTTGCCGGCGGCCAACGCGGGCGCCAGCTTCCAGGCGCCCATCAGGATGGGGAAGTTCCACGGGATGATCTGCCCGACCACGCCGAGCGGCTCGTGGAAGTGGTAGGCGACGGTGTCGTCGTCGATCTGGCTCAGCGAGCCCTCCTGGGCGCGCAGCGCCGCGGCGAAGTACCGGAAGTGGTCGGCCGCCAAGGGGATGTCGGCGGCCAGCGCCTCGCGGATCGGCTTGCCGTTGTCCCAGACCTCGGCCACCGCCAGTGCGGCGGTGTGTTCGTCGATGCGGTCGGCGATCTTGTTCAGGATCGCGGCCCGCTCGGCCGGCGCCGTCTTGCCCCACGCCGGCGCGGCCGCGTGGGCGGCGTCGAGCGCCTTGTCGACGTCGGCCTCATCCGAACGGGCCACCTCGCAGAACGTCTGGCCGATGACCGGTGTCGGGTTCTCGAAGTAGCGCCCCCGCGCCGGCGGAACCCACTGCCCCCCGATGAAGTTCTCGTAGCGAGACTCATACGACATCAACGCCCCGGCGGCACCTGGACGTGCGAAAACGGTCACTGCTCTCACTCCTCGTTCAGCCGTGTAATACACCTCACAGTACCGCCGTGGCCACAATGGCTTCCATGGCTTCCAACGCTTCCACGACGCCGCACGCGCGCACCGACCCGCAGGACAGTGAAGACCCCTACCTCTGGCTCGAGGACGTCACCGGTGACGAGGCGCTGGATTGGGTGCGGGAGCGCAACGAGCCGACGCTGGCGCGCTTCCGCGACACCGATTTCGAGCGGATGCGCACCGAGGCGCTCGAGGTGCTCGACACCGACGCCCGCATCCCCTACGTGGTACGCCGCGGCGAATACCTCTACAACTTCTGGCGTGACGCGGCCAACCCCCGCGGGCTGTGGCGGCGCACCACGCTGGACAGCTACCGCACCGATACCCCCGAGTGGGACGTGCTGATCGACGTCGACGAACTGGGCCGGGCCGACGGCGAGAAATGGGTGTGGGCCGGCGCCGCCGTCATCTACCCCGAGTACACCCGCGCGCTGGTCAGCCTCTCCCGCGGCGGCTCGGACGCCTCGATCGTGCGCGAATTCGACATGCTGACAAGGGAATTCGTCACCGACGGATTCGAACTTCCGGAAGCCAAGTCGCAGGTCAGCTGGGAAGACCCCGACACCGTCCTGGTCGGCACCGACTTCGGGCCCGACACGCTCACCGATTCGGGCTACCCGCGGGTGGTCAAGCGGTGGCGCCGGGGCACACCCCTGGCCGAGGCCGAGACCGTCTTCGAGGGCGCCCGTTCCGACGTGAACGTGGCGGCCAGCGCCAGCCGGATCCCCGGGTACGAGCGCACCCTGATCGGGCGGGCGCTGGACTTCTGGAACGAAGAACTCTACGAGCTGCGCGGGCCGGAACTCATCCGCATCGACACCCCCACCGACGCCAGCGTGAGCCTGCACCGCGAATGGCTGCTGGTCGAGCTGCGCAGCGATTGGTTCTTCGGCGGCACTACCTATGGCGCCGGGTCGCTACTGGCCGCCGACTACGAGGAATTCCTCGGCGGCACAGCGCAATTGCAGGTGGTCTTCGAACCCGACGAACACACGGCGCTCAACCACTACGCGTGGACCCGCGACCGGCTGGTGATCGTCTCGCTGGTGGACGTGGCCAGTCGCGTCGAGATCGTCACCCCGTCACGGCCATCGGGTGACGACCCGCTGCGCCCGGCTCCGCCGCGCTTGCGATCGTCACGGGCATCGGGTGACGACCCGCTGCGCCCGGCTCCGCCGCGCTTGCGATCGTCACGGGCATCCTGGCGCCGCGAACCCGTGGCCGGGATCCCGGCCGCCACCAACACCGTCGTCGTCTCCGCCGACGACACCGGCGACGAGTTCTTCCTGGATTCCAGTGGATTCGACACACCGTCCCGGCTGATGCGGGGCACCGACGACGGGGCCCTCGAACAGCTCAAGTCCGCCCCGGCGTTCTTCGATGCCGAAAACATCTCCGTGACACAGAACTTCGTGAAGTCGAAGGACGGCACGCCGATCCCCTACTTCGTGGTGCGGCCCACCGGCCCGGCGTCCGACGGACCGGCGCCCACCCTGCTCTACGGCTACGGCGGATTCGAATCGTCGAACACGCCCGGTTACAGCGGCGTGCTGGGGCGGCTGTGGCTGGCCCGCGGCGGCACGTACGTGTTGGCCAACATCCGCGGCGGCGGCGAATACGGTCCCGAGTGGCACACCCAGGCGATACGCGAGGGCCGGCACAAGGTCGCCGAGGACTTCGCCGCCGTGGCAACCGATTTGGTGGTCCGCGGCATCACACGCGTCGAGCAGCTCGGCGCGCAGGGCGGCAGCAACGGCGGCCTGCTGATGGGCATCATGCTGACCCAGTACCCGGAGAAATTCGGCGCGCTGGTGTGCAGCGTCCCGCTGCTGGACATGAAGCGCTACCACCTGCTGCTGGCCGGCGCGTCGTGGGTGGCCGAGTACGGTGACCCGGACAACCCCGACGATTGGAAATTCATCGCCGAATACTCGCCCTACCAAAACATTTCGGCGACGCGCCGGTACCCGCCGGTGCTGATGACCACGTCCACCCGCGACGACCGGGTGCATCCGGGGCACGCCCGCAAGATGACCGCGGCCCTCGAGGCCGCCGGCCACCCGGTGTTCTACTACGAGAACATCGAGGGCGGCCACGCCGGTGCGGCCGACAACGAGCAGGTCGCCTTCAAGTCGGCGCTGACCTACTCGTTCCTATGGCAGATGCTGGGCGGGCGCACGCAGTCATAGGATCGACGACGTGTCAGCGGCGCAGCGCATCGAACTCACCCTGTTGGCGACCGGGCTGATCTTCATCCTGGCGTCGGCGGCCCAGGCACGGTACCGCTTCATCAACGACCGTCGCGCGGGCCGGCGGTTCTACTGGGCGACCGCGATCATCGGCATCGCCTGCTTCGCGGTGGGGACCGGCCAGCTGTGGCCCAACGGGGTCGTCGTGGCGGCGATCTTTTCGGCCATCGTCGCCTTCTCGGCCTACCTCACCACGCCGTATCTGAAGATCGCCGGGCGGATCTACGCCTCGTCACCGGAAAACCGGCAGCCCGACCCCTAAGGACGCCATGCCAAGCAGCGACTTCCAGACCCTGCTCTACCGCACGGCCGGCCCGGTGGCCACCATCACGCTGAACCGGCCCGAGCAGCTGAACACGATCGTGCCGCCCATGCCCGACGAGATCGAGGCCGCGGTCGGCCTGGCCGAGCGCGACCCGGCCGTCAAGGTCATCGTGCTGCGCGGGGCGGGCCGGGCGTTCTCCGGCGGCTACGACTTCGGCGGCGGTTTCCAGCACTGGGGCGAATCCATGATGAGCGACGGAAAGTGGGATCCCGGCAAGGACTTCGCGATGGTCAGCGCCCGCGAGACCGGGCCGACGCAAAAGTTCATGGCCATCTGGCGGGCGTCCAAACCGGTGATCGCCCAGGTGCACGGCTGGTGCGTGGGCGGTGCCAGCGACTACGCGCTGTGCGCCGATCTCGTCATCGCCAGCGAGGACGCCGTGATCGGCACCCCCTACAGCAGGATGTGGGGCGCGTACCTGACCGGGATGTGGCTCTACCGGCTGAGCCTGGCCAAGGTGAAGTGGCACTCGCTGACCGGGCGTCCCCTGACCGGCGTGCAGGCCGCGGAGATCGAGCTGATCAACGAGGCGGTGCCCTTCGAGCGCCTCGAAGCGCGGGTGGCCGAGATCGCGGCCGAACTGGCGCAGATCCCCTTGTCGCAGTTGCAGGCGCAAAAGCTGATCGTCAACCAGGCCTACGAGAACATGGGCCTGGCCTCCACCCAGACGCTGGGCGGCATCCTCGACGGCCTGATGCGCAATACGCCCGACGCCCTGGGCTTCATCAAGATCGCGGAGGACGAGGGCGTGCGCGCCGCCGTCGAGCGCCGCGACGGCCCGTTCGGGGACTACAGCCAGGCCCCGCCGGAGCTGCGGCCGGACCCGTCACACGTCATCGTCCCTGATCGGGACTGATACTGAGACAGGCTAGAGATCCCCTGGCAGTCAGCTGGGAAATATCCGCGTCCGGCCAAAAAGTGCTACCGTAACTGCTATGTCTCGGCTGAGTACCGGCCTGCGTGCAGGCGCTGCGTTCCTTGCTCTGGGTGTTACCGCTGCGATCTTCCCGTCGACCGCGGTAGCCGACTCCACGGAGGACTTCCCGATCCCCCGCCGGATGATCAACACCACATGTGATGCCGAGCAGATCCTGGCGGCAACCCGGGACACCAGCCCGGTGTACTACCAGCGGTACATGATCGACTTCAACAACCACCCCAACGTGAACCAGGCCGCCATCGACAAGGCCCACTGGTTCTATGCGTTGTCGCCGGCCGACCGCCGGAACTACTCCGAGAACTTCTATGCGCCACAGGCCGATCCGTTGTGGTTGGCCTGGCCCAACCACATGAAGATCTTCTGGAACAACAAGGGCGTGGTCGCCAAGGCCACCGACATCTGCAACACCTACCCGCCCGGCGACATGTCGGTCTGGAACTGGTCGTAATCCTCACGGCATAAGCGGTATTCACCCACCCAGCGCCCAGGAATCTCCTCCTGGGCGCTGAGTCTTTTGGTGTGCCCTCCTGCCGTTTCCACCACTGAAAGGTACGGCCCGCACCGGAGAACCGGTGCGGGCCGCGTGGCTGTCGGTACACCCACCGACACGAATTACGGTACCTCGGAACAAATTATTTGGCTACCCGAAATCTCGCGGTATGTTCGGACGACAGCCCACACCGACGAGGGAGAGCCATGCCCCACTACGTCCTGCCCGACCTGACCTATGACTACGGTGCGCTCGAGCCCGCGATCAGCGGCGAGATCATGCAGCTGCACCACGACGCGCATCACGCCGCCTACGTCAAGGGCGCCAACTCGACCGTCGACCAGCTCGCCGAGGCGCGTGCCGAGCGCAACCTCGCCCACTTGCCGGGCCTGGAGCGGACGCTGGCGTTTCACCTCGCCGGCCATGCCTTGCACTCGATCTTTTGGACGAATCTCTCGCCGGAGGCCGCCGAAAGGCCCGAGGGGGAACTGGCCGCCGCCATCGACGAGTTCTTCGGCGGATTCGAGGCGTTCCGCGCCGAGATGACCGGGGCCACCTCCAGCGTGCAGGGCTCGGGGTGGGGCGCGCTGGCGTGGGACCCGATCGGGCGTCGTCTGGTCGTGCACCAGATTCACGATCACCACATCAGCGTGGCGATCACCAGCACTCCGCTGCTGGTGTTCGACGCCTGGGAGCACGCGTTCTACCTGCAGTACCGCAACGTCAAGGCCGACTACGTCGACAGGCTGTGGTCCATCGTGAATTGGGCCGACGTCGCCGTCCGCTTCGAGGCCGCTCGCCGCGGCGACCTGTCCGGGCTACGCAGCAGCGACGAGATCGGCGGCGCGCGATGAGCATCCGATCGGTGGATCGAATGCGGGCGGTCAACTGGAATCGCCTGCCCGACCCCAAGGACGCGCAGGTATGGGATCGGCTGACGGGCAACTTCTGGCTGCCGGAGAAGGTGCCGCTGTCCAACGACTCGGCGTCATGGCAGACGCTGACCGCGCAGGAGCAGCAGACGACCGTGCGAGTGTTCACCGGGCTCACGTTGCTCGATACGACGCAGGCCACCGTCGGCGCGGTGTCGATGATCGCCGATGCGGTCACGCCCCACGAGGAGGCGGTGCTGACCAACATCGCGTTCATGGAATCGGTCCACGCCAAGAGCTACAGTTCGATCTTTTCGACGCTGTGCTCCACCCGCCAGATCGACGACGCCTTCGACTGGTCCGAGCGCAATCCGCACCTGCAGCGCAAGGCTCAGATCGTCGTCGACTATTACCGCGGGGACGACGCCCTCAAACGCAAGGCGGCGTCGGTCATGCTGGAATCGTTTCTGTTCTACTCCGGTTTCTACCTGCCGATGTACTGGTCCTCGCGCGGCAAGCTCACCAACACCGCCGACATCATCCGGCTAATCATCCGCGACGAAGCCGTGCACGGCTTCTACATCGGCTACAAGTGTCAGCGCGGACTCGCCGAGCTTTCGGAATCAGAGCGGTCCGGCCACCGCGAGTACACCTACGAGCTGCTGAATGCGTTGTACACCAACGAGATTGATTATGCCCACGATCTGTACGACGGCCTGGGCTGGACCGACGACGTACTGCCCTACATGCGGTTCAACGCGAACCGGGCCCTGGCCAACCTCGGGTACGAGCCGATGTTCGGGCCCTCGGACTGCCGGGTGAACCCAGCGGTGCTCTCGGCGCTCGATCCCGGCGCCGGCGAGAACCATGACTTCTTCTCCGGGTCGGGCAGCTCCTATGTCATCGGCTCCCACCAGGCCACCGAGGACGCGGACTGGGACTTCTGACCACCCGCGGCGGGCTGCTCACGCTTCGTAGGATCAGCGCGGCTGTACCAATCCGCCCGGCGGGTGCTCCTCGACGTCGTTGAGGATCAGCTCGCGCACCGCGGGACGCGGTCCGTACGGTCGCAGCATGGTGCTGGCCGGCCGTGGCCGCACGTGCTGCGGCCACCAGAACCAGCGCCCGAGCAAGGTGGCCAGCGACGGTGTCATGAACGACCGCACGATCAAGGTGTCGAACAGCAGACCCAGCGCGATCGTCGTACCGACCTGGGCCATCACCAGCAGCGGGCTGAACATGAACGTGGCCATCGTCGCGGCGAACACCAGACCGGCGGAGGTGACCACCGAGCCCGAACCGGCCATCGCGCGGATCGTCCCGGTCTTGAGCCCGGCGTGGATTTCCTCTTTGAACCGCGATATCAGCAGCAGGTTGTAGTCCGAGCCGACCGCCAGCAGCAGGATGACCGCCATCGCCAGCACCATCCAGTGCAACTTCAAACCCAGGATGTACTGCCATAAGAGCACGGAGAGTCCGAACGAGGCGCCCAGCGACAGCAACACCGTGCCGACGATCACGACGGCCGCCACGACGCTTCGGGTGATCACCAGCATGATGACGAAAATCAAAGTGGCCGCGGCGATTCCGGCGATGATCAGGTCGATGTCGGAGCCGTCGTGCATGTCCTTGTACGTCGCCGCGGTGCCGCCGAGGTAGACCTTGGCGCCCTCCCAGGGGGTGCCCTTGATCGCCTCGTGCACGGCCTGCTTGATCGGCTCGATGTGGTTGATGCCTTCGGGGGTCGCCGGGTCGCCTTCGTGGGAAATGATCAGCCGGACGGCGTGCCCGTTCGGCGATATGAACTGCTTGAGACCCCGCGCGAAATCCGGGCTCTTGAACGCCTCCGGCGGAAGGTAGAACGTGTCGTCGTTCTTCGCCTTGTCGAAGGCATCGCCCTGCGCGGTGGCGTTGTCGGCCTGCGCTTTCGCCTGTTCGTTAAGTCCCTGTGTGATCGCGTAATTCGACATGATGGTGTCGAGGTTGCGCTGCTGGCTCTCGATCTGCGGGGGGATCAGCGCCACCAGCTTGGGCTGGATCCGATCCAGCTTGTCCAGGTTCGCGCTCAGGTTCACGATGTTCTCGGCCACCTGGTCGATGCCGTCGAGCGCGTTGAAGACCGACCGGAGTGCCCAGCAGGCCGGGATGTCGTAGCAGTGCTTCTCCCAGTAGAAGTAGCTGCGGATCGGCCGGAGGAAGTCGTCGAAGTTGGCGATGTCGTCGCGCAACCTCTCGGTGATCTGCACGGTTTCCTTGGTGAGCCTGGTGGTTTCGTGCGTGGTGTTGCTCAGATCCTGGGTCACCTGCATCTGCTCGTGCAGCGTTGCCATCGTCTTGTGCAGCTCGTCGGCCTGCTTGAGCAGATTGTTCGCCTGCTCCTCTTGGTAGTGCTGGGTCTGGATCCGCCCCGCGGCTTGCGCGCCCATCTGAAACCCGAGGGTGCTGTGGTCGAGCGGCGTGCCCAACGGCCGGGTGATGGTCTGCACGCGGCCGATACCCGGGATGTGGAAGACCGCCTTGGCGACCTTGTCCAGGACCAGGAAGTCGGCCGGGTTACGCAGGTCGTGATCGGTCTCGATCATCAACAGCTCGGGATTGAGCCGAGCCTGGTCGAAGTGCCGATCCGCGGCGGCATAACCGACATTGGCCGGGGTGTCCGCCGGCAGGAAGTGGCGGTTGTCGTAGTCCGTCTTGTAACCGGGCAGGGCGAGCAGACCGACCAACGCGACCGCGATGGTCACCGCGAGAACGGGTGCGGGCCAGCGGACCACCGCGGTGCCCATGCGACGCCAGCCCCGGGTCTGCAGCTTGCGCTTCGGGTCCATGAGCTTGAAGAACGACGCCACCGTCAACACCGCCGGGCCCAGCGTCAACGCCGCGAGAACCGCCACCAGCATGCCGACCGCGCACGGCACGCCCAGCGTCTGGAAGTACGGCAGCCGGCAGAAGCTCAGGCAGTACATCGCGCCGGCGATGGTCAATCCCGACCCGAGCACGACATGCGCGGTGCTGTGGAACATGGTGTAGAACGCTTTTTCGCGCGACTCGCCCAGACCACGGGCCTCGTGGTAGCGGCCGACCACGAAGATCGCGTAGTCGGTCCCGGCGGCGATCGCCATCAGCACCAGCATGTTGTTGGCGAAGGTGGAAAGCCCGATGATCCCGTAGTTTCCCAGGACCGCGACGACGCCACGGGCCGCCGCCAGTTCGATGAACACCATGACGAGCATGATCAGCATGGTGATCGCCGACCGATAGACGAACAGCAGCATCAAGATGATCACCAAGAACGTGACGAGCGTGACCTTCGCTACGCCCTTCTCACCCGCGTGGGATTGATCGGCGAACAGCGGACCCGCGCCGGTGACGTATGCCTTGATTCCCGGCGGCGCGGGTACCGAGTCCACGATCTTGCGGACGGCCGCGGCGGACTCGTTCGCCAGGCCGCCGCCCATGTTGCCGGCGAGGTAAACCTGGACGTACGCGGCCTTTTGGTCGTGGCTCTGGGAACCCGCCGCCGTGAGCGGATCGCTCCAGAAATCCTGGACGTGCTGGACGTGTTTCTTGTCTTGCTCGACGCGCCTGACGATCTCGTCGTAGTAGCGGTGCGCTTCGGCCCCGAGTGGCTTGTCGCCCTCCAGCAGGATCATGGCCGAGTTGTCGGAGTTGAACTCTTTGAACGTCGACCCGACCTTCATCATCGACTGGAATGACGCCGCGTCGGTCGGACTCATCGACACCGAGTGGGTTTTGGCGACGACCTCCAGCTGCGGGGCCACGGTGTTGGTGACGAACACGATGCCCAACCACACCAGGACGATCGGCAGGGCCAGCTTGTGGATCATCCGCGGCAGGAACGGCGGGATCAGCGGCTGATCGACGCGCGGCGGAACCTCGCCCGGCTCGCTCATGCGGACTTGTCCAGGCAATAGACGAAGGCGTTCACGGTTTGGTTGGGATCCGAGCGATTCGGCGTCTTGATGACGTCACCGCTTCCGTCGTGCTTGTTCACCACGAACTGGCAGGCGATCCAACTGCCGTCGCCTTGCGCCACCAGGTTTGCCGGGATGCCGGGCTTCGTTGAACTCAATACTTTGCTCCAGGGCAAGGGCACGTTGAGGGCCTGCTGCGGATGGGAGTTTTCGTCGAGGTAGTTGATGGTCGCCGTGCTGCCCGGCGGGCCCCAGACCTGGAGCGTGATCGTCTTGGCGTTGAACTCGTCGAGGACCTCTCCCGAGGTGCCACCACCGAACGAACCGCGGTGAACGCCGAAGACGCCGTGCAACCGGTACACGACGAAACCCGACAGCGCGACGACAGCCGCGATCGTGAGCACCAGCCAGAAACGCCCCAAAACCCCCTTTTTCTTGGCGCGCTGCGGAGCGGCCTTTTCGCCCTCCCCGCCGGCGGAGCCCTGCTGCTGCAGCGGCTCGGTCCTTGGCTCAGTCGTCGTCATGGGCGCTCCAAGTCCCTTCCCGTGTTCACCGGTTGAAGATCGCCAAGCCACAGCGTTACCGGCCTCCCTCCCTGAGTTCATGCGGCTTCCGCGATGAGCCCGATGCACGTGGCAGTCAGCAGGCGCGTCAGCGCGGTCGCGAAGTCCAGATTCCACTCCGGCGGAGCCACTTCCGGCTCCTCGGCGTAGACGTCGGTGAGATCCGCCGGCGGGTTCGCGACCTGCCACAGGGTGGCCGCCAGCGAGTACGCGGCCAGCAGGATGTCGAGCGACCCCGACCGCCCGAGCTCGGGCAGCGCCCTCTCGATGGCATCGGCGAGCGAGCGCGTGGCGGCGGTGCTGATGCGCCTGACCTCGATGACCCGCTCCGCGTCCACCTCGTGCTCCAGGTGCAGGTGCAGGTTGGCCAGCAGGTCGCAGAACAGCGGATCGTCGGCCAGCGCCTCGGCCAGCGTCCCGGCGATGCGCGACGGCGATTTGGCGCCGGGCTCGGCCAGCTTGTCCGACACGGTGTTCGACCACCGCACCCACCCCTCGGCGGACAGGCGCAGCAGCACTTCCTTGTGCGAGGTGAAGTAGCGGCGCACCGCCGAGTAGTGAATTCCGGCGCGGCTCGCCACCGCGGTCAGGGTGACCGACGCGACGCCCGTCTCCATCGCCAGCGAGCGTGCGGCTTCCACGAGGGCCTCCGCACGTTGGCGCTTCTTTTCCTCGGTGCGGGCACGCTGGAATGTCAGTTGCGCCACCGGAAGAGCGTAACGCACGTCGTGTGATTTGTATAACGCACGTTGCGTGATTTGTGCGAGGTCACTCTCGTCGGCGGCGCGAACGGGTAAAGGTGGAACCATGCTCCCGTCGCGTCCTTGGAAATAGCGCGTGCAGACCATCGCCCTGATCGGGTTTCTCGGCGGGCTGATCACCGGCATCTCGCCGTGCATCCTGCCGGTGCTCCCGGTGATCCTGCTGTCCGGTGCGGGCGGTACCCGAGCCGACTCCCGCCGCGTGAGTTCGGTGTCCCGCCCGTATCTGGTGATCGCGGGGCTGGTGTGCAGCTTCAGCCTGGCCACCCTGCTCGGCTCCGCGCTGCTGACGGCGCTGCACCTGCCGCAGGACGCGATCCGGTGGGCCGCCCTGGTGGTGTTGACCCTCATCGGCCTGGGGCTGATCTTCCCGCCGGTGCAGCACCTGATCGAACGGCCGTTCGCCTACCTCCCGCAGCGCCAAATCGGCGCCAACGCAGACGGTTTCGGCCTCGGTCTGACGTTGGGCGCCCTCTACGTGCCGTGCGCCGGTCCGGTGCTCGCGGCGATCGTGGTCGCCGGCGGAACCTCGTCGATCGGTCCGGGCGCGCTGGTGTTGACCGCGACCTTCGCCCTCGGAAATGCCGTGCCGCTGTTGGCCTTCGCGCTGGCCGGGCGGCGCGTCGCCGAGCGCGTCGCCGCGTTCCGCCGACGGCAGCGTGCGATTCAGATCGCCGGCGGGATCGCGATGATCGTGCTGGCCGCGGCGCTGGTGTTCAACCTGCCGGCGATGCTGCAGCGAGCCGTCCCCGACTACACGACGGCGATGCAGAACAAGCTGGGCGCCAACGACATCGGGCACAGCCTGAACCCCACCCCCGCGCAGCAGCCGAACCGCGGCACCGGGCTGGCGCTGAGCCCGCCCAGCGTCACCGTCGAGGGGGCGCTCAGCGACTGCTCCAGCGGTTCGGACGAGCTGCAACAGTGCGGGCCCGCGCCCGCCCTGACCGGCGTCACCGGGTGGCTCAACACCCCGGACGGCAAGCCGCTGGACCCCGCCGAGGTGCGCGGCAAGGTCGTGTTGATCGACTTCTGGGCCTACTCGTGTATCAACTGCCAGCGCGCGATCCCACACGTAATCGATTGGTACAACAGGTATCACGACGCGGGATTCGTCGTCATCGGGGTGCACACGCCGGAGTACGCGTTCGAGCGGGTCCCCGAGAACGTGGCCAGCGGCGCCGCCGACCTGCACATCCCCTACCCCATCGCCCTGGACAACGACTACGCGACGTGGAACAACTTCCACAACGTGTACTGGCCGGCCGAATACCTGATCGACGCGAACGGGCAAGTGCGGCACACGAAGTTCGGGGAGGGCGACTACGACGGCACCGAAAAACTGATCCGCCAACTGCTCGCGGACGCCCACCCCGGCGCGCCGCTGCCCGCGCCGACGAGTTCGGCCGACACCACCCCGCAGACCCGGCTCACGCCCGAAACCTACCTCGGTGTCGAAAGGTCCGGAAACTACGGCGGCACCGGCGATTACACGTCGGGCACCGTCACGCTGAGCTTTCCGCCGACCCTGGCCGACGACACGTTCGCCCTGCGCGGGCGCTGGACCCTGGACGATCAGGGCGCCACCGCCGAGGGCGACGACGCCACCGTCCGGCTGAACTACACCGCGAAGGACGTCTACGCCGTCATCGGCGGCACCGGCACGCTCACCGTGACCCGGGACGGCACGACCACCACCACACCGATCGGCGGGGCGCCCACGTTGCACCGGATCGTCGCCGACGACTCCGCGCACCGCGACCAGCTGGACATGCGGGTCAGCAAGGGCCTGCAGGTCTTCTCGTTCACGTTCGGGTAGCAGGGCGGCTCACGACTTCTTCCACAGACTGCCGACCATCGCGACGACCACGCCGAGTCCCACCAGGGCGGCGCCGGCCAGCAGCGTGACGTTGAGCCATTGGTGCACACCGGCTTCGGCGTGTCCGACCATCGCCTCGGCGACGCGCCGGATGTCGCCGGTGGTGCGGTTGAGCGCCTTGTCGACGTAGCGGCCGGCGACCTCGAGGCCGGCCCACCCGGCCGCGCCGACGAGCAGGGCGGACACCCCCAGGCTGCTGAGCGCCTTGCCGCGCCGGCGCGCGGCGGCCAGCGTGAGCAGCGCGCAGACCCCGCACAACGCCGCCGCCCCCACGCTCACCCACGGTCCCCAGGTGGACAGCCGGCTCAGCCGCCCCTGACGCATCGCTTGTGGCATCGAAACCGTCAGCGGGACAGCCAGTTTCGCGGGAACAGTCACGTTGTAACGGCTGAGCAGCGGCCGGATCGAGTCGTCGCCCAGCATCGGGGCGACGTCGACCGCCCACTGATCGCCGTTCTCGCCGCTCGCCGGGTCACCGAACAGCCAGCCGTGCGCCGCGCGGTTGGCCTGGGCGAACAGCGGCGGGAAGGTTGGCCCGGCGGTGAAAGCGCTGGCGGCATCGTGCACGTCGTAGCTCTCGACGGGATAACGGCCCCCGCCGTGTTCGGCGATGAGAGCCATTGCCCGCGTGGTTAGTTCGGCCGCCATGGCGGACTGCAGGTCCGGGTCGGCCGCCGCCCCGCGCGCCAGCGCGGCGTAGCCGTCGGCGTCGACGACGTGCAGCTGCGTCCACGCCGCGGGGATGGCCACCGCCAGCGCCAGCGTGGTGATGAGCCACAACAGCACGCTCGCCGCGAATCGCACGCCTGCGAATCTACGCAATCCCCCGCACGTACGCGGCCTGCCCGAGGTGCTGGGCGCAGTCGTCGATGATGCTGACCAACCGGGCGCTGGCCGTCACCGGCGGATCCCAGTTGGTGTCCACGACGCGGGCCAGCTCCTCGGCGGTGATCCCGCCGAGGTATTCGAGGGTGAGCTCGTGCACCGCGTGGTAGTAGCCGGACAGCAGGTCCGCGGGCGCCTTCACCTTGGCGACGTCGTCGGGCGAATGCCCGTAGCCCATGTCGCCCTGTGGCAGGTCCAGTCCGAACCGGTCCACCCACCCGTCGCGCAGCCAGACCTGCTCGACCCCGGCCACGTCGGCCAGCTGGAGGTCCTGCACCCGCGCGCTGTGCCAGAGCAGCCACGCGATGCTGTTGGCGTCCGGGGTCGGCCGATAGGACGACACCTCCTCGGTCAATCCCTCGGTGATCTCGTCGACGTGTTCGATCAACCGGGTGAAGGCGTCGCGCAGGAGGTCTTGGATTACGGCGGCATCGTCGGTGCGGGCCATACTCGCGACACTACGGGAGCGCGCCGTGGAAGACAGCCTCGACGTTGTTGCCGTCGGGGTCGCGCACGAACGCGCCAAAGTAGCCGGGGTGGTATTCCGGCCAGAGCCTCGGCTCGTGCAGCGGTTCGGCGCCCAACTCCACGGCCACCCGGTAGAAGGCGCGCACGGCGTCCTCGTCGGGCGCCTCGAACGCCAGGTGAACCTCGCGATTGGGTCCGGCCAGCGCCCCGGAGATCCAGAAGGTCGGCTTGCCCCCGCGGCCATACCCGATGGCGGGGCCCACATCCAGCTGCCGGGAGAAGCCCAGCGTCTCCAGCACCGCGTCGTAGAACCGCTGGGACTTTGCGTAGTCGGCGCAGTTGATGCCCACGTGGTCGATCACGGAAAAGATCCTGGCACGAGCCGCCGCCACGGTCGTAGATTGTTTGGATGACTTACGACCTCATCATCCGCAACGGCACCATCGTCGACGGGCTGGGGGGTGAGCCGTACGTCGGTGACGTGGCGGTGACCGACAACGTCATCAAGGCGGTCGGCGACGTGAACGGCGCCGCGGCGAACCGCGAGATCGACGCCACCGGGCTGTTGGTCACGCCCGGCTTCGTCGACCTGCACACCCACTACGACGGCCAGTCCATCTGGTCGGAGCGCCTGACGCCGTCGTCGGCGCACGGGGTGACGACGGTGGTGATGGGCAACTGCGGGGTCGGCTTCGCGCCGTGCCGCCAGTCCGACCACGACGTCCTGGTCGACGTGATGGCCGGCGTCGAAGACATCCCGGGCGTCGTGATGACCGACGGCCTGCCGTGGACGTGGGAAACCTTCCCCGAATACATGGACGCCCTCGATTCCGGCAAGCGTGACATCGATGTGGCCGCGTACCTGCCGCACTCGCCGCTGCGCGTGTACGTGATGGGGCAGCGCGGCGCCGACCGCGAGCCGGCCACCGAGGACGACCTGGCGAAGATGCGGGCGTTGGCCAAGGAGGCGATCGAGGCCGGCGCGCTGGGCTTCGCCTCGTCGCGGTTGACCATCCACAAGACCGAAAGTGGTTCGCCCATACCGAGTTACGACGCCGCCCGCGAGGAGATCGAGCAGATCGCCCGCGGCGTCGTGGACGGCGGCGGCGGCCTGCTGCAGTTCGTCCCCGACATCCCGGCCGGCGGCTACCAGCCCGTGCTGCAGACGGTGTTCGACGTTGCCGAGGACGTCGGGCTGCCGCTGACCTTCACCCTCGTCGTCGCCAATTCGGGTGACCCGTCGTGGCCGGACGCCATCACCATGATCGAGAAGGCCAACGCCGCGGGCGGGGACATCACCGCGCAGCTGTTGCCGCGGCCCATCGGGTTGATCATCGGGCTGCAGCTGTCGGCGAACCCCTTCGTGCTCTACCCCAGCTACCGCGAAATCGCGCACCTGCCGCTGGCCGAGCGGGTCGCCGAGATGCGCAAGCCCGAGGTCCGCGCCCGCATCCTGGCCGACAAGCCGGGGCAGGGCCACCCGATCCTGTACGTCGCCCAGATGTGGGACTGGATCTACCCGCTGGGCGAGGACCCCGACTACGAGCCCGACCCGTCGACCAGCATCGGTGCCCGCGCCCGCGCCAAGGGCGTGGAGCCGATGGAGGAGGCCTACGACAGGCTGCTCGACGACGACGGCAAAGCCATGCTGCTGGTCGCGACCAGCAACCTGCAGGGCAACTCGCTGGACACCGTCGGGGAGCTGTTGCACCGCGACGACGTGGTGCTCGGCCTCGGCGACGGCGGCGCGCACTACGGCATGATCTGCGACGCCAGCTACTCGACGTACTTCCTGACCCACTGGGCGCGGGACCGCAAGGCCGGACGGTTCACGGTGCCCGAGGCGGTTCGCGAGCTCACCTCGGTGCCGGCGCGCATCGCCGGGCTGAGCGATCGCGGCCGTATCGCCGTGGGCTACAAGGCCGATCTCAACGTCATCGACCACGCCGCCCTGCGCCTGCACAAGCCGGTCATCACCTACGACCTGCCCGCCGGCGGGCGACGCCTGGACCAGACGGCGGACGGGTATGTCGCCACGATCGTGTCCGGGGAAATCATCGCTGAACACGGCGTCCCCACCGCCGCCCGTCCGGGCAAGTTGGTGCGGGGCCGTCAGCCCGCTCCGGCGCCCTTGCAATAACGCCACCAAAAGTGGCATATACCAGCTAAGTTGGGTCCCGTGACGAACCCGCATTTTGCGTGGTTGCCGCCGGAAGTCAACTCGGCACTAATTTTCTCCGGTCCTGGTCCCGGGCCGCTGCTTGCTGCCGCGGCGGCGTGGGACGGGCTCGCCGGGGAGTTGGCGTCGTCGGCGTCGTCCTTTTCTTCGGTGACGTCGGATCTGGCCAGCGGGTCGTGGCAGGGCGCGTCGTCGGCGGCCATGATGACGGTCGCCAGCCAATACGTGAGTTGGCTTTCCGCGGCGGCCGCGCAGGCGGAAGAGGTGTCCCACCAGGCCTCGGCCATCGCCACCGCGTTCGAGGTGGCGCTGGCGGCCACGGTGCAGCCCGCGGTGGTGGCGGCCAACCGGGCCCTGGTGCGGGCGTTGGCGGCCAACAATCATCTGGGCCAGAACACCCCGGCGATCGCCGACATCGAGGCGGCCTACGACCAGATGTGGGCCTCGGACGTGGCGGCGATGTTCGGGTATCACGCCGACGCGTCGGCGGCCGTGGCGAAGTTGCCGCCCTGGAACGAGGTACTGCAAAACCTCGGGTTCTCCAACACCACCACCGCGGTCACGCGGCCCGCCAGTTCCGGCGCCGTCGCCCGCGGCTACACGTCGCGCATCGCCGGGTTCCTCACGCCCCCGGCGCCGCAGTAGCGCGGGGCCGCATCGGTTCGCGCCTATCCTGGGACATCATGCGCAGCAAGAAGAAAGTCGATTTCGCGGCGCTCGCCGACGCGCTCGTCGATTACCCGTACGCGTACCTGATCACCGTCGACGACGAATACCGCTCGCACACCGTGACGGTCGAACCCGAGTTGC
The DNA here is from genome assembly GCF_035918355.1 of Mycobacterium sp. 3-98. Classification (NCBI taxonomy): domain Bacteria; kingdom Bacillati; phylum Actinomycetota; class Actinomycetes; order Mycobacteriales; family Mycobacteriaceae; genus Mycobacterium; species Mycobacterium sp. 3-98. The sequence goes on along the minus strand of NZ_CP142360.1, from coordinate 1,075,942 downwards.
GCGGACAGACCCTCGAGGTCGGTCTCATCGGCGGCCGCACGCAGCAGAACCTGGCCCGGCGCCGCGACGTCACCCTGCTGTGGCCCCCGGCCGAACCGGGCGGCTACTCGCTGATCGTCGACGGCGCGGCCGAGGTGTCGCCCGAAGGCGGAGCCGGTGACGCGGTGCGGCTCACGGTGACCCCCACCCGCGCGCTGCTGCACCGCGACGCCGACTCCCCCGATGCGGCCCGGGGCTGCCTGCACGACTGTGTGGTGTTCTCGCTGCCGGCCTAGCGGCGATTGCCGCCATCGGCCTAGCCGGGCGCAGCGGGTCGCCGCCATCGGCCTAGCCGGGCGCAGCGGGTCGCCGCCATCGGCCTAGGGCCGTACAGTCTCATCCGTGAGCCGCATCGCGCCCCTCGCCCCGCCGTGGAGCGAAGAGGATGCCGCCGGCATCAACAGCTGGGGCCACCCGGACCGCACCTACGAGCCGCTGCTGTTGGTGCGTTGCCTGCAGCGCCATCCGGTGCTGGCCTCCCGGCTGCGCAAGCTCGGCGAATCCCTTTACACCGCAGCGCTTTTGCCGCCCCGGACGCGGACCATCGCCATCCTTCGCATCTGCGCGCTGCTGCGCTGCGCCTACGAGTGGGGCGGGCAGGCCGCCTTCTGGGGTCCGATCGCCGGCGTCAGCGACGACGAGTGCGACGCGCTGGTGTTGGCCGGGGCCGACGACCCGCGGTGGGGCCCGGCCGAGCGGACGCTGATCGCGGCGGTCGACGAGTGCGAGCGCACCGGCTCGTGGTCGGAGGCGACATGGGAAGCGCTCGGCGACTTTCTGGACGACGAGCAGCGGATCGAATTGCTCACGGCCGTCGGCTGGTACCGCACGATCTGCACGCTGTGCAACGCGCTCGCGCTTCCGGTGGAGGGCTGGATGCGGCCCTGGCCGGGGTCAGCCGGCTGACCGGTCCCTGCGCAGGCTCGGATGCTGGTTCTTCAACAGCGGCAGCAGCACTCGTCGCGGCATGAACTGGAACAGGCGGGTGCTGATCTGGCTGGGCAGGCCGGGGATCACGGTTGGGCGGTCGCTCTCGAGCGCGTCGACCCCGGCGCGCGCCACCTCACGCGACGGCTTCCACATGAACTTCGGGAACGCGTCGGCGAATTCGCGCTCGTCCATGCCGGCGCTCTTCACGAACTCGGTGCGCACCGGGCCGGGACACAGCAGCGCGACGGTGACGCCGGTGCCGGCGAGTTCACCGCGCAGCCCATGGGTGTAGTTGTTGACGAACGCCTTGGTGGCCGCGTACCCGGCCTGCCCGGGGAAGGGTTGGTAGCCGGCGGTCGAGCCGACGTTGAGGATCGCGCCGCGGCCGCGCGGCACCATCCGCTGCACCGCGCGGGTGCTCAGGTCGATGACGGCCTCGACGTTGACCCGCACCTGCGCGATCTCGTCGGCCACGGGAATTTTCGTCACCGAGCCCATGGTGCCGATGCCGGCGTTGTTGACCAGGATGTCGGCCGTCAGGCCGCGGCGCTCGACCTCGTCGAACAGGCCGGCGCGGGCGGCGGAATCGGCGACGTCGCAGGCGATCACCTCGACGCGCACCCGGCCGGCGAGTTCGTCGGCCAGATCGCGCAGCCGGTCTTCGCGGCGGGCGACGAGCGTCAAGCCGTGGCCGCGGTCGGCCAACTCGCGGGCGATGTCGGCGCCGATGCCCGACGACGCGCCCGTCACGACGGCGGTGCTGGTGGGTGAGGGAGCGGGAAGCGCCACGCGTTCAAACGTACAAGGCCGGCCAGGCGCCTCGAGTGTGCACTCTGGGCGTCGAGTGTGAGGCCAGGGCTTCGCGGGTGAAACCAGGGCGGGAAAATCGCGAAAAGCTCGCCGTGAGCTCACACCCAAAGCCCTGAGCTCACACTCGATGCCGCGGCGCGGCGGCCTACCCGCCGAAGGTGAAACCAGGGCGGGAAAATCGCGAAAAGCCCGCCGTGAGTTCACGCTCGGCGCCATCGCCACGAAAAAACCCGGCCCCTTGTGAGGGCCGGGTTTTTTCGTTGGCGACTTTTTAGAAGTCCATGCCGCCCATGCCACCGGTCGGGTCGCCGACGGGAGCGGCGGCCTTCTCCGGCTTGTCAGCGACGACGGCCTCGGTCGTCAGGAACAGGCCCGCGATCGACGCGGCGTTCTGCAGCGCCGAACGGGTCACCTTCACCGGGTCGGCGACACCGGCCTTGAGCAGGTCCTCGTACTCACCGGTGGCGGCGTTCAGGCCGGTACCGGCGGGCGAGTTGCGGACCTTCTCGGCCACCACGCCGGGCTCCAGACCACCGTTGAAGGCGATCTGCTTCAGCGGAGCCTCGAGCGCGACGCGGACGATGTTGGCGCCGGTCGCCTCGTCACCGGTGAGCTTCAGCTCGTCCAGCGACGGGGTGGCGTGCAGCAGGGCCACGCCACCACCGGCGACTATGCCCTCCTCCACGGCCGCCTTGGCGTTGCGCACGGCGTCCTCGATGCGGTGCTTGCGCTCCTTGAGCTCGACCTCGGTCGCGGCCCCGGCCTTGATCACCGCAACACCGCCGGCCAGCTTGGCCAGGCGCTCCTGCAGCTTCTCGCGGTCGTAGTCGGAGTCGCTGTTCTCGATCTCGCTGCGGATCTGGGCCACCCGGCCGGCGATGGCGTCCGAGTCACCGGCGCCCTCGACGATGGTGGTCTCGTCCTTGGTGACGACGACCTTGCGGGCCTTACCCAGCAGGGCGACATCGGCGCTCTCGAGCGACAGGCCGACCTCTTCGCTGATGACCTGACCACCGGTGAGGATGGCCATGTCCTGCAGCATCGCCTTGCGGCGGTCACCGAAGCCGGGGGCCTTGACGGCCACCGACTTGAAGGTGCCGCGGATCTTGTTGACGACCAGGGTGCTCAGAGCCTCACCCTCGACGTCCTCGGCGATGATCAGCAGCGGCTTGCCGGCCTGGATGACCTTCTCCAGCAGCGGCAGCAGGTCCTTGACCGTCGACACCTTGGAGCTGACCAGCAGGATGAAGGGGTCCTCGAGGACCGCTTCCTGACGCTCGGCGTCGGTGACGAAGTAGCCCGAGATGTAGCCCTTGTCGAACCGCATGCCCTCGGTGAGCTCGAGCTGCAGGCCGAAGGTGTTGGACTCCTCGACGGTGATGACGCCCTCGTTGCCGACCTTGTCCATCGCCTCGGCGATGAGGTCACCGATCGACTGGTCGCCCGCCGAAATCGCCGCGGTGGCAGCGATCTGGTCCTTGGTCTCGACCTCCTTGGCCGACTTGAGCAGGGTCTCGGTGACCTTCTCGACGGCCTTCTCGATGCCGCGCTTGAGACCCAGCGGGTTGGCGCCGGCGGCGACGTTACGCAGGCCCTCGCGGACCAACGCCTGAGCCAGCACCGTGGCCGTCGTCGTGCCGTCACCGGCGACGTCGTCGGTCTTCTTGGCGACTTCCTTGACCAGCTCGGCGCCGATCTTCTCGTACGGGTCCTCCAGCTCGATCTCCTTGGCGATGGACACACCATCGTTGGTGATCGTGGGGGCACCCCACTTCTTCTCCAGGACGACGTTGCGACCCTTGGGGCCCAACGTCACCTTTACCGCGTCGGCGAGGGCGTTGAGCCCCCGCTCGAGGCCACGGCGGGCCTCTTCGTCATACGCAATTGTCTTGGCCATTGCGAAGTGATTCCTCCGGATTGGGGATGACACGTTCTGGCCGGGTGCAGTGCCCGCGACGGACGACCGGGCTGTCGTTGGACCTGGTCTCACCGTCCCGACCTAGCACTCACTGGTCGCGAGTGCCAAGTCATTCTTAGCACTCGCCTATGCCGAGTGCAAGAAGTAGTGGGGCTCAGGGCAGGTCGAGCAGCTGCTCGTAGAAGCCGCCGAAGCCGCGCGGGCGGTCGACCAGATGGATCTCGAGGATCCAGTGGCAGATGCGCCCGCGCGGGTCGGTGCGGCGCATCGGCTTGTCCGAGCCGGGCATGATGTACCACTCGATGCCGGGGCCGGCGATCTTCTTGTGCGGGAACTCCCCCACCAGGTGCCCGGCGATCCGGCTGGCCCACTCGAAGCCCTCCGCGTGGGCCGCCCCGACGACGAAGTCGAACAGCTCGGCGCCGGTGACGTCGGGATTGCCGGCGAAGTAGTCGCGGCCGGCCTGCCACACGCGGGGCAGCGCGTCGCGGACGGCCCTCTTGTGTGGGTCGTCGCCCAACAGGAAGGTCCGGCCGAAGTCGGCCTCCCACTCCTCGAAGATCGGCCCCAGATCCAGGAAGACGATGTCGTCGTCGACGATCAGCCGGTCCGGCGGGCGCTCGTGGAACGGTTGCAGCGTGTTCTCCCCGGCGCGCACGATCCGCCGATGCCAGTGCCGGGTCACGCCGAACATTTCGCCGGCCAGATCGTGGATCTCATCGGAGAGCTCCTTCTCCCCGACCCCGGGCCGAATCATGGCCCGCCGCTCGATCTCGTCGAACAGTTGCGCCGCTTTGCGTTCGGCGTCCAGCAGCCGTTCCACGCGCAGTTCCTCCGCGGCCTCCATCCACGCGATGTTATGCGCACACTGGAGCCATGTCCCTCGTCGTGCCGCCCTACCCGCCGGCCCGCTACACCGCCGAAGAGCCGGAGATCAGCGCCTGGCTCAAGCGGGCCGACCAGCCCCCGGACTACGAGACCTCCGGCGTCAAATACCACTACCTGGCCAACCAACAGGACACCGCCGGCGACTACGGCCTCTATCGCGTCGACATCGCCCCGGCCGGCGGCGGTCCCCCGGCTCACTTCCACCGGGCCATGTCGGAGGCCTTCTTCGTGCTCTCCGGGACGATGAAGCTCTACGACGGCACCGAGTGGGCCGACGGGCACCAGGGCGATTTCCTCTATGTCCCCCCGGGCGGCGTCCACGGCTTCCGCAACGAGGCCGACGAGCCGGCGTCGATCCTGATGCTGTTCGCGCCGGGCGCCCCCCGCGAGGCCTACTTCGAAGGCTTCGCGGCGCTGGCCGACATGACCGACGAGGAACGCCGGGAGTGGTTCGTCCGCCACGACAACTACTGGGTCTGACCGCCCAGGTCGCCGTCGACGTAGCGCTGCAGGTTGGGGGCGATCGCGGCGATGGCCTCGTCGTCGGTCATCGAGGCGACGGGCTCGATCTTCCACACGTAGCGCATCAGCGCGAACCCCATCATCTGTGACGAGATGAGGCCGCTGCGGATCAAGCGGTCCCGGTCGTCGCTGCCGAGCCCCGAGACCCCCATCAGGCTGCCCTCGACCACTCGACGGAGTTTGTCGCGGGTGGCGGGGTCGTGCGCCGCGGTCTGCAGGATGGCCCGCAGCGTCGGCCCGATCTCGTCGTCGGCCCAGCTGGCCAGCAGCAGCTGCAGCAGCGCGGCGCCGAGCCGCTCGACCGGGGTGGCCCACACCTCGGCCACGCGGTCCAGCCACTGCTGGGGCGGGTTGGTCGCGGCGTCGAGCAGCCCTTCCTTCGACCCGAAGTAGTGGTAGACCAGCGCCGGGTCGACGTCGGCCCGCCGCGCGACCGCCCGGATCGTGGTGCCGGCCCAGCCGTGCACGGCGAATTCGTCGCGCGCCGCCGCGGCGATCCGCGCGGCGAGCACCCCCCGTTCGTCCCGGGGTCCAGGCGTCGTCGCTGTCTTCGCCACGAGTTTCATCGTAGCGTGAATTTCTCCTTGCGTTGAAACTAATTTCATCGTAGCGTGAGACTAGTCTCAACGGTCCGTGAAAATCTTGAGGAGCGGTCCCATGTACACCTACGACATCGATGCCGCGGCCATGTTCGACGACCGCACCGACCAGTTCGCGAAGTTCGGCGTTCCACTCGAGGACATCGAGCGGGTCCGCTCGGCCGTCGACGACATGTGGGCCGACGCGCCGGGCGGCTGGGTCTACGAATGGTCGCGGGTGGCAAGGGATTACGCCGAGCGCGGGGACCACCGGATGGCGTCCCTGGTGTACGGGTGCGCCAAGTTCCCCTGCCTGACGGACGCCACCCGGGTCAAGGCGCTGCAGCACCAGCTCGAGCAATTTCAGTTGGCGGCCAACGGCTTTCCGGTGCACTTCGAGCGCCGCATCGTCGCCGTCGGGTACCGCGGCGGATCGGTCGAGGTGCCGGTGCACCTGTATTCGGCCGACGGCCGATACGTGGACCGGGCGGTGCTGATCGCCAGCGGCGGTGTGGACACCTGGAAGATGGACATCCACCCGTGGTGGGTCGCATTCACCCAGGGCGCGGGCGTGACCACGCTGGCCTTCGACCATCCCGGCACCGGCGAGACGGACATCCCGCTCGATGAACACGCCGACGAGGTGATCCGCGGCCTCATCGGCTACGCCCGGACGCTGGGCGACGGCCGGGTCGCACACTTCGGCGCGTCATTCGGCGGGAACTTCGCCGCGATGTCCGGGCTGACCGGAATCGTCGACGCCGCAATCGAACTCGGCGGCCCGGTGGTCGACGCGTTCGCCGTCGAGAACATCGCAAAGCTGCCCTACGGCATGCGCGACATCGTGGGCAACGCCATGCACTGGGATCACTCCCCCACCCTCGAGGAGCTCAGCGCCGGCCTCAGCCGACTCAACCGACGGGATCTGCTTGCCCGGCAAGGCAATTCGGAAATGTTGGTGATCAATGGCGCCGACGACTACTTCGTCCCGCAATCCGACACGCTCGTCTTCCAGGGCCGCCCCGACACCGAGGTGCACCTCATCGAGGGCACCGGCCATGTCGCCATGAGCAAGGCGCCCGAGGTGGTGCCGCGGGTCATCGCCTGGCTGCGCGCGCAGATGACAACCGAGCGATGACGCGCCCGGCAACATCCGGCCGGGGTGAGTATGTTTTGGGCCATGGCTTCCAACGACAAAGAAACCCGCGCCTGGTCGGAGAGTGACGTCCCGGATCAGAGCGGGCGCGTCGTCGTCATCACCGGCGCGAACACCGGCATCGGGTATGAGGCGGCCGCCGTGCTGGCCCACCGCGGCGCCCACGTCGTCCTCGCGGTGCGCAACCTCGAGAAGGGCAACGCGGCGCTGTCGCGCATCGTCGCCGCCGGGGGGCAAGGGTCCCGAGAAGTAGACGTCACGCTGCAGCAGCTGGATCTGACCTCGCTGGACGCGGTCCGGTCGGCCGCCGACGCGCTGCGCGCGGCCTACCCGCGCATCGACCTGCTGATCAACAACGCCGGGGTGATGTGGACGCCCAAGCAGGTCACCGCGGACGGATTCGAATTGCAGTTCGGCACCAACCATCTGGGCCACTTCGCGCTGACCGGGTTGCTGCTCGACCACCTGCTCCCCGTGCGGGATTCGCGGGTGGTGACCATCAGCAGCCTCGGCCACCGGCTGCGCGCCGCGATCCACTTCGACGACCTGCAATGGGAACACCGGTACGACCGGATCGCCGCCTACGGGCAATCCAAGCTGGCCAACCTCCTGTTCACCTACGAGCTGCAGCGCCGGCTGGCGGCCACGCCCGACGCGAAGACCATCGCCGTGGCCGCGCACCCCGGCGGCTCCAACACCGAGCTGACCCGCAACCTGCCGGCGATATTCCGGCCCGCCGCCGCGGCGCTGGGCCCGGTGCTGTTCCAGAGCGCGGCCATGGGTGCGCTGCCGACGTTGCGGGCCGCCACCGATCCGGACGTCGAGGGCGGGCAGTACTTCGGCCCTGACGGATTCCTCGAGCAGCGTGGCCACCCGAAGCTCGTCAAGTCCAGCGCCCAGGCCCACGACGCGGAACTGCAACGCCGGCTGTGGGCCGTCTCCGAAGAGCTCACCGGCGTCCGCTTCCCGGTCTGACGCGCGGATAATGGCCCCGATGCGATCAGTCGCGGAACATCAGCGCGTCGTCACCGATTTGATTCGTCCGCGGCCGCCGGTTTCGGTCGCGCTGACCGACGCCCAGGGCCTGGTGCTGGCCGAGGACGTCATCGCCCAGCTGGCCCTGCCGGTCTTCGACAACTCCGCGATGGACGGCTACGCGGTGCGCGCCGAGGACACGGCGTCCGCGACGCCGGAAAACCCGGTGGTGTTGCCGGTCGCCGAGGACATTCCGGCCGGGCGCACCGACGAGCTGACGCTGCAACCCGGTACGGCGCACCGGATCATGACGGGCGCCCCGCTGCCGGCGGGGGCGACGGCGATCGTTCCGGTCGAGGCCACCGACGGCGGGGTGGACGTCGTGTCGATCCGCGAGCCCCGCGAGGCCGGCAAGCACATCCGGCGCGCGGGTGAGGACGTCGCCCCCGGCACCACCGTGTTGCGCCGCGGCCAGGTCGTGACGCCGGCGGTGCTCGGCTTGGCCGCCGCGCTGGGGATCGCCGAGCTGCCGGTGATCCCGCGCCAGCGGGTGCTGGTGATCTCGACCGGATCGGAGCTGGTGACCCCGGGCGTCCCGCTGCGGCCGGGGCAGATCTACGAGTCCAACTCGATCATGCTGGCCGGGGCGGTCCGGGATGCGGGCGCCGATCTGGTCGCCGTCGCGACCGCGGAAGACGATGTGGCTCAATTCAGTTCGATCATCGACCGGTACGCGGCCGACTCCGATTTGATCATCACCAGCGGCGGTGTCAGCGCCGGCGCCTACGAGGTGGTCAAGGACGCCTTCGGGCGCGAGGGCGATCAGGGCGTGGAATTCGTCAAGGTTGCGATGCAGCCCGGGATGCCGCAGGGCGTGGGCCGGGTGGCGGGCGCGACGATCGTCACGCTGCCCGGCAACCCAGTCAGCGCGCTGGTGTCCTTCGAGGTGTTCATCCGGCCGGCGCTGCGCACGGCGATGGGCCTGCCCGACCCCGAACGCCCGCACCGGTCCGCCGTGCTCGCCGAGTCGCTGACCTCGCCGCGGGGCAAGCGGCAGTTCCGGCGCGCGGTGCTCAGCGACGACGCGAGCTCGGTCACCAGCTACGGGCCGCCGGCCTCGCACCACCTGCGCTGGCTGGCGTCGGCGAACGGGCTGCTCGACATCCCCGAAGACGTCGTCGAGGTGCCCGAGGGAACGCGGCTGCAGGTCTGGGATCTGCGCTAGCTGTACTGACCAGGGACGTTGGTGACTTAGCCCGCGGGCGTGGCCACGTCCCGGTGGAATTCGTCGGCCTTGTCGAAGGCCGGGTTGTAGCGGATCGCGATGGCGACGATCGACATCATCACCGGGATGGTGGCCAGCGCCGCCGACAGCCCCACCCAGCCGGACAGGTGACCGATCAGCGGCGGGCCGAGCAGGTAGCCCAGCCAGCCCGTCGCCGCCACGATGGCGATCGCCGATCCCGCTTCGCTCGCGCCGTAGGCCGCGCTGAACGCGGTGGGCACCAGCAGCGCCACGCCGACGCCCAGTGCGGCGAAACCGAGCACGCCGACGGCCGCGTTGGCGGTCGCCAGCGTCACGCTCATGCCCGCCACGGCCACCACCGCCAGGGCCGGCAGCAGCCGGCGACTGGGCACCCGCGCGTGCAGCCGGGGCGCTCCGAACCGGGTGATCACCATCGTCAGCGTGTAGGCCGCGTAGCTCAACGCCGAGACGCTCGGGCCGGCGCCCACGACGTTGCGCAGGTAGTTGGCCGACCAGTCGGTGGCCGCGCCCTCGCACAGAAACGACGCGAACGAGACCGCGGCCAGGATCGCCACCGTCGGCGTCATCCAGGCCCGCCGGCCTCGGGTGGGTCCCGACGGCGCCTCGGAGTCATCTGCCGCATCGGGGATCAGGCGACGGGTGAGCGTTCCCACCACGATCAGCACGACCGCCCCGAGGACCGTCAGCTGGGCGGTCAGCCCGATGCCCGCGCCGACGCACGCCGCGCCGATGACGGCCCCGACCAGCGTCCCGACACTCCACATGCCGTGGAACCGCGCCATGATCGGCGCCCGGGCGGCCCGCTCGACGGTCGCGGCCTGGGTGTTCATCGCGACGTCCAGCGCGCCCTGGAACGTCCCCCACAACGTCAGCGCGCCGAACAGGGCGGCCCCGGATTTGGCCAGCCCCACGGTCGTCCCCGCGACCGCATAGCCGGCGACCATGACCGGGATCAGGCGGTGGCTGCCCCAGCGGCGCAGCGCCCAGTGGCTTGCCAGCGTGGCCACCACCGATCCCAGCGGGGCGCCGAACAGCGCCGTTCCCAACGCCGCGTCGGAGAGGCCCAGCTCGTCCTTGACCCGCGGAATGTGGGCGGCCCACGACGAAAACACCAGACCGTGGGCGATGAATGCGGCGGTGACACCGCGTTTCGCCCGACGCACCGGTGTCGCCCGCCGATCAGCACTGTGCGGTTGCATGTCGAAGGTCAACGTTCCCTCTGCGGGCGTCCACGAATCAACCGCGGGCTCCGTAAGATGGCCGCGTGGCACGACGCCCCCGCACTATCGGCCCCACCGCTTCGGACCCGGGCTTCAGCCCCCAACACGCGCTGGAGCTGGTGCGCTCCGCCGTCCCGCCGGTGCACCCGGCCGGGCGGCCGTTCATCGGCGCCGGGCTGGCGCTGGCCCTGGCCGGCCGCCGTCACCGCTGGGTGCGACGGGCGGGCCTGCTGGCGGCGGGGGCCTGCGCGGGGTTCTTCCGGCATCCCCCACGCGTGCCGCCCACCCGGCCCGGGGCCGTCGTCGCCCCCGCCGACGGCGAGATCTGCGTGATCGACTTCGCCACCCCGCCCGCCGAATTGAGCATGGGCGACGCGGCGCTGCCGCGGGTCAGCATCTTCCTGTCGCTGCTGGACGCCCATGTGCAGCGCGCGCCGGTCAGCGGCGAGGTGATCGCCGTGCAGCACCGGCCCGGCCGCTTCGGGTCGGCCGACCTGGCCGCCGCCAGCACCGAGAACGAACGGACCAGCCTGGTCATCCGCACCCCGGGCGGTGCCGACGTTGTCGCGGTTCAGGTCGCGGGGCTGCTGGCGCGGCGGATCATCTGCGACGCGCACGTCGGGGACAAGCTGTCGATCGGCGACACCTATGGGCTGATCCGGTTCGGCTCCCGGCTCGATACCTACCTGCCGGCCGGCTGCGAACCGCTGGTGAAAGTCGGCCAGCGCGCGATCGCCGGCGAGACCGTGCTGGCCGAGCTGCCATGATCAGCAAGCCGCGCGGCCGGGCGGTCAACCTGCAGATCCTGCCCAGCGCGATGACGGTGCTCTCGGTGTGCGCGGGCTTGACCTCGATCCGGTTCGCCCTCGAACACCAGCCCAAGGCCGCGATGGCGTTGATCGCGGCGGCGGCCATCCTCGACGGTCTGGACGGGCGGGTGGCGCGCATCCTGGACGCCCAGTCGCGGATGGGCGAGGAGATCGACTCGCTGGCCGACGCGGTGAACTTCGGCGTGACCCCGGCGATCGTGCTCTACGTGACGCTGCTGACCAACTCGCCGGCGGGCTGGGTCGTGATCCTGCTCTACGCCGTCTGCGTCGTGTTGCGGCTGGCGCGGTTCAACGCGTTGCAGGACGACGGCAGCCAGCCCGCCTACACGCACGAATTCTTCGTCGGCATGCCCGCGCCGGCCGGGGCGATCTCGATGATCGGCCTGATCGGGCTCAAGCTGCAGTTCGGTGACGGCTGGTGGACCTCGCCGCTGTTCCTGTGCATCTGGATCACCGGGACCTCGATCCTGATGGTCAGCAAGATCCCGATGCGCAAGATGCACGCGGTCGCGGTGCCGCCGAGTTGGGCCGCCCCGCTGCTGGCGATCCTCGCGATCTGCGCGGCCGCGGCGGTGCTGGCGCCCTACGTTTTGATCTGGGTGATCATCATCGCCTACCTGTGCCACGTGCCGTTCGCCATCCGCAACCAGCGCTGGCTGGCCGCCCACCCCGAGGCGTGGGACGACGAACCCAAGCAGCGTCGCGCCACCCGCCGCGCGATCCGCCGGGCGCAGCCCAACCGTCGATCGGTCGCGCGGCTGGGCCTGCGAAAGCCGGGCAGGCGCGTGCCGTGACGGCCGGCGGCTCCGGCGACGATGCGGGCCGCTCCGGGCCGCTGAGGAGCGGAGCCATCAATCCCGCGTCCCGTCAGCTCACCTTGACGGCTCGGCTGAACACCTCGGCCGTCGACTCCCGCCGCGGCGTCATCAGATTGCATCCGAGCGCCGTTGCCGCCCTGGGGATTCGGGAGTGGGACGCGGTGTCGCTGATCGGGTCGCGGACCACGGCCGCGGTCGCGGCCCTGGCCGGCCCGGGCACGCCGTTCGGCACCGTGTTGCTCGACGACGTGACGCTGTCCAACGCGGGGCTGCGGGAGGGGTCCGCGGTGGTCGTCGGCGCGGTCACGGTCTACGGCGCGCGGTCGGTGACGCTGTCCGGCTCGACGCTGGCCACCCAGTCGATCACGCCGGACACGCTGCGCCAGGCCCTGCTCGGCAAGGTGCTCATGGTGGGCGACGCCGTGTCGCTGCTGCCCCGCGACCTGGGACCCGGCACGTCCACCTCGGCCGCCACCCGGGCGCTGGCCACGGCCGTGGGCATCAGCTGGACCTCGGAGCTGCTGACCGTCACCGGCGTCGACCCCGAGGGCCCGGTCAGCGTGCAGCCCAACTCGCTGGTCACCTGGGGCACCGGCGTGGCGTCCGGCGCCGCGACGCCGTCGCGGGTATCGGTCGAGGTCGCCCGGCCGGAGATGGTCGTCGAGGAGCTCAAGGGCACCCAGCCGCAGGCCGCCAAGCTCGTCGAATGGCTCAAGCTCGCGCTCGACGAACCGCACCTGCTCAAGACCCTGGGCGCCGGCACCAACCTCGGGGTGCTGGTGTCCGGCCCGGCCGGGGTGGGCAAGGTGACGCTGGTCCGCGCGGTCTGCGGCGATCGCCGGCTGGTCACGCTCGACGGCCCCGAGGTCGGCGCGCTGGCCGCCGAAGACCGCCTCAAGGCGGTGGCCTCGGCGGTGCAGACGGTGCGCGACGGCGGTGGCGTGCTGCTGATCACCGACGTCGACGCCCTGCTGCCGGCCGCCGCCGACCCGGTGGCCTCGCTGATTCTGGGCGAGCTGCGCACCGCGGTGGCCAGCGACGGCGTCGCGCTGATCGCCACCTCCGCGCGACCCGACCAGCTCGACGCCCGCCTGCGGGCGCCCGATCTGTGTGACCGCGAGCTGGGCCTGCCGCTGCCCGACGCCGCCACCCGCAAAGCGCTACTGGAGTCGCTCCTCAAGAACGTCCCCGCCGGCGGGCTGGATCTCGACGAGATCGCCTCACGCACACCGGGTTTCGTCGTCGCCGACCTGGCCGCGCTGGTGCGCGAGGCGGCGCTGCGGGCGGCGTCGCGGGCCAGCGCCAACGGCCGGCCCCCCGAGCTGAACCAGGAGGACCTGGTCGGCGCGCTGAGCGTCATCAGGCCGCTGTCCCGTTCGGCCAGCGAGGAAGTCAGCGTCGGCGACATCACCCTCGAGGACGTCGGCGACATGGCCGAGGCCCGCCAGGCGCTGACCGAGGCCGTGTTGTGGCCGCTGCAGCATCCCGACACCTTCGCCCGGCTGGGCGTCGACCCGCCGCGCGGCGTGTTGCTGTACGGCCCTCCCGGCTGCGGCAAGACATTCGTCGTGCGCGCGCTGGCCAGCACCGGGCAGCTGTCCGTGCACGCGGTCAAGGGCTCCGAGCTGATGGACAAGTGGGTGGGCAGTTCGGAAAAGGCGGTGCGCGAACTGTTTCGGCGCGCCCGGGATTCGGCGCCCTCGCTGGTCTTCCTCGACGAGGTCGACGCGCTCGCGCCGCGGCGCGGGCAGAGCTTCGACTCGGGCGTCACCGACCGGGTGGTGGCCGCGCTGCTGACCGAGCTCGACGGCGTCGATCCGCTGCGCGACGTCGTCGTCCTGGGCGCCACCAACCGCCCGGATCTCATCGACCCGGCGCTGCTGCGTCCCGGCCGGCTGGAGCGGCTGGTCTTCGTCGAACCCCCCGATGCCACCGCCCGCCGCGACATCCTGCGCACCGCAGGCAAATCGGTTCCGCTGAGTGCCGACGTCGACCTCGACGAGGTGGCCGCCGGGCTCGACGGCTACAGCGCCGCCGACTGCGTGGCGCTGCTGCGGGAGGCCGCCCTCACGGCCATGCGCCGATCCCTCGATGCCACCGACGTGACGGCCGCCGATCTCGCGGCGGCGCGCGAAACCGTCCGCCCCTCATTGGATCCCGCGCAGGTCGAGTCCCTACGGGCGTTCGCCAAAGCTGTTTAGCACGGCCAGCGCCGAGGCGGCGACGTCCTTTTCGAGCCAGGACGGCATCGGGTCGTCGTGGGCGTGGCGGCGCACCACCGCGTAGGGCAGGTCGGCGACCGCGCGCGCGACGGCGTCGACGGAGCGCGGCCTGGCGTTCCCGTACAGCTGCCGGGCCAACACCGCGATCCGCTCGGTCAGCGGGGCGTTCATCGCGGTGAGCGTCTGCCGGAATGCCGCGTCGGGCTCCTCGTCGAGCAGGTCGCCCGGGCGGATCGTCAATAACAGCCGGGCGTCCTCGGGCAGGGCGCGCGCGAAGCCGACGGCCGCCACCGCCATCGCCACGGCCGTGTCCGCCGGCGTGTCCCCGTCGGCGGCCAGCGCCCGCGCCTGGAAGCGTTCCAGCGCCCGCAGCCACGCCGCCGTCAGGACGCCGTCGCGGTTGCCGAAGCGGTGATACAGCGTGCCCGCCGGCGCTCCACTGGTTTTCGCGATGGCGGCGACGCTGGCCGCGCGCGGTCCGCCGTCGAGCACCAGCGCCCGGGCGGCGTCGAGGATCACATCGGTTTCATGCTTCCGCGGAGGCGCCATGATCTAGTACAGTCCTTCTATATGGAACGATTACCCTATATCGACGAGCATGCCATAACCCTCGACGCGAACCGCGCAGACACGTGGTCGGCGCTGCTGCGGGTGATGTGCCGCGACCCGCATGACGCGACGACGGTGCCGGTCGGCTTCGTCCTGGACGAAGCGCGCGCGCCGGCGCGGTTCGCGCTGAAGGGCCGCCACTGGTTCGCGATCTACCGGTGGGTGTTCGAGCTCGACGAACTCGACGGCGCCGCCCGCACCCGGCTGCGCGCGGCGACCTGGGCCGCGTTCCCGGGCATCCACGGGAAGGCGTATCGGGCGCTCGTCATCGGCACCGGCGCGCACCGCGTCGCCGTAAGGTGGACGCTGAAACGCGTTGCGGCAAGGGTTCATTCACGCAATACGCCGGTCCCGTGACGCCGGGCCTGACGTGGGGGGTCAGGCCCGGGGAGCGAACGACACCGCTGCCCTGCGACGGCGTCCTGCCCTCGGCCGGCGTCCGGGCCGACCGCGCGATCAGCATCGCCGCGCCCCCGTCGATCGTGTTCGGTTGGTTGTGCCAGTTGCGCGTGGCGCCTTACAGCTACGACAGCCTCGATAACCTCGGGCGCCGCAGCCCCCGCCGGCGCGACCCCGAGCTGACGCACCTTGCGGTCGGGCAGCGATTCATGACCATCTTCGTCTTGCGGTCGTATCTCGACGGTCGGCAGATCACGTTGCGGTCCAAGGGTGTGGCCGTCACGTATGCGATCCGCCCCGAAGGGGAGGGCTCGCGGCTGCATGCGCGCGTGTTGTTCGCCGGGCCCCGGCTCCTCGCTCAGGCCCTGGCGCTGGGGGACCTGCTGATGATGCGCAAGCAGTTGCTCACGCTGAAGTCATTGGCCGAGACCGAAGCCGACCACCGTCGGATTCCAGCTCTCACACCAGCGCGCTCCCATCCCAGAACGGGCTCAACCCACCCCAGACGCGGTTGGTGATGTGGTGGTCGAGGGTCCGCGTCGCATCGATGAGTGGGTGATCTTCACCGAGCACACGACCACCGTCATCGATGAGCTTTCGGGTGCGCGCCGCGGCCGGGTCGAATTCGTGGCCGTTCCATAGCCACCAGGCGAGGTAGTACCTCCATTGCAACGTTTCGATGTGATCGTTGCCCAGCGTGCGGGCGCTGCGGGCGAGCGCCCTTTTCACCTCCACCGCGTGTTCCATGAGATCCACGCGCTCGGAGCGTTGTTCGTCGGCGTCTTCGGCGACTTTGGCCACGGCGTCGTCGTCGAGATTGCCCGGGTCCATCCAGTCCCGCCCGGGCATGACATCGAGTTCGCGGTCTTCGGATTCGGCGTCGACGAAGAGATCGAAAGCAATGTTGCGGGTCTCGTTGACGCTGTCCTCCCATTCGGCGCGGGCGGCGCCGAGTCTCTGGGCAGCCTCGACCGTCACGGGATGCTGTTCACCGAGAACGCGCGCGAGATCCTCGCCCAGGACCTCCCATTCGGAAACTCGCTCGACCTCGTCGGCAGTCTCCGGTGTCCAGACAGCGCGGTTGTAGCGCGCGATCAGTGTGTGCTCGTGGTCGTGGCCGAGCGTGTTCTGCAGGGCCACGATCAGCTCGTCGAACTCGTTGAGGGTGTGATCGTTGATACCCTCGGCCTCCCCCAGCCACGTCAGCCGCGACAGTTGCGCGGCCAGCGTGTGGGGATGATGTTCGCCGAGCAGACGCCGGCGGTAGCCGACGACGATCAACGCGTCGGTGCTCGCGCCGAAGGGGTCCCCGAGGTCGTGGCGCGCTTGTGCCACCCCGAAGGCGGCCGCCAAGGTCAATTCGTTACGGGGGCCGAATACCCGAGTCTCGGCGCCGCACAACTGCACCCAGCGCAGCAGGCGGGCGGCGGGATCACCGCCGGCATCCTCGGCGGTGGCCAAAGTGTGGGTGACCCACAACGTGTCCGCTTGCTCGGCGCCGAGTACCCGGGTCATCACCGGGACGAGCTCGCGCAGCTCATCGACGCTGTCCTCGTCGCCGCGGTGGTAGCGCCAAATCGCGACCAGCCCCGCCACGCCAAGCGTGGAGGGATGTTCGTCTCCGAGTGTTTCGCGCCTGACGGCCAGCACCTGGCCGGCATCGTGGACGGCACCGAGGCTGTCGCCGGCGGTCCAGCGCGCGGACGCCAGCGCGAGTAGCGCGGTCAAGGTTGACTCGTGATGGGGCCCGAATGTGGCAAAAGCCGAGCGCCATTCCGTGTCGGCGCGCGCAACCGGATCGGCCGCGTCGGCGGGTTGATCTGGGCCGTCAGACATGTGCACTCCTTTTCGTCATGCCAGTCTCCGGCTCCCGTGCCCGCGCCGCCAGTCACCGGCGGTAAGGACTTCGCAGCCGCGAACCAGCCGCGGCGATAGGTTGGTCCGCATGACCGAGCATCCAACGGCCCTGCAGATCGTCGAGGGAATCGATTTGTCCGGCAAGACATGTGTGATCACCGGCGCGTCGTCGGGACTGGGCCGCGAGTCGGCCCGGGCGCTGGCCGCCGGGGGCGCGCACGTCATCCTGGCCGCCCGCAACCCCGATGCGCTGGCGGAGACGGCCCGGTGGATCGCGTCCGAGGTTCCGGCTGCCCGGACGTCGACGGTATCGCTCGACCTCACCGACCTGTCCAGCGTG
This sequence comes from Mycobacterium sp. 3-98, assembly GCF_035918355.1. Taxonomy (NCBI): domain Bacteria; kingdom Bacillati; phylum Actinomycetota; class Actinomycetes; order Mycobacteriales; family Mycobacteriaceae; genus Mycobacterium; species Mycobacterium sp. 3-98. The sequence goes on along the minus strand of NZ_CP142360.1, from coordinate 1,058,564 downwards.
CGCGCGGCGGCGAGCGCGGTCGCCGGCATCACGCCGGTCGTCGACGTGTTGATGAACAACGCCGGCGTGATGTTCACACCCTTTGGCCGGACCCGGGACGGCTTCGAATTGCAAATCGGGACAAACCATTTCGGGCATTTCGAGCTCACCCGGCTGCTGATCCCCCAGCTCACCGCCGCAGGCGCCGCCCGGGTGGTGATCCTGTCGTCCGGTGGCCACGTGATGGGTGACGTCGACGTCGACGACCCCAACTGGGAGCGTCGCGAATACGACAAGTTCGCCGCCTACGGCGCCTCCAAGACGGCGAACGTCCTGCACGCGATCGAAGCCGACCTGCGCCTGCGCGACGCGGGAATCCGCGCGTACGCCGTGCATCCGGGCACCGTGGCGACCGCGCTCGCGCGGTACATGTCGCGCTCGGACTTCTCCGCGCTGCGCAGCCTCGTCGCCGAAAACAGCCGCGAGCCCTCCGACGGCTTCCTCGATTTCGTCATGCCCGAACACGGTGCGGCGACGCAGGTATGGGCCGCGGTAAGCCCCGACCTCGCCGGCCGCGGCGGCCTCTACCTGCAGGACTGCGGGATCGGTGAGGCAGCGCCGCACGCTCGCGACGAGCGGCGCGCGGCGCAACTGTGGGAGCTCTCCGAAAGGCTTTGCGCCGCATACTGATTCGGTCAAGGATCGGGAAGCGGTGTCCAATCCCGGGAAACCCGCGCGGTGAAATTCGGCGGGCGGCGGTCCAGGAAGGCGGCGACGCCCTCAGCGGCGTCGGCGCCGCCCATCACCCGCTCGTGCAACCGGGTCTCCAGCGCGGCGACCTGCCGCGGTGTGTAGTGATGGATCGCGCTGTCCCACAGGAGGCGTTTACACAGCGCGGCGGACATCGGGGCCACGTTGACCGCGATGTCGCGGGCCACCGTCAGCGCGTGGTCGAGGACCCGCTCGGCGGGCAGGGCCCGGTTGGCGATCCCGAGCGTCACGGCCTCGGCCCCGCCGAACGTCCGGCCGGTGAGCAGGATGTCGGCGGCCACCCCCAGGGTGGTCAACTGGGTCAGCGTCCAGTGCGCCATGCAGTCGGGGATCACGCCCCGCCGTACCTGCACCACACCGTATTTGGCGTCCTCGGCCAGGATCCGGATGTCCGCCTGTAACGCGATCGTGAGGCCGATTCCGATGGCGTGGCCGTTGACCGCGGCGATCACCGGTTTGCGCAATTCGAAGGCCGCCGGGGTGATCGGCGACGCCGAGAACGTGCCGTCGGCGGCGGGCGCATCGAACAGGCTTGCGCCACCGGAGAAGTCGGCGCCGGCGCACAAGGCGCGTCCCGCCCCGGTCACCACGATGGCCCGCACGTCGTCGTCCTCGTCGCACTCCCGGTACGCGCGGCTCAGCAGGGCGCCCATCTCGGCGGTGTAGGCGTTGAGCTGTTCGGGGCGGTTGAGCGTGAGTACCGCGACGCCGGAGTCGATTTCGACCGTCAGGTCATCGCTCATGGCAGGGCCGGCGCCCGGTGCAGGGCGCCGATCAGGTCGGCGATGTCGGCGTCGCGCGGCGTGTAGCCGGGGAAGTAACAGCACACCTCCCCGGCGTGCTCGCCGAACCGGCCGGCGATCTGCCGCGCGCATTCCTCGGGCGTTCCGACGATCCCGATCCGGGCCACCATCTCGTCGCTGACCAGGCGGCGCATCTCGGCGAAGCGCCCCTGCTTGGACAGGGCGTTGAGCTCGGGCTGGACATCGTCCCAGCCCTCGACCTGCAGCACCGGCAGGTAGGCCGGCGTCGAGCCGTAAAACGCGATGAGGGACGCCACCCCGTTGACCGCGGCCGCCAGATCCGCCTCGTCGCGGCCGACGGCAACCATGGCCTGGGCGATGACGGTGAACTCACCGAACGCCCGGCCCGAACGGCGCAGCCCGTCGGCGATCGCGGGCACGGTGCGTTCGGCGAAATGGCGGGCGCTGTTGAACGGCATCACCAACAATCCGTCGGCGACCTCGGCGGCGGTACGGGTCATCACCGGGCCCAGCGCGCCCAGCAGCACCGGCGGCGGCCCGAACGGGTTGGGCCCGGGGTTGAAGTTGGGCGCCATCACGGTGTGCGTGTAGAACTCGCCGCGAAAGTCCAAGCGGCCCTGGTTTTCCCACGCGGCGAAGATCGCCTTGATCGCGGCGATGGCCTCGGCCATGCGGGCCGCGGGCTTGTCCCATTTACTGCCATAACGCTTTTCGATGTGCACCTTGATCTGGGAGCCGAGGCCGAGGCGGAACCGCCCGCCGCTGTAGCACTGTAGGTCGTAGGCCGAGTGCGCCAGGTGCAACGGGCTGCGCGGTGGGGCGATCGCCACGTTCGTCATGAGGTCCAGGCCGGTCGTGCCGGCGGCGAGGAGCAGCGGGAAGAAGACGTCGTGCTGGCCTTCGAACGTGAACAGGCCATCCGCGCCCGTGGCGGCGATGTCGGCGGCGCTGGCCGCCGCACCCGCCGGTGAACCGTCCACCTGCAGGTGAACCTTCATCGTAAGCTCCTGTCGCGCAGTTCTATTCGGAGAGCTGAAACTCGACTACCTCGGCGACCGCGTTCACGGCTTCGCTCAGCGCGGCGAGGCGCTCGGCGGCCGTCGGGGCCGCCAGCACCGTGTAGCGGTCGGCCGTGCCGATCGGGATGCGCGAGGCCAACGCGAACAGGCGCTCCCCCGCCGGGGCCTGGGGGTCGTGACCCAACAGCACCTCGCGGCCGGGCAGGGTGATCCCGCGCGCCTGCGCGATCCGCTCGAACAGGGCCACCGCGCGGTCTTCGACGTCGAGCAACTGGGCCGGCGAGACCTCGGGTCCCGGCTCGTCGGGCCATAACGTGATCCGCGCGCGCGGATAGGGATCGTCGGGCAGCCATTCGCGCACCCGGATCCGTTCCCCGGTCCGGCAGCGCAGCGCGTACCGGCCGGCGCCCTGGTCGACGCATTCGGTGATCCGCGACAGCACGCCGACGTCGCAACGCTCCTCACCGCCGCCCACCTCGCGCCCCCGCGAGATCAGCACCACCCCGAATGGGTCGCCCGTGTCCACGCAGTGCCGCACCAGCGCCCCGTAACGGGGCTCGAAGATCCGCAGCGGCAGGTCCTGGTCGGGCAGCAGCGCCGACTCGAGCGGAAACATCGCCAGCTCAAGGGATTCCATCATCAGATTTCCAGCTCGGACACCAGGGCGTCGACGACCGCGCGCAGGTCGCCGTCATGTTCCTCGGCCACCCGGCGCTGGCGCTGGTAGGACGCGCCCTGCCGGGGTATCTCGGCCACCGCGGCGAGCTCGTCGACGCAGTTCAACTTCTTCGCGACCGGCTCCAGCCGGTTCAGCACGTCGTCGAGATCCTCGGTGACCAATCGCTCGTTGCTGTCGGCGTCCAGGATGATCACCGCGTCCAGGCCGTAGCGCGCCGCGCGCCATTTGTTCTCCTGGTTGTGCCACGGCGGCATGCTGGGCAACGACTCGTCGGCTTCGAGCCTGCGGTCCAAATCGACCACCAGGCAATGCGTGAGCGCGACCAGCGCGCCCAGCTCCCGCAGGTTGGACACACCGTCGCAGATCCGCATCTCGAGCGTGCCCAGGTGCGGGGAAGGCCTGATGTCCCAACGGACTTCGTCGACGTGGTCGATGATGCCGGTCTTCTTCTGGTCGTAGACGAACCCCTCGAACTCCGACCAGGTCTGGAACTGAAACGGCAGCCCGGCGGTGGGCAGCTGCTGAAACATCATCGCCCGGTTGCTGGCGTACCCGGTGTCCACGCCGGTCCACCACGGTGAGGACGCCGACAGCGCCAACAGGTGCGGGTAGTAGTTCAGCAGCGACGTCATGATCGGCATCACTTTGTTCGGCGACGAGATCCCGACGTGCACGTGCACACCCCAGATCAGCATCTGCCGTCCCCACCACTGGGTGCGCTTGATCAGCTCGGCGTAGCGCGCGCCGGCGGTGAGCTTCTGGGTGGTCCACTGCGCGAACGGATGTGCGCCGGCGCAGAAGAGCTCCATGCCCCGATCCCGCACGATGCGCCGCGCCGGGCCCAGGGTCTGCCGCAGGTCCTCCATCGCTTCGCCCGCGGTTTGGCAGATGCCGGTGACGACCTCGACGGTGTTGCGCAGCAATTCCTTGTGCACACGCGGGTTTTCGCCGATCTCGGCGATCACCGCGGTGGCTTCGTTGCTCAGGTCGCGGGTCTGCGCGTCGACGAGCGCGAACTCCCACTCCACCCCGATGGTCGGCCGTGACGAACGGGCGAAATCGATGCGCGCGTCACGCCTTTTAGCCGGCACCGATGACACCGCATGCCACCCGCTTGCCGGCGTCACCGGTGCTCTTCGTCGTCTCGTCGGGGCCCGGCGTGCCGTTGGTCTGGTTGTAGCGCTCGGCGGGGATGTTGGCGAAGTTGTCCGCGTCGGCGTGAATGATGATCGCGGTCTTCTGCCCGGTGAGCAGGTCCTCCATGGCGAACGCGTCGGTGGTGGTCACCAACGTCCCGGAACCGTCCTTGCGCACCTGCAGGGAGGTCAGGTCCCCGCTGGCGGGTTCGGTGGCGTGTCCGGGCACCTGGAAGTGCCCACCGGCGGACAGGAAGTCGCCGGGCGCACCGCCGTTCGGGGCGACCGAGTTGGGCTCGCACTTGCCCACCTTGTGGATGTGGACGCCGTGAAAGCCGGGCGCGAGTACGCCGTTGGCGGTCGTCTCGATGGTGACCGTCGCGTAGCCGTTGTTGAATTCGAACTTGGCGATCGCGACCTGGGTGCCGTCCGGTGCCTTCAGGTGCGTGGTGACGGTGGGCACCTCCGCCGGCCCCGCCTCCGCGGCCTTGGCGCCCGATGGCGACGGCGATCCCGTCCAGATCGCGGGCGTGGTGCCCGGGACGGACGACGCGTACTGCGGCGTCGAGCAGGCGCCCAGCAGCGCGGCGCAACCGGCCAGAACCAGGGAGGGGGGCAGCTTAGCCATAGCCAGCAGCCTAGCCCGGTGACGATGCGAGCCGGAACGGCTCGCTGAGGAGGCGGGCAATCGAACCGTGCCCGGTGACGATGCGAGCCGGAACGGCTCGCTGAGGAGGCGGGCAATCAAACCCGGCGCTTATCTAGCCGGCGACGAGGACGATGACACCTGGCGGCTCCCCGCTCAGGGCGGGAATGCGCGGTTCGACGGGGGCGCCCAGCTTCTTGCCGATCGCGTCGGCGGTGGCGTGTTCGTCGTCGGCGTCGGTGTAGTAGACCGTGGTGGACGAGACGTCGGGCACGGTCATGTTGTCGACCTTAATGACCTTGAAGCCGGCGGACGTCAGCTGGTCTCCGGTGCGCGCGGCGACGCCCTCTTTGGTGGAGATGTTGTACACCTGCACCTCGGCCTGGGTGGCGGCCGGCTTGTTGCTCGTCGACGTGGCCGACGCGGTGGCGGTCGCGCTCGGTACCGGCGACGCCGAATCGTCGTCAGAGCTCCCGGAGGTGCCCAGCGCCTGCCAGCCGAGCAGCAGGAAGATGACGCCGAGGAACAACAGCACCATCACCATGGCCCGCAGGGGCAGCCCAGTGGAGTCGGGAACTCGTTCTTTCATCGAGCCCTACTGTAACGAGTCAGGTCACCTCGAAGCCGAGACGCCGCGCCGCCCGTGCCTTCTGCCTGCTGGCGCGCAGCCGGCGCAACCGTTTCACCAGCATCGGATCGGCCGCCAGCGCCTCAGGCCGGTCAACGAGCGCGTTGAGCACCTGGTAGTACCGCGTCGCCGACATCGAGAACAACTCCTTGATGGCGTCTTCCTTCACACCGGCGAACTTCCACCACTGGCGTTCGAAGGCCAGGATGTCGTGTTCGCGGCGGGTAAGGCCATCGGCGACCTCAGAATCGTCCCCCGATCGATTTGCCCGCGCCATGGCGCTGTCCATATTGCTTCCCCTGGACCCTTTCGGCGAATTCCGAACTGCTCGAATGACTTGACTTAGCTAAGGGCGTGTTTCGGCGAATATTGAAACACGCCCCAAACCCTCAAGCCGTCATCCAGACCCGCGAGTCGGCCGATTGGCCTAATTGCCCACCCCGAAGATCGGCGGCTGAGCAGCCCACGGGCGTGCGGTAGCTTAGCCGACCATGGCAGTCGTTCCGATCCGCATTGTGGGAGATCCCGTCCTGCATACCCCGACGAAGCCGGTGCCCGTCGCTGCCGACGGTTCGCTGCCCGCGGAGCTGCCGGCGTTGATCGCCGACCTGTACGACACCATGGACGCCGCGCACGGGGTCGGGCTGGCGGCCAACCAGATCGGGGTCGGCTTGCGGGTCTTCGTCTACGACTGCGCCGACGAACGCGGGCGCACCGAGCGCCGGCGCGGCGTCGTGGTCAATCCGGTGCTGGAGACCTCCGAAGTACCCGAGACCATGCCCGACCCGGACAACGACGACGAGGGCTGCCTGTCCGTCCCCGGCGAGTCGTTCCCCACCGGCCGGGCGAAGTGGGCCCGGGTCACCGGGCTGGACGCCGACGGCAACCCGGTCGCCCTCGAGGGCAACGACCTGTTCGCCCGCATGCTGCAGCACGAGACCGGACACCTCGACGGCTTCCTGTACCTGGATCGCCTCGTCGGCCGGCATGCCCGCAGCGCGAAACGCGCCGTCAAATCCCACAACTGGGGCGTCCCCGGCCTCTCCTGGATGCCCGGCGAGGGACCGGACCCGTTCGGTCACTGATGATCTCGTGGCCGGCCCTGGGAACGCGGGTGATGATTCGTTACCGGCTCGCCGAAGGATCGGTACCGCCGTTGACCGACGCGGTGGGACACCTGCTGGCGGTCGACCCGGTGGTGCGGCTGCAGACCAAAACGGGCGCGGTCGTCGAATGTTCGCCCGCCGATGTGTCGATGCTGCGGGTGCTGACCTTCGCCCCGGTGCGCACCTCCGACATCCGCGCGCTCGAGCACGCGGCGGCCATGGCCTGGCCCGGCGTCGAACACGCCTGGCTTGAGGGCTGGCTGCTGCGGGCCGGCTCCCCAACCGGGAAGGGCACCGAGCTGCCCGCGAATTCAGCGGTGCCGCTGGATCTTTCGGCTCGCCTGGGTACCGTACCGGCGATCGTGGACTGGTACGAGCGCCGCGGCCTGACACCGCGGCTGGCGATACCCGATCGGTTGTTGTCGGTGCCGACCGGTTCGACGGGTGAACAGCCCGAAAGCGTGCTGGTGCGCGACGTGTCGGAAATGGCCGCGCGCGAACCCGACCCGTCCGCCGGCTGCTCGGCGCGCCCCGACGATGCCTGGCTGTCGATTTTCGGGCCCGAGGTCGACGTCGACGTGCTCACCGCGGTGGGCAACGGCGAGCTCATGTTCGGGACACTGGGCGGCGCGGCGGTCGCGCGTGCCGCGGTGACCGACGCCCCCGACGGCGCGCGCTGGATCGGGCTGTCGGCGATCCGCGGCGACGACCGGGCCGCGACGGCCTTGTGCGAAGCGTTGTTGGCGTGGGGCGCCGGTCGCGGCGCCACGCGCGGCTACGTCGCCGTCCCCGACGCCGAGGCCCACACCGGGTGGCTGGGCTTCCGCCTGCACCACCACCGCCGCTACTTCCCGGTCCGGCAGGGCGCCTGAAATGCGGATCGCCACCTGGAACGTCAATTCCATCCGCTCCCGGCTGCCGCGCGTCCTCGACTGGCTGGCCCGCACGGACGTCGACGTGCTGGCCATGCAGGAGACCAAGTGTTCCGACAGCCAATTCCCGACCCTGCCGTTCTTCGAACTCGGCTACGAGGTCGCCCATGTCGGTTTCAACCAGTGGAACGGCGTGGCGATCGCGTCCCGCGTCGGCCTCGACGACGTGCAGATCGGATTCGACGGCCAGCCGACCTGGAGCGGCAAGCCGGAGGTCGCCGCCGTCGCGGAGGCCCGCGCGCTGGCCGCCACCTGCGGCGGCGTGCGGTTGTGGAGCCTCTACGTTCCCAACGGCCGCGCGCTGGGCGACCCGCACTACGCGTACAAGCTCGATTGGCTTGCCGCGCTGCGTGATTCGGCGGAAGGATGGTTGCGCGACGACCCTGGCGCCGCGATCGCGCTGGCCGGCGACTGGAATATCGCTCCACAGGACGACGACGTGTGGAGCATGGAGTTCTTTGCCGGCGCCACGCACGTCTCCGCACCGGAGCGCCGCGCGTTCAACGCGATCGTCGAGGCGCAATTCACCGACCTGGTACGGCCTTTCGCGCCGGGGCCCGGCGTCTACACGTACTGGGACTACACCCGGCTGCGGTTCCCGAAGCGGCAGGGCATGCGCATCGACTTCATCCTGGGCTCACCGGCATTGGCGAGTCGCGTGACCGACGCGCGGATCGACCGCGAGGAACGCAAAGGCAAGGCCGCCAGCGATCACGCGCCCGTGCTCGTCGATCTGCGCGTCGACTGACGCCGCGACCCGGCGTAGGCTAACTGGCAGCGCAATTCCGTAGATCCCCTCAACTGTGCGATCCACGGTATACATGAAAACAGCGAACGCGAATTGCATGAATACGAAATTGGGCCAGGGAGTCAACATGGGTGTCGTCGACGGAGCGGTTCGCAGCGTGGGGCGAACACTGAATCGTGCGGCATCGGTCACCACCTCCACTGCCGGCGCGGTCGGCGGAGCGGCGGTGAACGGTGTCGTCGGCGGCATCAAGGGCGCCGCGGACGGCATTCAGCAGGGCATCAGCAAGGGCAGCAAATCGACGACGGCCGCCGCGGTGGGCCTGGGAGCGCTCGGCGCCATCGGCCTGATCGAGTGGCCGGTGCTGCTCGCGGTCGGCGGCGGGGCGCTGGTGTTGCAGCGGATCGCCCGCCAGCAGAAGGAGTCGGCCCCGCCGTCCAGGGCAAAGCTGACGACGGTGCCGACCAAGCCCGAACCCGAGCCCCAGACGCGCAAATCGCCGCCGCAAAAGGCCCCCACCAAGCGGGCGGCCGCCAGTAAACCGGCCAAGAAGGCCACCGGCCGCCGCGCCGGCAGCGCCGCGCTGCGCAGCACCAACTGACACGGAATCCTTACTGAACCCTTGAGTATCACAACGTCTCTGCGACGGTCGCTGCCGTCGCGACTGATTTCTGCGGGCCTGCAGGCGACAACCGAGCTGGCGCGAGCCGGGATCGAAACCGGTATTGACGTCGCGACGATCCCCCTGCGCGAGGGGGCCAAGGCGCTGTCCGGCGAACTCTCCCGCGCCACGTTGCGCCGGCATTGCTGGCGTGGCAACGGCCGCGCGTGGATCGAGGTGCGCGGGCTGGCGGACGGGGCCGACGGCCCACTCGGTCCGACCGTGCTCGAGGCGATCCTGGCCCATCCCGGCGTGGCGTCAGCAAAGCTGAATCGTCCCCTGTCCCGGGTGGTGGTGGACCTCGACGACCCGGACACCTCGCTGAGCGACCTCTGCCGCGTCGTCGAGGAAGCCGAAAACCGTTGCCCGCCAACGCAAGATGCCGGCCAACCGGTGTCGGCGAGCCTGCCGGGCGACGGCCTGGTGCTGGCAACCAGGGCGGTCACCGTGGCCGCCAATGCGGCCGGGCTGGGCGTGGCGCTCTTCGGCCGGGCCACGCGGCTACCCCGGCTGCCGGTCACCATCGCCGCGGGCATCACGTTCTTCGACTACCAGCCCTGGCTGCGCCGTCGGCTCGAAGACCGCATCGGCGGCCCCGCCACCGACACCGTGATGACGCTGGTGCAGGCGACCAGCCAGACGCTCTCGCAGTCGCCGACGTCGCTGTCGCTGGGGCTGACGATGCAGTCGCTGAAGGTCGCCGAGTGCCGTGCCGAGGCACGAGCCTGGGAGCAGCATGAGCCCGAGCTGGCGCGCCACGCCGACCAACCGCTGGCCCACCGCTCGCCGCGGCCGCAGCCGTCGAGGGGCATGGAGCGCGCGCCCGGTCGCTTCGCCCTCCTTCAGGCGCTCAGCGCCGGCGCGATCGGCGCCGGCACCCGCAACCTGAACATGGCCGCCACCGCGGTGCAGGTGACCACCCCCAAGGCCAACCGGACCACCCCCGAGGCGTTCGCCGCGACGCTGGGCCGCGGCCTGGCCGAGCGACATTCGGTGTTGCCGTTGCGGCCCGAAAGCCTGCGCCGGCTGAACAAGGTCGACACCATCGTCATCGACCCCCGCGTGTTGTGTACCGACACGTTGCGGGTGTCCCGCATCCGCGGCGCGGACGACAGCGAGCTACCCGCGGCGTGGAATCGCGCCCAGCTCATGCTGGAGAACAGCGGCCTGGGCGCCGGCTGGCGCAAGGTGTCCGGCATATCGAGCGGCCGGTCCGGTGCCCAGGTCGAGGCGCTGTTCCTGCCCGCCCACGATCCGCTGGCCTCCGCCGTCGTCGGCGAGGCCAACCGCGCCGGGGCGCAACTGGTGACGGTCGACCACGAGTCGCTCGACGAGTTGCGGCCGGCGTTCGACGAGGTCCGGCCGCTGAAGAGCGGGACCGACAAGTCCATCGACGACGCGCTGGCCGCCGCGGTGGACGACCTGCAGGAGGCCGGCCGCACCGTGGCCGTGCTGTCGTCGACTGCCGCACAAGCCATTTCGTCGGCGCACTTGGCGCTCGGCGTGTTGCCGCAGGACGGCGTGGGTGCCCCGCTGTGGAACGCCGACCTGCTGTTGCCGGACCTTCAGGCCGCCTGGCGGGTGCTGCACGCGCTGCCCGCGGCCGCGGCGGCGACCCAGCGCGGCATCGGGATTTCGGCCGGCGCCACCGCGATGGGGTCGCTGTTCATGATCCCGGGCGTGCGGGGCAACCTCGGAGCCGAAACGGTGAACGTCGGCGCGGCGGCCGGTCTGCTCTCGGGGTACCTGCTCGCCCGCGGGGTCCTGGGCGCGGACACCCCGCGCCCGGCGGCCATGCACGAATGGCACGCGATGTCGGTCGAGCAGGTCCGTAAGGCGTTGCCCGAGCAGGATTCCGCGGCGCCCGTCCCGACGGAGCGAGGCACCCCCGCGGCCCTGCGGCTGGCGGAGACGCCCGCGCAGGCGGTGTGGCAGCTCGCCAAGGCGGTGCGCGCCGAATTGTCCGACCCGCTGACCCCGGTGATGGCGCTCGGCTCGGCCGCCAGCGCCGTGCTCGGTTCGCCCGTCGACGCGATGTTGGTCGGCACCGTGCTCACCGGCAACTCGATCCTGGCCGCCGCGCAGCGGCTGCGCGCCGAGAAGCGGTTGAGTTATCTACTGGCCCAACAGACTCCGCCCGCCCGGAAGGTCATCGTCGGCCCGGACGGCGCGCGCACGTACACGCTCGTCGACGCCGCGCAGCTGCGGCCGGGCGACGTGATCGAGGTGCGCACGCACGAGGTGGTGCCCGCCGACGCCCGCGTCATCGAAGAGGTCGACGTCGAGGTCGACGAATCGGCGCTCACCGGCGAATCGCTGTCGGTCGAGAAGCAGGTCGAGGCGACGCCCGGCGCGCCGCTCGCCGAGCGTCGCTGCATGGTGTTCGCCGGTACCACCGTGGTGGCCGGCACCGCGCTGGCCCTGGTGACCGCGGTCGGGCCCGACACCCAGCAGCGCCGCGCCGCCGACCTCATCTCCGGCGAGCTGTCCTCCGACATCGGTCTGCAGCACCAGCTCGGCCAGCTGACCACCAAGGCGCTCCCGGTGAGCATCACCGGCGGCGCGCTGGTCGGCGCGCTCGGGCTGCTGCGCCGCCTCCCCCTGCAGCACGCGGTCGGCAGCGCCATCGCCATCGCGGTCGCCGCCGTCCCCGAGGGAATGCCGCTGGTGGCCACGCTGGCCCAGGCGTCGTCGGCGCGACGGCTCACGAAGTTCGGTGCGCTGGTGCGGGTTCCGCGCTCGGTCGAGGCGCTCGGCCGCATCGAGGTGGTGTGCTTCGACAAGACCGGAACGCTCAGCGAAAACCGCCTGCGCGTCTCGCAGGTCCATCCCGCGCCCGGGTACTCGCGCGAGGAGGTGCTGCGCTGCGCCGTGCACGCCGCGCCGGTGACCAACGGCGGCACCCAGGTGCACGCCACCGATGTCGCCATCGTCGAGGCCGGTTCGGCCGTTGACGGCTCGGCGTCCGCACCACCGACCGCGCACCTGCCGTTCCGCTCCGGCAGGTCCTTCTCCGCCTCGGTGACCGGCACCGAGCTGACCGTCAAGGGCGCGCCCGAAGTGGTCCTGGCCGCCAGCGGGGACACCGGCGCGATGGAAGGCACGGTCGCCGAACTCGCCGCCGGCGGCCTGCGCGTCATCGCGGTGGCGCGCCGCGAGCTGACCGCCCAACAGGCCCGGGCGATCGCGGAAAACCCCGATGACATCGCCGAGTACTGCACCGGCGGGCTGACGTTGACCGGCTTCCTCGGCCTGTCCGACACCCCGCGCGCCGAGGCCGCGAAATTGCTCGCCGACCTCGGCGGCCTCGGGGTGGGCGTGAAGCTGATCACCGGCGACCATCCGATCACCGCCAAGGCCATCGCCGCCGAGCTGGGGCTCAACGTGACCGCCGATCAGGTCATCAGCGGCGCCGAATGGGAGGCCTTGTCGCGCAAGGACCAGGAGCGCGTCGCGGCGGAGCGGGTGATCTTCGCCCGCATGACACCGGAGAACAAGGTCCAGGTTGTCCAGGCGCTGGAGAACGCGGACGTGCGGACGGCGATGGTCGGCGACGGCGCCAACGACGCCGCCGCCATCCGGTCCGCCACGGTCGGCATCGGCGTGGTCGCCCATGGCAGCGACCCCGCGCACCTGGTGGCCGACGTGGTGCTGGTCGACGGCAGGATCGACGCGCTCATGGAGGCCATCCGGGAAGGACACCAGCTGTGGCAGCGGGTGCAGTCGGCGGTGTCGGTGCTGCTCGGCGGCAACGCCGGCGAGGTGATCTTCGCGATCATCGGCAGCGCGATCACCGGCACGTCGCCCCTGAACACGCGCCAGCTGCTGCTGGTCAACACGATGACCGACGCCCTGCCGGCCGCCGCGCTCGCGGTCAGCAAGCCCAGCGGCCCGATCGACCCGCGGCTGCGCGGCGCGGATCAGGCCGCGCTGTGGCAGGCGGTCACCATCCGCGGCGTCACCACGGCGGCGGCGACGACGGCGGCGTGGGCGATGGCGGGCCTGTCCGGTCCGCTGAGTAGTCCGCAACGCGCCTCGACCGTCGCACTGGTCGCGCTGGTGGGGACCGAACTGGGCCAGACGCTGGTGGAGTCTCAGGCCCCGCTGGTGGTGCTCACCGCGCTGGGTTCACTCGGCCTGGTGGGGGTCCTGATCAGCACGCCGGGCGTCAGCCAGCTGCTCGGCTGTACGCCACTCGGACCGTTCGGCTGGGCCCAGGGCCTGGGCGCCGCCGCGGCGGCGACGGTCGCGACCGGCGTGCTGTCACGTGCGCTGACGGGTCGGGACAAATCAAACCCGGAGCCGCCGCCGGATCCCGCCGAGCCTCCCGCTCCGAGTTCCGAATCTCGACCACCCCGGCGCGCCACAACAGCGCATAGAGTTCCAGTAACGGCACCCTGAGCACCGAAGCAATCGACGAAACTAGCGGATCGCCCCCGGTGCCTGTCATCGTCGACATAGGTCCGACGTTGTACGCGTGACCCAGCGAGGCGGGAAACCCTTCGTTACCGAAAGGCAAATGATGGCGGAAAAGAAGTCGCGGCGCCAGACGTCCCAGCGCGATGCGGTGGAGAAGATCCGCGAGGGCGAAACGTTTGTGGTGAACCTGCCGGCGATCGGCCAGGTGCAGATTCCCCGGCCCGAGCAGCTGGCCTACTTCGGGGGGTTGGCCGCACTGGCGGCGTTCGAACTCATCGACTGGCCGGTGGCCGTCGTGATCGCCGCCGGACACCTGCTGGCGAGCAACCACCACAACAAGCTTCTCGAGGAACTCGGCGAGGCGATGGAGGAGGTCTGACCTCGTAGCGCCACCGACAGCGTCGGGCCTGTCGCCGCAGCCGACGTCGAGATCCTAGTCGGCGGGCTCGGACGAAATCCGTTCGTGCACGGTCAGCAGCAAATGGTCGAACTGGCTTTGCACGGCCGTCGACGGCGCCGGCAGGTTGGCCATTTCGTCGAGCAGCTGCTTGGCCAGCGCACGCAGTTTCACGTTGGTCTCCTGCGAGCGCCACTGCAGCACGCGGAAGGCCTGTTGTGCGCTGACCCGGTAGACGGACATCAGCACACCCTTGGCCTGTTCGATGGCCGCGCGGCTCTCGACCAGATCCGGCAGCGCCTCGTCGAGCACCTCCTGGCGGGTCTCGTCGAGGGTGTCGGTGAGGTCGATGTAATAGCCCTCGGTGCCCAGCACGGCGCCCGACTCGTCCAGCATGCGGTCGGCGACGACGATCGCGTCGTGCACCGTGCCCGCGGTGTCGAGGAATCGGTGCCGGCTCGAGAACGATCCCTCCGACTGCAGCGCGTAGTCCAGCAACTCCTGGACGTGCGCGCGGTCGTCGGGATGCTTGTGCGACAACAGCAGTTGGGTCGTCGGCTCCACGTCGTCGGGTTCGTAGCCGTGCATCCTGGCGACCTCGTCGGACCATTCCCAGCGTTGTCCCCCGAACCAGAAGCGGAAGGTGCCGATGTTCAGGTATTCGGACGGCCCACGGGACCGCGCGCCATCGCCGTTCGTGGACGGGTCGCCAGCTTGCACGTTTGCATCTTTCCACTCGGGGGACGTCCTCGGCTACCGCCCCGGAAGATGGGCCGTCGCCCTGCCATGTGTTCCGGCGTGGGGGTAACGTCGCGTGCGGACCCATCCATCAACGCGGGAGCGCATGCCGAGTGCGCTGAGAGGACGGCTCGGGGCCGTCGACCGTACGAACCTGACCGGGTAATGCCGGCGTAGGGAGATGAAAAATGACCGAGACCCTATCGGGAACCGCTGCACCCTCCGTGACCACCGGCCCGATTGCGGGCAGCCACAAGATCTATCGCGATGTTGCCGGCGGACGGGTTCCGTTCCGCCGGGTCGACCTGTCCAATGGCGATCACTTCGATCTTTACGACACTTCGGGCCCCTACACCGATCCGGACGCGACGATCGACCTGGCGGCCGGGCTGCCGGCGCGGCCGGGTGTGGTTCGCGACCGCGGCACTCAGTTGCAGCGCGCCCGCGCGGGCGAGATCACCGCGGAGATGGCGTTCATCGCCGCGCGCGAGGGCATGCCCGCCGAGTTGGTGCGCGACGAGGTCGCCCGCGGGCGCGCGGTGATCCCCGCCAATCACAACCACCCCGAGATCGAGCCGATGATCATCGGCAAGGCGTTTGCGACCAAGGTCAACGCGAACATCGGCAACTCGGCGGTGACGTCCTCGATCGCCGAGGAGGTCGACAAGATGGTGTGGGCCACCCGGTGGGGTGCGGACACCATCATGGACCTGTCCACCGGCAAGAACATCCACGAAACCCGCGAGTGGATCATGCGCAACTCACCGGTGCCGGTCGGGACCGTGCCGATCTACCAGGCGCTGGAAAAGGTCAAGGGCGACCCGACCGAGCTGACGTGGGAGATCTACCGCGACACCGTGATCGAGCAGTGCGAGCAGGGCGTGGACTACATGACGGTGCACGCCGGTGTGCTGCTGCGCTACGTGCCGCTGACCGCCAAGCGCGTCACCGGCATCGTGTCGCGCGGCGGCTCGATCATGGCCGCCTGGTGCCTGGCGCATCACCGGGAGTCGTTCCTGTACACCAACTTCGAGGAACTCTGCGAGATCTTCGCCCGTTACGACGTCACCTTCTCCCTCGGTGACGGGCTGCGGCCGGGCTCGATCGCCGATGCCAACGACGCCGCGCAGTTCGCCGAGCTGCGCACTCTCGGTGAGCTGACCAAGATCGCGAAATCCCATGGCGTGCAGGTCATGATCGAGGGCCCGGGCCACGTCCCGATGCACAAGATCGTCGAGAACGTGCGGCTGGAAGAGGAGTGGTGCGAGGAGGCCCCGTTCTACACGCTGGGCCCGCTGGCCACCGATATCGCCCCGGCGTATGACCACATCACCTCGGCGATCGGCGCGGCGATCATCGCCCAGGCCGGCACCGCGATGCTGTGCTATGTGACGCCCAAGGAGCACCTGGGGCTGCCGGACCGCAAGGACGTCAAGGACGGGGTGATCGCCTACAAGATCGCCGCGCACGCCGGCGACCTGGCCAAGGGGCATCCGCACGCCCAGGAGCGCGACAACGCATTGAGCCAGGCGCGCTTCGAATTTCGCTGGAACGACCAGTTCGCCCTGTCGCTGGATCCCGACACCGCGCGGGAGTACCACGACGAGACGCTGCCCGCCGAACCCGCCAAGACCGCGCACTTCTGCTCGATGTGCGGGCCGAAGTTCTGCTCGATGCGCATCACCGCAGATGTGCGGGCGTACGCGGCGGAACACGGCCTGGACAGCGAGGAAGCGATCGAGGCGGTCATGTCCGAGGGCATGGCGGAGAAGTCTCGCGAGTTCGCCGAGCACGGCAATCGGGTGTATCTGCCGCTGGCACAGCAGTGACCGCAAGCGCGGCTGCGGTGACCGCAAGCGCGGCTGTGGCGATCGCAAGCGCGACTGTGGCGATCGCAAGCGCGGCGAAGCCGGGCGCAGCGGGTCGCCACCAACTGGCACAGCCGGGCGCAGCGGGTCGCCACCAACTGGCACAGCCGGGCGCAGCGGGTCGCCGCCATCCAGAACAGTGAGTTTCCTGCCGCTGCCCGCGCCGGGCACGACGCCCCTGCGGGTGTTGTCCATCGCCGGGTCGGACTCCGGGGGCGGCGCGGGCATCCAAGCCGATATGCGCACCATGGCGCTGTTGGGTGTGCATGCGTGCGTCGCCGTGACCGCGGTGACCGTGCAGAACACCGTGGGAGTCAAGAGCTTTCACGAGATTCCCGATGACGTCGTCGCCGGCCAGATCGAGGCGGTGGTCGGCGACATCGGCATCCAGGCCGCCAAGACCGGGATGCTCGCGTCGCCACGCATCATCGACACCGTCGCCACCACGTGGCGCCGGCTCGGACTGACCGTCCCGCTCGTCGTCGACCCGGTGGCGGCCTCCATGCACGGCGACGCGCTCATGGCGCCGGCGGCCCTGGATTCGCTTCGGAATCAATTGTTTCCGTTGGCCACGCTGGTGACGCCGAACCTCGACGAGGTAAGGCTGCTGGTGGACATCGACGTCGTGGACCCGGCGTCGCAGCGGGCAGCGGCCAAGGCCCTGCATGCGCTCGGCCCGCGGTGGGTGTTGGTCAAGGGCGGCCACCTGCGCTCGTCGGACCGCAGCTGTGACCTGCTCTATGACGGCACCTCCTACCACGAGTTCGACGCGGAGCGGATCGCGACCGGCAACGACCACGGCGGCGGGGACACCCTGGCCAGCGCGGCGGCTTGCGCGCTCGCGCACGGCTTCACCGTGCCGGAAGCGGTCGGTTTCGGGAAGCGGTGGGTCACCGAATCTCTGCGTGCCTCCTATCCCCTGGGCCACGGCCACGGCCCCGTCTCGCCGCTGTTTAGGCTGTCATGATGGCTCGCCCCCTCGATCAGATCGCGGGCATCGCGCACGAACCGGACGATGCAAGTCGCCCAGAAGGGGTAGTGGTTCTGACCCACGGCGCCGGTGGTAACCGGGATTCTTCACTGCTGCAACAGGTTTGCGACGAATGGGCCCAACGGGGCTGGCTGGCGGTGCGCTATAACCTGCCCTACCGCCGCCGGCGCCCGACCGGCCCGCCATCCGGGTCGGCCGTCACCGATCGCGCCGGCATCGTCGAGGCGATCACGGTGTGCCGCGACCTCGCCCCCGGGCCGCTGATCGCCGGCGGGCATTCCTACGGCGGCCGGCAGACATCCATGGTGGTTGCCGCCGGCGAGGCCCCGGTGGACGTGCTGACGCTGTTCTCCTACCCGCTGCACCCGCCGGGCAAGCCGGAGCGCCTGCGCACCGAGCATCTGCCCGACATCACGGTGCCGACGGTGTTCACCCACGGAACCTCGGATCCCTTCGGCACGCCCGACGAGCTGCGCACCGCGGCCGCGCTGATCGGCGGAACGACCGCCGTCGTCGAGATCGCCAGCGCCCGACACGATCTGCGGTCCAAGACGCTGAACGTCCCGGCCCTGGCCGTAGATGCCGCGCTACAGCTGCTCGGCCGGGAATAGACAGTCTGAACTGGACAGTTTTGGCTGTCTAATTTAGAGTGGTGCCGTGGATGGCATCAGCGACTCCGCGGCAGCGGCGGCACGCGATATCCGGGTGGTGTTCAGCCGGCTGCGGCGCCGGTTGAAGGACATCGCGGTCGACGGTTTGACACCGTCGCAGATGGCGGTGCTCACGAGGCTTTGGAAGGAGGGGCCGTCGTCGGCCAGCGCATTGGCCGGCGCGGAACAGGTGCGTCCCCAGTCGATGGCCACCATCCTGGCCGGATTGGGGCAGCGGGGGCTCATCGAACGCTCCCCGGACCCGAACGATGGTCGGCGACAGGTGGTCTCGCTGACCCCGGCGGGGAGAAAGCGCGCCGAGAGCGACCGTCGGGCCCGGGAGGAATGGCTGGCCCGGACCATCCAGGAGCGCTACACCGAGGCGGAGCGGCGCGTCATCGTCGACGCGCTGTCGCTACTCGAGCGCTTGACCGAACACTGAGAAAGGGGCGTCATCGCAATGGAATTGGGATTGCACTTCATCGACTTTCTACCCGGAGACCCGGCGCGACTGGGCCCGACGCTGGCCGACGCGGCCAAGGCCGCCGAGCAGAGCGGCGCCACGTTGTTCACCCTGGCCGATCACTTCTTCCAAATGGAAGAGCTTGGCCCGGCCCAGGACCCGTTCCTCGAGGGCTACACGTCGCTGGGGTTCTTGGCCGCCCAGACCGCCACGATCGACCTGACCCTGCTGGTCACCGGGGTCACCTACCGCCACCCGGGCGTGTTGGCCAAAACGGTCACCACCCTGGACGTGTTGTCGCAAGGCCGATCGATGCTGGGGCTGGGTGCGGCCTGGTACGAGCGTGAGCACACCGCGCTGGGCATTCCGTATCCGCCGCTGAGCGCGCGCTTCGAAATGCTCGAGGAGACGTTGCAGATCTGCCGGCAGATGTGGAGTGACGACGACGGCCCGTATGAAGGCGCGCACTATCGGCTGGCCGAGACGATCTGTGTGCCGCAACCGATTCGGCGTCCCCCGATCCTGATCGGCGGGGATGGCGAGAAGAAGACGCTGCGCCTGGTCGCGCAGTATGCCGACATCTGGAACAGCATGTCGAATGACGTCGAGGAGCTCGAGCACAAGATCGACGTGCTGCACCGGCACTGCGACGCCGTGGGCAGGAACCCCGCCGACATTCGTAAGACGTCCGGCGGTCTCGCGACGACGGACCCGTTCGAGAACATCGACGAGTACCTGAAGACCGCGGAACGCTACGCCAGGCTCGGTGTGGACATGATCAATGTCGGCCCGCTGCCGGGCAACCCGGACCCGGTCGGGTTCGTCCGCCGCCTGGGTGACGAGGTGATTCCCCGGCTCGCCGAAATAGGCTGATCCGCGGAGTCTTTCGTTATCCCGGATAACGGGAGTAACACGCGTCCGCGTTGCCGGTCACGCCACCACGGAACGCGGCAATGCGGGTGAAGCCGGCGGGCACGCTGGTGCCGTCCGCGTCGCTGGCCACCAGGTGATTGGTGAGTAGCCCGGCGACCGCTTCGTCGAGATCGCCGGCGGTGAGCTGCAATTGGTTGTGCGAGGGCAGCTCGATGGGTTCGGCCATCTTGCGGTGCGCGACGCCGGTCAGGCATGCGGTGCGCAGCGCGGTCCACGGGCTCTGCATCGGCAGGCCGCGCTCATGCTGCACCGCCAGTGCGTATCTCGACATCACGAGGGACAGGGCCGTGTCGTCGCCTTGCGGCAGGGACTGTTCGCTCTCGTCGGCGACCCTGCCCATGACGGCGAGCTTGGGCAGGTCGACCGCGATGGTGTTGGTGCCCGGACAGTAGGACGCCGGTGGGGTGGGTTTGGCGTCCGGGCAATTGGCGGGCTGGTAGGACAGCACCGGCGGATTGGCCGGGGCGAAGATCTTGCCCAGCAGTTCCATCAGGGTCGACAGGGTGTCCTGGTTGATCGGGACCTCGCCGGTCTCCGGCGTTCCGGTGCTGAAGTCGACCCGCAGGGCGTTCGGCAGATCGCCGCGGCGCTGCTCGATCTCCCTGCGGTCGATCGCCGCGCACGCCGAGGCGCCGGTGAGGAAACCCATTTGGAAGGCGCTGATCCGGTCCAGGGCCGAGCCGTGTGCGTCGTCGTTCTCGGTCTCGCTGTCCATCACCGGGTCGCGCGTGGTGATGATTCCGGCCAGCACGTGGTCGAGGCCGTCGGCGGTGCTCAGCGTGAAGCGCGGCGACTTGCCGTCGGCGACCCAGAACAGATAGACACCGGCGAAGCAGTCGGCCTGCTGTTCGTGGACGATGGTCGGGTCCCGTCTGGTCACCAGCTTCGCCATCTGCTGCAACGCGTGCCCGAATTCGTGGGCGAGCACGCCGGTGACGGACATGTCGCCGAAGTACTTTTGCGCGACGGGCATGAACACGCCGCGGTCCCAGGCGATCAGGTTGCAGCGCGACGTGTAGAAGGCGTTGACGAGCTTGTAGGTGTCGTTGTGGCACACGATCGGGCTGCTCGGGTCGTTGGAGTCGTAGGACACCATCTTGCTGACGGGAGCGAAGGTGCCCTTGAGCGATCGGCTGTACGCCGACTGCCAGTAGTCCTCGATGTCGTTGACCGAGAGCAACGCCAACCTGTCGATGGGTCCGTTGTCGGTGTTGAGAACCTTGCCGGTGGGGCTGGGTGCGTTCGAGCGGATCCCGCTGGGCCCGTTGGTCGCGGGCAGCCCGCCCACCAGGAACGGGTCGTTGAGCATCGACAGCGCGCGCCCGTCGACGAATGTCGTGCAGCCGGCCACCACCAGCACCGCCGCCGCCCAGACCAGTGCCGACCTGAGCGCATGGCTATTCATGACCAACCTCATCCCGACCGGCGACACGGCAGCACCAAGGGGACTCATTCTAGAGGTGCCGACTGTCCGCGGCGGGCGAAATCGAGAGACCCAGCAAACCCCGGCAGGACGCGGCTGCGCTAGAAAGGCGGTGGCTCGCCGTCGCCTTCGGCTGACGGCTCGGCGTGTCGAAGGCCTCGCGATGGTTACGTAAGCCCGGCTATATTGACGGTCATGTGGACGGTGCCACTGAAGACCGAAGACACCACAAAGCCATTCGGATCGACCGCCGCGCGAAATCGCCGCTGCAGTGGTTGAAACCGCTCAGCGCGCGGACCTTGGCGTGACGTTCGACGAACTCGATGCCAAGATCAACGCCGGCATGGACGCCTACGCGATTCCGGGCGTCGCGGTTGCTATCTGGGTCGACGGCCAAGAATTCGTCAAGGGCTACGGGGTTACCAATGTCGACCATCCGTTGCCTGTCGACGGCGACACGGTCTTCCGAATCGGTTCCACCACAAAGACTTTCACAGGAACCGCGATGATGCGCCTGGTCGAGCAGGGCAAGGTAGACCTGGATTCACCCGTGCGCCGCTACATCCACGACTTCGCGGTGGCCGACGAGTCGGTGGGCGCCACGGTGACCGTCCGTCAGCTGCTCAATCACACCGGGGGCTGGGATGGCCGCAACGGCCAGGACTTTGGGCGTGGCGATGACGCGGTGGCGCGCTACGTCGACGCGATGACACACTTACCGCAGCTGACGGCTCCGGGAACCGCGTTCGCGTACAACAATTCGGGCCTCGTGGTGGCGGGGCGCATCATCGAGCTTGTCACGGGAACAACCTACGAGTCTGCCGTGCAGAAGTTGGTACTTGATCCGCTGCAGCTGGCCCACACCCACTACTTCTCCGACCAGATCATCGGTCTGAATGTGGCGGCGCCGCACGCCGTGGTCGGCGGAAGATCCATTGTCGAAAGCGAGTTTTGGGCTTTTCCACGCAGCTGTAATCCCACCGGTGGGTTGATGTCCACGGCGCGAGATCAGCTGCGCTACGCGCGGTTCCACCTCGGCGACGGCAGGGCGCCGAACGGCGAGCAGATTCTGAGCCGACGGTCGCTGGAGGCGATGCGCTCGAACCCGGGCGCGGGCGGAACGCTTTGGGTCGAGCTGACCGGGATGGGGGTGACCTGGATGCTGCGGCCGTCCGCGGAGAATGTGACCATCGTCGAGCACGGCGGTACCTGGAAGGGGCAACGTTCCGGTTTCTTCATGGTGCCCGATCGCGACTTCGCCATGACCGTACTCACCAACTCCGACGGCGGATTTCATCTGATCAACGATCTTTTCGCCCGCGACTGGGCGTTGCGAAGATTCGCCGGAATCAACAACCTGCCCGCCGCACCGCAACGCCTCGGCCCCGCCGACCTGGCGCCCTACGAGGGCCGGTACGTCGCCGGGCAAGTCTCGCAAAATGGCAGTCTCGAGCATACGGTCATCGAATTCCGGGCGAGGGACGGCCAGCTCGCCGGAACCCTGACTGATGCCAACCCGGACGGCCCGGATACCGCCGAATTGGGGCTCGCCTTTTACCGGCCCGATTACGGGATCGACATCGGACCCGACGGCAAACCCACCGGCAGTCGGTCCAACTTCGTCCGCGGAGCGGACGGCAACATCGCCTGGTTCTGCACCCTGCATGGGCGCCTGTTCCGACGCCAATAGCACCGCACCGATGAATCCACCCAACGCGGACAGCCGACGACGAGGCCGCGGCTAAGGTGGCCTGATGCCGCGCACCGACGACGACAGCTGGGATCTGGCGTCGAGCGTCGGCGTCACCGCGACGATTGTCGCGGCCGGGCGCGCGATGGCCACCAAGGATCCGCGCGGTTTGATCAACGATCCGTTCGCCGAACCTCTGGTCCGTGCGGTGGGATTGGATCTGTTCACCAAGATGATGGACGGCGAGCTCGACATGTCGGCGATCGCCGACGTCTCACCGGCCGTGGCCCGGGCGATGGTCGACGGAAACGCGGTCCGCACGAAGTACTTTGACGACTACGCCCTCAACGCCACCGGCCGCGGGATTCGACAGGTGGTGATCCTCGCGTCCGGGTTGGACACCCGGGCCTACCGTCTGCCGTGGCCGACCGGGACGGTGGTGTACGAGATCGACCAACCACAAGTGATGGAGTTCAAGGCGACGACCTTGGCCGGCCTCGGCGCCCGATCGTTGACGACGCTGCGCGCCGTGTCCGTCGACTTGCGCGCGGATTGGCCGACGGCGGTGCGCGCCGCCGGCCTTGACTCGGCGGCACCGACGGCGTGGCTGGCCGAGGGGTTACTGATGTATCTGAGGCCAGAAGACCAGGACCGGCTGTTCGACAACATCACGGCACTCAGCGCGTCAGGAAGCAGGGTAGCCACCGAATTCGTCACCAGCATCGTGGATTTCGACGCCGAGCGAGCGCGGACGATCTCCAACCCGTTCCGCGACCATGGCGTCGACATCGACCTGGCTTCCTTGGTCTACACCGGCCAGCGCAACCACGCCCTCGACTACCTCGGCGCCAAGGGCTGGCAGCTCGAAGGTGTGCCGCTGGCAGAACTGTTCCGGCGCAGCGGCCTCGATGCGCCCGCTCCAGACGACGACGACACCCTCTTCATCAGCGGCGCTCTGGCCTGACTTGGCTCACGTATCGGGATTGGCGGCCCGGTTTTGTCGGTGGTGGCTGTGATGATGTGGTCATGTCGTCGATCGCGTCCGCTGAGGCCGTGGTGGTCACTGCGAGTGACCGCCTTGAGGTGTTGTTCGAGGAGTTGGCGGAGTTGAGTGGTCAGCGCAATGCGATCGACGGGCGCATTGTGGAGATCGTGGCCGAGATCGACCGCGACCAATTGTGCGGTGTGACCGGGGCGCGCTCGGTGCCGGCGTTGGTGGCCTGGAAGCTGGGGTGTTCGTCGGCAAACGCGCACACGCTGGCCGCGATTGCTGGCCGGCTGACGGAGTTTCCCCGCTGCGCCGCCGGCCTGCGAGAGGGTCGCCTGTCGGCCGATCAGGTTGGGGTGATCGCCGCACACGCAGGCGAGGGATCTGATGAGCATTACGCGCAGCTGGCCGCGGTCGCCACGGTGAACCAGTTGCGTACCGCGGTCAAGCTGGAACCGCGACCGCAACCCGAACCTCGCCCCGATCCTGGGCCCGAGCGTTCGATCACCACGACCACCGACGACGCGGGCAGCTGTTACCGGATCAAACTTCCGCACCACGACGCGGCGAAGTTCGACGCGGCGTTGGCGTCTCATCGTGATGCGCTGATCGCCGAGTGGAAGCGCGATCACGACAATGGCGAGCACGCCGGTGCTCAGGTGCCGCCGTTGCCTACCACCGCCGACGCGTTTATGCGCCTGGTCGAGGCGGGCTGGGACGCCGAGGCCACCCGCCGCCCGCATGGCCAGCACACCACCGTCGTGGCACACCTCGACATCGAGCAGCGCGTCGCCGCGCTGCATCTGGGTCCGCTGCTGCCCGATGCCGAACGCCGCTACCTGACCTGTGATGCCACCTGTGAGGTCTGGTTCGAACGCCACGGCGAGGTCATCGGTGCCGGCCGGGCGACGCGGGTGATCAATCGGCGGCTGCGCCGCGCGCTCGAGCACCGTGACACCATGTGCGCGGTGCCCGGTTGTGGGGCCACCCGTGGTTTGCACGCCCACCACATCCGGCACTGGGAAGACGGCGGCCCCACCGAGTTGGCCAACCTGGTGCTGGTCTGCCCCTATCACCACCGGTTGCACCACCGTGGCCTGATCACCATCACCGGACCCGCAGACGCTCTCGTGGTCACCGGCGAGGCCGGCCAAATCCTGAGCCCGGGATCACTGGCACACCCACCCACCCGACCCCCGCCCGCGGTGCCACCCTGCCCCGGTCCTACCGGGGAGCGCGCCGACTGGTGGTGGTATGACCCTTCCAACCCCAACCACCACCGACAAACAACTAGCCCGGACAGTGCTGGCGATCAAACAGGCTGGGGCATAACGGGATTCGTTCACACCACCCGGCCGCCTAGCTCGTCGTGCACCTCATCAGCATCCACGGTCTGCGTGCGCGCCAATGTGGTGGTTGTCGACCTGCGTTTGTTGACGTCGGTTCGCGTTGGCGCGATTGCGGACTCCCGATATCCGGGTTCCCACATACTCCGGAGGTTCGCGAGCAGGGCGGCGCCCGTTGCCAATCGGTCCAGTCGCCCTCGGCTCATTGAGTTTCGGGCGAATAGCGCCACCCAACACCTCGTTTGTATGCGATTCTTTGGCCAGAGTGGTGCGGAACGGCGGAGGAAAAGGTTCGGATTGGTCGACGAATTCCCGGGGGTGGCGGCGCGAGCGAAAAGGGAGGATTGGCGGTGCGGAGAGACGACGATAGCTGGGATCTGACCAGCCATGTCGGCGCAACCGCAACGCTGGTGGCCGCAGGCCGTGCCAGAGCCACCAATTCGGCCGAGCCGTTGATCGAGGACCCGTTCGCCGAACCGTTGGTCCGCGCGGTGGGTATCGAATTCCTCATCAGATGGGCCACCGGAGAGCTCCGCGCGTCCGACGTCGACGATCCCGAGGCGGCGTGGGGTCTACAGCGAATGACAACCGAGTTGGTGGCCCGCACCCGCTACTTCGATCAGTTCCTGGCGGACGCCACTGCCACCGGAATCCGACAGGCGGTGATCCTGGCGTCCGGCCTGGACGCGCGCGGCTACCGACTGTCGTGGCCGCCCGGGATGACGGTGTACGAGATCGATCAACCGGATGTGCTGGCATTCAAGGCCGAAACCCTGGCACAGCTGGGCGCCGAGCCGACGGCACATCTGCGGATGGTGCAGGCCGACCTGCGCCACGACTGGCCGGCCGCGCTGCTGCGTAGCGGATTCGACCCGGCGCAACCGACCGCCTGGATCGCCGAAGGACTGTTCGGTTATCTGCCCCCGGAAGCCCAGGATCGCCTGCTGGACAACGTCACCCATCTCAGCGCGTCGGAAAGCCAGATGGCCATGGAGACGTTCGTGGGATCGTCGGATCTGGACTCCCAGCGGGTCGAAGAGATCATCCGCGGTGCGACTCGCAGCTGGCGCGACCATGGATTCCATCTCGACATCTGGTCGCTGAACTATTCCGGGGCCCGCAGCGACGTTTCCGACTACCTCGACAACCACGGTTGGCGCTCGGTGGGGACCACGGCCGCGCAGCTGCTGGCCGATCACGGCCTGCCCGCGATGCCCGGCAATCACCGCCCGCCTTCCGACAAGCCCAGCTACTACATTTCGGTTCTCGCGTGATAGACGCGATGTAGAGGACAGCAGGATGCGGATTCTGGCGGTAACGCGCGCGCACAATGCCGGGGAAACCTTGGCCGATACCTTGGACTCGCTGGCCGCCTTCAGTGACGAGATCTACGCGATCGACGACCGCAGCACCGACGACACCGCCGCGATTCTCGCGAACCATCCCGCGGTCACCAATGTTGTTCGCGCCCGGGCGGATCTACCGTCCACGCCATGGTTGATCCCCGAGTCCACCGGCCTGGATCTGCTCTACCGGATGGCCGATTTCTGTCGCCCGGACTGGATGGTGATGGTCGACGCCGACTGGGTTTTCCAGATCGACGTCGACATCCGTGAAGTGCTTGCCCGGACACCGCAGGACGTGGCGGCGCTGATGTGTCCGATGGTTTCCCGCTGGGATGATCCCGACTACCCGGACATGGTGCCGGTGATGGGCACCGCCGAGGCGCTGCGCGGGCCGTTTTGGCGTTGGTACCCGGGCCTGTATGCGGGCTCCAAGTTGATGCACAATTCGCACTGGCCGGCCAACATCACCGACCACGGCCGGATAGGGCGGCTGGACGGAATCCGCTTGACGCACAACGGCTGGTCGACGCTGGAGGAACGGATCGCACGCGTCAGGCACTACATGCGGCTGGATCCCGATTTTCGGCACAACTTCGGTGTGGCCTATGACCGATCCCTGCTGTTCGGCTACGCACTCGACGAGGTCGACCTCCTCAAAGCGGACTACCGGCGGCGGGTGCGTGGCGACTTCGACCGGACCGAGCCGGGGGCGCGCCTGCCGATCGAGGCGGAGCCACGCGCGATCGGGCGCGGATACGGACCCCGCGCGGACGGTTTCCATCCCGGGGTCGACTTCGCCGCTGACCCCGGTAGCCCGATCTACGCAGTCATATCCGGAACTGTTTGCCGCACAGGCGAAGTCGATCACCTTTGCTCGGTGACCATCTCGGACGGCGACTCCGAAATCCGCTACGTGTTTCGGCCAGGTGACGCCACGCACATCGCGGTCGGTGATCGAATCAATGCGGGAACCCAAATCGGCAGCATCGGCGCGGAAGGTCAATCAGCCGACGGCTACCTGCATTTCGAGACGCGGGTTCGGGGCGCACACGTCAATCCGCTGCGCCTTCTGGGCAACATGGGCCTGCGGCCCTGGCCGCCACCGGGGCGGCTGCGCGCGGTATCGGGCAACTACCCGCCCGCCACACCGTGCACAATCACCGCCGACGGGTAGCGGTGAGTTGGGCGGCCTCGACGCGTTCCAGCAGGCTGCGGCCGGCCCGGATCGTCGAGCGGACCTCCTGCAGCAGTTTGGCGGGATGCTGCAGGTCCATGTCGTGCAGTCCTTCGTAGCGGTCGATGCCGAAGCCCACCGTCTCGATGCCAATTCCGAACGGCAGGGTCAGAGTTCGCAGCGCGTCAAAGTTCTGATAGGGGACGAACGGCTGACCGGTCACCAGTAGGCAACTCGATCGCTGCATATCCAGGCTCCGCGCGGTAAAGGTGAAGGTATCCGCGGAGGTGGCGCGGCGGTTGTTGGGGTCCGGCGACGGCGCCTCGAGCAGTGTGATGGGTAGCCCGACGTCGTTGCTGTCTTCGCTGAAGCGCCAGACCATCTGGCCCCGATGCGGGTCGCCGACTCGCTGCCGCCCATGCCGTACCGCTTCGCGGGTATCCACCCCGAACGCGTCGGTCGCAGCGGCCGCCAACAACTCGAATTCGGTACGCGCGCCCGGCGCGCAGGACGCGGCCGCGTCGTGTTCGGACGGCAATAGCTGCCGAGAAGCGGCGGCCAGCACGATATGACCGACGCGATTCTCGGCGGCCAGATTCCGCGCCCACCGGGCCCGAAGCATGTTCGAGTAGCGTCCGGTGCCGATCACCAGCATGTAGTCGAACGTTGCGTCAGTGCGCCGTGATTCGTCGGTAAGGCCAAGCTGTTGCGCCAGCGTCGTGATCGTGTCGAGTTGCCGGTCCGGCAGGTCCAGGCGCGGGATCATCCACCGCGCCCCGCCGTCGGCGTCTTGGCACCGCACCTGCTCTCCGCCCCGACGCGCCCTCGCACGGCCCCGGTAATCCCATACCTCACTGAACTCGTCCAGGGCGGCCAACCGGGCTGCCAGGTTGGCGTGCCGCGGGAAAACTCCGCCGAACATCGCAACCAGCTGCGCCAGCGCGTCATGCGCACTCCACGCGTCGACCTCCTGGCGCAGCGACGTCAAAAACTCACCATCAAACTCGCCGCCACGCATCGACACTTCAGCCGGACTGTTCACTTCAAGGTCCTTGCTCCGCGAACACGTAACACCGAGCCATTTGTGGGATGGAAGCTTTCACCAGCCTAACGGCGATGTGCTGGGCAAGATGCACTTTTTGAAAGATCGGTAATCGCCGGACTCATAGGGGCGACAAGACGCCGCTGACCCCGTCTTGTTGGTAGGAGTATTGTGGCTGATCCTTGGCCCATTGGATGTAGCGGTCGATGCCTTCCCAGATACCGACTTCGGGCTTGAATCCGAGGCTTTTCGCGAAGTCGATGTTGGCGGGGAAACGAGCGACTTCGCCGGCGCGTGCTTCGCGACGTTCGATTTTGGCGTCGAACTTTCCGGCGACATATTCGACGATGTCTTTCACCCGTGTGTTTATGCCGCTCGCGAAATTGATCGCCCGCCCACGAAGCGCGCTGTTTTCCAATACCAGGTTGTATGCGCGCACGATATCGCTGACGTACAGGTAGTCGCGCGTTGCCGAACCGTCGCCGAAGATCGTCAGGTTTTCGCCGTTGATGGCCTGCCGGACGAGTCGTGGAATCAGCGCACCGAAGCGCCCGGTTTTCTGGCGCACCCCGAAGATGTTGAATGGCCGAACGATCGTGACGTCAAGCCCATAGGAGCGGTAGTAGGAGTAGCACAACCGATCCGCCGCCGCCTTGGAGGCGCCGTAGGGGCTGTTCGGTTTGAGCTCAGCTGTCTCGTCGAGAAGCTCGCCGTCCCGCAGATTGTGTCCGTCGCCGTACACTTCGCAGGTTGACACGTAGATCAACCGGTTCTTATAGCGCCTTACCGCCTCGAGCACGCGGTAGGTACCCATGACGTTGGTTTCGAGAAAGCTCTCTGGATCACCCAAAGACTGGTCCACGTTGATATTGGCGGCCAGATGAAAAACGACGTGGTGCTCCCGCACCGCGCGATGGACAGTTTCGCCGTCGGTCACCGAGCCGGAGATAAAGGCCGCTCGCGGGTGCGAACGAAAGTCATTGGTGTTTCGGTTCGCGCTCTTCGACGACGTATTCAGGACGGTGACCCAATGCCCGTCGGCCAGTAGCGACTCGCATAGATGACTTCCCTGAAAGCCTGCGCCCCCCGTGACAAGTATTTCCATCTGGTTCGTCCCTCGCCTGCTACTGGTAGGGCGAGAGCTTAATCGATACGCGCGGGCTCGGTGGGCGATCCGGCTTGATAGTGAAAGCTCTTGTGTTCTCAGGAAAGGAGTTCGATGATTCTGCTGCTGGGATCGCGGACGCCTGCTAAACTCCCGCGAGCGATATAGCGCTTGGCGCAGCGCATTATTTTGCAGTGTCCGACAAAACGCCCCTACGGCATTCGGGTGCGATGCCTCTTGTCGTGTGACGGCACGCCGTTGACCCCGCCGATGGACTCGGCGTAGCTGCCGACCGCGAAACCGACGCCAGAACCCATGATCCCCAAGGCTTCCCGGTTGATGTTGTCGACGGTGTCGCGCGGGCTCTGGAAGTTCGGATCGAACGGCACGCCGGCCTGGCCGCCCCACAAGCGCGCCTGCACGGTGGTCTTCGTCTGGGAGGAACCGGTCGTCAGTCCGCCGATCGGCACGCCCGCGACCATGAAGGGGTGGTAGTCGGCCCGGGAATTCAGCGGCATGTCCGCGGGACGCTTGCCGGCCAGGTTCAGATAGCCGGCCAGCGTGCGCTCGATGCCCGCCGAGCCTTCGGGGACGTCCGCGGCGAAGACTCCGGGTCCGGGCGGGCCGGATTGATCGCCGTCGTCGGTGAAGAAACCCGCGTTGGGCGAGCCCAGCATGGTGAAGTTCAGATAGAGCGCGATGTCGTTGAGCTGATCACGGTCCATGCCGAACACGTAATCCATGACCCCGTTCAGCCCCTCGGCTTCGGCACCCCAGAACACGAACCGCACGGCGTTGTTCACCGGGGCCAGCGGTCCCAGTTGACGCGCCGTCTCGAGCACCGCGGCGACCCCGGAGCCGTCGTCGTTGATGCCGGGTCCGGCGCGTGAACCGTCGAGCTGCGCACCCACCACGACGACGTCGTGCGGAGAACCGGTCTTGGTCTGTGCCACGACATTTCGGGAGGTGATCTTGGTGTTGACGGCGTCGAGCACCAGGCGGATCGGTGCGGTCACACCGGTCAGCGCGGAGGCGCCGTACGGGTTGACGACGGCAACCGGCACGGTCAGCTGCTTGAAATAACCGGGACTGAACAACTTGGGCGGCGCCCCTCGCCCGGTGGGGGCGCTCAGCACGATGAGCCCGCTCGCCCCCTTGGCCAGCGCGGCGTTCTGCTTGTCAACGACCGAGCAGCGGGTGTCGTCGACGACGGCGATCGCGCCCTTGGGCATCGCGGCCGGGTAGTCGTGGGCGGCGCAACCCGATGGCTGTGCCGGCCGGATCGGTTGCCCCGTCAGGCCGCCGGGCGGCGTTTGCACCAGCAGCGAGGCCTGGTCGACGGGATAGGTGCGGCCCGCGACGGTCAGCGACGGCTTACCCATCGACACGGTGTACAACCGGTCGAACTGCGGCGTCTGCACGTCAAACCCCTTGTCGCGCAGCGCTTTGGCGACGTAGTCCACGCTGGCGTTGAAGCCCGGCGTGCCGTCCGCGCGGTTGCCGCCGTTGGCGTTGGCGATGTCCTGCAGGGCGCGCAGATGGGTGACCATGCCCTCGACGGTGATCTTTTTGGCGAGGCCGTGCCCGAGGTCGGGTGTCGCGGCGTGCGGGGCGGGCCGCGTCGACGAACACCCGGCCACGAGCGCCGCGATCAGCAACAGCGTTGCACCCCAGCGGGGATTCATGACTTGGCGAGGACGTGCCGGACGCGGTCTTCCATCGCCGGGACCCCGTTGTGTCCGCTGAGGTCCTGTGCGTAGAACCCGAGCGCGTAGGCCACCCCGCCGCCGTTGATTCCCAGCGCGGTGCGGTCGATGTGGTCGAGGGTGTCGCCTTTTTGGTGGTAGTTGGGGTCGAACGGTTGGTCCGCCGTCCCGCCCCACAGCTTGGCCTGGTCCGCGGACATCTTCCCCTCGGCGCCGGAGAACAGGCCGCCGGCGGGGATGCCCGCCAGGGTGAATCCGTCGTAGTCGGACCGGCCGTCGAAGGAGGTGTCCTGCGCGGTCTTGCCGGCCGACTTCAGGTAAGCGACCAGCGTGCGCTCAATGCCGGCCGAGCCTTCGGGGACCACCGGCTTGCCGCGGGCGTCCATGGGCAGCGATTGGTCCCCGTCGTAGGTGAAATAGCCGGGGTTCGGCGATGCCAGCATGTCGAAGTTGAGGTAGAGCGCAATGTTTTTGAGCGCGGCCAGGTCCAGCGACTCGACGTAGTTCCGCGACCCGATGAGCCCGAGTTCCTCCGCACCCCAGAAGCCGAATCGCAGCTTGTTGTGCACCGGCGGCGAACTGCCCAGCCGCACAGCGGTTTCCAGCACCGCCGCCACTCCCGATCCGTTGTCGTTGATCCCGGGCCCCTCGGGCACGCTGTCCAGGTGCGCCCCCGCCATCACCACGTTGGCGTCCGAACCGGTCTTGGTCTGTGCGATCACGTTGCGGGCCTTGAAGCTTTGCGCGCTGGCATCGAGCTTGATCGTGGTGGGCCCCGGCTGGCCGCGCAGCTGCACCCCGGTGGATTTCGTCACGCTGAGCACCGGGATCTTCACCTCGGTGGTCGGCCCGAGCGTGCCGCCCATCTGTTCTTCGTCGACGTTGTCGGCGATGATCATCGCCACGGCCCCGCGCTGCGCCGCGGCGTCTTCCTTCTGAGCGAACGGGCAGGTGCCGCGATCGACGAGCACCACCGCGCCCCGCACCGGGAGATCGCCGTAGTCGGCGGCCGCACAGCCCAAGCTGTTCGCCGGCGCGGCGACCAGCGGCCCGCTCACCCCGCCCGGGGGGGTTCCCAGGCTGAAGTCCAGCGCGCGCGCCTCCACCGGCCTGCCGCCGACGGTCAGCTCCGGCTTCTCGGCATGGAACACTCGCGCCGAGAACTCGGGCGTCTGCACATCAAAACCGCTGTCGCGCAAGGTATTCACCACATAGTCGACACTGGCTTCGTAGCCGGGGGTCCCCACCGCCCTGGTGCCGTTGTTTGCGTTGGCGATGTCTTGCAGCTTGGACAGGTGGGCCATCATGGCGTCGGTCGTCACCTTGCCCTTCAGCGCGGACGCGAACTCGGCCGCACCCGTCGTTTGCTCCGAGCCGGACCGGTGGGAGCAACCGGTCGAGAATGCGGTCAGGGCGATCACGGCGAGCGCCGCCGGCAACGTCGCGAGTTTGTTCACCATCGCGCCCAGGTTAGACCGCGGTCCGAGCGGGCGGGATCAGGACACGTCGGGATCAGACATACAGCGCAGTGAAGGGGGCGAAGGGAATGTTGCGCACCACGAACCACGCCAGCACCAATGACAGTGTCACCGCGGCGGCCCAGCGGCGGTGTTGCCAACTGCGGACCCGCCGGCCCACCACGTGTCCGTAGGTCCAGGCCAGGTACGCCCACACCAGCAGCACGACCGCCGCCAGGCCCAGAGCGTTGAACCTGGCGGCCGCCAACACATTGCCGTGCATGAGGGAATACAGCATGCGCAGGCTGCCGCAACCGGGACAGTCGAT
Source organism: Mycobacterium sp. 3-98 (assembly GCF_035918355.1). Lineage (NCBI taxonomy): Bacteria > Bacillati > Actinomycetota > Actinomycetes > Mycobacteriales > Mycobacteriaceae > Mycobacterium > Mycobacterium sp. 3-98. The sequence goes on along the minus strand of NZ_CP142360.1, from coordinate 1,025,431 downwards.
CCCCAACAACGCCTTGGTGGGGCATACCGGCAGCGGGCCGTTCGGGGTGGTCGGGTCACCCGCCCAGATGGCGGCGCACATCAACGTCGTGGATGCGGCCACCACTAGTGGTGCACCCAGACCCGCGTGCGCCGCCCCCCGGCGGGTCACCAACATCGAGATCCGGGCTTAGAACATCGCGGCGAGCGCCGCGTTCGTGTTCGTGTTCAGCGCGCCGACCGACATCAAGATGACGTAGATGATGCCGACGACGACGCCGATGGCCGCCGACCAGATCGCCCATTTCTTGGCGCTCTCGGCCGATGCCTGCGCCTCGGCGTAGCGGCCCTGCGCCCACAACCCGTTGACCTGGCTGGATTTGACGATCGCCACGATCCCGAACGGAAGGCAGCAGAACAGGGTCACCAGAATCGACCACACCAGATAGTTGTTCGGCGCTTGGGCGGCCGGCTGCTGCGGCGGGTAACCGGGCGGCGGCGGCGGGGGCGGCGGTTGTGTCATGGATTCTCCACTCAGAGAAGTTAGCTGGCGTAAAGCGGTGCTAACCATACCCGCTCGGCGTCGCGTCGGCACTAGCAATGAAAAAATCCGATCCGCGCAACGACGGCCGCGGCGCATCGGCGGCGTCGGCGCATCGGCCCGAAGACCCGATTGTCGCCCGGCCTCAACGTCATTCGATATTCGACGCATCGAATTGCCCCTGCGGTCCGTTGCCCTGGGGCTTTGCGGGCGACGCCCCGAACTAATGCCCACACAGACAATTGCCGCCGGAACGTGTTGCATTACCACGACATAGCCCTACTATCCGTGTTAGCAACGGCCGTTAAGGAGCCATTCATGTCTGATTTCAGCAACGCGCTGAAGACGGCGATGGCAATGGCGCTCACGGCCGGTTTTGCGTTAGCGGGCGGCGTCACGGCGGCCGCCGACCCCGCCGGCACCGGCAACTCGTCGGACATCAACACGCTCGCGGCCACGCTCTCGAAGGGCTACGGCTTGAACAACTGCACCGCCCAGAACATCGACCGCGGCAGGCAACTGGCCGTACTCACGTGCGGACAAAGCCCCGATCCGAAAGGACCGGCACAGGCCAAGTACGTCCTGTTCACCAGCGCCGAGAACCTGGCCACCGCGTTTCGGGCCACCATCAAGGAGGACGTCCTGACGCCGTGCGGGGACGCCAACCAGTCGCCGTCCAGTTGGCACAAGGACGGTTCGGCCGCCAACGCCGGGCAGGCGGCGTGCGGCACATACCAAAACGCCGCCGAGATCATCTGGACGACGGACGCGAAAAACACGCTGAGCTACCTGCGTGCGTCCAACACCGACGTCAACGCGCTCTACCAGTGGTGGCGCGCCAACGGTTGACAATCTTCTTGGGGGGCAAGGGGTTTCTGCATCAACCACCCACAACCGCAGGGAGTCAAAATGTCACATCTGATCACCGCGCTGCGCGTCGCGTCGGCCGCAGCTTTCACGGGCGGTTTGGTCCTCGCGGGCAGCGCCACCGCGGTCGCCGAACCCAACACCGGTAGCGCCACGGACATGAACACGCTGGCGACTTCGCTGTCGAAGGGCTACGGCCTGAACAACTGCAGCCGCAGGAGCTGACCGAAACCGGCGAACTGGCCGAACTGCTTTGCGGGCAGAGCCCCGACTCCGGCGGACCCGGCTCCGGCGTCTACGCGCTCTTCTCCAACAGCACGAACCTGGGCTCTGCCTTCAGTTCCACCATCAAGGATGTGTCGCTGGCCGCGTGCGGGGACGCCGGGCAGTCGCCGGGAACGTGGAAGCAGAACGGCCAGACCGGCGGCCAGATCGCCTGCGGCACCTACAAGAACTACGCGACGTTGACCTGGACCACCGACGCCAAGAACGTGCTGGGTCACCTGACCGCGGCCAACGCCGACGTCAACGCGCTCTACCAGTGGTGGCGCACGAACGGCTGACGTTTACAGCTGAGCCGCAATCAAATCCGCTACCGCGCACATCCCGGCGGGATTCGGGTGCAACGGTGCGGGGCGACCCGGTAGCGGAACACCGTAGCGCGCCGGCAGCGTCGTCCACGGCTCCGCCGACCAGGCGTGGTGCTCGCGGCTGGCCGCGGCGGCGTGGACGATTCCGCAGCCGGCCGCCGCGGCGGCGTCGGCCGTCATCCTTTCCAGCGTGGCGGCCACGTGCCGGCCCAGGTCGGCATCCGCGGGCGACAGCGGTGGGGCAGGCGTGCCCGCGGGCGGCAGCATCGTCAGGTAGTCGACGAAGAAGATCCGCGCCCCTGCGGATCGTTGACGCACCGCGCGGCCCACCGCGCACAGCGATTCGAACACCGCGTCGAGGGCCTGATCTCGCGCGTCGGGATCGAGCAGTTCGCGGATGCGGTCGCCCAACAGCGGCACGCGCCGCAGCGGGCGCGGCAGTGCGGCCGCCATCAACAGCGGTACGTAGCCGACGTCGTTGCCGCCGATGGTGATGGTGACCAGACCCTCCGAACCGTCCAGGGCGTCGACTTGCGCCGGCGCGCCGCGTTGACGCTCGGCGAGCACGTTCGCGGTGGTCGCACCTGAAAAGGTGACGTCGACAAGGTCGTAGCCGTATCGCCGGGCGATCAGGTGGGCATAGTTGCGGGCGGACCGGCCCGACCAGCGCGGGGCACCCGCGGCGCGCGGCCGGATACCGGGACCGGCGGCCATCGAACTGCCCAGCGCGACATAGCGTTTCATCGTTGGGGGCTCGAGGCCTGCGCCCAGAACCGCTTCGGGATCCGCCCGGCGCGCCGGGCCAGATAGCCGGCGGTGACGGCGGCCGACATCGCGGCGGCCATCGCGGGGGGGTCGGCGGCCCGGGTCACCGCGGAGGCCAACAGCACGGCGTCGCAACCCAATTCCATGGCCAGCGCGGCGTCGCTGGCGGTGCCGATGCCGGCATCGAGCACCACCGGGACGTGGGCCCCGGCGACGATCATCTCGATGTTGTGCGGATTGGTGATGCCCAGCCCGGTCCCGATCGGCGATCCCAGCGGCATGACGGCCGCGCATCCGGCGTCCTCCAGCCGGCGCGCAAGCACGGGATCATCGTTTGTGTAGGGCAGCACGACGAACCCGTCGTCGACCAATTGCTCTGCCGCGCGTACCAATTCGACCGCGTCGGGCAGCAGCGTGCGCTCGTCGGCGATCACCTCGAGCTTGATCCAGTTGGTGTTCAACGCCTCGCGCGCCAGCTGCGCGGTGAGCACCGCCTCGGCGGCGCCGCGGCATCCCGCGGTGTTGGGCAGCGGCGTGATTCCGAGCCGGTTGAGCAGATCGAGCAACCCGGTGCCACCCTCGGCGTCGACCCGGCGAATCGCGACGGTGGTCAGTTCCGTGCCCGACGCGACGAGCGCCTCTTCCAGCACCGCCAGGTTGCTCGCTCCCCCGGTCCCCATGATGAGCCGCGAGGCGAAGCTGCGGTCCGCGATGGTCAGTTTCGAGTCAGCCACCTTGCACCGCCGTCACCACTTCGAGACGCACGGGAGCGCCGGGAAGCTCCGAAAGCTCTGTCGCCCATCGTGATCGCGGCAGCACCGCGTCGTCCATCGCCACGGCGACGCCGCGGTCCGGGAAGCCCAGGGAATCGAGCAGCGCCGACACCGTGGTGTGCGCGTCGACGTCGACCTCTTTCTCGTTCACCAGGATGATCATTAGTGTGCTCCCACCGGTGCCAGTTCGGAAACGATCTGTTCTGCCGTCCAGGGCGCCAGCAGGAACCCCGACCGGCCATGGCCGGCGGCGACCAGCGTGCGAGCGTCCAGGCGATGCACCAACGGCAGATTGTCGGGTGTCATCGGGCGCAGCCCGGCCCCGCACTCGGCTAGCTCGTATTCACCGAGCGCCGGCAGCACCGCGCAGGCGTCGTCGAGGAGGTCACGCACCCCCGAGACGACCGGGGCGGTGTCGCGCCCGTGCTCGTATTGGGTCGCGCCGACCACCACGCCGTCCGCGCGCGGCACCAGGTAGACCTGCCGGCCGTGCACCCGGGCGCGAATCACCCGCCGCGGCAACGGCATACAGCCTTTGCGCCACCGCAGTCGCAGCACCTCACCCTTGACCGGGCGCACCGGCAACCCGGGCCACAACGCCGGCGCGTCGATGCCGTTGGCGATCACCACCGCGTCGGCCTCGACCGCCGACAGGTCGTGCACCGGCGGCGCCCACCGCACCCCGAGACGCTCGCACCCCGCCTCGAGCGCGTCGAGCACCGCCCGGTTGTCCACGGCCAGCTCCGTGGGCGCCCGAAAGCCGTGCCGGATGCCCTGCGCGAGTAGGGGTTCCACGTCGCGGGCGGCCGACTCCCAGACCACGGGGTGTCCCTGAGCGGACAACCAGTCCGCCACGGTGCGCAGGTCGGCGGCATCGGCGCGGTCGACGGCCACCACCAGCGACTCGCGGGCGGTGACCACTCCGGCCGGCAGGCCGTCGAGGAAACCGCCGTCGCGCCACAACCGCAGGGATTCCAGGCCCAGCCGCAGCAATCGCTCTTCTCCCGGCCAGCCCTCGCTGTGCGGGGCCAGCATGCCGCCGGCGACCCAGGATGCGCCCCGCTCCCCGCTGCGGTGCACCCGCACCGACCAGCCGGCCTGGGCGGCGCGGCGCGCCACCGCCAGCCCGATGACGCCGCCGCCGATGACGGCCAGCGACCCCAGCGGTGGGCCCGAAGGCATCCCGGTCATTGTCGAGCCTCCCTTCGCCGGCATGATCCGGATCAGGTGTGACGGTAAGGGCAGGTCCTCGCGGCTGTGCCCACTCTCAGCCCCGCTCCCGGGACTCCCGTGTCTGGTAATTCTCTGCGCTCCACGCTAGCGCGCTAGCGTCTCGGTGTGCAGCGTCCCATGGATAGACGACTCTCCGTCCTGGCCACCGCGCGGCTGTATCTGTGCACCGACGCGCGCCGCGAGCGCGGCGACCTGGCCGAGTTCGCCGACGCCGCCCTGGCCGGCGGCGTGGACATCATCCAGCTGCGCGACAAGGGGTCGGCCGGCGAGCAGCGGTTCGGGCCGCTGGAGGCGCGCGAGGAACTGGCCGCCTGCGCGATCCTGGCCGACGCCGCCCGCCGGCACGGCGCCCTGTTCGCGGTCAACGACCGCGCCGACATCGCCCGCGCGGCGGGCGCCGACGTGCTGCACCTCGGGCAGGGGGACCTGCCGCTGGACGTCGCGCGCGACATCGTCGGTCCGGACGTGCTGCTCGGGCTCTCCAGCCACAGCGCCGACCAGGCCGGCGCCGCGGCCGTCAGCGAAGCCGACTACTTCTGCGTCGGCCCCTGCTGGCCGACGCCCACCAAACCGGACCGCGCGGCGCCGGGCCTGGGACTCGTCCGCGCCGCCGCCGGGCTCGGGACCGACAAACCGTGGTTCGCGATCGGCGGCATCGACGCGCAGCGACTGCCCGAGGTGATTGACTCCGGCGCCCGCCGCGTGGTGGTGGTGCGAGCGATCACCGCCGCGTCCGACCCGCGGGCGGCCGCCCGGCGGCTCAGTTCGGCGCTGGCAGCAGCGAGCTGATCCGTCGGCTCAGCTGCGACGGAACCTCATCGGCGTCACCCGGCATGCACCACACGAAGACGCCGGCCTCGACCTCGATCGTGCGGGGCAGATACTGCCGGCGTTCGTCGCCGTGGCCCAGCGGCAACAGCGCCGGCGCGGTGCGCAGCCGTTGCCAGCTGGCCGCGAAGCCCGGATGCAGCGGCAGGTCGGCCACCTCGTCCTCGGCCACCCATCGCATTTCCGCGCTCTCCCGGTTCGGGACGGTGTGCAACAACTCGTCGGCGTCGGCGACGACGGTCGTGTAGCTCCACCGCGTGCCGCCGATCCCGGCGACCTCGGCGGTGACCAGCGTCGCGCGCACGGCGAGCCGGTCGACGAGCAGCCCGGCCTCCTCGTTCGCCTCGCGGACCGCCGTCTGCTCGGGCGTCTCGTGGCTGTCCCGGGCCCCGCCCGGCAGCCCCCAGGTCCCGCCCTGATGGCTCCACACCGCCCGATGTTGCAGCAGCACCGCAGGCGTGCCGTCGGCCTGCGGGGCGCGCAGCAAAAGACCGGCGGCGCCGTACCGACCCCAGTAATGGGCGCCGCGCTCCGAGATCACCCAACCGTCGCCGTCGCCCTGCACGGATCAAGGATAGGCAGACTTGGTTCTTGGCGGTCTTCGGCGCGTCGGCAATTGCGTCGGCCTCCACCCATCCACCCGAACATGCTCTTAGACTTCGCTTATAGAGGTCCGTGCAGCGAAATCCAGTGGCCAAGAGATGAGGGCTGATCAGACGTGACGGTTGAGCTGGCGCACCCGTCGACCGAGCCGCAGGGATCGCGGTCACCGGCCGAACCAGCCCATCCCCGCTGGTGGTTCATCTCCACGACGCCGGGCCGCATCCTGACCATCGGCATCGTGCTGGCGGCCCTCGGCGGGATCAGCGCCTTCGCCACCTCGACCACCATCAACCACCGGCAACAGGTGCTCACCACGGTGCTCAACCACACCGAGCCGCTGTCGTTCGCGGCCGGGCGGCTCTACACCACGCTGTCGGTGGCCGACGCCGCCGCGGCCACGGCGTTCATCGCCGAAGCCGAACCGCCGCCCGTGCGGCAGCGCTACGAACAGGCCATCACCGACGCGGCCGTGGCCGTGACCAGGGCCTCCAGCGGGCTCACCGACGAACCGCAGGTGCAGCTGCTGGGCCGGATCAATGCCCAGCTGGCCGTCTATACCGGCCTGATCGAGATCGCCCGAACCAACAACCGGGCGGGCAACCCGGTCGGTTCGTCGTACCTGTCAGAGGCATCGGGGCTGATGCAGTCGACGATCCTGCCCGACGCGGCGCGGCTGTACCGGGCCACCTCGGAGCGGGTGGACGTGGAAACCACGGCGTCGACCCAGATTCCGGCGCCGGTCATCATGGTCGTCGGCACCACCGTCGTCTTCGGCGCCTTCTCGCATCGCTGGCTGGCCCGGCGCACCCGGCGCCGGATCAACCCGGGCCTGGTCGTGGGCGCTCTCGCTATCCTCGTCATGGTGGTGTGGGTCGGGACTGCGCTAACCATCTCTACGACGGCAAGTCGTAGCGCGAAGGACACCGCCGCGGAGTCCCTCAAGACCGTCACCAACGTCGCGATCACCGCCCAGCAGGCGCGCGCCGACGAGACGCTGTCGCTGATCCGCCGCGGGGACGAGGAGAAGCGCAAGCAGTCGTTCTATCAGCGGATCGACTCGATGCACCGCCAGCTCGACCAGTACATGTCCCGCAGCGACGCCGTGGACAAACCGGACCTCGAGGGCGCCGACCAGCTGCTGCTGCGCTGGCGTCAGGCCAATGACCGGATCAGCTCGTACATCTCGGTGGGGAACTACCGCGCCGCCACCCAGGTCGCGCTGGGCAGCAGCGAGGAGGATTCCACGCCGGCGTTCGACAAGCTGGAAGACGAGCTGGTCAAGGCCATGGACCAGGGCCGCATCCACCTGCGCAACGACGTCATCAACGCGCGCAGCGGGCTCTCCGGCGCCCAGGTGGGCGGCGTGGTGCTCAGCCTCGGGGCGGCCATCGCGGTGGCTCTGGGCCTGTGGCCGCGGCTGAAAGAGTATCGATAATGATCCGCCTGCCCCTGCTGCGCCGGGCGTGCACCGTGGCCGCCACGGTTTGCGTGCTGGCGGGTTGCGGGCATACGGAATCGCTGCATGTGGCCAGCGTCCCGACGTTGCCGCCGCCCACCCCGGTCGGCATGGAACAGCTGCCGCCGCAGCCGCCGCTACCGCCCGACGGCCCCAATCAGGACTGCGACCTGACGGCCAGCCTGCGCCCCTTCCCCACCAAGGCCGAGGCCGACGCCGCGGTCGCCGACATCCGCGCGCGCGGCAGGCTGATCGTCGGGCTCGACATCGGCAGCAACCTGTTCAGCTTCCGCGACCCGATCACCGGCGAGATCACCGGATTCGACGTCGACCTGGCCGGCGAGATCGCCCGCGACATCTTCGGCGCGCCGTCCCACGTCGAGTACCGGATCCTGTCGTCGGACGAGCGGGTCACCGCGCTGCAACGCGGCGAGGTCGACATCGTGGTCAAGACCATGACCATCACCTGCGACCGGCGCAAGCTGGTGAACTTCTCCACCGTCTACCTCGACGCCAACCAGCGCATCCTCGCCCCGCGCGACTCGTCGATCGTCAAGGTGAGCGACCTGTCGGGCAAACGCGTCTGCGTGGCCAAGGGCACCACCTCGCTGCACCGCATCCGGCAGATCGACCCGCCCCCGGTCATCGTGTCGGTGGTCAACTGGGCCGACTGCCTGGTCGCGATGCAGCAGCGCGAGATCGACGCCGTGAGCACCGACGACTCGATCCTTGCCGGGCTGGTCGAAGAGGACCCCTACCTGCACATCGTCGGCCCCAACATGGCCACCCAGCCCTACGGCATCGGCATCAACCTGAACAACACTCCCCTGGTGCGGTTCGTCAACGGGACCCTGGAAAGGATCCGCCGCGACGGCACGTGGAACACGTTGTACCGCAAGTGGTTGACCGTGCTGGGCCCCGCGCCGGCCCCGCCCACACCGAGGTATCTGGACTGATGGCCGAGCCGGACAAGCAATCCGAGAAGCCGGAATCGGGCCCGGAAGCGGTGGAAGACGTGAATCCCGGCACCCAGCCGGCGGAGGTCCAGACCGGCGCCTCGACGGGGCGGCTGCAGGCCACGCAGGCGCTGTTTCGGCCCGACTTCGACGATGACGACGACGACTTTCCGCACATCGCGCTGGGCGCCCTGGACACCGACACCGGCGACCGCATGACGGTGGCGACGCGGGCGCTGCCCGCGGTCCGACAGCTCGGCGGTGGACTCGTCGAGATCCCGCGGGGACGCGACATCGACCCCCGCGAAGCGCTGATGACCAACCCGGTGGTCCCCGAGTCCAAGCGCTTCTGCTGGAACTGCGGGAAGCCGGTGGGCCGGTCCAGCAAGAAGAGCAAGGGCACGTCGGAGGGTTGGTGCCCGGCCTGCGGCAGCCCGTATTCGTTTCTGCCGCAACTCAATCCCGGCGACATCGTCGCCGGCCAGTACGAGGTCAAGGGGTGCATCGCGCACGGCGGGCTGGGCTGGGTGTATCTGGCCGTCGACAAAAACGTCAACGACCGGCCGGTCGTGCTCAAAGGTCTCGTCCACTCCGGCGACGCGGAGGCGCAGGCGATCGCGATGGCCGAACGGCAGTTCCTGGCCGAGGTGGTCCACCCGCAGATCGTGCAGATCTTCAACTTCGTCGAACACAAGGACCAGCACGGCAATCCGGTCGGCTACATCGTCATGGAGTACGTCGGCGGGCAGTCGCTCAAGCACGGGAAGGGCGAGAAACTTCCGGTCGCCGAGGCCATCGCCTACCTGCTGGAAATCCTGCCCGCGCTGAGCTATCTGCACTCCATCGGCCTGGTCTACAACGACCTGAAGCCGGAGAACATCATGCTCACCGAGGAGCAGCTCAAGCTCATCGACCTGGGCGCGGTGTCGCGGATCAATTCGTTCGGATACCTTTACGGCACACCGGGTTTCCAGGCGCCCGAGATCGTGCGCACCGGCCCGACGGTCGCCACCGACATCTACACGGTGGGCCGCACGCTGGCGGCGCTCACGCTCAACCTGCGCACCCGCAACGGCCGCTACGTCGACGGCCTGCCCGAGCACGACCCGGTGCTGGCCACCTACGACTCGTTCCACCGGTTGCTGCGTCGCGCCACCGATCCCGACCCACGTCGCCGGTTCGCCAGCACCGAGGAGATGTCGGCGCAGTTGATCGGCGTGCTGCGTGAGGTCGTCGCCCACGACACCGGGGTGCCGCGGCCCGGCCTGTCGACGATCTTCTCCCCCAGCCGCTCCACGTTCGGGGTGGATCTGCTGGTCGCGCACACCGACGTGTACCTGGACGGGCAGGTCCATTCGGAGAAGCTGACCGCCCGCGAAATCGTCACCGCACTGCAAGTGCCGCTGGTCAATCCGGCCGACGTCGCCGCGTCGGTGCTGCAGGCGACGGTGTTGTCGCAGCCGGTGCAGACCCTGGACTCGTTGCGCGCGGCCCGGCACGGGACGCTGGACGCCGACGGCGCCGAGCTGTCCGAGTCGGTCGAGCTACCGCTGATGGAGGTGCGCGCGCTGCTGGATCTCGGCGACGTCGCCAAGGCCACCCGCAAGCTCGAGGACCTGGCCGAGCGGGTGGGTTGGCAGTGGCGGCTGGTCTGGTACAAGGCGGTGGCCGACCTTCTCACCGGTGATTACGATTCGGCCACAACACATTTCACCGAGGTGCTGGACACGTTCCCGGGTGAGCTCGCACCGAAGCTGGCGCTGGCCGCCACCGCCGAGCTGGCCGGCGACGTCGACGAGCACAAGCATTACGAGACGGTGTGGAAGACCAACGACGGCGTGATCTCGGCGGCCTTCGGGTTGGCCAGATCGCTGTCCGCGGAAGGTGATCGGGCCGCCGCGGTGCGCACGCTGGACGAGGTGCCGGCCACCTCGCGGCACTTCACCACCGCGCGCCTGACGAGTGCGGTGACGCTGCTGTCCGGCCGGTCCAAGAGCGAGATCACCGAGGAGGACATCCGGGACGCGGCGCGGCGGGTGGAGGCGCTGCCGCCCACCGAACCACGCGTGTTGCAGATCCGTGCGCTGGTGCTGGGCTGCGCGATGGACTGGTTGGAGGACAACAAGGCCAGCACTAATCACATCCTGGGCTTCCCGTTCACCGAGCACGGGCTGCGGCTGGGCGTCGAGGCGGCGCTGCGCAATCTGGCCCGCGTCGCCCCCACGCAGCGGCATCGCTACGAGCTGGTGGACATGGCCAACCGGGTGCGGCCCACGAGCACGTTCTGAGGTATTTGCGGGTTTGCCGGTTTGCGCCGCCTGGCGGCTTTCCCGCGTCGGCAGGCCCTTCGCGCGCCGGCCTTTCCCGCGTCGGTCTTTCCCGCGTCGGCCTTTCCCGCGTCGGCCCTTCGCCGTCGAGTGTGAATCCTGGGCGTTCAGTGTGAACCCTGGGCGGCGACACGCCGACAAACCCCGACGTGGGTTCACACTGAAAGCCGTGAGTTCACACTCAAAGTCGGTGATTCACAGTCGATTTAGCCGGGGCCTCGCGGACCCGGCGTCAGCCCGTCCGGCGGCTTGCCGTCGCGTGGCCCGCCCTGTGCACAGACGCACTCGCCGACCGTGGTTGACGTGCAATCGTTCGCGGCATGAGACGAGTGCCGTTCATCGGTAGCGAGGAGTTGGCGTCGGGAAGTCTCAGCCGCCACCAGCTGCGGATGTCCTACCGAGCGGTGTTTCCGAACGTCTACGTGCCGACGCATGCCGAGGTGCCGCTCGAATTGCGCATTCGGGCGGCCTGGCTGTGGTCGGGGCGGAGGGCGGTCATCGGCGGAGCCGCCGCGGCCGCGCTGCATGGCGCCCAGTGGATCCCCGACAACGTCCCGGTCGAGCTGATACACACCAACACTCATCCTCCCCGCGGCGTGCTGACACGCCGGGAAACGCTGTGCGCCGGCGAGGCCCAGATCCGCGACGGGCTCGCCGTCACCACTCCGGAGCGGACCGCTTTCGACATCGGACGGCGCGGCGCGGTGCGCTCGGCCGTGGTGAGGCTGGACGCGCTCGCCCGGGCAACGGGTTTCAAGGTCGACGACGTGCTGGATGTTGCGGCGGCGCATCCTCGCGCACCCGGCGTGCGGCGATTGGAGGTCGCGCTCGACCTGGTCGACCCCGGCGCTCAGTCCCCCAGGGAGAGCTATCTGCGACTGCTCCTCATCGACGCCGGCCTGGCCCGGCCGCAGACGCAGATCCCGGTGCTGGGCGCCGACGGCCTACCGTTCGCCTACCTGGATCTGGGCTGGGAGGAATCGCTGGTGGCTGTCGAGTACGACGGCGATCACCACCGCACCGACCGGCGCCAATTCGTCAAAGACCTCCGGCGCATGGAGATGCTCGAGGAGATGGGCTGGACCATAGTCCGGGTGGTCGCCGAGGATCGCCCGGCCAGCATCCTGCGCCGGGTGCGCGAGGCGCTCGCGAAATCGAGTGTGAACCTGGGGCTTTCGGTGTGAACCTACGGCGTCGATTATCGGCGTGTCGCCGCCGACGGTTCACGATCAAAGCCCAGGATGCACACTCGACGCCCGCTAGGAGCCCGCCAGCACGTTTACGCAGTCGCGGGCGATGGCGAGCTCTTCGTTGGTCGGGATCACCAGGACGGCGATCGGCGAATCGTCGGCGGAGATCTGCCGCGCACCCTTGCCGCCACCGAGGTTGCGGCGCTCGTCGAGCACGATGCCCAGCTCCTCCATGCCCGCGACCGCGTCGCGGCGCACCGCCGCGTCGTTCTCGCCGATCCCCGCGGTAAAGCTGATGACGTCGGTGTGCCCCAGCACCGCCAGGTAGGCGCCGACGTACTTGCGCAGCCGATGCGTGAACACGCTATAGGCCAATTGCGCTGACTCGTCACCGGATTCGATCATCCTTCGCAGCCGGCGGAAGTCGCGCTCACCGGACAGGCCCAGCACCCCGGATCGCTTGTTGAGCATGGTCTCGACGTCGTCGACGCCCATCCCGGCGGTGTGGGACAGGTAGCTGACGACGCTGGGATCGATGTCCCCGCTGCGGGTGCCCATCACCAGCCCCTCCAGCGGTGTGAGGCCCATCGAGGTGTCGATCGGCCGGGTGCCGGCGATCGCCGAGGCCGAGCAGCCGTTACCCAGGTGCAGCACAATCTGTTTCAGGTCGCCGGGCGGCCTGTCCAGGAAGGCGGCGGCCTGCTCGCTGACGTAGCGGTGCGAGGTGCCGTGAAACCCGTACCGGCGGATCTGATGCCGCTGCGCCAGGTCGCGGTCGATGGCGTAGGTCGCGGCAGCGGGCGGCAGGTCGTGGAAGAACCCGGTGTCGAAGACCGCGATGTGCGGAATGTCGGGCAGCAGCCGCCGGGCGACCTCGATTCCCTTGAGCGAGGGAGGGTTGTGCAGCGGCGCCAGGTCCGACAGTTCGCCGAGCCGGGCGATCACCGCGTCGTCCAGCGGGGTGGGCTCGTAGAAGGCGTTGCCGCCGTGCACCACTCGATGGCCGACCGCGACGACGCCGCATGTCTTGAGGTCGATGCCGTCGTCGGCCAGCGTGTCGAACGCGCGGCGCAGCGCGGCGTCATGGTCGGGGACGGGAGACCCCTCCTCGCCGATGCGTTCCACGAGGCCGGTCGAGAGCGCCGTGCCCGAATCGGGATCGACCAGCTGAAACTTCACCGACGACGAGCCGGAGTTGATCACCAGCACCAGGCGCGCGCTGCTACTTCCCATCGGGGCCGCCTTGTGCCTGAATCGCGGTGATGGCAACGGTGTTCACGATGTCCTCGACCAGCGCGCCCCGCGACAGGTCGTTCACCGGCTTGCGCAGACCCTGCAGCACGGGTCCGATGGCGAGGGCTCCGGCGCTGCGCTGGACCGCCTTGTAGGTGTTGTTGCCGGTGTTGAGGTCGGGGAAGATCAGCACCGTGGCGCGCCCGGCCACCGGCGAGTCGCGCAGCTTGGTGGCCGCGACCGACGGTTCGATCGCCGCGTCGTACTGGATGGGGCCCTCCACCGGCAGGTCGGGGTTGCGCTCACGCACCAATTGCGTTGCCGTTCTGACCTTGTCGACGTCGGCACCGGAGCCGGAGTCGCCGGTCGAGTAGGACAGCATCGCGACCCGCGGTTCGATGCCGAATTGTGCGGCGGTGCGCGCCGAGGAGATTGCGATGTCGGCCAGCTGCTCCGGTGTCGGATTGGGGATGATCGCGCAATCGCCGTAGGCCAGGACACGATCGGGTAGGCACATCAGGAAGATGCTGGACACGGTGGACACGTCCGGGACGGTCTTGATGATCTCGAACGCGGGCCGCACGGTGTGCGCGGTGGTGTGGGCGGCGCCGGACACCATGCCGTCGACCATCCCGTTGTGCACCATCATGGTGCCGAAGTACGTTGTGTCGCGCATGATCTCGCGGGCCTGCTCGACGGTGACCCCCTTCGCCTTGCGCAACTGCGCATACTGGTCGGCGAACTCGTCGCGCAACCGGCTGGCGCGCGGATCGATCACCGTTACGTCGGCCAGGTCCACCCCGAGTTCGCCCGCGCGCTGGCGGATTTGGGCCTCGTCGCCCAGGATGGTCAGGTCGGCGACACGGCGTTGCAGCACCCGCCCGGCCGAGCGCAGGATGCGGTCGTCGTCGCCCTCGGGCAGCACGATGTGCCTGCGATCCGAACGCGCCTGCAGCGTCAGCTGATGGATGAACATCTGCGGCGTGGTCACGGTGGGGATCGGAATGGCAAGCTGCGCCAGCAGATCGGTGATGTCGACGTGGCCGTCCATCAGCTCGACCGCGGTGTCGATCTTGCGTTGCGACGCCGCCGTGACCCTGCCCCGGGCGGTGGCCGCCGCGCTGGCGGTGTCGTAGGTGCCCAGCGCGGTGGCGACGATCGGCAGCCGCAGCCGCAGCCCGGCGACCAGGGCCGCGATGGACGGGTGCAGCTCGAAGCCGCCGTTGAGGACGATGCACGACAGGGACGGAAACCCTTCCGCGGCATGGGCGCTCGCGACGGCGAGCACCACGTCCGAGCGGTCGCCGGGTGTGATGACCGCCATTCCGTCGCGCAGCCGTTCCAGGACGTGGTCGGCGGTCATCCCCGCCACCATCACACCGGTGACCTCGCGTTCGCGCAGCGACTCTTCGCCGCTGACCGGCGTCCCGCGCACCGCGCTCTGAAGCTCGGCCACCGTCGGCGCCGACAACAGCGGTTCGTCGGGCAGGACGTAGCTGCGCAGGGACGACGGCCGCAGCGCCTCGTCCAACTTCTTCCGGATGGCGTCCAGCTCGGCCGGTTCGCAGCGGTTGGCCACCACCGCCGCGGTGTGGGCATGCTGGGCGTCCAGCTCGGCCAGGCACACCTTGACGACGTCGGCCACCTCACCGGCGGTGCGGCCCTTGCCGCTGACCGTCAGCAGCAGCGGCGCGCCGAGGTTGACCGCGATGCGCGCGTTGGTGGAAAGCTCCGCGGGTCGAATCGCCTGTCCGAGTTCGGAATAGTCGCTGCCGACGATCACCACGACGTCGCACTTCTCGGCGACGGCGTGGTAGGCGTCGACGATGGCGGCGATCGCCGCGTCGCCGTCCGCGTGCAGCTGCTGGTAGGTGACGCCGACGCATTGCTCGTACGACAGGCCCGCCGTGGTGCGCGACAGCAGCAGTTCCAGGATGTAGTCGCGATTTTCCGGGTCCTGCGGCGACCCGCTGCGCCCGGCTTCGCCGCGTTGGCGATCGCCGCCATCTGAACGCGTAATGGGCCGGAACACACCGACTTTCGCCACCGTCGCGGTCAGCCGGTGCAGGAGGCCCAGCGCGATCGTCGACTTTCCGGTCTCCGGCTCGGGCGCGGCGATGTAGATTGCCGTTGCGGCGCCCGAGACCACTCGTCCGCCCCTCAGGCCAGCCGCCGCAGCCGCGGCGCCAGGTCCTTCTCGAAGAGGTCCAGGAACCGGCGCTGGTCGTGACCGGGCGCGTGGAACACCAGGTGGTTGAGGCCCCACTTCACGTACTGGCCGACCTTTTCGACCGCCTCGTCGGGATCGGATGCCACGATCCAGCGCTTGGCGACCTGCTCGATCGGCAGCGCGTCGGCGGCCTTCTCCATCTCGATCGGGTCGTCGATGCTGTGCTTCTGTTCGGCGGTCAGCGACAGGGGCGCCCAGAACCGGGTGTTCTCCAGCGCCAGTTTGGGATCGGGGTCATAGGAGATCTTGATCTCGATCATCTTGTCGATGTCGTCGACGTTGCGGTCGTTGATCGCGGCGCCCTCCTTGACGGCGGGGATCAGCTTGTCCTTGTAGAGCTCCTCGCCCTTGCCGGAGGTGCAGATGAAGCCGTCGCCGGCGCGCCCCGCGTACTTGGCGACCGCGGGGCCCCCGGCCGCGACGTAGATCGGGACCCCGCCCTCGGGCACGTCGTAGATCGAGGCGCCCTTGAGCCGGTAGTACTCGCCGTCGAAGTCGACGCGGTCGCCGCGCCACAGCTCGCGCATCAACCGCACCGACTCGCGCAGCCTGGCGAACCGCTCCTTGAACTCTGGCCAGTCGCCCTCGTATCCCGTGGCGATCTCGTTCAGCGCCTCGCCGGTGCCGACCCCGAGGAAGATGCGGTCCGGGTACAGGCAGGCCATGGTGGCGAAGGCCTGCGCGATGACGGCGGGGTTGTAGCGGAAGGTCGGGGTGAGCACGGAGGTGCCCAGCGTGATCCGCTTCGTGCGTTCGCCGACCGCGGTCATCCAGGCCAGCGAGAACGGCGCGTGCCCGCCCTCGTGCCGCCACGGCTGGAAATGGTCACTGACCGTTGCGCTGTCCATGCCGTGACCTTCGGCGGCGACGGCAAGCTCGACGAGCTCGCGCGGTGCAAATTGTTCGGCGGACGCTTTGTATCCGAGTTTCAGTTCAGCCACGAGTTCTTTCTACTCCTGTGCTGATGGTCGCGACCCGCCGCGCCCGGCGAAACGCCGCGCTTGCGATCGCTCCTGTGCTGATGGTCGCGACCCGCCGCGCCCGGCTACGCCGCGCTTGCGATCGCTCCTGTGCTGACGGTCGCGACCCGCCGCGCCCGGCTACGCCGCGCGTCAGACCTACACTCGCGGGCATGGGACCGGCGCCAACTCTTGTTCAAGTCACCGACACGGTGCACCTCGCCCGGGGCGACGCCGTCAACTGGACGATCGTTGCCGACGACACCGGCGTGATGCTGATCGACGCTGGGTATCCGGGGGACCGCCCCGACGTGCTGGCGTCGCTGCGCGAGCTGGGCTTCGACGCCGGAGACGTGCGTGCCATCCTGCTTACCCACGCCCACATCGACCACCTGGGCTCGGCGATCTGGTTCGCCAACGAATACGGCACCGACGTGTATTGCCACGCCGACGAGGTGGGGCACGCCAAGCGCGAATACCTGGAGCAGGCCTCGGTTTTCGATGTCGCCGTTCGCATTTGGCGGCCGCGCTGGGCGGCGTGGGGGTTGCACGTGGTGCGCAGCGGCGGCCTGATCCGCGACGGCATCCCGTCGACGCGACCGCTGACCGCTGACGTGGCCGCCGGCCTGCCCGGGCATCCGATGGCCGTTTTCACCCCGGGGCACACCAGCGGGCACTGCTCGTACGTGGTCGACGGGGTCCTGGTCAGCGGCGACGCCCTGATCACCGGCCACCCCCTGCTCAAGCACGACGGGCCGCAGCTGCTGCCGGAGGTGTTCAGCCGAAGCCAGCAGAATTCGCTGCGCAGCCTGGACGCGTTGGCCCTGCTCGACACCGAGGTGTTGCTGCCGGGGCACGGCGCCGTGTGGCGCGGCCCGATCCGCGAGGCGACGGCCCGGGCCATCTCGCTGGCCGGCGGTTGATGGCCTCGGGCCAGATCATCGCCACGGAAACCACACCGGCCCCGTGAAGATCCTGATTGCCCTGAGATCCGTTGTGACGGTTGTCAACTCGATCGCCCCGGTCTGGGCGTCGGCGCCGGCTATGCCAGCCACTTCTCGAAGGCGATCGGGATGAACGGCCCCCAGGACGGCAGCGGGTCCGGCGCCACCCGGGCATAGCCCGTCGCGTCGTAGAGCGCCTCGGCCTCGGGCTGCCGATTGCCGGTGATCAAGTAGAGCCGCCGGTACCCGCGCGCCAGGGTCTCGGCCTCCAGCGCGGCCAGCAACGCCCGCGCATAGCCGCGGCGCCGATGGGCGGCGTCGGTCCAGATCCGCTTGAGTTCGGCGGTGTGGGCGTCGTAGCGGCGAAACGCGCCGCCGGTCACCGGCACGCCGCGCAGGACGCCGATCAACAACCCGCCGTCCGGCGGCGCCAGCTCGGCCTCCGGCACGGGCAGCCAGGACAGATGCGTGCTCGGCGTGCCGCCGTAGCGCTCCGCATACTCGACGGCCAACTCGGCCAACAGCGGTTGGGCCAGCGGATCGTCGTGGGTCGCCGAGACGAACCGCAACCGGCCATCTGGCGGAATGGATTCCGGCATCATCGAAAACTCAAACGCGTGTCGCGGTGACATATTCCGGGATGAACTCCGCGTCGCCGCGCCCGGTGCGCCGCCGCTTGCCCAGCCCCATGGTGCGCAGCAAGTCGGCGATGTCACGCCCGCGCGTTTCCCAGCCGTGGTCCGCCAAATACTCAGGGACATAGTGGTATTCGCCCGGATAGGTCAGGCTGGCCAGATCGACGTCGAGCCCGCGCCGCCGCCAGCCGTCGACGAAGGCGCGTTCGGCCCCCAGCTGCAACGGATTCCAGGTGGGCATGTGATCGGCGGCCAACCGGCTGCCGAGGGCGCTCGCCGCGGTGACGCCGCGCAGCAACCGGCTCTGCTCCTGGGGCGGCAGATACCCGACGAGCAACTGCTCGGCGACCCACACCGTGGGCTGGGCGGCGTCAAAACCCACCCGCCGCAACGCCGCCGGCCAATCGTCGCGCAGGTCGATGCCGACCGCGCATCGGTTGGTGGCCAAAGTGGCGTCCAGCCCCCGAAGCACGTCGGACTTGAAGTCGAGCACCTGCGGCCGATCGATCTCGTAGACCGTCGTCCCCCGCGGCCACCACAGCCGGTAGGCCCGGCTGTCCAGGCCCGACGCCAGGATCACCACCTGGCGAATGCCCGCCCGGCCCGCGTCGGCCAAAAATTCGTCGACGAAGCGGGTGTGCGCCGCCAGCGCGTCCATCAGCGCCGTCATCGCCGCGTCGTCGCCGTCGTCGGCCGCGAACGCGTGGTCCTTGATCGCCCGGGTGAGGTAGTCGATCCCGACCGCGCACAACAACGGCTCGGCGAACGGGTCGTTCAGCAGGCCCTTGTCGGTGGCCACGGCCCGCGCGGCGGCCCCGAACGTCGCGGTCACCTCCACATCGGCCGTCGGTGCCATCGCGCGCTCAGACGTCGGAGCGGCGCCGCAGGGTAAGCCCCACGGCCACTCGCCAGCCCAGCAACAACAACGCGGTGACCGCCGTCGCCACCACGACGAAACTGGCGGCCACGCCCGCAGACGTCGCCTTGCGCAGCACCATGCCGACGACGACGGTGGACAACCAGACGACGACCCCGGTGGGCGCCACCGCGGTGGGCCGCCGCCAGCCGCGTGCGGCCAGCCAACCGACCGCGGTGCCGGTGAGAAACGGCCACGCCGTCGTGGCGATGCCGGTGAGGTTGAGCCCTTCGTCGTGACTGCGGCGCCCCAGGGCGCAGAACACCAGCACGCCGACGACGTCCACGGCCAGCCAGCCCAGCCACCGGAGCCTAAGCATGCAGCGAGACTACCGGGGCAGAGCCTCGATCCTTGACCCGGCGGCCGCGGTGAACCTAGATTCGTCAGCGATGAATACCCATTCACCTGATGGCCTCGCGGTGGTGACCGGCGCCGGTTCCGGCATCGGCAGGGCGATCGCGCTCGGATTCGCCGCCCGCGGCGACCGCGTGGTGGCCGCGGACCTCGACGAGGCGGCGGCCTCGGCCACCGCCGGGGAACACCCCGACAAGATCACCGCGCTGCCGGTGGACGTGGCCGACCCGGATCAAGTCAACGCGCTGCGGGATCGCATCAACGCCGACCTCGGGGTGCCCAACATCGTCGTCAACGCCGCCGGATGGGACCGCACTGACCAATTCCTCAATGCCACGGCGGAATTCGCGCAGAAGGTGGTCGCGATCAACTACCTGGGGCCGGTGCATGTCTGCTCGGCGTTCCTGCCGGGGATGATCGAGACGCACGGCGGCGGGCGCGTGGTCAACCTGGCCAGTGACGCCGGCCGGGTGGGCAGCGCGGGCGAGAGCATCTACGCCGGCGCCAAGGGCGGGGTGATCGCCCTGACCAAGTCGCTGGCCCGCGAGATGGCGCGTCACCAGATCACGGTGAACTGCGTGTGCCCCGGACCGACCGACACGCCGCTGTTTCACGCGCAGCCCGAGAAGCTGAAGGAGGCGCTGGTCAAGGCGATCCCGTTCCGCCGCCTGGCCCGGCCCGACGAGGTCGCCGCGCCGGTGTTGTTCTTCGCGTCGGAAGCCGCCTCGTTCATCACCGGACAGGTGATCAGCGTCAGCGGCGGCCTGACGATGGCCGGCTAGTGGCAGGCTGACTCCTATGAGCACCAAGACGCCGCCCGCCTTCGACCGCTACGACCCGCTCGGCCTGGACGCCTCCCTGTCCGACGACGAACGCGCCGTGCGCGAGACCGTCCGGGAATTCTGCGCCGAGCACGTCCTGCCCCACGTCGCGGAGTGGTTCGAGATCGGCGACCTCCCGGTCCGCGAACTCGCCAAGGGGTTCGGCCAGCTGGGGCTGCTGGGCATGCACCTGGACGGGTACGGCTGCGGCGGGGCCTCCGCCGTGCACTACGGGCTGGCCTGCGTCGAGCTCGAGGCCGCCGACTCCGGCATTCGGTCGATGGTCTCGGTGCAGGGCTCGCTGGCGATGTTCGCGATTTGGAATTTCGGGTCCGAGGAGCAGAAGCAGGAATGGTTGCCGGGCATGGCCACCGGCGAGCTGCTCGGCTGCTTCGGGCTGACCGAGCCCGACGTCGGATCCGACCCCGCCGCGATGAAAACCCGTGCGCGACGGGATGGTTCGGACTGGGTGCTCACCGGCCGCAAGTTGTGGATCACCAACGGCTCGGTGGCCGACGTCGCGGTCGTGTGGGCCAACACCGACAACGGGGTCCGCGGTTTCATCGTGCCCACCAAGACGGCGGGCTTCAGCGCCAACACCATTCACCACAAGCTGTCGTTGCGGGCCTCGATCACCAGCGAGCTGGTGCTCGACGACGTGCGGCTGCCCGCCGAGGCGATGCTGCCCGAGGCCAAGGGGCTGCGCGGGCCGCTGTCGTGCCTGTCCGAGGCCCGGTACGGAATCATCTGGGGCTCCATGGGAGCCGCGCGCTCGGCCTGGCAGGCGGCCCTCGACTACGCCACGCAGCGCACCCAGTTCGGCCGCCCGATCGCCGGATTCCAGTTGACCCAGGCCAAACTCGTCGACATGGCCGTCGAACTGCACAAGGGCCAGCTGCTGTCGCTGCACCTCGGCCGCCTCAAGGACAGCGTGGGCCTGCGTCCCGAGCAGGTGAGCTTCGGCAAGCTGAACAACACCCGGGAGGCGATCGAGATCTGCCGGACCGCCCGAACGATACTGGGCGGCAACGGGATATCGCTGGAGTATCCCGTGATCCGGCACATGGTCAACCTGGAATCGGTGCTGACCTACGAGGGCACACCGGAGATGCATCAGCTGGTCCTCGGCCAGGCGTTCACCGGCAGCGACGCCTTCCGCTGATGAGCCGGTTGACCTACACGCACGAGCATCACCAGTTCCGGGAACTGGTACGGGATTTCGTGCGACAGACGGTCGCGCCCAACCACGAGAGCTGGGAACGCGACGGCCAGTGGGACCGCTCGCTGTTCATCGAGGCGGGCAAGCTTGGGCTGCTGGGCTTTTCGGTGCCCGAGCATCTCGGCGGCCCGGGGGTGGACGACTTCCGCTACAACGCGATCGTGATCGACGAGTTGCAGCGGGCCGGGGCGGCCGCGGAGGCCATCGCCTTCACGCTGCAAAACGACGTGGTGCTGCCCTATCTCACCGACTTGACGACCCCGGAGCAACAACAGCGCTGGCTGCCCGGCGTGGTCACCGGCGAGACCGTGCTCGGCATCGGGATGACCGAGCCCGGCACCGGCAGCGATCTGGCCGGGATCCGCACGACCGCGGTGCGAGACGGCGACGACTACGTCGTCAACGGCGCCAAGACGTTCATCTCCAACGGTCAGGTCGGGGACCTGTTCGTCATCGCCGTGCGCACCTCGCCGGATCGCCATCAGGGACTGTCGCTTCTGGTGGTCGACGCCGACACCCCGGGCTTTTCCCGCGGCCGCAACCTGGAGAAGATCGGCCTGCACGCCCAGGACACCAGCGAGCTCACCTTCACCGATATGCGGGTGCCGAAGGACAACCTGCTCGAATCAGAGGGCCGCGGCTTCTATCAGTTGATGAAGAACCTGCCCCAGGAGCGGCTCGCGCTCGGTGTCGGGGCGGTGGCCGCCGCGGAAACGATCCTGGCCGCAACCCTCGACTACGTCCGCGATCGCACGGCCTTTGGATCACCGATCGCCAGCTTCCAGCACAGCCAATTCGTGCTCGCCGAGTTGGCCACCGAAATCGACGTCGCGCGAACGTATCTCGACGACTGCCTCGCCGAGCACCTCGAGGGCGAGCTGACGGCCGCCCGGGCCGCCCGGCTGAAATGGTGGACCACCGACCTGCAGGTGCGCACCGCCGACCGCTGCCTGCAGTTGCACGGCGGGTACGGCTACATGCGCGAGTACAGCGTGGCGCGCGCGTTCGTCGACGCCCGCATCCAAACCATCTACGGCGGCACCAACGAGATCATGAAGACGATCATCGCCAAGGACCTGGGCCTGTAGGGACAGCCGATGGCCACCGACGTCGCCGACTACAGCGCCCTTCCCGCCGAGGAGGCGGTGCGCGCCGCCCGCGTCAGCTCGCGGCGCCGCCAGGTGCTCGATGCCGCGGTCAAAGTCATGGGCAGGACCGGGTTTCACCAGATGTCCATGCAGGACCTGGCCACCGAGGCTGAGGTCAGCGTCGGCCTGCTCTACAAATACTTCGGCGGCAAGGAAGACCTGCTGCTCGCCACGATCGTGCGCATCCTCGACGCGTTCCGCGATCAGCTGGCGCCGGTCATCGCCGCCGCCGGCGACGACGTCGTGGACCAGCTGACCGTGGGGGTCCGACGCTACATCCAGATCGTCGACGAGAACCTCGACGGCGTGGTCCTGACCTACCGGGAGAGCCGAACCCTCGGGGCGCCCGGCCGCACCCAGATCAAGGACCTCGAAATCGCCACGGCCGCACCGCTGCGCGCGGTGATCGAGGCCGGCGTCGCCCAGGGCGTCTTCCGCGGGGTCGACGTCGACCTCACCGTGTTCGACATCATGCTGCTCGCCCATGGCTGGGCGCTCAAGCACTGGCACTTCGGGCCGACCTACACCCTCGACGAATACATCGCGTTGCAGATCGGCCACGTGCTGGGCGGATTGATCGCCGACGACCGCCGCGTCGACTACGCGCACGTGCTGGAATGAGGGGCATGGGAGTCACCGCACGCCGCGTCCGCGGCACGATCGCCTTGTTGGCCCTGGGAGCCGCCGCCGGCGTGCCCGCGGCGGGCGCCGATCCGGCCGCGGCGCTGCCCCCGATGGCGTCCAGCGGCAGCGGGCCGATCATCGGCGCGGGCTCCGCGGCGGCGCAGGGAATCGCCCAGCAGCTCTTCAGCTTTGGCAATCCTAACGTCGTGCAGGAGGTCGACGGCTCGGACGCGGCGCAGTTCATCACGTCCGCGGCGGGAGCCGCTAACCCGCAACTCGCGGGGCCCTTCTCGCTGCTGCGCCGGGCGTTGGCGTGCCAGACCGACAATTCGGGATTCGGGGCGCGCGCCTATCGGCGCAGCGACGGGCAGTGGGGCGGAGCGATGCTGGTTGCGGCCAAGAGCGCGACGCCGAGCCTCGACGGCCTGGTGGGCTGCGTGAAGACCAATTGGCGAAGGACCGCCGCGGGCGGCGAAACCGCCATGTGCAACAACGGCTGGACCACGCCGACGTCCTACGACAGCCGCCGCGGCGAGACCTATTACATCCTGCTCGCCGGCACCGCCGCCGACTTCTGCAGCGACCTCAACGCCAAGTACAAGAGCGACGCCAGCGCGTGGCCGTTCTGAGCGGCCGCGATGCCCTCCCACCCGTCGCTGAAACAAATTGCCATCCCGACGGTTTCGCCGCGCGTCGGGCGGCGCGAGCTCGGGACCTATTTGAATTCATATCCAATTTGCGCAGCCACGCCGGCGAGCGGCGGGTAAATAGCGATCCAATATAGCCGCGACATAGGCCCCGCGCAGGATAATTCCCATTCACCGGGCCACCGGATTTTGCTGAATTCCGTTCGCGGCCAGGCGGATGGATCCGAGCTGGGTTCGTCGGTCATCCGTTTGACGAATTCGTCGGAAATATTCGCGAAATCGCTTATCTGCGAGCGATTGACAACGTAAGCTCGCCGACATCGGGCCTTAGAATGTCGTCTCCCAGACGTAGGGGGTTCTAATGTCACGTCGTACTAGCAAAATCGTCGTCGCCGTGGTGCTGGCTTTCGCAGCGCCAATGACCTCGGCATGCACGATTCCGCTCGTTATCGACTGTGGACCCGGTTTGACCTGCACCGGATAGCGGTAACCGAACGGACCCCGAGCTCAATTGGGGCCCGTTCACTCACATCACGCTTCGCGTAGCGAAGAGCACAAGGTGATCGGCCGGGGCCACAGCATGCCCTGATGCGCGCCGCGGCCCCGGCCGGGATCCGTTACCACACACGCTATTTCGGGTTATGGCGTCCGTAGAGGCGTCGAGATCGGCTTGGCCGCACGCATTTTCGGCCTCTTCGACTTCTGCTGTTGGCCCGGTGGCTCCGACGCGCCGCGCATCCGCGCGCACGTCGGCCTCGCCTTTCGTGGGTGCGGCGTCGTACGGTGGAGGCATGTCGCGCCATCGTGTGGTCATCATCGGAAGCGGTTTCGGCGGGTTGACCGCGGCAAAGGCGCTCAAACGCGCCCCCAAGGGCACCGAAGTCGAGGTCACCGTGATCTCGAAGACGACAACGCACCTCTTCCAGCCGCTGCTGTATCAGGTGGCCACAGGCATCCTGTCCGAAGGCGACATCGCGCCGACCACCAGACTGATCCTGCGCCGGCAGCGCAACGTCCGGGTGCTGTGGGGCGAAGTCTCCGCCATCGACCTCACCGCCAAGACGGTCACATCGCACCTGATGGGCATGGAGACGGTGACGCCCTACGACAGCCTGATCGTGGCCGCCGGCGCACAGCAGTCCTACTTCGGCCACGACGAGTACGCCGCCTTCGCGCCCGGGATGAAGAGCATCGACGACGCCCTCGAGCTGCGCGGCCGCATCCTCGGCGCCTTCGAGGCCGCCGAGGTCGCCACCGACCCGGCCGAGCGCAAACGCCGCCTGACCTTCGTGGTGGTCGGCGCCGGGCCCACCGGCGTCGAGCTGGCCGGCGAGATCGTCCAGCTGGCCGAGCGCACCCTGGCCGGCGCGTTCCGGACGATCACCCCCAGCGAATGCCGCGTCATCCTGCTCGACGCGGCGCCCGCGGTGTTGCCGCCGATGGGCACCAAGCTGGGCCTCAAGGCCCAGCGGCGGCTGGAGAAGATGGACGTCGAGGTCCAGCTCAACGCGATGGTGACCGCGGTCGACTACATGGGCATCACGATCAAGGAGAAGGACGGCGGCGAGCGCCGCATCGAATGCGCGTGCAAGGTGTGGGCGGCCGGCGTGCAGGCCAGCTCGCTGGGCGCGATGCTCGCCGAACAGTCCGACGGAACCGAAACCGACCGCGCCGGAAGGGTGATCGTCGAACCCGACCTCACCGTCAAGGGGCACCCGTACGTGTTCGTCGTCGGCGACCTGATGTCGGTGCCCGGCGTGCCCGGGATGGCGCAGGGCGCGATCCAGGGCGCGAAATACGCCGCCACCGTCATCAAGCACGCGCTCAAGGGTGAGGACAATCCCGCCGACCGCAAGCCCTTCCGGTACGTGAACAAGGGCAGCATGGCGCTCATCTCCCGCTACAGTGCCGTCGCGCAGGTCGGCAAGGTGGAATTCGCCGGGTTCTTCGCCTGGCTGGCGTGGCTGGTGCTGCACCTGTACTACCTCATCGGCCACCGGAACCGACTGGCCGCCATGTTCGCCTGGGGGATCTCGTTCCTGGGCCGCACCCGCGGCCAGATGGCCATCACCAGCCAGATGATCTACGCCCGGCCGCTGGTGAACTGGGTGGAGCAGCAGGCCGCCGAAGGCACGCTCGCGGCCGCCGAGCGCGCCGAGACGGCCGAGCAGAAGGCGGCCGGCTAGCTCAGGGCCCGATCGATGTCGGCGATCAGGTCGTCGGTGCCTTCCAGGCCGACGGAGATGCGGACCACGCCGTCGCCGAGCCCGATCGCCGCGCGGCCCTCCGGGCCCATCGCCCGGTGAGTGGTGGTCGCGGGATGTGTGACAAGGGATTTGGCGTCGCCGAGGTTGTTGGAGATGTCGATCAGCGTCAACTTGTCCAGCACCTCGAAAGCCCGCTGTTTGGCCCTGCTGTCCGGGCAGTCGAGCGCGAAGGTGATCACCGTTCCGCCGCCCGACATCTGGCGCTTGGCCAGGTCGTATTGCGGGTGTGAGGACAGATAGGGGTAGCGCACCCAGCTCACCGCCGGATGGGTCTCGAGGAATTCGGCGATCCGGTACGCCGAGGAATTGCTGTGCTCGACCCGGATGGCCATCGTCTCAAGACCTTTCAGCAACACCCAGGCGTTGAACGCGCTCATCGCCGGGCCGGTGTGCCGCATCAGTTTCTGCACCGGGCCGTCGATGTACTCCTTGTCGCCGAGGATGGCCCCGCCCAGCACCCGGCCCTGGCCGTCGATGTGCTTGGTGCCCGAGTACACCACCACGTCGACGCCGAGCGGAACGCCCTGCTGCAGCAGCGGTGTGGCGAAAACGTTGTCCAGCACCACCTTTGCGCCCGCGGCGTGGGCCAGCTCGGTCACCGCGGCGATGTCCACCAGCGACTGCATCGGATTCGACGGCGTTTCGAAGAACACCGCCGTGGTGGGCACCGACAACGCCTGTTCCCACTGGGACAGGTCGTCGCCGTCGACGAAGACGGTTTCGACACCCCAGCGCGGCAGGATCTCGTTGCACACCACGAAACACGAGCCGAACAGGCTGCGCGACGCGACCAACCGGTCCCCCGCGCCCAGCAGCGCGCCCAGTGACGTGAACACCGCCGCCATGCCGCTCGCGGTGGCAAACGCCGCCGGTGCCCCTTCGAGCAAGCGCAGCCGCTCCTCGAACATCGTCACGGTCGGGTTGCCGTACCGCGAGTAGACGAAGCGGTCGACCTCGCCGGTGAACGACTGCTCGGCGACCGCCGCGGTTTCGTAGACGTAGCCCGACGTCAGGTACAGCGCCTCGGCGGTCTCGTCGAACCCCGAGCGCAGCAGCCCACCGCGCACGCCGATGGTCGCCTGGCTGACGCCTTCGGGCAACGGTGCGGGAGTGCGAACCGAGTCGTGATCGGCGGGCGTCATGCCCGGATCAACCTTGCTTCCAAGGCAATCCGATCGCCCGCCAGCCCGACTCGCCGCGATGACCGTTGGCGTCCAGCTGGCCCTCGAAGCCGTCCAGGATGTTGTAGGCCGGCGTGATGCCCAGCTGGGTCGCCACCTCGGCGGCGCCGATGGAGCGGTTTCCGGAGCGACACAAAAACAGCACCGGGCGATCCGCGTCGCTTTCGGCCGGCGCCACCTGCTCGCGCAGCTGGTCGGCGAAGTTCGCGTTGGGCCTGCCGTCGGAGGAATTCCACTCGAGGAACAGCACCTCGCGGCCGAGGCTGGACAGATCGGGCACCCCGACGAATCGCCATTCGGCGTCGGTGCGCACGTCGACCAGCACGGCGTTCGGATTGTCGCTGAGCAGTTTCCATGCCTCCAGGGGCGAGATGTCGCCCGCGTAGGAGTGTCCGCGCTCTGTGCTCATGCTCGTATTCCCTCGTCCTTCGTACGCATCGTCAGCCACCCCGGCGAGATTGCCCCCCGCGCGGCGCTACCTGACCTGCGATCGTATCGAGACCGGCGCCGCGCGCATCTCGGGGCTCAGCCGCGGGGCGCCGGGGCGGCCAGCCGTTCGGCGGCCTGGCCGGCGCGCTCGCGGGCCGCCGTCACCTCCGGCGCGGTCGCCAACGCCCGGAACCCGCTCCCGGAGACGCGCAGGTCGCTCTCCGGCACGCTCAGCGCGCCGATCAACGCGGCGGGGTCATGGGGATCGGCCGGGCCCGCCACCCGGGCGGCGGCCGGCGACACCATCATGGTGTCCACCGGCAGGCCCAGGATGGTGCGGGCCTGCAGCTCGAACGCCGAAAGTCGCTGGCTGCGCAGGGTCACCCAGGCGCTGTCGGCCGGGCGCGACGTGACGTCGGCGAAGTACACCTCGTCGCCGTTGACCATCAATTCGACCCCGAACACGCCGCGCCCGCCCAGCGCCTTGACGATCCGCGCGGCGATCGACCTCGCGGCGTCCGTCGCGGCCGCGCTCATCTTCTGGGGCTGCCAGGATTCCAGCACCTGCCCGTCGGACCCGCGGTGGCCGATGGGTGAGCAGAATTCGATGGCCGGCCCCGACGGGCCCTCGCTGCGGACCGCCAGCAGGGTCACGTAGAACTCGACCTCGACCACGGTTTCGGCCAGCACCCGGGCGGAGGACTGGTCGCCCACCGCGCGGCGCCAGGCCGGTTCGATGTCCTCGCGGCGCGCCACCACCGACTGCCGCTGCCCGGTCGGCCCGGCCACCGGCTTGACCAGCAGCGGGTACCCGGCGTGCGCGCCGACCGCCTCGAGTTCGCCCAGCGACCCGACGAACCAGAACGGCGCGGTGGGCAGCCCCAGCTCGTCGGCGGCCAGCCGGCGCAGCCCTTCGCGGTCGGCGGCGAGCCGCACGGCGCGGGCGCTGGGCACCAGCTCGCCGTCGAGGGCGTCGAGGGCCCCGGTGGCGACCGCGTCGGTGGTGGTGACGACGAGGGTGGGTTGCAGCCGCCCGATCGCCTGCGCCAGCTCGTCGGCGTCGGTCATGTCGAGCACCAGCGCCTGGTCGGCGACCCCGTGCGCGGGCGCGTGGGGGTGCCGGTCGGCGGCGATCACCCGGGCCCCGAGGCGTCCCAGGGCGATCGCCAGCTCCCGGCTGATCTCGCCGGAACCCAGCAGCAGCACCGTCGGGCGCGCCTCGGCGGGGGCCGGTGGGGGCACGACGAGCGCCGTCGTCTCGTCGTCGCGTCCGTCCGTCACGCCGTCAGTCACGGCTCAAGGATAGGTCGGTTCGGCGAGTGCTAGGGCTGACCGGGAAGCAGCCGCACCATCAGGCCGTTGCCCTCGGCCAGCACGGTCTGCTCCTCGTCGACCAATTCGGCGGAGACGAACGCCTTGCGGCCCTCGGTGCCGGTGACCCGGCCCCGCACCAGCAGCGGCACGTCGATCGGGGTCACCTTGCGGTAGTCGACGTGCAGGAAGGCCGTGCGGCTGATGGGCCGGTTGGCGGCGTGGGAGATCATGCCGAACATGTGGTCGAACAGCAGCGGCAGCACGCCGCCGTGCACCGCGTGGTTGCCGCCGACGTGGAAGCGGCTGAAGTGGCCGGTCATTTCGACGCCCTCGGGGTCGTACCGCGTCAGCACCCACGGCGGCAGCAGCAGGCTGCCCATGCCCGGCAGGTCGGGGGTGCGGCCCGCGGGCGCCTGGCCCTCGGCCTCGGCCTGAAACGGCCCCAGCAGGTCGGTCAGCGCCGCGACCCGGTCGGCGGCGTCGTCCCAGACGTCGTCACCCGGGTCGGCCGACACGGCGAGGTCCTGCAGCCGGCGCATCGAGGCGACGAACCGGGCGAAGCCGGGGCCGGGGCTGGCGGGCCCGTACTCCGGGAAGCCGCCGTGGTGTTCGTATTCGGGATCGAGGTCGATCGGGTTCGGTTCCGGGTCCGTCACGCGCGGGCCGCCAGGACGTCGCGGCGCACGATGGTCTGTTCGCGCCCGGGTCCCACACCGATGCACGAAACATGTGCTCCCGCAAGCTCTTCGAGCCGAAGCACGTAGTCACGCGCCTTGGCGGGCAGGTCGTCGAACTCGCGGGCGTGCGAAATGTCCTCCCACCAGCCGGGCAGCTCCTCGTAGATCGGCTCGGCGCGGTGCAAATCGCTTTGGGTCATCGGCATCTCGTGGATGCGTGCCCCGTCGATCTGGTAGCCGACGCACACGGGAACGGTTTCCAGGCTGGACAGCACGTCGAGCTTGGTCAGGAAGTAGTCGGTGATGCCGTTGACCCGGGTGGCGTAGCGGGCGATGACGGCGTCGAACCAGCCGCACCGCCGGCGCCGCCCGGTGGTGACGCCGAATTCGCCCCCGGTCTTGGACAGGTATTCGCCGTTCTCGTCGAACAACTCGGTGGGGAACGGGCCGGAGCCCACGCGGGTGGTGTAGGCCTTGAGGATGCCCAGCACCGCGGTGATCCGCGTCGGCCCGATCCCCGAACCCACCGCCGCCCCGCCCGCCGTCGGATTCGACGACGTCACATAGGGATACGTGCCGTGGTCGACGTCGAGCAGGGTGCCCTGCGAACCCTCCAGCAACACGGTTTCGCCGGACTCCAGCGCGGTGTTGAGCAACAGCCGGGTATCGGCGATGCGGTGCGCGAAACCCTGCGCCTGCTCGAGCAGGGCCTCGACCACCTGGTGCGGGTCGAGCGCCTTGCGGTTGTAGATCTTGACCAATATCTGGTTCTTCAGCTCTAGCGCGGCCTCGACCTTGTGGGTCAACACCTCCCGGTCGAGCACGTCGGCGACGCGGATTCCGATCCGGGCGATCTTGTCCTGGTAGCAGGGCCCGATGCCGCGGCCGGTGGTGCCGATCTTCTTGTTGCCCATGTAGCGCTCGGTGACCTTGTCGATGGCCACGTGGTAGGGCAACAGCAGGTGCGCGTCGGCGGAGATCAGCAGCCTCGAGGTGTCGACACCGCGGTCTTCGAGGCCTTTGAGCTCGTCGAGCAGCACGCCGGGGTCGATCACCACACCGTTGCCGATGACGTTGGTGACGCCGGGCGTGAGCACGCCCGACGGGATCAGGTGCAGGGCGAAGTTCTCCCCCGTCGGCAAGACGACCGTGTGCCCGGCGTTGTTGCCACCCTGGTAGCGCACCACCCACTGCACCCGCCCACCCAGCAGGTCGGTGGCCTTACCTTTGCCCTCGTCGCCCCACTGGGCGCCGATCAGGACGATTGCCGGCATGAGTTTGCTCCCGCCTGCCTACTGTGGTTCTGCTGGCAGAACGCCAGATCTTGCACCGCTGCAACGGTTTTCGACATCGCCCGATGGCTCGCACTGCCGTCGGGTGACGGCGCCTCGGTTGGCCGCGTCGTGACCGTGCGCGTAGCTGCACGCGTCTTTGCTTGCCGCGCTCACGTGGCGATCCTAGACGTCGGGCCTCGCATGGTGCTCAGGGGCTTGCCGCCACCGGCGGCTTCGCCGCGCACACGCCGTTGCGCGACGGCGCGTCCAGCATCAGGCACAGGCCGTTGGCGTCACGGTCGTATCGCTTGGCCGCCCAACCGGGCCACGCCGGTTTCCCGTTCCAGCTGACCAGCGTCCAGCCATCGTGGGGATTGCCCTGGATCTCGACGATGCCGGTGTTGGGCAGCGGGTCGAAAAGCAGGAGCAACTGTTCGGGGTTTCTGACGGTCGTCATCGTCCCGATGCCGATGTCGAATTCGCTGGAGAACGCGACCTCTCTGATCCTGCCGTCGGACGCGCGGACCGGGTTGGCCAACGCGCTGCCGTACATCCTTGCGAGCATGTCGTTGAAGCCGCTCGCGGTCGTCGCCGCGTTGCCGGACATCGTCTGGAGCGCGCCGCTGAAACGCCTGTGGAACTCGTACCCGTTGGGGTCGGCCGAGCCCGGCGCGAGCATCGGCACGACGCGCAGCCCGAGCAACCACGCGACCGGTGCCAGCAGGTACGCCAGCCCCGCCAGGCTGAACTGCGGCATCCCGTTGAAGATGCCCGCGTCGATCTCGTTGAGCCCGGGCAGCACCTGCACATTCATCCCCAACGCCGCCGCCAACGGCGCCGCGGTCTGCTGCGTCCTGATCAACTGCGACGCGAAGATCGCGGCGACCGGGCCCTTCGCCGCGAGCACATTGGCGACGTCCTGCGCCTGTTGTTGGCCAAGCGCGGTGAGCGCGGCCCCGGGCACCGCCGTATCGATCACCCTCGCGGCGTTGGCCACCGACTGCCCGTGGCGCACCAAATCGATCACGATCGACTCGTCGGCCGACGCCCGCGCCGATGCGAGGCACAGCAGGACGGCCGAAAGCAGCACGGCGCCAAGGCGACCGAGGTGCGTCGTCAGCAACGGAGGCGGGCGGGGCCGGCGCCGTACCCGAGCGGCGCGGGCCGCACGGCGGAGAAAATGGGGGTGAGGCGGCGAATGGTCGTTCTCCGTTCTCTCAGCCACTCGTTGGCGGGATTCCGCACAACGTAGGCCCTGTGGCAGGAGTAAAGTATCCGGGTGTTTCCAGGCGGCGCCGCAACAACTTTCGCAGTCCGACACCATGTTGTGACTGTGTCGTTATGGCCCATTGATCGAGCCAGAGTCGTTGGAAGTCAAACAGATTGGACCAGCTTGATTGGATAGCTTGTGACACAAGACGATCCGGCCGCCGCGGTCCTGGTGTTCACGCACGGGCGGACCTACGGCCCGTTGCGGGGGTTGCGCGCCCACCGCATCGCCGGCGAACCCGACCTCGACGCCGCGATAGGCCCCTTCCCGCGCCTGGTCGTGGTGGGCGCCGACGCCGACCTGGCGGCGGTGCTGACCCGGCTGCTGCGCGCGGAGCGGCTCGACGTCGAGGTGGCCTACGTGCCGCGGCGGCGCACCCGGGCGACCCGGATCTATCGCCTGCCCGCTGCGCGCCGGGCGGCGCGCCGGGCCGTCCGCGGTTCCGCGCAACGGGTGACGCTGATCCGCGACGAGACCGGCTCGGTGGTCGTCGGGCGCGCCGCCTGGGTGCCGCCGGACGGCGAGCGGGTGATCCACGGCGAGGCGGTCGTCGACGACACCACGTTGTTCGACGGCGACGCCGCCGGCGTGCTCGTCGAGCCGACGCTGGCCATGCCCGGCCTGCGGGCCTCGCTCCAGGGGCGCTGGCGCCGGTGGGTCACCGGCCGCGCGGCCCAGCTCGGCAGCACGGGCGTCGTCGTGCTGCGCGACGGCGTCCCCGCCCCCCGGCCCGGCCGCCGCTCGGCGTTCTACCGCAACATCGAGGGCTGGCTGCTGGTCCGATAGTTTCGTGCGGTGAGCTTCCCCTCGCCCCAACGCGAATCGGTCCGGCCCAGCCCGATCTTTTTGGCCCTGCTCGGGTTGACGGCGGTCGGTGGTGGACTGGCCTGGCAGGCCGGCTACAGCGCGCGGCCGCTCGCCTATGTCGGGGTGTTCATCTTCGTGATCGCCGGCTGGCTGGTGTCGCTGTGCCTGCACGAGTTCGGGCACGCGGTCACCGCCTGGCGGTTCGGCGACCACGACGCGGCCGTGCGCGGGTACCTGACGCTGGATCCCCGCCGCTACGCCCATCCGGCGCTGTCGCTCGTGCTGCCGTTGGTGATCGTCGCGCTGGGCGGGATCGGCCTGCCCGGGGCGGCGGTCTACGTGCGGACGTGGTTCATGACGCCGGCCCGTCGCACGCTGGTCAGCCTGGCCGGGCCGGCGGCCAACCTGGTGCTGGCGGCGCTGTTGCTGGCGCTGATCCGGTTGTTCTTCGACCCGACGCACGTGGTGCTGTGGGCCGCGGTGGCGTTCCTGGGATTCCTTCAGCTCACCGCCGTCGTGCTGAACCTGCTGCCCATCCCCGGGCTGGACGGCTACGACGCCCTGGAACCGCACCTGAACCCCGAGACGCAGCGCGCACTGGCCCCGGCCAAGCAATGGGGCTTCGTCATCCTGCTGTTCCTGCTCCTGGCGCCGGTGCTCAACCACTGGTTCTTCGGGATCGTGTTGTCGCTGTTCGACCTGTCCGGCGTGCCGGACGTGCTGGTGAGCTGGGGCAACGGGCTGACCCGCTTCTGGAGCCGCTGGTTCTGACCCTTGCCATATATGCGTCGTCACGCATATATTTCCGGACATGGGCGCCGGCCACAATCACACCCCGGCCGAGACGGACGACGCTCGGCTGATCCCGCGCATGGTCACCGCCGCGGCGATCCTGGCGGCGTTCTTCGTCGTGGAACTGGCGACCTCGCTGCTGATCAACTCGATCGCGCTGCTGGCCGACGCCGGCCACATGCTGACCGACGTGGTCGCCGTGTTCATGGGGCTGGCCGCCGTCACGCTGGCCCGCCGCGGCAGCTCGTCGCCGGCCCGCACGTATGGCTGGCATCGCGCCGAGGTATTCACCGCCGTCGCGAACGCGGGCCTGCTGATCGGGGTGGCGGCGTTCATCCTCTACGAGGCCGTCCGGCGGCTCAGCGAGGCGCCCGCCGTCCCGGGCGTGCCGATGATCGTCGTCGCGCTGGCCGGGCTGGCCGCCAACTTCGCCGTCGCGCTGCTGCTGCGGTCCCACTCGTCGGGGAGCCTGGCCGTCAAGGGCGCCTACATGGAGGTCGTCGCCGACACCGTCGGCAGCCTGGGCGTGCTGATCGCAGGCATGGTCACCGTGACGACGCACTGGCCCTACGCCGACGTGGTGGTTGCCGTGCTCGTCGCGCTCTGGGTGCTGCCCCGGGCGATCGCGCTCGCACGCGACGCGCTGCGGATCCTTTCCGAATCGTCACCGACCCACATCGACGTCGAGGAGCTGCGCAGCGCCCTCGGCGCCGTCGACGGCGTGACCGGGATGCACGACCTGCACGTGTGGACGCTGTCGCCGGGCAAAGACATGTGCACGGCGCACCTGACCAGCACCGGGGACCCCGCCCGGGTCCTGCATGACGCGCGGGCGGTGCTATCGGCCCGCGGGCTGGAACACGCCACCGTTCAGATCGACTGCCCCGACGACACCGATTGCTCGGAAAGCTTTTAAGGCGTTACAGCCCAAGCGCTTTGCGCGCCTCGGGGTCGCAGTCGTCGAGCAGGTCCAGGCACCGTGCGTACTCGTCGGTTTCGCCGATCGTGTCGGCGGCGCGCGCCAGCGCGGCCACACAGCGCAGGAAGCCGCGGTTGGGCTCGTGCGAATACGGGACGGGGCCAAAACCCTTCCAGCCGTTCCGGCGCAGCTGGTCCAGGCCGCGGTGATAGCCGGTGCGGGCGTACGCGTACGCGGTAATGGCCTGGTCGTCGGCCAGCGCCTGCTCGGCCAGCGCCGCCCAGGCCAGCGACGCCGTCGGATGCGCGGCGGCGACGATGCCCGGCTTCTCGCCGGCCAGCAGTTCCGCCTCGGTGTCGGGGTCCCCGGGCAGCAGGATCGGGTCGGGCCCTAGCAGATCCTTCATCGGCGTCATGGCTCTATTCTGCAGCTCGCCCGTTTTGCCCGCAGGACGCACCTCGGCCATCGCCCCGGGCCGGGGTCTCGGTCGCTAAGCTCTGCAACTACCCCACTCGACAGCGGGAGGACAGTAGTACTCATGCCCAACCCATCCGAGCCCGACCGCGGCGGCCCGCCGAACCGGCCCGGGTTCGATCCACGCGAGTCTCGCAACGATCCGAGCGACGAGTGGGGGGCCGAATCCGGCCCCGAAGCCGGCTTCGAGACCGGTGACGACGCCACCGAGAGCGTGCCCATGGTCCCCAACGACGCCGAGACCGAGACCGTGGTGATCAACAAACCCGATCCGCGCAGCGGTCCCCAGGAAGTGCCGGAGGCACCGCAGCGCGAGCGTCGCTTCACCGCCCCGGGGTTTGACGCGAAAGAGACCACGATCATCTCCACCACCCCGGAGCCCGCCACCGAGGTCTTCGCCACGCCGGGACAGGACGGGACCGCGCAGTTCGGGGCCCCGCCCAAAGCCGCTGTCCCGCAATCGATCCCACCCCGGCTCGGCGGGAAGCTGCGCACGTCCAGGCAATTCAACTGGGGGTGGATACTGGCGATCGTCGTGATCGTGCTGGCGCTGGCGGCGATCGCGATCCTGGGCACGGTGCTGCTTACCCGGGGCAAACACACCGGCGTCTCGCAGGAAGACCAGGTCCGGCACACCATCGGCAACTTCGACGTCGCGATTCAGCGGGGCGACCTGACCACGCTGCGCACCATCACCTGCGGCACCACCCGCGACGGCTACGCCGATTACGACGAACGTTCCTGGGACGAAACGTACCGCCGGGTCTCGGCGGCCAAGCAGTATCCGGTGATCGCCAGCATCGACCAGGTCGTCGTCAACGGCCAGCACGCCGAGGCCAACGTCACCACGTTCATGGCCTACGACCCGCAGGTGCGCTCCACCCGCAGCCTGGACCTGCAGTACCGCGACGACCAGTGGAAGATCTGCCAGTCCGCCAGCGGCTGACCCGCTAGGCCCCCCTGCCCGCCGAACGTGGGGTTGTTGCGCGAAATGGGGCGGATTCAGCCCCAGAAGTCGACGCTCGACGGGGTCAGGCGATCGACTTTCCGGCGCAGTGCAGGTCCGTGCACGCCTGGACCACCCGCTCGGACATCGACGCCTCGGCCTTCTTGAGGTAGCTGCGGGGGTCGTAGGCCTTCTTGGCCCCGACGTCGCCGTCGACCTTCAGCACGCCGTCGTAGTTGGTGAACATGTGGCCGGCGATCGGGCGGGTGAACGCGTACTGCGTGTCGGTGTCGACGTTCATCTTCACCACGCCGTAACGCAGGGCCTCCTCGATCTCCGACTTCTCGGATCCGGAGCCGCCGTGGAAGACGAAGTCGAACGGTTTCGTGTCGTCGGGTAACCCGAGCTTGGCCGCCGCCACCTTCTGGCCCTGGGCCAGGATGTCGGGGCGCAGCTTGACGTTGCCGGGCTTGTACACGCCGTGCACGTTGCCGAACGTGGCGGCCAGCAGATACTTGCCGTGCTCGCCGTGGCCCAGCGCGTCGATGGTCTTCTCGAAGTCCTCCGGCGTGGTGTAGAGCTTGTCGTTGATCTCGTTGGCGACGCCGTCCTCTTCCCCGCCCACCACGCCGATCTCGATCTCGAGGATGATCTTGGCGGCCGACGCCTCGGTGAGCAGTTCCCGGGCGATCGCCAGGTTCTCGTCGATCGGCACCGCCGACCCGTCCCACATGTGTGATCCGAACAACGGCTCGCCGCCCCCGCCGACCCGCTCGGCCGAGATCGACAGCAGCGGGCGGACGTAGGTGTCCAGCTTGTCCTTGGGGCAATGGTCGGTGTGGAGCGCGACGTTGATCGGGTACCTGGCCGCGATGGATCGGGTGAACTCGGCCAGCGCCACCGCCCCGGCGACCATGTCCTTGACTCCGAGGCCGGACGCGAATTCGGCTCCGCCGGTGGAGAATTGGATGATTCCGTCGCTGCCGGCATCGGCGAAGCCCTTGAGGGCGGCGTTCACCGTCTCCGACGAGGTGCAGTTGATCGCGGGGAAGGCGTACGAGTGCTCCTTGGCGCGGCGCAGCATCTCGGCGTAGACCTCGGGCGTGGCGATGGGCATGGCAACTCCCTTCTGCCCCTTCTGCGGCCGGGTCCACCCAGTATCGTCCAGGTCGGCGGGCCGCTCGCCGCGGGCCGGTATGTTGATGGATCATGAGTACCGCCGTGACGGCCCTGCCCGCCATCCTCGACCCGATGTATTGGCTGGGCGCCGACGGCGTCTTCGGGTCGGCGGTGCTGCCCGGGATCCTGGTCATCGTCTTCATCGAGACCGGGCTGCTGTTTCCGTTGCTGCCGGGCGAGTCGCTGCTGTTCACCGGCGGCCTGCTGGCCGCGCATCCGCACCCACCGGTCAGCATCTGGGTGCTGGCGCCGTGCGTCGCCACGGTCGCGGTCCTGGGCGATCAGACCGGATATTTCATCGGGCGGCGGATCGGGCCCGCGCTGTTCAAGAAGGAAGACTCGCGGTTCTTCAAGAAGCACTACGTGACCGAGTCACACGCGTTCTTCGAGAAGTACGGGCCCTGGGCGATCATCCTGGCCCGGTTCGCGCCGTTCGTGCGGACGTTCGTCCCGGTGATCGCCGGGGTGTCCTACATGCGCTATCCGCTGTTCTTGGGGTTCGACATCGTCGGCGGCATCGCCTGGGGCGGCGGCGCGACCCTCGCGGGCTACTTCTTGGGCAACGTGCCGTTCGTGCACCACAACCTGGAAAAGATCATCCTCGCCATCCTGTTCGTGTCGATGATCCCGGCGTTCATCGCTGCCTGGCGCGGCTATCGGGGCCGCCGCCGCGTGACGGAGACCGCCGACAGGGAACCCGAGAAGCTGCCGGCCTCCGAGTAGCGGCCCGCGCGCGGCTCAGACCGCGACGGTGAAATCGCAGCCGGTCTTGGCGCGGACGTCCTCGACCGTCACCCCGGGATGCAGTTCCGTGAGCACCAGCCCCTGCCCCGGCTCGACGTCGAAGACGCACAGGTTGGTGATGATCATGTCGACGACGCCCTTGCCGGTCAGCGGCAACGTGCATTGCTTGAGGATTTTCGGGCTGCCGTCTTTCGCGGTGTGGTCCATGACGACGATCACCCGCTTGACACCCGACACGAGATCCATTGCGCCGCCGGGCCCTTTGACCATCTTGCCGGGCACCATCCAGTTGGCCAGGTCGCCGTTCTCGGCCACCTCGAGCGCGCCCAGGATCGACAGGTCGATGTGGCCGCCGCGGATCATCGCGAAGGAGTCGGCGCTGCTGAAAAAGCTGGAGCCGGGCAGGCTCGTGATGGTCTGCTTGCCGGCGTTGATGAGATCGGGGTCCACGCTGTCCTCGCTCGGGTAGGCCCCGATGCCGAGCAAGCCGTTCTCCGACTGCAGCGTGACGTTGATGTCGTCGGGAATGAAGTTGGCCACCAACGTCGGGATGCCGATGCCCAGGTTCACGTAGTAGCCGTCGCGCAATTCGCGGGCCGCGCGCTGGGCCATGAGCTCGCGAATAGGGCTGTCGTTCTTCAGCGCTGCGCCGCCGCTGGTGGTGCGGAACTCGATGCGCTTCTCGTAGCCGGTGCCCTCGATGATGCGGTCCACGTAGATGCCGGGGGTGTGGATCAGGTCCGGATCCAGCTCGCCGACCTCGACCAGCTCCTCGACCTCGGCCACCGTGACCGCCGCGCAGGTGGCGATCATGGGGTTGAAGTTGCGCGCCGTCTTGCGGTAGACGAGGTTGCCCGCCGTGTCGCCCTTCCACGCCTTGACGAGCGCCACGTCCGCCCGGATGCCTTCTTCCAGAACGTATTCCGTACCGTCGAAGACCCGGGTGTCCTTGCCCTCGGCGAGATTGGTGCCGTAGGCCGTGCGCGTGTAGAACCCGGGTATGCCGGCGCCGCCGGCCCGCAGCTTCTCCGCCAGCGTGCCCTGGGGCGTGAGCGCGAGGTCGAGCTCGCCGGCCAGCACCTGCCGCTCGAACTCCTTGTTCTCCCCCACATAGGAGGCGATCACCTTCTTCACCTGCCTGCCCTTGAGCAGCAGGCCCATGCCGAAATCGTCTACGCCGGCGTTGTTTCCGACGATGGTGAGATCCTTGATGCCGCTGTCCACCAGGGCCCGGATCAGCTTCTCCGGGATGCCGCACAGGCCGAAGCCGCCGGCGGCGATGGTGATGCCGTCCTTCAGCAGGCCGTGCAGCGCCGACTCCGCGTCGGGGTGGACTTTCTTCACAGGGCGCTCCTGTCCTCGTGCGACGATTCGGCGGAGACGTTACAGGCGGCCTCCATGAGCATCCACCCCGACAGCTGCACCGACAGGTCCCGCTCGGCGACCTCGGAGGCCATCACCGCGCCCTCGACGAACTCCGCCTCTTTGCCGTCCGCGGTGGGCACCTGGGCGTCGCGATCCCAGAACGGGCCGAACACCGGCAGCCCGTCCACCGTCTGGCGGTAGTCCCACGCCGACTTCCCGCTGGCCAGCACGATCTGGCGGGCGGTGTCGCGGGCCATCGCGTCCTCCGGCGAATCCCCCGGCAGCGTGGTCGCCACCAGCGCCAGGTAGCGGGCGGTCACACCGGCGAACAGGCCGCCGTCGCCGCCGCCGGTGCCGACCAGCACGCCCGCCGGGGCCATGTGCTCGCGCACCGCCGCGACCAGCCGATGCACCCGCGCGGCGTGCCGGGCCCTCACCTCCACCCCGGCGCGGGCGGCCAGCTCGGTCTCGAGCCCCAGCACCACGCCCTGGCAGTACGTGTACTGCGCGCGCACCAGCGACCCCGCCTTGATGCCGTCGAACACCAGGTGCGTCTCGGGGTCGATGAGCGTCGCCTCGATCCAATTCGCCATCTGCTCGGCACGTTTCAGGTGATCGCCGTACCGGGCGAGGAAGATCCCCGCGGGGCCGTTGGCGGGGGCGTTGAAGAACTTGTCCTGCTTGCGCCAGGGGATGCCGCCGCCGTCCTCGGGCGACCACGCCGTCAGGAATTGGTTCGCCAGCTTGGGCAACGCTTTTCGGCGCTCGACGCCGGCGATGCGCGCGGCACGTTCGAGCGCCAGCGCCAGCCAGGCCATGTCGTCGTAGTAGTTGTTGATCCACGAGAAGTTGTTGCGCAGCCGGTGCGAACGGACCTGCCGGTTGATCTCGGTGTGCCGGTGGGGCTGGGGATCACGCTGCTGGGCGTCGATGAGGCAGTCCAGCAGATGCGCCTGCCACCAGTAGTGCCAGGTCCCGAACAGCCGGTCTTTGCGCTGCGCCGGCCAGGCCACCACCCCGAGCTGTGTGGCGGGTAGACCCCACAGCCGCTTCAGGTGCCGTTGTGTGACAGCGGCTTCGCAGCTGGCCGCCCGGTTGGCCCATAGCTGATCCATACCTGCCGATCCTGCCCCATGCGTGTGAGCGCGCGGCGTCGAGTGTGAACGCAGGGCTTTCGGTGTGCATGTGCGGCGGCGACACGCCGAGCTGGCCCGCCGTCAGCGCACAATCAACGCCGCCGGTTCACACTCAACGCGCCCGGCGGGTGTCACCAGGCGCGGGACAGGTCGGCGTGCTGCTCCACCCAGGTGTGCATGGCGATCCCCGCGGCGACGCCGGCGTTGATGCTGCGCGTCGAGCCGAACTGGGCGATCGACACCGTCAGGGTCGCGCCGCTGCGGGTGTCGTCGGTGATGCCGGGCCCCTCCTGACCGAACACCAGCAGGCACTCGCGCGGCAGCGCGGTCTCCTCGAGCCGCGCCGCGCCCGGGACGTTGTCGACGGCGACGACGGTCAGGCCGGCGTCCGCCGCGAAGTCGAACAGCTCGGCGGTGCTGTCGTGGTGGCACAGCCGCTGATAGCGGTCGGTCACCATGGCGCCGCGGCGATTCCACCGCCGCCGCCCCACGATGTGCACGGTGTGCACGGCGAAGGCGTTGGCGGTGCGCACCACCGAACCGATGTTGG
Organism: Mycobacterium sp. 3-98; assembly: GCF_035918355.1. Lineage (NCBI taxonomy): Bacteria > Bacillati > Actinomycetota > Actinomycetes > Mycobacteriales > Mycobacteriaceae > Mycobacterium > Mycobacterium sp. 3-98. The sequence goes on along the minus strand of NZ_CP142360.1, from coordinate 984,270 downwards.
CGTCGTGACCGAAGTTCTCGATCGCCACGTGCAGCGGATGCCGTCGCCGGTCGATGTCGGCGACGATGGCTTCCCGGGTCCAGTACCGGTAGGCGTCGACGACGTTGCGGGTGTCGCCCTCGCGCAACAGGATCGGGTCATACCGCGGGTCGTCGGGTGGTTCGCCCGGCCAGGGCCCGACGCCGGCGGGCGGGGTCGCGGACCATTCGGTGGGCCCGGGTCCGCTCATCGCTGGGTCCACACCCCGGCGTGCGTGCCGTCGATGGCCAGGGTCGCGTAGAGCAGCGCGTCGTTGATCTCTCCTTGGGTGCACAGCGAGGCGTTGACGTGCACAGCGTCCAGCGACGCGTCGGGCAGGATCAGCACCGACGAGCCGTAGGTCGCGCAGGCGGGGTTGAGTCCCGGGGCGGGCAGCGTCGGCGAGGCCAGCAACATCATCGGGCCGCCGCGCTTGGCGGACTCGTCGCGGTAGCGGGCCGCGATGGCGGTGGCCTCCAACCCGAGCAGCATGTAGCCGTTGCCGGTGAACGCCCCCGGATCACCCAGCTGCGCCTTGGTCACCGGTTTGCCGTCGGCCCGCCACGCCGTCAGGCTGGCGGTCTTGACCGCCAGCCCGCCGCTGTCGTTGGGGTTGGTCGGCAGGAGGCCGACCGGGAAGGCGACCGGATAGGCCGACGAGCTGTTCGGGATGCGGTCGCGCGGCGAGTAGCCGTAGATGCCGCGGACCTGACTCCGATCCTTCAGCGGCCCAAGGCAAACCGTGCCGGTGAGCCGGTCGGGCGGCGCGGACAGCGGCGCGCGAATGTCGTGCACGCCGGTCTTCGCGTTCTCGCAGCTGCCCAGGCCGTCGGCCTCCATGGGGTGGGCCAGCGCGCCGTACAGGCCGAAGCGGATGTCCTCGGGTTTGGCGTGCGGGTCCTTGGTCGAGGCGGGACTCGCGTCGACGTCCACCAGCACATAGTCGCCATCCCAGCGCAGGTTCGACACGGACATGTTCCAGCCCAGCAGCGCCAGCGATTCGCCGAGCCGCGCGCCCTGGGCCCCGTAGGGCGCGGTGGCGGGGTTGGTCGATGAGCAACCGGCCAGGCAGAGCGCCAGGCACGCGGCGATCGCAAGGATGGTCCGCATTGAATTAGCGCCCCGGGGTCGGACCAGAACGCATCGGCCACGCGGGCCACATGCGGCACAGCAGTCCCCGCCGGAAGGGAGTTGCGAATTGCCCACCTCCGAGCGACAAGTCGGGCGCCTGCGCGCCTCGACGCCGTTGTCGCTGGGAGGCGGGCACCACGCACATCGCCCCGGCCAGGGACCGCTGCGGCGGGTGTGGCAATCGGTGCATCGAAAAAGCCGGCACCTAGCCCAGCCCCAGCTCGGCCAGTCCCAGCACGCTGCGGTACGGCAGCCCCTCGGCCTCGATGGCCTCGGCGGCGCCGGTGGCGCGGTCCACCACGGTGGCCACTCCCAGCACCTCGCCGCCCGCGTCCTGCACGGCGCGCACCGCGGTGAGCGCCGAGTTGCCGGTGGTGCTGGTGTCCTCGACCACCAGCACCCGCTGCCCGGAGACCTCGGAGCCTTCGATAAGTCGTTGCAGCCCATGGGCTTTGGCGGACTTGCGCACAACGAAAGCGTCGATGGGCCGGCCCGGCGCGTGCATGATGGCGGTGGCCACCGGGTCGGCGCCCAGGGTCAGCCCGCCCACCACCGCGTAGTCCCAGTCGCTGGTCAGCTCGCGCATCAGCTTGCCGATCAGCGCCGACGCACGATGGTGCAGGGTCGCCCGGCGCAGGTCGACGTAGTAGTCGGCCTCCTTGCCGGACGACAGCGTGACCCGGCCGTGCACCACCGCCAGGCGGCGCACCAGTTCGGCCAGCTCCTCGCGCTCAGGTTCGGCCACGGCCACCACCGACTCGTTTGGTGACCGCCCGCATCAGGGTCCGCGGGATCATCCGCTCGGCGGCGATGATCGCCTTGTACTGCAGACCCGGGATGCTGATCACCTTGCCGCGGGCGATGTCGGCGAGGCTCTGGCTGACCACATCGTCGACCTCGAGCCACATGAACGACGGCGACTTGGACATGTCGATGCCGGCGCGGGCGTGAAATTCGGTGCGCACGTAGCCCGGGCACACGGCGTGCACCGAAACCCCGGTGCCCTGCAGCCCGACGGACAAGCCCTCGCTGAACGAGATCACCCACGCCTTGGACGCCGAATACGTCGAGCCCCGCCCGGGCACCAGCCCGGCGACGCTGGCGATGTTGATGACCGTGCCGGCGCCCGCGTCCAGCATGCCCGGCAGCGCCGCCCGGGTCAGGTGCATGACCGCGGTGACGTTGACGTCGAGCTGGGATTGCAGCACGGCGGGGTCGGTGGACCAGAAGTCGCCGGACGTCGCGAAGCCGGCGTTGTTCACCAGGACGCGCACTCCGGCGGCGAGGCGATCGGACACCCGTTGCCGGTCGGCCGCATCGCCCAAGTCGGCGGGGAGAACCTCGACGTCGCCTGCGGTGCTCTTCAATTCGTCCGCCAGCCGGTTCAACCGATCGGCGTCGCGGGCGACCAGCACCAGGTCGTAGCCGTCGCGGGCGAAGCGTCGCGCGTACCCGGCGCCGATCCCGGAGGTGGGCCCGGTGATCAGGGCGACGGGGCGGGGCATGAGCGCCATCCTAGTGACGGCGGCCCCACCGGCCTCCCGGCTACCCGCCGTCAGCGCTGATAGTTGGTGGCCTGGTGGCCGTTGCGCCCGGTCGGGGGCGGGCGGCGCAGCGTATCGGGGCGCGGCTCCGGTCGCGGCTGGTCGCGGCGCACCGGCTCGGCCGCGCGGCGGCCCGGCGCGGCGTCGGGCCCGAGCAGGCCGGCCACATCCTGCTGCGCGCGCCGGGGCGGCAACTCGGCGCGGCCCGCCGGCGCCAACGGGCGGCTCGGCGACGCGTTGCGCGGTCCCGCCGGTGCCCCGGACTCCTGCGGGGTCTCCTCCGGCAGCGGCGGCAGCACTCGCAACAGGTCGTTGAACTGCCGCACGGTGCGCAGACCCTCGTCCCACTCGGTGCGGGTGCTGGTGATCGGCATGGCGACCAGCGTCCAGTTCTGCTCGTTCCACATGATCTCGGCGGAATCCGGCGCGGTGTGGGCGAAGGTGACCATGCGGCGGTCGCAGGCCCGGCGGGCGGCGTCCAGGTTGGTGGAGTACACCATCCGCGGCCCGATCGCGCCCAGCAGCCAAATGTCGCTCTCCCGTGGCTCTTTGAGCCCCTTGAGCCGCAGGTCCACCACGACGTTGGTGCCAACCTTGCGGTGCAGCGCGATCACCGTGGCGACCTCTTCGAGGTCGAAAATGTAGACCGCCTCGCCTCGGATCTGGCCCAGCACCACGTTCTGCGCGGTCACGTCACCCACCGTCGACATCACGCCGCGCTTCCAGCGCTTGAGGATGTCGGCCGATTCCCGCTCGTAGTCGAATCCGTGCGACCGCGCCCACGACTTACGGCGCCTGCTGCGTCCGCGCCGACGGTCGACATCGACGTACAGCAGCACCCCCGCGCCGACAAAGCACAGCGCGGAGAGCGTGAACCAGAGGGGGACCATCCAAAACAGCGTATCTGCTATTGGCCCGGAACACAGAAGGCGACCAGGTCACAACCCAATCACAGGATGCAGTGCGGCCCGGGCGGGCGTCAGCGCCGGCGGGCGAAGTACTTCTTGGAGTCCTCGGCCGCGGCCCGCAGTTCGGGCTCTGCCTGGAACTTCGGCTCGAATTTCGCCCACGCCGCCTCCCGCTTGGCCGGGAAGTACTCCGTCGGCCAGTACGGATGCTGCTGCGGGCTGTAGTCGCGCAGCAGGCGCCGGGCGACGGTGGCCTTGTGGACCTCGTCGGCGCCGTCGGCCAGCCCCATCGTCGGCGCGCTCGCATACATCGCCTGCAGCGGCGTCAGATCGGTGGTGCCGAGCGACCCGAGGATGTGCAGGGCGTTGTACGACACGTCGCGCAGCACCTTGGCCATCGTGAACTTGACCGTCGCGATGTCGGTGCGGGCCTCCTTGGTGCTGGAATTGTCGATCTTCCACGCCGTTTCGAGCACCAGCAGCCGCAGCATGCGGATCGCGGCGTAGGAGTCGGCGATCTTCTCCTGCACCATCTGATGCTCCGCGATGACCTTGCCGTGCGACTCCCGCGACAGCGCCCGCTCGCACATCATGTCGAACGCGAGCCGGCACTGGGCGATGGTGCGCATCGCGTGGTGGATGCGGCCGCCGCCGAGCCGACGCTGGGCCAGCGTCTTGGCGCCGTCCTCGGGGCCGAGCAGGTGGTCGAGCGGAACCCGGACGTCGTTGTAGATGATGTGGTTGTGGTTGCGCGGCTCCGGCTGGATCTCGACGCCCGGGGTGCGGCGCGGCACGACGAACATGCCGTTGGTGCACATCACGAAGAGGATGTCGGCCACCCGTCCCGCCGAGGTGAACCACTTCTCGCCGTTGATGACCCACTCGTCGCCGTCGCGCACGGCGTGGGTCTTGAACAGGCTGGGGTCGGATCCGCCCTGTGGCTCGGTCATCGAATACGCCGAGAACATGTCCTGGTTGAGCAGCGGCTCAAGCCACCGCTTCTTCTGCTCCTCGGTGCCGAACGCGGCGAGCATCTCCATGTTGCCGGTGTCGGGTGCGGCGGCGCCGAACATCTGCGGGGCCTGCGAGTAGCGGCCGATGACCTCGTTCAGTAGCGCCAGCTTGAGCTGACCGAAACCGGGGCCACCCAACTCCTCGTCGAGGAAGATCGCCCACAGCCCCTGGTCCTTGATCTGCTGCTGCAGACCGCGCACGTAGGCCTTCACCCGGGGATCGGGCGAGCGCACCGCGTAGGGGAACACGAAGTCCAGCGGCTCGATCTCCTCGCGGCAAAAATCCTCGACCCAGTCGAGCTTCGCCTGGAAATCCGGCTCGGTGCTGAAGTCCCACGCCATGTTGGCCTCCGATCTGCCGTCGGTGGGACGCTACCAATGCGCGTCCAAACGCCGAACGCCGACTTGTTGGGCGGTTTCCGGGGAAAGAACCACAACAAGTCGACGTTCGAACGCGGCTCAGCCCAGGATCAGGGAGTCGCCGTCGGGGCTGACGTTCACCGGCACGGTGTCGCCGTCGTGCACGTCGCCGGCCAGCAACAGCTTGGCCAGCTGGTCGCCGATGGCCTGTTGCACCAGCCGGCGCAGCGGCCGCGCGCCGTAGACCGGGTCGAATCCCCGATGCGCCAGCCACTGCTTGGCCGGCAGCGACACCTCGAGGGTGAGGCGGCGCTGCGCCAGCCGCTTCTGCAGCTGTGCCAGCTGGATGTCGACGATGGCCACCAGCTCACCGGGCTCCAGGCCGGCGAAGACGATGACGTCATCGAGCCGGTTGATGAACTCCGGCTTGAACGCCGAGCGCACCGCGGCCATCACCTGCTCCTCGGTGCCACCCGAGCCCAGGTTGGACGTCAGGATCAGGATGGTGTTGCGGAAGTCGACCGTGCGGCCCTGCCCGTCGGTGAGCCGGCCCTCGTCGAGCACCTGCAACAGCACGTCGAACACGTCCGGGTGCGCCTTCTCGATCTCGTCGAACAGGATCACCGTGTACGGACGCCGCCGCACCGCCTCGGTCAGCTGACCGCCCTGGTCGTAGCCGATGTAGCCGGGAGGGGCGCCGACCAGCCGGGCCACCGAGTGCTTCTCGCCGTACTCGCTCATGTCGATGCGGACCATCGCGCGCTCGTCGTCGAACAGGAACTCCGCCAGCGCCTTGGCCAGCTCGGTCTTACCGACACCGGTCGGGCCCAGGAACATGAACGAACCGGTCGGCCGGTTGGGGTCGGCGACGCCTGCGCGGGCGCGCCGCACTGCGTCGGACACCGCCGTCACCGCCTTGCGCTGCCCGATGACGCGCTTGCCCAGCTCGTCTTCCATGCGCAGCAGTTTGGCGGTCTCGCCCTCGAGCATCCGTCCGGCCGGGATGCCGGTCCACGCCGACACCACGTCGGCGATGTCGTCGGGGCCGACCTCCTCCTTGAGCATCACGTTCTCGCGGGCCTCGGCCTGCGGAAGCGCGGCGTCGAGTTTCTTCTCGACCTCGGGGATGCGGCCGTAGCGCAGCTCGGCGGCCTTGGCCAGGTCGCCGTCGCGCTCGGCGCGCTCGGACTCCCCGCGCAGCGCCTCGAGCTGTTCCTTGAGCTCGCGCACCACGTCGATCGCGTTCTTCTCGTTCTGCCAGCGCGTGGTGAGCTCGGCGAGCTTCTCCTTCTGGTCGGCCAGCTCGGAGCGCAGCTTCTCCAGCCGCTCCTTGGACGCCTCGTCCTCTTCTTTGGCCAGCGCCATCTCCTCGATCTCGAGGCGGCGCACCAGGCGCTCGACCTCGTCGATCTCGACGGGCCGCGAGTCGATCTCCATCTTCAGCCGGCTGGCGGCCTCGTCGACCAGGTCGATGGCCTTGTCCGGCAGGAAGCGCGCGGTGATGTAGCGGTCGGACAGCGTCGCCGCGGCCACCAGGGCCGAGTCGGTGATGCGCACGCCGTGGTGCACCTCGTAGCGGTCCTTGAGTCCGCGCAGGATGCCGACGGTGTCCTCCACCGACGGCTCCCCGACCAGCACCTGCTGGAAGCGGCGCTCCAGCGCGGCGTCCTTCTCGATGTACTTGCGGTACTCGTCGAGCGTGGTGGCGCCGACCAGGCGCAGCTCGCCGCGGGCCAGCATCGGCTTGATCATGTTGCCGGCGTCCATCGCACCCTCGCCGGTCGCGCCGGCGCCGACGATGGTGTGCAGCTCGTCGATGAAGGTGATGATCTGCCCGGCGGAGTTCTTGATGTCGTCCAGGACGGCCTTGAGGCGTTCCTCGAACTCGCCGCGATACTTCGCGCCGGCGACCATCGAGCCGAGGTCCAGGCTGATGACGGTCTTGTCGCGCAGGCTCTCCGGCACGTCGCCGGCGACGATGCGCTGGGCCAGGCCCTCCACGATCGCGGTCTTGCCGACGCCGGGCTCGCCGATCAGCACCGGGTTGTTCTTGGTGCGCCGGCTCAACACCTGTACGACGCGGCGAATCTCGTTGTCACGCCCGATAACCGGGTCGAGCTTGCCTTCGCGGGCGCGCGCGGTCAGGTCGGTCGAGTACTTCTCCAGCGCCTGATAGGTGGCCTCGGGGTCGGCGCTGGTGACCCGGGCGCTGCCGCGGACCTTGACGAACGCCTCCCGCAACGCCTGCGGCGACGCGCCGTGCCCGGTGAGCAGCTTGGCGACGTCGGAGTCGCCGGTGGCAAGGCCGACCATCAGGTGTTCGGTGGAGACGTATTCGTCGTCCATCTCGGTGGCCAGTTGCTGGGCGGTGGTGATGGCGGCCAGCGACTCGCGCGAGAGCTGCGGCTGCGAGCTGGCGCCGCTGGCCTGCGGCAGCCGCTCGAGCAGGCGCTCGGCTTCGGCGCGGATGGTGGCGGGCGCGACCCCCACGGCCTCCAGCAGCGGCGCGGCGATGCCGTCCGCCTGGGTCAGCAACGCCATCAGCAGGTGGGCGGGCCGGATCTCCGGGTTACCGGCGGCCGAGGCCGCCTGCAGCGCCGAGGTCAGCGCCGCCTGGGTCTTGGTGGTCGGGTTGAAAGAGTCCACGACGCCTCCATTCGGGTCGAAAGGGAGCTGGCAAAAATGCTTGTCTGCTTGTTCAACGTCGTCAATGTTGAGTCTGTTCCACTCAACTCTACCGAGTTTTGGGCACTACGCCGTACGGGGTACCCCCGTAGCGATGACGCAGACGATGCAACACCCCGACCAGGCCGCCGACCCCACCCGAACCCCGCGCCGGGGCAGGGGCTTATGGCTGGCCGCCCTCGCCGGAGTGGCGCTCGCGGGCCTTGTCTCGGTCGGCCTGCATACCGACCTCGCCCACGGCAGCCAGTCCAGTGAGGTGCCCGACGCCGGGACGCTGCAGGTGAGCGGCGCCGGTACGACGAAGACGCTGCCCTGCCACGCCGGCTACCTGTCGGTGAGCGGAAAGAACAACACGATCACCCTCACCGGCCACTGCACCAGCGTCACCGTCTCCGGCAACGACAATCGCGTCGCGGTCGACAGCACGGACGCGCTGAGCGCATCCGGAGCCGGCAACGTCGTTGTCTACCACTGGGGTTCACCCAAGATCGTCAGCGCCGGGACAGCCAACGTCGTCCGGCAGGGCTGAATCCACGGAATCCGAGCCTAGAATCGGGGCCCGTGAGCCTCGAGGACGTCCAAGCGCTGGCCGTGCTGCGCGACGCCTTCGAACCGGACGGCGCGGGCCGCTCGGGCTCCCAGGGTGATTCCGGCGAGCTGGTGCACCGCTTCTACACCCATTGGTTCGCCCTCGACGCCTCGGTGCGCGATCTCTTCCCACCCGAAATGAGCGCCCAGCGCGCCGCTTTCGGCCACGCGATGCACTGGGTGTACGGCGAACTGGTCGCGCGGCGCGCGCGGGAGCCGGTGGCGTTTTTAGCCCAGCTCGGGCGGGACCACCGCAAATACGGTGTGCTGCCGCACCATTACGACACCCTGGGCCGCGCATTGCTGGCGACGCTCCGCTCGCATCTGGGTGCGGCCTGGACCGGCGCGGTCGACGACGCGGCCAGGCAGTCGCTGAACCTGATCACCGGGGTGATGAGCGGCGCCGCGGACGCCGAGGAGGGACCCGCCTGGTGGGACGGCACCGTCATCGAACACCTGCGGGTGTCGCGGGACCTGGCGGTCGTTCGGCTTCAGCTCGACCAGCCGATGCACTACCACCCTGGGCAATACGTCAACGCCCATGTGCCGCAATGCCCGCGCCGCTGGCGATATCTGAGCCCCGCCATTCCCGCCGATCCCGGCGGCGGGATCGAGTTCCACGTGCGCCTGGTGCCCGGCGGCCTGGTCAGCACCGCGATCGTCAACGAAACCCGCATCGGCGACCGGTGGCGGCTGTCCAGCCCACACGGCGGCCTGGGCGTCGACCGAGACGGCGGCGACGTGCTGATGGTCGCCGGCAGCACGGGCCTGGCGCCGCTGCGGGCGCTCATCATGGACCTGTCCCGCTACGCGGTCAACCCGCGGATACATCTGTTCTTCGGCGCGCGCTACCGCTGCGAACTCTACGACCTGCCCACCCTGTGGCAGGTCGCGTCGCACAACCCGTGGCTGTCGGTGTCGCCGGTCTCGGAGTACAGCGCCGACCCGGCGTGGGCCGCCGACTATCCCGACGTCACGCCGCCGCGGGGCCTGCACGTGCACCAGATCGGCCGGCTGCCCGACGTGGTGACCAAGTACGGCGGCTGGGGCGACCGTCAGATCCTGATCTGCGGCGGGCCGGCGATGGTCAGCGCCACCAAGTCCGCGCTGCTCGCCAAAGGCGCTCCGCCCGAACGCATTCAGCACGATCCGCTCTGGAGGTAGCCATGCACGTCGTCACCCTGCGCGATCCTTCGTCGCCACTGGTTGCCCAGTTCGTTCCGGACGCGGGGATGATCGGCACGTCGCTGCGCGACGCCGGCGCGGAGTTGCTCGGCCAACGTCGCGGTCTGGACGCCTATGTCAGCGACGGCAAGACGATGGGCATCCCGATCCTGTATCCGTGGGCAAACCGGTTGGGCGCGAACACCTATACCGCGCAGGGCGCGACGGTGGACCTGACGCCGGGTGAGAACGGGGTGCGCGCCGACCCCAACGGGTTGCCGATCCACGGCGTCCTGGCCGCCTATCCCGGTTGGCGGGTGACGGACGAGTCCCCGAACGAGCTGACCGCTCTGGTGGATTTCGGTGCCGATCCACGACTGCTGGCCAGCTTCCCGTACCCGCATTTGCTGACAGTGACCGCGCGACTGGCCGATCGCACCCTGACGGTGCGGAGCACCGTCGCCGCCACCGGCGACTCGGCGGTGCCGCTGTGCTTCGGGTTTCATCCCTACCTGCAAGTGCCGGGCGTGGCCCGCGGTGACTGGGTCGTCGAGACGCCGGCGCTGCGGCACCTCGGTCTCGACGACAAGGGGCTGCCCACCGGCGAGTCCGAGCCGCAGCCGGCAGGCGGAGAGGCGTTGCGCGACAAGGCCTTTGACGATGCCTACGACGACGTCACCGAGGGCGCGGTGTTCGCGGTGTCCGGGGGCGGACGACGCATCGAGGTGCATTTCGAGCGGGGCTATCCGGCGGCGCAGATCTTCGCGCCGCCGGTCGACGATCCGTCCAAGGCCATCATCTGTTTCGAGCCGATGGCCGCACCGACCGACGCGCTGCGCCGCGGCGGCTATCGCTGCGCTGCGCCGGGTGAGCCGGTGGTGACGCAGTTTTCGATCCGGGTGCGATCACAGTGACCACCTGGGTCACTGCAGTCGCTGTCTGCTGATCACCAGGAGCATGCGAAAAGCGCTAGCACATGCGCTAGGAGGCTGCTGAATTAGTGGTCTTTGGGGGCGGGGTGCCTCGCGGCGCTTTTTGGCGCTGATGTGACCCTGAGGTCGACACAAGAGATCACCCCGCCGCGGTAAGGGTTGCAGGGCAGTGGCGTGTCGCGCAAGTCTCTGAGTTTAGGTTTAGGCGATGGCCCAGTTGGTTCCAGTGTGGTTGAGGCCCAACGTGATTAACCTGCGCAGGTTGATTGCGGCGACTCGGTGGTGCAGCCAGTGGTCGTTTTTGATGGTTCCGCGGTAGCGCAATCTGCGGTTGCCGCGGGTGAGCCAAGCGATGCTGCGTTCGACCATAGGCCGGTGCTGGTGGTATTCACTGAGCCAGTCGGGGTCGCGGGCGGCTTGGCGGGCAGCGCGCAGCGCGGCGTCGTAGCGGCCGACGAGCAGATTTTTGCCGGCGCGGCTACGGGTGCACCGCGCCCGCAACGGGCAGTCGGTGCAGGCCTTGCCGAAGAAAGCGCGACCGGAACGGCTGATCGGTCGGGTGAGCCCGTTGGGGCAGGTTGCGGTGCGGGCGTCGTGGTCGACAGTGAAATCATCGACGGTGAACCCCCCGGCCAACGCGCGGCGCGCCAGTGGGGGTTTGACCCGGTCGGTGTGGCCGCGTTGGGCCAGTTGGGCGCGGAATTCACCGGAGCCATAAGCCGCATCAGCCAGCACAGTCATCGGCCCAGATTCGTTGGCCAGCAGGGCCAGCCCGACGGCCACTTCGTGGTTGCCCACCCCGGCGGCCTTGGTCAGCGCACAGCCGGTGATGATGCCGGTATCGGGCTCCACCACCACATGCGCCTTGAATCCATCCTGCTGGCGGTGCGGTGATTTGTGCACGTGGCGCGATTCCGGGTCGACCGTGGAGACCACCCGGTCCGGCGCCACGCTCTGGGCGATGCGCCACTGCCCGTCAGTGCCATCCGAGCCCTCGGCCGGTTCGACGTCTTGGCCGGCGATCAGAGCCAGCAGCGCCACCGCGTCGGCGGCGCGTGGCTCCAACGGCTGTCCCGACAACTGGGTGAGCAGCCGCCGCGCGTCGGCGACCAGGGCATCGACCAATGCCTCTCGGGCTGCGGCGTCGTCCCAGATGATGGCCGGTTTACCCGGGTCGCTGTAGTCATGGGCCAAACAGTGGGCTGCGATGACCTCGGTGGCGCTTGGCACCTCACGGCCCACACGACGGATCGCACCGATGAGCTGAGTCACCGTGTCCTGGGTGGCCACCGCGTCATCGAGGACCGTGGAGTCCAAGGCCCGGCGCGTCTTTCCCGACAACGCCCCCGATTGAGCGACCACCGCCTTAACCACCTCGAATATCCGGTTCGGGCGATCTGATTCGGCCAGCCGGCGCCGCCAATAAGTCAGTGTCGTGGAATGAAACGCCGCAGCGGTAACCGGCAGACCGCACGCGGCTTTCCAGCGCAGATCAAACGTGACCGCATCGACGGTCTCGTTATCGGAAAGACCGTGCAGAGCCTGCAACGTGATCACACTGGCCATCACCTCAGCGGGCACACTCGGGCGGCCCCGCCGCGACGGGAAAAGATCGGCGAACAATTCCTCAGGGAACAACTGGCGGCGATGAGCCGCCAGGAAACCAAACACGCTGCCGCCCTTCAGAAGATGACCGGCAACCGACTCCGCATCCAACAACTCACGTTGATCATCAGACCGACCCTGCACCCACCAATCATCCCCAAATACCCCACCACAACCACGCCCGCCACGCGGATTAATTCAGCAGCCTCCTAGCGCTTTTGCGAATGTTGTGTGCTCCGGAGACAGGAACCCTTGGGGCGCAAGACAAACTTCCCGACGATTAACGCCCCCGGCGCGGCTGCCACACCACCAGCGCGGTGCTCTTGGGCACCACCGCCACGTCGCGGCGCTGGCTGGCGCGCAGCTGCGCCAATTCCTCGTTCAACTCTTTGATCCGCGCCTGCAGGGCCTCGACCTGGTTGGTCAGCTCGATGATCCGCTTGATGCCGGCGAGGTTGACCCCCTCGTCCTGCGAGAGCCGCTGCACCTCACGCAGCAGGTCGACGTCGTGCTCCGAATAGCGGCGTCCCCCACCGGAAGTGCGGCGCGGGCTGACCAGGCCGAGGCGGTCGTAGGTGCGCAGGGTTTGGGCGTGCATGCCGGCCAGCTCGGCGGCGACCGAGATCAGGAACGTTCGGGCATCCTCATTTCGTGAATTACTCGAGCCCTTGGCCATCAGCGATTACCCGCCCATCCTGCCCGGGGGTCAAACCCGCTGGAGCGCTCGGCGGCGGCGTATGCCTCCAGCGCCTCCTGGGCCGCGCCCTCCAGATTCGGTGGCACGGCGACCTTTACGGTGACCAGCAGGTCCCCGTTGCCGCCGCTGCGCTTGGGCACACCGCGTCCGCGCACCCGCAGGATGCGGCCGTCGGACGTGCCCTTGGGCACCCGGACACCGACTTTGCCGTCCAGCGTGGGCACCGAAATGGTTGAGCCCAAGGCCAATTCGGTGAAGCTGACGGGAACGGTGACGGTCAGGTCGTCGCCGTCGCGGCCGAACACCTTGTCCGGGCGCACGTGCACCGTCACATACAGGTCGCCCGAAGGCGCGCCGCGCAGACCGGCCTCACCCTGGCCGGGCAGCCGGATGCGCTGTCCGTCCTCGACGCCGGGCGGGATGCGCACGTTGATGGTGCGGGTCCGGGTGGTGACCCCGGTGCCCTTGCACTCCTCGCAGGGGTGCTCGATGATCGAGCCGCTGCCCCGGCAATCGGTGCAGGGCTCGGAGAAACCGAACGCGCCCTGGTTGCGGTTGATCACGCCGGAGCCGTTGCAGGTGGGACACACCTTCGGGCTGGTGCCCGGCCGCGCCCCGCTGCCATGGCAGTTGGTGCACGGCGCCGGGCTGGTCAGCCGCAGCGGCATCGCCACACCCTTGGCGGCCTCGACGAATTCCAGCTGGGTTTCGGTCTCGAGGTCGTTGCCGCGGCGCGGCCGGCTGGGCCGGCCGCCGGCGCCGCGCCCGAACAATCCGCCGAACAGGTCGCCGATGTTGGTGCCGCCGCTGCGGCCGGCGGCGTCGAACAGATCGTTGAGGTTGAACTCCGCCCCGTCGCCGCCGACGTTGAAGCCACCGAAGCCGCCGGTATCGAACCGGCGCCCGCCAAAACCGCCGCCGGCGAACAGCCTTCGGGTTTCGTCGTATTCCTTGCGCTTGGCCGGATCGGACAACACGTTGTGCGCCTCCGACACGGCTTTGAATCGTTCACCGGCGGCGGGATTGTCCGGGTTGGCATCCGGGTGCAGATCGCGCGCCAGTTTGCGGTAGGCGCGTTTGATCTCTTCGGGACTGGCGTCAGAGGAGACGCCCAGCTCCTTGTAGAAGTCTTTTTCGACCCATTCACGCTGGGCCATGTCGCGTCACCCCCTCACCTTCGGCGTTGCGTTGTGCTGATTGTGTGGTCTAGTCACCGGACGTGCCGGCGTTATCGTCCGATTCGACCGGCGCGGTTTCCTCAGCCTCACCGGCCGAGGCCGATTCGTCGCCTTCGTCGTCGACCGTGTCGACGACGCCGACCATGGCGTGGCGCAGGATTTGATCGCCGAGCTTGTAGCCCTGCCGCATGACGGTGCCGATCACCGGGCGAGATCCGTCGCCCTCGTGCTGGACGGCTTCGTGCAGCACCGGGTCGAAGTCCTCGCCCTCCTCGCCGAACGCCGTCAGGCCGAGCCCGGTCAGCGCGCCCTCCAGCTTGTCGGCCACCGCCTTCAGCGGGCCCGACTCGAGGTCGCCGTGCTTGCGCGCCCGGTCGAGATCGTCGAGCACGCCCAGCAATTGGTTGACGACGGCGGCCTTGGCCCGGTCCGCCGCGGCCTGCTGGTCGCGCAGCGCCCGCTTGCGGTAGTTCGCGAAGTCGGCCTGCACGCGTTGCAGATCGGCGGTCAGCTCGGCGAGCTTGCCCTCGCCCTGAACCGCCGGCTCATCGGCCGGGGCCGGCCCTCCCGGCGTATCGCCGGGAGGGGCCTGCCGTACTTCACCGGTCTCAGGATCGATTCGCCGCTTGTCGGTGACGGTCACCTGTTCCTGTGGGTTTCCTTCTGTCACTTGGACTCCCGGTCGTCGTCGACCACCTCCGCGTCCACGACGTCGTCAGCGGAGCCAGCCTGCCCACCACCGGTCGCGTCGGCCTGTTCGCCCGCGGCCTGGGTGGCCTCGTAGATGGCCTGCCCGAGCGCCTGCGACTCCTGGCCCAGCTTCTCCATCGCCGACTTGATCGCGGTGATGTCGGTGCCGCCCAGGGCCGTCTTGGCCTCGGCGATCGCGGCGTCGACCTTGGACAGCGTGTCCTCGGGAACCTTCGACCCGCCCTCGGCTTCGCGCTGGTCCTTGACGAACTTCTCCGTCTGGTAGACCAGCGATTCGGCCTGGTTGCGGACGTCGGCCTCCTCGCGGCGCTGGCGGTCCTCCTCGGCGTGCGCCTCGGCGTCCTTGATCATCCGGTCGATCTCCTCCTTGGACAGGCCGGAGCCCTCCTGGATTTTGATCGTGTTCTCCTTGCCGGTGCCCTTGTCCTTGGCCGTGACGTGCACGATGCCGTTGGCGTCGATGTCGAAGGTGACCTCGATCTGCGGGACGCCGCGGGGCGCCGGCGGGATGCCGGTCAGCTCGAAGGAGCCGAGCAGCTTGTTGTGCGAAGCGATTTCGCGCTCACCCTGGTACACCTGGATCTGCACGGACGGCTGGTTGTCATCGGCCGTGGTGAAGGTCTCCGACCGCTTGGTCGGGATCGTGGTGTTGCGCTCGATGAGCTTGGTCATCACGCCACCCTTGGTCTCGATACCCAAGCTCAGCGGCGTAACGTCAAGCAGCAGAACGTCTTTCACCTCGCCCTTCAACACGCCAGCCTGCAGCGCGGCACCCACGGCCACCACTTCGTCGGGGTTGACGCCCTTGTTGGGCTCCTTGCCGCCGGTGAGCTCCTTGACCAGTTCGGTCACCGCGGGCATCCGGGTGGAACCACCCACCAGGACCACGTGGTCGATCTCGGAGACCGAGATGCCGGCGTCCTTGATCACGGACTGGAAGGGCTGACGGGTGCGGTCCAGCAGATCCTGTGTGATGCGCTGGAATTCGGCGCGCGTGAGCTGCTCGTCGAGGAACAGCGGGTTCTTGTCCGCGTCGACGGTGATGTAAGGCAGGTTGATCGAGGTGCTCTGCGAACTCGAGAGTTCGATCTTGGCCTTCTCCGCGGCCTCACGCAGCCGCTGCATCGCCATCTTGTCCTTGGTCAGGTCAATTCCGCTGGTGCCCTTGAACTTGTCGACGAGCCAGTCGACGACGCGGTCGTCCCAGTCGTCCCCACCGAGGTGGTTGTCACCGCTGGTGGCGCGGACCTCGACCACGCCCTCGCCGATCTCGAGCAACGACACGTCGAACGTGCCGCCACCGAGGTCGAAGACCAGGATGGTCTGCTCCTTCTCGCCCTTGTCCAGGCCGTAGGCCAGCGCGGCGGCGGTCGGCTCGTTGACGATGCGCAGGACGTTCAGGCCGGCGATCTGGCCGGCTTCCTTGGTCGCCTGACGCTGGGCGTCGTTGAAGTACGCCGGCACGGTGACCACCGCGTCGGTGACGTCCTCACCCAGGTATGCCTCGGCGTCGCGCTTCAGCTTCATCAGCACGCGGGCGCTGATCTCCTGGGCGGTGTATTTCTTGTCATCGATCTCGATGGACCAGTCGGTGCCCATGTGCCGCTTGACCGAACGGATGGTCCGGTCGACGTTGGTGACCGCCTGGTTCTTGGCGGGCTGGCCGACGAGCACCTCGCCGTTGCGCGCGAACGCGACGATGGACGGGGTGGTCCGCGAGCCCTCGGAGTTGGCGACGACGACGGGGTCACCGCCCTCGAGGACTGCGACGACGGAGTTGGTGGTCCCGAGGTCGATACCGACCGCACGAGCCATAGTGATTCCTCCTGATTGTGTAGAGCTTGTCTGGTGCCACTATGCTGAGTGAACCCCGCTCAAGCCTGCCCCTGAGGGCGATAGGCTGTCAACCTAGTCTTGAGCCTGGTTCACTCAACTTGTCGATCATGTTAACGGCCCGCGGTCCCGCGTTGTTCCCAGGGGCAGTGGTGGGAAGCCGCTCACCCTGTCGGATCATCGTTAAGCCGTCCGAGGCGTGTCGAAAGCTCCCGACAGCGTCGAGGCGCCCGACATCGCCGCAGCTGGGTCATTCTGTTTGCTCAGTCGGCGAGCTTGACCGATTTTCGGTACGAACGCGCCTCTCGCCGAATGGAGCTTGCACGCTGACGGTCACTAAGCAGCCCCCGTCGCGTGCGATCGCTAACTTTTTCATCCAGCCAGGAGGCACACTCGCGCTCGGCCGCCTTCGGATCAGCCCCATTTTCGACGCGATCCGTCACCCACTCCTCGATCAGGTCTGCCTCGTCGAACGGACCGATAGTGCTGTCGGAGTAGGTGTGTGTAGGTACGGCGAGCCGGGTGCTGTGATACACCCACCGCTGCATAAGCAGGTTGACACCTGACTGACTCAGCACTGCGATCCGCTCGCGGGTCGGAAGCGTTGGTGAATCTACGAGTTCAAGATTAATGAAGTCCGCCGAGTGATCCTTACCGTCGATGAGCTTGGGCAGCGGCATCGTTCCGAACGGAGCCTTGGCCCAATTAGATCGAAGGGAGTCCAGGCTAACCGGAGCGACGAGCAAACGCGGATGGAGGTCAACGCCGCGCCGCAGCGCGCATGGATGCTGGAGAATCATCACCATGTGACTGTCGCCGAGTCGATAAATGTCGCCTGTGAACGTCGGTCTGTGTTCTCCCACATCCGCCAGGCGGGCAAGGTATATCGACTCCGGATCATCAGGCGTCTCCAACTCGGTCACAGTTACCTCTTGGGTCTTATCGAGATCACGCCGTCCTCAGCGACATAGGACTCGAAAGCGTTGTCTACAAAGGTCTCTCGCCAGTTCTGGTCAGTCTCGTTCAGCACATACTCGACCGCGCCGTCCCCGGTGTGAGTACTAGCCAGCGCTAACACGAGGTCGTACCGACCTCCTTCCAGGAGATCCATTCGAGTGATTCCCACTCCAGCTTTGATCGGCATCTCGAGCCACGACGCGGGTTCGTCAATGAAACGGTCCGCGAGCATGTCGATAAGAGCGAGCAGGCGGGCGATCTTTAGCCGGTTCTCTCCGGTAACTCCAGCACCCTTGCGCCACTTGGTAATCGCGGGCACGGTCACTCCCACAACCCGACCGATGTCTCGCCAGGCAAAGCCGTAATCCGCGAGTTGCTCAAGAATCTGCATCGGCGCGCACCGCGCCCGCTCGACGGTCCTGGACTCAAGCTCGACGAGGTGCGCCTTCCGCCGCGTGTCACGGACTTGCCCGTGGAGCTCGGTGGATCGGCGGTAATTGACGTCGGCACGGTCGAACACCGAGGTCGATGGAGTGGTTTCGGGGAGTTTGCCGAGGCGGTAATCGCCGTCGCCGGATGTAGTGTCGTCCCTAAGATTTGAGCCTGAGAAGGAAATGGTCATGTCACTCCAGTCCGGGTTGTTGGAGCACTTGCGTGCGAAGGTTTGATGTGATCAACGACTCGAATAGTGGACCAATAGGTTCATGGAGCCTTTCGGCGACTTCGTCCACCAGGTCGGCGTCGAGCGCGGGGATGCCCCTGCGTGGGTCGCTCCACGCGCTATCGATGTCGATGAGAAAGAAATCCGAATCGGGCGGAGGCTCCTTCAAGCGCTGGAGTATTGGAGTTGACTGGACCACCGCACCACGCGCAGCGGCGTACCTCAGTGTCAGGGTGTCGCCAGCCTCAGGACCGTCGCACTGAATGACGTGCTGCTGCGCAGTGGTCGTGAGCTTGAGATCAGCAAGTTCAGTCCCCGGTCCGAGGAGACTTTCGGCTACCCAATATGCCCACCCGGACGGCTGCTCTAGCGATGCCCGAATCTCGTTGATGTAGCGCAGACCGATCCGAATGCAGCCATCGACAGGGGCCACGTCCTGGCGGGCCGCGACCATCGCATGAACGATCATCCGAAACTCCTCCCAGCCCGGATAGTCCGTTACTTCGAGGGTCATCGCGTCGGGGCGGAAGGTAATCGCGGTGCGGCGATCACGGGCGACGAGCTTCTTCAGAGAATGGGCGGTGTGCTCACCCGTTTCTAGGTTGACCTGCCGCACCTCCTCCTGTTCGAGGATGGGCGTCCATTTCATCAGCGCCTCTTTCAAGACGGCCAGAGCAGATGGCGCCGGCGGCTCAGTCGGCGGGTGGCGGAGTTCAATCAAGACCAGCGCAATAGGGTCGTTCGGGTACTTAAAATGGGCGGTCACAACACCATGGTAACCAAAACAATAACCAAAAGTGATACCTATGGTCGCGCTGTCGCGCCGGGTCCGCGCGGCACTTTTAGACTTTTCCCGAGCTCCTACCTACCTCCGGGCCTCCGACGGCCCAATGCGGCAGCGGTGGCGGCGCATCGTCGCCCCGCGAGTCGGTCACACGGCGATAAAACTTCACCATCGGCGCCGCATCGATAGGCACTCAAGTGCAGCGACTGGCGCCGGGGGGTGAGTAACCTGAGTGCCGCCATTCGAATCGTCTGGGGAGCGGCGGGTGCGGTTATCGGATAATGCGCGGCGGAGTCTGGCCGGTGGTTCGTTGCTGCTTGTAGCCCTGTTCGCCGGTTCCGGGCTGGTGTTCGGCTGCAGCTCTGTCATCGGCGGCCGGCCGGTGGCGTCGCCCGGGGCGGGCGCAGGCGAACCGTCCTTCCCCACGCCTCGATCCACGCCGTCGCCGCCGTCGGCGACCGCC
The DNA here is from genome assembly GCF_035918355.1 of Mycobacterium sp. 3-98. NCBI lineage: Bacteria > Bacillati > Actinomycetota > Actinomycetes > Mycobacteriales > Mycobacteriaceae > Mycobacterium > Mycobacterium sp. 3-98. Next base: position 965,038 of record NZ_CP142360.1, on the reverse strand, counting down.
GCTCCGGCCCCAACGGCTCCGGCCGCGCCGACCGGCCCCACGAATCCGGCCGGGGCCATTCCGCTGCCGCCCGACCAGAACGGCTACGTCTTCATCGAGACCAAATCCGGCGTGACCCGCTGCCAGATCAACAAGGACACCGTCGGCTGCGAGGCGCCCTTCACCAACTCCCCGTTGCAGGACGGTGAGCACGCCAACGGCGTCAGCATCACCACCGGCGGCAAGGTGCAGTGGGTGCTGGGCAACCTGGGGGCCATCCCGACCGTCAGGATCGACTACCAGACCTACGCCGCCCAGGGCTGGACGATCATCGCCAATGCCGACGGCACCCGTTTCACCAACGACCAGACCAAGCACGGCATGTTCGTCAGCATCGAGAAGGTCAACACGTTCTAGGGCAGTACCCTTGTCGACAGCGTGGCGGGGGGATATCGGTCTGCCGCGTTGTGTCACCGCCCAGTCACCGGTGCTCGCTCAGGCCCGGCCTAACCAAGAAGCCCTCACGACCCCATGCAACTCCGCTACATCAGCGTCGCGGCGCTGATCGCCGAAGCCGGCGGTGATCCGTGGGCAGTCAATCAGAGCCTGCAGGCCGGTAGCCCGTTTCAGATATCCCAGCTCGCGGAGGCCTTCCTCAAAGCGGGCCGATGCACCGCCGAGGCCACCAATGCGTTCGACCAAGCCCGTAGCCGCTTCGACGCTGCCTGGAACCACCAAAACGGGGACCATCCGATCACTGGGTCCGACGAAGTGCAGCGAGTCACGAAAGCCCTTGGGGCGCAGTCCTTGCAGCTGCCCAAGATCGCTGCAGACCTGGAAAACATCGCCGCCAACCTGGCCGAGGCGCAAAAGGCCGCGGCCGGACAGATCGCGGCGCTGGAAGGTCAGTTGCAGCAGCTGGACGGCTTCATCGGCCAAGCGGTGGAGTTGGAGAAGGACCCCACCCTTACCGCGGAAGATCGACACGCGCTGGATGCGTTTATCAGCGGTCGCGAAGACGACGCGATCCGCGACACCAAAGCCGCGCTGGGCCAGCTGCAATCGACCCGGGACGGTTACGCCAACTCGTTTCAGAACGCGATGGGGACCCTGCACGCGGACGGTTACGACCTCACACCTGCCCCTGCAGGACCCGGCCCGGCACCGGCCGACCAACCCGGCGGGGGACCCGCCCTGGCCCCGACGAAGGGCGAGGTGCTGACCGGGACTGCGGGCGCGATCGCCGGCGGCACGGCCGACGGTGTGCGCGGGGCGACGACCAAGTTGATCGCCGAGTCCCCCGGTACCGGCCCCGGCAAGGCTGATCCGGGATTGTTGCGGTGGTTCGAGGATCCGAAGATCGGCGGCTTCGAGCTGAAAGGATTCTCCCGTGTCGGCCGGGTGGTTGGTGCGGCCAGCGCGGTACCGGCCGTCATGTCCGATATCCACGACGGGAACTCGGTGCCAGAGGCCGTCACGCGGGAGGGTGTCGGAACTGCATTCGGGCTCTACGCGGGCGCGGCGGCTGGAGGATTTGCCGCGGATATGGCAGCTGGTGCAGCGATCGGGTCGGTCGTCCCAGGAGCAGGGACGGCGATTGGTCTGGTGGTGGGCGCAGTCGTGGGAGCGGGCGCTGCCTTCGGCGCATCCAAAGCGGTTGAAGTGGCCTGGCAGCCGGTCGCGAATGCCGTCGGTAGCGCGGTGCACGGCGTGGAATCGATCTTCGGTTTCGGGTAGGGGCATGTTCGATGCGATTCGATGAGTTCGTGCAGACCAGCGGCATTGTGGTATCTCCGGTCGAGCGGTTTGTCGGTTTTGTCGTGGAAGTGGGGGTGCCCTCGGGCTGGGAACCCTTCGACTCGGCTTTCGGTGCTCGTGTGTGGGCCTGTCGCAACGACCCGTGCATCAACGTGTTCGGTGCTAACGCGGTGTTGACGATGCATAAAGTGGCGGCCCCACTGGATGCGAGGGAGGCGTTCGCGATGCTGGCCGAGCAGCAGTTGCAGTCGGCGCCGGGATCTCACGAGGTGCGCCGCGAACTTGGCCCCGCCGGTGAATGTGTCGGAGTTCAAGGATTGCTCGCGATGCAGATTGCCCACGAGCTCGGCACCATCGACAGCGTCTCACGATCGCGGATCATCACGGAAGGACAAGAGACGCTGATCGCGCAACTCACGATGACCGCACTACATGAATCACCTGTAAAACAGGCGAATATCTGGCTGTCTGTCCGAATGGGTGCCGCGCCGGCAGGTCCGGCTTCGGACAATCACCCCCGTAAAGCTCCCGCAACGACGACACGAGACGGTCACTGATGGCGAACGGTGAGACCAGCGCCCGGTGGGGACGGATACTGCGCTACACCTTCGGCGGCACGTTGTGCCTCTTGACTGTGGTGGCAGCGCGGGCGGGACTGCAGTGGTACTTGTCTGTGGTGGTGCTCTGCGGAGCGATCTTGATCGTCCTCGGCAGGCGCCGAATCTTCCGGGCGGGTGTCACCCGGACGTATGACGAGATTATGTGTCACTACGTCCCCTGGTATGAGGGAAACGCGTACTTCCTGAATGTGTTGCTCCCGCTGATGGGAGTCGCCATGATTGCCGCATCCAACGATTCGGGCAACCCTGCGTGGCTTCGGTTCGGCGGGATCATCCTGCTGGTTCTGACGCCACTCTTCGTGTTTAGCGCCGTGCGCATGTGGCGTCGGTGCCTTTTGCGTATTTCCCCGTCGGTTTTGACCGTGCGTTTGACTGGACCCAAGGACGAGTTGACCGAAATCCAGCGTGAGTGTGTTGTGTCGATCGAGCCCAAGATCGTCCCAAATGGCGTGAGCGGACAATCGCTGCAAGTCGCAATCACCTACCGTGCAACGGATTTGAGCAGCGATGCCAAGACTCTGCTCCTGGGCCTGCAGTTGAGTGTCCAGCCGATTAACCTGCTTAACGCACTTGTGGCCTGGAAAGACGGCGCTCACGAAAACCCGAGCGAGCTACTCAATCGGGTCGAAGCGATTCTCCGGGGCCACTCCACCGTCGGTGTGTAACCGTGTCACGCGCGACGCATCGGCGCAGCATGCTCGCCACGATCGACGGCGCGTCACAGTCACGGATCATCACAGCTGAACAGGAGACCCGTAATCGCAACTCAAGACGGTCACTGATGGCCGACCGCGCGGCGAAACGCCGACGCGTGCCGAAACTGCGCTACGCCGTCGGTGGTGCCCTATGCCTGTTGGCGGTTATTAATGTGCTGGTTGGATCGGCTTGGTATCTGCCTGTGGGCGCTGCTGCGTGCGGTGTCGGCATCATTTATGGAAGCGGCCGCCGAATCTTTGGCGCTGGGGTCAGTCGCACCGGGGACGCGATCGTCTGCCGCTACATTCCTTGGTACGAGGGAAACACATACGTTTTCGGCACTTCTTTTCCGCTGATGAGTGCCGTCGCTATCGCCGCAGGAGGTGCACCCGGTAATCCGGCGTGGCTGTGGTACGGCGGGGTAATTCTGCTGGCCATCTCTGCCTTATTGGTGGGAGTCTCCCTCTGGATCTGGCGCCGATCCCTTCTCCGTATCACCCCCGCGGCGTTGACCGTGCGGATCGCAGAGCGCGGCAGTGAGTTGACCGACATCCGGCGTGAGCATGTCCGTTCGATCGAGCCAAAGCTCGTCCCGAGCGTGGCGGCCGGTACCGAGCGGTTGCAAGTCGAAGTCGCCTACCAGCCCGCCGATGTCAGCAGCGAGGCGACCGCGACGGTGATGCTCGGAATGTATCTGAGCGTTCAACCGATCAACCTGCTCAACGCCCTCGTGGCCTGGAAAGACGGCGCCCACGAAAACCCGTGCGAGCTGCTCGACCGGATCGAACGGATCCTTCGAGGCCAGTCAATGGCTGGCGTGTGACCGCGCCGCAGAGCAGCCCGAAAAGACGTGCCGCGCAAGCGTATTCGTCAGCGTGCGAAGTCTGACGGTCGGAATTTCCCCTCCGCCAGGTTCTTTTCGATTTCTTCCAGGCTTTTACCGGTGAGGTCGGGCATGCGGAAGAATACGAATATCCACGCCGCCACGTTGAACAACGCGTAGAGCCACATCGAGGGTCCGACCCCGATCGCATTGATGAGCGACAGCAGCGTCAGCGTGATGAGCAGGTTGGTCCCCCACAGCGTCGCCGAATGCACGGCGGTGCCCTCCGGTCGCACCGCCAGCGGATAGGTCTCCGAGCCGGTCAGCCATCCCATCAGCTGCAGACCGCCGGCATTGAACACCATGAAGGCGATCAGGGAAATCATGATGTAGGCGATCACATCTCGACCGCTGTCGGCGGTGACGAAGATCAGCCCGAGCGCGAACAGGCTGATCGCCGCGCCCGGCACCATGATGAGGGTGAGCCGGCGCCGGCCGACCCGGTCGATAATGGCCAACCCCACTAGTTGGGCGATCACGTACGTCGCACCCAACATCACCGACACCAGCAGAGCCACGGACCGGTACACGCCGTCGTCAGTCAGGATGGTCGGCGCATAGTAGATGATCATCTCGATGCCGCTGAGCTGGGTGAACACCGCGATGCCACAACCCAGGACCAGGGCCGGGCGCACCCAGGCGTCGCGCAGCCCGCTCCACCCGCGGGTGCTGGCCTTGCGTTCCATGCGCGCGAGTTCGGTCGCCTCGTCCAGCTCGGCGCCCACGTCGTAGCCGTCGGGCCGGACCCGCTCCAACACGGCTCGCGCGGCGTTTCGATCACCTTGCTTGACCAGCCAGCGCGGACTTTCCGGGAGGCGCAGCAACAGCCACAGCATGATCGCGGCGGGTACGCACGCGATTCCGGTCGGCCCCCGCCAGGAGACCGAGTCGAAGACCCCGATGAGGTTAGCGGCGAGGATGCCCACCCCGATGGCGATCTGGAAGCACAGCACCAACCGCCCCCGGTAGGCCGACGGCGAGAGCTCGGCGACATACATCGGGGCCGTCTGGGTCGCCCCGCCGACGGCGAAGCCCAAGACCAGCCTTCCCAGCGACAGCACCACGACATCCGGCGCGTCGGCACACCACAGCGCGCCGACGATGAACAGCACCGCCAGCATCAACAGCGTGCCGCGCCGGCCGAACCGGTCGGATAGCCAGCTGCACGCCAACGCCCCGACGATGGCGCCGAGCAGGATGCTGGCGGCGACCACCTGCTTCCAGGCCGCGGTGAGGTTGAACTCCTCGGTGAGCTGCAATAGGGCCCAGGAGATGACACCGGTGTTGTAGCCGTAGAGCAAGCCCGAGATCGCCGAGACGAGCGCAATGACGACCACGGCGCTCGTCAGTTGGCTTCCCGCCTCCGCGACGGCACCGACTGCACGCTGCGACGCTCCCTCGTGGGCCGCATCTGCGCACTTGGCCGGGTCGGTCCCATTGGGCAGCTCCGCCGCGCGACGGTGCTGGCTCGCCGCGGTCGGGGCGTCGTCGCCGGCTTCTGACCACCATTCGCGGTCTGTGGGATCGGCGGCCATTAGCAGGGCCGATCGTTGTAGCAGAGACGACGAACCCGGGGCGCATGGGCGGGCCGGCCGGGCATCGTGATCGCCTCCCTACCCTGCGCTCGGATTGCATGGCCGCTCGCCGCGGCGTCAGGACCCCGATGTCATACCGGGCGTCGCCGCTGTGACGGCGGGTACGTGTCGGTCGCTGGCGGCTCACTCGCCGGCCTGCCCAGCCCGGGAGGCGCCGCAGTTGATGTGGGCTTGCCGTTCGACCTCCACATCGATTCGGGAAAAGAGACTGTCACGAATATGTTGGTAAGTCAAAAGCGATGGGGCGGTCGAATTGTGCTGTACTGCAATATCATTCGTCCGGAAATGGTGTGGCGGGTGTGTTGAGCGCCACAGTCTGGCGGTAGGCTGTGGACCCTGAGTGCACGCTCTGTGTGGGAACCCGCACCCCTCCTTCTGAGCGACGCGACCGCCCCTTAGGGGTTGGCATCAGCAGGCTGGCAGGTGCGGTCAGTACCATCGGTGCCGTGGCATCCAACGGTCCACGCGATGACTTCCACAATCGGCCGACCCAGCATGCCGATTTCGGCATGAGCGAGCCGCCGACCGGTGAAGTCCCGCCACCGAACTTCCCGCCCCAGCCGCCCCACGGGTTCGAGCAACCCCAGGGCTTCGACCCGTTCGACCAGGAACCCGAGCCCACGCCCTGGTACCGCAGGCCCGCGATGCTCATCGCCTGGTTGATTTCCGTCGTCATCCTGATCGGCCTGATCGTCTTCGGGATCATCGAGCTCATTCACGACGACCAATCCGTCAACCACGTCCCCAAGTCGACGACGAGCACCACCACGACAACGACAACAACGACGCCGTCGACCACGACGACCACGACCACCACCGAGTCCAGCAGCAGCGCCGAAGAGCAGCCGCCGGCCCAGCAGCCGACGCAGCAGCAGCCCACCGGGCAACAAACGCAGCAGCCCACGCATCGCCACCATCTGCCGCAGCTGCCGCCGGTGATCACCATTCCGCAGGTGCCGACGGTCATCACGGTTCCGCCGGGCCTGCGTTAGCGAGTCGGCGGCAGGCCGATCACGCTCGGCGACGCGGCGCCGGCGGCGCCCTAGACTCGCTGCAATCCACGGGACTACTGACACAGGGGTGCGGACATGAGCCAGTCGCTCGGGCTATCGATCGGGGTGGCCAATCTGGTGGCGGCCCGCGCCGGCACCGCCCCGGTCACCCGCAGCTCGGTGGTCACCCTGTTCGAGCACCGTCCCACCGAAGTCGGCCTGCCGGAAGAGAATCCGAACCTGACCGCACCCGGCCTGGTGCTGCGCGGGTTCGTCGAGCGGGTCGGCGACCGGGCACCGCTGGTGGCGGCCGACGGCACCAAGTACCTGGGCGCGGCGCTGACGGTCGAGGCGATCGAGGCGATGGCCCGCACGGTCGGCTACGGGACACCGATCAGCATCGCGGTCCCCGCCTACTGGTCCGACGAACAGTTCGCGGCGCTGCGCGACGAGTTCTTCGCCCAGTCGGATCTCGCGCGCGGTGGGGTCGCGCCGATGCTGGTTTCCGACGCCACGGCCGCGGTGGCGGCCCTGCGCGGCACGCCGGGGTTTCCCGCCGACGGCGTCGTCGCGCTGTGCGACTTCGGTGCCGGCGGCACTACCGTCACGGTGCTGGACGCCAATGCCGGCTTTGCGCCCGTCGCCCCGGCCGTGCGGCACACCGACTTCTCCGGCGACGCGATCGATCAGCTCATCGTCGATCACCTGCTGGCCTCCGATGTCAGCACCGCCGTCCTGGGCGGCGGCGCGCGGATGGGATCGCAGACCCGCCTGCTGGCCGCCTGCCGGCGCGCCAAGGAACAACTGTCGACCGCCGCGGTGAGCACCGTCGCGGGGGCGTCCGGGGAGTCCACCCAACTGACCCGCACCGAGTTCGAGCAACTGATCTCCCCACCGCTGGACCGGTTTGTCACCTCGCTGCAAGACACGTTGCGGCGCAACGGAATTCCGAACACCAACCTGCGCGCCGTGGCGATCGTCGGCGGGGGCGCAAGCATCCCGCTGATCACCGCGCGGTTGTCGCAGCGCTTCGGGGTTCCGGTCCGCAGCGCGGCGCAGCCGGCGTCACTCGCCGCACTCGGCGCCGCGGCGCTCGGTGCGCAGTACGCAGCGGGGGGCGCCGAAACCACCGCGGCCGCCGCCGTGGAGACGCCGACCGAAATGGTCGGCACCGCGGGAATCGGGGCCACCCAGGCCGCGTGGGCCGCCCAGGCCACCGATGTGGATGACGCCCTGGCGTGGTCGCAAGACGCCGATTCCGACGAGCCGGTGCCCTACACCGGCCGCGACGCAACCGGCGAATATGCCAGCGAGGCACGGGAATTCGAGTACCCCGAGCAGGGCGGGCTGCCCTGGTACAAGCGCACAGCGCTGGTGTTGACCGTCGCCGGGGCGGGGGTGGCGGTGCTGGTGGCCGCGGCGCTGGCGATCGGCCTGTTGATGACGAAGTCCACCCCGGCCCCCCCGACGTCCTCGCCCAACCCACCGCCACCACCACAAACGGTGACCATCACCGGGCCGAACGACAGCACCACCGTCACCGTCGTTCCGGCTCCGCCGCCACCGTCCAGCGAGGCGCCGGCCACCACGACCACCACGACACCGCCGCCGGAGCCGTCGACCACGACGACGACACCCCCGCCGAGCACCACGACGACCACCACCGCGCCGCCCACCACGACATCGCAGGTGACCACCACGTCCGCGGCGCCGACGACGACCACCCGGGTGCGACCCCTGCCGCCGATCTTCCAACCCCCATTCGGGCGCTGACGCGAACGATTGCGTCTGGCGGGAAAAGGGCTCCGAAAAGGGTCATTTAACGAAGTTTGGTGGCGCTGGTCACTCCGACAAACGTCACACCCGGCGAGCGGGTATCAACTAGCAGGCCAGAGGCGCCGACGAACCCGAAGTTAGGGCAGCCTTTCTCGCGCCGAAAGCCGCGAAGATGTAACTATGAGCGGGGCTTAAGCAGGCAAATAAAGCACAGGCCGAATTATCTATGCATTGGGGAGACCTTCTGTGACAACGCAGATGCTCATCAGGCTGGTCGTGGGCATGGGCATGACGCTGGTCGTGGCCGCGCTCGCCGCACGACGGGTCCTGTGGCTGTTCAAGCTGATCACGTCCGGCAAGCCGGCCCCGGGGCACACCGACGAACCCGGCAAACGAATCTGGGCCGAGCTCTCCGAGGTCTTCGGGCAGCGCAAGCTGTTGAAGTGGTCGATCCCCGGCCTGGCGCACTTCTTCACCATGTGGGGCTTCTTCATCCTCCTCACGGTCTACATCGAGGCCTACGGGCTGTTGTTCCAGGACAACTTCCACATCCCGTTCATCGGGCGGTGGGACGCGCTGGGCTTCCTGCAGGACTTCTTCGCCACGGCCGTCTTCCTCGGCATCGCCACCTTCGCCGTCATCCGGTTGATGCGCAGCCCGAAGGAGATCGGCCGCTCATCCCGGTTCTACGGCTCGCACACCGGCGGCGCCTGGCTGGTGCTGTTCATGATCTTCAACGTCGTGTGGACCTACGTGCTGGTGCGCGGATCCGCGGTCAACAACGGCACGCTGCCGTACGGCAACGGGGCCTTCCTGTCGCAACTGTTCGGCGCGATCCTGCGCCCGCTGGGGCAGCCCGCCAACGAGATCATCGAAACGGTGGCCCTGCTGCTGCACATCGCGGTCATGCTGGCCTTCCTGATCATCGTGCTGCACTCCAAGCACATGCACATCTTCACGGCGCCGATCAACGTCATCTTCAAGCGGCTGCCCGACGGGCTCGGCCCGCTGCTGCCGCTCGAGCACGACGGCAAGCCGATCGACTTCGAAAACCCGCCCGACGACGCGACATTCGGGCGCGGCAAGGTCGAGGACTTCAGCTGGAAGGCCATGCTGGACTTCGCCACCTGTACCGAGTGCGGGCGCTGCCAGTCGCAGTGCCCGGCGTGGAACACCGGCAAGCCGCTGTCCCCCAAGCTCGTCATCATGGACCTGCGCGACCACTGGATGGCCAAGGCGCCCTACATCCTGGGTGACAAGGAGAGCCCACTGGAGAGCACGCCGGCGGGTGGGCTCGGCGAGGAGCTGTCCGGCGAAGAGCACGCCGAGGCCCACCACGTTCCCGAGTCGGGCTTCGGCCGCGTCATGGGTTCCGGCCCGGAGCAGGCCACCCGGCCGCTGGTCGGCACCGAGGAGCAGGGCGGCGTCATCGACCCCGACGTGCTGTGGTCCTGCGTGTCCTGCGGCGCCTGCGTCGAGCAGTGCCCGGTGGACATCGAGCACGTCGATCACATCATCGACATGCGCCGCTACCAGGTGATGATGGAGTCCGAGTTCCCCTCGGAACTGTCGGTGCTGTTCAAGAACCTGGAAACCAAGGGCAACCCGTGGGGCCAGAACGCGTCGGACCGCACCAACTGGATCGACGAGGTCGACTTCGACGTGCCGGTCTACGGCGAGGACGTCGACAGCTTCGACGGCTACGAGTACCTGTTCTGGGTCGGCTGCGCCGGCGCCTACGACGACAAGGCCAAGAAGACCACCAAGGCCGTCGCCGAGCTGCTGGCCATCGCCGGGGTGAAGTACCTGGTGCTCGGCACCGGCGAGTCCTGCAACGGCGACTCCGCGCGCCGCTCGGGCAACGAGTTCCTATTCCAGCAGCTGGCCGCGCAAGCCGTCGAGACCCTGGACGGGCTGTTCGAGGGCACCGAGACCGTCGACCGCAAGATCGTGGTGACCTGCCCGCACTGCTTCAACACCCTGGGCCGCGAGTACCGCCAGCTCGGCGCGAACTACTCGGTGCTGCACCACACCCAGCTGCTCAACCGGCTGGTCCGGGACAACAGGCTGGTGCCGGTGACGCCGGTGTCGCAGGACATCACCTACCACGACCCCTGCTACCTGGGCCGGCACAACAAGGTCTACGAGGCGCCGCGTGAGCTGATCGGGACCTCGGGGGCGAACCTGACCGAGATGCCGCGGCACGCCGAGCGCAGCTTCTGCTGCGGCGCCGGCGGCGCGCGGATGTGGATGGAAGAGCACATCGGCAAGCGGATCAACCACGAGCGCGTCGACGAGGCGCTGGCCACCGGGGCCACCACCATCGCCACCGCGTGCCCGTTCTGCCGGGTGATGGTCACCGACGGCGTCAACGACCGGCAGGAGGAGGCCGGGCGCAGCGGTGTCGAGGTGCTCGACGTCGCCCAGATCCTGCTCGCGTCCCTCGAATACGACAAGGCGACGCTGCCCGAAAAGGGCACGGCCGCCAAGGAAGCCGAAAAGCGGGCGGCCGCGGCGCCCAAGGCCGCGACGGCCACGGCGACCGCACCCGCCGAAGAGTCCGAGGAGGCGCAAGCCGAGGCGGCCCCGAAGGCCGCGGCCGCACCCGCCGCTCCCGTCAAGGGGCTCGGGATCGCCGGCGGCGCCAAGAAACCCGGGGCCAAGAAAGCCGCGCCCGCCGCCGAAGGCGAGGCCGAAGCGGCCGCCCCGGTCAAGGGGCTCGGGATCGCCGGCGGCGCCAAGAAACCCGGGGCCAAGAAGGCGGCACCGGCCAAGGCCGAGGCACCTGCCGAAGCGGCCGCGCCCGAGGCCGAGACCGAGGCCAAGGCGCCCGCCGCGCCCGTGAAGGGCCTGGGCCTGGCCGCGGGCGCCAAGCGACCCGGCGCCAAGAAGGCGGCCCCGAAGGCCGAGGCCCCCAAGGCCGAAGCACCCGAGGCCGAAGTGGCGCCGGAAGCCGAACCCGAGGCCAAGGCGCCCGCCGCGCCGGTGAAGGGCCTGGGCATCGCCGCGGGCGCCAAACGACCCGGCGCCAAGAAGGCGGCCCCGAAAGCCGAGGCGCCGAAAGCAGAAGCCGAGCCCGCCGAACAGGCGCCGGCCGAGCCGGCACCGAAAGCGGAGCCGGCAAAGCAGGCCGACGGCGACGACGCACCGTCGCAGCCGCCGGTCAAAGGCCTGGGCATCGCCCGCGGTGCGCGTCCCCCGGGCAAGCGCTGACCTGCGATTTTTGCGCTTGACAGCAAATTTCAGTGGACAGTGATGGCACCATTGGTGATGTGACCACCCACCAGCTGCCTCATCAGCTGCCACCGCACCCGTCGGCCCATCACCGGCAGCAGCGCACTTTCGCGCAGTCGTCGAAGCTTCAGGACGTCCTGTACGAGATCCGCGGCCCGGTACATCAGCAGGCCGCGCGGCTGGAGGCCGAGGGTCATCGCATCCTCAAGCTCAACATCGGCAACCCGGCGCCGTTCGGCTTCGAGGCGCCCGACGTGATCATGCGCGACATGATCCAGGCCCTCCCGTACGCGCAGGGTTACTCCGACTCGCAGGGCATCCTGCCGGCCCGCCGCGCGGTGGTCACCCGCTACGAGTTGGTCGACGGATTCCCCCGCTTCGACGTCGACGACGTCTACCTGGGCAACGGGGTCTCCGAGCTGATCACGATGACGCTGCAGGCCCTGCTCGACAACGGTGACGAGGTGCTGATCCCGTCACCCGACTACCCGCTGTGGACGGCGTCGACGTCGCTGGCGGGCGGCACCCCGGTGCACTACCTGTGCGACGAGACGCAGGGCTGGCAGCCCGACATCGCCGACATGGAGTCCAAGATCACCGACCGCACCAAGGCGCTGGTGGTGATCAACCCGAACAACCCGACCGGCGCGGTGTACACCAGCGAAGTGCTCACGCAGATCGTCGAATTGGCGCGCAAGCACGAGCTGCTGCTGCTCGCCGACGAGATCTACGACAAGATCCTCTACGGCGACGCCAAGCACATCAACCTGGCCTCGCTGGCGCCGGACATGTTGTGCCTGACGTTCAACGGGCTGTCCAAGGCCTACCGGGTGGCCGGGTATCGGGCCGGCTGGCTGGCGATCACCGGGCCCAAGGACCACGCCGGCAGCTTCATCGAGGGGATCAACCTGCTGGCCAACATGCGCCTGTGCCCCAATGTCCCGGCGCAGCACGCGATCCAGGTCGCCCTGGGCGGCTACCAGAGCATCGACGACCTCGTCCTGCCCGGCGGCCGGCTGCTCGAGCAGCGCGACGTCGCCTGGACCAAGCTCAACGAGATTCCGGGGGTGTCCTGCGTCAAGCCGGACGGCGCTCTCTACGCCTTCCCGCGGCTGGACCCCGAGGTCTACGACATCGACGACGACGAGCAGCTCGTCCTCGATTTGCTGCTGCAGGAGAAGATTCTGGTCACCCAGGGCACCGGCTTCAATTGGCCCGCACCGGATCACCTGCGCATCGTGACCCTGCCGTGGGCCCGCGATCTGGCGGCGGCCATCGAGCGGCTGGGCAACTTCCTCGTCGCCTATCGCCAGTAAGCACCCAGGAAAACGCCTCTACGCTCGACCGGGTGACGCACTCCCACTCGCACAGCCTGCCGCCGGGCCCGTCCGGCATCGATCCGTTGCCCGCCAGGATCGTCGTCGGGCTGCTGGTCGCGATCGGAGTGGCGGTGGCCGTCGGCGCGATCCTGTTGTGGCCCAGTCGGCAGCGCGTCGACATCCCGATGCCGCTGCAGAACGCGTCCGGCGGCGCGGTGAGCACGCAGGCCGGGCACGTGCTGTCCAGTGGGTTGGGCGACTGCGGCAGCCCGTCGGTCAGTCAGGTCCTCACCGGCCCGCCCCAGCCCGCAGCGCCCGGCGCCGGGCGCTGCGTGTTGACCCAGGTCGCCGTCGATTCCGGGCCGAACGCGGGCGCCACCACCCTGCTCGAGTCCTCCCCCGGGCCGGGTCAACCGAAATTCGCGGTGGGCGACCGCATTCGGGTCGTGCGCCAGGTCGACGACCAGGGCGCCACCAGCTACGCGTTCTACGACTTCGAACGGGGTTGGGCGCTGGTCGGTTTGGCGATCGCGTTCGCGGTGGTGATCGTGGCCGTGGCGCGCTGGCGCGGGCTGCTCGCGCTGGTGGGCATCCTGGTCGCGTTCGTGGTGCTGGTCATGTTTCTGCTGCCGGCCCTGCGGGACGGCGCCCCCGCGGTGCCGGTGGCGCTGGTGGCGTCGGCGGCGATCCTCTACGCGGTCATCTATCTGGCCCACGGGGTCAGCCTGCGGACCAGTGCCGCGCTGCTGGGCACCCTGTCGGCGTTGCTGCTTGCCGCCGCATTATCTTGGGCGGCAATACAATTGGCGCATCTCACCGGCCTGTCGGACGAGCAGAACACCACCGTCAGCGCATACCTGGGCAACGTGTCGATCGGTGGCCTGCTGCTGGCCGGTTTCATCATCGGGTCGCTGGGTGTGCTCAACGATGTGACGGTGACCCAGTCCTCGACGGTGTTCGAGCTCGCCCGCCTCGGGGGCTCGCGGCGAGCGATCTTCGTGGGCGCCATCCGGGTGGGGCGCGATCACATCGCCAGCACGGTCTACACGCTGGTGCTGGCCTACGCGGGCAGTTCGCTGCCGCTGCTGTTGCTGTTCAGCGTCGCCAACCGCTCGCTGACGGACGTGCTGACCGGGGAGAGCGTGGCCATCGAGATCGCCCGCTCGGCGGTGGGCGGGATGGCGTTGGCGCTGTCGGTGCCGCTGACCACGGGGATCGCGGCGGTGCTGGCGAAGCCTAGCGGCGGTCGCAAGCGCGGCGAAGCCGCGCGCAGCGGGCCGCCGCCACCGGCCTAGTGAAACCGGCTCCGCTCCAACAGGTTCAGCAGATAGGAGCCATACCCGGACTTGAGCAGGCTGTGCGCGCGCTGCGCCAATTGTTCATCGGTGATCCAGCCCTGCTGCCATGCCACCTCCTCGGGCACGCTGACCTTGAGGCCCTGGCGTCGTTCCAGCGTGCGGACGAAGTCGCTGGCGTCCAGCAGCGAGTCGAACGTGCCCGTGTCCAGCCAGGCCGTGCCGCGGGCCATCACCTCGACCGAGAGCCGGCCCCGGTTGAGATAGATCTGGTTGACCTCGGTGATCTCGTACTCGCCGCGCGCCGATTTCTTGAGCCCCTTGGCGATTTCGATCACGTCGTTGTCGTAGAAGTACAAACCCGGCACCGCGTAGTTGGATTTCGGTGTCTTGGGTTTCTCTTCCAAGGACAGCGCCAGGCCGTCGTCGCTGAATTCGACCACACCGTAGGCCGACGGGTTGGCCACCCAGTACGCGAAAACCGCTCCCCCGCTTATGGTTTGGAATCGGCGCAAGCTGGTGCCCAGTCCCGGTCCGTAGAAGATGTTGTCTCCCAACACCAAAGCCACCGACTCGTTGCCGATGTGGTCGGCGCCCAAAACGAACGCCTGGGCCAGACCGTCGGGCCGGTCCTGTGTCACGTAGGTGATGTTGACGCCGAATTGTGAGCCGTCGCCCAGGAGCCGCTGAAATCCCGGCGCGTCATGCGGGGTGGTGATCACCAGGATGTCGCGGATTCCGGCCATCATCAGGGTGGACAGCGGGTAGTAGACCATCGGTTTGTCGTAGACCGGCAGCAACTGCTTGCTGATGCCCGTGGTGATCGGATGCAGGCGGGTGCCCGACCCGCCGGCCAAGATGATTCCGCGCATGGATAGCTCCTGTGCCTGTGGTCCTAGTCGACGGCGTCGGATTCGGTGAGCTCGGTGGCCGCCAGCGCCGACGCGAGGCTGTCGTGCCGGAACACGGAGGTGACGTGGTCGCGCACCACCCGGAACGTCAGCGCGGCGTCGGTGGCGGCCCCCGGATCGCCGGTGCTGCCGGGTTTGAGTTCGACGGCGACGACACCGTCGTGCACATACATGCGGCCGAGCTCGGTCGCCGGCCGATGCGAGGCGGCCCAGCTGCGCAGCGCCTCGTGGCCCTGTGCGGCCCCGTGCGCGTCGCCCATCTCGATGTCGTCGCTGGACAGGGAGGCCAAGGTCTCGATGTCCGCGGCGTTGAGGGCGTCGTGCCATGCCAGAACGGTGGCGATCTCCGATGTGGTCATGGTGTGCAAATTACCGTGCGGCGCCGCGGCTAGAGCGGCGTACGGTCCAACCAGCGCTCCCACACGGCTTCGTCCCCGAACAGTTGGACGCCCGTGTCGGCCAGCGGGCGCCGGCGCAAAATCGCCAGCAGCAGCTCGGTGGCGCCGCCGCGCAGTGCCACGCTGCCCTTGCCGTGCTCGTGCGACCACGTGACCCGGCCCTGATCGACGGCGGCCGTCCACTCCCCGGCCTCGCCGAGGCCGGGGTCGGTGGCATGCAGGTGCAGGGTGGTCCCGTCCTCGAGGGGAAGCGGCGCCCCCTGGCCGCCCGCCTGGATCGCGACCCGCTCCAGCCATTCGGTGATCCCGTCGGCCGCGATGTCGGGCTCGAGGGCGAAATCGGTGCCCAGCGCGATCGCGGCGTCGGCCCGGTGCACGGCCACCTCGTGCAGCCGGCGCCGGATCCACCAGTTCGCCGGGCGCGGCCCGAGGAACGTCCAGACCGGCGTCTCCACCCCGGTCAGCTCGACGGCGTCCACCAGCCGTTGGGCGCCGCCGTGGAGCCAGGAGATCGCGTCGGCGGGGTCGGGCGGCGGCTTGCCGCCCTCCACGGTGCGGGGGTCGAGGTAGCTCTCGAGCCGGTCGCGCACGATCTGGGCCGCCCAACGGTCGCCGCGCCCGACGTGGCGGAACAGCTGCCGCAGGGTCCACTCCGGGCAGGTGGGCACCGGCGTGGACTCGTCGGCACCGTCGAACAGCTCCGCGAAAGCCCGGTTCTCGTCGAGGAATGCGCCGGCATAGTCCACGCCGGTCAGGCTACTCGCGTGGGCCGCGCCCGCTCGCCTTGCCGTGGGGATCCCGCGCCCTGCAGACTGTCGTCGATGACGAGGCGATGGACCAGGTGCCGTGCTTGCTGACAGCGCGGGCCTCCCGGACGCGCACGCGGCGATCCGCGCGTTTTGGGAGCGCGAGGGTTCGGAATATGACCAGCGGGCCGCGCACGGTATCTCCTCGGAGCCGGAACGTCGACTGTGGACGGCGGCGCTGAGCGCAATCCCGGAGCGTTCGCGGGTGCTCGATATCGCCACGGGCACGGGCTTTGTCGCGTTGTTGCTGAGCGAGCTCGGCCACCGGGTGACCGGCGTGGATGCCTCCGAGGCGATGTTGGCCCGGGCCCGCGCCAAGGCCGCCGCCACCGCCGCGACTGTCGAGTTCGTGGAGGGTGTCACCGAAAAGCTGCCGTTCCCCGACGCCAGCTTCGACGCGCTGACGGCGCGGCACTTCATCTGGACCTTGCTCGAACCGGAGAAGGCCTTCGCGGAGTGGCGGCGGGTGTTGGCCCCGGACGCGACGCTGATCGCCGACGTCTCGCTGAACCCGCACGTGGCGGGCCACCATTACGCCGACGACGTCGCCGCCGCGTTGCCGTTTCGCGCGCTCTCCGACGCTGCTCCGGTGGCCGACGCGCTCCGGGCGGCCGGGTTCGAGCACGTTCGGATCGACCTTTCTCAAGATGGCGGGGAATACCCCCGAGCCATGCTGCACGCCCGGGCCGGCCAATAGCGCCGAGCCGCAACATATTTCATGACGGTGACGCGCGCCGGGTTCCTCCGAAATCGGGTTGTGCCGCGTAATCAGTTGCTTTCAAGCTGATTTCAACCGTCGTCAATCGCGCCCGATGGCGCTGAACTGGGCAGGGGCTCCGGACGGTCGTACTCGCCGCGATGCCCCACTCGCGCCGGTCATTTCGATCGCCGGCGCGGGTGCGCGGAGCTTGACCGGCCGACCATTCGGAGACCTCGATGACGATCGCAGAGCAGGAAAGCACCCGGGCGGCGACCCCGCCCGCAGAGGCGGCACCCGTCCCGGGCATGCGCCGGGTGGCGTTGGCCAGTCTCGCCGGCAGCGTGCTGGAGTGGTACGACTTCTTCCTCTACGGCTTTGCGGCCACCCTGGTCTTCGGTCCGCTGTTCTTCCCGCGCGCCTCGGCCACGGCCGGAGTGCTTGCCGCACTTGGCACTTTCGCGGTGGGGTTCGTCGCCCGCCCTTTGGGCGGGGTCGTCTTCGGGCACTTGGGTGATCGCCTTGGACGCAAGAAGATGCTGGTGGCAACGCTTTTGATCATGGGCATCCCGTCGTTTCTGATGGGGTTGCTGCCCAGCTACAGCGCGATAGGGTGGTCGGCGCCCGCGCTGCTGGTGTTGTTGCGGTTTCTTCAGGGGGTGGGGCTCGGCGGCGAATGGGCCGGCGCGGTCCTGGTGGTCACCGAGACCAGCCCGCCACACCGCAGCGGTTTCTGGGGATCGCTGGTGCAGACCGGGGCGACGCTGGGCCAGGGGTTGGCCACCGGCTCGCTGTTCATCCTGGCCTCGTTGCTGAGCGAACACAGTTTCGTGACGTGGGGTTGGCGGGTGCCGTTCCTGTTCGGGATCGCGCTGAGCGTCGTCGGCCTGTTCATCCGGTTGCGGGTGATGGAATCGCCGGAGTTCACCGCGCTGCACCGCAGCGGCGAACTGTCGCGTTTCCCGTTGCGCGAGGCCGTTCGTCAGCACGGCCGCACCATGCTGGTCTGCTTCGGGGTCTATTTGGGCGGCGTGACCGTCCCGTTCTTCGTCGAGACCGTCTTTCTCACCGGCTACGGCACCAAAAGCCTTGCCCGGCCGGCCTCGTCGGTGCTGCTGGGAATCTCCGCCGTGCACGTCACCGTGTTCTGGGTGCTGACGCTGCTGGGCGGCTGGCTCGCCGATCGGGTCGGCGCGCCGAGGGTGGTCCGCGCGGGCCTACTCGGATTGCTCGTGTTGCCGACGGCGGGGCTGCTGGCCGTCCTCTCCGCCTCGTCGACGGTGGCGGCGCTGCTGATCACCGAGACCTTGATCGGCGCGCCGATGTGGGTCGTGTGGGGCGCATTGCCCAAATACCTCGCCGAGTCCTTCCCGGCCCGGGTCCGCTACACCGGAATGTCGTTGTCCGGCCAGAGTTCCACCATCATCGGCGGGCTCATCCCGTTGCTGCTCACCTCGGTGGTCGCCCACGTGGGCGGGGCGTTGTGGCCGGTAGCGCTGACCACCACCGCGGTGGCGGCGTTCGGGCTGCTCGGCCTGCTGTGGGCGCACCGGACCCGGTGAGGTCGCCCACGCCCTGTCAGGCGGCCCCAAAGAACTGGCCCTCCAACGGCTCCGATGGGCGCCCGTCCGGGCCGACCGGGATGTCGCCGACCAGCGTGATCCGATGCAGCACGCGCTCGTGATCGAGATGCTCGAAGTCGCGCGGCGCGAGATGCAACGTGGCCCGATTGTCCCAGAACGCAACGCTTCCCGGCTCCCACTTGAATCGAACCGAATACTCCGGACGGGGATCTGCTCGAACAACAGGTCCAGGACGTGACGACTCTCCCGCGGGGACAGGTCGACGATCTCCTTGGTGAAGAACTGGTTGACATACACCACGCGCTCGTTGGTCTCGGGGTGCACCCGCACCACCGGATGGATTGCCGCCAACGGCTTGCCGCGAACCAGCTCGCCGATCTTCTCGGCGCTGCGTTCGAAGGCCAGCGCGGCACCAAACCGGTGCTCGGCGCGAAGCCCGTCGATGAACCCACGCACCAGTGGTGAAAGGCCTTGGTAGACACCTACGGTGTCGGACTTTTGAGGGTAACGACGATCCGATCCCGCGAGAGCGGTTGAAATCGGACTGAAGGAAAGCCCGCTCCTGAGTACCCTACGGTCGCGGCGCGCCGAGCCGATACACCCGCCAGCCCGCCCGCTGCCAGCGGGCGGTGTCCAGGCAGTTGCGGCCGTCGACGATGACGCGGGCGCGCACCCCGTCGGCCAGGTCGTCGGGATCGAGCTCGACGAATTGCCGCCACTCGGTGAGCACCAGCACGGCATCCGCGCGCTCGCAGGCCTCTTCGACCGAGACCGCATAGTTCAGGGTCGGGAACAGGCGCTGCGCGTTGTCCAGAGCCTTGGGGTCATAGACGTTGACCGCGGCGCCGTTGAGCTGCAGTTGCCCCGCCACGTTGAGGGCGGGCGAGTCGCGCACGTCGTCGGACTCGGGCTTGAACGCCGCGCCGAGCACCGCGACGTTGGCGCCCAACAGCGACCCGCCGCACGCCGCGCTGGCCAGTTCCACCATCCGGGTGCGGCGACGCATGTTGATGCTGTCCACCTCACGCAGGAACGTCAGCGCCTGGTCGGCCCCGAGTTCGCCGGCGCGCGCCATGAATGCCCGGATGTCCTTTGGCAGGCAGCCACCGCCGAAACCCAAACCGGCATTGAGGAATTGGCGTCCGATGCGGGGATCGTATCCGAGCGCATCCGCCAGCAGGCTGACGTCCGCGCCGGCCGCCTCGCACACCTCGGAAATGGCGTTGATGAACGAGATCTTCGTCGCCAGAAAGGCATTGGCGGAGACCTTGACCAACTCCGCGGTTTGCAGATCCGTCACCAGGAACGGCACCCCCGCGTCCAGCAGCGGGCCGTACAGCTCACGAACGGCGGCCTCGGCGCGCACCGAATCCTGGTGGACCCCAAGCACAATGCGGTCCGGGCGCAGGGTGTCCTGCACCGCGTAGCCCTCGCGCAGAAACTCCGGATTCCAGGCGATTTCGACGTCCACCCCGCGCGGCGCCAGCGCGGCGGCGCGTTGGTTCAACTCGGCCGCGGTGCCCACCGGGACCGTCGATTTGCCCACCAGCACCGCCGAACTGGTCAACCGGGGCACCAACTCGTCGATCACGGCATAGACGTGGCGCAGATCGGCGCCGTATTCGCCCTTCTTCTGCGGTGTGCCCACGCCCAGGAAGTGCAGGTCGGCGAAGTCGGCGGCCGCGTCGTAGTCGGTGGTGAACCGCAGCCGTCCCGCAGCCAGGTTCTCGTTCAACAACTTTCGCAAGCCTGGCTCGTAAAAGGGGATGTCACCCCCGGCGAGCTTGGCCACCTTGCCCGGGTCGATGTCGATCCCGAGGACGTCGTGTCCGAGCGCCGCCATCCCGACCGCGTGGGTGGCACCGAGGTATCCCGTGCCGAACACGGTGCATCGCATACCACTGGTGTAAGCGACCCCGATGAGCTAACCGCGTCGCCGGGCTAAGCGGGAGGCAAACGGAAGATGACGGGTGGCCGCCGCTCCGCCGGCCTATTAAATCCCCGGGATGCCCGGGATGTTGATGCGTGGGCCACCCCCGCCGAATCCGCCGTGACCGTGGCCACCGCCGAAACCGCCGCGCGGCCCGCCGCCGAAGCCGCCGCGCGGGCCACCGGGGAAGCCGTCGTCGTGGTCCCCGTGGCCTCCGCCGTGACCGGGGCCCCACCCGCCACCGGGCGGACCGCCGATGCCTGGGATCGGCAGCGGGATCGGCACCGGAACGGGCGCGACCGGCGGCGGAGCGGGCGGCGGGGCCGCCGGAACCGGGATCGGCGCGGGCGCCACCGGGGCCGGAGCCGGGGCGGCCGGAGCCGGGGCGGGAGCCTCTGGAACGGGCGCCGGGGCCTCCGGGGCGGGCGCGGGAGCCGCGGGCGCCTGGGCAGGCGCCGGGGCCGCGGGCGCCGGGGCGGGCCGGGTGGGCGCGACCACGACGTTCTCATTCGGGCTGGGCCGCACATTCGCCGTCGGGCGGATGGCGATGGCCAGTGAGACGACCAGCGCCACCACGCCGATGACGAAGACCGCCGCCACGGCGCTGCCCACCAACTTGAAGTTGCGCCCACGATATTCCGCGCCGACGAGCTCGGTCGCCGCGGTCTGCGAGCCGGTGAAGAAGTCGTCGGGGTCGTCGGGCACGGCGCTGTACGCCAGGGCATCCACCCCGGCGTCACCGGGCGCGTCGAAGTAGCCGGGCGCCACCGCCAGCGGATTGATCGCACCGGTGCCGGGATCCTGCGCGTACGCCAGGGCCGCGGTGGACGACGCGAACAGCGGGGCATGCGCCGATGCCAGCGCGGCGCCGCGGGCCAGCGCCGTTTCCGGTTCCTCGGCCGCCGTCAACGGCAGGGTGGTCGCCGCCTCCAGCGCGGGCTTGATCAGCGGGATGTCGATGCCGGAGCCGACGACGAACACGGCGTCCGGGCGGCTTTCCATGTTCTCCGCGCCGGAGACCAGGCGCGTCAGCTCGGCGACGGCCGCCTCGTCGTCTTCGGGGAGGACCTGGCGCCGGACGTCGGCGATGGATCCGTCGGCGCTGTCGACGATCGCCAGCGTCGCGGTTTCGGGCTCGATGTAGAGCAGCGCGGTCTGCGCGTAGTTGGTCCGGTGGCCGACCGCTTGGGCCAGCGCGGCCGCGGCCAGGAAGGCCGAGACCAGCATCACATTTTCGACCTTGTGGGCGGCGAGCTTGTCGCGCAGCGCGGCCGCCTCGACGGGGTCGGTGAAGGTGACCCCGGTCGACGCCAGTTGGTAGCCACCCTCCGCCGCGCCCTGACGCGTCCCCAAGATGGCGGAGACTACCTGGTCCGAGGCGGTGACAGTTGCTGCGTCAGTGGACGTCGTCACGTCGAAATTGTCTTCATCGACGGTGGCACCGTCGCCGTTTTCCCCCTCGACCAGCACCATCCGGACTGCGGTCGGCGCCATCGACACACCAAGTACGGTGTCCAAAGCTCCTCCAATAGTCGGTTGCTAGTCATTCGCGGTGAGGGCGTCGCCGTCGCACGAAATGATGGCGCGTGACATCGCGGAGTCCCCACCGTTATTCCCCTAGTGCCCCGATTTTACGCGTGTTCGGCGGCCGGGGGGTGGGCCGGGACCCGTCCGCGGCGGGGCTAGGGGACCGGAAAATCGGGCCCCAAATGGCGATGCAGCCAGTCGTCCCAGTGTGGGTGGTCGCCGGATTGCGGCGGGGACGGCGCAGGTGCCTGGGGCGCGTCGGGCGTCGGCGCTTCGGGCGGCGCCGGCGCAGGGGCCGACGGCGGGGGCGGGCCGGTATTCGGGGGCGACGGGGCCTGCGGAGCGACGACGTTCGTGCTGACCTCCGGTGGTTGGTCCGTGCCCGGATCGCGGCCGAAGAGGAGCGCGAGCGCCAACGCGACGAAGCCGGTGACGAAAATGGTCATCACGAGCGCGACGGTGGCCGCCGGCTTTCGGCTGTGCCGCTCGCGTGACCGGGCGGCCCGCGCGTCGGGGTTGGACCCGGCCGCCTCGGTCGAGGAAATCCGCGCGGACGGCATCGTGATCGTCCGCGGCGCGCCCAACCGTGCGTTCGCCGCGGCCAGCGAGGCACCCCGGGCCAGGGCCATCTCGGGTTCCTCGGGCGTGGTCACCGAGAGCGACGTGGCGGCCTCGAGCGTTGGCTTGATCAACGGGATGTCCACGTCGGAGCCGACGAGGAACAGCCCGTCAGGCCGCGCCCTCATTGATTCGGCGCCCGAGACCATCGCCGTCAGCTTCGCCAGCGCGACGTCGTCGCGGCCGGGCAGCGGGTGCCGGTGCACGTCGGTGACGGTCCCGTTGGAGGTGTCGACGACCGCGAGGGTCGCGCTGGTGGGTTCGACGAGCAGCAACGCCGTGCGGGCCCAGTTGGTCGCGCTGCCCATCGCCTGCGCCAGCGCCGCGGCGGCCATCACCGCCGAGACCAGCATCACGTTCTCGATCCTGCGCGCCGCCAACACATCTCGCAGGGCCGCCGCCTCGGCCGGGTCGGTCCAGCTCACTCCGCTCGATTTGAGCTGGTAACCACCCTGGGCCGCGCTGTCGCGGGTGCCGAGAATGGCCGCGACGACGTGATCCGCGGCGGCAGCTGGGGTCGGATCGCCGACGACGTCGAAGCCGTCCTGATCGACGGTCACCCCGCCCGCGGCAGCGCCTTCGACGAGCACCATGCGGACTGTCTCCGGTGCCATCGACACACCGAGTACGACCTCCACCGCTCCTCCAAATCGCCAGACGCTTGGTTGCTGTGCTGCGCCAGCACAGCCGCGCCGGCGCCGCATGGGGGTTCGCGACGCCACCCTAGCCTGCTGAGTTATCGGTGGCCGTGACCGCCGAAGGTGTGCCCCATGCGCCGCTTGGTGGGGGCAGGCTCGGCAAACCGAGGCTATTTGTGGCCGCCGCCACCGCCGCCACCGTGACCACCGCCGAAACCGCCCAGGCCGCCACCGCTGTGGCCGCCGCCGAAGCCACCCAGGCCACCGCCGCTATGCCCGCCGCCGAAGCCACCGCCGCCTCTAGGCGCCGGCGCAGCGTGGCCACCGCCAAATCCGCCGCCAGGAGCAGGAGCGTGACCGCCGCCAAGTCCGCCGCCGGGCGCAGGAGCGTGGCCGCCGCCAAGTCCGCCGCCGGGCGCAGGAGCGTGGCCGCCGCCGAGTCCGCCCGGGCCGCCCCCACCAGGCTTCGGTACGCCGCCGCCCGAACCGGGCGTCGGGACATGGCCGCCACCCGAACCCGGGGTCGGGACATGGCCACCGCCGGAACCACCCGAACCCGGCGTCGGGACATGGCCGCCACCGGAACCACCCGAGCCGGGCGTCGGCACGTGGCCTCCGCCGGAGCCGCCCGACCCGGGCGTCGGGACGTGGCCGCCACCGGAACCACCCGAGCCGGGTGTCGGCACGTGGCCTCCGCCGGAGCCACCCGACCCGGGCGTCGGGACGTGGCCGCCACCGGAACCACCCGAGCCGGGTGTCGGCACGTGGCCTCCGCCGGAGCCACCCGAACCCGGCGTCGGCACGTGACCGCCACCGGAGTTACCCGGAGCGCCCGGCTTGGGCGGGGTGCCTTCACCGGGAGGCGTTTGATGGGGCGGCGACTGCGGAACGGTGCCGCCCACCTTCGGGGGCGTCGGCGGCTGAGGAATTTGCACCGGCGGTTGCGGCCGCGCCGGTTGAGGGATCGACACACGCGGCGGTGCCTCGAACAGCGGCGGCCTTACCACCGGGTTGGGAACCGGGATGCGCACCGGCACCGGAACGGGAAGGGGCGGAACCACGACGGGAACGGGGACCACCGGCGGCGCCGCCGGTACGGGAGGGGCTTCCGGCGGCGGAGGCGCGGGCAGCGGGGCCGCGACCGGGGGATTCAACGGCTTGGGGGCCGCCACCGGGGCCGGCAGGCTGATCTTCGGCTCCGGCGCGGACGCCTGCACGGGCGCCGGCGCCTGCTCGGTGGGAACGATCAGGTGCTGGTTCGGGGTGGGCTGCAATGCGACGGTGCCCGTCGTGCGGATCCCGATCGCGAGCGCGATCTCGAGCGCCAACACCGCGCTGATGCCGGCCACCGCCAGCCCGCTGCCGATCAGCAGGGCCGGCCGCCGCTGCGGCTGACTCTCTTCGGGAAGGAAGAGCCGTTCGATGACCACGGTCGGCGAGTCGGCGTCCTCATCGGCCACCGCGCTGTAGGCGAGCTCGTCGTCGCCGTCGTCGGGACCGAACGGGACATAGAGGTATTCGGGCAGTGAGTGCTGGTCGACGGCGCCGGTGCCGGGGTCCTGCGCATAGGCCAGCGCCGCGGTCGAGGAGGCGAACAGCGGGGCGTTCGCCGACGCCAGCGCCGCGCCGCGGGCCAGCGCCGTCTCCGGCTCCTCGGCCACGCTCACGTCGAGCGCCGTCGTCGTCTGCAGCGCCGGCTTCAACGGGCCGACATCGACGCCCGAGCCCACCACGAACAGCCCGTCCGGGCGGTATTCGAGCTTCTCCAGCCCGGCGACCATTCCGCTGAGTTGCTCGGCGGCGGCGCCGTAGGACTCGGCACGGATCTGCTGCTTGTACACATCGGGGATGGAGCCGTCGGAGGTCTCCACGACGGCCAGCGTGGCGGTATCGGGCTCCACCAGGAGGACGGCGGTGCGTTCGTAACCCATTGCGCCGCCGACGTTTTGCGCGAGCGCCGCCGCGGCGAGAAACGCCGAGACCAGCATCACGTTGTCGAGCCGGTGAGCGGTCAGCGCGTCGCGCAGGGCGGCAGCTTCGAACTGGTCGGTCCACGTCACCCCGATGGACGACAGCTCGAGGCCGGCATCGGCGGCACCCTCGCGGGTGCCCAAGATTGCCGAGATGACCCGGTCGGACGCGCTCACGGTCGCCGCGTCGTCGGCGCCGGTGACGTCGATCGCGTCCTCTTCTACCGTGGCGCCGTCGGCGTATTCGCCTTGCAGGACAACCATTTGGATCGACGACGGTGCCATCGACACCCCGAGCACGATATCCAAAACAAACCCCTCCAAAGGCATTGCGGTGAACCACGGCCAGGTGGAGGTAAAAACCATGGCTAACTAAGTATCGCGCAGAACGGGTGCGAGCGGGCCCCGCAGAACCTATGTAGACGATATGAAGTTCTGATAGGAGCGCGACGGCGTGGGTCCTCGCTGGCCCTGGTACTTCGAGCCCACTCGCGAACTGCCGTAAGGGTGTTCGGCCGGGCTGGTCAACCGCAAGATGCACAGCTGACCGATCTTCATGCCCGGCCACAGCGTGATCGGCAGGTTCGCGACGTTGGACAGTTCAAGGGTGATGTGACCGCTGAAGCCGGGATCGATGAAGCCGGCGGTCGAATGCGTCAGCAGGCCGAGGCGGCCCAGCGACGACTTGCCCTCCAGCCGTCCCGCGAGGTCTTCGGGCAAGGTGATGAGCTCCAGCGTCGAGCCGAGCACGAACTCGCCGGGATGCAGCACGAACGGCTCCCCCTCGACGGGCTCGACCAGGGTGGTCAGCTCGTCCTGCTGCTTGGCCGGGTCGATGTGGGTGTAGCGGGTGTTGTTGAACACCCGGAACATGCAGTCGAGGCGAACGTCGATGCTGGACGGCTGCACCAGGGCGTCGTCGAAGGGGTCGATGCCCAACCGGCTGGCGCTGATTTCGGCCCTGAGGTCGCGATCGGAGAGCAGCACGCGACGAGCCTATCTGCTGGGCAGCGGGTTCAGCGGAGATAGACCTCGTCGCCGGTCGGATATCCGCCGCCGGTGGTCGTGACGTGCACGTGGTCGTAGTGGCCGAGCCGGCTGGCCTGCGCTCCGCCAGGGGTGTAGTAGACGCCGCGCCAGATCGCGTCCTGGATCCCGAACCGGGTGGCGTTCTGCATCACGTAGGCGACGATCGAGTTGCCCAGCGCGATGCCCTCGGCGCTGCCGGGGTTGGGGATCATGACGTCGAGCGCCAACCCGCGGGGATGCCAGGGCAGCGAATCTGGCCGCACCCCACCGATCTCGTGGATCTGGGGGAACTCCGCGCTGATGCTGCGCTCGACCAAGATCGTGCGGACCTGAAGGCCCTGCTCCGGCGCGACGCCGGCGGGCAGGAAGCGCGATCGCGTGTGGTAGCGCGATGCCGCGGCGGGCTCGCCGTCAACCAGCGCTTTAGCGGGCCGCTTTGACGCGGCTGTCACGATTTGCACGCAACAGGGGGCGGGCTCGCTGATAACGGGTTTGGCCTGGTTGTGCGGTGCAAATGGATGGACGTCGGCGGACACCGCGAAGAACACCGCGGCGGGGGCGAGCACCCCAGCCAGGGCCACTGACGGTTTACGTCGCTTCCTGGCTAATTCGTGTCGACCCACCCGGAGCACATTACGTTGCGATAACGAAATAATAAATCTGAGCGTCATGAGAATAGTTAGATAGGCGTCTTAGATTTCGCGTGCCCGCTCTTAGGACCCGGTTGCCGGGGGAGGTCAGGCCTCCTGGGCCCGCCGGCGGGCGCGGTGGCGGATGCTAGCCTGCTGAGGCGACTGTGCCGATGTAGTTCAATGGCAGAACATCAGCTTCCCAAGCTGAATACGCGGGTTCGATTCCCGTCATCGGCTCCACATCCACCAGCGGTAACGCTTTCACATGCTGGGCAGCGCGGCCCGGGCACCGAATCTCTTCCTTGGTCGAGGCGACGCCACGGCGATCGGCGGGCCATGCGCAGTCTGGCCACAGAGCCGCGCGCGATGGCTAGTCCCGTTTGCTCGGCCCTACATAACGTTGGCGGCGTGATACGGCACCCACGGCGCGGCTGTCCATGCCGGCGCTAGGGCAACGACCGCTGCTAAGTCTCACCGCTGGCCACCATGCGGTCTTCCGCCGCGTCAACCGGGGGGCGAGGCAGTGAAGTTCGGTGTCGTCGAAGCGCCACTGCATAGCCGGTTCGGGCCGACGGCGGCGGCCGAAATGGGTTATCGGGTAGCCATGCTGACCGGTGCTGATTCGTACTGGCTGCCCGACCATCTCAATGCCTTTTTGCCGCGAGCGGTGATGACGCCGAAGTACAGCGGGATAGCCCGACTGGCGCCCGATGCGAACGCATTCCTGGAGCCGTGGACGACGCTCGGGCACCTCGCCGGCCGGCATCGTTTCAACCGGATGCGACTGGGCACCTGCGTGACCGACACCGGCCGCCGGAATCCGGCCGTGACGGCGCAGGCCGCGGCGACGCTGCACCTGATGACACGGGGCCGCGCGGTCCTCGGGATCGGAACCGGGGAACGCGAAGGCAACGAGCCATATGGGGTGGACTGGTCCAAGCCGGTGGCCAGATTCGAGGAGGGGCTGGCGACGATCCGTGCGCTGTGGAACTCCAACGGGCAGTTGGTGAATCGAGATTCGGAATGGTTCCCCCTGCGCAATGCAATTTTCACCTTGCCTGCCGTGAAAGGCAACCGGCCGCAGATCTGGGTGGCCTCGCACGGACCGCGGATGTTGCGGGCGACGGGTCGCTACGCCGACGGGTGGTTCCCAGTGGCGATCGTTAGCCCGGAACGGTACGCAACCGGGTTGGAACAGGTTCGCGCGGCCGCCGACGACGCCAACCGGGATCCGTACTCCATCGTCGCCGCGATCACGCAGTTCGTCGTGACCGGGCGCAGTACGGCCGAGGTCGACGACGCCTTGGAGTCAGTGCCCGCCCGCACGTATGCCCTCCTTCTCCCGGATGTGGAATGGGCCGAGCACGGCGCCCGTCACCCGATGGGAGAGGGATGCACCGGATATCAGGACATCCTGCCGCAACTACTCGACGAGGCGACGACGCTCGCCCACATCGATGCGGTACCGCGGGCTTTGATGCGGCGATGCCTGCTCAGCGGAACACCTGACGAGGTCCTCGATCAGCTCGCCACCTACCGCGATCACGGTGTCCGGTATCCGACGCTGCTCAACATGAGCACCATCCAGCCCCAACTCAGTCGCGGGCTGTCCAGCGCGTTGCCCTTCATGAAGATCCTCCGCGGAATCGCGAGGCTGTGAGAGCACCGAACCTGGCTTGTCCCAACGGTTTTGCGCGCCCCTCGAGGGTGCCGACGCGTTGGCCTGCCCTACCCGGCTCAGCGGTCCCGTGGCGGTACCGCCCGACGCTTCAACTACACCCCGGCGTTGACCGGCGCGGGCGCGTGTGTCGTCGCCCCGGCGCGCCTGGTCAGGTAATCGACCTGGAGATAAATGGCGTAGAGGACGAAGACCGGCAGGATCATGTAGGGGACGTTCTCCCCGACCAGCTTGAACCACAGGCCGTAAGCGCCCTGGCCGATGTCGTTGAAGCCGGTGCGGATTTCGCTGACGTAATAGACGAGGGTCCCGGTGAGCAGCACTGCGACGCCGAAGAACGTCAGCCAAAGACACTTGATCCGCGACTCGTCGGGTAAATCCTTGCGCAACAAGCGAAGCCACACGATGGTGAGCATGATGCCGACGAGCACTGCGCCGAATTCCAGGCCGAAGATCCACGGGTCGTCGCTGCGGTAGCGGGTATCGGCCAGGCCGTACTGCCACCACAGCCACCGCCACCCTGGGTCCGTGGTGGCGGTCCACAGGTTGAACGGGTGACCGAGCAAGAACGGCAACTCATAGGTCAGCTGGCTTCCCGCCGTCAGAGGGATGTAAATCAGTGTCAGCTCGGCCGCAAGCTGCAGACGGGATCGCTGCTCTCCCCGTCCCTTCCAGAACAGGATGAGGGGCAGCAGCAGCACCGGGATGCCGAAGATCAAATTCGCCGCCACATCCACCGTCAGCGTCGGGGGTAGCAGCCGGGTGGCCTCCGCGATGGTCATGAAGACGAAGACGACGCCGACGACCGTCAGCAGACCTACATAGGCGCGCTGACGGTGCGGTGCAAACGGACGAGCGAGGTCCGGTGATTCCATGACGCAACCTCTGATTCGACAGCGGGTGTCAAGTAGTTGATATCAGCCAGTTGACCATATTGCCGGCGCGATCCATCGTCAACAGCTCCGATGATCGCTTCGCTGGGAGCGCCCGCGTCCCGTCGCCAGGCCGCCGAACCAAACCTCCCGTTGTCAAAACGTGACCGTTGCGTGGCCAAATATCCACGTGCCCTTGCGCTTTCGCAGGTCAGACGCCATTTATCATCCCTATTGCAACGATGTCAGTTAAAAGGGAATTGAGGCCATGCGGACCGGTGTTCGGTGTGTTCTTGGGGTCGTCGGGGTCGCTGCCGGAATGGTCGTAGCGCCGGCCGGTGTGAGCCTCGCGTCGGCCAACCTGTCGCATGGTCCGGCCATCGCGTCGGTTTCACCGGCGCGCGGCGAGGTCGTGGGCGTGGCGCATCCCGTGGTGGTGACGTTCCGTGGTCCGGTCACCGACCGGAGCGCCGCCGAGCGGGCGGTTGAGGTCAAGTCGACGCCCGCGATGACGGGCAAGTTCGAATGGCTCGACAACAAGGTCGTCCAGTGGGTGCCCGATCGATACTGGCCGGCGCACAGCACAATTGCGCTGACGGTGGGCCAGGCGACCTCGGAGATCAAAACAGGTCCCGCCGTCATCGGGGTGGCCAGCATCTCGCAGCACACGTTCACCGTGAGCATCGACGGGGCCGAGGCGGGACCGCCGACCCAACTCCCGGCGCCGCATCATCGGCCGCACTTCGGGGAGCAGGGCGTGATGCCGGCCTCGCTCGGCAGGCCGGAATACGCGACGCCGGTCGGCTCGTACACCGTGCTCTCGAAAGAGCCTGCGGTGACCATGGATTCGAGCAGCGTCGGCATCCCCGTCGACGACCCCAACGGCTACCTGCTCACGGTCAACTACGCCGTCCGCATCACCAACCGGGGACTGTTCGTGCACTCGGCCCCCTGGGCCGTCCAATCACTGGGGCTTGAGAACGTCAGCCACGGCTGCATCAGCCTGAGCCCCGATGACGCCGAGTGGTACTACAACCACGTCAACGTCGGCGACCCGGTGATCGTCCAGGACTAGCGCCTCAGTCAGACCGAGCTGCGTCAAGCGGCGCCCTCGCAAACGAAGCTCCGCACCCACATGCAAGCCGGGTGCGGAGCTTCGATTGTTGGGGCACGCAACGGAACGGGCCCGCTGGTAGGAACCAGCGGGCCCGCACACATTCGGGCTCAGCTCGCGGGGCCCGGGCGAATCGGCTGACCGGACGTCGGCCCGCCGGTGGGCGCCGGGCCGGTCGGCGCGTCCTTCACCCCGGCCATGTCGATGATCGGAGCGGCCGCCTCCAAGGGAGCACCCGCCACCGGGCCGCCCAGGGCGATCAGCGGCGCACCGGCGGGCACCACCGGCACCGGCGGCACGACCGGCACGGGCGGCGCGAGCGGCAGTGGCGGCACGATCGGCACCGGAGCACCGAGCGGCACCGGTCCGGGCACGGCCATGGGCACGCCGGACATGTCAGTGAGCGGCGCCGCGCACATGTCCGCCGGCGCGCCCGCTGCCACGGGACCTCCGGCGGCCGGCGCCGCATCGCCCGCTTGCCCCTGGATGCACGCGTGGCCGCCCGTTATCAGCGGGGCGGCCGCCGCGTCGGGGCTCAACGCTATAGCTGCTCCGCACAACCCAGCGCCGGCAACTACTTTCATGTTGAACCGATCGACGATCGCCATCAGCGCCAACTCTCCTTCATTCACGCTCAGCTATTTCCGCAATCAATCAGTGCAGCAGGCCCGCCTAGCCGTACCGAGGCCGCCTTTTCACGACCGGGCCAATTGTCAGCAGCCGACACGCGACACGAGCCACGCCGCACCGCGCCGTTTCCAAATGGTGACGTCACAACGCTGTCACGAATCGGAACACCGCCGAAGGACATCCCTGACCTGCGCCGACACGCGTGCGTTCTGGGGCTTCTCCCGGGTCGTGCCGCCGACTTCGAATCCCGCGGACTTTATTTACCCGCAGGTCATTCACAGGGAATTTTTGATGCACAAAGTCTGTCCAGGAGGTTACATAGAAGTGAACACCGTGAGAGCAACCGTTGACAGACAGAGGGGAAGGGCATATGTCACCACGTCGTCTAGCTGGCGGTTTCATCGCCTCGGCGCTGTTCGGTGCCCCGCTTCTCGCCGGCCTCGTCTGGGCCAGCCCCGCGCAGGCCGACGCGGCCAGCTTTCTCAATGACATGCACAAGGACGGGATCCACGCCGTGACCGGCGGCGACGCCGCACTCCTGCAGGCGGGCCTGAACATCTGCCAGCAAATTTCCTGGGGCGCCCCGCCCGCGCAGCTCGAGGGCCTGGCGCTGCAGCGCTCCGACGAACGACAGGGAGCCGGCGGCCTCAGCCCCCAGCAGGCAGGCGACATCGTCGTCTTCGCCATGCGCGATCTGTGCCCAAGCTAGCCACGCCGAGCTGAGTCCTCGCACACCGCGCGCGCAGCCGCGCGGCCAGTCTTCGCCGACTATTCATCCTCCGGATCTCCCGCGCAGCGGTCCATGCACTTTTGTGTAAAGGTGCATCATCCGCATCGCGCAAAGACACAAGGAGAACGTGGGATGGCGGCACGCAGGCTGCACGGCCGGTTCATCGGAGCGGCGCTGACGTTGGGTCCACTTCTGATCTCGGGAATTGCCTGGGCCGGCCCGGCGCGGGCCGACCAGGCCGCCTTCCTCAACGACCTGCACAACGCCGGGATCCACGCCGTCGACGGCGGCGACGACGCGCTGTTGCAGATGGGCGCGGATCTGTGTCAGCAGCTTTCGTGGGGCGCTTCGCCGCAGCAGCTGGAGCTGCTCGCGCTGCAGCGCTCCGATGCCGACCAGGGCTCCGGCGGGATCAACGGCCGCCAGGCCGCCGACGTGGTGATCTTCGCCCTGCGCGACCTCTGCCCCAACGCCTAGCAATGAGCTAGCCGCAGCGGGGTCCGCGCTAAGGTGACACTCGAGTGAAGCTGAACGCACGGAACCTGACCGGTCTCGACATCCCCGTCCCGACCTATGACCGCAGCCAAATCGGCATCGGCATAGCGCATTTCGGTGTCGGCGGCTTCCACCGCGCCCACCAGGCTATGTACATCGACCGGCTGCTCAACGCCGGGCTCGCGCGGGACTGGGGCATCTGCGGTGTCGGCGTGCTGCCGGGCGACCAACAGATGCGCGACGCGCTGCGTGACCAGGACCACCTGTACACGCTGACCCTCGAACACCCCGACGGCACGCGGGAACCGCGGGTCATCGGTTCCATCGTCGACTTCCGTTATGCGCCTGAGGATCCCGACGCGGTCATCGAACTGCTCGCCGCCCCGGCGACCCGGATCATCTCGCTCACCATCACCGAGGGCGGCTACCAGCCGCCCCTGAGCGCGGTGTTCGGGTTGGTGACCGAGGCGTGCGACCGGCGCCGGGCCCGCGGCCTGCCCTCCCCCACCGTCGTGTCCTGCGACAACATCGTCGGCAACGGGGACACGGCGCGGCGTGCATTCACGTCCTACGCACAGCGCACCAATCCCGAACTCGCACAGTGGATGAACGAGAAGACACGCTTTCCCAACTCGATGGTCGACCGGATCACGCCCGTGACCACGCCGGACGTGGCCGAGCGGCTGGAGGCCGAATACGGCGTGCGCGACGCCCGGCCCGTGGTGGCCGAGCCGTTCGCCATGTGGGCGATCGAGGACGACTTCGCCGACGGGCGCCCGCCCCTGGACCAGGCCGGTGTGCAGCTGGTCGACGACGTCGCGCCGTACGAGGCCATGAAATTGCGGTTGCTCAATGCCGGCCATCAGGGCCTGTGCTACTTCGGATACCTGGCCGGATACCGCCTGGTGCACGAGGCCGCCCAGGATCCGGTGATCGCCGAATTCCTGGCCCGCTACCTGGATTCGGAGGCCATGCCGACGCTGACACGAATCCCGGGGCTGACCGAGTTCCGCAACCAACTACTCCCCCGGTTCGCCAACGCCTACGTGCGCGACACGGTCGCCCGGCTGTGCGCCGACTCCTCGGACCGCATCCCGAAATGGCTGCTGCCGGTCGTGCACGACAATCTGCGCACCGGGGGTCCGGTGCGGCTGTCCGCGGCGATCGTCGCGAGCTGGGCCCGCTACGCCGAGGGCGTCGACGAACAGGGCCAACCGATCGAGGTGATCGACCGGCTGGCCGACACGTTGGTGCCGCTCGCCCGCTCGCAACGCGACGACCCGGACGCGTTTCTGGCCAACCGCCCGGTGTTCGGCGACCTCATCGACGCCCCGCGCTTCCGCGACGCCTACCGGTGGGCACTGGACTGCCTGCACCGCCGCGGCGCGCGCGCCACGCTGCGGGCCCTGGTCGGGGACGACGCGTCATGACGCTGGTCGCCGGGATCGACTCCTCGACGCAATCCTGCAAGGTGCTGGTGTGCGACGCCGAGACCGGCGCGCTGGTCCGCGAGGGCCAGGCCGGCCACCCGAACGGGACCGAAATCGACCCGCGCACTTGGGAATCCGCCGCTCGAGAGGCCATTGCGAACGCGGGCGGGCTGGACGGCGTCGACGCTGTGGCCGTCGGCGCGCAGCAGCACGGCATGGTGTGCCTGGACGAAACCGGCGCGGTGGTGCGGCCCGCGCTGCTGTGGAACGACGTGCGCTCGGCCGACGCCGCGCACGCCCTCGTGCGCGAGCTGGGCGGGGCGCGCGCGTGGGCCCAAGCCGTCGGCGTCGTGCCGCTGGCCGCGATCACCGTGGCGAAGTTGCGCTGGCTCGCCCACCACGAGCCGCGCCACGCGGACCGCACCGCGGCGGTCTGCCTGCCCCACGACTGGCTAACGTGGCGGTTGCGCGGTGACGCCGACATCGCGGGGCTGACCACCGATCGCAGCGACGCCAGCGGCACCGGCTACTACGACGCCGCCACCGGCGACTACCGCCTCGATCTGCTGGAACTCGCGCTGCGCGGCCGCCGTCCGCGGCTGCCCACCGTGCTGGGCCCATCCGACGGGACACGCAGTGGCACAACACTATTCGGTGCGGGTCTGGGCGACAACGCCGCCGCGGCGCTGGGCCTCGGCGCCGAAGAGGGCGACGTGATCGTCTCGATCGGCACGTCGGGGGTGGTGGCCGCGGTCACCGCGGATCCGGTCCGCGACGACGCGGGGTATGTCGCCGGATTCGCCGACGGCACCGGGCGCTACCTTCCGCTGGTGTGCACGCTCAACGGCGCGCGGGTGCTCGACGCCGCGGCCGCGATGCTGCGGGTCGACCACGACGAGCTGTCGACGCTCGCGCTGTCGGCGCCCCCGGGCAGCGAAGGTGTGGTCATGGTTCCCTACCTGGAGGGTGAGCGAACACCCAACCGGCCCAACGCAACCGGGGCATTGCACGGCCTGCGGGTCTCCAACGCGAACCCGGCCAACCTGGCCAGGGCCGCGGTGGAGGGACTGCTGTGCTCGCTCGTCGACGGCGTCGCGCATCTGGCCGCGCGCGGCGTCGTCGCGCGCCGCATCCTGCTGGTCGGCGGCGGCGCGCAATCCAGGGCGCTGCGCGAGATAGCGCCGGCGGTGTTCGGCATGCCGGTGCTGGCGCCCGCCCCGGCGCAGTACGTCGCGGCGGGCGCGGCGCGGCAGGCGGCCTGGGCGCTGAGCGGCTCGCCCCGGCCGCCTGCGTGGGAGCCGCCGCCGACGCACGAATACACCGCCGAACCCTCGCCCGAGGTGCCCGTCCGCTACGCGCGGGTGCGCGATCTCACCGAGGGGGCCGCGCGTCGGGAAGCGGACGAAACACCGGAAGGATCCGGTATTTCGCGGTGAAGCGGGCCTGGTCGTATTTGTCCCCGACCTCGCCGTCGCGGGCAACCGTCGTGGGGCCGTCGACGGCGCTGAAGCTGAATTCGGGCACCTGCAGCTCGTGGTAGAGCGGGCTGCGTTCCAGCCGGCCCAGCGCCAGCGCGGTCAGGATCCGGGTCCTGGCCCACGGCCGGCCCGCCTCCAGGATGCGGACGTCGATCAGGCCGTCGTCCATGCGGGTCCGCCGCGCCGGCGCGAAACCGGTGGGCAGGTACAGCGAATTGCCCAGGAAGAACAGCGAAGTCAGCAGGGTCTTGTTGTCGTAACAGATGCGCACCGGCTCTTCCTTGCGCAGCGTGCGCAGCATCGCGTAAAGACCGGCCAGCGGCTTGCCGATGCGCTTCTCGAGCTTTTCGCGCCGCCGCACGAACGCCGGGTAGGCGCCGATGCTGGCGGTGTTGAGCACCATCTGAGAGTCGTTGAGGCACACCAGGTCCACGCACGCCACGCTGCCGCGCCGAATCGCGTCGACGGTCTTGGCCACGGTGTCGCAGCCGATGTCCTTGGCGAAGTGGTTGAACGTGCCGGCGGGGAAGACCGCCAGCGGGAGCCCGGCGTCGATGGCCACCCCGGCCGCGGCCGCCACCGTGCCGTCGCCACCGCCCACCGCGAGCACCTCGGCACCGGCGGCCGCGCCGCGCAAGACCTCGACGGGGTCGTCGTCGGGACCCAGCTCGCGGATGTCCACCTTAGGCAGCTCGGCGCGCACCTCGTCGAGCACGCGGGCCCCGGTGCCGCTGCCCGACTCCGGGTTGATGACCAGGACCACGCCGGCGCCGTCGGGCCGCGGCGGCGTCTCGACGCGCAGCGGTTCCGTTCGCGGAAGGGCGGTTTCGACGATCGGCGGCACGAGGCGGCCACCCAGCACGGCCAGGCCGGACCCGATCCCGAACCCGGCGATGACGTCGCCCGGGTAATGCGCGCCGGTCGCCACCCTCGACAGGCCCACCAGCCCGGCCAGCAGCGCCAGCCCGAAGCCCAGCGGCGGGTTCTCCAGGCCGACCCCGACGGCGAACGCGGCCGCGCTGGCCGAATGCCCCGACGGCAGGGAATTCGACGTCGGGCGGCGGCGGACCTGCCGGACGAGGGGCACCAAGTCGTAGCCGGGACGCGGGCGCCGCCGGATGCGCTTGGCGAACTGGTTGGTGACCAGGCTGGTGGCGGCCAACGTGACCAGCCCGCGGGTCGCGCCGCGCTGCGCGCTTTGCCTGCCGGTGGCCAGCAGGGCCGCGCCGATGGCCAGCCACAGCTTCGAATGGTCGGCCGCGCGCGTCAGCCGCGGCATGACCGTGTCCAGCAGCGGGGTGTCCGTCTCGGCGATCGCGTCGAACAGCTCGCGATCCAGCGTGCCGAGTCCTCGGGTGATCTGTTTGACGCCGCGCGCGCGTCGCCAGGGCCGCCTGTTCATTCGCTCCACCCTAACCATGGGTGACAATCGATCGGAAAGACATGGACGCACAGGGCTA
The DNA here is from genome assembly GCF_035918355.1 of Mycobacterium sp. 3-98. Classification (NCBI taxonomy): domain Bacteria; kingdom Bacillati; phylum Actinomycetota; class Actinomycetes; order Mycobacteriales; family Mycobacteriaceae; genus Mycobacterium; species Mycobacterium sp. 3-98. Next base: position 928,265 of record NZ_CP142360.1, on the reverse strand, counting down.
TTGCACGAGATGGCGGGAGAACGCCGAGCGCCGCGGCGTGCCCCCGCACGCGCTCGCCGAGATCAGCCGGCGCCACGACATCACGCGCGCCAGCTTCGTGGTCCTCGCGAGGATGCAAGAGATCAAGGACCCGGCCGGCCAATCCTTCTTCCTGCTGCCGCCCAGCGCCGGCGGGGGCGACGCCCGCGCGGCGGCGCTGATGACCTACATCCTGAACGCCGGCAGCGACTACGGCGCGGCGGGCAAGCGGCCCACCGACTTCCCGGCCACCCCCCACTGCGCCGCCGAGGTGACCCGAATCCGCTTGCGGCAGCAGACAAACGGCTGGAGCTACACCCGCGACGTCCCGTTCGTGCACCGCAACGAGGGGCGCCTGGTCACCACCCCCAACGGCATGCTGATGGGGTTGGGCGGCAACTGGATCCAGCGGCTGTTCAGCCAGCGGGGCGGCACCACGTGGGGCGACATCTTCATGGTGAACCTGGGCCGGCTCGACGACCCCGCCGAGCAGCTGCGCCGGGTCGTCGCCTCCGGGCACACCTGGTGCCTTGACGGGCACGGCGCGCCGCGCTGCACCCGGCTGGACCTGGACCGGGTGCTACACCACGAAGAGCGGCACGCGCAGCAATGGGCGGCCCGCGGCTATCTGGGCATGCTCACCGGCTACGGTCGGGAGTTGTTCCGCGAGTTGGCCTTTGGGGCGACCAACAGGCTCGAAGCCGACGCCGGCCTGGCCGACGGCGGCTACAGGGCGTGAATCCCGTGGTAGAGCACCATCGCGCCGATCACCACCAAGACGGCCGCGAGCAGGGCGGCATTGTTGCGGTCCATCCAGTCCTTGAGGCGCGCCAGCGTGTCGTCGAGGCGGCTGCCGGCGGCCACGTAGGCCAGGATCGGGATCGCGACGCTCGAGGCCGCGATGGCGACGAAGAACGCGGCGGCCGCCCAGTCGCCGGCGGCGCCGAGCCCGCTGGTGCCGATCCCCAATCCGGCCGGGACGCAGATGAGCGCCACGTCCGGGCGCACGAGGGCCAGCACCGCGCCGGTGATCCCGGCGCGCGCCGGGGTGATGTTGGCGAACGAGCGCATCCACGCCGGCGACTCGGATTGGTCGTTTCGGCGGAGCCACCGGTAAACGCCGAACGCGATCAGCGCCGCGCCCAGCACCACGCGCAGCCACGACGACCACCGCGGCGGCGCCTTGTCCAAGCCGCCGAGCAGCCCGGAGGCCGCGACGGCCAGCGCCGTCAGCGCGGCCAGGCTGAGCAGCCAACCGCCCAGGAACGCCAGGCTGCTCGGCCGCGGCCGCGGCGCCTGCAGCACCAGCACCGCCGGGATGACCGTGAGCGGCGACAGCGAGATGACCAGTCCGAGCGGAACGAGCCCGGTCAGCACCGTGCCCCAGCTTCCTGCCATGGGCGGCATCCTCCCATTGCCGTGCCGAAGTGACGCCGAAACGCGCCGGAGTCGGCCGAACGCGGGTCAGGCCAGCGCGCGAATCCCGTTGTAGAGCACGATCAACCCGATCAGGAACAGGATCACGGCCAGCATCGCGTCGTGGTTGGCCTCCATCCAGGCCTTGAGACGTTCCAGCGTTCCCTCGAAGCGGTCACCCGAGCCGGCATAGGCCAGGATCGGGATGGCCACCGTCGACGCGGCGACGACGACGAAGATCGCGGCCGCGACCAACTCGCCGCCGGCGCTCAGGCTGCTGTTGCCGACGGCCAAACCCGCCGCCGCGCACAGGATGAGCACCTCGGGCCGCAGCGGCACCAGGACCGCCCCCACCACACCGGCGCGCGCCGGGGAGAGCGTGGAAAACGACCGCATCCACCGGGGCATGCTGCGGTGGCGGTGCCGGGTGAACCAGTGGAACGCCGCCAGCGCGAGGAGCGCCACCCCGAATACCAGGCGCACCCAGGACGCCCATTTCGGCGGGGTCGCATGGAAGCCGCTGAGCGCCTCCGAGCCGGCGACGAACGCCGCCGTGAAGGCGACCAGCCCCACCAGCCAGCCGCCGAGGAAGGCGAGACTGGCCGGGCGCGGCCGGGGCGCGTGCAGCACGAGCACCGCGGGGATGACCGTGATCGGTGACAGCGCAATGACGGCCGCCAGCGCGACGAGCTTGCTCAGGACCGAGGCCCAACTTGCGTCCACGGGCAGCAATCATCGCATTGCGCGGTGCGGTCAGGCTTTGCGGCGCAGCGTCCAGGCCGGCACCCAGTGCGTCACGGTCTTGCGCCGGGATCCGTAGGCGACGGGATAGGTCACCAGACCCCACCAGTCGCCCTGCTCGCACAGGGCCCAGCAGCTCAGCCGGCCCTCGACGACCTTGTGCAGCTGCAGCCCGTTGGGCTGATAGCGCCCCGAGCGGTGCGGCTCACGCGGGAACAGCACCGTCAGGTCGACCAGGACGGCGATGGGCGGGCGGACCGCGCGAAACGGGTCACGGACCGGTTGGCCGTTGTACCCGATGGATGCGAGCCGTCCCATTGATCGATCATACGTTCGAATCAGGGGCCCGGTCGGCCGATCCTCCCGGGCCGTTCTGGCACCATAGCGATGTGTTCAGCCCCGGCGTGCTCGGCAGCCGCCGGCCTGCCGTGGCGGCCGCGCTGGACCCGGTGCTCGTCGCGGCGCTGGCCGTCGCGGTGAGCATGGCCGGGGCCGCCCGGCCCTCCTTCTGGTACGACGAGGCCGCGACCATCTCGGCCTCCTACAGCCGTTCGCTGGCCCAGATGTGGCACATGCTGGGCAATGTCGATGCCGTCCACGGCCTGTACTACCTGCTCATGCACGGGTGGTTTCAGGTCTTTCCGGCCACCGAGTTCTGGTCACGCGCGCCGAGTGGCCTGGCGGCGGGGGGCGCGGCCGCCGGCGTGGTGGTGCTGGGCAAGCAGTTCTCGTCGCGGACAGTCGCGATCGCCTCCGGCGCGTTCTGCGCGATCCTGCCCCGCACCACGTGGGCGGGCATCGAGGCGCGGCCCTATGCCCTGTCGATGATGGCCGCGGTGTGGCTGACTGTCCTGCTCGTCCACGCCGCGCGCCGCGACACCCGGCGGTTGTGGCTGGGTTACGGTGTCGCGCTGGCCCTCTCGATCGTGCTCGACGCGTATATCGCGCTGCTGCTGGGGGCGTACGTCGTATTCGTCGTCGTCTTCCACCGCGGCCGAACCGTGTTGGCGCGCTTCGCCATTGCCTCGGCCGTGGCGGTGGGTGCGGTGTTGCCGTTCCTGTTGACGGTCGCCGGCCAGGCACACCAGATCAGCTGGGTCGCCCCGATCGGTCACCGCACCATCGAAGACGTGGTGATGCAACAGTATTTCGAGCGAAGCCCCCCGTTCGCCATCCTGGCGGCGCTGCTGATGTGTGCGGCGATTGTGTTGTGGCTCAGCGGGTCCGCGCGGCTGGCGCCATCGGAGCGGCAGCTGTTGGTGCTCGCGGCGGGATGGCTGGCCATTCCCACCGCCGCGATCCTGACCTATTCGGTGCTGGTGCACTCGATCTACACGCCACGCTACCTGTCGTTCACCGCACCCGCGATGGCGCTGATCCTGGGGGTCTGCGGCGGCGCGGTGGCCGCCAGGCCCTGGGTCACCGCGGCGCTGGTCGGCCTGTTCGCCGTGGCGGCGGCGCCGAATTATGTTCGGGCGCAGCGCAACCCGTACGCCAAATACGGCATGGACTACAGCCAGGTGGCCGACCTGATCACCGCGCGGGCCGCGCCGGGCGATTGCCTGCTGGTGAACGACACGGTGACGTTCATGCCGGCCCCCATGCGCCCGTTGCTGGCGGCTCGCCCGGATGCCTATCGCAAGCTGGTCGACCTGACGCTGTGGCAGCGCGCGACCGACCGCAACGACGTCTTCGACACCAACCTCATCCCTGAGGTCGTCGCCAAGCCGTTGAGCCACTGCGGCGTGGTCTGGATCATCACCCAGGCCGACCCGTCACAGCCGGCGCACGAGCGGGGCGCCGCGCTGCCGCCGGGCCCCCGCTACGGGCCGACCCCGGCGTTCGCGGTGCCGCACGACCTGGGCTTCCGGCTGGTCGAGCGGTGGCAGTTCAACCTGGTTCAGGTGCTCAAAGCCACGAAATGACGGCTACCAGATGCGCAGGTAGTCCACCAGCATGGACGCCGGGAAGACACCCGCGGCGGGGTCACCGGCGCCCACCCCGCCGACGGCGAGCGTGAACATCGGGGTCATCCAGTAGCCGGGGTTGTTGAACGGCCACCGGAAGTCGTCGGGCGCGCCGCCGGCGACGTGGATGGGCTTGTTGGGCACCTTGTAGTACTGCGCCCCGTCCCGGAAGAACTCGAATCCCTCTTCGCCCCAGTGCATTCGCCACGTGTGCCAGTTGCCGTCGACCAGACCGGGAATCGACCTGCCCTCCCAGGTCTTCCCGTTGGACGCCGCGTGGACCGTGGTGCCGGGGGCCCAGTCGCCGTTGCCGTACCACTCGAAGATGTCGACCTCGCCGTCGGGCAGCGGGTCCTCGTTGACACCCCAGAACGACGGCCACAGGCCGGGGAACAAGCAGTCCAGCTTGATCCGCGCCTCCCAGGTCTGGTTGATCATGCTGCGGAAGTTGCCGCGCAGCTTGCCGCTGTAGTAGGTGTTGCTCATCAGATCGTGGGTTGCGCACAGGACGAGGTTGGAATTGCCGTCCTGGAACACGTTTTGGCGATCGTCGCGGTAGATCCCCTCCACGGGCGGGAACACGTCGTCCTGCCAGGTCTGAATCGTCCACTTGCCGGGATCGGGAGGCGAGCCGGCCGGCCCGTCGAACTCGTCGGCGAAGATGTAGGGCCCGCCGCCGGCGGCCGGCGGCGCCTGCGGCGCCGGCGGGGTGGCCCAGGCACCCGGCAAGCGCATCGCAGCCCCCAGCATGCCGAGCCCCGAGATCAACATCATGCTGCGACGATCCATCTACAAACCACCCATCGTTGAAAGCCGGCACGTCAAGCCCGGCGCGCTCTCCCCAGGCAACTCTCGCAAACGGTGTTATAACACCACGCGGTGGGGGTGCGGCGCATCCCGCGGCCTCAGCGCGCGCCGGGTTCGCTGATTTTGACCAGCGTCTTGCCGACGTTGACGCCGGTGAACAGGCCGTTGAGGGCGTCGACACACGACTCGATGCCCTCAAAGATGGTCTGCCGGTGGTGAAGTCGGCCCTGCGCCTCCCAGCCGCGCAGCGCGGCGAACGCCTCGTCGAAGCGGCCCCACTGGTCCAGCGCGTTGAAGCCCTGCATCAGCGCGGTCTTGGACAACAGGTTCACGTAGTTCGCCGGCCCCGGGTGGTCGCCGGTCAGGTAGCTGGAGATGACGCCGCACAGCACCACCCGCGCGCGGGGGGCCAGCCGGCCCAGCACGGCGTTGAGGATGGGCCCGCCGACGTTGTCGAAGTAGACGTCCACCCGTTGCGGGCAATGCTTTTTGAGCGCCGCGACGATGTCGTCGTTCTTGTAGTCGATGCACGCGTCGAACCCGAAGTCCTCCACCACCGCCCGGCATTTCTGCGGGCCGCCCGCGATGCCCACCACCCGGGCGCCGGCGATCTTGGCGATTTGCCCGGCCACCGATCCGGTGGCCCCCGCGGCCGCCGACACCACCACCGTCTCCCCGGGCTGCGGTCGGCCGATGTCGGTCATCCCGAAATAGGCGGTGGCGCCGGTCGGCCCGTACACCGACATGATCGCCAGCTGGTCGTCCTCGCCCGGGATCGGCGTGCTGAACAGGTCGTCGCGGATGATCACGTATTCCTGAAACCCGGTCAGCGTCGTGACGACGTCGCCGACGGCGAACGCGTCACACCGCGACGCGACCACCTCGCCGATGCCGGCCGCGCGGATGACCTCACCCAGCTGCACCGGCGGAAGGTAGCTGGGCTGGTCGTCGAGCCAGGTGCGGGCGGCCGCGTCGATGCCGACGTAGGTGGTGCGCAGCAGCGCCTCCCCCTCGGCGGGTTCGGGCGCGGGCGCGGTGACCATCTCCGTGTCGTCGGGCCGGACGAGCCCCGACGGGCGACGACGCAACAACACCTGGCGGTTCGGCAAATCGGGCACGATCCCCAAAACTACCGAACGGCCCGAAAACGCAGAAGCGAATGGCATATTCAATGCATGGCAGCAAACGATGACCCGGAAGAGCGGATCCGGGAACTCGAGCGCCCGCTCGCCGAGTCGGCGTGGGCCTCAGAGCAGGGCAGCTCCGCGTCCGCCGGCCAGGCCCATCCGCCGCCGACCCCGGGCGCCCCGCCACCGCCGCCGGCGTGGACCTACGGCGGCCCGGTCACCGGACCGCCGCCGCCGAGCCCCTCGGGCAACCGCGTGTGGTGGATCCTCGGCACCGTCATCGTGATCGGTGTGATCGCACTCGCGGGAGGCATCGCCGCCTTTGCCGCACACCAGATTTCCGGCGTGAAGTCATTCATCACCTCGCCGCCGAGCGTCTCGACGAGTCCCGCCCCGTCGGCCTCGCGGCGAGCAGCACCGTCGACCTCACCCGCCCCGCCGCGCGGCGCCCGGCTCAGCGTCGCGGGCATCAACGAGAGCCGGACCATCGCCTGTAACGACAACATCGTCAGCGTCAGCGGCGTGTCCAACACGGTGACGATCACCGGGCATTGCGCCAGCCTCTCGGTCTCCGGGGTGCAAAACGCGGTCACCATTGAGGCCGCCGACGCCATCACCGCGTCGGGCTTCAACAACAAGGTGACCTACCACTCGGGCACGCCGAAGATCAGCAACTCCGGCGACTCGAACGTCGTCACCCAGGGCTGAGCCGAAAACGACTGCTACGCAGTCTCTTCGGAGTCGTCGTCGAGGACGCTGACCGCGATGCCATAGGGCAGGAACCGCACCTTGCGTTTCGGGTCGAGGTTGTCCTTGTTCGCGCGCAGGGCGTCGAGCTCGGTCGCGTAGACCTGTTCGACGCGCGCGCCGCCGCCGTCGTCCACGGTGTAGATGGCCCACACGCCCTCGCCGGCCTCGCCGGCGGTCTCGGGCGCGGGGCGGGGTCGCCGCGACATGTCCTCGAAGATCGTTGACCAGCCCGACCTGCCACCGGGAGCGGCGACGAACCTGCTGACGCGCTCGAACACGTCGCGCAGCCCTTCGCTGCCTTCGCGGATCATGCGATCGAATTCGTCCGGGTCGAATCCGAACCCACCGTGCTCGCCCATCCGACCTCCTCGCCAGCGCGTGCCGTCATTGCCAGTGTGCGCTCAACTCCGCGCGTGTGCCACGTGCTAGGGGGCCGGGGGCGGCGCCGGCGGGGTGATCGGGATCGGCACGGTGACGAACGGGAAGTGCAGGTACATGGTCACCGGCGCGGGCCTGGGCGGCGGCGGCGCGGCCGGTGGTGGCGGCGGCGGTGCGACCGGCGGGGGCGCGGGGGCAGGCGAGGCCGGCGGGGGTGCCGCCTGCTCGACCGGTTGGGGCACGTACTGCGGCGTTTGGCGGGTCGGGGCGCGACGGACGGGCTCCGGGGGCGCCGACGTGGCCGTGGTCTGCGGCGCGGGTTGCTGCGCGATCGGGGCGGGCGCGGGCGCGGGGGCTGCCACCTCGGCGGTGGGCGCGGGCGCCGGCGGGGACGTGCTCGGGGCGGGCGGCTGCGCTTGCGGCGGGGTGCTGGGCGGCGCGGCCGGCAGCTGGATGCCGGGGGTGGCAACGCTGACGCCGGCGTTGTGCCCCTCACCCGCCGGCTGATCCGCCGTCAGCGTCACCAGCACGACCCCGGCGATCACGGCGGCGATGCCGCCCAGGGCGCTGCCGGCCAGCAGCATGGCGCGGCTCCGGCGCGGGGGCCGCTGGTCTTCGTCTTCCTCGGCGTCGTCGGCCAGGGCGCTGTAGGCGCGGAAACCGGTGCCCGTGCCGGCGTCGCCCCACAGGTCGAGGTGGCTCGGACCGACGGCCAAAGGGCCGAATTCCCCGGTGCCCGGGTCCAGGGCGTAGGCCAGGGCCGCGGTCGACGACGCGAACAGCGGCGCGTTCGCCGAGGCCAGCGCGGCCCCGCGGGCCAGCGCCATGTCCGGCTCCTCGGGTCCGGTCACCCGCAGCGAGGTGGCCGCCTCGATCGCGGGTTTCAGCGCAACGATGTCGGCGCCGCAGCCCACGATGAACACGCCGTCCGCCGCGGACCCGCCCGCGTCGAGACCGGCGACCATCGTCGCCAGCTCGGCGGGCGCCGCGGTGCCGGTGATCCGGCGCCGGTGCAGGTCGACGATGGAACCGTCGCCGACCTCGACCACGGCCAGCGTCGCGCTGGCGGTCTCCACGAACAGCATCGCGATGCGCTCGTAGGCCAGCGCGTCGCCGACCGTCTGCGCCAGCGCGGCCGCAGCCAGCAACGGCGCGACCATCATCACGTCGCCGAGATCGCTGGCGTTGATGGCCGCCCGCAGCGCCGCGACGTCGGCGGGGTTCGTCCAGGTGACCCCGGTGGAGCTCAACCGGTGGCCGCCCTCGACCACTCCTTCGCGGGTGCCGCCGATCGCGTCGATCACCCGATCGACCGCACTGCCGGCGGCGCCCACCTCGAACTCTTCTTGTTCGACGGTCACACCGTCGGCGTCTTGGCCTTCGATCGCTACCAGGCGGACCGTCCCGGGAGCTATCGACACCCCAAGCACGATGTCCACGTAACGCCTCCAAGGTCTTTCGAACGCCCCCGAGCGAGGGCATGACGGGGAAACCCCATCCGAACTTGGTGACACAAACGTTACCCGCGCGCGCATGGCCGCGCAGATGGACCGCCTAAGCAGGACCGACGCTAATAACCCGGGCCCCAGTAGGGATTCTGCGAACTCCCCGGATACTGCGGATACTCATTCCCCGGATACGGCTGGTACTGCGGATACTCGTTCGACGGGTACTGCGGCGAGTACTGGGGGTACTGGGGGGTCGCCGGGGCCTGCTTCTGCGGAACCTGGATCGGTATCGGCACCGGCAGCAGCGGGACGTGGATCCACTCCGTCGTCATGGGCACCGTGGTCGTGGTGCTGGTTGTGACGGGCTCCTCACTCGTGGGCGGAGGCGGCGACGTCGTCGTGGCCGTCGGTGACGGCGGGGCCGTGGTGGTGACCGTCGGCTGCGGCGGCGCGGTCGTCGTCGGTGGCGCCGTGTGCCGCGGGGTGTAGACCGGCGCCGGCGGCGCCGTGGTCACCACGACCGGAGGCGGTGGCGGCGACGGCGGCGGTTCGGGCGGCGGCGGTTCGGGCGGCGGCGGCGCAGGACTTGGGACGGGTTGCGCGCTCGGCGGCGGGGGTGGGGGCACGGCGGTGGGCGGCGGCGGTGCGGCCGGAGCCGGCGCCGCGGGCTTGACGGATGGCGCGGGCGGCGGCGCGACCGACGGCGCCGGCGGGGCCTGACGGTTCTCGATCCCGGTCAGCGTGTAGGCCACGCCGCCGACCGCGGTCATGGCGACCACCGCGGACATCCCGATGATCAGCTGGGAGATCCGGAGGCGCCGCCAGGGTCGCCGTTCCCGGGGTGGGTCGATGACGTTGAGCCGCATCGACCAGCCGGCCGGACCGTCTTCGTCGTAGGTTTCGCCGCCGAATCGCATCCGCAGGTCGCCGGGGTCGTCGGTCTGCGACCACGCCAGTTCGCGATCCGTGAGCGCCTCGTCGTCGATCACCAGCACGTCGCCGGCGCCCAAGTCCACGACGTCGCCGGCGGCGTCGGCCGTCGCGAGCAGCCCGATCGACGTGCGGGTTCGCAGATCCAGCTCGCCCCCGCGGGAGGCCAGGATCAGCGCCCCGCAGGCCGCCGCGAAGGCCGGCTGCGACGGCGTCAGGATCGGCGTGCGCCCGTGCATCGAAAGTCGTTCGGTCACAAGCGGAATGCGTGCCCCGCCACCGACCGTGACCACCGCCGCGAGGTCCGACCAGCTCTTGCGGTAGCGCACCAGCATGTCGTCGAAGGCATAGATGAAGCCGGTCAGCCGATCCTGGATCAGCTCTTCGAGGTCGTCCTGCGTCACCGTCAGGCTGCAACTGCGCCCGCCCAGCTCGGCGACGATGTCGGTGGCCATGTCGACCGAAAGGCGTTCCTTGGCCGCGCGGCACTGTTCCCTGAGTTCGCCGAGCTGCCCGACACCGGCGGTGCTGCCGGGGTCCAGGCCGCTGCCGTGGCCCAGCTCCTCGAAGGCGCGCAGCTGCAATTCCTGGTCGATCTCGTCGCCGGACAACGCGGTGTAGCGCATGGTGGCGCTGACGAGTTCGAAGTCACCGGCGATGTTCACCAGGGTGGCCGACGTGCCGCTGCCGCCGAAGTCGAGCAGCCCGACGATGCCCTCGTCGGGCAGGCCGAGCTCGGATTTCACCGCGGTCAGCGACGCGATCGCGTCCGAGACCAGGCGGGGCGCCATTCCGCTTCGGACGAACCCCACGTGCGTCCGCAGGGCGTCGCGCAGCGCCTGCACCGTGCTCGGTTTCCAGTGCGCGGGAACGGCGATGGAGATCTCCGAAGCCGCCGCATCGGCGCCGGCGGCGAGCACCATCGCGTCCAGGGCCTCCACCGTCAGCAGCTCCGGATCATGCGCGGAACCGTCGGGCGACACCAGCGCGACCGAGTCCCCGATGCGCTCGACGAAGTTTCTCATCGGCACGCCGGGTTCGGCTAGCGGCGGATTCTCTTCGGGCACACCAATTTTCGGTGCACAGTGCGGATAAAGGGTGAGCACGCAGCGGCGGTTAACCGGTGGGCTTCCATTACGCGCAGCGACCAGGTTCGTGGTCCCGATCGACAACCCAAGTGGGTCGTACATAGAGCGAAAACCTTCGTCTATAGGGGTCGGTGGCCAGCGTTAACCATAGCCTCGGACACGCCCAAAGCCGATGCTTCGCAATGTCATTGGTATCCGCTCGATGCGCTTGCGTCACCGAAGCGGTACCGAAAACCCCTTGACAAGTAGCTTTTCGTTACAACACCGTCAGCGGCAGCGAACGCCTGGGCTCGAACTGGAAGGTCGATCCGCCGCTGACCCGGACCACCGAAACCTCTGGCAGTTCCTCGGTGGGCGAGTCGGTTTCAACCAGTTCCGCGGTCCAGTCGGTGGCGGTTCCGCTAACTCGAACCTCGATGCGCGGATCGACCGCGGTGGCGATCGCCTGCAGCGGCTGCACGGATTCCGGGGAGCACAACGAGATCCAGGCACGGTCGTCGTGCGCCGGCGACGGGCGGACGTGCAGCCGGTTCGACTCCGTCTCGGCGACAACGTAGCCCGCGGGGTTCAGCAGCGGGTGCAGCTCGAGCACCCGCAGGACGCCTTCGGCCCCGCCCGTAAGCTTCAGCGCGCGGTGAATGCGTTCGGCGGCCACGCCCGCGATGCCGATCAGGCCGCGGGTGCACACGCCGAGGGATTCGTCGTCGCCGGCGGCACGCGCGGCCACCGCGATCGCGAACGACAGGTACAGCAGGTGCATCTGCAGGCACACCTCGTCGGCCATCCGGACCAGCGCCGAATGCGAGAAGGCGGCGAAGTCGAAGTCGGACAGCAACGGGCCCGAGTAGTCCGCCTGCCCCTCGTCCGAGCGATCGATGGGGTCGAGTTCCCATGTCGCGGCGCGGGTTTGGCTGACGACCTCCAGGGCCGGGATGGCCTGCGCCTCGGGGTAGGACTCGTCGATGATGACGGTCCATGCGCAGTGCGGATGGCGGTCCGCCGGCGTTCGCGGCGGGCGGTGGATGGGGCGCACCTGCGCGCGCGGGTTGGTCGCGATCGCGGTGGCGTCGAAGGTCGGGTCCTCGATGGTGTGGCACATCCCGAAGACGTACTGTTCGCCCATCGGCTCCACGTCGAGCAGGGCGCCGCAGTGGTCCAGCTGGAATTCGCCGTGCCAACGGTCGTGGACGGTGTAGCGGAAATCCATGAATTGCGGTGGCGCACCGATATCGAGCTGCAGGCCCTTGAAAATCGTGGGCACGTCGTCGCCCTCGTAGTTCAGCGCTTTCTGCATGCGCCGGGTGTAGATCGGGCTGGCGCCCGCCCATTCCTCGATGGCGATCTGCACCATCTCGTCGCGGCCGAACGAGGAGATGCACCAGGCCATCCCGGACCGGTCGATCAGCTGTCCGATCAGCAGCAGTTCGGGAACCAGGACGACGAGTTCGTCACGGGACAGTTGCGCGTATCGCGAGGGGCTGCTCACGCCCCAAAAATAGACTCGGCTATGTTATAAAGTCAACAATGTCCATCGTTGCCGGCCAGCCGCCCGGTCGCCCCGTCGGGCCCACTCGGCGTACCACCGCGCCCCGCAAGCGCGGCGATGACACCCGGGCGAAGATCATCGATGAGACGGTCCGCTGCATCGTGGAGGAGGGGTTTTCCGCCGCCACCGCCAAGCACGTGGCCGAACGCGCCGGCGTGACCTGGGGGGTCATCCAGTACCACTTCGGGGACCGCAACGGCCTGCTGATGGCCGTCGTGGACGACGGCGTGGCCCGCCTGGTGGACAGCCTGTCGTCGGCCGACGTCAGCGAGCTGCCGCTGCGGGACCGCATCGAGGTCGTCGTCGACACCGCGTGGGGCTGCTACAGCAGCCCGACGTCGATGGCCGCCTTCGAAATCCTGCGCGAGACCCGCGGCGGCCCGGACCCGTCGTCGCGGCGTCACCTGCTCGACATGAACGCCGCGATCGGCCAGCTGGGGCGGTTGATCACCACCGAACCCGCGCATGCCGGTGTGGCCGAGGTCATTTGGGCCACGCTGCGCGGTGTGGTGCTGGCGCAGATGGTCACGGGCACGGCCATCGATTGGAGCCTGGAACGGCGTGCCCTGATCGACATGGTCACCTCCTACCTCGCCCACCACGACACGTGACCCGCCGGCTCTTCGATGCGAACGCGGACGGCGCACCAGCGTGTGCTGCAATGACCTGATGACCCTCGACGATCTCGCCGATATCGAAGCGATCAAGCAAGTCAAATACCGGTATCTGCGCGCGCTGGACACCAAGCATTGGGATGACTTCGCCGACACCCTGGCCGAGGACATCAAGGCCGATTACGGGCCGTCGATCGGCAACGAGCTGCACTTCACCAACCGCGCCGAGTTGGTGGAGTACATGCGAACGTCGCTGCCCGCGAACGTCATCACCGAGCACCGGGTGACCCATCCGGACATCACCGTCACCGGCGACACCGCAACGGGCAGTTGGTATCTGCAGGACCGGGTCATGGTGTCCGACCTGAACTTCATGTTGATCGGGGCGGCCTTCTACCGCGACACCTACCGCCGCACCGAGGCCGGGTGGAAGATCAGCGGCACCGGTTACGACCGAACCTATGACGCCACAATGTCTTTGGAGGGCATGAACTTCACGCTCAAACCCGGTCGCGCCATCGCCACCGACTGAGGCGCTACTTCGTGATGGCGATGACGGCGCCGGGCCGCAGCCACTTCATGATCGACACCAGCTGAGCATCGTCGACGGCCACGCACCCCTCGGTGGGCTTGCCGTCGGTGGTGTGGAAGAAGAACGCGGCGCCCCCGCCCGGGGTCTTGTTCTTGTTGACGCCCATCACGACCGCGTGCTTGTACTGCGGGATCTGCAGGTTCTCGCTCTCGGCCGTGTTGAACGGGCACTGGGCCTTCTGGCACACCTGCATCGAGTTGAAGGTGGCGCTGTGGTCGTCGCCGCTCCACCAGTAGTTTCCCCCGGTGATCTGGGTGTAGGGCAGCCCGGTGCCGGGATTCGGCGCGGTGCCGAAGGCGGAGTCCAGGGTGTAGACGCCCATCGGAGTGGCCGGGACGCCGCTCTTGGCCTGCGGCGCCATCCCCGCCGAACCGACGTGGGTGGGAATGCCGGAACGCAGCGACTGCCAGCCGGTGCCGGTGCGCTGGAAGACCTCCATGGTCGCGTTCGAACCGCCGGTGCTCACCACCGAAACCACCTGTGTCGCATTGCCGACCGCGTTCGCGAACCAGGGAGCGCCGGCAGCCGCGCCGATCGGCGCGAGCACCACCGAGGCGAAAATCACGCACGCCGCAGCGCACAGTGACGTGAGCAGTCGGTGCATGCACTCCATCGTCAGACCCGCGCATCCTCGCGGTCAAGTAAAGCTTTAGCCCCGGTTAGGTCACCGCGCCGTGACCAAATGCCCACCGCCGCAGGGCTTTAGCTCGGGCGGCCGGGGGCGGGGGGACGAAAAACCCAGAGGCACACCAGGAAATACAGGTATCCCAGCGACCAGCCGGCCAGTACGTCGGACGGGTAATGCACGTTCAGCGCCACCCGGGACAGGCCGACCGCCGGCAGCGCCACCGCTACCGCGGCGACCGCGATGCGCCGCGCGGCCACGTTCATCATCGGCAGCGCAAACGACAGCATCGCGAGCAGCCCGGCGGTCGCCTCGAGCGCATGACCGGAGGGAAACGAGGTGGCGGCCGCCGGGACCAGCATGGTCGGCGGCCGCGGGCGGTCGGCCAGCGCCTTGGCCGCCGCCGTCGCGAACTCGTTGCACGGCGCGCACGCCAGCACCAGCACCAGCGCGGCCCGCAGTTGGCGCATCATCAGGGCGAGCACCGTCACGGAGATCCCCAGCACGGCCAGCGCGCCCGGTCCCAGCACGAACGACACCGATTCGGCGAACCGCAGCCACGACGGGTGCTTGATCGCCAGCGCCCGCGCCCCGTCCAGCAGGGACCAGTCCACGCGGTACAGCCACGCCCAGCGCTGGCGGTAGCCCACCCACATGAGCGCGTACACCGCCGCGGCCAGCGCGGCAATCCCGGCGGCCAACGGCGTCCTCGGGCGGGTCATCACCCACCGATACCAGCACGGCCGCAGCGGCGGCCGTGCGCCCGCCCCACGGAGTCGCGCCGCGCGGTCATACTGGCGGTATGGCCGTCTTTGTCCGCAGGTTGTTCGGCATCGGCAAGCTGCCCGACGAGCTGCACGCCCAGGTCGAATCGGAAGGCCTTATCCACCTTGCCGATTACGTCGCGGTGACCCGGCGTTTCAGCGGCACCATCCCCGGGGTGCGGTTGCCGCACGGCGTCGCCAGCTACACGGGGTCGCTGGCGTTCACCTCGGAGCGGGTGCTGGCAACGCTGTCGATGCTGCCCCGGCTGGCCGGCCCGACGGTCAGCGTGCGCTGGGACGCGCCGCAGACCGGCGCCGCGAACGTGGAGATCTCGTCGACGGGCCTGCAGGTCGACGTCGATGTCTCCGCGGTCGACGAAAAGTTCAGCGGCGAGTTGTCGCTGCACTACAAGGTCGCCATCCCGGCCGAGGTGCTCGACACCCTGCCGCGGCGGTCGCTGGCGTTCGACATGCCGCCGGAATACGTGTTCCGCGCGGTCGGGGTTACCTATAGTCCCTGATCGTGATCCGCGGCCACGGCGGCTGCCGCAGCACCGCCAGGCTGCCGATCACCCCGGCCAGCAGGCCGGTGACCACCCCGATCAGGGCGATGCGATTCGCGTCCACGGCCGGCGTCCAGGTGGCCCGGCCGTTGCGGACGGCGAAGACCCCCAGCGGTTTGGCGACCACGATGACGGTGGTGCCGTCGGGGGTCTGGTAGGGCTCGCCATAGCCGCGGCCGGCGGCGGGATCGGCGGCCAGCTGCTCGAGGACATCGGAAGGCTTCACGGGACACTCCCTTCGGGACACGTCCACGCTAATGCGGATTTCCTACGATGGCTGACGTGACCGATCAGGCATTCAGCCCGCAGGAGCGGCGCGCCGTCTATCGCGTCATCTCCGAACGCCGTGACATGCGCCGGTTCGTTCCCGGCGCCGTGGTGGACGAGGAGCTGCTGGCGCGCCTGCTGCAGGCCGCGCACGCGGCGCCCAGCGTCGGGCTGATGCAGCCGTGGCGCTTCATCCGGATCACCGACGCTGCGCTGCGGCGCCGTATCCACGCGCTCGTCGACGAGGAACGCCCGCGCACGGCCGCCGCGCTGGGCGAGCGGGGCGACGAATTCCTGGCGCTCAAGGTGGAGGGCATCCTCGATTGCGCCGAACTGTTGGTGGTGGCACTGGGCGACGACCGCGACAAGCACGTGTTCGGGCGGCGCACCCTGCCGCAGATGGACCTGGCGTCGGTGTCGTGCGCCATCCAGAACCTGTGGCTGGCAGCGCGATCCGAAGGACTCGGCATGGGCTGGGTGTCGCTCTTCGATCCGCAACGGCTGGCCTCGCTGCTCGACATGCCGGACGGGGCGGAGCCGGTGGCCATCCTGTGCCTGGGGCCGGTGCCCGAATTCCCCGATCGCCCGGCCCTCGAACTGGACGGCTGGGCCGTGGCGCGGCCGCTGTCGGAGTTCGTCTGCGAGAACCGGTGGGGGCGCCTGCCGTCCGCCTGACGAGCCGACGCGGCGGGGATCGCCGCAGCACGTTGCGGTATCGTCGCCGGTCGCGGGGCAAGGTGAGAGGTGACGCAATTGACGCCGGGCAAGGACAACGTGCTGATCGTGCACTGGCACGACCTGGGCCGCTACCTCGGCGTCTACGGGCACCCGGACGTGTCGAGCCCGCGAATGGACCGCCTTGCGGCCGAGGGCATCCTGTTCACCCGGGCGCACGCCACCGCGCCGCTGTGCTCGCCGTCGCGCGGGTCGCTGTTCACCGGACGCTATCCGCAATCCAACGGCCTCATCGGCCTGGCGCACCACGGCTGGGAATACCGCAGCGGAATCCGCACACTCCCCCAAATCCTGTCCGAATCAGGTTGGTATTCGGCGCTTTTCGGCATGCAGCACGAGACGTCCTACCCTAAGCGGCTGGGTTTCGACGAGTTCGACGTATCGAACTCCTACTGCGACTACGTCGCCGACAAGGCCGACGAATGGTTGCGGCAAAGCGCCGATGGCCTGGTGGGACAACCCTTTTTGTTGACCGCCGGGTTTTTCGAGACGCACCGCCCCTACCCCGAGGACCGATACACCCCGGCGGAGGGCGCCGACGTCAGGCTGCCCGACTACCTGCCCGACACCCCCGAGGTGCGTGGTGACCTCGCCGCCTTCTACGGGGCCATCAGCGCGGCAGACGCCGCCGTCGGGCGGTTGCTGGACACGCTGGCGGACACGGGATTAGACGCCACCACCTGGGTGGTGTTCTTCACCGACCACGGCCCGGCGTTCCCCCGCGCGAAATCCACGCTGTACGACGCGGGAACCGGCATCGGCATGATCATCCGGCCACCCACCGACCGGGGTGTGACGCCCCGCGTCTACGACGAGCTGTTCAGCGCTGTCGACCTGGTGCCAACGCTGTTGGGGCTGTTGGGAATCGACGCCCCCGCCGACGTCGACGGCGTGTCGCACGCGGGCGTCCTGCTGGAGCCGGACCCGCCCGCCACGCCGGTGCGCGACGAGGTGTACACGATGAAGACCTATCACGACTCGTTCGATCCGATTCGCGCGATCCGCACCAAGGACTACAGCTACATCGAGAACTACGCGTCGCGGCCGCTGCTGGATCTGCCCTGGGACATCGAGGAAAGCCCGTCGGGGGTGGCCGTGGCCCCGCTCGTCACGGCGCCGCGGCCCGAGCGGGAGCTCTACGATCTGCGCGCCGATCCCACCGAAACCATCAACCTGCTGGCCGATGACGGCGCGGACGTCGAGGACGTCGCGGCCGATCTCGCTGTCCTGCTGCATGATTGGCGCCAGCGCACGGGCGACGTCATCCCCTCGGAATTCGCCGGCACCCGCATCGCCGCGCGGTACACCGAGACGTACCTGCAGATCCATCATGGCGCCAAGCCGACCCCGAGGTCGGCCATCGCCGCCGACCGGGGCATCGAAGAAGGCAAGCCCGCGCAGCGATAGTCGCGGCTGGTCCGATGGTGGCGACCCGCTACGCGCGGCCCGCGCCGCCCACCACGGCGACGACGAAGACCCGCCGGAACGGGAAGATCGTCGAACCGTCGGAGCGCGCCGGATAGGCGTCGGACAGCAGCGGAATCAACTCCTCGCGGAACTGCTGCCAGGTGTCGTCGTCGAGCCGTTCGCGCACCGGGACCAGCGCCGTGCCGGTGATCCACTCCAGCACCGGATGCTCGCCGGTCAGCTGATGCAGATACGTGGTCTCCCAGACGTCGACCCGGCATCCCGCGTCCAGCAGCAGGTTGGCATAGTGCGCGGGCGGCTGCACCACCGCGCCGACGCGAAACGGTATGTCGCGCAACAACTTCGCGTACGGCTCACGGCGGGCCAGCGCCCGCACCGCCGCGTAGGACGGGGATTCGAAGTTGCCCGGCATCTGCACCCCGATCCACGATCCGGGCGCCAGCTCGCCCGCCCACCGCAGCAACAGGTCGGCATGCTCGGGCACCCAGTGCAGGGCCGCGTTGCTGACCACCACGTCGGTGTCGGGCTGGGGCTTCCAGTCGCGCAGGTCGCCGGTGACGGCGTCGATGCCGCGCTCCTTGGCGGCGGCCACCATCTCCGGGGAGCTGTCCATCGCCTCGATCACCGCGTCCGGCCAGCGCCGGCCCAGGTATGTCGTCAGGTGTCCGGGCCCGCAACCGAGATCGACGACGCGGCGCGCCCGCTCGGCGCCCACCCGCGACAGCAGATCGTAGAAGGGCCGGCCGCGGTGATCGGCAAAGGCCAGGTAGACGTCCGGGTCCCACATGTCGGTCCTCCTGATCAACGCGCCGTCGCTAGCCGGCTGATAGCAAACCGTATTACCCCTATGGTGCACCGGCATCACCGCCGTGGTCCCGGGATAAGACCGTAGCGACCGAAACCGGTCGAACATCCTGGAAGCGCGAGCCCGTCCGGCTACCATCGGCGTTCGTGGCGCCCGACATGGATCCGATCGACCCGCCGGTCCCCGTTCCAGACGTTCCCGGCGCCGATGTGCCGGCCGGCGCCGGCGGATTACCCCCCCACTCGGCGTTGTCGCCCCGTCAGCGAATGGTAGTCGAGGCATCGGCCCTCGGTGATCTGGCCCTGCGCACCTGGGTGGCCTCGCTGCTCACCACCACGGTGACACCGTTCGTGGTCGCGGGCGCCCTGCGGCAATCCGATGCCTCGACCGAGCGGAGCAACCTCGACTTCTACGCCGAGCTGGGGGCGGCGGGAGATCCCGCGCGGTCCTTTCCGGCGCCCACCGAGTTGCCGCGGGTGACCTCGCGTCGCGCCAGCCCGCTGGCGGAGTGGGTCGCGCGCGGCACGGTCGACAACATCGCGTTCCCCAGCAGCTTCACCGCGATCAACCCCGCGATGCGCGCGCGCTGGAGCGCGTGGGGATCCAACAACATGGTGCGCGCGCAGCACTGGCGCCACGACGACGGGCCGCGGCCCACGCTGTGCGTCATCCACGGCTTCATGGGGTCGTGGTATCTGGCCAACGGGCGGTTCTTCTCGCTGCCCTGGTACTACCGGGCGGGCTACGACGTGTTGATGTACACGCTGCCCTTTCACGGCAAGCGGGCCGAAAAGTTCTCGCCCTTCAGCGGTTTCGGCTATTTCGCCGGCGGGCTCAGCGGTTTCGCCGAGGCGATGGCCCAGGCCGTGCACGACTTTCGTTCCGTCATCGACTACCTGCGCCACACCGGTGTCGACCGGATCGCGCTCACCGGCATCTCGCTGGGTGGCTACACCTCGGCGCTGGTGGCCTCCGCCGACGATCGGCTCGAGGCCGTCATCCCCAACTGCCCGGTCGTCACTCCCGCGACGCTGTTCGACGAATGGTTCCCGGCCAACAAGCTGGTGCGGATGGGCCTGCGCCTCTCCGATATCAGCCACGAGGCGTTGAGCGCCGGCATGGCGTACCACTGCCCGCTCAGTTACCCGCCGCTGGTCGGCCGGGACCGCCGGATGATCATCACCGGCCTCGGCGACCGGATGGCGCCGCCGGACCACGCCGTCAAGCTATGGCGGCACTGGGATCACTGTGCGCTGCACTGGTTTCCGGGCAGCCACGTGTTGCACGTGAGCCAGTTGGACTACCTGCGCCGGATGACCGCGTTCCTCCAGGAGGTCATGTTCTAGCGGCCTCGAGGGTGTCGGTGGTCTCGGTGGTTGCCGAGTTGGTTTCCGGGCCGCCGGCCGACGACGCCCGATGGGCCCCGCCGACCAGGGTGGGCCAGTGCAGCTGGGCGAGCAGGCCCGCGGGCGCGGTCGTGTGTCCGTCCAGCCGCGCCGTCGACAACAGGTCCAGCGCCGTCAGTGCGGGCAGGTGGTTCCCGCGCTGCGGGGTCAGCCCGTCCAGCGGCGCCGTGCGCTCCGGCGGGGTGTCGGTCTGGAACGCGCACGCCACCGCGACGGTGGGGTGGGCCTTGTCGCCGGCGATCTCCAACGCGGTGCAGGTCTCGCGGGCCGCATGTGACCGGATGGCGTCCAACGTCTCCGGCAAGGCCTCATCCACCCGGATCTGGTATGCCGCAATGTAATCCGATGCGCCGCGCTGCACGCCGCGCCACCGCTCGCGGGGGTTGGACGTCAACAGCCGGGGAACGTCGTCGGGTGCGACGGCGGTCGCTTCCCATCCGATCTCGCGGAGGTGGTCGGCCAGGCGCCGCGCCGCGACCTGGGCGGTCTCCTGCAGCGGGATCCGCGGCGAGCGGGCCCGCAGCGCGGCCAGGTTCTCCGGCGCCGACACGGTGAGCCCGATCCAGGTCTCGCGCCGCGACGCGTCGGAGGCGTTGTCCCGGCTGGTGATCCGGATCTTGTCCGCCCGGATGCCGTAGCGGTCCAGGTAGCCGGCGATCAGCGGCAGCGGCAGCACATCGGAGTCGTCCTCCGGTGCGCCCACCCGGACCAGGGCGGTGGTCGCCGTGGCGGGGGGCTGCGGGGTGAACGCGTTGGCGCGCCCGATGATCGCCAGGCGGCGGCGCACCAAGGTGGTGAAATACAGGCCACCCCACCAGCCGAACAGCACGATCACGACGGCCGCCGCGATGCCGAGCAGCCAGTAGTCTCGTGGCGATCGCCACGGGCAGGCCATCACCGCGGGCACAATGGCCAAGAGCGCCAACGTGATTCGCCCGCTCCCGGGGGTAGGTATCGACATCTTCACGGGGTGGGGTCCTTTCGACGGCGTGCGGCGATGGTGGTGACCGCGCCGGCCACGGCGACCAGCACGGCCAGCACTGCGGTGCCGACCATCGCGACGGTCCGCGGTGTGGTGTTCTCGGGCGCCGGCGCCGGAGGCAGAGCGACCTGCTTGGCCGCCGCCCCGCTCGGCTGGTCGCCGGCGGGCAATTGCCAGGTCAGCGCGGCCACCGGGTCCACGCTGCCGGCGCCGACCACGTTGGACGGGTCGCGGGCGCCGTTGTGCGCGGTCGCGGTGATGCGATGCGTCACCGCGGTGGCGGACAGGTCGGGATACTTGCTGCGCACCAGCGCGGCGACGCCGGCGACGTAACCGGCCGCGTAGCTGGTGCCCTTGAGGGCGACCAGTTGCTGATGGTCGTCGGGCAGGCCGTTCGCCAGGCCCGCGCCGTCACCGTTGCCCACCGACACGATGCGCTCGCCCGGCGCCGCGACACCCACCCACGGGCCCGCCACGGTGAATTTCGACGGCTGGCCCTCCGGGGTCAGCGACGCCACCGAAAGCACGTAGGGCTGCCACAACGACGGGATGGACACGGAGGTGACGCCTGCCCAGTTGCGCGGATCGTTCGGACGGCTCAGGTCGGTGAGCGGGTTGGATTCGCACGACGTCCCACCGGCGAACGATCCGGTCGGTCCGCTGTTGCCCGCGGCGGCCACGATCACCGCGTCCTTGTCCACCGCCGCGTAGCGCACGGCGGCGCCGAGGGCGGCCTGGTCGACGGGCCGGTCGACGGGCAGGCAGGTGGCCGAGCCGACGTCGATGACCCGGGCGCCGAGGTCGGCCGCGTGCACGATGGCCCGGGCGAGGGTCGTGACCTCGGTCGACACCCGCGCCATCAGCGGGTCGCCGCCCGGCGTGCGGGGGGAGAACCTGGCCGACGACGTCCTGATCGACACCACCCGCGCCGCGGGGGCCACGCCCGAGAACCCGTCGTCCGGCGACGGCTGGCCGGCGATGATCCCGGCGACCAGCGTGCCGTGTCCGTCGCAGTCGGTCAGGCCGTCGGTGGCCTCGACGAAGTCGCCGCCCGGCTCGACATTGGGCAGCCGCGGACCCGGCCGCACCCCGGTGTCGAGGACGGCGACCAGCTGACCGTCGCCACGCGAGAACTGCCATGCCGCAGGCAGATTCAGCGCCGACTGGCTGGGCGCGGGGGCGCCCGGATCGCTGCCCGGGATGACCCCGGACGTCACGCACGGTCCGCGCTGCTCCATCGGCTGCACCGGCCCCGGCGCCCCGCTCGGTGGGGGGACGCCGGGATCGACGGTCGGTGGGCTGATCGCGAAAGCCGGCGGACTCGTCCACGTCGCGGTGGCCGGCAACAGGGCCAACACCGCCGCGAAGCAGGCTGATGCCGATCGAATCATCGATTGAGCACCAGGCTGAACAACCCGACCACGAACGCCATGACGGGGATCAGCGAGGCGTCGAGTCCCGCCGCGGCGAAGCCCACCAGCCGGCGCACCGGAAGCGAATAGCTCTCCGGCTCAGCGATTCCCGGGTTCAACGCCAGCACGATCCACACCGCCACGAGCGCCAGGAGCACCACGGCCGCACCGAGGGCGGCGCCGTAGCGTCCCGTCGCCGCGTAGATCACCAGCAGCACGCCGGCGGCCAGGAAGGGCTGGGCGAGCAGCCATGCCTTGCAGGCGGCCGAATCCCACACCCGGGCGCGCAGCACCGATGCCGCGGCGGTCGCCCCGACCACGTACCAACCCGCGCCGCTCAGCGTCTCCGGGCGCAGCGCGATCGCGACCGAGCCCAGGACGCTGAGCAACACCGCGGCGGCGATGAATCCGCTCTGGTGGGCGTCGCTGATCCGGACCCGGCGGGGCAGGTCCTCGAGCACCTGCAGCGAGGGCGCCGACGGCGTGGGATCCCCGGGCGCCGGGATGACCGGCAGCGGGAAACGGGCCCACAGCGCGGACATCTGCGCCGCCTCGATGGTGACCAGCAGCGCGGCCACGATCAGTCCGCAGCCGATGGCGACCAGCTTGACGTGCCACAGCAATTCGGCTCCGGCGGCCAGCAGCACCGCGGCGCCCAGCACCGCCGTCGCGGTGAAGAATCCGGCGATACGTTCCCGTTCGGCGCTGGGCACCATCAAGGCGATCAGCGACCACGCGGTGACCCCGGCCGCGGCCAGCATCACCTGCGCCGGGCCGAACCTGCCCGGCACCGCCAGCACCAGCGCGGCGGCGATGGGCACCAGCGCGGCGATCGACAGCGCCGTGCCGGTGCGCGCCGAGCGCGCCGTGACGAGCAGGCCGACGATCGCGGTCAGCGCCGCCACCGCGCTGACCGCAACCAGCCCGGACAGCGCGCCGGTGGCGACGCGGTAGGTGACCGACAGGCCGGTCGCCAGGAAGGCCACGGCGATCGCCGCGGCCAGCGCGCCACGCTGGATATGCGTTGTGCCCCAAGGCTTGAGCCGAGAGGTGGAGAAAATCATCGCGGCGTCGGCGATGTCCTCGACGATTCCGGGTGCGGCCGGGCCGGCCGGCACCGGCTGCAGCGCGAGCAGGTCACCGTCGACGACGCCGACCGTGTCCAGGCTCGCGTCCAGACTGAACGGCGCGCCACCGATGGGCGCCAGGCTCAGTTGGGTCGCGCCACCGACCTCGGCGGCGCCGCGCGAGCCGGAGGCGTCCTCGCCGTCGCCGTTCGCGGTGGCCGGGACCACCAAACGCTGGACCGCGGGCAGGATTTCGCGCAGCGGCAGCTCGGCGGGCAGGGCCATTTCCGTCAACCTGCTGTCCGCGAGAATTGCCACGCGGACGATCGGCATGACGGTTCCGGACGTCACCGGACCCTCGAAGAATGTTGCGGCCGTTCCTGGAACATCGTGCTCTCTTCTCTATTTCTTTCAGTGTTGGACGGACAGTGTTGAATTCGAAAAGTCTCGTGCTAGCCGGTGTTCGGCGAACCATCCGGCGTCGGGCAATTGGGCGGTCAATTGTTCGATCGCGACGGCGATCGCGAACGGGGTGCCGGGCGCGAAGGTCGAAACCCACTCGCCGTCGAACGCGCGGGACGGGCTGACCAGGACCCGGCCCTCGCTTGCGTCGACAATGCTCATACCCACCTCGGTGGTGGAGTGTCGACCGTCGCGGTGGCAGCCGGCGACGATCTCGACGTAGCTTCGCGACCCGTTGAACACCGACTCCACCACAGGACGCGCCGATTGCGGAATACCAAGATAGTCAAGGACTTCGGCGAGTGGAGCACCGGAACGCAGCCGCTCGTCGGCGCGGGCGCCCACCCGGGTCGGCATGCTGAACTCGTCGAACCGAGCCGGTTGCCGCTGGGCGAGCCCGACGCACAGGACCGGAACCAGGGCGCGCGGATCGTCGATGTCCATGGCGGTGAACGTGATCAGCTGCGCGCTGCGCAACGCGACCACCGTCCTCGACGGCCGGCCGCCGGCCCCGGCGCGCTGCGCGACGATGCCGCGCAGTAGCTCGCCGGCGCCGCCGGCCGCACCGGCGTCCTTGGCGGGGCCGACGTAACGCAGGTCGAGCCACCGCTCGGGAAAACACACCACTTTGATCCACTCGGCAACCGCGGGGTTGATGAGCCCGCCTTCCGATACCAGGCCCATCTGGGTGAGCTCCGCCTTCTGACGGTCGAGGAACGCGTTGCGTTCCGCGGCATCACGATAGGGGCAGGTGATTGCCAATACCCACGGGAAGCTTCCCGCCCCAATCGTTTCCGCGATGAACCACGCGTGGTCGACCGTCAGCTCGACGGCGTTGGGAGCTGGTTCCATCAGGCTCGTTCAGCCACGAACTAGCCGCCCCACTTGGCGGCTTCGGCCTGGTCGCGGGCCAGCATCGACATGGTGTTGGCCTCGTGGGTGCTGGCCATCGACTGGTACGCGCGCACCAGGCTTTCCATGGCCTGGTTCCACTGGGCCTGCCACACCTGGTAGGTCATACCGGTGTCACCCTGCCAGGCGTTGGACAGCGTGGCCTGTTCGGCGGAGATGTCGGCGCCGAGCCCCTGCATCGTGCCGGCGTAGCCCGACATGTCGGCGGCGTGGCTCAACATCGCCGGGTAGTTGTACATGATCTGCGACATCAGAAGTCCTTTCGCGGTTTGGTGGCGTCTAAGGGTGGCTGGATCAGAACGCGGTGTAACCGGAGGCGGCCGCCGCGTCCGCGGCCACGTAGGTGCCGGCGGCGTCGCCGAGGTTGGCCTGGGCGATATCCAGCAGCGTGTTGACCCGTGCGGCGACCTCCACGAACCGCGCGTGCGCGGCCTGGAACGCCGCCGAGGACTCGCCCTGGTGGAAGGCCTGCGCCGACATCGCTTCCTGCTCGGCCTGGCTGATCGTGCTGCGCAGCAACGCGGCCTTGGCGCTGAACGCCGACTGCGAGGCAACCAACTGCGGAATATGAGCGTCCAACATACTCATGGTGATTCCTTTCTATTGCGTCCGTTGGGGTTTGGAGTAGTTCACCTGGATGTGGCTGACTGCCTTATCCCCCCTTCCCCGGTTCGGCTGGGCCCCTACCGTTGACGGCGTCCTGCTCCCACGTGCCGGGCACCATCGGCATCCGTGGGCCGCCGCCGAAGTCGTCGTCGGCCAGCTTGGTCAATCCCGCCGCCTGAAACGCCTTCTGCCTCTGCTTGGTTCCGGCGAACCCGAGCGGTCCGGCCCCCTGGGCCGAAGCCACCGCGGCCGCCAGCTCTTCCTCGTCGCCGTAGTCCGGGGGCACACCGAAATCGGATTCCATGTCCGCGAATTCGTCGGCGTGGTCGTGCAGCGCGGCTCGCCGCCTGCGCCGAGCCCGCGCCTCGGCGCGGGCCGGTGCCGCCGCGCCGGCCGCCGGGATCGTCGCCGCCGGCGCCTTGGCCCCGCCGCGCCCGGTCAGGGTGGGACCGACGCCGGTGTCCGGGTCAGCGCCGTAGGCGACCACGTAGGCCAAGTTTCCGGCCGCCGCCGCCGGCGCCGGGGCCGCCGGCGCGCCGGTGCCGGCCGCGACCGTGGTGGCCGGGGCGGCGGCGGGAGTCGCCACCGTCGGCGCCATGGCGACCGCCGGCAGCATGGACGGCTTGTTCGACGCCAGCACGGGGGCCACCGCGGCCGGGGCCGCCGCCTCCGGCGCGGCCTCGGCGGGCGTGGTGAGCAGGGAGCTGAGGCCGATCCCCAGCAGCAGCGGAATCAGGAACGGTGCGGTCAGGATCGCGCCCCAGGTCGGCCAGCCGACGGCGTTGAAGAACACCTGGTAGGCGATGAAGAACAGCAGCGGTCCGTTGGCCGCCAGGAACGCCGGCAGGTTCGAGAAGAAGTCCTGCAGCATCTGCTGGATGTTCTGGAAGAAGTCCTGCAGGAACTTCGACAACTGCTGGATGAAGTTCTGCCACCAGTCCCCGGTGTTCTGTGCGGCGTTGGACGTGAGGTTGTTGGTCTCGCTCCCGGGATTGACGATGGTCGGCGCGGCCATGGTGCGGGGCGCCGCGGCCAGCGCCGAACCCGAGACGGCCTGGTAGGTGCCCATGGTGGTGGCCGCCTGAACCCACATCCGCGCGTAGTCGGCTTCGTTGACCGCGATCGGAATGGTGTTGATGCCAAAGAAATTCGTCCCCACCAGCACCGCGTGCACGGCGTGGTTGGTGGCGAGCTCCCCCAGTGTCGGCATCGCCGCCAACGCTGCCGTGTACGCCGTCGCCGCGACCTCTTGTTGCGCCGCGGCGCCCGCGCTGTCGGCACTGGCCTGCTGCAGCCAGGCCAGGTACGGCAGGTGGGCCGCCACATACTGCTCGGCGCTCGGCCCTTCCCACGCGCCCGCCTGCGCCTCCCCCAGCAGCGCACTGAGTTCCCCGGCCGCCGTGGCGTATTGGGCGCTGAGCGAGGTCCACGCACCGGCGGCCGCCAACAGCGGCCCCGGTCCCGGACCGGCGCTCAGCAACGCCGAATGCACCTCTGGTGGCGACGCCATCCAGATGGGGGCGAGGGGGGCAGTCATCGTCAGGCGCCCGCGATCCCGAACGTCGCAGCGGCCGCGGTGTCACCCGCGAGATAGCTTGCGCCGGCTTCCCCGACGCCGAGACCGGCGCGGCCCAGCTCCTCGACGCCCTGGGCCGCCATGGCCGAGTGCTCCTGGCCCTGAGCGCTGAATCCCATGGCCGTCTGCAGCGACACCGGATCGACCGCCGGCGGGACCACCGCCGTGATCGCCGGGGCCGCCGCCGCGTGTGCGGCGGCCAGCCGTGCCGTCAGCGCCTCCACCGCGGCGCTGGTGGCGGCCAGTCCTTCGGGAACCACTCGCAGCGTCATCTCTACTCCTCCCGTTGCGCTTCACTTGCCATTACGGATTCCCCGATCAAGGGGTTGATCAACTGCACGTACGTCGGACCATCGCCGTCGCCCAACAGGATCGCCCGCCCGGCCGGCAAGCGGCCGAATCGTTGGCCGCGGATCTTGCCGCTGTCTTGCGGATTGCCCGCCAGCATCAACGTGGTGGCCTGCAGGTCGTTGAAGCGGCGCAGCAGCGGGTTGGTCATCAACGCGTGTCCCGAACCGGTGGCCCGCGCGGTGACGATCACCCGGATCCCCAAATCGGCTGCCTGCGACAGCAACCCGATCAGCGGAGACCACGGGCGCTGCCCGACGTAGGGGCCGCTCATCGCCGGCGAATCCGGAATCTGGTCGACGTCGTCGATGATCAGGTAGTGCGTCTGGCCCGCGAACGTCCAGCGCGACAGCTCGGCCGGCGACAGGCCGGCCGGCGGCCGGCGCGACTCGATCAGGTTGGCCAGCCCCAGCATCGCCGGGATGATGCGGTCGATGTTGGCCGTGTACTCGTTGTCGGCGAACAACGGTTCGTCGACGAGGTGCAGCCGTCGATCCAGCACCGTGAAGGCGACCTGGTCCGGCGTGGAGTGTTCGCGGACCGTGCGGATGAGGTGGCGCAGCAGCGTCGTCTTCCCCGACTTGCTGTCACCGAACACCATCAGCAGCGGGTTGTCGGCGAAGTCGACCACCACCGGCGCGAGGTCCTCCTCGCGCTGGCCGATGACCACCTGCTCGGGCCCGCGGTACAGCGACCCGACGGCATCCGGGGCGAGGTTGGTGGGCAGCAGCCGCACCGGGGGCGCCGCCATGCCCGGGTAACGGTCGTTGATCGCGGCGATCTGGTCCAGCTCCGGGGTGGCGAACAGGAAATGCTCTGCGGCCATGGTCAATCCGCGACCCGGCTGGTCGTGCGGCACCGCTTCGGCGGGCCGGCGCAGGGCGCCCACCACCCGCACGTTGCTGTCCCGCGGATCGTGCAGCTTGAGCTCGAGCCTCAACCCCAGGCCGTCCCGCATCGACAGCGGCACCTCCAGCCAGCTGGGCGTGGTGACCACGACGTGGATGCCGTACGCCAGCCCGATGTTGACCAACTCGGTGACCTTGGCCAGCAACGGGTTTCGCGTGTTGAACTGGTCGGTGTTGTCACGGCCGAATGCGTAGAGGTTGTCGATGAGCAGGAACACCTCGCCGAACCCGTCGTCGGGGACCCCACCGCGGGAGTCCCGGAACGCCTCCCGGCGCTGCCGCGACAACAGCAGCTGCTCGAGCTCGCCGAAGGTGCGACGGATCCGTTCGGGCTCCAGCGCCGAGGCGACGCTGCCGACGTGCGCCAGGCCCTCCATCGCACGGAGCTTTCCGCCGCCGTAGTCCAGGCAGTAGAACGTGACCTCGCGCGGCGAGTGCAGGCTGGCCGCCGACAACATGAACGTCTGCAGCGCAGTCGACTTCCCCGACTTGGGGCCACCGTGGATGACCATGTTTCCGGCCGACGACGCGGCATCGAAGATCAGCGGGTCGCGGCGCATCTCGAACGGCTTGTCGATCTCACCCAGCGGCCACTGCCACTGCCGCGGCGGCACACCGGCCCGGGCCAGCATCGCGCTCACCGGGATCGGCTCGTCCAGCGGCGGCAGCCACAACTGCGGGGCGCGCGGCCCGTACCCGGCCAGCTGGTCGCCGATGGTGGCGATGAGCTTGCGCGGCGGCCCGGTCAGTTCGACCTCGTCGGGGCTGGTGATCACGGTGTCCTGATCGGGCTCGACCCGCCCGGCCGTGAACACCTTGGGCTCCGGGATAGACGGCACCACAAGCGATTTGGCCTTTTGCGGCGGATCGTAGATGCCGTCGACATAGGTGCTGCGGAACTTGATCGGGGTCGCGCCCGGCGCGGGCACCAAGAAGCCCACGCCCTTGTGCTCCTTGCCGGATTCGATGTGGTAGGCGTCCTCCACCCCGATGATCTGGCGGGACACGCTGGGACTGGCCACCTTCAACCCGATGCGGTAGGAGGTGTTCTTGTCGATGTCCTTGATCTTGCCGACATCCAGCGTCTGCGACGCGAACAGGATGTGGATGCGGAACGAACGGCCTTTGCGGGCAACGTAATCGAACAGCTCCGCGTACTCCGGGTGGTCGGCCAGCATCAACGTGAACTCGTCGGCCACCACGAACAGCGTCGGGATCGGCGCCAGGTCGTGCCCGGCCGCGATGGCGTTCTCGTACTCGACCACCGAGTTGAACGCGCTGCCCTGCACCCGGCGGCCGGCCTCGCGCAGCAGCGTCTCCCGGCGGGCCACCTCGCCGCGCAGCGTGTCGGCGAACCGGTCGGCCAGCGACTTCTTTTCGGCCATGTTGGAGATCACCGCGACAACCTGCGGGAAGTGGCGGAAGCTGTCGGCCCCCGCCTCACCCTTGAAGTCGGCGTAGATGACGATCAACCGGTCCGCGGAATGAGTCGTCAACAGCGACAACAGGATCGACATCAGGGTCTGGGACTTACCCGACCCCGTCATACCGATCATCAAACCGTGCGGGCCCATCCCGCCCTCGGCCTCGTCCTTGAGGTCGAACATCAGCGGCTCACCGGTCGCGGTGACCCCGATCGGAACGCGCAGCTCGTCCTCGCGGCGCCGCGGCGCCCACAGCGTCGGCACATCCAGTTGCGACGCGTCCGGGATGCCCAGCATCGTGGTGAACGTGGCGCCCCGGGTGGCCGCTGAACGCAACCCCGTGTGGGTCGGGTTGGAGTCCCAGCGCGACAGCTGGCGCGCCAGGTGGGCGGCCTCGTCGGCGCCCAGTTGGTCGGCGTCGTCGATGTACGGCTGCCAGCCGCCGGTCTGCCAACGCTCGATGGAGTGGGTCCGGCCGCCCGCGCCGTCCGCCCCGGTGATGCGCAGGATCGGCTTCTCCGGGTCCGAATACTGCTCGCGGTGCGGGGCCGTGGCGCCGCGGTGCACGACGGTGACGCCCGCGCGGCCCATCGCCAGCGTCGAGGCGTTCAGGTCGCAGTCCGGGTCGTCGACGATAATCAGCAGGTGCCGCAGCGCGTCGGCGGGTTCGCCGGTGAACGCCGGGCGGTCGACTAGCGCGGACCCCAGCTTGGCGACCAGTTCGTCGACGTTGGTGGCCATGAAGCGGGCCGGCCCGACGCCGTCGAGCTCACCGGGAATGTCAATGTGCGGCAACCACTTCAGCCACGACCAGTCCGGGTTCTCGAGGTCGGGGGTGACCAGCGCGACCCCGAGCACGGTCGGGTCGTGCCAGGTGACCGCCTGGGCCACCCAGGCCCGCATCGCCGAGCGCGCCTCGTCCTCGGAGCCCAGCACGGTGATTCGCGAGACCTTGGCCAGGTCGATCCCGGTCGGCACGTCACGCACCGTGCGGTGGGTGTCGAGCAGGCTGCGTAATGCGCTGTGCGACACCGGTTCCAGGTCGATTTCGTCCGCGGTGTCGTTGACCCGCAGCGCGGTCGCCAGGGGCACGTGGTGGCGTCCGGCCCGCAGCACCAGGAAGTCGGGATCGTGCGGGTCGCGCTCCCACTGACGGCGCGATCCGGGCACGGGGGCCAGCGCCGCGGGCTCCGGGTGGGACCACTGCGCGGCGGCGCGCTGCGCGGCGGCCTGGGTGCGGATGTTGTCCCGGACCACCGACAGGTAGCGCAGGTAGTCGGCGCGTTCGGCGTCGACCTCCTCGGTGCGCGTCTTGTTGTCGTTGCCGCGGTACATCGCCGTCGCGGCGAGCAGCAGCACGAACGGGAAGAACAGCGTCTGCGGGGAGATCAACCGCATTCCGGTCGCGAACAGCGCGACGATCATGCCGACGATCAGGATCACCAGCACGTACGGCATCGCGCGGCGCAGGAACGACGGCGGGATCACCCGCGGCAGCTCGGGCGGGGCCTCGATGGCGATGGTGCCCTTGCGGGTCACCGGCGGCGCCAGCCGGCGGCGCGCTTCGAAGATCAGTCGGCTCATCGGGGGGCTCCCTCGGCTTCCCTAGCAGCGGCAGTGACGCGGCCGGGCTTCTGGTCGGGCGTCAGCCCGTCGTGTGCCAGCAGCGCGTCGGCGCGCGATAATGTCGGGCCGCTCGCGAACAGCGACAGCACCGACCACGGGATCGGGACCGGCGACCCGGTAAGGCCAAGGGCCTCAACGGTTTTGTTCTGCCCGGCGGCCGAGTGCTCGGCCTCGTTGTCGATGCCGTAGCGGACACCGGTGTCAGAGACCCAGAACAGCGACCCGGCGCCCGGCGAGTTCGGCCCGCCGCCGACGGTCTGGGTGAAGTAGCCGGTGCCCGGCGCCAGGGCGACGCGGGCGGCGGTTGCCGGCGAGCCACCGCCCACCAGGTCGACGGTGCGTATCGATTCGGCGACCGGCAGGGCCGAGCCCGTCAGCAGGTTCACCGAGCTGCTGGCGGCCTTGGCGGGCTTGCTCCAATAGGCGCACATGACGGGCGATTTGGCCGCATCCACCACCCCGACCTGCTGGTCGGGGTACCGCGCGGTGTCCAGCATCCGCGACACCGGCAGCTTGGCCACCGCGTCGGCGCCCAGCCGCGGCGGTTGGTCCAGCCCATAGGAATTCGTGTTCCGCAGGATCGCGGCGAGCACCGGCGAGATCTGCTGCAGGCCGTCCGGCAACACCGCGTAGTAGCGCGGCGCCCCGGAGGAGCTCTGGTCCAGGGTGTAGGACACCACGACTCCACCGATCGGTGCCGGCACGGTAAAGGGCGCCGGCGCACCGGCGTTCGGGATGCCGGGCGCGGTCAGCGGCGGGGCTTCGGGTATCGCGTTGAACAGGCCCAGGGCGATCGGGCGGGGCGCGGGGATCTCGGAGTTGCCCTGCCCCAAGCCAAGTGCGTTCGTGATCGCGTGGTCGGTGAGGTTGATCTGACTGCGCTTGCCGTCCCACAAAAGCCACGTGGTGCCGTCACGGTCGGCGAGCAACGCCTGCCGCGACGGGAGCGTGGCGGCGCGGGCACCGCTGCTGTCCGGCCGGCCGGCGATCACCGTGACACCGGTGCTGTGGGCGGCGTGCCCCCCGGGCTCGCTGACCGCGTCGCACACCGTCCAGTTCGCATCCGTCGAGGGGTTTTGCACCATCCGTTCCGGCGCACCGGGGATGCCGATCAGGTTGCCGCGCGGAAACCGGTCCAGCTCACTGCTTTTCACCATGGTCGGGTCCACCGGCCGACCCGTGATCAGTCGGGCCGAGGTCAGGTTGAGCACCGGATGCAGATCCTCACCGACACGGACATACAGCGCGGCGGTGGACCGGTCGGCGAGCACGGCGTTCGTGCCCGCCGTCCCGTTCGGACGGATCAGCGAGAACACGAAGCAGCCGGCCAAACCGGTGACCAGCAGGACGGCGCCCATCGCCACCGCGCGCGACTGCGTGCGCAGCGGGTCGACGAGCATCCTGGTGTCGTGCAACGCGATACCGGAGGCGATCCGGCGCATCACGAATCGCCAGCCGCTCACCTGGTGCCGGGTGACGAAGCCGCGGCGGTACTCGACCTGGTCGGGATTGTCGTTGACCGGGGTCCGAGACGAGAACGAACGGCGTTCGTCGGGTTGCTGATTGGACGTCATGCCGGCACCGACAGCCCGAGGCCGCGCAGCAGCGGCTCAACCGACCTTGCGACGTCGTCGTCGGTGATCGTCATCAGCTCCTCGTCACTGAATTCGCCGGTTCCGGCGTGTTCCGAATGGTCGAGCCGGAACTCTCGTTCTTCTTCGGAGCGTTCGACGATGTTTCGCACGAATCGACCGTTACCGGCGATGTCCAGGTTGCGTCGCGAAATCCCGTTGGCGTCGGGTGTCGACTCGGTCGCCAACTTCGTGAACAACTCCTCCATGTGGTCGAGCGCGGCCTTTTCGAAGATGCTGTCGCGCTGCTCGGCCATCTTGTTTGCGATCTCGACCAGTTCCGACGGTGCGTAGGAAGGGAAGTCGATGTTGCGGGTGAATCGGGAACGCAAGCCCTCGTTGGTGTCCAGGAACTTGTCCAGGTCGGCCCGGTACCCGGCGATGATGACCACCAGGCGGTCGCGGTCGTTCTCCATCCGCGCCAGCAGCGTGTCGATGGCCACCAGCCCGAAGTCGTTCTTGGCGCCGGTGGCGACCAGCGCGTAGGCCTCGTCGAGGAACAGCACGCCGTCGAGCGCGCTATCGATGATCGCGTTGGTCTTGGCCTCGGTCTCGCCGATGTGCTGGCCGATGAGGTCGGCGCGGTGCACCTCGCGGATGTTCTCCCGCTTCAAAAGCCCCAGGCCGCAATAGATCTTGGCGACCACGCGGGCGATGGTGGTCTTACCGGTTCCGGGCGGGCCGGCGAAGACCAGGTGGTGGGCGCGCTGCGCGACCGCGAGCCCACGCTGCTTGCGGACCAGCTCCATGGCGACCGAGCTCTTCAGCCGCGACACCTGGTTCTTGACCTCTTCGAGGCCGATGAACTCGGCGAGCTGGCGTTCGGCCTCGTGCAGCAGCACGGCCTTGCGTTCGTGGGCGGCGGGGTCGACGAAATCCTCGGCGCTGGGCTCGGTTTCGGGATCCCACGGATCGGTGCGGGCTTCGATGCGGGCCGCCGTGGTGGTCACGATGCCGAAACTGGTGTCGGTCAGGGCCTGTTCGACCTGTTCGTTCTCGGGGTGGGCCGCGTACAGGTCCTGCAGCACTTCGCTCGCCGCGTCCTCGTCGACGTGGGCGCGCAGCACCAGCGCTTTGGCCAGCGCGCCGTCGACGGCCGCCACCGCGACCGGCCCCTCGGGCTCCTCCAGATAGGACAGCGCCGGGGCGAACATGCCCAGCCGGGCCAGCGCGGTGCCGAGCGCGATCTTGGCCGCGTGCGAGAACGCCTCGTCCAGGTCCGTGTCGTTGACGATCGGGGTCAGCAGTTTGACGACGTCCGACCAGCGCTCGGCGCGGTAGTTGATGACGACGGACACCCAGCGGGCCTCACGCCAGTTCGGTCGCTCGGCCGTCAGGCCGGCGACGATCGCGTCGGCGTCAGCAAACCGTCCCGCCGTCGCGAGCGCGGCCGCGTAGGCAAGGTGGAAGTCGTCGGGAGTGGTCGCGCGGAACTGTAGATACAGTCCGGTGTCGTAGCGGAAGCCCAGCGAGTTGGGCGCCAGGTCGACCTGGCGCTGCAGCACGCCCGCGGAGGCCGCGGTGCGCGACACCGCCTCGAGCACACGCAGGGACGTGTCTCCGGCGGCCGCCAGCCCCGTCCACGCGTCGCATTGGTCGTGGGCGATGCGGGTCAGCGCGGCGAAACCCGAACGCGCGGCGGCCAGGTCGGCCGGCCGCTGGCGTTGGTAGACGACGATGCCCAGCGCGCGGCAGCAGGTGGCGAACCGGCTGACGACGTCGCCGTCAACGCGCGTGTCCACGCGCGGATTGGCCGGCTGAACTGTGAGCATGCCGGTGTCACCGTGTTCCACGGCCGCGTCTTTTCATGTATGTAATCTCCCCTAACCTGACCCGCCTGAAGTTAGCATTGCATAAGCTAACTGTCGAGGCGTTTGGGCCTGTCCGACTCACCACTGCACTGCCCTTCTTCTACCGCCGATGAGGACGTTCTGGAGAGGGTTTAGCCGCATTTTCGGCATACTCACAGCCGCACGCCGTGCGGCCTCACAGCAAGGCCTCACCTTACTGAAAATCATTTTCATTTTCAATCCCGGCACGCCACCTCGGCGCCCACCGGCTCGGCCGAGCGGATCAGGCACGACATCGTCCGCACCGGCGCGGTCATGGCAAGGACTCCTCGACGATCGGGTTGTGCTCGACGATCGCCCCGACCCGCAGGCCGGTGGAACGATCACGCAGCCACTAGTCGGCTGGCGGACCGAAAAAGTTCCGGCGTTGGTCGCTGCCCGAGCGAACTCGCCCGGCCTCCCGTGAAATCCGCCCCGAGGGCTCAGGTGCGGACGGCGCTCACCAACGTGTTGCGCGCGATCATCGGGCCGGCTTCGGTCTCCGGCCCCGGCACCGGGCGGCCGACCTCGCGCAGGTAGTCGGCCAACGGGGTGCCGACCGCGGTCCAGCCGCGGTTGCCAAACCACTCGGTGGCCGGCGCGCACTGCTCGTTGTAGACCAGCTGGAAGAACACGCGCTGGTCGCCCTGCGCGGTGGCCGCCCGTTCTTCGGCGACGGCGGTCTCGAAGTCCTCGGGGTTCATCGGGGCGCCGTCCTCGACGGCGACGTGGCTGCCGTGACCGGCCAGCCCGTCGATACCGGTGAACAGCTGCTCCTGGGCGCTCGCCGGGAGATAGATCAGCAGGCCCTCGGCGATCCACGCCGACGGTTTCGCCGGGTCGAAGCCGCTGTCGCGCAGGGCTTGCGGCCAGTCCTCGCGCAAATCGATGGCGATCTCGCGGCGCTCGGCGCGCGGCTCGGCACCGACGCCGGCGAGCACCTCCCGCTTGAAGTCGAGCACCTGCGGCTGGTCGAGCTCGAAGATCGTGGTCGCGGCCGGCCAGTCCAGGCGGTAGGCGCGCGAGTCCAGGCCCGCCGCCAAGACCACCACCTGTCGCACGCCCGCGTCGGCGGCGCGCCGGAAGTAGTCGTCGAAGTACTTGGTGCGGGCGCCCTGGAAGTTGACGAAGTTTTCGCCGAAGTCGGCGGTCTTCAGCTGGTGGTCGGGGTCCTTGCCGTCGAGGACGTCGGCGGCGGCACCGCCGACGGCGCGGCAGAAGATCTCCGCGTACGGATCCACGGCCAGCGGGTCGGGCTTTTGCGCCTCCAGCGCCCGCGCGGTCGCGACGAACAACGCGGTCGAGCCCACGCTCGTGGTGATGTCCCAGGTATCGCCTTCGCTTCGCACCCCGCCCACAGTACGCCGCCGCGACTCGGCCCCTTTTCGGCTGGCGCGCAACGGTAGTGGAGCGCGTCGGCGCAGTACGGGCTACCGGCGACCGTAGCGGCGGTGGAACTTCTCCACTTGTCCCGCGCTGTCGACGATGCGGCGGCTGCCGGTCCAGAACGGGTGGGAGTCGGCGGTGACGTCGACGACGACGAGCGGATAGGTCCGGGTTCCCCGCGCCGTCTGCCACTCGACCGTCCGCGGGCTGGTGCGGGTCGACCGCGTCAAGAACATGGCGCCGGTGGTGGCGTCCTGGAAGACGACGGGGTGGTAGTCGGGATGCACGCCGGGCTTCATGAAGGGTCCTTGCCTTGCTGGGTGTGGCCGGCCACGTTGTCGGCGGCCTCGGTCAATTCCGCGCACGGATCCTCGTGCCAATCGCCGAACGGGTCGTCGTAGGCGATCCAGGCGCGCGGGTTCCGCATCTCCTCCTCGGTGAGCAGCGCGCCGCGCAGGGCGTCGAGGACCTCGTCGGTCCGGGCGCCGCACACCAGGATGGCCATCGCGGTATGCCGATCACCGTGCCGGTCGTCCCAGCCGAGCGCGGCCAGCGCGCGTCGCTCGGCGTCGACGCCGTCGCGCTCCGGCCCGCTCATCGCCGCCAGCCATTTGCCGGCCGAGCTCACCCGCAGCCCGGGGCCGGCCGATTCCAGCCACATCGCGCGGTCGGGATTGCTGGCCAGCCACAGCCGTCCCCGGGTCCTGATCACCCCGTCGAGCAACAGATCCAGGGCGGCGTGCAGGCGCTGCGGATGAAAGGGGCGACTTGCGTTGAATTCCACCAGGCTGATCGGACCGCGGGACTCCAGCGGCGGCTGCCCGGCCAGCAGCGGGCCGTGCGGGTCGTCGCTTCGGCCGCGGCGCGCGTCGCGGTACAGGTTGTTCAGTGCGTCCTCGATGCCGCCGGCCCCCACGCGGACGCGGGCGCGCGGCGACAGGCGACGCAGCACGGCCGCCACGAACGGGTTGGCGCGGTCGAGCACGACGACGTCGGCGAACTCGGCCTGCCCGATCACCACCTGGGCGTGGGTGCGGCCGTCATCGAGTTCCTCCTCCCCCAACGCCTGGTCCAGCCAGGCCGCCGAATCGACGCAGGTCACCACGGCGGCGATCGCCACGTCCAGGGCCGCGGGCCCGTCGATGTACCCCGGCGCCACCCGCACGCGAACGTGCTTGATGGCCAAGCAGATTGGTTCGGGTTCCAGCCAGGGCGCCAGGTGCACCACGATCCGGTCCACGTCGTCGCGGCGGTGCAGCCGGCGCAGCAGCACCAACAGGTCGTTGCGGATGGTGCACGAGACACAGCCGTGCGCGAGTTCCAGTCCGTTCTCGGTGCTGGTCAACACGCCGTCGGACAGCGTCGCCGTCGTGCGGCGCACCACGTGACCGTCGAATCGGTGCTCGACGACCAGCGTTCCCGGGGTCTGCAGCATCGCACCCACAACGGCGTCGGTGTCCCGCTGGCCGGCGACCAGGATGACGGGCGTCCGCATCGTCCTCCTTATTGATAATCATTTTCATCTAAGCCGTTCCTACGGTACCGTCCGTGGGGGACCTTGTCGAAAATGATTTTCAATAAGAGATGTGGAGGTGCAGGTGTCCGCCCACTGCCAGGTGACCGGCCGGCGGCCGGGTTTCGGTAACGCGGTGTCGCATTCCCATCGCAGGACCCGTCGGCGCTGGTCGCCGAACATCCAACTCAAGACGTACTACCTGCCCTCGGAGGACCGCCGGATCCGGCTACGGGTCAGCGCCAAGGGCATCAAGGTCATCGACCGCGACGGCATCGAGGCGGTCGTCGCGCGGTTGCGCCGCGAAGGGCAGCGAATCTGATGGCGCGCAACGAGATCCGTCCCCTGGTGAAACTTCGGTCCACCGCGGGCACCGGCTACACCTACATCACCCGCAAGAACCGGCGCAACGACCCCGACCGACTGGTCCTGCGCAAATACGACCCCGTCATCCGCCGCCACGTCGACTTCCGCGAGGAGCGCTGACCATGGCCAAGAAATCCAAGATCGTCAAGAACGAGCGCCGCCGCGCGATCGTGGCCCGCTACGCCGAACGCCGCGCCGAACTCAAAAAGATCATCCGCTCGCCGGCGAGCACCCCCGAGCGACGGGCGGCGGCACAGGACGAGTTGGCGCGCCAGCCCCGCGACGCCAGCGCGGTGCGGG
The DNA here is from genome assembly GCF_035918355.1 of Mycobacterium sp. 3-98. Taxonomy (NCBI): domain Bacteria; kingdom Bacillati; phylum Actinomycetota; class Actinomycetes; order Mycobacteriales; family Mycobacteriaceae; genus Mycobacterium; species Mycobacterium sp. 3-98. The sequence goes on along the minus strand of NZ_CP142360.1, from coordinate 889,902 downwards.
TGCGCAACCGCGACGCCGTCGACGGCCGACCCCGCGGCCACCTCCGCAAGTTCGGGCTGTCGAGGGTCCGGGTCCGCGAACTGGCCCACGCCGGCCAGCTCCCCGGCGTGCGGAAGGCGAGCTGGTGATGGCCAGAAAAGTCGCGCGTCGCCGGGCCACCGCGCCGGCCGGCCGCTCGCCCAAGAGGAATCTGCTCGACAGCCTCGGGTTGCGCACGGTGGACTACAAAGACACGGCGACGCTGCGGGTGTTCATCTCCGAACGCGGCAAGATCCGTTCCCGCCAGGTGACCGGCCTGTCCGTCCAACAACAACGACAGGTCGCGGCCGCCATCAAGAACGCCCGCGAAATGGCGCTCCTGCCCTACCCCGGACGGCACACGGCGCCTTGACGTCCCCACGCCGCGGCACCGATCGCCCGTTCACCGTAATCGTCTGTGCCGCATGCGCCGTCAACGATCGACTGTCGGTCATCGACGAATTGCGTCCCGCCATCCGGCGCTGCCCGCATTCCATGTTGGTCTCGGTCGCCTGCATGCTCGGACCACTGACCTGCGCCTCTCGGCCGACCGGCGGGGGCGTGATGGCCCTGGTCCAGCCCTGCACGAACGATCGGGTGGCCAGCGGCCCGGCGCGGTGGATAGGACCCATCGCCGATAGCGATTCAGCCGCGGCGCTGCGCGACTGGCTGGTGCTCGGTCAATGGGAAAACATCCCCGTCCCAAGGCAACTCGATCGGCATCAGCGCTGGACACGCGACTCGCATCGACGCAACTGACGCCTGACGAACCCGGCGATGGGCTGCCGGGGCGCTAGCCGTCGCGGCCCGCCTCGTCGGCACCGTCGTCGCCCCAGGTGCCCGGCATCATCGGTGCCGTTGGGCCACCGTTGAATTCGTCCCCGGCCAGCCGGGTCAGCCCGGCCGCCGCGGCGACCGCCTCACGCTCGGCGGTGCCGGCGAATCCCAGCGTGCCGGCACCCCGATCGGATGCCAGCGACGCGGCCCAATCGGGGTCGACATCGACATTCATGTCCATGAACTCGTCGCCGTACCCGCGGTCCGTCGCGCCCCGGCGCCGCCGCGCCCGGGCCGCTTTGCGCGTGCGCGCGGCCGCGGCCGCCGCGGCGGCGGCGCTATCCGGTTCCGGCGCTTTCCTTTTCGCGCTGGAGCTGGCGCTCGCCCCCATCCCCGAGCCCGTTCCCATTCCGGGCGGACCGACGACGTACGGAGGAAAGAAGCCCGCCGCGGCCGGCGCCGCAGCGGGTGCGGCGGGAGCGGCGGTCACGGTGGTCGCCGTGGGGGCGGGCGCCGGTGCCGGGGCGGAGGCCGGCGCCGCCACCGGCGCGACGGGGGCGGTGGGGGCCATGGCGATGGCGGGCGGGATGCTGGGCGTTGGCGGCGGCGGCGCGGCCACCACCGGGAGGGCCGCGGGCTGGGGGATGGCGGCGAGGCCGGCCAGCCCGGCGAATCCGCCGACGGCGCCGAGGGGCGCCGCCGCGAGGAGGAGCGCGGGCGCCAACAACTCCGGCTGGCTGATGAAAATCTCGAGGATGTGCGTCGGCCAGTCGAACAGGATGAGTTGCACCAGGTACTGAAAGGCCAACGCCGGATTGTGCACCAGGTAATAGCCGAACTGCTCGAAATCCTCGAGCAGTTCCAGGGCGCGCACCACCCAGAAGATGGGCTGCCCGGCATTCGTGTAGGCGTCGTAGGGCAGGCCGTTGACCGTGCCCTCGGACGGGTCCCAGTTGATGCCCAAGTTCTTCAGGATGTTGGCGATGAAGTCGTTGAACGGATTGTCGATCTTGGGGTCGTGATCCTCGTCACCCGAATCATCGCTTGACGCATCGGATTTCACGATCGGCGGCGCCGGATCGGTTTGCGGTGTCGCGGCGACGGCGGCGGTGGACACCGCCTGGTAGGTCGACATCGTGGTCGCCGCCTGGGTCCACATCCGTGCGTAGTCGGCCTCGTTGACCGCGATCGGAACCGTGTTGACGCCGAAGAAATTCGTTGCCACCAGGGCCCCGTGGACGACGTGGTTGGTGGCGAGTTCGGGCAGCGTCGGCATGGCGGTCAGCGCGGCGGTGTAGGCGGCGGCGGCGGTCTCGTGCTGGGCGGCGGCGGCGGCGCTGTCGGCGCTGGATTTTGTCAGCCACGCCAGGTAGGGGGCGTGCGCGGCCACATAGGACTCCGCGCTGGGTCCCTCCCACGCCCCCGCCTGCACCCCCGCCAGCAAGGTGCTCAATTGTTCTGCGGCGGAAGCGTATTCGGCGCTCAGCTCGGACCACGCGCCGGCGGCCGCCAGCAGCGGCCCGGGGCCGGGGCCGCTGCTGAGCAAAGCGGAATGCACTTCGGGCGGCGAGGCCATGAAGATCGGCGCCGTCATAGGTACTCCTCGGGCTGGAGGGCTTACCAGACTGAGGAGAGCTTAATGAATATGATTGTCGTTATCAACTTGGCGGGCACCGCCCCGCCGCGGGCCGCTACACCAGCGGCCGCCCCTTCTTGATCCGGCGGTCCAGGTCGTGCAGCAAGACGTTGAACGGGAACTGCCGGATGAACCGCGGCAGATACCGGTTCACCGTGGCCAGCACGGCGATCAGCCTGTCGAAGCGCCGCTGCTTGGTCGCGTCCCAGGGCAGCCGCATCTCGTCGCGGAACCGTTGCGGCAGGAAGCCCGTCGTGATCATCAGCGCGAAGCCCTCGGAGAGGCGCTGGATGGGGCCGGGCAGCTTCACGCCCCGGATGCGGTTGGCGGCGATCGGGTACAGGTATTCCCGCACCGCGTCGTCGATGTGCACCTTGGCCAGCGACTCTTCCCAGTAACGGTCGAACGCCGCCCGGTCGGCCGGCCACATCTTCGGCGGCACCTGCAAGGTCGTGGCCAGCGCCATGCCCTCGCGGTAGTGGCGCTCGGCGTCCTCGCCGTCGAGCTCACCGATGAACATCCGGTAGATGTCGAGGCCGCCCTTGTACAGGCAGGCCCCCACCCAGAGCTGCAGCGCGGGATCAAAGGCGTTGTAGGACACCGGGCTTTCCGGCGTCGAGTAAACCTGCGCGTGGGCCTTGTTCACGGCCCGGCGGAAGGCGGCCTTCTGGGCCTCGCTGCCGTTGGTCGCCACGGCCAGGTAGGTGAACGTGGTGCGGGCCCGCTTGAACGGGTGCAGGTCGACCCGGCCGCTTTCGACGCGGCTTTCCATGACGCCGTAGCCCACACCCGGCTGCGCGAGTTGCATGATCACGTTCGCCGGACCGGCCAGCAGGGCGACGCCCATCAGGCCCTCGTCGATGCCCAGCGTCCGCCCGCGCCTGCGCCGCTGGGGGCGCGGCGGATCGGTGGCCCCGCGCTCGACGTGCCCGATCGGTGCCTGCACCGACTGGTGAGTTGCCATCGTCAGATCCTCCCGCAGCGCGGCCGCTAATGTGCGAACGCTTGTTTCCTGATATTGTCGCGCCGCGGCGTTAGTGTCAAGATGGTCCGCATGAGCGACACGTCCAGCGCGCGGCCGTATCGCGGGGTGGAGGCCGCCGAACGCCTGGCCACCCGCCGTAACCGGCTCCTGGCCGCCGGCCTGGACCTGCTCGGCGATCAGCGGCCGGACATCTCGGCGGTCACCGTCCGCGGGGTGTGCCGCCGCGCCGGGCTGGCGGCCCGGTACTTCTACGAGAGCTTCACCGACAAGGACGAATTCGTCTCCTGCGTCTTCGACTGGGTGGTCGCCGAGCTGGCCGCCACCACGCAGGCCGCGGTCGCCACGGTGCCCGCCGACGAGCAGACCCGCGCGGGCATCGCCAACATCGTGCGGACCATCACCGACGACGCCCGCGTCGGCCGCCTGTTGTTCAGCACGCAGCTGGCCGACCCCGTGGTGGTGCGCAAACGCGCCGAGTCCAGCGCCCTGTTCGCGATGCTGTCCGGCCAGCATGTCGGCAACGCGCTTCAGGTGCCGGCAAACGATCGCATCAAGGCCGCAGCGCACTTCGTGGTCGGCGGGGTCGGGCAGACCATCAGCGCCTGGCTGGCCGGTGACGTCCGGCTCGAACCGGGTGAGCTCGTCGATCACCTGGCCGCCCTGCTCGACGAGCTTGCCGAGCCAAACCTCTACCGGCTCACCGAAACACGGGCCGAGGCCTAGCGCCTCACACCGGGCAGACCGTGTGCCAGCCCGTTGTGGCGGCCAGCGAGAAGTCGCTCAGCGTCTTGGAAAGCGCTTGTCGCAGACCCTCGTTCGAATTGTGGCGGCCCAATTCGTAGGCGAGGACCGAGATGAAGACCCGGCCGTGGACCCGCCCCGACAGCAACGCCAGCGCCCCGTTGGTGCGGTGCATCGTCGCGGCGGTCACGCCCGGGTACACCGACTTCATGGCGAAGTAGTCGGCGTCCGTGCCGTCCGGCCGGTTGGCGGCCGGGTCGAGCGCGCCAAGATTGGACGACACCACGGTCGCCGCGCCGCCGGTGACCACGCTGAGCAACCGCCGAAACACCGGCTTCGGGATCAGCGGGACGAGGGGCAGCAGCGCCCACCGCTCGTCGGGCTCGTCGTGATGGCGAACCAGCGCCCGCTTGATGGCGGCGCGGATCTCGCGCAGGTCCGTGGTGATCGCCGCGGCCCCCAGCGTGACGTCGACGTTCGTGACCGCGTTGGCGCGCGTGTCGCTTGGGGCGCGCTCGTTGACGGGCATGCCGATGTTGACCGAGCCGTCGGGGGCCACCCGCCCCACCCGCTGGGCGAGGTGGGCCGCCAACCCGACGAGCAGCGCGTTGCTGGTGCCGCCCAAGGCGGTTGCGCGCGCGTCCCAGTCGTCGGCGCTGACGAAGATCGTCTCCATCGGCAGGACGATGGGGTCGTCGGGCGCGGCGGGCGGCGCGGGCCGCTTCCCGCTTGGCGGGGCGACGGCCGCGGTGCCGTCGCGGCCCTGCCGGAGCATCCGGGCCGCGGCGCCGACGGCGCGGCCGACATCGAGCGCGTCGTGCGCGGTTTGGCGCGCGTCCTCGCGCAGGGCTTGGCAGCGCCGCCGGCCTCCCGCTGCGGGCCAGCGGGTCCGGTCGCCGCGTCCGCGAGCCGCGTCGGCCAGGGCCTCGCACAGCCCGACGCCATCGGTGAGGCAGTGGGTGGTGACCAGACTCACCACCGCGCCGCCGTCGGACAGCGGGAGCATCGCCAAGTGCCATCCGGGCCCACGCTCGGCGTCCGGTCGCTTGTGGGTCTGCTCGTCAAGCCACGCGTCGATGTCGTCGCGCTCCCGCGGCGGCGCGACGATCTCCAAGGGGGAGCACTCGGCGGCCGCCACCCAGCGATGACGGCCAAACGGCAAGGCGGAGCGCTCGACTCGCCGCGACAGCCGCCCCCGGCCGAGGTGGCTGTGGAACTCACGCAGCCCACCGACGTCGACGGCGCGGTCGTACACCCAGACGCACTGCAGCAAGCTGGTGGCACCCGTCGCCCGCTCACCCAGGAAGAGTGTTTGGTCGGCCAGGTCCAGCACGTTGCTCATCGCTACGCCGCTTCGTGATCGTCCGTGTCCGGCGCCGGAGCGAATGTGTCGTCCGGGTTCACCTGGGGCGCAACCACAACCGGCTCGTCCCCGGTGGGCCTGGCGACACGCGCGAACACCTGGATCAGCGTCGCGATGTAGCGCAGCACCGACTCCCGCGCGATCGCGTTGTCCGGGAAGGACATCGTCACCGTGGTGTTCGCGGCCTGGCGGTTGATCCACATGTTCACCCCGCCGTGGGACAGGCTGTCGCCGTAGGTGCCGAACTTCGTCTCCGCCCACAACCCGTTGAGGGGGATCTTGCGGAAGTCGAGGAACGACAACATCATCGGCAGCTGCGTGGGCAGCTTGATGCCCAGTTCGTCCGGGGTGGCCAGCTCCAGCACCCGCTCGACCGGCACGTCGGCGAGGCGCTGAGCGTCGTCGAACGACTTCTGCGCCGTCCGGGCGGCCTGGGCGAACGTCTCGCCGGCGGTCGGCACCGTGATCGGAATCAGGCTGGCGAACCAGCCCACGGTCATCGAGTCGACGCCCGGTGTCCGGGTGTCCTTGGCCGTGAACCCGTGATAGGTCTTCTTGCCGGTCAATTCGTGCTCGGCCAGGCCCGTGCAGGCCAGCACTCCCCCGATGAACCGGGCGCCGGCCGCCACGCAGGCGGCGTCGAAAGACTCCGTGTCCTCGGCATTCATCAACTCGACCGTCAACAGGTCGCCTCTGGTGCTGGACCACGTGTCACCAAGGGGCAGCGGGAAACTGGGCCAGTCGCCGTCGGTGTCGCGGGCGAACTCGATCCAGTCCTTGATCTCGGGCGACGAGAGCGTCAACGTCGCCGCCTTCTCGCGTTGGCGCGCAACGTAGTCGCGGTAGCTGCGGATCTCCGGTAGGCCGCCGGGCTGGTGCCCTGTCTGCGCGAGTTCCTGATACGTGAGGTGGACGTCGAGGAAGATGAGGGCGGCCGACAAGCCGTCGATGTGCAGGTGGTCGACGCTGGCGTAGAACGTGAAATAGTCGGCGTGCTGGACGATTCCGTAGGTGAAGCAGCCCCACTCGAGGGTGTCCGGGGTGGTGGTCAAGGCATGGGCGCGGACTTGGTCCGCGGTCTTGTGCCCCAGCGCCACGGGGACGAACTCGATCGCTTCGGGATCGTCGATCACCCGGCGCACGAACGTGCCGTTGTCGTACTCGAACCAGTTGTGATAGGTGTCCTGGCGGCGAACGTGGGCGTTGATCGTCGCCGTCATCGCCGCAATGTCGCAGGTGCCGGGGATGTCCCACGCGACGATCATCAGACGGGGCAGCTGGCGGTTCATGGCCTTGCCTTGGTAGGAGGCCCAGAGGTGTTGATTCTGTTGGTAACTCGGCGCCAGGTCGCTTCGCCGTGCGGCGCGGGCCGCTTCGCGTGCGTCGGGTGCGGCCATCCACATGGTGACCGGGCCGTGCGGCGGGTGCCATTCGTTGATATTTCCGAGTGCGACCATTTCCTCGAGTCCTTGTGCTGTGAGACGACGACGTTTGCGGGGCGGTCTGGGGGTGCTGGAAGTGCGGTTGGCGCTTGGCTTTTCGAGGATCGTCGATGTGTGTCGCGCTTGAAATTGTCCGACGGACTTTCGCCTGTGTTGGTGAACTACCCCGCCGCTCATACCCCTATGTCGCTGCTGTGGACGCTAGCTGACGCAGGCGAAGATTTCGCGGTTTTGTCAAGACTCGAATTCCGCCGCGAGATCGCCGGCGGTGCAGTAATCTTTTCCCCCTCAACGGCCCTGGCCACGCCGGGCGGGGTCGATTCGCGACGACTTATCGCCGATTCGGCCCGCTACGCCCACAACTCGGGATACAGTTGTCCGGCCCTCGAGCCGGTGCGCGGGCCAAACCCGCACCGCCTCACGGGAACAGCGGCAGCTCCCAGAGGCGCATGCCGGGACGCAGCAGCCACAAACGCATCATGGTGAGCCGCAGGATGCGCATGGCGCTGAAGATCATGAAGATCGCCAGCGGCACCTCGATCAGCAGCGCGGTGATCACCGACAGCCACACGTCCTTGGGGCCCGCGGTCATGAGATCGAACCACGCGTCGCAGATCAGCAGCACCCCGGTGGTGAACGCGGCGAGCACCAGCAGCTGGCGGCGCAGATACCCCAGCGCGGCCGTCGTCAGCATGAAGGCGACCAGCAGCACATCGAAGCCGATCCAGGTGACCGGCCAGTTGTGGGCGACGTACTTCTCGGGCAGCGTCATCGCCAGGTACCCCAGCCAGGGAACCATCGCGATGGAACCGCCGATCATCAGACTCAGCCGGACGCGGCGCACCCGGTCCAGGAAGTCCGGGTCGATGACCTCGCCGAGGGGCCGCTCCAGCCGGGAGATGAGGTCGCGGCGCTGCCCGGGGGTAAGCGCGGCGATCTGTTCGTCGGTCAAAATGCCGTCGGTCATACCTTGCATTCTCCGACTCGCGGAGCAGCGGCGCGATCAGTGACCGGCGCCCACCGGGGGCCGGCGGTCCGCGGCGGTCTTGGGCACGGCCTTCGCGTCGCCGCTTTCGAATTCCTTCACCCAACAGGCGAACTCAAGGGTAATGCCGTCGGGATCCTGGAAATAGAACGAGCGCACATAGACGCCGGGATGCACGGTCGCCGAGACCTGCATGGGGCTCTCGTCGTGGTTGAGCACCGGCCCGACCCGCACCCCTTTTTCCTTGAGTCGCTGGCGGTAGGCGTCGAACTTCTCGGCCGGCACGTGGAAGGCCAGGTGGTTCATCGTGCTGACCGCGCTGGTGATGTCGCCGATGCCGGGGATGGCGCCCGGCGACGAAATGCCCGGCACCCGGTCGGGGGCGTCGGCGAACCAGAAGAAGGCGACGCAGTCGCCGTTGCCGGCGTCGAAGAAGAAGTGCTGGCCCGCCCCGCCGGGCAGATCGAGCGACTTGATCAGCGGCATGCCCAGGATGTTGCTGTAGAAGTCGACGGTTTTGGCCATGTCCGAGCACACCAGCGCGACATGATTGATCCCGCCGAGTTCGAATTCCGCGTTGGTGTTGTGCGGCTTGATCATCGTGCGGCTCCCCTCGGTTCCCGGCTCGACGAGCCTGGCCAAGATCCGAATCTGAATCTAACATCAGATTCAGTTTTGGCCCAGGGAGGTGCGCCGGTGTCCACCGCGGCATCCCCTGCTGACCGGAGCGGGCCCCCCTCGGAGCTGCCCACGCATCGCGGCAGGCGGACGCAGGCCGCGATCGATCTGGCCGCCCGGACCGTCATCGCGCGCAAAGGCGTCCTGGCCACGACCATCGCCGACATCGCCGCGGAGGCCGGCCGCTCGGCGGCGTCCTTCTACAACTACTACGAGTCCAAAGAGGCGATGGTGCGCCAATGGGCGCTGCGCTTCCGCGACGAGGCCAACCAGCGCGCGCTGGCGGTGACCCAGCACGGGTTGACCGATCGCGAGCGCGCGTACGGGGCGGCCGCCGCGCACTGGCACACCTACCGCAACCGGCTCGCCGAGGTGATCAGCGTGTCACAGCTGGCGATGATCAACGACGACTTCGCCCAGTACTGGGCCGAAATCTGCTCGATACCAATTTCTTTCATCGCCGAATCGGTCCGTCGCGCGCAGGCCGAGGGCCGTTGCCGCGACGACGACCCGCAGCTGATCGCGGAGGCGATCGTGGCGATGTTCAACCAGTTCTGCTACATCCAGCTCGGTTCGGCACGCTGCGGGGAACCCGACGACGAGGCCTGCATCCAAACCCTGGCCAACATCTATTACCGGGCCATCTACGCCACTGAGGGGGACCGCTGAATTGACTCGTCGCACCGGTGCCGGAGTCATCCGCGAGTTCGTCGGGCTGCCGTCGCCTACGGCCGGGCGCGCCGGCGCCGGCGGGCACCCCTGCCAGGGGCTGTATCACCGGGGGGTGGGACGCAAGCCCAAGGTGGCGATGATCGCGGCGCACTACCAGATCGACTTCTCCGAGCACTACCTCGCCGACTACATGGCCACTCGCGGCATCGGCTTCCTCGGCTGGAACACCAGGTTCCGCGGCTTCGAAAGCAGCTTCCTGCTCGACCACGCGCTGGTGGACATCGGGGTGGGGGTGCGCTGGCTACGCGAGGTGCAGGGCGTGGATACCGTTGTGCTGCTGGGCAACTCGGGCGGGGGGTCGTTGATGGCCGCCTACCAGTCCCAGGCCGTCGAGCCGAACGTGACCCCGCTGGAAGGAATGCGCCCCGCGGCCGGGGTGACCGAGTTGCCGGCCGCCGACGGCTACGTGGCCACCGCCGCCCACCCCGGGCGACCCGAAGTGCTCACCGCCTGGATGGACGCCGCCGTCGTCGACGAGAACGATCCCGTCGCCACCGACGCCGACCTCGACCTGTTCAACGGGCGCAATGGGCCGCCCTACACCGCGGAGTTCCTCGCCCGGTACCGCAGCGCGCAGGTCGCGCGCAATCACGCCATCACCGACTGGGCCGAAAGAGAGCTCAAACGCGTTCGCGCGGCGGGGTTTTCCGATCGCCCGTTTTCGGTGATGCGCACCTGGGCCGACCCGCGCATGGTCGATCCCGGCATCGAGCCGACCAACCGGCAGCCCAACATGTGCTATGCGGGCGTCCCGGCCAAGGCGAACCGCTCGGCGCACGGCATCGCGGCGGCGTGCACGCTGCGCAACTGGCTGGGCATGTGGAGCCTGCGGGTGGCCCAGACCCGGGCCGAGCCGCACCTGGCCCGGATCCGGTGTCCGGCCCTGGTGATCAACGCCGACGCCGACACCGGGGTGTTTCCCTCTGACGCGCAACGCATCTTCGACGCCCTCGCCGGCGCGGACAAGACCCGGGCCTCGGTGGACACCGATCACTACTTCACCACCCCCGGGGCCCGCAGCGAGCAGGCCGACATCATCGCCGGATGGATCGGCAAGCGGTGGCGGTAGGTGATGTCGTCAACCAACCGACTGGTTGTTAGCTTGGAAGGTACTTGGCCGAGACGGCGTCCTGCAGCAACGGAAGGCGACCAATGCCGATCGCGATAAATCCCGAGCATCAAGAACTGGCCGATTCCGTGCGAGCGCTGGTGGCGCGCATCGCCCCGTCCGAGACGCTGCACGAGGCGATGGAGACGGAGGTCCAGAACCCGCCGCCGTACTGGCAGGCCGCGGCCGAGCAGGGCCTGCAGGGCGTTCATCTGGCGGAATCCGTCGGCGGGCAGGGCTTCGGCGTTCTCGAGTTGGCCATCGTGCTCGCGGAATTCGGCTACGGGGCGGTGCCGGGCCCCTTCGTTCCGTCCGCGATCGCCAGCGCATTGATCTCCGCGCACGACCCGGACGCCAAGGTGCTCGCCGGGCTGGCATCCGGCGCCGAGATCGCCGCCTACGGCCTGAATTGCTGCGCGCTGACCGCCACCCGGCAGGGCAGTTCTCTGGTGATCCGCGGCGAGCTCCGCGCGGTCCCCGCCGCCGCGCAGGCGTCGCTGCTGGTGCTGCCCGTCGCGATCGACAGCGGCGAGGCGTGGGTGGTGCTGCGCGCCGACCAGCTCGAGATCGAGCCGGTGAAAAGCCTGGACCCGTTGCGGCCCATCGCCGACGTGCGGGCCAACGCCGTGGAGGTCGGCGACGACGTCGTCTTGACGAACCTGAGCATGGGCACCGCGCACGCGCTGATGACGACGATGCTGTCCGCCGAAGCCATCGGCGTGGCGCGCTGGGCGACCGACACCGCGTCGAGCTACGCCAAGATCCGCGAGCAGTTCGGCAGGCCGATCGGCCAATTCCAGGCCATCAAGCACAAGTGCGCCGAGATGATCGCCGACACCGAGCGGGCCACGGCTGCGGTGTGGGATGCCGCCCGCGCGATCGACGAGGCCCGCGAAAACCGTTGGGACACCGCGGGTTCCCACGTCGAGTTCGCCGCCGCCGTGGCGGCGACACTGGCGCCGGCGGCCGCTCAACGGTGCGCGCAGGATTGCATCCAGGTGCACGGTGGGATCGGCTTCACGTGGGAGCACGACACGAACGTGTACTACCGCCGGGCGCTGATGTTGGCCGCCTCCTTCGGCCGCAGCTCGGACTACCCGCAAAAGGTGGTCGACACCGCGACCACCACCGGGATGCGCGCGGTCGACATCGACCTCGATCCCGAGACCGAGAAGCTGCGGGCGGAGATCCGGGCTGAAGTGGCGGCGCTCAAGGAGATCGAGCGCGAGCAACGCAAGGTCGCCATCGCCGAGGGCGGCTGGGTGCTGCCGTACCTGCCCAAGCCGTGGGGCCGGGCGGCCGGGCCGGTGGAGCAGATCATCATCGCGCAGGAGTTCGCCTCCGGGCGGGTCAAGCGGCCCCAGACCGGCATCGCCACCTGGATCGTCCCGTCGATCGTGGCGTTCGGCACCGAGGAGCAAAAGCAGCGGTTCCTGCCGCCGACCTTCCGCGGCGAGATGATCTGGTGTCAGCTGTTTTCCGAGCCCGGCGCGGGTTCGGATCTGGCCGGCCTGTCCACGAAGGCCACCCGGACCGACGGAGGGTGGCGCATCACCGGCCAGAAGATCTGGACGACCGCCGCGCAGTTCTCGCAGTGGGGTGCGCTGCTCGCACGGACCGACCCCAGCGCGCCGAAACACAGCGGCATCACGTACTTCCTGCTGGACATGAAGAGCGAGGGCGTCGACGTCAAGCCGCTGCGCGAGCTCACCGGCAACGCGATGTTCAACACCGTCTACATCGACGACGTGTTCGTGCCCGACGAGTGCGTGCTCGGTGAGGTGAACCGGGGCTGGGAGGTCAGCCGCAACACGCTGACCGCGGAGCGGGTGTCGATCGGCAGCAGCGAGGCGAACTTCCTAGCCACGCTGTCGCAGTTCGTCGAGTTCGTTCGTGACGGGCAGTTCGATCAGGTCGCGCAGCACCGCGCCGGTCAGTTGATTGCCGAGGGCCATGCGGCCAAGGTGCTGAACCTGCGTTCCACGCTGCTGACGCTGGCCGGCGGTGACGCGATGCCGTCGGCGGCGATCTCCAAGTTGTTGTCGATGCGCACCGGCCAGGGTTACGCCGAATTCGCGGTCTCGTCCTTCGGGACCGACGCCGCGATCGGCGACACCGACCAACTGCCCGGCAAATGGGGCGAGTACCTGCTGGCCAGCCGGGCGACCACCATCTACGGCGGGACGTCCGAGGTGCAGCTGAACATCATCGCCGAACGGTTGTTGGGCCTGCCGCGCGATCCGTAACCGGGCGCAGAAATGGGCCATGCCGGCCTGACTGAGTCAAGCCGGCATGGTTCCCCCCATACGCGGGCCGCCCATCCCGAGGGTTGGCGTGTCGGTGATGGCCGGCTACCGCGCGGAGATGGTGGTCACCACCACCAGTTCCACCAGTGCTGGGGCTTCCAGTAGCCGGGCCCGTGGACCCAGCCACCGTGCCCCCAGCCGCCGTGACCCCAATTGCCATGTCCCCGACCATCATGGCCACCCCATCCACGACCGCCGGGGCGCTCGGGAATGAAGCCCGGTCCGCTCTGCGGCCCGGCACTGGCGAAGCTTGTGGAGTGACTCGGCCCGGGGGCGGCCGAAGCCACGGGGGCGCCGCCGAAGAGCAGCGCGCCCGCCACGGCTCCGGCGCCCACAACACCTACGGCCGCGCCACGTAACGATGCTGACGAGATCATCGAGGGCGCTCCTTTCAAAGACTTGATATCGATGCTTAAAACGCTAACCGGACATTTCTAAGCAAACAAGCGAATTCGGGGCCTTTGTGGTGTGAATTGTGCAACAACGACGTGATAGCGCCCAATCCAGCGCGCGCTGATCAATCCCTATTTACGCAATTCATTTATCCGCGAATACTGAGCCAGCGCACGGGTGATCGGCTAATACCTGCAGGTAATACGCGGTATACTGATGTACTGCGCGAACCTACCGTATTTACTGAAGTCCGAATGTGCGCATTGTCAGATCCACTGATTCGTCTCCGAATTACCGACTACGGGTCGTCGGATGACCGCAATCCTGGCCCTGTTTTTACCGGCGACAGCTATTTGCAGGAATTTGCTCTTTCGCCTGCATCCGGCGTCGCGCAGGCGCGCGTAAATCCGTCGGCGTCCCACCCGGGCCGTCCGCGGCCCGGCGACGCGACTTAGGGTGGCGTCGGTGAGAGAATCAGTATTGACACATAGGCGACGAGCGCTGATTTACTGATCCGCACTCACGGAGGAAGACACCGAAGTGAACTTCAAGCCCAGTCCCAACGGACCCAGCGCCGGATCCTTTCGCGCCCCCACCCCGGCGGGCGGCCCCGCCGGAGACGCCGCGCCGACCGAGCGCCTCAGCCTCGGGCAGCCCCGCGGCCAGCGCATCGCCAGCGAGCCGTCGGCCAACCAGGCGGGGCGCACCCAGCGGACCCGCCGGACCGTCGACCTGGCGGCCGCCACTCACCGGGCCCTCGACATCTGGCAGCGCGAGGCGGCCGATCGGCTCGGCGTCGCCCGCGTGACCGGGCAAGAGGTGCTCACCGCGCTGATCGACCAACTCCTGGTCGACCCGAAGCTCACGGCCCAGATCACCCGGGCCATCAAAGAACGCCGCTGAGGCCTATTCGATCTCCATTTCGCGCAGCTCGCGCTTGAGGATCTTGCCGGTGGGGTTGCGCGGCAGCTCGTCGAGGAAGATGACCTCGCGCGGCACCTTGTAGCGGGCCAGGTGATCGCGCACGTAGTGCTTGACGGTGTCCTCGTCGAGGTCCGCGCCGTCCTTCTTCACCACGAAGGCGCGCAGGCGGTGGCCCCACTCCTTGTCGTCGACGCCGATCGCGGTGGCCTCCACGACGTCGGGGTGCCCGGTGATGAGGTCCTCGACCTCGGCCGGGAAGACGTTCTCGCCGCCGGAGACGATCATCTCGTCGTCACGCCCGCTGATGTAGAGCAGGCCGTTCTCGTCGAAGTAGCCGACGTCGCCCGACGACAACAGGCCGTCGATGATCTGCTTCTTGCCCCCGCCCGTGTAGCCCTCGAACGGGAAGGCGTTGCCGACGAAGATGCGGCCGACCTCGCCCTGCGGCACCTCCTTGCCGTTGTCGTCGTAGATCTTGACGCGCACGCCCTTGACGACCGGCCCGACGGTCGACGAGTTGTACTGCAGGTGCTTGGGTTCGGCGATCGTCGCAAAGGCGATCTCGGTCGAGCCGTACATGTTGTAGATCACCGGGCCGAGGTCCTTGAGCGAGCGCTCCGCCAGGTCGGCCCCCAGCGCCGATCCCGACACGAACACGATCTTCAGGCTGGACAGGTCGGGCTTGGAGTCCATCTTCTCGACCGCTTCGAGGATCCGCGACAACATCACCGGGACGACGACCATCGCGGTCACCTTGTACTTCTCGATGTCCTGCAGCACCAGCGGCGGCTTGAACTTGCGGCGCAGCACCAGCGTCGAGCCCAGGAACATCGCGATCGTGCCGTGCAGATAACCCAGCGCGTGGAACATCGGCGCCGGCAGCGACGTCACTTCGCCGGCCTTGAACGGGACGTGCGACAGGATTCCGCCGACCGGCGCCAGCGTCGGCGGGGTGCTGCGGTTCGCGCCCTTCGGGGTGCCGGTGGTTCCGCTGGTCAGGATGATGATCGAGGCGTGCCTGGCCGCCTTGGGGGCGGGCTCCTTGCTGCTGCGCTCGATCAGGTCGGCCAGCGTCTCGTCGGTGCTGCCGGACGGCTCGTCACTATCCGGGTTGGTCCCCAGCGCCCGCAGCTTGCCCAGCTCCGGCGAGGCCTTGCTGACGGCCTTGGTGTACTCGTCGTCGTAGATGATCAGCTTGGCGCCCTCGCGCTCGGACACCTCTTTGATCTGCGGACCCGAGAATTCGCTGTTGAGCAGGATGATGCGCGCGCCGACCCGCGCGGCGCCGTAGTTGGCGATCAGGAACCAGCGGGTGTTGCGGGCCAGGATGGCGACGCCGTCGCCGCCCTTGACGCCCTTCTCGATCAGCGCGTTGGCCACCGCGTGCGCCGCCTCGTCGAGTTCGCGGTAGGAGAATTCGCCCTCTTCGTCGATGCACGCCGCGCGGTCGGGATGGCGCCGCGCGTTGAGGGCGGGCAACATGCCGAACTCGCCCCACTTGTAGATGTCGGCCGCCATCGCGGCGTAGTTCTGCGGCGGCTCGATCCGGAACGCGCCCGACTCGAAGATTTTGCGCACGTAGTGCAGTTCGGCGGAGCCGCGCTCGACGTACTGGTGCAGTTTTGCTACCGCTTTGGAGGCCTGACCGGGCAGGCCGAGGAGGTTAGGCATGGAATCCACCATATGTGACGTCCGTCTCAGCACGGCCAGAAATTCTGGCGAATTAACATGAACCGCATGACCCGTCCGGTTTTGCTGGAGGTGGCCGGGCGCGAGGTCACCGTCACCCATCCGGACAAGGTCGTGTTCCCCCGCGCGGACGGCCACAAAACATCGGGCCCCTACACCAAGCTCGACCTGGTCCGCTATTACCTGTCCGTGGCCGACGGCGCGCTGCGCGGCGTGGCCGGGCGCCCCATGATCCTGAAGCGCTTCGTCAAGGGCATCACCGAAGAGGCGGTGTTCCAGAAGCGCGCGCCGGCGAAACGGCCGGACTGGGTCGACGTCGCCGAACTCCGTTACGCGCGAGGCACTTCCGCGGCGGAGGCCGTCATCCGCGACGCCGCCGGGCTGGCCTGGGCGATCAACCTGGGCTGCGTCGACCTGAATCCGCACCCGGTGCTCGCCGACGACCTCGATCATCCCGACGAACTGCGCGTCGACCTCGATCCGATGCCCGGGGTCTCCTGGCGGCGCATCGTGGACGTCGCCCTGGTGGCGCGCGAGGTGCTCGAGGACTACGGCCTGACCCCGTGGCCGAAGACGTCGGGGTCGCGCGGCTTCCACATCTACGCCCGCATCGCCCGGCGCTGGGAGTTCCGCCAGGTGCGCCTGGCCGCGCAGACCGTCGCCCGGGAGGTGGAGCGGCGCGTGCCCGAGGCGGCGACCAGCCGGTGGTGGAAGGAAGAACGCGAGGGGGTGTTCGTCGACTTCAACCAGAACGCGAAGGACCGCACGGTCGCCTCGGCCTATTCGGTGCGGGCGACGCCCGACGCCCGGGTCTCGACCCCGCTGCACTGGGACGAGGTCGCCGGGTGCCGGCCCGAGGCGTTCACGATCGATACCGTGCCCGCGCGGTTCGCCGAGATCGGTGACCCCTGGGAGGGAATGGACGACGCGGTCGGTGACCTCGACCGGTTGCTGGTGCTGGCCGAGGAGATGGGGCCTCCCGAGCGGGCGCCCAAAGGGTCGGGCAAGCGCGACAAGGGCACCGGCGGCCGGCGTCAATCCTCGATGCCCCTGATCGAGATCGCCCGCACCAAGACCAAGGACGAGGCGATGGCGGCGCTGGACACCTGGCGCGGCCGCCATCCGGCGGCGGCCGAGCGGCTGCAGCCGGTCGACGTCCTCGTCGACGGCATGCGCGGGCCCAGCTCGATCTGGTACCGGATCCGGATCAACCTGCAGCACGTTCCTGAGGACCAGCGGCCGCCGCAGGAGGAGCTGATCGCCGACTACAGCCCCTGGGCCAACTACAGCGGCAAGCAGCAGCCGTAATTAGATCCCGACCCGGGTTATCGCGTTGTGCCTGCGCAGGTAGCAGTACCAGGTGACGCCCAGCAGGGCGAGGAAGAACGCGATGTAGAACCGCAGCGCCGGCTCGATGCTGCCGAACTCCGACTTCGACCAGGCGTAGGCCAGCGGCACGATGAAGCCGCCGAAGGCGCCCACCGCCGAGATGACGCCCAGCGCGCCGGCGGCCTGGCGCCGCATCTGCACCATGGTGTCCGGATCGCCGCCGGCCAGCTCGCCCTTGATCTTGAAGATCCGCGAAATCATCCGGTAGGTCGAGCCATTGCCGATGCCGGTGGCGACGAACAAGAACATGAAGCTGGCGAAGAACGCCGGCAGGTTGACCGCCCGCACCGACCACAGCGCGGCCGCCGCCCCGAGGGCCAACAGCGCGAAGCTGGCGGCGGTGATGCGCGCCCCGCCGATCCGGTCGGCCAGCTTGCCGCCGAGGGGCCGGATCACCGACCCGATGCCGGCGCCGAGGAAGGCCCAGGTCAGCGCGATGTCGCCGCGGCCGAACACCGTCTTGAGCAGGGTCGGGAAGGCGGCCGAGTAGCCGATGAAGGACCCGAACGTGCCGATGTAGAGCAGCGACATGACCCAGGTGTCGGGGTGGCGCAGCGACTGCCACACCGGCTTCACGTCGGCCTTCGCCTCGCTCAGGTTGTTCATGAATCCGAACGCGCACACGGCGGCCACGACGGCCAGCGGCACGTAGAACAGTCCGGCGCGCGCCAGGGCCACCCCGCCGCCGGCGACGACGACGGGCGGGATGATCTTCTGCACAACGGCGACGCCGACGTTGCCGCCGGCCGCGTTCAGGCCCAGCGCCCAGCCCTTGTCCTTCTCCGGGTAGAAGAAGGAGATGTTGGCCATCGACGAGGCGAAGTTGCCGCCGCCGAAGCCGGCGGTCGCCGCGACCGCCACCAGGACCGCGAACGGGATGCCGGGATGGCTCACCGCCCAGGCCAGCAGCAGGCACGGGATCAGCAGCAGCGCCGCCGAGATGGTCGTCCAGTTGCGGCCACCGAAGATCGGCACCGCGAAGGTGTACGGCAGCCGCAGGAAGGCGCCCACCCCGCTGGGGACGGCGACCAGGCACAGCGCCTGGCTGGGGGTCAGCGCCCAGCCGGACGCGGCGGGCAGCCCGTGCGCGCCCGCGGTCATCTGCACCACGACGATGCTCCACAGCATCCACACGCTGAACCCGACGTGCTCGGCCAAGATCGAGAAGATCAGGTTGCGGCGGGCGATCGGCTTGCCGGTTGCCTCCCAGAACTCCGGGTCTTCGGGTCGCCAGTCGTCGATCCAGTGCCGTCCGGCAGGACGCTCGCGCGTCGGCGCGGGCTGCGATGCCGGGCTGAGGGTCGTGGTCATCTGGTGGGACTCCCTTGTGGGTAGGCGCGGGCGGTGACCACTTGACGCTAGAGAGGCACTGTTACCGGTCCGGGTGTGCACAGTTACGCGGGCGATACGCAGAAATCGCAACGGGGCGGGCGCGTTTGTCAGAACTCTGCAACGCGAGCCGCCGGGTGGCGGAACGCGATACTCTCACGCGATGCGACAGGGATGGAATCGACGGGGATTCTTGCAGCTCGCAGGGGCTTCCGGCGTCGCCGCGCTGGCCGGGTCCTCGGCGCTTTCGGCGGGGTGCTCGTCAAACAAATCCGCACCGGGAGCCACGCCGGGATCGGTGACCCTCACCCACCTGTTCGGTCAGACCGTCATCAAAGAGCCGCCCAAGCGCGTCGTCAGCGCCGGCTTCACCGAGCAGGACGACCTCCTCGCCGTCGGTGTGGTGCCGATCGCGGTGACCAACTGGTTCGGTGACCAGCCGTTCGCGGTCTGGCCGTGGGCCGCGCCCAAGCTCGGCGGCGCGCGGCCGGTGGTGCTGAACCTGGACAACGGCATCCCGGTCGACCAGATCGCGGGGCTGAAACCGGACCTGATCGTGGCCGTCAACGCCGGCCTCGACGCCGACACCTATCAGAAACTGTCCGCGATCGCCCCGACCGTCGCGCAATCGGGGGGCGACGCCTTCTTCGAACCGTGGAAGGAGCAGGCCGCCGCCGTCGGGCAGGCCGTGTTCCAGGCGGACCAGATGAAGTCGCTGGTCGACGGTGTCGACCAGAAGTTCACCGACGTCGGCAAGAGAAACCCGCAGTGGACCGGCAAGAAGGCGCTGCTGATGCACGGCGCGCTGTGGCAGGGGACCGTCGTGGCCACCATGGCGGGCTGGCGCACGGATTTCCTGAACCAGATGGGGCTGGTCATCGCCGACACCATCAAACCGTTCGGCACCGATCAGCGCGCCGTCATCCCGCGCGATCACATCAAGTCCGTGCTCGATTCGGCCGACGTGGTGATCTGGACGACCCGCAACCCCGACGATCAGAAGGCCCTGCTGGCCGACCCCGAGGTGGCCGGGTCACTGACCACCGCGCAGAACCGCCACATCTTCACCACCGCGGAGCAAGCCGGCGCGATCGCCTTCGCCTCACCGCTGAGCTACCCCCTCGTCGCCGACCAACTGCCCCCGCTGCTCACCAAAATCCTGGGCTAGCCGCTCGCGCGCATCCTGGCTGTTTGAGCGTTTGCTAAGGCAGCTCTGGCAGTGCTCGAAAATCCCGCCGCCGCCCCTCGCACGAGCCCCGATCCCGGGGTTACCGTCGAGTAATGAGCGTGACGGACCTTAGCGGCGACCTGGCCCACGAACTGCCGACCGAGCTGGCCGGCAACACCGTCCTGGACTACGGCGACCGGGCGCTGATGGTGCAATGTGGCAGTGCCGCAGAGGTTTTGGCGTGGACCGCCGCGCTGCGCTCCGAGCCGATCGCGGGCGTGGTCGATGTCGTGCCGGCCGCCCGCACCGTGCTGGTGAAGCTGGACGGCCCACGCCGCCAGGGCGTCGTCCGCCGGAGGCTGCACGCGATGCGCGTCACCGCCACGCCACCGGCCCCGTCCGAGCGCGGCGCCGACGTGGTGATCGACGTGGTCTACGACGGCCCCGACCTCGCCGAGGTCGCCGGCCACACCGGGCTGACCATCCCGCAGGTGATCGACGCCCACACCGCCACCCTGTGGCGGGTCGGATTCAGCGGATTCGCACCCGGTTTCGCGTACCTGGTCGACGGCGACCCGCGCCTGCGGGTGCCCCGGCGTCCCGAGCCGCGGACCGCCGTGCCGGCCGGATCCGTCGCCCTCGCCGGAGAATTCAGCGCGATCTATCCCCGGCAATCCCCCGGCGGGTGGCAACTCATCGGCCACACCGACGCGGTCCTGTGGGACCTGCAGCGCCCGGACCCTGCGTTGCTGATGCAAGGCATGTGGGTTCAGTTCCGGGCCGTCTAGCCCAACCGGGCCGCACCATTCAAGGAGGCAGTCGTGGCAGTCCTGGAGATCCTGCGCACCGGGCCGTTCGCCGTCGTCGAAGACCTCGGCCGGCCGGGACTGGCCCACCTCGGCGTCAGCCGGTCCGGGGCCGCCGACCGGCGAGCGCACAAACTGGCCAATCGGCTGGTGGCCAACCCCGACGACCGCGCCACCGTGGAGGTGACGTTCGGCGGGTTCGCGACCAGGGTCCGGGGCAGCGACGTCGACATCGCGGTGACGGGCGCCGACACCGATCCGACCGTCGACGGAATCGAGTTCGGCACCAACAGCATTCAGCACGTGCGCGACGGTCAGGTGATCTCTTTGGGCGCCCCGCGGGCGGGGCTGCGAAGCTACCTCGCGGTCCGCGGCGGGATCTGCGTGGAGCCGGTGCTGGGCTCGCGCAGCTACGACGTCATGTCGGCCATCGGGCCCTCACCCCTGCGGGCCGGGGACCGGCTGCCGATCGGCGAGCACACCGCGGACTACCCCGAGTTGGACCAGGCGCCGGTGGCGGCCATCACCGGCGGCGTCGTCGAGCTGTCCGTGGTGCCCGGGCCGCGCGACGACTGGTTCCTCGACCCCGACGCGCTGGTGCGCACCGCTTGGGTGGCGTCCGATCGCAGCGACCGGGTGGGGATGCGGTTGGTCGGCCGTCCCCTGCAATGCCTCCACCCGGACCGGCAGCTGCCCAGCGAGGGTGCCACCCGTGGCGCAATCCAGGTGCCGCCCAACGGTTTACCGGTGATCCTCGGTCCGGACCACCCCGTCACCGGTGGCTATCCGGTGGTGGGTGTGGTGATCGACGAGGACGTCGACAAGGTCGCCCAGGTGCGGCCCGGCCAGTCGGTGCGGCTGCACTGGGCGCGGCCGCGTACCCCGGTCGGCGCCGTGGCCGGGGCCGGCGTCGCGAGTTGGCCGTTCGGCTAACGCAATTCCGGCGTTCGACTGTAGGACAGCTCACAAAGTCCGACGCACCGGCGTGAGATCACTTGGCGGCGATCGGCATTCGCGCGCGCCGGCACCCTTCAGGGACTTACCAGATAACTGGTAATCAACTAACAGCCCATATCGGCCGATTCCGGTTGACCCGCTCGCGTCCTAGATGTGAGCATCGGAAACCTACGGCGGGGCATGCCCCTTCATGCGGGACGCCCACGCGCGTCGCTGGCCAGACCCCGAACTGCTTCCAAAGAGAGGGATCGGTATGCACGCACGCGCAGCGTCCATATGCCAACGCGCCCAGGTGATTTCGCCGCACCGCAACCATCGCATCGCGGACTGGAATCCCGAAGACGCGGCGGCCTGGGATGCCGGGAACAAGAAGATCGCCCGGCGCAATCTGCTCGGCACCATCGCGGGTGACCACGTGGCCTTCTCGATCTGGACGCTGTGGCCCGTCATGGCGCTGTTCATGCCGGGCGCCGTCTACGGTTTCTCCGCGGGCGACAAGCTGCTGCTGGGCGCGGTGGCCACCCTGGTCGGTGGTTGCGCCCGGATCCCCTACACCCTGGGCATCGCCGCCTTCGGCGGTCGCAATTGGACGACGTTCTCGGCCTTCGTGCTGGTGATCCCGACGGCGGGCACGATCGCCCTGTTGGCCAACCCCGGCCTGCCCCTGTGGCTCTTCGTGCTGTGCGCCGCGCTGACGGGGCTGGGCGGCGGCAACTACGCGGCCTCGCTGGCCAACGTCAACGCCTTCTACCCGCAGCGCCTCAAGGGCGCCGCGATGGCGGTCAACGCCGGCGTCGCCAACCTCGGCGTCGCGGTGATCCAGCTGATCGGCCTGCTGGTGCTGGCCACCGCCGGGCACCAGGCCCCGTACTGGGTGTGCGCGATCTACCTGGTCTTGCTCGTCGCCGTGGGGATCGCGGCCGCGTTGGTCATGGACAACGTCCACCACGGCACCCAGCTGCGCACCATGCGCTCGATCCTGTTCGAGCGCGACACCCACGTCATCTCGCTGCTCTACATCGCCACCTTCGGCTCCTGGATCGGGTTCTCCTTCGCCTTCGGGCAGGTGCTGCAGGTCCACTTCCTGGAAAGCGGGGAAACCGCCAAGCACGCCGCGCTGCACGCCGCCCAGGTCGCCTTCGTCGGCCCCCTGCTGGGCTCCGTGGCGCGCATCTACGGGGGGCGGCTGGCCGACCGCATCGGCGGCAGCCGCGTCACGCTTGGCGTCCTCGCCGGGATGACCCTGGCGGCCGCGCTGTTGGTCACCATCAGCGCCCTCGAGGACCAGCAGGCCGTAACACGTTCCGTCAGCATGATCGGCTGCGTCGCCGGCTTCATGGTGCTGTTCGTCCTGTCCGGCATGGGAAACGGGTCGGTGTTCAAGTTGATCCCGACGGTCTACGAGGCCCGCAGTCGCGGGCTGGCCATGAGCGAAGACGACCGTCGTCGTTGGGCGCGCGCGCAGTCGGGATCGCTGATCGGCATCTGCTCCGCGGTCGGCGCGTTCGGCGGCGTGGCAATCAACCTGGCGCTGCGGCAGTCCTACCTGAGCACCGGTACCGAAACGGCGGCGTATTGGGCGTTTTTGGCTTCCTACGTCGGCGCGGCGATCATGACCTGGATGGTCTACGTCCGGCGTCCCGTCACGGCCCCGGGCCGCTCCGGGGCGCGGGCGGAAGCCGAGGCCGCCCGTGTGTGAGCGGACTCGCAACACGGGCAATGCCACAGCAATTGCCCGGTAACGCAACCGAAATGTCGCAGGCATACACACTTCATATGGCCCCCCAACTGGCCCCACCAGACTCCGCGCCGCTGACCGGCTACCGGATCGCCGTGACGTCGGCGAACCGGGCCGAAGAGCTGTGCGCGTTGCTGCGCCGCAACGGCGCGGAGGTGTCCAGCGCCGCGGCCATCAACCTCATCGCGCTGCCCGAAGACGAAGAACTGCACCGCCACACCGAAGCGGTCATCGCCGAGCCTCCCGATATCTTGGTGGCGCACACCGGCATCGGCTTCCGCGGCTGGGTCGCCGCGGCCGACGGCTGGGGACTGGCCACCCAGTTGCTGGCGTCCCTGTCTCGGGCGCGGATCGTGGCCCGCGGGCCGAAGGCGACCGGCGCCTTGCGCGCCGCCGGACTGCATGAGGAGTGGTCGCCCAGGTCCGAATCGTCGAGCGAGGTCCTGCGCTACCTGCTCGAATCGGATATCGCCGGAAAGCGGGTCGCGGTCCAGCTGCACGGCGCGGCCGACACCTGGGACCCGTTCCCGGAATTCCTCAACGGGTTGCGGTCCGCGGGCGCCCAGGTGGTCCCCATCCACGTATATCGCTGGAAACCAACGCCGGCCGGCGGCGACTTCGACCAACTCGTCACCTCGGTCGCCCGGCGGCAGTTCGACGCGGTGACCTTCACCTCGGCGCCCGCGGGCGCGGCGCTGCTGGAGCGCAGCCGCGAGTTGGGCGTCGAAGAACAACTGCTGCAAGCACTTCGCAGCGACGTGCACGCGATGTGCGTGGGCCCGGTCACCGCGCAGCCCCTGCTCCGCGCCGGGGTCCCCACGTCGTCGCCCGAGCGAATGCGGTTGGGGGCGTTGGCCCGTCACATCGCCCAGGAGCTCCCGACCCTTCGCTCGACCACCATCCGGGCGGCCGGCCACGAGATGGAGATCCGCGGGACCTGCGTGCTGGTCGACGGTTCGCCGCGGTCCCTGTCGGGATCGGGAATGGCGACGCTGCGCGCGCTGGCGGAGCGCCCCGGCGACGTCGTCGCGCGCAACGACCTGTTGCGGGTGCTTCCCGGCAACAGCAACGATCCCCACGCCGTCGACACGGCCGTGCTGCGGCTGCGAACGGCGCTGGGCGACAAGAACATCATCGCGACGGTGGTCAAGCGTGGCTACCGGCTCGCGATCGACCATCCGGACGAATCCCCATGGCACTGATCCTGGTGGCGCACGGCACCCGCAGGCCCGGCGGCGTGGCGATGGTCGAAGACCTTGCGGCACAGGTGAGTACGCTCGTCCGCAGCCCGGTCGACGTGGCGTTCGTCGACGTGGTGGGACCCACCCCCAGCGAGGTGCTGGCCACAGCGAAGGCCGCCGGCCGGCCGGCCATCGTGGTGCCGGCGTTCCTGTCGCGCGGATATCACGTCCGGGCCGACCTGCCCGCCCACGTCGCGATCAGCGGTCATCCGAACGTGACCGTCACCCCCGCGCTGGGCCCGAGCGGGCAGGTCGCGCGGATCGTCGGCGATCAGCTGCTGAAATGCGGTTGGCGGCCGGGTGATTCGGTGATTCTGGCGGCCGCGGGAACCTCGGACGACAACGCCCGCGCCGACCTGCACACCACGGCGACGTTGTTGTCGGCGCTCACCGGGTCGCGGGTGAGCCTGGCGTTCGCGGCCACCGGGGACCCGCAACTGCACGAGTCGGTCGACCGGGCGAGGCGCCGCGGTGGACGCGTCGTGGTCGCCTCCTACCTGTTGGCCGACGGCCTGTTCCAACAACGGCTGCACGACTGCGGCGCCGACCTGGTCAGTCAACCGCTGGGCACCCATCCCTGCCTGGCGCGCCTGATCGCGAACCGATTCCGCCGCGCCCTGCCGCCCGCCCTGGCCGCCACCGCCCGGCATGCGTCGCGTCGATCGGCCCCCCAACAGGTCACCCACGCGCGCGCGTTACGGCCAATTCCTTGATCTTTGGGCTCGAACCGGCGATCCTGGCACCATGCCCCGTCGCGAAGAGCCGTCGCGTGGCATCCTTGATCCGGTCGCCAAGGCGCTGCGTTTGCCGTTCGGCACACCGGAATTCATCGACCGGCTCGTCACCGGAGGGGTCAATCAAATCGGCCGCCGGACCCTGACGATGCTGATCACCACCTGGGATGCCGCCGGGGGTGGGCCGTTCGCGGCCAGCGCCGTCGCGTCCACGGGCATGGCCAAGACCGCCGAAATCGTCCAAAGCAATTTCGTGGGCCCGGTCTTCGGCCCGCTGCTGAAAATCCTCGGCGCCGACAAGGCGGCCACGCGGGCCTCGTTGTGCGCCTCCCAGCTCGTGGGCCTGGGCATCATGCGCTACGGCATCCGCTCCGAGCCGCTGCACTCGATGTCGGTGGACGCGCTGGTCGACGCGATCGGTCCGACGATGCAGCGCTACCTGGTCGGCGACATCACCCGGTGAGCGGTCGCGCGCTCAGGCCGCCCGGGCCTCGGCGTCGCGGGCGATCTGCACGAAGCCGTCTGCGGTGATCCGCACCGGGTACACCGGCACCGAAACGCTCGGATCGTCCAGGCAGGAACCGTCTTCGAGCGAGAACGCCTGCTTGAGAATGGGCGACTGAACCGTGACGCGGCCTCCGCGGTCGCCGACGATGCCGCGGGACAGCACGGCCGCCCCGGAGAACGGGTCGACGTTGCCCACCGCGTGCACGGACCCGTCGTCGAGCCGGAACAACGCGGCCTGGGAACCGTCGTCGAGCAGCACGCCGACGCCGCGGCCCGGAATGAGGTGGTCGTACGCGCACGCGCTCGTCCACACGGCAATGTCGTTGAGAAGCGTCATGATACCTTCCTCGTTCCTTCGGAGTTGTGCTCGCGAACCGTCGGCATGCCAATGGACACAGGGATTTTGCGCCCGGCGTGCTCGGTGAACGTCACCGTCGAATCGACGGCGTCGGGGGCGTTGACGAACGAAACGAAGCGCGAGAGCTTGTCCGGGTCGTCGAGCACCCCCTTCCATTCGCACTTGTAGTTGCGCACGTGCCGCTCCATCGCGGCCTCGAATTCGGCTGCCAGGCCCAGTGAGTCCTCGCAGACGACCTCGCGCACGTGGTCCAGACCGCCGTCGAGCGACTCGACCCACGGCGCGGTGCGCTGCAGCCGGTCAGCCGTGCGGATGTAGTACATGACGAACCGATCGACGTACCGGACCAGCGTCTCGGTGTCGAGGTCGCTGACCAGCAGCTGCGCGTGCTTCGGGGTCATCCCGCCGTTGCCGCCGACGTAGAGGTTCCAGCCCTTTTCGGTGGCGATGACGCCGACGTCCTTGGAGCGGGCTTCGGCGCACTCCCGCGCGCAACCCGAGACGCCCATCTTGATCTTGTGCGGCGCCCTCAGGCCGCGGTAGCGCAGTTCGAGGTCGATGGCCAGCTGCACCGAATCCTGCTGCCCGTAACGGCACCAGTCGGTGCCCACACAGCTCTTCACCGTGCGCAGCGCCTTGCCGTACGCGTGCCCGGATTCCATGCCGCCGTCGACCAGGCGCTTCCAGATCTCGGGCAGTTGGTCCACCCGCGCGCCGAACAGGTCGATGCGCTGGCCCCCGGTGATCTTGGTGTAAAGGCCGAAGTCCTGGGCGATCTGGCCGATCAGGATCAGGTGCTCGGGCTTGATGTCGCCGCCGGGGACCCGCGGCACCACCGAGTAGCTGCCGTTCTTCTGGATGTTGGCCAGGAAGTGGTCGTTGGAGTCCTGCAGCGACGCCTGCTCGCCCTCGAGGATGTGGTCCGAACCGGTGGACGCCAGGATCGAGGCGACCACGGGTTTGCAGATGTCGCAACCCTTTCCGCGACCGAAGCGCTCCAGCAGTCCGGAGAAGGTCCGCAGCTCGGTGGCGGAGATGATCTCGAAAAGCTCGGCGCGCGACTGGCTGAAGTGCTCACACAGCGCCTTGGACTGCTCGACGCCCTCGGCTTCCAGCAGCTGCTTGAGCAGCGGCACGCACGACCCGCACGACGTCCCGGCCGAGGTGCACGACTTCAGCGAGGGCACATCGGCGCAGCCGTCGGCGATCGCGCACTTCAGATCGCCCTTGGTGACGTTGTTGCACGAGCAGATCTGGGCCGAATCCGGCAGCGCCCCAATGCCCAACGCCTCGCCGCCGCCGGATTGGGCCGGCGCGATCAGCGCGAGCGGATCCCCGGGCAGCTCGCTGCCGACCATCGGCCGCAGCACCCCGTAGGAGGAGGCGTCGCCGACCAGGACGCCCCCGAGCAGGGTCTTGGCGTCGTCGGAGAGCACCAGCTTCGCGTACGTCCGGTTCACCGCGTCGTTGACGGCGACCTCGAGGCAGTTCTCGGTGACGCCCATCGCGTCACCGAAGCTGGCGACGTCGACGCCCAGCAGCTTCAGCTTCGTGGACAGGTCCGCCTCGCCGAACTCCGCGACGCCGTCCAGCAGGCGGTCGGCCACCACCTCGGCCGAGGTGTAGCCCGGACCCACCAGGCCGTAGCACCGGCCGCCGATCGCGGCGACCTCGCCGATCGCGTAGATGTCGGGATCGCTTGTCCGGCAGGACACGTCGGTGAGCACACCGCCGCGCTCGGCGCGCGTCAGCCCGGCGGCGACCGCCAGTTCGTCGCGCGGCCGGATCCCGGCCGCGAAGATCACCAGGCCGGCGTCGACCACCTGCCCGCCGGTCAGGCGCACCCGCACCGACGTCGACCCGTCCGGGTGGTCGACCGATTCGATCGACTCGGTGCCGGTGCCGACATGCACGGAGATGCCCAGGTCCCCGACCATCCGGGCCAGCAGCGCGCCGCCGGCCTCGTCGATCTGCTGCGCCATCAGTCGCGGCATCATCTCGATGACGTGGGTCCGCAACCCGAACTGGCGCAGCGCATTTGCGGCCTCCAGCCCCAGCAGGCCGCCACCGATGACCACGCCCGCGGTCGCGTGTGAGCTTTGCGCCGCGCGCTGGGCGTCGGCGCGGATGGCGTCGAGGTCGTCGAGCGTGCGGTACACGTGGCAGGCGGGCAGGTCGTGGCCGGGCACCGGCGGCACGAACGCGTAGGAGCCGGTCGCCAGGACCAGGGTGTCGTAGTCGTGGCGCCGCCCGTCGGCGGTGAGCACCGACTTTGTCGCGCGGTCGATTTCGGTGACCCGCTGGTTCAGCACCAGCCGGACCCGGTCGTCGCCCGCGTACTCGTTGCCGGGCAGCGCGAGCAGCTTGCGGTCCCAGCTTTCGGTGTAGGAGGTCAGCCCCACGCGGTCATAGGCGGCGTCGGTCTCCTCGGCGAAAACCGTTATGCGCCAACGGCCCTCGGTGTCGCGGGCGCGGAGCGCCTCGACGAACCGGTGGCCCACCATGCCATGTCCGACTACGATGATGTGACGCGGCGCACAGCTTGCGCGCGAAATCCCGTCTGCAGACATGGCTTTGAGAGTAACGGCCAGAAATTACGTCTTTTTCGCGCAATGTGACAGTCCTATGACGAGGATCTCACAACTCACAGGGACGGCTGTGATTGATCGTTCGCTGCCGGCGAACAGCCAGTTGGAACTTAAGCGTGGTCGACTCATGTTTGTACTAGTAGCCGGTCATCGGAGCGCCGGTCACAGGAATCTCACAACGAAGATCAAGGAATCGAAAGGGGAAGCACCATGAGCAACCTCGCACTGTGGTCGCGACCGGCCTGGGACACCGACCGGTGGCTGCGCGACTTCTTCGGCCCCGCCGCCGCGGCGGACTGGAACAACCCGCTGAGCAGCGGTTGGCGCCCCGCCGCCGAGATCGTCAAGGACGGTGACGACGCGGTCGTACGTGTCGAGCTCCCGGGCGTTGACGTCGACCGGGACGTGAACGTCGAGGTCGACCGGGGTCGCCTGGTCATCCACGGCGAACACCGCGACGAGCACGCGGAGGAGAAGGACGGCCGGACGCTGCGCGAGATCCGGTACGGCTCGTTCCGCCGGTCGTTCCAGCTGCCCGCCCACGTCACCGGCGACGCCATCACGGCGTCCTATGACGCCGGAGTGCTGACGGTGCGGGTCAGCGGCGCGTACGCCGGGAACCAGGCGCAACGCATCGCGATCACCAAGTAAGGCGCCGACGAGACGCAACAGCCCCCGCACGCACCGCGTGTCGGGGGCTTTTGCGTCGCTGCGCGTCAGCCCCAGCGGGCGAGCAGCTCGTTGGCCCGGCCCGTCAGCGCGGCCTGCAGGAAGGGCCCGAAGCTGATTCGCGCCACGCCCAGCGGACCGAAGGCCGCGGGGTCGTCCTGGTCGGGCAGCGCGATCGCGTTGACCGGCAACACCAACTCCGCGGTCAAGCGCCGCAACGTGTCGGGGTGGTGGCGGCCGACCGGGTACAGGACATCGGCGCCGGCGGCGGCCGCCTGATTCAGCCGTGCCACGGCGCGGTCGACGCGATCGGACTCCTCGCCGTCTTGGCGCAGGAACAGATCGGTCCGGGCGTTGATGACCACATGCACCCCCACCGCGTCGGCGGCCGACCGCAGCGCGCCGACCAGCTCGGCGTGTTCCTCGGCGGACCGCAGCCGTCCGCCCTCCGAGTGCACGGTGTCCTCGATGTTCAGCCCGACGGCCCCGACGCTGAGCAGGCCCTCGATCAGGCGGTCGGCCGGAAGTCCGTAGCCGGATTCGATGTCCACCGAGACCGGGACGCCTTCCGTTTCCGAGACCGCCGCGGTGATCTGCGCGACGCGGGTGAGCACGTCGTCGAACGACATGCCCTCGTTGTCGGATTTGCCGATCGAGTCCGCCATCGGATGGCTCCCCACGGTCAGCGCGGCGAATCCCGCGCCGACGGCCAGTCGCGCCGACCAGGCGTCCCACACGGTCGGCAGGATGACCGGGTTGCCCGGCCGGTGCAGCTTCAACAGGGTGGCGGCGCGCTCGGCCGGCGTGTTGGGGCCCGTCATCAGTGTTTGCTCCCTTGGCGTCGGAGCTCAATGGTCTGACGTTCGCCTGTGCCGTGGATAGTATTGGGGACGTACTGTGATCCGAAACACTGCCGAGGAGATGCGTTGACGAGCACGACTGGCACGACAGAATTCGCCGAACTGCACGATCTGATCGGCGGCCTGCGGCGGTGCGTGAGCTCGCTGCGGTCGCGATACGGCGACAGCCCCGCGATGCGTCGCATCGTCATCGACGCCGACCGCATCCTGTCCGACGTCGATCTGCTCGACACCGACGTGTCCGAGTTGGACCTGGCGGGCGCCACCGTGCAGCAGTCGGGCGAGAAGATCGTCATCCCCGACACCCAGTACGACAGCGAATTCTGGCGTGATGTCGACGACGAGGGCGTCGGCGGTCACAACAGGGCCTGAACAACCCGAGCGACCCGACTCCATGCCCCCCGCTGGAGGGGGCCTTCTCTCTGTGTACCCTTCGACAGACAGCCCGTTCGAAGAGGAACAACTAGATGAGCGCACCCACGGCGAACCGTCCTGCGTCCGGTGTCTTTTCACCCACGCGCGCCCGTATCCAGCAGCGGACCCTCCGTACCGACCGGTGGTGGATGTCGCCGCTGAGGATCGACCTCGGCTTCGCCGCATTCGTCATCTACGCGACGGCACGAGCGTTCCAGCAGAACTACTTCTTTGTCCCCAAATACCACTACCTGACGCCGTTCTACTCGCCGTGCGTCAGCAAGGGTTGCGGTGAGGCCGGCGACATCTGGCCGCAGTTCCTGCCCGACGTGTGGTGGCTGCCGTATGCGGCGGTGTCGCTGCCGTTCCTGCTGCTGTTCCGGTTGACCTGCTACTACTACCGCGGCGCCTACTACCGCACGGTGTGGCAGTCGCCCACCGCGTGTGCGGTGGCCGAGCCCCGCGTGCACTACAGCGGCGAGACGAAGTTCCCGCTGATCATCCAGAACACCCACCGGTACTTCTTCTACATCGCCTGCCTCATCTCGATCGTCAACAGCTACGACGCGATCGTCGCGTTCCATTCCGACAGCGGGCCGGGCGGATTCGGCTTCGGGCTGGGCAACCTGATCCTGCTGGGCAACGTCATCATGCTGTGGGTCTACACGCTGTCCTGCCACTCCTGCCGGCACGTCACCGGTGGGCGACTCAAGCACTTCTCCAAAAACCCTGTGCGGTATTGGATCTGGACGCAGGTCAGCGCGATGAACACCCGGCACAAGCAGTTCGCCTGGATCACGCTGGGCACCCTGATGCTCACCGATTTCTACATCGCACTGGTGGCCAGCGGCGCCATCAGCGACCTGAGATTCGTTGGCTGAAAAGCCATTTGACTTACAAATCAGAACGTAGCTAGCGAGGGTTTTCATGGTTGATGTCGAGCGGCATGCCTACGACGTAGTCGTCATCGGCGCCGGCGGCGCGGGATTGCGCGCGGTCATCGAGGCGCGCGAACGCGGCCTGCGGGTCGCGGTGGTGTGCAAGTCCCTGTTCGGCAAGGCACACACCGTGATGGCCGAGGGTGGGTGCGCGGCCTCGATGGGCAACACCAACCCGAAGGACAACTGGAAGACCCACTTCGGCGACACGATGCGCGGTGGGAAGTTCCTCAACAACTGGCGGATGGCCGAACTGCACGCCAAGGAGGCCCCGGACCGCGTCTGGGAGCTGGAAACCTATGGCGCGCTGTTCGATCGCCTCAAGGACGGCAAGATCAGCCAGCGCAACTTCGGCGGGCACACCTACCCGCGGCTGGCGCACGTCGGTGACCGCACCGGCCTGGAGCTGATCCGCACCATGCAGCAGAAGATCGTCTCGCTGCAGCAGGAGGACTACGCCGAGCTCGGCGACTACGAGGCCCGCATCCGGGTGTTCGCCGAAACCACGATCACCGAACTGATCAAGGACGGCGACGCGATCGCCGGGGCGTTCGGCTACATCCGCGAAAGCGGCAACTTCATCCTGTTCGAGGCGCCCGCGGTGGTGCTGGCCACCGGCGGCATCGGCAAGTCGTTCAAGGTCACCTCGAACTCCTGGGAGTACACCGGCGACGGGCACGCCCTGGCGCTCCGGGCGGGCGCGTCCCTGATCAACATGGAGTTCGTCCAGTTCCACCCGACGGGCATGGTGTGGCCGCCGAGCGTGAAGGGGATCCTGGTCACCGAGGGCGTTCGCGGCGACGGCGGGGTGCTGAAGAACTCCGACGACAAGCGGTTCATGTTCGACTACATCCCGCCGGTCTTCAAAGGCCAGTACGCCGAGACCGAGCAAGAGGCCGACCAGTGGCTCAAGGACAACGACTCGGCCCGCCGCACCCCTGACCTGCTGCCGCGCGACGAGGTCGCGCGCGCGATCAACTCCGAGGTCAAGGCCGGCCGGGGCAGCCCACACGGCGGCGTCTTCCTCGACATCGCGTCGCGGCTGACGCCGGCGGAGATCAACCGCCGCCTGCCGTCGATGTACCACCAGTTCAAGGAGCTGGCCGGGGTCGACATCACCAAGGAGCCGATGGAAGTCGGGCCGACCTGCCACTACGTGATGGGCGGCGTCGAGGTCGACGCCGACACCGGGGCGGCCACCGTGCCCGGGCTCTTCGCCGCGGGCGAATGCTCCGGCGGCATGCACGGCTCGAACCGGCTGGGCGGCAACTCGCTGTCGGACCTGCTGGTATTCGGCCGGCGCGCCGGCCTGGGCGCCGCCGACTACGTGCGGGCGCTGAGCAGCCGTCCGACGGTCGGCGACGGCGCCGTCGAGGCGGCGGCGAAGCGGGCCCTGTCCCCCTTCGAGGCGCCGGCGGGCGGCGGCCCCGGCGAGAACCCCTACACCCTGCAGCTCGAGCTGCAGCAGTCGATGAACGACCTGGTCGGCATCATCCGCAATGCCGACGAGATCTCCGAGGCTTTGGCCCGGCTCGACAAGCTGCGGGAGCGGTTCAAGAACCTGCATGTGGAGGGGCAGCGCCGCTACAACCCGGGCTGGAACCTGGCCATCGACCTGCGCAACATGCTGCTGGTCAGCGAATGCGTCGCCAAGGCCGCGCTGCAGCGCACCGAGAGCCGGGGCGGGCACACCCGCGACGACCACCCGTCGATGGACTCGTCGTGGCGCAAGCTGTTGCTGGTCTGCGAGGCAGTCGCCGAGCCAGGCGACGTTGAAGCCGCGGTGATCCCCGACATCACCATCACGAAGAAAGAGCAGACGCCGATGCGGCCCGATCTGCTGGAACTGTTCGACATCGCCGAGCTGGAGAAGTACTACACCGACGAGGAGCTCGCCGGGCATCCAGGGCGGACACCCAGGACGGAGAAGTAAATGACCTACAACGCGACGATGCGGGTGTGGCGCGGCGACGACGCCAACGGTGCGTTGCAGGACTTCACCGTCGAGGTCAACGAGGGTGAGGTTGTCCTCGACATCATCCACCGCCTGCAGCAGACCCAGACGCCCGACCTGGCGGTCCGGTGGAACTGCAAGGCGGGCAAGTGCGGCTCGTGCTCCGCGGAGATCAACGGCTATCCGCGGTTGCTCTGCATGACCCGGATGTCCACGTTCGCCGAGGACGAGGTCGTCACGGTCACGCCGCTGCGGACGTTCCCGGTGATCCGGGACCTGGTCACCGACGTCTCGTTCAACTACGAGAAGGCCCGCGAGATACCGTCTTTCGCGCCGCCCAAGGACCTGCAACCCGGCGAGTACCGGATGGCGCAGGAGGACGTCCAGCGCTCCCAAGAGTTCCGCAAGTGCATCGAGTGCTTCCTGTGCCAGAACGTGTGCCACGTGGTCCGCGACCACGAGGAGAACAAGAAGGCGTTCGCCGGCCCCCGCTTCCTGATGCGGATCGCCGAGCTGGAGATGCACCCCCTGGACACCCGGGACCGGCGCAAGGACGCCCAGGAAGAGCACGGCCTGGGGTACTGCAACATCACCAAGTGCTGCACCGAGGTCTGCCCGGAGAACATCAAGATCACCGACAACGCGCTGATCCCGATGAAGGAGCGCGTCGCCGACCGCAAGTACGACCCGGTGGTCTGGCTCGGTAACAAGCTGTTCCGTCGCTGAGCGCTCCCGCCGCGCCCCCACCCGGGTGGCGGGGTTAGGGCGTCGCGGTACCCGGGTAACCAACCTGCATCCTGTCGGGCCGTCCGGATGGACGGCCGCTGTACCAACGACCGGAAAGGCAGCTCATGGAACCCAGGCGAGAAACCGCCAGCATCAACAACATTCGGACCGCAATCCGGCAATTGTCCGTGCGCGCCCAGCTCGCGCAGAAGGAGGGGCGGCACAACGACGCCGCCGAACTCGAAAGCCGCATCCAAGGCTTCCGGGAAGAACTCAGCCACCGGCCCTAGCGCGCGCCGGCGGCCCCGGTTCAGGCGCCCAAGCGGCGGAAATTGCTCCGGTGGAACACGATGGGCGCCACGTCGGCGTCCACGGTCACCTCGTTGACCCGCAACACGACGATCGTGTGGTCGCCGGCGGGAATGAGTTGCTCGATGGCGCTTTCCAGCCACAGGCCGGTGCCCTTGATGAACACCGCCCCGGTGGGCCGCGAGACGGTCTCCAGGCCGGCGAACCTGTCGCCGGTTTTGGCGGCCAGCGTGCGGGCGGCCTCGTCGTGCGCCTCGCCGAGCACGCTGATGCCCAGCATGGGCAGGTCCTTGAGTTTGGGCCACGTCGTCGAGGTGTTCTGCACGCAGAACGACACCAACGGCGGGTCCAGCGAGACCGGCACGAAGGTGCTGGCGGCCAGCCCTTCCCGGGTTCCGTTCACCTCGGCGGCGATGGCCACCACACCCGATGGGAAATGACCGAAGGCCTCACGAAGTGACGACGCTGTCAGCTTGTTGTTCGAGTTCACCGGACTTTTTCGCCCCTAGAGCGCCAGACGTATTTTCGGGTCCGACCCTACCCGGCGCGCATCGTCCCGGCGCGGACACCCTTACTCGTTTTCTAAGCGCTCTGCCGAATACCCGTGCGCGGAAGCGACATCCGGGTGCGAGCGCAGCCGGCTCTTCCAGGCGTTGCGGCCGTAGACCGAGAAGATGGGGTCGGCGGGATCCTGCGACGCCGCCCAGTCCGTCCCGGTGCCCGCCGCGAGTTCGCGGGGCAGCGCGAGTACGGGTATCCGCGCGTCGAGGCGCGGATTGAAGAAGTAGGGCACCGAGATCCGGTCGGTCGCCGGGCCCTGCAGGTTGACCCGGTGCTCGGTGGCCCGCAGGTAGCCGCGCGTCGCCGCCTCCAGCAGTTCACCGATGTTGACGATGAACGCCCCCTCGCGCGGGGGGACGTCGATCCAGGCGTCGTCGAACGCCCGCCGCACCTGCAGGCCCCGGCTGCCCGGCTCCGCCAGCAGCAGCGTGAGCACCCCGGCGTCCCGGTGCGCGCCCACGCCCTGGGAGCCGGCCGCGCGCCCCGGGTAGCGGATGATCTTGATCAGCGTGGCCGGGGTTTCGGCGAAGGCGCGGTCGAACACGTCGGCCGGGCTGCCCAGCGAGGCCGCCCAGTGCCGCAGCAGGGTGCGGGCCACCGCCGACAGCGCGGCGTCCCACTCCTCGACGAGTCCGGGCAGCTCGGGCAGCGCGGCCGGCCACTGGTTGGGACCCTGTAGCCACCGGTAGTCGGACTTGCCCAGCCCGCCGATCGGCGGACGTTGCGGCCCGATGTCGATCTGCTCGCGCCAATCCACCTCGCCGCGGGTCACCTCGCCACCCAGGCGGGTGTAGCCGCGGAAATGCGGGCTGCGCACCATGGCGACCGAGTCCTTGTCGTGCTGCGGCAGCGCGAAGAGCCGGCGCGCGGCCTCGAGCATCCGCGTCACCAATTCCGGGGCGACCCCATGGCCGGTCAGATAGAAGAATCCGACCCGGTGGGCGGCCTCGCGCAGACCGTCCCGCAACCGCGCCGGATCGGCCCGCAGGTCGACGACCGGCACCGCAGTGACGCCCGGCACATTGGCCGTCCCGCGCCCGTCTCCGCAGGTAGCGCGGGTTTTCGACGGCATCGGCGCACCCTTCCCAACCGGTTGGTTAATTAGGCAATGAAATCTAGCTCACATCCGCTTGCATCCCACTGACGCTAACGATATTTTAGGTGTTGTTACTGGTGGGTAACTTAGACCTAGTACCCAACCACAAGTGGCATTCTCAACGAGGAGGACCGTAGTGAGCCACTACAAGAGCAACGTCCGCGACCAGGCGTTCAACCTGTTCGAGGTATTGGGCGTTGACAAGGCCTTGGGCCAGGGCGAATACAGCGACCTGGACGTAGACACCGCCAACGAAATGCTCAACGAGATGAGCCGGCTGGCCGAGGGGCCGATCGCCGACTCGTTCGTCGAGGGCGACCGCAACCCGCCGGTCTTCGACCCGAAGACGCACTCGGTGACGCTGCCGGAATCCTTCAAGAAGTCCGTACACGCCGTCATCGAGGCCGGGTGGGACAAGGTCGGCATCGACGAGGCCCTCGGCGGCGTGGCAATGCCCAAGTCGCTGCTGTGGGCGCTGCACGAGCACATCCTGGGCGCCAACCCGGCCGTGTGGATGTACGCCGGCGGCGCGGGTTTCGCGAACATCCTGTACCACCTCGGCACCGAGGAGCAGAAGAAGTGGGCCGTCCTGGCCGCCGAGCGCGGCTGGGGTTCGACCATGGTGCTCACCGAGCCGGACGCCGGCTCCGACGTCGGCGCCGGGCGGACCAAGGCCGTCAAGCAGGACGACGGGTCCTGGCACATCGACGGTGTGAAGCGATTCATCACCTCGGCCGACTCCGGCGACCTGTTCGAGAACATCTTCCACCTGGTGCTGGCGCGCCCCGAGGGCGCCGGACCCGGCACCAAGGGCCTGTCGCTGTTCTTCGTGCCCAAGTTCCTGTTCGACTTCGAGACCGGTGAGCTGGGCGAGCGTAACGGCGTGTTCGTCACCAACGTCGAGCACAAGATGGGCCTGAAGGTGTCGGCGACCTGTGAGCTGAGCTTCGGCCAGCACGACGTTCCCGCCAAGGGCTGGCTGGTCGGCGAGGTGCACAACGGCATCGCGCAGATGTTCGACGTGATCGAGCAGGCCCGCATGATGGTCGGCACCAAGGCCATCGCGACCCTGTCGACGGGTTACCTGAACGCGTTGGAGTACGCGAAGTCCCGGGTCCAGGGCGCGGACATGACCCAGATGACCGACAAGACGGCACCGCGGGTGACCATCACGCACCACCCCGACGTGCGCCGGTCGCTGATGACCCAGAAGGCCTACGCCGAGGGTCTGCGGGCGCTGTACCTGTTCACGTCGACCTACCAGGACGCCGCGGTGGCCGAGGCCTTGCACGGTGTGGACGCCGAGCTGGCCGTGAAGGTCAACGACCTGATGCTGCCGGTGGTCAAGGGTGTCGGCTCGGAGCAGGCCTACGCCAAGCTGACCGAGAGCCTGCAGACGTTCGGTGGGTCCGGCTTCCTGCAGGACTACCCGATCGAGCAGTACATCCGGGACGCCAAGATCGACTCGCTCTACGAGGGCACCACCGCCATCCAGGCGCAGGACTTCTTCTTCCGCAAGATCGTCCGCGACAAGGGTGTGGCGCTGGCCCACGTGTCCGAGCAGATCCAGAAGTTCGTCGACAGCGAGTCCGGCAACGGGCGGTTGAAGACGGAACGGGAGTACCTGGCCAAGGCCCTGACCGACGTTCAGGCCATGGCGACCTCGCTGACCGGTTACCTGATGGCGGCGCAGGAGGACGTGACCAGCCTCTACAAGGTGGGTCTGGGTTCGGTGCGCTTCCTGATGAGCGTCGGTGACCTGGTCATCGGCTGGCTGTTGCAGCGTCAGGCCGCGGTGGCCGTGGCGGCGCTCGACGCCGGCGCCAGCGGTGACGACAAGGCCTTCTACGAGGGCAAGGTCGCGGTGGCGTCGTTCTTCGCGAAGAACTTCCTGCCGATGCTGACCAGCACCCGCGAGGTCATCGAGACGCTGGACAACGACATCATGGAGCTCGACGAGGCCGCCTTCTAGGCCGCTTCGAAGAGACGCACAAAAATCCCCCGCCTCGCGTGCGAGGCGGGGGATTTTGCGTCGGTCTGACCGTCAGAACACCAAAAAGGCCGCCGCTGGATCCCCTCACTCCAGCGGCGGCCCTTTTCGGACGCCCATCGGCCAAGACCGACAGGCGGTCGTTCCGGGGGATGCCCCGTATTGCCGTCGGGGTCGGGGGGTCAGACCACAACACGGGGCCATCCGGGGTCACGGATACCCGCCGCCTTCGATCGCTAACCCGATGTGACCCATCTCATCGGCCCGACGGTCAGGCCTCCAGGATCGCGGCCACTCCCTGGCCGCCCGCCGCGCAGATCGAGACCAGGGCGCGCACCGGCTGGCCCGCGCCCTTCTGCTCGGCCTTTCGCTGCGCGAGCTGCTTGGCGGCCTGAGCCAGGATCCGCCCGCCGGTGGCGGCAAACGGGTGGCCGGCGGCCAGCGAGGAGCCGTTGACGTTGAGCTTGGACCGGTCGATCGAGCCCAGCGCGGCGTCCAGCCCCAGCCGCCCCTTGCAGTACTCCTCGGATTCCCACGCCTGCAGGTGACACAACACAACCGACGCGAACGCCTCGTGGATCTCATAGAAATCGAAATCCTGCAGGCTCAGGCCATTGCGGGCGAGCAGCCGCGGCACCGCGTACGTGGGCGCCATGAGCAGGCCGTCGCGCCCGTTGACGTAGTCGACCGCCGCCGTTTCGGAGTCCACCAGGTACGCCAGCGGTGTGAGCGAGTGGGCCTCCGCCCACTCGTCGGTGCCCAGCAGGGCGACCGAGGCGCCGTCGGTCAGCGGGGTCGAGTTGCCGGCCGTCATCGTCGCGTCTCCGGCCTTGACGCCGAACACCGGCCGCAGCTTGGCCAACTTCTCGGCCGACGAGTCCGCTCGCAGGTTGTCGTCGCGGTACAGCCCCAAAAACGGCGTGACAAGGTCGTCGAAGAAGCCGCGGTCGTAGGCGGCGGCCATGTTGCGGTGGCTGGCGGCGGCCAGCTCGTCCTGGGCGACGCGCGAGATGCCCATCTGCTTGGCGGTGATCGCCTGGTGCTCCCCCATGGACAGCCCGGTGCGCGGTTCGCTGTTGACCGGGATCTCCACGCCCAGGGTCGCGGGCAGCGTGCCCACCAGCTTCAGCCGCTGCACGTTGGACTTGGCGCGGCGCAATTTGAGCAGGGTGCGGCGCAGGTTGTCGCCGAGGCCGATCGGCGCGTCGGAGGTGGTGTCCACCCCGCCGGCGGCGGCCACCTCGTAGCGGCCGGCCGCGATGCCGTCGGCGGCGGCGATCGCCGCCTGCAGGCCGGTGCCGCACGCCTGCTGCAGGTCGAACGCCGGCGTGTACGACGCCAACTGCGAACCGAGCACGCATTCGCGCGTGAGGTTGAAGTCCCGGCTGTGCTTGAGCACGGCGCCGCCGACCACCACGCCGAGCCGCTCGCCGGCCAGCCCGAAGCGATCCACCAGCCCGCCCAGCGCGGCGGTGAACATGTCCTGGTTGGAGGCCTCGGCGTAGGCGCCGTCGGACCGGGCGAACGGGATGCGGTTGCCGCCCAGGATGGCGACGCGCCGCCGCTCGGAGCTGCGCTGAGCAGCCGGTGTACTTGCCTCAGAACTTGCAGGGGCCACTGTTTTCTCCGTGCTCGTGCGGTCTATCGGTTTGGGATTCGCCCGTCTGGGGCCATACTACCCACTGTTCTTACTCTGCAGTAAGTTCGTCCTCGATACGGTTGTGCTGTAGGCATACCCCGACTTCGCAAGAACATGGAAGGTAGCTCCGGTGGCTCCCAAGGTCTCGTCCGATCTGTTCTCTCAGATCGTCAACTCCGGTCCTGGTTCGTTTCTCGCCAAGCAGCTCGGTGTTCCCCAACCCGAGACGCTGCGCCGCTATCGCGCCGGTGATCCGCCGCTGGCCGGGGCGCTGCTGATCGGCGGGGAGGGCAGAGTCGTCGAGCCGCTGCGCGCGGCGCTGGACGCCGACTACGACCTGGTCGGCAACAACCTGGGCGGGCGCTGGGCCGACAAGTTCGGCGGGCTGGTCTTCGACGCCACCGGCATCACCACGCCCGAAGGGCTCAAGGGGTTGTACGAGTTCTTCACCCCGCTGCTGCGCAACCTGCGCCACTCGGCCCGCGTGGCGGTGGTCGGCACCACGCCCGACGGCGCCGCCAACCCGCACGAGCGGATCGCCCAGCGCGCGTTGGAGGGCTTCACCCGCTCGCTGGGCAAGGAGCTGCGCAACGGCAGCACGGTCGCGCTGGTGTACCTGTCGCCGGACGCCAAACCCGCTGCGACGGGCCTGGAATCGACCATGCGGTTCATCCTGTCGGCCAAGTCGGCGTACGTGGACGGCCAGGTGTTCTACGTCGGGGAGGCGGACTCCACACCGCCGGGTGATTGGGAACGGCCGCTGGACGGCAAGGTCGCCATCGTGACAGGCGCGGCCCGCGGCATCGGCGCGACGATCGCCGAGGTGTTCGCCCGCGACGGTGCGCGCGTCGTCGCGATCGACGTCGAATCGGCCGCCGAGGCGCTGGCCGAGACGGCCAGCCGGGTCGGGGGCACCGCGCTGTGGCTCGACGTCACCGCCGCCGACGCCGTCGACAAGATCACCGAGCACCTGCGCGAGCATCACGGCGGCCACGCCGACGTCCTGGTCAACAACGCCGGGATCACCCGCGACAAGCTGCTGGCCAACATGGACGACGCGCGGTGGGACGCCGTCTTGGCCGTCAATCTGCTTGCCCCGCTGCGCCTTACCGAGGGGCTGGTCGGCAACGGCAGCATCGGCGAGGGCGGCCGGGTGATCGGCCTGTCGTCGATGGCCGGCATCGCGGGCAACCGCGGCCAGACCAATTACGCCACCACCAAGGCCGGGATGATCGGCCTGACCCAGGCGCTGGCCCCAGAGCTCTACGACAAGGGCATCACCATCAACGCCGTCGCACCGGGATTCATCGAGACCCAGATGACGGCCGCCATCCCGCTGGCCACCCGCGAGGTCGGCCGCCGGATGAACTCACTGCTGCAGGGCGGCCAGCCGGTGGATGTCGCGGAGGCCATCGCCTACTTCGCCAGCCCGGCCTCGAACGCGGTGACCGGCAACGTCATTCGCGTATGCGGCCAGGCCATGCTGGGCGCATAGGAGAACTTGATGAACCAGCCAAGCGGCCTGAAGAATCTGCTGCGCGCGGCCGCGGGAGCCCTGCCGGTGGTGTCCCGCGGCGGCGGACTGCCCACCCGCACGGTCACCATCGAGGAACTGCCCATCGACCGCACGAACGTCGCCGAGTACGCGGCGGTGACCGGCCTGCGCTACGGCAACTGTGTGCCGCTGACCTACCCGTTCGCGCTGACCTTTCCGGCGCTGATGTCGCTGGTGACCGGGTTCGACTTTCCTTTCGCCGCAATGGGTTCGGTGCACACCGAAAACCACATCACCCAATACCGCCCCATCGCGGTCACCGACACCGTCGGCGTGCACGTGCACGCCGAGAACCTGCGCGAACACCGCAAAGGTCTGCTGGTCGACCTGGTGACCGATGTCAGCGTCGGCAACGACACCGCGTGGCACCAGGTCACGACCTTCCTGCACCAGCAACGCACCAGCCTGTCCGACGAACCCAAACCGCCCCCGCAGAAACAGCCCAAGCTGCCGCCACCGCCCACCGTGCTGCGCATCAGCCCGGGCCTGATCCGGCGCTACGCCGTCGTCGGGGGCGATCACAACCCGATACACACCAACCCGATCGCGGCCAAGCTGTTCGGATTCCCCACCGTGATCGCGCACGGAATGTTCAGCGCCGCAGCCGTATTGGCCAACATCGAGGCCGCCATCCCGGACGCGGCTCGGTACTCGGTGCGCTTCGGCAAGCCGCTGGTGCTGCCCGCGACGGCCGGTCTCTACATCGACGAAAACGACGACGGCTGGGACCTTTCGCTGCGCAACATCGCCAAGGGATACCCGCACCTGACCGGCACGGTCCGGCCGCTTTAGCTTCTACCGGTGGCGACCGGCTAGCCGGCGTGCGTCGAACCGCGCCCGCAGGCAAGCACTTTCAGCGCGTGGGCGGCGGTCGCGGTCAGCAGGA
This sequence comes from Mycobacterium sp. 3-98, assembly GCF_035918355.1. Lineage (NCBI taxonomy): Bacteria > Bacillati > Actinomycetota > Actinomycetes > Mycobacteriales > Mycobacteriaceae > Mycobacterium > Mycobacterium sp. 3-98. The sequence goes on along the minus strand of NZ_CP142360.1, from coordinate 847,713 downwards.
ACAGCGCAAACAACCACAGCGGCGGGCGGGCGAGTTCCCACACGAAGATCGCCGCCCAGATCGGCGAGCCCTGGGTCACCGCGAGCACACCGGCGGCCCCGGCCAGCGACACCGCCGGCACGTGCAGGTGCGTCCCGCTCGCCCAGTTGATCGCCAGCACCAGCGCCGCCCCCGCCGCCGCGCCGGTGGCCAGCGACGGCGTCAGCAGCCCGCCCGTACCCCCGGCGCGCAGGAACAACGCTGTCAGAAGGGGTTTCAATGCCAGGATCGCCAGCGCGGACACCAGGGTCATGCCGCTGGCCAGGCTGACCGTCAGGATGCTGCGGCCGTTGCCGGGTAACTCGGGCCACCAATGCGAGCAGACGCCCATTACCAGGCCCGCCCCGGCCAGCGCCGGGATCAGCACCCAGCTTCGCACCGGGCGCGGCGGCCGCGCCGCGGCCATCAACCGGTTGAAGGCCCAGCCCGCCGCGAAAGCCACCGGCGCCAACAGCAATCCGTGCGCTGTCAACAGATAGGTCGATTCCTCGATCGGCCACTGCAGGTTGGGTTGATCGCGCGTGATGGCCGAGCCGATGGCGACCGCCAGGCCGGAGGACAGGAACGCCGCGCCCACCGCGCGCGGGTGCCAGGTGCCCAGCAAGATCCGGGTCGAGAAGAGCGCCCCGGCCAGCGGAACCGCATACACCGCGCCCAGCCCCGCCCCGGCCGCGCAGGCCAGCAGGATCTCACGGTCGCGCCCGGAGAGCCGCTTGAGCCATCCGGTTCCCAAATCGCTTAGCACCGCGGCGAATTGGCGTGGCGCCCCTTCCCTGCCGAGCGATGCTCCCGACCCGACGAGCACCACCTGCAGCATGGCGTCGATGCTCCACGAGAGCCGCGGCACGCGTTCTCGGCGGGCGATGGTTTCCGCCAGCGGCGGCACGTCCGTGCGGCGCCGCAGCAGCCACCACCCGAGCGCGGCCAGCGCGGCGCCGATCATCGGGCCGACCACGCGGCGTATCGGGCTGCTGGCGGCGACCCCGGCCAGCAGGGTGCCGAAGCTGTAGTGGTAGGTGGCGTGCTGGACCGCCCGCAGCACGAGCGTCGTCGCTAACCCGGCGACGCCGGCCAGCAACCCGACGATGACGACCGCGCAAAAGAAGTCGAGGTTGCCGCGGTCCGTGCGGGCGACGGGCATCGGGGCCACCTGACGAAGGAGGGGTCTAGTCGCCGGCGGCGTCCGAGCCGTCCGGCTGGGACCGGGCCGCTTCCCGCTCCTCCGGTGAGCCTTTGAGGCCGTACCAGAACAGGTCGATCATCAGCTGGGCGGCCTCGTCGACATCGATATCGCCGGTGGACAACCGATTGGCCACCGCCTCGCCGGCGCCCACCAGCGCCACGGCCATCATCTCGTGCTCGATGTCCGGCCGCGGCGCGCGGCTGCCGGCCCGCATCAGCCCGGCGACCAGGTCGATGATCTGCTCGCGTCCCTCGCGCACCATGTGGGCGAACGCCTGCGAGCTGGTGGCCTGGGTGTACATCACGATCCACGACGCCCGGTTCGCGTCGATGTAGCGCATGAACGACGCGATCGTGTTGCGCAGCATGTCATTCGGGCTCTGGCGAAAGTCGATGTCGGCGCGCAACACGTCGATGAACCGGGTCATTTCCCGGTTCAGGCAGGCACCGAACAGGTCCTCCTTGGAGCCGTAATACAGGTACAGCATGGGCTTGGAGATCTGGGCCTCGGCGGCGATGGCGTCCATCGAGGTCTCGTGGTAGCCGTTGACCGAGAACATCTGCACGGCGGCGTCGAGCATCTGCTGCTCGCGCACGGCGCGCGGTAATCGCTTGGTACCACCCGCCATCGCTCGCCTCTCTAGCCCGTCTATCTGACTCAAGAGTAAGCAATGCGGCCGGACCGCACAGCACTAGTGCCCACGGCGGCGACCCGCTTCCCCCGGGGTGGACTATGCGGCGACCCGCTTCGCCGGCTTCGCCTTGGCCCGTCTTCGCCGCCGCGCCTCGGCCCGTCTTCGCCGCGCCTTGGCCCGTCGAGTGTGAATCGTTGGCTTTCGGTGTGAATCTGCGGCGGCGACACGCCGATCGGGCGCGCCGCCACTGCACACTCAAAGCCGTCAGTTCACACTCAAGGTTGCGGCGGCCGGCCCGGCTCACGCCGCGCTCGCGATCGCCGCTAGTGCCCGCAGGTCGGGCCGGGGCCCTTCATCTTCGCCACCCGCACCAGCGCCTCGTCCACCCGGCGTGCCGGCAGTTCGCCTGAGGCGACGGCCTTTTGCAAGCGGTCCAGCACCGCGGGCACCTCGTCGGTGGTGACCCACAGCGCGACGTCGACGCCGGCCAACAGGCTGCGCAGCACCGCCTCCGACACCCCGTACCGGTCGGAGATGGCGGCCATGCTGGACAGGTCGTCGCTGAACACCGGGCCGGTGAACGGCGGCCCCTTGTAGCCGACGCCGTTACGCAGCAACTGCACCGCCTCGGGGCTCAGGCTGGCGGGGACATCGCCGGTGAGGCCCGGGACCTGCAGGTGGCCCACCATCACCGCGACCGGCGCCGCGGCCACCAGCGACCGGTAGGGCACCAGGTCACTGGTCTGCAGGTCGGCGAGCGGCGGCGTGACCACACCGCCGGTGTGCGAATCACCCGAGCCGTGCCCGTGCCCGGGGAAATGCTTGAGCACCGGCAGCAGCCCGGCGTCGCGGAGGCCCTGCGCGTACGCCCCGGCGTAGTCGGTCACCGTCTGCGGGTCCGCGCCGAAGGAACGGTTGCCGATGACGGCGTCGTCGTCCTCGTCGCTGACGTCGACCACGGGAGCGAAGTCGACGGTGATGCCCAGGTCGCGCATCTTGCGGCCGCGGTCGGCGGCCAGATCGTGGACCTGCTGGACGGTTTGTGTCTGCGCCAGCTCCCGGGCCGGCGGCGACGTGCCGATCAGGGTCTTCAGCCGCGACACCCGGCCACCCTCTTCGTCGACGCTGACCGCCAGCGGCAGCGGTCCCGCCTTGGCGCTGATGTCCGCCAACGGCCCCTGGAAGATCGTCAGGTCGGTCCAGCTGCCGATGAAGATCCCCCCGACGTGGTAGCCGTTGACAACGGCCCGGGCGTCATCGGCGTTCTTCACGCCCACCATCAGGAGTTGGGCCAGCTTGTCGCGGATGCCCAGCGCGGCCGGCACCGCCGCCGGGTCGGCGCACACCGGGGGCGCGGGCGCGGCCGCCGGCTTGCTCGACGTCGACGAGTGGGCGGGTGGCGCGGGGTGGTGGCCGCAGCCGGCCACCAGCGCCGACGCGGCCGCGAGCACGGCGAAGGTGCGCGAAAATGCCATCGGGCCATGCTTTCACGGGGGGCGTTTCGTCCCCGGCCCCAGGGGGCACAAGCGGTAGGTTGCCCATCAGGGGAGGTCAGCAGGCGATGAGCGGTTTCACGGTGGCGGCCGCGGCCAGCATCGCGGCGGGGTTGGCCGTCGGGATCGCGACGACGGTCGGCATCACGCTCGCGGTGGCCGACGACACCGCCGTCCCGGCGCAGGCGCCGGCGCGCCCGGCGTTGCCCTATCAGGTGCAATACGGCGACCGCTGTTTCCACGGACACTGTCTGCACTGGTGACGAGCGCTCGGTCGAACGCTCTTCTGCTAGGTTGGCGCTAGGTTGAAGTCACGACCGCAAGCCCCGCAATTACCCAGGAGCCGTCGATGAACCGGATCGTTGCGCCCGCCGCAGCGAGCGTTGTGGTTGGCCTGTTGCTCGGCGCGGCCGCGATCTTCGGGATCACGTTGATGGTCCAGCAAGACACGAAGCCGCCACTTCCCGGGGGCGATCCGCAGTCGTCAGTGCTCAACCGGGTCGAGTACGGCAACCGTAGCTAGCGGCGAGGTAGGGGCAGCGCGGCCGGAGCCCGCGGAGACGACCCTCACTTCGTCGGCTGTGTCGCGCCGCTGGTTGTGGTTGGTCGGCGCGATCGCGCTGGCGTTGACGTTCGCCCAGTCGCCGGGGCGGATCTCCCCCGACACGAAGCTCGACCTGACCGCCAACCCCCTGCGTTTTTTGGCGCGCGCGACCAACCTGTGGAACAGCGAGCTGCCGTTCGGGCAGGCGCAGAATCAGGCCTACGGCTACCTGTTTCCGCACGGCACCTTTTTCCTGATCGGTCACGCGCTGGGCGTGCCCGGCTGGATCACGCAGCGGCTGTGGTGGGCGCTGCTGCTCACGGCGGGCTTCTGGGGGCTGATCCGCGTCGCCGAGGCGCTGCGGATCGGCAGCCCGGCGTCGCGGGTGATCGCCGCGGCCGCGTTCGCGCTGTCGCCGCGGGTGCTGACCACCCTCGGATCGATCTCGTCGGAAACCTTGCCGATGATGCTGGCGCCCTGGGTGTTGCTGCCCACGATCCTCGCGTTGCGGGCGTCGACGGATCGGTCCGTGCGAGCGCTGGCCGCCCGGGCGGGCCTGGCCGTCGCGCTGATGGGCGCGGTCAACGCCATCGCGACACTGGCCGGCTGCCTGCCCGCGGTGATCTGGTGGGCATGCCACCGACCGAACCGGCGGTGGTGGCGTTACACCGGGTGGTGGCTGCTGGCGCTGCTGCTAGCCACGCTGTGGTGGGTGGTGGCGCTGGTGATGCTGCGCGCCATCAGCCCGCCGTTCCTGGACTTCATCGAATCCTCCGGCGTGACAACGCAATGGTCGTCACTGACCGAGATGTTGCGCGGGACCGACAGCTGGACCCCGTACGTGGCGCCCAACGCCACCGCGGGCGCCCCGCTGGTGACGGGGTCGGCGGCCATCCTGGGCACCTGCCTGGTCGCCGCGGCCGGGCTGGCGGGGCTGGCCTCGGCCGCCATGCCGGCGCGTGGCCGCCTGGTCACGATGCTGTTGGTCGGCGCGGTCTTGATGGCCGTCGGCTACAGCGGCGGGCTGGGCTCTCCGGTGGCGCACGCGGTGCAGGCCTTCCTGGACGCCGGCGGCGCCCCGTTGCGCAACGTGCACAAGCTGGGGTCGGTGATCGGCATCCCGGTGGCGCTGGGCATCGCCCACCTGCTGGGTCGGATACCGCTGCCGGGCGCCGCCCCGACGCCGGTGTGGCTGCGCGCGTTCGCCCACCCGGAGCGCGACAGGCGGGTGGCGGCCGCGATGGTGGTCCTGACGGCGCTGATGGTCAGCACCTCGCTGGCGTGGACCGGTCGGCTGGCGCCGCCGGGGACGTTCACCGCCATCCCGCCGTATTGGCATGAGGCCGCCGAATGGCTCACCGAGCACAACACGGGCGCCCCCACACCCGGGCGGGTGCTCGTCGTGCCGGGGGCGCCGTTCGCCACGCAGGTGTGGGGCACCAGCCACGACGAGCCGCTGCAGGTGCTGGGCAGCAGTCCGTGGGGGGTGCGCGATTCGATCCCGCTGACCCCGCCGCAGACCATCCGGGCGCTGGATTCGGTGCAGCGCCTGTTCGCCGCCGGACGGCCCTCGGCTGGATTGGCCGATACCCTTGCGCGCCAAGGCATTTCCTACCTTGCGGTGCGCAACGACCTGGATCCCGACACGTCGCGCTCGGCGCGCCCGATCCTGGTGCACCGCGCCGTGGACGGCTCGCCGGGGCTGCGGAAGGTGGCGCAGTTCGGCGCCCCGGTGGGGCCCGGCACGCTGTCCGGCTTCGTCGCCGACAGCGGGTTGCGGCCGCGCTACCCGGCGGTCGAGATCTACCGGGTCACCGGCGGCGGTGACGTCAGTGACCCCGCCACGCCCTACCTCGTCGACGCCGACCGGCTGGCCCGCGTCGACGGCGGCCCGGAAGCGTTGCTGCGCCTGGACGAACGGCGGCGGCTGCTGGGCCAGCCGCCGCTCGGCCCGGCGCTGCTGACCGCCGACGCGGGCGCCGCCGGGCTGCCGCTGCCGCCGGGAGCCGGCGTGACCGTCACCGACACCCCGGTCGCCCGGGAGACGGATTACGGTCGGGTGGACCAACATTCGTCGGCGATCCGGGCCCCCGGCGACGCGCGGCACACCTACAACCGGGTGCCGGACTATCCCGTCCCGGGCGCGGAGCCGGTGGCCGGCGCGTGGACCGGCGGGCGGATCACCGTGTCGAGCTCGTCGTCGGATTCCACCGCCATGCCCGACGTCGCCCCGGCGACCTCCCCGGCCGCCGCGATCGACGGGGACTCCGCGACCGCCTGGGTGTCCAACTCGCTGCAGGCCGCCGTCGGCCAGTGGATGCGGATCGATTTCGACCACCCCGTGACGAATGCGGCAATCACGTTGACCCCCAGTGCAACCGCCGTCGGCGCCCAGGTCCGCCGCATCCTGATCGAAACCGCCACCGGCAGCACCACCCTGCGGTTCGACGAGCCGGGCAAGCCGCTCGCCGCGGCGCTCCCCTACGGTGAAACGCCGTGGGTCCGGATCACCGCCGCGGGCACCGATGACGGGTCCGCCGGCGTGCAATTCGGCATCACCGACCTGACGATCACCCAGTACGACGCGTCCGGGTTCGCCCACCAGGTCGACCTGCGGCACACCGTGCGGGTGCCCGGGCCGCCCCCCGGCGCCCCGATCGCAGGGTGGGACCTGGGCTCGGAACTGCTCGGCAGGCCCGGCTGCGCCCCGGCGCCCGACACCGTGCGCTGCGCGCCGTCGATGGCGCTCACCCCGGAGGAGCCGGTCAACTTCAGCCGGACGTTGACCGTGCCGGCGCCGGTGTTGGTGACCCCGACGGTGTGGGTGCGACCCCGGCAGGGCCCGAAGCTGGCCGCCCTGATCGCCGAGCCCAATGCGACTGTCGCCCAGGGTGATTCGGATGCGGTCGATGTGCTGGGCTCGGCCTACGCGGCCACCGACGGCGACCCGGCCACCGCCTGGACGGCGCCGCAGCGGGTGGTGCAGCACAAGACCCCGCCGACGCTGACGCTGAGGCTGCCTCGACCCACCGAGGTCACCGGGTTGCGGCTGGTGCCCAGCCGGGCGGCGCTGCCCGTGCGTCCGACGATGGTGGCCGTCAACCTCGGTGACGGCCCGCAAGTGGGGGCGGTCAAGGCCGATTCAGGCGCGGCGCAGACGCTCGCGCTGAAGCCCCGGGTGACCGACACGGTGACGCTCAGCCTGCTGGACTGGGACGACGTCATCGACCGCAACGCGTTGGGCTTCGACCAGCTCAAGCCGCCCGGGCTGGCCGAGGTGGCCGCGCTCGGTGCCGACGGCAACGCGATCGCGCCCGCCGACGCCGCCCGCAACCGCGGCCGGGAGATCTCCCTCGGGTGCGATCGCGGCCCGGTCATCGCGGTCGCGGGCAGGTTCGTGCACACCGCGATCCACACCACCGTCGGGGCGATACTGGACGATCAGCCCCTGGCGGCGGTGCCGTGCGACCGCGATCCGATCGCGCTGCCCGCCGGCGACCAGGAGCTGCTGATCAGCCCGGGGGCGCAGTTCGTCGTCGACGGGGCCCAACTGTCGACCTCGGGGGCCCCCGAAAGCGCGCGGGCCGAACGTCTTTCGTCCTGGCGGGCATGGGGACCGGCCCGGCGCGAGGTCCAGGCTCCCCCGTCGGCCACCCCCCGGGTGATGGTCATCCCGGAAAGCATCAACCCCGGCTGGGTGGCGCGCACCGGCAGCGGGGCCCGGCTGACGCCGATCGCCGTCAACGGCTGGCAGCAGGGGTGGGTGGTCCCCGCGGGCGACCCCGGCACGATCACGCTGACGTTCGCCTCCAACCCGCTTTACCGTGCGGGACTGGTGGTGGGACTGGCCTTGTTGCCGCTGCTGGCGCTGCTGGCGTTCTGGCGCACCCGAACACGCGACGCGGGCGCCCCCACGCAACCATGGCGGCCCGGGGCATGGGCGGCGGTCCCGGCGCTGGCCGCCGGAGCGCTGATCGCCGGCGCCGGCGGCGTCGTCGTGATGGGCGCCGCCCTGGGGTTGCGCTACGCGCTGCGCGCCCGGCGCTGGGAAGGCCTCGCCCTGGTGGGCAGCGCCGGCGGGCTGATTGTGGCCGGGGCGGCGTTGTCGCGCCAGCCCTGGCGCTCGGCGGACGGCTACGCGGGTCATTCGGCGAACGTCCAACTGCTGGCGCTGGTTTCGCTCGCGGTGCTGGCCGCCTCGGTGATCGTCATGCCCGACCGGGAGCGCCGGCCCGGCGACGAATAGTGCCGAATAGTTTTGGCGGGTAGTGGCTACCCCCGTTTATCGGCTGATTGACTGGATATGCGGTCGGTGCGACAGCCGCCGATCGGGGAGTGAGCGCCATGACCTGGTTTTCCGCGCCCGAATACTGGGTGGGCAGACTGGTCCTCGAGCGCGGCGCCGCGGCGATCTATCTGCTGGCGTTCGTCGCGGCGGCCGCGCAATTCCGCGCGCTCATCGGCGAACACGGGATGCTGCCCATTCCGCGGTTTGTGGCGGCGCAGTCGTTTTGGCGCACGCCGAGCATCTTTCATCTGCGCTACTCCGATCGGCTGTTCGCGGCGGTCGCCTGGTTCGGCGCGGCACTGTCGGCGGCCGTCGTCGCCGGCGCGGCCGACGCGGTGCCGCTGTGGGCCGCGATGGCGACGTGGCTCGTGCTGTGGGTGCTCTATCTCTCGATCGTGAACGTCGGGCAGACCTGGTACTCGTTCGGTTGGGAGTCGTTGCTTCTCGAGACCGGGTTTTTGATGATCTTTCTCGGCAACGACGACGTGGCGCCCCCGGTGCTGACGTTGTGGATGGTCCGATTGCTGTTGTTCCGAGTCGAATTCGGTGCGGGGCTGATCAAGATGCGCGGCGATCCGTGCTGGCGCGACCTGACGTGTCTGTACTACCACCATGAGACGCAGCCCATGCCCGGGCCGCTGAGCTGGTTCTTCCACCATCTACCCAAACCGCTGCACCGGGTCGAGGTGGCGGGCAACCATTTCGCGCAGCTGATCGTGCCGTTCGGATTGTTCGCGCCGCAGCCGGTGGCCAGCGTGGCCGCGGCGATCATCGTCATCACGCAGCTGTGGCTGGTCGCGTCGGGCAACTTCGCCTGGCTGAACTGGGTGACGATTCTGTTGGCGTGCAGCGCCATCGACGACGCGTCGGTCGCGTCGCTGCTTCCCGGGGGGCTGGTCCCGGCGCACGACGGCCCGGCGGCGCCCGCGTGGTTTGCGGTCCTGGTTGCTGCGGTGTCGGCGGCGGTGCTGTTCATGAGCTACTGGCCGATTCGGAACATGTTGTCGTCGCGCCAGCGAATGAACATGTCGTTCAACTCATTTCACTTGGTGAACACCTACGGGGCCTTCGGCAGCATCGGGCGGATCCGTCGGGAGGTGGTGATCGAGGGCACCGACGATGACCAGCTCAGCGACCAGACCGTCTGGCGGGAATACGAATTCAAAGGCAAGCCGGGTGGGCCGCGCCGGCTGCCGCGACAGTGGGCCCCCTATCATCTGCGCCTGGACTGGCTGATGTGGTTCGCCGCGATCTCGCCGGGCTACGCGCAGCCCTGGTTGCGGCCGTTCCTGCAGCGGCTGCTGCGCAACGACCGGCCGACCCTGCGTCTGTTGCGCCACAACCCGTTCCCGGATGCGCCGCCGCGGTTTGTGCGCGCCCAGCTCTACCAGTATCGCTTCACCACCCCGGCCGAGCTGCGCCGAGACCGGGCGTGGTGGCATCGCGCCCTGGTGGGTGGCTATGCGCCGCCCATGACGTTGTCGACACCTACCACCACCAATTGAGGCCAATCTCGGCGTCACCGGTCGTATCGGCCAGGACGCGACGCAAGGCCGCGTGAACCCCCTCTAGGCGCGGTTGCGTTCACGGAAATTCAAACCGTTGTCCGCCCAACCGATCTGCCATAGCCTCGCCTTCCACAGCGCCGCAGCCTTGCCTGCGCGAATCCCGTGCCAACCGGCCCCGTCCCGGGTACCGCACCGACGTGCTCAGCCAGCTCGGTGTCCTGATCTGAGGAGCTCGATGTCGACACGACGCCATACCGCGCTACTGCTGGCTGCCATCGCTCTGCTGCTGCCGGCGTGCGTCTCCCGCCAACAGGCCGCCGGCCCCGGCGCGGTGCCGGACCGAGTTCCGCTGTCACAGCTGGCCGACCTGACTCTCAAGGTCGGCGATCAAAAGAGCGTTGGCACCGAAGCCATGCTGAGGGCCGCCGGCGAGCTGCAGAACCTTCCGTACCGGATCGAATTCTCCACCTTCACCTCGGGACCACCGATGGTCGAGGCCGCCGCCGCCGGCAAGATCGATTTCGCCATCACCGGTGACACCCCACCGATTTTCGGCGCGGTCGCCAACGCCCGCATCAAGGTGGTGTCCGCATTCGACGGTGGGGGCCCCGGCGATCAGATTCTGGTTCACGCCGATTCGCCTATTCACTCCGTCACCGACCTGCGAGGCAAAACCATCGCGCTGGCCAAGGGCAGTTCGGCGCACGCCAATGTGCTTGATCAGCTCGACAAGGCCGGACTCAAACCCGACGACGTCCACCTGGTGTTCCTGCAACCGGCCGACGCCCTGTCGGGATTCCGCAATGGCCAGGTCGACGCGTGGGCCGTGTGGGATCCCTATACCGCGCAGGCCGAACAGCAACTCCCGGTGCGGGGCCTGGTCACACGCAAGTACAAGTACTCGTTCGGGATCGCCTCCGACCAAACGCTGGCCGACGCCAAACGGAACACCGCCCTGGCGGATCTGCTGGCGCGATACACCCGAGCCGCGGTCTGGGCGCGCGAGCACCCGCAGGAGTGGGCCGCTCAGTACGCCGGGTCCGCCGGCATCGACCCCGCCGTCGCCGCCGTCGCGCAGGGGCGCACTCTGCGACAGCCGATCCCCCTCGACGACACCGTGATTGACGCCGAACAGCGCCTCACCGACCTACTGGCGGCGGCGGGCCAGATCAAGTCCGCACCGCGCTTCGGCAACTGGGTGGATCGTCGCTTTGCCGCCACCGCCGCCGAAACTCACTGACCCGCATGAGGTGGGACTTCTGATGACGAGGCCAGACCGCCCCGCGATAGTGGGCGCGGCAAGGCCGACGTAGTGGTGTTCGCATCGGTTGACGCCGCCGGGGCGGCCGGCTCAGGCACCGGAGGCTGTGGAGCGAAACAACATTCGCGGTCGTCGCTGCGCCGGTGATTCCGGGCCGCGACGGCGACGTCGTGTTGCCAGTGGACTCTGGTCAAGCGCGCGCGGATGACCGCGCCCGGTGCGGGGCAGCGAATTTTGGATGGTGAGATTTTTATTGAGGAAACCCCCTGGCACGCTCATGTTTGCCGGGTGTTGATCGTGTTTTCACTCTGGGACGTGTACGAATTCGCCCGAGGTAGACGGGGCTATCGGCGCCTTGCCAATCAAACCGCTGCGTTGCAGGCCTTGCCATTCGAACGCGGTGTTCCCCCGGCGTCGGCCTGCATTTGCCACGAGCTCTTCGGGCAGAGCTGGCTAGTCTTCTGAGCACCCGAACATTTCAAGCAACTGGCATCCACTGGCGGGTGCCGACCGAAGTTGCTCAATGTTGTTGAAGACCAACCTTATCGGCAAGGACGAGCGCGGGGTCCGTGGTGTTCGCGGCCGGAGGCGGAGGAAACAAATGGAATTCGGAGCGTTACCGCCGGAGATCAACTCCGGCAGGATCTACTCAGGCCCCGGGCCGGCCCCGTTGTTGGCCGCCGCGGCCGCCTGGGACGGATTAGCGTCCGAATTACGCGCCACGGCAGCGTCTTACGGGTCCGTCGTCGCAGAGCTGAGAACCGCGTGGAATGGCCCCTCGTCGACGTCAATGGCGGCCGCGGCCGCGCCGTACGTTGCGTGGCTGATCGGCAGCGCCGCGCAGGCCGAGCAGTCGGCCAGTCAGGCGAAGGCGGCGGCGGGCGCGTATGAGGCCGTCTTCGCGGCCACGGTGCCGCCGCCGGTGATCGCGGCCAACCGGGCGTTGTTGGCGACACTGGTCGCGACCAACATCCTGGGCCAAAACACCCCGGCCATCGCGGCCACCGAGGCCCAGTACGCCGAGATGTGGGCCCAAGACGCGGCCGCGATGTATGGCTATGCGGGTTCCTCGGCGGCCGCGACTCAACTGGCACCGTTCACCACGCCGCCGACGACCACCGACGGCAGCGCGGAAACCAACCAGGCCGCCGCGGTCGCCTCGGCTGCCCAGTCCTCGGCGAGCTCCAACGTGGAATCCGCGGTCTCCCAGGCGCTCTCGCAGGCCCCGGCCGCGGCACAAACCGCGGCGACGGCGACGGCGACGACGTCGCCGGGAGTGTCGCTCGGTCTCGGGGAAGCCACGGGGGGCCTGAAGAGTTTCAACAGCTTCCTCAGCACCCTTACCGGGCCCTACTCGCCGCTTGGGGTCGCAGACGCGGGGAAGGGTTTTTATCAGCTTGCGCTCAACACCAAGGCGATGGGCGGCAACGTTCAAAGTGTCGACCCCACACTGCATCCCAAGGGTCTCCATGGGGTTCTGGCCCCGTTGCTGCACAGCGATCTGCTGACCGGCTCCACCTCCTTTCAGGCGCCGAGTGCGGGAACGGTGTCGGCGGCGGTGGGTCGTGCCGGTGTCGTCGGATCGTTGTCGGTTCCCGCGAACTGGGCCTCGGCCGCGCCCGCGATCAGGACCCTGGCCGCCGAGTTGCCCGAGACGATGCTGGACGCCGCACCGGCGATGACGATGAGCCCCGGCCAGGGCCTGCTCGGCCCCACCGCCCTGTCGAGCCTGGCCGGACGCGCCGTCGGGAGCAGCGCCACCCGCGCGGTGGCCGGGCCGGCGGTCCGGGTGCCAGGGGCGGTGGCCGTTGATGACATCGCCACCACCTCCACGGTCATCGTGATCCCGCCGAACCCGAAATAAGGAAAGGCACCGCCATGGTTTTCACCGATTTCGCAGCGCTCCCACCAGAGGTCATCTCCACCCAGCTCTACGCCGGCCCCGGCGCGGCGCCCATGCTGTCGGCGGCCGCCGCATGGCAGGCGCTGGCCGCCGAATTGCATTCCACCGCATCCTCGTACGGCGCGGCGATCTCCGAACTCATCGGCGAGGACTGGCAGGGCCCGTCGTCGGACTCCATGGCGTCCGCCGCGGCACCGTACGTGAACTGGATCTCGACCACGGCGGGCCTCGCTGAGCAGACTGCCGCCCAAGCCCAGGCCGCGGCCAGTGCCTATGAGGCCGCGCTGGCCTCCGTCGTCCCGCCCGCGCTGATCGCCGACAACCGCACCCAGCTGGCAGCGCTGCAGGCGACCAACCTGTTGGGGCAAAACGGCGCGGCGATCGCGGCCACCGAAGCCGAATACGCCCAGATGTGGTCCCAAGACGTCACCGCGATGTTCGGCTACGCCGCCGCCTCCCAGTCCGCCGGGGAACTGGCGCCGTTCGAGCAGGCACCCGCTGTCAGCAAGGACACCGGGTCGGCGGCTCAGGCGAGCACCACGGCCGCCGCGGCGTCGAGCTCGTCGTCCTCGTGGATGCAACAGCTGCAGGACTACGTCAACTCGCTTACCACGGGATACACCCAATCGTGGCAGAAGCTGATCGAGGGCATGACCGGCAGTAAGGAGGTCGCGCCGCTGTGGGAGGCGCTGTTTTCCAGCGTCAAGGGCGTCGGCGGGCAGGCCACCTGGACCAACGTCGTCGGCGCCAGTGGCGGCCTGGGCGTCTCGGAATGGAAGGGGGCCTTCGTCTACGCCCCCTGGAGCGCCGGCTTGCCCAAAGCGTCGCTGGGCGCGGGTCTGGCCTCCCCCGGAGGCCTTGGCGCCGGCGTCCCGGTGCGTCCCGTATCGGCGGTGCTGGGCACCGCGCCGACCGTGGGAAAGCTGTCGGTGCCCTCGAGCTGGGCCACCGCCGCCCCCGCCATCCGGCTGGCCTCCACCGCACTGCCGGCCACCAGCGCGGCCGCGGCCGCCGCGGCGGGTTTCCCGGCCGAGCTGGTCAACGACGCCACCCTGGGCAGCCTGGCCGGCGGTGCACTCGGCGGCCCCGCCGCCCGCGTCATCAACACCACCACCGGGATCCAGACCCGCGCGATCGCCGGCCAGCGCCGCACCCAACCGGTCAAACTCGACCGCATCATCGCCCAACTACAAGAAATGCCCGACCAGGTGCAGCACTGGAACGTCGACGAGGCCGGCCTCGACGACCTGGTCGCCCAACTCAGAACCACACCCGGCGTGCACGCCGTGCACGTCAACGACGAACCGACGCCCGCCGCCGCACACCCCGAATCCCAGCTGGGATAACCACACCGAAGGAGGCTCCATGACACGGCTGCTCGCGCTTCTCACCGTATCGCTGGGCATCACGCTCGCGGCACCCGCACACGCCACGCCGGGCGAGGACGAGGCACCCGCCGATGACAACAACGGATCCTTCCTGTCCGACCTCCACACCGTCGGGATCAGCTTCAAGGACCCCGGCCAGGCCGTCGCCGCGGGAAAGTCGGTGTGCGGCATGATCACTCGCGGCGTATCCGGCCTGCAACTCCTCACCGACATCCGCGACAACAACCCCGCCCTGACCACCAACGGCGCCGCCCAATTCGCCACGATATCGGCGAAGGCCTACTGCCCCGGGCAGCTCGAAGAGAGCAAGGGCAAAGGCGGGGGCTGAGCGCCAACTGGCCGATGCCCGCGACTACTTCTGGTAGGACAGCGCCCCGGTGCCCGCGAGCCTGCCGCCCTCGACGATCAGGTACTCCGGACGGATCGGCGTGCCGGCGAACCAGCTTTCCAGGATCTCCCGGGTGCCGGCCGCGTAGCGCGCCTGCGCCGACAGGGTCGTCCCCGAAACATGCGGCGTCATCGCGTTATTCGGCATCGTCCGCCACGGATGGGCGACCGGCGGGGGCTGCGGGTACCACACGTCGCCGGCGTAACCGCCGAGTTGCCCGCTGCGCAGCGCGTCGGCGATCGCTTCCGGGACGGTCTCCTCGGCGCGGGCGGTGTTGACGATGTAGGAGCCACGCCGCATCGTCGAGATCAGCTTCTCGTCGAACATCGCGCGGGTGTCCGCGTACAGCGGCGAGTGGATCGAGACCACGTCGACCGCCCGCACCAGCTCCTGCACCGTGGGATGGAACGTCACGTTCAGTTCCTTTTCGACCTCCGGTGCCAACCGGCGGGTGTCGGTGTAGTGCAGGTTGACGTCGAACGGCGCCAACCGGCGCAGCACCGCACGCCCGATCCGTCCGGCGGCGATCACACCCACGTCCATGCCCTCGAGGTCGTAGGCGCGCTCGACGCAGTCGGCGATGTTCCAGCCGCCCTCGACGGCCCACCGGTGGGACGGGACGAAATTGCGGACCAGTGCCAGGATCTGCATCACCGCGTGCTCGGCGACGCTGATGCTGTTGCTGTAGGTCACTTCCGCCACGGTGATCCCGCGCTCCTTGGCCGCATCCAGATCCACGTGGTCCGAGCCGATGCCGGCGGTCAGGGCCAGCTTGAGCTTGGGCGCCTTGGCGATGCGCTCCTTGGTCAGGTAGGCCGGCCAAAACGGTTGCGAGATCACGATTTCGGCGTCGGGCAACGCGCGTTCGAACTCCGAGTCGGGTCCGTCCTTGTCCGACGTCACCACCAGTTCGTGGCCCGCGTCTTCGAAAAACTTGCGCAGCCCGAGGGCGCCCGACACGCAGCCAAGCAACTCACCGGGCGTGAAATCGATCGTTGACGGAGTCGGCACGGTGCTGCCGTCGGGATATCCGTGGATCGTCGGGATGCTGTCGCGCGCGTAGGCCGGCGGGTATCCGTCGACGGGGTCGGGATAAAGCACCATCACACACTTGGCCATTGAATTCTCCTTAACTGGCGATCAACCCCAGTCTCACGGCGCGGCCACGGGCTGTCCAAGACGCGATTCCGACTGGCTGATAGGCGACGCCGATCAGTGGAGACGGGGGCTAGGACCGCTCGGAGAGCGTGGCGCCGATGCGGGCCTCGCGCGCGGTCCGCCGCAACGCCCGCGCCAGCAACGAACCCGGCTCGGCCCGGTTGGTGACCAACGCGATCAGCGCGGTGACCGAGGGCCGGCGCAGTCGCAGCACGCTGGCCCCGGCGGGGATGCCCAGGGTGTGGATCCACGGTTGGGGCACGATGCTCGCCCACCGGCCGGTGCGCACGTGCGCGAACAACGCTGCCACGGAGTCGGTTTCCAGCTGCGGTGTCACCTCGAGGCCGTGGGTGGCCAACGCGTCGTCGATGACCCGGCGCCCGCGCATGCCCTGGGTGAGCAGGCACAGCGGCAGCTGCACGGCATCCGACCACGCGATGGTGTCCGACTCGCCGCCCAGCAGCTCGGCGGCGGCGATGAGCACCGGCTGTTCGTGGTAGAGCGGCGTGACCAGCAGGTCGGCCGTGTCCTGTTGGTCCGGATAGAGGATGCCCGCGTCCAATTCGAACTTGCGGACGCGTTCGACGATGCCGGCCGAACGCAGATTGACCTCGAGCCGGACCCGCACCAGGGGATGCGCGGCACAGAACGGATCCGTAAGCAGCGCAACGGTGGTCGATGCGGCCGGGACCACCCCCAGCCGCAACTCACCGGTCAGCCCGGCCTGCAGCGCGGTGACCTCCCGTTTGAGCGAGTCGCGGTCGGCCAGGATGCGCCGCGCCCAGGGCACCAGCCGCTCGCCTTCGGGGGTGAGGCCTTCGAACCGCTGCCCCCGCCGCACCAGCGGGACGTTGAGTTCGGATTCAAGCTTGCGGATGGCCTCCGACAGCGCGGGCTGCGACACGTAGCACGCCCGCGCGGCGCGCGCGAAGTGGCGCTCTTGCGCGAGCGCGACGAAGTACTCCAGCTGACGAAACAGCATGCGCCCATTCGACCACGCGCACGGTTACTCGTCGCAGTGGTGGGGGAACCCACGCAGCGAACCACAACGCACGCGAAGGAGGCGCACGGTGGCCAAACAGTTCGAGGTAGGGGACCACGTCCGATGGAATTCGGAAGCCGGTCACGTCAGCGGCATCGTGGTCAAGAAGCACACCCGCGACACCGAGTACAAGGGCCACAAACGGCACTGCACGAAAGACGACCCGCAATACGAGATCAGAAGCGACAAAACCGACCACATCGCGATGCACAAGGGCGACGCCCTGGAGAAGATCGACTAGGACACGCCGCGACACCACCATGAGCGACGACGGCGAGATCTGGACGATCGGGCATTGGACATGCCCGGTGCCCACCTTCCTGGAACCCCTCGATCAGGCCCGCATCGACCTGCTCGTCGACGTGCGCGCCCAGCCCGGCTCGCGACGCAATCCCCAGTTCGGCAGTGCGGAGATGGCGCGCTGGCTCAGCGACGCCGGCATCGGCTACCTCCACCTCCCCGCGCTCGGGGGACGACGCGGCCGGCAAAGCGTCGACCCCACCATCAACGCGGGCTGGCAGAACGCCAGCTTCAAGAATTACGCCGATTACACCCTCACCGACGAATACCAGCGCGGCCTGGCGGAACTGATCACGCTCGCCCGCTCCCACCGCGTGGCGATCATGTGCGGTGAGCCCGTGCCGTGGCGATGCCATCGGCAATTGATCGCGAACAGCCTTGTCGCCCAGGGCTGGACGGTATGGCACCTCATCAGCGGATCCGCGCCGCGTGAGCATCGACTCGGACAATGGGGCGCCACACCCGTCGTCGACGAGCGCAGGCGTGTGACGTACCCGGCGGACGCCGACGGTGCCTGAATAACACACTGAGGCAACGGGTTTGGCACGCGGCAGCGCCGTGAGCTAGTCAGCGCTTGCTGCGACCACCACACAGCACCGGCCCGGCGTCGGCTGCAGCCGGGCATCCAGGCAATGCGGGGTCATCGCGTCCACCATCCCGTCGATCAGCGCGTGGTTCATGCCGCAGGCCAATTCGGTCTGTTCCTGAGCCAGCGCATGGAACGGGCAGTTGACCAGATACACGCCGTCGTCGTCGTGACCCGGTTCATAGCCATACTCCCGCAACAAGCGGGCCACCAGTTTCAGCGCCGCACGCGCGTCGGCCGGCCGCCGGCGGGCTGCGCTCAGCGCGCTCTCCGCGATGCTCCGGCCGTAGTCGTGGGCGTTGCGGTGCAACACCTCTACGACGGGCGCGCCGCTCTGCTGGGATTGGACGATGGCCCGGCCCATCAGCCGCCCGGCCAACTCGTACTGACGTTGCGGCAAACTCACGGCGATGTCGCGACGGACACGTCGGTACAGCTTCGAGGTGCGCCCCGCTCCCGGGCCGGTCCGGCCGGTCAACCGGGCGTAGTCACATTCCAGCAGGCCTTCGGCCGTCAGCCGGTCGAGATGAAACTTCGCCTGGTGCCGGGCGATTCCCACCACTTCGGCCGCCTGATCGCGGCTCACCGGTCCGGGCTGCGAACACACAAACTGATACAGCTCGTAGCGCACGGGGTCGGCGAGGGCGCCGATTCCGGCGGCATCGCGTTGCAGTTGGTCCATCGCGCCCACTTCTAAATCACAAAAGTCTTGACGTTACAGCGAATAATTTCTAAAGTTTAATTACTTATCTGTTAGTTTTCAGGAGCCGCCATGGTCACCTTGCCAACCAGCGCCGCCCACATCCATCGGTTCGACGATCAGGCTACCCGCGCGCATCGCCGACCACGATGCGATATCGCCGTGGTAAAGCGCCCGGTGTCGTGAAGCACTTTGTGCTCCGGACCGCCGCGCGGTCGGCCACCTGGACCATCGGGCTGGCGCTGGCGGCGAGGACCGTTCCCCACGTTGTGCTGACGGCATCGGGCCTCATCGTTGCCGTGGTGTTCTTCTCGGTAACGCAGACGACCCTGTCGGTGAAGATCTTGAAATTGCCCCATGGATACGCGTCGCTGCTGCTGGGCTGCACCGGCCTGACCCTGACCATCGGCGCGATGAGCCTGGCTTCGGTGTCGACGCACGGACTCAGCATCTACGGCGGCGCATCGTGGCTCGCCGCGACGGTCATGGTCTGGCTCGTGACGACGATCGGCGCGATCCTGCTGTTCGACGTCTACGTTCCCCGTGATATCGGCTTCCCCAAAGTTGCCGAGTCACTGCGGAATTGACCGACGAGAGGGAACCATGGGAGACACACATCACGACCCGACCGATCGTCATCGGACGGCACACCCACGCGCCGGTCTCACGATGAAGGACAACTTCTTTTGGCCCGGGTTCATTCTGCTGGGGGTCGCATTGTGCGGCATCATCGCCAGCTTGGCCGTCGCCGCCTACCAGCATTACGAATGGCTCAGCACGGTGGCGATCATCGCGCTACTCGCCACCGTCGCCGCAACCTTGTGGTTCGTTGTGGAACTTCGCCGGGTCACGCTGTTGGAGAATCAACAAGACGGGTAACGGGACGCGCCGATCCCGTTGGCGAGCCGGCCATTTCAGGCCGTCAGGCGGGGCCGTAGCCGCGATGCGGTGATATCCGCCCCGGCGGCGAGGGCGTCGATCAGCGCATCGGCGAAGTCCACCAGCCCGGCCGCATCAACGGCGTGCGGCGCCGGCCGATCCTGCTGCGCCAGATGGGCGCGGGCACGGCTGAGCAGCGTGGTCGCACCCTTGACGTTGCCACGCTGCGCGTGGGTGATCCCCACCGCGAGCTGCGTCAGGCCTTGCCACAGGGCCTGCTCGTCGGCCGGTCCGTTCTTCCAGGCGGCCTCGAGCACCTCATGGGCGTTGAAGGCGAGGCCTCGGTCCAGCAGATCCTGGGCGTATGCCAGCGTCTCGACCGGCGCCAGCGCCAGGTCGTCCGGAATGCGTGGAACGCCTTCGCTGCCCGGCGGCAGGGGCCGGCCCAGGGCGTCGCGGGGTCGGGCGCTGCGCGGCCGGCCCGATTCGTCGCGATCACGCTCGGTCATCGGCAATGGATTCCCGAATCACAGCGTTTCGTCCAGCTCGCCGAGCCGGTCGGTCAGCCGCAGGTTCTCCGAGTAGTCGACCGGGCAGCTGATCAACGAGACGCCCTCGTCGTCGAGCGCGGCGCGCAGCGTCGGGAGCAGTTCGTCGGCATGAGTGATCCGATATCCCTTGGCGCCGAAGCTTTCCGCGTACGTCACCACGTCCGGGTTGTTGAATTTCACGTAGTAGTGCGCCCCGAGTTCGAGATCCATCTTCCATTCGATGAGGCCGTACCCGCCGTCCTCCCAGATCAGCACGACCAGCGGTATCCGCTCGCGCACGGCGGTCTCGATCTCCTGCGAGTTCATCAGGAACGCGCCGTCGCCGACGACGGCCAGCACCTTGGACTCCGGCTGCGCCAGCTTGACGCCGAGCGCCCCGGGAAGGGCGAAGCTCATGGTGGACAGGCCGTTTGAGATCAGGCAGGTGTTCTTTTCGTACGTCGGGTAGAGCCGGGCCATCCACATCTTGGTGGCGCCGGTGTCGACCAGGACGACGTCGCTGCGGCCCAGCGCCGCGCGGGTGTCGGCGACCACCCGCGCCGGCGCCAGCGGGTAGCGCGAATCCTGTTGCCCCCGGGCGAATTCCTCGGCGAGCAGGCCCGACCCGGGCACGTCGGCGGCGTGGCTGAAGCTGTGACCGGACAGCGCGTCGGTGAGGGCGTTCAGCGAATCGCTGATGTCCCCGATGATCCCCACGTCGACCGAGTAGTGCGCGTCGACCTCGGCGGGGAACCGGTGAATGTGGATGATCTTCTTATCGGCCTGGGGGTTGATGCGGACCGGGTCGAATTCCTGCAACTCGTAGCCGACGGCGATGACGACGTCGGCGTTGTCGAACCCGAAGTTGACGTAGTCGTGCCGCATGAAGCCCAGCGTGCCGATGCTGTTGCGGTGGTCGTCGGGCATGACGCCCTTGCCGTGGAAGGTGTTGGCCACCTGGATGCCGAACTCGTCGGAGAAGCGCACCAGGGCTTTGGTGGCGTCGGCGCGCGCGGCGCCGTGCCCGGCCAGCACCACCGGGCGCTTGGCGTTGCGCAGGATTGCGACGGCGCGTTCCACCTGGCGGGGCGCCGGAGCGTCGGGGCGCACGACGTTGCGCGGCAACGGCCCCAGGTCGTAATCCTTCTCGTCGGCGTCGATGTGCTCGGGCACCGCGAGATAGACCGCGGCCGGGCGTTCGGACTCGGCGAGCTTGAACGCCTTGCGCACCATCTCCGGGATGGCGCGCGGGGTCGGGATGCCGGCCGCCCACCGGGTGATCGGGGCGAACATCGACACCAGGTCGACGTATTGGTGTGACTCCTTGAACTCCCGGTCGTGGCCCACCTGCGCGGAGATGGCGACCAGCGGGGTGCTGTTGGTGGTGGCGTCGGCGACGCCGAGCTGCATGTTGATCGCGCCGGGCCCCAGGGTGGCCGACACCACCGCCGCCCGGCCGGTGACCCGGCCGTACATCTCGGCCATGAAGGACGCGGCCTGCTCGTGCCGGGTGAGCACGTAGCGGATGGGCGACGCCGCCAGGGCCTGCACGAATCGGATGTTCTCCTCGCCGGGCACCCCGAACACGACGGAAACGCCCTCGTTTTCCAGGCACTTGACGATCAACTCGGCGGCTCTGCTCATCCGGCACCTCCCTTGAAGGAACGATAGTGGCAGGGTGGGTGTTGGACTTTTCAGCTACTCATCCGATGAAGGAGGGCCAGGTGCCCATCGCCACCATTAACCCGGCTACCGGCGAGACGGTGAAAACCTTCACCCCGGCCACCGATCAAGAAGTCGATGCCGCGATCGCCCGTGCCTACGAACGCTTCCTCGACTACCGCCACAACACCACGTTTGCCCAGCGCGCGGGGTGGGCAAACGCCACCGCCGACCTGCTGGAAGCGGAGGCCGACGACGTCGCCGCCATGATGACGCTGGAGATGGGCAAGACCCTGAAATCGGCCAAGGCCGAGGTGTTGAAGTGCGCCAAGGGTTTTCGGTACTACGCCGAGCACGCCGAGCAGCTGCTCGCCGACGAGCCGGCCGACGCCAAGGCGGTGGGCGCGAAGAAGGCCTACATCCGCTATCAACCGCTCGGCGTCGTGCTGGCGGTGATGCCCTGGAACTTCCCGCTGTGGCAGGCCGTGCGGTTCGCCGCCCCGGCGCTGATGGCCGGCAACGTCGGGATCCTCAAGCACGCCTCGAACGTCCCCCAGAGCGCGCTGTACCTTTCCGACGTCATCACCCGCGGGGGCTTCCCCGAGGGCTGCTTCCAGACCCTGCTGGTCTCCTCGGGCGCCGTCGAGCGCATCCTGCGCGACCCGCGCGTCGCGGCGGCCACCCTGACCGGTAGCGAGCCGGCCGGCCAATCGGTGGCGGCCATCGCCGGCGACGAGATCAAGCCGACGGTGCTCGAGCTCGGCGGCAGCGACCCGTTCATCGTGATGCCCTCGGCGGACCTGGACGAGGCCGCCAAGACCGCGGTCACCGCACGGGTGCAGAACAACGGCCAATCCTGCATCGCCGCAAAGCGGTTCATCGTCCACACCGACATCTACGACGCGTTCGTCGACAAGTTCACCGAGCGCATGCAGGCGCTCACCGTCGGCGACCCGACCGACCCCGACACCGACGTGGGCCCGCTGGCCACCGAGTCCGGCCGCGACGAGATCGCCAAGCAGGTCGACGACGCCGCCGCCGCGGGCGCCACCATCCGCCTCGGCGGAAAGCCCATCGACGGGCCGGGGTGGTTCTACCCGGCGACGGTGGTGACCGACATCACCAAGGACATGGCCCTCTACACCGAGGAGGTGTTCGGCCCCGTCGCGTCGATGTACCGGGCGGCCGACATCGACGAGGCCATCGAGATCGCCAACGCCACCACGTTCGGCCTGGGGTCCAACGCCTGGACCAACGACGAGGCCGAGCAGCAGCGCTTCATCGACGACATCGAGGCCGGCCAGGTCTTCATCAACGGGATGACGGTGTCCTACCCCGAGCTGGGGTTCGGCGGCGTCAAACGGTCCGGCTACGGACGCGAACTCGCGGGCCTGGGCATCCGCGCGTTCGTCAACGCCAAGACCGTCTGGGTCGGCGAATCCGAAAGCGGCTCCTCGTCGGGCGACGACAAGGTCGAGTGAGCTGCTAGGCCGACGCGCCCGCCAGCGCCTTTTCGTCCTCGTCGGCGAACGTGTCCTCGAGCTGCAGCGGCGAGTAGTCCAGGTCGATCTCGCCGAGCGGCCGGCCGCGGGCGCTGGAGATGGTGCCGAACCGCCGCATCCCCTTGTCGGAGGCGTACTGCATGAACTCGTCGACCGACAGGCCGAAGGGCATCGGGTCGTAGAGGGCGAAGCCCTCCTCGATCAGCCGCAGCCCGAGCGGCATGAGTTCGTTCATGCGCGTTTCGAAGACGCCCCAGTTGGCGTCGTCGGCGGCCACGTGGCGACGGCAGGTGAAAGTGCCCCACGCCATGTGGCGGCGCTCGTCGTCGCCGATCCGCCGGACCAGCTCCTGCATGCCGGGCAGGATGCCGCGTTCCACGCAGATCTTGTGCCAGCCGAAGTAGCCGGTCAGCGCCAACATGCCTTCGACCATGTGGTTGTAGGTCACCGACGCCCGCACCTGGGCGGCCGGCGACGGATCGAGCGTCAGCGCGTTCAGACACGCCGGCAGTTCCTCGTAGAAGATGGTGCGGTAGGTCGGGACGTCGTCGAGGAAGTAGTGCAGGTCCTCGGTGATGCCGACGGCGTCGAGCCACATGCGGAACACCTGGACGTGCTTGGCTTCCTCGAAGGCGAACTGCGTCAGGTACATCTCGTCACCCAGCCGGCCTTCGGCCCGCATCGCGGCCATGAACGGCTGGATGTCCTGGGTCACCGATTCCTCGCCGGCGATGAACTCGGCGCACAACCGCGTCGCATAGCTGCGTTCGTCCTCGGTGAGGCGTTCCCAGTCCTCCCGGTCGCGGGAGAAATCAATGTCGGCCGGATTCCAGAATTTCGCGTTGCCGCCCGCAAACAGCTTGAGCGGCAAGCTATCCCAGTTGAGACCGCCCTCGGCCATCGAGGCGATTCGGGTTCGATTCATGAGACCTCCTCAGATCGTTGGGGGGCTGAGTTGACGGAGGAGTCCGCCGAGAATGCCGCGGCCAGCACGCCGACGAGCCTGCGCACGGCCAGCGCCGGCTGCTCGGGGGTGGGCTCGTCGAGCCCGAGGATCGGGTCCAGCCCGCGCATGTAGGGCGCCAGCGCCAGGTGCGGAAAGATCAACAGCAGCAACGACAACAGCGCGTCGGTGTCCGACTCGGCGCGCAGGTCGCCGCGCAGGTGCGCGTCGCGGACCAGCGGGCGCATCACTTCCAGGTAGTGGCGGTGGATGACGTTCTGCACGCTGACGCGGGCCTCGGTGTCGACTTCGAGGGTCGCCGCGGCGTGCAGTGCGCGCTCGTGCGGGTGGTCGGCAAAGTAGGCCACCCAGGTGTCGAGCCAGTCGGTCAGGAACTCGAAGAAGGGCCGGCTCGGGTCGAGTTCGCGGATGCGGCCCTCCATGTAGGCCCGCACCCGCTGGCTGGCGATGTCGGCGATGAACGCGTACAGGTCGCGCTTGTCGGCGAAGTACTGGAACAGGCTGCCCTTGGCGACGCCCGCGCGGCGCGCGATGACGTTGAGGCTGCCACGGGAGAAGCCGTGCGCCCCGAATTCCGCCTCCGCGGCTTCGATGATCGCGGCGCGACGAGCGGGGTCGACGCGCGCCCAGGTGACCGTCGGCAATGCTGGCTCCTCGCTTCGATGACCACTGGTCATATTACGGTGACCTGCGTCACAGTCAAGGGGTCGCGTCCAGCCGCCTTGCCGAGTGCCCGGCGGCCTGGGCACGCGAATCCCAGCGCCCGGCCGGCCGGGCGCTCGGCGAGCGAACTTCAGGCGGGTGTTTGCTTGCCGGCCGTGACGCCAGAGTCACGTCCGGCGCCGGGCGTGACTCTGGCGTCACGGCCGGGCGCCGAAGGCGACGAACCTAGGGGCGCATCTGGTAGGCGCCGCTGAGCGGAAGGACGTGCTCCTTCCAGATCTGCGCGTACCGCGACGGGTCGTGGACGGGGCGACGGATCATCCGCATCGCGTAGCGCGCCTGGGCGTCCGTCGTCGCGGGCTTGTCGCTCAGCTCCACGGCGTAGGCGTTGAAGTCGCGGACCAGCACGGCGAAGATCTCGTCGAGCAATCCCTCGTCGACACCCGAGAGCCCGGCCTCCTCCAAGATGAGCTGGGCGTAGGGCACCGTGGCGAACAGCTGACCGACGGCGAACGCGAAGTCGATGTCCTTCTGCTGCGCGGCATCCGGGGTGGCGCTGGCCAGCATCTCGGCCAGCGCGTCGACCTGCGAGCGCAGCAGCGCGACGTTGGGCAGGTGGCCGAAGCTCTCGAACGGCGCGCGCCAGTCGTGGAAGCGCACCTTGCCCAGGCCGCCCGTCGGGCCCTGCGCGAACAGGAAGGTGTCGTCGGCGGCGTCATCCCGGCGGCCGATCGACGGCAGCGCGTCGTTGGGGGCGAACAGGAAGTTGGGCATGAACTTGCCCAGCAGCCCGATGTTGATGTGGACGGTGCCCTCCAGCCGGGGCAGCAGGCCGATCTCGCGGGCCATGGCCTCGAAGATGGTGTCCTTCTCCACGCCCTTGGCGGCGATGACGTCCCACAGCGCGGTGATGACGCGCTCGCCCTCGCTGGTGATCTTGGCCTTGGTGAGCGGGCTGTACAGCAGGTAGCGGCGGTCGTCGGTTGACGCGCTGCGCATGTAGTCGCAGGCGCGGGTGGCGACCAGCCGCATCGCGACCAGCCGCGCATACGCGTCGGTGAGCAGCCGCCGCACATGCGTGAAGTCGGTGACGACGGTCCCGTACAGGATGCGATTGGACGCGTGGGTGACCGCCTCGTACATCGCGTGGGTACACATGCCGACCGCGCCCCATCCGAGGTTGTACTTGCAGACGTTGACGGTGTTGAGCGCGGCGTGGAACGCCTCGGGGCCGCGGTGCAGGATGTCGGCCTCGGTCACCGGGTAGTCGCGCAGCGCGTAATTGGCGACGTAGTTCTGCGAGTTCACCACGTTCTTGATCAGCTGATAGCGCTCGTGCTGGGAGTCGGCGGCGAAGAACACGTACTCGGCGTCGTTCTTCGAGGCGCCGGCGAACTTGCCGAAGGTGGAGACCATCCGGGCCACGTTGGCGTTGCCGATGTAGTACTTCTCCCCATTGGCGACCCAGCCCCCGCCGGAGGGCGTCAGGTTCATGTCGGTCTGGTAGACGTCGGCGCCGTGCGTCTGCTCCGACAGGCCGAACGCGAACACCTCGCCGGCCTCGAGCAACCCGGCGGCCTTGCGCTTGGCGTCGGAGTTGGCGCTCATCCAGATCGGGCCCAAACCCAGGGCGGTGACCTGGAAGGGGTACCAGTAGTTGAGCCCGTAGAAGCCGACGATCTCGGCGAACGCGCTGATCCGGTAGGTGTCCCAGCGGCAGTCGGGGGCACCGTAGGCCGACGGCGTCAGCAGCGACGCGAAGATGCGCTCCCGACCGATGTGGTCCAAAAACTCGGAGTACCAGACCCTTTCGTGGTCGTCAGACTTCAACCGCGCCTTGCCCCGGGACTCGAAGAAGTCGACCGTGGCGGCCATGATCTCCGCCGAGCGGCGGTCCGGGTACTGGCGTTGCAGGTGATTGGGGTTGAGCAACATGGCGGGACTCCCAGCGGTTCTCGACGCAGACGAGGGTGACGGTACTGCAACGGCGCGCCCGTCGGGGCACTTGTGCGCAGGAGGCCGTCGAGTCGGCGGCACCCGGCGTCATCGTCGAGCAGGCGCCCGAAACACTGACGGTGAGTCGAATCGCGGCATGCACAGCCGGTCAACCGACCCGCCGCGGCTGACCAGCGCAGCGGTATGACGATCCGAGAGCAGGGCATAGTCCGCGATCGGCGTGGTGCTCACGGCTTTTGCCACCGGTCGGGATCGGCCTCCAAGGCGCCGCGATCCCAGCGGCCGAGGTCCGCGGCGGCCGCGTAAGTCGTTTGCAGGAACTGCAGTAAATCCCCGTCGGGATCCTCGGCGGTGCGTACCGCCTCGTAGGGCAGGACGAATTCACCATGGTCTGCACTGAAATGCGCCGCCGCGGGCGCTATCGGGTAGTCGGCGTAGCCGTCCGGTTGCGGGTAGGCGTAGGAGTAGAAAGCGCCTTCCTCACCGCCGCCGGGCCAGAAGCCGCAGCTGCTCAATTCGTGCGAATAACCCTCGACCATCACCCAGTCGCCGCAGTTCGGTGCGCCGCCGGGATGTTTGGGCGCCGGCCTACCCGAAAACCGGGTACACGCGAGATCCATTGCCCCCCAGAAGAAATGCACCGGGCTGACTTTGCCGATGAACGATGCGCGAAACTGGCTCATCACCCGGTGCGCCTGCAGGAGTTGTCTCCAGAACAAGCGCGCGGCGTCGGGATCATAGGAGGCGTGCTGATGGTCCTCGGCGAACCGGATGGCCGGATCCACCTCGTTGGGGCTGGCGCTGATGCGTGTCGCGACCCCCAAATCGTCCAGGGCCGACATGGTTTCGTCGTAGAACTGCGCCACCGGTTTGGCCGTCAACGGCACCGAGACTTGCCGCCCGTCGCTGTGACGAATCCGCAGCACGGCGTCGATGACGTCGAATTCGATGTCGAACACCCCGGTTTCGTGGGGTATCGCGCCCGTGGTCATTCCGCGCGGGCTCACGTACAGCGTCACCTGCCACCAGTGGTTGACCATCGGCGTGCGCACCATGCGGACCTTGCCGACGATCTGGGTCCACATGTGCAGCGTTTCGCGAGTCGGAGTCCAGTCGTCGACCCGTAGCGACGGCCATCGATCGGTCCCGGTTGCGGCGTCCATGTCGGCTCCCCTTGTATGCGGCTCAGTTCGCGGGTACCCGCCGCAGCGGCCCGCTACCAGAACGGGAACGTGCCTCACGTTTCTGCGGTCATCCGATGCGTCATATCCACTGGTACGGCCGGTGCACGAGCGATGCGCGGAGGTAAGGTCCTCGAACCCGTCGAATTCAGGCGGCCGGAGCTCTAGCATCGGATGCGTGTCGCGACTGAATACCGCACGTGGACCGATTGATACCAGCGACCTCGGCGTCACGCTCATGCATGAGCACGTGTTCATCATGACCACCGAGATCGCCGAGAACTATCCCGAAGCCTGGGGCGACGAAGAACGGCGGGTGGCCGACGCCATCGACAGGCTCAACGAGCTCAAGGCCCGCGGCGTGGACACCATCGTCGACCTCACGGTGATCGGCCTGGGCCGCTACATTCCGCGGATCGCCCGCGTCGCGGCGGCCACCGAGCTGAATATCGTTGTGGCGACCGGGCTTTACACCTACAACGACGTGCCGTTCCGGTTCCACTACGAGGGCCCCGGCGGATTGCTGGGCGGCCCGGAGATCATGACCGAGATGTTCGTCCGCGACATCGAGCAGGGCATCGCCGACACCGGCATCAAGGCCGGAATCCTCAAGTGCGCCACCGACGAGCCCGGCATCACCCCCGGCGTCGAGCGGGTGCTGCGCGCCGTCGCCCAGGCGCACAAACGCACCGGGGTGCCGATTTCCACGCACACCCACGCCGGACTGCGACGCGGCCTCGAGCAGCAACGCATCTTCGAGGAGGAGGGCGTCGACCTGACCCGGGTGGTGATCGGCCATTCCGGCGACAGCACCGACATCGGCTACCTCGAGGAGTTGATCTCCGCCGGCTCCTACCTCGGCATGGATCGGTTCGGCCTCGACGTGATCTCGCCGTTCGAGGAGCGGGTGCGGATCGTGGCGGAGATGTGCGAGCGTGGGCACGCCGACAGGATGGTGCTCTCCCACGACGCCAACTGCTACTTCGACGCGCTCCCCGAAGAGCTGGTGCCGCAGATGGCCCCGAACTGGCATTACCTGCACATCCACAACGACGTCATCCCCGCGCTCAAGGAGCGCGGCGTCACCGACGAGCAGCTGCACACCATGCTGGTCGACAATCCGCGCCGCATCTTCGAGCGTCAGGGTGGCTATGAGTGAGCCGGTCCCGCCGATCGGCACCCAGATTTCGCAGCTAGCCCAACTCGCCCCCGACGAGCCCGCCGTCACCTGTGACGGGGTGACCCTGACCCGGGCCGAGCTCGACCGCTCGACGAATCGGTTGGCCCGGGCCTACGCCGAGCGGGGCGTAGGCGTCGGCGACTACGTGACCATGGTGCTGCCGAACTCGATCGAGTGGATCCAGGCCGCCGTGGCCTGCTGGAAGCTGGGCGCGGTGCCCCAGCCGCTGTCGGCTCGGCTGCCCGACGCGGAGTTGGCGGGCCTGCTCGAATTGCGGCCACCGGCCTTGTTGGTGGGGCGAGATCATGTCGAATTCCCCTGCGTGCCAGCGGATTTCGTGCCCGATCCGGCGCTGCCGGACGGCGCGCTGCCCGAGGCGGTGTCGCCGGTGTGGAAGGCGATGGGATCCGGCGGCAGCACCGGGCGGCCCAAGCTGATCGAATCCGGCGGCGACAGCCGGATACCGCCGCTGATCGGCTACCCGCTGGGCGCCCAGGAGGGCGACACCACGCTGGTGCCGGTGCCGCTGAGCCACAACACGGGCTTCACCACCGCCACCATCGCCCTGCTGATGCGCCATCACCTGGTGCTGATGAGCCGGTTCGATCCGGTTCAGTTCCTCCGGCTGATCACCGATCATCGCGTCACGTTCCTGACGACGGTGCCGACGATCATGCAGCGGACGCTGCCGGTCTATCACGCCGACCCCGCCTCGTACGACCTGTCCTCGCTGCGACGGTTCTGGCACCTGGGGGCGCCGTGCCCGCCGGCCATCAAGCAGGCCTGGATCGACCTGCTGGGCCCGGAGAAAGTGTGGGAACTCTACGGCGGCACCGAATTACAGGCGCTGACCTTCATCTCCGGCGACCAGTGGCTGGCGCACCGGGGTTCGGTGGGCGTGGTCGTCGCCGGCGAGATGAAGGTGCTCGACGACGACGGCAACCCGTGCCCGCCCGGCGTGGTCGGCGAGATCTACATGCGGCCCGGGCCAGACAGCGCGCCCACCTACCGCTACGTCGGCGCCACGGCGAAAAGCCGCGACGGCTGGGACTCGCTGGGCGACCTCGGGTATTTCGACGACGACGGCTTCCTGTACCTGTCGGACCGGCGGGTCGACATGTTCACCGTCGGCGGCCGCAACGTCTACCCCGCCGAGATCGAGAACGCGCTGTCGGCGCACCCGGACGTGTTGTCGTGTCTGGTCGTCGGAGTTCCGCACGGCGACCTGGGCCAGGTGCCCTACGCCCTGGTGCACACGGCCGACGGCTCCACCCTGGATTCCGTTGGTGTGCAGGCGTTCCTGCGCGAACACCTGGCGGCGTACAAGGTTCCACCCAGCCCCGACTTCATCGAACTCGTCGACACCCCGTTGCGTGACGACGCCGGCAAGGCCCGCCGCTCGGCGGTGCGGGACCGGATCCTGCAGCGGCTCCAGACCGCGGAAGCCGGCTGACCCGACACCGTCGAAATCGGCGGCAAGCCACTCGATATGAGGCGGCGGGGGGCGCTCGAGAGCAAGAAGTGATACTTGTCGAGTCCTGTCATCACCGGGTAATGGAGAACGATGCCGCCTAAGTCACCGTCATCGACCCCGAAACTGCCGCCCGCCCGGGTGGCTCGCGCGGTCGAACGAGTCCGTCATCATGTGGGGCGGCTATACCTGCGCCTGGCTCCCCCGCCGATCGCGGTCATCGACATCATCTTCGGCGCCTTTCTGTCGCAGGCCATCTCGGCATCCGCGCAGCTGGGTATCGCCGACGCGCTGGCCGCGGGCCCGCTGACCAAGGAGGAACTGGCGGGGCGCATCGGGGCCGACCCGGACAGCGTGGCGCGGCTGATGCGGTTGCTGATCAGCCGCGGCGTGTTTCGCAGGCGCCGCGACGGCCGTTTCGCACTGAACGCGCTGGCCGACACCTTGCGCACCGATTCGCCGGTCTCGACGCGTGGGGCCGCCCTGCTTTTCGGTTCGCCGCAGCACCGGGCGAACTGGACGCGGCTGGCCGACGCGGTGCGCACCGGAGAGCCGAACCCCCCGAAAGTGTTCGGTAAGGACTTCTTCGACTATCTCCGCGACGACCCCGAGTTCGCGGAGATCTTCAACAGCGCCATGACCTCCACGTCGTCGGTGCTGGAGGCGGCGGTGGTCGCGGCCTACGACTTCACCAAATTCGGTGTCATCGCCGACATCGGTGGCGGCCACGGCCGGCTACTCTCGTCGATTCTCGCCGCCGCCCCCGATGCCCGCGGCGTGCTGTTCGACCTCCCCGAGGCGGTCGAGGGGGCGCCACCGGTGTTGGCCGCGCACGGTGTCGCCGACCGAGTCACCGTGACGGGCGGGTCGTTCTTCGAAAGCGTGCCGGCCGCTGACGCCTATGTGATGAAGAACGTCATCCACGACTGGCCCGACGACAAGGCCGTCGCGATCCTGGGCATCGTCAAAGCCGCGGCCCCTCCGGGCGCGACCCTGCTGCTGCTGGAGATGGTCGTCCCCGATCACGACCGCGAATTCCTCGGCCACTACGCCGATATGGAGATGCTGGTATGGCGGGCGCACTGGAACGCAGCCTCACGCAGTGGACCGACCTACTCCGGCAGGGCGGCTTCCGGCTGCAGCGCGTGGTGCAGACGGCAGGGCCGCTCTGCGTCATCGAAGCCGTGCCCACCTAGCGGTGTGTCATGCCAATAGCAACAGCAGACGTCTAGGTGGACACCGGAAAGTCTTGGCCCTCGCGGACATCGGCCTCGGTCGCGCCGACGTGACACCTCGAACGCCTTGGCCGACAATGCCGGCCAGCGGTGCGGTCGGTTGGGCGAGAAATCGGTCATGAGTTCGACGACCCCATGAGGCGATGCCGTTGTTGAGTCGAAGTCGAATCTCGTGCGCACCCCGACGAACGTATCAGCCTGTCAGCGCCGGTGAACCTGCCCTTCGGTTGGCCGCTGACGCGCTGGAAACGATGGACGGACCGCAGCGGCTAGGGCGCGATCGCGTCCGCCTCCGCATCGACGGCCTGCGCGGAATCTGCGGGTCGCTCGCGTTTCTCCCAGCGCCGCAAGGCTTCTCGGCAGGGCGACTCCACCAGCGCGTAGCTGACGGCGGCGATCGCGAACCCGAAGACCAGGGTCAGCACCAACACCGTCGGCATGTTGCCGGTGAACGGAAACGTCCCGACGACCGGAAACACCATGGCCAGCGCGGCCAGGTGCCAGATGAACAGGCCGTAGGACCAGCGGCCCAGGGTGACCATGGCGGTGGTCCCCAAGATCCGGTGCGGCGTGTCCGGCCGGTCCAGCACCAGCGGCGCGACCAACGCGAAGGCCACCAGCGCGCCCATCGCGGTCTTCACCGCAAACTGCGCGGGCGTGCCGGGCACCAGACCCTCCGGCCCGGCCAGCGGCGAGGCCGCGACCAGGTAGGCCGCCGCCGCGACGACGGCCATCACCAGGCGGTGGCGCGCGATGCGGTGCGGGAACCCGACGCCGCTGTGGACCCACTCGGCCAGCAGCATGCCGGCGGCGAACCAGGAGAAGAACGCCGGCGGCCAGTTGAGCGGGTTGACGCCCTCGGCCGCGTGGCCCGGCACCCAGCCCCACGCCCAGCTCAGCGCCCCCAGCGCGGCGATCGCCGGTACCCGCGCGCGCACCGGGAGCCGGCGGGCCAGCAGCGCGAGCACCGGCAGCGCCAGATAGAAGCTGACCTCGACCGACAGGCTCCACATCTGGGTCAGCCCGCCCGTCAGCGTGAGCGGCACATAGATCTGGGTGAGCGTCAGGTTGGCCAGCCACACCGTCGGGCTGGCGTGGTCGGCGTCGGGCAGCAGCGTCAGGATCACCACGACCGCCACCAGGTAAGCGGGCATGATGCGCACGACCCTGGACCGCAGGTAGTGGCCGGTGCGGGGGCGGGGTCCCAGATCCCTTGCCGCCCCGGCGTGCCCGCGCCACAGCAGGAAACCCGACAGCGCGAAGAACACCGCGACGGCGAGGTCGAACCGGCCGAACAGCCGGCCGGAGGCGCCGCTGGAGTGCCCGGTCTGGAAGGCGACGTGGGTGACCACCACGCCCATCGCCGCGCAGGCGCGCATCCCTTCCACGGCCGGTAGGAAGCTGCGCACCCCGCCCACCCGCTGGTCGTCGCTCACCACCACAGTGTGCCCGTGCTGGGTTGCCCGGCGAATGGGTACACCCGAAGGACCCGCCCGCGCGAGCATCAGGTTCGTAAGCCGCCACCTTACTTTCTGCTGTTAGGGTCAAACGAGTTTGCCCCGGGCTGCTCGCTCGGGTCGGGTCGCGGCTGAGAAATGCAAGGACATGAGGAGGGCACAGCGACGTGAACCGAGCAGTCATGTTGCGGTTCGCCGCATGCGGGATCATCGGACTCGGAGCCGCCCTGCTGATCGCCGCGCTGCTGTTGTCGACGTACACCACCAGCAGGATCACCAAGGTCCCCCTGGACCTCGACGCCACGCTGGTCGGCGACGGCACCGGGACGGCGCTGGACTCCGCGTCGTTGTCCACCGACCACGTCGTCGTCAACCAGAACGTGCCGCTGGTCTCCCAACAGCAGATCAGCGTCGAGTCGCCCGCCAACGCCGACGTGGTCACCCTGCAGGTCGGAAGTTCGTTGCGGCGCACGGACAAGCAGAAGGACAGCGGGCTGCTGCTGGCGATCGTCGACACCGTCACCCTCAACCGCAAGACCGCGCTGGCCGTGTCCGACGACACCCACACCGGCGGCTCGGTCCAGAAGCCGCGCGCCGTGAACGACGAGAACCCGCCCACGGCGATGCCCCTGCGGCACGACGGGCTGTCGTACCGGTTCCCGTTCCACACCGAGAAGAAGACCTATCCCTACTTCGATCCGATCGCCCAGAAGCCGTTCGACGTCAACTACGACACCGAGGAAGACGTCAACGGGCTGACCACCTACAAGTTCACCCAGAACGTCGGCTACAACGCCGACGGCAAGCTGGTGGCCCCGGTGGCGTACCCGTCGCTGCTGGCCGGCAACGAGGACGCCAAGCAGACCACGTCGGCGTCGATGTGGGGCGTCCAGGGCGGCGATCCGAACGAACAGATCACCATGACCCGCTACTACGCGGCGCAGCGCACGTTCTGGGTGGACCCGGTGTCGGGCACCATCGTCAAGCAGACCGTGCACGCCGACCACTACTTCGCCCGGGACCCGCTCAAGCCGGAGCTCACGCTGGCCGACTACAAGGTCACCTCGAACGAGGACACCGTCGAATCCCAGGTCAACGCCGCCCGCGACGAGCGGGACCGGCTGGCGCTGTGGTCGCGGGTGCTGCCGATCACGTTCACCGCGGTCGGGCTGATCGCGCTGGTCGGCGGGGGGCTGCTCGCCTCGTTCAGCCTGCGCAGCGAGAGCGCGCTGACCGACCCCGGCCTGGATCGCGGCGATCAGGACTTCTTCGGCCGCAGCGGCCTCGAGGAGCCGGTGCCCGGGGCCGAGGCCGAGACGGAGAAGCTGCCCACCCAGCGTCCCGATCTGCGCCAGGAGTCCGGCGGGGATCCGCCCGGCTCGGCCGGCTCGCCTGGGGCCCCCGGACCGTCCGGCCCGGACGAGCCCACCGAGGCGGGCCCCACCGAGTCCAACCCGCCCGGCCCGCACGACCGCGAATAGCCCGGCCCGGATGCGGTAGCCGTGCGCTGGACCCGACCCGGGTACGCACTGGTCCTGGCGCTGCTGGTGGTCGGGCCGCTGCTGGCCCCGGGGTACCTGCTGCTGCGTGACGCCGTCTCGACGCCGCGGTCATACCTGTCCGACACCGCCCTGGGGTTGACCTCGGCGCCGCGCGCCACCCCCCAGGATTTCGCGGTGGCGCTCGCCTCGCATGTGGTCGACGGCGGCATCGTGGTCAAAGCGCTGCTCGTGGTGGGGTTGTGGCTGGCGGGCTGGGGCGCGGCCCGGCTCG
Source organism: Mycobacterium sp. 3-98 (assembly GCF_035918355.1). Lineage (NCBI taxonomy): Bacteria > Bacillati > Actinomycetota > Actinomycetes > Mycobacteriales > Mycobacteriaceae > Mycobacterium > Mycobacterium sp. 3-98. Next base: position 812,845 of record NZ_CP142360.1, on the reverse strand, counting down.
TCGAGGTGGCCCTGCCGCCTGCGGGCGCGCCCGGGCAGTTCGTCGCGATCACGCTGGCGATCTGGAATCCCTATGTCGCCGAACGACTTCTGCAGGGCCATTGGAGCCTGCTGGTCGGCTACGGCTGCCTGCCCTGGGTGGCGACGGCCATGCTGACGTTGCGCGCGGGATCCGGCTCGCTGTTCGGGCTGGCCTTCTGGATCGCGCTGGCCGGTCTGACCCCGACCGGGCTGCTATTGGCCGCGACGGTGGCGCTGGTCTGCGTGGCCGCCCCGGGTGACGGCACGGCCGGGCCCTGGCCGCGCCGGTGGTGCGCCGCGGCGGCGCTGGGCGTCGCGCTGGTGGCCGCGCTGCCGTGGTTGGTCGCGTCGGCGCTGGGCGCTTCGCTGACCGCCCACACCGCGGCGAACCGGCTGGGGGTCGAGGCGTTCGCGCCGCGCGCCGAGCCCGGCCTGGGCACGCTCGCCAGCCTGGCCAGCCTCGGCGGAATCTGGAACGGCGACGCCGTACCCGCTTCGCGCGCCACGCTTTTCGCGGTGTCCTCGGCCGTGGTGCTGCTCGGGATCGTGGCGGCGGGCCTGCCGGCGGTCGCCCGCCGGTCGGTGGCGGTTCCGCTGCTGGTGCTGGCCGCGGTGTCGGTGCTGGTTCCCGCGGCGCTGGCCACCGGGCCGGGCCTGCACCTGCTGGGCGCGGTGGTCGACGCCGTGCCGGGATTCGGCGTGCTGCGCGACGGGCAGAAGTGGGTGGCGCTCGCCGTGCCCGGCTACACGGTGGCGGGCGCCGGCGCGGTGGTGACGTTGCGACGGTGGACGCCGCCGCCTGCGGACGTTGCGGCGGCGCTCGTCTGCTGCCTGGCGCTGCTCCTGGCGCTGCCCGACCTGGCCTGGGGGGTGTGGGGCAAGGTGTCGCCGGTGCACTACCCGCACGGCTGGACCGCCGTCGCCGCGGCGATCAACGCACGGCCGGCCGCGGTGGCGGTATTGCCGGCCGGGACGATGCGGCTCTTCTTTTGGTCGGGCGCCGCGCCGGTGCTGGACCCGCTGCCGCGCTGGGTGCGCGCCGAGGTGCTGAGCAGCGGCGACCTGGTGATCTCGGGGTCCACCATCGCGGGCGAGGGCGCGCACGCCCGCGAAGTGCAGCGGCTGCTTTTGGCCGGGCCCGATCCGTCGGCGCTGGCGGCGGCGGGCGTGGGATGGCTGGTGGTGGAATCGGACAGCGCCGGCGACATGGGGGCGGCCGCCCGCACCCTGGGCGCGCTGGCGCCGGTCTACCGGGACCACGCGATCGCGCTCTACCGGGTCGGCGGGCAAAGCGCCGGGGTGTCGGCCGATCGCCGGGCGGCGACGGTGATCGCCCATGCGGCGTGGCTGGCGTTGTTGGTCGCGGGCGGCGCCGGCGCGGGAATCGGCGCGTGGCGGCGCCGCGCCTCGGTCAGCCCCGCCCGGTGACTAGTCCGTGCACCGTGCGGCCGCAGTGCACCGCGTCCAGCACGCCGCGCATCGCGTCGGCGCTTTGCGCCCAGGAGAACTCGCCGCTGCGGGTGTGCGCCTTGGCGCCGAGTTGGTCGCGCAGCACCGGATCGGCGAGCAGTTCCTCGAGACGGTCCACCAGCTCGGCGTGGGTGTCCACCAAGATCCCGGTCACCTCGTCGACGATCGAGTCCGACAGGCCGCCCGAGGACCGGTAGCCGATGGTCGGCACCGAGTGCTGGGCCGCCTCGATGACCGCCAGCCCCCAGCCCTCCTTGCGCGAGGGCAGCACGTGCACCCAAGCCGCTTGCAGCACATGGTGTTTCGTCACGTCGTCGACGTGACCGTGGAACGTCACCGCGGCGCAGATGCCGAGCCGTCGCGCGTGCTCGACGAGCCGCTCGCGCCACCAGCCGTCCCCGACGATGTCGAGATGCAGGCCCGGCGTCCGCGGCAGCAGCGCCGCGACCGCTTCGAGCGCGTCCTCGATCTGCTTGTGGGGCACCAGCCGCGACAACACGACCACGCGCGGCGCGGCCGCGCGCGGGCCCGACAACGATTGCGCCGGCGCCAGATCCAGGCCGTTGCGCACCACCGCGATCTGCGCGCCATTGACGCCCAGGGTGACCAGGTCCCGCGCGGACGGCAGCGACACCGTCACGTACTGGTTGCGCCGGTTCACCCGGGGCGACAGCGTCGACTCGACGAACCAGCCGAGCCGGCCGAGCACCGGGCCGGCCACCGGCCACTGCTGGCGGTGGCAGTGATGCACCAGCACCACCACGCGGCGGCCGTAGACCAGCCGCGCCAGAAAGGGCAACCCGTTCTGCGTGTCGACGACCACGTCGGGCCGCACCTTGCGCAGCGGGCCCACCCCGAGCCGGGCCGCCGCCATCGCCAGCAACGCCCAGACGTACACCGAGTACCGGCCACCGGCGCGGTCGATCCGCACGCCGTCGACGACTTCGCGGCGCGCCGCGCCGGGATAGCGGGCGGTGCGCAGCGTGACGTCGATCCCCGAGGCGGCCAGCTGCGCACCGATGCGCTGCAGATAGGCTTCGCTGCCGCCGCCCTGCGGGTGCCCGGTATCGCGCCAGCACAGCAGCAGGACCGAGCGCAGAGCAGACATCACCGGTCAGCCTAATGGGAATCGGTCGGCGCGCCATGCGGGACCGCTAGCGCCGCACCCGCCCTTCCTGCCGGGCGCGACGGCGCACCCACCGAATCAGTTCGATGATCCCGGCCAGCGCCAGCGCCGTCCCGAACGCCACCGCGAACGCCGCGACCGTGTTATCGGCGAACGCGTTGCCGCCGATGTAGCCGATCAGGGTGTTGAGCGTCGCCCACACCACGGCGCCGATCGCGTCGAACACCACGAACTGGCGATAGGGGAAGTCCAGCACGCCGCAGGCGATGGTGGTGGCCGTGCGGCCCCCGGGCAGGAACCGGGCCACGATCACCAGCGGGCCCCCGTGCCGCTCCAGTTCCCGGTGGGCCCAGTCCAGGCTGCGCTGTCCCTTCTCGCCGCGGGTGATCCAGCGGCGGGCGAAGTCGTCGGCCGAGTGGCCGATCGCGTACGCGAGGTTGTCGCCGACGAACGCGCCGATGGCCGCCATGACGATCACCCAGCCCAGCAGCATCGACCCGTTGGCCGCGAGGATGCCGCCGGTGAGCAGCGCCGTCTCGCTGGGCAACAGGGGGAGGATGGCGTCGAATGTGCACGAGGCCAGGATCAGCGGATACGCCCACCACGAGTTGCCGAGCGCATCAAGCAGGGAATCGAACACTAGAGCGCAACACTACACAGCGCGCGCCGGCGGCCGGCTTCTCAGGAGGTCAGGCCCATCCTGACGAACGGCTCGGCCTCGCCGCGGCCGACGGCTTCGTCGTGCTTGGCGGCCGCGCGGTCGAACAGGTCGATCAGCGCCGGCTCGTCGCGGACCAGCTGGCGGTACCTGGGACCGAGCGCGAGGATCTGGTCGCGCTCGTCCAGCAGCTTGCGGAAGATGCGCTCGCGTTCGCCCGCGTCGTGGGTGTATTCGGAGTCGAGGTAGGCCGTCGCGTGCCGCCGGGCGCCGGCGATGGCCGTCCGGGCCTTGCCCATGGGGCTCAGCAACGAGGCGACGACGGTGACGACCAGAACGCCGACGATCACGGCCAGCGACAGGTAGGTGCTGATCTCGACCAGCGAGACCGGCTCGCCGTCGTTGATGAAGGGCACGTTGTTCTCGTGCAGCGCATGCAGGATCAGCTTGACGCCGATGAAGCCCAGGATCGCCCCGAGGCCGTACGAGAGGTAGACCAGCCGGTCCAGCAGGCCCTCGATGAGGAAGTACAGCTGGCGCAGGCCCAGCAGCGAGAAGGCCGTCGCGGTGAACACGATGTAGACGTTCTGGGTGAGGCCGAAGATCGCCGGGATCGAGTCGAGCGCGAAGAAGATGTCCGTTCCACCGATGGCCACCATGACCAGCAGCATCGGCGTCATCGCGCGCCGGCCATCCACCATCGTGAACAGCCTGTCGCCGTCATAGTGCTCGGTGGTGTGCAGGACCTTCTTCGCGATCCGGATGACGACGTTGTCGGCCTTGCGGGATTCCTCGCGCTCGTCGGGCCGCAGCACGCCGCCGGCCGCGAGCAACAGAATCAGCCCGAACAGGTAGAAGACCCATGCGAACGTGTTGATCAGCGTGGCGCCCAGAAAGATGAAGCCGGTCCGCGCGATCAGCGAGAAGACGATCCCGAACAGCAGCACCTTCTGCTGATCCTCACGCGGCACCCGGAAGCTGGCCATGATCATCAAGAAGACGAACAGGTTGTCGACCGAGAGCGCCTTCTCGGTGACGTACCCGGCGAAGTATTCCGGGCCCTCCTCGTGTCCTCCGAACGCGAGCAGGCCGACGCCGAACAACAGCGCGATGCCGACGTAGACCACCGACCACAGCGCGGCCTCCCGCAGCGTCGGGGCGTGCGCCTTGCGGACATGGAAGAAGAAGTCGAAGGCCAACAGCCCGACGATGGCCAAGACGGTCAGGGCCCACACCCAATCGGGAACATCCATTTCGCTGCCTGAGCCACCTTCGTCGGAGCCGTCGTCTGGGTCTTCGTCGCTTCCGTACCCTCTTTGCCGCCACACTATGTGCGCGCCCGGTTGCGCGCCCGGCCGTAGGGTTGGCCGGTGGCCGTGACCGACCTCTTCGCTCGCCGGGCGACGCTGGCCCGCTCGGTGCGGTTGCTGTCGGAGTTTCGCTACGAGCAGACCGATCCCGCCCGCTTCTACGGCGCGCTGGCCGCCGACACCGTGGCGATGGTGAGCGACCTGTGGCGCGCCGCCCACGCGGACTCCCCCGCCGGCCGCACGCTGCTCGACGTCGGCGGCGGGCCGGGCTACTTCGCGACGGCCTTCGCCCGCGCCGGGCTCGACTACGTCGGCGTCGAGCCCGACCCGGGCGAGATGCACGCGGCCGGACCCGCCGACGCGGCGGCCGGGGGAACCTTCGTGCGCGCGTCGGGCATGGCGCTGCCGTTCGCCGACGATTCGGTGGACATCTGCCTGTCGTCCAACGTCGCCGAACACGTGCCGCGGCCCTGGCAACTCGGCGCCGAGATGCTGCGAGTGACCCGGCCCGGCGGGCTGGCCGTGCTGTCCTACACCGTCTGGCTGGGCCCGTTCGGCGGACACGAGATGGGCCTGACCCACTACCTGGGGGGCGAGCGCGCCGCGGCGCGCTACGCGCGCAAGCACGGCCATCCCGCCAAAAACAACTACGGGTCGTCGTTGTTCGAGGTGTCGGCGGCCGACGGCCTGACGTGGGCCGCGAACACCGGCGCCGCGCTGGCCGCATTTCCCCGCTACCACCCGCGATGGGCGTGGTGGCTGACGGGCGTGCCGGTGCTGCGCGAGTTCCTGGTGAGCAACCTGGTGCTGGTCCTGCAACCCCAAGAGTGAAACGTGTTCTCGTTTTGCCCTCGCTTGGGTAGGGTGGCGCGCATGCCCGCCGACGAAGATGACAGGGCAGTGCGATCTGAACAAGCAGGAGGAGTGGCGGAAGATGACAGACGCTAAGACCGAATACGACAAGCTTTTCATCGGCGGCAAGTGGACGGAACCGTCGACCTCCGAGGTGATCGAGGTGACCTGTCCGGCCACCGGTGACTACGTCGGCAAGGTGCCGCTGGCCGCCGCGGCCGACGTCGACGCCGCCGTCGCCGCGGCCCGCGCGGCCTTCGACAACGGCCCGTGGCCGACCACGCCGCCGAAGGAGCGCGCCGCCGTCATCGCCAACGCGCTCAAGGTGATGGAGGAGCGCAAGGACCTGTTCACCCAGCTGCTCGCGGCCGAGACCGGCCAGCCGCCGACGACCGTCGAAACGATGCACTGGATGAGCTCGATCGGGGCGCTGAACTTCTTCGCCGGCCCGGCCGTCGACCAGGTCAAGTGGAAAGAGGTCCGCACCGGCGGCTACGGGCAGAGCATCGTCCACCGCGAGCCGATCGGTGTGGTGGGCGCGATCGTGGCCTGGAACGTGCCGCTGTTTTTGGCGGTCAACAAGCTGGGCCCGGCGCTGCTGGCCGGCTGCACGGTGGTGCTCAAGCCGGCGGCCGAAACACCGCTGAGCGCAAACGCTTTGGCGGAGGCCTTCGCCGAGGCGGGGCTGCCCGAGGGCGTGCTGTCGGTGGTGCCCGGCGGGATCGAGACCGGGCAGGCGCTGACCTCCAACCCGGACGTCGACATCTTCTCCTTCACCGGCAGCTCGGCGGTGGGCAAGGAGATCGGCCGTCGCGCCGCCGACATGCTCAAGCCGTGCACCCTGGAGCTGGGCGGGAAGTCGGCGGCCATCGTCCTCGACGACGTCGACCTGCCTTCGGCGATCCCGATGCTGGTGTTCTCCGGGATCATGAACACCGGGCAGGCCTGCGTGGCCCAGACCCGCATCCTGGCTCCGCGCTCGCGGTACGACGAAATCGTGGACGCGGTAAGCACTTTCGTGCAGGCGCTGCCGGTGGGCCTGCCGTCGGACCCGGCCGCCCAGATCGGTTCGCTGATCTCGGAGAAGCAGCGGGCCCGGGTGGAGGGCTACATCGCCAAGGGCATCGAGGAGGGTGCGCGGCTGGTGTGCGGCGGCGGCCGTCCCGAGGGTCTCGACGGCGGCTTCTTCGTGCAGCCGACGGTGTTCGCCGACGTCGACAACAAGATGACGATCGCCCAGGAGGAGATCTTCGGGCCGGTGCTCTCGATCATCCCCTACGACACCGAGGAGGACGCGATCAAGATCGCCAACGACTCGGTGTACGGGCTGGCCGGCAGCGTGTGGACCGCCGACGTGCAGCGGGGCATCGAGGTCTCGGAGAAGATCCGCACCGGGACATACGCGATCAACTGGTACGCGTTCGACCCGTGCTGCCCGTTCGGCGGCTACAAGAACTCCGGCATCGGCCGCGAGAACGGACCCGAGGGCGTCGAGCACTTCACCCAGCAGAAGAGCGTGCTGATGCCGATGGGCCACACGATCGAAAGCTAAATCCCGTGTCGAACGTGCACGCAGGGCGAGATATCTGCCGATTTTTCGCCGTGGGTGCGCGTTCGGCGTTTGGGGGGCCGTCCTAGCGGCGTTCTAGCGGTTATGCAATAGAGCATATTTTCGGCCGGTTCACGCGGCCGCAAGTGCGGACCGCCGCGCCGACGCGCCCTGTTTGTGCGGCGTACGTCACATTTCGCCTGAGAAATTGCTTAATTTACGGATGTCTTATATGGTTCTTAGCATAATCAAGGGCCGCACACAGGCCGGGAGAACACCATGTGGATCATTGAGCTCAACGTCGCCGGCTATCAATTCACCCGCGAGATGCCAGAGTTGCGGCGCCGGACATTCCGCTTCAGCCCGCGTCATATGCACTGGCCGGCGCTGCGCCACTCGCACGCTGCATGACGCCAGCCTCGGGAGGTACGACAGTGCCGACTATCGGTGACGCCCCGACGAAGCGCGGGGACACCCGGACAAAAATGCTGGCCAGCGCCGCCGAGGTGATGCGTGAGCGCGGCGCCGCGGGCGTGACGATCGACGCGGTGCTCGCCCGCAGCGGCGCCCCGCGTGGCTCGGTCTACTACCACTTTCCCGACGGGCGCAATCAGATCCTGACCGAAGCGCTGCGCTACTCCGGCGACTCCATCACCGCCCTGATAGACGACGCCGCCGGCCGCGGCGCCCGGGAGTTGTTGGCCGAGTTCGTCGGGTACTGGGAGCGGCTGCTCACCGAGGGCGGCTTCACCGCCGGCTGCCCGGTGGTGGCGGCGGCGATCGGGTGTTCCGACGGTGACGGGCCCAAGCTCTCCACCGAGGCCGGCGCGATCCTGGGCCGCTGGTGCACCGCGCTCACCCGCGCGTTCGTCAACGACGGCTTCGACGACGCTGACGCCGCGTCGCTGGCCGTGATGTCGATCTCCGCGCTGGAGGGCGCCATCGTCCTGTCGCGGTCGACCCGCAACGCGGGCCCGCTACACCAAGTGGGTGAGCAGCTCGAATTCCTGATCAAGGCAAAGGAATTCGTTCTCCGGAACAAGATCCCGGGCAAGCCTGCCGGCTCGCAGTGACGTCGTCAGTCGCTCGCGGGTAGCGGCTTGACCTCTTTGAGGTGCAGCGCGGTCTGCCCGATGCTCAGGCTTCCGGCGCCGGGCTTGGTCACCAGCACCTCGGCGCCGGATTCGTCCACGTAGCGCTTGCCCATGACCGTGCCGTCGGAGAACGCCGGGTCCAGTTCGCCCGAGCGCTCGGCGCCCACCGGCACCATCGGCGCACCGCCACACCGCAGGTCGTCGAGGCTGTCCGCGCTTCTGACGACGATCACCTGGGTGTCGCATACCTGGCTGGCGAGACGAGTTCCGTTCTTGATCATTGATTTCCGTCCTTGATCGCTTACTGCTGGGCCGGCGCGGAGCGCAATTCCGTGAGGGTCTGGATGATCTCCCGCCGCAACACCTTGCCGGTGGCGGTGGTGGGCAGCTCGTCGCGAAACACTACCTCGTCGGGGGTGCGTGATCCGCGCAAACTCTTGCGGACGAATTCGCGCAGTTCCGCGGGGTCGGGGTCGACGCCCGGCGCCGGCACCACCACCGCGACGATCGCCTGGCCCCACTGCGGATCCTCGACGCCGACCACGGCGACGTCCCGCACGTGGGGGTGCTCGACCAGGACCTCTTCGAGTTCGGCGGGCGCGATGTTCTCGCCGCCGCGGATGATCGTGTCGTCGCTGCGCCCACCGATGAACAGGTAGCCCTCGTCGTCGAGCATGGCGATGTCCTTGGTCGGGAACCAGCCGTTCTCGTCGAGCACCGAACCGATCCCGGTGTAGCGGCCCGAGACCTGCTCGCCCCGCACGAACAGCTCACCGGTCTCGCCCGGCGGCAGCACGTTGCCGACCTCGTCGCGGATCTGCAGCTCGATGCCCGCCACCGCCTGCCCGACCGACCCCAGCCGCCGCGCGCCCTCCGGAGTCGACGCCGCCAGCGCCGCGCGATGGTCGTCGGGAGTCAGCACCGCGATCGTCGAGCTGGTCTCGGTCAGGCCGTAGGCGTTGACGAAGCCCACGTCGGGGAGCAGCTCGAGGGCCCGGCGAACCAGCGGCAAACCGACCTTGGAGCCGCCGTAGGCAAGGTTGCGCAGCGACGGCAACTCGATGGCCGGCCCGTCCCCGTTCTCCAGCACCGTGACGATGCGGTCGAGCATGGTCGGCACCACCGTCGCGGTGGTCACGTTCTCCGTGTTGATCAGCCGAACCCATTCCTGCGCATCGAAATTGGGCAGGTACACCATCTTGCGGCCCGCATACAGATTCGACAGCGCGGCGCTGACCCCGGCGATGTGGTACGGCGGCACGCAGATCAGCGCGGCATCGGTGTCGGCGGCCGCCCCGAATTCCACCGTCCCGGTGACGTAACTGGTCAGGTTGTTGTGCGAGAGCTCGACGGCCTTGGGCTGCGAGGTGGTGCCCGACGTGAACAGCACGATCGCGACGGCGTCCGGATCGGGGAATTCCGCCGCGGGCTCGGCACCGCCGGCGGCGTCGAGGAAGTCGTCGGACACCATCACCCGGTCCGACACCCCGCCGATCATCTCCCGGTAGCGACCGTCGACCACCACCAACGGCTCGGGCAGCCGCTCGATCAGCGCCTGGATGCCCTCGGCGGAGAGCCGGTAATTGATCGGCGTGAACGCCACCCCGGCGCGCGCCGCGGCGAAGATCAACACCGGCAGCATCGCGCCGCCGGTGCCCACGTACACCAGGTGCTTGGCGCCCGAGGCCGCGACCACCCCCGCCCCGCCGTCGGCAAGATCGCTGAGCTGCTGCGTGGTCAGCCGCAAATCGCCGGACACCACCGCGGTGCGCTCGGCGTCGCCGGACACGGCCATCTCGAGCAGCAACGAAATGCTCATCCTCGATCCTTCTGGATTCCCGGCCCTTTACAAATCTCGTCTGCAGTGTAACTCAGCCGGATTGCCCCTCGATGCCGAGCTTGCCGCGCGACGGGCGCCCTGGTCACGGCGGGTCCCTCGACGGCAAAGGTGGGACGGGAACCCCGAGTTGCGATCGGTGCCGGCGCTTGCCACCGCCTCAGGAGCGGGCGGGCGGATCCCAGGCCGAGACCCGCGGGATCCAGCGCGGCACGTTGCTTCGATAGTCGACGTATTCACGGCCGTAGCGCTCGGCGAGATGGGGCTCCTCCCAGAACCGGATGGCGATGGCCTGGAACGTGAAAAAGATTGCGAACCAAAGCAATAGCGGGCCCGATGCAATGATGGCCGCCTCGCCGAGCAGGATGCACAGCACGCCGGTGATCATCGGGTTCCGCACGTGCCGGTACGGGCCCCGCACCACCAGATGGACCGGCTCCCCCATCACGTTGCCCAGCCCGAGCGTCCCCTCGCCCACCCGGTCGAACAGCACATTCGTCCAGATCATCAGGGCCAGGCCGGCGGCGATCAGCACGCAGCCGACCGTGATCAGCGCGATCGTCGGCGCGGCATCCAGGCGCGGCTCGTGCACGCCGGCCGTGCCGACGATCAGGGCCGGCACCACGAGCGTCATCGTCGCCGGGAACAACAGGACCGATATCAGGTGGCGCCACCACAGGCGTCGCCGCGTCCTCGTCACCATTGAAGGCCTCCTTCAGCTAATACTTCAACCTTCGTTCAACAACTAAGGTACGCCGCGCGGCGGCATTCGCCAACGCCTGTTGAACTATTCTGGTGCGCATGCCAGCAGCGCGGCGCGCCGGCCGGTGGCGCACCGGCCAAGTGAACAGACAGCGCATCATCGATGCGGCGCGAGAACGCTTCATGCGCGACGGGTACGAACGGGCCACCGTCCGCGCGATCGCGGCCGACGCCGGTGTGGACGTCGCGATGGTCTACTACTTTTTCGGCAACAAGGAAGGTCTGTTCACCGCGTCCACGCTGACCGGTCCCGAGCACCCGTTGCACCAGCTGGCCACACTGCTCGACGAGGGGACCGAACGGGTCGGCGAACGGCTGGCGCGCCGCTTCCTCGAGCACTGGGAACAAGGCGCCGTGTTCGAGCCGTTCCTGACGCTGTGGCGTTCGGCGGCGATCCACCCCGAGGCGCGAAAGGTGTTGCACGACAGCCTCGCCGGCCCGATCGCCGAGCGGGTCGCGACGGAATTCGGGGTTGCCGATGCCGAGCTACGGGTCGAGCTGGTGGCCAGCCACCTGGCCGGGCTCGCCTTCGCGCGCTACCAGCTCAAGATCGAGCCGCTCGCGTCGACCAGCATCGAGGACCTGGTCGGCCGGCTGGGGCCGACGCTGCAGCGGTATCTGACCGATTAAGTGCCCGTCCACTTGGGCGGGCGCTTCTCGGCGAAGGCGATGGCGCCCTCCTTGGCGTCGTTGGAGGAGAACACCGGGGCGAGCAGCTTGTTCTGCTCGGCGAACATGGTCTCGGGGCTCCAGCCGCGGGACTCGACGATGATCTGCTTGGTGGCGGCCACCGCCAGCGGCCCGTTCGCGGCGATCTTCTCGGCCAGCTCGATCGCCGCGTCCAGCGCCGATCCGGGCTCGGCGAGGACGTTGACCATTCCCAGCGCGTGCGCGCGCTCGGCGCTCAGGTTTTCACCGGTCAGTGCGAGCTCCATGGCGATCGCGGACGGGATGCGCTGCGGCAGCCGCAGCAGCCCGCCGCCCCCGGCGACCAGGCCGCGCTTAACCTCCGGGATGCCGAACGCCGAGTCCTTGGAGGCCACGATCAGGTCGGTCGCCAACGCCAGCTCGGTGCCGCCGGCCAGCGCGTAGCCCTCGACCGCCGCGATCAGCGGCTTGACCGGCGGGCGTTCGGTGAAGCCCATGCCGCGGCCCTCGACGATCGGGAGCTCGCCGCGGGCGAAGGCCTTGAGGTCCATGCCCGCGCAGAACGAGCCGCCCGCGCCGGTGAGGATGCCGACCGACAGGCCGGGTTCGTCGTCGAGCCGGTCGACGGCGGCGGCCAGGCCGTTGGCCACCGCGGAGTTGACCGCGTTCTTGGCCTTCGGCCGGTTGATCGTGATGATGAGGATCCGGTCCCGCTGTTCGACCAGGACTTCGGGTTCGTTGGCCTCTTCGCTCACGGTGCTCCCTTGTTCGTCACGCTACTGACTTGTCGGACCGATGGTAACGGTCGACGGGAACGGCGTTAACGGCCCGGCGAGATTCGGGTTACCGCCCGCGCGAGGTCAGCGACCGCACCGACCCGGTCAGGCCGGCGCCATCGCCGCTTCGATTGTGGTGAGCTTCTCCGAAATCCCTGCGGCCCTGCGTATTTCGATAAAATCGTTGACCATGGCGTCGGTGACCTCGTGCGGGTCCTCGCACGTGGCCCCGTCGGCGAGCACCGAGATGTTGAGCTGATCGACATAGCTCCACACGGTGATGTTGAGCCCACTGCCGGCGGTCAACGGGCCCACCGAATAGATCTCGGTGACCAGCGCACCGCCCACGCGGCCGCGCTCGCGCGGCCCGGGGACGTTGGAGATGTTCAGGTTGAGGATCTTGTTGTGGCCATCGCGGCCGGACGCCCACCGGAAGAAGGCCTGGGTGGGGCCCGGGGGCATGTAGGCCGCCCACCGGCTGACCAACTCCGGTCCCATCAGCTGGTTGCTTTCCTTGGCGGCGATCGCGTTCTCGTGGCTGCACCGCACCCGCTCCAGCGGATCGTCGGAATCGGTCGGCAGGCCGACCAGCACGCCGGTGAAACGATTGCCGGAGATCCGCTCGGGCGAGAAGTCGAAACTCATTGGCACCGAAGCCAACAACGGCTCGGCCTTGCCGTCGTAGCGCAACAGCAGGGTGCGCAACGCGCCCGTCGACATGGCCAGCACCATGTCGTTGATCGTCGCCCCGAGCCGCTTGCCGGTCTCCTTGACGTCGGCCAGGGCCAGTGTGGCGGTGGCGAACCGGCGTTCCGGGGTGAGCTTGTGGTTCATGAACGTCGGCGGCGGCTCGAACGGCCGCGTCAGTTCCGGGGAGAACTTGCGTGTGCTGCGGCGCACCCGGCCCAAACCCTGCGCGGTGTAGCGGATCGTGTGCGGCAGCCGCCCGACGTGGCGGACGTGGTCGGCGAGCGCCGAGGCGACGAGCTGCCGCGTGGTCGGGGGCGGGTCGCACATGTACGGTCCGCCGTCCGGGCACGGCTGCAGGTCCATGCCGCGGGCCAACAAATTCGCCGATGCGACGCCGTCGGCGAGCGCGTGGTGAATTTTGCCGACGACCGCAATCCTGTTGTTGGCCAACCCTTCCACGAAGTACATCTCCCAGAGCGGGCGGCTGCGGTCGAGCGGGGTGCTGGCGATTTGCCCGATGGCTTCGTCCAGCTCGCGGCGGCCCCCGGGCGGCGACACTCGCCAGGGACGGATGTGATAGTCGAGGTCGACCTCGCAGTTCTCCCGCCACATCGGGTGGTGGAAGTTGAGGGGGACCTCGATGAGCTGGTAGCAGAACGGATCGAGCTTGTTCAGCCGGCCGGCGATGACTTGTCGGAACGCGTCGACGTCCAGGGAACGCCGATCAACGTCCAGTTCGATGACGGCGGCTTTGATGGTGTGCATGTGCACGTTCGGCGTTTCGCTGTACAGCAGCACCGAGTCCCAGCCGCTAAGCCTCTTCACCGCTGCCCCTTACCCATAGAGGGACCATACTCAGCGGCGCCGGCTCAGATAACCTCTTTTGCCCCGATCCGTGTCTTGGTGCGATAAACCTGGTTGAGGAACAGGGAGGCGACGTGTGCCGCCGCGCCGGCGCGCTCGCCGTCGATGAGGTCGTATCCGTGGCCCGCGCCGGGGAACTCCAGGTAGCCCACCGTCGAATGCGACACCGTCCGCAGCCGCTCGACGAAGCTGCGCGCCTGCTCCACCGGGATGACGCTGTCCTTGCTGCCGTGAATCACGAGGAAGGGCGGCGCATTACGGTGCACCCGGGCGATCGGCGAGGCGGCCCGGAATACCTCGGGGTGACGGGCGATCGACTTTCTCACCACGACCCGTTCCAGGAATTCGACGAACCGGGCGCGCTCCGCCGTCGAGCGGTCCTCCCAGTCGTAGCGGCCATAAATTCCGACGACCGCGTCCACCGACGTGTCCGCACCCTCGGGCAGCTTCGCCCGGTACTCCGGGTCGTCGGGGGTCAGCCCGGCCAGCGCGCACAGGTGGCCGCCGGCCGAACACCCCGCTATCGCAACGAAATTGCGGTCGCCGCCGAACTTGTCGACGTTGGCGCGCGCCCACGCGATGGCGGTTTTGACGTCGACGATGTGGCGCGGCCAGCGGTGGTGTGGCGCGACGCGGTAGTCGACCGCCAGGCACACCCACCCCTGCTCGGCCAGCCGCGACATCAGCGCGGACCCCTGACCCATGCACCTGCCGTGCACCCAGGCGCCGCCCGGCAGGAAGATCAGGACCGGCGCGGGTTGCGCGGGCAGGTCTTTGCGGCGCCAGACGTCGAGCACCTGTGCTGGGTGGTCCCCGTAGTGGACGCCCCGGCGATAAAGGTGGCGCCGCTGGCGCAGGCCGTCCCAGATCGGCGGCGTCCGTTCGGCCGCCGGCCAATCCATCTCGAGGTCCGCCGCCGACACGACCCCCCGCAACGCCGCGAGGGAGACCTGCCGCGTGCTCTCACGGTCCCGGCGCCGCGCGTCGTTGATCCCCGGGGTGAACCAGTCCTTGGTCGCCGCGGAGATCGCCTCGGGTGCGTGCCGTGCGCCCCACACGCCCATGGCGGTGATGCCGGCCAGCGGCTCGAGGTGTTTGCCGACCACCGGCAGCGACGCCCCCGCCACACTCAGCGCCAGCGCATAGTCGGCGGGACCGGCCCGCAGCAACCACTTCATCCACGGTGTGAAACCCGGTCGGTTCGCCGTCATGTCGGGAACTGTACCCCCGGGCAGGTCGCCGAAACCGGTGTTTACGTAGAACCGGCTATGGTTGCGCTCACGCTTTGCCCAGGTGTGTCGCTGAAGGGGTTATTCACCCTGTTTGGAACGCATTTGGCGGTTCGCTACGTGCGCCGGATTTAGCTGCGCGCGACACGCTCAGACCGCCGCCAGGCTGGCGATCACCCGGTCGCCGATCAGGCGGACGCCGGTCAGCGTCAGCCCCACCTGCGCGGCCAGCGCGGCGGCGCTGTCCACCCCAACGGTGGCCCAGCGAAACCAGGGCCCGACCTCGCACGACGACTCGAGGCGGACCCAGCGCGACCGGATGCCGATGGTCTCGGCTTCGAATTCGGCGATGCAACGGCCGCCGCGGGCCAACAACTCGAAGGCGCGCGCGAGAATCCGCAGCGGGTCTCCACCGAGCCCGACGTTGCCGTCGACCAGTAACACCGTCTGCCACAAGCCCGTTCCGGGCAGCTCCTCGAACACGTCACCCAACAGGGCCGGCGCACCGCCCCGACCCGCCAGCTGGATCGCGGTCGCGGACCG
Source organism: Mycobacterium sp. 3-98 (assembly GCF_035918355.1). Taxonomy (NCBI): domain Bacteria; kingdom Bacillati; phylum Actinomycetota; class Actinomycetes; order Mycobacteriales; family Mycobacteriaceae; genus Mycobacterium; species Mycobacterium sp. 3-98. The sequence continues at coordinate 797,417 of NZ_CP142360.1, read as the reverse complement.
GTCGATACCGAGTGCGGGGATGCCCCGCTGGATCAGTCTCGCCACCAACCGCCCCGGACCGCAGCCCAGCTCGATGGTCGGCCCGGTGCACATCTGGGTGACGGCCTCGTCGAAAACCTCGTCGACGGCGTCACCGGATCCGCCTGAGCCGTCCGGGGGACATCGCACTCCCAACCAGCGGTGCGCCGGCAGCGGCCGCAGCTCGCCGTCGTCATGGCGGATCCAACATCGCTCCCCGCCGAGTGCCCGATCGTATAGCTGCCCCAGCATGTCTCGCCCCTCGCGTCGCGGCCGATCGGGCGGCCTGCGGACGCGCGGCCCCAGGCGGGACGTAGCGAACACGAGCCGACAAACCCCACAAGCTGACGGCAAGCACGTTCGCCAGCATTGCACCGATACCCCGATCGCGGTTCGGTTAATCCACTGCCTTGTGGGCCCTGCGCGGGCCCGTTAGGGCTACGTGGCAACGCGTGTTTCGGTTCGATAGCGGCGCCGCGTCACCCGAACAGAAACGACTCCAGCAGCGCGTTCACCCGGGCGGGGTCCTCGAGCGCCGCGAGGTGCGCGACCCCGTCCAGGACGGTGAAGGACGCGGTAGGGATCGACTCGGCCATGGCCCGGGTTTCGGCCACCGGGAAGGTGGCGTCTTCCGCGCCGGCGACCACCAGCACCGGCGCCGTGACGCGCGCCAGCAGGGCGTGCTGATCGGGCCGGGCCGAGACCACGCTGCGCACCGCCCAGCGGACCGAATCGGCGTTCACCGCAGCCACGTTCGTCCGCACGGCCTCGACCACGTCCGGGCGGGTGCGCAGCGTGGTCGGCCCCAGGAAGGCGCGGATGCTCGACTGGGTCAGCGGCGGCCGGATGCCGCCGAGCAGTCTCGCCAACCACAGCATGGCGGCGTACTGAATCTTTTGTGCGACACCGGCTTTGGAGGCGGTGCAATTCATCAGCACGGCGCGGTCGAGCCGTTCGGGGTGCAGCGCGGCGAAGGTGCCGCCGATCATCCCGCCCCAGGAGTTGCCCACGAAGTGGGCGCGGTCGATGCCGAGCCCGTCCAGCAGGTCGACGACGCAGCGCGCGCAGTCGGCGAAGCTGAAAGGCCCGCTCAGCGGCGCGCTGCCGCCGTGGCCGGGCGGGTCGACGAGCACCAGGCGATGGCTGTCGCCGAACCGGGCGGCCTGTCCGGCCCACAGGTCGCCCGTCATCAGCAGGCTCGGCCACATGAGGACCGCGGGACCGGTTCCGCCACTCACCTGGACCCGAAGCGTCCCGAGCGTCGTGTCGACCAATCGCGTGGCGAGGTGGGGGACGTTTGCGGGCACGCGGCCTCCTCGTGTCATGAACGGCAGAACACCGATAGCGGTCCCTTCATTTTCCCCGTCGGTGATACTGGATCGGTGACGAACGACGCTGTTCATCCTGACCTGCAAAAACTCGCCCGCTTCGCTCCCCGGCGGCTCGTCGGCCCACGCACCCTGCCCATCATGCGGGCGGCGATGGACTGGCGGGCGCGGCTGGGCAAGCCCGTCCGCGACGTCGAGGTGATCACCCTCGAGTCCGGGGCCGGCGTCCGGCTGTTCCGGCCCGCCGGTGTCAGCGAGCCGACGCCCGCGCTGCTGTGGATTCACGGCGGCGGATACGTGATCGGCACCGCCCAGCAGGACGACCGGTTGTGCAGCGGGTTCAGCAGGCGGCTGGGCATCACCGTGGCGTCGGTGGAATACCGCCTGGCGCCCGAACATCCGTACCCCGCACCGCTGGAAGACTGCTACGCGGCGCTGACCTGGCTCGCCGGGCTGCCGTCGGTGGACCGGTACCGGGTGGCCATCGGGGGTGCCAGCGCCGGCGGTGGCCTCGCCGCGGCCCTGGCCCTGCTGGCCCGCGACCGCGCCGAGGTGAGCCCCTCGTTTCAGCTGCTGACCTATCCCATGCTCGACGACCGCAGTTCGGCGACCGAGCCCAGCGCGAACTACCGGCTCTGGGACAACCGCAGCAACCGATTCGGTTGGGCCGCATATCTGGGCGGCGCGGACCCGCAGGTCGCGGTGCCCGCCCGGCGCGACGACCTGAGCGGGCTGCCCCCGGCATGGATCGGTGTGGGCACGCATGACCTGTTCCATGACGAAGACCTGGCCTACGCCGAACGGCTGAAAGCCGCCGGGGTGCCGTGCCAGGTCGAGATCGTTCCCGGCGCCTTCCACGGGTTCGACCTGATCGCGCCGAAACTTCAAGTGTCGCAACAGTTCTTCGGCAGCCAATGCGACATCCTGCGCGCCGCGCTCGCCCCGGCGTCCTGACCGCCGGGTCACATCGCGAAGTACACCAGCTCGCCGCCGATGACGGTGGCGGCCACCATGCCGGCGTCCAGCTCGGCCAGCGCCGTCGCCGGTGGCTCGCTGAGCACGCACAGGTCGCCCGGCTGCCCGGTGCGCACCGCGCGCACCCGGTCCGGTCGATCCGCGCACCCCAGAAACATCGTCAAAGCCGTTGACGGCAAGACACATTCGTCGGCGCCCAGAACGGCACCGCTCGGTGTGGTGCGGTGCACCGCGGCGCGCATCGCCGTCCACGGGTCGCCGTGGCCGAACGGCATGTCGGTGGACAGCGCGACCGGCACCCCCGCGTCGCGCAGCGCCGCGACGCGCCACAGCTGATCGTGCTCGGCGGCGGGAACCTCGGCGAGGTACTGATCGCCGCGCTCGGCGACGAAGTTGGGCTGGGTGACCACGGTGACCCCGAGCTCGGCGAGGTCGGCCACGTTGTCGTCGGGCACCACCGCGGCGTGTTCGATGCGGTCCTGCGGGTGGCCGCCGGCCGCGCGCAGGGCGGCGATGGTCACCACCAGCTGGGCCGCGGTCACGCAGTGCACGGCGACCGGTTGGCCCGTGTTGTGCTGCCCGGCAATCCATTCCGTGAGGCCGTCGAGGTCGAGGCGGTCGTCGTGCAGGATTTTCTTGCCCGGGGACAGGAAGCTGACCCGTGGCCGGAACTCGCCGCGGCCGTGCGCCGCCGCCAGCAAGGCCCTGTCGTCGGCGTCGAGGTCGGGGGTGGCGTCGGTGACCCCGGTGACGCCGGTCGCCGTGATGCGGCGGCTGAGTTCGGCGAGGTCAGTTTCGCGTCGGTCCAGGGTCTGCGACCAGCCGTCGTCGGCGCTGCGCAGTCGCCCGTCGGGGTGTTCGGCCAGGCCGATCCGGCCCAGCGCCTCGGAGTTGAGGATCCACAGCGCGCCGCTGCGGTGCTGGATGCGCACGGGCACGCTGCGGACCATCGCGTCCAGAGCGGTCCGGTCGAGTTCCCCGGCGACCGAATCGTGGTAGCCGACGGCGCGAATCCACCCGTCGGGCCCGGGCGTGGCGTTCGCCAGCAACTGGGTGAGCTCGGCTTCGGTGCTGACCCCGGGCGGTCCGACGAAAAACGAATCGAGCGCCGAGGCCGCCGAGCGCAGGTGCACGTGGTGGTCGTGCAGCCCGGGCAGCACGGTTCCGCCGCCCGCGTACAGCACGCCCTCGCCGGCCCGCGGCGTCAGGCCCTCGCCCGAGGGCGCCATCTCCTCGATCTGCGCGCCAACGCGGATGTCGGTCACGGTCCCATCCAGCAGGGTCGCCTGACGAATCAGCATGACAGGCAACGTCTTTGGCCGACGAGGTGGCGCACCGCCGCGTTGTCGGCGCCCAGCCCGGACGCGGGAGGCGCCGCCGGCGGCATTAGCGGCGGTGACACCGGCGCGGGCGACTCCGAGGGCCCCGTGGGCAGCGCCGCGTAGGTCGCGGCGACGGCCGCCATGGAGAGGCGGATCAATTCGCCGCCGCCGCGCGCCAGGGATTCGGCCACCGCCAGCGCCGCCTGCAGGCCGGTCAGCGGGTCGGCGATGGCGTCGCCGCAGAACACCGGCCCCTCGGCGCTGGTCCCGACCAGGCCGCCACCGACGGCGGCGTCGTCCCCGAATCCCGGCCGGCGCCCGTCATAGGCGGTGATCTGCAACCAGATTCGGCCCGGTCGTGGCGCGACGTCGTCGGGCCCGAGGCCCCGGCGCGCCAGCCCGGCCGGGCGGGAGCCCTCGATGACGACGTCGCTGACCGTGAGGAGCTCGCGTAATTCGTCGGTCTGGCTGTCGAAATCGATGCCATAGCAGAGCTTTTTGTGGTTCATCCAGTCGAAGAAGGTTCGGTCCCCGGCGCGGGTGCCGTCCGGGCGGCGAGGGCTTTCGACCTTGACCACCGTCGCCCCGGCGTGGGCCAGCAGCCGACCGCACAGCGGTCCCGCCCACATCGAGGACAGATCGGCCACCAGCAGCCCCCGCGGCGCGCGCGGTGGCGCCGGCGGTCCGATGCGGCGTGTGTGCGACGGCGCGGCCGTCGCCTCACCCAGGCCCGCCGCCGGGATGTCGAGCAGCGCCGCCCGCTCGACGATGTCGGGGACCGCACGGGTGGCGGCCCACCGTCGCAGCTGCGGCCACGGGTCGACCGCGGCGTCGTCGACCTGCAGGAGCGCCGGGACGGCGGCGAGGTCGTCGGCGCGGGAGAGGGTGAGCGCGCACCAGCCGTCCCGCGCCGCGAGCAGGCGGGTGGCGCCGCCGGGCGACACCCGGCCGGCGCGGGTCAGGCCCCGTAGGGCGGCCCGGCCGGTCAGCAGCCCGGCCGCGTCGACGTCGATGCCCCAGCGGCCGCCGATCGCCGCGGCCACCTCGTGCGCGCGGGACAGCACGCGGGCGCGGGAGAAGTCGGCGGGTCCGTCGGGCGGGCCGGTCAGGTAGGCCAGCCCGCTGCTTCCCCAGGCGGTTGCGGCCGAGCTCACGCCCCCCATTGTGCTCGTGGCGCGCATCGTCGTTAGAACTGCAGCGCGCGAAACCGCCAGTCCAGCACCGGCCGGTCCGGCCCGCCCTCCGCGTCACCGGCGGCATACACCAGCGACCGCAACCCGAGCACTCCCCCATGCTCGGTCGGCTCGGCGGATTCGATGTGCAGCTCGCTGTAGAGGGTGTCGCCCTCGTGTACGGGACCTGTGTGATCGCACGACTCCCAGCCCAGCACCGTCACCAGATTGGGCAGCAGCCTGCCGGCCTGCGCGAGCGCCAGCCCGATGGTGTGTCCGCCGTACACCAGCCGGCGCCCGCCGACCCGCGAATCATGATGGGTCGCAGCGTTATTCAGGGTGAGCCGGGCGAGCTCGGGGGCATTGGTGACGACGTCGGCGGTGCTGTGCAGCACCGATCCCGCCAGAGCGGGATCGAAGTGCGGCCCGGGCACCTTGGTGCGGAAAACCTCACCGTCCCATTGCGCGGTGGGATCGTGGGCCGGGCCGGGCACGTCGGCGCCGATGGTGGACAGATCGTCGTGCGGTGCGTTGTCGGCATCGAAATCCGGTCCGGCGGGCAGCATCCCGCAACGGTAGAAGTCGAGTACCAACTGGTCGGCCTGGTCGATCGTGATCATCCGCAGCGCCACCAAGCCCGTCGGGGCCCGGCCCGGCTTGGGTGAATTGGCCCGCAGCCCAACCACTTCGGTGCGGGTGTAGAGGGAATCGCCGATGACGGGGAACCGGTGAAACACCAGGCCGCGATAGAACAGGTTGGCCTTGACCCGCTGGGTCACCAGCGTCGACTGGCCGATCGCCACGTCACACACCAACCCCGGGTGGGCCAGCGGGGCGGGCAGCCCCGTCACCGCCCCACACAGATCGGCGTCGAGCGCCAGGCGCAGCCGGTCGCCCACGATTGCCTGGTGCGCGCCCGCCAGGCCGGACGACAGCGTCATCGACGGCGCCCAGTCGAACACCTGCCCCACCGAGAGGTCGTCGAAGTACGGCCCACCCTCGCGAATCCGCGCATACCCGTCACTAGTCACAACGCCACATGCTGGCAGGCTGTGGAATCGAGGGTCAATCCGGATCAGGCCCCAACGTCGACCTGCTGGTGCCGATTTTCCCAGCAAGTCGACGTTCGGCGCGAATCGACGAGGTGCTCATAGGTGAACGACGAAGAGGACATGCTGGTCGCGACGGTGCGGGCGTTCATCGACCGCGAGGTCAAGCCGAGCGTGCGCGAGACCGAACACGCCAATACCTATCCCGAGGCGTGGATCGAGCAGATGAAGCGGATCGGCATCTACGGGCTGGCCGTGCCCGAGGAGTACGGCGGCTCGCCGGTGTCCATGCCCTGCTACGTGCGGGTCACCGAGGAACTGGCGCGGGGCTGGATGAGCCTGGCCGGCGCGATGGGCGGGCACACCGTGGTCGCCAAGCTGCTGACGCTGTTCGGCACCGAGGAGCAGAAACGGACCTACCTGCCTCCGATGGCCGGCGGCGAGGTGCGCGCCACCATGGCATTGACCGAGCCCGGCGGCGGCTCGGACCTGCAGAACATGGCGACCACCGCCCTGAGCGACGACGCGGGCGGCCTGGTGATCAACGGGTCCAAGACCTGGATCAGCAACGCCCGCCGCTCCGGGCTGATCGCCCTGTTGTGCAAGACCGACCCGAACGCCAAGCCGCGCCACACGGGCATCTCGATCGTGCTCGTCGAGCACGGGCCGGGGCTGACGGTGTCGCGGGACCTGCCCAAGCTGGGCTACAAGGGCGTGGAGTCCTGCGAGCTGTCCTTCGACAATTACCGGGTGCCGGAAACGGCGATACTGGGTGGCGTTGCGGGCGAGGGCTTTTCACAGATGATGAAGGGACTCGAGACGGGCCGCATCCAGGTGGCGGCCCGCGCCCTGGGCGTCGCCACCGCCGCGCTGGAGGATGCGCTGGCCTACGCCCAGCAGCGGGAGAGCTTCGGGCAGCCGATCTGGCAGCACCAATCGGTGGGCAACTACCTGGCCGACATGGCGACCAAACTCACCGCCGCCCGCCAGCTCACCCGCTACGCCGCCGAGCGCTACGACAGCGGTGAACGCTGCGACATGGAAGCCGGGATGGCCAAGCTGTTCGCCTCCGAGGTGGCGATGGAGATCGCGCTGAACGCGGTGCGAATCCACGGCGGCTACGGTTATTCCACCGAATACGACGTCGAACGCTACTTTCGGGACGCGCCGTTGATGATCGTCGGTGAAGGCACCAACGAGATCCAGCGCAATGTGATCGCCCGGCAACTGGTGACCCGCGGCGGGATCTGACGCGGGCTTGTCAATCGCGCGGCGGCAGAACGGCGTTTGGGAGTATATTTGCCTGACTTCCGAACCAAAGGGAAAGGCAGCCGCCATGAGTTATCCTCCCGCGCCGCCCGGCGGTTCGCCTGAATGGCCGGGGCAACAGCCGGAATGGCAAGGGCAACAACCGGAATGGCAAGGCCAGCCGCCGCCGGACTGGCAAGGTCAGCCGCCGCCGGGGTATCCGCCGCAGCCGCCCCCGGCGTGGCCGGGTCAGCCGCCCACGGGATGGCCCGCGGCCCAGCCGGGCTGGCAGGGCCAGCCGGAACCCGAGAACTATCTGGTCTGGGCGATCCTGTGCACGGTGCTGTGCTGCCTGCCGCTGGGGATCGTCTCGATTGTGTACTCCAACAAGGTCTCCGGGCTGTGGGCGCAGGGCCGCTACGCCGAGGCGCACGAGGCGGCCAACAACGCCAAGAAGTGGGCCATCATCGGCGCCATCGTGGGCGTCGTCGCGGCGGTGATCTTCGTGCTGATCTACGTCGTCGCCGGGGTGCTTGTCGTCTCCCATCTGCCCTCGACGACCACGACCACGTATTCGGGCTTCTGACGCCGAACCCGGGCCACGTCGAGCGTGCCGCGGCGCGATCGCTAGGCCTCGTCCACCAACCCCCAGGCCAACGCGGTCTCGGCGTCCACGGTGTGGCCGGACAGCACGAGATACGCCGTGCGCCACCGGCCTATCCGCCGGGTGACGCTGACGGTGCCGCCGGCGCCGGGGATCAGGCCGAGCGCCAATTCCGGTAGCCCGAACACCGCGTCGCCGCGGGCGGTGACCCACCCGCAAAACGCGGCCATCTCCAGTCCGCTGCCCATCACCCGGCCGTGCACCTCGGCGCGGCACGCGCGGCCGAGTCGCGCGGTCAGCGCGTCGAGCGCGAGGGCGGGGCTGTGCCGGGTGCGGGCGAGGTGGGCACTCGCCGGGTCGGCGAAGGTGCCGAATTCGGCGAGATCTCCACCGCTGCAAAACGATGGGCCGTTGCCGCTCAACACGATGCCGGTGACCGAGGGATCCAGCTGCGCGACGGACAGCGCCTCCAACAGCGCCGCGCGGGCGTCGGTGGAGAACGCGTTGTGGCGCTGCGGCCGGTTGAAGGCGATGCGCAGGATGTCGCCGTCACGGTCCGCCAGTACCGGGTCGGCGATGTCGGGCATGCGGACCCGGCCGCGCTCCTGTAGCCACCGCGCGAACTCCGGGCCGGACTGCAGCGTTGAATACCCCAGCGACTCGGCCACCACCCCGGCCAGCGTCGGCCCCTCGGGATCCACCGCGCGCAATACGTCGTCACAGATCCCGCCGGCGTGCGGCCAACGTCGACAGCGATCGGTCAGCTCGACCAGCGCGTCGGACACGGAATCGACGGTGATGACCCGGCGGTCGGCGCAGGCGTCCTCGGTCAGCGTGAAAGTCGCTGCGTCAAGCCAGGTTCCGGCCCTAGCGATGTCGTCGGCCGAGCCGACGGCGATGATCACGCCGGGCGGCGACGCCGGACCGTCCTCCGGCGCGCTCGACAGGTCGACCACCCGGAGCATCGGTCACACCGAGTACTTCTCGATCAGCCCATTCTTGTAGAGCTTGCCGGTGTCGGTGCGCGGCAGCTGCGCTTCGAAGGCGATCGATCGCGGACATTTGTAGTGCGCCAGGCGATCCCGCAGCCAGGCCAGCAGCTCATCGCCGAACGCGTCGGTGGCGTCCGCGGGGTCGACGGTCTGCACGACCGCGGTGACGCGCTGGCCCATCTCGTCGTCGGGAACGCCGAACACCGCCGCGTCCATCACCTTGGGGTGTGTGACCAGAAGGTTCTCGGCTTCTTGCGGGTAGATGTTGACCCCGCCGGAGATGATCATGTGGTGGCGCCGGTCGGTCAGGTACAGGTAGCCCTCGTCGTCGACGTAGCCGATGTCGCCGACGGTGGCCCAGCCGTGCTTGGAGCGCGATGACGCGGTTTTCGTTGGGTCGTTGAGGTATTCGAACGAATACCCGCCCTCGAAGTAGATCTCGCCGGCCTGGCCGGGCGGGAGCTCGTCGCCGTTCTCGTCCAGGATGTGCACGGCGCCGCCCATGGGCTTGCCGACCGAACCCGGATGCGCCAGCCAATCTTCGGCGGTGATCAGCGTCGACCCGTGCGCCTCGGAGGAGGCGTAGTACTCGTCGATGATCGGACCCCACCAGTCGATCATCTGCTTCTTGATCTCCACCGGGCACGGCGCCGCGGCGTGCATCACCCGCTGCAGGCTGCTCAGGTCGTACGAATGACGCACCGCATCAGGCAGTTTCAGCATCCGGGTGAACATCGCCGGCACGAACTGTCCGTGGGTGACCCGATGCCGCTGGATGGCATCCAGGCAGCCCTCCGCGTCGAACTTCTCCATCACCACCGTGGTGATGCCGCCGGCCTGCGCGCTCATCGACCACACCGACGGCGCCGTGTGGTACAGCGGCGCGGGGCTCAGGTAGACCGAATCGGGCGTCATCCAGAAGCCGACCAGCGCCGACATCATGCCGGGGGCGTCGGCCGGGGGAACGTGCGGCAATTCGCGCTTGATGCCCTTGGGCCGGCCGGTGGTTCCGGACGAGTACTGCAGCAGGTCACCCTCGATTTCGTCGTCGATCGGGGTATCCGGTTGGCCGGCAACGCATTCCGGGTAGCGCTCCCAGCCCGGCAGGCCCTCGTCTTGCTTCTCGGCGGCGATCAGCAACAGTTCCGGTAGCCCGCGCGGCAGCTGCTCGGCGAGGCCGGCGCAGGTTTCGCGCAGCGCGGCCGAGCCGATGATCGCCTTGGCGGCGCTGTTGTCGACGATGTAGGCGGCCTCCGCCGCGGTCAGATGGGTGTTGATGGGCACGTAGTACAAACCGCTGCGGCGAGCAGCCCACATCACCGCGTGGATGTGCTCGTTGTTCTCCATCAGGATGGCGACCGTGTCACCCTCGCGCAGGCCCGCCTGACGGAACCGGTGCGCCAGGCGATTGGCGCGGGCCTCGAGGTCATCGAAGGTGACGACCGTGCCGGACGGGTACAGGATGACAGCAGGTTTGTCGGCGCCGATATACGGGCGGATCTGCATGCGCAGACTGTACCGCCGCCAAACTTGACGGGTGTTAAGTGGTGGGTGGACCCGGCGAGTTTCTGCGTCAATCCCGGCGCGGGGCGCGCGGCGCCAGCCATAATGCAGTCAAGTAGAGCGCCGTGGGCCCTGGAACCCGACCTTGGTCAGCAACGCGCGGCGGGATACGCCACTGCCGCACGGAGGTGCGCATGACCGCCGAGCAAGAATCGGAGCCTGCCGCATCTTCGTTCGCCGATTCCGACTATGTCGACGGCATGGAGCGGCTCGTGCACGCCATTCAGGAGCTGTCGCTGGCGCGCACCCTGCCCGACCTGCAGCGCATCGTCCGCTCCTCGGCGCGCGAGCTCACCGGTTGTGACGGCGCGACGTTCGTGCTCCGCGACAACGACAGCTGCTATTACGCCGACGAGGACGCGATCGCCCCGCTGTGGAAGGGCAGCCGTTTCCCCATCGGGTCCTGCATCAGCGGCTGGGCGATGCTCAACCGCGACGCGGCGGTGATCCCCGACATCTACGGCGACCCGCGCATCCCGCACGCCCTGTACCGCCCCACCTTCGTCAAGAGCCTGGTGATGGTGCCCATCCGCAAGCTCGAGCCGATCGGCGCGATCGGCAATTACTGGGCCAGCCGGCACCAGCCGTCCGACCAGGAGGTCCACCTGCTGCAGGCCCTGGCGGACTCGACGTCGATCGCGATGGAGAACGTGCGGGTGTACTCCGAGCTGGAACGGCGGGTGCGCGACCGCACCGCCGCCCTGGAGGACGCCAACGAGGAGATCCGCCGGCTCTCGGTCACCGACGAGCTGACCGGGTTGAACAACCGTCGCGGCTTCTACCTGCTGGCCGAGCAGAAACTGCGCGGGTCGCACCACCTCGGCCACAATTGCGTGCTCGCCTTCCTCGACGTCGACGGCCTCAAGAAGGTCAACGACGAGCTGGGCCACGACACGGGCGACAAACTGATCAAAGACGTCGCCGGGGTGCTGCGCACCATCCGGCGCGAGTCCGACATCCTCGCCCGCATCGGCGGCGACGAATTCTGTGTGATGATCACCGAAAGCGACGGCGACACCCCGTCGCTCGAGGAGCGGCTCGCGCTCGCGTTCGGGAATTTCAACAAGACGAGTGAGCGGCCCTACCGTCTCTCGGCCAGCATCGGCTTCGTGCGGGCGCCGGTTTCCGACACCGCGAACGTGGGCGAACTGCTCGCCCGCGCCGACGAGCTGATGTACGCGCAGAAGAAGGCCAGCCCCAATTCGCGGCTGGCGGGCTGATCAGCCCGCTTCGGACAGCCGCTGCTTGAGCGCCTCGAACTCGTCGCGGACGCCGGTCGGCAGCTTGTCGCCGACGAACTCGAACCACTCCTCGATCAGCGGCAGTTCCTCGCGCCACTCGGCCGGGTTGACCGCCAGCGCCTGGGCGACCTCGTCGCTGCTGGCGTCGAGCCCGTCCAGGTCGAGGTCCTCCGCCTTCGGCACGATGCCGATCGGGGTGTCCTGACCGCCGGCCTTGTGCTCGATGCGGTCGACGATCCACTTGAGCACGCGGCTGTTCTCGCCGAAGCCCGGCCACAGGAAGCCGCCATCGTCGCCGCGACGGAACCAGTTGACGAAGAACACCTTCGGCATCTTGGACTCGTCGGCGTTCTTGCCCAGGTCGAGCCAGTGCTGGAAGTAGTCACCGACGTGGTAGCCCAGGAACGGCAGCATGGCCATCGGGTCGCGGCGGACGGTGCCGACCTTGCCCTCGGCGGCGGCGGTCTGCTCGCTGCCCATGGTGGCACCCATGAACACGCCGTGCTGCCAGTCGCGGGCCTGCGTCACCAGCGGGACCGTGGTCTTGCGGCGGGCGCCGAACAGGATGCCCGAGATCGGCACGCCCTGCGGGTCGTCCCACTCCGGCGCGAGGATCGGGCACTGCGACATCGGCGTGCAGTAGCGCGAGTTCGGGTGGGCGGCCTTCTCGTCGGAGTCCGGCGTCCAGTCGCGGCCCTTCCAGTCGATCAGGTGCTGCGGGTCGCCCTCGAGGCCCTCCCACCACACGTCGTTGTCGTCGGTGAGCGCGACGTTGGTGAAGACGGTGTTGCCGGCCTCGATGGTGCGCATGGCGTTGGGGTTGGACTTCCAGTTGGTGCCGGGCGCGACGCCGAAGAAACCGAACTCGGGGTTGACCGCGTACAGCCGGCCGTCCTTGCCGAACCGCATCCAGGCGATGTCGTCGCCGAGCGTCTCGGCGCGCCAGCCCGGGATGGTCGGCTGCAGCATGGCCAGGTTGGTCTTGCCGCAGGCCGACGGGAACGCCGCGGCGAAGTAGTACGCCTTGTTCTCCGGAGAGATGAGCTTGAGGATCAGCATGTGCTCGGCCAGCCAGCCCTCGTCGTGGGCCATGGCCGAGGCGATCCGCAGCGAGTAGCACTTCTTGCCCAGCAGCGCGTTACCGCCGTAACCCGAGCCGTAGCTCATGATCTCGCGGGTCTCCGGGAAGTGGGTGATGTATTTGGTGTCGTTGCACGGCCACGGAACGTCCTTTTGGCCCTCCTCCAGCGGAGCCCCCACCGAGTGCAGCGCCTTGACGAAGAACCCGTCGTCGCCCATCTTCTCCAGCGCGGCCTTGCCCATCCGGGTCATCACCTTCATCGAGATGACGACGTACTCGGAGTCGGTGATCTCCACACCCAGCTTCGGGTCGTCGGCGCCGAGCGGGCCCATGCAGAACGGCACCACCCACATGGTGCGGCCGCGCATGCAGCCGCGGTACAGGTCGGTCATGATGGACCGCATTTCGGACGGGTCCATCCAGTTGTTGGTCGGGCCGGCGCCGCTCTCCTGCTCGGTGCAGATGAACGTCCGCGACTCCACGCGCGCCACGTCGGACGGGTCGGACAGCGCCAGGTAGGAGTTGGGGTGCTTCTTCTCGTTCAGCTTCTTCAGCGTGCCGGCCTCGACCAGTTGCGCGGCCAGCCGGTTGAACTCCTCGTCGGAGCCGTCAGCGAACACCACCCGGTCGGGCTGGGTGAGCTCGGCAACCTCCTGCACCCATGACAGCAGGCCCTGGTGCTTCGTGGGTGCTGTGTCCAAACCGGGAATGGTCGCTGAGGTCATCGAACTCTCCTGGATCCGTTGCGTATCGGGCTTGTGTTGCTCGGTATGCCGTCGCCCACATAATTAAGGACTTGGTGGCGTTAACTACAGGTTATCGTGAGGAACTTGTCGGGGAAGTCTCGGGCAGGTATAAGCCTTCTCACAACAACGATTCAGAAGCTCCCGACGGGTCGCCATCTTCGCTCCTCGAAGCGGGTTTTTCGGTTTCGTCACCGTCGCCGGTTTCGGCGGGACTTTCAGCCGGTTGTATACCCGGTTCTCCGAGTTCTGCACGCACCGCCCGCAGGGCGGCGGCGACCGCGGGCATCTCCCGATCCCGCGCGGCCGCGGCCCGCGCGGCGGCCAGGGCGTGCTCGCGCAGTTCGGTGTCGATGACGCCGACGGCGGCGGACGCCTGCGCGTTCTCGGCCTCGTCGTGGGCGAGCAAGGCTTTGCTGAGCACGGACTCGGCGACCAGCACCCGGGTCGCGACCAGTTCCTCGACCACCGAGCGCAGCGAGGACGTCGCGTCGCCCGCCCAGCGGTCCAGCAGCGCCCGGTCATGCAGCAGGGCGCGAATGTTGATCACCAGGAAGGTGAGCGCCACCGAGATCACCACACACACCACCGCCGCGACGACCGCCAGCGCGGGGTTGAGCCGCGAGACCACGCCGCTCATCAGCCGGCTCAGCGTGAGCGCCACCCCCAGCCCGAAGCCGACGCCCAGCACGATCATCAGCCAGGTTTCCTGCCGGCGCGACTTCAGCGGCGGCGCCGAGACGTCGACCTCCGGCATCTTCTCGAGGGCCGGCAGGTCCACCGGCACACCCACCGCCTGCGCGACGTCGGACAGCTGCGTGTCCGTGCCGTCGCTGACCTCGGCCACCACCTCGTCGAGGCGGGCGCGGGTGTGCGCCTCGAACCCGGACATGTCGCGCCGCGACAACCCGGCCGCGTGTTCCTGCAGCTCGGTGCGCGCCGTCGCGCATTGGTTGCGCGCGGAGTGCGACAACTGCACCCGAGCCTGCTGGATCTGACCCCGCAGGGTGATGGTGCGTTCGCTCTTCGCTTGACGCCGCCGCTGCAACGCCGTGCTGCGTTCCTCGCGCAGCGCCTCGACCCGCGCGCGACGACCGGATCCCTCGACGTCGCGGTCGAACCGCCGTTTGATGGTCTGTAGGCGAGATTCCCACGCCCGCAACCTGTTTCGCCGGGGGAGGTCGGGGTCGTCGAGTTGCGCCGAGACGGCGGCGACCAGGGCGTCGACGTCCGGCTCACCGGCATCGGGCAGGGCGGCCGCGCCCACCCACGGCGCCCGGCCGTAGCGCGGCGAATGTGCGGCCAGCGCTTCGCGATTGGCGTCGACCACCTCACGCCAACTCCGGTGCACGTCGATCTTGGACACCACCCCCACTACCGCGTCGGTGTGCTCGGTCGCGGCGTCCAGCAGCGCGCAGTCGGAGGCAGTCAGATGGGCCGCCGCGGACACGACGAACACCACCGCCATCGGCACCTCGCCGGGTCCCAGGTCCGTCGACTCCACGAACTTGTGCTGCGGCAGGCGGCCTTGCAGCGCCGTGGCCACCGCGCTGACCCCGGCCATCCACGGGCCGGTCACCAGGACCACGTCGCAGCGGTGCACGGCCGGCGGATCCAGGTCCGGCGCGACCGCGGCCACCATCGCGTCCACCTGGGCGATGGGATCGCCGCCGCTCACCAGGATTCCCCCGGCAGTGACGCGCAGGCCTGCGACCACAGCCGCAGCGATCCGCGGGCGATGTCCGCGCCGCAGGCGCGGTGCAGTTCGCTGGCCGAGGCGCGGCTGTAGCGCTGCCACCGCACCGCGCGCGGCAGGTGCGCGGACGGGTCGCGGTCGACACCGGCCGGCCCGGGGCCGCCCGGGTCCAGCCCGGCCGCCTCGGCCAGATCCACCGCGGCCGCCATCCGGGCGACCACCGTGCCGTCGCGGGACAGGAACCCGCCGATCCGCTCGCCGAGCTGGCCGCCACCGGCGGCCAGCGCCTCCAATTCCGCGACGGCCCCGAGCACCCGCTGGTAGCGCACCTCGGCGCCCAGCGCGCCGACCTTGGCCAGGACGGCGTCGACGCCGCTCATCCGGCGCAGCAGGGCGCGCACCTGCGCCGGGGTTCTGCCCTGGCGGATCGCGGCGACGGCCAGCGCGGTGCCGAACAGGTCGAGGGTGTCCAGCAGGCGCTGACGCACGCCGGCCGGCACCGGGCCGTCCGCCGCCAGGAACCCGGCGAACGAGCCGTCGAGGCACGCGGCGGCGCCGGGGTGCGTGGCGAGCGTGTGCAGCGCCGCCCACAGCGCGTGGTCGTCGGCTTTGTCGAGCTCGTCGAGCGCGACCGCGAGCAGGCCGATCATCGGTTCCATGGGAGCGCCGATCAGCGCCGACAGATCGGCGCACCGCGCCCGGGCCGCCGCGATCGGCCCGTCGCCGCGCCGGCCCGACAGGTCGGCCTTGTTCAGCACCGCCACCACCGGCTGCCCGGCGGCCGCGATGGCGTGGGCGTCCTCGGGCTTGACCACCTCGGCGACCACGTAGACCACCGCGTCCGCGCCGGGATCGGGCGCCGCCGCGTTCAGCTGGAGGTCGGCCGCGATCCCCGACGCGCTTCCCGCGCGGTCCAGCGCGCGGGCCACCGTGCGGCGGCCGACCCCCCGGCGGCCGCGAACCACGACGCGCAGGGGTGCGGCGGTTCGCGTGGCGATCGCCGTCACGCGCGGATCGACGACGCCGTCGGCAAACCGCGTCAGCTCGTCGACGAAAATCTGGTGTCCTTGTCCCCTCATACCCCGCCTGTTCGGTCCGAATGACCCGATCGCCCCGTCGGTCCCACCGAATGGTGGCATTCACGTCGCCAAGAAGCGAGCCACCGTTAATCAGTTACCAGTTCAAGGCAACTGTTGGGTATCAATCCGGACCAGGGGCGGCTACATCCGAGGTTTATAGGCCACCATGGACAAATGCATGCGCAGCGCGGGGTGGCGATGTCTGCCGACACGCCGATCGGGGAATCGGCCCGCCCCGACCAGCGCTACCTGCCCGCGACGGCGTTTCGGTCGCGACGATCCGCGCTGTCCGACGCGCAGCGCCAGACGTGGGAGCGGCGCTGGCCCGACCTCGGCCTGTCGGTGGGCGCCCCCGCCGACGGGACCGTCGGCGACGAGCCGCCGCTGGACACCCGCTCGTGGTTCGGGCGCCAGGCGCCGCTGGTGCTCGAAATCGGTTGTGGCAGCGGCACATCGACGCTGGCGATGGCCAAGGACGAGCCCGACGTCGATGTGATCGCGGTCGAGATCTACCGGCGGGGGCTGGCGCAGTTGCTGTGCGCGATCGACCGCGACGCGGTGACCAACATCCGATTGGTCCGCGGCAACGCGCTCGACGTGCTGCAGCGGCTCATCGCCCCGGCTTCGCTGACCGGGGTCCGCGTCTTCTTCCCCGATCCGTGGCCCAAGGCGCGGCACCACAAGCGCCGGTTCCTGCAGCCGGGCACGGTTGGCTTGATAGCCGACCGGCTACTCCCTGGTGGTGTCCTCCACGTTGCGACGGACCACGCCGGCTACGCCGAGCACATCGCCGAAGTCGGCGCGGGCGAGTCCCGGTTGCGCCGGGCGGAGCCCGAAACCCCGCTGCCCATCTCGACTGTCCGCCCGACCACCAAGTACGAGACGAAAGCCCAAGAAGCGGGCAGCGCCGTCACCGAGTTCGTTTGGCTTAAACGATGAGTAGGCGATGAGTGATGAGCCTGACTGAGACGACCAACGCCGGCGCGGAACCCGTCGCGCCGCCGGCGGTGCTGCCCGACGACGGCGTGGGCGCCCTGGGCGGCTTTTCGCCGTCCGGCGGACGCGTATTGCTGGTGTGGGACGCCCCCAACCTCGACATGGGCCTGGGCTCGATCCTGGGTCGCCGGCCGACCGCCTTGGAACGCCCACGGTTCGACGCCCTGGGACGCTGGCTGCTGTCGCGCACGGCCGAGATCAGCGCGCAGCGACCGGGCGTCGTCGTCGAGCCCGAGGCCACCGTGTTCACCAACATCGCGCCGGGCAGCGCCGACGTCGTCCGGCCTTGGGTGGACGCATTGCGTAACGTGGGGTTCGCGGTGTTCGCCAAGCCGAAGATCGATGAGGACAGCGACGTCGACCGCGACATGCTGGCCCATATCGAACTCCGGCGGACCGAAGGGCTGGCGTCCCTGGTGGTGGCCTCGGCCGACGGACAGGCGTTCCGCCAACCGCTCGAGGAGATCGCCCGGACCGGCACCAGCGTCCAAGTGATCGGATTTCGCGAACATGCGAGTTGGGCGCTAGCGTCGGATACCTTGGACTTCGTTGACCTGGAGGAGATCGCCGGCGTCTTCCGGGAACCATTGCCGCGGATCGGCCTGGATTCGCTGCCTGACCAGGGCGCATGGCTGCAGCCGTTCCGGCCGCTGTCAGCGCTGTTGACCGCGCGTGTGTGACACTGAACAACCAGTGCGCGGGTCGTTGACGACTAAGACGATCCAGTAAGGAGCTTGCGTGTTCGCCTGGTGGGGTCGAACTGTGTACCGGTATCGGTACATCGTGATCGGGGTCACGGTAGCTCTGTGTCTGCTCGGCGGCGTCTTCGGCATCAGCCTGGGCAAGCATGTTACACAGAGCGGCTTCTACGACGACGGCAGTCAGTCCGTCAAAGCCTCGGTGCTGGGGGACGAGACCTACGGCCGCGACCGCACCAGCCACGTCGTCGCGACGTTCACCGCCCCCGACGGCAAGACGGTCGAGGACCCGGCGTGGCGGGAAAAGGTCGTCGCCGAGCTCAACAAGTTCAAGGCCGATCATCCCGACCAGGTCGTCGGGTGGGCGGGCTGGCTGGCGGCCCCCAATAGCGACAACCCCGTGATCAAGGGGATGGTCAGCGAGGACAAGAAGCACACCTTCGTCAGCGTCCCGCTCAAGGGCGACGACGACGACAGCATCCTCAACAACTACAAGGCCATCGCGCCCGGCCTGCAGAAGCTCGGCGGCGGCAACGTGGAGCTGGCCGGCCTCGAGCCGATCGCCAACGCCCTGACCGGCACGATCGCAACCGACCAGCGCCGCATGGAGGTCCTCGCGGTGCCGCTGGTGGCAGTGGTCCTGTTCCTGGTGTTCGGCGGCGCGGTCGCCGCCGGCCTGCCGGCCATCGTCGGCGGGCTGAGCATTGCGGGCTCGCTGGGCATCCTGCGGCTGGTCTCCCTGTTCGGGCCGGTGCACTTCTTCGCCCAGCCGGTGGTCTCGCTGATCGGCCTGGGTATCGCCATCGACTACGGGCTGTTCGTCGTGAGCCGGTTCCGCGAGGAGATCGCCGAGGGCTACGACACCGAGGCCGCCGTGCGAAGAACCGTGATGACGGCCGGGCGCACAGTGACGTTCTCGGCGGTGCTGATCATCGCCTCGAGCGCCAGCCTGTTGGTGTTGCCCCAGGGCTTCGTGCATTCGCTGACCTACGCGATCTTCGCGGCGGTGGGGCTTGCCGCGCTGTTGTCGATCACGTTCCTGCCGGCCTGCCTGGGCATCCTCGGCCGCCACGTCGACGCGCTGGGCGTGCGGACCGCGTTCCGGGTGCCGTTCCTGCGCAACTGGAAGTATTCACGCGCCTACCTGAACTGGCTCGCCGACCGGCTACAGAAGACCAAGACCCGCGAGGAGGTCGAGGCCGGCTTCTGGGGCAAACTCGTCAACTGGGTGATGAAGCGGCCGTTGGCGTTTGCCATCCCGATCGCCGTCGGCATGATCCTGCTGGTCATCCCCCTGGGCAACCTCTCGTTCGGCGGCATGAGCGAGAAGTATCTGCCGCCCGACAACGCCGTGCGCCTGGCGCAGGAACACTTCGACAAGCGATTCCCCGGCTACCGCACCGAGCAGCTGACGGTGGTGATCCAGAGCGACAACCACAGCAAGGTCACCGACCAGCAGGTGGCCGACATCCGCAACAGGATCTCCTCGATCGGCGGGTTCACCGACAAGCAATGGGAGGAGCGGGCCTGTCCGACCATCGCCGGCAATCCCTGCGTCGCCGGTCCCAACGGGACCACGGTGCCCAAGGACGGCTCGGTGCGGGTGATCCAGAACGGCCTGGTCAACAAGAACGACGCCGCCAAGAAGATCACCGAACTGCGGGCGGTCAACCCCCCGAAGGGGCTGAATCTCTATGTAGGCGGCACCCCGGCGCTGGAGCAGGACAGCATCCACAGCCTGTTCGACAAGGCTCCGCTGATGCTGGTGCTGTTGCTCGGCGCCACCATGCTGTTGATGTTCCTGGCGTTCGGCTCGGTGGTGTTGCCCGTCAAGGCCGCGGTGATGAGCGCTCTCACGCTGGGATCCACGATGGGAATCCTGACGTGGATCTTCGTCGACGGTCACCTGTCGGGCGTGCTGAATTTCACGCCGACCCCGCTGATGGTGGTGGTCATCGCGCTGGTTGTCGCCGTCGGTTTCGGCCTGGCCACCGACTACGAGGTGTTCCTGGTCTCGCGCATGGTCGAGGCGCGCGAACGCGGCATGTCGACCGCCGAGGCCATCCGGATCGGCACCGCGACCACCGGCCGCCTGATCACGGCCGCCGCGCTGGTGCTGGCCGTGGTCGCGGGCTCGTTCGTGTTCTCCGACCTGGTGTTGATGAAGTATCTGGCGTTCGGTCTGATGGCGGCGCTGCTGCTGGACGCGACCGTCGTCCGGATGTTCCTGGTGCCGTCGGTGATGAAGTTGCTCGGCGACGACTGCTGGTGGGCGCCGCGCTGGGCCCGGCGCCTGCAGAACAAGATCGGGCTGGGCGAGATCGATCTGCCCGACGAGCGCAAGCGGCCGACGCTCAACGGGCGCCCCGCGCGG
This sequence comes from Mycobacterium sp. 3-98, assembly GCF_035918355.1. NCBI lineage: Bacteria > Bacillati > Actinomycetota > Actinomycetes > Mycobacteriales > Mycobacteriaceae > Mycobacterium > Mycobacterium sp. 3-98. The sequence goes on along the minus strand of NZ_CP142360.1, from coordinate 777,238 downwards.
CCGCCGGTGGCGGCCAGCCTGGTCGCCGCCGCGCCGCGTCCGCCGCACGACCCCACCCACCCCGCGCCGCTGGAGCCGTCGCGACCGGCGCGCCCGGCGCCGGAACCCAGGCCCGCAAAGGAACCCACCCCGAGCGCGTCGACCACACGGGCCGACGACAGCGTGGACACCACCCGCATCCCGGCCCGGCCGAACCAGCCGACCGAGGCCAAGACCACACGTTTCGCCGCGCAGGGCGCCCCGGGCCGGGACCGGCCGGCCGAACCGCGCCCCCCGGCCAAGCCCTCGCCGCCGGCCCCGCAGGCACCCCAGCGTCCGCCGACGGCGCCGCCGTCCGGCGATCAGACCCGGGCCATCCCCGTCCCCGGCAACCGGCCCGACGACCCCGACAACGACGCCCCCGGCGACGCGGTGAACCCCCGCGGCCAGGGCGAGAACGGCGACCCGGCGCGGCAGCGGCGCCGCTCCGGCGGCGGGCTGTCCGCGGCGGATCTGCTGCGCCGCGAGGGACGGTTATAGGAAAGCGCCCCGGCGCCTCTTGACGCTGGTCTCAGTCGGAGCCCGGTTTGTCCGGCTCGGCCTGCAGGATGGCGTTCTTCTCGTCCGCCTCCTCGGTCTGCTTCTCGGCTTCCGCCTCGGGATTGGGCGCCAGCAGCACCTGGAACGCGTTGTTGAGGAACGCGACCGTCGGGACGGCCAGCAGGGCCCCGACGATCCCGGCGAGCACGCCGCCGGTGGAAATGGCCAGCACCACGGCGAGCGGGTGGATCGAGACCGCGCGGCCCATCACCAGCGGTTGCAGCAGGTGGGCCTCCATCTGGTTGACCGCGATCAACACCCCCAGCGTGATGAGCGCGTACACGATGCCCTTGGCCAACAGGGCGACCACCACGGCCAGCAGGCCGGAAATCAGCGCACCGATCAGCGGGATGAAGGCACCCAGGAAGACCAGCGAGGCCAGCGGCAGCGCCAGCGGAATGCCCATGATCGCCAGGCCCGCGCCCACCCCGGCCGCGTCGGTCAGCGCCACCAGAAAGGTGGCCCGCACGTACCCGATCAGCGACCCGTACCCGGCGTTGCCGGCTTCGTGCACCCGGTCGCGGACGTGGGCGGGGATGATCTGCACCACGTACCGCCAGATGTTGCGGCCACCGTAGAGAAAGAAGATCAGCGTGAACAGCACCAGCACAGCAGCCGTTACCAGCTCGGTGACGGTCGCCGCGGTAGACAGCGCGCCGCTGGTCAGCTTGGCCTGGTTGTTGTGCAGCGCCTCGATGGCGGCGTTGCCCGCGCTGTCGATCTGTTCGCTGCGCAGATGCGCGGGCCCGTTGATCAGCCACCGGCGGGTCGACTCGATGCTCTGCGTCACCTGTTCGGTCAGGCCGGGCAGGCCGTCGATGAACTGCAGGATGACGAACGCCAGGATGCCGCCCAGGATCGCGAAGCCGCCCAGCAACACCAGCGCCACCGCGCCGCCGCGGGGCAGGCCCCGCCGGTCCAGCCAGTCGACCACCGGCACCAGCAGCGCGCTCAGCAGCAGCGCCACCAGCACCGGAACGACGATGACTTCGAGCTTCTTGACCACCCACAACAGGGCAACCGCGGCGGCCAGGATGACGAGCAAACGCCACGCCCAGGCTGCGGTCTTGCGTACTACGGGTTCCACCGACGCGTCGTCGACGTTTGCTGACATCTGGCCAGCCTATCGGTAGCGGCGCCGCCCCGAATCGGTTCGCGACGGGCTGCGCGTCGCCCGCAGCCGTCGGAGCCGGCACGATCCGGTTACGACGGCGACACAGTCGGCGGCGCGCAGCGATCGCCGCGCCACCTGCACCGTTACCCTAAATCACGTGTCGCACGACGCACCCGCCCGCAATCTCGACTTCCCGCGCGAACAAACCCCGCGCGGGAAGTACTGGTGGGTGCGCTGGGTCATCCTCGGGATGGTTGCCATCGTGCTTGCCGTCGAGGTTTCCCTGGGCTGGGATCAGCTGGCCAAGGCGTGGATGAGCCTGTACGAGGCGAACTGGTGGTGGTTGCTCGCCTCGGTCGTGGCGGCGGCCGCGTCCATGCACAGCTTTGCCCAGATCCAGCGCACCCTGCTCAAGTCGGCCGGGGTGCACGTCAAGCAACTGCGCTCGGAGGCCGCGTTCTATGCGGCCAACTCGCTGAGCACCACGCTGCCCGGCGGGCCCGTGCTGTCGGCGACGTTCCTGTTCCGCCAGCAACGGCTCTGGGGTGCCTCGACGGTGGTGGCGTCGTGGCAGCTGGTGATGTCGGGCGTGCTGCAGGCGGTGGGATTGGCTTTGCTCGGGTTGGGCGGCGCTTTCCTGCTGGGCGCGAAGAACAACCCGTTCTCGTTGCTGTTCACGCTCGGCGGTTTCGTCGCCCTGCTGCTGCTGGCGCAGGCCGTCGCCTCGCGGCCGGAGCTGATCGAAGGCATCGGCAGCCGGGTCCTGGCGTGGGTCAACTCGGTGCGCGGAAAGCCCGCCGACACCGGCCTGGACAAGTGGCGCGAGACGCTGATGCAGCTCGAATCGGTGAGCCTGGGCCGCCGCGACCTGGGGGTGGCGTTCGGGTGGTCGATGTTCAACTGGGTCGCCGACGTCGCCTGCCTCGGCTTCGCCGCGTACGCCGCCGGGGATCACGCGTCGGTGGCCGGGCTGACCGTCGCCTACGCCGCGGCCCGCGCGGTCGGCACCATCCCGCTGATGCCCGGCGGGCTGCTGGTCGTCGAGGCGGTGCTGGTGCCGGGGCTGGTCTCGAGCGGGATGTCCCTGTCGAGCGCGATCTCGGCCATGCTGATATACCGGCTGATCAGCTGGCTGCTCATCGCCGCGGTCGGCTGGGTGGTGTTCTTCTTCGTGTTCCGCACCGAGAACGTCGACGACTCCGACGACGACCCGATCACCGGTCCGCTGCCGATCGTGCCGCAGCCGGGCGACGCTTCCGCCGACCCGACCGAGGCCGCCCTGCAGGGGCCGCTGCCGCCCGACCGAAACCCGGAGACCGAGGGCCGGGACAGCTAGCCGACGGTGTTTCCGCGCGGCGGGCCCGAGAGCGGGTTGGTGCCGGCAGGGAGAGGAGCGGGCTGCGGCGCGGCGGGCGGGGCGCCCGTTCCGCCCAGCGGGGAGGCGCCCGGGGGGTTACCGGGAAGCGCGGGCAGGGCGCCCGCGGCCCCCTGCGCCTGCTGCATCATGCCCATCATCTGCGGGATCGAGATCGGCAGCTTGCACTGCAGCGACAGGCTGGTCAGGGGTTGCGCGATGGACGTCATGTCCCCGGCGACCTTCGGGTTGGCGTCGAAGTAGCTCTTCAGCCCGCTCAGCGACTGCGGCCCCGCCTGCTGCTGCAGCATCGAGGTCATCGTCTGGTTGGTCTCGGGGTGCGAATCCAGATAGTCACCCATCGACTTCGAGACCGAGCCGATGGTGCGGGCGACCTCGCTGGCCGCGCACGGATCGTTGGCGCCGGTCGCCGGCGGACCGGCGAGCACCGCGAGGGCGGCGCCGGGCGCGGCGGCGGCGATCAGGCCGGCCAAGATTTTGCCACGCCGTCCAGCGCTGCCTGTCGTCATCGAGAACTCCTCACAGTTTGCGCGGACCGCCACGGATGAGCGCGTCGCAAACAGCTGCAATGGACGGCCTTACCGATGGCCGGGTCCCAATGAATCCCCCGAGGACCCGCCAGGCCAACCGACATCCTGCCACCGCCGATATCGCCCGGCCAGCCGCGAACTGCGGATGTGACCGAGATCCCGCTTGGTCACCGGTTCACAACGACTCCGCAGCTTCTTGGCAACGACGCCGTCACCGCAGCTCAGGAACTACATAACCCCACATAAACCACAGCGTGCTCCGGTATCCTCGCCTGCACGCGTTACGCGAGAACCGGGGAGCGAGAAAAATCCAGCAGTTGATGATGCGCCTCAGCCGCAGCCTGCGTAAGTACCGCTGGTTGGTCTTCACAGGCTGGTTGCTGGCGTTGGTTCCTGCGGTCTACCTGGCGCTGACGCAATCCGGCAACCTCACCGGCGGCGGTTTCGACGTGGCCGGTTCCCAATCGCTGGCGGTCCACGACCAGCTCGAGGAGCTCTACCACGACCAGGGCGGGTCATCGCTGGCGCTGGTGGCCGCGCCCCGCGCCGACGCCACCTACCAGGACATGAACGAGGCGGTCGCACAGTTGCGACGGCTCACCGCCGAGGTCCCCGGCACCTCGGAGATCCCCAACCCCACCCAGCGGCCGCCGCAACCCGATCGCCCCTACGTGCTGTCGGTGCGGCTCGATTCCCGCAACACCAGCGACGTCGCCAAGAAGCTCCGCACGAAGGTCGGCATCAAGGGCGACCAGCCCGGCCAGACCGCCAACGGCCGGGTGCGGCTCTACGTCATCGGCCAGGGCGCGCTGAGCGCCGCCGCGGCCGCCAACACCAAGCACGACATCGCCGCCGCGGAACGGTGGAACCTGCCGGTGATCCTCATCGTCCTGCTCGCCGTGTTCGGCTCACTGGCCGCCGCGGCGATCCCTCTGGCACTGGGCGTGTGCACGGTCGTGGTGACGATGGGCCTGGTGTACCTGCTCTCCGCTTACACCACCATGTCGGTGTTCGTGACCTCGACGGTGTCGATGTTCGGGATCGCGCTGGCCGTGGACTATTCGCTGTTCATCTTGATGCGTTTCCGCGAGGAACTGCGCAGCGGGCGCCAGCCCCGCGAGGCCGTCGACGCCGCGATGGCGACCTCCGGGCTGGCCGTGGTGTTGTCCGGGGCGACCGTCGTCGCGTCTCTCACCGGGATCTACGTGATCAACACCCCGGCGCTGAAGTCGATGGCCACCGGCGCGATCCTGGCCGTCGCCGTCGCGATGCTGACCTCGACCACCCTGACACCTGCGGCGCTGGCGACGTTCGGCCGGGCGGCCGCCAAGCGGTCGGGCTTCCTGCACTGGTCCCGTCGGCCCGAAAGCACCCAGTCGCGGTTCTGGAACCGGTGGATCGGATGGGTGATGCGCCGGCCGTGGATGTCCGCGCTGGCGGCGTCGCTGGTGCTGCTCGTGATGGCCGCGCCCGCGGCGTCAATGGTGTTGGGCAACAGCCTGTTACGCCAGTTCGACTCGTCCCACGAGATCCGCGCCGGCGTCGGCGCCGCCGCCCAGGCGCTCGGTCCGGGCGCGCTCGGGCCGATCCGGGTGCTGATCAACTTCCCCGAGGGCGGGGCGGCCTCGCCCGAGCACAGCCACACCGTCGGCGCGGTCCGCCAGCGGATGACGCAGGCGCCGAACATCGTCTCGGTGTCACCGCCCCAGTACGCCGAGGACAACGGCAGCGCGCTGCTGTCCGCGGTGCTGTCGGTGGACCCCGAGGACATGCGGGCCCGCGAAACCGTGGGCTGGATGCGCGCGGAGCTCCCCAAGGTCCAACAGTTGGGGACCGCGCGCGTGGACGTCGGCGGCCCGACCGCGCTGATCAAGGACTTCGACGACCAGGTGTCGGCGACCGAACCGTTGGTGCTGGGCTTCGTCGCGCTGATCGCGTTCGTGATGCTGTTGGTGTCCGTCCACTCGGTGTTCTTGGCGCTCAAGGGCGTACTGATGACGTTGCTGTCGGTCGCGGCCGCCTACGGCAGTTTGGTGATGGTGTTCCAGTGGGGGTGGCTGAAGGATCTCGGCTTCGCCCAGATCAGCTCGATCGACAGCACGGTTCCCCCGTTGGTGCTCGCGATGACCTTCGGGTTGTCGATGGACTACGAGATCTTCCTGCTCACCCGCATCCGGGAACGGTTCCTGCATTCGGGCAACACCCGTGACGCGGTGGCCTACGGCGTCAGCACCAGCGCCCGCACCATCACCAGCGCGGCGCTGATCATGATCGCGGTGTTCGTCGGGTTCGCCTTCGCCGGCATGCCGCTGGTGGCCGAGATCGGCGTGGCCTGCGCCGTGGCGATCGCGGTGGACGCCACCGTGGTGCGGCTGGTGATGGTTCCGGCGTTGATGGCGATGTTCGCGCAGTGGAACTGGTGGCTGCCGCCGTGGCTGTCCCGCGTGCTGCCGTCGGTCGACTTCGACCGGCCGCTGCCGGAGGTCGACCTCGGCGACGTCGTCGTCATTCCCGACGACATCTCGGCGCTGGTGGCGCCCAGCGCGGACCTGCGGATGGTGCTCAAGTCCGCCGCCAAGCTCAAGCACCTGGCGCCCGACGCCATCTGCGTGACCGACCCACTGGCCTTCAGCGGCTGCGGTCGCGGCCGCGGTCAGGCTTCGTCGGGCCCCGACGAGGAACGCACCCGCGGCCTGGGGCCCGGGCAGATCCCCCACCAGGTAGCGCTGGGCGAGGAGAAGGTCGCCGTCGGGGTGACCGCGGCCGACAGGAAGACCGCCACCAACGGCCATGCCAACGGTTCGTCGGGCCCCAAGAAGCTCGTCGGCGGGCTGGCGGCGCGCAACGGTATCGCCAAGGCCATCTCCGGGTCGGACCGGCCCGTTCATCCGGTGACGCTGTGGCGGGGCCGCCTGTCGGTGGCGATCGACGCGCTCGAGACCGACCCGGACGCCGCACCGGCGGGGGCCACCGACCGTCCGAGGTACGCGCGGCGCAGCCCGGTGGAGACGACCCATGTGCAGCTGCCCACCGGCGACCGGTTGCTGGTCCCGACCGGCGCGGAGACCCTGCGGCTCAAGGGCTACCTCATCATGTGCCGTAACAGTCGCCGCGATTATGCCGACTTTGCAGACATGGTGGATGCGATGGAACCCGAGACCGCCGCGGTGGTGCTGGCCGGAATGGACAGGTATTACTGTTGTGAATCGTCCAGGCGGCAATGCATCGCCACCCAGTTGGTCCGTCGACTCGCAGATCCCGATCCGTGCGACTACCCGGAAGACCAGGGGTCGGAAGCCGACGCGAACTCGGACTGGGAGGGGATCAGGGAACGCTGCCTGTCCGTGGCGGTAGCGATGCTGGAGGAGGCGAGGTGACGTTGGCATCCGACCGACGCCCCCCACCGCCGCCCCGCCGGCCGGCCCCCGAACAGCGCAACCGCGGCGGTGGCCCGTCCGAGGGGCCGTCCGGATCCGTTCCGGATCTGGACCAGCCGGTGGAGTTCTGGCCGACCGCCGCCATCCGGTCGGCCCTGCAGGGCGGTGACATCGCCACCTGGAAGCGCATCGCCGGCGCGTTGAAGCGCGACCCGTACGGGCGCACCGCCCGCCAGGTCGAAGAGGTCCTCGGCGGCACCCGCCCCTACGGCATCGCCAAGGCGCTGTGGGAGGTGCTCGAGCGCGCCCGCACCCACCTGGACGCCAACGAGCGCGCCGAGGTGGCCCGCCACGTGCGGCTACTGATCGACCGCTCGGGACTCGCGCAGCAGGAGTTCGCGTCCCGCATCGGGGTCAGCCCCGAGGAGCTGGGCGGCTACCTCGACGGCAGCACCAGCCCGACGGCCGCACTGATGATCCGCATCCGCCGGTTGTCGGACCGGTTCGTGAAGGTGAAGTCCGGCCCCTCGGCCGAATCCAACTGAGCTACCTGATCGGCAGCACGTCGGCGACCAGCCAGTCGCTACCGCGCTTGGTCAGCGTCACCCGCAGCGCCGGCGCCACCTGACTGGGTGGCTGGCCCGGCGCGTTCTGGGTCACCCGCAGGATCACCGCGACGCTGGCCGCCGTCGGCCCGAGCGCCTCGACGCCGGCCGAGACCGTGGCGGCCTGGGCGGTGACCTTGTGCTGGCCCAGCTCGGCGCTGGACTTGGTGTACTGCTCCTTGAACGCCGCCGCATGCTCGGGGACGACCATGGCCGTGGCCCGGTCGATCGCATCGGTCGGGGCGGTGGGGCTGAACGACGCCATGGCCTCGGCCATGCCGGTGGCGATCCGCACGACCTTGCGGGAGTCGTCGGTGAAGTCGCGGTCCGTCTTCGTCCAGTGCGTGTATCCGGTTGCGACGGCCGCCGCCAGGGCGGCCGTGCACAGCAGGGCCACCGCCAACCGCAGCCCCGGCGCGTCGTCGTCGGTGCCGAGGCTGACCGAATCGCGGCGCAGCAGCCAGAAGTTGACCGCGACGCCCTCGAGGATCAGCAGGACCAGCACCGAGCAGGCCGACACCCACCACAGCGGCCAGCCGAGCACCACCCCGATGGCCACCAACGCGGCGATCGCGGCCAGCGGGGCCGCGATGTCGAATGCGAACAGTCGCCAGATGTTTCTCATCGGATCGAACTCAGTCCGGAGATCATCAGCTTGCCGTCGACGTCGGACACGTCCAGCCGCAGGTTCCAGTGCACGGTCTGCGGCTTGGCGCCGGCGTTTTCGCTGACGGACGTGGCGACCAGCAGCACCGAGTCGGTCCGGCTGGCGAACGGCGGCAGCTTGGTGGTCACCGACTCCGATCCCGGGGGCCTGTCGGCGCCGGGCTGGGCGTCCAGTTCGTGGTGCACGGTTTCGATCGCCACCGCGTCGATCCGCCCGGCGCTCTTGGACTGCAGCTTTTCCACCACCGCCCGGTAGGGCTGCACGGCGGCGTCGAAGTAGGTGTTGAGTTCGCCGACCGTGCCGTCGTGCAGCCGCTGCAGGCTGGCGTCGACGTTGCCGCTGTTCATGTTGATCAGCACGTTGGTCCACCCGGCGGCGGTCTGCATGACGCGGCTCAGATAACCGCGCTCGGCGACCTGGTCGCGGTGGCCGGACCAGATGATCACCCCGAGCACGACCGCGGCCACCGACAGCAGGCCGAGAACCGTTGACGCCACCCCATAATGCGAGAAGACCCCACCGCCGGGTTCGCCGTCGTCAGCGTCGTCGGCGGTCGGGTGGCCGCCCTCTTCGGCGTCGTCGCCGGCGTCGACGACATCTTCTTCGGCAGGTGGCTCGGTGCGCGCGCCCTCGGACATGGCCCGATCGTCGCACCCGGGAAAGATGGAAGGATGGCGGGGTGACGAATACGGCCCTCCGCTCGGGCATCGACCTGAGCTACGTAGACGACAGCATCCGCCCCCAAGACGACCTGTTCGGTCACGTCAACGGCCGCTGGCTGGCCGAATACGAGATACCGGCGGACCGGGCCACCGACGGCGCCTTCCGGCAGCTGTACGACCGCGCCGAGGAGCAGGTGCGGGACCTGATCGTCGAGGCCAGCGAGCGGGGTGCGGCCGCCGGCGACGCGGACGCGCAACGCATCGGCGACCTGTATGCGAGCTTTCTCGACGAGGAGACCGTCCAGCGGCGCGGCGTGCGCCCGCTGCTCGACGAACTGGCCGTGATCGACGACGCGGCCGACGCCGACGCGCTGGCCGCCGCCCTCGGCGCCCTGCAGCGCACCGGGGTGGGCGGCGGTGTCGCGATGTATGTGGACACCGACGCCAAGAACTCGGCCCGTTACCTGGTGCACTTCACCCAGTCCGGACTCGGGCTGCCCGACGAGTCCTATTACCGCGAAGAACAGCACGCCGAGGTGCTCGAGGCGTACCCCGGGCACATCGCCCGGATGTTCGGCCTGGTCTTCGGCGGCGACCCGGAAAGCCACATCCGGACCGCCGAGCGCATCGTCGCGCTCGAGACCCGGCTGGCCGAGGCGCATTGGGATGTGGTCAAGCGCCGCGACGCCGACCTCACCTACAACTTGCGCACGTTCGCCGAACTGCGCGACGAGTCGGTGGGTTTCGCCTGGGGCACGTGGGTCGCCGCGCTGGGCACCCAGCCCGAAGCGCTCGCGGAAGTCGTTGTGCGCCAACCGGATTACGTTCGGTCATTCGCCGAGCTGTGGCGCAGCGAGGACCTCGAGGTGTGGAAGAGCTGGGCGCGGTGGCGGGTGATCCGCGCGCGGGCCGCCTGGCTGACCGACGAGGTGGTGGCCGCGGACTTCGACTTCTACGGCCGCCGGTTGACCGGCACCGAGCAGATCCGGGACCGGTGGAAGCGGGCGGTCTCGCTGGTCGAGAGCCTGATGGGCGACGCCGTCGGAAAGCTGTACGTGCAACGGCATTTCCCGCCCGGCGCCAAGGCGCGCATCGACGAGCTGGTGGCCAACCTGCAGGCGGCCTACCGGATGAGCATCAACGACCTGGAGTGGATGACGCCCCAGACGCGGGAGCGGGCGCTGGCCAAGCTCGACAAGTTCACCGCCAAGGTCGGCTACCCGGCGAAATGGCGGGACTACTCCACGCTGGTGATCGACCGCGACGACCTCTACGGCAACTACCAGCGCGGGTACGCCGTCAACCACGACCGCGAGCTGGCCAAGCTCGGCGGCCCGGTGGACAAGGACGAGTGGTTCATGACCCCGCAGACGGTCAACGCGTACTACAACCCGGGGATGAACGAAATCGTCTTCCCGGCAGCCATTTTGCAGCCGCCGTTCTTCGACGCCGAGGCCGATGACGCCGCGAACTACGGCGGCATCGGCGCGGTGATCGGGCACGAGATCGGTCACGGCTTCGACGACCAGGGCGCCAAGTACGACGGCGACGGCAACCTGGTCGACTGGTGGACCGACGCCGACCGCGCCGAATTCGGTGCTCGCACAAAGGCCCTCATCGCTCAGTACGACACGTACATCCCGAGGGGGCTGTCGAGCGGCCACCATGTGAACGGCGCGTTCACTGTCGGGGAGAACATCGGGGATCTGGGTGGGTTGTCGATCGCGCTGCTGGCCTATCAGCTGTCGCTGAACGGCCAACCCTCCCCCGTGATCGACGGCCTGACCGGCGTGCAGCGCGTGTTCTACGGCTGGGCCCAGGTATGGCGCACCAAATCCCGTGAGGCCGAAGCGATCCGGCGGCTGGCGGTGGACCCCCACTCGCCACCGGAGTTTCGCTGCAACGGCGTGTTGCGCAACATGGACGCCTTCTACGACGCGTTCGACGGCGCCGACACCGGCGCGCTGTTCCTGGAGCCGGAGCGCCGGGTCAAGATCTGGAACTGAGGCCCACCCGGACGGCACCAGCTGTCGTGACAAGGCCTTCGAAGAAGTACTAGAGGGACCGCAGGTAAGCAACGGAGAAGTTGCAGCTGAACACCGTTTGACTTGCGACGAGTAAATCGTCAGTACCTTCTGCGACAATCACCAATATGACGGCCAACGAATTCGCACCAGAGTTCCGCCGCGCAATCATGAACCTAACCGACGCGGCACGTTATCTGGCTATAAGCCAGCAGACCTTCCACCGTTGGGCCAGGGGATACCCCAGAGGGGAGCCTCTGCTTCATCTCGCCGACCGCCCCAGCGACTCAGACGCGTTTTCTGACGTCAGCGGAGGCAAAGTCGTCGGCACCGTAAAGCCCAGGCATCCTGTAGACGGAGTAGGCGGCTCCGCCAAAAGTGACAGCAATCGTGCGAGACTCACTGGCCGTCGAGTCGCGTCCGTCAGCTTCATAACGCTGACCGAGGCGTACGTCCTTGAGGCCCTCCGTACTGCTGGCGTCCAAGTTCGGAAGATTCGTCCAGCCCTGAGTGTGCTTCAGCGTGAGTTCGGCACTGAATACGCCCTCACGGCTCCAAACCTCGCCACCGATGGAATAGACGTTCTATGGGACTTTTCGAAAACGCCAGGCGGACGAGGGCTCATCGAAGCCCGCACGGGTCAAACGGTGATCAGGGCGATCGTCGAGGACTACCTCACTTACATATCGCGCGAAGACAACGGGCAACCCACGCGGCTCAGACTGCAGAGCTGCGAACCCTCCAAGGTGATCGTTGATCCTCAGTACGGGTTCGGTCAACCCCGATTTGGAGCGTCAGGCGCTCGCATGATCGATGTAGCTGCGATGCTCAAGGCTGGAGAAACCGCCGAGACTGTCGCTGACGAGTTCGGAATTTCAGTCCATGATGTCGGAACCGCCGCCCGCATCCTCTTGGGCCGCGCCGCCTGAGTTCTACATCGACGAAGGGCTGGCGGGGAAGAGCCTCCGCCGGTTCTTTGAAGATCTGGGCTATGTCGTACATACGCCGTGGAGCGTGTTCGGATCACGACATGAGGCCCAAGGGACGCCAGATGCGATCTGGTTGGCGCGATGTGGCGAAGAGCGTTGGGCCGCCATCGCTAAGGACACGAAGATTCTCGAACGGCCAGACGAGCTTGCCGCGCTCGTGAAGGCGAAGGTGCACATCTTCTATTACCCCGGCAACGCTACGCGAGCAGAGCTGCTTTCGATCGCTGCAGCAACACTGGCTGACGTGTGCGCTATGGCATCTCTGGTTGGTGGGAGCGCGTGGCGGGTACGTGGCGGAGCTAGACCACATCTTCAACGAATCGACCTATAGGTTTTGGTGGGCTAATCTCTCTCGATCAGCGGCCTCGATGCGCGCGGGCACGTGCTTGTGCCACGGCGTACCGGCGTAGGGGTCGCGCCACCCGGTCGAGGTCAGGGCGTTCGGGGCCACTCCGGGCACCACGGTGTGACCGTCGTCGTCGAGATAGTCGAGCCCAAAACCGTTGGGCAGGGCGGCATGTCCGGCGAGCATGGTCTCGGTGATCTCGACGGTGGCCTCGGCGCTGCCGGCCGCGGTGCTGATGCGGGCCCGGCATCCGTCGACGAGCCCTAGGGCCTGGGCGTCTTCCACGCTCACCCGCAGCGCGCCGTCGGCGTCGCGTTTGCGCCAGGACGGGTCGCGGAAGATGTCGTTGGCGGTGTAGGCGCGCCGCTCCCCCACCGACAGCACGATCGGGAAATCGGGCGTGGTCAGCTCGGCAGGGGTCCGGGCCAGCGCGGCCAATTCGTCGAGCATCGACGGGATTTCCAGCGCGATCTTCTGGTCGGAGTGGCTGATCAACGCGAAGTCGTCCTCGTAGTTGTGGACGGTGAACGTCACGCCCGAGGGGTTGTCGAGGATCGCGTCGAACAGGGCGTTGCCGTCGGCGTGACCGGCGCGCCGCACGGCGTCGGGATAGTTCATCGCGGTCTTCTGGGCCAGGCCCCATAGGGCGGCCGCGCCGCGCAGCCCGTCCGGCAAGGTCGGTCCGAGCGTCTCGTAGAGCACGTACGGAAGTAGCTGAGCCACCGTGGGATTGGTGGCGGCGGCGGACAGGAAGGCCTCGGCGTACGCTTGCCGACCCCGCTGGGCGGCTTCGCGCAGGGGCCGCAGATCCGCGTCGTCGACCACGCCGAGCGCCCGCACCAACCGGGCCCAGATCTCGGGCTCGGGCAGTGTTCCCGGCAACGGCTCCAGCAGCGGACGGCGCAATTGGAAAGTGTTGTGCGGGAACTCCAGGTTGAAGAAGGTGGCTTCCGGCTTCTCGAATTGGGATGCGGCTGGAAGTACATAGTGGGCGAGCCTGGCGGTCTCGGTCATCGCGACGTCGATGACCACCATCAGTTCCAGCGACTGGAAGGCTTCGCGGCAGGCGGTCGAATCGGCTAGCGAGTGAGCGGGATTGCTGCTTTCCACGATCATGGCGCGGAAGCGGTCCGGATGGTCGGTCAGGATTTCCTCGGGGACCACGTTGCTGGGCACCAGCCCGGAGATGATGGGCGCGCCGGTGACCGGGGTGCGGCCGGAGAACTGCCCGAACAGGGGTGCGAACGACGAATGCAGGTGCTGGCCGCCCTTTTTCGCGAAGTTGCCGGTGAGAACCCATAGCAGCTTGTTCAGGTAGGAGCACAGCGTGCTGTTGGGTGCCTGCTGCACGCCGAGGTCCTCGAAGACCGAGACGCTCGCCGCGGCGCCGATGCGCCGCGCCGCCGCGCGCAGCAGTTCCTCGTCGACCCCGCAGTGTTGGGTGTAGTCGGCGACCGCGACGTCGCGCAACGCGTCGCGGACGGTGTCGGCGCCGCGCACGTGCTCGGCGAGAAACGTTTCGTCGCAGAGGTTTTCCTGGACGAGGACGGCGGCCAGCGCCGCCAGGCACCACGCGTCGGTGCCGGGCCGCACCCGCAGGTGGAAGTCGGACATCTTGGCGGTGTCGGTGACGACGGGGTCGATGACGATCATCGACCGGGCCGGATCCTTGGCGATGTCGTTCAGCACCACGCGGGCGCGCGGGAAGCTCTGCGACATCCAGGGGTTCTTGCCGACGAACACCGCCACCTCGGCGTGCTCGAACTCGCCCCTGGTGTGACCGCCGTACAGCTGCCCGTCGACCCAGGACTCGCCGGTTTTTTCCTGCGCCAACGCATTTGAGCGGTACCGTGAGCCGAGCGCCTTCAGGAAGGCGCCGCTGTACGCCCCGCCCAGGTGATTGCCCTGCCCGCCGCCGCCGTAGTAGAAGATCTTGTCCCCGCCGTAGGTGTCGCGGATGTGCTTGAACCCCTCGGCGATCTCCACGATCGCGGTGTCCCAGTCGATTTCCTCGTAGCTGCCGTCGGGGCGGCGGCGCAGCGGGGCGGTCAGCCGGGTGCGGCTGTTCTGGTAGTGATCCAGCCGCAACGCCTTGTTGCAGGTGTAGCCCTGCGATGCCGGGTGCGCCTTGTCACCGCGGATGCGGGCCAGCCGGCGATCGTCGAGCTGAACGACGATGCCGCAGTTGCATTCGCACAGGATGCATGCGGTGGAGTGCCATTCACCGGTCGTGTCTGTGGTCACTGTGGGACATCCTCTCCGGTCACCCGATACGACGACGTAGCCAAGAGCAGTTCGCGCACCTGGCGGCGGACGACGTCGAGGGGCATCAGGTCGCGGCGCACCCGGGCCAGCAGGATCGCGCCCTCGAGCGCGGTGGTGGCGAGGACCGCCAATTCGCCCGCCGGTTCCCGGGCTATGCCGTCGGCGATGAAGCGCTGGGCGATCAGGTCGGTCCAGCGGTCGAACGCCGCCGCCGCGCGCTCGACGACCGGCGCCATGCGCTCGGCGTCCTGCTGCTCGCCCGCCTCCACGGACACGGCGACGATGGGGCAGCCGGCGCGGAAGTCGCTGTCGAGCAGCTGCTGGCGGAATTTGTCGATCAGGGTGTCGATCAGGTCGAGGCCGCTCGCGGCTTCGGCGATGATCGCGGCGACGTGGTCGCCGGCGTAGTCCACGGCCTCGCAGAGCAGTTGCGTGCGCCCGCCCGGGAAGTAGTGGTAGGCCGATCCGCGCGGCGCGCCGCTGTGCTCGAGGACGTCGGAGATGGCGGTGGCGTGGGCGCCGCGCTCCCTGATCAGCAGGGCGGCCGAAACCACCATCCGGTCGCGTGGACCGCGCATCGCCGCTCCTCAGGGGCCGAAGTTATATATGATGCTATACATAATCGCCGCGCCCAAGGAAGCCCCCTCGGCGAGGAGATGGTCAACAGACGCAAAATCGCCCGATTTCGCGGGGGAAACGGGCGATTCTGCGACTGCTCTCGGGCAGCTAGTTCATCCAGTCGGCGGAGCCGTCGTTCTTCTTGTAGTTGCCGCCGGTCGAGTTCTTCACGATGATCGGGTCTCCCGCGCCGAAGTTGTCGAAGAACCACTTCGCGTTGGAGGGGCTGATGTTGATGCAGCCGTGGCTGACGTCGCGCTTGCCCTGGTCGTCCACCGACCAGGGGGCGCTGTGCACGTAGTCGCCGACGTTGTCGAACCGGACCGCGTCCTCCACCGTCACCTTGTAGCCGTAGGTCGAGTTGACCGGGACCCCATAGGTGGACGAATCCATCACCACCGACGCCTTCTTGTCCTGCACGTAGTAGGTGCCGTTGGGGGTTTGGTGGTTGCCGGACGTCATGCCCATCGACATCGGGATCGTCTTTTCCACCGTGCCGTTGCGGGTGACGGTCAGCTGATGCGTGGCGTCGTCGGCCGTGGCGACCAGCGTGTCTCCGGTGCGGAAGCTCGACACGGTGCCCCCGGCGTCGACGGTCACCGCGGTGTGGGCGGGCCAGAAGCTCAACGGCCGCCAGCGCAGCTGCGTCGGGGTCATCCAGTAGAACTTGCCCGGGACCGCGGGCACCGACGAGACGTGGACCGCGCCCTCCGCGGCGCCGGCGTCGTCGACGCGTCCCGGAAAGTTGATGATGATCGGCTGGGCGACGCCGACGGTCGACCCGTTGGCGGGCTGGATCTTGGGGGGCCCGAACGGGGCCGTCCCGGTGAACGGGGTGGGGTTCTGCCCGGCGGCCGAGGCCGCCGCGGGTTCCGCCATGGGCGGGAGCCATGGTGGCGCCGCCGCCGGGTCGGGCGGGGGCGGCGGTGCCAGCGGGTCGGGCGGGGGTGGCGGCGCGAAGGGATCCGGCGGCGCGGGCGGGCCGGGCGGGGCGGCGACGGCGCCCGGGTCGGCGGGAGCCGGGTCCGGGTCGGCCAGCGCGGGGGCGGCGCTCAGCACCAGCGCCAGGGTCAACACTGCGCCCCAGCCGGTGACGTTCAGAGCGGCGAAGAGACCCTTGAAAGTCCAGGCCTTCGTCCAGCCCGACATATGCATACCTCCACTTGTCTACTCCGACACAGTCTGGCATAGGGCGGGCGCCGTCGACCGTCGCCGGCGGGCGTCCGCAGCCCCGGAGCCGCCAAGAACACGCCTCTGAGCTGGGCGGTTATGAATCGAGTGAGCTTGTCGGCCGCGGCGGGGGGACGTCGAGCATCCGCCGGTTGGCGGCGATGCCGACCAGCGCGACCGCCATCAGGATCGCCGAAGCGATCAGCATCATCGTGACGCTGTGCTCGTAGAGCAGCCCGCCCGCCAGCGAGCCGGCCATGATGCCGACCTGGAATGCCGTCACGTAGAGGCCCGAGGCCCCGTCGGGGTCGTCGGCCCCGTTGCGCATGGCGGCGGATTGCATCATCGGCGATACGGCGGTGGCCATGGCCCCCCACAGCACGATGGCGGCGGTGCCGATCAGCGCCGTCGTCGCGCCGGACCGGCCGCCGAACGCCAGCGCCGTCAGCACCACGAAGGCGGCCGTCAGACCCGTCATGCACAGGATGACGGCGCCCTTGGGGCGGTGGTCCAGGGGCCGCGCCACCAGCGGCACCGATAGCAGGCCGGCCAGCCCGTAGGCGGCCAGCACCCAGGCCAGGTTCGGCCCACGCACGCCCAGGACGTTGCGGATGAGCTCGACGATGAACGTGTAGGACACGAAGTGGCCGGTGACCGCGATCATCGCCAGCACGCTCACGATGATCAGCCGCGGGTTGCGGTGATGGCGGGACCGGGGCCCGACGTGGGCCAGCTGATCCTCGGTGAGCACCATCTCCGGCAGCATCAGCCGGGCGGCGACCGTGACGAGCGCGGCCGCGACGGTGACGCACACGACGGCCAGGCGCCATCCCCACATCAGGCTCAGGGCCGCGGTCAGCGGGCTGCCGACGACCAGCGCCAGGCTGGTGCCGACGTAGATCGATGTGGTGGCTCGCCCGGCGTGGCTGGGCGGCACCAGCCGGGTCGCGATCGGCGCGATGACCGACCACAGCAGCCCGTGGGTGATCGCACACAGCACCCGCCCGGCGGCCAGCACCGCGAAGTTGGGCGCCAGCGCCGAGATGAGCTGGGAGGCGGTCAGGCAGGTCAGGCTCGCGACCAGCACGCGGCGGCGCGGCAGGTGCGCGGTCCAGCGCACCAGCGGGATCGTCGTCAGGGCCGCGACCAGGGCGTACCAGGACAGCAGGGTCCCCACCAGGACCAAACTGACGTTGAGGTTGCGGGCGATCGCCGGCAGCGCCCCCACCGGCAGGATCTCGGCGGTGACATAGGTGAAGGCCGCGGCCGCGAGGATGGCGAGCTGAGCCGCGATCCGTGGCGTCCACGTTCGCGCGGCTGCGTTGGCGGTTTCGGCAGTCATCACAGTCATCGCTTGGGTGTGCGCAATCGGCTGAGCAACGTCGCCGAGGTCACGCTCCCCATACCGTACGCACACCGGCTACCGGTTCCTCCAACTTGGCGCGGCAACACGCCCTGCGATCAGGAGCGGACGAGGCGAGCGATCGCGGCGGAGGCCTCGCTGAGCTTCGTGTCGGCCTCGTCGCCGCCCTCGGCAACGGCCCGGGTGACGCAGTGGCTCAGGTGCTCGTCGAGCAAATTCAGCGCGACCGACCGCAACGCGCTGTTGACGGCGCTGATCTGGGTCAGCACGTCGATGCAGTACTTGTCTTCCTCGATCATGCGGGCGATGCCCCGCACCTGGCCCTCGATGCGCCGCAGCCGCTTGGCGTAGTTGTCCTTCTGCTGCGAGTACCCGTGTTCGTCTGTCATCGTCGATTCACCCCTGCCGCTCCGTCTGGCCCGCCCATCCCAGCTTATACCCCGACGGGGTATTACCCCGGGAACGGGCATCGCGACTGGCCAGCGCATACTTGAACGATGCCCACCACCGATTCGGCTCGGACCGCCGACATCAAGCCGCGTAGTCGTGACGTCACCGACGGCCTGGAGAAGGCCGCCGCCCGTGGCATGCTGCGGGCAGTAGGCATGGGAGACGAGGACTTCGCCAAGCCGCAGATCGGCGTCGCGTCGTCCTGGAACGAGATCACGCCGTGCAACCTCTCGCTGGACCGGCTCGCCAAGGCCGTCAAGGAGGGGGTGTTCTCGGCCGGCGGGTACCCCCTCGAGTTCGGCACCATCTCCGTGTCCGACGGCATCTCGATGGGCCACGAGGGGATGCACTTCTCCCTGGTGTCGCGCGAAGTGATCGCCGACAGCGTCGAGACGGTGATGCAGGCCGAACGCCTCGACGGCTCGGTGCTGCTGGCCGGCTGCGACAAGTCGCTGCCCGGGATGCTGATGGCCGCCGCGCGGCTGGACCTGGCCTCGGTGTTCCTCTACGCGGGCTCGATCCTGCCGGGGGTGGCCAAGCTCTCCGACGGCAGCGAGCGCGAGGTCACCATCATCGACGCGTTCGAGGCGGTGGGGGCCTGCGCCCGCGGGCTGATGCCGCGCGAGGACGTCGACGCCATCGAGCGGGCGATCTGCCCCGGCGAGGGCGCCTGCGGCGGCATGTACACCGCCAACACGATGGCCAGCGCCGCCGAGGCGCTCGGGATGTCGTTGCCGGGCAGCGCGGCGCCGCCGGCGACCGACCGCCGCCGCGACGGGTTCGCGCGGCGCAGCGGCGCGGCGGTCGTCGAACTGCTGCGGCGCGGGATCACCGCCCGCGACATCCTCACCAAGGAGGCGTTCGAGAACGCCATCGCGGTGGTGATGGCGTTCGGCGGGTCCACCAACGCGGTGCTGCACCTGCTGGCCATCGCCCACGAGGCCGACGTCGCGCTGACGCTCGACGACTTCAGCCGGATCGGGTCGAAGGTTCCGCATTTGGCCGACGTCAAGCCGTTCGGCCGCCACGTGATGTCGCACGTCGACCACATCGGCGGCGTGCCGGTGATGATGAAGGCGTTGCTGGATGCCGGCCTACTGCGCGGCGATTGCCTGACGGTCACCGGTGCGACCGTGGCCGAGAACCTGGCCGAGATCGCCCCGCCCGACCCCGACGGCAAGGTGCTGCGGGCCCTGAGCAATCCTATTCACCCCACCGGCGGCATCACCATCCTGCGCGGATCGCTGGCTCCCGAGGGCGCGGTGGTGAAGTCCGCCGGCTTCGATTCCGACGTGTTCGAGGGCACCGCAAGGGTTTTCGACGGTGAACGGGCCGCGCTCGATGCCCTCGAGGACGGCACCATCACCAAGGGCGACGCGGTGGTGATCCGCTACGAGGGCCCGAAGGGCGGACCCGGCATGCGCGAGATGCTCGCCATCACCGGCGCGATCAAGGGCGCCGGTCTCGGCAAGGACGTGCTGTTGCTGACCGACGGCCGGTTCTCCGGCGGGACGACGGGGCTGTGCGTCGGTCACATCGCCCCGGAGGCGGTGGACGCCGGACCGATCGCGTTTCTGCGCGACGGCGACCGCATCCGGCTGGACGTCGCCAACCGGGTGCTCGACGTGCTCGCCGATCCGGCTGAATTCGATTCGCGGCGAAAGGGTTTCACACCGCCGCCGCCGCGCTACAAGACCGGGGTGCTGGCCAAGTACGTCAAGCTGGTCAGCTCGGCCGCCATCGGCGCAGTCTGCGGTTGATCTCCGCCTGACCGGATCGCCCGGCCAGGCGGCGAATCGACCTGTGCCCTAACCGAGTTCGGGGCTAGGCGTGCGTTCCCGTGGCGCGCGTGCGCATGCCGAAGTAGGTGGCGTTGAGACCCAGGAAGGTCAGCAACGCGCCCGCGACGACATTCGACCAGGTCATGCCGGTGGTCAGCGTGACGTCCGGCAGGATCCACGTCGACACGATGACCCACGCGCCGAGTACCGGCAGCGTCCATGTCATGCCGTGCGCGCGATCCAGCGTCGTGGCGAACCCGTACGCCAGGAACGCCACCGCGATACCGGCGATCAGGTCAGACGTGGCGAGCGACCTCGTCGCGCTGAACCCCACGATCCACGGCGACGCGGCCACATACAGACCCGTCAGCAGCGCCAGGCCGAAGGTGAAATGCGCACTCATCGACTCGGCGACACGCTCGTAGCGGGCGCGCAACGCCATCAAATCGGGGTGGTGATCGATTGATGAATGGACTGTACTCATTTTGTGACCTTTCTGTTATGCAGCAAGCCTTTTGAGCTGGGCTGCACCCATCCATCTGTGATCAACATTACGCTCGATCGCGGCCCAGTTCGAGAAACCGCGTAGCCTCTTGAGGCATGGACCTCGCGGATCGATTGCGGCTCGATCACCCGGTGGGACAGGCCGGCATGGGCGGCGGGCTCGCGGGGGCGGCCCTGGCGGCCGCGGTCGCCAACGCGGGCGGGCTCGGCACGCTGGGCATCGACACCCCGCGCCGGCTGCGCGCGTCGATCGACGAGGTGCGCGAGCAGGCGCCGGGTCGTGCCGTCGCGGTAAACCTGTTGCTGCCCTTCATGCATCGCCATCACGTCGCGGCCTGCGTCGACGCCCGGGTGGACGCGGTGGTGTTGGCGTTCGGCGACAAGCGGGGCCTCGTCGAGCATCTGCGCGACGCCGGGGTCTTCGTCTTCGTGATGGTGGGCACCGAGGCGCAGGCGCGGGCCGCGATCGCCTGCGGCGCTGACGGTTTGATCGCTCAGGGGCGCGAGGCCGGCGGGCACCTCGTGGGGACCGTGCCGGCCCTGGATTTTCTCCCGCACGCCCTGCGCGCGGCCGGGAACCGACCGGTGTTCCTGGCCGGCGGCGTCGCCACCGCCGCCGACACTCGCGCCGCGCTGGACGGCGGCGCCAGCGGTGTCATCGCGGGCACGCGATTCCTGTTGACGCACGAGGCCAACGCGAGCCGCGAGTATCAGCGGCGAATCCTTCGGGCCGACAGGACGATCGAGACAAACCTGTTCGGCCTGAGCTGGCCGCTACGGCACCGCGTCGTGCCCAACGAGGCGACGCGCCGGTGGTGCCGCGCCGACGGGCGGGCCAAGGCGGTGCCGGCGGCGCTCAACGCGGCCAGTCGTCCCCTGTCGGCGCTGGGCTATTTCGATGCAGGCGCACTGATGCGCCTGCAGTCGCCGGCCCTGCCGTTCTTCACGCCGCTGGCACCGGTGGCCGGTGTGCCCGACTCCTGGCTGGACGGCGCCGCCCTGTACGCCGGTGAAACCGCCCTGCGGATCGGCGAACTCACCTCTGCCGGGCAGGCGGTCGCCGACCTGTCCCCGCGCTGAGCTACTGCACCAGCGCCAAGGCGAAGCCGTCCCAGTGCTTGGCCCCCACCGTCTGGATCACCGCGGTGTCCAGCCGCGGGTGCTCGCCCATCGCCTGCAGCGTCTCGCGGGTCGCCCGCACCCGGGCATCGTCGGAATCCGGCCGCAGAATCTGCCCGTCTCGAATCACGTTGTCCACCACCACGACCGCACCGGGCCGGGCCAATCGGACCGCCCACTCCACATACGCCAGGTTGTTCTCCTTGTCGGCGTCGATGAAGATCAGATCGAAGGGTCCGGTGACCGTCGGCAGCGTATCCAGCGCCGCGCCGACGATCACCTCCACCCGATCGTCGACGCCGGCGCGCTTCAAGTTGCCCCGCGCCACCTCGGCGTGCTTCGGCTCGTACTCCAGCGTCACCACGCGGCCCTGCGGCCCGGCGCCACGCGCCAACCAGATGGTGCTGAAGCCGCCCAGGGTGCCGATCTCGAGGATGCGCCGCGCGCCGATGGCGCCGGCGAGCAGGCTCAGGAACTTTCCCTGTTGCACCGAGACCGCGATCGGCGGTAGCCCGGCCGCGTTGCTGGCCTCGAGCGCCGCGGTCAAGGACGGATCGTCGCCCACCACCGTGCTGTCCAGGAATGCGTCGACGTCGTGGGGGGTCGGTTTCTCGCTCATGACGTCAACGCTAGCCGCGCCCGCCGGGCCCCCGCACGACAGCCGTCCCCGCCACGAAACCCGTCGCGACCGTTTACGTATACCCATGGGGGGTATATAGTGGGGGTGCGGCCGAACCGCGCCGCACGAGTCACACCAGGAGAAAAGGGTGAGTCAAATGGCAACTTACGAAGCCGGGACCCTGCTGACGTGCGGTCACGAAGGCTGCGGCTGCCGTGTCCGCATCGAGGTGCCCTGCCATTGCTCGGGCGCCGGCGAGGGCTACCGCTGCACGTGCGGCGACGCGCTGACCCCCGTCGAGTAACGCCTCGGGCCGGTCGTACGTTCGGGCGTCAGCCCGAGGGAGTCATCGCCCGAACGTACGGCCGGTCAGTTCGACCCCCGCCGCGAGCCGCATGGCCAACGCCGAAATGCCCACGGCCGCCGTGTAATCGCCCGCCTCGATCCGCCAGCATCCGGCGCCGCCGTCGTAGCGTGCGAGCAGGCGCGGATCGGCCTCGATCCTCAGCCGGCGGCTGGCGCCCGGTTCTAACTCGATCCGCTCGAATCCCAGCAGCCGCAGGCACGGTCCGCCGGGCTCCGCCGTCACATACAGCTGCGGCACGTCGGCCCCGGCGCGGTCGCCGGGATTGACGACGGTGAAACTGGCCGTGATGGTCTCCCCGCCGGTGACCACCAGGTCACGGTAGTCAAACCTGGTGTAGGACAGGCCATGACCGAAGGCGAACATCGGGACGTGGCCGTTGGCCGCATACCATCGATAGCCGACATCGGCGCCCTCGAAGTATTCGATCGTGCTCGCGGTCCCCCACGGCGTGCCGACACCGGGTAGCCGCGGGCGAGGCGTCTGGTCCAGATCGGCGGGAAAGGTGATCGGAAGCCGGCCCGAAGGATTGACCCGGCCGGTGAGGATCTCGGCGATCGCCCGGGCGCCGGCCTGACCCGGATACCACGCCTGCACAACGGCATTCACCGCGTCGCGCCACGGCATGCTCACCGGGTTGCCGGTCTCGAGCACCACCACGGTATTGGGGTTGGCCGCCGCCACCGCCGCGATCATTTCGTCCTGGCCCCAGGGCAGCGACAGGTCGGCGAGATCGTATCCCTCCCCTTCCGCGCGCACCGCGAACACGATCGCGACATCGGCGAGCCGCGCCGCCAGCGCCGCCTCGGCCGGACTGATGCCGGGATCGAATTCGATCTGCGCCCGCGGCAACTGGTTTCGCAACTCCTGCAACGGCGACGACGGCAGCAGGTACAGGTTGCGCAGCCCGGCCTCCAGCCCCGCGCCGCCGATCGGGACCACGCCCGCGTAGCCGCCGTCGGGAACGACGGTGCTCGAACCATAACCGGCCGGCACGCCCAGGTGCGCGTATCCGCCGATGACGGCGATGCGCATGCCCGGCTCGGGCGCCAACGGGAGCGCTCCCCGGTTGGTCAGCAACACGGCCCCCTGGCGGGCGATGCGCAGCGCAATCTCGTTGTGCGCGGCCAGATCCGGCTCCGGCGGCGCGGCGTCGCGGTCGATACCGACGGCGAACATGGACCGCAGGATCCGTCGGACCATGTCCGACAACCGCTCCCTGGGCAGCCTGCCCTCGGCGTACGCGTCGCGCAGCGGCGCGCCGAAGGTCTCGGCCTGCCACAGCAGCGCGTCGATCTGGGCGCCGCACTCCTGATCGAGGCCGGCCAGCGCACACTCCCAGCTCGGCGTGGCGCCCCAGTCGGACATGACCCAACCACGATACGCCCAGGCGCCCTTGAGCACCTCGTTGATCAGGACATCGTTCGCCGCGGCGTAGACGCCGTTGACCTTGTTGTAGGCGGTCATCACGGCGCCCGGTTGCGCCCGCTCGATCGCGATCTCGAAGGCGAGCAGGTCGGACTCGCGGTGCGCGTCGGGATCGATGACCGCGTCCAGGAAGTGCCGATTGGTCTCGTTGCAGTTCAGCGAGTAGTGCTTGACCGTCGAGATGACGCCGTGGCGCTGAATGCCGTCGATCGACTCCGCGATCATCGCGGCGGTCAAAAGCGGGTCCTCGGAAAGGTATTCGAAGTTGCGGCCGTTGCGCGGGTCGCGCGCGAGGTTCATCGCCCCGGCGAGCTGCACGTTGAATCCGCGGCTGCGCGCCTCTGAGCCGATCACTTCGCCTGCGGACCGGGCCAGCGCCGGATCGAAACCCGCGGCCAGCGCCAGCCCGGCGGGCAGCGCGGTGGCCGTGTCGCCCGGACGGTAGCCGGGGTTGGTGACGCCCAGACCGGCATCGCTCATCCGCAGGGGCGGCACCCCGAGGCGGGGAATCCCGGGCACGTACCCCGCGCTCATCGGCGTGTCCGCCGGGATGCGTTCGTCGCGCACCGGCCACAGGTCGCCGGCGCCCATCACCGAGACCAGCAGGGAGAACCGCTCGTCGTCGGTCATCTGGGCTTCGATCTCGCGGGCCCTCTCGTCGGGATCGCTCACCGCACACCCTCTTTGGCGTAGACGACGCGCAGCACATGCCCCACTTCGGGTCCCATCACCAGCTCCGTCAACTCGCAGATCGTCGCGACGAACTCGCGGCCGTGCGGCGGCTCGGCCCGGCACAAATGATGCGCCACTTCGTGCAACATCACCAGCTCACGCAGCGCCCAGTCGGCGGTGTCACGGTCGGGGACCGCGATAACGCCTGCGCCGTCCTGGTTTTCGTAGTGCGCGGCGGTGGCGGCCCGGCGCGGCCGGACCCGCAACGGGGCCACCCCGGGCCACCGGCTGCGCACCGCCGGCAGCGCCAGCACGTCGTCCACGTAGCGCTGGGCGGAGGCCACCGAGCCGAATCGGCCCTCCGGCGGCAGCGTCAATTGTGTGCCGAAGAAGTCCACGGCGGGTGAACCGTGCTGGGCGGCGCGGTCGAACAACGTGCGGACGAATTCCTCGGCCGCATAGACCCTGGAGCGTTGAGAATCCCGCCGCGGGGAGTTCCCGGGAGTCACCCGCTCAGCGCGCTCCGCGCCCCGGGGAGTTCCGGGCTGTTGCCGAGCCGCGCTCGCTTGCCGGCCCGGTCGCCCGCGCGCCGCGCCGCCGAGGAATACCCGGCCGAGGCTCGACTGGCCTGCCAGGTGCCGCGCGCCTTGGACGCACCGCGGTAGTAGTCCACGAGCTCAACCTCCTTGTCCCGCAAGGCGATAGCGGTTCCCGGCGCACGTTGCCGGTCCTTGGTGGCTTCCCGCCGGGCCTCGTCGCGGGCCTCGGCCAGCCGTTGGCCCACACGCGCCCCGAAGGCCAGCTGAAAGTTGAGCCGGGCGGTGATCGTCGGCGTGGGACGGTGCGCGCCCGAGGCGAGGTAGGCGTCCGACGCGCGCACCATTTGCACGACCAGGCTGGCGTACAGGGCGTGGCTGGCGTCGATGTCCTCGGCAAACCCGTAGGCGTAGACGAACGTCGAATTGGACGCGACGTCGCACCGCACGTCGTTGGCCGCGGCGATCAGCACGAAGAGCTGAACGTAGGTCCGCAACCCCTTGGTGCCCGCCGCGCCGATGGTGATGGTGCGCTGCGTCGGGGCCTGCGCGGCCGAACGCTGGGCCGAATGGGAGCGCGCCACCGCGAGGTCGATGGACGCGGCCGTCGCGAGCCGCTGCGCGGCCGACATGAACGCGTCGGCCTCGTGGGAGTTGTCGGTGCCTTCGGCCTGACGCAGCAGCGCGGCGATGCGCGCCAGCATCTTGTCGTCAGTCATTAGCGCCGTTCCTCCTCATCGCTACGCTCTGCATCGTCACCGGCGCGAGTCATTAGCGCCGTTCCTCCTCATCGCTACGCTCTGCATCGTCACCGGCGCGAGTCATGGCGCCGTTCCTCCTCGCCCGTGCGAGTCATTAGCGCCAACGTACGGGAGCGGTCCGACACGCCCGCTCACAGCCGAGCGGTGATCCAGGAGACGACATCGTCGAGCACCTGCTCGCGCTCGGGCTCATTGAAGACCTCGTGATACAGGCCGGGATACACCTTCAGCTCGACGTCGGTGGACCCGACGCACTCGACGAGCCGACGGCTGCCGGCGACGGGAATCAACCGGTCCTCGGACCCGTGCACCACCAGCAACGGCGCCGTCAGCGCCGGCGCCCGCTGCGGCATCGTCTCGCCGACCTGCAGCAACGCGCGGCCGATGCCGGCCGGAACCTTGCCGTGGTACACCAGCGGATCGCTCTTGTAGGCCGCCACCACCGCGGGATCGCGCGAGATGGCGTCGACGTCGAGGTCCTGCGCCGGCAGGCCGGGCACGACGGCCCCCAGCACCTTGGCGGCCAGGGCCAGCAGCGGTGACACCTGGTCCTGGGCCGCCACCGCGGGCCCCGACAGCACCATCAGGTCGTAGTTGTCCGGGCGCTCGACGCCGTAGGCGAAGACGATCCCCCCGCCCATGCTGTGGCCCAGCACGACGCACTTGAGGCCGTGGTGTTCGCGCGTGGCGATGCCGACCAGGGTGTCGAAGTCGGTGGTGTACTCGTGGATGTCACGCACCACCGCCCGTTTGCCGCCCGAGCGGCCGTGCCCGCGATGGTCCAGCGCGTAGGTGACCAGGCCCGCCTCCCCGAAGCACTGGGCGACGTGGTCGTAGCGGCGGGCGTACTCGCCGAGACCGTGCGCCAGCACCACGACCGCCCGCGGCGGCGTGTCGGGGGTCCAGACGTCGTAGACGATGCGCACACCGCCGAATCCGTCGAAACTGCGTTCGGTGCGGTTCATCGGCTGGTCCTAGTCATTGAGGTGCAGCGTAATGGCTGGGATCCCGGCCGGGGTTGCGGACACTGCGTAGGCTCATCCGCGTGAGTCTTCTCGCCCAAGACCCCGAAGGCGACGCGGTGCTGGGGACCGATTTCTCGGCCCAAGCCGAGCCCTATCGCCGCGAGCTGCTCGCCCACTGCTATCGGATGACCGGGTCGCTGCACGACGCCGAAGATCTGGTGCAGGAGACGTTGCTGCGGGCCTGGAAGTCCTACGACCGTTTCGAAGGCAAGTCCTCGCTGCGGACCTGGCTGCACCGCATCGCCACCAACACCTGCCTGAGCGCGCTGGAGGGCAAGGGGCGCAGGGCGTTGCCGGTGGGCCTGGGCGCCCCGAGCTCGGACCCGACCGCGGAGCTGGTGGAGCGCCGCGAAGTGCCCTGGCTCGAGCCGCTGCCGGAGTTGACCGATCACCCGGCGGACCCGTCGGTGGTCGTCGGGTCGCGGGAGTCGGTACGGCTGGCGTTCGTGGCTGCGCTGCAATACCTTCCGCCGCGGCAGCGGGCGGTGCTGCTGCTGCGCGACGTGCTGCAGTGGCGCTCCGCCGAGGTCGCCGAGGCGGTCGGCACCACCACGACCGCCGTCAACAGCCTGCTGCAGCGGGCCCGGTCGCAACTGGACGCCGTCGGTCCCAGCGCCGACGACCAACTGGCGCCGCCGGATTCGCCCGAGGCCCAAGACCTGCTGGCCCGCTACATCGCCGCGTTCGAGACCTACGACATCGACCGCCTGGTGGAGTTGTTCACCGCGGAGGCGATCTGGGAAATGCCGCCGTACGCCGGCTGGTATCGGGGCGCGGCGGACATCGTGACCCTGATCCACCAGCAATGCCCGGCCGAGGCGGGCGGAGACATGCGGCTGCTGCCGCTGGTCGCCAACGGTCAGCTCGCCGCCGCGATGTACATGCGCGCCGGCGACGTGCACGTCCCCTTCCAGTTGCATGTGCTGGATGTGCACGGCGAGAAGGTTTCTCACGTGGTGGCGTTCCTCGATGAGACGTTGTTCACGAAGTTCGGGCTGCCCGGTTCGCTGTCCGCCGGTCAGGAGTAAGAAGGTTGCGCACATGACGAATTCCACCGCCCTGGTCACGGCCGCGCCCGGCAAGCCGCTGCTGCTGCTGAGCGCCTATGACCTCGCCAACGTGGGCTACCGCGTCGAGGAATTCTTCGTTTCCGCGACGGCCTCGTCCTATACCCCGGTGACCGAGTTGGGACCCGATGGCCGCTGGGACGTAACACCCTCGGGCTCGGCCGATTTCACGACGCGGATCGTGGTGTTGACACCCACCGATCCGGCGCGATTCAACGGAACCGTGCTGGTCGAATGGCTCAACGTGAGCGGCGGCATCGACGCTCCCGCGGTATGGATGATGGCGCACCGCGAAATCATCCGGGCGGGCTACGCCTACGTCGGGGTCTCGGCGCAGCGGGTGGGGGTCGAGGGCGGCGACAGCCTGCTCGGCGCGGACATGTCGCTGAAAACCCAGGACCCACAACGGTATGCGCCCCTACACCACCCGGGCGACGCCTTCTGCTACGACATGTTCTCCCAGATCGGCGGCCTGCTCAAAAGCGACGAAGGCCGGGACCTGCTGGGGGATCTGCCCGTGCGGCGCGTCATCGCGCTGGGCGAATCGCAATCGGCCATGTTCCTCACGACCTACATCAACGCCGTCGACCCGTTGGCCCGCACCTACGACGGGTTCCTCGTCCATTCCCGTTTCGGCTCGGCCGCCCCGCTCGACGGAACCTCGATCTTCGCCGAAACCGAAGAGCCGCAAGGGGTTACGTTCCGCCCGGAGCTGCGCGTCCCGCTGCTGACGGTCGTCACGGAAACCGACGTGTTCGGCGGAGCCCGGCAGGGCTACTACTTCGCCCGCAAGCCCGACAACCAATACCTGCGGGTCTGGGAGATCGCCGGCGCCGCCCACGCCGACAACTACACCATCCAGGTCGCGTTCATCGACAGCGGGTCGGCGCCGCTCGCGGACATCGCCGCCGCCTACACGCCGACCAACATGCTGATGGGCCAGCAGTTGGCGCACTGCATCAACTTCGGGCCGCAACACCACTATGTGGTGCAGGCCGCGCTCGCCGCCCTCAACACGTGGGTCGCCAGCGGCGAGCCGGCGCCGAGCGCGGAAGCCCTTGAGGCCCGGGAAACCGAAGGGCCGCAACCGGTTCTGGATGGCAACGGCCTCGCCCGCGGAGGGCTCAGGACCCCCTGGGTGGACGTGCCGGTCGCCCGGACGTCGGGGCTGGGTGGCGAGGAAAGCATCATGTCCATGATCTTCGGCTCCGGCGAGCTTTTCGACGCCGCCACGCTGCGCCGGCTCTATCCCGGCGGGAGCACGGAATACCTGGAGCGCTTCACCGGCGCGCTCGACGCGGCGATCCGCTCCGGATTCATTCTGGCGGCCGACCGCGCCGAGATCCTGGAGCTCGCCGCCGCGACGTACCCCGGCGCGCGGTCCTAGGCAAGATTGCCCGCCTCCTCACTCGCGCCGTTCCGGCGCTCGCCGTCACCGGGCGAGGCAAGATTGCCCGCCTCCTCACTCGCGCCGTCACCAACTAGAACAGCCGGCTGTCGGGCGGCGGGCCCGGCACCGGACGCAACAGGCCGTTCCCGGTGATCAGCGGCAGGTCCAGCGCGGAGAGCAGCCCGGGCGCGGCGGCGCACACGGCGGGGATGGCGTTGACCATCCTCGAGGAGCCCGCGATGCGCGCCCCCAGGTCGTGGTCGTGGTCTTCGGCCATCTCGAATTCGCAGCGCATGCTGGGGGAACCCTCGATCTCGACGCGGTACAACCCGCGGCCGGACGCCGGGCCGTAACCGAGGTCCTTCGGCTCGATGCAGATGCGGGGCTGGGGCCAGTCCGGGGCGATGTCATCGCGCATGCGCGTCACGTGGTCGAGGACGAAGGTCGGTTTCCCCCCGACGTAACCGGTCAGCGTCGAGCGCATGGCCGCGATCGTTCCGGCCGCGATGTGCCCCGTTGGCGTGTCGAAAGATTCGCCGGCGGGGATCCGCTCGTTGGCCTCCTCGATGTTGTCGATCTTGACCCCCAACCCGGCGGCGAGCTGGTGCAACACGGGCCCCCAGCCGAAGGTGAAAATCCCCGGCTGGGCCGCGAAGGCCGGGTAGTCCGGTTGCTGCCCGAACCCGAGGATCTCGTAGACGGCGGAGCGGTCCGGGTAGGTCGCGTAGTTGAACATCTCGGTCACGCGCACCGATTCGATCACCCGCGACACGCCGGTAAGCATCAGCGGCAGAACGTCGTTGGCGAATCCGGAGTCGATGCCGGTGGTGAAGAACGACACCCCGCCGTCGATCGCGGCCTGGCGCAGCGGCTCGGTGAACGCGGCGTCGACGGCGTCGGGAAAGACCAGCGGCACCACCGAACACGACACCACGTTCTTTCCGGCCCGCAGGATCGACACCATGTCCTCGACGGCGTCCAGCGGCCGCAGGTTGGCGGCGGCGGCGTACACCACGGCGTCGGCGTCGCCGGCGAGCATGGCCGCCGGATCCTGGGTGGCCACCACGCCCACCGGCGCAATGCCGCACAGCTCCCCGGCATCTCGGCCGGCCTTGGCATCGCTGTGCACCACGACGTCGACCAGTTGCAGCTCCGGATGGTCGATCACGCCACGCAGGGCGACCACTCCCATGGACCCGGGCCCCCACACCCCCACCTTCAACACGATTGTCTCCTAATATTAGGACATATATTCTGGCATTTTGGACGGATCGTAGGGAGGCGGCGGTGGCTACGTCAATGGCGCAGGCGCGCGGCGAACCACGCCCCAAATCGCCGCCGACGGCGCGGGTGATGGATGTCCTTGCCGCCCTGGCGAATTCGCCGGGTGGGCTCACATCGGCGGAACTGGCAAAACGTTGCGCCATCAGCACCTCGACGTGCGCCCTCGTGCTGGCCGAGTTGGAACGGCGCGCCTGGGTGGCGCGGCGCGGGGATCGTCGCTACGTGCTGGGCAGCGGGCTGTTCGGGCTGGTGCACGGGCTGCGCGAGCAGTTTCCGCTGCTGGACCGCGGGCGCGACGCGCTGCGCTTCCTGCACGACAGGCTCGGCGCGGGCTGCTCGATGTCGAAGATCGGCGCCCGGCACCTGATCACCGTCGACACGGTCGGCCACGGCACCGACGGCGAACACGCTGTGGGCCAGCGCTTCCCCATCGACCCGCCCTTCGGCCTGGTGGCCATGGCCTGGCGCGACGAGGATTTCGTCCAGGCCTGGCTGCATCGCGTGATGCCCCGGCTCACCCGCGCCGAAATCTCCGAGCACCAGCGTGTGCTCGCCGATATCCGTGCCCGCGGCTATGGCGCGTGGCGCTTCGACGACACCCACCAGTCGCTGCACCATCGGCTGGCCGAGGTGCTGGCCTCGCTGGAGCCGACGGCCCACGTCACGCGTCAGCTCACCACGCTGATGACGATGGTGACGCTGCGGTCGGTCACCGATGTCCTCGAAACGGACTTGGCCACCGCCGAATTCGTCGTGCTGCCGATCTTCTCCCCCGATGGCCAGCCGGAGTATCAGATCGAGATCCACCTGGGCCACGCCACCGGGTTGACCCTGCCCGAGCTCGACGCCGCGCTCCGCCACGCCCAGCGGCTGCTCACCGCGGCGGTCGGCTGACCCGCCCGGGCATTACGCTGGGATCATGTCTGCCACCGCGGAGATCCGCCGCGCGGCCGATCGGGCCGTCACCACCACGCCGTGGTTGACCTCCCGGCACTCGTTCTCCTTCGGCGACCACTACGACCCGGACAACACCCACTACGGGTTGCTGTTGGTCAACAACGACGACATCGTCTCCCCCGGAACGGGATTCGACACGCACCCGCACCGGGACATGGAAATCGTGACCTGGGTGCTGCGCGGCGAACTGTCCCATCGCGACTCCACCGGCAACCACGGGGTCGTCTATCCCGGACTGGCGCAACGCATGTCGGCCGGCAGCGGCATCCTGCACTCCGAGCGCAACGACTCCCCCAGCGAGCCGGTGCATTTCGTGCAGATGTGGGTGGTACCCGACGAGTCCGGCATCGACCCGAGCTACCAACAGCACGAGATCGACCCGAAAATGCTGGACGACAACCTGGTGACGATCGCCTCAGGCATCCCCACCCACGACGCGGCCATCACCCTGCACAACCGCCACGCCGCGCTGCACGGCACGCGCCTGCGGGCCGGGGCGGCCGCGCACCTCCCGGCCGCGCCCTACCTGCATCTTTTCCTGGCCCGCGGCCGGGTCAGCGTCGAAGGGATCGGGGAGTTGCACGCGGGCGACGCCGTGCGATTGACCGACGCCGACGGCCGCCGCGCGGCGGCGAGCGAGCCCTCGGAACTGCTGCTGTGGGAGATGCACGCCAAGCTGGGCGACTGAGACATGGAGGGCCGGCGACGCAGCCCATAGAGTGGGCACGACAGACAGGAGTCGGCATGCCTCAGTCGCACGCGCAGCACGCGGCGCCCAATCCCAAGCACAACATCAAGGCGATCCGCACCGTGCGGTTCTGGGCGGCGCCCCTGATCATCACGTTGGCGCTGATGTCGGCGCTGTGCGCGCTCTACCTCGGCGGCATCTTGAACCCGAGCACCAACCTGCACCATTTCCCCATCGCGGTGGTGAACGAGGACGCCGGCCCCGGGGGCGCGCAGATCACCGACCGGCTGGTCAATGGGTTGGACAAGAACAAGTTCGACGTCCGCGTGCTCTCCCGCGGCGAGGCCAAACGTCAACTGGACACGGGCCGGGTCTACGGGTCGGTCGTGATACCGCCCAGCTTCTCGTCCAAGCTGCGGGACTTCGGGACCAGCGCCGTGGCGCCGATCCGCGCCGAACGGCCGTCGATCACCGTCTCCACCAACCCGCGGGCCGGCACGCTGGGCGCGAGCATCGCCGGCCAAACCCTCAGCACGGCCATGGGGATGGCCAACGGCATAGCGGGGCAACGGGTTACGGCGGAGGTCGCCGCGCAGACCGGCGGCGCGCCGCTACCCGGCGCGGCCCAGGTGGGGCTGGCCGCCCCCATCGAGATCCAGTCGGTCGTCTACAACCCGCTGCCCAATGGCACCGGCAACGGACTGTCCGCGTTCTATTACGCGCTGCTACTCCTGCTTGCCGGGTTCACCGGCAGCATCGTGGTCAGCACGCTGGTCGACGCGCTGCTCGGCTACGTGCCCGCCGAATTCGGCCCGGTGTACCGATTCGCCGAGCAGGTCAGGATCTCGAGATTCCAGACGCTGCTGCTCAAGTGGGCCATGATGGTGCTGCTCGGGCTGCTCACCTCGGCGGTGTACGTCTGGATCGCCGACGCGCTCGGCATGCCCATCGATCTCAGTTGGCAGCTCTGGGCGTTCGGCGTGTTCGCGATCGCCGCGGTGGGCATCACGTCCAGTTCGCTGCTCTCGGTGCTCGGCACCGCGGGGATGTTGGTGAGCATGCTCATCTTCGTGATCCTCGGCCTGCCGTCGGCCGGAGCCACGGTGCCGCTGGAGGCGACGCCGTCCTTCTTCCGATGGCTGGCCGAATTCGAGCCGATGCATCAGGTTTTCCTGGGCGCGCGATCGCTGCTGTACTTCGGCGGCCGCGGGGATGCGGGCCTGAGCCAGGCGCTGACCATGACGTCGGTGGGCCTCGTCATCGGCCTGCTGCTCGGCGGCATCGTCACGCACCTCTACGACCGCAAGGGCTTTCACCGGATCCAGGGCGCGGCCGCCCTGGCGCTCGCGCAGGAACACCAGGCTCAACACAAGGCCCGCCGCGGCAAGCGGGCCGAGCCCGCCGCCACCGAGTCGACGCCGGCCGCCACCGAATCGACCCCGGACGTCGCCGAGCCCGAAAGTTCCAGCGAACAAACGTAATTCGCACGTGGCCCCAGCGTCATCGGCTCGTTATCTTTATTGACAGTGTGACTAATGAGGCTGATGATGTCTCTGTTGCATCCAGATCATGGCCGAAAGGGCTATCGTGCTGACCCGACGCGCCAGCTTCCGCCGGCTGGCGGCGTGCTGCACCGCCCTCCTCGCCTGCTTCACGCTGGCCGCCACCAACGGGCTGCCCCTGGCGCGAGCCGCCGACGGGCGCGATCTGCTCGCCAACGCCATCGGCAGCACCCGCGGTTCCTACCTGGTGTACAACTTCGGCCCCGGCCATCCCGCGCCGATGCTCAACGCCGCCGGCAGCTGGTATGAGATGAACAACGGCGGCCACCTGATGATCATCAAGAACGCGGCCGGACGTCTCTCACCGCACCTGCTGGTCGACACGCACCAGGGCGACCAGGCCCGCTGCGAGAACAATCCCGGCGCCCGCACCGGGGAGGGGCTGTGGCAGGCCTCGGAGCTCTACACACCGCTGCAGGCGTGGCAACGCATGGGCCAGCCGACGATCGCGATCAACGCCAACTTCTTCGACGTGCGCGGGCAAAAGGGCGGTTCGTGGCGCCAGACCGGGTGCAGCTCACCGTTGGGCGCCTTCGTGGACAACACCAATGGCCGGGGCCGCGCCAACCAGGCGGTCACGGGCACCCTCGCCTATCCCGGCAAGCAGGGTCTCTCCGGCGGCGGCGAGAGCTGGAGCGCGCTGACGACGATGATCCTGCCGTCCGGCGGCGCGCCGTATGTGGTGTGGCCCAAGACAAAAAAGGACTACGACGCCGCGACCCCGGTCGTCCAGGATCTGCTCAGCAAGAACGAGAGGTTCGTGGCGGTGTCGGGCATCGGGCTGCTGGCACCCGGCAACACCGAACAGCTGCACGACGGCGGGCCCAGCGCCGCGCGAACGGCGTTGGCCTACGCGCGGCAAAAGGACGAGATGTACATCTTCGAGGGCGGCAACTACACCCCGGACAACATGCAGGACCTCTTCCGCGGGCTGGGCAGCGACAACGCCGTGCTGCTCGACGGCGGTGGCTCCTCGGCGATCGTGCTGCGCCGTGACACCGGCGGCATGTGGGCCGGCGCCGGCTCCCCCAGGGGGTCGTGCGACACCCGACAGGTGCTCTGCGACTCACACGAGCGGGCGCTGCCGAGCTGGCTCGCGTTCAACTAACCACGGCCGCAGCGCCTTTCGTTGCACCGGGCCCGAACCTGAAGATCAGCAGGCTCGTCGCTATCACCGCCGCGGCCACGACGAACACCGGGGCGACCGTGTACCTCGACATCGTCGCGCCGACGAAGGCGCCGGCGCCCATCGTGACGACAACGCCGACCCGCAGCCTTTGGCGCTCACCGGTGCCGCCGGCCAGCCGGCTGTCCAGGCCGAGGCTGACGATCGTCGATGTCAGCACGGTGGTGGAGAGTTCCGGAATGCCGAACTGGCGCGCGCTCGAGTGCTGCAGCCCGAACGTCACGGCGAGGATGCCGATCATGACGAGGGTGGAATTCCGTTGGTAGGTCAGCACTCCCGCGCCCGCCAGGATCGACACGGTAACCAGCAGGACGATCTCCGTGGCCAGCACCGTGGTGATCCACGCCCGCGTCCGCTCGCCGAAATGCCGGGACAGCCGGCCGCTGAGCACGGTGGTGCACACGAAGGTCGGCAGGGCGACCACGACGGCGGTCAGGTCGATGCTGGTTCTCGGCGCCAGCCAGAAACCCAGGAAGATCACGTTGCCGGTCATGTTGGCGACGAACACGTGGCCGAGCACCAGGATACTGATCGCGTCGGCCAGTCCCGTCGCGAACGTCAGCAACAGCAGCGCCGCCACCGTCGATCGTTGTGAGACCGGTGAGGTAACCGCCATGGGGTGCAGTCTATTTCGGCGTGCCCGTGGCTGCGGCGTCAGGTTTTCGGTGTCAGATCCAGCGAGGTGATCGTCGTCATCCTCGTCACCAGCCAGCGGCTCTTTTGACGCTTCATGAACAACCGGTAGGACAGGTACTTCAGCGACGGCACGTTCTTGGTCAGCGGGCTGGTCGACGTGGTGTTGGTGTAGATGATGACCACGGCGTTGTTGTCGTCGAGCGATTCGACCGCCGCGCCGGTGACGTCGGTGTGGTTGGTGATCTTGGCCTGCTTGTTGGGCGCCACGATGGCGTCGACGAATTTGCGGTACTGCGCCGCGAAATCGCCGGTGAGATAGGCGGATGCGCGGTCGGCGAGGGTGTCCATGTTTTCCGGGGTGTAGGTCCACAGCGTGGTGATCGCGTTGGCCGCCGTGCGCGCGACGTTGATTTTCGTTTCGGCGACGGCCCGGTCGGTTAGGTAGGGCTGCACCATCGCGCCGGCGAACCCGGCGGAGCCGACGAACAGCACGGCGGCGACCAGGGCGACGATTGCCCATGCCTTGCCGGCGAGGCGCCGCTTGCGTGGCGCCGGCGCCGGGGCGTCCGCCGCCTGCTCGCCGGCGTCCTCGGTAGCCTCGGCGTCGGTGGCCTCGTCGGTAGCCTCGGCGTCGGTGGCGTCGTCGGTGGCCCCGGCGTCCGGCGCCGCAACGGTCGCCTCGTCAACGGTCGCCTCGTCCTCGGCGGTCAGATCACCTGCTGCAGGTTGCTGATCTTCCACTGGTTACCTTCCTGCGTCGCGGTTGCCGCCCAACGATTGGCGTTCTCCAAAACCTGTTTCTCGTCCGGTGATTTCGTGGTGATGGCCGTGGCCACCATGACATTGGCGCTGCCGTCGTCGTTCCATCGCTCCAGGCCGGCGTCGAGCACGCTGCCCGTGGCCGGTTCGGCACGGGCGACCTGAAGCAGGATCTCGTTGGCGTTCTTCTCGTACTGCTTGGCGAAATCGCCGGTCGCCTGGGCGAGTATCCGGTTCACGTAGTCGTTGGCGTGAAATGGGTCGATGGAGGTGAACTGCGTCATGAATCCGGTGACGTAGGTGAGCACCTCGCGGTCCCGGGAGGCGGCGCGCGCCCGGGATTCGTGGGAGCCCCACATCAGCGCGCAGACGCTGATCGCCGCGACCATCAGTACCGCCGCCGCCGTGGCGGCCAGCGGCACCAGCCATCCTTGCCGCGGCGGCACCGGGTGCTCGACGAGCAGTGGCCGCTCACCGGGCGTGAACTTGCGGCGCGGGCTCATTTTGCGTTCCCCGGCGGCTTGGGCTTGGACAGCACGGTGAGATCGTCGACGCGCCAAGCGTTTCCGCCGCCCTTGGCGAAGTTCACCCGCACGGTTGCGCTGATGTAGCGCACCTCGGGTGCCGCGCCGCGCCGTCCCTGCATGAACAGCAGCATGGTGGCCCGGTTCGGGGCGGCCGATTCGATCGAGCTGTTGGTGACCCAGTACTCGTTGATGACCGGGGTGCCCTTGCGCACCAGGTCCTGCTGGGCCGCCAACTGTCCGCGGTACTTGTCGGTCGCCAGCGACTGCGCCCGGGCGAAGTCGTCCTGCAGCGACTTGGGGTCATACGTCAGCATCTGGGCCACGATCTTGGGCCCCTGCGTGGCGATTTCGGCGCGGGTCTGATCGCTCGCCCGCTGTGGGGCGTACGCCGCGCCGTAGCTGAGCGCGGCGCCGCCCAGGCACACCGCCGTCGCGGCCAGCACCGCGCCCGCGGCCCAGCGCCGGACGTTCGGGGGCGCCTGGTCCGGCTGCAGGCGTCGCGCCTCGGTGCGCGCCACCATGTCGGCGAACGTGCGGCGACGCGAATCCCACAGCGGCCACAGCCATCCCACCACCGTCGCGGTGTCGAGCAGGTGGGCGACGTCGCGCAGCAGCAGCGTCCACGGCCCCGCGGCCTCACCGCCGCGACGCGTCACGGCGATGCCCGCCACGGCGCGGCCCAGGCTCCAGCCGAGGATCGTCGGTAGCAGCAACCGGTTGACCAGCATCGCCAGGACGGCGAGTCCCATGACGCAGATGGACACCCACCACCACACGCCGCGCGCCGGCACCGTGAGCGACACCAACGCCAGCGTCGCCAGCACCGCCACGCCCGGCAGCACGTCGATGGCGAAGGCGCCGACGCGAGAATGCCAGGGCGCCAAGGCTTCCCGCGGTGGCTCTGGGACGTCCGTGGGTGCAGTCTGTTCGACCACCACCGTCACTTCGTCACCTGGTCGAGTTTGGAGATCCTGTATTGCCCCTCGGCGAACGCCATTTTCACCCGCAGGCGGTAGCCGGTCTCGTTCTCAGTCTGATCGCTGGCCACCTTGACGCGGAGCGCGACAAGGATATTTATCGACCCGTCGGGGTTGTTGCGCTCGACCGCCGCCCGCACATCGGACACCTGAACGTGGATGTTCGCGGCCTGGTACGCCTGAACGAGCATGCTGGTGTACAGCAAGGCCTGCGTGCGGAAAGTGTCTGTGCCACATTCGATGATCTTCTGCTCAGCCGCGGTCATCGCGTTGGTGTCCGGCGCCTGCGTCGCCGTGACGCATTCGACCGCCGCCTTGAGCGCGGTGGCATCGTTGCGGGCGATCACCAGGCTGTCGCGGTGATAGCGCTGCGCGAGGTAGCCCCCCGCCCCGATCGCGCCCGCGCACAGGACCAGCAGCACCGCGATGGCGGCCAGCCACCCGCGTCCCACCCGCGACGGGCCGCGCGGCGCGGTCGCACCGGGCTCACCGGATTCCGCCGGATCCTGGGGGTCACCCTGCGGATCGGCCTGCTCGGCTCCGCTGTCGGGTGCCGTCGAATCCTCGTCCTTGTCTTCGGGGCTCAACGAATCGTCGTCCGTGTCGATGGGGTTCAGCCGGCTGGTGCCAGCATCTCCTTCCATCCGTCGTCTCCTGTTCTGGTCGAGTTCTCGACGGAGTATTTAACCCCGTCTGGCCCCACCAGTTCACCGCTTTGGGGACTGTAGACCGCCGTG
Organism: Mycobacterium sp. 3-98; assembly: GCF_035918355.1. Taxonomy (NCBI): domain Bacteria; kingdom Bacillati; phylum Actinomycetota; class Actinomycetes; order Mycobacteriales; family Mycobacteriaceae; genus Mycobacterium; species Mycobacterium sp. 3-98. The sequence continues at coordinate 738,525 of NZ_CP142360.1, read as the reverse complement.
GGAGGCCCGCTGGGGGTGTAGACACACGGGTTGGGTTGCTGGCCGTTGCACTGCACGCTACCCGAGCCCGGTCGCGACAACGGATCGCTGGTGGGCGGGGGAGTCCCCGCCACCCGGTCCGAGGGCGCGGGGTTGAGCCCGTTGTTGATCGACGGCGCGGGGATCACCATGCCCGGGCGCACCGACTGATCGCATCGCGCTCCCGGCGCGGGGCAGGTCAGGATCTGGTTGGGGTCGCCGTACCAGGGGTTGGTGCCCGCCGGAACGTACGGCTTGGGGTCGCGGCATTCCCGCGGGGTGGCCGCCCGTTTGCCCGGGATGTCCGTACAGGGGATGTTGCGCGACCCGCGCACGCTGTTGGCCGGGGTCTCCATCGGGATCTTGCAGTACGTGCCCGTCGGCAACGGCTGAATGCTGGTGTCCGCCGGGGACCGCCACTCCGAGGCCGGGATGAAGCCGGTCAGGCACGGCGGCGGCTGGTTGATCGACAGCGCCAGGTCGAGCGCGGCCATGTTCGGGAAGGGGGCGGCCACCGTCTGGGCGATCGACGCGCCCTGCGGAAGGAACACCAGGACCTGCTCGACGCCGGTGTGGTAGCGCTTGAGCAGGTCGAAGACGACCTCAAGGTTGGCCAGCGTCTGCGGCAGCGACTCCCGGACGCCGCTGAAGAGGTCGTTGACCTGATCGGCCGTCGGCGCCGCCTGGTGCAGCAGGCTTTTCAGACGCTGGTCCTGCTGCGCGGACTGGGCGGCGAGCCTGTTCAGGTTGCGTGCCCAGCGCTCGATGTTGTCGCGCGATTTGACCTGGCTGTCCAGCACCGGGCCGGAGTTCTCGATGATGTCGTTGACGTCGGTGATCTGGGTCTTGAAATCGCCGACGATGGCCTGGGTGGAGTCGACCAAGCGCTGCAGGGCGGGACCCAGCCCGCCGACGGATTGCGCCGTCTCGTCGAGCAGCTGGCCGATCTTTTCCTTGGGCAGCACCGCCAAGCCGCGGTTCGCCGTGTCCAGGGCCGGCCCGATTTCGGCGGGCACCGTGCCCTTGGTGATGGTCTGTCCGTCCGCGAGGTACTTGCCGGGGTTTCCGCTCGACACCAGGTCCAGGTATTGCTCACCGACGGCCGAGACCGAGTGCACGTTGGCGATCGTGTCGGTCGGGATCTTGTAGTGGCTGTCGATGCTCATCGTCGCCTCGGCGCCGCGCTCGGTCGGCTCGACGTCGGTGACCTTGCCGATGGTGATGCCGCGATAGGTGACATTCGCCGTCGGATACAGCCCGCCCGAGGCGGGCAGCTCGGCCTTCAGCGTGTACCGGCCGATGCCCATCAGGCTCGGGATCTGCAGGTAGTACACCCCGAGCACGAGCAGCGAGATGACGGTCAGGATCCCGAAGGCGATCAGCTGGCGTCGGATGAAGGGAGTCAGCAATTCCTGTCCCCCCTTTCCACCAGCGGTCCACCCGGCGCGTCATTCGGGTTCGGCGTGTAGCGCACGTCGGGGATCATCGTCTCGGGGTCACGCCCGAACGACTGCTCGAGCGCCCGCAGGGCTCCCGACAGCCCGGTCCCGGTCAGGAACGCGTTGTCGACCGCGCTGTAGGTCAGGTCCAGCGTCAACGAGATGTTGATGTAGTCGCCGCGGAAGATCTTCGGCACCGTGTCGATGTCGAACGGCTGCGTGAGGATCAACTTCAGCGCGCCGATCAGGTACGGCGAGGCCCGGCCGAGCTCCTTCAACGGGCATTGCAGCGCCTGCAGGTCGGTGTACAGCGGCGCTCGCGCCTCCGACAGGTACTGGTCGGCGACCTGGCTCAGGCGCCCCACCGAATCGACGGCGTTGATCAGCAGGTTTTGCGTGTCGGCGAAGTGTTTGATCAGCGGCGGGATGTCGGTGAGCACCCGGTCCAGGACATCCGCCCGCCCGCCGACGTAGGTCAGCAGCCGGTTGGTGGAGTCGATGGCGTGGGTGATGTCGTCGCGCTGCGCGTTGAGCTGGGTGGTGAAGGTGTCCAGCTTGCCGAGCAGGGACCGGATCGCCTCGCCGCGGCCGTTGAAGATGTTGTAGATCTCGTTCTGCAGCACCTCCAGGTTGGGGATGCCGCCGCCGCGCAGGATCAGCGAAAGGCTGGCCAGCGTCTGCTCGGTGGTGGGATACGCCGACGAGTTCTTCAGCGGAATGGTGTCGCCGTCCTTGAGCAGCTCGGGCGACGGGTTCGGCGGCGACGCGAGCTCGACGTGCTGCGAACCCAGCAGCGAGGTCTGGCCGATCTTGGCGGTGGCGTTCTTGGGCAGCTTGGTGTGCTTGTCCAAGCCCAGCGTCAGGGTGGCCACCCAGTTCTTCAGGTTGATGGCCTTGATCGAGCCGACGAACACGTCGGCCACCATCACCTTGCTGTTGCCGTTGATCGCCAGGGTGTCGGGCACCTGCACATAGATGGTCATCGATCCCGCGCCGCTGCCGGGGCCGCCCGGAATCGAGACGTTCGAGATGCCCTTCCAGCCACACGAGCTCAGCACCATCGCGGCCACCAGCAGGGTCAACCCCTGCCAGGCCCGGTGCCGGATCAGCCTCATCGCGCTCGTCACTGGCCACCTCCGAAGTCAGCGGCCGACGCCGGCCCGCCAGCGTTCGGCGCGGGCGCGGACACCGGCGCCGGGGTCGGCGCCACGGGACCCGGGGCCACGCCCGGCCCGGGCGGCGGCGGCTGGATCGGCACCGGGGCGTTCAGTCCCATCGGCGGCAGGATCGGGTTCTCGTCGTAGGCGTTCGGCGGACCCGGCGGGGTCTGCAGGTTCGACTGGACGGGTTCGATGTTCGGGCCACCCATGAGCTCTTCCAACGACTCCGGCGTCATCAGGCCCGCGGTGATGGGACCGACCTGCTGACCCTGCATGCCCGGGGCGACGATCCAGCCCGGCTGGGTGTTGCGGTGCGAGGTCGGGGTGTCGGGCACCCAGATGCCGGGGACGGTCGTGTCCTTGTACCCGTTGGGCGGCTGCAACCGCGGCTCGGAGTAGGCCACTTGCTTGGGCAATGTCTCGGCGGTGCTGAACAGGTTCAGGCCGAACGGCGGGTAGTTGAACTTGATCGCGTCGAGGATCGGCGCCAGGTACTGCGCGCACAGTTCGGCCGACTCCTGGTACCCAAGCCGGCTGCCGGCCTGGATCGCGCTACAGATGAACTGCATCGGGTTGGCGAAGTTGGTGATCGACGGGATGGCGACCACCGATCCGTGCGACGGGTGATAGATCTGGTTGATGTTCGCCGCGGCTGTCGGAAGGACGTGCAGCGCGGTCTCCAAACCGTTCAGCGAATCCGGTTGCAGCAACGCGTTCGTCGCGGTCTCCAGGTTGTTGACGTCGTAGGTCAGCACCCCGGCGTTCTTGTCGAGCCAGGGGCGCACGGTGGTGAGCAGGCTGTCGAACTGCTGGATCGCGTTGGACAGGTCGGTGTCGTTATGCGCGAGCCGGGTGGTGAAGTCGGCCAGGTTTTGGTTGAGCGCGACGAACTGCGCGTCGTCTTGGTGCAGCGCGTTGACGAACAGCGCCAGGCTGCGCACCACGGCGAAGAAGTCGCCGCGGCCCTCGTTCAATGCGGTCAACGCCTGCGACAGGTTGCTCAGCGTGGTGTTGAACTGCTTGCCCTTGCCGGCCAGCCCGTTGGCGAACGACTCGATGACCTCACCGAACGGGCCCTTCGGCTGCTCGGCGGTGGGACCCAGCTTCGAGATGATGTTGGTGATGCTGTTGCGCAGCTGGTCCCATTCGACCGGAACCTGGGTGCGCTCTTCGGGGATCACGGCGTTATCGGCCAGCACCGGACCGCCCTTGTACGGCGGCTCCAGCTGGATGGCGCGCGAGGCCACCAGGGTGGGGTTGAGGATCACCGCCGACGCGTTGGCCGGCACCCGGTATTTGTTCTCGTAGTGGAAGGTGACCTTCATCTTGTCGCCGGTGGGCTCGATCTTGTCGATCGCACCCACCCGCAGGCCCATGATCTGGACCTTGTCCCCCGGGTACAGAGCGTTGGCCGCCGGGAAGTAGGCCACCACGGTGTTGTTGGTCAGCTTCTCGTAGAGCCGCCAGCCGACGTAGCCGACGACGAGGGCCAGCACGATCACCAGTGATCCGATGATCACCGACGCCCGGGACAGCTTCGGGAGTCGAATGTTGCGGATGTCAAAGATGGTGCTCAATTCTGGCTACCTCCCGTGACACCGCTGCCTCCGGCTCCACCGGGGTTGATGAACGGCGCCGGCAACTGGTTGCCCGGCCCGGGCGGTGCCGGCGGACCCGGCGGTAGCCCCGGCGCGAACGTCGACGGCGGCGGCACCGGTCCGGCCGGCGCCAGGTTCTCGGTACGCGCACCCGGGGGCGCCTGCGTCGGCAACGGGACGGGTGTCCCGGGCACGTCCGGCGGCGGGTCGCCCGGCCGGCCCGCGATATTGATGCCGGGCGTGGGTGGCAGGCCCGCGGGGTTCGGCGGTGACGTCATCACGTCCACCGGCGCCGGGAAGCCCGGTCCACCGAACGGCCCGGACACCGCACCCGCACAGGGCAGCGGGTTGTCGGGGCGGGGCAGCCCGTCCGCCGCCGGCGTGTACGAGCACGGCGATCCCGGAGGGACGGCCGGCCCCGGGTGGTCGGGCGTGCCCTCGAGCACCGGGGGCGCCGGGGGCGGCGCGCCGTTGGGGAACCGGGTGCCGTTGGGGTCGGGGAACCGGTAGGCCGGCAATCCGGCGCTGCGCCAGAAGTCCTCCGGGTCGATCCCACGCTTCTTGAACGCCGCGTCGACCCACGGCTGCGAAATCTGATACAGGGCCAGGTTGTGCAGGACCACCTTGAAGAACGGTCCCGAGGCGATGGCCTCGTTCAACGACGGCAGGAACTTGCCGACCTCGGTGAGCCCATTGGCAAGGTCGTCTTTGCGCTGCACCAGGATGTCGCTGAGCGTGCGCAATTGCTCGAGCACGTGATTGATGTTCGGGTTGTCGTCGAGCAGCCCCTTGACCTGTTCGGAGAAGGCGGCGATGTTGGCCAGCAAGGCGTTGATGGCCTGGCCGCGCTCGTTGAAGGCGGCCAGGAGCGTTTTCGCATTGACCAAGGCCCGGTCGATCTGGTCGCTGCGATCCCCCAGGACGCCGGCCACCTGGTTGGCCTGGGCGAGCAGGTGCTTGACCTCCTCGTCGCGCTTGCCGATCGTGTCGGAGAACTTGGCCACCCCTTCGAGCGCCGGGCTCAGGTGCGGGTAGGTCTGGTCGATGGTCTGGGAGAGCACGTGCAGGGACTGCTTGACGGTATCGATGTCCCAGCCCTGGGCGGCCTTGGTGACGTCGAAGAACGCGTCGTAAATCTGGTACGGCGTGGTGCTTTGGCCCAGCGGCAGACTCGCCCCGGGCCGCAGGGGCTGGTTGCCGCGGGCCTCGACGTCGAGGATCTTCTTCCCCAGGATGGTGTCGGTCTTGATCGCCAGCCGGCTCTCGGTGCCGATGGTGTTGGTGCCGATGGAGAACTTCAACCGGATGTGGTCCCCGTCGATCTTGATGCCCTCCACCTTGCCGACGTCCAGGCCGGCGATACGCACTTTGTCGCCGGTGTTGATGCCGCCGGAGTCGGTGAACTGGCCGTAGTAGCTCGGCTTGGCGAACAGCATCGGGACGCTGGTGAAGCTTTGGCCGACGCCGATCACGAGCACCGTCACGACGATGCCCATCAGCCCGATGCGGACCCGGTTCGGCGGTTCCAGTGTTCTCATTGCGGCGTGCACCTACCCGTCGGCTGCTGGAACAACCGGACCGTGCGGACCGGGCCGCCGGCCTGCAGACCGTTGATCTTGAGGGTGATGTCGCAGGCGTAGAAGTTCACGAAGTCCCCGTAGGAGCCGATCGCGCGCCCGATCATGTTCAGCGCTGTGGGCACCTTCTTCAGGTAGTCCTGCAGTTGGTCTTGCTGGTCGATCAGCGGCTGCTGAACGGCGTCCAGGTAGTTGATCGTCTTGTGCAGTAGCGCTCGGTCCTCGGCGAGCAGGTCGGCGACCGTCCCGGCGGCGTTGCTGATGTGGGCGAACCCCGCGGCCTGCGAGTCGCCGTGGTTCTTGAGGCCGGTGATCAACACCTCGAGCTTGTCGACCGTCTGGTCGAATTGCTGCCGGTGCCGGACCGTGGTGTCCAAGACGATGTTCAGGTTCTTGATGACCTCACCGATCGCTTGGTCGCGCTCGCCGAGCTGGTTGGTCAGCTGCGCGGTGTTGTCGAGGATGTCGTTGATGGTGCCGCCCTGGCCCTGGAACACGGTGACCAGCGCGGTCGCGATGGTGTTGACCTTCTGTGGGTCGAGCGCCCGGAACAGTGGCTTGAAACCGCCGATCAGGGCGTCGAGGTCGAGCGCCGGCGTCGTCCGCGACAAGGGGATGAACCCGCCGGGCGGCAGGACCTTGTCCGCGCCTTCGCCCTGACCGCGTTTGATCTCCAGGTAGCGGTTACCGATCAGGTCGAGGTAGCGGATCTGGGCGGTCGTCGACTGGTACAGCGGGATGGAGCGGTCGACGTTGAATTTCACCCGGGCGCGCTTGCCGCCGTCGACCAGCTCCACCTTGTCGACCTTGCCGACCTCGACGCCCGAGGCGCGGACGAACTGGCCCGCCCGCAGGCCGCTGATGTTGCTGAATTCCGCCGAATACCCGTTGGTGCGGTCGAAGCGCATCTGACCGAACACCACGAAGATCATCACGGTGAAGATCAACAGCACCACCGAGAAGATGCTGAGCCTGGTAATGGTTCCGGAGATTTTCATGGGTTGATCGTGTTATCCCCTACCTGGCGTCCCCAGACATACTCGATCGCGTACGGCGATCCGGTGTCCAGGTGGTTGTACGGCGCGATGCTGTTGCCGGAGTCCATCACCAACTCCGGTGCCGGCCACAGATCGTGGGTGAGCGGCTGCCAGCAACCGGGGGCGCCGCCGGGGCCGCCGCGGGCGTTCACCCGCGGCAGGTTCTCGGGCCAGACGTAGGGGTTGGGCGCCCCACCGACCAAACCTGCCGTGGCACCGAGCCCAAGCGTGAGCGCGGCGACGGCGACCAGCGACAGCGGGTTGGCGATCAGGCCCAGCCCGGACAGGGCCTGGGTGTGGCTGTTGAGCGAGTAGCCGTTGCCGCCCAGGAACGAGGCGGCCTTGGGCTCGATGTCGTGGTAATTGCGGACCGCGCAGAACAGTTCGGGGCTGTAGGTGTCGAGCAGCTGGGCCGTGGGCACCAGATCGGCGGCCCCGCGCGCCAGATACGGGCCGCCCTTGGTGAACAGGTCCGCGCCGGTGTTGCCGAACCCGGCCGCCGACAACAACGCCTGATCCAGATCCTTTTGCTGCGCGTTGATCGTGCGCGAGGTGACCACCGCGTTGTTCAAGAAGTCGAACAGATCCGGCGAGGCGTCCGCATAGGTGTCGCCCAGCGCCGCCAACTGCTGAATGTCCTTGCGCGCCTGCGGCATCCGCGGATTCACCTCATCCAAAACCGCGTTCGCATTCACCACCGACTGCCCGAACTTCTCCCCCAGCCCGGCCAACGACTGCGCCGCCGCGCTCAACGTCAGATTCAACTTGACCGGATCGACCTTCTGCGCGATCGAGGTGATCGTCTGAAACAGCGTGTTGATCTCGGTGGTCACCGAACGCGCGTCGAGCACGGTGTGCGCCGAGATCTTCTGCGGCGACGGGTGCGCCGGCGTCGTCAACGACACGTACTTGCCACCGAACACCGTCGTCGCCTTGATATCGGCATTCACATTGGACGGGATCAACGCCAAATACCGCGGATAGACCTCCAGCGTGAACTTCGCCGCCGGCTTGCCGTCGCGCACCGTCTCCGCGATGCTGCCGACCCGCCCGATCTCCACCCCGTTGTAGGTCACCTTCGAGCCCGGATCCATCACCAGACCGGCCCGCGACGCCAGCATCGTCAGGTTGGTCTTGGGGGTGAAGTCGCCGCGGAACTGGCCGTAGACGAAACCGAGGACCAGCGCGGCGATCACCAGCGCCGCCAACCCGGCCCACTTGTACGGCGGGGTCCGGGGGGCGTTGGTCTGGATCGGCGCTGACATGGCTACACCGTGAGCGCGAAGTTGGGGTTGACGCCATAGAGCGCCAACGCGGCGGCCAACACGACAACCTGCACCGACACCAGCGAGAAGCGCATCGATCGGCCGACGGCCTCGCCCACGCCGACCGGCCCGCCGCCGGCGTTGTAGCCGTAGAAGCAGTGGGTGATCATGACGACCGCGGTGATAAGGATGGCTTCCAGGAACGACCAGAAGACGTCGTCGGGGCGCAGGAACGTCCGGAAGTAGTGCTCGTAGGTGCCGTTGGATTGTCCGTAGAGCACGGTCGTGGTGATCTGCGGCGACAGGAACGACATGATCATCGCCAGCGCGTACAGCGGGATGATCACCACCAGCCCGGCCATGATCCGGGTGGTCGCCAGGAACGAAATCGACTTGATACCCATCACTTCCAGCGCGTCGATCTCCTCGCTGATGCGCATCGCGCCCAGCTCGGCCGTCGCGCCGGCGCCGACCGTGGCGGCCATCGCGATGCCGGTGACGACGGGCGCGGCGATGCGCACGTTGATCAGCGCGGCGAAGAATCCGGTGAACGCCTCGACGCCGATGTTGCCCAGCGAGGCGAACCCCTGGATCGCGACCAGGGAGCTACCGGACAACGTCACGAAGCCGACGATGGCGACGGTGCCGCCGATGACGGCCATGGCGCCGGTGCCCATCCCGATCTGGGCGACCAGACGCAGGGTTTCCTTGCGGTAGTTGCGCAGCGCGTGCGGGATGTGTGCCAGGGCCACCCCGCCGAACCACGCCATCTGGCCGATGTCGTCGAGCCCGCGCGCCGCGGCCAGGCCGTAGCGGTTGAGATTCTCTGCGGCCCGCGGGAAGCGGGAGCGAAAGACGGTGGTCGTCGACATGTCAGTGCCCCGTCCCGAATCGCACGCCGATCGTGGTCAGCACGACGTTGACCGCATACAGCGCGACGACGCAGAGCACGACGGTCTCGTTGACGGCGGTGCCCAGGCCTTTGGATCCGCCGCGCACCGTCAGCCCGCGGAAGCAGCCGACCAGTCCGGCGATCAGGCCGAAGACCGCGGCCTTGACCGTCGCGATGACGACCTCGGGCAGGCCGGTGATGGTGGTCAGGGTGGCCAGGTACGCCCCTCCCGACACGTTCTGCAGGTAGACGCCGAACAGGTAGCCGCCGACCAGGCCGACGGTGATCACCAGGCCGTTGAGCAGGGTGGCGACCAGGGTCGCGGCGATCACCCGGGGCACCACCAGCCGGTGGATCGGGTCGATGCCGAGCACCTCCATCGCGTCGATCTCTTCGCGGATGGTGCGCGCGCCCAGGTCGGCGCAGATCGCCGTCGACCCGGCCCCGGCGACCACCAGCACCGTGGTGAGCGGGCCGAGCTGGGTGACCGCGCCGATCGCCGCGCCGGCGCCGGACAGGTCGGCGGCGCCGAACTGCGCCAGCAAAACGTTGAGGGTGAAGATCAGCAGCACCGTCAGCGGGATCGACACCATGATCGTCGGCAGGAACGCCACCCGCATGATGAACCAACACTGCAGGACGAATTCGCGCCACTGGAACGGCCAGCGGAACAGGGCTTTCCCGGTGAGCACGCACATCCGGAAGAACCCGCCGACAAGCTCCAGCGGGGTTTGCAGTTGATCGCGCACATAGCCGACCAGGTAGGGGCCCCGTCGACTAGTCGACGTCGAAGTCACCGCTGCCCCCTCTGGCCGTCACCGCGCGCCGTCCGGCGCCGCGGCGGAACATATAGCACGCCCCCTCCTCGCCCCGATTCGACGTCTGTGACCATCGGCTCCCTACTGGCAAGTAGTAACGGAGACCACAGGAATGTACCCGATGGCCAAGCACGTGTGAACCGCATCCGCACAATTAACCCTTCGCCAACGACTGGCAAACGTTACAGCTCCTGCCCAATTTCCTTTCTGGTCCTAAAACCTCTTGCCCTAGAATGGATTTAGTCGATTTTTGCGGCCCCGTAGCGGATCCGCAGCTCAGTTTTGAGCACCTTGCCGGCCGGGTTGCGCGGCAGCGCGTCGACGATCTCGAGCGCCTTCGGGTGCTTGTAGCGCGCCAGTCGCTCGGTCAGGAACTCGTCCAACTCGTCGAGCGCCAACCCCTCGCCCGCCACCGCGGCGACCGCGATCGGCACCTCGCCCCACTTGTCGTGGGCCCGGCCGATGACGGCGACTTCGACGATGCTCGGGTGGCTGGCCAGGACGTTCTCCACCTCGGCGCAGTAGATGTTCTCGCCACCCGAGATGATCATGTCCTTCTTGCGGTCGACCACCCACACGTAGCCGTCGGAGTCCATGCGGACCAGGTCGCCGGAGTGGAACCAGCCGCCGGCGAACGCTTCCGCCGTCGCCTCGGGATTGTTCCAGTAGCCGCTCATCAAAGTTGGTGCGCGATAAACGATTTCACCGACCTCGCCGATGGGCACGTCGTTCATGTTCTCGTCGACGACCCGGGCGGCGACCGTCGGGATCACCTTGCCGACCGAGCCGCGCTTCCGGATGGCGTCCTCGCCGAGCAACATGCAGGTGACCGGCGACATCTCCGTCTGGCCGAACGCGGCCAGGATCTGGGTGCCGGGAAACCTCGCCGACATCTCCCGCAGCAGCGCGTCGGGAGCCGGGGCGGCACCCCACGAGATCACCCGCAGTTTCAGGTCGCGCGGGCGCGCCTGTTGCTCGGCGCAGACCGCCTGCCACTGCGCGGGAACCAGAAAAATCCCGGTGACCTTTTCTGCCGCCAGCACGTCGAGGAGCTGCCCGGGCTCGAACGCGCCGAGCGGGTAGATGACCGTGGGGATGCCGAGCAGCACCCCGGTCAGCAAGTTGCCGATGCCGGCGATGTGGAAGAACGGCACCCCGATGAACCCGACGTCGCTGTTGATGTCGGCGCCGTTGGTGTACAGCCCGGTCATCGTCTGTCCGGTCAGGTTGGTGTGGGTGAGCACGGCGCCCTTGGGGCGGCCGGTGGTGCCCGAGGTGTACATGATCAGCGCCGGCGAGTCGTTCGGGATGTCGACGGGTTGGTGCGACTCCCCGGTCTCGTTGACGAGGTCTTCGTAACCGAGCACGGTGTCGTCGGTCGAACCGCCGGCGACCACGATGGTGCCGAGCATCGACTCGATGTCGCGCACGCCGGTTGCCACCGGGGCGAGCACCGATTCGGTGATGATCACCCGCGCTTCGCAATCCTGGACCAGGAAGGCGATTTCGGCCGCGGTCAGCCGGAAGTTCAGCGGCACGGCGATGGCGCCGAGCATGTTGATGGCCAGCACCGATTCGACGAACTCGGTGCGGTTGAGCATCAGGATCATGACGCGGTCGCCGAAGCCGACACCCCGGCGGCTCAGCGCGTCGGCCAGCGCCGCCACCCGGCCGCGCAGTTCGCCCCACGTCAGGGTCTTGCCCAGGAACCTCAGCGCGGTCGCGTTCGGCTGCATCAGCGCGTGCCGCTCGAGTTGGTTCACCCAGTTCTGCCGCCGGGCGAGGTACGGCTGCTCTGTCAGATGGTCTGCCAATTGCGCGGTCAAACTCGACACTTCCCTTCACTCGCGCACCGCCTGCGCCAGGTTGATATTTGATAAAACATAGTGTTGTGTGGGTCACACTATGGCTTTGACGGTCCACTGACAAGTCCTCGACAAGCGCCCGTCAAGGTCCGTCAAAACTTGAATCCCGTCCCGCCAAGTCACTGAAAGTCCTGGCAGACCCTGTGAACGCACCGATGTCCATGCAGCCGAGGAGCCGGCGGCCGCTGCGGCGGGCTCAGCTGTCCGATGAGGTCGCGGGCCATCTGCGGGCGTCGATCATGTCCGGAACGCTGCGTCCGGGGACGTTCATCCGTCTCGACGAGACCGCCGCCCAGCTAGGGGTCAGCGTCACCCCGGTGCGCGAAGCCCTGCTGAAGTTGCGCGGCGAGGGCATGGTGCAGCTGGAGCCGCACCGCGGCCACGTCGTATTGCCGCTCACCCGCCAGGACATCGAGGACATCTTCTGGCTGCAGGCCTCGATCGCCAAGGAGCTGGCGGCGGCGGCCACCGACCACATCACCGACGCCGAGATCGACGAGCTGGACCGCATCAACGATTCGCTCGCCGCGGCCGTCGGATCCGGCGACGCCGAGACCATCGCGGGCATCGAGTTCGCCTTTCACCGGGTCTTCAACCAGGCCAGCGGCCGGATCAAGCTGGCGTGGTTCCTGCTCAACGCCGCCCGCTATATGCCGGTACTGGTGTACGCGGCCGATCCGCACTGGGGCAAGGCCGCCGTCGACAACCACCGGAAGCTGATCGCCGCGCTGCGCCACCGCGACACCGCCGCGGTGATCGAGCACACCGTATGGCAGTTCACCGACGCGGCGGCCCGGCTGACCGAGATGCGCGACCGCGCCGGCAACCCCTTCTAGCGGCGATCGCGAGCGCGGCGCAGCCGGGCGAAGCGGGTCGCCGCCAACTCCTAGCGGCGATCGCGAGCGCGGCGCAGCCGGGCGAAGCGGGTCGCCGCCAACTCCTAGCGGCGATCGCGAGCGCGGCGTAGCCGGGCGAAGCGGGTCGCCGCCAATTTCTAGGTCGCGGCCAGCTGCTCGGCGCGCTGCTTGAGGCTCTCGGCGAGGTGGTCGAGGACGTTGTTGAGGAGCTGCTTGACCATCGGCGCCGGGACCGGCATCGACGTTTCGACGTCCAGGTCCACGGTCAGCAGGCTGGAAGCGCCCATGGCCACCACGGAGAAGAGCTGCTCCTGCTTGGTGAACAGGTCTCCCTGCTGCAGGACGGTCTGGATCTGGTTTTCCCCCGGGTAGTACACGGCCTGGATGAACATGCTCTGCATGCCCTGGTAATCGGTGTCGAGCCGCAGCTGGCTGGGCCGCCCGTCGTCATAGCGGGCGAGCACCCAGAGACCCTTGATCTCCTCGTTCCACTGCGGGTAGGCCTCGAAATCGCCGACGATCTTCATGATCAACCCGGCGTCGGCGCCGATCTCGACGGTCTTGCTCAACACTGGCATGCGCGCAGCATAACGGGGTGCGCGAAAACCCCAGCGCAGGGCGGTATCTGGGCCCGGAGCTAGGCCGATTCGCCGACGCTGGCCGTCGACAGCAGGGTCCGGACGGGGTCGGGAATCGGGACGGACTTGCGCGTAACCCGGTCGACGTAGACGTGCACCCAATGTCCCAGCGCGGTGATCGGCCGCGGGTCGCCGTCACCGGACTCGAACACGCCCAGCCGGTAGGTGACGCTGCTGCGGCCCAGCCGGGTCACGGCCAGGCCCACCGTGAGGTCCTGGGGGAAATGCAGTTCGGAGAAGTAGCGGCAGCCCGACTCGGCGACGATGCCCAGCGCCGGCGTGGTGATCGGGTCCAGCCCGGTGGCGGTGTTGATCCAGGCGTTGATCGCGGTGTCGAACAACTGGTAGTAGACGGCGTTGTTGAGGTGGCCGAACATGTCGTTGTCGGCCCATCGCGTCCCGACGGGCCACAGCACCGGGAAGTCGTTGCTGGTCAACCCGTCCGGGGCGGGGGGAACTACTGGAGCCGACGCCATGGTTGTATTCCAGCATGTCCGGAATTCGGGGCGCGGTACTGGAGCACATCGGGGCGCCCCGGCCCTACGCGCGGTCGCGGCCCATCAGCATCGCCGACGTCGACCTCGCGCCGCCGGGTCGCGACGAGGTGCTGGTCCGCATCGAGGCGGCCGGCCTCTGCCACTCCGACCTGTCGGTGGTCGACGGCAACCGGGTGCGCCCGGTGCCGATGCTGCTCGGCCACGAGGCCGCCGGGATCGTCGAGCGGGTCGGTGACGGTGTCGGCGATGTGGCCGTCGGCCAGCGGGTGGTGCTGGTGTTCCTGCCGCGCTGCGGCCATTGCGCGGCGTGCGCGACCGAAGGCCTGACGCCGTGCGAGCCGGGCAGCGCCGCCAACGGCGCCGGCACCCTGCTGGGCGGCGACATCCGGCTCAGCCGGGCCGGCCAACCGGTGTTTCACCACCTCGGGGTCTCGGGATTCGCGACGCACGCGGTCGTCAATCGGGCCAGCACGGTCGCGGTGCCGCCCGACGTGCCCGCCGATGTCGCCGCGCTGTTGGGGTGCGCGGTGCTCACCGGCGGCGGCGCGGTGCTCAACGTGGGGCAGCCGCGGCCGGGCCAGACGGTCGCCGTGGTCGGGCTGGGCGGCGTCGGGATGGCGGCGCTGCTCACCGCCCTCACCTATGACGACGTGCGCGTCGTCGCCGTCGACCAGTTGCCCGACAAGTTGGCCGCCGCCCGCGCCCTGGGCGCCCACGAGGCCTACACGCCGCAGCAGGCCGACGACGCGCGGGTGAAGGCGGCCGTGGTCGTCGAGGCCGTCGGCCACCCCGCCGCGCTCGAGACCGCGATCGCCTTGACCGCGCCGGGCGGGCGCACCATCACCGTCGGCTTGCCCCCGCCGGACGCCCGGATCACGGTGTCGCCGTTGGGTTTTGTGGCCGAGGGCCGGTCGCTGATCGGCAGCTATCTCGGTTCGGCGGTGCCCAGCCGGGACATTCCGCGGTTCGTCGAGCTGTGGCGTTCCGGCCGGCTGCCGGTGCAATCGCTGGTGTCGTCGACGATCGCGCTCGACGACATCAACGAGGCGATGGACCACCTGGCCGACGGCACCGCCGTGCGCCAGCTGATCCGATTCGACGCCTAGTCGCCGTGCAGCGCGCCGGCCAGCGCCTCGCCTTGCAGCGCGAACAGGCGTTGCGAGCCCGGCCATTCCGGCAGCAGTGAGTCGAATCCATGGCAGGCGCGCGCAAACACGTGCAGCTCCGCCGAGATCCCGGCGTGCAGCAGCCGCAGCGCATAGTCGATGGCCTCGTCGCGGAAGGGATCGATCTCCGCGCAGGTGATCAAAGCCGGTGCCAGCCCGGCGAATTCGGGTCGCCGTGCGGGCACCGCGGCCTCCGGCGCGGCCTTTGGGTCGAGGTAGTGGCGCCACATCAGCTCGGCACCCTCGCCGTCGAACGCGGGACTGGTGCGGAACTCCGACTTGGATCCGGTGGGCCGGTCGTCGAGCACCGGCTGGTGCAGCAGCTGGAACACCACCGGCGGCAAGGATCCATCGGCGGCGCGCTGCGCCAGGCATGCGGCCAGGGCGGCGCCGGCGCTGCTGCCCGCGACGGCCACCCGCGCCGGGTCCACGCCGAGCGACGCCGCGTCGTCGATCACCCAGCGCAGCACGGCGCTCGCGTCGTCGAGCGCGGCCGGATAGGGGTGCTCCGGAGCCAGCCGGTAGTCCACCGACACCACCGTGCAGCGACCGCGTCGGGCGAGCTCCACGCACTGGCGGTGATCGGTGTCCAGGTTGCCCAGCGCGAAACCGCCGGCGTGGCAATACACGAGGGCGGGCGCCGGGGCTGGGCCACCGCGATAGATGCGCACCCCGACGCCGGCCGCGTTGTCCTCGTCGATCCGGACGTCACCGGCGTCGGTCTGCTCGGCGGTGATGCGGCGGCGTTCGTTGAACGGTCCACGCGTCAGCTGGATCGCGGCGGCCGAGAAGTCCGTGCGCGTGGTCGCCAGTGCGCGCAGCGCCGGGTCGAGGCGGTCAGCGCCGTCGAGCTCCGTCATCGGGTGCCCCGCTCGGGCACGGCGACCGGGGACGCGGCGGAGGTGGCGGGCGGTTCGAAACGGAAGTCGGCGGGCCTGAACCTGCGCGTCATCCCCCAGAAGGTTCGGGCGCTGCGCGGCCACTGGGTGACCACGCGCCCGTTGGGGGCGCGGAAGTAGTTGCTGCACTGGGTGGTCCAGACGGTGCCCACCATCCAGCGGTCGATCTTGGCGACGAACTCGGCCAGCGCCGAGGCACGCACCGCGACGTAGCGTTTGCGGCGGCGGCGCAGGTGCCGCAGCGCCCGCACGATGTAGCGCGCCTGGGCTTCGAGGATGAAGATGACGCTGTTGGAGCCGACGTTGGTGTTCGGCCCGTACAGCATGAAGAAATTGGGGAAATCAGGCATGGCCATGCCGAGGTAGGCGTGCGCGCCGTCGCGCCAGACCTGCCGCAGCGTGATTCCGTGTTCGCCGGAAACGTCCAGCTCCCCGAGATAGTCGGCGGCGGCGTAGCCGGTGGCGCACACCACCAGGTCGACCTCGCGTTCGGTGCCGTCTTCGGTCACCAGGGACCGGGCGCGCAGGGAGCGCGCCGGGCTGGTCACCACCTCGACGTTGGGGCGGGTCAGCGCGGGCAGGTAGTCCGACGAGAACACCAGCCGCTTGCAGCCCATCGGATGGTCCGGTGTGAGCTTGCGGCGCAATTCGTCGTCGTCGACCGTGTTTTCGAGCAGCCGCAGGGCGAGGGCGGTGAATTGCTCGGTCTTTTCGCTGCCGTGCTCGATCACCGCGATGTTGGATTCGCTGCGCAGCCACAGCCGGGTGCGGTAGATCTTCTTGGCGAACGGGAGGTGCGCGAAGGCCCAGCGCTCCCCCCGGGTGTAGCGCCGGTCGGGCTTGGGCAGTATCCAGGTGGGCGATCGTTGCACCGAATACACCGTGCCGGCCACTTTGGCCAATTCGGGGATCAGCTGGGAGGCCGTCGACCCGGTGCCGAGCACCGCAATCTTCTTGCCTTCCAGCGGGATCGAGTGGTCCCAGCGTGACGAGTGCATCACCGTTCCGGTGAAGGGCTCTTCCTCGACGAGGTCGGGCAGCAGCGGCCGGGTGAACAGGCCCACGGCCGAGACGACGACGTTGAAGTGGTGCTGTTCGCCGGTCGCGGTGGTCAGGCACCATCGCTGGGTGTCCGAATCCCATCGTGCGGAACGGATTTCGGTGCGCAGTTTCAGGTGGGTCCCCAGGCCGTGCTTGTCGGCGCTGCGCTGGAAGTAGTCCAGGATTTCGGGTTGGCCCGACCACAGCCGTGACCAGTGGGCGTTCAGGTCGAACGAGAACGAGTAGAGGTGCGACTTGACGTCGCACGCCAGTCCCGGATAGGTGTTGATCCGCCAGGTGCCCCCGACGCCATCCTCGCGGTCGAAGATGGTGAAGTCACGAAACCCGGCGCGTGACAGCATGATTCCCAGCGCCAGGCCGCCCGGGCCGGCGCCGATGATGCCGACCGACAGGTCGGTCATCGGATCTGCAGGCATTGACCACCGTCGATGATGAGTTCGGAGCCGGTGATGAACGACGCCTCGCCGGAGACCAGGAACGCCACGGCGTCGGCGACTTCGTCGGCGCGGCCTATCCGCCCGAACATCGATGCGGCGGCGAGCCGGGTCTGGGTGGTCTCGTCGAGCATCGTGGTGGCGATCGGCCCGGGGAACACGGCGTTGACCCGGATGCCGGAGGGCGCGAGTTCGGCGGCGGCGGTCTGGGTCAGGCCGCGCAGCGCCCACTTCGACGAGCCGTAGGCGCCATGCTGGGGGAACGGGCGGATCGCGCCGGTGCTGCAGATGTTGACGATGGAGGCGTCGGGCGCCGCGCGCAGGTGTTCGAGCGTGGCGCGCATGCCGAGGAACGCGCCCAGACAGTTGACCCGCCACGAGTTTTCGAATCCTTCGGCGGTCTCCTCGGTCAACGACGCCCGGTGTAGCACGCCGGCGCAGTTGACCAGCGTGCTCAGCGACCCGAAGCGCTCGACCACCGCCGCCACCGCGGAGTCCCACTGCCGCTCCGCGGTGACGTCGAGCTCCACCGCGATCAGTTCCTCGTCGCCCGATTCGCGCACCGCGGCGGCGAGATCGTCGGCCCGCCGATCGCAGGCCGCCACCGAAAACCCCTTGGCGCGTAGCCGTTCGGCGATGGCCCGGCCCTGCCCGCCGGCCGCGCCGGTCACCAGTGCGACACGTGGATTCATGCCGGCGTCACCTCCGGGCTCTCGGCCAATCCGCCGCTGGTGATGAAGCGGCACCGGCGCCGCGCGAAACGCCACTGGCCGTCCACGCGGGTCAGCTCGTCGTCGTAGAGGGCGGGCCGCAACTGCAGATCGCCGCACCGGACGAACAGCACCTGCGATCGGGCGCTCGCGCGGTCCCCGTCGACTGTGATCCGCGAGACGCCGGTCAGATGCAGGCCGCGCGCCGCGGCGCGGAACATGTCGGCGATCCCGTCATGGCCCGCGAAAGTCCGGCCGTACGCCAGGAATTCGCCGTCGGGGGCGAACAGCCGGACGCAACCGTCGACATCACCGGCGTCGAGAGCGAGCGCGTAGCCGGCGATCAAATCGCGGATCGCTACCGCGTCGTCCGGCGGGTAGGCGGTCATTGCGTCGCCTCACGCAGGTGTTCGGCGGCCCCGCGCCGCAGCGCCTGGGACTCGGCGGCCAGGGTGATCATGCCGAAGCCCAACCGCGCCATGGCCTGGCCCGTCATGCCGTCGCCGGCGTGGATGCCGGTGACCAGGCCCGCGTCCGAGGCCGCCCGGTGGATGCGCGTGATCGCGTCGAGCACCTCGGGGTGCCGGGTCGCCCCGAGGACGCCGGCGCCCATGGAGATGGCGAGATCGGCCGGGCCGACGTAGATTCCGGTCAGGCCGTCGACGGCGCAGATCTCCTCGATGCCGGAGAGCGCCGCCGCGGTCTCGATCATCGCGAACACGCTCACCCGGGATTCGTGGCCGGCGGGGTCGGCACCCAGGCTGGCGCGCAGCGGTCCGAAGCTGCGCACGCCCGCCGGCGGGTAGCGGGTGGCGGCCACGGCGGCGGCGGCCTCGCCGGCCGACTCGATCATCGCGATGATGACGGCGTCGGCCCCGGCGTCGGCCACCCGCCCGATCGGCGCGGTATCGGCGTTGGGCAGGCGCACGACGGTGGCCAGCGGCAGGTGTTCGGTGCGGCGCAGCATGCGGGCGATGCCGGCGTCGTCGAGATAGCCGTGCTGGGCGTCGAATCCGACGTAGTCGTAACCGGCGCGGGCGAATTCCTCGGGTCCCAGCCAGGTGGGGCCGGTGACCCAGCCGCCGAAGATGGCGGGCTTGCTGCTGAGCGCCAGTTGCAGATTGCCCGGCGAAGCGTCGGTCACGGTCGGCCCCTCACCCGGCGATCGCAATCTTGATGCGCTCGGCCACCGGTCGGCAGGCCAGCTCGAACGCGTCCTGCACCTGCTCGACGCCGAACGTGTGGGTGAGGTACGCGCCGAGCAGCCAGGGATGCTCGGCGGCGAACTTGCTCGCGAGCTCCAGCATCCGCCGACGGTCAAGCGTCACACCGGATTTCAGCGTCAGGTTGTTGCGCAGCATGGCCCGCATGCTGATGGGATACATCTCGTCGTCGGCGACACCGAAGTAGAAGACGGTGCCGCCGGGGGCGGTGGCGTCGATGGCGTGGGTGAGGGTGGCCACCTGGTGACCGACCGCCTCGATGACGACGTCGGCGCGGTCCCCCGGTTCCAGCTGACTCGCCCAGCGGTCGCTGGTGGCGCGCACCGGTTCGTCGACGCCGAATGCCCTTGCCACATCGCGGCGGTCGATCGGATCGACCCCGGTGACGCGGCGCGCACCGGCCGCCTTGGCGACGTAGGAGAACAGCAGGCCGATCGATCCCTGGCCGATGATCGCGACGCGCCGCCCGGCCAGATCGCCGAGCTGCTCGCAGGCGTAGAGCACACAGGCCAGCGGTTGCAGGCCGATCGCCTGCGCCGGCGTCAGCGCCGGGTCGTAGGGCGCCAAACCGTCGCCGTCGGTGACGATGCGTTCCATCATGCCGTCGAACCCGGAGGCCCAGCCGACGACGAGGTCCCCGAGGCGGTGCGCGGGGTGGCGGCTGGCGATCACCTCGCCGGCGACCTCGTGGATGGGGAAGCCGTCCTTCTCGGGTCCGCTGCGACCGTCGTCGCCGGGGATTCGGCCCTTGGCGCCGCGAAACGCGGGCAGATCGCTGCCGCAGACGCCGGCCGCCAGGAACCGCAGCAGCACCTGCCCGTCGGTCAGGGACTCAGGGGCGGTGTCGGCGATCGTCGTCCGCTCGAACAGATACGGGGCGATGAGCCGGTAGGACCACACCTCAGACCTCCACCGGGATGTTGTTCCAGCCCCATTGGAAGCTGGACGGCAACCGGGTGGCGGCGTGGGTCTGGATCGCGTAGTCGGGCACCCGACGCAGCCATTCGGCAAGCAGCACATCGATTTCCAGCCTGGCCAGGTGGTAGCCGATGCAGAAGTGCTGGCCGCGGCCGAACGCCAGCGAGCGGCGGATCGGCCGGTCCCAGATGAACTCGTCGGGCTCGGGGTATTCCCGCTCGTCGCGGCTGGCCGAGGCGAGCAGGGTGATGACGCGCTGGCCGGGATTGATGGTCTGACCGTGAATGTCGAAGGGCTTGCGCGCCGTTCGCGCGAACCACTGCGCGGGCGCGCAGTATCGGATCATCTCCTCGCGGGCGACGGGCACGTTGCGTTCGGGGTCGGCGCGCACGGCGGCCAGCTGGTCGGTCCGCCGGCTGAGCTCCCACAGCCCGTGGGCGACGATCTTGGGGACCGTCTCGGTCCCGCCGATGAAGATGCACAGCATCTGGGTGGCGACTTCCATGTCGTCCAGCGCGCTGCCGTCGGGCAGGTGGTAGCCGAGCAGGCCGTCGACCACGTCCAGCGGCGGCCCGGACCGGTCGGCGCGGCGGCGCGCGACCGCGGGCAGCAGGAACTCGAAATAGTTCGGGCGCGCCTGCCCGGTGTCCACGCCGACACCCGGCTGGGCGAGGCTGCCGGCGTTGACCGCGGCGAGGACCTGCGGCGCGAGATCGGTGGGGATGCCCAGCAATTCGCAGACAACCGCGGCCACCACGACGCCGCCGTAATCCTGGGTCAGGTCGAACGCACCGCGCGGCAGCAGCAGGTCGAGCCGTTCGTTGGCCAGCTCCCGGATCCTGCCCTCGAGGTCGGTGACCGACCGCGGCCGAAACGGCCGGGAGTGCGTGCGCCGGATCTCGCCGTACAGGTCGGCGTCGAACATGGCGTGGAACGGCAGGGGGTGCAGCGGTGGGTCGTCGACCGGACCCGAGTTGTGTTGGGCCAGCACCGATGCCGCGGGCAGGGTGCCCTCCGAGGCGACGAACGTGCCGTTGTTGACCTCCAGGACCTTCCAGATGTCCTCGAAGCGCGACAGCGCGAAGGTGTCCCACTGCGGCATGTAATACACCGGGTGGTGGTCGCGCAGGATTCGGTAGTACGGCAACGGGTTTGCCATCACCGCAGCGTCGAAGGGATCGTAGCTGAAGTCGGTGTGGTCCATGGGTCCTTGGCGCTCGGTCACTGCAGCGGTGAGGGCGGGAGGGCCTGCAGGATGGAATCTTCCCACCCGTCACGCAACGCGGGGGCCACGCTCATCCAGGTGACGATCTCGGCGGGCGGGCTCTCCTTCCACGAGGGGTAGTGCTCGGCGAAGCAGTCCCAGCCCCCGTCCAGCGCCCAGTAGTGGATGACCTCGTTGAAGCGGAAGGTCGTGGTGAACGAACCGAGCCAGCGTTTTCCGGTGCGTTCCGACCACGGCACGTAGAGCCGCTCGAGCTCCCGGATGTAGTCGTCCTGGCGGCCCGGCTTGGTCTGCATGATCTCCTGAATCACCAGCGGCGCAGTGAAATTCGCCTCACGCAGCTGGGCGAGCGTCCTGTTGCTGGGTCCGGCGTACATGATGCGGCCCTCGCCCGAGGCGCCGAGGTCGGCCAGAAACGCCGACCATTTTCCGGCCGCGGCCTCATGACTGCCGCCGCGGGCCTGGGCCGCGCCGATCCTGGCGTAGTCGGCGAACCCGTCGATCTCCCAGATGACCGTCACCTGCGGCCAGTGCCCGTTGTACGCGGTGGACTCCCAGATCGCGAACAACCGGGCGCCCAGTTGCTCCATCATCGGCTGGTAGGTGTCGGCGAAGATCTCGGTGAACCGGTCGCTGCGTCCGGATCCCAGCGAGATCGTCTCGTGCAGGTAGAGCAGCGCGTGTTTGTGGTACTTCTTCATGGGCCTAGTCGAGCCGGATCAGCTCGGAGTCGGCCCCCGACCCCACGTCGCACAGCAGTGTTTCGATGGGGGCGACCGTGGCGTCCGAAATGCCCGCTGCCGCAAGCGCATAGCCCTTGAACATGCGCGCCGCACCGCTGAGCAGGTGCTGGGCGCGGGTCGTGGCGCGATGCACTCCCAGGGGCCACCCGTCGCCCCACAACGCGACTTCCGTCAGCCGGTTGTCCAGCGACTCGAGCACGGCGTCACGCACCCGGGCGTCGGCGGTGAAGGCGTCCGCGCTGACGGCCAGGCTGGTCGAGCCCGCCCCCAGCGCGGCCAGGGACGACTCGAGGTCGGCAACCCGCACCCCCAGGATCCGCAGCGATCGGGTGTCGCGGCCCTGGGGCAGCAGGACCGTCACCTCCCAGCCGGCCATCGCCCGGTCGTAGAGCCACCCCCCGGCCGATTGCACGACGTCGACGGCGCTGGCGGCGACGACGTCCAGTCGATAGCGCAGGCCATCACTGGTGGCCTGGGTTGCTCGGGCGGCGTCGGTCTTGCTGATGTCGAACGTTGGAGCGACCATCGATCCATTCCTCACCACGGCCCCAACGACTCCGTTGGCGGGCCTCAAGCACTTGTCATGGGCTTTCTCAAGGGCTGGAGCCGCTGCACGCGTCGGGTGAAGCGACTCACCGGACAGCGTGACACTTCCGGCGAAATTTGTAAAGGTCCTCGCGGGCCGTTACGAACCGCGGCGCGCCTCGAGGTCGGCCAGGACTTCCTCGGTGTGCTGCCCGAGTTCTGGTGCCGCAGAACGCGGTGCCCAGGGGGTGCCGTGAAAATCCGCGGGCGTGGCCACCATCGGCACGGCCGCCTCCCCGTCGGGCACGTCGACGATGCCACCCGCGGCGTGGAACTGCTCGTCGGCCACGACGTCCTCGAGGGTGTTGACCGGTGACCAGAAGAAATCCGGTTCGCCGGCGAAGACCTGCGCCCATTCGTCGAGCGGGCGCGTCGCGAAGATCTCGTCCAGGGCGGCAATCAGCGCCGCCGAGTTGGCCGCACGGGATCGGGCATCGGCGAACCGCGGGTCGTCGCGCCATTCGGGCCGTCCCACCGCGCGGCACAGCGCCGGCCAGTGCCGCTCGGGCTCCAGGCCGACGATCCAGAACCGGCGCCCGTCTTGGGCGGCGTAGTTGTTCATGCACGGGTTGCCCATCGATTCGCGCTGCCCGATCGCGATCGGCTGGCCGCTCATCAGATAGGTGTTCAGGTCGAAGCTCACGGTGTAGGCGCCCTGCCGGTACAGCGAGGTGGTCACCAGCTGGCCCGCCCCGGTGCGTTCGCGCGCCAGCAGCGCCGCGCACACCGCCGCGGCCATCGTCATCCCGGCGGAGTGGTCGCCCATGCCGCCGCGCTGAAACGGGGGCGTCTCGCCTGGCCGGGTGAGCAGGTGGGCCACCCCGGCCCGGGACCAGAACGCGGCCACGTCGAAGGCGGCGCGATCGGCGTCCGGCCCGTTTTCGCCATACCCGGTGATGAGCCCGTAGACCAGGCGGGGGTTGGCCGCCGACACCGACTCGAAGTCCAGCCCCAGACGCTGCAGCGCGCCGGGTCGCACGTTGGTCAGGAAAACGTCTGCGCCGGCGAGCAATTCGAACGCGGTGGCGCGGCCCGCGTCGGTGCCGAGATTGAGGACCACGCTGCGCTTGGAGCGGTTGTCCATTTCGAAGGGCGGGTTGAGGCCCATGTCGCAGCCCAGCATGCGGCCGAACATGCGCGCCGGGTCGCCCGTCGGCGGCTCGATCTTGATCACGTCGGCGCCCCAGTCCGCCAGGATGCCGCCGGCGGCCGGTCCGGCCACCCACACCCCGAGTTCGACGACCTTGACGCCTTCCACCGGTCCCGCCATGCGTAAGTTCCTACTCCCTGCGCCGGCCGCCCGTTGCCACCGGGTCATCCGGTTCGCCGTTCTGATCTGCCCGCCGATGAATCTGGGTGGCCCCGTGTATCGGAATACATGCGGGCGTCGCGCAACGACTGGCCGCGGCAAGCCACCTCACCTATGCGGCCTGCCCAATCCGACACCAATCAATGAAGGAGGCCGTCATCGTGGCCACAATCTCATGCAGGACGGTGCTGATCACCGGGGGAAATCGTGGCATCGGCGCCGCGCTGGTCGCGGAGGCCTTACGCCGGGGCGCCCGACGGGTGTACGTCGGCACCCGGAAGGCCTTGGCCGGCAACGGCGATTCCCGCGTGACACCGCTGGCCCTCGACATCACCGACCCCGCGCAGATTCGGCGGGCCGTGGCCAGGGTCGACTCGCTCGATGTCCTGGTCAACAACGCCGGCCTGGCGGTGTACGACGATCTCGGCGACGCCTCCGCACTGCGGACGCACCTTGCGGTGAATCTGCTCGGCACGTACGACGTGATTCAGGCCTTCCTGCCGATGCTGACGCGATCCGGGGGATCGATCGTCAACAACCTGTCGGTGAACGCCCTGGCGCCGTTGCCGCTGATCCCGGCGTATTCGATCTCCAAGGCCGCGGCGTTCTCCCTCACGCAATCGCTGCGTGTCATCCTGGCCGGGCGGGGCGTGCGGGTTCATGCGGTGCTGACCGGTCCCGTCGACACCGACATGACCCGAGGCCTCGACATCCCCAAGGCCTCAACGCAATCCGTGGCACAAGGCATCTTCGACGGGCTGGAGAACGGCGACGACGAGATCTTTCCCGACCCGATGTCGCGTTCGTTGGCGCAGCGCTGGCAGGTGGGCGTCGCCAAGCTGCTCGAGCAGCAGTACGCGGCCCTGCTCGCACCCGGAGATCCCGTCACATCCTGACTCGCAATCACGAATCCGAATGCCGCCACGCTTACTCGGCCGCGCTGCGGTCGGGCTCCCGCCCTAACCGGGTCTGTCGGATCGAGGCCGGTGTGCACCACAATGGCCTACGCGGGAGCTAGATGAGTGGTTGCAACCGGGAGGAACGCATGACTCTGGTGGCCGGGCGGGGACCGCTCAGCAGCGATCCGGCGGGGCGCTTCTCGCCCGCGATACCCGACGGGCCAGAAGGGATTGTGTACGTCGAGCCGCATCCCCGGCGCGTGCAGGCGGTCAAGGACGGGCGGCTGGTGATCGACACAGAGCGGGCGCTGATGGTGCACCGGCGGGGCCGACCGCTGAGCTACGTCTTCGCGCCCGACGACGTCGGCGACCTGCCGAATGAGCCCGAGCCGGAGGCCCCCGGTTTCGTTCACGTTCCCTGGGACGCGGTGGACACGTGGTTCGAGGAGGGGCGCAAACTCGTGCACTATCCGCCCAATCCGTATCACCGCGTCGACTGCCGTCCGACGCAGCGCCGCCTGCGCGTCCGCGTCGGCGGCACCACGCTGGTCGACACCGACGACACGACGATCCTCTTCGAGACGGCGCTCGAGCCGAGGTTGTATGTCGACCCGGCGCACGTGCGCACCGATCTGCTGGTGCGCTCCGAGACGTCGAGTTACTGCAACTACAAGGGCTTTGCGACGTATTGGTCGTTGGTCTCGGGTGAGCGCGTCGTCGAGGACGTCGCCTGGTGTTATCCCGATCCGCCGCCGGAAAGCCTGCCGATCAAGGGATTCCTCAGCTTCGACGACACCCGCGCCGACGTGCTCGCCGAGCTGCCCGGTGGCCCCCGCGATCCCGCGAGAGTGTAACTGGCAACGCATCTCCCGGGTGCCACCGTCGGTGGTGACACTCTCGCGGCAAAAGTCAGCGGCCGTAGCTGGGACGCCCGAGCCCCAGCTCGTGCTGGGCGATCATGTTGCGGAACACCTCCATGGTGCCGCCGTAGATTCCGGCGGGCACGCCGTGGCGGAAGATGAACTCGATGGCACCGTCGTCCGCGGAACCCGTTGTGTCGGTGGGCAATGCCGAGGCCGTCCCCAGCAGGTCCATCAATTCCTGGGAGACCTCCCGCATGGTCTGGATGAGGCCCACGCGCCCGTACATCCCGGGAGTCGACATGGCCGCCTCGATCCGAGCCATGGCGCGCCCGAGGCGGTATTTCGTCGCCTCGTCGTCGATCGGGCGGCGCCCGTCGGCGTCGGGCGTGGCCAGGATGGCCGCGACTCCGTCGGCCGCCTCGGCCATCAGCTGGCCGTGTTCGGAGAGCATCGAAATGTTCTGCAGGCCATGGTCTTGGACCTCGGTGATGCCGTGTTCGGCGTCGAGGGCGAACCGCATCACCGTCCAGCCGCCGTTGACCTCGCCGATCCGGTAGAGGTCATCGACCCGCACGTCGCTGTAGTACACGATGTTGGTGCGGTCACCATCCAGCGTGCGGATGCCCTGGATCTCGATGCCCTCCGAATCCAGCGGCACCAGAAACATGGTCAGGTTCTTGTGCTTGGGTCCCTGCGGATCGGTGTTGGTGAGCAGGAAGACGTACTTGGCGTTCTGCGCGTTCGAGGTGAACATCTTGGACCCGTTGATGACCCACGCATCGCCGTCGCGCACGGCGCGCGTCTTGCAGGTGGCGACGTCGGAGCCGCCCTCGGGTTCGGTGTAGCCCAGGCAGAGCCGGATCTCACCGGACAGCACGCCCGGCAGCACCGCGTCGACGAGTTCGGGCGCCCCGAACTGCTGCACCAACCGCGCGACGACCGCCGTGGTGCCCCAGTGGAACCACGGGGCGTGGGCGCGACCGATCTCGAGGTGAAAGATCCGGCGGCGCACCGGATTGAAGCCGCCCTCGGACTCCAGCTTCCAGTCCGATTCCAGATAACCGGCTTCGCCCAACGCCAAATGCACCGGTTCACTGAAGTTTTCACCGGTCTCCCGGTCACGCCGCCGCACCTCATCGGTGACGTGCTCGGCGATGAACTCCCGGAACTGATCGTAGAAATCCTGGTCCTCGGGTGAGAGCGCGACGCGGGAGAAGTCCATTCAGGCCGCGTCGATCACGAGGGTGCGGAAACGGTCGAGGGTCTCGAGTGCGTGCGTCATGCTGTCGCCGGGCAGGTGGACACTGACCCACGTCACCCCCAGCTTCGCCAGCCTGTCCAGGCCGTCGAGGTACGCGTCGGCGTTGAACGCGTCATCGGCGGGGCTGCCGCCCTCGAAGTTGGTGAAGGTGATGTCGATCGCCGACCAATCCCGGCCCGCCGCATCGCATCTGCGTCGCAGGTCCTCGATGCCCTCGGCGAGCTTTTGCACCGAATCGATGGTGGCCGTGCCGGCGGTCTGCGCCAACTGGGGCGGGGCGGGAAACGGGCACCAGCCGTCGCCGTACTGTGCCACCCGCTGGCGCGACGCGGTGGTGTTGCCGCCGATCCAGATCGGCGGGTGCGGGCTGCTCAGCGGCCGGGGATGCGCGGTGATGCCGCGCGCGCTGAAGTGCTTGCCCTCAAAGGAGATGTCGTCTTCGGTCCAGACGGCCCGGATCACCTGCAGCGCTTCCTCGAACAACTCGGCGCGCTCGTCGTAGCTGACGCCCAGCGCCGCGAACTCGCGCTTGAGGTAGCCCACGCCCACCGCGAGGGTGAAGCGGCCGCCGGATAGCAGATCCAGGGTGGCGCCGGACTTGGCCACCACGAACGGGTTTCGGTACGGCAGCACGACGATGTTGGGGATCAGCCGCAGGGTGGAGGTGGTGGCGGCGGCGAAACCCAGTGCGACGAAAGGGTCTAACGCGTCATGCCCGCCCGCGTCCAGCCACCGCTGCGACGGCGCGGGGTGATCGGTGAAGCCGAAGCCGTGGATCCCGGCCGCTTCGGTGGCCGCGGCCACCTTGCCGATGCCGTCCCCACTCACCAATTCCGGGTTGTAGGGATGGCTGTGCATCGGGTGGGTGATGGTGAAGCGCATCTGACTTTTCCAGCCGTCAGAAACGCGCGCGGGAATCGATCGCGGTGTCGCTGGTCCGCAGCGGGCGGATCAGCGCCTCCTGGGAGAACGACGCCAGCAGCTCCCCCTCCTCGGCGTGCACGGTGCCGCGCACGTACGACATTCCCGCGCCCACCTGGGTGCTCTCGTGGGTGTAGAGCAGCCAGCCGCTCCAGCGCGCCGGCTCGTGGAAGGCGACCGAGATGCTCATCGGCGCGGTGGACACGGTCAGGTGCGCCTGGGCGGTGCCGATGCCCTCGTGCGCGCGCATGGTGGTGGAGATCCCCAGGTGGCCGGTGAAGTACGCCAGCAGCGCCTTGGCCAGGTCGTCGCGGGTCGGGATGGGGTCGTAGTGCAGCCACGCGTAGAGCTCCGGCGGGCCGACCTCGTCGGGGCTGTTGACGTCGACGACGTCCACCAGGCGCAGCTCGCGGCCGACCATCGGCATCGGTGAGGGGTTGGCGTCGGCCGGCGCGGCCACCTCGGGGCGCGGCAGGTGGTGACGGATGACGTCCGCGGTCGGGACGTCGGCCAGCACCGTGATGCTCAGGCACCGGCGGCCGTTCTGGTGCACGGCCACGACGGCGGTGGCGGTGGACCGGCCCTCGGCCACGACGTCGAGGATCAGCTCGATCGGCGGGCCGACGGTCACGGCTCGGGAGAACACCGCGTGCGCCGAGCGCACCGACTTGTCCGGGAATCGTTTGGCCACCGCGACAATCGCCTGGGCGAGCACCTGGGTGCCCTCCACCACCTGACGTTCGTCGCCGCCGGCGATGCCGGTCTCGCCGGTGAACCGGTCCTGCCCGTCGGCCTGCACGTCAAACAGATCCAGCAGGCCTTGCACCGTCCACTCGGTCTGCTGAGACTCCTCGGAAGCTTTCGTCAAATCCGCTCCACCTCTCGCGCTAGCAGCTCAGGGCTCAGCGTGACACTTTGAGTAGGATTTGTAAAGCTTGGCTAACAAGACCGCGGCCCGGCGGACCAGCCCGCCGACGAAAAGCGCAGGGAGGCAACGCCATTGGGCATCGTGACCACCACTTCGGAGACCGCGTTCACGCAGTCCGCCGAGACCGTCTACGACTTCGTCACCAACCCGTTGAACTGGACCAAGACCTACCCCGGCAGCGCGCACATCGGCGGGTTGCCCGACCTACCCCTCAAGGTGGGTGACACCTGGGAGGAAGCGGGGCCCGACGGCGACCGGATCTTCCGCTGGCAGCTGGCCGCCGCCGTGCGGCCGACGCTGTTCGTGTTCACCTCGATCGGCAGCCTGGGCCATGACCGCGACGGGAACGGCGGCATGGAGGGCAGGATCACCGTGTCGTACCGCTTCACCCGGCCGGGCCAGGACGTCACGCTGTTCTCCCGGACCATGACGATCGAGGCGTACAAGCACGCGCCCCTGCCCGATCAGCTCTTCATCCAGGCCAACCCGGCGAAGATCGACGCCTACCACGAGGCCGTCGCACGAGAACTCGCCCGGTCGGCAGATTGACACCGGTACCCGCGGTGCGTGACACTTTTTCGGTGTTTTGTAAAGCGGAAGGTTGGCCAAAGGCATGAGCGGATGATCCCCGAGCCGCTGGCCAACGGGTTCTGCTTCGGCGAGGGGCCGCGCTGGTTCGAGGGCCTGCTGTGGTTCTCCGACATGCTAGGCGAGGCGGTCCACACCTCGACCATGGGGGGCTCGCTGACCACGCTGCCGCTGCCCGGGCACTCGCCGTCGGGCTTGGGTTTCCGTCCCGACGGCTCGCTGCTGATCGCGTCGACCGAGGACCGGCGGGTGCTGCGCTACGACGGCGAAAGCGTCGCCACCATCGCCGATCTCGCCGACGTGGCGCCGGCCAACCTCGGTGACATGGTCATCGACGACGTGGGCCGCGCCTACATCGGATGCCAGGCGCTGCGCGGCGGCGTCATCGTCCGCCTCGACCCCGACGACAGCGCGACCGTCGTCGCCGAGGATCTCGACTTCCCCAACGGGATGGTGATCACCCCGGACCGCGAGACGCTGATCGTCGCCGAGTCAACGGGCCGGCGGCTGACCGCGTTTTCGATCGGCGGCGACGGTGGGCTGACCGACCGCCGGATCTTCGCCGACGGCCTGGACGGGCCGCCCGACGGCATCGCGCTCGACGCCGAGGGCGGGGTGTGGACGTCGATGACCCTGGCCCACCAGTTCGAGCGGATCGTGGCCGGCGGGAACGTGACCGACCGGATCGACATGGGCGACCGGGTCGCCATCGCCTGCGCCCTCGGCGGCCCGCAGCGCCGCACCCTGTTTCTGTTGTCGAGCACGGACGCCTATCCTCAGCGCCTGGCCGGCACCCGGCTTTCCCGGCTGGACGCCGTCACGGTGACCACTCCCGGCGCCGGCCTGCCCTGACCCCCGAAGAGGTTGACGATGACCGACGCCTACTACGAGCTGATCGACCCGGCCGACGCGCCGGGCGAGAAGTTCCGGGCGACCGACCTGGCGCGCGGCACCTGGTCGGCGGCGATCCAGCACGGTGGTCCGGTGTCGGGGCTGCTGGTCCGGGCGCTGGAGCGCTGCGAACAGCGCGACGACACCCGCCTGTCCCGGGTCGTGATCGACCTGCTGGGCGGGGTACCGGCCGAGGGCGACCTGTGGGTCCGCTCGCAGGTGCAACGGCCCGGCAAGCAGATCGAACTCGTCAGCGCCGAGATGCTGGCGCCGGGTCCCGACGGCGCGCCCCGGCCGGTGGCGCGCGCCACCGGTTGGCGGTTGCAGCACCAGGACACCGAGGAGCTCGCGCACGCCGCGGCTCCCCTGCCCCGGCCGAGGGCCGAGGCCCACGACCGCAACCTCAAGGCCAAGGACTGGGACCGCAACTACGTGCACAGCCTCGAGTGGCTGTGGCTGACCGAGCCGCTGAGCGAAGGCCCGGGCGAATCGTGGATCAACCCGACCGTCGACCTGGTCAACGGCGAGCCCATGACCCAGCTGGAACGGCTGTTCGCGGTCGCCGACTGCGCCAACGGCATCGGCAGCAAGCTGGACATCACCAAATGGACCTTCCTCAACACCGATCTGGCCGTGCACGTGTTTCGTGTCCCCGATGGTGATTGGATCGGGATCAGGGCGGAAACCAGTTACGGGCCGGACGGGATCGGGACGACGATCGGCACATTGTTCGACGAACAGGGCGCGGTCGGCGCCATCCAGCAGTCGGTGCTGGTGCGCCGGCGCCCGCCTCGGGCCTAACGTGGAGGCGAAAACATGAGCCACCCGATCCGGGCGACGACGATCGCCGACACTGACACCTCGACCCGTCAGCGCATTCTGGCGGCCACCGCCGAGGTGCTCGGCCGCAACGGCAAGACCAAGCTGAGCCTGTCCGACGTGGCCACCCAGGCGGGCGTCTCCCGCCCGACGCTGTACCGCTGGTTCGCGTCCAAAGAGGAGTTGCTGTCGGCGTTTTCGGCCTACGAGCGACAGATCTTCGAAAGCGGCCTCGTGAAGGCCACCGCGGGCCTCAAGGGCGTGGACAAGCTCGACGCCGTGCTGCGGTTCATCGTCGATTACCAGCATTCGTACTCCGGCGTGCGCATGGTCGACGTCGAGCCCGAGCACACCATCGCCCAGTTCTCGTGGGTGATCCCGCAGATGCGCGAGGGCTTGCAGCGGCACCTGCCCGGGCCCAACTCCGCGGTGAAGGCGGCGACGGTGATCCGGATCGCGATCTCGCACTACATCGTGCGCAGCGACGACGCCGACCAGTTTCTGGCGCAGCTGCGCCACGCGGTCGGCATCAAGGGCTCGTCCTAGCCCCGCGAAACTGTAACTGGCAGCGCGTTTCCCGAGTAGCAGCGTCGGTAACGAGAGGCTCGCGAAGGCGCGCTACTCGAACAGCACCGCGGCGTTGAGGTAGCCGGTCGGGTCCAGCGCCGCCTTGAGGGTGCGCATCGCGGCGATGTCGGCGGGTTCGCGTGACATGCCGAGGTAGGGCCGCTTGCGGCTGCCGACGCCGTGCTCGGAGCTGACGTTGCCGCCACAGCGGGCGATGAGGTCCATCATCGGCTCATAGAGGTGCCGCTCTTGCTCGCCCGGGCAACGCAATACGTTCAGGTGCAGGTTACCCTCGCCGATATGCCCGAACAGCACCGGCAGCGCCCCGGGGGCGTGGGTGCTGACCAATTCGACGGCGTGCCTTTCGAATTCGCTGATCGCCGACAGCGGCAGCGACACGTCGAACTTCAGCGGCGGCCCGTACACGCCGAGCACCTCGGCCAGTGATTCGCGCACCTGCCACAACCGTTGCTGCGCGGCAAGATCCACGCCCACCGCCGGTTCGCCGCACATGGGCACGTTCTCGAGCAGGCCGGCGAGGCGCTCGGTCTGGTCGTGGTCGGCGGCCAACTCCACCAGCAGCAGCCAGTCCCCGGTGACGGGGGCCCCCACGCCGCGATGCTCGCGGGTCAGCGCGGCGGCCCGGCCGTCGATCAATTCCAGGGCCGCGATGCCGTCCACGTCGCGGAAGATCCGGCCGGCGGAAACCAGCGCGTCGAGGTCGGCGAATCCGCAGATGGCGGTCACCCGGTGCGGGGGGATGGCGTGCAGCCGCAGATCCAGCCCGGTGATGACGCCGAGCGTGCCCTCGGCGCCCACGAACAGCGCCGGAAGGTCATAGCCGGTGTTGTCCCGGCGCACCCGGCTGTGGCGGCGCAGCAGCGAGCCGTCGGGCAGCGCGACCTGGACGCCGATCACCTGCTCACCCATGTTGCCGTACCGGACGGTGCGCAGGCCGCCGGCGTTGGTCGACGCCATGCCGCCGACGGTCGCCGTGTCGCGGGCGGACAGGTCCACACCGAACACGAGATTGGCCGCGGCCGCGGCCCGTTGCACCGCGGCCAGGGTGGCTCCGGCGCCGACCTCGATGCGGCTCTCGACGGTGTCGACGTCACCGATGGCGTGCAGCCGCTCGGTGGACAGCAACACGTCGTCGTGTTCGGGGACGGTGCCGGCCACCAGCGAGGTCCGGCCGCCCTGCACCGTCACGTGCGCGCCGGCGTCGCGGCACACCCGCAGCACCTCGGCGACCTGCTCGGCCGAGCCGGGCCGCACCAGCGCGCTCGCCCGCCCGCGGTAGCGGCCGGTGTGGTCGACGCTGCGCGCCGCCAGCACGTCGGGGTCGGTGACGACGTGATTCGATCCGACCAGGCCGGCCAGCCTACGCAGCATGATTGCGGTTATAGCACCGCACTAGAACAAGTCCTTGTGGTTCACGTCGGTGATCAGGCCGCCGTCCATGACGAACTCGCTGCCGGTGGCATACGACGATTCGTCGCTGGCCAAAAACAGCACGAACGTTGCGACCTCCCGCACTTGCCCGGGCCGGCCCAGCGGGACGGTCACCATGTCCTCGGGCAGATGCTTGGTCATCGGGGTGCGAATGAAGCCGGGGTGTATGGAGTTGACCCGGATGTTGTGCTTTGCCAGCTCCAGGGCGGCCGACTTGGCCAGGCCCCGCACTCCCCACTTGGATGCGACATACGGGTGCACCATGGGCGCACCGCGCAGGCCCTCGATCGACGACACGTTGATGATCGAGCCACCGCCGGCCGCGATCATCGGGTCGACGGCCACCCGCATGCCCAGGAATGTTCCGGTCAGATTGACGTCAATGACCTTCTGCCACTTGGCCAGATCGAAGCTCCTGAGCGGGCCGAGCGCGACGGTGCCGGCGTTGTTGACCAAAACGTCGAGCTTGCCGAATTCGCCGACCGCGGTCGCGACCGCGGCTTCCCACTGGTCGGGCTGGGTGACGTCGAGGTGTACATAGCGCGCGGATTCCCCGATCTCGTCGGCCAGCGCCTTGCCCTGGTCGTCGAGGATGTCGCCGATGACAACCTTGGCGCCCTCCTCGACGAGCAGGCGCGCGTCTTCGGCGCCCATCCCACCGGCGGCGCCACTGATCAGTGCAACTTTTCCGTCAACGCGACCCACCTGGGTCTCCTTTCGATTAACTGGTCACCAAAGTGCTTGGTGCGTAAAGGCCTTTTCCGGTGACCAGCGGCAGGTCGAGCGTGGTCCGGATGCCGGGGGGCGCCGCGATCACCGCCGGGATGGCGTTGACGACGCGGCCCGCGGCGCCCGCGATCGCGGCGTGATTGTGGTCGCCCTTGCGGCTGCTGGGAATGATGTCGACCGCGTAGGAGGGTTCGCCGGTGATCTCGACGCGGTAGGAGCCGTCGCCCGCGGCGGGCTGGGGCAGGTCCGGGCGCAGGTCGGGCCGCAGCCGGGTGACGTGCTCGATGACGATGGCGGGGTGGCCCTTGACCATGCCGCGGATCTCGAACTGCAGCACGGCCACGGTCCCCTTGGCGACGTGGCCGACCGCGATGTCGAAGTCCTCGGGCGCGGGCTCGCGCTGGTAGGACTCGGTGATCTCGTCGACCTCGATGCCCAGGCCGGCCGCCAGCTGACGGATCGCGGTGCCCCAGGCGATGCTGAGGATGCCCGGCTGCAGCAGCATCGGGATCTCGTCCATGGGCTTGGCGAATCCCATGTAGTCCATGACCTCGGTGCCGTTGTAGGACGCGTAGTCGTGAATCTCCATGCAGCGCACCTGCTCGATGCGCTGACACGTCCCGGCGAGCGCGAACGGGATCAGGTCGTTGGCGAACCCGGGGTCGACGCCGCTGATGAAGATACTTGAATTGCCTTGCTTGGCAGCGTCTTCCACGCGGGCGATGTATTTGTCGGGCATCACGCCCCACGGGTACTGCAGCAGCCCCGGCGAGGATCCGACGACGTTGATGCCGGCGGCCAGGATGCGCATGACGTCGGCCATGGCCTCGGGCAGCCTGGTGTCGCCCATCGCGCAGTAGACGACGCACTCGGGCTTGGTGGCGATGATGGCGTCCAGGTCGTCGACGGCCGCGACGCCCGTCACCACGCCGGCGTCCAGGCCGACGCCGCACAGCTCGCCCGCGTCCATACCCACCTTTTCCGGGTTGGAGACGCACACCCCGGTCAGCTCGAACTGCGGGTTGGTGATCAGTTCGGCGAGGGCCAGCCCACCGACGTTGCCGGTACCGACGTGCGCGACGCGGATCGCCATGACAGTCTCCGTCCGTTGAGCGCTCAAAACGTTTCTAGACACTAGTCCATTAATTTGGGCGCGCATACCTGCGGACCGCCCGTGGACCGCGGGGGCAGAATCAACCGTTGATGACCACACGCGAAGACCTTCGGTTCCCGTCCGGCGACGACCTGATCAGCGCCTGGCTCTACCGCCCGCCGGGCGACGGCCCCGCGCCGCTGCTGGTGATGGCCCACGGCCTGGGCGCCGTGCGGAGCATGCGCCTGGACGCCTACGCCGAACGCTTCAGCGCGGCCGGCTACGCGTGCCTGGTGTTCGACTACCGCAACTTCGGCGACAGCGGGGGCCGGCCCCGTCAGGTCCTCGACGTCGGCATGCAGCTCGCCGACTGGGCCGCGGCCGTCGACTACGCGCGCACCCTGCCGGGTGTCGATCCCGCTCGAATCGCGTTGTGGGGCACCTCTTTTGCCGGCGGTCACGTGATCGCGACGGCGGCGCGGCTGCCGGGCATCGCCGCGGCCGTCGCCCAGTGCCCCTTCACCGACGGCATCGCGTCCGCGCGCACCATCACCAACCCTCTGATCACCGCGCGCATCACCGCGCGGGCGGTGCGCGACGTGCTCGCGAGCAAGCGGGGCGGGCCACCGGTGATGGTCGCGACGGCGGGGCGGCCCGGCGAGGTCGCGTTGATGAACACGCCCGACGCGTACGAGGGCTACCTGCGGCTGGTGCCCGACGGCGCCGACGTACGCAACGAGGTCGCCGCCCGAATCGCGTTGCAGGTCTTCACCTATCGCCCGGGACGCCTGACACCGAAGATCGGTTGCCCGATCCTGTTCTGCGTGTGCGAGGCCGACTCGGTGGCCCCCGCGGCGGCGACGCTGCGCCACGCGGCCAGAGCGCCCCGCGGCGAGGTCAAGCTGTATCCGGAGGGCCATTTCGCGATCTACGTCGACGACGCGTTCGAGCGGGTGGTCGCCGACCAGCTCGCGTTCCTCGACAAGCACCTGCGCGGTTAAGGACCCAGCGGAGACGTCGTGCGGATCGCCTCGTCGCGGATCAGTCCGCGCAGCAGCGCCGTGCTGAACTCCGCCGCGATCTCCTTGGCGGAGCGCCGCCCGCTGGGCCGCAGCCAGCGATAGCTACCCAGCGTCATGCCGATGTAGCCCAGCGCCAGCACGTGCGAATCGCACTGGTAGAACTCGCCGCTGGCGATCCCGCGGTCGATCAGGCCGTGCACGTGGTGGTAGACCTGCGCTTCCTTCTCGCGGACCTCGGCGACCTGCTCGCTGGTGAACCACTCGGTGATGTAGGGCTGCTCCTGGAAGTACACCGCGGCGCGCTCGGGATCGCTGGCGATGCCGGTCAGCAGCCGGACGGTGTACTGGTAGAGCGCCTCGCGCGCGGTCCAGGACGGGTCGTCGTGCACGGCGGCCAGCGTGCCCTCGGCGGCCTGGCGGTAGATGTCGAACAGAATCAGCGACTTGCTGGCGTAATAGTGGTAGACGGTCGCCTTGTTCAGGCCGATCACGTCGGCCACGTCGTCCATCCGGGTGCCGTGATAGCCGCGCGCCGCGAACAGCTTGGTGGCGACGGCCAGCAGCTCTTCGCGCCGCGTTTGCCCATTGGGTGTGACGCTGTCGGTGGGCATCTGTTCTCACTATCGTCGGTACGGGCAGGCCAGGCCCGGTTCGGCCAAGAATAACTATCAATCAACTGGTTGGACAGTTTAAGCAAAAACGCCGGGTGTCACGTCGACGGGCATGCGACTAGACTCCTCTTCGAACGAGATTCGAGAGGTGGGACCGATGGATCCGAGCCCGGATTACGACGGAAGCGACGAGATCGAGTTCTTCATGCGGTACCTCACCTGGGGCTTGCGCGGTGTCACCGACGGCAACGGGTACCCGCCGCCGGCCTACCCGCCCGTTTAGCCCCGGCGCGGAGGACCGCAGTCTTTACAGCGCTTTGAGTTCCTCGGCGACCTCGGTCACCGACTTCTTCGCGTCGCCAAACAGCATGCTGGTGCCCTCGCCATAAAACAGCGGGTTGTCGATA
The DNA here is from genome assembly GCF_035918355.1 of Mycobacterium sp. 3-98. Lineage (NCBI taxonomy): Bacteria > Bacillati > Actinomycetota > Actinomycetes > Mycobacteriales > Mycobacteriaceae > Mycobacterium > Mycobacterium sp. 3-98. Next base: position 701,539 of record NZ_CP142360.1, on the reverse strand, counting down.
CCCGCGAACCCGGAGTTCATCGACCGCTTCAGCACGATCACCGACTTCGCCTTGTCCACGTTGAGGATCGGCATGCCGTAGATCGGGCTGGACGCGTCGTTGCGGGCCGCCGGGTTGGTGACGTCGTTGGCGCCGATGACGATCGCGACGTCGGTGCGCGCGAACTCGTCGTTGATGTCGTCCATGTCCTTCATGGCGTCGTAGTCGACCTCGGCCTCGGCCAGCAACACGTTCATGTGCCCGGGCATCCGGCCGGCGACCGGGTGGATGGCGTACTTGACCTCCACGCCCTTGTCCTCCAGCAGGGCCGCCATGTCCTTCACCGCGTGCTGCGCCTGCGCCACGGCCAGGCCGTAGCCCGGCACCACGATCACCTGGTTGGCGTAGGCCATCTGGATCGCGGCGTCCGCGGCCGAGGTGGCCTTGACGGTCTTGTCTCCCCCGCCGTCGCCACTGGGGGCCACCCCGCCGCCGCCGAAGCCGCCGGCGACGATCGCGGGGATCGAGCGGTTCATGGCCTTGGCCATCAGGTTCGTCAGGATCGAGCCGGACGCGCCGACGATCATGCCGGCCACGATCATCGCGGTGTTGTTCAGCGCCAGACCGGCGGCCGCGGCAGACAACCCCGTCATCGCGTTGAGCAGCGAGATGACGACCGGCATGTCGGCGCCGCCGATGGGCAGCACCACCATCAGGCCCAGCACGCCGGCCGCGGCCAGCAGCCCGATCATCCACCACAGGGACGCCCCGCCGGTGCCGGGATGGGCGTGCACCCCGACCACCACCGCGGCGGCCACCGCGGCGACCAGCAGCAGCAGGTTGACCGGCTGCTGCGCCCTGCCGAAACCGATCGGTGCGCCCGAGATGATCTCCTGCAGCTTGCCGAACGCGATGATCGATCCCCAGAACGAGATCGAGCCGATGACCGCGGCGAACAACGACGCCACCACGATGTGCACGGTCGGCGACTCACCGTGCTGGAACGCCGAAAAGCCTTGCGTCTCAATGAATTCCGACAGCGCGATCAGCGCGACGGTGCCGCCGCCGACGCCGTTGAAGAACGCCACCAGCTGCGGCATCGCCGTCATCTTGGTGTAGCGCGCCGGCGGGACACCGAGCACCACGCCCACCACCAGGCCGGCGATGATCAGCACCCATTGGTCGGTGTGGCGGATCTTGACCAGCGTCGCGGCCACCGCGATCGCCATGCCCACCGCGGCGATCAGGTTGCCCCGCACCGCCGTTTTGGGCCCGGTCAGGCCCATCAGGCCGTAGATGAACAGGGCGAACGAAATGATGTACAGGCCGATGACCAAGTAGTTCATTTGGCGGCCGGCTCCTCACTCGCGGCGGGTACCGGTTTCTTCTTGCCCTTGAACATGCCCAGCATCCGGTCGGTGACGATGAACCCGCCGATGACGTTCAGGGTGCCGAACACGACGGCCACGAACAGGATGATCTGCACCGCCAGCGAGGGGTGGTCGACCGAGCCGAACACCACCAGCGCGCCCAGCACCACGATGCCGTGGATGGCGTTGGTGCCCGACATCAGCGGCGTGTGCAGCGTGTTGGGCACCTTGGAGATGACCGCGAACCCGACGAACCCGGACAGCACCAGGATCGCCACGTTGGCCAACAGTTCGTCGTACATGTAGTCCTCTCAGTCCCGCGTCACACAGGAGTCCGCGATGACCTCGTCGTCGAAGTCCGGCGCCAGCTTGCCGTCGGTGAGCAGCAAGTCCAGCAAAGCGGTGATGTTCTTGCTGTAGAGCTCGGAGGCGTGCTCGGGCATCGTCGCCGGCAGGTTCAGCGGCGACGCGATGGTGACGTCGTGCTTGACGACCGTCTTGCCGGGTTCGGTGAGCTCGCAGTTGCCGCCGGTCTCGCCGGCCAGGTCCACCACCACGCTGCCGGGCTTCATCGCCTCCACGGCCGCGGCGGTCACCAACCGCGGGGCGGGCCGGCCCGGGACCAGCGCCGTGGTGATCACGACGTCGAAACCGCTGATGGCCTTCTCCAGCGCCTGCTGCTGCTGCGCGCGCTCCTCGTCGGTCAGCTCGCGGGCGTATCCGCCCTCACCGGCCGCGTCGATCCCGATGTCGAGCCATTGCGCGCCCACCGAGCGCACCTGATCGGCCACCTCGGGCCGCACGTCGTAACCGGTGGTGCGGGCACCGAGCCGCTTGGCCGTCGCCAGCGCCTGCAGACCGGCCACCCCGACCCCGAGCACCAGCACCGTGGCCGGCTTCACCGTTCCGGCGGCCGTCGTCAGCATCGGGAAGAACCGGGTCGCCTCCGAGGCCGCCAGCAGCACCGCCTTGTAGCCGGCCACGTTGCCCTGCGACGACAAGGCGTCCATCGCCTGCGCCCGCGAGATCCGCGGGATGGCCTCCAGCGCGAACGCCTGCACGCCCGCCTGCTTCAAAGCTCCGATCGAGTTCTCGGCGTTGCGCGGCGCCAGGAAGCCGATCAGCGTCTGCCCGCTGTGCAGCTTGCCGACCTCGTCCGCGGTCGGCGGCGCGACCTTGACCACGATGTCGGCGGCCCACGCGTCCCCGATGGTGGCGCCGGCCTCGGTGTAGAGCGCGTCGGGCAGCAGCGCCCGTTCGCCCGCGCCGGACTCGACCACGACCGCCACGCCGCTGCCCACCAGCGACGCCACCGCCTTCGGCACCAGCGCGACCCGCCGCTCGTCGGCCCCGGACTCGGAGACCACTCCTACCGTCGTCTGCGCATCTGTCATGGCGCGTACATCTACTTTCCGTACTCTTACGTACTGTCCGTGCCGATGGGCGTGGCGCTGGCTCGGCCGCGCGCTTCGCTACCTTAACCAGGTTCCGCCATGGATGGGTGATCGGCTCTGGGCCACCCGGGGCGGGATACCCCGCCGACGGGCGATCGACTCCCGGTCGATGGTTCGCCGCCGCATGCCGATGCAGTAGCGGCCACACCGTTGTGAGGTCACAAGGCGTCGTTGTTGCCCGCCGCTACCAGAGCGGGATGTCGTGGGCGTGTTCGGACGACGGGCGGGGCCCGAAGATGCGTCGCTGCGATTCGTCGATCGGCACGTCGTTGATGCTGGCTTCGCGGCGGGCCATCAGCCCCGACTCGGCGAACTCCCACAGCTCGTTGCCGTAGCTGCGATACCACTGCCCCGACCGGTCGCGGCACTCGTATTGGAAGCGGACCGCGATGCGGTTGTCGTGGAAGTCCCAAAGAACCTTGCGCAGCGCGTAATCCAGTTCGCGCTGCCACTTGCGGGTCAGGAACGCCACGATCTCGTCGCGGCCCACGATGTGCTCGCCGCGGTTTCGCCACCGCGAATCGACCGTGTACGCCAGGCTGACACGGTGCGGGTCGCGGGTGTTCCAGGCATCCTCGGCCGCCTGCACCTTCTGCAGCGCGGTCTCCCGCGTGAACGGCGGGAACGGGGGGCGGGATTCGGTCACGCCCCAATCCTGCCGCGAACAGACACCCGAGCACCTCCTCAACGGCGTGTCGCGGTGCTTGTGCGTCTGCTCGCGCCCCCTTGTCGCGCGTGACCTATCGTGACGGGCATGGACTTCGCGATGTCGGCCAAGGCCAGCGACTACCACAAGCGGCTGACCGATTTCATGACCGAGTATGTGTTCCCGGCCGAGGCCGACTACGACAAGTTCCGTCACGAAGCCGGCCCGCGCGACCACACGGTTCCGCCCGTCGTCGAGGAACTGAAGATCAAGGCCAAGCAGCAGGGCCTGTGGAACCTGTTCCTGCCGGCCGAATCGGGCCTGACCAACCTCGAATACGCGCCGCTGGCCGAGATCACCGGCTGGAGCCTGGAGATCGCCCCCGAGGCGCTCAACTGCGCGGCACCCGACACCGGCAACATGGAGACGCTGCACCTGTTCGCCACCGAGGAACAGCGCAAGCAGTGGCTGGAGCCGTTGCTGGCCGGCGAGATCCGCAGCGCCTTCTCCATGACGGAGCCGGCCGTGGCCAGCAGCGACGCCCGCAACATCGAGACCTCGATCGTGCGCGACGGCGCCGACTACGTGATCAACGGCCGCAAGTGGTGGACGTCGGGCGCGGCCGACCCGCGCTGCAAGATCCTGATCGTCATGGGCCGCACCAACCCCGACGCCGCGAGCCACCAGCAGCAGTCGATGGTGTTGGTGCCGATGGACACGCCCGGCGTGACGGTGGTGCGCTCCACCCCGGTCTTCGGCTGGCAGGACCAGCACGGCCACTGCGAGATCGTCTACGACAACGTGCGTGTGCCGGCCACCAACCTGCTCGGCGAAGAGGGCGGCGGCTTCGCGATCGCCCAGGCCCGGCTCGGGCCGGGCCGCATCCACCACTGCATGCGCGCGCTCGGCGGGGCCGAGCGCGCCCTGGCCCTGATGTCCGACCGGGCCCAAAAGCGGGTGGCGTTCGGCCGCCCGCTGGCCGAGCAGGGCGTGGTGCGGGAGTCAATTGCCAAGTCCCGCAACGAGATCGACCAGGCACGGCTGCTGTGCGAGAAGGCGGCGTGGACCATCGACCAGCACGGCAACAAGGCCGCGCACCTGCTGGTCTCCCAGATCAAGGCGGTGGCCCCGCAGGTGGCCTGCGACGTCATCGACCGCGCCATCCAGGTGCACGGGGCTGCTGGCGTCAGCGACGACACGGTGCTGGCCCGCCTGTACGGCTGGCACCGCGCCATGCGGATCTTCGACGGCCCGGACGAGGTGCACATGCGAACCATCGCGCGCGCCGAGCTGGGCCGGGAAAAGTCGGCGCTCGCCGCGGCGGTCACCGCGCATGACTGAGGCGTTGCGAGAACTGTCGGGCGCGTGGAACTTTCGTGACGTCTCCGACGGCGCACCGGCGCTCAAACCCGGGCGGCTGTTCCGCTCCGGCGAACTGAGCGGGCTCGACGACGACGGCCGCGCGACGCTGAGCCGGCTGGGCATCACCGACGTCGCCGATCTGCGGGCGGCCCGCGAGGTCGCGCGGCGCGGGCCGGGGCTGGTTCCCGACGGCGTCGAGGTGCACCTGTTGCCCTTCCCCGATCTCGGCGAGCAGGACGCCGGGACCGACGACGCGGCGCCGCACGAACACGCCTTCCAGCGCCTGCTCACCGGCGAGGGCGTCGAGGAATCGGAGCAGTCGGGCCAATCCGTCGATGAGGCCGCCACCCGCTACATGATCGACGAATACCGCCAATTCCCAACGCGTAACGGGGCGCAGCGGGCGTTGCACCGCGTCATCTCGCTGCTGGCCGACGGGCATTCGGTGCTGACGCACTGCTTCGCCGGCAAGGACCGCACCGGCTTCGTGGTGGCGACGGTGCTGGAGGCGATCGGCATCGACCGCGACACCATCCTGGCCGACTTCCTGCGCAGCAACGACGCCGCGCCCGCCCTGCGGGCGCAGATCTCCGCGATGATCGCGCAGCGCCAGGACGCCGAGCTGACCCCGGAGGTGGTGACCTGGACCGAGGCGCGGCTGTCCGACGGCGTGCTCGGGGTCCGCGAGGTCTACCTGGCCGCCGCGCGCCAAACCATCGACGAGGAATTCGGGTCGCTGGACGCCTACTTGCGCGCCGCGAGCGTCAGCGAGTCAGACGTGGAGCGCCTGCGCGAGGCGCTGCTCGCCTGACCCGCCGACCACTCGGGAAGGCCGGGCTCAGCCCAGCTTGAAGCTGGCCTGCTGGGCGGCGGACAGGTCGGTGATCTGGCCCCACTTGGCGGCGATGTCCTCGACCGACGGCACGCTGTCGAAGGTGATGCCGTCGTTCTGGAACAGCGCGGTGCGCTGCACCTTGCCGCCGCCGACGATGAACACCGAGTCGGTGTCGGTCAGCTCCTCGGTCATCAGGTAGGCCACCACCGGGGCGACGTACTCCGGGGTGAGCTTCTCGAAGACCTCCGGCGGCAGGATGTCCTGCGTCATCCGGGTGGCGGCGATCGGCGCGACCGCGTTGGTCTTGATGTTGTACTTGGCGCCCTCCTGGGCCAGCGTGTTGATCAGGCCGACGAGGCCGAGCTTCGCGGCGCCGTAGTTGGCCTGCCCGAAGTTGCCGAAGAGCCCGCTGGTGGAGGTGGCGACGACGACGCGGCCGAAGCTCTGCTCACGGAAGTGCGGCCACGCGGCGCGGATGACGTTGTACCCACCGTAGAGGTGCACCTTGAGCACGGCGTCCCAGTTTTCGAAGGACATCTTGTGGAACGTGCCGTCGCGCAGAATGCCCGCGTTGCTGACCACGCCGTCGACCTTGCCGAATTCGTCGAGCGCGGTCTTGACCATGTTCTCGGCGCCCTCGGGCTCGGCGACGCTGTCGTAGTTGGCGACCGCCCGGCCACCGGCGTCCTTGATCTCCTTGACCACCTCGTCGGCCATGTTGTGGCCGGCGCCGGTGCCGTCGCGGGCGCCACCGAGATCGTTGACCACGACGCTGGCGCCCTCCTTGGCGAGGGTCAGGGCGTACTCACGGCCCAGTCCCCCACCGGCTCCGGTGACGATGACGACGCGATCCTGCACTCCGGGCATTAGGTTCCTCTCTGCTGTGAAAAACTTTGTCTGGCAACTGGTTCGGCGAAGCCGGGTCAGAACATCCGGCGGGCCATCTTGAAGGCCCGCTCGGTGTATGGAGGGTAGATGAAGCTCGACAGGTCGGGCCGGGTGGGCTTGGTCAGGACCGCCTTGCGGTGGCTGAACTCGTCGAAGCCCCACTTGCCGTGGTAGGCGCCCATGCCCGACGCGCCGACGCCACCGAAGGGCAGCTTGGCCGTCGACACCTGGAAGGCGACGTGGTTGACCAGCATGCCGCCCGCCGGCACCTCCTTGATCACCCGCTCGCGGGTCTCGCGCCGCTTGGTGAACAGGTACGCCGACAGCGGCTTGGGCCGCGAGTTCACGAAACGTATTGCCTCGTCCAGGTTTTGGACGGTGATCACCGGCAGGACCGGACCGAAGATCTCGTTCCGCATCAGCGGGCCGTCCGGGTCGGGGTCCACCACCACCGCGGGCTGGATGCGCAGCGTCGACGCGTCGCATGCCCCGCCGACGGTGACCGTGCCGTCCTTGCCGGAAAGGTAGCCGCTGATCCGGTCGAACTGCCGCTGGTTGACCACCCGCATGCCGTCCGGTTTGTCGGAGGTGAACTTGGTGATGGCGGCGCCGATCTTGTCGACCAGTTCGTCGCGAATCGTGGCGTCGGCCAACACGTAATCCGGTGCGACGCAAGTCTGTCCGGCGTTGAGCAGCTTCATCCAGGCGATCCGCTTGGCCGCCACCTCCACGTCGGCGTCCGCCGCGACGATCACCGGGCTCTTGCCGCCGAGCTCGAGCGTGCAGGGGGTCAGGTGCGGCGCCGCGCCCTCGTAGACCTTGCGGCCGATCTCGGTGCCGCCGGTGAACATCACCCGGTCCAGGCCCTGGGCGATGAGCTCCTGGCTGGTCGCGCCGTCGCCCTCGATGACCGCGATGGCGTCGTTGTCGAGGTACTTCGGCACCAGCTCGGCCATCACGCGCGAGGACGCGGCCGCGATTTCCGACGGCTTGAGGATCACGGTGTTGCCGGCGGCGATCGCCCCGACGGCCGGGCCCAGCGTGAGGTAGAAGGGGTAGTTCCAGGCTCCGATGATCAGCACGGTGCCGTAGGGCTCGTATTCCACCCAGCCGCGGCCGGGCAGCTGCGGCAGCTCCAGCAGTTGATACTTGCGCCGCGTCCACTTGCGCACGCGCTTGGCCGCGTACTTGGCCTCACCGGCGGTGGTGGCGATGTCGGCGATGTAGGCCTCGAAGGGGCTGCGGTCCAGGTCTTCGGCGAGCGCGGCGGCCAGCGCGGCCTCGTTCTCCTCCATCAGCTTCACCAGCTGCAGCAACTGCCGCTTGCGCCAGTCGACGTCGCGGGTGCGTCCGGTAGCGAAGGTCTGACGAAGCCGGGCAACCGTGGCGGCGACGTCGGCCGAGCCGGTCCCGTTCGTGGAGTCCTTGGAGAGCGATGCCTGCGATGCAACCGATTCGGTGGTCATCATTGTCCTTCCCGAGCAGAGTCCCGCCGCGGGGCGGCCGCTCATCGGTGATAACCGCGATACTAACCATCCGGTTGGGAGAGCAGTAGAAAGGATCGGGCCGCGCGGTTACTTGACGCAGGGGACGCTCGAGGCCGTCATCTGGCTGAGGTCGGTCGGCGCCGGGGCGTGGTCGCCGCTGCCGGTGGCGGCGACCGCACTCACCTGCCCGGACGACGGCGCGTCGCCGGCCGCGCCGGGTTCGGCTTCGGAATGGGAGAGGTAGTCCGCCGCGGGAAACCGCGTTCCCACGGTCAGCCGGACGGTTCCGGAGGCCACCGTGGGATCCGCGGTCGCGGGCACGTGCAGTTGCCCGGACAGGACCTGCGCGCCCGCGTCGGCGCCGGGACCGTATTCGATCGTGCTGTCGTCGGCCGCGGCGGCGGCGGTCGTGGCGCTGCCCCGGGTGAAGCCCCGGCCGGTGAGGGCCTCCTCGAGGGCGGCCGCGAGTCCGTCGCGCGAGCTGGCGTTGACAACGTCGAGGATGACGGGTTCGGTCAGCGCGGGCGGTGACTGGGCCGCCGGCGACGCGGCGTCGAGCGCGGCCGGCGCGTCGGACATGAAGCGCTCGTTGACGATGCGCCGGATGGCAGCGAGATCGACGAGGTTGATGTCGGAGCCGTTCGCGTCCTTGCCGAAGCCGGAGATCGGCAGGGTGTACAGCGACAGCGGCCGACCGGTCAGCCGAGAGGCCCGCGCGGCGAACTGCCCGAGGTCGAGCCCGGCGTCGACGGCGACGTTGTCCCGGGCGACCTCGAGCATTTTGCGCAGCCCGCTCACGCTGGACAGCGCGCCGCCGCTGCGGGCCGCCTCGACCAACGACACCAGGAACGCCTGCTGGCGCCGCGTCCGATCGAAATCGGTGAACGAGCCGTCGTTTTCGTCGCGCCGCTGCCGCACGAAGGCCATCGCGTCGGCCGCGTCGATGCGCTGCACACCCTGGTGGAAGTCCGCGCCCGAGTAGCTGTCACGCGTATCGCCGTTGAGGCACACCGTGATTGGCTCCACCGCCTTGGCGATCTGGTAGAAGGCGCCCAACGTGACCTCGACGAAGTGGTCGACCGAGATACCCAAAAAGTCGCTGACGGCGCTGATTTCGGCCTTGCGGCCGGCCTCGCGGGCGGTTTGCTCGCGGGCCGCCAGATCGGTCGACCCCGCGCCGCCCGAGTCCCCGGCGGCCTGCGTGTTCAACGATTGCTGATAGGCCAGGCCGTACGCCTGCTTGATCTTGCCCGTGCACACCGAGCCGGGGCAGCCCGGCAGCTCGGCGTAGTCGTCGCGGGGAATCGACACCGCGGTGACGGGACCGTCACGGTCCGAAATGTGCACGACGATAAGCACATTGGCGTTGTAGCCGCCCGAGGTTTCGTCGCCGGCGTGCAGCGCGTCGTAAACCTCCTGCGGTAGCGGCCGACCGTTCTGGTCCAACCGGCTGTCCAGGCCCATCAGCAGGATGTTCTGGTTGTCGCCGAGCGAGGCCGCCCCATTCGGCAGCGCGTGGGAGATGATGATCCGGCCCAGGGCGGTGTGGTAACCCGTCCAGCCGATTCCGGTGATGGCCATGACGAAGGCCGAAGCGATGCCGGCGACGAGCCGGCCCTTCAACAGCACCCAGCGGTGTGATCGCTGCGCCGCGCCGCCGCCCATAATGAGTCATCATTATGGGCGATGACCTGCCGAAACGGCGGTAACCGCGCCGTTACAGGCGCTCGGCGATCACGAAGTCGGAGAAGGCGTCCTTGTCCTGGTCCAGCTCGAAACTCTGCACCCCGCGGTTCAGGCGGTGCATCTCATCGATCGAGTTCTGCGCCGTCGCGCGCCAGCCGTGGTCGTTGAGCCAGTCGGCGAGGTTCGCGCGGTGCTCGTCGCGGTACATCAGCTCGCCGACGTCGATGGTCTCTTCCAGGCCGAGCTGGTCGGCGACCTTCTTGAACCGTTCCCGCATCTGCTGGCGCCGCTCCTCGGCGTGCATCGGTGCGGTTTCGGCGGCGACCCGGCTGCCGGCCGGACTCAGCTCGCCGATCTGCGTGAACAGCTTGTCCTGCGCCTCGGCGGGCAGGTACATCAGCAGTCCCTCGGCCAGCCAGGCGGTCGGCCGGGTCGGGTCGAAACCCGCGGCGCGCAGGGCGGCCGGCCAGTCTTCGCGCAGGTCGATCGCCACCTCGCGGCGATCGGCGGACGGCGTGGCGCCGCTTTCGGCCAGCGTGGTGGTCTTGTAGTCCAGCACCTGGGGCTGGTCGATCTCGTACACCGTGGTGCCGGCCGGCCAGTCGAGGCGGTAGGCCCGCGAGTCCAGCCCCGACGCGAGGATCACCACCTGCCGGATCCCGGTGGCGACGGCGTCGGCGAAGTACTCGTCGAAGAAGTGGGTCCGCACCGCCTGGTAGCCGCGCATGTGCTGGATCCGGGCGGCGGATTCCTCATCGATGGCTTCGATCTTGGCCACGACGTCCGGGTCGAGCATGGCTTCCCACAGGACGTCGGCACCGGCGTTGTTGACGAGCAGCCGGGCGTAGGGGTCGCGGATCAGCGCGTCGGGCTGCTCGGTCTCGATGGCCCGGGCGGCGGCCACCATGACCGCGGTGGTGCCGACGCTGCTCTTGATGTCCCAGGTGTCGTCGTGGGTGCGCAGCGAGCTCATGCATTAACTCCTTGGGTCTTGGGCAGGCGAAGGTCAAAAGGTGGTTTCGCCGAGGCGCGCCCGCAGCAACGTGCTGCGCACCGCCTCGTCGGAAAGGTCGTCGGGCACCGCGCGGCCGAGTCGGGCCATCTCCTCGCGGTTGTCCACGGCGTGCACGTGCCAGCCGTGGTCGGAAAGCCACGCGGCGGCGTCCGAGCGGTCCGGCTCGTGGTAGGTCAGCGCCTGGACGTTGACGTCCAGGCCGAGCCGCTCGCGCATCCGCAACCAGCGCTGCGAGTTGCTCCGCGAGTTGATGCCGAACACCTCGATCGCGACCTGGCTGCCGGGCGCGCTGAGCGCGGTCAACATCTCGAACAGCCGGTCCTGGGCATCGCCGGGCAGGTACGGCAGCAGCCCCTCGGCCAGCCAGGCGGTCGGCTGCGTGCGGTCGAATCCCGCGGCGGCCAACGCGGTCGGCCAATCCTCGCGCAGGTCCGCCGGGACGGGATGGCGGATCGCGGTGGGCACGGCGCCGTGCTGCTGCAGGATGCCCGACTTGTACTGCAGCACCTTGGTCTGGTCGATCTCGTAGACGGTGGTGCCGGTGGGCCAGTCCAGCCGGTAGGCCCTCGAGTCCAGGCCCGCGGCCAGAATCACCGCCTGCCGGATTCCGGAACGCACTGCGCCGTCGAAGTATTCGTCGAAGAAGTGGGTGCGCACGGCCTGGTAGTCGATGCCGGTTCGGTGCGCGCGCCGCCCGTGCTGATCGTCGGCGAGCCAGGACAGCTCCGGGTCCGCCAGCCGCGCCCACGCCGGGCCGGCCGACGACACCAGCAGGCGGGCGAACTCGTCACGAATCAGCGGGTCGGCGCCGGCGGTCTCCGCCGCGCGCGATGCGGCGACGCCCAGCGCGGTGGCGCCGACGAGTTCGGTGATGGACCAGCTGTCGCCGGCAGACCGCACGGAAGGCGGTGTCGAGGCATCCAGGTCAGTCATATCCCGACCATGGTACCGGGATAAGTTAGTTAGCCTATACGCTTTGTGCGCAACTTCACTGCGCCGCCCGGCGGGCTAGGCCCCCGGACGCCAGAGCGCGCCCTCCAGCAGCTGGCGCAGCATTCCGGTGACGGCCAGCATCTGCTGGTAGCTCTCGACGTAGCCCGCGTACAGGCCCACCCCGCAGATGATGACGAGCAGGGTTTCGACCAGTGCCGACGCATCGACGTCCGCCGCGAGCTCACCGTTTTCGATCGCGTCGTTGACGGCGCGCAACAGGAACTCGCGGCACACGCGCACGGACGAGTTGTCGGTTCCGGTCAAATCCGGATGGCGCTGGGACTCGAGTACGCCGCTGATTAAAAACGCCGATCCGGCGGGATTTTCCGAATTAGCCCTAACGGCCACGGAGATGAAGGCCGTCAGCCGCGCGACCAGCCCGGTTTCGGCGTCCGCCTCTTTGATACCGGCCGCAATGACGAATTCGTTGGTGTCCTCCAGAACTTCCCGATACAACGCTCGCTTGCTCGAAAAGTAATGGTTGATCGCCGGGCGGGTCAGGTCGGCACGGGAGGCGATGGCCTGGAACGTCGCGCCGTCGTAGCCGCGTTCGCTGAACACCAAACGAGCAGCTTGGATGATTCGTTTCCGGGTCTCGTCCGCCTTCGCCGCAGGCGGACGGCCCGGCCTGCGAGTCCCCCGTGGAAGCATTGCTAGAGTGTGCCACCGCCATGGTGGGGCATTAGTGCATTTGGCGGAATAGCGCCAAATTTTCCGGCTTGATAGTCCTCGAGCGCCTCGATCAATTCCGCGCGAGTGTTCATCACGAAAGGCCCGTAGTGGAATACCGGCTCGCGAATGGGCCGCCCACCTAGAAGCAGGACATCAATGGCGGTCGCGTCGCCCCAATCCCGAGCTCGCTCCGCCCCGACGGTGATCCGGTCGCCTGGGCCCAGGACCGCCAGCTGCCCCTGGTGGATCGGGTGGGCGACCGGCCCGACGTACCCGCTGCCCGACAGCACGTACACGAGCGCGTTGAAGTCGCGCCGCCAGGGGATGTTGAGCCGGGCGCCGTTCTCGACCGTCGCGTGCGCGAGCGTGACCGGCGTGTGTGTGACCCCGGGCCCCCGGTGGCCGTCGATCTCGCCCGCGATGATGCGGATCAGCGCCCCGCCGTCGTCGGACGCGACCAATGCGGCGTCACCACCCTCGATGGCCTGGTAGCGCGGCGGCGCGAACTTGTCCTTTTTCGGCAGGTTCACCCAGAGCTGGACGCCGTGGAACAGGCCGCCGCTGTCGACGAGTTCGGCCGGCGGCGTCTCGATGTGCAGGATGCCCGAGCCGGCGGTCATCCACTGGGTCGCTCCGTCGGTGATCAGCCCCCCACCGCCGTGGGAGTCCTGGTGCGCGAATTTCCCGTCGAGCATGTAGGTCACCGTTTCGAAGCCGCGGTGCGGGTGCCAGTCGGTGCCCCTGGGTTCGCCGGGCTGGTAGTTCACCTCGCCCATCTGGTCCATGTGGACGAAGGGATCCAGGGCGGCGCTACCGACCCCGGCGAAGGCGCGCACGACCGGGAACCCCTCACCCTCGTACCCGCGCGGGCCCGTGGTGATCGATCGCACCGGCCGCTCGGTGTCGGCGGGGCCGGGGCCGCGGACGCGCGGCAATGTCAGTGGGTTGGCCGTAACTGCAGGCATTTGACCTCCTCGTAGAGCGGAACTACCCGGTATAACCGGACTAGGGTCCACTTATTCCGGGCGGTCGGCACCTGCGTGGCGGCCAAGCCGACGCGCCCTCGCCCCGGCATCGATTTGCCGGGGCGAGGGCGCGAAGTGTGCGACTGAGGGTGTCAGGATTTGCTGCGCGCGCTCTTGGCGGCGGACTTCTCGGTGCTCTTGCCCGCGTGGGCGAGCTGACCGCCGGCGCTTTCCAGGTGCGCCCGGACGAACCACTGGAACTTCTCCAGCTGGCCCGCCTGGCCGATCAGCAGGTCCTGGGTCACCGGGTCGAGTTCGTCGGTCTCGTCGATGTATTGGCGGATGTCCTCGATCACGCCGTTGTAGACGAGGTCCAGCGCGGCCAGGTGGGCCTGGACGGTGTCGCGGCCGACCGAATAGTCGTCCCACGAGCGGTCCTTGATGATGGCGCCCGGCGTGCCCTGCGGCGAAGAACCCAGGGCGGCAATGCGTTCGGCGACATCGTCGGCGAAGCCACGCACGGCCTCCACCTGTGGGTCGATCATCTCGTGCACGCCGATGAAGTTCGGGCCGACCACGTTCCAGTGAATGTGCTTGAGCGTCAGGTGAAGATCGTTGTAGGTGCTCAACTGTTTTTGCAGCAGTTCGGTGAGCCGCGCCGCCTGCTTGTCGGTCAATCCCGGAATTGTGAACTGAGTCATCGCGTGTTTCCTAGCTTCCTTCCGTGGGGGTCCCACACACTTTCTTGCTCTGCTGGGTACCCGATGGCGACGCCGAAAAACGCGACGGATCACAGTGAGTGGATTTGCTGCACCGGCAGGCGCGGGCCCCGGCGCGGTTCGTAGGCCAATCCGCTGGCTTCGAGCAGCCGGACCACGCGCTGGCGATGTGGCCGCATCGGCTCCAGCAAGTCGAGCATTCCCGCGTCGTCGACGGGCTCGCCCAGCAGTGTCCAGCCGATCATCTTCGGGATGTGGTAGTCGCCCACCGATACGGCGTCGGCGTCGCCGAAGGCGCGTTGGGCCGTCTCCGCGGCGGTCCATTCCCCCACGCCCGGCAGGGACGTCAAGGCCGCCCGCGCCTGTGCCGCCGGCCGCGACGTCAGCCGCTCCAGCGACGCGGCGCGCTGCGCGCAGGTCACCACCGTTTGTGCGCGCCTGGGGTCGACGTTGGCGCGATGAAATTCCCACGACGGGATGGTTCGCCACCGCTGCGCCGACGGCGCCACCCGCATGCCCTCGGGGGCGGGCCCCGGCGCCGGTGTCCCGTACTTGGTCACCAGCACGCGCCAGGAGCGGAACGCGTCGGCCCCGGGCACCCGCTGCTCGATGATCGCCGGGATCAGCGCCTCGAGCACCAGCCCGGTGCGGCCCAGCCGCAGGTGCGGAACCCGTCGGTGCGCGGCGGCGACCGTCGGATGCCGCGGCACGAAGTCGGAGGCGTCGTCCTCGAGACCCAGCAGGGCGGGCAGCATTTCGACGAACTCACCCGCACCTCTCCCCCACGCCACACAGTGCGCGGCGTTGGGGGCCGCGCGGCTGATCCTGGCCGTGACGGGGCCGGTGGGCAGCAGGCTGGTCCGCCAGATCGAGCCGTCGCCGGTCGCGCGGAAGCAGGGATCCGCGGGGCCGCGGCGCAGCGGCGACAACGTGTGCCCGAAGCTGGCGGCACCGGGGAACACGACCGTGCGCGTGCTTTTCACCTGATGACTCTCCGACCGCTCGATTGACCCTGAACTCCGTCCCCAGTCAGTATTGCGGTGTGATGACGCCCTTCGATGACCCTCAGGGCGAACTGGCCTGGATGTTTTTGCAGAGCATCAGCGACGGCGGCGATCTGGACGAGGGCTTCGCGTTGCTGCGCGACGACTTCACCTTCTGGACGCTCTACACGCGCACCGCGTGCGACAAGGACACCTTCCGGCGCGCGGTCGAGCGGCGCAAACAAGACCTCGAGCTGGTCATCGACCTGGTGCGCTGCGTCAACGAGGGAGAGACGGTGGTGGTGGAGGCGCAGGCCACCGGCACGACGTCCGACGGCACCTCCTACGACAGCCCGTTCGTGTGCATCTTCGACACCCGCGCCGGGCTGATCGTCTCGATGCGCCTCTACGGCGACACCCGGGCGACGGCGTCCGCCCTCCCGGGATGGGTCCCCTACTGAGCCGAGACGGTGATGTCGGCCTTGTTCGGGTAGAACGCGACGTGCCCGGCGATCGCGGCGACCGCCGGATACGGCTGCTCATAGGTCCAGATCACGTCGTCGACGGTGTCACCGGACGAGGTCGTCACGCTGTAATAGCTGGCGTCGCCCTTGAACGGGCAATACGTGCTGGTGTCGGTGCGGGTGAGCCGATCCTGTTGCACGTCGGCGATCGGAATGTATTGCACCGCAGGGATTGTGGCTTCGCGCAGTTCCAGCGCGGCGGTGGTGTCGGCCACCAGTTCGCCGTTGACGCGGACCTGCACCCTGCCGTGGGTGGGTTCGATGGTGATCGGGTGCCCCGCGTTCGGCTCCAGGACTTGCCGGTGGGCCATGATCGATACCTCCTACAGACGCCTATTGGTGCTGTAACACCCGGCCGCCGTCAACCCTTCCCGTCCGGCGGGCCGAATGCGTAGCGATGGTACTGGGACATGTTCGCGGCGGCGGGGATCAGCGACATCACCCTTCCCAGGAGTCGGGATGAGCGTGGCAATCGTGCGAAGGTGTCCGACTCGAACCAGCGCTCGCAGGCCAGCAGCCGCACTGCCGGTACGGCCGCGATGATGTCGTCGGGCCCGTTGATCGCCCACCGCAGCGTGGATCCCGACCGTCGCACCACGGAGTTGAGCCATTGCGACTTGATCCCGAGCCAGTTGAACACGTCGAACTGCAGCTCACCCGAGCCGAACCGGTCGACCACCCGGCGCAGCAACGCGGTGCCGTCCTGCTCGGTCAGGTACATGGTCAGCCCCTCCCCGATCATCAGCGTGGGGCGATCGGTGGGGATTTCGCTCAGCCATGACGGGTCGGTGACCGAGGCGGCGATCACGCGATAGTGATCGCCGCTCGGGTAGAGCTGGGCGCGCAGCGCCGCGACCTCGGGGTAGTCGACGTCGTACCACTGCACGTCCGGACCCGGCTGCACGCGGAAGAACCGGCTGTCCAGTCCGCAGCCCACGTGCAGGACGACCGAGCGCGGGTGCGCCGCAAGGAATTTGCGCGTCCAATGGTCGAAGTGTGCCGAACGGGTAGTGACCGACGGCGCCCGCCGGGCGGTGATGGTCGTCTTCTTCCAGTCGTAGTCGATGCGATCGACGATCTCCTTCGCGTACCGATCACCCAGGATCGGCTTGTCGAAGTCGGCGTCCAGCGCCTTGGCGTAGAACGTCGCCAGCATGGTCTGGGGAGCCCCGGTGAGATCGACGGACACTCGCTCGGTATTCACCCGCTCGAGGCTAGTCCCACGCCAGCGCCGCGCCGCGTCCTGAACAGCGGTCGGCGTGGCGTTCAGCGGGGAGTCGCGCTCTTACCCTTGGCATTTCGCATGGCGGCCCAGAATCGGGCCGCCTCGCGGATGGACTCCTCGACCGGGCGTGGCTGCCAACCCAATTCGCGGACGGCCTTGCTGTGGTCGACGGGCGCCTCGGCACGCATCATGCGCACCGACGCGAGGCTGAGCTCGGCGTCCTTGCCGGTGAGCCGGGCTCGCAGGCTGCCCAGGGCGCCGAGGGTGTACAGCACCGGAACGGGGATGGAACGTCGCGGCGGCGGCACGCCGGCCTCGTCGGCCGCGATCCGCACCACCTCGGTCAACGCGATCATTTGCTCGGAGATCAGGTATCGCTCGCCGATGCGGCCGCGCTCGGCGGCCAACAGCATGGCCTCCGCGGCGTCGGTGACGCCGACGACCTCCAATTGGATGCCGTCCATGGTGAAGGGCAGCTTGCCGAAGACGGCGCCGGCGATGAACGCGCCGTGCGGGGTGCGGCCCCAGTCGCCGCTGCCGTAGGTCGTCGACACGCACATCGCCACCGCGGGCAGCCCGGATTCGGCCACGTAGCGCATCACCAGGTTCTCGGCCTGGACCCGGGATTGGACGTAGTCCGACAACCCGCGGGTGGCGACGATGTCGTCCTCGGTCGCCACGCGCCCGCGCCGCCGGCCGACCGTCGCGTAGGTGCTGGTGAAGACGAACCGACGCAGGTCGGGTTGCGCGACGGCCACGTCGAGGACGTTGCGCAGCCCCTCGACGTTGGTGCGAAACAGCGGCGAGGTGTCGCGCAGCCAGGCGCGGGTGTCGACGACGCAGTAGTAGACGTCGTCGACCCCGTCCATGGCCTCCCGCAGCACGGCGGTGTCGAACACGTCACCGTGAAACCGGGTGAGCTCGAGGTCGTCGATGGACCGGGTGTTGGCGTTCTCGCGCACCATGGCCCGCACTTCATGGCCCTTGGCGACCAGCTGGCGCGTGACGTGCGAACCCAGAAAGCCGTTGGCGCCGATGACGAGTTTGGGCCTGGCGGTCACTGGGCGCCTCCGTATTGCTCCATGAATTGCGCGCCGGCCTCGTCGAGGGTGCCGAGCTCCTGCGCTTTGCGGCACCACTTCAACGTGGCCTGCACGAAGCGCAGCGGGTTGTAAATGTCTTCCTGCTGACGCCACAGGCCATCACCGGCGTAGGTGATGATCGAGATGTTGGTCGCGCCGATGACCGTGCCGTCACCCGGATCGCGCATCGGGTTGTCGAGTTCCATGATGATGCGCCCGGTGGCCTCGTCGATCACCGACCACAGCGACGGAAACGCGACCATGTGACTGCCGGGGAAGCTGCCCATCGTCCTGCTGATCCACTCGCGGACCTCGTCGCGGCCGTGCATGGTGCCCGCCGCGTGTTCGATGTACAAGACGTCGGGTGTGTAGTGCTGGACCCACGCGTCCCAGTCGTGCGACTGCGCGGCCGCATCGACGGTCGCTTCGAATTGCTCGAACGCGGCGGCCAGTTCGCTACGGGAGAACTTCGGCGTGCTCATGATTTCGCGGCACCATTGCGGCTCATCGGCGGAGTGTAGCCTGGGCCTCACTGTGGCGGGTGAGGAGGACGAGCGATGACCAACCAGAAAGCGATTCTCGCCGGCGGCTGCTTCTGGGGAATGCAGGAACTGATCCGCAAGCAGCCGGGGGTGGTCTCGACCCGGGTCGGCTACACCGGCGGTGACGTCCCCAACGCGACCTACCGCAACCACGGCACCCACGCCGAGGCCATCGAGATCATCTACGACCCGGCCGTAACCGATTACCGGGCGATCCTGGAATTTTTCTTCCAGATCCACGACCCGACAACGAAAGACCGCCAGGGCAACGACCGCGGCCCCAGCTACCGGTCGGCGATCTTCTACCTGGACGAGGAGCAGAAGCGGATCGCGCTGGACACCATCGCCGACGTCGAGGCGTCCGGCCTGTGGCCCGGCAAGGTGGTGACCGAGGTCAGCCCGGCCGGCGACTTCTGGGAGGCCGAGCCCGAGCACCAGGACTACCTGCAGCGGTATCCGAGCGGATACACCTGCCACTTCATCCGACCGGGCTGGAAGCTGCCGCATCGGGCCGCCTCCAGCCAGTAGCGGTCCCCGGCGAATTCAGCGCCGGCGCACCGTGATCCGGCCGCCGTCCTTCGGGGTGAACGCCACACCGCGGCAATGCCACCGCTCACCGGGCGCATCCGTGGTCTCGATTGTCAAGTGGCGCAGCACGGTCCGGAGCACGACATCCATTTCCATGTTGGCGAACGCCGCGCCGACGCAGCGGCGGGTCCCGCCGCCGAACGGGATCCAGGACAGCGCCGACGGTTTGGTGTCGATGAAGCGTTGCGGGTCGAACCGCCGCGGATCGGGGAACACGTCGGGGTTGTCGTGTATCTGCGCGATGCCGACGATGATCGAGTAGCCGCGCGGGATCGCCCATTCGCCGAGCCGGTAGGCCTCGGGGTAGACGTGGCGACCGGCGAAATCGATGACGGTCCTGGCCCGTTGCACCTCGAGGATCGTCGCTTGGCGCAGCTCGTTGCCGCCCTCATCGGCCCCGTCGGCCTCCTCGACCAGCCTCGCCAACAGCTCGGGGTGTCGGCTGATCCGCTCGAATGCCCATGCCAGCGTGGACGCGGTGGTCTCGTGCCCGGCGGCCAGCAGGGCCAGCAGCTCGTCGCCGATGTCCTTGTGCGACATCGCGGAACCGTCGTCGTAGGTGCTGCGCAGCAGCAGCGCCAGCACGTCGGTCCGCTCGGCGAAATCCGGGTCGGCCCGCTCCGCGGCGATCAGCTTCTCGATGACGATGTCGTATTGGCGCCGCCACTTGTCCAACCTGCCCCACGGGCCGAACCGGGGATAGCGCTTCGGCTTCGGCAGCGCCGCAAGGCGTGAGCCCAGGGTGACCCACGGCGGGATGAGCCTGCGCAGCTCGTCGAGTTCGGCCCCCTCGGCGCCGAACACCGCGCGCAGGATGGCGTTCAGCGTGATCCGCATCATCGGCGGCAACGTCGCGAACGGGCTGCCCTCCGGCCAGCCGGCCATCTCGCGCAGCGTTTCTTCCTCGATGATGCTTTCGTAATTTTTCATGCTCTTGCCGTGAAATGGCGGCGCCAACAGCCGCCGCCTCCGGCGATGGTCGTCGCCCTCGAGTCCGAATACGGAGCCGGGACCGAACAGTCTGCTCAAATTGGGTTGGATGTTGCCGAGTTCGTCTGGGCTGGTGGTGAAGATCTGCTTGGCCAGCTGTGGATCACTGACCATGATGACGCGCCCCCACATCGGCAGCCGCAGCGTGAAGACGTTGCCGTAGCGGCGTGACAGGCGTCGCATCATCATCCGCCGCGACACGGCAAAACCGACGCCCTGCACCAGCTTCGGGCTTCGGACCGCGGGGGGCAGGCGAACCGTGGCCGGCGGGACGGTGGCTAGTTCACTCATGGCGTCATTGCTCCCCACGTCTGCCGGGCCGGAGTTGGTACCGCGATGTACCACGGACCTTTCCGAGTACGGTACTCTGCAGTACCAAAGCTGACAAGGTGCGTTTCGAACCGAAAGGGGGTGCGGGCCGTGACCTCAGCAATGACAGCAACGGATGGCGACCCCGCTCTCGACGAGGTCGATCCTTTCCGCCTCCGGCTCCTCGATGGCCTGGCCACGTCGATCACCGAACGCGGCTATCGCGCCAGCACCGTCGCCGACGTCGTCCGTTGCGCGCGCACGTCCAAACGCACCTTCTACGACCACTTCGCGGGCAAGGAGGAGTGCTTTCTCGAGTTGCTGGCCGTCGACATCGAGAAACTGGGCGCGAAGATCGCGGCGTCGGTCGATCCCGACGCCGATTGGCACGCACAGATCCGGCAGGCGGTCGAGGCCTATGTCGGTTACATCGAGGCGCGCCCGGCCATCACGTTGAGCTGGATCCGTGAGTTGCCGTCGCTGGGTGCGGCCGCTCGCCCGGTCCAGCGCCGCGGGTTGCAGCTGTTGACCAGCCTGTTGATCGACCTCAGCGCCAGTCCCGGGTTCCGGCGCGCGAAGCTGCCGCCGTTGACCGCGCCCCTGGCCGTGATCCTGTTGGGCGGTCTGCGGGAGCTCACCGCACTTGCGGTCGAAGACGGAACACCGGTCCGAGAAATCGTGGAACCGGCGGTGGATGCGTCCGTAGCCCTGCTCGGCCCGCGGCATTGAGCGCGTCCGGCGCCGTAAATCGAGGTGTCGCAAGCCATCCCGGGCCCGGCCCGGCGGGGCTAGGCTCACCGCAGACCCCGCCCGTTCTGACATGGAGGATTCTGCGATGCGGCTCTCGACTCGAAACCAGCTCCGGGGAAAGATCACCGAGGTCGAACTAGGCACCGTGATGGCCGTGGTGAAGGTGACGCTCGACGGCGGCGATCAGGTCGTCACGTCGTCGGTCACCAGGGACGCCGCGACCGACCTCGGGCTCAAGGTGGGCCAGCCGGCGACCGTGTTCATCAAATCGACCGAAGTCACCATCGGCGTCGACTAGGGGCGCCGAAAAGCCCTCACCCGGTTTACGTTTCGGCGAGGAAGGCCCGGACCCGATCCAGCACGAGATCGGGTCGCTGATCGACGATCCAATGGCCGACCCCGTCGACCAGTTCGACCTCGAAATCCTTGATGTGGTCGGCATATCCCTCGGTCAGGTCGGCCGTGATCACCGGGTCTTCGGTGCCCGTCAGCCAGCGAACGGGGACGTCGACGCGGGCCCCGTCGTACTCGCCGCGCATCCAGCTCAGCATCTCCCTGGTCTGAAACGACCGGTACCACCGCGACCCCGCCTCGGCGTGGCCCGGCTGCGCATGCACTCGAGGTACAGTCGCACGTCCTCCTCGGGCAGCGTGTAGCCGCCGCCGACCCACGACCCCAGCAGGCGGAGGAACCGCGGGTTCGACGCGCTGATCACCCGGGGGCCGATGACGGGCAACGAGATTGGGATCTGATACCAGAACCGCCAGACGTTGCGCAGCATCGAGGGGGAGCGCTTGACGAACGGCGCCGAGGTGTTCACCCCGAAAAAACCGGTCACCTTGTCCGGATGGCGCAGCATCATGATGAACGCGGCCGGTCCGCCCCAATCGTGGGCCACCAGCTTGACCGACGCGACGCCCAACCGATCCAGCACCCGGGCCAGGTCGTCGGCCATCTCGTCCTTGCGGTAGCTGGTGCGCGGCGCCGAGCTCCAGCCCGAGCCGCGCAGGTCCGGGCACAACACCCGGTACCCGTCGGCGGCCAGCGGGCCGATGAGCTCGCGCCATTCCCACCAGTTCTGCGGGAAGCCGTGCACCAGCATCACCGCCGGTCCGCTGGCCGGGCCCGCGTCCGCGACATGGATCGTCACGCCGTTTCCGAGCTCGACGTAGCGGTGTTCGACGCCGTCCAGCGCGGGCATGGTGACCATGTGTTGAGAACGTAGCGGCTCGGAAAGGGTTAGGCCAGAAACCGCTCCACATAGGGCGCGAAGCGCTGGCGCAGGCTGTGCTCGTTCAGGCCGAACATCTCATACGACGTTTCGACGTTGCCCAAGCGTCCGCGGCGGTGGCCCGCCAGGTAGCCGGCGACGGCCCGGCGCGCCTCATCGGTGTAGGGCTCGCCGGCCAGGGCGTAGACGCGCTCGGCCACGCCGGCTTCGTCGGCCATGAAGTCGTCGAACCGGATGTCGACCGAGCGGTCCGGGCCGATGGTGTCGCGGTCGCGCACCAGCGCGCTGAGCATCTGATCGAGGCGGTCGATCCAGGAGCTGGCGATCTGTTCGACCGGCACCGGCGAGCGGTGCATGCGCGCGGAGTAGGTGATCATCGTGATCATCGACAGCGCCACCGGCACCGGGTCGCGGTGGGTGAACACGACGATGCTGTCGGGGAACACCCGATCCAGCACCGGCACCTGTTCGAGGTGCTGCGGCGACTTGAGCAGCCAGCGCCGGCCCCCGCGCAGGAACTGCATCGCCCGCAGCTGGGTGGCCAGGTATTCGTAGTGCGGCGTCTGGTCGTGGGACTGGTAGTAGTCACGCCAGCGGGGCACGTGGGCGAGCGTCTCCAGCAGCATCGTGGAGACATCGTTGGCCAGCAGCTGGATCTCCTCGTGGACGTGGTCGGTGGTCATTTCGTGCATGAGCGCGAAATGCGGCATCACCGTGTTGATCACCCCGACCGCGACGTCCATCCGGGCCCGCCGCGGATCCGGCTGCACGCCAACCTCGTTCGGCATCGGGAAGGGCTCATTGCTTTCCCAGTACGGCATGGTGCGGAAGGTGGGTGGCGCCGCCAGCAGGTTGTGCAGGTGCGTGGTGCCGGTGCGGGGCAGCCCGGCGATCACCACGGGCGAGGTCAGTTCGATGTCGTTGATCTCGGGATGGCGCCGCAGCAGGTCGGCCAGCAGCAGCCGGTTCTTCAGGATCTGCAGCAGCTGCCCGTAGAAGTTGACAGCCCCGGCGCCGTGCAGCCCGTCGATCTCGCGCAGCGCGGCGAGGAAGACGTCGAGCCGTTCGCGGTAGTCGTCGGGCCCGAAATCGTGCAGGCCGGTGTCCGCACTGGCCTGGGCGTGCAGCGCGTCGGCGTCCAACGGGCACTGCGGGGCCATAGCGCTCATCATGTCGAGGATCTGCTGACCCTCGGCGCTGAATCGGGGCGTGGCCAGGTCATCGAGGGAAACGGAGCGAACGGCATCGGTCACGGCGACTTATGTTACTCTCAGTTTCGTAATGGATGGTGATTTTGGCCGGCCCCGTGATCCGCGTATCGACGCCGCGGTGTTGCGCGCGACGGTTGAACTGCTCGCCGAGTCCGGTTATCCGGGGCTGTTGGTGTCGGCCATCGCCGAGCGGGCCGGCACCAGCAAGCCCGCGATCTACCGCCGCTGGCCCAGCAAGGCGCATCTGGTGCACGAGGCGGTGTTCCCCATCGGCGCGGGCACCGCCATCCCGGATACCGGCTCGACGGCCGACGGCCTGCGCGAGATGGTGCGCCGCACAATGGTTTTCCTCACCACGCCGTCCGCCCGGGCGGCCCTGCCGGGCCTGATCGGCGAGATGGCCGCGGATCCGAGCCTGCACTCGGCTCTGCTGGAGCGCTTCGCCGGCGTCATCGGTGGCGGGCTGGGCGACTGGCTCGCGGCGGCGGCGGCGCGCGGCGACGTGCGCCCGGAGGTCACCGCCGCGGAACTGGCCGAAACCATCGCCGGCATCACGCTGGTCGCCCTGCTCACCCGCCCCACCGAGCTCGATGACGCGTGGGTCGATCGCACGACACGGTTGCTCCTGGAAGGAATCAGCGCATGACGCACGAATCGACGGTCGCGTGGCAGGATCTGTTGAAAACCCTTGGCGGCCTTGATCGCTCGTTTTTGGAGGGTGACCGCGCCGTCACCGATGACCGGCACATCGCCGACGGCTACCGCATGCTCGCCACCACGCTGGGCGTGGCGTTGGACACCTACCTGTTCCCCGAACCCGATCGGCCGCAATTCGTCGCGGTCAACACCCCGTTCCGCCGCGACCGCCGCTGGGGCGGGGACAACACCGACGCCTACTACCACATCTGCCCGGTCGACCCGGCGCGCCGCTACCGCATCAGCGGGAACAAGGGTGACAGCGTGTACTTTTCGGTCACCGCCTACAACGAGCCGACGCTCGGGGCGTGGTCGGACCGGGTGGTCGCGATCGTCCGCGACACCGACCTCGACGTCGACGCCGACGGCAACTTCGCCTTCGAATTCCCCCCGACGGCCGACGCGGCCGTGTTGATGACCCGCGACTACCAGGCCGACCCCCTGACCGGGCGCCCGGTTGTCTGGCGGATCGAGGCGCTCGACGAGCCGGCGCCGATCCGCCACGGCGACGCCGAGACGGCGGCGCGCCTGCGCGCGGTCGCGACCTGGCTGCAAACCATGTTCGCCATCGTGCCGCTGGCCGTGGGCAACCGGGTCGAAGACGCGCACGCCCTCGGGCACGAAACCGCCCACGCCGCAAACGCGTTCGCCGAGCCCTACCAGGTGCCGGACGCCAACTTCGGCTGGTCGGCGCGCGACGCCTGTTACTCGTATGGCAGTTTCGTGCTCGACGAGGACGAGGCGCTGGTGATCACGCATCGGCCGCCGGCGTGCAGGTTCTGGAACATGGTGGTGTGGAACCAGTTCATGGCCACCTACGGCGCCTCGGAGGGCCCCGACGCGCGCTGCTCGATCAACGGCCACAGCGCCGTCGCCAACAGTGACGGCTCGGTGACGATCGTGCTGTCCGGGGCGAAGACCGCGCACCCGAATTCCCTGACCACGCTGGGCTATCCGCGCGGCAACCTGGCCTTCCGGTGGTTCCTCGCCGACGGCGTGCCGCAGCGGCCGGAGGTGAAGCTCGTCAAGGCGGCCGACGCGCCGACGACGACCAGCTGAACCGCCGAGCGTGTAACGAGGGCGAAAAACGCGCGGAAAACCCGCCGCCAGTGCACGTTCGGCGGCCGTCAAGAATCCGAAGCCGCGCGGACCAGCTCGATGGCCCGGCCCAGCGTCTCGAGCTTGGCGTCCAGCGTGTCGCCCGCGGGATAGAGCCGCACGGTGTTCACGCCGGCGTCGCGCCACACCGCGAGGCGCGCGGCCACCATCTCCTCGGTCCCGATCAGCGTGGTCGCCAGCACCATCTCGTCGGTCACCAGCGTGGCCGCGCCGTCGCGGTCGCCGCGCTGCCAGCGCTCGCGTACCTCGGCGGCGACCTCGGACCAGCCCTGCCGGCTGTAGGCCCGGTTATAGAAGTTCGTGCTCGACGATCCCATGCCGCCGAGGCTGAACGCGAGCTCCTTCTTGCGGCCCGCGACCATGCCCCGCAACTCGACTTCGTCAGCGGCGAAGGCGACCTCGGCTCCCTGGCAGATGTCGATGTCGGCCCGGGCGCGGCCGGCGGCCGCCAGGCCGTCGTCAAGGTGGCGGAAATAGGCGTCCTCGGCGCCTTCCGGGACAAAGCTGGTGCCCAGCCACCCGTCGGCGACCCGCCCGGTCAACCGCAGCATCGCCGGTGACAGCGTGGCCAAATAGATCGGGATCGGGTGCTGCGGCCGCGTCGACAACCGCATCGGCACCGCCTCGCCGCCGGGGCGGGGAAGCTCGAATTCCTTACCGGTGTAAGAGATCTTTCCGCCCGCGAACGCCTGCCGGATGATGTCGATGGTTTCGGAGGTGCGCGCCAGCGGCCGCTCGAACGAGACGCCGTGCAGACCCTCGATCACCTGCGGGCCCGAGGCGCCTAACCCGAGCAGGAACCGCCCGTTCGACAGATTGGCGAGCGTGATCGCGGTCTGGGCGATCAGGACGGGCGAGCGGGTGCCGACCTGAATCACGCCGGATCCCAGGAGCATCCGCTCGGTGCGGGCGGCGAGGTAGCCCAGCGCCGACGGCGCGTCCGCGCCCCACGCCTCGGCCACCCAACACACATCGAGGCCCAGCTTTTCCGCCTCGACCGCGAGCGCCACCGCCTGCCCGGCGTCGTCCCCGGTACCGGAGAACTCCACCGTGGTGGCGGTCCGCATCACCGCACTCCGTGCTCGGCCAGCCGTTTGATCGAGGCCAGGGTCTTTCCGATCGCGGCCTCGAACTCCCGCATCCGCACGAACACGATCTTCTGTTCCTTGTCGGGCATCGAGTCGATCGCGGTCGACAACCCCGAACGTCCCGGCCCCATCTGCATCCAGTAGTTCAGGGCCGTGCCGCCGTCGCGGGGCGCCAGCCGGAATCGCCAAACCGAGGCCGGGTTATCGGGACCGCCGACGGCCCAGGCGAATTCGCGTGGCTCGTCGCACGCGACGATCTCAGACGTGGTGCTCCACTGCCCGAACGCCTCGTGCTCGTTGTGTCCGACGAAGCGGGCGCCGACCCGCGGGCCGTCCGATCCCTCGGCCCACTCCACGGCCTGGAGCTCGTTGCTGACCGCGGGCATCAGCTCGATATCGCAGACCAGGTTCCAGACCCGCTGCGGGTCGGCGTCGATCCACGTCGAGGCCTCCACCGTCGGGGTGTCCGCGTAGCGCGCGCCGGTCCATTCCACGGACCTCATTGTCCCCCTCGTCCGGCGCAAGGCAATGCGTCGACGGCACCGAGTTACGCGGCGACCGGCTCGCGGGCGGCGGGCGCGTCGGCGCCGGCTTTGGGCCGCCAGCTGTCCGGGAAGGTCAGCCTGACGATCTTGCGGACGACGGTGCCGAACTGCCGCAGCAGCGGACCGCGGTTGTACGGGATGCCGTAGCGCTCGCAGATCTCCTGCACCTCGGGCGCGATCTCCGCGTAGCGGCGGGCCGGCATGTCCGGGAACAGGTGGTGCTCGATCTGGTGGGAGAGGTTGCCGGAGAGCAGGTGAAAGAGCCGGCCGCCGGTGAGGTTCGCCGAGCCGAGCACCTGGCGGAAGTACCACATGCCGCGCGACTCGTCCCGGGTTTCCTCGACGGTGAATTCCTGTGTGCCGTCCGGGAAGTGGCCGCAGAAGATGATCATGTACGACCACACGTTGCGCATCAGGTTGGCCGTGAGGTTGCCGGTGAAGACGAACGGCGCGAACGGGCCGGCCAGCAGCGGGAAGGCGACGTAGTCCTTGAGCGTCTGCCGCCGGGTCTTGCGCCAGATGGCGCGCAGCACCTCGCGCTTGTCCTCGAGGCGGATCTCGCCGGAGCGGATCCGCTCGGTTTCCAGTTCGTGCAGCGCGACGCCGTACTGGAACAACACCATCAGCAGGAAGGCATACAGCGGGTTGCCCAGGAAGTACGGCTGCCAGCGCTGGTCCTCGCTCATCCGCAGGATCCCGTAGCCGATGTCGCGGTCCATTCCCACGATGTTGGTGTGGGTGTGGTGCATGTAGTTGTGCGAGTGCCGCCATTGATCGGCCGGGCACGCGGTGTCCCACTCGAAGGTGCGGCCGGAGATCGCCGGGTCACGCATCCAGTCGTACTGGCCGTGCATGATGTTGTGGCCGATCTCCATGTTGTCCAGGATTTTGGCGATGCCGAGCATGCCGGTGCCCAGCAGCCACGCGGGCGGCAGGAACAGCAGCACGCGCCCGCCGACCTCCAGCGCACGCTGGGTCTTGATGACGCGGCGAATGTAGTCGGCGTCCTTTTCGCCGAGGTCCGCCATCACGCGCTCTTTGATGGCGTCGAGTTCGCGGCCGAAATCCTCGGCCTGCCCGGGTGTCAGGGTGATCTTGCTGGGTGTCATGGCTTTTCCTCTCAGGTCCGTTGTCTACAGCGAGACGTCCACGTCACCGACCGGAACGGACACGCAGATCTGCACGTCCTCATCGGGTGCGGTCGAGACCGCGCCGGTGACCAGGTTGCGCACGGTGCCGGCGGTTTTGCGCCGCGTGCAGGTGTGACAGATGCCCATCCGGCATCCGTTTTCCGGGGACAGGCCGGCGGATTCGGCCTGTTCCAGCAGCGGGCGTCCGTCGTCGACGATGTCAACGCCGCTGTCGGAGAACGTGACTCGCCCTCCCGACGGGTCAGCCGGTGTTTCGAAGGCCGGCGGGACGAAGCTTTCGGTGTACACGGTGTCGCAGTGCTCCCGCACGGCCTCGACCAAAGCCGCTGGGCCGCAGACGAATACCGCGTCGGGTGAGGGCATCGCGGCGGCCAGGTGTTCCGGGCCGAAGCGTCCGGCCAGGTCGCCGCCGTCGGCGCGGGTGTAACCGCGCAGCACCCGCACCGACTCCAGCGCGGCCAGCTCGTCGCGGTAGCACGCCTCGGCGGGCGTGCGGGCGTAGTGGACGAAGGCGATCTCGCCGCGATGCCCCTGGGCTACCAGGGTGCGCAGCATCGCCATCACCGGGGTGATCCCGCTTCCCCCGGAGACGAACAGGATCCGCCGGGGACGCGGCGCGGGCAGCGTGAAGTCGCCGCCGGCGCCGGCCAAACCGACCACCATGCCGGGACGGGCGTGTTCGTACAGATGGTTCGAGACCAGCCCCCCCTCGTGGCGGCCGATCGTCAGCTCGAGGGTGGCCGCCCCTTCGGCGTTGGCCGGGGAATAGCAGCGGGTGTGCCGGCGCCCGTCGATCTCGACGGTCAGGTTGACGTACTGGCCGGCCCGAACGGTGTGGGTGGCCAGGAAGGTGTCGTTGGGTGTGAGGGTGAGCGTGACGCTGCGGGGTGTGGTCCGGCGCACGTCGGTCACCTTGGCGCGGGCGTCGCCCAGCGTCCATGTCGGTGCGACGAGCTCGGTGTAGCGGTCGACGCCGTGCGGACCGGTCAGCAGGTCTAGAAGCTCCGAACCCAACACGCGCTGGCGGAACGTCCGCGCGAGGACCCGGCCAGAAGCTTGAGCGTTTTGAGTGAACATATGTACACCGTGCGACCGCAACGGCTAGGTAGTCAAGGGTTTACTGGCCCGATGTGGTAGGGTTCACACAGTGAACAGCCGTACTCCTAGCTCACGGGCGCGCGGCTCCGGACGCGAACGCTCGCGGGAAAGTCAGTCGCGCGAGGAGCGCAAGGAGGCGACGCGGCGCGCCATCATCGCCGCGGCGCTCAAGCTCTTGCAGGACCGCAGCTTTTCCAGCCTGAGCCTGCGGGAGGTGACCCGCGAGGTCGGGATCGTGCCGGCGGCGTTTTACCGGCACTTCGAATCGATGGAGGCGCTCGGCCTGGTCCTGATCGACGAGTCGTTTCGCAGCCTGCGTGACACCTTGCGCGACGCCCGCGCCGGCAAGCTCGACCCGAACCGGGTCATCGAGTCGTCCGTCGAGATCCTGGTCGCCAGCGTGGCCGACCGGCGCGAGCACTGGAGGCTGATCGGTCGCGAGCGCAACAGCGGCCTGTCCGTGCTGCGCTACGCCATTCGCACCGAGATCCGGCTGATCACCTCCGAGCTGGCCACCGACCTGGCGCGTTTCCCCGGTTTGAACAAGTGGACCACCGAGGATCTCAACGTGCTGGCGACCCTGTTCGTCAACGCCATGATCGTCATCGCGGAGGCCATCGAGGATTCGCAGAGCGCCGAGGCGACCGAGGACATCCGCCGGCTCGCGGTCAAGCAGTTGCGGATGATCGCGACCGGCATCGCCGGGTGGCAGAGCACTCCCTGATCACATTGGCTGCAGTAAACAGGCGAGCACTGACTTACTCGTCGACCACGTCGTAGAGCGAATCGCCGTCTTCGGGGGTGCCGTCGATCTGGCCGCGATGCGCGCGCCGCGGCCCGTCGTCCACGGGCTCGATGTCATCGGGCACATCGGGCTCCTCGGCGGCCATTCGCTCGTCGAGGGATTCGCCCTCTCGTTCCTCTCTCGCCGTCACACCGAAGCGATTGGCCTCGCTCCAGCCCTCGGGGGGATCGACGACGATGTCGCCGTCGTCGTTGCGCAGTTCGTCGGAGTCGGTTCCTTCGCTCGCGTTCAGGGTGTCGCCCGGTCCGCCCTCCTCGGGAAAGTCGGCGGGATCGACCAGATCGTCGGCTTGGGGGTTCTCGCTCATGCCAAAACGGTTGCCCGCCGGATTGGGTGACTAAACGGCCCGCGGCGCCCGCCACATCGCCCACATCGTCGGGCCGTCGTCCGGCAGCACGATCTCGCGGGTGACGGTGAACCCGAAACGCTCGTAGTACGGGACGTTTTCGAATTTGGTCGATTCGAGGTAGGCCGGACAGTATTCGGCGTCGCAGCGGTCCAGCCGCGACCTCATCAGGGCTTGACCGAATCCCTGGCCACGGACCGCCGGGTCGCTGCCGATGACCGCCAGATACCAGTGCGGTTCCTCGGGGTGCACGCTCTTCATCAATTCCTGGACCGCGCGGCCGCGCATCGAGCGCAGACCGAACACCCGCAGGAACGTGGGCGTCATCGCCAGCTGCGCACCGGGCGTCTCCTGCCACTGGCCGGGCGGATCCCACAGCGCCGCAGCGCCGATGCCCGAATCCTCGGTGGCCACCTCCACGCCGCCGCGGCCGAGATGATGGTGGCGGGTCATCGTCGCGAACAGCCGGGCCAGGCCCGCGGTGCGCTTGTCCTGGTCGGGCATCAGCCAGACCATCACCGGATCGTCGTAGAACGCGCGGGCCAGCGTGCGCGACAGCTCGCGGACGTCGGCGTTGAGCGCCGGGCGGACGTGCGGGGTCATCCACGTCACGCTAGTGGGTGTTGAGGTGATGCGGCGCGGGTATGCCGACCCGGGTGACCGGCATGTCGCGGCGAGCGTTCGGGCGGGTGGCCGCCGCGGGCATGCTCGGGTCCGTCGGGCTGTCGGACGGCTGCACGACGCGGGGCACCGACCACGCCACGTCCGCCGGTCCGCCACCGCCGTCGGGCAAGGGCGTGGGGTTCGTGCTGTCCCACGAGCAGTTCCGCACCGACCGGCTGGTGGCGCAGGCGCAGGCGGCCGAAGAGGCCGGCTTCCACCACGTGTGGGCCAGCGACCACATTCAGCCCTGGCAGGACAACCAGGGCCATTCGATGTTCCCGTGGCTCACGCTGGCGCTGGTCGGCAGCGCCACCAGCCGGATCTCGTTCGGCACCGGGGTGACCTGCCCGACCTACCGCTACCACCCCGCCACGGTCGCCCAGGCCTTCGCCTCGCTGGCAATCCTCAACCCGGGCAGGGTGTTCCTGGGTGTCGGCACCGGTGAACGGCTCAACGAACAGGCCACCACCAATGCCTACGGCGACTACGCCGAGCGCCATGACCGGCTGGTCGAGGCGATCGACCTGATCCGCCGGTTGTGGAGCGGATCGCGAATCTCCTTCTCGGGGAGATACTTTCAGACGAACTCGTTGAAGCTTTACGACGTGCCGGCCGCCCCGCCGCCGATCTTCGTGGCGGCCGGCGGCCCGAAGAGCGCGAAACTGGCCGGGCAGCACGGGGACGGCTGGATCAGCCAGGCCCACGATGTGATGGACCCAAAACTGTTGGCGGCCTTCGGTTCCGGAGCGCAGGCCGCCGGGCGGGATGTCGCCACGTTGGGTAAACGCGCCGAACTGTTCGCGGTCGTCGGCGGCAATGCCGAGGCGGCCCGCGCCGCTACGCTGTGGCGTTTCACGGCCGGCGCCGTCGACCAGCCCAATCCCGTCGAGATCCAGCGCGCGGCCGAGTCCAACCCCGTCGACAAGGTGTTGGCCGGCTGGACCGTCGGCGCCGACGCGGCCCCGCACATCAGCGCCGTGCAGCGGGTGCTCGACGCCGGGGCCGTCCCCTTCCTGCACTTTCCCCAAGACGACCCCATCACCGCCATCGACTTCTACCGCACCGATGTCCTGCCGAAGTTGCGCTGAGCGAACTTGGGGCACCCGTCGTTTCGAAGCTGTTTCGAAGCCCCGGGCCCGGGTATCCGCACCCAACTTCGAGGGACAGCCCAATTGGAAGGCAAAGCATGGACGCAATCACTTTTCTCCGTCAGGACCACAAGAGCGTGCTCGGTCTGTTGGAGACGCTCGACGGCGCGCCGTCGGGCCCCGGCGCGCAGGCGAGCGGCCTGGAAACCATGGTCAACAACCTCATCATCGCCGAATCGCAGCACGAAGCGATTGAGGAGCAATTCTTTTGGCCGGCGGTGCGCGACGCAATGGGCGATGGACTCGTCGACAAGGCGATCGAGCAGGAGCAGGCCGGCAAGAAGCTGCTGCAGCGGCTCGAGGACGGTAAGCCGGGCGAGCCGGACTACCACGAGGCGCTGCAGGAATTCGTCGCGGCGGGGCGCGACCACATCGCCTACGAACAGAATGAGGTGTGGCCCCAAGTCGAAACGGTGCTCAGCCGTGAGGAGTTGGAAAAGATCGGCGAAAAGCTGGAAGCGGCAAAGAAGATCGCTCCGACGCGACCGCACCCGGACACGCCGCCGAACCCGGCCGTGCTCAAGACGATGGGGATGGGCGCGGCGATCGTCGACCACGTCCGGGACGCGGTGACCGGACGCGGCAAGGACAATCCGCCGGATCCGCAGATGCACTGACCCGGCAACGACGATGGCCGGGCGTCTTGATCGGACGCCCGGCCATCTCGTCTCCAATTAGCCTGTGGGAACGTGCTGTTCGTGCGTGAACGGTTTCTCGGCGTTGACGGCCGGCGAGCCCTGCGGGTTCTCCTTGGCGCCGGTGTTCTTGCGCGTGGCGCCGCCTAGCCACTGCTGCTCGGGCTTTTCCACGTACTCCCATTCCGTGCCCTCGGGCCAGGGGCCCTGTCCTTGGTTCCACGGACCGCGAACGGACTCGCCGCCCCCGTTGGACATGTTGAACGCCACGTTCTGGAACCGCGGGTCGCCGGGCAGCTGTCCCGGCGGGAAGTTCACCGGAAGCTCGTTGAGCGCTGCCGTGAACTGCTGATAGTGCGCGACCTCGCGCGTCATGAGGAACGTCAGCGTGTCCTGGACGCCGGGGTCGTCGGTGAACTGCTTGAGGTATTCGTAGACGATCTTGGCGCGCGATTCCGCCGCGACGTTGTTGCGCAGATCGACGGTCGGGTCGCCGTTGGCGTCGATGTAGGCGCCGGTCCAGTTGTTTCCGCCGGAGTCCTTGACGTCCGGTCCACCGCCGCTGAGCACCAGGAACAGCGGGTTGACCGCGACCGAGTGGATGAGGCCGTCCCGGCCGCCGCCGTTCGCCGTCACCGCCGGCATCCAGTCGCATTTCTCGTTGGCGATCTTGAGGTTGTCGTTGAGCCCGTCGAGCAGCATGGTGATCATCGATCCGACCATTTCGAGGTGGCTGAGCTCCTCGGTCGCGATATCCATGAACAAGTCATACATTTTCGGGTTCTTCTGGCGAAGCACGAAAGCCTGGGTGAAGTACTGCAGCGCCGCGGTGAGTTCACCGTTGGCGCCGCCGAACTGGTCCATCAGCAGCGACGCGAATCGAGGGTCGGGCCGGTCGACCCGTACCTCGAATTGAAGATCTTTGTTGTGCACAAACACTGGGGCCTCCCTGGGGGATCGAGATGGGGCTGGTCGACGCCGGATACCCGGGGCCTATGACGCCAAACTCGGGGCATCGCAACTTCCCATCGGTCGGCCGTCCGGCCGGGGCCGCTGATCGCCGGGGTTACGCGTCGGGGATCCATCGTGGAGAATGCGCCCCTATGGAGTCTTTGGACCCAACCTCGAAGCACGAGTTGGCCGTGCGCATTGCCGAGCTCGCCCGCGAGATCGCCACCCCACGTTCGCTGGACGACGTCTTCGCCGACGTGACCACCGCCGCGGTTGAGCTGATACCGGCCGCGGACATCGCGGGGGTGCTGCTGCTCAAGGCGGGTGGGGAGTTCGAATCGGTCGCCGACACCGACAGCCTGGTCGCGAAGCTCGACAAGCTGCAGCACGACTTCGGTGAGGGCCCCTGTCACGACGCCGCCCTGAATGAAACGATCGTGCGCAGCGACGACCTGCGCGACGAGCCACGCTGGCCCAAGTACGCGCCGGCGGCGGTCGAACACGGGGTGCTGAGCAGCCTGTCGTTCAAGCTCTACACCGCCGAGCGCACCGCCGGCGCCCTGAACCTGTTCAGCTTCCGGCCCAACGTGTGGGATACCGAGGCCGAGACCATCGGAACCGTGTTCGCCGCGCACGCCGCGTCGGCGATCATGGCCGGGCGCCACGGACGGCAGATGCAATCGGCCCTGTCGTCGCGCGACCGCATCGGGCAGGCCAAGGGCATCATCATGGAGCGCTACGGCGTGGACGACGTGCGCGCCTTCGAGTTGCTGCGCCGGCTGTCGCAGGAGAGTCAGACCAAGCTCATCGACATCGCCCAGCGCGTGATCGACACCCGCGGCGAGGATTGATCCGCGGCCGCGCGACACCCGAACGTGGACTTGTTGCGCGAAGAGGCCGCGTTTCGCCGCAACAAGTCGACGTTCGACGCGGCGTTTTCAGGCGTCGACGCGGCGTTTTCAGGCGTCGACGCGGCGTTTTCAGGCGACGAAGCGGACGACGCTCTCGGCCACGCACGCCGGCTTGGCCGACCCTTCGATCTCGACGGTGGTCGAGATGGTCGCCTGCACGGCGCCGTTGCCCACGTCGTCGACGCTGACCAACGAACTCTGCGCGCGCACCCGCGAGCCGACCGGGACCGGCGCGGGGAAGCGAACCTTGTTGAGGCCGTAGTTGATTGCGAGCTTGATGCCGTTGACGGTGTAGATCTGGTGCTGCAGTCGCGGCAACAGCGCCAGGGTCATGAAGCCGTGGGCGATGGTCGTGCCGAACGGCCCGGACGCGGCCCGCTCCGGGTCGACGTGGATCCACTGGTGATCGCCGGTCGCGTCGGCGAACAGGTTGACGTCTTCCTGGGTGATGGTGGCCCAGTCACTGTGGCCCAGCTCCTCGCCCGCGGCGGCGGCGAGGTCGGCGACTGATTCGAAGGTGCGCATTGGGTGTTCTCCTTGGTTTCGGCTGCTAACAATAACGGTGGGCCGCACGGTTAGCACCGAGCCCTCGCGGGTGGCAGCCGGTGGACGGACGAACCCATCTCGAGCCATCCCGACGAATTCAATGCGGCCCTGCTCGACTTCCTGGCGCGGTAGCGCCCGGGCGCCGAAGGCCGCGCCGCCCCCGTTTCGCCTGAGCCGTCGGGGGAATTCGGGAGGTGGACGTTGCCGCGCCAGGTGTTCGATGCCGCGGCGTCGCCGTGGGCTTCAGAAAGGAACCGCCATGCCAGACCGCAAGGGCCACAAAGCCGAGGAAGACGTGGAACCCGACACCCACCAAGCTCGGTCCCGCGCCGCCGCGGGTGAGGACGACGGCTCGTACGTGGGCGCCGCGGGCTCCGATGACTCGTTCGATGCCGGCGAATCGGGCGCCGAGGCCCGCAGCGAGCGCGGCTGACGGTTTACCCGAGTGCGCCGATCGCCGCTTGCAGCCTGGTGGTGGCCTGATCCGCGACCTCCTGCAGCGCCCCGGCTTCGCCGGTCACCTTGACCATGAGCTGGGGATCCATGGCCTCGACCAAGACCGCGCCGCCGGCGGGGTCGGAGCGCACCACCACGTTGCACGGCAACAATTGGCCGATTTGGCGGTAAGCGTTCAGCGCCCGGTGCGCCAGCGCCGGGTTGCAGGCGCCCAGGATGAGATAGTCCTCCATCTCCTCGCCGAGCTTTTGCTTGAGCGTGGCCTTGACGTCGATCGTGGACAGCACGCCGAAACCCTGGTCGGCCAGCGCTTGCGTGGTGCGCTCCACCGCGTCCTCGAACGAGGTGTGCAGCGTGGTGCTCAATCCCGGTGTCATGTGATTCCTCCTCTTTCAGCCGTGGACTACCCAGAATTTCGCCCACAATGGGTCGGTGAGGCTGCTGCTGATCGCCGATACCCACATCCCCAAACGCGCCCGCGACCTGCCCGCGCAGGTGTGGGATGAGGTCGCCCAGGCCGACGTCGTCATCCACGCCGGCGACTGGATCTCACCGGAGTTCCTCGATCGCCTCGAAAGCGCCGCGACACGCCTGGTCGGGTGTTGGGGAAACAACGACGGCCCGGCGTTGCGGGCCCGGCTCCCCGAGCGGGCGGACGTGACCCTGGCGGGCGTCCGGTTCACGGTCACCCACGAGACCGGCGCCGCAGCGGGCCGCGACGCGCGTATGTCACGGCTGTACCCGGACAGCCAGGTGCTGGTGTTCGGGCACAGCCACATCCCCTGGGACAGCACCACCGAGACCGGGTTGCGCCTGCTCAATCCGGGGTCGCCGACGGATCGGCGCCGCCAGCCGTTTTGCACGTACATGACCGCCGACGTCGACGACGGCGCCGTGACCGGCGTCGCGCTGCATCGCCTGCCCAGGTAGCGGGTACTTACCGTACGCGGAGCTTCCCCACCTAAATAGCTCGGCTACAGAGGTATCATGGCGGAAGTGAAGACACGCACCGACGTCGCAACCGACCTGTTCGGCGTGGTCGGCCGCTTCCGGCGGCAACTACGCCGGTCGGCCGGCCGGGCGTTCGATTCGTCGCGGCTCTCCGAATCGCAGTCCGAACTGCTGTGGCTGGTCGGCCGGCGTCCGGGAATCTCGGTCAGCGCCGCCGCGGCCGAACTCGGGCTGGTGCCCAATACCGCCTCGACCCTGGTCACCAGGTTGGTCTCCGACGGGCTGCTGCTCCGCACCGCCGGGGACACCGATCGCCGGGTGTGCCAGCTTCGGCTCGCCGAGCCCGCCCAGCAGATCCTCGACGCGTCCCGGGCCGCCCGGCGCGACCTGCTGTCCGAGCTGCTCGACGAACTCGACGCCGACGAAATCGAGTCCTTGGCAAAGGGATTGGAGGTCCTCGACACGATGACCCGCATGCTTCAGGAGCGAAGATCATGAGCGTGACGCTGCCGATGGCCATCGACGCCCGGCACCTGACCTACCGCTACGGCCAGTTCACCGCCGTCGACGACGTGACATTGCAGGTCCGGCCCGGCGAAACCATGGGCCTGTTGGGCCCCAACGGCGCCGGGAAGACGACCATGGTCCGGATGCTGACCACGCTGGCCCCGGTGCAGCAGGGCGAGCTCCACATTTTCGGGATGGACGCGCGCCGCCAAACCACCGACATCAGAAGCAACATCGGCTATGTGCCGCAACAGCTTTCGATCGAGCCCGCGCTGACGGGCCGGCAGAACGTGGAGTGGTTCGCGCGGTTGTACGGTGTGCCTCGCGCCGAGCGCTCCGATCGCGTCGATCAGGCGCTGGTCGCCATGGACCTGCTGGGCGTGGCCGACCGGATGGCGTCGGCCTACTCCGGCGGCATGGTCCGCCGTC
Organism: Mycobacterium sp. 3-98; assembly: GCF_035918355.1. Lineage (NCBI taxonomy): Bacteria > Bacillati > Actinomycetota > Actinomycetes > Mycobacteriales > Mycobacteriaceae > Mycobacterium > Mycobacterium sp. 3-98. The sequence continues at coordinate 663,988 of NZ_CP142360.1, read as the reverse complement.
TCGAGGTGGCGCAGGCGCTGGTCAATCGTCCGTCGCTGCTGGTGTTGGACGAGCCGACCGTGGGGCTGGATCCCATCGCGCGCGACGGCGTGTGGTCGCAGGTGCGAAAGATGCAGGCGCAGTTCGGCATGACGGTGCTACTGACGACGCACTACATGGAGGAGGCCGACGCGCTGTGCGACCGGGTGGCGCTGATGCACCACGGCGCGTTGCGGGCCGTCGGCGCACCCGACGCGTTGAAGGCCCGGCTGTCCAACGGGTCGCCGGGCGCCACGCTCGAGGATGTGTTCCGCCATTACGCGGCAACGGGTTTGGACGACGAGGCGGCGTCGACGGAGGAACCCGGGTCCATCCGGGAAATCCGTTCCAGCAGAAAGGCGGCGCGCCGTGTCGGTTGATGGCGCCGCGGCGGGGACACTGCTTCGCGCACCGCGGGGATGGCAGCGGGTCGGCGCGCTGACCGGCCGCATCGGAGCATTCGCGATCGTCGAACTGCAGAAGTTGCAACACGACCGGACCGAACTCGTCACCCGGATGGTGCAGCCCGCGCTGTGGCTGCTGATTTTCGGTACCACCTTCAGCCACCTACACGTCATCGCGACCGGATCGGTGTCGTATCTGGCCTTCCTGGCCCCCGGGATCATCGCCCAGTCGGCGTTGTTCATCTCCATTTTCTATGGGATACAGATCATTTGGGATCGCGACGCCGGCGTACTCGCCAAGCTCATGGTGACGCCGGCGCCGGCGTCGGCGCTGATCACCGGCAAGGCGTTCGCGGCCGGGGTGCGTTCGGTGGCCCAGGTCGTCGGTGTGATGGCGCTGGCGTACCTGATGGGTGTAGGACTGACGATCAATCCCCTGCGGATCGCGGCGGCGATGGGGGTCGTCATGCTCGGCGCCGCGTTCTTCGCGTGCCTGTCGATGACGCTGGCCGGCTTGGTGCGCAACCGCGATCGCCTGATGGGCATCGGACAGGCGATCACCATGCCGCTGTTCTTCGCCTCCAACGCGCTGTACCCGGTCGACGTGATGCCGGCGTGGTTGCGCGCGCTGAGCAAGGTCAATCCCCTCAGCTACGAGGTCGACGCACTGCGGGCGCTGCTGATCGGAACCCCGTTCAACCCGGTCGGCATCGTCGTGCTGGTGGTGGCGGCGGTGCTCGGAATCACCACGGCGTCAACGCTTTTGCGTCGCTTGGTCGCCTAGAGCGCCACGGCGGTGCTAGCGCGCCCGCCATCACGTCGCAAGGGCCGGCGCGGTACCGAGAGCCGATCGTGACCCGAACGTGATGATGTCTGGCCGACTCGCAATCGTTAGCTAACCGCGATCTGTCGCTGCGGCCGCGACAACCGAATTCGGCGCTCGCGCTGTGTTTCACTCCCCGAGAACAGATTCCACCGCATGGTGCGGCAGATGAAAGTTGGGATGGGTAGAGAGCTATGTCGTTCATCGAAAAGGTGCGAAAGTTGCGTGGCGCGGGGGCGAACATGCCGCGCCGACTGGCGATCGCTGCCGTGGGGGCCTCCCTGCTGTCCGGTCTCGTCGCCGCCACCGGAGGCTTCCCCACCGCGAGCGCCTTCTCCAAGCCGGGGCTCCCGGTGGAATACCTCGAGGTTCCGTCGCCGTCGATGGGCCGCAACATCAAGGTCCAGTTCCAGCCCGGCGGCGCGCACGCCGTGTACCTGCTGGACGGCCTGCGCGCGCAGGACGACTACAACGGCTGGGACATCAACACCCCCGCCTTCGAGGAGTTCTACCAGTCCGGCCTGTCGGTGATCATGCCGGTCGGCGGCCAGTCCAGCTTCTACAGCAACTGGTACCAGCCGTCGTCGGGCAACGGGCAGAACTACACCTACAAGTGGGAGACCTTCCTGACCCAGGAAATGCCGCTGTGGATGCAGGCGAACAAGCAGATCTCCCCGGCGGGCAACGCCGCGGTGGGGCTCTCGATGTCGGGCGGCTCGGCGCTGATCCTGGCCGCCTACTACCCGCAGCAGTTCCCCTACGCCGCCGCCCTGTCCGGGTTCCTGAACCCGTCCGAGGGGTGGTGGCCCACCCTGATCGGCCTGGCGATGAACGACGCGGGCGGCTACAACGCCAACAGCATGTGGGGCCCGTCCACCGACCCGGCGTGGAAGCGCAACGACCCGATGGTCCAGATTCCGCGGCTGGTCGCCAACAACACCCGCATCTGGGTCTACTGCGGTAACGGCACTCCCAGCGACCTGGGCGGCGACAACATGCCGGCCAAGTTCCTGGAGGGCCTGACGCTGCGCACCAACGAGCAGTTCCAGAACAACTACGCGGCCGCGGGCGGGCGCAACGGGGTGTTCAACTTCCCCGCCAACGGGACGCACTCGTGGCCCTACTGGAACCAGCAGTTGATGGCCATGAAGCCCGACATGCAGCAGGTGCTGCTGGCCAGCAACACCACCGCGCAACCCGCGCAACCGGCACAGCCGGCGCAACCCGCGCAGCCGGCGACCTAAATCCCGGCAAGCCAGCATCGGCAGTAGCGCACCGGTCAGCGCTACTGCCGATGCTCTTTTTCACCCGCGTCGAGCAGGGCGCGCCGATCGGAGTGGAAGTAGGTGTAGCCGGTGGTCAGCGCGCACACGACCGTGGCCACCACCAGCATCCACGTCCCGTTGACGAACAGGCTGATGAACCCGCCCACGGTTGCGCCCACCACGAAGCTGGCGAACAGCAGGAAATAACCCAGCCATTCGGCCGCCGTCCCACCGGCGAGGTGGCGTTCGATGCCCTGGCCCATCTTGACCAGCGTCCCGGTCACGTAGCTGAGCGAGACCGACACCTCGCCGTCCTTGACGAACGATGTGTTGAGGGCCCCAATGCCGAAGGCCACCAACATGATCGGCGCGAAATCGAGCAGATTCTCTTCCCAGCCCTCATCGATGACGTCCACCATGGTGGCCGCCAGCAGGCTGAACGTCGTCAGCACCGTCGGCCCATGCGGGTGCGCCACCCAGAAATGCCGCCGGCACACCGAGGCGATCACCACGCCTGAGACGAAGCAAACGATCAACACGCCCGCCGTCACCGACAGCAACACGTCGCCGCGGAAATACCCGAGCATGGCCCGCTGGGCGTTCCCGGTCATGAAGGTCACGAAGTAGCCGGCGGAATGGGTGAAGGCGGTCGCTCCCAGGATCCCCGCCAGCACCGCCAGCACCCAGGACAACCGCGACTCACTGTTATTGATCTCGTTCGGCACACGCACATGGTTCCAGACGGCGGCGGCGCGTGCAGCGCACGCCGCTTGCCGACGGGCGACTGCGCCCGGCTAAGCCGACGCTACGCAGATGGCGGCGACCCGCTGCGCCCCGGCTACGCCGCGCTTGCGATCGCCGCTCAGACGGCGGTCAGGCGGGCGATGGAACGCAACGGGATCGGCAGCCAGCCGGGCCGGTGCCGGGCCTCGTAGCCGGCTTCGTAAACGGCCTTGTCCAGTTCGTAGGCGGCCAGCAGCTGCGCCGAATCGCGGGGGTCAATCCCGGAGGCCGCCGCGTAGCCGTCGCAGAACGCGGTGCGGTTGCGTTCGACCCACTCGCGGGCCCGGGCCGCCAACTGCTTGTCATCGGCCTGGTCCACCAGCGGCCCGTAGGCGGCGTATTCGAATGACCGCAGGACGCCGGCCACGTCGCGCAGCGGCGAATCGGGCGCGCGGCGTTCCTCGAGCGGCTGCCCCGGCTCACCCTCGAAGTCGATGAGCAACCAGCTCTCCGGCGTGCGCAGCACCTGCCCCAGGTGCAGATCGCCATGGACGCGCTGCACGGTGATCGTCTCGGCGACCAGCTTGCGGAACCGCTCGTCGATGGTCGCGGCGAACTCCTCGAGCTCGGGCACCAGGGCCACGGTCGACGACAGCCGCGCCAGCACGTTCTCCACCGGGAAGACCGCCTGCGCGGTGCCGAGGGTCTCGGCCAGGGTGGCATGCACCGACGCCACGGCCTCGCCGAGGCGGAAGGACTCGCCGGCGAAGTCGCCGCCGACCTCGTACGCGTAGAGATCGGCCTCGGCGAACAGGTCGCGAACGCTGGCGCTGGCCATCGCCCAGCCTTCCGCGGCGTTGGCGGCGAACTCGGTCACCATGCCCAGCGGCCACGTCTCGTCGCCCGGACCCGTCATCTCGTAGGTGCCCAGCAGCCGGGCGACGTGCGGGTTGCCCGCGCGGCCCAGCACGCGGTTGAGCTCGATGTCGGGATTGATGCCGCCGCTGACGCGGCGGAACACTTTGAAGATCGCGTCGCGGTCGAAGATGACGCTCGTGTTGGACTGCTCGGCGTCGGACACGTGCGCCATCGCCTCCAGCGGCAGCTCGGCGTCGGGCTCCTTGGCGAATCTCACCTCGACGCCCGACGCGCCGCGCGCGGCCGACGAGTCGATGAGCGACAGCAAAAACTGCGGCGCGTCGGCGTCGTACATCGCGTCGAAGCCGGTCCGGTCGTCGGCGGCGCCGATGGTGGCGACGTTGCTGTACTCGACGACCGGGGCGGAATCCCATCGCACGATCACCTGGTAGCGGTCGCGGGAACCGTCGGCGTAGGAGGCGTCGACGAGCACCAGGTCGAGGTCGTCGCGCAGCGCCACGACGACGCTCGGCTCGGCGCTGGACAGTTCACGGTTGCGCCCGGCGTACCAACGCTGCTGTGGAAGCCACTCGGACCAGGGCAATTTCTCCGGGGAAGTCATCAGCGCCGCTCCTCTTTCTTGCCTGGATTGACGCCGGCGCGAGTGATCGTCATGCATCCTCCTCGCATCCGCTCAGCCGGAACCAATAGAACCCGTGTCCCGGCAGTGTCAGCAGGTAGGGCAGGTGACCGATGCGCGGAAACTCCACCTGCCCGGTCAGCTCGACCGGCGTGCGTCCGCTCCAATGCTGCAGGTTCAGTTCGATCGGCTGCGGGAACCGCGACAGGTTGTTGACGCACAGCACGGTGTCGCCGTCGCCGGACACCTGCCGCAGGAACGCCAGCACCGACGGGTTCGAGCCGCCCAGTTCCTCGAAACTCCCGATGGCGAAGGCCTCGTGGCGGCGCCGCACGGCCAACATCGTGCGGGTGAAGTTGAGCAGCGACGTGGACGTGTCGCGCTGGGCCTCCACGTTGACCGCCTGATAGCCGTACACGGAGTCCTGGCTGGGCGGCAGGTACAGCCGGCCGGGATTGGCCTTGGAGAAGCCGGCGTTACGGTCCGGCGTCCACTGCATCGGGGTGCGCACCCCGTCGCGGTCTCCCAACCAGATCACGTCGCCCATGCCGATCTCGTCACCGTAGTACAGGACCGGCGAGCCGGGCAGCGACAGCAGCAGCGCGGTGAACAGCTCGATCTGGTTGCGGTCGTTGTCCAGCAGTGGGGCCAGGCGGCGGCGGATGCCGACGTTCGCCTTCATCCGCGGATCCTTGGCGTACTCCGAGTACATGTAGTCGCGCTCTTCGTCGGTGACCATTTCCAACGTCAACTCGTCGTGGTTGCGCAGGAAGATCCCCCACTGCGCCATGTCGGGGATCTCGGGCGTCTGGGCCAGGATCTCCGAGATCGGGAACCGGGATTCCCGGCGCACCGCCATGAAGATGCGCGGCATCAGCGGGAAGTGGAACGCCATGTGGCATTCGTCGCCGCCGGTGCTGGGGTCGCCGAAGTACTCGACGACGTCGGCCGGCCACTGGTTGGCCTCGGCCAACAGCACCCGCCCCGGGAATTCGTCGTCGACGACCTTGCGGACGCGTTTGAGGAAGGCGTGCGTCTCCGGCAGGTTCTCGCAGTTGGTGCCCTCCCGTTCGAACAGGTAGGGCACCGCGTCCAGCCGGAACCCGTCGATGCCCAGGCCGAGCCAGAACCGCAGCACGTCGATCATGGCTTCCTGCACGGCCGGGTTTTCGTAGTTCAGGTCCGGCTGGTGCGAAAAGAAACGGTGCCAGTAGAACTGCTTGCGCACCGGGTCGAAGGTCCAGTTGGACTCCTCGGTGTCGATGAAGATGATCCGGGCGTCGGTGTAGCGCTCGCTCGTGTCGCTCCACACGTAGTAGTCGCCGTACGGGCCGTCGGGGTCGTGGCGCGACTCCTGGAACCAGGGATGCGAATCCGATGTGTGGTTCATCACCAGGTCGGTGATCACGCGGATGCCCCGCTCGTGCGCGGCGTTGAGCAGCGCGACGAAATCCTCGACCGTCCCGAACTCGGGCAGCACCTTGTAGAAGTCCCGGATGTCATAACCGCCGTCGCGCAGGGGCGAGTCGTAGAACGGGGGCAGCCAGATGCAGTCGATGCCCAGCCATTGCAGGTAGTCCAGCTGCCCCAGCAGTCCGCGCAGGTCACCGGCGCCGTCGGCGTTGGCGTCGAAGAACGCCCGCACCAGCACCTCGTAGAACACGGCGTGCTTGAACCAGGTCGGGTCGGTGGGTAGCGCGGCGGCGTTGTTGAAGTCCTCGGCGTCGGGGTGCTCGACGACGCCGTCCTGGACGTGACTGCCCCCTTCGGGATGGTGCTCGACAGCTTCTTTTGCGTCGTTCATCAAATCCACGATGCCACGGGTACCCGAGGCGCGACATTCGGAATCACGCCCACTCCTGGGCGACGAATCACGGCCGGGGGCAAACGAATTGGCCTCCGGCCGGATGTCGTCGCCGGGTGTGTCAGGCCGGCGGCCCCTCCGCCAGCGTGATGTTCGCGGTGCGGTCGCCGCCGTCGGTGGAGCGGTAATGCACGGCGATCGTGTCCCCGGGGTGGTGCGGGACGAGCACCTCGGTCATGGACGTCGCCCCGGTGATCGCGACGTTGTCGACCCCGGTGATGACGTCGCCCGCGGCGATCCCGGCCGCCCCGGCGGGCCCGCCGTTGACCACCCGCTGGACCCGCGCGCCGTTGCCGTTGTTGTCCATCACGCCCAGGCCGAGGAACGCGGTGGGGCCGATGTGCACGGTGTTGGAGCCGGCGCCGGACCTGATCTGGTTGGCGACACCCATCGCGCGGCCGATCGGAATCGCGAAGCCCTGCCCGCCGGACATCTTGTAGCTGTCGGTGGCGGCGGTGTCCACACCGATCACCTGCCCGGCGCTGTTCACCATGGGCCCACCGGAGTCGCCCGGCCTGATCGGCGCGTCGGCCTGGATGAGGCCGCCCAGATTCTCCTGCGCGCCGGTCAGGGTGTCGGTCGCCGAGACGCTCTGGTTGAGCGCGAGGACCTTGCCCGTGACCGCGCTGGGGGTTCCGCCCTGACCGCCGGCGTTCCCCAGCGCGACGATCGGCTCGCCCACCCTGGCCTCACCACCGATCGCGGCGGTGGGAAGCCCGGCGGCACCGCGCAGCTGCAGCACCGCGATGTCTTGTGTGCGGTCGTAGCCGACCACGTCCACGGCGTAGGTCTGCCCGTTGCCGACGGCGAAGGCGCTGATGTCGGTGGCCCCCGAGATCACGTGGTTGTTGGTCAGCACGACACCGTTCGGGTCGATCACGATGCCGGTGCCGGCACCGACGGCGTTGTTGTAGCCGAACTTGGTGTCGATGTTGACCACCTGCGGCCCCACCTGACCGACCATCGCCGACGGGTCCAGCGGCAGGGCGGGCGGTGACGCGGTGGCCATTCCGAGGCCGATACCAGCGTCCAGACCGAGGCCGAGTGCGACCACGGCCACCACGCTGACCACCCTGGACCAGACCGAGCGGTGGTGCGATTTGCTCATCGGTGTCACCCTCCTGCTTCGCCGTAACCAACAAACTGTCCCGGCCTCAGGCTCTGGGCGGCACAATTCGTGTACATAACCGTAATGCAGGTAGCTGTGCACGGCATGTCCCAGGCTCGCGCCGGCCCTGCTGTCACGCACGGCGCGCCCCTAAGCTGACGCGGTGGGCGAATTCGACCCCCGGGCCCGATTCATCGAGTCGCCGGTCGCGCGGTTGGCCACCGTTACCCCGGGCGGAGCGCCGCACCTGGTGCCGGTGGTGTTCGCGGTCGCCGCCGACCCGGGCGGCCGGGACGTGGTGTACACGGCCGTCGACGCGAAACCGAAGACGACGCGGCGGCTGCGCCGGCTGGCCAACATCGAGGCCGACCCGCGGGTGAGCCTGCTGGTGGACCACTACTCCGATGACTGGGCGCGGCTGTGGTGGGTGCGGGCCGACGGTGTCGCCACCATCCACGACGACGGCCGGGCACTGGAATCGGGCCGCCGGCTGCTGCGCGCGAAATACCCTCAGTATCAATCGGTTTCGCTGGACGGTCCGGTCATCGCCGTCGCCGTGCACCGCTGGTCGAGCTGGCATCCCTGATCGGCCGGCCGTTCGATCTGGCCCGACGGTCTTGTGGTCGACGGGAGTTGGGTGAATGGTAGCTAGATAGGGGCTAGCTAGGTCAGCGACCGCGCGCCCCGGCAACCTGGAGGAAGTCATGGCAGACAGGACAACTACTTCCCAAGGCGCGGGAAACGCTCCTACCGCCAACGGTCCGGGCGAGATTCGCAACGTGGTTCTGGTGGGACCGTCCGGCGGCGGCAAGACCACGCTCGTCGAAGCGCTGTTGGTCGCCGCCGGCGTGCTGACGCGAAGCGGCTCGGTGGCGGACGGCAGCACGGTCTGCGACTACGACGAGGCCGAGATCCGTCAACAACGATCGGTGGGCCTCGCGGTGGCCTCCCTGTCGCACGACGGCGTCAAGGTCAACCTGATCGACACGCCCGGCTACGCCGACTTCGTCGGGGAGCTGCGGGCCGGGCTGCGGGCCGCCGATTGCGCGCTGTTCGTGATCGCGGCCAACGAAGGCGTCGACGAGCCCACCAAATCGCTGTGGCAGGAGTGCAACCAGGTCGGCATGCCCCGGGCCGTGGTGATCACCAAGCTCGACCACACCCGCGCGAATTATTCCGAGGCGCTGGCCGCGGCGCAGAATGCGTTCGGCGACAAGGTTTTACCGTTGTACCTGCCGACCGGGCTGCCCTCCTGCCGCGGGCTGATCGGTCTGCTGTCACAGGCGCGCTACGAGTACGCCGACGGCAAGCGCAGCGTGCAGGCGCCGGACCCGTCGGACGCCGCGCAGATCGAGGAAGCGCGCGGGGCCCTGATCGAAGGGATCATCGAGGAGTCCGAGGACGAGTCGCTGATGGAGCGGTATCTGGGCGGTGAGTCCATCGACGAAGCCGTCCTCATCGCCGACCTGGAGCGGGCCGTCGCCCGGGGGTCGTTCTTCCCGGTGATCCCGGTGTGCAGCACCACGGGCGTGGGCACCTACGAGTTGCTGGAGGTCGCCACCCGCGGGTTCCCGTCGCCGATGGAACACCCGCTGCCGGAGGTCTTCACGCAAGTCGGGGCGCCGCGCGCCGGCCTGACGTGCGACACCGACGCGCCGTTGCTCGCGGAGGTGGTGAAGACGACGTCGGACCCCTACGTCGGCAGGGTCAGCCTGGTCCGGGTGTTCTCCGGGACCATCAGGCCCGACACCACGATTCACGTGTCGGGCCATTTTGCGTCGTTCTTCGGCACGTCTAATGGAAACGGGCATGCGCACCCCGATCACGACGAGGACGAGCGCGTCGGCGTCCTGTCCTTCCCGCTGGGCAAGCAGCAGCGCCCGGCCGCGGCCGTGGTGGCCGGTGACATCTGCGCGATCGGCAAGCTGAGCCGCGCCGAGACCGGCGACACCCTCTCGGACAAGTCGGAGCCGCTGGTGCTGAAGCCCTGGACCATGCCCGAACCCCTGCTGCCGGTCGCGATCGCTGCCCACGCCAAGACCGACGAGGACAAGCTGTCGGTGGGGCTGGGCCGGTTGGCCGCTGAGGACCCGACGCTGCGGATCGAGCAGAACCAGGAAACCCACCAGGTCGTGCTGTGGTGCATGGGTGAGTCCCACGCCGGGGTGGTGCTCGACGCGCTGGCCAACCGGTACGGCGTCACCGTGGACACCGTGGAGCTGCGCGTCCCGCTGCGAGAAACCTTCAGCGGCAAGGCGAAAGGCCATGGCCGTCACGTCAAGCAGTCCGGCGGTCACGGCCAGTACGCGGTGTGCGACATCGAGGTGGAGCCGCTGCCGGAGGGCTCGGGCTTCGAGTTCGTGGACAAGGTGGTCGGCGGGGCGGTGCCGCGTCAGTTCATTCCGAGCGTCGAGAAGGGTGTGCGCGCCCAGATGGAGAAGGGCGTGCACGCGGGCTACCCGGTGGTCGACATCCGCGTCACCCTGCTCGACGGCAAGGCGCACAGCGTCGACTCGTCGGACTTCGCGTTCCAGATGGCCGGCTCGCTGGCGCTGCGGGAGGCCGCGGCCGCGACGAAGGTGGCGCTGCTCGAGCCGATCGACGAGATCTCGGTGCTGGTGCCCGACGATTTCGTCGGCGCGGTGATGGGCGATTTGTCCAGCCGGCGCGGCCGAGTCCTCGGGTCCGACACCGCGGGCAACGAACGCACCGTGGTCAAGGCCGAGGTGCCCCAGGTGGAGCTGACCCGCTACGCCATCGACCTGCGGTCACTGGCGCACGGCGCCGCCTCGTTCACCCGGTCGTTCGCCCGCTACGAGCCGATGCCGGAATCGGCCGCGGCGCGGGTCAACGCCGGCGTCTGAGCGTTCAGGCCCCGCGAGCGAACCGTTCGGCGACGGCGCGCCGGTCCAGCGAGCCTTTGGCGGTGTGCGGCAACTCCGCCGCCTGCTGGAAGTCGGTCGGCACCTCGAAGGGGGCCAACCGGTCACGGCAGAACGACGCCAGCTCGTCGGCCGTCGGCGCGGCGGATCCGCGCGCGACGATCACCGCGGCCACGGTCTCGCCGTACAGCGTGTCCGGCTTGCCGAACACGGCCACCTCCAGCACGCCGGGGTGGCTGGCCAGCACCGCCTCGACCCGCTCCGGCGAGATCTTCTCCCCGCCGCGGTTGATGAGTTCCTTGATGCGGCCGCGGATCACGAGGTCGCCGGCCGGCGACAGGGTGCCCAGATCGCCGGTGTGCAGCCACCCCTGGGTGAAGTTGGCGTCGGTGATCGACGGGTCGCCGAGGTAGCCCCGCACCACGGTGGGGCCGTGCAGCCAGACCTCGCCGACGGTCTCGGCGGGCAGCGACTGACCGTCGGGTCCGACGATCCGGATCTGCGGTCCGGTCGAGCGCCCGACGAGACCCGGTGTGGCGCCCGGGTTTTCGCTGTGCCCGGCGCCTTCGACTGCGGTGGTGGCCACCTGGTGGGTCGCCTCGGTCATCCCGAATGCGCACACCACCGGGGCCGAGAACGTGTCCTGCAGGGCCTGCGCCGTCTCGGCGGTCAGCGGCGCGCTGCAGCTGCGGATGAACCGCAGGCCGCCGGCGCCGGCGGGCCGCTCGGTGCGGGCGCGTTCCAACAGGATTTGATGGATCGTCGGGACGGCCGTGTACCAGGTGGCCCGGACCGCCTCGATGTCGTCCCAGAAGGTGTGCGCCGAGAATCGCCCACCCGCGGGCAGTAACACCGTTCCCCCGGACGCCAGGGTCGCCAGCAGGGCGGCGAGCAGGCCGTGCCCGTGGTAGAGCGGCATCACCGCGACGGTCGAATCCCGTTCCCCCAGGGCGTATCCGGCGACGATGGCCGCGACCGAGCCGGCGATGTTGTGGCGCGTCCAGGGCACCATTTTGGGCATGCCGGTGGTGCCGCCGGTGAACATGATCATGGCGTCGTCGTCGCGCAGGCCCTGCGGCGTCGACACGTCGCGCTGCGGTGCGGCGCTGACCGTCAGGGTGACGGCCGGGGCGGCGCCGTCGGGTCCGGCGCTCACCGCGATGGGCCAGGCCGGCGGTGTCGCCCCGGCGGTCTCGTCATCGCCGAGCCGGTCGACGAGCACCGCCCGCGCGCCCACCGCCTCGCTGCGGGCGCGCTGCTCGGTGCCCGGCAGCGCCGGATCGAGCGGAACCGCAACGAGATCCGCCCGGGACGCGGCGAGCAGCCCGACGACGAATTCGGCGTTGCTGCCGGCGCGCAGCGCGACCCGGTCGCCCGGGACCAGGCCGCCGGCCGCCAGTTGTGCGGCCAGATCGTCGACCAGTCGGGTCAAGTCGTGGTAGCTGACCGGGACGCGTTCGGCGGTGACGACCAGCGCGCACGCCTGCGGCGCCCGCCGCGCCGCCGCCTCGACCAGGTCGGCGATGCGCGGGCCGGTGGACGCCGTGACCTCGCCGCCGGTTGTCGAATCGGATCCCATCACCGCGCTCCTTCCCCTCTGTTGCCGTCCTTGTGCCGTCGATGCCACCCTGCCGGGCGGGCTCGCGGCGCGTCCAATACCGATCCGCTTACGACCGATAACCGTCGGCTATCGAAGCGCAACGCCGCCCCTCTGAGCTGTGGCGATAGACGCCGTCGATCATCGGATAGCGGCTTCGACTTGGACACGCGCCGGGGGCCGGGGTCACAGTGATGGCTAGTCATTACCGCCCGCGCACCGAGGAGTCGCCCATGTCCACCGTTTCGGCGTCGGGAAGCGACGCGCGGGGGTCGACCCGCGTGATCGACGGCTTCCACCTCGTGGTGGACGCGCTCATGGCCAACGACGTCGAAACCATCTACGGCCTCGTCGGCATCCCGATAACCGACCTCGCCCGGACCGCGCAGGCGGCGGGCATCCGCTACATCGGCTTTCGGCAGGAAGCCTCGGCCGGCAACGCCGCGGCGGCCGCCGGATTCCTCACCCGCCGCCCCGGCGTGTGTCTCACGACATCCGGGCCCGGTTTCCTCAACGCTCTGCCCGCGCTGGCGAACGCCACGACGAACTGCTTCCCGATGATCCAGATCTCCGGCTCGAGCAATCGGGCGCTGGTCGACCTGCAACGCGGTGACTACCAGGACCTCGACCAGCTCAACGCCGCACGGCCGTTCGCGAAGGCGGCCTTTCGGGTCAACCGGATCGAGGACATCGGTCGCGGCGTCGCGCGCGCGATTCGCACCGCGGTCTCCGGGCGTCCCGGCGGCGTCTACCTCGACATCCCGGGCGACGTCCTGGGCCAGGCCCTGGAGGCCTCGGCCGCCGCCGGCACGATATGGCGGGTCGTCGACCCCGCTCCCCGTCAACTGCCCGCTCCCGACGCGGTCGACCGCGCGCTGGAAGTCCTGGCCCGGGCGCGGCGGCCGCTGATCGTGCTCGGCAAGGGCGCGGCGTACGCCCAGGCGGACAACGAGATTCGACGATTCGTCGAAGCCACCGGCATCCCATTCCTGCCGATGTCGATGGCCAAGGGGCTGCTCCCCGATTCGCACCCGCAGTCCGCGGCCACCGCACGGTCGCTGGCGATCTCACGGGCCGACGCCGTCCTGCTGATCGGCGCGCGGCTGAATTGGCTTCTGGGCCATGGGGAGTCGCCGCAATGGTCCGCCGACACCCAATTCGTGCAGGTCGACATCGCGGCGAGCGAATTCGACAGCAACCAGCCGATCGCCGCGCCGTTGGCCGGCGACATCGGCTCGGCGATGTCCGCGCTGTGTGACGCCGTGACCGCCCGCCCGTTCGCCGCGCCAACGGAATGGGCGACCGAGCTGGCCGACCGCAAGGCGCGCAATGACGCCAAGATGCGCGAGCGCCTCGCCGACGACCCGCACCCCATGCGGTTCTACAACGCCCTCGGCGCGATTCGCGCTGTGCTGCAGGACAACCGGGACGTGTACGTCGTCAACGAGGGCGCCAACGCGCTCGACCTGGCGCGCAACGTCATCGACATGGAGTTGCCGCGGCACCGGCTCGACACCGGAACCTGGGGCGTCATGGGGATCGGCATGGGCTACGCGATCGCGGCCGCCGTCGAGACCGGCGGGCCGGTCGTCGCGATCGAGGGTGACAGCGCGTTCGGCTTCAGCGGGATGGAGATCGAGACCATCTGCCGCTACCGGCTGCCGGTGACCGTCGTCATCCTCAACAACGGCGGCGTCTATCGGGGGGACGAGACCGCGGCACACCCGTCGGACCCGGCCCCCACCGTGCTGAACGCCCGGGCGCGCCACGAGCTGATCGCAGAGGCGTTCGGCGGCAAGGGTTATCACGTCGCCACACCCGATGAGCTGCGCGCGGCGCTGACCGAGGCGATCGGCTCCGGGGCGCCCTCGGTCATCGACTGCGAGCTCGATCCGGCCGCCGGGGTGGAAAGCGGTCATCTGGCCGGCCTGAACCCGGCTCGCGCGGCGGCGGTCAGCGGCGGCGGGTGACGCCCAGGAGTTGGGCGTCGAAAAACTCGTTCAGCGCCAGGCCCGCGGCCGACGCCGCCAGCGCACGCGCGATCGGCGAACCGGGTCCGCTCGCGTTGGTCGCCAACACGACGTCGGCCTTGAGCACCGGATCGAGCATCTCCACCGCCCGGACCTCCGGGCCCAGCGGGGAGGTCCACAGCCACGTGTGCGGCACGATGGAAGCCCACTTTCCGGCGGACGCCTGAGCGAATAGCGAAGCGACGGAGTCGGTTTCGACCTGCGGACTGACGGTGATGCCATGATCGTCGAACGCCTTGTCGATGATCTGACGGTCGCGCATGTCCGGGGTGAGCAACGCCAGCGGCAATTGCGCGGCCTGGGCCCAGGTCATCGTCGCCGCCCCGGATCCCAACATCTCCGCGGGCGACAGCAGCACGTAGCGCTCCTGGTATAGCGGGACCAGGTTCACGTCCGCCTCGTCGGGTGCCGCGTGCACGATCGCGGCGTCGAGCTCGAACTCGCGCAGGCGTCGGTACAGTTCGGTCGCCGCCAGCCGGGACAGGATCTGCACCTTCACCAGTGGGTGCGCCGAGCAGAACGCCGAGAGCACCAACGACGCGGTCGTCGATGCGGTCGGCACGGTGCCCAGCCGCAGCGTCCCCGTGATGCCGGAACGGACGGCGTCGACCTCGGCCTTGAAGGCGTCGTGCTCGGCGAGAATCCGCCTGGCCCACACCACCAACCGCTCGCCTTCGGGGGTGAGGCCCTCGAAGCTGTGGCCACGGTTGATCAGCGTGACGTTCAGCTCCCGCTCCAGCTTGGCGATCGCGGCAGACAGCGCCGGCTGGGATACGAAGCACTTCTCGGCGGCCCGGGCGAAGTGGCGCTCGGAGGCGACCGCAACGAAGTACTCCAGCTGGCGGAAGAGCACCGCACTCCTCGGGTTCCGGGCTCGGGCTTGGGCGCCGATCTCGCTGAGGCTAACGCGCGCCCGACGGGTGCGCCAAGCCCGCGGCGGCACCTTCGACCACACCCGGGCACGATTTGGGGGCTGCGGCCGCGAAAATCGGTGTATCGGTGCCGTTTTCGAAGCGCGTGCCACCCGGGCTGCGCGCCGCCGACCCAATCGAACCCAATCGGCAGTCGAATCGTGACCGCAGCGGGTCCAGTGGGCTGTCATTGTTTGCTGAAACCGGTGATTCGTGGGTAACCCGTAGAATGACCGTGTGTTGATCGCACCATCTCGAAGGGTGGACGCTATGCGTCGAGGTGTTCGTTATCTATTTGTTATGGTCGCGATCACGGTCATGGGCCTGGTGGGATCGGCGGCCCGTGGCAGCGCCGCCGTGCCCACGCCGCACGCCGCACCCGAGGTCGCCTCGATTTTGCCCGCCGACGGCGCCGTGGTCGGCGTGGCGCACCCCGTCGTGGTGACGTTCACCGCACCGGTGGCCGATCGGGCCGCCGTCGAGCGGTCGATTCGTGTGACGTCGCCGGGCGGCACGCCGGGGCACTTCGAGTGGGTTCACAACACGGTGGTGCAGTGGGTCCCCGACCAGTACTGGGCCCCCCACACGCACGTTTCGGTCGGTGTGCAGGCGCTGACGACCGGCTTCGACACCGGCGAAGCGCTGCTCGGTGTCGCCAGCATCTCCAAGCACACCTTCACCGTCAGCAGGGACGGAGAGGTGCTGCGCACCATGCCCGCGTCGATGGGCAAGCCCAGCAGGCCCACGCCGATGGGCAGCTTCACCGCGCTGGAGAAGCAGCGCACCGTGGTGATGGACTCGCGCACGATCGGCATCCCGCTCAGCTCCCCCGAGGGCTACAAGATCACCGCGCAGTACGCCGTCCGGGTCACCTGGAGCGGCGTGTACGTCCACTCGGCCCCGTGGTCGGTCGATTCCCAGGGCTACGCCAACGTCAGCCACGGGTGCATCAACCTCAGCCCCGACAACGCCGCCTGGTACTTCAACCAGGTCAACGTCGGCGACCCCATCCAGGTCGTGGCCTGAGCGTCACCCGCAGTCCCCGGCGTGTGACCGTCGTCACACGCGCCGACAGGAAGACCCGCCCGCGGCGATGAGTTCTCGTTGGAGCGAGGCAGTTGAACGAGAGGCGGGCCATGACCGGCGATGTGAAGCGCACGAAAGTTAGCTCTAGAGGCCCGGCGCGCGAGCGGGTCGCCGCCCGCATCCGCGAGTTGGCCGCGACCGACGAACAGTTCCGCAACGCCCAACCCGATCTGTCGCTGCAGCAGGCGGCGCGCCAACCGGGCCTGCGCCTGCCCCAGATTCTGGAGCTGTTCGTCGAGGGCTACGCCGATCGGCCCGCGGTGGGCTGGCGGGCCAAGACACTGAGCACCGACCCCGCGACCGGGCGTACCACCACGCGACTGCTCCCCCGCTTCGACACCATGACCTACCGCGAGCTGTGGGCCGATGTGCGCGCGATCGCCGCCGCGTGGCGGCACGACGCCGCGAACCCCGTGTCGCCCGGGGACTTCGTCGCGACGGTCGGTTTCGCCAGCGCCGAATATCTGACACTCGACCTGGTCTGCGGCTACCTCGGGCTGGTTGCCGTTCCGCTGCAACACAATACGACCCCCTCACGGCTGCGACCGATCGTCGACGAGGTCGAGCCGTCGATACTGGCCGCCGGCGTCGGTTATCTCGACCTCGCGGTCGAGGCGGCGTCGGGCAGCTCGTCGTTGCGGCGGCTCGTGGTCTTCGATTACCAGCCCGAGGTCGACGAGCAACGCGAGGCGCTGCAGCGCGCCCAGGCGACGCTGGCGGCCGCCGGCGCGGCGGTGACCATCGAGACCCTCGACGAAATCATCGAACGCGGACGCGCCCTGCCGCCCGAGCCCATGTACACCGGTGATACCGATCAGCGGCTGGCGATGATCATGTACACCTCGGGCAGCACCGGATTACCCAAGGGCGCCATGTACACCGAGCAGATGCTGGCCAAGGTGTGGACCAACGAGCTGATGCCCGACTTCGCGGACACACCCGTGTTCAACGTCAACTTCATGCCGCTGAATCACCTCGGTGGCCGGATACCGCTGTCAACCGCGTTCCAGGCCGGCGGCACCAGCTACTTCGTGCCGGAAAGCGACCTGTCCACGTTGTTCGACGACTGGAACCTGGTGCGCCCCACCGAGATGGGCCTGGTACCCCGGGTGGCGGAAATGCTCTACCAGCGCTACCAGAGCGCCGTCGACCGACTCGTGGCTTCGGGCGCCGACGCCGGCTCCGCCGAGGCCCGGGCGCGGGCCGAGCTGCGTGAGCAGGTCCTCGGCGGGCGCATCGTGACCGCCTTCTGCGGGACGGCGCCGCTGGCCGCGGAGATGCGGGCCTTCGTCGAAACCTGTTTGGACGTCCACGTTCTCGACGGCTACGGGCTGACCGAGGTCGGCATGGTGACCAAGGACGGGCGCATGACCCGTCCCCCGGTGCTCGACTACAAGCTCATCGACGTTCCCGAACTCGGCTATTTCCACACCGACAAGCCTTATCCGCGTGGCGAATTGCTGGTGAAGTCGCTGACCGCGACGCCGGGCTACTTCAAACGACCGGACGTCACCGCCAACGCGTTCGATCCCGACGGCTACTACCGGACCGGCGACGTGATGGCCGAGCTCGAGCCGGACCGGCTGGCCTACGTCGACCGCCGCAACAACGTGTTGAAGTTGGCGCAGGGCGAGTTCGTCGCCGTCGCCCGCCTGGAGGCCGTCTTCGCCAGCGCGCCGCTGATCCGCCAGATCTTCGTATACGGCAACAGCGAACGCCCCTATCTGCTGGCCGTCGTCGTGCCGACGGCCGACGCCGCGGAGCGATTCACCGAAGATCCCGAGGGCCTCAAGGCCGCCGTCGCCGAATCCCTGCGCCAGTCGGCGCAACTCGCCGAACTGCAGTCCTACGAGGTGCCCGTCGACTTCATCGTCGAAACCGAGCCGTTCAGCGAGGACAACGGCCTGCTCTCGGGCGTGGGCAAGCTGCTGCGGCCGAAGCTCAAGGAGCGCTACGCCGACCGGCTCGAACAGCTCTACGCCGAGCTGGCCGAAAACCGCGTGACCGAGTTGCGTGCGCTGCGCGAGGGGGCGGACAAACACCCCGTCGTCTTCACCCTCACCCGGGCCGCCGAGGCGCTACTGGGTGTGGCCGGCGGCCCGCTCGCCCCCGACGCACTCTTCATCGAACTCGGCGGCGATTCCCTGTCGGCGCTGACCTTCTCCAACCTGCTGCGCGACATCTTCGACGTCGACGTGCCGGTGGGAATGATCACCGGGCCCGCCACCGACCTGGGCCAGCTCGCGGAATACGTTGAATCCGAACGCAAATCGGGATCGCGGCGGCCCACATTCGCGACTGTGCACGGACGCGACGCCGCCGAGGTCCGCGCCGCGGAGCTCACCCTCGACAAGTTCATCGACGCGACGACCTTGGCCGCCGCACCGAACCTGCCGCGCGCGACCGGCACACCCCACACGGTCCTGCTGACCGGCGCCAACGGCTACCTCGGCCGCTTCCTGGCCCTCGAATGGCTCGAGCGCCTCGCCGAGACCGGCGGGAAGCTCGTCTCCATCGTCCGCGCGACGGACACCGCGACGGCCGGCAAACGGCTGGAGGCCGTTTTCGACAGCGGGGATCCGCAGTTGCTGGAGCGGTTCCGGACGCTGGCCGCCGAGCACCTGGAAGTCATCGTCGGCGACATCGGTGAGCCCAATCTCGGCCTGGACCAATCGACTTGGCAGCGCCTGGCCCAGAGCGTGGATCTGATCGTCCACCCGGCCGCGCTGGTCAACCACGTGCTGCCGTACGACCAACTGTTCGGCCCGAACGTCGTCGGCACCGCCGAGTTGATCCGCCTGGCGATCACGACGCGCATCAAGCCCGTCACCTATCTGTCGACCGTCGCCGTGGCGATGACGGTCGATCCCGGCGAGTTCGCCGAAGACGGCGACATCCGCGCGGTCAGCGCGGTACGCCCGATCGACGACAGCTATGCGAACGGGTACGCGAACAGCAAGTGGGCCGGTGAGGTGTTGCTGCGTGAGGCGCACGACCTGTGCGGGTTGCCGGTCGCCGTCTTCCGCTCCGACATGATCCTCGCGCACAGCCGGTATGCCGGGCAGCTGAACGTGCCAGATGCCTTCACCCGCTTGATGTTCAGCCTGCTGACCACCGGCATCGCGCCGACCACGTTCTACCGGACCGACGAACACGGAAACCGAGCCGTGGCCCACTACGACGGGCTGCCCGCCGACTTCGTGGCCGAAGCGGTCACCACGCTCGGCGAACAGATGGCGGCCGAGGAATCCGGCGAGTACCGCTCCTATGACGTGATGAACCCACACGACGACGGCGTCTCCCTGGACGTGTTCGTCGACTGGCTGATCGCCGCCGGACACGACATCCGGCGCATCGAGGACTATGACGAATGGCTGGGCCGCTTCACCACGGCGCTTCGCGCGTTACCGGACAAGCAGCGCCAGCATTCGGTGTTGCCGTTGCTGGACGCCTACCGGGAACCCGCGACGCCACTGCGGGGAGCGCCGGCCCCCACCGACGTCTTCCGCCACGCGGTGCGGACGGCCAAAATCGGTGCGGACGAGGACATTCCGCACCTGTCGGCGGCGTTGATCGACAAGTACGTCGCCGACCTACGCCTGCTGGGCTTGGTGTAGCCCCGTGCGGTGCTAGCCGGGCAGTCCCCGCTTGATCGCATCGTCTTGCTTGCGCGCGATGTCGACGGTCACTGCCGGGTCGAACGGGTCGTCGGGTGCGCTGTCGAATTCCAGGGTGACGAGCGCCTTGCCTTCGGTGAACAGCAGGACCGTCATGGCTTGGGAGTTATCGGGCGAGGCACCCGAAATCGCCGACCCGTTGGCGCCCACGGCGAGCGGCCGCCAGTCGCCGACCACCTTGCCCGCGTATTCGGCTCTGCTGCCGGCGAGTTCGGCCGCGGCGGCCGACGGGTCGGCGGTCACCACGATGGTGTCCCACAGCCGGCGGCCGCTGTCGGCGTTGGCGAACAGCTGCGCGACCCCCGGCGCGTTGTTGGGGTTGAGCATCGGCGACTGGGGTGCGGTGAGACCCCCGCCCACGTCGCCCGGCTTGATCAGCAGATAGCCGTAATCGGTGGGTTGCCCCGGCGGCGGCCCGGTGACCGCGCCCGAGTCGGTCGGGGATGCGGACGGGCCCGACTCCGCCGCCGACGGCGGCGGGGGCTTGTCGGAGCCGCCGCAGCCCGTGCTCGCGGCGCCGACCGCGACGATCGCGGCCGCGTGCCACACGACCCGGCCGGCGATACCGATCCGAGGAGCCCCCACGCATGTTCCTTCCACGCGTCATCCGTGCCCGAGTTGCTACGAACATATGCCCAACGGGCCGCCGGTGGGTAGCTCTTTGCGTGCCTATGCTGGCGTGGGTGGGGGCATCGTCGCGGTGAGGAGATCGGCATGACCGCTGCAGCGGCGCGCGCCGTACGGTTCGACCGGTACGGGGGGCGTGAGGTGTTGTACGTGGCGGACATCGACATGCCCACGCCCGGGCCGGGCGAGGTTGTCGTCGAGGTCCGCGCGGCCGGAATCAATCCCGGCGAGGCTGGCATCCGGGTCGGGGCGATGCACGAGAGGTTCCCGGCCACCTTTCCCTCCGGGGAGGGCAGCGACCTCGCCGGTGTCGTGACCGCGGTGGCGCCCGGGGTCACCGAATTTGCGGTCGGCGACGAGGTTTTGGGATTCAGCCTGCGCCGGTCCAGCCACGCGACCCACGCCGCCGTGCCGGTGGGTCAACTGATTCGTAAGCCCGCCCAACTCGGTTGGGAGACGGCGGGTTCGCTCTACGTGGCCGGCGTGACCGCGTACGCGGCCGTGCGCGCGGTGGCGCCGCAGGCCGGTGAGACGGTCGCCGTGTCGGCGGCCGCGGGCGGGGTGGGCAGCCTGGTGGTGCAACTTCTGGCGCTGCGCGGGGCGCGCGTGCTGGGCATCGCGGGCCCCGGCAACGCCGACTGGCTGCGCGCGCATGGCGTCGTCCCGATCGCCTACGGTGACGGGCTCGCCGGGCGATTGCGCGACGCGGCGCCCGACGGCATCGACGCGTTCATCGACTTGTTCGGCCCGGACTACGTCCAGCTCGCGGTGGACCTCGGCGTCGCGCCGGAGCGGATCAACACCATCATCGCCTTCCAGAAGGCCGGCGAGGTGGGCGCCAAGACCGAGGGCAGCATGGACGCCTCGACACCCGAGGTGCTCGCCGAGATGGCCGGCCTGATCGCCTCCGGCGCCGTCGACTTCGACATCGCCGCGACCTATCCGCTGGACCGGGTCGCCGACGCCTTCGCCGAACTCGAGCGACGGCACACCCACGGGAAAATCGTTCTGCTGCCTACCGACTCACAATGACGAGACCGGCCCGACGACCCCTGCCTGCACGATTTTGATGATGACGAACGCGACGGCGACCACGAGGTAGCCGCGCAGGGTGAACAACCCCGCCCGGCGCATCGGCGACATCGCGGGCCGGTCGAGCAGGGCCAGGTTCGGGGTGACCCAGCCGGCCCGGTCCTGGCGGCGCACGGCCCGCCGTTCGGCACGGGTGAGCGATGCGGCGTCGTCGAGTTCGTCGACCTGCTCCGGGTCCAGCCCGCCTCCGAGCGTGCGCACGATGGCTTCCGCCTCGGCCAGGCTGCGATGCCTGCGGCCGACGACGACCATCACCGCGCCGCCGGCGATGCCGACCGCGGCGCCGGCGGCGAGCCCGGTCTCTATGGTGGCGGTGGACAGGTCCGGGAAGAAGGTCGTCGCCGTCAACGCCAGGGACAACAGCACCAGACACCACACGATGCTCCACGCAACGATGTTCTGCCGCACCGTGTTCACCCACGGTCCCAACACCGCGCGGTCGTTGCACAGCAACACCAGAAACACGGTGGCCGAGGGAAGCAGCACGCCGGCGAGCGCCTGCACGCCCTGGGTCACCAGGCCGAGGACGTGGTCGGGGCTGAAGGACACCGCGGCCGACACCGCAAGCAGCACCGCGTAGCCGCCGTAGAACACCGGCGCCTCGCCGATCTTCCAGTGCAACGAGTGCCGCTTGCCCAGGGCGTCGCCGACGGCATAGGTGGTCGCCAGGCCGACGGCGTTGGCGCCGATCAGCGACGCGTCCAGCAGGATGATCGCGAACAGCGCCCCCACCGTGCCGCCCAGATGCCGCGACAACCCCGCGGCGACCGCTCCGGCGTCGGTGAAGTGCCCGGCGTCGGCGGTGCCCGCCATCCCGAAGGCCGTCACCGCCATCAGCGCCGTCGCCCCGACCATGACCACGACGATTCCGATCACCAAATCGGCCCGGCCGTAAGGGATCCAGCGCGCGGTGATGCGCTTGTCCACCACGTTGGACTGCTGGAAGAACAGCTGCCACGGCGCGACCGTCGTCCCCACGATCGCGACCACCAGCAGCAGCACGGTCGAGTTCAGCCCGCCGGGGAACTGCGGGATCAGCCCGGCCGCAGTCGCTTTCGGGGCCGGATGCGCCAGCAGCACCATCGGGATGATCAGCACGTTCACCGCGATCAACAGGAACATCAACCGCTCCCAGCGGCGAAACGAACCCCCGGCCACGACGGCGAACAACAGCACCGCGGCCGCTGGGACGGCGACGAACTTCGGACAACCCAAGAACCCGAGAGCCATTGACACACCGATGAATTCGGTGACGATCGTCAACGCGTTCAAGATCAGCAGGTCGCCGACGCTGAAGGCGCCCCAGAACTTGCCGAACCGTTCGAAGATCAAGCGCGCGTGACCCACCCGGGCGACCGCGCCCAGCCGCAGCACCATTTCCTGGTTCACGTAGAGCACCGGGATCATCAGCACCAGCGTCCACAGCAGGCCCATCCCGTAGTCCTGGCCGGCCTGGGCGTAGGTCGCGACGCCACCGGCGTCGTTGTCGCCGACCATCACGATCAGGCCGGGACCGGTGATGACCGCCAGTGTCTTCAGCCGCCGCCAGCGGCCGGTCACGGTCCCGTCGATGCGCCCGATGCGACCGAACGCGCCGACGATGTCGCCGACGTGCGCGGTGTCGAGCACCGTCGACGCCGGCGCCTCGGCGCGCGGGTTCTCCGCGGCGGCGGCCGTGCGGCCCGAACCCAGGCCACGGCCGCCGCCGGTGTGGATCGACGTCATCTGGTCCTCGCTGTACGAATCGCTCTCACCACGGGTGAGGGCATGCGGATGCACTCGATGCGCGGGGCGAATCACCAGTGGTTGTCGGGGCGTCCCGACGCGTGCCCGCCCAGCGAGGCGGTGACCACCGCGATCGGCATCCGCGA
Source organism: Mycobacterium sp. 3-98 (assembly GCF_035918355.1). Classification (NCBI taxonomy): domain Bacteria; kingdom Bacillati; phylum Actinomycetota; class Actinomycetes; order Mycobacteriales; family Mycobacteriaceae; genus Mycobacterium; species Mycobacterium sp. 3-98. The sequence continues at coordinate 640,512 of NZ_CP142360.1, read as the reverse complement.
GACGTACAGGTTGGCGCGCTCCTGCGGGGTCAGGTTGGTCCGCAGGTGCAGCTTGTCGGCCAGCAACCGGCCCGCGCGCAGCATCGACCGCCGGCGTCCCCGCGGAACGGCGGAAAAACGGTGCGTAACAACAAAAGCCATGATCTTCTCCTGCCAGGGGTCCGATCGGCATCGGCACTGTCCGTGGGACGTGTCAGCCGCGCAGGACCAAACGCAAGGTCAGGCGGCGGAAGGAATGCCGGAGCCGGATCGGGACAAAACGAATTTCGGATGCGGACTATCGCCGGGACTCATCTCGCCCTCACCTCCTCACGGCCGGGACACACGCGGGTGTCGTCACATTCACCTGAACGAGAGAGGCAGGAATGACCGACGGCACCAAAGCCGCCGGTCGCACCCCTCTCGTCGGAGCTTCGGCACTGCACGGCGTATCCGGAACGTTCCAGAAGCCACTTGGGCTCAACCCTTGGGTCCGGGAAGAGCTGTCCTGACCCGGGGCGTCTCTCGACGTTCGGGGTCAGTGGCCTGTATCCATGCAGACGCCTCACCTACCGAGGTGCTTGCGGAGTCCATAGTGGCACCGCGGCCCGGGCTCGTCAAACTCATTTGCGCTGAGCGTGGCGCCGTCGGCGGGCTCCCAGCGCCCACCCAGGCCTCACGTCGGGTTCGATTGCCCGGCTCCTCACTCGCGCCGTTCCGGCGCTCACCGTCGCCGGGCTAGGCTCGATTGCCCGGCTCCTCACTCGCGCCGTTCCGGCGCTCACCGTCGCCGGGCTACGCTCGGCGAGATGACCACAACGCTGCAGGATCCCCGGGTCGCATCGACGCTCGACCGCATGTACGCCGAGTCGAAGAACCAGATGTCGCTGTTGCGCGAGCGGCGTGGCACCTTCGATCAGCCGATGTCCGCCCAGGAGCGGGCCGACGCGATGAGCGAGTTCTACATCCCCGTGACGCCCGAAGCCGGCCGGCTGCTGTATTCGTTGGTCCGCGCCACCCGCCCGGCGACGGTCGTCGAATTCGGGATGTCGTTCGGCATTTCCGCCGTTCACCTGGCCGCCGCGGTGCGTGACAACGGGAGCGGCCGCGTCGTGACCACCGAGCTCAGCGCCGCCAAGATCGCGGCCGCGAAGAAGACGTTCGCCGAGACGGGCTTGGACGATGTGATCACGATCCTGGAGGGCGATGCGCTGAGCACGTTGGAAAGCGTGGACGGGGCGGTCGATTTTCTGCTGCTCGACGGTTGGAAAGATTTGTACCTGCCCGTGATCGAGCTGCTGGAGCCCCGGCTGTCCACGGGTGCGTTGGTCATCGCCGACAACGCCAGCTCGGCCGATATGGCCCCGTATCTCGACCGCGTGCGCGACCAGGCCAACGGCTACGTCAGCTTCAACTTCCAGGTCCGCGACAGCGACAGCATGGAGATCAGCTGCCGCACAGGCACTTAGCGGCTAGCGCAGCGACTCCTCGAGCCACGGCGTCAGCCACTTCACCCCTTCCGGGGTCAGGTGCACGCCGTCGCTGCGCACCTTGATGCCGTCGACCTTGGCGGTATAGACGCCGTCGGGGCACAGCTTCTTGTTCAGGTCGAGGATCGCGACGTTCGGGTGGTGGCTGACGGTCTTGCGCAGCATGGTGTTCCACAGGTTGACCCGGTCCGGCTGGTCCTCCGGATACAGCCGGCCGTCCGGCTTTTCACCGCCGCGGCTGTAGGGCACGGTCGCCACCACCACCCGCACACCGGTGGAGCCGGCGATGGTCAGCGCCCGCTCCAGCTCGCCGTTGAGGTAGGCGTCGAAGGTCGGGTCGCCGATGTGGGTCCACTGGCCCTCGTTGACGCGGTCCACGGTTTCCCAGCGGCCGATGATCAGCAGCGCGACGTCGGGTTGGTCCTGGGCGACCTGCCTGGCCCATCGGATCGGCCAGCCGTCGCACTCGGATCGCTGCTCGAGGGTTTGGCCCACATACCGGTACGGGGTGCCGCGCACCAGGCTGCATCCGATGACGGTGTGGTCGAGGAACGCGAATCCCGGCGTCGGCGGGAGGTAGTGCATCCACGTCCACCCGATCGAGTCCCCGAACACCGATACGGTGAACGGCCGGTTGGGATCCCGCGGCCTGCTTTCGCCGGGCGGCGACGGCGAGACGGCCGCGACCGCGGAGACTCCGGGCGGCAAGCCCGGCTCGCGCAGCCCCGGCCCGGTTCCCACCGGAACCACCAACAGCGTCACCGCCGCGGCGCTGGCGACGGTCGCCGCCGCCAGCGGTAGCAGTGGCACCCGCGCCGGCCGCCAGCGCCGGATGGGCTGCTCGAGCACCCAGTACGACGCCGCGGCCAACACCACCGTGGCGGCGCACCGCGCGGCGAACAGCGGCAGCCCGGACCACCCGGTGCGTTCGCCGTTGAGCGCCAAGAAGATCGGCCAGTGCCACAGGTACACGCCGTAGGAGATGGTGCCGAGCCACACCAGCGGCGGCAACGCGAGCGCGCGCGCGACGACGCCGCGCTGCTCCAGGGCGACCGGGGCGATGACGAACACGGCCGCGATCGCGACGCCGATCAGCAAGCCGTGGCGGAATTCGCCGCTGGCGCCGGTGGCGTAGTGGGTCGCGGCCGCCAGACCCGCCAAGCCCAGCAGCGGCAGAATCCGGGCGGCGCGCCGCCCCCACCGCGTGCGGATCATGCACCAGCCGCGGTTCATCGACGGCCAATCCCGCACCAGCAGGGCCGCTGCCGACGCGCCGACCAGGAGCGCCTGCGCGCGGGTGTCGGTGCCGAAATAGATCCGGTCGCGGGTGCCGTCGGACACCATGACGATGGCGAGCGCCGCGGACGCCAGGGCCCCCACGGTGGCGATGACGAACGTCGCGAAGCGCACGCCGCCGACGGTGGCCCGGGTGAAACGGCGCCTCGCGCGCGCCGCCAGCGCCAGCGTGACCGCGATCAGCAGCAGCGGCCAGACGAAGTAGTACTGCTCCTCCACGCCGAGCGACCAGGTGTGCTGCAGCGGCGACGGCGGTGCGCCCTGGGTGAAGTAGTCGGTCTTCTGGGCGACGAACCGCCAGTTCGCCAGCCACACGAACGCCGCGATGGCGTCGTCGCGCAGGCCGGTGAGCGACCGCTCGGGCAGCAGCTGCCGGGCCGCGGCCACGGTGAGCACCATCAACACCAGCGCCGGCAGGAGTCGCCGCGCGCGCCGGATCCAGAAGCCGGTGAGGTCGATGCGACCGGTGCGTCCCAGCTCGTCGAGCAGCAGCGAGGTGATGAGGAATCCGCTCAGGACGAAGAAGACGTCGACGCCGATGAATCCGCCGCTGACGCCGGGGATGCCGCCGTGCCCGATGAGCACCAGCGCAACGGCGATCGCGCGCAGGCCGTCGAGCGCCGGGATTCCGCTGCGCCCCTCCGGCCCGTCCCAGACCCCCAGCCGGCCGACCCGGCGCACGGGGGCGACCCATCGGGGCCGAGAACGACGAGCCGGTGCGGGGTGAGACCCGCCCGGCTCGATGCTCGCTGTCAGCGCGCCGTGACTACCATCCCGCCCGGCGCCATGGTTGATGCCGATACGTCGCTGCCCCTCCTCGTGAACGGAGCCAGCTTAAGGGCGGACGCGCGGGATCGCGTGGAGGACACGCAACGGTTTTCCGCTGCGCTGCGTTCGGATTTCGGGGTCGGGCGTCAGGCCTTGCCGGGCGCGTAGCCCAGGGTGCTCTTGACCTCCAGGTACTCGTGGAAGCCGAATTCGCTCCATTCGCGGCCGTTGCCGCTGCGCTTGTAGCCGCCGAACGGCGCGTTCATGTCGAACGCGTGATTGATCGTCACCCATCCCGCGCGGATCCGGCGGGCAACCTCGCGCGCCTTGTCGAGGTCGGCCCCGGAGACATAGCCGGCGAGGCCGTACTCGGTGTCGTTGGCGATCTCGACGGCCTGGTCGATGTCGTCGTAGCCGAGGATGCACAGCACCGGCCCGAAGATCTCCTCGCGCGCGATCGTCATGTCGTTGGTGACATGCGCGAAGACGGTCGGCTTGACGTAGTACCCCGTGTCCAGCCCCGCCGGTCGGCCCGGGCCGCCCGCGACCACGGTCGCGCCCTCGTCGATGCCCTGCTGGATCAGCCGCTGCACCTTCTCGAACTGCGTCCTCGACGCCACGGGCCCGATCGCCGTCGCGTCGTCGGCGCTGCCCACCTTGACCTGTTCGGCCACCTCGCGCGCGATCGTAATGGCCTCGGCCATCCGTGAATTCGGCACCAGCATGCGCGACGGCGCGTTACAGCTCTGCCCGGAGTTGGGCATCATGTTGGCCACGCCGGCGCGGACGCCGTCGGCGAAGCCGCCGTCGTCGAGGACGATGTTGGGGCTCTTGCCGCCGAGTTCCTGGGTCACTCGCTTCACCGTCGGGGCGGCGTTCTTGGCGACCTCGATGCCGGCGCGGGTGGACCCGGTGAACGACACCATGTCGATGTCGGGATGGCTCGCCAGCGCCGCGCCCACGCCCGCGCCGTCACCGTTGACCAGATTGAACACCCCGGCCGGCACGCCCGCGGCAGCCAGGATCTCGGCGAAGATGTACGGCGAATACGGCGCGACCTCAGAGGGTTTCAGGACGACGGTGCAGCCGGTGGCCAGCGCCGGATACACCTTGACAGCGACCTGGTTGATCGGCCAGTTCCACGGCGTGATCAAGCCGCAGACACCGATCGGCTCCTTGGCGATCAGGGTCTCCCCTTTGTGTTCGGAGAACGGGAAGTTCTTCAGCACGTCGATGGCCGTCGTGAGGTGGCCGATGCCGAGGAAGACCTGCGGGCCCGCGGCGAGCGAGGGCGGCGCGCCGATCTCCTCGGTGACCGCCTCGGCGAGATCGTCGGCCCGCTTCTGGTATTCGGCGAGGATGGACTGCAACAGGTCCAGGCGCTGTTCGCGGGTGCTCTGCGACCAGCCCGCGAAGGCGCGCCGGGCGGCCTGAACCGCCACGTCGACGTCGGCCGCCGACCCCAGCGAGATCTTTCCCGAAACCTGCTCGGTCGCCGGGTTTTCCACCTCGAAGGGGTTGGGCCGCACCGGGTCGGCCCATTGTCCGTCGATGTAGAACTTCAGGTATTCGCGCATAGCTAGCACTCTTCCTTAGTTGCGGCGCTCACTGGGTGCCTTCTGCATACCAGGTACGGAATCGGTCGTACTTGGGCATCTCCTCGGAGTTGGCCTTCGGGTCGATGCACACGTGCACCACACCGACTTTGCCGCTGGCGTAGGCGCGTGCGATGGCCGGCCCGATCTCGGATTCCTTCTCGACGAACTCGCCATGGCACCCGAAGCCCTCCGCGATCTTGTCCATCCGGACGTCCTTGCTCCAGTGCACGCCCGGCTGCGGTGACGGCTGGGCGAACGTGCGCTTGTAGACGCCGACCTCCAGGCCCCACTGGTGGTCGACGCCCACCACGCACACCAGCGGAAGGTTCTGCCGCGCAGCCGTTTCCAGTTCCGCGATGTGGAAGAGGAAGGCCGAGTCGCTGGTCAGCAGCATGACGGGGCGCTTGCCGCCCTCGGCGACGGAAGCCCCGACCGCGTAGGGCAGGCCGGTGCCGAGGTGGCCGAAGTTCTGGTTCCAGATGACATCGCGCGGTTTGGCCTGCGAGTAGGTCCACTGAAAGATGACGGTCGCGCCGCCATCGCGGACCATGATGGCGTCGTCGAGTTCGTTGAACGCCTTGGTGGCCTCGACGACATAGCGCGCCGGGTGGATCGGCGAACGACCCGACGGCGCGGTCTCGGCGAGCTGTGCGAGCTCCTCGGCGTCGGCCTTGACCAACTTCTCGAGGCTGGGCGACGGGGTGCGCGGGGTGTCCCGGAGCGCCTCGACCAGCTGCGGCACGACGCCGCGCAGATCGCCGACCAGCGGCACGTCGAACTGTCGATTGACGCCGATGGCGGCCGGGTCCTGCTCGACGTACACCCATTTGCGATTCGCGTCGTTGCCCGCCCAATGCTGGGTCCGGCCGTAGTGCATGGGCTCACCGAGTTCGGTTCCCAGCGCGACGCACAGGTCGGATTGCTCGACCGCCTCGTTGGCGGCCGGGGAGAACAGGTAGGGGAAGGTCCGCTCCTGCAGGCCCGGGATGTACGAAGTACCCCCGGAGGTCTGGATGACCGGGCAGGCCATCAGGTCGGCGAGCTCCTTCACCGCGGGGCCGGTGCGCGACGTGTGCACGCCGTGGCCCACCAACAGGATCGGGCTCTTCGCTTCGCGAATCAGCTTGGCGGCCTTGGCGATCTCCGGGGCGCCCGCCCCCTGGTTAACGAGGCGATACCGATGCGGCGGCAGCGGATCGGCCACGTCGAGCTCTTCGAGGATGACGTGCGACGGGTATTCGACGTAGGCCGGGCCGGGAGTGCTGGACATGGCCCGGCGGATGGCCTCATGGATGATCTCGTCGGTCTGGTCGGCGTACTCGATGGACGCGCTGTACTTGACGGACGGGGCGAAAAGGGGCTCCTGGCGGACGAATTGGATGCGCCCGCGCCGCACCCGGCGCTCGGTGATGCGGGCGCGCTGGCCGCCGAGGAAGATCACCGGCGAGTTCTCCACGAGCGCGCACTGGATCGCTCCGGCCATGTTCGCCATGCCCGGGCCGAGCGTCCCGATGCACAGCCCGGGCTTGCCGGTCATCCGTGACGCCGCCTCGGCCATGAAACCCGCGCTCAACTCGTGATGCGGCGCGACCACCGACCACCCGCGCGCGTCGGCCTCGGCGAACATGTGCACGAAGTTCGGGTCCGGGATCCCGAACAGGGTGTTCACCCCTTCGGCCTCGAACAGGTCGAGAATGCGCTTGTACACCGGCACGGTCATTGTTGAAGTTCCTCTCCCTGGCGAGCAGACGCAAAATCGTGCTCTGGCGGTGTGTTTCGTGCGAGTCCGGAACCGCTCGCGCCGATTTCGGCGAGCACGTCCTCGGTATGGGCGCCGAGTTCGGGCGCCGGCCCCGCGACGCGGCCCGGTGTCTGGGAGAACCAGGTGGGCACGCCGGGGAAGCGCACCGGCCCATGCGGGGTGTCCACGGTCTCGAACATGCCGACGGCCTTGAGATGCGGATCGTCGAACAGAGCGCCGGGCGTGTTCAACGGCGCGGCCGGGATCTCGAGTTCGCGCAGCAGCTCCAACCACTCCGCGGTGGATCGCTCTTTCATGGTCTCTGCCACCAGCCCGTAGATGGTGTCGATTTCGCGGGCGCGCTGTTCCAGCGTCGCGTACAGCTCGCTGGCCCACGGCGGCCGCACGGCGTTCATGAACGCGTTCCAGTGCTTGTCGTTGTAGATCAGTGCGGCGATGTGGCCGTCGCTGGTGCGGTACGGACGGCGGTTGGGCGCCACGGTGCGCGGATACACCGCGGGCCCCAGCGGGGGATCGAACAGGGCGCCGTTGGCATGCTCGACGAGCATGAACGACGCCATGGTTTCGAACATGGCGACCTCGACCTCTTGGCCCTGCCCGGTGCGCTCGCGGTGGAACAACGCCATCGTCGTTGCGTACAGCGCTGTCAGCCCGGCGATCTTGTCGGCCATGATGGTGCCGACGTAGTCGGCCTCGCCGGTCAACTGCTGCTGCACCGCCGGCAGGCCGCATTCGGCCTGGATCGTGTCGTCGTAGGCCGGGCGGTCCCGATCGGGTCCGCGTCGCCCGTACCCGTAGCAATTGGTGTAGACGACTTTGGGATTGATCGCGGCGACGTCGTCGTAGCCGAAGCCGAGCTTGGCGATCGCCTTGGCGCGCATCGAGTGGATGAACACGTCGGCGGTCTCGACCAAAGCGCGTAGCGCCCGCTTTCCGGCATCGGTCTGCAGGTCGAGCACGACGCTGCGCTTGCCGCGGTTGACGTTGACGAACACCCCGCTCATGCCCGGCGCCGGGCCGACCGAGATGTAGCGGGTGTTATCGCCTTGGGGCGGTTCGACTTTGATCACATCGGCGCCCATGTCGGCCATGATCTGGGTGCAGTAGGGCCCCATCACCATCGCGGTGAGATCGATCACGCGCACACCGGCCATCGGGCCCGCGGGGCTAGCCATTGAGCGCTCCTTGATCGGGCGAGCCATGGAGTTCGCTTGACCTCTGCGCCAGCTCGAAGCTGTAGCGGATGTGCTCGTCATGGCCATCCGGGACGACCGGGAAGATCAGCGGCGCCTCCGCGTAGCGGATCGCGTCCAGATGGCTGCCGACGTCCTCGATCGTCCACGACGACCGGCACACGCCGGGGCTCTCCGCGACGACCGCCCGGGCCACGCGGCCCGCCAGCGCGATGTATATTTCCCCGGTCACCGAGCAGGATTCGTGCGCGAGCCAACCCACCACGGGCGCAACGAGTTCCGGTCCCATCGGCGGGTAGGCGGAGGTGTCGATGCCGTCCGCCATGCGCGTCACCGCCGCCGGCACGATCACGTTGCAGCGGACGCCCTCGGCGGCGCCCTCGAGCGCGGCGACATTGGACAACCCGATGACGCCCGCCTTGGCGGCCGCGTAGTTGGCCACGTCGCGGTTTCCGTACAGGCCGCCGATCGACGACGTCAGCACGATGCGGCCGTAGCCCGCCCCGCACATGAGCGGGAACGCCGGGCGCACGACGTTGAACGCGCCGCGCAGGTGCACATCGAGCACGGCGTCGAAGTCCCCGTAGCTCATCTCCTTCAGCGAGCCGCGGCGGACGTTGCCGGCGTTGTGCACCAGGATGTCGACGCGGCCATAGTGCTCGAGCGCGGTCGCGATGATCGCGTCGCCGCCCGCTGCGGTCGCGACCGAAGCGCTGCACGCGACGGCCTGCCCGCCGGCCGCGGTGATCTCGGCGACGACCCGCTCCGCCGGACCGGCGTCGACCCCTTCGCCGTCGAGGCCGCCGCCGACGTCGTTGACGACCACCTTCGCCCCACGCGCGGCCAGCAGCTGCGCGTAGGCGCGACCCAACCCGCGGCCGCCCCCGGTCACCACGGCGACGCGGCCGTCGAATCGTAGTTGCTCTGCAGGGGTTTCGCTCAAGTGCCGAGCACCAACCCGTCCAAGTCGCCCTTGTCACGCCACACGCGCAGCAAGTCCTCGAACGCGTAAAAGCCGGGGCCGTACGGTTCGCCCAGGTGTGACCGGATGCCCTCTCCCCCGCCGCCGCCTTCGTTGTTGTAGTAGCCGGGTGTGCACTGGGCGTCGAACGCCGAGTTGTCGACGGCGGTTTCCCGGATCGTCGCGCACCACTGCTCCTGGGCCGCCGCGCTGGGCTCCACGGTGGTCGCGCCCCGCTTCAACGCCTCGGCGATGATGTAGGCGATGTGCTCGCCCTGCAGCTCGTAGTTGGCGGCGATGTTGGCGGAGATGCCGACCTGGGTAAAACCGGTATAGAACTGGTTCGGGAAGCCGCGGCTGGTCATCCCGTGCAGCGTCTTGTAGCCGTCGCGCCAGTGGTCGAACAGCGACAGCCCGTCGCGGCCCTCGATCGTCTCCATGGAATAGCGGCGGCTGATCTCGGTGGTGATCTCGAAGCCGCTGGCATAGATGATGCAGTCGACCTCGTACTCGACGCCGCCCGCCACCAGCCCCTTTTCGGTGATCCGTTCAACCCCTTTGGAATCGGAGACGTCGACGAGGGTGACGTTGGGCCGGTTGAACATCGGCAGGTACTCGTCGTTGGACAGTGGCCGCTTGCACAGGAACCGGTAGTAGGGCTTGAGTGCCTCGGCGGTCTGCGCGTCCTCGACGATCACGTCGATGCGGCGGCGCAGCCGCTCCATCAGCTTGTAATCCTCTTCCTCGCGGATCGCCATGAACTGCTCGGGCGTCAGCGACGCGGGGTCGTCCAGCGCGAGCACCCGGGCCGCGGTGTTGCGCCCGAGTTCGGTCCAGAAGTCGCACACCAGGTCCGGCTGACCCAGCGCCATGCCCTCGAAGGTCCAGGAGTGGAAGTTGCGTTGCCGTTCCCGCTGCCAGCCCGGCCGCAACGATTTCACCCACTCCGGGTCGGTCGGCGCGTTGTTGCGTTCGTCGACGGTCGAAGGGGTGCGCTGAAAGACGTAGAGGTGCTGGGCGTCTCGGGCCAGGAACGGGACGATCTGGATCGCGGTGGCGCCGGTGCCGATGACGGCGACCCTCTTGTCGGCGAGCTTGTGCAGGTTGCCGCCGCTGTCCCCGCCGGTGTAGTCGTAGTCCCACCGCGACGAGTGGAACGCGTGGCCCTTGAAGTCCTTGATCCCAGGAATGCCGGGCAGTTTGGGCCGGTGGAAGGGGCCCGACGCCAGCACCACGAACCGGGCGCGGATGTCGTCGCCGCGGTTGGTGCCGATTCGCCAGCGCCTGATCTCCTCGTCCCAACGCAGGTCGCGCACCTGGGTGGAGAAGATCGCCGAATCGTAGAGGCCGAAATGCTTGCCGATGTTGCGACAGTGCTGGTAAATCTCGGCGCCGTCGGCGAACTTCTTCGACGGCATGAAATCGAGCTCTTCGAGAAGCGGGATGTAGCAGTAGGATTCGTTGTCGCACTGGATGCCCGGGTACCGGTTCCAGTACCAGACACCGCCGAAGTCGCCGCCGAGTTCGATCACGCGTACGTCGTCGACGCCCGCCTTCTTCAGGTGCGCTGCCGACAGCAATCCACCGAAGCCGCCACCGAGGACCGCGACGTCGATGTCCTCCGAAATCGGGTGGCGTGGCGCGGCCGGGGTGTAGGGATCGACCTCGTAGTACCCGGCGAAGTCGTCCTCCAGTTCGATGTACTGCTTGGAACCTTCCTTGCGCAGCCGCTTTTCGCGTTCCAGCCGGTACTTCTCGCGCAGCGCGGCGATGTCGACGTCGTCGGGCGTCTGGGTGGGCCCGCAGCTGTCCTGGTGCATGGTCATGCCGATGGTGACTCCTTGCGTGACAGTTCCTGGGGCTCACCGGTACCCATGTATCTCGACAATTGGTAGTGCAGGTTGACGGTGCTGCGTTCGCGGTACGGGTTGGGCTTGGTGCCGGCGAAGCCGAGTGACTTCATCCCCTGCTGCACGGCCGCCATGTTGGAGAAGTCCTGCGGTAGGACCGACCGCCAACGGGGATCCCCGACCGGGGTGTACTCCCACTCGGTCTGGGGCTCTTGGCCTTTCGGGTACAGCTCGAACACCGACACCTCGAAGATGCACTTGTCGGGGTTGTAGCTGGGGTGCGGTCGCGCGCCGTAACACAGCGCGCTGGTCAGGCCCTGTCCGATCTGGAAGTTCGGAAAGATCTGCCACGCGGTGCCGGCCTGCCCGAGGATGTCGGCGGGGATCGTCGGCCAAACGACGCCACGGGCCTCGTCGTCGCGGCGCGCCGATGCCAGCCAGTGCTCGAGGACCTTGTCGGCCGGCGTCCCCTCGGGCAACTCGTCGACGAGTCGCTTGGCCGCGTTCACCAGCGTCTGGGTGGTGGTGGCGTTGGTCTCCTCCATCGTGTACACCTGCATCTCCGCGGTGGACACCCGCGGGTCGGCGCCGATGCCGAGGCGGATCTTGGACTTGGTGGCCTCCATGTCCTCTGGGGCGTCGTAGCCGATGTTGCTGTGTCTGCCTTGGGCTTTCGCCCACCCCTTGAACTCGCCGAACTTGTTGAACTCGGGGTGCGTGGTGTAGACGTGGTAGGTCTCGTTGAACGCTTCCAGCGCGACCTTCCAGTTGCAGTCAAATTCAAGCCATTTGCGCCACTTGTAGCGCATGTTCTCACACCCGAACGGGTCGAGGATCTTCGCGGCGGGGAACAGGTAATCGGCCAGCGGCTCGCAGTCGGGGTCCATGTTGATCCACAACCAGCCGCCCCAGGTGTCGACCCGAACCGGTCGAAGGTGGGTGTTGTCCGGGGTGAGCGCTCCCTGCCAGTCCTGTTGCTCGCGGATGTGCGTGCACGCCCCGTCCAAGCCATAGGTCCAACCGTGAAAGCCGCAGACGAACGACTTTCGGGTGCGGGCACAGGCGTTCTTGGCGCCCTCGGGGGTGTCGATCAGCCGGCGGCCGCGGTGCATGCACACGTTGTGGTGCGCGTGAAATTCGTTGTGGCCGGTGCGCACCACGATGATCGAGTCGTCGAGGATGTCGTAGGTCAAATAGCTGCCCACCTCGGGTAGTTCCTCGACGCGGCCGACCTGCTGCCAGACCCGCCGCCACAGCCTGTCGCGCTCGGCGCGGGCGTAGTCCTCGGAGATGTATGCCTCGACGCCGATCGTCATCGGGGACGAGAGTTCCTCGGCCCCAGCGGAATTCGTGCCCTTGGCGAGATCGGTCATCACATCCTCCTAATGGCCGCGCGGAAGGATTCGTCACGCAAGAAGAGCGACGTGTTGTCGGCGCCGAGATGGCTCCATTTGAGGTCCAGGCCGCCGTCGACCAACAGCGTCTGGCCGGTGATATAGCTCGACATCTCCGAGAGCAGAAACAGGATGGCGCCGGCCTGCTCCTCGGGCCGGCCCCGCCGTCCCATGGCGATCGCCTGCCGATCCCGTTCGGGGTCCTCGTCGACGTAGGTGCGCGAGGCCGCCGTCTCGGTGACGCCGGGCGCGACGGCGTTGACCCGGATTCCGGCCTGCGCCAACTCGAGGGCCATCGTGCGGGTCATCGCGGTGATCGCGGCCTTGGCGGTCCCGTAGGCGATGTGAAACGGCGCGGTGTTCATGCCGCTGATCGACGAGATCGACACGATGGACCCCGGCAGTCTTTGCGCGACGAGCTCGGCCGCCACGGCCTGGCTCATGAAGAACGCCGTCTCGAGGTTGTCGGCGAAGATCTTGCGCCAGTCGCCGCGGGTCACGCGCGTCGACGGCATCCACGTCGACGGCTCGGCGCCGCCGGCGACATTGACCAGCCCGTACAAGCTTCCGTCGGCGCGGCGCGCGTGGTCGATCACCGCGGCGATGCCCTCGTCGGTGGACGCGTCGGCCGCGACGGGCACCACGGCCAGGCCGTGGGCGGCCAGCGGGGCGATGTGCTCGTCGAGGTTTTCCTTCGATCGGCTCACCGCGATCACGGTGGCCCCGGCCCGGGCGGTCACGGCTGTGACGGTGGTGCCGATGCCGCCTCCGCCGGCGCCGGAGACCACCACGACGCGACCATCAAGCCTGAGGTGCCCGAATTGATCGTCCATGACCTGCTTTCGGCCGCCGACGGCGCCGTCCCGCGCCGGCCGCGACATTCGCTACCAGTTTGTCCGGACAAAATATGGCGTTCTGTCCTTGGGAGAACACTATTCCGACCGGCGGACTTCGCTGTCAAGATCGAGCCCGGACACCATAGTGGCTATTGTCTGGACTACGAGGAATTGATAACGTCCAGCCCAACCGGCTGACGGAAGGACCTCGGCGAGCATGTCCATTTCAAGGGCCCTCTCAACGCAGCCCACGCGGTACGCAGTCCCGGACGCGATCGACGTCGCTCCGGGCTGGGAACTCGACCGGTTGACCGCGCCGAGCCGGCTGTTCGGGGCCAACGGGCTGCGCACCGGCCCGGACGGCCGCATCTACATCGCGCAGGTGACCGGCAGTCAGATCAGCGCGCTGGACCACCGCACCGGGGAACTGGTGACCACCAGTCCCAAGGGCGGCGACATCGTGGCACCCGACGACGTCGCGTTCGATCCCCGCGGCAACCTGTACGCGACCGAGGTGATGGACGGCCGGGTCAGCGTGCGCGAGACCAGCGGCCGGACGCGGGTGCTGCGCGACGACGTCCCGTCGGCCAACGGCATCACGTTCCATGACCGCCGGTTGTTCATCGGTGAATGCCGGGAGGGCGGGCGGCTGCTGGAATTCGACCTGTCGGGCGGCCCGCCACGGGTGCTCTTGGAGAACGTGCCCTCACCGAACGCGATGGAGGTCGGTCCCGACGGCCTGCTGTACTTCCCGGTGATGGGCGCCAACGAAATCTGGCGCGTCGACCCCGACGGCGGCGAGCCACACTGTGTCGCAAAAGATCTCGGCGTCCCCGACTCGGTGAAGTTCGACGCCCGGGGCTACCTCGTCTCCACCCAGGTGGCCAGCGGGCAGGTGCTGCGCATCGATCCCCGCAGCGGCGAACGTCGCCTGCTCGCCCAGCTGAATCCGGGGCTGGACAACTGCACCTTCGTCGGCGACCGGCTGTTCGTCTCCAACTTCAGTGGCGAGATCACCGAGATATCGCCCGACGGCGCAACGACATCGGTGTTGCCGGGCGGACTCAACTGGCCGCTGGACCTGGCCGTGGGCCAGGACGGGCAGCTCTACATCGCCGACGGCACGTACTTCTATGTCGTCCTGCCCGACGGGTCCCTGCAGACCGCGGGAATGTTGTTCAGCCCCGGCTATCCCGGGTTCCTGCGCGGCCTCGCCGCCGGCGGGCCCGGCGAGTTCGTCGTCACGACCTCGGGCGGCCAGGTCGCCCGTTACCGGCCCGAAGCCGGCGAAACCGAGGTGCTGGCCGACGGTTTCGACCAGCTCTACGGTGTCGCGGTGACCCCAGGCGGTGTGGTGGTTGCGGAGTTGGGGACCGGGCGGGTGTTGTCGCTGCGGTCCGGAGGTGTCGACGTGCTGGCGACCGATCTGCGCGAGCCGGTCGGGGTCGCGATCGACGCCGACGGGGCCCCGCTGGTGGCGGAGGCGGGCGCGGGCCGGGTAGTCCGGCCGGCCGGGTCGCGGGCCGACACCGTCGTGGCCGATCTGCAACGGCCGCAGGGCATTCTGGTCCGCGACGGTGTGCTCTACGTGGTCGATGCCGGCGCCAAGGAACTGATCGCCTTCGACCTCGCCGGCCACGGACGCCGGACGATCGCGTCCGGGCTGCCGGTCGGTCCCCCGCCGGGCGTGACTCCCAAGCCACTGCGCGGCATGCCGCCGTTTTCGGGGCCACAGGGTCCGTTCGCCGGCATCACGGCCGCGGCCGATGGGACGCTGTACATCTCGGCCGACGGCGAGGGCAGCGTGCTCGCCCTGCGCCCCACGGGCCACTGATGTCCCAGGCCATCGCGGGCGACCACCGCTACCTGCAGATCGCCCGCACGCTGCGCAAGGAGATCGTCGACGGGGTCTACCCGGTGGGGTCGCAGCTGCCGACCGAGCACCAACTGTGTGAGCGCTTCGCGGTGAGCCGCTACACCGTTCGCGAAGCGTTGCGCCGGCTCCGCGAGGACAACCTGGTCGCCTCCCGGCCGCGGGCGGGCACCCGGGTGGTACCCCGCCCGGCGTCGAGTTCCTATGCCCAGGACGCGATGTCGATCGACGACCTGCTCGCGTTCGCCGCCGGCGCGCAGCTGACCATCGAATCCAACGCGATGGTGACGATCGACGACGACCTCGCCGCCCGGACCGGACTCGAGCCCGGCACCCAGTGGCTCTCGGTGCGTGGCTACCGGCAGGCCGACGGCGCGTCGGTGCCGATGTGCCGGACGGAGTACTACATCAGCCGCAGTTTCGCCGCGGTGGGCAGGCTGCTGCAACGCCATGCCGGCCCGATCTTCCCGTTGATCGAGGATCTTTTCGGCGTGAGCGTCGCCCAGTTGCACCAGGAGATCGCGGCCGTCCTGCTCTCCCCGGAACTGGCCGACGGCCTCGGCGTGGACGCGGGAACGGCCGCACTGCAGATGCGGCGCACCTACACGACCTCCGACGGCGAGGTGGCCCAGGTGACGATCAACACCCACCTGTCGTCGAGGTTTCGGTATGCGATGACCATGCGTCGCGTCACCGGTCAGGCCGGCTGAGTTGCTCGCCCGGGCCCGCCACGACGCGGCGCATGCGTCAGAGGCCTACCGGCGCGGACTGTGGGTGCACACCACGCTCGCCGATTCCCTGCGCGCGGCCGCGCAGACGTCGCCGCACCGAACGGTGTTGGTGGACAAGGATGTTCGGCTGGACTGCGCCACACTGCACGCGCAGGCCGGCGCGCTGGCCGCGGCGATGCTGGCGCGCATGCCCACCGGCAGCGTCGTGTCCTTCATGCTGCCGAACTGGCATGAGTCCGCCGTCATCTATCTGGCCGCGACGCTGGCCGGCATGGTGGTGAACCCGATCCTTCCGTCGCTGCGCGACCGCGACCTGCGCTTCATTCTCGAAGACGCCGGCACCGCAATGCTATTCGCCCCGCACCGATTCGGCGGCCACGACTACGGGGCGATGCTCGAACGGGTGACGGCCGCGATGGACACCGCGCCCGAGGTCGTGGTGCTGCGCGAAACCGGGCACGCCGGTCCGCACACCCCCTATCCGGACCTGCTCGACCATGCGCCGGACCCCGCGACGCTTCCGGCGCTCGATCCCGACGCCGCGCGGATGATCCTGTACACCTCGGGGACCGCCAGCCGCCCGAAAGGTGTCCTGCACACTCACAATTCGCTGCATGCCCTGATCCGCCAGCTCCGCGAGCACTGGAGCATCGAGCCCGGCGACACGTTCCTGGTCCCGTCGCCGGTCGCCCATATCGGCGGCTCGATCTATGCCTTCGAATGCCCGCTGCTGCTGGGCACCACCGCGGTGCTGATGGACCGGTGGGATCCGGCGCAGGCGGTCGCGCTGATGAACGCCGAACGGTGCACCCACATGGCGGGGGCCACGCCGTTTCTGCAGCAGCTGCTGTCCGCCGCCGAAGGCCGCGGCACCCGCCTGCCCGACCTGAAGGTGTTCATCTGCGGCGGCGCGTCGGTATCGCCGTCGCTGATCCGGCGCGCCGCAGACTATTTCGCCCGCGCGGTGGTCACCCGGGTGTACGGCTGCACCGAGGTGCCCGTCGCGACCGTCGGCGCGCCCCGGCCCGACGAAGCCGACAGCGCCGCGGATACCGACGGCAGGGCCGGCATCGCCGAGATCAAGCTCGTCCCCCACGATGCCGCACCCGCCGGTGACGGCGAAATCTACCTGCGCGGGCCGCAGATGCTGCTGGGCTACCGCCATCCCCAAGACGATTCCTTCGATGCCGATGGGTTTTTCCGCACCGGGGATCTCGGGCGCTGGGTCTCGACCGGTTCCGGAGACCGGTACCTCGTCGTGACGGGACGGGCCAAGGACGTCATCATCCGCAGCGGCGAGAACATCTCGGCCAAGGAGGTCGAGGACCTGCTCGCCGACCATCCCGGCGTCGCCGAGATCGCTGTGGTCGGGCTGCCCGACGAGCGCACCGGGGAGCGGGCCTGCGCGGTGATCGTCCCCGCGGGCGCGCAGCGCCCGGACGTCGCGAGTTTGCTTGCGCTGCTGGTGAGCAAGGGCGTCGCCAAATTCAAGGCGCCAGAACAAGTCGTGATCTGGGATGCCCTGCCGAAGAACGACGCGGGCAAGGTGCTCAAGCATCGGATCCGGGCGGCGCTCACGCGGGTGGAGACTAAGGATGGGTGAGATGCAGGTCGCAATCGTCACGGGCGCAAGCAGCGGCATCGGCCTGGGCTGCGCCACCAAACTCGCCGAGATGGGCATGGCGGTCCTGGGCACGGGCCGCGACCAGGACCGGCTGGCCGAACTGCACACGGCCATCGGCGATCCGGATCGCGTTGCCACACTTGCCGTCGATCTGACCGACGACGACGCGCCGCGACGCATCGTGGACCTCGCCGTGCAGCGATGGGGCCACATCGACTTCCTGATCAACAACGCCGGAGTCGGCAGCCCCAAGCCGCTGCACGAAACCGACGACGAAACCCTGGACTACTTCCTGGGTTTGATGCTACGGGCACCGTTTCGGCTCGCGCGTGACGTGCTGCCCCACATGGGACCCGGCTCGGCGATCATCAACGTGACATCGACGTTCGCGGTCGTCGGCGGCCTGCGGGGCGGGGCCTACTCCGCGGCCAAGGGCGGGCTGACCGCGCTGACCACCCACATCGCCTGCCAGTACGGCGCGTCCGGCATCCGTTGCAACGCCGTCGCGCCTGGCGTCACGGTCACACCGATGGTCGAGAAGCGCTTGCAGGACGAGCGATTCCGCAAGATCAACACCGAGATGACGCCGCACCCGCGGTTGGGCCGCGTCGACGACATCGCTAGCACGGTCGCGTTCTTGTGCTCGCCGGGCGGAAGTTTCATCAACGGCCAGACGATCGTGGTCGACGGCGGATGGAGTTCGACGAAGTATCTGTCGGAGTTCGCCTTGTCCTCGCGGTGGACGGAGCGGTGAACCTGTTCGCGATGCTCGAGCAGGCCGCGAGCCGGCACCCCCACCGCGGCGCGATGTATCACGGCACCCGGCGCCTGTACACCTGGATCGAGCTGCGCGACAGGGCCTTACGCCTGGCCGCGTCGATCCGAAAACAGCACGCCGCCGGCGCCCGCCTCGCGATCGCGACCCACAACCGTCCCGAGATCATCGAGTTGATGTTCGCGATCTGGGCCGCCGAGTGCGTCGTCGTCCCCATCAACTACAAGCTGCATCCGCGCGAGATGGCCGAGATCCTCGACGACGCGGGCGCGGCGCGGGTGTTCGCCTCCACGGCGATTGCCGGCGAACTGGCGCCGATCACCACGACACCGATGGAAACCTTTGAGTCGCAGGACTACTCGCGGCGGGTCACCGTCGCCCCGTCGGCGAAGCCGCGCACCGATCCGTCGGCGCTCGCCTGGCTGTTCTACACCAGCGGGACCACCGGCCGATCGAAGGGCGCGATGCTGTCGCACCGCAACCTGACCGCGATGACCGTGGCCCACCTCGCCGACATCGACGACCCGGACGAACGGTGCAGCCTCCTGCACGCGGCGCCCATGTCGCACGGCTCGGGGCTCTACGTCCTGCCGTACGTGCTGCGCGCCGCCCGCCAGGTGGTGCCCGCCTCGGGCGCATTCGACCCCGACGAGTTCCTCGATCTGTGCGAGCATCACCCCGCCGGCAGCGCGTTTCTCGCCCCGACGATGGTGCAGCGCCTGGTGGGCACGGGCCGCGCCCGCCCGGCCAACCTGAAGTCGATCGTCTACGGCGGCGGCCCGATGTATGTCGAAAGCCTGCGCAAGGCGATTGCGGCGTTCGGCCCGATCTTCGCCCAGATCTACGGGCAGGGCGAGTCACCGATGACCATCACCGGGCTGCGCCGCGCCGACCACGAATCCGGCGACGACGCAATCCTGGGATCGGTCGGCTATGCGCGGTCCGGGATGGACGTCGCGGTGCTGCGCGCCGGCGGCGACCCGGCGCCCGTCGACGAGATCGGCGAGATCGTCTGCCGCGGCGACGCGGTCATGTCCGGCTACTGGCGCAACCCCGATGCCACCCGCGCCACGCTCAAAGAGGGCTGGCTGTACACCGGCGACATGGGCTCGTTCGACGCGCGCGGTTTCCTCACGCTGCGCGATCGGTCGAAGGACGTCGTCATCAGCGGCGGCAGCAACATCTACCCGCGCGAGGTCGAGGAGGTCCTGCTCGAGCACCCCGCGGTCGCGGAGGCGTGCGTGGTCGGCGCCCCCGACGCCGAGTGGGGCGAGGTGGTGGTCGCATTCGTCGTCGGCACAGGCGATCCCGTCGACGCCGCGGCGCTCGACGCGCACCTGCTGACGCGCATCGCCCGGTTCAAACGTCCCAAGCGCTACGAATTCGTCGACGAGCTACCAAAAAACAGCTACGGCAAGGTGCTCAAGCGGGAACTGCGGGCCCGCCTGGCGCCGCTGCGGGAATGCCATGAGACATCAGGGAGGTCGCAATGAAGTGTCGCGCCGCTGTGATCCGCGGGGTCGGCCAGGACTGGGAGATCCGCGAGATCGAGCTGGATCCGCCCCGCGGCGGTGAAGTCCTGGTGCGCATGGCCGTTGCCGGGATCTGCCACTCCGACGATCATCTGTTCACCGGCGATGTGGTGCCGACCCCCGAGGCGCTGGCCGCGAGCGGCCAGCCGGCGCCGGACTGGTTCCCGCTGCTCGGCGGTCACGAGGGAGCCGGCGTCGTTGAAGAAATCGGGCCCGGCGTGACCTCGGTGCGTCCGGGAGACCACGTGGCGCTCTCCTTCATCCCCGCGTGCGGCAGCTGCCGGTTCTGTGTCAACGGCCAGAGCTACATCTGCGACATCGGTGCGAGCCTGTTCGTGCGGGAGATGCCCACCGACGGCACCTGCCGGCGCCACCTCGGTGACGAAAACCTGTTGGCCTACGGGCAACTCGGCACGTTCGCCGAATACGCGGTGCTATCGGAACGCTCCGTCATCAAGATCGACGACGCGATCCCGTTCCATGCCGCCTCGCTGGTGTCGTGCGGGGTGAGCACCGGCTGGGGGTCCGCGACGATCTCGGCGGGCACCGAACCCGGCGACACCGTCGTCGTCATCGGCGCGGGCGGCGTCGGGATGAACGCCCTGCAGGGCGCGCGCGCCGTGGGCGCCAAATACGTCGTCGCGGTGGATCCTGTTGAGTCCAAGCGCGATTCGGCCAAGGTCTTCGGCGCCACGCACACCGCCGCCTCCGCCGAGGACGCGATACCTCTGGTCAGGGAGATCACCGCCGGCCTGATGGCCGACCGCGTCGTCGTCTGCCCCGGCGTGGTGCGCGTGGACCTGCTTCCGTTGGCGATGGCGCTGCTTCGCAAAGGCGGGATCTGCGTGCTCACCGGCATCACCCCGTTCACCGAACCCCCGGTCCCGTTGGTCCTGCAGGAGATGACGCTGTCGGCCAAACAGCTCAGGGGCGCGCTCTACGGCGGCATGAATCCGCGCACCAGCGTGCCGATGCTGCTGTCGTTGTATCAGGCGGGCGCGGTGAAACTCGACGAGTTGGTCACCCGCCACTACCGGCTCGACCAGATCAACGAGGCGTTCGTGGATCTGCGCGAGGGCCGCAACATTCGCGGCGTCATCGATTTCGCGGGTGCGTGACTTCGAAGTGCCTGCGGATGCCGGCCAGCATCTCGGCGTGCGCCTTGACCGCCTCGCGGACGGTCACCCCGGCCAGGAGCCGCGGCGCGGAGATCCGGATGCGCTCGGTGACCCGGGTGCCGCCGTCGTCAGGCACGAAACTCACCGTGCCGCGTAACCGCACCCCGGGTGATTGGTCGGCCTCCGTCAGCACGTCGCCGTCGGCCGGCACGCGCAGCCGGGCGTGATAGACGGTACGGATGGTCAGCGGCCCCAAGGGGATTCGATCGACCACCCGATAGCTCTGCTGGTAGCCCTCCGGGGTTTCGGCGCGGGACAACGTTTCCACGGACACGATCAGCGGGTGCACGAGCCTGATGTTGTCCAGGTCCACGTAGAAGCCGCGCACCGCATCGGGCGGCGCGGGCACGCGCTCGGACAGCGTCCGGTCGGCGTGCACGAAAAGCAGCGACCGGGCCCGCGCATGTAACGCCACGGCGACATTCTGCCGGTTTTTCCGCCGCAGCGTTACGCTCGGCGCAATGCCAGGAGCGCAGGAGCGGAGGCGTGATGGGCGACGCGGCGGAAGGTCAAGCGGTCGAGCGTTACCTGCAATGCCTGACCGATCACGACTGGGACGGACTGGCCGGCACCCTCGCCGAGGACGGCCTGACCCGGGAGGGTCCGTTCTGCGATGTCGTCGAGGGCAAGGCGCACTACGTCGCCTACCTGCGCAAGGTATGCACCGCTCTGCAGGGCCACCGGTTGCAGGTGCGGCGGATCTCGCACGTCGACGCCCGAACCTCCTACGCCGAGCTGTCCGAGACGTTCGAGATCGATGGCGTCGCGACCACGTGGCCCGAATGCATCCTCTTCGAGCGGGACGACGACGGATTGATCGTTCACGTCAGCGTGTTCTTCAAGCAGCGCCAGGCCGGCGCCGCCACGTAGCGGTCTATTCCCTCGCTTGCGGAATTGACCTAACGTGTCATGGATGGAGGCAGATGGAACTCCGGAGTCGGTGCCGGTCGAGAAATTGCACTCGGGCGACCCGATCACCGATTGTGGTCAGCGGTACATAGTTCTCGAATCGAAGGCGCTCAGCGACTGCGTGGTCCTCGAGCTCGAATCCCGGGTGGATCACCAACTGCAGGTCATCGAGAAATCGTTCCCCACCGGCTACCAGGTCGGCAGGGCGAACCACCGAATTTTATAGCCGACGAATTCTCGGCGGAACAAATGCGCGAGTAGCCGTTCGACGGCTACCGCGCATTCGTGTTTTCGGGCCGCGCCAAACAGCCTGTGCCACTTAGCTCTTCGGTGGCCGGATGTCGTTGGGGTTGTTCGGGTCGGGGTCACCGAACCAGCGTGAGGGCTCGTGCTCGCCGTACGCGTCGTGCCAGTCCCACCACTCGTAGGGAGCGGTCTGCGGATAGCCCTCCGGCGAATCCTCCCAGGTTTCCTGGCGTCCGAGCGCGGTCATGTCCAGGAAGCTCCAGGTGGTCCCCAGCGCCTCGTCGCCGCGGTTGTTGATGAAGTAGGTGCGAAACACCCGATCGCCGTCACGGATGAAGGCGTTGGTGCCGTGCCATTCGTCCACGCCGAAATCCGCGTCGAAGCCGTCGGTGATCGTGTACCAGGGCATCTTCCAGTCCATCCGCTCCTTCAGGCGCGCGATGTCGGCCTGCGGCGCGCGTGAGGCGAACACCAGCGTGGTGTCGCGGGCGTTCAGGTGGGCCAGGTTGCCGACGTGGTCGGCCATCATCGAGCAGCCCCGGCAACCGCGCTCGGGCCAGCCGTCGATGTCGGGCCCGTAGAACGCGCGGTAGACGATGAGTTGGCGCCTGCCGCCGAACAGGCCCGCCAGGTTGACCGTGCCCTCGGGTCCCTCGAACCGGTAGTCGGAGTCCACCTCCGTCCAGGGCATCCGGCGCCGCCGGGCCGCGAGCGCGTCACGGGCCCGGGTGAGCTTCTTCTCCTCTTCCAGCAGCTCTCGATGCGCGCTCGCCCACTCCTGGGCCGTCACGATCGGGGGTGTGTTCATCGTTGTGCGCCTTTCGAACTCGGGTGTTTTCAGGTCAGCGGCGCGAGGCCGGCGGAGGTGAGCAGGTAGGCGTCGTGGTCCGGGCCGGCGGTGGCGATCTCGAGCACCGACTTGCCCACCTGTTCGGCGGTGAGCGCGGGCCCGGCGGCCTGTAAGAAGGTGTCGACGTCGACGCCTTGGCGCTCGGCGTAGGCGGCGACGGCGGCCGCGCCCAGGCCGGTGGCCGGGGTCAACCGCGGCAGCACGGCGGTGAAGCCGATCCCGAGCCCGGCGCGTTGCGATTCGAGGGCGGCATAGCCGGCGAGGAACCGTACGGTCGCCTTGGCGCCCGCGTAGCCACCGGACAGCGGTGATCCGGCCAGGGCGGCACCGCTGGACATCACGATCACCGAGCTGCCCGGCGCCAGCGGGCGCCGCAGCGCGTCACGAACCCAGTGAAACGCCTGCGCGACGTCGGAGTTCCAGTTGTCGCTGAACGACTCCCAGGTCTGATCCTGCAGCGGCGCCATCCGCGGCGCCGCCCCGGCGCACAGCACCAGGGTGCGCGGCCGGTGCCGGTCGATGAGCCGGCCGGGAGTCGCCGGATCGGCGGCGTCGGCCACCACCGGGGTGAAGGTGTCGCCTAGTTGGGCGCGCACCTCCTCGAGCTGCGATCGGGTGCGCGCGACGCCGACGACCTCGGCGCCGGCGGTCGCCAACGCGGTGGCGATCGCGCGGCCGAAGCCGCGGCCGGCCCCGGTCACGATCGCGGTGCTGCCGGCGAACCCGTCGGCGCCGGGGTTTGGGGTCTGGTTCATGTCGTGCTCGCTTCCTCGCGTGGACTGCGGCCGTGCCGCGACTTCACTAATTGAGATACGGCGGGGCGGCCGAATTCATCGCTGCCGGCCGATGAATTTCGGCGGCCGGATGTCTCTACAGGAGTAGGTTCACCACGCGGCCGAGAGGAGAGGGCATTGCCGGCGCAGGAGGAGTTCGTCGAGCGGGCGGCGCCGTTTCGTGCCGAGCTGATCGCGCATTGCTACCGCATGCTGGGCTCGGTGCACGACGCCGAAGACCTCGTGCAGGAGACGTATCTGCGGGGCTGGCGGGGCTATCAGGCCTTCGAGGAACGCGCGGCGTTGAAGACCTGGCTGTACCGGATCGCGACGACGGCCTGTCTGCGCGCGCTGGAAAACCGCGCCCGCCGCGTGCTGCCGGCCGGGCTGGGCGAGGGCTCGATGGACCCGGACGCCGACCTCGGTGCGGCGGGCGCGCACGCGTGGCTCGAACCCATCCCGGACGACATGATGTTCAAGAGCCCCGAGGAGGACTTCACCGCGAAGCAGAGCGTGCGGCTGGCCGTGATGACCGCCCTGCAGGAGCTTCCGGCGCGCCAGCGCGCGGTGCTGATCCTGCGCGACGTCGTGCAGTTCAGCGCCGCCGAGGTCGCCGAGCTTCTGGAGACCACGCCGGCCGCGGTCAACAGTTCGCTACAGCGCGCCCGGGCCCACCTCGCCGAGCTGTCCCCCAGCGAGGAACAGATGGCCGAGCCGGGCGACGCCCGGCGGCGCGAACTGCTCGACCGGTATTGCGCGGCATTCGAAAACGCGGACATGGCGGTGCTGACCGCGCTGCTGCAGGCGGACGTCAAACTCGAAATGCCGCCCCTCCCAGTGTGGTTCGCCGGCCGGGACACGGTGCTGAAGTTCCTTGCCGAGCGTGCCGTGGCGCAGCCCGGCGATATCGCGATGGTTCCGACCGCCGCGAACGCGCAACCCGCCGTCGCCGAGTACCGCCGCGCCGCCGATCACGTGTTGCGGGCCCATTCGATCCACGTCTTGACCCCCGGTCGCGACGGGATCGCCGGCATCACCGTCTTTCTCGACCCCGACTTGTTCAGCGCGTTTGGTTTGTCTTCAACCCGGTAATGTTTGTCCCAGGGACGTGATCGCAGCCCTTGCCATCTTGGGAAGCCCGACCTGCATCGACCCGCATCGTCATCGATGTCGTCGGACGGTTTACCTTCCCGCCCCACGTGTGGACAGGTCCTTCACACGCCAGGATCATTAGGCGCGGGAGACGTAGTTGAAGGGTGACGAGTGAAGATTCCCGGCGTTTCCGACGTCGTCGCCGGTGTGGCCGGCGGAGCCGCGCAGGTGGTGCGGGCAGGCGTGTCGACTGCGGCGGGGGCCGCCGGCGCGCTGCAGACGTTGGCCGGCCCGGTCGCCGAGCTCGCGGGCCCCGTCCTGCAATCGGTGGTTCAAACCACGGGCCGGGCAATCGGTGCGGACACGTCCACCGACAACGCCGCCGCCCCGATCACGCCGCCGGTGCGCTGGCACAGCGGGCAACGCGTGCACCTGGACCTGGACCCGTTGCTGCCGTTCCCCCGCTGGGGCGAGTACGCGCCCGCCGTCGAGGAGCCGGTGCGCCGAATCCCGGGCGTGGCCGAGGCGCACGTCGAGGGTGCGTTGGGCCGGTTGGTGGTTGAACTGTCCGACGGCACGGACCACGACGCCGTCTTGGACGAGGTGCGCTCGACCGTCGCATCCATCGCCGCCGACATCACCTGGTCGAAGTCGGAGGCGGCGACGCCGTCCGCGCCCTTCGCCGACCCGGGCAACCCCCTGGCGATTCTGGTGCCTCTCACCGCGGCGGCACTGGATCTGATCGCGATGGGCGCCGCGGTGACCGGATTGGTGACCCGGCTGCCCGCGGCGCCGCAGACCACCCGGGCCGCGGCCGCGCTCATCAACCATCAACCGCGCATGGTCTCGATCCTCGAGGAGCGGCTGGGCCGGGTGGGCACCGACATCGCACTGGCCGCCACGACGGCCGCCGCCCACGGCCTGACGCAGTCGTTCGGCACGCCGATGCTCGACCTGACCCAGCGCACCCTGCAGGTCTCCGAGGCGGCGGCGCACCGCCGGGTGTGGCGGGACCGGGAACCCCACCTGGCCTCGCCGCAACGGCCACAGGCCCCGGTGGTCCCGGTCATCTCGTCCGCCAAGTCGGAGGTGCCCCGGCACAGCTGGGCGGCCGCGGCGGCCGGCGAGGCTTCGCACGTCGTGGTCGGGGGAACCATTGACGCGGCGATGGACAAGGCGAAGGGCTCGATGGCCGGGCCGGTGGAGAGCTACGTCGATTCCGCGGCGAACGGCTCGCTGATCGCCGCGGTCAGCGCGCTGGTGGCCGGCGGCGGCACCGACGACGCGGCCGCGGCCATCGAAGCCGGGGTGCCGCGGGCCGCGCACATGGGCCGGCAGGCGTTCGCGGCGATTTTGGGCCGCGGGCTCGCCAATTCCGGGCAGCTGGTTCTCGACCCGGGCGCGCTGCGCCGCCTGGATCGGGTGAAGGTGGTCGTCATCGACGGCGCCGCCCTGCGCGGCGACCATCGCGCGGTCCTGCGGGTCCGCGGCGACGCGCCCGGCTGGGACGACGACCGGGTCTACGAGGTCGCCGACGCCCTGCTGCACGGCGAACAGGCGCCCGAGCCCGACCCGGACGAGTTGCCGGCGACCGGCGCACGACTGAAATGGGTTCGCAATCAAGGGCCTTCGGCCACGCCCGCGCAGGGCCTGGAAAGCGCCGACCTGATCGTCGACGGCGAATGCGTCGGCAGCGTCGACGTGGGCTGGGAGGTCGACCCGTACGCGATCCCGCTGTTCCAGACCGCGCACCGCACCGGCGCGCGGGTGGTGCTCCGCCACGTCGCGGGGACCGAAGACCTGACCGCCAGCGTCGGCGCGACGCACCCGCCCGGCACCCCGCTGTTGAACGTGGTCCGCGAGCTGCGGGCCGATCGCGGACCGGTGCTGCTGATCACCGCGCTGCACCGCGACTTCGCGTCGACCGACACCCTGGCCGCGCTCGCGATCGCCGATGTCGGTGTGGCGCTTGATGATCCGCGCGCCGCCACGGCGTGGACCGCGGACATCATCACCGGTACCGACCTGGCCGACGCGGTGCGGATCCTCTCGGCGATCCCGGTGGCCCGATCGGCCAGCGAGTCGGCGGTGCACCTGGCCCAGGGCGGCACCACGTTGGCCGGGCTGCTGCTGGTCACCGGTGAGCAGGAGAAGACCACCAACCCGGTGAGCTTTCGGCGCTGGCTCAACCCGGTCAACGCCGCGGCGGCCACGGCCCTGGTGGCCGGAACGTTCTCGGCCACCCGGGTGCTGCGGCTGCCCGACCCGACCCCCCAGCCGCTGACCGCCTGGCACGCGCTGGATCCCGAGATCGTCTATTCGCGGCTCGCCGGCGGCGCGCGGCCGCTGGCCGTCGAGACCGAACCCTCGTGGCGGCGCCGTCTCGACGACCTGTCCTACAGCCCGGGCCTGGCGCCCCTGCGCAAGCCGCTGCACAACATGGCCCGGCTGGCGTCGGCGACCCGGACCGAGCTCGCCGATCCGCTGACCCCGATCCTGGCCGTCGGGGCGGCCGCGTCGGCGATCGTCGGCAGCAACATCGACGCGCTGCTGGTCGCGGGAGTCATGACCGTCAACGCGATAACCGGTGGGGCGCAACGGCTGCGGGCCGAATCCGCGGCCGCCGAGCTGTTCGCCGAGCAGGACCAGATGGTGCGCCGGGTGGTCGTCCCCGCGGTCGCGACGACGCGCCGCCGGCTCGAGGCCGCCAAGCACGCCACCCGCACGGCGACGGTGTCCGCGAAGTCGCTGCGGCCCGGCGACGTCATCGATCTGGCCGCCCCCGAGGTGGTGCCGGCCGACGCCCGCCTGTTGGTGGCCGAGGACCTCGAGGTCGACGAGTCCCTGCTCACCGGCGAGTCGCTGCCGGTGGACAAGCAGGTGGACCCCGTCGCCGTCAACGACCCCGACCGGGCCAGCATGCTCTTCGAGGGGAGCACCATCGTGGCCGGCCATGCCCGGGCGATCGTGGTGGCCACCGGCGTCGGGACCGCCGCGCACCGCGCGATTTCGGCGGTCGCCGACGTCGAGACGGCAGCCGGAATCCAGGCGCGGCTGCGGGAACTCACCAGCAAGGTGCTGCCGCTGACGCTGGCCGGAGGTGCGACGGTGTCGGCGTTGGCGCTGCTGCGCCGCGCCCCGCTGCGCCAGGCGGTGGCCGACGGCGTCGCGATCGCGGTGGCCGCCGTGCCGGAGGGGCTGCCCCTGGTGGCCACCCTGTCCCAGCTCTCTGCCGCCCAGCGGCTGACGGCCCGCGGCGCGCTGGTCCGCGCGCCGCGCACCATCGAAGCGCTGGGCCGCGTCGACACCATCTGTTTCGACAAGACCGGCACGCTCACCGAGAACCGGCTACGCGTGGTGTGCGCCGTGCCGGTCGGGGTCGACCCGCACGACCCGCTGCCCCAACTGACCGATCCGCAATCGGCGGGGCTGCTGCGGGCCGCCGCGCGGGCGTCCGCCCAGCCGCAGGACGGCCAGGGCCATGCCCACGCCACCGACGAGGCTATCCTCACCGCCGCGAATTCGCTGAACGGCCATGGCGATTCGGACTGGACGATGATCGCCGAGGTGCCCTTCGAGTCCAGTCGCGGCTTCGCCGCCGCGATCGGCGCGCTGGGTAGCTCCAACGGGCATCCCGCCGACGCGCCGGTGCTGATCCTCAAGGGCGCGCCCGAGGTCATCCTGCCGCGCTGCCGGTTCGCCGACCCGCAGGCCGACCAGGAACGGGCCGAGGGCGTCGTCCGCGGTCTCGCCGAACAGGGCCTGCGGGTGCTCGCGGTGGCGCAGCGCGGTTGGAAGCACGAGACCGACGACGACGACACCGACGCCGACGCCGTGGACGCCGCGGCCGAGGACCTCGAGCTGCTCGGCTACGTGGGCTTGGCGGACACCGCCCGGGCGTCGGCGCGCCCGTTGATCGAGGCGCTCACCGACGCCGACCGCGACGTCGTGCTGATCACCGGCGACCACCCCATCACCGCGCGGGCGATCGCCCGGCAGCTGGGCCTGCCCGCGGACGCGCGGGTGATCACCGGCGCCGAACTCGCCGGGCTCGACGAGGACGCGTGCTCCAAGATGGTCGCCGACGTGCAGGTCTTCGCCCGCGTCAGCCCGGAGCAGAAGGTGCAGATCGTGGCCGCGCTGCAGCGCTGCGGGCGGGTGACCGCGATGGTCGGCGACGGCGCCAACGACGCCGCGGCGATCCGGATGGCCGACGTGGGGATCGGGGTGAGCGGGCGGGGTTCGTCGGCCGCCCGCGGCGCCGCGGACATCGTCTTGACCGACGAGGATCTGGGCGTGCTGATGGACGCCCTGGTCGAGGGCCGCAGCATGTGGGCGGGCGTCCGGGACGCCGTGACGATTCTGGTCGGCGGCAACGTCGGTGAAGTGCTGTTCACCATCATCGGCACCGCCTTCGGCGCCGGCCGTGCACCGGTGGGCACCCGCCAGCTGCTGCTGGTCAACCTGCTCACCGACATGTTCCCCGCGCTCGCGGTGGCGGTCACGTCGCAATACGTCGAACCCGACGAAGCCGAGTACGCGTCGCCCGAGGAGGCCGAGGAGGCGCGCCGGCAGCACCGGCGCGCGGTGCTGACCGGGCCCACGCCTTCCCTCGACGCGCCGCTGATGCGCCAGATCGTCACCCGCGGCGCGGTGACCGCGGCCGGGGCGACGGCGGCCTGGGCCATCGGGCGCTGGACGCCGGGCACCGAACGCCGCACGGCGACAATGGGTTTGACCGCCCTGGTGACGACGCAGCTGGCGCAGACGCTGCTGACCCGCCGGCACAGCCCGCTGGTGATCGCGACCGCGCTGGGCAGCGCCGGTGTGCTGGTCGGCATCGTGCAGACCCCGGTGCTCAGCCAGTTCTTCGGCTGCACGCCCCTGGGTCCGGTCGCCTGGTCGGGGGTGCTGGGTTCCACCGCGGGCGCCACCGTGATCTCGGCGCTGGCGCCCAACTGGCTGGCCAAGCAGGTCGCCGCGTTGGAGCCCGCCGAGGAGTGATCGCGCGGTCCGGCGACGGCGAGCGCCGTGGAGCGGCGCGAGTAAGGAGCCGGACGATCCTGTTCAGCCGGACAGCTCCCTGCGCAGCACCTTGCCGGTCGGGTTGCGCGGGATGCGGTCTACGACGTTGATGTCGCGGGGTTGTTCGAAGCGCGAGACGCGGCTCTTCAAGTACTCCCGGAGCTCCGGCACGTCGATGTCGCTGCCGGGCCGCGCCACCACGAACGCCACCAACCGTTGGCCGAACCGCTCGTCGGGGACGCCGATCACCACGTTGTCGGCGACGGCGGGGTGGCGGGCGAGCGCGTTTTCGACCGCGCGCGGATAGACGTTCTCGCCGCCCGAGATGATCATGTCGTCTTCGCGGCCGACGATGAACAGGCGGCCGGCGTTGTCGAGGTAGCCCATGTCGCCGGTGCTCGTCATGCCGTCGACGACGGCCTTGGCTTCCCCGGCGCCTTCGGTGTAGCCCTTGCCGGCCAGGTCGCCGCCGACGAAGATGCGTCCGGTCACCCGCGGCCCCACCGGTCGGTCGCTCTTGTTGAGGATCCGCACCGGGCAGCCCGCCACCGGCCGCCCGACGGTTTCGGGGGCCTCGCGCAGGTCCGCGGGCGTCGCCAGGGATCCGATGCCGACCTCGGTGGAGCCGTAGCCGTTGTAGAGGATCTCCCCGTAGGTGTCCATGAATCGCTGCCCCAGCGTGGGATCCAGGCGGTCGCCGCTGGACATCACCACGCGCAGGTGCGGCACCGGGTTGCGCGCCCGCACCCGCTCGGGCAGCTCGAGGATGCGCGCGAGGACGACGGGCACCGCGGTGAAGGCGTCGGCGCGGTGCAGCGACGCCTGGGCGAGCGCGGCCTCGGCGTCGAACTGGCGATGCGTGAGCACGGTGCCGCCGAGGGCGATCGTCAGCATCAGCATGCCGAGCGCCAGGCCGTGAAACATCGGCATTGCCACCGAGATTCGCGAACCGGTACGCAACCGGGTGCGGTCGAGGATGGTCACCCAGACCCCCACGGCGGAGCGCAGCTGCGGTGCGCGCGGCACCCCTTTGGGTTTGCCGGTGGTGCCCGACGTCAGCAGCACGATACGTCCGGGCGCGGCCACCCGCGGCCGCCGGGCGCCCTCCTCGGCGGTGACCGTGGCCGGGTCGACCGTGACGACCGATTCGTCGGCGGCCCTTATCCGCTCGGCGAATTCGTTGTCGGCGACCATCGTTGAGATGCGGTGGGCTTGCACGGCGGCCGCCAGCGCGTCGCTGCGGAACTCCGTACTGACCGGGACGACGTCGGCGCCCAGGAGCGCGGCGGCGAAGACACCGGCGACGAAGCCGCGCCCGTTGCGGCACATGACCCCGACCACCCGGCCGGGCGCGACCCCGTCCGCGGCCAACCGCCGCGCCAGGGACTCGGTTTCGCGTTGCAGCTCGCGGTAGCTCAGGGCGCCGTCGTCGTCGACGATCGCCGTGCGGTCGGGCCACCGGGCCGCCGTGACCGCCAGCAGCGTGTAGGGGTTCGTGCCGCCCCGGCGCGCCTCGCGAAGCAGCCGCACGCCCGCCGTGGGCGACGGCGGGGTGAGCAGGCCGGAGTGCACCAGGGCGCGGGCGGCGGTGGTGGCGACGCGGTCAGTGGTCACGGTCGCCCCCGTCGGAATCGGTGAGGAATCGGCGGTGCCACAGCCGGGCGGCGTGGTCGGCCGGCCCGGCCAACAGCACCGAGGCAAACTCGGCCGGCAGCACCCAGGGCGGCTCCAGGGTGCGGGGCCGCTCGATGACCGCTTTCGCGATGACGTCGGCGGCGTCATCCGGTGACAAGCCGGGGAACCGGCCGAGCAGGGGCGTGGGCGCGATCATGCGGGTGCGGACCAGCGCGAAGTAGATGGTCGTGACGTCGACGCCGTCGGCGTGCAGTTCCGGAGCCACGCTGCGCAGCCAGCGGTCGAACGCCCCCTTCGATGCCTGATAGGCGCCCCACTGCGGGCCCGGCGCCACCCGCACGCCGACGCTGGACACGTTCACGATGTGCCCGCTGCCGTTGTCGCGCATCGCGGGCACGAGTCCCAGCAGCAGCCGGACGGGCCCCAGGTAGTTGATGTCGATGGTGCGCTGGAAGTCGTGCGGGCGGTCGTACTGGTGGTGCAGCGAGCGGCGCAGCGACTTGCCGGCGTTGCTCACCACGATGTCGAGCGGGCCGTGCTCCTCGGTGATCTGCTTGGCCAGGCCGCTCACCGCGGATTCGTCGGTGAGGTCGGTCGGGTAGGCGACCGCGTGCCCGCCGCCGGCGTGGATCGACGCCGTCAGGTCCCCGAGCCTTCCCTCGGACCGGGCGACCGCCAGCACGGTCGCGCCGGCGGCCGCGAGCCTGCGCGCGGTCGCCTCGCCGATGCCGTAGGAGGCGCCGGTCACCAACGCGGTCTTGCCGGAGGTGGCGGCGCGCAGCTTGTCGGGATCCGACACCCGCGCCGGATTGGCCACGTGGTCGCCCGCCGCGGTGAGGACCGCGTTGAGGGCCTGGGCTACTGCGTTCAACATCGCTGCCGCATTCATTCGAGCCGCTGGCCGGGACGTGGCTGCTGCTCAACCGTGTCCCGACCCGTAACTACAAGTAGCAGACCACATTGCGGCCCGGGTC
Organism: Mycobacterium sp. 3-98; assembly: GCF_035918355.1. Taxonomy (NCBI): domain Bacteria; kingdom Bacillati; phylum Actinomycetota; class Actinomycetes; order Mycobacteriales; family Mycobacteriaceae; genus Mycobacterium; species Mycobacterium sp. 3-98. The sequence continues at coordinate 608,168 of NZ_CP142360.1, read as the reverse complement.
CGCGCTTCGGCCCGGCCGAGACGACCCGGTGGCACTCGCAATGAGGGGCGGGACGCAAGGTGCCGGGGCGCTCACGCCGGATGAGCGCCGCGCACAACCGATCTCGCTCCGACCGCAGCAGCGGCGGTTCTTTTATGAGAACACGGTAATTTCGGCGTTTCCATTGTTTAGGCCGCGTGTCGAATGGGCACAATGGCGGCATGTTTGCGCGTCACATGGTTCGTTCTTTTGGTCCAGCAGTAGTTATCGCCGCATCGGGCATGGCCGCCTCGGCCGTCTCCGGTTCCCTCATCCCCACCGCCGCCGCCCAATGTCCCGACGTGCAAGTGGTCTTCGCCCGCGGCACCGGCGAAGAACCCGGCGTCGGCCCCACCGGCCAAGCCTTCGTCGACGCCCTGCACCAACGCGTCGGCGACCGCTCCTTCGACGTCTACCCCGTCAACTACCCCGCCACCGACCAATGGGACACCGGCATCGACGGCATCCGCGACGCCGGCGCCCACGTCGTCTCCATGGCCCATGACTGCCCCAACACCAAAATGGTCCTCGGCGGCTACTCCCAAGGCGCCGCCGTCATGGGCTTTGTCACCTCCGCCGCCGTCCCCGAAGGCATCGACCCCGCCACCGTCCCCAAACCCCTGTCCCCCGACGTCGCCAACCACGTCTCCTCAGTCGTGCTCTTCGGCATGCCCAACGTGCGCGCCATGAACTTCCTCGGCGAACCCCCCGTCGTCATCGGACCCGCCTACCAAGACAAAACCCTCAAAGTCTGCGCCACCGAAGACCCCGTCTGCTCCGACGGCATGAACTTCGCCGCCCACAACACCTACGCCGACGACGGCTCCATCATCGACAAAGGCGTCGCCTTCGCCTCCAGCCACCTCGGCATGGGTAGCCCCGGCGCGATGTCGGTCGCGTCGCCGCACGGCGGTTTCGGAGAGTGAGCGGCTAACCCGCTGGCGGGGTTTTATCGCCCTGTGTCACACGGGGTCTCGGCCCGCGCCCCGCGGGCGTACAGGGGGCGGCGCTAGCTGCCGAACATGGCGGTGATCGTTTCGTTGAACCGCGGATAGATGTCGTCGTAGGTGCCGTCACGCTCGGCGTAGCGGAACATCTTGACGCGCTCCACCACGATCTCGTTGGCCTGTGGCTGCGTCTGCAGCAGCGTCATCGTCTCGGTGATGTACTCGTCGAGCGGCATCGCCCTGGGATCGAATCCCCGCTCGCCCTGCAGGGCGGTGCGCACGTGCGGCGGGATGATCTCGATCACCTGGACCGAGGTGTCGCGCAGCTGGAAGCGCAGCGATTCGGTGTAGGAGTGCAGCGCCGCCTTGGAGGCGCAGTAGGTGGGGGTAAGCGCGCTGGGCATGAACGCCAGGCCCGACGTGACGTTGAGGATGGTGGCGTGCGACTTGCGCAGCAGCGCCGGCAGCAACGACGCGGTCAGCCGCATGGGGCCCAGCAGATTGATGGCGACGGACTGCTCGGCCAGGCCGACATTGCCGCTGGTGAGGTCCTCGACCCGCTGGATGCCGGCGTTGTTGATCAGCACATTGAGGTCCGGGTAGTGGTCGGTCACCTCGGTGGCGAACCGCCGGATGTCGGCGGCGTCACCCTGATCGAGCGACAGGGTTTGGATGCCCGGGTTGGCCTCTGCGACGGCCCGTAGCTGGTCGCTGCGTCGGGCGGCGATGATCACCTGGTTGCCCAGCCGGTGAAAAGATTCGGCCAGACCGCGGCCGATTCCGCTACCACCGCCGGTGACCAGAACCGTATTGCCCGTCATTTGCATCGCGGTTCTCCTTCGGATTCGCTCGACCGGCACACCCGACCGACGCAGCGGAATGCCCCGTTGGGAAGCCGGCTAACCACGATGCCCTATCCACCCGCGCGATGTCACGGCCGGCACCCTCGGAGGGCGGGCCGCCGGAGGCGGGATTATGCCGCGGCGGTCCGGTTGTGCAACTTCCGCGGGTCGACGCCGGCGCGGGCCCAAGCCCGGGCCGCCCAAGGGGTGTAGAGCGCCTTGACGGGGAGTCGGTTGATCAGCGGGTTGAGCGCCCGGACGACCGCGGCGAAGCGCTGGAATCGCTTCTCCTTCTTGGCATCCCAGTGCAGCTGGCACACCTCGCGCATCTGCGACGGCAGCGTTCCGACGACGACCAGCCGGGTATAGGCGTTCAGCGGAGCCGACACCACGTTCCAGATCGGCTTGGGCATCCAGCGCGGGCCCGGGATGCCCTTGCGGATGTAGCCGGTGCCGTACAGCACGGTCTTGTGCGGGACGAACCGGTCCAGCATCTCGTCCCAATAGGCCACGAAGTCGTCGTAGGTCTGCGGCTGGCCGCGGTCGCTGACGCCGTAGAGGCTGTACCAGACCTTGCCCTCGTTGAAGATCTGCTCCTTCTCGGCGTGTGACAGCCGCCGGATGAAGGTGTCGGTGTTGTAGATGACCTGGTCGACGAAGCTGGCGTGGGCCCAGTAGAACAGCTCCGGGTTCAACGCGTGATACCGCGAGCCGTCGCTGATCGTGCCCTTGATGGTCTTGTGGAAGTCCCGCACCTTTCGCCCCCACTCGTGGGGGTCCTCGGAGTAGACCGTGTTCATCAGCGGAGGCGCGGTCCGCTTGGCCCGGCCCAGCGTGTCGCTGAAGATCACCGAGTGGTCCAGCACGCCCTGCGCGAGCTGCTCGATGCAGTTCTCGACCCCGGCGGTGCGCTGGAATCCGAACAGCTGGGTTCGGTTGTCTCCGTAGAACTTCCAGATCAACGAATCGGGCCCCAGGCGCGGTGACGTATCGTCGGTGGCCGACCAGTCGGGGCCGTCGGTGGGCATGGGCACGGCCTCGCGCACGCCGCTGTCGAAACGCGATCCCGCGCTCGGGGCGGCGAGTTCGTCGTTCTGGGCGGTCATGCCCACCTCCTCATGCACGCGCTGAGCCGGCCACGCGTTGTGAACCAGTGACACAAAGTCGTATCTTTGTTTCAGAGCCTAGCAGCCGTCCCGCGGCCTCGCACATCGCCGGTGGGCCGCGCCGCTTTCCTCGCGCCGAAAAGCGCCGATGAACCGTGCCGGGGAGTTGATACGATGCCGCCAATCATGCAGTCCGAACCGGGCTCGGCCTCTCACTCCGCTTCCGCCGAGGCGCTGACCGATCTCGATCGCACCATCCTGGACACCGCGCGCGGCGTGTTCGAGACCTACGGCGTGCGTCGGGCCAATATCGACGACGTCGCCACCCGGGCCGGGGTCAGCCGCAGCACCATCTATCGCCGTTTTCCGACCAAGGAGAAGCTGTTCGGGCAGGTAGTGCGGCGCGAGGCCGAGCTGTTCTTCAGCACGCTCGATCAGGCCACGGCGGGGTGTGATCCGCGGGAGGCCGTGGTCGAGGCGTTCGCGCTCGGGGTGCGCCTGGTGCAGGACTCGCCGCTGTATTCGCGGATCGCCGAAAGCGAGCCGGAGCTGTTCGGGATGTTCTCCCGGTCGCACGTGTTCCCGATCCGCCAGTTCGCCGACGGGATCGCCCATACCCTGCGGCGGTGCGGCGCCGAGATGTCCGGGACCGACCTGGACAACGTCGCCGACATCCTGCTGCGCGTCGCGCTCGGCATCATCGTCTTTCCCACCGACCGGCTCGACACCTCGGACCCGGCGGCGGTGCGCGAGTACGCCGCCCGCTATCTGGTTCCGATCATCGGCCCCTGAAGGCCGTTGCGGTGTCGGTGCCCTGAACTACGCTCGATCCGTGGCTGGGAGTTCTGCGGCTCCACGGACCCGGTATGCCAGTTGCGGCGAGATCGACATCGCCTATCAGGTCTTCGGCGATGGCCCGATCGACCTGCTCGTGCTGCCGGGCCCGTTCATCCCCATCGACTGCGTCGACAGCGAGCCGTCGATGTACCGCTTTCATCGGCGCCTGGCGTCCTTCTGCCGGGTGATCCGCTGCGACCAACGCGGGATCGGGCTGTCCTCCCGGGTCCCGTCGCTGGACATGATCGGCGCGGAATCCTGGGCCAACGACGCGATCGCGGTCATGAACGCGGTCGGATGCGAGCGCGCGACGATCTTGGCTCCGAGCTTCACGTCGCTGGCCGGGGTGGTTCTCGCCGCCGATTTCCCCGAGCGGGTGAACAGCCTGGTGATCGTGAACGGCCAGGCGCGCACGCTGCGCGCCCCCGACTACCCGTTCGGCTCCGATCTCGCCGAGGCCGACCCCTACACCACCGTCGCCATCGAGCCGGACGCCGTCGAGCGGGGCTTCGACATCCTCGGCATCATCGCCCCCAGCGTCGCGCACGACGACGCGTTCCGGTCGTGGTGGGACATGGCCGGCAACCGGGCGGCGTCGCCCAGCATGGCGCGCGCGTTCATCGGCAAGATCCGCGAGGGCGACGTGCGCGACCGGCTGGACCGGGTCGGCGTGCCGACGCTGATCCTGCACCGGGACAACCCGCGGTTCAGCCCCGTCGGGCACGCGCGCTACCTCGCCGAGCGCATCCCCGGGTCGCGCCTGGTCGAGCTCCCCGGCGAAGACGTCCTGTACTGGGTGGGCGACACCGGGCCGATGCTGGACGAGATCGAGGAGTTCATCACCGGGATCCGCGGCGCCTCTGACGCCGAGCGGCTGCTCACGACCATCGTGTTCACCGACATCGTCGGGTCGACCGAGCGCGCCGCCGAGCTCGGCGATTACCGCTGGCGCGACCTGCTGGACAACCACGACAGGATCGTGCGGCACGAACTGCAGCGCTTCGGCGGCCGCGAGGTCAACACCGCCGGGGACGGATTCGTCGCGACGTTCAGCAGCCCGAGCGCCGCGCTCGCCTGCGCCGACGCTCTCGTGGACGCGGTGCAAGTGCTGGGCATCGAGGTGCGGGTCGGCATCCACGCCGGCGAAGTCGAGGTGCGCGGCGCCGGCAAGGACGATATCGCCGGCATGGCCGTGCACATCGGCGCGCGGGTGGCGGCCCTCGCCGGGCCGAGCGAGGTCTTGGTGTCCTCGACGCTGCGCGACATCGTCACCGGATCGCGGCACCGCTTGGGCGACCGGGGCGAGTCCGCCCTCAAGGGCGTGCCGGGCTACTGGCGCCTCTACGCCCTCGTCCGCGAGCACGCCGCCGTCCGCCGGTAACCCCGCGCGCGGCGTAGGCTGCCCAACGGGGGAATCTTCGCCAGCCCACTGTGCGATTTGGCGTCCAGCTCGGGGCTGCCGCCCGAAGGAGTTACGCATGACCGACGTGGACATCACGCTGCCTCCCGCGCTGCGGCGGGCGCTGGACCTGCTCATCGATCCGCCGGCCGATCCCGACGTCAGTCACGGCTATCTCGACCTGCTCGGCTCCGGTTCGGCCGGCGACGACGGCGTGGGGAAGAACACCGGCCCGATCCAGGCCGCGTGGGCGTCACGAGTCGGGTCGATGCTCTACGACAACGCCCAGGCCTTCGCTCGCCAGTGGATCAGCGCCTGGCAGCTGCCGCTCGAGTGGTTGCAAATCCCGCCCGGCGGTATCGCGCTGGACGTCGGCTCGGGACCGGGCAACGTCACCGCGTCGCTGGCGCGGGCCGCCGGACCGGAGGGGCTGGCCCTCGGCGTCGACATCTCCGAGCCGATGCTCGCCCGCGCCGTCCGCAATGAGGCGGGGCCCCAGGTCGGCTTCATCAAGGCCGATGCGCAGCGACTTCCGCTGCGCGACAACACCTTCGACGCGGCGGTGTCGACCGCCGTGCTGCAACTGGTTCCGGACCCGAAGGCCGCGCTCGCCGAGATCGCGCGGGTGCTGCGGCCCGGGGGCAGGGTGGCGATCATGGTCCCGACGGCCGGGCGGCTGGCCCGCTATTGGCAGCTGCTGCCCAACGTCGGGGCGCACGCGTTCGACGACGACGAGATCGGCGACACCTTGGAAGACAACGGATTTAGCAGCGTTCGGGTCAAGAACGTCGGCACCTTCCAGTGGGTGCGCGCCAAGCTGGGCTGACTTTTCGGGGCGGCTTGTTATTCGGCGCTCTGCGCCAGCGCGGCGAGCCGATCCATCGACTCGCGCAGCATGTCCGTCGTCGTCGCGCGGGCGCGCTCGAGGCGGGTGGCGTCGGTCAGCTCCGTCCAGTCGTACGTGTGGGTCACCGTGGTCAGCTCGGCGTTGACCGGGCTGAGCTCCCAGCGCCACAGGTGACCGGGCGGCTGCTTGCCGGGTTCGGCTGGGCGCCAAGCGATTTTGCTGCCCTCGACGAACTCGGTGACATGGTTCTCCCGCACCGCGCCGTTGGTCAGCGTGGTCTTGAACACGTCACCCACTGCGCGCACGCGCTGACCGGGCGCCGATGACGCCAGATTGCCGTTGCCGTCCCAGCTCGGCTGGCGCGACGGGTCGGCGATCAGTTCGAAGATCCGCGCGACGTTGGCCGACATGACCCGGGTGGCGGTCACGATGCGTTCGGTATCGGACATACCGCTATCCAAACACGGAGCGCCGCCCGCCGCGCCGGGCCACGTCGAGCCGGGCGGTTCACGGCATCCGGGGCAGCGCCTCGACCGGTCCGGCCAGCGCCGCCTTCACGTAGCGGGTGTCGTCGTCGGCCAGCACCTCCTTGTCGTCCGCCTCGATGCCGTCGACGATCGCGCGTGCCACCTGGCGCGGGTCGTTCTTGGGCGCGTCGAAGCCGGAGGTCATGTCGGTGTCGGTGAAGCTGAGATGCGCGGCAATGACCAGGGTGCCCTGCTTCTCCAGTTCGGCACGCAGGGAATTCGTCATCGACCACAGGGCGGCCTTGGAGTCGCCGTACCCACCGGATCCGGGCATCCAGGACAGGATCGAGGCGATGTCGACGAGGGCACCACCGCCGTTGTCGGCCAGGACGGGTGCGAATGCCTTGGCGACGCGCAGCGCGCCGAAGTAGTTCGTCTCGAAGACCGCTCGCACCTGTTCGATGTCGCTGTCGAGCAGGGTCCGGGCGCCGAGAACGCCGGCATTGTTGATGACGATGTCCGCGTCGGCCGCCGTCGTCGCCAGCGCGGCCACCGAGTCCGGCCGGGTGACGTCCAATTCGACGGCGATCACGCGGGGGTCCTCACTGGGCTTCGGCACCCGCGCCGTCGCGTAGATCTTCGCCGCGCCCCTGTCCAACAACTCGGCCACGATGGCCTTGCCGAGACCGCGCTGCCCGCCGGTGACCACCACGGTCGCTCCGTTGACGTTGACCATGATCCTGCTCCTTTGACTGAGGCAAAATTGCTTTGCTTACGTCAAGCTAGTTGTCGCCAGCGACGCAGTCAAGTAGTATTTGCCTATGTCTTCATCGTGGATTGCGTCACAGCGATACGGCTGCGCCGCGGCGCCTGGAGGCCTGGGCTTGGTCCAGGACTTCCTCAACACGAGGGGCGTCGACGGGTACGGACCGGACCTGCTGGCCGACCCGGGCCAGGCGCGCGAGTGGGCGGACGCCGCGGTGCGGGCCTGGTCGTCCGCGCGCGGCGTGGACGTGTCGCCACCGGAGCTGGGTGAGGCGGATTTAGGCAGGCTTCGCGCGGTGCGGTCCACCATCGAGCGGATGGTGGACGGCGAACCGCCGAGGTCTCGGGGCGCCCACGGTGTCGTCGCGTCCTTCGGGCTGTCCGATGCCGGTGAGGTGCGGCTTGATCCCAGCGGCAGCGGGTGGCGCTGGTTGGCCTCGGCGTTGTGGGGCGAAATCCTGCTGAGCCAGCACGCCGACACCTGGCGGCGGATCAAGCGCTGCCACAACCACCGGTGCGGGTCGACGTTCTACGACCGCTCGAAGAACAACAGCGGGGTCTGGCACGACGTCAAGACGTGCGGCAACGCCGTCAACCTGCGGGCGTCCCGGGCGCGCCGGCGCGAACGCGAAAAGGCAACGCGCTCAGCGGTTTCGCCACAGTAGTCGGTAACGGTAATAGAGGCCCCGCCGGATGGCGGCCCCGGGTAAGACGTCGGCGGCGACACGCCGGATCTCGTCGAGGCCCTCCCGGGGATCGGCAACGGGCACCCCGATGTCGCGGGTCTCCCGATGCAGTAACCCGCCGACGCGCGCCCCCGGCACGCACAGGCCGGCCCACACCCAGTCGGCGATGCTCTTGTTGGCGGACAGCCCGACGACGGCCAGTTGCCCGGCGGGCCGCAGCATTTGACGCGCTTTGTGCAGGGCATCGCGCAGCGGCAGGTGATGCAGACTGGCCACAAAGGTGATCAGGTCGTAGCGCCGCTCGGCCTCATCGAGGTCCTCGAACCGCCCATGTTCCACCGACGCGTTGCCGATGGACTGCAATCGCTGCGCCGCGCGCCACACCGAGATCGGGTCGGCATCGAGGCCGACAACGCTGCGGGACACCGGGGCCAACCGCTGGGCCAGCAGCCCTTCGCCGCACCCGACGTCCAGGACATCGCCGTGCCGCCGCGCGGCGAGGCCGACCAGCCACGGGTGATAGGCGGAATTGTGGTTCCAGTAGTCGTCGTGCTTCGCGTATTCAGGCACCGTTGACCAGTCTGACCGACGGGCGTCAGCAGCGTTCGACGCCCCTGGGCATGATGCGCGGGGCGGTGGCCCCCGGGCGCCGCTTGCTGCCGAGGACCGCGTACAGCGCGTCGCAGGCGCGCGCCTTCAGGGGCGCGACCACGTCGAGGTTGGCGGAGCCCTGGCTCACCCAGGGCGGAAGAGTGGTCACAGTTGATCCTTTGTTTTTCGGCCGTGCGCCGATTCATTCAATTGCACCACAGCCGTTTTGCGGGGACGCCGCGCCGAGGTAAACGTCACGAAAAGCCAGGCTGTGGGATAGCGCACATTCCCGGTGTATCGAAAGGCGCGCAACAGCAGGATTTATGGAAAGGCCCTGAACCGGCGCAGGTACCCGAACAATCGGCCTACCGGCACGGCCTTCGGCCAGTCGTCGGACCGGAAATAGGCATCGGTGCCGCCGTCGACGAATATGACTGTGCCGCACAGGAAGTCGGCTGCGTCCGACAACATGAAGCACATCCACTCGGCCATCTGCCCCGGGTCGCCGAAACCACCGACCGGGACCGGAAACGATTCGACGGCCTTGGCCTGCCGTGGGTCCGACAACTGTTCGGCCAGAAGCGGAGTCATGATCGCACCCGGCGCCAGGGCGTTGAGGCGCACGCCGGACCCGGCCCACTCGGGCAGCACCGCATGCCGCCGCATCCAACGGCTGACAGCGATTTTCGAGGCCGCGTACATCATGGTCGGCGCGGCCGGTCCGAACAGCCGCACCGAGCGCAACGCCTTGTCGGCGTCGTGTGCGAGCAGGGACCTCACGGCCCGGCGGGGCACCGCGGGCACGGTCGTCGTCGAATTACTGGTGACGACAACGGCTTTGGCGCGCCCGGAGGCCGCCAGCGCCGCCCGCCAGGCGGTCAGTAAGTCGACGACCCCGAAATAGTTGACCTGGGCGATCTGGCGAAGGCGATCCGGCCCGGGACTGGGCCCGAGTCCGGCCGCAAGCACGGCGCCGTCGAGCCTGCCGCCCGATGCCGCCAGGACGCGCTCGACGGCCTCGCTACGCCCGTGTGGCGTCGACAGATCGGCCACGACGTCGGCGTCCTTGATGTCGACTCCGATGACGGTGTGCCCGCCGTCCCGGAGGCGCTGGGCGGTCTCGCGCCCCATCCCGGACGCCGATCCGGTGATCGCGTAGGTCCCCATCGAGGTCCTCCTTCCCCAGGCAGTATGCCCGGCCCGCCGGACGCTTCCGAGGGGCGCCGCCCGCTGGGTGGACACCTGAGTTAAGTTGCGAAGATGCATGACCAAACGCCCTGCATCGACTTCGGCGAGCTCGAGTCGGTCTACGCGCCGCTGGCCGAATCGCTTCGCCGGCTCATCGATATCAGCATCCGCACCGAGGCCGGCGCCGCGGCGGTGGCGGCGGCCACGTCCAAGATCGACAGTGCGGCAGCTGAATTGAGCGGGGCGTTGAAGCCCGGGCCGTTCGGCGTGCACCGCAATCCCGATGGCCAGACCATCGCGTGGGGCAACGCGGTGGTGGGCCTGCGCAACCCGATCGCACCGCCGCTGGTCATCCATCACGAACCCGACGGACTGGTGTGGTCGGAGTTCGTGCTGGGCGCCGCCTACGAGGGCCCGCCGGACACCGTGCACGGCGGCATGTGCGCGCTGGTGCTCGATCATGTGCTGGGCGCGACCGCGCACCAGCCCGACAAGCCCGCGTTCACCGGCACGCTCACGCTGCGGTACCGGCGCCCCACGGCGCTGGGACGGCCACTACGGGCCCAGGCTCATGTCGAGCGTGTGGAGGGCGTCAAGACGTTCGCCGTCGGTCACCTGGCCGACGAGCACGGCGTCACGGTGGAGGCCGAGGGTATTTTCATTCATCCCAGACCGGCGGCGGAATAGCGGACGCGCCGCAGATTCAGGTCCTGGCCGCGGCCCGTTCGACGTCGAGCAGCTGCTCGCCGCGCCGTTCCTCGTCGTAGGCCTTGCGCCCGCCGCGCAGGCCGAACAGGCGTTTGGAGATCAGCAGATAGATCACCGCGGCGACGTTGATGGTGAACGTCACCACCCGCGTCATCGTGATGCCCTTGGCCAAATCGTGGATCTCCAGCGGTAGGAAGACCGAGGTGGCGATCACCGCGAAGTATTCGCCCCAGCGTTTCAGCAGCCACAGGCCGACGCCCTCGACGACCTCCAGCAGTGCATAGCCCGCCAGCATCAGGGTCAGCAACGCCAGGGTGGACGGCTTGGCGGCCAACGCCTTTTCCAGTTCGTGCACGATGGTCATCTGATCGACCTTGAAACCGGCGGCGCGGAAGATCGGCAGGTCCCGGTCGAGGGTGGCCTGAATGGCGCCCCGCGCTCCGCGAAACTTCCACACCGCATAGGCCGCCAGGACGATCACCACCGCGCGGAACAGGCGTTCCACCGCCAGGGCGCGAATGATGATGGCCTGGCGTAAGGCCTTGCCGCGCATGATCATCGGCGCGTCCTCGGCGTGACCGCGTCCGTGCGGCGGGCCGACGGTGAATTCACCGCACCGCAGACAGCGCCATACCTCACCCAGCCCGGTGGTGCCGCTCAGCCGCTGCGCGAGCGCGTGATCGTCGGGCGCATAGGTGACGTGTCCCGCGAGCGCGCAGGTAACCAGCTCCCACCGATTGAGGCCACGTTCTTTGGGCATGGCCGATCATCGACCGCGCGTGCCCGGACGCGCAAGGGGGCGCGCGTCAGAAGCGCGGCCCGGTGCGCGGACGCCGGGCGGTGGGGCTCACGGCGCCGAGCAGTCCGGTGAGCGTGGCGACGGGAATCTCGTCGAGCCGTGCGACCGCCGCGATGATCTCGTCACCCAGCGCCCGATCGCAAAAGGGGCCGGCGAGCCACCAGAACTTGTCCACGACACGATCCCAGGACATCGGACGGGTGGGTGATCCCTCGTAATCGTCCTGCTCGCGGCTGAATTCGCGTCCGTCGTGCGTCCTGAGGTGCACCCGCGCCGCCGTGCGCTGCGGATAGCCCGCGGTCAGATCGTCGGCCGCCGTGACGTCCACCCGCGACAAGAGGTCCTGAACGTCGGCGCGCAGAACCCGTTCGGTCTCAAGCTGTTCGGGACCGACTCCCCCGTCGAGCAGGGCGACCGCGCTCAGGTATTTGAGGTTGTAGTCGGCCTGCTCCTTGGTGCGCGGGTGGTCCTTGTTGCCGTACGCACCGCCGCCGGCGATGTCGAATGCGCCCTGAAAGACCTCGAGGCCGACCCGCGCGACGTCCTCGCCGCGCAGACTGTTCTCGGCACGCAGCGCCAGGACCGCGTCGATCACCACCTGGCCGTGGATGAGCGAACAGTACTGCTTCAGATAGGTCTGTTCGACGCAGGACAGTGCCCGGTCGGCGGTGTGGAAATCGATTCGCTGACCGAATAATTGGACCAGCCCGTGAGGGCCGTCGAACAGCGACTTGGGACCGGTGACTCCGCGCGCCGCCAGCATTGTCGTGTAGACGGCGCGCATGCCGGTGCTGGCCGGGGAGATGCCCTTCCAGTGGGAAACCGGTTCGGCATGCACGCCCGCCAGCGACACATTGTCGGCGGCGGCGGCCGCGATGGCGTTGGCGGTCTGTTCGGCACTGAGCCCGAGCAGTTTCGCGGTGCCCGCGGCCACCGACATCGCCAGTTGCAGCGCATGGTTGAGTCCGCGTGCCATCACGGGAACCTGTGCGCTGAAACGACATTGGACCTCGTAGGCGACCGCCAGTGCCAGCAGGAAGTCGGCGCCGCCGGCGCCGGTGTGCTCGGCCACTGCCAGCACGGCACCGAAGTTGTCGGCGGGATGGCACAGGCCTCCCACGGTCAGGTAGGTGTCGAGCAGATCGGGGTAGCGCACCAGCACCGCATTGAAGAACGCGGCCTGGTCCACCGATGCCCGGCCTCCGCCGACCAGTGTTGCCGTCGGGTCTCCGCTGAATTGGGCGGTGTGTTCACGGACCGTCGCGATGAGCTCCCCGTTCAACGAACCGACGGCGCACGCGACGCTGTCGAGCACGTTGCGCGTCAACAGCGCACGGGGCCGCCCGGTCAGGTCAGATGCCTGCGCGCCGACGACGAATTGGGCCAGCTCGTCCACAAGGTAGTTCTCTGCCATGACTTTTCGCCTCCGGGGCGAGGCTACCCGGCTGATGCTGGTGATCCGCTCAGTGCCGTCGTCTCGTCCGTCAGATGCGCCCCGATGTCCCGGATCTGCCGCGCGCTCAGCGGGCACAACGGGTGCACGGCCACCATCAGGGAAACGCGGCCCCGGTCGTCGAAGACCGGTGCGGCGATCGTCACCACGGGTTGCTTCCGACGCCCGGGGTTGTCGTCGGAAAGGAACCCGATGGTGGTGAATTCGACAAGCAGTTGGTCCATGATGTGCCGCACGGGTGTCGGCATCTCATTGCTGTCCAAGGTGCCGACCACCTGGACGGCCTGGGCCAGTGCGGGTGTCGTCCAGTCGATGTCGAATCCCCGTTCCCGCGTCCGTGCGAGGACCTGTTGCAGGCGCTGCGTGCGATCGGCATTGCTGCCCGCGCCGCGGCGGATCCAGGCGCGTTGTTCCTCGTCGGTGTCCCAGGCCGCCATCGCCACCCCGAAGGGTGGTGCGTAGGGGATGCGGTCGCCCGGTATGCCCGACGGCTGGGTGGCGGGTTCGCCCTCAAATGCGGTGACCACCAGGGAGTCTCCGAACTTCTCGACCACCGAACAGGCGTAGCCGACTTCACCGGACAGGCGCAGCGCGGCCGAGCGCGCCGCGTGGGCCAGCGGGCGGGCGGTGTCCGTGCGGGCGGCCACCACGGCGAGCGCCGGCCCCAGCGCGAACGTCTTTGCGATCGGATCGCGACTGGCCCAGCCGCGGTCGCACAAGGTCTTGAGGATGGCGTGCGCCGTCGCCTGCGTGAGATCGAGCTCGCGCACCACGTCGGAGAACCGCAGCCGCGCGCTTCCGGACCGCGCAAGGAGCTCGACGACATCGAGCACCCGCGCGGTCGGCGCTGACGTCGATCCGCGAATCGCTTGACTCCTCCGCTACGCGATTTTTACAGTTGTACGAACATTCGAGATCTTATGTCGATTATTCGAGAAAGCTACCGTATTGCGCGCAGTGGTGTTGCGAGACGGTCGGCTGCAGGTCCGCGAGACCGCGGACCCCATCCCCGGCCAGGGCGAGTTGTTGCTGCGCACGTTGAGCACCGCGATCTGCGCGTCCGACGTGCATTTCATGGACCACCCGGAACTCGCCATCGACGACCCGACCGGCCGCTCGCTGTATGACACCGATAGAGACATCGTGCTCGGTCACGAATTCGTGGGCGAGGTCATCGGGCACGGTCCCGGTTGCACCGACCAGTTCGCCGCCGGCACGCGCGTGACCGCCATGCCGGTGCGGCTGGTCGACGGCGGCGCGGGCGGAATGCGCATCATCGGCCAGCACCCCGAGGCGCAGGGCAGTTTCGGTGAGCTGTTGGTGGTTTCGGAGGCCGCGACCAAGCGCGTCCCGGGTGACGTGCCCAGCGACGCCGTCGCCTTGACCGACGCGTTCGCCGTCGGCGAGTTCTACGTGCGGTCGGCGCGGTTGGGACAGGGTGAGGTCGCGATCGTCATCGGCGCGGGGGCGATCGGGCTTTCGGCCGTCGCCGCCCTGGCCGCCCGCGGCGTCGAGCCCATCATCGTGGCGGACTACAAATCCGACCGGCGCGAGCTGGCCCGCGACCGCTTCGGTGCCCATGTCGTGGTCGACCCTTCCGAGAAGTCCCCGTTCGAGGCCTTCAACGAGGTCCGTGCGCGGCGCGGATTGCCCGGGCCGGCCGTCGTATTCGAATGCGTCGGCGCGCCGGGGTTGATCCAGAAGCTGGTCGAATCCGCCGAGATGGGCACCCGAATCTACTGTGCGGGTGGCTGGTACACCGGCGACACCCTCGACATCACCACCGCCACCCGCCAGGGCGTGACCATTCAGTTCGGCGGCGGCCCGCACCCGCAGGACTGGTACGGCACACTCGACGCGATCGCCTCGGGGCGGCTGAACCCGCTACCGAGCGTCGGCAAGATCATCGGCCTCGACGAGGTACCCGACGCCCTCGAGCTGGCCCGCAGGTCCGACGGTCCGCCCCGGATCATCGTCCACCCGAATGGAGATCGCCCGTGAGCGAAACAGAAGACCGGCAAGACATTTCGGACCTGCTGGTGCGTTACGCCACCGGCATCGACAGGCGCGACTGGCCGCTGTTTCGCAGCGTGTTCACCGACGACTGCGAGCTCGACTACGGCGAGATCGGCCGCTGGAGCGGTGTGGACGAAGTCACCGACTTCATGGACAAGACGCACGCGATGGCGGGCCACACCCTGCATCGGCTATCCAACCAGGTCGTCGCCGTCGAAGGCGACAATGCCACTGCCCGAACCTATGTCGACGCGGTGATCATGTTCGGTGACAACCAGGCCGGCGTCAACGCGTGGGGCTTCTACGACGACGAGATCGTGCGGACCGGCGAGGGATGGCGCATCGCGCGGCGCCGCTTCACTCAGGTGCGCGTCGCTACGTTCGGGGCCCCGTAGATGACGTTCGCGACGAAGTACGGGCCGTGGGCGTTGGTGGCAGGCGCGTCCGACGGTGTGGGGGCGGCGTTCGCCGAAGGACTGGCCGAACGCGGTGTCAACGTGGTGCTGCTCGCCCGGCGGCAAAGCGTTCTCGACCGCGTCGCGGCCGAGATCGAGAACAAGACGTCGGCGCAAACCCGCACTGTCGCTATCGATCTCGCGCAGCCCGGCGCCGCGGCGGCGATCTCCGCCGCCACCGGCGACCTGGAGATCGGGATGCTGGTCTACTGCGCCGGCGCCGACCCGAACTTCACACCGTTCCTTGCCAATTCGATCGAGGCCGCCGAGGCGATGGTGCAGCGCAACTGCATGGTGCCCATGCAGCTGTGCCACCACTTCGCGCCCGCGATGGTCGGGCGACGCAGCGGCGGCATCGTCCTCTTCGGCTCCGGTGCCGGGTTGGCCGGCGGGCCCAACATGGTCGCCTACGGCGCCTCCAAGGCGTTCGACATGGTGTTCGCCGAGGCGCTCTGGGCCGAACTAAAACCCAAGGGCGTCGACGTCCTGGGCCTCATCCTCGGCAAGACCGATACGCCGGCCCTGCGCGCGCTCGAATACAGCCGCGGTCAGATCGGCTCGCCCGACGAGGCGCCGGCCGACGCGGCCCCCGTCTCCGAGGTCATCGCCGAGGCCTTCGAGAACCTGGGCAACGGCCCGACGCTGATGGTGGGCGACACCATGCGCGCCGCCGCGCAGCTGCTGGCGTCGCTGAGCCGCAATCAGGCCGTCGAGCTTTTCGCCCAGGCCGCCGCCGCGGCCATGGGGCCGGACCACTAGTGGGAACCCGAACCGTTCGCTGCGCGTCGAACCAGTCGTGGCGAGGTTTGCCAAAGTTCGAAATCAGGGCTGCCTAACTTTCGCTTCCATAGGCCCCTGTGCAGCAAATATGGGCTTGGGCACGTCACCGACTTTGCCCACCCACCGCGTTGCTGACGGTGTGGGCGACGGGTAGCTTGGGTAATCAGTTCGTCACGGCAACCGAGCCGAAGTACCACCACCCGATCGCCGCCTCCCGCGAAGGATGACGATGCTCGCCATAGACAGGCCCGCTGCCGACGTCACGATGACGGCCCAGTGGCGGCGCCGCACCCTGACGCGTTCCGGGCTGATCACCGGGGCATTCGTCGCCCCGGCCGTGGCCATCCGGATTGCCGGGCTGCACGTGGGCGCCGTGCCCGCGCTGCTGATCTTCGGCGCCGCGGTGGTGGCGGCCAGCTTCTTGCTGGCGTGGGCCGCCGAGGCCGCCCAGATCGATGTGTCCGGCGGCCTGGCGACGGCGCTGCTCGCCTTGATCGCGGTCCTGCCCGAATACGCCGTCGACCTGTACTACGCGTACGTCTCCGGCCACAACGCCGAATACACGCAGTACGCGGCCGCCAACATGACCGGGTCCAACCGGCTGCTGATGGGGCTGGGTTGGCCGGTCGTGGTGCTGGTCAGCATCGTGGTGGCGCGCAGGTCCGGATCCGGGAAACCCACCGGGCTGACGCTGGAGCCAGCAAACCGCGTCGAACTGGGATTCCTGTTGATCGCCGGTGTCATCGCGTTCGCGGTGCCGGTGGCCGGCGAGATTCATTTCGGGCTGGGGCTGGCGTTGCTGGCCTGGTTCGGGTTCTACCTGTACAAGCTGAGCCACGGCGAGGTCGAGGAGCCCGACCTGATCGGTACCGCCGCCGCGCTGGGCGAACTGCCCGACGTCCGTCGTCGCGTCGCCGTGGTCGGCCTCTTCGCCGCCTCGGGCGCGGTGATTCTGCTGTGCGCCAAGCCGTTTGCCGACAACCTGGTGGCCGCGGGTACCGAACTGGGCGTCAACCGCTTCCTGCTGGTTCAGTGGCTGGCCCCGCTGGCGTCGGAGGCCCCGGAGTTCATCATCGCGACCATCTTCGCCACCCGCGGCAAGGGCACGGCCGCCATCGCCACGCTGATCTCTTCCAAGGTCAACCAGTGGACCCTGCTGATCGGCTCGCTGCCGATCTCCCACCTGCTCGGTGGCGGCGGGTTCGCCCTCCACCTCGACTCCCGCCAGGTGGAGGAGATGCTGCTCACGGCGACCCAGACGATGATGGGCGTGGCGCTGATCCTGGCGCTGCGCTTCCACCGCGGCGCGGCACTGGCGCTCTTGGGAATGTTCGTCGTGCAGTTCCCGATCGCCTCGACGCACGGCCGGCTGCTGCTCTGCGGCGTCTACACTGCGGTGGCCGTCGTCGCGCTGATCCGCCACCGGCGCCACCTGCCCGCGACCGTCCGGGCGCCGTTCTTCGGGACGGCCGTCCGCCACACCGGCCATCCGTTACATCCAGTGCCAGACCCGTAACGTCCCGCGATCGCGCGCCGTATACCGTCCAGGTATGAATCGAGTGTCCGTAATCACAGGCGGCGCGGGTGGCATGGGCCTGGCCACCGCGAAGATCGTCGGGCGCGACCACACGGTGGTGCTCTGCGACGTCCGGCAGGACCGGCTGACGACCGCCGCCGCCGCGCTGCAAGAGCTCGGGATCACTCCCACCATCGTGAACTGCGACGTCACCGACCGGCGAGCCGTCGTGGACCTGCTCGGCACCGCCACGAACCTCGGATCGGTCGTCTCGGTCATCCACACCGCGGGCGTGAGCCCGAGCATGGGAGCCGCCGACTACGTCATACGGACCAATGCGGTCGGCACCGTCAACGTCGACGAGGAGTTCTACGCGGTCGCCGGCGAGGGCGCGGTGATCGTCAACGTGGCCTCGATGGCGGCGCACATGCTGCCCGCGGAAATCATTCCGACAGGCCAATTCCCGCTGGCGCTCGACGACGCCGACGCCTTCATGGCCGCCATGATGACCGCGTGCGACATCGCCCCCGAGGAGGCGCGGTCCGGTCTCGCGTACGCCCTGAGCAAGAGCTTCGTGAAGTGGTACAGCCAGTCACAGGCGGAGCGCTTCAACGCGCGCGGACTGCGCATCGTCTCGGTGTCCCCCGGTTCGATCGACACCGAGATGGGCAGGCTGGAGGAGCAGGCGGGGGCGGGCGCGATGGTGGCCGACGCCGCGGTCCCGCGGTGGGGCAAGCCGGAGGAAATGGCGGAGCTGCTCGCCTTCTGCGCCAGCGAGAAGGCCGGCTACCTCACCGGCACCGACATCCTCAACGACGGCGGGGTGATCGCCTCGATGACCGAGCGGGCGAGGGCGGCCGCCGCCAGCTCAGCCTGAAGGTGCTGGCGCACACCGTGTTTCACCATCGACCGGGCGCGCGTCATCCCGCGGTGGCGCGCCGCAGCGGTGGATCCAATCTCGGCGTCGCAGCCGCCAGGTCCGGCGGGCGTAGTCCAGCTCGGTATAGGGCCATTGGGTGACGATGCGGCCGGTGGGCGAACGGAAATAGCTGTCGCACTGCGTCCAGATGGTCCGCGCCAGGTCGGCGGAAAGCTGGTCGTTGTATCGCCTTTCGGCCTCGGGACGCACGTCGAGGTAGCCGCCACGGCGCGCCAGGCGGCTCACCGCGCTGGCGACCAGCCGCGCCGCGGACTCGAGGATGTAGACGATCGAGTTGCCGCCCTGGTTGGTGTTGGGGCCGTACAGCATGAAGAAGTTCGGGAATCCGCTGACCGCTACACCCAGGTAGGCGCACGGATCGTCACCCCAGTGCTCGTGTAATCGGCGGCCACCCGTTCCGGTGACGTCGATGCCGGACAGGTAGCGGGACGTCTCGAAGCCGGTGGCGAGCACGATCGCGTCGCTGGCGATTTCGCGGCCCGACGCGGTGATCACCGACGTCTCGCCGACCCGCGCGATGGGCTCGGTGACCAATTCGACGTTGTCCCGCTGCAGGGCCCGGTAATAGTCGTCGCCCAACAACACTCGCTTACACCGGAACGGATAGTCCGGGGTCAGCGCTCGGCGCAACGGCTCGTCGTCGACGGTGCGGTCCAGGAACGACGTCGCGATCTGCGTGCGCGCGGCCACCACGGGATCGTCGGCGAACGTCGCGGTGTTGTCGTGCTGGAATTTCCAGATCTTCCACCGGGTGCGGCGCAGCGCGACCGGGCTGCGCCTGAACCGCGCCAATTCGCTTGCGCTGTACGGGCGGTCGTCCTTGGGCACCATCCACGGCGGGGTCCGCTGGAAGACCGTGACGTGTCCGGCGGTCTTCGCCAGCTCCGGCACCAACTGCACCCCGCTGGCGCCCGTCCCGATCACCGCCACGTCGCGCCCCGCCAGGTCGAGCTGGTGATCCCACTGCGCGGTATGCAGCACCGGTCCGGCGAACCCCGTCAGCCCGTCGATGTCGGGCAGCTTGGCCGAACCGAACAGCCCGACCGCGCACACGACGACGTCGGCGACCAACGTGGCGGACTCGCCGTTGCGGTCGACTCGGCACTCCCACGTCCCGGCGCCCGGGTTCCAGTGCAGGGACCGCACGGTCGTGTCGAGCATGAGGTGGCGTCGCAGATCGAAATCGTCGGCGACCGATTCGAGGTAGGCCAGGATCTCGGGCTGCCGGGCGTACGTGCGGGTCCAGGATGCGTTGGGCGCAAAGGAAAATGAGTACAGATGGCTCTGGATGTCGCAGGCGGCGCCGGGATAGGTGTTGCGGCGCCAGGTGCCGCCGACGCCGTCGGCGCCCTCGATGATCACCAGGTCGTCGATGCCGGCGCGGCGCAGCGCGACAGCGGCACCGAGACCGCCGAAGCCCGCGCCGATGATCGCCACCCGCGGCGATCGCCCGCGCCGCGTCGCCGCGCGCAGCCGCCCAACGGCGTAGAGCCAGCGGGCTTTTCGGCTGGTCACGGGCCGCCCTGCGCGCGGCGTTCTTCGGCGTGCCCACGTCGTGGCGCGTCGACGCCTATCTCCTGGCCAACGGTCTCGGTCACGGCCTCGGCTTCCTCTCCGTGGCCACGACTATATAGTCACTCGCTGCGGGCGGGATACGGCCTTGCGGTGACGCCGCCCGCGGACAGCGAGTCGCCCAGCGTCCACACGGCAACCCCGAGCAATACCAGGTCCTTGAGCAGAAACTGGCCGGGCAGCGCCGAGAGCACCGGCACGCCGCGGGCATGGGTTGCGATCACGCCGGGGGTGGTGAACAAGAAACTCACCGTGCCCAGGAACAGCACCACCGCCAGCGCGCTGCCCGCCGCCGAAACCCGCGGCCACCATGGCCGCAGCGCGATAAGCAGGGCCGCAACGATTTCCATCGTTCCGAGCGCCCGCGCGACGAAGGTGACGCTGAAGACGTCGTAGAGCCAGCTCATCAGGGGGCTGTGCTCGATGAGCACGCGCGATTCCATCTTCACGTACTTGCCCACTCCGATCCACACCAGCACCACCACCAGGCCATAGCGGCCCACGAGTTGACCCCAGCGGCTCAGCGTGTTTGCGATCATCGAGCGGTGTCCTTTCGGGCGCGGTCATCCACCCAAGCCACGGTTGGCGCCGCGAAAACGTTCACTCGCGCAGTCGTTCGAGCCCGGAGACGATGAGCCGCAACCCAAAAGCGAACTCGTCGGCCAGCGGAACGGGAAGCTCGTCGGCGACGGTGACGGTCGCGGGATAACGCGACGGATCGAGCCGATGAAACGCCGCCGACAGTTCCGCTTCACCGCCCCCATCCGTCGCGCCGGGCAGTTGTAGCGCGAAACCCAAGACGTAACGGGCCAGCGTGGCGTAGGCATGGACCGCGACCGCCGGCGCAAAGCCGTTGTCCAGCAGGATCGCCAGGCAGCGCTCGCGATTGGCCAACGCGCTCGGCCCCGTCGGCGTGTATTCGATCAACAGCGGCGCGACATTGCCATGCCGGCGCAGCGCGTCAAACATGTGTTGCGCGAACGTGATACACGCCTGCTGCCACGGTAGGGCCGCCAGCGCCCGCGCATCGAGGTCGACTTCGCCCAGTATGTGGTCGATCACCTGCGACACCAGTTCGGATCGATTGGAAAAGTGGCGGTACAGCGTGGCGGTGCCCGATCCCAGGCGCTGGGCAAGCGACCGCATCGACAACGCGTCCGCCCCCTCCGCGTCGAGGAGTTCGACGGCCGCGCCCAGGATGCGGTCCATCGGCAGGGCCGGGCGGCCGCGGGATCGCCGCGGCCCCCGGTTGACATCGTCACGCATTACGGAGACACTGTATCCGTAATTATCGCGCGGATCAACCCCGTTGACAGCAAGGAAAATTCGTCATGCTCCTCCCCCTGGCGGCAGAGCCCTTCACCGCTCCGGCCGACCGCGACATGCTTCCCTCCGAACGACGGGAATTCGTGCGCACGCATCGCACGTGCGTGTTCGGCTACCGTCGCCGCCACGACGGCCCCGCCATGTCGGTCGTGTACTACATCCCCACCGACACCGACGACTTGCTCGTCTCCACGATGGCCGGCAGGGGCAAAGCCCGGATCGTTCAGCGCGACGGCAAGGTGAGCCTGTGCGTCCTCGACGAGCGATGGCCCTTCGCCTACCTGCAGGTCTACGCCGACGCCGCCGTCGAGGACGACCGGGATCTGGCGATCGACGTGATGATGGCGGTCGCCGGCCGAATGTCCGGCCAGCCACTCGGTGACGACGCGCGTTCGCACATCGAGGCGATGTGCGAACGCGAGAACCGCGTCGTCATTCGGTGCCGGCCCTACTCCACCTACGCGACGCCTCCACGCCATCTGCACCGCAACGACCAGGCCTCGGAACTGAGCCACTGGGTGTCCGGCGTGATGCCCTGGGACGCAGCCGATCCGGTGGCGAACTGATCACCCAGCGTAGCGATCCCGCAGTTTGGTCAGCGTCGCCTCGATGCCCGAGGCGTTCGCCTTGGCGAAGCCCATCCGCTCGTAGTACTTCAGTTTGTTCTTCAGCGCACCGGCATCCCGGTAGTCGAACGTCTCGGTGACCTGCGTCAGGTTCGGTGACAGCGCCTCGAATTCCCACCGCCAGCGATGACCCAGCGGGTGGCGCCATTCGACCACCTCGTTCGGCGTCAGCGCGGTGATCGTGCTGGTGATGCGGTAGGGCACGCCGAACATCTTCATGCTCGTCGAAAACTTCGAGCCCTCAAGGAGTTGCGGCGGCATGGTGATGTTGTCGCGCACCGTGCCCGACCCGTCGAGTTCGTGGTGACGCCGCGGATCGGCGACGATGGCGTACAGCTCGGCCGCCGGCGCGGCCACTTCGACTCTGCGGCTCACCTGGCGGGGCCCCCGGTCGACAACGGTGACGGTCATTGCGAATCTCCTTTCCGCTAACCGGCAGCGTAATCCCGTTCAGTTCCGCGGCTCGGGGATGTTGGGGTCCCATACCGGTGACGGCTCGAAACGCGCCGGCCAGAAGCCGGATTTGGTCAACCGCGCCACCTCTTCGCGCAACACGATGCCGATCTTCGCCGCGAATTCGCGGGGCAGTTCCAGCGCCGCGGTGGCGGCCACGCCGAGTTGTTGGTCGATCGGGGGTTCGTGGATCGACGTCCACCGCAGCCGCCCCGCCTCCACATCGGCGCCGCACGCCGCCATCGGCAGCACCGCATAGCCGAGCCCCGCGGCGACCAGATGCTTGGCCACCTCCACCGAATCGGTCGAAAAGCGGGCCGTGATCGCAACTTTGAGCCGCAGCGCGGTGTTCTCCAGGGTGTTTCGAATGCCGGTCAGCCCGCTGGGCATGACCAGCGGGAGCTTGGCGAGATCGGTGAAGCGGATCGGGCTGGCGGGCGAGAGCTCCGACGCGGGCCCCCCGACCAGCACGAGGTCCTCGGTCACCAGGTGCCGGTGGAAGAGCCGGTCATCGGAGACCGGGTTGATCACCGCGAGGTCGATCGCGCCCTTGAGGAGGCGCTCCACCAGGTCGTCGGTCTCGGCCACGGCGACGTGGAAATGGACATTCGGGAACGCGGCGCCCACGCTTGCCGCCAGCGGCGCGGCCAGGACGCCGGCGGCGGTCGGCACGATCCCGAACAGCAGCCCGCGCTCGATGCGCGCCAACGGCGATCCCGCATACCGGACCGCGAGCTCGAGCTGACGCAGCGGCGCGGCGGTCGAGGAGCGCAGCCGTTCGCCCTCCTCGGTGAGGTGCACGCCCCGGCGGGTCCGCTCGAACAGCGTGATGCCGAGGTCCTCCTCCAGCAGCCGGATCTGGCGACTCAGCGCCGGCTGGGCGATGCCCAACACCGCGGCCGCGCGGGTGATCGAGCCTTCCTCCGCGATCCGCAAAAAGTACTTGAGCCGGTGGGTGTCCATCACCTCCACATCTACCAGCCATATAAATGCGGCATGACTGGTTTCCCGAATTGGTATTACCTGCTGGCCGTGAGGCCGTCATATCGTCAGCGAGGTGGGGCGGCGATGCCGTCCCGGTCTGACTGAGGAGGGGTCGACGTTGACGGTTCAGGACGACCAGGACTGGGTGCGGCTGCTCGGGTTGGACCGCCTACCGGAGCACATTGTCGGCAAGCGCGTGACCGAGCTGATGGACCTGTCCGGCAAGAAGGCCTTCGTCACCGGAGCCGGTGGCGACGGCCTGGGACAGGCGATCGCCAACCGGCTGGCCGGCTGCGGCGCCGAGGTCGCGCTCATCGGCCGCACCTTCGAGAAGGTCGAACGCCGGGCCGAGGAAGTCGAGCGGCGCTGGGGCGTGCGGGCCATCCCGGTCAAGGCCGACATGTCCGACTGGGACCAGGTGCACGGCGCCGTGCGGCAGGCTCACCACGAGCTCGGCGGCCTCGACATCATGGTGAACAACCCGGTGATGGTGGCCGCGGGTCCGTTCGAGAAGCAGACGAAAGAGGACATCGACTACACGGTGCTGGGCAGCCTGACGATGATGATGTACGGGGCGCACGCCGCGCTGGCGTACATGCTCGACCAGGGTTCGGGGAAGATCATCAACATCGGGTCGGTCGGCGGCCGCATTCAGCAGCGCGGCCTGGTCGTCTACAACGCGTGCAAGGCCGGCGTCATCGGGTTCACGCGCAACCTCGCCCACGAGGTCGCGCTGCGCGGTGTCAACGTGTTGGGCGTGGCGCCGGGCATCATGATCAAACCGGAGATGCGGCAGTACCTGCTCGATCCTCAGGACGACAAGCAGCGCGCCGGCCGCGGCGCCATCCAGGAAGCGATCACCCACCAGGTCCAACTGGGTCGCGCGTCGTTGCCCGAGGAGGCCGCCAACATGGTCGCGTTCCTGGCCTCCGAGGCCGCCGACTACCTGTGCGGTCAGACCATCGACGTCGCCGGCGGGCAGTGGATGGGTTGAGCGCCGCCGCAAGGACTTTGATCGAGGAGACGCCGTGCTGACATCCGGTGAGCTGATGGAGGAGGCCGCGGCGCAGACCGGGCTCACCGACTTCGGCGACGACTCCTTCACCGAGGGCCTGAACGTCCTGTTGTCGGCGTTGCGCGACGAGGCCCACCTGAGCGAGCGCGGGGAAGCCTTTCTGCGCCAACGCATCGCGGGCTATCTCTCGCAACGGCTGCAGGTCGAGGACTGGTTTCGGCGGCACCCGGAGATCGGCGACGTGCCCATCCGCGAACCGCTGGTCGGCCTGGGATTGCCCCGGACCGGATCCACCGCCCTGTCCATGCTGCTGGCCCAGGATCCCGAGGTGCGCTACCTGCGCCGGTGGGAGTCGACGCAACCGTGCCCCCCGCCCTCGACGGTGCACGGCGTCGATCCCCGCGTCCCGGCCGACCGGGGCGAGATGGTCGGCACCCGCCGCCACGTTCCCGGCGACACCCATGGGCCCATGGAGTGCCACGAGCTGATGGCGCTCGACTTCAAGTCGCACATCTTTCAGTCGTTCGCCGAAATCCCCTCGTACTCAACGTGGCTCGTGCACCACGCCGACCTCACCCCGACGTTTCGCTATCAGCGGCGGGTGATGCAGCTGCTGCAGTGGGGCGAGCCTGAGCGGCCGTGGCGGCTGAAGTGCCCGTCCCATGTGTTGTGGCTCGACGCCCTGGACGCGGTGTTCCCGGACGCCCGATTCGTGATGACCCATCGCGATCCCACCGACGTCCTGTTGTCGGTGGCCGACCTGTACGCCGACATCATCGGGTCGTTCAACACCCGGATCGACCGCCGCTACATCGGCCGGCTCAACGTCGAGCATTGGTCGCTGGGCATGGAGCGGGCGCTGCGGTTCCGCGCGGCCGGTGCCGACGATCGGTTCTACGACATCGACTTTCGGGCCATGCAGGCCGACCCGGTCGGCGAGGTCGCCGGGCTGTACGCCTGGCTCGGGGCCCCGGTGTCCGACGAGTTCGAAGCGCGGATGCACAGTTGGTGGGAGCACGCCGCCGCGCAGCGCGAGCCGAGCTCGCACGCCGACCCGGTGGAGTTCGGCATCGATCTCGACGAGGTTCGGCCCCGGTTCGCGCGCTATGTGGACAGCGCGCGGCGGTGGACGCGGCATCCAAAGATAAGGAGCGAGGAAAGCAATGGCGGTTGATCTCACCGGCGGCATCGACCCGTCGCGCGAGTACGTGCTGGCGCAGCGCCCCGAGGATCCGGAGATGCGCGACTCGGTCAGTTTCTGGGTGGTCGACGACCGCGGCGAGATCGGCCTGCCCCGCGTGGGAATCGAGGCGGTGGGCGCCAATTGGGACTCCCACGACATTCAGGTCAATGCCGCGTTTCCCGACGGGCGCGTCTACCGGCTGCGCACCAACGGGCCGTCGCTGCCGGCTCGCGGCGCCGACGGGCGGCCCACCGTGCTCGGCGCCGGCGGCCTGGCATTCCAGTGCCTCGAACCCTTCGACACCTGGACGATGTCCTACGACGGGCCGGCCGTGCAGACCTCGTCGGCCGACCTGGTGGCGGGCAGGAAGGACGGCCCGACGACGAACATCGGCTTCCGCGTCGAGGCGAGGATGGCCGTGCCCCCGTGGGTCCAGGGCGCGCTACAGGCCGACGCCGGCACGCAGCTCCAAACGACGTCTGTCGGGGCCATCATGGGCGGGCCCCGCTACGAGCAATTGTTCACCGCCACAGGGGAATTCCGGGTGGGGGATGAACGCCACACCTTCACCGGGAGCGGCCTGCGGATCCGTCGCACCGGGGTGCGCAAGCTCGCCGGCTTCTGGGGACACTGCTGGCAGTCGGCCGTGTTCGGCAGCGGCCGCGCCTTCGGCTACATCGCCTATCCGCCGCGCCCCGACGGCCAGCCCACCTTCAACGAGGGATTCGTCTTCACCGGCGACGGCGGCCTGGTCCCGGCGCGGGCGGTGCGGGCGCCGTGGCTGACCCACCTGCGGCCACTCGGCGAGGATGCCTCGCTGGTGCTGGAGACCGCCGACGGGCTAGTCGAAATCGCCGGCGAGACAGTGTTTTCCACGCACGACGTGCACCACGACGACGACATGTACTCCATGCACGCCCTCAAAGAGGAGATGGCCGAGTTCCCCGCCGTCCAGCAGGCCGGCGTGCGCTACCGATGGGACGGCGAAGAAGCGTACGGCATGCTGGAACGCTCCAACCCGCTCGACAAGATCGCGCGCGACTGAAAGGAACCCAGAGCACACATGAGCCAGTCACTCTCGGGAAAGGTCGCGCTGATCACCGGCGCCGCGCGCGGGCAGGGCCGGGCACACGCCGTGCGTCTTGCGGCCGAGGGCGCCGACATCATCGCGGTCGATCTCGCCGGGCCGCTGCCGCCGAGCGTCCCCTACGACTCGCCGACGCCCGACGATCTGGCCGAAACCGCACGGCTGGTGAGCGAAGGCGGCCGGCGGGTCGTCACCGCCGAGGCCGACATCCGCGATCTTGACGCGCTGTCCGCCGCCGTGGACAAGGCGGTCGGCGAGCTGGGCCGGCTCGACGTCATCGTCGCCAACGCCGGGATCTGCAGCCCCGCGCCCTGGGATCAGATCACCGCGCAGGCGTTCCGAGACACCATCGACACCAACGTGATCGGCACCTGGAACACCGTGATGGCGGGGGTGCGGCACATCATCGACGGCGGCCGCGGCGGCTCGATCATCCTCATCGGTTCGGCGGCCGGCATCAAGATGCAGTCGTTCATGATCCATTACACCGCAAGCAAACACGCGGTCGTGGGGATGGCGCGGGCGTTCGCCGCCGAGCTCGGCCGGTACAACATCCGCGTCAACAGCCTCAACCCCGGCGCCGTCGCCACGCCGATGGGCACCGGCCGGATGCGGGAAGCGTTACAGGCCGCCGCGGACGACTACCCACACCTGCGGGGCATGCACAAACCGCTGCTGCCCGAGGGCATCGCGCAGCCCGAGGACATCGCCGACGCCGTGGCCTGGCTGGCCTCCGACCAATCCAGATTGGTGACCGCGACCCAGGTGTCGGTCGACATCGGCGTCGGGTACGTGTGATGCGCGGCCTGGCCGGCAAGACATTTGTGGTCGCCGGGGGCGCCACCGGGATCGGCGCGGCCACCGCCGAACGCCTCGCCACCGAAGGCGCCCGTGTTGCCATCGGCGACAACAACATTGCGGGCGCCGCCGCCACCGCGCAGCGCATCGTGTCGGCCGGCGGCCACGCGGTCGCCGTCGAGTTCGACCTCGCCGACGAGCAGTCGGTGCGGCGCCTCGTCGAGACGACGCTCGACGAGTTCGGGGCCGTCGACGGCCTGCACAACGTGGGCGCCGATCTGTCCGAGGGAAACCTGGGACGCGACACCACGATTCTCGACACCGACATGGACGTCTGGCAGCGCACGCTCGACGTCAACCTGCTCGGGTACGTCCGCACGATCCGCGCGGTCCTGCCGCACCTGCTCGCCCGGGGTGGGGGCAGCATCGTGAACACCTCGTCGGGCGCCGCGCTGGGCAGCGACCCCATGCACGTCGCCTACGGCGCCTCGAAGGCGGCGGTGAACCACCTGACCCGGCACGTGGCCGTCAACTGGGGCAAACACAACATCCGCAGCAACGGGGTCATGCCGGGCCTGGTGATGGGCGAGACCCAGGAGCGCCAAAACGACGTCGCGCTCCAGCAGGCCTTCCTGACGTTCGGCAAGACCAGCCGGCTGGGCAAGCCGGACGACCTCGCGGCGATCACCGCGTTCCTGCTGTCCGACGAGGCCGAGTGGATCACCGGCCAGGTGTGGTACATCGGCGGCGGGTCGCACCTGCGCCAATAGCCCGAACCCCCCGGCAGGCAGAATGGTGGGGTCAAGTCCGCGGCGGGATCGAGAAGGAGCGGCATGCCCACCAGCGAATATCGGGTGAGCGGGATGAGCTGCGCGCACTGCGAGGCCGCCGTCCAGGGCGAGGTCGCCGGGATTCCCGGCGTCGACGGCGTGACGGTCAGCGCCGACACCGGCCGGCTCGTCGTCACCAGCGCGGTGCCCATCGACGCGGACGCCGTCCTCGCCGCGGTCGACGAGGCGGGCTTCCAGGCCGTCCAGGTCGCATGAGCACGCCCCCGCGAAACATCGACGAGGGCACCCTCCCCGAGGACACGCCGGCCGCCGCGCCCCCCATCGAGCTCGAGATCACCGGGATGACCTGCGCCTCCTGCGCCGCCCGGATCGAAAGAAAGCTCAACAAGCTCGCCGGCGTCTCGGCCACCGTCAACTATGCGACCGAGACGGCCGCCGTCAGCGCCCCCGCCGGGTACGACCCACGGATCCTGATCGCCGAGGTCGAAAAGGCCGGTTACGCGGCCGCCCTGCCGCGACGTTCGCCGGTGCGCGACGCCGACCTGACTTCGCTGCGCCGGCGGCTGATCGCCGCCGCCGTGCTGGCCGGCCCGGTGATCGCCATGGCCATGGTTCCCGCGTGGCAGTTTCACCACTGGCACTGGGCGTCGCTGGCGCTGACGGCGCCGGTCGTCCTGTGGTGCGGGCTGCCCTTCCACGCGGCCGCCTGGGCCAACCTCAAACACGGCGTCGCCACCATGGACACCCTGGTCTCGATCGGGACCCTGGCCGCGTTCCTGTGGTCGCTCTACGCGCTGTTCCTCGGGACCGCCGCCCAGCCGGGCATGCAGCACGACTTCGAGCTCACGGTCGGGCGCGATGACGCCCCGTGCCACGTCTACTTCGAGGTGGCCGCCGGCGTCACGCTGTTCGTCCTGGCCGGCCGTTATTTCGAGAAGCGGGCCAAGCGGTCCGCCGGCGACGCGCTGCGCGCGCTGGTGGCGCTGGGCGCCAAGGACGTCGGGGTCTTGCGTGACGGCACCGAGACCCGGCTCCCGATCGAGCGGCTCGCGGTGGGTGACCAGTTCGTGGTGCGTCCCGGGGAACGGATCGCGACCGACGGGGTCGTCGTCACGGGTTCCTCGGCGGTCGACGCATCGATGCTGACCGGCGAGTCGGTGCCCGTCGAGGTCGGAGCGGGCGACGCCGTCACCGGCGGCACCGTCAACGCCGGGGGCCGGCTTGTCGTCCGGGCCACCGGGATTGGCGACGACACCCAGCTGGCGCAGATGGCCAAGCTCGTCGAACGGGCCCAATCGGGCAAGGCACGTGTGCAGCGCCTCGCGGACCGGGTCTCCGGCGTGTTCGTTCCCGTCGTCCTGGCGCTCGCGGTGGCGACCCTGGGCGGCTGGCTCGCGGCGGGCTTCTCGCCCACCACCGCGCTGACGGCCGCCGTCGCGGTGCTCATCATCGCCTGCCCGTGCGCGATGGGCCTCGCGACTCCGACCGCCCTACTGGTCGGCACCGGCCGCGCGGCCCAGCTCGGCGTCCTCATCCAGGGGCCCGAAGTGCTGGAGTCCACCCGCAGGATCGACACGATCGTGCTCGACAAGACCGGCACCGTCACCACCGGCCGAATGGCCCTGGTCGACGTGGTCGTCGGGGCGGGAACCGACCGCGCCACGCTGTTGCGCTACGCCGGTGCCCTGGAGGCCGCCTCCGAACATCCGGTCGCGCAGGCCATCGCCCGGGCCGCCGCGGCGCAGCTCGGCGCGCTCCCCACGCCCGCCGATTTCGCGGGTGTCCACGGCATGGGCGTGCACGGCACGGTCGACGGCCACGCCGTCGTAGTCGGGCGCGCGAGCCTGATGGACGAGCGCGGTGCGCGCCTCGACGCCGCGCTCGCCGCGGCCAAATCCCGCGCGGAGGGCGACGGCAAGACGGCCGTCGTCGTCGGCTGGGACGGCGCGGCGCGGGGGCTCCTGGTGCTCGCCGACACCGTCAAGCCGTCCAGCGGCGACGCCGTGCGCCAGTTCCAGCGACTCGGCCTGACCCCGGTGCTGCTCACCGGCGACAACCACACCGTCGCCGTCCGCATCGCCGCCGAACTCGGCATCGCCGAGGTGATCGCCGAGGCGATGCCCGACGACAAGGTCGCGGCCGTCAAGCGTCTGCAAGCCGAGGGCAAGGTGGTCGCCATGGTCGGCGACGGCGTCAACGACGCCGCCGCGCTGGCCGCCGCCGATCTGGGTCTGGCCATGGGCGCGGGCACCGATGTCGCGATCGAGGCGGCCGACCTCACCGTGATCCGCGACGACCTGCGGGCTGCGGTGGACGCGATCCGGCTCTCCCGCCGGACGCTGGCCACCATCAAGACCAACCTGGTGTGGGCGTTCGGCTACAACCTCGCCGCGATCCCCCTCGCCGCGCTCGGCATGCTCAACCCGATGCTGGCCGGCGCCGCCATGGCGCTCTCCAGCCTTCTCGTCGTCGGCAACAGCCTGCGGCTGCGCTCGTTTACCAGCGTCATCACGGACGCGTGAACCTGGCGAAGCGTTGAGCCGGCGGGCCGCGATCGTATGGGATAGTGAGTCCGGCCGCCGGCCGCCGAGACGCCGCCCGGCCCCTTGACGATCACGACAATCACCGCACCCTCGCGCAGCGATCGATCTAGCAAAGGTCACGACCGTTGGAGCAGTTCTTCGGGCAACTGTCCCTGCTGCATGGCTGGTTTCCGCCCGCCGTTCAGGGCCTCGCGTTGCTCGTGCTGATCGTCGCGATCCAATGGCGCGCGCGAAGTTGGCTCAAGCGAGTGCTGCCCGTGGCGCTGATCGCGGCCGTCGCGGTGACCGCGCTGTCGCGCTGGTACATCACCTCGCTCGGGGTGGCCGGGGATCCCGCGCCGACGACGCTGTGGTTGTGGATCGCGATGAGCGGCCTGGCCGCCGCGGTGTTCCTGGTGGGCTGGCGGGGCGCGCGCTGGTGGCGCCGCGGGGTGGCCGTGCTGTCGATACCGCTGTGCGTCCTGTGCGCGGGCATGGCGCTCAACGGCTGGGTGGGCTACTTCCCCACGGCGCTGGCCGCGTGGAACCAGCTGACCTCGGTGCCGTTGCCCGACCAGGTCGACCGCCTGCGCGTCACCGAGATGCAGATCGCGGGAACGAGGCCCACCAAGGGCGTCGTGGTGCCGGTCGACATCGACTCCTCGGCCTCCCATTTCGCCCACCGGCGGGAATTGGTCTATCTGCCACCGGCATGGTTCAACAGCAATCCCCCGCCCCGGCTGCCGGCCGTCATGATGATCAGCTCGGCCTTCAACACCCCGGCGGATTGGCTGGGTCCGGGCGGCGCCTTCACCGCCATCGACAACTTCGCCGCCGCGCATCACGGTTTCTCGCCGGTGCTGGTGTTCGTCGATCCGACCGGGTCGTTCGACAACGACACCGAGTGCGTCAACGGCCCCCGCGGCAACGCCGCCGACCACCTTTCCAAAGACGTCATCCCGTTCACGGTGTCGAACTTCGGCGTCAGCGCCGATCGGGCCAACTGGGGCGTCGCCGGCTGGTCGATGGGCGGTACCTGCGCCGTCGACCTGGCCGTCATGCACCCGGAGCTGTTCAGCGCGTTCGTGGACATCGCGGGCGACCGCGGTCCCAACGTCGGCTCCAAGGACCAGTCCGTCGCGCGGCTGTTCGGCGGGGATCAGGCCGCGTGGGCCGCCTTCGACCCGGTCACCGTGATGACCAAGCACGGTCACTACACCGGCCTGTCCGGATGGTTCGACGTGCCCGTCTCCTCGGGGCCCGGCAACCTCGCCGAACAGGCCAGTCCGACCCTCGTCGCGTCCAGCGATCCCGCCGCCAACCCCGAGGGCCAGGACGCCGCCGCGAGGTCGCTGTGTGCGGTCGGCACCGCGCACGGCATCGCCTGTGCGGTGGTCACCCAGGAGGGCAAGCACGACTGGCCGTTTGCCGCCCAGGCGTTTGCCACCGCCCTGCCGTGGCTGGCTTTTACGCTTGGAACTCCCGCCGCCGAACCCGTGCAATTGCCGCAACGCGGCGCCGGCGAACCGCATTGATCCTCGCTGGTCGGGTCGCCGTCAGCGGCCGCGATGTCCGCCGAGAGAATTCACAGCTGACCCTCCCGTAACGCAGCCGACTATTTGGGCCTTTGAATGGTACGGTTCGCTGCTGTGGCCTCGGTGTTTTGCGCGAACGGCGGTCCCTGCGGGGACCCGCCCGGTACGCAACGCGCCGCCATCCGTTTCCGAATGACCGGGCCGAAATCTCCTTTTCTGCGCCCATCCCTTTTGATCGACGTCGCCCCTTCGCAGCCATGAACCGCCGCCAGTTTCTTGGATCGCTCGCCGCGTCGGTGGTTGCCGGCGTCGGGACGGCGCGGCTCATCGTCGACCCGCAGCCGCGCACGTTCGCCCAGACGCCCGGCGTCGACATACCGACTTCGGGCCCGACCGCCCCGCAGGCCCTGCTGCCGCCCCCGCCGCTCAGCGCCCGCATCCCCCTGCCCGGCGGCGGCGCATTGATGAAGCTCCCGGGCGAAGGCGACCTGCTCGCGCTGACCGTCGACGACGGCGTGAACAGCGAAGTGGTCCGTGCCTACACGCAGTTCGCCAGGGACACCGGCGTGCGGCTGACGTACTTCGTGAACGGGATCTACGACTCGTGGACCGAAAACTCCGAGCTGCTCCGGCCGTTGGTCGACAGCGGGCAGATCCAACTCGGCAACCACACCTGGTCACACCCGGACCTGACCACACTGACCAAAGAGCAAGTCGCCGAACAGCTCACACGAAACGACACGTTCTTGAAGAAGACGTACGGCATCGGCGCGAAACCCTATTGGCGCCCGCCCTACGCCAAGCGCAACGCCGCCGTGGATGCCGTGGCCGCCGACCTCGGTTACAAGGTGCCCACCTTGTGGTCGGGTTCGCTGTCGGATTCGACGTTGATCACCGAGGACTACATCGTGCAGATGGCCGACCAGTACTTCACGCCGCAGGCCATCGTGATCGGGCACCTCAATCATCTGCCGGTGACGCACGTCTATCCGCAGCTCGTCGACATCATCCGCGACCGCAACCTGCGCACCGTCACGCTCAACGACGTGTTCCTCAAGACACCCTGACGGCGGCTACCGCCGGCGCCGGGCGCGGACTCGTTGGCCGACAACGTCTTCGACGTCTCGCGTGGATCCCCCAGTCGGCGCTCGCGCAGAAGCCGCGCTCCGGTGAGCCGAGCCCCTGGGCGGAAGAGGCGGCCGGAATTCCGTTAACCGCGAGATCTCTAAAAAATTAGAGACTGCTCTTCCGCTGGCGGGCGGTCCATTGTTACCGTTCCGTAATGCATCGGGCCGGGGGAGTATTCACAGTACTGCTGATAATTGCTTCGGCTCTGGTGGGCACCGGAATTGCGCGCGCCGACGGCGGGGACGAGCCGCAGTATGCGGACTTTTATGCCGCGCCGGATCCGCTGCCGCCCGGTAAACCCGGCGACCTGATCCGCACCGAACCGTCGCGGCTGGTGCTGGAGCCCTCCGGCCAGCTGGGCGCGATCATGGCGACCGGCACGCGAATCATGTACCGCAGCACCGACACCCGGGGCAACCCGATCGCGGTGACGGGCACCTATTTCGAGCCCTACAACGACTGGCCGGGCGCCGGGCCGCGCCCGTTGATCAGCTACGCGCCGGGTACCCAGGGGCAGGGCAATCAGTGTGCGCCGTCGCGAATGTTCAACCAGGGCATTCACTATTCGGGTGGCTGGGACATCATGTTCAACTACGAGGAACTGTTCGTCGCCACCATGGTCGCGCGCGGCTTCGCCATTGTGATGACCGACTACGAGGGCCTGGGCACCGCGCCGATGCACACGTATGTGGGGCGGGTGGCCGAGGGACAGGCGGTGCTCGATGCCGCCCGCGCCGCCATGCGCCTACCCGGCACGTCGCTGGATCCGCATGGGCCCGTGGCGTTTTGGGGCTATTCGCAGGGCGGCGGCGCGACCGCGTCGGCGGCCGAGCTCGCCTCGCAATACGCCCCCGACCTTCACATCGTGGGCACCTACGCCGGGGCGCCACCCGCCGACCTCAAGGAGCTGTTGCCCTATGCCGACGGCAGCGCGCTGGTCGGCGTCGTCGGGTACGCGCTCAACAGCGTCATGGCCGCCTATCCCGAGTTCGCCGACATCATTCGCTCCAAGATGACGCCGCGCGGGTTGGCGATGCTGGAATCGGTGTCACGCCAATGCGTCGGACAGACGTTGCTGGACTTCATGTTTCGTCACATCCAGCCCTACTTCACCGAGGACATCAATCAGCTGGTGAACGAGGAGCCGTTCAACAGCCTGTTCGAGGCGCAACGGCTCGGGCGCTTCAAACCGAACGCGCCGGTGATGATCGACAGCAATCGCTACGACCCGCTGGTGCCGTGGACCGCGGCCAACCAGCTCGGGCGCGACTGGTGTGCCCAGGACGCCGACGTCGAATTCCGCACCAACGAAGAGCCGCCGTTCCTCAACAAGCTCGTCATCAACCACGCGCTGCCGATGCTGGTCGACGGCGAACCAGCGATGCAATGGATCGCCGCCCGCTTCAACGGCGAGCCCACCACGCCGAACTGCGGTCAGTTCTAAAGCGCGGGCTAAGTCGGCGCCGATAAACTGGGGCGCATCGCTGCACGCAGAAAGCACAACGCGCCCGAGCGGCGCCGCCAACTCGCCGACGCCGCGATCGAATTGCTGGGCAGCAATGGGATGCACGGGGTCAGTCACCCGAAAGTCGACGACCACGCGGGCGTGCCGGCCGGCACCACATCGTTTTATTTCCGGACCCGCCGGGCGCTGGTGCACGCCATCGCCACCCGGCTGGCCGAACTCGACGTCGCCGACTTTTCGATGATGGCCGAACTGGCCGAGGATCACGCCACCCAGTTCACCGGCACCGCCGGCCTGGCCCGCATCGTCATGTACGTCAACAGCGAACCCTGGCTCACCCGCGCCAAGGCCCGCTACGAGCTGGCGCTGCTGGCCGGCCGGGACCCGGAACTGGCCGCGGCCCTTAGTGAGTCGGCGGACCGGCTCTACGCCCTGGCCCGCGACGTCGTCACCCAGTGGCACCCCGAGGGCAGCGCGCCGGATCCGGCATTGGTCGACGACCAGGCGACCGCCACCCTGGCCTTCATCAACGGGATCATGCTGACCTTCGTCGCGGGCCAGCCGGCCGTCGACGACCCCGAGCACCTCGACCGGCTCATCCAGGGCGTCATCGCCGGCGTCGCGCACGTGCGCGGTGACTGACCGCGTCGTCAGCGCGCGTCGAACATCCCGTCGATGAGCCGGTGCAGCACTTCCCGGGTCTCGTCGCGCGTGCGGTCCGGGTCATCGGCGGTGGCGATGACCATCGCGGCCTCGTCGAGCGCGCCGATGAGCACGTGCGCCAGCGGCCGCACCGGCTGCTCGGCCAACTCGCCGGCCCGTATCGCCTCGGTGAGCATCTGCTCGGTCATGCCCAGGCTGTACCGCTGTGCGACGTCGCGGAATCCCGCCCAGCCGAGCACGCTCGGCGCGTCCAGCAGGATCAGTTGCCGCACTTCGGGATCGGCGGACACCTCGAGCCAGGCGTCGACCGCGCCCCGGACCGCGGCCGTCGGCGTCGCCGCCCCCGACTCGGCGACCACCACGGCCATCCGCGCCATCACATCCTGCTCGACGACCTCGACGACCTCACGGAACAGCGCCGCCTTGTCGGCGAATTGGTGATACATCGCGCCGCGGGTGACCCCGGCGGCCGAGGCGATTTCGGGCGTTCCCACGTCGGCGTATCCCCGCAGGCCCCAGAGTTTGCGGGCAGCCGCGATCAGCGCCTCGCGGGTGGCCGCGGAGCGCTCCTCCTGGGTGCGTCTCTTGCTTTCCATACAACCTGTTGGTAACTTACGAACAGACAGCCTGTTTGTAAGTGTATCTCTGACGTAGGAGTCCTCATATGTCGACGATCGACATTAGTGCCGGAACCATCCATTACGAAGCAACCGGACCCGAGAACGGCAGGCCCGTGGTCTTCGTGCACGGTTACATGATGGGCGGCCAACTGTGGCGCCAGGTCAGCGAACGGCTGGCCGCCCGCGGATTGCGGTGCATCGCCCCGACCTGGCCGCTGGGCGCGCACCCCGAGCCGCTGCGCCGCGGCGCCGATCGCACCATCACCGGCGTGGCGGCCATGGTCGCCGAGGCGCTCGCCGCGCTCAACCTCGAGGACGTGGTGCTGGTCGGCAACGACACCGGCGGCGTCGTCACCCAGTTGGTCGCCGTGCACCACCGCGAGCGGCTGGGTGCGCTGGTGCTCACGAGTTGCGATGCGTTCGAACACTTTCCACCGCCGATCCTCAAACCGGTGATCCTGGCGGCCAAGTCGAAGACGACGTTCCGGGCCGTCGCCCAGGCCATGCGGGTGCCCACGGTGCGCAAGCGCGCGTTCGACGGCCTGACGCACCGCAACATCGACGACCTCACCGAGCTCTGGGTGCGCCCGGCGCAGTCGCTGCCGGCGGTCGCCGAGGACCTGCGCCAGTTCACCCTTTCCATGCGCCCCGAGGTGACGACGACGGTGGCGGCCAGGCTGTACGACTTCGACAAGCCGACGCTCGTCGCGTGGTCGGCCGACGACCTGTTCTTCGAGCAGGAGGACGGCGCCCGGCTGGCGGCGACCATCCCCAACGCCCGCCTCGAGGTGATCGCCGGGGCGCGGACGTTCTCCATGGTCGACCAGCCGGACCGCCTGGCCGATCTGCTGTCGACGGTCGCGGTGCGCGCGTAACGCATTCTGCTTCGCGGTCGTAACGCCACGGCGGAGATCCGAGCGGGATTTCGCCGTGGCGTTACGCTCGCGGGCATGGAACATGTCCTGCAGGGCCGGCGGATCCTGGTGACCGGCGCCGCCACCGGCATCGGCGCCGCCGCGGTAGGGGTCCTGATCGAGGCGGGCGCCGAGGTGGCCGCGACCTATCACCGGACGCCGCCACCGGAGGGCCTCGCCGCCAAGTGGTTTCAGTGCGACGCGCGTGATCCCGACGGCGTCTCGGCGACGGTCACGGACGCGGCGCACCACCTGGGCGGGCTCGACGTGCTGGTGAACGCCGCGGGGCTCTGGCAGGCCGGCATCCCCGGCTATATCGGCGCCGACGACATCTCGTTCCTGTTGGACACCAACGTCAAGGCAACCATCCTCACCAACCAGGCCGCCTACGCCGTCATGAGGGACCAGGACCCCAAGGGCGGACGGATCATCAACTTCGGCTCGTCGGAAGCCGTTATGGGCAGCCCGATCTCGGCCGTCTACGCCGCGACCAAGGGCGCGGTGCAGGCGTGGACGCGGTCGGCCGCCAAGGCCTGGGCCGCCGACAACGTCACCGTCAACGCCCTGGCTCCCGCCGTGCAGACGCCGGGTGCCGACCGGCTGCGCGACTTCCTCGGCCCCGACGCCGCCGCCCTGATCGATCAGCAGATGAAGATGATGATCCCGCTGGGCGGGACGCTGGGGGACCCCACCCGCGACCTCGGGCCGATGCTGGTGTTTCTGGCCGGTCCCGGCTCGGGCTTCATCACTGGGCAACTGCTGGCGGTGGACGGCGGCCTGATGATGGTGGGTGGATAGGCGGCACGCCGACCGCCGCCGGCCGCTACTATAAGACGGACCGTCTCGTCTCGTAGGGCAGGCAGAGTGAGGGTGAATCGGACCGATGGCTGACGACACGATTCAAGCGCTGCTGCGCAAGCGCCTATCCGATTCATCGATCGCGGTGAAATACGGTGATGCGCAATGGAGTTGGCGCCAGTATCTGGAGGGCTCGACGGCGCGGGCCGCGGCCCTGCTGGCCGCCGCCGATCCGTCCCGGCCGGTGCACGTCGGCGCCCTGCTGGGAAACACCCCCGAGATGCTGAGCCAGATGGCGGCGGCCGGGCTCGGCGGCTACGTGCTGTGCGGCCTGAACACCACCCGCCGTGGCGAGGCGCTGGCCGCCGACATCCGCCGCGCGGACTGCCAGTTCGTGGTGACCGACGCCGAGCACCGCCCGCTGCTGGACGGCCTGGACCTGGCGAACACGCGCGTCCTCGACACCTCGACGCCGCAGTGGGCCGAGCTCATCGACTCCGCCGGCGAGCTGACGCCGCATCGGCAGGTCACCGCGATGGACGCCTTCATGATGATCTTCACGTCGGGAACGAGCGGAAATCCCAAGGCGGTGCAGGTATCTCACTTCATGGCCACGGTCGCCGGGCTCAGCCTGGCCGAGCGATTCACCCTCACCGACCGGGACACCTGTTACGTGTCGATGCCGCTGTTTCATTCCAACGCGGTGGTCGCGGGATGGGCGCCGGCGGTGTGCTCGGGCGCCGCGATCGTGCCGGCGAAATTCTCGGCGAGCAACTTCCTCGACGACATCCGCCGCCACGGCGCCACCTACATGAACTACGTCGGCAAGCCGCTGGCCTACATCCTGGCCACCGCCGAACGCGACGACGACGCCGACAATCCGCTGCGGGTGGCGTTCGGCAACGAGGCCAACGACAAGGACATCGAGGAGTTCGCGCGCCGGTTCGGTGTGCAGGTCGAGGACGGCTTCGGGTCGACCGAGAACGCCGTCATCGTGATCCGCGAACCCGGCACGCCCAAGGGCTCGATCGGACGGGGCGCCGACGGGGTGGCCATCTACCACAGCGATACCGTCACCGAATGCGCGGTCGCCCGGTTCGACGCCGACGGGGCACTCGTCAACGCCGACGAAGCGGTGGGCGAGCTGGTGAACACGGCCGGCTCCGGTTTCTTCACCGGCTACTACAACGACCCGGACGCCAACGCCGAGCGCATGCGCCACGGCATGTACTGGTCCGGAGACCTGGCCTACCGCGACTCCGACGGCTGGATCTACCTGGCCGGCCGCACCGCCGACTGGATGCGGGTCGACGGCGAGAACCTGGCCGCCGCGCCCATCGAGCGGATCCTGTTGCGCCACAGCGCGATCAACCGGGTCGCGGTCTACGCCGTCGCGGACGGCCATGTCGGCGATCAAGTGATGGCGGCCGTCGTGCTCAACGACGGCCACACGCTGGCGCCCGACGAATTCGAGGCGTTCCTCGACGCCCAGCCCGACCTGTCCCCCAAGGCGCGCCCACGCTACGTCCGCATCGCCGCCGACCTGCCCAGCACCGCCACCCACAAGGTGCTCAAGCGCCAGTTGATCGCCCAGGGAACCGCGATCGGGCAGGGAGAAATGTTGTGGGAGCGCGAATCCCGCGGGACAGCCTATGCGGTCACGGGCTCCGGGGCGCCCTCCGGCGGATCTGCCCCTTCGACCGTCGCACCCGTTTGACCGGATCGCGGGTGGTGCCGGCGGCGATCTCGTCGCGCAGTTGGGAGATGTTGGAGATCTCCGCGTACAGCCCGCGGATCGCGTAGTCCAAAACGGCGAAGGAGTAGCGCTGTTCGGGGTCGTCGGTGATGCCGAGCTCGCGGGAACGCTGCCGCGACCACAGCGCCTCGTCGAGCCGGGCCCGGGTCGCGTCGAGATGGCGGTCCAGGGTGTCCAGGACGTGTTCGGGGTCCTCGCCGCGGGCCAGCCAGGTTTTGAGGATGACGGGGTGTTTGATGACCACTTGGTCCTGCCCCGGGAAGTGCTGCACCCAGCGGCGCAGCGCGTCGAGCCCGGCCTCGGTGGTCTCGTACAGGGTGATGGCGCGCTTGCCGGACTGGGCGCCGGTCTCGCTGACCATTCCCCGGGCCAGCAGTCTGGTCAGTTCGCGCCGCACGTGGCTGACCGACGGGGACCAGTAGAAGTGGCCGACGGACAGTTCGGCGCGCATCTTGATCTCGCCGGCGGTGAGTTGCTCGTCGTTGGCCGCCAGCACGCCCAGGACCAGGTAGGCGGTGACCGGAAGTCCGTTGCTGGTACGGGGACTCACGAACTGTCGGTTCCTTCCGCGGTGAAGTACGGAAGCGTCACGCCGGGACCGACGTCGTGGAATCGCACCCGCACGCGCAGGCCGACCTCGATGTCCTCCGGGGGCACACCGACGACGTTGGTCAGCATCTGATAGCCCTCGTCGAGCGTGACGATCGCCGGCGCATACGGCGGTTCGAACTCGGGTGTCACCGGCCGATAAACCACCGTCCAGCTGTAGATCTCGCCGCGACCGCTGCCCTCCCGCCAGTCGACGACCTCCGAAAGGCATTGGCGGCAATGCTCGGTCGGGGGAAAGTTCGCCACGCCACACCCCGCGCAACGCTGATAACGCAGCTGCCGCGACCGGCAGCCCTCCCAGAACGGCACGCTGACCTGGCTGCTCGCGTGCGGGACGGGGCCGGTTTGGGGTCGCAATGGATCAGAGGTCACCGTGGCTCGTCTCCCAAGATCAGCACCGTCGTGAACAACGCCCCCGCTCCCCCGTTGCTACACAACGCGATATGCGCATCGGGGACTTGGAGATCGCCGGCCTGGCCGCGCAACTGCTGAACCGCTCGGATGGCGCGCTGCATCATCTGCGGGTTGGAGCCCGCGTGGCTGAACGACATGGTCCCCCCGTCGGTGGTGATCGGATGGCTGCCGTCGATGGCGATGTGGCCATCGGCGACGAACGGCCCGCCCTCGCCGTCGCCGCAGAAGCCGAATGCCTCGAGCTGGCGGATGATTTCGAAGGAGAACGGGTCGTAGAGTTCCAGCACGTCGACGTCTTCGCGGCGCAGCCCGGCGTGGCTGAATGCGCACTCGGCCGCGCGCCTTCCCACCACACCGTTCACGTGATCGCCGCGCCGCCCGGCCAGGTCGTACGCCGGTGGGTGCTGGTAGGAGGGGCCGTGAAAGTCCGCGCCGCTGCCCAGGACGTAGATGGGTTGACTCTTGACGTCGATGGCTGCGACGTTGGCCACAACGAGCGCGCAGCCGCCTTCGGACGTTGTCGCGCAGTCCAGGAGATGGAACGGGTCCGCGATGGGCCGCGACGCGGTGATGTCCTCCGGCGCGAACGGGCCCCGCTGGTAGTAGACGGCTTCGGGGTTGCGCGAACCGTTGTTGCGGATGGTCGCGGCGACGAGCGAGAGTTGTTCGCGCGTGGTGCCGTAGACGTGCATGTGGCGCCGGGCGATGAGCGCGAATTCGGCGGTGGTGAACA
This sequence comes from Mycobacterium sp. 3-98, assembly GCF_035918355.1. Lineage (NCBI taxonomy): Bacteria > Bacillati > Actinomycetota > Actinomycetes > Mycobacteriales > Mycobacteriaceae > Mycobacterium > Mycobacterium sp. 3-98. The sequence goes on along the minus strand of NZ_CP142360.1, from coordinate 566,816 downwards.
TGCCCCAGGGCGCGACGAATTCGTTTTCGGGCCGGGTCCACGGCGCGGTGGCCTCGTGGTCGCGGTATTCGCCGGCCTGCGCCGCGACCAGCACCACCACGTCCGCCATGCCGTGCTCGATCGCGGTGACCGCCTCGGTGATCATCCCGACCCCGAAAGCCAGGCCCTGCCAGGCCGGGCCGATCCGCAGGTCGTAGATCAACGAGGTCGACTGCGGGCTCGCGCTGATGCCGTCGACGTCGTCGAGGGTCAGCCCGGCATCGTCGAGCGCGCCCAGGATCGCCTTGATCGCCAGGCCGCGCGACGTTTCGCCGTCCAACCGACGTCCCTGCCGGGTGTTGTGCACCCCGACGATCGCCGCGGTGCGCCTCGTCGCGCTCACCGATGTTCCATTCCCGTTACCGCCGTTCAGTTTTCGTCCGCGACGACACCCAGGTAGGTGCCCCTGACCTCGTATCGTCTCCCGTCGCGGGTGATGGTGCCGATGATGGTGCCGGGCGCGGGGCTGTGATCGGTGCCGGCCACTTCCACGACGTCGATCCGCACGTCCACCGGTCGCGCCGTCTGCGGGTCGGTGATCTCGACGACCATCGCCACCGCGTGTTCGTCCTCGTCCCATTCCACGCTGGTGATGCGGTGGCGGGCGGTCAGCTCCATCACCACCGAATCCCGGCGCACCAAGAAGCGCACCGGCGCGCACAGCTCCCCGGCACGGGGCGGCACGCACAGGCTGACCGCCATGTCACAGGCCCGCCGGCCGGTCGCTGATGGTGCCCGAGCGCCGCAGGTCGGCCAGGTCCGCTTCGCTGTGCCCGAGAATGTCGGTGAGTACCTCTTGGGTGTGCTGCCCGTAGAGCGGTGGCACCCGCCGGATCCAGCGTCTCGGCCGGTCGAGGAATGCGAAAGGCATTCCGGTGCACAGGAAAGAACCGGCGACGGGATGGTCGACCGTCTCCCAGAAGCCGCGTGCGTGCAGGTGTGGATCGGTCAGCAGCGCCGCGGCGGGGGTGACGCGCGCGGCGGCCACGCCGGCGGCGCGCAGCGCGTCGACCGCTTCGGTCACCGAGCGCGTCGCGGCCCAGGCGCAGATCAATTTATCGATGTCGTCGGCCCGTTCGTCCCACGCGGTGTCGTGTAGATCCGGCTGGTCGAGCAGCCCGGCCAGCGACCCCCGGGCGGCGGCGTCCAGCGCGGCGAGCGCGACCCATTCGTCGTCGCCGCGACAGCGGTACACGCCCTGGGGGGACGCGCCGGGGCCGCGGTTCCCGTTGCGCCGCAGGACGATTCCGTTGCGCGAGTACTCGACCAGCATTTCGGCGGCCACGTTGAGCGCCGCCTCGACCATGGTCGATTCGACCTGCATGCCGGCACCCTCGCGGTCGCGGATCGCCAGTGCGGCCACGGCGGCGAAGGCGGCGTGCAAGCCGGCGATCGGGTCGCACACTCCGCGCGGAATCACGGGCGGACCGTCGGCGTGGCCGGTCATCCACGCCATGCCGGTCGCCTGCTCCATCGTCTGCGCGAACCCGACGCGATCGCGCCACGGGCCATCGAGGCCGAAGGCGGGCATCCGCACCATGATGGCGTGTGGGTTGGCGGCGCGGACCGCGTCCCATTCCAGGCCGAAGTTCGCCATCACCCGGGGCGAGAAGTTCTCGATGACCAGATCGCTGGCGGCGATGAGTTCCAGCGCGACGGATCGCCCGGCATCGGTGCCCAGATCGACGCTGACCCCGCGCTTGTTGTTGTTGCTGCACAAGAAGACCGGGCCCCACTCCCACCATTGATCCCAGTCGGGCGGGCGGCCCGCGGAGAACCGCATGCCGTCGGGCCGCCGGACGCCCTCGACCTTGATCACGTCGGCGCCCAGGGCGCCGAGCAGTTGCGTGGCGACCGGGCCGGCCCAGAACGCGGTGAAATCGGTGATCCGCACGTCGGACAGCGGAAGCGCGTCGGCCTCGTCGGTGCGGGGCGGCTCGGGTCGCGGCGGCCAGTGCAGGCGTGCGTTGTCGGCGCCGAGCGCCGGGGGCTGCCTGGGCGGCCTGGTCGCCATCGCCTCGCTGCGATACGGCACCCGCGGCGCCAGCACCCCGTCCCGCGATTCGACGAACACGCCGCGTTCCACGAAATGGTCCAGTTTGGGCAGCATCTCGGGAGACGCTATGGGGGCGACCGGGATCCGGAAGGCCACGGCGACGTCGACGATCTCCTGGGTGGTGCGGCTTCTGGTCCAGGCGGTGACCATGTCCAGGAACTCGTCGCGGCGCGCGACCCGTCCGGCGAAGGACGCCAGCTCGGCGTCGCCGACGAGATCGGCGCGGTCGATCATCACCAGGAAGTCCTGGAACTGCTGCGCGGTGATGGTGCAGAAGCCGACCATGCCGTCGGCGGTGGGAACGATCGACGGCAGCTCCAAACTGCGTTCGTGTAGCAGCGAATCGGGGCCCAGCACGCTCGCCGACATCGCCGATAGGCCGCCCATGGCGATCACCATGGCCTCGTACGTCGAGACGTCGATGACCCGGCCGCGGCCGCTTCGGGCGGCGTGCCGCGCCGTGGCCGCGGCGGCCGCCGCGGCGAACGTGCCCGCCAGCCATTCCCCGAGCCGCCCGCCGGCTTGCACCGGTTCGTCGTCCGGCCAGCCCCGCCCGGCGATCGATCCGCACAGTGCCTGCAGGATGAATTCGTTGGCCGCGACCTGGTTTTCGGCGTAGGGGCCGGTGGTGCCGAACGGTGTCACGGCCACCACCACCGCCGACGCGGCGCTGAGCGCGGTGATGCCGTCGAGCGTCCATCCGTCGGTCAGGTCGGTGAGCACGAGGTCGGCGCCGGCCAGCAGCGACGCGACCTCTGCCTGGCCGCGGTTGATCACCGACTTCTTGCCCGCGGCCAGATATCCGAACAGCGCCCCCGGTGGCCCGCCCGCCGCCGACCAGGCGCGCAGCGAATCGCCCTGCGGGGATTCGATTTTCACCACCTCGGCCCCGGCGTCGGCGAACATCTTCCCGCAGTAGGACACCGCCAGTCCGTTGCACAACTCCAGCACGCGCCAACCCGCGAACGGCGCCGCACCCGCCACGTTCAGTTACCCAGGGTGGTGGCGCGTCCGGCGATGCCCGCCGCCTCGGCCGTCACGGGCGCGGCCGCTCCGGCCTGCAGGGCGAACTGCGTCATCCGGGTCCACGCGTCCCGGTCGCGCTGGCTGGCTCGGCGGCCGACGTGGGTGACGACGTCGACATCGGTGGCCTGCGCGCGCAGCCGGCCGGCCCTCGCCTGTTCCTTCGGGATGTGTTGGAACGGGTCGAATGAGTACGCGGCCATGGCGTTTTCGTGGGTGATCTTGTCGATGACCCGGTCGTCGAGGTGGCCCATGGTGGCGATGATGTCCTCCGGCGCGAACGGCCAGTTGCTGTCGGAGTGCGGGAAGTCGGACTCCCAGCACAGCATGTCCTCGTTGAACCACTCCATGTTGTGGACGCCGACCTTGTCACTGATGAAGCAGGTGTAGAAATGCCGCTTGAACACATCGGTGGGACCACTGTAACCGGGCGGGAACGTCGCCAGCGTCCACCCCGAGTGACGGTTGTACACATGCTCGGCGCGCCAGAGGAAGTACGGTATCCAGCCGACGTCGCCCTCGGTGAGCGAGAACTTCAATTGCGGGAAGTCCGCCCAGAACTCCGCCCAGATCAGTTCGGTGAAGGTGAACATGCTCATCATCGACGACGCCGTCATCTGCACGCTGGGCGGCGCGTCGGTCGACACCTGCGGGGAGCGGGAGGCGGAGCCGACGTGCGTGCACAGCACCGTCTTGTTCTCGCAGGCGGCCTCGAACAGCGGATACCAGTACTTGGTGTGAATGCTGGGCATCTGCAACGCTTCCGGATTCTCCGAGAACGTCACCGCGTGACAACCCTTGTCGGCCAGGCGTTTGACTTCCTTGGCGGCCTCGGCCACATCGAACAGCGGCAGGATGCCGCACGGGATGAACCGGCCCGGGTACGCCCCGCACCATTCGTCGACGTGCCAGTCGTTGTAGGCCTTGATCATCACCAGGTTGACCTCGCGGTCGGGGCCCTGGTTGAGGACCTGGCCGGAGAATCCGGTGAAGTTCGGAAAGTTCAACCCCGCCAGCTGCCCGCCGGCGTTCATGTCGCGGACCCGCTCATCGACGTTGAAGCAGCCCGGCCGCATCTCGTCGTAGCGCGAGGCGTCGATGTTGTACATCTCGCGGGGCTTGCCGGCCACGGCGTTCAGGCCCATGTTTCGGCCGCGGACCTCGCCGTAGTACCACTGCTGGACGCCGTCGGGTTCGAGGACCACCCGCGGGGCGCGGTCCTTGTACTTGGCGGGAACGTGGGCGTCGAACATGTCGGCCGGCTCGGCGATGTGATCATCCACGCTGATCAGGATCAGATCGTCCTTGTTCATGCCGCGCTCCTCGGTCAATTTATAGTGACTAGTAGATAATGGTGCCGATCACAGTGTCAACGACGCGCGGTGCGTTGGACACAGCGCGCCGCCCTTGTGTCTTCCGCTGCATCGCAACGAGACAAGGCGCTGGCGGGCTTCGCGTCCTGTTCCTGGCGGCTCGGGCACGACGTTCCCGGCACATGTGGACTAATAGTCCACGTGATGCGGCTCCACCACACGACATCCTGCGGTGCCGGTGGGTCTCGCATGCCACCATGGGGCATGACCGGGCCCGGAAGGTGACGGAAGTTGAGCAGCAATAAGGCGGCGCGTCCGACCACCGCGGACGTGGCCCGGTTGGCCAGCGTGTCAACCGCCACGGTCAGCTACGTGCTGAACAACGCGCAGGGCCGGCGGATCTCCCCCGAAACCCGCGACGCCGTCTACCGCGCCGCCAAACTCCTCGGTTATCGGCCCAACCTCGCCGCCCGCAACCTCGCGCGCGGCAAAAGCGGTGTGGTGCTCTACGTGGTGCCGCACGTGGCCGTGGGCGAGATGCCGATGCAGGCGGGCAGCCGCATGACCACGGCGCTGGCCCGCCAGGGTCTGCTTCAGGTCCAGGTTTTCGAGACCGACGACGATCATCATGTCGTCGATGCGATCGAGAACCTGGACCCGGTCGCGATCACCAGCCTGTTCCCGCTGAGCGCGGCCGCCCGCGAGGCGGTGGCCAAGGCCGGCATCCCGCACATCGAGATCGGGACACTGCCCGCACTCAACAACCCGCATCTTTCGGTCGGCGAGATGCGAGTCGAGCACCTCGTCGAGCGCGGCCATCGGCGAATCGCCTTCGCGTACACCGGGGTTGACCGCTGGAGGCCGCTGGGCGACTACTGGTTCGAAGGCGTGTCGCGGGCCGCGCAGGCGCGCGACCTGCCACCCGTGCGAGTCGACCAGGTCACCCTGGACAACGCCGCCGACGTGGTCACCGGATGGGTGGGCGACGGGGTCACCGCCGTCTGCGCCCAAAGCGACGAGATCGCCTGCCTCGTCCTCTACGGCATCCATCGGGCGCGGCTGCGCTGTCCGAGCGACCTCGCGGTGATGGGTGTCGACGCGAGTCCCATGGGCATGGTCAGCACCCCACCGCTGACCACCGTGCAGTTCGACCCCTGCGCCGTCGCCGACGCCGCCCTCGCCGCCGTCTTCGAGCGGCTGGGGCAACCCGCCCCGCCCTCCCCCGAGCTCACGGACATCGCCCACCTGGTGGTGCGGGCGTCGACGTGAGCGTCAGTCGGCTGGCTCGTAACGCAGGAGCGTGACGTCGTGTTCCGGGTAGTCGCAGAACACCGGCTTCACCCGCATCCCCACCCGCAGGCGGGCCGGGTCGACATTGACCATTTCGGTGGAAAACCTTGGGCCCTCGTCCCATTCGACGATGGCGAGTAGCTGGGGCACGGCATCGGCGAAGTGCGGGCTGACCGGCCGGTGGGCCACGGTGTAGGAGTACAGCGTGCCCATCCCGGAGATCTCGCGCCATTCCAGGTCGTCGGCCAGGGTGCGCGGCGCGCGCACCCGCGGATAGAACACATACGCCTGCAGCGACGGCGAATACTGGATGACGATGCGGTGCTGCGCGAGCGCGTCCCAAAACGGCGCGCTGGTAGGGGTTTTGGCGGGCATCGGCCGCTCTAAGGTGGTCATCGGTGATCAGTCTCCCTCGAGGATGAGCGTGGTCTGCTCGGACAGGATCCCGCCGTTGCCGGACACGAAGGCGCGGTGGCAGTCGGCGACCTGCGCCGCCCCGGCGCGGCCCATGATTTGGCGGGTGGCGTCGCAGACGTGGTGCATGCCGCCGGCCAGACCCGCCTGGCCGAAGCCTAATTGGCCGCCGGCGGTGTTGAGAGGGAAGTCGCCGCGGAACGTGAGGTCGTGGCCGGCGACGAACTCCATCCCCTTGCCCTTCTCGCAGAATCCGGCGTCTTCGAGGGAGAGCAGCACGGTGATGGTGTAGCAGTCGTAGATCGAAACCATGTCCATCTGCTCCCGGGTCAGGTCCGTCATGGCGAAGGCCGTGTCGGCGGCGGCGGCGATCGGGGTCTGCAGCAGGTCCTGGGCGTAGGTCGGCGTCTTGAACGGCACGTGCTCGCCAAATCCCTTGACCCACACCGGCCGATTGCGGGAGCGCCTGGCGACGTCGGCGTTCGCGACCACGACGGCGGCGCCCCCCACACACGGCATCACGATCTCCAGCATGTGCAGCGGGTCGGCGATGACCGGGCTGGCCAGGACGTCATCGACGGTCAGTGGCTTGTCCTTCCAGATCGCGCCCTCGGTGTGATTGGCGTTGGTGCGCTGGTCGACGACGATCTTGGCCATCGCCCTCTCGTCGTAGCCGTAGATCGCCGCGTAGCGTTGGGCGACCTGGCCATACGGTCCGTTCTGGCCGAGATTTCCGTAGGGGATCTCGAATTCGGCCTGGGGAGAGCCGTATTGGTTGCTCGACGACCCGAAATACAATGCGTCGCCGAGCGATCTGGGTTTCTTCGGCGACATCGGGGTGATGTACCGGGCGGGCAGCGCGCACAAGACGGCGTCGCAGATGCCGAGTTCGACGGCGGCGGCGGCCCGCCACACCATGGCCGCGGCGCTGGCGCCACCCAGGTCCACGTGTTCGGCGAACCTCGCCCCCACTCCGAGGTATTCGGCGATGGTGGAGGGGACGAAGATCTCCGACTCGGCCAGGTGTGACGCCACGATGCCGTCGACAACCTCGAAGGGCAGTCCCGCATCGGCGAGCGCGGCGGCGCCGAGTTCGGCCCATTGCTCGATGACGAAGGGGGCGGGCGACGCCTTGGTCATTCGTTCGGGTGGCAGTTCGACGTACCCGACGATCGCGGCCTCGCCACGTAAACCCATGAGCTGTCCTACTTTCGGGGTAGTCCGAGGATCATCTGCGCGATGATGTTGAGCTGGATCTCCCTGGTTCCCCCGCCGATCAGCTCGGCCGGCAGATGCAGATAAGGCTCCACGACCGCGGTGTCGGGGTCGTGGACCATCGCGACCTGCCCGGTGAGCTGCAGCGTGGCCTGGAAGGTGCGCCGCAGCAGCACATTCATCGCGACCTTGGCGATGCTGGACGCCGGGCCGGATGCCTGACCGTCGAGCAGCCGAATGGTTTCGCGCACCCCGAGTGCCCTGATCGCGTTGGTGTAGGCGTCGAGCTCGCCGAGCTCACGCAACGCGTCGTCACGGTCCGGTCCGGGTCGAGCGGCGAGCCGGCGCAGCGCGACGGCCCGGTCGAACTTGACGTATCCGCTGATGGCCGAACGCTCTTCGGCCATCGTCGCGATCGCCAGGCTCCAACCATCGGTGGGGCCACCCAGCAGCATCTCGTCGGGAATGAACACGTCGTTGAGGAACACCTCGTTGAAATGCGCCTGCCCCGTCGCCGTCTTGATCGGCTGGATCTCCACCCCGGGGGAACGCATATCGAGGATGAAATAGCCGATGCCGCGGTGCTTGCTGGCTTCGGGGTCGGTGCGCGCAAGGAGCGCACCCAGGTCGGCGTATTGGGCCAACGACGTCCAGATCTTGTGGCCGTTGATCCGCCAGCCGCCATCGACCTTGGTCGCGCGGGTGGTCAGCGACGCGAGGTCGGAGCCGGCTCCCGGTTCGCTGAACAGCTGACACCACAGGGTGTCGCCGCGTTGGGTCGCCGGGATCAGCCGCTCCTGCAGGTCTTTTGGCGCGGCGGCCAAGACCGAGGGCAGGATCCATTCGGCGATGTTCAGCGAGGGCCGAACCAGGCCGGGTCGCTTGGCGAACTCCTCGTCGATGATGAGCTGTTTCAACGGATCCGCATCGATGCCCCACGGCGCCGGCCAGTGCGGCGCCATGAGGCCGGCGTCGGCGATCAGCGTGCGTTGCGGCCCGGTGGCGAGGTGCTCATAGTCGCCGTGCGGCGCGGGTTTGTCGTTGCGCAACTGCAGGGCCGCATCGAGCGTCTCGGCCACCCAGGAACGGAATTCGGGCTCGGCGTCGCCGAGGTTCACCGACATGTCGCGCGTCTGGGTGCAGGTGAGCTCCCCCAGCCGCCGCGCCCAGCGGTTCGCCGGGCCGATGGATCCCGCCAGGCTGATGGCCCGCCGCCAGTACAGGTGCACGTCGTGCTCCCAGGTGAAACCGATGGCGCCGAGCATCGTCAACGCGTCGAGCACCAGGTCCGGGGCGGGCGAGATCGCGATCACGGCCGCTCCGGCGGCGGCCATCCTGTGCTGATCGAGTGATTCGTCGACGGCGCGCACCGCGTCCCAGGCCGCCGCGGTGGCCAATTCGCTGTTGACCAATAGCATTGCCGCGCTGTGTTGCAACGCCTGGAACGTGCCGATCACCTTGCCGAATTGTTCGCGGCTGCGCAGGTGGGCGGTGACGGCCTGCAGGCACCACTGGACGATGCCGGCCGTCGTAGCGGCGACGAGACCCAACAGCACACAGCGCGCGCGTTCCGCGTCGATCCCGGTGAGTGCCTCGTCGTCTGTCGCCGTGTAGTCGTCCAGACGCATGATCCCGGCATCGGCGACGAGGTCGGTGCCGCGGACGGGTTCGACTGTCACCGCGCGCTTTTGGGTGTCGACCGGCACCCAGACGACGTCGCCTTCCCGGGTCGGCGCGCCGACCAGGATGATCCGCGCCGCGCACACGCCCGGTGTTACCTCCGACGCCCCGCTGAGAGACCACCGCCCGTCCACGGCCCGGGCGTGCAGATCCCCGTCGCCCGGAAGCACGACGGCAGCGGTGACGCCGGCCGCGAGGTCACGCACCAGTGATTGCGCGCTCGGTGTCGGATCGGCCAGCAAGGCGACCGCACCCGCGGCCACCGTCGGCAGCAGCGGGCCGGGCAACAGCGACTTGCCCGCCGCCTCCAGCACGCACGCGGCGTCGATCAGCCGTCCGCCCTGGCCGCCGAGGTCCTCCGGCAGGTGCACGGCATGAAACCCGTTGCCGACCAGCGCATCCCACCATCCGGGTGGGCGGCCTGCCGCGAGCTCGTCGAAGCTGCCGCGTGTCGTGGCGATGGGGGCATTGCGGGCAGCGAACTGCCCGACGGCGTCGCAGAGCTCCTGTTGTTCCGGGCTCAGCCCCAGGGTCATGCGGGCGGCCGCATAGTGACTGACGATGGCCGCACTGATTGCTACCCTTTCGGCTCCGGATGCGAGTCTGACAAGACGGACCGTCTCGTCTTGTGGCAGACTACCGGGGGTAGTCAGGATATGTAAAGCGGGCCAGCGCCGCAGTGAGGACCACCAGATGCCAAGCGATCTCACCGAGGTGGGCGCGCCGGCGAACACGCCCCGGCGTCGCAGCGAGAAGTCCCGCACGGCGATCGTCACGGCGACGCGCGAACTGCTCCTCGAGCGCGGGTTCGACGGCCTGTCCATCGAGGCGGTCGCCGCCCGGGCCGGCGTGGGCAAGCAGACCATCTACCGCTGGTGGCCCACCCGACCCGCGCTGGTCGCCGACGTCATGCTGGAAGACGCCGACACGCTGCTCGCGTCGGTCAACCACAGCGGCGATCTGGCTGCCGATCTGGTGAGGTGGGTCGGCAAGCTGTTCGCCAGCCTGACCACACCGCGGGGTTCGGCCATGCTGCGCACCCTGACCGTCGCCTGCATGGAGCACGAGGACACCGCCGTCAAGTTGCGCGCGGGATTCAGTGCGCCGCTGCACGATAGCGTGCGGGCCCGGTTGCTCGCCGGCGGCATCGACGAGGCGGTCGCCGAATCGGCCGCGGACGCCATCGTCGGCGGCGTGGTGTATCCGATCCTGTCCGGCGCGCAGCCCTACTCCCGACGGCGGGCGGAACGGACCACCCGGCTCATCGTGGACGCACTCACCCGGGGCTGACCGCCGCCGCGCGGTCGACCGAGATTGCGGCCAGCCCCCGGCTCACCCGGTCGGGCAACGAGCCGCCGTGGCTCAGCCAGTCGTCGAGGGCGATGCGCACCGCCGCCATCGCCAGCGCGCCGATCAGGCGCGGCCGCGGATCGTGCTCGGCCAGCCCGGCCATCCGCGGCGCGACGAGCTCGGCGATCGCCACTTCGTAGCGCACATAGACGTGCAGCGTCCACGCATCCAGCGTCTCGGATGACCTTGTCAGCGTGGCTAATTCGCGGACCTGGTTCTCGATCTCGGCGAAGTCGCGGGCGAGTTCGCCGAACGCGCCGATGACCGCCTCCATCGCGCCAAGCTCCGGAGGCTGGGCCGCGAGGGCGGCGGTGATCCGGTCGAGCCAGTGGCCATTCATGCCCTCGGCCACGGCGTCTTCCTTGGAGTTGAAGTACCGGAAGAAGGTCGCGCGGCCGATGTCGGCGGCGTCGGCGATGCGGTCCACGGTCGCCCCCGCCAGACCGCGACTGGCGACCAGCCGGGCGGCGGCGGTGGCGATGCGCTGACGCATGGCCGCTCGCTTCCGTTCGGCCAGCGACGTCACGGCCTCCGAAGCCGGCACCGACGCGGACGTTGCAGACATGCCCCCACCCTGTTCTCCCAAATCGCCACCAAAAGCCTAAGACATAGTCTTAGCATGAGACGATGTCTCAGACTGGTGTTCCGTCCGTCCAGGCCGCCCCGAAGGCCCGCGCCGCGCTGGAGTTCTTCCAGCAGATGCTCACCGACGTCAGCAAGATCGTGGCCGAGGACGCCGAGTCCGAACGCGAACTCGCCGAGGGGTTGCGGGTGGTGGCGCGGGTGTCCTCGCTGTGCGCGCAAATGTCGGTCGAGGCCGACCCGGACCGGCCGTCGTTCTTCGATATGTGTTCGGACAACCGGATGGTGGGCGGCCCCAACCCCGACGGCAACTACTACCTGGCCATGATCCGCGGGGATCGCCGCTACCGGATCACCGGCTCCCGCGGCACCAGCGCCTACCTCGGCTTTCAGATCCTGGCCGGCACCGGGCTGACCCCGCGGCGGATGGCGGGCTACGTCAGCGACACCGACCTGAAGCTGGACTCGGGCGACTTCACGCTCGTCCTGTCCGCCGACGAACCGCCCGACCTGGCCGGCGCGCAGTGGGTGAAGATCCCGGCCGACGCGTCGTCGGTGGTCGTGCGGGAGTACATCGGTGACCGGACCGCCGAGAAACTCGCCGCGCTGCGCATCGAAGCGCTGGACCCGGGCCCGCTGACGGCGCTGACCGACGACGAACTCGCCGATCAGTTCACCGCGATGGCGTGGTCCCTGATGAAGCTCACGACCCTGCACCGCACCATCAAGCCCGAACTCCTGGAAGCCCCGAACACCTTGCTGACGGCCCAGGCCGCCGATCTGGGCGCGGCCGACACCACGCCCGACAACCTCTACATGATGGGAACCTTCCGGCTCGAGCCCGGCCAGGCCCTCGTACTCGACATCGCACCACCCGACACGCGGTACTGGAACGTCACCCTGGAAAGCATCTGGCACGAATGCCTGGAGCCGCGCCGCCGGCACAGTTCGGTGACCAACCGCGGTGTGCGACCCGACGCCGACGGCCGCGTGCGAATCGCGGTCTCCGACGAGGATTTTGGGCTCGGTCATTGGCTCGACACCGGCGGCCGGCAGCGCGGGTTCATCGTCCTGCGCTGGCTGGACAACCCGAGCCCACCCGACGTGACGGTGTCGGTGCACCAGGGACGGCAGCGGTGATGACGCTGCAGGACCGGTTCGCCCCCGAACGGCTGATCGCCGCCGCCTGCGAGGAAGTCGGCAGCGACGACTTCGGCGCCGAGGGCTGGCGTCCCGGGCTGCACCGCGTCACCGACGGGTTGATCAACGATGCGCGGCTATCGGATATCGGCGTCGAGATCGCTCACCTCGACCTCATGCGCGCCCTGAAGAACCGGCTCGGCGTAATCGCTTGGCGCAAGCAACATCCCGAGGTCGCCGAGCAGAAGATCACCGCGCCGATATTCATCGTCGGCCAGCCACGCACCGGCACCACGATCCTCTACGACCTGCTCGCCCAGGATCCCGAGCTGCGCGCCCCACTGACCTGGGAGGTCGACGAGCCCTGCCCCGTCCCGCAGCCCGAGACCTATCACGACGATCCGCGTATCGCCCAGATTCAGGCCAGCATCGACATGTCCGAACAGATCATGCCCGGCTTCTTGGCTTTTCATCCGATGGGCGCCCTGGTCGGGCAGGAATGCGTGCGCATCACCGCGGCCGAGTTCGTCAGCATGATCTTCTCGGTGCAGTATCGGCTGCCGGGCTATTACCGCTGGCTGCTGTATGAAGCCGACCACGCGGGGGCGTATCGCTTCCATCGAATCTTCTTGCAGCACTTGCAGTCCGGTGTGGCCGGCCAGTGGTTGTTGAAGTCGCCCGCGCACCTGTGGCAGCTGGACGCGTTGCTGGCCGAATACCCGGACGCGCTGATCGTGCAGACACACCGCGATCCGGTCAACGTCATCTCGTCGATCGCCGCGCTCACCCATCACCTGCGCCGGATGTGCAGCGACGAATCCAGCATCACCGAGTGTGCGGCCCAGTCCTACGAGGAGATCGTCGTCGGCCTGGACCGGGAGATGGCGTTGCGCGACAGCGGCGCCGTGCCCGCGGGGCGCGTCATCGACGTGCGGTTCGCCGATTTCATGACCGACCCGTGGACCACGATCAAAGACATCTACCGGCGGCTGGACCGCGAGCTGCGGCCCGACACCGAGCAGAAGATGCGCGAGTTCCTCGCCTCCCATCCCTCCGACGGTGGGCGCGGCCGTTACACCTGGTCGGACACGGGGCTCGACGCCGGTGAGGTCCGCGAGCGGGTGACCGCGTATCAGGACCGCTACGGGGTACCGGCCGAACCGCTGCGGTGAGGCGTCCGGACGGCATCGAACGCGCCTGCGGCGCATAGCCTCTCCGAGCGGTAGGCTCGCCGCAAGCGATGGGAGCGGCGGTGGATGAAGATTGTCTGAAGCTCACCACCTATCTGGCGGAGCGCCGGCGGACCGGCGACGGCTTTGTCTCCGATGTGCTGCTCGGCCTTTATGAGCGGCACCGCATCGCTGCCGGCGTGGCGCTGCGCGGCATCAGCGGCTTCGGCACGATGCGCCGTTTTCGTACTGATCAGTCGTTGACGCTGTCCGAAGATCCGCCCGTCGTGATCGTCGCGGTCGACACCAGAACGAAGATCGAGGCACTGCTCGACCCCGTGCTGACGATCAAACAACGCGGCCTGGTCACCCTGGAGCGTGCGCGGCTCCTGCACGAGGACATCGGATCCCCGCAGCTGCCCGAGGACCTGCACGACGCCGTCAAATTGACGATCTACGTCGGCCGCAAGCAACGCGTCAACGGGACGCCGGCCTACATCGCGCTCTGCGACTTGATGCACCGGCGCGGCCTGGCCGGCGCCACGGTGCTGTTGGGCGTGGACGGTGTCGCGCACGGAGAACGCCAGCGCGCCAACTTCTTTGGCCGCAACGCTGACGTTCCGATGATGATCGTCGTCGTCGGCTCCGGCGAGCGCATCGGCCGCGTGTTGCCCGAACTCGCCGGGCTGCTGCGCACGCCGTTGTTCACCCTCGAACGGGTCCGAGTCTGCAAGCGCGACGGACAGTTTTTGGAACGACCGCACGCCCTGCCCGGAACGGACGAGCACGGCTTGCCGCTGTGGCAGAAGCTGACGATCTATACCTCCGAGTCGGCGCAGCGCGGCGGCGCGCCGATTCACCGCGCGATCGTCCAGCGGCTGCGCCAGGCCGGGACCGCGGACGGCGCCACCGTCCTGCGTGGCGTGTGGGGGTTTCACGGCGATCACCCGCCCCACGGCGACAAGCTGCTCTCGCTGACTCGCCGGGTACCCGTGGTGACCATCGTGATCGACACCCCGGCCAACGTCGCCGAATCCTTCGCTGTCATCGACGAATTGACGAGCGAAGAGGGACTGGTCACCAGTGAAATGGTGCCCGCGTTGGTGTCCGACGAAGGCGACAGCGGGCAGGGGCCGCCGCGCATGGCCCGGCACCGCTATTAGCTATTAGCGGCGCAACAGGTCAGCCGGCGACCGAGGCGTCGTAGATCGACTGGATCGCCTTGTCCAGCGTGGTGTTGAACTGCTCGTCGGTCTGGTCGACCGAAAGCCCCTCGGTAAGCGCGCGGCTGAAGCTGGCGATCAGGCCGGTGTTCTTGGCGAGCAGCTCGTTGGCCTCCTCGCGCGAGTAGCCGCCGGAGAGGGCCACCACCCGCATGACCTTCGGGTGTTCGATCAGCGGACGGTAGTAGTTGGCCTCGGTGGGCAGGCTCAGCTTGAGCATCACGCGCTGCCCGTCGGGCACGCTGTCGAGCTGCTTGGTGATCTCGTCGCGCAGGATGCGCTCGGCCTCGGCCTTGTCCGAGATCGAGATGGTGACCTCGGGCTCGATGATCGGCACCAGACCGTGCGCGAGCACCTGACGGGCGACCTCGAACTGCTGGGCGACCACGGCGGCGATGCCTTCGGCGTTGGCCCCGCCGATCACCGACCGCTCCTTGGTGCCGAACACGCCCTTGCCCACGGCCCGCTCCAGCAGCTCGTCAAGCCCCGGCATGGGCTTCATCAGCTGGACGTCGTTCGACGCGTCCGCCAGCCCCTTGTCGATCTTGAGGATCGGCACCACGCCCTTGGTCTCCCAGAGGTAGGTGGTCGACGGCTTGCCCTCGATCTCCCGGTCCATGGTCTGTTCGAACAGGATCGCCGCCAGCACCCGGTCACCGGTGAACGACGGGGCGGTGATGATCCGCGAACGCATCTCGTGGATGAGGTCGAACATCTCCTTGTCGGAGGAGTACGCGCTGTCCTCGATGCCGTACAGGCGCAGCGCCTTCGGCGTCGAGCCGCCGCTCTGGTCGAGCGCAGCGATGAATCCCTTGCCCGACGTCATCCGGTCCGCTTGCTGCTGGTTCGACATTGAACTCTTCACTCCCTCGTAATGGGCGCACCCGGCCGGGGAGGCCACGCACGCTCAAGCCTGAATCGTGCCGATCATATTCGGCCAGCCCCGACCGCAAGAGACAGGCCGTCGCGGGACCGCCGGGCGGCGGGAATCGTGCAGCATTTTGAGGCGGGATTGGTGCGTGTCCTACCATTGACCAAACACTTGTAGCTGTATCTGCACTGAGCGGCGCAGATCGACCGGGGTGGATCCCCGCGTAGGCAAGCGTGTTCCCCGAGGGGTTGAATCAGCAGCCCCCGGATATGGCAGTGGCTGTACCAGAGCTAGCGGTGTCCCGCACGGGACCGAATGTGAGTGATAGACCATGGGCGAACAATCCGGCGATGTCGTCGACCCAACCGCTTTTGAAGTGGGCAAACACCAGGTAGATCAGGCGGTCGTGCTGACCGTCTCGGGTGAAGTGGACATGCTGAGCTCGCCGCAGCTGGCCGACGCCATCCAGACCGCGTTGGCCACCAAGCCCGCGGCGCTGATCGTCGACCTGTCGAAGGTCGGTTTCTTGGCCTCGGCCGGGATGACCGTGCTGGTGACCGCGCAGGCCGAGGTCGAACCGCCGACGAAGTTCGCGGTCGTCGCCAACGGCTCGGCCACGAGCAGGCCGATCAAGCTGATGGGGATCGACAGCGTGCTCGCGCTGTACAGCAGCCTGGACGGCGCGCTGAGCGGTATCGCCGGGGAATGAGCCTCGACGCGAGTGCGAACACACCTGGGGGCGATGGGTCGGTTCGATCGGCCACATAACGTGTCGAACCTCGATGACCGCACTCTTTTCGTCCGAACGGGCGTGGCGGCCGACGCACGCAGCGCCGCCCGGACCCGCGCCGAGTTCGGCGCCTGGTTGAACCGGTATTTCTCACCGTGCGCCGATCGCTTCAGCGACCTGCTCCTCGCGGTGAACGAAGCGATCGCCAATGCCGCGGAGTTCGCGTACGTCGGCGCGACGCAGCGCGGGACCGTGGATGTGCGGGCGGCCTACGACGCCGGCTCCGACACCCTCGCCGTGACCGTCGACGACCGCGGCCGTTGGCGGCAGCAGGTGCCGGCACAGCGCAACGCGCAGATGCGTGGCCGCGGCATCCCGTTGATGGAGGCGCTCGCCGACGAGGCGGCCATCGAGTGCACACCGCGGGGCACCCGCGTCACCTTGATCTGGACCGGCCTGACCCGGTCGGCCTGCACCGCCTGAACGCCTATCCGGCCAGCACCTGCGCGATGCGGTCTTCGCGCGGCAGCACCGGCCCGTCGTCGAGGGGTTCGTCGATTCCGAGGTCGGTGAGCCCGGCTTTGGTCAGCAGCGAGGTGCCGTAGGCGGCGAGCACGAGTTTTTGATCGTCGCTGTGGCCGTCCTCGACGAGCATCGCGCCGATGAGGCAGATGACGGCCATCTTGTAGGCGTTGAACGCCCGGTACCAGGGCCGGTTGGCAACGCTGATCCCGCTGGCCGATTCGTAATGCGCCAGCAGGGCATCGATGGACAGGGCCGCGGGGTGGCTGTTGATCCCTACCGGCTGCATCCACAGCATCTCCAGCCAGCCGATGTCGGTAAGCGGGTCACCGACGGTCGTCATCTCCCAATCGAAGACGGCACTCACCTCGCCGGCGGTGAAGGCGAAGTTTCCCGGCTTCGCGTCGCCGTGCACCAGCGAAACCGTGGGGCACGGGTCCGGCTTGCCGGCGAGCAGGGCCCCATGAAGGCGCTCCAGGGCGGGCAGGCGGTCGCGCTTGACCCGGTTCATCTCCGCGGCCCAGTGGTCCAGTTCGCGCTCCAGGTGGTCGGCGCCGTCGTCCAGGGTGGCCAGCCCGGTCCGGGTGAGGTCGACCGTATGGATGGCGGCAAGTTGTTCGACGAGGCTCTGGCACATCCGAACCACCGTGTGGTCGGCCGCACCGGTGGGTGGCTCCATTTCGTACACGTCGCCGGCGACGTGTTCCATCACGAAGAACGGCCGGCCGAGGACCTCGCCGGTCGGTTCGAGCCACAGCGCCGCCGGGACGCGGACCGGCGTGCCGGCCAGGGCGCGCAGGATGGCGAACTGGCGCCCGAGGTCGTAGGGCTCCAGCAGAGCGGGTGGTCTGGGCCGCAGCCGCAACACCACGTCGCGGCGGTCGTGGCGGCCGGCGCGCCGGGTGACGACGCTGAGCGTCATCATCTCCGCCGAGTGCCCGAAGCTCACCCGGTCGATGCCCTCGAGGCGGACGTCGTCGGCGTCGCGCACCTGGGTGCGCACCCAGTCGGTCAACCGCCGTTCCCGATCGGCGTCCAGGGTCATCGCCGCGCCCCGTCGCTGTCCTCCTGCAAGCGATCGACCGGGGTCTTGTCCTGGGTGAAGGCGGACATGTCCATCGCGGTCCAGTTGGGGTAGCGGGCATAGCCCTGCCCGCCCATCAGCAATTCGAAGATGCCCCAACCGGTCTCGCCGCCCCGCTCGAATCGCATCAGCTGGTCGAGCGCCATCGATCTGCTCTCGGTCTCGGACAGCTGGTCGGGATCGCTGCTGTCCCAGGCGAAATGAATGAAGTAGGCGCCCCCACCCAAGTCTTCGTATTGGCAGTGTGCCATCGGCAGGCCGTAGTAGGCGTTGACCTGCTGGTGGGGTGCCTCGGCGATCACGCGATGGGCCTGGCCGGCTTCATCGGTGAACACGAGTATCGCGCGGGCGGGTCGCTTGCGGTCGCCGTCGAATTCGACATCGTGCTCGATCTTGACGAATCGTTTCGACAGCCTCCCATCCGCGTAGGTGATGCCGCCGTCGACGTAATTGACTGTGCCGTCGGAGGATTCGATGATCCACGCTTCGATCGCGTGGTCGTCGAACCCGGCGTCGAGCCACAACCAGAAGTCGATCTTGTCCGAGACCCGCACGCCGAAGGTGCGGTCGCGGCCGCCGTGGAAGCCGTCGACGCTGACGCGTTCCCCATCGATCGTCACCCAGCCGCTCCATCGCCCGGGTTCTTTCATGTGGTACATATCGGCGAGCAACTCGCCGTTTTTGCCGCGCACCTTCATGGGCAACAGCTCCCACATCGGCGCGGTGGGTTCGTAGTAGAGCTCCCACTCGATCCCGGAGTTGTTGGGCTCGACGTCCAGCCGCCACTTCTTCAGCGGCTCGACGCAGGTCCAGCGCATCGGTCCGGCGCTCAGGTCGCCGCGGTCATCGCCGGTGACGGGCCGCCCGGACAGCAGGTCCCAGTGCCGGCCGTCGGCGAGGCTGACCTTGACGTAGCCCAGCCCGGTGCCGGTGTTCGGGTTGTTGCCGTAGCCGCTGGCCAGCAGCAAGGTGCCGTCCGGCGACGCGGCGAAGAAGTAGCAGCGATCCGACCACGTCGGGTCGGCGTTGTGCACCTGGTCGAACGTGCTGGGGAGCTGGTGGGTGAACGACTCGTCGGCGGCGGAATACGCCATCATTCGGCCTTTCTGGCGGGGTTTGTCGTTGCGCCGCAAGGCGTTTCGGCAAGGGACTGCGGCCGGGGCAAATTGGCATCCGATACCGAAGCAGCACAACGCATCCCGTAACATCGCCGCCATGGAACCGAGCCGGCGGTGGGGCGACGACCGCGCGATCCTCGACGACGAGGAGGCCCGTAGACGGATCCTGGATGCCGCCGGGCGCTGCATCGTCCGGCGCGGCAACACCCAGTTCCGCATGGGCGAAGTCGCCGACGAGGCCGAGGTGTCGCGCTCGACGGTGTACCGCTACTTTCCCGGTCGCGACGACGTCCTGCTGGGATTGATGCTGGCGCGGATCGACACCGCGCTCGGCGAGTTGGTGCGCTCGCTGCCCGCACCCGACGACCCCGTTCGGTCGGTGCCCGAGATGGTGCTGGCAAGGGTGGAATCCGTGGACGGCAACCCGCTGAACGAAGCGCTGTTCGCGGCCGAGAGCACCGCGGTGGCCTCGGCGCTCGAGAAGGGTTCCGAACCGATCGTCGAACTGCTGTTGCGGCATTACGGGCCGTTGCTCGACCGTTGGAAGGCGGCCGGGCTGCTCTACCCGGACGTCGATTTCCGCTCGATCGTCCAGTGGCTGCACGCCGCGACCCTTTTCCTGCTGGCGCCCTCGTGGCGCTACCGCCCCGCGGCCGACAAACGCGAATTCGTCGAACAGCTCGTGGTGAGGGCCCTGGTTCCACAGATCAGACAATAATCGTATATTGTCTGATGTCCAGATGTTCGATTGGATTTCTCCGACGGCGTCGGTGTCGCTGGCGCAGCACCGGCGTCGGGTTGAGAGCCGGGATGGATGGACATGAAAAACCCTGTGGGACAAGCCTTCTCCTTCGTCGGCCTGGCCGCGCACCTGGGCCGGGGCGCGGGCCGGGTGGCGACCGACGCGCTGGTGGGCGGCCGGTTCGGCTTGCCTCGATCGGCCGACGAGATCGATCCCGCGGTCCTGTCCCGCGTCATGGGAACCACCGTCCGGTCGGTGCGCGTGCTGAGCAGGGACGCGGGCACGTCCTCGCGCGCGCGGCTGGTGCTGACCGGCAAGAACGTCCCGGAGTCGGTGTTCGTCAAGGTCGCGGCGCAGACCGCCGCCACCCGCCTGATGGGTGAGCTCGGCCGGCTCGGGCACACCGAGGTGCGTTTCTACCGCCAGCTCGCGCCGCAGGTCATCGGCGTTCCCTACTGCTACGGCGCGGCCTTCGACCCGTGGACGGGCCGGTACCTGCTGGTGCTGGAGGATCTCCCGGCAGAGTCGTGCGAGTTCCCCGACACCTTGCACCCGCTCTCGACCGACCAGGCCGGCCTCATCGTCGAACTGCTGGCCGAACTGCACGCCACGTTCTGGGACCGGCTGCCGCGCGACGGGCGTGGGCCGCTGGGCTGGCTGTACACGCCGTCCGGCGACGTGACGTCGTTGTTGACCGGCTCGCTGATGCACACCTCGATCAAGCGCCTTGCCGAGCGGACCACGATCCCGGTCGAGAACGGGGCGTTCATCGCCGACAACTACCGCGACGTGGCCGCGCTCATCGACACTCCCCCGCACACCGTCATGCACGGCGACGCCCATCCCGGCAACATGTACTTCCACGGCGGCAAGGCCGGGCTGCTGGACTGGCAGGCGGTGCGACGCGGGCACCCCAGCCGCGAGCTCGCCTACACCCTGATCACCAGCCTGACCCCGGAAGACCGGCGGGCCAGCCAACGCGAGCTGCTCGACGACTACCGGCGGGCGCTGGTGGCGGCGGGAGGCCCCGAGCTGGACCGCGACGACCTGTGGCTGCGGTTCCGCCAGGGCGCGCTGTATGCCTATGTCGCCCCGCTGATCACCACCGGGATGGGCGGAATGCAGGTCGAAGACATCGCCATGGAAGGCCTGCGCCGGGGCGTCGCCGCGCTCGACGACCTGGAAACCGTCGCCGCCCTGAAGAGTTCTCTGTAGGGCGTGCGAATTCCGCTGAAGCTATTGCCTTCGCCGCGCGACGAGTTACGCTACCTACCGTAGCGAAATGCGGTATGCCTTCCGCTCAGCCCTCCGAGACAGCCCGCGGCGGCGAAGAGGAGTCTCATGTTCGACCTCAAAATCACCGGTGGAACCATCGTCGACGGCACGGGAGCCGAGCGCTACCGCGCCGACATCGGTATCAAGGGCGGCAAGATCGTCGACGTCGTCCGCCGCTCCGCTGACGGGCCCGAGATGGGCGGGGAGGCGGCCGAAACCATCGATGCGACAGGGCATGTGGTGGCCCCCGGTTTCGTGGACATCCACACCCACTACGACGGCCAGGTGACCTGGGACGGCCTGCTGGAGCCGTCCAGCGGCCATGGCGTCACGACGATCGTGACCGGTAACTGCGGCGTCGGCTTCGCGCCCGTGCGGCCCGGCACCGAGCAGTGGCTGATCGAACTGATGGAGGGCGTCGAAGACATCCCCGGCACCGCGCTGACCGAGGGCATCACGTGGGGTTGGGAAACCTACCCCGAGTACCTCGACGCGATCGACAAGCACAAGTTCTCCGTCGACGTGGGCAGCCAGGTCGCGCACGGCGCGATCCGCGCCTACGCGATGGGCGAGCGGGGTGCGCGCAACGAGCCCGCGACCCCCGACGACATTGAGGCGATGGGCCGGTTGGTCCGCGAGGCGATCGAGGCCGGCGCGCTCGGCTTCTCGACGTCACGCACGATGGGGCACCGCGCGATGGACGGCGAGCCCGTACCCGGCACGTTCGCCGCCGAGGAAGAACTGTTCGGCCTCGGCCGCGCCATGGCCGCCGGCGGCCAGGCGGTGTTCGAGCTGGCCCCGCAGGGCGCCGCGGGTGAAGACATCATCGGCCCCAAGAAGGAGCTCGATTGGATGCGACGGCTGAGCGGCGAGATCGACCGCCCGGTGTCGTTCGCGCTGATCCAGGTGGACGCCGATCCGAACCTGTGGCGCGAGATGCTGGACCTGTCCGCGGACGCACACGCCGCGGGCGCGCGCCTGTATCCGCAGATCGCGGCGCGCCCGTTCGGCATGATGATCGGTTTCCAGGGCCACCACGGCTTCAGCCACCGGCCCACGTACCGCCGGTTGAAGGCCGAGTGCAGCCGCGAGGAGCTCGCACGGCGGCTCGCCGATCCCGCGGTGAAGGCGGCGATCCTGTCCGAGGACGACCTGCCGGTGGACCCGACCCTGTTGTTCGACGGGATGTTCGCTTTGGTGCAGCACTCGCTGGGGCGGCTCTACTCGCTGGGTAACCCGCCTGACTACGAGCCCACCCCGGACCGCACCGTCGCCGCGATCGCCCAGGCCCGCGGTGAGGACCCGCTGTCCACGCTGTACGACCTCATGCTCGAGTCCGACGCGACCAACATGCTGATGCTGCCGCTGTTCAACTACGCCGACGGAAACTGCGACGCGATCCGCGAGATGATGCTGCACCCCGCCGGCGTGCTCGGGCTGTCCGACGGCGGCGCGCACTGCGGGATGATCTGCGACGCTTCCTATCCGACGTTCCTGCTGACGCACTGGGCGCGGGACCGTAAGCGGGGCGAGAAATTGTCGCTGGAATACGTGATCCGCAAACAGTCCCGTGACACCGCGCATCTGTTCGGCCTCACCGACCGCGGCACCATCGAACCCGGCAAGAAGGCCGACATCAACGTCATCGACATGGACGCGCTGAGGCTGCACCCGGCGGCGATGGCGTTCGACCTGCCGGCCGGGGGAAACCGGATCCTGCAGGGCGCCAGCGGTTATGCGGCGACCATCGTCAGCGGGACCGTCACCCGCCGCAAGGACGTCGACACCGGGGCCCGCCCCGGACGCCTGGTTCGCGGAGCCCGCTGAGAGCTCCGAACCATGGCAACGGCCGCCCGCAACCCGACGCGCACCCGCTCGCACGTCCAGGAGGATGCGATCGGCACGCCGCCGGAGAACCCGACGCTGGTGCCGGCCGAGCGGTACTACTCCCCGGCCTTCGCCGCACTCGAGGTGGAGCGGATGTGGCCGAGGGTGTGGCAGCTCGCGTGCATGGTCGACCACATCGCGGCGCCCGGTGACTATTTCGAGTACCGCTGCGGGCCGTACGGGGTGCTGATCGTCCGCGACGACGACGGGGAGATCCGCGCGTTCCAGAACGTGTGCCGGCATCGCGGCAACTCGTTGTGCACGGGCTCGGGTTCGGGCCTGCGCGAACTCAAGTGCGGCTATCACGGGTGGACCTGGGACCTGGCCGGCGCGCTGAAGCGGGTGCCGAACCGCAAGGGCTTCGGCTCGCTGCGCATGTCCGACTTTCCGCTGATACCGGCCCGGGTAGAGACGTGGGCGGGGCTCGTCTTCGTCAACCTCGACCTCGACGCGATGCCCCTGATCGAATACCTGGAGGCGGTGCCCGACGACATCGCCTGGTGCCGGCTGGAGGATTTCCGCTGCTACGCCACGCTCACGGTCGACGTCGACGCCAATTGGAAGACGATCGCGGACGGCTACAGCGAGACCTACCACATCCAGACCCTGCATCCCGAGCTGCTGCGTTGCGTCGACGACACCCATGCGCCGCAACGGATTTGGGGCCATACCGGAAAGTCGGATCAGCCCTACGGCGTGCCGAGCCCTCGCCTGCGCGGCACGCTGACCGACGAAGAGGTGTGGGACGCCTACGTCTACACGCAGGGAGCGCTGATGGGCGCGGCCGAGGGCACACCGTTTCCCGCCGACGAACGCCGGCCCGGGCAGACGGTGGCCGAACTGATCGCCGAGCGAACCCGGGCCTTCGCCGCGGGCCGCGGCGTCGATCTCAACTGGGCCGACACCGACCGAATGACCCGATTGCACCAGTACAACGTGTTCCCCAACATGACCCTGCTAGCCAACGCCGACCACCTGACCGTCATGTGTTCGCGCCCGGGCGCCGACCCCGATAAGGGCGAGCTGGTGATGTTCTTGACGACCCGGATGCCGCCGGGCGCGCCGCGCGCCAAGCCGGCCGATGTGCGCATGGCCGCCGACGCGGCCGAGCCGGGCGTCGTGCTCACCCAGGACATCGCGGTGCTCCCCGGCCTGCAGCGCGGCATGCACCAACCCGGCTTCACTCACTTGGTGTTGTCCAGCGAGGAACGCCGCGTGATCAACATGCACCGCAACCTGGAGCGCTACCTCGACCTGCCGGCCGCCCAGCAAATGAGCGGCGGCGCGGCGAAATGATCTGTCGCAACATAGTTCGTGTACACAGGGCGAAAGTGCCCTCGGGCGATTTAGAATCCCGCTTGTGATGACCCCGTCTTACCCCTGGGGGGACGATCGAGGGCAACTTGCGCGGCAGCTACGGCTGCCGTATCACACACTCCGCCGCAGGCGGGAGCGGCGCCTGTGCCACCGTTTCGCGCGGGTGGGCGTCCGCACGGCGCCGGAGCGGCTGCGGGCAATGCTGGAGGGCGCGCCGCTGGCCGCTCACGAAATGATCAACCTGAATTTTGCGTTGATCGCGATCCGGCTCGACCGCGAGTCTCGCGCCGCCAGGTACAAGCGGCTCCGGCAACGCGGCGCCCGATCGCTGATGTTCGCGGGCCTGGTCATGGTGGTGCTGAACTTCCTGGTGTGCATGGCCTACCTCCTGCTGAACCTCGCGGAGCCGACGGCGCCGCTGTAGCTCCTCAGCGCGGGGCGACGATGCCGTTGTCGTACGCATAGACGATCGCGGCCGCGCGATCGCGCAGGTCGAGCTTGCCGAAGATCCGCCCGATGTGGCTCTTGACGGTGACGCCGGAAATGCAGAGTTTGCCGGCGATTTCGGTATTGGACAGGCCCTGGCCGATCAATGTCAGGACGTCGAGCTCGCGGGTCGTCAGCTCGGCGATCGCCGCGCCGCGCGGGCCGGGAGCCGCCTTGCGGTAGGTGGTGAGCACCCGCGAGGTCACCGCGGGATCCAGGTAACTGTCTCCCCTGGCGACCGCGCGCACCGCGCGGATCAACTCCTCGGCCGAGGAGTCTTTGAGTACGAAACCGGCCGCCCCGGCGCGCAGCGCCCCCGACAGCAGCTCGTCCTCGTTGAAGGTGGTGAGCGCAAGCACCGGCGGCCTGCCGCCCAGCCTGCGGGTCGCCTCGATGCCGTCGACGCGGCGCATCCGCAGATCCATCACGACGACGTCGGGTCGATGCTCGGCCACCGCGGCGGGCACCTCGTCACCGTCGGCGCACTCCGCGACGATGACGAAACCGTCCTTGCGGCGCAGGATTCGGCGCAGGCCCGAACGCACCAGGTCTTGGTCGTCCACGAGGAGGACGGTGATCTCGGGCGCCGGGTCGGTCACAGCTTGCACCACCGCGGGCGCCAGGTGGTGTCGCCTTCATGCAGCGGGATCTCGGCGCGCACCGACCACCCGTCCCGGGTCGGGCCGACGTCGAGGGCGCCGCCGAGCAGGTCGACGCGCTGGCGCATGCCGCGCAAGCCACGCCCCTCCGCCGATTTCGCGGCCACCAAGGCGGCCGGGAGCAGATTGCTGACCGCGAGCCGTGCCGACACCGGCGAAATATCGAGCACCACACTGGCTTTCGACTCCGGCGCGTGCTTGGCGATGTTTGCCAGCGACTCCTGGGTGATGCGGTAGAGCGCGAGACCCACCGCGGCCGAGACGTGGTCCGTGGGCCCTTCGACGCACAGCGTGACGGCCAGGCCCGCTTGCTGAAAGCCCGCGACGAGCGCCGGGACGTCGTCGATGCCGGGTTCGGGCGTGGTCTGCGCCGTTTTGGTCGGCCAGTTGTCGAGCAGGCCGACGGTGCGGCGGATGTCGGCCATCGCCTGGCGGCCGAGCTTCTCGGCCTGCTCCAGCGCATCGACTGCGTCATCGACGTCGCGATCCTGCTGCAGCGCGCGGCGCGCGCCCGTCACGTGCAACAGGGTGATGCTGAGCGAATGCGCGATGACGTCGTGCACTTCGCGCGCGATGCGGCGGCGTTCGTCGGCGGCGGCGTGCTCGGCCAACAAGTTCTGCGCCTCGATTTGTTCGGCCAGCAGCAGCCGCTGGGCGCGCATCACGTAGCCCAGTAGCCAGCCCACCGCGATGAAACCCAGGTACAACGCGATCGCGTCGAGGCGGTGCAGCGCGGACGCCGTGAGCAACAGCGCGGCCGCCGAGACGGCCGCCAGCAAGCCGGCCAGAACCGAGGCCAACGTCGCGACGACCAAGACCATCAGGATTAACAACGCCGGTGCGAAATCGGCCTGTATGGGCGTCGACGTGCCGAACAGCGTCAGCGCGGTGGCCGCCGACCAGGTCGCCCACAACGGCCCCGGCGTGATCTTCATGTTGAAAACGAAGAACGCCAGCTCGGTTGACAGGGCCAGGGCGAACGCGGACAGCGACACGGGCAGGTCGGCCGCGGGCCGCTGCAGCGTCCCGATCACGCCGCCGAGCACGAGGCTGACATCGACGGCGATCAGCGACGTCCACGTGATGCCGACGGGAAGCAGCTCGCTGCGTCGGCGAAGCTGCTCCCGCAGGTGATCGGCTGCGGCGCGCAACATCGTCCAATCCTAGAAGAGCTGGGCGTCCCGCCACATCCTGCTGGGGTCGGCGCCGGTCTCCGCCCGTGGTAGGAGACAAAGACTGCACTTCGGCACGACGCGCAGCCAGGGCCCGCATTCCTAACGTCGAGTCATGACATGGACACTGCTGCACGACCGCATGGCCTTCATGGCCGAAGTGATCAAGGCCGCCGACACGGACCCGCAGGCGGCACTTGCGTTGATCGACAACTCATCCGAGGTGCCCGAGCTGTTCGGCGACGAGGAAGGCCTGATGCTCTCGCTCGGCCAGCGCTGGATCACCATGCTGGTGGCCAAGCTGGACCAGGCGGCCTACGAGGGCGCGTCGGCCGAACAGGTGCGGGCCGATCTCGAAGCCGCCGAGCCCGGCCTGCACGCTCTGGTGAAGATCGGCTCGCGCCGGTCGATCCGGGTGCGGTCACTGTCTCGCGGCGAACACGTGGCGGTGGGCCTCTTCGGCGGCCCGACCGGCGATCGGCAGACCGTTGCATGACCGCACCGGATTGCTTGCGCGACTGACCGGTCGGTACGCGGTTCTGGTCGTCGGTCTATGGGTGCTGGCGGCCGCCGCCGCCAATCTGGCGGTCCCCCAACTGGAGCGAGTCGTCGACTCCCACGCGCGCTCCTTCATGCCCCCCGAGGCACCGAGCGCGGTGGCCGCCGCCCGGGCGGCCCAGCTGTTCAACCAGACGCCCAGCAACAACTTCGTTTACGTTGTGCTGGAACGCGATCAGCGGCTGGCCCCGGGCGACCGCCAGTTCTATGATGCGCTGACGACGAAGCTGGGTTCCGATCACCGTCACGTGTATGCGGTGACCGATCTCTGGTCGCAACCCGCGACGGCCGCCGGCGCGCAGAGCTCCGACGGTCGGGCCGTCAGCGTGATGGTGCGGCTCGCAGGAATGCTCGGCACCTCCCAGGCACGCGACTCGGTGAATTCCGTGCGCGCCGCCATCCAGACCCTGTCGCCGCCGGCCGGCCTCGAAGTCCATGTCACGGGTCCCGGCGCCACGATCGTCGACGAGTTCTCCGCGATCGACCGGCAGATGCTCGGAATCACCGCAGCCACCATCGGTCTCATCCTGCTGCTGTTGCTGATGGTGTACCGCTCGCCGGTAGCCGCCGCGATTCCGCTGATCTCGGTCGGGCTGGCGCTGGCGCTGGCCCGCGCGATCGTCGCCGCGCTGGGCCGGGCCAATGTCGTTGAGGTGTCGCTGTTTTCGGTGGCGCTCATGGCGGCGATGACGTTGGGCGCCGGCACCGATTACGCGATCTTCCTGGTCGGGCGCTATCACGAAGGCCGCCGCCACGGCATCCCGCCGGAGCGGGCGCTGACGCAGGCCTACCGTTCCGTCGCGCCCGTCGTGATCGGATCGGCGCTGACCGTGTCGGTGGCGCTGGCATGCCTGGTGTTCGCCCATGTGGGCGCTTTCCGCAGCGCCGGATTGCCCTGCGCCATCGGGATTCTGGCGACGATGGTGGCCGCGCTGACCCTGACGCCCGCGCTGATGGGTCTGGCCGTGCGACGCGGGTATCTCGAACCGCGCCCATCGAGAACGGCGCGGCGCTGGCGCCGGGTCGGCACCGCCGTGGCCCGCTGGCCCGGGCCGATTCTGGTTGCCGCGCTGGGATTGACCCTGCTGGCCGCGCTGCCGCTGGCCGGGATGCGCGTCGGCTTCAACGAGCCCGCGGCCACGCCGTCGTCCACCGACTCCAACCGCGGCTATGCCAGCGCCGACCGGCATTTTTCGGCGAACGCGCTGTTGCCGGACGTCATCGCGATCCAGGCGGATCACGACCTGCGCAACCCGGCCGGTTTGATCGCGATCGAGCGGGTCACCCGCCACATCATGGCCCTACCGGGTGTGCGCGCGGTCCAGTCCGCGAGCCGCCCCGACGGCAAGGTGCCCGAACAGGCCACGCTCAGCTATCAGGCGGGCGTGCTGGGCCGTCAGTTCGGCGACACCATGGACTCGCTGACCCGTCGCCTGCAGCGGGTCTCCGAGCTGGACGGCGCGCTGGCGCAGACTCAGGCCGCGGTCGACGGTCTCGGCAATGGGTTGCGCGGCGGCAGTGCGGGGCTGGCCGACATGTCGGGGGCCGCCGAAGACATGCGCGCCGGGATGGACGGCTTGCAGCGCAATGTCACGACGGTGTCGGGCTATCTCGACCCGCTGCGCGACATCGTCGGGCGGACCCCCGACTGCGCCGCCAATCCGATCTGCTCGACGGTGGACCGGGTGCTGCAGCCGGTCGACAGCCTGGTGCAGACCTCCGCGCGGCTCGATGCCGGCGCGACGAAACTGACCAGCGGCTCCAGCACGGCCGCCACGGCGATGGCCGGCCTGCCGCAAAGTGTGTCCGCGATGAAAGGGGCGTTGGGGCAGGCACGTT
Organism: Mycobacterium sp. 3-98; assembly: GCF_035918355.1. Classification (NCBI taxonomy): domain Bacteria; kingdom Bacillati; phylum Actinomycetota; class Actinomycetes; order Mycobacteriales; family Mycobacteriaceae; genus Mycobacterium; species Mycobacterium sp. 3-98. Next base: position 538,062 of record NZ_CP142360.1, on the reverse strand, counting down.
CGGCCGCCCATGACCTGCTCGAGCTCACCGACACGCTCGGCCCGCAGATGCGTCAGTTGACCGACTACATGAACGAGATCGCCACGCAATTTCAGGGCAGCGCCGCGGCGGACTTCTACATGCCGCAGCGCGCGCTGACCGATCCGCGCTACACGGCCGTGCTCGGCCATTTGGTCTCCGAGAACGGACGCGCCGCTTACCTTCTCGTCTACGGCGACGGGTCGGAGTGGGGCGCCGATGGGGCCAACCGGGCGGACCAGGTTCGCGCCGCCATCAAGGAGGCCACCAAGGAGGGAACCCTGACGCCGCTGGAGGTCGACCTCGCCGGCGTCGGGCCGGTGACCGCCGATCTGCAGCGCTTCGTCGCCAGTGACACCACGCTGCTGGTCGGCGCCGCGCTGGTGCTCATCTTCTTGATCGTCACCGCGATGCTGCGCAGCCCGGTCGCCGGACTCGTCGTCGTCGGCACCGTCGTGTTGTCCTACGCCTCGGCCGTCGGTGCCAGCGTGCTGATTTGGCAGCACCTGCTTCATCAGGATCTGCATTGGTCCGTCGCCCCGATCGCGTTCATCGCGCTGATCGCCGTCGGCGCGGACTACAACCTGTTGCTCGCCTTGCGCATCAAGCAGGAGGCGGCGGCGGGCCTGCGCACCGGCATCATTCGCGCTTTCGGCGGCACCGGCGGAGTGGTCACGGTCGCGGGCATCGTCTTCGGTCTGACCATGCTGGCCTTGCTGAGCAGCAGCGTGCTCAGCATCGCCCAGATTGGCACGACGATCGCCGTCGGGCTGTTGCTCGACACCCTGGTGGTGCGGGCGTTCGTCGTGCCGTCCATCGTGGCGCTGCTGGGCCGGTGGTTCTGGTGGCCGAGCCGTCCGCCCCGCCGCGCCATGGCCGAGGCGGTGAAAACGCCTGAGCCGCAGCTGCTTACTGCGGCGGGGGTGTGAACGTCGACGGCAGCCCGACCAGCACGCCTTCGACGTCGCCGTCGGCGCTCACCAGCAGGCCGCGTCCCGGTGGGAGCGCCTGGGCGCGCACGTTGCGGTTGATCCGGTTCTGCGGGTCGTTGTCCATGTAGAGCTGGGCGACTTTCGCCGAGTTCTGGAACCTGATCCATGGATCCATTTGCAGCGTCGCCCAGTTCGCGCTGTTGCGGGTGGTGAACACGTGCAGGCCGATCTGGCGGGCACGTTCCATCAGCTTCCACAATGCGGCTCCCACCGGCGGTTTGGGCGGGTAACTCTGATCCGGGCGCAGGTCTCCGATGTCGTCGATGAGCACGAAGTGCCGCGGCCCTTCCCACGGCTTGAGCGCGCGCAGCTCCTCCTGGCTCAGACCCTTGGGAGGCAGCCGGGGCAGCAGCACCTGCTGCGCCAAGGCGGTGATCACCTCGTCGATCTCGTCCTGGTCGTATGCGTAGGCCCGCACGTAGCCCGGCCCGTGCAGATCGCGCAGGCCGTGCGGGGCGGTCTTGGGGTCGATCAGGGTCAGCTGCGCTTCCTCGGGGCTGAAGCGATTCATGATCGCCTCGCCAATTGAGACCAGCGACAACGTTTTTCCGCAGCCCTGCCGGCCCAGGATCATCACGCCCGGGCTTTCGCGCAGCTTGATCGGCACCGGCCCGAGTTCGTGGCGCTCTCCGATAGCAAAAGAGATCGACAGATGGTCGCCGGTCGGGTGGGCGGCCTCGTATTCCAGGATCGCCTTGAGTTCCACCCGCTGCGGCAGCCGCTGCAGGGTTGCGTGCTTGGTGACGCCGGCGACGTCCGCGATGCGGGCTCCGACGTCCACGATGCTGACCATCGCGCCGGTCGCCGGGTCGGACAGGGCCGGCACGCCGACGCGCAGCTCGTGCAGGCTGTCGGTCAGACCAAAGCCGGGGCGGTTCAGTGTCCGGCGGGCCGCGTCGCGCGACTCGAGCGACGAGTGCCCCATCTGGCTTTCGCTCGGATCTGCCAAGCGCAATTGGATTCGCGCCGTGGCGTTTTGCAGCAGGCTTTGCCGTTGCCCGTGAATCCAGCCGCCGGCGCTGCACATGACGTGCACCCCGTACTCGGGACCCCGGCTGCTCAACGAGATGATGCGGTCACCCAGAACGGTGTCCTTCGAATACAGATCGTCGTAGTCGTCCACCACCACGAAGACATCGCCGAACGGGTCGTTCGCGTCGGTGCCGCCCAGCCCGTCGCTGCCGGGCGCGAACCGGCGCTCGCGGAACCCGTCGAGGTCGATCTTGAGCCGCCGGAACGAGTCTTCGCGGGCATCGATCAGCGCGTCCATGCTGCTCAAAATGCGTTCGATGCCCTCGGCGTCCTTCGGCGACACGATGTCGGTGACGTGCGGCAACGACGCGGCCTGCGCGAGGGTCGCCCCGCCGATGCAGAAGAACGTGACGCGGGCCGGGCTGTACATCGTTGCCGCCGAACACATCAGCGTCATCAAGGTGGTCGTCTTGCCGCGCTGCTTGGCCCCGACCACGATCACGTTGCTGCGCAGCGCGTCGACCGCGTGCACCACCTGCTTGGACTCTTCGGGGATGTCCATGACACCCACCGGGAACATCAGGCCCGGGTTTTGCCCGTAGTCGACGTGCCAGGGCTTGCCCCGGTAACCCGCGACCAGAACGTCGATCGGCTCCGGATCCTCCAGGGGCTCCAGCCACGGCCGGCGCGGCGAGCGGTGCGGCACGTTGTGCAACGACTCCCGCAGCACGTCCACGATCTTCTTCCGCTTGAAACCGTCGTCGTAGTACAGGAATTCGTCGGGCTCGGCGTCCACGGCGGCGGCGGCTTCCAACGCCGTGGCGTCCGCGGCGTCCAACGGCTGGAACTGCCAGTTGTACAGGCGGGGCTTGGTCAGCGTCATGTCGACCGTCTCGGCGACTTCCTTGGTCTTCGGCACCACGAACGGGGCGGAGAGGTAGAAGCAGCGGAACGGCTCCAGATCGCGCGGCCCCACCTTCAGCAGGCCGAAGCCGTTCTCCTTCGACGGCAGGTGGTAGGCGGCGTCCGAGCCGATCACCTCGCGGCTGTCGTCGCCGGACTCGGCGCGCAGCGCGATGCGGAAGGCGATGTTGGACTTGACCTTTTGCAGCGAGGACAGGTCCAGGCGCTGGCCGCCCAGCATGAAGAACACGTTGGCGCCGCGGCCTTCCTGACCGATGTGGATGATGAGGTTGATCCACTTCTCGTGGTTGGCGAACAGCTCCAGGTACTCGTCGACGATGACGAGCAGCACCGGTACCGGGGGCAGGTCGCGTCCGGCGAGGCGGATCTCCTCGTAGTCGTTCGCGTCGCGGGCGCCCACCGAGGTGAAAAGCTCGTAGCGCTGTTTGATCTCACCATCGATGACCCGGCGCATCCGCTCGGCCAGGTGGCGCTCGTCCTTGCCGAGGTTGGACAGCGCGGCCACCACGTGGGGGATGCCCAGGATGTCCTGGGCCGCCGACTCGAACTTCATGTCGACGAAGATGACGTTGAACGTCTCCGGGGAGTGGGTCAGCGCGATGCCGTAAACCAGCGACAAGAAGAACTCAGACTTGCCGGACCCGCTGGTGCCGATCACCACCGAGTGGAAACCGAAGCCGCCGAAGTCCTTGGCGCGGATGGTGATGTTCTGCAGCTCGCCGTTGGGTTTGGCCCCGACCGGGACCTCGCACCAGCGCTCGTCGCCGCGGCCGCGCCGCTCGGCCCATAGCCGGTCGACGTCCAGGTCGCGCGGGTCGCTGATCCCCAGGGCGCGCAGCAATTCGGTTGCGCCGCTGACGGAATCGGCGATCTCGCTGCGGCTGGTCGGTGACCAGCGGGCCATCGCGCGCGCGTAGCGGTAGGCGCGGTGCACCGAAAGCTGGTCGGCGTGCGCGAAGAACTTGTTGCGCACGCGCAGCAGGGGCGCGGGGCGGCCGTCTTCCCCGTCGGAGTCCGATCCGTTCCGGCGCAGGGCCACTTCGCCGTTGACCGAGCCGTTGGGTGAGCTGTGCCGCTCGCTGAGCTCGAACACCTGGTCGGTGGCGAAGCCCACGCCGGTGCCGACGCGTGAGGCGATGCGCAGCAGGGTGATTCCCGCCTTGCCGACCTGGCCGACGACGCTCTCCCAGGCGTCGGGGCTGCCGGTGTTGTCGTCGACGATTACCAGGTGTGGTCCCAAATCGACGGTGTCCGTGGCGGTTTCCAGGGCCGAGCCCATGGCGGTGGGGCTGGCCGCGGCCAGCGGAGTCCAGGCGCCGCGCTTGCCCTTCATGTGCAGCTCGGCGCCCAGGGTCTCTTCGAGTTCCTCCGGCGTGGCGAAGACCAGGCGCCGAAAACCGCACGCGTCGAACAGTTCGTCGTGCAGGTTGTGCGGCAGCCACACGATCCACGACCACACCTCGGGGTTGCGGGTCACCACCATCAGCTTGACGTCGCGCGGGTTGTGAAACACCGCCAGCGAGCACAACACGGAGCGCATCAGTGACCGCAGCCGGTCCAGGTCCTCGCCCACGAAGCTGAATCCGGGCGCCGACCGCAGGTTCACCACCTTGGCGATGTCGCGAATCTTGCGCTGCTCCAAAATGAAATCGCGCAGCGCCTGCCCGGTGACGGGTTCGAGCTCCTCGTCGGACGCGATGTCGGGCCAGGTCACCGACAGCACCGAGTCAGGGGCGTGCTGGACCCCTGTGCCGAGCCGTACCTCCAGGAAGTCCGCGTCGGCGCGGCCGCGTTCCCACATGCGTGGGCCGCCGATGATGGCGCCTAGGCCGCGTGGGTCGGAGTGCACGGAGTTCTGCCACTCGCGTTGCGCGCACACGGCGGTCTGGATTTCGTCGCGGTTGCTGTCGAGGTCGCGAAGGTAGCGTCGGCGGCCCTTTTCCATTTCGCCCCAGGTGATCTTGCGGGCTCGGCCGAAGCGTCCGGAGAACGCCAGCATGCTGAAGGCGCCGATGCCCATCAGTGGGAAGAAGCCGGTGGTCAGGCTGCGGACGCCGGAGACATAGAGCATGACGATGGTGCCGATGAGCGCGACGATCAGCGCCGGCACACCGATCATCACCCAGATGTTGCGGGGCTCGCGTTCCGGCAGCGCGATGGGCGCGCTGGGGGCCACCCGAACCGGTTTCGGCGGCTCGATCTTGACGCGGTTGATGGGGAACGCTTTCTTGGACATTCTCTAGCCTCCCGGCTTCGCCGATGTCGTCACCACAGCCACCTTGCCCAGCGCCGGCACAGTGTCGCGCGCCAAAAGCGCTGCCTCCCGAGACAGCGCGGGACCCGCAGCGAAAGTCCGCAGCAGCGGCCAGGGCGCCTGGACCGCCGAGCCCGGATCAAGCCCGAGGGCCCGCAGCGTGGTCTCGTCGTTCGCGATCCCGAACCGAACCCCGTTGTCGGACACCCAGAACAGCGATTCACGCGAGTCCGAGGTGACCACGCCGCTGGTCGATGTCACGAAGTTCGCCGCGCCCGGCAACACCAGCACCTGGTTGGCGACTACCGATGCCGGGTCGTTGTCGTCACGCACCAAATGGACGATGCGGTTGTCCAGGTAGGACGGTGTCGGCAGGCCGCGCCCGTTATAGACCACGACGCGCGCCCGCGGATCCGTCGACGCCTTCTCCCAGCCGACGCAGGTGGTCGGATCGGCCGCCGTGTCAATGAAATTCAGGCGCTTGGTCGGGTAGTAGTCGACGGCCAGCGACGTCACCTCGGGGATGTTGACCAGCACGTCGGGGGTCACCACGCGCGGCGCCGTCGACCCGTAGGAGTTGGCGCTGCGCAACAGGTCGGCCACGAAGCTGGTGATCTTTTGCACGCCCTCGGGCAGCAGGACGTAGAACTGCTTGCCGCCGCTGGCGGTTTGGGCCTGCAGCACCGCGCCCACCTGTGATCCCGAGACCCATGTCGACGGGGTCCCCGCCAGGGGCACTTGCGGGACGCCGAGCGGCTCGGTCGCCGGCAACGCGTCATACAGGGCCCGCGAAATCTCCACCGGCAGCGTCACTCCCGGGTCGAGCCCCAGGCTCAGCGTGACCGCCCGGTTGACCGGATCGATCTGGGAGCGTTTGCCGCCCCAGATGACAAAGGTGTTGCCCTCGAACGTGACCAGCAGCCCGGCGTCGTCGCGCAGCGGAGTGGCGCGATCGTAGGCGTCGAGCTGGCCGGCGATCGAGGTCACCACGGGCCTTTCCGGGCTGCGCGGGCGTCCGGCGGTGTCGCACACCGCCCAGGCCGAGGTGGCGCCCCGATGGACCGGCATCGCCGCCGGCGCGCCGGGGATACCGACCAGTGGCCCGGTCGGATACTTCGCTATCTCAGCGGGTTTCACCCACGTCGGCTGGTTCGCCGTTCCCGTCGCCAGCCGCGCGGAGGTCAAATTCAACGCCGGGTAGAGCCGACCGTCGATCTTGGCGTAGAGCGCCCCGGAGTCGCGGTCGCCGATGATCGCCGAATCGCCCACGATGCCAGTGGGTTTCAGCACGTTCAGCAGAAGCATCCAGCCCGAGGCGATAGCCACGAGGAGTATGGACAGCATCAGCGCGGCCGTCTGCTTGCGGTCGTCGTGTTTCATGCGGACCGAGAACCGGGTGGTCGCCGCCCGCAGCCGCCGGTTGTAGAACAGGTGCCCGGAGTTCTGGTCGCGATTAGACAAACTCAGCGGCATGCTCAGTACCCCTTGGGTGATCGGCGAGGATCGGCCTGCTGAATCCGATCGGCGAGATTCGACGCGTCGACCGCGACCCCGTAGCGGCCCATCGCGTAGTTGATGAACGCGCATGCCTGCGCGACGAGGTTGTGAATGTCGCGCGAGGTCCCTGGCTGGTGGTAGGCCGCGAACGTGGGCGCGATGAATTGAAAGGCACCCTTGCTGGGGGTTCCCCGCGCCGCGTTGGAATCCCAGTTGTTGATCGCGTTTGCGTTGTAATTGGACTCGCGGCGGGCGACCAGGTCCATCCCGCGTTCCCAGCGGGCGCGCGCCGCCGGGTCATGAATGCCTTTGATATCCAGCGCTTTACGGATGGCCGCCAAGACCGCCTGGCGCCCGCTCGCGTGATTTCCGTGCATCGAGCGCCTCTGCGGGTAGTGCAGGCGTCGCAATCGGTGCGCGAGCAGCTTTGCGCGCCGTCGTGCTTTGGTGACGTGGCGGTGTTGGGTGCGCAGCCGTGTCGCCGTGCGCGCCATGGCTTCCCGCCGGCCCATCGGCGTATCGGCGGCCGGGGTCACGTCCGATTCGGCGGCTTCGAGCACCGCGCGCGTCGCCGCCCGAGCGTGCACGTGATCGGCGCGCGCCGCCGCGATGATGTCCCCCACCGTCCGGTCGGCGTGGCTTGAGTGGTTCAGCAGTTTTATCGAGGCGCCCGAGCGTGCGGACGCCGTTTTCGGCAGCCCCGCGGCGTGGCGCGCTATCGCGTGCGTCTGCTCCGCCACGTCACCGATGTGCGGGCTGATCGGGGTGCCCGCGAACAGGTTGTGGGCGCGGACCAATGCCGCGACCGCTTGCATTCTCGGGGGATCGGTCATCGACGTCCCCGCCCCAATCCACCTGTGCGCCGCCACGGCGCCGCATCCTTGCCGGACACTCGAGCTAGTACTCCCACACCCTCCTGGCCGCGGATTCCGCGGTCGCTGCAGACGTACCTCATAGCATGCACGTATCGACAGTTCTGCTGTCAATAACGGGCAACCCAATATGACTTGGGGCCGGCCGGCCGCGATTACGTAGCGACCCTACTGCCGGACGGACTACCGAACCACTCACCTATCGGTCGGTTGGGACTAGTCCTTCGGCTCGTCCTCGGACGGCATGATCACGATCCGGCGATTGGGCCTGTTGGTGACCACCGTCGGCTTGGCCTCGCCGGATTTGCTGCCCGGGGCGCTCGGCGGGACCGTCAGGCGGCCCTTGACCGGCTGGCCGTTGGGCACGCCCGGGGCGGTCACCCGCTTCTCGACCGGCTTGTCCTTATTGCCGCCTTCACCACCGGCGCCCATCGCACCCGGCGGCATCATCGGCATCCCGGTCATTCCCGTCTGTCCGGGCATGGCGGGCATGCCACCGGTTGCCGGCATTATCGGGGCCTTCGCGCCGGCTGGCGTCGTCGGTGGCGACGATGTCGGCACTGGCGGCGGGCCCAGTGAGCTGGCCGGAACCGTGCCGCCACCGCCGAGGCCGGCGCCGCCGCCGGAACCGCCGCCGAGTCCGGCGCCGCCGGATCCGACACTGTCGACCAGGTGCGCGCTGTCGGCGAGGGAGGCGGCGCCGTGCGCACCTTGAACGGCGCTCATCAGCGGCTGGAGCGCGCTCTGGCCGGCCTGCATCGCCTGCTGGGGAAGCTGGGTCATCGGCCCCATGACGCCGCCCATTGCGCCGCCCATGGCGCCGGTCACGCTGGACAGCATTTGCTGGATCATCTGCATCTCTTGCTGCCCGTTTGCCTCATTGGCCGGGAACTTCGCCGCGGCGTCGGCGGCGTGCGCGCGGCGATCCGCGTCGGCCGCTTCGGCATCGGCGGCGTCTTGCGGGACGCCGGCGTTGCCGGCTGCTCCGACCATCCCGTGCCCACCGTCTGCGGGCGAGGCGCCGCCAGGCGGAATTGGGAACGGCGTCGGGATATACGCTGGGGGTCCGCTGCCTAGCCCCAAAGTAGTTTGCAAGTCGGATCGGATGGGTCCCCCGGGAGTACCCACAATCTCACCTCCACCCCAATCGGAGAGCGCGCGGACGTTCGAGGCTTATCTAGGCGCTACCGATTACTCGTACCGCCATTTTGGCATAAGACGCCGCGAACGGTATTCACCCGAGAATGCGGGCCGCTACGAACCGCTGCGGTGGCTGATCGCCTCGAACCAGGCCAGATGGTAATTGGTGAGATACTCGTGCCCATCGATCAACGCCTCAATCGCCGCTAAAAGCATCCAATCGCCGACCGCCGCTGGATCGTGATTGGGATATGCACTCATGACCGAGTGCTGAATGTCGGCGACGCATTCGTGCAACATCTCGATTTCGCTTTCCAGCACACCCGTCTTTCGCACCGCGGGCGCGGCAACGGCCTGCGCAATCCGCGGTAGTCCGTCGCGACGGCGGACCGCTTCGACCAGGGTGGGCCCGAGTTCGTCGACTTGGGGCGCGGCCGAGCGCGCCGGCCGGTCGCCACTGAGCGCGGGTTCGTCGGAACCCGGTTCTGCGACATAGGTGTTGGCGTGGTGCGCGGCCGCGACCGTGATGGCGCCGAGCAGGTCGACGACGTTGGCGTCATGGCGCCGCGCCGACGGCTCGAGCAGGGATACGTGGGCGGGCAACCGGACGTGGGGCGGAATCCACCCTCCTGCGAGGTCGGTGACGAGCAGCGTGGTGGTGCCGTCGTCGCGGAGCCCCGCTGCCCATGACAGGCGCGGCTCCTGGCGGGCGACCGCATCAACGAGCCGCTGGAGCCGCTGCTGTTCGGCAGCCCTTGCGGATGTCGCGCCGGCGGTCGCGCCCGTTGCCGCGGACGCAGCCGATGCGCTGGCCATCGCTGACGAGCCCGTGCCGGCCTGCGCGGCGGCCGCCCCGGATGCCGTGCGCTCCACCGGCGAGACCAGCGGTCCGCCCGCCGAGGGGGACGACGCCGGCGACGGTGCTACCGGCGCGCCCGAGATCGGACCAGCCGGGGCGGACGGCATCGATGGTGGCGTCACAACGGGCGGACGTAGGTCAGAGCCGTAGGCGGGCAACGATCCTGATGGGATGGAGGACCCACCAACTGGCGCCGCGGACGACGACCACGAACTACCGGTCATGACCGCCGGCGCTACTGAAGTGGTTCCGCCAGTTGTCATTGGCGCGGGCGCCGCGGGTGGCGGCGCGTCGACGGGAGGCGTTGCCGCGACGAATGCTCCCGCGCTGGGCACGGTTGGAGCAACTGCCGGTACACCCTGGGCAGTTTGGGGCGCCCCGCCATCGAACGCGTTAAAGGCCCCCGCTGAAAACGCTTGCCCCCCAGGACCTGTCGATTGGCCCGTGGCGAAGCCGGACGTGAAAGATTGAGCTAGGTTGGGCTGAGCGCCTTGGCCGAGGCCGGCTGGTGAGATGGACATACCGCCGCTTTGTACGCCTGGCATCCCTGGCGAGACGGTTCCGCCGCCGCCGTGCGTTAACCCGGCGGCCGGCAGTGGCGCTGGACCACTGCCCGGGCCGCCACCCCCGCCAACAACCGCATGCGCGGGGCCTGATCCACCACCAGCCGTGCCACCCGAACCACCGCCTCCGCCACCAACAACCGCATGCGACGGTCCTTGCGTACCACCACCCGCGCCGCTCCCAGGGCCACCCGAACCACCGCCGCCATGACCAACGACCGGATGCACGTGGACTGATCCGGCGCCACCCGATTCACCACCGCTGCCACCAACTACAGCGTCCGAGGGTCCTTGCGTACTACCGCCCGTGCTGCCCCCGGAACCACCCGAACCGCCTTCGCCGCCGCCTTTGCCGCTAGCACCACCAACGGCGGATTTAAGGTCGCTTTCGCTGATCTGGGGAGGTGGCGAAGCGTCGTCGGTGTTGAAGCCGTTTGCGCGTGCCCAACTCCGAGCATCGCCGCCCGCACCGTCAGCGTCGAGGATTTTTTGCGTCGCTGCCATCATCTTGTCGATGGCGTCCCGACTAGCGTTGGCACCATCGGCGTTGCAGCGCGCCTGCACCGCTTGTATTTCCGCTAGCTTCTGCGGAGGCAGCTTCTTCGATGCGAGGATGTCATTGATCTCTTTGTTGCCCGAATCCGCAATGTCTGTTAATCGACTTCGCAAATAGTCAGTGGCATCAGCGGCAGAATTGAAGGCTGACGCCTTAATTTGATACTTCTCCGCCAGATCCATGTGAAATTTCTCGCCCTGCCGGAATCGGTGTACAAGGTCGTCCGCCGTATGACCCAAATTGTGCGCCGCGAACAATGTCCACTGCGTGCGCAGAGACTGCGAATAGAGCTGCTGCTCGGCACATGCTTCACTCCAGTGTTGGGCGCCGGCCCGGAGAGCCGACGATGGCGCTGGCCACCACGGTCCAATTAGTGCAGCCGTCCAGGTGCCGGGTGGAAGGTCAACCGCCACCACATACCTGTTTCATTGCGGCATCTTTTGCTTTTCCGCCGTCGAGTGCGATCTGCCACACAGTGTCGGCGGCAACGCCGTTGGTGGCCTTCGCAGTGGCTGTGAGGTTCGCGGTAGCCAGGACGCGCGTGGCGTCGCGTGGTTGCGCGTGGGCTGGATCAGCGACCGCGTTCTTGGGCATTACCGAGGCGTCTGTCGTGGCGGTTCGAGCCTGTGCCTCGTCGCATCCGTTCGTGGAGGCCTGCAAGGCATGTGCGGCTAGCTCGTTTGTGTTGCACGGCTGCTGATGCGCGACGGCGGTACGGGTGGGCGCCGTACTAGTGGCCAGGGCCGAAGGTGAACCTGTCGACCGCGTCACTGCCACGATTAATGCAGCGACGGCCACCGCCGCCGTAATTATCAGCGGTGGACGTGGGCGCGACGTGGGCTGCCCGACATACGGTGGTGGCCAATTCCGTGCGCATAGCTCGGCCGGTCCCTGACGAAGGCCTGAAGGCCGGCCGCCCACCATGTCTCCTCCTGTCCGTCTGCTGGCACGGTGCGTAGCGTTTCCGCGTGCTCGTGCGCCGTATGGTTCCAATAGTGAGGCAGGCGTCGGTGTGGCAGCAATTCACTGCGCAGCGATGTGCCCCAGCTAGCCCTGGTACTGGACCTTCATCAGTAATGGGGTACACCTGCGGGCGGCACAGTCCACGGTCCTAGACCGCTAGAACATGGTATGCGTCTCGTGTCGATCGGTGGCAATGCTTTCCCTGACATAAACATTCGTGCGCCCTGCACGATTCGGAGACGGCCGAACGCGCCCCTAACAATTCCAATGCTGCTCCCTGCCTACAGGGCTGAAAGTCAGCTCCCACCGCACGCCTTCTTCATAATGGCATCTTTAGCGACGATGTCATCGAGCGATCTTTGATACTCAGCGTCGGTGGCACCGCTGCTAACTGCATTCGACGTCCGGTACGCCGTTGCTAATTCACGCGCGGCGTCGCGAAGGTTTGTATCAATAGCCGGGTCGGCAGCTCCGGCGTCCAGCATGCCCGCGGCATTCGATAGTGCGATGCGGGCCAGTGCTTTATCAGTTCCGTTCGTATCGATCTGAACAGACCGCGCCGCCAGCTTGTATGTATCGCAGAGCTGCCGTTGAGACTTCGACACTTCGGCTTCTGTGTAGCTCGGCGGGGTGGTCCTAGTCGATGTGCCAGCCGTCACTGGACGTGCAAGGCTGACGATGAGTGCAGCGATCGCTATTAACGCCGCGATTCCGGCCAACATTACTGCCGGCCACATCCGCGAGTGTGGCGGTGGCTGAGTGGGAAATACGGGTGCCCACTGCGTCGGACCGAGCGGGCCGGCAGGCGGCCCGTCCCCGGGAGGTGGAGGCAAATGCCCCGCCATGCGTCCTCCTCAATCAATTAGCAAGTTCGACCGACTCGTCAAACTGTGTAGGCCACATGCCCCAATAGTGGAACAGCAATCCGAGCGATGAGCAATCACCCGGCGCGGCAGGGCGCAAAGTCAGCCGCCGCTACAGACTTTTTCATTGCTTTGTCCTTGGTATTGACATCATCGACCTCTGACCGAAGGACGGGATGATCGACTGCAGCGTGCTTCCCACGGCTATAACTTTCGTGTACGCAGCCGCTGGTGTTAGCGCAGCAGCGCGATCGCCGGATGGGATCGCCGGGTTCGCATCTACTGTCTGTTGAGGAACTACTGCCGCATTTGCGCTCGCAACTCCGGCCAACGCTCGACCGTCGCCGTTTGCGTCGATTGGACCTCGCGCACGGCCAACTTATAGGTATCGCACAACTTCTGATGCGCGGCGGCAGTCTGCTCCGGGGTATCGGAAGGGGCAACCGAGGTGGCCGCTGACTGACTGCTTGTGGATCGTGTCAGCGCGACAACGAGAGCTGCCTCGTCCAAGAAGTACGGCGACCGCAGCCAAGGCGGTGGGCCAAGCGTTGCTGCGGGCTGGATAAAATCCACCACCATGTGTCCTCCATCGTTTGCAGCGGCCTTCAGGGCCCCGTTTCCCGGATGGGCTGCTGTCCAACAGTCGAGCAGCTAAGTAAGGGACATCAATCGATAACACGGAAGGCGTGCGTCGCCTCCGCGTGCAATTTTCATACAGCTCCACCACCGCCGACGCTGGCCGACGCTGAGGTCCTCAGGCGTTCAGCGCTGACGGGCCCGAACTCGGCCGCACCGCCTTCAGCTCCTCAGCGTTGTTCTGATCCATATTGGTGAACCCGTTGGCCGCGTGGTGTGCCTTCGTCCCGACACTGGTGAGCGTCTCGCTGTGTCCCTGCAGGTTTTTCACGTGCTGCCCGTGCGCGGTAGTCACGGCGTTGTGGAAGGAGTTGGCCGCTTCGAAGTCGCCGAACATCCCCGATTCCAGGGTTCCGCCGGCGAGGTGATCGGCCCCTTCTTGGGCGTGTCCACCAGCGCGGTGGGACTGGTTGCCTCCCGAGTGCAACTGCTCGGTATTGACGAACATTGGCACTCCTTCCGAACTTCGACCGGTACGGCCTCTTATGGCCTAAAGGCCTTTTGACCAGCCTAAACGCAGGCCGGTCAGTGGTCAATTCACCGGGTGTCGGTCCGGCGAATCGCAGCCTCCATCGCCCTAGAAGCCGTGCCCGTTGGTGACGGCCGGCCCAGGGCGATCCCATTCCGGGTCGACGGCGATGGGCATCTGAATATCGACATGGGGCAGCGAGACCGTCCCCCACGGCAGGTGGACCTGGCGAGGAATCGCAATCCGTGCCTGGGCTCGATCGGCCGCCAGCATGCCTTCGGCCGCCAACCGATCGCCGTGCCCGGTGACGATTTGCGTCATGTTGTGCAGCGCTTCGCTGCCCACGTCGTAATAGTGCGCGTGGTCGGTGAACCATGGCGTGAGGCTGTGCGAGCCGGCGACTTCGGCACGGAAGCGCACCGCTCCGAAAGCTTCGTGGGCCGGGTCGGCGCCCAGCCCGGCCCACGGGCCCAGCGGTCCCCCGAGTGTCTTGTTCAGCCCGTTCGGCAGCCCGCTGCCGGACTCCCCGATCCAACTGATCGCATCGGTCGACGCGGCGCCCACGTACAAGCTGCCGCCCTCGAGACGAAAGTCTGCGGCGCGGTGCGCCAAATCGGTTCCCGGGCAACCGGTTAGCACGGCATCATTGGCGCGCATACCGCTGTTGACAAAGGCATCGGCCACGGTCGTGGATCCGTAGGAATGCCCGAGGACGGTGACATGACTCGGTGTCGACCCTTCATGGGTTGCTGCCAGACCGTTGACATCGGCGGCCAGCAGCGCCCCCGCCTGCCGTGCCCTCCATGGAGTGCCTACCTGCTCCAGTTCGGCTGGCTCGGTGAGGGTTCGCTGCCAATGCGGATGGTCGAATTCCGGTGCGTCATAGCCCATCCACGCCAACACCGCGGTGGTGTGGAAGGGGTCGGCCTTCAACGACTGCTGGTAGAGCTTGATGGCGTCGTCGGGGCCGTCGGACATCCACCCTCCCCTGACGCTGCTGTTGGTCCCCGGAACCATGACGGCCGTGTTCCGGGACTTGTCCGGGTTGCCGATTGCAATCGCCGCCCTGCCCTTGCCGCCGAACGCCAGCGGGTCATAGGCCCACAACATGATCGGGAGCCCGTGCTGGGGCGCGGATCCCTCGTCGCGCGTGAGGAAATCGTTGGTCTTCACCGCATTCTGGTATCTGGTGATGTCGGTGACGCATAGGCCATACTCTGCGGGGTTGGCGAACACATCGGCATCCCTGTTGTTGAGCGCGTTGTCTCGAAGCGCGTCCGGGACTACCCCGCGCCGACGGACGGCATCTTCGACCCTGCGCAGATCGTCGTTCATCGCCGTCTGGTTCACCGAGTTCCGCACGTCGGCCGGAATCCCGTTGAGGTTGCCCAACTCGGGCGGATGCTGATCGGTCAAAAGCCGCTTCTGGTTAGCGCTCAACGAGTCCCACCACCGTTTGACCCGATCCGCGCTGGTGTCCGACGGCGGGATCAGCAGCTCGTCGACGCCGTTGACCTCGGCCGGGTCGGCGCCGTCGGTTCGCAATCCGTCCAGCGCCGCCCGAAGTGCCGCCGCATACCGATCGCGAATCTGGCCGAGCGCGAACACGATCGCCCTGCTCTCGGCGACGGCTTCCCCGCGCAGACCGTCGACGCCGCAGTGGTTCCCGTCGGCAAGGGCTTCGCAGATCTCGTCGTCGATGTCTTCGAGGTCGTATTCCAGCGCGACGATGTACCCCGCGGCCGCCCATTGGACTTCGGCCAGCGTTGCGGCAATCACCTCCAAATCGATTGCGATCTTCGGTAATTGCGCGGCTTGCAGACCGAGCGACCGGGACACGCGTTGCACTTCATCGGAGTCATTGATGGGATGCTCGCCGTTCCGGTGATTCCACGCCGCGTCGAACCGCCGGCGGGCTGCCTCGAACGCGGCGGCGGCCTCGCTAGTGCTGGTCCCAGCGGCACGGAAGGCCCGCGCTAGATCGGAGATCCGTGCAGGGCGGCCGGCCTGCAGGCCGGCATTGAGCGACCACGGATCACCGCCGGCCTCGGCGACGAGAAACGGGATGCTGATGTAACGGAGTTCCATCGCAGCGGCCGTCGCAGCGAAATCGCTACGCCAGCAACCTCATAGGGAACTCGCACCGTCGGCGAGCCCGTCGCCGTCGCTGTCGGTCAGCCGGACGTTCCACTTGCCGTCGCCGTCGGTGTCGACGTATCCGGTCACACCGGTGTCGTCGGAGCGCAGCACCCGGTCGGCCAGCCCGTCGCCGTCGGTATCGAGGAGCCGATCATCGGGACGCCCGTGGCCGTCGAGATCGATCAGCGGGCCACCGGTGTGCTCGACACCGTCGAGGCCGAACCAGCGCAGTTGCCCGCCGCGGTCCATCGCCACCGCCCACGTCCCGGATCCGTCGTCGGTGAAGTAGGCCTCGGGCGTGCCGTCGTTGTCGACGTCGAGCACGGCGTGATCGACGAGGCCGTCGCCGTCGAGATCGGCGAGCGCGTCGTCGCGCAGCCCGTCGTGGTCGAAGTCCATCCCGATCGATTCGAAGCGGCCGTCACCGTCGAGGTCGAGGTCGGGTTGGCCGTGCCAGATCGCCGCCGCGCCATTATCACCAGCCAAGCAGTAGTCCACGACTAGTCGGACGCGACGCCGCCGCTAAGCGTTCCCCCGAGATCGCCACCACGCCAACAGTTCCGCGGTGGCCTCGTCGGTGTCCAACGGGCCGCGCTCGAGGCGCAGCTCCTTCAAGAACCGCCATGCCTCGCCGACTTGGGGGCCCGCGGGGATGCCGAGCAGTTCCATGATCTGGTTGCCGTCCAGGTCGGGACGCACCCGCGCCAAATCCTCCTGGGCGGCCAGCTCGGCGATCCGCGTCTCGAGCCGGTCGTAGCTGGACTGCAGCCGCGCGGCCCGCCGCTTGTTGCGGGTCGTGCAGTCGGCGCGGACCAGTTTGTGCAGCCGTGGCAGCAGCGGGCCGGCATCGGTGACGTAGCGGCGCACCGCGGAATCGGTCCACTTCCCATCGCCGTAGCCGTGGAACCGCAGATGCAAATACACCAGCTGCGAGATGTCCTCGACCATCTGCTTGGAATACTTCAAGGCGCGCAACCGCTTTCGGACCATCTTGGCGCCGACAACCTCGTGGTGGTGGAAGCTCACCCCGCCGTTGGCTTCGTGGCGCCGGGTGGCCGGCTTGCCGATGTCGTGCAGCAGCGCGGCCCAGCGCAGCACCAGGTCCGGCCCGTCGTCTTCGAGTGCGATCGCCTGGCGCAGCACGGTCAGCGAGTGCTGGTAGACGTCCTTGTGCTGGTGGTGTTCGTCGATGGCCATCTGCATGCCACCGATCTCGGGGAGTACCACCTCACCCATGCCGGTTTGGACCAGCAGATCGATCCCGGCCGTCGGGTCGTCGCCGAGCACCAGTTTGTCCAACTCGGCGGCTACCCGTTCGGCGCTGATCCGGCCCAGCTGCGAAGCCATCTGTTCGATCGCTGCGCGCACCCGCGGCGCGACGGTGAAGCCGAGCTGGGAGACGAACCGCGCCGCCCTCAGCATCCGCAACGGATCGTCGCCGAAGGACACCTCGGGTGCGGCCGGGGTATCCAGCACCCTCTCGCGCAGCGCCGCCAAACCGCCTAGCGGATCGAGGAATTCGCCCGGACCCTCCGGCGTGATGCGCACGGCCATCGCGTTGGCCGTGAAGTCGCGGCGCACCAGATCGTCCTCGAGGCGATCGCCGTACTGCACGTCGGGGTTTCGCGACACCTGGTCGTAGGTGTCGGCGCGGAACGTGGTGATCTCCAAGCGATGGTCGCCCTTGCCGACCCCGACCGTGCCGAATTGGATGCCGGTGTCCCACAGGTTGTCGGCCCATCGCCGCAGGATGTTTTGCACCTGCTCGGGGCGCGCGTCGGTGGTGAAGTCGAGGTCGGGACTCAACCTGCCCAGCAAGGCATCCCGCACGGAACCGCCGACGAGGTAGAGCTGGTGGCCCGCGCCCTCGAACGCGGAGCCCAGCTCGGCCAACACGGGCGCATGCCGATTGAGCGCGACCGCGGCGGCGGTCAGCAGCTCGGCATCCTGGGCGGCGTCAGGCACGTTCGATCAGCCTAGTCGGCTGGAAACGAAAAGCCCGTGTGAGGAGCCTCGCACCGGCTCGCATCATGGCGGATCCGCACTGAAGGTGAGTTGACCTGGTGATTTGCGATAGTAGCCTTACGTCCGACAAGAAGGGTGAACGACGGGACGATGCGGTGCATCTCCGATACATAAGCGAGGGCGCGCTGATCATGTTCGCGGGCGGCGACCCGTGGAAGATCAACAGCACGTTACAGAGCGGCCGGCCAGCGCGGATCTCGAACCTTGCGAAAGCGTTTCATGACGCAGGCCAATCGACGGCCGAAGCCGAAGCCGCATTTAATCAGGCGCGGGACCGCTTCGCTCGGGCCTGGACACACGAGGACGGCGAGAATCCCATCAACGATTCTGCCGAAGTCCAGCGCGCCAAAACTTCACTCGGGGTGCAAGCGGCACAGCTTCCCAAGATCGCGGCTGATCTGGAAAACATCGCGGCCGCTCTGGCCGAAGCCCAGCGATCCGGAAACGGTGAAATTTCAGCGCTCGAAGCCGGGCTACAAGGTCTCGATGATCAGATTGGCGAGGCCGTCGAGCTCGAAAAAGATCCGCATTTAACCGCGTCGGAGAGGCAGCTGCTCGATCACTACATTGAGGGACTCGAGAAGCATGCGATCAACGACACCAAGGCGGCGCTGAACAAACTGCAACAAATCCGTGAGCAATACTCTCAACAGCTGCAAGCTTCGAAATCCAACCTGCGTACGCAGGACGGATACGAGGCACCGATCCGGGCCCTCGATGGCGACATCCCGGAGGCGCCCCCGCGAGACGTGCCGGACGACCAACGCCTTCACAATCAGATCGAGGCATTTAAACAGGTCTTTGGACGGGAACCGACATCAGCAGCTGACTGGAAGACGGCGGCCGCCCTAGACCCTCAGACCTACGACCCCAAGTTCAAGGGCGTGAAATCGCAGGTCGAGGTGGTGAAGATTCGGCCAGTGCCCGGCCAGGGGGTCGTCCGTGTCTCGCAGTGGATCGAACAACGGGACGTCACGAGTTCTCCTTTTGGGAACCGGGATCTTGGGAACAATCGCGGAGCGAACATAAACTTTGACCCAGAGGACACCAAGGTAACGACTTATATCGACTACGAAAACGGTCTCGTGATCCTGCGTCAGAACCCCTCCGTCGAGGAGACTTCAACAGGTGCTCCAGGCGCCGTCAAGGTTGGCACACCGAAGGGCAGCGTTACGCAGCTGTCCGATGGATCGGTGCGGATCAAATACGATGCCGGCAATCCTTTCGCGCCTGGGTTCACAGCCGACCCAAACGGTCCGTTGGCGGGGCACACAATCACTGTCAATGGCGACCTCGTGTTCACGCCGGGACCGGAAGGCGTCCAAGTGAATGGCACACGCACTAACTACCCCTCCCTCGAGGCTTATCAAGATTTCCCAGGTGGCGGGACGCGCACACTGTTGCTTGACCCCGCAAGGTCGGGTAGCTCAGCGGGTCCTGCTTTGAACCTGTTCCGGCATCACGATGTAGGTCCCTTGGGCGGCAACGCGTTTGCGCCATTCGACAGTGGCGGATGGAATCAGCGATATGACGTGCCCACTCCTCTACCCGCCACTGAAATTGGACCTACGACTAGCCCCCCCCACAGTGCCACCGATAACCACGGGCGGCCTTGTCCCAGCATGACCGTCAAATGACAAAAAGCGACGACATGACGTCTTCTGCGCTGCAGCATTTCTCCGATGCTGGTGCCTGGCGCGCGGCCACATGGTCAGCGCCGTTTGTCGTCCAACCCGTCTTAGGGATATTGCTGATCGTCATGTGGCTGCTGGGCAAGTGGCCGTTCGAAACGCATAGTGCGCACGCCGGAGAACGCGCATGGATGCTGGCCGCCGTCGCCATCACAACCCTGACGTCGCTCTTGGTCAGCGCCGCACTGCTCAGGTCGCGGTCGCCGCTCAATCGCGGCCTCGGTCTCAGCCTCGCGAGCTGTTCAGTCGTTGTACTGGCGGGCGGCACGATTTTCGCCTATATGGTGCTGCGCTGATGACCGATAACAAAACAATGCACACATCGATGGGCCTATACGGTCCGCTGACTTTTGCAGTAGCCATGGTCCACGTTTTCGCGGTCGACCTTGCCACCTGGCTGTTCGTTCTGCCGATGTGGCCCTTCGTATTTATCGTTCTTCCAATAACGCTGGCGTACATCGGCGTCAGCGCGCTGGTTGCTAGGGCACCAGGTCGATGGGGCCAGGTTGGCCGCGGAATGATGATTGGCAGCCTGTCCGGACCACTCTCACTCTTGGTCTTCATTCCCGCTTTCATCATCGCCGGGGCGATAGGCCCGCTCTGACGCGACGGAACCGTTACGGCTACTGCGCCATCGCGCACCCACCCAGCGGCGAGTATGTCCAGGAGAGCATGCCGTGCCAGCTACTATCGCTTGGGTGTCGGACGGCGAACAAGGCAAACCACGTCGGCGCCGGGGACGGCGCCGCGGTCGTGGCGCTGCGGCTTCGTCCGAGAAGCAGACCAACGGTCAAGTAAACGGCGATTCGACAGCCACCAAACCGCGCCGATCGCGCGGGTCCCGCCGCGGGCCGGAGCGGTTGCGCACGGTCCACGAGACATCCGCGGGCGGGCTGGTCATCGACGGGCTCGACGGACCGCGCGACTCGCAGGTCGCCGCCCTGATCGGCCGCATCGACCGGCGCGGACGGATGTTGTGGTCGCTGCCCAAGGGCCACATCGAACTCGGTGAGACGGCCGAACAGACAGCCATTAGAGAAGTAGCCGAAGAAACCGGCATCAAGGGCAGCGTGCTGGCCGCGCTTGGGCGCATCGACTACTGGTTCGTCACCGACGGCCGCCGCGTGCACAAGACCGTGCATCACTACTTAATGCGCTTCTCCGGCGGCGAGCTCTCCGACGAGGACCTTGAAGTCGCCGAAGTGGCCTGGGTGCCCATGCAAGAACTGCCGTCACGGCTGGCCTACGCCGACGAACGCCGCCTGGCCCGGGTCGCCGACGAACTGATCGACAAGCTGCAAAGCGACGGCCCGTCCGCGCTTCCCCCGCTGCCGCCCAGCGCGCCGCGGCGCCGCCCGCAGACGCATTCGCGGACCCGGCATTCTGACAAACCGGCCACGGGCCGGAAGAACGGCCACGGACCGGGGCCGTGACGGCGCCGCTTCTCCGTCGGGCCGGCTTGCTGCGCATCGCGGCCGTGCTTGGCATCGTGGCCGGACTCGCGGTACTCGCCGGGCCCGTGGTTCCACCCGCGGCCGCGGGCGAGCCGGGGGTGACGCCGTTCGTGCGGGTTCGCATCGACCAGGTCACCCCGGACGTGGTCACCACGACCAGTCCACCCGTTGTGACGGTCAGCGGCATGGTGATCAACATCGGCGACCGCCCCGTTCGCGACGTGATGGTCCGCCTTGAGCACGCCGGCGCGGTCACCACGTCCGCGGGCTTGCGAACCACCCTGGACGGCGACACCGACCGGTACGAGGCGGCCGCCGATTTCCTCACCGTGGCGCCCGAACTGCAGCGCGGGCAAAAGGTCGGCTTCACCCTGTCGGCCCCGCTGCGCGCGCTGACCAAACCGTCGCTGGGAGCCGAAAAGCCGGGCATCTATCCGGTTTTGGTCAACGTCAACGGCACGCCCGACTACGGCGCTCCAGCCCGGCTGGACAACGCGCGCTTCCTGCTGCCGGTGGTCGGGGTGCCGCCCGACCGCGCCGACGACGTGGGCTCCGCCGTCGCGCCCGATACCTCCAAACCCGTGGGGATCACCATGCTGTGGCCGCTGGCCGATCGGCCACGGCTGGCCCCCGGCGTGCCAGGGGGAACCATCCCGGTCCGGCTGGTCGACGACGACCTGGCGACCTCACTGGCCAGCGGTGGCCGGCTCGACATCCTGCTGTCGGCGGCCGAGGTCGCGACCAGCCACGACGTCGACCCCGACGGCGCCGTCGGCCGCGCGCTGTGTTTGGCGATCGACCCCGACCTGCTGGTCACCGTCAACGCGATGACCGCGGGTTACATCGTGTCCAATTCGCCCGACGGCCCGGGTCAAATTCCGGGCACCCCGACCCACGCCGGCACGGGACAGGCCGCCGCGACCGAATGGCTGAACCGCCTGCGCGCGCTCGCGCACCGGACCTGCGTGGCCCCGCTGCCCTACGCACAAACCGACCTGGACGCGTTGCAGCGCGTCAACGATCCCGGCCTCACCGCCACGGCCACCACCACCGGCAACAGCATCGTCGACAAAATCCTGGACGTCTCTTCAACCCGCGGCGCCACGCTGGTGCCCGACGCCCCGCTGACCAACCGCGCGGTCAAGCTGCTCGGCGCCAACGAGAGCACGGTCGCGATCACCGCCGCCGACCTGTCGGCCGCCGACGCGCAGGGCTCCTCGGAGACCGCCGTCGACACCGCGCCCCGGCGATTGTCCCCACAGGTCGCGGTCGCGCCGTTCGATCCGGCCGTCGGGGCCGCGCTGGCGGGCGCGGGATCCAGCCCCGAGGTGCCCACCTACCTGGACCCGTCCCTGACGGTCCGGCTGGCGCACGATTCGGTGACGGCACGCCGCCAGGACGCCTTGGGCTCGATCTTCTGGCACGCGCTCCGGCCCGACGACGCGCCGCGCGCCCAGATCCTGGTCCCGCCGGCCACGTGGAACCTGCAGGCCGACGACGCGCAGGTCATGCTCACCGCGCTGAGCACCTCAGTCCGCTCCGGTCTGGCGGTGCCGCGCCCCCTGCCGGCGGTAATCGCCGACGCCTCGTCGCGCACCGAAGCCCCCGAGGAAGCCGGCGCCTACGCCTCCGCGCGCGGGCAGTTCAACGACGACGTCACCGCCGCGATCGCCGGCCAGGTCGGCCGGCTGTCGGGATTGACGTCCGCACTGATGACCGACGACCGCACCGGACTGACCGGCGTCCAATACACGGCGCCGCTGCGCGAGGACATGCTGCGCGCGCTGAGCCAGTCCGAACCGCCCGACTCCCGCAACGGGTTGGCGCAAGAGCGCCTGGCCGTGGTCGGTAAGACGATCAACGACCTGTTCGGGGCCGTCACGATCGTCAACCCGGGTGGCTCGTACACGCTGGCCACCGAGCACAGTCCGCTGCCGTTGGCGCTGCACAACGGCCTGAGTGTTCCGATCCGGGTGCGGGTGCACGTGGACGCCCCGCCGGGGATGAACGTCACCGACGTCGGGCAGATCGAACTGCCGCCCGGTTACCTCCCGCTGCGCATTCCGATCGAGGTGAACTTCACCCAACGCGTCGCCGTCGACGTGACGTTGCGGACGTCGGACGGTCTGCGGCTGGGCGAGCCGGTGCGGCTGTCCGTGCATTCCAACGCCTACGGCAAGGTCCTGTTCGCGATCACGCTGTCGGCTGCGGCGGTGCTGGTGCTGCTGGCGGGCCGGCGGCTGTGGCACCGCTTCCGCGGCCAGCCCGATCCCGCCGACCTGGATCGCCCCGACCCACCCCACGCCCGGCACGCGGCCGAATCCGGCGCCACGCACGACGACGCCGACCAACGGGTCGAACAAGAGCACCGAGTATGACCCCCGCCTACCGGCAGGCCCCCTCGCACCACCACCGCCCGCCACAGCCGCCGCGCCGTTCCCCGATGCAGGGCTCGCCGCCGACCGGGCCGCTGCCGCCCGTGCCCGCCGGGATCGATCGCCGACGCCCGGAACTGTCGGACGCCGCGCTGGTGTCGCGGTCCTGGGCGATGGCCTTCGCGACATTGATCAGCCGGCTCACCGGCTTCGCCCGGGTGGTGCTGCTCGCCGCGATCCTGGGCGCCGCCTTGTCCAGCGCGTTCTCGGTGGCCAATCAGCTGCCCAACCTGGTGGCGGCGCTCGTCCTGGAGGCGACGTTCACCGCGATCTTCGTGCCGGTGCTCGCGCGCGCCGAGCAGGGCGACCCCGACGGCGGGGCTGCGTTCGTGCGGCGCCTGGTCACGCTGACGACCGCGCTGCTGGTCTTCGCCACCGCGGTCTCGGTGCTGGCCGCCCCGCTGCTGGTGCGGCTGATGCTGGGCCGCGACCCGCAAGTCAACGAGCCGCTGACCGTCGCCTTCGCCTACCTGCTTCTCCCCCAGGTCCTCGCCTACGGACTCACCTCGGTGTTCATGGCGATCCTCAACACCCGCAACGTGTTTGGGCCCACCGCGTGGGCGCCCGTCGTCAACAACGTCGTGGCGCTGGCCACCCTGGCGATCTATGCGGCCGTCCCCGGTGAGCTGTCGGTCGATCCCGTGCGGATGGGCAACGCCAAGCTGCTGGTGCTCGCCATCGGCACCACGCTCGGCGTCTTCGCGCAAACCGGGATGCTGCTGGTCGCGCTGCGCCGGCAACGCATCGACCTGCGCCCGCTGTGGGGCATCGACGCACGCCTCAAACGATTCGGCACCATGGCAGCCGCGATGGTGCTCTACGTGCTGATCAGCCAGCTCGGCCTGGTGGTCGGCAACCAGATCGCCAGCACCGCAGCGGCATCCGGGCCCGCGATCTACAACTACACGTGGATGGTCCTGATGCTGCCGTTCGGCATGATCGGGGTGACGGTGCTGACGGTGGTGATGCCGCGGCTGAGCCGCAACGCGGCCGCCGACGACACCAAAGCCGTGCTCGCCGACCTGTCGCTGGCCACCCGGCTGACGTTGATCACGCTGATCCCGATCGTGGCCTTCATGACCGTCGGCGGCCCCGCGATGGGCAGCGCGCTGTTCGCCTACGGTCATTTCGGCAACGTCGACGCCGGATACCTGGGCGCCGCGATCGCGCTCTCGGCGTTCACGCTCATCCCCTACGGCCTGGTGCTCTTGCAGCTGAGGGTGTTCTACGCGCGCGAACAGCCCTGGACGCCGATCGTGATCATCCTCGTCATCACCGCGGTCAAGATCCTCGGCTCGGTGCTGGCGCCCCACCTCACCGACGACCCCAAGCTGGTAGCCGGTTTCCTGGGGATGGCCAACGGTGTCGGCTTTCTCGCCGGCGCTCTCGTCGGCTACCTGTTGCTGCGACGCGCGCTGTTGCCCGCGGGCGGCCACCTGATCGGCGTCGCCGAGGTGCGCACGATCCTGGTGACCCTCACCGCATCCATGCTGGCCGGCCTGACCGCGCACGTCGCGGATCGGCTGTTCGGGCTCGACGGGCTGACCGAGCACGGCGGCGCCGGCTCTCTGGTCCGCCTCTTCGTGCTGGGGCTCATCATGCTGCCGATCACGGCCACGGTCATGCTCCGCGCGCAGGTCCCCGAAGCGCAGGCCGCGTTGGACGCCCTGCGGTTCCGCATCACCGGCCGGGGGCCGCGGCCCCGCAGACCGAAGCCAGCGGATCGATCGTCTCACCGGCGCCCGGTCACGTACCCTGAGCAGAGGAATTCGTCCCCGCCTGGGGTCAATGCGGTCCAGGAGCCGATCCGGCGCAGGCCTCCGGAGCGGGCAAACCGAGCCCGGCTAGCGAAAGGACCGGAGGTGACCGACCGACCGATGGAGAGCCCCGCATCCAGCGCCGGCCCCGGCACAGGGTCAGGGACTTCGCGGCCGGTCGCCGACGACTTCCAGCCCGACATCCCCGCCGACGAGCCGCAACGCTCGACGTCCCGCCCGCCCGAACCCGCCAACGGCGACATCGGTGGCGAAACCCGGCGCGGCCCGGCCTCTTTCGACGCGCCCCGCGAGCGCGCCGCGGACTCGCCGGGCGACGACGTCCACCTGGTTCCCGGCGCCCGGATCGCCGGCGGCCGGTACCGGTTGCTGGTGTTCCACGGCGGCGCGCCGCCGCTGCAGTTCTGGCAGGCGCTGGACACCGCGCTGGACCGGCAGGTGGCGCTGACGTTCGTCGACCCGGACGGCGCGCTGCCCGACGAGGTGCTGCAGGAGATCCTGTCCCGCACGCTGCGGCTCAGCCGCATCGACAAACCCGGCATCGCCCGCGTGCTCGACGTGGTGCACACCGGCTCCGGCGGCCTCGTGGTCTCCGAGTGGATCCGGGGCGGCTCGCTGCAGGAGGTCGCCGACACCGCGCCCTCACCGGTGGGCGCGGTGCGGGCCATGCAATCGCTGGCCGCCGCCGCCGACGCGGCCCACCGCGCCGGCGTCGCGCTGTCGATCGACCACCCCAGCCGGGTGCGGGTCAGCATCGAAGGCGACGTCGTGCTGGCCTACCCGGCGACCATGCCCGACGCCAACCCCCAAGACGACATCCGCGGCATCGGCGCCGCGCTCTATGCCCTCCTGGTCAATCGGTGGCCCTTGCGGGAGAGCGGGGTGCGCAGCGGGCTCGCGCCGGCCGAACGCGACTCCTCGGGCAATCCCGTCGAACCCATGGCCGTCGACCGCGACATCCCGTTCCAGATCTCCGCGGTCGCCGTCCGGGCGGTCCAGGAGGACGGCGGAATACGCAGCGCCTCAACGCTTTTGAACCTCCTTCAGCAGGCCACCGCGGTCGCCGACCGCACCGAGGTGCTCGGCCCGATCGACGATTCCCCCTCGCCGTCGACGGCGCTCATCTCGCCCGGTCAAGAGCAGGCGACCTTCGCGCGCCGGCGGCGCAACCTGCTCATCGGCGCCGGCGCCGGCCTGGCCGTCATCGTGGTGGCCCTGCTGGTGCTGGCGTCTGTGGTGAGCAAGATCTTCGGCAACGTCGGCGGTGGCCTCAACAAGGACGAACTCGGGCTGAACGGCCCCTCGTCGTCCGCGTCGGCGTCATCGTCGACCACCCCGTCCGCGGCCGCCGGCAGCGTCGTGAAACCCACCCGGGCGAGCGTCTACTCCCCCGACGGCGAGGTCGACAACCCGGGCACGGCCGGACAGGCGATCGACGGCGACCCCTCCACCGCCTGGGCCACCGAGGTGTACACCGACGCCGTGCCCTTCCCCAGTTTCAAGCAGGGCGAGGGCCTGATCCTGCAGCTGCCCAACCCCACCGTCGTCGGCCAGGTCACCATCGACACGCCCAGCTCGGGGACCAAGGTCGAGATCCGGGCGGCCTCCTCGTCGGCCCCGGCCTCCCTCAACGACACCAAGCTGCTGGCTCAGGCCTTCACGCTCAAGCCCGGCCACAACGTCATCCCGGTCAGAGCAGGTTCGCCGACGTCGAATCTG
Source organism: Mycobacterium sp. 3-98 (assembly GCF_035918355.1). Lineage (NCBI taxonomy): Bacteria > Bacillati > Actinomycetota > Actinomycetes > Mycobacteriales > Mycobacteriaceae > Mycobacterium > Mycobacterium sp. 3-98. Next base: position 511,246 of record NZ_CP142360.1, on the reverse strand, counting down.
CTGGTCTGGATCTCCACGCTGGGAACCACGAACGGCAAGAGCCAGGCCGGCTTTTTCGAGATCACGGTCCAGGCCGCGTCCTGATCCGCGCGCGTTCCACACACTCACACCACCGCTCCCGAGTGAAGTGCCGCCCGATACGGGATTAGTTAATGTCCGCCCCGTGGGCTTCGGGGGAGACGTCAAGCGGGACCGCAGTGACGCCGAGCTGCTGGCAGCCCATGTGGCGGGTGACCGCTACGCCTTCAGCGAGCTGTTCCTGCGTCACCAGCGCCACCTGCACCGGCTTGCCCGGCTCACCACTCGCACCCCCGAGGACGCCGAAGACGCGCTGCAAGACGCCATGCTCTCCGCGCACCGCGGCGCCGGCGCGTTCCGGCACGACGCCGCCGTCGGCAGCTGGCTGCACCGCATCGTGGTCAACGCCTGCCTGGACCGGCTGCGCCGCACCAAGGCCCACCCGACCGTTCCGCTGGAGGACGTCTACCCGGTCGCCGATCGGACCGCCCAGGTCGAGACGACGATGGCGGTGCAGCGCGCCTTGATGCGCCTTCCCCTCGAGCAACGGGCCGCGGTGGTGGCCGTCGACATGCAGGGCTACTCGGTGGCCGACACCGCCAGGCTGCTCGGCGTCGCCGAGGGCACGATCAAGAGCCGGTGTGCTCGCGGCCGCGGCCGCCTCGCCGAACTACTCGGCTACCTCAACGCCGGCGCCCACGCCACACCGGAGGGCGCTACCGGCCAGGCCTGACCGTCGCCGCGCGGGCCCATCCGTGGCCATCCGCCGGCGCATGACGGACACTGGGTCCGATGGATGCGGCGGACAACGACGGGGCGGATCACCGCAGCGCGGAATCGGACCCGCCGCTGACCGTCGAACTGCTCGCCGATCTGCAGGCCGGCGCGCTCGACGACGAGGCCGCCGCCCGGGTCCGCCGGCAGGTCCGCGCCGATCCGCAGGCCGCGGGCGTGCTCGCCGCGCTGAACCGGGTTCGTCGCGATCTCGCCGCCGTGGGCGCCGACCCGGCCTGCGCACCGGACCCGCCCCCGGGTGTCGCCGCCCGGATCTCGGCGGCCCTGCGATCCGCGGAGCCCCCGCCCGGACGGGCCGCCCACTCCGCACGCCCGCGTCTACGGCCGGCGCGCCTCATCGCGACGGTCGCCGGTCTGTGCGCCGCGCTGGCCGCGATCGGCTTCGGCACAGTCGCGCTCCTGCACGCTCCCGAACCCGCCCCGAGCACCCCGGGCGACGTCCAGCACATCACGGTGTCGACGCCGCCGATGGAGGTCCCGCTCTCCGCGGACGAAATCGTCGGCCTGCTCGACCGCGCACCCGACTTCGGCTCCTCCGGAGGCACGCTCAGCGACCCCGCCCGGCGCGCCTCCTGCCTCACCGGCCTCGGCTATCCGGCGGCCACACAGGTGCTGGGCGCGCGCCCGGTCGAGGTCAACGCGCGCCCCGGCGTCGTTCTGGTGATACCCGGCGACAGCCCGCACGTCCTGGCCGTCTACGTCGTTTCACCAAATTGCAGCGCCGCCGATACCGGGCTGTTGGCCAATACCCAGGTGCCGCGCCCCTAATGTGGTGCCATGGGCGGTGCCCCCGCTGTTGCGAACTCCCGGGAACAGCCGTACCCACGCTGGCGTTTATACGGGTCCAGAGACGATCGCTCGAAAGGTTTTCATGACCGCCGACACTGTGCATGACGTGATCATTATTGGTTCGGGTCCTGCTGGGTATACCGCGGCGTTGTATGCGGCGCGGGCGCAGTTGGCGCCGGTGGTGTTTGAGGGGACGTCGTTTGGTGGGGCGTTGATGACGACCACCGAGGTGGAGAATTATCCGGGTTTTCGTGACGGGATCATGGGTCCGGAGTTGATGGATCAGATGCGTGAGCAGGCGTTGCGGTTTGGTGCTGATCTGCGCATGGAAGACGTCGAATCGGTGTCGCTGGAGGGCGCGGTGAAGTCGGTGACCACCAGCGAGGGGGACACCGTTCGGGGGCGGGCGGTGATTTTGGCGATGGGCGCGGCGGCCCGCTATTTGGGGGTGCCCGGTGAGCAGGAGTTGCTAGGTCGTGGGGTGAGCTCGTGTGCGACCTGTGATGGGTTCTTTTTCAAGGATCAAGACATCGCGGTGATCGGTGGTGGGGATTCGGCGATGGAAGAGGCCACGTTTTTGACCCGCTTTGCCCGCAGTGTGACGTTGGTGCATCGCCGTGAGGAGTTCCGGGCCTCGCGGATCATGCTGGAGCGGGCCCGGGCCAACGACAAGATCACGTTTGTGACGAATAAGGCGGTCGAGGCGGTCGAGGGTGCCGAGACGGTGACGGGGTTGCGGTTGCGTGACACGGTGAGCGGTGCGGAGTCGACGTTGGCGGTGAGCGGGGTGTTCGTGGCGATCGGGCATGACCCGCGTTCGGAGTTGGTGCGCGAGGTGCTCGACACCGACGCGGATGGGTATGTGTTGGTGCGTGGCCGCACCACCAGTACCTCGATCGAGGGGGTGTTCGCCGCCGGTGATCTGGTGGATCGCACCTACCGCCAAGCCGTCACCGCCGCCGGCAGCGGCTGTTCGGCCGCCATCGACGCCGAACGCTGGCTCGCCGACCACGAAGAGTCCAGCGCCGCCGCCCAGGGCGACGCAACCGAATTTCCGGGCAGTACCGACACATTGATTGGAGCACCACAATGACCGATGCCGAAAAGGCCGGGGCCACAATAGAAGTCTCGGACGCATCATTTTCAACCGAGGTGCTGTCCAGCAATAAGCCTGTGCTAGTGGACTTTTGGGCCACATGGTGCGGACCCTGCAAAATGGTGGCGCCGGTCCTCGAGGAGATCGCCGGCGAGCGCAGCGATCACCTCACCGTCGCCAAGCTCGACGTGGACGCCAACCCCGAAACCGCCCAGAACTTCCAGGTCGTCTCCATCCCCACCATGATCTTGTTCAAGGACGGCCAACCGGTGAAGCGGATCGTCGGCGCCAAGGGCAAGGCCGCGCTGCTGCGCGAGCTTTCTGACGCGGTCCCCGGCCTCAGCTGATCGTTTCGATCGTCGCACCACGCCCCGGCGCATAGCCTGGGGTTTTCTGGAATTCGCGAACCGTCTGCGACAATACGGTTAGCTGTTGCCCATCTATGAGCGTGTCAGTTTGTCCCGGAGGGCCCTTGGTATGTCGAGTCCGCGCCGCGAATACGGCGACGCGCTGCGCTGTGGTGACCGCAGCGCCGCTGTGACCGAGATCCGGGCCACCCTCGCCTCATTGGGGATGCTGGACGGCTCCGACGACGAGGATCTCACTACCGGCCGGCACGTGGCCCTGGAACTCTTCGACGCCGAACTTGACCAGGCAGTTCGCGCTTTCCAACAGCATCGCGGCCTGCTCGTGGACGGCATTGTCGGCGAGGCCACCTACCGCGCGCTCAAGGAGGCGTCCTACCGACTGGGCGCGCGCACGTTGTATCACCAATTCGGCGCCCCCCTCTTCGGTGACGACGTCGCCACGCTGCAGGCACGGCTGCAGGATCTCGGTTTTTACACCGGCCTGGTCGACGGCTATTTCGGGTTGCAGACACACAACGCTTTGATGTCGTATCAGCGCGAGTACGGGCTGTCGGCCGACGGTATCTGCGGCCCGGAAACGTTGCGCTCCTTGTACTTTCTGAGTTCACGGGTCACCGGCGGGTCGCCCCACGCGCTTCGCGAAGAAGAACTGGTGCGCCGTTCGGGTCCCAAGCTGTCGGGCAAGCGCATCATCATCGATCCGGGCCGCGGCGGTGCGGATCACGGCCTGATCGTGCACGGTGCGTCCGGTCCGGTCAGCGAAGCGGATGTGTTGTGGGACTTGGCGAGTCGACTTGAGGGCCGAATGACCGCCATCGGGATGGAGACCTTTCTGTCCCGTCCGGTCAACAGCAGCCCCTCGGACGCCGAGCGTGCGGCCACCGCCAACAATGTCGGCGCCGACCTGATGATCAGCCTGCGCTGCGAAAGTCAGCTCAGCGCCGCGGCCAACGGGGTGGCGTCCTTTCACTTCGGCAACTCCCATGGCTCGGTGTCCACCATCGGCCGCAACCTGGCCGACTTCATTCAGCGAGAAGTGGTGGCACGCACGGGTTTACGGGATTGCCGCACGCACGGCCGGACGTGGGATCTGCTGCGTCTGACCCGCATGCCGACGGTCCAGGTCGACATCGGATACATCACCAACCCGCGCGACCGCGCCATGCTGGTCTCTACCCAGACCCGCGATGCCATCGCCGAGGGAATCCTCGCCGCGGTCAAGCGGCTCTACCTGCTGGGCAAGAACGACCGGCCCACGGGCACATTCACTTTCGCCGAGCTACTGGCCCACGAATTGTCGGTGGAGCGCACCAGCCAGCTGGGCGGTTCGTAGCCCCTCAACCACCCAGGGTGGTTCCCAACGCATTCCCCGCCGTGGAGCCGGCCCCGACCGGCTGCTCCAGATGCGCGCTTTCCAGCAGACGTTCGAGGGCCGCCTCGACTTCGGCCTTCCATCCCAGGCCCTTGTCGAGCTCGAGCCGCAGTCGCGGGAAATACGTATGTGGCGCCACCACAACGAATCCCGCGTCTTTCAAGAATTCCGCGTCCATCACACAGCGCTCTACCGAGCAATCGCCGACGGCCTCCAACACCGCCCGCACATCGGGACCCACCAGTCGCGGATCCTGTAATTCCGACGCCGCCGGGGTGCGGCCGAACGCCTCGAGCGCCCGTACGCCGCGTCGCACCAACTCATCGATGACCCGGGCGATCAAGCCGTGCGGCAGGTCGTCGGCGGCGGGGCCGGGTTCGATGCCCATCGACGTCAGCATCACCGCGTCCGCGGACACCGGGCCGGTCGGAAATCGTTGCGCCCGCGGCACCGCCCGCGGCGGCGCGTAGAACACATAGCCCAGGCACGGCGGCTCGGCCTGGCTTCGCTCGTCGGGGATCGCGGTCGCCACCTGACCGCACGAGCCCCACTCCAGCATGACCATGGACAGCCACGCTTCTTTTTCGAATTCGGGGTCGGTGAGGTGATCCTGGTTGCCGAGGGTCGCCGGATCGACTTCCCAGAACACGCACCGGCGCGCGTGCTTGGGAAGCTGCTCGAAGGCCTCGAGCCGCAGCGGCATGATTCGAGCGGACACTAGCCTCCTGCTCCTGTGCGGTACGGCAGCCATCTGCACCGACAACCCCTCCAGGATAGGAGAGGTGGTCGTGATCGGGCCAGCTTTAGCCCGGCCACATGCGTCGGGGCGCCCGAACCGCCGCAATAACGCGGTCGCGGGCGGTCGGTCATCGAAAGTCGTTGCTACCCATGCTGTTTCGCCAAACCGCGGCATCGGGGCGCGGAAATTTCTCGCCGCGTCGGCCCCAGTGTCACAGTGACGTAATTACACCGTGTCCTAGCTCAGGCCTTCGGCGGGGACATGACCTCGATGATTCGCTGTAGGTCGTCCACCGACCCGAACTCGACGACGATCTTGCCCTTGCGTTTGCCCAGGCTGACCGTCACTCGGGTATCGAAGGCGGTCGAGAGCCGGTCGGCGACATCTTGCAGGCCGGGCATCTGGATCGGCTTGCGCCGCGGGGGCGTCGGCGCGGTCGCGCCGGACCGGTTGGCCAGCGTGACCGCCTCCTCCGTGGCCCGCACCGACAATCCCTCCGCGACGATGCGGGTGGCCAGTTCCTCTTGGGCCTCGGGACCGGCCTCCAGGGACAGCAGTGCGCGGGCATGACCGGCGGACAGGACCCCGGCGGCCACGCGCCGCTGCACCGCGATCGGCAGCTTGAGCAACCGGATCATGTTGGTGATCAACGGCCGCGACCGCCCGATGCGGGCCGCCAGTTCATCGTGGGTGACCCCGAACTCGTCGAGCAGCTGCTGGTAGGCGGCCGCCTCTTCCAAGGGGTTCAGCTGCACGCGGTGGATGTTTTCCAACAGGGCGTCGCGCAGCAGATCGTCGTCGCCGGTCTCGCGCACGATCGCGGGGATGGTCGCCAGCCCGGCCTCCTGGGCCGCCCGCCAGCGCCGCTCCCCCATCACGATCTGGTAGTGCGCACCGCTGGCCGAATCCTTGACGGCCCGCACCACGATCGGCTGCAAGAGCCCGAACTCGCGGATGGAGTGCACCAGCTCCGCCAGCGCTTCCTCGTCGAAGACCTGACGGGGCTGACGGGGGTTGCGCTCGATATCGGCCGGCGCGATCTCGCGGTAGACCGCCCCCATGGAAGCGGTGGCCGACGCGTCCTGCGGCGGCGGTCCGCCGATCAAGACGTCGGCGGCCGCGTCCCCCATCCGGGGGCCGAGGGTCGCCGGACCGGAATCACCTTCCGCGGGACCGGTCGGAATTAGCGAAGCCAGGCCCCGGCCGAGGCCACCCTTTTTGCGTAACGGCTGCGTCATGGTCGTCCCTTCACGGATGGTGGTCAATCGCGCTCGGCGAGTTCGCGGCTCGCGTCGAGGTAGCTCATCGCCCCGCGGGAACCGGGGTCGTAATCGATGATGGTCATGCTGTAGCCCGGCGCCTCGGAAACCTTCACGCTGCGCGGAATCACCGTCCGCAGCACCTTGGCCCCGAAGTAGCGGCGCACCTCCTCGGCGACCTGGTCCGCCAGCTTGGTGCGGCCGTCGTACATGGTCAGCACCACGGTGCTCACCTCGAGCTTCGGGTTGAGGTGGGCCTTGACCATCTCGATGTTGCGCATCAGCTGCGAGACGCCCTCGAGGGCGTAGTACTCGCACTGGATCGGGATCATGACTTCCGGTGCCGCGACGAGCGCGTTGATGGTCAGCAGGCCGAGCGACGGCGGGCAATCGATGAAGACGCAATCGAAGTCGAGGCTGTCGAGGTCGGCCAAAGCGGTACGCAACCGATTCTCGCGCGCAACCATGCTCACCAGTTCGATCTCGGCGCCCGCCAGGTCGATTGTCGCGGGGATGCAGAACAGCCGGTCGTTGTGCGGGCTCTGCCGCAGGGCATCGTGGACGGAGACCTCACCCAACAACACCTCGTACGACGACGGCGTCCCCGACTTCCGGTCGGTGATGCCCAGCGCCGTGCTCGCGTTGCCCTGGGGGTCGAGGTCGATGACGAGGGTCTTGAGGCCTTGGAGCGCGAGGGCGGCGGCGAGGTTGACCGCCGTGGTCGTCTTGCCCACGCCGCCCTTCTGGTTCGCGACGGTGAAGACGCGGCGGCGGGCCGGCCGGCGCAGCGGCGGATACGTCGTGTGCAGGACCCGCATCGCCCGTTCGGCGGCCGCGCCGATCGGGGTGTCGTATTCGGCGCTTGTTTCACGTGAAACATTCGGCTGTGCGGCCGGTGCGGCCGCCGGCTCGGCTGGGGGCGCCGGCGTAGGAGCCGCCTGCGGGGCGGCCTCGGCTGGCTGTGCCGTCACCGGCCTGTCTTCTGGAAAAGTCATCGCGTTCGGGCCTTCCCGGTCCGTGCCGACTTGCGGTGCGGCGGCTGCCCGCGTCGCGCTGAAACTACAATTGCGGGGGGACGCAAATAGTTCGCGCCACATGTCACCACCCTGACATCAGCGGCGCCCGATGCTGCCATCACACGCCGGAATTGTTCAACTTCCTCGGACGCCCGCTCCCCCTTGATGGCCAGCATCCGACCGCCTGGGCGTAGCAACGGCATGCTCCACTTCGTCAGTTTGTCCAACGCCGCAACCGCTCGTGATACCGCCGCATCCCTCGACCCGAACCGGTCACGCACCCCCGGCTCTTCCGCGCGGCCGCGGACCACCTCGACGGCTAACCCTAGTTCGTCGACAACCTCGTTGAGAAATTCGCTGCGTCGCAGGAGCGGTTCGAGCAACACGACCTCGAGATCGGGCCGTGCGATCGCCAGCGGTATCCCGGGCAAGCCCGCCCCACTGCCGATGTCGATGACGCGCTCGCCCGCGCCGAGGAGTTCGGCGACCGCGGCGCTGTTCAATATGTGGCGGTCCCAGATCCGGTCGACTTCCCGCGGCCCCAGCAGCCCGCGCTCCACGCCCGCACCCGCAAGGAGCGTGGCGTACCGTTGCGCGATTCCGACGCGCTCGCCGAAGGCGTCGACCGCGGAATCCGGGGCGGCGCCGCTGCCCGGGTGCGAGCCCGCGCGTTCCCCCGCGGCTTCGGCCGGGCCGCCATGTTTCACGTGAAACATCCTCGAGTTGGCGCGTGCACTTTCAACCTTCGGCCACCCTCCGCACCAGACGAACTACACCGCTGTAACTCTGGGCGTCAGTCGTGCAGCACGACCACGCGGCGCGACGGTTCGACGCCCTCGCTCTCGCTGTGGACTCCGGGAACCGCCGCGACGGCGTCGTGCACGATCTTCCGTTCGAAAGGTGTCATCGGTGCCAGCTCTTCGCGCTCCCCCGACTCGAGCACCCGCCGCGCCACCTTGTCGCCCAGCGCCGCCAACTCTTCGCGCCGGCGCCGGCGCCAACTCGCGATGTCGAGCATCAACCGACTCCGCACGCCGGTCTTCTGGTGCACCGCCAACCGGGTGAGCTCCTGCAGCGCGTCGAGCACCTCGCCGCCGCGGCCGACCAACTTGTTCAAGTCGTCGCCGCCATCGATGCTCACCACGGCCCGGCTCCCCTCGACGTCCAGGTCGATGTCGCCGTCGAAGTCCAAGAGGTCCAACAACTCCTCGAGGTAGTCGCCGGCGATCTCGCCCTCGGCGACCAACCGCTCCTCCAGGTCGTCGCCCTCCTCGGCGTCACCCTGGACGGTGTCCTCGGCCGCCGCTTGGGTCTCGAGGTCCGTGTCCACGTCGCGCTCGGTGGTGTCGGCGTCTGTCATGTCTTTCTCTCCCTCATCCATGGGTCTGAGCCCGGTTGGGGCCGCCCTGCCCAGGGTCGCCCCGGTAGCTTGTCCGCCGTATCAGCGTTTGCGTTTCTTCGGTCGCGCGCCCGGCCGCGGGGTGCGATTGCTCGGAGTGTCGGTGGCTTCGGGCGCCTGCCCGTCGGCGTCATCGGACTCCGCCTCCGCCGAACCGGACCCCTCGGTATCCCCACCGGCCTTCGCCGAACCGTTCCCGCCCGGCGCTGCCGCCTTCGGTGTGCGCTTCGGCTTCGCTCCGGGAGCCGGCGCGTTGGCCGCCCGGCGCGCGATCGCTTCCTGCTTCTTGGCTTCGTCTTCTTTTTCGATCATCCCGAAGACGTAGTGCTGCTGCCCGAAGGTCCAGATGTTGTTGGCGAACCAGTACAGGATGATCGCCAGCGGAAGGAACGGCCCACCGACCACCACGCCGAGCGGAAACACATACAGCGCAAGCTTGTTCATCATCGCGGTCTGCGGGTTGGCCGCCGCCTCCGGGCTCTGCCTCGCCACCGACGCCCGACTGTTGAAGTACGTCGCCACCCCGGCCAGGATCATCACCGGCAGCCCCACGGCGATCACGGCCGGCCGGCTGAAAACGGTGAACGCGTCCAGGCCCGTGCGCTGCGTCATGAACGCGCCGATCGGTGCGCCGAACAAGTTGGCGTCCAGGAAATGCGCGACGTCCGTCGGGGTGAAGACGTAGTTTCCGGTGAGCCGGTTCTCGGCCACCGACAGGTGCGGCTGCCCGAACCCACCGGTGGTTCGGTTGAACGAGCGCAACACGTGATACAGACCGATGAACACCGGGATCTGCGCCAGCATTGGCAGGCAGCCGAGAATCGGGTTGAAGCCGTGTTCGCGCTGCAGCTTCTGCATCTCGAGCGCCATGCGCTGCCGGTCCTTGCCGTACTTCTTCTGCAGCGCCTTGATCTGCGGTTGCAACTCCTGCATCTGGCGCGTGGTCCGGATCTGTCGCACGAAGGGCTTGTAGAGCAACGCGCGCAGGCTGAAGACCAAGAACATCACCGACAGCGCCCAGGCGAAGAAGTTCGACGGCCCCAGCATGGAGGCGAACAACTTGTACCAAACCCACATGATCCACGACACCGGGTAGTAGACGAAGTCGAGGCTGAAAACGTCAAACGACAAAAGACTCACTCTCCCCTCGCGTCGCTCGGACCACCCGAGCGTCGCTGGCGTCTTGGCAATCCCCTTGGCAGCCGGGGCGATCCGGTATCGGATCCCATCCGCCCTCGTGCCATGGTCCGCACTTGGCGAGCCTGACCGCAGCCAACCAGCTCCCCCGGATCAACCCGTACTCGTTCAGCGCATCGACCGCGTACTGGCTGCAGGTCGGAACGAAGCGACAGGTCGCCGGGCGCAGCGGCGACACCATATGCCGATAGAGCTGGATGAGGAAAATCAATCCCCGCGCCACGGACCGTCCAACGGTGTGGGTCAACGCACCCACCGCAGAGCGTCCGGTCACGGTGCGATCCCCGTCGCCGGCATCCGTCGCAAACACCGCCGCAGTTCCTGTTCCAACCGGGCCGACGACGCGGTCCGGCTACTGGGCAGCGCCCGGATCACCAGCCGGTCGGAATCCTGAAGGTCACCGAGAATCGTGCGGGCCACATGTCGCAGCCGGCGGGCGACCCGGTGACGTTCCACCGCCGACCCGACGGGCTTGCCGACAACGAGTCCGACGTGGGGCGCCGTCGCGTCGCCGCCGTCGGTTTCGCGCCGGAAGTGCACGACAATGTCGGGCTGTGCCATGCGGATCCCGTGCTTCACCGTCGCGTCAAACTCAATTGACCGCGTCATGCGGTTGCGTGCGGGAAGCACCGCCGAAAGACCTGACCCGCGATCAGGCAGATAGCGCGCGGCGGCCCTTGCGACGCCGACCGGACACGATCGCGCGTCCGGCACGAGTGCGCATCCGCAAGCGGAAGCCATGCACGCGGGCTCGGCGCCGGTTATTCGGCTGGAAGGTCCGCTTGCCCTTGGCCACGACGTTCTCCTCGTTGTTTGCCATCCGGCCGATCAGACGGTTCGCTTCGGGCTCGTCTGCGGTCCGACCGGAGGTGGTCTTGCTGCTGCTGGCCGGCGCGGTCCCCGGGTGGTTCCGGGTCGCAGCCGTATCGCCGACTTTCGGGCGACTGTTTGAGGGTACTGACGAGCCCTCGCCTGGTCAAACCTGGCCTGCCGCAACGCCGCCGCGCGGACCCGGCGAAAGATTTTCCGTTCCGGTCACACTCGGCTCCGGGGTGACTACGATAACGACCCGAACCAAGGCCCCACTCACCCTAAACGACCCGATTGGAATGCAGCGGAACGGTTGGCAGCCGCACGGAAAACTGTTAGCTTCTGCCAAAGTCGTTTTAGACTGAAGCAGCGCTCGACAACGAAGCGAGGATGGTGGATCGACTAGCTGCCTAGACAACCTTTGTGGGTTTTCTTCCAGCGCGGAGATCGCGAGCCGTCGCCGGTAGGTTGTGGCTTGCAGACGACCACCCTGTCCACACCTGTGTATAACTATGTGGACAGCCGTTTCGTCGCCAAGCGTGAGTTGTACTTCGACCCGGGACGTTCGAGAACCAGGGAGATGCGTCGTTGACCGATGACCCCGGTTCAGGCTTCACGACAGTGTGGAATGCGGTCGTTTCCGAGCTCAACGGTGACCCGACCGCGGACGGCGTAGCCGCCAACCGCACCACCCTGGTCACTCCCCTCACCCCGCAGCAACGGGCGTGGCTGAATTTGGTCCGGCCGCTGACGATCGTCGAGGGATTTGCCCTGCTGTCCGTTCCGAGCAGCTTCGTGCAAAACGAGATCGAACGGCATCTGCGGGCCCCGATCACCGATGCGCTCAGCCGCCGGCTCGGACAACAGATCCAGCTGGGAGTCCGCATCGCTCCCCCACCCGACGATGTCGAGGACGCCCTGATCCCGCCGGCGGAGCCGTTCCCGGGATCCGACGGTTCGATTCCCGGCGACGACGCCGCGCTCGACACCGACGAGCCGTTCGAAAACGGCGAGGCCGTCGACGGCGCCCAGCCGGGCTGGCCGAATTACTTCACCGAGCGGCCGCACGCCATCGACCCCGCCGTCGCCGCCGGCACGAGCCTCAACCGCCGCTACACATTCGACACGTTCGTCATCGGCGCCTCCAACCGGTTCGCCCATGCCGCGGCCCTGGCGATCGCCGAGGCCCCGGCCCGCGCGTACAACCCCCTGTTCATCTGGGGCGAATCCGGTCTCGGCAAGACCCACTTGCTGCACGCCGCCGGCAATTACGCGCAGCGCCTGTTCCCGGGGATGCGGGTCAAGTACGTCTCCACCGAGGAATTCACCAACGACTTCATCAACTCGCTGCGCGACGACCGCAAGGTGGCCTTCAAGCGCAGCTATCGCGATGTCGACGTGCTGCTCGTCGATGACATTCAGTTCATCGAGGGCAAGGAAGGTATCCAGGAAGAGTTCTTCCACACCTTCAACACGCTGCACAACGCCAACAAGCAGATCGTCATCTCCTCGGACCGGCCGCCCAAGCAGCTCGCCACCCTGGAAGACCGGCTGCGAACACGGTTCGAATGGGGTCTGATCACCGACGTGCAGCCCCCGGAGCTGGAAACCCGGATCGCCATCCTGCGCAAGAAAGCCCAGATGGAGCGGCTCGCGGTCCCCGACGACGTCCTCGAACTCATCGCCAGCAGCATCGAGCGCAACATCCGCGAGCTCGAGGGCGCCCTGATCCGGGTGACCGCCTTCGCCTCGCTGAACAAGACCCCGATCGACAAGGCGCTGGCCGAAATCGTGCTCCGCGATTTGATCGCCGACGCCAGCACCATGCAGATCAGTGCGGCCACCATCATGGCCGCCACCGCCGAATACTTCGACACCACCGTGGAAGAACTCCGCGGCCCGGGCAAGACGCGGGCGCTCGCCCAGTCACGCCAGATCGCGATGTACCTGTGCCGTGAGCTCACCGATCTGTCGCTGCCCAAGATCGGGCAGGCCTTCGGCCGCGACCACACCACGGTCATGTACGCGCAACGCAAGATCCTGTCCGAAATGGCCGAGCGGCGTGAGGTTTTTGATCACGTCAAGGAGCTCACCACCCGCATCCGGCAGCGCTCCAAGCGCTGAATCCCCGGTTTCGGCGCCCCTGCGCGCAAATTTTTCGAGAAACTTCTCGCGCGTCCGTCACATCCGCAACACCCAGGGCATGTGCGCAGCCCTGTGCACACAGCATTCAAACTGCGGTGCAGTACCGGGCGTTCCGTGCACACTTGTCGTTCGTCCCCACCGGACCAACACCTGACTCACAGGCGCCACCGCGACGATCCACATCCCGATCGTCGCGCTAGCTGGGCCGGGGCGACGCTGTCCCCAGAATGCACAGGCCTTAATACTGTTACTGAGATCTCTACATCGGTTCTTCTTGGAAATACAGGCCTGGGGACGTTCGGTGCACACCCCTCGCCGAGTCCGTCGTCAGATCGTTTTGTCGGCCTTCGCGATTAGCTTTCAAGATGGCCCCGGAGGATCTACGGTTGTTCTTCGACTGCCGTTACGGTCGTCGTCGGCGCGTTGCGTCGCCGGCGCTCGTGGCGGAGCCCCGTGCTAGCGGGGGGAGGCTAGCCACAATGGATTCGAAAACGCTGAAGGTGAAGGGACGCTATGGACGTGGCGACGACAACGGCTGGCCTCAGCGACTTGAAGTTTCGTTTGGTGCGGGAGTCTTTCGCCGACGCGGTGTCGTGGGTGGCGAAGAACCTGCCGTCCAGACCCGCGGTGCCGGTGCTATCCGGCGTGCTGCTGTCCGGGACCGATGACGGCCTGACGATCTCCGGATTCGATTACGAGGTATCCGCGGAAGCTCAGGTCGCAGCCGAAATCGCTTCTCCCGGAAGCGTTTTGGTCTCCGGACGGCTCTTGTCAGACATCGTTCGGGCGTTGCCGAACAAGCCGATCGACTTCTACGTCGACGGCAACCGGGTGGCGCTGAACTGCGGAAATGCCAGGTTCTCGTTGCCGACGATGGCGGTCGAGGATTACCCGACACTGCCGGCCCTCCCGGACGAGACCGGGACGCTGCCCGCCGATCTGTTCGCCGAGGCGATCAGCCAGGTGGCCATCGCGGCCGGGCGGGACGACACGTTGCCCATGTTGACCGGGATCCGGGTTGAGATTTCGGGCGACACGGTGGTGCTGGCCGCCACCGACAGGTTCCGGTTGGCGGTTCGCGAGCTGACCTGGTCGGCGGCCTCGCCAGACATCGAAGCCGCGGTCCTGGTGCCGGCCAAGACGCTGGCCGAAGCCGCCCGGGCCGGCACCGACGGCGCTGAGGTTCGGTTGTCGTTGGGCGCGGGTGCCGGCGTTGGAAAGGACGGGTTGCTCGGCATCAGCGGGAACGGCAAGCGCAGCACCACGCGCCTGCTTGATGCGGAATTCCCGAAGTTCCGCCAGCTGCTGCCGGCCGAGCACACCGCCGTCGCGACGATCGATGTGGCGGAGTTGACCGAGGCCATCAAGTTGGTCGCGCTGGTCGCCGACCGCGGGGCGCAGGTGCGGATGGAATTCAGCGATGGATTGCTGCGGCTGTCCGCGGGGGCCGACGACGTCGGCCGGGCCGAAGAAGACCTGGCGATCGATTTCGCCGGCGAACCGCTGACCATCGCCTTCAATCCGACCTACTTGACCGACGGACTGGGTTCGGTGCATTCCGAGCGGGTGTCGTTTGGTTTCACGACTCCGGGCAAGCCAGCGTTGCTGCGCCCGGCGCTGGACGACGACAGCCACCCGACCGGGCCGGGACCGTTCAGCGCCCTGCCGACCGATTACGTCTACCTGTTGATGCCTGTCCGGTTGCCTGGCTAGGTGTACGTCCGGCATTTAGGACTGCGCGACTTCCGGTCCTGGGCACACGCCGACCTCGAATTGCAACCCGGTCGGACGGTCTTCATCGGTTCCAACGGATTCGGGAAGACGAATCTCCTTGAGGCGCTGTGGTATTCGAGCACTCTGGGTTCACACCGGGTGGGAACTGACGCGCCGTTGATCCGGGCCGGTGCCGCCCGGGCGGTCGTTTCCACGATCGTGGTCAACGACGGCAGGGAATGCGCCGTCGATCTGGAAATCGCCGCGGGGCGGGCGAACAAGGCGCGGCTGAATCGCTCACCGGTGCGCAGCACCCGCGAGGTCATCGGCGTCTTGCGCGCGGTGTTGTTCGCCCCCGAGGACTTGGCGCTGGTGCGCGGCGACCCGTCGGAGCGACGCCGCTACCTCGACGACCTGGCAACGCTGCGTCGGCCGGCCGTGGCGGCGGTGCGTGCCGACTACGAGAAAGTGCTGCGGCAGCGGACCGCGCTGTTGAAATCCCTGTCTGGCGCGCGGTACCGGGGCGATCACAGTGCGCTGGACACGCTCGAGGTTTGGGACAGTCGCCTGGCCGAACACGGGGCCGAATTGATGTCCGCCCGTATCGATTTGGTGAACCAGCTGACGCCCGAGGTGGAGAAGGCTTATCAACTGCTGGCTCCGGGATCACGTGCCGCGTCGATCAGCTACCGTTCCAGCCTGGGCGCCGACGCCGCGGCGGACATCGCTGGCGGGGACCGCGAATTCCTCGAGGCCGCTCTGTTGGCCGCGTTGGCGGAGCGCCGCGGTGCGGAGTTGGAGCGCGGCATGTGTTTGGTCGGTCCGCACCGGGACGACCTGGAGCTGTGGCTCGGCGATCAGCCGGCGAAAGGCTTTGCCAGCCATGGGGAATCGTGGTCGTTCGCGTTGGCGCTGCGACTCGCCGCCTACGAGCTGTTGCGCGCCGACGAAAGCGACCCCGTGTTGTTGCTCGACGATGTCTTTGCCGAGCTCGACTCGACCCGGCGCCGCGCCCTGGCAACCGTGGCCGAATCGGCCGAGCAGGTGCTGGTCACCGCCGCGGTTGTCGAGGACATCCCGGCGGGCTGGGACGTTCGACGGGTCTACGTCGACCTGCATGACGGCGACTCGGGCCGGGTATCGGAGATGCGCGCATGACCGGCACGGGCGCGGGTCCAGGTCCCGGCCCCGGCGGGCCGTCGGGCGAGCTGAGCGGGATCGACTTGGTCAGGCGCACCCTCGAGGAGGCCCGGGCGGCGGCGCGCGCGCAGGGGAAGGACGCCGGCCGCGGCCGCGCGGTGTCGTCTTCCCCGCGCCGGGTGGCGGGCCAGCGGCGAAGCTGGTCGGGGCCCGGGCCGGACGGGCGCGACCCGCAACCGCTGGGCAGATTGGCGCGCGACTTGGCGAAAAAGCGGGGCTGGTCCGCGCAAGTCGCCGAGGGCACCGTGCTGGGCAACTGGACATCGGTGGTCGGCCACCAGATCGCCGACCACGCCGTCCCGACCGCCCTCAAGGACGGCGTGCTGAGCGTCTCCGCGGAATCGACGGCATGGGCCACGCAGTTGCGGATGATTCAGGCGCAGCTGTTGGCGAAGATCGCCGCCGCGGTCGGCAACGGGGTGGTGACGTCGCTGAAGATCACCGGGCCGGCCGCGCCGTCGTGGCGCAAGGGGCCGCGCCACATCGCCGGGAGAGGCCCGCGCGACACCTACGGTTAGCGCCATTCGGGGCGCCGCCCGATCCCCGGGCAGACGTTTAT
The DNA here is from genome assembly GCF_035918355.1 of Mycobacterium sp. 3-98. Classification (NCBI taxonomy): domain Bacteria; kingdom Bacillati; phylum Actinomycetota; class Actinomycetes; order Mycobacteriales; family Mycobacteriaceae; genus Mycobacterium; species Mycobacterium sp. 3-98. Next base: position 494,771 of record NZ_CP142360.1, on the reverse strand, counting down.
CCACAGGCCGCTCAAATCGGCCAGAATCCCGTAGACACCCTTGATGCACGTCGGGACGCGGCCAGAATAAAGAAATCGTCCGCACGGCGCGGTTAGCTGGGTAGAAACGCGGCTAGAAAATCGGTGCGGACGGGGGATCACGCTAGACTAGCCGCATGCGACTGTTGCGGTGATGAGGAACCGCCCGCATGAAACCCCAAGGAGAGCATTCCGACCGTGGCTGCCCAGAAGAAGAAGGCGCAAGACGATTACGGCGCTTCAGCGATCACCGTGCTCGAAGGCCTCGAAGCCGTCCGCAAACGCCCCGGCATGTACATCGGGTCCACCGGCGAGCGTGGTCTGCACCACCTCATCTGGGAGGTGGTCGACAACTCCGTCGACGAGGCGATGGCCGGCTATGCCAACAAGGTCGACGTGCGGATACTCGACGACGGCAGCGTCGAGGTCGCCGACAACGGGCGCGGCATCCCGGTCGCGATGCACGCGACCGGCGCCCCCACCGTCGACGTCGTCATGACCCAACTTCACGCCGGCGGCAAGTTCGGCGGTGAGAACAGCGGTTACAACGTCAGCGGTGGCCTGCACGGCGTGGGCGTCTCGGTGGTCAACGCGCTGTCGACCCGGCTCGAGGTGGACATCGCCCGCGATGGCTACGAATGGTCGCAGTTCTACGACCACGCCGTACCCGGAACGCTCAAACAGGGTGAGGCCACCAAGCGGACGGGCACCACGATCAGGTTCTGGGCCGACCCCGACATCTTCGAGACCACCGAGTACGACTTCGAGACGGTGGCGCGCCGGCTGCAGGAAATGGCGTTCCTCAACAAGGGGTTGACCATCAACCTCACCGACGAGCGGGTGAGCAACGAGGAGGTCGTCGACGAGGTCGTCAGCGATACCGCCGACGCACCCAAGTCGGCCCAGGAAAAGGCGGCGGAATCGACTGCGCCACATAAGGTTAAGCACCGCACCTTCCACTACCCCGGCGGTCTGGTCGACTTCGTCAAGCACATCAACCGCACCAAGAGCCCGATCCAGCAGAGCATCATCGACTTCGACGGCAAAGGTCCCGGCCACGAGGTCGAGATCGCGATGCAGTGGAACGGCGGCTACTCGGAATCCGTGCACACCTTCGCCAACACCATCAACACCCACGAGGGCGGCACCCACGAAGAGGGCTTCCGCAGCGCGCTGACGTCGGTGGTGAACAAGTACGCCAAAGACAAGAAGTTGCTGAAAGACAAGGACCCGAACCTCACCGGCGACGACATTCGCGAAGGCCTGGCCGCGGTGATCTCGGTCAAGGTCAGCGAACCGCAGTTCGAGGGTCAGACCAAGACCAAGCTGGGCAACACCGAAGTGAAGTCGTTCGTGCAGAAGGTCTGCAACGAACAGCTCACCCACTGGTTCGAGGCCAACCCCGCGGACGCCAAGGTGGTGGTCAACAAGGCGGTGTCGTCGGCGCAGGCCCGGATCGCCGCGCGCAAGGCGCGAGAGTTGGTGCGTCGCAAGAGCGCCACCGATCTGGGCGGGCTGCCCGGCAAGCTCGCCGACTGCCGCTCGACGGATCCGCGCAAGTCGGAACTGTATGTGGTGGAGGGTGATTCGGCCGGCGGCTCGGCGAAGAGCGGCCGCGACTCGATGTTCCAGGCCATCCTGCCGCTGCGCGGCAAGATCATCAACGTCGAGAAGGCCCGCATCGACCGGGTGTTGAAGAACACCGAGGTGCAGGCCATCATCACCGCCCTGGGCACCGGCATCCACGACGAGTTCGACATCACCAAGCTGCGCTATCACAAGATCGTGCTGATGGCCGACGCCGACGTCGACGGCCAGCACATCTCGACGCTCTTGTTGACTCTGCTCTTCCGTTTCATGCGGCCCCTGATCGAAAACGGGCACGTGTTCTTGGCGCAACCGCCGCTGTACAAGCTGAAGTGGCAGCGCAGCGACCCCGAATTCGCCTACTCCGACCGCGAGCGCGACGGCTTGTTGGAAGCAGGGCAGAAGGCCGGCAAGAAGATCAACAAGGACGACGGCATTCAGCGCTACAAGGGCCTCGGTGAGATGGATGCGAAGGAATTGTGGGAAACCACAATGGATCCCACCGTCCGGGTGTTGCGCCAAGTCACGCTGGACGACGCCGCGGCCGCCGACGAGCTGTTCTCGATCCTGATGGGCGAGGACGTCGACGCGCGCCGCAGCTTTATCACCCGTAACGCCAAGGACGTTCGCTTCTTAGATGTCTAAGACGGCTGAGCGATGCAGACCTGCCACCGTTGACCGACCAACGAGGAATACATGACTGACACCACGCTGCCGCCAGGTGACGACTCCGTCGACCGGATCCAGCCGGTTGACATTCAGCAGGAGATGCAGCGCAGCTACATCGATTACGCGATGAGCGTGATCGTCGGCCGCGCGCTGCCCGAGGTGCGCGACGGCCTCAAGCCGGTGCACCGCCGGGTGCTCTATGCGATGTATGACTCCGGCTTCCGGCCGGACCGCAGCCACGCGAAGTCGGCGCGGTCGGTCGCCGAGACGATGGGTAACTACCACCCGCACGGCGACGCCTCGATCTACGACACCCTGGTGCGGATGGCGCAGCCGTGGTCGCTGCGCTATCCCTTGGTCGACGGGCAGGGCAACTTCGGTTCGCCCGGCAACGACCCGCCGGCGGCCATGAGGTATTGCGTCACGGCGGATGCATTGGTGCGGTTGCCGTTCGGGCAATCCGTGCGGATCGACGACGTCGTCCCGGGCGCGAAGCCGAATACGGACAACGTGACCGACCTGAAAGTTCTCGATCGGCACGGTAACCCGGTTCTGGCGGACCGCTTGTTCCATTCGGGCGACCATCAGACCTACACCGTGCGCACCGCCGAAGGCTACGAGGTCACCGGCACCGCAAACCACCCGTTGCTGTGCCTAGTCGACGTCGGTGGCGTACCGACCCTGTTATGGAGGCTGATCGAAGAGATCCGGCCCGACGACTGCGTCGTGATGCAGCGCACTCCCCCAACGGAACTCGGTCCCGCCGACTGGGAGCCGACGATGGAGGCCTTGCTGCTCGGGGCATTTATCAGTGAAGGCTTCGTATCCGAGGCGCGCGCCGGTTTCAACAACCTCGATCGCGACTTCTTCAACACGGTGGTCACCGCGTATGACGCGGTCGTGGGCGGCACCCGTTACGTGTCCGAACGGACGATTGCGTCGGGATCGTTGCTGTACGAGCTCGATATCCACAATGTCAACGCCCTGCGGGGTAGCCGTCTTTGGGATGTCGTCGGACAGCGTTCAGCCGACAAGGCTGTACCGGAATGGCTTTGGCAGGCGCCGGCCTGCGTCAAGCGCGCATTCCTGCAGGCGCTGTTCGAAGGCGACGGGTCGTGCTCCGTCCTGCCCCGCAACACGATTCAGATCTCGTACTCGACGCGCAGCGAGCGGCTGGCGAAAGACGTCCAGCAGATGCTGCTCGAGTTCGGCGTCGTTTCGCACCGCTACCGGCACGCCGTCGGGGAGCACAAGGTCGTCATCACCAACCGTGCACAGGCCGAACTGTTCGCCGCGCAAATCGGTTTCGGCGGTGCGAAACAAGCCAAGCTGACCAGGATTCTGGGCGCGATGCCGCCGTGTGCCGGAATGGACGGCGACCACGTTCCCGGCTTGGGACGGTTCGTCCGCCGACACTCCGGCAGCCGCTGGGTCGACAAGGACTGGCTGAACCGCCACAACGTCGACCGCATCCAGCGGTGGCGCACACGGGGCGCGGAGATCCTTTCGCACATCGCCGACCCGGATGTCCGCGCAATCGCAACGGAACTCACCGACGGACGCTTCTATTACGCGAAGGTCGCCTCTGTCACCGAGGCCGGCGTCCAACCGGTGTACAGCCTTCGCGTCGACACCGAGGACCATGCGTTCCTCACCAACGGTTTCGTCAGCCACAACACCGAGGCGCGGCTGACCCCGCTCGCGATGGAGATGCTGCGCGAAATCGACGAGGAGACAGTCGATTTCATCCCCAACTACGACGGACGGGTCCAGGAGCCCACCGTCCTGCCCAGCCGGTTCCCGAACCTGCTCGCCAACGGTTCCGGCGGCATCGCGGTCGGGATGGCGACCAACATCCCGCCGCACAACCTGCGCGAGCTGGCCGAGGCCGTCTACTGGTGCCTGGACAATCACGAGGCCGACGAAGAGGCCACCCTCACCGCGGTCTGCGAGCGGGTCAAGGGCCCCGACTTCCCCACCCACGGCCTGATCGTCGGGTCACAGGGCATCCACGACGCGTACACCACCGGACGCGGCTCGATCCGGATGCGCGGAGTCGTTGAGGTGGAAGAGGATTCACGTGGACGCACCTCGCTGGTCATCACCGAGCTGCCGTACCAGGTGAACCACGACAACTTCATCACCTCGATCGCCGAGCAGGTCCGCGACGGCAAACTCGCCGGCATCTCCAACATCGAGGACCAGTCCAGCGACCGGGTCGGCTTGCGCATCGTCGTGGAGATCAAGCGCGACGCCGTCGCCAAAGTGGTGCTGAACAACCTCTACAAGCACACCCAGCTGCAGACCAGCTTCGGCGCGAACATGCTGTCGATCGTCGACGGGGTGCCGCGCACGCTGCGCCTCGACCAGATGATTCGCCACTACGTGGCGCATCAACTCGACGTCATCGTGCGGCGCACCACCTACCGGTTGCGCAAGGCCAACGAGCGTGCGCACATCTTGCGCGGTCTGGTCAAAGCGCTCGACGCGCTGGACGAGGTCATCGCCTTGATCCGCGCGTCGGAGACCGTGGACATCGCACGGGCCGGGCTGATCGAGCTGCTGGATATCGACGAAATCCAGGCGCAGGCGATCCTGGACATGCAGCTACGCCGCCTGGCCGCCCTGGAGCGCCAGCGCATCATCGACGACCTGGCCAAGATCGAGGCCGAGATCGCCGACCTCGAGGACATCCTGGCCAAGCCCGAGCGGCAGCGCCGGATCGTGCACGACGAGCTGTCCGAGATCGTCGACAAACACGGCGACGAGCGGCGCACCCGGATCATCGCCGCCGATGGGGACGTGAACGACGAGGACTTGATCGCTCGCGAGGACGTCGTCGTCACCATCACCGAGACCGGCTACGCCAAGCGCACCAAAACCGACCTGTACCGCAGCCAGAAACGCGGCGGCAAGGGCGTCCAGGGCGCCGGGCTCAAGCAGGACGACATCGTGCGGCACTTCTTCGTGTGCTCGACGCACGACTGGATCCTGTTCTTCACCACGCAGGGCCGGGTCTACCGCGCCAAGGCCTACGAACTGCCGGAGGCGTCCCGCACCGCGCGCGGTCAGCACGTCGCCAACCTGCTGGCGTTCCAGCCCGAGGAGCGGATCGCCCAGGTCATCCAGATCCGCGGCTATGAGGATGCGCCGTACCTGGTGCTGGCCACCCGCAACGGCCTGGTGAAGAAGACCAAGCTGACCGACTTCGATTCCAACCGGTCGGGTGGAATCGTGGCGATCAACCTGCGCGACAACGACGAGCTGGTCGGCGCGGTGTTGTGCTCCTCCGACGAGGACCTGCTGCTGGTATCGGCCAACGGCCAGTCCATCAGGTTCTCGGCGACCGACGAAGCGCTGCGCCCGATGGGGCGCGCCACCTCCGGCGTGCAGGGCATGCGCTTCAACGCCGACGATTATCTGTTGTCGCTCAACGTCGTTCGTGAGGGCACCTACCTGCTGGTGGCGACCTCCGGCGGGTACGCCAAGCGCACCGCGATCGAGGAGTACCCGGTGCAGGGCCGCGGCGGCAAGGGCGTCTTGACGGTGATGTATGACCGGCGGCGTGGCCGGCTGGTCGGCGCGTTGATCGTCGACGAGGACAGCGAGCTGTACGCGATCACCTCGGGAGGCGGCGTCATCCGGACCGCGGCCGGCCAGGTCCGCAAGGCGGGACGGCAGACCAAGGGTGTGCGGCTGATGAACCTGGGCGAGGAAAACACCCTGTTGGCCATCGCCCGCAATGCCGAAGCGAACGCGGACGAAGCCGTCGAGGAGGTCGAGGGCGCCGAGTCGGAGAGCTAGTCGGTGTAAAGCCACTAGACTCAGCCCGATGACGATGCGGGCCGCGGCGCGGCCCGAGGAGGACCGGGGCATTTAGACTCAGCCCGATCAGACATGACGCGACTGCACCGCCTGCGCGGCCGGGGTAGCAGACCTAAGGAGTCGGGGTGACTTCACCGAACGAGCCGGGCGCCCCCAAAAAGGGAGACGTTCCCAACGGGGATGGTGCGGCCGAGCGCGCCGGGGTGCGCCGCGCGGCGCCGTCCGCGCAGGGTGGCCGTCCCCAGGAGCCCGGGGACGGACCGCCGTGGCAGCGTGGCGGCACCCGGCCCCAGCAGCCACCGTCTCGCCAGAACGAGCCTCCGACCGAGAAGCGGCCATCGGGTCCGGCCGGCGGGGTCGAGGCGAGGCTGAACCGTTTCATCTCCGGCACCGCGGCACCCGGAGCCGGCGCCGCGGCGCATGCGAAAGACGCCGACGCGGCACCGGCCCGCGAAGGATCGCCCGCTGAGGCCTACGCCAGCGAGTTGCCGGACCTGTCCGGCCCACTACCGCGCGGCCCGCACCGCAAGCCCGCACCCGAACAGCGGACGCCGGAGAGTCCGTCGGGAGCCGGCCGGCCTTCGACCTCGGAAAGCCGGGAAGCCCGGGAGAACCGCGACCGCGTGCAGGTGTCACGGCGGACGCGAGGACCCGTCCGGGCCAGCATGCAGATCCGCCGGATCGACCCGTGGAGCACGTTGAAGGTGTCGCTGCTGTTGTCGGTGGCGCTGTTCTTCGTGTGGATGATCGCCGTCGCGTTCCTCTACCTCGTGCTCGGCGGCATGGGCGTCTGGTCGAAGTTGAACAGCAACGTCGGCGACCTGCTGAACAACACCAGCGGCAGCAGCGGCGAACTGGTATCCAGCGGCACGATTTTCGGCGGCGCCGTCTTGATCGGCCTGGTCAACATCGTGCTGCTGACCGCGATGGCGACCATCGCCGCGTTCGTCTACAACCTGACCACCGATCTGATCGGCGGCATCGAAGTGACGCTGGCGGATCGCGACTAGCTGATGGCTAGCTCTGGTGCTGCGTTTTTGGGAGTCGGGCGGCTAGTGCGGTAATCTCGTCGCTCGGCCGTACGCGAGTACGGGCCTATAGCTCAGGCGGTTAGAGCGCTTCGCTGATAACGAAGAGGTCGGAGGTTCGAGTCCTCCTAGGCCCACAACCATGTGCCCGTCAAGACGTTGCGTACGACTCGCACTGCCACTGGCACTGATCGCCGTATTGGCAGCGGTGGCGTGGTCACGACGTGGAGTCGAGGTCTGGCACGTGGCTGTGGATGACCCCGGTCAACCACCCAGTCACGATGAGGGGCCTTAGCTCAGTTGGTAGAGCACCGCCTTTGCAAGGCGGGTGTCAGGGGTTCGATTCCCCTAGGCTCCACAAGCCGATTCCCTTTGCACGCCTAATTGGCCATCCCTGTCCGCGGCGCGTAGGACGGGCCGAGGAAGCGTTCCACCAAGGCGCGTTCGGCGGCCGGATCCTTGAGCGGCCAGGCCCACAGCCCCAGGAAGACGCGAATCAGCCACTGCGCGGCCAGCGGATGATGGTTGCCGGGGCCGAGCATCTCGGCGGCCAAGCTCGTCACGGTCGGCGAGCTGATCACCCAGTCGCTGACCGGGGCCGCGTGGATCGATCGCATGAGCTGGGCCAGTGGGTCCGACCGCAGGCGTTCTAACGCGATGATCGTGGCGGCGACGACACGATCGGGCCCGCGGAGGTCCTTGATGGCTTCCCGTGTGGTGTCGACGATGCGAGCCGCGTGGATGGCGACGACGGCATCGCGGATGGTGGCCTTGCCGCCGGCGTGCCGGTAGATCGTCGCGGGTGAGCAGTGAACCCGGGCGGCCAGGGCCTCGATCGTGAAACCTTCATACCCCCGGCGAGCGATGAGATCAGCCGCGGCGCTATAGATCCGCTCGGCCGCTTCGCTACGGCGATCACGGCCCACCAACCAGTCGTCGCGTGGCATCCACCCATGCTCCCCTACGCTGCGGGATGCGAAAATAGCTCTCGCAGCATGAGAAGTATTGGCCTATTTTTCTCACACAAACGTCCTGCTGGCGACCGGTGTCCCTGGTCGCGCACCTTCGGCGTCGGTCGCGCGGGTTCCTCAACTTCTGCGCGATCCATTGACCCCGCGGTGGGCCGCGTCGAGCCTGAAACGCGTGGCGGTCTTGGACAGTGCGATTCGGTTCTTCGGTAGCGAGGCGATACAGGATCCCTACCCGCTCTATGACCGCATGCGGGCGGAGGCGCCGGTGCATCGCATCGGTGGTTCAGAGTTCTACGCCGTCTGCGGTTGGGACGCGGTGCAAGAGGCCGTCGAGCGGGTCGAGGATTTTTCGTCGAACCTCACGGCGACCATGGTCTTTCACGAGGACGGCACCGTCGCTCCGCTCGACATGGGACCGCCCGGGGATTCGATGCACGCATTGGCCACCGCGGACGACCCCGTGCATGCGATGCACCGAAAGATCTTGTTGCCACACTTGTCGGCCAAGCGCGTCCGGATCATCGAGGAATTCGCGGCTCAGACCGCCGACCGGCTGTGGGAGCAGAACCTGCGCGACGGCGAGATCGAATGGATGAGCGGCATCGCCAATCGGCTGCCGATGATGGTGGTCTGCAAGCTGCTCGGTCTTCCCGATGACGACGTCGACAAACTCATCCGCCTCGGCTACGCCACCACCACGCTGCTTGACGGGATCGTCACGCCCGCCCAGCTCGCAGAGGCCGGAGCCGCGGCGATGGAACTCTTCGGCTATGTCCTCGAGCGTTTCGAAAGGACAAGCGCCAACGGTGAATACGGCCTGATCGCCGACCTTGCGGCTCGTTACGCCTCGGGGGAACTCGAACAAACACCGGCGCTAGGAATCATGCTGACCCTCTTCAGCGCGGCCGGCGAGTCGACGGCGTCTCTGCTGGGAAGCGCGGCGTGGATCCTCACCGATCGCCCCGCGATCCAACAGCAACTCCGCGAAAAGCCGGAATTGCTAAGCGCTTTCATCGAAGAGACCTTGCGCTTCGAGGCGCCGTTCCGGGGCCACTACCGACACGTGTGGCGCGACACCACGCTCGGTGGGGTCGCGGTGCCGGCCGACTCACATCTGCTGTTGATGTGGGGAGCGGCCAATCGCGACCCGGCGCACTTCGAGGCCCCGAACGAATTCCGGCTCGACCGCGCCGCGACCAAGAGCCACATGAGTTTCGGCAAGGGCGTGCATTTCTGCGTGGGCGCCGCGCTGGCCCGCTTGGAGGCCCACATCGTGTTGCGGATGCTGCTCGAGCGCACCACCTGGATCGACGCCGCCGAGGTCGGAGAATGGTTGCCCAGCATCCTGGTTCGGCGCCGCGAACGCTTGCGCCTCAGCGTGCGGTGAACCTACGGACGCGGCTGTACCTCGACACTGGGCGGGCGCGACTGCGGCTCCTGAGGCTTCGCCCGCACCGAGCGCCGGACGATGCTGAATGCCACGGCGCCGCCCGCGAGGACCGCGACGGCCACCCCCGCAATGACCAACGGCCGCTTGCCGCGACGCTGCGCTCGCCGCGCCTCCTGCAGTGCCTGGGGCAGGTTGGTGACCACTTCCTGCGCCGCGGCCAGTTCCTGGGCGAGGGCCTCTTGGGCTGCCGCGATGTCCGCGGCCAACCGCCCCTCCTGATAGCGGCGACGCAGCTGCGCCGCGGTCGACTGCGCCGACTGGACGCTGAGGCCGACGACTCCGCGGGTGACGTCCACCGGCCCCCTCGCCGAGTAGGTCAGGCCGCGGGCGAGTCGCTCCCGGGGGGTCAGCCGGGACTCCGTCTTCGCGCTCATCTGCCGCCCTTCTGTTCCGCTGGTGACGCTTGTCGTGAGGCCGGCGCGCCGGGCCGGCCCGATACTGAACAGACTGCCAGCATAGGGACGTCGGCGGCGCGGGTGCGCGTTCGCGGGGTTTCGTCGGCGGGTCGGATGGGTGGCACCGCGTGCGGGCGCGCTCACCCGTAGTGGCAGACTCTCATGCCGTGACTAACAGCCCCTTTCAGACTGCTACCGCCACGCTCCACACCAACCGCGGCGACATCAAGGTCGCCCTGTTCGGAAACCACGCGCCCAAGACAGTCGCCAACTTCGTCGGCCTGGCGCAGGGGACCAAGGAGTACTCCACCCAGAACGCATCGGGAGGCTCGTCCGGCCCGTTCTACGATGGCGCGGTCTTTCACCGGGTGATCCGGGGCTTCATGATCCAGGGCGGCGACCCGACCGGCACGGGCCGCGGTGGCCCGGGGTACAAGTTCGCCGACGAGTTCCACCCCGAACTGCAATTCGACAAGCCTTACCTGCTGGCGATGGCGAACGCGGGCCCGGGCACCAACGGCTCGCAGTTCTTCATCACGGTCGACAAGACGCCGCACCTGAACCGGCGCCACACGATCTTCGGCGAGGTGACCGACCCGGACTCCCAGCAGGTGGTCGACGCGATCGCCACGACGAGCACCGACGGCAACGACCGCCCCTCCGAGCCGGTCGTCATCGAGTCGATCACCATCTCGTAACCGACCCGCCCGCGCAGGCGTTCAGGGCTGCGAACGGCCCGCGTAGCCGGCTGCGGTCAGCGCGTCCAGCACGTCCAGCGGGTCGGTCCCAAGGTCCCAGCGGGAGAACAGCACCAGGCCGCCATCGGCGGTCTCGACCTCCAGCAGCCGCACTTTGCGTCCGTAACGGCGGAACTCGATGATGCGGATGATCTTGATGTCGGATTGCAGCAATAGCTGCGTCCGGAACCAGCCGCGCAACGCCAGGCCGTCGGGCGTGATTGCCAGTTTCGGGCGCGCGCGCCACGACATCCCCGCAAACAACAGCAGACCCCCCGCGGCAACGCCCGCCAGAACCCGCCCCGGCGGGTCTGTGATTAGGGTCACACCGGCGATAGCCAACAAGACGCCCGCGGCTCCACAACCTGCGATTCCGGTCGCGTGTGGCTCCCATTGAGTTTGCTGCATGCGGTCCTTAGCCCCTCCCACCACTGCCGATGCAGTTATCCACAATCTCTATCAACAGTGGGGATAAATCACACGCGTGTGATTGGGTGGTCGGAAAGTTGCTGGCGCAACGACAAATCAGCCCGAAAATGAATTCATTCCGTCGGTCGTGCTGCTCAGTGCCAGCGCATCGTGAGCAACAAACCGGTGATCATGAAAGCGAACGCGATGGCGTAGTTCCAGGGGCCCAGTTGAGCCATCCAGTTCAGCGCGGTCGGCGCCTGGGATCCGACGGCGGCTAACTGAAACACCATCAGCCAGACGAGCCCGATCAGCATGAGGCCGATGAACAGCGCGACAAACCACACGCTGGACGGTCCGACCTTGACCTTCACCGGGGTGCGGCTGACCGCGCTGACGGTGAAGTCGTTCTTCTTGCGGACCTTGGACTTGGGCATGATTACCTCGCGGATTACCTCAACGACACGGTGAGCGGGACGGGGTGCAACGATGAACACGGCAGCTGCACCCATAGCTTGGCTACGAGACTAACGCACCTGGGGCGGTGACCAGGAAATGGAGACTCGATGATCCAAACGCGCCAGTCGCCATGGCGCTTCGGCGTCCCGGTGGTGTGCGCGCTGGCGGGGTTGCTGCTCGCCGCCACGCACGGGGTATCCGGCGGCGCCGAGATCCGGGGCAGCGACGCCCCGCGCCTGGTGGACCTGGTCCGTGAGACCCAGTCGTCGGTGAACCGCCTCAACGCCGAACGCGAGGAACTCGCGAAGAAGATCGACACGGCGCACGGGCGCTCTTCGGACGCCGCGCTGGCCGCGATGCTGCGGCGCTCAGCGCAGGTCGCCGGTCAGGCGGATATGAACCCGGTGCACGGCCCGGGCCTGGTGGTCACCCTCGAGGACGCGCAGCGCGACGCCAACGGCCGGTTCCCGCGCGACGCGTCACCCGACGATCTGGTGGTGCACCAGCAAGACATCCAGGCCGTGCTCAACGCGCTGTGGAGCGCGGGCGCCGAGGCGATCCAGATGCAAGACCAACGGCTCATCGCCACCTCGGTGCCCCGCTGCGTGGGCAATACGCTGCTGCTCAACGGGCGCACCTACAGCCCGCCGTACACGATCACCGCGATCGGCAACTCCGCGGCCATGCAAGCCGCCCTCGCCGCCGCTCCCCTGGTGGTCCTCTACAAGCAGTACGTGGTCCGGTTCGGCCTCGGCTACCGCGAAGAGGTCAAATCGGACGTGCAGGTCGTCGGGCACTTCGAGCCCGACCGGCTGCATTACGCGCAGCCCAACGGCCCGATCGCCTACTGACGCCGCCCGACCGGTGGCGCGCCCTCGGGCGGTAACCTGGCACGATGCGGATCCTGGTTGTCGACAACTACGACAGCTTCGTGTTCAACCTGGTGCAGTACCTCGGGCAGCTCGGTGTGGACGCGGACGTCTGGCGCAATGACGACGACCGGCTCTCCGACGAGACCGCGGCCGCCCGGCAGTTCGACGGCGTGCTGCTCAGTCCGGGGCCGGGCACCCCGGAGCGCGCGGGCGCTTCCATCGGGATGGTTCGCGCCTGTGCCGCCGAGCGGACCCCGCTGCTCGGGGTCTGCCTGGGGCACCAAGCCATCGGCGTGGCCTTCGGCGCCACCGTCGACCGCGCCCCCGAACTGCTGCACGGCAAGACCAGCAGCGTTCACCACACCAATGTCGGTGTGTTGCAAGGTCTTCCGGATCCCTTCACGGCGACCCGCTACCACTCGCTGACCATCCTGCCCGAATCGCTGCCGCCGGTTCTGGAGGTCACCGCCCACACCGACAGCGGCGTGATCATGGGGGTGCGCCACGCCGAACTGCCGATTCACGGCGTGCAGTTCCATCCGGAGTCGATCCTGACCGAGGGCGGCCACCGCATGCTGGCGAACTGGCTGGCCGTGTGCGGGTTGGTGCGCAACGACACGCTGGTGCGCCGGCTCGAGAATGACGTGCACGCCGCGGTGCGGCCGTATTTCCCGGCCGACCCGGCGGCTACTGACCGAACTTCAGCGTGATGATCCCGTCCCGGTTCACCCCGGAGCCGGCCGGCGGGTTCTGATACACCACCCGGTGGGACTGGGAGCCACCGGCGTCGACGTCGGCGCCCTTGTCGAGGATGCCCGTCCAGCCCAGCGCCCGCAGCCGGGGTTCGGCGTCCGTCCAGAACATGCCGGACAGGTCGGGCATGACGAACTGATTGCCCTTGGACACCTGCAGCTCGATGACCGAGTCCACCGGAACCATCTGTCCCTTGGGCGGATTGGTCCCGATCACCTCACCGGCCGGCCGGGGGCTGTCCACCTGCACCTGGGTCACCTTGCTGAACCCGTAGACGGTCAGGTTGCGTTGCGCGATGTCCACGGTCTGGCCCGCGATGTCGGGAACCTGCTTGGTCTCCGGCCCGGAGCCGACGATGACGGTGATGACGTTGGTGATCGCCGACGTCTGGTTGGCCGGCGGGTTGGTCCCGATCACCTTGCCCAGCAGCTCCGGTGTCGACGGCGAATTGGCCTGCTTGAACTTGGTGAATCCCGCGGCTTTGAGCTTGGTGACCGCGTCGGAGTAACTCAACGAGGACACGTCGGGCACCTCGCGTTGCTCCGGGCCGGTGGAGACGTTGACGGTGATCTCGTCGCCGGCGCTCACCGACGCGTTGGCGCCGGGGTCGGTGCCGATGACGTGGTCGGGCGGAACGATCGAATCCGGCTTTTGCAGCGTGCGCGTTTTGAAGCCGCGGTTTTGCAGCGCCGCGATGGCGTCGGCGGACACCTGCCCGCGCACGTCGGGCACCTGAACGTCACGAGCCCCGCCACCGAAGGTGTTGAACGCGATCACCACAACGATCGTCAGGACGGCCAGTGCCGCCACCGCGACGATCCAGCGACCGACCGACCCGACGGTGCGGTCCTCGCCCGCGTCGGCGAGGACCTGGCGGGGCAGCGGATCGGTCCGGGGCGGGCCCCCGCTGCCGGGGTTCGATGACAGCATCGAGCTTCGGTCGGCGTCGGTGAAAACCTTTGGCGCCTCGGGCTTTTCGCCGTTGTGCACCCGGACCAGATCGGCGCGCATCTCCGCCGCGGTCTGATAGCGGTTTTCCGGATTCTTGGCCAGCGCCTTGAGCACGACGGCGTCGAGGTCGGGCGAGATGCCGTCGTGGCGCTGCGACGGCGGCACGGGGTCCTCGCGGACATGTTGGTAGGCAACCGCGACCGGCGAGTCTCCGACGAAAGGTGGTTCGCCCGTGAGGATTTCGTAGAGGACGCACCCCAACGAATACACATCGGAGCGGGCGTCGACGGCGTCGCCGCGGGCCTGCTCGGGCGAGAGGTACTGCGCGGTGCCGATCACCGCGGCGGTCTGGGTGACGCTGTTGCCGCTGTCGGCGATCGCGCGGGCGATACCGAAATCCATCACCTTGACCGCGTTGGTGGTGCTGATCATGATGTTGGCCGGCTTGACGTCGCGGTGGATGATGCCGTTCTGATGACTGAAGTTCAGCGCCTGGCACGCGTCGGCGATGATCTCGATCGCCCGCCGCGGCGGCAGCGGCCCGTCGGTGTGCACGATGTCGCGCAGGGTGACGCCGTCGACGTACTCCATGACGATGTAGGGCAGCGGCCCGGTGGGGGTCTCCGCCTCGCCGGTGTCGTAGACGGCGACGATGGACGGGTGATTCAGCGCGGCGGCGTTTTGCGCCTCCCGCCGAAAGCGTAGGTAGAAGCTGGGATCGCGGGCCAGATCCGCGCGCAGCACCTTGACCGCGACGTCGCGATGCAGGCGGAGGTCGCGGGCCAGGTGAACCTCGGACATCCCCCCGAAACCGAGGATCTCGCCGAGCTCATAACGATCGGACAGGTGCTGCGGGGTGGTCATTGCGATGTCCCGTGTCCCGCCGGTCCACCGCGGAATCCCGACATCCCTATCGTGCCGTCATCCGGCCACTCGAGACGCATGCCTGCCGAACCGCTCGGGGTGTTGGTCGGCGCGGGCGCCGATGCCGGCGGGGTGCCGGTGTCGGTGACCGTCGGGGGCTGTTGCTGCTGATCCCCCCGGGAATTGATGACGATGAGCACCGCGATGATGATCGCCAGCGCGCCGAGTACCCCGGCGGCCCAGAGCAGCGCGCGCTGCCCCGACGAGAAGGTGCGCCGGGCCGGGGGCGGGCGGTGCCCGCCGGTGGTCGGGCGGGATCGACGCGGCGCCGCGCTGCGCGGGGACACCGCCGCCGCCCGCGTCGTCGGGCTGGACGGTATCGCCGCCGGCGAGGCCCGGCCCGGAGGCGGCGACTGGCTGGGGCGGGGCGGACGGCGACCGGCGCGCACCGCCGCGACGGCGTCGGCGAACGGCCCCCCGCTGCGGTACCGCATCGCCGGGTTCTTGACCAGCGTGATCTCGATGAGTTCTCGCACGTTGGGCGGCAGCTCCGCGGGCAGCGGCGGCGGCGGTTCCTTGATGTGCTTCATCGCCACGGTCAGGGCGCCGTCACCGGTGAACGGCCGCTTGCCCGAAACAACCTCGTAGCCAACAACTCCCAGCGAGTACACGTCGCTGGACGGGGTGGCATCGTGCCCGAGCGCCTGTTCGGGCGCGATGTATTGGGCGGTGCCCATCACCATGCCGGTCTGGGTCACCGGCGCGGCGTCGACGGCCTTGGCGATGCCGAAGTCGGTGATCTTCACCTGGCCGGTCGGGGTGATCAGGATGTTGCCCGGCTTGACGTCGCGGTGGACCAGACCGGCGGCGTGCGCGACCTGCAGCGCGCGGCCGGTCTGTTCGAGCATGTCCAGGGCGTGCCGCAGGGACAGCCGGCCGGTGCGTTTGAGCACCGAGTTCAGCGGCTCGCCGTTGACCAGCTCCATCACCAGGTAGGCGGTGCGGCCCTCCCCGTCCAGCTGGCTCTCGCCGTAATCGTGGACCGCCGCGATCCCGGGGTGATTGAGCATCGCCGTGGTCCGCGCCTCAGCGCGGAAGCGCTCGATGAACTCGGGGTCTTGGGAGAACTCCTGCTTGAGCACCTTGACCGCGACGCGTCGGCCCAGGCGGCTGTCCACGGCCTCCCAGACCTGACCCATGCCGCCGGTGGCGATCAGGCGCTGCAGGCGGTATCTGCCAGACAGCGTCACACCAACTCGCGGGCTCATGGTCCTCCCTGTAGCGCGGCCTGGATCACAGCCCGTCCGATCGGCGCGGCGAGTGCACCCCCCGTCGCGGACAGGCGGTCGGCGCCATTCTCCACCAACACCGCCACGGCGACTTTCGGGGTCTGTGCGGGCGCGAAAGCGATGTACCACGCGTGCGGCGGTGTGTGCCGCGGATCGGTGCCATGTTCTGCGGTACCCGTCTTGGATGCGATCTGCACGCCGGGAATGGCCCCTTTCTGCTGTGCGACCTTCTCGGCGCCGACCATCAGCTCTGTTAGCTTAGCGGCGACCTGCGGCGACACGGCGCGCCGCTGCTCATACGGTGCCGTGGTGCTGATCGTGGTCAGGTCCGGCCCCTTGAGGCTGTCGATCAGATACGGCTGCATCGTCACCCCGCCGTTCGCGATGGTCGCGGCGATCTCGGCGTTCTGCAGCGGCGTCATCGCGACATCCTTCTGCCCGATGCTCGACATGCCCAGGGCGGCCGCGTCCGGGATGATCCCGATGGTCGACTCCGCGACCTGAAGCGGGATCACGCTCGGGGTGCTGTCCAGGCCGAATGAGCGCGCCATGCCACGCAGCGCGTCGGATCCGGTGAGCATGCCGAGTTGGACGAACGCGGTGTTGCAGGACAGGGCGAAGGCCTGCTGCAAGGACACGGTCGGCTCGTTGCCACACGACTGTCCACCGTAGTTCTCCAGCGTCGCGGTGCTGTTCGGCAGCGGAATCGACGGCGCGGCGGTCAGCTGCTCGGTGTCGGAGGCGCCGGCCTGCAGCGCGGCCGCGGTGGTGATCACCTTGAAGGTGGAGCCGGGCGGGTAGGTCTCCGAGATGGCACGGTTGGTCATCGGGTTGTCGGGATCGTCGCGCAGCAACTGCCAGGCCTTGGCCTGCACCTCGGGATCGTGCGACGACAGCAGGTTGGGGTCGTAGGACGGCGACGACACCATCGCCAGGATCTTGCCGGTGGACGGTTCGAGGGCGACCACGGCGCCTTTGCACGGCGGGCCGCCGCAGCCCTGCTGCATCCCGTCCCAGGCGGCCTGCTGGACGCGCGGCTTGATCGTGGTGTCGACGTTGGCCCCGCGCGGGTCGCGGCCGGTGAAGAAGTCGGCCAGCCGGCGCCCGAACAGCCGTTCGTCGGAGCCGTTCAACAGCGGGTCCTCGGCGCGTTCCAGGCCGGTGCTGGAATAGCGCAGCGAGTAGAACCCGGTGACCGGCGCGTACGTCGCGGGGTTGGGGTAGACCCGTAAGAAGCGGAAGCGGTTATCGGTGGCGACGGAGTACGCCAACAGCTGTCCGCCCGCCACGATCTGGCCGCGCTGGCGCGAATACTCATCGAGCAGCACGCGCTGGTTGCGCGGATCGGCGCGTAGCGAGTCGGCGGCGAAGACCTGCGTCATCGTGGCGTTGATCAACAGCAGCACGATCAACGCCATCACGGTCACCGAGATCCGGCGCAGGGAGGCGTTCATACTTTCTCGATCACCTCGGTGCCGGCCGCCGCGATCGGCGGCTCATGGCGCGCGGGGGCGCGCAGGGGACGACGGGCGCTGTGCGAGATGCGCGCCAGGATGGCCAACAGCACGTAGTTCGCCAGCAACGACGAACCGCCATAGGACATCCACGGGGTGGTCAACCCGGTCAGCGGAATGAGTTGCGTTACCCCGCCGACGACGATGAACAACTGCAGGGCCAGCGTCGACGCCAGGCCCGCCGCGAGCAGCTTGCCGAAGCTGTCCCGGGTGGCGATCGCCGTGCGCATGCCCCGCACGATGACGATGGTGTAGAGCATCAAGATGCTCGCCAGGCCCACCAATCCCAGCTCTTCGCCGAACGCCGCGATGATGAAGTCGGTCGACGCGGCGGGCACGGTGTCGGGCTGACCGTTGCCGAGCCCGGTGCCGAAAATCCCGCCGGTGGCGAAGCTGAAGAGCGACTGCACAATCTGATAGCCACTGCCGTCGGGGTCGGAAAACGGGTCCCACCACATCTGCACCCGGACCCGGACGTGGCTGAAAATGAAATACGCGACAACGCTTCCCGCGACGAACAGGACCAGACCGATCCCCACCCAGCTGAACCGCTGGGTGGCGAGGTAGACCACCACCAGAAACGACGTGTACAGCAATAGCGAAGTGCCAAGGTCTTTTTCGAAGGCCATCACGCCGACCGAGATCACCCAGGCCGCCAGCAGGGGCGCGAGGTCGCGGGGGCGGGGCAGGGTCAAACCCATGAAGTGCTTGCCGACGCTGGTGAACAGGCCGCGTTTGGCGGTCAGCACCGCGGAGAAGAAGATCAGGAGCAGGATTTTGGAGAACTCAGCGGGCTGAATTGAGAAGCCGGGCAAGCGAATCCAGATCTTGGCGCCGTTCTGTTCGGACAGCGAGGCCGGCAACAGGGCGGGAATCACCAGCAAGACCAGACCGACGAGTCCGCAGATGTAACCGTAGCGCGCGAGCTGGCGATGGTCTTTCAAGAAGGTGACCACCAGGGCAAAGGTCACCACCCCGACCAGGGTCCACAGCATCTGCTGGGTTGCGCTGGGGTGGTGACGGCCGCTGAGTTGATTGGTGACCAGATCGAGCCGGTGGATCATCACCAGGCCAAGCCCGTTGAGTAGAGCCACGATTGGCAACAGGAGCGGATCGGTATAGGGCGCGAAGCGCCGGATCGCCATGTGCGCCGATCCGAAGACGACGAGAAACACCAGCCCGTAGTTGATCGCGTCCCAGTGCAGATCGCGGGTTTGATTCGCCTCGACGATCAGCAGCGCGGGGACGGTGATCAGCGAGGCGAAGCCCAGCAGCAACAGCTCGGCATTGCGCCGGGTAGGCAGAGGAGGTGTGACCGCGACCGGCGGTTGAAGCTGTGTTGTCATGCCACCGTCCGGCAATCGATGCCCGGTTGGGGTGGGGGCCCGGGGAGAGCGGTCACCGTTTGCGAGGTGGTCGTCGGACCTGCCGGTGATGAGGTCGCGGGGCCGTTGGAGGCGCTTGTGCTGGGTGGGGGGCTGGCGCTGGTGGAACTGGTGGTCGGGGGTGATGGCGTTGCGGTGGTGCTGGATTGGGGTGTACCGCCGGTGGACGGGGATCCGGGCGGCGAGGTGGCGCGCGGCGGCGGACAGATCGGCAGCAGGTATTCGGCCAGCAACTGGCGCAGCTGCGATTCCGCTTGGTCCAGGCTGCCGCCCGGCAGTCCGGTTTGGACCTGGACCTGTCCGGGACGGCGCAGATCTTGCAGGGTCATGAGCTGGCAATTGGGATGGTCGGATTGTCCGTAGCTGACCAGGGCCAGTTCGTTGCGCGCGTTGAGGCAGCCGACCAGGTAAGGCCGTTGCAACGGGACGCCCAGCAGCGTCCCCTGGATGCCCCGGACGATGGAGACCCTGCCGTTGTATTCGGCGACGTAATAGTTGCGCTGGATGACCCACCACCCCACGGTGAGGCCCGCGACGACCAGCAGCACCGCCAGCGCGGCGACGACGACCATCCGTCGGCGGGACCACCGCGGCCGGTGCGGCGTTTCGGGTTGCGGCGCAACACGTTTGGCCGACTCGTCGCGCGGCCTGATCGCCGAGGCCCGCCCGGCCGAGGTGTTGGGCAGCGTCATTTGATCCTCGTCACCCGAGACCGCGCCGGCCAGAATCGGCTGGGTCTGCCCGTAGTCGTAGTCGACGACGTCGGCGACCACGACGGTGACGTTGTCCGGCCCACCGCCACGCAGCGCCAACTCGATGAGGCGATAGGCGGCCTCGGCGACGTCGGGAATCTGCAATGCCTCGAGGATGGTCTCGTCGCTGACCGGGTCCGACAGCCCGTCGGAACACAGCAGATAACGGTCGCCGGCGCGCGCTTCCCGCATGGTCAACGTCGGCTCGACCTCGTGGCCGGTGAGCGCCCGCATGATCAGTGACCGCTGCGGGTGGCTGTGCGCCTCTTCCCGGGTGATGCGGCCCTCGTCGACGAGGGTCTGAACGAAGGTGTCGTCCTTGGTGATCTGGCTCAGTTCGCCGTCGCGCAGCAGGTAGCCCCGCGAATCGCCGATGTGTACCAATCCAATTCGGTCGCCCGCGAACAGGATCGCGGTAAGAGTGGTGCCCATCCCCTCGAGTTCGGGCTCCGCCTCTACCTGCGCTGCGATGGCCGCATTGCCGGAGCGCACCGCGTTGTCGAGCTTGGCCAGCAGGTCGCCGCCCGGCTCGTCGTCATCGAGGTGGGCCAGTGCGGCGATCACCAACTGGGATGCCACCTCGCCGGCCGCATGGCCGCCCATGCCGTCGGCCAGGGCCAGCAGCCGGGCGCCGGCATAGACAGAGTCTTCGTTGTTGGCGCGCACCAGGCCACGGTCACTCCGGGCGGCGTATCGCAGGACCAGGGTCACGGGCGCCACTCCTCGATCCCGGCCGGAAAATCTGCCGAGCCGGCATCATTGTCATTGGCGCGGGTCACGGGCGTAACTCGATCGCCGTTTTGCCGATTCGAATCGGCGTTCCTATCGGGACTCGTACCGCTGTCGTCACTTTCGCCCTGTCAAGGTAAGTACCGTTGGTCGATCCTAGATCCTCGACGTACCACTCCGAGCCGCGCTGAGACAGCCGGGCGTGCCGGGTTGAGGCGTAGTCGTCGGTGAGCACCAGGGTGGAGTCGTCGGCTCGTCCGATCAGCACCGGCTGGCCGCTCAGCGTGATGCGCCCCCCCGCCAGCGCGCCTTCGGTCACCACCAGATAGCGGGCCGCGTGGCGGCGCTGCCGCGACGGAAGCAGCGTGCTGCGCAGCGCCAGACCGCGACGCACCATGACGGCACCGGTCGGGGCGTAGATATCGGTCCGCAGGATTCGCAGCACGGACCAGATGAATACCCAGAGCAACATCAAAAATCCGGCGCGCGTCAGCTGCAGTACCAATCCCTGCATCTGGCGTCCTTTCCGTCCTAGCGTCGTGTTCCCGGCGCCCGTGACTCCGCGCACATCGGCTACGTCACGATACTTGGACGGTGGTCGACACGGGGCGAAGCACGGCAGCGTTGAGCCCAGCGACTTAGTGGATCCGGACGATGATTTCCGAATGGCCCAAACGGATGACGTCGCCGTCGGCCAATTGCCACTCCTGGACCGGCGCGTTGTTCACGGTGGTGCCGTTGGTGGAGTTCAGGTCCGACAGCAGGGCGACCTGCCCGTCCCAGCGGATCTCCAGGTGGCGCCGTGACACGCCCGTATCGGGCAGTCGGAACTGGGCGTCTTGCCCGCGGCCGATGATGTTGGAGCCCTCGCGCAACTGATAGGTGCGGCCGCTGCCGTCGTCGAGCTGAAGGGTGATCGTGGTGCCCGTCGCGCCGTAGCCGCCCTGCCCGTATCCGCCGTAGCCGCCCGCCTGTTGACCGTAGTCGGCGGGTTGGCCGTAGTCGGCGGGCTGGCCGTACTCCGCCTGCTGGCCGTAGTCGGGCTGCTGACCGTAGTCGTACTCGGGGCTGGCGGCCTCGGGGTATCCCCCGCCCTGGCCGCCGTACGTCGTGCCCTGCGCGTGCTCGGCGTACTGGGTGTATTCGGGCGAGCCGTAATCCTGGCGGCCGTATCCCCCGCCCTGTTGGTAACCCTGGTCGTACCCACCACCCTGCTCGGGGTAGGCGGGGCGCTGCTCCGGCGGGGCGTAGCCGCCCTCGTCCTGGCGGGCCGGTCCGCGACCGTAGTCGGCGTAGCCGCCGCCGTAGCCCTGCGGGCCACCGCCGGGCTGGCCGGCGGGAGGGCCGTAACCTCCCTGGCGGTATCCCTGCTCGTAGCCTTGCCCACCGCCATAACCGCCCGGCGCGGGCGGCCGCTGTTCATACGACTGCGGGTAGCCGCCCTGCCCCTGGTCGGGGTAGCCGCGCTGGTCCTGGTAGCCCGGCTGCGGCGGGTAACCGCCTTGCCCCTGGTCGGGGTAGCCAGCCTGGCCCTGGTAACCGTCCTGGTCTTGGTAGCCCGGTTGCGGCGGGTAGCCGCCTTGCTCCGGGTAGCCGCCCTGCTCGGGCTGGCGCGGCGGGTAGCCCTGCTGAGGTGGGTAGCCGCCCTGCTCAGGCGGATATCCCCCGCGGGGGTCGGGTGCACCCTGCGGGTCCGGGCCACCGCGCGCGTCGTCCTGGGGACGCCGGTAGCGGTCGTCGTAATACTCGTCGCCGGGCCGCCCCGGCCCCTGATCCCCGCGGTAGCTCGAATTGTCAGTCATTGGTGCTACTCCTCGTTCATCGCCGAACGCGTTATTTGATTGTGGCCGGACGGCGTCTTTGTCCGTCGGGCGGGGCTGGACATCGGGGTTGACAGCACCACGGGCGCGGTACTGGCCGGTACGCAGGTTCGACGACTGCTCGAACCGGACGACCACCTCACCATACGTTTGCCACCCCTGTTCGTGGATGTAGTCAGCCAAGTACCTCGCGAATGAGCTCGACGTGAGATCGGGATCGGTGCTCACCTTTCCGAAGTCGTGCATACCGAGGGTAATGATGTATTCGTTGGGGGCCAAAAGGCGATTTCCGTGAAGCTTCTGAACTCCGTCGCGGGCCTCGCGGCACAACAGGGCTTCTACCTCTTGCGGGACGATCGATCCGCCGAACACCCGGGCGAAGGCGTTGTCCACCGACGCCTCGAGTTTGCGCTCGATCCGCGCGGCCAGCCCCCGTTGGCTACTCATGTCCTACCGTTCGCCTGCACTTGCAGAACGTATTGCCGGTGCGCGGCAAACGAATCGCCCGCGTGCTGGTTCACTCCCGCATGGTATCGGCACATCGCGACGGCGCGGCACTGTCGAAACAGTGAGAACTGGGTCCCCGCAGCTCAGGGGTGCGCCTGCGGCGAGGGCAGGGCGCCGAAGGGCATCCAGGCCCGCTGCGTTCGGGAATCGGGCCATTACAGTGGTATGGTCCATCGGTTGTTTTTCCGGGCGAGTGGCGGAATGGCAGACGCGCTGGCTTCAGGTGCCAGTGTCCTTCGGGACGTGGGGGTTCAAGTCCCCCTTCGCCCACATTGAGCGGTGCTACGCAAAGTCACGACCTCGCAAGGGGTCGTGACTTTCGTGTTTGGGCGACCGGCCACGGCAGCCGAAAAAACGTAAGGTCTGGCGCATGGTCGACGACAAGACGGCCCACTTGCAGTCCGAAATCAATCGCATCGCCGCGCTGCTGAACGCCCGGCCGATCCAGGCCGGAGTCGTGCTGAAGGATGATGACCGCAACATCTATATCGATGACGATGGGCGATACCACTACGACTATTGGGAGCGCGGCAGGCAGAGGGTCGATCACGTCGGCGACATCGACGAGGCCCTCTACTGGTTCGCTTGCGATATAGCTTTCGACATCGGCGGTTCGTACGCCGCCAGACATCGTCCACGGGATCAGGACCCGCGCATCCTGATGTGGGCCAAACAATATGAGGTTCTGAACCAAGTGAATCCGGATTGGGCCGCACGCTGCGTACGCCAAACGGCGGAACTATTACGGCGTTGGGGCAAGCACGACGACGTCGCGTTGTTGCCGAACATCCCCGGTCGCGACGGGTAATCCGCGGCGGTAAGTGTCCGCTATTCGCCCACTCGATACGTCCCGTGGCCCTCGACGATCACCTCGCCGTCGAAGATCAAGACCTCGTTGACGAGGTCGCCGTTCTGGTTGCGGTAGGCGATGACGATCGTGTTGACGCCTTGGTAGACGCCTTCGACGGTGAACCGGAGGTCCGGAACGCGTTCGAGGGCGGCGATCCAGTACCGACGTAGCGCCGCCTTTCCGCGGACCACTCCCTGCGTTTCCGGCAAGAGCTTGGCGGCCACGGGCGATGTGAACACCACGTCGTCATGGAAGTCGTCAAGGACGGCGTCGACGTCGTGGGCGTTCCAGTGTTGTGCCCATCGTTTCGAGAAGGCGTCCGCGTCGACGTTCATGGCCGGCACTGTAGCGCAGGTGAATTGGGCCGGCCGAGCGGCTTTGATGCGCATCGTGTGTGGCGGTCACAGTTGGCGGCGGATGTCGAGAAGATGGTGCTGGAGTTCGTGCACGGTATGTACCGCGACCCAGCGCAGCGACCGCTCGTGGGTTTCCGGATAGTGGTAAATCACCGTTCGGTCCCAGTCATCGTCGGATAGCCGAGCGAGGACATTGCTGAATAGTGCTGCCGCGTCGGCAAGTTGACGCGCGACCTCGGCCGGATCCTGTTCGCTGTACCCGTCGTGTTCGGCGCGCTCGCCGCGCCCCATGGACGCACAATCGTGGCCGTTCGTGCGCCGTGCTGCGAGCACTCGCTCGCGTTGCACCAGCAGCACGTCTCGCAGATGGCATGCGTACTCCAGCGGTGACCACACGTCGGGACGCGAGCGGGACCGCACGTCAATCTTGTTGTTAGACAGAAGTACAACGGCTTCGGCCGCCAACGCCCGGATGTCGTGGCGCACTGAGGCGGCTCGGCGCAGGTCATAGGCGAAACCGCACCCCGCGCAAGGTTCTGTCACAGCACCATCATTTCAGCGGACTCAACACGAGGTTGGTGGGCCATTCGCCACCGATCGCGCGGCGTTCAAAGTCGTTGTGCCTGTGGGACAATCGTCGGCGCGGGCAAGCCGCAGCTGGCCGACGTCAATGGGCGGCCCATTGCTGTCGGCCTCGACGGTGAGACAACCCACACCTACCCAATGAGGGTAGCCTTACCTAAATCAGCACGGTATGGTCGCGGCTCATGACCTCCTTCAATCCCCCTGTGCCCAGCACCGTCGACGATCAGTTGGTCAGCGTCCTTCGGGATGACCTGGACCTCAAATTCGAATCCGTCACTGCCGCAACGCGTCTGATAGACGACCTGGGAATGGACTCCGTCGCCTTTGCCGCCGGCCTGGTAGCCATCGAAGAACGGTTCGGCACGCAATTGAGCGAGGAAGACCTGTTGACCTGCACGACCGTCGGTGACTTGCAGGCCGCGATCGGAGTCGGGGTCGACGCATGAACGTTCTCGCGGCCGCCATGCGCGATGCGATGACGCGATCGCCCCATGACTTGGTGGTCCTGGACAAAGACACCGACAAATGGACCGCCCGCCCCTGGCCCGAGGTCCACGGGATGGCCGAAAGCATCGCAACGCATCTGCTCCAGCAGGACCGCCTCGGTGCTGTGGGAATTGTCGGTGAACCGACCGTTGAGCTGGTCGCCGCCATACAGGGCGCGTGGCTGGCGGGTGCCGCCGTATCGATTCTGCCCCGTCCCAGGCGCGGTGCCGACCCGGCCGAGTGGGCGCACAGCACCCTGAGTCGGTTCTGCGGAATCGGAGTCAGCACGGTATTCAGTCACGGCGCGACCCTGCGCACGCTCGGCGATGCGGAGTCGACGCTGTCTGTCTCCAGCCTCGCCGAGGCCGCTCGCACCCCGGCGTCGAATGACCTTCAAAGTCACTCCGATTCGAACGCCGCGATCCTCCAGGGTACTGCCGGCTCGACCGGTGATCCGCGCACTGCCGTCTTGTCGCCGGAGGCCGTGCTGAACAATATGCGCGGCCTCATCGAGCGGCTACAACTCGACGGCTCCGACCGGGCGTGTTCGTGGCTGCCGATCTACCACGACATGGGCTTGGCCTTCCTGTTGACCGCCGTCCTGAGCGGGATGCCGCTTTGGCAGGCGCCGACGGGCGCGTTCTCTGCGGCACCGCTTCGCTGGGCGGATTGGCTTTCGGCCAGCGCGGCAACCTTCACCGCCGGACCCAATTTCGGGTACTCCATGCTCGGTCGCTACTCCGGCCGCGTTTCGGACGTGGACCTGGGGGCGCTGCGGATTGCCATCAATGGCGGCGAACCCATTGATTGCGAGGGGTTTCAGCGATTCGCCGACGCGATGGCTCCGTTCGGATTGCGGGCGTCGGCGGCGACGCCGGCGTATGGGATGGCCGAGTCAACCTGCGCCGTGACGATGCCCGCCTGCGGGCAGGGGTTGCGCATCGATGAGCGGACGGAATCGGATGTGCGGCAACGCTATGCGCTGTTGGGGCGCCCCATCCCCGGTATGGAGCTACGCATTAGTCCGACCCATCAATCAGCGGATGATGGTGTTGGGGAGGTCGAGATCCGCGGCTCATCGATGATGACGAAATACTTCGGCGACCCAGCCACAGGGTCCGATCGCGGTGCGGAGTGGTTCCGCACCGGAGACATCGGTTATCTGGTCGACGGTGAGCTGGTTATCTGCGGTCGGTCCAAAGAGGTCATCACGATCGCCGGCCGCAACATCTTTCCCACCGAAATCGAGCAGGTGGCCGCGCAGGTGGATGGAGTGCGACACGGTGGCGTGGTTGCGGTCGGTTCGAAATCCGGTGCCGCCCAGTCACGGTTGCTCATCGCCGCCGAATTCGTGGGTGCGGATCACGACGTGACCCGCAGCGCTGTCATCAAGCGGGTCATCTCGGTGTGCGGGGTGACTCCGGCCGATGTCGTCTTGATGCCACCAGGCTCATTACCGCGTACGTCGTCGGGCAAGCTCAGACGGCTGGAGGTCCGCAGCCAACTACAGGCCTGAGCGCGAACGCTGTTACGGCGCTGGCCGATTCAGGGCGTAGAGCGCCATCCTGCGGTTCGGCATGTCGTGTTCGCCGAGGAATTCACAGCGCAGGAACTCGCAGAGCCGCCGCACCGTCGTATTGCGGTGGTCGGGGTCGAACATGATCCGTTGGCACGGCGGGTCGGCGGCCAGGATGCTGGCGATCACCTTCCGGAGGATCAGTGGGCCCAGCCCGCGGTTCACGAGCTCCTCGTCTGCGATCGCCCCGTGCAGGCCAAGGTCGTGTGGCCGGCTGTCGTAGCAGCGGGCGATGGAATCCTTGGCAGCACGGTAGATCTCCATGTACGCGCGGTCCACCCCGTTGATGCTGAGGATCAGCGGTCGCGAGTAGGCGCCATCGACCTGTGCGCGCAAGTGGTTACGCCAACGCGCGACCGGCCAGTCGTACTCCCACGTCGTGACCAAGTGGGGCCGGTTCATCCACTCGGCAACCAATTCCGCGTCCGCTCCGTCAGGGTCAGCGACGCGAATTCGGCTCGGCGGCAGCAGTTCAGGTACGGGAGGCGCCGGCACCTGCCGGACGCTGTCGGTGATGTCGGTGAGCTCACGAGCGAGCACAGCCCCGGGGGCGCCTGTCACGAGAGCGCCCCCGTCCCGCAGGCCGTTCTCACCGCGGTACGCGTAACACCGATATGCACTGAGCCGCTCCTTCTAACGGTTGCGAGGTCAGGTCCATCGTTTCATGTGTAACTCAGGGGTTCCAGCGGTAAGTGACTAGCGAAGCGTTTCGATCGGTCGTGAATTGACGAGCGCGTTTGCGCCAGTAGCCTTATGAGCTAGCTCAGGGAGGGTTGGAATGCGCGCAATGCAATCACTAGGACCGGAGTTTATTGCTGCGCGGCGACCAGCGGTGCTGTGGGACTTCCGTATATAGATGAGCAGGCGCTAATCGCCGAGGCTGGTGGTGACCCCTGGGCGATCAACGCCAGCCTGCAGGCGGGTAGCCCACTGGAGATTTCCAATCTGGCCGGAGCCTTTCACCGCGCGGGCCGATGCACGGCGGAGGCCGAGAACGCTTTCCAGCAAGCACGCGCACGCTTCGAGGCCGCTTGGAACCACCACGACGGCGGCGGTCATCCCATCAACGACTCTGACGAAGTTCAGCGCGTCACGAAATCCTTAGGGGCGCAGTCGTTACAGCTGCCCAAGATCGCTGCGGACCTGGAAAACATCGCCGCGTCGCTGGCCGATGCGCAAAAGGCCGGGGCCGCGCGCATCGCCACCTTAGAAGCCCAGTTGAAGAACATCTCGGACATGGTCAGCCAGGCCGTCTCCATCTTGCAAAACGACAAAAGCCTCAGCGCAGGGGAAAAGGACGCGCTGCATGCCCTCATCAACACTTGTGAGGACGACGCGCTGCGTGACACCAAAGCTGCGCTCGCAGCCCTGCAATCGATCCGCAACGGATACGCCGATGGCCTTCAGAAATCGCTGGATAACCTTCACGCCGAAGGGTACGACGGCGCCCCGCTGCATGGTGCCGACGCTGACGGCGTGGCCCCACCGTCTCCCGCCCAGCAGGCCGCGTTGGCTGACATTCGCCAAGCCACTAACCAGGCCGTCGTCGACCAAATGGCCAAGGTGCGCGCCGCACAGGAGGCGCTCAGTAAAGCCGCGGCCGACCTGTATACGCATGGCCCGGGTTCGCCGGAAGGCGAGGCGGCCAGCGCCAAACTGCCCAAGCTCAAGGCGGACCTCGCGCGTGCCCTCGACGACCTGGGCAAGATCCCCGACTACAACAGCATTGACCCGGCGTCCGTAAGTGTTTCCCCCGACGGGCATTTCACGTTCACCTACAAGGTCAACGGGCAGCCGGTGCAGGCTTACGGCCAGCTCAAGAACGGCACGGGCGAGTTCTTCGACCAAGCCACCGGCACGTATTACACCTTCAACGGCGGCAAATTGACCGGCATGCGCACACCGGATCCCGGGAAAGTGGAAGCGACTGCCGAGCCCCTTTTTACGGCCGTCACCCTGGCGGCCGGGGCGCCAGCGCTCAAGGCGGGCGGCGAGGCGGCCTTTCAGGGCCTGAAGATGCTTTTCAGCCGCGAGATGTTGGAGGGTGTGACGGCCGACAACGTGTTTCCCCGCGCACTCGCCGGGGCCGAGGAACGCGTCCAAGCCGCAGAACAGAACCTGGCTTCTCATGCACCGCTGCCCGGGGAGCCGGTCCCGGGCACTCACCCTCTCGAGCCGCCCCCGGTGGAGCACGCGCCGCCGGCCCCGCACGGCGACGTACCCGTCGAACATGCGCCGGCCGGGCCTCACGTAGGGGCCTTACCTGATAGCCCGGCGCCGGTTGTCATAGATCCAGCCCATCCGGAATTCCACTTGGACAACCCGCTCAACTACATGCCTCCCGAGTTGCGAGCGCTGTCCGAAGCGCATCTGACCGGAAGTGGTGAAACAGTTCTCGGTCCATTTAAGAACCCATTAGGGGGCCCGTCGTACATCGAGCTCGCTCAGGAGCGAGGCGCAAGCTACTTCGATATCGGAGACGCATGGAACTCGGCCACGCCAATTCAGCGACTCGCGGCTAATCAGCATGTACTCGACATTGCAATCGCAAATCGGGACACTATTAAGCTGTCGACTCCCATCGATAGTGTTATCGATAATACGTATACTGCCGCCGAACTCAGATATCTGATGGCACACGGATACCAAGTAACGGATGGCTACACCCTAGTCCCGCCCAAGATTGGAGGTTAGCGATGAAAACGCTTCTGGAATTTATCGTTCAATATGTGGGCATTCTTTACCTAAACCCAAAGTACAGAATTACGGATTCATCCAACCGAGGGCTCGCCGATATTGATGCATCGATCTCGTTCACCGGCGCTCAGATCAGGTGGGACGTGGTCAATGATCGCGGACTTATTAATTTCGCCGCAGTTCCGGTCCATCAGACGGCCTCCGACGAGTGGTTTGCCCTACCGTTGATTCGCCAATACTTAGAAGGTGGTGACGACCCGGGAGCAAGCGGCGCGATAGATCAAGCCAATTGGCTGTCGATGAACCTAAAGCGTGTCGAGGAGCTATTCGCGGATCAGTCGGCAACCGCACGCATTTGCGAGGAACTCGTTACATTACGCCGGTCCAATTCGTCTAAAAAATGGGGTTGGCCGAAACCGGACGAAATCAGCTAAGCGTAAATGCGGTAACGTCGTATCGACGTAAATGTTCTGTCGTAACCGGACTTCGCCGTTGTGGACCCCTAAGACCGCACCCACTGCGTGATTTCCGGAGTGACCGGGTCGGTGATGTCATCGAACTCGGGATGCTTCTTGAGCACGGTGCCGATCATCGAGCACACCGGAACAATGCGCTTGCCCTCATCGCGCGTCTCGTTGAGCGCCTCCTCGACGAGGATCGTCGCCAGGCCACGTCCGCCGTAAGCCGGATCGATTTCGGTGTGGTAGAAGACGCGTTGCTCGCCGCGGTCGGCGAAATCGGCGAGCCCCACCGTCTTGCCCTCGACGGCGATCGTGTACTTCCCGTCCTCAAGGGTGACCGTGGTTTCCGCGCCGATCTTATCGGTTGTCATTTGTGCTTTCCTTTCGTCGGGGTATCGGGCGAGGCCGCAGCCGAGCGGTCGGCAGCGGCGGGGCGGGCAGTCGGGCGAGCGCTCCCCGGTATCCGTGGACGGCGCCGAAGCGGTCGTCGCCGTCCTCCCACAGTCGGCGGTAGTTGACGATGTCCTCGTGGCTTCGTCCGACGAAGTTCCACCACATCACCAACTCTTCGGTGAACGGCGTGCCGCCGAGTAACAGCACCCGCGCGGGCCGCTCCCCCACGTTGTGCACGTGCAGCTGCGTGTGGCCGGGACTTAGGTAAGCCAGGTCGGCGATCGCCAGGGACGTCTCGTCGACCTGGACGGTGCCCGAATCGCAGAGCACTCCGTGCTCGAAGGTGGGATCCACGTCGATATCGAAACCTGCGTCGGCGTCGAGGTCGAGTTGGGCGCCCAGCAACGGACTGAATGTCTTTGTGGGCGAACGACTCCCGGCCAGCTCGCCGAAGAACACGCGCGCCTGGGCGCCCGGTAGCGGGACCGCGGGGGGTGCGTAGTGGGCAAAGTCTCGCGCCGTGTCGCGGGCGGCAGCGGGAAGCGCCACCCAGAGCTGGACGCCGTGCAGGACCGGCCCTGCGTCAACCGACACCTCGGAGTGGCAAATGCCGGCACCGGCGGTCATCAGATTCAGCTCGCCGGGCCGAACGACCGCACGGACGCCGGCGCTGTCACGGTGCTCCACTTCCCCACTGAACAACCAACTCACGGTTTGTAGTCCCGTATGCGGGTGCGGCGGCACATCCATCCTCGCCGCGACGGGGCCGTAGTGGTCGATGAAACACCACGCACCGATCAGCGAACGCCCGCGTTGCGGCAACGTGCGTTGCACCCGGATCGCCCTGGGGCCGCCCAAGGGAACCTCCCGCGGATGCAGCACCTCCACCCTGGGCGAGGCGTCCCGGCGTTGCGAAGCGGCGCAGGCGACTTCGGCCGGCGCGGCTTCCAGGTTGCTCATCGCCCATCCTCCGTCGCAGGCTCGCCAAAGGCGCCGTCATCCGCGACCGTACCCGGCCATCTCACTTGCCCGGTGGCCGCAGCACCTTCATGGCCAGCCGCATGACAGGCTCGGGCACCCGATCCTGCATGGACAGGGCGGTGTCGGCGACGCGGGACCGCAACGGCGTACCCCGCCCGAAGACCCGGTTCAGCGGTCCCCCGGACGGCTCGAGGACCACATGCAGCGGCGGGGTGCCGACGGCGGCGCCCAGGGCGTTGGAGATGACCATCCGCTGGATCTCGCTGGTTCCTTCAAAAATGGTGTACAGCTTGGCATCCCGATACCACTTCTCAACCGGGTGATCGGTGATATAGCCCCAGCCGCCCATGGTTTGGATCGCGCGCTCGGTGGCCTTGACCGCTACCTCGCTGGCGGCCATCTTCGACATCGAGCCCTCACCCCGTTCGAAGGGGACGTTGTTGGCCGCCATCCAGGAGGCACGCCAGGTGAGCAGCCGAGCTGCGTCGATCTGAGTGGCGAGTTCCGCGAGCGGGAACGCGATGCCCTGGTTGTCGATGATGGGCGCGCCGAACGCCTCCCGCTCGGTGGCATACGCCGTCGCGTACTCCAACGCCGCCCGGGCGATCCCGATGGCCTGGGCGGCGACCATGGGTCGCGTCTGCTCGAAGGTTCCCAACGTCGCTGAGCCGGAGCGCTTTCCACCCGCCACGACTTCGCGCGCCTTGGCGAGTTTGTGTTCGAGTTTTTCCTCCCCGCCGAGCAGGTTGGCGCGCGGCACGCGCACACCTTCGAAGAGCAGCTCGGCGGTGTGGGAGGCGCGGCAGCCCAGCTTGTCGAGCTTTCGCAGCAGTTTCAGCCCGGGCGTGCCGCCCGGCACCACGAAGAGCGCCTGACCCCGATGGCCGAGCTCCTCGTCGACCACCGCGTTGACCACGTGCACATTGGCGATCCCGCCGTTGCCGATCCACATCTTGTGGCCGTCGATGATCCAGTCATCACCGTCACGACGTGCACGCGTGCGCAGGTTGCGCACATCGCTGCCGCCTTCGGGCTCGGAGATCGCCAGCGCAGCGAGCTTGAGATCGCCTGGGGTGCCGAAACATTCGGGTGCCCACTCCAGCATCTGTTCCGGGGAGGCGGCCTGGCCGATCGCCGAGAGCGCCAGGGCCGGCATGACGATGGCTAGCCCGATCCCGGCGCACCCCCAGAACAGTTCCTCCATGAACATGGGCAGGGAGATACCGGTCGGATCGCCGATCAGGTCGCGATAGAACAGCGGGCTATAGAAACCTTGCTGGGCCGCCTCCTCGAGCACCGGCCAGGGGAACTCCTGGCGCTGGTCATAGTCGAGGGCTACCGGGCGTATTACGGATTCGGCGAACTCATGCGTGCGTCGGGCCAGATCATGTTGTGCGGCCGTCGGGGTCAGGTCGAACGTCATGGGCGCGCCTTTAAGGTCGACAGACTGGTCTTGCCGACCCCGACTACCCCATTGACCGGTTCAACAAACTGCGGAGCTGGGATTTCGCCGGACGGTCAGGCGGCCGTACGAGGCCCGACCTGGGCCAGCGGCAGATGCAACACGACCGCGGCCACCGGGACCGCCTCGTGTTCGTGCCGCGCCAGCAGCGCCGCGTTCTCGGGCAGCTGCCGGGAGTTGATTTCCCCGGACGCGATACGCCGCAGGACGTCGTGGGCGTGCGCGAGCTGGTCACGCTTGCGGTACTGGCCGCCCGGCAGCTTCACGCCTGCCCACACGCCGTACTCCTCGCGGTGCGCGATGGCGTGCTGGGCGCAGCGGCGCTGTTGCGCCAGTGGGCAGCGCCGCAGGCATTGCAGGCGCGCCTCGGTGGCCGACCGTTCGTATGCGCGCGCCTTCGCCGCGCCGTCACCACCGTCGTCGTCGGGGTAGCCAAACCAAAGCTCCGGGTTGGCTGCGCACGGGTGTCCCATGTCGGTCTCCTTGTCGAGCGTGAAACGTAGGCAAAAGCGTATATGGCGAGATGGGCCCGACGCAAGAGAAACAACGACAAAAACGTATATCCGCATATCCGAGACCGTGGCTGTGTACTATCCGGCCTATGGCCGGAGCGTGTGGTGAGCCGTGAGTCGGCCGGCGCGGCGATCCGCGCGTTGCGAGAATCGCGGGATTGGTCACTAGCCGACCTCGCCGCCGCGACCGGGGTCAGCATCATGGGGCTCAGCTTCTTGGAACGCGGCGCCCGCAAACCGCACAAAAGCACAGTTCAGAAGATCGAAAACGGGCTCGGCCTGCCGCCGGGCACCTATTCGCGGCTATTGGTGGCCGCCGATCCGGATGCCGAGTTGGCGCGCCTGATGGCCGCGCAAGCGTCGGCCGCAATGCCGGCGCGGCGCACCGGACCGGTCGTGGTCGACCGTCACAGCGACACCGAAGTGCTGGAAGGTTATGCCGAAGCCCAGCTCGACGCCCTCAAATCCGTCATCGATCGGCTTCCTGCGACAACATCAAACGAATATGAGACGTATATTCTGTCTGTGATCGCTCAGTGCGTGAAAGCGGAGATGCTCGCCGCCAGCTCCTGGCGGGTAGCGGTGAGCGCGGGCGCGGATTCGACCGGCCGGCTGATGGAGCATCTGCAGGCCCTCGAGGCGACGCGCACGGCCCTGCTGAAGCGGATGCCCGGCAGCCTGAGCGCGCGTTTCGACCGGGCCTGCGCGAAGTCCTCGCTGCCGGAAACGATCATCGCCGCGCTGGTCGGCGTCGGCGTCGACGAGATATGGGACATCCGCAATCGCGGGGTCATTTCGCCGGGCGCCCTCCCCCGCGTGCGCGCCTTCACCGAGGCGGTCGAGACGGCGGGCCAAGGACAACAGGGAAGCCACGACGGCGCCGAGGGGGCACAGTGAGCCATAGCGAAGTCGAGGCGTTGAGCCGCGCGCATCAACTCTTCGCCGGCAGCACGACGCCTGCGTCCCTGGACGCGGACACCGGGCACTATCGCAGCCTGTTGCGCCGCGCGGCCCGACTGAACGACGGACTGGCCCACGGCGGCTACCAGCTCGCAGTGGACCACGGTCGCGAACGCCTCGCGTCGGCGGCCGGGACCGACGCCGCTGTTACCGAGGTGCTCGCCGGCGCCCACCGAGACCGCGTGCAGGCGCGCGGCCTGACCCAAAACGTCCTCGACGCGGCCCGCGCCGATGCCACCACGCGCCCGTCAACCCCGTTGGCGCAGCGGGAGGAGATGCGCCGCCGCGTGGCGCGACTGCGTACGCAACGGGCCCACGTCGTAACGGCGAGGTCGCGTGCGCGACGGCACCACGCGGCGCTGCTGGCGTTGCGGTATCGGTTGTGGCATGGGCGTGGCCCCGGGTTACCGCCGAACGACCGGGCCGCGCTCGCGGTGCGGGCGGCGTTGTCGCGGCTGGGCCGCCCCTACGTCTGGGGCGCCAGCGGCCCGGAGGCGTTCGACTGCTCCGGGCTGGTTCAGTGGAGCTACGCGCGGGCCGGTATTCACTTGGACCGCACCACATATCAGCAGATCAACGACGGCATTCCGGTACCGCGTTCGCAGGTGCGACCGGGTGATCTGGTCTTTCCGCACGCCGGTCACGTCCAACTCGCGATCGGCAACAACCTGGTTGTCGAGGCGCCGTACTCGGGGGCGTCGGTGCGAATAAGCCGACTGGGCAACAACGTTGCGATCCGCCGACCGTTATGACACGCCAACTTCGCCCGGCGATGCGGGCACGACGAGAAGGGTGAGCCGATGCCGGAACAACCCGGGCACTCGTTAGAGGCCGTCGAAGCACGGCGATCGACGCTGGCGGGCCAGCACGGCGCCGTGTCCGAAGCCGACCTTGTGCTGACCGACGTGCTGAACACCGCTCACAGCGCAGCGCGCGAAAGCGTCCGGCGACTGGACGCCATCGCCGAACAGATCGACCACGCCGTCGTCCAGCAAGCGAACCTCGCCGTGGATACACCCATGGGGGCGCGAGAGTTTCACAAGTTCCTGCTGGACAAGCAGCGCGAGATCGCCGCGGTCGTCGCCGGAGCGCGCGAACTCGCTCAGGCGAAAAGGGCTGTGTTGGAGAACCTTCGGGCGCAGTACACCACCGGCAGCAGTTAACCGGAACTAGTCCACAGCCATGCTGCTCAGTGAATTGTCGGCAGGAACGCCCGCCACTACTGTCGCCGGACATGGAGGGGTCGCGTCACTTTCCGCAGCGAGTGCCGCTGCAGCGCCGGCTGCGCGGCTGATGTCGGCATACGACGACCTGCTGGCCACGGTCAAGTCCGTCCGAGACCGCACCGGCGATCCCAACGCGTGGCAGACGGGATTGGCGCCGACCGAAGTCTCCGCTGTGATCACGCCGACCACCCGCACCGACCAACTCGAGGCGATCGCAGCCAAGATCCGCCGACAGCACGCGGACGTGTTCGGCGCCGTGCCCGCGAGCGGGCCGCCGACGGGTCGATCCCTGGCGGGAACCGCGACACCGCCGAACCGGGAATCGGGTGCGGCGGCGGACGCCATCGCCAGCGCCGAAGCCGCTCTCGCACAGCAGAATTCCGCGAGTTCGCAACTGGACATGCAAGTGGTGTCGGCCATCTTGAACGCGCACCTGAGTGCGGTCGACGGCAGAGAAGCGCTCACCAAGTTGCAGCACGAAACCGAAGCCGCGGTGCTGATGAGATCGGACCTGGACACTCCGGCGGGAGCGCGCGATTTCCAACGTTTCCTGATCGGCAAGCTCAGAGACATTCGCGCGGTGGTCCTGAACGCCAGCCTGGACGACACGTCGAAGTCGGCGCTGATGGCGGCCTGGACGTCGCTCTACGACGCGTCCAAGAATGAGCCGAATCGCCCGGGGGAACACGCGCCGGCGGCGTCCGTTGGTGATGCGCCCGCGGTCGGTGCGGCCGCCGAGTCGAGCGATACCGACGCCGGATGGGATCCGCTGCTGGACTCGCTGTTGGCCGATGATGACGGACTGTGGCCCGAAGACGCCCCGGCGCCAGATCCGGCGGCGGGCGCCCCGATCCCAACGGCGACGGAAACGCCGATGGCGCCCCCGATGCCCAACTTCGGTGGTGGGCCACTTCCGGGTCTGGGCACCATGCCCGCCTCCACGGCGGGATGGGAAGCGCCGGGCGGCCTTCCCTTTTCGGGCGGCGGCGCGGACGATCCGGCGCTGCAGGACTTGGCCGGCGAAGAACTACCGGACGCGCAAGAGGAAGACCCCAGCGCGCACGACGCCTCGGACAATCCCGACGAGGACAACGACCCGCAGGATGTGTCATCCGATGAGCCAGCGGCCGGCCCGACGCCGGTGACCCTGCCCGACGGCGAGACAGTGACCGCCGCGAGCCCACAGTTGGCGGCGGCGATCCAGGCCGCCGTCGGCGGCACGCCGATCGCGGAGGCCTTCCAACAACAGGGAATGACCATTCCCCCACCGGGAACGGCGGTCGCCAACCCAATCGATGCCCTACGGGTGGGCCCGGGCGACATCGGTATGTTCACGGACCGTCACGCGCTTGCCCTGGGCTCTGACAAGGCGCTTCTCGATGGCCAAATTCAGCACATTGCCACCGTGAGCGGACCGAACTTTCTAGGCTGGGAGCATCCGCCGGCGGCGGCCGTGCCCGCGACCACGCCGACTAAGCCTGAACCACCGACACCTACCCGGCCGGCAACCTCGTCGACCACCTGAGAAAAATGAACTCGCCGGCACGAACGGCGGTCGTCAACAGGAGACAGCGGATGGCAGATTCGATACATGTGGTGCCCGCGCACTTACGTCAGGCCGCCGCGCATCATCAGGACACCTCGGAGTACTTGCGCACCGTTCCGTCGTCGCACGCCGCGATCCAGGAGAGCCTCGATTCGCTCGGGCCGATCTTTAGTGAGCTTCGCGATGCCGGCCGCGAGCTGCTCGAGCTGCGACGGCAGTGCTATGAGCAGCAGGCCGCTGACCACGCGGATTTGGCCGACCAATTGACCGTATCGGCGACGATGTGGGAACAGCACGAGCAGGAGGCTGCACGCAAGTTCGGCGACGTCGTCGACCGCGGTCGATGACCGACGCGAATCCCGCTTTCGACACCGTTCACCCGAGTGGGCACATCCTGGTCCGCTCTTGCCGCGGCGGATATATGCACAGCGTCGCGCTGAGCGAAGAGGCGATGGAAACCGACGCCGAGACTTTGGCGCAGGGCATCGTGCTCACCGCGGATGTGTCGTGCCTCAAGGCGTTGCTGGAAATCCGCGACGAGATTGTCGCGGCAGGGCACACCCCTTCCGCCGAGGTTCCGACCCCCCGGGACCTCGATGCCGCCATCGAGAAGTTGCTGGCGCACAAACTGCGCCGCCGCAACGGCGGACGCTAGCCGGGCTGCACGAATCTCAAATGCAACGCGGCGCTAGCGCAGCCACGGCTTAGCTGCGCTGGGATCGGGAGCGATCCCCGTGGGCGGTTCGACGGGATTGGGGCCGAACAACTCTCGCGCGCGGGCGAGTAGGGCGCGCACCTCGTCGAGTTGCTGCTGCAGTGCAGATTCAGCCATGTCCCCACGCTACCCAGGCCGTTGCGGGCGCACAATTCACTGACCGCACAAGTCGAACGCCCGCTGCCGGTACGCTTAGCTGGTGGCGATCTTCGGTCGGATGACGGCGCGTCAGCGCCTCCGGAGGGCTACCCGGGAATCGCTGGCGATTCCGGCTTTCAGCGCTCCCATCGACTGCACCCCTTGGGTGACAGGCGGGCTGTGGCCTGCCGAATTGTCGACGGTCACCGCCGAAACCGCAACTCTCGCAGACTATCTCAAGGCCGACCTGCAGCGCATCGCCAACGGCGCCAACGACCAACTCAAGATGCTCAAGCGGGCGGGCATGACCGACCCGGCGCGGCAGGCGGCCGAGGCGCGAGTCATCGAGGAGGCACGCGGCCGCGCCGTGCGCCGAGTCGAATCGACGATCCGCTATCTGCAC
This sequence comes from Mycobacterium sp. 3-98, assembly GCF_035918355.1. Classification (NCBI taxonomy): domain Bacteria; kingdom Bacillati; phylum Actinomycetota; class Actinomycetes; order Mycobacteriales; family Mycobacteriaceae; genus Mycobacterium; species Mycobacterium sp. 3-98. The sequence continues at coordinate 456,441 of NZ_CP142360.1, read as the reverse complement.
ACGGTGCGGAGCGGCGCGCAGCCCCCCGCCGCCGCCCCGCCCGCCCTCGAGGGTCCGGGCGCTGACCTGGAAAGGACGCAGGTGCTGCCCGCGGTCCGCGAGGTCGACGACGTCGCCGAGCCACCCCCGCCGCCCCCGAGATGGCGTCCCCGCCCGGCCGAACCGGTCGAATCGGTCGAGCCGGTCGAACCAGCCGAACCGGTCGAACCGGAGGCGGGCGAACCGGAAGCCACCCACGCTGAGGAGCCGGCCGCGGCCCCCGATGTGTCCCATCTCGAGGAGACTCAGGTCATCCCGGTCGTCTCCGAAGCGGAGCCGGTCGTCGAGACGCCGGTGGACCCCGAGCCCGAGCCGGTCGAGGAGCCCGCCGCAACCGGCCGCCACCATGCGGTGGTGGACGAGCCCGCAGGCGGCGACGAGCCGACGGCCGGGCCGGAAGCAACCCCCGCCGAGGACGAGCCGGCCGACGTCGCCGACGCGTCGCACCTCGAGGAGACGCAGGTCATTCCGGTGGTCACCGACGCGGAGCCCCCGTTCGCGGCGCCGGCCGATCGCGCGCCGGCGCCCGTCGAGGAACCCGTCGAACCCGTCGAGAACGGGCGCCACCACGCGCCCGCGGAGGAACCGGCGGAGGACACCCGCGACGAGCCGGCCGCGGTGAGCCAGGAAGCCCCGGCCGAGGAGGCCGAACCCGTCGTAGCCGCGCCGACCGCCATCGAAAAACCGGTGACCCCAACGGGTTTCGACAACGCCCGGCTGAACCGGCTGCTTGAGTTCGTGGTCCGGCAAGAGCCACGGCTGAGTTGGGCGATCGGGGATCGCGCCGACGGGACCACGGTCTTGGTCACCGACCTCGCCCACGGCTGGATCCCGTCTGGCATCAGCCTTCCCGCAGGCGTGCGGCTGTTGGAACCCGAGCGACGCGGCGGCAGGGTCGCCGCACTGATCGGCGACACGGCACGCGTCGTCACTTACGCTCCCGGTGATTCGTTGCGCCGCTCGGCCGACTTCGCCGCGACGCGATCGTCGGTGGAGCCGCGCCAGCTGCCGGCCATCGATGACCTGGCAAGGGTGCTCAGCCAGGCCACCCGGGCGCACGCCGAACTGCCCAAGATCGTGACGCGGCTGGCCGACGCCACGGCCGCTGGGACGTTCGTCGTCGATCAGGAGGTCGACGTGCTACGCGTGCACCTCGACACGGCGCGCTATCAGCTGCTGGTTCAGTATCCGAACGTCAATCCGGGATTGCTGCTCAAGTGCATGTTGATGGCCGCCACCGAAGGCATTGCCAGCGGCGACACGGTGTCGGCGAACTATCACCTCGCGTGGTATCGCATGCTCGCCGGGTCGACGCCCGGCGGTTGAGCCGAGAACCCATCGCGTATGAATTGACGCTGGTCGGAGGGGTCGACGATACTGTTCCTCGTGTCGGGTTCGGGCAGTCGCGCGAATCTCAGCGATAAGGATCTCGTCGAATCGGTTCTTCGGGAACTGAGCGAAGCGGCCGACAAGTGGGAAGCCCTCGTGGCGCAGGCCGAGGCGGTGACCTACAGCGTCGACCTGGGCGACGTGTACGCCGTGGCAAATTCCGACGGTCGCCTGATCAAACTGACCCTCCATCCCGGTGTGATGACCGGGTACGGCCACGGCGAGTTGGCCGACCGGCTGAACCTCGCGATCACGGCGCTGCGAGAAGAGGCCGAGGCCGAGAACCGGGCGAGTTACGGCGGCCCCCTGCACTGATGGCGCTCACGCGCTCATCGCGCGGGCTCGGTTGACGGGCCCCCCGCGTTGGTCACACCGGGCGTCTCTCCGGGAAGGGACATGCCTGCTGCCCACCTCGTAGCGACACCGTGTGGCGTTCGACGGGCCGGCGGCACCGCGCTGGATTTTGTCGCTGTGAGGCGGGCAAGGACGGGTGCCGACTCCGAGCGACGCATGAGACAGAAGTGGCGCTCCGCGTGGCCGGCACCCGCGGGTTCAGCCAAATCGCGCGCTCATCGCCCGACGCCGGGAGGCCCCGCGAAAGCTTGCGCGATCTCCAGCCAGCGCCGCGCGTCGGCGCCTTGGGCCGTGATGTCCAGGGCGCTCAGCGGGCGCCGCTGGGTGACCAGGTAGCAGAAATCCTCCGCGGAGCCGCTGACCCGTTGCTCAGCCTCCGGCGGTCCCCAGGACCAAATGTCACCGCCGGGTCCGCGCAGTTCGACCAGGAACGGTTCGGCCGGGGGCGCGAGATTGTTGACGGCGAAGGCGAAGTCGCGGGTGCGGACCCCCAGATGAGCGATCGACCGTAGGCGGTCGGTCGCGGGCCGGGTGACGCCGAGCGCGTCGGCGACGTCGAGACCGTGCGCCCACGTCTCCATCAACCGCGCGGTGGCCATCGAGGCCGCACTCATCGGTGGGCCGAACCACGGGAGTTTGCGGCCGGCGGTGACCCCGAGCAGCTCCTCGTGCAGCCGGTGTCGCGTGGTGCGCCAGTCGGCGAGCAGCTCGGCCGGCGCCAGGCCCGCAAGCTCTTCGGCACCCTTGTCGACGAAGCCCGTCGGGTCGGCGGCCGCACCCGCCAGCACGTCGGCGAATCCGGGCTCGTCGGTCACCGCGATCAGGGCGACGCGGTCGGTCCACAGCAGGTGTCCGATCTGGTGCGCGATGGTCCAGCCGGGCGCGGGCGTCGGGTCGGCCCAGCGCTCGGGCTGCAACGGCGCGACCAGGGCGTCGAGCGCCTCGCTCTCGGCGCGCAGGTCCTCGACCATGGGTGCGGGACCGGTCATCGCTGCGCTCCCCTGCCGGCCGCGGCCGTTGGACACCTCACGTCGTCACCCTAGCGATCATTCGCCTGCTCGCCGCGGCGGCCGATGAAGCTGTGCACCGCCAGGCCGGCCAGGTAGAGCACCGAGCCGAACAATGCGAACGCGGGCGCGTGTCCGTCGCCGGGGATCAACGTTCCGGCCACCGTGATCGCGACGATGAACGCCACCCAAAACAGCGCGTCCTGCACGGCGAACACATGCCCGCGAAGAGCGTCGTCGACATCCATCTGGATCGCTGTGTCGGCGCAGAGTTTGACCACCTGACCGGTGACGCCGAGGAGAAAGCCACACGCCACCATGACGGGGACCAGCAGCTGGGCGCCGGCGATCTCGATGATCGCCGAGGCCGCCAACGCACCGTTTGCCGTGGCATAGCGTCCCCACCGCCGGATCGCGGGCGGTGTCAGCAGGTTGGCCAAAAAGGCGCCCAAGCCCGCCGCGCCGAAGAACAGCAGCGCGGTCCCGAATCCCCCGCCATCGGCATCGGGCATGTGATGGACCAGCAACAGGACCAGCAGCGAGTTGATGCCGACCACCATCCGGTGCGAGGCCAGCCCCGACAGTGTGGCGCCGACCGTCGGGCGCTGCGCCACCGTGCGCGCACCGTGCAGCCAGCCGGTGACCACCGCGTAAATGACGGGGCCGTGGATCGCGCGCCGGGTGTCGTCGGGGCCCAGCGCCCGCGGACCGAACCGCCACGACAACAGCAACGCGATCGCCACGGGAATCGCCGTGATGAAGACGATGGCCGAGGCGCCCTTGTCGCCGGCGCCGAAGACGAACCGCGGCACCAGCATGAAGTTTGCGCCGACGAACGCCGCGATGGCACCGACCGCGGTGGCCACCGAGTTCATCGTCACCACCTGCTCGCGCGGCACCACATGGGGCAGCGACGCGGACAGCCCGGACCCGACGAATCGGGCTAAGCCGTTGGCGAACAACGCGCCCAGCAGCAGCGGCAGGTCGCCCGCCCGGACCGCCAGGATCGTGCCGATCGCGGCGATGAGGATCAGGCGGCCCGCGTTGGCTCCGACGAGCACGAGCCGGCGGTCCCACCTATCCATCAGTGCGCCGGCGAACGGCCCCAGCAGCGAGTAGGGCAGAAACAGGACCGTGAAGGCGCGCGCGATGGAAAGCGGATCGGCCGCGCGATCCGGGTTGAACAGCAGCGCTCCGGCCAGCGCCGCCTGAAACAGTCCGTCACCGAACTGGCTCGCCATGCGCACCTGCAGCAGCCGCCAGAAGTCTGGCAAACCGCGCACGGACCGCCAGATTTCGACGGGTGCGCTGGACTGCATCCGGGTTGGGATCACCGAAACCGACTTCCGCGATTGGGGCTGGCAAACTCGTGCGCTCAGAGCTGTCCCAACAACAGTACAAATCGCCGTGGCCCGCGGTCGCGATTGCCCTGGGCGACGATCGGCCGGATGCGATGATGGTGGGGTGCCGCCGCCGGAGGATCCAGAGGACTATGTCGCACCCGCCGCGCAACGGGTGCGCGCGGGGACTTTGCTGCTCGCCAACACCGACCTTCTCGAACCGACGTTTCGGCGCAGCGTGATCTACATCGTCGAGCACAACGATGGCGGCACGCTGGGTGTGGTGCTCAACCGCGCCAGCGAAACCGCGGTGTACAACGTGCTGCCCCAGTGGACCAACCTGTCGGCGAAGCCGAAGACGATGTTCATCGGGGGCCCGGTGAAGCGTGACGCCGCGCTGTGTCTGGCGACGTTGCGCGTCGGCGCCGATCCGCACGACGTGCCGGGCTTGCGGCATGTGGACGGCCGGGTGGTGATGGTCGATTTGGACGCCGACCCCGACGCCATCGCACCCCTGGTGGAGGGCGTGCGGATCTTCGCGGGATACTCCGGCTGGACAATCGGTCAGCTCGAAGGCGAGATCGAACGCGACGATTGGATTGTCTTGTCCGCCTTGCCCTCCGACGTTCTCGTCGGGCCGAGGTCAGATTTGTGGGGTCACGTCCTGCGTCGGCAGCCGTTGCCGCTGTCGCTGCTTGCGACCCACCCGATCGACATCAGCCGAAACTAGGGCTCCCCAGCTAGAAGGTCAGTGGCACGACTGCGTGCAGCCGGCGCAGCTGCCCGCGCACGCGGGCGCCGCCGCTTCCTGGCGCAGTGCGAAACGCGCGCTCTGCCAGGAGCCCGCGGCGAGCGTCCCCAGCGCCCCCGCGACACACACGATCAGCACCACCAGTGCGGTGTGCGGGACCGCGGCCAGCGCCACCACACCACCGGCGCCCAGCATCACCGCGGCAGCCAACTGGGTGGGCGCCATGGCGCGCAGCGCCAGCGCCGTGGCGCCGAAATTCCGATTGTGCGCAAGCGACCAGGTGCCGAACCCCGCCGAGGCCACCGCCGCACACATGCACAGCACGCCCGCAACCAGCATGGGCCCACAATACGAGCCGGGTTGCCGGCCCGCTCATCCGGCTCTGCGGGGTGGGTGCCGCCGGGCTCAGTGCTGGAGGAACGAAAAGTTCGGCAGCGGCGGCAAGCCGGGCACCATGGCCAGCAGGCTGGGCGTGTGCTGCTGGTTGGGCAGCGGAGCCTGCGCGGGGAGCCGGGCCGGGGCCGCGGGTGTCGTCTGGGCGAGCGGCACCAACGGGGCCGTGGCGGGGGCCGGGGCGACCGGGGCAACCGGGGCGACCGGGGCCGCTGGGGTGGCAGGGGCAGCCGGCGCCGGGGCGACCGGAGCGGCCGGGGCGGTGGCGGGTGCCGGAGCGACGGGTGGCTGGGCGGGTCGCCCGACCGGCGAGGCGGCCGGGGCCTGGGCCGGCGCCGGGGCGGCACCGCCTGGGGCGTTGACCCGGAAACCGTTGATGATGGCGTCGGTCGCCGGGGCGTCGGCGACGCTGACCGCGCGGTCGGTGGTCACCGCGAGCGAGACGAGGTATTTGTCGGGTCCCGACGTGGCGATGACGTGGCGCCGGGACGTGTTCAGCGTCAGGTCCCCGTCGCGGTAGGTGCCCTCGACGATGGACGACGGGAAGCCCCCGAAGTCGGCCATCGAGGCATTGGTGGGCTGCCACGCCGGCAGTTTCTGGCTGTCGACGTAGCCGTGGGTGATCGCCTCTTTCGGATCGAAATCCCCGACCAGCTTGTACACCACCACCTGGGCGTTGGAGGAATAGATGCTGCTGCCGCGCCGATCGGCGATGACCGCGAACGCGTCGGGCACGTTCGGGTCGGGCACCTGGGTCCAGCGGGCGGGCACCGGCAGCGTGATGTCGAGCGCCTTGAAGTTCTGCGGCTTCTGCGCCTCGAGCTTGACGCCCTTCGACTGCAGGAATTCACGAATCGTGCCGGAGGTCGCGGGCACGGGAGCCGGGGCCGCAGCCGGGGCCGGAGCGGCAGCCGGGGCGGCCGCGGCGGGTGCCGTCGTTCCTGGAGTCCCGGCGGTGGCCGGCGGCGCCAGGGGAGTGGCCGCCTGCGGCGCGGCGAGGTATCTGCTCGGAGGCACCAGCTCGGGCCCGAGGTTCTGCGGCGCCTGCGCGGGGACGGCGGGAACCGGTGCCGGCGCCGGGGGCAACGGGTCCGCCGATGCGGTGCCGCTCGCAACAACCGCCAAACCCATCAGGCCGGCGACCATGCCGCCGAGAAGTGCCCGGTGGACGGGGACGATGTCAATCATCTGCGTCGGTCCTTCCCATGGCTCAAATACCAGAAGCCGTCGATAGTGGCCGACTGTAACTAGAGGTCAAAGGCGCTGAACAGGCCCGAAATACACCTGGGATGAACCCCTGATCGGCGCGCAACGGAACCGAGACCAACCTGTGGCCGGCGAACGGCCGTGTCGGCCCTTATACCCTGTTCAGGTGACCGAATCCCCGACCACTTCGACAGGCGGCGGCCCTGGCGCCGCCCAGCCGGACTCCGACGCGCCGCCGCATCGTTACACCGCGGCGCTGGCGGGCCGGATCGAGGGCGCGTGGCAGGACAACTGGGCGAAGCTGGGGACGTTCAATGTGCCCAACCCGGTCGGATCGCTGGCGCCGCCAGACGGGTCTTCGGTCCCCGACGACAAGTTGTTCGTGCAGGACATGTTCCCCTACCCGTCGGGGGAGGGGCTGCACGTCGGCCACCCGCTGGGCTACATCGCGACGGACGTGTACGCCCGCTATTTCCGCATGACGGGCCGTAACGTGCTGCACGCGTTGGGGTTTGACGCATTCGGGCTGCCCGCCGAGCAGTACGCCGTGCAGACCGGCACCCACCCGCGCACCCGCACCGAGGCCAACGTCGTCAATTTCCGGCGCCAGCTGGGCCGCCTTGGGCTGGGCCACGACAGCCGACGCAGCTTCTCGACCACCGACGTCGAGTTCTACAAGTGGACGCAGTGGATCTTCCTGCAGATCTACAACGCCTGGTTCGACACCGCCGCCAACAAGGCGCGTCCCATCGCCGAGCTGGTCGCCGAATTCGATTCCGGGGCGCGCCGGCTCGAGGACGGGCGGGACTGGGCCGCCCTGTCGGCGGGGGAGCGGGCCGACGTGATCGATAGCCACCGGCTGGTCTACCGGGCCGACTCGATGGTGAACTGGTGCCCCGGGTTGGGCACCGTGCTGGCCAACGAGGAGGTGACCGCCGACGGCCGCAGCGACCGCGGCAACTTCCCGGTATTCCGGAAGCGGTTGCGGCAGTGGATGATGCGGATCACCGCCTATTCCGACCGGCTGCTCGACGACCTCGAACTGCTGGACTGGCCGGAGCCGGTCAAGGCCATGCAGCGCAACTGGATCGGCCGGTCCACCGGCGCCAAGGCGCTGTTCGCGGCGACCAAGGCCGACGGCGAGGCGGTCGACATCGAGGTGTTCACCACCCGGCCCGACACGCTGTTCGGCGCCACCTACTTGGTGCTGGCCCCCGAGCACGACCTGGTCGACGAGCTGGTCGCCGCCGCCTGGCCCGACGGCACCGACCCGCGTTGGACGTATCGCGCCGCGACGCCCGGCGAAGCCGTCGACGCCTACCGCAAGGCCATCGCCTCGAAGTCGGACCTCGAGCGCCAGGAGAGCAAGGCGAAGACCGGCGTCTTTTTGGGCAGCTACGCCACCAACCCCACCAACGGCAAGCCCGTGCCGATCTTCATCGCCGACTACGTGCTGGCCGGGTACGGGACCGGGGCCATCATGGCCGTCCCCGGCCACGACCAGCGGGACTGGGACTTCGCCCACGAGTTCGGCCTGCCCATCGTGGAAGTCATTGCCGGCGGGGATATTTCGGAAGCGGCCTACGCCGGTGACGGGGTGCTGGTCAACTCCGGCTACCTCGACGGCCTGGACGTGGCTGCCGCCAAGGAAAAGATCACCGCCCGCCTGGAGTCCGAAGGCCGGGGCCAGGCCCGCATCGAATTCAAGTTGCGCGACTGGCTTTTCGCCCGCCAGCGGTACTGGGGTGAACCGTTCCCGATCGTCTACGACGCCGACGGACGCGCGCACGCACTCGACGAAGCCGCGCTGCCGGTCGAGCTGCCCGACGTGCCGGACTACTCGCCCGTGCTGTTCGACCCCGACGACGCCGACAGCGAGCCCTCGCCGCCGCTGGCCAAGGCCACGGAATGGGTGCACGTCGAGCTGGATCTCGGCGACGGCCTCAAGCCCTACACCCGCGACACCAACGTGATGCCGCAGTGGGCCGGCAGCTCCTGGTACGAACTGCGCTACACCGACCCGCACAACTCGGAACGGTTCTGCGCCAAGGAGAATGAGGCCTACTGGATGGGCCCGCGGCCGGCCGAGCACGGCCCGCAGGATCCCGGCGGCGTCGACCTGTACGTCGGCGGCGCCGAACACGCCGTGCTGCACCTGCTCTATGCGCGGTTCTGGCACAAGGTTCTCTACGACCTGGGACACGTCAGCTCGCGGGAGCCCTACCGCCGGCTGGTCAACCAGGGCTACATCCAGGCCTTCGCCTACACCGACGCCCGAGGGTCGTACGTGCCCGCCGAAGAGGTGGTCGAGCGGGACGGCCGTTTCGTCTACCCGGGACCCGGGGGAGAGGTCGAAGTCTTCCAGGAGTTCGGCAAAATCGGTAAGAGCCTCAAGAATTCGATCTCGCCCGACGAGATCTGCGACGACTACGGCGCCGACACGCTGCGGGTCTACGAGATGTCGATGGGCCCGCTGGAGGCCTCCCGGCCCTGGGCGACCAAGGACGTCGTCGGGGCCCACCGATTCCTGCAGCGCGTGTGGCGGCTGGTGGTCGACGAACAGACCGGTGAGACGCGGGTCCTCGACGGGCCCGCGCAGGAGCTCGCCACCGGCACCCTGCGGATGCTGCACCGCACAATCGCCGGAGTCGCGGAAGACTATGCCGCACTGCGCAATAACACGGCCGCGGCCAAGCTGATCGAATACACCAACCACCTCACCAAGGAGCACCGTGAGGAGGTGCCCCGCGCGGCGGTCGAGCCGCTGGTGTTGATGCTGGCGCCCCTGGCTCCGCACCTGGCCGAGGAATTGTGGCTACGGCTCGGCCACACCACCTCGCTGGCGCACGGGCCGTTCCCGGTGGCCGACCCCGCGTACCTCGTCGACGACACGGTGGAATACCCGGTGCAGGTGAACGGCAAGGTGCGCGGACGCGTGACGGTGGCCGCCGACGCCGACCAGGACACGTTGAAGGCCGCCGCGCTGGCCGACGAGAAGGTTCAGGCGTTCCTGGCGGGTGCGAACCCGCGCAAGGTGATCGTGGTCCCCGGCCGGCTGGTCAACCTCGTCGTGTAACGCCGCTACCGACCGGCCGGCCGAAGCATCACCTCGTGGACGTGCCCGTCGGGTGGGGTGGCCACCACGTTGGCGACCGCGGCCGCAACGGTTTCCGGCTTCAAGAACTTGGCGGGATCGTAGCTTCCGCCTTCGAATTCGATGAGTTCGCGTTGCATGTCGGTGTCGGTGCGGCCCGGATAGACCGTGGTGACGCGCAAGTCCGGCTCGTCGTTGCGCAGGGAGTCCGCGAAGGCGCGGACGGCGAACTTGCTGGCCGAATAGGAGGCCATGCCGGGCGAGACGTTGCGGCCCGCTCCGGAGTTGATGAAGATGACCTGGCCACGGGCGCGTCGCAGCGCGGGCAACAGCGCCAGCGTGAGTTCCACCGGCCCAAAGACGTTGACGGCGAAGGTGGCACGCCACTCGTCGACGTGGGAATCGGCGACGTTCCCGGGGATCGACAGTCCCGCGTTGTGCACGAGCACGTCGAGTTCGTCCACGATTTCGCAGGCGGCCTCGATGTCGCCCCCGTCGGTCAGGTCCAGTGGAAAGGTGGTGGCATCGAGTCGCTCCGCGACCGCGTCGAGCCGATCGGATGGGCGGCCGGCCAGCAGCAGGGTGTGCGTCGGTGCCAGCGCCGTCGCGATCGCCGTACCGATCCCGCGTCCGGCGCCGGTGATGAGTGCAGTGGGCATGTGGAAAGTCTACCCAGACCCCAACGGCAAGCGAAAAGCGTTGAACGCCAGCAGCTTTCAGGCTTCCTGGCGGGCGGGCGGCACGCCGGCCGGGCCGGACGTGGGGTCGCCGGACGCCAACCGCTCCAGCGGCGCCAGCGCCTTCATCAGGGTGTCGAGGTCGTCGGTGGGGAGCTGGCTGAGCATGGCGGCCAGGGCCGCGCGGCGGTTGGCCAGCGACTCCCCGTGGACGGCTCGCCCGCGCGGGGTGATGTCGACCAGGACCGCCCGCAGATCGGACGGGTCGCGGGAACGCTTGACCAACCCCACCTTCTCGAGCCGGCGGATCGCCACGGTCGTGGTGGGAGTCCGCACCCGTTCGTGCGCCGCCAGATCGGTCATCCGGATGGGCCCCTGATCGAGCAAGGTGACCAGGATCGACAGCTGCGCCAGGGTCAGTTCCCCGGCGGCGGCCCCGCTGGGGTCCCCACGCCGCAGCATGGCAAACAATTTGGACAGCGCACGGTGCAAACCTTCGGCGAGCTCGGCAACGTCGGCCGGGTTCGATTCGCTGTCTGCCATAAATCGGGAGTCTAACCCGTTATCAGGTGCTTACAAGGTAGCTATTGCCCATTAGGGCAGTGGGGATCAAAGCACTTGGGACAAAAACCGCTGCAGCCGTTCGGTCTCGGCGGCTTCGAATATCTGCTCGGGCGGGCCCGATTCCACGACCTTGCCGTGATCCATGAAAACCACCGCGTCGGATGCCGACCGGGCGAAACCCATTTCGTGGGTTACGACAACCATTGTCATGCCGTCGGCACCGAGGTCGGCAATGAGTTCTAAAATTCCCTTGACCATTTCGGGATCCAGCGCCGAGGTCGCCTCGTCGAAAAACATCACCTGCGGCGACATCGCCAGGGCGCGGGCGATCGCCACCCGCTGTTGTTGGCCGCCCGACAGCATGCCGGGGCGGGAACCGGCCTTGTGTTTCAGGCCAACTCGGTCCAGCTGGGTCAGCGCCAAGTCGCGCGCCTGGTCGGCGGGCAGACGCCACAACTTGCGCGGTGCCAGGGCCACGTTGTCCAGTACGGTGCGGTGCGGGAAGAGATTGAAATGCTGGAACACCATGCCGATGCGCTGGCGTAGCTGGTCGGGATCGTCTTTCAACACCGACCTGCCGTCGAGCAGGATGTCGCCGCTGTCCGGCTCGTGCAAGCGGTTGAGCGTGCGCAGCAGCGTCGACTTGCCCGAGCCGGACGGCCCGATGACCGCCACCGTGCTGCCGGCGGGGACGTCGATATCGACGCCGAGAAGCACCGCGGTACCGTCCAGGGTTTTGTGAATGCCGTTGCACGCCAAAGAGACTGACGAACGGGCCACGACGCCCGAACTCACGTGATCTCCTGGCCGAACGTCGAGGTGAGCATGTCGGGCCGGTCCTCGGGGTCGACCGCGGCGCGACCACGGCGCAGCCGAGCGTCGATGTAATTCACCAAATGCGTTAACGGCACGGTCAATATCAGGTAGAAGGCGCCGGCGGCGACGAGCGGCGACAGGTTGCCGGTCTGCGCGTTGAGGTCGCGGCCCACCTGGAACAGCTCCCGCTGGTCGGCGACCAGGCCCAGGAAGTACACCAGCGCAGAGGCTTTCAGCAACGCGATGAATTGATTGACCAGCGCCGGCAGCACTCGTCGCACTCCCTGGGGCACCACCACCAACCGCATCGCCACCGGATAGCTGAACCCCAGCGCGCGGGACGCTTCCAACTGGCCGGGATCGACGCTTTGGATCCCCGAGCGCAGGATTTCGCCGATGTAGGCGGCGGCCATCATCCCCAACGCGGCAACGCCGATCGGATACGGGTTGTTGTTGGTCAACCCGCCCACTATCGGCCCGACACCGAGCCCGATGATCAGGATGATCACCACTTCCGGGAGCCCCCGGAAAACGTCGGTGTACACGCGCGCTGGCCAGCGCAGCCAGCGCGACTGTGATATTCCGGCGATGGCCAGCAGCATGCCCAGCGTCAGCCCGATCGCGCTGGCGCTGCTGGTCAGGATCAGCGTGTTGGGCAGCCCCGTGCTGAACAGAGCGGGAATGGCCTGGCGGTACATCTCCCAGTCGAAGAACGAGTCACGCAACTGCGCAAGCGTCGACTTGGGCGCGGCCGGGCCCACGTTCTTGTGGTGTTGACTCGCCGCGATGGCGGCGAAATCCGGCAGGACCGGCGGGGGCGCGGCCAGCGATCCGGGCTTCCAGCCCGGCGGCAGGGTGCGGGGAACCCACTGCGAGTACAGGTTTGACCAGGTGCCGTCGGCGATCACGGCGTCGAGCCCGGAATTCAGTGCGTCCACCAAAGGCTTGTTGTCCTTGGCCACCGCGTACGCCACGAAGCCCTCGTTGCTGAAGGCGTGCGCCACGATCACCGCCGGATCGCCCCGCTGGATCGTGCTGGCCGCCTCCCCGGCCGGCGCCACCCACGCGTCGATCTGGCGCGTCTTGAGGCTGGCATACACGGTGGCGAAGTCGGGGTACTTCACCGGCTGCAAATGCAGATTGTCGACGACGTAGGACTCTTCGACGGTGCCCTGCACGACGCCGATGCGCTGCCGGGCGGTCAGATTGCTGAAGTCTTTTATGGCGGAGCCGGGGGGCACCACCAGCGAGTAGTAGCCGAAGTCGTAGCCGTTGGTGAAGGCGACGGTCCGGCGGCGCTCCGCGGTGGCCTTGATCGACGAGGACCCGACGTCGAAGCGGTGCGTCGCCACCTGTGCGAGCAGCCCGGCGAAATCCGTGCCGACGAAGCGGACTTGAAGACCGAGCTTGCGGGCGATCGCCCGCAGCAGCTGGTTGTCGAACCCGCTGTACTGGCCGGTGGGGGTGATGCAGATGTGGGGCGGAGCGCCCGAGAGGGTGCCGACGGTCAACACCCCCGGCGTGCCCAAACCCAGGGTGTCGACGTTCACCGAACTCAACGGCTCGACGCCGGGCGTGGTGTGCTCGTCGGGCCGGCCCATGGCGCCGCTATGGGCCAGTTCCTCCGGCAACACGGCCGCACTCTTCGGGCCGGCGGGCGCGCATTGGTTCCGGTCGGCCGCCGCGGGACTGGCCAGCGTGATCGACGTCGACCCCCACACCACCAGCAATGTCGAGGCCAGTGCGAACAGCTTGGCAAGGCGCGTGGCGCGCCGGCGCACGGGCAAACTCATCACTGCCACCGTATCGACCCGGCGGCGGCACGGCCCGGACAGCGCCGGTTCTACAGCGCCAACGACGCTTCGGCCGAGATCGCCTCGCCGCCGGTAATCACTTGAAGGGGGCCGGCAGCCACGCGTCCGATGTCGTCGGACGGCGTGAAGACCCTGCGCCGAACCAGCTCGGCAAGCATGGTCTGGGCCATCAGGTAGGAGCGGTCGACGCAGGCCGCCCGCGCGGCGTCGGGATCGCGGCGGTGTATCGCGGAGTTCTCGTCCTCGTAGAACGGCAGTATTTCCTCGCGTCCGCCCTGATAGGTCGTCCAGAACAGGCGGGGGATGAGGTTTTGCGAGGCGCGGATCGTCGCGTGCAGCCGCGGCCCGGCGTACTCGTCGTTGACGGTGCGCCGATATTCGGCGGCGATATCGCTGAACGCGCGCGCATCCTTGGCGGCGCGCAGCGAGCGCATGAGGGTGTCGAGCTGCCCCAGGATCCGCGGGGTGGGGTTGGTCGCCGCGCGTGCGGACGCGATCCCGTTGAGGAGCCCGTCCAGTTCGTGGTGCTCGAGGACGGTGGCTTCATCGAAACGCTCGACAAAGGCGCCGCGGTGGTACCGGGTGGACACAATGCCGTCGTGCTCGAGTTGGACCAGTGCCTCCTGAATGGGGACCCGGCTGACTCCCAAGCCCAGCGCAATTTCGTTGCGGTCGACGCGGTCCCCGCTGCGCAGCTTGCCGGTCAACAACAGGTGGAGGATGTGCGAAACAACCAGGTCCTTTTCTTTGACCCCGTATTTCTTCGGCATCTTTTTGTCGAATCTCTTTCGCGCCGGTTCGGCCATCTGGCGCTGAGAGTTTCTCACGAATTGACGCGCGCGTTCACGTGTTTGGCGAATGAACCCGGAGCAAAGCCGGCGGCCGCCCATTCAGCGGTTATTGCGCCACTTGCATAACGCTTCGGCGTCGCTCAGGTCGTAACCCGGGCCGTCGCATCCCACGGTCAGCAGTGTGACGCCGAGGCCGACCAGCGTTTCGGCGTTGGCCAGCAGTTCGCCGCCGTTTTTCACGGCCGCCGAGCGTTCGATGCCGGCCGGAGCGCGACCGACGTCGGCGCAGTGGCGCGCCAGGACCTCCGACTTGGCCGGGAACTCGTCGGCGGCGGTGAAGCTGTGCCAGATGTGCGCGTGTTCGGCGACCAGTCGCAGCGTCTTACGTTCGCCCCCGCCGCCGATCAGGATCGGGATCTCCCGGGTGGGCGCCGGGTTCAGCTTGGCCAGCCGGCTTTTGATCCGGGGGAGCGCGGTCGCCAGGTCGTCGAGGCGACTGCCGGCGGTGCCGAATTCGTAGCCGTACTCGTCGTAGTCCTTTTGCTTCCACCCCGAACCGATGCCCAGGATCAGTCGCCCGTCGGAGATGTGGTCGACGGTGCGGGCCATATCGGCGAGCAGTTCCGGGTTGCGGTAGGAGTTACACGTCACCAGCGCACCGATCTGAATGCGCGACGTCTGCTCGGCCCAAGCCCCGAGCATGGTCCAGCATTCGAAATGCGCGCCGTCCGGATCGCCGTAGAGCGGGAAGAAATGGTCCCAGTTGAAGGCGATGTCCACGCCGATGTCCTCGCACCGGCGCACGGCGTCGCGGATCTGACCGTACTGCGGAGCGTGTTGGGGTTGTAGCTGCACACCGATACGAACAGGAAGCTCAGAAGTCATGGCTCCACCGTAAGCCCCGTCAGGCCACCGGCGCCGCCTCGATCCGTTCGCGCACCACGCAATGCGTTCCGCTGTAGACGGTGGGCATGCATTTCATGCAGTGGATGCACAACCCTTCGGTGGCGGAATCCTCTCGAAAACGGTTGACCAGGAAGGGATCTCGTAGCAGCGCGCGGGCCATGGCGACGAACTCGAACCCCTCGGCCAGGGCGCCTTCGACCGTGTCGAGCCGGTTGATGCCGCCGAGAAGGATCAAGGGCATCGACATCGCCGCGCGGAACTGGCGCGCGAGTGCTGAGAAGAACGCCTCTTCGAACGGATAGGCCCGGAACAGCCGCCGGCCCATCACGCGCAGACCCACGCCGACCGGCCGGGGTTGGGAGGCGATGAATTCGTCCATGGGGACATCGCCGCGGAAGTAGTACATCGGGTTGAGTAGCGAGCTGCCGCCGGTCAACTGCAACGCGTCGAGGTGCCCGTCGGACTCCAGCAGCCGCGCCGTGGGGATGCTGTCGTCGAGCCAGAAGCCACCCCGCACCCCGTCGTCCATGTTGAACTTGGCGGTGACGGCAACGGAGTCGCCGACGGTGGCCCGGACCCGTTCGGCGACGCGACGGGCCAGTTCGGCGCGGCGCACGGTGTCGCCGCCGAAGCGGTCGGTGCGCCTGTTCAGATTCGGGCTGAAGAACGAACTGAGCAAATAGCCATGGCCCATGTGGATTTCGAGGGCGTCGAATCCGGCGTCGACCGCGTTTTGGGCCGCTGTCCCGAAGCCGTCGACGACCGCGTCGAGTTGTTCGGCGGTGGCCGCGCGAACCAGTCCCATGGCCGGCGCGCTCACCCGGGTGGACGGCGCCAGGGTCGGCGTCCGGTTCGACAGCGTGTTGGCGACCAGCCCGGCGTGGCCGATTTGGGCGCACACGAGCGCACCCGCGGCATGCACGGCCTCGGTCAGTCGGCGCAGCTGGGGCACGCGGTCGCGGTCCAGCACGACGGTGTCGCGGTGAACGCGGCCGCCCGGGGAGATCGCGCAGTAGGCCACGGTCGTCATCGCGGCCCCGCCGCGCGCGACCTCGGTGTGGAAGTCGATCAGCGCGTCGCTGACCGTGCCGCGCGGCATCACGCCCTCGAACGTCGCCGCCTTGATGAAGCGGTTCTTCAGGGTGAGGGGACCCAGCCGCAGCGGGCTGAATGCCAGTTTCGATACCATTGGCACCGAAATATAGCACGACGGGCTGATCACAGATCGGAGAACCACGCATGCTCGTAGCCGTGACGGGCGGAACCGGATATCTCGGCGCGCATACGGTGCGCGCATTGATCCAGGCCGGTCACGAGGTGAAGCTGTTGGCCGCCCCCACCGACCCCACCGCCGTCCTCGACCGGCTACGAGCGCTCGGTCCCGTGACGGTATTGACCGGTGACGTGAGGTCCGCCGCGACCGTCGAGGAACTTCTCGCCGGAGCCGACGCCCTATTGCACGCCGCCGGCGTCGTGGGCACCGACGAACGCCGCGCGCAGTTGATGTGGGACGTCAATGCCTATGCGACGGAGGCGATCCTGACCCGCGCGGTCGCCCTCGCGCTCGACCCGGTGGTGTTGGTCAGCAGCTACAGCGCGCTGTTCCCGCCGCCCGACGGCGCCATTTCGCCCGACTCGCCCACGGCGTGCGGCCGCAGCGCGTACGCGAAGACCAAGGGTTACGCCGACCGGGTCGCCCGGCGGTTGCAGGAGACCGGCGCGCCCGTCGTGGTGACATACCCCTCGAGCGTCGTGGGACCGGCCTTCGGCACCGCCCCCGGCGTCACCGAACAAGGGTGGGCGCCGATCGTGCGGTGGGCGGTGGCACCGAAGGTGCGCGGCGGCATGCAGATGGTCGACGTGCGAGACGTCGCCGACGTGCATGCGCGGATCATGCGGGCCGGCCGCGGCCCGCGCCGCTACGTGTGCGGGGGGCAGCTGCTCACCTTCGACGAGATGATCGACGCGCTCGAAGAGGGGCTGGGCCGGCGGGTGCGGCGCGTGCGGCTATCGCCGGGCGCGTTGCGCGGCATCGGCCGCCTGGCCGACGTCGCCGGCCGATACATCGCGCTCGGCGACGGCCTCAGTTACGAAGCCGCGCTGCTGCTGACCGCCGCCACCCCCACCGACGACAGCAAGACCGTGGGCGACCTCGGAATCACGTGGCGATCCCCGAAAGCCGCGATCGTCGAATCATTGCGGGTGCGACGCGGCGACGGCCGTGATCAACAGCTGCGCGACCCGGTTTCGTAGGGTCTCGGAGTCGTCCTCGATGGCCACCGTCGTGACGAACAGCGCGGCCCCCGCCGCCATCGCCAGGGTTGCCCGGGCGTCGACGTCGGCTCGGCGGCGCTTGGCGGGCGTCGTCGCCTGCACGTCGTCGGCGAAAAGTTGAACGGCCGGCCCGCTGAACCTTGCCCACAGGTCCCGGCGTAAGTCGTCGTTTTCGCCGAGGGCCAGCAGCAGACCCGGAACCGCGGCCCGCACGTCGGGCCTGGCGAACAGCTCGTGACTTCCGCGCACCACCCAGTCGATCCAGCCGGTCAGATCGGTACCGGAAAACGGTGCCAGATCAGGGGTTTCACCGAGGATCGCGTGCAGCACCAGTTCCGCCTTAGACGACCAGCGACGGTTCAGACTGGATCGCCCGACGCCGGTCCGCGCCGCGACGAGGCGCATGCTCAACCCGTCCCACCCGACCTCGACCAACAGGTCACGGGTCACCGACAGCACGCGCTCGTCGATCGAGGTGTCACGCGGCCGCCCGGAGGCCCTGGCGCTGCGGTCGTGGTCGGTCATGACGGCTCAGGGTGCGTCGAGCACCCCGCGCAGCAGGTCGATCAGCGCGAGGGGTTGGTCGCTCTGCACGGAGTGCCCCGAGTTCTCGACCACGTGGGCGGCGCGGAAATGCTTTGCGCGACGGGCGAGTTCGGCCGCGTCATCGTCGCTGACGAAGCCCGAACTGCCACCGCGCACGAGCGTCACGGGTGCGGACAACGCGTCGACGTCGTCCCACAGGCCGGAGAAGTCGGGGAAGGTGCGGATGGCGTCGTAGCGCCACGTCCAGCTGCCGTTGTCGAGCTTGCGGGAGTTGTGGAACACCCCGCGGCGCAGCGCCTTCACCTCGCGGTGCGGCGCGGCGGCGATCGTCAGGTCCAGCATGGCCTGGAAGCTGGGGAACTCCCGTTCGCCGTGCATCAGCGCGACCGTGCCCTGCTGCTCCTTGGTCATCTCGGAATGGCGTTGCAGCGCCGAGGGGGTGACGTCGATCAGCACGAGTTCCTTGACCAGCTCGGGTGCCACCGCGCCCAGCCGGATCGCGGTCAGCCCGCCGAGCGACATGCCCACGACGAGGTTGGCCGACGGTGCGTGCTGGCGCAGGAGCGGCAGTAAGGTGTCGGCGTTGAGCCGCGGCGAATAGTCGCCGTCCTCGCGCCAGGCGGAGTGGCCGTGGCCGGGAAGGTCGACTGCCAGCGCGGGCTCACCGAGGCCGACGATGACCGTGTCCCAGGTGTGCGCGTTCTGCCCGCCGCCGTGGATGAACACGATGCGCGGCGCGGCGCCGCCCCAGCGCAGCGCGCTGATCTTGCCCTCACCGGTGCCCGATTCGACGCGTTCGACGTCGGGCAGCGGGCCGGACACCCCGGCCTGCTCGGCGTTTTCATGCAACAGCGCGAATTCAGGTAGCTGCGCCAGTTCGTCCTCAGATACGTCGGTCACGATCATTGACCCTAGACCGCTCTAGAGGACATAGCGGCGGCGAATGCCGCGGAAGCGTTCCCACATCTGGGCGGCGCGTTCTCCGGCGCTCACCATGGCGGTTCCTTCGGGGAGCGCGCCGCGCAGCGCGTCATACTTGACCACCCGGGTGTCCAGCGCGGCGGGTTGGCCCTCGAGCATGTGCCGATAGGTCAGGTTGCCGCGTTCGAAGCCCTGGGTGTCCAGCCAGTTGTGCACGCCGGGATCACGGTGAGCCATCACCAGCCGGATGCGTCCGTCCGGGTCGGCCCTGGTGCGGCTCGGCGTGTAGCTCACCGGGCGGTACAGGTAGTCCATGCTGTTGAAGAAGACGCCCATGTTGGTGAACATCCACAACCCGTCGTGGGCGTCGAATTCGACGATCAGCGCCTCGTCGGCGGCCAGCTCCCAATACATGTTGGTGGCGGCTCGGCCGCGCTTGGTGTCGGCGTCGGTCGCCCCGACGCCGGGAAACCTGTTCGGGTGGTAGGCGTCGACGCCGCCGTATTGGAACGGGAACTCGGGCCAATCCGACATCAGGCCGGTGACGAAATCGCCGGCCCACCGCATCGCCTCGACCATGTCGGCGGGCGTGGGCAGCGGTTTGGGGCCGGCCATGTCGACGCGCTCGATGCGTAGCTGCGCGGGGAGCTCGTCCCAGCGGTCAAACCCTTGGCGGATGAACAGCTTTCGTGAGTCGGGCGTGGTGGGCAGCCAGTTCGGCCCGCGCTCCGGACCGCCGATGTAGAGCTCGAACGCCCCGTCTTCGCCGGTGCGGAGCTGATGGCCGAGCAGGTTGGCTTCCGGTGTGTCGCCGAAGGGTTCGTGCAGCACGCCGGGTCCGGGGGTGCGTCGGCCCTGCACGGTGACGTTGAAGAATCGCGCGGTGCCGCGGGTGCCGGTGAGCCGGTAGGTCGAGTGCCCGTCGATCCAGGCCTGTTGATAGGTGAAGTCGGCGCAGTCACCGCCGAGCTTGCGGGTGGGGCCGCTGAAGGTGTGCAGCGCGGGGTAGCCGGTGTCGCGAGTTTCGAGGGCCAGGTCGAAGGCCTGGCCGAGGTTTTGGGTGAGGAACCGGTAGGCGTCGACGCGATGACTGCCCGACGTGGGGTTGGGGTCCTTGAAGACGCGCTCGCCGGCGCGCCGCAGCCGCTCGCAGAATTCGGTCCAGGCTTCCTGGAGGGCCGCGTCGTCCGGACCGTCACCGAAGGCCATGCTCACGCCCCCAGCCTGGCCAGCATCGCGCCGACGACGTCGCATGCGCGCCGGGCCGATTCGAGCCTGCCCTCGCGGTCGATGCGGGGCCCGATGAGTTCCAGGTCGAAGCCGTGGGTGTAGCCGCCGGCGAGCACCCGGGCCACGAACGTTTCGATGGGGATGGCGCCGTCGCCGGGGACCGCCCGGTTCGGCAGCGCCCGGTCGCCGAGCACGTAGTCGCTCAGCTGGATGAGCGCCGTGCGCGGTAGCGCCCGTTGCACCTGGGTGTCGAAATCGCCTTCGGCCCAGCAGTGAAACACGTCGATGCACACCTGTAGGTCGCACATCTCCGCCAGGGCGACGGTGTCTCGCAGGGTGTGGGCGAGGTGGATGTCGGCGTACAGGCTGGACGCGTTCTCGATCGCCAGCGCCACTCCGGTGGCCTTCGCGCGCGCGGCGCACGGCGCGACCATCTCGCAGAAGCGCTCGGCGCCCTGGTTCCAGGTCAGGTCTCCGCGTCCGCCGGTGAGCATGTAGACCGTGTGCGCGCCCACCTCGGCCGCCGCGTCGATGACGGCGGACAGCGCATCCCGGGCGGCGTGGGCGTCGGAGGTCAGGCAGCCCTCGGCGAAGAGGTGGTACACCGCCTCCACGGTATAGTCGTTGTGCCGAAACAGTTTTGACAACTCCGGGTCGAGCAGCTGGCCGTCCAGGATGCTCAACCGGGATACGCCGAGCGTCGCCCAGTGCTCGTGCAGCTCGGCCAGCGAAGCGCCGTAGAAGGTGACGTTGTGGACGGACAGCCGTTGGTGTGCGCCCGTCATGTCAGCCCCGTTTTTCGATCGCGACGCCGAACCGGTCGCGGAAGGGCTTGAATTCGGCGTGCAGGGCGTCGAGGTCTTCTCCGATGTCTGTGAGCAGTTGCGTGGAGTAGTGGAACTTGCCGTAGCGGTCGCCGCGATTGTCGGCCAGGTACGCGCGCATCGCCGCCTCCGCCTCGGCGGTCAGTTCGCGACCGCAGAACGTGTAGTAACGCCGCACGGCGCCAACGTGATCGGTGATGAAGTCGGCGTAGCGGAGGTGCAGGATGCGGGGATCATCGACCAGCGGGTTGCTCATGGTGTTGGCGACGCCGGCGCGCGTCAACTCCAGATGCATCTTGGCCAAGGCGTGCAGGTCGACGGTGCCGACCATGCCTTCGGCGATGTCGGCCATCATCATGGTGCGTGAGGCGGCGACCTGCACGGGGTCGCGGTGCAACCAGACCATCCGCGCGTCGGGATAGGTGTCGAACAGCTCCTTGAGCCGGAATCCGTGAAAGCCCTTCAGCACCCGATACTTTCGCGGCCTGCGGTATTGGAGCTGTTGCAGCATGGCCTTGTGTAGCCGGTACTGTGCGTCCGGGTCGGTGGCCAGGCCCCCGACCAGTGACTGCATGGGCACCCGCCACCACGCGGTGGGTGTCATGACGCGGAAGTCGAACGCCCAGGTGCGTTCGTCCTCGGGCAGGCCGTCGCCCAGCATGTCGTTGTAGGGATGGCTGCGCAGCCATTTGGGCATCTTCGCGTTGATCTCGCGCCAGTCGGCGTCGGCGCGTGCCCGGCGCTCGTCGTCGGGTCCCGCGAGTCCCGGCGGCGGGGACGGATACATCACCTCCCAGAACCGTAGCGCCCGAGCGCCCGGGTCGACCGACATCAGGGCGTGCATCAGCGTTGTCCCCGAGCGTGGTTCGCCCGTGACGAACATCGGCGAATCGATCACTTCCTCGGCGATCGGGTAGCGGTTGCGGTCTTCGATGAGTTCGAGCCGCGAGGTCAGCAGCCATCGACATACCTGCGCGGCTTCGAATCTGCCGTCGGCGTCCAGGCCGAGGCCGTTGAGATGGTCGACG
The DNA here is from genome assembly GCF_035918355.1 of Mycobacterium sp. 3-98. Classification (NCBI taxonomy): domain Bacteria; kingdom Bacillati; phylum Actinomycetota; class Actinomycetes; order Mycobacteriales; family Mycobacteriaceae; genus Mycobacterium; species Mycobacterium sp. 3-98. The sequence goes on along the minus strand of NZ_CP142360.1, from coordinate 434,477 downwards.
GCGACGGCGAAGCGCTCCGGCAATGTCGGGTCGCCGTAGTCGTGCAGTCCGGTTTCGGCCTCGGCGGCGGCGAGCAACTCCGCGGCGTCCAAAAGCGTTGTCACGACGGGTCTCCGCAGAGCCGCATGAGTTCGTCCTCGGCGGCGCGGACGTTCGCCGCCGAGGTCTGCGCGTAGGCCAGCCCGGCCATGGCGCCGTAGTCGAGGATCTTGGGTACGCGCAGGCCGGCGTCCACATAGGTCTTGACGATTCTGGCGACCTCTTTCGGTGTCCCGTGGGGCACGACGGACAGCACCATCTCGGGCCGCACCTTGCCCAGGAACTCGGCGATGCGGTCCCGGGTGAGCACCGCGGGGTCGATGTCCTGAAAGCCACGCCAACCGTCGCCCATGGGGTGTTCGAAACCGAAGTCGCGCAACGTCTTCGCGGACACCTGCAGCAGAAACGCCTTGACCAGGGGAGCCTGCAGGATCTCGGCGAGGGCCGCGTCGTCCTCGCCGATCAGGCACACCTGGATGAACGACGGTGTGATCGCCATCGGGTCGCGGCCGGCGTGTTCCGCGGATGTCCTCACCGCGGTGAGCATCTCGGCGTAGTGCCCGGGAGTCCAGGCGCCCGCCGGCCACCACCCGTCGGCGTGCCTGCCGGCGATGTCGAGCATCCGCGGGCCGCTGGCGCCGATCCAGATCTGCGGAGGCCGGCCTTCGTAGGGTTCGGTGTCCAGTCGGGCGTGGTGCAGCGAGTAGAACTGGCCGTCGAAATCGACCGGGCCGTCGCTGCGCCAGAGCAGCCGGATCACCGTCAAAGCCTCCTCGAATCGGCTGACCGGACGGGAGAAGTCGAAACCGTAGGGCAGCGTGTTTTCGCTCTCGCCACTGCCCAGGCCGAGGATGAAGCGCCCCTTGGCGAGGTGATCGATGGTCAGCGCCGTCTGCGCGAGCATCACGGGATGGCGGCGCACGGTGTCGACCACGGCGCTGACGATCGGCACCCGCTCGGTCAGCACGGCCGCCGCGGCCGCGACCGCGAGCCCGTCGAGGTGACGGTGCGGCGATGGGGACGCGGTAGCCAGGTCGGTGAACTCGGGAGTCCAGATCGAGTCGGGCCAGAAGCTGACCATATGGTCGGGCAGCCAAATCGAGTGGTAGCGGCCGCTGTCGAGTTCGCCGAGCCGCGACAGGTCGAGGGGCAGCGTTGTGCGGAGGAACGCCGCGGGTTGAACGGTCATCGAGAGATGATGCTAAGCACCCGCACAGCGTTGTGTCGATGAATCGGCTATTGCGCCCTCAACCCCGGCCGAGGTACGCCCTCAACCCCGGCCGAAGTGCGCCCTCAACCCCCGCCGAGGTACGCCCTCACCCCCGGCCGAACGTCGAGTTGTTGGCCGCCTGCACGGCGTGTCGCCGCAACAACTCGACGTTCGCGGAGCAAGAAAGGAGCGTTAGCCCGAAATGAACTCTTCGAGCTGGGTGCGCGCGATGTCGTCGGGCAGCTGCTGCGGCGGGCTCTTCATCAGGTAGGCCGATGCCGGGATCACCGGGCCGCCGATGCCGCGGTCCTTGGCGATCTTGGCGGCGCGCACCGCGTCGATGATGACGCCGGCGGAGTTCGGCGAGTCCCAGACCTCGAGCTTGTACTCCAGGTTCAGCGGCACGTCACCGAAGGCCCGGCCCTCGAGCCGGACGTAGGCCCACTTGCGGTCGTCGAGCCAGCCGACGTGATCGGACGGGCCGATGTGCACGTCTTTGGTCTTGAACTCGCGCTGCAGGTTGGAGGTCACGGCCTGCGTCTTGGAGATCTTCTTGGACTCCAGCCGCTCGCGCTCGAGCATGTTGAGGAAGTCCATGTTGCCGCCGACGTTGAGCTGCATGGTGCGGTCCAGCTGCACGCCGCGGTCCTCGAACAGCTTGGCCATCACGCGGTGGGTGATGGTCGCGCCGACCTGGCTCTTGATGTCGTCGCCCACGATCGGCACACCCGCGTCGGCGAACTTCTTGGCCCACACCGGGTCCGACGCGATGAACACCGGCAGCGCGTTGACGAATGCCACGCCGGCGTCGATGGCGCACTGGGCGTAGAACTTGTCGGCCTCCTCCGAGCCCACCGGCAGGTAGGACACCAGCACGTCGACGTTGGCCTCGCGCAGCGCCTTGACCACGTCGACGGGGTCGGCATCGGACACCTCGATGGTGTCGGCGTAGTACTTGCCGATGCCGTCGAGCGTCGGGCCGCGCTGCACCGTCACGTTGGTGGGCGGCACGTCGGCGATCTTGATGGTGTTGTTCTCCGAGGCGAAGATGGCCTCGGACAGGTCGAACCCGACCTTCTTGGCGTCCACGTCGAACGCGGCGACGAACTTCACGTCGCGCACGTGGTACTGGCCGAACTTCACGTGCATCAAGCCGGGCACGGTACTGTTCTCGTCGGCGTCGTAGTAGTACTGCACGCCCTGAACCAGCGAAGACGCGCAGTTACCGACGCCGACAATGGCGACTCGTACCTCCGTCGACGCAAGCGGCGCGTTCTGCTCACTCATATGGGCGTTCTCCTAACCTCTGACCTCTGACTGGATGCTGGGTTCGTGCGGGGGATTATGTTTGCTCGGAGAGGCCGGGCATAGCCCGCTCCGCAGCAATGAGCTCGTTGAGCCACTTGACTTCGCGCTCACTGGACTCGAGCCCCAATTGATGAAGCTGGCGGGTGTAGCGGTCGAACGAGCTACTGGCCCGCGCCACGGCTTCACGCAGACCCTCCCGCCGTTCCTCGACCTGACGGCGGCGGCCTTCCAGAATGCGCATCCGCGCCTCTGCCGGAGTCCGGTTGAAGAAGGCCAGGTGTACCCCGAAGCCGTCGTCGGTGTAGTTGTGCGGACCGGTGTCGGCCACCAGCTCACCGAAACGCCGACGGCCCTCGTCGGTCAACTGGTAAACGCGCCGGGCCCGCCGGACAGGCGTCCCGGCCGGCGCGGCGTCCTCGGCGATCAACCCTTCGGCCTGCATGCGACGCAGGGCCGGGTAGAGCGAACCGTACGAAAACGCCCGGAACGCGCCGAGTAAACCGGTCAACCGTTTGCGCAACTCGTAGCCGTGCATGGGCGACTCGATGAGGAGACCCAGGATGGCAAGCTCCAGCATCGATTCACCCCCTCACAAGACGGTTTGCATGGCTAGTTACGACGGTCCGACGCCTCGCGCAATCGTATCGTCCCGATATATTAGCCACAACACCACTCGGTGTTGGTTTGCAGTTCGTCACAGCCCACCGGGGGGTCGAGTTACGCCGGGGGGACGGGGCGTTACGTGGGCAAACTCATCTGTTTGACGGTGCCGTCACCCCCGAATGCGATGTAGCCGCCGCCGTAGTCACTGGAAACATAGAGCGACAGCGTCAGCGCCCCGGGTGTGGTCGGGTCTTTTGCCGGCTCGACGATCAGGTACGTCGATTTCACGTCGGACGGCTTCATGCGCAGGGTCTGCGGGGCGCCGCGCATGATGCCCACCGCCGCGTTGACGTCGAATTTGCTCAGGTCGACCGGCGCCGGACCGTCCGAGGAACTCTTGGCCGAGCTGGTCGGATCGCCCCATCCGCCCCGGTAGGTGTAAGCAAGGATTCGCCGGTCGTCGGAGGGGTCCGGGCGGTCCAACGCCGCATACGTCGGGTAGATCACCAGCCGGTAGCCCATGGTGTCGCCGAACCGTTTGCGCATCTGCTCGAGCAATCCCGTGAGCCCGCCGACCGAGTGCAGTTGCGTCGGCGGCGTCAGGACCACGGCGGCGACGCCGTCGGGCTTCGCTCCCGGGTCCGTGGTGAAGTCCAGCGGCGAGCGGGTGTTGCCGTAGAGGCCCCATCCGATCCCCATGCCCAGCAGGACCGAGACGACGAAGGCGGCGGCCGGTGCGCCCCACCCGGCCAGCCGCGGCCGCCGGGGCCGCGAGTCGAGGGCGGGCAGTTCCCGCCCGGTGTTGGACTGCAGATCGCGCACCAGAGCCTGCAGGTCGCCCAGCGTCACCGCCTTGGTGGCCGCGCTGACCCTTTCCCGATGCTCCTCGGCGGAGACCTCGCCGTCGCTCAGCGCGTTGTCGAGGATCGTGCAGGTGTCCTGACGGTCGCTGTCCCTGGCGCGGGTGGTCGCCGTCAACCCGCCGGCCAGCGGTGTCCCGAGCCATTTCGCCACGGGATGATCGTAGAAGTCCGGCTCGCGTTGGGCGCAGAAACCGACACCGAGCACCGCGGCAGGGCCGCCACAGTTTTGGTTGCGTATCACTGGTCGGGATGGCGTCGTACTCTGGTGGGCGTGCGACTGCAGCGACAAGTGGTGGATTACGCGCTTCGGCGGCGCTCACTGCTGGCCCAGGTGTATTCGGGCCGGACGGGCGTGTCCGAGGTGTGTGACGCGAACCCGTATCTGCTGCGCGCCGCCAAGTTTCACGGGAAACCGAGCCAGGTCATGTGCCCGATCTGCCGCAAGGAGCAGCTGACCCTGGTCTCGTGGGTGTTCGGCGAACACCTGGGCCCGGTCTCGGGCTCGGCGCGGACCGCCGAGGAGTTGGTGATGCTGGCCACCCGCTTCGAGGAGTTCGCGGTCCACGTGGTGGAGGTGTGCCGCACGTGCAGCTGGAACCACCTCGTCAAGTCATACGTGCTCGGCGCCGCGCGCCCGGCATCTCCTCCCAGGGGCAGCGGGCGCTCGCGGGCGGCGCGCAACGGCGCCCGCACGGCCACTGAATGAGCTCGAATGACGAAGGACGGCACAGCCAGTCGTCCGGTGACCAACGTGGGCCAGGGGCCGAGCGGGTGGGCAACCGCGACAACGACGACCGTCCGCAGGATTCCGGACAGCGCAATGCGCCGCGACCGTCCAACCGCCGCCGGCAGGGGCCGCCCGACGATCGCCTGACCACGATCCTGCCGGCGGTCAGAGACGACCAGGCGCCGCGGCGCTCCGACCCGATCGACGAAGTCAAAGCCGCCTTGGCCGGCCCGCCGTCGACGCCGTTGCGCCGTGACGCGATCGACGAGGTCAAGGCCGCCTTGGACAGCCGCGGGCCGGCGTCGGGCCGGCAGCAGCGCGCCGGCTCCGGAGGTCGCCCACCCGGCGGACCTCCGCCGCGGCCTGGCCGGCCCGGCGGATCCGGCGGACCCGGCAGGCGGGCGGCCGGACCGTGGCGCGACTGGGCCTGGACCCAGCAGATCAACTGGCTGTGGGTGCGCCGCGCCGCCTACCTGTGTGCGGCCGTGTTGGTGCTGTTACCGATCGTCACCTTCGCGATGGCGTACTTCATCGTCGACATTCCCAAGCCGGGGGACCTTCGCACCAACCAGGTGTCGACCATCCTGGCCAGCGACGGCTCGGAGATCGCCAAAATCATTCCGCCGGAAGGCAATCGAGTCGACGTCAACCTCAACCAAGTGCCCGTGCACGTCCGCCAGGCGGTGATCGCCGCCGAAGACCGCAACTTCTATTCCAATCCCGGCTTCGACTTCAGCGGCTTCGCGCGGGCGGTGAACAACAACCTCTTCGGCAGCGGGGACCTGCAGGGTGGATCGACGATCACCCAGCAATACGTGAAGAACGCCCTCGTCGGGTCGGCGCAGCACGGCATCAGCGGCCTGATGCGCAAGGCCAAGGAATTGGTCATCGCCACCAAGATGTCGGGGGAGTGGTCCAAAGACGAAGTGCTGCAGTCCTATCTGAACATCATCTACTTCGGGCGCGGCGCGTACGGCATCTCCGCGGCATCGAAGGCCTACTTCGACAAGCCGGTCGAGCAGCTCACCGTATCGGAGGGGGCACTGCTGGCGGCCCTCATTCGGCGGCCCTCCACCCTGGACCCGGCCGTCGACCCCAAGGGCGCCCTGGCGCGGTGGAACTGGGTGCTCGACGGCATGGTGGAGACCAAGGCGCTGTCGTCGAACGACCGTGCCGCGCAGGTGTTCCCGCAGACCGTGCCGCCCGATCAGGCGCGCGCACAGAACCAGACGACCGGGCCCAACGGGCTCATCGAGCGCCAGGTGACCCGAGAACTGATGGATCTGTTCAACATCGACGAACGGACGCTGAACACCCAGGGGCTTCAGGTCACCACCACCATCGACCCCAAGGCCCAGCAGGCCGCCGAGAAGGCCGTGTCGAAATACCTCGACGGCCAAGACCCCGACATGCGCACGGCGGTGGTGTCGGTCGATCCGCACGACGGCTCCATCCGCGCCTACTACGGCGGCAGCGACGCCAACGGCTTCGACTTCGCTCAGGCCGGATTGCAGACCGGTTCCTCGTTCAAGGTGTTCTGCCTGATCGCCGCGCTCGAGCAGGGGATCGGCCTGGGTTATCAGGTGGACAGTTCGCCGTTGACCGTCGACGGCATCAAGATCACGAACGTCGAGGGCGAAAGCTGCGGGACGTGCAACATCGCCCAGGCGCTCAAGCAATCGTTGAACACCTCGTATTACCGGCTGATGCTCAAGCTCAAGGGCGGACCGCAGGCCGTGGCCGACGCCGCGCACCGGGCCGGCGTCGCGACCAGCTTCCCCGGCGTCCCCCACACCCTGTCCGAGGACGGCAAGGGGGGACCACCGAACAACGGAATCGTGCTGGGCCAGTATCAAACCCGGGTGATCGACATGGCCTCGGCGTATGCCACGCTGGCCGCCTCCGGCGTCTATCATCGGCCGCATTTCGTGCAGAAGGTGGTCAATTCCGACGGCCAGGTGCTGTTCGATGCGAGCAAGTCCGAGGACAACGGCGAGCAGCGCATCCCCAAGGCCGTCGCCGACAACGTCACCGCCGCCATGGCACCGATCGCCAGCTACTCGCGCGGCCACGCCCTCGCCGGCGGCAGGCCATCGGCGGCCAAGACCGGCACCACGCAGCTGGGTGACACCAACTCGGACAAGGACGCCTGGATGGTCGGCTACACGCCGTCGCTGTCGACGGCCGTGTGGCTGGGCACCGCCAAAGGCGACGAACCGCTCGTAACGGCCTCGGGCGCACCGGTTTATGGGTCGGGGCTGCCATCGGATATCTGGAAGGCCACCATGGACGGCGCGCTCAAGGGCACCTCCAACGAATCCTTCCCCAAGCCGACCGAGATCGGCGGCTACGCGGGCGTGCCGGCGCCGCCGCCCCCGCCGAAGCCGCCGGCCGAAACCGTCATTCAGCCCACCATCGAAGTGGCGCCGGGCATCACCATCCCGGTCGGCCCGCCCACCACGATCACGCTCGCGCCACCGCCGCCCGGCGGCGGCCCGCCGGGCGCTCCGGAGCCGGGCGGCGGTGTCCCGCCGGGTGGGCCCCAAGCGCCGCCCCCGCCGCCGTGACCGGGGACGCGGAACACGGAGCCACCATTTCACCGCGGTCGTTGGCCGCGGACCTACGCAGCGCCGACAACCGAGACTGCCCGAGCCGCACCGACTTTCTGGGCGCCGCGCTCGCCGACGTCGTCGGGGGTCCCGTCGGCCGGCACGCGCTGATCGGCCGCGCTCGGTTGATGACGCCGCTGCGGGTGATGTTCCTGATCGGGTTGGTCTTTTTGGCGCTCGGCTGGTCGACCAAGGCGGCCTGCCTGCAAAGCACCGGCACCGGCACCGGCGATCAGCGCGTGGCCAATTGGGACAACCAGCGCGCCTACTACGAGCTGTGCTATTCCGACACGGTGCCGCTCTACGGCGCGGAGTTGTTGAGCCAGGGCAAATTTCCGTACAAGTCGAGCTGGATCGAGACCGACTCCACCGGCGCCCAGCAGATCCGCTACGACGGCCGGCCCGCAGTGCGGTACATGGAGTATCCCGTGCTGACGGGGATGTACCAGTACGTGTCGATGGCGCTGGCCAAGACCTACACGGCGCTGAGCAAGCTGGCCCCGCTTCCGGTGGTCGCCGAGGTCGTGATGTTCTTCAACGTCTCGGCGTTCGGACTCGCGCTGGCCTGGCTGGCCACCGTCTGGGCGTCCGCGGGCCTGGCCGGGCGGCGGGTCTGGGATGCGGCCCTGGTGGCGGCATCGCCGGTGCTGATCTTTCAGATCTTCACCAACTTCGACGCGCTGGCAACGGGTTTCGCGATGGCCGGATTGCTGGCCTGGGCGCGGCGCAGGCCGATGCTGGCCGGTGTGCTGATCGGGTTGGGGGCGGCGGCAAAGTTGTACCCGTTGCTGTTCCTGGGTCCCATGCTGCTGCTGGGAATCCGGACCGGGCGGCTGCGGGCGTGGGGCCGCACCGCGGCGGCGGCCGTGGTGACCTGGCTGCTGGTGAACCTGCCCGTGCTGGTGTTCTTTCCGCGCGGATGGTCGGAGTTCTTCCGGCTCAATACGCGACGCGGCGATGACATGGACTCGTTGTACAACGTCGTGAAGTCGTTCACCGGCTGGCGGGGTTTCGATCCCAAGCTGGGTTTCTGGCAACCGCCGACGGTGTTGAACACGGTCGTCGCGGTGTTGTTCGTGACGTGTTGTGCGGCAATCGCATTCATCACCCTGACCGCTCCGCGGCGACCGCGGGTGGCGCAGGTCGTGTTCTTGGTGGTGGCTGCTTTCCTGCTGACCAACAAGGTGTGGAGTCCGCAGTTCTCGCTGTGGCTGGTGCCGCTGGCGGTGCTGGCTCTGCCGCATCGCCGGGTGCTGCTGGCGTGGATGACCATCGACGCGCTGGTGTGGGTGCCGCGGATGTATTACCTGTACGGCAATCCCAATCGTTCGCTGCCCGAGCAGTTCTTCACCACCACGGTGCTGTTGCGTGACGTCGCGGTCATCGCGTTGTGCGCGCTGGTGATCCGCCAGATCTACCGGCCCGACGAGGATTTGGTGCGCTGGGGCGGACGGGTGGACGACCCGGCGGGCGGGCCGTTCGACCGCGCACCCGACGCCCCGCCGGGCTGGCTGCCGGACTGGCTGCGGCCGGTGGGCTCACGCCGCGCGAGCGCCCCCGTGCCCGAGGACGCCGACGAACAACCGGCACTGGCGCCATGACATGACCCGGGTCGCCATCCCGATCTTTCCGCGCTTCACCGCTCTGGACGCGGTGGGGCCCTACGAGGTGCTGCAACGCATTCCGTCGATCGAGGTCGTGTTCGTCGGGCACCGCCGCGGTGAGGTGCGGACCGACAACGGAATGCTCGGCGTCACCTGCGACGCCACTTTCGATGAGGTGAGCACCCCGGAGGTGGTGGTGTTTCCCGGCGGCATCGGTACCCGCCAACTGATCCACGACGAGGCCATCCGGGACTGGCTGCGGGCGGTGCATCCGAGCACCAGGTTCACCACCTCGGTCTGCACGGCTCATTGCTGTTGGCTGCGGCCGGACTGCTCGAGGGGTTGACCGCCACCACCCACTGGGGCGCCGCCGACCTGCTCAACAATTTGGGCGCGCGCTACGTGCCCGAGCGGGTCGTCGAGCACCTGCCGCAGCGGATCATCACCGCGGCCGGGGTGTCCAGCGGCATCGACATGGCGTTGCGGCTGGTGGAGTTGCTCGTCGACCGCCAGGCCGCGCAGGCCGCCCAGCTGCTCATCGAATACGACCCGCAGCCGCCATTCGATTCCGGTGCGCTCGCCAAGGCCGATCCAGCGACGCTGGCCAGGGTCAAGGAATACATGGCCGCCCGGCGGTAGCGGGGTTGCGCCGTCGCGCGGATTTTCTGGTCAGCCCTGTATCCGGTAGCCTGGGGCGGTTGCCGACGCAGGCGACCCTCCTGCCACGGATCGACCGTGGCCGCTTGAGACCAGAGGAGGTGGTGAGGTTTCCATGCGTCCATACGAAATCATGGTCATTCTTGACCCCACGCTCGACGAGCGCACCGTTGCACCGTCCTTGGAGACGTTCCTGAACGTCGTCCGCAAGGATGGCGGATCCGTCGACAAGGTCGATATCTGGGGCCGGCGCCGGCTGGCCTACGAGATCGCCAAGCACGCCGAAGGCATCTACGTCGTCGTCGACCTGAAAGCCGAGCCCGCGACGGTGTCCGAGCTCGACCGCCAGCTCAGCCTCAACGAGTCGGTACTGCGCACCAAGGTGATGCGCACCGACAAGCACTAACAATCGTGGCCGCGCCGTGGACCCACGGCGGGGTGCACCTGCGTAGGCTCAGCGAGGACACGCTCATGACATCCACTACCGGAGCGGCGAGCAACAGCGTGGAACGAGGAGGAAACTGTGGCTGGTGACACCACTATCACCGTCGTCGGAAACCTGACCGCAGACCCAGAACTGCGGTTCACTCCGTCGGGTGCCGCCGTCGCGAATTTCACGGTGGCGTCGACGCCTCGGATCTATGACCGCCAGAGCGGGGAGTGGAAGGACGGCGAGGCGCTGTTCCTGCGATGCAACATCTGGCGGGAAGCCGCCGAGAACGTCGCCGAAAGCCTCACCCGCGGCTCCCGTGTGATCGTCACGGGCCGGCTCAAGCAGCGTTCGTTCGAGACCCGCGAAGGTGAGAAGCGCACCGTCGTCGAGGTCGAGGTCGACGAGATCGGCCCCTCGCTGCGGTATGCCACGGCCAAGGTCAACAAGGCCTCGCGCAGTGGCGGTGGCGGCGGCGGCTTCGGCGGTGGTGGCGGCGGTGGATCCCGCCAGCAGGCGGCGCCCGCAACCGGCGCACCGGCCGACGACCCGTGGGGCAGCGCGCCGGCGTCGGGCTCGTTCGGCGGCGGCGACGACGAACCGCCGTTCTAAAGAACTTCAGCAGTAGAAAAGGGAAAGAAAGACAGACATGGCCAAGTCCAACAAGCGGCGCCCGGCTCCGGAAAAGCCGGTCAAGGCGCGGAAGTGTGTCTTCTGCGCCAAGAAGGATCAAGCGATCGACTACAAGGACACCGCGCTGCTGCGCACCTACATCAGTGAGCGCGGCAAGATTCGTGCGCGTCGCGTCACCGGCAACTGTGTGCAGCACCAACGCGACATCGCCATCGCGGTGAAGAATGCCCGCGAAGTGGCGCTGCTGCCCTTCACCTCCTCGGCGCGGTAGGCGTCGAAGGCCAACTGAAAGTTACGAACGATGAAGCTGATTCTGACGGCCGACGTCGACCACCTCGGTACCGTCGGCGACACTGTCGAGGTCAAGGATGGCTACGGCCGCAACTACCTGCTCCCGCGCGGACTGGCGATCGTGGCCTCGCGCGGCGCGCAGAAGCAGGCCGACGACATCCGCCGGGCCCGCGAAACCAAGGCGGTGCGCGACCTCGGCCACGCCAACGAACTCAAGACGGCGATCGAGGCGCTGGGACCGGTCTCGCTGCCGGTGAAGACCGCGGCGGATTCCGGGAAGCTGTTCGGCTCGGTGACCGCCGGCGACGTCGTCGCCGCGATCAAGAAGGCCGGCGGCCCCAACCTGGACAGACGGATCGTCCGGCTGCCGAAGTCGCACATCAAAGCCCTCGGTACTCACCCGGTGGCGGTGCACCTGCACCCCGAGGTCGACGTCGAGGTCGCGCTCGAAGTGGTCGCGCAGAGCTAAGCACCCGACATTTGCTCATTCCCGGCGGTGGCCTTGATCGGCCGCCGCCGGGCTTTTTGCGCTGCGGGCTTGCGGCCGTTGTTTGCCCCGGGTGGTCGCGGACGTGCTCCGTAGCGAACGATTTCTGGGCCGCATCCGAACGGTCCGCGTTACCGGCCCGTAACGCTGGGAAAATATGGCGGAAAGCCAACACGCCCGGGACCGTAACCCGGCCCGACACGCCGTAGAGATTCTTGTCCACATGGTTTTCATGGCGTTGTATGGCCGGTATCTGCACCTATGTCCTGGCCCTTTGCTTTAATCCACAGGTTCTCCACACCCCGCTCAACACAGGTGTCGATGTATATGCACACACGATGCACAGCTTCATGAACAGCACCCCTTTTACCTAGTAGCCAGCAACGTCTAGCGTCGTCCCGGCGCCGAGCGTGTGGGCGCTCCGAGGCGAAGGAGTCAGGACCTTGACCTACCCTCAATGTCGGTTGTCGAATGTATGTTCGGATGAGTGGAGCGCGGGAGAAGGGAATCCATGGCGGTCGTCGATGATCTGACGTCGGGCATGGATGCGTCGTCGCCCAGCGAGGACTTCGGGCGTCAGCCACCGCAGGACATGGCGGCGGAGCAGGCGGTGTTGGGCGGCATGCTGCTGAGCAAGGACGCCATCGCCGACGTGCTCGAGCGGCTGCGGCCCGGCGACTTCTACCGCCCCGCGCACCAGAACGTCTACGACGCGATCCTGGACCTGTACGGGCGCGGTGAGCCGGCCGACGCCGTCACGGTCGCCGCGGAATTGGACCGCCGCAACCTGCTGCGCCGGATCGGCGGCGCGCCGTATCTGCACACGCTGATCTCGACGGTGCCCACCGCGGCCAACGCGGGCTACTACGCGACCATCGTCGCCGAGAAGGCGCTACTGCGGCGCCTGGTCGAGGCCGGCACCCGCGTGGTGCAGTACGGCTACGCGGGCGCCGAGGGTGCCGATGTGGCCGAGGTGGTCGACCGCGCGCAGGCCGAGATCTACGAGGTGGCCGACCGGCGGACGACGGAGGATTTCGTTCCGCTCGAGGATCTGCTGCAGCCGACGATGGACGAGATCGACGCCATCGCGTCCAACGGCGGCGTGGCGCGCGGCGTGCCAACGGGTTTCACCGAACTCGACGAGGTGACCAACGGTCTGCACGCCGGGCAGATGATCATCGTGGCGGCCAGGCCTGGAGTCGGGAAATCGACGCTAGGACTAGATTTTTTACGCTCGTGTTCAATTAAGCACCGCATGGCCAGCGTCATCTTCTCGCTGGAGATGAGCAAGTCCGAGATCGTCATGCGGTTGCTGTCGGCGGAGGCGAAAATCAAACTCGCCGACATGCGTTCGGGCCGGATGAGTGACGAAGACTGGACGCGGCTGGCGCGGCGGATGAGCGAAATCAGTGAGGCGCCACTGTATATCGACGATTCGCCGAACCTGACGATGATGGAGATCCGCGCCAAGGCGCGCCGGTTGCGGCAGAAGGCCGACCTGCGCCTGGTGGTGGTCGACTACCTGCAGCTGATGTCGTCGGGTAAGAAGGTGGAGTCGCGGCAGCTCGAGGTGTCCGAATTCTCCCGTCAGCTGAAGCTTTTGGCCAAGGAGCTCGAGGTTCCCGTGGTCGCAATCAGCCAGCTCAACCGCGGACCCGAGCAGCGCACCGACAAGAAGCCGATGCTGTCCGACCTTCGTGAGTCGGGATCGCTGGAACAGGATGCGGACATGGTGATTCTGTTGAACCGCCCGGACGCATTCGAAAGGGACGATCCGCGCGGGGGAGAGGCGGATTTCATTCTCGCCAAACACCGTAACGGCCCGACCAAGACGGTGACCGTCGCGCACCAGCTGCATCTGTCGCGCTTCGCCAACATGGCGCGGTGACGTCCGACTGTCGCGATGCAGTGGTGATTGACGACCGTGTACTGATTGTTTGCCGACATTGTCGGGCCGCCAATCTTTTTCGTACTCGTAGTGGCCACCAAAACCAGCGGCCGCGAACGGCGGTGCCTGGTTAGGTGACACCGCTGAGGATGGGCCCGGTGGCGTCCGGGTCGGCGCTCACCGCGGCTGGTGTTCGCGGCGAAGACGGCGCCGTATTCACGGGCCTCGAGTAGACCCTGCGCGGCCACCAGAACCAGCGTCCGAGCAGCGCGGCGATCGAGGGCACCAAGAAGGACCGGACCACCAGGGTGTCGAGCAGTAGGCCGATCATGATCGTGCTGCCGACCTGTCCGATAGTGCGCAGATCGCTGACCAGCATGCCGCCCATGGTGAATGCGAACACCAGCCCTGCGGTGGTCACGACTCCGCCGGTACCGCCCATCGACCGGATGATCCCGGTCTTCAAGCCGGCGTGGATCTCCTCCTGCATCCGCGAGACCAGCAGCAGGTTGTAGTCGGATCCGACGGCCAACATGACGATCACCGCCATGGGAACCACGATCCAGTTCAGTGGCATGTGCAGCAGGTGCTGCCAAATCAGCACGGACAGGCCCATCGCGGAAGCGATGGAACCCGCCACGGTTCCGACGATCACGGCCGAGGCGGCCAGGGCACGGGTGATACCGAGCATGACTATGAAGATCAGGCCCATTGCCGCGGTCACCGAGACCGTCAGATCCAGCGTCGACGCCTCGTGGACGTCTTTATATGTGGCCGCGGTGCCGCCGAGATAGATGTTGGCGCTCTCCAGCGGTGTTCCCTTGGTGGCCTCGGTGGCGGCCTGCTTGATCTGGTCAATGTGCGAAATGCCTTGCGGGCTCGCCGGATCGCCTTTGTGGGTGATCACGTATTTCGCCGCCTTGCCGTCGGGGGACACGAACAGGTTGAGCCCGCGCTGGAAGTCCGCATTATCGAATGCTTCTGGCGGCAGGTAGAACATGTCGTCGTTTTTGGAGTCGTCGAACGCCCGGCCCATGATGGTTGAGTTCTGCGACATCTCATCGAGCTGATCGGTCAGGTCGCTAAACGAGCTGTAGATCGTCAGCAGCAAGCCCTGCACCGTTTTCAGGGTCGCGATCAGCGGGGGCAGTTGCGCCGCCAACTTCGGTACCAGTGTGTCGAGGCGGTCCAGGTCGACGTTGGTGATGCCCTGCAGGTCGTCGCTGAGCTTGTCGACACCGTCGGTGGCGTCGAACAGCGAGCGCAGCGACCAGCAGATCGGGATGTCGAAACAGTGCTGCTCCCAGTAGAAATAGCTGCGAAGCGGTCGCCAGAAGTCGTCGAAATCGGCGAGGTGATCGCGCAGCTCCTGGGTGGTGTCCAGGATTTGGTGACCCCTGCCATCCAAGTCGTGGGTGACATCGCTGAGCTGAGTCGTCAACCCGTAGATGGTCTGGGTGAGGTTGATGACCACGCTCAGCTGATCACTGGTTTTCAGCAGGTCACCCATGCGGTCCTTGAGGTGGTGCAGATTCTGGATCGTGATTGCGTTTTGGGCGCTGATCTGAAATGGCACCGAGCTGTGATCGACCGTCGAGCCCAGTGGACGCGTAATACCCTGTACCCGAGCGATTCCCGGCAGATGGAAGGTGAGCTTGGCGACCCGGTCCAACACCAGCATGTCGGTGGGGTTACGCATGTCGTGGTCGGCTTCGACCATGAGGATCTCGGGCCCCATCCGCGCCTCGGGGAAATGCCGGTCCGAGGCGCGGTAGCCCACGGAAGACGGTGCGTCGGTGGGTAGGTAGTAGCGGTCGTTGTAGTTGGGAACGTAAGCGGGCAGGGCCACCAGACCGATCACCGTTACCAGCACGGCACCGACCAGGATCGGTCCCGGCCATCGCACCACGGCCACCCCCACCCGCCGCCAACCGCGGGTCTTGACCTTGCGTTTGGGATCGAAGACCCCGAACCGGGTAGCTATGGTGATCACCGCGGGCGCCAGCGTTAGGGAGGCGGCGATCGTCACCAGCAGGGCGATCGAACACGGCGCACCGAGGCTGTGGAAGTACGGCAGGTGGGTGAAGCTCATGCAGAACATCGCGCCCGCGACCGTTAGACCCGACCCCAAGACGACGTGGGCGGTTCCCTTGTACATGGTGTAGAAGGCGTCGATCCGGTCTTGCCCGTGCGAGCGGGCCTCCTGATATCGACCGACCAGGAAAATGGTGTAGTCGGCCGCCGCGGCGAGCACCAGGCTCACAACGAGATTCACCGCGAACGTGGACAGGCCGATAACGCCGTGGTGACCGAGTACGGCCACAGCACCGCGAGCGGCGGCGAGCTCGGTAAGAACCGTGAGCAGCATGCCCAGCATGGTCGCTACGGAGCGGTAGACAATGAGCAGCATGGCCCCGATGATCACGACGGTGACGACGGTGATCGTCTGCATGCTGCGATTGGTGTATTCCATGCGCTCTGTGGCCAACGGTCCGGGACCGGTCACGTAGGCCTTGATCCCCGGTGGCGCGGGCACGCTTGCCACGATCTTGTTGACCGCGGCGACCGAGTTGTTGGACTCGGTATCGCCTTGATTACCACGCAGATTCAGCTGAACGTAGGCGCCCTTGGCATCGCTGCTCTGCGCCCCCGCCGCGGTCAGCCGATCTCCCCAGAAGTTCTCGACGTGCTCGACATGCTCGGTGTCGTGCGACAGCTTGGCCACGATCTGGTCGTAATACCGATGTGCCGCGTCACCGAGTTTGTCTTGTGCCTCGATCACGACCATCGCTGTGGTGTCCGAGTCGTACTGCTGAAAGTCCTTGCCAATACGCTTCATCGCGATCAACGACGGTGCGTCTTCGGGTATCAGCTGCACCGAGTGCGCCGCCCCGACCACATCGAGCTGGGGCGCAATGACGTTGAGCGCGGCCGTGATCAACAGCCATCCGATCAAGATCGGGATAGCCAGAATTCGCGTGGCATGCGCGAAGCGGCCGTGCTTTGCCGCCGGATCGATCTCAGCGGAGTGTGCGCCGGTCATGCCGACTTCATGATGCAGTGGGTCTGGGCACGGTGGCCGTCGAAGACCCGTTGGTCACGAACTTCACCGTTGACGGTGATGCGGCACCCGATACTGTCGGCCTCGCCCTGGGCGACCACCGTCGCGATCACCGCGGTGTCGGTGGTGACGATCTCGTAGCTCCATGGCACCGTAGCCGTTGCAACCCTCTGCGGTTGGGCGTGCTCGTCGAGGTAGTCGACCTGGACGACGGTGCCGGCGGGCCCCCAGACGTCGTAAAGCACGTGCTTGGGATTGAACTGCACGAGCGTGTCCACACCGTTGGCTCCGCCGGCCGAAACCGACTGTCTGCCAAAAACACCGTGCAGCCGCACCACAGCAAACGATGCAATCGCGATCACCAAGACCATCACCAGCGGAACCCACGCCCGCTTCACCAGAGCCATCGCGCTCCCAACTGGAACCGTTGTCGACGTACCTTTTCTGAGCAGCGGCCGGCTGGAGACATAGAGCTCCATCATGCGGACGCAGTCGCCGACGGTCCTGAACCCGTAGTCGCGCGCTTCCCCTGGAGGGCCGCGTCGGTGTCCGCGATGGCCAGCATCCTGTTGATGTCTGCGCCGGCCAGTGCGCCGGCCGCCGCGGAGGCCCCGACCTGGGCGACCAGATCGGTGGCGTTGCCGGCCACCCACACACCCGGCACCTCGGTGGTGCCGGCCATGCCGGAGGCAAAACCGCGGCCCATGTTCGGCAGGTCCTGCACCGGCAGGCCCAGACCTTCCAGGCCCTGGGTGCGGGCCTGCATCTGCGGGGCGACCGCGAGGACGCGCCGGGCCACGACCTGGCCGTCGGCCAGGCGCACCCCGGCGAGGGCACCGTCCTCGTCGTTGACGACCTCGGTGACCGGGGTGTTGATGACGCGGATGCCGCGGGCGGCAAAGCGGGCGCGGCTGTCCTCGTCCAGGTCAGTGCCGTGGGTGAAGTAGATCAGGTCCTCGGTCAGCTGACGGAACAGAAACGCGTGGCCGATGGAAACCGGGCCGGTGGCGAGGATGCCGATGGGCTCATCGCGCACCTCCCAGCCGTGGCAGTACGGGCAGTGCACCACAGTGTGCCCCCAGTGCTCGGCGAGCCCGGGCACCTCCGGCAGCACATCCGTAAGGCCGGTGGCTACCAGGATGCGGCGAGCGGTGATGCTGCGGCCGTCGGCCAGGGTGACGGTGAACCGCAGGTCCCCGTCCGCCGACGGGGCGGCAGACTCGGCCGAGACCACCTCGCCGTGGACGACGCGTCCGCCGTACTGGCGCACCTGCTCCCGGCCCCGCCGAAGGATCTCGGGCGGCGGGGTGCCGTCCAAGACGATGAAGCCGTGCACGGCCTTCGCGGGCGCGTTGCGCGGGGAGCCGCTGTCGATCACGACGACCGAGCGGCGGGAGCGGGCGAGGATCAGCGCACCGTTCAGCCCCGCGGCGCCCCCGCCGATCACCACCGCGTCGACCGTCCCGTCGTCCAGTGCGTCGCTCGCGTACGGAGAAGTCGTCACATCCATGGCCTCCTGCCTTTCCTTAGTCAGAACATAACCATTCAATATCGGAACGTCAACGTTCTATTCCGGGGCAGGCTACGATCACATCGTGTCCGTCTCGACGAAGCAACTCTCGGGTGTGCAAGCGCGCACCAGAGCCGCGATCCTCGCTGCTACGGCCTCTGCGCTGGCAGCGAACCGGACGGCCACCATGCCGGAGATCGCCACCGTGGCCGGGGTCGGTCGCACCACGCTGCACCGGTACTTCGCCGACCGCGAGACGCTGATCTACGAGGCGACCCTGGACTCGATCCGCGTGCTCAGTGAAGCGGTGGACGAGGCCGCCCTTGACGACGGACCCGCAATCGACGCGATGCGGCGATTCATCACCGCAGGCGTCTCAATAGGTGAACGGCTGGTCTTCCTCTTCGGTGACCCGGCGGTGCTCCGCGATATCCCCCCGGCCCAGTCCCCGAATGAGGAGTTGGTGATCAAACTGATCACGCGGGGACAGGACGAAGGCGTGTTCGACTCTGACCTCAATCCGACCTGGATTTGGCACGCGCTCTACGGATTGATCCTGCAAGGCTGTGAGCAAGCCATGGCCGGTGCACTGCCTCGGCACACCGTCGCGCCACTGATTATCCGGACCTTCGAGCGCGGCATCTGCCCGGTTCCCTAGCACAACAGGTGCGATCAGGACCGCACTCATTTCCGGGGATCGCGTCGCGCCGAATGACTTCAAAGCCATACGTGCTCTTGTCAAAGTAGCCCGGCGTGTCCTGTCAATCTTCTCTGCATCTCGACAGTTGTCGTTGGTCGAACCGGCGCTACTTTGCGCTCCCGCCACCATCCTTGGTGTTCGCCGCGCAGACGGCAGGCAGGATGAGCGTGTCGATGACTCTGCGGACGAACTTCGCGTCGACGGTTTGACCGCTGATGACCCGCATCAGCCCCATTCCCGTCAAGGTGTCGGCGATAAGGGTCCAGTCCCCGTCGGGTGCGACCTCGCCGCGGGCGGCGGCCTGTCGGAGGATGGCCGTCACCACGCGCCTGCCCTTGAGCAGCATCAACTCGTCGAGGGCCGATGCGAGCTGCTGATCGTGCATCGCCTCCATCGCCACTCGCAGCACCAGATCGCTGGAGATCAGGTCGTCATCGGCGCGCGCTACACGTTCAACCACCGCGTCGAAGTCACCGGCAAGGCTGCCTGTGTCCGGGGCATCGTCGTCGATGAGGTCGGGCCGCCAATACACAAGCGCATCGGTCATCAACGCGGCCTTCGACGCCCAGCGGCGGTATATCGCCGCTTTACCAACACCCGCTCGCGCGGCGATATCGTTCATATTGGTGTCGTTGTAACCGTTTTCGGCTAATGCGGCCAGCGCGGCGTCGAGGATCGCGGGATCGCGGGATCGATCGAGCCGGCCTTGGGTGCGTTGGCGCAGTTTTGATTCCGTGTCTGACAAGCATTCCGCCGCGGCGACCAACCCCGCCGCCAGCTTGCCAGACTCGGTCACGGCTCTCACGCCCTCGCTGTCGCAAGGGGCGCAGTGTTGTCGTCGTCGACCGGAGTTGGCTCGGGTCCGCCACGGCCATGCCTGGTGATCTCAAAGGTGTTGAGCGGCCACCAGAACCAGCGGCCCAGCGCGGCGGCAATCGAGGGGGTCATGAACGCCCGCACGATCAACGTATCGACCACCAGGCCGATGCCGATGGTCATGCCGAGCTGACCGACCACGCGCAGGTCGGACACGATCATCGCCATCATGGTGAAGGCGAACACCAGGCCGGCCGCGGTGACGACGCGTCCGGTCGCCCCGATGCCACGGATGATGCCCGTGTTGAGCCCGGCGTGTATCTCTTCCCTGAAGCGCGAGACCACGAGGAGATTGTAGTCCGAACCCACTGCCAGCAGGATCACCATCGACAACGGGATCACGATCCACTGCACGCCCAGCCCGAGGATGTCCTGCCAGAGCAGCACCGACAAACCACACGCGGTACCCAAGGATGCGGCGACGGTGCAGACGATCACCAGGGCGGCCACCACACTGCGCGTGATCAACAGCATGATCGCGAAAATCAGGATCATCGCCGCGATGATCGCAATCATGAGGTCGGTGACGACGCCGTCCTGCATGTCGGCATACAGCGATGCCGTGCCGGCGAGTGAGACCTTGGCATTACTCAGCGGGGTGCCCTTGAGGGCATCTGCGACAACACCTTTGAGGCCCCGCACATGGTCGATACCCTCCACCGAGGCCGGGTCGCCCTGGTGGGTGATGATCATCCGGACTGCCTTGCCATCGGGCGACATGAACATCTTCATGCCACGTTTGAAGTCGGGATTGTCGAACACGTCCGGTGGCAGATAGAACAAGTCGTCATTCTTGGCCTGGTCGAAGTACAGGCCGATCTCCGTCGCGCCTTTGGCCAGCTCCTGCTGCTGGGCCTGGGTGCCGGCCTGGGTGCTATGGGTCGCGATCATGAAGTCGCGCATCTTTGTCATCGAGGTGATGGTGTTCTGCAGCACCGGCAACATCTGCGGCAGCAAATGATCCAACCGATCCAAATCGGTGGTGAGGCCTTGTATTTGGTCGGCGAGGGCGTCGATTCCGTCCAGGGTGTCGAAGACTGACCGCAGTGAAAAGCAGATCGGGATGTCGTAGCAGTGCTTTTCCCAGTAGAAGTAGCTGCGAATGGGTCTGAAGAAATCCTCGAAATCGGCGAGGCTTTGCCGCAATTCGTTGGTGGTGTCCACCATCTCGTGCGTCCTGCCAACCATGCTGTGCGTGGTTTCGGTCATCTCCTTGGTGATGGTGTACATGCGTTGCATGTTGGCGATGGTCCGGCTCATCTCGTCGGCCTGTTCGAGCATCTGCGCCGAGTTGTCGTTGTTGAACTTCGCGGCCTGCAGGGTGCCGGCGTTTTGCGCACCAAGCAGGAAGGGGATCGAGCTGTGCTCGATCGGTGCGCCCAGCGGGCGGGTGATGGTCTGCACCCGATCGATGCCCCGCATGCGAAAGACATTCTTGGCGACCTTTTCGATCACGAGCATGTCCGCGGGGGTACGCAGATCGTGATCGGCCTCGAGCATCAACAGCTCGGGGTTCATGCGGGCCTGGGAGAAATGCCGGTCCGCGACGCCCATGGCCTGGTTGGCGGGCATATCGGCGGGGGTGAACTTCTGGTCGTTGTACTGCGGCACATACGTCATCAGGGCGACGAAACCCACGACGGCGATCACGCAGGTCACCAGGACGATCGGGATGGGCCAGCGAACCACGGAGGTGCCGACCTTGCGCCAACCCGGCGAGGAGACCACGTTGTGCTTGGGGTCGAGCAGACCGAACTTCGATGCCACCGTCAGGATCGCCGGCGCCAGCGTCAGGGCTGCGGCGATGATCACCCCAACTGCGATCGCGCAGGGCAGACCCATGGTCTGGAAGTAGGGCAGCGTGGTCATGGTGAGGCACAAGCAGGCACCGACGATGGTCAGCCCGGAACCCAGGATGACATGCGAGACACCGCTGTAGGCGACATAGAACGCCTCTTCGGAATCGAGGCCTTTCGATCTCTCCTCGTGATATCGCCCGAGTAGGAAGATTACGTAATCTGTCCCGGCGGCCAAGGCCAGCATGGTCACCATGCTCACCGCGTACGGCGTCAAGCCGATGATGTTCAGGTTGCCCGCCGTGGCCGTAATGCCCTGTGCGGCAAATAGTTCCAGGCCGATGATGACCATGGAAACCAGCATCGTCACGACGGAGCGGTAGACGATCAGAAGCATCACAATGATGACGCCGACCGACACCAGCTCCATGATCGCCATGCTTTGGTGCCCTGCCACGCTGGTGTCGGCATTGAGCACGGTATTACCGGCGACATGGGCCTTGATACCCGGAGGCGCTGGTACCGACGCAACGATGTCACGCACGGCTGCCACCGACTCGTGGCTGGGCGTCGTGCCCTGGGGGCCATTGAGGAAGATCTGCACGTAGGCGGATTTGCCGTCCACGCTCTGAGAGCCCGCCGCGGTCAGCGGATCACTCCAGAAGTCCTGGACGTTCTGCACGTGCTGATGATCGGCTTCCAGCTTGGCGACGATCTTGTCGTAGAACTTGTGCGCCGCGTCGCCGAGCTTGTCCTTGCCCTCCAGCACGACCATCGCTGTGGAGTCGGAATCGTACTGCTGAAACACCTTGCCGATGTGCAGCATCGCCCGATACGAATCCGAATTGGTGGGGCTGATAGGCACTGAACGCGTCGCCGCGACGGCATCGAGCGACGGGGTCAAGATGCCCAGGCCCACCGCGACGAGCACCCAGAACACGATGATCGGTACCGAGAAGATCCGGACCATCCGACCAACGAACGGGCGGTGCGGCTTCGTGTGCAAGTTGCTCATACGGATTTCACCAAGCAGTAGATGAACGGTTTGATGGCGTCGGTGCTCGCCCTGCTGTCACGCACCTGACCGTCGACGGTCACCTGACACCGAAGATCGTGGGTGCCCCGATCGCCCTGGGCCAGGATGTTGGCCGACATCGACGGCAGCGTCGTCACGATCGTGAAAGACCAGGGCAGCGGGGCGTTTTCGATGAGATGGGGTTGTCCGTTCTCGTCGAGGTAGTTCAGATTCGCGGTCCCGCCCGCCCCGGTGACCTCGTACCGGATGTGCTTCGGATTGAAGTTCGCGGTAATTCCGGATCCCTCCGCCAGATTCGGGCCGTGATGCCCGGTGGACTCGCGGATGCGGGTGATCGCGTACGCGCCTAGTGCCACGACCACCACCAGCAGCAGCGGGATCCAGAACCGTCTCAACACTCGAAACACCGCGTGCGTTCCCCCAGCTTTCGTTGCGTTCAGTCAGACGCCGGACAGCCCGGTTGACGCGAGAAGATGGCTGCCAACCGAAGCGAAACTCGGGTTCCGAGTCAGCGACGGTGGCTACGCTAACACCGTCGCGTCAACCACGCCAACCGACCCGGGGGCCTTGACGGGGTGATGAGCTGTGTGCGCAATGGAGCCGTGATCGCAGGCCTTCACGCCGTAGCCGGTCGATTGGCATCGCGTCGAGCGGCGCGTAAAGGAGTCGTCCACCGCCACGCAGGTTGGCAACCTACGGTGATGATCGCCGCGTAAATCTCGTCCGGTGGGTCCCCCGGCGCGGCGCCGCCGTCGAAGACGGATTCAGGGACTCCAATTGTGGGGTAGGCTGAAGGGCGAATGTGTTCTGCATTCGCGAAAGTAAACGAAAGAAGTACAAGAGATATGACGCAAGGAACCGTGAAATGGTTCAACGGCGAAAAGGGCTTCGGCTTCATCGCCCCCGATGACGGCAGTGCGGACGTCTTCGTCCACTACTCCGAGATCCAGGGCGGTGGCTACCGCTCACTGGAGGAGAATCAGCGGGTTCAGTTCGAGGTAGGACAGGGCGCCAAGGGCCCCCAGGCCACCGGAGTGACCGCGGTCTGATCTTTACGTAATCTGTGGGCCGGCAAGGGATTACCCTTGTCGGCCCACAGATCGTTTACGGCCGGCGCTGCCGGTCCCGCGGCCGGGTCGAGAAGCTGCGCGACGTATTTGCGGCCCATGCCGCGGTGGGGCGCGCCGACCAATTGCACCCCATAGGTGCCGGCCCCAATCCTGGCCTCAATCGCGAACAGCCGGGTCGTATCATACTCGAAGTACTAATGTCCATCGAATTCTATTGGCAGAACGATGTTTTCGGCGACGCACTGGTTGAGCGGTGGAAGTTCGTCAAGGGTAGGACCATCCCTGATTCCGAAACCCGAGCAGCGGGATAGCGACGGAAGCTGTGCGACTGGTTCACTCTGGAGGCGGTGGTGCCTCGCCGCAATCGGTAAGCCTCGGCTGGGAAAACGTCACCGAGCCGACACCACCGAGGGTCATCCCGTTGTCCGCGAGCGTCATGGTGGTCGTGTACGGGCAGGTCTGAATTCCGGTCAGCCCGGTCAAGAACTCGACTTCGTAGGCGTACAGGAACGAACGCACGAGCTGGTCGGCATTCCACGGCACATCCAGCGCGAAGCCGAGGGATGACGCCGAACGTGCTCCGAGGACCCGTGGTCCCACCTCGCCGATCCCTGGTGTCAGGCGGAACGGGGTTCCGTCCTGCTTCGTGCCCGACACACTGCCGCTGCGGATGCGGTAACCGGTGGCGCCCGAAGGTACGAGCGGGCCTCTCGGGATCTTGGTGCTGAACAGAATCGAGTAGTTCGTACCTCCGGCGATGGCCGTTGTGCTGAAACTCGTCGAGGTGAATTCCTGGGGTAGCTGCACCGCGCAGTTGCCGACCATGCCGGATGGATCGCTGCACTCCGAAGGCTCGGCCAACGCGGCGGGTACGACGAGCGCGGCGCCCACGACGGGCACCGATAACGCGGCGCCCCGCATGAACACCCGGCGGGAGAAAGCGTCGTTGATGATGTCGGTCAATGCGAGCGCCTCCTTCGTGTGTCGGCCGACGCTACCGCGATAGCCTAGTCCGGCAGCGACAATGGCGCGACCACCCGGGAGCGGTCAGTAATCCCAGACGGTCGGTACGCACCGAAAGACGTTGCCGGCGACCGCGACCCGGCACACTGACGGGAACGGCAAGTGGGTGGCCACCAGCGACTCGCCTGTCGAGGCCAACTCCCGCAGGAGACGCACCCGAACGCGGGCCGCCTCCTCGGGGTCGTGCTCGAATCCGTTGTGCCACTCGGGGTTTTCGAATCCGACCTGGAACACGGCGTCACCGGCGAGTGTCAGCCGGTCGCCGCCCGAAGCCAGGCGGACCACACTGTGCCCGGGGGTGTGACCGCCGGTGCGGGTGACGAACACGCCCGCCGCCACCTCGTAGTCCGTCTCGAACGTCTGGAGCCGGTCGCGGTACTCGTCCAGGAATCGCGAGGCGACCGAGCGAAGCACGTCCGGTATCGGCTCCGGCATGGTGGTGTGGGAGAAGTCGGGCGCCTCCCAGAAATCGGCTTCTGCGGCCGCCACGTGGATCCGCAGGTCCGGACGCAGCCGGTCCTTCAGCCCTTCGGTGAGCAGCCCGCCCACGTGATCCATGTGCAGGTGGGTGAGCACCACGTCGGTCACGGATGCCAGATCGACACCCGCGGCCTCCAGTCGCTTCGCCGTTTGCCCCGCCCGCGGGAAGTCCGGGAACTCCAGCCCCAGCCCGGCGTCGACCAGGATGGTCCGGTCACCACTACGCACCACGACCACGTTCAGCGGCCAGTCGACCACCTCAGGCGGCAGGAAGTTATCGCCCAGCCAGCCTGCCAGCGCGGCGGGGTCGGCGTTGGTGGCCAACGTCGAGGTGGTTATCGGTAGCACCCCATCGCTGATCACCAGCACGTCAATCTCGCCGACCCGCACCGCGTAGCGCGACGGCACCAACTCGTCCGCCGGGGCCATCCGGGCGTCTGAGGCGTGCGCCAGGCTCATCTTCGTCTCCTCGATAGTTGAAGGGCGGACCCGAACGGGCCGGCGAGGAATGGTGGAAAATTCATGCCGGTCCGGGTCGCACGGCATGAGCTTCGCGTGTCCAGGCAGTCCTTCGCGCCCTTGAAAGTGCGTAGTCCGTGTCCCGGCATGCGTAGTCGAACACGCGGCCTCTCGCAGGTTGATCACAACGAGGCCAGCCGTCCTGAACGAACACGCCCGCCTTGATGAGGTCGACCCCACGGTGTGCTATACAGATGTACAGCGAAGCCATTACTTCAGCGGAAGGACCGTCATGACCAACGGCGACGAGCTCAAGCAACTGCAGCAGCGGGTGCAGTACCTCGAGGATCGCACCGCCATCCTCGACTGCGTGATGAACCAGTCCCGTGGGCATGACCGCCACGACACGGAACTGATGGGCAGCGTCTATTTCGAGGACGGCGTGGACGAACACGGCCCGACCGTGAAACTCGGCCCCGAATACGGGGATTGGGCCAACAACGCGCACAGCATGGTCTTCGAGGACCACCTGCACAACATCACCACCCACACCTGTGAGATCAATGGCGACGAAGCCCATGCGGAGAGCTATGTCATCGGCGCGATGCGGGCCAAGGGCGGCAAGATCGTGTCGCTGATGGGCGGCCGTTACCTCGATCGCCTCGAGCGCCGCGACGGGGTCTGGAAGATCGCGCTGCGCCGCTGCACCCTCGAGTGGATGATGAGCGGCGATTCCTCGGTGATGGCATCGGGCGCCGTCAAGGGCTTCATCAAGGGCAAGTGGGACCGCACCGATCCCTCCTACGCCCGTCCGCTGACGATCGAAGACGTCCCCGCCGAACGGTGGTGAACCTCAGCGACGAGGTAGATCGCCTCGGTTGGAATCCGGTCTGTGGTTACAACCCCAGCAGACCTCGCGTCTCGCCTGTGTCTCAGACACCTGCGGGGCCGGGCCCGCCGTGCATGTACAGCGTCTGGCCCGAGCAGTAACTGGACGCATCGGAAGCGAAAAACAGTACCCCGTAACCAATCTCATCCGGCTCGGCAACGCGACCCGAGGCGTTGGTCTGTCCGATCACGTTGACGTCGAAGCCCTGACGCTCTGCGTCGGCTTCTAGGCCGGGCGTGCGGATGGCGCCGCAGGCGATGCAGTTGACCCGCACGCCCTTGCGGGTCCAGGCCGCGGCCATCGAGCCGGTGAGGTTGTTCAGCCCGGCCTTCGCGGCGGCATACACCGGCGCCTGGGGCATGGCCAACAGGCCGGCGCCGGACGAGATGTTGACGATGGCGCCCTTGCCCGCGGCGATCATCGGCTTGGCGGCCGCGCGCGACAGATACCACGCACTGGACAGGTTCAGGTCCAGCACCCGATGCCACTCGTCGTCGGTCCACTTCATCAGGGATTTGGTCTCACCGCCACCGGCATTGTTCAAAAGCACATCCAGGTGGCCAAATTCGGCCAGCGTCGTATCGACGAGGGACTGGCACGCCGCGGCATCGGTCACGTCGGTCGGCACGGCCAGTGCCCGCCGTCCCAGTACCTCGATCTCGGCGGCCGTGGCCTTCAGCGGCTCCTCCCGCCGTCCGGCGAGCACGACGTCGGCGCCGTATTCGGCCAGGACCAGTGCCGAAGCCCGGCCGATCCCAGTGCCGCCGCCGGTGATGACGGCAACCCGCCCCTGCATCGAGAACCTGTCGTCCACAACACCACTTCCCATCGTCGCGACCGGCAACAGACGCAATACGACTGTACAACATCAGCGAAATGCGGCCGCCTTGTCTACGGCGTACGTATCGCTGTACATTCGTACAGCACACACCCAATGTCGGTGCGGCAAGGAGCGTGTCTGAGATGAGCCGAGTGGCGGTGGTGACCGGCGGCGGATCGGGCTTGGGTCGGTCGATCTGCACGATGCTCGCTGCCGACGGGCACCGGGTGGCCGTCCTTGATCTGAACGAGGAGGCAGCCACCCAGGTCGTCGCCGAAATCCACGAGGCGGGAGGCAAAGCCGTCGCGGCCGGTGTCGACGTATCGGAGGAAGCGTCGGTTCACGCCGCGTTCGACACGGTGCGAGCACAGTTCGGCCCCGTCGAGATCCTGGTGACCAGCGCGGCCATCGGCGGGTTCACGCGGTTCGACCAGATCACCCTGGCGGAGTGGAATCGGTTCCTCGCGGTGAACCTGACCGGCACCTTCCTGAGCCTGCAGGCCGGCCTCGCGGACATGGTCCCCGCCGGATGGGGGCGCATCGTCACCATCTCGTCGGCGGCCGGCCAACAGGGCGCGCCACGTCAGGGCCATTACTCGGCCACCAAGGGCGGGGTGATCGCGTTGACGAAGACCGTCGCGCGGGACTACGCCGGAAAAGGCGTCACCGCCAACACCATTCCGCCATTCGCGATCGACACCCCGATGCTGCGCGAACAACAGCGGCTGGAAAAGCTGCCGCCGACCGAGTACCTGACGCGGGCGATTCCCGCCGGCCACCTGGGCTCGCCCGAGGACGTCGCCGGATTGTGCTCCTACCTGTGCACCGACGCCGCGGGCTACATCACCGGCCAGGTGATCGGCGTCAACGGCGGTGCCGTCATCTAGGCCGAATGCCAAACGAATCGCGCCGCTCGGCAATAACTTTGGAGGCAGCAGATGGACGACCTGTACTACGATCCCTGGGATGTCGAGATCGACCTCGACCCCTACCCGACGTATCGCCGGCTTCGCGACGAATCCCCGCTCTATTACAACGAGCGGCACAACTTCTGGGGCATCAGCCGCTACGCCGACGTCGACGCGGGGCTCAAGGACACCACTCGCCTGAGCTCGGCCAAGGGCGACATCCTCGAAGTCGTGCTCACAGATCCGATGATCCCGGCAGGCGTCTTCATCAATGAAGATCCCCCGGTGCACACCATCCACCGCGCCATCGTGTCGCGCGCATTCACACCGAAGAAGATGCGCGCCCTCGAGGACAAGGTGCGCGCGTTCTGCACCGCCTGCCTCGATCCGCTGGTTGGCGGTGAACGCTTCGACTTCGTCCAGGACCTCGGGGCCGAACTCCCTATGAAAACGATCGGGATGCTCGCCGGCATCCCGGATTCCGAGCAGCCCGCGGTGCGCGCCCACGCCAACGCGGTGCTGCGCAACGAAGCCGGCAAGCCTATGCACGTCGACAAGGAGCACTACTTCACCGGCGAGATGTTCGGCGAATACGTCGAGTGGCGCGAGAAGCACCCGTCCGAGGACCTGATCACCGAGCTGCTGAACGTCGAATTCGACGACGAAACCGGAACCACGCGCAAGTTGACCAAGCAAGAGCTGGTCATCTTCCTCGCCGTCGTCGCCGGCGCCGGCGTCGAGACCACCGGTCGGCTGTTCGGGTGGATGGGCAAGGTCCTGGCCGAACACCCCGACCAACGCAAGGAACTCGCCGAAGACCACTCCCTGATCCCGACTGCGATCGAGGAACTGCTGCGCTTCGAGCCGCCCGGGCCGCACGTCGCGCGCTACGTCGCGACCGAGGATGTCGCGTTCCAGGAGCAGATCGTGCCGGCCGGCAGCGCGATACTGCTGATGCTCGCCTCGGCCAATCGCGACGAACGGCACTTCGAGGACCCCGACCGGTTCGACATCCGCCGTAAGCCTGGCGGACACCTCACCTTCGGTCGCGGCGCCCACTTCTGCGTCGGCTCACCACTGGCCCGCCTCGAGGGCCGCGTCGCGCTCGAGGAGGTGCTCAAGCGATTTCCCGAGTGGACCATCGACATGGACAACGCGCGTCGTTCGCGCACTTCGACCGTCCGGGGCTGGGACTCCATGCCCGCGATCGTCGGCTGACCCGACAGACAGGAGAACTCTCATGTCGTCCGCACCGTGCGTGGCCGTCGTGACCGGAGCCAGCCGCGGCGCCGGAGCCGGCATAGCCCACGCCCTCGGACAGCACGGCGCCACCGTGTACGTCACCGGCCGCAGCGAGAACGCCGGCGACGCCGCCCTGCCCGGCACCATCCACCGGACGGCCGAAATGGTCAGCGCCGCGGGGGGACAGGGCATCGCCGTGCGTGTCGATCACGGCGACGACGAACAGGTCAAGGCGCTGTTCACCCGGATCGAGCAGGAACAGGGCCGCATCGACATCCTGGTGAACAACGCCGCCCTCATCCGCGACGAAATGATGGGGCGCACCAAGTTCTGGGAAGAGCCGCTCAATGTCATCGACACCCTGGATGTCGGCGTGCGCAGCAGCTACGTCGCCACCGTCTATGCCGCACCCCTGATGCTCCCGCAGCGACGCGGCCTGGTGGCCTTCACCTCCTCGTCGGGCTCGGTGCACTATGCCTTCGGACCCGCCTACGGAGTGCCGAAAGCCGCCGTCGACAAGATGGCCGCCGACATGGCCGTCGACTTCAAAGACACTGGGATCACGGCGGTATCGATCTGGATGGGATCGCTGCTCACCGACCGCGTCCGCGCCATCATCGCCAGCAACCCCGAGAAATTCGGGCACATCCTCGACAGCGCCGAAACACCCGAGCTCACCGGACATGTGATCTGGGCGCTCTACAACGACCACCAATGCATCGAACTCAGCGGCCAGACGCTCATCGGCGCGGAACTGGCCGTCAAGTACGGCATCCACGATGAAGACGGCCGGCAACCACCCTCCTACCGCGACCTGTTTGACGTCCATCCACACACCCAGTGTGCGCACGTGATGCGCTAGCCGAGCGGCACCGCGGTGTCGCTATGCAGTTGCGCTGCGCCCTGATTCGATCCGGCTTCCCTGGAGAAGTCCGCCCTGAACGCTACGGTGAACGCCGTTGGGCGGTCTTACGTTTCGGCGCTGGGGCCGGTTCGATCGAGTCCAGGTACTTCTCGAAGGCGTTGGTGACTTCCTTGTGGGCGGTCTTGACGCCGATGCCCTCTTCGAGGTTAAGGAACTTGGGCAGCCCGGAGATCAGCAGTTGCAGGGCGGGTAGCGAGAAGTGTCCACCCGGGCGTGCGCTCTTGCCGAATTTGGCGACGAGCGCATCGACCTGACGTTTGCGGTTGGCCTGGGTCACCGCGGCGATCTCGGCCTGGATGGATTTGCGGTGGTTGCCCAGAGCCATGAATTCCGTCATCAACGCGCCCGATGCCTCGGTACGGCTGAACTCCCACAATGCGCGGAGTGGATCATCGGGGCGCGATTCGAGCACCTTGTCGAGGAGCCGTCGGCTGCGTTCGGAATAGCGGCGGATCGCCGAGAGAAAAATGTCGTCGAGTGTCGGGAAGTAGTACTGGACCAGGCTGGGCGTGACCCCGGCGGCCGAGGCCAGGGCGCGGTAGGTCACGCTCGCGTATCCCTCGTCGAGCATCATTTTCTCGACATGGTCGAGCAGGGTGTCCCGGGTCTTGGACGTCTCGGCGCCCACACGCCGCGCGGATGCTGCCATGTTCTCCTCGTTCAGCCGGTTCGTTGTATTGTGACACCGGTGGCACGCTGTACAGGCGTACAGTGCCGGGCGATTCTGAGATTGTGGCGCGGGGGTCTTGCGCCGAAGGGGGGGCGCCGTCGCCCGGTCACGTCAACCCGATCTCCCGCTGCATGCGGTGGCCGGCAACATCTCTCGACAACTGGCCGCCGAAAATCTTCGCCAGGCCCTTGCCAAGATCGCCGACCCGAGCTATATAAAAACTATGCCGCAAGGCATAGATAACCGATGCGAACAGACACCAGATGGGAGTGTTGGAGGTGACGACCATGTTGGTTCGTAGCGATCCGTTTCGTGACCTCGACCGCTTCACTCAGCAGCTATCGGGCACCGCGGCACGTCCTGCCGCGATGCCGATGGATGCCTGGCGCGACGGCGAGCAGTTCGTGGTCGAATTCGATCTGCCGGGAATCGATGAGCAGTCGCTGGACCTCGACATCGAGCGCAATGTGGTGACGGTGCGCGCCGAGCGCCCCGACGTCGATCCAAGCCGGGAGATGCTGGCAACCGAACGGGCGCGTGGGGTGTTCAGTCGGCAACTGGTGCTCGGCGACAATCTCGACACCGAACATATCGACGCGTGTTACGACGCCGGGGTACTGCGGTTACGTATCCCTGTGGCCGAGAAGGCCAAGCCACGCAAGATCGCGGTCAACCGCGGGGATAGGCAGCAGACCGCAATCAGCGCCTGATGGGCCGGTGCCATGCTGACAGAACGTGAGTTGGTGATGACGCACTGCGGCACCGGGACAGCGGCGCCCGGCACCGACGCCGAGGGATCAGCAGGCCGGCAGACGGGGCTCTTGCTGGCCGATGATCCGGAGGTGGCGGTCCTGATTGCCGAGGTCGACGCCATCTTGTGCGCGGCGTCAGTCACCCTGCTTCGTCGGCCACCGGCGCCACCAGTGGCCGGGTGCGCCCTGCTTGGGCCCCGGTCACCTGGTCGGTCCTGGGAGGTATGCGCACCGCCATGGCGCGCGCCCGCGCCCAATGTGCGCGCCGTGCAGCGCAGCCCTCCGCGGCGACCGTCGGCCAAGCCCGGTAACACCAGGATGGAGAAAGGCAGGTGATGAGATCACAACGAGGATGAATGGGCCAGTCCGCCGCGCCCGGGCAACTCCGTGGGCACTACCTCGATCCTGCACGGATGAGGTTCGGCCACTGCCATAGCCAGGCGACTCGTCCGGGGGCGGGCGGCCCACCCTCACAAAGCCAAACATGTTGACAGTCGGGGTTATTCATCAGTCGCGAAGGAGGGTAACCGTGATCGAACCAGCCATGCTCAACAGCCGTGCGCGCAGATACTTCGGTGCGCGGGACAGCTTTTTGCCAGTGGAGGCCGACCCCGCCGACTGGGCAGAACAGCAACTGTCGGTACCCCTGCCCGACGACGAATATCCCCATCTCGGTGGTGAGCGCCGCGTCCTGATCTCGATGTCGGGCGGCGCCGACATCGACTGATATCGCATTGCGTTGAGGTCCAGCTTGTTTGAATCGGCAGGTTCCGTGCCTCACGACCTGGCCTGAGACTTGTTGGCCGGAGTGTGGCCGGCGCGTGACCCTCCCGCGACCGTGACGAAGGACGCTCATCACGTGACGGTAATCGCGGCGATCTGCGCGCTCACGACAGCGACGTGCATCGGCTACTACGTCGGCCGCCGTGCGCGTCCCACGCGGCCGAGCTGGAAGAAGCGCACCAGCAGGATCGCGCTGGGCAAGCTGGCGATCAACCTGGTCGCGGTGGTCACGGCACGCCGACTTCGGCAGAGCCTGCAGCTCGAGCGGATGTTCGCGAGTGGGCGAAGATCGAGACCGGTTGCCCCACTTGACCTTCTGCGGGGTAGCGTCGTGCGGATGCGGTCCTACTAGCCTGCCCGAAGCATGCACGCCGCATCGAACTCGCCGCGACGAAGGAAGAGAGCTGGCATGGCTGCGCTGCAGGACAAGGTGGCATTGGTGACGGGCGCGTCGTCGGGACTGGGCGCGGAAACCGCCAAACTGTTCTCGCGGCAGGGCGCAACGGTTTTCGGCATCGGTCGCGACGCCGGACGCCTGGCCGGCGTCTTCGCCGACGTGGAACGCGGCCGCCACGCATCGGTGGACATCGCTTCGCCCCGGGCCTGCAGGGACGCGGTCGAGCAGTGCGTCAACGAATTCGGCGGCTTAGACATTCTCGTCAACGTCGCCGGCAAACACCAGATGCGCCGCACGGAGTCGATGTCCGACGCCGACTGGGAGCAGGATGTCGCCGTCAACCTGAACGGCCCCTTCTTTCTCTGCCGGGCCGCGCTGCCCCACCTGCTGGAGCGAGGCGGAAACATCGTCAACGTCAGCTCGATCGCCGGTGTCGAGGGCCAGGCGTACTCGGCCGGCTACTGCGCCGCCAAGCATGGGCTGATTGGCCTTACCCGCGCGCTGGCCGTCGAATACACGGCGGATCGCCTGCGCGTCAACGCCGTGTGCCCGGGCGGGATGCTCACACCCCAAATCGAACAGTTCAGCGCCCCGGACAATCCGAACTACGACCTGATCATGCGCACGGCCTCCCCACGCGGCATGATGCAGCCGCTCGACGTCGCCAACGTGATCGCCTTCCTTGCCAGCGACGCCGCCGCGGCCATCCACGGCGCCGTCTATCGCGTCGACAACGGCAAGGGCGCCGGATAACGGTTGGGGCACGTTTCGGTCAACCGTCGACATGTCATGCGCCGCCACGGTTCTCGTGGCCGACAATTCGGGACATGAGGCAGTCGCGGGAGCCCGACGTTGGCGCGTGAGATCTCACGGCAGACGTTTCTGCGGGGCGCCGTCGGGGCGCTAGCCGCGGGGGCGGTGCTCGGCTCACCCCGTGCTTTCGCCGATCCCAGGCCGTCCGGGTGGGAAGGCCTTTCCACCGCGCTCGGCGGCAAGGTGCTGCTCCCGGACAGCCCCCAATTCGCCAGTGCCAAACAGGTTTTCAACACCAACTACAACGGGTCCACGCCGGCGGCCGTCGTCACCCCCACGTCGGCGGCCGACGTGCAGAAGGCGATGGCGTTCGCCGCCGCCCACAACCTCAAGGTCGCTCCGCGCAGTGGCGGGCACTCCTACATCGGAGCGTCGACCGCCAACGGGACCATGGTGCTCGATCTGCGCCAACTGCCCGGGGACGCCAACTACGACGCGGCCACGGGGCAGGTCACGGTGACGCCGGCCACCAGCCTCTACACGATGCACCGGACGCTTGCCGCGGCCGGCCGGGGCGTCCCGACGGGCACCTGCCCATCGGTCGGCGCCGCGGGGCACGCGCTGGGCGGCGGCCTGGGTGCCCAGTCCCGGCACGCGGGTCTGCTCTGCGACCAGCTGACATCGGCGTCGGTCGTGCTGCCCAACGGCCAGGCGGTCACCGCATCCGCGGCAAGCAACCCCGACCTGTTCTGGGCGCTGCGCGGCGGCGGTGGCGGCAACTTCGGTGTGACGACCTCGCTGACCTTCGCGACGTTCCCCACCAAGGACGTCGACGTCGTCAACCTCAACTTCCCGCCGGAGTCGTTCGCCCAGGTCCTCGTCGGATGGCAGAACTGGCTGCGCACCGCGGACCGAAACAGCTGGGCGCTGGCCGACGCCACCGTCGACGCGACGGGCACGCATTGCCGAATCATGGCGACCTCCCCGGCCGGATCCGGCAACAGCACGGCGGCGGCCATCACCCAGGCGGTCGGAATGCAGCCCTCCGGCACCGAGAACCACACCTTCAACTACATGGACCTGGTGAACTACCTGGCGGTCGGGAACCTCAACCCGTCACCGCTCGGCTACGTCGGCGGATCCGACGTCTTCGCCACCGTCAACGCGGGCGTCGCGCAGGGGATCGCCGCGGCGGTCAACGCCTTTCCCCGCGGCGCCGGGCGCATGTTGGCGATCATGCACGCGCTCGACGGCGCCCTTGCCACCGTGGCGCCGGGGGCGACGGCCTTTCCCTGGCGCCGGCAGTCGGCGCTGGTGCAGTGGTACGTCGAAACCGGCGATCCTGCGGCCGCGACGAATTGGCTCGGCACGGCACACCAAGCGGTGCAACAGTATTCGGTCGGCGGCTACGTGAACTACATCGAGGCCGGCCAGTCGCCGGCGCGCTATTTCGGCCCGAACCTGTCTCGGCTGAGCGCGGTGCGGCAAAAGTATGATCCCGGCCGGGTGATGTTCTCCGGGCTGAATTACTAGGCGGCGGGCAGGGCCCGCAAGTCGGTGATTAGACCAGCTTTGCACGGGGTACTTCCACTGCATCTGTGCGAATGAGGGGTTTGGTGAATGGCAGTGGAACACGGTCGCGCACGGTGCCCGCGATGCATGGCATGGGCGCAGTACAGCTTTCTAGAGCGCGACGACAAGCTCGAGTATCAGGTCCGTTGCGATGCGTGCGGCAACGTCTACTCCGAAGTCACCACCGCGTCGACCGCCACGACGCCGGCCGCCTAGCCGCCCGACCTGCTGCGTTACGGAATTTAACCCTCGTGTAAAGTCGAGGACGCGAGCCAAGACGCCCCCAACCCGGAGTAGCGCCTAGTGCGCGCAAACGCCGTGCGGAACGCGTTGAAAGGGGCGGCGTGGACGACATTTTGGCGCGAGCCGGCATCTTCCAGGGAATTGCACCCGACGCGGTCGCCGCGTTGGCCCGCCACCTGCAGCACGTCTCCTTCCCGCGCAGGCGCACCGTCTTCGTCGAGGGCGAGGCGGGCGACGACCTCTTCGTGATCTTGGCGGGTTCGGTGAAGATCCGTCATCAGACCGCCGACGGCCGTGAAACCGTCTTCGCGGTGCTGGGCCCCGGCGACGTGTTCGGCGAGCTCGCACTGTTCGATCCGGGCCCGCGAACCTCGACGGTGATCACGCTGACCGAGGTGGAGACCGTCAGGATGGACCGCCACGCCCTGCGAACATGGATGGCCGAACGCCCCGAAATCGCGGAGCAGCTGCTACGGGTGCTGGCGCGTCGGCTCCGGCACACCAACAACACGCTGTGCGACTTGATCTTCACCGATGTGCCCGCCCGGGTCGCCAAGCAAATCCTCGATCTGGCAATGCGTTTCGGTACCAACAGCGGGGGACCGGTGCGCGTCGAGCATCACCTCACGCAAAAAGAGCTCGCTCAACTCGTCGGTTCCTCGCGCGAAACGGTCAACAAGGCGCTATCGGATTTCACCCAGCGCGGCTGGATCCGGCAGCAGGGCAAGGCCCTGATCATCGACCAGCCCGCGAAGCTGGCCCGCCGCGCACGGGCCTAGGTGATCGACCAGAATTCCAGCAGCGTCCGTAGCGTCGCGACCAGGGGAAGCGGCTGGTCCAGCATCGGGTGATGACCGGCTTCGGCCAGCTCGACAAACGGGCCCCTCAGCTGCAGGAGGGAGCGGATCCGTTCGGCCATGGCGGGCGGCACCAATCCGGCCTCGCAACGCAAATACCCTACGCGGCAGCGCATCGCGGCGAGCATGCTCTCCAGCGATTCCTCGTCGGCGGGCGTCGGATCGAGATACTCACCGCCGTAAATCGCCGGATCGAATTTCCAAACCCAGCCCCCGTCGGACTTGCGTACCGACTCCGCCGCGATATGCCGGCGGACATAGGGGAGGATCAACTCCTGCGACGGCACGGCCGTAAACCGGGCCAGGATCTCGTCTTTCGTCCGATATTCGGTGTGTTTGTGCCGGCGTAGGCGTTCTTCCTCCGGCGCACGCTCCCACAGCGGCGAATCGATCACCAACATGCTGTTGATCTGCCGGCTGTGGTGCATCGCCGTTGTGGATGCGACCCAACCGCCCATGCTGTGGCCGACGATGGTCGGCCTCCCGGCGGGGCCCGCGGCGGACGCGGCGGCCATCACTTCGCTCGCCCAGATCCGCAGGTCATAGTTGGCGCGCGACCCGCTGTCGCCATGGCCGGACAGATCCAGCGCAATCACCCGGTGGGTACGGGAAATGAACGGCGCGATGTGGTCCCACCAACCGGAGTGGGCTCCGCCGCCGTGGATCAGCACCACCGGCGGCTGGTCGGCGGCACCCCAAATGCGTAGGTGGATACGGCAGCCGTCGACATCGACCTCGCCGTGCTCGGGCTGTTGATCGAGTGCGGCAGTGAACCACGCCGGTGTAACGGGTAGCTGGCGCGAACGGGAGAACAGTTTGACCCTCCCTATTCGTGATGCAGGTCAGCCGCGCCGACGCCCCACTTTAACTGCAGCGGAACAATTTCGAAAGCATGCTCGCGCATCCACGGCGGCCCTGTGGGTGGCAGCGAATCATCGGAATGGACGCCAGGAGGGCCACCCATGTCCCAAAAGCTGTGCATAGATCCAACTTTCACCGTGTTGAGGTGCGTGCCGTTGTCCGGGAGGGACTGCGATCTCCACGGATCCCGCCGGTCGGCCGTGGCGGAAGCCGTATTATCATCGCCTTAATATTCTTACCATAACCTTAGATTTGCGGTATGCTGCTGCGGCATGGGTCACACCACAAACCGTGTGGGCTCCTCTGTTCACAGGCCTGTGCCGTGAACGCCTCGCGTGAGCACGCCGTTGTGCTAGGTGCGGGGATCGCGGGTCTGCTTGCCGCGCGGGTACTTTCGGATGTCTACGACTCGGTGTGCGTCATCGAGCGTGACAAGACTCTCGGCCTTCCCATTCACCGGAAGGGTGTGCCACAAGGGCGTCACATCCACAATTTCCTGAGCCGCGGCACGCAGGTGCTCGCCGAACTGTTTCCCGGGCTGATTGACGAGCTGGGCGCCGCCGGTGCGGTTGTCATCGACGACGGCGACTTGTCGCGGCTTTATGTGCGGGCGGGCCGCTACGAGCTCCAACGTGCGGGCACGTTGACCGATCCCACGGCGGTGACGTTGTGCCTGGCGACGCGACCTTTTGTGGAGTCCCATGTGCATCGACGCGTCGCGAATCTGCCCAACGTGCGGTTTCTCGAGGGCCATGAGGTGATCGAGCCGCTCACCGAGGCAAATGCTATTGCCGGCGTGCGAATAGTGCAGCACGACAACGGCACGCCGGGGGACCTGGCCGCCGATCTGGTCGTCGACGCGATGGGCCGGTCCGCCCGCACCCCGGCGTTTTTAGAGGGGATGGGCTACGGACGCCCGCCCGAGACGCGCTCCACCGCCATGCTGGGCTATTCCAGCCAACTGCTGAGCATCCCTAACGGATGCATCAACGAGCAGATGGTCGTGTTCAACCTCGGGCTCCGTGGCAAGCCCGGCGGGCTGCTGCTGGCCTGCGAGAACGACACCTGGATGTTCGCGGTCGCCCGCACCATCGACACGGGCGGGGCGCCACCCGATTTCGCCACCATGCTTGCGCTGGCCGAGGGTGCATTGCCCCCGGAAATCATGGACGGGCTACGCCGCGCGCACCCGCTCGCGGACATTGCCACCTTCCGCAATCCCGCGGCGGTTTGGCGGCGCTACGACCACATGACGAGACTCCCCCGCGGACTGCTCGTCATCGGCGATGCGCTCTGCAGCCCTAACCCGGTGTACGGGCAAGGCATGACAATGGCGGCGCAGCAAGCGCTGGCACTGCGTGACTGCCTACGCGGCGGCGACGCCGACTTGGCCCAGCGCTTCTTCCTCATGGCGGCACGCGGCATCCGGCCGACATGGGCGATGAATCAGGTCAACGACCGCAACTGGTCGTCGAACCGCAAGCCTTCCCTGCAACGGCGGCTGCGGGGCCGTCTGGTCGGGGCGTTGCTGAACGCCGCCGGCGACGACACCGCGGTCACCGAACGCCTGCTGCGGGTCACTCACCTCGTCGACCCACCGGTGCGGCTGCAGGACCCCACGTTGTTGCTTCGCGTCCTTCGAGCCAACTTGCGGCAACGATTCCGACGGGCGCAGCAGCATCGACACCATCGATTGCGGGAGGCATTGTGACGACCGGTGAGCGGCGGACCGACGAAGACGCGATCCGCGGGCTGATCGATCAGCAGGTAAGGGGTTGGGCGGCAGGCGATCCCGACGCCTACGCCAGTGTCTTCACCGCGGATGCGGACTACGTCACCTTTCTGGGCGCCCACCATACGGGCCGCGACGCGATTGCGGCGTCGTACGCCCCGCTGTTCCGCAAGCTCCTCAAGGGCACCCGGCTACGGATCGACGTCGCCCAGCTCCGGTTTCTCACACCCGACGTGGCGCTGATTCACGCGAACGCGACGGTGGTGAGGCGGCGACGCAACCGGCGCAATGCCCGGGTGAACACGAGTGTCGCGGTGCGGACCGACGGGCGCTGGTTGCTCGCGTCTTCGCAAAACACCACGCATCGCCCGTTCACAGAAGCCCTTATGGCCAGGTTCTTTTCCTGAAGGCCGCGACCATCGGCCGTCGTGCGGCTAGCCTTCTGTGGTCGTGAGGCTAAGAATGGCCACACCCGAGGACGCGGGCGCCATCGTGGACATCTATCTGCCGTATGTGCGGGACACCCCAGTGTCCTTCGAGACGGTCGCCCCGAGCGTTCAGGAGATGCGGTCGAGGATGACCACCACGCTGGCAACGCTGCCCTGGCTGGTCGTCGCGGACAGTCGAGGCCCCAAGGGATACGCCTACGCAAGCCCACACCGGGCACGGGACGCCTACCGTTGGTGCGTCGATGTTTCAGTGTACCTCGACACATCCGTTCAGGGCCGGGGACATGGCCGCCGAATTTACACGGCGCTGCTGAATGTGCTTGTCGCACAGGGGTACATCAATGCCTATGCCGGCATCACGCTTCCCAACGCTGCCAGTGTCGGTCTGCACGAAGCCTTGGGCTTCACCCCGGTCGGCGTCTTTCGCGACGTGGGCTTCAAGCGACAAAGATGGTGGGATGTCGGCTGGTGGCATCGTCGCTTGGCCGACCCGCCCGCGTCCCCGCGCGAACCGAGGCCCTGGCCCGAACTCGCCGATCGGACCGTAGACTCCGCGCTCGAGGGTAACGGCTCGCCTCAGGAGAGTTCACCACCATGACCGCCCTGTTGTGGGACCAGCACACGTGCCTGCCGCTCGCCACCGACGCCGACATCGGGCCGCTGACTCGTTACCAATACCCCGGTGGCACGGTGCTTTCGGTCAACGCGGGATATTCACCACACAGCTTCAGCGACGCCGTGGCGCTGCTGGATCACTATCGTGCCGCGATCGACGACCACCCCGGCCTGGAATTGGCGGCCACCCTCGGTGAGGTAGACGCGGCGACCCAAGCCGGGCGCATCGCGGTCGTCTTCGACCTGGAAGATTCACGCCCGCTTGACGACGACCTGGAGAATCTGCGGAGGCTGGCGAACCTGGGAGTGCGCACCCTGTTGCCGACCTATAACAACGCCAACCGCGCGGGCAGCGGCTGCCTCGACCGCACCGACGGCGGCCTCACCGCCTGGGGCCGTGCGATCGTCGCGGAACTGAACACGGTCGGCATCGTTCCCGACGGGTCTCACTGCAGTGCGCGCACCGGTCTCGACATGTGCGAGGTATCGACCGGCCCGGTCATTTACAGCCACTCATGCATGCGCGCGTTGTGGGACCATCCCCGCAACATCACCGACGATCAGGCCCGGGCCTGCGCGCAGACGGGCGGTGTCATCGGCATCACCGGCGTCGGCATCTTCCTCGGACCCAACACGCCCACGCTGGAAGCGATGACACGGCACCTCGAATACGCCGTCGACCTCGTCGGCATCGAGCACGTCGGTATCAGCACCGACTTCTGTTTCGACGCCGCCGATTTCGCCAACGAGCTGCGCCGCAATCCCCACCTGTTCGACGCCAGCTACACCCGCTGGGGCCCGATCCAGTGGGTGCCGCCGGAAACCTTTGTGACACTCGGTGAGCACCTGCGGGGAAGGGGATGGAACGGTCGTGACATCCACGCGGTCCTCGGTGGCAACTTCTATCGGGTGGCCAAACAAGCCTGGCGCGCCTGAACAGGCCACCGGCGCATCACTTCACGGCAGTTCGACCTTGCTGGCCAGCCATCGGCCGTCCACCTTTTCCATCGTCATCTTTACCCTGCTGCGGTCCAGCTGAGGTGCCGGCGCCGCACCGTTGCTCACCGACTGATCCACGAACAGCACGACGTCCACCTTGTCCTCGGTCGCCGACTGGACCGCCGCGTCGACGACGTTGCCGTGCGCCGCCGCCTTGTTGTCGATGAGCGTTTGGCGCAGCTGGGCGCTGGATTTCGTGTACATGTCCTTGAACTCGCCGGTCGAGCCGTCGAGGACTTCGGCGAAGTTCTTGTCGATCGCGTTGGTGTCCACGCTGGTCAGCGCGAGGATGTATTTCTTTGCCGCAGTGAGTGCTTGGGCCGCCGCCACGTCCTTCTGGTGATGCTGGAACAGCAACCAGCCCTCGTATCCGGCGCCGGCGAGTACGACCGCCAGAATCAGAGCGGCCGCCCAACGAGCGACGTTGACCCGCCGGCCCTTTCGCTTGCTCGGACGCTGATCGTCTTCCCCGTCGGCAGAGCCCTCACCGGGGTCCGTGTCCGGGGAGGCGTCGGCCGGTGGACGGCTGACGTCGTCGTCCTCGGCCTCCGCCGCTTTCGTGTCTTCGGCAACTTCTGTGCCTTCTGCGGCGATTCGGAAGCGACTCACCAACCACGTCCGTGGGTTGCCGACTGTTCGTAGCGATGGGCGATGGTTCATCAGTTACATGCGCCGGAGTCACGCAGCGCGTTCGCCCAGCCGATGGCCGAGACGATATTCGCGTGGGTGACGCCCGACGGATCCTTTCTCTTGATGCTGTCGCTGATCCGGGACAACTGAAATGCCAAGTGGACCATGGATTCCCCGCCGTATAACGGCGAATAGGGGCCGAAGTTGTCGGGTTCGTTGGTGATGATCAGCGGCTTCACCCGCGGGCCCAGAAAGGCCGTCGACCGATCGATGTTGGCGACAACGGCATCGGCGTTCCGCTGCACGCCGCCGGCCGTGTAGTCGTCATGGTGGTCACCGAGGTGGCGATTGAAGTCGTTGATCTGGCCCATCAACGGATCGAATTGGGACTTGAACCATTGGCAGGAGTCGGACATTCCGCCGATCATCTCGGGGGTCACCCGAGAGGTGAACGTGTTGTAGGGCCAGACGTCGAAGTTTGGTGACCAATCGCTGGGCGCGGGCGTGAACGCCGGCTGCGGTGGGGGAGGTTCACCCGGATCGGCGTAGGCGGTGCCGGAAAGCACGACGGCGGTCGCGAGCAGCGCCTGGCCGGCACACACGATGCCTCCGCCCGCCTGTCGCAACATCGCCAGAATCATCCGCGCCTTCCCCGAGAACACGATAACTCGCGACCGCTCTAACCAACCATTTAGTCGACAAATGTCCAGTAACATCTGTGGCCTGGAACGGGATCTTCTCGCGAAGTCGGCGTCGCGTCAAGGACCCGCTGGCAGGCGAAGATGCAAAGTGACCACGGGTCATAGCGGCACCAGGCGGGGCCATTGAGCGCCAAATCTGCACAAAGTGCAAAGTGAGATCTTTCGCATAGCCTGAATAGCGGTTAACATAGCCGCCCGTGGGGGCACAGCAAAGGTTCACCGATGAACAGCCGTACCGGCGAGTGACCGCGCCGAGGCGCATCCGGCGATGACCGCCCAGGACGATCGCCCGCTCACCGAGGATCGGGCGCCCGACAGTGTGGCCACCATCCAGGAGTGGTCCGCGGGCTATGTGGTGCGGCACCCCCTCGCCTCGCTGAACACACTGGGCGAGCAGTACATCCTCGCGGTCCGCACGGTCGAGTACTGCATGGTCGACCTGTTCACCGGCCGCTTCCAGTGGGCGGAGTTCGTGCGGCAGGGGGCCTTCATGGCGGCGACCGCCGTGCTGCCCACGGTCCTGGTGGCGCTGCCCATCGGGGTGACGCTGTCCATCCAGTTCGCCCTGTTGGCCAACCAGGTCGGCGCGACCTCGCTGGCGGGCGCCGCCAGTGGGCTCGCCGTGATCCGTCAGGCCGCCTCGCTGGTGGCCGCGGTGCTGATGGCATCGGCCGTCGGGTCCGCCATCACCGCGGACCTCGGGTCTCGGACCATGCGCGAAGAAACCGACGCCATGGAGGTCATGGGGGTCTCGGTAATCCGCCGCCTGGTCGTCCCTCGCTTCGCCGCCGCCATCATGGTCGGCGTGGCGCTGACCGGAATCACCTGCTTCGTCGGCTTTTTGGCCAGTTATCTGTTCAACGTCTACTTCCAACGCGGCGCACCGGGAAGTTTCGTGGCGACGTTTTCGTCGTTCGCCACCACGGAGGACATGATCGTCGCGCTGCTCAAGGCCGTGATCTACGGAGCCATCGTGGCGGTAATCGCCTGCCAAAAAGGGCTTTTCACCAAGGGCGGGCCGGCGGGCGTGGCCAACTCGGTGAACGCGGCCGTGGTGGAGTCGATTTTGGTGCTGATGATCGTCAACGTCGGGATCAGCCAGTTGTACAACACGCTGTTCCCCAGGACGGGACTGTGAAATGACGGCCTCCGCATACGTTCCCGGACTCGCACGACCGTTCATCGGCGCGTACCGGGTCGCGGCCGCACCTACCATGCGGCTGGGACACATGCTGGTCTTCTTCGTCCGTGCCGTGCTCGCGGTGCCGATCGTGCTTCGGCAATACCGCACGGAATTCCTACGATTGCTGTCGAACATCGCATGGGGCAACGGCTCGATCGTGGTCGGCGGCGGCACCGCCGGCGTCGCGGTGGTCCTCGGCTTCACCGCCGGCGCACTGGTGGCCGTGGAGGGATACAACTTTCTCAACCTGCTCGGCCTCGGCCCCGCCACCGGGATCATCTCGTCACTGGTCAACACCCGCGAACTGGCGCCCATCATGGCCTCCCTGGCGTTCGCGATGCAGGCCGGCTGCCGGTTCACCGCCCAACTCGGCGCCATGCGCATCGCCGAAGAGATCGACGCCCTGGAATCCCTGGCGATACGCCCCATCCCGTTCCTGGTCACGACGAGGTTGATGGCCTCCGTCATCGCCGTCATCCCGCTCTACATCGCCTGCCTCGCCGTCACCTACCTCACGTGCCAGGTGGTCGCCAACATCATCAGCGGCGGATCGATCGGCCCGTACCTGCACTACTTCACCATGATGCTCAGCGCCAAGGACATCGCCTACTCGGTACTCAAATGCGTTGTCTTCGTGTGGCTTTCCTCCACTGTGCAGTGTTACTACGGGTTCTACGCCGCGGGCGGACCCGAGGGCGTGGGCGTCGCGGCCGGCCATGCCATGCGGGCGAGCATCACCGTCGTGATCATGGTCAACATGTTGCTCACGATGGCGCTGTGGAGCATCGACGCCGGCGCGAGATTCGGTGGCTGAATGGCCAATTCGCTAGATTTCGACGGGCGGGGCCCCACCGACCAACAGCTGGTGGCCCTGGGCGCGGCGGTGCTGCTGATCGCGGGGCTGATCACGGGAAGCCTGCTGCTGAAGTCCACCGGCCGGCTCAACGACTACATCCGCGTGGTCGCCGAGCTGACGAACGTGGGCGATGGGCTGCCGGCGCGGTCCGATGTCAAATACCACGGGCTGCTCGTCGGCGCCGTCGACAACGTCGTCCCG
Organism: Mycobacterium sp. 3-98; assembly: GCF_035918355.1. Taxonomy (NCBI): domain Bacteria; kingdom Bacillati; phylum Actinomycetota; class Actinomycetes; order Mycobacteriales; family Mycobacteriaceae; genus Mycobacterium; species Mycobacterium sp. 3-98. Next base: position 390,079 of record NZ_CP142360.1, on the reverse strand, counting down.
GCGGCCTACGGCAAGCCGAACTGCGTGCACATCAACCTCAAACCCGAATACGCCAAGGACATCCCGAGCGCGGTGACCGCGCGCGTGGTGCCCAGCAACGTGTTCGCGGTCTCGTCGGTGCAACTCGTCGACGGCGCCCCGAGCCCGAGCATCCGCAACGGGACGCGCATCCCCGAGGACCTGCAGCTGTCGACGGTGATCTTCCAGACCACGATCAGCAAGCTACGCGACATCCTGGCCGCGACCGGCCGGGGCCGCGAAGACCACAGTGTCGGCATCCTGGCCGCCGTCGCGGCCGCCACCAACAACCGGCGCGGCACCTTGCTCAACGCCGGCGCGCAGCTGACCCGGGTGCTCGACGAGCTCAATGCCATCGTGACCACCGACCCCGGCCCGTCCACGGTCTCCGCGCTGCTGGACGCCACCCGCGGCCTGCAGGCCACCGCGCCCGACCTCGTCGACGTCTTGCACGACGCGGTCAAACCGATGCAAACCCTGGCCGAAAAGCGCGAGCAATTCCGGTCTCTGGTCACCGGCTCGCGCCACACCTTCGGCGTGAACCGGCAAGCGTTCGACAACCACACCGACCAGCTGATCGAGATGAGCCAGAACCTCACGCCCGCCCTCGGCGTGTTCGCCCTGAACAGCGACAAATTCGTCCCCATCTTCACTCGGCTGAACCGGCTGTCCGACAAGTTCTTCGAAGAGGTGTGGGACCCGGAAATGGACACCGGGAACATGCGAGTCAATCTGGCGCTCACCCCGACCTACACCTACACCCGCGCCGATTGCCCGCGGTATGGTCAGTTGCTCGGGCCGAGCTGCTACACCGCCCCGACCATCGCGGTGCGCCCGGACCTGCCCGAGGTGTTGTTGCCGCAGAACTACCACGCGCCAGCGGATTTGGCGCCGCCCCCGGGCACGCAGATCGGACCCGATGGCAACCTCACCGCGGTGGGCCCGCCCCTGTTCAACCCGAATCCCAGCCTGGAAGACCCCAACCCGCCGTTGCCGTGGTGGCCGTGGCAGATCGGCCCGACACCCCGCGTCCCGGGGACCGCCGACCCCGACGACGCGCCGCCGGCACCGGCGCCGGGACCGCCTCCCCCGAGTCCGGGCCCGCCCGACGCGGCCGCGCCGGCGGCCTACGGCGGCAACGTCGGCCCGGTGGGCAGCCAACACGAACGTGACCAACTCGGCGCGATCACCGGCCAGGGTCGTCCGGCGTCGGTGGCGACGCAACTGCTGCTGGGCCCGGTGGCGCGCGGCGCCACGGTCTCCCTGAAACCACGGCAACCGCAGCCGGCGCCGGGTGGTGAGCCGAAATGAAGGTACGCGGACCGCTGATCGGGCTGTCGCTGTTCATGGCGATCGCCATCGCCGTGACGTGGATGGTGTACGCCACCCTGCGGCGCGACGTGGCTGGGCCGACCACGCGGTACGCGGCGATGTTCACCGACGTGTATGGACTACGCATCGGTGACGACGTCCGCATGGCCGGCGTGCGGGTGGGCCGCGTCGAAAACATCGAACTGGCCGGCAAATTGGCGAAGGTCTCGTTCATCGTCGAGAACGACCAGCACCTGTACGGCAACACGGTCGCATCGGTGACCTACCAGAACATCATCGGGCAGCGGTATCTGGGGTTGTCGCTCGGGGAAACCGGCAGCAGGGGAACGCTTTCGGCGGGCAGCGTGATACCGGTGCAGCAGACCGACCCCTCCTTTGACGTCGGCAAGCTGCTCAACGGTTTCGAGCCGCTGTTCACCCTGCTCAACCCCAAAGACGCCGACGACCTGACCAAGGGGGTCCTGCAGTCGCTGCAAGGCGACCAGGCGTCCATTCCGCTGCTGGTGCAGCAGACCTCGACGATCACGCGGACGCTGTCGGCGCGCGACCAGTCGTTGGGCGACCTCATCAGCAATCTCACCAAGGTCACCGACACCGTCGCGCGGCAAAACGACGACCTCGACCACGCCCTCGATCAAACCCGCTCCGCGGTAGCCAATTTCGATGCCCGCCGCCCGGCGCTGCAGGACTCGGTGGGTTCGATCGCCCGGGTTACCCGCCGCCTCGCGGCGATCGCCGATGACGTCGACCCGTCATTGAACCAGCTGATCACCCGGGAGCCGGGATTCAGCAAGCACCTGGCCGGAATCGAGCCCCAGCTGGCGTTCACCGGTGACAACCTCCCCCTATTGCTCAAGGGTTTCGCGCGGGCGCTCAGCGAGGGTTCCTACGGCAACGCCTACGCGTGTGACCTGAACGCGACGGGCTTCTTCCCCGGGCTCAACGACATCACCACGTTCATCGTCAACGCGGCCACGCCCGGAAACGCGTATCCGATCACCACGAAGAACATGGGGTGGCACACCCCGCGATGCAGGAACATGGCCAATGGCTGACGCACTGAGAACCCGATGGCTGCGCTGGCGACCGCTCGAGTCCTACAACAGGACCTGGCTCGGGCTGGGCGGGCTGGCGGTGGTCGCGGTCCTCGTCGCGGTGTCGCTGGGGATCAAGCTTCTCGGCGTCGGTTACACCCATTACACCGCCGAATTCCTGCAAGCCGCCACGCTGCGGCCCGGAAACCCCATCACAATCGCCGGGATCGAGGTCGGGCACGTCACCAGCATGAAACTCGACGGCGATCACGTCGAAGCGGGCTTAAGCGTGCGGGACAACGTCGCGCTGGGCAAGGACACCCGGGCGGTCATCAAGGTGATGACCATCCTCGGGTCGCGCTATCTGGAGCTGGTGCCCGACGGCCCGGGATCGATTCCGGGCAAGACGATCACCCTGTCCCACACGGCGGTGCCCTACGACCTGCAGTCTCTGCTCGAAGACGCCACCACCACATTCGAGCAGGTCGATTCCGACCAGTTCGCGCAGTCGCTCGCCGTGCTGGGCAAGCAACTGGGCGGGGTGCCCCCGCTGGTTCCGCAGGCGGTCGCGAACCTGCAGACGTTGTCGACGATCACCGCCGACCGCCGGGGACAGCTCGGCACGCTGCTGAAAAGCACTCAGCGAGTGGTCAATACGCTGCGGCGCCAGCAGACCAACATCGGGCATCTGATGGATCAAGGGCAGGACCTGCTCGGCCACCTGGTGGCCCGCCAGGCCACCTTCCACGCCATGTTCGCGGCGCTGACCGAGCTTGTCGATCAGCTCGACAAGGTCGTCGTCACCAACCGCCCCATGCTCGACGAACTGTTCGTCAACCTGCATGACCTGACGAACATGATCGGCCAGCACGACGACTTGGTGCGCAACACGCTGCAGGTCGCCCCGGTGGCGCTGCGGGGCTTGACGAACGCCACCGGCTACGGTCCGGTCGTCGAATTCAACCTGCCCAACGGGCTCGCCATCGATTCGTGGATGTGCGCCATCAGTGGCCGCGCGAAGGAATTCAAGATGATCCAGTACTTCAAGGACTGCAAATGATTCCCGGTCGGCGCAGGCTCATCGCCGTCGCGGCCGTGGCAGCCGCGGCGGCGGCCGTCGCCATCGGCGTGGTAGGGCACTATGTCAAATCCCGACTAGACACGATGACCGTGATCGCTCAATTCGACAGCGCCGCAGGCCTTTACGAGGGGAACGTGGTCGCGGTGCTCGGCATGCCGGTGGGGAAGGTCAGCAAGGTCACGTCCAAAGGCAGCTACGTCGAGGCCGAGCTGACGGTGGACAAGAAGGTCAAGATCCCCGCTGCGGTCCGTGCCGTCACGATCACCACCTCGATACTCACCGACCGCCAGGTTGAATTGACCCCGCCATACCGGAGCGGACCGGTGCTCAAGAACCACGACACCATCGGACTGACCAGGACGAAGACGCCCGTGGCGTTCGACCGCGTGCTCGACATGCTCGACAAAGTCTCCAAATCGCTCAAGGGCGACGGGAAAGGCGGCGGCCCGGTCGCCGACCTGAGCGACGCGGCGGTCGCCATCACCGATGGGAACGGCAAGAAGATCCTGGCCGCCCTCGACGAGCTTTCCAAAGCGCTGCGCCTCAGCTCCGAGCGTGGCGTCACCACCCGCGAGCAACTGACCACCATCGTCACCGACCTCAGCTCGATCACCGAGGCGGCCGCGCGCAACGACGCCAAGGTACGCGAGTTCGGTTCCACCACACGGCAGCTCAGCCAGATCCTGGCGGACGAGAAGTTCGGCACCGGCGCCACCGGGCGGACCATCAACCGGATACTCGAAGAAGTCACCACGCTGATCGAGAACAATCGCGACAACCTCAAGCAGGCCGTCCGCAACGGGGACACGGTCGCCAAGACGGTTGTCGCGGATCAGCGCGTCGTGGCCGAGATGCTGGACGTGCTCCCGCTGACACTGGAAAACCTGTACAACACCGTCGACCGCACCAATGGCGCGATCCGTGTGCACGGCCTGCTCGACAAGGCGCTCACCGACAGCCAGTCGGCCAAGGAGCTGTGCAATCTGATGCACTTGCGCCAATTGGGCTGCAGCACAGGGACGCTCCAGGATTACGGCCCGGACTTCGGGCTGACCTATATCCTGGACGGCCTCTCGGCGATGGGGCAGTAGCGATGACCTGGGGCAAGCACAAGGCAGCGGCGGCGGCGCTGAGCGCGGTGATGGTCAGTGCGGGCTGTGCCACCAACGGCCTGGCCAGTTTGCCGCTGCCGGCACCGGGAATCGGCGGCGGTGGATATTTGCTCAACGCCGTGTTCTCCAACGCCCTCAATCTGCCCGCCCATGCCAAGGTCAAACTCGCCGGAGCCGACGTCGGGCAACTCGAGAAGATGGTCGCGCGCAACTACACCGCGGTGACCACCCTGCGCATCATGGACGGCGTGCGCATCCCCGTCGGCAGCACCGCGGAGCTGCGATCCGCGACACCGCTCGGCGACGTGTTCGTCGCCATCAAGCCACCGACCCCGGTGGACCCGAATGCGCCGCTGCTCAAGGGCGGCGAAACCATCGGGCTGCCGGCCACCCGCGCCGCCGCCACCGTCGAGAGCGTGCTCAGCTCGGCCGCGCTGCTCGTCAACGGCGGTGCGGTTCGCAACTTCACCAACATCGTCAACGGCGCCGGGAAGGCGACAGGCGACCAGGGACGCGCGTTCGGCGACCTGATCAACCGGACCAATCTATTGCTGGGCAAGCTCAACGCCCGATCGGAGCAGATCGACGCGGCGGTGACCGAGACGGCGGGCCTGGCCGATCGCCTGGATGAGAAGAACCAGGCGATCACCGAGGTCTTGCAGGCCGTCGGCCCGGCCACGAACGTGTTGTCCAGCAACGCCGATGAAATCGCCGACGTGGTCGACGAACTCGGCGCCACGACCCGGCAGCTCTCCAAATTCCCCTCCATCGCCGGCACCGACAAGACAGGCCGCAGCGTCATCAAGGACGCCAACACCATCGCCGCCGCCTGGAACGACGTGGTGCTGAGCCCCGATACCAGCCTCGCCGCGCTGAACCGGCTGATCCCGCCGTTCGTGAAAACCACGTCCAGCGACGCCATTTCGGTACGCGGAAGCTTCGACCGGCTGGTCATGGGATCGCGACCCGGTACCGGGGCGGAGACCGGGGGGTTCAAGGGCGACCCGGCATTTCACGGACCCATGCGCCGCGACTGGAACTACATGATCGGCTCGATCAAGTACGTGCTGTGGCGCCTGCAGGAACGCGTCGTGGGTCGCGGGCCGCAAACGCCGATGGGCCAGACCCCGTGGACGCCGAGCGGTCCGCCCCTCCCCCCAGCGCCCGGGGGAGAAGCGCCGCCCGATCCCATCAACCCGGAGCCACCGCGATGATCGACACCCTCGCTCGAATCATCGTCGCCGCGGTCCGAGCCGGCCACCGCCAGCGCGCCTGGCTGTCCGGCCTCGCCCTGGTGCTCACCCTCGTGGTCGGCCTGGCCTACCTGGCGATCGGTGCCCTGCGCATCAATCCGCTGGACTCCACCTTCCAGGTCACGATCCGGCTGCCCGAATCCGGCGGGTTGCTGGCCAACCAAGACGTCTCCGTCCGCGGGATCCGGGTCGGGCGGATCCAGTCGCTGCGACCCACACCCACCGGTGTCGAGGTGATCGCAAACATCAACGCGAACACCAAGATTCCCGCCGCCAGCCCGGTGCGGGTGTCCGGACTCTCGCCCGCCGGCGAACAGTACATCGATTTCGAGCCCGCCTCCAACAGCGGACCGTTCCTGTCGAACGGCAGCGTGATCGGCCCACAGCGGACCACGACTCCCATCCCGCTGTCCCAGGTGCTGGCCGACGCCGATGGGATGCTCGCCCAAGCCGACCCGAAGAAGCTCGAAATCGTGAAGCGCGAACTGAGTTTGAGCAAGGAGGGCCCGCAAAAGCTCACCGACATCATCGACGGTTCGACGTTCCTGCTCTCGACGATGGACCCGGTGCTGCCGCAGACCGTCAGCATGCTCAAGACCAGTCGCGTCGTCCTGACCACCCTCTCCGACAAGAATGCCGGGCTCGCGGTCGCCGCACGCAATGTCGGCGACCTCATGACCGGTGTGAACAAAATGGACCGCGGCTATCGCAAATTCGTCGACCAGACACCGCACGCGATGTCGTCGGTGGACAACCTGTTCGACGACAACTCCGACACCATGGTCGGGCTGCTGGCCAACCTGGTGACCACCGCGCGGATCATCTATGTCCGGGTTCCTGCCTTGAACGCGGTCTTCCCGAACTACCGGGGGTCCACGCTCGAGGCCCTGATGACGACCATGCACGAGCACGGGCTGTGGGCGACCGCCGACATCTACCCGCGCTACACCTGTGACTACGGCACCCCGCGCCGGCCGTCGTCGTCGGCGGACTACCCCGAACCGTTCCTGTACACCTATTGCCGCGACGACGACCCCCAGGTGTTGATCCGCGGCGCCAAGAACGCCCCCCGGCCGGGCGGCGACGACACCGCGGGCCCCCCGGCCGGCGCCGACCTCGGCCAAACCGCGGATCCAACGCCCAAGGGCCGGTTCACCATTCCCACGCCGTACGGCGGACCGGTGCTGCCGATCGAACCACCCCACTGACCTACCGATGCCCAGACCTCGAGGAGACACCGTGACCGTGACCGCCGACCAAGAATGCGACACCACCGAGGACATCGAGAAGCCGCCCGACGATGGCGAAGACGCGTCGGATGCCGGGGAGAAGGACCCGAAAACCGCGGCGCGCCAGCGGAAAAGGTACGCCCGCGTCGCCGTGGTGGCCGCCGTCTACCTGGGCGCATTCGGCCTTGCGGGCGGGCTGGGCTGGAAGCTGTGGGATGAGCACACGGTGACTCAGGCCGGGCAGGCGGCCCAGCGAACCGCGATCGATTACGCCCAGGTGCTGACCAGCATCGACTCCAACCAGGTCGACCAGAACTTCTCCGCCGTACTCGACGGCGCCACTGGGGAATTCAAGGACACCTACACCAAGGCCAGCGTGCAGCTTCGGCAGCTGTTGGTTGACAACAAGGCCACCGCGCACGGCACGGTCGTCGACTCCGCGATCGAATCCCTGAGCAAAACCAGGGTGGTGGTGTTGTTGATGGTCGACCAGACGGTCAGCAATGCCGTGCGTCCCGACGGCCGCGTCGACCGGAGTCGGATGAAGATCACGATGGACAATGTCGGCGGCCATTGGCTGGCCAGCAAAGTCGAACTCCCCTAGGACGTTTCGGTCATGCGGATTATCCGGCTCTCGGCCAGTGTCGCGGCGGTGGCCGCGGCGGTGGCCACGGCGGTGTTGACCGCGCCGCCGGCGTCGGCGTCGGCGCAGTCGTTTTGCGGCGACCTCGGCGGCGACTGGGACGGACAGTACTGCCACGCCTCGGTGACATCCGAGCGAAAAGCCGTGCGCGACATCAAGATGGCCCTGCCGGGCGATCTGGTCGAAAACCCGACCAGCGGCCCCGCGATTCGCGAGTACCTGCACACCCTGATGAACAACTGGCGCGCGAAGGGCGCCTCGATGGTCCAAGACAGCTGGGGCGAGGAGAACTTCCAAGTCTTCTCGCATGGGCGCGCGCTCAGCGTCGCCTTCCACGAGGACTACCACGCCGACGGGCCGTCGTTCAACAACGCCTATCGCACGTTCACCTTCGACATGGCGTCCGGACGGCGGCTGCAGCTGGCTGACATCACCAAACCCGGTGTCGACCCGCTGACCGCTATCCCTCCGTTGGCCGAACCCTTCATTCAGGAGGCGCTCGACCGCGCCGCGTGGCAACACACCCCGGGGACATATCCGTTCACCGTCGACCGCTGGACACCGGAAAACGTGTTCTCCGGGGGCTACAAGGCGTGGGCGCTCACGCCCGACGAGCTGATTCTCTACATGCCGGACTACCCGGTCGGGCACGACTCCCCGATCCAGTACGGGCAGTCCCAGCAATGGTTTATGGACGGAGGCACCGTTGAGCCACACATCCCGCTCAGCGCGCTCAGCCCGGTGCTGCGGCCGGAATTCGGCGGGGCGTAACGGGGTTAGACGTCCAATGACCTCGCGTACGACGCTGCGCCCGGCCGGGCGGCCCCACCTTGCCGTCCCCACAAAACCGGCGGTCCACCGATCGCCCGATCAGCCGCCGCTGCGGCTACGGTGATCTGTATGCCATCGGCTAGCCGCTCGTCTGCGGATCACGTCAAGCGGCGCCCGAAGGACCGCAAGATCCAGATCGCCCGCGCCGCCACCGATGCCTTCAGCGAGCTGGGCTACCACGCCGTCAGCATGGAGAACATCGCGGCGAGGGTCGGGATTTCCGCGGCCGCGCTGTACCGGCATTCGCAAGGCAAATACGACCTGTTCCGCGATGTCGTCTTGGCGCTGGGCCAGCAACTGGTCGACGCGACGGCGTTCGCCGACGACGTGCCCGCCGACGCCGATCCCGAAAAGGTCCTCAGCGCGCTCACCCGTGCGCTGATCGACACCACCATCGTCAACCGCACCACCGGCGGGCTGTATCGGTGGGAAGGCCGCTATCTGCGCGGGGACGACCAACGCGCTTCGGCGGAGCAGATCAAGCTGATCAACCGGCGCCTGCAGCGGCCGTTGGTCAGGCTGCGCCCCAAACTCACATCGCGGCAACGCTGGTTGCTGTCGGCGGCCACGTTGAGCGTCATCGGCAGCATCACCGACCATCGGTCCCGCCTCGGCAACGCGGAGATCCGGGCGGCGCTCACCGATATCGCGACCGCGGTGTTGCACGCCGAGTTGCCGGCGCAGCACCCACGCGGCTCCGAACCGCTGCGGACGTCGACCCTGACCAGCGCCGCGGGTAGCTACGAGCTGCTGCTCCACGAGTCGATGCGCCTGTTCAACGAGCGCGGTTACCGCGAGACCGGGATGGAGGACATCGCCGCCGCGGTGGGCATACCGGTTGCCAGCATCTACCAATACTTTCCGGGGAAGGCCGCCATCTTGGCGGTCTACTACCGGCGCGCCGCCGACCAACTCTCCGGCGACCTGTCCAGCATCCTGGCCACCAGCGACGATCCGGAGCAGGCACTCGCCCGGCTCATCGACGCCTATGTGACCCGGTCCTTCGCCAACCCCGAGCTCGCGTGCGTCTATTACACCGAGCGTCACAACCTGCCCGAGTCAGATGCGGTGCTGCTCTACAACATTCAGCGCTCGACCGTCGAATCCTGGGCCCGGTTGGCCGTCGCGGCAAGACCGGAACTCACCCTGGGACGCGCGCGGTACGCCGTGCACGCCGCGTTCGCGCTCGCGGTGGACATCGGGCGACTCGTGTACCCCGACACCAGTCAGTCCGCCACACTCACGGTTCGTCGCCTGATGGAAGTGACGGTGCTGGGGCGGCCGGCCGCATCGCCCGACACGGTCGGCGAGATCCGACAACGTCGCTGAAAGACAATTCACTCCGAAGAACCGCGCTGCACTTGCTGTGATGCGTGCGCAGCGACCGACGAGTCGGTGGTACTGAACGTGCTGTTGCAGCAGCATATCTCCGCGTGAAGTCGTCATGCCGATCACCGCCGGCCGGTCCCCTGCACTACCAAAACGTGCGAATCGGGATTAACATATTCAGCGTCTAGTCCGCGCGCCGGAATGTGGTGGTCCTCATCGCTTGGTGTGGGCCGGCGGCAATTCCGGCGGCGCCCGCGCGAAAGGGACGCTCATGCTCGCCAGACTCCGCAAGCTCCTCGAGTATCAGTTGAGCATCGCCGAACTGCTGGGACTGGGCATCCTGCTGGGTACGCCGTACCTGATCGTCGGCGTGATCTGGTCGAGCACCCACACGGCGCATCTGCACGACATGCACGGCGTCGATTTGGTGGTGTCGTTCCTCGGCTCGATCGTGTCCTGGCCGGTGCTGCTTTTCGCCAACGTGTGCATGACCTAGGGGCTCAGGGGGATGGTCACCCGCGGACCGCTCATTGTCTTCGCGGCGGTGGTGTTCTTGGCCGGCGGACTTTTCGCGCTCCGGTTCCCGGTTTTCATCGAGGCCTACGACCAGTTCGGTTGGCAAGTCAAATGCGGCAGCGGTTTTACCACCGATCTGACCCAGGCCTCCAATGCGGAGAAGAAGCCGCCCGGCCAAAAGGCAAGCGCCGGTGCGCCGCACGCGGCGGGCAACAACTACGTGCGCCAGTGCAATAACGCGCTGATGGCCCGGCGCGCGTGGGCGATCCCCGCGGCCGCCCTCGGGGGCCTGACCCTGACCTGGGTGGCGGCCGCGGCGCTCGCCCACGATCGCCGAGCCCGCATCGAGCACAGCGAAGGCTGATCGACAATAATCGGGATCCGAAAACGCTTGGTAATCAACAGTTGTCGGTGAGCCTATCGCGTGCTCTCGTCGGGGGTGTCATGCCGCGACTGGTGCAAACCCGGCGCGTTGGGGTCTTCGTGCTGGTGCTCGAGCTGTTCCTGCAGTTTGCGTTGTTCCTCGGTTGTCTTCCGCGCGTCCTGGGGCGCAGCGGGCGAGTCGGCGTTGACTTCCTGATCCACCGGGATCTCCTCCGAACGTCTGCGATGGCTCCTGTCAGGGTCGCCCGAATCGCACGCGTCGAAACACTCAATACCGTTTGACCACGGCGCGCGGGGCGGTTCGCCAGGCTCTGCCGCCCCCGTCCCGACCGCGCGGCGGCTCGAGAAGCAGGACGGCCAGTCCGTCGAGCAGCACCGGGCGCACCCAGTCGCCCAGTTCGATCACCTCGCCGGGTGTCGGCTGGCGGTGCAGGTCGTCGCGGGCGAGATCGATCGGTGTCAGGGTGCGGACGGTGTCGAGCGTGGCGTGATGGGGCAGCTTGCGGATGCCGGGCAGGGTGATGAACAGGCCGTCGTTGCCGGACAGGTGCAGTCCGATCGCCGCCAGCGCGCCGGTCATGCCCTCATGGGTGCCGCCGTGTCCCGACAGATGCACCCCGAGCGCCGCCCCGAGTTCGCGGGCTTCGCTGGGATGCAACACCTCTCGTTTGGCGCGGCGACCGAACTCGATGAGTGGCGCTGCGTCGTCGAGATCCCCCGGAATGACGACGGCGAGGCCGGGGTCGGCGTCGGGTGGGCAGACCCGTTCCAGGAATCGCCCGGCGAGTTCGATGATTTCGCCTCGTGCCCCGTGGGGGTCGCCGTCGGCGCTGCGCCAGGCCAGGCAGGCGCTCGAGTTGTGGGACGTATAGGGGATCCGGTCGTCGACGAGCAGCTGGTGACGGGTGGCGCCGGCGGGGGCGCCGAGGCCCGCCGCCGCCAACTCGCGAAGCAGCGCGCGGGCGCGCCGACCGGTGCCGGGTGTGTAGGCGTTGTCGGTGTCGTCGATGCCGACGAGCAGGTCCACACCGGCGAGCGCGACAGCTTCGGTCATGGGTTGACCACCAGGGCGGTGACATCGCGAACCCATTGATCGCGGCTGAGCCGCGCGCCCGTCAGCTTGAGCGTGTTGCGTTTGGTGAAGCTGAGGATGGTCTGATCGTCGAGCGCGGCGGCGATCAGCGTCTGGGCCGGGTCACGCCCCTCGACCCGGACCCGGGTGGCGTCGGCCGCGCCCGCCGCGTTGAGAATCGAGCGCACGCTGGGCCCCTTCTGGGCCTGTGCTCCGTGCGATTGCGGCGTGGTGATCTCCACCTGGGGGAGCTGCTGCAGCTGCGCGATGGTGAACTGGTCGAGGACGCGGTGGTTGTCCTGGACGACGAGCCGGTTGTCGGTCCCGGAGGGGCCGCACGCCGCGATCCCAGCGCTGACGGCCAGGACCGCGACTGCCCGAAGCGACGGCGTATAGCTGCGCATTTTCGGATCCTATCCTGTGAATACGCCGCAAATGAGGGTCAGGGTAGCTGCTCGCAATTTATGCTTTCCGGATGACCGTGATGCAACGCCCCGCGGCCGGCTTCATGGCCGCCCGCGAGGCGGTGTTCCCCCTGCTTGCCGCCGCCACGATCGTCGCCTCCACCGATGTCCGGATCCCGCTGGGCCTGCCCGGGCACCGTGGATTGGTCTGGCTGACCCTCTTGGTGGCGGTGGCGCTGGTAACCGTCCGGCGCGAGACGGTACTCGTGGTCGGGGCGGCCTCCACGGTGGCGACGTTGCCGATGCACGGGTGGGGCGACCCGTTGTGGAGTAGTCGCTATGTGGCCGCGGCGGCGTTGCTGTACACCGCCGCCGCGCTGCCGGCGGTGCGGGTGCGGCGATGGTTGTTGGCGCCAGCCGCCGCCCCGATTCATCTTGTCGCACTGGCCAGTTCGGTGTTCGGCCTGCGCGCCGGCGGTCATGTGTCGACCTGGGTGTCGAGCGGGCTGCTCGAAAAGGCCGGCTGGCATCTGGTTTTCGGATTGTCAGCCGGTCTGCTCGCCTGGGTGGCGGCGATGTTCATGGGCAGAAACCGATGTGAGGAGTGGCCGCTATGACGCTACGAGTCCTTCCCGAGGGCCTGGCCGCGACGAGCGCGGCGGTGGAGGCCATCACCGCCCAGCTCGCGGCCGCACACGCGGCCGCCGCCCCGGTGGTCTCGGCGGTGGTTCCACCGGCGGCCGATCCGGTATCGCTCGGAGCCGCCGCGGTTTTCAGCGGCAGGGGCAGCCAGCATACGGCCGCGGCGGCCAAGGGCGTCGAGGTGTTGGGCCGGGCCGGGCTGGGTGTGAGCCTCGCGGGCGTCGGTTACGCCGCCCAGGACGCGGCGGACGCGGCGACGTACCTGGGGGCAGGCGGCTGACGATGACCGCTCCGGTATGGATGGCGCTGCCCCCCGAGGTGCATTCGACGTTGCTGAGCAGTGGTCCCGGGCCGGGCCCGCTGCTCGCCGCGGCGGGCACCTGGGCCGCCCTGAGCTCCCAATACCAGTCGGCGGCAACGGAATTGACGGCGGTACTGACCGGATCGGCCGGGGTGTGGGATGGCCCGACCGCGGAAACGTATGTCGCCGCGCACATGCCGTACCTGGCCTGGCTGGAGCTGGCCGGCACGCTGAGCGCCGAGGCGGCCGCCCAACATCAGGGGGTGGCCACCGCTTACACGGCCGCCCTGGCCGCGATGCCGACGCTGCCCGAGTTGGCCGCCAACCATGCCATGCACGCCGCCTTGGTGGCAACGAATTTCTTTGGGGTCAATACGATTCCGATTGCGCTCAACGAGGCCGACTACGCGCGGATGTGGACCCAGGCGGCCACCACGATGAGCACCTATCAGGTCACGACCGAAGCCGTGCAATTGACCAGCGGCGCCGGGTCGGGCGGTGGCAAGGGGACCGGCACTGGAACCGGGGCCGGCGCGGGGACCGGCACCGGGACCGGAACTGGGGCGGGCGGCGGGACCGGAACTGGGTCAGGCGGCGGCGGCGGGCAGGGGTCGTTCCAATTGCCCACACCCGAAGAGATCTGGGAGATGCTCTTCGGGCCCGACGGCGAAAAGATCCCCGGCCAGGGACAGCCGAACTGGAGCCCGTCGGAGTATCTGCAGAATCTGGGGAACTTCTTCAACGGAAACGCCCAGGCGCTGGCGTGGCTTCAGCAGAACGCGTCAGGTCTGCTCAACCCGTCCACATTCCCGGCGCTGATGAATTATTTCATCGCCTGGCAGACCTTCCGGATCATCAACTGGACGATCAGGACGCTGCGGTTCATCCTCCAGGAGCTGCCGCTGCTGTTGCAGGTCGGCTTGAGCCTGTCCATCACCAGCCTGGGAGGACTCGCCGGACTGGCGGGTCTGGCGGGGCTGGCCGGGGTGGCTGCGCCGGCCCCGGCGCCCGTCGCCGCCCCGCAACCCGCCGTGGTGGGGATGCAGCCGCCGCTGGTGTCGGTTGCGCCGGCGATGGCTCCGATGGCCCCGGCCTCACCGGCGGCGCCGGTCACGTCGGTGGCGTCGGCCCCGGCGACCACGGTCTCCACCGTCGCGCCGCCCGCGGCGCCCCCCACGCCCCCCGCTCCGGTGACCGGCGCCGAGGGCTTCGGCTACATGGTGGGCGGCCTCGGCCTCGGCATGGGTTCGAAAGCGCAGAGCCGCACCAGAACCGAGCTACCGGCCGCGCAGGGCGCCGCGGCGCCGGCGCGCGTGAGCGCACCGGAACGGGAGCAGGCACGGTCGCGGCGCCGCCCGCGTTCGGTCATCGACCCCGGCTACCGGTACGAATTCATCGAGGCCGACGACGATTCCGGCGCGGTGAGCCCGTCCCAGCCCGTCCGCGCCCTGGCGTCGGACTCCCCTGGTGCGATCGAGGGTTTCACCGGGACGCTGCCCAAGCCCGGCGTGCGGGCGGGAGGCCTGATCACGTTGGCCGGCGATCAGCCCGGCGACGGCGCCCGTCTGCCGATGCTGCCGGAGAGCTGGGACGGCCCGTAGGTCACGCCGCTAACCGAGATGCGCGGACAGTAACCAGGCCCCTACGGACTTGCGGCCGTTGCCCTCGTCACGGATGTCGGCACCGGCGAAGGCCTGGAAGCCTTCCAGAAAGCTCTCCGGCACGTTGGCGTGGATACGTGCCGGGCGGATCTCGTCGATCACCCAGTACTTGGAGACCGCGTCGCGCAGTTCGTCTTCGGTGACCGCGTTGACCGGGCCATCGGCCGGCATGGCGGCGCGGTCAAAGACCAGCACGAAGTACGACGCTCCGGGCGCGGCGGCCCGCACGATCGACTGCTGATAGCCGTCGCGCAGCTCGACGGGCATCGAGTGGAACAGGGTGCTGTCGACGATGGTTCCGAAGCGGCCGTCGTACCCGGTGAAGGCACTGATGTCCGCGACGTCGAAGCTGGCGCTGGTCAGGCCGCGCCGGGCGGCCTTCTCGCGCGCCAACTCGATGGCGGTGGGCGACTGGTCCAGGCCCACCGTGGTGAAACCGCGTTCGGCGAGGTACAGCGACAC
Source organism: Mycobacterium sp. 3-98 (assembly GCF_035918355.1). NCBI lineage: Bacteria > Bacillati > Actinomycetota > Actinomycetes > Mycobacteriales > Mycobacteriaceae > Mycobacterium > Mycobacterium sp. 3-98. Next base: position 374,775 of record NZ_CP142360.1, on the reverse strand, counting down.
CGCCGCCTCACCGCAACCGGCGTCGAGCACGTCGCCGTGGAACTTGCCGGCCTCGATGAGGGCCGCGATCTCGGGCTGCGGCTCACCGATGCTCCATGGCGGCCGGTTGCCCTCGCCCATCTCGGGGGCCTCGCCCCGGTAAGCAGCTTCGAACATCTCTTGCGTTGGCTGAGTCATACCACCATTGATATCAACCAACCTGATATGTGTCAACAAGGTTGATATAGCGGGGGATCGGCCCGGCGATGCCCGTGGTGGCTGCTACCGAAGTGTCGCGGTCAGGTAGCCCGACGCGTCGCCGAACGAGGCCAGCTCATCGTTGGGCACGCCGAACCCCTGGGCGGCGAAGGCCTGCTCGGTGGTCCGGATGTCGGTCTGCCACCCGCGCGCGGCGAGGTATTCGGCCGCGGTGTTGCGCTCGCCGGTGTAGAAAAGCTCGGCCAGATTGATGCTGGACCCGATGCGCCGTGACCGCTCGGTCAGCTTCTGTGCCCAATCCGACGGAATCTTGCGCAGGTCCAAGTGTTCTGTGGCGATCCGGCTGCCGGTCGCCGACGCGGCGGCGATGTTGTCGAACAGGCGGTCTTGCGCCTCGGGCGGCAAGTAGACGAGCAGGCCCTCGGCGCTCCAGGCGGTCGGTTGTGCGGCGTCGAATCCGGCATCCGCGAGCGCCGCCGGCCAATCGTCTCGCAGGTCGATCGGAACCGTCCGCCGCTCCGCGCCCGGCGCGGCACCCAGGCCGGCCAGCGTCCGCGTCTTGAACTCGATGACCTCGGGTTGGTCGATCTCGTAGACGATCGTGCCCGCGGGCCAGGCCAGCCGGTAGGCCCTGGTGTCCAGTCCGGACGCCAGGATGACGGCTTGCCGGATGCCCGAGCCCGTCGCTTGCAGGAAGAAGTCGTCGAAGAACCGGGTGCGCACCGTGATCTGTTCCTTGACGGCCTGGCGGTTCAGCAGCGGATCGTCGCTGCGGTCGAGCGGGCTGTCGAGGAGCTTGATGAAGGTCTCGGTGCCGACGGCGCGCACGAGCGGGTCGGCCCAGGGGTCGTTCAGCAGGGCGTCCGGGCCTTGGGAGGCGATCGCGCGCTGTGCGGCGACCGCTGTCGCGGTGGCTCCGACGCTGGACGCCAGATCCCACGTGTCGTTCTCGGTGCGGGCCACGCCAATCTCCTCTCGGCCACGAACGCCTGATTAGTTAGCTTATGTAAGTGTCGACTCGACTGTACCCGCTCCGCCGGAGCAGGCGGTGGTGTTCACTGTCGTTATGGGCGACCACATCGAGCTGAGCCCCAGGGGCTGGGTCCGCGAGCAGACCGAACAAATCCTGGGCCGCGGCACCACCGACGGGGTCGAGGTCTTCGACCGGCCCATCGTCCTGCTGACCGTCACGGGGGCGAAGTCCGGCAAACGGCGTTATGTACCGCTGATGCGGGTCGAGAAGGACGGCCGCTACGTCATCGTCGCGTCCCACGGTGGCGCCCCCGAGCATCCCGCGTGGTACGCCAACGTCAAGGCGAACCCGACGGTGACGCTGCAAGACGGCGACAAGGTCGCCACGCTCACGGCTCGCGAACTCGAGGGGCCCGAGCGCGACGAGTGGTGGCAGCGGGCCGTTGAGGCCTTTCCTCCCTACGCGGAATACCAAACCAAGACGGCACGACAGATCCCGGTCTTCGTTCTGGAATGAGAGATTTGCGGCACCGCTGACGGGCCCGCGCAAACATTTGCATTCGATATGCGCCCGGCCCGTCCGGTTGACCGGTCTTGGTTGCCCACCTACTTTCGTACGCAGAGGCCAGGCACGCCCCGCTGAACAATGATGTTCAGTGAATTTGAATCGCCTGGGCCGCACGGCTTTACGAAGTGTTCCGGTTGCCGTTGTCGGATGGATACCCCAAAAGTCCACCGTCATTGACGAATTCAGGAGAAGCTCTTGCAACACGCTGAATCGTCGGGTCGGCAAGGCGTGGAGCAGGGCGTATCGTCCCGCATTGACCGGTTCCGCGAGATCGCCCAATACGACCTGCCCGCATCGCTGGTGGTTTTCCTGGTGGCGCTCCCGTTGTCCCTCGGGATCGCAATCGCTTCGGATGCGCCCGTTCTCGCCGGCTTGATCGCGGCGATCGTCGGGGGCATCGTCGGAGGATGGATCGGCGGATCGCCGCTGCAGGTCAGTGGGCCCGCCGCCGGACTGACCGTCATCGTCGCCGATGTCGTCCATCAGTTCGGCTGGGGCATCACATGTTTCATCACGGTCGTCGCCGGAATCCTGCAAGTTGTGTTGGGATTCAGCCGAATTGCACGCGCCGCACTGGCGATCTCGCCGGTCGTCGTGCACGCCATGCTGGCCGGCATCGGGATCACGATTGCGCTACAGCAAGTGCACGTGCTGCTGGGCGGCGCCTCGGAAAGCTCGGCATGGAGCAATGTCACCGGGCTGCCCGCGCAGATCGTCGGCGCCCACCGGCCGGGGCTGGTGCTGGGGCTGCTGGTGATCGCCATCCTCGTCGCCTGGCGCTGGGCTCCGGCGCGGGTGGCCGGCATCCCCGGGCCACTGGTCGCCATCGTGGTGGTCACGGCGATCTCGGTGGTGTTCCCCTTCCACGTATCCCGGATCGTGCTGAACGGCTCGGTGCTCGACGCGCTGCAATTACCGACGCTGCCGCACGGGAATTGGGGCGCCGTCGTGATCGCCGTCATCACGGTCACCCTGATCACCAGCGTTCAGAGCCTGCTGACTGCGGTATCGATCGATCGCATGCACAACGGACCGCGAACCGACTTCAACCGCGAGCTGATCGGGCAGGGCGCCGCGAACATCGCATCGGGGGCGATCGGTGGGCTGCCCATCGCCGGTGTCATCGTGCGCAGTGCGGCCAACGTGAACGCCGGTGCGAGAACGCGTGCCTCGACGATCATGCACGGGTTCTGGATCCTGCTCTTCGCCGTGCCCTTCGCCGGGCTGGTCGAAAAGATCCCGACCGCTGCGCTTGCCGGCCTACTCATCGTCATCGGGATCGAACTGCTCAAACCGGCGCACATCGAAACCGCCTTGCGCAACGGTGATCTCGCCGTCTACCTGGTGACCATCACCAGCGTCGTCTTTCTCAACCTGCTGCACGGCGTCATGATCGGACTCGCCTTGGCCGTCATCGTGACCGGTTGGCGGGTGGTGCGCGCCCGGATCGAGGCCAAGCCCGTGGGGGATGGATGGCACGTCGTCGTCGAGGGGGCGTGCACGTTCCTGTCGTTGCCGAGGCTGACCGGTGTCCTGGCGTCCATCCCGGAACGCACGTCGGTGACGCTGCACCTGCTCACGACCTATCTCGACCATGCGGCCCATCAGGCGATCAGCGACTGGGAGCGGCGGCATACCGCCATGGGCGGGGAGGTTCATCTCCGCGAAACGTTCGAGACGGAATCCGTTGGGGACGAGGGCAAGCCGTCAAAACCCCACCGCCGCAACGCGCACCTGAGCCTGGTCGCTCAGCTCTCCGCGGACGCGCGCGCCTGACGCGGGACGCTAGCTCAGGTCGGCGGCCACTCGTTCCAATGCGGCGAGGTGGTCGTCGACGTGCGCGAAGCCGGCCTTCATGGTGTTCACCGACAGATGGCTGGCCCCGGCGGCTTTACACGCGGCGATGTCGGCGGCGAGCTTGTCGGGGTCACCGGTCCAGCTGACCCGGCCTTCCATGCCGATGCTCCGCGGGTCCCGGCCCGCCGCCTCGGCCGCCCGGTTCACCTGCGCGAGCGCGTGGTCCAGGTCGGGGCCCGGCGCGGTCATCGGAAACCACCCGTCGCCGAGGCGACCGGCGCGTTCGTAGGCCCGATCGGAGGCCGCCCCGAACCACACCGGGATCGGCCGCTGGGTGGGCAGGGGGGCCAGGCCCGCGCCGGTCACGGTGTGGTACTTGCCCTTGAAGGTGACCGATCGCTGCGTCCACAGCATGCGCATGAGCTCGACCTGTTCTTCGGAACGTTTTCCGCGGTTGGTGAACGTCTCCCCGAGCGCTTCGTACTCCACGGCGTTCCAGCCCAATCCGACACCGAGCCGCAAGCGCCCGCCGGTGAGCAGGTCGACCTCGGCGGCCTCCTTGGCCACCAGCACCGACTGCCGCTGCGGCAAAATGATGACGCCCGTGACGAGTTCCAGGCTGGTGACCGCGGCCAGGTAGCCCATCATGACGAACGGCTCGTGAAACGTCGAGTCGATGTCGTAGGGGCCCTCGAAGCCCCGGTGCACGGTCGTGTCGGCGCCGACGACATGGTCGTAGGCCAGGATGTGGGCGAACCCGAGTTCTTCGACGCGCTCGGCGTAGGCGCGTAGGACGGCGGGGTCCGGTCCGAGCTCGGTCTGCGGAAAGACGACTCCGATGCGCATTCGCGGTTCAACCGTCCCGCATCGCGATTGCTTCCCACGCGGCCCGTCGCTGGATACCGCGCGGGCTTCACGCATGATGGGGACGTGACGGCCAAGGATCTGAGCGGCGTGCTGAGGGTCGGCGAGCTGGAGCCGACGCTGGCAGCAGAACTGGCGGCGCGCTACGACATTGCGAAGCTTCCCGACGGCCCGGCGCGAGCCCGATTCCTGGCCGAGCACGGAGCCGACGTGCGCGTGCTGCTGACGTGGGGACCGCCGGGCGTCGACGCCGACACCATCGCCGCGCTGCCCAACCTCGAGGCCATCGTCAACGACGGGGCCGGGGTGGACCTGATCGACCTGGCGGCGGCGAAGCGCCGGGGCATCGGCGTGAGCAACACCCCGGACGTGCTGTCGGACACGGTCGCCGACACGGCGCTGGGCCTGATGCTGATGACCCTGCGCCGCTTCGGCGCCGCCGACCGCTACGTGCGGGCGGGCCGCTGGGCGCGCGAGGGCCGGTTCCCGTACGCCAGGGACGTCAGCGGCCTCCAGGTGGGCATCCTCGGCCTGGGCCGCATCGGTTCGGCGATCGCCACCCGGCTGCTCGGATTCGATTGCGCCATCGCGTATCACAACCGGCGTCGCATCGACGGGTCGCCCTACCGCTACGCCGCGTCGGCTGTGGAGCTCGCCGAGTCGGTCGACGTGCTGGTCGTCGCCACCACGGGCGACCACGAGTCCCACAAGCTGGTCGACCGCTCCGTGCTGGCGGCCTTGGGTCCCGAGGGGTATCTGATCAACATCGCCCGGGGCAGCGTCGTCGATCAGGACGCGCTGGTGGAGCTGCTCGTCGGCGGCGGGCTGGCGGGGGCCGGCCTGGACGTCTACGCCGACGAGCCGCATGTGCCGGCCGAACTGTGCGACCTGGACAACGTGGTCCTTCTCCCGCACATCGGCAGCGCCACGGCCCGGACCCGCCGGGCGATGGCGCTGCTGGCGATCCGCAACCTCGACAGCTACCTCGACACCGGCGACCTCGTGACGCCGGTGCTGACGCCGCGCCGTCGGCGCTGACCGCCTCCCGGCGCCGTGACCAGGCGATCCTGGATGGAAACCGGTCTGTGGCCGAAGCGATACCGCGAGAAGGTTATCGCCGCAACCGCATCTGGGTATCCGGCTCTCATGAGTCCGCTACTGCCGGAGACAGCCGCGCCGGTGCGCTTGACGCTCGCCGGCACAGCGCGCCCCGACACGGCGGCGAAGTGGCGCCATGTTTTGCAACACTGGCTGCGGCACGAGGTGCGCGCGCCGGAGGACATTCGTGAGGACGTCGTTCTGGGGGTGAACGAGGCGTTGGCCAATTGCGTCGAGCACGCCTACCGCTCCCGTCGCGAGGCCGGCGCAATGAAATTGCAGGCCAGCTACGATCCCGGCGCCGAGTCAATCCGGGTATGCGTCAGCGATCGCGGAAGTTGGCGCAAGCCCTCGTCGAGGCAGACCACCGATCCCCGCGCCTCGCGTGGCATCACGCTGATGCACCGCCTCGCCGATCACTGCACGATCCACGCCCGCCCCAACGGCACCAGCGTCTACTTGGACTACACCACCGACGCGGATAACGCTGTCCAACAATAACTTTCACGCTGGGTTCCAGCTCAGCGGCCCGACGGCGCCGAGGGCGTGAACGTGACCGGCATGCGCTCGAGGCCGCTGACGAAGTTGGCCGGCCGCAGCGGCAGCGGGTCCTGAGACGCCAGCTCCATGTCGGGCAGGCGTTTGAGTAGTCGCTCGAGCATCATCGAGAGCTCCAGACGCGCCAGCTGGTTGCCCAGGCAGAAATGGGTTCCGAAGCCGAACGCCAGATGGTTGTTGGGGTAGCGGTCGATCCGGAAGCTCTCGGGATCCCCGAACACGGCTTCGTCGAAGTTCGCCGATTCGAAGAGCAGGATGATCTTCTCGCCCCGCGCGAGCTGGGTGCCGTGGAACTCGAGATCGGCGGTCATGGTGCGGGCCATGTTCTTGACCGGCGCGGTCCACCTGAGCATCTCTTCGATCGCGTTGGGCAGCAGCGCCACGTCGTCGACCAGTTGCCGGTGCTGTCGCGGGTGGCGCAGGATCTGCGCGGTGCCGCCGGACAGCGTGTGCCGGGTGGTCTCGTCGCCGCCGATGAGCAACAACAACACCTCGGTCACGATCTCGTGGTCGGCGAGCTTCTCGCCGTCGACCTCCGCGTGCACCAGCACGCTGACCAAGTCATCGGTCGGCTCGGCCTTGCGCGCCGCGATCATGCTCGTCATGTATTCGGTGTAGGCGGCGAAGGCGTCGATGGACACCTGGAAGTCCTCTTGCGCGGTCGTGCTGCTGAGCATGGTGACCATGTCGTCGGACCAGCGCAGAAACATCTGCCGCTCCTCGGGCAGCACCCCGAGCATGTCGCCGATGACCGCCATGGGCAGCGGGGCCGCAAGGTCCCAGACGAAGTCGCACTCGCCGCGTTCGCAGACGTTGTCGATCAGGGCGTCGCACAGCGCGCCGATCGAGGCCTCCCGGTCCTTGACGCGTTTCCGGGTGAAGCCCGCGTTGACGAGTTTGCGCCGCAACAGGTGGGCGGGGTCATCCATCGCGATCATCATGGGCGGCGCGTCCTGGTCCGGCCGGATACCGCCGGCGTTGGAGAACAGCTCGGGCGCCCGCTCGGCGTCGATCACGGCCTGATACGTCGCCGCGGCGGCCAACCCGTTGCGGTCCCGAAAGACCGGCTCGTTCTCGCGCATCCACCGATAGACCGGGCGCGAGTCGCCCGCGTAGAAGGCGCCGTCGGTCAGATCGACGTCGGGCCGTGGCCGATTTCGCGTGTCAACAATGCTTGGCATGGCTCACCCTTCCCCGAAGCGGGCATGCGCGGTCTTACCGTGGACCTTACAGTAGGTGCCGTGGTAGCAATCCCACCCTCACGCCGGCCCCGGTGCGGCGCGCTCGCGTAGCGCCGTCAGGAACATCTCGTCCATCCGCGGACTCACCTCGGCCAGGGTCGCGGCGCTGACGTAGCGCGCGGAGCCGAAGACGCGCTCGAGCTCTTCGGCGGCGGTGGCGCTCCCGATGGACAGGCACAGGCAGGCCACGCCGTCGCCACGGAGTTCCTCGAGCGCCTTGTTCGCGTCGGCCTCCGCGTAGCGACCGTCGTAGCCGTCGTCGTAGGGGCACCCGTCGGACAGGACAAGAAGCAGCCGGTTGGGTGTGCCGGACTCGGTGTTGAGTATCTCGCCCGCGCCGCGGATCGCCGCACCCAGGCGCGTATACCCCGACGGCTCAAGCTGATTGAGCCGCGCGCGTTGCGGGGCGCCGAAGCGCTGTCCGAACGTTTTGATCGCCGGCAGGTGCACGGCGTGCCGCCCGTGGGACCGAAACGCGTAGATGGCCACGCGGTCGCCGAGTTCCTCCAGGGTCATCGCCACGGTTGCCGCCGCGCGCCGCTGGTGGTCGTGGACCCTGTTCCCCCGCTGGTCGGCGTCGGTGGCCGATCCGGACGCGTCGAGCAGGATGAGGACGCCGAGGTTCCGAACGACGTTGCGGCGCTGGGTGTAGACGGCGTCCGTGGGTGAACAACCGGAGCGCAGGTCGACGAAGAGATCGACGAGCGCCTCGATGTCGATCTCGTCACCGTCGGGGCGCGCACGTAGGAGCTTGGGGCCGAGACCGACGCGTGCCAATCGTCGCCGCAGCTCGTCGTCGTGCGCGACCTGCGCGGCCGAGATGTGGGTGGGCTCGGTGAGCGGAAAATCGATGACGCGGCACCAGTCCGCCCGATAGCGGTTGTTGAAGACGTCCCATTCCGGATGCAGTGCACCGCCGATTCCCAGCGCCGCGCCGGGCCGGTCGCCGACGAAATTGATGCGCGTCGGAAGTGGACGGGCTGACGCGCCGACCGCTCGTGCCGGCCGAATCGAGCGCGCCTCAAACTCCCCGCCCGACGGGTCGTCGCCGCGCGACGGCGCCTCGCCCAACAGTTTTCGCAGAAAGTCCATCAGTGCCCGCGAACTGAACAGCGGGTTCTCGAACAGCTTGAGGACCTTGCTTTCCTCGGAGGCGGCGTCGTCCTCGTCGTCGGGCTCCCGCTCGGCGACGAGCTCGATCGCCGTCCGCAGGTTCGTATCCGTGGCCGGCGCGGCCCCGCTGTCGGACGACGCCAGGAGTTGGGCCGGCCGGATGACACCGAACCACGCCGGAGGGTCCGCGATTCGGCTTGTGCCCCTGGCCATTTCGAGGGACCCGTCCGCGGTCGTGGTGCGGGGCTCACCGTCGGGGCGAAGTGCCGCTGCCAGCGCAACGGTGGGGGCGAGTTCGGCGAGCACCCGGTGGCCTTCCAGCGCGAGGTAGCGGCGCGCGATCGCCGGCCGGCCCCGCAGCCGCTTCACCAGCCGCCGATCCAGGCTGCCCGCGCCGAGCAGCGCGGCCTGGACCAGCACCTGCCGGCGCTGCTGCCCGGAGTCGGCGGCCGGGACGAAGATGACGTCGCCGTTCGTGTAGGCGTCCTGGCCGGGCGCCGCCTGGGCGACGTCGACGGCCCGGCCGGCCAGGTGGGTGGCGAGGAACCGATACCGTTGCGTGCCAACGGTTTTCATCACCTTGGCGGCAGCAGGGAATCGACGAGCTCGCCGAGCGCCGTGACGACCTCCCGGTCATCGGAGAGGATCCGCACGATCGCCGCCTGGACGGCGCTGCGCAGGCTGAGTCCTTCGGCGACCAGGCTGCCGGCCAGGATCAGCGTGCGGGTGGACGACACTTCGCGCAGCGGTGAGCCATCGAGCTTTCGGATCGCGTTGCCCACGGTGACCAGGGCGCGCGCCGTCGCGTCGTCGATTCCCGCTTCGTGGGCAACGACTTCCGTCTCGGCCTCGACGGGCGGGAAGTCGAGTTCGATGGCCACGAATCGCTGCCGGGTCGACTCTTTGATGTTCTTCAGCACGCTCTGGTAGCCGGGATTGTAGGAAATGACCAGTTGAAATCCCGGTGCCGCGGGCACCGTCGTTCCCAGGCGATCGACCAGAAGCTCGCGGCGATGATCGGCGAGCGGATGGATGACCACCGTGGTGTCCTGGCGCGCCTCGACGATCTCGTCCAGGTAGCAGATCGCGCCCTCGCGAACGGCCCGCGTCAACGGCCCGTCCACCCAGACCGTTTCTCCCCCTTTGAGAAGGAAACGCCCGACCAAGTCGGCCGACGTCATGTCTTCGTGCGCCGCGACGGTGATCAGGTTGCGGCCGAGCGCGTGGGCCATCGCCTCCACGAACCGGGTCTTGCCACATCCCGTCGGGCCCTTCAGCAGCACCGGCAGGCCGCGGCGGGCGGCGGCGCGGAACACCTCCACCTCATCGCCGGCGGGCCGATAGAACGGCGCCTCCGACGCCGGGCGCACGGTGGTCTGGGAATTCGTCAGCACCTAGCGCCCTCGCGCGCGCTCGAAGGGGACGACCTCCGGCAGCTGGCCGCCCGGCGGGAGGACGAGATGGCCGTGCACGTCGACGTACCCGGAACGCTTGGTGGGTATGGGCAGAGCGGGATTCGGGCATGGCGTGTCCGTGCCGTCGCCGCAGATGCCGCCGTTGAAGTACGAACGCTTCTGGTGGTCTTGGGGCCACGGGTCGGAGTGCATTCCGATCCATTGCGCGGGCACGTTGTAGAAGAAAAAGAAGCACGAGCTGACGCCGGCGAAGATCGCCAGGAAGCGCGTGAACTGCTGTCTGGCGAATCCGCCTCGCACGTGGTCCAATCCGCGTTCGACGACGGTGCGGCCGCGATCGTCGGTGAAGAAGCGCAGACAGCACAGCGCGGCCTGCACACCACCCCACATCAGGCCTTCGTAGACCGGCCATTGGTAGTAGGTGTCGGCATTGATCGACACGGACCTGATGGCGCCGGGGTAGGTGTAGAAGCCGATCGGTAGCAGGACCAGACCCTCCATGACGAAATCGAAGACAAACGCGAGCGCGTAGGTGACGAGGACCAACCGAAGATTGCTGATGTTCGGCCAGCGCGTCTTGATTTTGCGCATGATCCAACACCCGACGATCGTGATCAGCAGGACGCCGTAGGCGTAACCCGGAGCGTTGGTCAACAACGGCTCGGACACCTGACGGCCCGGCTCCTCCGGGGAGACCCAACCGGGAATGTTCGACGACCAGGAGCCGCGGTTGAACAGCCAGGTGTTGTAGGTGCACCACGTGTTGAAGTAGTTCAGCAGCGGATCCTGGAAGAACATCAGGCCCATCGACAGCACGAGCATGCCGTCCAGCGTGATCCGCCGCTCGCGCCGCCACGGCCTGATGAAGAACCACCACACGACGACCGGCAGCGCGATCCACAGCACCACCGCGTTCGCCATGAGCGGCACCTTCATGTACATCGGCGGCTCGCTCGGCCCCGACGGCACCCGTTCGAAATACGGGCCGGTGATCCACCGGATCCACACGTAGAGCTGGAGCACCAGCAGCGCGCCACCGGCGGCGGCCCAGATCTTGATCGGTCGCACCGGCGACGCGGCCTGCGCGCCGAGTTCGCCCGCGCCGGGCAGTGGCTCGGTGACGGACGACGGCTGGTTCCTGTTCGCGAGATCGCTCATGACGCTGGTGTCCTCCGGGGTCGGCATTCCACGCTCCGAGCAATATACTCACGAGTATCTGAGAAACGGAATAGCTTCTCGCAAGCTCTGGCAGAATCTGGCGCATGGTTGAGCGTTGGACGCGAGAGCGCCGCCTCGAGCACACTCGCTCGCTATTGGTCGATGCCGCCGAGGAGGTCTTCGGCGAAAAGGGGTTCGTCGCCGCGACGCTCGACGATATCGCCCACGCCGCCGGATACACGAAAGGCGCGATCTACAAACACTTCTCGACGAAGGAAGACCTGTTTCTGGCGGTCAGCGACCGCTACTGGCGCCGGTACTTCGTCAACTTCACCGAGGTGATGGCGCCGGCGACGCAGGTCGGTGCGCGCGAGCTCGACGAGATCGCCAAGCGCTGGAGCCAGCTCAGCCGCGATCGCGGGGCGGAGCACGCCGCGCTGGGTCACGAGTTCATGCTGTACCTGCTGCGCAACCCCGAGGCGCGGGAACGCGTGGCCGCCAAGCGATCAGAGGCCGTCGAGGCGCTGGCCAAGTTCATCGTGGCGGGCATCGACCGGCTCGGCGGGACGTTGCTGATCCCCGCGTCGACGTTCGCCCAGGTCCTCGTCGCCACCAGCGACTCGGTGGTGTTGGGCAGTCAACTCGATGACGTGGACCTCTTCCGCCCGATCGTCGAGATGTACGTGTCGGTGATCAAGCTGCCCTGACCGCCGATCCGAAAAGGACTGTGGCGCACGGCATCTCAGGCACCCGTGGCGATCTCCAGGTCCTTCAACGACTCCTCTAGATGACCGAGCATCCGCTGCAGGTGCGGGACGCTGCGCCGGCAGCCGACCAGGCCGAAGTCGAGGTTGTCAGCGTTGTTGGTCACCGTGATGTTGACCGCCTGGCCGTCGAGGGGAATGGACAGCGGATAGTTTCCGTCCAGGCGGGCCCCGCGCCAGTACAGCTGCTCCGAGCGACCCGTCGACACGTTCGAGATGACGATGTTGAACGGCGGCGAGGCCGCGGAAAGGTAGCCGGGGACCAACCCGAGGAACAGGCCCCCGATGTTGAAGGCGGATAGGGCCAACTGCTGAACCGGCGGCAGCTGCCAGAACACCTCTTTGGTGTCGCGAATGGATGCGCTGATGACCTCGAGCCGTCTCGCCGAATCGTCGAGATCGGTGGCGAGGTTGCACAGGAAGGTACCGACCATGTTCCCGCCGCGGTCGTCGTCGTCCTTGCGCAGATTCACCGGGACCATCGCGGTCAGTGGGGCGTCCGGCAGCGCGTTCTGATCCAGCAGGTAAGCGCGCAGGGCCCCGGCCGACATGGCGAGAATGACGTCGTTGACCGTGACGCCGGCGGCCGCCTTGACCGCGTTGATGCGCTCCAACGCCCAGGACTGGGCCGCCACCCGCCGCGCACCGCCGATCCGGACGTTGAACATCGACCGCGGCGCCTGGAACGGGAGCGTGAGTTGTTGTTCGAGCAGCGCGGCCCGCGCGAGCTTCAGCGTGGACGGCGCCAGCGCCAGCGCCGACCCCGCGGTGCGGCCCACCCGCCCGAACAGGGACGGACTTCTGCGTCCGCCGCGCTTGCGCGGCGCCATGCTCCACGGGACCCGCACCTCGTCGTCGTCGGGATCGGAGGTGAAGGCCCGCTGCATCAGGCGAAGCGCCGAGACGCCGTCCATCAGGGAGTGGTGGTACTTCGTGTACACGGCGTACCGCCCGTCCTGCAGGCCCTCGACCAGGTGCGCCTCCCACATCGGGCGGTGCCGGTCGAGCAGGCTGCCGTGCAGCCGGGAAACCAGCTCCAGGAGGTCTCGCACCCGTCCCGGTTCCGGAAGCGCGGAACGGCGAAGGTGGTAGTCGAGCTCGACCTCCTTGTCGAAGGACCACGCGACGTTGGTGACGCCGCCGAAGAAGGCCGGACGCTTGCTGAAGGCCGGTTGCACGTCGGTGCATTCGAGCATCGCCTGATAGGACTCGCGGACGAAATGCGGGCCGGCATCCTCGGGCGGCTCGAAGAGCTGTAGCGCGCCCACGTGCATCGGATGTTCGCGTGATTCGCCGATGAGGAACAGCGCATCCGTCGGTGATATCGGTTCCATGCGTGTCGCCCCCAACTGTTGCCGTCGCGCCGCCCACCGGAGGGACGGCCTACCTCCTAATAGCCACAGCGGGTGGCGGCCCAAACGGCCATCCGCCGCGGGACGGTCGCTAGCGGACGTCGTCGGCGAGCGCGCGAGCCTCCCGCTCGGTTTCGACCGCGGGCCCGGAGCCCGGCAACGGCTTGCCGGCGACCTCGGGGGTGAACAGCAGCGTGATCGCGCCCACCACGCCCCCGAAGATCAGCATGTAGGCCGGCACCATCACGTTGCCGGTGCCCGAAACCAGAGCCTGGGCGATCAGCGGCGTGATGCCGCCGACGAGTGAAATCGAGATGTTGTAGGAGATGGCCAGCGCGCCGTAGCGCACGTTGGTGGGGAACAGCGCCGGCAGCATGGCCGGCCCGGTGCTGTCGAAGCACAGCTCCATCAGGCCGATCAGCAGCACGCCGATGAAGATCACCGGGTAGATGCCGCCGAAGCGGATGAGCAGGAACGCCGGGATGGAGGCGACGATCAGCAGGCCGCACCCCGTCCACATGATGGGTTTGACGCCGATGCGATCGGACAAGGCCGCGACTAGCACCACCGTGCCCATCAGGATCGCCAACGTGGTCACGATCATGACGAGTCCGGCGGTGTGGCCCACGCGCACGAACAGCCGCAGGTACGTCGGCAGGTATCCGGTGAGCATGAAGTCGGCGACCTGGGAGGTCAGCACCAGCGCCGCGCAGATCAGCATGGGTCGCCACTGCTCGACGATGGTGCGGTGAATCTGTTGACGGCCCTGGTCGCCCGCGTGCGCGTCGTCGTGGGCGCTCTGGTAGGCCGAGGACTCCTCGAGCCGCAGCCGCAGGAACAGCGCGACCAGCCCGAAAGGCAAGCCCAACAGCAGCGGAATCCGCCAGCCGTAGGTCAGCATGGCGTCCTCGGGCAGCCAGGTCTGCAGCCCGGTCACCAGCAACCCCGCCAGGACGAACCCCACTAGATTGCCCATCGGCAGGAACCCGACCATCATGCCGCGTTTGTGATCGGGGGCCTGCTCGACGAGATAGGTCATGGCGCCGACGTATTCACCACCGGTCGACAGGCCCTGGAATATTCGCGCGAGGACGAGCAGGATCGGCGCCCAGATGCCGATGGTGCTGTAGGTGGGCAGCAGGCCGGTCACGGTCGTGCTCACCGTCATCATCAGGATGGTGACCACCAGGACGCGGTGGCGCCCGATCCGGTCGCCCAGCGGACCGAAGATGAACCCGCCGAGCGGACGCACGACGAACGCCGCCGCGAGCGTTCCGAAGGTCGCGATGAGGTGGACTCCGCTGACGTTCTTGCCGGGATAGAACACCTGGGCGATCGTGGTCGCGATGTACCCGTAGACCCCGAAGTCGTACCACTCCATGAAGTTCCCGATCGCGGTGCCCATAATGGTTCGGCGCATCGCGGGGTCGGCGACCCTGATTTCTCTACGTGCCCATTTCCTCCGGCGGCGTCGAATAACCATCGAATCAAGACTTACCCACAACTTTCTCAGGGACAACCGGCGGGGTGTGCTTCACGGGCCTGACGTGGGACGACCGGCGGCGATCGCCGCGATCCCGCTCGGCCACGATCGCGTGCGACAAACGCCAGCTAGAACGGGTCGCCGGCATTGACGTCGGCGGCATCGCTGCGCCACCGGAGCCGACGCGCGGTTATCCCTGTCACGTTCGCCCAGTCACGGGCGCGCGTCACTGGCCTTTCAGGCTGCCGATGCGCAACGAGAAGTCCGCGGGCTCGGGGCGGGGGGCCTCCACCTGCTCGACATAGCGACGCGGGTCCCGGTCCGTGATGGGCAGCCCCTCGGTGGTGGGGTGCTCGGCCATGAACTCGCTGTATTGGCGCCCGAGCGCTTCGCGAAGGCCGATCGGGGCGTTGCGGCGGAAGTCCGAGAGCCCTTCGCGTTCCTCCTCGCCCATGTGATCGTCGTTGGCCTCGCGGGTGCGCCCGACCGCCGCCCACCACTGCTCGCTGCCGAGTTCGGCCGCGTCGGCGTCGCGGACCCCGTCGCGGATGTCGTTGTGGTCACCGATGGCGTCGAGGGTTTCGCCCTCGGCGTCCTCGCCACCCCGTTTGAGCAGTTGGGGGTAGAAGATCTTTTCCTCGATGTAGGCGTGCACGTCGAGCTTGTCGGCGAGCGGCCGCCACACCCGTCCGAGCCCGGTGTGGTCGGCCGGCTGCTGTGCCTGGAGGTAATCCAGCTGGGCGAACTGTTCGCGGAACCAATCGTGGTCGGCGAGGATCAACATGGTGATGTCGGCCATCGGTGCGCCTCCGCCCCTGTGACGCCGGTCAGCCGGCTGGGTTATCGCGTTCGACATCATTGAAGAACGCCAGCCTCGTCTTACCCGCTTGCGGGGTCGATGTAACGACCCCGCCGGCACCGCCTGGATGTGCGTGCCCGAGTTGCTCTGCGCCGCAGGGGATTAGCAAATTTGCGCCGACGTAAGTGTTCTGGCAGGCTGAGAGCCATTTCGGCGGCACTAGGCTGGTCGGGAACTCGGCGGAGGGGCACGGTGTGCCGGCCGGATACACTGGGGCGTCCGTGCGGCGATCGATTCGATCGCGCCGTTGAACCCGATATGAATAAGTCAGAGGTTGTGCCTTGTCCGAAAATCCCGGCGATGCCGTCAGCTTGGAACCGCATTTCGAGGACGTACAAGCGCACTACGACCTGTCCGACGAGTTCTTCGCGCTTTTCCTGGATCCGACGCGGACCTACAGCTGCGCGTATTTCGAGCGCGAGGACATGACGCTGGAAGAGGCGCAGATCGCCAAGGTCGACCTCTCGCTGGGCAAGCTGGGATTGCAGCCGGGCATGACGTTGCTCGACGTCGGGTGCGGCTGGGGCACCACGATCGTCCGCGCGCTCGAGCGCTATGACGTCAACGTCGTCGGGCTCACGCTGAGCCGCAATCAGCAGGCGCACGTGCAGCGCCGCCTCGACGCGCATCCGTCCGCGCGGTCCAAGCGGGTGCTGCTGCAGGGCTGGGAGCAGTTCGACGACAAGGTCGACCGCATCGTGTCGATCGGCGCCTTCGAGCACTTCGGGCGTGACCGCTACGACGATTTCTTCAAGACCGCCTATGAGGCTCTTCCGGCGGACGGCGTGATGATGCTGCACACGATCATCAAGCCCAGCGACGAGGAGTTCGCCGAGCGCGGGCTGCCCATCACCATGACCAAGCTGCGCTTCATGAAATTCATCATGGACGAGATCTTCCCGGGCGGGGATCTACCCCAGGCCAAGGGCGTCGTGGAGCACGCCCAGCGTGCCGGCTTCGGGGTGAAGCTGGTGCAGCCGCTGCGCCTGCACTACGCGCGCACCCTCGACACCTGGGCGGCCGCACTCGAGGCGCGCCGCGACGAGGCCATCGAGATTCAGTCCGAAGAGGTCTACGACCGGTACATGAAGTACCTGACCGGCTGCGCGGACCTGTTCCGTGAGGGCTACACCGACGTCGCGCAGTTCACCCTGACCAAAGGCTGACGCCCGTCCTGTGCCCCCATCCCGGGGGGCGCCCGGTTTACCGGCATAACACGGCGGGTAATTCCACGGCAACAACCTGATTCGGTGGGTGTCGATGTCCTTCGGCGCAAGCCGCAGGAAGGACGGATCGTGGCCGCCAAACACCGCATGCCGCAGTCGCTGGAGCAAACCCAGACGCCGACCGATCGAGGTCAGCGTCTGTCCGGTGCGGCGAAGGTGTGCGAGATCGTCTGTGCTGCCCTGATATGCGCGGCGTGCCTGACGGCGTTGGTGCTCAACGGGGTTCGCGCCGACAAACGAACCGTGACCGCCGAGGTCAGTCCGCCTTCCGTTTCGCAGCCGGTGAAGCAGGAGGGCACCGTGATCGCCGTGACGGTGGACTCGGTCACCATGCGCAGCCCCGACGGGTACACCCAGACCTATCGCTTCACCCCGGACACCACCGTCATCACCCATCGCGGCAGCCAACCCGCCGTCGCGGCACCGCAATTCACCGTCAACGACCGGGTGGTTGTGGTGGGCACCATCGAAGGTGGCACGGCGCTGGCAACCGCGGTGGCCTACCGCGGCGCGGGACATGGGGAGGCGCCGCCGATGGATTACCTTGACGGGCAACCGGTTCCGACCGACGCCGCCTGAGCCGCTCCCCGGGATGCCCGTCCGCCTAGGCTGATAGCGATCCAGCCACACGGAGGCGCCATGACCGAGCACGAAGCAAAGATGATCATCCTGTCCACCGACGACCTGGACGAGTCGATCCGGTTCTACAGCGAGACCCTGGGCATGCCGTTGAAGTTTCGCGACGGGGCGCACTTCGCGGCCCTGGATGCGGGCCCGGTCACGTTGGCGCTGGCAACCGCCGTGGACCATCCCATCCCCGGCCAGGTCGTCGTCGGCATCAAGACCGCGGACGTCGACGCCGCGGCGAAGGCTGTCGAGGCCAGCGGTGGTGGCATCGTCAAGGGCCCCTACGACGACGCCCACGAACGACGCGCCGTGGTCTATGACAACAAGGGCAACGGCCTGGTCTTCTACAAACCGCTGGGACGCTAGGGCGCCTACCTTCCGGTGCGTTCGCGGTGTTTGCAGCCCGGGCGCGCAGCACGGCCTGCGTTTGCCTTCCTCCAGCTCCTCCTCGGTGCGGCGGATGCGGCGCGCCCGGGTGGCCTCCTGCTTGGCATCCTCCACCCAGCAGATGAACTCGTTTCGGGCCAACGGCGTGATGTCGTTCCAGGCGGCCAGGGCCGTGGGGTTGGCGAGCAACGACTCGCGCAGGTCGGCGGGCAGCTTGTGCACCACCCCGCCGGGCACTCGCCGGGCGCTCATCGGTCCACCAAATGTGCGTTGTCATCCTGCAATTCGTCGCGGCGTAACGCCATCGGGGTCGCGGCGGGGATATCGCCGGCGGCGACCACGGCGCGCGTGATGGGGGACAGCGCCCGAAACAGCGTTTCGACCTCGTCGTCGCTGAGCGCGTCGAGCGCCGACAGGGAAAGGGCGTCGGTGCTCGACTCGATGTGGTCCTTCAGTTCGCGCCCCGCGGCGGTCAGCGTCCCGTCATCGCGTAGCAACCCGCGCTCGGCGAGGCGCTGTTCGTGATGGCGCCATGCCGCCTCGTCGTAATCGCGGGTGCGGGCGATGTAGTCGCGCGCGACGTTGCCCGCCGCGGCGTGTAAGACGTTGGATTCACGTCCGGAGATGCCCGCCGCTGCCAGCACCGCCACGTGCCCGTCACCGCGCTGTTCGCGCAGCAGCGTCGTGGCGTGCCACAGCGCGGCCAGGGGATCGTCGGGCCAGGGCAGGGCCCGATTAGCGGCGAACAGCGGGCGGGCATCGAGCGGCGCGTGGCGCGCCGCCTTCCCGGCGAGTTCGGCTGCCACGCGGACGTTTTCGTCCGACCCGAGGCCGTAGCGGCGCAGCGCCGCCACCGCGGACTCCTGGCGCGCCCGCAATGCGGCCTCCGGACCCGCGATCTCCCATGCCGCCGGCAACGCCTTGGCAACCCGTTCGGGCGCGAAGTTGTAGAAGACCGAGGTCACGACCTCCCGCGGCACCATGCCCAGCGGCGCGGAACGGGCCGCGAAATAGCCCATCCAGAAACCCCGGTAACCCAACGCGTCCAACGCCGCCCGGGCCTCGGGCGCGAAATACGTCACCGCGTGCACCGGCTCGTAGCGATCGAAGAAGCGTCGGGCCAACTCGGGTTGTCGTCGCATGCTGGCAGTTAACCACCGGTGACGGGTGGGGACCAAGCACGCGGCCCGGACGACCCCGCCTAGGCTCGAGCGGTGACCATCCCCTATGACCAGGTACTACACGAGCGGATCCGGAGCAATCTCGCCGGCCACGAGCGTCGAAGCGTGGCCGATCCGGCCAAGCGGCACGCCGCCGTGGCGGTGGTGCTCGTCGACTCCGATGTCGGGGAGGACCGGGTGGATCCGGCGCCGGTGGACGACTGGAACGCCGATCGAGGGCTGCCCGCGGCCGGCCTCGACGGGCGCATGGTCGACGTGTCGGGCGGGGCGGCTTTCCTGCTGTGCCGCAGGGCTTCTCGACTCACCTCGCACGCCGCGCAGTGGGCGTTACCCGGTGGCCGCCTCGACCCGGGCGAGACCGCCGTTGAGGCCGCGCTGCGGGAATTGCGCGAGGAGGTCGGCATCGAACTCCCCGAGGCGACCGTGCTCGGACTGCTCGACGATTACCCGACCCGGTCCGGATATGTCATTACGCCGGTGGTGATTTGGGGAGGCGGCCGCCTGGATCCGCGCCCATCGCCCGACGAGGTCGTCGCGGTGTACCGGGTGGGCCTGCACCAACTGCAACGTGACGATTCGCCGCGATTCATCGCCATCCCGGAGAGCCCGCGACCGGTTGTCCAGATTCCGTTGGGGGGCGACCTGATCCACGCGCCCACCGGGGCGGTGCTCCTGCAGCTGCGGTGGCTGGGACTGGAAGGCCGCCACGACCCGGTCGACGGGCTGGAACAACCCGTTTTCGCCTGGAAGTAGCTTTCGCGCAACCTCTTCGAAAGTCGGGGCACTCAAGGTTGGCCCTGCGCACCGAACAGCGACCCCGCCAGTTCGACCAGTGACGCGCCCGAGACGTCCCAGGGGCCCGGGGGCGCGGGCGCGGGCACCGAGTCCGGCCCGTACTCCTGCGGGCGCGCGACGAAACCGGTCGCCAGGCCGCTATCGCGGGCCGCCTCGAGGTCGGCGGTGTGCGCCGCCACCAGCATCACCTCAGCGGGCTCCAGGCCCAGCAATCGCGCGGGAGTCTGGTAGGCCCGCGGGTCGGGCTTGTAGGCCTGACTGACGTCGGAACCCAGGACCACATCCCAGGGCAGGCCCGCGTACTTCGCCATCTCGACCAGCAGCCCGGTGTTGCCGTTGGACAACGGCCCGACGATGACGTGCCGCTTCATGGCGGCGATGCCGTCGACGCTGTCCGGCCACGGTGGCAGCCAGCGCCACGACCGGGCGAGTGCCTGCACCTCGTCGCCGGGCAGCGCGTCGGCACTGATGCCGAACTTGGCGAGCGATGCGACGAGGTTCTCTCGATGCAGAACGTCCAGCGACACGAATTCCCGCTGGCTGGACCGGATTTCGGCCATCGAGGGCAGGTATCGACTCCGCCACTCCAGCGCGAACTCGTCCGGGTCGACGTCGATGTGGTGGCGCTGCGCGAAACGCCGGACCGAGGCGGCGATCCCGGAGCGCCAGTCGACGACCGTTCCGAACGTATCGAACAGAACTGCACGCACTACCCGACCGGTCGACGGTGAGCGGTAGTCGGTCATGCCTCAGGCTAACGCTGCGCTCGTCACCTGCGATGCGCCCGGACGGTGGGCGGCGTACGCTATCGTTAGCTGTGCGAACGAATCTTTGACTTCCCGATTGATGACCGAAGGGAGGCCGTTGTGGCCCGCAGCGCCGGCGATACCTGGGATATCGTGACGAGTGTCGGCTTCACCGCCTTGGCGGTGTGTGCGGCGCGGGCCCTCGACGCGGGCCTGCAGCCGCCGCTGGCGAACGACGACTTCGCCGCCGGCTTCGTCGCCGCCGCCGGTGAACCGAATCTGATTGCGGCCGTGGACAACGCCGACATGAGCAGTGCCGCGGCCTTCAACGCGCAGTGGGTAGGGGTGCGGACGCGATTCTTCGACGAGTTTTTCGCTGATGCCACCCGATCGGGGACGCGCCAGGCGGTCATCTTGGCGGCCGGATTGGATTCGCGGGCGTACCGGCTGGACTGGCCCGCGGGCCACACGGTTTACGAAGTGGATCAGCCTCGGGTGCTCGAGTTCAAGCAACAGGTCCTCGACCGGCAGGGCGCCGTGCCCTCGACGAGGCGCGTCACCGTCGCCACGGATTTACGGGATGACTGGGCCGGCGCGCTGATCGCGGCCGGCTTCGACCCCGACCGGCCGACGGCGTGGGCGCTCGAGGGACTGCTGCCGTATTTGCCTGGGGCGGCCCAGGATGCGCTGTTCGAAAGGCTGCACGAGTTGTCGGCGACCGGTAGCCATATCGCCGCCGAACTCGGTCCCGCCCCGGGCGAAGTGCGCGAATTCGCCGACAATGTCCCCACGATCAGCCAAGACACCGGTCAGCCTCCGGTGGCCGAGCTGTGGTACGACGATGCGCGCATCGACACCAAAGAGTTTCTGGCCCAGCGACATTGGCGTGTCACGGCCGTGAACCTGGTCGACAAGGCGGCCACCGAGTATGGTCGGCCCTTCCACGAATTGCCGGCGGTCTTCGACCGGTTGATGCGCACCAAGTTCTTCACCGCGATCCGCGAATCGCCGACAGGCGTCGTTCGATGACGGCCAGGGCTTGCTCGGCCCATCGAATGTTCTCCTCCTCGAACGAGATTCCGCGGACCAACGTCAGGTAGGGGCCGACCCGGTCGGTGTGGGCCAAGTACTCCTTCTCGGTGCGACCGTCCATCATGCGCGCCCGCAACCGTTCGTAGCGTTGCAGTTTGGCCCGCGCCCATTGCATCCGCTCGAGGATGGACTCGCGCACAGCCGGCATGTCGCCGGCGTCGGCGGCCTGGACCTTGACCAACAGCTCGTCGCGGATCACCGAGGGTTTCGGCGCCTTCGCGGTGAACTGCCGGATCGCCTCGCGCCCGGCCTCGGTCAACGAGAACATCCGCTTGTTGGGCCGCCGTTCTTGACGCACGACCCGTGCCCGGATGAGGCCCTGCTCGGCCAGTCGATCCAGTTCGCGATACAGCTGCTGCGGGGTGGCCGGCCAGAAGTTCGCGACCGAGGCGTCGAAACCCTTGGCCAGGTCGTATCCCGACGACTCGCCCTCGAGGAGGGCCGCCAACACCGCGTCACGCAGCGACACCGGCCGATCGTACAGCGATGCGACTAGTCAACAAAGTGACCAACGGCACCCTGGACAATTCCCGACGGCGGCCTTAGCGTCGACCTCATTACTCAACAAGTTGACTATGCGAGGTCGCTGATGCACCCGTTCCGCACGGCCGTCGAAGAGCGCGATGAACAGGCCATCCAGGCGATGCTGGCCGACACGGTGGTGTTCACCAGCCCGGTGGCGTTCAAGCCGTATGTCGGCAAGCCGATCACCGCGGCCATCCTGCGCGGTGTGTTGCGCGTCTTCGAGGACTTCCGCTACATCCGGGAGATTCACGACCCAGGCGGCCGCGACCACGCATTCGTTTTCGAGACCGGGATCGTCGGGGCGCCCGGCTTGAAGATCACCGGCTGCGACTTCTTGCATTTCAACGACGACGGGCTGATCGACGACTTCGTGGTGATGGTGCGGCCGCTGTCGGGCGCGACGGCATTGTCGGAGGCGATGGGCGCCCAGTTCGACCGCATCCAGCGGGAGGCGCTGGAGTTGGCCAATCAATCCGGCACCGCGTAGAAGTAGGGACCATGCGGATTGGTTTGAGCGTCAATTATGCGGGCGGTTTCAAGGACGTGGCCGCCGAAGTGGCCGACCTGGAACGCGCCGGGTTGGATATTGTTTTTGTCC
This sequence comes from Mycobacterium sp. 3-98, assembly GCF_035918355.1. Classification (NCBI taxonomy): domain Bacteria; kingdom Bacillati; phylum Actinomycetota; class Actinomycetes; order Mycobacteriales; family Mycobacteriaceae; genus Mycobacterium; species Mycobacterium sp. 3-98. The sequence goes on along the minus strand of NZ_CP142360.1, from coordinate 352,158 downwards.
CCGAGGCGTATTCGTTCGACGCGGTGAGCGCGCTCGGCTACCTGGCGGCAAGCACACAGCGGGTCGGGCTGGCGTCGGGCATCCTGCAGCTCTACACCCGCACGCCCACCCTGACCGCGATGACCGCGGCGGGCCTGGATTACGTCTCCGACGGCCGGTTCACCCTCGGCCTGGGCGCGTCCGGCCCGCAGGTCATCGAGGGCTTCCACGGTGTGCCCTACGACGCCCCGATCGGCCGGACGCGTGAAGTCATCGACATCTGCCGCCAGGTGTGGCGGCGCGAGACCGTGCGCCACCAGGGCAAGCACTACACGATCCCGCTGCCGCCCGACCGGGGGACCGGGCTGGGTAAGCCCCTCAAGCTCATCAATTCCCCAGTGCGTGAACGCATCCCGATACTGGTAGCCGCGCTGGGGCCGAAGAACGTCGAACTGGCGGCCGAGATCGCCGAGGGTTGGCAACCGATCTTCTACCTCCCCGAAAAGGCGCAGGACGTCTGGGGGGAGGCGCTGGCCGCCGGGCGGGCCAAGCGGGACCCCGCGCTGGGCGAGCTCGACGTCTACGCCGGACCCGTCCTGGCTATCGGCGAAAACGTCGAGCCGCTAAGGGAATTCGTCAAACCGCACCTGGCGCTCTACATCGGCGGGATGGGCGCCAAGGGCAAGAACTTCTACCACACCCTGGCCACCAAGTACGGGTACGGCCCGCAGGCCGACCGGATCCAGGAGCTCTACCTTGCCGGCGACAAGGACGGCGCCGCCAAGGTGGTGCCCGACGATCTGGTGCGCGACGTCAACCTGATCGGCTCCCGAGCGTTCGTCAAGGAACGTCTGGCGGCCTACCGCGAGGCGGGGGTAACCACGCTGAACGTGGCGCCCATCGCGTCGACGACGGCCGAGCGGATCAAGCTCATCGAAACGCTGCGCGAACTGGTGTGACGGCCGCTGTGGAGCCAAATCAGTTCTGGCGGTGACTATCTCGTCGTAGCCGCATCGCCCTGCCGACCGCGCTCACCGACGCCAGCGCCGCCATGGCCGACAGGATCGCCGCCGAGACGCCAGGCTCGGCGGTCGCCAACAACAGTGGCAGCGCGAAGCCGATGTACGTGACGACGTAGAACACCCCGGTCAGAGCGCCCCGCAGGTGTTGCGGCGCCGCGGCCTCCAGATCGATCAAGCCCTCCCGCAGGCACAGGCCCGAAGCGCAGCCCAGGATCAACAACAGCGGTATCCCGACCGCGGGCGTCAGGGCCGGTGGCGTCGTCGCGGCCACCACGTAGCCGACCGCGGCCAAAGCCGCGCCGGCGGTCCCGGTCTGTGGCCCCCACCGGCGCGTGCGGGCCAGGACCTGAACGACACCGCTGACCCCGTTGACGATCAGGGTGGCCGTGCCCGCCGCGATCGGGGCCGCCAGCGCGGTGTGCAACCGCGTGGGGATGGTGACGAAACCCAGTGTCGCCGAGGCGTATACCCACGGTGCGAGCGGCATGGCCCAACTCAGGGCCCGCGACACTCCCTGTGCCGTCGGTCCCGTCGGGCCCGCGTCGGGGGGCGGCGCCGGCCGGGCCACGTGTGCGCCGGGTGTGGCCGCGACGGCGACGGCAAGCGATGCCAGCACGACGATCGCGGCGGCGACGGCGAACGACACCTGGATGCCGGACTGCCCGGCCCACGCGAATCCCCCGCCGGCGAACGGCCCGATGGCGAAGCCGGCGGTGAGTACCGCGCCGGCGGTCGCGGCGCCGGCCGGGCCCCTCAGGTCGGACGCCCACGCGGTGCCGGAGCTGATGGCAAGGCCCACACCGACCCCGACGACGAGGCGGCCCACCAGCAGCGCGCCGGTGTGCTGCGACAGCAGCATCGCCACCGTCCCCGCCACGGTGGCGGCCGCGCCCGCCAGCGCCATTGGCCGCCGGCCCAACGCGTCCGACGCACGGCCGCCGATCAGCAACCCGGGGAGCAGCCCGAGCGCGTAGATGCCGAAGATGCCATCGAGGGTCGCGGTGCTGAGGTGTTCGCGGCCGCTAATCACCGGCATCAACGCGACGAAGTGGTTGGCGACCCATCCCGTCGCCAGGAGCAACGCCAGCACGCTGACGAACAGGGCCCGGGTGGCGGCCCGGCCGTTACGCGCTCGGTGGTTGCGGCCGCTGCGCACGCTCGACGAGATCACTGGTCTTCTCCCCCTCCAACGCGCGGCCGACGATCGTAGAACGCGACGCCACCCGGGTGGTTATTCCCGTGGACGTGATCGCGCCGCCGCTGCGGGCGCGGACTTCGCGGTGTGAAGGGGTTTGAAATCAGCGGATTTGGTGTACTGATACCACTACTCGCACCCAGGAAGGCACACGATGAAGTACATTGCGGCAGCCACGATCGCGATCTCCGTCTTGTTGTCCAGCGCGTGTTCGGCCTCACAGGTCATCAACACCGGCGGCGACACAAAGTGCAAAGACTTCACCACGCAGGACGAGAAGAAGCAGAACGACGAAGTCAGCAAGATGCTCAAGGACAAGAGCGGCGCAGACCCGAGCAACGTCGAGATCTCGGCGACGCGGCTCTCGGTGACGACGTACTGCCAGACGCTCGGAAAGCCGGACACGAAGATCTCCGAGGCGCCGCACGGCTGACGCGCCCGGTCGGTGACGTGGGTTACGTTGCCGCCCTTGCGGTTTAGCGCCTAGTCCAGGAGCAACTGCGCGGGCACCTCGTCGTCCAGCACGGCCCGCGCCAGCAGTTCACCGAGCAGCGGCCCGAATTTCATGAGATTGCTACCGACGAACGCCAGCACGCGCCCACGCTGCGCCACCGTCCAGCCGTCGCCGCCCGGATCGAGCCACGGGGCGCGGACACTGACGCAGTCCACCTGGTCCACCGGCGAAAGTGCTGGGAACAGCGTGCGCACGGTCGCGGGGTCCGCCACCTCCTGGCCGAACGCCCACCGGCCGGTACTGCCGAGCGGCAATCCGTAGCCCTCGGGCGCGGACAGGCACGGCGCGCCGACCGCGTCCGCGCCGCGGTAGGTGAAGCGGGTGTGCGGAACGAAGTCAACCCCGAGCGGACCGAACAGGTCTGGGGTGTGCGCACCCGCACAGATCAGCACGCGGTCGCCGCGCAGCACGGTGCCGTCGGCGAGCGTCGTCGCGCCGTCGTCTGCCACCGACAGCACGTGTGCGTTGCGGATGGCGACGCGGCGCGCCAACGCGCTCAGGGCGCGGCGGATGCGCAGGCTGCCGCCGAGGGGATCGAAAACTCCTGTCTCCCAAGGCACGACCGCGAACGGAATCCGTGCCGCGATTTCGGAACGCCCGAGCCGGGAGAACTGCGCGCCGGCGGAGCTCATGGCCGCCGCGACGTCGTCGCAGACGCCGGCGGCGATGAAGCCCTCGGAGCCCAGCAGTCGCCCCGCGCCGAACTCGGATTCCCACCGTTGCCAGCCCGTTCGCGCCGTCAGCGCCAACCGGCACAGCGCCGGGCGCCGATGCGCGACCCGGAATATCCGCGCCAGCCCGGCGGATTGCTCCCCGAATGGCCGCCCGCGCTCCAGCACGACGACGTCGTGGCCGCGCCGCGAAAGCTCGTAGGCCGCCGCGAGGCCACATATTCCCGCGCCGATGACGACGATCATCCGCATCACCCCCGCCCTCAGAAGTAAAACCCGGCGTGGGGCGCCTCGGGCACGGCGAACAATCGATCGGCCGCCGTTAGCGCTTCGGGATCGTCGGCACGGGCCAGCCCGGCCACGGCGAGATCGCGCCACGTGGTGCCGCCCAACAGGACGGCGCCCAGCCCCTCGACGTCGACGGTGACGTCGGGTTGCCGGTCGGTGACCGTGACGCCGTCGGCCGCGATGGCGAACCGTGCCGAATTGGCCGGCAGCGCAGGGTCATTGACCGCGATGGTGACGGCACCGTCGCCACCGTAGCCGCGGGCGGACAGCGCCGCCGCCACATCGATGATGCGCAGCCAGGTTTCGTCGTGCACGGCGGTGACCCGCACGGCGCGCCGGTCGGCAACCAGCCAGGGCAGCGGATCGTCGAGCGGCAGCATCCAAAACAGCACGCGGTCAACAAGATCCAGTCCGAGCAGAAAGCGCAGCAACCCCAGATAGGCCTCGGCGGTGGGCCCGAAGAAATCCTCCACCACGATGGTGCGCTGGTCGCTGACGAACCACCGCTCGGTGTCGATCGGGCGGTATCGGACGAAGCCGGATTCGGATCCCGGCTCGCCGTGCACGGCGACATACGCGGCCCCCGGGTCGGATTCGGCGCGCAGCCGCACGCCCTGCCACCACGACTGTGGGCGGTCGATGGTGCCCGGGCGGGCGGGACGGTTCTCGGCATAGATGCGCGGCAGCAACTCCCACGCCTGCGCGGTGTCGAGCAGGCGCACCCGACCGCCGGTCCCGACGTCGCGCCGCAGCCCCGCCCGCGCGGTGTGGACCTCGACGGATTGCGACGAGCTCGCGACGCCGTAGCCGTAGCGCCCATAGATCGTCGCCTCCGAGGCCCGCAGCGTCGCCACCACCTCACCGCGTGCGGCGAAGTCGCGCAGCTGGTGACGGATCAGCTCGGTGGCGATGCCTCGCCGGGTGAACGACGGCAGCACCCCGATATGGGTGACGGCGGCGTGACCCACGATCACGGGGCCGGGCAGCGTCAACCGGCTCGTCACGGCATCGGCGGTGCCGACGAGTTGACCGTCGGCGAATGCCCCCACGGTCCGGCCCGGCTCGAGCAGCGTCGTGATCTGGCCGGGGGCGAGCCCCGTAAGCGGCGGAAACCCGACCATGGCCGTGCGAAACACGTTCGCGGCGGCGATCAGATCGTCCTCGCTGTCGAGCACCCGGATCTCGGTAGCCATCCCGCCATCATGTCGCGTTCCCCGGCCGGCGCGGGCCGCGGGCCGCGCGACGCGTCAAGCGGCGATCGTCACCGGATAGGCAAACCCGTCAGCGCCCGGGAGACCACCAGGCGCTGGATCTCGCTGGTGCCCTCGAAGATCGTGAAGATCTTCGCGTCGCGGTGCATCCGCTCGACGGGGTAGTCGCGGGTGTACCCGTTGCCGCCCAGGATCTGGATCGCCTCGTCGGTGACATAGACCGCGGTTTCGCTGGCCACCAGCTTGGCCATCGACCCCTCCGCGGAGTCGAAGGATTGGTTGTTGCGGGCCATCCATCCCGCGCGCCACACCAGCAGGCGGGCGGCGTCGATGCGGCACTTCATGTCCGCCAGTTTGAAGGCCACCGCCTGAAATTCGCCGATCTTGCGGCCGAATTGCTCACGCTGGCAGGCATAGTCGAGCGCGTACTCGTAGGCGGCCCGGGCCACGCCGACGGCCATCGCGCCGACGGTGGGCCGGGTGCGCTCGAAGGTCTTCATCGCGGCCTGCCCGCGCGCGGAGGCCCCGGACTTGACGCGGGCGATGCGCGCCTCGAACTTCTCCCGGCCCCCGAGGATGTGGTCCTCGGGCAGCCGGACGTCGTCGAGCACCACCTCGGCGGTGTGGGAGGCGCGGATCCCGTGCTTTTTGAATTTCTGGCCCTGCGCCAGGCCCTTGACGCCCGCCGGGATGACGAACGTCGCCTGGCCGCGCGTGCCGAGCTCTGGGTAGACCGACGCCACCACGATGTGCACGTTGGCGATGCCGCCGTTGGTCGCCCACGTCTTGGTGCCGTTGAGGACCCACTCGGAGGTCGCCTCGTCGTAGCGCGCGCGGGTGCGGATGGCGCCGACGTCGGAACCCGCGTCGGGCTCCGACGAGCAGAACGCGCCCAGCTTGGGTTCGTCGGCGGTGCCGAACATCTCGGGCAGCCAGCGGCCCAGCTGTTCGGGGGTTCCGTTGCCCGCCAGCGCCGCCGCGGCGAGTCCCGTCCCCATGATGGACAGCGCGATACCCGCGTCGCCCCAGAACAATTCCTCGAACACCGTCAGCATGCCCAGGCCCGTCGGCTCGGCCGCCTGCTGGGCGAACAGGTCGGGGGAGTACAGCCCCACCTTCGCGGCCTCCTGGATCACCGGCCACGGTGTTTCCTCGCGCTCGTCCCATTCCGCGGCGGCGGGCCGCACGACGTCGGCCGCGAATTTGTGCACCCAGTCGCGGACTTCGATCACGTCATCGGACAGTTGTAGTGAAAACGTCACTGCTGGTCTCCTGAATTGTTGGTGTTCAAAGGGTTTCGGGGATTCGCGTGCTGGGCCAGGACGCTGACGGTCTGGTTGACCCACGCCTCGAAATACCGTTCTTCGTCGGTGTTGCCGGGCAGGCGGCCGGTGAGCGCTTGCAGGGTCGCGGCGTAGGACAGCGAGCCGATCGCGACCGCCGCGGCCGCTTCGGGGTCGGGAATGCTGGTGCGCCCGGAGCGATTCGACGCGGCCAGTTCGTCGGCGAAGCGTTGGTAGGCGTTGTCGGTGATGACCTGCCACGTCTTCTCGTCGAGATCGCCGAGCTCGTCGGGCTCGCGCAGCATGACCTTGAGCAGATCCTCGCTGTGTTTGAGGTTGCTCCAGATCAGCTGCCCGGCGGTGCGCACCGCGTGCTCGACGCTGCCCGGTTGTCCCGCGTCGTACTGCTCGCGGGCCGCCACGATGCTGTCGATCCGGTGCGCGACCGCGGCCTCGAGCAACTCGCGTTTGGAACCGAAGTGCTTGTAGAGCGCGCCCGAGCCGGGCGCCAGGCCCGATTCGCGCTGGATGTCGGCCACCGACGTGGCCGCGTACCCCTTCGCGGCGAACAGGCGTAACGCCGCGGAAAGCAGGCGGTCACGTCCGCGGCCGGGCCCGGTGAGCATGGTGAGAGAGTACTCACTCACCATGCGGGCGAACAAACGGCGTCCGGGTCCCCGGCCGGCGGCGGGCACGGGTGCGGCGCGGTTGACGGTAAATTCTTGCGAAACGCCATCGCGCTTGAACGTGCCGAACCCCCGCGGCTGTGAGGGTTGTACTCAGGCTGGTCGTCACGAACCCACAAAGGAGCCCGACATCCGCGTCTTCCCGCGTGTACAGCTGCCGATGCGGGTGCTGTCGCTGCGCACCATCCTCATCGTCGCCGCCATCTCGGTGATGACGCTGGTCGTCCTGCTGGGCACCTGGGTGTGGGTGGGCGTCACCAACGACCAGTACAGCCAGCTCGATCGCCGGCTCGATTCGGTCAGCAGCCTGGGCGACATCAGCAGCCTGCTCAACACCGCGCCGCCCGCCACCCCCGATCGGCACATGCCGGACGGCAACCTGGTGCGCACCGCGCGCATCGGCGGGGTGACCGTGTCGGCGCCCAGCAGCATCGTGTTGCCCCAACTCCCGGACGGCTACGCCAACACGACCATCAACGGGGTGCAGTACCGCGTTCGCACCTTCACCGCGGGTCCCGCCTCGATAGCGTTGGCCGCGCCGCTGGCCGAGGCCCAGCATCGGATCAACGAACTGCACCTGCGGGTGTTGCTGATCTGCGCCAGCGTCATCGGTGGCACGGTCGTGGTGGGCTGGGTGATCTCGTTGATCATGGTCAATCCCTTCCTGCTGCTGGCCCAGCAGGCCCGTGCGATCAACGCCCAGTCCAGCCCGGACGAGGTCCAGGTGCGCGGCGTGCGCGAGGCGGTGGAGATCGCCGAGGCGGTGGAGGGGATGCTGGCCCGCATCGGCAAGGAACAGCAGCGCACCAAGGCGGCGCTCGAGTCGGCGCGCGACTTCGCGGCGGTCGCCTCCCACGAGCTGCGCACGCCGTTGACGGCCATGCGCACCAATCTCGAGGTGTTGTCCACCCTGGACCTGCCGCCCGAGCAGCGGCACGAGGTCATCGGCGACGTCATCCGCACCCAGAGCCGCATCGAAGGGACGCTCACGGCGCTGGAGCGGCTGGCGCAGGGCGAACTGACCACCGTCGACGATTTCGTCCCCTTCGACATCACCGAGCTGCTGGACCGCGCCGCGCACGACGCGCTGCGCAGCTACCCCGCCGTCGAGGTCTCCCTGGTGCCCTCGCCGACGGTGCTGATGGTCGGGCTGCCCACCGGCCTGCGGCTGGTGATCGACAACGCGATCGCCAACGCCGTCAAGCACGGCAACGCCGGCAAGATCCAGCTGACCGTCAGCAGTTCCGGCGAGGGCGTGGAGATCGCGATCGACGACGACGGCACCGGCGTCCCGGAATCCGAACGTGCCACGGTGTTCGAGCGCTTCGCCCGCGGATCGACGGCCTCACGTTCGGGATCGGGGCTGGGCCTGGCGCTGGTCGCCCAGCAGGCCGAATTGCACGGCGGCACAGCGGCATTGCAGACCAGCCCACTCGGTGGCACCCGACTTCTGTTGCGGCTCGCCGGCGACGGGCGTGGCCCGGCCTAGCCGCCTGCCTGGACCGACGGAGCCGTTCTTAACGCGCCGCGAAATGTTTACTCCGATAACCTCGACAGCCGGCGCGCACTCACCCGCCCGCCATTTCCCGCAAATATCCCCGACACCATTACGCCGCCGTTCGGAACCTGCCATTCGGCATCAAACTCGACGCCCCGGCGAGAAAAGACGGGGATTTTGTGACTGCCGAGTCTCGAGTGGCGATTGAGGTTTATTAACGACTCTTTGTGGGAAATCACCAGTTTCGCGCTTGGGACCAGCCTGAATTACCGAAATCAGGGGCCACGCATCCGGCCGATTGGCAGTGAATACAAGATCAACCAATCCGCACTACACTAAGGCCCCAAGAAGGCCCCGAGCACGTGGCTTTGGCGTTGAGGGTTCGGAGGGAATCATGGTTGTTTCGGTGCAGTCGGAGGCGGTGCTGGCGTCTGCAGCCGCCGAGTCGGCGATCAGCGCGGAGACCGAGGCCGCGGCCTCGGCGGCGTCGCCGGTCCTGCTGGGAGTGCTGCCGATGGGCGGCGACCCCGACTCGGCGATGTTCGCGGCGGCGCTGAACGCGTGCGGCGCGAGCTACCTGGGCGTGGTTTCCGAGCACGCCGCCCAACGCGGCTTGTTCTCCGGCACGCAGACCCTCGCCTCGGGGACCTATGTGGTCACCGAGCTCATGCGCAGCCTGACGCTGGCTATTGGCGCTTAGTCGCTAGCAACGTTTAAAGGGGGAGGTGCGCATGGCCGATCCTGGGTGGGCTGCGCGTACACCTGAGGAAAACGACCTGCTGCTCAAGGCCGGCGCGGGCGTCGTCACTCATCTGGCCAACCAGGCAGCCTGGACCGCGCTGGCGGCCACCCATCACGGCTCCAGCATCGCCTCGACGATCAACACCGTCGCGACGTCGGCCAGCTGGACCGGCGCCGGTTCGTTGGCCTCGGCGGCCAACGCCACCGCGCTCAACGCGTCGCTGCACGGGCTCGCCGGCTGGGTCGACGTGAAGCCGGCGGTGGTTTCGACGGCGGTCTCGGCGTATCAGATGGCGTACGGCTCGATGCGGCCCGCGCCCGAATGCATCGAAAACCGCACCGAGACCGCCACCGACTACGGCATCAACCCGCTGGTGCTCGGCGCCCTCACCCCACGGATCACGTCGCTGGAGCTCGAGTACTTCGGGTCGATGTGGCCGAACAACTCCGCGGTCGGGGCCAGCTACGGATCGATCCTCACGGCCTTGTCCTCGAGCCTGACCATTCCGCCGCCGATCGCGACCATGGGCGCCTCGCCGGCGGCGCCGGCGCAGGCCGCGGCGGCGGTGGGGGAGTCCGCGGCGCAAATGGGCGCGGGCGACGGCATGCGCGCCGCCATGCAGGGCGCCCAGACCGGCACGCAGGGCGCGGGGCAGGCGACCTCGGGCGCCCAGGACTTCATGGGTCAGGCCGGCACGTTCATGCAGCCCGTGCAGCAGATGATGGGGGCGGCCCCGCAGATGATGCAGGCTCCCATGCAGGCGATGCAGGCCCCGATGCAGATGATGCAGCCGCTGATGGGCATGTTCGCCAATCCCGGCGCCATGGGCATGGGCGGGGCGACGCCCGCGGTTTCCGCGGTCTCGGCCACCGGGCTTTCGGCGGCGGAGGCCGGCGGGGGCGCGTCCCTGGGCAGTGCGGGCGTCCCCGCGAGCACTTTCACCCGTCCGGTCAGCGCATTCGAGCCCGCCACCAGTGGCCGGCCGGTGGGGTTGCGCCCGGCCGGTGCGTTGGGCGCCGAGGCCATGCGACCGCAGACCACGACGACGGGCGGCGCCCCGATGGGCGGCATGCCCGTGGGGCATGCGGCGGGAGGCGACCGCGGATCCCGTGACAAAGCCGAACAGCCGGCGACCGTGCGGGTTGTCGACGCCAGAGTCTGAAGCACACCCCCTGGTGAAAGGTGAATCGACAGGTCCGAATAGCCGCCATACACTTCGCTTCATGCCCTTACGGGGGGCGGCCAACCGCAGAAGGAGAATTCCGTGACAATCAAGGTGACCCCGCAAATGCTTCGCGATACTTCAAACGCGATTCAGGCAAACATGGAACATGCGATCGGGATCGGTCAGGGATACGTCGCAAATCAGGAAAATGTGATGAACCCGGCCACCTGGTCCGGTGACGCGGTCGCCGCGTCGCACGCGACGGCCATCGAGGTTCAAAACGACTTGAACAAAGTGTTGACCGGCGGCACCCGCCTGGCCGAGGGCCTCACGAAGGCGGCGGCACTGATGGAAGGCCACGAGGCGGATTCCTCGCACGCCTTTACCGCCCTATTCGGCGGCCACGGCTCCTGACCCGCCCACCCATTCGTCAATTCATAAAGGTCTTTTGAAAGGAAATTCACCATGTCCGACCCGATCACTTACAACCCGGGTGCCGTAGCCGACTTCGCCACCGACGTCGCCTCCCGCGCCGGCCAGTTGCAGTCCATTTTCGACGACACCTCCAACCGGACGCACGCGCTGCAGGAATTCTTCGCCGGCCACGGCGCGTCGGGCTTCTTCGAGGCGCAGGCGCAGATGCTGTCGGGGTTGCAGGGCCTCATCGACACCATCCGCCAGCACGGCCAGACGACCTCGCACGTGCTCGACAGCGCGCTCAGCACCGACCAGCACATCGCCGGCCTGTTCTGAGCCCGCTCGACCACCGGGACCAGCGAAGGTGGGGCAGAGCGCCGAGCGTATGTGCCCCACCTTCGGTCTCTGCTACGCCGATTCGAGGGAGTCGCTGATTAGGGGCGGGGCGACATGCTGACGACGACGGTCGATGGCCTATGGGTGTTGCAGGCGATCACCGGTGTCGAGCAAACATGCCCTGAGCTGGGGTTGCGGCCGATGCTGCCGCGGCTGGACACCCCCGAACGCGCGCTGGGCCACCCCGCGGCCGCCGACCTGATCGCCGCCGGCGCACTCGATGAGGCCGGCAACGTCGACCCGATGATCCGCGAATGGCTCACCGTCCTGCTGCGGCGCGACCTGGGTCTGGTCGTGATGATGGGCGTGCCGGGTCGCGAGCCCACGCGCGCGTCGATCAACCGCTTCGCGACCTGGTGGGTGGTCTTGGAGCGGCACGGTGAGATGGTGCGTCTGTACCCGGCCGGCACGGCCAGCAACGAATCCTCGGCCAGCGAGCTCGTGGTGGGTCAGATCGAGCGGCTGTGCGGCGTGGCCGAGGCGGCGCCGCTGCGGCCGATCACCCTGGACACCGAGCAATTGCTGAACTCGGTGCGCGACACCGCCAGCCTGCGCGCATTCCTGCTCGAACAGCGCCTCGACGCCGACCAGCTGCAGGTGGTTCTCACCGCCGCCGATCCCGCGCGCTCGGCGCACGCGAACATCGTCGCGCTGCAGGCGGGCGTCGGGCCCGACGAACTGGCGCGCGTGGCCGTCGGCGATGCGACGGTGTCGATCGTCGACACCCCCGGGGGCCGCGTGTGCATCGAAAGCGTCATCTCGGGGCAGCGCCGGTACCAGATTCTTTCGCCCGGCTCGCGCAGCGACATCGGCGGAGCGGTGCAACGGCTCATCCGCCGGCTGCCCGCCGGCGACGAGTGGCACTCGTATCGGCGGGTGGTGTGACGGTGTTATCGGATGCCGAAGTAACTTAGTTAACCAAAGTCTTGTAATAACAACGCCTGTCGCGCTTGATGGGTGGTTTCTCAACGGGTAAACGCGGTATCGCGAACCGTGTTAGCATCTCGTCGTGACGAGCCCTTGGAATGACCCGAATATGTCGGACGAAGGAGCGCTCAGACGGGGGGATCCGTCAGGGGGCAGCAACTTCCCGGATTCGGTATCCGACACGATGCGAATTACCGATCTGGCCGCACCACGAAAGATTCCACCGGGGTCAGGATGGCGTAAATTCATTTACGCCATCTCATTTCGACAAATAAATCTCGGTGAATCGCCCCGAGAACGGCACTACCGTGACTTACAAAACCGCATCCGCCGGCATATTCGACGGCAGTATGTGATCACCGTGGTCTCCGGCAAGGGTGGCGTCGGGGTCACGACGCTCACGGCCTGCCTCGGTGGCGTGTTCCGGGAATGCCGCCCGCAGAACGTGATTGCGATCGACGCCGTCCCCGGATTCGGCACCCTGGCCGACCGCATCGACGACTCCCCGCCGGGCGACTACACCGCGATCATCAACGACACCGATGTCCAGGGCTACGCTGATATCCGAGAACATCTGGGGCAGAACGCAATCGGGCTCGACGTGCTGGCCGGCAACCGGACCTCGGACCAACCCAGGCCGCTGGTGCCGGCGATGTTCTCCGGGGTGCTGTCGCGGCTGCGGCGCACCCACACGGTGATGATCGTCGACACCTCCCCCGATCTCGAACACGAAGTGATGAAGCCGGTATTGGAGAACACCGACACCCTCGTGTTCGTTTCGGGGATCACCGCGGACCGCTCGCGTCCGGTGCTGCGGGCGGTGGATTACCTGCGGTCGCAGGGCTACCACGAGTTGGTCTCGCGCAGCACCGTGATCGTGAACCACACCGACCAGATCACCGACAAGGACGCGCTGGCGTACCTGACCGAGCGGTTCACCAAGGTCGGCGCGACCGTCGAGGCGCTGCCGTTTGATCCGCATCTTGCCAAAGGCGGCATCATCGATACGGTTCACGAGTTGAAGAAAAAGACGCGGTTGCGCCTCTTTGAAATCACCGCGGGGCTGGCCGACAAATACATTCCAGACGCTGAGCGAGCGGTACCGTGACCTCGCCGCATAAGGTCGCTTTTCCGGCGCGTTGTGCGGTCAACATTTCTTACGAGAAGCATCTGTGTTCCCAAGTCTTCCCCGCCGGAATTCCGATGGAGGGATTCTTCGAGGGAATGGTCGAGCTGTTCGACGCGGACCTGAAGCGCAAAGGTTTTGACGGCATTTCGTTGCCGGCCGGCAGCTACGAACTCCACAAGATCAATGGGGTCCGGCTCGATATCAATAAGAGCCTCGACGAGCTCGGCGTCCAGGACGGCGACACCCTGGTGCTGGTGCCCAGGGTCGACGGGGAGTCGTTCGAACCGCAGTACGAGTCCCTGTCGACGGGCCTGGCCGCGATGGGCAAGTGGCTGGGCCGCGACGGCGGGGATCGGATGTTCGCGCCGGTGACGCCGCTGACGGCCGCGCACACGGCGGTCGCGGTCATCGCGATGGCGGTCTCGGTGGTGGTGGCCCTGACGCTGCGGGCACGGACCTTCACCGACGGCCCGATCCCGGCGGCGGTGGCGGGCGGGGTCGGCGTCCTGTTGGTCATCGCGACCCTGGTGGTGCGAAGCGGATGGCGGGAGCGGCGCGATCTGTTCAGCGGGTTCGCCTGGCTCGCGGTGGTCTCGCTGGCCACCGCCGGCGCCTGCGCGCCGCCGGGTGTGCTGGGCGCGGCGCACGGGCTGATCGGCGCCGTGGTGGTGATCCTGGGTGCCGTCGCCATCGGGGTGACGGCACGCAACCGGTGGCAGACCGCGGTGGTCACCGCCGTGGTGACGGTGTGCGGCGTCCTGGCCGTCGTTGCCGCCGTCCGGATGTTCCGCCCCGCCTCGGCGCAGGTATTGGCGGTGTGCGTGTTGGTCGGATTGCTGGTCCTCGTCCGGATGACCCCGCTGATCGCGTTGTGGGTGGCCCGGGTCAGGCCGCCGCACTTCGGGTCGATCACCGGACGGGACCTGTTCGCGCGGCGCGAGGGGATGCCGGTCGACACCGTGTCCCCGGTCAGCGAGGACGAATCCGAGGACGAGGACAACGAACTCACCGACATCACCGCGCGCGGCGCCGCGATCGCCGCCTCGGCGCGCCTGGTCAACGCGGTCCAGGTGGGACTGTGCGTCGGGGTCTCGATCGTGCTGCCCGCCGCGGTCTGGTGGGTCTTGACGCCGGGCCGCCCGTGGGCGTGGTTGGCGCTGGTGGTCGCCGGCCTGGTGGTGGGGATCTTCATCACCCAGGGCCGCGGATTCGCCGCCAAATACCAGGCCGTCGCGCTGGTGTGCGGGGCGTCGGCCGCGGTGTGCGCGGGGGTCGTCAAATACGCCGTCGCCGGGGCCCACGACGCCATGGCGGGATTGCTGTGGCCGGTGGTGGCGGTGGCGACGTTCGCCGGACTGGGTTTGGCCGCAGCGCTTTTGGTTCCGGCCATGCGGTTCAGACCGTTCATTCGGCTGACCGTGGAATGGGTGGAAGTGCTCGCATTCATCGTTCTGCTGCCGGCGGCGGCGGCCCTGGGAGGGCTCTTCACGTGGATTCGCCACTGAGAACCGTTGCGGCGCTGACCGCCGCCCTGACCCTGGTCGCGTTATCCGCCAATATCCCTGCCGCCCAAGCGATCACACCGCCCTCGGTGGATCCCGGGATGGTGCCCCCCGACGGACCGCCGCGGCCCGAACAGCCGATGCGCCGGGCCAACAGCTGTTCGTCGCCGATCGTCGTGCGAAACCCCGACGTGGCGCAGCTGGCTCCGGGGTTCAACCTGCTCAACATCGCCAAGGCGTGGCAATACAGCACCGGCAACGGGGTGCCCGTCGCGGTGATCGACACCGGGGTGACGCCGAACCCGCGGCTGCCGGTGGTACCCGGTGGCGACTACATCATGGGCGAGGACGGCCTGATGGACTGCGACGCCCATGGCACCATTGTCAGCTCGATCATCGGCGCTGCGCCGCAAGGGATTTTGCCGATGCCGCGGCCCATGCCGGCCACTCCCGCGTTCCCGCCGCCGGCCGGGCCGCCACCGGTCGCCGGGGCGCCTCCGCCACCGGTCGAGGTGCCGCCCCCGATGGCGCCGCCGCCCCCGCCGCCGCCGGTGACGATCACCCAGGTTCTTCCGCCGCCGCCACCGCCGCCCCCGCCGCCGGAGGGCGGCGGCGCCACCGCCGCATCGAACGGGCCACCCGATCCGCAGACCGAGGAAGAACCCGCGGTGCCGCCGCTTCCCCCGGGGGCACCCGACGGGGTGGTGGGTGTGGCCCCGCACGCGACGATCATCTCGATCCGGCAGTCCTCGCGGGCCTTCGAACCGGTCAACCCGCCGCCGGGGGATCCCAACTCCGACGAGAAAGTCAAGGCCGGCACGCTGAATTCGGTTGCGCGCGCGGTGGTTCACGCCGCCAACATGGGCGCGAAGGTGATCAACATCTCGGTCACCGCGTGCCTGCCCGCGGCGGCCCCGGCCGATCAACGGGCCCTGGGCGCGGCGCTGTGGTACGCGGCCACCGCGAAGGACGCGGTGATCGTGGCGGCGGCCGGCAACGACGGGGAAGCCGGCTGCAACAACAACCCGATGTACGACCCGCTGGACCCGTCGGATCCGCGGGACTGGCATCAGGTCAAGGTCGTCTCGGCGCCGTCGTGGTTCTCCGATTACGTCCTGTCGGTGGGCGCCGTCGATGCCAGTGGCGCCGCCCTGGACAAGAGCATGTCGGGGCCGTGGGTCGGCGTCGCCGCACCGGGGACGCACATCATGGGTCTCTCGCCCCAGGGCGGCGGGCCGGTCAACGCCTACCCGCCGTCGAGGCCGGGCGAGAAGAACATGCCGTTCTGGGGAACCAGCTTCTCGGCGGCCTACGTCAGCGGGGTCGCGGCGCTGGTGCGCGCGAAGTACCCCGACCTGTCCGCGCACCAGGTGATCAACCGGATCGTGCAGTCGGCCCACAATCCGCCCGCCGGGGTCGACAACAAGGTCGGCTACGGGCTGGTGGACCCGGTCGCCGCGTTGACCTTCAACATCCCGCCGGGTGACCGGATGCCGCCGGGCGCGCAGAGCCGGGTCATCACCCCGGCGGCGCCGCCCCCACCGCCGGACCACCGGGCGCGCAACATCGCCATCGGATTTCTGGGGGTGGTGGCCGCCGGCGTGCTCGTGTTCGCGATCGCCGCGCGGTTGCGGAGGGCGCGATGAGGCCCAACCTCACCGGGTTCAGCCGCGGCAGCAATCGCCGGGTCGTCGGGGTGTGGGTGGTGTTCGTGCTCGCGCTCGCGAGTTGGCTGCTGGCCGGCTACATCGGCGCCGCGGTCGCCGTGGTGGTGGGCATCGCGCTGGTGTTCGTGCGCTGGTGGGGCCAGCCGGCGTGGTCGTGGGCCGTGCTGTGGCGGCGCGGCCGGCGCCCGATCGACTGGTCGGCCCCAATCACCGTGGCCAACAACCGATCCGGTGGCGGCGTGCGCGTGCAGGACGGCGTCGCCGTGGTCGCGGTGCAGCTGCTGGGCAGAGCGCATCGGGCCACCATGGTGACCGGGTCGGTGACCGTCGAGACCGAAAACGTGCTCGACGTCGTCGAACTGGTGCCGATGCTGCGCCAGGCCCTCGGCCTGCAGCTCGACTCGATCAGCGTCGTCAGCATCGGTTCCCGGCACGGCACCGTCGGCGACTATCCGCGGGTGTACGACTCCGAGATCGGCACCCCGCCGTACGCGGGCCGGCGCGAGACGTGGCTGATCATGCGGCTGGCGGTGCTCGACAACGCGCACGCGTTGGTGTGGCGCACGACCGTTGGCGCGGCGGCGATTTCGGTCGCGCAGCGCATCGCGGGCCTGCTGCGCTGTGAAGGCCTGCGGGCCAAGGTGGCCAACGCCACCGATTTGATCGAGCTCGATCGCCGGCTCGGCTGGGACGCGGTGTCGGGACCGGCGCAGCGATGGAAAGCCATCCGCGGGGAAGCGGGCTGGCTGACCACCTATGCGTATCCGCCCGAGGCGATCACGTCGCGCCACCTGTCGCAGGCGTGGACGCTGCGCGCCGACGAGGTCATCCAGAACATCACGGTGTATCCCGACGGGCAGTGCACCGCGACCATCACGGTGCGCACGCCGACACCCGCGCCCACCCCGCCCAGCGTGATCCTGCGCCGGCTCAACGGCGAGCAGGCCGCGGCGGCGTCGGCCAACATGTGCGGACCCCGGCCGCACCTGCGCGGAATCCGGCGCAGCCCGCTGCCCGCCGAGCTGGTCACCGAGATCGGGCCCTCGGGCGTGCTGATCGGGAAACTCAGCAACGGCGACCGGCTGCTGGTGCCGGTCACCGACGCCGGTGAACTGTCGCGCGTATTCGTCGCCGCCGACGACCCGATCGCCAAGCGGATCGTGATCCGCACCGCGGGCGCCGGGGAACGAGTCTGCGTGCACACCCGTGACATGGCGCGCTGGGTCAGCGTGCGGATGCCGGAGATCAGCGTCGTCAACGGCTCGCGCCCGGCACCGCGCACCACCGTCAGTGTGGTGGAATACGCCGCGCGGCGGGGCAGGGACGGCAACGGTGCCCCCGACGGCGGGGGCACCGACATTCGGGACGCCGCGATTTCGCCCACCCCCCGGCCGGCGACGGTGATCACCATCGCGCCCGCGGGCGTCAGGCTCTCCGAGGGGCAGCGCCACGGGTTCGAGGTGATCATCGAGCAAGTAGGACCCTCGGTGGTGAATGTCAGTGCCGCGGGGAAGAATTGGCTTGCCGAGATGGACATGTTCCGCGCCGAGCACCGCTACGTCAGCCTAGATCCGGTCACCATGTCGGTCGGCACGTAGAAGTTCGGCAACGCGAGTTTGAGGCATAGTTTGATGAGCGCACGCGGCGGCAGCTCGCTCCGGCCAAGGGCGGCTACCCGCAACCCCGATGACCACGGTCGCGGCGCTCGCGATGGGGGATGTGATGGGTGATTTACAAACGGCCCGAAGGCATTTCGACCGGGCCATGGGGATCATGGGCCGCCAGGGTCGGGCGGCGGCCCTGCCGGAGTTCGTCGCCGCGACCGACGCCGACGCGTCGATGGCCGATGCGTGGCTGGGGCGCATCGCCTGCGGCGACAGCGACCTGGACTCGTTGCGGCGTCTCTATGCCACCAGCGAATGGCTGCACCGGGAGACCACGCGGATCGGGCAGACGCTGGCCGCGGAGATTCAGCTGGGCCCCTACATCGGCATCACCGTCACCGACGCATCGCAGGTCGGGCTGGCGCTCTCGTCCGCGTTGACGATCGCCGGGGAGTACGCCGAGGCCGACCGGCTGCTGGCCAACCGCGACCTGCTGGACTCCTGGACCAACTACCAGTGGCACCAGCTGGCCCGCACCTTCCTGATGTACCGGACACAACGCTGGCCCGACGTCCTGCTCGCGGCCGCCGAGGAGTTGCCCCCGCAGGCGATCGTGATGTCGGCGGTGACGGCGTCGATCTGCGCGCTGGCCGCGCACGCCGCCGCCCACCTCGGGCAGGGCCGGGTCGCCCTCGACTGGCTGGACCGCGTGGACGTGATCGGGCACACCCAGTCGTCGTCGCGCTTCGACGCCGACGTGCTGACCGCGTCGATCGGCCCGGCCGACATTCCGCTGCTCGTGGCGGATCTGGCGTACGTGCGCGGGATGGTGCACCGCCAGCTGCGTGAGGAGGACAAGGCCCAGATCTGGCTGTCCAAGGCCACCATCAACGGGGTCCTGACCGCGGCGGCCAAAGAAGCGCTGGCCGACCCGAACCTGCACCTGGTGGTCACCGACGAAGAGACCATCGACAGCCGCACCGACCGTTGGGACGCCTCGACGGCCAAGAGCCGCGACGAACTCGACGACGACGCCACCGCCGACCGGCGGGCCGAGCTGCTGGCCGAGGGGCGCAAGCTGCTGGCCAAGCAGGTGGGGCTGGCCGCCGTCAAGCAGGCCGTCGCGGCGCTGGAAGACCAGCTCGAGGTGCGGATGATGCGTCTCGAGCACGGCCTGCCGGTGGAAGGGCAGACCAACCACATGCTGCTGGTCGGTCCGCCGGGTACCGGTAAGACGACCACCGCCGAGGCGCTGGGCAAGATCTACGCGGGCATGGGGATCGTGCGCCACCCCGAGATCCGGGAGGTGCGCCGTTCGGATTTCTGCGGTCACTTCATCGGGGAGTCGGGACCCAAGACCAACGAACTGATCGAAAAGTCGCTCGGCCGAATCATTTTCATGGACGAGTTCTACTCCCTGATCGAGCGCCACCAGGACGGCACGCCCGACATGATCGGCATGGAGGCCGTCAACCAGCTCCTCGTCGCGCTGGAAACGCACCGCTTCGATTTTTGTTTCATCGGCGCGGGCTACGAAGACCAGGTGGACCAATTCCTCACCGTGAACCCGGGTTTGGCCGGCCGGTTCAACCGCAAGCTGCGCTTCGAGTCCTACTCACCGGCGGAGATCGTCGAGATCGCGCACCGTTACGCGACGCCGCGCGCCAGCCTGCTCGACGACGCCGCGCGCGAGAAGTTCCTGGACGCGGCCACGACCATCCGCAACTACACCACTCCCGGTGGGCGCCACGGCATCGACGCCATGCAGAACGGCCGGTTCGCCCGCAATGTCGTCGAACGTGCCGAGGGCTTCCGCGACACCCGGGTGGTCGCGCAAAAGCGGGCGGGCCAACCGGTGACGGTCGAGGACCTGCAGATCATCTCCGCCGACGATATCGAGGCGGCGGTGCGCAGCGTGTGTTCGGACAACCGCGACATGGCCGCCATCGTCTGGTGACCCGGCGCGTCACGCCGGTTCGAAGCGGAAGACGGCGAGTCGGCCCGCCAGGGCTTCGAATTCGTCCGCGGTCCCGTCGCGCACCATCCCGGAACGTTTCGCGAACGCCACGCCGACCGGCACTTTGGCGGGGAACTCCCGCAGCACCGGCCGGGCCTCGCCGGCGGACAGTTCGACGATCCGGACCCGGCGTGAGCGACGGCCGCGGCGCAACGTGCCGGTGCCCGCCGCCCGGGCGTTTGCCGCCCAGTCGGCCCCGGGATAGCCGGCCACCACATAGAGGCCGCCCTGGAAGTCGAACGGCGTCATCGGCGTGCTGCGCGGTTGACCCGTCTTGCGCCCGGGCACGGTGAGCACCATGGCCGGCCCGGTCGGGATGCCCAGTCGTTGCACCGCCATCATGAACTTGTTCATGGGCTTGAGGTAGCGCGGGGGACGCGGTTCGGTCATGTCAGGCTCCGTGGTTCTCGTTGGTGAAGACGTCGCGGTGCTCGGCGACCCAGTGGCCGAACGGAAGGGCCGGGCGGCCGAGGATCTTCTCGACGTCGTGGGTGACCAGCGCGGGCTTGTCGAGCGATTCGGCGAGCATGGCGATGTAGGCGTCGGCGAATCCGGCGCTGAATCCCAAGCCCAGGAAGCGTTGCCGCACAGCGTCTGTGGGAACCTCCAGGTATTGGAGCGGCCGGCCCAGCACGGCGCCGATGACCTGCACCAGCTCCGAGTTGGTGAAAGCCTGTGGGCCCGTCAACGGAATGCGCTGTCCGGCAAGCTCGTCGGTGAGCAACGCGCGCGCCCCTACCGCCGCGATGTCCGTCTCGACGATCGGCGCCGTCGACGCCGCGGCGTACGGCCCCGCGACCACGTCGCCGGCGCGGAGCTGCGCGGACCACATGCCGGCGAAGTTCGACGCGAACACGCTGGGCCGCAGGCTCACCCAGGCCAGCCCGGAGTCGACGGCGAGCCGTTCGACCTCCCTGTTGCGGTCGCCGCGAAATCGGGACGGCTGGCGGGACGAGTCGTCGTCGGCGTTGATCGCCGACAGGGCGACCAGTTTCCCGACGCCGGCGCGCCCGCATTCGGCCACCACTTCTTCGAGCTGCCCGCGCAGCGCGCGGGAGTTCAGAAAGACCGCCGACGCGCCCGGCAGCGCCTCGGTGGCCGAAGCGAACACCTCGACCTCGGGGGGAAATCCGGCCGGCCCCGGCTGTCGGGTGATCGCGCGCACGCGCGCGCCTGCGGCAAGCAGGTCCGCGACGAGCGGGCGCCCGACGTTACCGGTCGCACCGGTGACGACGATTGTCATGGGACGGTTCCTTTCGTGGATTTGTGCACTGCTGCAAGGACGGGGCAAAAGGTGGGAAAGTTACACGACAGAACCTGTAACTTTTCGGGGCGGCGGATCGTCGAAGAGTCATGAACCAGTCGCAGTCAACGGGCGACCAGGTCGCCGAGGCCTGGCGCCGTCACCGCCCGTATCTGGTCAACCTGGCCTACCAGATGCTGGGCGACATCGGCGACGCGGAAGACGTTGCGCAGGAGGCATTCCTGCGGCTCTCACGCGCCGAGGTCGGCGACATCGAGGATGTCCGGGGCTGGCTCACCGTAGTCGCGAGCCGGCTCTGCCTCGACCAGGTGCGCTCCGCGCGCGCCCGTTACGAACGCCCCGGCGACGTCGAGGAGCGGCCGGCACCACGCCGGTCCGACCCGGCCGACCGGATCACCCTCGACGACGAGATCCGCAGCGCGCTGTTGGAGGTCCTGCGGAGGCTCAGCCCCGGTGAGCGGGTGAGCTTCGTGCTGCACGACGTGTTCGGCGTTCCCTTCGACTCGATCGCGGAAACCGTGGGCCGTCCCGTCGGCACCTGCCGCCAGCTGGCGCGGCGGGCGCGGGCCAAATTCGTTGCCGCGCAACCGAATATGAATGACGTGGCGGTGGCCGAGCATCAGCTCGTCACGGAGAAGTTCATCACCGCGTGCGCCAACGGCGATCTCGCCGCGCTGGCCGCCGTCCTGGATCCGACGGTCTGGGGTGTGGGCACGATTCTCGCCGACCCGGCACCGCCACCACAGGTCAACCACGGGCCCGACGCGGTGGCGACCAACCTGCTGCGCTACCTGTGGCCGGACGTGACGCTGGTCGGCGGTCCGGTCGGGGCGCCGGTGTTGCTGGCCTTCAGCGATCGTCGATTGTTCGCCGTTATCGTGCTGACGATCCGCGGCGCGCGCGTGACCAAAATCGAGGCGATCGCCGACCCGTCGGCGCGGGCGGGCAACGCTGCCGAGAACGCCTAGGCCTGTTGGTCTTTCGGCCCGCGCTCGCCCGGGCGGTGGGGGCGCGCCGCGAAATAGCCGGCGATGGTCGCGGTGATCTCGAGGAACTTGCGCCGCGTGGCCGGGGCCATTTCCCGGGCCACGTCGATGACCCCGCCCGGTCGCAGGTGCGGGTCGAACGGCACCTCGATGACCGGCCGCCCGTGATCGGTGAACTCGCGGGCCAGCAACGCCCGGGTGCGTTTGTCCGCGTGGCCATCCGAATCGTTGAGCACCACGATGCTGTGCTGCAGCAGCGTCCTCAGGCCCTGATCCGCCAGCCATTCCATGGTCCGCGCGGCGGCGGACGCGCCGTCGGCCCAGGGCGAGGACACCACGATCAGCGCGTCCAGATCGCGCAGCACCTCCTGGGTCAGCGGCGCGTCCATCGTCGAACCGCAGTCGATGACCGAGATCGTGAAATGGCGATCCAGCCGCAGCGCGGCCTCCCGGTAGATCGCGGGATCGAGCACGCGGCGCGGTCCGGACGCCGGTTCGCCGCCGAGCACGTGCAGGCCCGCGGAATTGCGGCCCAGGCGCGCCACCACATCGTCGAAGGACCGCAGGTTCTTGTCGGCGGTGAGCTCCCAGAACGAGCGCGTCGATCCCGGATCGATGCGGCTGCTGAGGCGCCCGAAGGCGGTGTCGGCGTCGATCGCCACGACGTGGTCTTGCCGGCGGAGTTGGGCGAACAGCGAGCCGACACTGGCGGCCACCGAGGTCTTGCCCACGCCGCCCTTGCCCAGCACGCCGACCTTGTAGTTGCCGTGCAGGCGGGTCTGGATGGTCTCCTCGAATTGAGCCTCCTGCCGCTGGGCCGGGGAAGGGCCCAGGGTGATCAGGCCGAAGGTGGCGATCCGCAGGACGCGTCGCCAACCGCGGTCGGGGAGGTCCTGCGAGGGCGGCGGCGCAGGGGCGGGTTGCTGCGGCGCCACGGCGGGTGGTGGCCGGAAGGACGGGGCGGCGGCGGGAGACGGGGGCGCCGGTGCCCAGCCCTGCGGCGGAGCGGACGGCCGGGGCGGGGCGGGGGCCGGGGCCGGGGCCGGTGGCCGCGGGGCGGCGTGGGGCCCGTGCGCAGGGGGGCCAGGCGGGCGGGCCGCCGCAGTTTTCTGCGCGGGCTGCAGACGGTCCCGCAGGAATTCGTCGCGCTCGTTCATGGGCTCCTCAGGTGCCGGGCGGTCGGTCGTCGCGCCGTGTTACGTGATAAGCGCCACGGTCCGGCGTGCGACGCCGGACGTGACCAATACCGGTCCAGTATCTCCTCACGCGGGCGGCGTGGGAACCCGCAAACCCGGCCCGGTTCGCTGCGGGATCGGCGCGCCGCCGCGATCGCGGCACTGAGCACGTCGATCCCCGGCGTAGGCGCCGTTACCACCGGGACCGCAAAGCGCCAGCAGCAAACTTATCGCGGCCCGTCGATCGAGGCCGCGAGCGCGCGGTGGAAGGCCGGCCGTGGTGGAAATCACCGGCCCGCACCCCGGCACCGCACGAGTGCCGATCAGCGGCAACCGCGAAATTTACGAGGGTGCCCGCCGACGGTTTAGACTTGACGAAGTTGGCATGTCAGGCGGGTATTGTCATATCGTTTTACGACTTGTCGAGACCGGTTCCAGGCCACCGTTCAGAGCTGCACGGACATCCCGAACAGGATCATCTCCGCCTGGGGCACAGCCTATCGAGACAAGACCGAAGGGATATTCGCCCGCAACGTCCGGGGTGCGATCTCATCGGGGCCGCTGGTAACGGCCGCGCAGAACGTTCAGGTGAAGGGTCAGGTGCATATGACGCCCAAGCGCGTCGGGTTATACAACCCCGCGTTCGAGCACGACGCGTGCGGGGTAGCCATGGTCGTCGATATGCACGGCCGCCGCAGCCGCGACATCGTCGATAAGGCAATCACCGCGCTGCTCAACCTCGAACACCGGGGTGCCCAGGGCGCCGAGCCGCGCAGCGGCGACGGTGCCGGCATCATGCTTCAGGTTCCCGATGCCTTCCTGCGCGAAGTCGTGGACTTCGAGTTGCCGCCGGCGGGCAGCTACGCCACCGGCATCGCCTTCCTGCCGCAATCGTCCAAGGACGCCGCGACCGCGTGCGCCGCGGTGGAGAAGATCGCCGAAGCCGAGGGCCTGACCGTGCTGGGCTGGCGCAACGTCCCCACCGACGACTCGTCGCTGGGCGCGCTGTCGCGCGACGCGATGCCCACCTTCCGGCAGGTGTTCATGGCGGGGGCGTCCGGTATGACGCTGGAGCGCCGGGCCTACGTGGTGCGCAAGCGCGCCGAGCACGAACTGGGCACCAAGGGCCCGGGCCAAGACGGCCCCGGCCGCGAAACCGTTTACTTCCCGAGCCTTTCGGGTCAGACCCTGGTCTACAAGGGCATGCTGACCACCCCGCAGCTCAAGGCGTTTTACCTTGACCTGCAAGACAATCGGTTGACCAGCGCCCTGGGAATCGTGCACTCGCGGTTCTCCACCAACACTTTTCCGTCGTGGCCGCTGGCGCATCCGTTCCGCCGCGTCGCCCACAACGGTGAGATCAACACCGTCACCGGCAACGAGAACTGGATGCGGGCCCGCGAGGCGTTGATCAAGACCGACGTGTTCGGCTCGGAAGCCGACGTCGAGAAGTTGTTCCCGATCTGCACGCCCGGCGCGTCCGACACCGCGCGCTTCGACGAGGCGCTCGAGCTGCTGCACCTCGGCGGGCGCAGCCTGGCCCACGCCGTGCTGATGATGATTCCCGAGGCGTGGGAGCGCAACGAGTCGATGGACCCCGCGCGCCGCGCGTTCTACCGCTACCACGCCTCGCTGATGGAGCCGTGGGACGGGCCGGCGTCGATCACCTTCACCGACGGCACGATCATCGGCGCGGTGCTCGACCGTAATGGCTTGCGCCCCTCGCGGATCTGGGTCACCGAAGACGGTTTGGTGGTGATGGCGTCCGAGGCCGGCGTGCTGGACCTGGACCCGGCCAAGGTGGTGCGTCGGATGCGGCTGCAGCCCGGCCGCATGTTCCTGGTGGACACCGCGCAGGGCCGCATCGTCTCCGACGAGGAGATCAAAGCGGAGCTGGCCGCCGAGCACCCATACCAGGAGTGGCTGGACAAGAACCTGGTCCCCCTCGACGACCTGCCGCAGGGCCACTACAAGCGGATGCCGCATGACCGACTGGTCAAGCGCCAGCAGACATTTGGCTACACCTACGAGGAACTCAACCTGTTGGTGGCGCCGATGGTGCGCAGCGGCGCCGAGCCGATCGGGTCGATGGGCACCGACACCCCGGTCGCGGTGCTCTCCCAGCGGCCCCGGATGCTCTACGACTACTTCCAGCAGCTGTTCGCGCAGGTGACCAACCCGCCGCTGGACGCCATCCGTGAGGAGGTGGTGACCAGCCTGCAGGGCACCACCGGCGGCGAGCGTGACCTGCTCACCCCGACCGAGCTCTCGTGTCACCAGATCGCGCTGCCGCAGCCGATCCTGCGCAACCGGGAGCTGGCGAAGCTGATCAACCTCAACCCGGACGACGAGGTCAACGGACGCCCGCATGGCATGCGTTCCAAGGTGATTCGCTGCCTTTACCCGGTGGCCGAAGGTGGCGCCGGGCTGGCCGCCGCCCTCGAGGACGTGCGCGCGCAGGCATCGGCGGCGATCGCCGACGGCGCGCGGGTGATCATCCTGTCCGACCGCGAATCCGACGAACGGATGGCGCCCATTCCGTCGCTGCTCGCGGTGGCGGGGGTGCACCACCACCTGGTGCGCGACCGGACACGCACCCACGTGGGTCTGGTGGTGGAGACCGGTGACGCCCGCGAGGTGCACCACATGGCGGCGCTGGTCAGCTTCGGCGCCGCGGCGATCAACCCGTACCTGGCGTTCGAGTCGATCGAGGACATGCTCGACCGGGGCGTGATCGAGGGCATCGACCGCAAGACGGCGCTGAACAACTACATCAAGGCGGCCGGCAAGGGTGTGCTGAAAGTGATGTCCAAGATGGGCATTTCGACGCTCGCCTCCTACACCGGTGCGCAGTTGTTCCAGGCGGTCGGCATCTCCGAGGATGTGCTCAACGAATACTTCACCGGGTTGAGCTGTCCCATCGGCGGGATCACCCTGGACGACATCGCCGCCGACGTCGCCGCCCGCCACGCCCTGGCCTACCTGGACCGGCCGGGCGAACGCGCCCACCGCGAGCTCGAGGTGGGCGGGGAATACCAGTGGCGCCGCGAGGGCGAGTACCACCTGTTCAACCCCGAGACCGTCTTCAAGCTGCAGCACGCCACGCGCACCGGCCAGTACAAGGTGTTCAAGGACTACACCCGCCTGGTCGACGACCAGAGCGAGCGCATGGCGTCCCTGCGCGGCCTGCTCAAGTTCCGCGCCGGTGTGCGGGAACCGATCCCGCTCGAAGAGGTCGAGCCCGCAAGCGAAATCGTCAAACGCTTCTCCACCGGGGCGATGAGCTACGGCTCGATCTCGGCGGAGGCCCACGAGACGCTGGCCATCGCGATGAACCGGCTGGGCGGCCGGTCCAACAGCGGCGAGGGCGGCGAGGACGTCAAGCGCTTCGACCGCGACCCCGACGGGGCCTGGCGGCGCAGCGCGATCAAACAGGTCGCCTCGGGCCGGTTCGGTGTCACCTCGCACTACCTGACGAACTGCACCGACATCCAGATCAAGATGGCCCAGGGCGCGAAACCCGGTGAGGGAGGCCAGCTTCCGGGGCACAAGGTGTACCCGTGGGTGGCCGAAGTCCGCCACTCCACCCCCGGCGTCGGCCTGATCTCACCGCCGCCGCACCACGACATCTACTCCATCGAGGACCTGGCACAGCTGATCCACGACCTGAAGAACGCCAACCCGGCGGCGCGCGTGCACGTCAAGCTGGTCTCCGAGAACGGCGTCGGCACGGTGGCGGCGGGCGTGTCCAAGGCCCACGCCGACGTGGTCCTGATCTCCGGGCACGACGGCGGCACCGGCGCGACGCCGATGACCTCGATGAAGCACGCCGGGGCGCCGTGGGAGCTGGGGCTGGCCGAGACGCAGCAGACGTTGCTGCTCAACGGGTTACGCGACCGGATCGTGGTCCAGGTCGACGGCCAGCTCAAGACGGGTCGCGACGTGATGATCGCGGCGCTGCTCGGCGCCGAGGAATTTGGCTTCGCCACCGCGCCGCTGGTGGTGTCCGGCTGCATCATGATGCGGGTCTGCCACCTCGACACCTGCCCCGTCGGGGTGGCCACCCAGAACCCGGTGCTGCGCGAACGTTTCACCGGCAAGCCCGAGTTCGTCGAGAACTTCTTCATGTTCATCGCCGAAGAGGTCCGCGAATACATGGCGCAGTTGGGATTCCGCACCCTCAACGAGGCGATCGGGCAGGTCAAGGCGCTCGACACCACGTTGGCGCGCGCCCACTGGAAGGCGCACCGGCTCGACCTGGACCCGGTCCTGCACGAGCCGGAATCGGCGTTTATGAACCAGGACCTGTACTGCACCTCGCGTCAGGACCACGGCCTGGACAAGGCGCTCGACCAGCAGTTGATCGTGATGAGCCGCGAGGCACTGGATTCCGGTACGCCGGTGCGTTTCTCGACCACGATCAGCAACGTCAACCGCACGGTGGGCACCATGCTCGGCCACGAGGTCACCAAAGCCTATGGCGGTCAAGGGTTGCCGGACGGGACCATCGACATCACCTTCGACGGCTCGGCGGGCAACAGCTTCGGCGCGTTCGTGCCGCGCGGCATCACCCTGCGCGTCTACGGCGACGCCAACGACTACGTCGGCAAGGGTCTGTCCGGTGGCCGGATCGTGGTTCGGCCGTCGGACGACGCCCCGCAGGACTACGTGGCCGAGGACAACATCATCGGCGGCAACGTGATCCTGTTCGGCGCGACCAGCGGTGAGGCGTACCTGCGCGGTGTCGTCGGCGAGCGGTTCGCGGTCCGCAACTCCGGGGCGCACGCCGTCGTCGAGGGTGTCGGGGACCACGGGTGTGAATACATGACCGGCGGCAAGGTCGTCGTCCTCGGTCGCACCGGCCGCAACTTCGCGGCCGGCATGTCCGGCGGGGTGGCGTACATCTACGACCCGCACGGCGAATTGCCAGGAAATCTCAACACGGAGATGGTCGAGCTCGAGAGCTTGGATGAGGATGACGACGAGTGGTTGCACGGCATGATCCAGGCACACGTTGATGCCACCGATTCCGCTGTGGGTCAGCGCATTCTGGGTGACTGGCCGGAGGAGCGCCGGCATTTCGCCAAGGTGATGCCGCGCGACTTCAAGCGGGTGCTGCAGGCCATCGCCGATGCGGAACGCGACGGCGCCGATGTCGACAAGGCGATCATGGCGGCCGCCCATGGCTGATCCGAGCGGCTTCCTGAAATACACGCACCGGGAATTGCCGAAGCGCCGGCCGGTCCCGCTGCGGTTGCGCGACTGGCGCGAGGTCTACGAGGATTTCGACAACGAGACCCTGCGCGAGCAGGCGACCCGCTGCATGGACTGCGGTATTCCGTTCTGTCACAACGGTTGTCCGCTGGGCAACCTGATTCCGGAGTGGAATGACCTGGTCCGCAGGGACCAGTGGCAGGCCGCGATCGAACGGCTGCACGCCACCAACAACTTCCCGGACTTCACCGGCCGGCTGTGCCCGGCGCCGTGTGAGCCGGCCTGTGTGCTCGGCATCAACCAGGATCCGGTGACGATCAAGCAGATCGAGCTGGAGATCATCGACAAGGCCTTCGACGAGGGCTGGGTGCGGCCGCTTCCGCCGGAGAAGCTGACCGGGAAAAAGGTCGCCGTGGTCGGTTCCGGACCCGCGGGCCTGGCCGCCGCTCAGCAGCTGACCCGCGCCGGCCACAGCGTCACCGTCTTCGAGCGGGCCGACCGCATCGGCGGCTTGCTGCGCTACGGCATCCCGGAATTCA
Organism: Mycobacterium sp. 3-98; assembly: GCF_035918355.1. NCBI lineage: Bacteria > Bacillati > Actinomycetota > Actinomycetes > Mycobacteriales > Mycobacteriaceae > Mycobacterium > Mycobacterium sp. 3-98. The sequence continues at coordinate 323,067 of NZ_CP142360.1, read as the reverse complement.
AGATGGAAAAGCGCGTGCTCGACCGCCGGTTGGACCAGATGCGCGCCGAGGGAACCGAGTTCCGGGCGGGCGTCAACGTCGGGGTCGACATCAGCGCCGAGCAGCTGCGCTCCGACTTCGACGCGGTGGTGCTGGCCGGCGGTGCGACCGCCTGGCGCGATCTGCCCGTTCCCGGCCGGGAATTGGACGGCATCCATCAGGCGATGGAATTCCTGCCCTGGGGCAACCGGCAAGCGTTGGGTGATCTGGGCGAAGGCGAGGTGGACGCCGACGGGCAACCGCCGCTCACCGCCAAAGGCAAGAAGGTCATCATCATCGGCGGCGGTGACACCGGCGCCGACTGCCTGGGCACCGTGCACCGGCAGGGCGCCACCGAGGTGCACCAGTTCGAGATCATGCCGCGCCCACCGGAGACGCGCGCCCCGTCCACCCCGTGGCCGACCTACCCGCTGATGTACCGGGTCTCCGCGGCGCACGAAGAGGGCGGCGAGCGGGTGTTCTCCGTCAACACCGAGCAGTTCGTCGGCCGGGACGGTCGCGTCACGGCGCTCAAGGCGCACGAGGTCACCATGGAGGGCGGCAAGTTCGTCAAGGTCGACGGCTCCGATTTCGAACTCGAGGCCGACCTGGTGTTGCTGGCGATGGGATTCGTCGGGCCCGAGAAGGAGGGCCTGCTCACCGAGCTCGGAGTCAAGCTCACCGAGCGCGGCAACGTCGCGCGCGGCGCCGACTTCGAGACGTCGGTTCCGGGCGTCTTCGTAGCCGGGGACATGGGTCGCGGCCAGTCATTGATCGTTTGGGCGATTGCTGAGGGCCGGGCGGCCGCCGCGGCGGCGGACCGGTTCATGATGGGTTCCACCGCGCTGCCGGCGCCGATCAAGCCCACCGCGGTACCGCTTCAGTAGTAACACCAGTCACACCAGAAACACGCGCTGGTTCGTTCGGCGCGTCTTCCGCAGTTTGCCAGACGGTGGGTGTCTAATAATCCCCTGTGAGCCCGCTCACAGGGGGGTCACACTGTTTCCCGGATGGACGGACCGATTGCAGGAGTGGTTTTTGTGCATATCCACCCAGTACCCCGGACGCGGATGGGGCGAATGGCCTGGTCATGGTTGCGTCACCCGGTAAAAAGTCGCGAGTTCCCCGCCAAGCACGAGCGGTTGGTCACCGCCCAGGATCTACTGCTCTTCGGCGCGTGACCACTCTGCCGCCGCGCCTGCGGGCCCCCGGCGGGTTTGCTCCGCGGCCGGCGGGCGGGATTTTCGCCTGAGCGCCAGGGGCGGGGCCCGAAAATCGGTGCTATCCGTCGAGTAATCCCGAATCGCGGATCGCCTCGGCGAGCGGTTCCAGCACGGCGGGGTCGTGTGGCGGGGGTAGGTAGACGATCCCGAGGTCGAGCCCTTCGGCGGCGAGTCCGGCGGCGTCCGCGACGACCTTCCCGTAGTCGAGGTCCGGCTCGAGGCGCAGGTGCGCCGAGAGGGTGATCTCCTTCGGATCGCGGCCGATGTCCGCGCAGTGTGCGGCGAGGACGTCACGCTTGTGGGCGAAAACGTCGGGCGGGCCGCCGACGAAGTTCCAGTGCTGGGCGTAGCGGGCGGTGATCCGCAGCGTGCGCTTCTCGCCGCTGCCGCCGATGCAGATCGGGGGGTGCGGACGCTGCGGCCCCTTGGGCTCGTTGCGGGCACCCTTGAGCTGATAGAACCTGCCTTGAAAATCGGAGCAGTCCGTGGTCAAAAGGCTGGTCAGCACCTCGCAGGCTTCCTCGAAGCGGTCGAAGCGTTCCTTGATGCTGCCCAGCTCGATGCCGTAGGCGCCGGATTCCTCCTCGTTCCAGCCGGCGCCGATCCCCAGCTCGAGGCGCCCGTTGGAGATGATGTCGAGGGCGGCCGCCATGTTGGCCAGCACCGCGGGGTGGCGGTAGTGGATCCCGGTGACCAGGGTGCCCAGCCGCAATCGCGTGGTGGCCTGTGCCAGCGCCGTCAGCGTCGTCCACCCCTCCAGACAGGGCCCGCTGCTGTCGGAGAAGATCGGGTAGAAGTGGTCGAAGGTCCACCCGGATTCGTAGACGTCGATGTCGTCTGCGGCCTGCCATACGGCCAGCATCTGGGCCCAGGTGGTGTTCTGCGGAGAAGTCTTGAAGGCGAATCGCATGTCAACGACGTTAGTCGGCGTTTATGAAGGGCAACTAAACTCGACCGCGCTATGACTTGCCCTTGTTGCTCCCTGGGAATCGACACCAAGCTCACGCTGCTGGCGGCGGGCCTGATCTTCCTGCTCGCGCTCGTTCTCGGGATCTGGAAATACCGCGGGATGATGACCTCCGAGAATCATCTCGCGCATCCCTACGTCGACATCGCGCATCGCGCGGCGCTGCTGTATTCGTTCGCGACGCTGCTGCTCGCGGTTTTCGTGCAACTGAGCGCCTGGCCGGTGTGGGTGAACCTGACGGCCGCCGGCGTCGTCGTCTTCTTCTTCGTGGCGGCCATCGCCGCCTACATCACCCACGGGGCACGGCGCGACACCGTCAACCAATTCGAAAACGCCGACCGCAGCACCGAATTGGCGATGGCCGCGCTGATCGTCGGGGAAATCGGCGGGTTCGGCGTGCTGCTCGCCGGGTTCGTGGTCGGCCAACTGCTGTAACTCGCCGAGCTCTGGCGGGCACACTGGAGTCATGGATCCGGTAGCGGCCCTGCGGCAGATCGCCTACTACAAGGACCGGAGCCGTCACGACCCGAGACGCGTGATGGCCTACCGCAACGCGGCCGACATCATCGAGGGCCTCGACGACGCGGCGCGCGAACGCCACGGCCAGGCCAACAGCTGGCAATCGCTGCCGGGAATCGGCCCCAAAACCGCCAAGGTCATCGACCAGGCGTGGTCCGGCCGAGAACCCGACCTGCTGGTCGAATTGCGTTCCACCGCAGAAGATCTCGGTGGCGGTGACATTCGTGCCGCGCTGCGCGGCGACCTGCACCTGCACTCCAACTGGTCGGACGGCTCCGCTCCGATCGAGGAGATGATGGCCGCGGCGGCGGCGCTGGGCCACGAATACTGCGCGCTGACCGACCATTCGCCGCGGCTTACCATCGCCAACGGCCTGTCGCCGGAGCGGTTACGCAAGCAGCTCGACGTGATCGACCGGCTGCAGGAGACGTTCGCGCCCATGCGCATCCTCACCGGGATCGAGGTCGACATCCTCGACGACGGCAGCCTGGACCAGGAACCCGAACTGCTGGAACGCCTCGACGTCGTGGTGGCCAGCGTGCACTCCAAGTTGTCGATGGATTCCGCCGCGATGACCCGGCGCATGCTGCGCGCGGTCCAAAACCCGCACGCCGACGTGCTCGGCCACTGCACCGGCCGGCTGGTGTCCGGCAACCGCGGCATCCGGCCGGAATCCAAGTTCGACGCCGAGGCGGTGTTCACGGCGTGCCGCGAGTCAGGCACCGCGGTGGAGATCAACTCCCGGCCGGAGCGGCGCGACCCGCCGACCCGCCTGCTCAACCTGGCGCTGGAGATCGGTTGCGTGTTCAGCATCGACACCGACGCCCACGCCCCGGGCCAGCTGGACTTCCTCGGTTACGGCGCGCAGCGCGCCCTGGACGCGGGCGTTCCCCCCGACCGGATCGTGAACACCTGGCCGGCCGACCGGCTGCTGGAGTGGACCGGGTCGAACTGACCGCGAGCCGGATGTCCCGCGATCAACGACTCCCGTGACCGCCGTTGGTGCCCGCGGAAATGACCAGTCCCGCAAGGCTTCCCACCGCAGCGAGGGTGCCACCGATGAAGGCCTTGGCCATGCCCCGCTTCGACACCTCGGCGCCGCGGGGCAGCGAGGCCAGCCAGGCGACCGCGTCGTCGCGCTCGGCGTTGCCATACACCCGCAGCGGGCACGGCATCCACGCACTGATGCCGCGCGCGGGCGCCCGAATCCACTCGATGTCGCTCACGACAGCACACCCATCGAGCGCGGCCAGGTAGCCCACCCCAAGTCGGGTGTCCGCCCACAATGCGCCCGGCGTGATCCGCTCGAAGCCCGGGCCGAATTGGTAGAGCAGCCGCATCCGTCCCTTCGTTCGGCGCACCCGATCGACCAGCGGCGCAAACACCCGGTCGTAATCCTGCGTCGTCACCGTCCCAACCGCCTCCAGGGCCTGAATTCCCGCGGGCACGCTCGCCAGTTCTTTCAGCACGAGACCCCCATTAATTTGCCTAGTGCAATTATTGCCTAGTGCTAGGATAGGCCCTGCTCCGCGACTGGGTTAGGCACGCGCATGAAAGTCGTATTGTCGGTGCGGGACGGGCCGGCCTCACGGCGGCGGCCCAGTTGTCCGCGGCCGCTCAGACCCGCACCCGTTCGGCGCGCTCGGGAACCGGTGCGGCGCTGCGGACGGTGCCCTGCAGCAGGTTTGCGGCGCCGACGGTCGCGCAGATCGCGGCCGGGATGAGCAGCGCGTAACCCCCCAACTGAGCCCCGAACATGATCCCGGCCACGCCGCCGCCGAGGAATAACACCAGGGTGGCGGCCAGTATCGCCGTTTTCCAGTTCTTGATGCCGTGTATCCGGCTGCGGCCGAGGATCAGCCCGAGGTCGGTGATGGTTCCGGTGAAGTGCGTGGTGCGGATCGCCATCCCGCGAAAGCTCGACGTCATCCCGTTTTGCAGGCCGAGCGCCGCGGCGGCGAACAGCGCCTGCACCGCGGTCTGCTCGACGCCCAGGGCGTTGATCTGTGCCCTGACGACGGTCTCCGCTCCCCCGGCCGCGGCGAGCACGAGCAAGCCTGCCTCGAGGTACAGCACGGCGGCGTGGCGTGGGCCCGCAAGGGCATCGGTGGGTGCGAGGATCGCCCCGGCTATGGCCGCTCCCATCAGGAAGCCCAGAAAGATTGCGCCGAGCACGTGGCCTTCGTACAGCCACGGGTTGGCCGTGTGCATGCCCAGCTGGGTGGTGATCCCGGTCAGATTGCCGACGGGCACCGCCAAGATCAGCAGCGCCACGGCATTGACGAAGCCCGCGGATAAGGCGAGTAACGCGCTGTAACCGAGCAGGAGACCTTCGCGGGGCAGGCCGGTGTCGCGGGATTGGTGCGGCGGCATCGGATTCAGTTGCTCACTTTCGAGGTCGGGTTTACGCCAACCTAACAAGCGGGCCGCCGCACAAGCGGGGTCGCGAGGCTGATTCAAATCAACCTCAAATCATCGAAAAGGCATGTGGCAAAGAGTAATTGAATAATTAGTGAAAACACCGACGACCCGTCAGTCGGGCAGGTGCGGCATCTCGAAGCCCGGATCGCGCCCCAATAGCACCGCGGGCGTGAGCGCCGACTTGCCATAGCGCCGGCGCACCCGGTCGATGGCGGCGTCGATGTCGTCGCCGGCAGCGCGCCGGCTCGATTCGCCGAACGGCAGCATCAGCTGCTGGGCGCCGCTGCGGTCGATGCCCGACACCGCGAACCCGACCAGCGTCAGGCCGCGCTGCGCGATCAGCGGCGCCGCGCCCGCGACCAGGCGCCGCGCGGCGGCCAGGATGGGCGCCGTGGCCGACGTGGCCCACGGCAGGGTGTGCGAGCGCGTGGCCCTGGTGAAGTCGTCGAAGCGCAGCCGCAGCACCACCGTGCGGCCGGTGCGCCCGGCGGCGCGCATGCGGCCGGTGATGCGGTCGATCAAGTTCACCACCACGGCGTCGATCTCGTTGGGCGACATGGCATTACCGGAGCGGCCCAGCGCTCGCTGCGCGCCGACGGAGCGGCGACGAACGCCGGCGGTGACCCGCCGGCGGTCGATGTTGCGCGACAGCGCATAGAGCTGACGACCCATCGCGCCACCGACCATCGAGCCCAGCGCCGACTCGCTGAGCTCGGCGACGTCGGCCACGGTGACGATGCCGTGCGTATGCAGCTTCTCGGCGGTCACCGCGCCCACGCCCCACAGCCGGCGCACCGGCAGCGGCCGCAAAAACGTCAACTCCTGATCGGGGGGCACCAGCAGCAGCCCGTCGGGCTTGGCCTCCTGGCTGGCGACCTTGGCAAGGAACTTGGTCCGGGCGATCCCGACGGTGATCGGCAGCCCGACCCGCTCGCGCACGTCGGCGCGCAACCGCTCGGCGATCGCCACCGGCGTGCCGCTGACCCGGCGCAGCCCACCGACGTCGAGGAAGGCCTCGTCGACCGACAGCGCTTCCACGATCGGGGTGCAATCACGGAACACCTCGAAGACGGCGTCGCTGGCGCGGCTGTAGGCGCTCATCCGCGGCGGCACCACCACGGCGGCCGGGCACAACCGCCGCGCCTGCGCCCCGCCCATGGCCGTGCGCACGCCGTAGGCCTTGGCCTCGTAGCTCGCGGCCAGCACCACGCCGCCGCCGACGATCACCGGGCGTCCGCGCAGGGCCGGGTCGTCGCGCTGTTCGACGGACGCGTAGAAGGAGTCCAGGTCCGCGTGCAGAATGGACGGGTCACACCGCACGAACATATGTTCGCACGGGGCGCCGACAAACCCGTTTCAGCAGGCCTCGCCGTACACGCTGCTGACCCAGATGTGCACCAGCGTGTCGAGCAGTTGCTCGCTGGGCACCGACGGTCGCCCGCCGGCGAACGCGCTGAGCATGACCTTTTCGTTGAGCAGGTTCAGTGCCGCGGACAGGTTGCGCGCCGGCAGTGTCACCGGCGCGGCGCCGCGCGCGCGCTCGGCTTCGATCACGGTGGTGATGTGGTCGACCCATTTCTGCATGAAGCGTGACCACAGCTCGCCGACGTCCTTGTTGGTGCGCGCGGCATCGGCGGCCAGCGACACCGCGCGATGCGTGCCGAAGGTCTCGACAAATACGTTGATCCCGATGCGCCACAACGCTTTCAGGTCGGCGGGCGGGCTGGCGACCAGCGACTCCAGCGCGGAGTCTGCCTCCATGATCACCCGCTCGAACAGGGTGAACAGCACCGCGTCCTTGGACGGGAAATAGAAGTAGAACGTCGGCCGGGACAGCCCGGCCCCCTTGGCGAGGTCGTCGACGGAGATGTCGGCGAGCGGGCGTTCCTGCAGCAACCGTTCGGCGGTGGTCAAGATGGCCAGTTCGCGGTCGTCGCCGGACGGGCGCGCCGAGCGCCTGCCCCGGTGGGTGCGGGCGGAACCGACGGTAGTCACGGCCGCTACTTTACACGGCGTCGAGAGTTTCGACACGGTGTTGACCGATTCAACACCGTGTTGATAGCGTGGCCGTATGACTGAGCACCTTGACGTCCTCATCGTGGGCGCCGGCATCTCCGGTGTGAGCGCGGCCTGGCACCTGCAGGAACGCTGCCCGACCAAGAGCTACGCCATCCTCGAGCGCCGCGCCGACCTCGGCGGCACCTGGGACCTCTTCAAGTACCCGGGCATCCGATCGGACTCGGACATGTTCACCCTCGGCTTCCGGTTCAAGCCCTGGCGTTCGGCGAAGTCGATCGCCGACGGCGCGTCGATCAAGGCCTACATCAGGGAGGCCGCGGTCGAGAACCGGATCGAGCCGCACATCCGCTACAACCACCGGGTGGTGGCCGCCGACTGGTCCGACGTCGACAACCGCTGGACGCTGACGGTCGAGAACGACGGCCGCACCAGCGAGATGACCTGTTCGTTCCTGTTCGCCTGCACCGGCTACTACAACTACGACGAGGGGTTCTCGCCCACCTTCGAAGGCTCCGACGACTTCGTGGGCACCATCGTGCATCCGCAGCACTGGCCGGAGGACCTGGACTACGCGGGCAAGCGGATCGTCGTCATCGGATCCGGCGCGACCGCGATCACCCTGATCCCCGCCCTGGTGAACTCCGGTGCCGGTCACGTCACGATGCTGCAGCGCTCGCCGACCTACATCGGGTCGCTGCCCGGCGTCGACCCCTTCGCCGAGAAGGCCAACCGGCTGCTGCCCGAGCGCCTCGCGCACATGGCCAACCGCTGGAAAGCCATCGCGTTCAGCACTTTCCAGTACCAGCTGTCCCGCAAGGCCCCGGCCTACATGCGCAAGACGTTGATGACGATGGCGCAGCGACGGCTGCCGCAGGGCTACGACGTCGAGAAGCACTTCGGGCCGCGCTACAACGTCTGGGACGAGCGGCTGTGCCTGGCGCCGGACGGCGACTTCTTCCGGACCATCCGGCACGGCAAGGCCGACGTCGTCACCGACACGATCGACCGGTTCACCAAGACCGGCATCAAGCTCACCTCGGGTGAGGAGTTGGCGGCCGACATCATCATCACCGCAACGGGATTGAACATGCAGTTGCTGGGCGGGGTGAAGCCGACCCGCAACGGCGAGGACATCGACCTGACCTCGCTGATGACCTACAAGGGCCTGATGTTCTCCGGCGTGCCGAACTTCGCCATCACCTTCGGCTACACCAACGCGTCCTGGACGCTGAAGGCCGACCTGGTCTCCGAATTCGTCTGCCGACTGCTGAACTACATGGACGCCAAGGGTTTTGACTTCGTGGAGCCGCAGCATCCGGGCAACGACGTGGACGAGCTGCCGTTCATGGACTTCACTCCCGGCTACTTCCGGCGGTCGATGCACCTGCTGCCCAAGTCGGGATCGCGGGCGCCGTGGCGGCTCAAGCAGAACTACTTCTTCGACATGCGCACGATCCGGCGCGGCAAGGTCGACGACGAGGGCTTGAAGTTCGCGAAAAAGCCTGCGCCGGTAGCGGTTTAGGAGTCTGTGGCGACGACGACGATCCCGTCGTCGTCGCTGTAGGCGATCTCGCCGGGCACGAACGTCACACCGCCCAGGGTGATTTCGACATCGCGTTCGCCGGCGCCGGTCTTGGTGCTCTTGCGCGGATTGGTGCCCAGCGCCTTGATGCCGATGTTCATGCCCCGCAACGCGGCGGAGTCCCGCACCGCGCCGTTGATGATGAGCCCGGCCCAGCCGTTGGACCGCGCGAGCTCGGCGATGACGTCGCCCACCAGCGCGGTGTGCAGCGAGCCGGCGCCGTCGATCACCAATATCCCGCCGTCACCGGGCTCCGAGAGCACCGACTTCAGCAGCGCATTGTCCTGAAAGCAGCGCACGGTACTGATCGGGCCGGCGAACTCGGCGCGCCCGCCGAGCTGGCGGAATTGGGTGTCGCAGCTGCGCACGTCGGGGCCGATGCTGTCGACCAGGTCGGCGGTCGGCCGGAATGGCACCGTCACTTCTGACATGTAAACGCCCGCGCCCTCAGCGACGGCGCAGCTGGCGGATGAGCAGGATGGCCAGCAGGCTGACGGCCACGGCGACGATCAGCGGCACCGGGGATTGGCCCACCGCGGGGCCCGGGACGGCGGGAGAGACCGGGTTGTTGGCGGCTTCCACGGTGGACTTCGCCTGTGCGGCAGCGTCTTTGGCGGCGGCCGTGAGGTCGCCATTGGTTTCGGCCCGCTGCTGCACGCCGGCCGGCGGCTCGGGTGGCCCCGGGGGTGCGGGTTCGGCGTTCTTGGCCGGCGCCTTCTTCGCGGGCGCTTTCTTGGCGGGCGCCTTTTTGGCGGGCGCCTTCTTCGCAGGTGCCTTCTTGGCGGGCGCCTTCGCGGTCTTTTTCGCCGCCTTGGCGGGCGGTTTCTTCTCCGGCGGAGTGCCGGCGCCGTCGGGCGCGCTGTTGGTGGGGTCCTGCGGGTCTGCCATGCGGCCGCTCCTTGAGCTTCCTCTGTCGTCGTTTCCCTAGCTCAGGGATCTCGACCCCATCATGCCAGCACGCGTGACGGCGCCTCGATCACCGCCTGTGCCGCACCGCCCACCAGGCGCCGCCCGCGACGAGCGCCAACGCGGCCGCCACGAACGGCCAGACGGGGACGTCACCGCCGCCGCCCCCGCCGCCGGCAACCGGTGGCCCGGGCGTGCCGGTGCCGGACACCGTGAGCTGGAACGACCAGGACCCGGACACCACGTGGCCGTCCGCGGAGGTCACCCGGTAGTTCACCGTGTACGTGCCGGACGGTCCCAGTGGACGCAGGGCGATGCTGACCATCGCGCCGGCCACGGTGGGCTCGCCGGCGGACCACACGTTGCCGTCCGGGCCGACCACCGTCATCGCGGCGAACGTGGTCTGCAACTGCTCGTTGAAGGTCGCGCTGACCCGCTGCGGGCCGGAGGCCAGCACCGCGTTGGCCGCGGGGTCGGTGGCGATCCGCGTGGCGTGCGCCGACGACACCGGCGCGGTGAGCGTGGCCATCGCGAACATGGCGCTCACGCACGCGCCGAACGCCAGCCGTTTCACGGGCGGCGGCGGATCAACGCGATCGCGACGCCCAGCGCGGCGACCACCAGAGCGGCGCCGCCCAACAATCGCGCGGTGTTGTCGGCCGCGTGGGGCCGCGCCGGTTCGGTCGCTTGGTCGGGCGTCCCATGGTGGTGGTGTGACCCCGCCGGCCCGGTGGCAAGGGTGAGCATGGGCGCCGGGTGTTCGGGCTCGCCGCCGTCGGGCAGCGGCGCCTGATCCCACTTCACGACGGTCCCGTCGGCGTAGGACTGCGTGGCCGGGAAGCTGACGGTGTCGGTGTCGGGCAACTTCACGGATAACCGGAACAGCGCGAATTGGTCAGCGGCGATCCCCCCGCCGGGGGCGGCCGTCCATGTCACCGAGCGGACGGCACCGGACGCCGCGTCGCGGTCGAGCCTGGCCGTCCAGCCCGGCATGCTTTCGGTGCGCGCCGAGGCGACGCCGGGCAGGGCGACGGTCAAGGCGGTGGTGGCGGCCCCGACGTTCGATTCGTTGGGCACCTGGAAGGTGACCAGGGCCATGGCGCCGCGCACCGGATTGTCGCTGCTGGCGTGGACGTGCGCCGACGCCGTCGGCGACTGCAGCGCCGACCCGAGGGCCAGGACGACGACCGCGCCGGCCGCGAACAGGATGCGCGGGATCCACCTGCCGTGGATTGACATGGGAGGAGATTGCCTTTCGTGGGGTCGGTCAGCTCAACCCGAGGCGGGCCATCAGATCGGCCTCGATGCCTTCGAGCTGCGACGAGATCGCGGCGTGGGCCGCCCGGCGACGCGCGGCGGGCAGATTCTCCGCGGCGGTGACGGCCGCCGACAGATCGGTGAGCCGCTCGGTGATGGCGACCACGAACGCCTTCGTCTCGGCGTCCTTGGGCTTCTTGTCCTGCACCGACCGCAACGACCTCTCGGCCCCCGCGATGCGGGCCGACAGCTGGGCGCCGGGGCCGGAGAACTGGCCGATCTGAGCCAGCGGGATTCCGAGCCGGTCCGCGCGGCGCTGATCGATCAGCGCGCGCGCCGAGACGGCCAACCGGTAGATCACCGGGGTGAGGATCGGTGCGAGCAGCCGCGAGACCGTCAGCACGCGGCGGATCCGGGTCGGGGAGAAGATCTTGCCCTCCCGCGCCGCCTTGAGTTGGGCCTCAGCGACTTTGAGCGCGTTGCGGTCACTGTCGCGCTGCGCCTTGATCTGGGCCCTGAGCGCCTTGTTCTCCGCCCGTTGGGCGGACTTGGCGCGCCGCACCTCGTTTTTCGCGGCCAGCTTGGCCTCGAGCTTCGCGCGGGCCTTGATGGCGCGGGCTTCAGCGCGACGCGTCGCGCGGCTCTTTCGCTTGCCGAACAGGGCCATTCCCGGCCGCCTCCCGGTATCTCGCTGGCAATCGTCGTCTAACGCTCTCGCGTTCGCGATCCGTTTGCCAACCCTAATCGGAATGGGCGGGCGCCAGCCCCCCAGGGCTGGCCGAGGCCGCTAGGCGTCCAGGTGCTCCGCGCGGCGCAGCTCGTTGACGCGCTCCATGACCTCGCGCTGGGCCTCGGGGGAGAGCTCGGCCGTGCGCATCGCGATGCGGCGCACGTTGTCGTCGCGCGCCGTGGCCAGCCACGACAATTCCTTGTCGAGCTTCTCGTAGTACTCGTCGTCGGTGAAGTAAGCCGGCTTGATGCGGAAGAAGTTGGCCAGGGCGGCCATCGTCGCCGAGGACGGGTTGGTGCGGTTGCCGGAACGCAACTGCGACAAGTAGGGAGCCGACATCGTTATGCCCTCCGCCTTGAGCGCCGCGATCACTTCCGCGGAGGTGTGCGCACCGCGTCCAGGCGGATACACCGTGTCGAACAGGCGGTTCAGGCGAGCAGCGAACGTCGTGCTCATTGATATGACCTCCACTGGGCTGTAGAAGCGAACTATTACCTAGGTGTATTTGCTGATCATGGTAGCGAGGCTTGGTAAGGGTAACCAGGTGCAAACCCCGAAGGATTCCCGAGCGGCACAGCCGACGCCCACCAACTCCCCACTTGACGAGCGTCTAACTGATTCGCTGAGGTGTCCACAAAATCCATGGAACTCACAGGTTATCCGCAGAATCGGACACCCGTCCCGAAGTGGCGGGCCGGGCGCCTCGTGGGGGCCGTTGCGAGGGCCCGCGCCGTGCTGGGCGATTGCACCGCAACGGACCGGCAAGCTGGCCCGATCCGGTACGCCATTTGCTGCCGGGCCCGAAACCTGGCCATCGAGGGCGCGCCGCAACCCGCCGGCCGCATGGTGGACACCGATGGTCGAGGGGCCGTTAACTTAGTGGGCGCCGTCGGGGTTGCGCTCATCCACGACCGGTCCACCGCTGACCGCCGCCCGACGTGACGGTCGCCAGAGCGGTCCGGTCGCGTGATCCCCGCGGGCGCGAAGCGCCTCCTCGCGGCCGGGAAGGCGAATCGCCATTCGCGCCGCCGTGTTCTCGCTAGGCGGCGAGCAGCATCGCCAAAATCGCCGTGTCGGGATGGCTGATCGGATCGACGCCGACCCGGCTCACCATCGACGTGATGGTGCCGTCGGCTTCTGCCTCCACCCAGGCCGCCCGGTGTTCCAGGCCGAGATAGGGCAACCCGGGCAGCAATACGCATCCCGATGCCGCCCCCGTGCATTCGGGCAGCGACGGCGTGGTTTCCGACGGCGGATGCAGCATGAGTAGCGCGGGGGGCTGATGGTCGGCGAAATAGCCTGGCTGGATTGCCGATTCACCAAAGACCGTGCCCTCGGCCAGCACCAGGCCGACCGTGTCCGGTTCGGGTTCGTCGGGCAGTTCTTCGCGGGCGCCGAACACCGTTGTGGTGGAGAGCAACCCGGGCAACGACGCGATCCGGACCGCGACCATGAGCAGCTGGGCCCATTCTTTCGTCGAATCGGGCCAACGGCCGGAGATCAGGAACCCCTTCAGGGACCCACGAGAATGGAACGGGGAGACCCCGATCGGTCGATCCGACCCAGTTTCCATCTCCGACCTCCGCGCGACGCCTCCGTTGGGAATAACCACACTGGTAGTCCGAATAATTAAGAATGCCTGCGGATTAGGCGCCGTGCAACACGACACGGTCAGCGTCGCGGATCTTCAGATCGACCCGCTGCGGGGCCACACAAACGACTGGGGCGCCGCGCAATCCGCGCGACGCCCCCGCCGATCGAAATAAAAGTCAGCCGAAAATCAGGCCCTGGGTTTTCGAGGTCGCCGCGGCGTAGCGCTTCTGCACATCGGCCCAGTTGACGACGTTCCAGAACGCCTTGACGTAGTCCGCCTTGACGTTCTTGTACTGCAGGTAGAAAGCGTGCTCCCACATGTCGACCTGCAGCAGCGGAATGATGCCCAGCGGCACGTTGGCCTGCTGGTCGTAGAGCTGGAAGGTCAGCAGCCGGTTGCCGAGGGTGTCGTAGCCCAGCACCGCCCAGCCCGACCCCTGCAGGCCGTTGGCGGCCGCGCTGAACTGCGCGCGGAACCGGTCGAAGGATCCGAAGGCGTCGTCGATCGCGGCGGCCAATTCGCCGGTCGGCTTGTCGCCGCCGTCCGGCGACAGGTTCTTCCACCAGATGGAGTGGTTGACGTGGCCGCCCAGGTGAAAGGCCAGGTTCTTTTCGTTCAGGAAGATCGCAGCGTGATCTTCGTTGGCACGGGCCTCTTCGAGCTTGGACAGAGCGTCGTTCACGCCTTTGACGTAGGTGGCGTGGTGCTTACTGTGGTGGATCTCGTTGATCTGGCCTGAGATGTGCGGTTCCAACGCTGCGTAGTCCCAGTCCAAGTCGGGCAGGGTGTATTCAGCCACGGCGTTCCTTTCTTCGATTATCGTCTTGACGCTCAGTCACGGGGCGCCTTGCGGCGGCCGACCGTTATCAACCCTGCTCCATGAGCGCGCGCACCGCAAGAATGACCCCTCTGAGCCGCAGGGCGGATACCCGCTCGGGGTCAGTTCAGAACAAGACGATGACCGCGAGCACGGCCAGTAAGGCCAGTGCGATCAGTCCGGCGCGCAGCGCCGCGATGGTGTAGCTGTGATTCCACGCGGGCGAGCCGCAATACGACTTCGACGCGGCCGGTGAACCCGGACCGAACGAATGCGTGGCCATCAATCGCCTTCCACCCCCCGGTTCACCTCACGGTGAGTGAGGTGAGTCACAAACACTTACGAGAACGCGATCATAGCGCTTTGCGGCGAAGTTGAAAAAATAGCGCCCTGAGCTGCGGGTTAGCGAGGACCGGGACGTGGGTGGTTACAAGACGTCGGGACGGGAGCCGGGGCGGCGCGGGCGCCGTCGCGCCGATGCTTAGTGGGGCAATCCATTTCGCTCACACGGGCGGCTTGGACTGTTTAAGACATGCGTGCAACACCGCGATGTTATCCACAGTTACACCACAGTTCGGCGCCAGAGGCAGTAGCGATGGTTCTCTATACCCCGGGGGCCTATGTGGATAAACCTGTGGAAACTGTGGATAGTCCGCGGCGGCCGATTACGTTGCCCACGCCCCCTCGAGCGCCGCTCCTCAGCGCCCCGCGTTCCGCTGCGCGCATCGTCGCGGCGCTAGTCTGGTCCGGTGATCCAGGTGTGCTCCCAGTGCGGCACCCGCTGGAACGTGCGCGACCGGCAACGCGAGTGGTGTCCCCGCTGCCGCGGCGCCCTCATGGCGCCTCAGTCGCCGCCCGCCGACCCGCGGTGGGCCTCCGCGGGCGCCCCGCCCCCGGCCGGACCCCAGCGGTCTCCGGGGTGGCAGCGCACCCCGCCACGGCTGCCGCCCGGCTATCGCTGGATCGCGGTGCGTCCCGGCGCCGCGCCGCCGGCCCGACACGCCCGGCGCCCCCTCGGGCCCACGCCGCGCTACACGGTGATACCGCGTTGGAGTTTGGCGGACCGCGTCGAGCAGGCGCCCGCCGCCGGCGCAGCGCCCGCGGCGGCGGGGCCGACGGGGCAGGTCATCCGCACCACCTCATTCGTGAGCGTGCTGGTCCTCAGCATCGCCGCCCTGGTTTACGTCGTCCGCTATGTGCTGCTGGTCATCAACCGGAACACCCTGCTGAATTCGTGGGTGGCCCTCGCGGCCGACTGGCTGGGCGTGCTCGCCAGCGTGGGGGCGGGCGCGGCGGTGATCGCGTCGGGCGTGCTCCTGATCCGTTGGCTGATCGCGCGGCGCGCCGCCGCGTTCGCCCATCACGGGCTGCCGGAGCCGCGCTCGCCGCGGGCACTGTGGGCCGGCTGCGTCGTGCCGCTGGCCAATCTCTTGTGGGCCCCGGTCTACGTGATCGAGCTGGCCCTGCTCGAAGACCATTGGGTGCGGCTACGCGGACCCGTCCTGCAGTGGTGGATCGCGTGGGTCTGCAGCTACGCCGTCTCCATCGCTGCCATCGTGACCAGCTTCGCCACCGACGCGCAGGGCATCGCCAACAACACCGTCCTGATGGTCGTCGCCTACCTGCTCGCGGCCGCCACCCTGGCGGCCGCGACCCGCATTTTCGAGGGCTTCCATCGCAAACCCGTCGCGCGTCCCGCGCATCGGTGGGTCATGGTTCCCGACGACGGCGCCCCCGCACCGGCTTCGGCCGGCCCAGTTGAGTTAGAGGGGCAGGAACCGGCAGCATAGGGATATGACGTGGGCCGACGAGGTGCTCGCCGGGCATCCGTATGTCGTCGCCCACCGCGGTGCTTCGGCGGCGCGTCCCGAACACACGCTGGCCGCCTACGATCTCGCGCTCAAAGAGGGCGCCGACGGCGTGGAATGTGATGTGCGGTTGACCCGCGACGGCCATCTCGTGTGCGTGCACGACCGCCGGCTGGACCGCACCTCGACCGGAGCCGGCCTGGTCAGCACGATGACGCTGGCTCAGCTGCGCGAGCTCGAGTACGGCGCGTGGCACGACAGCTGGCGCGAGGACGGCACGCACGGCGACACCAGTCTGCTGACCCTGGACGCGCTGGTTTCGCTGGTGCTGGATTGGCATCGGCCGGTAAAGCTCTTCATCGAAACCAAGCACCCCGTCCGGTACGGCTCGCTGGTGGAGACCAAGCTCCTGGCGTTGCTGCACCGTTTCGGCATCGCCGCGCCCGCCTCGGCCGATCGGTCCCGCGCCGTGGTGATGTCGTTCTCGGCGTCCGCGATCTGGCGGATCCGGCGGGCGGCGCCGCTGCTGCCCACCGTGCTGCTGGGCAAAACGGCGCGCTACCTGACCAGCGGCGCGCCCACCGCCGTCGGCGCCACCGCCGTCGGGCCCTCGCTGCTGACGTTGAAGGAATATCCCCAACTGGCGGACCGCGCCATCGCCCAGGGCAGGGCGGTCTACTGCTGGAACGTCGACGAGTACGACGACATCGACTTCTGCCGCGACGTCGGCGTGGCCTGGCTGGCCACCCACCACCCGGGCCGCACCAAGGCGTGGCTCCGCGGCAATCCCGCCGGCCAGGTCAGCATCTAGGTCGGTCCGCTACTGCTGGCCCTCCGCCGTGGTGGGCGGCAGCGGCGCGTCGGCGGCCAACGCGTCGAACAACCGGCCGGCCGCGTCGTGATTCCACACCACCACCGCGCCGGCGTCACCGCTGGTGAACTCCCCGATCGGGACGGTCATGGTGGCGGTGGGCCCGTGCAACGCCCAGCCCAGCCGGGCCAGGTCCCAGGCGTGGTCGTCCTGGTCGACGGTCAGGGCGTCGGCGGCCGCGCGCGGCACCGAATACCAGCGCCGGGGATCGAGCCACACCGCCGGGCTGCCGGCGCGATGCAGCAGTTCGGCCACGAACTGACGCTGATTGACCATGCGGTCCAGATCGGCCCGCGGGGTGTCGCGCGTCCGGACGTATCCGAGCGCCTGCCGGCCGTCGAGCCTCTGGCAGCCGGCCGGCAGGTCGATGCCGGCCAGCGGGTCATCGATCGGGGTCGCCGGGCACACCGTCACCCCGCCGAGCGCGTCGACCAGCGCGGCGAACCCGCCGAAGCCGATCTCGGCATAGTGATCGATGCGCAATCCGGTCGCCTGTTCCAGGGTGCGGACCAACAACCGCGCGCCACCCATCGAGAACGCCGCGTTGACCTTGTCCTTCCCGTGATCCGGGATCGGCACCAAAGAATCGCGGGGTATCGACACCAGCGCCGTGGGAACGCTGGACCCGACGCCCGGCACGTGAACCAGCAGGATCGTGTCGGTGCGGCCGTCCCCGATGTCGCCGCCGGTGGCCAAGTCCTGTTGCTGCGCGGCGCTCAGGCTCTGGCGGCTATCCGAGCCGACGATGAGCCAGTTGGTGCCGCGGCCGGGCGCGGGGCGTTCGGGATAGTCGGCGAGCACCTGCTCGCGGTGCAGTTTGGTGTCGAACCAGACGGCGCCGGCGACCAGGCCCGCGCCGATCAGCAGCACGGCCACCACCAAGAACGACACCATGGTTCGGATCCAGCGGCGCCGCTTGCGGGGCGCGCGTGGTCGGGGCGGGCGCGATCGCTGCGCCGGGGCGACGGCCGCCGGGGCCGGTGGCGCCGGGCGGTGCAAGGGTTGGGTCTCCGCGGTCGGCGACGGCGGCGGGGCGCCCTCGCGGGGGATCACCTGCGGCGGCTCGGGGCGCGGCGGGACCGGCGGGCCCGGCGGAGCGGGCCGCCGACGCTGCGGTGCGCGGTCGCGGTTCACCTGGCTAACGTACGTGCCCTGCGGCGCACCGCGATCAGGACTGGCTAGCCGCGCGCCCGCAGCCCATTGATGAACGGGCACCCCATCAGCACCCGAATGGCCTGGCGCAGGCCGGTCATGTCGTCCACCGGTTTGTGGAACGGAAGCCGGACGTCGTGGTCCTGGTCGGCGCCCTCGACGCGGAACCGCACGCCGTAGCGGTCGAGCCCCAGCGGTCGCACGTGCCCGCGGCGCAGGGGCGCCGGCAGCCGGGACACCAGCCGCGCCAGGACGTCGCCGTGGGCGGCGTCCAGGTGCCGCAGCAGGCTCGACTCGAGCGCGCAGAACGGGTCGGGCCGGGCGGCGAGAAGGTCGTCGACGGCCACCGGCTCCGCGCCGGTCGCGTCGGTGACCACGACCGAGGCGATCTCGAGCCGCAGCAGCGTGTACCGCTGCTCCTGCCCGCCGGGGGGCGCACACCTCGGCGTGTCGACGCCCAGCAACGCCGGATCCGGGCATTCGGCGGCGATCACGTCGAGCGTGGAGAGGATCTCCGCCGGGGGCACCTGCTGCAGGCGCCCGCGCACCCACACCAGCGAACGGACCGGTTCGCGCAGGGGAAGCGGCGCGTAGTCGGTCAGCTCCAGCAGCGCTTGCGATCCCGCGATGGGCCGCCCGCGTTGCTGTTCGACGGGCAGCGCCAGCGCGAAGGAGCCGTCGTCCATCAGGTGGTGCACGGGCGTGGGGACCGGGTCGTCGTGCTCGATCGCCAGGAGCGCGCCGCCGGCGCGCACGCACGCGCTGCGGATCCGTTCGGCGGTGGTCGGGGCGTGGCAGCTCAGCGGTAATACCATTCTCATCCTTATGCTTAGGTAAGCCTAAGTTAACTTACGCCGGTTGGCGTCGCAAGGGTTTTCTGTGCGGCGCGCCGCTAGGGTTGGGACGTGGCCCGCATCGCTTACCTCGGTCCGGAAGGGACCTTCACCGAGGCGGCGCTGCGGCAGATCACGGCCGCCGGCATGGTTCCCGCCCCGCACTCCGACGGGGTGCAGTCGGTGCCGTTCGACAGCACCTCCGCGGCGTTGGCCGCGGTGCGCGACGGCGCCGCGGACTACGCGTGCGTCCCGATCGAGAACTCGATCGACGGTTCGGTGACGCCGACCCTGGACAGCTTGGCCATGGGCTCACCGCTGCAGGTCTTCGCCGAGACGACGCTGGACGTCGCGTTCAGCATCGTCGTCAAACGGGGATGCCGCGCCGCCGACGTGCGCACGTTGGCCGCCTTCGGGGTGGCCGCGGCACAGGTGCGGCAGTGGGTGGCCGCGAACCTGGCCGATGCCGAACTGCGGCCGGCGTACTCCAACGCCGACGCCGCCCAGCAGGTCGCCGAGGGGCGGGTCGACGCCGCCGTGACCTCGCCGCTGGCGGCCACCCACTGGGGCCTGGACACCCTGGCCGACGGCGTGGTCGACGAGCCCAATGCCCGCACCCGCTTCGTTTTGGTCGGCCTGCCGGGCCGCCCGCCGGCCCGCACCGGAGCCGATCGGACCTCGGTGGTGCTGCGCATCGACAACGCGCCGGGCGCCCTGCTGGCGGCGCTCGCCGAATTCGCCGTCCGCGGCATCGATCTGACCCGGATCGAATCCCGGCCGACCAGAACCGGACTCGGCACCTACCGGTTTTTCGCCGATTGCGTCGGACACATCGACGACGACGCCGTGGCCGAGGCACTCAAGGCGCTGCACCGTCGTTGTGCCGATGTGCGATATCTCGGATCTTGGCCCACCGGTTCGCCCGCCGGGGCCCTGCCGCCGTCCGCCGACGAGGCGTTGCGCTGGCTGGCGCGGGTCCGCGACGGAAAGCCCGAAGACCCTGCCGGGGGGTCGCAGCGGTGAGCGGTCGCTTGATCCTGGTGCGCCACGGCCAGTCCTACGGCAACGTCGAGCGCCGGCTCGACACCCGCCCGCCCGGGGCGGAGCTGACGCCCTTGGGCCGCGACCAGGCCCGGGCGTTCGCCCGCGGCTCGGGCCGCCCGGCGATGCTCGCGCACTCGGTCGCCACCCGGGCATCGCAGACCGCGGCGGTGATCGCGGACCAGCTCGCCATGTCGGCCATCGAGGTGCCCGGCATCCACGAGGTGCAGGTCGGCCGGCTCGAAGACCGCAACGACGACGCGGCGGTCGCGGAGTTCAACGCCATCTACGACCGCTGGCATCGCGGCGAGCTCGACGTGCCGCTGCCCGGCGGCGAGACCGGCAACGACGTGCTGGACCGCTACGTGCCGGTGCTCACCGACCTGCGCCTGCGCTACCTCGACAACCACGACTTCCACGGCGACATCGTGGTCGTCAGCCACGGCGCCGCGATCCGGCTGGCCGCCGCGGTCCTGGCCGGCGTGGAGGCCGACTTCGCGCTCGACAACCATCTCGAGAACGCCCAATCGGTGGCCTTGACCCCGATCACCGACGGCCGGTGGAGTTGCGTGCGCTGGGGGACGTTGACCCCGCCCTTTTATCCGGAGGCCGAGGCCACCCCGGTCGCGGACGCGGTGCGATCAAGCACCGACCCGATGGGTTGAGACGTCGATCAGACGGCCAGCGCGATCACTTCGGTGCAGGCACAGCCCACGGCCTCGCAGTCGATGACGAAGGCGTGCGGCAACAGTTCGGGGCTGAAGCAGTCCGGCTCGGTGCACTCCGACCGGTGCAGCGCGTGGTGA
This sequence comes from Mycobacterium sp. 3-98, assembly GCF_035918355.1. Lineage (NCBI taxonomy): Bacteria > Bacillati > Actinomycetota > Actinomycetes > Mycobacteriales > Mycobacteriaceae > Mycobacterium > Mycobacterium sp. 3-98. The sequence goes on along the minus strand of NZ_CP142360.1, from coordinate 302,503 downwards.
ATGATGGTGCCGTGACAGTGATCTAAGCCTGCCCGGCAGTCGCGGCAGTCAGTGCTCATAACGCGTTCATAGCACCCGCGGGGGACAAATCCGGGACGCCGCGCCAGTCAGGCCCAGCCCAGTTCGTGCAGCCGGTCGTCGTCGATGCCGAAGTGGTGCGCGATTTCGTGGATCACCGTGATGGCCACCTCCTCGACGACCTCGGCCTCGGACTCGCACACGTCCAGCAGCGCCTCGCGGTAGATGGTGATGGCGTCGGGCAGCGCGCCGGCGTAGTCGGAGTCGCGCTCGGTCAGCGCCACTCCTTCGTACAGCCCGAGCAGTTCGGCGTCCTCGGGATGGCGGTCCTCGACCAGCACGACGACGTTGTCCATCGCGGCGGCCAGCTCGGGCGGTATCAGATCGAGGGCGTCGGAGACCAGTTCGTCGAAGCGCCGCGGATCCATCCGCACGGGCACCCGGCTAGCCCCCCGGTGGGGGCTCGGCGGGCGGGGCCGGCGGCGGGGGCGCCTCGGGTGCCGGGTTCGCGGGCGGTGCGCCGTTGTCCGCCGGCGGGGGCGGTGCTTGCGGCGCGGGAGGCTGCTGCTGGGGGGCCTGCTGGGGTTGCGGTGGCTGCTGGGGCTGTGTCACCACGGGTTGCTGGCCCGGCAGGTGCTGATTGTTCGGCGGCATCTCCGGCGCCGTGGTGGACTGGTTGGACGGCGCCTGCGCCGGGACCTGCAGCGGAATCGGCGGCATGGTCAGGCGCTCTTCGGGGATGTCGGGCGGCGGCACCGGGGGCTGGCCGTTGATCAGCAGCTGACCCTTGGCGCTGTTCAGCAGGGTGGCCCAGCCCCCGTTGCCCAGCGTCGCGCCGATGCTGCAGGCCACCTCGCGGCTGCCGGCCGTCCAGCTCGCCAGCGGCACCGTGGGGTAGATCAGGGTCAGCGTGGTGGTGCGCAGCTTGACCGGCGCCAGGTAGGCGTCGGTCATCTTGGTGCACGAATCCTTGATGAAGCTGTCCTGGTCCGGCTCGGCGGGCAGGGCGTCCGGGAACCTCTCGGCCAGGTTGACCGTGCCGGTGACCTCCATCGCGTGCGGGGCCGTGCAGTCCACCGGCACATCGGTCGGCTGGTTGGTCGCCGGATCGATGCCTAGGCAGGTGCCGGCCGGCCAGACCTTGGACTGGTCGACGTCGGCGACCTTGCCCTTGAACGCCTGCTGCTGGTTGTTCGTGGCGGGCAGTTGCAGGCCGCACAGCATGCGGCGATCGCCGGACTGACGCCACGCGCGGTCGCCGGGCCACAGCAGGCTGACGGTGAACTTGCTGTTCGGATCGAACTTGAGTCCGAGGTAGTTACGGACGGACGCCTCGCACTGCTCCTGGGTGATCTGCTGGATGCGGGCGGGCGTCGGGGGCGCGGCGTTGGGTCCGTACTCCGAGCCCGGGAACGTGCGCATGTCAATGGATTCGGCCACTTCGAACTTGTGGTCGTCGCCGCAGTTGACGATCTTCGCCGACTCCGGCGTGGCGTCGGGCCACATCAGGCATTCGCCGCGGGAGGCGCGGTTGAGGGCGGCGTCGCTCTTGGCCCCGGTGCTGCGCACGGGGCTGCTGTCGAGGAGTCGCCCCGATTCGGTGCTGACCGGGATCGCGGTCACCAGCCCGGCGATCAACAGGCCCCCGAGCGCGGTCAGCAGCAGCGCCCGCCGGGTGGCCCGGGCCTGCAGGCTGCGCGGCCACAAGAATGCCGACGGCTGCTGTCCGGACGGCTCACCGGTCGAGGCGGCGGGCGTCTCGACGGCGGGGCCTTCCGAACGTTCCTTCTCGGGCGCTTGCGACATCGGGTCCATTCTGACAGGACGACCTGAGGCGCGTGACAAAAGTTACTGATGTGAGTCCTGAGCCGGGCCGGCGGGGACGCTGTGCCGGTCGGGCGGTGCCGGTGAAAGTAGTGTCAGGGCCGTGATCGACCTGAAGCTGCTCCGGGAAGACCCCGACGCCGTGCGCCGCTCCCAGCTCAGCCGCGGTGAAGACCCGACGCTGGTGGACACGCTGCTGTCGGCCGACGCCGCACGCCGGGCCGCCATCTCCTCCGCCGACGCGCTGCGCGCAGACCAGAAGTCCGCGAGCAAGAGCGTCGGCGCCGCGTCGCCCGACGAGCGGCCCGCGTTGCTCGCGCGCGCCAAGGAACTGGCCGAGCAGGTGAAGGCCGCCGAGGCCGCCCAGGCCGAGGCGGAGGCGGCGTTCACCGCGGCGCACATGGCCATCTCGAACGTCGTCATCGACGGCGTCCCGGCCGGCGGGGAGGACGACTTCGCCGTCCTCGACACCGTCGGCGAACCCCCGGCGCTCGACGACCCCAAGGACCACCTCGAGCTGGGCGAGTCGCTGGGCCTGATCGACATGCAGCGCGGCGCCAAGGTGTCCGGCTCGCGGTTCTACTTTTTGACCGGCCAGGGCGCGCTGCTGCAGCTCGGCCTGCTGCAGCTGGCGGCGCAGCTGGCAGTCAGCAACGGTTTCACCCTGATCATCCCGCCGGTGCTGGTGCGTCCAGAAGTGATGTCGGGCACCGGATTCCTCGGCGCCCACGCAGAAGAGGTGTATCACCTCGACGCCGATGATCTTTACCTCGTCGGCACGTCCGAGGTGCCGCTTGCCGGCTACCACGCCAACGAGATCCTCGACCTGTCCGGCGGACCGCTGCGCTATGCGGGCTGGTCGTCGTGCTTCCGGCGCGAGGCCGGCAGCCACGGCAAGGACACCCGCGGCATCATCCGGGTGCATCAGTTCGACAAGGTCGAAGGCTTCGTCTACTGCACGCCCGCCGACGCCGAGGCCGAACACCAGCGGCTGCTGGGTTGGCAGCGCGAGATGCTGGCCCGCATCGAGGTGCCGTATCGCGTGATCGACGTGGCCGCAGGCGATCTCGGCTCGTCGGCCGCCCGCAAGTTCGACTGCGAGGCGTGGGTTCCCACGCAGGGCACCTATCGCGAGCTGACGTCGACGTCGAACTGCACCACGTTCCAGGCGCGCCGGCTGTCGACCCGCTACCGCGACGAGAACGGCAAGCCCCAGACCGCGGCCACGCTCAACGGCACGCTGGGCACCACCCGCTGGCTGGTGGCGATCCTGGAGAACCACCAGCGGCCCGATGGCAGTGTGCGGGTTCCCGAGGCGCTGGTGCCGTTCGTCGGCGCCGAGGTGCTCGAGCCGGGTGGGTAGCTAGCGCCCGCCGGCCAGCTGCCCCGGGGTGTGGCCGAACGCCCGCCGGTAGGTGTCGATGAACGCACTCGCTGTGGCCCAACCACATTCGGCCGCCACCGACGTGACATCGCGCCGATCGGCGAGCAACACGAGGGCGTGCTGCAGCCGGACCTGGGTGCGCCATTGGGGGAACGTCATGGCCAGCTCGTCGCTGAACAATCGGCTCAGCGTGCGTTGTCCGACGCCGACCCGATCGCCGATCTGCTGCAGCGTCAACGGCTCGCGCAGGTTGTCGGCGATCAGTGCGCACGCCTGGCGCAGCCGGGGGTCGACGGGCGTGGGGATCCACAGCGGCTCCGCGACGCCGGTCGCCCGCACCTGGTCGTGCAGGACGGCCAGCATCCGGTGATGCTCGGCGGTCTCGGTGCCGTCGGCCTGCGAACACGCGATGATCAGTTCACGCATCAGCGGGCTGACCGCCAGCACGGCCGGCGCCCGCGGGCCGCGGCGGTAGCGGCCGGGATCCAGTGCGACGCCGTGAAATTGCGTCGTGCCGTGGAACTTGTGTTCGTGCCAGCATCCGGCCGGTATCCAGATGGCGCGATTGGCCGGCGTGATCCACGTTCCGGCCGGGGTGGTCACCGACACCGCGCCCGAGGACGGGTACACGATCTGGTGTTGCGGATGGCGGTGCCGTTCGATCCGCGCGCCCGGCGGCAGCGTCTGCGCCGACGTGACCAGTCCGTGGTGGCTGATTTCCGACATATCTCGGCAGGATATCGGAAGCACGCACCCGCCGTCGCGGCCTAGCGTGGGCGGTATGGCGATGAATCTGATCCACCGACGGCGCTGCAGCTCCCCGTCATGGGAAAGGGCGGTGGCCGATCAGCTGCTGCCGTGGGCGCTCCACGGCGTCGAACTGGGCACGCGCACTGTGGAAATCGGCCCCGGATACGGCGCGACACTGCGCGCCCTGCTCGATCGCACGGAATCACTCACGGCCGTTGAACTCGACAGCGCGATGGCCGATCGCCTGCAGCGCCGCTACGGCGAGCGGGCCCGGATCATCCAGGCGAGCGGCACCGAAACCGGCCTGCCCGCAGCCGATTTCACGTCGGTGGTGTGCTTCACGATGCTGCACCACGTTCCCACCGCCGCGTTGCAGGATCAGCTCTTCGCCGAGGCGTTCAGGCTGCTGCGGCCCGGCGGGGTGTTCGCCGGTAGCGACGGTGTCCCGTCGCTGGCGTTCCGACTGATCCACGTTGCCGACACCTACAACCCCATCGCGCCGAAGGACCTGCCCGGCCGGCTTCGCGCCGCGGGATTCACCGACATCGACACCGACGTCAAGCGTGGCCGGCAGCGATGGCGGGCCACCAAACCGGGCTAGGCGCTGATCTTCGGCGCGGCCTCGCCGGTGACCTGCGCGTGCCGGCGCTGCCGTTCCATCGTCGCGAAGTAGAAGGCGAACGCGAACGCGAAGCTGGTGAACAGGCTGGACACGAAGTACAGCCAGGGGTGGCGCAGCCCGCGCCGGTAGCCGTCCACGATCGTAAAGATCGGCAGCAGAATCACATTCGCGATCGTGTAGTCCTGGCTGGCCGAGCTCGCGGCGGGGTTGGTGAACATCAGCTTGATGTATTCGGCCCAGCTCCCGTGTTCGCCCCACAGGGGATTGGTGGAGCCCTGCGAGTACTCGTGCACGAACGTGATGTTGAAATACCAGCCGAGCGCCACGGACGCGATGCCGACGACGTAGTAGACGATTTCCATCGGCGAAAACAGTGGGCCGTTGGCCGGCCGGGCGAAGACCTTCGAGTTCGACGTGACGATCCAACCGATGACCGCCAGTCCGAGCACCGCGTGAGTGAGTAGCGAGACCATGGGCGCAGTCTCACCCGCGCCGCAAAGTTTTGTCAATATTGACACAACAAACCGAATGGCCAAACCGAAGTGTTGGTATCTTGCTGCAATGGTCAGGCCCGCTCAGACGGCGCGCAGCGAGCGCACCCGCGAAGCGTTGCGCCAGGCCGCCCTGGTGCGCTTCCTCGCCCAGGGTGTCGAGGACACGTCGGCCGAACAGATCGCCGCCGACGCCGGGGTGTCGCTGAGGACGTTCTATCGCCACTTCAGCTCGAAGCACGACCTGTTGTTCGCCGATTACACGGGGCTGCACTGGTTTCGCGCGGCCCTGGACGCCAGGCCGGCCGACGAACCGATCATCGACTCGGTGCAGTCGGCCATCTTCTCGTTCCCGTACGACGTCGACGCCGTCACCAAGATCGCCGCGCTGCGCCAGGACGAGCTCGACCCCGGCCGCATCGTCCGCCACATCCGGGAGGTCCAGGCCGACTTCGCCGACGCCATTGCGGCACAGCTGCGACGGCGTGGCCGCGGTAACGCGGAGCCGACGGCCGACCAGCGGGTGCGCACCGCGGTGACCGCGCGGTGCATCGCGGCGGCCGTCTTCGGCGCGATGGAGGTCTGGATGGTCGGCGACGAGCGGTCTTTGGGCGAACTCGCGCGGCTGTGCCACGCGGCGTTGGAGTCGCTGCGGGCGGGGATCACCGACTCCTGGCTCACCGCGACCTCCGGGCAAGTTTCGTCATAATTGACAAAACTTTGGGGCCGTGCGAGCCTCCTTTGCGGAGGGCAAGAACATGACTGGATATGACGCGATCGTCATCGGTGCGGGGCACAACGGTCTGACCGCGGCGGTGCTGCTGGCCAAGGCCGGGCTGCGGACGGTGTGCCTGGATCCCAAGCTCTACGCCGGCGGGATGGCTTCCACCGTCGAGCTTTTCGACGGGTATCAGTTCGAGATCGCCGGCTCGGTGCAGTTCCCGACGTCACAGGTGGTGGTCGACGAGCTGGGCCTGGACACCCTGCCGACGATCGACCTGGACGTGATGTCGGTGGCGGTGCGCGGGGTCGGCGACGATCCGCTGGTTCAATACAGCGACCCGGTCAAGCTGTTCACCCACCTCAACGAGGTGCACGGGGCCGACGCCGTCAACGGGATGGCGGGGCTGATGGCGTGGAGCCAGGGCCCGACCCGCGCGCTGGGCCGCTTCGAAGCCGGCACCCCGCCCAAGAGCATCGACGAGATGTATGCCTGCGCCACAAACGAATTCGAGCGCGCGGCCATCGACGACATGCTGTTCGGCTCGGTCACCGACGTGCTGGACCGCTACCTGCCCGACCGCGAGAAACACGGCGCGCTGCGCGGTTCGATGACCGTGCTGGCCGTCAACACGCTGTACCGCGGCCCGGCCACTCCCGGCAGCGCGGCCGCGCTCGCCTTCGGCCTCGGCGTTCCCGAGGGCGACACGATGCAGATGAAGAAGCTGCGCGGCGGCATCGGCGCGCTCACCTCGCACCTGTGCGACGTGCTGGAAAGCCACGGCGGGGAGGTTCGGCTGCGCACCAAGGTGACCGAGATCCTCGTCGCGGACGGGCGGGTGACCGGCGTGCGCACCGAGGCGGGGGAGACGCTGCACGCCCCGATCGTCGTTTCGGGCATCGCCCCGGACACCACGCTCAACGACCTGATCGATCCCGCCGCGCTGCCCGCCGACATCCGGGCGCGCTACGCGCGCATCGACCACCGCGGCAGCTACCTGCAGATGCACTTCGCGCTGGACGAGGCCCCCGCCTTCGCCGCGCCGTATGAGGCCCTCAACGCACCGGCCATGCAGGCCTCCATCGGCCTGTTCTGCACGCCGGAAGAGGTCCAGCAGCAGTGGGAGGACGCGCGGCGCGGGGTCGTTCCGGCCGATCCCACGGTGGTGCTGCAGATCCCCTCGCAGAACGACCCGGACCTCGCCCCGGCGGGCAAGCACGCCGCGTCGGCGTTCGCGTTGTTCTTCCCGATCGAGGGGGACGTGGATTATGGGCAGGCGAAGGTCGAAATGGGTCAGCGGGTGATCGACAAGATCACCCGGCTCGCACCGAATTTCGAACGCAGCATCATCCGGCACACCACCTTCACGCCCAAGCACATGGGGGTCATGTTCGGCGCCCCGGGCGGCGACTACTGCCACGGTCTGTTGAACGCGAATCAGGTCGGCCCCAACCGGCCGGGTCCCAGGGGCTTTCTGGGCCAGCCGATCCCGATCGAGGGGCTGTACCTGGGCAGCGCGGGATGCCACGGCGGACCCGGCATCACGTTCATCCCCGGCTACAACGCGGCGCGTGCGGCATTGGATGCGCGCTGACCCTCACCCAGCGTGTAACCAGTGCGAGAAATCACGCCGGAATTCGCCATCAGTGCACGTTCAGCGGCCCGACGCCGGGCGCTCGCCGGCCGGGGACGCTAGCCGCGGGCGGCCAGCAGTTCGTCGAGCAGCGCGGTGAACTCGTCGGGACGCGCCGGCGTGAACGCGGGGCTGGGCCAGGTGCCCGGTACGTCCAGGGTGATCAGCGTCGACCGCAGCGGCCGTCGGATGTCCAGGGGAAGCCAGCGGCGGAAATCGGAGCTGCCCCAGATTCGGAGCCGCTGCGTGAACAGGCCCAGGCTTTCGGCTTTGTAACCGCGGATCGAGCCGAGCGCGATGACCTTCGATGTGCCCGACGGGAAGTGGTAGCGGCGCAACGTGATCGCCGCGCGATCCAGCTGAACCAGCCCATCGTCGTAGGAGTCGTAGGAGTCGTAGGAGCGGTGGGAGTCGTTCACGCGCGGCGACTCCGCAGCTGGTGGCCCCGCGCGGTCAGGCACCGCCCGTCGTCCAATCGCCACTGCCACCCGTGCAGGTTGCAGGTCAACGTGTTCCCTTCTACCACACCGAATTTCGACAGATCGGCCTTGAGGTGGGGACAACGGCGCTGGATCTCCCAGCCGTCCAGCGTGACCGACGCCGAGTCGTCGTGGGTTTCGGCGAACCAGCCGTCGGCGTAGGCGATGCGTTCGTCGGTCAGGCACTTGAAGAAGGTGTAGAGGTACTCGTTGTAGCCGCCGACCCGCCACGCCCGAAAGCGGGTGGACAAGAAGATGGTGTTGACCCAGTCGGGTTCGCGGTCGCGCAGCACGGTGCGCACCAGCTCCGGTGCGATCTCGAATCCGTAGCGGACTTTCTCGTCCGGAATCCGTTCCCGCACGGCGCGTTTCGGGAAGTCCAGGATCACCGTCTCGGGACCGAGCACCAGTTCGACGGGGTAGCCGATCCCGTCGCAGATCTCGTCGCTTTGGGACATGATCGGCTCGAACAACGCGCGCAGCGATTCCAGGAGGGGTTCCCCGGCCGCGGGGGCCCAGCTCGCCCGCTCGGCGGCGACGACGGGCGCCATCCGCTCGGCGTACGCGGCGATGTAGTCGGCCTTGCCCGTGGTGAAGATGGCCTCGACCTCGTCGGTGGGCAGCGGGTGGCGCAGCGAATTCAGGGTGGACCCGGTGAAGTCGGCGGTCGACCCGGGCATCATCAGCAGGCCGCCGTCGTGGCCGTGCGTGCGCATCTGGTCCAGGAACACCATCTGGTCCGGAAAGATGTTGGCCGGATCCGCGTGGTCGTCGTTGAGGTGGCGCAACTCGGGATCCAGGAAGCACGGCGGCCCCGCGGACGGGACCACCCACGTAGCCCCGACCTGGGCGAGGTACTGGCGGGCGCGGTCCATCTGCCGTTGCCGCTTCTGGACGCCGAAGGACTCCTTGGCGCGCGCCGGCATGTCGTAGACCATCGGGTACCAGATCGCCCCGGAGTACTGCAGCAGGTGCACATCGATGTGCCCGAACTCGGCGGCCAGCACGTCCAGGTCGACGGGCCGGGCGTCGTTCATGTTGAAAACCGTTGTGGCGCCGTCGGAGACCAGCAGCGCCGAATCGCCGATCGGGCCGTCGGCGGGCGCCCGCAGGGCGATGATCATGACGTCCAGACCGCCACGGGGACCGTCGATCCGATGCTTCACCGAATCGCTGGTCTCGAAGAATCGGTGAAAGCCCAACTCCTGCAACGCGTTTCGCAGGTCAGGCACGGGAAAGTCCGGCAGCAGGACCGTCGCGTCCTTGTTGACGTGCTCGGCCAGGTTCTTCGCGTCGAAGTGGTCCTTGTGCAGGTGCGACACGTACAGGTAGTCGCAGGCGCCCAGCTTGTCCCAGTCCAGCGTGCTGTTGTCCGGGAACGGGAACCAGGAGGCGAAGTAGGCCGGATTGACCCAGGGGTCGCAAAGGATGCTGCCCGCTTGGGTCTCGATCAGAAATCCGGCGTGGCCTACGCTGGTGACCTGCACTAATACCTTTCCGGGGGGCGCTGGGGGACCGAGTCGGGGTCGGCCGGCGGTGACGGTTTTTGCGCCCCCGAGCTTAGCGCGAGGCGCCATCCGGGGGCGCCGCGCAGCCCGGAGCACTAGGCTGATGAGCTGTGGAACCGGTTTACGGGACTGTCATCCAGCTAGCCCGCTTGGTATGGCGCGCGCAGGGGCTGAAGATCACGGTCACGGGTGTGGAGAACCTCCCGACGAGCGGCGGTGCGGTCATCGCGATCAACCACACCGGCTATTTGGACTTCACGTTCGCGGGGTTGCCCGCCTACAAGCAGGGCCTGGGCCGCAAGGTGCGGTTCATGGCCAAGCAGGAGGTCTTCGACCACAAGGTCACCGGGCCCATCATGCGCAGCCTGCGCCACATCTCGGTGAATCGGCAGGACGGCGCCGCCTCCTACGAGGCCGCCGTCCGGCACCTGAAAGACGGTGAGCTGGTCGGGGTTTACCCCGAGGCCACCATCAGCCGCAGCTTCGAGATCAAGGAGTTCAAATCGGGCGCGGCCCGCATGGCGGTCGAGGCCGGGGTGCCGATCGTCCCGCACATCGTCTGGGGCGCCCAGCGCATCTGGACCAAGGACCACCCGAAGAAGCTCTGGCGGCCGAAGGTGCCGATCGTCGTGGTGGTCGGGGAACCGATCGAGCCGACGCTGGGCATCGAGGAATTGAAGGGCCTCCTGCATTCCCGGATGCAGCACCTGCTCGAACGCGCGCAGGAACTCTACGGCGCCCATCCCGCCGGGGAGTTCTGGGTGCCGCACCGGTTGGGCGGGGGCGCCCCGTCGCTGGCGGAAGCGGCCCGGCTGGAAGCCGAGGAGGCGGCCGCCCGGGCGGCGCGCCGGGCGCGCCCCGCAGGGGCGCCGGAGCAGTGATCGATGGTGGAGCCGACCTTCCGCGCGCTGGAGCTCCTGGCCCAACTGGCGGTGGCGGCCACCGGCACCAAAATCACCTATCGCGGCGAGCAGCACATCCCTGAGCGGGGTGGGGCCGTGGTGGCGATCAACCACACCAGCTACGTCGACTTTTTGCCCGCTGGCCTGGCCGTGTACCGCCGGGGGCGGCGCCTGCGGTTCATGATCAAGGCGGAGATGCAGCAGGTCAGGGTGGTCAACTTCCTGATCAAGCACACCCGCACGATCCCGGTGGACCGGGGCGCCGGCGCGGGCGCCTACGCGGTGGCCGTGCAGCGGCTCCGTGAGGGTGAGCTGGTGGGCGTGTACCCCGAAGCGACGATCAGTCGCAGCTTCGAGCTCAAGGAGTTCAAGACGGGCGCCGCGCGGATGGCGCTGGAGGCGAACGTCCCGATCGTCCCGGTGATCGTGTGGGGGGCGCAGCGCATCTGGACCAAGGACCACCCGCGTAAACTGGGTCGGGCCAAAATTCCTGTCACCGTGCAGGTGGGCGCGCCGTTGCAGGTGCGCGAAGACATTGCGCAGACCGACGCTGCCCTGCGCGACTCGATGACGACGTTGCTGCACGAGGCGCAACGGGACTATCCGCACGAGCCCGGGGCGTACTGGGTGCCGCACCGGCTGGGCGGGACGGCCCCGACCCGCGCGGAGGCCGCGCGCATCGAGGCCGACGAGGCGGCGGCCCGATCGGCCAAGAAGGCGGCCAACCGGGCCGACCGCCCGTCGCAGTAGGCGAAGGAGACAACATGCCCGAGGGGTTCTACCGGCTGGCGGAGTGGATCGTCCCGCCGATGGTCGCCATGCAGGGAACCAAGTTCACCTATGAGGGCCTCGAGAACATCCCCGAGCGCGGCGGCGCCCTGCTGGCCCAAAACCACACCAGTTACTTGGACTGGCTTCCCACGCTGATGGCCGTCCGGGAGCGCCGGCGGCGCGCGTATTTCATGATCAAGGCCGAGATGGCCGACGTGAAGGCGGTCAACTACGTCATCAAGCACGCCCGGCTGATCCCGGTGGATCGCAGGTCGGGTCACGACGCCTTCGACGCGGCGGTGCAACGCATGCGCGAGGGCGAGCTGATCGGGACGCACCCCGAGGCCACCATCAGCCGCAGTTTCGAGCTGCGGGAATTCAAGACCGGGGCCGCGCGCATGGCGCTGGAAGCGCAGGTGCCGATCGTCCCGGTGATCGTGTGGGGCGCCCACCGGATCTGGCCCAAGGACCATCCGAAAAAGGTGCTGCGCAACAAGGTTCCGATCACCGTGGTCGCCGGGCGCCCGCTGCCACCGCGGGGCACGCCCGATCAGCTCAACGCGGTGTTGCGTGAGGCGATGAATGCCCTGCTGTATCGGGTGCAGGAGGAATACCCGCACCCGAAGGACGAATTCTGGGTGCCGCGCCGATTGGGGGGCGGCGCGCCCACCCAGGAGGATTCCCGGGCCATCCGGTTGTCGGAATTGCAGGAGCGGATGCAGAAGTACGGGACCGACGGCGTCACGCGCCCGGGGCAGACGCAAAGCGGATTGCATTGAGCGGTCGGGCCCGAGGACGATGAAGCCGACGCTCATCGCCTGCGACGTCGACGGCACCCTGTTCGACGACGACGAAAAGATCACCCCGCGCACCCGCGACGCCATTCGCGCCGCGGTGGACTCCGGTGCGCAGTTCGTCGTGGCGACCGGGCGCCCGCCCCGGTGGATACGTCCCGTCGTCGACGCGCTGGGCTTCGCCCCAATTGCGGTGTGCGCCAACGGCGCCGTGATCTATGACTCCGCCACCGACCGGGTGATGTCGACGCGCACGCTGTCCGTCGACACCCTGGCCGAGTTGGCGGAGCTGGCGACTCGCGTCATACCCGGCGCGGGTCTGGCCGTCGAGCGGATCGGCGAACGCGCCCACGACACGGCGACCCCGCAGTTCATCAGCTCGCCGGGCTACGAGCATGCCTGGCTCAACCCCGACAACACCGAGGTGTCGATCGAGGACCTGCTCAGCGCCCCGGCGATCAAGCTGCTCATTCGCCGGGCCGGGGCCCGTAGCTCCGACATGGCCGCCGAGCTGGCCAAGCACGTCGGCATCGAGGGCGACATCACCTACTCCACCGACAACGGCCTGGTCGAGATCGTGCCGCTGGGGATCAGCAAGGCCACCGGGGTGGACGAGATCGCCAGGCCGCTGCAGATCGCCCGTGAGGAGGTGGTGGCGTTCGGCGACATGCCCAACGACCTGCCGATCCTGCGCTGGGCGGGCCATGGCGTGGCGATGGGCAACGCCCATCCCGACGTGCAGGCCGCCGCCGACGAGGTGACCGCCGCCAACAACGACGACGGCGTGGGGCGGGTGCTGGAACGTTGGTGGCTTTAACGCGCCTCAGGTGGCGCCGGGGTGCGCCGGTAGCGAGAAGTGTTCGGCGGGCACCGTTGGGCCGCTTGGCAATTGGGTGGCCAGCGGCGTCGTGATGCCGTCCACCACCTCGGTGACGTTTCCGGTCAGCCGCTCGAAGTTCAGCGTCCCGTGCTGGAAGTTCTGCGTAATCTGCAGCGGCTCTTGTATTTCCGCGCTGGTCGGCAACCCGAGTGGGCCGCGCTCGTAGCTCTGCGATCCCCAGGCGTCGTAGATGGCGCCGGTGACCGGCTGGGGGCCGGTCTCGGGTGACCAATACATGGCGCCCCGGGCGAAGGTGACAAAGCGGGCGTCACCGGCCGCGCTGTCCTCGGGCGCGGTCGGCGCACCCAGCACGCTGTTCATCCCGCCGATCGCCTGCCAGTGATCGTAGATCGCGCCGCCCTGCAGCGCCTTGATCAGTTCCTCCGGTGGGTCGTTGAAATGCGCTGCGATGTCCCGTATCTCGTCCATCAGCGCGTAGGCGGCGTTGCCCGGGCAGTCGGTGTTGCCGACGTCACGGTGGGTGAAGATGGTCGGCAGCGTCGCGACCGAACCCGCCGGGAAGGTGGTGTAGTGGCTGCCGGCCGACTCCAGTTGCACCGTGCCCTTGGGGTCGACGCCGTCGATGCCCAGCCGCCAACCGAGGAGGCGGCCGACGGTGCGCAATTGGATCGGTGTCGGGGGCACGTCGTCGAAGTTGCCGATCATCGACACGCCCCAGGTGTTGCGGTTGAACCCGCCGGTGTGGAAGGCCTCGACCGCCTTGGTGAGCCCGCCGGCGCTGCCCTCGAACACCTGGCCGTACTTGTCCACCAGCGCGTTGTAGGCGATGTCGCACCAGCCCAGCGTCTTGCTGTGGTAGGTGTAAATGGCCTTGACGATCCCGGCCGATTCCAGCGGCGAATAGTCGTTACTGCCCGCGGTGTGGTGGATGACCGCGGCGCGAATCCCGTTGTCGTACTGCGGGCTACCGCATCGCAGCGATTCGTCGGCACCCCATTCCGCGCGGCTGATGATGGGGGGAGCCTGCCCGGGCATCACCACCCCGGACGGTGGTGTCCACTGGGTTTGGGCCGGCGCTTGGGGCGGGGAGATGAGGACGGCGGAGATGTTCTGCCCGAACGGCTGTTCCCTCGACGCCGGTTTGTACCCCAGATCCTTCGCTTCAGTCGGGGACGCCGGGGGCGGCTGCGTCGCCTTCGCGTCGAGCGGCCGGGTCACCGCGATCTGGACGGTGGTCGTGGTGCCGACGAAGACCGGGTCCGTGCCGCGCGGCCCCTCCGCAACGCCGGCCGGATGGGCGGCCCCCGCCGGGTCGGGCGCTGCGGTTTCGTACTCCGTCTGATACCAGGGGCCCCACGAGCCGTCGGGGTGTCTGGCGCGCACCCGGGTCGACGTGCCGGCCAGGTCGCCGGTCAGCGCCACCAACGAGAACGGAGCGTCCTGACCGATTTCGCGAACCGTGACTCCGGCGCCCAGTCCGATCAGCGGTTGCTCGACGAGCTGGGTGCCGCGCGCCGGCGCCGGGCCGGCGGCAACGCGACCGCGCGTCGCGTCCCCCACCCACGAGACGATGACGACGGTCGCCGCGATGGCGGTGAGCATCATCGTCGGCGCGCGACTGCGAGACACCAGCCGATGTTACGTGTGTTTCTAATGTTATCTATGGGACGACACGAGGTTGGGCGTGGCCGAATCTCGACCAAAATCGACGGCACCGCAGATGATTCTGCGGTGCCGTCTGGTGGAGGGTTCGGGTAAAGGTCAGACCGGGGGCAGTGCCGGCACCGCGCCCGCGGCCGCCGGCAGCGCACCGGCGGCACCCGCGGCGGCCGGGAGTGCTCCCGCCGCGGCACCGGGCAGGGCACCCGCGGCGCCCGGCAAGGCACCCGCGGCGCCCGGCAGAGCGCCCGCGGCGGCACCCGGGAGGGCGCCCGCGGCCCCGCCGCCCTGCATGCCCTGCGTGATGGCCGGCATCACCAAGCCCTTGAGCAGGTCGATCGCCTGACCGGCGCCCAACTGGTTGGCCGCCTGCATGACGTCGTTGACCAGGCCGCCGCTGGCGCCGGATCCGGAGCCACCGCCCAGGCCGGTGCCGCCACCGATGGGCGAAGCGTTACCGAACGTCGACGGGTCGCCGAGGATCGGGTAGGTGCCGCCGACGCCCGGGTCCAGGCCGGCCCCGGAGTCGATGGGTACCTCGCTCGGCGACAGGGTCGGGCTGCCCAGCCCCGGCGCCACCCCGGCCGGGCTGGTCAGCCCGGGGTTGGACAGCGCGGGGTTGAGCCCGGCGCCCGGGGTCGCGATCCCCGCGCCCGGGGTGGCCGGCAGCGCACCGGGCGCGGTGAGCCCGGGCGTCGTAGGAGCCGCGCCGGGGTTCGTGAGGCCCGGGCTCGCCAGCCCGGGGCTGGTCAAACCGGGGCTCGTCAGGCCGGGGCTGGTCAAACCAGGGCTCGTCAGGCCGGGATTGGTCAGGCCCGGCGTCCCCAGCCCGGGGGACCCGAGGCCCGGAGTGCCCAGGCCGGGACTGGCGAGACCGGGTGTGGTCGCGCCCCCGCTCAGGGCGGGAACCGGAGGCATGTTGATCCCGAATTGCGACAGCCCCTGGGACAGCGCGCCCATCAGCTCGCCGGGCAGGTCGCTCATCACCGCGGCCTGCTTGAACTCGTGATGCTCGGGCGCCTTGTTGTCGGCCGTCGATTCGTAAACAAGGAAGTATGCGCACGGACTCGCCACTGCCAGGGCGGCAACCGCGCTCATGGCTGTCGAGAGCTTGCGTCGGCGTCGGTTCGGCACGGAAGTCTCCTCTATCTGACTATGTGTTGTGTCGGCGGTCCCGCCGGTCCTATCTGGCTGGAATCACACACAGTCGATGGTACGAGTGGGGACCCTGTTACTAGAGTGGTGATATTGAATCGTGAGGCAATTGCGACCAGGACTGTGATCGCGAGCCCGGGACCTCCCACCGGCCGCCGCGAAGGCCCCCGCGACGGCGCCCGTCAAACGGCCGGCCCTCTCCGTGGCCTCGCCAAATGGGTTAGGGCCCCGCGGTCGGATACCCTAAGCAACCGATGACAGCTCGTTTCGATCTTTTCGTCGTCGGCTCTGGATTCTTCGGACTGACCATTGCCGAGCGCGTGGCTACCCAGCTTCAGAAGCGTGTACTCGTGGTGGACCGCCGTCCGCACATCGGTGGCAACGCCTATTCGGAAGCCGAGCCGCACACCGGCATCGAGGTGCACAAGTACGGCGCCCACCTGTTCCACACCTCTAACAAGAGGGTCTGGGACTACGTGCGGCAGTTCACCGAGTTCACCGACTACCGGCACCGGGTCTTCGCCATGCACAACGGGCAGGCCTACCAATTCCCGATGGGGCTGGGCCTGGTGTCGCAGTTCTTCGGCAAGTACTTCACCCCCGACGAGGCGCGCAAGCTCATCGCCGAGCAGGCCGCCGAGATCAAAACCGAGGACGCGCAGAACTTCGAGGAGAAGGCCATCTCCCTGGTCGGCCGGCCGCTCTATGAGGCCTTCCTCAAGAACTACACCGCCAAGCAGTGGCAGACCGACCCCAAGGAGCTGCCGGCGTCGAACATCACCCGGCTGCCGGTGCGCTACACGTTCGACAACCGCTACTTTTCCGACACCTACGAGGGCCTGCCGGTCGACGGGTACACGGCGTGGCTGCAGAACATGGCCGCCGACGACCGCATCGAGGTCCGGCTGGACACCGACTGGTTCGACGTGCGCGACCAACTGCGCGCGGACAGCCCCGACGCGCCGGTCGTCTACACCGGCCCGCTGGACCGCTACTTCGACTACGCCGAGGGCCGGCTGGGCTGGCGCACGCTGGACTTCGAGCTGGAAGTGCTTCCGATCGGGGATTTCCAGGGCACACCGGTGATGAACTACAACGACGCCGACGTGCCCTACACCCGCATCCACGAGTTCCGGCACTTCCACACCGAGCGCGACTATCCGGCCGACAAGACCGTGATCATGCGCGAATATTCGCGGTTCGCCGAGGACGACGACGAGCCCTACTACCCGATCAACACCGAGGCCGACCGCGCCGTGCTGGCCGCCTACCGGGCCAGGGCGAAGTCCGAAACCGCTTCGGCGAAGGTGCTTTTCGGCGGGCGGTTGGGCACCTACCAGTATCTGGACATGCACATGGCCATCGCCAGCGCACTGAACATGTACGACAACGTCCTCGCGCCGCACCTGCGCGACGGCAAAGCTCTAGTGGGGGAGAGCGCCTGATGCGTGCTACGACGATGCAGAGCGAAGCGATGAGGAGGAGTGGCGCCTGATGACTGCCGTAAGCCTGTTGTCCCGAATCATCCTGCCGCGTCCCGGCGAGCCGCTCGACGTGCGCAAGCTGTACCTGGAGGAGTCGACGACCAACGCCCGGCGTGCGCATGCCACCAGCCGCACCTCGCTGGAGATCGGCAAAGAGTCCGAGGTGTCGTTCGCCACCTACTTCAACGCGTTCCCCGCGAGCTACTGGCGGCGCTGGTCGATCTGCAGTTCGGTCGTGTTGCGCGTCGAGCTGACCGGGACCGGACGCGTCGACGTCTACCGGACCAAGGCCACCGGGGTGCGAATCTCGGTGGAGGGCCGCCAATTCGTCGGCACCGACGAGCAGCCGGCCGTCGTCGAGATCGAGGTGGCCCTGCGGCCGTTCGAGGACGGCGGCTGGATCTGGTTCGACATCACCACCGACACCGAGGTCAACCTGATCAGCGGCGGCTGGTATGCGACCGAGCCGGCCCCGGGCACGGCCAACATCGCCGTCGGCATCCCCACCTTCAACCGCCCCGCCGACTGCGTCAACGCGCTGGCCGACCTCACCGCAGACCCGTTGGTGGACAAGGTGATCGGCGCGGTGATCGTTCCGGACCAGGGCACCCGCAAGGTGCGCGAACACCCGGACTTCCCGGCGGCGGCCGCCGGCCTGGGCGATCGGTTGTCCATCCACGACCAGCCCAACCTCGGCGGCTCCGGCGGCTACAGCCGGGTGATGTACGAGGCGCTGAAAAACACCGACTGCCAACAGATCCTGTTCATGGACGACGACATCCGCATCGAGCCGGACACGATCCTGCGGGTGCTGGCTCTGCACCGCTTCGCCAAGACACCGATGCTCATCGGCGGCCAGATGCTGAACCTGCAGGAGCCGTCCCACCTGCACATCATGGGCGAGGTCGTCGACCAGTCGAACTTCATGTGGACCGCCGCGCCGCACGCCGAATACGACCACGACTTCGCGCAATTTCCGTTGAACGACAAGAACCCTCGCAGCGCACTGCTGCACCGGCGCATCGACGTCGACTTCAACGGCTGGTGGACGTGCATGATCCCCCGGCAGGTCGCCGAGGAACTGGGCCAGCCGCTGCCGCTGTTCATCAAATGGGACGACGCCGAATACGGCCTGCGCGCCGGCGAGCACGGCTATCCGACCGTCACCCTGCCCGGCGCCGCCATCTGGCACATGGCCTGGAGCGACAAGGACGACGCCATCGACTGGCAGGCCTACTTCCACCTGCGCAACCGGCTGGTGGTCGCGGCGCTGCACTGGGACGGTGACATCACCGGGCTGGTCCGCAGCCACCTCAAGGCGACGCTGAAACACCTTGCCTGCCTTGAGTATTCGACGGTGGCGATCCAGAACAGGGCCATCGACGACTTCCTCGCCGGGCCCGAGCACATCTTCTCGATCCTGGAATCCGCGCTGCCGGAGGTGCATCGCCTGCGCAAGGAATACCCGGACGCGGTGGTGCTGCCGGCGGCCAGCGAGCTACCGCAACCGCGCTACCAGAGCAGGGTGATGAACCCGCCGGTCAACCCGGTGTCGATCGGTTACCGGCTGGCCCGCGGGATCCTGCACAACGCGACCAAGGCCGACACCGAGGCGCA
Source organism: Mycobacterium sp. 3-98 (assembly GCF_035918355.1). Classification (NCBI taxonomy): domain Bacteria; kingdom Bacillati; phylum Actinomycetota; class Actinomycetes; order Mycobacteriales; family Mycobacteriaceae; genus Mycobacterium; species Mycobacterium sp. 3-98. The sequence continues at coordinate 283,850 of NZ_CP142360.1, read as the reverse complement.
CCGGACCCCGGAGTACAACGTGCCGACCCAGGACGCGCGCTGGTTCCGCTTGTGCACCGTCGACGGCGTGACGGTCACGACGGCCGACGGATGCGGCGTGGTCTACCGACAGCGGGACCGCCGAAAGATGTTCTCGCTGTTGTTCAAATCGTTGCGCCGGCAGCGTCAGCTGCTCAGCCGGTTCGACGAGATGCGCAGGGTCTATCGCGACGCACTGCCGGTGTTGTCCAGCAAGCAGAAGTGGGAGACGGCGTTGCTGCCAGCTGCGGAACATGCCTGAGGCCTCTGCTGCGCAGGCCCCGCGCGGTGAGGTGGCCGCGCTGGTCGCCGTCCAGGCGGCGCTGGGCGGTCGGCCCGGGGTGCTATCGGTGGCGCGCGCGCTGTCCCACTTCGGCGAGCACAGCGTCGGGTGGGTGGCCGTCGCCCTGCTCGGCGCGGTCCTGTCGCCGAAGCGGCGCGGGGACTGGCTGATCGCCGGGGCCGGCGCCTTCGTCGCCCACGCCGCCGCCGTGGTCGTCAAGCGGATCGTGCGGCGCAAGCGGCCGCACGATCCCGCCGTCGTGGTGAACGTCGGCACGCCCAGCCAGTTGAGTTTTCCCTCCGCGCATGCCACTTCCACCACCGCCGCCGCCATCCTGATGGGCCGGACCACCGGCCTGCCGCTACCCGCGGTCCTGGTGCCGCCGATGGCGTTGTCGCGAATGTTGCTGGGCGTGCACTACCCCAGCGACGTGGCCTGCGGCATCGCCCTGGGTGCCGTCATCGCGGCGATCGCGCGCCGCGCCGGACAGGTGCAAGAGGTTGTAAGAGGTAACGCATGACCGAGGAAACCGAGGAAGTGGTGGCCGGGCCGCCCAGCAACCTGGTCGCCGGGGTGATCAAGGCGCTCCGCCCGCGCCAGTGGGTGAAGAACGTCTTGGTGCTGGCCGCGCCGGTGGCCGGGCTGGGCAGCGGGATTCGATACGACTACGGGCAGATGCTCACTCAGGTCGGGTTGGCGTTCGTGGTGTTCAGCCTGGCGGCGTCGTCGATCTATCTGGTCAACGACGTGCGCGACGTCGAGGCCGACCGCGAACACCCCACCAAGAGGTTCCGCCCGATCGCGGCGGGCGTCGTGCCCGAGTGGCTGGCCTACGCCCTGGCGGTGCTGCTGGGTGCGGCCTCGCTGGGCATCGCCTGGATGGTGACGCCGAACCTGGCCTTGGTGATGGCCGTCTACCTCGGCATGCAGCTGGCGTACTGCTTCGGACTCAAACACCAAGCGGTGCTTGACATCTGCATCGTGTCATCGGCGTACCTGCTGCGCGCCATCGCCGGCGGCGTGGCCACCGAAATCCCGCTGTCACAATGGTTTTTGCTCTCGGCGGCGTTCGCGTCGCTGTTCATGGTGGCCGGCAAGCGTTACGCCGAACTGCAATTGGCCGAACGCACCGGCGCCAAGATCCGCAAGTCGCTGGAGAGCTACACCAGCACGTACCTGAGGTTCGTCTGGACCATGTCCGCCACCGCGGTGGTGGTCTGTTACGGCTTGTGGGCGTTCGAGCGCGACCACCATTCGGGGTCCTGGTTCGCGGTCTCCATGGTCCCGTTCACCATCGCGATCCTGCGCTACGCGGTCGACGTGGACGGCGGTCTGGCCGGGGAGCCCGAAGACATCGCGTTGCGGGACCGGGTGTTGCAGCTGCTGGCGGTGGCGTGGATCGCGACCATTGGAGCCGCCGTTGCCTTCGGTTAGCCCCGAGCTGCAGGCGCTCAAGGCGCGCATGATGCGCAGCCGGCCGGTGATCAGGCGGCCCGGCTGGCCGGTGTTCCCATACACGACCATGGTGCGGACCAGCCTGTGGATCGGCGTCGCGGTCGTCGCCGTCCTGTTCGGTTGGGGCGCCTGGCAGCGGCGGTGGATCGCCGACGACGGGCTCATCGTGTTGCGCACCGTGCGCAACCTGCTCGCCGGCAACGGGCCGGTCTTCAACCAGGGCGAGCGGGTGGAGGCCAACACCTCCACCGCCTGGACGTACCTGATGTACGCCGGCAGCTGGGTCGGCGGCCCGCTGCGCATGGAGTACGTGGCTTTGGCTCTGGCGCTGGTGCTTTCGGTGCTCGGTGTGGCGCTGCTGATGCTGGGCGCCGCGCGGCTGTACGCGCCCAGCCTGCGCGGGCGCAAAGCGATCATGTTGCCCGCCGGCGCACTGGTGTACATCGCGCTGCCGCCGGCGCGCGACTTCGCCACCTCGGGCCTGGAAAGCGGTTTGGCGCTGGCCTACCTCGGGCTGCTGTGGTGGATGATGGTCTGCTGGGCGCAGCCCGTTCGCAACCGCCCGGACAAGAACGTGTTCGTCGGCGCGCTGGCGTTCGTCGCCGGGTTCAGCGTCCTGGTCCGGCCCGAGCTGGCGCTCATGGGTGGGCTGGCGCTGATCATGATGATGATCGCCGCCCGGACCTGGCGGCGCCGCGCGCTGATCGTGGCGGCCGGCGGTCTCCTGCCGGTCGGCTACGAGATCTTCCGGATGGGCTACTACGGCCTGCTGGTGCCGGGCACCGCCCTGGCCAAGGATGCGGCCGGGGACAAGTGGTCCCAGGGCATGATCTACCTCTCGAACTTCGACGCCCCGTACGCGGTGTGGATACCCGTGGTCCTGCTCGTGCCGCTGGGCGTGCTGCTGTTCGCAGCCCGGCGCCGGCCCTCGTTCCTGCGGCCCGCGCTGGCGCCCGACTACGGGCGGGTGGCCCGGGCCGTGCACAGCCCGCCGGCGGTGGTCGCGTGGGTCCTGATCAGCGGCCTGCTGCAGGCCCTGTACTGGATTCGGCAGGGCGGCGACTTCATGCACGCGCGGGTGCTGCTGGCGCCCGTGTTCTGCCTGCTGGCCCCCGTGGCCGTCGTCCCGGTCGCCATCCCCGACGGCCAGGACTATTCGCGCGAGACCGGTAACTGGGTGGCCGGCGCGGCCGCCGCGCTGTGGCTGGGGGTGGCCGGCTGGTCGCTGTGGGCCGCGAATTCACCCGGCATGGGCGACGACGCCACCCACGTCACGTACTCCGGCATCGTCGACGAACGGCGCTTCTACGCCCAGGCCACCGGTCACGCACATCCGCTGACCGCCGCGGACTACCTGGGCTACCCGCGGATGGCCGCCATCCTGACGGCCCTGAACGACACCCCCGACGGCGCGCTGCTGCTGCCGTCGGGCAACTACATCCAATGGGACCTGGTGCCGCAGGCCCAGCCCGCGCCGGGCGACAAACCGCAAAAGCCGCAGCACGCGGTGTTTTTCACCAACCTCGGCATGGTCGGCATGAACGTCGGGCTCGACGTCCGGGTCATCGACCAGATCGGGCTGGCGAATCCACTGGCGCAACACACCGAGCGGCTCAAGCACGGCCGCATCGGGCATGACAAGAACCTCTTCCCGGACTGGGTGATCGCCGACGGCCCCTGGGTGAAGGTGTACCCGGGAATCCCGGGCTACCTGGACGCGCAGTGGGTCGCCGACGCGGTCGCGGCGCTGAAATGCCCCGACACCCAGGCGGTGCTCGGCTCGGTGCGCGCGCCGATGAACCCGCATCGGTTCCTGTCCAACGTGCTGCACTCCTTCCAGTTCACCAAGTACCGCATCGACCGGGTCCCGCTCTACGAGCTGGCGCGGTGCGGGCTTCCGATACCCGAACAATCGCCCCCGCCGCCTCGCGAGTAAGCGCTGCGCAGAAGAAATTTCGGCAGATTTCACCACGATTACGGCCGGCCCGTCACGAAAAAATGGCAGCAACATCACATTTGGCCTCTCACCAGCTGGCAATGGCGGTCAAGCACATGCGCAATACTCGCCTTTTCTACACGTGTTTGACATGAAAACCGCTGGGTAGGTGGGCCGCTCGCCGGTTCGGGGGCCCGCCTCGATGCGAACGAATGGGGCAAGGTGTGGTTGACTACACGGGCACTCCTGCGCTTCGCGCGGTGACGATGCGGGCCGACCGGTTCGACGAGGAGCCGTGCAAGTGGGTACGCGCAGGCAGTTCGACCCAATCAGGAAAGCGCCCAAACGGACGAATGCGCCGGGAGGCCGCAAGAAGGATGAGGAAGCAAGGATGACGCTTGTCGACAGATTGCGCGGCGCCGTGGCGAGTATGCCGCGCCGGCTCGTGGTGGGGGCCGCCAGTGCGGCGCTGCTGACGGGCCTGATTGGCGCCGTCGGGGGCTCGGCGACCGCCGGTGCCTTCTCGCGCCCGGGTCTGCCGGTGGAGTACCTGCAGGTTCCGTCCGCCGGGATGGGCCGCGACATCAAGGTTCAGTTCCAAAGCGGCGGCGCGAACTCGCCGGCTCTGTACCTGCTCGACGGCATGCGTGCGCAGGACGACTTCAACGGCTGGGACATCAATACCCCGGCGTTCGAGTGGTACAACCAGTCGGGCATCTCGGTCGCCATGCCGGTGGGTGGCCAGTCCAGCTTCTACTCCGACTGGTACAAGCCCGCCTGCGGCAAGGCCGGCTGCACCACCTACAAGTGGGAGACCTTCCTGACCAGCGAGCTCCCCGCGTACCTGCAGAGCCAGAGGCAGGTCAAGCCGACCGGCAGCGCCGTCGTCGGCCTGTCGATGGCCGGATCGTCGGCGCTGATCCTGGCCGCCTACCACCCCGAGCAGTTCGTCTACGCCGGATCGCTGTCGGCGCTGCTGGACCCGTCTCAGGGCATGGGCCCGTCGCTGATCGGTCTGGCCATGGGTGACGCCGGTGGCTACAAGGCCGCCGACATGTGGGGCCCGAAGGAAGACCCGGCCTGGGCGCGCAACGACCCGTCGCTTCAGGTGGGCAAGCTCGTCGCCAACAACACCCGCATCTGGGTGTACTGCGGTAACGGCAAGCCGTCCGACCTCGGTGGCGACAACCTGCCCGCGAAGTTCCTCGAGGGCTTCGTGCGGACCAGCAACCTGAAGTTCCAAGACGCCTACAACGCCGCGGGCGGCCACAACGCGTTCTGGAACTTCGACGCCAACGGCACCCACGACTGGCCCTACTGGGGCGCGCAGCTGCAGGCGATGAAGCCTGACATGCAGTCGGTTCTGGGCGCCACCCCGGGCGCGGGCCCGGCCACGGCCTCGGCTGCCGGTAACGGAACCGGCCAGGGCACCTAAAACACGCCAAGCACCACGACTCGCGGCGGGAACCCTTCGGGGTTTCCGCCGTTAGTCGTTCGCGGCACGTGTGACGTGTTTCACTACCCGGCGAGCGCGGGGGCCGGCCCGCTGGCTAATGTGCATTCAGCGACTAGACGATGGAGGGTGGACATGACGGTCGTGCGGGGTGTGCCAGCGCTTCTTCGGGCGTTCTGCTTGGCCGCGCTAGCGGTCGGGCTGGCCTTTGTCTCACCGGCGGTCGGGGCCGTCGGCAAGGCCAGGGCCGCGGGCTACGAAAGCCTGATGGTTCCGTCGGCGGCCATGGGCCGGGACATCCCGGTGGCCTTCCTCGCCGGCGGCCCGCACGCGGTGTACCTGTTGGACGCCTTCAACGCGGCGCCCGACGTGAGCAACTGGGTCACCGCCGGCAACGCGATGAACACGCTGAGCGGCAAGGGCATCTCGGTGGTGGCCCCGGCCGGCGGCGCGTGGAGCATGTACACCAACTGGGAGCAGGACGGCAGCAAGCAGTGGGACACGTTCCTGTCCAGCGAGCTGCCCGATTGGCTGGCCGCCAACAAGGGCCTCGCGCCCGGTGGCCACGCCGCCGTCGGCGCCTCCCAGGGCGGCTACGGCGCGATGGCGCTGGCCGCCTTCCACCCCGACCGCTTCGGCTTCGCCGGCTCGCTGTCGGGCTTCCTGTACCCGTCGAGCACCAACTACAACGGCGCGATCCTGGCCGGGCTGCAGCAGTTCGGCGGCGTGGACGGCAACGGCATGTGGGGTGCGCCGCAGCTGGGCCGGTGGAAGTGGCACGACCCGTACGTGCACTCGGCGCTGCTGGCGCAGAACAACACGCGGGTCTGGGTGTACAGCCCGACCAATATGGGCGGCGACGACGCGGCCATGATCGGCCAGGCGTCCGCGGCGATGGGCAGTTCCCGGGAGTTCTACCAGCAGTACCGCAGCAACGGCGGGCACAACGGCCACTTCGACTTCCCGGGCGGCGGCGACAACGGCTGGGGCTCGTGGTCGGGGCAACTGGGGGCCATGTCGGGCGACATCGTCGGCGCCATCCGCTAGCAGCCGCGGCGGGTCGCGGCCCGGATTGGCCTAGCCGCAGAGCCGGTACCGTGTAGGAGTGCAGCAGGGGTCGCGAGGGCCGCTTGCCCGGATCCGAGCTGCGAATCCACCGACTCTGCTGGCAGGAGAACATGGCTAACAGCGCCCGGCGTAAGCGTCGCCGCACCCTCGCCTGGGTTGCCGCCCTTTCGGTCGCCGGTGTCGTCCTGTTGGTCATCGTGGCCGTCGTCACCGTGCTGCGCGGGCGCGAGTCGCAGCCCAGCGCGGTGCCGCCCGGGGTCTTGCCCCCGTCGTCGACGACATCTCACCCGCACAAGCCGCGCCCCGCATCCCAGGACGCCTCGTGTCCCGACGTGCTGCTGGTCAACGTTCCCGGCACGTGGGAGTCCGCCCCCCAGGACGACCCCGCCAACCCGCTGCAGTTCCCGAACGCGTTGCTGCACAAGGTGACCGCGAGCCTCACCCAGGACTTCCCCGCGTCGCGGGTGCAGGCGTACACCACCCCGTACACCGCTCAGTTCCACAATCCGCTGAGCGGCGACACGCAGATGTCCTACAACGCCAGCCGCGCCGAAGGCACCCGCGCCACCGTGGCGGCGATGACCGACATGAACACCAAGTGCCCGCTGACCAGCTATGTGCTGATGGGCTTTTCGCAGGGCGCGGTGATCATGGGCGACATCGCCAGCGATATCGGCAACGGCCGCGGGCCCGTCGACGAAGACCTGGTGCTGGGTGTGACGTTGATCGCCGACGGGCGTCGTCAGCTCGGGGTGGGTAACGACATCGGGCCCAACCCGCCGGGCCAGGGCGCGGAGGTCACGCTGCACGAGGTGCCGATCTTGTCCGGGCTGGGTCTCACCATGACCGGCGCCCGCCCGGGCGGCTTCGGTGACCTCAACGGCAGGACCAACGAGATCTGCGCCCCGGGCGACCTCATCTGCGCCGCACCGGAAGAGGCCTTCAGCATCGCCAACCTGCCGAGCACGCTGAACACGTTGGCCGGCGGGGCCGCCCAACCGGTCCACGCGTTGTACGCGACGACCCAGTGCTGGAGCGTCGACGGGGCCCCGGCGACCGACTGGACGTTGAACTGGGCTCACGGGCTGATTGCAAATGCGCCACAACCGAAACACGGATGACCGGGGCGGTGGGACACAGGCTTTAGGTAGCGGTTGGCGGTGGCTATCAGCGGTACCTTGTGATTTGGTCTGCCGTGGGCAGGCCCGTAACATTAAGAGGAATTTAAGAGCTACCAGACTTTGTCGCGGACCCGGGTCGGGGTCGATGCCGGCTGGGACTGGCACGTGACCGCCGTTCTGGCCCGCGCGTAGACATGTAACGGTCGGCGGTAGCCGGCCAGAGCTAGGACCGAAACGTCGGCGGAGCCGACCGAGATAACAAACGTCGGCGGAGCCGACCTAGATACAGGTGTGACAGGAGAGCGGCATGGCGTACCACAACCCGTTCATCGTGAATGGAAAGATCAAGTTCCCCGACAACACGAACTTGGTCAAGCACGTTGAGAAGTGGGCGCGGGTGCGTGGCGACAAGCTCGCCTACCGGTTTGTCGACTTCTCCACCGAACGCGACGGCGAGTACCGCGACATCGTGTGGAGCGACTTCAGCGCCCGCAACCGGGCCGTGGGCGCCCGCCTGCAGCAGGTCACCCAGCCGGGCGACCGCATCGCCGTGCTGTGCCCGCAGAACCTCGACTACCTCATCGCGTTCTTCGGCGCGCTGTACGCCGGCCGGATCGCGGTGCCGCTGTTCGACCCGGCCGAGCCGGGTCACGTCGGCCGCCTGCACGCCGTCCTCGACGACTGCTCCCCCTCGACGATCCTGACCACCACCGACGCCGCCGAAGGCGTCCGCAAGTTCATCCGCGCCCGTTCGGCCAAGGAGCGGCCCCGCGTCATCGCCGTCGACGCGGTCCCCAACGAGGTCGCGTCCACCTGGGAGCCGCCCGAGGCCGACGAGAACACCATCGCCTACCTGCAGTACACGTCCGGCTCCACCCGGACCCCGACGGGCGTGCAGATCACCCACCTCAACCTGCCCACCAACGTGCTGCAGGTGCTCAACGGCCTGGAGGGCAAGGAGGGCGACCGCGGGCTGAGCTGGTTGCCGTTCTTCCACGACATGGGGCTGATCACGGCGCTGCTGTCGCCGGTGCTCGGCCACAACTTCACCTTCATGACGCCGGCCGCCTTCGTGCGCCGGCCGGGCCGGTGGATCCGCGAGATGGCGCGCAAGCCCGAGGACGCTCCCGACAGCGAGGTCTTCACCGTCGCCCCGAACTTCGCCTTCGAGCACGCGGCGGTGCGCGGGGTGCCCAAGGAGGGTGAGCCGCCGCTGGACCTGAGCAACGTCAAGGCGATCCTCAACGGCAGCGAACCGGTGTCCCCGGCGTCGATGCGCAAGTTCTACGAGGCGTTTTCGCCCTACGGTCTGCGGGAGACCGCGATCAAGCCGTCCTACGGCCTGGCCGAGGCGACGCTGTTCGTCTCCACCACCCCGATGGACCAGGCGCCCACGGTCATCCACGTCGACCGTGACGAGCTGAACAAGCAGCGCTTCGTCGAGGTGCCCGCCGATTCGCCGAAGGCCGTTCCGCAGGTCTCGGCCGGCACCATCGGTGTCGACGAGTGGGCCGTCATCGTCGACCCCGAGACGGCGAGCGAGCTGCCGGACGGTCAGATCGGCGAGATCTGGCTGCACGGCAACAACCTGGGCACCGGCTACTGGGGCCGGGAGCAGGAGACCAACGACATCTTCCGCAACATCCTCAAGTCGCGGATCAGCCAGTCGCACGCCGAGGGCGCCCCCGACGACGGCATGTGGGTCAAGACCGGCGACTACGGCACCTACTACAAGGGCCACCTCTATATCGCGGGCCGCATCAAGGACCTGGTCATCATCGACGGCCGCAACCACTACCCGCAGGACCTCGAGTACTCGGCGCAGGAAGCCAGCAAGGCGCTGCGCACCGGCTACGTCGCCGCCTTCTCGGTGCCGGCGAACCAGCTGCCGAAGGAAGTGTTCGACAACCCGCACACCGGCCTCAAGTACGACCCGGACGACAGCTCCGAGCAGCTGGTGATCGTCGCCGAGCGGGCCGCGGGCTCGCACAAGCTGGACTACCAGCCCATCGCCGACGACATCCGGGCGGCGATCGCCGTGCGCCACGGCGTCACGGTCCGCGACCTGCTGCTGGTGCAGTCGGGCACGATCCCGCGGACCTCCAGCGGCAAGATCGGGCACCGCGCGTGCCGCGCCGCCTACCTCGACGGCAGTCTGCGAAGCGGCGTCGGATCCCCGACCGCGTTCGCCAATTCCACCGACTGAGCTACAGGACCATGGCTGACACCGAGCACCCCGAAAGCACCGATCACCCGCCCGCCGCCAAGGGGACCGACATGACCGTCCCCGAGATGCGCCAGTGGCTGCGCAACTGGGTGGGCAAGGCGGTCGGCCGGTCACCGGACGACATCGACGAGTCGGTGCCGATGGTCGAGCTGGGCCTGTCGTCGCGCGACGCGGTGGCGATGGCCGCCGACATCGAGGACATGACCGGAGTCACGCTGTCGGTCGCGGTGGCCTTCCAGCATCCGACGATCGAGTCGCTGGCCACCCGCATCGTCGAGGGCGAGCCCGAAATAGACACCGCCGCCGACGACGCGATGGACTGGACCCGCACCGGCCCGGCCGAGCGCGTCGACATCGCGATCGTGGGGCTGTCCACCCGGCTACCCGGCGACATGAACAGCCCCGACGAAACCTGGCAAGCGCTCATGGAGGGCCGCGACGCCATCACCGACCTGCCCGAGGGCCGCTGGTCGGAGTTCCTCGACGAACCGCGCATCGCGGCGCGCGTCGGCGCCGCCCGCACCCGCGGTGGCTACCTGAAGGACATCAAGGGCTTCGACTCGGAGTTCTTCGCGGTCGCCAAGACCGAGGCCGACAACATCGACCCGCAGCAGAGGATGGCGCTGGAGCTGACCTGGGAGGCGCTCGAGCACGCCCGCATCCCGGCGTCGAGCCTGCGCGGCGAGGCCGTCGGCGTGTACGTCGGCTTCTCCAACAACGACTACCAATTCCTGGCCGTCTCCGACCCGACCGTCGCCCACCCGTACGCGATCACCGGCACCGCCAGCTCGATCATCGCCAACCGGGTGTCCTACTTCTACGACTTCCGCGGCCCGTCGGTCGCGCTGGACACCGCCTGCTCGAGCTCGCTGGTGGCGACGCACCAGGCGGTGCAGGCGCTGCGCAACGGCGAGTGCGACGTCGCGGTCGCCGGTGGCGTCAACGCGCTGCTGACGCCGTTGGTCACACTCGGTTTCGACGAGATCGGTCAGGTGCTTTCCCCCGACGGCCGGATCAAGTCGTTCTCGTCGGACGCCGACGGCTACACCCGCTCCGAGGGTGGCGGCATGTTCGTGCTCAAGCGGGTCGACGACGCCCGCCGCGACGGCGACCAGATCCTGGCCGTGATCGCCGGCAGCGCGGTCAACCACGACGGCCGCTCCAACGGCTTGATCGCCCCCAACCAGGACGCCCAGGCCGAGGTGTTGCGACGTGCCTACAAGGACGCCGGGATCGACCCGCGCACCGTGGACTACATCGAGGCGCACGGCACCGGCACCGTCCTGGGTGACCCGATCGAGGCCGAGGCGCTGGGCCGCATCGTCGGCCGCGGCCGCCCCGCCGACCGCCCGGCGCTGCTGGGTGCGGTGAAAACCAATGTGGGACACCTCGAGTCGGCCGCCGGCGCGGCGAGCCTGGCCAAGGTGGTGCTGGCGCTGCAGCACGACAAGCTGCCGCCGTCGATCAACTTCGCCGGCCCCAGCCCCTACATCGACTTCGACGGCATGCGCTTGAAAGTCGTTGACAGCGCGACTGATTGGCCGCGCTACGGTGGTTACGCGCTGGCCGGGGTGTCCAGCTTCGGCTTCGGCGGGGCCAACGCGCACCTGGTGGTGCGCGAGGTCTTGCCGCGCGACGTGGTGGAGCGCGAGCCCGAGCCCGCCCCCCAGGCAGAGGCCGCCGCAGCCGCCGAGGCGGCCGAGGCCCCCACGCTCGAGGCCCACTCGCTGCGGTTCGACGACTTCGGCAACATCATCCCCGACGCCGAGGCGCCGGACGAAGAGGAAGACTACGAGCTGCCGGGCGTGACCGAAGAGGCGCTGCGCCTCAAGGCGATCGCGCTGGAAGAGCTTGCCGCGCAAGAGGAGGCGGAGCCGACCAGGCCGCTGATCCCGCTCGCGGTGTCGGGCTTTTTGACCTCGCGCAAGAAGGCCGCGGCCGCCGAGCTCGCGGACTGGATGGAAAGCCCGGAGGGGCAGGCGTCGTCGCTGGAATCGATCGGCCGGGCGCTGTCGCGGCGCAACCACGGCCGCTCGCGCGCGGTGGTGCTGGCCCACGATCACGAGGAGGCCGTCAAGGGCCTGCGGGCGGTCGCCGAGGGCAAGCAGCGGCCGAACGTGTTCAGCGTCGACGGCCCGGTGACCAGCGGCCCGGTCTGGGCGATGGCCGGTTTCGGTGCGCAGCACCGCAAGATGGGCAAAAACCTGTACCTGCGCAACGAGGTCTTCGCCGAGTGGATCGAGAAGGTCGACGCGCTGATTCAGGACGAGCGCGGCTACTCGGTGCTCGAGCTGATCCTCGACGACTCCCACGAATACGGCATCGAAACCTCCAACGTCGTCATCTTCGCCATCCAGATCGCGCTGGGCGAGCTGCTCAAGCATCACGGCGCGAAACCCGCTGCGGTGGTGGGCCAGTCGCTGGGTGAGCCCGCGTCGGCGTACTTCGCCGGCGGGCTGTCGCTGCGCGACGCCGCCCGCGTGATCGCCTCGCGCTCGCACCTGATGGGTGAGGGCGAGGCCATGCTGTTCGGCGAGTACATCCGGTTCATGGCGCTCGTCGAGTACTCCGCCGACGAGCTCAAGACGGTGTTCGCCGACTTCCCCGGCCTGGAGGTGTGCGTCTACGCCGCGCCCAGCCAGACCGTGATCGGCGGTCCGCCCGAGCAGATCGACGCCATCGTCGCCCGCGCCGAGTCCGAGGGTCGCTTCGCCCGAAAGCTGCAGACCAAGGGCGCCGGCCACACCTCGCAGATGGATCCGCTGCTCGGTGAGTTCTCCGCGGAACTGCAGGGCATCAAGCCGATGAGCCCCACCGTCGGGATCTTCTCGACGGTGCACGAGGGCAGCTACATCAAGCCCGGCGGCGAGCCGATCCACGACGTCGCTTACTGGGTCAAGGGAATGCGGCATTCGGTCTACTTCACCCACGGCGTGCGCAACGCCGTCGACAGCGGCCACACCACGTTCCTGGAGCTGGCGCCCAACCCGGTGGCGCTGATGCAGATCGGTTTGACCACCGCGGCCGCGGGTTTGCATGACGCCCAACTGATTCCGACGCTGGCCAAAAAGCAGGACGACGTCGAGTCGATGATCTCGGCGATGGCCCAGCTCTACGTGCACGGCCACGAGCTGGACATCCGGACGCTGTTCACCCGCGCGCAAGGCCCCGAGGACTACGCGAACATCCCGCCGACGAGGTTCAAGCGCAAAGAGCACTGGCTGGACGTGCACTTCTCCGGCGACGGCTCGGTGATCATGCCCGGCACCCACGTCGCACTGCCGGACGGCCGGCACGTCTGGGAGTACGCGCCGCGCAACGGCGAGACCGACCTGGCTGCGTTGGTGAGATCGGCCGCGACACAGGTGCTTTCGGATGCCCAGTTGGTGGCGTCCGAGCAGCGCGCGGTGCCCGGCGCCGGCGCCCGGTTGGTGACGACCATGACCCGGCACCCGGGTGGCGCCTCGGTTCAGGTGCACGCCCGCATCGACGAGTCCTTCACCCTGGTCTACGACGCGCTGGTGTCGCGGGCCGGCCAGAGCGTTGCCGCGCTGCCGACCGCGGTGGGCGCCGGCGCGGCGATTGCGGCCCCGGTGACCGACGGGCCGGTGGCGGAAGCCCCCGCCGAGGAGACCGACGCCGAGACGCTGTCGGACAGCCTGACCAACCGCTACCTGCCGTCGAGCGTGGGCAGGTGGTCGCCGGACTCCGGCGAGACCATCGGCGAGCGGCTGGGCCTGATCGTCTCGGCGGCCATGGGCTACGAGCCCGAGGACCTGCCGTGGGAGGTGCCGCTGATCGAGCTCGGCCTGGACTCGCTGATGGCGGTGCGGATCAAGAACCGCGTCGAATACGACTTCGACCTGCCGCCCATCCAGTTGACCGCGGTGCGCGACGCCAACCTGTACAACATCGAGACGCTGATCCAGTACGCGGTCGAGCACCGCGACGAGGTCGAGCAGCTGCACGAGCACCAGAAGACGCTGACCGCCGACGAGATCGCGCAGGAACAGGCGCGGTTGCTCAGCGGCGCGACGGTCGACTCGGTGACCGCGCCGGCGCCCGACCCGCAGGCCGAGCCGCAGACCCAGCCGGCACCGCCGTCGTCGGACGCGCCGATTCCGCCGCCGCCGACGGATCCGTCGGGACCGTCGGGCAACGGCGCCACCGCGAACCTGGCGGGAGCGCTCAGCCAGGAAGCGGTGTCCAAGGCGCTCAATTCCGATGTGCCCCCGCGTGACGCGGCCGAGCGGGTCACCTTCGCCACCTGGGCGATCGTCACCGGCAAGTCGCCGGGCGGCATCTTCAACCCGCTGCCCAAGCTCGACGAGGACACCGCGGCCAAGATGGCGCAGCGCCTCTCGGAGCGTGCCGACGGCACGATCACCGCCGAGGACGTGCTGACGTCGGAGACCATTGAGGAGCTGGCCGAAAAGGTCCGCCAGTACCTGGAGGCCGGTCAGATCGACGGCTTCGTCCGCACCATCCGGGCCCCGGAGAACGACTCGCAGATACCGGTGTTCGTGTTCCACCCGGCCGGCGGGTCGACCGTGGTCTACGAGCCGCTGCTCAACCGGCTGCCGGCGGGCACCCCGATGTACGGGCTCGAGCGCGTGGAGGGCACCATCCAGGAGCGGGCCGCCCAGTATGTGCCCAAGCTGCTGGAGATGAACGACGGCAAGCCGTTTATCCTGGCCGGCTGGTCGCTCGGTGGCGCCCTGGCGTACGCGTGCGCGATCGGGCTGAAGCGGGCCGGCGCCGACGTGCGGTTCGTCGGGATGATCGACACGGTGCGCCCCGGCGAGGAGATCCCCCAGACCAAGGAGGAGACCCGCAAGCGCTGGGACCGCTACGCCAGATTCGCGGAGCGCACCTTCAACGTCGAGATCCCCGCGATCCCCTACGAGCAGCTCGAAGAGCTCGACGACGAGGGGCAGGTCAAGTTCGTCCTCGACATCGTCCAGCAGAGCGGCGTGCAGATCCCGGGCGGCATCGTCGAGCACCAGCGGACCTCGTACCTGGACAACCGGGCGCTCGAGACCGTCGTGATCGAGCCCTACGACGGCCACGTGACCCTCTACATGGCCGATCGCTACCACGACGACGTCATCGAGTTCGAGCCGCGCTATGCGATCCGCCAGCCCGACGGCGGCTGGGGTGAGTACGTGGCGGACCTGGAGGTGGTCCCCATCGGCGGCGAGCACATCCAGGCCATCGACGAGCCGATCATCGGCAAGGTAGGCGCACACCTGACCGAGGTGCTGAATAAGGTGGACGCGGAAAGCACCCAGACAAGTGAGGTAGGCAAGTAGTGACGGAGATGGCGCCGGCCCCCATCCAGCACACCACCGCCGAGAAGCTGGCCGAGCTCCATCGCCGCCTGGAACTGGCCCAGGAGCCCGGCGGTGAGAAGGCCGTCGCCAAGCGCGACAAGAAGGGCATCCCCAGCGCCCGCGCCCGCGTGCACGCGCTGGTCGACCCGGGCACCTTCCTGGAGACCGGGGCGCTGGCCAAGACGCCGAACGACCCGAACGCGCTCTACGGCGACGGGTGCGTCACCGGGCACGCCATGATCGACGGCCGCCCGGTCGGGGTGTTCTCCCACGACCAGACGGTCTTCCAGGGCACCGTCGGCGAGATGTTCGGCCGCAAGGTCGCCCGGCTGATGGAGTGGTGCGCGATGATCGGGTGCCCGATCATCGGCATCCAGGACTCCGGTGGCGCCCGGATCCAGGACGCGGTGACCTCGCTGGCGTGGTACGCCGAGCTGGGCCGCCGGCACGAGGCTTTGAGCGGCCTGGTGCCCCAGATCTCCCTGATCTTCGGCAAATGCGCTGGGGGAGCGGTGTATTCGCCGATCCAGGACGACCTGCTGGTCTCGGTGCGCGACCAGGGCTACTTCTTCGTCACCGGCCCCGACGTGATCCGCGAGGTCACCGGCGAGGAGGTCACCCTCGACGAGCTGGGTGGCTCCGACGCGCAGGCCCGCTACGGCAACATCCACCAGGTGGTGAACTCCGAGGCCGAGGCGTTTCAGTACGTGCGCGACTTCCTGTCGTTCCTGCCGTCGAGCACCTTCGGCAAGCCGCCGGTGGTCAACCCCGGCCTGGAGCCGGAGATCACCCCGACCGACCTCGAGCTCGACTCGATCGTGCCCGACTCGGACAACATGGCCTACGACATGCACGAGATCCTGCTGCGGATCTTCGACGACGGCGACTTCCTCGACGTCGCCGCGCAGCACGGGCCGGCCATCATCACCGGCTACGCCCGGGTCGACGGCCACCCCGTGGGCGTGATCGCCAACCAGCCCATGTACATGTCCGGGTCGATCGACAACGAGGCCTCCGACAAGGCGGCGCGGTTCATCCGGTTCTGCGACGCGTTCAACATCCCGCTGGTTTTCGTGGTGGACACCCCCGGGTTCCTCCCGGGCGCCGAGGAGGAGAAGCGGGGAATCATCAAGCGCGGCGGGCGATTCCTCTACTCCGTGGTCGAGGCCGACGTGCCCAAGGTGACGATCACCGTGCGCAAGTCCTACGGCGGCGCCTACGCGGTGATGGGCTCGCGGCAGCTGACCGCCGACTTCAACTTCGCCTGGCCCACCGCGCGGATCGCGGTGATCGGCGCCGAAGGGGCCGCGCAGCTGCTGATGAAG
The DNA here is from genome assembly GCF_035918355.1 of Mycobacterium sp. 3-98. Taxonomy (NCBI): domain Bacteria; kingdom Bacillati; phylum Actinomycetota; class Actinomycetes; order Mycobacteriales; family Mycobacteriaceae; genus Mycobacterium; species Mycobacterium sp. 3-98. The sequence goes on along the minus strand of NZ_CP142360.1, from coordinate 267,631 downwards.
CGGTTCCCCGACCCGACCACCCCCGAGGCGCAGCAGATCAAGAAGGACTTCATCGAGGGCTACAACCTCAACATGGCGATCCCGTGGACCGCCGCCGAACGCGGCTTCATCGACGCGGTCATCGACCCGCACCAGACCAGGCTGCTGCTGCGCAAGTCGATGAAGCTGTTGCGGGACAAGCAGTTGTGGTTCCGCACGGCCCGCAAGCACGGGCTCATCCCGATCTAGCCGGGCGCCAGCGACCGTGGGAGCCCGAACCACGACAGCACGCTGTTGTCGAAGCGGGTCATGGCGCAGATGCGGTCGCCACTGAGGTCGAGGACATACAGGCCGACCCCGTGGCTGACGCCGGTGGGCGTGCGCAGATAGGCGCCGAATGCCGGCTGACCATTGGCGCGGGTCGCCACGAGGTCGAACCTGCGGCCCGCACGGAAGAGAGACCGGCAGAAGCGGGCCACAACTTCGCGGCCCTCGTATTCGAACGGCATCGGTGGCATCGACATGAAGATGTCGTCGGTCAACAGGGCCACCAGCGCATCGAGATCGGCGGACTCCCACGCCTGCACGAACTTCGCCACGATCGCCACTTCGGCAGGCGAGTCGCGCGCCGGTGGGGGTTCCCGGTCGTCGACAGTGGCGCGGTGACGCCGCAGGCCGTTGCGCGCCCGTTTGAGGGCGCTCCTGACCGATTCGACTGTCGAGTCGAGCATGTCGGCCACCTCGTCGGTGCGGAATCCGAGGACGTCGCGCAGCACGAGTACTGCGATCTGCCGAGGCGGCAGAACCTGAAGGGCGGCAACGAAAGCCAGTGCGATGGATTCGGTCCGCTCGTAGCGAGCTTCCGGCATGAGGGAGTCCGGAAAGGGCTCGAGCCAAACCACTTCACCGAGTCGGGTGGGGTGGGGCGGTTCGACATCAGGCACGTCCCACTCCTTGCCCGCGCGTCGGCTTGCTGAGCGACGGGCGTTCAGGCAGCGATTCGTGGCGATGCGGTAGAGCCAGGTGCGCAGTGAGGCGCGTCCCTCGAACCCCTCGAGCCCTTGCCACGCGGCCAGCATCGCGTCTTGCAAGGTGTCTTCGGCGTCCTGCAAGGATCCGAGCATCCGGTAGCAGTGCACCTGGAGCTCCCGGCGGTACGGTTCGACCAACGCCCGGAAGGCTTCGCCGTCCCCGGCGCGCGCCCGGCACATCAGATCGCCCGCTGTCACCCTCGTCACCTCCTTCCCGTATGGACACCGGCCCATGGGCACACGGGGCGGTGTCTCCATTAGTGGTAGGTGCTGACAACGCCACCGTAAGGAGAGCACGGATGGGAACGATCATTATCAGCGAGAATGTCTCGCTCGACGGAGTCGTGCAGGACCCGACCGGGGACGAGGGGTTCAGGGTCGGTGGCTGGTTCGGCCAGATAGGGACTAGGGACCATGAAGATTGGGCGGCGGTCGGGCTCGACGAGGCGCTGGGCGCGGAGGCCCTGCTGCTGGGGCGGCGGACCTACGAATTCTTCGCGGCCCGGTGGCCGTTCCGCAGCGGCCGGTGGGCGGACCGATTGAACAGCTTGCCCAAGTACGTGGTATCGACGACCCTGCACGACCCGGATTGGAACAACACGACGGTACTGGCGGGAGATGTAGTACGCGAGATAACCACTTTGCGCCGAAAGGTCAACGGGCGCATAGTCGTCTACGGGAGCTCCCGGCTGGTGCACACGCTGGTAGAACACGACCTCGTCGACGAGTTGCGGATGATGGTCTTCCCGTTCGTGCTCGGCGCCGGCGATCGCCTCTTCGGCGCCACCAGCGGCAAGAAAGACATGCGCCTCGTCGCGACCCGCAGAGTGGGTGACGGCCTGGCGATCCTTGTCTACCGGCCCGTCCGAAACCCCTAGCCCTCGAGCCGCAGCGCACCGTCCAGAAGTTCGTCGAAGCGCTCCAGCGCCTCGTCGGAGTCGGCGTCGATGCCGCGCAGCGCCCCGCGATCGGCCAGATACCGCTGCGCGTAGAGCCGCGCGACCAGCGCCTTGCGCCCGCCGCCGCGGGTGGCGCGCTCCCAGGCGGCCTGCTCGATGAGCAACGCGCCGCCGTAGACGTCGCCCATGAATTGCGCCAGTCCGAACAGCCGCGCCTCGGCCAGCTCCCGGTCAAGTTTGGACCACGCGGTGATCGCCGCGTCGAGATCCTCGATCCGGCCGGCGACCAGCCTAGTGGCTTCGTCGTCGTCGGCGACCGACACGGCGTCGCGCAGCCGGGCCAGCAGCGTCTCGTGCGCGCGGGTCTGCTCGATCCCGCGGCGCACGTCCAGGCACAGGATGTTGTCCGGGCCCTCCCAAATGGTGTTGACCTGCGCGTCACGCAAAAGCCTTGCCACCGGCCAGGTCTCGATGTAGCCGTTGCCGCCGTGGATCTCGATCGCGTCCGACGCCGCGGTGATCCCCAGCCGGCACACCTTCAGCTTGGTGACCGGCACCGCGATGCGCTGCCGCAGGCTGCGCGGCTGGCGATGGTTGGTGGCGCCGGTGCCGTCGAACACCAGCGCCTGGGCGGCCTCGACATCGACGATCATCTCGGCGAGCTTGCGCCGCATCAACGGCTTGTCGATCAGCGCCCCGCCGAAGGCGCGCCGCTGCCGCGCGTAGCACAGCGACTCCACCAGGGCGCGCCGCGCATTGCCGAGCCCGAACAACGCGATGCCCAGCCGCGCGGCGTTGGTCAGCTCCATCATGCGGCCCAGCCCCTTGCCGTCGGCGGGGCCGGACTCGGCGGTGGGTTCGCCCGACAGCAGGAACGCCTCGGCGTCGACGAACTCGACCTCGCCCGAGGCCACCGAACGGGTGCCGAGCTTGTCCTTCAGGCGCCGGACCCGCACCCCGTTGCGGGAGCCGTCGCGGCGGGTGCGCAGCACCAGGAAATTGGCGACGCCCCGCGAAGAGTCCGGTGCGCCTTCGGGTTTGGCCAGGACGACGAACGCCTCCCCGGCGCAGTTGGACGCAAACCACTTGAACCCGTTCAGCAGCCACGAGTCGCCGTGACGGGTGGCGGTCGTCTCGAGGGCGCCCAGGTCGGAGCCGCCGGTGCGCTCGGTGAGCAGCTGGGCCGTCTCCCCGGCCCACTCGCCGGAGGCGAATTTGGCCAGCACGTGTTCGGCCACGTCGGCCGGCGCGTAGGCCGCCACCAGCGACTGCACCATGCCGCCGCCGGTGCCCAGCGCGCAGCCCATGCCGATATCGGCTTGATTGAGCAGATAATTCGACGCGAACAGCGTCAGCGACGAGCTCATCTTCGCCTCGCGCGCCTCGGTCCGCAGCGCCCGCTGGGCATCCAGGACGGCCCGCTTGGACTGGGTGAACGACGTCGGCATGACCACCTCGCTGACGTCGTGGCCCCACCGGTCGTAGCGCTGAAGCCGCGGCGGGTTGCGGTCGGTCTCCTCGGCCCACCGCGCCACCGGGCCCCCCATCAGCTCGCCGATGCGCGTCAGATGGCGCTCGGCCAGCTTCAGCTCGTCGGGCTGCAGGTAGTAGGCCATGGTGAACTGCAGCGTGGGATCGGTGCTGTACCAATTGAGACCGACGGCCCCGCCGTAGTTCTCCGTCGCGTAGCGCTGCGATTTTTCCTCGGTGGAGAACGGCAGCCTGTCCACCGCCTCCACGGCGTAGTCGCTCATGGGACAGACGCTACGCGCCGAGCCGATCGTCGTGGGGTAGGGCGTAGCGGGTGCCGTCGGCGCCGCCGACGTCCCCGGCGCGTCTTGCCAGCGCGTCGGGGTTGATGATCACAACGGTCTTGCCTCTCAACGAGATCCAGCCGCGTGTCGTGAAGCTGCCCAATGCCTTGTTCACCGACACCCGGTCGGCGCCCACCAGCTGGGCCAGCTCGTCCTGGCTGAGTTCATGCGCGACCCGCAGCGCGCCGCCCTCGCGGGTGCCGAACCGCCTGCCCAGCGCCAACAGCTGGCGGGCGACGCGGGCGTTCACATCGCTGGAAACCATTTCGACGAGTTGTCGTTCGGCGGCCCGCACTCGCCGGGTCAGCGCCCGCAGCAGCTGTTCGGCGAGCGCCGGATCCCGCGCCATCGACGCGCGCAGGGTGGCGCGGTCCAGCCACAGGGCTCGCACCTCGGTGAGTGCGGTGGCGGTGCACGCGCGAGGGGCGGGGTCGAACACCGCCAGCTCGCCGAAGATGTCCGCGGGTCCCAGGATGGCCCGCACGCCGGTGCGGCCCGCGGGGTCGCGGAGGCTGATCGTCACCGTGCCTTCGGCGATCAGATAGAGCCGGTCACCCGGGTCGCCCTGGGCGAAGATCGTTTGGCCGGGCCGGAATTCGCAGGTGTACATCGTCGCATCACGGCGTCTGGGCGGCGAGGAACACCAGCCGGAAATTGCCGATCTGCAGCACGTCGCCGTTGGCCAGCGCCGCGGAGTCGACGGCTTCGCGGTTGCGATAGGTGCCGTTGAGGCTGCCGAGGTCGACGACGCGGAATTCGCCGTTCTCGCTGCGGAATTCGGCATGCCGTCGGCTGACCGTGATGTCGTCGAGATAGATGTCGCTGGCCGGGTGGCGTCCGGCGGTCACGACGGGCTGGTTCAGGACGAAGTGCGATCCGACGTTGGGTCCCCGTTTGACCACGAGCATGGCCGAGCCGCGCTCCAGCGCCGCCGCCTCGGCCGCCGCCGACGACGTGTCGATCTCCTCGGGGACACCGTCCGCAGGCAACGCGGAGCCCCGGACCGCGGACAGGTCGCCGGTGGCGTCATCGGCCGCGATTCGCTGCTGTCGTGTGTCCCGTTGGGATGCGGACACTTTCGCCTCTCATCTGCCCTACGCCCTCACCGGCACGACGAACTCGGAGGTGTAGAACTCCGCCGGGCTCTGCGCGTGGGCGTTCGGTTGCTCGATGATCACCCACACGCCGGTCGTGCCGGGCCGGATGCTGTCCTGGACGGTCGTGTTCCCGCTGCCCGCCCCGTCGGTGTCCAGGCCGGCGAAGGCGGTCCCGGGGTCGCCGGGCCCGCACGGCGCGGAGGAGGGGCGGGGCACCTGGATCAGTCCCACGTCGAAATGGGTGCCGGGCTCCGGCGGGTTCACCAAATGGACGTCCGCGACCACCCTCGACCCTGCCGTGCGCACGACGGCGTACCCCGTCCCCAGCGAGGGGTGCGGCATCTGCACCGCAAAACTCACCAGGCTGAAATCGCAACGCCGAAGTTTGGCGTCGAAAACGACGGTGGTGCCGGCGCCCTCGGCCCCCGCCGTGCCGATGGCGAATGTCGTGGCCGGCAAAACCAGCACCGTGAGCGCGGCCGCGGGGGTTTTCAGGCGTGACTGCGTGCGCATCGGGACTACCCCTTCCCGTCGTGTGAACTGGATCACATCGGAATGAGTATTGTCCCGCGATTGGCCGATTCAAACCCTCGCCCAGCAATTACTCAGGCGTTAATTCGGTGCGTTATTCCGCGGAGGAATTGTGGCCGCGGCACGCCATTTAGACACGCCGATAATTCACGCTTTCCGCCGCGGTTACGGCTTGATGCGGATCGGGCCCGGCGACCACCACCCGGTGCGGGTGGCGGTTCCGAGATCGAGCTGCGCGGGATGCGCGTCGGCGATGGTGTCGAATTTGCGCAGCGACCCCCAGTCGCGGCCCCAGTCGTGGGACAGGTACGTCGACATCACGTGGGCCCGCAGCAGCAGGTCGGTGATGCCCAGCAGCCCCCCGTTGGTTCCGTCTTCCCAGGTGTCGGTGTCCATCTTCTTGGCCGTGTAGTCCGGGGTGATGCGGAATTTGGGGATCTCGGTGACGCCGTTGACGTGCAGCATCGGCTGCTGGCAGGGGAAGGCCAACCCGACCGCCCAGTCCATCAGCACCGGCTGCGTCGAGCCCACGTACTCCTGCAGCGAACGCATCTCCGGCACCCGCGGCGGGGTCACCGCGATCCAGTCCTCAGGCGTCAGGGACAGGTCCTCGGCCACCACCCGCACGGCGACCGCGTCCGCCGGCATGTCGGAGCGGGCGAAACGCAGGTTGCGCCAGGCCTTTGGCTGCTCGCCGTTCAGGTCGTAGGGCACCAGCCGCCCGGCGGGCACGATGCCGGCCCCGGTGTCACCCGCGGGCCCGGGCCGCCCGTACTCGAGCACCACCTTCTGGCCGTCGGTGTGGTGGTGCAGCACGCTGTTGCCGTCGATCTTGCCGGCGGCGGACACCACCACGAGCGGATGGCCGGCATCGGGTTTGGGCAACCGGTACCACGCCGAGGTGAGCCTGCTCTGCTGCTGCGCCGCGGTGGTGTAGCTGCCGGCCAGCGGAACCCGATCGGGATCCAGGCCGTAGGGCAGCGGCACCGTCGAGCCGTTGATGCCCGGCGCGCTCAGCTTGGTCGGCGCGTCCCAGTCGTAGTCGGTTCCGGGTTGATTCGGGGTGATCCGAATGGCTTCGGCGACAATGTGTTCGGGCACACCGTTGGGACTGAATCCCACCGGGTGCTCCCCGCCCAGCGGCCCCAGCGGCCCGTAGTTGCCCGGTAGCGGCGCCATGTAGCCGACGTTGCTGTCCGGCTCGACGAGCACGTCGTCGGCCAGGCCGCAGCCCCCGCTGAACTCGCGCAGGTTGTCCCAGGCGTTGGAGTAGGTGGGGTACTGGCGCACGATGCCGGCCACCATCGACGCGATGAACACCAGCGCCATGAATCCCGCCGCGATGGGCACCGGTGCGGCCGTCAGCGCCCGCGCGACCCGGCCTTCGCCGCGGTCGCGGGACGCGAAGTGCAACCAGATCGCGTACAGCACGGCCAGCACGAACAGCGCGAAAAAGATTGTGCTGACCGAGATTCCGCCGATCTTCGGCATGGTGCTGTTGAACGGGACGCCGTAGCTGGAGACGTACCACCAGCCGTTGGTGGTGGCGAAGCACAGCGCCATCAGGAACAGCACCGCCGCCAGGAACGCCATCCTGTTCCGCGACCACCGCAGCACCGCGGGCGACACCAGCACCGTGGTCAGCGCGGCCATCGCCGCCCCCACCGCGGCGAACAGGCCGAAGTGGTGCACCCACTTGGTGGGCGTGAACATCAGGAAGAACATGGTGCCGAAGATGACGCCCATCAGCCGCCACGCCGGGCCGCGGGCCACACCCGGAACCCGCTTGCGCCGCAACATGATGAACACGGCGGTGAACAGGCACAGCGCGGTGATCAGGAAGCCGAAGCGGCGCGACAGCGAACCGTCGACGGTGGGCAGGATCAGGTAGTAGTAGCGCAGGTTCTCGGTGTACCACGCCTGGCTCGGCCCGATCGCGGTCCGAATCCTGGTGGCTTCCAACACCGCCCGCAGCGTCTGGTCGGCGAACACCACGGTCAGGATGACCGTGCCGGCGGCCAGCATGGGCGCCACCAGCGGCCACGTGCCCACCAGGCGATGACGGCGGACCAGGATGCGCAGGATCGGACGGCCACCGGCGACCAAGGCGGCCACGGCGATCAGGCCGGTGGGCTGCACACCGAGCGTGAACGCGGCGGTGATGACCGCCAGCGCCGCGGGAGTCAGCCGGCTGTACCGCATGGAACGTTCGATCAGCACGTAGGTGACCAGCGAACCGAGCGCGATGATCGGCTCGGGGCGCAGACCGTTGTCGAACGGCATCCACGCCGTCAGCAACACCATGCCCGCCGCCCAGTTCGCCGGCTTGCTGGCGGCCACCGCAGGCCCCAGCCGGGGCAGCACCTCGCGAGACAGCAACAGCCAGCACACGATTCCGGCGAACAGGTCCGGCAGTCGCATCCACAGGCTGGCGTCGCTGACGTGGGTCATCAGCGCCAGCAGGTTGTAGTACCAGCCGAAGGGGTCCTCGGGGCTGCCGAACCAGCGGAAGTAGTTCGACATGTAGCCGGCGCGATCGGCCACCCGCGCCATGCCGAGGATGTAGCCGTCGTCGGACGAGTTCGCCCCGATCACGTGCCAGAGCACGAACCCGAAGATCACCGCGACGTCGGCGAGGGTGAACGTGCGCCAATTCGCCGGAATGAGCCGGCGCATCCGCCGCCCGTCCAGCTGGTCGAGTCGCCACAACGCGACCAGCGCAACGATGGTCGCCACGATCGCCAACACCATCGCGACCAGTTTCAAAGTGGTTGGGGTGGTGGAGAACCGGGTGTCGATGGTCGCCGACAGCGTCAAGCCGGCCGGGGCCGGACCGGTCAGGTCGGTGAACACACCGACGATCTGCGGTCGCAGGTTCGGGTCGGGGAATCCGCCACCGATCGGTTTGCCCGCCGAATCATTGAGCCCGACAAAGGTGGCGAACGTGCCGGCCTTCGTCGAGGTGATCTCGATGCGCTGGCACTGTGGCGACATCGCCTGGTCCCGGGACACGCTGGCGATCACCACATTGCGGTCGGTGACGTCGACGCGCTTGCCGTTGACGACGACGAACAGCGCGTTGAGCGCGGCGTCCTTGCCCTTCTTGGGCCCGGTGCCGACCACCACCCCGCCCTCCGGTGGCAGGTCGCGCACCAGCGAGCAGGGAACGGTGGCGGTCATGTCGACCGGGGTCAGCGAAATCAACGGTGCCGTAACGCTGTTCAGCTGTCCGTTCTGGGGCCAGTTCAGCGTCGCGGTCGTCTGCACGACGGGCAGCAGCGGGGTGGCGACGGACAGCACGAACCCGATCAGGCCGGCGATGGTCGCCACCCAACGCGTCGTTCGCACGTCGTCGCGCATCCTCGGCGCGCTCATGGCAACGCCCGAATCGGTCCCTGCCGGCTCCAGCCGTGCACTGTCATCACACCCTGTTCAATCGCGGCGTCCGGCGCCAAATCAGCCGGCACCAACCGGAAGTACTGCTCCACGGATCCCCAGTCGCGATACCAATCGCCGCGCAGATACGTCGAGATCGTCGACGTGCGCAGCAGCGCCTGGGCGAACAGGAAGGGCCCGCCGGCCTCGCTGGACTGCCACAGGTTCGACGACGCCGCCGTCTGCTTGCGGTCGGGAAGGATGCGGTACCCCGGAAGTTCGGCAACGCCAAGGTGTTCGGAGAACGGCCGCTGGCACGGGAAGTTGGCGGCGGTCGCGATGTCCATCAGCACCGGCGTCTGCGACCCGACCAGTTGCTGCAGGGTTTCCAGCACCGGCACCCGCGGCGGCGTGAACGCGAACCACTGCTCGGAGCTCAGGTTCGGGTCGTAGGCGACGATGCGCGCCACGTTCGCCTCCGGCGGCGCCCACGCCAGCGGGAAACGCAGGTTGCGCCACGCCGGCTGCGGGCCGATGTCGATCGGCTGCACCTCGGCCAGCGGCTGGGTGGTGCCGTCCGGGCGGGTGACGCCCCATTGCAGCTTCAGCGATTGCCCGTAGGTGAAGGTGCCGTCCTCCTTGTAGGACCAGATCGCGCCGGCGGCGGAGACGACCACCAGGGGCCGGTCGGGGGTGCGCGCGGGCAGCTGGTACCAGGCCGAGGTGGCGGTGGCGGCCAGCGTGTTCTCGCCGTAGCTGCCCATCACCGGGGTGCGGGCCGGGTCCAGCCCGAACGGCAGCGCCGCGTGGGAGCCGTTGACCCCGACCGGGCCCTTGCCGCCGGCGGTGCCCGCCGAGTCGCTGTAGGCGACGTTCGGCTTGTTCGGGGAGGCGTCGGAGTTGACCAGTCCCGGCTTGGTCACCACCGGGTCGGATTGCAGGTCCTCGCCCACGCCTTCGGGTTTGAAGCCCACCGGATTGACGCCCCCGAGCGGCCCGTCGGGCCCGAAGGTCTGGCCCGGTGCCGGGGCCAGCATGCCCGCGTTGGGGTCGGGCTCGGCCAGCACGTCGTCGGCCATGGCGCAGCTGGTGGCGGACAGGCCCGAAGTGATCGCGGCGAGGTTGGCCTTGCCGGTGGTGTAGAGCGGGTAGCGGAACACCGCGCCCTTGGTCAGCGAGGCGACCTCGCCGACGACCATGATGGTCGCGACCACCAGCAGCGGGGTCGACGCCAGGACGCGGTTGCGCCGGTTGTCCTTGACCTCGGTGTGGCCGGCGTAGTCCATCCGGAAGTGCTGCCAGGCGGCCAGCAGTCCGGTGATGATCGACAACGTCAGGAACATCGACGTCACCGGGTGGCTGGCGACGACCGGTTGGATGTCGTACCACGGCACCCCGTAGTTGCCGACGTAGAACCAGCCGTTGATGCCGGAGGTGGCCCACGCCAGCACGAACAGCAGCGCGGTGACGTACAGGGTCAGGTTGCGGCGGTTGTGCAGGCCGATCCGCGAGCAGGCGAACGCGGTGACCGCGCCCAGCGCCCCGGCCAGTCCCGCGAAGGCACCGAACTGGATCGCCCACTTCGTCGGGGTGAACGTGACGAGCAGCAGGCCGATCGCGGTGGTGCCGATCAGCCGCCAGGCCGGGCCGCTGGCCACGCCGGGAACGTGGCCGCGGCGCAGCAGGATGACGAGCATCCCGAACAGGCACAGCAGCAGGATCAGCACCGCGAACCGCCGCGCCATCGATCCGTCGGGGTTGGACTCGACCGTGAGGAAGTAGTAGCGCAGCCAGTCCTGGTACCAGGCGATCGTCGGCCCGACCTTGTATTTGATGCGGGCGGACTCCAGCACCGTGGCCAGCGTCTGGCTGCGGAACACCACCACGAGGATCACCGAGAGCGACGCGCCCAGCACCGCCAGCGGCGCCAGCAGCCCGTCGGTCGCCCGGCGGCGCCGGATCGTCTGGGCGACGGCCCGCGCCCCGGTCAGCAGCGCGGCCACGGCGATCAGACCCTGCGGCGCCAGCGTCGCGCTCAGCAGCGCCACGATGATGGCCACCGCGGCCGGGGCGAGCCGCCGCAGGGCGATCGCGCGTTCCACCAGCATCCAGGTGACCAGCACGCCGAGGGCGATCAGTGGTTCGGGCCGCAGCCCGTTGTTGAACGGCAGCCAGGCCGCGACGAAAACCGCGCCCGCGGTGAAGACCGCGACGCGGTTGGCCGCCAGTCCATCCCTGCCGGGGCCCAGCCGGCGCAGCATCCAATGGCCGATGATCAGCCAGCAGCCGATCCCGGCCAGCGTGGCGGGCAGCCGCATCCAGACGCCCGCCGTGCTCACCGAGGCGAGCTTCGACAGCACCCCGAGATACCAGTCGAAGGGGGCGTCGGTGGTACCGAAGTAGCGGTAGTAGTTGGCGACGTAACCGGCGCGCGGAGCGACGCGGGCGACGGTCAGGTTGTAGCCGTCGTCCGATGTGGTGGCGCCAATGATGTGCCACAGCAACAGGGTTGCGATCACCCCGGCGTCCGCGATCCACGTCGCCAGCCCGACGCGCCGCCAGTTCGCCAGGTGCGTGCCGGGCCGGTACCGGGACAGCCAGGCGATGGGGGAGCGCCAGTTGAGCAGCGTGCCGCCGCCCCGGCTGCGGCGGTTCAGCACCGCGAGCGCCACGATGGCCGTCAGCACGGACAGGACGCCCAGCGCCATCACAATCTTCTTGACCGCGGTGGGCGCGGTGATGAATCGGGTGTCGATGTCGACCCGGGCCGAAAGCCCCGGCCCCGCGGGCACCTTCAGATCGGTGAAGATCCCGCCGACCTGGGGCTTCTTTTCGGCTGGCAGGACGCCGGTGGCGCCGGGTATGCCGACGAACTCGGCGCCGGCCGCCCCGACGCCGGCCCAGGCGTGCAGCACGCTGCAGGCCCCGGCGGCGATGGCCGAGCGCTGCGCCACCGCCGCGACGGTGTCGCGGAACGCCACGACGACGACGTCCTTGTTCGCGCGCACGAACAGCCCGTTCTTCCCGGCGTCCATCCCGCCGGGTGGCAGCGTCGAGACCACCAAACCCCCGCTGGCGGGCAGGGTCGCGATGTCCGGGCAGGGAATGGAGATGTCCAGCGCGCGGGGCGCCCCCGACACCAGGGGCGCGGTGATCTGGCTGACGTGCCCGTCCACCGTGCCCTGCGGCCACAGCACCGTCGCCGTAGTCTGTTTCGCCGGAAGCACCGGGACGAGGAGGCACAACAACAGCCCCGCGATTCCCGCGACCGCGGCCACCGATCGTGGGATGCGCTGCGATCGCTCATTACGGTCGTGGGGCACGAGGCTCGATCGTAAGCGACGCGGCTTTGTGCCATCGGGACGCGGGGCCGCGCAGCGGGGCGCTGCTATCCGCCGAGCCGGGCCGCCAGGGTCGCGTGCCCGGGACCGTCGAGGTCGGCGAGCGCGGCCGGGCGCCCGGACATCGCCATGAGCAGCGCCTCGCCGGGGCCGGTCACCTCGGGCCCGTCGCCGTGCGTCCACTCGACGTCGGTGGCGCGCAGGCGCAGACCCCTGATCCGCCGTCCCGCGCCGATCCTGGGGTTGCCGGGCACCAGGGAGAGGACCCGCTCCAGGCGGTCGGGCGGGATCTCGCGCGGCCGGTCCAGCGCGCGGCGGATGTCCTGGTGATGGATCGTGCCGTCGACGAGGGCGATCATTCCCCCGAAACCCGCTGTCAATCCGCGTGGTTCGAGGTGGTTGCGCAGAAACTCCAGCAATTGTTGCGGGGTCAGGTGCGAGAATTCATCGACGCCCACCTGGTTGGCCCGCACCACCAGGCCCTTCGCGAATCGCTTCACCAGCCCCAGGGCGCCGAGCTCCTCGTAGCTGATCACATGCGCGACAACGTCTTTCACGCTCCATCGCGCGCACAGGCTGGGCGCCTCCCAGTCCCGCGGCGCCAGGGTGGCCAAAAAGTCCGCCAGGTCGGCCCGTTCGGCGCGGGCCATGGGCATCAGGTCGGCGGTCATCGCGGGTCACCGCCCCTCAGCACGTCGGCGTAGCGGGCCAGGTAGAGGGGCCATCCCGCATCGCCGTCGACCCCGTCGGCCACCGAGGGCCAGCCCGGCCCGTGGCGGTCGAGATGGCGGTGTTCGAGGTCCACCCGGGTGCGTCGGTCGGCCTGGGCGGTGAAGCGGACGTCGACCTCGCTGGTCTTGGCCGGGTCGGCTTCCAGCTGCCACGTCGGGCCGATGTCCCAGCTGAACACCACGCGATGCGGCGGCTCGTAGACCAGGATCCGCGCCCACCGGCACACGCTTCCGTCGACGCCGCGGTCGTAGATGTGGCCGCCGACGCGGGGCTCGAACACGGTCTCGGCGATGGGGACCGCCAAGAGATTGTGCTCGCGCGGCTTGAACGCGCCGAACTGCTGCGTGAAGACCGTGAACGCGCGCTCGATGGGGGCGTTGACGACGACGTGGTGGGTGACGTTGGGCGTCCGCTGGGATGTCATGTCGATCCTTCGTTGGTCTCGTCGATGGCCCGCGCATAGCCGGCGAGCGCCTGGGTCCAGAACCGGTCGAGGTCGGCGCGGAGCGCCTCGAGACCGGTGGGGTCGAGCTGATAGACGCGACGGGTTCCCGCGGCCCGGTCGCGCACCAGCCCGGCGGACTTGAGCACCTTGAGGTGTTGCGACACGGCGGGTCTGCTGACCGGCAGGTCGCGCGCCAACTCACCGACCGCCGACGGGCCGTGCGCGAGCCGTTCCACGATGGCCCGCCGCGTCCCGTCCGCCAACGCCAGCCACGCGTCAGCGGTTTGGTAAGTGGTCACGAACCGTAAGCATAGGCTTACGGATGTCCGCGTTCAAGGGCCCGCGACGGCGCCTACGTCTTGCGCAGCGGCGCCGGGTTCCACAGACCGCTGCGCGCCGCCGTTCCCAGCAGTAGGTCGGCGGGTTGCGCGCCGGGGTAATACGGCGTCAGCCGCTGCAGCGAGCCCCAGTCGCGGGACCAGTCGTCCTTGAGATAGGTGGCCATCGTGGTGGCTTTCACCAGGAGTTCGGTGACGCCCAACGGGCCGCCGCCGTTGTTGTCCATCACGGGCGAGTTGGCCTCGGCGCCGAACCGGTCGGGCAGGATGCGCCACTTCGGTGTCTCGTCGACGCCGTTCTGATGGCCGAACGGTCGCTGACACGGGAAGGCCAGCCCGACGAGCCAGTCCAGGAACACCGGGTCGGCGGAGCCCACCACGTCCTGCAGGGTGCGCAGCCGCGGAATGCGCGGCGGTGTCAGGGCGATCCAGTGCTGCGGCGCCAGGTCTTCGTCGTCGGCGACCAACCGAATCTGGGTGGCGGAGTCGGGGATCGCCGACAGCGCCAGGCGCAGGTTGCGCCAGGCCGGGGACGCGCCCACGTCGGCGAATTGGAACGAGCCGCCGGGGTGCCCGCCGGCCGCCTGCTCGTCGGTGGCCCACTGCACCTGGACCTCGCGGGGGTCGAAACGCCCGGCCGCGCTCACCACCAGCAGCGGTCCCGCCTTGTCGCGCGCGGGCAGGCGATACCACCCGGACCGCAGGTGCGCGGGAATCTGGATGCCCGAGCGCCAGCTGCCGAGCACCGGTGTGCGCGCGGGGTCGAGGTTGAAGGGCAGCTGGGCCGACGATCCGTTGATTCCCGGCGCGGGGGTGGTGCCGCCCTCGGTTCCCGCCTGGTTGCTGCCGGTCTTCTCCTCGTCGTTGACGAAGCTGCGGTCACCCGGCCGTTCCATCACCGGGTCGGCGCGGACGTCGGCGGGAATTCCGTTGGGAGTGAAGGCTTCCGACAGGCCGGCGCCGAGGGCGTCCGCCGCCGAGGCGCCCACCGGCGAGAGCATGCCCGCGTTCGGGTCCTGCTCCACCAGCACGTCCTCGGCCAGCCCGCACGTCTTGCCGGTCAGCGCCTGCAGGTTGGAGCGGCCGACCGACCAGGCCGGATACTGGTCGGTCATCGCCAGGGTCAGCGACGCCACCTCGAACACCACCAGCACCCACGTCGCAATTGCCAACGGGGACTGGATGATTCCCGCCACGCGTGCGCCCAGACGGGTCTTGGGTGGCCCGTTCTCGGGGGCGACGAAGTGGAACCACGCCGCCGCCAGCAGCACCACCACGGTCAGCCCGAGCAGGGCGGTGGCGAACGCGTAATGCCACGCCGGGAACGCATTCGACCAGGGCACACCGAAATTCGAGACGTACCACCAGCCGTTGACGCTGGCGAACGACAGCGCCACCAGGAACAGCACCACGGCGGCGTACACGGTGCGGTTGCGCCGCGACCGCATGGCCACCGCGGTCACCGCGACCGCGGCGAGCGCGCCCAGCGGCCCGGCGAGCCCGGCGAACACGCCGAAGTGGTGGGTCCACTTGGTGGGGGTGAACATCATCGCGACGAACGAGATGATCGTGATCCCGACGATGCGGCGGCTCGGCCCGGCGGCGGTGCCCGGAATTCGGCCCTTGCGCAACGACATTGCGACCGTGACCCCGAGCGCGAGCACCAGCGCCAGCACGGCGAAGCGGCGGGCGACCGACCCGTCGGGGCTGGCCATGAACAGCCGCTCGTAGCGGATGTGTTCGTCGAACCAACTCAGGCTGGGGCCGACGGCGCGCTTGAGCATGGTGGCCTGGACCTCGCCGGCCAGCGTCTGGTCGCGGAAGATCAGGATGGCGGTGACGGTGACCGCGGCCAGCAACGGCAGCACCAGCGGCAGCGCGCCGAACCGGGTGATCCTGCGGTGCAGGATGGTGCGCAGCGGCCCGATGGCGACCAGCAGGGCGCCGATCGAGGCGATGCCCGTCGGCCCGGAAAAGAGGGTCAGCGCGCCGATGATGCACGCGATCGCCACCGGCAGCAGCCGGCTGGTGGCCACCGCGCGCTCCACCGAACACCACGTCAGCAGGATGCCCAGGGCGATGATCGGCTCGGGGCGCAGCCCGTTGTCGAGCGGGAGCCAGACCGCCAGGAACGTGCCCGCCGCGGTCCAGGCCGCCGCGCGGTTCTGCTTGACCGCATGGCCCAGGCGGGGCATGACCTCCCGGCTGATCACCCACCAGCACGTCAGCGCCATCACCAGGGTCGGCAACCGCATCCAGATGCTGGTGGTGCTCACGTGGGCCCACAGCGCCAGCAGGTCGTAGTACCAGCCGAACGGTGCCTCGGGCGTGCCGAACCAGCGGTAGTAGTTGGCCATGTAGCCGGCGTGCTCGGACACCCGGGCCATGGTCAGGATGTAGCCGTCGTCGGAGGTGTTGGCGCCGACGAAATGCCACCACACCAGCACCGCGATCACCAGGGCGTCCAGCGCGCCGATGGACCACCAGCGCGCCGGCAGGAAGCGGCGGTGCCGGGTGCCGTCGGCGGTGTCGAGCCGGTGCAGCGCGACCAGGGAGGCGGCGGTCAGCACCAGCCCCAGGATCATCGCCGCCATCTTCAGCGGGGTGGGGCTGCTGCTGTAGCGGGTGTCGACGGTCGCCGAGAAGCTCAGCCCGGGCGGCGTCGGCCCGCTGAGATCGGTGAAGACGCCGACGATCTGCGGCCGGAAGTCGTAGCCGCTCTTCTCCCCCCGCAGCGGCGAGCCGGGATGCTCGGAATTGGGTCCCTGGGTCAGCCCGACGAACTCGGCGGTCACCCGGTCGGCGTGCGCGGTGAACGTCAGCCGCTGGCAGGCCGGGCCGAGCACCTGGCTCAGCGGCGCGCTCACCACCGGGACGTTGCGCACCACCAGCACCAGCTCGTCGTTGGCCCGCACGATCAGCAGGCCCCGGTCGACGGCCTTGGGCGCCTGCTTGGGCACCGTCGACAGCAACACCGTCTTGCCGGCGTTGCCCCCGCCGGTCAGCCCGGCGGCGGCCTGACACGGGACGGTGATGTTCAAATCGGTGGCCACGTAACCGATCAGGGGCGCCTCGACGCTGCCGAAGGTGCCGTTCTGTGGCCAGTTCAGCTGGGCGGTGGTCTGGTCGACCGGCAGCAGCGGGGTGGCGATCGCCAGCAGCACGCCGAGCAGCCCGGCGACGGAAGCAACCAGCCGGGCGATCCGGTGATTGGTTTCCGTGGCTGACACGGTGCTAGATGCTAGTTCTTCCGCGGTATGCGGCCCCGTTTGAGGCGTGGTCTCGGTGCTCATCGGTGGTTACGCCCCCGGTTTGCGGATGGCCAGCACGAAGGGGCCGACGCTGCGGACGTCGAAGCGCGGGCTGTCGAACAGGGCGCCGCGCAGATCGACGGTGTAGCGGCGCACGTTGGGCTGGTTGGGGTAGACGTCCTCGGCCAGCCGCAGGGTGTAGTTGCCGTTCGCGCCGCGGCGCATCAAAAAGACCGTCGGAGGTGGCCAGGGGCAGGCATCCAGGGCGTGGATCAGCTCGTCGGCGGTCTTGAGCTTGGACCACTTGTCGATCTGCGCGGCCCGCAGGTCGAATTGCGCGAGCGGGTTGGCGTAGTGCGAGGTGAGCCCCTGGAATCCCCAGTAGGGGTAGAACGACAGGAAGCTGTAATCGGCCGTCATCACCACGGTCTGGTCGCGCGGCTTGCCGGTCACCTGCGTGATGTCGTGATCGATTGTCGCGTAGAACTTTTCGGCGCTGGGCGGCCGCCGGTCGCCGCGCTGCCCGTTGCCGTCGGTGTCGGTGTAGGCGATGGTGAGGTCGGGGCGCAGCACGTCGGGGATGTCCTGGCTGAACGCGATCGCGGCGGTCAGACCGATGGCGCCGGCCACCGGGACGATCGCGCGGCCGCGCGGCTTGAGGGCCAGCGTCGCCTCGAGGAAACCGAAGGCCCCGGCGGCCACCAGCAGCACGCTCAGCGTCGGCTGCAGCCGGAACGACAACAGCGTGACGCGCGCCAGCGTGGTGAGCATCGACAACAGCGACCACAGGTAGATCGCCAGCACGCCGATGGCCAGCGCCCCCGCCCGCACCGAGGAGCGCGCCCGCACCACCAGCCACAGGGTGCCGATCATGGCGACCACCCCGAGCAGCGTGAACTGCAGCATCGGGAAGGTGAGCTCGGCCCCGTCGGCCGGCAGGTAGTGGGCGGCGCCCCCGGTGTTGCTGATCGGACTGCGCGCCGCTCGCACCAGGAACGGCAACCAGGTCGTGCAGCCGATCACCACGGCGATGCCGGCGATGACCGCCAGGCGTCGCAGCGGATCGAGCGCGGCCTTCACGCCGTCCCGGTGCCACCGCACCCCGGCCAGCCACAGCGCCATCAGCCCGATCGCGAACGCGCTGAACCCGAACAGCAGCGTGTACCAGGTGGCCGTCCACCCCAGGAAAATCCCTGCGCCGATCACCGCGCCCCAGCCCGCGCGCCGGCCCGCGTCCGGACGGTCCGCGGCCCGCAGCCCCGACCAGGTCAGCACCAGCACCGGCGGCAACAGCACGGTGATCATCGCCGAGTAGGGCTCGGGCGAGCCGTACGCCAGCGTGACCGCGGCCGTCGCGGCGGTGACGATCAGCGCGTACTCGAACCGGACCATCCGCCACCACAGCACCAGCGCGACCGCGACCGCGACGGCGATCGAGGTGATGGCCCACGGTTTGAAGACCTCCCACGCCGGCGTCCCGGACAGCGCCGCCGCGCGCCCGCCGATCCAGAACCAGCCGGGCGGGTAGAACGGCGGCAGCCCAAGGTAGGTCATGTCGCGCAGGGCGGGGCTGTCGGCGAGCCGGGTGACGTATTCGGTGCGGAACTGCTGGTCGACGGAGATGCCGAACAGATACAGCTTGGTGGCCCCCAGCGGCATGCCCAGGGTGACGACGGTGAACGCGGACACGAACACCAGCCCGCCCAGCTGGGCGATCAGCCGGTGCCCGCGCCGCCACACCCATCCGGTGGCGACCAGGCCGGCCAGGCAGCCGACCTGCCCGACGGTGGTCAGCGCGTGCAGTTGGTTGGACGACGGAAAGGCCGGCCACTGCACGCCAGAGATGGCGATCAGCGACACCACCGCGACGGCCACCGCAACCAGCGCCGCCAAGGCCATCTGGCCGAGGGTGGCCAGCGCGTTGCGCATGATCAGATTGGCAGCTTGCGGAAGATGGGACGCGGGACGTGTCGCAACACCATCATCACGTAACGGAATGCTGCTGGTGCCCAAACCAATTCCTTACCCTTTGCGGCCGCGGTGACCGCGAGGTTGGCGACGTACTCCTTGTCGACGGTCAGCGGCGCTTCCTTGACGTGCGCGCTCATCCGGGTACGCACCTGGCCGGGGCGAATCACCAGGACACGAACCCCGAACTCGCGCAACGCTTCTCCTAGCCCCAGGTAGAAGCCGTCCAGGCCCGCCTTGGTGGAGCCGTAGACGAAGTTGGACCGTCGCACCCGCTCACCGGCCGCCGAACTCATCGCGATGATCTGGCCGAAGCCCTGCGCCCGCATCTTCTCGGCTAACAGCACGCCCACCGAAACCACTGCGGTGTAGTTGATTTCGGCGGCCAGCACGGCCTTGTGCTGGTTTTGCCACAGCTCCTCGGCGTCACCGAGGATGCCGAAGGCGACGATGGCCACATCGACATCACCGTTGGCGAACGCCTGATCGATCATCTTCGGGTGGGTGTCGGGGTCGGTGGCCTCGAAATCGATCAGCTCCACCGACCGCGCACCGGCGGCCTTCATCTGCGCCACGGCGGCGTCGCGGCCCGGGTCGTTGGGCATGGCGGCCAGCACGATTCGCGCGTGCGCGTTCTGCAGGTAGCGCTCGCAAATGGCCAGCCCGATCTCGGAGGTGCCGCCGAGCAGCAGGATCGTCTGCGGATTCCCCACGGCGTCTAAAACCATTGGCGCACCATCTAGAGCAGCTCCAAACGTCGGGCCATGTCCGAGGCGAACACCCGTAAGGGGTCGACCTTGCGGCGTACCGCGATCCATTCGTCGATGCGCGGATACATGGCGTGGAAGGTTTCTGCGCTGACACGGGAGTCCTTGGCGGTGTAGACCCGTCCGCCGAATTCCAGTGCGCGCCGGTCGAGTTCGTTGAGGAACTCGTTGATCCCGGGCTTGTTGGGGAAGTCCATCGCGACGTTCCAACCGGCCATCGGGAAACTCAGTGGTGCGCGGTTGCCCGGGCCGAAAAGCTTGAACACGTTCAGCGCCGAGTAGTGGCCCGTGGTTTGGATCCAGCGGATGATGTCCTTGAATTCGTCCATCGCGTTCGGCGGGACCAGGAACTGATGCTGGGCGAAACCCCTTGGGCCGTAGGCGTTATTCCAGCCGCTGACCAGATCCAGCATGTGGTAGAACTGCGACAGGTTCTGGATCTTGCCCGAGTAGGTTCCGCCCAGCCGGTAATACGTCTCGCCGATGGCCATGAACGACAGCTTGTTCATCGCGCTCACCGGAAACACGTTCGGCACCGTCAGCAGCTGCGGCGCATCGAATTTCAGCGGGTTCTTGGCGAGCTTCTTCGGCAATTGGTCCAGCTTCGCCAGGCTGCCGCGGCTGACCGCGGCCCGGCCGAGCTTCGGGGGCGAACTGATCAGGTCGAACCACGCGCTGGAGTAGGTGTAGTTGGCTTCGCTGCCGTCCAGGTGCACGGCCACCGTCTCGTCGAGATCCTTGGTGGCCACGCCGTCGGCGATGAAATAGGCCGTCTCCGTGGGCGTCATGGCGATGGTGGCGCGCAGCACGATCCCGGTCAGGCCGTTGCCCCCGACGGTGGCCCAGAACAGCTCGGCGTCGTCGCCGTCGGGGGTGATGGTGCGCACGGAGCCGTCGGCCATGAGCAGGTCCATCGACCGCACGTGGTTGCCGAAGCTGCCCGCGCTGTGATGGTTCTTGCCGTGGATGTCGCAGGCGATCGCCCCGCCGACGGTGACCTGGCGGGTGCCCGGCAGCACCGGGACCCAGAGCCCGAACGGCAGCGCCGCCTTCATCAATTGGTCCAGGCTGACCCCGGCGTCGACATCGACCAGCCGGGTGTCGGCGCTGATCGAGTGAATGCGGTTGAGCGCGGTCATGTCGATCACCAGGCCGCCGCCGTTTTGCGCGTTGTCGCCGTAGGAGCGGCCCAGCCCCCGGGCGATCACGCCCCGGCCGCCCGAGTCGGCCGCCCGGGCCACCGCCTTGGCGATCACCTCCGGATCGCGGGTGGACAGCACCTGGGCCACCGACGGTGCGGTGCGCCCAAAGCCCATCAGCCGGGTGGGCTTGGTCACGGGATCGGTGCTCGACATCGTCAAAGAGGGTACCGCCTGCTCCGTCGGCGATGCGGGACGCAGGCGTCCCGCTGAGGAGGCGGGTAATCCGGGCTGGGCCGGAGGCGGCTCAGTGGATGCGGAAGATCACGGCCCGCTGCACGACGAAGTTGATCACCGTCGCGGTGCCCTGCGCGATCACGAACGCGACCGGGATCGCCCACGCTTGGTAGTGCAGAAACGCCAGGCACAGGTGGTTCAGCCCGACCTGCACGGCGAAGGTGATGGCGTAGAGGACCATGACCGCGACGAACCGGGCGGTGCTGGGGGGCGCCTGGAAGGTCCACCGGCGGTTGATCAGGTAGGCGGTGATGGTGCCGACGATGAAGCTGATGGACTTGGCCACGTCGACCTGTACGTGCGCCGCTTTGAACAGGAGCAAGTAGAGCCCGAAGTCCACGATCCCCGCCAGGCCGCCGGTGACGACGAAGCGCGTGACCTGTGTCGTCAGACTCAGGCGCGCCGGCGCGGCCGGGGACTCGGGGGGAAGCATTGGGGGAGTCTAACGGGGCCGCCGGGCACCGGCGGGCAGCGTCAGCGGGGCAGTTTGACCGCGATCAACTCGACCTGGTTCTCGCCCTGGGGCGTCGAGTACGTCACCGTGTCGCCCGGCTTGCGCCCGGCCAGGGCCTGGGCCAGCGGGCTGCGCGCGGTCAGCGTCTCGGCCTCCCGGCCGACGGGCGTCTCCTCGACGATCGAGATCACGTGCATGGTGACCACTTCGCCGTCGGCGAACCGCAGTGTCACCTCGGTGCCGCCGGGCAGCGTCGCCGAGGAGTCGGAGTCCGGCGGCCCGGCCCGCAGACGCCGGTCCAGTTCGTTGATCCGGTCGGAAAGCACCACGAGTTCGTCGGCGCGCTGGATCGCCTCGGCCGCGTCGCCATGATCGCCCACCATCCCGCGGTCGTTCTTGACTTCGGCCTCGAGGCGGTCGCGCCGCTGCCGCAGCCGGTCCAGCTCGGCTTCGAGGTTGTTCCGCGCGGCGTCCGCTGCCGATGGGGCTTTCTTGCTCACGTCCGTGGACCTTTCGCCCGGTGTGCTCAGGTGGCGTACCAGTGTGACACCACGATGAGCGACCCGCCACCATCTGCGGGAGAACCGGACATCAGAAGGGCGGCGGGTCGTTGTTGTGGGGCGCCGACCGCTCGGCGGGACGCGCCGCCTCGGCGCTGATGCGGGCCTCGTTGATGCCGCGCTCCCAGCGGACCCGGGCGGCGCGATCCTCGGCGCGGGTTCGCTGCCGGACGGGCATCATGACCCCCCGGTTCTGCGAGGGTGCGGGCGCGACGGCCGGCAGTGTCAGCGTCCCGGTCGGGACCGCCAGCGCCGGAAAGTACAGGCTGCCACCAGGTTTGGTGATGTACGTATGTCCCGTCGGCGACGTCCACACCACGGTGCCGTCGGGCAGCTGGCGATCCCGCCAGCCGTCGGGGCCCGTATAGAACGTCTTGAGCAGGTGATGGTGGCGGCAGAGCAGCTTGAGGTTGGACGGATGGGTGGGGCCGAGCGGAAACGGCACCGTGTGGTCGATGTCGCAGACGTCGGCCGGAGCGTCGCAGCCGGGGAATCGGCATGTCAGGTCGCGGAAGCGGACGAATTCGGCCAGCGCGGTCGACGGCCGGTACCCGGGCTCCGCCCGGTCCGGCGCCGGCGAGAGCGGCTTGGTCTTCGCGACACCGGCCAACTCGCGCAGCGAGCCCGTCGGCAATGGACCGAACCCCGGCAGCAGCGCCGGCGCGCGCGCCTCGCCGCCGACCGCAGCCGGCTCGGCCAGCACATGGACCACGACATTGGTTCCCGGGGGCCGCTGCGCCGCAGGGCAATCCGGGCTGCCACAGTCACAGCGCAAGACGGTCTGCCCGGCGGCCATCGCGCCCATCGCATCGGCGCGACGCTGCGCCTTGGTGCGGGAATCGTTCCGGCACACCGAATCGGCCAACGCGTCGAGCGCGCGGTCCACCGCGGCGGCATCGGTGGGACGCACCCTCGCCGAGATCTCGGCCAGCCCCGGGCTGAGGGGCCCGATCTCGACACGGCGATCTTGACTGCGCATCCCCGGCACGCGCACCCCTACGGGATCGATGCGCGCCACCCACATGTCAATGCGCTCGGCCATTTTCGGCCCCGACAGCCGCATCCATTTCGGGGCGTGCCGGGCGACCGCGGCGTCTAGCCGGGCGATCAACTCGGGGTCCTCGATCAGCTCGGTGCGGTACACCACCGCCGCCATCAACCGGAAATCGATGTGGCCCTGGGCGAAGACCTCAGCGACCCGGGGCAGCCGCTCGCGCAACGCGATCGCATAGTGCAAGCGCCCGGACGCGCGGCCCCGACTGATTCCCAGCGCGGCCGCCACCTCGGCGACCACGTTCTCGTGTCCGTCGACCGCCCAATTGAAACGGTCGGCGTCGTCGTCCGGCGCCCGACGCGCATACAGCTCGCCGATCGCCGCCAACTCGCGCGCGCAGTGCGCGTTCTGCGCCCGGGCCGCCGCGGTGACGCGGTCCAGCACACCGGCGTCGTCGACGCCCTGAAACGCCAGGTCACGCGGCACTGCTTCGAACATACGTTCGATGATAGCGCCGCCCTGTGACAAGTCAGGGAAACGCTAAACCCAGTAGGGCACCCGGGCGCGGTACTGGCGCATCGCGAAGGCCGCGAACACCCAACCGACGGCCGTCAACACCAGCACCACGGCCCAGTGCCGCAGCTCCTGGTGCGCCCCGAGTAGCGGCGCGCGAACGATGTCGAGGTAGTGCAGCAGCGGGTTGAGTTCGACGATGCGGGACCACCGCCCGGCGCCCTGCTGGCGCAAGGTGTCGTCGTTCCAGATGATCGGCGTCATGAAGAACAGCAACTGCACGACGGAGAACAGCAGCGGACCGATGTCGCGGTAGCGGGTCGCGAGGATGCCGAAACACAGTGACACCCAAATGCAATTGAGCACGATCAGCGCCAGCGCCGGGAGCACCGCGAGGTCGGCCCACGACCATGGCTTGGGATAGATCATCGCGATCACCGCGTAGATGACGATGTTGTGCGCGAACAGGATGACCTGCCGCCACACCAGTCGGTAGACATGCACGCTCAGCGGGGTGGGCAGCTGCTTGATCAACCCCTCGTTGGCGACGAACACGTCGGCGCCCTCCAGGATGGCGGCGTTGATCAGGTTCCAGATGATCAGGCCCAGCGTCACGTACGGCAGATGCACGGACAGCTCGAGGTGAAACAGCTTGGAGTACAGGCCACCCATGGCCACGGCGGTGGTGCCCGTCGCGATGGTGATCCAGAACGGCCCCAGCACCGAGCGCCGGTAACGCTGCTTGATGTCCTGCCAGCCCAGATGCAGCCAGAGCTCGTGACGACGGAAACCGTCGACCAGGTCGCGGCGGGCCCGGGTGAATGTCCGCGACTGCGCCGCCGCGTCAAGGAACGTCATCGGGCTCCTCCCGGTCTGGATGGTGGCGACCCGCTTCGCCCGGCTCCGCCGCGCTCGCGATCCCCACTAGGTATCGATGGTGGCGACCCGCTTCGCCCGGCTCCGCCGCGCTCGCGATCGCCACTCGGTATCGATGGTGGCGACCCGCTTCGCCCGGCTCCGCCGCGCTCGCGATCGCCACTAGGTATCGATGGTGGCGACCCGCTTCGCCCGGCTCCGCCGCGCTCGCGATCGCCACTAGGCCGGCCGAACTGTTCACGACGCCCCAAGCGCCGCAACCGGATCCACTCGGCCAGGCCACGGGGGTCGCGACGGGTCACCAGAAAGAACCAGCCGAACCGGACCCATTCCTGAACCACCAGCTTGCGCAGCCCCGGCTGTGACTGCAGGTAGCCGCGGTTGCGGTAGGTGAAGAACCGCTTGGTGGGGTTGTCGGGATATTGGGTGTGCATCCGGCCGCCGAGAATCGGGCGGAACTCGTCGGATCCGCACGGGTGCAGGTAGACCGCGTCCAGGCAGGTTCCGAACGGCAGGCCGGAACGCACCAGCCGCCGGTGTATTTCGACCTCGTCGCCCCGGATGAACAGCCGCAGATCCGGGACGCCGACCGATTCCAGCGTGGCGGCCCGGAACAGCGCGCCGTTGAACAACGAGGCGATGCCGCGCAACAGGTCCTGCCCGGTTTCGGTGCGCAATTCGCTTGCGCGCCTGCGCCATACCAGGCCGCGGCGCAACGGAAACGCCAACCGCTCGGCATCGTCCATGTTGCACACCATGGGTGACACCTCGGCCAGGCCGTGCTTGTCCGCGCACGCCAGCAGGGTGGCAAGGACATGCGAATCCTGCGGGCGCCCGTCGTCGTCGGCCAGCCACACCCAATCGGCGCCCAGGGCCAACGCGTGCAGCATGCCCAACGCGAAACCGCCGGCTCCGCCGAGGTTGCGTCGCGATCCCAGATAGGTCGTCGGAATGGGTTGTCCCGCAACCAGTTCGCGGACACGGCCGTCACCGGAGAAATCGTTGTCCACGACGATGAGGTGGTCGGGCAGCCGCGTTTGCGTGCTCAGCACATCGAGGGACTTGGCCAGCTCGTCGGGGCGCCGGTGGGTGACGACGACGGCGACGACGGTGTCGCTCATGGCTGTCCGGCCGTCTCGGCCAGCACCTCGCGCACGTGCCGGGCCGCATCCTCCCCCTCGTACGCCCGCACGACGTCCTCGATGCCGCCGGTCATGCGGATCACACCGTGGTCGATCCACATCGCCGTCTTGCACAGCCGGGCCAGGAATTCGTTGGAGTGGCTGGCGAACACCAGGATTCCGGACCGCTCCACCAGCCCCTGCAACCGCGACTGCGCCTTCTTCATGAAGTCGGCGTCCACCGCACCCAATCCCTCGTCGAGCAACAGGATCTCGGGATCGATGCTGGTGACCACGCCCATCGCCAGCCGGACCCGCATGCCGGTGGAATACGTACGTAGCGGCATCGACAGGTAGTCACCCAGCTCGGTGAACTCGGCGATCTCGTCGACCTTGGACTGCATCTGCTTTCGGGTCTGCCCGAGGAACAGGCCGCGGATGATGATGTTCTCGTAGCCGGAGATCTCGGGGTCCATCCCGACGCCGAGGTCGAAGATCGGCGCCACCCGCCCGGTGACCTGCGCCCAGCCCCGGGTGGGCTCGTAGATGCCCGAAAGTAGGCGCAGCAGAGTCGATTTCCCCGCTCCATTGTGGCCGACCAGGCCGACCCGGTCGCCCAGCTCGAGGGACATGGTGATGTCCCGCAACGCTTCGACGACGACCACGTTGGAGTTGTTGCGTCCGATCGTGCCGCCCGCCTTGCCCAAGAAGGCCTTCTTCAACGAACGCGACTTGGCGTCGAAGATGGGAAATTCGACCCACGCGTTGTGCGTCTTGATGTGAGGACCCGACACCGTGAACTACTCGAGGTCGCTTACAGGTACTGGCCGTGCCCGGGCGCGCCGCCCGCCTTGCCGACGCCCGGGGGGAGCGCGCCCTGGCGCATCTTTTCCAGCTGGGCGCGGGCGGCCATCTGCTGGGCGAACAGCGCGGTCTGGATGCCGTGGAACAGCCCCTCCAGCCAACCCACCAACTGCGCTTGGGCGATGCGCAATTCGGCGTCCGACGGCGCGGCGTCCTCGTTGAAGGGCAGGGTGAGGCGGTCGAGTTCCTCACGCAGTTCCGGCGCCAGGCCCTCTTCCAGTTCCCGGATGCTGGTGGCGTGGATCTCGCGCAGCCGGTTGCGGCTGGCGTCATCCAGCGGCGCTGCGCGCACTTCCTCGAGCAGTTGCTTGATCATGGTCCCGATCCGCATCACCTTTGCCGGCTGCTCGACCAGATCGGTCAGGGAGCGCTCGTCGGAGTCATCGTCGGTGATCGCCATCATCCGCGGGTCGACGCCGCCGATGATTTCGACGTCGTCATCATCGTTGCGGGTACTCAAAACTTCACCATCCTTCGTGGACTATGGGTGTGGCGTCGTGCCGCTTGGTCGCCATTCATAAATTCGGGCGCCGCCATTGTCGTAGATCAGCGCCCACGACTTCGACTTATCCAACGACACTAGTCCGTCGGGTACGGCGAACCCCCGGACAGTCGGCGCACTCGTGTAGATGTACCGGATATTGAGCGCCTTGATCGCTTCGAGGACCCTCGGATCGGAATCGCCCCGGCGCGCCGAGGTCCAGAAGATGTAGCGGTTGGGACCGGGCCCCATCTGTTGCGGGTAGTCGTAGTGCGTCCAGAGCGGGTGCAGATCGGCGACGGCGTACATCCACGCGGTACCGTCGGTGTTGGCGTTGCCGATCAGGGTCTCGCGGGCCCCGGGGAGCTTGGCCAGATACGCCATGGCCATCAGATCGCGTTGGTCGATCATCACCGAGTCGTATTTGTCGCCGAACAACCACAGGTGCCGATAGAGGTAGTGGCGCGCGCTGAGCACCGTGGTCGCCACCAGCAGCACCGCGGTGACCGACACCCAGACCGGGGCGGGCAGCGGTTTGAACCGGTCCGACAGCCGTCGGGCCCCGGCCACGACGCCGATCACGATCGCGAACAACGCGATGCCGGCCATCGGCTCCAGCAGCAGGGTGGTGGCGGCCGCGATCCGGCGCGGATCCTTGTAGAAGAACTCGCCGAACATCCCGGCCACCGCGCCGACGGGGCCACCGATCGGATTTCCTGCGTCGACGTTCACCACGATCAGCAGCAGCCACAGGGCCAGCGGCCACCAGATCCGCTTGACCAGCAGGATGACACCGCCGATGGCGGCCAGCGCGATCAGCCCGTATTGGACCGGGAAGTCGTTGAGGTGGCGGGAGTGCTGGAAGACGGCGTCGAACAGCCCCCGCTTCTTGCTGAGGTAGGTGAGGAACGAGTGCCCGGCGATGATGTCTTCCTGTTCCTGCACGCTGATGAACTGCGGCAACAGGATCAACCCCGACACCACCGCGACGCACGCCAGGGCCGCCACATCGGCCAGCCTGCCGCGCACGGGACGCCACAGCGCATCCAGGAGCCACCAGGCCAGCAGCAACAGCAGCACGATCACACCGCCGGTGATGTGCACCGACATGACACCCACCAGCGCCAGCACGGCCGCGGGGATGCGGTCGCGGTGCCGCAACGTGGAGGTGATCAGCACGAACGCCGGCACCGCGGCGCCGTAGGCGGCCAGGTTGGGCATCGCGGCGACGGCGAACTCGACATAGGGGACCGCCGTGAACGACGCGGCCAGCGTGGCTGCGGTCGCCGCGGCGCCCGCGCTGCGCCATTCGTCCCAGGTCGGGCGCAGCACCCGCCAGGTGAGCATCGCCGCGCCGGTCGGAAACAGCCACACCGATGCGGCGACCGAGCTCAACGTGTAACCCGTGGTCGGCGCCGCCCCGGTCAGCTGGCAGAACACCGCGGTCAGCGCGTGGAACACCGACGGGTAGTACAGCGTGTGGTGCGTCTCGACGTTGCGCAGCTCGCCCATGTGGGTGGAGGACGCCTGGCCGGTGTCGAGGATGAACCGCACCTCGTTGGCGTGCCACACCGCATCCCAGGTGCTCGGGATGGTCTGCCAATGACCGTCCAGGCCGCGGTAGGCGGCCCACATGATGAGCAGGGCCCCCAGCGCCACCCCGGCCGCCACCGTGATCGCCGGCCAGCGGCCGACCCTACGGGTCTCGGCGTCGCGGTCGCGGTAGCGGCCGAGCAGCAGCTGGAAACCGATCATCACCAGGCACATGACGACCAGCGCGGCCAGCGCGGTCCAGCCGTTCCACGGTATTCCGATGGCACCAAACGGAATAATGGCGAGCGCAACCACGCCGTAGGTCAGCGCCGGGCCCACCGCAACAGCGACCGGCCAAGACAACTGACTGATACGTGCGATGATCGCCCCGGGCGCTATCAGCAAAAACAATGCAATGAGCGTTCCGAACCAGAGCCCCACTCGACTAGTATGGCTGGCCGGGTGCCCTGGCTCGGGAGGCCACCGACTGGCCGGAACGGCTTGGACCCTTTCAAGGCACCCGCTACCGTCGCAGTTTCGCAAAAACGCGAAAGCTTTAAGGTGGCCCACATGGCATACGACGTCGCCCGGGTGCGCGGACTGCATCCGTCGCTGGGTGACGGGTGGGTGCACTTCGACGCTCCCGCCGGGATGCTGATTCCCGACTCCGTCGCGACGACGGTGTCGACGGCTTTCCGCAGGTCTGCGCCCACCACCGTGGGGGCGCACCCCTCGGCGCAGCGCAGCGCCGCCATCTTGGAGGCGGCCCGGGCGGCCGTGGCCGATCTGTTCAACGTCGAACCCGCCGGCGTCGTGCTGGGCGCCGATCGCGCGATCCTGTTGTCCGCGCTGGCCGAGGCGTCGTCGTCGCGCGCCGGCCTGGGCTACGAGGTCATCGTCAGCCGCTTGGACGAGGAAGCCAACATCGCCCCGTGGCTGCGGGCGGCGCACCGGTACGGGGCCAAGGTCAAGTGGGCCGAGATCGACATCGAGACGGGCGAGCTGCCGACGTGGCAGTGGGAGGGCCTGATCGGGAAGTCGACTCGGCTGGTCGCCGTCGCCTCGGCGTCCGCGACGATGGGCACGGTCACCGACCTGCGGGCGATGACCAAGCTGGTGCACGACGTCGGCGGCCTGGTGGTGGTCGACCATTCCGCCGCGGCGCCCTACCGGCTGCTCGACATGAGGGAAACCGACGCCGACGTGGTGGCGGTGAACGCCGCCGCGTGGGGCGGCCCGCCGATCGGCGCGATCGTGTTCCGCGATCCGGTGCTACTCAACTCGTTCCATTCCATCTCGGCCGACCCCAAGGCCACGGGCGCGGCGCGCCTGGAGATCGGTGCGCACCAGTTCGGGCTGCTGGCCGGGCTGGTCGCCAGCATCGAGTACCTGGCGTCGCTCGACGAATCCGCCCGCGGCACCCGGCGCGAACGCCTGGCGGTGTCGATGCAGTCCGCCACCTCGTACCTGAATCGGATCTATGACTACCTGATGGTGTCGTTGCGCTCGTTGCCGTTGGTGATGGTCATCGGCCGCCCGGAGGTGCGGATCCCGGTGGTCAGCTTCGTTTTGAACGGCGTGCCCGCCGAACGGGTGGTGCAGCGGTTGGCGGACAACGGGATTCTGGCCGTCACCAACGAAAGCTCCCGCGCGCTCGACGTGCTGGGCGTCAACGACATCGGCGGCGCGGTCACCGTCGGGCTGGCGCACTATTCGACGACGGCCGAGGTCGACCAGTTGGTGCGCGCGCTGGCCTCCCTGGGCTAGACCGTCAGGACGATCTTCCCGGTCACCTTGCCGTCCACCAGTCGCTGGTGCGCGTCGCCGGCCTGCTGAATGGGCAAGCGGGCGCCGATGATCGGCCGCACCCGTCCGTCGGCCACCATGGGCCACACCGAGGCCGTCACCGCCTGCACGATGTCGCTTTTGCTGTTCGGCCCGGTGGCCGGACGGCCCCGCAGCGTGGTGCCGATGACCCGCGCCCGCTTGGCGAGCAGTTTGCCGATGTTGAGCTCGCCCTTGACGCCGCCCTGCATGCCGATGATGACGAGCTGCCCGTCGCTGGCCAGGGCGTCGATGTTGCGATCCAGGTAGGCCGCGCCCATGATGTCGAGGATCACGTCGGCACCGCCGGACTCCTGTAGCCGCGCGACGAAGTCTTCGTCGTGGTAGTTGATGGTGATGTCGGCGCCCAGGTCGCGGCAGAAGTCGAGCTTCTCCGCCGAGCCGGCGGTGACCGCCACCCGGGCCCCGAGCGCGCGCGCGATCTGGATCGCGTGGCTGCCGATGCCGCTGGCCCCGCCGTGCGCGAGTAGTAGCTGGCCCCCGCTCAGGCCCGCGATGAGCACCACGTTCGACCACACCGTGCAGGCCACCTCCGGCAGCCCGGCCGCGTCGACGAGATCCACACCGGACGGAATCGGCAGCACCTGGCCGGCGGAAACGGCGACGTACTCGGCGTACCCCCCGCCCGCCAGCAACGCGCAAACCTCTTGGCCCGCAGACCATTCCGTGACACCGTCGCCGACTTCGGTGATGACACCGGACACCTCCATGCCGATGATCTCGCTCGCGCCGGGCGGCGGCGGGTACTTACCGGCGGCCTGCAGCACGTCGGCGCGATTCACACCGGCGGCGGCCACCTTGACCACGACCTCGCCGGGCCGAGCGGACACGTCGGCCACTTCTTGCCAGAACAGTTGATCGGAGGATTCGGCGACGATGGCTCGCATGGCGGCCACGCTACCGGCCCCCGTTACCCTTGTCCGTGGTGGCGTGGCAGAGCGGCCTAATGCACTCGCCTTGAAAGCGAGAGACGGCTAAAACCGTCCGGGGGTTCAAATCCCTCCGCCACCGCCCTGAAGTTACTCGACGCTCTGGTGCAGCGTCGGCGCGTAGCGCAGCACCGCACCGATCCCGTCGGCCGGCGAGATCCGCTCGTCGGTGCGCACCAGGGCCGCGCCGACCGAAATCGCCGATACCGGCAACGCCTCGTCGGCCCGCAGCGTCTTGGCGGGAGCGGCGCCCTGCTCGGACAACACGTTTTCATCGGGGGCGACGGTCGTCAGGTTCTCGTCGGCCACCACGGTGGCGTCGCCGATGTCACCGATGATCAACGTCTCCACCGCGCCCTGGCGCAGCGCCGAGCACACCGGACCGAGCCCCTCGGCCGCCAGCCCGGACTGCCGCCCGATCTCGGCGGTAAACCGTTGCGCCGCATCGTCGATCGTGCGCAGCTGGCGTTTGACGAACTCGTCCTCGATGGCCTGCTCGATCTCGCCGAAGTCATGCCCGCTGTGCCGCGCCCCGACCTCGAGGGCCACCGCGCGGTCGTGCAGTCGTTCCGGCAGCGCGGCCAGCAGGTCGGAGCGCGACCGCACCTCACCGACCACGAAGATCACCTCGATCGCCTTGTCGTCGGCGAGTTCGGCGACGCGATCGGCGACCGCCCGCACGTTCTTGCGGGCGGCCTCGTCGGTGCGCAGCTGGGGGTCGCCGTATCCGGCGGTCTCGGCCCCCGCGGCCTTGTGCACGGGGTAGCCGCCGCCGTCGACCGTCTCGGTGCGCAGCGTCCCGCCGAGGTGGGTCGTGATGTCGGCGCCGCTGTGGTCGACGACCACCAGGACATAGTCCGGGTGATCGAAGCTCTGCTCCAGAATCGGTACCAGGTAAGGCAATTCGGACACCCGGACCACGCTCGCGGCGGGGCCGCGGGCCAGGTGCTCGTTGATCACCACACCGTCGGCGCTGGCGATCACCGCCCGTCCACTTCGGCCGATCGGGGGACGCAGGTTCATGGCCGCGTCCTCGATCGCGGCGATCACCGCGGCGTCGGCGTGTGCGCGTTCGAGGTCTTCTTTGATCGCCCGCCACTTGAGCTCAAGTTGAGCCTCGGCGTCATGGGTGTCGTGCGAGTCGTCGAAATACACCGAAACGAACGGCCCCGGTGCGTCCAGCAGCTTGCGGAAGCGTTGCGAGTCCATGCCTTGTTGGTTGCCCCGCGAGCCGGAGCACAAACACCGTCAGCTTCGATCGCCCTCGCTGTCGTCGAAGAAATGCCAGTCGCCGTCGTGCTCGACTTCCATGCGCCAGCCGAGCTCGCTGTTGTCGGCCTTGTTGTCGACGAACCATGCGTGTGCGTCGTCGGCGCTGTCGATGTCTTTCGTCGCGACGACCTCGCCTTTCGGATTGAGCACTCGATAGGTAGCCATGCCGGCAGGGTTCCCACTGCCGTGGCCGTTAACCGGTGGGGATTTCGGCGGCGATCGTGTCCATCAGGGCCGTGTACCGGCGGGCTTCGGGATCCCGCCCGGGTTTGCCGCTGCTCACCACGCCGGCCGCCAGCCCGCGCGCGGGGTCGGCCCAGATCGCGATGTTGACCAGGCCGAGGTTCCCGAAGGCGTGTGGCGCGTTGCGCCCGAAGGGTCCCCACCGGTTGGTGCCGAGGATGTAGCCGGTGCCCCAGCGGGCCGGTTGTAGCCCGACCGCGAAATCCGGTCGCAGCCTTCGGCATTCGGCTATCGCGCCATACATGGTCTCCGGTCTGATGACCCGCACACCGTCGAGTTCGCCTCCGCGACGCCAGATCTCGGCGAACCGCGACATCTCCTGTGCGTTCGACACCGTGTTGGACGACGGGATGATGGTGGTCAAGAACAACTTGGAGTTCGTGTACGGAATGATCTCGTGCACGGTTCCGCCGATCGCCTTGCGGAAGATCTGGGCGACCACCGGCGGTAGCGTCCGCCCGGTGGCGTGGCTCGGCGCCACCAGCGCCACGTCCTTCTCGGCGACGCCGAAGTTGGTCCAGCGGAAGCCGAGCGGGTCGAGGATCTCGGTGCCCAGGATTTCGCGAATTTCCTTGCCGGTGGCCGCATACACGATCTCGCGCACCAGCGGACCCCAGGTCAGCGCGTGGTACATGTGGAACAGCCCGGGACGGTACAGGGGCCGCAATTCGCCGAGCTTGCGTTGCGCGTACTCGTGGTCGTCGGCGCGCGTGACGTCCGGCCGCGGGCCGGTCGGGAACGGCAGGCCGGCGCTGTGCGTCATCACGTGCCGGATGGTGATCCGATGCTTGCCGTGGCTGGTGAAGGTGGGGATGTAGTCGCAGACCCGGTCGTCGAGTGAGAAGACGCCGCGCTCGGCGAGCATGTGTACCACGGTCGCCGCCATCCCCTTGGCCGCCGAGTACACGCAAAACGGGGTATCGGGCGTGACGGGGATCCGCTCGGCGTCCGGTGGGTCGCTCGGGGCGTTGCCCCAGCCGTGGCCGATCGCGCGGTTGAGCACCACGCGCCCGTGCTGCCGCAGGCACAACTGGATCGCCGGTTGGAACCCGGCCCGGTACCAATGCCGCGCCGCCTGCCAGATCCGGTCGATGGCGGCGCTGTCGATTTCGGAGTGGTCTTCCGCACCGATCGTCGTCACCGCGTCCAGGTCGGCCGGGACGCGGATCTTGCCGTCAGGAGTCACCTCAGCGAGGGTACGTGCCGCCGGACTACTCCCCGGTGAACTGCGGTGGGCGCTTCTCGAAGGTCGCCGTGATGCCCTCGGTCAGGTCCTTGGACGGCAGGAACGCCGCGTTCCAGGCCGCCACGTACCGCAGGCTTTCGGAGACCGCCGCGATGCGCTGCTGGTCGAGGACGTCCTTGACGCCGTGGACGGTCAGCGGGGGATTGGCGGCGATCTCCGTGGCGGTGGCGTGGGCCGCGGCCAGCGTGGCCTCGGCGTCGGCGTACACGTCGTTGACCAGCCCGATCTTCTCGGCGCGGGCCGCGTCGATGTCCTTGCCGGTGAGCGCCAGCTCACGCAGGTGCCCGTCGTTGAGGATCAGCGGGAGGCGGGCCAGGCTGCCGACGTCGGCGACGATGGCGAGTTTGACCTCGCGCACCGAGAACTTGGCGTCGGCGCTGGCGTAGCGGATGTCCACCGCCGAGATCAGGTCGACGCCGCCGCCGATGCACCAGCCGTGCACCGCGGCGATGGTGGGGGTGCGGCAGTCGGCGACCGCGTTGATCGCGCCCTGCATGCGCAGCACCGTTCGGTGAAACTCGGCCCGCGGCCGCGCCGAGGCGCCCTCACCCAGCACCCCCGACAGCGTCCCGCCCATCGCGGCGAGGTCCAGGCCGTAGCTGAAGTTGCGGCCCGAACCGGTGAGCACGATGGCCCGCACCTCGGGGTCGGCGTCCAACTCCGGAAACAGCTCGGGCAGGTCGGACCAGAAGGCGGGCCCCATCGCATTGCCCTTGCCGGGCCCGATCAGCGTCACCTGCGCGACGTGGTCTTTCTTCTCCACGGTGACGGATTCGTATGCTTGCGCCATATCGAGACCGTAGCGTGGCGAATATGGCTCCTGACTTGCGACCCGGCCCGCATTCACCGCCGACCGACGAGCTGCACAGCGCCGAGGACACCCTGGGGGTGCTGCAGCGGGTCCTGCACACCATCGCCGCCGACGACCTGTCGCGGCCGACGCCCTGCGCGGATTTCGACGTCGCGCAGCTGACCGGGCACCTGCTGAATTCGATCAAAGCCCTCGGGGGCATGGTGGACGCCGACGTTCCCGAACCCGCCGAAGGCGATTCGGTGGAGCGCCAGGTGGTGGCCGCGGCGCGGCCGGCGCTGGACGCCTGGCACCGGCACGGGCTGGGCGGGACGGTGCCGTTCGGCAAGGGCGAGATGCCCGCCAAGAGCGCGTGCGCCGTCCTGTCGATCGAATTCCTGGTGCACGCCTGGGATTACGCGGCCGCGACGAAGCGCGAGGTCGACGCCCCCGAGCCGCTGTCCGAATACGTGCTGGGCCTGGCCCGCCACATCATCAGGCCGGAGCTACGCGGCGGCGCCGGATTCGACGACCCGGTCGATGTGCCCGAGGACGCCGGCGCCCTCGAGCAGCTGGTCGCGTTCACCGGCCGCAACCCGGCGCGGTAGCCCGCCCTTCAGCTCTCGCCCGTCGAGTGTGAAGCGTGGGCTTTGGGTGTGAAGCCGCGTCGGGTCCGCGCGGCGTGTCGTCGGCGTGGACGCACAATCAAAGCCGCCAGTTCACACTCGACGGCTCGCCGGTCGAGACGCTAGACGCGCTCGAGGTAGAAGTAGTAGTACTTGCCGTTGTCCCGAACGCCCTTGCCGTTCATGATCCCCATCACGGCGTTGTCGTCGATCTTCTTGAAGTGATCGTGCACCGGCTGGCCGTCGTAGACCATGGTGGCGGTGACCTCCCCGCGGAAGTCCTCCAGCCACAGGCTGGCCTCGCCCTTGCCCATTTCCACGTTCGAGAACTTGTTGCCGTCGGCGTCCAGGCAGACGAGCGGCTGCACGTCGCTGACGGATTTGAAGGTCTTGCCGTACCACCCGGCTTTTTCCAGTTGGCCGTTCATCTTGTGGCCGGTCTGGAACTCGCCGCCCTTCCACTCGCCGAGCATCCCGTCGAGGGTCGCGGGCGAAAGCTCGGCCCAGAATTCGTCGAGCTCGGAATCCGCGATGTCGCCGCTGCGCTCTTTGAATTCGGTGAACTTCTTTCGGGCGAGGTCCACGGCTCTCCTCAGGATTCGGTGCGGGCTATCCAATCGCGGGCGAAACGCAGCAGAGCGTCATTTTCGTCCGGAGCACCAATGGTGACACGAACGCCTTCGTCCGCGAACGGCCGCACCACCAGGTGCGCTTCGGCGGCCTGCTCGGTGAAGTCCATGGTGCGCGACCCCAGTGGTAGCCAGACGAAGTTCGACTGCGACGGCGGCAGCTCGAACCCGGCGTCGCGCAGGGCGTCACTCACGCGGGTGCGCTCGCCGACCAGTGCGTCGGTGCGGGCCATCAACTCGGCCGAGGCGTCCAGCGACGCGATGGCGGCCGACTGCGCGACGTTCGTCACCGCAAACGGCATGACGACCTTGTCCAGGGCGGTGATCAGGTCGGGGTGGGCGACCGCATAGCCGACCCGCAGGCCCGCCAACCCGTACGCCTTCGAAAAGGTCCGCAGCACAACGACATTGCTGCGGGTGAGGGCCAGCTCGAGGCTGTTGGGCAGCATGCCGTCGCGGACGTACTCGACATAGGCCTCGTCGAGGGCGACGAGGATGTGCGACGGAATGGCGTCCACGAATCGGGCCAGCGCGTCCGGGTCGACGACCGTGGACGTCGGGTTGTTGGGGTTGCAGACGAAGATCAGCCGGGTGCGGTCGGTGATCGCCGCGAGCATCGCGTCGAGGTCATGCGTGTGATCGGTCAGCGGCACCCGCACGGTCGTCGCGCCGGACACCTGAATGATGGGCAGGTAGCACTCGAAGCTGCGCCAGCCGATCATCACCTCGTCGCCGGCCGCGGCGGTGATCTGAACGAGCTGCTGGCACAAGGTGACCGAACCGCTGCCGACCGCGATGTGCTCGGGGGCGACGTCGGAACCCAGGTGCATGGCCAGCGCCGCCTTGAGGTCCACGCTGGCGTTGTCCGGGTAGCGGTTGACGACGGCGATGGCCCGCTCGATCGCCGCGTGCACGCTGGGTAGCGGGCCGTAAACGGTCTCGTTGCTGGCCAGCTTGATCGAGCCCGGCACGTTCTTGCCGGGCACATACACTGGCAGTCCGGCCAGTTCGGAGCGTAGACGGGCGGTCACTTCGACAGTTTATGTCTCAACTGTGTACAGTATGGCCGGTTCCGCGAGACCGGAAAGGGGTCGGTACCCTCAGAAAGTCCAAAAGGGAGGCGTGCCAGAGCGGCCGAATGGGGCTCACTGCTAATGAGTTGTCCCCCTCAAAGGGGACCGGAGGTTCAAATCCTCTCGCCTCCGCTGGGTCCTGAACGGAACACGGAACGACAACTGAAGAACAGGCGCCCGTAGCTCAACGGATAGAGCATCTGACTACGGATCAGAAGGTTAGGGGTTCGAATCCCTTCGGGCGCGCTCAGCCATTTTTCGTGCGTCAAACGTGTCACAGGCAGCGCGGTCTGCGCGTAATATCATCGGCCTCGGGCCTCAGTTCAGTTCCGTGCGAACATCGGAGTTGAGTCATGTCCCGTGTCACCAAAATCCTCGCCGCCCTGGTAATCGCCTCCAGCGCCCTGCTGACGTCTGCATGCGGTTGCAGTACAAGCGCAGCAGGTGTCACCACTTGCACCTTGTTGTAAGCGGCCGAATTATGTTGTGCCCTCGGGTTTGACGGAACCCGGGCACACCCGCGCCGACCGCTAGCGTCCGCCGAACGGTCCGCCGAATGGCCCCCGACGGGGCGGCTCGGTCACCGTTTGGGTGACGGTGCTGGTCTCGGTGCTCGGCGTCACGGTGACCGTGCTGGGCGAGACGGTCGTCGTGGGAGTGTCGGTGCTCGGTGGCGGGACGGTCTCGGTGACCGTCTCGGTCGGGCCGCCACCGCCGCCGCCGTGGTGCCGGGGTGGCTCCGTCGTCGTGGTGGTCACCGGCGCGGTGGTGGACGGCGCCGGCGTCGTCGTGGTTGCCGGGCTGGGCGCCGGCGAATTGCTCGCGAGCTTGACCGCCGCGAAGACGACCGCGCCGAGCAGGAGCGCCCCTATGGCGCCTGCTGCGACCAGCGCCGCCGGGCGGCGGTACCAGGGCGTCGGGGGCTCGGGCGGCTCCGGCGCGGCGTCGTAATAGCCGCCGCCGTACCGCGCGGCCGCGGTGGGCTCGGAGTAGTAATCCGGTTCCTCGGGATAGGGCGGCACGAGACGAATGCTAGTAGGTCAGCCCTCGTTGTCGATGAGGCGCAGCGCCCGCTCGAACAGATGCACGGTGGCGGCGTGCAATTGGTCGCCTACCTCCCTCTCCGCCTTTCCCGCGCAGGCCCGGGCCAGCGTCCCCTCGATCACGATCCCCAGCTTGAAGCAGGCCAGCACGGTGTACCAGGTGATGTGTGACAGGTCGCGGGTGGTGTTGGCGGCGTAGCGCTGGAAAAGCTCGTCGGTACTGGCCAATCCGTCCTGGCCGCCCAGGGCGTGGCTGAACACGCTGGAGCCGTCGGGCTGGCGCCAGGTGGCCAGCAGCCAGCCCAGGTCCAGCAGCGGATCGCCGATCGTGCACATCTCCCAGTCGACGATCGCGACCACCTCCGGCCCGGTGCGGGAGAACATCACGTTGGCCGCGTGGTAGTCGCCGTGCATGATGCCCGGCGTCCAGTGCGCCGGCCGGTGCCGGTCCAACCAGGTCGACACCTCCTCGATGCCGGGGATCTGCGGCCCGGGATAACCCTCGTAGTCGTTGTAGGACTCGAGCTCGGAAAGCCAGCGCGGCACCTGGCGCTCCAAAAAGCCCTCCGGCTTACCGAATTCGGCGAGGCCGACGGCGACATGGTCGACGGCACCGAGCTTGGCCAACGCGTCGGCCATCGACAGCCCCATGCCGTGTCGCACCTTCGCGTCGCCCGCGTGCAAAGGCGGCAGACCCTCGCCGGCGTTGAATCCGTCGACGGGATCCATGAGGTAGAAGACCGCGTCGCCCAGCACGGCGGGGTCCTCGCAGACGGCGATCAGGTGCGGATGCGGCACATCGGAACCTGCCAGCGCCGCAAGGACTTTCGTTTCCCGCAGGATCACGCTGTTGCTGCGCGGACGCAGGTGCCGGGGCCCGCGCCGCAGCACGTAGGGCCGCCCGGCCCTGCTGAACCGCAGCATGACGTTCTGCGTTCCGCCGGTGACGTTGGAGACGCCTTCCAGCGGGCCCTCGCCGAGCCCCTGCCCGGACATCCATTCCGCTACGGCTTGAAGATTCACGGAGTCCACTGCTCAGCCCTTCGGGTGTGGCGTGTATCGGACGGTCTGCGCCGCGATCACGCCGTCGCGGAACACGAAGGTGTCAACGCCGTCGTCGACCCGGCTGGCCGCCGAATCGGCGGCCCATTCCAGGAACAGCACATCGCCGTCGAAGAGCTGGGTCTTCAAGTCCCAGTTGGCATCCGGGATATCGGCGAGCAGTTGCGCGAAGACCCGGCGGATGGCCTGCCTGCCGCGCGCGACGCCGGCGGGCGTGATCAGCACGGAGTCCTCGGCGTAGTCGGTGAGGATTTCGTCAAGGTCTCCCGCGGCCAGCGCGGCGCCGTGGTGGGCGAACACTTCCTGCGGCGTACGCGACGGGGTGGGCGTCATGGCACTCCCTTGCAACCTGTGGACCGTCTGGGAAAAAGACTAGGGCAGGGGCGACGGGAGGCGGCCGGTGGCGGCGGCTGGAAGAATAGTGTGCATAACTTACTTTCTGGGGAAGGGAACTGCCCATGCCGCGGACCGACAACGATTCCTGGGAAATCACCCAAAGCGTCGGCGCCACCGCGCTCGGCGTCGCCGCAGCTCGCGCCGCGGAGACCGAGAGTGACAACCCGCTGATCAAGGACCCGTTCGCGCGGGTGTTCGTCGACGCCGCGGGCGAGGGGATGTGGAGCATCTATGCCAACCCGGCGTTGCTGGCCAAGGCGGCCGACATCGAGCCCGATCTGCGGGCGCGGCTGCAGCTGATGGTCGACTTCATGGCCACCCGGACGGCATTCTTCGACGAGTTCTTCCTGGGCGCGGCCGACGCCGGCGTGCGCCAGGTGGTGATCCTGGCGGCCGGACTGGACGCGCGCAGCTGGCGGCTGCCGTGGCCCGACGGCACGGTCGTCTACGAGCTCGACCAGCCCAAGGTGCTGGAATTCAAATCCAACACGCTGCGCGAACACGGCGCGGAGCCGACCGCGCAGCTGGTCAACGTGCCGATCGACCTGCGCCAGGATTGGCCGAAAGCGTTGCGGGAAGCGGGGTTTGATGCTTCGCGACCTGCGGTGTGGTCGGCCGAAGGGCTCGTTCGCTATCTACCGGCGCAGGCCCAGGACTTGCTGTTCGAGCGGATCGATTCGCTGAGCGCCGAGGGCAGCTGGCTGGCGTCCAACGTGCCCGAATCGGGTTTCACCGACCCCGACCGTGTGCAACGCCAGCGCGAGGACATGCGGCGCATGCGGGCGGCGGCAGCCAAGCTGGTCAACGCCGAGATCACGGACTTCGACGACCTGTGGTACCCGGAGGAGCGCACGCCCGTCGACGGCTGGCTGCGCGGCCGCGGCTGGGACGTCACGACCGCGACGTTCGCCGAGTTGATGGCCCGGTATGACCGCCGGATCCCGCAGGGTGCGGAGGATTCGATGCCGCCCACCCTCTATGTGTCCGCACAGCGGCGGCCGGGCTGACCGAACGCCGAGATCGAAAGTGCCGCTGCTAATTTAGCGGCTCAGGCACGCCATTTCGATAGGAACGCCTCGAATCGGGGCGGGTCCTCGAGTTAGCTGAGCTAATCCAGCGGGCACGGCCCTCCCGGCCGTGGGAGCGCGGGTCGCCGGCCGCCGCTTCGACCGCCTCTGACGTGCCGGGATGTGCCGACAAGCGCTGCCGCATAACCCATTGCATGTTTAGGCATAAGTCGAATGGGTAACTTCAGCACCACGAGAAAACTTCTTCTCGCTCACAATGGAGGTCACGATGCGTGGCAGCGGGATCATCGGAACGGTTGCTTTGGTGTGGTTGCTGATCGGAGCCTTCGCGGCGTGGCAACGGGATTACTTCAAAAACGACCAGACGACATGCGCCTCCGCGGGCACGGTTGCGGTGACCGTGATCGCCGGACCCCTGAATTACTTCGGGGTCAACCCGAAAGTCACGGATTGCCATCTGCCGCAACCAAGTTCAATGCAATCGGTCAACCTCTAACCCTCACCCGAAGGAAGTCGAAATGGTTATCTTAGGAATTGTCCTGCTTGTTCTCGGGTATTTCTTCCACGTACCCGTGCTGACCACGCTGGGAATCGTGCTGCTGGTGATCGGCGCGATCCTCTGGATTCTGGGCTCGATCGGCCGTCCGGTCGCCGGCCGGCGCTACTGGTATTAACCGCTACGGCCGAACACCACGATCGCGCGACTGCTCCGGCAGTCGCGCGTTTCGTTTCACAGGGCGCGCATAGGTTCGTCATAGTCTGGGCTCAGTCGGTGACGGATACTGGAGCTTGTGACGCAGCCCCGAGCCTCTGTAGAGCGGGTTGTCATGTGCCGAGCGGACGGCAACCCCATCAACGTGCTGGTCGTAGACGACGAACCCGTCCTGGCCGAAATGGTGTCGATGGCGCTGCGGTACGAGGGCTGGAACATCTCCACCGCCGGGGACGGGGAATCGGCCATCGCGGCCGCCCGCAACCAGCGTCCGGACGTCGTCGTCCTCGACGTGATGCTGCCCGACATGAGCGGCCTCGACGTCCTGCACAAACTGCGCGGGGAGATCCCACAGCTGCCGGTGCTGCTGTTGACGGCCAAGGATGCGGTGGAGGATCGCATCGCCGGCCTGACCGCCGGCGGCGACGACTACGTCACCAAGCCGTTCAGCATCGAAGAGGTCGTGC
This sequence comes from Mycobacterium sp. 3-98, assembly GCF_035918355.1. Classification (NCBI taxonomy): domain Bacteria; kingdom Bacillati; phylum Actinomycetota; class Actinomycetes; order Mycobacteriales; family Mycobacteriaceae; genus Mycobacterium; species Mycobacterium sp. 3-98. The sequence continues at coordinate 225,870 of NZ_CP142360.1, read as the reverse complement.
TGCGGTTGCGGGCGCTGTTGCGCCGCACCGGGGTGACGACCGTGGACAGCGGCGCACAGCTGGTGGTCGGGGATTTGGTGCTCGACGAGGACAGCCACGAGGTCACCCGCGCCGGGGAGCCAATCTCGTTGACCTCGACCGAATTTGAGCTGTTGCGGTTCATGATGCGCAACTCCAAGCGGGTGCTGAGCAAGGCCCAGATCCTGGACAGGGTATGGAGTTACGACTTCGGCGGCCGCTCCAACATCGTCGAGCTCTACATTTCCTACCTGCGCAAGAAGATCGACAACGGTCGCGATCCGATGATCCACACACTGCGCGGCGCGGGTTATGTCCTCAAGCCGGCCCGCTGACCCGCGAAGGGTCTGGTCCCTTCGGCTGCGGCTGTTGGTCGGCCAGATCGTCGTCCTGGCGATCGTCTGCGTCGGCATCACCGCGGTGACCGAACTGGCGCTCAACCATCACCTGGTCAAGCAGCTCGACGGCCAACTCGCCGGGACCTCGTTCCGCTCGGCGCTGATGTACCCCGAGCCGAACCACCCGGGATGGCACCACCACCAGCACTCCTACTATCCGAGGCCGGGCCCCGGCCCGCGGTTCCTGGACGCCCCGGGTCAGCCGGCCGGCATGGTGGCGGCGGTGGTCAGCCACGGCAAGACGGTTGACGCCGGCTACCTGACCAGCAGCGGCACCAGGGATGACCTGACCCCGACCGCCCAGACCCAACTGGAACAGATCGCCGGCAACCGCGCGCCGGTCACGCTGAACCTGGACGGCCTCGGCCGCTACCGCGTCGTCGCGGCGCCGAGCCGAAACGGCAGCGACATCATCGTCACCGGCCTGTCGATGTCCAACATCGACGCCACCCTGATCCGGATGCTCGTCATCTTCGGGATCGTCACCGCGGTTGCGCTGGCGGCCGCGACGATCGCCGGGGTCGTGATCATCCGGCGGGCGCTGGCGCCGTTGCGCCGCGTCGCCCAAACCGCGGGCCAGGTCGCCGATCTGCCGCTGTCGCGCGGCGAGGTCGAATTGCCTGTGCGCGTACGCGAATCCGACGCGAACCCCTCCACCGAGGTGGGACAGCTCGGTGCCTCGCTCAACCGGATGCTCGACCACATCGCGGAAGCGCTGTCGGCGCGCCAGGCCAGCGAGACTCGCGTTCGCCAGTTCGTCGCCGACGCCAGCCATGAACTGCGCACGCCCCTCGCCGCGATCCGCGGTTATACCGAACTGACGCAACGGATGGGCGACGACCGCGAGGCGGTGGCGCAGGCGATGAGCCGAGTGGCGTCCGAGACCGAGCGGATGACGCGGCTCGTCGAGGACCTGCTGCTGCTGGCCCGCCTGGATTCCGGCCGGCCGCTGGAACGCGAATCGGTCGATCTGTCGCGGTTGGCGGTGGATGCGGTCAACGACGCGCACGTCGCGGGACCGGATCATCAGTGGGAACTCGACCTCCCCGAAGAACCGGTGGTCGTCACCGGCGACGCGGCGCGGCTCCACCAGGTCCTGACGAATCTGCTTGCCAACGCCCGCGTCCACACCGGCGCGGGCACCGTGGTGACGACGCGGTTGAGCACCGAGCCGTCGCACACCGTGCTGCAGGTCATCGACAACGGGCCCGGCATTCCCGCGGCGCTGCAGTCGGAGGTCTTCGAACGGTTCGCCCGCGGTGATTCCTCGCGCTCGCGCAAGGGAGGCAGCACCGGGCTGGGATTGGCGATCGTCTCGGCCGTGGTGAGGGCGCACAACGGGACGATCGCGGTCGACAGCTCACCGGGCCGCACCGAGTTCACGGTGCGGTTGCCACCCAACGGATGGCAACCGCCCGCATCGGCCTAGCTAGCTGTTACAGGTCACATTGATTTCGAACGGCTTGTTCACCGGCTGCATGGGGTTGGCCATGTCCACCCCGGTGGCGGTGCCGCTGATCTTGTAGCTGTTGCCATCCTTGCTGGCGGTTGCATTGCCCTGCCCGGTGCCCGAGGTATAGCCCAGCGTCACGCCGTTGACATTGCCCAGCCCAACGGATTTCACCTGCGGGGGGTTGCCGTCGCTGAGCACGGCGGCGATGCCGGTCGCTGCGCCACCGATCGCGATGTTGATGGTGCCACCCGCATTTGTGCACACGACCGAACCGGACACGTTCTGGTCCTTGCCGTCGATCGTGACCTTCGTGCCGGCGGCGCCGCCGGTGCTAGCCGACGCGCTCGTACCCGAGCTACTGGCGGAACTGCTCGCGCTCGTTCCCGACTTGTTACCACCCGAACATCCGGAAATGCCCGCGGCGAGAATCGCCGCCCCGGCCACCGCGACCGTCAATTGACGCTTCACCTGTTCTCCTTTTTGCCCGATAGTTGCGGTCCTCGGCATTGAGGGCCGTCTGGGCAGTATGCGGGTTAACTGGACCGAGAATCCAGAACCCCGAGAAATTGTTGCTGTATTCATTATTCGTCGGTGAAATGCTTTCGGGGCCTGCAGCATCAATGGCAAGGTGGAGAAGGTGGATCACAAGCCTCCCACTCCCGTCATCGAGTCCGCCCACCGCGGACAGGTCCTGCCTTTCCAGGACGACGCCGATTTCCGCGCCGCGGACCGCGGATTCATTGCGGCCTTGTCGCCGTGCGTGATTCGGGCGGCAGACGGCCGAATCGTCTGGGACAACGATGCCTACGCCTTCCTGGACGGACCCGCGCCGACGTCGGTGCATCCCAGCCTGTGGCGGCAGTCGACGCTGGCCGCCAAACAAGGCCTCTACGAAGTGGTGCCGGGCATCTACCAGGTCCGCGGGTTGGACATCTCCAACGTGACGTTCGTGGAAACCGACAACGGCATCATCGTCATCGACCCCCTGATTTCCACCGAGGTCGCCGCGGCGGCACTGGCGCTCTACCACGAGCATCGCGGCGGCGACCGGCCCGTCGTCGCGGTGATCTACACCCACAGCCATGTCGATCACTTCGGCGGCGTCCTGGGCGTCACCTCGCAGGCCGACGTGGATGCGGGCACGGTGGCGGTGCTGGCGCCGGAAGGCTTCATCGAGCACGCGGTCTCCGAAAACGTCTACGCCGGACCGGCAATGACGCGGCGGGCAACCTACATGTACGGCACCCTGCTGCCGCGCGGGCCGATGGGTCAGGTCGGCTGCGGGCTCGGCCAGGCGCCGTCCACCGGCGAGGTCGCCGTCATCGTCCCCACCGTCGACATCGCAACTACCGGTGAAACGCACACGATCGACGGCGTGGAGATCGAGTTCCAGATGGCGCCCGGCACCGAGGCGCCCGCCGAAATGCACTTCTATTTCCCGCGTTTCTGCGCGCTGTGCATGGCCGAGAACGCGACCCACAACCTGCACAACCTGCTGACCCTGCGCGGCGCGGTGGTGCGCGACCCGCACGCCTGGTCCGGTTATCTCACCGAGGCGATCGACGCCTTCGCCGACCGCGCCGACGTCGTATTCGCCTCCCACCACTGGCCGACCTGGGGGCGCGACAGCATCGTCGAGTTCCTGTCCTTGCAGCGCGATCTGTATGCATATCTGCACGATCAGACGCTGAGGTTGCTGAACCAGGGTTACACCGGCGTCGAGATCGCCGAAATGTTCCAGATGCCACCGGCACTCGAGCGTGCCTGGCACACGCACGGCTACTACGGTTCGGTGAGCCACAACGTCAGGGCCGTCTATCAGCGCTACATGGGCTGGTTCGACGGCAACCCGGCCCGGCTGTGGCCCCACCCTCCCGAGGCGCTCGCGCCCCGGTATGTCGAGGCGATGGGCGGCATCGACCGGGTCGTCGACCTTGCGCAAAAGGCATTCGACTTCGGTGACTACCGTTGGGCCGCAACATTGTTGGATCATGCGGTCTTCACCGACAGCGCGCATGCCGGCGCCCGTGCGCTGTACTCGGACACGCTCGAGCAACTCGCCTACGGTGCCGAAAACGCGACCTGGCGCAATTTCTTCCTGAGCGGGGCGATGGAGCTGCGCGACGGCAACGTCGGCACGGCCACCACCACAACGTCGTCGTCCATGCTGACCCAGCTGACCCCGGAGCAGATCTTCGACAGCCTGTCCATCCGGGTCAACGGCCCGCGCAGCTGGGATCTCGACGTCGCCGTCGACGTCACCTTGGCCGACACGGCGGTCAACTATCGGCTCGCGCTGCGCAACGGGGTGCTCGTCCACCGCAAGGCGGCGCCCGACCCCGCGACGGCATCCGTTACGGTCAAGCTGCCCGGCAAGATTCGGCTCCTGAGCCTGGCGGCGGGTGACTTCGCCTCAGCCGGTCTGGAGCTATCCGGTGACCGGGGCGCGCTGCAGGCCTTGCTGGATGTGCTCGACGGGCCGGACCCGAGTTTCAACATCGTCACACCGTGACACGGCGTCACCCGACGTCGATCACCACCTTGCCCAGCACCTTGCGGTCGGCGACGTGCCGCAGCGCGGCGGCGGTCTCGGACAGCGGGAATCGCGCGCCGATGTATGGCCGGACCGTGCCGGCGGCGAACATCCGCGACAGCTCCTTGATGTCGCGGACGGCATTGTCGGGGTAATCGCTCATGAAGGTGCGGATCTCCATGCCCCGCACGCAGATGTCTTTGAGCAGAATGAGATTGAGCGGTATGGCCGGGATCGCGCCCGCCGCGTATCCCAGCGTGACGAAGGTGCCGCCACGCGCGAGCCCGCGCAGCGCCGGTTCCGAATACGATCCACCGACCGGGTCCAGGACGACCCGGGCGCTGTCGCCGGTGAGTTCACGGATCCGCGACTTCAGGTCCTCCCGGTCGTAGTCGACGGTCGCCTCGGCGCCGCGCCGCCGGCACAGCTCCAGCTTTTCCGGACTCGACGCCGCGGCCAGCACCCGCGCCTTCATCGCCACGGCCAGATCGACGGCGGCCAGGCCCACGCCGCCCGCGGCGCCGAGCACGACGACCCAATCTCCTTCCGCGACAGCGGCGGTCGAGCGCAGCGCGTGATGGGCGGTGCGGTAGGTCACCCCGAAGGCGGCGGCCGACGCGAAGTCGGCGTCGTCCGGCACGGGCTCGGCCTGGCTCGCATCGAGCAGCGCCAGCTCGGCGAACGCCCCGAAGGTGGTCCCGGACACGCGCTGTCCCGGACGGAACGGCGCGACGTCGCCGGCGGCGATGACTTCGCCGGCGATCTCGTTGCCGGGGATGAACGGCGGCGGGATCTTCACCTGGTACTTGCCGGCGATGAACAGCACGTCGGGGAAGTTGACCGCGGCCGCGCGCACCCGCACCAGCAGCTGGCCGGGCCCCGGAACGGGGTCGGCCACGTCGTCGATCACCAGGTCCTCAGGCGTGCCGTAGGAACGGCAGATCACCGCGCGCATCAATTGGCCCCCAGTCCACGCAAACAGAACCGCACCACATGTGCGATGTCGTCGGGCCCCGGCTCGTCGGCCGAGCCCACGTAGCGGCGCAGGGTCGCCGCCGTACAGCTGAACACTGCCTCGACGTCGCGTTCGATGTCGCTACTACCCAGCGCCGCAACGGGTTCGACGAGCAGCGCGCGAAGCGGCCGCATCATTTCCTGGTCGGCGGCGCGCCAACCCGTGCCGGCCGACATCTGTCCGGCCGCCGCTCGGGTCATGCTGATCAGATGCGGGTCGGCCACCTGCGCCAGCGTGCCCTCGATCCACCGCGCGACCTTGTCGCGGGGCTCGGACTCCTTGGCCATCTGATGTTCGAGGTAGGACACGACGATGGCCACCCCGCGTTCCATGACGGCCAGGATGAGATCGTCCTTGCCGGCGAAATAGCGGTAGAACGCCTTGTTCGACGAACCCGCCTCGGCGACGATGTCGCTGACCCGGGGCGGCTCGGGCGCCACGCGTTCCATGACGCGCACCGCCGCCGCCAGGATGCGTTCCACCTCCTCGGTGGCTTCCCGCTGGCGGTCGTCCAGCGCCCGCTCGACGGCCGCGGCGACCCGGTTAGAGGTCAACGAGGTCACCGTATTTGGAGCGGGCGGCTGCGCGCCGCACGTCGAGCATCTCGCTGGGCCAGTCGCCTTCTTCGGCCTCGTACCCCTTGAGCAGCATCCGCGCCAGGTTGACCTTGTGCGCCTCGGTAGGGCCGTCCGCCAGGCCGAGCGCGATGCCGCCGAGCAACACGTTGACCAGGGGCAGCTGGTCGGTGAGCCCCAGCGCGCCGTGCACCTGGATGGCGCGCAGGGCAATCGATTTGAGCACCTGGGAGGCCAGGATCTTGCAGGCGGCGATCTCCGCTCGCGCGCCGCGCTCGTCGCCCTGGTCGATCAGCCAGGCGGCGTGCAACACCGTCAGCCGGAACGGGATCAACTCGGTGTAGGAATCGGCGACGAACTCCTGCACGAGTTGCTTGTCGGCCAGCAGACTGCCTTGCGTGAAGCGGCTTTTCGCCCGCCGCGACATGATCTCGACAGCACGCTGGGCCATCCCGATGGACCGCATCGCGTGATGCAGCCTCCCGCCGGCCAGCCGGGTCTGCAGGATCAGGAAGCCCTGACCGGGCTCGCCCAGCAGGGCGTCGGCGGGCACGCGCACGTCGTTGTAGTGCACCAGGGAATGCCCGGGCTCGTGCGGATCCGCGCCGACCAGGTGGTGGTTGGCTTCCAGGACCAGTCCCTCGGTGCCGGCCGGGATCAGGAACGTCGATGCGCCGGTGTGCACCGGCACGTCGGGATCGGTGATCGCGACGACGATGAAGAAGGAGGCGACGGAGGCGTTGGAGGAGAAGTACTTCCGGCCGGTGATCACCCAGGCGTCACCGTCTCGGACCGCGCGGGTGGTGAAGACCCGCGGGTCGGCGCCGCCTTGCGGCTCGGTCATCGAGAAGCAGGAGAAGATCTCACCCGACAGCAGCCCCGACAGGTAGCGGTCCTTCTGCTCCTGGGTTCCGAAGCGGGCGATGATTTCGGCGTTGCCGGTGTCGGGGGCCTGCGTTCCGAACACGATCGGGGCCCACGGGCTGCGGCCTAGGATCTCGTTGATCAACGTCAGCTTGACCGCGCCGAAGCCCTGCCCGCCGAGCTCGGGCCCCAGATGCGGCGCCCACAGACCCTTGTCGCGGACCTGCTGCTTGAGCGGGTCGACGATCTTGCGCCGCTCGTCGTTGAGCGGCAGGAATTCGCAGCCGGGGAACAACACCTCCAGCGGCTCCACTTCCTCGCGCACGAACTCGCGGATCCACTCCAGCTTCTTTTCGAATTCCGGTTCGGTGGAAAAGTCCCAAGACATCGAATGCTCCTACTCGTTCATTGGTGGCGACCCACTGCGCCCGGCCTCGCCGCGCTTGTGATCGCCACGTGTTAAGGAATGCCGCCGTCGGCGCGCAATATCGATCCGGTGGTGAAGCTCGAGGCGTCCGAGGCGAGAAACACCGCGGCACCGACGATTTCGCGCGGATCGCCGGCGCGCTCCAACGCGAGATGCCTGAAGGGCTTCTCCGTCGCCTGGTCGAGATTCCACGCCTTGCTCACGTCGGTGAGAAACGGCCCGGCCATCAGCGTGTTGACCCGCACCGCCGGCCCGAAACCCTTCGCCAGCGCCTCGGTCATGGCGTTGAGCCCGGCCTTGGACGCGGCGTAGGGAATGATGTCCGGCGTCGGACGCAGCGATCCGGCCGTGCTCACGTTGATGATCGACCCCCGGCCCGCCGCCACCATGCGCTCACCGACCAACGCGGACAAGCGGAATGGGCCCTTGAGATTCAGGTTGACCACGGCGTCGAACAGCTTCTCGGTCACGTCGGTGAGCTTGTCGTACAGCGGCGACATGCCCGCGTTGTTGATCAGCGTGTCGACCTTGCCGAACCGCTCGTATGTCGCGTCGACCAACCCGTCGAGCTGGTCCCAGCGTCCCACGTGCACCTGATACGGCATCGCGGAACGGCCGGTCTCGGCCTCGATCTCCTTGGCCGTGGCGACACAGTTGTCGAGGTTGCGGCTGGCGATCACCACGTCCGCGCCGCAGCGGGCCGCGCCGAACGCCATCTCACGTCCCAGCCCGCGGCTGCCGCCGGTGATCAGGACGACCCGGCCGGTCAGATCGAAAAGCTGGTCGGCATAACCCATCTCAGCATCCCCTAGGTCGTCAGCGATCGGGCGAGGTCGGCCGCGGTGGCGATGAGCGAAAGGATCATCGGCCCGAACGCGTCGGTGATCTTGGGGTCGACCCCTCCTTTTTGGGGTCCGGTGCGCACGCCGGCCGCATACGTCTTCTCTAGCACGATGCCGAGCTTCCAGTTGGCCAGCACCAGGTAGTAGTCGATGTTCTCGGTCGCCAACCCGCTGACGGTTTCGTAGTGCTCCAACAGCTCGCTGCGCGAGGGCATGCCGCGCATGTCGAGATAAAACCCGTCCTCGCGCGGGTTTTCACCGTCATAACCCAGCAGGCACCACGCCAGGTCGAGCAGCGGGTCGCCCACGGTCGTCATCTCCCAGTCCACGATCGCCGCCAGGCGGGCCGGCGAACCGTGGGCGAACATCACGTTGGCGAACTGGTAGTCGCCGTGCATGATGCCCGCCCGGTAATGCGCCGGGCGGTTGCGGCGCAACCAGTCCGAGGCCTCGTCGAGGCCCGGCAGCTCCCGCACCTTGTAAGCGTCGAGGAACGCCAGCCAGCGATCGACCTGCCGCTCGTGGAATCCGTCGGGGCGGCCGAAGCCCTCGAGCCCCTGCGCGCGCCAGTCCACCCGGCCCAACCTGGCGGCGCCCTCGACGAGTTGGAACGCCAGGCCGCGGCGGGCGGCGAGATCGATGTCGAACGGCGGGGCCCAGCCGCCGTCCATCGGGCTCCACCCCTCGATCGCCTGCATGACGTAGAAGGGCATGCCGAGCACGCTGCCGGTGTCGTCGGCGGCGATCAGCGCCGCGTGCGGCACATCGGTACCGGACAGCGCCCGCACCAGCCGGATCTCGCGCAGCAGGCCGTCGATGCGCGCGGCGTCGGCCCGGGCGCCGGGCATCCGCAACACCATCCGCTGCCCGCCCCGCTCCACCAGATAGAGGGTGTTCTGCGAGCCGCCCTTCAGCTGGGTCAGCCGCGGCCGTTCGCCACCACCGGGTGCGTCGTTCGCGTCCAGCCAGCGGGCGAGGACGTCCGCATCCAGCCCCGATTCAGTCACGCGCTCGGCCATCGCTGCACACCCCAATCTCCGTAGGGAGAATAGCATTCTCCACGGTGGCGGCAAGGCTCAGCCGGGTTTGTGAGCGCTCAGCAGGAAGCCGGGCGCCATGAAGTGGCCCTCGTCGTCGTGTTCGAGGTGTGCCAGCGAGCCGTCCGAAGACTCGTCCTTGCCGTAGACCTTGGCCACGCGAATGTCATCGACCCGCCACAGCGTCGAGACGGCGTCGTGCAATTCGGTTTCGGTGAAGCCCGGCGGGCCCGGCCGGTCCGGGTGGGCCTGGTCCAACGCCCCCGCGGCGAAGGCCAGGATGTACAACGCCGCCCCGGGCGCCGCGGCCCGAAAGATGGACTGCACGTAATCCTGGCGCCGTTCCGGCGCCAGCGCGTGGAAAAGGCCGCTGTCCAGGATGGTGGAGAAGCGGCCGTCATAGCCACGAAAGGTGGTGACGTCGGCCTGCGCGAAGCTCGCGGTGCTCAGACCCTGCTCGGCGGCCGCGGCGGCCGCCGCCTGGACCGCGGTCGCGCTCGCGTCGAGGCCGACGACGGTGTAGCCGCGCGCCGCGAGCGCCAGCGAAAGTGCGGCATGGCCGCAGCCGGAGTCCAGCACCTCGCTGCGGACAAGGCCCTGATCGATGAGGCGCGCCAGCTCCGGTTGGGGCCGGCCGATGCTCCACGGGGGCGGCGCCGCCTGCCGGTAGGCGGCGTCCCAATCCCGATCCGGTTGCGTCATAAAGAATCCTCCTGGGGATCGGCGGCACGGACGCGATGAGAAACTGGCGCTGCCACCTTCGAACGACAGGAAGAAATATGCAAGTGCTTCTGGTCCGGCACGCCCTGCCGCTGCGCAGCGAACACGGCCAAGGTTCCGATCCGGACCTGTCGGCGGAGGGGTTGGCCCAAATCGAGCGACTGCCCAAGGCGCTCGCCAGGTTCCCCATCTCGCGGGTGGTGAGCAGCCCGCAGCGCCGGGCCATCCAGACCGCCGAACCGGTCGCGGCGGATCGGGGGCTGACCGTCGAGATCGACGACCGCTTCGCCGAGTATGACCGCGACCTTCCCGTGTACATCCCCGTCGAGCAGATCCGCGCGGAGATGCCCGAGGAGTGGGCGCGCCTGGCCCAGGGGCATTTGCCCAGCGCGGTCGACGAGGATGCGTTTCGTGCCCGGGTGCGCGCCGCGGTCGACGGCCTCGTCGCGAGCGCCGAACCCGAAGACACCGTCGCGGTGTTCAGCCACGGCGGGGTGATCAACGTGCTGCTGCACGAGATCCTCGGGACGGCGCGACTGCTGTCCTTTCCGGTCGACTACGCGTCGGTCACGCGACTGTTGTTCTCCCGGTCCGGTCAGGCGACGGTCGCCGCGGTCAACGCCACCGAGCACGTCTGGGATCTGTTGCCGCGAAACCAGCGGCTGCTCGACGATGACGCGAACCGCGGGACGGGCTGACCGGGACGCCGGCAAATCGCAGGTGGTGAACCGGGTCGTGGCCGGCGATGGTAGACAAGTTCGGTGACTTCAGCTGACCAACTCGAGGGGCTTGACCTGGCCTCGCTGGACTCCTACCTGCGTTCACTCGGGATCGGGCGCGACGGGGAGTTACGGGCGGAGTTCATTTCCGGTGGCCGCTCCAACCTGACGTTCCGCGTCTACGACGACGCGACCAGCTGGCTGGTGCGCCGACCGCCGCTGCACGGGTTGACGCCATCGGCCCACGACATGGCCCGCGAGTACCGGGTGGTCGCTGCGCTGCAGGACACGCCGGTCCCGGTGGCGCGCACGATCGGGCTGTGCGAAGACGATTCGGTGCTGGGCGCCCCGTTCCAGATCGTCGAATTCGTTGCCGGCCAGGTGGTGCGCCGCCGCGCCCAACTCGAGTCGTTCAGCCACACCGTCATCGGCGGCTGCGTGGACTCGCTGATCCGGGTGCTCGTCGACCTCCACAATGTCGATCCCAACGCCGTCGGCCTGGCCGACTTCGGCAAGCCCAGCGGGTATCTGGAGCGACAGGTGCGGCGGTGGGGCTCGCAATGGGATCTGGTGCGGCTGCCCGAGGACCGTCGCGACTCCGATGTGCAGCGGCTGCATTCCGGTCTGGGCGAGGCGATTCCGCAGCAGAGCCGCACGTCGATCGTGCACGGCGACTACCGGATCGACAACACGATCCTGGATGCCGACGACCCGACAAAGGTTCGGGCCGTGGTGGACTGGGAGCTCTCGACACTGGGGGATCCGCTCTCCGACGCGGCCCTGATGTGCGTGTACCGCGACCCCGCGCTGGACCTGATCGTCAATGCGCAGGCCGCATGGACCTCACCGCTGCTGCCGACGGCCGACGAGCTGGCCGACCGCTATTCGCTGGTGGCCGGTTTACCGCTGGCGCACTGGGAGTTCTACATGGCGCTGGCGTATTTCAAACTCGCGATCATCGCCGCCGGCATCGACTTCCGGCGCCGGATGTCGGATCAGGCTCGTGGCGCGGGCGACGCCGCCGAGCACACGCCCGAGGTGGTGGCGCCGCTGATCTCCCGCGGCCTGGCCGAACTGGCCAAGCTGCCCGGCTAGCGCGGTGGGGCCGTGTGGTGCTTTTTCGCCACGCGGCGCAGCTGCAAGATCCGAGCGGTGCCGACCGCCACCGTGATCAGACCGCCGACGACGGCGGCCAGCAAGATCGCCACACCCAGGGGCAGGGTCCAGTGCCAGCCCAAGAACCGAAAGTCCGTCGGCGCCGTGTTCTGGGTGATGAAAATCAGCAACAGAATCAGGATCACGAAGCCGGCGAACAGCGACGACCACAGCGCACCGGCGCGAGTGAACCCGATAGCGGGTTCCTTGGTGGATGCGCCGGTCTTGTCCCCGTGGGTGGGCTTGGGGGACGGCTGTCCGGGCGACGCAGGGTTGGGGCTGCTCATAATGTCATCTTTGCCCGATCCGGGCCAGAATGAAACCGATTCGGGCAACCGATCCTCGCAGGCCAGCGTGCGCCCGGTTGGGGCGTTAGGGTCGGCGGTATGACGCTAGCGCCGCGCCCGCACGGCGTGATCGTGCGCGCGGCAGCGCTGCTGACGGCGATGTGCGTTGTAGCGGCCTGCAGCAATTCCGACCCGCTGGGGGCGCAGGTCAAAAGCCCCTCGTCCATCGTTGTCGGTTCCGGGGACTTTCCGGAATCACAGATCATCGCCGAGATCTACGCACAAGCCCTGCAAGCCAACGGGTTTGACATCGGAAGGCGGATGGGGATCGGCAGCCGGGAGACGTATATTCCTGCGCTCAAGGACCATTCCATCGATCTGGTGCCCGAATACATCGGAAATCTGCTGCTGTATTTCGCCCCGGACTCGGAGGCGACCACTCTCGATGTCGTCGAGCTGGAGCTCCGCCGCCGCCTCCCGGTCGATTTGTCGATCCTGACGCCCGCGCCCGCGACCGACACCGACACCGTCACCGTGACCAGTCAAACGGCGAACGCGTGGAACCTGAAGACCATCGCCGACTTGGCCGCGCATTCGGCCGAGGTGCGATTCGGGGCGCCGTCGGCGTTCGCGACCAGGCCGGCCGGGCTGCCCGGCCTGCGACAGAAATACGGGCTCGACATCCGGCCGGGCAACTTCGTCGCCATCGACGACGGCGGCGGCGCGGTCACCGTGCGCGCCTTGCTCGACGGAAGGGTGAACGCCGCCAACGTTTTCACCACCTCACCGGCCATACCGCAGGGCCACCTGGTGGTGCTCGACGACCCGGAGCACAATTTCGTGGCGGGAAACATTGTGCCGCTGGTCAATTCGCAAAAGAACTCCGGCCTGCTCAAAGATGTACTGGACGCGGTGTCGGCGAAGCTGACGACCTCCGGGGTTGCCGGGCTCAACGCTGCGGTGTCGGGAAACTCGGGTATCGATCCCGACGAGGCGGCCCGAAACTGGATACGGGACAACGGCTTCAACCACCCGATCGGCGGATGACGTGATCACCTTCGATGAGGTCAGCAAGGTCTTCGGCGACGGGACCACCGCGGTGGACCGCCTCAACCTGGAGGTGCCCAGTGGAAAGCTGACCGTGTTCGTCGGGTCCTCCGGCAGCGGCAAGACGACGGCCGTGCGCATGATCAACCGGATGATCGAACCGACGTCGGGCACCATCGCGATCGACGGCGTCGACGTCGCCACCCGAGACCCGGTGAAACTGCGGCTCGGGATCGGCTACGTCATCCAGCACGCGGGCCTGATGCCCCACCAGCGGGTGATCGACAACGTGGCAACGGTTCCGGTGTTGCGGGGGCAGTCCCGCCGCGCCGCCCGCAAAGCCGGCTACGAGGTGCTCGAGCGGGTCGGGCTGGACGTCAAGCTCGCCCGCCGCTATCCCGCGCAGCTCTCGGGTGGTGAACAGCAACGGGTGGGCGTGGCGCGTGCCCTGGCCGCCGACCCGCCGGTCCTGCTGATGGACGAGCCGTTCTCCGCAGTCGACCCGGTGGTCCGTCACGAGCTGCAGAACGAAATACTGCGCCTGCAAAGCGATCTGCACAAGACGATCGTTTTCGTCACGCACGACATCGACGAGGCGCTGCGGCTCGGCGAACGGGTGGCGGTGTTCAAGGGCGGATCGTTACAGCAGTACGACGAGCCGGCTCGGCTGCTGTCGCGACCCGCGAACGACTTCGTGTCGAGGTTCATCGGTCTGGGCCGCGGCTATCGCTGGCTGCAACGCCTCGACGCGGCCGGACTGCCGCTGCACGACGTCGCGCGGATCACGCCCGAGACGCTTTCCGGGGCAGGGCTTTCCGACGGCTGGGCGGTGGTGGTCGACGGCGGGGGAGCGCCGCTGGGCTGGATCGACGCCGAAGGCGCGCGGCGGCACCGCGACGGCGCACCGTTGTCGGACTGCATGAGCGGGGCGGGATCGCTGTTTCGGCCGCGGGGCAATCTGAGCCAGGCGCTCGACGCCGCGCTGTCGTCGCCGTCGGGGGTCGGCATCGCCGTCGACGACGGCGGCAAGGTGATCGGCGGGGTGCTGGCCGCCGACGTGCTGGCCGCGGTGGAATCCCAACGGGGGAGCCGATAATGCACTATCTGCTCACCCATCTCGACGACGCGTGGTGGCTGACGATCGTGCACCTGCGGCTGTCGTTGGTGCCGGTGGTGATCGGGTTGGCGATCGCGCTGCCGCTGGGCCTGGCCGTGCAGCGCACGCGGATCGCCCGCACGCTCACGACCGCGGCCGCCAGCGTCGTGTTCACCATCCCGTCGCTGGCGCTGTTCGTGGTGTTGCCGATGATCATCGGAACGCGCATCCTCGACGAGGCGAACGTGATCGTCGCGCTGACCGCCTACACCGCCGCGCTGCTGGTGCGCGCGGTGCTCGAGGCCCTAGACGCGGTCCCCGCCCAGACCCGCGACGCCGCCGTCGCGGTCGGCTACCCGCCCATCACGCGGATCGTGAAAGTCGACCTCCCGCTTGCGGTTCCGGTCCTCATCGCCGGCCTGAGGGTAGTGGTGGTGACCAACATCGCGATGGTCTCGGTCGGCTCGGTCATCGGGATCGGCGGGCTGGGCAGCTGGTTCACGCAGGGGTATCAAACCGACAAGAGCGATCAGATCCTGGCGGGCATCATCGCGCTGTTCGCGCTGGCGGTCGTCATCGATGTGCTCATCGTGTGCGCCGGCCGGCTGGCCACACCCTGGGTCCGCGCCGTAGATACCGCCGGCCGCCGCTCGGTCGTCGCGCCCGTCGTGGGTGGCGCGCGATGAACTTCGTCGATCGGGCTATCTCGTATGTGTTGACCGTCGACAACTGGACCGGGCCGGTCGGACTCGCGGCCCGCATCCTCGAGCACCTCGAATACACCGCCATCGCGGTGGGCGCCTCGGCGCTGATCGCCGTTCCCGTCGGGCTCGTCATCGGGCACACCGGCCGCGGCACCCTGTTCGTGGTGGGCGCCGTCAACGGGCTGCGCTCCCTGCCGACGCTGGGCGTGCTGCTGTTCGGGACGCTGCTGTTCGGGTTGGGCCTGGGACCGTCGCTGGTGGCCCTGATGCTGCTGGGTGTGCCCGCGCTGCTGGCCGGCACGTACGCGGGGATCGCCAATGTCGACCCGACGGTCGTCGACGCCGCCCGGGCGATGGGCATGACCGAGGCCCAGGTGCTGCTGCGCGTCGAGGTGCCCAATGCGCTGCCGTTGATGCTCGGTGGGCTGCGCAACGCGACGCTGCAGGTGGTCGCCACCGCAACGGTGGCCGCCTATGCCAGCCTCGGCGGTTTGGGGCGATACCTGATCGATGGGATCAAGGAACGCGAGTTTCACCTGGCCCTGGTCGGGGCGCTGATGGTGGCCGCATTGGCGCTGGTGCTCGACGGACTGCTGGCGTTGCTGGTGTGGGCGTCGGTGCCGGGCACCGGCCGCCTGCGACGCACTTACCGGACACTTCCGCAGCGGTTCGCGGGGACGTCTTACGGTAGATGAGTGAACGCAGCCCCCTCCGACCCGTCTCGCCGCGTTTGGCAGGCGATGCTCACCTGGCGCGCACAGGACGTCTCCCGGATGGAATCGGTACGACTCCAGGTGTCCGGCAAGAGAATCAAGGCCAACGGCCGCATCGTCGCGGCCGCCACCGAGGCCAACCCGGCGTTCGGCGCCTACTACGACCTGTTGACCGATGAAACCGGCGCCACCAAGCGGCTCGGGATGACCGTCACCCTGGCCGAGCGCGAACGCGTCTTCTCCTTCGCGCGCGACGAAGAGAACATGTGGTTGGTCACCGACCATCAGGGCGAGCACCGCGCGGCCTACAACGGCGCCCTGGACGTCGACGTGGAGTTCAGCCCCTTCTTCAACGCGCTGCCGATCCGGCGGCTCGGCCTGCACGAGCAGGCGGCGTCGGTCACGCTGCCCGTCGTCTACGTCAACGTGCCCGAGATGTCCATCATCGCGGACACGGTGAGCTACAGCAGCGCGGGCAGTCGCGGCGAGATCAAGGTGCACACGCCGATCGCCGACACCACGGTGAGCGTCGACGACGAAGGATTCATCGTCGACTATCCAGGCTTGGCAGAGCGGATCTGATCACTGCGCCCGCGCGGCCCGCGGCGGCCAGTTCCTGGCGCCAGTTCTCCGCGCCCACGACGACGTGGAAGATGTCGCTGCGCGGGAAGCTGTCGTAACGCGTTCGCGCGGCGTGGCCGGCTTCGATGAGGTCGGCGACCGAGTTGTGGTGGGCCAGCGAATCGCGGGCGCGACTCAGCAGTTCGATGACGCGGTCGACCGCGGGCACCAGTTGGTCGCAGTTGCCCTCGCACATCGCCCGCACCAGATCCGGGGCGCTGGCCGCCACCCGGGTCCCGTCGCGGAATGACCCGGCGGCCAGCGCGAACGCCAACGGGACGTCCCCGGCGACGACCGCCAGCGCCTCGGCGAGCAGGTGGGGCAGATGCGAGATGGCGGCCGCGGCGGCGTCGTGTTCGTCGGATCTGGCGGGCACCACCACCGCGCCGCAGTCCAGCGCCAACGTCATCACCATCGACCAGACCGTCGGGTCGACATGATCGTCGACGCTGACCACCCACGGCGCCTCGGCGAACAACCCGGCGTAGCCGGCGGTCCAACCCGAATGCGCGGTGCCCGCCATGGGGTGGCCCCCGACGAAGCGTTCCTGCAGACCCGCCGCGACGACCTCGTCGAGCACCGCCTTTTTGACGCTGGTGACGTCGGTCAACGGGCACGCCGGGGCCGTGTCCTTGATGTGCGCGAGCATGCCCGCCATCGCCGGCATCGGTACGGCGAGCACGATCAACGCGCCGGAGCCGGCGGCGCGGGTCAGGGTCTCGGTGAGCTCCGTGGAGGCGTCAAAGCCGTCGGCGGCCGCGGCCTGCGCGCCCTCCACGGAGCGGTTGTAGCCGAAGACTTCACGGCCCGCCGCCGTGGCGGCCCGCATGATCGAGCCACCGATCAGCCCCAGCCCGAGCACACACACCGGTGTCTTAGAAGGAGGGCTTGCCACATTCCAAGGTTGGCACATCCGTTCGGATAGGTCGCTGTCAGATGTCGCCGCTACCAGGCTCCATCTGGTCAGGGGCCTGGTCAGGGACTACCGTAAGCGGCCATGGGAGCACAACAACGGGCCTCCGCCCAGGGCCTGTCCGCAGATGTGCCGGACGGCTTCGGCGTCGCGGTCGTGCGTGAAGAGGGACAGTGGCGCTGTGCTCCAATGGCCCGCAAGTCGCTGACGAGCCTGGCGGCCGCCGAGACAGAGCTGCGTGAACTGCGCAGCGCCGGGGCTGTCTTCGGCCTGCTCGACGTCGATGACGAATTCTTCGTCATCGTGCGGCCCGCGCCGTCGGGGACGCGGCTGCTGCTCTCGGACGCCACCGCAGCGTTGGACTACGACATCGCCGCGGAAGTGCTCGACAAGCTCGACGCCGACATCGATCCCGACGACCTCGAGGATTCCGATCCCTTCGAAGAGGGCGACCTGGGGCTGCTGTCCGACATCGGGCTGCCCGAGGCGGTCTTGGGGGTCATCCTCGACGAGACCGACCTGTATGCCGACGAGCAGCTGGGCCGCATCGCCCGCGAGATGGGCTTCGCCGATCAGCTGTCGGCGGTGATCGACCGCCTCGGTCGGTGATCGCAAGCGCGGCGGAGCCGGGCGCAGCGGGTCGCCACCACTGATGGAGCCGGGCGCAGCGGGTCGCCGCCATCAGGATCGGTCGGTGATTCCTGACGAACAGCTGATCCGTTCCGCGCTGTCGGTTGCCGCGACGGCGGGTCCCCGCGATGTGCCCATCGGCGCGGTCGTGATCAGCGCCGACGGTACCGAGCTGGCTCGCGCCGTGAATGCCCGCGAGGCCCTGGGCGATCCGACGGCCCACGCCGAGATCCTCGCGCTGCGCGCGGCCGCCGAGGTGCTCGGCGACGGGTGGCGGCTCGAGGGCGCCACGCTGGCCGTGACCGTCGAACCGTGCACCATGTGCGCGGGTGCGCTGGTGCTGTCGCGCATCGGCCGGCTGGTGTTCGGCGCCTGGGAACCCAAGACGGGCGCGGTCGGATCGCTGTGGGACGTGGTCCGCGACCGGCGGCTCAATCACCGCCCGGAAGTGCGGGGCGGTGTCCTGGCACAGGAGTGCGCGGCGCCGCTGGAGGCGTTCTTCGCCCGCCAGCGATTGGGGTGAGAGGCGTGCCGTTCGGTAAGCTGCTCGGCGGTGGCGTGTCCGAGCGGCCTAAGGAGCACGCCTCGAAAGCGTGTGACGGCTAAAACCGTCCGAGGGTTCAAATCCCTCCGCCACCGCCAAAACTATCGGCGCCCAGTCGCAGGTAGATCGTGCTCTCACGATGCACCGATCGTGCGCGCGCCGATCGGTCGCCACCCTCGTTGGCGCTCGATGGTTCGACCCACTAATTTTCCTGAGGTGACGTTCTCAGCTGCTCGTGCAGTCGCACGATGGATCACCCCTTTCCTGACGATCACGGCCGTCACCGGCATCGGCCTTGTCTGCGACCCGGTGCTGGTCCGTCCCGCCCCGACGGTGCGTTTGGCCTCCGATGGCAACCCACTGGACGGGGCGCCGTTCTACGTCAACCCCACGTCGGCGGCCATGCGCGCCGCCCAGAGCGCCGATCCGCCGAGTGCCGAGTTGACCGCGATCGCCAATACGCCGCAGGCGTACTGGATCGTCCCGGGCGGTTCCGCAGCAACGGTCGGGAAGTACGTCGGCGACGCGGCCGCCGCCGGCGCCATCCCGGTGCTGGCGATCTACGGAATCCCCCATCGCGACTGCGGCAGCTTCGCCGCGGGCGGCATGGGGTCGGGCGCCGACTACCGGAGCTGGATCGACGGCATCGCCGGCGGAGTGGGCACCTCGCGGGTGGCGATCATCGTCGAACCCGATGCGCTCGCCATGGCCGACTGCCTCTCGGGTGATCAGCGCCAAGAACGGTTCGATCTGGTTCATTACGCCGTCGACACGCTGACGAAGGATCCGAACGCGGCCGTGTACATCGACGCGGGTCACCTGCGTTGGCACAGTGCCGAGGACATGGCCGCCAGGCTGAATCAGGCCGGCGTCGGTCACGCGCGGGGCTTCAGCGTCAACACCGCGAACTTCTTCACCACCGAGGACGAAATCGGTTACGGCGAAGCGATTTCGGGACTCACCAATGGTTCGCACTACGTGATCGACACGTCGCGCAACGGTGCCGGACCGGCGCCTGATTCCGAGCTCAACTGGTGCAATCCCAGCGGCCGAGCGTTGGGCACCCCGCCCACCGCCTCGACCGCGGGTGCGCACGCCGACGCCTACCTGTGGATCAAACGTCCCGGCGAATCCGACGGGACGTGCGGCAAGGGTGATCCGCCAGCGGGTCACTTCGTGAATCAGTACGCCATCGATCTGGCCCACAACACCGGCCACTAGCAGGGCCTTTGGCTTAGCCTCGCCGTCGGCGGCTGCCGAACGGATCTGTTATTCGCGACCGCCGATGGTTGCAAGTGGGTAACATTTTGTTATCTGAAACAGATAAAGCCAGTATGCGGTACGAGGCAAACATGACGAGGAAAGTTGCGTTCTACGCAATCTTCTCGATCTGCACTGCCTTCATCACTGTTTCCGGTGCAGACGGGTTCGTTGCGCACGCCGACGATGCGGGGAGCGCGGTGTACAGCGGCGTCAACCAGCTTCGCCAGGGATGCGGACCGATCACCGACGACCCGCGTCTGACGGAAGCCGCCCAGCGGCATGCCGACGACATGCTGCGCAGCGGGGTCAGCGGACACATCGGCTCGGACGGCTCGTCGCCGCAGGCACGGATCGCGCAGGCGGGCTATCGGAGCCGCTCCACGGGTGAAATCGTCTTCTGGGGCACCGGATCCGCCGCGAATCCCCGTGAGGCCCTGGACATGTGGATGCAAAGTCCCCCGCACCGGGCGATCATCCTGAATTGCGCATTCAACGCAGGCGGCTTCGCCACCGCACGGGACGGCAACAAAATGACCGTCGTCGGCGACTTCGCGGCTTCGTAAACCCTTTTGGGTCAAGCGGTTTCGGATCGCCGCCGTGGGCAAACCGGTTTAGTTGTGCCCTAAAAAGCCACGCTGCCAGAGGGTTTGAGCACAAATCCGTGCTCGCCGCTGCTGGTGTCCAGGCAGGCGACGAGGCGGTCAGGACCCACTACGCACGTCGCGTCGCGGAAGTTCACCTTCTGTCCGATGTTTAACAATGTCCCGTGGGTATACGGCACACCACATTTGTTACCTGTCATGCTGATCGCATATGTGGGTGCTGATCGTACGCCCGTTGCTTTGCCGACCATGCAGGGATTCGCGTCCGGCATGTCCCCTAGGCAATTGATGTCTTGCGATTGCCACACCGGTACGGGCTCGCCGGCCTCAAACCAACATTGGATGTTGTAAGGGGTCGAAAAGTAGGCGTACCGCAATCCTTTCGGCGGAATTTCGATGTAGTTATCGATTGATACCGGGGTGAACTCGTCGAGCTTAGGGAAGCCGGGCGGCTGTGCGACGGCGTGTTGCGACGGCGACGTACAGGACACGGACACCAAGACGAAGATTAAGGCAAACGATCGAGTAGTCAGGCGTGCGACGGTAGGCATTCGAAACCTCCTCCGAATCATGGTCGGACGCTGAAGCGGTCGCCTACCGCCTGATTGACAGTCACACGTGAGGCAGCCAACCAGAACCATGTGGCGACAGGACGAAGCCACGGCCTTGGGGGTCTTTGCATGCGGTCGTGCCTGAGTTATCGACCCCGCAAATGATGCCGTCGACGGTGATGGAATGCAGTGGGGGCAACGTCTTGAGTGGATGGCCATAGACCTGGCCGTTAGGCGCGATCGGGTCGCCGGATTGAGCCAGTCCAGAGGCGGTCCCAATCGCGTTCACCGTGCCGGCCCCGCTGGCTGGCGGGACCGCGGGAAAATTATTGCCTGTGCATTGTGCTTCCCCGGAGAAGAAATCGCACGTGATTCCATCCGGGGTAAGGAAATAGACCATGTTGAGCGGTGCGCGCCCCGTGTTGGGAAGCCCAATCGTGTAGTCCGCAACCGTCACGGGTGAATACCCGCTGATGTCCGGAAATGCAGGCGCGTCGGCGCGAGCGTTGCAACTAGTCATAAACGCGGTGAGAACCCCGGCAGCGACAGCGAGCGTCCTACTGATCATTTCTGGTCCTATCGGCGGGTAGATTAGCGGTTTGCGTTTACCTGGAATTGCCGAGTGTTGTACGGGGTGTTGGTCGTTGTGTTCCATTGACTTACGAACAGATTCAGCTTATCCAGCGTGGATCCAGGCAGGATATACCCACCGTAGTTCTGGGGTACAAAGTTTGGCCCCTGCGGATTGCTCTGCTGTGCAACAACTGTCGGCCCGACGCTCAACACTTTAGTGGGTTCATCCACCACCCGAACTTCGACATTTCCAGTGCCCTGATTGAAACCCGACAGCACCGCCTTGCCGTCGACCTCCCTGAAACTGAGTTCGCCGAAGGGTGTGCGGCTTATCGGAGCGGTGGCGACTCCGCCGGCTTGGCCCCAGCCGGTTCCGTTCCAGGGCTGCCAACTGCCGCGATTGAACACTTTGTCAGGATCCGCGCGGTACATGGTGATTCCTCGGCTGCGGTCGAAGGAATCAGCGGCGATGTAGACTTTGCCGTCCGAGCCCTTATAGCCGCTGATCTGGGTGGGCGCCTCTCCCGCGGCGCGATACGAGCCTGGCACCATTGTCCACCCTTTGCCCGGGTCACCGTTGACTTCGACCAGCCACGAAGCCGCCGGCTTAAGGTTCCCCGTCGTGCCGGTCACCATCATGTACGTTTTGTCGCCCAGGGTGATCGTTCCGGCTGGCAACGTGTCGCTGATTCCGGCCTTGACCGCCTCCGACGGCATTGTGAAGAGCTCGCGGCCACTATTCTCAGGGCCCGTTAGTGGCGCACCAAAATGCGGACGTCCGTCGGCGTCGAAGGTCACCGGTACGGCCACAGATCGATAGTGTTCGCCCTCACCGACTTTGTTGCCGGAGAACGAATCCCCAAAAATCGCGAGATATTTTCCCGGCTGTCCGGGGATCTCGACCACTTCTCCTAAGTCCGCCGCCCCGATACCCGGGATGCCGGGAATGCCGCCGGTACCGGCGATCGGCCCGAGGTCTCTCACCTCACCCGGTTTCAGCGGGCTTTCGATCCACTCGTCTACAGCTTTCGGTGGGTCGTAACCGTCGGTATGCAGGGCACCCATGGCTCTACGGAGAGTGTCGGAGTACCCGTTGCGAATTGACGTCATTTGTTTGACGGCATCGCGGACGTCGTCCACGGCATCGGCGTGCGCGTCGTCGTACAGTCTCAACAGCTTCTGGCGTTCCGACTCGGGCAGATGGGAGGCCAATTCCTTCTTGATCGCGGTCATGAGGCTGTCGAGGCCTCGGAGCTCACTGTCCAGCAGGGCGATCTCTCGAGCTCCTTGTTTCTGCGCGTCGGCCAACGCGGCGGCGATCGTTTCCAATTCAGCACCGATCTTCGGCAGCTGCTCGGACTGCGCACCGAGCATTTTGGTCACCCGCTGCACTTCGTCAGAATCGTTGATGGGGTGGCCACCATCCTGATGGTTCCAGGCGGCGGCGAACCGTTTTCGCGCTTGCTCGAATGCATGGTCGGCTTCGGCGGTGTGTCGACCCGCGCCATGAAAGGCCTCCGCCAACTGCGAAATCTGTAACGGGCTACGGCCTGCAAGCTCTGGTTGATCGCCCACGGATCGCCGCCGGCCGACGCGATCAGTTCCGCTTCGCTCAGGTTTGACAGCGTCATGGCGTCGCGGGCAGATGGCCAACACCGACGATCATCGCCGCCCCCTTCTGAGCTGGCATAAACGCTACTACTGGCAGCGCGACGGCGATCGTTGAATGGTCAAAGCCCAGGCGGGCTGGTTGGCCCGCTTCTGCTTGTCAGGCCTGGCTTCCGGCCAGCTTCCGGACGGTCAAAACCTCGATGTCTTGGAACGGACGTCCCTCGGGCCGGATCAAGTCGTGGAACCACACCTTCGGAACCGTCGTGGCCGGGTGATCCCACGTTTCCCAGGGGAAGTAGGTCTGGGTCTTGCCGGCAACCAGGCCCCAGTTGATCGCGCCGACGTTGTGGCGTTTGGCGACGGGCAGGATGCTCTGTACGGTGCTGCCCCGGGGCCGAGCCATGTATTCCGTGCACAGGATCGGCCGGCCCATCGGCGTCAGCTCGTTGATGCGCGACTCGAACCCGGCGGGCTCAGCGTAGGAATGGAAGGTGACCACGTCGGAGTTGGCGAGCTGGATGTCGCTGATTGCGCTGCGGCCCTGGGGTTGTCCCCAGTCGCCCCGCCACACGCCACTCGTGAGCGGCTGGCTCGGATCCACCGCGCGCGCCCACCGAAACACCTGGGGGAGCAGGTCGGCGACGAGTTGCTCCTTATCGCTTCTTTCGGTGTTGCGGTATTGGCGCGCCGGGTTGTCGGGTTCATTCCAGAGGTCCCAGCCCAAAACCCGGTTGTCGTTACGGAATTGGGTCATCACCGCGGTGACGTAGTCGCGCATCACCGGGACGTAGCGGGGGTCGCCGAGGCGCTCGGCACCCGGGCTCTGCGCCCAGCCCGAGTTGTGCACACCGGGGCGCGGCGCGCGCTGTCGACCCGCGCGGGGTTGCGGATCCCAGCAGGAGTCGAAGAAGACAAACAGCGGTTTGATGTGATGACGGGCGGCGATGTCGACGAATTGCCCTAGGCGCGTTTGGAACCCGCGCTGGTCGGCGGCCCACAGCTGATCATGGAGGAAGACCCGCGCGGTGTTGTGGCCATAGAACTGAGCCCAGCCGAGCTCGGTGTCGATGCGCCGCGGGTCGAAGGTATCGGCCTGAAACATCTCGAACTGGTTGATGGCGCTCGCGGGAATGTAGTTTGCTCCGACGAGCCAGCCCTGCGCCTGATACCACCGGTTGGCGCGATCGGGGGACCACCGGCCCGCCTCCTCCGCGGAGGCCCTGGGTACCCGGGTAACTGCGGCGCCCGCCGCCAACAGCAGAGGGAGTTTCAGGGCCGTTCGTCGTTCCACGATGTGACGATAAGTTTCCGGGGCGATTTCCCTGGGATTTGCTCAGCGCGTCGCGAGAGCTTGAGATAACAATTGTTCCCGCACCGTAATCGGGGTCGCCGAAAGTCGGCACCCACCCGCCATCGTGACCAATCCGTAACCATCGACTCCGGCGCGCCCCGGGCCGTCGTGCATGCCGGCCGGGTTAAAATGTCCCCGACTGTGCGCCAAAACCGTTGCAGGCCAACCGAACCCGATAGCCCTCTTATATGGAGGGCCTAGCGCAGCTTGCGGCCGTGGTTGTCTTTGACGCTGCCGGTGAAGATCAGGATCGCGTCGACCATCGCCCAGATGATCCCGCCGAGCAGGACCGGGAATCCCAGAAAACAGAACAGGCTGAAGACAATTCCGAACAGCCCCACGCACAGCTGGGCCACGGCGATCTGAGTCGAGTCGATGTAAAAGCGGCCGACACCGAACAGGCCGAGGAAGAGCTGAAGTAAGCCGGCGGTGGTGGCGGACTTATCCGACAGGGGCAGCCCGGTAACGGGATCACGGCCGAACGGCGCCTGCGGGTCGACGTAGCCCGGGTACCCGCCATAGCCCGGATAGCCCGGGTACCCGGGGTAACCCTGCGGCGACGGATACCCCGGCGGTGGCGGAGGCGGGCCCTGCGGATTCGGCTGCGGACCGTAACCGGGCGGCTGCCATCCCCACGGTGGTTCATCGGCGGGATTTCCGGGCGGGTTGGGCGGCGTCGACATCGATTCGAGTTAACACGCCCACTGTTCGGCCGTCCACATCGGGCTCCAAGGAGCCGGCGCGGAAAATCCTTTGGCCGCAGTCGGCAAATTGCTTCAAACTTCACCACCGCGAGAGCAATACTGGACGGGTGCCTGATCGAAATGTGCTGGGCGGTCCGCTGGAACCGTGCGGCACAGACCCGCTGACCGGTTTCTACCGCGACGGCTGTTGCTCAACCGGGCCTCAGGACCTTGGACGGCACACCATTTGCGCGGTGATGACCGCCGAGTTCCTGGAGCACCAGCGCTCCATTGGCAACGACCTGTTGACGCCGGTTCCCGAGTATCGGTTCCCGGGCCTGCTGCCCGGCGACCGCTGGTGCGTGACCGCGCTGAATTGGCTGCGGGCTCACCACGACGGGTGTGCGGCGCCGGTGGTGCTGGCATCCACGCACGAGAGCACCCTCGAGGTGGTCCCCCTGGAGGCGCTGCAGGCGCACAAGATCGACGTGCCCGACGATCTGGCCAACCTGTAGCCGGGTGACCGCTGGCCGGGATGGTGGGTGAACCACGGAATAGCGCCGCGTCTAGCCTCGGTGTCATCTTTCTCACCTGACGCGTCGAAGAGGGGTTGCGGTGGGTTCTGCGGTTGACGACATCGACTTCGACGACCTGACCGCGCCCCGGCTGACCGACGTCCAGCGCCAGATCCTGGAGTTCACCGAGGCCAAGCGCGTCGACCTCGACGTCGACCGGATGCTCGCGGAGGCCGTCGAACAGACCGGCCTAAAGACCGCAGCCGCCGATCTTGACGACGCCGACGGCTTCGCTGACCGGCTGCGTGCGCACGTCGCCGCGATCGAAGCCGACGAGGGCCTGCGCCAGCTCACCCGCGGTTCGCTGCGGCAGCGGATCGTCCGCCTGCTGCGTAACCGGTTGTCACTCACCGAGCTGATCACGCGGTACCCCGAGATCGAATCCATCCCGATCGAGAGGCCTTTCATCGTGGTCGGGATGCCGCGGTCGGGCACCACGCACCTGGTGAATCTCATTGCCGCCGACCCGCGCAGGCGCGCGCTGCCGTACTGGGAGAGCCAGGATCCCATCCCCGCTCGTGGGCAGGGCCCCGACGTGTTCGGCGTGGACCCCCGTTACGCGCGAGCCAAAGCAGAACACGAAGCGCTGATGGCCAGCGCGCCCGTGGTGGCCGCCATGCATGACCGCTTCCCCGAGGCGATCGAGGAGGAGGTGGAACTCCTCGACCTCGATCTGGCCTCCTATGTCCTGGAATGGCATGCGCGGGTGCCGGATTGGCGCGACTACTACCTGAGCCTCGACCAAACCCGCCACTACGCCTACATGCGCAAGGTGCTGCAGGCGCTGACCTTTCTGCGGGGTCCGCGCACCTGGGTCCTCAAGAGTCCGCAGCACTGCGAGCAGCTCGGCCCGTTGATGGCGACGTTCCCCGACGCGACGGTGGCTTTCACGCACCGCGACCCGGTCGCGGTGATCCAATCGGCGATCACGATGATGGCCTACTCGGATCGGCTGCGCCGCAACAGCATTGATCCGCAGTGGCTGCTGGCGTATTGGAGCGATCGCGTGCATCGTCTGCTGAGCGCATGCGTGCGCGACCGCGACCTGGTGGACACCGAACGCAGCATCGACGTCAACTTTCATCAGCTGGGTGGCAACGAGATGCCGGTGCTCGAGCGGCTGTATCACTGCGGCGGTGTCGAATTGCCGCAGCAGGTGCGCGACGGTTTCCAGCGCTATCTGGACGGCAATCCACGCGGAAAGCACGGCCGCATCCATTACGAACTGCAACGGCACTTCGGCGTCTCCGCCGACGAACTCCGCGGCCGGTTCGGCTTCTATTTCGACAAGTTCGACGTCCGACCCGAATAAAAGGAGTCAGCAGCGATGACCGAACCCGTCTATCGCGGCAGGCCCGGCGCCGACGCGATGCGCCCGGCGTCCGCGGAGAAGGCGGATGAGATCGCCCCGGGACTGTGGTGCTCGCCCGGGCTGTCCAACTCGTACCTGCTCACCACCGCGCAGGGCCGGGTGATCGTCAACACCGGCATGGGTTTCGAGGGGCCGGTGCATCGCGCCAACTTCGACGCCGTGGACTCATCGCCGGTGCGTTACATCATCTTCACCCAGGGCCACGTCGACCATGTCGGCGGCCTGGACAGCGTGCGCGACCCCGACACGACCGTTGTCGCGCAAGCGAACTGGACGACGTGGCGAGACGACAACGAACGACTGATCCCCTACCGCGCCAGCCGCAGCGCGTTCGCGTTCAAAGACACGCTGGCCGACGGCATCCAAGCCATCCAACGGCGCCTGGGGACCGCGCAGCTGGCGGGCCAGAGCGTGCCCGTCGTCGACCTCGACTTCGAGGACACGCTGACGCTGGAGCTCGGCGGCCGGCGGATGGAACTGATCTCGGTGCCCGGTGGGGAGACCACCGACTCGCTGGTGGTCTGGCTCCCCGAGGAGCGAGTCTGCCTGTGCGGAAACACCTTCGGCCCCCTGTTCGGGCACATCCCCAACCTCGTCACCATGCGGGGCGACCGCTACCGGGACGCGTTGACGGCCATTGCCTCGGTGGAACGGGTCCGCGACCTGCACCCCGAGCTGCTCGTGACGGGTCACTTCGCGCCCGTCGCGGGGGCCGAGCGCATCAACGCCGAGCTGACCCGGCTGCGCAACGCCATCCAGTACATCCACGATCAGACGGTCGCCGGAATGAATGCCGGAAAGGATGTCCGCACCCTGATGCGCGAGATCACGTTGCCCGCGGAATACGAAGTGGGCCAGGGCTATGGGAAGGTCGCCTGGGACGTGCGGGCCGTCTGGGAGAACTACTCGGGCTGGTTCCACCACGAGTCGACCACCGAGCTGTACCCGGTCGGATTCGACGCCGTCGCGGCCGACGTGGTCGAGTTGGCCGGCGCCGATGCGCTCCTGGATCGCGCCCGGGCGCACCTGGCCGCCGATCGGGCACTGCACGCCATCCACCTCGCCCAGCTCGTGCCCGCCGAGCATTCGGGGGCTCGCGATGTGCTCCGGCAGGCGCATGAAAAGCTTCTCGCAAGCAGCACGAACTTCTGGGAAAGCGCGTGGCTGCGCAACCAGATTGCGAGGAACTCATAGCATGTTGCTGACGGTCCTGCGCTTCAATTTCGCCTCGCCGCAGGGGGATCCGCGCGTGCAGGGCGAACTGCTGTCCGCAGCGCTCGAACTGGCGCAGTGGGGTGAGTCGCACGGCATCACGTCGATCAGTGTCGACGAGCATCACGCGACCGGGCACGGGTGGAGCTGCAACCCGATCATGGCCGCGGCGATGTTCTTGGCCCGCACCTCGACACTGATCGCCAGCGTCGATTGCGCGTTGGGCCCGCTGTGGAACCCCGTCCGCCTTGCCGAAGACATCGCGCTCGTCGACAACATGAGCCGCGGCCGGCTGCACACCACGGTGGGCCTGGGATACCGCACGGTCGAATACGATGCGCTGGGAGCCGATTTCACGCGACGTGGCGCGCTGATGGACGGCCTGCTCGAGCGGATGCTGGCGGTGTGGTCCGACATTGGCACGTGGACCCGGCCGCATCCACCGCTGTACGTCGGCGGTGGCGCGCGTGCCACCGCGCGCCGCGCCGCCCGGTTCCGGCTGCCGCTCAGCCTGGCCGATCACCTGCCCGAGATCGCCGCCTACTACCGCGAGCTGTGCGCCGAGGCCGGCATGGCGCCGTTCATTCTCATGCCGGGACCGATCAACCGCGGAATGATCTACCTGCACGAGGACCCCGAGCGGGCGTGGGCGGAACTGGGCGACCACATCCTGTGGGAGGCAGTCACTTACGGCGGATGGTCCACCGATCAACGCTCGCTCATGCACCTTCCGGGTGTGCAGACCCTGGATCAGGTCAGGGCATCGGGGCGATACCGCTTCCTGACTCCAGATCAGCTGATCTCGGAGGTGCGCGAGGCGCAGAACTACGGGCCGCTCGTCATGCACCCCCTGGTCGGTGGCATGCCGGTCGACGAAGCGTGGAAATCGGTGCAATTGCTCACCGACAAGGTGCTGCCCGCGCTGGCGGGCTAGACGTCGCGGCGCTGCTCGAGCCAGTCGGCCAGCGAGCGGCCGGCATCCAAGACGTGCCGCTCGGCGATCGCACGGGCGCGTTCGGCGTCCTTGTCGCCCAGCGCATCGAGGAGCTGTTGATGTTCGTCGAGCGAATGCTTTTCGTGCTCGGGGAAAAGCGTGAGGAAGTTGCTCGGCACCACGCGCGCGACCTGCTTGATCTGGTTCAGCAGGCGAGGGGAGTGCGCCGCGCGATGGATCATCTGATGGAAATGCCAGTTGGCCTCTCCGATGGAGTCGTCACCGGATCGCGCGACCACGTCGGCGGCGAGTTCCCTGAGCGTGGCGAGTTCGGCGGGCTCGATCCGCTCGGCGGCCCACGCCGCGGCCTGCCCGGTCAGCACGCCGAGAATCGTGAAGCTGTCCAGGACGTCGCCCGGGCTGATGCCGACCACCGTCACCCCGCTGCGCGGGGCGACCTGAACCAGGCCCTCGAACGACAGCTCCAGCAACGCCTCGCGCACCGGCGTGCGGCTGGTCGCGAATTCCTCGGTGATGGCGTCGAGATCGACCCGGGAGCCGGCCGGCAGCACGCCGGTCAGAATGCGGTCGCGAAGCTCGCGGGCGGCGCGCTCTCGGACCGTCCCGGAGATGTCGATCCCTGAGGTCGAAGCCACCTGGGCATAATACCAAACGACAGATCTAGCATTTGATATCTGAAATATCAGATGTTACGTTTCAAGCATGCGCACCGACAAAATGGCCCTCGTGGCCTTCATGCAGGCCGGCAGCACCTCGGTCTACGCGGGCTCGTGGCGGCACCCCGCGACCGAACACCGGTACCTGGACGCGTCCTACTACGCGAAGATCGGCCGCCAGCTCGAAGAGGGTTGCTTCGACCTGATGTTCTTCGACGACCGCTTGGCCATGCCGGGCGTCTACGGCGGATCGGTGGGCGAGGCCGTGCATTACGGCGCCCGCCCGGTCAAGCTGGACCTCAGTGTGATTCTCGGGGTGCTGGCGCAGGCCACATCGAAGATCGGGCTGGGCGCCACCTACTCGACCACCTACTACCAGCCGTTCCACGTGGCGCGCACGTTCGCCTCGCTCGACCACCTGTCGGGCGGCCGCGCGGCGTGGAACGTGGTCACCTCCGTCAACGACAGCGAGGCGCAGAACTTCGGCGTCGACGCCCACCTCGGTCACGACGAACGGTACGACCGCGCCGACGAATTCATGGACGTGGTGACCGGCCTGTGGGACACCTGGGAGGACGAAGCCGTCCTGCACGACCGGGCCTCCGGGCAGTTCGCCGACCCCAGCAAGGTGCACGAGCTGGGACACGTCGGCCAGTTCTTCTCCGCCCGCGGTCCGTTGACGGTGCCGCGGACCCCGCAAGGCCGCCCGGTCATCATTCAGGCCGGTTCGTCGGGCCGGGGCCGCGAATTCGCTTCTCGGTGGGCCGAATTGATCTTCACCGGCGACCCGGGCATCGAGGTGGCGCGCAGCCACTACGCCGATCAAAAGGACCGCATCGCCGACGCGGGCCGCGATCCGGCCGCCGTGCGCATCTGCCCCATGGCCTACGCGGTGGTGGGCGAATCCGAGGCCCACGCCAAGGATCGCGAGGCGATGTTCCTCAACGATCTCGTACATCCGATGGCGTCGCTGACGCTGCTGTCCGAGCTGATGAACTACGACTTCGCGCAACACGATCTCGACGACCCGGTGACCGACGAACTGCTCGCCTCGGTCTCCGGAATCCGCGGCCTGGTGCAGAACCTGCGCACCCATATCGGCGGGGACACGGTCACCTTGCGCGACCTCGCCAACCATCGCGCCACCCTGCTGCAGGGGCCGCGCTTCGTCGGCACCGGCGAACAGGTCGCCGACCAGATGGCCGACTGGTTCGAAAGCGGCGCGTGTGACGGATTCGTCTTGGCTGCAACGCATCTGCCCGGCGCTTTCGAGGACGTCGTGCGCATGGTGGTGCCGGAGCTGCAGCGCCGCGGCCTGTTCCGCACGGAATACGAATCCTCCACGCTGCGCGGCCATCTCGGGCTGCAGCGTCCGTCGAACAGCCGGGTGGCCGCCGGTGCCCATGCTTGACGGGCTGCGGGTGCTCGACCTCGCCACGCTGGCCGCCGCGCCGTTGGTGGCCACCTATCTCGGGGAGTTCGGCGCCGACGTGATCAAGGTCGAAGAACCGCGCCACGGCGACCCGATCCGCGGCTGGGGCAACCAGCGCGACGGTGTCGGCCTGATGTGGAAGTCGATCGCGCGCAACAAGCGGTCGATCACGCTCGACTTGCGGTGCGCCGAAGGCCAGGAGCTGGTGCGGCGCCTGGTGGAGCACGCCGATGTCGCCATCTTCAACACCCGCCCCCAGACCTTGCGCAAGTGGGGCCTCGACTACGAGAGCCTGCGCGCGGTCAACGAGCGGATCGTGATGCTGCACATCACCGGGTACGGGTTGAGCGGGCCGAAGAGCGAGCGGCCGGGCTTCGGCACGCTGGGCGAGGCGATGAGCGGGTTCGCGCACATCACGGGTCAGGCCGGCGCGCCGCCGACGCTCCCGCCGTTCATGTTGGCCGACGGCGTCGCATCGCTGAACGCCGCGTACGCGGTGATGATGGCGCTGTATCACCGCGACGTGCACGGCGGGCCCGGACAACTGATCGACGTCAACCTGATCGACCCGCTGGCCCGGCTGCTGGAACAGACGCTGCTGGGCTATGACCAGTTGGGTCTGGTGCCCGAGCGGGCCGGCAACCGGTGGGACATTTCGGCGCCGCGCAACACCTATCGCACCGCGGACGGCAAGTGGCTGGCCATGTCCGGCAGTTCGCCGGCGTTGGCGCTGCGGGTGTTCCGGGCGATCGGCCGCCACGATCTGCTGGACGACGCCGACTTCTCCGACCCGCAGCGACGGTTGGCGCGGGCCCGCGAGGTCGACGCCGTGGTCGCCGATTGGGTTGCCACCAAAACACTTTCGGAGGCGATGGACGCCTTCGAAGCGCACGAGGTGGCCGCCGCGCCGGTCTATGACATCAGCGACCTGGTCGCCGACGAACAGCTGGCGCATCGTGGGGTGTTCATCTCCGTCGACGACCCACAACTCGGACCCATGACGGTGCAGGCCCCCGTGCCGCGGTTCTCGTCAGCCCCCGGCACGGTCGGGCATCTGGGGCCGCGCCTCGGCGAGCACAACACCGAGGTATACGGGGATCTGCTCGGCATGAGCCACGACGAAATCGACGACCTGCGCGCCCGTGGCGTGTTGTGACAGAAGGAAATTGAAACGATGACGAATCTTCTCCGCCGCTCCGAGCTCGCGGTGCCCGCCTGCAGCGACAACATGTTCGACAAGGCGGCCGGGTGCGGTGCCGACCTGGTGTTCCTCGACCTCGAGGACGCCACGCCCGCCGCGTTCAAGGAGGAATCGCGCGGCAAGGCGATCAGCGCGCTCAACGACCTGGACTGGGGCCGCACCGTGCGGGCGGTGCGGATCAACGGCCTGGACACCCGGTGGTGCCACGACGACGTCATCGAGGTGGTGACCAGGGCCGGCCGCAACCTCGACACCATCATCATCCCCAAGGCCCGCACCGCCCGCGACGTGTGGTGGGTGGACGTCCTGCTCACCCAGCTGGAATCAAAACTGAACCTGGACAAGCGGATCCGGCTCGAGGTGCTGATCGAAGAGGTCGAAGGTTTGGCCAACGCCGAAGAGATCGCGGCGGCCAGCGATCGCCTCGACGCCCTGATCTTCGGGGTGGGCGACTTCTCGCTGTCACAGGGCGCGCGGGTGGACACCAACTTCGTCCCGCTGGGCGAGTATCCGGGCGAGTTCTGGGCCTACGCGCGCAACAAGGTGATCGTCGCCGCGCGCATCGCGGGCATCGACGCGATCGACGCGCCGTACCCCGACTACCGCGACCTCGCCGGGTATGAGCGCGACGCCCGGCGCGCGTCGCTGCTCGGCTACACCGGGAAGTGGGCCATCCACCCCGACCAGGTTCCGGTCGCCAACGAGGTCTACGCCCCGACCGCCGACGAGATCGCCCGCGCCGAAGCCAACGTCGCCGCCTACCGGGAGGCCGAGGCCAAGGGCCGGGGAGCCGTCGGGGTGAACGGCGTCCTGGTCGACGCCGCCCACGTCAAGCAGGCGGAGCAGACGCTGGCGCGCGCGGCCCTGATCAAGGCCAGGCACGTTTGATGGCGGCGACCCGCTGCGCCCGGCTACGGCCTATAGCGGCGACCCGCTGCGCCCGGCTACGGCCTATAGCGGCGACCCGCTGCGCCCGGCTACGCCGCGCTTGCGATCGCCGCGGCCGCGCTTGCGATCGCCGCTAGTCGATCACCACCAGGAGGTCGCCGCCCTCGACTTGTGCGGTGCGCGACACCGCGATTCGCGCGACCTTGCCGGCCTTGGGGGTGGTGACGGCGGCCTCCATCTTCATGGCCTCGATCGTCGCGATCGTCTGGCCGGCCTCGACGTCCTCGCCGACCTCGGCGGTGACCGTGACGACGCCGGCAAAGGGGGCGGCGACGTGATCGGGATTGGCGCGGTCGGCCTTCTCGGCGGCCGGGACGTCGGTGGCGATGCTGCGGTCGCGCACCACGACGGGCCGCAGCTGACCGTTGAGGATGCACATCACGGTGCGCATGCCGCGTTCGTCGGGGTCGGAGATGGCCTCCAACCCGATCAGCAGCTCCACACCGCGCTCCAGCTCCACGCGATGCTCGTCCCCCTGGCGCAGCCCGTAGAAGAACTGGTTGGCGCTGAGTCCCGAGGTGTCGCCGTAGGCCTCGCGGTGGTCCTCGAGCTCTTTGGCCGGCCCGGGGAACAGCAGCCGGTTCAGCGCCGCCTGCCGTTCGGCGCCCGGTGTGGCCAACGCCTTTTCATCGTCGGCCGTCAGCGGCTGCTCGTGCTTGGCCGGGCCGCGGCCGTCTAACGCCTTGGTACGCAACGGCTCCGGCCAGCCGCCGGGCGGATCGCCGAGTTCGCCGCGCAGGAACCCGATGACCGAATCCGGGATGTCATAGCGCGGGGGATCTTCGGCGAAGTCTTGCGCGCTGACGCCCGCCCCGACCAGCGCCAGCGCCAGGTCGCCGACCACCTTGCTCGACGGCGTGACCTTGACGAGGTGCCCGAGGATGGCGTCGGCGCCGGCGTAGGCGTTTTCGATGTCCTCGAACCGGTCGCCGAGCCCCAGCGCGATGGCCTGCTGGCGCAGGTTCGACAGTTGGCCACCGGGGATCTCGTGGTGGTAGACGCGGCCCGTCGGGGACGGCAGCCCGGATTCGAACGGCGCGTACACCTTTCGCAGCGCCTCCCAGTACGGTTCCAGGTCGCACACCGCCGGCAGCGACAACCCGGTGTCGTAGTCGGTGTTGGCGGCGGCGGCCACGATCGATGACAGCGCGGGCTGGCTGGTGGTCCCCGCGAGCGGGGCAGCGGCACCGTCGACGGCGTCGGCCCCTGCGTGCCAGGCCGCCACGTAGCTCGCGAGTTGTCCGCCCGGGGTGTCGTGGGTATGCACGTGCACCGGCAGGTCGAACCGGGATTTGAGCGCCGAGACCAGCGTCGCGGCGGCCGGCGCGCGTAACAACCCGGCCATGTCCTTGATCGCCAGGACGTGCGCGCCCGCTTCGACGATCTGTTCGGCCAACTTGAGGTAATAGTCGAGCGTGTAAAGCTTTTCGGCCGGATCGCTGAGATCCCCGGTGTAGGACATCGCCACCTCGGCCACCGCCGCCCCGGTGTCGCGCACCGCGTCGATGGCCGGGCGCATCGAGTCGACGTTGTTCAACGCGTCGAAGATCCGGAAGATGTCGATGCCGGTGGCCGTCGCCTCCTCGACGAACGCCGTCGTCACCGTCTCCGGATAGGGCGTGTAGCCGACGGTGTTGCGTCCGCGCAGCAGCATCTGCAGGCAGATGTTGGGCATCGCCTCCCGCAGCGCCGCCAGCCGCTCCCAGGGGTCCTCCTTCAAGAACCGCAGCGCCACATCGTAAGTCGCGCCGCCCCAGCACTCCACCGACAACAGTTGCGGCATGGTCCGCGCGAGGTAGGGCGCGACCTTGATCAGGCCGCTGGTGCGGACGCGGGTCGCCAGCAGCGACTGGTGCGCGTCGCGGAACGTGGTGTCCGTGACGGCGACGCCGCGCGACTCGCGGAGCCAGGCCGCGAATCGCTGGGGTCCGAGTTCGGTCAGACGCTGCTTGGAGCCCGCGGGTGGGTCGGTCGACAGGTCGATGTCGGGCAGCTTGTCGTGCGGGTACACCGTTGACGGGCGCTCACCGTGGGGCTTGTTGACGGTGACGTCGGCCAGGTAGTTGAGGATCTTGGTGCCGCGGTCGGCCGAGCTGCGCGCGGTGAGCAGCTGCGGGCGTTCCTCGATGAACGACGTGGTGATGCGCCCGGCCTGGAAGTCGGGGTCGTCCAGGACCGCTTGCAGGAAGGGGATATTCGTCGACACACCGCGGATGCGGAACTCCGCGACCGCCCGCCGGGCGCGGCGCACCGCGGTGGGGAAGTCGCGGCCCCGGCAACTGAGCTTGATCAGCATCGAGTCGAAATGCGCGCTGATCTCCGCGCCCAGGGTGGTGCCGCCGTCCAGTCGTATTCCCGCGCCGCCCGGGGTGCGGTAGGCGGTGATGCGGCCGGTGTCCGGGCGGAAACCGTTCGCCGGGTCTTCGGTGGTGATGCGGCATTGCAGCGCCGCGCCGTGCGGGACGATCGAATCCTGGTGCAGGCCAATCTCTTCCAGCGTTTGACCGGACGCGATGCGCAGCTGGGCGGACACCAGGTCGACGTCGGTGATCTCCTCGGTCACCGTGTGCTCCACCTGGATGCGGGGATTCATCTCAATGAACACGTGATTGCCGCGTTCGTCG
Organism: Mycobacterium sp. 3-98; assembly: GCF_035918355.1. NCBI lineage: Bacteria > Bacillati > Actinomycetota > Actinomycetes > Mycobacteriales > Mycobacteriaceae > Mycobacterium > Mycobacterium sp. 3-98. The sequence continues at coordinate 189,950 of NZ_CP142360.1, read as the reverse complement.
AGCAAGAACTCGACCGTGCCCGCGCAGGTGTAGCCGATGCTTTGCGCGAACGCCACCGCGTCGGCGCAAATACGTTCGCGCAGTTGTGGATCCAGGTTCGGCGCCGGGGCGATCTCGATCACCTTCTGGTGCCGCCGCTGCACGCTGCAGTCCCGTTCGTAGAGGTGGATCACGTTGCCGTGGTTGTCCGCCAGGATCTGGACCTCGATGTGGCGCGGGTTGATCACCGCCTGTTCGAGAAACACCGAGGCATCCCCGAAGGCGGATTCGGCCTCCCGGCTGGCCGCCTCGATCGCCTCCGGCAGCGCCGCGGGGTCGGTGACCCGGCGCATCCCGCGGCCGCCACCACCGGCGACCGCCTTGACGAACAGCGGAAACGTCATCGACTCGGCGGCCGTCACCAGCTCGTCCACCGATGTCGAGGGCGCCGAGGACGCCAGCACCGGCAGGCCCGCCGCCCGCGCCGCCGCGATCGCGCGCGCCTTGTTGCCGGTGAGCTCGAGCACCTCGGCGCTCGGGCCGACGAACGTGATGCCCGCGGCCGCGCACGCCGCCGCCAGGTCCGGGTTCTCGGACAGGAACCCGTAGCCCGGGTAGATGGCGTCCGCCCCGCACGCCTGCGCCGTGGCGACGATGTCGTCGACCGACAGGTAGGCGCGGACCGGGTGGCCCTCCTCACCGATCTGGTACGACTCGTCGGCCTTGAGCCGGTGCACCGAATTGCGGTCCTCGTAGGGGTAGACCGCCACGGTGGCCATTTCCAGTTCGTAGGCGGCGCGGAAGGCGCGGATCGCGATCTCACCGCGATTGGCGACCAGGACTTTCGTCAACACGGTACTTACGATAGAGCGCGTTGCGGCGGTCCGACATACTCGCTCAGCGGACGGATCAACGCGTTCGACGCGGTCTGCTCGATGATGTGCGCCGTCCATCCGGTGATTCGGCTCATCACGAAAATCGGGGTGAAGGCCCCGATGTCGAAGCCCATCAGGTAATAGGCCGGGCCGGTGGGAAAGTCCAGGTTCGGCTTGATGCCATTGGCTTGGGCCATCCCCTTTTCCAGGACCTCGTAGATGTCGAGCCACCTCTGACCGTCGCGCGCCGCGGCGACGCGCGTGAGCGCCGCCTTCATGGTCGGCACCCGGGAGTCGCCGTTCTTGTAGACGCGGTGACCGAAGCCCATGATCTTGTCTTTGCGATCCAGCTTGCCAGACAACCACTCCGAAGCCCGTTCGGCGCTTCCGATTTCGATCATGTCGTGCATGACCGCTTCGTTGGCCCCGCCGTGCAGCGAGCCCTTGAGCGCACCGATGGCGGCCGTGACCGCGCTGTAGATGTCGGACTGGGTCGAGGTGACCACGCGCGCGGCGAAGGTGGAGGCGTTGAAGCTGTGCTCGGCGTAGAGCACCATCGACTGTTCGAACGCGTCGACGATCACCTGCTCGGGGACGTCGCCGAAGCACATGTGCAAGAAATTCTGGGCGTAGCTCATGTGGCTGTGGGGCGCGATGGGTTCCAGTCCGCGCCGGCGGCGCATGTCGGCCGCGACGACGGTGGGCAGCACCGCGAACATCCGCAAGGCCTTGGCGTAGTTGGCCCCCGGGCTGTTGTCGTCCTCGTCGGGATCTTCGGCGCCCATCGAGCTGACGAAGGTGCGCACGACGTCCATGGGGTGGCAGGTGTCGGGCAACTTGGTCAGCAGCGACAACTGGGACCGGTTCAGCCGACGCGCCGCTCGTTCCCGCTGGGTGAACAGCGCCAGCTGCTGCTCGTCGGGCAACTCGCCGTGCCACAGCAGGTAGGCGACCTGCTCGAAGCTGCACGTGGCCGCGAGGTCCTGCACGGCGTACCCGCGGTAGGTCAGGGAGTTGGTCTCCGGGACGACCTTGGAGATGGCGGTGGTGTCGACGACGACGCCGGCCAGGCCTTTGTAAATGCGGGGCTTGTTGTCTTCGACGGTGCTCATGGCGCGACTCCTTGGATGGAAAAGCTGTAGAGGTCGGAATCGAATTGGGTGTAATCGGCGTAGCGCAGCAGTTCGTAGAGGCGGCTGCGGTGCTGCATCCGCTCGGTCAGGCCGGATTGTGTTCCGGTCTCGGCGATTTCGCGAAGGCCCGCCTCGACGGCGTGCATGGCCAGCCGCAGCGTGGTGACGGGGTAGATCACCACGTTGTAGCCGATGTCGGACAGCTGTTGGGTGGTCAGCAGCGGCGACTTGCCGAACTCGGTCATGTTGGCCAGCAAGGGCGTGTCCAGCGCGGCGCGGAACCGCTCGAATTCCGTTGGGCTGCCCAAGGCTTCGGTGAAGATCAGGTCCGCACCCGCGTCGGCGTAGGCCTTGGCGCGCTCGATCGCCGCCCCCACCCCCTCGATGCCGGCGGCATCGGTGCGGGCGCAGACGATGAAATTCGGGTCGCGGCGCGCGGAGACGGCGGCCCGCAGCCGTTTGATCATCTCGCCGGCCGGCACCACGGCCTTGCCGTCGAGATGCCCGCAGCGCTTGGGGTTTTCCTGGTCCTCCAGGTGGCAGCCCGCCAGGCCGGCGTCCTCGAGCACCGTCACGGTACGCGCCGCGCTCATCGGCTCACCGAAGCCGGTGTCGGCGTCGATCAGGGTGGGCAGGTCGCTCACCCCCGCGATCTGGGCGCCTCGCCCGCTGACCTCGGTCAGGGTGGTCAGGCCGATGTCGGGCAGGCCGAGGTCGGCCGAAAGCGCCGCGCCCGACACGTACACGCCGTCGAACCCGAGCTCGGCGACGAGCTTGGCCACCAGTGGTGAGAAGGCGCCCGGGAACCGTTGCAGCCGACCGCTTTCCAGCGCGGCGCGGAACCGCGCCCGCTTGTCGGTCGCCGGCACTGCTCCGCCGATCAGCCCGCCCATCAGAAGATCCCCGGCCCGATCGCGGGCGCCTTGTCGAGAATCAGCGGAGCGACCGTGATGTTGAGCGCGCCCAAAGCGCCCGCCTGCAGGTCCGCCAGGGCTTCGGCGGCCGACAGGAACCGCTGCTGCTCGCCCTCGCCGACCACGCCCTCGGCCAGCTCGGTGAACTTCCCGACGTACTGCTTGCGCTCGAATGGCCGCGCCCCCAGGGGATGAGCGTCGGCGACGGCGAGCTCGTCGACGATGACTTCGCCGTTCTTGAGGGTGACCTCCGCGCGCGCGCCGAACGCCTTCTCCGCCGGATCGGCGGAGTGGTAGCGCCGGGTCCATTCGGGATCCTCGACCGTCGAGATCTTGTGCCACAGCTCGACGGTGTCGGGGCGGCGTGCCCGCTGCGGCGCATACGAGCGCTCGTGATGCCAGGTGCCGTCCTGCAGCGCGACCGCGAAAATGTACATCACCGAGTGATCCAGCGTTTCGCGCGAAGCGTCGGGATCGAACTTCTGCGGATCGCCCGACCCGGTGCCGATCACGTAGTGGGTGTGATGGCTGGTGTGCAGCACGATGGTCGCGACCTGGTTCAGATCGCCGATCCGTTCGCGCATCCGGCGCGCGAGGTCGATCAGCGCCTGACTCTGATACTCCGCCGAGTGTTCCTTGGTGTAGCTGTCGAGGATGGCGCGCTTGGGCTCGCCGGGCTCGGGCAGCGGGACGTGATAGGTGTGCTCGGGCCCCGAAAGCAGCCAGGCGATCACGCCGTCCTCGCCCTCCCAGATCGGGGCCGGCGCGCCCTCACCGCGCATGGCGCGGTCGACGGCCTCGATGGCGACCTTGCCCGCCCAGGCGGGCGCGTACGCCTTCCAGCTCGAGATAAGGCCCTTGCGCGACTGCCGGGTCGACGTCGTCAGGTGCAGTGCCTGGCCGATCGCCTGATAGATGGTCTCTTTGTCCAGGCCCAACATCGTGCCCAGGCCGGCTGCCACCGACGGGCCCAGGTGCGCGACGTGGTCAATCTTGTGCTCGTGCAGGCAGATTCCCTTGACCAGGTCGATCTGGATCTCGTAGGCGGTCGCGATGCCCCGGATCAGGTCGGCGCCGCCGATCCCCAGGTGCTGCGCCACCGCCACCAGGGCGGGAATGTTGTCACCGGGATGCGAGTACTCTTCGGCCAGAAACGTGTCGTGGAAATCCAATTCGCGCACCGCGACGCCGTTGGCCCAGGCCGCCCACTCGGGGGAGTAGTCGCCCTCGATCCCGAAAACCTTGGCGCCCTTGGCCGCGGCGGGGTGCGCCTGCGCCTGAGCCCGCGCGACCGCCACCGGCCTGCGGAGCAGCGAGGCGGCCGAGACGGCGGCGTTGTCGATGATGCGGTTGATCACCATCGCCTCGACGTCGGCGGGCACGGCGACCGGGTCGGCCGCGACCTCGGCGATCTTCCACGCGAGGTGTTCACTGCGGGGGAAGTCGTCGGCGCTACGACGAGTCCGAACATCATGAATGCGCATAACTCGCACAGTACGCAGGGCTGAAGTCGGCGTAAATCCCCTGTAAAAGCGTAATCTTGTGTCCTTGTCCGCGGCAGTTTGCGAATGTTGTGAAAGGAGTTGGGCGTACGGTGGGTTCCGTGGCGAAGACGTTCGCCGGCGCGCGGCTACGGCGATTGCGCGAGGAACAGGGGCTGACCCAGGTGGCGCTGGCCCGCGTCCTGGGGCTGTCGACCAGCTACGTCAACCAGCTGGAAAACGACCAGCGCCCGATCACCGTTCCGGTACTGCTCACCCTCACCGAACGATTCGACCTGCCGAGTCAGTACTTCGCGCCGGAGTCCGACGCCCGCCTGATCTCCGACCTGCGGGAGGTGCTCGCCGAGGCGCCCGCGACGGCCGGGCAGGTCGAGGAGCTCGTCGCCCGCATGCCCGCGATCGGTCAGACCCTGGTCAACCTGCACAGGCGGCTGCACGACACGACGGCCGACCTGGAGGCCCTGCACAGCCGCGCGAATTCGGAAGTCTCGGACGCGTCGTCGCTGTCCCAGCAGCCGATGCCGTTCGAAGAGGTTCGCGATTTCTTCTACGACCGCAAGAACTACATCGGCGAACTGGATCTCGCGGCCGAAGAGCTGTTCACCAAGAACCACTTGCGAATCGGCGGACTCGACGGCCAGCTCGCGGAGCTGCTCGCCGAACAGCTCGGCGTCTCGGTGGTGATCGACGACGGTCAGGTGTTGGATCCCAACTCCAAACGCCGGTTCGCGCCCGAATCGAAAACCCTGTACCTGGCTCGGTGGCTGCATCCGGGCCAGCGTGCCTTTCAACTCGCCACCCAGATCGCCCTGCTCACCCAGGCCAAGTTGATCACCGGGATCATCGCCGGCGACGACCAGCTCAGCGACGACGCCCGCAGCGTGGCGCGCATCGGGCTGGCCAACTATTTCGCCGGCGCCCTGCTGCTTCCCTACCTGAGATTCCTCGAGGCCGCCGAGGACGTCCGCTACGACATCGACCAGCTGGCAAGGCGATTCGAGGTGGGATTCGAAACCATCTGCCACCGGCTGTCCACCCTGCAGCGCCCGAACGCGCGGGGCGTGCCGTTCATCTTCGTCCGCACCGACAGCGCCGGCAACATCTCTAAACGCCAGTCCGCCACCGCTTTTCACTTCTCACGCGTCGGCGGCAACTGTCCGCTGTGGGTGGTCCACCACGCGTTCTCGCGGCCCGGCCAGTTTCTGACCCAAGTCGCGCAGATGCCCGACGAGCGCACCTACTTCTGGGTCGCGCGAACCACCACGACGGAGCCGAGCCGATACCTCGGCCCGGACAAGAGTTTCGCCATCGGACTGGGGTGCGACGTCGCGCACGCGGAGAAGCTGATCTACTCCGTCGGCATCGATTTGGGCGACGCCGAGTCGATCGTGCCGATCGGCGCCGGCTGCAAGATCTGCGACCGGCCCGCGTGCCCGCAACGCGCGTTCCCATACCTCGGCCATCCGGTGTACGTCGACCCCCACAGCAGCACCGATCTGCCGTATCCGCCGGCGATCACGCCTTGAGCGCGGTCAGGTCGGGCCGGCCGCCGAGGCGCTGAACGGTAGCGCTGGCGGCCGCGGCCGCAAGCTCGCCGGCCTCCGGTGGTGCGGCGCCATCACGCAGCGCGGCGATCAGCCCGGCCACGAACGCGTCGCCCGCGCCGGTCGGATCCACCACGTCGACGTCGGCGAATTCGAAGAGCCGGCTGCCACCGTCCCACGCCACCAGGTCACCGACCTTCGGAACCGCGAGGGCGACCAGTCCCGGACCGCAGGTCAACAGGCGGTCGGCCAGCTCGCGCGCCTGCGCCGCCGTGCCGATCTCCCGGCCCGCGATGAGCGAGGCTTCCGTGGCGTCGGCGCGGATCACGTCGACCGCCGCGAGCAGGTCGGCCCGAATGTGCTCGGCGGGCGCGCCGTCGGCCACGACGCGCAGACCCCGCCGCCGAGCGCGTTGCGCGGCTTCCAACGCGGTGGCCGGCGGCTGCTGCAGCTGAATGGAAACGGTGTCGGCGGTGTCGAACACGGACCGATCGAGGTCGGCGACTTGGATCAGCGAGCTTTCGGGCACGTCTTCGAGGAGCATGCGTTCCGGCGGTTTTGGGACCACATCGATCAACAGCGCCGTGGTGCCGCGACGCGCGACGCCGCCGACGTCGATGCCGTCCCGTTGGGCCTGCGCCAGGATCGACGTCCCCGCGTCGTCGTCACCGGCCACCGCGATGAGGGCGACCGGTACACCCAGCTGCGCCAGGCCGACCGCCTGATTGGCGCCCTTGCCGCCCAGCAGCTCCTTGCGCTGCAGGACCGTGGTGGAATCGTCGGTCGTCGGCGGCCCATCGGTACGCAGCACCAGATCGCGTGCGATCTGGCCGATCACGACAACGCCCATGGGTCCACAGTGCCCGGTCTTGACGGGCACGGCAACGCGATGATCGAGTGAGCCATGCCCAAGGTCGCGGTACTCGACGACTACGCGGGAGTGGCGTTGCGGGTCGCCGACTGGTCGCCCGTGCAGACACGCTCGGAGGTAACCGTTTTCGATCGCCACCTCTCCGAGGACGCGGCCGCCGAAGCGCTGCGGCCGTTCGACGTGGTGTGCACCCTGCGCGAGCGGATGGCGTTTCCGTCGACCCTCATCGCGCGGCTGCCGAACCTGAAACTGATCACCATCGTCGGCAGGAGCCTGCCGAACCTGGACCTGGCCGCCGCCACCGAGCACGGGATCCTGGTCGCTCACTCCGATTTCGCGCATCCCCGATTCAGGGCAATGCGCGATGCGACGCCGGAACTCGCGTGGGGCCTGATGATCGCGACGGTGCGCAATCTCGCCGAAGAGCATCGCAACATGCGCGACGGCGGTTGGCAGAGCGCCGCAGGTATGACGCTGGCGGGCAAGACGCTCGGCCTGCTCGGTCTGGGCAGGGTCGGCAGACGAATGGCCGAGTATGCCAAGGCGTTCGGCATGGACGTGATCGCGTGGAGCCAAAATCTCACCGCGGACACCGCCGCGAGCGTGGGGGCCCGGCGCGTGCAGAAGTCGGAGCTGTTCGCTGCCTCCGACGTGGTCTCCATCCATGTGGTGCTCTCGGAGCGCACCCGGGGGCTGGTCGGCGCGTCCGAGCTGGCCTTGATGCAGCCGCACGCCTACCTGATCAACACGTCGCGGGGTCCGATCGTCGACGAGGCTGCGCTGCTCGCGGCGTTGGAGTCGGGGCGCATCGCCGGTGCCGGGCTGGACGTGTACGACGTCGAACCGCTGCCCGGCGATCACCGGTTGCGGCGGCTGCCGAATGTGACGCTGTCTCCTCACCTGGGGTACGTCACCCGCGAGATGCTCGGCGCCTTCTACTCCGACACCGTGGAGTCAGTGGTGGCATGGCTGGACGGGACGCCCGTTCGGATCGCCAATCCCGAGGTGTTGCACCGACGCTGACCGCTCACTTCCGTTTCCAGTGCGGGCTTTTGACCGCGTCGAGAGCCTCGGTGACGTAGCGGTCGAGTGGCCGCGGCTTTCCCGATTGTCGTACCCATTGCTGGAAGGCGAAATCCGCCGCCGCGAAGGCCAGTTGGACCAGCAAGCCGGGACGCAGATCGGCGTCGGCGTTGACGCCCATTCGTTCGGCGATGAGTTTGGTCGCCCGGTCCTTGTCGGCGGGCCGGTGCACCGTGACCTTGTCGAGCAGGTCGGGGGCCACCAGCAGGGCTTCGCGCCATTCCTCGGTGTCGGCCTGCTCGAACGAGCGGGTGCGGGTGACGATGGCGTTGATCAGCGCGATGTCGGGTGGTTCGGCGGCCGGGCGGCCTTCGAGGAGGTTGACTATCGCGGCGCCGCCATAGCGCACCGGCGCAAGCAGCAGCTCCTCCTTCGCCGGCACGTGGCGGAAGAAGGTGCGCGGGGAAACGCCTGCGGCCGTGGCGATTTCCTCCGTCGTCACCGCGTCATACCCGCGCTCCACGAACAGCCGGAACGCCGCGCGCCGGATGTCGGCGCGGATCTGCGCGCGCTGCCGATCGCGGAGCGACTCTGGTCGGGTGGGCGAGGTCACCGGAAGCAGCCGATCCCGCCGTCGACGTGGATGGTCTGCCCGGTGATGAACGTCGCGTCACTGCCGAGCAGGAACGCCACCAGCGCGCCCACGTCGGTGCGGACGTCGCCGATGCGCTTCATCGGGACGCGGCCCACGGCCTTCTCGTATTCCTTGGGCGCGAACGACTTCCAGTACTTGACGCCGTCCGACTCGGCGAATGGGCAGATGACGTTGACGCGGATGTTATCGCGTCCCCATTCGAGCGCCGCGACCTTGGACAGCCCGCGGATGCCTTCCTTGGCGGCCGCGTACCCGCCCCACTTGGGCTCGCCGCCGGTACCCGTCCCGGAGCCGAGGTTGACGATCGACCCGCCGCCCTCCCTGACCATCAGCGGGTGCACGGCCTGCATGAGCAGGAAGGTCGCCCGAGGGCCGACGTCGTAGCCGAGCGCGAGGTCTTCGGTGGTGATGTCGACGAACGCCTTGGGCTCGTTGGTGGCGATCGCGTTGTTCACCAGGCCGTGCACGGTACCGAAGGCGTCGATCGCGGCGGTCGCGATCCGCGGCGCACTGTCGGGGTCGCGCAGGTCGGCGACGAGCCGTTCGACCCGTCCGATCGCCCTGAGTTCGGTGGTGGTCGCCTCGAGGGCCTCCTCCTGGATGTCGACCAGCAGCACCGCCGCGCCGCGTTCGAGCAACGCGGTGGCCACGCCCTTGCCGACGCCCTGGGCGGCGCCGGTGACGATCGCGACGTGCCCGCGCATCGAATCGGGGTGGCTGTAGCTCATTCGGCGGGTCCCATCTGTAGCGCCACGCCCCGGTGCAGTTCGTAGGTGCTCCGCGCGCCGTTGGGCAGTTCGATGAACTCCACCGGCGTCCCGTCCGGATCCTTGACGAAAAACATTCGGACACCGCCGATCTCGAAGGGATCCTGGTCGGGGGTGTAACCGGCGGAGACGATGCGGCGATGGGTGTCGTCGAGGTCGGGCACCGACAGCGAGACGTTGTGGATCCCGGTGATGCCCCGTCGCGGTTTGTGTTCGGTCGGCTTGCTGCCGATCGACAGCAGCTCGATCATCAACCCGCCCAGCAGCCCGCCGACGACCCGCCCCTCCTGCTTGCGGGTCGCGTGCAACACCGCATCGAAAGGCTCTCCGGAGATGAGCGTTTCGAAGACCACGTCCATGCCCAGGACGTCGCGGTAGAACGCCAGTGCGCGGTCCATGTCGGTGACGCCGACGACGAGGTGGCAGAACGACACGTCGTCTAGGGTCATGGCCTGCCCGCCGCGAGATTCGGGGCCGGGCGGCCGGCGAACAACGGCAGATCCAGGTAGGTCTTGATGCCCGGTTCGGCGGCGCAGACGTCGGGAACGGCGTTGATGCAGTGGTTGGCAGTGACCACGACGCCGGGATTCTTGATCAGCCCTTCGGCGATCGTCTCCGGCTGCAGCCCCTTGAAGGTGAGGCTCACGTCGGGGTCGCCGGTGATGTCGACCTCGAAGCGTTCGCCGCGCCCACCGAAATCCCAGGCGGGATCGAGGTTTTCCTCGCCCATCAGCCAGTTGACCGCCGCGGTGATGACCGGCTCGCCATCGACCAGCGCTTGCCAGCGGAAGCGGCGCGCCGCCACGGTGCCGACGGCGATCGGGAAGGGGTCGTAGTCGATCTCCGCGGTCGCCACGGCGACATCTTGGATGGTCCTGATGTTGGGGTCGATGCGAAAACCCATGTGATCGGCGATCATCCGCACCGACTGCTTGAAGCCCCCGTCGAGCAGTCCGGCCATCGGCCCCTGGGTGGCCTCCTCGGGCGTGCCGCCGAATCCCATGATGTGGCGGACCACGTCGGGTGCGTTGTAGGTGCGGATGTCGGAGAACTCCTCGGCGCGCACGTGCGTGATCGCCGACGACAACGAGGACACCATGAGCGGGAATCGCTCCGTGATGCCCCCGGGGTGGATCCCCGAACCATGCAGCGTGACACCGCTTTCCGCCGCAGCGTCGGCGACGGCCTGGTGGCGCGGGTTGGCCGGGTCGGGGTAGACCCAGCCGACCGGTGTGACGACGTTCTTGCCGGACCGCAGGATCGCGATGACCTCGTCGTCGTTGGGGATCAGCGGGCTGTACATGACGCAGTCGGCGTCCAGCGCCAGCACCTCGTCGGCGCTGGTGGTGGCCGTGACACCGAGATCCTGGGTGCCGATGATCCGCCCGACGTCGACACCGTTCTTGTCCGCGCTGTGCACCCAGCACCCGACGAGTTCCAGCTGTGGGTGATTGAGGACGCACTGGATCGCCGCCTTACCCACACCGCCGGTCGCCCACTGGATGACACGAAGTTTGGACGGGCTACTCATCAATGACCTCCCGGACTGCGGTGCGCGACCTTTACACATCGGCGAACAAAATGGCAGGCTATGACTTGCTGACAGTGACTGTCAATGATCGGCGCTTCGGGAAGGGTCTGTTGATGAGCGTCCTCGACGGGAAGATCGCGATCGTGACCGGCACCAGCCGCGGCGTGGGCGTCGGCATCGCCCACGAGCTGCTGCGGGCGGGCGCGACGGTCATCGGCTGCTCGCGTTCGCCGCTCGATGGCCTCCCCGACATCGAAAAAGACTGGGCGCCGCGCGCTTTCCAGAGGGTCTGCGATCAGGGTGACTATCGGTCGATCGACTCGTTCGTCGCGGACGTCGTGGCCGCCCACGGCCGGGTCGACATCCTGGTGAACAACGCCGGCGGCACCGTTCCGGCGCCGCACGTCGAGAGCATTCCCGAACTGGTGCAACGCATTCAGGGCGCGCCCGCGAGCGACGACGAGTACGCGCGCACCGCCCTGTTCCATGCGTTCGCGGTGCAGATGAACCTGATCAGCCCGCTGTGGTTCGCCATCCGCGCCTATCGGCAGATGCAGACCCAGGACGGCGTCGGTTGCATCATCAACATCTCCAGCGGCGCGGGACATCCGGCGGGATCGCCGACGCTGGTCTCCTACGGCGCGGCCAAAAGCGGCCTCAACCACCTCACCCGATCCCTGGCCGAGGAGTGGGGGCCGAAGGTCCGCGTCAACTGCGTGGCGTTGGGCCCGACGATGACGGAAAACTTCCGGTCGTTTGTGCTGCCCAAGGACGATCCGACCGGCGAGAGGTACTTCGCCGCCGTTCCGCTGCGCCGCGCCGGCGAGCCCGCGGAGGTGGGGCGGGTGTGCGTGTTCCTCGCGGGCGGGCAGGCCGACTTCGTCAACGGCACCACCATCGAATGCGACGGCGGGATGCTGCCCGGTGTGCTCTATGACGCGGGGCTGAAGACGATCACCGACCTGTTGTGACCGTCTGGTAGCTGGAACCCTTCTGGGACAACGGGACTCGCGCGATCACCTTCCGCCCCACTGCCGCGGTCGCGGTCACCGCGACCGACCGGCGGCGGGTCGGCTCGTCGCCGATCTGGGCAGACATGCACACAGCGGCGTCAGTCGCGGTCTAATGGGTGGATGGAACTGATGATGCCCACCGACGCGATCTTTCTCCTGGGAGAGTCTCGCGAACATCCCATGCACGTCGGAGGCTTGCAGTTGTTCGAGCCCCCGCCGGGCGCCGGGCGAGGCTTCGCCCGTGAGCTGCACAAGCAACTGACCGCTCAGCGGGAGTTCCAACCCACGTTTCGCAAGCATCCCGCGAAGTTCGTCGGCGGCATCGCGAACCTGGGGTGGTCGTATGACGACGACATCGATGTCGACTATCACGTCCGGCGTTCGGCGCTGCCGTCACCCAAACGGGTCCGCGAACTGCTCGAGCTGACGTCGCGGTGGCACAGCACCCTGCTGGACCGTCATCGCCCGTTGTGGGAGACGCACATCGTCGAAGGCCTCAAGGACGGCCGGTTCGCCATCTACACCAAGGTGCACCATGCACTGATCGACGGCGTCTCGGCGCAGAAGCTGATGCAGCGCGCGCTGTCCACCGACCCCGACGACCCCGAGATCCGCGCCCCGTGGAGCCTGAGCAAACCCAAGCGCAGATCCAACCCGTCGTCTCGCTTGGGTTCATTGGCCCGTGCGGCGGGATCCGTTGCGGCACTTGCTCCCTCGACGGTAGGACTGGCGCGCGCCGCGCTACTCGAGCAGCAGCTGACGTTGCCGTTCGGCGCGCCGAAGACCATGCTGAACGTCAAGATCGGCGGCGCTCGCCGCTGCGCCGCGCAGTCCTGGTCGCTGGACCGCATCAAAAGCGTGAAGCGGGCCGCCGGCGTCACGGTGAACGACGTCGTCTTGGCGATGTGTTCGGGGGCCCTGCGCTATTACCTCCTCGAGCAGAACGCGCTGCCGGACACGCCGCTGATCGCGATGGTCCCGGTGAGCCTGCGCACCGAGGAAGAGGCCGACGCCGGTGGCAACATGGTCGGAGCCATCCTGTGCAACCTCGCGACCGACACCGACGATCCCGCGCAGCGTCTGCTGACCATCAGCGATTCGATGTGCAGCAACAAGAAGGTCTTCTCGCAGTTGCCGCGGCTTCAGGCGCTGGCGCTGTCCGCCGTCAACACGTCGGCGCTGGCGTTGGCGGCGGTGCCCGGCTGGGTGGCGTCGACGTCGCCGCCTTTCAACATCATCATTTCGAACGTGCCGGGGCCCACGCAGCCGATCTACTACGGGGGAGCGCGGCTCGACGGCAACTATCCGCTGTCCATCGCGCTGGACGGCCAGGCGCTGAACATCACCCTGGCCAGCAACGCCGGCAATCTGGACTTCGGTCTGGTGGGGTGCCGGCGCAGCGTGCCGCACCTGCAGCGCCTGCTCGCGCATCTGGAATCCTCGCTCAAGGATCTGGAACGCGCTGTGGGAGAATAGAAGTCGATGGCAAAGCTGAGCGCGGGTGTGATGCTGTACCGGACCTGCGACGGCGTCGTCGAGGTCTTGCTCGCACACCCGGGTGGGCCGTTCTGGGCCCGCAAGGACGACGGCGCGTGGTCGATCCCGAAAGGCGAGTACGCCGACGGGGAGGATCCCTGGGCGGCCGCGCAGCGCGAGTTCGCCGAGGAGCTGGGGTTGCCGGTGCCGGCCGGGCCGCGTGTCGACCTCGGTCAGCTGAAACAATCCGGCGCCAAGGTGGTGACCGCCTTCGCCGTGCACAGCGACCTCGACATCACCGACGCGCGCAGCAACACGTTCGAACTGGAGTGGCCAAAGGGGTCGGGCACGCTGCGGCAGTTTCCCGAGGTCGATCGGGTGGGCTGGTTCGCGGTGGGGGCGGCGCGCACCAAGCTGCTGAAGGGCCAGCACGGTTTTCTCGACCGCTTGATGGCGGATCCTGCTGTGGCCGGACTATCCGAAGGGACCTGACATGCAGACACTGCGCACACCCGACGAGCGGTTCGACGAGATTCCTGGTTTCCCTTATGCGCCAAGGTATTGCGAACTGCCCGACGATGATGGCGGTGCGCTGCGCGTGGCCTGGATCGAAGACGGACCAGGAGATGCGGATCCGGTTCTCATGCTGCACGGCGAGCCGTCGTGGTCGTACCTGTACCGCAAGATGATTCCGATACTGGTGGCCGACGGTCACCGCGTCGTCTGCCCGGACCTGGTGGGTTTCGGCCGTTCGGACAAGCCGACCCGGCTCGACGACCACAGCTATGCGCGCCACGTCGAATGGATGCGCGCGCTGGCGTTCGATGTCCTCGACCTCCGCAACGTCACCCTGGTCGGTCAGGACTGGGGCGGGCTGATCGGATTGCGGCTCGCCGCAGAGCATCCCGAGCGGTTTGCCCGGATCGTCGTCGCCAACACCGGGCTTCCGAACGGGGACCAGCCGATGGCCGACATCTGGTGGCGCTTCCGGGAGGCCATCACGTCGGCGCCGGCGCTCGACATCGGCGCGTTTGTGCAGGGCGGCTGTCGCCGGCCGATGAGCAATGCCGAACGCGCGGGCTACGACGCGCCGTTTCCCGCTGACGAGTACTGCATCGGCCCCCGGGCCATGCCCGGGCTGGTGCCCACCTCTCCGGACGATCCCGCCGCGGCGGCCAACAAGGCCGCGTGGGCCAAGCTGTCGGTGAGTCCGACGCCGATGCTGGTCGCCTTCAGTGACAGCGACCCCATCACCGGGCCGATGGCCGCGATCTTTCAGCGCGAGATGCGCGGCGCGCAGGGGATCGACCACCCGGTGATCCGCGGCGCCGGACATTTCCTGCAGGAGGACGCCGGCGAAGAACTGGCCCGCCATATTGTGGCGTTTCTGCGCCGCTGAACGGGCGCGGCCCGGCGGATCGGGGGCGGGCACAATGTCAGGATGACGACCGCGCCCACCGAAGCCACCGAATCCCAGGGGCTATTGCTGCAGCTGCTGGACCCCGCCAACCGGGCCGACCCGTATCGGCTGTGCGCGCAGTTCCGCGACCGCGGGCCGTTGCAGCTGCCCGACGCCAACCTGGCGGTCTTCTTGAGCTACCGCGACTGCGACGAGGTGTTGCGGCACCCGTCGTCGAGCAGCGAGAACGCCAACTCGACGGTCGCGAAGCAGCAGGCCGAGGCCGGCACCGCACCGCCCAGGCAGGGCCCGCCGGGATTCTTGTTCCTCGACCCGCCCGATCACACCCGGCTGCGCAAGCTGGTCAGCAAGGCGTTCGCGCCGAGGGTGGTGAGCGCGCTGCAACCCGACATCCGCTCGCTGGTCGACGGATTGCTCGACCGGGTCGCCGAGAAGGGCCAGTTCGAAGTCGTCGAGGATTTCGCCTATCCCCTGCCGGTCGCGGTCATCTGCCGGTTGCTCGGTGTGCCCCTCGAGGACGAGCCGCAGTTCAGCCGCGCGTCGGCGTTGCTCGCCCAGGCGCTGGACCCGTTTTCGACGATCACCGGCGTGCCGGCGGACGTCGCCAATGAGCGACAACAGGCCGGTACGTGGCTGCGTGATTACTTCCACGGCCTGATCGACAAGCGCCGGTCACGACCCGGCGAGGACCTGCTGTCGGGGTTGATCGCCGTGGAGGAGTCGGGGGATCAACTGACCGAGGAAGAGATCGTCTCGACCTGCAACCTGCTGCTCATCGCGGGTCACGAGACCACGGTGAACCTCATCGGGAACGCCGTGTTGGCCATGCTGCGCAACCCAGGTCAGTGGGCAGCCCTGGGCGCCGACGCCGACCGAGCGCCCGCGATCGTGGAGGAGACCCTGCGCTACGACCCGCCCGTACAGCTGGCTGGTCGAATTGCGCTCGCCGACATGGTGATTGGGGGCGTCGAGGTGCCCGCGGGTGATGTCATGATGCTGCTGCTCGCCGGCGCCAACCGTGACCCCGCCGAATACGACCGGTCCGATGTGTTCGATCCGGAGCGGAAGAACCTGCGGCACTTGGGATTCGGCCGCGGGGCGCATTACTGCCTGGGTGCGCCGCTGGCCCGGATGGAGGCCAGCGTGGCGCTGGCGGCGGTCGCCGCGCGTTTCCCGAACGCACGGTTGGACGGCGAACCGCAGTACAAGACCAACGTCACGCTGCGCGGACTGTCGCAGCTGACGCTCGCGATCTGATCGGCGCTCCCAGGGTTCAGCGCTCCCAGGGAGGGCTTTCGTCCATCTTCTTGTAGTACTTCGCCAGGTGGCTTTTGACCCGATCGACATCGGAGTGGGGCACGTCGATGCCGCCGCGCGCGCCGTCCATGATCGCGCCGGCGGCCATCACCCCGCGCGGCACTGCCTTGAGGGTTCCTCCGATGACGTCGGCGATCAGCAGCTTGTAACCGGTGAAATTGTCCTTTTTGTCGCCGTCGTACCAGACGTGGGCGTCGCGGTACTTCTGGTTCGGGGCCTCCTCGGCGCCGGCCCACTTGCGGACCCGTTTCTCCGCGGCGCCACCGTCCCATTTCCGGTCGCGGTCGGCCAACGGCAGGTCTTGAAACGCTGTGACTGACATACGGGCCGCGTGCCCGCTTCGGCGGGCGTTAAACGTGTGCATTCGAAGTTATCCACAGTTGGAAGTTCCTCCACAGGTTGGCTTTTGGGTTGAGCTTCGGGTGGGCGGGCGTTGTTTGGGTGGCCGGGTTTTGTCGGTGGTGGTTGTGATGATGTGGTCATGTCGTCGATCGCGTCCGCTGACGCTGTGGTGGTCACTGCGAGTGACCGCCTTGAGGTG
The DNA here is from genome assembly GCF_035918355.1 of Mycobacterium sp. 3-98. Classification (NCBI taxonomy): domain Bacteria; kingdom Bacillati; phylum Actinomycetota; class Actinomycetes; order Mycobacteriales; family Mycobacteriaceae; genus Mycobacterium; species Mycobacterium sp. 3-98. Next base: position 173,389 of record NZ_CP142360.1, on the reverse strand, counting down.
CTGTTCGGGGAGTTGGCGGAGTTGGCGGGTCAGCGCAATGCGATTGATGGGCGCATTGTGGAGATCGTGGCCGAGATTGATCGTGACGGGTTGTGTGGTGTGACCGGGGCGCGGTCGGTGCCGGCGTTGGTGGCCTGGAAGCTGGGGTGTTCGTCGGCGAACGCGCACACGCTGGCCGCGATTGCGGGCAGGCTCGAGGAGTTTCCGCGCTGCGCCGCCGGCCTGCGGGAGGGTCGGCTGTCGGCCGATCAGGTGGGTGTGATCGCGGCGCGCGCGGGTGAGGGGTCTGATGCGCATTATGCGGAGCTGGCCGCGGTGGCAACGGTCAATCAGTTGCGTACCGCGGTGAAGCTGGAACCGCGACCCGACCCCGGCCCGCGGCCCGAGCCCGAGCCCTCGTTCACCAAGTCCTGCGATGAGTGGGGCGGTTGTTATCGGATCACGCTGGGCCATCATGATGCGGCGAAGTTCGATGCGGCGCTGGCCGCGCATCGTGAGGCGTTGACCGCGCAGTGGAAACACGATCACGCAAACGGCGCGGGTTCATCCGATCAGCGGCCCCCGTTGCCGAGTACGGTCGATGCGTTGATGCGTCTGGTCGAGGCGGGCTGGGACGTCGAGGCGACTCGGCGCCCGCATGGGCAGCACACCACGGTGGTGGCCCACCTCGATGTGGGGCGCCGCGTGGCGGGGCTGCATTTGGGTCCGCTGCTCTCGGATGCCGAGCGCCGCTTGCTGACTTGTGATGCCACCTGTGAGGTGTGGTTCGAACGCGACGGTGAGGTCATTGGGGCGGGCCGGACCACGCGGGTGATCAATCGGCGGCTGCGCCGCGCGCTGGAGTACCGCGACCGCACCTGTGTGGTGCCCGGTTGTGGGGCCACCCGTGGCCTGCACGCCCATCACCTGTGGCATTGGGAAGACGGTGGCCCCACCGAGTTGGCCAACCTGGTGCTGGTCTGCCCCTATCACCACCGGTTGCATCACCGGGGCGCCATCACCCTCACCGGACCCGCCGACGGCCTGACCGTCACCGACGAGGCCGGCCAAATCCTGAGCCCGGGCTCACTCGCGCACCCACCCACCCGACCCCCGCCCGCGGTGCCACCGTGTCCGGGACCTACCGGTGAGCGGGCCGACTGGTGGTGGTATGACCCCTTCCAACCCCAACCACCACCGACAACCAACTAGCTGGCGGAATCAATCCTCCTACGGGATTGGGGCATCAACGGATTCGTTCGTTCGCGACCACGCCGACGCGCGCACCAATGCGAATCAAGCCCGGTGTTTTGGACAGGATCACCGAATTGGCATGGAGCGTTAACCACGCCCTTGGACAAGGCCACCATCGGCATATCGGCAATGTCCGCCGTGCTAGAGCGAAGTCTTCTTTGCCGAGTCGATTGCCTTGCGCCGCATACACCATTGGCAACGCAGGCTCCGGGCTACGAGTGAATGGGCCATTTTGTGCCATCGCCCGTTTGGTTCGTTCTACCTTGAGGCATGACTACAACCGACCGAGCGGACCAAGCATCATCGGTCCCTACGTCCCGCAAAATTCTTTGCATCGTCTACGGCGCTATCGCGGTCGCCGCGCTCATCGCGACGTGGAGCCAGACAATCACGTACGTTCACAGCCCGACCGACTTTTTCGTTAATTTCTGGCGCGACACCAAAACGACTGCGGCCTCGCGCAATATCACAGCCGACGCCCTGATGCTGGCCCTGAGTGCCGTCATTCTGATGGTGATCGAAGCCAGGAAATACAACCTGCGATTCGTCTGGCTGTACATTGTGGGATCGTTCTTCATCGCCGTCAGCGTGATGTTCCCGCTCTTCCTGATCGCGCGCGAATTGCGCCTGCGCACAGCCGACGTGCCACGCCTTGGCAGGACGGACACAATTCTGCTCGCGGTTGTCGCCGTCTTGACCCTGGCCCTGACTATCAGGATCGACATGGGGTGACCACTTAACGCGACCTTTCACTTGTACGACTGACAGTGGTCTGACGGCACCACGGTGTGGACCTGACCCAGCTAACCGACGTTGAAAGCCGTCCGGGCACCTGGCTCTTGTGTCCGAAGGTATGCCCGGCGGAGGCAAACTAACCAGTGCCGCAAGGCGTTTCAGATCCGCGGTAATCGCGGGTCGTGATGGCCGCAGCGTCGCGGAAGGAACCCTTCCTTTCAGCCCGGGCCGAGGCCCGGCACGATCTCGCCGAGGCTGAACGTCACCGGCTGTTCCAGCTGTTCGTAGGTGCACGAGCGCGGGTCGCGGTCCGGACGCCACCGATTGAACTGCGCGGTATGGCGAAACCGCCGACCCTCCATGTGGTCGTAGCGGACCTCGACCACGCGCTCGGGCCGCAGCGGCACGAACGAGAGGTCCTTGCCGGCGTTCCACCGCGAGTATTCGTTTTTGCGGGGCGTTCGCTCGCCGGCCTCGTGGGCGGCCCAGTTCCACGGATGGTCCGCGAAGTCGGTGACGAGCGGCTGCAGTTCGGCGAACAGGCGGCGCCGCTCGGCCATCGGGAAGGCGCCGATGACGCCGACCGAGGCCAGCTGCCCGTCGTCCTGGTAGAGCCCCAGCAGCAGCGACCCGATCGCGTCGGCGCCGGACTTGTGGACCCGATAGCCGGCGACCACACAGTCCGCGGTCCGTTCGTGCTTGATCTTGAACATCACCCGCTTGTCCGGCTGGTAGGTGACGTCCAGGGGCTTGGCGATCACGCCATCGAGGCCGGCGCCCTCGAACTCGTCGAACCATCGCTGCGCGGTGCCCAGATCGGTCGTCGCCGGCGTGACATGGATCGAGCGACCCGATCCGCCCACCGCATCGACCAGGGCCGCCCGCCGCTCGCTGAACGGCCGCCGGGTGTAGTCGTCGCCGCCGAGCGCCAGCAGGTCGAACGCGATGAAGGACGCGGGCGTCGCCTCGGCGAGCATCCGCACCCGCGAGTCGGCCGGGTGAATGCGTTGCTGCAGCGCCTCGAAGTCCAGGCCGTGGTCGGTGGCGATGACGATCTCCCCGTCGATCACGCAGCGCTCCGGCAGCTCGGCCCTGACCGCGGCGACCAACTCCGGAAAGTAGCGGGTCATCGGCCGCTCGTTGCGGCTGCCGAGCTCGACGTCGTCGCCGTCGCGGAAACAGATCGACCTGAATCCGTCCCACTTGGGCTCGTACGACGCGTGGGGCGGGATAGCGCGAACCGACTTGGCCAGCATCGGCGACACCGGCGGCATGACAGGGAGGTCCATAGCCTGATTGTGCTGGAATCGGTGGTATGGCTGCTGCAGAAGAGGTCGACGTCGACGGTGTCGCGGTCCGCCTGACCAATCCCGACAAGGTGTATTTCCCCAAGCTGGGATCGAAGGGCACCAAGCGGCACCTGGTCGAGTACTACCGCGCCGTCGCCGGCGGCCCGATGCTCGACACGCTGCGCGACCGGCCCAGCCACCTGCAGCGGTTCCCGGACGGCATCGACGGCGAGGAGATTTATCAGAAGCGGATTCCCCAGCACCACCCGGACTACCTGGAGACGTGCCAGGTGACGTTCCCGTCGGGGCGGACCGCCGACGCGCTGAAGGTCACCCATCCCGCCGCGATCGTGTGGGCGGCGCAGATGGGCACGATCACCCTGCACCCGTGGCAGGTGCGCTGCCCCGACACCGACCACCCCGACGAGCTGCGCATCGATCTGGATCCGCAGCCCGGCGTCGCATTCGAACAGGCGCGCACCGTCGCGGTCGACGTGTTGCGGCCGCTGCTCGACGAGCTCGGTCTGGTGGGCTACCCGAAGACATCCGGGGGTCGCGGGATCCACGTCTTCCTGCGGATCGCCACCGACTGGGATTTCGTCGAGGTGCGCCGCGCGGGCATCGCGCTGGCCCGTGAAGTGGAGCGCCGTGCGCCCGACGCCGTCACCACCGCATGGTGGAAGGAAGAACGGGGCGAGCGCATCTTCGTCGACTTCAACCAGAACGCCCGGGATCGGACCATGGCGTCGGCCTATTCGGTGCGACGCACGCCGATCGCGACGGTGTCGATGCCGCTGACTTGGGACGAATTGGCCGGTGCCGAGCCGGACGACTACACCATGGCGACCGTGCCCGAGCTGGTCGCGCGCCGGGAAGACCCTTGGGCCGCAATGGATGATGTTGCCCAGTCGATCGCGTCGCTGCTGGAAATGGCCGAGGCCGACGAAGAGCGTGGCTTGGGTGACATGCCGTATCCGCCGAACTATCCGAAGATGCCCGGGGAGCCCAAACGCGTTCAGCCCAGCCGGGATACGGATCGCAGGAACGGGAAGAAGTAGCCCGAAATCCGTCACGGGGTCAGTCGGAGGTGATGGGCTACCCGGGTCACGCTGGGCCCGCGCTTACCCCTCTCGTATAGACGAACCACCGGACCATGCGAGCATCTCAAACGGTATCACTCGCCGGCAATGGTTGGACAGAGCCTTTGCGCCCCAGTGGTTTAGGCGATACACGCCCCAGTCACACGAGTTTCTCTACCCGAACTGCCAGGGTTTCGGGGCTGACCGCTTTCAGCGCTCTTTCGCTCAGGCGATCAGTTTACCCCGAACCCGCACAGGCTCAGCAAGAAATTCGCGAAGAGCGTGCGCACGGCCCGAAGGATGCGCACGCCATCGCGTCGCTGAGGTGTCGGTCATGCTCAAAGTGACCGGAGCGGGCCCCGGCGATCGATGTAAACCGTTGGTGCCCAACGACTTCACGCCGCACGACCGCGTTAGCATTGTCACGGCGTCGTCCGATATACGAGGGGATGTATCGGCTTCGGCTGTGCGAGTAACTGGCACCCAATGCCATTAACGCCGCATTGATAAGTACAAATGGGCCCTACCTGGTAATGGGTGCCAACGGCGGAAGCACCTGATGGCCGAAGTTCGGCCCTACAACGTGCAGGTGGCGACCGGTGAGCAGTCGACAGTGAGGGGCAGGGTGCATCCCGACGCCGTCAGTGCGGTGAAGGTGAGGAGAAGGCCGAGAAGAACAACCTTGTATTTCAATCCAGACATAACCACTCCCTTCGTAGGAGAATTCTTACGCCCGAGAAGCGTTATAGTACGTGAGTACAATGCGGAATGCCATGGGATTCAGTGAAATAGCGTCGATTTACGTCAACTGATTGAAGTCCATCGCGGCGGGCCAATTTTTAGACTGGAATGGCGCGTTTCCGCCGCACCGATGCCGGTCGCATGGTGCGAACTGGCAACACCGCGAAGGTGTTTCGTGCGGCAGAGGCGGAGACGGCATCAGGCCCGAAGAAAAGTAAGCTCCGTTGTTATGCCGGTGGCTTCTCGGGCGTGGACTGCGGCCTGCGCGCTGATGCTGTGGGCCGCCGCCTGCGTCATCGCGCCCGCAGCGGCCGAGCCGCCGGCCGCCGGTCTCGGCGAGAAGACGGTCGGCTGGGACACCTACCGCCGGTTGGATCGGCTGCCCTATCTGGACGCCGAATCGCAGACCCTGCAGGTGTCGAGTTTCGATCGCAGCGGCGGCGATTTCGACATTTCGACCGGTAACCGCAACGGCACCGGCGGGTGTTTGGCGCCGGGCGGCGCGGGCTGCGTCATCGCGGAGGATCACGGTGCCGGGGAAGTTGATTCGATCTGGTTTACCCGTGACGGGGGCAATGTGCGTGCCATCGGGCACATCCGCATCGAGCTGGATGGGCAGACCGTCGTGGACACACCGCTGCAATCGCTGGTCGACGGGGAACTGGGCGCCCCGTTCGCGTGGCCGCTGGTGGCCAACGCCGCCCAGTCGCCGGGCGGGGTCTATATCAAGGTGCCGATGCCCTATCGGCGGTCGATGCGGATCAGCGTCGCGTCCCATCTGGAGTACTACCACGTCGACTATCGACAGTTCCCGAATGCCGCTGGGATAACTACCTTTTCGCCCGCCGATCCCGCGCTCGATGTGTTGGACACCCTGCGCGCCGCGGGGACCGCCGACCCCAAACCGGCGACAGGCACTGCAACGCAGAGCAATCGGGTCATCGATCTCCCTGCCGGGACCGAACAAACCGTCGCCGAGACGAGCGGTCCGGGCAGCATCTCGGCGCTGCGGCTGCGGCTGCCCGCCGCGGCGGATCAACTCCTGACCGGATTGCGCCTGCGGATCGAATTCGACGGCCGGACCTTGGTCGACGCGCCCCTGGGGGAGTTCTTCGGCGCGGGACTCGGCGCCAACCCCGTGCGATCGCTGATGTTCGCCGCCGATCCACAGCCCGACGGGTCGCTGGTCTTGTGGGATTGGTGGCCAATGCCTTTCGCGAACTCGACCCGCGTCACCCTCGTCAACACCACCGCCGCCACGGTGCCGGGGATCGCCGGCGACGTCACGACGACGCCCGACGCGCAATGGGCGGCGGCGCTGGCCAGCGGCCGCGCCGGCTACTTCACCGCCCGCGCCCATGCCGGCCCGACCATCCAGGGCCAGGACTGGGTGTTCGCCGACGAACAGGGCCACGGCAAATTCGTCGGCGTCAGCCACACCATACGGGGCCAGCGGACCAAAACGGCGTTCAGCGACGGCGCCCCTTACTTTCTCGAAGGCGCCGAGCGGGTCTACACCGACGGCGCCGCATCCCCGCAGTGGTACGGCACCGGCACCGAGGACCTCTACGAGGGTGGCTGGTACTTCAAAGACGGCACCCACTTCAGCGACCCGCTCAACGGCCAGCCCGACCAGCGCACGGCGACCGGCGGGTGCGCGGACTACTGCGTCGCCGTCTACCGGATCATGCTCGCCGACGCGATCGGGTATCACTCCGCACTCCGCTTCGGCATCGAGCACGGCAAGCGCAACATGGTCCAACCCGACTACAGCTCAACGGCATTCCTCTACACACAGCCGGACGCGGTCCTCACCGGCAGCGACGACGTCCGCCCCGCCGACCCCGTCGATCGCGTCCTGCACGGCTACACCGATGCCGACGCCACCGATCAGCTGCTGGTCAGCGAATACGAGGGCACCGAGGACACCCTGCCCCTCGTCGGCTCCGTCCGCAGCACCCAGGGCGCGATCACGTTCCATGTCCAGGTTGATCCGGGCAACCACGGTGTCCTGCTGCGCCGCACGTCGGACCAGGCGACCGGCTTCCAATCGGCGGACGTCGCGGTGGACGGCGTGCCCGCGGGCACGTGGCTTCAGCCGCGCAGCAACACCTTTCACCGCTGGCTGGACGACACCTACCTGGTGCCGCAGTCGGTCACCGCGGGCAAAGCGCAGCTGACCATCACCCTCACGCCCGCGGCGGATTCGCCGCCCTGGACGGCCAGCCGCTACCACGTCGACGCCCTCACGGGCCCGGCCTAGAGCGCGGCGATCGCGGCGACGGCCTCGTCGGCGGTTACGATGGCCGAGGCGTAGTTGGGCAGATTGACCTCGAGGGCGGCGCGCATCTCGGTGTCCGAATAGTCGGCCGTGGCGTCGCGGACCACGGTGACGTCGTAGCCGAGTTCGGCGGCGAACCGCACCGTCGCCTCCACGCAGGTATGCGCGATCAAGCCCATGACGATGACCTGCTCGATGCCGTGGCGCTTGAGTTGCAGATCCAAGTCGGTGTTGGCGAAACCGCTGGAACACCAGTGCTCGTGAGCGACGACGTCACCGGGTTGCGGTTCGAACCCGGGACGGATCTCGCCGCCCCAGGTGCCGTATTCGAACGTCTTGCGCGACCAGGCGGCCCGCTGCACCGGCGCGATGTGCTTCCACGTTTCGTAGTCGCCCGGCCGGTAACGGCGATGCAGGGCATAAAAGACGCGGAGGTTCGCGCCGCGCGCCGCGTCGAGCACCTGCTGCATGTGGGTGACGCAGCCATTGCCTTCGATGACGCCTTTCAGCCGGTCCCACACCTTCCCGCCCGGGGAAATGAAGTCGTTGTAGGGGTCGATCACCAGGAGCCCGGTCGCCGCCTTGTCGTATGCCACCGGATCATCATCGCGCACGGCTTGGCGACCTTGACGGATTCGCGGAGATGCTGCTAGACATGGCCTGCGCCACGATTTTGGGCGATCGCCCAAAATCGACGGGCGCAGGGATGCCGGCGGCTGCCCGAAGTGAGGAAATCGATGACCGTCACCAATGACACCGACGTCTACTACGACCCCTACGACGTGGGCATCAACGCCGACCCGTATCCGACCTATGCGCGGCTGCGCGATGAAGCCCCGATCTACTACAACGAAAAGTACGACTTCTGGGCGCTGTCACGGCATTCCGACGTCGAGCGCGGATTGGCCAACTGGGAAACTTTCTCCAACAAGCGAAGCGACATCCTCGAGCTGGTCCAGTCGAAGTTCGAGATGCCCGGCGGCGTGATGATGTTCCAGGACCCCCCCGAACACACGAGGCTGCGCGGCCTGATGTCCCGCGTCTTCACGCCGCGCCGGATGGCCGCCCTCGAGGACCAGATTCGGCAGTACTGCGTTCGGTGCCTGGACCCACTCGTCGGGTCCGGGGGATTCGACATCATCGCCGAGCTGGCATCGATGATGCCGATGCGGGTGATCGGGATGCTGTTGGGAATCCCGGAATCCGAGCAGGTCTCGGTGCGCGACGCCAACGACGCCAACCTGCGCACCAAGCCCGGCGCCCCCCTGAAGGTCGCCAACGCCGACTCCATCGCCGACGGCCGGATCTACGCCGACTACGTCGAATGGCGTTCGAAGAATCCGTCCGACGACCTGATGACGACGCTGCTCAACGTCGAGTTCGACGACGACCAGGGTGTGCACCGCAAGCTGACCCGTAAAGAGGTGCTGCATTACACCCAGGTTGTCGCCGGGGCGGGTAACGAGACGACCGGCCGGCTGATCGGCTGGCTGGCCAAGGTGCTCGCGGAGCACCCGGATCAGCGCCGAGAGGTGTACCGGGACCGGTCCCTGTTGACCCGCACCGTCGACGAGACGCTGCGCTTCGAACCCACCGGCCCCCACGTCGCCCGTTGGATGGCGCGGGATTTCGAGTGCTACGGCACGACGGTGCCGGCCGGCAGCGCCATGCTGCTGCTCTTCGGCGCCGCCAACCGCGACCCCCGCCGCTACACCGATCCGGACACCTACAACATCCGACGCGACAACATCTCGCACATCACGTTCGGCAAGGGCGTGCACTACTGCCTGGGCGCCAACCTGGCCCGCCTGGAAGGCCGCGTCGCGCTCGACGAGATCCTCAACCGTTGGCCGGAATGGGACATCGACTACGACACCGCACAATTGGCGTCGACGTCCACGGTGCGCGGCTGGGAGCGGCTGCGGGTCGTGCTGCCTTAACGGGCGCTAAGAGGGCAACTCGAAACGGTCGATGAGCCGGTTGACGAGGGCGACGGCTTCGTCATGGCCCGCCGTGGTGCCGAGCGCCTGTTCCAGGATCAGCATGCGGCCGATCGCCGCGATGATGACCGCGATCCCCGCGGGCGGAAATTCGCCCCGGTCCAATCCGTGTTCGCGGACGATGAAATTCAATGCGGTGGTTTGCGTTTCGCGCCATCGCTCCGACCACGCCGCGATCTCTGCCCCGATCTCCTTGCGATGGTTGGCCAGCCCCATGAACTCCAACAGCAGCCGGGTGTCCTTCGGCTCGATGAGGGTTTGCCAGAAGGCGTGCAGTGGGCGGTCGGAGGCCAGCGCCTGCTTTTGGCGCTCCAGATAGGCGGCGGCCCCGCGCCGGAAGACGTCGAGGTACAGCTCGTCCATGGTTGGGAAGTAATAGTGGACCAGCGCTGGTTTGACGCCGGCCTCGTTCGCCACCCGCCGCGACGTGGCCGCGGCGTAGCCGTCCTCGACCATGATATGGATCGTCGCGTCGATCAGCATGTCGCGAGTGGTGGAGTCGCGCGCCTTCGGCCGTCGGGGGGCGGTCATGGTGTACGTCTTTCCCGCAGGGATGCGTAGCCTTTTGGGCAATCGCCCAAAAGCTTAGCCCAGGGTCGTGCCGACCATGATTAGGAACTGGCGCGACGGGGCAATGGAGGTGTCATGGCCCCCAGTTTCAGCGACGTCATCCGATCCAAGTACCTGCTGTTGACCACGTTCACCAAGGACGGTCGGCCCAAGCCGACCCCGGTCTGGGGGGCGCCCGACGGCGACGGCAAGCTGTTGGTGATCACCGACGACGGTTCGTGGAAAACCAAGCGGATTAACAACACGCCCAGGGTGACGATCGCCAAGAGCGCGGCGCTGGGCAAGCCCAAGAGCGACGAGGTCGAGGCCGTCGCCCGGGTACTGCCGAAGTCCGAGACGCGGCGCGTGTACAACGCCGTCCTCAAGCGGTACTGGTACCACGCGTGGTGGTTCTACGCGCACACGATCGTCCGCGGCGGCATCGACAAGGTGCACGTCGGCCTGGAGATCACACCCGCCTGAACGGCCCTGAACGGCGTTGCGGCTATTCGCTTTCCGCGCGCATCGCCGCGAACGTGTCCGCCACCGTCTGCTGCGGATCGCGATAGGTGATGCCCAGTTCTCGTTCGCTCGGGGAATCGTCGGACGCCGGCATCTGGGTGTAGTACTGCATTCCCGCCGAGGTGAACGGGGTCTCGAAGGGCAGGAAGCGATTCGCCCGATCAAGCACCGCCCCGGCCACCCGCAGCGCGGTGTCGGGGATCGGGACCGCCACCATCGGCGTCCCGGCCACCTGGCCGAGCAGGTTCGCGAGGTCGGCGGCGGGCACCCGGTGGCCGCCCGCGGTGTAGCGCCGCGGCCCGCGCCCGGGTTCGAGCAACGCCGCGTGCAGGGCGGCCAGGTCGCGGACGTCGACGATCAGCCATGCCGCGCTGCGCCCCGGGATCGCATGCATCTGCACGGCCGCTCGCACGCCCTCGCCGGCCTCACCGAACTGGTCGCCGACCGGCGGCCCGAGCACCATCCCCGGATAGGTGATGCTGACCGGCGCGCCCGCATCCTGCAGGCCGCGGGCATAGATCTCGACCTGCGCCTTGGACGTTCCGTAGCCGTCGGCCCCACCCACCACCGGCAGGTCCGCCGTCAGCGTCTCCAGGTCCGGACGGAACAGCGCGGTGAAACTCGACACATGCACGATCGGATCCAGACCGAGCTCGACGGACTGGCCGAGCACGTTCTGGGCGCCCTGCATGTTGGTGGCGAGCATCTGCGGCGTCTGGCGCGGATCCGTGGCCACCAGGGCGGCGCTGTGCACGACGGCGTCGCATCCCTGCAACGCGTCTCGCACCGCGACGCGGTCGGTGATGTCAGCGACGGCGAAGTCCGAGGTGTCCACACCCAGCTTCGCGACGGTGGTCTGCAGCTTCGCCGGGTTGCGGACCAGGAACCGCACCGAGTGTCCCGCGTCGAAAACGGCCTTGGCGGTCCACCCGCCGACAAAGCCCGTACCGCCCGTGATGAGGACCCGCATGCCGGCCTACAGGCGGCCGGCGACGAAATCGGCGGCCTGGCTGGTCATGCCGTTTCCCGGGTAGGAGGTGTGGGCGGCCAGGCCCCCGTCGCCGCCGCTGGCACAGACCGGATCGCCCGGCGCGCACAGTTGGATCGTCTTGGGCGCATACAGCGGCCCGATGGTGAGCGGCGGCGCGTTGTACTTCTGCAGGAACTGCCCCGTCGGCGTGCCGAACAGCGTGACGGCGGCGACGTGTTGCGCGATGGCCGGCGGCATCGGCGGCGGCACCTTGTCAGCGGGAACGCCCGGCGGCACGGTGGCCGAGGTGGTGTAGCCGGCCACCGCGGCGCCCTGCGAGTAGCCGCCGAGCACCTCGCGGGTGTTGGGGCAACTCGCCACCATGGACTCGATGTGCGAACTGGCGTCGCGGATTCCGTCGATGACGGTCCCCGGGAACGCGGGATTGTCGAAGTCGGTGCTGGCGGGGTAGTTCACCGCATACACCGTCAGCGACTTGGCGCCGATCTCCGAGCGCAGCGCGTCCACGAACGGCCGGCCGATGCCGCCGATGCCGGGCGGCTCGCCGGATCCCCGGGCGAACACCACCTCGACGTCGGGACACGGTTCGGCCGTCGCCGAGGGCGCGCTCGCGACCGGTGAGCCGAATACGGCTGCCGCTGCCAACAAGGGCAGCGGCAGGCGGCGCATCGACCGGACGGCCAACACATTCCGGATTGTCATTACTTTTTGAACGCGTCCTTCACCTTTTCGCCGGCGTCTTTCAACGCGGACTTCGCTTGATCGGCCCGCCCTTCGTCCCGGGTTTGGGCATCGCCCGTGGCTTTGCCGAGGGCTTCCTTGGCGCGGCCGCCGAGGTCCTCGATCTTATTCTTCAACTTGTCTTCGGCGCTCATGGCGTGCTGGCTACCCGGGAGCAGCAGATATCGAAACACCGGCCCTGTCATCATGGACGCTGTGAGCACCGCGATCGTGGTGGCAGTAGTGGCGGGCCTGATGTTGCTGGGCATCGGCATGGTGGTCAATCAGCTGCTGCGGCTGCGCCGCTATCTGAGGGACGCGCCGCCCGATCAAATCCCCGGTGAGAATCCCGAGCCCCCGCGACAACCCGACTGATAGCTTCATTCGGATGACCACTCCAGACGTCGCGGCGCAGTGACACCGTCGACCCTGCTGATCACCGGCGATGGTTTGCCACGCGGTGTGTCCGGCGCCGCCGACCCGCGCTTCGCCAACGTCGTCAAGCTGTTCTCCCAGCTGTTCCCCGGCCGCCGGTTCGGCGGGGGAGCCCTGAGCGTCTATGTCGACGGCGTGTCCGTCGTGGACGTCTGGACCGGGTGGTCGGACCGGGCCGGCACCCAGCGCTGGACCGCCGACACCGGCGCGATGGTGTTCTCGGCTACCAAGGGCATCGCGTCGACCGTGATACACCGGCTCGCCGACCGCGGCCTGCTGTCCTACGACGCGCCCGTCGCGCAATACTGGCCCGAGTTCGGCGCCAACGGGAAGGCCGAGATCACGGTCCGCGACGTCTTGCGGCACCGATCCGGGTTGTCGCACCTTCGGGGCGTCACCAAAACCGAGTTGATGGACCACCTGCTGATGGAGGATCGGCTGGCGGCCGCGCCCGTCGATCATCTGCGCGGCGTGCAGGCCTACCACGCGCTCACCTACGGGTGGCTGTTGTCGGGTCTGGCCCGGGCGGTGACCGGTAAGGGGATGCGCGAGCTGATCCGCCAGGAGGTCGCCCGTCCGCTGGACACCGACGGGCTGCACCTGGGCCGCCCCCCGCGAGGTTCACCGACGACGGCCGCCGAAATCCTGATACCGCAGGGGCGGCTGCGTGCCCCGGTGTTCAACTTCATCGCGCCGCGACTGGCCGGCCTGCCCTTCTCCGGGGCGCTCGGCGCGATGTACTTCCCGGGCGTCATCTCGCTGATCAAGGGAGACACCCCGTTCCTGGACGGCGAGGTCCCGGCCGCCAACGGCGTGGTGACCGGGCGGGGACTGGCCAAGATGTTCGCCGCGCTGGCCAACGACGGCCGCATCGACGGCAAGAAGTTCCTGTCCGACGAGCTGGCACGGGGGCTCGCCGGGCAGGCGCGGCGGAAGTGGCCCGACGCAAACATGGTGGTGCCCATGCCTTTTCACCTCGGGTACCACGAGTCGCCGGTTCCCGGCCTGCTCCGCGGCTTCGGCCACGTCGGGCTGGGCGGAACGCTCGGCTGGGCCGACCCCGAGACCGGCAGCTCCTTCGGCTTCGTGCACAACCGGCTGCTGACGCCGCTGCTGTTCGACATGGGATCCTTTGCGGGCCTTGCGCGTCCGCTGCGCAACGCCATCGAGGCGGTCCGCGATCAGGAGCCGCTCGCGGTGCCGCCGCTGGGCGCGCGCTACGCCAAACCCGCCCGGCGGCGCAGCGCGGCGCTATGACCCGATGTGCGCGTTGCCGCGGGGCAGCGTCAGCGGGAGGTCGGCGTAGGTGGCGATGCCGGGTGCCGCGGCGACGACGGCGGGGATCGCGTTGATGGCCGGCATCGCGGTCATGATGTGGCCGAGGTCCATGAACTCTTCGATGGTGGTGGCTTCGAAGTAGGGCGGCGGCAGGAACCCCACCTTGGTGGTCACCGTGGGCTGCCCGTCGATCTGGATGACCCAGCCGTCCTGCTCGATCTTCCAGTCCGGATCGAGCGTCTGCCCCTTGCGCCACCGCACGTTCAGGTCGATCAGGGTCTGTCCGTTGACGATTCCCTGCCAGCTGATGTACGTGCCCGCGACGTGTCCCGCGGGGATGGTCCAGGACGCCATCACGAGGTCCTCGGTGGTCTGGGCGAACTCGGCGACGCAGCGCACCTCGTCGAGCTCGACGCCGAGGGCGTCGCCCACCAGCCGGACGGCCTCGCCGAAGATCGCCGTCCCCTTCGCCGCCATCGCCGGCAGGTCCGGATGGTCGATCGGCTGGCCGAAGCCCACCGGCTTCTCTGTCTCGGGCGAGTCATAGAACGTGGTGTCGGCGGCCTCGTTGACCGTGACCTTGTCGATCCGGTTGCACACCATCGCCGACACGATGGCCAGCAGCTCGGCGAAACCCGGGCTGACGCCGGACCCGAAGATCGTGGAGCCGCCCTTCTGGCAGGCCTCCGCGATGCGCTCGCGGTCGTCGCCGAGGTTCCCGCCGGTGATGAACGACGCGGTGGTCACCACGTTGACGCCCGCGGACAGGATGCGGACCAGCTCGTCGACGTCGAACCACATCGGGTTGTAGACCACGCAATCCGGCTTGAGGGCCAGGAGCTCGTCGACGTCGTTGGTGGCCGCGACGCCCACCGGCGCGATCCCGACGAGCTCACCGGCATCGCGCCCGACCTTGTCCTTCGACCAGGCGAAGCACCCGACCAATTCCAGCGTGGGGTTGGTGACGATCGACTTCAGCGAGCTCTTGCCGACGTTGCCGGTGTTCCACTGAACCACTCGATAGTTGTTTGGCACTCGCTCAGCATAGGGAATCGCGGGGGTTCTTAGTAGGCCTAATAGGAAGATTCGGCAGCCGACGTTGCCGCGGGAGGGTCGGTCGACCGAGGCCGCTAGTCCTCGTCGGCGGTTTGGTCGACGGTGTCGTCGACCGCGGTGCCGGCCCGAGTGCGCCTGCGCCGCATCCGGTGCGACCCCTTGCCCGTCGGGCGGCGGTTCTGCAACTTGGTCCGCGGCTCTTCGCTCTCCTCGGTCGCGTCGGCTACCGGCGCTACCTCGGTCTCGGCGGGCTCGTCGGGGGCTGCTTCGGCTGCTGCGTCGGTGGCCGCGTCCGTCTCGTCCGGCTCGCTCGCTTCGGCCTCTGTGGCCTCGTCGGCCTCTTCGGCCTCTTCGGCTTCGTCGGCGCTGTCGGCCTCGTCGGCTTCGCCTGCTTCGTCGGCCTCCTCGCCCTTCTTGCGGCGGAGGCCCCCCTTCTTGGCCTTCTTGGGCTTTTTCGCCTTGATCGGTTTCGGCGGCGGCGGCGGCAACTCGGCGACAAAGGAGAGATAGAAGGCAAAGAAACCGAGCAACGCGATCGCGGCGGCCGCCCCGTAAATCCCGAACAACCACCGTCCGGCGACGTCCAGGCTCAGCCAGATCTCGCTGATCGCCGTCCCGACGATGAGCACACCGGCCAGCACGTGGGCCACGATCGAGGCGACCCGGATGGACAGCGCCATCTGCGGGGTGCCCAATTCCGGCTTGCGGGTGCGCAGCAGGGTGAACACCACCGGCAGCGCCGCGAGCGCGACAAGCGCGCCCGTCACGATGCGCAGCGCCGTCCCCAACGAATGCGCGGTGTCACCCATCAACTCAGGCCAGCGGGGCAAGACGAAGAAGAAGTAGAGGAAGCCGGCGGCGATCGTGAATGACGCGTGCCACAGGATGGCGACCTTGCGCCCCATAAGCCTCCTCATGCTGGGTTGGTTCGAGCCGGCCTGAGGGGACCGACTCGACACCAAACCGCTTTGTGCGTGTCCGCGGGGCGGACCGATGGCGGAGGATGCGGGATTTGAACCCGCGAGGGCTGTTAACCCAACCCGCGTTCCAGGCGAGCGCCATAGGCCACTAGGCGAATCCTCCGTGGCCATGGTAACCGAGGGCCAGACCGCGTTCGCCGGTTGCTCCGGGGAAGGTACTAGACTCTCGGTGGACCCCGCGCGGCGTCTATCCTGTGAACTCCCCCAGGGCCGGAAGGCAGCAAGGGTCAATGGGCTCTGTCGGGTGCGCGGGGTCCCCTAGGTTAAACGGGTGCCGACCCGCTGCGCCCGGCTCCGCCGCGCTTGCGATCGCCACAGGATTCGATTGAGTGGCGACCCGCTGCGCCCGGCTGGCCGCGCTTGCGATCGCCACCTCCCACGCCTTGATAGCGAAAGGGTCCATGGTGTCGCTGGAGTCCCTCGGCCCTGCCGAGCTTGCCGCCGCACACGCTCGCCACCAGCAGGATTACGCGGATTTGCAGGCCAAAAAGCTGGCCCTGGACCTGACCCGCGGCAAGCCGGCGCCCGCCCAGCTCGACCTGTCCAACCAGCTGCTGAGCCTGCCCGGCGACGAGTACCGCGACGGCGAGGGCACCGACACCCGCAACTACGGCGGCCTGCACGGCCTGCCGGAGCTGCGAGCCATCTTCGGGGAGCTGCTCGGCATCCCGGTGCAGAACCTGATCGCGGGAAACAACTCCAGCCTGGAACTGATGCACGACCTCGTCGCGTTCTCGATGCTCTACGGCGGCGTGGATTCCCAGCGGCCCTGGAAGGACGAGGCCAGCGTCAAGTTCCTCTGCCCCGTCCCCGGCTATGACCGGCACTTCGCCATCACCGAGACGATGGGCATCGAGATGATCGGTGTCCCAATGCTGTCCGACGGGCCCGACGTCGACCTGATCGAGGAACTGGTCGCCGCGGACCCCGCCATCAAGGGCATGTGGACCGTGCCGGTGTTCGGCAACCCCACCGGGGTCACCTACTCCTGGGACACGGTGCTGCGGCTCGTCCAGATGCGGACCGCCGCACCCGATTTCCGGTTGTTCTGGGACAACGCGTACGCCGTGCACACCCTGACCCACGACTTCGTCCGGCAGGTCGACGTCCTCGGCCTGGCGGCGGCGGCCGGCAATCCCAACCGCCCGTACGTGTTCGCGTCGACGTCCAAGATCACCTTCGCCGGCGCCGGCGTCAGCTTTTTGGGCGGATCGCTGGGCAACATCGCCTGGTATCTGCAGTACGCGGGGAAGAAGTCGATCGGACCGGACAAGATCAACCAGCTGCGGCACCTGCGCTTCTTCCGCGACGCCGACGGGGTGCGCCTGCACATGCTGCGGCACCAGCAGATCCTGGCGCCGAAGTTCGCGCTGGCGGCCGAGATCCTGGATCAGCGGCTCAGCGATTCCAAGATCGCCTCGTGGACCGACCCCAAGGGCGGCTACTTCATCAGCCTCGACGTCTTGCCCGGCACGGCGAAGCGGACCGTCGCGCTGGCCAAGGACGCGGGGATCGCAGTGACCGAGGCGGGCGCGTCGTTCCCGTACCGCAAGGATCCGAACGACACGAACATCCGGATCGCGCCGACCTTCCCGTCGCTTCCAGATCTGCGCGACGCGGTCGACGGCCTGGCCACCTGCGCGCTGCTGGCGGCCTCGGAGTCGTTGCTGGCCCGCGATCGAGTGTGAACCGACGACCCTGCCGCGCCCGCATCGTCGTCGGACGACGCCGGTAGCCTGCTGACCGTGGCCCTCTACCGCAAGTACCGTCCGGCAACCTTCGCCGAAGTGGTGGGGCAGGAGCACGTCACCGAGCCGCTGTCGATCGCGCTGGAGGCCGGCCGGATCAACCACGCGTACCTGTTCTCGGGTCCGCGCGGCTGCGGCAAGACCTCCTCGGCGCGGATCCTCGCCCGGTCGCTGAACTGCGCCCAGGGGCCGACGGCCACCCCCTGCGGGGTCTGCGACTCGTGCCAGGCCCTGGCGCCCAACGCGCCCGGCAGCATCGACGTCGTCGAGCTCGACGCCGCCAGCCACGGCGGTGTCGACGACACCCGCGAGCTACGCGACCGCGCGTTCTACGCGCCGGCGCAGTCGCGCTACCGGGTGTTCATCGTCGACGAGGCGCACATGGTGACCACCGCGGGGTTCAACGCGCTGCTCAAGATCGTGGAGGAACCCCCCGAGCACCTCATCTTCATCTTCGCCACCACCGAGCCGGAGAAGGTGCTGCCGACGATCCGGTCGCGCACCCATCACTACCCGTTCCGGCTGTTGCCGCCGAAGACCATGCGGGCGTTGATCGGCCGGATCTGCGAGCAGGAGGGCGTCGTCGTCGACGACGCGGTCTACCCGCTGGTGATCCGCGCCGGCGGCGGCTCGCCCCGCGACACCCTGTCGGTGCTCGACCAGCTGGTGGCCGGCGCCGAGGGCGCCCACGTGACCTACCAGCGGGCCCTGGGCCTGCTGGGGGCCACCGACATGGCGTTGATCGACGACGCCGTGGACGCACTGGCCGCCGCCGATGCCGCGGCGCTGTTCGGCGCGGTGGAGTCGGTGATCGACGCGGGCCACGACCCCCGGCGTTTCGCCACCGATCTGCTGGAGCGGTTCCGCGATCTGATCCTGCTGCAGGCCGTCCCGGACGCGGCGGCCCGCGGCGTGGTGGACGGACCGGAGGACGTGCTGGAGCGGATGCGCGACCAGTCGACCCGGCTCGGGACGGCGACCCTGACCCGCTACGCCGAGGTGGTGCAGGCGGGGCTGGGGGAGATGCGGGGCGCGACGGCGCCGCGCCTGTTGCTCGAGGTCGTGTGCGCGCGGCTGCTGTTGCCCTCGGCCAGCGACACCGAAGCCGCGCTGCTGCAACGCGTCGAGCGGATCGAGACCCGGCTGGACATGTCCATTCCCGGCTCGGAGGCCACCGCGGGCCGGCCGGCCGAGCCCGCCGACCGGCCGGTCCGCTTCACCCGACCGTCCGCGGCTGCCCCCAAGCCCGAGCCAAAGCCCGAGCCGAAGGCCGAGCCCGCGCCGGCACCCGAGCCTCCTCCGGCGCCCGCCACCGCCCCCTCGCCGGCGGCCGAAACATCCTCTGCGCCCGGCGAACTCAACGCCGCAGCGGTGCGCAGCATGTGGTCGACCGTGCGCGACAAGGTCCGTCAGCGCAGCCGCACCACCGAGGTGATGCTGGCCGGCGCCACCGTCCGGGCGATCGAGGACAACACGTTGGTGCTGAGCCACGAATCGGCGCCGCTGGCCAAGCGGCTGTGCGAACAGCGCAACGCCGACGTCATCGCCGAGGCGCTCAAGGACGCGCTGGGAGTCAACTGGCGGGTGCGGTGCGAGGCCGGCACGCCGGCGCAGGCCGCGGCCAACCCGCTGACACCGCAGCCCGAAGAGCCTGCCCCCGAACCGGATTCGGCCCGGCGAGCCGAGGAAGAACACTTGCTCGCCGAGGCCGTCCGCGACCAGCCGTCGGGCCCGCGCCGCGATCCGGAAGAGGTCGCGCTCGAACTGCTCCAGAACGAGCTCGGCGCGCGCCGCATCGACAACGGCTGAGCGTCAGACCGTCAGGCCGTCCACCACGGCCGCAGCGGCAGGTCGTCGTCGCCCCGCGCGTCGGTCTTGGCCGCCAGCACGTGATGCAGCTGAAGGTTGTTCTGCTCGAACGCAACCCGTGACGCCGCCATGTACAGGCCCCAGACCTTCGCGGTCGGTAGGCCGACCTCGCTGACCGCGGCGTCCCAGTTCTCGACCAGATTCCGGCACCAGTCGCGCAGCGTCATCGCGTAGTGGTGGCGGAAGTTCTCCGCGTGCAGCACCTCGAAGCCGCAGTCCTGGACGTCGCAGGTGATGCGGCCCGAGCCGGTCAGCTCCCCGTCCGGGAAGACATAGCGATCGGTGAATCCGCCCGCGAACGACGTCGACGTGTTGTCGTGGCGGGTGATGCAGTGATTGAGCAGCAGGCCGCCGGTGCGCAGCTTCGACTTCAAGAAGCCGAAGTAGGCGGGGTAATTCTTGACGCCGATGTGCTCGGTCAGCCCGATCGAGGACACGGCGTCGAACGCCGCCTCGCCCACGTCCCGATAGTCGGTGTGGCGCACCTCGGCCAGGTCCGCAAGGCCTTCCTCGGCGATCGCCTTCTGCGCCCACTTCGCCTGTTCGGCCGACAGGGTGGCGCCGGTGGCCCGGACGCCGCGCCGGGCCGCGTAGCGCACCATGCCGCCCCAGCCGCAGCCGACGTCGAGCAGCCGGTCGCCGGCCTTCAGCCGCAGCTTCTCGAAGATCAGCCGGTACTTGTTCTCCTGCGCCTGTTCGAGTGTCGCGTCGGCATCGGGATACACCGCGCAGGTGTAGG
This sequence comes from Mycobacterium sp. 3-98, assembly GCF_035918355.1. NCBI lineage: Bacteria > Bacillati > Actinomycetota > Actinomycetes > Mycobacteriales > Mycobacteriaceae > Mycobacterium > Mycobacterium sp. 3-98. Next base: position 153,144 of record NZ_CP142360.1, on the reverse strand, counting down.
TCATCGACGGCCCCAACACCAATTCGTAGAAGGTGTTGGACACGTCGTAGTGGTGGTGGATGGCCTCGGCGTCGCGGGTCCTCGTGTGCATCAGCCCGTCGGCGATGCGCCGCCACCTTGGCAGCGCCTCCTGCGGGGGCGGCGCAACCGGCAGCAACCGCTCGAACCCCAGCGACCGCACGACGTTGGCCAGCACCCGCACTGGGGGCCGCTTGAATTCCACCCGATCGGTGAGCGTCTTGAGCAGTTGGTACGGGTCGCCCGGATGAACGCCGTACGCCTGCAGGTCGCCCGACACGTAGGCGCGGGCGAGGCCGAGTTCGCCGGGGGCGGTCGCCAGATAGGTGGCGCCGCGGGGGCTGCGAAGGTCCAGGCCCAGTTCGGCGTCCTCGTTGCCGGCGATGCTGCCGTCGTAGGCGGTGAACTTCAGCGGATGTCGGCCGGTGGCGGCGAAGACCTCCAGGATCTCGGCCATGCTCAGTTTCCCGTGCGACGTGCGGTGGGGTTCCTTGGTAGTCGTCATCGCCGTTGCACCGCCTTTGCGTAGAGGTCGAGTAAACGAGAATCGGGGTCGTAGGTTTTCTTGACGGTGTTGTAGGCCTCGCCGCCGTACAGCTCGTCGAAGTCCTCGCGGGAGTAGAAGGAATCGGAGTACAGGGACTTGTGCCCGTCGAGTTCGCTCACCTTTTCTTCGATCATCCGGTTGGCGGCGCCCTCGGTCGCGCCCCCCGGCACCGACGACCAGAAGCCGACGTTGACGTACGTGTGATCCGGCCGCATCGGGTACAACGGCCAGCCGTCGCGGTCGCGAAGGCGCAACGGGCACAACCAGATTGGCGTGATTGGCACGTTGTCCAGGAACCACTCCAGGAAGTCGCAGGTCCGTTCGATTGGAATCTCGATGTCTTGCACCACCCGTTCGCGTGGGGGCCGCCCGTTGCGCGCCTCGATGCGGTCGGAGATCCCGAAGCGCCGGTCCAGGGAAATCAGCTTCCAGTAGAAGCTGCTGCGCCGATAACGGCGCGGCCAGAAGCGTCGCACCCGCGGGTCCTGCACGCCGAACGCGCGCGAGCACCAGAACCAATCCGTGTCCCAGCGCCAGAAGTAGTCGTGCATGGTCAGCCGGTCATCCTTGGTCGCCTCCAGGCCCGGGGCGTCGTGCCGGATGGACTGGTAGTAGATGTCCTTGCCGGTGTAGTCGCTGACCGGGCCGGGGGTGGTGGTCCGCCGGCCCACGCACAGGTAGCTTTCGTCGGCGCTGAAGACCACCCCGTCGAGGTAGTCGACCGGGGTTCCGCCCTGCCCGCCGGTGTCGACGATGCGTTCGGCCGCGGCGATCAGCGCGGGCAGCGAGCAGAAGCGGATGTGGCGCAGCGCGACGAACGGTGCGACGGGTTCCAGCTCGATCCGAAGCCGGGTCGAATACCCCAGTGTCCCATAGGAATTCGGGAAGGCGCGGAACAGGTCCGGGTGCTGGGTACGTGATGCGGTGAGCAAATCGCCAGCGCCGGTGAGGATATCCATCTCCAGCACCGATTCGTGCGGCAGCCCGTTGCGAAACGACGCCGACTCGATCCCCAGGCCGCTGACCGCCCCGCCGAGGGTGATGGTCTTCAGCTGCGGGACGACCAGCGGCGACAGGCCGTAGGGCAGCGTTGCGGCGACCAGGTCCGCGTAGGTGCACATGCCGGCGACGTCCGCGGTGCGGGTTTCGGGATCCACGCTCAGGACGCCGGTCAGCCCCGAGGTGTCCAAGCCGGGCGCGTCACGTTTGGTGCGGGCGCGGAACAGGTTTGACGTCGGTTTGGCCAGCCGGACCGCGGACGTTGCGGGAATGGATCGATAGCTTGCCAGCAGCCGGTCAACGCCCGACTTGTGGGCCGAGAGTGCAGATCCAAGGACAGGCACCACATATACCCTAGTCTTCGACAACAGCCCGTGCATCCGTCGCGAGCGGCGGCGCCGGGGAATTCATCACGAGGAGGGGTCGCCTTGGGACAGGTGAGCGCCGACAGCACCATCTTGATCAATGCCGAGCCTGCGGCGACCCTGGCCGCCGTCGCGGATTATCAGACGGTGCGTCCGAAAATTCTCTCGCCGCAGTACAGCGACTACCAGGTGCTGCAGGGCGGGCAGGGGGCGGGCACGGTCGCCAAGTGGAGGCTGCAGGCCACCAAATCACGCGTCCGCGACGTGCAGGTCAACGTGGACGTGGCCGGGCACACCGTCATCGAGAAGGACGCCAACTCGACCATGGTGATCAACTGGACGGTGGCGCCCGCCGGGCCGGGCTCCAGCGTCACCGTGAAGACCACCTGGACCGGCGCGGGCGGCGTCAAGGGCTTCTTCGAAAAGACCTTTGCGCCCTTGGGGCTGAAGAGGATTCAGGGCGAGGTGCTGGCCAACCTGAAGAAGGAACTCGAAGGCTAGCGCCGGGCGGGCGATCAGCGCGCCTGGCCCTGCGAGGCCAGGAAACCCGCGACGCCGCGGACCATCGCGTCGGCGTATTTCTGCCGGCCTTCCGCGGACTGCATCAGCGCCGAGTCCGCGGGGTTCTTCATGTTGCCGCACTCGACCAGAACCGACGGGTACTGCGCGAGGTTCAGGCCGGCGAGGTCCGAGCGTCCGTACAGCCCGTTCTGCCCGATGTAGTTGGCCGGCGGGATGCCCGACGCCTGCATCTGGTCGCGCATGATGCGGGCGTACTGCACCGACGGCCCGGCCTGCGCCTGGTTGAGCGGCGGCGCCGAATAGTTGACGTGGAACCCGCGCCCGGACGGCGGGCCGCCGTCGGCGTGGATGGACAGGATCGCGTTGGGGTGCAGCGCGTTGGCCATGCTGGCGCGCTCGTCGACGCAGGGCCCCAGCCCGGTGTCGTTGGCGCGTGCCAGGGCGGTCCGCACTCCCAGCGCGGTCAACTCGGCGCGGACCCGCAGCGCGGTGTCCCAGGTGAAGGTGTGCTCCTGATAGCCGGCGGCGGACGCCGTCCCGCTGGCCTGGCAGTCCTTGGTGCCGCCGCGGCCGGTGGGCACCTGCCGGCTGATCGACGCGTCGTTGGAGCCGTTGTGACCCGGATCGATGAAAACCACCATGCCGGCGATGTTGGAGGGAACCCCCCACGCGGCCGGGGTGATCGCCGTCGAGGCGGCAACGAGCGCGCCGACCGCCAATTTGATCCCGACACGTCTGCTCAGTCGTAGGTCCACGGCGCAAAGGTAACGGCGCGCGGTTTACGCTGGGTGTTCCGAATCGCCGGAGACTCACGAGCGAAATCAAGTCGAGACCAAGATGCGAGGGGACTGTCATGCAACCCGGAGGCGATATGTCGGCGCTGCTGGCCCAGGCGCAGCAGATGCAGCAAAAGCTCATGGAGGCCCAGCAGCAGCTGGCGAACGCTGAGGTGCATGGTCAAGCCGGTGGGGGTTTGGTCAGCGTCGTCGTCAAGGGCAGCGGCGAGGTGGTCGCCGTGAAGATCGATCCCTCCGTCGTCGACCCGTCGGACGTCGAGACCCTGCAGGACTTGATCGTCGGCGCCATGGCCGACGCGTCCAAGCAGGTCACCCGGATGGCGCAGGAGCGGCTCGGGTCGCTGGCCGGTGGGTTCGGGCCGCCGCCGGGGCAACCGCCCGCGCCGGCGCCGGGGATTTAGATCCCGCCCTGACATGTTCGAAGGACCCGTTCAGGATTTGATCGACGAGCTGGGCAAGCTGCCCGGTATCGGGCCCAAGAGCGCCCAGCGCATCGCCTTCCACCTGCTGTCGGTTGAGCCGCCGGACATCGACCGGCTGACCGCGGTGCTGGCCAAGGTGCGCGACGGCGTGCGGTTCTGTGCGGTGTGCGGCAACGTCTCCGACAACGAGCGGTGCCGGATCTGCGCCGATCCGCGGCGGGACGGGTCGCAGGTTTGCGTCGTCGAGGAACCGAAGGACGTGCAGGCCGTCGAGCGCACCCGCGAATTCCGCGGCCGCTATCACGTGCTGGGCGGGGCGCTCGATCCGCTGTCCGGGGTGGGGCCCGACCAGCTGCGGATCCGCGAGCTGCTGAGCCGGATCGGGGAGCGGGTCGACGACGTCGACATCACCGAGGTGATCATCGCCACCGACCCGAACACCGAGGGCGAGGCGACGGCCACCTACCTGGTGCGGATGCTGCGTGACATCCCCGGCCTGACCGTGACGCGGATCGCCTCCGGGCTGCCGATGGGCGGTGACCTGGAGTTCGCCGACGAGCTGACGCTCGGCCGCGCGCTGGCCGGCCGCCGGGCCATGGTCTGACGTTCGTCAGGCCTTGCTCAATTGGAACGACCTGGTAAAGGTCCTGCCCGCCTCCGGGCCGCACGCGTCCGTCGTCGTCTGCTGGCCCTCGCCGGCGAGCGACACGGCGTCGAAGCTGTAGTTGACGGTCACCGGAGCGGACGCGCCGTTCGGGCACGGCGCCTGGGACGTGCCGCTGTGCGTCCACCGCCCGTCGGCGAGGTGGAACTCCCAGCTGATCACGAACGTCCCGCCATCCTGGGAGGTCGCCAGGGTGCAGTCCGACCCGCACGGGACGAACAGCCAGGCGGTCGGCTTGTCGTTGTCCGCGTAGAGCACGTTGTATCGGCCGTTGAGCACTTCCGGGCTGGCGTGCGACGGCGCCGACGACGCGACGAACGCGGCGACCAGTGCGGCACCGGCGGCCAGTCTCGGGCGGATCTTCGTCATCTCGGCAACCCCCTAGCGCGCCGCTAACCGCTCGCGGCGCAGCAGGTCCACTTCCGGCATCGGCAGCGGCGGCAGCTCACCGACCACCGAACCCAGCAGCAGGTCGGCCAGCTGCGGGTTGCGGGCCAGGCACGGCCCGTGCATGTACGTCGCGATCACGCTGCCCTGCACCACGCCGTCGAATCCGTCCCCGGACCGGTTGCCGGCGCCCTTGACCACCGCGCCCAGCGGCGACGCCGACGGGCCCAGCACGGTGCCCCCGCGGTGGTTCTCGAACCCGGTGAGGCGCTCGGTCAGGCCCGCCAACAGCGGCCTGGTCGCCAGCTCGCCGATGGTGCGCGCCGCTTGCGGCGACGTCGTCGCGTCCAGCATGCCCACGCCGTCCACGCGTTCCCCGGCCGAGGTCTCGTACCAGTGCCCGAGCACCTGGACGGCCGCGCAGATCGCCAGCACCGGCGCGCCGCGTTGCGCGGCGCGCTGCAGGCCCGGGTGCTTGATCAGGTGCCGGGTGGCCAGCCGTTGCGCATAATCCTCGGCCCCGCCCAGCGTGTAGAGGTCCAACGACTCGGGCACCGGGTCGGCCAGGGTGATCTCGACGATCTCGGCGGGGATGCCGCGCAGCAGTAGCCGTTGGCGCAACACCAGGGCGTTGCCGCCGTCGCCGTAGGTGCCCATCACGTCGGGCAGGACCAGCCCGATCCGCACCGTCGAGTCAGCCACGGCGCGCCAACGCTCGTTGCAGCTGGAGGAACGCGGTGTAATTGGCGACGACCTCCACCCGCCCGGGTGGGCACGACGCGATCGCGGCGACGGTGTCGTGCACCAAGGTGTGCTCGACCCCCGCGTAGCCGAGGCGCACCGCGAGGTCGGTGCCGCGCTCGCCGGCGGCCACGACTTCCGTCTGCTCGAAGTGTTCGAAACGCACGTCCCACAACCAGGACAGGTCCTCCCCGTCGGGCACCTGGCCGTTGACGGAGATGACCACCCCGGCGGCGCGCTTGTCCACCATCGACAGCGCCTCTTGCCAGCCCGCCGGATTCTTGGCCAGCAGCATCCGCACGTCGTGCTCGCCGACGCGGACGGTCCGGTAGCGCCCCGCGACCTCGTCGACGGACGAGACGGCCGCGACCGCCGCCGCCGGATCCGCGCCCAGGGCGACCGCGGCGGCCACGGCCTGGGCGGCGTTGCCCCGGTTCACCGCGCCCGGCAGCGTCAACCGCATCGGCAGGGAGAGCCCGTCCGGGCCGTGCAGCGTCTGGTCGTCGAACCACCACTGCGGGCTGGGCCGCTTGAAGTCGGCGCCGGTGGAGAACCAGTGGCCGCGCTCGCGGACGATGACCTCGCCGCTGCGCGGGCAGCTCACCGAGTCGTTCGACCACGAACCCCCGGCGGCCACCCACACCACGTTGGGGCTGTCGTAGGCGGCCGACGTCATCAGCACGTCGTCGCAGTTGGCCACCACCACCGCGTTCGGGTGTCGGGCCAGGCCCGCGCGCAGGGTTCGTTCGATGACGTTGATCTCGCCGACCCGGTCCAGCTGGTCGCGCGACAGGTTGAGCAGCACGACGACGCTGGGCTCGACGGCATCGGAAACGTGGGGGACGTGCATTTCGTCGACTTCCAGCGCGGCCAGGGACGCGTGCCGGTTGGCGGCCAGCGCCGCCACCAGGCCGGCGTCCATGTTGGCGCCCTCGGCGTTGGTGGCGACCGGGCCCAGCGTCGCCAGCGCGGCCGACGTCATCCGGGTGGTGGTCGATTTGCCGTTGGTGCCGGTAACGACGACCGTGCGCCGCCCGGCGGCGAGCTGCCGGAGAACCGAGCGGTCCAGCGTCATCGCGATCAGCCCGCCGATCATCGCGCCGGCCCCGCGGCCGGTCACCCGCGACGCCCAGCGCGCGCTCGCTCCCGCGGCGAGGGCCAGGCGGGCGCGGGTGGTGACCACCCGGGAAGTTTAAATGTGTGCGGCCCGCGTTGGATTCCCGCACCGATTTCCCACCCGACACGGCGCCGCGTGACACCGATGATGTCGGTCGGCCGTGCCATCCTCAGTGCATGAGCGCGGTGTGCTGGGGGCGGCCTGCCAGCGAGCCGGACGCGGGCTGGGCCGTGATCGACGTCGAAACCTCGGGTTTCCGGCCAGGTCAGGCGCGGATCATCAGCCTCGCGGTGCTCGGTCTGGACGCCGACGGCGAGGTCGAACAGTCGGTGGTGAGCCTGCTCAACCCCGGCGTCGATCCGGGGCCCACTCACGTGCACGGTCTGACCGCCGCCATGCTGGAAGACCAACCGCAGTTCGCCGACATCGCTCCAGACGTGATCGACGTGCTGCGCGGCCGCACGCTGGTGGCCCACAACGTGGCGTTCGACTACGCCTTTCTTGCGGCCGAGGCCGAACTCGCCGACATCGAACTTCCCGTCGACTCGGTGATGTGCACGGTCGAGCTGGCCCGGCGGCTGGACCTCGGCGTCGACAACCTGCGGCTGGAGACGCTGGCGGCGCATTGGAGCGTGACCCAGGAGCGCCCCCACGACGCCTTCGACGACGCCATGGTGCTGACCGGAGTGCTGGCCTCGGCGCTCAAGCTGGCCCGCGACGGCGACGTCTGGCTGCCGGTGCATCCGGTGACCCGGCGCCGCTGGCCGAACGGCCGGGTGACCCACGACGAGCTGCGGCCGCTGAAGGTGCTGGCCTCCCGGATGCCCTGCCCGTATCTCAACCCCGGCCCCTACGTGGGCGGGCGGCCCCTCGTCCAGGGCATGCGGGTGGCGCTGGCCGCCGAGGTCGGCCGCACCCACGAGGAACTCGTCGAGCGGATCCTGCACGCCGGTCTGGCCTACAGCGAGGCCGTCGACCGGGAGACCTCGCTGGTGGTCTGCAACGACCCCGCGCCCGAGCAGGGCAAGGGCTATCTGGCCCGGAAGTTGGGGGTGCCGGTGATCTCCGACGCGACCTTCATGGACTGCGTCCGAGCCGTCATCGGCGGCACCAGCATGGACGAATTCGCCGACACCACCAACTCCGACCCGCAGCTCGCGCTCTTCTGATCAGGCGCGAGCCGCGCGGTTGACCGCCGACACGACCGCCCGCAGCGACGCCGTGGTGATCGACGGCGCGATGCCGACACCCCACACCGTGCGAGCGCCCACCGGACCCGATGGGTGCCGACCCGCTTCGCCCGGCTCCGCCGCGCTCGCGATCGACACCGGATCCGATGGGTGCCGACCCGCTTCGCCCGGCTCCGCCGCGCTCGCGATCGACACCGGATCCGATGGGTGCCGACCCGCTTCGCCCGGCTCCGCCGCGCTCGCGATCGACACCGAAGCCTCCACGTAGGCCGCGGCCTGCGCGTCGTCACCGGAACTCATCGCGTGCTCGGAGTAATCCAGCACGGCCACGTCGAATCCGACATCGCCCAGCGCGTGGACGAACGCGGCCAGCGGGCCGTTGCCGGACCCACTGATCTCGGTCTCCACCCCGTTGATCTTGACGGTCGCGGCGATGCTGGTGACGCCGCTGTCCTCCTCCGAAGCGTCGACCCGCTGCTTCACCCGCTCCAGCGGCCACACCGGGGCCAGATACTCCTCGGAAAACGCGTCCCACATCTCCTTCGGCGAGACCTCGCCGCCCTCGCCGTCGGTGATCTTCTGCACCACCTGGGAGAACTCGATCTGCAGCCGCCGCGGCAGGGCCAGGCCGTGATCGGCCTTCATGATGTAGGCCACCCCGCCCTTGCCGGACTGCGAGTTGACCCGGATCACCGCCTCGTAGGTGCGCCCGACATCTTTGGGGTCGATCGGCAGATACGGCACCTGCCAGAGCATGTCCTCGACGTCGGTGTCCGCGGCATCCGCGTCGACCTTCATCTGGTCCAGGCCCTTGTTGATGGCGTCCTGGTGGCTGCCGGAGAACGCGGTGTAGACCAGGTCACCGCCGTAGGGGTGACGCTCGTGGACCGGCAGCTGGTTGCAGTACTCCACCGTGCGGCGGATCTCGTCGATGTTGGAGAAGTCGATCTGCGGGTCCACGCCGCGCGAGAACAGGTTCAGCCCCAGCGTCACCAGGCAGACGTTGCCGGTGCGCTCACCGTTGCCGAACAGGCAGCCCTCGATCCGGTCGGCACCCGCCTGGTAGCCCAATTCCGCTGCGGCAACGGCGGTTCCGCGGTCGTTGTGAGGATGCAGGCTCAGGATGACCGATTCCCGGTTGGCCAGGTTGCGGCTCATCCACTCGATCGAATCGGCGTAGACGTTCGGGGTGGCCATCTCCACGGTGGCGGGCAGGTTGAAGATGATCGGGTTTTCCGGTGTGGGCCCGATGATTTCGCCGACGGCGTCGCACACCTGCTTGGCGTACTCCAGCTCGGTTCCGGTGTAGGACTCCGGCGAATACTCGAACCGCCACCGCGTGCCCGGGTACTTGGCGGCCTCCTCGACGCACTTGCGGGCGCCCGCGGTCGCGATGTCTTGCACCGCGGCCTTCTCGGCGCGAAATACGACGCGGCGCTGCAGGATTGACGTCGAGTTGTAGAAGTGCACGATGGCCTGCGGCGCGCCCTGGCACGCCTCGAACGTGCGCTCGATCAGTTCCGGCCGGCACTGAGTCAGCACCTGGATGGTGACGTCGTCGGGGATGGCGCCGTCGGTGATGATCTCGCGGACGAAGTCGAAGTCGGTTTGGCTGGCCGACGGGAAACCGACCTCGATCTCCTTGTAGCCCATGCGGACCAGCAGATCGAACATGCGGCGCTTGCGGGCCGGGCTCATCGGGTCGATCAGCGCCTGGTTGCCGTCGCGCAGGTCTACCGCGCACCACAGCGGCGCGCTGGTGATGACCCGGTCGGGCCAGGTGCGATCGGCGAGCCGGATCGGCTCGACCTCTTCGGCGAAGGGCCGGTACCGGCTGACCGGCATCGACGAGCCGCGCTGGGGGTTCCATGCGGGCTGCCCGGGCCCCGGCGGGCCCGCGGGTTTGACGATGCTGCGTGTCGAGCTGAATGCGTCGGAATTGGAAGTCACGGTAATTGCTCCGGGGATATCAGAAGGAACCTCAGACCGGCGCATCGCGAACACCCGCGACGGGAAGCCGGTCTGGATCAGACCCCGTCGCGGCGTCCGAGGAGGAGCACCCGCTGCACGTCCTGCACTTTACCGCTTTTAGCGCGTTGGTAAAAATGGCGCCGAGACCGCAGCGAATCCGCGCTCCGGGCGACCGGGTATCGCGACGTAAATCACCATGCGGCGGCACGTATTCTGTTGTGGACCTATCCCCGAAATTGCAGTGCCCAGGGCCGGAGAGGCAGGGAAAAACGTGGCGCTCGTCGTGCAGAAGTACGGCGGATCCTCAGTGGCGAACGCCGATCGGATCCGGCGCGTGGCCGAGCGCATCGTCGCTACCAAGAAGCAGGGCAACGACGTCGTCGTCGTCGTCTCCGCCATGGGTGATACCACCGACGACCTGATGGACCTGGCCCAGCAGGTGTGCCCGGCCCCGCCGCCGCGCGAACTCGACATGCTGCTGACCGCCGGTGAGCGCATCTCCAATGCCCTGGTCGCGATGGCCATCGAATCGCTGGGTGCGCAGGCCCGCTCGTTCACGGGTTCGCAGGCCGGCGTGATCACCACCGGCACCCACGGCAACGCCAAGATCATCGACGTCACGCCGGGGCGGCTGCAGGCCGCGCTCGACGAGGGACGCGTCGTTCTGGTGGCCGGGTTCCAGGGCGTCAGCCAGGACACCCGGGACGTCACCACGCTGGGCCGCGGCGGCTCGGACACCACCGCGGTGGCGCTGGCCGCGGCGCTGCGCGCCGACGTCTGCGAGATCTACACCGACGTCGACGGCATCTTCAGCGCCGACCCCAGGATCGTGCACAACGCCCGCAAGCTGGACACGGTCACCTTCGAAGAAATGCTCGAGATGGCGGCTTGCGGCGCCAAGGTTTTGATGCTGCGCTGCGTGGAATACGCGCGCCGCTACAACATTCCGGTGCACGTCCGATCCTCGTATTCGGAAAACCCAGGCACCGTCGTCGTCGGATCGATCAAGGACATAGCCATGGAAGACCCCATCCTGACCGGAGTCGCGCACGACCGCAGCGAGGCCAAGGTGACCGTCGTCGGCATCCCCGACATTCCCGGATATGCCGCCCGCGTCTTCCGGGCGCTCGCCGACGCCGACGTGAACATCGACATGGTGTTGCAGAACGTCTCCAAGGTCGAGGACGGCAAGACCGACATCACCTTCACCTGCTCGCGCGACAGCGGACCCACCGCGGTGGCCAAGCTCGACGCGCTCAAGGACGAGATCGGGTTCAGCCAGCTGCTCTACGACGACCACGTCGGCAAGGTGTCGCTGATCGGGGCGGGCATGCGCAGCCACCCGGGGGTCACCGCCACCTTCTGCGAGTCCCTGGCCGAGGTGGGCGTCAACATCGAGCTGATCTCCACCTCCGAGATCCGCATCTCGGTGCTGTGCCGCGACACGGAACTGGACAAGGCCGTCGTGGCGTTGCACGAGGCGTTCGGGCTCGGCGGCGAGGAGTCGGCGACGGTGTATGCGGGGACGGGTAGATAGATGGTTGCCATCGGTGTGGTGGGCGCCACCGGCCAGGTCGGCCAGGTGATGCGCAGGTTGCTCGACGAGCGGGACTTCCCCGCGACGTCGGTGCGGTTCTTCGCGTCTTCGCGCTCGCAGGGCCGCAAGTTGGAGTTCCGCGGCCAGGAGATCGAGGTCGAAGACGCCGCGACGGCCGACCCCAGCGGGCTGGACATCGCGTTGTTCTCCGCCGGCAAGACGATGTCGCTGGTGCAGGCGCCGCGGTTCGCCGCGGCCGGGGTGACGGTGATCGACAACTCGTCGGCCTGGCGCAAGGACCCCGACGTGCCGCTGGTGGTCTCCGAGGTGAACTTCGCGCGCGATGCCGCCAACCGGCCGAAGGGCATCATCGCCAACCCGAACTGCACGACCATGGCCGCGATGCCGGTGCTGAAGGTGCTGCACGACGAGGCCGGCCTGCAACGGCTGGTTGTGTCGAGCTATCAGGCGGTCTCCGGCAGCGGGATCGCCGGAGTCCAGGAGCTGTCCACGCAGGCCCGCGCGGTCGTCGACGACGCCGAGCAGCTGGTGCAGGACGGCGGCGCCGTGCAGTTCCCGGCGCCCAAGACCTACGTGGCGCCCATCGCCTTCAACGTCGTGCCGCTGGCCGGATCGTTGGTGGACGACGGGTCCGGCGAGACCGACGAGGACCAGAAGCTGCGCCACGAGAGCCGCAAGATCCTCGGCATCCCCGACCTGGCGGTCAGCGGCACCTGCGTGCGAGTGCCGGTGTTCACCGGGCACTCGCTGTCGATCAACGCCGAGTTCGCGCGGCCGCTGTCGCCGCAGCGCGCCCGCGAGCTGCTCGACGGCGCGCCCGGCGTCAAGGTGGTCGACGTGCCGACCCCGTTGGCGGCCGCCGGCGCCGACGAATCCCTCGTCGGCCGGATCCGGCAGGATCCGGGCGTGCCCGACGGCCGCGGCCTGGCCCTGTTCGTCTCGGGAGACAACCTGCGCAAGGGGGCGGCGCTGAACACCATCCAGATCGCCGAGTTACTCGCCGCCGAGTTGTGAATCCGCGAGTGAGTTCCGCGACGCGGTTCTCGCTACTTGTGGCATCTTTGCTTGCGCCGCAATGGTTTTGGGCCGCGCATGCCGATCCGCCGGCGCCCGCCCCGGAACCGATCCTGCAGCCGCTGGCGCCCGGTCAGGTGCTGCGGATCGGTCCGACCGCCGGAACCGGAACTCCCACAGGCGATTACGGCATCGGCGCGACCGACCTGTGTGAATTCGTCGAATTCCCCACCGAACTGCTGCAGGTCTGCGGCGACAGCTTCGCCGGCCAGGGCGTCGGGTTCGGCGGCTGGTATGCGCCCGTCGCGCTGCACGTCGACACCGCGTCGGTCGACGACCCGGCCGGGGTGCGCTACACCGGCGTCACCGGGATAGCCCACCCGCTGCTGGCCGACCCCGCTCCGCCGGATTCCTCGCAACTGCCCGCCGGGGTGGTGCAGATCAACCGGCGCAACTACCTGATGGTGACGACGACGAAGGACCTGGAGCCGCAGAGCTCCCGGCTGGTGACCGCCGAACCGGCGCGCGCGGGCTGGCAGACGATCCCGGGTTCGAAGCGGCCCGCCTCGTATCAAGGCGGCTCGCAGACGCAGATCAGCGGGTATTACGACCCGATCCCGACCCCGGAATCGCCGAGCGGGTGGGTGTACATCGTGGCCGACAGCTTCACCCGTCGGGACCCCGTGGTCCTGTATCGCGCCACACCGCAAACGTTCACCGACCGGTCCCGCTGGCAGGGCTGGGCGGCCGGCGCGAGCGGGGGGTGGGGCAAGCCGCCGACACCGCTGTGGCCGGACGCGGTGGGCGAGATGTGCATCAGGCAGATCGACGGCAAGGCCGTGTTGTCCTACTTCAATGCCGTCACGGGCAACATGGAGGTCCGGGTGGCCGACGACCCGACGGCGCTGGGTGACGCGCCGGTCACCACGGTGGTGCAGCACGACGAGTGGCCGGAGCCCGCGGAAAGCCTGCCGCCGCCGTACGACAACCGGCTCGCGCAACCGTACGGCGGCTACATCTCGCCCGGTTCCACCCTGGACGAGCTGCGAATCTTCGTGAGCCAGTGGGACACCCGCGCGCGAGTGGCCGCGCCGTACCGGGTCATCCAGTTCGCGGTCAATCCGTTCAAGCCCGAGTAGGCGATAACACGGCAGCGGTCGGCTTGTTGGGGGCACAATACGCAGACGACGAGAAGGGCGGGCATGACCTCTAGAGACGACACCGATGATCAAGCTCCACCGCTGACCGCAGACGCACCATCTCCCCCCACCGAATCAGAAACCGTTCCCGGCACTGCCGCTGCTGGTCCGCGCAAGCGGGCGGGATTCCGTCCCGACATCGAGGGCTTGCGTGCGGTCGCGGTGTTGGCCGTCGTCCTCTTTCACGGCAATGTGCCCGGGTTGGGCGGTGGGTTCGTCGGTGTGGACGTGTTTTTCGTCATCTCGGGCTTCCTGATCACCGGCCTGCTCTGGCGAGAGGTGAGTTCCGCCGGAACGGTCCGGTTAGGCGGGTTCTACGGGGCGCGGGCCCGACGATTGCTGCCGGCGTCGGCCACGGTTGGTGTCGTAACCGCGGTCGGTTCGGCCCTGTTATTACCTCCGTTGGAGGCGAAATCCGTTATCGGCGACGGCATCGCGAGCGCACTTTACGTCGGCAACTACCGATTCGCTCAACAAGGCGTTGATTATTTTCAAATTGGCAACAGACCGCCGTCGCCGTTCCAGCACTACTGGTCTCTCGGCGTCGAGGAGCAGTTCTACCTGGTCTGGCCGGCCCTGATCATCGCTGCGACGTGGATCGTCCGGCGTGCCCGGCGCACCGGGTCCGGTTCGGCCACGTCCTCGATTACTCCGTACCTGGTTGCCCTCGGGTTGGTCGGCGCCGTGTCCTTCGTCTGGTCATTGGCGGCCACCACCGCGACGCCGTCTGTGGCGTTCTTTTCGCTGCAGACCCGGGCTTGGGAGTTGGCCGTAGGCGGCCTGGTGGCCCTCACTGCCACCCATTGGCGCCGGCTGCCGGCGTTCCTAGCGTCGACCGCGGGATGGATAGGCCTGGCGATGGTCCTGCTGGCCTGCAGCTTATTGAACGGGTCCACGCCCTACCCGGGTACCGCCGCGTTGCTCCCTGTGCTCGGCACGGCTCTGGTGATCGGCGCAGGCTGTGCCGCAGCCACCCGCGGATGCGGCCGCGTCTTGGCGTTGCGGCCGATGCGGGCGATCGGTCGGGTGTCGTACTCGTGGTACCTCTGGCACTGGCCGGTGCTGCTACTCGCGACTCCGCTGCTGGGCCACCCGCTGGGGCCGATAGATGGCCTGGCAGCGCTTGCCATCTCCTTCGGCCTGGCCGTGCTCACGCTGCGCCTCATCGAGAACCCGTTCCGATACGCCGCTCCGGTGCGCCGGTCGGCCGCCCGCAGCCTCGCGCTCGGCGGTGTCGCCACCGCGATTGCGGTCTGTGTGGGCGTGGCGCTGCAGCTGTTGGTGCCCACCCCGGTCGGCCATGGACCGGCGGCCCCATCGCTGAGGGTCAACGCGACGCCACCCCCTGGGGGCAGCAGCGTCGAGTTATACGACGCGGCGATTCAGCACACGTTTGCCCAGGTGCAGGCCGCTGTCGCGGCGTCCGCGGACCTGAAGGCCGTGCCGTCGAACCTCGATCCGCCCCTTGCCGACGCGGTATACGGGCAACCAACAGACGAATTGAAGGGCTGCGTACTGAATCTGTTGGAAGTGACCCAACCTGAGTGCGCGACGGGCGACACCGCTTCGCCGACAAGGGTGGCCCTGATCGGCGACTCGAATGCCGCGATGTGGAGTCCGGCGTTTCGGGAAGTCGCCGATCAGCGCCACTGGCGGCTTGAGGTCCTGAGTAAGGCTGCCTGTCCAATGCTGGATTTGCCCATCAACATCTTCTTTCAGCGGAAGTTCACCGAGTGTGAGCAGTGGCGCGGAAAAATCATCGCTCGGTTGCAAAGTGAGCACCCGCGATTGGTGGTGCTGGGCATATCGCGCCATGACATCGGCACAGGTTTCCCGCCATACGGCCCGGCATGGATCGACAGCCTGACCCGCTTGGTGCGGCAGCTACGTGGCATGGGAACGGACGTTTTGGTGCTCGGGCCGATCCCCGATCTGCGCAACATGGTGCCGGATTGCCTATCCGTCCACCTCGACAATGCGATGGCCTGTTCGTCTCGACGGCCGACGGCGGTTAACGAACGGGGTATGGCGGCAGAGAAGGCGGTCACCAATACCGGTGGCGGGCAATACGGCGATATCACCGAGCTGTTCTGCGCCGGGGACCGTTGCCCGGCGATCGTGGGCAACACGCTCGTCTACCACAACGAATTCCATGTGACGCCGCAGTACGCGCGCCTGCTTGCACCGGCGATGGGTGCGCTGGCAGATCGCGCGCTGGTGACCGGTTGACACGGCGCTATTTCGCTCGCTGAGCGGCGGCGATGGTTCACAGCTCCTACATAAGTAGCGCATAGCCGCCACTACTGTTAACGGCTTCATCATTTGTCTCATGAGTGAAACACCTGAAACCCCCACCGTGCGGACCTCCACCGCAACTGCACCGGCCGCCGCTGCAGCGGCCTATCGGGCCCCGCGGGTCTTCCAACTCGCCGCGTGGGTCGCCATCGTCGCCGGGATCGTGTTCATCGTCGCGGTCATCTTCTTCACCGGCTTCATCCTCGGCCACCGCGGCGGCCATCACGGCCATCACCACCACAAGCACCACCACCACGCGATGCTGCATCACCGCGGCCCCGGCGGGCCCGGTGGACCGGGCGGCGGCACCCAGGGCGGCCCGGGCGCACCCACGGGCCCGGGCGCGACCACCGCGCCCGCCAGTCCGTCGCCCGTGCGGCCCAGCGGCATGGCCCCGGGACAGCTCCCGGCGTCGATCTTCCACTCCGCGGCGGCCTCGCACGCAGCGCCGGGGCAGGCCCCCAGCGTCATTGTGCTGACCAACTAAAACCCCCAACCCACTCGTGGCCCGGCGCTCTCATCGAGCGTCGGGCCACGTCTCGATTCCAGGCAATTTGCCGCCGGGGCCTGTTCCGGACATCGCGTGCGGGGCAATATGGCATGGCATGAGCGAGACACCCGAACCGCAAGCCGAGCCGACCCCCGCCGCCGCGACCACTCCGCCCGCGCCGCCACCGCCGCCGCGGGTCAAGCCGCCGCGGCTCTACACGGCGGCAGCCTGGGTGGTGATCGTCGCGGGCATCGTGTTCATCCTCTCCTCGGTGTTCTTCGTCGGCGCCTTCATTTGGAAGCACCACTACCACTGCCACCATCACCACGGCATGTTCCACCCGGGCGGCCCCGGCCCGGGCAACGGGCCGTGGGGACCCGGCCCCGGGCCGGGCAATGGCCCCTGGGGACCCGGTCCCGGTGGTCCCGGATCGTGGTACGGCGGCCCCGGTGGTCCCGGGCCCGACAATGGGCCCTGGGGGCCCGGTCTCGGCGGCCCCGGTTTGATCGTTCCGATGCCCCCGGGCGGCCCGGGCGGGCCCGGCGGTCCCGTCTCCGGCCCCGGCATCAGCGGACCCGGTCAGCCGACGGCCGTCAGCCCGGCTCCCGGCTCGCCGGCGCCGCGCCCCTGACGCGGTCGCGAAACGCTTGGCGCACAAGGCCGGCGCTTGACGGGGGCTGACCGAACGTCGGGGCGTTTGGCATGATCGCCTCATGACCATGCGGGCCACGCAGGTGCACCGCGCCGTACTCACCGTCGGGTTCGCGGTGGCGGGCACCGTCGCGCCCGCAGTCGCCGCCGCGCACCCGTCGGAGCCGGGCGTGGTGAACTACGCCGTCCTGGGCAAGGGGTCGGTCGGCAACATCGTCGGCGGACCCATGGGCTGGGAGTCGGTGTTCACCCAGCCCGGACAGGGCCCCTGGGTGGACCTCCCGGAGTGCAACAACTGGGCGGACATCGGGCTGTCCGAGGTCTACGACGATCCCGATCTGGCGTCGTTCAACGGGGCCGTCACGCAGACGTCGGCGAATGATCAAACGCACCTGGTCAAGCAGGCGGTCGGGGTGTTCGCCACCCCGGACGCCGCGGCCCGGGCATTTCATCGGGTGGTGGATCGAACGGTCGGCTGTTCCGGTCAGACGACCGCGATACACCTGGACAACGGCAGCACGCAGGTGTGGTCCTTCGACGGCGGGCCGGCCGGGCCCGCCGACGAGAACTGGACCAAGCAGGAGGCGGGCACCGATCGGCGCTGCTTCGATCAAACCAGGCTGCGCGAAAACGTGTTGCTGCAGGCGAAAGTGTGTCAGCCCGGCAACGCCGGGCCCGCCGTGAACGTGCTAGCTGGGGCGATGCAGAACGCGCTGGGTCAGTAGCGCAGCGATCGGGTATCCGTCCTTGCCGTCTGGCCATCAGCGCGGGAGGGGAATATGTCGGGGGCGTCTGATAGATGAAGCACTAGACGAAGTAGTGCCGGATATCGTTCGATTAGCTGCGCAGGGAAGCGGTCCGCAGGTGCGTGTTCAGCCTTCGCCGGGCCCGAAGGGATCGTGATATGACGTTCGCCCCGATCACTGCGGCGGCTCCGCGGTCGACCGGCGCCGACCCCGCCCCGGAGCTGAAAATCGCCGAGCTCACCGACTCCACGGCCGTCGCGCAATACATCGCCGACGGCTGCCTGGTGGACGCCCCGCTGGGACGGGTGGGTCTGGAACTCGAGGCCCACTGCCACGACCCGGCCGCCCCGCACCGCAGACCCGGCTGGGACGAAATCGCCGCGGTGCTCGACGGGCTCCCCGCCCTGCCGGGCGGCAGCAGGATCACCGTGGAACCCGGTGGCGCGGTCGAACTCTCCGGGCCGCCGGCCGACGGCGTCCTGCCCGCGATCGAGGCCATGCGACGGGACCAGGCCGTGCTCCAGCCGGCGTTTGCCGAGGCCGGCCTGGGCCTGGTCTTCCTCGGCGCCGACCCGCTGCGACCCCCCCAGCGCATCAACCCCGGCGCCCGCTACCGCGCCATGGAAAGGTTCTTCGCCACCAGCCGCTCCGGGGAAGCGGGCGCGGCGATGATGACGTCCACCGCATCGATCCAGGTCAACGTCGACGCCGGGCCGCGCGAGGGCTGGGCGGCTCGGGTTCGGCTGGCGCATGCCTTGGGGCCCACCATGATTGCGATCACGGCCAACTCGCCGATGCTGGGCGGCGACTTCACCGGCTGGGTCTCCAGCCGGCAGCGGGTGTGGGGGCAGATGGATTCCGCGCGCTGCGGACCCATCCTGGGCGCCAGCGGCGATGACCCGGGCACCGACTGGGGGCGCTACGCGCTCAAGGCCCCGGTGATGCTGGTGCACACGCCGGGCGCCGAGGCGGTCACGCAGTGGGTGCCCTTTGCCGACTGGGTCGACGGCCGGGTATTGCTCGGTAATCGCCGCCCCAGCGTCGCCGATCTCGAATACCACCTGACGACCTTGTTCCCGCCGGTCCGCCCCCGGCAGTGGCTGGAAATCCGCTACCTGGACAGCGTCCCGGACGCGTTGTGGCCCGCGGTGGTGTTCACCCTGGTGGCGCTCCTCGACGACCCGACCGCGGCCGACGCCGCGGCCGAGGCCGTCGCACCGGTGGCCACCGCCTGGGACATCGCGGCCCGGCTCGGGCTGCGTGACCGGCGGCTCTACGCGGCCGCCAACGCGTGCGTGGCCATCGCGGCCGAAAGGGCGCCGGCCGAAGTCGGCGACGCGATGCAGCGGCTGGTCGACCTCGTCGAACAGGGCCGGTGTCCCGGCGACGATTTCGCCGACCGGGTGATCGAACACGGCGTCGCCGCCGAGGTGTCGCGGGCGGCGCGAGGGGGACTGTGACGGTGACGTCACGCCAGGCGCTTGCCGACCAGTTGACGCGGACGCGGACGCGGACGCTGCGGCTGGTCGACTTCGACGACGCCGAACTGTGCCGGCAGTACGACCCGCTGATGAGCCCGCTGGTGTGGGATCTGGCGCACATCGGCCAGCAGGAAGAGCTGTGGCTGCTGCGGGGCGGGGATCTTGCCCGGCCGTCGATGCTGTCGCCGGCCATCGAGGGTCTCTACGACGCCTTCGTGCACTCGCGCGCCAGTCGGGTCGACCTGCCGCTGTTGTCGCCGGACGAGGCGCGCGCGTACTGCCGGACGGTGCGGTCCGCCGTGTTCGACGCCCTGGACGCGCTGCCCGACGACCCCGCGGGCGACGAGGCGGCGTTCGCGTACGCGATGGTGGTCAGCCACGAAAACCAGCACGACGAAACCATGCTGCAGGCATTGAATCTGCGCAGCGGCCCGCCGCTACTGCGCGGCACGTCGATGCTGCCGCCCGCCCGCCCGGGCCTGGCCGGCACCTCGGTGCTGGTGCCCGGCGGCGAGTTTGTGCTCGGCGTGGACCCCGCCGCCGAGCCCTTCTCGCTGGACAACGAGCGTCCCGGCCACGTCGTCGACCTGCCCGCGTTCCGGATCGGCCGGGTTCCGGTCACCAACGGCGAATGGCGGCACTTCATCGACGACGGCGGCTACAACCAGCCGCGGTGGTGGTCGGAGCGGGGCTGGCGGCATCGCCAGGCCGCCGCCCTGACCGCACCGCAGTTCTGGAATCCCGACGCCGCCACCCGCACCCGGTTCGGCCACGTCGAAGACATCCCCGCCGACGAACCCGTCCAGCACGTCAGCTATTTCGAGGCCGAGGCGTACGCGGCCTGGGCCGGCGCGCGGCTGCCCACCGAGATGGAATGGGAGAAGGCCTGCGCATGGGACCCCTCCGCCGGCGCCCGGCGCCGCTACCCATGGGGCGCCCAGGAGCCGTGCGACGCGCTGGCCAACCTCGGCGGCACCGCGCTACGGCCCGCACCCGTCGGGGCCTACCCCGCCGGCGCTTCCGCGTACGGGGCCGAGCAGATGCTCGGCGATGTGTGGGAGTGGACGAGCAGCCCGCTGCGGCCCTGGCCCGGGTTCGTCCCGATGCTCTACGAGCGCTATTCACAGCCGTTCTTCGACGGCGATTACCGGGTGCTGCGCGGCGGATCGTGGGCCGTGGAGCCGGGCATCCTGCGCCCGAGTTTTCGCAACTGGGATCACCCGTACCGGCGCCAGATCTTCTCCGGCGTCCGGTTGGCCTGGGACGTGCCGAAGGAGATCGCCTGATGTGCCGGCACCTGGGGTGGCTCGGGGCCGACGTCACGGTCTCCTCGCTGGTGCTCGACCCGCCGTTCGGGCTGCGGGTGCAGGCCTACGCGCCGCGCCGCCAGAAGCATTGTCTGCTGAACGCGGACGGTTGGGGCGTCGGCTTTTTCGATGCTGCGTCGGATGGCGCCGCGCCCCGCCGCTGGCGCAGCCAGCTGCCGCTGTGGGGTGATGTGTCCTTCGAGTCCGTCGCGCCGGCGCTGCGCAGCCACTGCGTGGTGGCCGCCGTGCGCTCGGCGACCGTCGGCATGCCGATCGAAGTCAGCGCGACCGCGCCGTTCACCGACGGGCAATGGTTGTTGTCGCACAACGGAATCGTCGACCGGGCGGTGCTGCCGGCGACGTCGCAGGCCGAATCGGTCTGCGACAGCGCGATGCTGGCGGCCGTCATCTTCGAGCGCGGCCTCGACGCGCTGGGCGACACCATCGCCGAGATCGCGGTGGCCGACCCGCGCGCCCGGCTGAACATATTGGCCGCCAACGGCTCTCGCATGCTGGCGACGGCGTGGGGGGACACGCTGTCCATCCTGCGCCGCCCGGACGGTGTGGTCCTGGCCAGCGAACCCTACGACAACGACTCCGACTGGGAGGACGTGCCGGACCGCCACCTGGTCGAAGTCACCGCCGGCGGAGTCACGATGACCCCGCTGGATCATCCGAAAGGGTCTTGATGACGCTGTCGCTGTCGAACCACCTCGCCGCCGATTCGGCCTACCACGCGTTGCGCCGTGACGTGTTCGAAGGCCTGCAGAAGACGCCGAAGTCGTTGCCGCCCAAGTGGTTCTACGACGCCGTGGGCAGTGACCTGTTCGACCAGATCACCCGGCTGCCCGAGTACTACCCGACCCGCGCCGAGGCCGAGATCCTGCGCGCGCGGGCGGCCGAAATCGCGTCGGCCAGCGAGGCCGACACCCTGGTGGAACTGGGCAGCGGCACATCGGAGAAGACGCGGCTGCTGCTCGACGCCCTGCGCGCGCGCGGTTCGCTGCGCCGGTTCGTCCCCTTCGACGTCGACGCCAGCATCCTGTCGACGGCCGCCGCGGCCATTGCGCAGGAATACTCGGGAGTCGAAATCAAGGCCGTCTGCGGCGATTTCGAAGAACACCTGACCGAGATCCCGGCGGACGGGCGGCGGCTGTTCGTGTTCTTGGGGTCGACGATCGGCAACCTCACGCCCGGGCCGCGCGCGGACTTCCTCGCCGCGCTGTCCGCCCAGATGCGGCCCGGCGACAGCCTGCTGCTGGGCACCGACCTGGTCAAGGACCTCGAGCGGCTGGTGCGCGCCTACGACGATTCCGCCGGGGTGACGGCGGCGTTCAACCGCAATGTTCTTGCGGTGGTAAACCGGGAACTGGACGCCGATTTCGACGTCGACGCTTTCGCGCACGTCGCGCGGTGGAACCCGGCCGAGGAACGTATCGAGATGTGGTTGCGGGCCGATCGCGGCCAGCGGGTGCGTGTCGGTGCGCTCGAGCTGATCGTGGACTTCGAGGCCGGCGAGGAGATGCTGACCGAGGTGTCGTGCAAGTTCCGCCCGGAAAAGGTGAGTGCCGAACTGGCCGCCGTGGGACTGCGTCGCACGCAATGGTGGACCGACGGCGCGGGTGACTTCGGGTTGTCGTTGGCCGTGAAGTGACCGCCGGCGACTCGCTGGCCGACCGATGGCGGGCGGCACGCCCGCCCATGGCCGGCCTGCATCTGGACAACGCCGCCTGCTCACGGCAGAGCGTCGCGGTGATCGACGCCGCCGCGCAGCACGCCCGCAACGAGTCCGAAGTCGGCGGGTATGTCGCGGCCGAGGCGGCCGCCCCGGTGCTCGACGCCGGGCGTGTCGCGTTCGCCGCGCTGACCGGGATGACCGACGCCGAGGTGGTGTTCACCACCGGCTCGCTTCACGCCTTGGATCTGCTGTTGGGCGCCTGGCCGACCAAGCACCGAACGGTAGCGTGCCTGCCAGGCGAATACGGGCCCAACCTGGCCGTGATGGCCGCCCACGGGTTCGACCGCCGGCTGCTGCCGACCATGGATGACGGCCGCGTCGCGCTCGACGACGCGGCGCGGGCCCTCGACACCGACCGGCCGGACCTGGTGCACCTGACCGCGGTGGCCAGCCATAGCGGTGTGGTGCAACCGGTTTCGATGGTCGCCCAGCTCTGCCGGGAGCTCGGGCTGCCACTGGTGATCGACGCGGCGCAGGCGCTGGGGCAGGTGGATTGCGCGGCCGTGGCCGACGCGGCGTATTCCTCGTCGCGCAAGTGGATCGCCGGCCCGCGCGGTGTCGGGATACTGGCGGTGCGCCGGGAGCTGATGGAGAGCCTGCGCCCCAGGCTGGCGGCACCGCAGTGGGCGCGCGCATCGGGGTCGCCGACGGTGGCCCAGCAGCTCGAATTCGGCGAAGCCAATGTCGCTGCGCGGGTGGGGTTTTCGCTGGCGCTGGGGGAGCACCTGGCCTACGGGCCGACGGCCGTCTGCGCACGCCTGGCCGAGCTGGGCGGCCTGAGCCGCACGGTGCTGGCCGACGTCGCCGGGTGGGCCGTCGTCGAGGAGGTCGAAGAACCCAGCGCCATCACGACTTTGGCGCCGACCGACGGCGCCGACCCGCAGACGGTGCGGGACTGGTTGCTCGCCGAGCGACGGATCCTGACCACCTTCGTCGGCGTGCAGCGGGCACCGCTGGAGCTCCCGGGGCCGCTGCTGCGGATCTCGCCGCACCTGGACACCACTGCCGAGGACCTGGAGACCTTCGCCGAGGCGCTCATCGCCGCGACGGCGGCGACCGCAACCGGCTAGCCGGCCTTGTGCGCCGTCAGCAAGTAGGCCGGCATCTTGATCCGGCCTTGCTCGTCGCGATCGTGCGGCGGGAATTCGAAAGGCGCGTCGGCGATGTTGATCGCGTTCGACAGGATGAAGGAGGGGCGAATCTCGTCGATTTCCCAGTACGTGCTGACCGCGGCGCGCAGTTCGTCTTCGTCGACCTCGTTGGGCTTGGGTTCCATCTCGGCCGGGAAGGCGCCCTTGGCGAACACCAGCACGAAGTAGCTGGCGCCCGGTGCCGCGGCGCGGTGGACCGAGCGCAGGTAGCCGTCGCGGCCCTCCACGGGCAGCGAGTGAAACAGCGTGCTGTCGACGACGGTGGCGAACCGTCCGTCATACCCGCTCAGCGACGTGATGTCGGCCTGCACGAAGCTGGCCGTGGTCAACCCGCGCTCCCGGGCGGACTTGGTGGCCGCCGCGACGGCGGTCGGTGTGAGGTCGACGCCGACCACGGTGTAACCCTGGGCGGCCAGGCTCAGTGAGAGCTCGGCGACTCCGCAGCCGGCGTCCAGGACGTCGCTGCGGAACTTTCCGGCCGCGGCCAGCGCCGCCAGTTCGGGTTGCGGCTCACCGATATTCCACGGCGGCGGACCCTCGAAATGGGCCTGCTCGCGGTAGGCACTGTCCCAGTCCATCACTTGATCAGATGACATGGTCGTCAACCTACTCCCAGGTGTGCACCGGCTCGTTGGCATGCATGTACTCGCAGTAGCGGCGCAACATCTCGGCCAGCGCGGCGGCCCGGCCCATGCCCGCGTCCTGCAGGGCCCGTACGGTGGAAACCTGCCAGGTGGCGCCGTTGCGGCCCGCGCGGGCGCGGCCCTCGATGACCCCCAGGAACCGGTCGCGGACCTCGTGGTCGACGCCCCAGCGCCGCAACCCGTCGTCGGCCATCGGCAGCAACGTGTCGAGCACCAGGTCGCGTGCGCTCACCTCCCCGAGCCCGGGCCAGTGCAGCCGGGCGTCGATGCCGTGGCGCGCCGCAGCCAAAAAGTTGGCCTCCGCCACCGCGAAATCCATGCGGTCCCACAACGGGCTGTCCGCCTCGGACAAGCTGCGCAGCATCCCGTAGAAGAAGGACGAATTCGCCAGCATGTCAACGACTGTCGGTCCGGCCGGCAACACCCGATTCTCCAGTCGCAGATGCGGGCGCCCGTCGACCACGTCGTACACCGGGCGATTCCACCGGTACACGGTGCCGTTGTGCAGCCGCAACTCGGACAGCTGCGGGGTGCGCCCGGCGGCCAGCTCGGCGACCGGATCCTCCTCGGACACCTCGGGCAACAGGGACGGGAAGTACCGGATGTTCTCGCGGTACAGGTCGAGGACCGAGGTGATCCACTGTTCACCGAACCACACTCGCGGGCGCACGCCTTGGGTTTTCAGCTCTTCGGGTCGGGTGTCGGTGGATTGGGTGAACAGCTCGATGCGGGTTTCCGCCCAGAGTTGGTGGGAGAAGAAGAACGGCGAGTTGGCGCCCAGCGCCAGCTGCGGACCGGCGACAATCTGCGCGGCGTTCCAGTTGGCGGCGAACGTCTCCGGGGCCAATTGCAGGTGCAATTGCATGCTGGTGCAAGCGGATTCGGGCGCTATCGTCGCGGCGTGCCAGTTCAGCGGTTCGGGGCCGTCGATGTCGATGGGCAGGTCCTCGCCGCGGGCGGTGAAGATCGAGTCGTTGAGGGCGGCATACCGCGTCGACTCGCTCATCCAGTCGTGATCGAGGTGTTCGGGCATCAGCGTGGGCAGGATGCCGATCATGACGATGTGCGCACCGTCGGCGGCGCCGGCCTTGATCTCGGCCTCGTTCAGGCTGGCCCGCACCTCGGCCTCGAGATCCAGCCCCGTGTGTCCGGGCAGCGCGTGCGGCGGGACGTTGAATTCGATGTTGTAGGCGCCCAATTCGGTCTGGTACGCGGGATCGCCGATGGCGTCCAGGACGTGGCGATTGGACATGGCCGGCTGGTAGTCGGCGTCGACCAGGTTGCACTCGATCTCCATGCCGGTGAGCGGCTGGTCGGAATCGAAGCATGACTGGGCGAGCATCGTCTCGAACACGTTCAGACACGCCTGAACCTTGCGCCGGTATTCGCGGCGGTGTGCGCTGTCGTACGTGGTGCGCTTGACCTCTTCGCCCACACCGCAGATGCAACAGGGTTACCGCCCGTAACGCAAGCTCTCCGGCGGCGCGGTTGTGGCCTCGCCCGCCGGGCGGGTAGACCATGATGGACTTTTGCCGCAAAAGTGTCAGAGCTCACGGGTGGAGGAGAGCAGTTGGCCGAGTTCGCCGAATTCGTGGCCGCTATCGACCAGGGGACGACCAGCACGCGCTGCATGATCTTCGATCACGAGGGTGCCGAGGTGGCCCGCCACCAGCTCGAGCACGAACAGATCCTGCCCCAGGCGGGCTGGGTCGAGCACGACCCGGTGGAGATCTGGGAACGTACCTCCTCGGTGCTGACCTCCGTGCTCAACCGTGCCAACCTGGCGCCGAAAAACATTGCCGCGCTGGGTATCACGAACCAGCGCGAGACGACGCTGGTCTGGAACCGCAAGACCGGACGGCCCTATTACAACGCGATCGTCTGGCAGGACACCCGCACCGACCGGATCGCGTCGGCGCTGGAAGCCGACGGCCGGGGCGAGGTGATCCGCCGCAAGGCGGGACTTCCCCCGGCGACGTACTTCTCCGGCGCAAAGCTGCGATGGATCTTGGAGAATGTCGACGGGGTGCGCGACGCCGCCGAGCGTGGCGACGCGTTGTTCGGCACCCCGGACACCTGGGTGTTGTGGAACCTGACCGGGGGTCCGCGGGGCGGCGTGCACGTCACCGACGTGACCAACGCCAGCCGGACCATGCTGATGAACCTCGAGACCCTGGACTGGGACGACGAGTTGCTGTCATTCTTTGCGATCCCGCGCGCGATGCTGCCGCGGATCGGGCCGTCGTCGTCGCCGCAGCCCTACGGGGTGACGGCCGAGACCGGCCCGGCGGGCGGAGAGATTGCGATCACGGGCGTGCTGGGTGACCAGCACGCGGCGATGGTGGGGCAGGTGTGTCTGGCCGAGGGGGAGGCGAAAAACACCTATGGCACCGGCAATTTCCTGCTACTGAACACCGGCGAGACGATCGTGCGCTCCGACAACGGGCTGCTGACCACCGTCTGCTACCAGTTCGGGGACGCCAAACCCGTTTACGCACTTGAGGGTTCGATCGCGGTGACGGGCGCGGCCGTGCAATGGCTGCGCGATCAGCTGGGCATCATCAGCGGGGCCGCGCAAAGCGAGGCGCTGGCCCGCCAGGTCGACGACAACGGCGGCGTCTATTTCGTCCCGGCGTTTTCCGGGTTGTTCGCCCCCTACTGGCGATCCGATGCCCGGGGCGCGATCGTGGGGCTGTCCCGATTCAACACCAACGCGCATCTGGCCCGGGCCACCCTGGAGGCGATCTGCTACCAGAGCCGCGACGTGGTAGACGCGATGGCCGCGGATTCCGGTGTGCGCCTTGAGGTTTTGAAGGTCGACGGTGGTATCACCGGCAATGACCTGTGCATGCAGATCCAGGCCGACGTGCTGGGCGTGGACGTGGTGCGTCCGGTGGTCGCCGAGACGACGGCGCTGGGCGCCGCGTACGCGGCCGGCCTGGCCGTGGGGTTCTGGGCCGACCCGGCGGACCTGCGCGCCAACTGGCAGGAGGGCCGGCGTTGGTCGCCGACCTG
Source organism: Mycobacterium sp. 3-98 (assembly GCF_035918355.1). Taxonomy (NCBI): domain Bacteria; kingdom Bacillati; phylum Actinomycetota; class Actinomycetes; order Mycobacteriales; family Mycobacteriaceae; genus Mycobacterium; species Mycobacterium sp. 3-98. Next base: position 126,115 of record NZ_CP142360.1, on the reverse strand, counting down.
GAACGACGAGCAGCGCGCCGACGGGTACGCGGGCTGGCGCAAGGCCGTGCAGCGGACCCTGGATTGGGTCTCCATCACCTGAGGTGACCTGATCCAGGGTCCGCTGGCTCGGAATCAGTCTTCGCCGAGGATGCCGTAGATCTCGCGCCGCGCGTTGTTGAGAATGTCGACGATGCGCTGCTGCTGCTCGGCGGAAGCGGTGTGGGCGGACTGCCCGACCGCGCCGAACAACTGGCCGACCGCCGCCCTCAGGCTCATGTGACCGGGGTCCGCACCTTCGGTGATCTCGTCCCACGGCGGGGTCTCGATCTTCTCGGCCGCCCCGCGGCCCTGCTCGGTCAGCTCGAAAAGCTTCTTGCTGCCCGCGGATTCGCTCGCGGTGATCAGGCCTTCGTCGTCGAGCAGCTGCAGGGTCGGATACACCGAGCCAGGGCTCGGCTTCCACAGCCCGTTGCTGCGTTCGGCGATCTGCTGGATCATCTCGTAGCCGTGCATCGGCCGCTCGGCGAGCAGCGTCAGGATGGCCGCCCGCACGTCACCGCGCTTGCCGCGGCCCGGGCCGCCACGGCGCCAGGCGCCGCGCCGTCCGCCGGGACCGAAACCGAAACCGGGGCCGAAGCCCGGCCCGAATCCGGGACCGAACCCGAACGGGCCTTCGTAGCCACCCGGGTGGCCGCCGCCGGCGTGGTCGCGGAGATGTTCGCGGAAGTCCCGCCTGGCCTGGCGCCGCGCCTCGTGCAGGGCGCGCCGGTCGACCGGGCCGGAGCCGAACCCGAATCCGAAACCGGGCCGGCCGCCGAATGGTCCCTCGGGGGGAGTGAATGGGTTGCTCATTTGTGTCCTTACGTTGGTGGGTCGCGCACCCGACGTGCGTTTCGGAATATCACGATATATCGGGAACTAACGCGATGCAACTGGATATGTTGAAAGATATCGACTAGCGAAGCTGACCTGCGGAAATCCACGCCCATCCGCGCCGCCCAAACCCGCGGGCCGGTTTGCAGAGGGCAGACGGCGGGTAGGAACTGTGGGATGGACGCTGACAACGACGTGACGGTCGATCGCACGGCCGCCGGTGCGGCCCCATCCGGGGACCCCGGTGGTGCCCCGCGCCGGAACGTCTGGCCCTGGGTCAACTGGGGGTTGGCGCTGGCGACGGTGCCCGCCGCGGCGATCGTCATGCTGTTCGCGCTCGGTGGCGTGCTGAGCACCGCCGGTTGCAGCGACACCAGCTGCCCCAACCTGGGCCACGGCGGCATCGACTTCGGCGTCGCCTTCTACGGCGCGCCCGCGGTGGCCGTCGTCGTCATCGTCATCTCGGTTTTCACCGCCAAACACCGCGGCGGCATCGCGGTTCCGCTGCTCGGGTGGGCGCTGCTGATCGCCGACGTCGTCCTCATGGCGGCGAGCGTCGCCCGCTAGCCGCGCTGCGTCAGTGCGGCGGTGCGAAACCGTCCGGAGGCGCGCCGTAGCCCGGTCCCGGGGCGGGTCGGCCCGGCTCCGGCCACGGCATCGGGTACCGCGGCGGCGCGCCCGGTGGCATGGGCGGCCAGCCCGGCGCCTGGGCGGTCGGGCGCAGCCGGGCCAGTTCGCGACGGTGCCGCTCCGCGAGGACCGCGGCCAGCACCAGTTCCGGCGGGGCCCCGGGGGGCGGGGGCGGCGCAATGCGCGCCACGACATCACCGGCGATGCGGTACGCCATCTGAGTGCGCAGCTGGCGGTCGAGTTGCGGTGCGCGGGAAAGGAATTGGCGCGCCACTTCGGCTTGACCGACGGACAGTCCCGACAGCTGCAGCGACGCCGCCCACCAGGCCAGCGCCGGAGGCATCGTCGGCGGGGGCCCCAGCCGGGGTCCGCGTTCGTTGACCACCACCGTGCCGGCGAAGATATCGCCGATCCGTTTGGCTTTGGGTGACAGGATGCTGCAGATGATGGCGGGGCTGCCGAAGAGCATCCAGATTTCCACCAGCGAGGCCAGGGCGCGAAACAGCGCCTGGCGGAAGCGTTCTGGGCCGCCGTCGTCGGACACGACGCGCAGACCCAGGGCGATCTTGCCCACCGAGCGTCCCCGCGTCGCGGTCTCGAGGATCAACGGGTAGCCCACAATTACCAGAACCGTAAATATAAGCAGGATGGCGTTGCTCAGCGCGGTGTCGAATTCGGTCAGGGTGGCGGCCCACAGCATCAGCCCGAGCAGGTAGCCGATCACCATGACGGCGATATCGATCAGCGCGCTCAACGTCCGCACCGGCAGCTGGGCGATCTGCACGTCCAGCACCACGGCGTCCCCGGTCACCACCGACATAACTTCGAACGGTACAGGCCGGTCGGGTGGGGGCGACCGCACTTGGTCATGCCCGCGGCGCCGCGCCCGCGGGGTGATTAGGCTGCCCAGGGTGGACGTCGACGCATTCGTGCTGGCCCATCGTGGCACGTGGGACCGCCTCGATCGACTGATCGGGCGCCGCCGGTCGCTCAGCGGCGCCGAGATCGACGAACTCGTCGAGCTCTATCAGCGGGTGTCCACCCATTTGTCGATGCTGCGCTCGGCGTCGTCGGATTCGATGCTGGTCGGCCGGCTCTCGAGCCTGGTCGCGCGGGCCCGTTCCGCGGTGACCGGGGCCCACGCGCCGCTGAGCAGTACGTTCACCCGGTTCTGGACGGTGTCCTTCCCGGTCGTCGCGTACCGCACGTGGCGGTGGTGGCTGGCCACGGCGGCGGCGTTTTTCGCGGTGGTCGTGGTCATTGCGCTGTGGGTCGCCGGCAGTCCCGAGGTGCAGTCAGCGCTCGGAACCCCTAGTGACATCGAGCAATTGGTCAATCACGACGTCGAGTCGTATTACAGCGAGCATCCCGCCGCCGCCTTCGCGCTGCAGATCTGGGTGAACAATTCCTGGGTTTCCGCGCAATGCATCGCGCTGTCCGTCGTGCTGGGGCTGCCCATTCCCTTTGTGCTGTTCGAGAATGCCGCCAATGTGGGCGTGATCGCCGGCCTGATGTTCCCCGCCGGCAAGGGCGGCCTGCTGCTGGGATTGCTTGCCCCCCATGGGCTGTTGGAGCTCACCGCGGTCTTCCTCTCGGGGGCGGCGGGAATGCGGCTGGGATGGTCGGTGATCTCGCCCGGCGACCGGCCCCGGGGACAGGTGCTCGCCGAACAGGGCCGTGCCATCGTCTCGGTGGCCGTGGGCCTGGTGGCCGTGCTCGCCGTCTCCGGGTTGATCGAGGCGCTGGTGACGCCGTCGCCGTTACCGACGGTCGTACGGGTCGGCATCGGCGTCATCGCCGAGGCGGCGTTCTTGTCCTACATCGTCTACTTCGGTCGCCGCGGGGTCAGAGCCGGGGAAAGCGGCGACATCGAAGACGCGCCGGATGTGGTCCCCACCGGCTGAGCTTCGCGAGACTGCAACTGCGGACGGCCCTACTCGGGAAATGCGTCGGTGGTTACAGTTTCGCGGTGCCGATCACAGGCGCCCGGTCGCTTTCATCGCCAGGTAGTGGTCGGCGAGCGCGGGCGCCAGTTCGGCGGGCGGGGCGTCGACGACCTCCACGCCGGTGCGGCGCAGTCGTGTGGCCATGGCGCCGCGGTCGTTGCGGGATCGCTCGGCCGCGGCGGCGTCGTACACCGCCGCGGCATCCGATCGGCCGGCGGCCATCTGGTCGACCCGCGGGTCGGAAACCGCGGCCAGCAGCAGGTGATGCTTGGCCGACAGCTGCGGCAGCACGGGCAGCAGGCCCTCGTCGAGGGCGGTCGGATTGAGGTCGGTCAGCAGCACCACCAGCGAGCGCCGGCGGGCCCGCAGCGCGATGGCCGAAGCCATTGCCCGCCAATCGGATTCGACGAGCGTGGGCTGCAGGGGGGCCATCGCGTCGACGAGCTGGGCGAGCAGCTCGGTGCGCGACGCGCCGAAGACGCCGGCCCGGCTCACCCGGTCGTGGGCGAGGAAGTCGACGTTGTCGCCCGCCCGCGACGCGAGCGCGGCCAGCAGCAGCGCGGCATCCATCGACCAGTCCAGCCGCGGCCAGCCCGCGGGATCGGAGGCGGTGGGGTCGACGCCCACCCGGCCCGCCGCGGTGCGGCCCGTGTCGAGCACGATCACCACGCGCCGGTCGCGTTCGGGGCGCCAGGTGCGCACCACCACGTCGGCGCGCCGCGCGGTCGCGCGCCAATCGATCGAGCGCACGTCGTCACCGACGACATACTCTCGCAGCGAATCGAATTCGGTGCCCTGCCCGCGCACCAGGGTGGGCAGCAGGCCGTCGATCTCGCGCAGCCTGGCCAGGCGCGACGGCAGGTGCTTGCGCGACAGGAACGGCGGCAGCACCCGGAGCTGGCCGGGCACCGACTGCGAACCCTGCCGGCCCGCCAGGCCCAGGGGCCCGATCGATCGCGCGGTGATCACCGTCGCGCGCTGATCGCCGCGGCGCTTTGGCTCCAGCCGGGTCGCGACGTGCTGATCGCCCCCGGCCGGGATGTCCACCGCATGGGTGCGCGGCCGCGCGCGGGCGCTGGGCGGCCAGGCGTCGCGGACCTGGCCGCGGAACCGCCGCCGGCCGTCGTTGTGGATGGACAGCTCACAATCCACCTGCTGACCGAGCCGGGCGGAGCGATCCGGGGAGCGCACGTAGCGCAGGGCGGTGGTGCGGGCCGCCAACCCGACGTCGACGGCGACGGCAACGGCCAGCGCCACCAGCAGGGCCACGAAAGCCGTTGCGGGCCAAGGCGAGACAGCGATGGGCAGGACGCAGATCAGCGCGACCAGTCCCGTGCGTCCGGTCAGGATCACTAGCGGGGCACCGGAACCGACGCCAGAATCCCGTCGAGCACGCCATCGGACGTGGCCCCCTCGAGTTCGGCTTCGGGCCGCAGCATCACCCGGTGCCGCAGCGTCGGGCGGGCCATGGCCTTCACGTCGTCGGGGGTGACGTAGTTGCGGCCCGACAGCCAGGACCAGGAGCGCGCGGTGGCCAACAGGGCGGTCGCCCCGCGGGGGGACACGCCCAGCTGCAGCGCGGGGGAGGATCGGGTGGCCCCGACGATGTCGACGATGTAGCCGAGCACCTCGTCGGCGACCAGCACGTGTCGCACGGCGTCGCGGCCGGCGGCCAGGTCGGCCGGCCCCGCCACCGGCTTGATCGCCGACAGATCGCGGGGATCGAAACCGTGCGCGTGCCGGTGCAGGATGGCGATCTCGGCGTCCCGCGGGGGCAGCGTCACATTCAGTTTGAGGAGAAAGCGATCCAGCTGGGCCTCGGGCAGCTGGTAGGTGCCCTCGTATTCGACCGGGTTCTGGGTCGCGGCGACGATGAACGGGTCCGGCAGCGGCTGGGGTTCGCCCTCGACGCTGACCTGGCGCTCCTCCATCGCCTCGAGCAGCGCGGCCTGGGTCTTGGGTGGGGTGCGGTTGATCTCGTCGGCGAGCAGCAGGTTGGTGAACACCGGACCGGGCCGGAACACGAACGCGGCGGTGCGCGCGTCGTACACCAGGGAACCCGTCACGTCGCCGGGCATCAGGTCCGGCGTGAACTGCACCCGCTTGAACTCCAGCTGCAGCGCCGCGGACAGCGCCCGGACCAGCAGCGTCTTCGCCACTCCCGGAACGCCTTCCAGCAGCACATGCCCGCGGCACAGCAGCGCGATCACCAGGCCGCTGACCACGCCCTCCTGCCCGACGACGGCCTTGGCGAGCTCGGCGCGCAACGCCAGCAGCGCCTCGCGAGCGGATTCGGCGGTGGGGGACGAGGCGGTATCGGCTTGTGGACCGGAAGGGGACTGTGTCACGGGCGTGCGACCTGCCTTTCGATGTCGTCGAGCGCACGGGCAAGTTGTAACAGGTCGTGGTCGGTCGTCGGGGGCGGACCGAACAGATGGTAGGAAACGAACCCCGGATCCGAACCGGTGCGCTCGGCCGCGGTGGACACCACGGTCGCCGGGTCGGCGCCGGCGCCCAGGCCGAGCCGCGGCAGCAGCCGCTGCAGTGTCGCCGTGCGCAGCGCCGCGGCCGCGCGATCGCGTGCCCGCCGGGACCGATACAGCCGGCCGCGACCCTCGACGGTCTCCGACGCGCGCACCACGACGGGCAACTCCTCGGCCACCAGCGGGCCGGGGCGGCGGCCCTTCCACGCGGCGACCAGCAGCACCACCAGCGCCAGCTGCCACACGATCCAGCTCACGTTGGGTGGAATCAGGTCGAGAAGTGATGCCTTGGTGGAGGTTTCACCCTCGACGTGATGGGGCGCGTACCACACGAGCCGGGGGCGGTCGCCGGCCAGGTTCATCGCGAGCGCCGCGTTGCCAGCATGCAACAGGCCGCCGTTGGTCATGAAGTCGGTGCTGCCGACGGCGGTGACGACCCGTCCGCCGTCCCGGAAGCGGATCAGCGCGCCGTCGTAGCAGCGGGTCATCGTCCGGCCGTCCTTGGCCTTGAAGGTGTTGGTCGGGCCGAACCGCACCGAGCCGGACCGAACGGCTTCGCGCAGCGTGCAATTCGGGTCGCTGTCGAAGCCGCTGGCGCCGGACACCTCCACGCCCGGCAGCAGCGCCTCGCGGGCCCGCGTCGTCGGTTCCACCAGCAGCAGGTCCGAACGGATCCTCGCCAGCCGGTCGGTCACCGCGTCTGTCAGGTACTGGCTCTGTGCCACCAGGATCAGCGCGTCCGGGCGCGCCGCCCGTTCGACGTCGGCGATGGTGTCGGCCACGACGACGTCCACACCGGCGTCGCGGAGCAACTCCACCAGCGCGTGGGCGCCGTCCGGGCCGGTCGACGCGGGGTCCATCCGCGCGCCGGGGCGCGGCGCGGTCAGGTAGGCATCGACGCCGGCGATGACGGCCAGCACCAGCAGGATGACGACCACCCAGCGCCACGAGCGCCGGCGCCGGGGCGCGGTCTGGGTGCGGGCATCGCTGATCGCGGCCATCACCGCACCTGCGCCCACGACTCGGGGACGGCGGGTCGCCCGGCCTCGGCCGGGGCGCCCTGCCAGCGGGACCGCAGGTGATCGTCGAGGTCGGCGATCATCTGGTAGGCGGCCGGGGTTCCGGGCTGCTCGCCATAGGTGACGTCGTTGAAAGCCGTTGCCGCTTCGGACAGTTCGCCGGCCAGATGGGGCAGCGCGGTGCCGGCGTCGCGAGCCAGCTCGTTGGCCGTGCGGCCGGGGGCCGCCGCCAGCACACCGGTCTCCTCGAGCTGGCGGGCGACGGCGCGCAGCCGGTGGCGTATGGCCGCCGCCCAATCACCTTCGGCCGCATAGCTTTCGGCCGTCGCGCGATGCTGGGCGGCCGTCAATTGCGCGGCTTCGAACAGCAGCTGGTCACCGCCGCGGCGGGCGCGCATGGTGCGCCGCGCGACGTGGAAGGCAACAAACACCGCGATCGCCAGCAGGATCAAAAGCACTGTCGCCGTGAACCATCCGCCCGGCACCGTGGCGGTCTTCTGCAGCATGCGGTAGATCAGGTCGTTGAGCCAGTCGAGGAACTGGTCGGCCGCCGACCCCTTGGAATAGCTCGGCTTGTTGAGTTCGTCCTGCGCGGCGCGGTGCGCGGCATCGCGGTCGATGTCGATGGAAGGCATGCTCAGCTAGTCCTCGCTCGGCCGTTACAGCGGCCGCGTGAGCCAGAGGTGGTCGGTGGACGCGGCCGCGTAGGGCCCCTGGGCGGCTCCGGTCTGCAAGACGAGGTCGAACGCCTCGGCGCGCATCCGGCGGTCGGTGTAGAGCAGGACGATGACTCCGGCGTTGAACGGTGCGGTGATGATCTCGCCGATCGCCGCCCCGACGGAGAGGATCGCGGTGCTGATCAAAAAGGCGGTGCCGGACGAGGTGATCTGGAAGAACTGACCGACGATACTGAACGGCACCGCGACGGCGTTGGCGACGATCGAGGCCACCAGGAAGGTGAGCGTGCGGATGCCCAGCACTCGCCAGAAGCCGTTGCGGATCAGCTTGAACGATCGGGTGATCGCGTCGAGCACGGGCAGCCGTTCCAGCACGATCAGCACCGGGGCGAACAGCACCACGGTGTACAGGTACACCAGCGCCGCGAGGACGACCAGCACCAGCGGGATGCCGAGCACCACGGCCGCCGCGGCGCTGCCGATCGCCGCCAGCACCCCGATGATCACCGCGACCAGCCCGGCCAGGGCCGCCACCACGACGGCCTCGACCAGGGCCAGGCCGAGCAAGGCCGGCAGCCGCCCGCGGATCCTGGTCCAGGTTTCACCGATGGTGATCGGCGACCCGAACACCGCCCGCCCGACGATGACGGTGAGCATTCCGGACAGCAGCATGCCGCCCAGCCAGCCGACGAGGAGGCCGGCCCCCACCGACGCCGTCCAGGCGCCCAGGACCCCCGCGGTCAGGGTGTCGGGCTCGCCGGTGGTGGTGAACCGGTCGTGGGCGGCCAGCGGGCCGAAGAAGGCGACCTTGGTGATGATCTGCATGACCACGACGACGATGGCGGTCAGACCCAGCGTCGCTTTCGGATTGGCGCGCACGTAGCCGACGGCGCCGTTGAAGATGTCGCCGAGGGTCAGCGGGCGCAGCGGGATGATGCCGGGCTTGACCGTTCCGTAGCCCGGCGGCGCGCCGAAGGCGGGTGGGGTGCCGTAGCCCGGCGGCGGCCCGTAGCCGGGTGGGACGCCGTGGCCGGGTGGGGGCGGATAGCCCGGCGGGGGACCATAGGTCGGGTAGACCGGGGGCGGGCCGTATTGAGGCGGCGGGCCGTATTGAGGCGGCGGGCCGTATGCGGGCGGCGGGCCAACCGGATGACCAGGCGGCGGCGCGGTCACCGAACGCCGAGGCCTTGCAAACTAGCTCCGCGGCCGGGCGCGTCGTTCGTCATGGGCTCCATCCTGTCGGCGGTCGTGGCATTTCACAATGTTGACCGGCATTGACCGGCATTGACCGCGTTGTCCCCCGCGCCCGCGCGTAGCGTCTCACACATGGCGGAACTCAAATCCCGGCTCCGGGCGGACCTGACCGCGGCGATGAAGGCCCAGGACAAGCTGCGAACGGCCACGCTGCGGATGCTGCTGGCCGCGATCCAAACCGAGGAAGTGTCCGGCAAGCAGGCCAAAGACCTCACCGACGAGGAGGTCATCAAGGTGCTGGCCAAGGAATCGCGCAAACGCGGCGAATCCGCCGAGATCTACACCCAGAACGGGCGCGGAGACCTGGCCGCCAACGAGCACGCCGAGGCCAGGATCATCGACGAATACCTGCCCACCCCGCTCACCGAGGCCGAGGTGGCCGACGTTGCCGACACGGCGATCGCGCAGGTGGCCGAGGAAATCGGCGAGCGCCCCGGCATGAAACAGATGGGCCTGGTGATGAAGGCCGCCACCGCGATCGCGGCCGGCAAGGCCGACGGCGCCCGATTGTCGGCCGCCGTCAAAGAGCGCCTGTAGCCCGACCGGTTCGGTGGACTCGTTTGCCCTCGGGGCAGCCGGGTACCCAACTGCGCATGACCAATTTTGGCTACACTTTGATGACCGAGCAGAGTGGACCCAAAGAGCTTGTCCAGTACGCCATTTCGGCCGAACAGCGCGGTTTCGACTTCCACGTCTGCAGTGACCACTTTTCACCGTGGCTCAGCTCGCAGGGGCACGCGCCCAACGCCTGGGCGGTCCTGGGTGCGGTGGCACAGGCCACCGAACGGGTAGACCTCTACACCTACGTGACGTGCCCGACGATGCGGTATCACCCGGCCATCGTCGCCCAGCAGGCCGCCACCGTGCAGATCCTGTCCGACGGCCGGTTCACGCTGGGCCTGGGCAGCGGCGAAAACCTCAACGAGCACGTCGTGGGCAGGGGCTGGCCGGCCGTCACCCGCCGCCAGGACATGCTGCGTGAGGCCATCAAGATCATCCGGGAACTGTTCGGCGGGCAGCTGGTGGACTTCACCGGCGACTATTTCCAGGTCGACTCCGCGCGGCTGTGGGACGTCCCCGACGTCCCGGTCGGCATCGGGGTGGCCATCGGGGGCACCAAGGCGATCGACAAGTTCGCCAAGCTGGCCGACCACCTGATCGCGACGGAGCCCAAGGCCGAACTCGTCCACGGCTGGCACGGCGCCCGGCAGGCCGCGAACCTCGCCGGTGGCGGCCGGGTGATCGGCCAGATACCGGTGTGCTGGGACCCCGACCGCGACACGGCCGTCAAGCGCGCGCACGACCAGTTCCGCTGGTTTGCCGGCGGCTGGAAGGTGAACGCCGACCTGCCGACCCCGGCCGGTTTCGCCGGCGCGACCCAATTCGTCCGCCCCGAAGACGTCGCCGGCACCATTCCCTGCGGGCCCGACCTCGACGCGATCGTCGAGAGCGTCCGGCCCTACTGGGAAGCCGGATTCACCGACATCGCGCTCATCCAGGTCGGCGGGGACACCCAGGAGAGGTTCCTCAAAGAGGCCGCCGAGCCGTTGCTCGCCGCGCTGCGCGAGGCAGCGAACTGATCGGCGGACGGGCGATGACGAGCGACCAATCGGACGACACCACAGCCACATTGGTCTCCGCGCTCGGCGGTGCCAGCTTCGCCCTGGGCATCAGCGAACTGGTGGCGCCGAGTCGGGTCGCCGCGATCGCGGGCGTCGACGACACCGCCCGGTCGCGCCGGGTGATCCGCGCGCTCGGCGTGCGCGAATGCGGCCACGGCGCGGCGCTGTTGGGGGGCCCCGACAAGCTGGTGTGGACCCGTGTGGCCGGGGATGTCCTGGATATGGCCCTGTTGATCGCGGGTGTGGCCGCCCGCGGTCCCGGGCGGCGGCGCCAGGCCATCGTCTGTGCCGCCGCCCTGTCCGGGATCGCCGGCCTGGACCTCTACACGGCGATGCGAACTCTTTGATCCGACGCGAATCGTCGATCGCAGGAAGGAAAACGGCGATGTCAAACGAATTGCAAGGAAAGAGAATAGCTTTTCTCGCGGCCGACGGCGTGGAAAAGGTTGAGCTCGAACAGCCGCGCGCGGCGCTGCAAGAGGCCGGGGCCAAGGTCGAGGTGCTCTCGCTCAAGGACGGCGAAATCCAGGCCCGCAACCACGATCTCGAGCCCGCCGGGACCTTCGCCGTCGATCGGAAAGTGTCCGAGGCGTCGGTGGGCGAATTCGACGGCCTGGTGCTGCCGGGCGGCACGGTGAACCCGGACAAGCTGCGCATGGACGACGACGCCGTCTCGTTCGTCCGCGATTTCGTCAGCTCGGGCAAACCGGTGGCCGCCATCTGTCACGGACCCTGGACCCTGGTGGAAGCCGGTGTGGCGGTGGGCCGGACGCTGACGTCCTACCCGAGCATTCGCACGGATCTTCGCAACGCGGGCGCCCAGGTGGAAGACGACGAGGTCGTCATCGACGGCAATTTGATCTCCAGCCGGTCACCGTCGGACCTCCCCGCGTTCTGCGCGGCGATCCTCAAACAGTTTGCCCAGGCGACGGCCGGTTAGCCGCGGCGATGCCGGGCCGGTCGGTTTGAATGCCCCGGTTTGCGGGCATCATCCCGCCAAGCCGTGATCAGCGGCTATCCGTATAGGGTTCTCGAAAGGCCAACCGTGACGACCACATATCCCGAGCCCGCCGTCTTGCCCACCCAGAACGTGTATCGGCCGCAGGAGGACTCCAGACTGCTGGTCGATGTGATGCACGAGACCGGTCTGATCCCGGGACGGCGCGTTCTGGACCTGTGCACCGGCAGCGGTTTCGTCGCGATAGCGGCGGCGGAGATGGGTTGCGCCGACACGACCGCCTTCGACATCTGCCCGCAGGCCGTTCGCTGCGCCCGGGAGAACGCCGCGGCTGCCGGAATCGACATCGACGTTCGCGAGGGGTCGTGGATAACCGCGGTGGAGTGCGCGCCGTTCGACGTGGTGGTGTCGAATCCGCCCTACGTGCCGACCCCGCCCGGTGCCGAGCTGGAAGAGATCTGCCCGGAAGCCGGACCGTCGTGGGCCTGGAATGCCGGCCGAGACGGACGCCTGATCCTCGACCCGCTGTGCGAGTCGGCTCCGAAGTTGTTGCGCGACGGTGGATCCCTGCTGATGGTGCACTCGGCACTCGCCGGTGTCCAGCAGTCGCTGGATTCCCTCAAGTGGGCCGGTATGGACGCGGCAGTGGTTGCCTCGAAATGGATTCCGTTCGGCCCGGTGATGACGTCCCGGGCGCAGTGGTTGGAAGACGTCGGCCTGATACCGCGCGGACGCCGGGAAGAGGAACTGATCGTGATTCGGGCCGAAAAGCGATGAGTCCCACCAGGGTTCAGGTGGTGCCCAACGGCCCGGTGCTGGTTTCGGGTCCGGTGCGCATCGAGATGCCCGGCGGCGACGTCGTCGAGTCCGACCGGTTCATGGTGGCGATCTGCACCTGCCGTCGCAGCGGCAGGTACCCTTTGTGTGACACCAGCCACCGCAGATGCAAGCGCCTGAGCAAGACGACCGCTACGTCAGCGGCCGCCGCAACGACGTCCGATCCTGCTTCCACGACGCCATAATCGTTTCCGCCAAGCGGTTTTCGACCGCGGCGTGCGCGCGGATCCCGAAGATGACGTCCTGCTCGAGCTGCGGCTCCCGGGCGACGAGATCGCCGACCACATCCGCGCGCACGACGTGTTCGTGTACCGCGTCGGCCTCGACGTGCTCGCTGTAGAAATTGATGCAGGCCGCGGGCGCCTGCAAGCGCTCCAACGCCCGCACCATGCGCTGGGATCCGGGCGGCGAGGTGATCTCGGTCGACGCGAAGTGCCCGATCGCGGCGCCGCGCAACGAGCGGTGCAACCCGAACAGCGACATCAGATTGACCACCGCCAGCGATTCGGGGGGAACCGCGTCGACGTAACCCCAATACGTCGCGTCCAGCCCGGCCGCGGTCAGCAGATCGGCGAACAGTTGCTGGTGCAGTCGGGGGCCCTGCCCGGCACCGTACTCGTCGAACTCCACCGCCACGAAGGCCGCTTTGGCGGTGCCCATCAGGCGCGGGATGGCCCAGGCGTGCGGATCGCCCTCTTTGAGGTGATACAGCGAGCGGTGCACGAAGTATTCGCACATCTGCTGCCACGTCCCGGTGTCACGCAGGTAGTACGACGGGCCGGTGCCGTCGACGGGTTCGATCGAAATCGCTTCCATCTCAGCCGCGGCCGTCTGCTCGGGTTCGATCGGCCCGACGTCGCGGCGCACACCGGCCAAGAACACGCGCTCCAGCTCGGCGCGCAGCGCCAGCAGCGCCGGGTTCCACTCCCACGCGGGGTCGACACCGGCGAAACCGCGGTAGTGCAGCTCGTAGCAGACGGACAGCGCCAGCTGCAGATCCAGACCGTACGGGTCGGAATCGCGCACGGATGCGCCGATGCGCGCGAAATGGTCAACCGACGGCGGGCCCGCCAGCGCGCGACGAACGGCTGTCGACAGGGGCCCGTGTGCCTCGGGCAGGACGGGTTCAGTCATGGTCGATGAGCGGGTCACGCCGGTGACTACCCGTAACCGGGGCCCGGCAAACGGCGCCGCAACACTTTTCGACGCCCACTAGCCGGATTCAGCCGGCAGTCTGAAGGTGATGTCGAGGGTGGTGCCGGTGGCCGCGGTGTCGAGCTGCGTCGCATCGCTGAGCGCCCTGATCAGGGGCAAGCCGCGCCCACCGTTGACCGGGTTGGCGGCCGGCGCCTTCCACGAACCGTAATCGGTGATCCGGGTGCGCACTTCGCCGTCGCCGAGGCTGGCCTCGACCACCATCGTCCCCGCGACGAATCCGCGGTAGGCGTGTTCGACGCAATTGGTGCAGGCCTCGTTGACCACCAGCACGATGTCGGCGGCCAGGTCCCCCGTGATGTGGGCGGCGCGCAGCCAGTCCGCGAGGCGGTGCCGGATGCGAACCAATTGGTCTGCGGTGGCGTCACTTTCGATGCGTAGCGGCGTCTGGTGGTGGCGGTAGATCACCATCGCGACGTCGTCGTCATAGCCGCCCGCCGGCGCCAGTTCACGAAGCATCTCGTCGGCGACGGTGTCCAGCGGTAATGTCATCGTCTGCGCCAGAACGTCTGCCGCGCGGGCGATTCCGTCGTCGATCGACTCGTGTTTGCGTTCCACCAGCCCGTCGGTGAACAACATCAGGGTCGAGCCGGGCGGCAGCACCCGGGTGGCCTGCGGGCGCGGTTCATCGCGGCGGACCGCGAGCGGCACCGAAGCGGCGTCGGTCAACAGGGTCGTCGTGCCCGGCTCGGGGCCGGTGAGCACGGCTGGCATGTGCCCGGCGTTGCTGTATTGCAACAGCCCGGTTTCGGTGTCCAGGATCGCGAGAAAAACGGTGGTGCAGTAGGCGTTCGGGATGAGCGACGCCGCCGAGTCCAGCTGATCGAGCAGCACCGCCGGCTCCGCGCCGTTGATCAACAACGCTCGCGCGGAACTGCGCAGCTGGCCCATGATGGCGGCGGCCGGCAGGCCGCGTCCCACGCAGTCGCCGACGACGATGCCGATGCGGTGCTCGCCGATCGGCAGCACGTCGTACCAGTCACCGCCGATCTCCAAGGGCAGCACCGCGGGTTCGTAGCGCACCGTGAAACCCGGCGGGGGCTGGATGGGCGGGAGCATGGCACGCTGCAGCGTCAGCGACGTCTCGCGGGCGCTCTCGAACTGACGAACGTGCTGCATCGCCAGACTGAGGTGGCTGATCAGCACGGTGACCAGCAGGCGGTCTTCGCCACTGACCCAGCGGGGTGTGCGCAGCTCCAGCCACAACGCCAGGTCCCCGGTGCCGGACAGCACCGCGACCAACCCCTGGGCCTTACCGGGATGATCAGGTGACTCAACGGTTTTCGCGGTCAGCGGTAGTTGCTGGCGCGCGTCGGAGAAGGTGTGACGCAACCACGGATCCAGCTTGCGCCACGACGTCGCCGCGGGCTCGCCCGCGGTGTGGACGGTCGGGTCGCCCTCGCCGCTGGGCCACATGACCGCGACCACCCGCTGCACGTCGATCGCCGCGCGGCACTCGTCGAACGTGATCGACAGCAACTCATCCACGCTCCTGGCCACCGCCACCGCCGTGGCCAGGCGCAACACCGCGCTCTCCCGCGCCGCGAATGCGCGTTCCGCGGTGATATCACGAACGGTCCCGACGTAGGCGTCGCGATCGCTGCCGGATTCCTTGACCGCGTTGATGCTCACCTTCACCCAGGCGAGATGCCCGTCGCCGTGGCGGATCGGCGTTTCGTAGTCGGCCCTGCCGTGGTTCAGCACCAGGCCGATCTGCTCGGCCGCCGTCTTGGTGTCGACCAGCCACGGGTGCGGCCACCGATAGGGCAAACCCTCGCTGGGAAAGCCGATGATGTCGATGAAGGCGCTGTTCATCTCGATCACGGAGCCCTCGTGGTCGGCGACGAAGAACCCCTCCTGCAGCGAATTCACCAGCGCGTTGCGGAATTTGTCGCGATCTGCCAGCCAATCCGCGCGATCCCGCTGTTCCGCGTAGCGCCTGTTGCCGTCGATGAATCCGCGCATGGCCACGTCGAGGGGAGCCAGCAGTTGCAGCAGGAACTCCAGCGCGATCGGCCCGTCGATGCGCACGTCCTTCGCGATCTCGAAAACCAGGCGGACGTGGTTCTCGACGATTTCGAGCAGGCTGATCTGATTCTGCAGGGCCGTGCGACCGAGCTCATTTCCGATCGACAAGTTGGCGTCATCGGGTGAGTCCAGATAGTTGCGCAACGCGGCGGCGTAGCGATCGTGGAAGTCTTCGTTGCCGCTCATGTCGAGGTCCCCCTGTGCCGCGCCGTCAGCACCATCGCGTCATCGGTTTCCTTGGCGCCCTTACCGAGAATCTCTTCCGCGATGGCGACAGCGTGCGCCGAGAAGTCGACGTGACCCAGGTAATCTTCCCCGATCCCGTCGGTGCTCATCACGAGAAGATCACCGGGGCGGATCGAAATAGCCTGTGCCGGACGGATTTCCGGTATCCGGTAGCCGACGATGCCCCCGGTGAGACGGGCACTGGACCGGACATGGATACCGCTGGGCGCCTTGGCCACCAGATCGGCGGTGACGTTGCCGACCCCCGTCCACGTCAGCGTGTTCGCGGCGAAATCCACCCGCGCCAACGTCATTGCGACCCCTCTGGTTCCGGTGAGCAGCCGGTGGCAAAGCTGGATCAGGACTTCGAGCCGCTCGGAACTGTTGTTCTTGACCGCATCGATCGCGCGCAGCGCAGCCTCCGCGGCGGCCGGCCCGTGACCGAGGCCATCCACCAGACCGAACAGCGCGGCCTCGCCGCCGATGGCGACCGAGATGCCCCGGTCGCCGGAGGTGTACTCGCTGGGCAAGGGCCGGCCCGCCCTGGCCCACTCGATGGGTCCGAACCGGCCGCTTTCATGCACGGGGCGGGACCCATTTCCACATCTCGATGACGGTCCCCTGACCGACCGTGGACTCGACGACCAACCGGTCCATCAGGCGGCGCGCGCCCGGCAAACCCATCCCCAGCCCGCGGCCGGTCGAATATCCGTCTTCCATCGCGCGTTCGATGTCGGCGATCCCGGGCCCCTGATCCTCCGCGCGCACCACCAGGGCCTTGCGCCCCTCCCGGTCGGCCACCCCGACCCGGACGGAGCCGCGGCCGGCGTAGCTGGTGATGTTGCGGGCGATTTCGGAGATCGCCGTGGCGATCATGGTGACGTCCGTCAGTGAGAATCCCAGATCAAGGGCGAGCTGGTGCCCCGCCTTGCGGGCGTCGACGATGTCGTCGGGATGGTCGATGGCGACGACGATATCAGCCGCCACCATCGCGCCCGATCGTCGGTTTCCGCTGCGCCAGTTGACGATTCAGAAGGGACAGGCCCTCTTCCAGGTCCAGCGCGGTGTTCATGTCGTCGAACGCCAGGCCAAGCTGGACCATCGCGAACGCCACCTCGGGCTGCAGGCCGACGATCACCGTGTCCGCGCCACGCAGCCGGGTCATGTGCGCGATCGTGCGCAGCGAGCGGGCCGCGAAGGAATCCATGACGTCGATGGCGGTGACGTCGACGATGATGCCCTGCGCGCGGAACCGGCTGACGCGCTCCATGAGGTCGTAGCGCAGCCGTTCGGCGTCGGAGTCTGAGAGCGCGGCCTGCACCGAGGCGATGAGGATCGAACCCTGTTTCAGGATCGGTACTGGCATGCGGCGCTCGCGTTCCTAACCGTCACCCGGTCTGCTCGCCGGTGCGAGTCACCTCGTAACCCAGCAGCCGCTCGGCTTCCTCGATGCCGCCCTGCAGGTCGCCGACCGCGTTCATCTTCGACAGGTCCAGGCCGATCGTCACCAGCGTCAGCGCGATCTCCGAGGACAGACCGGTGATGATCACGCTGGCACCCATCAGCCCCGACGCGTCGACGGTCTGCACCAGGTGGTTGGCCACGGTCGAGTCGATGGTCGGCACACCGGTGATGTCGATGACCACCACTTTCGCGCGGTTGGCGCGGATGGCGCGCAACAGCTGCTCGGTGACCTGGCGGGCGCGCTGGCTGTCCAGCACACCGATGATCGGCAGGATCAGCAACTGCTCACGCACCTGCAGCACCGGCGTTGAGAGCTCCCGGATCGCCTCCTGCTGCTGGCGGATGATGCGCTCACGTTCCTGGACGAAGCTGACCGCCACGGTGTTGGCGATCCGGTTGGCCGCCGGCTCGTAGGCGTCCAGCACCCGGTTGAGCATCTCGAATTCGGTCTGGTACTTCTCGAACAGCGAGCGGGCCAGCACGTCGCGGAGCAGCAGGACGATGCCGACGACCTCGTCGGTTTCCACGCCCCGTGGAATGATGCGTTCGGACAGGTCGCGGGCGTAGGCCTGCAGCGCCTCGACGCTACCGGTCTCGAGCACCTCGACATAGTTGTCGTAGACGGCCGTGGCCTCGGAGAAGAGCTCTTCGGGCGTCATCGCGGTGAGCAGCTCGGCCTCGGTGATGCGGCGGGCCCATTCCTCCCGCAAAACGGTCCGATTCTGCCGCAGGTGCTGAACGAGCTGAGGCAACAGCCCCTCGCTGGAAATGCCGACGACTTGCGCTGCGGTGCCGGTACTGGTGAAATCCGACGTCGAATCTGACATATGGCCTCCCCAGGCCTCCCGAGTACACGTCACGCACTGCGGTCTGCAGTTCCTTTTTGCGAGACTAGCCTGGGTTGTCGCGGGCCACGTGTAGAGGGCATATTCTTCTCGCAGTTCATAACGCAGGCTAGGGTTGAACCACGCTCGAGGCATTCAAGGCCCAGGACAAAGGATTGCCATTGTCAGCTCCTGATTCGATTACCACGTTGGTTGAGGACCACGACGGCGTTTCCGTGGTCAGTGTCAGCGGCGAAATCGATTTGGTCACGGCTCCTGCCCTGGAACAGGCCATCGGCGCGGTCGTCGCGGAGAGTCCCACCGCACTGGTCATCGATCTCTCGGCGGTGGAGTTCCTGGGCTCGGTGGGGCTGAAGATCCTGGCCGCGACGTACGAGAAGCTGGGCAAGGACACCGGGTTCGGCGTGGTCGCGCGCGGCCCGGCGACCAGGCGGCCGATTCATCTGACCGGTCTGGACAAGACCTTCCCGCTGTATCCGACGCTCGACGACGCGCTGACCGCGGTGCGGGACGGCAAACTCAACGGCTAGCAACCGGGGCGCCGGCAGCCATGGGTGTCGATCATCCAGAAGACGACCAGCAATGGGACCGCAGCCAGCGCGGTGAAACCGAAATCGAACGGCTGGACCGCAATTGGAACAGCCTGCTGCAGGAGTTGCGCGTGGTGCAGACCGGAGTGCAGCTGCTCACCGGGTTCTTGTTGACGCTGCCGTTCCAGCAGCGCTTCGACGTGCTCAGCGGACCGATGCGGATCGTGTACCTGGTGACGGTGGGGTGTTCGGTGGGCGCAACCGTGCTGCTGATCGCCCCGGTCGCCATTCACCGGCTGCTGTTCCGGCGGCACCGCCTCCAGGCGCTGGTGTCCGCCGCGCACCGGTGTGCCTACGCCGGGCTGGCGTTGCTGGGCACGGCGCTGACCGGGGTCACGGCAATCGTCTTTGTCGCGGTGGCCGGGGCGACGGTGGGGTTCATCGCCGGAGCCTGCGCCCTGGCGCTGTTTGCCATCTTCTGGTGGGCGTTACCCCTGACGCTGCGCACGCACGGAATGTAGTCAGCGGCCGGGCGACAACTCCGCGATCCGGGTGGTTTCCAGATGGTCGAGCAGGTCCTGCGGATCGGCGAAGATCGGGGCGGCCCCGGCCTCCTGCAACTCCGCGCGGGAGATGCCGCCGCTGAGCAGCCCGATGCAGGGCACTCCCGCGGCCGCCGCGGCGTGCGCGTCCCAGACGGCGTCCCCGACGAAGACGGCGTGCCGGGCATCCACCCGGGCCCGGTCGAGCGCCACGTGCACGATGCCCGGTTCGGGTTTGGCGGTGTCGACGTCACGGGACGAGGTCGTCTCGGAGATGACGTCATCGCAATCGAGCACCTTGCGCAAGATCGCCAATTCGTCCTCGGGCGCCGAGCTGGCGAGCACGACCTGCAGTCCCAGGTCCGCGACGCGGCGCAGCAGGGCGCGGGCCCCGGGCAGCGGTTCTGACAGGGCGGTGATCTCGCGGTAGTACTGGCTGTGCTTGTCGCTGAGCCGCTCCTGCACGTCGTCGGGCGCGTCGTCGGACAGCGTCCGCACCAGCGTTGAGCCGTCCATGCCGATGCGGCGGTGGATCTGCCACGACGCCACCACGATGCCTTCGGCGTCGAACGCGCGCCGCCACGCGTGGACGTGCAGGTAGTTGGAATCCACCAGGGTGCCGTCGACGTCGAACAGGACGGCGGGGGCGCCCGCATCGGGTCGCAACGTCATGTGGTGGGCATACCCACGCCGGGCCGGGCTGACACCGGCCGGCGGCTGAGCGGCGTGGCGGCGGCGGCCCTCGTCGCCGCTCCGTTGCGAATAACGCTGGCATTCAACGGATCTCGCGAGCGACCGCGTTAGGTTGCCCCGGCGGCGTCCGGTCGGCGACGCCGGGACGCCGGGGGGACCCGCTGGCGCGTAAGCGGATGCGTGCGGCGGCCGAAATTTCTTGCCCCAGATCGGTGTAGGGCGCGCGTGAACGGGGTACTGCCTGCGCCACGGGTGAGTACAGCAAAGTGCGTCAGCCCGTCTGAGAGCAGGGAGGAACTCCGATGGCGACCACCACTGACTACGACGCACGCCGTGTATCCGACAACGACACCCAGGACAAGTCCTCGCTGCGCGAGCTGGCACCGACCCTGCACGGGGCCGGCACCACCGTGGTCGACGAGGACCCCAACGATGTCCACTTCTTCGAGCTGCCCGGCGCCGACCTGTCCGGGGAGGAGCTGACGGTGACCGTGATTCCCCAGCGGGCCGACGAGTTCACCTGCTCGAGTTGCTTTTTGGTGCAGCACCGCAGCCGGTTGCGTCGCTCCAGCTCCGGCCTGCCGGTCTGCGCCGACTGCGCGTAACGCGCCGATAGCGCCCCGGCCGCGGCGTGGCGCCGTCTCGCGCCTGCGCCGAAATGTCACAGGCTTGAACTAGGTTCATCGGACAAGTCTGCGTCGGCGCGAACGGCACGTTGAGGAGTCATGGAGAAGGTTCTCGGGTCGCTCCTCCTGCTGGGGTTAGCTCTCCCTTGGTATTTCACGCAGCAGGCCACCGGCAGCCCGCCGGCGGGGTTTTTGGCCGGCCTCGGCGGGCTCGCGCTCGCGGTCGCCGTGCTGTGGTGGCTTTCGGTGCAGCGGGACCGCCGTCAGGCCGACGCCCACCGCCGCCGCGACCTCAAACACGCGAAATCCCGGCTGCGGGCCATCGACCGCATGTCCGGTACCGAATTCGAGGAATTCGTCGCCGCCCAGCTGCGCGTCGCGGGTTACACCGTCACGCCGACCGCGAGCACCGGCGACTACGGGGTGGACCTCATCGCCAAAAGGGGCGGCGTCCGCATGGCGGTGCAGTGCAAAAGGCTGGCCAAGGCCGTCGGCGTTGCCGCGGTGCAACAGGTCGTTTCCGGGTCGCGCCACCACGGCTGCAATCGGGCGGTCGTGGTGACCAACCAGACGTTCACGAAGGCGGCCCGCCAATTGGCCGGCACCCATCAATGCCGGCTGGTCGGGCGCACCCAGCTGCAGAACTGGACGCGGGTGGCGCCCCTTCCCGTGCGGGGGAACTAACGGCCGCGAGATGCCCTGGGCCGCAGCGCGTTCGGACGGGCGCGCCTCAGCGCCGGGTGGTGTCCTCGATGACCCGGCGCGCGATCTCGCGCAGCGGGGTGTTCGTGCTCTGCGACAGTTTGATCAGCGTGTTGAACGCCGTGTGGTCATCGAGGTCGTAGCGCTCCATCAGAATGCCTTTGGCCTGCCCGATGGTGTCGCGGGTGCTCAGGGCCTCCCTGAACTGTTGGGTGCGGACGACGTTGCTCCACGCCAGGGCGCCCAGCGCGGCGAAGACGGCGGCCACCCGGCGGGAATCGTCGGAAAAGGCGTGCGGGCGTTCGGCATAGAAGTTCAGCGCCCCCATGCTGAGCTCGTCGGCGTACATCGGCAGTGACAGGATGCTGCGCACCGGCGTGTACGCGAGGGCGTCCGCCTGATACTTCGGCCAGCGCGAGTCACACCCGAGGTCGTCGATGACGACGACTTTGCGGGTCCACGCGGCGTGCACGCACGGCCCCTCGAGGTGGCGTTGCTGGAACTCGTCGAGCAACCTGGCGCAGTCGTCGGTGACCGAGGGGGTGCTGACCTCGTTCTGCCGGCTGGTGACCGTGATCCCCGCCTCCTGCGCCCCGGGCACCCAGCGCGCCGCCGCCCTGGTCAGCTCGTCCAGCACCTGAGGGAAGTCGGCCGCGTCCGCCGAATAGATGGCCCGCAGAACGTCGGTGAGCAGGGTGAGATCGTCGAAATTGGTCACTGAATGTCGCCTTCGTGCGTCGAGACCGGTTCCAGGCAAAACCCGCGCCGTTTTCTCCCAGCCTGCGGTCTCGCGAGGCGATCATTTGTCAGTTATGACGGCGACGAATGTCAATGCTGTCTGCTCAGCATTACGGTGAGATCCACTATATCGGCCGGGTTTTGGGTGATTGCGACCGACACCGGACGAGCAAAACCTAAGTGGTCGGGGTGGCGGGATTCGAACCCACGGCCTCTTCGTCCCGAACGAAGCGCGCTACCAAGCTGCGCCACACCCCGCCTGAAGCTCCGACAGCCTATCGCACCGGGCTAGCGGCTCGCCAAACCGCGGTGCGCCACGTCACTCCCACGAGCAAGAACGCTCGAACTCGACCAGCGCCCGGGCCGGGCCCGTCGGGTCCAGTCCCTGCGCCGCGACCCACTCGTCGCTGAAGTAGGTGTCGCGGTAGCGGTCGCCGCTGTCGGCGAGCAGCGTCACCACCGAACCGCTGCGGCCTTCGGCGACCATCTCGGCAAGCAGCCCGAACGCGCCCCATACGTTGGTGCCGGTGGACGGCCCCACCCGGCGCCCCAACACGGCGCTGACGTGGCGCGCGGTGGCGATTGAGGCCGCGTCCGGGACGGCCACCATGCGGTCGACCACGCCGGGGAGAAACGACGGTTCCACCCGCGGCCGGCCGATGCCCTCGATGCGCGACGAGGTGGGCATCAGAACGTCGTCGCGGTCCTCGGCGTAGGCGGGAAAGAAGGCGGAGTTCTCCGGGTCGACGACGCACAACCGGGTGGGGTGGCGGCGATAACGGATGTAGCGCCCGATCGTGGCGCTGGTCCCGCCGGTGCCGGCGCCGACCACGATCCATTCCGGGACGGGGAAGCGCTCCTCGCGCATCTGCTCGAAGATCGACTCGGCGATGTTGTTGTTGCCCCGCCAGTCGGTGGCGCGTTCGGCGTTGGTGAACTGGTCCAGGTAGTGCCCGCCGGTTTCGCGGGCGACGCGCTCGGCTTCGGCATACACCTCGCTGGAACTCTGCACGAAATGGCAACGGCCGCCGTGGGCTTCGATCAGCGCGACCTTCGATGCGCTCGTCGCCGCCGGCATCACCGCGACGAACGGGAGCCCCAGCAGGGCCGCGAAATAGGCCTCCGACACCGCCGTCGAACCCGACGACGCCTCGACCACCGTGGTGCCCTCGTCGATCCAGCCGTTGCACAGGGCGTAGAGGAACAACGAGCGGGCCAGCCGGTGCTTGAGGCTGCCGGTGATGTGGGTGGTCTCGTCCTTGAGGTACAGCGCTACGTCGACGTCGGTGCTCCACGCCGACGGCAGCGGATAGCGCAGCAGGTGGGTGTCGGCGCTGCGGCGGGCGTCGGCGTGGATCAGCCGGATCGCGTTGTCGGTCCAGCACCGTGAGCGGCTGCGGACCGCGATCCGGGTCCGGTCGGTCAACGCACCGAAGCTGTTGGCTGCGAACGGCTCAGGTCGCTGGCCGCGTCGCGGTCGCCCATCGGGGTGGAGATCAGCGTCAGCATGGTCGCTTCGGGCCGGCAGCAGAACCGCACCGGCGCGAACGGCGAGGTGCCCATCCCCGCGGAGACGTGCAACTGCATGTGCGCGCCCCACCGCGACGGCCCCTTCGCGCGCGAGCGGTCCAGGCCGCAGTTGGTCACCAGGGCGCCGAAGAACGGCAGGCAGACCTGTCCGCCGTGGGTGTGCCCGGCCATCACCAGTTGATAGCCGTCGGCGGCGAAGCGGTCCAGCACCCTGGGCTCCGGGGAGTGGGTCAGTCCCAGCCGCAGGTTCGCCGCGGGGCTGGCCGGGCCCGCGATGGTGTCGTAGCGGTCCCGGTCGAGGTGCGGGTCGTCCACGCCCGCGGCGGCGACGTGCAGACCCGCCACCTCGAACTCGCGCCGGGTGTGGGTGAGGTCGAGCCAGCCGCGCTCGGTGAACGCCGCCCGCAGGTCCTGCCAGGGCAGCGGCTCGCCGCGGACCCGGTGCGACGGGTTGGTCACGTAGTTCAGCGGGTTCTTCAGGCGCGGCCCGAAGTAGTCGTTGCTGCCGAACACGAAGACACCCGGCCGCGACAGCAGGTCGCCCAGGGCCTGGACGACCGCCGGGACGGCCTTCGGGTGGGCCAGGTTGTCGCCGGTGTTGACCACCAGGTCCGGCTCCCAGCCGGCCAGCTCCCGCAGCCACGCCTGCTTGCGCCGCTGGCCGGGCGTCATGTGGAGATCGCTGATGTGGAGCACGCGCAACGGTGTGGAACCCGGGCTCAACACGGGCATGGTGATCTCGCGCAGGACGAAGGCGTTGCGCTCGATGATCGCGGCATAGCCGAGGCCGGCGACGCTCGAACCGAGCGCCGCGGCACCGGCACGTATCAGGACGGGCATAACGTTCGCCATGATGGCAGCCTACTGCCGGTCGCGGACGGGCAGCGTATCTCGTGCGTCACGACGCAATCAGATTTACGGCGGCGGCGCACCGGGCGGGGCCGGCGGTGGCGGCGCCATCAACGGGATGGTGATCGGCGGCAGCCCCGGAATCTCGACGACCTGCGAGCCGACCGGCACCGGCGCCCCTTCGGGCGGCGGCGGGGCGGGCGGGATGCCGTTGCTGACCTGAATGGTGATGATCGAGCCCGGAATCGTCGCGCCGCTCGGTGTCGTGCCGACCACCTCGCCCTGCTTCGCGCTGCTGTTGACGAAGTTGTTCTGGTCGGCGACCTGGAAGCCGGCCTCCTTGATGCGCGCGCGTGCCGCGTCGATGTCCAGGCCCGCCACGCTCGGCACCCGCGACCCGGGGGAGCCGTCGACGTAGCGCGGGTCGGTGGGCGGCAGTTGCACCGGGCCGAAGTTGGTGGCGATCGGTTTCATCGCGGTGAACCACGTGCGCGCGGGCTCGTTACCGCCGTAGAGGTCGCCCTCGCCGCAGTGCCGCAACGGGGACGAACACAAGTCCGTGGGGTTGGTGGAGTCGTCGTAGATGTAGTTGGCCGCCGCGTAGTGGTTGGTGAATCCGACGAAGCCCGAGGAGCGGTGGGCTTCGGTGGTGCCCGTCTTACCGGACATCGGCAGGTCCCAGCCCGCCGCGCCGGCCGAACCGGACGCCGTGCCGCCGCCCAACGCGTCCTTGCTCATCGCGTTGGCCAGTGTGTTGGCCAGCCCCTCGGGGACCACCTGATCGCAGGTCTCGGTCGTCACCGCGACTTCGTTGCCCTTGCGGTCGACCACCTTGTCGATCGGGTTCGGCGGGCACCAGGTGCCGCCCGAGGCGAGCGTGGCCGCGACGTTGGACAGCTCCAGCGCGTTCACCTCGATCGGGCCCAGGGTGAACGATCCGATGTTCTGCCGTTTGACGAAGTCGGCGAGGCTCTCGTTGCTGTCGGGGTTGTAGTCGCGGGCGGTGCCGGGGTCGGCGTAGGACCGCAGCCCGAGTTTGATCGCCATGTCCACCGTGCGCGTCACCCCGACCTGCTGGATCAGCTTGGCGAACGCGGTGTTGGGTGAGGTGGCCAACGCGTCGGTCACGTTCATCGACCCGCGGTAGTTACCGGCGTTGACCACGCACCAGTTGTCCTTCGGGCAGCCCTTGGCCCCGCCGCTACCCATGCCCTTGGCCTGGAACCGGCCGGGCACCTCGAGGGTGGCGTTGATGCCCATCCCCATGTCCAGGGCCGCGGCCGTGGTGAAGATCTTGAAGACGGATCCCGCGCCGTCGCCGACCAGGGAGAAGGGTTGCGGGCGCATGGTCTGACCGGCGTCGACGTCCAGCCCGTAGGTGCGGTTGCTGGCCATCGCCATCACCTTGTGCGACGTCTTGCCGGGCTGGATCACGCTCATCACGCTCGAGATGCCCGGCAGCGTCGGGCTGGCGAACTTGTCGATGGCCGCCTTGACCGGCAGCTGCACGTCCGGGTCCAACGTCGTCTTGATCAGATAGCCGCCCCGGGCCACCTGTTCCTTGCTGATCCCGGCCCGGGAGAGGTACTCCTGCACGTAGTCGCAGAAGAACGCCCGATCGCCCGCCGCGATGCAGCCGCGGGGCAACTCGTTGGGCTGCGGCAGGATGCCCAGCGGCGCGGCCTTGGCGGCCTGCAGCGCCTCGGCCTCCTGCGGGATGTTCTCGATCATGGTGTCCAGCACCAGGTTCCGCCGCGCGAGAGCGCCCTCGGGGTTGGTGTACGGGTTGAGCGCGCTGGTCGATTGCACCATGCCCGCCAGCAGCGCCGCCTGCTGCCAGTTCAGGTCGGAGGCGTTGATGCCGAAGTAGGTCTGGGCGGCGTCCTGCACGCCGAACGAGTTGTTGCCGAACGAGACCAGGTTCAGATACCGCGTCAGGATCTCGGGCTTGGTGAAGGTCTTGTCCAGCGTCAGCGCCATCCGGATCTCGCGCAGCTTGCGCGCCGGGGTGGTTTCCACCGCCGCGCGCTTCTCCGCGTCGGTCTTCGCGGTGACCAGCAGCTGGTAGTTCTTGATGTACTGCTGCTCGATGGTCGACCCGCCGCGCGTGTCCACGTCACCGCGCGCGTAGCCCGCCAGCCCGGTCAGGGTGCCCTTCCAGTCCACCCCGTTGTGGTCGGCGAACCGCTTGTCCTCGATGGAGACGATCGCCAGCTTCATCGTGTTGGCGATCTTGTCGCTGGGCACCTCGAACCGGCGCTGCGAATACAGCCACGCGATGGTGTTGCCCTTGGCGTCGACCATCGTCGTCACCGCCGGCACCTCGCCCTCGAGCAGCTGCGCGGAGCCGTTGGCGACCACTTCGGAGGCCCGATTGGACACCAGCCCTATGCCGCCGGCGACGGGAAACAGGAGCGCGGTGGCGACGACGCTGGCCAACAAACAGAACCCCGCGAGCTTCAAGATCGTGAGCGCGGCCGGGGGGCGGTCTGACATGGGTACTACAGTAGCGGCCCCCAGTCACGCCGCCACGCTGCAACTTCGCCCAAAAATTTCGGCGCCCGGGCCCCTCGGGTGCGCACCGAGAATTTGCGATTGCGTCACAGGTCAGACGGGTAGCCCAGTGTGCAAGATCACTTTCCCGCCGGATTTTTTGGACGAGACGGCACGCTCGTCCCAAAAAAAGCGTTATCGGACTGTTGCGCAATTGGCACCTGACCACCTAACTTAGACACACGGTGAGATTCAGGTAACACCGATGTACATGGTGAGGCGTAGATCGCAGGGTTGGATCTGCACCCAAGGAGGGCGGCCGTGACGGGCGGCCGGTAGGGAAAGGGAACGATTCGTGTCACCAATACGGCCGGCGGCGCGTAGGACAAACATCGCAGCCGCACAAGGTGTACTCCGCAGCGTCGATGCTGAAGAACGGATCGCTTGGGTCTCGAAGGCGCTCTGCCGCACGACCGATCCCGACGAACTGTTTGTCCGTGGCGCGGCCCAGCGCAAGGCGGCAGTGATCTGCCGGCACTGCCCGGTGATGCAGGAATGCGCGGCAGACGCGCTGGACAACAAGGTCGAGTTCGGGGTGTGGGGCGGCATGACCGAGCGGCAACGCCGCGCGCTGCTCAAGCAGCACCCCGAGGTGGTGTCCTGGGCGGACTTCTTCGACAAGAGCAGAAGCCGCACCGCGGGCTGACCGAGTGGGGCCCTAGGCGACCGACGTGATCTGGTCGGCGAGGGCCCGCAGCGCTTCCAGATCCGACACGTCAAACGGCAGCGAAGGAACGCCGATGACCGGCACGTGCGGATTGGCTCCGGTGAATCGGGAGAGCAATCTGACTTCCCGCTTGGCGGTCTGCGCGCGGTCGGCATGAATCCGCAGCACGGCCGCGGCCAGCGACGCGGCTTCGGAATCGGTGTCGTGCTCCAGCATCTCGGTGGCGTCGATCGCCCGCTCGGCCGGTAGCGAGCACAACGTCGGATGCGTGCGGTTCAAGACCAGCCCGGCGAGCGGCATGCCTTCCTGCGACAGCCGGTCGACGAAGAAGGACGCCTCGCGCAACGCGTCGGGCTCGGCCGCCGACACCACGACGAATTGCGTGCCACGCCTTTTCAGCAGCGCGTACGTGCGGTCCGCCTTTTCCCGGAAGCCGCCGAAGGTGGCGTCCAGCGATTGCACGAACGCGGCGGCGTCGCCGAGCATCTGTGAGCCCAGGATGGTCGACATTGCCTTCATGGCCAAACCCATTGCGCCGGTGACCAACCGGCCGATGCCGCGGCCCGGCGCCAGCAGCAGCCGCCACAACCGGCTGTCCATGAAGCTGCCCAGCCGCTTCGGCGCGTCCAGGAAGTCCAGCGCGTTGCGCGACGGCGGGGTGTCGACGACCACCAGGTCCCAGCGATCCTCGGCCAGCAGCTGGCCCAGCTTCTCCATCGCCATGTATTCCTGCGTGCCCGCAAGCGAACTGGCGACGGTCTGATAGAACTGGTTGTCCAGAATCGCTTGTGCGCGACCGGGTCCGGAGTATTGGACCACCATTTCGTCGAAGGTGCGACGCATGTCGAGCATCATCGCGTGCAGCTCGCCTTCAACCTCCGCCGCCAGCGGGACGCGCTGCGGCGTGTTGCCGAGGTCGTTGACCCCCAGCGCCTGGGCCAGCCGCTTGGCCGGATCGATCGTCAAGACGCAGACGTTGCGGCCGTATTCGGCGGCGCGCAGGGCGATCGCGGCCGCGGTGGTCGTCTTGCCCACGCCGCCCGCGCCGCAGCACACCACCACCCGGTTCGACGTGTCGGCCAGGATAGCGGCCATATCAAGCGGTTTCGGCGTGGTGCTCATCGAACTCCCTGCTGTGCAAGCGATTCCGACAGTTCGTAAAGGCTGCCCAAATCGACCCCGTCGGAGATCGCCGGAAGTTGCAGCCGCGGGACCTTCAGCGCGTCGAGCTGTTGCGCGATCTCGGAGCGGGTGGCGATCACGGTCGCGTGCTCGATGGTCTCGGTCAACAGGCCGGCGAAGTCGTTGTCGTTCAACGTGATTCCGGACTTTTCCAGCCCGGCCCGCACCGAGTCGGCGTCGACGTCCCCCTCGGCGGCCTTCGCCAGATCGGCCGGTTGCAGGTAGGAGGGGATGTTGCGGTTGACGATCACGCTGCCGATCGGCAGCTGCATGTCGGCGAGCTCCTCGATGGCCTCGAGCGTTTCCTGGACGGGCAGCGCCTCCAGCAGGGTGACCAGGTGAATGGCGGTCTGCTCGGAGTGCAGCAGCTTCACGACGCCGTCGGCCTGCGAGTGCACGGGGCCGCCCTTGGCCAGATCGGAGACGGCCTTGGTGACATCGAGAAACCGCGCGATCCGGCCCGTCGGGGGCGCGTCGACGACGATCGCGTCATACACCGGGAGCCGGTTCTTGTCGACGCGGATCACCGTCTCTTTGATCTTCCCGGTGAGCAGCACGTCGCGCAGGCCGGGCGCGATGGTCGTCGCGAACTCGATCGCACCGATGCGGCGCATCGCGCGGCCCGCGATGCCCAGGTTGTAGAACATGTCGAGGTATTCCAGGAATGCGGCCTCGATGTCGATCGCCAGGGCGTTGACCTGACCGCCGCGTTCGGCGGTCGCGATCTTCACCTCCTGATAGGGCAGGGGTGGGACGTCGAAGAGTTGCGCAATCCCTTGGCGGCCCTCGACTTCCACGAGGAGGACTTTGCGGCCGCCGGCCGCCAGCGTGAGCGCCAGCGCCGCCGCGATCGTCGACTTGCCGGTACCGCCTTTGCCGGTCACAAAATGCAAGCGGGCCTTGGTCAGGCGCGCCGGCCAGCCGACGGCGCTGCCGCCGCTCGAAGTGGTTGCCACCTTCGCATGCTAGCCCGGCCGGGCTGGCCGGAGCGGTTCACCTCCGACCGATAAGCTCGCCGCATGAGCCAACCGACCGCCTGGGAGTACGTCACCGTCCCGTTGCTGACGCACGCCACCAAACAGATCCTCGACCAGTGGGGCGCCGACGGCTGGGAGCTGGTGTCCGTGCTGAACGGCCCGACCGGCGAACAGCACGTCGCCTACCTCAAGCGCCCCAAGTAGAGATGAGCGCCCAGCCTTCCTGGAAGGCCCGACTGGCCGAGCTCGATCTCGCGCTGCCGGAGGTGGTCGCGCCCCTGGCCTCTTATGTGCCGGCGGTGCGCACGGGCGACCTGGTCTACACCGCCGGCCAGCTGCCGATGCGGGCCGGGAAGCTGGCGGGCACCGGCAAGCTCGGCGCGGAGGTCACCCCGGACGAGGGCAAGGCGCTGGCGCGGATCTGCGCGCTCAACGCGTTGGCGGCGGTCGATTCCCTGGTGGGCATCGACTCGGTGACCCGAGTGGTGAAGGTGGTCGGCTTCGTCGCATCGGCTCCCGGGTTCAACGGCCAGCCCAGCGTCATCAACGGCGCCTCCGACCTGCTCGGCGAGGTCTTCGGCGACCGGGGCGCGCACGCGCGCTCGGCGGTCGGCGTCTCCGAGCTGCCACTGGACGCGCCGGTGGAAGTGGAGCTGATCGTCGAGGTCGGCTGACGGTCGTGACCGAGGTTGCCGAGCCGCCGACTCACCCCGCATACGGCAGGTTGCGGGCGGTCACCGACACGGTCTCGGTCCTGTTGGCCGACAACCCGGGCCTGATGACGCTGGAGGGCACCAACACCTGGGTGCTGCGCGGGCCGCGGAGCGACGAGCTGGTCATCGTGGATCCCGGCCCCGACGACGACGAGCACATCGCGCGGGTCGCCGCGCTGGGGCGCATCGGTTTGGTGCTGATCAGCCACCGGCACGGCGACCACACCGACGGCATCGACAAGCTCGTCGAGCGCACCGGCGCGACGGTCCGGTCGGCGGGCAGTGGCTTTCTGCGTGGGCTGGGCGGCGAGCTGGTCGACGGCGAGGTCATCGATGCGGCCGGACTCAGGATCAAGGTCATGGCCACCCCCGGCCACACCGCCGATTCGCTGTCCTTCGTCCTCGACGATGCCGTGCTGACCGCCGATACGATCCTGGGCCGCGGCACCACGGTGATGGACTCCGAAGACGGCAGTCTCACCGACTATTTGGAATCGCTGCACCGGTTGCGGGGGCTGGGCCGCCGCGCCGTGCTGCCCGGGCACGGGCCGGAGCTGTCCGACCTGGAGGCCGTCGCGCGCGGATACATTGCGCACCGGCATGAGCGGCTGGAGCAGGTGCGATCCGCGCTGCGCGAGCTCGGCGAGGACGCGGGGGCCCGCCAGATCGTCGAGCACGTCTACGTCGACGTCGACGAGAAGCTGTGGGATGCCGCCGAATGGTCGGTGCAGGTGCAGCTGAACCACCTGCGCGGCTAGCGCGGAGTCGCCCGGCGAGCGTTCGCGAGCGTAACGCCATTGCGAATTGAGCGCCGCAAATTGCAGCCACGAAGCGCTCGCAGACCAGGATTGCGCGCGCGCTTCGCGCGCGCTTACCTCGCTCGGGGTGGGATTCTCGCTCGGTCGCGCCCGCGTTACGCCCGCGCTACCTCGCTCGGGGTGGGATTCTCGCTCGGTTGCGCCCGCGCTTCGCGCGCGCTTACCTCGCTCGGCGCGCGAGCCTCTCGGAGTCGGAGATCAGCACGCTCTTGCCCTCGAGGCGGATCCAGCCGCGGTGGGCGAAGTCGGCCAGCGCCTTGTTCACCGTCTCGCGGGAAGCCCCCACCAGCTGGGCGATCTCCTCCTGCGTCAGGTCGTGGGTGACCCGCATGGCGCCACCTTCCTGGGTGCCGAAACGCTGGGCGAGCTGCAGCAGCTGCTTGGCCACCCGGCCGGGCACGTCGGTGAAGATGAGGTCGGCCAGGTTGTTGTTGGTGCGGCGCAGCCGTCGGGCCAGCACCCGCAACAACTGCTCGGCGATCTCGGGGCGATCGGCGATCCACGCCCGCAGCGCGTCGCGGTCCATCGACACCGCACGCACCTCGGTGATGGTGGTGGCGCTGGAAGTCCGCGGACCCGGGTCGAAGATCGACAATTCGCCGAACATGTCCGACGGGCCCATGATCGTCAGCAGGTTCTCGCGTCCATCGGGCGAGCGGCGACCGATCTTCACCTTCCCCGCGACGATGATGTAGAGCCGATCCCCCGGTTCCCCCTCAGCGAAGACTGTGTGTCCGCGGGGGAAGTCGACGGGTTGCAGCTGCTTGGTCAGCGCCGTGACCGCGCCGGGCTCAACCCCTTGGAAGATTCCTGCCCTTGCCAGGATCTCGTCCACGTTGCCTCTTCAACTTTCCCAGAAAATTAATGTATACGGGCAGGCTGATCCCTTGCTCGCGTGACGAGTCTAGAGGAACGCCATTGTGTCTAACGTGCCAACGCTACACACGATTGGCGTGTCGAGGTGCCCTAAATTGCGGATTGACGTGCGAATGGCCGTGGATTCGCGTCGGCAGGGTCATCTCGTCGCGGTCGACGAAGCCGACGGCGAATGACGGCGCGGCGTGGCGCGGCCCGTCGTTGCGCGCCGTCAACGCGGGGCCGGGCAGCTGCCGGGCCTCGCGTCGATGCAGGTATTCGAGCGCCTCGGGCATACCCTCGGAGGCCAGCGTGCGCATGTCGACACCGCCGGCGCGTTCGAAAAATTCGTCGACATCGGCCACCGCCAGGGGGGCACGGGTGAGCTCTGATTCGAGCCGCCCCAGACCCAGCGCCGCGAGCATCAGCAGCACCGGAACCCCGGCCACCAGCAACCATGACACACGAAGAGTAAACATGGCCTTGCATCAACACGAGGTCTCGGCGAGATCACGAAATCAGTACTCTGTCGTAGGTGACAGTGGCAAAGTCGTCCGGGCGTTCGAAGTCGACGCCGGCCCAGCCCGATGGCGTCGACGCGGGGCGCTGGTCGCAGGAATCCCGAGTGGCCCTGGTGCGGCGGGCGCGGCGGATGAATCGTGCGCTGGCACAAGCGTTTCCCGATGCGCACTGCGAGCTTGACTTCACCACGCCGCTGGAACTGACCGTCGCCACCATCCTGTCCGCGCAGAGCACCGACAAGCGGGTCAATCTGACGACGCCGGCGCTGTTCAAGCGGTATCCGTCGGCGCTGGATTACGCCCAAGCCGACCGCGCCGAACTGGAAAACCTGATCCGCCCGACCGGGTTCTTCCGCAATAAGGCGTCCTCGCTGATCGGGCTGGGGCAGGCCCTGGTCGAACGGTTCGACGGCGAGGTGCCGCCGACGATGGCCGAACTGGTCACCCTGCCCGGCGTGGGCCGCAAGACCGCCAACGTCATCCTGGGCAACGCCTTCGGGATCCCCGGCATCACCGTCGACACCCATTTCGCGCGGCTCGTGCACCGCTGGCGCTGGACCGCGGACAAGGACCCGGTCAAAATCGAGCACTCGGTCGGCGAGCTCATCGAGCGCAGCGAGTGGACGATGCTGAGCCACCGGGTGATCTTCCACGGCCGCCGGGTGTGCCACGCGCGCAAACCCGCATGCGGCGTCTGCCTGATCGCCAAGGATTGCCCTTCCTTCGGACTGGGTCCCACCGAGGCGCCGCTGGCCGCGCCGCTGGTGAAGGGCCCGGAAACCGAGCACCTGCTGGCGCTGGCCGGGCTCTAAGCACCCGGGGCAGGAGACGTTGAGCCGGACGACCCGCTGGACCATCGCGATTCTGGCGGTGGTGGTGGCGCTGATCGCGGCGCTGGTGGCCCAGCTGCGCGACAACTCCGCCACGCCGGGGACGCCGGCGACCGATCGTGCGGCGGCGAACCGGGAACACCGCGACGCCGACACCCCCGCCGCGCTGGCGGGTCCGCGGCAACGCGCCGGCCTGCCGCCCTGTCCTGCCGCCGCAAGCGGTCCCGGTCCCGAGGCGCTGCGCGGCGTGACCGCCGAATGCGCCGCCGACGGTTCGGTTGTCGACGTCGCGCGCGCGGTCGCCGGGCGCCGGGTGGTCCTCAACTTGTGGGCATATTGGTGCGCGCCGTGCGCCGCGGAACTTCCCGCGATGGCCGAGTATCAACGACGGGTCGGTTCGGACGTGACGGTGGTGACGGTGCATCAAGACGAGAACGAGACCGCCGCGTTGCTGCGGCTGGCCGAGCTCGGCGTTCGGCTGCCGACGCTGCAGGACGGCCGGCGCCGGGTCGCGGCCGCGCTGCGGGTGGTAAATG
Organism: Mycobacterium sp. 3-98; assembly: GCF_035918355.1. Taxonomy (NCBI): domain Bacteria; kingdom Bacillati; phylum Actinomycetota; class Actinomycetes; order Mycobacteriales; family Mycobacteriaceae; genus Mycobacterium; species Mycobacterium sp. 3-98. The sequence goes on along the minus strand of NZ_CP142360.1, from coordinate 92,195 downwards.
TGATGCCCGCGACGGTGGTCCTGCGGCCGGACGGTAGCGTTGCGCAGACGCTGCCGCGCGCTTTCACCACTGCCGACGAGATCGCCGCGGCGATCGGAACCGACAGGGGATAAGCGGAAAAATTGAACCGACTGGAGGGGCCGTGAGTGCTGGGGGTTCGCCCCTGCGGAATGGGGACCCCGCCCCCGCGCGCGGGACCGTTCCGCTGACACCTGACGCCTGCCCGTCCTGGCTGCGTCCGCTGGTCGACCACGTCGACGACGTCCCGGACGCGGCCCGGCGCCGCCTGCCGGCCGACGTGCTGGCGATGATCACCACCAAGGCCGCGTCGGCGGTCACCACCCTGCGCGGAGCCGCCCGCGACGCCGCGGTCCTGGTGTTGTTCTCCGGCCCGCAATCCGGCCCGCCCGGTGGCGGGCCGCCCGACGACGCCGACCTGCTTGTCACCGTGCGGGCGTCGACCTTGCGCCACCACGCCGGCCAGGCGGCATTCCCCGGCGGCGCCGCCGATCCCACCGACGACGGCCCCGTGGCCACCGCCCTGCGCGAGGCCCACGAGGAAACCGGAATCGACGTCAGCAGGCTTCATCCCCTGGCCACCATGGAGCGGATGTTCATCGCGCCCTCGCAGTTTCACGTCGTGCCGGTGTTGGCGTACTCGCCGGACCCCGGTTCGGTGGCCGTCGTCAACGAGGCCGAGACGGCGATCGTCGCGCGAGTTCCGGTGCGCGCCTTCATCAATCCGGAAAACCGGTTGATGGTGTACCGCGGCGACCTCGGCCGCCGGTGGGCCGGCCCGGCGTTTCTGCTGAACGAGATGCTGGTCTGGGGATTCACTGGCCAGGTGATCTCCGCACTGCTCGACGTCGCCGGCTGGGCGCAGCCATGGGACACCACCGACGAGCGGGAGTTGGACGCGGCGATGGCGCTGGTCGGTGACCGGGGTGAACCCCGCCGATGAACATGAATTCGATGACCCCGTCGCAGTGGCTGGATATCGCAGTGCTGGCGGTCGCCTTCATCGCGGCGGTCTCGGGCTGGCGGTCCGGGGCGTTGGGGTCGCTGCTGTCGTTCGTGGGGGTGTTGCTCGGTGCCATCGCGGGGGTGTTGCTGGCGCCCCACCTTGTCAGCCACATCGCCGCGCCGCGCGCCAAATTGTTTGCGGCACTGTTCTTGATCCTCGCGCTCGTCGTCATCGGCGAGGTCGCCGGCGTGGTGTTGGGACGCGCCGTCCGGGGCGCGATCCGCAGCCGCTCGATCCGAACCCTCGACTCGGTGATCGGGGTTGGGGTGCAGCTCGTCGTGGTGCTGACGGCCGCGTGGCTGTTGGCGACGCCGCTGACCCAGTCGAAGGACCAGCCCGAGCTGGCCGCAGCGGTCCGGGGTTCGCGAGTGTTGGCTCAGGTCAACGAGGTAGCGCCGCCGTGGCTCAAGACGGTGCCCAAGCGGCTGTCCGCGCTGCTGAACACCTCCGGGTTGCCGGCGGTGTTGGAGCCGTTCAGCCGCACTCCGGTCATTCCGGTCGCCTCGCCCGACCCCGAGCTGGCCCGCAACCCGGTGGTGCAGGCCACCGCTCCGAGCGTGGTCAAGGTGCGCAGCCTGGCCCCCAGCTGCCAGAAGGTGTTGGAGGGCAGCGGATTCGTGATCGCGCCCGACCGGGTGATGACCAATGCGCACGTGGTGGCCGGCTCCAACAGCGTTCAGATCTACGCCAGCGGCAATCCCCTCGACGCTACCGTGGTGTCCTACGATCCGTCGGTCGACGTCGCGATCCTGGCGGTTCCCAACCTGCCGCCGCCACCGTTGCCGTTCGCGCAGACCGAGGCGAAGACGGGTGCCAGCGTCGTCGTGCTGGGGTATCCGGGCGGGGGCAACTTCACCGCGACCCCGGCCAGGATCCGGGAGCTGATCAAGTTGAGCGGGCCCGACATCTACCGGGACCCGGCGCCGGTCACCCGCGACGTCTACACGATCAGAGCCGGTGTGGAGCAAGGCAATTCGGGCGGACCGTTGATCGACCTCGACGGCCACGTGCTCGGGGTGGTGTTCGGCGCGGCCGTCGACGACCCCGACACCGGCTTTGTGCTGACCGCCGACGAGGTGGCCGGTCAGCTCGCCAAAATCGGTGACACCCAGACGGTGGGCACCGGGTCCTGCGTCAGTTGAGGCCCGCCCGGGAGCCGTGCACCTGTTCGAGGAACCTCATCAGGTGCCTGTTGACTTCCTCGGGGGCCTCTTCGTGGCTGAAATGCCCTGCGCCCGCGATGGATACATAGCGCCCCTGCGGCGCGTAACGTCGCGTCCGATCGACCGGGTCGGCCAGCACATAGGGATCCGCCTCACCGCGTAGGTGCAACAGCGGCACACTGAGCCGCTGGCACATCGATTTCATGAACCGCCTGCCTTCGTCGCGCAGCTGGCTGCGCGCCGCCCAGCGCTGGTATTCCAGCGCGCAGTGCGCGGCGCCCGGGATCTGTATCACCGTCCGCAGGTGGCCGATGGTCTCGGAAAAGTCCTCGGATGCAAGCCATTTCGCGCAGCTGCGGCTTCGGACCAGCCGTTCGATCTCGGCCGCGTCGTCGCGGGTCAGCAGGCGCTCGGGCCACAACGGCACCTGGTAGGGGAGCAGGGTCTGCAACAGCGCATAACCCTGGTCGCGCCGCGTCAGCGTGGAGCGCCGCAATGCCGCCGGGTGCGGCGAGCTGATCAGCGCGATGGCCGACACCAGCCGCGAATGCAGCAGCGCGGTGGCCCAGCAGGCCAACCCGCCGTCGGCGTGGCCGACCAACGTCGCCGAGGAGTGCCCCAGCGCCCGGATGAGCCCGGCCGTGTCCCCGGCCAGCGTCCACCCGTCGTAGCCACGGGGCGGCTTGTCGCTGCCGCCGTAGCCGCGCAGGTCGACGGCGACCACGCGGGCGCCGGTCAGGCCGCGCAGCTGATGACGCCAGGACCACCAGAACGAGCCGAATCCGTGCAACAGCATCACCAACGGCCGCGCCGTCGGCGGCAGTCCACCGGCGTCGCGGGCGCTAACGGCCTCGACGACGTGAAAGCGGATGCCGTTGGCGTGCACATCCAGGTGGCGCCACGGCCCGTCGATGCGGGTTACCGACGGATCGGGCGGCGGCATCTACCCACCCGAGGGATCGGCGGCGGCGTCGCGCTTCGCGTGCCTGCCGTGGCTCCCGGTGAGTTGCTTGTCATGCCCCGGGGTGAGCGCGGTGCGGGTCTCCTTGACCGATTCGATCGTCTCGCGCGGCCCCCGAATCCGGCGGACCTTGAGGAAGCCCAGCAGGGCCAGCACGGCGCCGACCACCACCATGATCCCGAAGACGATCAGGTACGCCACCCAGCGCCACAGCCAGGTGTCGAGCAGTTCGGCGACGAAGAAGAAGAAAAAGAAGGTGGAGTAAAACAGCACCACCAGCGCGGCGATGAAGAAGACGCTACCGGTGAGGCCCTTTTTGACGTCGCGGGTAATTTCGGCGCGGGCCAGTTCGACTTCGGCGCGCACCAGCGTGGAGACCTGGGTCGTCGCGTCCTTGATCAGGTCGCCGATCGACGACTCGGCGGGCTTGGCGTGCGGGTCGGTCAACGGGATCGTGGTCAGCGTGCTGGGCACGCCGTTCTTGCCATCGGCTTTGCTCACAGACCGTCCTCTTTCGTCGTCGCCAGGCTCGCTGTCGTCGCGGTTTATGTTGCCATGTGGCGCCTGGACAGGAGAAGGCAGACGAGGCCAGCCGAACCCCGTGACCGCCCGGTGGCCAGTTGGGTTCGGCCAGAACGCGGTCCGCACAGACGCGCGGCAGGAGCGAACCTGGCTGCCCGGCCGATTACACTCGTCCACGCCGGTCGCGATGTCCGGCCGACCGATGGGAGTGAGGCTGTGCGGAGGGCGCACCGGTGCTTCTTGGTGGCGATGGTTTCCCTGCTGGTGGCCGTGCTCGGTTCGCATGCCCACGCCGCCGCCGCTGATGTCAGGATCCCGCTGGGGGGCGGCGCGGGCATTGTTGTCAACGGCGACACCATGTGCACGCTGACCACCATCGGCGGGGACGCCGCGGGTGAGCTCATCGGTTTCACCTCCGCGCACTGCGGGGGTCCGGGCGCTCAGGTCGCCGCCGAGGGCGCGGAAAACGCGGGCGTCTTGGGCACCATGGTCGCCGGCAACGACAACCTCGACTACGCGGTGATCAAGTTCGATCCGGCCAAGGTGACCCCGGTGGCGAACTTCAACGGCTTTTTGATCAGCGGCATCGGTCCGGACCCGGCCTTCGGTGAGATCGCCTGCAAACAGGGGCGCACCACCGGCAATTCGTGCGGCGTCACCTGGGGGGCGGGCCAGACGCCGGGCACCATCGTGATGCAGGTCTGCGGCCAGCCCGGCGATTCCGGCGCGCCGGTGACCGTCAACAACGAACTGGTCGGGATGATCCACGGCGCGTTCAGCGACAACCTGCCGACGTGCATCGTCAAGTACATCCCGTTGCACACCCCGGCGGTGGTCCAGTCCTTCAACGCGATCCTGGGCGACATCAACGCCAAGCACCGCCCCGGTGCGGGGTTCAGCCCGCTGCCGGCCTGATCGTCACCGGCTATTTCGCCGCCCTGATCGCGTCGAACACGCCGGGATCGAGCAGCGTTGACGTGTCGCCCAATTCGCGGTTTTCGGCGATGTCCCGCAACAGCCTGCGCATGATCTTGCCGCTGCGGGTCTTGGGTAGCTCGGGCACCACGTGCACCTCGCGCGGGCGTGCGATGGGGGAGATCTCCCGGGCCACCTCGACGCGCAGGTCGTCGACGATCCCGTCATGCACTTCGAAATCCGCGCACAAGACGACGAACGCGCAGATGGCCTGGCCGGTCGTCTCGTCGGTCGCGCCGACCACCGCCGCCTCGGCCACCGCGGCGTGGCCGACCAGCGCCGACTCCACCTCGGCCGTGGAGAGCCGATGCCCCGACACATTCATCACGTCGTCGATGCGGCCGACCACCCAGATGTCGCCGTCGGTGTCGTAATAGGCGCTGTCACCGGCGAAATACCAGCCTTGCTCGGCGAATCGGGACCAGTAGGTCTCGACATAACGTTGCGGATCTCCCCAAATGCCGCGCAGCATCGACGGCCACGGCTGGTCCAGCACCAGGTAGCCGGTGACGTGCTCGCCCTTGTCCTCGCCCGGTGGGGGCAGCTCCTCGCCGTGGTCGTCGACGATCTTCGCCGAGACACCCGGCAGCGGCCGCATCGCCGAACCCGGTTTGGCCGCAGCGATTCCGGGCAACGGGGAGATCATCGTGGCGCCGGTCTCGGTCTGCCACCAGGTGTCGACGATCGGAAGGCTGTCGGCGCCGATCACCTTGCGGTACCAGCGCCATGCTTCGGGGTTGATCGGCTCGCCGACCGACCCCAGCAGCCGCAAGCTGGTCAGGTCGTGCGCGTCGGGAACCTCACGGCCCCACTTCATGAACGTGCGGATCAGCGTGGGCGCGGTGTAATAGATTGTCACGCCGTACTTTTCGATGATCTCGAAATGCCGGTGCTGCGACGGGCTGTCGGGTGTGCCTTCGTAGAGAACCTCGGTGACGCCGTTGGCCAGCGGGCCGTAGACGCCGTAGGTGTGTCCGGTGACCCAGCCGATGTCGGCGGTGCACCAGAACACGTCGCTGTCGGCCTTGATGTCGAAGACGTAGTAGTGCGTGTAGGCGGCGTGGGTCAGGTAGCCGCCGCTGGTGTGCACGATGCCCTTGGGCTTGCCGGTGGTTCCCGAGGTGTACAGCAGGAACAACGGTTGTTCGGCGTCGAACGGTTGCGGGGTGTGTTCGGGGGAGGCTGCGTCGACGACGTCGTGCCACCACAGATCGCGGTCGTCGTTCCAGGACACGTCAATTCCGGTGCGCCGCACCACAACAACGTGCTCGATGGGGCTGTCCGGGTCCGAGACCGCCTCGTCGGCGGCGTCCTTGAGGGGCGCGGGCTTGCCGCGGCGGAACTGCCCGTCGCTGGTGATCAGCAGCTTGGCGTCGGCGTCGGCGATGCGGGCCTGCAGCGCTTTGGCGGTGAAGCCGGCGAACACGACGCTGTGCATGATGCCGAGGCGCGCGCAGGCCAGCATCGCGATCACGGCCTCCGGGATCAGCGGCAGGTAGATGGCGACGCGGTCACCGGCCACCAGGCCGAGATCGGTCAGCGCGTTGGCGGCCTTGCAGACCTCGGTTTGCAGCTGCGAGTAGGTCAGGCTGCGGTGGTCACCGACGGGCTCGCCCTCCCAATGGATTGCGACCCGATCCCCGTGGCCGGCCTCCACGTGGCGGTCCACGCAGTTGTATGCGACGTTGAGCTTGCCGTCGCCGAACCATTTGGCGAACGGCGCGTCAGACCAGTCCAGCACTTCGGTGAACGGCGTCGCCCAGGACAACCGGTTGGCCTGCTCGGCCCAAAAGGCCAGCCGGTCCCGCTCGGCGTCGCGGTACAGCTCCTCGCCCGCGTTGGCTTGTTCGGCGAATCGCGCCGACGGGGGATACGACGAGGGGCCCGCAGAGTTGGTGGCGGTCACTGGCTTCTCTCCTGTGTCGAGGCTGCGCCGTTCGGTGGCGAGCCTAGCCCGGCGACGGCGAGCGCCGCATGGCGCGAGTGAGGAGCCGGGCAATCGGGCCTAGCCCGGCGACGGCGAGCGCCGCATGGCGCGAGTGAGGAGCCGGGCAATCGGGCCTAGCCCGGCGTCGGCGAGCGCCGCATGGCGCGAGTGAGGAGCCGGGCAATCGGGGCTAGCGGTGTGCGGCCCGGCCGTCTGCGGCGTAGCTGTGCGAGCGGGAATTGCGCGGCCGAATCCGGGGTCAAAGGGTGCCCTCGGGGCGGATAATCACCGTGTGCCGGGTCATGGGCGGAGCATCCGCCGACTAGCCCCCAGCTTTGCCGCGGCCGCAACGACTTACGCCGCCGCCACAGTGCTGGGGTGGCCCGCATCGGCCATGCCGGCCGACACCGTCGACGCGCCGACACCGTGCTGGTCGGACCAGATCGCCGTATCCGCCTCCCCGACGGAGGGTGCGGTGGGGCACCGCGCGGTGACCCTGATCTTCACCCTCGCCGGCGGCGCGGAGCCCTGCACCATCGCCGGATACGCCGGGGTCGACTCCGGCGCCGGCGGTCCATTGGTGCACGCCCGGCCCACCCCGCGCGGATATCTGGGCGGCCTGCCGGCCGGCGTCAACGTCGCGCCCGCCGTCATCCTGTCCATCTCGACCCAGGGCCAGGCGATCGTCGAGGGCATCGCCGTCGACGGCGAGGGAAAGCCGTGCCCCACCTACACGGACCTGCTCGTCAATCCGCCCGGCACCACCAACGTCGTGACGGTGTCGGCCACCATCGAGGCCTGCGAGTTGCAGGTGCATCCCGTCACCGCGGTCTGAGCGACTCAGCCGGCCCTGGCCAGGCAGTAGACCCGCGCGGGGCTGGGGTAGGAATTCGCCTCAGTCCCTGCAGGGCACTGGGTTTCGTCCACGCTGCCGTCGATGCGCTTGAAAACCTTGAACGTGGCTAAGCGCGGGTTGTCACAGTCGGCCGGCGTCCAGGTGGCCGTCGTGGTGGGATCCGTCTGCAGGTAACAGTGCCCTTCGATGAGGTTGGCGATGAAACACAACGTGTGGGCGTTGTTGGTGAGGCGTGAATAGACGGAGCCATCGCGCTTGCCGTCCGGGCAGGTCGCCGTCGGTCCCTCGTCGGCGGCGAGCTCGAACGTCGCAACGGGGTTGGCGCAGTCAGACGGTGACTTCAACGAACCCATGCGCACCTCGAACTCCGAGAAGCACTGGCCGACCTTGGGCACCGCGGCCGAGCCCGACGTTGATGCCTGGCCGATGGTGTGCGATCCCCGCCGGTCGTCGTGCGACGCGAACCGGGCGATTTTCCCCAGAATGGCCAGGCCGCTCAGCGCCAGCAGGACGGCGCCGACGGCGATCAGCGCGGTGCCCGACTTCCCCGCCGCCGGCCGTGGCGGGTAGCCCGGATACGGCGGCGGGGTCGGGTACGGGCCCGGATATCCGGGCGGGGGCGGCGGATAGGGATAGCCGGGGTGATAGGGCGGCGGGAGCGGCGGGGTCTGCCGACGGGCGCGGGAGCGCCGCCCAAGTCCGATGATGAGAAGCGTCAACCCCGTCGCCGGAAGCCCGAGCAAGAACATCAGCCGGCCGACCAGCACGGCGGGGGATTCGTCGAGGGCCAGGTACGCGACGACCACCCGAGGATTCTAGGTCGTAGACGCGGCCACGGCACTTCACCGCCCGCGCGACTTCAGGCCCTAGGGTCGGGTGTCATGCGTGCGATGCGGACCCCGCCGGCCTTGCTGGCCCCGGTCGTCGCCGCGATGCTCGTGGTTGCTTCGCTGGCCGGATGCGGCGGCGGTGTGCTGAGCCCGGATCTGGTGGTGGTCAACGGCGGCGAACCGCCCAACCCGCTGATCCCCACCGGCACCAATGACAGCCAAGGCGGGCGAATCCTCGACCGGCTCTTCGCCGGGCTGATGTCCTACGATGCCACCGGCCATCCGTCGCCCGAGGTCGCCCAGTCGATCGACACCACCGACAACGTCAACTACCGCGTCGTCCTCAAACCCGGCTGGACGTTCACCGACGGATCGCCGGTGACGGCCCATTCGTTCGTCGACGCCTGGAACTATGGGGCGCTGAGCACCAATGGCCAACTGCAGCAAAGCTTCTTCAGCCCGATCGACGGATTCGACGCGGTCGCCGGCCTCACCGGCGACGGCACGCCGACCGCCACCACGATGTCCGGGCTGCGGGTGATCAACGACCTGGAGTTCACCGTCCGGCTCAAGGCGCCGACCATCGACTTCAGGATGCGGTTGGGACACAGCGCCTTCTATCCGCTGCCGCGAGCCGCCTTTCGGGACATGAGCGCGTTCGGGCAGCACCCGATCGGCAACGGGCCGTACCAGCTCGCCGAGGGCCCCGACGGGCCGGCGTGGGAGCACAACGTCCGAATCGACTTGCGGCCCAACCCCGGATATCGCGGCAACCGCCGACCACACAACAAGGGCTTGAGGTTCGAGTTCTACGCCAACCTGGACACCGCCTACGCCGACCTGCTGTCGGGCAACCTCGACGTGCTGGACACCATCCCGCCCAGCGCCCTTCCGGTCTACAAGCGCGACCTCGGCGACAAGGTCACCAGCGGTCCGGCCGCGATAAACCTGAGCCTGGACACCCCGTTGCGGCTACCACACTTCGGCGGTGAGGAAGGACGGCTACGCCGTCTGGCGCTATCGGCCGCCATCAACCGGGCGCAGATCTCGCGGCAGATCTTCGTCGACACCCGCAGTCCCGCACGCGATTTCACCGCCCGATCGCTCCCGGGTTTCGACCCGAACATCGCCGGTAACGACGCGTTGGACTTCAATCCCGGGCGAGCGCGGCAGCTCTGGGCGCAAGCCGATGCGATCTCGGCGTGGAGCGGACGCTACGCGATCGCCTACAACGCCGATGCGGGACACCAGGACTGGGTGGACGCGGTGGCCAACAGCATCAAGAACGTGCTGGGCATCGACGCGGCCGGAGCGCCGCAGCCCACCTTCGCGGGCTTTCGCACCCAGATCACCAACCGCAGCATCGCCACCGCCTTCCGCGCCGGATGGCAGGGGGACTACCCGTCGATGATCGAATTCCTCGCGCCCCTTTTCGCCACCGGCGCGGGATCCAACGACGTCGGCTACTCCAGCCGGGAGTTCGACGCCGCGCTGGCGACCGCCGAAGCCGCGGCCGACATTGCGCAGGCCACCAGGCTGGCCAACGACGCCCAGCGAATCCTGTTCCACGACATGCCCGTTGTTCCGCTGTGGAACTACATCAGTGTCCTCGGATGGTCGGCTGAGGTCAGCAACGTCACGGTCACCTGGAACGGGCTGCCCGACTACGAGAACATCGTGAAGGCTTGAGATGGGTTGGTATATCGCGCGCCGGATCGCCGTCATGGTGCCCGTGTTCCTGGGCGCCACGTTGCTGATCTACGGCATGGTCTTCCTGCTGCCCGGCGACCCGTTGGCCGCGATCGCCGGCGATCGCCCGCTGACGCCGGCGGTCGCCGCGCAACTGCGGGCCCGCTATCACCTCGACGACCCGTTCATCGTGCAGTATCTGCGCTACCTCGGCGGCGTTCTGCATGGCGACCTGGGCCGCGCCTATTCCGGGCTACCTGTCAGCGACGTTCTCGCACATGCGTTTCCGGTCACCCTGCGGTTGTCGTTGATCGCGCTCGCGGTCGAGGCGGTGCTGGGCATCGGATTCGGGCTGATCGCGGGCCTGCGCGCGGGTGGCCTCTTCGATTCCACGGTGTTGATCACCGGCCTGGTCATCATCGCGATCCCCATCTTCGTGCTGGGATTCCTGGCGCAGTTCGTGTTCGGGGTCCGGCTGGGCATCGCCCCGGTGACCGTGGGGCAAAGAGCCACCTTCACCCGCCTCCTGTTACCCGGAATCGTGCTCGGCTCGGTGTCTTTCGCCTACGTGGTGCGGCTGACCCGGTCGGCGGTGGCCGCCAACGCGCACGCCGACTACGTGCGCACCGCCACCGCCAAGGGATTGTCGCGACCCCGCGTCGTGACGGTGCACATCCTGCGCAACTCGCTCATCCCGGTGGTGACGTTTCTGGGAGCGGACCTGGGTGCGCTGATGGGCGGGGCCATCGTGACCGAAGGCATCTTCAACATTCACGGGATCGGCGGTGTGCTCTATCAAGCCGTCACCCGGCAAGAGGCTCCCACCGTGGTCTCGATCGTGACCGTCCTGGTGCTGATCTACCTGCTCACCAATCTGATGGTCGACCTGCTGTACGCCGCGCTGGATCCCCGGATCCGTTATGGCTGAGCGGATCCCCGCACGGGGCGGATTCTGGCGCGACACCTGGCGGCGGCTGCACCGGCGCCCGAAGTTCATCGGTGCGGCCCTGCTGATCGCGTTCATCGTCGCCGTCGCGATGTTTCCGGCGCTGTTCACCACCGTCGACCCGACCTACGCCGACCCCGGTCAGAGCCTGCTGCCCGCGTCGCGCGCGCACTGGTTCGGCACCGACTTGCAGGGCCACGACGTGTACGCCCGCACCGTGTACGGCGCGCGCGCCTCGGTCACGGTGGGCCTGGGGGCCGCCGCGATCGTGTTCGTCGTGGGCGGTGCGCTGGGCGCGCTGGCCGGCTTCTACGGCGGCTGGATCGACGCGGTGGTCTCCCGCGTCACCGACGTGTTCTTCGGGCTGCCGTTGCTGCTGGCCGCCATCGTCCTCATGCAGGTCCTGCACCATCGCACCGTCTGGACGGTGATCGCGATCCTCGCGTTGTTCGGGTGGCCGCAGGTGGCCAGGATCGCGCGTGGTGCGGTGCTCGCGGTGCGCGCCAGCGACTACGTGCTCGCCGCTAAAGCGTTGGGGATGAGCAGGTTTCAGATCCTCCTGCGGCACGCGCTGCCCAACGCCTTGGGACCGGTCATCGCGGTGGCCACCATCGCCCTCGGCCTGTTCATCGTCACCGAGGCCACGTTGTCGTACCTCGGTGTGGGATTGCCGACGTCGGTGGTGTCGTGGGGCGGCGACATCAATCTCGCCCAGACGCGGCTGCGGGCCGGCTCACCCATCCTGTTCTATCCCGCCGGCGCCCTGGCCATGACCGTGCTGGCCTTCATGATGATGGGCGACGCGCTGCGCGATGCGCTGGATCCGGCGTCGAGGGCGTGGCGGGCATGAGCGCGGACGCCTCGCCACTGTTGTCGGTGGACGGCCTGGACGTCAGTTTCGGCGTCCAGACCGCGGTGCGCGGCCTGGACCTGTCGGTGTTGCCGGGGCAGACCGTCGCCGTCGTGGGCGAATCGGGATCGGGGAAATCCACCACCGCCGCCGCGATCCTCGGACTCCTTCCCCCCGGCGGGCGAATCACCGGCGGGCGCATCGTGTTCGACGGCGTCGACATCTCGGCCGCCGACCGCCGAGCGATGCGTGCGATCCGGGGCCGGCAGATCGGCTACATTCCGCAGGACCCGATGACCAACCTGAACCCGGTGTGGAAGGTCGGCTTTCAGATCAGGGAAGCGTTGCGGGCCAACACGTCCGACTCGCGCACCCGGCAGCGCGCGGTGGAACTGCTCGCCGCGGCGGGGATGCCGGACCCGGCGAAACAAGCCGGGCGCTACCCGCATCAGCTGTCCGGCGGCATGTGCCAGCGTGCGCTGATCGCGATCGGGTTGGCGGGCCGGCCGCGGTTGTTGATCGCCGACGAGCCGACCTCCGCGCTGGATGTCACGGTGCAGCGGCAGGTGCTCGATCACGTGCAGCGGCTCACCGCCGAACTGGGCACCGCGCTGCTGCTCATCACGCACGATCTGGCGCTGGCCGCCGAGCGCGCCGAGTCCGTCGTCGTCGTCCACCGGGGGACCGTCGTGGAATCCGGTGCGGCACGGGCGATCTTGCGGAGCCCGCAACACGAATACACGCGGCGGCTGGTCGCCGCCGCGCCGGCGCTGACGGTCCGGGGTGGCGCGCGGTCGCGTCCCGCAGCGGTGCGGCCGGACGACGCGGCCGACGACATCCTCGTCGCCTCCGGGTTGACCAAGATCTACCGCGAGCCCCGCGGTGTTCCGTGGCGGCGCAGCGAATCTCGCGCGGTCGACGCGGTGTCGTTTCGGCTGCGGCGGGGAAGCACACTGGCGATCGCCGGGGAGTCGGGGTCGGGTAAGTCCACCCTGGCGCGGATGGTGCTCGGCCTCCTGGCGCCCACGGCGGGCACGGTGGTGTTCGACGGCACCCGGATCGACGACGCGATGCCCCGGGACGCGCAGCTGGCTTTCCGCCGGCGGGTGCAGCCGGTGTTTCAAAACCCTTACAGCAGCCTGGATCCCATGTATTCGGTGTTTCGCGCCATCGAGGAGCCGTTGCGGATTCATCGGGTCGGCGACCGCAGGCAGCGCGCACAAGCGGTGCACCGCCTGGTCGACCAGGTGGCGCTGCCGTCGTCGGTGTTGGAACGCCTGCCCCGCGAACTGTCCGGCGGTCAACGCCAGCGCGTGGCGATCGCTCGAGCGCTGGCGTTGCGTCCCGCGGTGCTGGTCTGCGACGAGGCGGTCTCAGCCCTCGACGTCCTGGTCCAGGCGCAGATCCTCGATCTGCTGGCCGACCTGCAGACCGAACTGGGCCTGGCCTACCTGTTCATCAGCCATGACCTCGCGGTGATCCGGCAGATCGCGGACGACGTCTTGGTCATGCGCGCGGGCCGCGTGGTGGAGCAGGCGCCCACCGAGGAACTGTTCACTCGCCCCGGCCACGAGTACACGCGGCAGCTGTTGGATGCCATCCCGCACGCGCGGTGAATCCGGCGGAGATAGGTTGTCAAGCTGTGACGGCTGATCCTCTGGCGCCCCTGATGGAACTGCCCGGCGTCGCCGAGGCAAGCGACCGCGCCCGCGAGGCGCTGGGGCGCGCCCATCGCCACCGGGCCAACTTGCGCGGCTGGCCCGTGACCGCCGCCGAGGCCGCGCTGCGGGCGGCCCGCGCGTCGTCGGTCCTCGACGGTGGTCCCATCCGGCTCGAGGACCTCGCCGACGCCGGCAAGGTCAGCGATCCGGTGTTCGCGGGCGCGCTTCGGGTGGCGCAGGCGCTCGAGGGCGGCGAAGGCCCCGTCGTCGGCATCTGGCGGCGAGCACCCCTGCAGGCGCTTGCCCGCCTACACATGCTGGCCGCGGCCGACCAGGTCGACGCCGAGCATCTGGGTCGCCCGCGCGGCGATTCCGGCGTGGGTCCGCGGCTGGAGTTGTTGGCGGAGCTGGTGAACGGCCGCACCCAGGCGCCGGCCCCGGTGATCGCCGCGGTCGCGCACGGTGAGTTGTTGACGCTGAAGCCATTCGGCAGTTCCGACGGCGTGGTCGCGCGCGCGGTGTCGAGGTTGGTGACCATCGCCAGCGGGCTCGACCCGCACGGGTTGGGCGTGCCCGAGGTCAGCTGGATGCGCCAACCCGCGGCGTATCGCGACGCGGCACAGGGTTTCGCCGAGGGCACGCGCGAGGGCGTGGGCACGTGGCTGGTGCTGTGCTGCCGGGCGATGCAAGCCGGGGCGAAAGAGGCTCTGGCGATCGCCGACTCGATGTCGAATCGGTAGCTGGCGCAGTAGCCCGAACGCGGGGAAATCGGGCCCGGAAACGTGTAGAGCGGGCGACGTTCCGAATGATCGGTCCGCCGCCCGCTAGCACGGGACTCGGTTACCAAGCGTGCATTTCTGGGCTGCGTGGGTTGGCCTCGGCGATCTCGCGACGCTTCTGGCTGCAGCCCCACCCAAAGGGCCGTCGACGCTTCCGCTCTTCGCAATTACGCAGGCCCGCAACACTTCTGCCATTTTCGCGGCTATGACTCCGCGTGGGTGCCGGGCACCGTGCTGGGCGCCCGGGTCGGGAGATCGAACCTTCTCTTCCGGATCGACCTAGGCCTCACCGGGCTTCCGTGGTTCCTTTGTACTACTAGACCCCTAGCACAGCAAGAGCCAATTCGCGAAATGGCGCCGAATACGTTTTGTATTGCGCGTGTAACGCGTTTGCTGCCGCCGCCGGCTCAGAACGCGTAGCGGCGCAGCAGCGAATAGGTGACCGCGCCGGCGGCCAGCGCGCTGATGCCCACCGCGGCGGTGGTGGCGATCGCCGCGCCCGACGGGGCCGGGATGCGGTCGCGCAAGGACACCGGGCGGGAGAACGACATGACCGGCCAACCGCGCTCGAGGGCTTCCCTGCGCAACCCGCGGTCGGGATTGACGACGCTGGGGTGGCCGACCGACTCGAGCATCGGCAGGTCGGTGATCGAGTCGGAGTAGGCGTAGCAGTGTTCCAACGGATAGCCCTCGCGAGCGGCCAGCTCGCGGATCGCTTGGACCTTGCCCTCGCCGTAGCAGTAGAACGCGATCTCGCCGGTGTACCGGCCGTCCTCGACGACCATGCGGGTCGCCATCGCGTGGGTGGCGCCCAGGGCGCGGGCGATCGGCGCGACGATCTCCTCGCCGGAGGCCGACACGACCACGACGTCGCGCCCGCACAATTTGTGGGCGGCGATCAGATCGGCGGCCTCGGCGAACACCAACGGGGTCACGATGTCGTGCAGCGTCTCGTTGACGATCGACTTGACCTGTTCCACGTCCCAGCCGGTGCACATGTTGGTCATGTGCGCCCGCATCCGATCCATCTGGTCATGATCGGCACCGGAGAGCAGGTAGATGAACTGGGCGTAGCTGGACTTGAGCACGGCGCGGCGATTGAGCAGGCCCTGGGCGAAAAACGGTTTGCTGAAAGCCAGCGTGCTGGACTTCGCAATGATCGTCTTGTCCAGATCGAAGAAGGCCGCCGTGCGGGCGTGGGTAGTGGTGCCTGCCGCTGATTGCCCCGCGGCTGACTGCTCCGCAGCCGGGTCGAAGACGGTCACGGACCCAGCATAGGTCGGCGGTGACGTCGGGCCGCGATCCCGCACCGGAAATGGCCGCTCAGGGCCGTGCGAGGGTCGGGTGACGCCGTGTTTACGCGGCTCAAGGTCATTTTTCAGTAAATGATCTATTGCGTTATTGCGGACTGTCATGTGTATAGTAAGCATTACTCGGCCTGAGCCGAGGGTGTATCAGCCCGACCCCCCGGGGCTGATGCACGACGACCCTCGCCTCCTCCCCCCCTGGCGGGGGTCGTCCCTTTTCTCGGGTCTTTTTGGGCGGTTTCCCCCCGATTTCGGGCGCGTGGGCCGGCCCTCGACGCGTTGCGGGGAATCCGTCCGTCGTCGCTGGCGCACCACCGCCGCGCGTGGTTTGTGCACACTCGCGTCTCTATCCACAAATCCGCGTTTGGGACTGGTGTGCCAGGTTAGGGCGCTGCACAGTGGGCGGATGACTGGCACTTCCGGAGCACAAGGCGCCCATCACGCGGGTGTGTTGGCGATGCTGGCGGAGCCCGAACTGCGCGCCGAGGTGGAGCGGGTGGCGGCCGCGGCCGGGGTGCGGTTGGTGCATGCCGGCGACGCGGCGCCGGTGAGTCGCAAGACCTGGACGGCGGCGGCGGCCGTCGTGCTGGACGCGCGGGCGGCCGCGCGGTGCGAGCGCTGGGCGCTGCCGCGCCGCGATCACGTGACCGTGCTGACGGTGGGCGAGCCCGAGTCGACGACGTGGGCGGCCGCCGTGGGCGTCGGCGCCGAGCACGTGCTGCGACTGCCCGGGCAAGCGGCCGACCTGGTTGGCGCGTTCGCCGAAGCCGCCGAGTCGTCGCGCGACGACGGGTCGCGCGGCCACGCCGTGGCCGTCATCGGAGGCTGCGGCGGGGTCGGCGCCTCGTCGCTCGCGGTCGCCCTTGCTCAGGCCGCCGCCGACGCGCTGCTGGTGGACCTCGACCCGTGGGGTGGCGGCATCGAATTGTTGCTCGGCGGCGAAAATGCGCCGGGCTTGCGCTGGCCGGACCTGGCCCTGCAGGCTGGGCGGCTCACCTGGTCGGCGGTGCGCGATGCGTTGCCGCGACACCGCGGCATCAGCGTGCTGTCCGGAACGCGCCGCGGGTACGAGGTGGACGCCGGGCCGGTGCACGCCATCGTCGAGGCCGGCCGTCGCGGGGCGGTCACCGTGATCTGCGACCTGCCCCGCCGCTTCACCGACGCGACCCAGGCCGCCCTGAGCGCCGCCGATCTGGTCGTGGTCGTCAGCCGCTGTGACGTGCGTGCGTGCGCGGCGACCACGGCGATGGCGCCGGTCCTGGCCGCCACCAATCCCAACGTCGGCCTGGTGGTGCGGGGCCCGTCGCCGGGCGGACTGCGCGCGGTCGAGATCGCCGAGATCGCGGGCCTGCCGCTGCTGGCGGCGATCAAGGCGCAGCCGCAACTCGGCGAGCAGGTCGAACGCGGCGGCCTGCGGTATCGGCGTCGGTCCGCGCTGGCGGTGGCGGCCCGCGAGGTGCTCGGGGTGCTGCCGCCCGCGCGGGCGGCGCGGAACGGGCGGGCGGCGTGAGCGGTTCGCTGATCGAACGCGTCCGCGAGCGGCTGGCCGGCGAAGCCGGCCCGCTGGGTCCGTCGGTGGTGGCCGCCGCGATCCGGGCCGAGTCCGGCGGGATGCTCGGCGACACCGAGGTGCTGGCCAATCTCCGCGTGCTGCAGACCGAACTCACCGGCGCGGGCATTCTCGAACCGCTGCTCTGCGCGGACGGCACGACCGACGTCTTGGTGACGGCACCGGACGCGGTATGGGTCGACGACGGCAACGGTTTGCGGCGCACCGGGATTCGCTTCCCCGACGAGCCCGCGGTGCGGCGCTTGGCGCAGCGGCTGGCGCTGGCCGCCGGCCGGCGGCTGGACGACGCGCAGCCCTGGGTCGACGGCGAGCTGTCCGGCATCGGGGCCGGGGGATTCGCGGTGCGGCTACACGCGGTGCTGCCGCCGGTGGCCGCCGCGGGCACCTGTTTGTCGCTGCGGGTGCTGCGGCCGGCCAGCCAGGACTTGGCGGCCCTGACCGCCGCGGGCGCGATCGACCCCGTGGCCGCCGCGCTGGTCGCCGACATCATCGGCGCCCGGCTGGCGTTTCTGGTGAGCGGCGGAACCGGCGCGGGCAAGACGACTTTGCTGGCCGCGATGTTGGGCGCCGTGCCGCCGGCCGAACGGATCGTCTGCGTCGAGGACGCCGCCGAATTGGCGCCGCGGCACCCGCATCTGGTGAAGCTCGTCGCGCGGTGCGCCAACGTCGAGGGCATCGGCGAAGTCCCGGTGCGCCAACTGGTCCGGCAGGCGCTCCGGATGCGGCCCGACCGCATCGTGGTCGGCGAGGTCAGGGGCGCCGAAGTGGTGGACCTGCTGGCCGCGCTGAACACCGGGCACGAGGGCGGCGCGGGCACCGTGCACGCCAACAGCCCCGGCGAGGTTCCCGCCCGCCTGGAGGCGCTGGGCGCGCTCGGCGGCCTCGATCGTGCGGCGCTGCACAGCCAACTCGCCGCGGCCGTGCAGGTGCTGCTGCATGTCGAACGCGATCGCACCGGCCGGCGGCGACTCGGCGAGATCGCCGTGCTGCAACCGGTTCAGGGGCAGGTCCGGGCGGTCACGGTGTGGCACGCGGATCGGGGGATGACGGACGACGCGCCCCAGCTGCGGCGCGTCCTGCAAAGCCGGATGCCGGCGTGAACGGCCCGCAGGCCGGCGCGCTGCTGTTGGCGCTCGCGCTGGTCATCGGCCGGCCCTCGCCGCGGCGACGGCTGCGGGCGACGGCGCAACCGAGGTGGCGGCTCCCCTCGCGCGGGCTCCGCGGGGTGGCCTGGGTGGCCGTGGGCCTCGGCTGCGCGGGCGTGGCCCTGCTGCCGCCGACGACCGTTCTGTGCGGCGCGGTCGTGGGCGCGACCGTGAGCGTGCGTTACCTCCGTCGGCGCCGCATTCGGCGTGCGACCCGCGAGGGCCACGCGCTGGAAACCGCGCTCGACGTGCTCGTCGGTGAACTGCGGGCCGGCTCCCACCCGGTGCGCGCGTTCGGCGTGGCCGCCGACGAGACCGCCGGCGCGGTCGCGGCGTCGCTGCGATCGGTGGCGGCGCGGGCCCGGCTGGGAGCCGATGTCGCCGCCGGGCTGGCCGCCGCGTCGCGCTCCTCGGCACTGCCCGCGCAGTGGGAGCGGCTCGCGCTGTGCTGGCGGCTGGCCAGTGACAACGGGTTGGGGGTTGCGACCCTGATGCGGGCGGCCCAGCGCGATATCGCTGAGCGGCAACGGTTCTCGGCGCGCGTCGCGTCGAGCCTGGCGGGTGCGCGCGCGACCGCGACGATACTGGCCGCCCTGCCGGTGCTGGGCGTGCTACTCGGCCAACTGGTCGGGGCCCGCCCGCTGACCTTCCTGCTGGGCGGGCAGGTGGGCGGGTGGCTCTTGCTGATCGGGTCAACGCTGGCCTGCGGCGGGCTGCTGTGGTCGGACCGCATCGCCGATCGGGTGGCGTGAGGGGGAGACGCGCGAGTGGGTGTAGCGGCAATGTTGCTGGCCGCGGCGCTGTGGATGGCTCCCGGTCCGTCGCTGACGCGCCGGCGTGCCGGCATGCCGGCGCGTGGCGGCCGGGCGCTCGCGACGGCCCGGCGAGCCGATGGCCCGGATCCGTTGGCGGTCGCGTCCTGCCTCGACGTGCTGGCCGTGTGCCTGCGGGCCGGGATGGCGGTGTCGGCCGCCGCGGCGGCCGCTGCGCCATCCGCCCCGCCGCAGCTGGCCCGCGTCCTGCGCCGCGCCGCCGACCTGCTGGCGCTGGGCGCCGATCCCGCTGTGGCATGGGCGATTCCGTCGGACCACTCCGCGCGGCCGGACGACACGCACATCGACGCGCTGCTGCGGTTGGCCCGGCGTTCGGCGTCCTCGGGCGCGGCGCTGGCCGACGGCGTCGCCGAGTTGGCCGACCAGTCCCGCCACGACGCCGCACACGCGGCCACGGCCGCCGCCGAGCGGGCGGGGGTGCTCATCGCCGGGCCGCTGGGCCTGTGCTTCTTGCCGGCATTCGTCTGCCTGGGCATCGTCCCGGTGGTGGCCGGCTTGGCCGGTGACGTGCTGCAGTCGGGTCTGCTGTGAAACGAAAGGAAGTCCTTGATGATCAACAAGTTTCGCGAATTCGCCGCGCGCGCGGCCGTGTTGGCGGCCGACGAGTCGGGCATGTCGACGGTCGAGTACGCCATCGGCACCATCGCGGCGGCGGCGTTCGGCGCGGTGCTGTACGCGGTGGTCACCGGCGATTCCATCGTGTCGGCGCTGACCAACATCATCGGCCGTGCGCTCAACACCAAGGTGTAGCCGGCAGTGCCGGCGCGAGCACCGTTGAGGCGGCGCTGGGCATCGCCTCGCTCGTCGTCGTGCTGGTGCTGTGCCTGGCCGGTGTCAGCGCTGTCTCGATGCAGGTGCGCTGCATCGACGCCGCCCGCGAGGCCGCCCGGCTGGCCGCCCGCGGCGACGAACGCTCCGCGGTGGCCGCCGCGGTCCGGCTCGCTCCCGCCGGCGCCCGGGTCGACCTGCACCGCGACGGCGACTTCCTGGTCGCCACCGTCGCCGCGCATTCGAAGTTCCTGCCCGCCTTGGATATTGGCGCGAAGGCGGTCGCCGCGGCCGAGCGGCCATGACGATCGGGGGTCGGCCACGGTGGTCGCCGCCTGGATGGTCGTGGTGCTGCTCTGGGCGACCGGCGTCGCCGGCTACCTGGGCTCGGCGGTGGTGGCGCGTCACCGCGCACAGGCGGTGGCCGACCTGGCCGCCCTGGCCGCTGCGGCGCGGCTGACGTCGGGATCCGCCGCGGCCTGCATCCAGGCCGCGGCCGTCGCCCGCGCGATGCGGGTCGACGACATCGGCTGCGTGGTCGACGGTCTCGATGTCGTCATCACGGCGCGGGTGCCGGTCGTCGTCGCCGGTACGGCACGTGCCACCGCGCGGGCGGGGCCCGCCGGCGGGCGAAATGGCTAGGGCGTCTGCGGCAGCCCCGCGGCCGCCAGCTCGTCGTCGGTGGGCAATCGCAGGGAGACCAGCCCCGCGTATGTATCCGGCTCCAGTTCGACCCGGTTGACGGTGACGTGCACGGGCACCCAATCCGCGTCGTGGCCGGGCAACCGCAACACCCGACTGGTGGGGCCCCCGCCGAATTCCCTTGTCATGGTGGACATCACGTCCTGATCGTCGGGATGGACCCGCGGTTTGCCGGTCTCGCTGCTGCGCCAGTCATAAAACGTGCAGGGCTCGTCGAGCCATTTCAACAGGGTCCAGTTGTTGAGGTCGATCAGCGCGCGGTGCACCCCGGCCTGGGCGAGGCCGCTGAGGATCCGTTGGGCCAGATCATCGGTCGACACCGCCGGGCCCTTGAGTTCGGATTGCCAATTGATCGCCCGCGCCACCAGGTGCTCCCGGCCGTCGGGCCCCGGCTCCAAGATCGTGCGCGCGACGAAACCTATCCGGATGGCCTTGCCTCGCCAGTCAGTGAGATCCCAGGTGCTGCATAGCGTTTGGTCGGGCTTGGCCTTGACCGCCATGGCGAGCACCTTGGTTTCGTTCGGGTTGAGTTCGCGGGACGGAAGGTCCTCGGCGAAAGCCCTGCCGAAGGTGACTTCGACTTCGGGATTCTTGCCGCTATTGATCAGCGATTCGCGGGTGTCGGTCGCCACCCCCATGGTCAGGTCCCACTTCAGCGGCCCCGGAATCGGACGCTCGGGTGGGTCGATGTCCGACGGCCCGGTCCACACGTGCACGCCGTGGATGAGCCCGTCGGACATCACCACGGGTTCGGTGCGAATGATGCGATCGCGCTTGGGCGTGATGCTGGTCAGGGCCTGTCCGGTCTGGACCGATTCGGCGATCGCCGTTCGCACCGCGGCGAGATAGGGGCTGCGGCGCAGGAAGGTGGTGATCGGGACGAGATTCTTCAGTTGGCGCCCCTGCGCCACGACGGTGGGATCACCCCCGAGTGTCTCCACGAGCAACCAGTCGTGGGCCATGCGGCTGAGTTTACGGCGACGGGACGGATCCGTGGGAGCGGGTGAACCGGCGGGCGACCTCGCCGCTGTGCTCAGCGTGACTCCCGGGGCAGCTCCGCGAGTACCAGCCGCAGCACCTGCACCGCGCCGGCCTTGTCGAGCGGGTCGTTGCCGTTGCCGCACTTGGGGGACTGCACGCACGACGGGCACCCGCGGGGGCATTCGCACGCCTCGATGGCGGCGGCCGTCGCGGCGAGCCACGTGCGGGCCCGGCGGAAGCCCCGTTCGGCGAATCCCGCGCCGCCCGGATACCCGTCGTAGACGAAGACGCTGGGCAGCCCGTCGGGACCCGGTCCCACCGCGGTGGACAAGCCGCCGATGTCGCCGCGGTCGCAGCTGGCGACCAACGGCAGCAGCCCGATGGCGGCATGCTCGGCCGCATGCAATGACCCGGGAATCCGCGTGCCGTCAATACCCTTGCGCAGCAACGCATCCTCGGTGATGGTGTACATCACGGAGGTGGTGGCCAAGGTGTGCTCCGGCATGTCCAACTCGATGAAGTCGATCACCTCCCCGGAGAGCAGGCGGCGCAGGTAGCCGACCACCCGGTGGGTGACCCGGACCGGGACCAGCCCGAGCGTGACCGGCCCGAAGGCCAGACGCTCACCGGTGCCGGTGACGACGATGTCGGTGATCTCCCGCGCGAACGTCGCATAACCGGGGTCCTCGGCGTGGACGAAGGCGATCCCTTCCTCGGTGTCCAGCGAGTCCACCACGTAGCTCTCGCCCTGATGCAGGTACACCGCGCCCGGGTGCACCGAAGCCGGTGCCCGGCCGACGTCGGTGCTGCCCAACAGCCGCCCGGTGTCGGCCTCGATGATGACGATCTGCCCGCCCGTTGAGCCCCGGATGTCCACCGCGGCATGCGGTTCCAGGCCGGGCGCCGGAAAGTACTTTCCGCTTCGCCGCCGCAGCAGCCCGTCATCGACCAGGCCGTCAGCGACGTCGGTGGCGCCGAGTTCGCGCACCTCCGGCTCGTCCAGCGGCAGTTCGGTTGCCGCGCAGAGCAGTTGCGGCCCCAGGATGTACGGGTTCGTCGGGTCGATGACGACCCGCTCGACCGGCTTGTCCAGCAGCGCGGCCGGATTGTGCACCAGATACGTGTCCAGCGGATCGTCCCGGGCGATCAACACCACCAGCGCGCCCTGGCCGCGCCGCCCGGAGCGGCCGGCCTGCTGCCAGAACGAGGCGACGGTGCCCGGAAAACCGGCGAGCACCACCGCGTCCAGCCCGGCGATGTCGACGCCCAACTCCAGCGCATTGGTGGTGGCCAGCCCGCGCAACCGGCCCTCGGCCAGGGCGCGCTCCAGCGCGGTGCGGTCCTCGGCGAGATACCCGGCCCGATACGACGCCACCGTCCGGGACAGCTCGGGGGCGATGTCGTCCAGCCGCGCCTGGGCGCCCAGCGCGGTCAATTCCGCGGCGCGGCGCGACCGCACGAAGGTCAGGGTCTGCGCTCCCTCGGCGATCAGGTCGGCCATGACGCGCGCCGCCTCCGCGCCCGCCGAGCGGCGCACCGGTGCACCGTTCTCGCCGACCAGGTCGGTCCGCAGCGCGGGTTCCCACAGGGCCACGGTCCGCGCCCCCTGGGGTGAACCGTCTTTGGTGACCTCCTGCACCGGCAGCCCGATGAGCTCGGTGGCCGTCGCACTCGGGGAATCCGTTGTCGCGCTGGCGAAGATCACCGTCGGCGCGCTCGAATAGCGGGCGCACAACCGCAACAAGCGGCGCAGCACCATCGCCACATTGGAGCCGAACACCCCACGGTAGTAATGACATTCGTCGACAACCACGAAGCGAAGACCCCGCAACAGCACCGCCCAGCGGGCGTGGTTGCGCAGGATCGACAAGTGGATCATGTCGGGGTTGGAGAACAACCAGCGGGAGCGCTCCCGCGCGAAGCGGCGCACCTCGGCGGGACTGTCGCCGTCGTAGGCGGTGGGCGCCACCGCAAAACCGGGTTCATGCAGCCGCGGAATCGCCGCGGTCAGGGCGTGCGCTGCCCGCAGCTGGTCATGCCCAAGCGCCTTGGTCGGCGACAGGTAGAGCACCCGGGCCCGCGGATCGGTCGCCAGCGCGTTGAGGACGGGAAGCTGATAGGCCAGCGACTTGCCCGAGGCGGTGCCGGTGCTCACCACCACGTGGCGGCCCGCGTAGGCCAACTCCGCGGCCGCGAACTGATGCGACCAGGGCGCGGCGATCCCGCGGTCGGCGAACGCCTTGACCACGTCGGGCTCGGCCCACGCCGGCCAATCGTGCGGCCGGCCACTGCGCGGTGGCAATTCGGCGACGTGGCGCAGCGGCCGTTCGTCCGTCGCGGTTCCGGCGAGCGCGGCGGCAAGCAGCTCACTGCCGAAGCTCGCCATCTCACCCCGCTCGGAATCGCTGTTCGAATCGGGCAAACACACAAGTCTGTCGCCGACGCGATGAACATGGTTGACTAATTGCGGTCGCAGCTTCTGTGTTCGTGTCAAACTTTCGCAGGATCGACGTTGCGGCCGCGGTTCCTGCGAGGTTAATCGGTCGGGTGAAGTTCCGGCGACTCAGCGAGGTATGGCGGTCGTACCAGGCCCGGGGCATCGAAAGGCGATGCCCCGCACCCAGAAGAAAAGGAAAGATCGAGAGATGCCACAGGGAACTGTGAAGTGGTTCAACGCGGAGAAGGGCTTCGGGTTCATTGCCCCCGAAGACGGCTCCGCGGATGTGTTTGTCCACTACACGGAGATCCAGGGTTCGGGCTTCCGCACCCTCGAAGAGAACCAGAAGGTCGAGTTCGAAATCGGCCACAGCCCGAAGGGCCCCCAGGCCACCGGAGTCCGCTCCCTGTAGGGAAGAGCAGACCTAACGGACACCCCCCGTGCAGCCCCGCCCAGCGGGCCCAGCCGGGGGGTTTCCTTTTTCTATCGGTTCTATCGGTTCTTTCGGCACGGCGCCGCCGCGCCGGTTGCCTCAAGACGCGGATGGGCGAGAGGGCCTACTGTCGGATGGCGTGAGCCAGCTTTCCTTCTTTACCGCGGAGTCGGTGCCGCCCGCGGTCGCCGATCTTTCGGGGGTGCTGGCGGCGTCCGGGCAGATCGTCACCGTCGGCGGTGCGGAGGCCCAGGGCGCTCGGCTTTCGGTGGTCGTGGACGCGCCCTGGCGGGCCGCCGCGCTGGCGGACATGATCCGCGAGGCCGGTCTGGCCGCCGAGATCGGCCGGACCGACGAAGACACCCCGCTGGTGCGGACGGCGGTGGACCCGTCGTTGAGCACGCTGGCGGCCGAATGGACGCGCGGCGCGGTCAAGACCGTGCCGCCGCGCTGGCTGCCCGGCCCGCGCGAGCTGCGGGCGTGGACGCTGGCGGCCGGCAACCCCGAGGGTGAGCACTACCTGCTGGCGCTGGACCCCCACGCGCCCGACACGCACTCGCCGCTGGCGTCGGCGTTGATGCGCGTCGGGATCGCGCCCACGCTGATCGGCACCCGCGGCGGCCGGCCGGCGCTGCGCATCAGCGGCCGCCGCAGGCTATCGCGCCTGGTAGAGAACGTGGGGGAGCCGCCCGACGGCGCCGAGGCGCTGTCCCGGTGGCCGCGGGTTTAGCCACCGGACGACGCGCGATTTCGCGCCGCGTTGTCGAGCGTCGGTTTGCGTAGGCCCGCCCGAGGGTGCGAAATTGTCAGGTGCCGCAGGGCGAAGGAACGGTCGCGTACCTGAATTTCACCGGAATTTTCGAAGCCGACCTGTCATTCTTCCTGCAGGTGGTCTCGCAGGGGGGACCAATCAGGGATGGAGCGTAAGGGCAGTTGGCTGACCCGAAACTGAAGGACAGCGCCGGCGGCGGCAACGGAAGCCGCCGGCGACTCGTGATTGTCGAGTCGCCCACCAAGGCGCGCAAACTGGCCGGGTACCTGGGCTCCAGCTACATCGTCGAGTCGTCGCGCGGCCACATCCGCGACCTGCCCCGGGCCGCCGCCGACGTGCCCGCCAAGTACAAGTCGGAGCCGTGGGCCAGGCTGGGCGTGAACGTCGACCACGACTTCGAACCGCTCTACATCATCAGCCCGGAGAAGAAGAGCACCGTCACCGAGCTCAAGGGCCTGCTCAAGGACGTCGACGAGCTCTATCTCGCCACGGATGGCGACCGCGAGGGCGAAGCCATTGCCTGGCACCTGCTGGAGACCCTCAAGCCCAACATCCCGGTCAAGCGGATGGTGTTCCACGAGATCACCGAGCCGGCGATCCTGGAGGCCGCCGAAAATCCCCGCGACCTCGACATCGATCTCGTCGACGCGCAGGAGACCCGCCGCATCCTGGACCGCCTGTACGGCTACGAGGTCAGCCCGGTGCTGTGGAAGAAGGTCGCGCCCAAGCTGTCGGCGGGCCGGGTCCAGTCGGTGGCGACCCGGATCATCGTGCAGCGCGAGCGCGACCGCATGGCGTTTCGCAGCGCGTCCTACTGGGACATCGTGGCCCAGCTCGACGCCAGCGTGTCCGACCCGCAGGCGTCGCCGCCCACCTTCTCCGCCCGGCTGACCAACGTCGACGGCCTGCGCGTCGCCACCGGACGCGACTTCGACTCGCTGGGACAGCTGCGCAAGGCCGACGAGGTCACCATCCTCGACGAACCAAGCGCGACCGAGTTGGCCGCCGGGCTGCGCGGCGCCCAGCTGTCCGTCGCCTCGGTCGAGGAGAAGCCCTACACGCGCCGGCCGTACGCGCCGTTCATGACGTCGACGCTGCAGCAGGAGGCCGGCCGCAAGCTGCGGTTCTCCTCCGAGCGCACCATGAGCATCGCCCAGCGGCTCTACGAAAACGGCTACATCACCTATATGCGTACCGACTCGACCACGTTGTCGCAGTCGGCGATCAACGCCGCCCGCAACCAGGCGCGTCAGCTCTACGGCGAGGAGTACGTCTCGCCGTCCCCACGCCAGTACACCCGCAAGGTGAAGAACGCCCAGGAGGCGCACGAGGCGATCCGGCCCGCCGGCGAGACGTTCGCCACCCCGGACGCGGTGCGACGCGAACTCGACGGCGACGAATTCCGGCTCTACGAGCTGATCTGGCAACGCACGGTGGCCTCGCAGATGGCCGACGCGCGCGGCACCACGCTGAGCCTGCGTATCGGGGGCCGCTCCGGCGAGCGTCAAGTGGTGTTCTCCGCCAGCGGTCGCACCATCACGTTCCCCGGCTTCCTGAAGGCCTACGTGGAGACGGTGGACGAGTTGGCCGGCGGCGAGGCCGACGACGCCGAGAGCCGGCTGCCGCAGCTCACCCAGGGCCAGCGGCTGGACGCCATCGAACTCACGCCCGACGGCCACGCCACCAACCCGCCGGCCCGCTATACCGAGGCGTCGTTGGTCAAGGCGCTCGAGGAACTGGGCATCGGCCGCCCGTCGACGTATTCGTCCATCATCAAGACCATCCAGGACCGTGGCTACGTGCACAAGAAGGGCAGCGCCCTGGTGCCCTCCTGGGTCGCGTTCGCCGTAACCGGTTTGCTGGAGCAGCATTTCGGCCGGCTGGTCGACTACGACTTCACCGCCGCGATGGAGGACGAGCTCGACGCGATCGCCTCGGGCCAGGAGCGGCGCACCGACTGGCTCAACAACTTCTACTTCGGCGGCGAGCACGGGGTGGCCGATTCGGTGGCCCGGTCCGGCGGCCTGAAGAAGCTCGTCGGCGTCAACCTGGAAGGCATCGACGCCCGAGAAGTCAACTCCATCAAGCTCTTTGACGACGAGCAGGGCCGTCCCGTCTACGTCCGGGTGGGCAAGAACGGGCCGTACCTGGAGCGCATGGTGACCGGCGACGACGGCGAGCGCACGCCGCAGCGGGCCAACCTCAACGACTCGCTGACCCCCGACGAATTGACCCTCGAGCTGGCCGAGCAGCTGTTCGCCACGCCACAGGAGGGACGGGTGCTGGGCGTGGACCCGGCGACGGGCCACGAAATCGTCGCCAAGGACGGCAGATACGGCCCGTACGTGGCCGAGGTCCTGCCGGAGCCGCCACCTGGCGACGACGAGGGCGGCGCCGCACCCGCGAAGAAGGGAAAGAAGCCCACCGGTCCCAAACCCCGCACCGGGTCGCTGCTGCGCACCATGGATTTGCAGACGGTCACGCTCGAGGACGCGCTGCGGCTGCTCTCGCTGCCCCGGGTGGTCGGTGTCGACCCCGAATCCGGCGAGGAGATCACCGCGCAGAACGGCCGCTACGGCCCATACCTGAAGCGCGGCACCGATTCTCGCTCGCTGGCCACCGAGGAGCAGATGTTCGACATCACCCTCGAGGAAGCGTTGAAGATCTACGCCGAGCCCAAACGCCGCGGCCGCCAGGGCGCCGCCGCGCCGCCGCTGCGTGAGCTGGGCGCCGACCCCGCGACCGGCAAGCCGATGGTGATCAAGGACGGCCGGTTCGGGCCGTACGTCACCGACGGCGAGACCAACGCGAGCCTGCGCAAGGGCGACGACGTGCTGTCGATCACCGACGCGCGGGCCGCCGAACTGCTGGCCGACCGCCGGGCCCGCGGCCCGGCGAAGCGTCCCGCCAAGAAGGCCGCCCGCAAGTCCCCGGCCAAGAAGTCGGCCGCCAAGAAGACCGCCAAGCGCAGCTAGCCGCGCGCGTCGCTGGAAACCTCTTGCGGCGCAACCTCTTCCGGGGCGGCCAGCTTCACCGGCCGGGCCAGCTGGGTGGGCGCCCTGCGGCCGCGCAGCTCGACCACCTCGCCGACATCCCAGCACAGGGCCTCGGCATCCAGCGCGCCGCTGACGGCGATCGCCGACGCGAGCACGTGGCCGGGCTCGAGCTTGGCCAGCTCGGTCAGCCGGGCGGCCTCGTTGACCGGGTCGCCGATCACGGTGTACTCGAAGCGGGCCTGCGCGCCGATGTGGCCGGCGATGGCCCGCCCGGATGACACCCCGATACCGAACTCCGCCGAACCGATCACCGGGAGCAACTCGTCGTGCAATTCCCGCGCGGCGGCCAGCGCCCCGCCGGGTGAGTCGGGGTGCTCGATCGGCGCGCCGAAGATGGCCAGCGCGGCGTCACCCTGGAATTTGTTGACGAAACCGCCGTGGCGGCCAACGGTGTCCACGACCACCCGGAAGAACTCGTTGAGCAGGTGGACCACCTCGGCGGGCGGGCGGGTCGAGGCCAGCTGGGTGGAGCCGACCAGGTCCACGAACAGCACCGCGACGTCGCGCTCCTGCCCACCCAGCTCGGTGCCGCGCTCCAGCGCCCGGCGGGCGACGTCCTCCCCGACGTAGCGGCCGAACAGGTCGCGCAGCCGCTGCCGCTCGGACAGGTCGCGCACCATGTCGTTGAAGCCCGCCTGCAGCAGGCCCAGCTCGCTGGCGTCGTAGATCTGCATGTGCGCGTTGTAGTTTCCGCGCTGCACCTCGCTCAAAGCCCAGCGCAGCTGGCGCAGCGGGTCGGCGATCGACATGGCCACCAGCAGGGTGCTGATCAGCCCGACGCCCAGCGCGGTCAGCGCCAGCAACAGGATGGGGTTGAACAGGCTCTCCGGTGCGGCGTGCAGCAGCGAGGCCTTGTCCGCCACCACGGCCAGCACGATCGCCATCAGCGGCACCGCCGTGGACAGCATCCAGGTCAGGATCTGGCGCAGGATGACGCCGGGCGCCTTGACGTTCTCCGGGACCCCGCTGCGCAGGGCGGCGACCGCCACCGGCCGCAACACCCGTTCGGATTGCAGGTAGCCGATGATCGCGGTGGCCGCGGCGCCCAGCGCGGTGGCGACCGAGACGACGGGCGCCGCGAACTTGGCCACCGACCAGCTGGCCACGATGAACACCACGCCGCCGATGCACCAGTATGCGACCGTGCTCAGGGTGCGGTAGTACGGCATCCGCAGCGCGCGGCTGCGGGCGAGTTCGGTGGCGACCGGATCGGTCTCGGCGAGCATGTTGTCGCGGCGCTGCCAGCGGAAGACCGGCATCAGCAGCTTGAGGTTGACCACCACGCCGACGAGGAACAGGACGACCAACGAGCTCGAGAAGATCGCCAGGTTGAGCGTCGGCAGGTCCTGCAATTCGATGCGATCCTGCGGCGGCAACCCGTAGCGCAGGAAGCCGAGCACGAACAGCGCGCCGATGATGTCGGCCTGCAACATGCTCAGCGCGAACAGCGGCCACGGGGTGCGCACCACCCACCGGACGAATGCGCTGATCCGCCCCGGTAGTGCCGCCGCCGTAGTCACCAACCCACCGTATCGGGCGGCGGCGACGTCCCGGAAACTTAATAACGATCTCGGCAGGTCGCGCGGGGGGCCCCGACGACCGCAAAGATCACGGAATGGTCGCGGTACGGTAGCCGATCGGTATCTGTCGGCCTGGCTGTCTACTGTTACCGATGATGTCCGGGGTGTTTGCGCGGCTGGTAGGCCAAGACGCGGTGACGGCCGAGCTGCTCGCCGCCGCCAGAGCCTCCCGCGGTGACCCAGCCCACAGCGAGGCGGGCGCCGGGACTATGACACATGCCTGGCTGATCACAGGTCCGCCCGGCTCGGGGCGCTCGGTGGCCGCGCTGTGCTTCGCGGCCGCGCTGCAGTGCACCTCCACCGTCGAAGACGGGGGCCCGGGCTGCGGGCGCTGCCACGCGTGCACGACGACCATGGCCGGCACGCACGCCGACGTGCGCCGGGTGATCCCCGAGGGCCTGTCCATCGGCGTCGACGAGATGCGCGCGATCGTGCAGATCGCGTCGCGGCGCCCGGCCACCGGGCATCGCCAGATCGTGGTGATCGAAGACGCCGACCGGTTGACCGAGGGCGCCGCCAACGCGCTGCTGAAGGTCGTCGAGGAGCCGCCGCCGTCGACGGTGTTCCTGCTGTGCGCGCCGTCGGTGGATCCCGAGGACATCGCCATCACGCTGCGGTCGCGGTGCCGGCACGTGGCGCTGGTGACGCCGTCGACCGAGGCGATCGCCCGGGTGCTGGTGGACAGCGACGGCCTGAGTCCCGAAACCGCGGACTGGGCGGCGTCGGTCAGCGGCGGCCACGTGGGCCGGGCGCGCCGGCTGGCCACCGACCCGGAGGCCCGCGCGCGCCGGGAGCGGGCGCTGGGACTGGTGCGCGACGCCGCGACCCCGTCGCGGGCCTACGCCGCCGCCGAGGAGTTGGTGGCCGCGGCCGAGGCCGAGGCGGTGGTGCTGACCGCGGACCGCGCCGAGGCCGAGACCGAGGAGCTGCGCACGGCCCTCGGCGCCGGCGGCACCGGCAAGGGCACCGCGGGCGCGATGCGCGGCGCGGCCGGGGCGATCAAAGACCTTGAGCGGCGGCAGAAGTCGCGCCAGACGCGGGCCTCGCGCGACGCGCTGGACCGGGCGCTGATCGACCTGGCGACCTATTTCCGGGATGCGCTCCTGGCCGCCGCGAACGGCGGGGCGGTGCGGGCCAACCATCCGGACATGGCCGAGAAGGTCGCGGCGCTGGCCGCGCATGCCCCGCCCGACCGGCTGCTGCGCTGCATCGAGGCGGTTCTCGAGTGCCGCGAGGCGCTGGCGATCAACGTCAAGCCGAAGTTCGCCGTCGACGCCATGGTCGCCACGATCGGCCAGCAACTGCGCGCCCAGGAACCGCGCGACTGATTTCGTGGTGCCCGCCCGCCTGCCGTAGACTCGTGCCGCCCGGCGTGTGGGCACCAGCCGCCTTAGCTCAGTCGGTAGAGCGATTCACTCGTAATGAATAGGTCAGGAGTTCGATTCTCCTAGGCGGCTCCATTTCTTCCCGGGTCAGGCCGGGGCCAGAAAACCCACCGGACCCGACGCGATGCACAACGCCAGCGCGGCGGTGTTGGCCCGCACGGTGATCGCGTCCCCGGCGCCCGGCAGGCGCGCGAAGACCCGGTTGAGCCCGGGATGCACCGGCACTTTGACCTCGGGCCCCTGCGTCATCGACAGCGTCATCGACCCGTCGCTGTTGGCCAGGTAGTTCAGCTCGACGGTCCAGTCGGCGGGCAACAGCGGCCCGTCGAGGGCCAGGCGCGCGGGTTTGTCCGGCTGCGCGAAATAGCCGCATCGCGGCATCGGCCCCGGCGCGATGGTGCGAACCCAGGTCACCCGCGCCTTGATCAGGTGGCCGGAGCTGTCCAGCATGCGCAATTGCGTTGTGGCGGGCGCAAATTCGGGCCTGTCGCGCAGCAGGGCGAACATGTGGCTGGCCAGATTCTCCGGTGCGGCCACCCGTTGCAGCACCAGCGGATCGACCTCCTGGTCCAGCAGCGGCGCGTCGGAGGCGGCATGGACCGCGGCCAGCGACGCCTGGGCATTCTGCAGATAGGGCTGGGCCGGGTTGTCCCGCCAGCTGGTCAAGAACGTGGCCGTCGAGTGCAGGCTGCTGGCGACGAACAACACCGCCAAACCCGCGGTCACCGCGGCGCGTTTCGGCGACGCGTCGAGCCAGCCCCGCCCCGCCGGGCGGTTCGGGGCGCACAGCGCGACGGCGGCCAGCAGCGCCAGCACGACGACGAGATCCGGGAAATACCGCAGCGTCTGAGCGAGTTCCAGCGCGGTCTGCTTCGACGAGCGCATCAGATAGATGGGCACCTGGCAGGCCACGGCGTAGCCGGCGGCGGTCGCCCACACCGGCCCGATGCGCCGCTTGCGCGCCAGCGACACCGCCAGCGCGCCGCCCAGCGCCAGCCAGCCGAGCGCCATCACCGACGGCGGGGGCGTGGCCCACGGCGAGGCCGGCGCCCACCGGTCCCAGTGCCAGGGGCCACCGGCCAGCCCCGGCACGATGCCGTGCGTGATCGATCGCGCCAGCAACCGCCCCGTCATCGACAGGTCGGAACTCCACCGCTGCTGGTTGACCACCCCCAGATAGAGCGCCACCCAGGCGGCGGTGAGCGCCAGCGCCGCGACCCACAACCGCGCGCCTGCCCGCCACACCGCCGCCAGCGCCGATCCCAGCCCCCCGTCACCGGTCACGTGGCGCAGCAGCGCGGCGACCGCGAACGCGACGAACGGGATCACCGCGGCCTTCTCGAAGAACAGCAGCCCGCCGAAGTAGACCAGCACCCCGGTCACCGCGTAGCGCCGGTTGCCGGTGCGCACCAGCAGGACGGCGTCGGCGCACACCCAGGCCAGCGCCGCCAGCATCGGCAGCGAGTTCAGCGCCGCCGCCCACCAGGCGAACCCGGGCACGCCGAGCGGGGTGAACAACGCGAACGTCAACGGGATCAGCAACACCGGCCGCCAGCCCAAGATGGCGTGCAGCGCGCGCAACAACGCCAGCGACGCCAGCAGCTGCAGCGCCACCAGGCTGACCGCCGGCCAGGTCCAGTCCAGCGGCGCCAGCCGGATGATGGTGCCCGCGAGCAGGAATGCCGCCGGCATGACGTGGCCGTCGTGATCGTGGAACAGGTACGACGGCGCGAGCAGGTTATGCGTGCCGGCCTTGCCGATCAGAATCAGGTCGTCCCAATAGAAATAGCCCCCGAACGCCAGCGCCGCGCGGACCGCCAGCTGCACCGCGATGAGCGCCGCGGCCGCCGCCGCTATGTATGGTGGGCCGGTGCGTGCACTGGTTACCGGGGCAGCCGGATTCATCGGCTCGACGCTAGTCGACCGCCTGTTGGGCG
The DNA here is from genome assembly GCF_035918355.1 of Mycobacterium sp. 3-98. Classification (NCBI taxonomy): domain Bacteria; kingdom Bacillati; phylum Actinomycetota; class Actinomycetes; order Mycobacteriales; family Mycobacteriaceae; genus Mycobacterium; species Mycobacterium sp. 3-98. The sequence continues at coordinate 59,106 of NZ_CP142360.1, read as the reverse complement.
ACGGCCACACGGTCGTGGGGCTGGACAACTTCGCGTCCGGCCGCGCGAGCAACCTCGAGCACCTGGCCGACAACCCGGCACACGTCTTCGTCGAGGCCGACATCGTGACCGCGGATCTGGAGGCCATCCTCGACGAGCACCGCCCGGAGGTGGTGTTTCACCTCGCCGCCCAGATCGACGTGCGGCACTCGGTGGCCGACCCGCAGTTCGACGCCTCGGTCAACGTGATCGGCACGGTGCGCCTGGCCGAGGCCGCGCGCCGGGCGGGGGTGCGCAAGGTCGTGCACACCTCCTCGGGCGGCTCGATCTACGGCGTCCCGCCGCGGTACCCGACGCCCGAGACCGTGCCGACCGATCCCGCTTCGCCGTATGCCGCCGGGAAGGTGGCCGGCGAGATCTACCTGAACACCTTCCGCCACCTCTACGGCCTGGACTGCTCACACATCGCGCCGGCCAACGTCTACGGCCCCCGCCAGGACCCGCACGGGGAGGCCGGCGTGGTGGCGATCTTCGCCCAGGCGCTGCTATCGGGTAAGCCCACCAAGGTTTTCGGTGACGGCGGCAACACCCGCGACTACGTTTTCGTCGACGACGTGGTGGACGCGTTCGTCAAGGCGTCCGGGGACGCCGGCGGCGGGCAGCGTTTCAACATCGGCACCGGCGTCGAAACCTCGGACCGGCAACTGCATACGGCGGTGGCCGCGGCCGTCGGGGGGCCCGACGACCCGGAGTTCGCGCCGCCCAGGCTCGGTGACCTCAAGCGATCCTGCCTCGACATCGGTTCGGCCGCAGAGGTTTTGGGTTGGCGACCGAAGGTCGAGCTGACCGAGGGTGTGCGCCGCACGGTGGATTACTTCCGGCGGACGCACGCCGGCTAACCGGCCTCGGGCGCCTGTGCGGAATCCAACGCGATCGCCCGGGCCAGCCGCGCGTAGCGCAACTCCAAGTCCTTGAACCGCATGTAGGTGCTGAGCGTGGTGAAACAGAAGGCCATGACCAGCGCGTAGAGCATCAGGTCGGTGCCGCGGCGCACCCCGAACCACTGCGCCACGACGGTGGTGTCGTCGGGCCGCAGCACGGCGTAGATGCCGGCCAGAACGAACACCACATAGCCGACCTTGACCCAGGCCCGGGACCGCGCGTTGCGGCGCGACCGCAGCAGATAGACCAGCAGCGCGACGATCGATCCGATCAGCAGCACCTGGATCCAGTTCATGGTGTCCTCCCTCGCAGGAACCCGTCGAAGATGATGTTGACGCCGTTGAGCAGCGGCTGCCCCTTCGACTTCGAGTATTCGGTGTAGAGCACCTCGACCGGTTCTTCGGCGACGCGCCAATGGTTTTCGTCGATCAGCATGATGAACTCGTTGGCGTGGCTCATGCCGCTCATCGTGATGTCCAGCCCGTCGGCCACCTTCTTGTTGAACACCCGCAGGCCGTTGTTGGTGTCGGTCAGCCCGAGCCGGCGACCGCGCCGGCTCAACCGCGCGGCGGTCTGCAGCACGATCCGTTTCAGCAGCGGCGGCCGCGCGACCTGCTGGGTGCCGAACCGGGTCCCGATGACCACGTCGACGTCCCCGCCGCGCAGCCGGTCGACCATGGCGGCGAGATCCTTGACGCGATGCTGGCCGTCGGCGTCGAACGTGGCGAAAACCTCGGCCCCGGGCTGCTTGCGGGCGTACTCGACGCCGGTCTGGATGGCCGCCCCCTGCCCGAGGTTGATGGGATGGCGAACCAGGTGAGCGCCCGCGCGCCGGGCGATCTCACCGGTGCCGTCGGCGCTGCCGTCGTCCACGCAGACGACGTGGTCGAATACCGAGCGCACGTCGGCTATCACCTCGGCGATGACAGCTGCTTCGTTGAAGGCGGGAATGACGACCCAGACGACCGAATATTGCGTTTCCGTACCCATCTAAGCCCACAAGGTACACGCTGGTGCAGGCCAGATCAGCCCGTTGCGCGTCCGGCGCGCGACAGCGCCACCAGATGGACACCGATGCCCACCGGCGGCCCGCACAGCAATCCGACCACGGTGCGGGTCTGCAGGGACAGCGGCAGCAACAGCAGCAAACCCGACGCGACCGTGGCGCCGACCCAGCCCAGCGAGTAGGCGCGGTGCAGCGCGGCGGCCACCGCGGCGGCGCCGGTCAGCGTCAGCATGGCGATCGCCACCGCGGCCGCGGTCAGCCACGCCAGCAGGGCGCTGCTGGCGTGGTACTGCGGCCCGAAGGCGAATCGCAACAGCCAGGGGCCCACGGCGCCCGCGGCCAGCACCCCGACCGCGCCGATGCCCGCGACGATGCCGGCCGGGGCGATCAGCGCGCGCACCCGGTCGCTGCGCTCGTCGACGAAATGCGCAATCAGGTTGCCCTGCATGGCCGTCAGCGGCACCAGCAGCGGCGCACGGGTCAACGTGACGGCCAGGATGATCACCCCGCCCTCGGCGCCCAACTCGGCGCTGGTGAGCTTCAGCAGCACGGGAAAACCCATCACCAGGATGGCGCTGGCGCCGGCCGCGGTGATCGAATGCGCGGCGCCCCGCAGGAAGGTCGCGGTGCCGCCCGGGGTGAGCAGCCGCGCGGCCGCGCGGGTGGCCGGCGAGGCCACCAGCAGGATCAGCCAGGCGATCGCGCCGCCGACCGTCGCCCACAGGAAGCCGGTCAGATGCCAGCCCAGCACCACGGTGGCCGCCGCGATCGCGACGCGGATGACCGCGTCGGTCACCATCAGCGCCCCGTACTGGGTCCACTGGTTGATGCCGGCCAACATGCCCAGCAGCGTGGTGTGCACGCAGAAGCCTGCCAGCCCCGCGCACAGCAGCGCCACCGACAACCAGCGCTCCTCGACGAAAACCCGACCGCTCCACAGCGGCGCGGTCCCCGCGATCACGACGGCCGCGGCGACCCCGAGCAGCGCGCCGACCCGCAGCGGGTGGGTGCGCTTGGTCGGCGCGACGTCGAGGTAGGCGCACGCGCGGACCTCGCGGGTGGTCTCTTGGAGCAGCCCGAAGGCGGCGCCGCTGACCAACCCGAAGGCCCCCCAGAAGACCCCGAACACCGAGAAGCCGCTGGGAGCGAGGTCGCGGGCCGCCAGGTAGATCACGCCGTAGCCGCACAGGGCGGTCACGGCGGTGGCGGTGCCGACGCGAGCCATGCTGCCGCGCGCCACCGGCCCCTGCGAGGCGCTGATTTCGGTCATCGGGGCAGCGCTTTCAGCGGACCGCACCGATGTATCGCCACAATTTGAAAATAGTAAGTGTCCGCACCGCTCGCCCGGCGCGGCGCTCGGGTTCGCTAATGTGAGCCGCTGTCGGAAAGGACCCATGGCCGCCTACCGCGTCTTCGGTGTTTCGCTGTTGCTCACCGTGGTGGCCCTCGTGCTGGGGTACGCCCACGGTGGCCTCGAAGATCTCTTCCTGCTGCTGGTGTTGGCCGTCCTCGAGGTGTCGCTATCGTTCGACAACGCCATCATCAACGCCGCGATCCTGAAGCGGATGAGCCCGTTTTGGCGGCAGATGTTCTTGACCGTCGGGATCGTCATCGCCGTGTTCGGGATGCGTTTGTTGTTCCCGTTGGTCATCGTGTGGGCGACCGCGGGGATCGGCCCCGTGCGGGCGATGGAACTGGCGCTGCATCCGCCGCCGAACGGCGCGCTGGAGTTCGCGGACGGCTCGCCGAGCTACGAGAAGATGATCCTGTCCGCCCATCCGCAGATCGCGGCCTTCGGTGGGATGTTCCTGTTGATGCTGTTCCTGGATTTCGTCTTCCACGACCGAGATATCAAGTGGCTCAAGTGGATTGAGGTCCCCTTCGCCCGCATCGGGCGACTCGGCCAGGTGTCGGTGGTGGTGGCCGGCGCCACGCTGGTGCTGGTCGGCTCGCGGTTGACGCATTCGGCCGACGAGCGTGCCACGGTGTTGACCGCCGGGGTGCTGGGCCTGGTGACCTACCTGGTGGTCAACGGGTTGAGCCGCGCGTTCCGGCCGGCCAACGTCGAGGGCATGACGGTCGGCGAGGCGGTCGGCAGGGCGGGTTTCACCCTGTTCCTCTATCTGGAGGTGCTCGACGCCGCGTTCTCGTTCGACGGGGTCACCGGCGCCTTCGCGATCACCTCGGACCCGATCGTCATCGCGCTCGGGCTCGGCTTGATCGGCTCGATGTTCGTGCGGTCCATCACCATCTACCTGGTCAAGCAGGAAACCCTGGACCGGTACGTCTACCTGGAACACGGCGCGCACTGGGCGATCGGCGCGCTGGCCGTGATCATGCTGGGATCCATCGATCCGGGTTTGCAGGTGCCCGAGGCGGTCACCGCCTCGGTGGGTGTGGTCTTCATCGGGGCGGCGCTGGGTTGGAGCCTGCTGCGCAACCGGCGCAGGGCGCGGGCGAGCTAGTGGCGATCGCAAGCGCGGCGAAGCCGGGCGCGGCGGGTCGCCACCATCGAGCTAGTGCCCCTCGGCCTTGAACCGGTCCACCGAGCGCTGAATCTCGGCCTCGGCCTCCGCGCGGCCGACCCAGTCCGCCGCCTTGACGAACTTGCCCGGCTCCAGGTCCTTGTAGTGCACGAAGAAGTGCTTGATCACGTCCAGCTCGAACTCGGGCACGTCGCCGATGTCCTGGATGTGGTCCCAGCGGTGGTCGCCGGCCGGCACACACAAAACCTTGTCGTCGCCGCCCTTTTCGTCGGTCATCCGGAACATGCCCACCGGGCGGGCCTCCACGATCACCCCGGGAAACACCGACTGCGGCAACAGCACCATGGCGTCCAGCGGGTCGCCGTCCTCGCCGAGGGTGTCCTCGATGTAGCCGTAGTCGGTCGGGTAGCCCATCGCGGTGTACAGGTAGCGGTCCAGACGCACCCGTCCGGTCTCGTGGTCGATTTCGTATTTGTTCCGCTGGCCCTTGAGGATCTCGATGGTCACGTCGAATTCCACCGCGTCGGCTCCTTGTCTGGGTGTCTGCATGGGCAGGCCAATTTTGCTCTGCTACACCCTAGTCGAGCCCATCGGCGCCGATTCGGCAGAATGGGTTCAGACAGTCAGGAGAGTGATGGCCCGTACTCGCTGGCAAAAATCCACCCCAGTGTTGATCGGGTTGGGCGTGCTGGCGTTCGTCGCTGCCGTGGTGGTGGCGGCGACGTTTTTCACCACGACCGGGCACGGCGCGGGCAGCGCGCGCGCCCCGATCCCGCCTCCGCACGCGCCCACGGTCAAGCCCGGCATGGTCCCGGTGAGCGACACCGCCGAGTTACCCAGCGGGCCCGGCGTGGGCGCCGCGCTGGCACCGGTGGCGGGCGATCCCAACCTGGGCAGGCTCGGCGGCCGGATCACCGACGCCCTCACCGGAACAGAGCTGTGGCAGGTGGCCGACGACGTGCCGCTGGTGCCGGCGTCGACCAACAAGGTGCTGACGGCCGCCGCCGCCCTGCTGACGTTGGACCGCCAGGCCCGGATCAGCACCCGGGTGGTCGCGGGCAGCCAGAACGCCCAGGGCCCCGTCGTGCTGGTGGGCGCCGGCGATCCGGTGCTCTCGGCGGCGCCGCCCGGGCAGGACACCTGGTACCGCGGCGCGGCCCGCATCAGCGACCTCGTCGAACAGATCCGGCGCAGCGGGGTGACCCCGACCGCGGTGCAGGTGGACACCTCGGCGTTCAGCGGCCCGACGATGGCGCAGGGCTGGGATCCCGCCGACGTCGACAACGGCGACATCGCGCCGATCGAGTCGGTGATGATCGACGCCGGGCGCATCCAGCCGACCACCGTCAACTCCCGGCGGTCCCGGACACCGGCGCTGGACGCCGGCCGCGAGCTGGCCAAGGCGCTGAACCTCGATCCCGCCGCGGTGACGATCGCGACGGCGCCGTCCGGGGCGCGGCAGCTGGCCGTCGTGCAGTCGGCGCCGTTGGTCCAGCGGCTCTCCGAGATGATGGACCACTCCGACAACGTGCTGGCCGAATGCATCGCCCGTGAGGTGGCGGCCGCGATCAACCGGCCGCGCAGCTTCGCCGGCGCGGCCGACGCGGTGACCAACCGGTTGAGCACCGCCCACGTCGACACCGCGGGCGCGGCGCTGCTGGACTCCAGCGGGCTTTCGGTCGACGACCGGCTCACGGCCAAGACGCTCGACGGGGTGCTGCAGGCCGCCGCCGGGCCCGACCAGCCGTCGCTGCGGGCGCTGCTGGACCTGCTTCCGATCGCCGCCGGCAGCGGGACGCTGGGCGACCGGTTCCTCGACGCCTCGACCAGCCAGGGCCCCGCCGGCTGGCTGCGGGCCAAGACCGGCTCGCTGACCAACATCAACGCGCTGGCCGGGGTGCTCACCGACCGCAGCGGCCGGGTGCTCACCTTCGCGTTCATCTCCAACGACGCGGGCCCCAACGGCCGCAACGTGATGGACGCGCTGGCGACCCGGCTCTGGTTCTGCGGGTGCTCATGACGCCGGCGTCGGAACTGACGCTGGGCACCGCCGTCGACTGGCAGTTCGCGGCCACGGTCGGCCGGCGGCTGGCCCGGCCCGGGCCACCGTCCAGCGACTACACCCGGCGCCAGGTGATCGACGAACTGGTGGGCGCGGCCGCCAAGGCCGAACCCCTGGTCCGTGACGTCACCGGCCTGGTCGCGGGTGGTGCCGTGCCCGCCGCGCGCATCGTCGACCGCCCGGAATGGGTCGCCGCCGCGGCCGAGTCGATGCGGGTGATGATGAACGGCGCCGAGAAGCCGCGCGGGTTTCTCACGGGCCGGGTCACCGGCGCGCAGACCGGCGCCGTCCTGGCCTACGTCTCGTCGGGGATCCTCGGCCAATACGACCCCTTCGCCACCGATAACGGGGCCAGGGCCGGCTGCCTGCTGCTGGTGTACCCGAACGTCATCGCCGTCGAGCGGCAGCTTCGGATCGAGCCGTCCGATTTCCGGCTGTGGGTGTGCCTGCACGAGGTCACCCATCGCGTGCAGTTCACCGCCAACCCGTGGCTGCCCGACTACATGTCGCAGGCGCTGGGCCTGCTGACCCGCGACGCCGGTGACGACCTCGGGGAGGTGGTGAGCCGGCTCGCCGACTACGCCCGCAATCGCGGCAATCAGAACTCCGACGCCAACTCGGCGGGCATCCTCGGTCTGGTGCGGGCGGTGCAGTCCGAACCCCAGCGCCACGCCCTGGACCAGCTGCTCGTGCTGGGCACGCTGCTGGAGGGCCACGCCGACCACGTCATGGATGCCGTCGGGCCGATCGCCGTGCCGTCGGTGGCCACCATCCGCCGCCGCTTCGACGAGCGCCGCCATCGCAAGCAACCGCCCCTGCAGCGCTTGCTGCGCGCACTGCTGGGACTCGACGCCAAGCTCAGCCAATACACGCGCGGCAAGGCGTTCGTCGACCACGTCGTGGGCCAGGTGGGCATGGCGCGATTCAACGCCATCTGGGCGGGGCCCGAAACGCTGCCGCTGCCCATCGAGATCGAAGAGCCCCAGCGATGGATCGACAGGGTGCTGTAGGCCGGCTGCGCGCGGCGGTCGAGGCGTTCGTCAAGACGCACCTCGCCGCCGTCGACCAATGGTGCGTGGCCCTGTCCGGTGGCCCGGATTCGTTGGCGCTGACCGCGGTGGCGGCCCAGCTGCGGCCCACCACCGCGGTGGTGGTGGACCACGGCCTGCAACCCGGCTCGGCCGACGTCGCCGAAACCGCCCGGGCGCAGGCCGTCGCACTGGGATGTGTTGCGGCGCAAGTGATTCGGGTGCACGTCGGCACGGAGGGTGGTCCCGAAGCCGCGGCCCGCGCGGCCCGCTACGCCGCGCTGGCCGCCTACCACGACGGCCCGGTGCTGCTCGGCCACACGCTCGACGACCAGGCCGAGACGGTGCTGCTCGGGCTGGGCCGGGGGTCCGGCGTGCGCTCGATCGCCGGGATGCGCCCCTACGATCCGCCGTGGTGCCGGCCGTTGTTGGGGGTCCGGCGTGCGGTGACGCACGAAGCGTGCCGGGAGCTGGGCCTGACCGCATGGCGCGATCCGCACAACAGCGACCCCCGCTTCACCCGGACCCGGTTGCGTGCCGAGGTGTTGCCGCTGCTCGAAGACGTGCTCGGCGGGGGCGTCGCCGAGGCGCTGGCCCGCACCGCGACCGCGCTGCGGGAGGACGGCGAGTTGATCGACACGCTCGCCGCCCGGGCGCTGCCCGGCGCCAAGGCGGGCGATGGGCTACGGGTCTCGGCGCTGGCGACGCTGGACGCGCCCGTGCGGCGGCGCGTGATCCGGGCCTGGCTGCTGGCGGGCGGCGCAACGGGGCTGACCGACAAGCAGATTCGGGGGGTCGACACCCTGATCACCGCGTGGCGCGGCCAGGGCGGCGTGGCGGTGGGGTCGTCCGTGCCCGACGAGCGGTTGTTCGCGGGCCGCCGCGACGGCGTTTTGACGCTGTGGCGCGAACCGGTCGGCTGACCGCAATATCGGGGCCGCCGTTGGTTATCCGCCCGCCGGCGTGGCACTCTGTGGGCGTGGCCCAGATCTCCTCGGCGATCACCCCCGCCCAGCCCGCGGAGCTCTACCCCGGGGATATCAAGTCTGTCCTGCTGACGGCGGAGCAGATTCAGGCGCGAATCGCCGAACTCGGCCGCGAAATCGGGGAGCACTACCGCGACGCCGCGAGCGAGACCGGCCAGGACCTGCTGTTGATCACCGTGCTCAAGGGCGCCGTGATCTTCGTCACCGACCTGGCCCGCGCGATCCCGGTGCCGACGCAGTTCGAATTCATGGCCGTCAGCTCGTACGGATCATCGACGTCCTCGTCGGGTGTGGTGCGCATCCTCAAGGACCTGGACCGCGACATCCAAGGCCGCGATGTCCTGATCGTCGAGGACGTCGTGGACTCGGGCCTGACCCTGTCGTGGCTGCTGCGCAACCTCAAAACGCGGCATCCGCGGTCGCTGAAGGTGTGCACGCTGCTGCGCAAGCCGGACGCGAAGGGAGCCCACGTCGACATCGCCTACGTGGGCTTCGACATCCCGAACGACTTCGTCGTCGGCTACGGCCTCGATTACGACGAGCGCTATCGCGATTTGTCCTACATCGGCACCCTGGACCCCAGGGTCTACCAGCAGTAGCTCGCGGCGATCGCAAGCGCGGCGAAGCCGGGCGCGGCGGGTCGCCGCCATCCGGCCGGCTCAGTCCAGCTCCCACACGGCGGTGACCGAGAAGTTCACGGTCTGCTGGCCGGGCTCGAGCGGGACCATCGACGGCATGGCCCGCGGCGTCGGCGTCCCGACCGGCGGGGGGTTGCCGGTGGCCTCCGAGATGGACAGCACCCGGCCCAGCCGGAGCCCGGACAGCTGGGCGTACTGCTCGGCGCGGCCCTTGGCGTCGTTGAACGCCCGCGTGCGGGCGTCCTTGACCAGCTGCGAATCGTCGGCGATTGAATAGCGGACCGACCTGATCCGGGTGGCGTCGCCGCCCGTGCCGACGACGAGGGCCAGCAACCGCGACGCGGCGTCGGGTGGGTGGATCTTGACGGCGACGGCGTTGGTGGCGCGGTATCCGGTGATGTCGGCCGTGCCGCTGGGGCCGGGATTGTTGTACTGCGGCGCCAGGGTGACCTCGGTGGTGCTGATGTCCTTGTGGTCGACGCCGGCGCCGAGCAGCGCGTTGATGACCGCCTGCTGACGGTCGTTGGTCTGGTTCATCGCAGTGGTGACGTCGGGGGCGGTGAATTCGATACCGACGTCGGCGGTCAGCGTGTCCGGGACGCCTTGCACCTGCCCGGTTCCCAAAACCGTTACCTGGCGCGGGTTGGCGCCCGGGTGCGACGGGCTGGGCTCGTCGCATGCCGACGCCGCCGCGACGGTCAGGCCGGCCGCGGCCACCGCGATCGATCGGCGGACAAGGTTCGAGGCGTTGGTTGCGACCGGCATGCCTGGCACCCTAGCCCCTGGCCCCGCCATCCGTGTTGTGGATTTCCGGTCAAGTGGTCGGTGCCGTGGCCCGGTTCCCGGCTCAGCCCGGCTCGTGGATGCGAATAATGATGTGCGAGAGCCAGTTTGACACCAGCACCATGGCGACGAGCAGGACGATGACCACCACCAGGGGCAGCTCCAGGGCCAGGCTGAGCCATATCAGGGCGGGTGTTGCCACCGGACCCGCCATGAACCCGACCAGCACCGCGACCAGTTCCATTGCGCCGGGATGCGTTTCGGGTGTTGCTTGCGTCATGTCAGGACAGCCGGACGGGAAGTATGGCTCATGCGTCAAATGTTGCGGCGGCCGAGCGCTTGCATCCAGGACGCGTTGTTCCTGGTAGTGCGACACCCAGGCTCAGCCGGCGCCCAGTCGCAGCATGGCGGCCTCCGATGGCGAGCCGGATTCGGCCCAGTAAGCCACCAGCACGTGACCGGTCCCCGGCAGCACCATCTGCTGGTAGTTGAGCCGCAGCGCGCCGACCTCCGGGTGGTTGATGCCCAACCCTCCGGCGACTTCGTGCCTGACATCGTGGCGGGCCCACTGCTGGCGAAACCGCGGGCTGTGCTCGATCAACTCGTCGACCAGGTTGATCAGGGCCGGATCGGGACGCTGGCCGTACGTCGCGCGGAGCAGCCGGACCGCCCACGCGGTCAGCAACTTCCAGTCGCGGTACAACTGCGGCGAGCGCGGATCGAGAAACAGTTCCCGCACGGCGTTGGACCCGACCCGCAAGTGCGGTGACAACGCCGCCGCCGCCCGGTTCGCGACGACGACCGTCATGCCGGGGTCGACGACGATCGCGGCCGCCCGTGGAAAACCGTCGAGCAGATCACGGAGGCCCGGATTCAATTGCTGCAGTGGCGCAATGCGCTCGGCCGATCCATGGCGCATGAGGTTTCGCATGTACACCACGGCGTCGTCGTCCAGTCGCAGCGCCCGCGCGATCGAAGTGAGCACCTGATCGGAGGGGTTGGTTTCGCGGCCCTGCTCGAGGCGGAGGTAGTAGTCGGTGCTGATGCCGGCGAGCACCGCGACTTCCTCCCGGCGCAGGCCGGCGACCCTGCGGCGTTCGCCCTCAGGCAGGCCGACCTCGCTGGGCCGGACCAGGCTGCGGCGCGCGCGCAAGAACTGCGCCAGAGCGGAACCATTGGCGGCCAAGGCAGTCAGCCGGTGAATGCGTCGCGCGCCAGCATCGGTGTTCCGTCCCGTCAAGCTGCGGATACCTGCGTGGGCAGCATAGCCAGCGGGCGGATTCTGTCGGGAGGCGGGTCGTCCGGCGCGGGCTCACCGGTACCCCTAGCAAAGCAAAATCGGCGCTGCGGAGCGCTCATATACGAACATATATGACTCCAATCATATTGGATTACCGCGATATTCATGCCGAATCCAAAGAGTCGCAGCGGACGCGTCCAGCTAAATGAATAGTTGTCCAACCGGTTATGAAATAGCCGGCCGCGGGCTGTCATCACCCGAGGTCACCGGCCTAACGTGACGAGCGTCGGACTCGGCGCCGGTGATCGTCGCTGAAAGCTGGTTAATTGAAAGGGTTTTGAGGACTCATCATGTCTTTTCTGATGGCACGGCCGGAAATTCTCGATGCGGCTTCGCGTGAGCTGCACGGCATCAATGCCGCAGTGCAGGAGAACAATTCGGCGCTCGCCGTGGCGACGACGGCGGTGGCCCCCGCCGCCGCCGATGCGGTGTCGATCCTGACGGCCGCCCGGTTCTCCCAACACGGACAGCTCTTCCAGGAGATCAGTGCGCAGGCGGCGGCGGTTCGCGAGCAGTTGGCGACGACGCTTGGCATCAGCGCCGGTTCGTATGCCGCCACGGAACTCGCCAACGCCGCCGCGGTCGGTTAGGCGAGGACACGATGCTGGATTTTGCGCAGTTGCCGCCGGAGATCAATTCCGCGCTGATCTATTCGGGGCCGGGTTCGGGGCCGTTACTGGTCGCCGCGGCGGCGTGGGGCGGACTGGCCGCCGGCCTGCATTCCGCGGCTTCGTCCTACGGGTCGGTGATCGCGGGCATCGAGGGCGGCCCGTGGCAGGGGCCGGCCGCGACGTCCATGCTCACCGCGGCCGTGCCGCAAGTGGCGTGGCTGAGCGCCACGGCCGGACAGGCCGAACAGGCGGCGAACCAAGCGGTGGCAGCGGCGGGTGCCTACGAGGCGGCATTCGCCGAAACGGTGCCGCCGCCGGTGATCGCGGCGAACCGGGCGTTGCTGATGGAGTTGCTGGCGACGAACTTCCTCGGGCAGAACACCCCGGCGATCGCGGCCACCGAGGCGCAATACGGCGAGATGTGGGCCCAGGACGGCGCCGCGATGTACGAATATGCCGGTGCGTCGGCGGCGGCCGCGACCTTGCCCGCGTTCGAACCGGCGGCGCCCACCACGGATCCGGCCGGCGTCGCCGGTCAGGCCGCCGCGGTGGCCCGGGCCGCCGGTGCGAGCGGGAGCGACAGCGCGCAGGGGCTCGACGCGGTGCCCCAGACCCTGTCGGCGCTGGCCGGGCCGACCAACACGTCCCCGTCGCCGGCCAATCCCACACTGTCGTTCGGCGGGATCGGCATGAACCCCGAGGGCGACGGCATTGTCGTGGGGGGCCCGTTGGGGGATCTGTTGGAGGGCCTGACCGGGTCGCAAACCCTCGATGCCAGCACGCCTTTCGACGCCTTCATCCGGTTGATTTCGCCGACGCGGTTGTTCACCACGGCGTTCAAGGACATCCAAAGTCTCGCGCAGGGCTTCATGCCCGCCGCGAAGTCCGCCGCCGAGGGCGTCGCCAAGGCCGCGGAAGCGGCCCTTCCCGCCGTTTCGGGTGCGGGCCTGGGCTCGATCGGCGCGATCGGCGGGGCCGTCGGCAAGGCGGCATCGATCGGCGGATTGGCGGTGCCCGCCGCCTGGGCGAGTGCGGCCCCGGCACCGCCGATCGCCGTGGCGCTCAATGGTGCCACCGCCGCGGGAGCCGTCGAACGTGCCACGAACGCGGTGGGCGGGGTGCCGATGGTGCCCGCCGCTGGGGCGGGGCGCGGCGTCGCGGCCCACTTCGTCACTCCCCGATACGGTTTCAAGCCCACGGTCATCGCGCAGCCCCCCGCGGGTGGGTGACGCGTCAGAAGGGTGGTTCGTCGGGTAGGGGCTGCAGGGTGGGTTGGTCGGGTTCCCAGTCCGGGGGCAGTTCTTCCGGTTCTCGGGGGTCGTTGACCCAGGTGCAGTAGGGGCTGGTGCTCGGTGTTCCCTTGAACAGGAACAGCATGTCGCGCATGTGGTTTCGGAACTTGCGGGCCGCGATCTCGTCTTTGCGGTCCTGTTCGAGCTGGCGGCGGGCCGCGTTGATCGGGCGCTGCTCGCGATTGTGGGTGCGCGCCTGGGTGATCCGCGCGCTGCGCTGCCGTGATCGGCTGCGTCGTCTCGGCTCGGGGGCGGCGCAGGCCGGGGCGCGCCCCGCCGGAAACAGATCCGCACCTGCCGGCGAGGTCCGGTAGATGTTGCCGGTCGGCGAAGTCCAGACCACGGTTCCATCTGCCAACTGTTTGTCGCGCCAGCCCCCGAAGGTTTTGAGCCGATGATGTCACCTACTGGCTGAACTACCTACTTCGGCCAGGAATGGAGACACGGAAATGGCTGCACAACCCACTATCGCCGAACGCGGCGAGGACCTAGGCACCGCCCTGGGGGACCTCGCCGACATCGGCAAGCTCATCGAACTGGCCATCGCGCGCGCAGACAGCGCCGCGACGCTGCTGGAAGACTCCCGCCGTACGCGGGCGATTGAGCTGCTGGACCTGCTCGACGGCGCGCGGCGACATGCCGAACGCCTTGGGACTGTCGCCCTGGGGGACATGCGCGCTCTCGGGGCGCCTGATGAGGCCGTTAACGCAGCCGTGCGGCGCCACACTGCCGGCGGTGCGCGATGACGCGCCTGCTGGCCGCTGGGACGGTCATGCTGGCACTGGGGCTGGCTTGCGCGGCGCCGGCAATGGCGGACCCGACACCGCCGGGCTATGTCCAATGTGGCGATCAGCTGGTGCCGGCCGATCCACGGGTGTCGGTGCGCGACCCGTTGGGCACGTTGATGTACGAACAGTTTTTGAAGGCGTTCTGCCCGCCGCCATCGGGTGGGACTCGATGATGCGCTGGCTCGGCGCTGCCGGCGCCCTGGGGCTTGCGCTCTGGGCATTCGGCGACGGACCGCTGTTTTGGCTCACCGCACTGGCAGTGATCACGCTCGTTGTGGCCATCAACTAAGTTGAGTCATCTGACTCACCCTGCCAATAGCAGAACGCCCCCATCCAGTGTTGGTGGGGGCGTTCTATCTTGTCTAGCTGCGCGCGTTATGCGTGGGCAGGGATATTTTCCACCCACTCGCGCTCGCGCTCGGCTTCAGGGCTGAGGTTGGGCGCTCCCTCGTCGTCTTCCACATGGTGAATTGCCCCCGAAACAAATTCGACACCAACCACCTTGAGTACACCCTCTACGAACAGGGCAGCACGGCCGGGCGACGATGCAGTAACGGGCAAGATCAGCATCGGCTCGTCGGCATCTTCGATCAGAAGGGTTCCAGGTACCAGATCGGTGACGCGACGCAGCGGCAGCCATCCAGTCTCGTCGTGGACAGGCTTAGTGATTGCCTCAATCGTGAACGTCGTCATTTCTTACCCTCCTTCCCCGGAGTATGTCCCTTATGCGGTATGTCTACACCAAGTCGGCGCAGCAAGGCGACCGCATTACGGTCGCCGCGATGATCGGATGGAGTTTTACCGAAGGTAACAGGTGCCGCCGGGCGGTTCCTGTATGGGTCCATAGTCCCAGGTGGAGGCGTAAATCGTGGGTGTCCATCTGAGGTCTCATCGTACACCCACCCCTTCTCCTTGGCCGCCTCCCAATAGTCCCGCAGACGCTTGGGCACCGATGCCACCCATGCAGATTAAACGACGCAGGTCACAGAGTTGTTTCACAAAACGAGAAATTTCGTATCTGTCGGGCGGGTGACTCATCTCACTTCTTACCGCAGCCAGTGCCTGCCCTCGGCCGACTCCCCGGACAGCTCGGCAGCGACGTCGGCAAGCTGAGTGGCCAACTGGATAGCCTCATCCCGATTCATCGCCAGGCGCAGCGTCCCAAACCGCAGCACGAGGCGATCCCGATCAGCTTTGCTTACTTCGGCTTTCGTGGTGACGGATACAACTTTCATGGCCTTCCGGCATGGCGCATCATGGCTAACCTCTGTTGCGATTCGCCCTGGCGCAGCATTTCATTCACATCTTTAACAATGGTGTCGTGAAAATGGATGCTGTAATCCCGACCGCCGCCCTGCGTGGGGTCGGGCTTCATGGTTGCACCCTTGGCCACCGCGCCCAGCGCTCCCCACTGCTCGGGGGTGAATACCGCCATGGGCTCGGGGGCATTCGATTTGTTGATCCCAATCTCGCCGGGCATCAGCCAGCCGCCATCATCAAACACGGAGGGCGCTCCGTAGGCGTTGGCCAAATAGTCCAACGGATTCTGGTTCTGCTGCGGGGCAGCGGGTTTCGGCGCCGGAGGTGCCGCGATGGACGGCGCTGGTTGCTTGGGCATCGGTCCCGCGTTCTCCGCAGGGGGCGCCGCGAGGGCATCCTTGTACTGATCCAAATTCGACACTGGCGCCTGGCCGCCCTGCCCGGGCGTCCCACCCAGCCCAGGGATCTTGATGGGGGTTGGTTTGAAATCACCCGTGCCCGGCTTCGCAATAGGTGCCGGCGCACCAACCGCCTGCGCACCAGGGAGTTGCCCGGGCTGCACCGGACCGCCCGGCTGATTACCCGGGTCAGACGGCAGGCCGGCATTACCCTGCTGCTGCGCCTTCTCACCCGTCGTCACCGCCGCGGCCTTACCCGGCAGCTGCGGCACGAACTGCGACGGGTCAGTCTGGAAGAACCGCGGAACACCGAACGGCATAAGGATTTCCGTCAAAGCATCCGCACCGATGCCGCCCAACTGGAAGCCGTACTGGACGCCTCGCTTGGCGGCCTGGGTGCCGATACCGATCAGGAAAGACGACGCCGAGCCCGCCGCCTGGCCGCCAGCCCCGAATGAGCCAGCGGTGGCCGCAGCCGAGATGGCCGTGGACGCAGCCGACGCCGCCTGATCGATCAGTCCATTGATGGCCTGTGCGCCCATCTGCAGCGAACCGGAAATGAAGCTGGACCCAGCGGTACCACTGCCCCCGGCACCAGCCGGGATGTAACCCTGTGTGCGGAGGTCTTTTCCGCCGGGCGCGGGCGGCTTGCCCAGCAGCCCCTCTAGCGGGTGCTTGCCTTGATCCTGGCCGAGTAGCGCACCCATGTCGATGCCCTTGGGTGCGTCCTGGGCGCCCTTCAACTGGTCCTCGGTGAAAACGAATTCAGGCTTGCCGGTCTGGTTGTGCGCCAACGTCAATCCAGGCGGCAGTTCCCCACCGTCGTCATAGCCCTTCGGCACCAGGTTCGGATTGGCTTGCTGCACACCGGAGATACCACCATAGGTGGCCTGAATGTAACGAATACCGGCTGCGATGTTGGCGACCGGATCATTGATGTCATTGGCCGTTCCGGCGACGTGATACGTCGAAAAATTCCCCGGTATCAGCTGCATCAAGCCTTGTGACGCGTGGCCCGCTTTCGCATTTGAATCCCACAGATTGATAACGGACGGGTTACCACTCGACTCGCGTCCGATAAGAGTTTTCAACCCGGGAGTCCATGACGCATCCACGCCAGTAATGGCCTGTGCCTGAGCAATCCATTCGTCCAGTCCACCGCCGCTGTTACCACTGGGGGCGGCTTTCGCGCCGCCCTGTAGCCAGGGAGCGATCACACTGCTGCTGCCGGCCTTATCCTGGGGTGTTAGAGGAACGTTCGGCGACGTGGGCTGCAAATTGTGCTTATCGAGGCCATTCGACGGGTCCGCGAGACCCAGCCAATCAGCCGACTTTCCGAGCAGCACGTGTGCCCATCCGTGCTGGCCGGGGTCAAACGTGTTGCTGTCGATATGCAGCGCCGAGTCAATCTGCAGTGCAGCTTCGGCGGCAAGAGCAAGCGGGCCAGCCATAGCCGAGGCCGCAGCACCGATCTGACCAAGCTTGCCCGCAATGCCCGGCGCATCATTGCCCAGCGCACGCAGGAGCTGGCCCGACCCGTCGATCTGCCCCTTAAGATCGGCGAACGTCGACTGCAGCGGCGCGGCCTTCTCAGCGAGGTCCCCTAAGACCTTGCCGGCGTCCGACTGCCCCATTTTAGTCAAAGCATCAGCGGCAGAGGATAATCCGCCGGCAACATCTTTATCCCGAAAAGCGAAAAATGCGTCACCCAGTCGATGCGTGACGTCCAGCACCCCCTCTGATTTTTCCTGAATGTCCTGCAGCCAATGCCCGACGCGGCTCTCACCGATCATGTTGCCGAGCGCTTTACCGCCCTCACCGGCCGCGTTAACGAGGGCGTCAGACAGTGCGCCACCGGCAGCCTTCGCCGATTTCCTTGCGCCGTCTACAATCTCGTCCTGAATCGACTTACCGGCACTCTTGGCGCCCCTCGTGACGCCCTTTTCAAGCTCGTCACCAACCTTGCCGGCCTTTTTTCCGGAATCGTCCAGCGACTTGCCCAAGTCCTTAGTGGCCTTGGTGGCATCATCGGCGCTGCGCTTAGTCTTCGCCAGCTCATCAGTGACAGACTTCGCGCCCTTGCCGATATCGCCAACGGATTTACCGGCGTCCTTCGACTTTTTCTCAAGGTCGGTAAGATCCTGAGTTATCTTCTTGAGCGCATCGGTGTACTGAATATCTAATTCGATGTAGCCTGATGCGAGCTTCACGCCTTTAGACGACATAACTCAATCTCCTGCGAAAGTGGTTGACACTCAACATAATTCGCAGCCTGGGTGGAAAGTTTGCTGAATGGGCTTTATTTTGGCTCGTTGTTATTTTACATATTTTTTCAACGGTATAAATAAATGATGTGCGGCGGCGGCCGGCGTTTGTGTAACAGAAAAAACCGGGCCTGACCTGCGACGATGACGCTGCTAATTCGCATTGTGCAATAGAGCCAGCGAATTCCTTATTAGACACGGGCAGTTCCCTTGCGCCGCAGCATGTTTGCTGGCACCCGTGAGTGTTTGCTGGGCCGGTCATTCGCTGGCCTCTTGAATCCTATTGTGCTGCAATGTGTTTGCCCTTGGTACGTTGAAGAAGTCCAATGCGGGTGGCGGTTCAGGTGGATTCAAGTCCCGGTTACCGCGGCGGTCGTTGCACTCTTTGCACGCGCCCTGCAGGTTGGATCGCACCAACGCGAGGGAGGGGTTGATGCTGGTCGGGATGATGTGGTCGGCGCTCGTACTGACCCCCGTGCACCCCTCTAGCTGCAGCCGGCAGGTCGGCTCCTCCTTGAGGACCCGCGCCCGCAGCTTGCGCCATCGATAGCTTGAATAGAATTCTGTTCCTTCACGCATCAGTCCCACCCGACCGAAAGTGAACTTGCTAATGCATTAGCAGCTTTGGCCCGTCGTCCGGCGGCAAAGCGCTCCGTGTCCGGCTGGTGGTTCCTAAAGCCCCAACCCGACTGTTTGCGCTCGACCGGACGAGACACCGCACAACTGGATCTGCGGTCTGCAACCGCCGCGTGCGGTCGTCCGCCGGACGACGAGTCTTGGGTTAGGGCGTGGCGCTGCCGGCCTGCGGCTGCTGCCGCGATACTGTGACACGCAACGTTGGCAGCAGAAACGGAAGGTTGCTTCTGATTTGCGTTGCGCGCCATGGTATCTGACCCCAACCCAAGTCTTTTAGAAGCCGCGCGCGCCAAAGCGTTCGTCACGGCCCCATCCGTATTTGAACGCCATGCAGTCCTCACAGGTGCAGCTCGTCTTGTGGCCGATGATCTGGCGAGAACGTGTGAACGTCTCGCTGGGCTGGCCGAGCGCCTTATTCACGGCGGCGATGGCGATTTCAGCTTCGATGCTCAGCTCGGTAACGGACTTTGAACGGCGCAGCGGTGCCGACCGCGTAACTGGTCTTGGACGGGACGGTCCGTAAATCGCAATGGTTTCCATGGCCGCTAGCTCTCTTGATTACGTTTGCGTGAGACTCGGACCGGGCCAATCTTGCGGATCTGCATGGTTCCGTTCATGAAGTCGTCAGTGCGCTCGTCGGCCTCGCGTGTGCGTTCGTCGTAGTCCGCTGGGCCGGTAGGCGCCAAGAGTGTGGCGACCGCCTTGGCCGGCATGGAGTCGTCGTAAGTGAAAGCGTTGGGCGGGATCTCACGTTGCGCCTCTTGAATAGCCCGAACGCGCTCGCGTACCGGATTGGGCTGTCGGTTCTCACGTCGTTGCCTGGCCGTTTCACGTTCGGCCGCCCATCGGGCGTCTCGCTCGTCTTTCAGCTCACGGAAGATGTGGCCGGGAACCTGGCGCATTCCGTGCTCATCTTCGAAAAGTGAACCGTTGCAACGTCTTACGACTTCTTGGATGCCAATATTGAGTTCGGCTGCCACGACGGGGACGGAATATGATGTGGACACAGAATGGTGCTCATTTCTATATGGGTGATGTTGATTTGTTGCAGCCTTATTCAAGGCTAACGCGTGGCGTCAAATGCAGATTCCCGCCTGTGTTCGGGAAGTTGTTACGCGGCGCGCTTGGATTCGGTCTCGCCATTGCTCGTGCAGGCGCTCCGCTATTTCCTCAAGTGTCAATTCCGCCGGAGCCGCTGCTTTTACTACTGCCATGGACTTGGGCTTAGATTTCTTCGCGATGATCTGACCGCCTACGACCGTTCCGGCGGGCCAATCTTGGGCAGTCGACCACGCTTTGCACCAGGCCAGCACTGGGCATCGATGGCATATCGCCACGGCCTCAGATCGCTCAGGGCCGTCTCTGTTGGCCGCCGTATCGAATAGCTCGTGGCGACCCACACAAAGCGCATCGGGCAGCGATGGACTCGATATCGCACTGAGGAATGCTTCAGCCGACATTACGCACCCGGCGCCAACGGTGTGATCGGATTTTGTGACCGCTACGCGGTGGCGGGCCATAGCGCGCGAAGTGGGGCGGGGGACGATAAAACTTCTCGTGTGTAGGTCGAACGTGGGCCTGCCTGTTGCCCCTCCCTCTTAGAGGGAAGGGGTGGCAGGCCATGTCATGGGTTGGAACTGATTCAAAAACATACTCTGAACTGCAAAAACAGTGAAAATCCGGGGTACACACATGGGTGCATGCAAATAGGTAAAACTGCAGGTCATATGGGGTACACGTCATTGGCACGCAAACCACCTTGACGGCTGGCCTGATTCCCTGGTTTCACTGAGCGGTCCGGTGGAGCCGGTGAGCCGGTTGAGTACTCGCTTGGCTCGCGCTTGGGCTGCTCGCTCGGAGCTGTCGTACAGGTATTCGGCGGCCTGGATCAGTGTCACGCCCCCGCGATGGCCAGCCACCCAAGTTTCCAGGGATGCCTTGGTTTCAGGCGTCGTGGTCGTGCGGATTTCTCCGGTGTCACGCTCGTGACTGAGCTTGATGGTGCCCGCCTTGTGCGCAGGGGCTTTGTCGTGCGCAAGAGCCCCGGTTGCGCCGCCCGGCTTCCCAGACATACGGAGAACCGAACCCGCTCCCGCTCGGAGCCACACAGACCCGTAATCGCCCCCACTCTTGGTCAGGTGGTGAAGTTCCACGAGCTGCCGGCCAGTCGCTAAGAGCGCGCTCCGGGTGGCTTGGTAGGCCGCGGCGGCACGGTCCTCGGTCAACCCCCTGGCAGCGTCTTTCAGGGAATCGACGTACACGAAATCCGCCCGGTGGTATTCACACAGGTCTACGAGCAGCTGCGTATTTTCGGCAGCGTCGTCGGGCAATGGGCCTTTCCAGAAGGTGAGCCGGTCACCAATTGCCTTTAACTGCTCTTGGCGGAATTGACGGGCCATCGAGCGCATAATCTGATCGGGCCTATCGATAGCCAGATACAAAATCTTTTGGCCGTCTGTCAGTTGTCGCACGGGATAGCCCAGGACGTCGCCCCCGAATAGTTGAGCGCGCACCAGGAGCCCCGCAAGCGTGGTCTTGCCGCATCCGTACCCGGCTTCGATCATCAAAGGTTCCCCGGTGACCCACAGGACGTCGAGGCCTTGCCCCCATTGGGCGGGCGGTGGCCCGGTGTGCGCGCTCAGAAGTTCGCCGCCGTTGGCGGCGTGGCCAACGAAACCCCGGTAATAGCGGTTCTGAATCTCGCTTCTGGTTTTCTCATCTTGCCACTGCTGATGCAGCGCCCAGATTTCATCGACTCCCGCCGGGGGCAGGTGTTCCCAAAAGCACTGTTCTAGGACGGCTGTTACCGTCGCTCGGCTTAGGCCATTTTGCAGGGCATCGTTGACGAGCTTGAGGGCGATGTCCTGCGCCTCTTCGGCGTATCGCGCATCTTGCCGGCGTCCCGATAGCTTTTCGCTCTCTCGCCGAACGTATTGCGCAAACTGCGTGTCTATGTCGTCTGCTGATTTTCGGACGATATCGGGTTCGTGCTGTTCAGGATTGCCGTCCAACATAAGTGGTTTCCATTTCGGTCTATAATTCGGGAATGGAGAGTTTCACCCGTACCGCTGCGCCCGCGCTCCCGGATTGGACTTTGATTCGCCGCGCGGCCGATGCGCTTTATGAGAGACCGCATCGGCTGCAACCTGACGAGTGGCGGACGCTGGCGTCGGTGGTTCTGGCCCACGAGCAGTAGCCAAATCACCACTTGCCCTTAGCTATTCCCGCATCCGGGATAGCACGGATACAGCTCGCGCATGCGGGGGCATCCGGGGCACTCGGCACCGGCCACTCGGCAGCGAAGACACAGGCCAGTCGAAATGCTTTCGGGCCGAAAGATTTCGGCCTTGCATTTGGTGCAGTGCGTGGTTGAGTCAGATGACTCAGCAGGTTTGACGGTCATGGCTGCGCCAGCTTGCGGCGTGCCGGCTCAAGCAGCACCCGCAGCCGGGCGAACTGCTCATTGGTTAGCGGCGGCGCTTCGGCGACAACCCGCTCGATGTATGCCTGAATCTTTGCTGTAGCGAATTCCCTTTTCTCATCAATGATTTCGGGGTCATCGGCTGAGCGCGTTTTAGACAGATGGGCGATGCGTGCCCGGTGATGCGCGGCCAGCGGGGACAGTGGGGGCATAGGGAAGCCACCTTTGCTAAGTGGTGGCGCTTCCCTACTGCTGTTCGGTCCCCTGATAGATCAGGTTATCGCGCCTGGTTTCTAGTTCCTACTAGATCCTAGCGAACTCATCCGACATAGAACGCACGTGCGCCGCATGTGTAGTCAACCCATCACCGATGCCACTCAATGGCGATGCGTTCCGGGTCAAAAGCCACGCGACCATGCTTGCCCACCGGAAGAATCGTCGCGGTCAGCAGAGCCGAGACAACGGCGCGTTGGCGATCAACGTCGAGTGCCCGAAACACATCTTGCACCCGCTCGGTGCCCAACGGCAGGCCGTCGAATACCCGTGCCCGCGAGGCGTCGATCATCTGCCCTTCGATGTCGCTCAGCTTGGATTTCAGCCGCTCGGTGGCCGTTCGTAGCTGTGAGGCGGTGAGGTCTCCCTCCGCGAATTCGGTTGCCAGCTCATCCATCCTGGCGCGGATAACGTTGGCGTCCGCGCTGAGCTGGTCCAGGTCGGGCGTCTCGTAATCAATCAGCACATCTTTGGCATCCGGCCGCGCCAACCTGGCGCACACTATGCCCCGGATCAGATCGTCAACGTCGGGCTTATTGACAGCCACGCCAAGGCATTTCCAGCACCGGTAGCGCTGCTGGCCTTTTGTCCCCTGATAGCCACCGATGCGACCGCCGTCGCCGCACTTACCACACTGCAGCACGCCAGTCAGGAAATGACGCTTGCATGTCCGGGGCCCCGGCTTTCGGGCCGGATCATTGAGCACGGCTTGCGCGGCACGCCAAGTCGGTTCGTCCACCAGCGGTGGCCAGCTACCCCAACCCACAATTTCGTTATTGTGTGCTCGTAGGCCGGCGTTGCGTGGCGCACGGAGAAACAGGCTGAGAGTGCTTGCGCTCCAATTATTTCCGTTGCGTCCCACATGCCCGCGCTGGTTCCACTCCCGTGCGATCCCCGACAGTGATCCACCAGAAATGATCGTGTCGTAGGCTTCGCGGACAAGCTGCGATTCCACTGGGTGTGGCTGGTAATCCTCGGTATAACCAAAGGCGTTGCGCCACTTTGGAATGCCCCGCTCTGCCATTTGCCTTGCGGCGAGCTTTTGCCGTGCGGCCTTGCGTTCGACTTCGCCACGGTTCACCGCGCCCAACAGCCGCGCCACCAGGCGGCCCATGTCGGTGCTCAGGTCAACGTCGCCAACGCACGTCGCCAGCGCGATACCGTGCGCCTCGCACAGCTCAATCAGGTCTTCCAGGTCGCGCGGCTGGCGGTAGAGCCGGTCCACATGCCAGCACGCAATCGCGGTGATCTTGCCGTCGCGGATATCGCGCAGCATGTCTTGATAGGCCGGCCGTGGCTTGCCGTTGCTGGCGCTGCGGTCGTTGTCGACGTATTCCGTCGGGTTTGCCCAACCCCTCTGCTTGGCCAGCCCGCGGCAAGCCGCACGCTGCCGGTCTATCGCGGCCTCGTCGCGGGTGCGATCCAGCGATTGGCGGAGATAGAGCGCGGTCGTCATATTCACCAGCGTAAACCCTTGTGTGTAGTTCAGCTAGTAGGTATTGCTGGCGGCACAGGCATTTCAGGTTCTCCGCGACGGTGCGCCCACCCGCCCGCGGATCTTGATGGTTGAACGGAATGGTGTGGTCGATATCGCAGATCATCGCCGGGCGGGAGCATCCGGGAAAGCGGCAGGTCAGATCACGGCAGCGCACGAACCGTTCCAGCCCCGCCGGCGGTTGATAGCGCAAGGCCTCGACCGGACTGGTCACCGGCTCGGCCACCAGCACCGACGCGGCCGCCAACCGGCGCACCTGCTCGGCATCGATGACCCCATAGCCCTCCAGATAGCCGGGCCCGGCGCCGTCGGCGTAGACGGTCTGTTCGCCGGCCATCACGCTGACGACCACCCGCGCCCCGGTCGGCTCACCTTCGCGAGCGTGCTCGCCGGCCCGGGTGGGGCAGTCGGCTTGCCCACACGCACAGCCCAACCGGCGGCCCTCGGCCAGAGCCGACAGTGCGTCGGCGCGGCGCTGATCCATCGTCCGTGGATCGGCCGGGCACACCTGCTTGGCGAGTTGGGACAGCCGGCGATCAAAGGCCGTCGCGGCGGCGGCGGCCACCGAACCGCGGATCTCGGCCATCCCGTTGTCCGCGGCGCTGATGGCGACGTAACGGTCCTCCTCGGCGGCCACCCGACGCTCCCGGGCGGCGTCGGGATCGGCGACCCGCACCGCGGCATCGACGGCGTTGACGATCCGCTGCCGCGACCAACCGTGCCAATTCCCGATCCGGGCGGCCAACGACTCATCGAGCTGGGCGATCACCTCCCGGTCGGTGACCAGATCGGTGCGGGTGATGACCAAACGCACCGTGCGCCAATCCGTTCGCCCCTCGGCCAACAGCGCCGCCACCCGCGGCAGGCGGGTATCGAGCGCCTCGGCGTGCGACACCAGAAAACTGGCACCCATCGCAGACAGGTTCATCACCGCGGCGACCTCGGCGGCGGTCTGCTCGAAACCGTCGATCTCGGCGTACTCCCGATCGGCCCCGTCGGCAGTGGCCACCCGATGCCGCAGCAGCGCCGCCACCGCCGCCAACCGCCGCGCCACCAGCATCGACTCCTCCCGATGCGTGGACTCGATCACCGCCACCAGAGCGGCGGGATCCGACGGTACTTCGAACATGCGTTCGATTATAGGCGGGGCCCCTGACAAGTTTCAGGGCGTGACGAGAACCTTGCAGTGCCGCTCGGGGTCGGCCAGGTCGTCGAACGCCGCCCCGACCGCATCCAGGCCCACCTCGCCGGTGATCAGCGGGCTGACGTCGATGTCGCCGTCGGCCAGCGCGCGCAACGAGTCGCCGAACTCGTCGGGGGTGTAGGCGAGCACGAACTGCACGTTGATCTCTTTGGCGATCGCGAAGAAGGGATGCACTGTGTCGGGTTGCATGCACACCCCGGCAACCACCAGTCGGGTGCCCGGCCGCGCGCGGAGCAGCACGTCGTCGATGATGCCGGGCACCCCGACGGCCTCGAACACCACCGCGGGCTTGACACTGTCGAAGGGCGAGCCCTGCGCCGGATCCAGCGTCTGGTGAGCTCCCATCGCGGTGGCGAGTTCCCGGCGCTTCGGCGAAAAGTCCGCCGCCACAATGGTTTCGACGCCCTTGGACCGAAGGGCTGCGACGATGGCGATCCCGATCGGGCCGCAGCCCAGTACCAGGGCCGTCTCCCCGGGCGCGACGTTGGACTTGTTGACGGCATGCAATCCCACCGCCATGGGTTCGGTCAGTGCTGCGTGTTTGAAGTCCAGGCCATTGGGGACGGGCAGCAGCAGCGGCGCGGACAACAGCATCCGTTCGGAGTAACCGCCGATTGTGCTGTTGCTGTACACAATTGGCTCGACGCCCTTGGCGGACAACAGCACCGGCAGCGAGGTGACCAGGGTGCCCGGTGGATGGGTCTCGGTGTCGGGGCCGGCTTCGAGTATCTCGGCGCTGAATTCGTGACCCATGAAGATGTCGTGGTCCAGGTCGACGTGCATGCCACCGCCGCCACCGGCCGCCCGTTCGGTCATTTCGAGCACCTGGGCGCCGTGGGCGGCGAAATGCAGGTCGCTGCCGCAGATTCCGCATGCCCGCACGCCGACGAGCACCTGCCCGGCTTCGGGGATCGGGTCGGGCACGTCGTCGCGGTAGACCATGCGACCGTCGCGCAACACCGAGGCGCGCATCAGTGCACCGCGTCTTTCTGTTCGTCGACGTGCTCGGTGATGGCCTTGACCACGGCCTCGCCGGCCCGGCCGATCAACTGGTCACGTTTGCCTCTGGCCCAGTCGTGCGATGCGCGGGACGCTTCGAGTTGACGTTTGAAGTGGGGAATCACCTTGCGCGCCATCAGGTCATAGCAGCGGTACGTCGCCTCGGGCGATGCCCAGTCATGGCCGAGCATCAGCAGGGTGCCGAAGCCGCCGGAGCGGTCGAGCAGGTCTTCGATGTGGGCGATGGCGTCCTCGGGCGTGCCGATGCAGCAATTCCCCTTGGCCGCGTAGTCCGCGACGAACTCGTGTGGCGTCTGGGTGCCTTCCACGCTGTTGGCCAGCGGGACGAACCCGGCGGCGCCGAAGTAATTCGCGAAATCCTGCAGCCCGTAAGTGCAATCGTCGATGGCCTGCTCGCGGCTGTCGGCGATGTGCATGATGCTCAGGACGCGCCAGTTGCCGCGGTCGGGCTCGTCCCGTCCGGCCTTCTCGGCCTGCTCGCGCACCACGTCCCAGGTGGTCTCCAGCGCCGCGTAGCCGCCGGGCACCGACATCGACAGCGACAGCAGCGAGGTGCCCAGCGCGCCGGCCAGCCGCGGACCGGACGGCGAAATCATTGCCGCCGTGGAGATTTCGGGGTAAGGCCAGGTGTAGGGCCGGATGTGCAACTGCGCGTCGCGCAGGGTGAACCAATCGGAGTGGCGGTCGATCCGTTCGGTGGGTGCGGCCCGGAACAGCGCCAGGATGGCCTCGAGGGATTCCTGCATCATCGGTCGCTGTTCGACGGGATCGATGCCCATCATGTAGGCGTCCGACGGCAGCGCGCCGGGCCCGGTTCCGAACATGACCCGGCCGCGGGTCAGGTGATCCAGCAGCACCCAGCGGTCGGCGACCATGAGCGGGTGGTGATAGGGCAGCGAGACCACTCCCGTGCCCAGCCGGATGTGTTTGGTCCGTTCGGCCGCCGCGGCGATGAATACCTCCGGACAGGCGATCAGCTCGTAGCCGCCCGAGTGGTGTTCGCCGAACCACGCTTCGTCGAACCCGAGGCGATCCAGCGCGACGACGCGTTCCATGTCGTACTCGAGTGCGACGGTTGGGGATTGGCCGACGGGGTGAAACGGGGTGATAAAGACACCGAAACGCAGGGGCGCGCTCATCAAAGCTCCAATCCGTTGAGGAATTCCAGTAAGGCCGCATTCACCTCGCCGGGGCGCTCCTGCTGCAGCCAATGCCCGGCGCCGTCGATCATCACCTGTCGGTACGGCCCGGAAATCGCCTCCGCAGCGCGGTCGGCGCGGGTGAACGACAGGACGGGATCGGCCGTCCCGCCGATGAACAGACACGGGACCGAAATCTTGACGCCGTCGAGTTCGGGCGTGGTCTCCCAGTTGCGGTCGAAATTGCGATACCAGTTCAGGCCGCCGGTGAAGCCGGTCCGCGAGAATTCGGCGACGTAGTGGTCGAGCTCGTCCTGGCTTATCCAGTCCGGCAAGCCGTCGGGTTCGCCAAGGCGTTCGACGAAACCCGCCGGACCGGGGCTGGCCATCCGCACCAGCGCATCCTTGCCGTCGGTTCGCAGGCTGCCCATCATGCGACGGATCACCCGGGCGGGATCGGCGTTCAATTCGGCGTCGGCGACACCGGGCTCCTGGAAGTAAAGGATGTAGAAGAAGTTCTCGCCGAACATCTTTCGCCACGCCTTCGTCGGCGCTACGCGCGGGCGCGGCGTCACGGGCACGCTGAGCGCGGCGACGGCCGCGACCCGGTCGGGGTGCAGCAGCGGGGCGTTCCACACCACGGCGGCACCCCAGTCGTGCCCGATCCACACGGCACGCTCGGCGCCGACGTCGTCGAGCAAACCGACCAGGTCTCCCGTCAACTGGTGAATGTCGTACGCCTCGACGGCATCCGGGCGATCCGAACCGCCGTAGCCGCGCTGATCGGGCGCCAGCACGTGGTAGCCGGCTTGCGCGAGGACGTCTATCTGGTGGCGCCAGGAGTAGGCCAGTTCGGGAAAGCCGTGGGCCAGGATCACCACGGGTGCGCCGCGGTCGCCCGCTTCGGTCACCCGCAGCCGCACACCATTGGTATCTACTAACCGTTGGGTTGGGGGCACCGTCTCACCAAAGCACAACGGTTGCGCACTGAGAAGGGTCTCTTTGGCCCCGCGCAGCATAATTTGTGCATGCGATTGGACCACGTAGTTCTGTGGACGAAGGATCCGCGCGCGGCGATGGACTTCTACTCGAGGGTGGTCGGGCTGGCACCGGTGCGGTTCGCCGAGTTCGAGGCCGCCGAGGCGCCTTTCCCCAGCGTGCGGGTGTCCGAGGATTCGATCATCGACCTGATGCCACTCGAGATGGCTTCCGGCGCGGTGTAGTCCGCGGTGGCCGAAGGAAGCGCCGGCCAACCGGTCAACCACGTCTGCCTTGCCCTGTCGAAGGCCGAATACGACGCGCTCGACACGCGCCTGCAGGCCGAGGGCGTGGACACCAGTGCCCGGCTGAACCACAGCTTCGGCGCGCGGGGCTGGGCGCCGCAGGGATTCTATTTCGCCGATCCCGACGGGAATGTGGTCGAGGCGCGCTACTACGAGTGACGCGACGCGGGAACCGCCCGTCGTTAACTGAACAGGGTGGTGGCGACCCGCTGCGCCCCGGCGCTGCCGGAGCTGGCGATCGCCGCGGAGCAGATGGTGGCGACCCGCTGCGCCCCGGCGCTGCCGGAGCTGGCGATCGCCACAGGCGGTAGCCTGGACTTTTCCAGCTGCGTGTATATCGGGGAAGGACCTGGCCGGCAAGGCCGATGATTGATGAACCGGAAAAACGTTATTCGCACCATCACGGCGATTGCTGTCGTGGTGCTGCTCGGCTGGTCGTTCTTCTATTTCAGCGACGACACTCGCGGCTATAAGCCCGTCGACACGTCCGTGGCGATGTCCCAGATCAACGGCGACAACGTCAAAAGCGCGCAAATCGACGATCGCGAGCAGCAGCTGCGCCTGACCCTGAAGAAGGGCAATGGCGACACGGACAACTCCGACAAGGTCATCACCAAATACCCGAGCGGGTATGCGGTCGACCTCTTCAACGCGCTGACCGCCAAGAACGCGAAGGTCAGCACCGTCGTCAACCAGGGCAGCATCCTGGGCGAGCTGCTGGTCTACGTCCTGCCGCTGCTGCTGCTGGTCGGGCTGTTCGTGATGTTCTCCCGCATGCAGGGCGGCGCCCGGATGGGCTTCGGGTTCGGCAAATCGCGCGCCAAGCAGCTCTCCAAGGACATGCCCAAGACCACGTTCGCCGACGTCGCCGGCGTCGACGAGGCGGTCGAGGAGCTTTACGAGATCAAGGACTTCCTGCAGAACCCCGGTCGCTATCAGGCGCTGGGCGCCAAGATCCCCCGGGGCGTGCTGCTCTACGGTCCGCCCGGGACCGGCAAGACGCTGCTCGCCCGCGCGGTGGCGGGCGAGGCCGGCGTCCCGTTCTTCACCATCTCCGGCTCAGACTTCGTCGAGATGTTCGTCGGTGTCGGTGCGTCCCGGGTACGCGACCTGTTCGACCAGGCCAAACAGAACAACCCGTGCATCATCTTCGTCGACGAGATCGACGCCGTTGGCCGCCAGCGCGGCGCGGGCCTGGGCGGCGGGCACGACGAGCGCGAGCAGACGCTGAACCAGTTGCTGGTCGAAATGGACGGGTTCGACCCGCGGGCCGGCGTGATCCTGATCGCGGCCACCAACCGGCCGGACATCCTGGACCCGGCGCTGCTGCGGCCCGGCCGCTTCGACCGGCAGATCCCGGTGTCCAACCCGGACCTGGCGGGCCGCAAGGCGGTGCTGGAGGTGCACTCCAAGGGCAAGCCGATCGGCCCGGATGCCGACCTCGCCGGGCTGGCCAAGCGGACCGTCGGCATGACCGGCGCCGACCTGGCCAACGTCATCAACGAGGCGGCGCTGCTCACGGCCCGCGAGAACGGCACCGTCATCACCAGCGCCGCCCTGGAAGAGGCGGTGGACCGGGTGATCGGCGGCCCGCGCCGCAAGGGCCGCATCATCAGCGAGCAGGAAAAGAAGATCACCGCCTACCACGAAGGCGGCCACACCCTGGCGGCCTGGGCGATGCCCGACATCGAGCCGATCTACAAGGTGACGATCCTGGCGCGAGGCCGCACCGGGGGGCACGCGGTGGCGGTGCCGGAGGAAGACAAGGGGCTGCGGACCCGCTCGGAGATGATCGCGCAGTTGGTGTTTGCCATGGGCGGGCGCGCCGCGGAGGAGCTGGTCTTCCGGGAGCCGACCACCGGCGCGGTGTCGGACATCGAGCAGGCCACCAAGATCGCGCGTGCCATGGTCACCGAATTCGGGATGAGCTCCAAACTCGGTGCGGTCAAATACGGTTCGGAACACGGCGACCCGTTCCTGGGTCGCACCATGGGAACGCAGGCGGACTATTCGCACGAGGTCGCCCGCGACATCGACGACGAGATCCGCAAGCTGATCGAGGCCGCGCACACCGAGGCGTGGGAAATCCTCACCGAATACCGCGACATCCTCGACACCCTCGCCGGCGAGCTGCTGGAAAAGGAAACCCTGCACCGGGCCGAACTGGAAAGCATCTTCTCGGGCGTCGAAAAGCGCCCGCGGCTCACCATGTTCGACGATTTCGGTGGCCGCATCCCGTCGGACAAGCCGCCCATCAAGACCCCCGGCGAGCTGGCCATCGAGCGTGGCGAGCCGTGGCCGCCGCCCACCCCCGAGCCGGCGTTCAAGGCGGCCATCGCGCGGGCCAGCGAAGCGGCACGGCTGGAGGCTGACCGAAACGCCAACGGCGGCAACGGTTCTCACGGCGGTCAGGCCAGCGGTAAGGGTGCGCCGCACGGGCCCACCCAGCCGGACTACGGCGCGCCGGCGGGCTGGCGCGCGCCGGGATGGCCGCCGCAAGCGCAGCAACCGCAGCAGCAGCCGAACTATTGGCATCCGCCGGCGCAGCCGCCACAGCAGCCCTATTGGCAGCAGCCGGCGCCCAGTTATCCGGGCCCGCAGCCCTATCCCGGTCAGCAGGGCCACGCCGGCCACCAGCAGGGCTATCCGGGCGGGCAGGGTCGTTCCGGCCAGCAGGGCCAGGCGCAGCCGTCGTACCCGCCGTACCCGCCGTATCCCCCACCGGGACAGCCCGCCCAGGAGGGTGGCTCGCCCGACCGGCAGGATGACGACGTGAGCCGGTCCAATCCGCCGGCCCACGGCTGAGCAAACGGAGGATTCGATGGCACTGCCGGACACCGCGATGTCCAAGATGCGGGTCTTCGACCAGGACCGTGCCGAGGCCGCGGTCCGCGAGTTGCTGTGCGCGATCGGCGAAGACCCGGACCGGCACGGCCTGCGGGAAACCCCGGCCCGCGTCGCCCGCGCCTACCGGGAGATGTTCGCCGGGCTCTACACCGATCCGGACAGCGTGTTGAACACCATGTTCGACGAGGATCACGACGAGCTGGTGCTGGTCAAGGAAATCCCGCTGTACTCCACGTGCGAACACCACCTGGTGTCGTTCCACGGGGTGGCCCACGTCGGCTACATCCCGGGCAACGACGGCAGGGTCACCGGCCTGTCGAAGATCGCGCGACTGGTCGATCTGTACGCCAAGCGGCCCCAGGTGCAGGAACGGCTCACCAGCCAAATCGCCGACGCCCTGGTGAAAAAGCTCAATCCGCGCGGGGTGATCGTCGTGGTCGAGGCCGAGCACCTGTGCATGGCGATGCGCGGTGTCCGCAAGCCCGGAGCGACGACCACGACCTCGGCGGTGCGCGGAATATTCAAAACCAACGCCGCTTCTCGAGCCGAGGCGCTCGACCTCATCCTGCGGAAGTGAGCCTGGCGCCTGTGCAGGTAATGGGAGTTCTGAACGTCACTGACGATTCGTTCTCCGACGGCGGCCGCTATCTCGACCCCGACAAAGCCGTGGCACACGGATTGGCGCTGGCCGCCGACGGCGCCGACATCGTCGACGTCGGGGGAGAATCCACCCGTCCCGGTGCCACGCGCGTCGACGCCCGTGTCGAGGCCTCCCGGGTCGTCCCCGTGGTCAAAGAGCTTTCCTCGCAAGGCATTACGGTGAGCATCGATACCATGCACGCCGACGTCGCGCGGGCGGCGCTGTGCAGCGGTGCGCGGATCGTCAACGACGTGTCCGGCGGCCGGGCCGATCCCGCGATGGCGCCGCTGCTGGCCGAGGCGAAAGTGCCTTGGGTGCTGATGCATTGGCGCTCCGTGTCGGCGCAGCGTCCGCACGCGGCCCCGGACTATCGTGACGTGGTCGCCGAGGTGCGCGCCGAATTGCTTGCCAGTGTCGACGCCGCGGTGTCCGCCGGTGTCGATCCCGCTCAGCTGATGATCGATCCGGGGCTGGGATTCGCCAAGACGGGACAACACAATTGGGCGCTGCTGCATGCGCTGCCGCGATTGGTCGCCACCGGGATCCCGGTGCTGCTGGGCGCGTCGCGCAAACGGTTCCTCGGTACGTTGCTGGCCGGGCCCGACGGTTCGCCGCGGCCCCCCGACGGGCGTGAGACGGCGACCGCGGTGATTTCCGCGCTCGCCGCGCTGCACGGGGCCTGGGGGGTACGGGTGCACGATGTGCGCGCCACGGTCGATGCGCTCAAGGTCGTGGCGGCGTGGAACGACGAGACGCACACTGGGCTGGCTGAACACGATGGCTGATCGAATCGAGTTGCGCGGGTTGAAGGTTCGCGGGCAACACGGGGTTTTCGACCACGAACGCGCGAGCGGGCAGGACTTCGTCGTCGACGTCACCGTGTGGATCGATCTGGCGTCGGCCGCCGCCACCGACGACCTGACCGACACCTACGACTACGGCGCGCTGGCCCGGCTGGCGGCCGACGTCGTGGCGGGACCCGCGCGAAACCTGATCGAGACCGTCGCCGCCCAGATCGCCGATGAGGTGATGGACGACGAACGCGTGCACGCCGTCGAGGTGGTGGTGCACAAGCCGCAGGCCCCGATCCCGCAGCAGTTCGCCGACGTCTCGGTGGTGGTGCGGCGGTCCCGGCGCGGTGGCCGGGGTTCGGTGGTGCCGTTATGACGCGTGTTGACGACGATGATGCCGGCTCGGTCCTGTGCGGAGCCGGGATCGAGGAGTGGCGCCGATGACCAGAGTGGTGTTGTCCATCGGGTCCAACCTGGGGGACCGGCTGGCGCGGTTGCAGTCGGTCGTCGACGGGCTGGGGGACACGGTGCTCGCCGTGTCACCGGTGTACGAGACCGACCCTTGGGGCCGGGTCGATCAGGCGCCGTTCCTCAACGCGGTGCTGATCGCCGACGACCCGGCCTGCGACGGGCAGGGCTGGCTGGCCCGGGCGCAGGAGTTCGAGCGCGCGGCGGGCAGGGTCCGCGGCGAGCGCTGGGGGCCGCGCACCCTCGACGTCGACCTGATCGCCTGTTACGGGCAAACCGAGGTGACCTCGCGGGAGAACAACCTGACGCTGCCGCATCCGCTGGCCCATTTGCGGGCCTTCGTGCTGATCCCCTGGCTGGCCGTCGACCCGGACGCTCGGCTGACGGTCGCCGAAGGGCCGCGTCCCGTCGCGCAGTTGCTGGCCGAACTGGAGCCCGCCGACCGTGCCGCCGTACGGCGCTCCGACCTGACGCTCGAGCTCACAACCTGATGGGGCCCACCCGCAAGCGTGACCTGACGGCCGCGGTGGTCGGCGCCGCCGTGCTGGGTTACCTGCTGGTCAACGGCCTGTACCGGTGGTTTCCCCCGATCACGGTGTTGACCGGCCTGTCGTTGCTGGCGGTGGCCATCGGCGAGGCGCTGTGGGCGCGCTACGTGCGCGCCAAGATCGCCGACGGCGAAATCGGCCCCGGTCGGGGCAGGTTGCATCCGCTTGCGGTGGCACGCAGCCTGATGGTCGCCAAGGCGTCGGCCTGGGTGGGGGCATTGATGCTGGGCTGGTGGGTGGGACTGCTGGTGTACTTCCTGCCGCGCCGGTCCTGGCTGCGGGCCGCCGCCGAGGACACCACCGGAACGGTGGTGGCGGCCATCAGCGCGCTGGCATTGGTGGTCGCCGCGCTGTGGCTGCAACATTGCTGCAAGTCCCCGTACGACCCGACCGAGCGCGGCGAGGGCGCCGAAACCTAGCGCCGATCGATCGGCGGATCAACCCAGGTGAGAATCGCCGGAGTAGGGCGACACGCGGATTGACCTCGCGCAGGTACAGTCAGGCCATGACCGTTCTGTCCCGCGGCGCCCGGGTGCGGCGCGGCGGCCGCAGGCCGGGGTGGGTGCTCTTGACCGCGTTGCTGGTCCTCGCGATAGGTGCCAGTTCCGCATTGGTTTTCACCAATCGGGTGGAACTCCTCAAGCTCGCTGTAATCCTGGCGCTGTGGGCCGCAGTCGCCGGCGCCTTCGTTTCCGTGCTCTATCGCCGCCAAAGCGACGCCGATCAGGCCCGCGTCCGCGATCTCAAGCTGGTCTACGACCTCCAGCTCGACCGGGAGATCTCGGCCCGGCGCGAATACGAACTGACCGTGGAGTCCCAGCTGCGTCGCGAGCTGGCCTCCGAGTTGCGCGCCCAGGCCGCCGACGACCTGGCCGAACTGCGCGCCGAGCTGAGCGCCTTGCGCACCAGCCTGGAAATCCTGTTCGACACCGACCTCGCGCACCGCCCCGCGCTCGGGACCGTCGAGAGCGAGCCGCAACCGGAGCGCGCCTACAGCGAGTGGGATCGCAACGGCGAGACCCCCCGCGACAACCCCGTCGATTGGGTGCCCAGCGATCGGGTCACGTCGGTGCCCCAGGACAACCCGCGCGGGCGCGCCGACGAGACGGCCATCATCGACGTCCCCGAAGAACCCCTGCTGCCGCCCCGCCAACCGCCGCCACCCCGTCGGGAACGGCCCCGCTACCAGTACGAACCGCCCCAAGAACCCGCGTATCCGGCGCCGGAGCCGGCCTACGCCCCACCGCCGCCGGAGCCCCGGTTCGAACCCCGCCAGCAACCGCCACCGCAACCCGAACCCGAACCGCAGGCTCCGCCGGAGCCCGAACCACAGCCTGCGCCCCGGGCGGAGCGGCACCGCCAGGACTGGCAGCCGACGGCCGCGGAAGGCCAGTGGTTGCCACCCGGGACACCGGGCAGCAACTGGACCGGCGCCGACGCCCCCGGGGAACCGGCGGGCGGGCGGCGGCGCGCACGGCATTCGGGCCCCGACGAGTCCCGAGACGAACCCCCGGACGAAGCCCGGGACGAATACCGAGACGAAGCCTGGGACGGCCTGCCCGTCGAGCCCCTGCCCCAACCGCCCTACGCCGAGTCCGGCCGCCGGGCACGGTCACGCCACTCGGCGGAGTACCGCGACTACGGGGTGCGCAGTTTCGCCCCCGGCACCGAGCCACCGGCCCCGGCGCCGCCCCCGCCGCCCGAGCCCCCGGTGCAGCAGGGCCCGCCCGCCGGCGCGCCCCCGCCGCCGCGGCTGGCGCCGCCGCCGGCACCGGAGCACACGCCCCGGCACGGCGGTGATCCCCAGCGCGAGGACGCCGGCGCCGCCGGAGAGACCACCGCCACGGGCGGCCAGTCGGTGGCCGACCTGCTGGCCCGCCTGCAGGTGCAGCCCTCCGAGGGCGGCCGGCGTCGCCGCCGCGAAGGCTGAGCTGGGAGCTTCCTCACATTGGGAAACGCCTGGTGATCGACTAGAGTCTTGGTGACCGAACGGTACCCACCTGGTGGGACCGGAACGAACAAGAAATCTGTGAGGTCGTCTGCGATGGTGCAGTTCGACGGTCTGCGCCCGGCCAGGCTCAAGGTGGGAATCATCTCCGCCGGCCGGGTGGGCACCGCGCTCGGTGTCGCGCTGGAGCGCGCGGACCACGTCGTGGTGGCGTGCAGCGCCATCTCCCATGCGTCGCGGCAGCGGGCGCAGCGCCGCCTGCCCGACACCCCGGTGGCGACGCCGCCCGACGTCGCCGCCGGCGCCGAGCTGTTACTGCTCGCGGTTCCCGACAGCGAACTCGCCGGCCTGGTATCCGGGCTGGCCGCGACGTCGGCCGTGCGGCCCGGGACCATCGTGGTCCACACGTCCGGCGCCAACGGGGTGAGGGTCCTGGCGCCGCTGGCCGAGCAGGGCTGCATCCCGCTGGCGATCCACCCGGCCATGACGTTCACCGGCTCCGACGAGGACATCAGCAGGCTGCCGGACACCTGCTTCGGCATCACGGCGGCCGACGAGGTCGGGTACGCGATCGGTCAATCGCTCGTCCTGGAGATGGGCGGTGAGCCGTTCTGCGTCGCCGAGGACGCCCGCGTCCTCTACCACGCGGCGCTGGCCCACGCGGGCAACCACATCGTGACCGTGCTCGCCGACGCCCTGGAGGCGCTGCGCGCCGCGCTGCGGGGCAGCGAGCTGCTCGGCCAACAGTCCGTCGACGACCAGCCGGGCGGCATCGCCGAACGCATCGTCGGCCCGCTGGCCCGGGCGGCGCTGGAGAACACCCTGCAACGCGGGCAGGCCGCGCTCACCGGCCCGGTCGCGCGCGGCGACGCCGCCGCGGTCGCCGGGCATCTGGCGGCCCTGGCCGGGGTCGGACCCGAACTGGCGCAGGCGTATCGGGTGAACGCCCTGCGAACCGCGCAGCGCGCGCACGCCCCCCAGGACGTCGTGGAGGTGCTGGCGCCATGACCCGAGCAAAACCCCCGGCCTTCAAGGCGGGCGAACTCAACCTGTACCCGAACCCGCGTGACGTCACCGACGTCAGCCGCGCCCTGCGCCACACCGGCCGCCGGGTGATGCTGGTGCCCACCATGGGCGCGCTGCACGACGGCCATCTGGCGTTGGTGCGGGCGGCCAAGCGGGTGCCCGGCTCGGTGGTCGTGGTCTCGATCTTCGTCAACCCCCTGCAATTCGGCGCCGGTGAGGATCTCGACGCCTATCCCCGCACCATGGACGACGACCTCGCGCTGCTGCGCGCAGAAGGCGTCGAAATCGTCTTCGCCCCAACGGCCGCCGCGATGTATCCCGACGGGCTGCGCACCACGGTGCAGCCCGGACCGCTGGCCGCCGAGCTCGAGGGCCGCCACCGGCCCACCCATTTCGCGGGCGTGCTCACCGTCGTGTGCAAGCTGCTGCAGATCGTGCGCCCGGACCGGATCTTCTTCGGCGAGAAGGACTATCAGCAGCTGGTGATGATCCGCCAGATGGTCGCCGACCTCAACATCGACGCCCAGGTCGTCGGGGTGCCGACCGTCCGCGAATCCGACGGCCTGGCGATGTCGTCGCGCAACCGCTACCTCGATCCCACGCAACGCGAACTGGCGGTGACGCTTTCGGCCGCGCTGACCGCCGGCGCGCACGCCGCGCACCACGGCGGCGCGGCCGCGCTGGACGCGGCGCGCGCGGTGCTCGACGCCGTCCCCGCGCTCACGGTCGACTACCTCGAGCTGCGCGACGCCGGGCTCGGGCCGGCGCCCGCCCACGGTTCGGCCCGGCTGCTGGTCGCCGCCCGGCTGGGCACCACCAGGCTGCTGGACAACATCGAAATGCAGATCGAAACACCCGCCGGCACCTCAGGGCCGGACGGCAATCACGAATACGCCCAATCACCTTGGAGGAATTGATGCTACGGACGATGCTCAGGTCGAAGATCCACCGGGCCACCGTCACGCAGGCCGACCTGCACTACGTGGGCTCGGTGACCATCGACGCCGATCTGATGGACGCGGCGGACCTGCTCGAAGGCGAACAGGTGACCATCGTCGACATCGACAACGGCGCCCGCCTCGTCACCTACGCCATCACCGGCGAACGCGGCAGCGGCGTGATCGGGATCAACGGTGCCGCAGCGCATCTCGTCCACCCGGGCGACCTGGTGATCCTGATCGCGTACGGGACCATGGAGGAGGCGGAGGCCCGGGCGTATCGGCCGCGGATCGTCTTCGTCGACGCCGACAACAAACCGGTCGACCTCGGCCACGACCCGGCGTTCGTGCCCGAAGACGCGGCCGAGCTGCTGGATCCCCGGATCGTAGCGCGGTAGCCGTGCTGCTGGCGATCGACGTCCGTAACACCCACACCGTCGTCGGGCTCATATCGGGCGCCAAGGAGCACGCAAACGTCGTGCAGCAGTGGCGGATTCGCACCGAATCGGAGATCACCGCGGACGAATTGGCGCTGACCATCGACGGATTGATCGGCGACGACTCCGAGCGGCTCACCGGCGCCGCCGCGCTGTCGACCGTCCCCTCGGTGCTGCACGAGGTGCGGCTCATGCTCGACCAGTACTGGCCGTCGGTGCCCCACGTGCTGATCGAGCCCGGGGTGCGCACCGGCATCCCGCTGCTGGTGGACAACCCCAAAGAGGTGGGCGCCGACCGAATCGTCAACTGCCTGGCGGCCTTTCACAAGTTCGGTCAGGCCGCCATCGTCATCGACTTCGGGTCCTCGATCTGCGTGGACGTCGTGTCGGCCAAGGGCGAATTCCTCGGCGGCGCGATCGCGCCCGGGCTGCAGGTTTCCTCCGATGCCGCGGCGGCCCGCTCGGCCGCGCTGCGCCGCGTCGAGCTGACCCGGCCCCGTTCGGTGATCGGCAAGAACACGGTCGAGTGCATGCAGGCCGGGGCGGTGTTCGGGTTCGCCGGTCTGGTCGACGGCCTGGTCGGACGCATCCGTGAGGACGTGGACGGCTTTGCCGGTGACGACGTCGCCATCGTGGCCACCGGACACACCGCGCCCCTGCTGCTGCCCGAGCTGCAGACCGTCAGCCATTACGAACAGCACCTGACCCTGCACGGCCTGCGGCTGGTCTTCGAACGCAACCGCGACGCCCAGCGCGGCCGGCTGAAGACCGCCCGCTAGGGCGCCCGCCGGTCAAGGGCACCACGAGAGTTGATTTAAGCTGGCACGTCGTGAGTGCCGACGAGCCAGATATTCCCGAGCAGTACCGGATCCGCCGGGACAAGCGCGCTCGGCTGCTCGCCGAGGGGCGCGACCCCTACCCGGTCGCCGTCGAACGCACCCACACGTTGGCGCAGGTCCGCGCCGCCCACCCCGACCTGCCGGTCGACACCGCGACCGACGACGTCGTCGGCGTCGCCGGCCGGGTGATCTTCGCCCGCAACTCGGGAAAGCTCTGCTTCGCCACGCTGCAGGAGGGCGACGGCACCACGCTGCAGGTGATGGTCAGCCTCGACAAGGTGGGCCGCGAATCCCTCGACGCGTGGAAGGCCGACGTCGACCTGGGCGACATCGTCTACGTGCACGGCAACGTGATCAGCTCACGGCGCGGCGAATTGTCCGTGCTGGCCGATTCGTGGCGGATGGCGTCGAAGTCGTTGCGTCCGCTGCCGGTCGCGCACAAGGAGATGAGTGAAGAGGCGCGGGTGCGGCAGCGCTACGTCGACCTGATCGTCCGCCCGCAGGCGCGCACGGTGGCCCGGCAGCGGATCGCGGTCATCCGCGCCATCCGCAACGCATTGGAGCGCCGCGGCTTTCTCGAAGTCGAAACCCCGATGTTGCAGACGCTCGCCGGCGGCGCGGCCGCGCGGCCCTTCATCACACATTCCAATGCGCTGGACATCGATCTCTACTTGAGGATCGCACCGGAACTGTTCCTCAAGCGGTGCGTGGTCGGCGGTTTCGACAGAGTTTTCGAACTAAATCGCGTGTTTCGAAACGAAGGTGCGGATTCCACGCATTCTCCCGAATTCTCCATGCTCGAGACCTACCAGGCGTACGGAACGTATGACGATTCGGCGGTTGTGACGCGCGAGCTTATTCAAGAGGTCGCCGACGAGGCGATCGGAACCCGACAACTACCGCTGCCCGACGGCAGTGTCTACGACATAGACGGAGAATGGGCTTCGATCGAAATGTACCCGTCGTTGTCGTCGGCGCTCGGTGAAGAGATCACGCCGGAGGCGACGGTGGAAAAGCTGCTCGGCATCGCCGATCGCCTCGGCGTCGAGATCCCGCGCGACCGTGGTTACGGACACGGAAAGATCGTCGAGGAGCTGTGGGAGCACACGGTGGGCAACGCGCTCGTCGCACCCACGTTCGTGCGGGACTTCCCGGTCGAGACAACACCTTTGACGCGCCAGCACCGCAGCATCGCCGGCGTCACCGAGAAGTGGGACCTGTATGTGCGCGGGGTCGAGCTGGCCACCGGTTACTCGGAATTGAACGACCCGGTCGTGCAGCGGGAGAGGTTCGCCGCCCAAGCGCGCGCGGCGGCCGCCGGCGACGACGAGGCCATGGTGCTCGACGAGGATTTTCTTGCCGCACTCGAGTATGCGATGCCGCCATGTACCGGAACGGGAATGGGTATCGACCGGTTGTTGATGACATTGACCGGACTGTCAATTCGGGAGACAGTTTTGTTCCCCATTGTTCGGCCACACTCGTAGTCGAAAAGCTCAACCCTGCAACGCCCGTACAGATTGAGTATGCTGCGTTGTTATGGCAGATTGGTGACCGGGGAGGTCGATCCAATCTGCTCAGCAACTGCTCAGGACGAAATGCGAGGGTGAGCCAATGGCAAAAAAAGTGACCGTCACCTTGGTCGATGATTTCGACGGTGCCGGCGCAGCCGACGAAACGGTCGAATTCGGGCTTGACGGGGTGACCTATGAGATTGATCTTTCGTCCAAGAATGCCGCGAAACTTCGCGGGGATCTGAAGCAGTGGGTGGAAGCCGGTCGCCGCGTCGGCGGCCGCCGGCGGGGGCGGTCCGGCTCGGGACGCGGGCGCGGCGCCATCGACCGTGAGCAGAGCGCGGCGATCCGCGAATGGGCTCGCCGGAACGGGCACAACGTGTCGACGCGCGGCCGCATCCCGGCCGACGTCATCGACGCGTTCCACGCCGCAACCTGACAGTCTTCAAACCGGCGCCCGGGCCCCAAGCCCGGGCGCCGGTTTGTCATTTCGCTCGGCGCGAAACGATGGTCGGGCGTCCCGGGAAACGAATTGGGACATTGCAACGTTTCTTGGGATACGGCGGGTAAAGCCCCAGGCAGTCGCAAGTGAGATCAGGGCCGGAACGACCGAGTTGCGTCGACAGCGAACGAGGCCGCACAAGGTTAGGTCCGCCGGCAAGCCGACCATTACAGTGGATGGCAGGTACGCGATTCCGGCCACAGGGGACCGGCAGGGTTGTTCGAAGGGCCGCTAACTAGTTTGTACCGATGTTGAGGGAGAGCAGGTAACCCGATGTTTGAAAGATTTACCGACCGTGCCCGCAGGGTCGTCGTCCTGGCGCAAGAAGAGGCCCGGATGCTCAACCACAACTACATCGGCACCGAGCACATCCTGCTGGGTTTGATTCACGAGGGCGAAGGCGTCGCGGCGAAGTCGCTGGAGTCGCTGGGCATCTCGCTCGAGGGCGTCCGCAGCCAGGTCGAGGAGATCATCGGCCAGGGCCAGCAGGCGCCGTCGGGCCACATCCCGTTCACCCCGCGCGCCAAGAAGGTTCTCGAGCTGAGCCTGCGCGAGGCGCTGCAGCTCGGCCACAACTACATCGGCACCGAGCACATCCTGCTGGGCCTGATCCGTGAGGGTGAGGGCGTGGCCGCGCAGGTGCTGGTGAAGCTGGGCGCGGAGCTGACCCGGGTGCGCCAGCAGGTCATCCAGCTGCTGAGCGGCTATCAGGGCAAGGAGGCCGCCGAGGCGGGCACCGGTGGCCGTGGTGGCGAGTCCGGCAGCCCCTCGACGTCGTTGGTGCTCGACCAGTTCGGCCGCAACCTGACGGCCGCCGCGATGGAAGGCAAGCTGGACCCGGTCATCGGCCGCGAGAAGGAAATCGAGCGGGTGATGCAGGTGCTGAGCCGGCGCACCAAGAACAACCCGGTGCTGATCGGCGAGCCCGGCGTCGGCAAGACGGCCGTCGTCGAGGGCCTGGCGCAGGCCATCGTGCACGGCGAGGTCCCGGAGACGCTGAAGGACAAGCAGCTCTACACGCTGGACCTGGGCTCGCTGGTCGCGGGCTCGCGCTACCGCGGTGACTTCGAGGAACGCCTGAAGAAGGTGCTCAAGGAGATCAACACCCGCGGCGACATCATCCTGTTCATCGACGAGCTGCACACCCTGGTGGGTGCGGGCGCCGCCGAGGGCGCGATCGACGCCGCGTCGATCCTCAAGCCCAAGCTGGCCCGCGGCGAGCTGCAGACGATCGGCGCCACCACGCTCGACGAGTACCGCAAGTACATCGAGAAGGACGCCGCCCTGGAGCGCCGCTTCCAGCCGGTGCAGGTCGGGGAGCCGACGGTGGAGCACACCATCGAGATCCTCAAGGGCCTGCGCGACCGCTACGAGGCGCACCACCGGGTCTCGATCACCGACCCGGCGCTGGTTGCGGCGGCCACCCTGGCCGACCGCTACATCAACGACCGGTTCCTGCCGGACAAGGCGATCGACCTGATCGACGAGGCGGGCGCCCGGATGCGGATCCGCCGGATGACCGCGCCGCCAGACCTGCGCGAGTTCGACGAGAAGATCGCCGACGCGCGCCGGGAGAAGGAATCGGCGATCGACGCCCAGGACTTCGAGAAGGCGGCCAGCCTGCGGGATCGGGAGAAGCAGCTGGTGGCCCAGCGCGCCGAGCGCGAAAAGCAGTGGCGCTCCGGCGATCTCGACGTGGTCGCCGAGGTCGACGACGAGCAGATCGCCGAGGTGCTGGGCAACTGGACGGGCATCCCGGTGTTCAAGCTCACCGAGGCCGAGACCACCCGGTTGCTGCGCATGGAGGACGAGCTGCACAAGCGGATCATCGGCCAGGAGGACGCCGTCAAGGCCGTCTCCAAGGCGATCCGCCGCACCCGCGCCGGGCTGAAAGACCCCAAGCGCCCGTCGGGTTCGTTCATCTTCGCCGGCCCGTCCGGTGTCGGTAAGACCGAGCTGTCCAAGGCGCTGGCGAACTTCCTGTTCGGCGACGACGACGCGCTCATCCAGATCGACATGGGCGAGTTCCACGACCGGTTCACCGCGTCGCGGTTGTTCGGCGCCCCGCCGGGGTACGTCGGCTACGAGGAGGGCGGCCAGCTCACCGAGAAGGTGCGCCGCAAGCCGTTCTCCGTGGTGCTGTTCGACGAGATCGAGAAGGCGCACCAGGAGATCTACAACAGCCTGCTGCAGGTCCTCGAGGACGGTCGGCTCACCGACGGTCAGGGGCGCACGGTGGACTTCAAGAACACCGTGCTGATCTTCACCTCGAACCTCGGCACGTCCGACATCTCCAAGCCGGTCGGCCTGGGCTTCACCCAGGGTGGCGGTGAGAACAACTACGAGCGGATGAAGCAGAAGGTCAACGACGAGCTGAAGAAGCACTTCCGCCCGGAGTTCCTCAACCGCATCGACGACATCATCGTCTTCCACCAGTTGACCCGCGACGAGATCATCCGGATGGTCGATCTGATGATCCAGCGCGTCGGCAACCAGCTCAAGAGCAAGGACATGGCGATGGAGCTGACCGACAAGGCCAAGGCATTGCTGGCCAAGCGCGGCTTCGACCCCGTGCTGGGTGCCCGTCCGCTGCGGCGCACCATCCAGCGCGAGATCGAGGACCAGCTCTCGGAGAAGATCCTCTTCGAGGAGGTCGGTCCCGGCCAGGTTGTCACGGTCGACGTCGACAACTGGGACGGCGAGAGCGCCGGCGAGGACGCGAAGTTCACCTTCACCGGCACCCGCAAGCCGCCGGCCGAGCCGGACCTGGCCAAGGCCGGGGCGCACGCCGCGCCGCAGGGGCCGGACCCGCAGTAGCGAGCGGTTCTCGCGGCGCCGGCGCTATCGCGGCGCGATCAACGCGAAGGCCTGCTTGGCGACCTGCAGCATCCAGCCGGTCACGGTCGGCCCGTGGTCGCGCGGCCAGGTCAGCTGGAAGCTGACCACCCAGGGCTGCCGCGTCTTGTCGACGGCATACCAGCTGAACGTCAAATCACCCGGCAGGCCGCCGGCTTTCGCGCCGATGTAGGGCCACACGTTGCGGTCCAGCTGGATACCCGCCACCGCGGAGAGGATTTCGCGCACCGGCGCGGCCTCGCCGACGGCGTCGGCCTGCAGCGCCGCGTGGACCCGGCAGATGTCCTCGGCGTTGCCGTACCACTCCGCGCCGTACGAGGACGCGGGTGAGTGGGCGCGCATCGGATCCGGGTCGTACGGCGTGGAATTCGCCTGCTGAAGCAGTTGGGCCCGCACCTGGGGGG
Organism: Mycobacterium sp. 3-98; assembly: GCF_035918355.1. Classification (NCBI taxonomy): domain Bacteria; kingdom Bacillati; phylum Actinomycetota; class Actinomycetes; order Mycobacteriales; family Mycobacteriaceae; genus Mycobacterium; species Mycobacterium sp. 3-98. Next base: position 15,054 of record NZ_CP142360.1, on the reverse strand, counting down.
ACCCGTGCTCCCATTGGCCGCGCAGGTCGGGTCTGCCCCAGCCGACCGAGAAAAGCTCGTACATGGTGGGGAAGGGCGTCATGCTGGCCGGGTCGTGATGCCCGGCCGTGGCGAGCGCTTCGGAGATGGCCTGCGTGCCCAACTTTCCGATCAGCAGATCGGTGGCCATGTTGTCGCTGGTGGCGATCATCTTCTCGGCGGCCTTGCGAACCGAGACGTGGGCCCCGGCGGGCAGCGCCAAACCCGACGAGCCGACGGCCCGGCTCTTGTCGGTGACGGTCAGTTGGTCATCCCAGGACACCGTGCCGTTCTTGATGGCGCCGGCCAGGGCGTGCAACACGTACAGCTTGAAAATCGATGCCAGCGGCAGGGATTCGCGGGCGTTGGTGCCCGCCACCGGGTTGCAGTGGCCGTCGTCGACCTTGGCGACCTGATAGGAGTAGCGCGCGCCGGTCTTGCTCAGCACCGCGTCGATGTCCTGCCACGACTTGACCGTCGGCGCCCGCGTGTCCAGGTCGAACCGGTCCACCCACCCGCCGTCGTCGGTGTGGATCCGGATGTCTTGGCGGGCACCGTAGGACGACGTCAGGTGCAGGGTGGCCACGCTCGCACCGATGTCGACGCCGTCGAGGGCGAACGGGCGATCCCACCACAGCGCCTCCATGGTGGTCTGCACCGACTCGACCTTGTCGGCGGCGGCCAGCGTGCCGACCCCGACCGGCCCGATGGGCCAGTCCGAGTTGAGCATGTCCAACGTCTGCTGGGCCCGAATGCCGGGCGGGGTCCGGGTGTCGATCTGCCGTCCCGAATTTGCCGCGTTCGCCTGCGGTGAGGGGGAGGGGGCGCAGCCGGGCGCCGAGGTGACGATCAGTGTGGTGGCGGCGCTCAGCGCCAGCGCGCGGCGCCAGGCCGACCGCCCGCTAGCCAGCCTGCTTGTTTGCGGCAACGTCCAGCACAACCTCGAATTCCAGCAGGGACGCCCCGGTCGCCACCGGGTTGGCCCGATGGCCGGCGTGGGCCTCGATGGCCGGACCCTTCGCCCACGCCTGGAACGCCTCGTCGGACTCCCAGTGCGTCACCACGAAGTAGCGGTCCTCGCCCTGGACCGGGCGCAGCAACTGGAAGCCGAGGAAACCGGGCTGATTCTCCACCGCGTGCGCGCGGTGGGCGAACCGCTTCTCCAGTTCGGGGCCGGCGTCGGCGGGAACTTCGATTGCGTTGATCTTCACCACAGGCGGCATGCCGCTAGGCTACCCCGCCCCCCGCGCCGTTCAACTAGGGCGGTCCACGCAAGATGGTGGCATGCCCGGCGATTTGTTGACGCGTCACGGGGGACGCGGCGAGCCGTTGGTGCTGGTGCACGGCCTGATGGGGCGCGGGACCACGTGGACGCGTCAACTGCCGTGGCTGACCCGCTTGGGCACCGTCTACAGCTACGACGCGCCATGGCATCGGGGACGCGACGTCGACGATCCGCACCCGATCAGCACCGAGCGGTTCGTGGCCGACCTGGGTGACGCGGTGGGCGAGTTGGGCGCGCGGGTCAGGATCGTCGGGCATTCGATGGGTGCCCTGCACGCGTGGTGCCTGGCCGCGCAGCGCCCCGAACTGGTTTCCGCGCTGGTGCTCGAGGACATGGCTCCAGACTTCCGCGGCCGCACCACCGGCCCGTGGGAACCTTGGCTGCACGCGCTTCCGGTCGAATTCGATTCCGCGGAGCAGGTATTCGCCGAATTCGGGCCCGTCGCCGGGCAGTATTTCCTGGAGGCGTTCGACCGCACCGAAACCGGGTGGCGGCTGCACGGTCACACCTCACGATGGATCGAGATCGCCGCGGAGTGGGGTACCCGCGACTACTGGGCGCAATGGCGGGCGGTGCGCGCCCCGTCGCTGCTCATCGAGGCCGGCAACTCGGTCACGCCGCCGGGCCAGATGCGGCAGATGTCCGAAAGCGGCCATGCCACAACGTATTTGCGTGTTCCGCAAGCGGGTCACCTGATCCACGACGAAGCGCCCGGCCAATACCGCGAAGCGGTGCAGGCTTTCCTGGCCGCGCCGCATCCGCGGGCCTGATCCGCTACCCCTCGCCGGCCAACGCGAACCGGCCGTCGCGGGTCTGTGTCACCAGGCCGTCGGCGAGCAGCGAATACAGCGCCCGGTCGCGCTGCGCGGTGTCGGTCAGCCACGCCACATCCAGCTCGGCCCGACTGGCCGGGGAATCCTTGGCGCGCAACACATCCAGCAGGCGGCCGCGAACCTGGCGGTCGGTGCCGGCGTAGGTCTGGACGCGTCGCGGCGGTCCTTGCGCGGCGGGATAACCCGCGCGCCGCCAGGCGCATTGGCCCAGCGGGCACAGCCCGCATCGCGGGGCGCGCGCGGTGCACACCGTCGCTCCCAGCTCCATCAGCGCGACCGAGAACTGCGGTGCGGTCGCGTCGTCGGGTAGCAGCGCCGACACGTCGGCGTGGTCGCGGGTCGCGGACGGCGCGCCCGCGTCGGCCAGGCCGTGCACGACGCGCGCCACCACCCGGCGCACGTTCGTGTCGACCACCGGCACCCGCCGGCGATAGGCGAAGCAGGCGACGGCGCGCGCGGTGTAGCTGCCGACCCCGGGCAGCGTCAGCAGGGTATCGACGTCATCGGGGACGACGTCGTCGTGATCGCGCGCGATCACGGTGGCGCACTCGTGTAATCGCTTGGCCCGCCGCGGATAACCGAGCTTGCCCCAGGCGCGCAACACATCCGCGGCGCTGGCCGCGGCCGTCGCCGACGGGGTCGGCCAGCGCCGCACCCAATCCGACCAGATCGGCAACACCCGGGCCACCGGCGTCTGCTGCAACATGAACTCGCTGACCAGGATCTGCCAGGCGCTCACCCCGGGTTCGCGCCAGGGCAGGTCGCGGCGTGAGGTTTCGTACCAGGCCAAAAGATTGGTAACTGATATGTATGCCGGACCCGGCGTTGCTTGTTCCGGCATGATGGCAGCCATGCCTAACACCAGTCCGGTAACAGCGTGGAAGTCACTCAAAGAGGGTAACGAGCGATTCGTCGCCGGTAAGCCGCAGCATCCCAGCCAAAGTGTTGAGCATCGAGCCAGCCTGGCCGCCGGGCAGAGTCCCACCGCGGTCGTGTTCGGCTGCTCGGACAGCCGGGTCGCCGCCGAGCTCATCTTCGACCAGGGCCTGGGCGACATGTTCGTGGTGCGCACCGCCGGGCAGGCCATCGACACCGCGGTCCTGGGTTCCATCGAGTTCGCGGTGAGCGTGCTCAACGTGCCCCTCATCGTCGTCTTGGGTCACGACAGCTGCGGCGCGATCAAGGCCGCCCTGGGCGCGATCGAAGAGGGATCCATCCCGGGCGGTTTCGTGCGCGACGTGGTGGAGCGGGTCGCGCCGTCGATCCTGATGGGCCGCCGTGACGGCCTCAACCGCGTCGAGGAGTTCGTGGAGCGACACGTACGCGAAACCGTGGCGCAGCTGGTGTCGCGGTCCACGGCGATCGCCGAGCGGATCGCCGACGGCACGGTCGCGGTGGCCGGTGTCACCTACCACCTTGCCGACGGGCGCGCGGCGTTGTGCGACCACGTCGGCGACATCGGCGAATAGCGCGCCGAATCGCGGGGCCGATCGCGGGCGAATGGGCCACGCGGTCGGCCGCCACTAACACGGCGATTGGCCGGCAAACCTAGCGACACGCCGAGGCGGGTCAACCGAATCGGCGTGACCTGGGCCTACGCTGCGAACGTGCTCGATCTGGAACCGCGTGGCCCGCTACCCACCGAGATCTATTGGCGGCGCAGAGGCCTGGCCGTGGGCATCGCGGTCGTCGTGATCGGGATCGTGGCCGCCACCGTCATCGCGTTCATGGGGCACAGCTCGGGAGCCAAGCCCGCCACCGCCGACAAGCCGAACTCAGCGCAGAGCAAGCCGGGATCGCCCGCGCCCCAGGCGCCTCCACCGGCGGGGCCCGAAAGCCCCGCCCCCGGGGCGCCGCCGGCGCAGGGCCAGAACCCCGAGACGCCCACCCCCACCGCCGCGGTGCAGCCGCCGCCGGTGCTGAAGGAGGGTGACGACTGCCCCGACTCGACGCTGGCGGTCAAGGGCCTGACCAACGCTCCCCAGTACTTCATCGGTGACCAGCCGAAGTTCACCATGGTCGTCACCAACATCGGGCTGGTCGCGTGCAAGCGCGACGTCGGGGCCGCGGTGCTGGCGGCCTACGTCTACTCGCTGGACAACAAGCGGCTGTGGTCGAACCTGGACTGCGCGCCGTCCAACGAGACGCTGATCAAGACCTTCACGCCGGGCGAGCAGGTGACCACCGCGGTGACGTGGACGGGCATGGGATCGGCGCCGCACTGCCCGCTGCCGCGGCCGGCGATCGGGCCGGGCACCTACAACCTGGTCGTCCAGCTGGGCAATCTGCGCTCGATGCCGGTGCCGTTCATCATGAACCAGCCCCCACCCCCGCCGGGCCCGGTGCCCGGCCCGGGCCAGCCCGGCGCCGTGCCGCAGCCGGAGGCGCCGCCGATGCCCCCGGCCGGCTGACCTCAACGAGCATTAGCTCAGGGAGTCGGTGATCGTCGACTCCGCCAGCTGCGACAGCCCCTCCCGCACGTGGCGCGCCCACATCGCGCCGATGCCGTCGACCGATTGCAGGTCGCTGGCGCTGGCCGCCAGCACGTTCTGCAGCGTCCCGAACGAGCGGACCAGCAGATCGGCGTGGGCGAACTGCAGCCGGGGGATGCCGGCCAGCGCGCGGTAGCCGCGCGGGCTGACCGCCGAATCCTGCGCCTCCGTCGTCGTCGGGTAGCCGAAAACCTTTGCCAGAGCGGTGAAGTCGAGCAGCTCGGTGTCCGAGAGCGCGTCCAGCTCGTCCAGCGTCGCGGTCAGCTGCGCTTCGGACAGCGGCTCCGGGCTGGCGTGGTAGTCCCGCACGATCAGCTCCCGGGCGATGTCGTTGCCGCCGAGCAGCTCGTCGAGCTGCAGCCGCAGCTGGCGCCCGTCGGTGCCGAGTTCGACGACGTCGTTGTCGATCACCTGGCCGATCCGCCGGACCAGCTCGAGGCGCTGCACCACCGTCAGGACGTCGCGCAGGGTGACGAAGTCCTCGATCTCGGCCCGCGACAGCTGCCGGCTGACCTCGTCGAGCCTGATCTTGTACCGCTCCAGGGTGGCGATGGCCTGATTGGCCCGCGACAGGATCGTCGCGGAATCGGCGACCACGTGGCGCTCCCCGCCCACGTAGACCGTCACGATGTTCATCGAGTGGCTCACCGAGATCACCGGGTATCCGGTCTGGATCGCCGCCCGCTCCGCCGACCGGTGTCGAGTCCCCGATTCGTCGGTGGCGATCGACGGGTCCGGCACCAACTGCACGTTGGCGCGCACGATGCGGCTGCCGTCGGTGGACAGCACCACGGCGCCGTCCATCTTTGCCAGCTCGCGCAGCCGGGTCGGCGCGTAGCGCACGTCCAGCGCGAAGCCGCCGTCGCAGATGGCTTCGACGTTTTCGTCGTTGCCGAGCACGATCAGCGCGCCGGTGCGGCCGCGCAGGATGCGTTCCAGGCCGTCACGCAGCCCGGTCCCCGGCGCCAGGCGGGCAACGGTGTCACGCAACGTCGGTCGGGTCACAGCGTGCATTCTGCGGCCCATCGCCTCACGCGTCCAGCCGGTACGGGTTTGCGGCGCCGCCGCGGCGCTCGGCGATGTCGATCATGTGCTGGAGCGCCGCGACGATGGTGGGCGCACGCAGCGCGCGCATCCCGCGGGGCACGATATCGCGCCGGGGGTCGTCGCCGTCCGGGATGAGCGCGACGGTGAATCCCTGGCGCGCGGCCTCGGACAGGCGCCGCTCCATGCCACTGACCCGCCGGAGATCGCCGGCCAGGCCCACCTCCCCGATCATCACCGCCGTGGTGGGCAGCGGCAGATCGGCCAGCGCGGACGCCAGCGCGACCGCGACCGCCAGATCCGATGACGGATCGGTCAGCCGCATGCCGCCGACGGTGGACAGGTAGATGTCGTGGGCGGCGACGGGCAACTTGGCGTGCTTTTCCAGCACGGCGGTGATCATGGCGGCCCGCGAATGGTCGATGCCGCTGACGGCGCGGCGCGGCGAACCGCCCGACGGCGAGGCCAGTAGGGCCTGCACCTCGCCGATGAGCGGACGTTTGCCGTCGAGGGTCACCGTGATCGCGGTGCCCGGAACCGGCGCGGGGCGCTGGTCCAAGAACAGGTTCGACGGGTCGGCGACCCCTTCGATCCCGTTGTCGTGCAACAGGAAACACCCGACCTCGTCGGCGGCGCCGAACCGGTTCTTGATGCCGCGGACCATCCGCAGCGAGCCGTTGCGGTCACCCTCGAAGTGCAGGACCACGTCGACGAGGTGCTCGAGGGAACGCGGCCCGGCGATGGCCCCGTCCTTGGTGACGTGCCCGACCAGGATCAGCGCGACCCCGTTGGTCTTGGCCGCCGCGGTCAGCGCCGACGTCACCGCCCGCACCTGCGTGACGCCGCCGGCGACGCCGTCGGCCTCGGTGGTGGACATGGTTTGCACCGAGTCCACGATCACCAGCGCGGGCTTGACCGTGGCGATGTGCTCGAGCACGGTGTGCAGGTCGGATTCGGCGGCCAGGTACAGCTCGTCGCCGCCGCAGCCGATGCGGTCGGCGCGCAACCGGATCTGGCCGGCGGACTCCTCGCCGGAGATGTACAGCGCGCGGCGGCCGGATTCCGCCCAGCGGTGGGCGACCTCGAGCAACAGCGTCGACTTCCCCACGCCCGGATCGCCCGCCAGCAGCGTGACCGAACCGGGCACCACTCCGCCGCCGAGCACCCGGTCGAGTTCGCCTACGCCCGTCGTGCGGTGCTGGCTGGCGCGCGGCTCGATTGAGGTGATCGGCACGGCCTGCGACGCCGCGGCACGAACGGCGCGGCGCCCGGCGACGGTACTGAGCACCGGGACCTCGTCAACGGTGCCCCAGGTGCCGCACTCGAGGCAGCGGCCGACCCATTTCGCGGTGACGTGCCGGCATTCCGAGCAGCGGTATTGCGAGCGCGCGGTTGCCACGTGATGACGGTATCGAGCCGCTACGACAAGCCCCCGTCACGACAGGCGGTTACCCCGCGTGATTTTGGTGCGGCGGGGTCACTCCGGCCGAAATCGGGACCAGCACGGTGGCCTGCCCGGCCTTCTCGAAGTTGAACGTGAAGTTGTAGGTCAGGCCGTTCGAGATGGGCTTGGCCAAGGTGACGGTCGCCTTGGCCGCGGTGCTGGAATCGATCGGTCCCGGCGCCACCTTCTGGCCCTCGGGCGTGCCGATGAACAGCATCCCGCCGGCGGGCAGGCGGGTGTCGCCGCTGATCGCCACGGCGCCGACGTCGCTGGTGATGCCGACGAGCCTGTCCGGGGTGGTCGGCGACTGGTTGACGGCCACCAGCACCAGGTCGACCGCCCGGCCGGGCTGCAGGAAGTCACCCGTCTGCGTGGCCTGGAGGTGGATGTTGCGCAACGCCACGTTGTTGAAGGTGACCTTGTTCCCGTTGATGGCGGGCTCCTGCACCGCCATCTGCGAAACCTGACCGGCCCCGCAACCGCTGAGCAGCGCGGCCAGCACGGCCAGCACGCCGGCCACGGCGATCGCGGGAAGGCCGAGGCGGATCTTGAAGCGGTTCACTCTCTACAGCCTCCTGCTCGGCCGGTTCGACTAATGCAACTATGCACAGTAGTAGGGACGCTGTGCACGCGGTAGCGCGGGGCGCCAGACCAGCGCAGGAGCTGTTTTCAAGGCCGCCAACCGCCCGGTCCGGGGGCGTTGGTAATGTGCTGCACTGCACGACTTGGTCCCCATGTCAACCCCTAATCTGCGCGTGTTGTGCCCCTGACCTGCATCGTTGCTTCGCGCGTGGTTAGGCGGGCGTGTTAGGATGAAGTAACGAAAGGGGCTCGAATCAGATGATCTTCAAGGTCGGCGACACCGTTGTTTATCCGCATCACGGTGCTGCGTTAGTCGAGGCGATCGAAACCCGGACGATCAAAGGGGAACAAAAAGAATATCTCGTCTTGAAGGTGGCGCAGGGAGACCTGACCGTTCGAGTTCCCGCGGAGAACGCCGAGTACGTCGGCGTCCGCGACGTCGTCGGACAGGAAGGCCTCGACAAGGTGTTCCAGGTGCTGCGCGCCCCGCACACCGAGGAGCCGACGAACTGGTCGCGCCGCTACAAGGCCAATCTCGAAAAGCTTGCCTCCGGCGACGTCAACAAGGTGGCCGAGGTGGTGCGCGACCTGTGGCGCCGCGACCAGGAGCGCGGACTGTCGGCCGGTGAGAAGCGCATGCTGGCCAAGGCCCGCCAGATCCTCGTCGGTGAACTGGCGTTGGCGGAGAGCACCGACGACGCCAAGGCGGAGACCATCCTCGACGAGGTTCTGGCCGCCGCTTCCTGAAGGTCCTGACGCTTCGGTGGCCCGACAGACGGGCACCTCGGGCAACGTAATCGCCGTCGTCCCGGCCGCAGGTTCGGGCGAACGACTGGCGGCGGGAATCCCCAAGGCATTCTGCGAGATTGCCGGCCGCACCCTGCTGGAGCGCGCCGTCGCGGGGCTGTTGGAATCCGGCGTGGTCGATCACGTCGTGGTGGCCGTGCCCGCCGACCGGATCGACGAGGCCAAGCGCGTCCTCGCCGGGCGGGCCACCGTCGTCGCCGGCGGGCCCGACCGCACCCGATCCGTCGACCTGGCCTTGGCCGCCCTCCCCGTGGCCGCCGCGTACGTGCTGGTGCACGACGCGGCGCGCGCGCTGACCCCTCCGACGCTGATCACCCGCGTGGTCGACGCCCTGCGGGCCGGCCACGACGCCGTGGTGCCCGCGTTGCGGCTGCACGACACCATCAAGGTCGTGGACGCCAACGGGGTGGTCCTGGGGACGCCGGAGCGCGACGGGCTACGGGCGGTGCAGACGCCCCAGGGGTTCGCCACCGACCTGCTGCAGCGCGCCTACCGGGCCGGCGCCGGCGCGGCCGGTTTCACCGATGACGCGTCGCTGGTCGAGCGCGTCGGCGGGCAGGTCCAGGTGGTCGACGGCGATCCGCTGGCGTTCAAGATCACCACCCAGCTCGATTTGTTGCTGGCCGAAGCGATCGTGCGCCGATGAGCGAGCCCCTTCCCGTCCCCAGGGTCGGCCTGGGCGTCGACGTGCATCCGATCGAACCCGGGCGGCCGTGCTGGCTGCTGGGACTGCTGTTCGCCGACGCCGACGGCTGCGCAGGCCACTCCGACGGCGACGTGGGGGCGCACGCGCTGTGCGACGCGGTGCTCTCGGCGGCGGGCCTCGGCGACGTGGGCGCCGTGTTCGGGGTCGACGATCCGCGCTTCGCGGGCATCAGCGGCGCGGACATGCTGCGCCACGTCGCCGCACTGGCGTCGGGCGCAGGCTTCCGGGTCTCCAACGCCGCCGTGCAGGTCATCGGGAACCGGCCGAAGGTCGGTCCCCGCCGCGCCGAGGCGCAGCGCGTGCTGTCGGAATTATTGGGAGCGCCGGTGTCGGTGTCGGCGACCACGACCGACGGGTTAGGGCTGACCGGACGCGGTGAGGGGCTGGCCGCCATCGCCACCGCGCTGGTGGTCCCCGCGGGCTAAGCCCGCGCAGCGCCGGGCGCCGGGGAACTACCCGGTAAGCTGGCACGTCGTGACCGATCGCGCCCGCTTGCGGCTACACGACACGGCAGCCGGTGCTGTGCGTGATTTCGTGCCGCTGCGCGAGGGCCACGTCTCCATCTACCTCTGCGGCGCCACCGTGCAGGGCCTGCCGCACATCGGCCACGTCCGCAGCGGGGTGGCCTTCGACATCCTGCGCCGCTGGCTGATCGCCCGCGGGTGCGACGTCGCCTTCATCCGCAATGTCACCGACATCGACGACAAGATCCTCAACAAGGCCGCCGCGGCGAACAGGCCGTGGTGGGAGTGGGCGGCCACCTACGAACGCGCCTTCTCCGCCGCCTACGACGCCCTGGACGTGCTGCCGCCGTCGGCCGAGCCGCGGGCCACCGGCCACATCACCCAGATGATCGAGTTGATGCACCGCCTGATCGAAACCGAGCACGCGTACGCCGCCGGCGGCGACGTCTACTTCGACGTGCTCAGCTACCCGGAGTACGGGCAACTGTCCGGCCACAAGATCGACGACGTCCATCAGGGCGAGGGCGCGGCCACCTGCAAACGCGACCAGCGCGACTTCACCCTGTGGAAGGCCGCCAAGCCCGGCGAGCCGTCCTGGCCCACGCCGTGGGGCCGCGGCCGCCCGGGCTGGCACCTGGAATGCTCGGCGATGGCCCGCACCTACCTGGGCGCCGAATTCGACATCCATTGCGGCGGAATGGATTTGGTCTTCCCGCATCACGAGAATGAGATCGCCCAGAGCCGCGCCGCCGGCGACGGCTTCGCCCGCTACTGGCTGCACAACGGCTGGGTGACGATGGGCGGCGAGAAGATGAGCAAGTCGCTGGGCAACGTCCTGGCCATCCCGGCGCTGCTGCAGCGGGTCCGGCCCGCCGAGTTGCGCTACTACCTGGGCAGCGCCCACTACCGGTCGATGCTGGAATTCTCCGAGACCGCCCTGCAGGACGCGGTGAAAGCCTATGTGGGCGTTGAGGAATTCCTGCACCGGGTGCGGGTTCGGGTCGGCGGCGTCGAGCCCGGCCAGTGGACGCCGAAGTTCGCCGACGCGCTCAACGACGACCTGGCGGTGCCGGCGGCGCTGGCCGAGGTGCACGCCGCCCGCGCCGAGGGCAACCGGGCGCTGGACTCCGGCGATCACGACGGCGCGCTGCGCCACGCCCGGGCGATCCGCGCAATGATGGGCATCCTGGGCTGCGACCCCCTCGACGAGCGCTGGGAGACCCGCGACGAGACGTCGGCGGCGCTGGCCGCCGTCGACGTGCTGGTGCACGCGGAGCTGGAGAACCGGGAGAAGGCGCGCGAGCAGCGCAACTGGGCGCTCGCCGACGAGATCCGGGACCGGCTCAAGCACGCCGGCATCGAGGTCACCGACACCGCCGACGGGCCGCAGTGGTCGCTGCAGGCCGGCCCGGATCAGTAGGGGCCACGCACATGGCCGGCAATTCGCGACGCCGCGGCGCAATCCGTAAGGCGGGCACCAAGAAGGGCCCGACCGTCGGTTCGGGCGGCCAGCGTCGCCGCGGGCTGGAGGGCCGCGGCCCCACGCCTCCCGCGCACATGCGCCCCAACCACCCCGCCGCCAAGCGCGCCCAGTCGCCGTCGCGCCGCCCCGCGCGGGGTAAGACCGACGAGACCGAGACGGTGCTGGGCCGCAACCCGGTGCTGGAGTGCCTGCGCGCCGGCGTGCCGGCGACCGCGCTCTACGTGGCGCTGGGCAGCGAAGCCGACGAGCGCCTCACCGAATCCGTCTCCCGCGCCGCCGATTTGGGCATCGCGATCCTGGAGGTGCCGCGCACCGACCTGGACCGGATGACCAACAACCATCTGCACCAGGGCATCGCGTTGCAGGTGCCGCCCTACAACTATGCCCACCCCGACGACCTGGTGGAGGCGGCGACCGGTTCGCCACCCGCGCTGCTGGTCGCGCTCGACAACATCTCCGACCCCCGCAACCTGGGCGCCATCGTGCGTTCGGTCGCCGCGTTCGGCGGCCACGGCGTGCTCATCCCGCAGCGGCGGTCGGCCTCGGTGACGGCGGTGGCATGGCGCACCAGCGCCGGGGCCGCGGCCCGCGTCCCGGTGGCCCGGGCCACCAATCTCACCAGGACACTGACGGATTGGGCGGATCGCGGCCTGCGGGTGATCGGGCTGGACGCCGGCGGCGACACCACGCTCGACGACCTCGACGGCACCGACCCGATCGTGGTCGTCGTCGGGTCGGAAGGCAAGGGGCTGTCGCGGCTGGTGCGGCAGAACTGCGACGAGGTGGTGTCCATCCCGATGGCCGGCAATGCCGAATCGCTGAACGCCTCGGTGGCCGCCGGGGTGGTGCTCGCCGAAATCTCGCGCCAGCGCAGGGGTTAGGTGATCGCCCGCCTCGTTGCCGCGCTGCTGGCATCGGCGGTGCTTGTGGCGGCACCGGCCGCCGCGCAGGCACCCGACTTCGACCTGCAGGCCCACCGCGGCGGCCGCGGGGAGGCCACCGAGCAGTCGTTGCGGGCCTTCGCCAGGTCGCTCGAATTGGGGGTCAGCACGCTGGAACTCGACGTCGTGCTCACACGGGACCGCCAACCGCTGGTGTGGCACGACCCGACGATCGCGGCCGAGAAATGCGCCGACACCGCACCCGCATTCGCCGGCGACCCGCAGTACCCCTACGTCGGCAAACTCGTGCACGATCTCACGCTGGCCCAGATCCGCACCCTGGACTGCGGGCGCCGGCTGGACGACTTCCCGAACGCCGAAGTGGTACCGGGCAACAGGATCGCCACGCTGCCTCAGGTTTTCGCCCTCGCCGACTCCTACCGCGCCGACGCCGTGCGCTACAACATCGAAACCAAGGTGGACGCCGATGAACCAGAGCCGCAGGAGTTCGTCGACGTGATACTGGCCGCGGTCAGGGCCGCGGGCAAGGTCGAGCGGGTGGACATACAGAGCTTCGACTGGCGCACGCTGCCGTTGGTCCACCGGGCCGAACCGTCAATCCCGTTGGTGGCCCTCTATGACGAGCAGGCTCCCGCCGATCCGCTGATCGGCGCGCTGACGGTGGGTGCCGACGCCGTCTCACCGGACTACCGGCTGGTCGCCGGCAAGCCGTACGTCGACCGCGCGCATGCGTTGGGGCTCAAGGTCATTCCGTGGACGGTCGACGACGTCGACGCCATGCGCCGGCAGATCGGGTACGGGGTCGACGGCATCATCACCGACTATCCGACGGCGCTGCGGGGTGTGCTGGCCGAGCTGTCCATGCCGTTGCCGCCGGCATACCGTCGGGTTTAGAGGCCGAGCGCCCGCGCCGACGCCCACAGCGCGAGCACCGCCACCGCCAGCGACGCGGGCACGGTGCACACCCCGAGGCGGGTGTATTCGCCGACCCCGGCGTCGACGTCGTGCTGGCGAAGCACGCGCCGCCACAACAGGTTTGACAATGACCCGACGTAGGTCAGGTTGGGGCCGATGTTGACCCCGATCAGCACCGCCAGCACCGCCACCGGCCCGGCCGGGGCGACCAGCGGCAGCAACACCAGGGTGGCGGGCAGGTTGTTGACGACGTTGGCCAGCACGGCCGCGATCGCGGCGATCGCCAGCAAGGCGGGCAGGCCCGAGCCCGACGGCAGCACCGCCGACATCGCCCGGTCCATCCCGCCCAGCATGACCGCCCGCACCACGACCCCCAGCGCCAGCATGAACACCAGGAAGGACACGTTGGCCGAGCGCACGATCTCCGACACCGAGGTATGGCGGCGGCGCAGGCTGCGCGCCGCCAGCGCCGCGGCGCCGCACAGCGCCACCCAGGCCGGCGCCACCCCCACCGACTGGGCGACCGCGAACCCGGCCAGCGTCAGCGCGACGACCACCAACACGAACACCGGCGGGCGTGGTGGCGCGCCGCGTTGCTCCGGGTTCGGTTGCACCCGTAGGTCCTTGGCGAAGAACCAGCGGAAGACCACGTAGAGGGTGGCCACCGCGCCGAGCCACGGCAGCGCCATCACCAGCGTGAACTTGGTGAACGAGATGTCGGCAGTGTGGAAGGCCAGCAGGTTGGTCAGGTTGGACACCGGCAGCAGCAGCGAGGCGCCGTTGGCCAGATGGGCGGTGGCGTAGGCGTAGGGCCGCACCCGAGTGCGCTGCCGCCGCACGGCGGCGAGCACCACCGGGGTCAGCAGCACCACGGCGGCGTCCAGGCTCAGCACGGCGGTGATCCCCGACGCGATCGCGAACACCCGCCGCAGCAGCGTGCCCGACCCGACGCGTCCGCGCGCGATCGCCGCGCCGGCGGCCTCGAACAGGCCCTCGTCGTCGCACAGCTTGGCCAGCACCAGCACCGCCCCGAGGAAGGCGACCACCTCGGACAGGTCGGCGATCTCCGTGGCCGCCTGCTGGACCGAGACCGCCCCGATCCCGACCAGGACGAGGGCGGCCGGGATCGCGGCCAGCGCCTCGGGCCAGCCCCGTGGGCGCGCGACGGCGAACCCCAGGACGACGGCGAGCAGCAACAGCGCGACGGTCAGTGCCAACGTCTAGACCGCTTCGCTCCACGGGTCCTCGCGCCGCCACACCGTCGGCAGGTGCAGCGCGACACCGTCCTGTGCGGCCAGCTCATCGAGGACGCGGATGGAGACGTCGAGGTCGTCGCCCGCATAGGGCAAGGCGCGCAACGGCTTTGTCAGCGGGCGGAAGAAGTCGTCCCAGTGGATGAGGATCACCCGGCGAGCGCCCACCGCGCGGACGGTCTCGGCCCAATAGTCGACCAGATACGACCGCGGCTGCAGCCCCAGCTGCCCGACGGACAGGTAGACGGCATCGGCGCGGTGGCCGGCCAGCGCCCCCTTGACGAAACCGGCGCTGCCCTGGATCAGCAGCCGCCGGCCCGTCGGCCGGTGGGCCACCAGCGTCGACCACGACTCGCCGCAGCGGTACGCCGACGCCTTCACCGGGGTGATCAGCGGTTCGTCGATCACGCCGGGATACCGGTCGGGTGGGCAGTGGTGGGACTTTACCAACGTTATCTCATAGTCGCCCAACCGAATTGGCTGCCCGTCGACCGCTACGACGATCCGGTTCTCCGGCAGGCCGTAGCCGCGCCCGACGTTGGCCGCGGACTGGCCGCCGATCAGCTGCGCGCCGGTGCGGTCGGCGACCAGCGCGGAGTCCAGCACGTGGTCGATGTGGGTGTGCACCGGGATGACGGCGGCCAGTCGCGACACCTTGGCGCGGGCCAGGCATCCGTCGACGCGGGCCGGCGACGGCGCCACCCTGCCGGCCGCGATCTTGGCCAGGCCCGGCCGGGAGAAGTAGCCGTCGGTCATCAACGCCGACGAGCCGTCGTCGATCAGCAGCGTCGCCACGCCCATCCAGGTCACCGAGAGCCCGTCGGGT